>CAWHRH010000001.1:0-76746 GCA_963831765.1 uncultured Gammaproteobacteria bacterium
CCGTTCTCTAAGGACTTCCCGGTCAACGCCAGGATGAATGCCCAGTGACTCACCAACAGCGTGGTTCTGGCATCATCCCGCGACGCCATCAGTGCCCGAAACGCATCCGCTCTCGCGACGGTCGCCTCCAGAGGTTCAACTCGTTCAGACCACCACGGCGAGGGCAGATGCTTGAATTCATGATGCGGGAACCGCGCTGCCAACAATTCGGGCGGACTGCCCACATCGCACACGAACGCCGCTCGCTCCCGCACCTCATGCGTGATCTCCACCGGCGCCTGGTGAAATTTGAGTAACGGCTGCGCGGTCTGCAGCGCCCGCATGTAGGGCGAAATGATGATTCGCGTTAATGGAACGTCAGCCAACCGGCCCGCCGCGGCGTGCGCCTGGGCGACACCCAACTCCGTCAACTCCGGATCTTCTATGCCTGGATCAATCCGGGTGGGCGTGAAATGCAGGTTAAAGTAGCTTTGCCCGTGACGCAGTAAGAACATAAGACGGGCCGACTCACGACATCACCGAGGTTTCCTCGGCAATCATCTGCTCTAGACGTTCCAGATCGGGGATCAACGGCGTCTCGTTGACCATGCGCACCTGACAGATGATGGGCGAGCGCTCCGGAAAGCTGCGCGACGGATCGGCGCGCACGACATCGGCGTTGACGCGCACCAGCTGCGGAAACCCCTGGGTCAGCATGCCGAAGTAGCCTGATTTCACCTGGCCGCCGGCGGCATGAAAAATCACGATGCGCGTTCGCGTCGAGATGCTCGGCAGCGGTTGGCCAAACGCTCCTTCGAAGGATACGACGGGTACATTGCGGCCGCTCCAACTCACGAGGCCCATATACCACGGCGGCGCATTGGTCATCTCCGCCGGCGCCTGGTAGCCGATCACCTCGGCGACGCAGGCGCGCGGCACGATCAATCTCTCCCCCGCCAGGGGCACCAGCAAGCTGTACAGCTCGTCGCGCAAATCTGACATTAGCGAGCGACCGCGCGCCGGCGGTTGACGAGCGGCTCGATGGCATCGAGCAGCTGGCTTTCTTGGTAGGGCTTGCCAAGATAATCGTCGACACCGAGCTCAATGGCGCGGGCGCGGTGTTTCTCGCTGACCCGCGAGGTGATCATCACGATCGGAATCTGTTTGAGCCGCGGATCATTGCGGACGTGGGCGGCGACCTCGTAGCCGTCCATGCGCGGCATTTCTATATCCAGCAATATGATGTCCGGCAGGTGTTCCTGCAGCAGCGACACCGCATCCACCCCGTCCTTGGCCGTCAATACCCGCATGCCGTTGCGCTCGAGCAGGCGCTGCGTCACGCGCCGCACGGTGATGGAGTCGTCCACCACCAGGGCAAAAGTGCGCCGATCGCGCTGATCGAAGACGATCGTCTCGGTGGGACGCGCGCGCCACTCCGAACGAACCAGGGAACCCATGTCGAGGATGAGCACGATGCGTCCGTCGCCCAGAATCGTCGCCCCGGCGATGCCGCGAATCGCGGAGATCTGCGGCCCGAGCGATTTCACGACGATTTCCCGGCTGCCGACCAGTTCATCCGTGACCAGCGCAGTGGAGTGCTCGCCGGCGCGGATCAATACCACGGCCATGGATGCGTCCGTTTCGGGCAGACGTGCGCTCCCCAGGCCCACGAAAGCGCCGAGGTGCTGAAAGCGATACTTCTGACCGCCATATTCGAACATCGGTGCATCCTTGCCCAGATGCCGCGTGACGATGTTCCTCGGCAACCGCACCACGCCCTCCACCGTCGCCAGAGGCAGAGCGTAGGTCTCTTCCGCGACCCGCACGATCAATGCCTGGCTGATGGCCAGCGTAAAGGGCAGGCGGATCGTGAACCGCGTTCCCTTGCCGTAGGTCGAATCGATGAACAGGCCGCCGCCGAGTTTTTTGACTTCCGTGGCCACCACATCCATGCCGACTCCGCGGCCCGCGGCCTGAGTGACGTGGCCGGCGGTGCTGAAGCCCGGCTCCAATATGAGCTGCATGGCCTCCTCATCGGTGATTTTTGCTTGTGCATCGGCCAACCCCAGGGCGATGGCCTTTTCGCGGATCAGCTTGACGTTGATGCCGGCGCCGTCGTCCGCGACCACGATGACGATCTCGGCGCCGTCGCGCTCCAGGCTGATCGAGATCCGGCCCACGTCCGGCTTGCCCAGCGCGGCGCGGCGTTCCGGCGCTTCGATGCCGTGCACGACGGAGTTGCGCAGCATGTGCTCCAGAGGCGCGACCATGCGCTCCAACATCTGGCGGTCCAGTTCCGCGGCGGCGCCCTGCACCGCCAGTTCCGCGCGTTTTCCGGTGTCATTGGCCGCCTGGCGCACCAGTCGGGTCAATCGCTGCACATGGCGCTGGAACGGAACCATGCGCGTGCGCATCAGGCTATTCTGAAGCTCGGTAATGACGCGCGCCTGCTGCGTCAATAGATTCTGCGCTTCGCGCGTCAGTGTCTCGAGGAGGCCCTGAATGCTCGCCACGTCGCCGGATGTCTCGGCGAGCGCACGCGAGAACTGCTGCAATGCTGAATACCGGTCCAGTTCGAGCGGATCGAAATCGTCGCGCCGCGGCTCCATGTCTTGATGCCGATTCAGCACTTGCGCCTCGGTCTCGATTTCCAGTCCGCGCAATTGGTCTTTCAAACGCGTCACGGTGCGCGCCAGCTCTGCGAGATTGAAGTCTATCGAATTGACCTGCTGATCGAGGCGGGCGCGGAAAATACTCACCTCGCCGGCGTTGTTGAGCATGGTGTCGAGCAGGTCCGCATCCACTCGCGCCATTTCCGCGCGCTCGGCGGGAACGGGCTCGCGGCCCGGCAATATGGGCGCGCTGCTCAACTCCAGGCTAGGCACGACTTCGTTGCCCGAACCGGCCGGTTCGGGCGCAGCAGCCTGCGCTGCAGCCGCGGCCGGCGTTGTGGGCGCGGCCGGCGTTGTAGTCGGGACAGGCGCTGCCGGCGCGGCTCTGACGAATGGCGTCACAGGAGTCGGCGGAAGCGCTGCTTCGGTTGCAAGGGGCTCTGGCGCAGATCGGGAGGCGATCGCCGGCGAGGCAACAGGCGGCGCCGCGGACGGAACAGAAGGCGCCGCCGCGGCCGGCATCGCTGCGGCGGTTTGGCCCGCCAGGGTGCGCAGTTGGCTGATCAGATCGCGCGCGGCACCGGGCAGTGTTCCCTTGCTCACGAAGTCGCGCATACGCGCAAGTTCATCCAGGCTGGCCTGCATGACCGCGTGGGCACGATCATCGTCGGCCACCGAGCCGCTATCGATCTGTATGACCAAGGTCTCGAGCTCGTGACTCAGGTCGCCCATCGCCGAAATACCCGCCATGCGTGCGCCGCCCTTGAGCGTGTGCAGCTGGCGCTGCAGCTCGGCGACTCGTTGCTTGTCCTTGCGGTCCTGATTCCATGCAGTCAGCGAGCCTTGCGCGGCTTCGAGCAGCTCGGTCGCCTCCTCGCTGTAGATATTCGCGATCTCGTGATCGAATTCTTCCACCGGGGGCGCGCTCGGCGCGGGCGGTACCGTTTCCACCGGAGCCGGCACGGCGAGTCCCGGCCTGATCGCCGACGCGCTGGTCTCAATCGCGTCGCGGGCAATCATGGCATCGACTTCCGTCTCGAGCTTCTGCAGCCGGGAGATCAGCGGCGGCTGCTCGGAGAAGAATCCAGTGGACTCATTGATGTGCGACACCACGTTTTCGATGGCTCGCACCGCATGATCCAATGCCGCCAGGCCCGCGTCGGAAAGTCCCTTGCCGCTGTCGAACACCTTGCGCATCACGTGATTCAAGGGCTCCGTGATTCTGATGCCGTGACGCGCTTCTGCCATCTTCGAGCTGCCGCTCAGGGTATGAATGGCGCGATACACCGTCTCCGGTAATTCGTGGGGCGCGGGCTGACCAGCGCGCTTGCGCAAATATTCGCGAATTTCCGCCAGATGGCTCGAGGTTTCCTTGCTGTAGATTTCATGCAGCGCTGCATCCATGTTCGGCGGGGGAGCCGCAGCGGATACCGAGGTGCCCCCCCAGCTCGTGGCTGCGCTGCTGGCATCGGACACGGTGCGGTCTTCAGGCGCCGTCGTGGACCGGTTCTGTTCCGGGTCGCGTCCATCCGCGAAGGCGAAAGCGCGCGCCATCAGCGCCTCGATCGGCAGCGACACCGGGCGCCCGGATTCCAACTGTTCCACCAACGGCGGCAGCGCCGCCACGGCACTGCGCAACAGCCCCATCATTCCCGGTGTACGCGACAAGGTCTTGTCGATGATCCGATTCAGCAGATTCTCGATCGACCAGGCAAATTCCGCGATCGAGCGCGCGCCGACCATGCGTCCGCTGCCCTTCAGCGTGTGAAAGCTGCGGCGCATGATGGACAGGGATTCCAGATCCATGGGATTTTCATCCCACAACGGGAAGCTGCGCTGCACCGAGGTGATTTCTTCCTTGGCTTCCTCGATGAACAATTCGACGAATTGCGGATCGACCGCTTCAGGCTCCGGCACCGCGATCAACGGATTGGTCGCCGCGTGGGCGCGCTTGGTGCGCTCCATGGCGATCGTTTCCGAGGGATCGAGCTTCATCGTCTTCGCCGCTTCGCTGCTCGTGAGATTGAGATTCGGCACGCGGCTCAGCGTTTCATCGGCCAGCGTCTTGAGACAGGTCTCCGCATTGTCCAGCATGTACCAAGGATCGGTTCTTCCGTTCTGCAGCGTCTCCATGTAGTACTCGATGCTGACGATTGCATCGGCCACCCGTTCGAGACGGATTGCATCGGGCGGCGGCGCGCCGGGCTCGATGAGTTTGCGCACCTGGGTACCGATCGCATCCATCAGTTCGACCGCGCGGCCCTTGCCGAGCATCAATAAGCCGGCGGTGATGCCGCGCAGCAGCTGCGGCACATTGTCGAGACCTTGAGGGGAGAATTCGGCGGGCTTTTGCACCGCCACCGAGACGGCCTCTTTGATGCGGGCCAGATTGACGATGCATTCGCGCAGCACCGCCTCGCTGACCTGCCGGAATTCATGGTCCTGATCGAGCGGCAGTTCGGCGGCGGCCTGGCCCGCCGGCGCCGGCAAAATCAGCCGTACCAGCTGTTCGTCGAGGCTGTCCTCCACCGACAACAGCACCCCCGCGACCCGGACCAGCGCTTCCTCGGCCGGTGTCTTGCCGTCGCCGACGATTTGCGACAGCGCGGAAATCTCGTCCTGTACGCGTTGGCGCAATTCTCCAAGTCCGAGCACCCCGAGCGTGTCGCTGATTTTCTTCAGCAGTTCGAGTTGCGGAGCGAGTTCATCGGTTTGACCGCCGCCGCGGCGTACGAAAATGTCCAGCACATCCTTGACCTTGGACAGATCTTCCTTGATGGCGGCTGCGACCGTGCGCATCAATTTGACGCTGGGCGCCGAAAGATTCTCCCGCTCCAGCTCAATGGAATCGTCGACCGGGAGAAGTTCAGCGAGCTTGAACGAGGCGCGCACCGCCGAAATCCGCCCGCCGCTGGTCGTCGCGCGGGCGACGTAGTAGAGCAGGTTGTTCAGCAGATCGATCGGCGGATCCTCGCAATAGCGCCCTTCGCCGAGTTCGTACAGCAATTTGATCTGTCGGTCCGCCTGGCCGAGCAAGCGTTTGAGTGTCGCGCTGCCCTCCAGCCCATTGGCGCGCACCGCCTCGAGAATCGCGCCGGTCACCCACCACAGCTGGAACACCGGTTGCGTGGTCGCGACCTGTTCGAGTTTTTCCGACACCTTGGCCAGAATCTCCAGATTCTGCACGGTGCGCTCGCCGCGAATGTATCCCAGCAGCCCGATTTGAAATCGCGGCCGCAATCGGCGTGCCCACTGCGCGACCGAAATCGACGGCTCGCCCGGCTCTTGCGGCGTCGCGTTTTGATCGGACTTCAGGTTGAGCAGCAGCAGGGTGCCTTCAGAGAGCAGCGGGCTGCCGCGCACGGAGCGCAAATCGTTGAGCAGCGGCAGCAGCACCAGCGCAAGATCCCGGCCGCCCGACAACACCCGTTCCAGATAGGTGGGCAGTTGCACCATGGCGCGCATCAAGGCATCGAGACCATCCACTTGCCGTTTCTGGTCGTTGCCCGAGCTCAGCAGGTAGCGGGTGACATGCTCCATCTCCTCGGCGAGCAGCGCCGCGCCGTAAACCTCAACCAGACGCAGCACGCCATGCGCCGAATGCAGTTGGTCTGCACACTTTTCGAGCAATGCGCGCTGATCCGGACGCTCCGCATAGGCCTCGAGCAAGGCACGTGCGTCGTTCAACGTCGCATTGAGTTCCTTGGCGACGATGTGCAGGGTTTGAGAGCTGAGGTCGGTCATGCCGGAATCGTCCGGAGCTTAAGCCCCTATGCCGCTCGCCTTGCGCAGCTTCGCGGTATTGCCGGCGTTCTTGGGCGCATTGACGGAACTCAAAGGCTCGGTCAGGGCCGGCAACTTGGCCGGTGCGGTGCTCGCCGCCGCCTTCGGCACGGGCGGCTTGGCCGCGGCCGGCTTGGCCACCGGACCAGGGCCGGCGCCGCCGCCGCCGAAGTCGGGAAGCCTGAATCCGGCCACCGATTTGCGCAGCTGTGCGGATAACGCCGCCAGCTTGGCAATCGAGGTGGATGTTGCGGTCGAGCCTTCCGCCGTCTGCGACGAAATCTCGCGCACCACCTGCATATTTTTCGAGATGTTGCCGGATGCGGCCGCTTGCTGGCGCGCGCTCGCGGAGATGTTTTGCACCAGGCTCGCGATCTGATTGGAAACCTGTTCGATTTCCTCGAGTGCGGCACCGGCATTTTCCGCCAGCAACGCGCCGCCGACCACATCGGTCGTGCTGCGCTCCATCGAAACCACCGCTTCGTTGGTATCGGATTGAATGGTGCGCACCAGAACTTCGATTTGCTTGGTCGCATTGGCGGCGCGCTCCGCCAGGCGCTGCACCTCATCCGCGACGACCGCGAAGCCGCGGCCCGCTTCGCCCGCCATGGACGCCTGAATGGACGCATTCAGGGCGAGAATATTGGTCTGCTCGGCGATATCGTTGATCAATTCGACGATGTTGCCGATTTCCTGCGAGCTCTCGCCCAGACGCTTGATGCGTTTGCTGGTCTCTTGAATGGTCTCGCGTATCGCATTCATGCCGTCGATGGTGCGCCGTACCGCATCGCCGCCCTTGTGAGCGACGTCGACCGAGTGCCTTGCGACGTCCGAGCAACGCTCGGAGTTTCCGGAGACCTCTTCGATGGAGGCTGCCATATCGGCCATGGATTCGCTGGCCGCGGAAATCTGCCGCGACTGCGCGCTGCTGGCCTTGGCGATATGTGCCGCGCCGCCTTGCGTTTGCTTGGCGGCACTGTCGAGTTGAATGGCGCTTTCGTTGATGGTCGCGACCAGTTTTCGCAATGCTTCGATCGCATAATTGATCGAATCGGCGATGGCGCCCGTGATGTCTTCGGTCACGGTCGCCTGCACGGTCAAATCGCCGTCGGCAAGACTCGACAGTTCATCAAGCAGGCGCATGATGGCTTCTTGATTGCGCTCGTTTTCGCGCACGCGCAGCTCGTTGGTGCGCCGGCTGCTCGCAGTCTTCGAATACATCCAAGCCAGGGCGCCCAACAGCACCGCCGCCAGCCCGAGCAGCAGCAAGATCCAAGGTTTGTAGCTCGGGCCGGATTCCGCGCGCGGCGCGGCGTTGCCCAGTTGGGTCATCAGAGTATTCGCGAGGTTCGGCATGCTGCGCGCGGCGACCTGCGCCTTGGACAGCGCATCGGCAGCGCCGATCGCTTTGCGAACGCTGGCCGTATATTGCTGATTCCGCTGCACCACCGTCTTCAATCTCTGCTCCGGATCGGCGCCGGTGACCTTCTGGATCGCGATGCCCGACTCCTCCCCCGAGAGGCCGCGGATCACCTGATTCAAAAATTCCAGGCTGTCGGCCAGCCGCTGCGCGGCCGGACCGGCATCGCTGACGCCGGACTCCAGGCCGTTCAAGTCCTGCTGAATCCGCTGCACCGTCAGTTCGAAGCGTTCCAGATAACGGGTCATTCCCTCGAGTTTTTGCACGCCGACCGAACTGCCGAGATCACCGAGTTCGGATAACAATTTCGGGGCCAGTTCGTGCACTTCCTGATTGGACGCCTGGATCGCCTCGACTGCCGGTCGGGCGGCCGAGACCGTGGTCACCGCCTCGTTCAGCTTGCTGAAGTTGCCGGCGTCGCCTGAGTCCGGTGCCGCGGCGCGCAGGGTCTTGAGGCGGGTGCTGCTCCTCGTCAAAGCGTCGAATGCGCTGGTTTCGCCGCGCAGCGCATTTTGGGCCTCGAACGGCATGCGTTCCGCGACCAGCGATATCTGTTCCGCGGGCGCGGCGAGGGGAACAGAGCTGTGCATCAGCGCCGTGAGCGCCGCTGCGGCGCCCAGGCACGACACGATCAGCACCGCCAGTATAGGCAGAATTCTGAGATTGGGTCCCGTATCGGTTCGCCTAATCATCTTCCCCCACGGAAGCTAGCTTGCCGCCTGCAAGAAGCTTTGACTTTCCACCAAACTCTTCAAACTGAGTACCGGCCAAACTTCGCCCCCGCGGCGAAAGGCGCCGGCTAGATAACTATCGCAGCGAATCACCGTCGGAGGCGCTTCCGCGTTGAACTCCGACTCCGCAAAACGCCGAAACCCCAAGACCTCATCGACAATCAAACCAGCGGGAATATCCCGATGATTGACCACGACGATACGCGTATTGCGCCCCGTCGCCGTCGCGCCGCTGCCCAAGAACTGGCGCAGATCCAGCATTGGCATCAGCGCACCCCGCACATTCGCCAGTCCCTTCACCCAGTTCTTGGCGCCCGGGATCCGCGTCACCACCGCGGGATACCCCAGAACCTCGCGTGTCTCCTCGCGCGCCGCCAGAAAGGTCTCCCCGCCCATGCGAAACGCGACGCCCACCCACTCCTGCCCTGTTGCGGCCTCCGCAACACTGTTCGCCGCAACCGAGCGGCTGCGCTTCTCCAATTCCTTCAGCAATTCGAACGGCCGGTCACGTAAGCCGCGCAAGCTCATGTCCGACCCGCTCGTCGTGCTGGTCATGTGGCCAGTGCGGCCTGCGCCTTCTCTACCAACGCCTGAGCGGAGACGGGCTTGACCAGATAATCCACGGCGCCTTGGCGCAGCCCCCAGACCCGATCGGTTTCCTGGCCCTTGGTGGTCACCATGATGATGGGGATCAAGCTGGTCTCGGGGTCGTTGATGAGCATGCGCGTGGCCTGGTAGCCGTTCACGCCGGGCATGACGATGTCCATGAAGATGAGATCGGGCTTCATTTCCTTTGCCTTGCGCACGCCCTCCGCGCCGTTCTCGGCGGCGGCGGTCTTGAAGCCGTGTTTCTCCAAGGCCTTTTGCATGACGAATACCTCGGTCGGGGAATCGTCAACGATTAAAATCAATGCCATCGTTTCCTCCGTCATTTCCCGACGTGAGCTTCGATCGCGCCCAACAATTCGTCTTTGGTGAACGGCTTGGTCAAATAGTGCTCCGAACCCACAATGCGCCCGCGAGCCCGGTCGAACAGGCCGTCCTTGCTCGACAGCATGATCACCGGAATTTGCTTGAACACCTTGTTGTGCTTGATGAGCGAGCAGGTCTGGTAACCGTCGAGACGAGGCATCATGATGTCCACGAACACGATGTCCGGTTGATGGTCGGCAATCTTGGAGAGGGCATCGAAACCATCGACCGCCGTGAACACCTCGCAACCCTCCTTGGTGAGCAGGGTTTCGGCAGTGCGTCGGATGGTCTTGCTGTCATCAATCACGAGAACTTTGAGGCCCGTGAGTTTCGGTTTACCCGTGTTGATCATGCTGTCCATGAATGCGTAGGTGCTGGAATCTTGTGGCTTTTTAACATATCCAGGCCCTGCAAGCCACGGTATGGGGTCGACATTTCGAGGCATGCCTGCCCAAACAACGGTGGCGTGGTTCACAGTTTTCTCAAGAGAGCAGGCAACATGACCGCTTGCGCTAGACTGGAGTAATGAGCATGTCGTCCCGAGTCCGTCTCGTCGTGGTCATGGACCCCATCGGAGCGATCAAGCCGGCCAAGGACACCACCTTGGGGATATTGCTCGCTGCCCAGGCGCGAGGCTGGGAACTCTTCTACGCGGAACAGAAGCATTTGACACTGCGGGATGGGATCGCATGGGGCCGGCTTGCGCCCCTCAAGGTGACCGACGACGCCGTCTCCTGGTTCGCGCTGGGACAATCAAAGAACAGCAAACTGGGCGAATTCGATGTGATCTTGATGCGCAAGGATCCGCCGTTCGACACCGAGTACATCTACACCACCTACATTCTCGACCGGGCAAAGCTGCAAGGCGCGCTGGTGTGCAACGATCCGCAAGGACTGCGGAATATGAACGAAAAGGTGTACACGGCCTGGTTTCCGGAATGCTGCGCGCCGACGCTCATCACGCGCGACATGCACGACATGGGCGAATTCCTGCTTGAACACGGCAAGGCGGTCTGCAAGCCCTTGCATGGCATGGGAGGCAATTCCATCTTCGTGCTCGAACAGGGCGACAAGAACCGCAATGTGGTCTTCGAAACCCTGACCGACTACGGCACGCGCTATGCCATCGTGCAGCGCTATCTGCCGCAGATCGTCACCGCCGGCGACTGCCGGATCATTCTCGTGGACGGCGAGCCTGCGCCGTTTGCCTTGCAACGGATGCCCACGCTCGAGGATCACCGTGGCAATCTGGCCGCCGGCGCAACCGCCGAGAGCCGTCCGCTCAATGATCGCGATCGCTGGCTCTGCGCGCAAATTGGGCCCAAACTTCGCGATGCCGGCATGATGTTCGTGGGGCTCGATGTGATCGGAGATTTCGTGACCGAGATCAACGTGACGAGTCCAACAGGGATCCGCGAACTTAAGAAGATGCGGGCGGTCGACATTGGAGCCATGCTGATCAACGCGATACAGGGAAAACTGGGCGCCGCGTGACTTCTGAAACGCTACAAGCTGACGATGCGCTCCGCCCGGGCGATATGCTTGGCAGCGGGCTGCCTCCGGCCAACGACCGCATGCTCACCACCTGTTTCCTGGCCGCGTTGCTGCATGGCATCCTGATCCTGGGGGTGACATTCAGCTCGGCCAACGGCAACAGGGCGGATGACGGCGCGCCGGGCTTGGCGGTCGTCCTGGTGGACGACCGGGCGCCGAGCGCCGCACAAAATCCGAATGCCCGCTACCTGTCTGAGCGCACCCAGCTGGGCTCGGGCAATACCCTGAAGGACGAACGCAGCCTGATCCCGAAGTCCTCCTTGATGTCGGTGGATCGAATGGGCGTTCCCAGCGGAGAAGGCCTGGACGCGCAGCAGGCCGGCGCTGATACCGGCGAGGAGGAACTCGTCGCGACGCACAGCCCATCGCAAAAGATCTTCTACTTTGCCTCGACCGCTGCCGCGAAGGACGCATCCGAGCAGCCCCTCCTTCTGGAGAAACGGCCCGACCTGGCCATGACGCCGAACGACGACGGCATCGAGTTGCGCCTGCGCGGCGAGGCCAAGCACGAGCTTTGGATTGCGGCGGATACCCGCGAGTCCGATGTGGCCGTCTATCTGGACAGCTGGCGGCGTAAAATCGAGCGCGTCGGCACGATGAATTTTCCCGATGTCGCGCGGCGCGAAAAGCTCTCCGGCACGCCGGTGATCGAGGTCACCATCGGCGCCGACGGTAAGCTGGTGCAATCGCTCATCCGGCGCAGCAGCGGTCATGCGGAAATCGACGAGGCCGCACTCCGAATCTTGAAGCTGGCCGCGCCTTTCGACCCTTTCCCGAGCGAATTGTCCGCGAAGCATGACGAGGTGCGCATCGCTTACGAGTGGCAATTCATCGGCGGTGCCGCTCAGGGCGGCACCGTGTTTTATTCGGAACCAAACCAACCGTAGCAAATCAACATTTCATGAGCGATTCCGGCTACCTGACCAACCAGCTACTGATCGCCATGCCCTCCATGGGGGATCCGAATTTTGCGCAAACCGTCGCATTGGTGTGCGAACACAGCGCGCGCGGCGCGCTGGGATTGATACTCAACAAACCGCTGCCCATGCGCATGGGAGAGATTTTCGAGCAGCTGGAGATAGAGCTGAAGCTGGGACCGTTGCGCGATCGGCAGGTGTTGCGCGGCGGCCCGATGCAAACCGATCGCGGCTTCGTGGTGCATCCGGCTTTCGGGAAGTGGGATTCGACTCTCGAGGTCTCCGATGCCCTGCATGTCACCACCTCGCGCGATATATTGGCGGCCATGGCACGCGACGAGGGTCCCAAGGAGGCCGTGATCGCCTTGGGGTATGCCGGCTGGGATCGCGGACAATTGGAAGATGAGATCAGGGCGAACGTGTGGCTCAACGCGCCCGTAGACCTGGGGTTGATCTTCGATCTGCCGTTTGAGTCGCGCTGGCATGCCGCGGCGCGCCTCCTCGGCGTGGAATTGTCGCGGGTCAGTCCGGGCGGCAATGCCTGAGCTTCAGCCGCCGAAAATTCTCCTGGCATTCGACTTTGGATTGCGGCGGATCGGCGTCGCCTGCGGCGACACCGTGAGCCGCAGTGCTGCACCCTTGGATGCCGTCGGCGTCGACCCGGGCGGTCCCCGCTGGGCGGACATCGCTGCGTTGATCCGCGAGTGGCAACCGGACATGGCGGTGGTCGGCCTGCCGTATAATGTCGACGATTCCGAGAGCAGCATGACGCGCGCCGCGCGCGATTTCGCCGCCGAACTCGAGCGCCGCCATGCCCTTGAGGTGATTCTGGTCGACGAGCGTTACTCGTCGCGCGAGGCTGAAGCGCGGCTAAAATCGGCGCGGCAATCCGGGCAGCGAAGGCGGCGTGTCGCCAAGTCCGATATCGACGCCGCGGCGGCCTGCGTGATCCTGGAACGATGGTTTACAGAAAAAACATGAGGCGCAAATGCGAACACAACAAGACAGCGCCGGGGGCCTGCGCCACCTCATCACGCTCGAGGGCCTGACCCGCGACGCGCTGACGGCGATACTCGACCGCGCCGAGCGTTATCGACGGCTCCCCGGCCAGCCTGCCTACGAGGGCCGGGAATTGGCCGGCGTGACCCTGGCGAATCTGTTCTTCGAGCCCAGCACCCGCACCCGAGCCTCGTTCGATCTCGCCAGCCGGCGCTTGGGAGCCCATGTGCTCAACCTGGATCTGCACTCCAGCTCGCGCGCCAAGGGCGAGAGCATGTTGGACACGATCTATACGCTCGAGGCGATGAACACGGACGTGTTCGTCATTCGCGATTCCGAGGTCGGCATGCCTGAATTCCTGATCGATCATGTGGCGCCGCACGTGTCGGTGATCAGTGCAGGCGAGGCGCACCTATCGCATCCGACACAGGGGCTGCTTGATGCGCTGACCATCCGCACGCACAAGAGGCGCTTCGCAGGCCTCAAAGTCGCCATCGTCGGCGACATCAAGCACTCGCGCGTGGCCCGCTCGGCTGCCACGGCCTTGGGCACGCTGGGAACGAGCGACCTGCGCTTGGTGGCGCCGCAGGCATTGTTGCCGGAGGAAGCCGAATTTCGCGGCGCCCAGCGCTTCACCCGCATCGAGGACGGCATTGCGGGCGCCGACGTGGTGATGATGCTGCGCATCCAGAAGGAGCGCATGGCGCAGGCCGCATCGCTTGACGATGCCGCTTACTTTCGCGATTTCGGCTTGACCCCGCAACGATTGAAATTGGCCGCGCCCAGCGTGCTCGTCATGCATCCCGGACCGATGAACCGCGGCGTCGAAATCTCCTCGGAAGTGGCCGATGGGCCGCGCTCGGTGATCCGTGAGCAGGTGAACAACGGCGTGGCGGTTCGAATGGCGGTGCTGTCCGCGATCGCCGTCACGCTGACCCGGGTCCGAAGACCTCTCTAAGCCCGTCGGGGCTCTTGCTATGCCGGCACGCTGCCACACCCGCTTTCTCGAGGGCGCCGGCGGCGGCCAGGCAAAGATCTTCGCGCCAGGGCGCGGCGATCAGCTGCACGCCGATCGGCATGTCGCCCGGCCAAAGCGGTGTGGTGCATACCGGCAACCCAATGCAGGAAATGGGTTGCGTCAGAAGCCCAAGCCCGGCCTTGGTCGGAACGCTGCGATCGTTGATCGTGATTGTTTCCTGGCCGACGCGCGGCGCGATACAGGGGGACGCGGCCGCAATCAGCAGGTCGAAGCGGCTGAACAGTTCGAGAGCTTCTTGGTACGCGCGGCGCCTTACACGCTGCGCCTGTTCCACCCAGGAAGCCGGAATCAGCGTGCCGGCCACCAATCGCGCGCGCACTGAGGGCCCAAACTCCAGATACCTTTGGGTCAAGCGCGGGCGATGCAGCGCACCGGCCTCGGCGCCCGTGATGACGAATGCAGCCGCACGGGCCGCCTCGGCGGATTTGAGCTCGGTCCACTCAGTCGCGCCCAGCGCTGCCGCCGCCATCTGCACTGCGTGATGCGCCTGCGGGTCCGCCCACTCGTGGAACCAGCCTCCGAGAATGCCGATCCTCAAACCCGCAGGGTACGCGGCCGCAACGGTGGGCTCGACGACGCGCTGCGCGCAGGCGGGATCCGATGCATCCGGCCCCTGCATCGCATCATAGGCGAGCGCCAAGTCGTGAACGCTGCCGGCGAGGGGTCCCACGTGATCGAAACTGTTGACGAAGGGATAGGTGCCGCTGCGGGGCAAGCGTCCGTAGGTGGGTTTCAATCCAAACACGCCGCACAGCGAGGCCGGCACCCTGATCGATCCGCTGGTATCCGATCCCAAGCTGATCGGGACGATTCCCGCGCCCACCGCGGCGGCGGAACCGCCCGAGGACCCGCCGGCGTTGCGCGTGCGATCGTGCGGATTGCGCGTGGTTCCGTAGTGAGGATTTTCGGTGGTAAACCCGTAGGCAAGCTCCTCCATGTTGAGGGCCCCGACCAAGACCGCTCCGGCGCGACGCATTCGCGCGACCACCGTGGCATCCGCGGTCGCGGGCGCATTGGATTCATTCAGCTTGGCCCCCGCGAGCGTCACCCGGCCCGCGATATCGAACAGGTTCTTCACGGCATAGGGCACGCCGGCCAGCGGCGGCAGCGATACCCTGCTCGCCCGCAACGCATCGACCGCCTCGGCCTCGAGCGCCGCTCGCTCGAACGTGGTCGCGGTAAAACAGTTCAGATCCGGGTCCCGCGCCCGGATGAGCGCCTGCGTTTCCTTCAGGACCGATGAGGCGCTGCGGGTGCCGTCGGCGATGTGCCGCACGATGTCAGCGGCGGCGCCGATCACGGGCGGAATACCGGAGCCGGCCCGGATGCAAACGGCATCGGACAATCAAAAACCGTCCGCGCCATTGCCTCAAGGCGCGAGAACTGCGCGACGATTTCCGCAATTTGCGATTCGTCGAACCGATGGCCCTGCAGCGTCAAGGCCGCGCGCACATAAGCCCGGAACGGATCGTCACTGTCTGCCGTCATCTTTCCATCATTGCATATTCGCCGCTCGTCCTTCCTTAAGTCCCGCTGGTCCCAGGTGCGTTGCGGGTTTTGCCGGCCGCCATCAGGCTTGCCCCCGTTAAGCAACGGAGGCCATATGACCGCGCAGAACCTGTTTCGTGAGGACTTGGGATCGCGCCGCTACGACCTGGACTGGGTCAGAATCGGCGCCTTCATGCTGCTCATTCTCTTCCACGTCGGGATGTACTACGTGACCTGGGATTGGCATGTCAAAAGCCCGCATGCCTCGAGCGATATCGAGCCGCTGATGATGTTGACTTCGCCATGGCGGTTGTCGCTCCTGTTCTTGGTCTCCGGCGTCGCCACCGGCTACCTGCTGGCGCGACAGGGTGCGGGAAATTTCCTGGGCCAACGATCGACCCGCCTGTTGATCCCGCTGGCGTTCGGGATGTTGGTCATCGTTCCGCCCCAGTCCTATCTCGAGGTGGTCGAGAAAGTTCGCTACGCGGGAAGCTTCGCGGAGTTCTATCGACTCTACATCACCGGATTTCATGGATTCTGCCGCGGCAATGACTGCTTGATCATGCCGACGTGGAACCATTTATGGTTTGTGGCCTACCTGTGGGTCTACACGGTGGTGCTGTATCTTGCGGTGCGCGCCCTGCCGCCCCTGATCCCCTGGCTGCGCCGTTTTGCGGCCAAGCGCCTGTCCGGCGCCGGGATCCTGTTGTGGCCCATCGCCTATCTGTGCGCGATCCGCTGCGGTCTCGCGCCGAGATTTCCCGCCACGCATGCCTTGGTCGGCGACTGGTACAACCACGCCATGTACTTCGGCGTGTTCGTGCTGGGTTTTGCCCTGGCCGGCACCCGCGGAGCCTGGGAAACTCTCGAGCGAGCGCGTTGGATTACCGTGGGACTGGCCATTCTCGGCTGGGCATTTTTGAACGCCTACTATGGCGCCTACAGCGACGATGCCGCCATTCCGCCGGAGGCTCTGCAATGGTTCGCGCGCGCTGTGTACGGCGCCGAACAATGGCTGGCCATTGCCGCCGTGTTGGGCTTTGCGCACCGTCATCTGACTCACGACAGCCCCGCACGCCGCTATCTGACCACCGCGATATTCCCGGTGTATATTCTTCACCAAACGGTGATCGTCGTCGTGGCACATTCACTCAAGCCGTCCCATTTGTATCCGCCGGTCGAGGGGGTTCTGCTCGTGCTAGTGACGCTGGCAACCTGTTTCCTGGGTTACGAGGCGATCCGCCGCGTTCGGCTGCTGCAGCCCTTGTTCGGCCTGGCGCGCGAGCCGCGGCAGGTGGGCCGCCAGCGCGCATCGGGCCGCAGCTTGACGGCGACTCCAAAGCTCGCGGCGAATTTCAGCGTTCCCCAAGACATCAATTAAATGACGACTGCTCCCGACGAGAGCCTCATTCGCTTAGCCCGGCCCGGAAGGCCGCTGTACGGGATGTTGGCTTTGCTGTTCGGCTTGTATCTGGGCATCAACCAGATCATTGGCCTGGGCAGCAAAGGCAGCATCGCGCCGTGGAAGCCGTTGGTGTGGGAGCTCAGCAGCAGCATCGTCATCTTTGCCGTTGTTCCCTTGATCGTGCGTTTCGAACAGCATTTTCGATTGGACTCGCATCCGCGCTGGCGAATCGTGTTGGCGCATGCCGGCGCGGCATTTTTGTTCTCTGCCTGGCACGTCTCCAGCATCGTGGTCTTGCGGAAGCTGGCTTACTCAGTAGTGGGTCAGAACTACAACTTCGGTAGTGTGCCGATTCAATTTTTCTATGAACTGCAGAAAGACCTCATTGTCTATGCGGTGATCTTGGTGGTGATATTCGCGCTCCGCGAATTCCAAATCAGACGCAGCAGCGACTTGCGGGCCACCGAGCTTGCCACGGAGCTCACCCAGGCGCGCCTAAAGCATCTGACGGCACAAATCGAACCACATTTCTTGTTCAACGCACTCAACGCCATTTCGAACCGCATGCACGAGGATGTCGAGGCAGCCGATCGCATGATCAGCGATCTAGGCAGGCTGATGCGGGCCGCCTATGATTCCGACAATCACATGCTGGTGCCGCTGCGTAGTGAGCTGGAATGGCTGCGCGGTTATGCCGCCATGATGACGGAGCGTTTCCGCGGCCAGCTGACCTTTGAACTATCGGTGGCGCCCGATCTGGATGCACTCCAGGTTCCGCGTCTTCTACTGCAACCCCTGGTCGAAAATGCGCTGCGCCACGGGCTGCCCGAGGGACGCGGCACCCTCATCGTGAACGTCGAGCGCCAGGGCGCAACTCTGCACTACACCGTCAGCGACGATGGCGTCGGCATCAAGGACGCGACGATCAAACCCGGCACCGGGCTCTCCAATGTGGCGCGGCGCCTGGAGCTGTTATATCCGGGTACCCACACCTTCTCGCTGCAGCCGCGCCATCCAACGGGCACCGTGGTGGCGTTAAGTTTTCCGGTCGCAGATTGACTCATTCGGTCGTCATCGTCGACGATGAACCGCCGGCGCGTGCCAAGCTCAGGCGTTTTCTCGAGACAATCCCGGATTTCCGAATCATGGCCGAGGCCGACACCGTGGATGCCGCGGTGGCGCGGATCATCGAATACCGGCCGGATATCCTCTATCTCGATATCCAATTGGGTTCGCGCAGCGGATTTGACGTCCTCGAAGCCATCCGCGGTGCATGCTCGCCGCACATTGTGTTCACCACCGCCTACTCCGAGTACGCGGTTCGCGCCTTTGATGTGCAAGCGCTCGATTACCTGCTCAAGCCCTTCGATCGTGAGCGCTTCATGCAGAGCGTCGAACGCGTCAGGGCGGAATTGGCCGATCCCGAACCCGGCGCGCTGGAAGAGCGTATCCGCCGGGTACTCGCCGCCATGCCGGGGCAGGCCGCGCCCGTCAAGCAAATCCTGGTCCGTGATCGAGCCCGCGCCTATTTCGTCGCGGTGGACAGCGTCGAGCGCATATCGGCTGCGGGAAACTACGTGGAGATCCATACCGCCGGCAAGGTGCACCTGGTGCGCGAACCGCTTGCGAACATAGTCGCGCAACTGGATGCCGGAGAATTCATCCGGGTGCATCGTTCGCACGTGGTCCGGGTGGCATTCATCGCGGAACTGCAGCCGATGTTTCATGGCGACTATGAGCTGATTCTGCGCAACGGCGAGCGCCTCGCGCTCAGCCGCCGCTATAAGGCGCTGCTCCCGGCGGCGATTCGCGAGCGGCTGTAGCCGCCCCCTCGGAGCGGGTCCGAGGCCAGGGGCGCTCGAGCCAGGGGTGCGCCTTCAAGCCAGCGGTACGCCTTCAAGCCAGCGGTACGCCTTTCTTTGCCTGCACCACCACGGTACCGGCGATCTTGTCGTGCCACGCTTGGTTATTGGGGTCGAATGCGATCCAGATGAATCCCAGGCCAACCACGACCAGGCTAAGAATGCAGCCGAGCGCGCGCACGATGGCGGTTTCCCAGTCGATCGGGCGGCCATCCAGACGCACCACATGCAGATCGAACACGATGCCGCCGACAGTCGAGCCGCGCAGCTTCCACATGATCGCCCCGTAGATGGCCAGAATGACGATGTGCACGTCATGAAACGGACGCAACAGACTCATCAGGAAGCCAACCAAAATCACGTCGAGCAGCAGCGCGACCATGCGAATCCAGAACCCGGCACGCGGCATGGCCGCCGAAATGTGCGCAGGCGCCGCGGCGGGCGCACTGGCATAAGACGATGCCGCCGGACCTGGGGCCGCGCCGGGGTTCGGCGCCGCGTCCCCCGGCGGCACGCTGCCGGCTCCCGAAGCAGGTCCGGCCGTCCACCCCGCGCCTGCCAGAGTCTCCCCTGCGATCGTTGCACCGGCCATTGCCGCACCCGCCGTGGTTGGGCTCGGCGATGCGACAGGGCCGGACGGCGGCGGGCGGTTCAAAGCCCTGCGTTCGCGCGATCTGAGAATGAGGGTGTATACGACTGCGCCGAAACCAAAGAAACCCAGTAATTTATAGACCAGGAATCCGACCACCGGGATGACGTACAGCACCAGAATCAGTGCGCCGCCGATGAGCACCGCGACGGCGGGGTGCCCGACGGCTCCCGGCCGCCGGCCCGTGATGCGACCGCCGACCCAAGCCAGCATGACCGCTTTGCCGAACAAGCTCGCACAAAAAAGTGCCGCAACGACGAACGGTATGGCGGCGATGCCGATCAGTGTGATGCACAGCAGGACAATGAGTACCGGAGTGAGCAGCATGGCCAGCAGCGAGGCCAGCGCCGTGTGGCCGGGTTGGGTCTCGAGCGTGTGCACGCATTGATCGACGCTTGAACGAAACATAACCGCGAGGCAGGCGTAAAACGCCAAAAACCCCAATGCCAGGGTCCAAGCCCAACCCAGTCCCGCCACCAGCGCCAACGGCCTGGCGTAAAACAGGCAATGAGTGATCCAGACATCCAGCCATTTGAAGCCGCTGATGCCGCCGACATCGACATCCAATACCCTTTGCACGCTGCCGTGCACGATGGCGGCGGGGTCGCGCTTCACCACGCCGAGTACCGACACCACATCGCCGCCGACTTCCGCGTTGGGGCCGAGTTCCACATTGCCCAGCACCGCAACCACGTCGCCATTGACCTTGCTGTCGATATAGGCACTGCCGAGCACCGCGACGGCGCTGTCGCCGACCGGGCCGGTGACCCGCGTATTGCCGAGAATCGATACGACGTCCCCGGCCTCGCCTTCACTCGTCGAGGATCCGAAAATCGACACCACCGAGTCGGCTTTCTGGCCGGCCTCCAAATGGCCGCCGTGTCCGAAGGCTACGATGCTGCCCTCATCATGATCGTGCCGGTGACGGTGCCCGTGGCGCCCGTGACTGTTCGCCGAATCCGAATCATCGTTGAAGTCGCCCTGCGAGTCTGACGCCGCAGCCGACGCCGCCGAGGTCTGATCGTCGCGCGCCGACGCCGGGGTCGTTGCCGGCGCCGCGCTTGCCGGCGCCGCGCTTGCCGCCCCTGCGGCGGACGCCGGGGTTTTCGGCGCCGCAGCGGCCCAGGAATGGGTCGCGATGCTGGTTGCGCAAATGCTCGTCAAAAATAACAGCGCGAACCATAAGCTCAGTCGGCGCAATGAGAACATGTTCATAGTCTATTCACCTGCCACGGAGGGCCGAAGATAAAGCGTGCGATAGGCCGCGGCGCCAAGCCCGAACAACGCCACATACATCATTGCGCCGAAGGCCAGTCCGCCGTACAGCCACAACGGCGGAATCAGCCGCACCAGCAGCGCCGTCAGACCCCCGGCGGACGACATGACTGCAAGCAGCGGCTGCGCCCACGAAAGCAACAGCGCTTCGATTGCATCGACGGAGCGAACTTCCACGAACGCCGAGACGCCGCCCAAAAGCAGCGCGCCCACCAGGCTCGCGCAGATCAGCACGAACGCGGCGCGCGCGCCGGCCGGCCAGTGCGCAAAGCTGGAACGCCACCAGGGAAGCGCGGCGCGCCGTTGCAGTTCGCTGAATACCCGCGCCTCGAGCGTATCCGGCGCGCGGCGGGTGAGCGTACCCTGCAACGCCTGATGCAATACCCGCTCGAGTTTTTCCGCCGCTTCTGTGTGCTTGTTCATGATGGATTCAACCGTTCAATGTTTCCCGCGCATCGCCGCCGCTTTGCAACAGGGGCAGCAGCGCGGCGCGCGCGCGCCTGATGTCGGTCTTGATCTTGGTGAGCGAGGCATGAAGTTTGTCGGCAATCTCCTGGTACGACAGCTCCTCGAAGTGATACAGCACCAGGGGCAGCCGCTGATGATCCGGCAGCTGCCGCAACGCATGATCCACGATGGCGCGGCGCTGCTCGGCGCTCAAATCCGCCAACAGCGTGTCCGGCACCGCCCATTCGAGCTCCGGGGATTCCGTCTCGCCGTCCTCGCTGTCGGGCCGCATCTCGGAGAACAGGCGCCAGCGTTTGCGATACCGGTTCAGGTAATTGATCGACAGATTCGTGGTGACGGTCTTGAGCCAGCCGCCCGCTGTTTCGCTGGTGCGCAAATCGGCGAAGTGCTCATAGGCGCGAAGAAACACCTCCTGCGCGATGTCCTCCGCCTGCGCGTCGTTGCCCGCTAGTCGGGAGGCAGTCGAAAAAACCATGTCCTGATAGGCACGCATGAATGTCGTAAACTCAGCCGGTGATTGCGTTTGCACTGGAGTGTGTGTTCGTTTAATAACAAAACACCGTAACCCTGGAAAAGTTGCCGGATTCTACGCGATACGCAGCAATGCCTGTCCCATGCTCAAGCGGGCGCCCAGGGAGAGGCTTTCGGCCAGTTTCATGCCCGGCGGCGCCAGTACGATGATGGTGGAGCCATGCTCGAACCACCCCATTTCCTCCCCGCGGCGCAACGCCACATCGCAGGGGATCAGATTGGGCCCGCGATATCGCAGGTGCAGCCGCACGTCGATGAATCGCAGGCGGATGCTGGCAACCAATATCGCGGCCACCGGCACCAGTGTCAGCAGGTCCCCGGATGCCAGCCGGCAGCGGATCACCGCACGTTCATTTTTGCAGAACAACCTGTCGACGCGTTTCAGCGCGACGGGGTTCACGTTCCAGGTATCGCCCGCGATATAGTTGATCTGCTCCACGCGGCAATCGGCCGGCGCGTGGAAACGGTGATACATGCTCGAGGTCAGCCGCAGGGTCGCGTACTCGCCGCCATCGTAATACGAGGCCAACTCTTCATCGGCAAGGAGCTCCGACAATGAGTAGGGAAATCCTTTCGCCTGCAGCACGGTGCCGCGCTCCACGGAACCGTGGGCGCCGAGCAATCCATCGCTGGGGCTGACCAGGTGCGTGGCGCGCATGTCGATGCTGCGCGCTCCCTCCTTCAGCTCGCGCGTGAAGCAATCGTGCACGCTTTTGAATTCCGTGGTTCTGGCTTCGCGCAGATCCAGATCGGAAAAGAAGCGCCATATGGCGATGCTGCCCTTGCAGATCCAGGGGTGCTCGATGCGGCTCCACCAGCCCACGAGGCGGGTCACGAAACGCCGCGGAATGCGGTTGCTGATGAAGAAGTTGATGTCTTCCTGTTGCGTCAGCCGCGCGATGAGGGATTTGGCGTTCATCTAAGTGTCATTCGTTTGCAATACAGTCTGCGTCCCAAGGCCATGTAAGGAATCAATTTATTAGTTCAACTATCGGCTTCATTTTGGCCGGGCTGATCCTGGCTTACCTGCTGCGCAAATTGTACGTTCGGCTGCAGCTCTCCACGGCCAAGCATCGTTCGCTCGCGGGACATTCGCGCATGGCGCGCCGCTTCGCTTGCTGGGTGCCCTTCTACGAATACGATGATTCGCGCTTCTTTTCCGTTGACTCGGCTCCTGCCGACGTCGCCGCCGCGCGCCGCGCGGGCTTCATGCGGCTGGCGGATCTCTACGCCGCGCGCTTCGCCAAGAGCGCCGCCGAGACCGCCGAGCTCGCGGGAAGCGTGTCCGATCTCGATTTCACCTCGCGGTATCGCGTGCCGTTTCAATTCAGCGGCTACGTGCGTGAGCACATCAAATCGGGCACGTTCCTGCAATCCTCGTCGGGCGTAACGGTCAGCGACCTTGACGGCAATCGCTTCTACGATGTGACCGGCTCGTACGGCGTCAACGTGTTCGGCTACGATTTCTACAAGGAGTGCATCGAGCGCGGCAGCCAAAGGGTGCGCGATCTGGGCCCCGTGCTGGGCGCGTATCACCCGGTGGTCGCCCACAATGTGCGGCGGCTGCTCGAGATCTCGGGTCTCGATGAAGTCTCCTTCCACATGTCCGGCACCGAAGCGGTGATGCAGGCGGTGAGGTTGGCGCGCTACCACACGGGTCGAACTCATCTGGTGCGATTTTGCGGCGCATATCATGGCTGGTGGGGCGATGTGCAGCCCGGCGTTGGCAACCCGCTGGCGGCGCGCGAAACCTATACGTTGAAGGACATGGATCCGGCGGCGCTCAAGGTATTGCGCACCCGCCGCGACATTGCCTGCGTTCTGATCAATCCCCTGCAGGCCCTGCACCCGAACGTCTCGGCGCCGGGCGACTCCACTCTCATCGACAGCGGACGCAAGGCGCATTTCGACCGCGAAGCGTACGCCGCCTGGCTCAGTGATTTGCGTGCCGTGTGCAGCGAGCGCGGCATCGTTTTGATATTCGATGAAATTTTCGTCGGCTTTCGCATTGCCCCCGGCGGCGCCCAGGAATACTTCGGCGTGCGCGCCGACATGGTGACCTACGGCAAGACGGTGGCGGGCGGGCTGCCGGTCGGGGTATTGTGCGGCAAGCACGAATTCATGCGCCGCTTTCGCGCCGACCGGCCGGCTGACATTTGTTTCGCGCGCGGCACGTTCAACTCGCATCCCTATGTCATGGGCGCCATGTACGAGTTTTTCGCGAAATTCGACAGCGACGGGGTAAAGGCGCTTTACCGCGACCTGGATTCGGTGTGGAACCGCCGGGTACAGGCGTTGAACGACAGGATGACGAGCGCGGGCTTGCCCGTGCGGGTTGCGAACCTGTCCACGATCTGGGTGATGTATTACACGCAGCCGTCCGGCTACAACTGGATGTTTCAATACTATCTGCGCGCCGCAGGACTGGCATTGAGCTGGGTCGGCACCGGGCGGCTCATTTTCAGCCTGAACTATACGGAAGCCGATTTCGCCGCGGTCGCCGACCGGATCGTTTCGGCGGCCGGGGAAATGCAGCGCGACGGCTGGTGGTGGTGCGAACCTGCGCTCACCAATAAAGCCATCAGACGTCGCGTGCTCAAGGAAATGCTTCAGGCCCGGTGGGCCTCGGCTTCGACATCATCCATGGGATCGATCAGCTCGCCGCGCAACAAGTGAAGCGGGGCCTTGCAATAAATGACGGCGTCGTTGAACGGATCGGTGAGGATTTTCGTCGCCCACACCAAGCCGGTTTGAACGCCCCTTAGGAAGAACAGCTGCACGGTGCGGACTACCAATGCACCGACGCCCACGAGCAGCCAGACCAGACCGACGTGGCGCACGAACCCTTCGAAACTGGTGGGCGCCTTGAATCCGAAAGCAGTGGGCTCGAGCCACAGCACCACCGGCACTATGGCCCAGACAACGTGCAGGATTACCTTGCGGCGCAGGTTGTAGCCGACCTTGATCTCTTCCTTGTGCTGGTGGGTTGTGTGATTGACCCTGTCGTAACCCTTGGGTTCGAAGAAGAAATGGCCGGATTGACGGCTGACCATGGATACCAGCCAGCCGATCAACGCGGATTTGACCGGATCAAAAAACATCGTGATATAGGCAATGATGAAGCTGATGGCACTCAAAAAATGCAGAGACTGATTGATGCGGCTGTGATGGTAAAAGCGATGATCGTCCCATCTCTGGGTCTTCAGTTCCGCCAAGAAACTTTGCATGGTGATTCCTTCAATGAGAGGTGAACGACGCCACATGAATCAAATATAGTAATTACGTTACAAGAGAATGACATCTCCAGGATTTTACTGGGAAAAGTGAATCGGTCGTCATCGTATCGTCATCCTGAGCTGGCAATGTGACAGGCTCATGAGAATCATGATCGTCACCGACGCCTGGTTCCCGCAGACCAACGGCGTGGTCAGCACGCTGGCCCAAACCGCGGCATGGCTGGGCCGCTTCGGTCACGAAGTCAGAATGCTGACGCCGAAGGACTTTCGCAGCATCGCCTGCCCCACGTACCCCGAAGTCCGCCTCTCGCTGTTCCCCTATAAAAAAGTGGCGAACGACATCATCGGGTTCGCTCCGCAGGCCCTGCACATCGCGACCGAAGGGCCGCTCGGCGTGTGCGCCAGACGCTTCTGCCGCAAGTGGGGTTTGAGCTTCACCACCTCGTACCACACCCAATTTCCGCAGTACTTGCGCGCGCGCTTCCCCATTCCTTTGAGCGTCTCCTACGGCGTGCTGCGCCGATTCCACGCGGCCGCGGTGCGCTGCATGGTGAGCACGCCATCGATGCGCGCCGATCTTGGCGCGCACGGCTTTCGCAATCTGGCGCATTGGCCGCGCGGCGTGGACACCGAGAAGTTCAGACCAAAACCGAAGGAATTTCTAAGCCTTCCCCGTCCGATTGCGGCCTACGTAGGCCGGGTGGCGATCGAGAAAAACATCGACGCTTTCTTGAGCATGCCCTGGGCCGGCAGCAAGATCGTGGTGGGCGATGGGCCCGAACGCGCCCGGCTGCAGCAGCAATATCCGGGCGCTACCTTCACCGGATACAGGTTTGGCGACGAGCTGGCGAGCCATTTGGCGGCGGCGGACGTCATGGTTTTCCCGAGCCGCACCGATACCTTCGGCCTGGTCAATCTTGAGGCAATGGCCTGCGGCGTGCCGGTGGCCGCGTACCCGGTCACCGGTCCGATCGACGTGATCGAGGACGGGGTCACGGGAGCACTGGACACCGACCTTGCCAAAGCGGCGCTGCGCGCGCTCAAACTCGATCCCGAGGCCTGCCGTGCGCGGGCGCTCAAATCGGGATGGGATGTGTCGAGCCGGCAATTCGAGAGCAACTTGACGCCCTGCGGCGAGCTTGCGCCGGGACTGGGCGTTTCTCAGCCGAAGTTGATTTTGGCCTCGAGATTGGTGCGCGAGTCGGCGCTGGACAAGGCCTCCTCCAACTCGATACGTCCCTCGCGCACCAGGTTGTAGAGCGCGCTGTCAAAGCTCAGCATGCCGCGTTCCGTGCCGGTGCGGATCGCCTCTTTTACGCCGATCACATCGCCCTTCTTGATGAGCTCCGATATGTGCGGCGTATTCACCATGACCTCGGAGGCGGCAACGCGCGTCCCGGTCTTGGCGAACACCAGACGCTGCGACAGGATGGCCCGCAGATACTGCGAAAGATCCAGGAAGATCTGGTTGTGTTGATCGCGCGGAAACATGTTGATGATGCGGTCCAGGGTTTCCGCGCAATTGTTGGCGTGCAGGGTGGCGATGCACAAGTGCCCGGTTCCCGCCAGCGCAATCGCCGCCTCCATGGTTTCACGATCGCGAATTTCGCCCACCAGGATCACGTCCGGCGCCGAGCGCACGGCGCTGCGCAGCGCGCGCGCGAAGGTCTTGGTATCAAGGCCTACCTCGCGCTGATTCACGATGGATTTTTTGTTGGTATGCAGGAATTCGATCGGATCCTCGATGGTCAGGATGTGATCGGACGAAACCTCGTTGCGGTAGTTGATCATGGCCGCGAGCGTCGTGGATTTGCCCGCGCCGGCGGCGCCGACCATGAGAATCAACCCGCGCTTCAGCATCACCAATTCTTTGTAGATATCGGGCATGCCGAGATCTTCGAGCTTCGGCATCTCCGCCGTGATGTAGCGCAGCACCATCGCCGGGTAACCGCGTTGATAGAAAACGTTGACGCGAAATCTGCCCAGGCCGATTTCGGAGATCGCGAAATCGATCTCCAGCTCCTCGTTGAAATGCTCGGTCTGTTCCTGCGTCATCAGCCCGAGCGCCGCCTGACGCACGGTTTCCGGCGTCAGGATCTGCTTGTTGACGGGGAAAATCTTGCCTTCGATCTTGATCTTGACCGGCGCGTTGCAGGTGAAAAACAGATCCGAAGCCTTCTTTTCGACCATCAGCTTGAACAGCGGCTTGGTGTTCATCACCTGAGCCTGGATTTCGGCGGGCTCGCTCATCGGTTAAAACACCTGCCCGGCCTCTTCCTCGACGATCTGCAGCGATTGTCCGCCATCTTCCGGGGACTTCATCTCGCGCTTGCTTTCCAGTTTCACGCGCAACCGCAGCTCGTTCTTCGAATCCGCATTGCGCAGCGCGTCCTCGTAGGAAATCAATCCCGCTTCGTACAACTCGAACAGCGCCTGGTCGAAGGTCTTCATGCCGAGCCGGTTGGAACGCGCCATCACGTCCTTGATCTTCGCGACCTCGCCCTTGAAGATCAAATCAGAGATCAGCGGCGAGGCCAGCATGATTTCCATGGCGGCGATGCGGCCGGACCCGGCTTCGCGCGGTATCAAGCGCTGCGAGATCAGCGCGCGGATGTTCAAGCGACAAGTCCATGAGAAGCTGCTCGCGGCGCTCCTCCGGGAAGAAATTGATGATGCGATCGAGCGCCTGATTCGAGCTGTTGGCGTGCAGGGTTGCCAGCACCAAGTGGCCCGTTTCGGCGAATTGAATGCCGTACTCCATGGTCTCGCGATCGCGGATTTCGCCGATCAAGATGACATCGGGCGCCTGGCGCAGGGTGTTCTTCAGCGCCAGATGCCAGCTCTCGCAATCCACCCCGACTTCGCGGTGGGTGATCACGCAGCCCTTGTGCGCGTGCACGTATTCCACGGGGTCCTCGATGGTGACGATGTGGCCGCGCGTCTTTTCATTGCGGTACCCGACCATGGCGGCCAGCGATGTGGACTTACCCGAACCGGTGCCGCCCACCAGGATGACGAAGCCGCGCTTGGAAAGCACCACTTCCTTCAGAACCGGCGGCAGTTCCAACTCCTCGAGGGTCGGAATTTTCGCGTTGATGGTACGCAGCACCGCGCCGGTGAAGCCCTGCTGAATGAAGGCGCTGACGCGGAAGCGTCCGATGCCGGGTGGTGCAATCGCAAAGTTGCACTCCTTGGTTCCGTCGAATTCCTTGGTCTGCCGGTCGTTCATGATCGCGCGTACCATCCCGGCGCTCTGTTCGGCGCTCAAGGAGCGATCCGACTGCGGTCTGATTTCCCCGTCCACCTTGATCGCGGGCGGAAAACCCGCCGTAATAAACAGATCCGAGCCCTTCTTCTCGACCATGCGCCGCAGCAGGTCTTGCATCAATCGTATGGCCTGTTCGCGTTCCATTTAAATGCTGTCCTTGTTCTGCGCCTTGTACTTCGCTTCCTCGCGGCTGACCACGCCTTTGGACACCAGTTCCTGCAGGCATTGATCGAGGGTTTGCATGCCCTGACCCTGGCCCGTCTGGATGGCCGAATACATTTGCGCAATTTTGCCCTCGCGAATCAAGTTCCGTATGGCGGGGGTACCGATCATGATTTCGTGCGCCGCAATACGGCCGCCGCCGACGCGTTTCATCAAGGTTTGCGATATCACGGCCCGCAGGCTCTCCGACATCATGGCCCGCACCATGTCCTTTTCCGCGGCCGGGAACACGTCGACGATACGGTCGATGGTCTTGGCCGCCGAACTGGTGTGCAGCGTGCCGAACACCAGATGCCCGGTTTCCGCGGCGGTGAGCGCCAGGCGAATGGTCTCCAGGTCGCGCATTTCGCCCACCAGCACCACGTCCGGATCCTCGCGCAACGCCGATCGCAGCGCCTCGCTGAATCCGAGGGTATCGCGGTGCACCTCGCGCTGGTTGACCAGGCAACGCTTGCTTTCGTGCACGAACTCGATCGGATCCTCGATGGTGATAATGTGATCCGGGCGATTGTCGTTGCAGTGATCGACCATGCCGGCGAGCGTGGTCGACTTGCCGGATCCGGTCGGACCCGTGACCAGCACGAGACCGCGCGGGAGCATGCATAAATCCTTGAAAGTCTTGGGCGCGTTCAGCTCATCCAAGGACAGGATGGTGGACGGAATATTGCGAAATACCGCGCCGGCGCCGCGATTTTGATTGAAAGCGTTGACGCGAAACCGGGCGAGTTTGGGGATTTCGAAGGAAAAGTCCGTCTCGAAGAACTCTTCGAAGGCCTTGCGCTGCTTGTCGTTCATGATGTCGTACACCATGCTGTGCACTTCTTTGTGCACCAGGGCCGGCATATTGACGCGTTTCATGTCTCCGTCCACGCGAATCATCGGCGGCACGCCCGCGGACAGATGCAAGTCGGACGCATTGTTCTTCACCGCAAAGGCGAGAAGCTGCGCGATATCAACCGCCATTTACGGCTCCTAGTTTCGACTAAGGCTCGAGGCCCAAGCAGTATATAAGAGGGTGTCGTCACCCAATATGTTAATTGGTCCGCATAATTTGACGCTTCATGTGAACCACGTCCGTTCTCGGATACGCAATGCAGCCGTGGCATCGGGGAGGGACCCCGGCGCGGTCACATTGGTTGCGGTAACCAAAAGCCAGACTGCCGAAACCGTGCGTCTGGCCGCCACCGCCGGCGTCACGGATTTCGGGGAAAATTATCTGAAGGAGGCTTTGGCCAAAATGGACCTGCTCGCCGACTTGAGGCTGCTTTGGCATTTCATCGGCGCCATTCAGTCCAATAAGACCCGCTCCATCGCCGAACGCTTCGATTGGGTGCACAGCATCGATCGGCTTGAGCGTCGCCCGGCGGCTGTCGGAGCAGCGCCCTTTTCACGCCCCGCCGCTCAATGTTTGCATTCAAGTGGCTCTGGTGCCGGAGCCGAACAAGGGCAGGCGTCGAACCGGCCGCGCTGGCGCCCCTGGCCTAGGGTTGGCCGAACTTCCCCGGATGCGCTTACGGGGCCTGATGTGCGTGCCGCCGCCGCAACCGGACGCCGCGGCGCAACGCGCGATTTTCGCGCGCCTCAGAAAGCTGCGCAGCGGATCTGAACGCCGGCGGCCTCAAGCTCGATACACTGTCGATGGGGATGAGCGGCGATTTCGAGTCCGCCATTGCCGAGGGGGCGACACTGGTGCGAATCGGCACCGCGCTCTTCGGCCCGCGGCCGGATGGATTGAAGGTGGGTAACAGATGACCATGAAAAACATAAACAGGCTGGCATTCATCGGCGCCGGCAATATGGCTGCTGCACTGATCAGCGGCCTGACCAAACGTGGCATACCCCCGGAACGGCTGGTGGTGGCCGACCCCAGCCAGGATCAGCTCAAACGAGTGGAACGGGAGTACGGCGTTTGTGCGGCGGCTGACAACGCCGCTGCGGTCAAGGGCGCCGACGTGGTCATACTCGCGGTCAAACCGCAGCAAATGCGCACCGTTGCGCTGGAGCTGGCAGCGGTATCTGGCGCCCCTTCGCCCCCTGGTCATCTCCGTGGCCGCGGGCATCCCGCACGCAGCCCTTGCGCGCTGGTTCGGCCCGCAGATTCCTGTGATTCGCACCATGCCGAACCGGCCGGCCCTCAACGGCTTCGGTGCGACGGGTTTGTACGCCCCGGCGAGCGTGGGCATAACGGCCCGCACGATGGCGGAAGAAATCATGGCCGCGGTGAGCGCCACCGTGTGGGTCGAACATGAGTCGCAAATGGACACCGTGACCGCCCTCTCCGGCAGCGGCCCGGCGTATTTTTTTCTGTTCATGGAAGCACTGGAGGCAGCGGCTCATGAGCGCGGGCTGCCCACCGAGATCGCCCACCGCCTGACCCTGGAAACGGCATTCGGTGCCGCACAGATGGCGCGCCAGTCCCAGGAGTCTCTGGCCACGCTGCGCGATCAGGTGACCTCGAAGGGCGGGACCACCGCCGCGGCGCTGGCGGTCCTCGATGCCGCGGGCCTTCGTGCTATCGTCGCGCACGCGGTGGCAGCGGCCGACCGCCGTTCCGCCGAACTTGCGGCCGAATTCGGCGCACCCTAAGCCTTAGCCTACTCCAATGGAAGCGATCAAATACATCGTCGATACCCTGCTGTGGCTGCTGAAACTGGCCTTCGTGCTGCGGCTGCTCTTTCAACTGGTGCGAGCCGATTTTCGCGATCCCATGGCCGACGCCATCGTTCGCGTGACGAACTGGCTGATCTTGCCGCTGCGCCGCGTGGCTACCGCCGGTCGGCAAGGTCGACACCGCGACCGTCGTCGCGGTATTGCTGGCGGCCTGTGCGCGAACCTTTGCCATCATGGCCTTGGCCGGCGATGGGTGCCGGCGATTTGTTCGTATTCCTGCGCATCACCGCCATCGACCTCGCGGGACTTGTTGCTGCGCATCTATCTGTTCGCGATGCTGCTGTACTGGGTGACGAGCTTTGTGTCGCCGGGCGGCTACGCTCCCGGCGTCCGCTTGCTCGCGCAGCTGTGCGAACCGATCTTGAAACCGGTGCGCCGGATCATTCCGCCCATCGGACAGATTGATTTTTCCTTGCTCTGGGTATCGATCGCGATCGGCGCGTTGCTGGTGCTACTTCGTTGAACATCGCCTCGTACATGCCTGATATCACAGCGAACGAAGCATCGCGAACCGCGGGGCGAATCTGCTCGTCAAGCCGCGGAAGCCTGAAAAACCAGCGCAAATTGCATGCGCGCTGAAAATCTTTTTTCTCATTTGCGCTAAACATCGGCTTTTTTCTATGTTATTTTCGGCGCCGAGTTGAATTAGTGGGCGATTTTGCCCACGTTGGGTAATTACTACCCGCGCACGCAAAACATCAGTAGGAGATTTAATATGGCGAAAAAGAATGCAGCACCGACCAAGTCTGAAATTCTCGCTACCATTTCGAAGGAAACAGAGCTCTCAAAGAAGCAGGTCGGAGCCGTGTTTGACTCGCTTGCACGGCGCCATCAAGAAGAGCCTGCGAAGTCATGGCTTGTTCACGATGCCCGGACTTCTGAAGATGAAGGTCGTCAAGAAGCCGGCCACGAAGGCGCGCGAGGGCATCAATCCGTTCAACGGCGAAAAAATGATGTTCAAAGCGAAGCCGGCGAGCAAGAAGGTGCGCATTGCCGCCCTGAAGACGCTCAAGGAATTCGTGAACTGAAGCATCAGACTTGAGTCAGTCTCAATAGGAGCGGCTGAGACCGCTTAGCCGCTCCAAATGCCTGTCCGTCCGGATCATTCGATCCCGACGAGCTCGATGTCGAACACCAATGTTGCGCCAGGCGGAATGACGCCGCCCGCGCCGGCGTCGCCGTAGGCGAGATCCGGCGGAATGATGAGCCGGCGGCTCTCACCGACTTTCATGCCGGCAACACCCTGGTCCCAGCCCTTGATGACCGAACCCGTGCCCAGCGGGAACTTGAATGCCTCGCGACGGGTGAGCGAACTATCGAACTGCTTGCCCTTGTGGTCGGATGCAGCGGCTTCGTACAGCCACCCCGTGTACTGCACGACCGCTATCTGTCCGCCGCCCACCGCCGCGCCCGCGCCGGGTTTCAGCGGAATCGATTGCAAGGACGTCACGGCGTTTCCTGCGGCCGCCCCGGCCGGGGGCTGAGCACCGGGCTTGCCTGAGCAGGCTGCGAGCGCCGCGATGAAAACCAGAGCACCAAGGGGTGGGAAATTGCGAGATGCCATGCGGCATCTTAATTGATTTGCTGCTTGAAGTTCAGCCGGCGGTTCGCAGCACGGCGGCGCAAACGGCGCAGGCTGCGGCGCTGCTTGAAACGGCCAGCCCGATCTCGGCGCTCCACCCCATGGCGAACAGTCGCAATGCGCCGACAGCATCGTCAACTTCATCGACAACTTGAAGCATCCACTCCATTGGCCAAGGAGTCTATGTTCTTGCCCGGCCTCTAACCGTGAGTGGGATCACAGCCTTGCCACCGCGTTTGAACGCCTGAGGCAACTCGCTTGCCTTGGTGCCTGGGGCTGCGTAGGCTCTGCGCACATGCAGCGCATTCTCGTCCTGAATCCGAAGGGCGGTTCGGGAAAAACGACGATAGCCACCAATCTCGCCAGCTATTTCGCGAGCCAGGGCGACCGTCCGTTGTTGTCGGACAACGATCCGCAGGGCTCCAGCACCCGCTGGCTGAAGAAACGCAAGCCGGACCAGGCCTTCATCCATGGGGTTGCTGCTTTCGAGCGCAATTCGCGGATGACCCGTGCCTGGCAGATGCGCATTCCGCCGGATGCAGGACACGTGATCGTCGATACGCCTGCGGCAGTGCCCGCGCAGGATATGCCGGACATGACCAAGAATGCCGATGCCATCATCGTGCCGGTGCTGCCGTCCGACATCGACATCCACGCCTGCTCGAGGTGCATCGCGGACCTGCTGCTCATCGCCAAAGTGCGGCGCGACGAGTATCGAATCGGCGTCGTCGCCAATCGCGTCAAGCGCAACACGGTGATTTATCAATCGTTGATGCGATTTCTTGCGACCTTGCGCATCCCCGTCATCGCCACTTTGCGCGACTCGCAAAACTACGTGCGCGCGGCCGAGCAGGGCGTGGGGCTGCATGAAATGAAGCGTTACGTGGTGGCTCAGGATCTGGAGGATTGGCAGCCGATGCTGGCGTGGCTGAAAGCGAAGGAAGGCGCCGTGCATCCCATCGAAGGCATCAATCCCATGCTCGAGACCGCTTGAGCGCGGCGCGGGCCCTTTTACTTTTTCTCGTCGAAATTGCCGCGGGCTTTCTCCGCCCAGTTCTTGTAGCTGTGCCAGTTGTAGAGACTGTTGGTGATCGCCGCGTGGCGACCGCCCGGTTTACTGACAGCCGCTTCAGCGCGCGGAGCCCTGCGGTCCACTCCGGTGTATCGAGTCGGATTCTTTGCGTCGCTCATCTGGTGTGCCTCTGCCTGTGCGAACGACAGTAAGTGCCGCAAGCTTTGCTCGACAGGAACTGTGTCACGGCGAGGGGCGCTGTCGCGCAGCGGCGACGCGCATCGACTCGCATTGGGATGCGCATCTCAAAGCCCGTCGCGGTAAGTTAAATAGACTAAATATGGCTCCCCCGCCAGGCGTCAAACAGCGGCTTGAGTTCCTCCAGCGAGGACTCCAGCGCGGCCGGCAGAAGGGTCGTGTACGAATCGAGCAGCGCCATGGCGTTGCGCGCAGGATCGGTGCGCGTGGCCGCGCCCAAGCGGCGCGACATGTCGCGATTGACGATGTGCAGGTTCTCGTACAGCTCCTTGAGCGTGGCAAATCCATGCTGCCTTGCCCGTACCCATCAATTCGCGCGCCAGCAGGAAACTGCAGACGCTGCGGTACACGGTTTCCGCCTCGTTCGCGAACGGCAGGTGGAAGCGCGCCATGGGCCGCAATCGATCGGTCCATGGACAACCAGCCGTCGCCATGATCAGTCCCAGCACCGAGCTCAAGGCTTGCTGCGCGCTCATTTCGGCATAGGTCTTGCGTTCCGCCTGCAGCACGGTCACACCGATGGTATCGAAGGAAACCAACGCCTTGAGCGACTCGATCACCGGGGCCATCTGCAACGCGGCCGGACAATGCTTGTGCTGGTCGGGGCTCAAGGGGCAATTCGCGCATTGGCTGAATTTCAATTCGGTCCAAAACGGCGGCTCGGCGGGCGCCGCATTCAACAGGCGGAATTCCGCGGCGATGAATTTCAGATGCAGATGTTTCTGCGAGCCGTCGGGCAGGTCAAAGCGATAGCGAATCTCGAGCGGCGGCGTCATGCCACGAGTCGGTAGCAGGGCTTGTATTCGGCGCCGGTGAGTTTCATCCGGCCTTGCGCCACGAACGAGCGCAGCAGCCTGTCGAGCGGCTCCATGATCGCGGGCTCGCCCGCCAGTTCGAACGGCCCGTAGCGCTCGATGGCGTTGACGCCGTATTCCTTGATGTTGCCGGCTACGATTCCGGAGAATGCACGGCGCAAATCGGCGGCGCGTTCATGTACCGGTTGATCGCTCGACAGGCGCAATGCCCGCATCGACTCATGCGTGACCTCGAACGGACGCTGGAAATCCAGAGGGATCTTCAGCAGCCAGTTGAACCCATAGGAATCGCTGGCGTGCCGCCGATAGTCGCGGACCTCGGCCAATCCCTGCACCATCGCGCGCGCGACGCCGGCGGGGTCGTCGATGATCACTTTGTAGCGGGCCTGTGCGGCCGAGCCCAAGGTCGCGCCGATGAAGCGATGAATCTGTTCGAAATAATCCGCGCTGTCCGCCGGGCCGGTGAAGACCACCGGGAAGGGCAGCGCCTGATTGGCAGGATCGAGCAGAATGCCGAGCAGGTATAGGATTTCCTCGGCCGTACCGGCGCCGCCCGGAAAAATAACGATGCCGTGGCCCAATCGCACGAAGGCTTCCAGGCGCTTTTCAATGTCCGGCATGATGACCAACTGGCTCACGATCGGATTCGGCGGCTCGGCCGCGATGATACCGGGCTCGGTTATCCCCAGGTAGCGGCCATCCTTGATGCGCTGTTTCGAATGTCCGATGGTTGCGCCCTTCATGGGGCCCTTCATGGCGCCCGGGCCGCAACCCGTGCACACATCCAAGCCGCGCAACCCCAGCTCGTAGCCCACTTTCTTGGTGTAGTCGTACTCGAAGCGGCGAATGGAATGGCCGCCCCAGCAAACCACGAGATTGGGCTTGAGCTGCAGCTCCAACACCCTGGCATTGCGCAGGATGTGAAATACCGCATTGGTGATGCTGGCGGAGGATTCGAGATCGTAGAGTCCGCTCTCCATGATTTCGTTGGAGATGAATACGACGTCGCGCAGCACCGCGAACAGGTGATCCTTCAAGCCCCGGATCATGACGCCGTCGACGAAGGCCGCCGCCGGCGCATTCTTGATCTCGAGCTTGATACCCCAGGCCTGGCGCACGATTCGCAGATCGAAATCGCGGTACTTCTCGAAAATCTTGCGGGCATCGTCGATGTCGCTGCCGGAATTGAGCACGGCGAGCGCGCATTTGCGAAATAGCGGATACAGGCCGCCCTGGCCGGAGTCCAGGAGCTTGGCTATTTCCTGCTGCGATAGGTGCTCCAGGCTGCCCTTCGGGGCCACGCGCGCATCAACCATGTCGGATGAAAGAATCGAGGTTTCCACGCGGCACCTGTTTTTACGGGTAGATATCGATCGGAATGTTGTCCTGCGTGCGCATCCAAAGTTCGACCATGTCGGAGTTCGACAGGGCGATGCAGCCATCGGTCCAGTCGCTCGATTCATAATACGCGGAAGGGTGTTTCGGGGCGTTGGGAAATCCGTGAATCATGATGGAGCCGCCGGGCGCCCAGCCTCTCTTTTGCGCACGCTGCTCGTCTTCCTTGTTGGGATAGGAAACCTGAATGGCCAGAAAGAACTCGCTGCGCGGATTGCGCCGCGCGAGGAAGTAACGGCCTTCCGGGGTTCTAAAATCGCGCTCACGCTCCTTTTGTCCCACCGGGCTCAATCCCAACGCCACGTGGTACACGCCCAAGAGGTGATCGCCGCTGTAGAGGTAGAGCTTGTGCTCCGCTTTGTGGACCACGACCCGGTCGCCGACGGCGATGTCTTCGGCCGAGGCGGCGCGCATCCAGCCGACACCCAACGCCAGAACCAGAAACATCCCCAAAGTTGTCGCCGAAAAGCGCCACAATTCCTTGATCATTGGGCAAAGTATACCTGGTCGCGGCGTCTCGATAATCGGCGATAGCTCACGTCCCGGTATACTGCCGACCATGCGCCCTCTTCTGCCAGCTGTTCCGCTTCTCCTGCTGATGCTGGTTGCGTGCACCACGCCGACTTCCATCAAGCCTATGGAGTATCTGGACGATCGCACGGGGATGACCGTGGGATCGCTGAAGCAGCCGATCGAATTGGTGCCGACCTTGCGCCAGACCGGCGGTCTACATGTGCTCACCAATCTGACGAAACGCCTAAGTTTTGCCTACCTGGGGCCGGTCGAATGGGATAAGAGCGGTTCCATCGTTTATGGTCTTTGGGTGCACATCGCGCCCGGCAATGATCAGCCGATGGCTGATATCCGAGCGCCCGCGACGCTCACGCTGATCCTCGACAGCGGCTCGCGGGTTCTCGTTCCCATTGATGCGCCGCAACTTGGGCGCGGCGCCTACCAGCCGGTCGCGGCTTGGGGCCAGACCGCCTACTTCGAACTCACCGTGGAGCTGCTGAAGCAGATGGCGGCCAGTGAAAAATTCGAGCTCGATGTTCGCGCCAAGGACGACTCCATCATCAATTTTGCAGCCACCAGCAACCCACGCGAGACGCTGACGGACTACCTGCGCGCCCGGGGAATCACTGGCGATTGATCGCCTCGACCTTCGGCAGGGCCAGCGTCGTGCCGGGGCGAAGTTCGCTGAAGTCGACATCGGGGTTGTATTCCACCACCAGCCACAGAGGCAGATCGCCGCGCTGTTGGGTGATGATCCAAAGAGACTCGCCGCGCCTGACCGCATAGGTTTCAGTGCCGGAAATCCGGTGGGTGGCAAAAAACGCGTCCTGCAACTGACGATGATATTCGCTGCGCGCCGCCGCGAATTGCGCGGCACTCACTTTGGACAAATCCAGTCTCACCTTGTGTCCGAGCGTTACCACCACATTCTTGTGCAGCTTGTTCAAATCGCGCAGCGTGGCGATGCTGACTCTCGACCAATCAGCGTAGTGGCCCAGAGTCTCGTCGGCTTGGACGACCACAGTATCGTCAGCGCCCACACTGTAGTCAGTCGTATCGCCGCCGCCGGTGGGCGCGGCGGCCGGCAACATGCCCGAGCCCCCGGACTGTCTTTCCGAAACAGGTTCTTTAGTCGGCGGCGGCAACTTGGCGACCGGCGCCTCAGGGGCCGGTTCGGCCGCGGCCGGCGCCGTGGCGGGCGGCGCCTCGGCCGGCGCTGAAGCCGTCACCGCTCCCGTTACCTCAGCACGCGATGCCGGCAAGGGGATGTGCACGGTATCTCCGCGCGCCAACTCCCGGGCGTCGCTCCAACCGTTCGCCGCGAGCAGCCGATTCAAGGAAACGCCGCTGGTGGCGGCTACGCTCGCCAGGGTTTCGCCGCGGCGCATCCGGTGCGCCCCGTCATTTCTCTGCGCGACGTAGCGCGCCGTTCCCGGCAGGCGCGCCCAGGCAGCGGCCACATCGGGTGGTTGCAGCGAACCCGGCAGGCGCATGGCGTAGCCGCGCGGCACGAAGCGGGCCCGGTTCCAAACCGGCGGACGCAGCGCCGGATTCAACACCCGCAATGCGCCCAAGTCCGCCTTGAAGGCCTTGGCCAGCGCATCCACCGGAATGTAATCGGGCAGCGCCACCAAGGTACTGGGTGCCTCGGGAAGACGGGTCAGGGGACCGAAGTATTTCTCCGCGTTGCGATCGACTTCCAGCGCCGCCAGAAACGCCACATAGAAATTCCGCGATGCGAAACCGAAGGTTGCGCCTTGATAGCGCTTGACGATCACCGCGATGTCGCTGGTTCCCAAATCATCCTGGGCGCGCCGCAAGCCTCCCGGTCCATGATTGTAGGCGGTGACCGCCAGCGGCCAGGTGCCGAGCAGACGGTAGTTGTAGAGCATGAGATTCGCAGCCGCCTCGGTCGCGCTGAAGGGATCCAGACGCTGGTCGACCACGCTGTCGACCCGCATATAACGTCTCGCCGTCCCGGGCATGAATTGCCACAGGCCGGCGGCGCCCACGCGGGAATACGCGGCGGGATTGAACGACGATTCGACGTGCGGCAATGCGCCGATTTCCGGCGGCACGCCCCGCTCGGCGAGAATCCGCGAGATGTCCGCCTCATAAGCCTGTGCGCGAATCAACCCCTCGTGGAAGCGATCAGCCTGCCCAAGCTGGAAGCGAATGCCTTCGATGGCGTCGCGGAACTGCGCGGCCGTCGCACTGTCGCCGAAGGCGCGCAGGATGCGCCGCTCATGCGCGGTTAGATTGTCGGTGGCGCCGCCGGCGAAGCGGCGCAGCAGCGCCGCAATGCGCGCCTTGGCCTGCTCCACGACATGCTCGCGTTGCCGCGGCGAATCCGAAGGATCGAAGCGCAGCACCTCGTATACCAATCCGAGATTCCAATCGTCATGCAAAAGGCCCTGATCCGTGGTGACCTCGGTGTATACGCGAATCCAGAAGCGCACGTCGGGCTCGAGCTGCGGCGGATAGACGAAAGGGTTCGCCGCCTCCGCTCCGTATGCAACGTCGGCGCCGAAGCACGCCAACAGCGCTGCGAACACCGCGCAAACCCTGCTTACCCTGGACTTGAAATCCGGCAAAATCTCACCTCGTCAATCAGACAGCGCGATCGCTCAAGTTACGCCATAATTTAGCTGCCTGAGTGCATACGCGAGCAACCATGATCAAGACCCTTTCCTCCATGTCCATGTCCCGACTCATCGCGTCCTGCAGTTACGCCGCCGTGTTGTTCCTCGGTCCCGCGATGGCGGCCTCGCCCGCGGCCCCGGCTTCTTTCCCCATCAGCGACGCATCGTTTCACTGCATTTCGGACATGAACCACGTCCGGCATTTCTATGTCGACAATCTGGCCGGCAACCTTGCCGGTACCGTGAAAGTGGCCGAAGCGGGAACGGGCGCTTATCCGGTCGGCTCGGTCCTGCAGCTCGTCCCCACCGAGGTCATGGTGAAGCGAGATCCGGGCTTCAACCCCACGACGCACGACTGGGAGTACTTCGAGCTCGACATATCCGCTGACGGATCCACCATCCGCGCGCGAGGATTTCAGGAAGTCAACAATCGATTCGGAGGCAACTGCCAGACCTGCCACGTCAAAGCCCGCCCGGAATTCGACCTGGTCTGCGACAACACCCATGGCTGCGATCCCATTCCCATCACCCGCGCCATGAGCGGCGCGTTGCAACGCACCGATCCACGATGCAAGAACCCGCCGGTCAGTCCGGAAGACTCGGCCGCCCTCGCCCAGCTCGGCGCGATCGTCAAAGCCTTGGCCGCGGCAAAAGCGGCGGCGAGCCCGCCGGAGGCCGCACCCAAGAACTGAAGCCAGCCCTGAAGGAGCCAGGAGCCTCCGAGTCGGACAGGCTCCTATGGCAGCTCGCGGATCCGGATGTGCCGCAGCGCCAAGGTGCCCGGATGGTCTCCCTGGATGCCGATCAAACCTTTCTTCGCCAAACCATAGTTTGGGTACTTGGAAAATTTGCTGGCGGCGACTCTGGCTTGCCAATCAGGGCTGCCCAGGTCGTAGGCAACCATCAGCTGCCCGTTCAACCAATGTTCGACATGCGTGCCCTTGATGACGATGCGTGTCGTATTCCACTCACCGGAGGGCTTAACCACACCCGCGGGTGCGGGGTAAATCGCATAGGCCGAAGCCGCCGCCGTCAGACGGCTGCGGCCGTCGGGCGCGTTGGCATCATCGAGAAGCTGGTATTCAGGTCCGCTCCAGTAGATATGGTCGTACTCGTGCGTGCCGCGATAGAAAACGCCGCTGTTGCCGCTCTCGCCGATATTCCAATCGAGCTCGAGCTCAAAGTTGCCGTATGGCTTGCGTGTTATCAGTTCGTCGACGGCGCCCTCTTTCGCCAGTGTGCCGTCCACCACATGCCATCCCGCTGGAAAACCCTTCGAGTGCCAACCCCGAAAGGCCCGGGTGATTTTGCCGTCGAACAACACCTGCCAGCCGCTTGCCGAAGCTGACGCTGTCGCGGCCGGTGCCGCCGCGGCCTGGTCCGATTGGGCCGGAGCGGTGGTCGAGGCAAAGCCCAGGAGGCTGAACGCGGCAAATCTCAAGAATCTGCTATGCATGAATGTTCCCTGGCGTTCCAGCTCGGGTCAGCGCGGTCGCCACGCGCCCCGTGCCACGGCCGGAACGAATGTGTCGAGACCCGGCGGCGGAAAATCGAGCGTCCTTCCCTGCTCGGCGCTCATATAGGCCGCCATGAGCAGCGATACCACCTCGAGCCCGTCGTCGAAGTTGAGGAGGGGTGCTTCCTTGCCCAAGAATACCCGCACGAAATGCCGATCTTCATTTTCGTAGCCGTAGGCGGCGGCCTCTCCCGCAACCACCGGCATCAGGCCCACTTCGGCATTTTGCTTCTCGACCAGGTCCTCGCCGGCGGCGCCGCGCACCGCGCGCGAGAAAAATAGATTCAGTCCGCTATTCAAAGTATTCCACGACATGGAATACTCGGGGCCCAATAGTTCGGCGGAGAGGCGCAGCCCGGCGCCCACGAAGCTCCATGAAGTCGAGGCTTCGCCGATCACGGTTAGCCCGTCGTCCGTCTCGAACTCGATCATGACACTGGCAAAATCCTCCGACGGACGCTTGGCATAGTCGACCTCGGGGCCGAAAGTCTCCTTGAGCTGTGCAGCATAGGCCGGCCGCGTCCACTTGAGACTGGCGATATGTCCCGTGATCCGAACCGGCCGCAGCGAGGAGCGCGGCGCCCCGGGTCGGGTCAGCAGGTATCGCACCAGCAGTACCGAGTGACACATCATGTCGTTCAGCACCCCGCCTCCCTGCAACTCGCCCCGCCAGAACCACGGGGCGTGCGGGCCGCTGTGTTCCTCGGATGCGCGCGCAAGATAGGGACGGCCGGTGCTGGCCGCGCCGCGCGCCCAGCTGAGCGAACGGCCGGTTTCGATCTGCGGCGCGAATACCTGGTTCTCCAAATACCCCTGCGCGGCACCGGTGCGCTGCATGAGCGCCATGAAGCGTTTGGCCTCGGCGACATTGCGTGCCAGGGGCTTCTCGCAAGCGATTCCGCGCAGCGTTCCCGCACCGCTTTCGATGGCGTGCACGATTTCTTCCATGTTCTCGATACGCGATTGATTGGGTCCGGTCAGCCATAGCGCGTCGATCGCAGGATCAGCCACCATGTCCCGAATGGATGCGTAGGCCTTGGCCGCGCCGATGTCCAGGCTGCGCGCCAGCGCCGCCGCCGAATTCGCGTGCCCGGCATTCGGGCTCCACACGCCACGCACGTCGGCGTCCCGCACCGCCTTGAATCCCTGCATGTGGAAGCGCGCATTGAAGCCGCTGCCCACGAAGCCCACGCCAAGCCTATCCGGCGCGCGATTCGGAATACTCACGACGCGGGCCCCAAACCCAGTTTGCGCAGCACTTCGAGCGGCGGCCCCTCGAATGTCGAGAGCGGCACATTGCCCATGTAGCCCAGATCCTGACGCCCTGCCGGCGTGGAATAGAAGCCGCCCACCGTCAGATCCCGATAGCGGGTGAAGAATCGGGCGACGCGCAAGAATTTCGCCGGCGCCTTCGGTTCGTAGCAAATGTCGTCGCAAATCGCGTGCTGCGAGGGTTCATCGAGATCGGAGAAGTTTCTCTTGAAGCGCAGCATCCCTTCGGCATCCATCCAGGCCAAACCCTCCAATATCATCGGCCGATCCTCGCTTTGGCGCGGATAGGGCGCGCTGACCCATTCGTCGATGAAGTCCACCACGCCCACGCTCTCGGCATTGGGTGAACGGTCATCACCGGGCAGAATGACATTGCAAAGAGCGGCCGCGCAGCGCCGCTGCGCGCCATCGAGCGTCAGCGGCCAGACATCGCCCGGATGATAGATCTTCGTAAGATTCGGATCGGTGCCGTAACCTAAGGAAGCGGGGTGGTGCGTCGTGACCTCCTGACTCCAAGAGCGGTTGCCCCGCAGAGGCATCGAGGCTGCGGCCGCCAGCATCCATTGAATGGTCGTGCGTCGATCCATCACAATTCCTTCTTTCGCATCATGCCGGCGATGTGATCCGATGCGCGCCACGCCAGCGCCATGATGGTCAGCGTCGGATTCTTGTCCGCATTGGACACGAAAACCGCGCCGTCGGTGAGAAATAGGTTTTTGACATCCCAGGTCTGACACCACTCGTTGGTCACCGACGTTTGCCGGTTCGCCCCCATCATCGCGCCGCCGACCTCGTGGATGATGAAACCGCCGGGTGAAATCGCCTCGGCACCGTCGGTCTTCACTTTCCCTGTCACGCGGCCGCCCATCGCTTCGATGATGTCCGCAAAGGTCTTCTGCATGTGTGCTGCTTGGCGCGTTTCATGATCGGACCATTTCCAATGAAATCGCAGCACCGGGATGCCCCATTTATCCTTGACGACCGGGTCGATTTCGCAGTACGAGTTTTCATTGGGGATCATTTCGCCGCGGCCTGCGAAGCCGACGAAGGAACCGTAGTAGCGCCGGGCGTCCTCCTTGAGTTTCCGGCCGTAGCTGCCGCCGGTAAAATTCTCGAGGCCGCGCAGCGTACCTGAGTCCGGCATGCGCCTGCCCCCGCCGAACTCGATATGGTAGCCGCGCGCGAAGCCGAGCTTTCCCTTTTGTTGATCTTGATAGCCCCACCAGGGCGCATACAGCGCGCCTCCGCTCGCCCCGTCCTCGTTCTGCGGCGGCAGGCCCTCGAGCAGCGGCACCTGTCCGCGCACGCTGCTGCCCACGGTGTCCATGAGGTACTTGCCGACCTTGCCGCTGGAATTCGCTAAACCGTCGGGAAACAGAGCACTCTTCGAGTTGAGCAGGATTCTTACCGTTTCGCAGGCGCTGGCGGCGAGGACAATGACCCGGGCGTCGGCCCTGCGCTCCGTTCCGCTGATGCGGTCGATGTATTTCACGCCCCTGGCCAGTCCGTCGCGTCCGAGTACGACCTCACTCACCATCGCATCCGTGACGATGTCGAGATTGCCGGTGGCCAGCGCGGGCGGCAGATGCACGGTGGTGGACTGGTAGTTCGCGCGGATTGAGCAGCCGCGGCCGCAATCGGTGGCCCAAAAACAAGCGGCGCGCGCTTGCATGTCCGCGGCGATGATTTTCTGCGCCTTGAGATTCCCGGGATGAAGCAGCGCGGGCGAGCGCTTGAAATCGAGCTGCCGCGTCAGCACCGCGCGGTGACCGGGGACAATGGGAATGCCGAGACGCCCCGCTCGTTGTTGCACCAGATAATCGCTGACCAGGGGCGCCGGCGGCGGCAGCAGGCAGCCTTCGGGAGAATTCGGTGTGTTCTCCAGCCCCTCCGAGCTGCCGTAGACGCCGATGAGCCTCTCGACCTTGTCGTAGTACGGTGCAACCTCCTCATAGGAGATGGGCCAGTCGAACCCCAGCCCGTCGCGCCGATGCGGCTTGAAATCATACGGACCGTTGCGCAGGGAAATTCGGCCCCAGTGATTGGTGCGGCCGCCGAGCATGCGCGAGCGCCACCAGGCGAATCTCCCGTGCGGATCGTCGGTGGACTGCACGTACGGTTCCCCGGGGACACTCCAGCCGCCATCGACCGTGGCATCGTAAAACCCGAATTCCTTGTCCGGCGTCGCAGTGTCCCGCAGCGGCGCCTGCTCCGGCGTCTGAAACATCGGAGTTTCTTGTTCCGGCACGTAGTTGCGGCCCGCTTCCAACATGAGGACCTTGGCTCCTTCCATGCACAAGGTGTAGGCCGTCTGACCGCCTGCGGCCCCCGAGCCGACGACGATGACGTCGTATTGCTTTTTACTCGCCGAGAAAGTTTGTGAAGGCAAAGGGAAAGGGCTAAGGCCGGCCCGCGCGGCCTCGGAGACAGGCTCCTAGCCGCACTTCGAGTCGCCGCAATTCAGGCAGGTATAGCAGCCGTCCATCATCACCACGGCGGCCGTACTGCACTTCGCGCACAGCTGCGCACCCTCGGGAAAGTGCGACTTGGAAAACGCGTCGGTTTGCTTGGTGCGCGCCTCGAACTCGGCACGCTTCTCTTCCACCAATTTTCGCTGATGCGCATCGAGTTCGGGTTTCTTGAGCAAGCCGATCGACTGCAGGTGGCGCTCGATGACGTAACCCAGCTCGGCGATGGTCGAGGGCATGAACTTGCCGCCGGGCTGCCAATAGCCGCCTTTCGGATCGAACACCGCCTTGAGCTCATCGACCAGAAAGGTCGTGTCGCCACCCTTGCGGAATACGGCGGAGATGACGCGTGTCAGCGCCACGATCCACTGAAAATGATCGAGATTCTTCGAATTGATGAACACCTCGAACGGTCGCCGCTGTTCGTGCGGCGTGCCCTCGTTGAGGACGATGTCGTTGATGGTGACGTACATCGCGTGGTCCGACACCGGGGTCTTGATCTTGTAGGTCGAGCCGATCAGCACCTCGGGACGCTCGAGTTTCTCGTGCATCCAGATGACATTGTCCTGGGTCTTCAGCGCGTCCTTCGGCGCGGGCGCGGCGGACGTCCTTCGCTTCCGGCTTCTGCACGCGGTACTTGGCGATTTTCTTTTCGATTTTGATGTGGGCCATGATCAGAACTTCCCGTAATAGCCTTCTTTCAGGGCATCGAAGAGATTCGCGGCGGTATGCATTTCACCGTCGTATTCGATCTCCTGATCGCCCCGCGCCTCGACTTCCGTGCCGTCCTCCAGCGTGAACACGTAGATCGTGTTCTTCAGATCGTCCTCCTTGACCAATACGCCCTGGAAGGCCTCCGGATTGAAGCGGAAGGTGGTACAGCCCTTCAGCCCTGGAATCGAAGGCGTACATGTAGATGTCTTTGAAGTCCTCGTACTTGTAATCGGTCGGGACATTCGCGGTCTTCGATATCGACGAATCCACCCACAGCTGCGCCGCGGCCTGGATGTCCACATGTTCCTTGGGTCCGATGTCGTCCGCGGAAACGAAATAGTCGGGCAGTTTCTCCGCCGCATTCTGCGAATTCGGCATGGCGCGCGAATTCACCATTTCCCGGTACGCAAGCAGCTCGAAGGAGAACACGTCGACCTTTTCCTTGGATTTCTTGCCTTCGCGAAGCACATTGCGAAAGTAATGATGCGCAAACGAAGGTTCGATGCCGTTCGAGGCATTGTTGGCGAGCGACAGCGAGATGGTGCCCGTGGGCGCGATCGACGTGTGATGCGTGAAACGCGCACCGACTTCGGCGAGTTCATCCACCAGTTCGGGCGACGCCTCGGCGATGCGCTGCATGTAGCGGCTGTAGCGCGCGTGCAGTACGCGGCCCGGAACCCGCGCTCCGACCCGCCATCCATCCTTGACCATCTCGGGCCGCTTGCGCAGCATCTCGCGCGTCACCGAGAATTCCTCGTTCATGATCGGCGCCGGACCCTTCTCGCGCGCAAGATCCAGCGCCGCTTCCCAGCCGGCCACGGCCATTTCCCGCGAGACGTTCTGCGTAAACGCCACCGATTTCTTCGAGCCGTACTTCATGCACAGCATGGTGATGGCCGAACCCAGTCCCAGGAACCCCATGCCGTGACGGCGCTTGCGGATGATTTCGTCGCGCTGCTGCGCCAGCGGCAAGCCGTTGATCTCGACCACGTTGTCGAGCATGCGGGTGAAGATCTTCACGACCTTGCGATAGGTCTCCCAATCGAAGCGCGCATCCTCGGTGAATGGATCCAGCACGAACTTGGTGAGATTCACCGAGCCCAACAGACAGGAGCCGTAGGCGGGCAACGGTTGTTCGCCGCAGGGATTGGTGGCGCGGACATTCTCCGTCCACCAATTGTTGTTCATCTCGTTCACCCTGTCGATGAGGATGAATCCCGGTTCGGCGAAGTCGTAGGTGGAGGACATGATCACGTCCCACACGCGGCGCGCCGGCAGGGTCTTGTAGATCTTGCAGGCAACCAGCCCCTCTTCGTTCGCGACATAGCCTTCCGTGTACGGCCATTCGCGCCACACGAATTTCGAGGTGTCGTCGAGGTCAGGCCTCTCCGCCTCGAATTCCTGGCGGCCCATGGGGAACGCCAGCGTCCACTCGCCCTCGTTCTTCACCGCCTTCATGAATTCATCGGTGACGAGCAGGGATAGATTGAATTGGCGCAGACGGCCGTTTTCGCGCTTGGCGCGAATGAACTCCAGCACATCCGGGTGACCGATATCGAAGGTGCCCATCTGTGCGCCGCGGCGGCCGCCGGCCGACGACACGGTGAAACACATCTTGTCGTAGATATCCATGAACGACAAAGGACCGGAGGTGTAGGCGCCCGCGCCCGACACATACGCGCCGCGCGGCCTCAAGGTCGAGAATTCATAGCCGATGCCGCAGCCCGCCTTCAGCGTGAGCCCGGCTTCATGGACCTTGTTCAAGATGTCGTCCATGGAGTCGCGGATGGTGCCGGATACGGTGCAGTTGATCGTCGAGGTGGCGGGCTTGTGTTCGAGCGCGCCGGCATTCGAGGTCACGCGGCCGGCGGGGATGGCGCCATGCCGCAACGCCCAGAGGAAGGATTCGTACCATTGTTCGCGGCAAGCCTCGGACTCCACATCGGCGAGCGCGCGCGCGACGCGCTTATAGGTGTCGTCCATCGATTTGTCGACGGGCGAGCCGTCCTTCGCGGTCAGCCGATACTTCTTATCCCAGATGTCGAAGGACGCTTCTTGATAAGGAATGTTGCCGACATCTTTGGGCTGTATTTTGACCACCGTATTCATGGGTATCTACGCCGCTCCCTTATAATTATCGAGCTAAAAACCTGAACACAAATGGCGGTGTTCTCGCGAAAAGAAATCGATGGTGACTTAACGTAAGCGCGGGGACTAACGCGAACCTTTCGGACACAACATCTTGTGTTTGAGCGGAGAGGGTACGGCGCGATGGCAATCATCGTCAAGACTTTTTTCATACTATTTTTGATCAAAAAAATACTTTTTATATCAACAAGTTACAGAATTGTCCCGAGAAATTAGCTGATTACCCTTTCCGAAGTCCAGGTCAAGGGGAAAAAACGTGAATCGCAAGATATTGTGTTTGCACACGTTATCCACATTATGTTCCATTGACTTTGAACTGCGTCTCAGTTTTTCCCGCGAGCCCAGGCGGCACAAAAATTATCTCGACGATCGCGGCCGGTTGAAATGCTCATCTCAGACCCATTTTCAATTCACGCGCGTAACTTTTCGAATTAGAAATTTTTGCACTCAATTTTTATCATCTTTATAGGAGTTTCTAGCATGACCGTCGTACGTTATGAGCCGTGGGCACTCGTCAGCCGGCTCCAGAAGGAAGTCGATCGTTTATTTGGCGCGCCGTTGACCACGGCCGCGGATTCCGGCGCCTGGTTGCCGCCGGTGGACATCCATGAGGAAGCGAATCAGTTCGTGTTGCATGTGGATCTGCCCGGCGTCGATCCGAAGGCCGTGGAAATCACCTCCGATCAGGGCGTGCTGACCATTCGCGGACAGCGCGACGAGTCGCGCAAGGAATCGCGCGAGGGCTTTCGCCGCGTCGAGCGCATCAGCGGCGAATTTCAGCGCCGATTCAGCCTGCCGGAGACGGCCGACGCGCAAAACATCAAGGCGAAGGTCGCCAATGGCGTGCTGGAAGTCGTCAATCCCGAAGTTGGCGCAGGTGCAGCCGCACCGGATCACGGTGGAAGCCGCCTAAGAGGATCCGTCGCGCGCTCTTCCGTGTAATATCGCGTCGTTGGCGAGGGGGCCGGACATCTAGTCCGGCCTTGCTTTGCTCGCCTGTCACATCGTCGCTCGAGGATTGCGCATGAATCTGCGTCTAAACTCACGGCAGCCGCGCTGGCGGTGGTTGCGATCGGCAGCCTGGCCGCACCGGCGCGCGCTCCATCGGCGAAGTTGCCTATGCCGCGGCGACGCCGGCGCCTCTCGATGCCGCACCGATGCCCTCGCTGGCCCCCATGGTCAAGCGCGTCTCGCCGTCGGTGGTCAATATCGCCACGCGCGGCACCATCAAGGAGCAGCCCGGCACGCAATCCGCTGCTCGACGATCCGTTCTTCCGCCGCTTCTTCGACGCCCCCCAGGATTCGAGGCCGCGCGAGCGGCAGTTCCAGAGCGCCGGCTCCGGCGTCATCGTCGACGCCAAGAACGGCTACATCATCACCAATCATCATGTGGTCGAGAACGCCAGCGAGATCACCATCACGCTGCTCGACAATCGGACCTTCAGCGCCAAGGTCATCGGCACCGACGAGGGCACGGATCTGGCGTTGCTGCAGGCAAAGCAGCCGAATCTGGTGCGCCATGGCGCTGGGCGATTCGAGCAAACTCGAGGTCGGCGACTACGTGGTCGCCATCGGCAATCCCTTTGGTCTGCAGCACACGGTGACCGCCGGCATCGTCAGCGCGCTGGGGCGCAGCGGTATCAATCCGGAGGCGGGCGGCTACGAGGATTTCATTCAGACCGACGCCTCGATCAATCCCGGAAATTCCGGCGGCGCGCTGGTCAATCTGCGCGGCGAACTGGTCGGCATCAACTCCGCCATCCTGTCCCGAACCGGCAGCAACATCGGCATCGGCTTCGCGATACCGGTCAACATGGTCCACAGCGTCATGGACCAGCTCATCAAGTACGGTGAGGTCAAGCGCGGCGTTCTCGGCGTGCAGCTCTACAGCGTAAATGCGGACATTGCCAAGGAATTCGGACTCACCGAGACCAGCGGGGCCCTGGTGGCGGGCGTGGCGCAGGGCTCGGCGGCGGAGCGCGCAGGGATCAAGACCGGCGACATCATCACCTCGCTCAACGGCGTCACGATGAAAAGCTCCGGCGAACTGCGCAATGCCATCGGCATGCTGCACGTCGGCGATAAGGTCGAGCTCGGCCTGCTGCGCGACGGCAAACCGCGCAAGGTCACCGCATTGATCGCCGATCGCGGCGAGCTGGCGAGCGCGAGCGCGGTCGACATCAACAAAGGCCTGGAAGGCGCCGAATTCGTGGATTCCCCCGAAGGCAGCGGGGTGCTCATCAAGACGATTCAAGAGGGCAGCCCGGCGGCCCAATCGGGCCTGCGCGCCAACGATGAGATCGTCGGCGTGGGACGCACACCGGTGACGAACATGAAGTCGTTCCGCGAGGCCGCCAAAGGGGTCTCCGTGCTGCTGCTGAAAGTACGTCGAGGCAGCGACACCTTGCTGCTTCCGATTCGCTGACCCATGCGGCTCCTATCCATTGCAGTTCTGGGCGGCACCGGATTCTTGGGCACCCGCTTGGTCGCGAGGCTGATCCGCGAGGGACACCGCGTCACGGTGCTGTCGCGGGATCGGGAGCAGCACAAGCACCTGTTGGTTCTGCCCGGACTGACCTTGGAAAATTGCGACGTCTACCAGCAAGCGCAACTGAGCGAGCGCTTGCGCGGCCAAGATGTGGTGATCAATCTGGTGGGCATCTTGAATGAACGCGGATTCGGCGGTGCCGGATTCCGCCGCGCGCATACGGAACTCACGCAGACCGTGCTGCGCGCCGCGCGATCCGCCGGTGTCGCCCGCCTGTTGCAGGTATCAGCCTTGAAGGCGGATCCCAATGCGCCCAGCTACTACCTACGCAGCAAGGGTGAGGCGGAAAAGCTCATTCGCGAGCAAACAGCTTTGGATTGGACCATCCTGCAACCCAGCGTGATGTTCGGTCCCGGCGATTCATTCCTGAATCGCTTCGCCGGTCTGTTGGCGGTGATTCCGCTGAGTATTCCCGCTCGCGCGCCCCAAGGCTCGCTTTCAACCCGTATCGGTCGACGACATGGTCGCGGCACTGGTCGCATCGCTGCATGGCGGAGCGACCAGCCGCAGGACCTATGAACTGGGCGGGCCGACAGATTTACACCTTGCGGGAAATCGTCGCGCTTGTCGCGACCTTGACGCACCGCCGCCGCTTGATCATCGGTCTGCCGGATTTCGCCGCTCGCCTGCAGGGGTTCGTCATGAATTTCGTGCCCGGACGACCCTTCTCCACCGACAATTACCGGTCCCTCAAGGTCGACAGCGTCTGCACGGAGAACGGCTTGCCGAAGCTTGGCATCAAGCCGCAGTCGATGATGGCCTCGGCCCGCCAGTACCTGGGAGCGCTGGAAGACAATGCCCGTCTCAGCCAGAACCGTGCCGCTGCGGGCCGCTCAACTCACTGAGAGCTAGGGCTTCTCGCCGGGATCTTTCGGATGCGCGTCGGAATCAGGGCCGGTGGCCTCGTGCGCCGCATGCACGGCGTCGGCGCCGGGCAGATAGATCTTGGCGATGGCCAGCGCCAGAAAATAAGGCTCAGCCGCGTCGCGATTGGTCAGCACCACCACGGTGAGCCGATGCTGCGGGAAGCGCACGATGACATTGCGAAATCCCATGGTCTCGCCGGAATGCCACAAAGAATCCCCGGTCATGCGCCAGCCGAATCCGTATTGCACCGCCGGATCGTCGGTCTTCGTGGCGGGCGTAAAGGCCGCTCGTAGCGATTCGGCGCGCAGCAATCGGTTGTCATACAGCGCGGCATCCCACTTTGTCAGATCGTCGATCGAGGAATAGATTCCGCCGTCGCCCAGCACGGCGCTCGTCAAACTTTGATCGGTGCGCGTCCAGACATTGTTGATGAGGCTGTAGCCATAGGCACGGTTGGCGACAGTCGAGATTCCATCCTCGAAGGCCACGGTATTGTCCATGTGCAGGGGTCGAAAAATGCGCTCGCGCAAAAAGGTCGCGAAATCACTGCCCGAGGCGCGACCGACGATCAGCGCCAGCAACGCGTAGCCGCTGTTGCTGTAGCGATAGGCGGTGCCGGGCGCAAAGTAGGTGCGATTCTGCGACTCGAGCAGATGCAGCACATCGGCATCGTGCAATTGTTGGGTGGTGCCTTCCGCCATGACATCTTCATAGTCGATCAGTCCGGAGGTATGCGTGAGCAGGTGGCGAATGGTGATGCCGTCGGCCGCGGCCGGCAGCGTCGGCAGCCATTTGCGCACCGGGTCGGCGAGCGACAGCCGCCCGTCCTCGGCAAGCAGCAGAATTGCCGTGGCCGTGAATTGCTTGGTCATGGACGCCAGGCGGTAATTGGTCGCCGGAGTGGCCGCAACCCGACCCTCCAGGTCCGCAAGTCCAACGCTGCGGCGGATGATCGGCAAGCCGTCGCGAATCACCAGGACACTCGCGCCGGGCACAGCTCCTTGATAAGGATGGATCAGCGCATCGACCTGCGCGGATGCATCGCGCGCGCCGGACGAGCATCCCGCAACGAGCAACAGCAGCGCCGCAGCCAAACCCGATCCGATGCGTAAAGCACTGAGGGCGCGCATGATGCGCTTCAGGCCTCCCATCCGGTCGGCCCCGGGAAGGCGGCGGCAGCGGCGAAGACCCACTCTCGAAACTGCGCCACTTTGGGCAAGGCCAGGAAGCTCTTCGGACAGACGAAGTAATAAGCAGAGCTGTACGGCAACGCGCCCTTACCGGCGAGCTTGAGCGTGCCCTTCTGCAGCGATCGGCTCACCAGTGTCCAGCGCGCGAGCGCGTACCCCAAGCCTTCCTCCGCGGCGGATAACAGACCCGCTGAATCCTCGATGCTGGGCGCGCGGGAATGCCACGCCGCCTCTTCATCGGCTTGCGCCCACATGCGCCACGGCTCGTCGCCGCTTTCCAGCAGCGGATACTTGCTCAGGGATGCGCCGCGCTCGATCGTCCCGTGTTGCTTGATCAGATCGGGGCTTGCCACCGGCACCAGCCAGTCGTCGAGCAATTTTTCACTGTGCACGTTCGGATAGTTGCCGCGGCCGAAACGAATGGCGATGTGATTGGTGGTGCGCGAGAAGTCCACGAGTTCGCGCGAGGTGTGGAAGCGCAGCTCGATATCGGGAAATTTCCGCCGGAACGAGCGGATGCGCGGCAGCAGCCAGAGCTGCAGGAACGACGACAGCAAGGTGATCTGCAGGGGGCCGGCGCGGCGATGATGCTTCATCTGCTGCAGCGCCGATTCGAGTTTTTCCAGGCCCGCGCGCACCGCCGGCAGCAATTCCAGTCCCTCCTCGGTGATTTCCACCCGCCGGCCGCTGCGCCGAAACAGCGGCACCTGGATGTAGTTTTCAAGTGTTTTGATCTGCTGGCTGACGGCGGCGGGCGTCACATTGAGCGACTCCGCGGCCTCGGAGAAGCTCAGGTGCGCGGCGACGGCCTCGAATACCCGCAAGGCTCCCAACGGCAATCGGTCGTAGGCGGATGGCATTTAAGCTTTCCTTAACCCTCGGTCAGAGATTGCGTTTGTTCGCTCAAGGCGCGAGGAACAACCTATGCGCCGTGGCAGCAATTCTCAACGGAGCGCATATCATGAACGAATTATTCATTGTCACAAGACTCGCACAAGGGTTTCTTGCCCTGACCATCGTTTCGAGCATCGTCGGCGCGATTCAGCTGTCGCTGGTGCTTGGGATCTAGGGAGGCTGCTAATGGTCTTGGGGCTCGCCGCAGACCAAAAGGTCGCGTTGCCGCTGGTCGAGCTTCGCAAGCTCGCGCACTCGCCGGTAGAAAGCGGGCAGGTCGCCGCCCGCTGCGGCAAGTTCGCGCTCGAAACCAGGCACGCATTTGTAGTAGGTCGCAATGGACGCAAGATGGGCGTTGTTGATGTCCTGAGTGAACCATTCCTGGAACGGCGCCTGGCCGCCCCACGGCGCCCTGAGTTGTGCATAGGATTCGCGCAGGGCTGCGAACGCCTGCGCGCTTGCCTTCGCGCAGCGCCTCCGGCGGCGCGCCGGAGGCATAGAGGGTGCGCAGATCGGCCCGGGTCGCTGTCAATAGCTGGATCACCTCGAGATAGCGCGATTGCTGCACGAGGTGAGCAGACAAATCCTGTTCGCGCCCCTGCTGTTTGAGCCAGCGCTTGACGCCCTCTTCCTCGACCGTGGTCGCGAGCGCCTCGTTGAACGATGCATCATCGGGCACGTACAACAGTTGATGCGTGAGCTCGTGAAAGATGATCGCGGCCAGTTCCACGTCGTTCCAGCCCACCATGGTGTTCAGCATCGGATCGTCGAAGTGCCCGAGGGTGGAATACGCGGCAACGCCGCCGACGGCGACATCGAAGGCCTTGCGCGCGCAAGCCGTCGGCATAGCGGCGCGCGTCGGTCTCGACGAAATAGCCGCGATAGGCCACGCATCCGACGACCGGAAAGCACCACTTCTTGGGATCGACCGAGAACTCCGGCGCCGCGACGACATTCCATACGACGTAGGGGCGGCCGACATCCGCGTAACTTCGATAGCTGCCGTTGTCCGGCAGCTCAAGGTCGTGGCTGGCGAAGTCGCGTATCGCGGCGACCGCTTCGAGCTGCGTACGCAGTGCCGCCGGCGTCGCGGGACTGTCGATGACATCGCTGGTGATGGGCTCGCGCTTCGACATGAGCGCGAACTGGCCTTCGGCGCTTTCAAGAAGGTAGCAGCCGCAGCACAGGAGCGCGACCACGCCAACCGCCGCAGCCGCGCGGAATGTGGCGGCACATGCTGCTAAGATTCACGCATGCAAGTGTATCTGGTTGGCGGCGCCGTTCGGGACGCTCTGCTCGGCCTGCCCGTCAAGGAGCGCGATTGGGTCGTGGTGGGCGGCACCCGGGACGAGCTGCTGCGTCTGAAATATCGCGAGGTGGGACGCGACTTTCCCGTGTTTCTGCATCCTGACAGCCACGAGGAATATGCGCTGGCGCGTCTCGAGCGCAAGGTGGCCCCGGGATATCGCGGCTTCAGCGTCGAATTCGGACCGCAGGTCACTCTCGAGGAGGATCTGGCGCGCCGCGATTTGACCATCAACGCCATCGCGCAGGACCAGGACGGCACACTGCTCGACCCTTACGGCGGCCGCCGCGACCTCGAGGCGCGCGTGCTGCGCCATGTCTCGCCGGCCTTCGTCGAAGATCCGGTGCGGGTGCTGCGGGTGGCGCGATTCGCCGCGCGCTTCGCGCCCTTGGGCTTCAAGGTCGCGCCCGAAACCGTGACACTGATGCGCGCCATGGTGGAGCGCGGCGAGGTCGATGCGCTGGTTGCCGGAACGCGTGTGGCAGGAAACCGAGAAGGCCCTGCGCATCTCCGAAGGCCGCCGAGTTTTTCCATGTGCTGCGCGAGTGCGGCGCGTTGCAGGTGATTTTTCCGGAAATCGACGCGCTGTTCGGCGTGCCGCAGCCGGCGCAATGGCATCCCGAGATCGACAGCGGCGTACACACCATGATGGTGCTCGAGCAAGCCACGCACTTAAGCGAGGAGCCGGTGGTGCGCTTTGCCGCCTTGGTGCACGATCTTGGCAAGGCATTGACGCCGCCAGGCCGAATGGCCGGCGCACCGTGGACATGAGGAGCGCAGCGTGGCGCTCATCGAGGCCTTGAGCGCGCGATTGCGGCTGCCGGCCGAGTACCGCGATCTCGCGGTCATCGTGGCGCGATACCATGGCAACGTGCATCGCGCATTTGAGCTGCGGCCCGGCACCATTCTGGAAATCCTCGAAAAATCGGACGCCTTTCGGCGGCCCGAGCGCTTCGCTCAAGCGCTGCTGGCCTGCGAGGCCGACTCGCGCGGACGTCTGGGATTGGAGCGCACGCCGTATCCGCAACGGGAATATTTGCAGGCGGCGCGCGACGCAGCCGCCGTGATCAAGCCCACACCGCAGGAAATCGCCGAACAGGACGGCGCCAGGATCGCGGAGCAGATGCGCCGGCGGCGTACGCGCGCCATCGTCGAACTAGCCGCGCGCGTCAAGCCACGCGACGATGTTTGACACCGTGTCTCGATAGAAACGTTCGTATAGACCGCGCGAGACATAGCCGATGTGCGGGGTTGCCAGCAGGTTGTCCAGTTTTCGAAAAGGGTGGTCGGCCGGCAACGGTTCGGTGTCGTACACATCGATGGCTGCCCCGGCGATCTGGCCCCTTTCCAGCGCCTGGATCAGCGCTGCCTCCTCGATGATCGGCCCGCGCGAAGTATTGATCAGGCGGGCGCTGCGTTTCATGAGCGCCATTTCGGGCGCTCCAATGAGTCCACGAGTGCGATCGCTCAAGACCAGGTGGATCGACACGACGTCGGACTGACGCAGCAGTTCCTCTTTCGTCACCCATTTCGCGCCGAGCGCCTGCGCCTTCTCGGCGGTGAGATTTTGACTCCAGGCAACGGTCTTCATGCCGAATGCCAGACCGATGGTCGCGATCTTTGCGCCGATGCTTCCGAGTCCGAGAATGCCCAGCGTACAACCTGCGAGGTCCTCTCCTATGGTGTGCTGCCATTCGCCCCTGCGCAGCGCGGCGGCTTCCGCGTTGAGATGCCTGGCGCCTGCGAGGATGAGCGCCCACGTCAGCTCGACCGTGGGGCTGGAAAAATAGCCGGTATGAACCACCTTGATGCCGCGCGCGGCCGCGGCCGCCATATCGATGGAGGCGTTGCGCGGCGCGGTGGATGCAATCATTTTCAGGTTCGGCAATCGTTCGATGATCTCGCGGCGCAGCGGGGTGCGCTCGCGCATGACGCAGACGACATCGTAGGGAAGAAGCCGCATCACGACGGCATTCGCGTCGGGCAGATGGTCGTGGAACACATCGATGCGTGCCCGCTTTTCGAGCTGCGACCAGTCGGCCAGCTTCAGCGCCACATTCTGGTAGTCGTCCAATATCGCAATTTTCATTTTCTGACGCTCCTCAAGATCCCGCGTCCCTGAGCGCCCGCATCATAGCGTGTGGCGCAGATCCCGAAGAGCGAAGCCCGACAGACGGATGTCCAATCCTCGCTGCCAGGCCATGGCCTTGAAGCGCTCCCCCATTTCCCCCGGCAGCATCAACTGCCGCGCCTGGTTGGCGAGACGCGCGAACAAATTCTCGTCGCCTCCCGCGCGATGCCGCATTTCCCGATCGATGCCGGTCCCGGCCAAAAAATGCGCCTGTGTGGTAAAGCCGGCGAGTTCGAAGCATGCGGCATGCGCCGCTTCCGCGAGAAGGGTGAAGTCCACCCACGCGCTGATGTCCTGCAATCCCACGTGCACAAACGGGTCATCGTGCGCCTGGTGGCGGAAGTGGCAGATGAGGGTGCCCTCATGCCGCTCGGGGAGATAGTACTGCGCGCGGGGCAAACCGTAGTCGAACCATAGCGCGGCGCCATGACGCAGCGAGCGTGTGACCGCTTCTGTCCAGGCCGTAAGCCGCGGACAGTACTCGGATACGTATCCTTCGTCCCAGCCGCCGGCGGCGGCGCACAAGCGGCGGCACATCGCCGTCATCGCCGGATTCGCCGCCCGCGAAACCCACGCGAATGCCGAATCGTCGATCGCGACCCCCAGTTCATCGACCGTGTGCGCATTCCAGCGAAAGCGCGCCACCGGCAAAGCATCCAGCACCTCGTTGGCGACGATGACGCCGTCGAAAGGCTCAAGCAGGGGAGCGTCGATCCACTGGATGCGATCGACAAGATGCGGCAGGCGACTCTTTAGATGGCAGTGCTGCCGCTCGCGAAGGTCGGCGCTGACCTCGAGAATCAAGTAACGCTGCGGCAACGATTTCAACGATTCGAGTCGCTCCAAAATGTCCGCTGCCATGCGCCCGCTGCCGGCGCCTATTTCCAAGATCGATCCAGCCGTCACCTGCCGGAGAACTTCGGCGCATTGCACGGCCACGCAGGCGCCGAAAAGGCTGGAGACCTCCGGCGCCGTCGTGAAATCCCCGCCCTCGCCCAATTTCCGAGCGCCGCCGCTGTAATAGCCCAGCCCAGGCGCGTACAGGGCCAGATCCATGAATCGCTCGAAGCTCAGCCAGCCGCCGGCCGCGCCGATCTGCGCCCGCAAATGATCGCGCAAGCGCATGCTGTGCTCCGCGGCGGCGGCGTCCAGCGACATTTCACGCAGATTAGATCTTCGGGTATCGTTGCCGGGCATGGCATCCAGGCCTCAAAATTCCGCGTTGCGCGATCAGGTGGTATTGATCACCGGCGGGGCGCGCCGCGTCGGCGCCGAAATCGCCCGCACGCTGCACTCGGCCGGTGCGAGCTTGCTCATTCACTATCGTTCCTCGGCGGCCGCTGCGATCGCCCTGGCGGATGAATTCAACAAGATGCGCCCTCACTCGGCGGCGATTCACGCTGCGCACCTTCTGACCGCGGACGCGCCGGAGCGCTTGGTAGCCGCCGCCCTGCTGGAATTCGGCCGCCTGGACATATTGATCAACAATGCCTCGAGCTTCTATCCGACGCCGGTCGGTCAAATCACCCTGCCGCAATGGGACGATCTCATCGGCAGCAATTTGAAGGCGCCGCTGTTCTTGTCGCAGGCGGCCGCGCCCAGTTTGCGCGCGCAGCGCGGGCTCATCATCAACATGATCGACATCCATGCGCTGCGGCCGCTGCGGGCGCATCCGGTCTACAGTACGGCCAAAGCGGGGCTGGCGATGCTGACCCGCTCCCTGGCGCGTGAGTTGGGTCCGGAGATCCGCGTCAACGGCATCGCACCCGGTCCGGTGCTGTGGCCGGACGGCGGAATGGACGAAGCATTGAAACAGGAAATCATCGATAAAACCGCGCTGAAACGCCACGGCACGCCGAAGGATATCGCCCGTACCGCGCTATTCCTCGCCAAGGATGCGCCGTATATCACGGGTCAGATCATCGCGGTGGACGGCGGCCGAAGCATCTAAGACCCCCGGCTGTTCTTAACCGCTGCCTGGGCGCGCCACGTCTCCAGATCCTCCGCCGCGCGCTCCAGTATGACGCCGACGTCCCGGGAATTGCGCAGCGCGCCGGGCTTGCTCAGCGAGATGCGCACCCAGGGGACGCGATACTCCTCCAGAATGAGCATGGCCACATGTTCCGCAAGCGCTTCGACCAGATGAAACGATGATGCTTCCACAAAGGTCAGCACGCGTTTCGCGACACTCTTGTAATTCAGCGTGTCCCCGATGGAATCCGACAGTGCGGCCTTGCGGATATCGGCGCTGAACTCGATGTCGATGAGAACGGTCTGTTTAACCTGTCTTTCCCAATCGAAGATGCCGACGATTGCCTCGGTCTTGAGGGCATGAATGAATATCTTGTCCATCGGTCGGATTTAATCCTCCAAGCTTCCAAGTTCCCAGTTTGCGCGAGCGCCCATCCCCACATTCGCGCGCATGCCCGCCGCGAGGCGCATGCATCCTGCCAACGCGATCATCGCGCCGTTATCCGTGCAAAATTCCGTGCGCGGAAAATACAGTTCGGCGCCGCTGCTGCGCGCCACCAGCCCGAGCTGTTCTCGCAATCGACGGTTCGCGCCGACGCCGCCGGCAATGACCAGGCGACGGTGACCCGTCTGCTTGAGCGCGCGCCGGCATTTTTCGGCCAAGGTTTCAACCACGGCCTCTTCGAATCCGCGCGCGATGTCCGCCCTGACGCCGCCCTCAAGATCGCGGCCGCGCAAGGCTACTAGGGCAGCAGTTTTCAAGCCACTGAAACTAAAATCCAGCCCCGGCCGATCCAGCATGGGCCGGGGGAACTGAAATTCGCCGGCCCTGCCCTCGGCTGCAAGGGCGGCCAATGCGGCGCCACCCGGATAGGGAAGCCCGAGAAGCTTCGCGGTCTTGTCGAAGGCCTCCCCCGCGGCATCATCGAGGGTTTCACCCAGAATTCGGTAGCGTCCCAGCGCTGCCACGTCCACCAGTTGGGTATGGCCGCCGGACACCAGCAGCGCCAAAAAGGGAAAAGCCGGCGGATTTGCCTCCAATAGGGGCGCCAGGAGGTGCCCTTCGAGGTGGTGAATGCCCAAGGCAGGCTTACCCCAGCTCAAGCCCAATCCGGCTGCGAACCCGGCCCCCACCAGCAAGGCACCGATCAGGCCCGGGCCTGCCGTATAAGCAATGCCATCGATCGAGTCGCGGTCCGAGCGCGCCAGGCTCAAGGCCTCTCTTATAAGGGGTAGGAGCCTTTTTACATGGTCCCGCGAGGCAAGTTCCGGAACCACCCCGCCATAGGCCTGATGCAGCGCGACCTGGCTGTAAAGCCGGTGCGACAGCAGGCCCTGGGCGCTGTCGAAGACCGCGACCGCCGTCTCATCACAGGAGGTTTCTATCCCTAAAACACGCATAATTTTGCCTTTTCGGGGGGCTCCCCTTAGAATGCGCCCCCCTGTCGCCGAATCGGCGTCGGTACAACTTTTGAGGTTTGAATGCCCAGCGTTCGAGTTCGTGAGAATGAATATTTTGACGCCGCCCTGCGTCGCTTCAAGCGTGCCTGTGAAAAGGCGGGCGTCCTCACCGAGCTGCGGCGCCGTGAATTCTACGAGAAGCCGACCCAGGAACGTAAGAGAAAAAAGGCGGCTGCGGTGAAACGGCATTTGAAGCGTCTGTCGCGGGAAAACATGCGCGGCACGGGAGCACCCGCCGCCCCGCCGCCGGCCGCTCCGCCCCGTCCCTCCTACTAAGGGACCTGCCTAAGGCCTTGGGTACTCTAAAAGAGCGAATTACCGAGGATATGAAGGCGGCGATGCGCTCCGGCGAAAAGGAGCGGCTCGGCGTGATTCGCATGATCACATCCGCCATCAAGCAGCGCGAAGTCGACGAACGCATTGCTCTCGACGATGCGCAGGTTTTGAGCGTGCTCGAAAAAATGATCAAGCAGCGCAAGGAATCGGTGGTGCAATTTCAGGCCGGCAATCGCCAGGACCTGGTCGACAAGGAAAACGCGGAAGTCACGCTGCTGCAAGGCTACCTGCCCTCCCAATTGAGCGGCGCCGAGATCGACGCGTTGATCAGCGAGGCGATCGCCGCCACGGGCGCCGCCAGCGTCAAGGACATGGGAAAAGTCATGGGCGTCATCAAGGCCAAGGCGCAGGGCCGCGCCGACATGGGCGCGGTCGGCGCGAAGATCAAAGCCAAGCTCGGCGGTTAATAAAGGGCGCTCTATGAGCGGCCGTATTCCAGACTCGTTTCTCGACGAACTCGTATCGCGTTCGGACATCGTCGACATCATCAGCGCGCGCGTCCCGCTCAAGAAGGCGGGTCGCGAATACAAAGCCTGCTGCCCGTTTCACAACGAGAAGTCCCCGTCGTTCTCCGTCAGTGCTGAAAAGCAGTTCTATCACTGTTTTGGATGCGGCGCGCACGGCACGGTGATCGGGTTTCTCATGCAGTACGAGAAGATGGAATTCCTGGACGCTGTGGCCGATCTGGCACAACGCGCCGGGCTCGAACTGCCGCGCGAGGCCGCAGCCGCGCGCGAAACCGGCAGCGCCGATCTGCACGATCTCATGCTGCGGGCCGCGCGCTTCTTCGAGCAGAACCTGGCGGACAATCCGCGCCCGCAAGGCTATGTCGAGCGCCGCGGCATCGACGCCGAAACCCGCGCTCGATTCAGTCTGGGCTACGCGCCCGATTCCTGGGATGCGCTGCTCAAGCGCTTCGGGACCGTGGAAGACGAACGCGCCCGCCTGTTTCAGGTGGGCTTGATCCTGGAGCGCAGCGGCGAGCGCAGCGGTTTCTACGATCGGTTCCGCGATCGGCTCATGTTTCCGATCCGCGATTCGCGCGGCCGCGTCATCGGGTTCGGCGGACGTGTGATCGATCAGGGTGAGCCGAAGTACATGAATTCACCGGAAACCCCGCTGTTTCACAAGGGCCGCGAGCTTTACGGGCTGTACGAGGCGCGCCAGGCGCGCGGTGATTTCAAACGACTGTTGATCGTCGAGGGATATATGGATGTGGTGCGCCTGCATCAGGCCGGAATTACCTATGCCGTGGCGACCCTGGGCACCGCCACCACGCAGGAGCATCTGAACAAGATCTTCAAAATGACCAGTGAAGTCGTGTTCTGTTTCGACGGTGATCGCGCCGGACTCAAGGCCGCGTGGCGGGCACTGGAGAACGCGCTGCCGCTGGCCAAAGACGGACGCGAATTGAAGTTCATGTTCCTGCCGGAGGGTCACGATCCTGACACGCTGATCGCGGAAGAAGGCCCCGAGGCCTTCGAAAACCGGATGCGCTCGGCGCTGCCGCTCTCCGAGTACCTGGTGCAGCAGCTGATGGCCGAGGTCGACCTGGAATCCGTCGATGGGCGCGCAAAATTGATGGCCTTGGCCGGCCCCCTGTTTGCCCGCATGCCGGAAGGTATTTACCGGGAAATGCTGGCCGACCGGCTCGCGTCCCGGGTCAGCATGCCGGCCAACAAGCTCAAGGGATTCTTTGCCGCCGGCGAGCCCGCCAGGCGCTTCCCGGCGAACGCGGCGGAACTGCCTAGGCGGCAGCCCGGTCGAATGAGTGTTGGGCGCGGTAATTTGCTGACCCAGGCCATTACGCTGGTGCTACACCACCCTGCGGCCGCAGCGGCCATCACCGATCTGGAACTGCTCGGCGGCATCGACAAACCGGGCGTTTCGGTGCTCAAGGAGCTCCTGGAACAGGCGGCGACGGCCGCACACCCGAGCACGGCGATTCTGCTGGAACGATGGCGGGATAGGCCGGAATACGAGCGCCTGACCGAGCTGGCCATGCAGGACCCCCTGGTTGCCGAGACCGCCTCGGCCGCTAAAGAACTGAAAATGGCGGTCGAGAAGCTCCTGGAGGAGTACGGCCCAGGCCGCCGAATGGACGAATTATTGAAGAAAGCGGAGGAATTGGGCTTGAATTACGATGAAAAGGCCGAATTAAGCAGCCTTCTCAAATCCAAAGGCCGCTCCCGAGCGCCGTCTTAATCCTTACGCATTTGTGGCTACGGAATGGCCAGAATCGTATACTGCTCGGCTTGCATTTTAAAATGTCCAGATACCCCACGAGGCGTCCACCTTGATTAAAAAAGCGCCGGCAGGCACAGCCACTCAGATCGCGGACGAGCGTCAGTCGCAGCTCAAACTATTGATTGCGCGCGGCAAGGAGCAGGGCTACCTCACCTACGCCGAAGTCAATGATCATCTGCCCAGCGAGATCGTCGATCCGGAGCAGATCGAAGACATCGTCAACATGATCAACGATATGGGCATCCCGGTGTACGAGAAGGCACCGGACGCCGAGTCCTTGCTGCTCACCGACGCGACCGCGGCGCCTGACGAGGAAGCGGTCGAGGAAGCCACGGCTGCCCTCGCCAATCTCGATGCGGAATTCGGCCGCACCACCGATCCGGTGCGCATGTACATGCGCGAAATGGGCACCGTCGAATTGCTGACCCGAGAGGGCGAAATTCGCATCGCCAAGCGCATCGAGGAAGGGCTCGAGGCCGTCAAGATTGCGCTCGGCAGCTATCCCGGAACATACGATCTACTGTTGCGCCACTACGAATCCGTCAAGGCCGGGCAGATGCGCCTGGTCGACGTGATCGTCGGCTTCGTCGATCCGAATGCGCCCGATGAGATTGCGCAGCCGCAGAACCCCAAAATGATGGCGCTCGAGCGCGAGGAAGCGGCCAACGACGACGACGAGACCGAGGGCGACGAAGAGGAAGAGGCCATCGACACCGGCCCTGATCCCGAGGAGGCGGCGAAGCGGTTCAATTCCATTGCCAAAGTGCATCATCAGTTCTTGAATGCGCTCGACAAGCTGGGTTCCAAAGACCCGAAGACTCTGAAGATCCGCAAGAAGATCTGCGGCGAATTGATGGAGCTCAAGCTCAGCCCGAAGATGTTCGATCAATTGATCGACAACCTTCGCCAGCATGTGACCGAGGTGCGGCTGCTCGAGAAGGAAATCATGTTCCTGTGCATCAAGCAGGCCGGCATGCCGCGCAAGGATTTCATTTCGACCTTTCCGAAGAACGAAACCAGCACGCGCTGGCTCGACAAGCACATCAAGGCGAAGAAGCGCTATTCCGGACCGCTCGCCAAATTCAAGGACGAGATCGAGCGGCGGCAGAACAAGCTCAAGGATCTGGAAGGCTTGTTTCACGTCCTGATCAACGAGATCAAGGAAATCAATCGCGAGGTATCCATCGGCGAAGCGAAGGCGCGGCGCGCGAAGAAGGAGATGGTCGAGGCCAACCTGCGCTTGGTGATCTCGATCGCCAAGAAGTACACGAACCGCGGGCTGCAATTCCTGGATCTGATCCAGGAAGGCAATATCGGCCTGATGAAAGCCGTCGACAAGTTCGAATACCGGCGCGGCTACAAATTCTCGACCTACGCGACCTGGTGGATTCGCCAGGCCATCACGCGTTCCATCGCCGATCAAGCGCGCACCATCCGCATTCCGGTGCACATGATCGAGACCATCAACAAATTGAACCGCATTTCGCGGCAAATGCTGCAGGAGATGGGCCGCGAGCCGACTCCGGAGGAACTCGCGGTGCGCATGGAGATGCCCGAGGACAAGGTTCGCAAGGTTCTCAAGATCGCCAAGGAACCGATTTCCATGGAGACGCCGATCGGCGACGACGAGGACTCGCACCTGGGCGATTTCATCGAGGATACGTCGGTGTCGTCGCCGATCGATTCGGCGACCACGGAATCGCTGCGCGAAACCACCCACTCGGTGCTGGCGCAGCTGACGCCGCGCGAAGCCAAGGTATTGCGCATGCGCTTCGGCATCGACATGAATACCGATCACACGCTCGAAGAGGTCGGCAAGCAGTTCGATGTCACCCGCGAGCGGATCCGGCAGATAGAGGCCAAGGCACTGCGCAAGCTGCGTCACCCCAGCCGCTCGGAGCAGCTGCGCAGCTTCTTGATGGACGATTGATCGCACGAATGACCGAGAATGAATAAGGGCCCTTGGGCCCTTATTTTTTGGCCGGTCAGGGAGAATCGATGAAGGCCACGCGCAGCGTTGCGCTCGCCATCTTGTGCTCGATCGGCTTGCCGGCGGCAGCTTTGGCGCAGACGCCGGCGCTTCAGTCCTATTCAATCGATCAGACCCGCTATTTTCCGACACCCGAGACCGAGTCGACGCAACTCAAGCAGCGCCTCAAAGAGGCCGCTGCGTTCCCTGCGAAGGCACCGGCTGATCCGTCAGCCTTGGGTGAATACCTGCGTCGCGCCGAGGATCTGCTCGGGCAATTGCAGAGGCATCAGGCGTATTTGCACCTGCGCGCATCCAGGGACATGGACAATCAGGCCGACGCCGATGCGGACGATAAAGCGAGCGATGCGATGGATTCGGTGGTCGATTCCGTCGGGGCCGCATTGCGCACGCTCGGCGGCGCCGCGTTTGCCAAGGCCGCCGCCGCGATTCCCGCCCTGAATCGGTACGCGTACCTTCTGGCCCGCGCCGAACGCAATCTTCCGCATGAATTGCCGAAGGAGCAGGAAGCCATCATCCGCGAACTGGCCGACCCGGCCGCCGCAAACGCCTGGACCCTGTATCAGCAAACATTGCGCAGCACGCCGTTTGCGAAACTCAGCACCGCTGCGGGCGAACTGGATGTGCGCAAGGACGGCGGTTTGTTGCTCCTCAACCCGGACCGCGCGCTTCGCCAAGCTGCGTGGCAGAAGCGATGGGAGGGTTACGCCTCCCGGGCCGACATCTATTCGGGCATTCTCCTGGGCCTGGTGCGCCTCAATGATCGCACGGCGCGATTGCGGCATTTCCCCGACGCGCCGAGCATGGTGTATTTCTCGCGCGATCTCGATCGCGCCAGCGTGAACGAAGCTCTGGCCGCCATCGAGAGTCATTCGGAGTTGCTCAAGACCTTTCAACACTTGATGGCGCAGCATGTCGCAGCATTCAGCGGCATCGCCGATGTGCATTCCTGGGATCTATCGCTGCCCATGCCCGGCTTCACCGTTCCGCAGATGTCGCTCGACCAGACCCGCGCGACCGTACTTCTGGCGGCGGCGCCGCTCGGCGCCGACTATGCCGAGCACTTCCGGGAACTGCTCGACCCGGTCAATAGGCGCATGGATATAGCCTCTGAGCAGGGTAAGCGCATCAATGGCGGCTTCTCGATTGGCGCGCCGGGTGTGGCTTCCGGATTATTCGTGGAGAACTACGGCCGAGGCCTCCTGGGCAACAGCCGCGTCGTCATTCACGAGGGCGGCCACGCGATACATCGGCAGCTGATGAATGAAAGCGGCGTGTCGCCCTTCTATACGCGCGGCCCGAATTGGATGTTCGAGGCATTCGCCATCCTCAACGAATTCCTGCTTTACGACCATCTTTATCGTGCCGGCGCCGAGCCGAAGTCCCGGGTGTACTACCTGGAATCACTGATAAACGACATGACCATACAGCTGTTCACGTCGGCGGAAGAAGGGACTCTGGAGCAATCGATCTACGATGGTGTGATTTCGGGCCGCATCAAGAACGCCGCCGACCTCGATGGGCTGAGCATGTCGGTCTGGGGCAAGTACGAAATTTGGCCGTCATCGGAACCGCAGTATTCTCATATTTGGATGACCAAGAGCTTGATGTACGAGGATCCGCTATACCTGGTGAACTACCTGTACGCGGGCCTGCTGGCCACGAAGATGTTCGACATGGTGCAGAATCACCCCGCCGAATTTCAGAAGCGTTATAACGAAATGCTGCGCAAGGGATTTTACGCGCCTCCCAAGGACTTGCTGCGCACCTTCTTCGGCCGCGACCTGACGCAACGGGAGCTCGTCGACGATGGGATGGCCATCTTGAAGCGCGAGATCGACGCGCTTGCGGAGGCCTACCGGCAGGTCGTCAGCCCGACACGACTTCCACCGACAGGTGGCGCTCGCTATTGAGCGAATTGGAAACCAGGCAACTGCTCTCGGCCTTTTCCAGCAGCTTCTTGCCGCGTTCGACATCGGCGCCCGCCGCGACATGCAGCTTGGCGTGGGTATCGAAACGGGTGAAACGCATCTTTCCGTCGGCGCGGTCCAACGTACCCTCGGTGCGGGCTTCGAGGCGCTGCCAGGGATACTTCGACGCAGCCGCGATCGCGCGAAAATTCAATACAAAACAGTCCGCGACCGAAGCGGTCAGCAGGCCCTCCGGCGACCACTGATTTCCGGGCCCGTCAAATTCCCTGGGCGGTGACGATTCGATGATTCTCACACCGGCGGTGGACAGCGGCACGTCGCCGTCGGGGCGAACGGAGGCGTTCACCGTGTAGTGATGCGGGAAGGGATGCATAGGAGTCTCCGCGGAAAAGTTTAGTAAACGCGCGTCCGAGATACATGATGGCGTACCAGCGGATCGCAAGTCCGTCGAACAATAAAATGCCCACAGCTCTGCCCGGCGCAGTCATTGACCGTACCTGGCATGGTTGAGCACAAATAGATTGAGTTCCGGGGTGTCCGCGGCGAGGCGGATCATGCGGAAGAATTGGAATCCGATCTTCTCCAGGACCGCGATCGACTTGGCGTTATCGGGGGATGTGATGGCGACGATGTGTTCCAGATTGAGTGCTTTTTCGGCGTGAGCCAGCACCGCGGTGGCCGCTTCCACCGCGTAGCCCTTCGACCAGTAGCGCTCGAGAAACGCAAAGCCCACGTCCGGATGGTCCAGTCCCTCGCGCCTCACCAAGCCGCAAATCCCGATCGGGGTCCCGTCGCTCAAGCAGGTGGCATAGAGACCAAATCCGTTTCTCGCGTAGCTGTCCATGGGCCCTTTCAGTATGTAGTCGCGGGCGTCGGCCACGCTCCTGACGCCCTTGTCGCCGATATGGCGCAGAAAGCCGGCCTCGTTGAGCAATTCCAATATGAATTCGCCATCCCCGAACTCGAGTTCACGCAAGGCAAGCCGCGGCGTTTGCAGGATGTTCATGACTGCATCGACGGGGCCGAGGCGATGCCGAGCGCCTTGGCCAGGAGCGAGTAGGATTCGCGGCGCGCTGCGGGGTCGAAGGTCCACGTGTTGATCACCATTTCATCGAGTTCCAGCCGGCGCGCCAGCGCGTTCAATTTGTCGGCGACCTGAGATGCGCTGCCAACCAGCGCCACCGCTCTGAGCTTATCGATCATCGCGCGTTCGGCGTCCGTGTACGCGCAGGCGGCCGCTCGCTCGGGCGACTCCAAGGGCAACCGCAAGCCTTTCTCGAAACCGGCTCGCCAGTATTCGCGGGTCATCGCCAGACGCCGTGCTTCGCTCTCGCTATCCGCGGCAAGCGCCCACACGCAGATTGTTGCCTGCGCAGTCGGATAGCGTTCGGTGGGGCGGTAATTGCGGCGGTACAGGCCGATCGCCTGCTCGACGCCGGCTCCCTCGCTGAAGAAATAGGCATAGGCGTAAGGCAATCCGAAATGCGCGGCGAGTTGCGCGCCGTAGTCGGAGCTTCCCAGTATCCACAGCTGTGGACTCGTGGCTCCCATGGGCAGCGCCATGATGTTCCGGTACGGATGATCCGCCGGCAGCGGGATGCCGGACACCCAATGTTGCAGCTCTTGCACCTGGCGTGGGAATTCATCTGCCCCATGCGCATAGGGGTTCAGGGCATGCGCGGTCAAACCGTCGCTGCCGGGAGCCCGGCCCACGCCCAAATCAATCCGGCCCGGTGCGATGGCCTCGAGCACGCGGAATTGTTCGGCCACTTTGAGCGGCGAATAGTGCGGCAGCATGACTCCGGCGCTGCCGACTCGGATGCGGCGGGTGGTCGCGGCGATGGCCGCAATCAAGATCTCCGGGGCCGTGCCGACGATGCTGGCGCTGTTGTGATGTTCCGAGACCCAGTAGCGCTCATAGCCCAGTCGGTCGCAATACTGCGCGAGAGCGACGGATTCGCGGATCGCAACGTCCTGGGCACTGCCCGCGGACGAAGGAGACTGATCGAGGACGGACCATTTCATCAAGGATCGCGGGCGGCGAGCATGGCGGCGATCTCGCGCGATTCCGCATCGTCCGCGGCCCGCAGATTTTCCACCACGCCGCGCCGGTCTGCCTGCGGCCGGTTCTGGCTCACCTTCCACTTGCCCGTCAGATTGGAAATGGAGAATTCGAATCCGACAATGAGCTTCAGCATCTTATCGATGTAGGCGGCGGGCGCATCGCCTATTTTCCAAGGCTGCGGACGCGGCCCCTCATATGTCGCCGTCAAAGCCGTGACGAAGCCGCGCAGCCACTCAACATCGTGAATGAAGCGCAGCGTGCCGCTGGCGTGTACCACGGCGTAGTCCCAGGTCGGCACCACCTCGCCGGTCGCCGCTTTCGACGGATAGAACGAGGGCGATACATAAGCCTGCGGTCCTTGAAAAACCGTCAATGCCTGCGTGTCGCTTCGATATTCCCGCCACAAGGGATTGGCGCGGGCGATATGGCCGCGCAGGCACCCAAACGGCGCGGGCGTGGACAGCGTTTCCACCGGCATGTGGTTGGCGATGAGCCCCGAGTCCGCGGACACGACCAGTGTGGCCAGGGGGTTGGTGCGCATCAGCGCATGCAGCACATCGACGCGGGTTTCATTGAAATGCGCGGGCAGGTACATGCCATCCTCGTCGGGCGCTCGAGCGGTGGCCGAGATTCTAGCGTGTTTATTCTTAGGGCAAACGACGAGTGCGATGCTGCTTGTCGTACTCCGCTTCCGCCTCGAGCCAATCCTCAACCTCGTGCCCCGGTTCGAAGCCGCGATTCAGCGCGCGAAAATAGGCGAGCTCCGCTATCGAAGCCTTACGTGATTTCACGGCCGCCGGCTCGACGAACCGCAGTGGATCGAACGATCGAGGGCGACTGCTGATCATGGCGCTCGATTTTACGACCCGAACCTTTCGCTTTAGTTCATCCATTGGAGCGTCCTTTGGCAGTCCCTTTAGGAGCCTTTTAACTTATCGGGTAAAGTTTTGCACCCTTAAATAAATGATCTATATTTACCTAAAGGGGTATAGATTTGTTACATATAGATCGTTATAGATACATTTAGCGCTGTGATGGCTGCAAGTCCACTGTACTCCCTGGAACAGGTCGCCGAGCGTCTGAGCCTCAACGTGAGGACGGTCCGCGGCTACGTTCGCAGCGGCCGATTGAAAGCTGTTCGCATCGGCAAGCAATACCGCGTCACGCGCGAAGACCTCGAAGCCATCGCCGGCCCGATGAGTGAGGAAGAAACGATCCCGCGTCATCGTCATGTGGAGGTTTCAAGCGTCGTGCAGATCGATGCCGTCAGCAAGGACAGCGCCGCTCGAATCACCAATCACCTCGTCGGCGCGGCGCGGGCGCCTCGCGGCGACGGCCCGCCGCTGCGAATCGAGACCGTCTACGACGAAGCACGTGCAGGCATGAAAGTCATCGTGATCGGTTCTCTGCCTGCGGCCGCCGACCTTTTTCGATTGCTCGGGGTGATTCTGGAAACAACATGAATTCCCGTCGCTTGACAATCAAAGCGACGGGCGACGATGATTTATCCATGTGCAGGAACATCAAGACCCTGTTCAATTTTGAGCCGCCCGTGACCGACGAGGAAATCCGCGCGGCGTCGCTGCAGTTCGTGCGCAAGGTCAGCGGCTTTCACAGTCCATCGAAAACCAATGAGCCGGCGTTCGTTGCCGCGATCGATGAAATCGAAGCGGCTTCCCGCAAGCTGCTCTTTTCGCTCAAGACCCAAGCACCCACGAGAAATCGGGAAGAGGAAGCCGCCAAGGCGAAGACTCGCGCGGCTCTACGTTTTTCCAGAGTCACCTGACTGCAAGCCGAGGTGCTCATCGTCGGGGCGGGCCCCACCGGATTGGTGTTGGCCCTGTGGCTGACGAAGTTGGGCGTTCGGGTCCAGATTATCGACAGGCTGGCTGAATCCGGGACCACGTCGCGAGCGCTGGCGGTTCAGGGCCGCACGCTGGAGTTCTATCAACAGATCGGGCTGGCGCAGGCCGTGATGGCTCGCTGCCATAAGGTGCCGGCGCTCAATCTTTGGGTGAAGAGCGCGCCAGCCGCCCGCGTTTCAATCGAGTCCATGGGACAGGGGCTCACGCCTTACCCCAATCCGGTGATTTTTCCACAGGACGAGCATGAGCGATTGCTGATCGAGCGCTTGCGCGAGGCAGGCGTGGAAGTCGAGCGGATGCTCGAGTTGACCGGGTTCGCGGATGATGGCCTAAGGATTCGCGCGACTGTGCGCCGGGACGGATCCGAAGAAACGCGCGAGTATGGCTACATTGCCGGCTGCGATGGTGCGCGGTCCAAAGTGCGGGAGGTACTGGGTACGGGCTTCCCCGGAGGAACGTACGACCACCTGTTCTATGTCGCGGATGTCGAGGCCGTGGGGCCGCCGATGAACGGCGAACTACATGTCGATTTGGATGTGGCGGACTTTCTCGCGGTGTTTCCGCTGAAGGATTCCGGTCACGCGCGCCTCATCGGCTCCATACGCGAGTCCGCGGCGAAAGACCACGAGCATTTGCAGTTCGAGGACGTACGGGACCGCGCCATCCAGAATCTCAAGATTGAAGTGAAGCGGGTAAATTGGTTTTCCACCTACCGGGTACACCATCGGGTCGCGCAGAGCTTTCGCCAAGGACGCGCCTTTCTGCTGGGCGACGCCGCTCATATACACAGCCCCGTCGGCGGCCAGGGAATGAACACCGGCATTGGCGACGCGGTGAACCTCGCCTGGAAACTGGCGTCTTCGCTCAAGAATCCGGCGGCCCTGTCCTTGCTCGATAGCTACGAGCCCGAACGAATCGCGTTTGCGCAGCGGCTGGTGGCGACCACGGACCAAGTATTTGCGGGCGTTCTCAATCCCGATGCCCTGGCCCGATTCGTTCGCACGAAAATCGTGCCGGTGCTCGCCCCCGCACTATTGCGCTTCGACTGGGTGCGCAGACTGGCCTTTCGAACGGTATCGCAAATTGCGGTGAACTACCGCGGCAGCGCCTTGAGCCGCGGCATGGCCGGCAAGATTCACGGCGGCGACCGCCTGCCGTGGGTCGATGACAATTTCGAATCTCTCACCCTGCTGGCGTGGCAGGTTCATGTCTACGGCGACGCCACACCCGACCTGCGTACCTGGTGCGATGAAAACAATTTGCCGCTGCAGGTGTTCCCATGGCGGTCGGCCATGCGAAAGGCGGGGTTTGGACGCGATGCCCTCTATTTGGTGCGGCCCGACAGCTACGTGGCGCTCGCCGATGCAGGCGCGAGCACCGCTGCGATTGCCGGCTATTTGAGAGAGCGAAAGATCAAGGCAACCTGACGCTCTCAACGCGGCGTCGCCCGCTCACGCCGAGATCTTTTTTGCGAACTTGCCGAGCTGGCTCTCCCAGCCCATCACCGCCATTTTCGTCCACTGCTCGTCGTGCATCGCGTCGAAGGTCAAAACCATGCGCACGTTTCGCGAGTCAACGAACAGTTCCATGGATATATATTTTGTCAACGAAATCCTGCTTCCCAATCCTGATAAATTACGAGGCTGCCCAGTAACAGCGGGAGCACTCGTGACTAAAACGCTTGAGGCGGTCAGGCCATTGACGATGACGGCCATGCAGGAAGCGCGCCGCCGGATCGAGCGCAGCATCGTGCGCACACCGCTGGTCCGCCTTGACCTGGGCGCCGATTTTCCGGACATCCGCTTGAAACTCGAGAATTTGCAGGCCACCAATTCCTACAAGCTGCGTGGTGCTGTCAATGCAATCGCCATGCTTCCCGAAGCAGAACGAAAGCTCGGCGTCTGGACCATCAGCGCGGGCAACGCCGGGCAGGGCGTTGCGTATGCCGCGAGGCAGGCCGGCGTACCGTGCACGGTGGTCGCGATCGAAACCGCGCCGGCGGCAAAGATCGAGCGCATGCGGGCCCTGGGCGCAAAGCTCCTACCGGTGCCTTACGAAACCGCGTGGACTGCGCTGGGCGAGAGATCCTTTCCGGGCGTTGCCGGGACCTTCATCCACCCGTTCGATGATGAAAACTTCATCGCGGGACACAGCTCCCTGGGCTTCGAGATCCTTGAGGACGCACCCGACACGGTTGCCGTTATCGCGGCCATCGGCGGCGGCGGCCTGATCACCGGAGTCGGCAGTGCGCTCAAGGCATTGAAGCCGTCGATCAAGGTGTGGGGCGCTGAACCGGAGACCGCGGCTCCGGCGGCGTTGTCGTTTTCATCCGGATCCGCACAGGTGTTCAAGAATTGGCAGGCGTCGTTTGTTGATGGCGCCGGCGGCAAAAGCGTCTTTCCACGCATGTGGGAGCGGTTAAGACCCGTGGTCGACGGTTCAATTGTGGTCGGACTGGAGGAAACAAAAGCCGCGATGCGCATGCTGGCTGAAAAAGCCCGCGTCATCGCCGAAGGTGCGGGCGCACTGTCGGTCGCCGCCGCTTTGAGCGGAAGGTGCGGCCGGGGCCCGATTGTCGCCGTCGTATCCGGCGGCAATGTCGACCTGGACAAGTTCTGCAGTCTGATCGGCGCCCGAGGATAGTCGCTTGCTGACTGCCGCGGCTCATGTCGCGGTTCCCAGAAAACGCCGCAGCGCCTCGCCCATCTGCGCTCGCGCGCCGGCTCCGGAAAGAATCAAATCCACGGCGGTAAGCGAGGTGTGGATGTGGCCGCGGCAGAGGAGATGGCGCGACTCAACACCCGCCCTCGCCAGAGCATCCGCATAGGCCGCTCCCTGATCGCGCAACGGATCGAATTCGCTGGTGACGATCAGCGCCGGCGGCAGTCCCGATAAATCTCTCGCCTGCAAGGGAGAGGCTCGGGGGTCTTGGCGATCGCCCGGGCTGGCATAGTGGTCCCAGAACCACGTCATCAATGCGGTCGTGAGGACATAACCCTCGGCGTTTTCCGCGGCGGATCCGCCTGAAAGGTCCCAATCGGTCACGGGATTCACCAGCAACTGACCGCCGATGTCAGGGCCACCCGCATCGCGCGCCAACTGACAGGCAACCGCGGCCACGTTGCCGCCCGCGCTCCAGCCGCAAACGGCCAAGCGGCCCCGCGTACCACCCAAGGACTGCGCGTTGGCGGCGATCCATTGAACTGCTGCGAACGCATCCGACGCAGCCGCGGGAAACCGATGTTCCGGTGCGTGACGGTATCCCACCGACACAATGACGGCATCGGAGCGCACGCACAGGTCGCGGCAAAAAGGGTCATCGGAGTCCGCTCCGCCGAACACCCAACCACCGCCGTGAAAATAGGCGACGATGGGATGCGGCCCGGGCGTGACCGGACGGTACAGGCGGTAGACCAGTTCACCCGCCGCGCCTTGCAATACGCCGTCGAGAATCTCGCCCACGTTGGGACCGGGCGGCCGCTGTGCACCCATCGCGGTCGCCAAGGTTCGCGCATCGGCGACCGATAGCGTCTCGAGCCGCGGCAGCTCGAGTGTGGCGATCGTATCCAGGAAGGTTGCGACGTCAGGCTGCAGGCGGCGGATGATGCCGTCGTTGCTGCGCTCGCCATGGGGACCCTTGAGCACGAATCCCAGATAGTCCCGCGCCACGACTTCGTCGCACGCCCTGCGGTATCGATCCACTCCGCCGATGTAGGGCAGGAACACCCGGGGCTTACCGGGGACGTTGGCCCCCATGTACCAGGAGTTCGCCCGGGAGGCCAGTGTCAGGTCCGCGCAGTCGTTGGCGTGCTGCACCCAGGCAGCCTCGGCGGTCGGCGTCGCTTCGATCGAATCGAATCCCTGGCTGCGCAGGTAAGCGATGCAATTACTCACCCAGTCGACGTGCTGCTCGATCGACACCACCATGTTCGACAGTACCGACGGGCTACCCGGTGCGGTGATCAGGAACAGGTTGGGAAAACCGACGGTGGTCAAGCCCAGATAGGTGAGCGGTCCGTCGGCCCACTGGCGCTTGAGCGTCCGTCCGTCGCGGCCCTCGATGTCCACGGAAATAATCGCACCGGTCATGGCATCGAAGCCCGTCGCGAACACGATCACATCGAATTCAAATGACCTGAGCGTCGTGTCGATGCCGCGTTCGGTGATCGAGACAAACGGTTCCTTGCGCAAATCGACCAGCTGGACGTGCGGCAGGTTGTACGTTTCGTAATAGTGGGTGTCGATACAGGGGCGTTTGGTGCCGTAGAAGTGGTCCTTGGGACACAGCGCCTCGGCGGTCGCGGGGTCGTGGACGATGGAGCGTATCTTGCTTCGCAGAAAATCGCCCACGGTCTCGTTGGCGGCGGGGTTGAAGCCAATATCGGCGAAGGTGAACGAGAGGGCAAGCAAGTCGCCCGATGCGTACGCGGCCTCGAACTTCGCCAGGCGTTCCTCCTCCGAAACCTGGAACACGCCGAGTGGATTGGCCGCCATCGGAACCCCTGCCAGGGAGAATCGGGCAGCCTCGCGGTACGCCGCCGGGCTCGCGTCAAAGGCCGCTTTCTTCGCCGCGGCCACCTTGCCATTGAAGGCGGGGCGCGAGAAGTTCGGAGTGCGCTGAAAGACGGTCAGCTCCGCGGCGTCCTGCGCGATGATGGGAATGGACTGTACACCCGACGACCCGGTACCAATCACCGCGACCCGCTTTCCTCTGAAGTCGACTTCTTCGTGCGGCCAGCGGCCCGTGTAATAAGACTCCCCGCGGAAGCGGCCGTAGCCTTCGACGTCCGGAGTCTTCGGCAAAGACAGGCAACCGGAAGCCATCACGTAGAAGCGGCACCGAAACACGTCGCCGCTATCAGTGCGCACTCGCCAGCTCGAGGTGACATCGTCCCACGCCGCCGCCTCAACGCGCGTTGAGAAAATGATGTCGCGCCGCAGATCGTGCTTGTCGGCAACGTGACCCAGGTAGCGCAGGATCTCGGGTTGCGTCGCGTACCGCTCCGACCATTGCCACTCAGCCTCGAGTTCAGGATCGAAGCTATAGGAGTAGTCGATGCTTTCGATATCGCAGCGCGCTCCCGGATAGCGGTTCCAATACCAGGTGCCGCCAACGTCATCGGCACTTTCCAGCACTTTCACCTTGAGACCGAGGCCGCGCAAACGATGCAGCTGGTACAGCCCGGCAAAGCCCGCGCCCACGACGATGGCATCGAGATCGAGCTCCCCAAGGCTGCGGTTCTCCGGAATCGTTTCAGCGTTCATTTGGAGGTTCCCCCGCTTGGATTTTATGTCATCTGGCAACCTTGGGCGCATTCCGCTCATAATCGGGCTTGGATCCGTTTGAACCCATCGAGCAAATGCCATGAAATACTGGTTACTCAGCCTGCTGTGCGTTGCCGTTATCGCGAGCGCAGCCGCGGTGCCCCATAAACCGGATTTCTCCGGTGAGTGGAAAATGAATGCAGCCAGGAGCAATTACGGCGCCATTCCGTCGCCGACTTTGTTCGTACGCAAGATCGTGCATGCCGAACCCGATATCACGATCGTGGAGGAACAGAGCGGCGGAGGATCGGATGGGACCATCACGCGCAAAATGACGACAGACGGCAAACCCGCAAGCATCGATATCAACGGCACGCCGGTCGCATGCTCGGCCGCTTGGGAGGGGTCCGCGCTGATTGCGACGACTTCGGTGGACAGCGCGGGGGTGACATTCAAGGACAAGATGTCCTTGTCCGAGGATGGCAAGACCTTGACGAGCGTGGTCAAGATCACTTCCAGTCAGGGTGAAGGCGAACTCACGATCGTGTTCGAACGGCAATAGTCGGCGGGCCGTCTCGAACACCAAGGCTCAAGGCCGATGGCGGGATCAAGCGGGCGCCGCGCCGCCGTACTTCATTAGAATGGATCCCAGGCGCTCCTCAAACTTCCAAACCCCGTGTTCACGGATGAAACGCTCTTTGAATTCCCCAAAATAGATCGGTCCATTGGATTGGAACGGCGGCTTGGCTTCGGCGCCCGGCGTCGCGGCGATCATCGTGAGGTACGAGATGCCAGAGGCCTTGTCGCGGCTTTCGACCTTGACCATCACATTGGTGGCCAGGTGTCTGGTAATCAGGTCTTTTGGCCGCGTCAAAAGCGACGCGCGGATCGCTTCGCGTCCATGCACTACTCGGTCCGGCGTCATGGGCCGGGCAATCGAACCGTTCTCCGCGAAGAAATCCGCGGCGCCGCTCATATCGCCAAGGTCCAGCGCGCGCGAATAGGCGTAGACCAGTTGCTCACAGGCGCGTTCTATTTCGATCTGCTCGACGCGACTGATAACTTCCGACATGATCTTCTCCGACGTTGGGGTTAGGTGTAACTAACAGAGCAACAGCTGACACCAGCTCACGCAAGCGGCCGCGCCCTTTCGGCCTCAAACGGGTGATCGATCAGCATCTCCATCCGCTTGACGAACTCCAGGGTGCGGGCCAGGCCGGCGTGAATCTCGAATGCCGCTTCATCCGTCCAGCGCGCATGGATG
>CAWHRH010000002.1:0-30000 GCA_963831765.1 uncultured Gammaproteobacteria bacterium
GAGATCATGGAATATCATCCGGCGAGCGGGAAACCAGAGCGGATTGATTGGGATTCGTAAGCGTAGGAACCGCAGAACACGGAGGTTTTAGATGATGAATGAGAGAGCAGGGATGCTTAAACCCTGCTATCATGACAAATCATGATCTGTCATGACGGAGATGTACAATGGCTCAAACACGGGAAAAATTCGCTACCCAAGTCGATGCCAAGGTTTTGCGCAAGGTGCGCAAATTGGCCGAACAAGAAGGACGCCAGCTGCAGGTGCTTGTGGAGGAAGCGCTGACTGATCTGATTGAAAAGCGTGCAGGGGCCACGCCGCGCGCCTCCGTCATGACCGCTTATCTTTCCAGCATCGAGCGTTTTGGCACACTGTACAAAAACCTTGCTGAGTGAGTGAGTTTCTCACCCTCATCGAAGTGCTGGCCATCCACTTAGACCAAATCGATCGCTATGGCGGCAGCCATGGCGTACGCGATGCCGGTCAATTGGAAGCCGCGCTGTTCCGGCCGCAAACTGGCTACTACAAAGACACAATTGAAGAGGCCGCCGCGTTGTGGGAGAGCCTCGGTCAAAATCATCCCTTCATCGACGGCAACGAGCGCACCGGATTTGCAGCCACGTTTACCTTTCTCGCAATAAATGGAAGGAAGATCACCGCCGATCCGGGGACAACTCAAGCCTTCATCAGCGCTCTTTACCAAACGAATTCGTTTGGCTACTTGGAACTGCTCGCCTGGCTGCACGAGAATACGGAACCCGCGTAGGTCCGTTTGAAACCGATCTCCACCCTCATGGCCGCGCAGCCGGTGGGGCATTGCGATATCGGAATCGCACGTAGCAGGCGCTGACCAGCACCGTGTTTCGCGGTTTTCATCAGGTCAATCAGGTTATTGAACCCGGTGTCGCGGGCAAATTGGTCTGTCAGGTCTTCCCAGGCGATTTCGCGAATGGAAGCCTTAAGGCAAAAGGCCGAAAACCCCGACCGAGTTGGTGGTTCCCACGAAGACTTTGCCATCGGCGATGGTCGGCGTGATGAATTTGTTGCCGGTGCCGAAATTATCGCGATTGCCCATCTGGCTGCTGTTGTAGAGTTCGTGCCCAAGATTCGTGGCGTCGTAGGCGTGCAGCACCGCCGGATTGTTGTTCTCGTTGGCCCACACAATGCCATTGGTCGAGCCATTGGCCGACACGCTGGGCGCCGTACCAGGAAAGCCGAATTGCGTGGCCGTCTGAGATGTCGGCGTGGCGACCAGCTTGGCGGAAGCGATTTTGAACGCCTTCAAGTTGCCGGAAACGTCTCCATAGTAAATCGTGCCGTTGAGGTACGCCGGGGTCGACCAGATGCCGCCCGGCAGCGCGTTGCTCAGCGTCTGATAGTTGTTGTTGCTGTTCGCATTGAACTTGCCCATGGAATCCCGATCGACCACATAAATGTTCGAGTCCTTGCCGGCGCCCACCATGAGATGCCTCACGGTGTTCGTTGAGTCCACCATATCCGGCAGCAGCATTCCGCCGCCGGAGCCCAAGTCCTGATCCGCATTCGACTCCGATACTTCATTGAACATGGTGAAGTAATCCAGCACCGCGAGGCCCGCGCCCGCGTTGGAGATCTTGAGGAAGGAATTGCCGTAGTCCTGCTTGTTCGGAAATCCATTGGCGTCCAGTGTCGTTTCGAACGCGCCGTTTGCGGTGAGCAGATAAATGTTTCCCGCCGAATCCACCGCCGGGCCGCCGCCGGCCATCCAGATCGCCGGCCCGTGGGAGCTGTTGGCCGCGACGTTGAGGACCGCGCTGCGCGCCAGACTGTTTTCGGCATAGGCAATGATCCAGCCGGCGTAAGGCGCGTAGTCGCAGTGCGAAGTCCAGCTCGTGTAAATCGTGCCGTTCAAAAGCAGCAGCGCTGCACGCTCTTCGTAGTCCACCGTTTGGAATGTCGACATGCCGCCGCCGCTGGCGGGAAAGGTCGCCGCAATTTCGACGGGTCCGTTCAACAGCTCGGCACCCGTCGTCACGTCGAGCGCATGCAGGCGTTGATGGTAGTTGGATCCCGCGTCCTTGGACATGGCGACCACGAACAGTGTTCCATGCGCGCCGGCGTTGCGGTCGATGACGGGCGTGGACGTCACGCCGATCTCGGGGGTGACTTGACTGCAGGTGCGGTTATCGCTCGCGGTCTCACCCGATCCCAGCAGCGAAACTTGCCAGATGACCGCGCCCGAATCCGAGTCAAAGGCGTATACCGAGTCATGCTCGGTCGCGACCAACACCGTATTGAACGAGCCTGTAGCCGTTTTCAGCTGCGACAAGTACAAAGGCTGTGCGTCGACCTTCCCGTCCACCTTCAAGGTTCGCAGCAACCCGAAAGTCGCCGATGTTACGTTTGCCGGGGTCAGCGTGGTCTCCGACAGGTTCTGCCCCGTGCGGCTCAGGTCGTTCTTGTAGGTGGTCACATCCGTGCCCGACGGCATCCCCGAGCCGCTCGCCACGCTGAGCGTGGCGCTGTTGCTGGTGGCGTTGCCGGCTTGATTCGAAACGACCACAGTGAAGGCGGTATTGTTGTCCGCGGCGGTGGTTGCCGGCGTGGTGTAGCTCGCGGACGTGGCGCCGGCGATCGCTGTCCCACCTTTTTGCCATTGATAGCCAAGCGGCGCGGTGCCGGTTGCGGTGACGCTGAACGTGGCTGTTTGCCCGACAATCACCTGCTGATTCACGGGCTGTGCGGTGATGGTCGGCGCCGTGGGAGCCGGCGACTGGCTCAGACTCCCGCCACCCCCGCCGCCACAGGCCGCGAGGAAGCCAAGCAGAATTGCCGCAGCGAGTGAGATTTTAGGAATCATACGAATCGGCGTACCCGTTGGGTAACTGGTTATAGCCCTCTCACGCCGTATCGTTCAAGCGTCGGCGGGTCGCGACTATGTGTAGGCCCAAGCGGACAAATCGCCGAATCGCGCCTGCAACATAATCACTGCCGTGATTGCGGCGGTTTCGGTCCTTAGGATCCGCGGTCCGAGAGCCAGGCGGGAAAATGACGTGAGCCGGAATGCTTCCAGTTCGTCGGGCGCGAACCCGCCCTCGGGGCCAATTGCGACTTCCGCCGAGCCCACGGGTTCACTAAAAGGCGCTGCTGGTGCCGGTACGGGATCCAAGACCAGCCGCAATGCTGCCGCCTCTGCCGTGCCGGGCGGCGCCATAGCCCCGAGGTATTCGAGCAGCGGCCGCGGAGTATCGATATGCGGCAGCCGATTGCGGCCGCATTGCTCGCAGGCGCTCACCGCCACGGCATGCCAATGCGCCTGCTTCGCGACGGCTTGACGCTCATTGAGCCGCACGACGCTGCGCTGGCTCAAGACCGGGACGATCCGCGCAACCCCGAGCTCAGTTGCCTTTTGCACGATGAAGTCCATGCGATCGCCGCGCGGTATGCATTGCAGCAGCGTCACTCTGCAGGGAGATTCCCGGTCAACCAAGCGAGCTGCGCCGATCGCTGCCGTTACGCGCGCGCCGCGGACACTCTCGATGGCACCGGGGAATTCGCGTCCGTCTCCGTTGAACAGCACGAATTCATCGCCGTCGCGGGCCCGTAAGACTTTCGCCAGGTGCGCGGCCGTGTCCCGAGGCAGCTCCACCACGCTGCCCGGGCTCAAATCACCGTCTACATACACGCGGGTCAAACGCATGGAAGGATCGCGATGCTTCTGGCATTCATACGCGCGCGATTGTCGCATATGCTAGCGGACGGATCGGAAATGGGAAGGACACGCACTTGCAGGCCGAGATCAAAGAGGGGTGGATCACCGGCGCCAGGCAGATCGCTTCGCCGAATTTTGACGCGCGTCCGTCCGGTGTGGAGGCGGAATTGATTGTCGTGCATGGTATCAGTTTGCCGCCCGGCGAATTTGGCGGTCCATGGATAGAACGCCTGTTCATGAATACCTTGCCGCCCGATCAGCACCCCTACTTCACTGAAATAGGTCCGATCCGGGTGTCCACACACGTGCTGGTGGCGCGCGACGGCGGGCTCACTCAGTTCGTCAACTTCACCGATCGCGCCTGGCATGCGGGACAGTCCAGCTACAACGGCCGCAGCGCCTGCAACGATTTCTCGATCGGTATCGAGCTTGAGGGGTGCGATACCCTTCCCTACGAGCCCGCGCAGTACGCCGCACTCGCCCGCGTTGTGGCGGCACTATGTAAAGCGTATCCGCGAATTTCGCCTGAACGGCTGGTGGGGCACAGCGACATCTCCCCGGGACGAAAAACAGATCCGGGGCCTGCGTTTGACTGGCAGCTCGCGCGGCGCTGCATTGCCGAGGCCTGCGTGGCCTGAAGGGCTGGTCAAAACCCCGATGGATTTCGCAACGTGACCTTGGTCACGTTCAGCCACAGCAGATTTTTGCCCCCGAGCCGACAACCCTTAGGTGAGGTTGTAATCCATTCCGGCGATGAAGGGGAGGGCTATTGATTCGTTGGTTCGCGGACCTCCCCATCGAACGCAAGTTGCGCGTGGTTATAACGGTTCCGGCGATGGCCGCGTTCGCGATTTCAATAATCATGCAGGTGGCCACGAATCTGCTGCACGTACGCGCGGATATGCAGCAGCGTGCGGGCGGGATCGCGCGCGCCGCCGGCGTCGGCACCATCGAGGCCCTGCGCCTCGGCGAGACCTCGACCGCAATCAACGCGTTGAGCACGCTGCGCGACGAACCCATGGTGAACGTCGCGCAAGTGTACCTGCCCGGCGGGAAGAAGATCGCGACCTACGATCGGGCCCTGAATGACGTGCAGCTGGAGCCGGTGGCCCAGCACCAAGCCGCGCCGAGCAACACGCAAAAGCGTGCAGGCCAATTCGAAATCATCGTTCCCGCCACGCGTTCGGGCGCCGTGCTGGGTTATGTTCGCATTCTCGTGCCGCTCAGCGCGCTTTATCCTGACTGGCGCAGCTATGCCTTGGTCAGCGCGGCGGCGATCGCGGCCGCCATGCTGGTTTCTTATTGGCTGGCGGCGCGCTTGCAGAAGCAAATATCGGGACCCATCGTCAATCTGGCGCACACCATGCAGCGCGTTTCCGCAGAGGGCGATTACACCCTGCGCGTGGAGCGCAGCTCAGAGGACGAAATCGGCTCCCTGATCGACGGATTCAACCAGATGCTTGGTCAGATCAGGCATCGTGACTCCCGCCTGGAAAAATACCGGCAGTTTCTCGAACAGCAGGTTGCCGAGCGAACGGAAAATCTGGGCAATGCGAATCGCGAACTGCAACAGGTCATCGATGAAGCGACCACCGCCAAGGATGCGGCGGAACGCGCGAGCAGCGCGAAGAGCGAGTTTCTCGCGCGCATGAGTCACGAAATTCGTACGCCGATGAATGGCGTGATGGGCATGTCGGAACTGTTGCAGGCGACCGAACTCACGCCGCGTCAGCGGCATTTGTCGCAGACGATTTCGCATTCCGCACAGGCTTTGCTGCAAATCATCAACGACATCCTGGATTTCTCGAAAGTCGAGGCCGGCAGGCTGGAGCTCGAGTACATCGAATTCGGCCTGCGCGAAACGGTGGAGCAAGCCATTGAAATATGCGCCGCGCGCGCCCACGCGAAGGGCCTCGAGCTGGCCTGCGATGTGGAACTGGATGTGCCCAACAAGGTGCGCAGCGATCCGATGCGCCTGCGCCAGATTCTGATCAACCTGGTGGGCAACGCCATCAAGTTCACGGACTCCGGCGAGGTCATCGCACGCGTCAAGGCCGTCGATGGCAACAATCTGCTGCGTTTCGAGGTGATCGATACCGGCATCGGCATTTCCGAGGATGCTCAGGCGGACATCTTCAATGCGTTCAGCCAGGCCGATTCCTTCACCACGCGCAAATACGGCGGCACCGGATTGGGTTTGGCGATCTGCCGCGAACTGACGACCTTGATGGGAGGCAGGATCGGGGTCGACAGCGTGGCCGGCGAAGGCTCGATCTTTTGGTTCGAAGTGCCGCTCGAGCCCGTGGTCGAGGCGACCCCGACATTCACGCGCCTGCCGCGGATGAGGCTGGTGGGATTGCGGGCCCTGGTCGTTGAGGACAATACCAGCCACCGCGAGATTCTCGCCAAGCACCTGCAATCCTGGGGCGTCGAGGTCGTGCCGGTACCGACCAGCAAGCATGCGCTTGCCATACTCGGAACTTCGGAAGGCCCGCGGTTCGATTTCGCTCTTCTGGACGATCAGATGCCGGGCATGAGCGGCATCGATCTGGCAAAGCGCATTCGCGACGATGCGCGCCTGGCCGCCATGCGCCTGATCATGCTCACGATACGCGACAACCACGACAGCAACTCCGACACGGTGCAATTGTTCGCCGCCATCCTCACCAAACCCCTGCGCCGCTCGCAGCTCTTGAATTGCGTGACCCGCGCGATGACCTCAGCCCCGGACGCATTGCTGGAGGATACCGGCATACGCTCCGTACCGACCTCGGCCCCGCGCACCTTCGTGCCGAAAATATTGCTGGTCGAGGACAACCCGGTGAACAGAGAGGTGGCCGTCGGCATGCTGGAGAGCTTGGGCTGCGTCGCGCATGCCGCGGAAAACGGCTCGATTGCTCTGGAGGCCATCAACAACGATTCCTACGACGCCGTGCTCATGGACTGCCAGATGCCGGTGATGGACGGCCTGACGGCGACGGCCGAACTGCGGCGGCGCGAGCAGAACGCCGGCGGCGCACGTCTGCCCATCATTGCCCTGACGGCGAACGCCATGGAGGGAGATCGCGAGCGTTGTCTTGCCGCCGGCATGGACGATTTCCTCAGCAAACCTTTTTCCCAACAGCAGCTGGCTGCGTTGCTGAAGCGTTGGTTGGCACTGCAGGTGCTGCCGGAGTCCGAGCGGCGCGACGGTTCGCGGCTCCCGCTGATCGATGCCGGCGTACTGCGCAATATCAACGCGCTGGCGCGTCCCGCGTTGCTGAATTCGATGATCGATCTTTACCTGCAGCATTCGCCGCCGCTGATGAGCGCCATCGAAACGGCAACGGCCGGCGCGCAGGTCGAAGCGCTCCAGGCTGCTCTGCACGCATTCAAGTCGAGCACTGCCAATCTGGGAGGCGTACGCCTCGCAACCCTCGTCAAGCAGTGCGAGGTGCTGGTGCGCGAGGGCGGCATCGATCAGGCGGCGGCTACGGTGCAAAGGATCCGGCGGGAATATCACGAGTTTTGCGACGCCCTGAAGCGCGAACGGTCGGCGACAGCGGCATGACAGAAGAGGAAGCCATGAACGAATCAGACAATCAAACCGACCGAGCCGCAACCGTACTGGTCGTCGATGATGATCCCGGGGCGCGTCTGCTGGTGGGCAGCGCCCTGCAGGTTGCGGGCTTTCACGTGATCACGGCCCCCGACGGCAACAGTGCCTTGAGCGAGTTTCACTCGCATCCCGCCGATTGCGTGGTGCTCGACGTGGTGATGCCCGGCATGAGCGGTTTCGACGTATGCCGCGCCTTGCGCGCCGGTCCAACCTCGCGTCACGTGCCGATCTTGATGCAGACGAGTTTCGACGACATGGAATCGGTGCAGCGCGCATACAACGCGGGCGCCACGGACTTTTCCTCCAAGGGGATCAATCCCATGTTGCTCGCGGAGCGCGTGAAGTTTCTGGTGCGTGCCAAGCAGACCCAGGATCAATTGCGCGAGAGCGAAGCGCGTGTGCGCTATCTCGCATACTACGATCCGCTCACCGGACTGCCGAACCGGCAAAGATTGCTGCAGATATTGGAGCAGCAGGTGGTATGGGCCGCGCCCCGCCAGCGCGGACTGGCCGTGCTGATGCTCGACGTCGATAATTTTTCGCGCATCAACGACACGCAGGGTCAGGCGGTCGGCGACAGCCTGCTGAAGGAAATCGCCCACCGCCTGCAGCTTTGCCTGCGGGATACGCAACGCGCCCTGGAGCAGGACGGCGGGATCAGCGACATCAATGACTGGGTGGCGCGAACCGGGGGCGACGAATTTGCACTGGCGCTCCCCGGCGTCGCCACTGCCGAGAGCGCTCAGGCCGTGGCGCAGCGGGTCCAAACCGCGCTCGCCAGGCCGTTCGTTTTTGCGCAGCAGGAAATACCGCTGTCGGCGACGATCGGCGTCAGCCTGTTCCCGGGCGATGCGCCCACCGCCGAGGCGATGATCAAGAACGCGGACGCCGCCATGCATCACGGCAAAAAATCGGGCCATGGCAGATTGGAGTTCTTCAAGAAATCGATCAGCACGCGCGCGGCCAAGCACCTGTCCATGGAGGCCGATCTTCGCAAGGCATTGGAACGCGGCGAGTTCACTTTGAATTATCAGCCGCGCCTGGCCACCGAAGGCATGCGGGTCGAGGCCGTGGAAGCATTGCTGCGGTGGTGGCACCCGCAACGCGGCTTCGTGTCTCCGGACGAGTTCATCCCGCTGGCGGAGCAGAACGGCCTGATCGTCGATATCGGCGATTGGGTGCTGCGCGAGGCTTGCGCGCAGGCGCGCCGCTGGCGCGATGCCGGCGGTCCGGGGTGGCAGGTCGCGGTCAACGTATCAGGAGTCCAATTCCGCGACGGCAGCCTGGTGGAGCGCGTGTCTCGCGCAATCGACGCCGCCGGGATCGAACCGCGCATGATCGAGCTGGAATTCACGGAAGGGGCCTTGATCGAGTATTCCTCGGTGGTGAGCAGAGCGGTGAAATCGCTGAAGGAATTGGGTGTGGCCACCGCGCTGGACGATTTCGGCACCGGCTATAGTTCTCTGTCCTACCTGCGCCATTTCCCCATCGACACCCTGAAGATCGACCGGGTATTCGTACGCGACATCGTTTCGAAGGGCGGCGGCAACACGCCGCTGGTCGATGCCATCATCGCCATGGCCAAGAGCTTAGGGTTGGCCACCGTGGCCGAAGGTGTGGAAACGGAAGCCCAGTGGCACTATTTGAAGTCGCGGCACGCGAATCAGGTTCAGGGGTTTCTGTTTTGCCGGCCGCTGGCGATCGAGGACTTGCAGCGCTGGCATGCCGAATGGCTGCACTCCAATCAGCATCGTCCGGCCAGCGTGGCTTGAGCGCGGATTAATCGGAGAGGCTGCTAGGCGCGCGGCGAATTCGGCCGACGCCAGACCACTTCGCCGCCCGCGCTCGCACGGGCCAGTACCCGCGCCAACACGAACAACAAATCCGACAGGCGGTTTAGATACTTGAGCGCCTCCGGGGCGACGCTTTCCTCGCGCGCCAGCGACCAACAGCGCCGCTCTGCCCGCCGGCAAATAGTGCGGGCGAGATGGCAGGCGGCCGCAGCCGCGCCGCCACCCGGCAGAATGAATTCCTTGAGCGGCGGCAATCCCTCGTTGAAGCGGTCCAACTCCTTCTCAAGTCTCGCCACGTGGTCTGCCGAAATCATCACGTGACCGGGGATGCACAGTTCTCCGCCAAGGTCGAATAAATCGTGCTGTATTTCGATCAGCGTGCGCTTGATATCCGCAGGGAGTTCGGGGACGGCCAGCACGACACCCAGCGCACTGTTGGTTTCATCGACCGTGCCGTAGGCCTCCACGCGCAGGCTCTCTTTGGCCACGCGTGCGCCATCGCCGAGTCCGGTGCTGCCATCGTCTCCGGTACGCGTGTAGATTTTGCTGAGGCGGTTGCCCATGTTCTTCGGCTCTGCTCCCGATGCTGCGAAGGTAGCACAAGGTTTGATATTGTGGCTCCATGAAACGCTCACAGGAACTGCAGGCCGCGTTGGACGCGGCGGAGCAGGCGGCCGCTATTGCGCGCTCGCTTTATCAGCGCAATGTCGAGGTGCGCATCAAGGCCGATAAATCGCCCGTCACCGAAGCGGACGTGCGCTGCGAAGCGGCGATCCGCGAAATCATCCAGGCGCGGTTTCCCTCGCACGGTTTCTACGGCGAGGAATCGCAGCCCCAATCCCTGGACGCCGAGAATGTGTGGCTGGTGGATCCAATCGATGGCACCAAGGCATTTGTACGCGAGTACGCCATGTTCTCCACGCAAATTGCGCTGATGCGGAATGGCGAGATGGTCCTCGGCGTGTCGAGCGCACCCGTATACGGCGAGCTGGCGTATGCGGAGCGCGGCACGGGCGCGTTCCTCAATGACAAGCGGGTCACGGTGAGCCCGGTGGCGACGATCGAAGCAGCCTTCATATCCAGCGGCAACATGAAAAGCCTGGCGACCGGTCCCAAATGGGCCCGCTATGGCCAAATGATTTCGCAGGCCAGCCGCATCCGCGGCTACGGCGATTTTTTGCACTATCACCTGCTGGCGGCCGGCAAAATCGATGTCGTGATCGAAACCGACATCAACATTCTCGACATTGCCGCCTGTGTTGCCATTGTCACGGAGGCGGGAGGGCGCTTCACGGACCTCAGCGGCGCCCCCATTACGCTGCAATCGACTTCCGTGCTGGCCACCAACGGACACATGCACGCGCCCGTGCTGGCGGCACTGGGATAAGGGCTAAGGTTTCGGGCTACGGCAATGCGGAGGGAGGTTGCCAGCGAATTTCCAGAGCCGTTGCGGGCCCGATGACCGTCTCGTCCAGACTCTCCGCCTGCTGCCACCGATCCGCGCTCAACATCCGCCGGCCTGCCATGATTTCCGCGGCGCGTTGCGGATACAGCGGCACCTGACGGGGGTCGCCGTAGCCGTCGGGGAATCGCGGCGCGTCGTCCGCGGCCCGGTATTTATCGGTGGCGCCCAGGGTGTGCAACAACTCATGGGCGATGACCACATCGTTCCCGCCGTTCGCAGCAGGATCGGCGAACGCGTACACCACCCCGATCAGTCCCTTGGTCAATCCAAGCGAATGCGGCACCAAGGGCGTTATCGCCGGATCGTGAAAAAGCACAAAGATGCGGATGTCCTCGGGCTCCTTCACATGCCCGCTGAAGCGCCATGCCCAGTAGCGGAGACGCAGACTCCACATGGCCGTCGAAAACACGCCGGCGTCCGGAGCCCGCTGCGGCGGCCGATCGTGCAACTGCGCCCGCAACCGGGTCCTGATGGGCTCGGTGGATTTCAAGCGATAGCGCTCCGCCTCGCGCTTGAAAAAATCATCCAGGGGTTTGAAGGGTTGCGCATCGAGCGCCGTCAAATAGCGTAGGGTCACGGGACTATCATCGGCCGCGATGGGATAAATCGACACGAACAGCGGCTCGCGCCATCGGGTGCTGCGAATGCGATCCTGCCAGGTGCTCAGTGCGACAACGAGCAGGATGATGAGCAGGACAAGGATGCGCAGCATCCTGAAACCGCCGCCAGGCGCCGAGTCGCGCGGTTTCAATCGGAGGCTTCGACGCTGAATTCAGCGACCTCGCCATTGACGGCGGAATACGAGACGATCAGGGGTTTGCAACACACCGGGCAATCCTCGACATAGGATTGCTCTGGAACCGAGAGATCGAGCGTCAGATTGATCCGTTCCCAGCAATGCGGGCAGGTGGTGTCTTGGCCCTGAATGAGGATCATCCGCGCGAACGTCGCTTAAGTAAGGAAATAATGATATATTTCATAGCCTTATCCTACAGGACAATCTAGTCTAGACCAGTCTGGCCAAGGCGCCAAATCTTAAAGCCCCGCTCAAGGAGATTGTGTCTCCGTACCGCCTATCGGACGGCTTAGACCGCTATACTTTGGTGCTGGCTTTTGGGCCGCAATTACGAGGGAATATGGAGCCGACCGATACTTCAAAACCCGATTACTTCCACCGGGTTGTAGATTGCCAGTGGGCTTGTCCAGCGCACACCGACGTTCCCGAGTACATCCGTCTGATCGCCCAAGGCGAGTTCACCGAAGCCTACATGGTGAACCGCGAATCCAACGTTTTCCCGGGTATTTTAGGCAGGGTTTGCGACCGGCCCTGCGAACCCGCCTGCCGGCGCGGCCGCATCGAAGAGAAGCCCGTGGCCATCTGCAGATTGAAGCGTGTCGCTTCCGATAACCGCGATGACATCAGCGAACTGCTGCCCAAGGCGCCCGCCGTCAAGAACGGCAGGCGTATTGCCTGCATCGGCGCGGGGCCCGCATCGCTCACCATCGCCAACGATTTATTGCCCTTGGGTTACGAGGTCACGATTTTCGAACAATATGGCGTGCCGGGCGGATTGATGCGCACCAACATCCCCGCATTCAGGCTGCCGGCCGCCGTGCTCGATGAGGAAATCGGCTACATCGTGGACATGGGCGCCGATTTGCGCCTGAATTCGCCGATCAAGAGCATGAAGCAATTGCTCGATGCGAAGGAATTCGACGCGGTATTCGTGGGTTCCGGCGCACCGAAGGGCAAGGAGCTCGACCTGCCCGGCCGGCACGATACGGACCGGATCCATATCGGCATTACCTGGCTCGAGTCCATCGCGTTCGGCCACATCGACAAGGTGGGCGAACGGGTGCTCATCATCGGCGTCGGAAATACCGCCATGGATTGCTGCCGCAGCTCGCTGCGCCTCGGCGCCAAGGACGTAAAAGTCATGGCGCGCAAGCCGCGCCAATTCTTCAAGGCCTCCGAATGGGAGCTGGAGGATGCCGAGGGAGAGAACGTCGAAATCGTCATCAATCATGCGCCGAAAACCTTCGTGATCGAGGGTGGCAAGCTGACCGGCATGATGTTCGAGAAGTTGGAATACGACATCGAGAACGGCGACATCAAGGCCACGCGCTCGCTGGGCGATGTATTCTTCCCCTGCGATGACGTGATCCTCGCCATCGGCCAGGAAAACGCCTTTCCCTGGATCGAGAAGGGAATCGGCATCGAACTCGACAAATGGAATGTGCCCAAGGTCGACACGATCACCTACCAATCGACGCGGCCGGAAGTATTTTTCGGCGGCGACGCGGCATTCGGTCCCAAGAACATCATTTGGTCGGTGGAACACGGGCATCAGGCCGCCATTTCCATTCACAAGTTTTGCAACAAGGAGGCCGTCACCGACAGGCTGCCGCGCGGCGTGACTCTGTCCAGCCGCAAGATGGGCATGCACGAGTGGGCCTACAAGAATGAATATAACGGCGTGGAGCGTCGCCTGGTCCCGCATGTCGGACTGCTCGAGCGCTTCAAGAAGATCAACATCGAAGTGGAACTGGGTTTTACCGCGGAGGAAGCGGCGCTCGAGGTGCAGCGCTGTCTGAATTGCGATGTGCAAACGGTATTCGCTGCCAAGCTGTGCATCGAATGCGACGCCTGCATCGACATCTGCCCGGTGGACTGCCTCACCATCACGCACAACGATGTGGAGGCGCAGCTGCGCGCTCGCCTGACCGCGCCTGCAGCCAATCCGACGCAGTCGCTGTATGTGTCCGCTCCGTTGCCGCAAACAGCGCGAGTCATGGTCAAGGATGAGGATGTGTGCGTTCATTGCGGCTTGTGCGCAGAACGCTGCCCGACGGCCGCATGGGACATGCAGAAGTCGACCATCCAAATTCCGCATGCCATCAACGAGGAGGTCCGCGCATGCCGAGTCTGATTGCCGAACCCAACCGCATCAACGACTTCGTGGTGAAGTTTGCCAACGTCAATGGCTCGGGATCGGCGAGCGCCAATTCGCTGATCATGAAAGCGATCTTTCGCATGGGTGTGCCGGTCACGGGCAAGAACTACTTTCCGTCCAATATTCAGGGTCTGCCCACCTGGTACGAGATCCGGGTCACGCGCGACGCCTACGCCGCGCGCGCCAGCCACGTCGACATCATGGTTGCCATGAACGCTGAGACCTACTCGAAGGATATTCGCGAGCTGCGCTCCGGCGGCTATTTGATCTATGACTCGACCTGGCCGCGCAGCGCGCTGTTGCAGCGCGGCGATATCACCGTGATCGGCGTGCCGCTCGCCAAATTGGTCAACGAAAATTTCGACGGCGTGCGCAATCGGATTCTGTTGAAGAACATCGCCTACGCGGGCGTGCTGGCGGCGCTGCTCGACGTCGATCTCGATGTGATCAGCGGACTGCTGAGCGAGAGCTACGGCAAGAAGCCGAAATTGCTCGATTCGAACACCAAAGCGCTGCGCCTGGGGTATGACTACGTCAAGGAAATCTGACCTCGCCGCTGCCGCTGCGCGTCGAGCACATGGACAAGACCCGCGGCCACATCATGATCGACGGCAATACGGCGGCGGGCCTGGGTTGCGTGTACGCCGGTGCGACCGTCGGGCGCCTGGTATCCGATTACGCCTTCCACGTCGCTCGATGGATGCTTTCAAGGGCTTTTGCGAGCGCTACCGCGTCGATCCGCAGACCGGCGAGAGGAATTTCGCGGTGCTGCAGGCCGAAGATGAACTGGCCGCGGTCGGCATGGTGATCGGCGCATCCTGGAACGGCGCGCGGGCCTTCACGCCGACCAGCGGGCCGGGCGTTTCATTGATGAACGAGTTTGTCGGTCTGGCGTACTACGCCGAAGTGCCTTGCGTCATTTTCGACGTGCAACGCGTCGGCCCGTCCACCGGCATGCCCACGCGCACGCAGCAGTCGGACATCATGATTTGCGCGTACGCATCGCATGGCGACACCCGCCACGTGATTCTGTTTCCCGCAAATCCGGAGGAATGCTTCTACATGGCCGTGCAGGCCTTCGATGCCGCCGAGCGCCTGCAGACGCCGGTCTTCGTGCTGTCCGATCTTGATATCGGCATGAACGATTGGATGTGTCCCGGACCTCAAGTGGGACGACGCCTATAAGCCCGATCGAGGCAAGGTTCTATCCAAGGAAGAGATCGACGGTCTGGAGAAATTCTACCGCTATCTGGATCGGGACGATGACGCGATTCCGTATCGTACCCTGCCGGGAACATCTCCCAAGGGCGCCTATTTCACACGCGGGTCCGGCCACAATCAGTACGGCGGCTACACGGAGGATTCCGCCGAGTACCAGGTTGTGCTCGATCGGCTGAAGCGAAAATTCGCGAACGCCTCCAAGTACCTGCCGAAGCCCGTTCAGATCGGCAAGGGCAACAACGCGGTTGGCATCGTCAGCATAGGCAGCTGCGACGGCGCGATCCGCGAGGCACTCGACGTCCTGAAGCTGCAAAAAATCGAAGTCGATTATCTACGCGTAAAGGCATTTCCGTTCAACAGCGACGTGGATGCTTTCCTGAAGTCGCACGCGACGATTTTTGTCGTGGAGCAGAATCGCGACGCGCAATTGAAGTCCCTGCTCACGCTCGAGACTCCGGTCGAGAAGACCAAGCTGTTCTCGATCTTGAGCTACAGCGGCCTGCCGATGTCGGCGCAGCCCATTGTGGATGAAATTCGCGCCAAACTCGCTGAGGCGCCGCGCTTGAGCGCGGTCCCGCGTTAATCAAAAGAGCTCCACATGTCCTATATCAACAAGCCCAAAGTAGCCCATCCGTCGCTGCCCACGAACGCGCTGGGGCTGACGCGCCGTCAATATGAAGGGAGCATGTCGACATTGTGCGCCGGGTGCGGCCATGATTCGGTAACCGCGGCGCTGGTGGAAGCGTGCTGGGGGTTGGCGATGCGGCCCGAACAATTGGTGAAGCTATCCGGGATCGGCTGTTCCTCGAAGACCACCGCGTACTTCGTCAGCGGTGCGCATGGTTTCAATTCCGTTCACGGGCGCATGCCGTCGATCGCGAGCGGCGCCAATGCAGCCAACCGCTCGCTCACCTACGTGGGTGTGTCGGGAGACGGGGACTCGTTGTCGATTGGCGTCGGCCAATTGGTCCATGCCATCCGGCGCAACATAAACATGGTCTACCTGATTGAAAACAACGGCGTGTATGGATTGACCAAGGGCCAGTTCTCCGCCTCCGCGGATATCGGCACCAAGGCAAAGCGCGGCGAGACCAACTCATCGCCGCCGATCGATCCGGTGCTGCTGGCGCTCACGCTCGGGGCCACATTCGTGGCGCGCAGCTTTTCAGGCGACAAGGCCCAACTCGTGCCGCTGATTCAAGCCGCGATGCGCCACAACGGTTTTGCGCTGATCGATGTGCTTTCGCCCTGCGTGACCTTCAATGACCACGAAGGCTCCACCAAGAGCTATGAATTTACGCGCGAGCACTACCATCCGGCGATCGAGGCGGATTTTGTGGCGCAGGCAGAGGAAATTGCGGTGGACTATCCGGCGGGCGAAGCCATCCCGGTAAGCCTGCATGACGGCAGCCGCGTGGTGTTGCGCAAGCTGGATCCTTCCTACGATCCCACCGATCGCACCGCGGCCTATAATTTCATCGAAAACAAGCTCAAGCAAAACGAGTATGTGACCGGGCTCATCCATATTGACGAGACGGACGGCACCGAATTTCACAACTTGAATAAAACCTCCAAGACGCCGCTCAATCGACTCCCGTTCGAGAAGCTGTCGCCCGGCGGCGCGGCGCTCGACAAGCTGATGGGACGCTATCGCTAGGGTTGTCACGGAAGCGCGGCGTGCCGAAAATTCATTGGCGCCGCAGATGGGTGGCGGCTAGAAACGCGCGCACCGGTTCGCCCACCAGTTCGTAGACGGCTGCGTGGGATCGCAGCAGCGCGTCGGTGTTCGGCAGATAGCGCTGGACGCCGCTGTCGCGCTCGGCGAGCACGCCGACCGGGGCGGGTACGACCTCCAAACCTGCGGCCGTGAATTCGCGCACCGATCGCCGCATGTGCGTGGCGCGCGTCACCAACAGCACTCGCCGTATTCCCGCCGCATTGAGCAGTTGAGCCGAATTTCGTGCATTTTGAAAAGTGTCAAAGGCCCGATCATCGACCCAGCGGGCCTCGATGCCGAAATTTCGCTGCAGCGTTGCGCTCATCGCCGTGGCCTCGGTCCGAAATCCGGTGACGAGGACGGGCAGCCCGGTGCTGTGCGCAAGATAGGCTCCATAGCTCAATCTCTCCAACAATGCAGGTTCGGCCGCCGGCCCTTGGTATTCGGGCGCAAAGGCTCGCTGACCGCCGCCGCCCAAGATCACGATGGCTTGGGCATCGGCGGCGCGACGCAGGTCGAGGGCCGGGTAGGTTTCCGCCAGCGAAGTGAGCGCATCGGACACGATGGGGGTCGACAGCAGCCACAACGAGCCTAATCCCATGATCAGAAAAGCACGCGCCAGCTTAGGAAGGCGTTTGAGCAGCAGCACTCCAAGCCAGGCCAACAGCAATAGTCCGGTCGGCGGTAGGATCAGATTCCTCAGCAACATCTTGATCTGCAGCAACGTGGACACGGCGATAGGCTCCTATTGCTCGATGCGCGCGCGGCCGCAGCGTTCTCGCAGAATCGCATTTAACATATTGTCATTACACCTGCGAACTCAATCACAGCACGGCGCAACGGCTGCGGTAGGATTCCGGAAGGATTCATTCGAGGTTATCATTGGCCCATGAGTAAATTAATTCTTGCGTTGATACTGTCGTTGTCGGGCGTGAGCACCGTGGTGTATTTGGCGCCTCCCTCATTTTGGGGCGGCCCGGGTCATGGTGGTGGCGGCGGCGGCACAGTTGCGGCCCCTGAAATGGATCCCGCATCGGCGGCCACGGCCCTGACGCTGCTATTGGGCGGCGTGATGGTATTGCGCGCTCGCAAAGCCCGATAGCGCTCTCACCAAAGCTGCCACTGACCCAAGAGCAGCACTTGGATTGCGATCAACGCATTCGTTGTGGCGTGCGCCGCGACGGACTCCCCGATTCTTCCGGTCTTCACCGCGAGCACGCCATATCCTAGGCCGGCCAGGATTCCGGGAAACCACAGGCCGCCATGGGTGATTCCAAACGCGGCCGCGCTCACCGCAACAGCGGGCCAGGGCACGCTGCGCCACGCGACCGCCACGAAATTCGCACTGACCAGCCGTCGCATGAGAAAGCCGCGGTATGCGAGCTCTTCGGCAATGGGCACGGTGAGAACAGCCGCCGTGATCCGGCATCCGATCCAGGCAGCGCGCAGCGGCGCCGGCAGATTCCACAAGTCCGCAGGCATCGCTGCCCGCGTGGTCAAGAAACGCGCGAATCCCGCCCACACGCAAAAAACAACGATGCCGACCGCAATGCCGCGCCAGCTGAATTTCCAGTCCAGATCCTGGTAGCGGCGGCGGTAGGCCCAGAGCGCGGCCACGGCGCACAGCAAGCGCAAGGGATACAGCAGATCGACGCCCGCGGAGAGCGCGTGCGCGATCATGCCCGCCGCAAGAATGGCGAGCAGGGGCACCAGGTAGGCAGCGGTTGCCTCATGTTCGCGGATCCTGGGTGCCGTTGCCCGGGTCAGCCAGGTGCTGCGTTTGGCCGCGAACGCGACCGCGAACGCCGCCAGATTGAATGCAATCCATCCCGCCTGAGAGTGAAAGCCCGCGGTGGCGACTTGTTGATGGCCGGCATCGCCGATCAACACCAGCGCGGCGATACGCACTGCATTCAATAAAAATATCAGCAGCACGGCGCCGGGCACGATGATCAGTGCGCGCGGAAAAATATATTCGCGCCGGAAATGCCACAACCACGCAGCACAAAAAACCAACATGAGTCCCACCCCTTCGAGGCCGGAACAGACGTCGGACACCTGCACCGAGAAATGATCGGTGGTGAGCGTCAGTGCCGTTGCGTCGCTGCGCAGCGAAGGGCAGAACGGTTGCACGAGCAACCGTACCAGGCGGAAAGTCACCGCTGCCGCGGGACTCCACAACAGCTGGCTCGCCTTGAATGCCAGCAACGATCCGGCGGCGGGCAGGAGCGAGTACCAGGGCAAACCCTGGGTTTCCCGCAAGGCCTGCGCCCACGCTGCAAGCGGCGCAACCCCGGCGATGAGAGCCGCGGCAGCCGCAAATCCGAACGAATGCCACAGAATCGCGAGCAGCCAAAACGGCATGGATCCGTCGCGATACAACATGGGCGTCAAGAGCGCAAAGGGAATCAACAGGGCGGCATGCAGCAACAGCCACTGCATGCGAAACGGGGCCTCGCGAATGTCCGGCGATGCGGCCACGCGGCCCGCGCCGCGCAGGTGGAGCAGAATCGCGAATGACGCCGCATAGGCGATCGCGAAACGAAATGCCCAGTGCTGGATGTCATGGGTAATGCGCGCCGCGCCGGTGAGCGCATTCAGCGGGGTGCTCTGAATCAAACCGGACAGCACCAGTGTTTCGGCAGCGAGAAATCCGGCGACGATACCCAAACGGGGCAGCAGGCCAAGTGCCGCGGGAGCGAGGTTCAGCGTGCCTTGTAGCGGCGTATTCACCGGCTCAGTCTAACTCGCAGGCTCGCAACTCAAGGCTGTAATCGAGTCGCCTTCCAAGATGTGCCGGCGCCCGCGCTCAAGGGTTGAGTCAGCGGTCGCGTCCAGCGTGCACGGTCATGGATACGAAACTCGCCCTCCACCCAAAGCTCCACTGCGTCCGCATACAAGCGGTAACCGCCCCAATGGGGCGGCCGCGGCACATCCACATCGACATGTTCCGGCTCATCCGAGCCTGGGCCGCCGTACGGGATGCCAAAGTGCCGCGCCTGGCCAACCACTGCCTCAACCAACTCTGCACGGGAACCCACCGGTTGGCTTTGCTCACTCGCCCAGGCTCCCAGTTGGCTTTGCCAGGCTCGCGTCCGGAAGTAGGCATCGCTGTCGGCTGCAGGCAGCGCTTCGACCGCTCCTTCGATCCGTACCTGGCGATGGTGATGGTCCCAATGAAAGACGATGGCCGCACGGGGATTGACCTTGAGCTCACTGCCCTTGCGCGAAAGGTAGTTGGTAAAGAACACAACGTAGCCCTGCGGCGCGGAGATTTCCTTGCAGAGCACGACCCGAGCCGACGGGTGGCCGCGGCCGTCCACCGTCGCCAGGATCATGGAATTGGGATTGGGTTGGGCAGCGTCGAGCTGAGCCTGCGCCAACCATTGAGCCGCGACCTCGAGCGGATTTGCCGGCAGCGTTTCCGGGAGGGTTTCGGTCCAAAATGTCTTTTTAATGCCGCTCATACGAGAATACTAGCCGCGCCGATAAAAACATGGGGCTTTCTTTACTATGAATCTCGACGAATTGCGTGCGACATTGACCGAAATCGATGGACAGCTGCTGGAGCTGGTCGCGCGGCGCCAGACCGTGAGCGAGCAGGTGGCAGCCGTCAAACGCGCCACCGGCAGACCGACCCGGGATTTCGGCCGGGAGAGGGAGGTCATTTTGCGCGGCCGTACCACGGCTGCAAAGCTTGGGATCCCACCCGATCTGGCCGAATCGCTGCTGCGGCAATTGATTCAGTCCTCCTTGACCACGCAAGAGCACGCGCGGGTGGCCGCCCAGGCGCAGGGCACCGGCAAACGCGCGCTCATTATCGGCGGCTGCGGCAAGATGGGCAGCTGGTTCGCAGAGTTTCTGTCCTCGCAGGGTTTTCGCGTCGCCATTGCCGATCCCAAGGGCGGCTTGCCGGGCTTTGACATCGTTGCCGATTGGCAAACCGATCCGCTGGATTTCGATCTTATTGTGCTCGCGACGCCGCTGTCCGCCACGGCGGAACTGCTGCAGGTGTTGGCGGGCCGCGCGCCGCGTGGGCTGATCTTTGATCTGGGTTCTTTGAAGACACCCCTTCGGGCGGGGCTCGATGCCTTGGTCAAAGCCGGCTGCCGCGTGACCTCGGTGCACCCCATGTTCGGTCCGGACACCGAACTACTGTCCGGCCGCCACGTCATCTTCATCGACCTGGGGGATGCAGCGGCACTCGAGCAGGCGCAGGAACTGTTCGCGCCGACCATGGCGGAGCGCGTCGTGATGGATCTCGACGAGCATGACCGCTTGATCGCCTATGTGCTGGGGCTGTCGCATGCGCTCAATATTGCCTTCTTTACGGCGCTCGCCGACAGCGGCGAGGCCGCGCCGCGCTTGGCGAATCTCTCCAGCACGACCTTTGACTCGCAATTGGAAGTGGCGAGCCGCGTCGCGGCCGAGAGCCCTGACCTGTATTTCGAAATCCAGAGCTCGAACGACTATGGAGGCGAGTCCCTGATGGCCCTTCAGACCGCCGTGGAACGCTTGGTGAAGGCGGTGAAGACCAAGAATGCGACGGAGTTCACGGCAATCATGAATCGCGGCAGAGCCTACTTGGACGTGCGTGCGGCCGCGCGTGCGGGTTGAAGGGGAAGGGCATGCCTGAGGTGGACGAGCTGGATCGCGAAAAAGAAGACCTCAAGAAGCGCCTGGCGGAGATGACGGCAGAGGCGGCCAACAACGAGACCATCATGAAGCGCACGCAGGCGCGCGAACTGACGCTGCTGCGCGCCGACAGCCTGCCGCAGTTGCTGCAGGCCATGGTGGGCGGATTGCGCGAATCGTACTCGCTCGATGCGGTCACCGTGGTGTTGCTCGACCCCCAGCACGAGGTTCGGCATTTACTGGTGGCCGGCGGCGATAGGCCCGAGGAATTCAAGCAGATATTCTTTGTCGATTCTCTGGTCGGCCTGGCCCCGCAACTCGCGGTGCTGCACAAACCCTGGCTCGGTCCCTACGTGGGCGCCGACCATCATTTGCTGTTTCCGGGAACGCCGAACCTCAAGAGTGCCGCGCTCGTGCCCCTGCCGCGCAAGGACCGCGCGACCGGCGCCCTGTGCTTCGGCAGCCGGGATCCTTCGCGCTTCACCCGCCATCACGGTACGGATTTTCTGGCGCATCTGGGCGCCGTTGCCGCGGTGTGCTTGGAAAACGCGGTCAATCGCGCGCGGCTGCTGCGCGCGGGCATCACGGATTTTCTGACGGGCTGGCACAATCGACGCTACTTGCAGCAACGGTTGAAGGAAGAGCTGGCACGTGCTCAGCGGCGCGGGGGCACCATCTCCTGCTTGATGATCGACATCGACAGGTTCAAAAGCATCAATGACGGATATGGGCATCTGGCCGGCGACAACGCGCTCAAGGAGGTTGCGCATCGGATCGAGGCGCAAATTCGCAGCATGGATACGGCCGCCCGTTTCGGCGGAGACGAGCTTGCCATCCTGCTGCCCGAAGCCACTTCTTCCGAAGCCGCGAGGCTTGCGGAGCGCATCCGCGAAGTGATTGCCGCGCAGCCGTTCTCGCTCAACTCGCAAATATCACGCAATTTGACGGTCTCCGTGGGTGTGGCCGCGGTAGCGCCCGGCCGGCTCGAAGTCGATCTGAAAGCGGTCGCTGACCGGCTGGTTGCGGATGCCGACGCGGCGTTGTATCGCGCCAAGGCGTTGGGAAGAAATCGGGTTCAAGTGGGCGCGGGATAAGGCTTTCGACCACAAGCCCCCGGTGATATGGAACAATCAACCCATGTCCACCCAACCGGCGGTCGATTACATCGATAAGGACGGCTTTCGAGCCAATGTGGGTATCGTGCTGACGCGCGGCTCCGGGGAAGTGTTCCTGGGCGGGCGGGTCGGGGGGCGCGGCTGGCAATTTCCACAAGGCGGCGTCAATCGCGGCGAGCCGGTGGAAGACGCGCTGTTTCGCGAGCTCAGGGAAGAAATCGGTCTGGACCGCACGGATGTAGAGGTGCTGGGATCGACCCACGGTTGGTTGCGCTACCGCTTGCCGAGGCAATACGTGCGCGATCGCTGCATAGGACAAAAGCAACGCTGGTTCTTGTTGAAGCTAGTCGGCGATGAATCGAAGGTGCGCTTCGACTTCACGGAGCAGCCGGAATTCGATCGATGGCGCTGGACCGATTATTGGACGCCGGTGCGCGAAGTCGTTTACTTCAAGCGGCGCGTTTATGTGCGGGCGCTGCACGATCTGGGAAAGCACATGTTTCCCGAGGGTCTGCCGCCTTATCCGGAATGGTGGCCCGAGGTTCAGGCGGCCTCGTGAGGCTCTGCGGTGCTGCCGCCCCCGATCAAAACGGCTTGACCACGGCGAGGATAACGATCGCGACCAAAAACAGCGACGGCACCTCGTTGAAGGCGCGATACCAATTGGCGCTCCGCTTATTGCGTTGCCCGGCAAAATCCTTGAGCAACGCGTAGCAGAAGGCGTGGTATGCGATCAGCAAGAGCACCAGCAGCAGTTTGGCGCGCAGCCATCCCATCCCAAGATAAGCAGGAGACCCGATCAACATCATGGCGCCGAAGAAAACTGCCACCGAGGCGCCGATGGTCATGATGACGAAGAGGCGCCGCTCCATGATCACAAAGCGCTCCTTGCTGATCGAGTCCTGTGCGTCAGCGTGATAGAGATAAAGCCTCGGCAGATAGAACAGACCGGCGAACCACGCGACCACCCCGATGATGTGAAATGCTTTCAGCCACAGCATGACGGCTCCCTTGTGCTATGCATGATAACGTCAGACGCTGTCTTACGGGGCTCGATCGTGTAATGTCTCGAAGATTCACGGGAGAATTCGCGGTATGACGGAGTCGTTCGGCAAATTGGTCGTACGAACTTATGCGCCCAAGCGCCGTGCGCTGCTTTGGGCCCTGACCGTGCTCCTGTCCCTGGGAATCCTGTACGCCGCATTCGAATTGGGCCGCTATGACGCCGGTTTTCGGGTGGTCGACTCGGTACGCGGCGCACTGTCGGCGAGCGCGCGCATCCGGTCGCTGGAGGCGGAGAACGAGAATCAGCGCCGTCGGCTCGAGGCCGCTGAAACCGCACGGCGCGTCGACCGCGAAGGCTATGGGCAGGTGGAGAAGAACCTTGGCGACATGCAAAGCCAGATAGCGCGGTTGAACCAGGATCTGTCCTTCTATCGCGGCCTGGTGCAACCCGAGTCGCTGATTCACGTGAAAGTGCAGCAAATGCAGATCGTGCCGGATGGGGCGCCGGGCCAGTTTCATTTGAAATTTGTCTTGATGCAAACCGGCAAGCCGGACAAGGAGGTGACGGGCAACGCGACCATCACGCTCGACGGTCTGCTGCAAGGCAAGCCGCTCAGTTTGACCTACGCGCAAGTCTCGCCTAATCATCGCGTCAGCCTGGCATACTCGTTCAAATATTTTCAGGAATACAACGAACCCGTAGAATTGCCGCAAGGATTCGAGCCGACGCGATTGGGAGTCGAGATTCACAGCGGCAGAGACAGCAATCACAGTTCGCGCCAGGCATTCGTTTGGAAGGCGCAGGGGATGTCTGTGGAAACCGAAGCGAACGGGGAAGTTCCGGGCAAGGGTGAGGCGGATGTTCAAACAGAAACAGAATAAGAAGGCGGAAATCGGCACGCTGATCGGCGCGAAGACCCGCATCAACGGCGATGTCGAGTTCGTCGGAGGATTTCATCTCGACGGCCACATCAACGGCAATGTCAAATGCGAATCGAGCGCCGGCGCCACCCTCTCGGTGAGCGACCAGGGCTGCATCGAGGGTTCCGTCATCGTGCCCAACATCATCCTGAACGGACTCGTCAAAGGCGACATTGATGCGACCGACCGCGTCGAGCTGGGCCCCAAGGCGCGGGTTCTGGGCAGCGTTTCCTACACCACCATTGAAACGGCCGTCGGCGCCCAAATAAATGGGAAGTTGATCCATAGGGCGAAAGCAGGGCCCGGGGCGGCCGATTCCGGATCAAAAGGGTGAACTCAGGTCGCAATGCGGGTTCACAGCTTTGATTGGCCGCGACGTGCCGAGTAGAATGAGGCTATGAGCACCACCTCCGAATCCTTGAATGCGATCGATCACGCGCCTGTGGCGCCCAACGTGCTGGTTTTCACCGATGCGGCGGCGGGCAAGGTCGGCGAATTGATCCGCGAGGAAGCAAATCCGAACCTGAAATTGCGTGTATTCGTATCCGGCGGCGGGTGCTCGGGCTTTCAATACGGTTTCACTTTCGACGAAAAGATCGAGGACGGCGATTTTTGCGTCGAAAATGGCGGCGTCCAGTTGTTGGTCGACCCCATGAGCGCGCAATACCTCATGGGCGCGGAAATCGATTACAAGGAAGATCTGCAGGGCGCCCAGTTCGTCATTCGTAACCCAAACGCGAAAACCACCTGCGGCTGCGGGTCCTCATTCTCGGCCTAGGAGCCTGTCTGAGTGTTCCACGTGGCCGCGACCGTGGCAGATTTCGCTTCAGCCGCGGCGGAGCCGACGAAGTTGGGTAATCACCCAATGAGGAGGCGACAACAATGGATGAAGCGAAATCTGCCCGGTCCCGAAGGGTTGGCTTGGTGAGGGGCGTCTGCGGCGTTGCGCGGCTTGGCCGTAGTATCCAACTACGTCGTGCGCCGCGCGCCTAGCATCCGCACCCTCACCAAGCCAACGCGACTCACGTGGAACACTCAGACAGGCTCCTCAATGTTGATCGAGTAGATGCGCCGCGGTAGGGTCGTTCCCGATGTGCTCGCGGCGGTCGATCTGGGCTCCAACAGCTTTCACATGGTCGTCGCGCGCTATTCGCACGGCCAACTCGTCATCCTCGACAGACTGCGTGAAATGGTGCGCCTGGGGGCCGGCCTGGCCAACAGCGGCCGCCTGGACGAGGCGGCAACGGATCGCGCCCTGCGATGCCTGGAACGATTCGGACAGCGATTGCGCGCCATGCGCGCGGACGGCGTGCGCGTCGTCGGCACCAATGCCCTGCGTCATGCGCGGCGCAAGCGCTGGTTCCTGGAGCGCGCGCGCGCCGCATTGGGTCATCCAATCGAAATCATTTCAGGCCTTGAGGAGGCGCGACTGATTTATTCCGGCGTGGCGCATACCAGCCCGATGAGCCCGGACAAACGCCTGGTGATCGATATCGGCGGCGGCTCCACCGAAGCCGTGATCGGCGAGGGCTTCAATCCGCTGCTGCTCGAAAGCCTGTCCGTGGGCTGTGTGGGACTGAGCGCACTTTTTTTCGACGACGGCAGAATTTCGGCGAAGCGCATCGAGCGGGCGCGCACCGCTGTGAGGCTGGAACTGGAACCCATACAGGAAGCCTACCGCAAGCTCGGTTGGCTTCGGGTATTCGGCAGCTCGGGCACCGTGCGCGTCATCGGCGATGTATTGCAGAACCTCAATCCCGAGGCGCCGCATATCACTCTCGACAACCTGAAATCCCTCGCGGAGCGCGTCGTCGCGGCCGGACACGTTGATGAGATCGATTTGCCGGACGTCGACGCCGAGCGCGCCCCCGTGTTTCCCGCCGGCCTCGCCATTCTTCTCGAAGTGGTCGAGAGTTTCGGCATTGATCGGGTGCGGGTGGCGGAAGGCGCCATGCGCGAGGGGCTGCTCTACGATCTCATGGGCCGCTTCACCAACGAGGATGCGCGGGTGCGCAGCGTGCGCGCCATGGAGAAGCGCTATCACATCGACGAAGTTCAGGCGGACCGCGTTGAGGCGACCGCGGTGGCGCTGCTGGAACAGGTTGAATCGGAGTGGGGCCTGGAGGATCCGCTGGCCGAAATGGTGCTGCGCTGGGCGGCGCGCCTGCACGAAACCGGCCTCGACATCGCGCACTCCAAGTATCACCGTCACAGTGCGTACCTGCTCGAGCACGCCGACATGCCCGGTTTCCCGCGCGAGGAGCAACTGCTGCTGTCCGCATTGGTCGGCGGTCATCGCCGCCAGTTGTCCTTCGAGTCGCTCGAGGATCTGCTGCCGCCCTGGGATCGTCATGCGGAATTCCTGATCGTGCTGCTGCGCCAGGCGGTGCTGCTGCATCGTGGACGCAGCCCCCAGCCGCTGCCCGAGGTCCGACTGACCGCCAAGGGGCGCAACATCACCATGGAATTGCCGCCGCGCTGGATGAAGGAACATCCCCTCACCCTCGAGGATCTGGAACAGGAGCGGGCTTACTTGAAGGACGCGGGAATCCGCCTGACCATCACCTGAGTTCTTCAGCCTTCGGTGAGCGCAACCCGTTCGTCGTATAGATTCATCAGACGCAATTGCGCCGACACGGAGCCATCGCCGGAGGCGCGGGAATAACGGCCATCGGCGCCCATCACCCAGGCCTGCGCGTTGTCATCCAGGTACATCTTGAGATCCTCGGCGATGCGCGCTTGAAGCTCCGGGTCCCCGACCGGAAATGCGACTTCGATGCGGCGAAATAGATTCCGGTCCATCCAGTCGGCGCTGCCGCAATAGATCTCGCGCGCCCCCGAATTCTCGAAATAGTAAACGCGCGAATGTTCGAGAAAGCGCCCCACGATGGAACGCACCTTGATTCGTTCGGAAACGCCGCGGACGCCGGGCCGCAGGCAGCACACACCGCGAACGATCAGGTCGATATCGACGCCGGCACGCGAGGCCCGGTAGAGCGCCTGCATGACGGCCGGCTCGGTGAGGGCGTTCAACTTGGCAATGATGCGGGCCGGCTTGCCCGCGCGCGCATGCTCGGCCTCGCGTTCGATCTTGGCGAGCAGCGCTTGATGCAGGCTGAAGGGCGCGTGCAGCAGTTTGCGCAGCTTCGGCACCTGCGTCAGGCCGGTGAGCTGCAGAAATATTTCGTGGATATCCTCGCCGATGGCATCGTCTGCGGTCAGAAGGCCGTAGTCGGTATACAGGCGCGCGGTCTTGGTGTGGTAGTTGCCCGTGCCCAGATGGCAATACCTGCGCAGACCCTTGTCCTCGCGGCGCACCACCATCACGAGCTTGGCGTGCGTTTTGAACCCGAACACGCCGTACATCACGTGTGCGCCGGCTTCCTGCAGCTTGGTCGCAAGTTCGATATTGGCTTCCTCATCGAAGCGCGCGCGCAGCTCGATGATCACGGTCACGTCCTTGCCGGCCGCCGCCGCTTCCACCAGTGCCGCCACAATCGTGGAATCGCTGCCGACGCGGTACAGGGTCTGCTTGATCGCAAGCACCTGCGGATCGCTCGCGGCTTGCTTGATGAAATCCGTGACCGGTCCAAAACCCTGGAACGGATGGTGCAGAAGCACGTCCCCGGCGCGCAACGTGGAGAAGAGATCGGCGCCGACCTTGAGGCGTTCCGGAATACTGGGCGTGAAGGCCGAGTACTTGAGCTCATGTCGGTCCACCAGATCGTAAAGCGCCATCAATCGATTCAGGTTGACCGGTCCCGGCACCTTGTACAGATCGTCGGCCGTGAGCGCGAATTGCTCCAGCAAGTAGGCCAGGATTTCATCGGGACAATCGTGCGCGGTCTCGAGGCGCACCGCGTCGCCGTAGCGCCTCGAAGCCAGCTCGCCTTCCACCGCGCGCAGCAAGTCGTCCACTTCTTCCTGCTCGACGAACAGGTCGCTGTTGCGCGTGACCCGGAACTGATAGCAGCCGCACATGCGCATGCCGGCAAAGAGTCTGGACACAAAGGCTTCGACGATGGTGCTCAAGAAAACGAAATTTCGGCCGCCCAGTTCGTCGGGCAATCGGATCAAGCGCGGCAGGGAACGCGGTGCCTGCACCACGGCAAGCCCGCTATTGCGGCCGAAGCCATCCTCGCCTTCGACCACGATCGCAAAGTTCAAGCTCTTGTTGAGTATCTTCGGGAACGGCCGTGCCGGGTCGAGCGCCAACGGGCTCAATACCGGCTCGACCTCCCGCGTGAAGTAGTCCGCGATCCACTGGCCCTGCGCCTCGGTCCAGCTTTCAGGCTCGACGAACACCAAGCCGCTCTTCGCGAGTTCCGGCATGAGCACTTCATTCAGCAGATCGTACTGTTCGTCGACCATGCGAACGGCTTGCGCGCGAATGGCCTTCAGCTGCTCCGGCACCGACAAGCCATCGGGCCCGCCTTGGACTGCGCCGGCTTCCAGCAACTCCTTGAGGCTGGCAACCCGGATCTCGAAGAACTCGTCCAGATTTGCGCAGGAGATGCACAGGAAGCGCACCCTCTCGAGCAGCGGAATCCTGCGGTCCTTGGCCTGTTCCAGTACACGCTGGTTGAAATCGAGGAACGATAGTTCGCGATTGAAATAAAGCTGCGGTACTTGCAGGTCGGTATCGTTCATGGCCCCTCAAGCATACCGGTACACGCCGCCCAAGATGCGTGCACCCTTCGCGCCCGTCACCGTGCCGGCGCTGGACGTCAGGCCGGCGAGCGTGCGCTTGGCAAACCACGCGAAGGCCACCGCTTCGACGTAATCCGGGTCCAATCCGAGGGATTCGGTGCTGGCGACGCGCTCGGGCGCGATCAGGGCCGCAACGGCATTGAGCAGCGCTGCATTGCGAGCACCGCCCCCGCAGACATAAAGAGAGGCCCCTGGCGCGTATTGACGCAGCGCCGAAGCGAGCGAGCAGGCGGTGAATTGCTGCAATGTGGCCTGCACGTCGCGCGGTTGCCGCGGAAACATGCCGAGCTTGGCCTTGAGCCAGGGCAGATTGAACAACTCGCGGCCCGTGCTCTTGGGAGGCGCCAGGCGCAGATAGGGTTCATGCAGCAATTCCTGCAGCAAGGTTTCGTCGATTTTGCCGCCGGCAGCCCAGGCCCCGTCCGCATCGAATTCCTGGCCTTCGTGCAATGCGATCCAGGCGTCGAGCAAGCGGTTCGCGGGACCGGTATCGAAACCCGTGACGCTGCTGCCCCGCTTTAGAATGGTGATATTCGCGATACCGCCCAAATTGGCGATAACGCGGTCCTCCGCGTCGCTGCGAAAAACTTGATCATGAAACACCGGCAGGAGCGGAGCGCCTTGTCCACCGGCCGCCACATCGCGGCGGCGGAAGTCGCCGACCACCGTGATTGCCGTCATTTCCGCCAGCGTGTTCGGATCGCCGATTTGCCAGGTGAATGGCACGCTCACATCGGTTCGGTGACGCAGGGTCTGGCCGTGGCTGCCGATGGCGGCCACCTGGCCCGCGCGGATACCGGCACTCTCGATGAGCGTCAACGCCGCCTGCGCAAATGCGCGCCCCACCTCGACGTCGATCTGACCCACCTCATCGAGAGCAACGCTGTCGGCGACATCGATCAACGCGGACATCCGGCGTTTGAGTGCGGGCTCGAATGCCGTGGCGCTGGTCGCGATGATGCGCAGCGGCTTCACATCGAAGTCGACCAATGCCGCATCGATGGCATCCATGCTGGTTCCGGACATCATGCCAAGGTGAAGTGCCATGTTTTAGGTACGCCCGATCAGTAGACGAAGGGTCTTCCGTTAGGTTCGGGCACAGCGCTCGCGGCGGGTTCTGCGGCAGCGGCCGTCGGAGCCGCGGTTTTCGCACCGGGCGTTGCAACGCCGGACGT
>CAWHRH010000002.1:35000-990104 GCA_963831765.1 uncultured Gammaproteobacteria bacterium
CGAACCACTGTTGCAATAGTGCGTCGATGAGGTGTGGATAGGAGTGAAAGGCTAATCAAGGCTGGCGATAGCTGGTTCTCCCCGAAAGCTATTTAGGTAGTGCCTCGTGTCATTCACCCTGGGGGGTAGAGCACTGTTTAGACTAGGGGAACATCCCGTTCTACCAAATCTATGCAAACTCCGAATACCCAGGAGTGTTATCACGGGAGACACACGGCGGGTGCTAACGTCCGTCGTGAAGAGGGAAATAACCCAGACCATCAGCTAAGGTCCCAAAGTTTTGGCTAAGTGGTAAACGATGTGGGAAGGCTAAAACAGCTAGGAGGTTGGCTTAGAAGCAGCCATCCTTTAAAGAAAGCGTAATAGCTCACTAGTCTAGTCGGCCTGCGCGGAAGATTTAACGGGGCTTAAGCCAAGCACCGAAGCTATGGGTTTGATATGATCTTCGGATCGTTTAAGCGGTAGGGGAGCGTTCTGTAAGCCTGCGAAGGTGAACTGCGAGGTTTGCTGGAGGTATCAGAAGTGCGAATGCTGACATGAGTAACGTTAATGCGGGTGAAAAACCCGCACGCCGAAAACCCAAGGTTTCCTGAGCTATGTTAATCAGCTGAGGGTGAGTCGGATCCTAAGGCGAGACCGAAAGGTGTAGTCGATGGAAAGCAGGTTAATATTCCTGCACCGATTATTACTGCGATGGGGTGACGGAGAAGGCTAAACAATCCGGGGTTGGTTCCCGGTTCAAGGTCGTAGGGAGAGATTCCAGGTAAATCCGGAGTCTCATTAATCCCAAGAACTGAGTACTAGGTTTCTTCGGAAACCGAAGTTGTCTGACGCCACGCTTCCAGGAAAAGCCTCTAAGCTTCAGGTAATGATCGTCCGTACCGCAAACCGACACTGGTGGGTGAGAGGAAAACTCTAAGGCGCTTGAGAGAACTCGGGTTAAGGAACTCTGCAATTTGACACCGTAACTTCGGGAGAAGGTGTGCCTTTGATTGTGATGGGATTTACTCCCTGAGCGGTTAGAGGTCTCAGATAATCGGGGGCTGCGACTGTTTACCAAAAACACAGGACTCTGCGAACACGAAAGTGGATGTATAGGGTCTGACGCCTGCCCGGTGCCGGAAGGTTAATTGATGGGGTCAGCCGCAAGGCGAAGCTCTTGATCGAAGCCCCGGTAAACGGCGGCCGTAACTATAGGCATTGGTAGACGAGAGAGTCGAGTCGACGATGTAGAGTTCAGGGTTAGATGATTAGGACAACTTCTATAGTTGTAGTTACGTTAATAAACTTGGCTATATGCTGGAAACACTGAGTATCTGATGGTACTCATCGCTCGATAGCGAGCGGTAGTGAAAATCTGTCAGTGCAGTCAATCAGCAGGAAAGGCCGGCTTTCGCCGGAATCCTCAGAGACTTTACGCCAGGCTCCTTTTTCGAGGAGATGATAAAGTCCGAACTGCATGGCGACATGCAGGAGTAAAGCGCAATGCGATACTCCATTAACACGTGACTTTTGCGTGTTGATGAACGACCAGAACGGTCCTAAGGTGAAGAAACGCTGCCTTAGTAAAATTTGGCTATATGCTGGAATCCCCGTGAATGCTGCGATACTCGTTGTATAACGAAGATCAGATTCGCGAACCGGATTTGCCTGAGTCGTACAGCAGTGAAAATTCGTCAGCTGCGGAAAATCAGCAGGAAAGGCTGATCAAAATCGGTTGGATCACTGGTTACGTCGACGGAGAAGGTTGCTTTTCGAATCAACTTCATTCGTCAGCCTCATCGATCAAAATCGACGAGGCGTACAAAACCGGCTTCCAAGTGGCACATGAGTTTGCGGTGACTCAAGGCGCGTCGAGCGTCGATTGTCTCCACCTGCTCATGAAGTTCTTTGGTGTTGGCAATGTCTATCTCAATCAAGGATACGACAACCACAAAGAACATTTGTATCGGTACTGTGTTCGAGCGTCGGAATGATTTGATGAAGACGATCATTCCGTTCTTTGAACGGTATCCGCTGCGAACTTCCAAGCAAGGCAACTTCTTGAAGTTTGCGGAATGCGTGATGGTGATGGAGCACGGACGTCATCTCACCCCAGTGGGTTGATCAAGATCGTCGAGATCGCCGAGACCATGAATCATAAAAAGCCGACGAACCGAAATTATCAGAATCCTCAGAGACTACACGCCAGACACTCGACCCTCAGTCGGTGAAGATATAGTCCGATCTGCATGGCGACATGCAGGATGAGACCCTAAGGAAAGTCTCACCGTGATTTGAATAAAAATTCTAAGCAAATCAATAACATAGATCAGCGAAATTCCTTGTCGGGTAAGTAACATTGCCCAGGATAGTGGCGACACTATTCCGATGACCGGCTCAAATCGGTGGAACCCTAACGACGTCTGTGCAAGTGCGTCGAGGGCAATACCGAGGGTAAGACTCCAAGACAAGCGCGATGGCGTCAGCTTGGTTTCCCCGTAACGACTTGAGGGTTGAGATCCTCAGATGGTCTAGACAGCTAGTCCATAACACGCCGGCTCTGACTTGCAAAAAGCGATGAGATCCGCTCACATCATCGTAGTCAGATGAACGTATAGTCTATGCCGCGAGTAATCGTGGAAATCATGAAGTTCCGACCTGCACGAATGGCGTAACGCTGGCCCCACTGTCTCGACCCGAGACTCAGTGAACTTGAAATCGCTGTGAAGATGCGGCGTAGCTGCGGAAAGACGGAAAGACCCCGTGAACCTTTACTATAGCTTTACACTGAACTTTGAATTTGTTTGTGTAGGATAGCTGGGAGCCTACGAAGTGGGGACGCTAGTTCTCATGGAGGCAACCTTGAAATACCAGCCTGACAACTTCGCAGTTCTAACCTTGGCCCGTAATCCGGGTTGGGGACAGTGTATGGTGGGTAGTTTGACTGGGGCGGTCTCCTCCCAAAGAGTAACGGAGGAGTGCAAAGGTACCCTCAGCGCGGTCGGTCATCGCGCATAGAGTGCAATCGCATAAGGGTGCTTAACTGTGAGACGGACATGTCGAGCAGGTACGAAAGTAGGTGATAGTGATCCGGTGGTTCTGTATGGAAGGGCCATCGCTCAACGGATAAAAGGTACTCCGGGGATAACAGGCTTATTCCTCCCAAGAGTCCACATCGACGGAGGAGTTTGGCACCTCGATGTCGGCTCATCACATCCTGGGGCTGTAGCAGGTCCCAAGGGTATGGCTGTTCGCCATTTAAAGTGGTACGCGAGCTGGGTTCAGAACGTCGTGAGACAGTTCGGTCCCTATCTTCCGTAGCCGTTGGAGATTTGAGGGTGAGTTGCTCCTAGTACGAGAGGACCGGAGTGAACGTATCTCTGGTGTTCCGGTTGTCACGCCAGTGGCACTGCCGGGTAGCTATATACGGACGGGATAACCGCTGAAAGCATCTAAGCGGGAAGCCCCCCCCAAGATTAGATCTCCCTAGACCTTTAAGGTCTCTAAAGGGCCGTCGAAGACTACGACGTTGATAGGCTGGGTGTGTACGCGCAGTAATGCGTTTAGCTAACCAGTACTAATTGCCCGTGAGGCTTGACCATATAACACCCAAGCGATTTGCCTAACGTCGAATCGTTGTGGAGTGCAATCAATTACTTGAATGCGACAAAACCTGGATTCAATTCTGGGGTCGAAACAAATTGTGCGAATTCGTGAAGGGGCCGAGCCATGACTCGGCCCCTTTGCAAACGGTTTGCCTGGCGGCCATAGCGAGTGGGAACCACCCGATCCCTTTTCGAACTCGGAAGTGAAAACGCTCTGCGCCGATGCTAGTGTCGACTTTGTCGATGTGAAAGTAGGTCACTGCCAGGCTCTTAATTTGATGAAACGAAACCCTCACCGACGCAAGTTGGTGAGGGTTTTTTCTTTTTCCTCCCCCATGCCCCATACTGGCCAAGTCTCCTGAGCATTGGATCGTCCGAGAGGTGTCCCTAGTGACCCGCTTTGATCCGGCGCGACGACAATTTCTGGCGTTCGGCGGCACCTCGCTCGCCCTGGCGTCAATCATGGCGAATGCCCGGGTGCCCTTGCCCGGCGGCACCGATGACCTTCCACCCTCGAGCGCGCCCGAGCCACCGGGATTGCGCCTAACCACCGCCCGAGACGCCACGCATCGGTTGACCGTGGATGTGCGGATTAACGGGCTCGGCCCGTATCGATTCCTGGTTGATACCGGTGCCGACCGGAGTGTGCTGGCCACCGAGGCCGCCGCCGCGATCGGACTTACTCTCGGAGACACGGTGAAGCTACGCGGTGTGGTCCGCGCGGTCGACTCGGAAACAGTGATGATCAGAGAGCTCGCATTCGGGTCGATCCGATGCCGCAACCTAGTCATACCGACACTGCCGGCTGACCTCCTCGGTGCGGACGGGTACCTCGGCCTCGATGTGCTCGACAAGCATCTCGTAGCGCTTGATTTCAAGAGGCAGACACTTCAAGTCACAGAGCCGCGTTCGCGCTTCAGCGCACTCTGGGTGGCCTCGAATGAGGTGCGTGTTCGCGCCACCGGTACACGGGGTCATTTGCGCGCGATAAACTGCATCGTCGATGGCGTGCCCGCAGCGGCATTCATAGACACCGGCGCGGACGTGTCCGCCGGCAATACCGCGCTGCAGACGGCAATCGCGAATCGCGATCCATGGTACGAGATCTTGGGCCATGTTTCTCTCACCGACGTCACCGGAGGAGCGATCTCCGGCAACGCGACCATGGTCCACAGCATTCAACTCAACAAAGTGACATTCACGGAGTGCCCGCTGGTGATCGCCGATTTCGAGGTGTTCGATGTGTGGGGCCTTAAAGATCACCCGGCCCTGCTTATCGGCATCAACTTATTGCGCCAGTTCTCCAAAGTATCGATCGACTACGGCTTGAAGGAACTGCGATTCGACCTGGCGAACTTGGGCCGCCCGGCCTTTGGGGCGATCGAAACGACCTGATTGCCGAGGATTCCGGCCCTAGGCCTGCGGTTACCCGTAGCCTTCTCAGGCTTTTACCCAATTATTTTGTATTTCATCGGGTAATTATTGTCGAATCATCGGGATTGTGAGACTATTTACCCAATGAAATAAATTTTTATTGGGTAAATGACCTCCCCTCATCCTCTTTACCGCAAGCATGAACTCGCCTTTCGCACTCAATACGCTGAGCTGAAGGAACGAACACGCGCGGCGGGAAAGCTCCTGCTGGGCACCCCCGGAATGCTTACCAAGCGCAGCGGCACCGGCTACGAATATTGGTATCGCGTCTACTATCCCGTCCCCAGGACCCAAGCCGAACAACTGGTCGGATCGGTCGACAATGAGAGCGCCTACCGGACCATGCTGGAACGGATTGAGTTTTCGATCTGGGTGAGCAAGCAAGTCGCAATCTTAAGGCAACTACATTTCCAGGTTGCCGACAAGAACGTCGCGAGCGTGTTGGTCGAGCTCCACAACCGCGAAATTTTCAAAGGAGGCCTCGTCGTTGTCGGGACACTGGCTTACATGAGCTGGCTCAATGAGCACGGAGCTATTTCCGTCGCTCTGCGCACGGAGGATATCGACCTGGCCCGCCGTCAGCGTCTGAAGCTCGGCGCTCCGGTGTCGTTCCTATCAAGCGTCCAGGCAACGCATTTGCCATTCAGGTCAATTCCGGGAATGCCGAGTCACAAACCTTCCACTTCGGTAAAGCTGCCCGGTCGAGAAGGTCTGCGCGTCGATGTCCTCGCGCCTGGTCCGACGATTGGCGCGACCATTCAAGTGCCAGAACTCGATTGGCACGCGCAGACCGTCCCTTATTACGACTATCTGCTTGAGGATAGCCGTCAAGCGGCAGTTCTGGCGGGCGGACACTGCATACCGGTGGTTCTGCCGAACGTCGAGCGGATGATCTGGCACAAGTTGTACTCGAGCACGCAGCGAACCAATGAGCCCGAAAAGGCGGATAAAGATCTCCACCAAGCCGCGACACTCGCAGCAATCATCGTGGAACAGGACGGCGCCATACTGAGCGATTCATTCCATGAAGCTCCGAAGGCGCTCCGTGCAGCGACCCTCGCCCGGATGCCCCGCATTCACGCGTTGTTGGCCGAACACCCTGAAGCGCGCGACGCGTTCGGCGCGCTCACACTCAATCGGTAGCGCTTATCGCCGCCTGATCAGCCCGTGCCTTTTTTTCCCGACGCTGAGCCGCGCCGTTCCGCTCTCATCCAGATCCGCAGTGGAAACCGCGGCGTTCGCCGATGCCACCGTCCGATCATTCAGCTTCACCCCGCCCTGGTCGATGAGTCTGCGTGCCTCGCTCTTCGACGCCGCCATGCCGAGCGCGACGACCGCGTCGATCACCGGCAGCGGGGCGCCGGATGCGAGGGTCACCGACGGCAGGCCGTCGGCCGCCGAACCGGCAAATGCCTTCGCCGCCGTGTCGACTGCATCGCGCGCGGACGTCTCGCCGTGGCATAGGCGCGTCGCTTCCGTGGCGAGGATTTGCTTGGCCTCGTTGATCTCGGCGCCCTCGAGCTTCTCGAGCCGTGCAATTTCACCGAGCGGCAAATCCGTGAACAAGCGCAGAAATCGGGCGACGTCGCCGTCCTCGGTGTTGCGCCAGTACTGCCAGTAGTCGTAAGCCGGGAGCCGTTTGGCACTGAGCCACACGGCGCCGCTTGCGGTCTTGCCCATCTTGGCGCCGGAGGTCGTCGTCATGAGAGGCGTCGTGAGACCGAACAGCTCCTGCTCGCGCACGCGCCGGCCGAGTTCGACGCCTTGAAGTATGTTGCCCCACTGATCCGAGCCGCCCATCTGCAGCGTGCAGTTATAGCGCTTGTTCAGCTCCACGAAATCATAGCCCTGCAAAATCATGTAATTGAATTCCAGGAACGACAGGGGCTGCTCACGCTCGAGCCTGAGCCGCACGCTGTCCATGGTGAGCATGCGATTGATCGAGAAGTGCTTGCCGATGTCGCGCAGGAACGGGATGTACTGCAGGCCTGATAACCAGTCATCGTTGTTGGCCATGATGGCGCCCGTCGGGCTGTCATCGAAGCGCAGGAAGTGCCCGAAGATCTCGCGGATGCCGGCGATGTTGGCGTTGATCTGCGCGTCGGTCAGCAGTTGACGCGTCTCATCCCGACCCGAAGGATCCCCGACCTTGGTCGTGCCGCCGCCCATCAGCACAATCGGCCGGTGGCCCGTTCGCTGCAAGTGCCGCAGCAGCATGATCTGCACCAGGCTGCCCACATGCAGGCTGTCGGCCGTGGCATCGAAACCGATATACGCGGTGACCACGCCGGCGGTTGCGCGCCGGTCCAAACCGGCGGCGTCCGTCTGCTGATGAATGTACCCACGCTCGGTCAGCGTGCGCAAAAACTCGGATTTCAATTCAGTCACGATTGATTCTACTTTGGTCCAATGCCTGTCTTTTCACCGCACTTAGACTAGCACGACGCTCGCATTGCAGCTTCGGCGCGGCAACTTTCCGGCCGATCGTTGCGTTACAATTCATCCGCCCGCTGATCACATCAACGCACCGGAGATTGGGAGACTCGCCATCGAACCCTTGCGCTTTCCCGTGGCGCCGCGCGCGGTGGCGATCATCAAGTTATCGGCGCTGGGCGATGTGTTTCACACATTGCCCGTGATTCGCACCTTGCAGCAAGCCTGGCCGCACACTCGATTCACGTGGGTGATCGGGCGCACTGAAGCGAAGCTCATCAGCAGGATCCCGGACATCGAATTCATCGAGTTCGACAAACGCGCCGGCCGTGCCGCCTATGCAGCGCTGTATAAAACATTGCGCGGCCGGTCCTTCGACGTGCTCTTGCACATGCAGTTTGCCTGGCGTGCGAGCTTGGTTGCCGCGATGATCAAAGCGGAAATAAAACTCGGCTATGACCGCGCCCGGGCGCTTGATCTGCAATGGATGTTTACGACGCACCGGATCGCCGCCATACCGCGACAGCATGTCATGGACTCGCTGTTCGAATTTGCGCGCAGCATGGGGGTCGAGTCGCGAACGTATCGCTGGGATGTGCCGGTGCCCGACAGCGCGCTTGACTATGCGCTGCGCGCCATCCCGGATCAGGTGCCTACGCTGATCATCAGTCCCTGCTCCAGCCATTCGGTACGCAATTGGAATATCGCGGGCTACGCGAAAGCCGGCGATTACGCGGCCCGAGAACTCGGACTCAAGGTGCTGATCTGCGGCGGGCCCACGGAATTGGAGCTGCGCACCGGCGCGGCGATCGCATCCGCCATGCGCGAGCCCTGCGTGAATCAGGTCGGCAAAGATACGCTTCCGGAATTCTATGCGGCATTAGGAAGGGCCCGCGTCATCCTGACGCCCGACTCGGGACCCGCACACATGGCGACGTCGCTGGGCGTTCCTGTTGTTGGGTTGTACGCGTCAACCAACCCGGCGCGCAGCGGCCCGTATTTCAGTCTGGATCTATGCTGCGATCAGTTTGATGCGGCCGCCCGGCGTTTTTTGGGGAAACCTGCGTCGGCGTTACCCTGGCGCACCAAGATCGCGGTGCCCGGGGTCATGGACTTGATCGATCCATCGGAAGTTACCGGCAAATTGGCCCTGGCGCTGCAGCCGCGGCCGAAGCTCAACCCGGTGTAGCCTGCGCCCGCGCGTGGGTGATTTGGCCCGCCAAAACATTGATGGGCGCGTACTCGGGCCGCTGCATGTTTTTTCGCGGCACGATGATCGTCGTGACCAAAGCGAATTGCCCGGACAGGCTGGCGTGACTCACGCTGTCGGTGAACACCATCCACGCGGATTTAGGGGGAAAGCGGATTTCCTCCTGGCCGCGCTGGTCGCGATGAAAAGAGTCCGCGTCTTTCATGAAATTGTGCAAGCGCCGCATGGCACGGTCGTAGGGGCTGGAATCGAGGGAGCGGGCGAGCGGATTCAATCGCGCAAGGCCGCGCACGAGGCCGCTGAAGGTGCGGTCGCCGAGTCCTTTGTCGAGCCGGACCGCAAGCTTGCCGTGCTCGTCGACGAGACCGGCATCGCGGCCGAAGCGCTCGACGATGTCCTCGATCGGTCCCTTGGTCGCCCAAACGCGATCCTCGTGCTCATTCACATTGACGAAGAATCGCAGTATCCGGTCGCCATCCGTCGCGCCGTACGCACCCGCGTCGATGTGCACGAGCTCATTGCTGGCGTGCGGATCAAGACCCCGGCCGCGCTCCTGGATGGGCCGGAAACTGCAGGTGCCGATGGTCCAATCGGCCGTCAAATGGGCGATGTGTTTTTTGAGGAACCCGCTGACGGCGGCCAGGTGATCCTTGAGAATCGCCGTTACGCGATCGCGTGTTTGCTCGTCCGCATCGATTCCAGTGACGCGGTCTGCCTCGGGATGATAGCTGATGTTTTTCAGCTTCAATCGCGTGGGCAGTTCTGTGCGCAGATATTTGAGCACCGACTCGTCCGGAATGGGGAACGGGCAGGTGGGAAAATACACGATGTGATTGGTTTCCAAAGCGTCCGCCATCGATTTGTCCGCAGCATCGACCTGCCGAACGTCGATCGTGGTAACTACGCTCATGGCGAGCCCCTGACTTTATTGGATTCCGCATGATAGCATGGCCCCGGCTCACGACGGGGTGCGGACGTTGCCTTCGATGCCGGGCCTGGAGCTCGTGAAATAGTATTCTCCTCGCATTCGTTCCTGGTTTTTCTGCTGGCGTTCCTTGCCATCTACGGCATCGTGACGCGCTGGCGGGAAAGTGCCGGCCGGGAACTGATCATCCTGGCCTCGCTGGTCTTCTATGGATTTTGGATTCCCGCGTACCTGATTCTCATCATCGGGTCGATCGTCTGCAATTTTGCGATGGCGCAATTCATGCGCAGGGCGGCGCGGCCGGAAACCAGACGTCTCGCGGTCGTGCTCGCGGTATCCGCGAATCTTTTCCTGCTCGGCTATTTTAAATATCTCGATTTCTTGATCGGCTCGTTCGATTCGATATTCAGTCTTGATGTGGCTCTGCAGCACATTGCTCTGCCGATCGGCATCTCGTTCTTCACCTTTCAGCAAATCAGCTTCCAGCTCGACCAGTACCGCGGCCGGATCGGCAATGTGAAGTTTCTCGACTACGCAATGTTGATCGCATTCTTCCCCCATTTGATTGCGGGGCCGATCGTGTTGCAGTCCGACCTGCTGCCGCAGATCATCGGTCGAAAGGCCTGGATGCTCAGAGCGCCGAATATTGCGCTGGGTTTTGCGGTGTTTTCGGTCGGTCTGTTCAAGAAGCTCGTGCTGAGCGATCGGATTTCACCGTACAGCGACCACGCATTCAGCCTGGTCGCGTCTCACGGCGCCGCGTCGGCCGCGGACGCATGGGCGGGAGCGCTCAGCTATGCATTCCAAATTTACTTCGACTTTTCCGGCTACTCGGACATGGCGGTGGGGCTGGCATTCTTGTTTGGTTTCCGCCTGCCGATCAATTTCTTCTCGCCCTACAAGGCAAAAAGCATCCAGGACTTCTGGAGACGATGGCACATCACCCTGTCGAACTTCTTGCGGAACAATCTGTATTTCCCCCTGGGCGGAAGTCGCCACGGAATCTGGCGCACCGTCCTCGCACTGCTTGTCACGATGAGTCTCGGCGGATTGTGGCACGGCGCGGGAATCACCTATGTCGTATGGGGCGTGTTCCATGGCGTTTTGCTGGCGGCCTATCATTTATACCGTAGGTCCGGTATCGCTGATCGGCTGAGTCTGTCCCGGCTCGAACGATTCTCCAGCGGCGCGGCGTGGCGCGCCTTGACAGCGGGGATGCGCCGGATCAGCGCTGCTTGTGCGGTATTGATCACATTTACCGCCGTGACCATCGGCTGGGTCTATTTTCGCTCGCCGGATTTGCACACGGCCAATACCATGCTGGTCGCCATGCTGGGGATTTCATCTCATGCCCCGGTCGCGGGCGGACTGAATGAGGTCGGGCCGAACCTGCTCTTGTACGCGGCAATGACGTGGTTCTTGCCGAATTCAGCGCAGATTTTTCGCAAGTTCGGCATGTACCAGCACGCCGAGGAGTACCTGCCTCGAACGCCGGTATCCGCCGTCTCGGGTCTGCTGACCTATGATCTCAAGCCTGCGTGGGCGCTGATTTCAGCGGTGACTTTCACCATTGCCTGGTTCGCGTTGTCGAACCTAAGCCCGTTCATCTATTTTCAGTTCTGATGCCGCCACACGAGCAACAAGTCCTGCCCGCCGATTCAGCGCCACCGGTGCCGCTCGATTCGGCCCGGGCGCTGCGCCATCTACGCCTGATGATAGCGACCACGCTGTTCATCTGGCTCGTGGTCATCGGCGCGAATATGCTGACTTTTCGGATGTTGCTTCAACCGCAGCATCAAGCCGCAGTCGAGATGATCAGCGGCTGGGGACGGACCTACAAGCCGATACTATTCGATCGATTCAGGCCGCGTGTCGCCAGCTTCGGCGCATCCTGGGTGCGCGATGCCTTCGATCCTGAAGTCATCAGCACGATGCTGGGAAAGCTCTTTTACAATTTCGGAATTTCAGGATGCCAGCCCTATGAGGTGCGGCGTTTCCTGCAATCGGCGCTCAGCATTCACAGCCTCGAGACCGTGATCATCAATCTGGATTCGATGATCGACGATCCCTCCCACCCGCGGACGCAATTTGGATTCAACGAAGCGCTCTTGAATGTCGATGTGGCCGGACAGGCCAACGCTTTCGTGGAAGCGCAAAGGATGTTCGCCGTGACGCTCTCGGGCGCGTCGATCGGCTACAACATCGAAGTGAGCCAGGCCCTCTGGAAACTTAGAAATGGAGAGAGCAAGGAAGACGTGATCCCGTCTTTCGATCGTTACGACTACAGCTCGCCCGCCGTGCGCGAACGTGCGTTGTTGGCGCGCGCTCTGGTGATCGACGCCTCGGCACCCGCCGCATCGGGCGAGGCGACAAAATCCCCCGGGGCGGCCGCGGACGGCGGTCTCGGGGAGGAATTCGATCGCGCCATGAGCGCCGTTTGCGTGGAAAAAATACAGGTATTTCTCTACACGACGCCGGGACAAGCATTGCTCAAAGCCGCCAATCCACCCGCGCTGCGCACGCGCATTGCATGGTACGAGCGATTGCAGAGTTGGCACGATCGATGCGGGGGCCGCATTCACTACTTCGATTTCAACTACCCGAATGCCCTGACGATGGAGGGCGTGATGAATGTGCCGCCGCGTGCCGAATATTTCCGCCGTGACGGGCATCCGCGGCCGACTGTCGGCGAGGCCATGATCGCCGCCATGTTCCCGGGCAGCTCGGCTGAAGGTTCGGGGCGCTTGTCGTCGGGCTTCGGCACCGACCTGTTGGCCCTGCCCAAGCCGGCTGCCTTGGCTTGGATCACTCGCACGCAGGAACGCTGGAGCGGACAATGGGCGGCGGCGGAAAAAGCGGCGGTGCTCGCGGACCTCGCGTCGCAGCGATGAACTGTCAGACGACGCGATAACTTGTCGGGCGCCGCAGAGAACTCAGGCGCCGCTCACCGATCGGATGCGCGCCTGACTCTGCAGACCCCACCACTGATCGACGCTGGCCGTGAGTCCGGCAAGATCAAGTCCCGCCCTCGCAAGACAGGTGTCGCGGGTCCCGTGCTCAATGAATCGATCCGGTATGCCGATGTGCAGCATGGATACCTGAACTCCGGCGGCAGCGAGGAGTTCGCCGACGCCGGCGCCGGCGCCGCCGATAATGGCGTTCTCTTCGATGGTAATGATGGCGCGATGCCGTCCGGCGATCGATAGCACCATTTTCTCATCCAACGGCTTCACGAAGCGCATGTTGACCAGGGTCGCGTCCAGGCGCTCGGCTATCTTTTGCGCCGAGTCGACCAGCGCGCCGAATGCGAGTATCGCCAGCCCGCAGCGGCCCTCACGGCGCAATTGCGCCTGGCCGACGGGAAGAGCAGTCATTTCCGCGCTGATCGCCGCTCCCGGGCCGGCGCCGCGCGGATAACGGATCGCCGACGGCGAAGTGAGCGTGGTTCCGGTGTAGAGCATCTGGCGGCATTCGTTTTCGTCCGCGGGCGCCATGATGATCATGTTGGGAATGCAGCGCAGGAACGACAGGTCGTAGCTGCCTTGGTGGGTGGCGCCGTCGCTGCCGACCAAGCCGGCGCGGTCCAGTGCGAACACCACGGGTAGATTCTGCAGCGCGACATCGTGGATCAGTTGATCGTAGGCGCGCTGCAGAAAAGTGGAATAAATTGCGACAATGGGTTTTAAACCTTCCACTGCCATGCCGGCGGCCAGGGTCACTGCGTGTTGTTCCGCGATCGCGACATCGAAGTAGCGGTCTGGAAATCGTTTCGAAAACTCGACCAGGCCGGAACCCTCGCGCATCGCGGGAGTAATGCCGACGATGCTGGGATCGCGCTCGGCCATATCGCACAGCCACTTGCCGAAAATCTGCGAGTAGGTCGGACCCGAACTGGCTTCTTTGAATATCATGCCGCTGGCTGGATCGAAGGGACCGGGCCCATGCCATTTGATCGGATCAGCCTCCGCCGGCGCATAGCCCTTACCCTTGCGCGTCACCACATGAAGAAACTGCGGCCCGCGAAGCTTGCGCAAATTCTGCAAGGTATTGACGAGGGCTTTGACATCGTGGCCGTCCATCGGCCCGATGTAGTTGAAGCCCATTTCCTCGAACAACGTGCCGGGCAGCACCATGCCTTTCAAATGTTCCTCGGAGCGGCGTGCCAGTTCCCAAACCGTGGGCATCTGCTTCAAGACTTTTTTGCCGCTCTCGCGCAAATGCGAATACATCCGGCCCGACAGCGCGCGGGCCAGGTAATTCGAGAGCGCACCGACGTTCTCCGAGATCGACATGTCATTGTCGTTGAGCACGATCAGCAGGTCCGCCGGAAGCGAGCCGGCGTGGTTCAGCGCCTCGAATGCCATGCCCGCTGTCAGGGCCCCGTCGCCGATAATGGCCACCACCCGCCGACTGTCACCTCGTTGCGCGGATGCAACGGCCATGCCGAGGGCCGCGCTGATCGAGGTACTGGAGTGCCCGACGCCGAAAGTGTCGTACTCGCTTTCAGCGCGGGTCGGAAAGGGCGCCAATCCGCCATCCTGTTTGATGGTGTGCAATTGCTCGCGCCGTCCGGTCAACACTTTGTGCGGGTAAGCCTGATGCCCTACATCCCAGACGAGGCGATCATCCGGGGTGTTGAAGACATAATGCAGCGCAATAGTGAGCTCAACCGTGCCCAATCCAGCGGCAAAATGGCCGCCGCGGGTGGCAACGCTGTGAATCAGGAATTGCCGGAGTTCATTGGCCAGTTCGGTGAGCTTTGCGGCCGGCAGCTTGCGCAGATCCGCCGGAGAATTGATGGTTCGGAGCAGGGGATAGCTGGCGGGCGCGGGGTCCATATCGCTCCAGTTTATACTGCGCCACCCAGGCGGTGGCAATGGATTGAGGCTGATGTTGCGGATTTGCATCAAGGCTAACCCGCTGACATGATGCTATCTTTCCGGGTTTCCGAGATACTGCAAGCATGGATTCCGTCAGCTCCGATGCAGTTTATCAAGATCAGATTCTGCCGCATGTCTCGCGCACCTTCGCGCTGACTATTCCGCAGCTGCCGGCTGCCTTGAGAATCCCGGTCACCAGCGCCTATCTGCTTTGCAGAATTGCCGACACGATTGAGGATGAACCGGCCTTGGCAGCGCCGGAGACGCTGGCGTTCCTGCGTCGTTTCAACGATGTAGTGTCCGGAAACGGCGAACCGGCCCCTCTGGTGCGCGATTTGGAGCCTCGGCTCTCGGACCGCACCCTGCCGACGGAGCGCGATCTGATCAGCAACATGGACCGCGTCATTCGCGTCACTGCCGCCTTGGGTCACTCGCAGCGCGCGGCGATCCGGCGGTGCGTCGAGCTCATGTGCTTCGGCATGCCGCGCTTCCAGGTCAACGCCAGCCTCAAGGGCTTGGAGCGCTCCAGCGATCTGGACGACTATTGCTACTACGTCGCGGGCGTGGTGGGCGAGATGCTGACCGAATTGTTTTGCGACTATTCACCCGAGATCGCCCGCCATCGGCCCGCGCTGACCTCCCTTGCCTCATCCTTCGCCCAAGGCTTGCAAATGACCAACATTCTCAAGGATGTTTGGGAAGATCGGAGCCGCGGCGCATGTTGGTTGCCGCAGGATGTGTTTGCCCGTCACGGGGTGGATCTGGCGCAGGTTTCCAGGGAATCGCAGGACCCGCGCTTCAGCGCGGGCATGTCGGAACTCGTTGCCGTCGCCCATGCTCATTTGCGCAACGCACTCGATTACACATTATTAATCCAGGGCAAGGAGACGGGCATCCGCCGCTTCTGTCTGTGGGCGATCGGCCTTGCCATCCTGACGCTGCGCAAGATCGCACAAAGTCCGGGTTTTACCGCAGGCGCGCAAGTGAAGGTGGGAAGGCCGGCGGTCAGCATGACTTTGTTTCTCACCAACATCGCCATTCGCAACGATTGGCTGCTCCGGTGTCTGTTCGCAACCGCCGCGCGCGGAGTGCCGTTGGCCCGTCTCGCCGACCTGCGCCGGCCGCGGCCCACGCTGGTGAGAAGCGAAATCGATGCCGAGCGCGATTTGGATCAGGCGCGAGAACCTGAACAAACGCTGCGCCGTTCTTATGGGAGCTCAGGCTCGTGAATCGAATCGCGCCGAAAACCACTCCGTTGCCCGCGGAGCTGCCGGACGCGCGCAATACGGTCGTCTCGCACACGCTGCGGCGCATCGCGGATTCCTCGCCCCTGGATCGCGCCATCGCAGAGGCGCGCGATGCACTGATCGAGCGGCAAACCGAGCGCGGCTACTGGGTCTACGAACTGGAGGCGGACTGCACCATTCCGGCGGAGTACATCATGATGATGCACTTCCTCGATGAGATCGATGCGGCGCTCGAGTCGAAGATCGCCAACCATCTGCGCGCACGTCAGGCCGAGCATGGCGGATGGCCGCTCTATCACAATGGCGCATTGGATCTAAGCTGCACGATCAAGGCCTACTACGCTTTGAAGCTGGCGGGCGATGAGGTGCAGGCGCCGCACATGCAACGGGCGCGCGCCGCCATATTGGAGCGAGGGGGCGCCGCCAGAGCCAACGTATTCACCCGCATTGCGCTCGCTCTATTCGGGCAACTGCCGTGGCGCGGCGTGCCCTATATTCCCGTTGAAATAATGTTGCTGCCGCGATGGTTTCCGTTTCATCTCGAGAAAGTATCGTACTGGTCGCGTACGGTGATGGTGCCGCTGTTCATCCTGTGCACGCGCAAGCCGCGGGCCAAGAATCCGCGCAACGTGGGCATCCGCGAGCTGTTCACGACACCGCCCGAGCTCGAGCGGCATTATTTCCGGCGCGCAGGCATGCTCGCCAAGACATTCCTCGTTCTTGATCGGCTCGGACGCCTGGCGGATCCCTTGGTCCCAAAAAAGATGCGCGAACATGCGACGCGCCGCGCCGAGAATTGGATGCTCGAACGCTTGAACGGCGAGGACGGGCTCGGTGCCATCTTTCCGGCAATGGTCAATGCCCTGGAAGCCATGGTGATTTTGGGCTATCCGAAGGATCACCCGCAGCGGGTCATTGCGAAACGAGCGTTGCAGAATCTGTTGGTGGTGGGCCCCTCGAGCGCTTATTGCCAGCCCTGCGTTTCGCCGATATGGGACAGCTCTCTCGCCTGCCTGGCTCTCCAGGAGGCCGGTGATGAGCCGGCGCGGGCGGCATCGTCCCGAGCCCTCGATTGGCTGCAGTCGAAGCAGCTTCTCGATCAACCGGGCGATTGGCGGGCAAAACGGCCGGACCTCAAAGGGGGTGGCTGGGCATTTCAATTTGCGAATGACTACTATCCGGATCTCGACGACACCGCTGTGGTCGCCTGGGCCATGCACAATTCACGCAACTCGGAGCGCTATGCCGAGAACGTGCGCCGCGCCTTGGATTGGCTGGTGGGGATGCAAAGCCGCGACGGCGGCTTTGCCGCATTCGATGCCGACAACACCTGTTACTACCTGAACAAGATTCCCTTCGCCGATCACGGCGCGCTGCTGGATCCTCCGACCAGCGATGTGACGGCGCGGGTGGTGACGGTGCTGGCGCGTGTCGACAGGCCGCAGGACAGGTCCGCGTTACAGCGTGCAATTTCCTATCTGCGCGGGGAGCAGGAAGCCGACGGCTCGTGGTTTGGCCGCTGGGGCACCAACTACGTTTATGGCACCTGGTCCGTGCTCATGGCGCTGGCGCAAGCGCATGTGGCGCCGTCTGATCCTGCGATACAGCGGGCGGTGGCCTGGCTCAAACAGGGGCAGAATGCGGACGGCGGGTGGGGCGAAAGCAACGACAGTTATGCGCAACTGCCGCAGGAGCGCACAGCGAAGGACTTCGCCAGCACGCCCTTTCAAACCGCCTGGGCGCTGCTGGGATTGCTGTCGGCAGGCGAGGCCGCATCCGATGCCGTGCGCCACGGTGCCGACTACTTGATGCGTTCGCGTGGACAGGACGGGCTGTGGAGCGACAGCCACTTTACCGCCCCGGGTTTTCCGCGGGTGTTTTATCTGCGCTATCACGGTTATTCGGCCTATTTCCCGTTGTGGGCTCTGGCCGCCTACCGGAACTTGACGCGACGCGGAATCGCTCATTGAAAAGGCTCGGTGTCGTCGCGGCCCTTGAGGCCGAGGCGCGCGCATTCTGTTCCTCGGCGCAGCGCCATCGCAGCCCCCATGATCGCAGCCCCCATGATCGCAGTACCGGCGGCGGCTTCTTGGTGCTGAATGATGGATCATTGTTGGCGGTGAGCGGCATCGGTTTTGCGGCCGCCTCCGCTGCTGCGAGTGCACTGGCGGCGGCGCCCGTGTCGGCGCTCATGACCTTCGGTTTGGCCGGCGGATTGGATCCCACGCTTGAGTCAGGCACAGTTGTCCTACCCGATCAGGTGATTTCGACCAGCGGCGCCCGTTTTGCCACTTGCCGCTCATGGTGCGCACGGCTTGCCGCGGAGGTCGGTTCAACGCACTGGTCAGTCGGTGGAACGTTACTGAGCAGCGCATTGCCGCTCGACAGCCCCTCGAAAAAAAAAGCGGCATTTGAGGTTGCCGGCGCAGTAGCGGTGGACATGGAGAGCGCGGCGGTCGCCGCGATCGCCGCCGCTCACCATCTGCCTTTCGTCGCGCTGCGTGTCATCATCGATGCGGCGTCGGACGCGTTGCCCAAGTCGGTAATCGCGGCAAGTCAGGGGGGGCGATTGCGGATCGGAAAGTTGTTGGCAGGGTTGTCACCGGGTGAAATCGCAGCGCTGGTCGGATTGGCGCGACGCTATCGCGTGGCGATCGGTTCATTGCGAGCGGTAGCCGCCGCCGGTGCCTGGGCGCCGCACGATTCGGATACGTACCTCTCATGAAAGCGCTGGTGACCGGGGCTACGGGATTCGTCGGCGCCGCTGTGGCGAGAGCTCTCTTGTCGGCTCATTGGCAGGTGCGAGCCTTGGCTCGCAAAGGCTCAAATCGCGGCAATCTTGCGGGCCTCGATATCGAGGTGCACGAGGGCGACCTGATGGATACGAACTCGCTCGAGCGTGCGGCCGACGGCTGTGAAGGATTATTCCACGTTGCCGCGGACTATCGGTTGGGTGCAAGAGATCCATCGCAGCTGTATCGCAGCAATGTCGAGGGCACGCGCAATATTCTGAATGCCGCGCGACTCGCCGGCGTGCGGCGTGTCGTGTACACCAGCAGTGTCGCGACCATCGGCATTCCCGGCGACGGTACGCCGGGCGATGAGACCACGCCGAGCGCGCTGCATAATATGATCGGCCACTACAAGCGTTCGAAATACCTGGCCGAGGAAGTGGTTCGGCAAGCCGCGCGCGAAGGACTGCCCGTCGTCATCGTCAGTCCATCCACGCCGGTGGGACCGGGCGATGTCAAGCCGACGCCGACCGGCCGCCTGGTGCTCGACGCGGCAGCCGGGCGCATGCCGGCTTACGTCGACACCGGATTAAATATCGTACATGTCGATGACGTTGCGGCCGGACATCTCCTGGCATATGAACGCGGGCGGGCAGGAGAACGGTATATTTTGGGCGGACGGGATATGAGCCTGCGGCAAATACTTGAGATCATTGCGACACTGACCGGACGCACAGCGCCTCGGGTGCGCCTGCCCTATGCGGTCGTGTTGCCGATCGCCTACCTGGCCGAAGGGTATGCGCGGCTGACGGGAACCAACGGGCGAATCACCCTGGAAGGAGTGCGCATGTCGCGCAAGTTGATGTATTTCTCGAGCGCCAAAGCGCTGCGCGAACTGGGCTACAGCAGCCGGCCGCCGGCGCTGGCATTCGAGGATGCGATTCGATGGTTTCGCGCACGCGGGCTTCTTGCATGAATCACGTGGCGGACTCGGATGCATTGGTGCTGGTCGACGAGACCGACCGCAGCCTCGGAACCTTGAGCAAATCGCAGTGTCATGAGGGCCGCGGTGTCCTGCACCGCGCGTTTTCCGTGTTGATCTTCAACTCCGAGGGCGAATTGCTCATCCAGCAGCGCGCCGCCTCCAAGCGTCTCTGGCCGATGTATTGGTCGAACAGCTGCTGCAGTCATCCTCGTGCCAAGGAATCACTGGACACCGCCACCCAGCGGCGCTTGCATGAGGAACTCGGGATTACGTGCGCCCTGCGCTTTTTGTACAAATTCCAGTATCACGCCCAATTCGACGCGACCGGCGCGGAGCACGAGCTCTGTTCGGTGTTCATAGGACGATCAAATGGCCCGATTAAGGTCGATTCCCGCGAGATTCTCGACTGGCGATGGGTCTCCCCCGAGGCGTTGAACAGGGAAATAGCGGCTCAGGGGGGCCGCACGTTTACCCCCTGGTTCCTCCTGGAATGGGCCCGAATCCGGCGCGACCACAGTCATGCGGTGCTGGTAATATAGGACTATGGCTATCCCACTTCTGCAAATGTACAAGGTTGCCCGCTATATTGCGGGGCGCAAGCTGCGCGGCGACAAACGCTATCCGCTGGTTCTGATGCTGGAACCGCTGTTCCAGTGCAATTTGGCCTGCGCCGGCTGCGGCAAGATCGATTACCCCAAGGAAATCCTGCAAAAGCGGGTCGCAGTGGAGGATGCGTTGCGCGCGGTTGACGAATGCGGCGCACCAATCGTATCCATACCCGGGGGTGAACCCCTGATTCACAAGGAAATGCCGCAAATCGTCGCCGGCATCGTGGCGCGCCGGAAATTCGTATACCTGTGCACCAACGCAATTCTGCTGTCCAAGCACATCGACGAATATCAGCCCTCTACTTATCTGACTTTTTCCATTCACTTGGATGGCAACAAAGAACGTCACGACGAGTCGGTATGCCAGGAGGGCGTGTTCGAGAAGGCCGTGGCGGCGATCAAGTTGGCGCGTGACCGGGGTTTTCGCGTCACCGTGAATTGCACGCTGTTCAACGGCGAGGATCCGCATGGCGTGGCGGAATTCTTCGATACGGCGATGCAGCTGGGAGTCGAAGGCATCACGGTGTCCCCGGGCTACAGTTATCACCACGCTCCGCGCCAGGACGTTTTCCTGGGCCGCAACGCCAGCAAGCAATTGTTTCGCGATATTTTCAAACAGCGGCGCCGCCCTTCGGGGAAACCCGCATGGTCATTCAATCATTCCGCGCTGTTCCTGGATTTTCTGGCGGGCAATCAAACCTATCAGTGCACGCCTTGGAGCAATCCGACCTACAACATCTTCGGCTGGCAGAAGCCGTGCTACCTGTTGTCGGACGAGGGCTACGCCCCGACCTACAAGGCGCTCATCGACGATACCGAATGGGAAAAATACGGTGTCGGCAAGAACCCGCGCTGTGACAATTGCATGGCGCACTGCGGTTTCGAAGGGACGGCGGTCAATGATGCGTTCAGCAATCCCGTGAAGGCTTTGTTGACTTCGCTGCGCGGTCCGCGTGTCGCCGGGCCCATGGCGCCCGAGCTGCCCTTCGAGTACAGCGACGGCGGCGCGCGTTACGCCGCCGTGACCGCCATCCCCGTGAGCGATATCAAGCGCGTGAGCCGAGGGCCGTGACCGAATCCGCTCGCGTGGACAGTTATGCCAACGCGGAGGACTTCGGCGCCCAGCTAGAAAACTGGCGGCTTCGCATGGAGGCCGCGCTGGCGGCGCGTCTTCCGCAAGCCGATGTCGTGCCCGTTCGTTTGCACGAAGCGATGCGCTACAGCGTCCTCGGCGGCGGCAAGCGCATCCGGCCCGCGCTGGTGTTCGCCACGGCTCGCGCAGTGGGCTTAACGGAGGACGATGTCGAGGCCGCTGCCTGCGCCATTGAACTCGTGCACGTGTACTCCCTGGTGCACGATGATCTGCCCGCCATGGACAACGACGATATGCGCCGCGGCAGGCCCACTTGCCACAAAGCCTTCGATGAGGCTACGGCGCTGTTGGTGGGAGACGCCCTTCAGCCGCTTGCATTTCAGCTGCTGGCGCGCGATTCCAAGCTGCCGGCCTCGCCGGCGATTCGATTGCGCTTGATCGACATGCTGGCGCAAGCCATCGGAACGTTGGGAATGGCGGGAGGCCAGGCGATCGATCTGGCGGTGCAGGGTCTTAAGCTCGACATCGCCCAAGTGGAGGACATGCATGCCCGCAAGACCGGCGCCGTCATTCGCGCCAGCGTACTGATGGCGGCCGAATGCGCGCCTTCCGTCGACCCGAACCTCTATGGCGCATTGTCGAAGTTCGCGAACGCAGTCGGGCTGGCGTTTCAGATTCAGGACGATCTGCTCGATGTCACCGGCGATGCGTCGATGCTGGGCAAGGCCACCGGCGCGGATAGCGAACGCGCCAAACCCACTCATCCCGCGGTCATCGGCATATCCGCCTCACAGCAGCGGGTGCGGCTGCTGCACAATCAGGCCATCCAAGCGCTGACCCCGTTCGGCGAACGGGCCGAATCGCTGCGCTCCCTGGCGCACTGGCTTCTGTCGCGTCAGTATTGATTTAAGAATAGTGCGCGCCCTGCTCACCGCCGGCCTCTTCGTTTGGCTCGGAAGTGTGATTCCGGCACCGGGCGTTGCCGCCGAGCCGGTCGTCAGACTGCGTGCGCTGCCGCCCTCGAATGCTCCGCCGGCTCGGGAGGCCGTTGTCAGCGGCTCGCTGGACGAGCAACTGCAGCCGTTCTCAAAGTCCCCGGGACACACTTATTGGAATGATTATTGGTTGAAGGTCATGCCGCTAAATCCCACCGAGGTGAGCGGCATCCCGGTCGTGATCGTGAACACGACACGAGGATTGCAGGTGGAGATGGCGGCCTATCGAAACGGCGCCACCGTTGCGCTGCAGCGCGCGGCGCAGCTCGCGGGATTTCTTGGCACCCGCGACGACGTGTTCATTTTGCCGGAGGGCGTCCCGTCCTCGCAGCCCTTGTACGCCCATGTAGTCTCGAGCAGCAGCTCGCAACAATTTCTGAGCATATCCTTTTCGGCGCTTGATGTTGCGCTGGTCCAGGGCGCTCAACGGGCCCGCACCATCGCTTTCACCTTCGGCGCGCTCATGGCCGTGTCCCTGGCCGCGCTCTTGATCTGGTTCGTGCTCAAGGATTCATTGTTCATTTTGTATGCGACGATGTTCGTGCTTCAGGCGCTGTACATGGCGTACTTGTCAGGGCAGGGTTTCGATTGGCCGTGGCTCTCCTATGCCGCCCCGCTCGACTCCCTGGCTTGGAACGTTCCGGTGGGTTTGAGCGGCGCCATCGCCTGTCTTTTCACGCGCGAAATAGCGGACCTCAAGCATTATTCGCAGCGCGTCTACAAAATCTTTGGCTGGTTCGCCGTGGCATTTGTCGTCATCGCGGTCGCCAATCTCGCCAAGTTCCTCGGGCTGGAAGGCGCGGTCAACGCGATCGGCGACGTGATGTTCGTGGTCGCTCCGGTGTTTACCGTCATCGTGTGCTTTCTCGCCTGGCGCCGGGGCAACCGGGCGGCCGGCTGGTTTCTGATAGCGTGGTGTCTGCTGGAGGGATTCACCATCGCGGCGGCCCTGGCGTTTCTCGTGCCCTCCGCCGGGGAATCGGACGCGCTGTATTTCTATGGCCTTCCGTTTTCAATGGTTGCGGCGTCCATCCTGATCGCGCTGGGGGTGGCGGATCGCCTCCGGGCGCAACGCGCCGCGCTGTCGGAAGCCGAACGGCGCGCCCAGACGGATCCGTTGACCGGCGTACTGAACCGGCGCTCTCTGATCGAGCGGCTCGAAGCGGCGTGCGCGCGGGCCCGGGCGCGCGGCCTGCCCATTGCGCTGCTGTTCATCGATCTGGATCACTTCAAGCAGATCAACGACACCTTCGGTCATCAGGCGGGGGATGCATGTCTGCGCGCCATCGTTGATCCGATCCATGCCGAATTGCGTCAATCGGATGTCATCGGCCGCTACGGCGGCGAAGAATTTGTGGTCATATTGAGCAGCGCGGATGCGGCCGCGGCCGCTCCCATTGCGCAGCGCATTCTCGATCGGGTGGCCGGCGTGCGAGTCGATGGCTTCGGCTTGCCGATCACGCTGACCTGCAGCATTGGGATCGCCGCCAGCGATACTCTCGGCATCTGGGGCGAGCCTCTGCTCGCGCAAGCCGACGCGGCCGTATACGTGGCGAAGCGATCCGGACGCAATCAGTTTCACATGGCGCCGCCGCTCGCTGCTTGATACATTGGCGTCGCGCAATGGCGACGTTTCAACCTCCGACAATTTCCGCCTAAGCTTCGCCGGATAATTCATCCGGCCCGGGCGCCGTCAAAGGGGAATTCACTGGTGCAGCGCAGCGCGTTAAGTCACGAACGACTCATGCGCGAATCAACCGATTGCGTCGAACAGACACTGCGCAGCGACGACGCCAGAGAGCGTCTGGTCGCGCAGCGCATTCTCGCGACTCCCGGCGCCTGGCATTCGTGGGAGCTGGAGCACTCGGGGCTCATGCGCCACGTCGCCGACTGCACGGTTTTTCGCCAGCAGGCGGTGGCGCTCAGGCATACGGCACTGCGGCTCATTCACGCCAAGGCTCTGTTCGAGCATTTGAGGAAGCACAATGTGCGGGGCGGGGAGCGCTCACGAATACTCGCGCACTTTCATCCCACCCTGCTCTATCAGCATGCCGTCGTGGCCGAGCATGTGGTCTATCTGCGCAAGTCGGTCAGCTACCTGTGCACCAGTCATCTTGGCATCGATGTGGTTCGGGACGGCGCGTTTCTTGACCCCATGCAGCATTACGAGACCCTGTATTCGGAGTATCTCGAGACGTTTTGTTCCACACTGGCGCCGCGAAGAGAGACCCGAGATCTATCCGCGCCCACCCTGCTGCCGCTATTGAAGCATCAACTCAATGAATGGCGGTGGGTGATACTGAATCCCAAGCAAGGACTGGAACACCTAAGCCGCGAGAGCGAGCTGCGCCGGCCGACCGGCGACACCCAGCGCATGCACACAATCAAGTCCAGGCCGGGCAGCAAGGGCGACTAATCGCCGCTCCTAGGTCAGCGCAGCCTTGCGATCCTTTACGGACAGCGGCGTCCATTGATAGATCCAGGTTTCCGTCAGCGGCCTGCCGTCGATGCGCAAGTACAGGCGCAGGTCGACCGGGTCATTGCTGTCATCGGGCGGCCTGACATCAAACAGGGCCCGGTAGCCCTTGAACTCCTCGACATAGTGCGCGGTCACATGTTCCGTCGTGCTGCCGCGCGACGTGCCGATCACGGCTTCGACGCTGGCGTCCTTGGCCAGCGCGCCGAGTTCGCCGCCCGCAAAATCGACGGCAAAATGCCCGGAGTAATATTGGCGCTTCTGTCCGACGATGCCGCCGATGCCGGTGCGCGTCGCGATCACTTGCGCGAGCGATGAAGCGAAGGGCATGCGCGTGCCCCAATACAGCCGGTAGCTGAACAACAGTTCCTCGCCGCCCTTGGGCCTGTCCTGGGGATTCCAGAACAGCACGATGTTGTCGTTGGTTTCGTCCGCCGTGGGAATTTCCACCAACTGCACCGCGCCCTTGCCCCAGCCGCCGGATTTGGGTTCGACCCACAGGCTCGGGCGCCGGTCGTAGTACACGCCGTCATCCTGATAGTGATCCCAAACCCGGTCTCGCTGCAGCAGGCCGAAGCCGCGCGGGTTTTCGTCTGCAAAGGAATTGAAGTGCGTTTGCGCAGGATTGGTCAGCGGCCGCCAGATCCACTCGCCGGATCCGGTCCACATCGACACGCCGTCCGAGTCATGTATTTCGGGACGCCAATCATTCACCGCACGACGGTCGTTCTCGCCGTAGTAGAACATGCTGGTGAGAGGCGCTATCCCCAGCCTCTCAATGGGTTTGCGAGGATAAAGCGCGGCGTCGATGTCCATGATCTGCGTGCCGCCGGGCGATATTTGAAAGCGCAGCGCACCTGAGATGCTCGGCGAGTCCATCAAGGCGTATAAGTTCATGGTCCCGGCGCCCTTCGCCGGCCGCTCGAACCAAAAGGAAGTGAAGCGGGGAAATTCCTCCGGCCTTGGAAAAGCCGTATCCACCGCCAAGGCGCGCGCGGAGAGGCCATATTGGCGGGTATCGCCGCCGACAGCGCGGAAATACGCTGCACCGAGGAAGGCGGCGACGTCCGCTTTCCAATCCGTCACGAACTGCACCCGGAACCCCGCGAATCCCGCCTGATTGCGCATGATGGCCGGATCGATGCCGGCCTTGTCGAATTCGAACATCGCCGTGTCGTAGAGAATCTCACGAGCTTTGCCGTCGCTGATCTCGTACAGATGCACCGCCTGGGAAAAGCCGCGGCCCACATGGAAGAATTGCAGGCGAAACGCCAGGCCTGCGTCGCCCCACAGCGAATGATCGGCGCGAAACCGCAACGACTGATATTGATCGTAGCCAAGCGACGCCATCGCCGGCGGCAACACGTCCTTGGAAGGTTGAAAGGCGCTGCTCGCGAGATAGCGCGCCTGCCCCTTGAGCCAGGCGTAGTCAAAGGATTTCGCCGGCCCGGTTCCGGCAGCCGCGGACTGCGCCGCCCGGCTGGGTTCGATGGGAAGCAGCTGTCCGCTGGCCAGAACAATTGCGGTTTTCAGCAGGTCGCGTCGGCGGAACATGATTTGTTTTGAGTCCTAGATCGAGAACATGGGTTGAACGGCGTCGGGGAGCAACGAGAGTTGATTGAGCATGCGCGCATCGCTGGCGACTTCGACGCGTTCGACCGGCGTCAACCATTGCAATGCTTCGTCCAGCGATTTCGCGTCCTTGAGCTTCTGTTCCGCCGTGAAGGCGTGCGGATCGGGCCGGCCGCGCGGGTCTGCAGGGCGCGGCAGATTGCCGCTGATGTGCGCGAGGCGCGATTCGCGATGCCGCGCCAAAAAACGCAGTCCATCGCCGGGCAGCGCGTCGCTGCTGCGAACCAGTTCCTCGCGGCGCACGACCAGCGCCGGTTTTTCCACTTCTTCGGGAGTTCGCAACAGCGCCAGCCTCGATAGAAACGTCCCCAATTTCTGGCTGCCGCTGAACCGCGACAACGGTACGGCGAGAAACAGGCCGAGGAGCGCGGGCGAAACCCAGGCAAGCAGCGGTGGGGAAAGAAAGTACACAATGACGGCCGTGACGCAGCTCAGGAACATCTGCCGCCGGTGAAAGCGCCAGGCATCGGCCCAGCTGGTGCCGCCGGAATCGCGCTGCTGAGGCTTCCAGCCCGAATCGCGTCCCATGAACACCTCAAATACGTGGCGGCACTGAATGATCATGAGTATCGGTGCGTACAAGGCTGAAAGCACCACCTCGAGGAGAAAACTTGCCGTGGTTCCGATCACGCCGCCGGCACCGCGTCTGATGCGCCTCGTCAACAAAGCACGAATGAGTCCGACCATCTTGGGGATCAGCAATACAACCATGCTGAACCAAAACAGATCCATCATCAATGCGGTGTCGAACCTCGGCCAGGTGGGAAACAACTGGAAGTCGTGGCTGAAATATTCAGGGCGAATCAGCCGCGATTGAACGGCGAGGGCGAAGCCTATGCCGAGCATCACCAGCCACAGCGGGGAGCTCAAGTAGCTCATGATTCCCACGCCCAAGTGCAGGCGGCTGACGAACCTCAAGCCGGCGCCGCCGATGATCTTCATGTGCTGCAGATTGCCCTGGGCCCATCGGCGGTCGCGAACGGCGACGTCGATCAGCGTGGGCGGCGATTCCTCCCAGGAACCCCCGCAATCGGCCATGCGCACCTTCCAGCCCCCGCGGCGCATCAGCGCGGCCTCGACGAAGTCATGCGACAGCACAAAGCCGCCGAAGGGCTTGCGGCCCTTGAGCTGCGGCAGGCCGCAATGCTGCGCGAACGCGGCGACGCGAATGATGGCGTTGTGCCCCCAGTAATTGCCGCTGTCGCCAGACCATGCCGACAACCCGCGGGTGATGACCGGGCCGTAGACGCACGCAGCGAATTGCTGCAACCGGGCAAACAAGGTCTTGGCGCCGATGAGTTGCGGCGAGGTTTGCAAGATCCCGATCGCGGGGTCAGCGCGCATCGCCAGCACCATGCGTTGCAAGGTCGGCGCGTCAATCAAGCTGTCGGCATCGAGCACGATCATGTGGTCGTAGCGGCCGCCCCAGCGGGTGACGAACTCCTCGAGATTACCCGCTTTGCGGGCGATATTGAGCCGCCGGCGCCGATACCAGACCGGCATGCTGGTACTCAAGGAAGCGCGCAATCTGGCGAAACTCAAGGTCTCGCGAATCCACGCATCGGCGTTGGTCGAATCCGAGAGCACAACGATCTCGAAGCCGCTGTGCGCCTGTACACGCTGCAGCGCTTCGCCCATTGCCTGGAGCGCCGCCGCGGTGCGGGTCGGGTCTTCATTGTAAATCGGCATCACGAGCGCGGTAAGCGGCGCCGGTCCGTCTCCCTGCGGCGGGATCGGCTCGCGGCGTCTCGATGCGCCCGCCAGCACGGAGCCGGCGGCAAATGCAATCCAACCCAATGAGACCGCGAAGAAGAAGATCATCGTGCCCTGAAGTGCCGTCATGCTCGCGAAGCGCACGACCTGCAGCATCTGGTAGACGCCGTAAGTTGTTACGCCGATGGTGACCGTAATCAAGATGAAGCGTGCGTAGAGCACCGCCGCCGGGATCAAGCGCCGCCGGTTCCGGCGCCCGGGCTTGTAGGTCAAGTCCTGGGCAGGCATGGCGAGCGGCGCCTCCGGCGGCATTCCGCCCGCGCTGCTGCCGGCCTCGTAGACGAGATTTAACTGGGGGTCCATCGATACAACCAGGTTTCGCTGACGGGCGTGTCGCCGCGCATGATTCGCAGGCGCAGTTCAATCAGCTCAGAATCGTTCGGATCGATATCGAAGCTGGCACGCAAACCGTGCAATTCACTGTTGGACACGAGGGTGGCATTCGATATTTTGCCTGCGGAGGCGGACAGGTCGAGCCGCAATCCGTCGAGCTTCTCACCCGCGCCGACGAAATCCAGCAGAAACACGCGCCGCTTGCGGTCGATACTGGCGCCGGAGCGGGTTGCAACCACCCTGCCGATACCCTTGGGCAGGGTGGGCTCGTCGTTCCAGGTGATGGTATAGGCAAATTTCGCAGGATGTTGCGGACTTAAGGGTTGCGCGGGGCGAAAGAAAGCGACGATGTTGTCATTGCTTTCGCGGCCCGATGGGATCTCCACCAATTCGACGGAGCCCGGGCCCCAATCCCCCTTTGGCGTGATCCAAGCGCTCGGCCTCCGTTCGTACTGCGCGTCAAAATCCTGGAAATCACTTTGCTGGCGAGATCTTTGGACGAGCCCGAAGCCCTGGGGCGCCTGCGTCGTGAACGTGGATACCTGCAGCTTGAGCGGGTTGGACAGCTGCCGGAATATCGGTTCGCCGCTCTTGGTGGTGATCTGCAGTCCATCCGAATCGTGCACCTCCGGCCGATAGTCATCGAGATGCCCGCGATTCGTTTCATCGAAAAGAAACATCGAGGTCAGCGGCGCAATGCCGACGGCGCGCATTTCCGTGCGCGGAAACAGCGTGAGCTCCACATCCGTCAGCGTCTCCACTCCCGGTTGCACCGTAAATTTATACGCGCCCGTGACGGATTCGCTTTCGAGCAATGCATAGATGACGATGGCTTTGGCCTTTACGCCCGGGCGCTCGAGCCAAAAGTGAGTGAACGCCGGAAACTCCTCACCGGATGGTTCCCCGGTGTCGATGGCCAGTCCCCGCGCCGTCAGCCCGTACAAGAGATTCTTCGCCACCGCCCGAAAGTTGCTCGCGCCCTGGAAAACCAAGAACTCATCCCAGATTTTATTGGAATTGATGCGGTTGCGGATCCTGAAGCCTGAGAGCGGCAGCGAAACCTTGCCCAGAGCCGGCAGGGTTGGCGCCATTTGAAACATGGCCGGTGTCGCGACCACATCCGTCGCCATACCTCCCTCCACGGTCGAAACGGTCACCGCAGTGGGCAGCTTGTGCGCTGCCCGCAGCAACTCGAGACGGAAAGGCAGATTTTCGGCACGCCAAATACCCGCGTCCGGGTTGAAGCGAATGCTGCGGTACTGTTCCGGACTGAGCTTGTCGAGAGCCGAGGGCAGGCTGCTGCGTTGCGGGTTATAGGGGCTGGCCGCCCGGTGTTTGGCGTCTTCGAGAAGGGTCTCGAAGGAAAATGGATACGGGGCCGACTGCTTTGCAGCCGCGGGCGAGCCGGCGCCATGCGCCAGGAAGGCCGCAAACACCAGCGCAAACACCCCGAACGATTTGGCAATCGATGCCGGCAAGGTGAACCCCAAAAATAGCCCTATGGGCCCAAATGGAAGGGTATTAAGGACCGGCCCGCACCCAGTGGAGGCGTTGGTGGCCGCGTCTTTCCTCAACCATGATGAAACTGGCGCGCTGTGTCAACTTGCGCCATCCCCCTGGGCGCGGGTAGCGTTGAGGCCCCTGATATAGTGTTTGCCATGTCCCCCGCCCACCCAGGCCCGGAATCACAAAGCGCCGGGACCGTGCTGATGGTCCGGCCTGCGAATTTTGGGTTCAATCCGCAGACAGCCGGCAGCAATGCATTCCAGCAAGGCCCGAAGGCCGGCGAAGGCGAGGCGGCGCAATCGGCCGTATTGCGGGAATTCGATGCCGCTGCGATCGCCCTGGAAGGCGCCGGCGTGGAAGTGCTGGTGTTCCCCGACAGCGCAGAGCCGCGGAAGCCGGACGCAATTTTTCCCAATAACTGGGTCAGTTTTCATGGCGACGGCACCGTCGCGCTGTACCCCCTGTTGGCGGCGAACCGCCGCGCGGAGCGGCGCGATGAAATATTGGAACACGTCGTGCGTGTGGGGATGTTTCACGTGTCCCGCATCGTGGATCTGACTCATCGCGAGGCCGAGGAAAAATATCTCGAGGGCACCGGCAGTGTGGTGCTGGACCGGACGCACCGCGTCGCCTATGCCTGCTCATCGCCGCGCACGGATCTGGATGTTTTGGGCGAGTTCGCGCAACAGCTCGACTATCAGCTCATGACGTTCGATGCGCAGGACTCCGCCGGGCGCGCGATTTATCACACCAATGTCCTGATGGCGATCGGCAGGTCCTTTGCCGTGGTGTGCGGGGAATGCATCGTCAAGCCCGATCACCGTCATGCGGTCTTTGCCAGGCTGCTTGGCACGGGTCACGAGATTCTCGACATAAGCCGGACGCAAATGGACAGTTTCGCGGGCAACATCCTGGAGCTCGCAACGCCGCGGGGTCCCCTCATCGCGCTGTCGGGGACCGCCTTGGGGAGCTTGAATCCGGAGCAGCGGCGCAAATTGGAGGGTCACGCCACATTGATTTCCGTGTCGATCCCCACCATCGAGAGACTCGGCGGCGGCGGCGTGCGCTGCATGTTGGCGGAAATTCACCTGCCGAAGCGCGCTTAGCGCCATCGTCGTATCGGGGCTCCAATTGTTTCATAATTGTTGAATGCTGGAACTCGGCGTCAAGCTTCTACTTGCCTACCTGCTCGGCACCGTCCTGGGCAGCCTGATCCTCGGCCGCCTGCGCGGCGTCGATATCCGCAGCATGGGAAGCGGAAACGCGGGCGCCACCAATGCCCTGCGCACGCAGGGCAAGCTGTTCGGGTTTCTCGTGCTGGTCATCGACATCGCCAAGGGCGTGGTGGCGGTGTGGTGGCTTCCCGCGGCGGTACTGCCCGCCATCGGCATCGATCCGGGCGTATCGCGTGCATGGCTCACTGTTGCCTGCGGTTTTGCCGTCATCATGGGACACGTCTATCCGGTCTGGTTCGATTTTCGGGGCGGCAAAGGGGCCGCGACCGTGGTGGGTGTGGTCGCGGCATTGGAACTGCGTCTGCTCCTGCCGCTGCTTCTGAGCTGGTTCATCGTGCTGTTGCTGTCGGGGTATGTAGGGTTGGCAACCATGCTGTCGACCGTCGCGCTCGCGGCCACCGTTTATCTATTGGAGCCGGGCAATGTACCGCTGTGCACCTTTTGCACGGTGGTTAGCGTGTTTGTGATCTACACGCACCGAGGCAACATCGCGCGCATGCGCGGCGGAAAAGAGAACCGCGTGCGACGGCTATGGCTGTTTCGATCGCGAACGGCATAGAACTGCCGCGGTTGTTGGTGTTGCTCACCGACGGCGAGTTGCACTCGGGCGAATCGCTGGCGCGAGAACTGGGCCAAACGCGGGCGGCGGTTTGGAAGGGTGTGCAGCGACTGCGGGCCTCAGGGATCGAGGTGCAGGCGCTGGCGCGCCGTGGCTATCGGCTGCCAAATCCCGTGGAACTGCTGGATGCGAGCAGCATCCTTGCGGCCCTCCAGGGTCGGCGTGCGGCGAATCTGCACAGTTTGGAACTGCTGTTCGACGTCGATTCGACCAATACGCGCCTGCTCGCAGCCACGCCGCCGCCGGCCGGGAGCGCGGATGTTTGCATGGCTGAGTTGCAGCACGCAGGCCGTGGACGGCGCGGGCGCCGATGGATCGCTCCCTTCGGCTGCGGCATTGCCTTCTCGCTCGGCTGGACGTGCAGCGATGCGATCCGCACGCTGCCCGCGCTGAGTCTGGGCGTCGGCGTCGCGGTGTCGCGCGCCTTGGTGCGCGCAGGCGCCTCAGGGGTGACGCTGAAATGGCCAAACGATATTTGGTTCAGCGACCGCAAAATTGGCGGTGTGTTGATCGAGATGCGCGCCGAGGCGGGCGGCCTCGCCCATATCGTCATCGGCATTGGACTCAATGTGACGCTGCCCGCCGCGGCACGACGCGAAATCGAGGCCAGTGGGGTGCGCGTCGCGGCGGTGACGGACGCGTGTGTGCGCTCCCCATCGCGCAATTTCATCGCGGGAGCCATCTTGGACGAGCTTTTGAGTATGCTGGCGGAATACGAGCGCTTTGGATTTTCGGCGTTTAGGGATGCGTGGACCGGCCTGGATGCGTTGCAGGGACGGCAGGCGCAGGTCATGGTGGGGGACAAGGCGACCCAGGGCATCGCCCGAGGGGTCGATGTAGATGGAGCGCTGCTGCTCGAGACAGGGGACCAGATGCAACGTTTTTACTCCGGCGAAGCCAGTTTGCACCTGATCCATGGGTGACCTTTGACGCTTTTGAAAGCCATTGTCGTGTGCCTGGTGCTGGCGAATGTCTGCTATTTTCTGTGGGAGCGCGGTATCGGAAGATCACCCGGCACAGGAACGATCGCCGCGCCGCCGACGCTGAAACTCGTGTCGGAAGGCGGCGAGATCCCGCAGAGCCACGCCCCCGCTGGAGGCGCCGGAAACGTCGGCGCTGCTGCGGATAGCGCGCGTGAGGCGAGCCATCCGGTTTTGCTCACCAATGTCAAGCGCTGCATCAGCGTAGGGCCGTTTCGCGACATGTCGGAGACCGCGCACGCCGCGTCCATCCTGCGCGGCGGGGGATATGACCCACGCCAACGGGTCGCGGACGGTGAGGTGTGGGCGGGAGTGTGGGTGTACCTACCGCTGCCTGCTACTCGGGTCGCAGCCGAACAAATTCTCGCCAAGCTCAAATCCAGCGGCATCGACGACGCGTTGGAAATGCCGGGGCCCAATGATGGGTCGGTGATATCACTGGGTCTTTACAGCGAGCCCAAAAGGGCCCAAGCGCGAATCGCGCAAGCACAGGCATTGGGCTTCAATCCAGCGATCGCTGATCGCAAACGCAACGGCAATGTGTATTGGATCGACATCGATCTGAAGCCCACCGACGGAATATTGAACCCTTCGGATTTGCAGGGCGAGTCCGGCCGCATCGTCCGCTTGGAGGTCAAGGGGTGTCCATCAGCGGCGGGAGCGCCGCAGTGAAGATCCGGGATCTGGCACTGCGAGTCATGGGCGGCATCGGCGCCATCATCGGTTATGGATGTCTTGCCGCATTCTTAGGTCTCATCAGCGTGCAGATCTACCGCTGGTTTCGCCAGGGCGAATGGACGCATATCGGGATCAGCGACGGAATGCGAATCAGCCTGGTTCATTGCTGCGTCAAAGATGGCGGAGGCGGGCGGCTCGCGGCATTTCTGAAATGGCTGGACTCGCCCGTGGATTGGCTCGGCATTCACCAGGTTCTGGAGGTAGTCCCGGCTTCCCTGGCCTTGTTCGCCGTCAGTATCGCGGGCAATTCATTGTTCATTTATTGCAGAGATCGCCTGGCCCAGCGCCCGAATCCTTAAGCCGCGGCTTCGCTGCGCTGTTTGAGACCCTCTGATTCGGTGGCTATGTAGCGTTCGATCATGGCGCCATAGAGACGGGAAAGGAGCGGGCTGATCAGTCCCGACAATTCGAAGGACAGCTCGACGCGGCTGCCGCTGTCCCGAGGCTCGATTTTGTGCACCGCCTTCATGCGCAGCCCGGGAGCGCTCGTCACCCAGGTAAAACACCGCCCATCCTCAAGTTCCGTGACCCGCCAGACAGCCGGTCGCAATTTTGGCTGACGCACCCGGGCGCTGCTGCCGATCGCGAAGTGACCGTGATCGAGACGCTGCACGCTTATCATCGTGGACGTCCATTCCGGCCAGCGTTCCACATCATGCAATACGTCGAAAACCCGCTGCGGCGGGGCGTCGATGTTCACGGCGACCTTGAAGGTGGAGCCCACCTGGCCAGAATACTAAAATGCCCGCGAGAATTACCTGCTTTTTTTGACTGGGAGAAAGCGTTGCAGAAATCACTGGCGGTCATCACCGGGGCCTCGAGCGGCATCGGCGAGGTTTTCGCGGCCAAGCTGGCGGGGCAATACGATCTGCTGCTCATCGCGCGAAACCAGGAGCGATTGACGGTCCTGGCCGGAGAACTCGCCGCGAAACACGGCTGCGTCGTGTCGGTACTCGGCGCCGATTTGAGCGATCCCAAACAGCTGGCCGATGTCGCCGCCCGGATTGCGTCCGAGCCGAACCTTGCGCTGCTGGTCAACAACGCGGGATTCGGCTATCGCGGCGCGTTCTGGGAAGCCGATCTGGATAGACTGGAGAACATGCACCGCCTGCACATCATGGCATTGGTCCGCCTGAGCCATGCAGCGCTGCGCGTGCTCGTGCCGAAAAATAGCGGCGCGATCATCAACCTGGCTTCCGTTTCTTCCTTCGTGCAGCGTGCGGGCAGCGCAAGTTACGGCGCCACGAAAAGCTGGGTGGCGGCGTTCTCAGAGGGTCTGTCCGTGGATTTGCGGCATGCGAAATCCGCCGTCACCGTTCAGGCATTGTGTCCAGGATTCACCTACTCGGGATTTCATGACGTCATGGGCGAGGACCGGGCAAACATCGCCCCGGCCTCATTCTGGATGAAGGCCGAAGATGTGGTGCAGGATTCCTTGAAGGCCCTGTCCAAGGGGACACTGTTCGTCGTTCCCGGGTGGCGGTACAAATTGCTCGTTGCGGTCGCGAGAAGATTGCCGTTCCGCCTGAAATTGCGCATGGAGTCGCCCTAGGCGGCAAATTTGTGGGATAAGTTCGACATTCCGTGGATGGTCAACTGCGCAACAGCGGCCTGAGAGGAAAACATGTCATTTCAGGCGTACATCGACAACATCAAATCGAAGACAGGGAAAACGCCGCAGGACTTCAAGAAACTTGCTGAAAAGAAAGGTTTGCTGAAGCCGGGTGTCAAGGCTATGGAAATCGTCGGCTGGCTCAAGAAGGACCACGGCCTCGGGCATGGCCACGCCATGGCAATCTACGCGACGTTCAAAGGGATGAAGGAATTCAAGTAGCACCGATTGCACACAACGACATAGGCCATTCAGCGACGGAGTGTTAATTGGAACAACACTATCCAGTCAAGCCGGTTCGCATTGTTGAGCCGTTCGGGCCAGGGGGTGGACCTGATCTTTTGGCTCGTACCCTGGCTCCGAAACTCTCTGAGCTGTGGGACCAACCTGTGACAGTGGAGAACCATCCCGGCGCCGGAGCCACGGCGGGCCCCGCACAGGTCGCAAAGGCGCTGGCGGACGGATACACGCTGCTCCTCAATACGAGCGCTCAGGCATATAGTGCAGCGTTTTTGAAGAACCTTCCGTATGACCCGTCAAAGGATTTCGTCTCGGTCGCCGCGCTCACGAGCCAGCCTTATGTGCTCATCGCCGGAAAACTGGCGGGCGTCACCACCGTCGGCGAACTCATTGCCGCCGCGAAGGCGAACCCGGGTAAGCTCAAGTTTGGCTCCACTGGCCCCGGTACCGGTACGCACCTAGGAGTTGTTAAATTTAACCTCAGCGCCGGCATTGACGCCGTAGACGTGCCTCCACAGCCGACGGATGCGATCGCAGATATCGTTGCCGCCACCATCGAAGGGCACACCACGTATGTGATTGCGCCGATCTCTATAGTTCTACCCGATATTCACGGCGGCGAACTTCTACCATTAGGTGTGACCACGGCGCGACGCTCAGCTTTGCTTCCGCAGGTGCCTACGATCGCTGAAGCGGGCGTTGCAGGATTCGATTTCCCGATTTGGTACGGAATTTGGGTTCCGGCTGGCACCCCAGCCGCAGTGGTCGACCAGCTCTCGAAGGATATCGGGCGTGTGATGGGCGGACCGGATCTGCGCGAGTGGATCATGAAGCACGGAGGGGAGCCGATGAGCATGACGCAGCCTGAGTTCGCGCGCTTCGTGCAGGGCGAGAGTGAAAGCGCGGCGCGGCTCTTCAGTTCTCGGAATCCATGAGCTTAGGGCGTATGCATTCGTTGCGGCCGTCACCGGTGCTAACGCTTCTCCCGGTATCGGACCCGTTCCGGTCCGTGGCGAACGACGGCTTCCGGTACAGTTAAAGAGAGACTTCAGCCACAAGTGGGGAACTTGCCGTCAGTCGAATCAAATGGAGGGGACATCGAACCATCCGTGCATGAATGGAACTGCTCGTCCCGCAATGTGGACAGCATGAACAATTCCGTCGCGTTTCTGTGTGCGCCCCAACAGTAAGCTTGGTCTCCCCATGTCCACTCCCTGTTCGACACGCCATGCGACATCAGCATCCTTTTCAGCGGGCAAGGAAGCAAGAAGCGCGATGATCGCCGCGGTGGCGCTTCCAGTAGCCGGGTCCTCAATCGTGGCATCCAGCGGTGCAAAAGTACGGGCATGCAGTTCCCTGTCGGACGTACCACGACAATACGAATAAACTGCGTCAGTGCCGATCGACGGCAGTATTCGCTCATGGGCTGCAAAGTCGGGTTTTGCAATCCGTAACGCCTCGCGCGAGGCAAGTTCCACCGCCAAGAACGGCAGCCCGACGGATACTATTTGCGGAAAGTGATGGGTGGTGACGATGTCCGATTTTCGCAGAGATAGGCACGCCGCAGCATCATCCACCGACACGGTGGCGCCTATCGACAACAGTTGGGGTGCGGTCAGTTCCGCCCCAACCACCACATCTGTGTCGCGCAACAGACGGATCCGTACAAGGCCAGCTGCCTCTTCAAATGTAAGCGAATCAAGCGGCTCATGGCCGGTGGTTTCGAGTTCCCTCGCCACCACTACCGCTGTGCCAATGTTGGGGTGACCGGCGAACGGCACCTCGGTTCGCGGCGTGAAAAGTCGCACGTGTGCTGTATTGCCGTTCTGAACGGCCGGCAGGACAAATGTGGTCTCCGAGTAATTAAATTCGTTCGCGATGGATTGCATCTGCGATGAAGTCAATCCCTGCGCATCCAACACGACGGCGAGCGGATTTCCGCCGAACATGCATTCCGTGAACACATCTATCGTCACGTAACGTCTTCGCATCAATGCTCCCGATCTCCCGGTAGCGGTACAGTCTACTGCGCGCCCGCGAACGTCAGCTAAGTGACGGCTACTTCGGGACCGTCGCCGTCGAAAATTGGCCGGGGGGAGCCTGTGGCGTCGGCGGCGACAGCCAACGCGTACTCCCGGACCCTAACCCGTCTCTCGAGAAGGGCAGCTTCGAGGCAGCCAAAATTGTGCTTTAACGCGGTGACCGAGCTGTGTTCTGCCGCGTTGGCGGCGTTCCATTTACATGTATATACAATGTAGACACATTGCGGTGGTCGCGGTAAAATTCCGACACTGAGATTGCAGGAGTGGGCGTAATGCGTGCGATTGTGAAGAAATGGGGGAACAGCGCTGCCGTTCGTATCCCAAGCGGTATCATGAAGGCCGTTAGCCTTAGTGTGGATGAGGCGGTTGATGTGCGTGAGCAAGGCGGTCAAATCGTGATAAAGCCGATACGGCCAGGTAAGGTGGAGTTGGTCCGTCTCCTGGAAGGTATAACTACCGAAAACTTGCATGGCGGAGTGGACTTTGGCAATCCCGTTGGCCGGGAGGCACTTTGAGTGGCGCGAAGGTACGTTCCCGATGCCGGCGATATCGTGTGGCTGCGTTTCAGTCCGCAAACTGGCCATGAGCAGGCGGGGCACCGTCCAGCCATAGTTGTCAGCCCCGCCGCTTACAACGGTCGGACGAATCTTATGCTTTGCTGTCCGATGACAACGCAAATCAAGGGCTACCCTTTCGAGGTCAACATAGGTGGCAACCGCCCGAGTGCCGTGCTGGCGGATCAAGTCAAAAGTCTCGATTGGGTGGAGCGCAAAGCAAAATACAAAGGCAAAGCGTCGGCCGCTGAGCTTGCTAGCGTCCGCGCCAGAATCATCGCGCTAGTCGGTGGCTGAGGACGAAATACCGCAAGGCGGCTAATTATGCGTGATGGGTCGACTGTTGCCGGACCCGGTCGTGTGTCTCGGGTCGACCCGATCCGGCCATTCGCGACCGGCGGCTATCCGCCAATTCGATTAAGGACTATCTCGACACTCGCGCGACGAGCATTTTGGTTGTCCGATGCGCTGTACCATTTGTTTTGAAACTGCCGAATTGAGCAATCTGGTTGATAATTTATCTGCTATGTATGGCTGTCCGACCAGGAAATAGAGGGATTGCAGTGGGTGGCCGTCCAGACCGGCTTATCCAGAGATTTTGCCGCACCGGGCTCCATCACGTACACATAATGTCCAGAAGACCCAGCCGCCCCTCCGCCATACTCCCAATCCAAGATTGCTAACGTGGTGTGATCGGGGGAATAAATCCGAGCTAGTTCGCGATGCTCCAATGAGCACGAGGACAAGCACCCCTCGACGAACGAAAGCCAAGCAATCCTGACGACAATTCTTGATTTACGCACACCGACTACTATCAAGCGGGCTCACAATATTTTCCAAACGTCAAGCTAACCGAAACGTGAGGTTCTGGGCAACGGGGCGGTTGCGCGATTGTTAGGAGGATCACATCACCGTTCGAGGCTTGCAGGCAGTCGGGGTCGGAACCCAACGAGCGGCAGCCTCCTCAGCGTCATGACGTTGCTCTGCGGTCAGAGTTTCACGAGCATGCGGAATCGCTCGAGACAAGTACGATTTATCAGTACTAAATATCGCATTGCGCTGTGCAATTAGATACCAGCGATAGGCAAGAATCGGATCGGGGCGTATTCCCCCACATTCGTTGCTGCACACAATCCAAGTATTGGGATTGCGAAAATATATATCTGCAAGACCTATCTGCGCACGCGGCTGACCACTATCCGCAGCACTCGACCAGAGTTTCATTGCCCTGGTAATGTCTTGTGGAGTTCCATACCCCATGGCTTGAACCAGGCCGAGTTGCCAAGTGGCATCACAGTCTCCGTCTTTCGACAACGTTTCCCAAATCTTGGTGGCCGATTCATACTGATGTCTCCCAGCCTGTCGTTCCGCCAGAAAATAGGGATCGGGATTCATCGTCGAATTGGCGCTGCACGCAGAGAGGACAACGCCGAAGACCGAACTGGAAAATACAAACTGCCAACGCATTAAAGGTTCCTTCTAGTTATCATTTTGGCGACACGGGAGTTAGCATACCGCGGGCCACGAACGGCCGCTCTGGGGCAATCAATTCGACTCGGTGACTGTCCCCAGCTGGCCGAGAGACGCCTCACGCCCCCGAGCTGTAACTCGCAAGATGTGAATAGATACTCGAAGCCGGGGCAAAATAATCGTCTCTTGAATGACCGCTTCGTCGGGTTTCGGCATCCAAAATCAAGCCGCGCCGGCCTCAAGAATGGAGATTCCCGCACGAGTTGGAATCTCCCGCGCAACCGAGTAGCCCGACTTTCGAAGGAGTTCGTCGTATTCGGCGAGACTGCGCTGTTTCCCACCAAGAAGCGTCAACATGACGATGTCAAGTGTCTTGATGAAATTCGGCGCGGGATCATCTGGGACGATCGATTCGAGTAGGAGCAGAGTTGCTCCGCGCGGTGCGGCGCGACGGACCGCGCTCAGGATCTGCGATGCTTTGTCATCGTCCCAATCGTGAATGACTTCCATCAGCAGATATAGATCACATACCGGCAGGGCGTCTGAGAAGAAATCTCCGGCCTGTAGCGCAATTCGATTAGTGGCGACGGCAGACGCATCGCGGATGACATGCGGCAAATCAAATAGTACGCCTTTCGCAGCGGGCGCAGAATTGAGAACCGCTGAAAGCAGATGGCCACGACCGCCGCCAATGTCCGCGATCAACTTGAACCGAGAAAAATCGTACGCCGCCATGATTCCTGCCACTTGTCCCTGGGCCTTTGCAGCCATTGCCTCGTTGAAAATCTGGGCAGCCGCCGAGTCGCGCTCAAAGTAGTTCCAGTAGCCGCCCGGCAGCGTTTTTAGAGAAGCGGGTTGTCCAGTCTCGACTGTGTGACGAAGTTCAAGGTACGGAGACCAGTTGATTGGCAATCCGAACATGAGTGCAAGCGACCTCATTGACTGCGGGTGATTGGCCTGCAGCAGCCGCGACGCGGGCGTATGGCTTACTTCACCGCCTCGAAGCTCGAATACTCCATGGGCGGAAAGCAGTCGCAGGACGCGATGTAAAGCATCCGGGCTTGCACCCACGGAGGTCGCCAGTTCTAAAGTTGTTTTAGGTCCATCGCCGAGTGCATCGGCCACGCCGAGTTCAACTAGGACATGCAGGCACCTCGGTAGACAGGCCCCAGCGGCTAACTGCCGGATGGTCTCGAAAGGATTTGCCTCTTCGGCCATGACAACCTCCTCGTCCATGTAAATCCATCAAATGGGCGCCGGCATAGCGTACGGCAATTGCCGGAGGCGCCGATGCATTTTACTTTCCTACAAAATCGTTTTCACCATTGACGTCGCGCGGAAAGTGTATCGCAAGCGGGCGGCAACTTTGGGGGATTCCTGCCGTAGGGGAATCGTGCGCTAGTGTCCGATGGACCCTGGTTTGTGGACCCTGAACGGCGCTTGCTGCGAGGCCTGTGGCGTGGTCAAGTCGCGCTCGGCAGGCGGTGCGGTTCCTTCCAGAAGGTAGGCGACGCTGTTGGCGGGTGCCTCGTACCATCCCGGATCGCGGTAATCGCCGTGCGCCAGATCCGCGCGGATCTTCATGGTGGTGAACATCCCGCCCATTTCAATCGCGCCGTGCGGACCGGACCCCGCCATCATCGGCAGGGTGTTTTCCGGCAACGGCATGTGCGCCGGCATGTTGCTCATCGCGCCGCTCATGTTCATGTAGTCCGGTACGAGCGCAGTGATCTGCCGGGCCAGATCGTCCTGCACCACTCCGATGGAGTTCGGCATGCTGTGACTCATCGCATTCATGGTGTGATGGCTCTTGTGACAGTGGAAAGCCCAATCGCCGGGCGCCGAGGCCGTGAATTCGATCGCGCGCATCTGGCCGACCGCGATGTCGGTTGTCACCTCCGGCCAGCGGGAACCGGGTGAAGTCCATCCGCCGTCGGTTCCGACAACCACGAATTCATGACCGTGCAGGTGGATGGGGTGATTCGTCATGGTGAGATTGCCGACGCGTATTCGCACCCGCTCGCCGAGGCGAGCCACCATCGGCGCGGTGCCGGGGAAGGCGCGGCTGTTGAAGGTCCACAAGTTGAAATCCAGCATGGTGCTGACCTTCGGTGTATAGCTGCCGGGACTGATGTCATAGGCATTCAACAAAAACACATAGTCGCGATCCACCGGCATGAACGCCGGGTCCTTGGGATGCGTGACCCAAAATCCCATCATGCCCATCGCCATTTGCGTGGTTTCGTCCGCATGCGGGTGATACATGAATGTTCCGGCGCGCTGTGCCGCGAATTCATAGACATAGGTTTGTCCGGGCTTGATGGAGGGTTGGTTGAGTCCCGAGACGCCATCCATGCCGTTGGGTAGACGCTGACCGTGCCAGTGGACGCTGGTGTGCTCCGCCAGACGGTTCGTCACGTAGATCCGCACGCGATCGCCCTCGACCACTTCGATGGTCGGACCGGGCGACTGTCCGTTGTAGCCCCAGAGGCGTGCATTCATGCCGGGCGCGATTTCGCGGACCACCGGCTCGGCCACCAAGTGAAATTCCTTGACGCCATTGCGCATCCGCCACGGCAAACTCCAGCCGTTCAAAGTGGCCACCGCGTGATAGGGGCGGCCGGTGGCCGGCATCATGGGGGGCTGGGTGAGCGGCGAGTCCGTGGATACGATTTCCGGAAGCGCAGCGAGCGCGCTCCTGGCAGTTGCCGTGGCCGCCACCGCGAGTCCCGCGCCGCTGAAAAATCCGCGTCGTGTAAGCATGATGTTTCCTTCGGCTAAAGGGAGGAATTGCCGAGCAGCTCGCCGTCGAATTCCGATTTCGCAATCCAGAAATCGCGCACGGCTTGGATGTAGCCATCGACGCTCGCGATTTGTTCGCGTGCATCGGCCAGCAATTCGAAAATGCTGATGAGAGAAGCGTTGTAGCGCAGCAGGTTTTGCTGCGCGACAGTTTTGCGCAGCGGCACCACTTCATCGCGCTGCTGTACGGCGAGGTCAAAGGCCGCACGATAGGCTGCATATGCCTGCCGCACCTGGGAGCGGGCTTCGATGGCCGCTTGCGCAAAACGGTCGACCGCCTGGGCATAAACTGCCTCGGCCTTTCGGACGCGCGCCGCGCCGCTGTCGAAAATCGGAACCTCCAGTGTGAGCACAAATCCCGATTCATAAGGGTCTTGCGAAGTCCCCTGCTTTACTCGCGTCGCGCCCATGTCCAGCACATTGACGAAACGCGTGCTCTTGGTGAGATTCAGACTACGGGCGAGTTCGTCGACATGCATGCGCATCAATCGCAAATCGATCCGATTCTCGAGCACAACGTGCTCGATATCGGGGAGATCGTCCATGCGCTGCGGCAGCTCCGGCAGCCGTTCGGCAAGTTGCAAAGCGGGAGCGTCGCTTTGCGCGGGGGGTGTCGCGGCCGCCAGGCCGAGTAAACGGGTCAATTTCTCGCGCGCCGAATCCTCGGCGAGCCGTGCGAGAGTCAATCTCATGGTCGCATCCGCGTAAAAGGTCTGTTCGCGCGCTTCATCGAGGGCATTCCAGTTGCCCGCCGCCACCATTCGTTGCGCCAGCTGCGCGCTGGTTTCCGCCGCCGTGCGGACCTGGCTTAGGTATTCAACCGACTGGCGCGCGGCGACCGCCGCAAAGAAGGCCTGGCGCACTTCATTGGCAAGCTGTGAGATTTGCAACACCACGGCTTGCTGGGTCTGCGCGAAACGGCGCTTCTCGATGTCCCGGGCGTAGGGCATCGTCAAGAGAGACAGCACATCGAAGCTCAATGTCTGTTCAATGTCGTACTGGCCCGCCGCGCTGGCGTGGCGCAGATCGAACCGCGGATTGGGCAGGCGACCCGCTTGCACTAGATCGGCTTCGGAAATTCCGAGTTCCTGAAATTCGGCCTGCAGTCGATGGTTGTTGAGCAGGGCGATCTGCACCGCGTCCTCAGCCGTCAAAGGGCGTGCCAGGAGCTCCGCCACCCGGCTCTCCACCTTGCGTTCTTCCTCGGGAGTGCGCGGCCATTCCACATCCTTGTTCAAGTGCGAGCGCGTCGCGTCCGCGACCGCGTTGAAACCGCCGTCCTGCGAAAAGCCGGCGCAGCCGCACAAGCCGAGCGCGCCCAGCGCCATCAACAGAAAAGAAACGCTTCTCATATCATCCTCACGGTCAAGCACGAAGCTTGAGCTGCTCCTCAATGGATTGGATCGGCCCTTAAGGGCCGCTGATCAGCTGGGGAGTCGCGGAGGGCGGTCGAGCCGGTCGGGGATGACCGTGAGCGGAGACAGAAGGGTAACCGAGGGGACTTCAGGGCTGGGCAAGCGCGGAGCGGCCCAGCGCAGGGGAGTCGCAGCCATTCCCACCGCGCAGCAGCTGCCGCAGCCATGGTGCTGGGCGATGCTGCTCATCGGGGCGCAATGATGACCGATGGCGGCCGACGCTGCGTGCGTTGAGGCGCAAAGGTCAGCCGCGCTGAATCCTTGCAACGGCAGCATCAACGCCAGCAATAGCGCGAGTTTGAAGCGGTTTCGGCGCGGTGCCATGATCAAAACATACCACCGCGCGGGCCATAAAACACGTGAACTGTGCCCAAAAGGCGCAAAGGCGGCCGCCGTCCGGCCTTGAGCTCAAGGCGCCAGCTGCTTGCGCAGCATCTTGAGCTCGCGGCGTCGCGCGGCGTCGGATTTGGGGTAGTGCAGCGGTAGTGCCTCGACGGTGTCCAGCAGGATTCGCGACACGATAAGCCGCGCATTCAGCTTGTCGTCGGCCGGGACCACGTACCACGGGGCATGCTTGGTGCTGGTGGCGCTCAGGCACTTCTCATAGGCCGTCATATATTGCTTCCAGAATTTTCGTTCCTCGATGTCAGCGGTGGAAAATTTCCAATTCTTCTCCGGCTTATCGATGCGTTCGAGGAAACGCTTGCGCTGCTCTTCTTTCGAAAGATGCAAAAAGAACTTGATGATCTTGGTGCCGTTGCAATCCAGGTGTCTTTCCAGATCCACAATGGATCGGTAACGGTCCTGCCAAATGGCGTCATCCTCCAACAAGCCGGGAGGAAGCCCCTCGGCATGCAGGATTTCGGGGTGAACGCGCGCGATCAGCACCTCTTCATAGTATGAGCGGTTGAAGATGCCGATCTTGCCGCGCTCGGGAAGCTCGCGCGTCGTGCGCCACAGGAAATCGTGCCTCAATTCCACCGCGCTGGGATGCTTGAAGCTGAATACCTGGCAGCCTTGTGGGTTGACGCCCGACATGACGTGTTCGATGGCGCCGTCCTTGCCGGCGGCGTCCATGGCCTGAAAGATCAGCAGAACCGCATAGCTGTTTGAGGCGTACAGCAACGCCTGTTGGGCCCGGAGTGCCTTGACGCGCGACTCCAGGAGATCCTTGTATTGCCGATTGGTCTTGTACGCGGGCGCCACCCGCGTCGGCCATTTTTTGAGATCAATCTTTTTACCCTGGCCGACCCTGAAGTCCTTCGAGTTGATGTTCATCCGGTTCTCCCCGTTCTTTGCGTACGGCAATTGAAGACGCTCGAGGCGGCGCGCTGGTAGTATCGGCAAAAATCACGCACTTGGGGTGTCCTTTGCTCGACTCGAACCCGGCGCCGGATGCGCGGCAGATGCGCCGCGTCCTGCTGGCCAGCATGATCGGGACGACCATCGAGTTCTACGACTTTTACATCTATGCGACCGCCGCGGTGCTGGTGTTTCCCAGACTGTTCTTCCCCAAAGGCGATCCTGCCACCGCCACCCTTCAATCGTTGGCGACCTTTGCCCTGGCATTTCTGGCGCGTCCCGTCGGCTCGTTGATCTTCGGGCACTTCGGCGATCGGATCGGCCGCAAGACGACGTTGGTCACCGCGTTGATGACCATGGGCATCTCGACCATCTGCATTGGATTGTTGCCCACCTATGCATCCATCGGCGTTTACGCCGCCGTGCTGCTGGCGTTATGCCGCGTGGGGCAAGGGCTGGGCTTGGGCGGGGAATGGGGCGGCGCCGTGCTTGCTGGCCACGGAAAACGCGCCGCCCGGCAAGCATGGCTGGTACGGCATGTTCCCGCAACTGGGTGCGCCCTTGGGTCTCGTCATCTCGATCGGTGTTTTCCTGTTGATCAGCAACAGCCTGTCCGAGGCGCAATTGTTCAGCTGGGGTTGGCGCGTGCCCTTCCTGGCCAGCACCGTGCTGGTGGCGGTGGGCCTGTACATCCGGCTGCAGTTGGTGGAAACACCGGCCTTCCGCCGCAGCATGGCCCAGGGCGAACGTGTGCGCGTGCCGTTCGCCGTGGTATTCAGCAGATACCCCCTGCAACTGCTGTGGGGAACATTGGGATCCGCAACCACTTTCCTGGTGTTCTACCTGGTCAATGTCTTCGCCCTCGGCTGGGCAACGAACTCGCTGGGATTCGGTCGCCAGGCGTTTCTGATCATGCAGATGCCGGCAGCGGTGTTCTTTGGCTTGACCATCCCGTTGGCGGGGCGCGCGGCCGATCTTGTCACCGGCCGCGTCATGCTCATCGTGGCGACGGTCTTGATCATCGCCTACGGCTTCAGCTTCCAGCGCCTTTTTGGCGCGCACGATCCGGTCGCTGTTTTTGTGTTTCTGGCCTGCGGTTTTGGATTGAGCGGCCTGTCGTACGGAGCACTGGGAAGCGCATTGGCCACCTTGTTTCCCACCCCGGTGCGCTACACCGGCACATCCGTCGCATTCAATTTCTCGGGAATCTTGGGTGCCTCGCTGGCCGCGCCGATTGCGACCTGGCTGGCCTTGCATCACGGCTTGGCCTATGTGGGGTACTATTTATCGACGGCGGGGCTGATCAGCCTGATTGCCCTGATTTTTATGAGAGGTGGGAAAAATGAGTCGACACCAGCTTAATCTTTGGTCGGCGTTGGCATGCACCGCCTGCCTGTTACTGAATCACTTCGCGAATGCCGCCGACATGTACGACGCCGCCCTCACGCATCCCGGACGTCCGGCGGCCGACTCGGCGCGCGATGCGCTCGACCATCCAGCGGACATGCTGCGCCTCGCGGGCATCAAGCCCGGTATGAAAGTGGCGGACGTGCTGGCCGGGGACGGCTATTACAGCGAATTGGCGAGCTACATCGTGGGTCCTTCCGGCCACGTGTTCTTGATCAACAACAAGGCGTTCGATGACTGGAGCCAGCCGGCGCTGAAGGACCGCTTGGCGGCAGATCGACTCACCAACGTGACGCATGAAACCGTCGACCTCGACGCCATGAATTTGCCGGCCGCGAGTTTGGACGCCGTTCTGTTGATCAAGGTTTACCACGATATGTACTGGGTGGACTCCGATCACAAGACCCCATGGCCGAAGATCGATGTCAGCCGCGTGCTGGATCAATTGGCGCACGCGCTCAAGCCCGGCGGCGTCTTGTTGCTGATCGACCACTCGGCGAAGGCGGGGCACGGAAAATCGGATGCCGGCGAATTGCATCGCATCGAGGATGCATTCGCCATCAAGGATTTCAGCGCTCACGGGTTCAAGGTCATTGCGACCAGCGATCTACTGCGAAGACCGGACGATTCGCGGGATCTCATCAGCTACAAGGGGCCGGCGCTCGGCAAGACGGATCGCTTCGTCGTGGTGTTTCGCAAGACCTAAGGAGCGCTCAAACGACGGAATTCAACCAGCGGGTGATGGTGGCGGAATCCATGGCTCCGGACTGACGCGCCAGTTCTTTCCCCGCGCGGAACACGATCATCGTCGGAATGCTGCGAATGTTGAAACGCGCCGCCGGTCCGGGCTCGTCCTGGGTGTTCAGTTTCGCAAAGCGCAGTCTGGGCTCGAGCTGGCGCGCGCTTGCCTCGTAAAACGGCGCCATCGCAATACAAGGTCCGCACCAGGGCGCCCAGAAATCCACGACCAGCGGCAAATCGCCCCGGCTCACATGTTTGTCGAAATTTGCGGCAGTCAATTCGACGGGTTTGCCTTCAAACAGCGGCGAGCGGCATTTCGGACAGCGCGGGCCGTCCTTGAGGCGATCGCTCGGCAACCCGACCACCGAATCGCAATGGGCGCAAACGACTTGAGTACGCTCGCTCATTTACTTGGGTTGCGCGACCAGAATGACGAAGCTCTCGGGCAGCACGCCGGCATGGGGCGTGGGCTGCTCCGCGCTGGCCGCGGGAGGGGGCTCAAATTGCGCCGCAGCCAGATAGATCTTGTGAGTCGCGGGATCCAACGCCATGGTGCGCGCACTGACCTGCGTCGTGAGGGCGGCGGTCACCCGATATTCGTCCGGCGAATCCTGATGGATCACCGTCAGGGTGCCGTCGATGCCGTTGGAGCTGAAGACCAGGCCCAAGTCGGCGTCGAATGCCGCGCCGTCGGAACCTCTGCCGATGCCGACCCGGGCAATGGATCTGCCCGACACGGAATCGGTTACCGCCATGACTTGATTTGCGCACACGGAAAATAATCTTCGATTGGCCACATCGAAGGCCAGCGCGGTGGGATTGGCGCATTCCTTCAATGGCCATGCGGCTTTCACCATGAGGGTCTTTGCGTCGATCAACACCAGTTTACCGGGAGCGATGTCGATGTTGACATAGATATGCCCGGATTCATCGCTGGCAATGGACTCCGGAGGTCCCGGCAATGGCACGGTCTTGACAATTTGCAGCGTGCTTGCGTCGAGCACCGTCAGATTCGCCGTCTCCCGATTGGCCGTAATGAGGTGATTTTGCTGCGGCTCATAATAGATGGAACCGGGCGATTTACCCGAGATCGGCACCTCCAGAATCACCCTCAGAGTGTCGAGTTCAAATACCGAAACGGTGCTGCTCCGGCCGTTGCTGGTGAAACCACGCCGCAGCGCGGGCGCGAACGCAATGCCGTGGACACCCGACGTGCGGGGAATGCTGCCCGCCAGTTTGCCGCTGACGGTTTCGATGACATCGACGCGCTCGTCGCGGCTGACGAACAGTCTGGCGCCGCTCTCTTCCAAGGTCAGATCTTCCCAGCCGCCGGCGCCGCCGAGCTTCCATACTCGCGCCACCCTGTAATCCGCGGCGGGAATGGGGGAGGATTGCGCGCGCGCCGTTTCCGGGGTCCAAGACAGCACCCATGCGACGCATAATATGAATGTCAGCAGCATCCTACAGCCCATTTAATCAACTCGTTTAGTGTAGCTTTGGATTGCGCGATTAGAAATCGCGCGGACCGCCTGTTTTTTCTAAAGCGTATTTGAGCGGTTGCCCGATAATAACATTTCCACATTAATAACTAAGCAAACAACACTTCCCAGATAACGCCGAGTCGCGGATGATGCGCGCTGTTTTTGGCGCAGGGATTTGGAGAGAGGGATGGTTATTCGGCTAGCGGCCGCTGTGGCGGCAGCGGGCGCCCTATTTGTCAGTTTTGGCAGTGCGGCGGCTGATGAGCTTTCGGAGATCGTGGTCACGGCGCAACGCCGCGCTGAGCCCGCACAAAGCGTCGGGATTGCCATGTCGGTGCTGTCCGGGCTGAGCTTCGCGGACAAATCCATCAACTACGTCAACGATTTGCAGAACGCCGTTCCCAACCTGCAGGTGGAGCCGGCCTTCGGCAGCAGTCAACCGCAGTTCCGCCTGCGCGGAGTGGGGTTCATCGATTACACCTCGAACAACACCTCTCCGGTCGGCGTGAGTCTCGACGGCGTGGCCTTCGCCCTGCCCATTCAGACCCAGGGCCAGCTGTTCGACATCGATCGCGTCGAGGTGCTGCGCGGGCCGCAGGGCACGCTGTATGGGCGGAATACCACCGGCGGCGAAATCAATTTCATCAGCAATAGGCCCACCGCGCAGACGCATGCGGGATTCACGCTGGAATACGGCTCGCACAACGCGCTCGACGCGCAAGGGTTCGTGAGCGGAAGTATTGCCGAGGGTTTGACGGGAAGGTTGGCGGCGGCCACCGAGCAGGGCGGAGCCTGGCAGCGCAACCGGGTAACGGGCCAGTCTCTCGGCGACAAGGACAAGGTCGGAATACGCGGTCAGTTGCAATGGGATCCTACGGAAACTGTCGATTTGAGGTTGGGCGTTCACTTCGCGCAGGATAAATCCGATGAGCAGGGGCTGTACCTGCTCAAACCCTTCGCCCCGGGCAGCGGCGCGCCTACGATTCCCGCCGATACTTCGCGGTACGTTACGGGTTGGGCGCTCAATCCGGTGTTTGCCAATCTCATCGGCCGCAGCGCGGATTCCAAACCCGGTCTTGACGACAGCAACAGTGCCGTTGACCTCACGGCCAATATCGATTTCGGCGGCGCCAAGCTGACCAGCATCACCGCTTACGACAAGCTCATCAGACGCGAATACGCCGACTGGGACGCCACGCAGTACCATGATTCCGACGAATATTTGAACAGTGATTTGAACGTTTTTTCGCAGGAAGTGCGCCTGACTTCGACGGGCAACGGACCATTCACATGGGTGACGGGCGTCTTTTATTCCGATGAGAATTTGCACGAGGATTTTGATTCCGATCTTACCGATCGGCTCGGCGGGATCGCCGTGACCACCTACGGGCAGACGGCCAATTCACTCGGCGTGTTCGCCCAGGGCGAGTACCGATTCGCGGATGCCTGGACGGGAATTCTTGGGGTGCGCGAGGATCATGAGACCCGCGAATTGAAGGATCTCAACACCGCGTTTCTGCCCGGCGTGCCATCCTTTACGGGTGGCGGGTTGGGCGGTTCGATCACATCGAACCTGCCGTCTGGCAAGGTCGCGCTCGACTACCAAGCCGCCTTGGGCACGATGATTTATGGAAGCATCAGCCGCGGCGTCAAGTCAGGCGGTTTCACCGCCCACAATACCTTGAGCGCACCTGCGGCCGATCCATTCGCGCCGGAGAAGCTCACGGCTTATGAAATCGGCGTGAAATCCGATCTGGCACGAACACTGCGCGTGAATGCCTCCGTATTTTACTATCGCTACAAGGATCAGCAGATCCTGGGCAAGGTGTTCGACGAGGTATCGCAGTCCTACATCGGCCGTTTCGTCAATGCCGACTCCCGCATCAGCGGCGGCGAGGTCGAATTGGAATGGCACAGCGGTGCAGGGTTCTCGCTGACCCAATACGCGGGCTTCGCGGAAGGGTACTACACCTCTCAGCTGCTCAACAGCGATGCGCCTCCGGTCGACTACAACGGCGCGCCGGAGAGCTTCCCGAAATGGAGCTACGGCGGCGACTTGAGTTACCCGCGGATCATCGGCGCCTATCAACTCACCCTCGAATCGAACTACAGTTTCCACGATACTTACAGCCAGTTCTTCCTGCTGGGCAGCAACGATTTCACCATTCCGAAATATTGGCTGGCAAATGCGAATCTGTCTGTCGCGCCGGCCTCCGGCGGGCCTTGGACCGCGACGTTGTGGGGCCGTAATATCTTCAATCGGTCCTACGACATCACACGCAATTTTTTCCTGCCGACCAGCGAAGTGGCCGCGGCCGGCGAGCCCGCAACGATCGGCATTCGATTGACGTACAAGTACTGAAGGATTCGCGATGAAACTGATGCGCATCGTTCTGGCGGTTGTCATCGCGATCGTGGCCGCCGCGTGGCTTTGGCTGCGCGGCCCCGACATTCCTTACGCAACCCTGGAGGCCAGGTACGGCGCCCCGGATTCCCGCTACGTGGATCTGCCCGGCGGCTACCACGTGCACTACGCCGACGACGGTGATCCGAATCTGCCCCTGCTGGTGCTGCTGCACGGATTTGCCGATTCCTTCACGACCTGGGAAGGCTGGGTCGGGGAATTGAAGACTCGGTATCACATCATCAGCGTGGACTTCCCCGGGCACGGATTGACGCGCGCGCCGGAAGGCAGCCGCCTGAGCGGCGAAGGCTTGGCGGACTTTGTCGACGCCTTTGCCGCCGCACTTTCGCTGCCGAGGTTCGCGGTGGCGGGCAATTCCATGGGCGGCGGCGCGGCCTGGCAGCTGGCGGTGCGCCATTCCGATCGGCTCACTGCGCTGATCCTGGTCGACGCTGCGGGATTTCCCAACGATAAGCCCCCGCAGAAGATTCCGCTGGCTTTCAGGATCCTGCAATATCCCATCGGCCGCGTCATCTTGAGCAAAATCGACAATCGGCCGCTGATCGAGCAGGGACTCAAGGCTGATGTCTACGACAGCTCGTTGATTACGCCATTTATCGTGGATCGATTCGCCGAGTTTCAGCGCGCTCCCGGGCATCGCACCATTCTGATGAGCGTCGGCATGGGCGCGCCGGTCAAATCGACGGCGGAGCTGGTGTCGGCCATCAAGCTGCCGACACTGATATTGTGGGGAGAAAATGATCCGCTCATCGAAGTGCCGGCGGCGCACAAATTCGCGGCGGCGATTCCGGGGGCGAAATTGATCATCTACCCCCAAGTCGGCCACTTGCCGCAGCTCGAGATTCCGCAACGATCGGCGGCGGACGTGGCGGCATTTTTGAAGGCGCAGCAAACCTAGCGGACCGCTGAGTCTTGCGGCCGCCGAGCATGGCCGGGCTTCCGGTATCATCCTCGTATGCAACGGGACTATCTGGGCAACCCGGTCACCGGTCAATCCGACGCCACGTTGCGCGGCATCGATGATTTCATCGAAGGCTACCTGGCGTATGAGACACGCGCGGAGCGAATACTGGCCGCCGCCGCCGCGGATCCCGAGTCGTGCCTGGCCAACGTCTATGCCGGCTTGTTATGGATGCTGCTCGAGGCTCCCGAAGCTGCATCGCGTGCGGCGCCCCACCTCGCCGTCGCGGAAGGCCTGGCAGCCTCGGCGACGCGGCGCGAACAGCTCAACGCCAGGATGCTGCGTGCCTGGGTCGACGACGACCTGGGCCTCGCCATTCGCATCTGCGATCAGTTGACGGACGAATTCCCCAGGGATCTCGCGATCGTCAAAACGCAGCAGTATTTCGAATTCAATCGCGGCAACGCGCCTGCCATGTTGCGTGTTGCGATGAAGATCGCTCCGGCCAACGCGCAGGTTCCCTACGCGCACGGCATGGCGGCCTTCGCCTATGAACAGTGCCACCTGCTCGATGAGGCGGAATCAGCGGCGCGCACCGCGCTCGCGATGCGCCGCAAGGAGCCCTGGGCGCAGCACGCGCTCGCTCATGTGCTGTTGACCCGCGGTCGGATCGACGACGGCGCGCGATTTCTGGAGGAGGCACAAGAAACCTGGATTGATTTGAACTCCTTCATGGTCACGCATATTTGGTGGCACCTGGCGCTTTTCTACCTGGCTCAGGGGCGGAATCGTGAGGCGCTCGAACTCTATGATCGGCATTGCTGGGGAGTCGCGAAGAACTACTCGCAGGATCAGATCGGTGCGGTATCGCTTCTGGCCCGCTTCGAACTGGCGGGCCTCGATGTCGGCGCGCGCTGGGAAGATCTCGCCGATCATCTCGAGGCGCGAGCCGGGGACGTCGTGCAGCCGTTCCTGACATTGCAGTATTTGTACGGATTGGCGAGGGCAGGCCGCCCGCAGGCTCAAAGTTTGCTGGAATGCGTGCGTCGCCATGCCGAACATGCGCCCGAGTTCAGCCGTGTGGTGTGGCAGGAAGTCGCGCTGCCCGCCTGCGAGGGCCTGTATTCTTACGCGCGCGGCGAGTACGAGCTTGCCTGGCGCCGTCTCGGCGTTGCCATGCCGAGGATGACCGAGGTCGGCGGCAGCCATGCGCAGCGGGATTTGTTCGAGAAGATACTGTTGGATGCCGCGAAGCGAATATGAGCCCAGACCCCACGGAACAATTGTTCAAAATCATCGAGTCGCGGCGCGACGAGATGGTGGCGCTTGCGCAGGCGCTGATTCGTTTTCCCACCATCAATCCGCCCGGCGAGGCCTATCGACCCTGCGCGGAATTCATCGGCGGGCGCCTGCGCGCGCGCGGCTTCGCCGTCGAGTTCGTGCGCGCAGAGGGCACCCCCGGCGACAGCGAACAGCATCCGCGCATCAATGTCATCGCGCGGCGCGCGGGCGAGGGCCCCGGACCCTGCGTGCACTTCAACAGCCACATCGATGTGGTGCAGACAGGCGCGGGATGGACCCGGGATCCGTTCGCCGCCCAGGAACTGGACGGAAAAATCTACGGCCGCGGCGCCTGCGATATGAAGGGCGGACTTGCTGCATCCATCATCGCGGTCGAGGCATTGATCGATTGCGGCGCGACGCTGCCGGGAACGCTGGAAATTTCCGGTACCGTGGATGAGGAATCCGGCGGCTACGGCGGCGTTCACTACCTGGCGCAACGCGGTTGGTTCTCATCTCCGCGCGTTGATCACGTCATCATTCCGGAGCCGTTGAACGTGGATCGCGTGTGCATCGGACATCGCGGGGTGTGGTGGGCCGAGATCGACGACCCGGGGCCGCATGGCCCACGGTTCGATGCCGTTCCTGGGCGATTGCGCCGTGCGTCACATGAATGCCGTCATCGATCGCATGGAACGCGATCTCTACCCCAAGCTCGCCGCGCGGCGCACCGATATGCCGGTGGTGCCGAGCGGCGCCGACATGCAACATTGAATATCAATTCCATCCATGGCGGTCAGCAGGAGAGCTCCGGATTCCCCGCGCCTTGCGTGCCGGATTCCTGCCGCATGGTCCTCGACCGCCGACTGCTCATCGAGGAGAGCATGAACGGCGTCAAGGCAGAGATACGCGAGTTGTTGGAGCAGCTGGTTTTGGATCGCGAGGGATTCTCGTATGACATCACAAGATCTCTTCGAGGTGCTGCCCACCATGGCCGATCGCGACGGCCCGGTGGCGCGCAGTACGGCGGCGGCGATTCGACGCGTGCTGGGCCGCGAACCCGAATTCATTTGTTCGCCCGGTACCTACGATCAAAAGCACATCGACCGCATCGGCAAGCTGCGCGAGTGCATTGCCTACGGCCCCGGCATCCTCGATCTTGCGCATCAACCGGACGAATATGTGCTGATCGACGACATGATCAATTCCGCCAAGGTGATGGCGCTGTCCGCGCGTTCGCTGCTGCTCGGCACGGCATGAGCCGCCTGCGACCGGCGGCGTCGGCCATGTTGTGGGGCGCTCTGCTGTTCATGGCCGAGGCGCATGGCGCGCAACGTGCCATCATCGGCACGCAGCTCGAACCGCCGATTCTGGATCCGACGGCAAATCCCGCCGCGGCTATTTCCGAAGTCCTGTACGGCAATGTGCTTCAGGGGCTGGTGCAGTTCGCGGCGGATGGGTCGGTGCTGCCGCAGCTCGCACAGTCCTGGGATGTGTCGAGCGACGGCCTGACCTATGTGTTCCATTTGAGGCCGGGCGTGCGCTTTCACGACGGCAGCGCTTTCGACGCGGCGGCGGCGAAGTTCTCCCTCGACCGCATGGTTGCACCCGAGTCGGTCAATCCGCAGAGATCGCGCTTCAGCGCCATCCGGAGCGTTGAAGCCATCGATCCGCTCACGCTGACCGTGCGCCTCAGCCGGCGGTCAGGCGGATTGCTGCAGTCGCTTGCCTTCGGATCGGCAGTCATGCTCTCGCCCCGATCGGTGGCGACCGCCGGGCTGCGGCCGGTCGGTACCGGGCCATTTCGATTCTCGAGATGGCGGCGCGGCGATTCGATCACGCTCGAACGCGACGCCGATCATCAGGGCGGCGCGGCGGCGCTCGAGCAGGTGACTTTCAAGTTCATCACGGATCCGACCGCGGCCTTTGCCGCGTTGATGGCGGGCGATATCGATGCGTTCGCCAACTATCCGGCTCCGGAAAGCTTCGCCCAATTTGCCGCCGATCCCCGCTTCGGCGTCTTTACCGGCACCACGGAGATGGAGACCGTATTGGCGCTGAATGAGCGCGTCGCGCCGCTGCATAACGTACTGGTGCGGCGGGCGATCTCCTATGCGTTGGATCGCCGCGCCATCATCGACGGCGCGATGTTCGGCTACGGTACGCCGATCGGCAGCCATTTCCCGCCGCACAATCCTGCCTATGTCGATTTGACGGGTGTGTATCCGCACGATGTTGCCAAGGCCAGGGAACTGATGGCGCAGGCCGGATATCCGCAGGGATTTGCCATGACCCTGAAGCTGCCGCCGCCGAGCTATGCGCGGCGCGGCGGCGAGATCGTCGCGTCGCAACTGGCGCAGATCGGGATCTCGCTGCGCATCGAAAATCTCGAATGGGCGCAGTGGCTGGATCAGGTCTACACCCGCCATGACTATCGATATGAGCATCGTCGGGCATGCCGAGCCGTTGGACTACGACATCTACGCCCGCGACGACTATTATTTCGGCTATGCGGATGCCGATTTCAAGACTCTCATCGCGCAGCTGGACGACAGCGTCGATGAATCGCGGCGCCGGGAACTGCTGCAGCAGATTCAGCGCAAGCTCGCCGCCGACGCGGTGAATGGCTTTCTGTTCCAGTATCCAAGGTTGGATATTTGGAACACACATCTGCGCGGAATCGGCTTCGACAATCTGCTGGGTGTGGTGGATGTCAGCCGCGCCGAATGGGATGCAGGCACGCTCGCGAGGCGTGATGACGACGTGCAGGCAGCGCGCCTGCCGATTCGATTCGCCACGGCGGCCCTATGCGCGGCCGCGCTGCTGTTGCTCGGCCTGGCGGCGCGGCGTCTGGGCAGCGCTTATCTCGCGCAACGAGTCGGCGTGCTCATGGCGACCCTGATCGCCGCGACTGCAATCGTGTTCGTCGTCGTTCAGGTCGTGCCCGGCGATCCGGTGCGCTACATGATGGGGCTGCAGGCGGACGCAGGCAACGTGGCTGTACTGCGCCATCAACTCGGCCTTGATGTTGCCCCTCTGCATCGCTACTGATCATGGGTCGCAGGAATACTGCACGCTGATTTTGGACTGAGCTACACCTATCGTATCCCGGTGGGCGCACTCATCGCCGAGACGGCTGCAGGTATCCTTGCCCTTGGCGCTGTATGCGCTGCTTCTTTCCACCGCCATTGCCTTCCCGATTGGACTGCTGGCAGCCGCGAAGAGAGGGCGTGCCGCTGATTGGGTCTTGAGCGGCATGACTCAGTTGGGCCTGGGCGTGCCCAATTTTTGGTTGGGTCTGCTGCTGGTGCTGTTGTTCGCCATCAACCTGCACTGGGTGTCAGCCGGCGGATTCCCCGGCTGGGATGCGGGATTCTGGGCGGCGATGAAATCGCTGACGCTGCCCGCAATCGCCTTGAGCATGCCGCAAGCCGCAATTCTGGCCCGGGTGTTGCGCGGCGCGCTGATCGACACGCTGCACGAGGACTATATCCGCAGCGCGCGGGCCAAGGGTGCCGGTGAGTGGCAGGTGTTGTGGCGGCATGCGCTGCCCAATGCGCTGATCCCGGTACTGACCATCGTCGGCATGCAATTCTCATTTCTCCTGGCCGGCGGCGTCATCATCGAAAATGTATTTTTTCTGCCGGGGTTGGGCAGATTGGTGTTCCAGGCCATCGTGCAGCGCGACCTGATCGTCGTGCAGAGCGTGGTGGTGATCCTGGTGTTTGCCGTGGTGGTGGTGACTTTCCTGGTCGACGTCGCCTATGTGCTCATCAATCCACGATTGCGTCCCGCGGTCGGCGCATGAATCTTTTCCGGCGAAACATCAGCCTGATTGCCGGTACGATCATCACCGTGTTTTTCGTCTGCGTGGCCTTGCTCTCCCGCTTTTGGACCCCGTTCGATCCAGCAGCGCTTTCCATCGTGGACAAGCTGCAGGCGCCGAACGTGCACCACTGGTTTGGCACCGATCAGCTCGGCCGCGACGTGCTGTCGCTGGTCATGGCAGGGGCGCAAACCTCTGTGGGCGTCGCGCTGCTCTCGGTGGTCATCGGCTTGCTCGTCGGCGTGCCCGCGGGTTTGTTCGCCGCCGCCCGCCGCGGCCCGATCGATGAACTGGTAATGCGCGGCAACGATTTGATATTCGCCTTTCCCGCTCTGCTGCTGGCGATCTTGATTACGGCCGTATTCGGGCCAGGCGCCGTCAATGCCATCATCGCCATCGGCATCTTCAACATTCCGGTATTTGCACGGGTCACACGTGCCGGGGCCCTGCAGCTATGGACGCGGGATTACACCTTGGCAGCCCGGGTCGCGGGCAAGGGACCCTTGAGAATTTCCTACGAGCACCTTCTGCCGAATCTGGCGGGCTTGCTCCTCGTTCAAGGAACGATACAGTTCTCATTGGGGGTCATCGCCGAGGCGGGCTTGGCGTATGTGGGCTTGAGCGCGCAACCTCCGACTCCCAGTTGGGGGCGCATGCTCAACGAAGCGCAAACGCTGACGGCGCTCGCGCCCTTCCTCGCCCTTTTCCCTGGCATTGCCGTGCTGCTGTTCGTACTGGGACTGAATCTGCTCGGCGAGGGGCTGCGTCGGCGCGCCGAGAACTTGCCATGACGCCGCCGCTGCTGGAAATCGCCGATTTGAATGTCGCCGTCGGCGCAGGCCCCGCCGCGGCCCGGACACACATCATCAGAGGCCTGTCGTTGCACGTGCGGGCGGGAGAGATTCTCGGCCTCGTGGGCGCGTCAGGATCCGGGAAATCGATGACCGCGCTCGCAATCATGCGCTTGTTGCCGCCGACGGCGACGATGACGGGGACGGTGCACCTGCGCGGCGAAGCGCTAACCGAAAAAAATCCAGAGGAAATGCGGCAGGTCCGCGGCCGTGATATCGGCATGGTTTTTCAAGAGCCCATGACGGCTTTGAATCCTTTGATGCGTATTGGCGACCAAGTGGCGGAGACGTTGCGGCTGCATCGCTCCATGTCGAAAATCGAGGCGCGCACAGCGGCGCGGGAGATATTGGGGCTCGTCGGATTGGGCGGGGAAGCGGCGGCGCTCGACAGACTTCCGTATGAATTGTCCGGCGGTCAACGCCAGCGGGTGGCAATCGCCATGGCGGCCGTCATGACACCGCCGCTGCTCATCGCGGACGAACCGACCACTGCGCTCGATGTCATCACCCAGGCGCAGGTCTTGTCTCTGCTGCAGGAGTTGGTCACGACGCGCAACATGGGGTTGATTCTGGTGACGCATGATCTTGCGGTGGTTGCGCAACGCGCCGATCGGGTCGCGGTCATGCAGCGGGGCGAGATCGTGGAGCAGGGAGCAACCGCGGATGTCATACGCCGGCCGCAGCATTCCTACACGCGGGCGCTTTTGTCCGCGGCGCGTTTGACCTCCAAGCGCGGCGCCGATCGCGGCGTCAACCACAGCGCCGATCACATCAAAGATCGCGGCGAGCGCTCCGCGCCGGTGTTGCAGGCGAGCGGCATCGTGCACGAGTACCCACGCAAGAGAACTTCGCTATTTTCAGGGCCGCCGCCCCTGCGGGCAGTGGACGGCGTTTCGCTATCGGTGCACGCTGGTGAAATCGTAGGCTTGGTGGGCGAGTCCGGTTCCGGCAAGTCGAGCTTGCTGAAAGTGATTCTCGCGCTCGAACGTTCGAACGCAGGTCAGGTCCGCGTACTGGGCGAGGAATTTGCAGGCGCTGCCGGCGCAGACCTGCGCCGTCTGCGCCGCGCCGTTCAGGCGGTGTTCCAGGATCCTTACGGCAGCTTCGATCCTCGCTGGTCGGTGGAAGAGCTGATCGCCGAACCGTTTTTTCTGCTGAATTCCCCTCCTTCGCTCGCGGAGCGCCGCAGCCGGGTCGCGAAGGTGCTCGAGCAGGTGGGTTTATCGCCAGCCGATGCACGGCGTCTGCCCCGGGAATTCTCAGGCGGCGAGCGCCAGCGCATCGCGATTGCGCGCGCATTGATCACCGAACCGGCCGTGATCGCCTTCGATGAAGCGGTTTCGGCACTCGATGTGCTCTTGCGGGATCAGATTCTCGAACTGCTGTCCGAGCTCGCGCGCCGTCTCAAGGTGGCGTATCTGTTCGTGTCGCACGATTTGCATGTGATCAGAGCCATCGCCGACCGCGTTTACGTGATGCAGCAGGGACGCATCGTCGAGGAAGGATTCACGGACGCGGTTTTCGACTCGCCTCGTCATGCGTACACGCGGGCACTGATTGCCGCGACGCCACGGGTGGAGGCGGCTTCCGTCTAAGCCGGAATCGTGCGGCTCGAGTGCACCGCTCTGGCGATGGCGCGGGCCAGACAATCCGCGGCCGCCGAGCCGATGCGACCGATTTGCGCGGCGCGTATTGAGCGGGTGTTGAGCGGCAACGCGCCACTTGCCAGCGCGAAAACCGTGTCGCCGTCGAACGGGGTGTGTGCGGGACGCAAAGCGCGCGCAATGCCATCCTGCGCCATCATGGCGATGCGCCGGCATTCAGCGGTATTGAGGTCGGCGTTGCAAGCGACGACGCCGAGCGTGGTGTTGCTGCCGGCGGCCATCCGGCCGATGGCCAGCAGCCGCGAGTCGTCGGGGGCCGGATCGCTTGCATCCATTGCGTTTTTCGGCGGTCCGGCGCCGCCGAACTCGCCGGCCAGCTCGAACGGCCAAGCCCAGTACGTCCTGCCGTCGGGCATGAGCGCCGAACCGACGGAGTTGAGCGCCACCAGTGCGCCGACAATCAGCCCCTCGCGCAAATCCACGGATGCGGATCCGATGCCGCCGTTGCGCAATCCCGCTCTCGCGCCGCGCCCGGCGCCCACCGAACCCAAAGTAAAGTCGGCCCCGGCCGCGGCCAAGGCGCGCATTCCTAGATCGCGGTACGGCGGATCCAGACCCCAATTCTGGTCGCCGCCATTTGCCAGGTCATACAGTACCGCGGCCGGCACGATGGGAATGGGCTTCGATTCCGCCCTGAGTTGCAATCCGATTCCTTGCGTCGCGAGCATGGCCGCGACGCCGTCCGCGGCGGCAAGTCCAAAGACCGATCCGCCCGCGAGCACCACGGCGTGCGCACGGCCGACCAGGTTTTCCGGGGACAACGCATCGGTTTCGCGCGTACCCGGTCCGCCGCCGCGCACGTCCACTGCCGCCGCCCATCCTGCGGCGCATTGCAGGACCGTGACACCGGAGCGCACTCCTTCGTCCGCCGCGTGGCCCACGTTGAGGCCCGCAACATCGGTGATGAGATTCCTGGATCCCGGGCTGAACACGGTCAGTGGCCTGTCTCCTAGCGCGGCTGCGCCGCGATGACCGCCAGTCCTTGCAGCACCAGGTCCGGCACGATCTCGCCGTGCGTTCTCATGGTCCCGGTGATCATGCTGGCATCGCCGCCCGTGATGAACAGTCTCGGTGTTGCGCCGGCGCTCTGCGCGATCACCTCGGCCGCGCGATCCGCCATGCCCGCCAGCGCGAACACGGCGCCGCGGGAAATGGCTGCTATGGTGTTGTTGGCGAGAACGCCCGCCAACGAAGGGGTGCTGTTCGAGGCGGCTTTGGCGATGTCGCTGGTCTTGTTCATCAACACCTCGCGCATCATGTGAATGCCCGGGGCGATCAGGCCGCCCTGATGATGACCGCCAGAATCGACGCTGTCGACTTTCACCGCTGTTCCGGCATCCACCACGCACAGCGCGGTGCGCGCCTTGGTCCAGGCGCCGATGAGAGCCAGCCAGCGGTCCGCGCCCAATAGCGACGGATCAAGGTAGCCGTTTGTGAGTCCTTGAAACTCGCGCGCCGCGGTGATGAACTCGGCGTTGACGCGAAAGATTTTCTTCGCCAGGCGGTTGAGCGTCTTGCCCATATCGGGCCCGGCGACGTTGGAGACCAGCACGCGGCTCGGCATTTGACCCGACTTGAACAGGGCGCTGGTCCAGATGGCCGGCTTGGTATCACGATGCACGACAGCCTGCTGATCGGACAGTCCGGTGCTGGTAAGCCAGGCCCACTTGAGGCGAGTGTTGCCGACATCGATGACCAAAATCATGCGTTAATCATTGCCTTGTGTACCCGCTTAGCCTCGCGCAAGGATAGCATCGTCGCCGCAGATCTTGTGTTTACTGATTCTGTGCAGCTTAGCCGGTAAACTGTCGCGATCAAAACTCGGTAGAGACAATGCCTGACCTGAAGCGAGCCATCAGAGACGTGCCGGATTTCCCAAAGCCCGGCGTTCTGTTCCGCGACATAACGCCGCTGCTTCGGGATCACTTCGATGCCACCGTTCGCGCGCTGGATGCATTGCTGACCGAAGAGGAATGGAGCGAGATCGACGCGGTCGCCGGCATCGAATCGCGCGGCTTCATACTGGGCGCCGCTTTGGCGATGCACCGTCGCAAAGGCTTCGTGCTGGTGAGAAAACAGGGCAAGCTGCCGCCGCCGGTGGTCGATGTCGCCTACGACCTCGAATACGGAACCGGCGTCTTGGAGATGCAAAGGGGCAACGGACGCCTGGTGCTGATCGACGATGTACTGGCGACCGGCGGCACCATGACGGGCGCTGCCGACCTATGCGAGCGAGCCGGTTACCAGATGAAAGCACTGGGCGCCCTGATCGATCTACATATCGTCGATACATTCCATTGGCGCAATTTGCAGCTTCGGGCCGCGATCAACTACTAATCTCAAAAACCCTTCCGCAACCCAACCTAAATGAAGGTGCCCGCATGAAGTTCGGCCTGATCCCACTGCTTTTGCTGTGCCTGTGCTTTCCGGTGGCTCAGGCGTCGGACGCCCCTGCCGGCGCGCCCGTGGTGATGCTGATTTCCGTGGACGGACTCAAACCCGAAGCCATCCTCGATGCGCAAAGTCACGGGCTGAAGGTGCCGAACCTACAAGCGTTCATGAGGGATGGTATGTACGCCAGCGGCGTTCGGGGCGTGCTGCCGACGGTCACCTATCCGAGTCATACGACCTTGTTGACCGGTGCCTCGCCCGCCAAACACGGCATTTACGCCAATACGACATTCGATCCCTTGCTGAAGAATGACAAGGGCTGGTACTGGTATGCCGAGGACATCAAGGTGCCGACCATCTGGGATGCCGCCGCGGCGGCGCATCTGAAAACCGCGAGCATCTACTGGCCGGTCAGTGTCGGGGCTCGGATAACCTATAATCTTCCGCAAATCTGGCGCACCGGAACCGAGGATGATCTCAAACTGCAGCGCGCCTTGAGCACGCCCGGCTTGGAGCAGGAACTCTCGGCCGGGCTGGGCCGCTACCCGGGCGGCATGCAGGAAACCGTCGCCGAGGACGAGATTCGAGCGCGCTTTGCGATTCGCCTGCTCGAGCTCAAGCACCCCAGTTTCTTCACGGTGTATCTGACCGGATTGGACACTGAGCAGCACGCTTCAGGTCCCTTCAGCCGCAAGTCCAATGAAACGCTCGAGCGTCTCGACGCCATCGTCGGGTCGCTGCGCGCCGCCGCCGAGAAGACATCGCCGGGCCGGGCCACGATCTGCGTGGTGTCCGATCACGGATTTGCCGCGGTCGAGCACGACGTCAATCTGTACGCGGCATTCAGGGACGCGGGGCTTTTTACCGTCGATCAGGACAACAAGATCACCGACTGGAAGGCGATGCCATGGCCCGCCGGCGGCTCCGCCGCGGTGATGCTCGCCAATCCCGCGGATGAGGCGGTGCGCGCCCGCGTAAAAGCGCTGCTGGACAAGCTCGCGAGCGATCCGGCCAACGGCATCGAGCGCATTCTGACTCATGAGGAGATGCAGCAAGGCCGGGGATTCCCGGATGCGGCGTACCTGATCGCATTGCGAATCGGCTATGAAGTGGCCTATGGGCTGTCGCTGCCGCTGGTCACGAAACCCAGCAATCTAGGAATGCATGGTTACTTGCCGGAGCATTCCGAGATGCGCTCCTCGTTCTTCATGGTGGGACCGCAGGTACCGAAGGGTAAATCGGTGGGCGAAATGGATATGCGGCAGATTGCGCCGACGCTTGCGGGCATTTTGCACATCCGGCTCGCCGGCGCAGAATTGAAATCGCTGCCGCTGCAGTAGCGCTTGGGTGCCTACTCGACGTCGGTCAACTGGCGGAACAGGATCACCCGGGCTTTTTCCCGCAACGCCGGCCGAGTGCGGTGCTAGGCCACTGAATTCATTGGATCTATTTCAAGCCCATCCACGGCTCGGAGTTCGCGGGCAACGCCGGCGCCGAAACGCATTTCAGGCGTGTTGCTTAGCGGCGTGCCCCGGGCGCATCATTTTTGGCTGGCGTTGATTTTTAGGTGGCTTAGGAGTGATTCATGTCGGTATCGAGCGGTGCAATGGCCTTGTCCGAAGTCGCGCGCCCGGACCCCGCGGCGCTCGCCTTTCTATACGAGCACCCGCAGTGGTTCACGCCGATCTTCGCGGAGCTGGAACGGCGCAAGTTTCCGTTCGATCGGATTTTCATTCCGGACCATTTCTACGAGGTGGGCCCACAGCAGGCGCAGTTCAAAGTGCTGTTCAATCGCATGAGTCCCTCCGCGAACAGCCGTCAGCACGGGTCGGGAATTTTCCATACGCTGGCCTATCTCGATCATCTTGAGCTGCAGGGTGTGCGCGTCATCAACGGCGCCAGGGCATTCCGCTATGAAATCTCCAAGGCGGGACAAGCCTCGCTGCTGAAATCCCTGGGCCTTAGGTTCCTACCCTCGCGAGTCATTCACTCAGCGCATCAGGCTGTGGCTGCCGCCGAAGGACTGCGCTATCCCATCATCGTGAAGGCCAATACCGGCGGCAGCGGCAAGGGCATCGCTCGATTCAATACGAAAGCGGAACTGACCGCGGCGGTGGCAGCCGGACGCTTGGATCTGGGTAACGACAGCGTTGCACTGGTTCAAGAGTTCATTCCGGCACGCGGCGGCTTCATCACCCGTGTCGAGACCCTGGGCTTCAAGTATCTTTACGCCATCAAGGTGCACTTGAGCGGCGAGACCTTCGATTTGTGCCCGGCCGACATCTGTCAGACCTCGACCGGCCAAGCGCTGGACAATGCCTGCGTGGTGGAGGCATCGAAGGCCGGACTCAAGGTTGAGGGATTCATCGCGCCGCCGAAAGTGATTCTGGACATCGAGCGCATCGTGCGGTCCGCCGGCATCGATGTCGGCGGCATCGAGTACATCGTGGATGACCGCGACGGCAACATCTACTATTACGACATCAACGCGCTCTCGAACTTCGTCGCCGACGCGCAGAGAGTCATCGGCTTCAATCCGGTGGTGAATCTGGCCGATTACCTGCAGGACGAGGTGCGCCGTGTCCGCTAAAAAGGGGATTCGCTACGGCTACTGGATGCCGGTCTTCGGCGGCTGGCTGCGCAATGTGGAAGACGAACAAATGGAAGCCACCTGGGCGTATACCCGCAAGCTCGCCCAGCGCAGCGAGCAGATAGGATTTGATCTTTCCCTGATTGCGGAACTCAATCTGAACGATATCAAGGGCGTCGATGCGCCCAGTCTGGATGCTTGGTCGACCTCGGCGGCGCTTGCCGCGGTAACGAAGACCCTGGAGTTGATGGTTGCCGTGCGTCCCACCTTCCATTCGCCGGCGCTGTTCGCCAAACAGGCCGCGAACATCGACCACATCAGCGATGGCCGACTTGCGCTCAACGTCGTTTCCTCCTGGTGGGAGCAGGAAGCCAGGATGTACGGCGTCGATTTCGAGCGCCACGATGATCGCTACGGCCGCACCGCGGAGTGGCTCGATGTGGTGAATGGGGTCTGGTCGCAGAAGAGCTACAGCCATTCAGGCAAGTACTACCACACACAAAATACCGTGCTCGAGCCCAAGCCGACGCGGACGCCGCGCCCGCCGATCTATGCCGGGGGCGAATCGGAGGCGGCGAAGAATCTTATCGCGCAGAAATGCGATGCCTACGTCATGCACGGCGACGCGCCGGCACATGTCGGCGCGAAAATAGCCGACATGAGTGCGCGGCGCGAAAAGCTGGGATTGCCCCGCATGCAATTCGGCGTCGCCGGCTACGCTTACACGCGCGATTCCGACCACGAGGTGAAGCAGGAGATCGCGCGGATCACCGACGTGAAGCAAAACGCCAAGGGTTTCGCCAACTACCAACAGTGGTTGCAGGGCACGCAGCTCGAACAGAGCATGTCCATCCAGGAATATTCGGTGTCCAATCGCGGACTGCGCTCAGGCCTCGTCGGAACGCCGCCGGAGATTCAGGAGCAAATCGGCAGGTTTGAAGAAGTCGGAGTCGACCTGCTGCTGCTGCAATTCAGCCCGCAATTGGAAGAGATGGAAAGATTCAGCGACCGCGTCATTCGCCGCAATGGCGCCTGAGGGCGCCCAGTCAGGAACGCAGACCGGTCCGCGATATGGTGAGCGCCCGCTGGTCGTACGTTGCGGGGCCTTTGGCGACATGGTTCTGCTCACGGCGTTGATCCGCGTGCTGCATGCCGAATTTCGCAGCCCCGTGGATATCGTGACCTCAGGCGCCTGGAGCGTTCCCTTGCTGCGCGGACAGCCGGGCGTAGGCGACATCTTCAGCTTGATCAGCCGCAAGAGGCCGTACTGGCTGAGCCCGGACCAGCAGCACGTCGTGCGTCAGCTGCGTGCGCGCGGCATTTCTCCCACCTGGTTTTGCGACGGCAACGATGCGGCAATGCCCATCCTGCGCCGCGCCCGGATACCGGATGAGTACATCGTTGCGGTCAAGGACCATTCGTTGCTGCCAGGCGAACATGCGACGCAGCAATGGCGGCGGCTCGCGCAGATCATGCCCGATGCAATCCACAGCCCGCACCGCGCCGACCTCGAATCGATTGCCGAGGGCTGCGAGCTGACGGTCACTGCTGCGCAGCGAGCGGATCTGGCGGCGTGGCTTAAGTCGCTCAAGATGGCTGATTGCCCGCTGATACTTCTGCAGATCGGCAACAAGCGCACGATGCGGCGGGGCCTACGCCGCCTGGCTGTGAACCACAAATACTGGCCGAACCAGCGATGGGCCGAGGTTCTGCGCAGCCTGCGCCGGCGCCATCCGCAGCACGCCATCATCTTGCTCGGCACCGGCCCCGAATATCAGCTCAATCAGGAACTCGCTGCGCTCGCGGGCATCGCGGGCCTGCACAATGCCGCCGATGCACTGGAGATTCCCCGTCTGGTGGCGCTGCTGGAGCGGGCTTCGGGCCTGATTACCGTTGATTCGGGACCCGCGCACGCCGCCGCCGCGGTGGGCTGTCCGCAGGTTGTGTTGTTTGGCAAAGCATCGCCGTCGTTATACAGGCCGTGGGGCACGGCGGGAGCGGACGTGCGGGTGCTTTGCGGTCAACTGGAAGGCGAACCCAGCATGCTCGGCATCGACGCCGGCACGGTGATTGCGGCCTGGAGCCAGCTGCAGCTGCGTGACGGCGCTGAAGGTGGCGATGCTTAAGCCGGGATGCTTTAAGCCAGCGGGGCGGGAGCTGCCGCCGGTACCGGGGATCTCAGCATGTCCTGCGTCACCAATACCACGCCGCGCTTGGTGACGAAGAAACGCTGGGCATCGAGGCTCAAATCCTGCCCGATTTGCAACCCGTCGGGTATGACGCAACCCTCATCGAGAATGCAACGCGTGATCCTGCAGCGCCGGCCGATGGTGACTCCAGGAAGTAAAACGGATCTCTCGATGACGGTGCCGTCCTCGATGCGCACATCGTTCGACAGCAGCGACTCCTTGACATACGCGCCGGAAATGATGCAGCCGCCGGCCACCATCGAATTCACGGCCATGCCGCGTCTTCCTTCTTCATCGAGCACGAATTTTGCAGGAGGCTGCTGCGCCTGATAGGTCCAGATCGGCCATTGATGATCGTAGATGTTCAATTCGGGGTCGAGCGCCACCAACTCCATGTTGGCCTCGTATAGAGCGTCAACATTGCCCACATCGCGCCAGTAGTTCTGCGCGCGGGTTTCAACGTCCTGGAACGGATAGGCGAACACCCGTAAGCGCGAAATGGCGGGCGGAATGATGTTGCGGCCGAAATCATGATGGCTCGATTCATTGTCCGCGTTCTCGGTCAACAGCTTTTCCAGGCGGTCCATGGCAACGACGTAGATCCCCATGGAAGCGCGCGCCAGATTTTCATAGCCGATGATGGGATCGGGGTCCTTCGGCTTCTCGGCGAATTTGATCACGCGGTTGGTGTCATCGGTGGTCATGATGCCGAATTCATAGGCGCGTTCGATCGGCACATCCACCACCCCGACCGTGATGTCCGCCTCGCATTGGTCGTGATAGGCGATCATCGGACCATAGTCCATCTTGTAAATGTGATCGCCCGCCAGAATCAACACATGCGTCGGGTTGTGCGAGCGGATGAAATCGAGGTTCTGGTACACCGAATCGGCGGTGCCGCGATACCAATGCGTGCCGATTTGCTGCTGCGCCGGGATGAGCTCGACGAATTCGCCCAGTTCTCCGCGCAAGTAACTCCAGCCGCGCTGAATATGCTGAATCAACGATTGAGACTTGTACTGCGTCAACACCGCAATCTGGCGAATGCCGGAGTTCACGCAATTCGACAGCACGAAATCGATGATGCGGAATTTTCCGCCGAATGGAGTCGCCGGCTTGCAGCGATGTTGAGTGAGGGCCTTGAGGCGTTCGCCGCGGCCGCCGGCCATGATCACGGCCATGGTTCCGCTGGTCAAACGGCTGACATAGCGTCCGGTGTTGGTACGGGCAGCGTGTCGCATCTAGCGAAGCCTGACATAACCGGCCATCGCCCGCACCAGGTTTCTCGCGGCGCCATTTAGCCCTTTGTTAGACTGCGTTTCATGTCCGCGTTGAAGATCTGCATCCTGAGTTCGGAAATCGTGCCCTATGCCAAGACGGGCGGACTCGCGGATGTTGCCGGGGCGCTGGTGCGCAATTTGAGCGCCATAGGCCACGAAGTGCGCGCATTCATGCCGCTGTACGCCGTCGTGCGGCGGACTCACGCCGAGATTCGGCCCGTGCCCAAGTTGCCTGCGGCCGCGCTGATCATCGGCGACAGGGAGTATTCGTTCTCGTTGCAGATGGCGATTCTCCCCGGCAGCGAAATTGCGATGTACTTCATCGATTGTCCGGCGCTGTTCGAGCGCGATGGGCTCTACACCACCGATGCCGATGAGCATCGGCGTTTCCTGCTGTTCACTCGCGCGACCCTGGAGAGTTGCCGCCTGATGGGTTTTGCGCCGCATATATTTCATTGCAATGACTGGCATACCGCATTCCTGCCTTTGTATTTGAAGACCTCGTACCGTAGTGATGCGCTTCTCGGCAGGGCCAAATCGCTGCTGACCATCCACAACATCGGGTATCAAGGTGCCATCTCGAGTTCAGCCGCCGCGGATTTGGGTCTGGGCGCTGCCTGGTCGCAGCTGGACCAGCAGGATCTGGCGCATGGCGTGGTTAACTCATTGAAAACAGGCATAAAATTTGCCGATAGAGTCAGCACCGTAAGTCCGACATACGCGCGCGAGATCTGCGAGACGGCGCTCGGCATGGGGATGCAGGATGCCCTGCGGGCGCGTGCCGATCGGATCGTCGGGATCTTGAACGGTGTGGACTACACGGAATGGGATCCTCGGCAAGATCGGTACCTCACGGCGCATTTCGGGCCGCAAGACCTGACAGGCAAACGCAAGGCAAAAGATCAGCTGATCGCGGCTGCCGGGCTGAAGGTGACCGCCTCCTCGCCGCTCATCGGCATGGTAACCCGGCTCGCCGAGCAGAAAGGAATCGATTTGTTGTTCGATGCCCTGCCGGCGCTTTTGCAGACACGTGATTTTGGCATGGTGGTGCTGGCCAGCGGCGAGCCGAAGTATGTTGCTTTTTTCGAGGGGCTATCGCAGCGCTTCGCCGGCCGCGTGAGCTACCGCGCGGGGTTCGACGAACCCCTCGCGCATCTGATCGAAGCCGGCAGCGATATGTTTCTCATGCCGTCCCGCTATGAGCCTTGCGGCCTGAATCAAATGTACAGTTTGCGCTATGGAACGATTCCCATCGTTCGAAAAACGGGCGGCCTTGCGGATTCGGTGGAACACTTTGACCCCACCAGCGGCCGCGGCACGGGATGCGTATTCAATGATTACGATGCGCCGGCCGTGCGCTGGGCGATCGAAACCGCCCTCGATTGGCATGCCAATCCGCAGAATTGGCTGAAGTTGATGCAAAATGCGATGGCCAAGGATTTCTCCTGGAGCCTGCAGATCGGCGAATACGATTCAATGTACCGCGGCCTGGCCCGGGACAGCGCCTAGTGCGTGCCTTTTGTGATTGGTTGTCCATGACGCAGGTCAGCGTTGCATTTCAATCCACCAGTTGGTTCGTACCACTGGTGCAAACCATACACATCGTCTCCATCGCGATCCTGCTGACATCGGTCTATGTCGTCAGCTTCAGGCTCATCGGCTTGACCAAGGGAATGCAGCCGCTGGCCACGGTGGCGCGGAGACTGGCGCCCTGGATCTGGGCTTCCCTCTGCGTGCTGCTGGTCACGGGCATCCTGCTTACCATCACTGAACCTGCGCGCGAACTGCTCAATTGGGTATTTCGAACGAAAATGGTGCTGGTATTGCTGCTCGCGGCAATCCTTTGGAGGGTGCTGCTGCACACGCGCCGCAGCCCGGCATATTGGAGCGAGTCGCCGGCGCGAAGCCGCGCCGGACAGGCGATAGGATTGCTTTGCGTGGTGATCGGCGCTTGCATCATCGTCGCCGGACGATGGATAGCTTATGTCTGAGGGGAGACCCGTCGAACAAGCATTGACGTGGCTGCAGGGGCTGAATTTCCCCACACAGATTCGCGAGTCCGTATGGCTTTTTCCGACCATTGAGACCGTGCACGTATTTGCGTTGGTTCTGGTCGTCGGTTCGATCATGACCGTGGATCTGCGCTTGTTGGGGCTTGCCAACAAGGATCGCCCCTTCAGTCAGGTGGCAGCCGAGATGCTGCCATGGACCTGGCGCGCATTCTGCGTCGCGGCACTCGCGGGATTTCTGATGTTTTCATCCAAGGCGCTCACTTACTACGGCGATATCCCCTTTCGCCTGAAAATGCTCTGTCTGCTGCTCGCCGGGATCAACATGCTGTTGTTTCATGGGATCGGAACGCGCCGTCTCAAGGAGTGGGATAGCGGCAAGCCGCCTTGGCCGGCAAAAATCGCCGGCGTGACTTCGTTGTCGCTGTGGATCCTGATCGTCGCATCGGGACGCTGGGTGGGCTTCACGACCTAATGGTGGTGACGGTGATGCAGATCGGGATAGTGCCGAGGGTGCGCTATCATGCAGCGACCAATGCACAGGGACTGGACTATAAGCGGCGCTCTATTGCTGCTGCTCGCGCTACTGCTCGCGCTATCGCTGTTGGCCGGCCGTGTATGGTTGCCGGCGGGCGCGGTGTGGCATGGCATGTGGTCGCAGGATGCGAATCTGGCCGCGGCCATCGTCACGCAGCTGCGTTTGCCGCGCGCCGTGCTGGCGATCGAGGTGGGAGCCGCCCTGGGGCTATCGGGTGCGGTGCTGCAAGGACTGACACGCAATCCGCTGGCGGAACCCGGGCTGCTGGGCGTTTCCGCCGGCGCAGCGCTCGGAGCGGTGGTCGCCGTCTATTTTGGTTTCGCGGTGCATGTCGCGATTGCCGCGCCGCTGTTCGGGCTGACCGGCGCCGTGCTCGCCAGCATTTTGACTTTTGCCCTGGGCCGAGGCGGTGGAACGATCACCTTGGTGCTGGCGGGAGCCGCCGTATCGGCCCTGGCCGCGGCAGGCATCGCCTTGGCGCTCAATCTTGCGCCCAATCCGTATGCCGCCTACGAGATCATGACCTGGCTCATGGGTTCGCTCGCGGATCGCAGTTGGGTACAAGTGATGTTGGTGACGCCCTTTATCCTCCTGGGGTCTGCGCTGCTGCTGCTCACCGCTCGCGGGCTCGACTCGCTGGCATTGGGCGAGGCGCAGGCGCAAAGTTTGGGAGTGGACCTGCGCCAACTTGCGGTGTTCTCGGTATTCGGCACGGCGTTGGCCGTCGGTGCGGCAACATCGGTGACAGGAGTGGTCGGGTTCATCGGTCTCGTCGCGCCTCACTTGGTGAGGCCATTGGTGGGACATCAGCCCAGCCGTGTGCTGTTACCCGCGGCGTTGTCCGGGGCGCTGCTGTTGTTGTTGGCTGATGTCGCGACCCGGGTGCTGCACGTCGGCGCGGAAATGAAGCTGGGAGTCTTGACCAGCCTGATCGGCACGCCATTTTTCTTTTGGCTGGTCGTGCGATTGCGCAAGACGGCGCCCTGAAGCGGGCGGGCAAGGTATGGCGAGAACAGTGGGAGATTCAACGTGACTGAGCATGTTTTGGTGGAAAAGGCGGAGAAGATACTGGCTCTTATTCTGAACCGCCCGGAGAAGAAGAACGCACTGACCCGCGCCATGTACAAGACATTGGCAACGGAAATCGCAAATGCGGATGCCGATCCCAGCATCCGCTGCATATTGCTCATGGCCAAAGGCGACATGTACACCGCCGGCAACGACTTGGCTGATTTCGCCGCCATTGGCAACGCGACGGCCGCTCCGCAGCCGGAAGATGCGAATCCGTTGCTTCCCGCTCTGGCTCACTCGCGAAAGCCGATCGTCGCGGCCGTCAACGGCCGGGCCGTCGGGATCGGCGTCACCATGCTTCTGCATTGCGATATGGTCTTTGTCGCAGAAGATGCCTTGCTCACGACGCCTTTCGTCAATCTCGCCTTGGTTCCCGAGGCGGCCTCCAGCATTTTGCTGCCCTCGCGCATCGGCTACGCGCGCGCGTTTGAGATGTTCGTGCTCGGCGAACCGGTGAACGCGCAGCAGGCCGTGAGTTGGGGAATTGCGAATCGAGCGGTACCGCCGTCCGATCTGCATCGCATCGCGAGAGCAGCCGCAACGGCCATAGCGGCGCGCGCGCCTGCGGCGGTGAGTGCCACGAAATCCTTGATGCGCGACGAAGCCGGGATGTTGAAACGCATGGCGGAGGAAGGCGGCCATTTTGCCCGTCAGCTCAAATCCGCGGAGTTCAAAGAAGCCTTCGCTGCATTTGCCGAACGGCGGCCGCCGGATTTCAGCAAGTTCGGCTGACAACACCTCGGCTTGCCGGTTTCGATGTCCATGCCTCGCCTGATAATCGCGCTGCCGCTGATGATGCTGCCGCTGCTGGCGATGGCGCAGGCGCCGAGCGGACCCCGACATGTGATGTCGCTCAGCATGTGTACCGACGATCTACTGCTCGAGCTGCTGCCGCCGGAGCGTATTGCATCGGTCACCTACTATTCACGCGATCCAAGCATTTCGAGTTTTTGGCCGCAGGCTGCCAAGGTAGCCGTCAATTTCGGCACGATCGAGGAGGTGCTTGCGCAGAAGCCGGATCTGGTGCTCGCCGGCACCTACACCACTCCTGGCGCGCGCATGCTGCTGAAGAGGTTGAGCATGCCCGTGCTCGAAGTCGCGCCGGCGGCCGATTTCGATGAAATTCGCACTACCACGCGCCTCGTTGCGAAAGCGCTGGGACGGGAGGCCTTGGGCGATGCGCTCATCGCCAAAATGGACCTGACGCTTCTTGAACTGGACGCCACCAAGCCGCCCCGCAGCCTTCGCGTCGCCGCCTGGGGCGAGGGCGGATCGATTCCGGGCAAGGGTACGCTGTTTGATTCCATACTGCAGGCGGCGGGCGGAGTGAACGTCGCAAACAGCGAAGGGGGAGCTTATGAGTCCTTTGGCATCGAGCAATTGATATTTGCGCGGCCCGACATTCTTGCTTTTGCCCGCAACATCACCGATACCCCGGGCCTCAACACCGAGTTGGCGCAGCATCCCTTGGTTCTCAAGCTTTACTCCGGGCGCATGGTGACCTATCCCGGAGCGCTGTACAGCTGCGGCGTGCCCGAAAGCGCGGATGCGGCGGTCGCCCTGCGGGCCAGTTTGTTGAAGGCCATGCGCGGGGGATCATGAGCGTACTCGTTGCATCCGGAATCTGTGTGCGGCGTGGACCGCGCCGAATCCTGGATGATGTTTCGCTTCATGCGCAGCCGGGGGAGTTCGTTGCTGTCATCGGCGCGAACGGCGCCGGCAAGTCGACCCTGCTGTCGGTGCTTGCCGGATTGCTCCGGCCTGATGCGGGAAGCGTCACGCTCGACGGCGTTTCCATTCAACACCTCTCCGCCATGAAATTGGCGCGGCGGCGCGCATATCTGCCGCAAAATCCTCGCTGCGAATGGCCCATTTCGGTGGAACGATTGGTGGCGCTGGGTTTGACGCCCACGCTGCCGGCCATCGGCGGATTGCCATCCAGCTTCGATCCGATGATCACGCGCGCCCTCGAGGCCTGCGATTTACTGGAGCATCGACTGCAACCCGCGACCACGCTGTCCGGTGGAGAGCTCTCACGTGCCATGCTGGCCCGGGCTCTGGTTGCGGATCCGGACGTGCTGATTGTCGATGAGCCCATTGCCGGTCTCGATCCCAAGCACGCCCTGGACACGGCGCAACGCCTGAGTGCGCTGGCAAAAAGCGGAAAGCTGGTGATTGCGTCCATTCACGATTTGACGCTTGCCGCTCGTTACGCGGGTCGAATCTTCGCGCTAAGAAGCGGCCAGGTGCAGGGCGATGGTCCCACGCAGGCGACGCTGACCCCCGCGTTGATTCGTTCCGCGTTCGATGTGGCCGCCTGCATCGGAGGAGCTCCGGGAAATGCCTACGTGGATTTCGGAAGTCTGTCCGAGTAATCCACGGTCGCGGCTCACGCGGATTACTCGGACAGGCTCCTAGTGCGGCGGTCCCGTGAGCGTGGTGAACGCGGCTGTGATCAACAGAATCACGCTGCCGCAAAGGATCTCCGCATGAACGGAGCGGCGCAATAGGTCAATCGCCCTGGGCTCGCGTTTCAGCAGCCGCGGGGTCAGGTACAACTTGTTCGCCGCCGCCATGCTCAGCATCAGGGCGACCGCAAACAGCTTGATTGCCATCATCTCGCCGTAGGCACTGCTCCAGAACGCGGACGCATCGTTGATCAGAGTCCAGAGAATGACCGCGCCGGCGCCGAGCAGCAGTCCAACCACCGCGACCGCCAATTTGCCGAAGCGTGCGGTGACCGCTGCAATCTCCGAATCGGCGCCGCGCGCGACGATGAGCAGCGGCAGCAGCGCACCCAGCCAAAAGGACGCGGCCAGGAGGTGCAGGGACAAGACCAGGCTGGGCAGCCAGCCGGGCAATGCATGGACGTGTCCGACCCAGGCAAAGGAGGTCGATGCAATGATCGCTCCGATAAGCGCATAGATGTGCGCGCGAATTTTTGTGGACGAACCCAAGGCGCAGAGCGCGAGGCCGGCAAGCCGCAGTCCCGTTGCGCGGCCCTCGCCGCCGTTGAGGATCATTCGCGCGAGCGACGCATCAAACATTCCCGCGAGATCCCCGCTCATCGAGCCCGCGAGCAGCAGAATTCTCGCGCAACCCGCCGTTGCCGAGGCTACAACCAGGATGCCGATGAGACGCCGGATTCGCCCGCGCTGCGATTCCTCGAGCAGCAGGCCGTTGTAGCCAAGAAAGAAAATGGCGCCGGCCGCACCCAGAGTGGCGGCGTAGGTGACGGCCTTTGCGCACAGCGCTACGGCGTCCCAACCGCTCAACTCCACGATGTGCGCTCCGGCAACGTCGGGGTTTAGCCCGTCACAGAAAAAGCGAAGGAACCCTTGGTGACATGGCCATCGTCCGCTGCGACCGCGGACCACTGCACGGTGTACATGCCGGGAGCGAGTGCCGGCAAGGGTAGGGTGAATGTCTGGCTTGCTTTGGCCGTCTTATCGACGGCGATGGGAATCTCCTTGCCATCGGTGGTCAATTTCAAGACCGCCAGTTGGGCCGCTTCGCTGAAATTCAGCGTCAGGGTTTTCGGCGCCGCAGCCAATTGGGCGTTGTCGGCAGGTGCGGAACTTTTGAGCTTCGCGTGCGCCATGCAAGGACCCGCTGCAATCGCGCCGCCGAGAGCCAGCGCCAGGATCATTTTGTTGAGCATAGTGACATCCATTTATCGGAGTCGGGAGAAAGCAATATACTATGATTAATGATTCTCTACGGCTATGGATTGAGCTCGGCCTCCTACAGGGTGCGAATCGCCCTGGCTCTCAAGAATTTACAGTACACATCCATCATCAAGAATTTGCGCGCCGGCGAACACCGGCATTCCGAATTTCTGCACATCAATATTCAAGGCTTCGTGCCCGCGCTGGCCTTGGACGACGGCGCGGTGCTGACCCAGTCCGTGGCCATCATGGAATATCTCGACGAGATTCATCCGAATCCGCCGCTGCTGCCGGCAGAAGCGTTGGCGCGTGCGCGCGTGCGCGCGCTGACCCAGGCGATCACCAGCGACATACACCCCTTGAACAATCTGCGGGTGCTGCGCTACCTCGAGGAGGTATTGGCGCAGGACAAGGCCGCGCGCGATGCCTGGTATCGGCACTGGGTCGCCGTGGGATTTGACGCCTTGGAGCGCTGGTTGGTCCGCGATGCCGCCACGGGACAGTTCTGTCACGGCGACTCGCCGACCTTGGCCGACATTTGCCTGGTGCCGCAGGTTTTCAACGCGCGGCGCTTTGCGGTCGATATGAGCCTATATCCCAAGATCTCGGCGATCGACGCGGCGTGCCGGGCGATACCTGCGTTTCAGGCGGCGTCGCCGCCGGCGATTGATCCGATGCAGGTCAAGTGAACGATGCGGATCGAGCGTATCGAACATGTTCAGTTGGCGATGCCTGCGGGCGGCGAAGATCGCGCGCGCGCGTTTTACAAGGAACTGCTGGGAATCGCCGAGACTCCCAAGCCCGCCAATCTCGCGAAGCGCGGCGGCTGTTGGTTCGAGCGCGACGATTTGAAAATTCATCTCGGCGTGGAGGCTGATTTCCGGCCGGCACGCAAGGCGCATGTGGCCTTGTTGGTGGCGGGGCTGCCCTTGCTGCGCGAGAAACTGAAGACAGCGGGCTGCGTGCTGAAGGAAGACGAGCCGCTCGAAGGATATCAGCGCATCTATGTCGATGATCCCTTCGGCAATCGCATCGAACTCATGGAACCGGCCTGAACCGGCCTTCCTACCTACCAGGAGGGTTGCGCGTTGAATACGTCCTTGCCGAATGGCAGCATCCCGGCCGTGCCGGCATAACCTAGGTGGCCGTGTCCGTCATCCCCGCCCTCGGTCAGGCCGAGCAGATCCTCATAGCTGCGCAGCGCCGAGTAGTGGTTGTAGTAGCCCGTCGTATTCACGGTGCCCGGCACGATCAGACGCTTGTTCAACAATACGGTGCCGACCTGTCCGCCACCCGGAAGCGTATACGCGGGAGGATCGCTGGTCGGGTAGCCCGGGAAAAAAAGACCGAGCAGTGGGCTCCAGCCGGGATTGCGAAGGTTCGGTCCGGTCGGTGACAGGCAGGTGGACTGAACAGCGTTGGCGCACGCATTGGCCCCCGTGCCGGTGTCCGAACCCGACTCGTCGACCGTGATGACCACCAGCAGCTTGCCGCTCTGGTAGGCCGGGGATGCGATGATCATGGGGATCCAGTGCGCGAGCCATAGGTTCGCGCCGGTCAGGCCGCCGGTTTTTCCGCCTTCCACGTTGACGCCCGCACACTTGGCATCGTGTCCGTCATCGCACAGATTCGGGGTGACGAACATGAACTTCGGCGTGGTCTCGATACGCTGCAGGTCTTCATAGAGATGACCGGAAAAGACATCGGGGCTGCCGTTCGTGTCGACGACGACGCTGCCGAGCGGCACCACATGCCGATTGCAGCGCCATGGGTCGTCGATCACCGAATGGAAGTAGACGAACGGCGCGTGGCGGTCAGCGTACTGATCCACGATCGGGCTGCCCTGGGCGCTGTTCGTCAGATCAGGCGTGCCGATGGCGGGGTGAGCGCAGTCCGTGCCGCCCAGCCGGTCCGGCGTACCGAAATCCCGGGATGGGTCATTGCCCATGTCCTCGGCATATTCGCGCCACACGACCCGGTAATCGTCGTCCCACTCATGATGTGCCCTGTCCAGCTGATCGCCGATCGTCTCGGCTCCGTGCGTAGTAAGCGTGCGCTTCGGAAAGACGCAGCCGTCACCGACCACCTGGCCGGCAAACGCCGGATTGGCGCTCGCATCGGCGTCGGTGCCCGGCGTGATGTCCGTAAACTGGCCGACGACCGGCGGCTTCGCCAGTGAAGCCGCATCGATGCAGTCGCTGTTCAGCGTCGGCATTGGTCTCCTGGCCGGAGACCTCCGCGATGTAGTTGCCGAGACTGACGTGGCTGGTCGCGTAATAATTTTGAATCAGCTCGCCCTGCTTGAGCAAAGTGCAGTTCAGGTAATTGGCATTGCCGGGGGGCGCATCGGCCGGGCAGCCACCAAAGGTCACATCTTCACTCTCGTTTTCCAGATTGACGACCAGGATATGTTCGATTGCGCCAGGTGGCGCGGCGGCGCGGACATAGCCGTGTTCCCGTTCGGCATGGGCGGCCAGCGGAAGCAGCGAAGCCAGCAAAGATGCGGCAATCCCAAAGCGGCCTGCTGAGTGCGTGAGAATCATCTAAAGTCTCCCCGGCAATTAATAAGTGAGAGGTGTGGGGCCGGAGACTAGCGGAGAATTATGGCAGCGAGGTTGCAGACTATGCGACTCCGCGATCCTCGAGAAACTCGTTCAAGAATCTCGCCGTGTGGCTCGAGCCCGACTTGCGCGCAATGCTCTCGGGCGGCCCTTGAGCGACAATCCGGCCGCCGCCCGATCCACCCTCGGGCCCCAGGTCGATGATCCAATCCGCCTCCGCCATGACGTCCAGATTGTGCTCGATCACCACCAAGGTGTTGCCCGCATCGACCAGGCGATGCAGCACGCGCAAAAGCTTTTCCACATCCGCCATGTGCAGCCCCACCGTCGGCTCGTCGAGCACATACAGGGTGTGCTGCGATTCGCGGCGCGCAATATCCATGCCGAGCAGATCGGTCCTGACCTTCGCCAATTCGGTCACCAATTTGATGCGCTGGCTTTCTCCGCCCGACAAGGTCGGGCTGGGTTGCCCCAGGCTCAAGTATCCAAGTCCGACGTCCGCGAGCAGGCTCAACGGATGATGCACGCTGCGCTGCGCGGCAAAGAAATCCAGTGCATCCTCGACGCTCATCGAAAGTACTTCGCCGATGTTCCTGCCCTTGAAAAGAATTCCCAAGGTCTCGGGATTGAACCGCCGGCCGCCGCAGACATCGCACAGCACCTGCACGTCCGGCAGGAAGCTCATCTCGATGCGCTGCATGCCCTGTCCTTCGCAGGCTTCGCAACGGCCGCCGGCGGTATTGAACGAGAAACGGCTGGCCGTGAAGCCGCGCATCCGCGCTTCGGTGGTATCGGCATAGAGACGGCGAATCGAGTCCCAAAATCCAATATAGGTGGCCGGGCAGGATCGCGGTGTTTTACCGATGGGGGTTTGATCGACTTCGAGCACCCGGCTGATCGACTGCCACCCGGTGATCGTTGCGCAGCCCTGCACTTCGACGTCGGCGTTGCGCGTTGCGGAGCGGCCGCCGCTGCGCGGCATCAAGTGCCTCATGTTATTCAGCAGCACGTCGCGCGCGAGAGATGACTTTCCCGATCCCGAAACGCCGGTGATGACGGTAAGCCTTCCCAGGGGAATGCGCGCATCGATTTTGCGCAGGTTGTGCAGGACCGCGTCGTGCATTTCGATCATCGGCGTGTTGCGATCTATCGCGCGCCGTCTGGACCGGGAATGTTTGAGGGGCGATGCCAGGCAGCGGCCGGTGGCCGAATCGCCCAAGTGTGCCAGGTCGCTTGCCGTACCCTGCGCCACCAGGCGCCCGCCGTGGGTGCCGGCGCCGGGCCCCAGATCGATCACATGATCGGCGCGTCGGATGGTCTCCTCATCGTGTTCGACCACCACCAGCGTATTGCCCTTGGATCGCAGCCGATCCAGCGTATTCAGCAAGGTTTCATTGTCGCGCGGGTGCAATCCGATCGTGGGTTCATCCAGCACGTAGCAGACGCCTTGAAGATTGGAACCCAACTGCGCGGCCAGACGAATGCGCTGCGCCTCGCCGCCCGACAGGGTCGGCGCCGCGCGATTCAACTGCAGGTAGCCCAAGCCGACGTCGCACAGGAATTCCGTGCGCGCCGCGAGTTCCGCCAGCAGGTCACGCGCGATGTCGCCCTCCCGCCCCACCAGTTTCAGCTTGGAGAGCTGGGTGGAGAAATCCTGCACCGCCAGATCCGTCAACGCCGCAATCGATTGGCCGCGGAAAAGCACGTGCAGCGCCACGGGGTTCAATCGTTGACCCGCGCAGTCCGGGCAGACATCGGGCGGCTGCTCCGCATCGTCGCGCCACTGCGATTCCTCGCCGCTTTGTTCGGCGTCGAATTCCGGCAGTGTCAGTCCGGTGCCGAAGCAACTCTTGCACCAACCGTGTTTTGAGTTGAACGAAAACAGGCGGGGATCGAGTTCCGGAAACCCGGTGCCGCACTTCGGACAGGCACGTTTGGTGGAAAAGACGCTGGTCTCGGATCGCCCTGCTGTCTGGACGTGCACCACGCCGCGCCCGTGCAGCAAGGCCGTGTCGAGCTGCGCCCGCACTTCGTCTTCGGCCGACGGGTTGATTTTCAATTCGGCCACCGGCAACTCGATGTTGTGCTCAACGAAGCGGTCCAGACGCGGCCACTTCGAGGTGGGCAACAGATCGCCGTCCACGCGCAGATGGGTGAATCCCTTGCCGCGCGCCCATTTGGCCAGCGCCGTATACAGTCCCTTGCGCGCGACGATCAGCGGCGCCAGCAGAGTGATGTTCTTGCCGCGATAGTCCTTGAGCAGCCGCGCGGCAATGGCGTCGGCCGATTGCGGCTCGATGCGAGAGTTGCAAACCGGGCAGTACTGCACGCCCAGCTTGACGTACAACAGACGCAGGAAGTGGTAGATCTCCGTCAGCGTGGCCACGGTGCTCTTGTGGCCCCCGCGGCTGGTGCGCTGCTCGATCGCGACGGTGGGCGGAATTCCGAAGATGGCGTCCACGATCCGGGCGCGATGCCGGCTGCACGAACTGCCTTGCGTAGGCGTTCAAGGATTCGAGGTAGCGGCGCTGGCCCTCGGCAAAGAGAATGTCGAAAGCCAGCGTGCTCTTGCCGCTGCCCGAAACGCCGGTGATCACGGTGAATTGATTGAGACCCAGATCAACGTCGACATTCTTGAGATTGTGTTCGCGGGCTCCGCGAATCTCGATGTGCGTGGGCGCGCGCGGCCGATTCAACGCGTAGGCGGGGCCTTCGCCGGCGTCGCGCACGGCCAGGCCGGCGGTTTCATCCGCCATGAGCGCGCGTCCGGTGTGCGAGGCGGGGATCCTCATGATTTCAAGCGGCGTGCCGTCGCGACGACTGTGCCGCCCGCAGCGCCGCCTTCGGGACCCAGATCGATGATCCAATCCGCCGCCCGGATCACATCCAGATTGTGCTCGATGACGAGCAGGGAGTGCCCGGCCTCGATCAGCCGTCTGAAGGCGCGCAGCAGCTTTGCCACATCGTCGAAATGCAGCCCGGTGGTGGGCTCATCGAACAGGAACAGCGAGCCCCGCTTGGCGGGCGCCTGCAGTCGAATTGCACTATCTGCCAGATGACCGGCAAGCTTCAGGCGCTGCGCTTCGCCGCCGGACAGTGTCGGCACCGGCTGCCCGAGACGCAGATAATCGAGGCCCACTTCGGCGAGCGGCGCCAGTCGCAAACAGACCTCGCCATCGTCCGAAAAGAAAGCCAGCGCTTCGGATACCGTGAGATCGAGCACATCGGCGATGCTCTTGGAGGGAGAGCCGCGGCGCGCGAGTTTCACCTCGAGCACCTCGGCGCGAAAGCGACGGCCGTCGCAATCCGGACAGCGCAGGTACACATCAGAGAGGAATTGCATCTCGACATGTTCGAATCCGTTGCCGCCGCAGGTCGGGCAGCGCCCGTTGCCGGCATTGAAACTAAAGGTGCCTGCCGTGTACTTGCGCTCGCGGGCCTGCGGCAGCCTGGCGAACAGATTGCGGATGGCGTCGAACGCGCCCACGTAGCTCGCGGGATTCGAGCGGGTGGTGCGCCCAATGCGGCTCTGATCCACCATGATCACGTCGTCGATCAATTCCGCGCCGATCAGGGCGCGGTGCATTCCCGGATTCTCGGTGGGCTTGCCCTTGGCGCGCAGCAAAGCAGGGAATAGCACGTCGTGGACCAGCGTGGATTTACCCGACCCGCTGACGCCGGTGACGCAAACGATCCGCCGTAACGGAATGGCGACATCGATATGCTTGAGATTGTGCTCGGCAGCGCCCACGATGCGCAGGGCATCGGCGGGATGTGCGCCATCGCGGCGCGGCGCCGGGGACAGGCCTGCGCGCTTGCGGTGAAATAAATAGTCGGCAGTGAGCGAACGCTTGGCGCCGCGTAAATCGCGCAAGGGTCCGTAGAATACAATTTCACCGCCGTGCTCGCCGGGCCCGGGACCGATGTCCAGCACTCGATCCGCGGCTTGAATCACCTTCGGGTCGTGCTCGACCACCACCAGCGTGTTGCCGGCATCGCGCAGGCGGTGCATCACGCCGACGATGCGCTCGACGTCGCGCGGATGTAGTCCAATCGATGGTTCGTCGAGCACGAACAGGGTGTTGACCAACGATGTGCCCAGCGCGGTGGTGAGATTGATGCGCTGCACTTCGCCGCCCGACAGGGTGCGCGACTGGCGGTCGAGGTTCAAATAACCGAGGCCCACATCGCACAGATACTTGAGGCGCGCGCGAATTTCGCGCAGCAACAGATCGGCGGCCTCGTCGAGCGGCGGCGGCAGTTCGAGCGAATCGAAAAACTTCCGGCAATCGTCGATCGGCAACAACATCATCTCGCGAATATCGATGCCCGGGCTGCCGACCCGCCACAGCAATGCATCGGGCTTCAAGCGTGAGCCGCGACAGGCCGTGCACTCGGTATAGGAACGGTAGCGCGACAACAGCACGCGGATGTGCATCTTGTAGGCCTTGGTTTCGAGCCACGCGAAAAAGCGCCGCACGCCGTACCAGACATTCTTGGTCCACTCGCCCTCGCCTTCGATCACCCAGGCCCGCTGTGCGTCGGTCAGGTCGCGCCATGCCGTATCGATCGGCACGTCGCGCTTGCGGGCGAATTTCAGAAGATCCGCCTGGCATTCTTTATAGGACTCGGTCTGCCACGGCTTGATGGCCCCCTGCCGAAGACTCAATGCCGTATCCGGAATGACCAGGCCGTAGTCGACGCCGATGCTGCGGCCGAATCCGCGGCAGGTATCGCACGCGCCGATCGGCGAATTGAAGCTGAAAGTGCTGGGACTCGGCTCCTTGTAGAAGATATCGCAATCCGGGCAGTGCAACCCGGTGGAGAAGCGCCAGGGCCTTGCGGGCGCATCGTCCGAGGCGCCGTCTCGCATCGGATACACGTCGATCCGGCCCTGGCCGACTTTGAGAGCCGCTTCGATGGCATCGCCGGCGCGCACGGGATCGACGGCGGACCAGCGAAACCGATCCTGAATCACCTGCAGCGTATCGCCGCGTTTCTCATGAATGCGCGTGTAACCCTGGCCGGATAGCAATGCCTTGATTTCCGCCTCGGTGAAATTCCCCGGTATGGGCACCGGGAAGGTCAGTAGCAAGGGCGGATCGCCATGATCGCGCGCCAGCGCGCTCAAATGTTCTTGAACGCTGGCGGGCGTGTCGCGCCGCACCGGATGGCCGCAGCCTCTGCAGTGAAGTACCGAAGCACGCGCGTACAACAGCTTTAGATGATCGTTGAGTTCGGTCATGGTGCCGACGGTGGAGCGCGAGGTGCGCACCGGATTGGTCTGATCGATGGCAATCGACGGCGGAATACCCTCGATGCGCTCGACCGCGGCTTGTCCATTCGATCCAGGAATTGGCGCGCATACGGCGAGAAGGTCTCGACGTAGCGGCGCTGACCTTCGGCGTACAGCGTGTCGAATACCAGCGAGGACTTCCCGGAACCGCTGACGCCGGTCACGACGATCAGTTCGTTGAGGGGCAGGTCCAGGTCAGGTTTTTGAGATTGTTCTGGCGCGCGCCGCGGATGCGGATTGCATCCGAGCGGGCAGGATCGAAGGGTGGCATACCTGTCAGTTTACAGGATGCGTCAAGCCCTCAACGGCCGGCGAATTGCTCCATCATGAGGCCGGTGCCGCCGCGGGTGACATGCGCGACGATGGCGGTGCGACGATGGATTTTGGTGACCAATCCCAGGTTGATGGCGAAAGCCAGTTGCACCTGTTGCCCTTTGCGCAGCCCGAGATTTTCCGTCTCGACGAATACGCCGTTGGCGCTCAAGTTCTTGGCTTTGCAGATGCGGCTCTTTCGGCCGGACATCACCACGTACACAGTCGTGCGCGCGCGGTGTCGGGTGTGCAAGCGACGCTCCATCCGGTCGTTCTCTTCGGTTGAATTGTTTTGAGAAGTTCCATTATGCACATCGCCATGGCGTTAGCGAAGGGGTGGACGAGGGACGCCCCGATAATGTAAGTCGACCCCAGGATAAGTAAAATCTGACCGCAGTGCGGTCAAGACTTCTTAGGCGACGTCTTTCCGGCGGATGGCGAGTTGTTCCGGGGCCTCAATCCCCATTTTGACGCGCCGACCGGTGCCGCCCAATAAGGTGATTTGGATCGGACCATTGGCAAATAACTGCGCCATGGTCATGTTGGCGTCGACGCCGTCCGCGGGCTGTATGACGATCGACTCATCGGCGCGACGACTGAGAACCAGCATAAATCAGGCCCGCGCCAGGGCACGCAGCGCCTTGGCGAAGGGTTTTACCTTGCGGATCGTAAGTGATCGACGGGACCACCGCGCACGATGTCGATCAGCTGACGAATTTGGTGCCGGCGGACATGAATGATGTGGCCGTTGACCTCATTCGCGGTGCGACAGCCGGCCATGAGTTGCATCAGCGCGCGCCAGCGCTCGACCACGGTGGCAGCGACTTCCATGGCCGCGGGGCTGGCGGCACAAGCCTCGGCGCTCGTCCTCGAGTTTCTCGATGGGTTGCAAGAACCCGGATCTTTTCGGCGGCGATTTCGCTCGACCGCCGCAGGCGACGTCGCCGGTCAGGGCGGTTCGTTCGGCATCCAATGTGGCGGACAGGGCGCGCGCAAGCTCGATCTCGCGATCCAATAAATCCTCGAGACGGCGGCGGGCATCCTGGTTCATGCGGTTACTTCAGTCCGCGCTCAAAATTCAGCAATTTGCTCGGCCACGCGATTCGCATCGATCTTGTAAGTGCCCGAGCTGATGGCTTGCTTCACGGCGGCGACCTTCTCGTGGTTCACCACCGGAGTTCTTGGCCACCGCCTCTTCGATCTTCTGCAAGGAACGCGCGGAGTCGGTCAGGGTGACATGATCGCCGGTCTGTGGCGATGTCGGAAGCCGGCGGATCCTTCGCCCTGCGGTTTGTCGGCCACAACGCCGCTGCTGTTCGAGCCCTTGATGGGCGCGACCGGCTCGGACGTTGATAAGCCACTGATTTTGTCCGTCACCGAAATCTCCTGGGGCACGCAAGTTGCCCGTACTTGGTTATCGTCAGGGTTTGGATGAACTTTAATGAATTCAGCCGCAAACCACCCGCTGCAGTCCTTATCGGCTGTGACGTGGTTCACTGAAGGGCTCATTGCAAAATAATTTCCACGATCTGTTCGGAGCGGGCAATCCCCTCCACGATCTTCCCAGACGATAGATTTTGTACCTTAACTCGTCTGATTCATCAGGCCATCGCTCAGCGCGCGACCTGCCATGCGCACGCTGATGCCGCCCGCATCGGCGACCAAGGTGACCGATTGGCCTCTCTGTACCGCCTTGGATGCCACCAGTTGCTGATTGGTCAGAAACGCGCCGCCGGCGATGGGCCGGCTGGCTGTCAGACCCACCGCGATGGCAGGGTCATCCAGGAACCCCAGCGGCAACTCTGAAATATCGTGCTCTTCCACTCTAAGGTCGGTGGCCTTGAGTACGGTGCCGGCGACGATGGCGTGTGCGGCGACCGCGACCGGAGGATGTGCCAATGATTCTCACCGGCACATAAATGTGCCAGGACTTGAGGTCCTCGCAGCGCAGTTCGATCATCACCCGATCCTTCATATGCTGCGGCGAAGCCACGACGGGCTTGACCGGGCGGGCGCACTTCTGCAATTGCAGGCGCGAATCGATGGGACCCACCAGGAATCGCTGCCGCTCGGTCAAGGGCGGAAATTGCGCGGCCGCCTCGGACCTGGCCAGCGCCTCGAGCGGCGCAAGAGGTTGAAAATCATTGCCGTCAGCCAGCGCAAAATTCGCAGCGAGCGCAGTACACAGGGCCGCCCCTGCGACATTGGCGAAGACTGCCCCGGCGATAAATTGGCGCTGTTTGCATCGTATCGGTTAACAAGCAAGCCTCGTGCCATGCCCGACGGTCCGAAGCGGCAAGCGGCGGTGCGGCGGCAAAGTCTTGCCGCAGGCGGCCGCGCCGGTCCTGGTAGCCGCGCTGTCCGGCGGACCATCCGTGACGCGTTGCGCATTTTTGGCATGCCGGTGGGCTGTTTTGGCCCTGGCACAGCGCTGGCACACCTCTTGCTACTGCTAACCCCCAAGAGGATATCGCATGTTCGACAACATTTTTGGCATTCATGAGCAAGCGCTGCTGCTGCACGGGCAGCGCGTCGGCATTTTGGCGACGAACCTCGCCAACGCCGATACGCCGAACTACAAGGCGCGCGACATCGATTTCAGCGCGGTGCTGGCGCACACCGATGCCGCGCCGTTGCCGCTGCGCGACCACCGAGGCGGCGCACATCACGTTGAACGACGGCGCGTCGCCCGCCGCCGATTTGAAGTACCGCAATCCGTATCAGGCTTCGCTCGACGGCAACACGGTGGAAATGCCGGTGGAGCAGGCGGCCTTCTCGGAGAACAACGTGCGCTATCAGGCGAGTTTGAGGTTCATCAATTTGCAGAATCGCGGAGCTGACGCTCGCCATCAACGGCCAGTAGCGCTCCCAAGGAGAAACCATGTCGCTATTCAATGTATTCAACACCGCCGGCAGCGCGCTGAACGCCGAGACCATCCGGCTCAACACCACGGCCAGCAATCTCGCCAACGCCGAGAGCGTCAACGGCGATCCCAGCCAAGATCTATCGCGCGCGGCATCCGGTGTTCCAAACCATGATGGACACGTCGGGCGACAGTTTCGACGGCGCAGGATGCCGGCGTGGGCGTGCGCGTGCTCGGCGTGGTGGAGAGCACCGCGCCGCCGCTGATGCGCTATCAGCCGGACAATCCGCTGGCGAACAAGGACGGTTACGTCTTCAGCTCGAACGTCAATTCGATCGAGGAGATGACCAACATGATTTCGGCGAATCGCACCTTCGCGACCAACGTCGAAGCCATCAACACGGCGCGCGATTTGCTGCTCAAAACCATTTCGATGGGCCACTAGGCCTAGGAAAGCACCATGTTAATCAACGGAACACACGCCGACCAGCCCGCACCGGCACGGCACCGGCACCGGGGCACCGGTACGACCGGCACCACCGGAAGCACCGGCACCACCGGCGACACGGGATCGAGCAGCGGCACGCCGGCCGCCAACGGCACCACCTTGGGCGGAACCGATTTCCTCACCCTCATGCTGGCGCAGCTGAAGAATCAGGATCCGACCAGTCCGGTGGACAGCAACACCTTCCTGACGCAGCTGGCGCAGCTCAGCGAAGTGCAGGGCATCACCTCGCTCAACACCTCGTTCAGCGCGCTGTCGAGTTCGCTGACCTCGAGTCAGGCGCTGCAGGCGTCGTCGCTGCTCGGCCACCAGGCGCTGGTGAGCAGCGGCACGGCGCAGCATCGGCGGCCAACGGCACGGTGAGCGGCGCCGTCAATGTGCCGCAGACCACCTCGCAGGTGGTGCTCAACATCAGCGACGCGCAGCGGCGCGCTGGTGCGGCCAGATCAATCTGGGCGCGCAATCGGCCGGACTCGCGAGCTTTTCGTGGAACGGCAACGAGGGCAACGGCTCGCAGGCGCCCGCCGGGACTTACACCTTGAGCGCGCAGTACGCGGGCGCGACTTCGGGCAGCACCGCCGCAACCACGCTGGTCAACGGCACGATCGAGAGCGTCAGCATGGGCGCGGGATCGACGGGACTTGACCTTGAACGTGGCGGGCATCGGCAGCGTGCCGTTCAGCAGCGTGCAGCAGATTTCCAACTAATTCATTCAGGAGTAATCAAATGTCTTCATTCAGCATTGCATTATCGGGACTGACGGCGGCGAGTTCGGACCTGGACGTGACCGCCAACAATGTCGCCAACGCCGAACACGGTCGGCTTCAAGGAGCTCGCGCGCCGAATTCGCCGACGTGTTCGCCGCGGGCGCGGTGAACCTCAATACCTCCGCGATCGGCGAGGGCGTGCGGCTCGCCGCGACCGCCCAGCAGTTCACGCAGGGCAACATCAGCACCACCGTCGTCGAATCTGGATCTTGCGATCAGCGGCGACGGCTTCTTCACGCTGCAGGATCCCAGCAGCGGCATCGTCTATACGCGCAACGGCCAATTCTCCGAGGACAAGAACGGCAATGTCGTGACCGCCACCGGCCAGGCGCTGCAGGTCTATCCGCCGACCGCCAACGGCGGTTTCAATACCGGCGCGCTGACGGACCTCAATCTGCAGACCGCGCAGAGCACGCCGCTGGCAACCACGGCCGGCACGGTGATCTTGAATCTGCCGGCGGGCTCGCGCCGCCCGCCGGCGCGCCCTTCAATCCGACCAATCCGGCCACCTTCAACCAATCGACCTCGACCACGGTGTACGACTCGCTGGGCAACTCCTATCCGGCGACCTTCTACTTCACGCAGACGGCGGTGCCCGAACACGTGGAACGTCAACATGACGGTCAACGGAACGCTGATCGCCGACCACGCAACACGCTGACGTTCTCCAGCACCGGCGCGGTCACGCCGCCGGCTGCGCGGCGCGCTGAATTTCCCGGGCTTCACGCCGACCGACGGCGCGGCGGCGCATGAACATGACTTTCAATTTCGCCCAGAGCACGCAGTTCGGCGGCGGCTTCGGCGTGACCTCGATCACGCAGAACGGCTTCACCACCGGCCAGCTGAGCACGGTGTCCATCGATCCCACCGGCATCGTGTCGGCGGTCTACACCAACGGCCGTTCGACCCAGCTCGGACAGTTGGCGCTGGCGAATTTTCCGAATCCGCAGGGCTTGAAGCAGCTGGGCGATACCAACTGGGCCGAGACCTTCACCTCGGGCACACAGCGTATCAGGGCACCGCCGGCTCGGCGGGCTTCGGCACCATCCAATCGGGCGCGCTCGAGGCCTCGAACGTCGATCTGACCACCGAACTGGTGAACATGATCACCGCGCAGCGCGCCTTCCAGGCCAATGCGCAGGTCATCACCACGGCGAATCAGCTCTCGCAGACCGTCATCAACATCACCACTAATCGGATGGATAGATCATGGATAGAGGACTTTACGTGGCGATGACCGGCGCGAAGCAAATCATGCAAGCGCAGGCGGTGAACAATCACAACATCGCCAACCTGAGCACCATCGGCTTCCGCGCGGATGCCGTGTGCGTTCGCCAGCCAGCCGATCTACGGCCCGGGTTATGCCACGCGCGTCAACGCCGTGGCCGGCGATGCCGGCACGGATTTCTCCAGCGGCGTCATGCAGAGCACCGGGCGCGATCTCGACATCGCCGTGAACGGCAAGGGCTTCATCGCGGTGCAGGGCAGCGACGGCAAGGAAGCCTACACGCGCGCCGGCGATCTGCGGGTGACGCCCAACGGCGCGGTCACCGACCGCCAGCGGATTGCCGGTGCTGACCGAATCCGGTCCATTGGATCATTCCGCCCTCCACGGTGGTGAGCATCGGCAGCGACGGCACGGTATCGGTGGTGCCGCAGGGCTCGGCGCCCTTCGCGGTCACCCAGGTCGATCGCATCAAGCTGGTGAATCCGCCGACCACGGATCTGCAGAAGGGCGACGACGGCCTGTTGCGGCTCAAGTCCGGCGGCAAGGCGAAGACCGACGATACGGTGTCCATCACATCCGGCATGCTGGAATCCAGCAATGTCAACGCCGCGCAGTCCTGATCAGCATGATCGAGCTGCAGCGCTTGTACGAATTTCAGATCAAGAGCATCAACTCAACCGATACGAATGAACAAAGTGCCGAGCGCATGATGTTGACGTCGTAGCGTCAAAGGAATCATCCGATGAATCTTGCACTATGGGCAGCAAAAACCGGACTCGACGCGCAGAACACGCGCATGGCGGTCATTGCCAACAATCTGGCGAACACCAATACCACCGGATTCAAGGCCGGCAGCGCCGCATTTCCAGGATCTGATGTACCAGAATGTCCGGCAGGTCGGTGCGCAGAGCACGCAGAACACCCAGTATTCCACCGGCCTGACGCTGGGCACGGGCGTGCGCATCGTCGCCACGGAAAAGGACTACACCCAGGGCAGCGTGCTGCAGACCAACGGCCGCCTGGACCTGTCGGTCACCGGCCGCGGCTTCTTCCAGATCACCATGCCGGACGGCACCATTGCCTATACGCGCGACGGCACCTTCTCCCTCGACAACCAGGGCAACGTGGTGACCGCGAGCGGCTATCCGCTGCAGCCGGCCATCAACATCCCCGCGGGCACGCAGTCGGTGACCGTCGGCACCGACGGCGTGGTGACGGTTACCACGGCCAGCAATACCAAGGGCACCCAGGTCGGCCAGATTCAATTGGCCGATTTCATCAACGAGGAAGGCCTGCAGCCCACCGGCAACAACCTGCTGGTGGAATCCGCAGCCAGCGGTTCGCCGCAGGTGGGTACGGCGGGCACCAACGGTCTGGGCACGCTCGCGCAGGGCACGCTCGAAACTTCGAACGTGAATTCGGTGACCGAGCTGGTCTCCATGATCGAGTGCCAGCGCTCCTATGAGATGAACTCGAAGGCCATCAGCACCACCGATCAGATGCTGCAGTACCTCACGACCAACCTGTCATGATCCTTGAAACGCATCCGCTGCACCGGATTCTCCTCGGAATGCTGCCCTGCTGCGCGCTGTCGGCCTGCGGCATGCTGCCGCACAAGGAACACAAACCGGAGTCCGGTGGTCGCGCGCGTGCTGCCGCCGCCGACGCCGCGCACCGATGGTGCGATTTATCAGGCAGGCCAGCAGATCGAGCTGTTCGCGGACCTCAAAGCGCGCCGCGTCGGCGATGTGCTGACGGTCTCGCCTGACAGAGTCGACCAGCGGCCAGCAAGAGCGCCGTCACCAAGACGACGAAGACCACCGCTGTCAACACCACCGGGACCCACGCTGTTCGGCAGGACGATCACCACCGGCGGCGTGCCGATTTACACCAACTCTTGTCGGGCGCGGATACCTTCGACGGCGAGGGCTCGAGCACCCAGGGCAACAGCCTGGCCGGCAGTCTGACGGTGACCGTGATGGACGTGCAGTCCAACGGCAATCTGGTGGTGCAGGGCGACAAGACGCTGAAGCTCAATCAGGGCGATGAGTTCGTGCACGTCTCGGGCGTCGTGCGCCGCGCCGACATTGCGACCGAACAACACCGTGACTTCCGACAAGGTCGCGGATGCGCACATCAGCTACTCGGGCAAGGGCGTCATCGACAGCTCCAACCGCATGGGCTGGCTGGCGCGCTTCTTCAATTCCGTGTTCGCCCCGTATTGATATGCACATGAAACATTCAATCCAATTCTGCTTGATCGCGTCCATGCTGCTGCTGAGTTCGCCGCTGGCGAAAGCCGAACGCATCAAGGACCTGGCGCAGATCCAGGGCGTGCGCACCAACCAGCTTGTCGGCTACGGACTGGTCGTGGGCCTCGACAGCACCGGCGATCAAACCAGCCAGGCGCCCTTCACCGTGCAGTCGCTCAACAATATGCTGGCGCAGCTCGGCATCACGGTCCCGGCCAATGTCACGCCGCAGCTCAAGAACGTGGCCGCGGTGGCGGTGCACGCGGTGCTGCCGGCCTTCGTCAAGCCCGGCCAAACCATCGACATCACCGTCAACTCCATCGCCAACGCGAAGAGTCTGCGCGGCGGATCGCTGCTGGTCACGCCGCTGCATGGCCTCGACGGACAGATCTATGCGATCGCCCAGGGTAATCTCATCGTCAGCGGCTTCGGCGTCGAAGGCAACGACGGCTCGAAGCTCACGGTCAACGTACCGAGTTCCGGCCGCATTCCCGAACGGCGCCACGGTCGAAAGGGCCGTCGCCTCGCAGCTTTCGCAGGGCGATTCATCGTCCTCAATTTGAACGATCCGGACTTCACCACCGCGACACGATTGGTGGCGAGCGTCAACAGGGCATGGGCGACGATCATCGCCACCATCATGGACGGCGGCTCCGTCCGGGTGCGCGCGCCGATCGACCTCACGCAGCGCGTGGCGTTTCTTTCCGTCGGTCGAGAATCTCGAGGTGGAACCGGGCAGCGGCCTCGGCGAAGGTGATCATCAATTCGCGCACCGGCACGGTCGTGATCAGCAGCCATGTCGATCGTGACGCCCGGCGGCGGTGTCGCACGGCTCGCTGTCGGTGACCATCAAAGAAGAGCAGAGCGTCAGCCAGCCGGCGCCGTTCTCCAAGCTGGGCCAAACCGTGGTGGTCAACAATTCGACCATCAAGGTGGATCAGGGGTCGAATCGCATGTTCCTGTTCAAGCCCGGCGTGGAACTCGACCAGATCGTGCGCGCCGTGAACGATGTCGGCGCGGCCCCCGGCGATCTGGTGGCCATTCTCGAAGCGTTGCGGGAGGCCGGCGCGCTGCAGGCCGAGCTCATCGTCATCTAAATGAGTACTTTGACGCCCATAGCCCGCCTCGATGCCGTCGCTGAATGACGCGCCCCTGGACACAACCTCGGCCACGCACTTACACCGACGTCAACGGCCTGGCGGCCCTGAAGAGCGATCCGAACTCGCCGCAGGCGATCAGCGCGGTCGCCCAGCAGGTCGAAGCGCTGTTCCTGCAGATGATGCTGAAGAGCATGCGCGACGCCAGTGCGGCCGTGGAAACCGACAGCAATGAAATGGGCATGTACCAGGACATGTTCGACAAGCAGGTGGCGCTCTGACCATCAGTCAGCATGCCGATTTAGGGATCGCGCAGGACTGCTGAAGCGCCAGTTGTCGGGCAAGACAGCGCCCGGCAGCGGTGAAATCGCGCTTCCGAACGCATGCCACGCGTGCCCAGCGCGCGGCAGCTGGCACAGACGCCGGCGGAATTCGTCAATCGCGTGATGCCGTCGATTCGCCGCGCCGCAAGCGCCCTGGGCTTGAACCCGATGGCGCTGCTGGCGCAGGCGGCACTCGAAACCGGCTGGGGCCAGCGCATGCCGCGCAATGCCGACGGCTCCTCGAGTTTCAACCTGTTCGGCATCAAGGCCGGCGATGAGTGGACCGGCGGCGCGCGCGACCGCCGACACCATGGAGGTCAGCAACGGCGTCGCGACGCCGCGGCGCACGGCATTTCGCGCCTACGGCTCGATCGAGGAAAGCGTCAAGGATTTCGCCAGCATTGCTCAAGAGTTCGCCGCGCTACCGGGACGCGGTCGCGGCCGGCGGCGACGCCCAGGCGTACTATCGACGGCATCGGCAGATCCGGCTACGCCACCGATCCGGAGTACGCGAATAAGTTAAATCAGATTCTCGACAGCGACACTCTGCAGGCGGCGACTGTGACGCCGCGTCGCAGCATTATAGAAACCGCGACTCGCTGCCGATATTGCGGGAGTCGAGGTGAGTTCGAACGGTAGAGCGCGGAGAAGACCAGTGTCAGATGTGTTTGGAATCAGTGTTTCGGCGCTGCAGGCGTTTCAAAACGCGATCAACGTCACCAGCAACAACGTTGCCAACGCCAGCACGCCGGGCTATGACCGCGAAACGGTAAATCTGACCGAAGCCATCCCGCAGTCGAACGGCACCACGACCGTCGGCGCCGGCGTCGACGGTCACCGGCATCAGCCGCACCTACAGCCAGGCCGCCGCCAACCAGCTGAACACCTCGCAGAGCAGCCTGGGCCAGTTGAATGCGCTGCAGAGCTACAGCACCCAGATCGACAACCTGTTCGGCACCACGATCGGCGGCTTGAGCACCTCGCTGCAGAGTTTCTACAGCGCCTTCTCCGATGTCGCCAACGACCCGACCTCGACCGCGTCGCGCCAGGCCCTGCTCGGGCAGGCGCAGAGCGTGGCCAGCAGCTTTCAGAATGCGAGCGGCGAGCTCAACGCGCTCAATACCGATGTGAACTACGCGCATCACCGCGGACGTGCAGCAGATCAATTCCATCGCCTCGGCGATCTCGACGCTGAACAAACAGATCGTGGTCAGCACCGCGCAAGAACGGCGGCCAGCCGCCCAACGAGCTGCTGGACCAGCGCGATCAGCTGGTATCGAATCTATCGCAATTGGTCGGCGTCTCCACCACCACGAACTCCGACGGCGTCCTTGAACGTCTTCGTCGGCAACGGCCAGCCGCTGGTGCTGCAGGGGCAGACCACGGCTCTGACGACGGTGCCGAATCAATTCAACGCCTCGCAATTGGAAATCGGCTCGGCGGCGACCAGCGCAACGCGATCAGCAGCAACATCACCTCGGGGGATTTGGGCGGCCTGCTGGCGGCGCGCACCCAGGTGATCAATCCGGCGTTGAATCAGCTCGGACAAATCGCCACGGCGTTGAGCCAGACCGTCAATGCGCAGCAGGCTGACGGCCTGGATTTGAGCGGCAACTTCGGCGCCAATATTTTCTCCGTGGGCGCACCGCTTGCCACCTCATCGGCGAAGAACACCGACGCCGTCACGGCGAGCGTCAGCGTCAATGCCAACGGTTTGGGTGCGCTGACCGCGGACAACTACATCCTGTCGTTTCAGGGCGGTGCGCCGACCGCTGACCGATACCACCAACGGCGCCAGCGTGACGCCGACGGGCGCCGGGACGGCCGCGCAGTCCGTACACGGCCGACGGGCATTTCGATCGTCCTGTCGGGCGCTCCCGCGGCCGGCGATCAGTTCCTGATTCAACCCACGGCGACGGCGGCCTCGAGCTTCAACGTGGTGTTGACCGATCCATCGAAGATTGCCGCGGCCGGCGCCGTGCAAACCGCCGCGGCCGGCGACCAACACCGGCGCCGCCACCATCAGTTCCGGGCACCGTGCTCGAATGCGGCCGATCCGAATTTGCTCGACGCCCGCCACCATCACCTTCGCGAATCCGCCCACCACCTATTCGATCAACGGCGGCGCGGCGCAGGCCTATACGAGCGGCGGCAATATCAGTCTCAACGGCTGGCAGGTGCAGATCAGCGGCACGCCGGCCGCCGGCGATATCTTCACCGTGACGAGCAATGCGGGCGGCACGGGCGACAATCGCAATGCCCTGTCTGCGCGCCAACGCACAAAATGTCGGCGTGCTGCAGAACGGCACCACCAGCATCACCGGGGGCTGTGAGCGCGCTGATCACGGGCTTCGGCAGCCAGGCGCAGCAGATCAATACGGCGCAGACGGCGCAAGCCGCCGTCAACAGCCAGGCGCTCACCAGCGTGCAGTCGGTCACCGGCGTCAATCTCGATGAAGAGGCGGCGAGTCTGCTGCAGTGGCAGCAGGCCTACCAGGCGGCGGCGCAGGCGCTGACCATCGGCAACAGCCTGTTCACGACCTTGATCAATTCAGTGAACGGCACGGTCAGCTGAGGAGGCCGCATGCGCGTCACACAAAATCTCAATCAGGCGCAGTTTCTGGCGAGCGATCAAGACGCTGGAATCCAGCATCAATCAGACGCAGAACCAGATGTCGAGCGGCCAGTCGTTCACCACCGCTTCGCAGAATCCGATCGGCGGCCGGCAGGCGTGAACAACTACAACCAGGCGCTGGCGCAAAGCCAGCAATACGCCACCAACGCCACCAGCGCGCAGACGAATCTGAATACCGAGGACAGCGCACTGTCGCAGGTGCAGAGCCAGCTGCAAAGCCTGCGCGATCTGGCGCTCGAGGCCAACAGCGGAGCACTGACGAACACGGACCGAACTGCCATCGCCACGCAGGCGGTGCAGATTCAGAACAGCTTGCTCGACGCTGGCCAATACGCAGAACGGCAACGGCGAGTACATCTTTTCGGCGGCTTCGCCACGCAAACGCAGCCGTTCACGTTGAGCGCCGACGGGCGCGACCTACAACGGCGATCAGGGTCAGCGGCAGGTGCAAATTGCGGCGGGCCAGACCGTTGCAGACGGCGACAACGGCAATACGGTGTTCAATCAAATCAAGACCGGCAACGGCACCTTCACGGTCTCCGCCAATGCCGGCCAACACAGGATCCGGCATCGTGGGCGCGACCACGGTATCGAACCCGGCCGCCTGCGATGGCGGCACCTACTCGATCAATTTCACGGCGCCCGGCACCTTACCAGGTTCTCGAGGGCGCCACGTTGGTGACCTCGGGCAGCTATACCGACGGCAACACGATTGCCTTCAACGGCGTGCAGGTGACTTTGAGCGGGACGCCGGCGGCGGGCGATTCCTTCACAGTCGCGCCCAGCACCAACCAGAGCCTTTTCACGACCGTGCAGAATCTGGTGACGGCACTGCAATCAGGCGGGAGCACTTCGGCATCCTCAGCAGCTTTGAACAATGCGATCAACGGTGCGATCAACAACATCGATCAGGCGCTCGCCCAAACCTCGAATGTCCGCGCCAGCATCGGCGGGCGTCTGAATTCCATCACCACCCAGCAGTCGGTCGCGACCAGCCAGCAGATCCAGCTGCAGCAGTCCATCTCGTCGCTGCAGAGCCTGGACTACGCGAAGCGCCATCACCACGCTGGATCAACAGAACACGACCTTGAGCGCCGCGCTGCAGGCGTACACGCTGACCCAGGGGCTGTCGCTGTTCAAATTTCTTTAGAAACCTGGACGGGCCCTAGTGATGATGGCCGCCAGCGCCGTGCACGTGGCCATGTTCGAGTTCCTCGGTGGTGGCATCGCGCACGCCCACGACCTGCACGTCGAAATGCAGGGTCTTGTCGGCCAGCGGGTGGTTGCCGTCCAGGGTCACCATGTCGCCCATCACGCCGGTCACGGTGAAAACCCGCATGCCGTCATCGGTTCGTGCCTGGAATTGCATGCCCTTTCTTGATTTCGCCCGCGCCCTGCAGCGAGCGCTTCGGCACGCGCTGGATCAACGCGGGATCGAATTTGCCGTAGCCTTCGGCCGGTTCAACGGAAACCGCGACTTTGCTGCCGTCCGGCTTGCCCTCGAGCGCTTTTTCCAGTCCTGAAACCAGGTTGCCGTGTCCTTGGATGTAGGCCAGCGGCTCGCCGCCGGCAGAACTGTCGATCACGGCTGCCGGCGTCGTCCTTAAGGGTGTAATGAATGGTGACGACTCTATCTGCAGAAATTTCCACGGTGACTCCGAAGCTGTTGCAACCCGCAATCCTGTTAATCCGCCAATCGCGCCGTCAGATCATAGTCGCTCGCTGCCGTGATCTGCACGTTGACCAACGAGCCCACGCTAAAGCCCGTAGGCTTGCCGCGGCCGCCCTCGATTCTGACCGTGCCGTCGATCTCCGGGGCATCGCTGCTGGAGCGCGCAATCGGCGACATCCCTTCGATGCGATCGATCAACACCTGCATCGTGCGGCCGATCTTCTGCTTGAGGCGCCGCGCGCTGATCTGGGCGGCGAGTTCCATGAAGCGGGCGCGGCGCTCGGTCTTGACCTGCGCAGGGACCGCGGACTTCCTTGCAGATCATTGGCGGCGGCGCCCTCCACCGGCGAATATTCGAAGCAACCCACCCGGTCGAGCTGCGCGACGTTCATCCAGTCGAGCAAGCTCCTGGAAATCCTGCTCGGTCTCCCCGGGGAATCCCACGATGAAAGTGCTGCGAATGGTGATGTCGGGAACCACGCTGCGCCAGGCCGCAATGCGATCCAAGGTATTTTCCGCCGCCGCGGGGCGCTTCATCAACTTCAAGAATGCGTGCACTGGCGTGCTGGAACGGAATGTCCAGATACGGCAGCACTTTGCCGTCGGCCATCAGCTCGATGACCTGATCGACATGGGGGTAGGGATACACATAGTGCAGCCGAATCCAGACGCCGAGTTCGCCCAGCGCGGCGGCGAGATCGTAGAAGCGCGCACGACGCTGCTCGACTCGCGCCATGGCTGCGAGGCATACTTCAAATCGACGCCGTAGGCGCTGGTGTCCTGGGAGATGACCAGGATTTCCTTGACGCCGGCGCGAGCCAGCTGCTCGGCTTCGCGCAATACCTCGCCGATCGGCCGGCTGACCAGATCGCCGCGCATCGATGGAATGATGCAGAAGCTGCAGCGATGGTTGCAGCCTTCGGAGATCTTCAAATAAGCATAGTGCCGCGGCGTCAGCTTGACGCCCTTGCGCGGGGACCAGATCGACAAAGGGCTCGTGCTTCGGCGGCAGATGCTCGTGCACCGAGGCCACCACTTCTTCGTAGCGCTGCGGGCCGGTGATCTTCAGTACCTGCGGATGGCGATCGAGAATCTTTTGCGGCTGTGCGCCCAGGCAGCCCGGTGACGATGACTTTGCCGTTCTCGGCGAGCGCCTCGCCGATGGCTTCCAGCGATTCATCCACCGCGGAATCGATGAAACCGCAGGTGTTGACCACCACCAGGTCGGCCGCGGCATAGCTGGCCGCCACTTCATACCCCTCCGCGCGCAGGCGCGTCAGGATACGTTCGGAATCGACGAGTGCTTTGGGACAGCCCAGGCTGACAAAGCCCACTTTCGGGCTCTTGCGTTTCACGGATTTCACGCTGATTCAAGGGGTGGCGAACGGGGCGCGAATTGTACTCCATAAAGCAGTTTCCCTGCCGATAAGAAGGCGTCAGGGGTCATTCCAGCCCGCGCAGAGGGTTTTGCCACTGTCAAATTCGAGTCCTCAATTCTGCGACGCAGTGCAGATAAATGCCTTACCTGTACGCAACCCCGGGCTCAAGAAGCGCAGGCGCAGTCCGATAAAGAACTGGAATGTTCACCGGTCCGCCCGCAGTGGGTGAAGTGAACACAAGGGCCTAAGACGGGCCGGTGGTTAAACTTTCAGGAGCACATCAATGTCATTAGTACTCGACACAAATATTAATTCGCTGAACGCACAGAACAGTCTGGCCGGCTCGCAGGCGAGCCTGTCGCAGGCATTGCAGCGTTTGTCATCTGGCTTGCGCATCAACAGCGCCGCGGACGACGCCGCCGGCCTCGCGATCGCCCAGCAATTCACGACGCAGATCAACGGCACGAATCAGGCGGTGGCCAATGCGAATGACGCCGTGTCAGAAGCGCAAACGACCGCGGGCGCGCTCAACACGATCGTCAACAACCTGCAGAGCATTCGCACCCTGGCGGTCGAATCGGCCAACGGCTCGAACAGCGCGTCGGATCGCGCCGCTCTCAATAACCAGGTGCAGCAGCAGATCGCAGAAATTACGCAGATTGCCAATCAGACCACCTTCAACGGTTTGAACGTGCTCAACGGTTCGAGCGGCACCACGGTCTATCAAGTGGGCGCCAACGTCGGCGACACCATCGCTGTGTCCTTGCAGCAGGGTGTGGCCGCCAACCAGATCGGTCAATACGCGACCGGCACGGGCCAGGTCACGAATGCCGTACTGACCGGTGCCAACACCGTGCAGTTGAGCGACGGGACCACCACCGTGACGGTGGGACCGACCTCGAGCTTCGTCGGCGCTTCCGCCTCGCAAAGTTCGGATTCCGCCTTTGCCAAGGCCGCGGCCATCAACGGCGCAGGCCTGCAGGGCTTGACCGCGACCGCCTCGACCCAGGTCATCGACACCAACGTGTTCTCGGTGGGTGGAGACTCGGTGGCGAACACGCCGCCCACCACGGCATCGACCTACGATCTGACCATCAACGGTGTGCAGATCTACTCCGGTGCCAACAACGTGTCGATCGCCTCGGGCGGTCTGACCGGCAGCGACGTGGCCGCGCAGATCAACCAGTTCAGCGCGCAGACCGGTGTGACGGCGAGCATCAACTCCGATGCCACCGCCGGCACCGTGGGCGCCATCATTCTGACCGCTTCGGACGGCAGCAACATCACCGTTGGGCAGACGGTGACCGCCGGTACGGGCGCGACAGGCACGGGCCTGGCAGCAGCCACCTCCGGCAGCTTGGCCGCTCCGGTGACCGCGCGCGGCACGGTTACGTTGACGGATTCCAAGTCGGTGTCCATCACCGACATCGGCGCCGGCGGCTCGGCGGCGTTGGGCTTCGTCAGCGGCACCTCCACCGCGTTGGGAACGGCGAGCCTGGCCAACCAGGACGTGCTCACGGTGAACGATGCCAACAAGACCATCTCCTCGGTCGATGCGGCATTGGCCACGGTCAGCGCATTCCAAAGTCAATTGGGCGCGATTCAGAATCGCTTCGCCTCGGCGGTCAGCAACCTGACCTCGACGGCGCAGAACCTGACGCAGTCGCGCAGCACCATTCAGGATGCCAACTTCGCCTCGGAAACGGCGAACCTGACTCAGTCCCAGGTGTTGGAACAGGCGGGTATCTCGGTGTTGGCGCAGGCCAACCAGCAGCCCCAGCTGATTCTCAAGCTTCTGCAATAACAGCCGATAGCTAGAGATAGTCGGAAAAAACCACGGCTCGATCAAAAGGGATCGAGCCGTGGTCTTCGCACAGGCGGCAAGAACTTTAGAGGTATGGCGCGATCTGCGTTAAGTAATTAGGTGTAACCATGGCTAGCGACGGACAACCGGTAAAGATACCGGTCACGAGCCTCGTGCACGGAAGTCAGGCGCCTACAACGATTGGTCAATCCAACGGCGGCAAGCCGTTGCCGCGAAGCGGCCGCGCGGCGTCGCCGCCGGCAGGCTCGCGCCTCCAAGTGCAAGTGACCCTGCTCAACAAGTATCTGAACGACTCGGGAAAGCCCGATCAGTTTCGCGTGGACCCTTCCTCGGACGGCAAGCTGATTCAGCAGATCAATCCTGCGACGGGCGCCGTGATCGGCGAATTTCCCGCCGCCGAATTCGCAGAATTGGCGCGAAGCGTGGGGATCTCCGGCGTGCTGATCGACAGCCACGTTTAAGGGAGCAATGCCACGCCATGTTGGTACGGGGCTTGCTTAAGTCCTGGCCTGAGTCGCCGATAAATTGAGCAGTCATCTCGCGGAACCCTAGCCCATGAGTTCAGTCATCCCGCCCAGCAGCAACGCGACCGCGGCAAGCAGCACGCCGAGCGCAAGCGCACTGATCACGTCCACGGGTATCGGCTCGGGATTGAACATCAGCGCCATCGTGTCCTCGCTGACCACGGCGTTTGGCGCGGCCCAGACCTCCCAGCTGGCCAACCGGCAAAACACGCTGGATTCGCAGGTGTCCGCCTATGGCACATTCACCAGTGCGCTGGACGCGCTGCAATTGGCGGCCCAGGCCATCGAGAATCCGAGCCAATTGGCGGGATTTGATGCGACTGTGGCCGACAAGACCATTGCCGGCGCTACCACGACTTCCAAGGCGGTCGCGGGTCAGTACTCACTGCAAGTTAACAATCTGGCGACCGCAGCGACATTGACGTCGGCACCGCTGTCGGGCACGGCGGCGATCGGCACCGGCACCCTGACCATTGCGGTGGGCAGCGCCTCGACCTCGATCAACATTGATTCGAGCAACAACACGCTGACCGGCATTGCGTCAGCCATCAATTCGGCACCGAACAATCCCGGCGTGACGGCAAGCATCATCACGGCCACGGATGGATCGCGTCTGGTGTTGACCTCCACGAGCACCGGCGCGGCCAACACCATCACGGTGACGCCATCGGGCGGGGACGGGGGCCTGTCCGCATTGAATTTGACCGGGACTCCGCCGGTGGATGCGAACTTCTTGATCAACGGTTTCCCGGCGAGCAGCGCCAGCAATGTGGTGAGCAATGCCATCAGCGGCGTGACCCTCAATTTGACCGGGGCCTCGCCCGTCGGCACGCCGACAACCCTCACCATCAGTCCGGACACCTCGGCTGCGCAGACCGCGATCAGCAGCTTCGTGACGGCGCTGAATGGCGTGATCAGCAGCATCCAAAGCTTGACCGGCTACAACGCATCCACCCAGACCGCGGGTCCGCTGAACGGCAATGCCACGCTGGAATCGTTCCAAACTCAGTTGGAAAATATACTCGATGTGGTGAAGAACACGGGCCAGGGCGGCGCGCACTCCCTGACCGATCTGGGCATCACGGCCAACACCGACGGCAGCTACTCCACCAATGCCACCGCATTGGGCGTCGCCTTGAATGCCAGCCTCGCATCGATCGGCAACCTGCTCGGCGGCCCGAACGGCATCGCCACCAAGATTGACAGTCTCATCAACGGCTACACCAAGACCGGCGGTTTGCTCGATACCATCAACCAAGGTCTCCAGACGGGCTTGAAGAACGTCGCCAACCAGCAATCTGCGCTCAACGCGCAGTTGGCGGCCTACTCGGCCACGCTGACCATCGAATATAACGCCATGGACACGGCAGTCGCAAAACTCAAAGAGACTCAGACGTACCTCAACGCCGAGTTCAATCCGAGCGCGAACGCGGCCTCCGGCACCTCTCAGAGCAACACCAGCCTGGGCAGCGGCAACCTGAGCACCGGCTAAGGCGACGCCATGCACTCGCAACGAGCCGCAGCCCAATATCGCGCTGTAAACAGCCACGGCCTGGTCGCGGAGGCCAGCCCCGCGCGCCTGGTGCAGATCATGTTCGAGCAGATCCTGTCGCAGCTGGCAATCGCGAATGCCTGCATGGCGCGCATCAAGAACAATCTGCCGCTCAACGAGGTGGTTGCCAAGGGCATGGCGATGGGCAAGGCCATTCGCCTGATCAATCAGCTGAACAATACTCTCGACATGGAGCGCGGCGAGCAAGTCGCCGAGAACCTGCGTGCCCTGTATGTCTACATGCTCGCGCGCTTGACCATGGCCAACGTCACCAACGACACCAGGGTTGTCGTCGAAGTCACCGCGTTGATCAAGAAAATAAAGGACGGCTGGGACCAGATCGTCGCGGATGGCCGATGAGAGGGACAGAGATCCATCCGGCGTTGATGCGTGCGCTGGCGCTGTCCCGTGACATGCTCGAGGCAGCCGAGCAGTCGAAGCTGCAACAGTTGGGCTCCCTCGACGCCGAGCGATTGCAGCTGCTAAAGTCCTTCCGGCTCGATACCAAACGTGTGGATGCCGCCAGTCGGGATCTGCTGCAACAGATTGCCCAGCTTAACGATCGGACGATTGGACTGATTGAGCATCTCAAACGCGGCAAAGGCCGTGAAATGGATATGGCTGCGGTCGGCCGGCGAGCGGTGGCTGCCTATTCAGGTGTCCGGCAGCAGCGCCAACCGTAGACAATTTTTAAGGGCGCATTCATGGCTGAGTCGTTTCTCGGCGATGGTCTGATATTCGAGGAGATGCTTCCCGTGGCCTTCTCTCCGGGGCCGCTTGCCGAGGGCATGGCCCTGGCACGTCTCAACGCGGACAATCACCAACTGCTCGGCGCCGAATCCTCATTGGACGAAGTGCGGGTTCACGAAGCGCTCAAGGACGAGTCCCCGGCGCTGCTGCATGAGCTTCAGCGCCTGGAGTACAAGGTCAACATTCTGCTGCGCCTGACGGCCGAATTGGCGATGCGCGCCAGCGGCTTGCCCCCCGCGGCGCGCGTGCGCATGACCTCTTGCGCGCTGGAATGGTTCGCCGAGGCTGCGCCGGCCATCGGGACGACAGGACTCCTGCGCGTTTATATCAATCCTGCGCTGCCGCAGCCGGTCAAAATACCCTGCGTGGTTGCCAGCCACCGTGCGGTCGATAAATTCCAAGTGGCGCAAATGCGTTTCATGGGTTTGAGCGATGCTGTGGTCGAGATGCTGACCAAACTGATCTTCAGACACCATCGACGGCTCGTCGCCGGCGCAAAACTCGCCTCGACCTGACGCCCTCGATTTACCACTCTGACGAGTTCGCCGCCATCGCTGTTGGGGGATGCCCCTACGCGCGTTACGGGGGTTTGCCAACTGCTTTTCTCTCAACTTCATCAGTTAGTATGACTCGTAATCCAATTTTGATTGAGATATGTCAAAGGGTTACGACAAAAGCTTAAGACGGAACCGGAGATATGTGAGGTCCGTCACACTTTAAGTCTCGGGAAGGAGTCCCACGTAGTGCTCGAAGCCAAAGTCATTGTGATCGAACCCACAGATTCGGAGGCCAATGCCCTCCAGGCCCTGCTGCGCTTTTTGGACTTGGAGCCGGTCCATGTCCAAACCATCGCGCAGCTGCGCGAAGCGGCGCAAGGCGATGCGCAGGATTGCCTGGCCGTTATTGCGCGACGCGACACCGTGACCTCGCTCGGTCTGGGATTGGTGGCAGAACTGCGAGCGATGCGCCAGCCGCTTCCGGTCATTTGCATCAGCAACGATGGATTGCCGAAGATCGTCGAGAGCAGCAGCGACCTGGCCTGGATTCAACTGGAAACACCGGTCAAGCAGCGCCGCCTGTCGGCGGCATTGGATCAGGCTCACAATGTGCGCAGCGGACATCCGACGCAGCCCGGTACGCATCGTTTTCGTCCCAGCGGCAATTCACGCGCAATGCGCGCGGTGCACCGCCTCATCGAGCAAGTCGCGCCCTTCGACACCAACGTGCTGATTCTCGGCGAATCGGGCACCGGCAAGGAGATGGTGGCGCGGCACGTTCACGAGTTGTCGGGCCGCGCGACGCACCCTTTCGTGCCTGTCAATTGCGGCGCAATCCCGGCGGATCTCTTGGAGAGCGAACTGTTCGGTCACGAAAAAGGCGCCTTCACGGGGGCCCTGTCCACCCGGTTGGGACGCTTCGAGTTTGCCGAAGGCGGGACGCTGTTCCTGGATGAAATCGGCGATATGTCGCTGCAGATGCAGGTCAAACTGCTGCGGGTATTGCAGGAACGCAGTTTCGAGCGCGTGGGCAGCAACAAGACCATCCGCTGCAATGTACGCATCATCGCGGCCACGCATCGCGACCTGGAAGCCGCCATCCTCGACGGACGCTTTCGCGAAGATCTTTACTACCGGCTCAATGTCTTTCCGTTGCAGATGCCGCCCTTGCGCGAACGCCTCGACGATCTGCCGGTGCTCATCGAACATCTGGTGCAGCGGCAGGGCAGCGGGCCGCACATCCAATTGGACCCCGGGGCTTTGACCTGCCTGTCGCGCAATCGCTGGCCGGGCAATGTGCGGGAACTGTCGAACCTGCTCGAGCGCCTGGCGATTCTCTACCCGGCCAAGACCGTGACCGCCGCGGATCTGCCGGAGCGATACCGCAACGTGGGATCCATGGGATGGTTTGGCGGCGATGCGCGCATCGACGGACGCCCGGTGCCCATCCAGGTTGTGGCGCCACTGGATCTCTCAACGGCGGTTCTCGATGATGCCAAATTGCCGGTGCCGGAAGACATCGTGGACGAGATGCTGGAAGGAACGCTGCCGCGCGGCGGTATCGATTTGAAGGATCACTTGTCCGCGATCGAGGTCGGATTGATTCGCAAAGCGCTCGAAGAGGCCGATGGCACCGTGGCGGAAGCGGCGCGCCTGCTGCGCATGCGGCGGACCACCCTGGTAGAAAAGCTGCGCAAATACCGCCTTAGCGCCTGACAGTTTTTTGACACTGCCTGGAACCAAAGAACCGGGCAGATCGTAACTGATTGATAGACCGGGCAAATACCGCCGAGGCACAGAAGTTGCTTTCCTCATGCGGTATGGCAGCTACAAAACTTGAGCTGATCGAAAACCGTCGCTCTGAACTTCAGGCGGCCTTCCTTGCCTTCGGATCGGTATCGGAGCAACTGGAAGGCGCCTTCGAATCATTGCGGGGCCAGGTGGCGCAGTTGCGCGCCGACTTGAGCGACGCCCACGCGGGCAGGGAGCATTTGTCAGCGCGCTTGTCGGCGCTCGTCAAGGGATTGCCCGGCGGCGTGCTGGTACTCGACGACCGCGGCGACATCCTGGAATGCAATCCGGCGGCAATTGAATTGCTGGGCGAACCGCTCCTCAAGCAGCCCTTCAGCGCGGTTTGGGGCCGGGCTGCGGTCAATCCTCGCGGAGTCGGTGAACACACCGAGTTGCGCAGCGGCCGCTATATCAACGTCTCGAGGCGTGCACTCGAGGACGGCGGCGAAGTGGTGCTGCTGAGCGACGTGACCGAAACGCACTTGATGCAGGTATTGCTGGCCCGTCAGCAACGCTTGCTGACCTTGGGCGAATTGGCGGCAGGTCTTGCGCATCAGATACGCACTCCGCTGGCGGCGGCAATGCTGTACGCCTCGCAAATGACGCTGGCCGAGCGCAGCCCTTCGGATCTGGCGCGCTGCGCGGAGAAGACCGCCGGCAGCTTGAGGCAGCTCGATCAGCTGGTGAATGACATGCTTGCCTTTGCGCACGGCGGCTCCACCCGGGAAGCGGTGAGCGTGAGCGCGCTGCTCGAACAGGTTGCGCAGTGGCTCCGGCCGGCGCTCCGCGACGGGGTTCGCCTGACGATCCGAACCCTGGCGCCGGATTTGATGGTGCGGGCCAATGCGCCGTCATTGGTTTCCGCGGTGCTGAATCTGGCCACCAACGCGCTGCAGGCCGCAACCGGTGCGCTCAATCTGGAATTACTGGCTCGGCGCGGTGCGCAGGGCCGGGCGCAGATCGTCGTCAGCGATGACGGCCCGGGAGTTCCCGCGCAAATCCGCGCGCGCATTTTCGAACCCTTCTTTACCACGCGAGCTCGCGGCAACGGCATCGGACTGTCCATCGTCAAGTCGGTGGTCGACGGGCACGGCGGCAGCGTTTATTTGGCTGATTCGAACACCGGCGCCACGTTCGTCATCGAACTGCCGGCGGAGGAAACATGAACAAAGTCAATGATTCGGTTCTGGTGGTCGAAGATGATGCCGCGCTGCGCGAAGCGCTGGTCGACACGCTGCAGGCCGCGGGTCTCGCCGCCGTTCCCGCGCACGATGCGCAATGCGCATTGGAACTGCTGACGCACCAGGACATCGGCCTCGTGATTTCGGATGTGCACATGCCGGGAGCCAATGGCTACGAGCTGCTGTCGTCGATCAAAAGGCTGCATCCCTACCTGCCCGTGGTGCTGATGACGGCCTATGGCACGGTGGCACAGGCGGTCGCGGCCATGCGCGAAGGCGCCACCGATTATATCGTCAAACCCTTTGACGCGAAGGCGTTGATCGCCATGGCGCAGCGGCAATTGGCGGCGCGCGTCATGCCCAATGAGTTGGTGGCGGTCGATCCCGAGTCCAAACGACTGGTCAGCCTCGCGCGCAAGATTGCCGAAAACGACGCCACGGTGCTCATCACCGGCGAGAGCGGCACGGGAAAAGAGGTCTACGCGCGCTTCATTCGCGACAACTCGGCACGCGCCGATAAGCCCTACGTGACCATCAACTGCGCCGCCATTCCCGAGAACATGCTCGAAGCCAGCTTGTTCGGCCACGAAAAGGGTGCCTTCACCGGCGCTCTGGCCGCGCATGCAGGCAAGTTCGAACAGGCGCAGGGCGGCACGCTGCTGCTCGATGAGATATCCGAAATGGATCTCTCGCTGCAGGCGAAGATCTTGCGCGTGCTGCAGGAGCGTGAAGTGGAGCGCCTGGGCGGCAGCCGCACCATCAACCTCGACGTCCGCGTGATCGCGACGTCGAATCGCGATTTACCCGAGGAAGTCAGGGCCGGCCGCTTCCGCGCCGATCTGTTTTATCGGCTCAACGTGATGTCGCTGAAATTGCCCGCATTGCGCGAAAGGCGTGGCGACATACTGCCGATGGCGCGCCGCGCCATGCAGGCCTGCGCGCGCGCGGGTCAAGCGGCCTTGAACCTCTCCGGCGAAGCCGAAGGCAAGTTGCTGCAATATGATTGGCCGGGCAATGCCCGCGAACTGACGAACATCGTGCAGCGAGCCGCATGGCTCGCATCCGGCGGCATCATTCACGCCGGGGATCTGGATACCGGCGCCGCGCTGGCCGCCGGCGCCTCGCTGCCGCAGGCGGCGGAGCCGACCATCGTGCGGGACTTGGGATTGGAGAGCGATCTCAAGGGCCGCGAGCGGGAGTTGATTCTGGCCACGCTGCGGGTGACCGGAGGCAGCCGCAAGCTCACCGCGGAGCGTCTCGGGATCAGCCCGCGCACCTTGCGTCACAAGCTGCAGCAGCTCAAAGCCGCCGGCGTGATTGTGCCGCGCGTGCACGAACCGCAATTCATGGCGGTGTAGCCATGAGCAACATGCAAATCACGCAGGTGTTGGCGGAAATGCGCGCCCTGCAAGCGCGCGCCGAGGGTGTCGCCCCGCGGCCCACGGCGCAGCTGTCCGCTGGGACTGCGCAGCCGATGGATTTTGCCAACCTGATGAAGGGCACGGTTGATCGCATCGCGAGCATGCAAAACCAGGCCACGGCGCTTGCCGATAGTTATGAAGCCGGCGACAAGAGCGTGGATCTGACCAAGGTGATGCTGGAAGTGCAAAAGGCGGGCTTGGCGTTTCGCGCCATGACCGAGGTGCGCAACAAACTGGTCGACGCCTACCAACAAGTAATGAATATGTCGGTCTGATCGACCGCGAGATAACCCATGGCTGAAAACTTACCCATTGCCACACCTGCTCCCGCCCGCGGCCTGGCCGACATACCCGGCCTCAAACAGGTTGGACTGCTCGCCGGGGTTGCGGCGGCCGTTGCAGCGGCGATCTGGCTGGTGATGTGGTCGCAGGGACAAAATTACACGGTGCTTTATGGGCAACTCTCGGAACGCGAGAGCGGTCAGGTGATGGACGCCCTGACGGCGGCCGGCATCGAATTCAAACTCAATCCCTCGGGCGCGGTATCGGTGCCGGAATCCAAGGTACAGGAGGCGCGCATTCGCCTGGCGAGCCAGGGACTGCCGCAGAGCGATTCGATGGGAATCGAAATGATTCAAAAGGAATCGGCGCTCGGCAGCAGTTCCATGATGGAAACCGCACGCTACCAGTCGGTGCTGGAGACCGAATTGGCGCGCACCATCATCAAGGTGCAGGGCGTCCAAAGTGCGCGCGTGCACCTGGCCTTGCCGAAGGCGTCGGTTTTCCTGCGCGACTCGCACAAAGCGACCGCTTCCGTGATGCTGCAGCTGTATCCCGGCCGGCGGCTCGAGCCCGGACAGGTGGCGGCGGTGGTGCACCTCGTGGCCTCCAGCGTGCCGGAATTGGCGGCCAGCGACGTGACGTTGGTGGATCAGGCGGGATCGCTCCTCAATTCGCCGGACGAAAATGCCGAGTCGACCTTGAGCACCCGGCAATTCGAATACACGCGCAAGCTGGAGGAGAGTTACCAGCGACGTATCATCGATCTGCTGGAGCCCATGCTCGGGCAGGGACGGGTGCGTGCCACCGTGACGGCAGACCTCGATTTCACGATTACCGAGGAGACGCGCGAGAACTACGATCCGCAAAAGACCGCGGTCCGCAGCGAACAGACCAGCAGCGAAACGCGCAAGGGCGGAGACGGCGCCGAGGGGATACCCGGCGCCTTGAGCAATCAACCTCCCGGCACCTCCGGTGCGCCGTCGATTCCGGGCGCTGCGACTCCCGGCAATCCGGCCCCCCAGGCTGCCGGCGCGCAGGCGGCCGCCGCTCAGGCCGGTGCCGCGCAAACGACCGCGGCCAGCACCGGGCCCAGCTCGAGCGCTCAGCGCAGCACCCGAAACTTCGAGGTCGACAGGACACTCTCGTATGTAAAACAGCCGGTGGGGGTATTGAAGCGTCTGAATGTCGGCGTGGTGCTGGACGACTGGCAGAAAGTGGATGCCGAAGGCAAGGTGACCACCGCGCCGATGAGCGATACCGACGTCAAGCGATTCACACAGCTGGTGAAGGAATCGATCGGTCTCAAGGAAGATCGCGGCGATCAATTGAATGTGTTGAATCAGGCCTTCAAGGGCAGTCCCGCGCTCGGGCCGGTCGACGGCCTGCCGCTGTGGCAACAGCCGTGGCTGACGCAGCTGGCGAAGCAAATCGTCGGCGCGGCACTGGTGCTGGTGGTGGCGTTCCTGGTGCTGCGCCCGCTGATGAAATCATTGACCAAGCCTGGCCGCCGATCGAGCGCGAGTGCCGGCGACGATATCGAAGGCGATCGCCTGAGTTTGTCGGGGCAGGGCGGCAAGCCCATCAAGCTAGCCCCGAGCTTCGAGCAGCAAATCGCCGCCGCTCGAACCTTGGTGGGACAGGATCCGCGGCGGGCGGCGCAGGTCGTCAAGGAATGGGTCTCCGCGGATGGCTAATAACTCCGATGATCTGGCCGGCACGCAGCGTGCCGCAATTTTGCTGATGAGCTTGGGCGAACAGGATGCGGCCAATCTGCTCAAGCAGCTCGATGCCCGGGAAGTTCAGAAGCTGGGCATTGCCATGGCCGAGCTCAAGGAAGTGTCGCGCGAGCAGATGAGTTCGGTGCTGGACAAGTTCATCGGCATCGCCGACAGCAAAGCCAATATTGCCGGCGGCTCGCAAGATTTTGTACGCCGCGTGCTGACACAGGCCGTGGGCAAGCAGAAGACCGACATGCTGCTCGATCGGGTGTCGACCGGTCAGTCCGGACAGGGCATCGAGGCGTTGAAATGGATGGAAGCCAAGGCCGTCGCGCAGATCATCGGCGGCGAGCATCCGCAAATCGCGGCCATCGTTCTGTCGCACCTGGAACCCGAGCAATCTGCGGCCATCCTGCCGCTGCTGAATGACGATCTGCGTACCGAAGTGCTGATGCGCATCGCCTCGCTCAACGAAGTTCCGCAGACCGCGCTGACGGAGCTCGATCAACTGGTCGAGAAACAAGCCAACGCCGCGCCGCCCGCGGCTTTGCGCCGCGTCGGCGGTGCGCGAACCGTGGCGAATATATTGAACGCCCTGGAGCGCGACAAGAGCGGCGAGGAACTCGGCAAGATCGAAAAGGCCGACGGGGAGATGCATCAGAAGATCAAGGATCTGTTGTTCATCTTCGACAACCTGCTGGATGTCGACGATCGCGGCATTCAGGCGTTGCTGCGCGATGTCGGCTCCGACACCCTGGCGGTGGCGTTGCGCGGCGCCGAACCTGAAGTGCAGGAAAAAATTCTGAGGAACATGTCGAAGCGCGCCGCGGAAATCCTCAAGGACGACATGGAAGCCCGCGGCCCGGTGAAACTCACCGATGTCGAAGCGGCGCAGAAGGAAATCATCGTCATCGCACAACGCATGGCCGAGGAAGGCACCATCAGTCTCGGCGGCAAGGGAGCCGGCGAATTTGTCTGACGTCAACAAGAAGCTGGTCACCGGCGTCTCTTTGTGGGCGGCTCCGGAGATGGGAAGCCCGGCACAGCAAAAGATGGCCACGGTGGGCGGCCTCGCCGACCTGCAGGCCGAGGCGTACAAGGAAGCGTTCGCGCAAGGCCTGGCGGAAGGCCGGGAGGCGGGACGCGCCGAGGTCAAAGCGCAGGTAGAGCGCCTCGCCGGAATGTTCTATGACCTCGCCAAGCCGTTCGAAGCCTTGGATGTCGAGGTCGAACGCGAGCTGCTGACATTGGCCATGGCCCTCGCCCGGCAGATCGTACGGCGCGAACTGAAGACTGACCCCACGCAGATCATCGGCATCATTCGCGAGGCGATCGCCAAGCTGCCCGTGGCCGCGCGCGAAGTGCGCGTGCACCTGCATCCGGAAGATGCCGCCGTGGTCAAACACCATCTGGCGCCCACGGAAAATGAGCGGGCCTGGGCGATCGTCGAAGATCCGGTGATGGCGCGCGGCGGATGCCAGGTCACGAGCGCCACTTCGCGCATCGATGCCCGTCTCGAGACGCGTCTCGGCGGCATATTGAGCGAACTGCTGGGCAACGAACGTCAGGCGACCCCGCCGCGCGGCGGGGCCGATTCATGAGCGAAGCCGCGGCCCCGCCATCAAGGTCGAAACGCTGGGCTGAAGCGCTGGTTCAGGCGCGCGCGCGCGCGGCCGGCGCCCCCGACATCGTCGTGGAGGGTACGCTGAATCGCATGGTCGGCATGACGCTGGAGGCCGTGGGCTGCGAGGCCGCGGTTGGCGGCCGCTGCCTGGTCGATACCGCCGAGGGCAAACAGATCGAGGCGGAAGTGGTCGGCTTTTCCGGCGACAAACTATTCTTGATGCCCACAGGCGACATTCGCGGCTTGATGCCCGGGGCGCGCGTCATCCCGACACGCAGCGAGTCCAAGGTCGCCATGGGCGACGAATTGCTGGGCCGCGTGCTCGACGGGGCGGGCAGACCGCTTGACGGCTTCGGCGAAATGCGTTGCACCGACCGGGTGCCATTGACGGGCGAACCCTTGAATCCTTTGATGCGCCGGGCGATCCGCGATCCGCTCGACGTGGGCGTGCGATCCATCAATGCATTGCTCGCCGTAGGCGGCGGACAGCGTATCGGACTTTTCGCGGGCTCCGGCGTCGGCAAGTCCGTGCTGCTCGGCATGATGACCCGCTACACCAAGGCCGACGTGACGGTCGTCGGCTTGATCGGCGAGCGCGGCCGCGAGGTCCAAGATTTTGTCAGCAACACGCTGGGACCCGACGGCATGCGGCGCGCGGTGGTCGTGGCCACGCCCGCTGACAACCCGCCGCTGATGCGCTTGCACGGCGCCTGGTTGGCAACCGCCATCGCCGAGTACTTCCGCGATCGGGGACTGAAGGTTTTGCTGCTGCTCGATTCGCTCACGCGGTTCGCGCAGGCGCAGCGCGAAATTGCGCTGGCCATCGGCGAACCCCCGGCGACCAAGGGTTATCCACCCTCCGTGTTTGCGCGTCTGCCCCAGCTGGTCGAGCGCGCCGGCAACAGCGACCGCGGGGTAGGATCGATTACGGCCTTCTACACCGTTCTGGTGGAAGGAGATGATCAGAACGACCCGATCGCCGACGCGGCCCGAGCCATCTTGGACGGACACATCGTGTTGTCACGCCGCCTGGCCGAAAACGGGCTGTATCCGGCCGTGGACGTGGAGGCTTCGATCAGTCGTGCAATGCACCAAATCGCGACCCGAGAGCAATTGGATCTGGCGAATCGCTTCAGGCAGGTGTACTCCACCTACCAGCAGAACCGGGATCTCATCAGCGTCGGGGCCTATCGGCGCGGATCGGATGCCCGCGTGGATTTGGCCGTGGAGCATTGGCCCAAGATGCTGGAGTTTCTGCGCCAGGACATGTACGAGCCGGTGGGAATCGAACGAAGTTACGCTGATCTCAAGCAACTCGTGACGCAGTTCTCGGCGCCGACCGCTACCCCAAGCCGATAGTGGGCTCCATGATGAAGTCCAAACGGTTCGAACCGATCCAGGAAATCGCCTCGACCTCTGCCAGGGACTTGAGTCGCGCCATGGGCGAAGCCGGCCTCAAGGTCCGGGATCTGGAGCGCCAACTCGAGCAGCTTACGTCCTATCGCGATGAGTATGTGCGCAATTCGACGCAAGCCGATGGCGCCATGGACGCGGTCAAGCTGCAAAATTATCGCTCCTTTCTCGACCGTTTGGGCGAGGCCATGCGGCAGCACTTGAAGTCCCTCGACGCGGCCCGCAATGAGTTCGAGAGGCGGCGTGCGCAGTGGAGCGAGAAGCGCATCGAAGCCGAATCCTTGAGCAAGGTGGTCGATCGTTTCCGCCGGGAAGAACAGCATGTCGCGGATCGCCGTGAACAACGCGACGGCGATGAGGCGGCGATGCGCCTGATGCTCGCGACGCGGGCCGAATCCGAAAAAGCCTGATCAGCCTCGCCGCGCAGAATGCGCATCAGCTGATACGATGCGTTCGATGGAGGACTCTCCCGAACCCGTCGTCGTTCCCTACACCGAGTTGGCGGCCGAATTGCTGTATGCGGTGGCCGAGTCCTTCGTTCTGCGCGAAGGCACCGACTATGGCGAGCGGGAATTCCCGCTGGAAGATAAAGTCACGCGCGTCATCGCCCAGCTCAAACGGGGCGAGGCAGAGATTGTTTTCGATCCGAACACCGACAGCGTGACCATCCTGGTCAAGCAAAAAAGCAAATAGCCAGAATCAGGCCGGAGATGCCGCGCCGCAAAGCAACGCCTTCACGCCGAATCGCCGATGCAGCGCGCGCCCTTGCCAGGGCCGCGCGGCGCGGCGCGGGATTTGCACGCCGGATAAGACGCTGGTGGCGCCCGGCGCCGCGGCCGGCAAAATTCATGATGGCGGCCCTGGTGATTTTGATTCTGTGGCTCCTCAGCAATGCGATTTATCAGGTCATTCGCAAACCGTCGGAACTGTTCTTCCCCGTGAGCGGTACCCTCTATAAGACCCCTTCCGAGACCTGGAGGGAGTACCAGTCCATCTTCAAGAAATACTCGACGAGTGTCATGAGTCCGGAGTTCCTTGCGGCAATCGCCCAAGTTGAAGGGTCCGGCAATCCGGTGGCGCGCACCTACTGGCGCTGGTCGTGGACCTCACAGCCTTTCGAGGTTTACCGGCCGGCCTCGAGCGCCGTGGGCATGTATCAAATTACCGATGGGAATTTCGCGGAAGCGCGGCGCTACTGCATTCGCGATCATGCGGTGGTGCAGGACGGTCCGTGGAACGATTGGCATTCATGCTGGTTCAATGGTCTCTATGCCCGGGTGGTGCCGGCGCATGCCGTTGAACTCACCTCGGCCTACCTTGATCGAACGGTCGCGCTCACCCTGGAGCGGCAGCGAATTTCCGCTGCGACACTCCAACATAAGCGGCAATTGGCGGCGGTGATACATCTGTGCGGCGCCGGCGCGGGCGATGAATTCGCGAGACGAGGCTTCCGATTGACTGAAGGCCAGCGGTGCGGTGATCACTTGGTTCGGGGCTATGTGGAGCGGGTCAACTCCATGCAGGCTGCGTTCGAGCGGGCGGCATCAAGCGGCGCGCTGCAGAAACTCGACCAGTAATTTGCTCACGGCGGCGGGCTGCTCCTGCTGCACCCAGTGGCCCGCGCCCTCGATGAGATGGACGCCCTGGAAACGCGTGCAGGCTGAAGTGGCCATTGCCTGCAACGCTCCGGGGCTTTGGTAAGTTCCCCAGTCGCTCCTGCCGGCGATGAAGCAGCAGGGAACCTCGATGACGCGGCCCGAGAACATTCTCAGCTGCGCGATGGCAGCAGGGTCCGTCGCGTTCCGATACCACTGCAATCCGCCTTGAAACCCGGTGCGCGAGAATTCTCCGCTGTACACGGCAAGCTCGTTCTCCGGCAACCACGTACATGCCGCAATCTGCGCCTCGGTGGGTGCATGTTGCGCGACCGTTTCGGCCATCCCCTGCCGCAACCCCATGATGTAGTACGCGGGCATTTTGGCCAGTTCTTCAGCGGCCCAGGATTTCAACGGGAAGGGCACGTTCTCCCGCCAGTCGGCGCTTTTGTAGTGGTAGTAGGCGCGCAAAAACGCGTGCAACCCTTGCGGGCAATCGCGCATATCGGCGTTGGCCTGCGGCGTGGAGAAATACCATTGATAGTGTTTTCGCGGCGGGTTCAACGCGCCCAGGGTCTCCTGGATGCCGGCCGGCGATTGCGCGCCCGATCCGATCGGGCGCGGCGGTCCGGGGAAAGGAGCGCTTAAGCATACGGCGGATCGAAATACGTCGGCGTGCAACAGCGCACACCATGCCGCGACGGGCGATCCGAAGTCATGGCCCACCACCGCGGCGCAGCGTTTGCCCAGTGCGCTCACCAATCCCAAGGCATCCTTCGCCAGATTGAGCAGCGAATAGGGTGCAAGTTCGCCCTCATAGCTGCCGTCCCAGCCGAGCGTTCGTCCGTAGCCCCGTTGATCGGGTGCGATCACATGAAAGCCGGCGGCGGCGAGCAGCGGCATGACCTTGCGCCAGCTGTATGCGAGTTCAGGAAAGCCGTGCAGCAGCAATACGCAGGGCCGACGGTCGGTTTCGAATCCCGCCTCCAGTACGTGCATGAGAAGTCCGTTGCCGTTCTCCACCATGCGGGATCGCACCCCGGCGGGGAGCATTGCCGATGCATAGCCGACGGTCAAAGGCTCGCGGCCTTCGGCTTGCCATGTGTGCGGCGCCGGTAGATTATTGCGCTCCTATGCAAAACCTTAGAAATCACGGGCACATTGTCTCCTTTTCGCGCCGCTTCATCACCTGCGCACGGCTGGCACGCGTCGTAAGGCTGAACGCGGCCTGATGACATTCAAAACCTGGCTTCTTTTCCTCGCGATGGAGACGGCGCTGTCGCTGTCGCCCGGTCCGGCGGTGTTCTATGTGGTATCGCAAGGAGTGCGCGGTGCGCTGCGGCGTACGTTGCCGGCGGCCGCGGGAATTTTGACAGCCAATGGAATTTACTTCGCGCTCTCGGCCACCAGCTTGGGTGCCATCATTGCCGCGAGCGCGCGGTTTTTTACCGTGGCTAAATGGGTTGGTGCGGCCTATCTGGTTTATCTGGGCGTGAAGGCGCTGCTGTCGGCGAATTCGCTGCACTCGGTTGCCTTGGAGGGCGCCCCGGCGCGCGGTGCCGTTGATCTGCACGGCGTGTACTTGGGCGGGCTGACGCTGCAAATGGCCAATCCGAAGGCGTTGCTGTTCTTCCTCGCGCTGCTGCCGCAATTCATCGATCCGGCAAAATCGGTGGTGCCGCAAATGCTCATTCTGGCCGCGACATCGATGGTGCCGGAGTTCTTTATTTTGACGGGTTACGGCTGGTTGGCGCATCGTGCCGCGCATGCCTCGGCCAGGCTCGGAATGACCGGCAATATGAATCGATGGCTCGCCCGTATAGAGGGTGCGGGCCTGTTGGGATGCGCGACTCTGGTGCTGAAGTTCAACCGCGGCAGCTAGCTGCAGGCAATAGGGAAGGGGATCTAAATGAAGTTGGTACTGGCAATGGCGGTGTGCCTGGGCGTCGGGCAATTGGCGGCGGCGCAGACGGCGCCCAATGACCGTCCGGTGCACCGCTATCTCAGCGTGGAGATCTCTCCGGATGCGGAGTTCGTGGCCTCCGTCGAAGGCGATTCATCGAAAAGCGGAGGCGCGCCGATCATTCGCGACCTGGTGATCAGGCGGGTCAGTACCGAAGAGGCCACGATCGTTGCGATGCCTTGCGGACGGATACCGCAGTGTTGGCCGGGATCACTCACCTGGAGTCCCGACAGCAAGGTCCTCAGCTTCACTTTAAGAACCCCGGGTACGCATGCACGCTCCGTGTATTCGGTTCCCGCCGATGGCAGCAGGCTGACCAAGGTGCTCGACTTCAGCGGTACCATCGAAAAATTGCGCTACCTGCCCGACGCACGTTTGGCCATGCTGGCGACGCAGAATGCCATCAAGGAAGTGGGAGCAACGCAGGCGGGTGCGCCGGTTGCGGGCGATCTGGATGCCGCCCCGCCGGAACAACGAATCGCCATTCTCGATAGCGGTGCCCTGCGCTGGATCTCGCCGCCCGACTTGTTCGTCTATGAATACGATTGGCGGGGCGCCGGCAAGGGCTTCGTCGGCACCGCCTCGCCCGGCGATGGGGACAACAATTGGTGGACCGCGAAGCTTTACGCCTTTCCGGAGAGCGGTGCCGCGCGCGTTCTGTACACCCCGGCCGACAATCGCCGGCAACTCGCCGCGCCCAAGGTCTCGCCGGACGGATCGGTGGTCGCTTTCATCGGCGGAATCATGAGCGACTTCGGCTCGACGGGCGGCGATGTGTATACATTGCGCCTGGGCGGCGGCGAACCGATCAACATCACGCCTGGCATGCGCGCTTCCGCGACGGCACTCGGGTGGAACTGCGAAGGGCATTTGCAGGCGGAATTTCTCGCCGGCGACAAGACGCAGTTCGTGGATCTCGGTTCGGGAGCCCACCCAGCGGAGCCGCGCGTTTTGTGGAATGGCGAGGAATCATTCTCGGATCGTGCCTCGGGAATTTCCACTGCCTGCCCTTCGGGCGCGACCGCGGACGCGCACGAATCGTTCACCGTGCCGCCGGAGATCGAGATCGGTACCGTGGGACACTGGCGGAATCTGACCGCGATCAATGCGGGACTGAGCTTTCCGGCATCCGTGCAAAGCGTGTGGTGGAAGAGCGATGGCTTCGATGTGCAGGGATGGCTGCTGCTGCCTTTGCAAAGGAGCGCGAAAATGCCGATGATCACCGCGGTCCACGGCGGCCCGGCGGCAGCCGTCACCCCCGCCTTCTACGGCGCGGGACTCAACGCGACTCTGCTGGGGCACGGCTATGCGCTCTTCTTGCCGAACCCGCGCGGCAGTTTCGGCCAGGGCGAGCGCTTCACTCTTGCGAATGTACGCGACTTCGGACATGGCGATTTGCGCGACATCCTGGCCGGCATCGACGCGGCGGCGAAAGTTGCGCCCATCGACACATCGAGGCTGGGGCTCACCGGCGGCAGCTATGGCGGCTTCATGACCATGTGGGCGGTGACGCAGACCGACCGTTTCAAGGCCGCCGTCGCCGCGGCCGGCATCAGCAATTGGTTGTCCTATTACGGTGAGAACGGCATCGATGCCTGGATGATTCCTTACTTCGGCAAGTCGGCATACGACGATCCCGCGGTGTACGCACAGTCGTCGGCCATCAATTACATGCACAATGTAAAAACTCCGACATTCGCTTTTGTGGGGGAGCACGACATAGAGTGTCCCGCGCCGCAAACACAGGAATTCTGGCACGCGATGAAAGCCATGAACGTACCGACCGCCGTCATGATTTATCCGGGCGAGGGCCATGGACTCAGGGATCCGGAGCATATTTCCGACGCCGTGCAGCGAACGCTGGCCTGGTTCGATAGATACCTGAAGTAAACCCACCATGAAACCCATCACGCGTTCGATAGGCATCGCGGCACCGCTGCTGCTGCTGACCTGCGCCGCCGTCACGGCCAGTCATGCCGCCGACGACCAATACGATCTGGTCATCGCCAACGGCCACATCATCGACGGCACCGGATCGCCATGGTATGCCGGGGATGTGGCGATCAGGGCGGGCCGTATCGCGGCCATCGGGAATCTTTCGAGCGCCCCGCGCCGGCGAACCATCGATGCAGCCGGCATGATCGTGGCGCCGGGATTCATCGACATGCTCGGCCAGTCCGAACTCACCGTGCTGGTCGACCCGCGCCTGCCCTCGAAAATATTTCAAGGGATCACCACGGAAATAACCGGCGAGGGCAATTCGGTGGCGCCTGCCAACGACGCCATCATCAAGGAGGGACAACCGCAGTTCGAGCATTTCGGCATCAAAGCGGACTGGCACGACTACAATGAATACTTCGCGCGGGTGCAGAAACAGGGCCTGGGAATCAACATGGGCCACTACATCGGCGCGACGACGGTGCGCGAGATGGTGATCGGCTACGACGATCGAGCGCCCACACCCGACGAATTGACACGCATGCAGGCGCTGGTCGCGGAGGCCATGCTGCAAGGAGCGCTCGGTCTTTCCACGGCCCTGCAATATCCGCCGGCGCCTTACGCACACACCGATGAGTTGATCGCGTTGGCGAAAGCAGCGGCCCTCTACGGCGGTGTCTACGCGACGCACATGCGCAGCGAAGGCAACGCTGAAATGGCGGCCCTGGACGAGACATTCAGAATCGGCGCCGAAGCCCACATCCCGGTCGAGATCTTTCACTTGAAGGTTTCAGGCCGGAGCAATTGGGGCAAGTCGCCGCAGATCATTCAGAGCATCGAAGCGGCGCGTGAGCGCGGCGTGGACGTGACCGCAGACACCTATGCCTATACCGCTTGGCAGAATTCGTTTTCCGCTTTTATTCCGCCGTGGGCCTATGACGGCGGTACCGCCGCGCTCATCGCGCGCCTCAAGGACCCCGCAACCCGCGCACGCATCCGCAAGGACATGCTCACGCCCAGCGCGGATTGGGACAACGAGTGGCTGGCGATCAAGGGACCGCAGGACATCCTGATTTCCGCAGTCGTGAACAAGGATCTGGTCAAGTACCAGGGCATGCGCATCAGCGAGATTGCGCAGCAGTGGCACGAGGATCCGATCGATACGATTTGCGATTTCTTGATCAAGGACCAAGCCGGGACCACCGTGGCGGTGTTCGGCATGGACGAAGCGGATGTCCGGTTGATACTGCAGCAGCCCTGGGTCGCGGTGGACAACGATGCGCAGGGAGCATCGCCGGAGGGAGTGCTCGGCACGGAACATCCGCATCCGCGGGCTTACGGCACGTTCCCGCGCATACTTCACAAGTATGTGCGCGATGAACATGTATTGACCTTGAGCGAGGCGATCAGAAAATTTTCCGCGCTGCCCGCGCAGCGCGAGCACCTCGCGGATCGCGGCGTGCTGAAATTCGGCATGTGGGCGGATGTGGTGGTGTTCGATGCCGCCTCGATTCGTGAAGCGTCCACCTACGAGAACCCGAATCAACTGTCGATCGGCATGCAATATGTTCTGGTAAATGGTGTGCCCGTCATCGATGCGGGTAAAATGACCGGCGCCCTGCCGGGGCAGGTGCTTCACGGGCCGGGATACGTGGAGACCAAACCTTAAGATTGGCACGTGGCTTGCAATTTCAGCGGAATGAATGCAGCACGACCCGTCTTTCAAATTCCGCCCAGCGCCGACGCGGCGCCTCTCAGTCTGTCGGCAAACGCGCCGGCGGCGGCCCCTGCGTCAGTTGCGGACGCTAAATCCCAGTCTTTCGCGGGGGCTCTCACGGAAGCCGGCGGCAGGCCGGCCCACAAGGGCGGGTCGAGCAAGGCCAACCCTTCCTCCGCCAGCGGCGGCCCATTGCCGCTGATCGGCAATCCTTCGCCGCCAGCGGCAACGCCGTCCGCGGCGGCGCCTCCGCCGGCAGCCGGCCAATCGATCAACGCTCAACCCGGTGCGGCCAACGGTGCACCCCAGGCGTTGGCTGCGCTGGCGCAATCGCCGGGCGTCCCCGAGGCTGGTGGCAATACCACCGCGCTAGCGCCGACGCCGGCCCCGACACCGGGACCCAGCATCGGCGGCCCCGCCAGCGCGCCGGCCGACAGCGCGGTTGCCGCGACAGGCGCAACATCGACATCGACATTGACATCGACCGATCCCACGGCTTTCGCTTCCGCGGCAGCCGCGGTCGCGGCTTCGGCGATCTCAGCGCAGGCCGCCCCACCGACCACGACACCCACAATGGCCGGAGCAACGACCACGCCCGCGGTTTCGCCGGCGCCGATGGATGCGAACCGCGCCGCCGCAATGCCGCAGGCCAATGCGGCGGCGCAGAGTGGCGCGGCGACTCAGCATATCGCCGAGGCGCAGCGCAATGATCTCGCGCAGCGAGACCCGGCTGCGCACGTCACTGCCGCCGCCAAAACCAATTCGGCCATGCCAACCACTGCGGCTACGAATACCAATGCGTCTCCGCAATCCGGTGCGGCCGCAACAAGCGTTGCGGCCGCGCAAGCGGGTGCGGGCGAAACCAACGCGGCGCCGGTAGGCACCGGAGATGTCACCACGCAGACGATCATGGCCGCTGCCGCGCTTCAGGGCGGCGGCGCAGAGACTTCTGATCCATCGGCGACGGCAGATGACGGTGCCGCCCCTGATGTCGGTGCCGCCTCGCAAGATACAGCGATCGCGAATGCCGCGGCGGCGCCCGCGGCCGCGCCGGCATCTCGCCCGCTCGCACCGGCTGCGGCGGCGAAGGACCTATCAACCGTGCAACAGATCTCGGCGCTCGCCGGCGCTGCGACACTTGACAGACATTCTCACGTCGCGGCGCCCGATTTGTCCTTGCCGGGCCCGTCGATCGACAGCGCGGTGCCGTCGCAAGCCGGATCCGGCGCGAATGCATCGACCGTTGCCGCGCCCACGCCCACACTGAACGTCAGTGCCGGCGTTGACAGCCCGGAGTTCGGCCAAGGGGTCGCGGACCGGGTGTCGTTGATGGTGGACAGCAATTTGAGCAGCGCCAAACTGCAGGTGAATCCGCCGGCACTCGGGCCCATCGAGGTGAGAATTGCGCTTCAAGCCGGTCACGCGCAGGTGTGGCTCACGAGCCATAGCGCCGTGACCCGCGATGCGCTGGAATCGAGTTCACCCAGACTCCGGGAAATGCTCGGCGCTCAAGGATTCGCCCAGGTGAGCGTCGACATATCGCAGCGCTCCTTCCAGGATCGAACTCCGCAGTCGAGAGGCTACGAGACGATGCCGGCGCTTGACGGCGACGGCGTTGGCGCCACGCCCGCGGCAATCGTCTCAGCGTCGCGCGCGGCCAGCAGTCTGCTCGATGCCTATGCCTGACATGGGAGATCAGATCATCCCGCCGTTGATCGAAATCACCTGACCGGTGATGTAGGCAGCATCCTGCGAGGCGAGGTATGCCACCAAACTTGCGACTTCCTCGGCGGATCCGGCGCGCTTCATCGGGACGATGTTGTTGATGGCGGCATCATCGAAGGCGCCCTTGCTCATGTCGGTGGCGATGATGCCCGGCGCCACGGCGTTCACGGTGATGCCCCGGCTCGCCACTTCGAGGCTCAACGCCTTGGTGGCCGCGTTCAAGGCCCCCTTGGCCGCTGCATAGTTGACCTGACCGCGATTGCCGGTGAGCGCCGCAACGGACGAGATGCTGATGATTCGCCCCCACCGGGTCCGGATCATCGGCATCATCAGCGGTTGCGTGACATTGTAGAAACCGTTGATCGAGACATCGATGACGCGATGCCATTGTTCGCTGCTCATTCCGGGGAAGACCGCGTCGTCGTGAATGCCGGCGTTGTTAACCAGAATTTGGATGGCCCCGTCCTCCAGAATCTTTTCGACGGCGGCGCGGGTCGCGGCTGAATCGGTCAAATCGAATTGAACCGCGGCAGCCTGGCCGCCGGCGGCGATGATATCGCCGGCGACCGACCGGGCGGCCGCCATGCCGCGATGCGCGTGCACATGGACGAAGTGGCCGGCGGCGCCGAGTCGCCGGCAAATTGCGGCGCCGATGCCGCCGCTGCCGCCCGTTACCAAAGCGCGAGTCGCGATGCCATTCATATTATTCGGGCAGGCTCCTAATCCCGGCGTTCAATACCACTGCGGCGCGACCGCTGAGCAGGGTCCTCTCCCCGGTACGCAGCGCAAACTCGTACAAGGCCGTGACGCTGTCGCCGGCCAGACAAGCGGCTTCGCAGATCAGATCGTTTTCGATATCGTCCAGCCTCAACACCAACAGGCGCACGTCGCGGACACTGGCCAAAAATCCGAGGTCGGACCTGGCCTCCGGACGGCCGAGCTGCCGCGTCACCTGCCAGTGCGCCGTGCAGCGCCATGGCTTGCGCGGCGTATTCTATACCGCAGGCGCTGCCCAGACGGCCGTGTGACCGCAGGGGATTGTCCAGGTCACGATGAGTGGCGCTGCGGCAGCGGATCCGGCGCCTGTCCCAATCGATCACTTCGTCAAGCAGGCACATGCGGCCTTGATGGGGAATGTGCGCGGCGATCCAGGCGCGATTCAGCGGCATGGGTCAAGTCGAACGGCGAGGCGCGCCACGTCCAGATAATCGAGGATTACCCGGCCCGCAGATTGCATCGCGAGCAGGCGCAGCAGCGGCAGTGAACGCGCCGCCGGAATAGCACGAGCGCAGGGCCTCGAACTGCGGGTCAAGCATGCTGTCACCGGTCTCCTCGGTGAGAGCCGCCTCCATTCTGGCAATCGAACGCACACCTCTTTGCGGCGCGAGAACCAGCGCCAGGCCGAAAGCGTCGGGTATCGGGCGCTTGGCGTGCAGGGGCTGCGGATATTCCGAGTCGTAGGCCACCAGCAGAACGGGGCGTTGGTCGACGGCAATCTGAGTGAGAACCTCCAGCAGGCCGGCCGCGAAGCTGGCATCGAAGGCACAGAGCGCGTTCGATTCGGCCATGGATCCTGTGGCAATGCTCCAGTAGCCGGCGGCAACGTTGTGTACGGAATTGGAGAAACGGGTCGGCGACACCTCGCGAGCCGGCTGCGCCAACGCCTCGCAGATCTCATGACATACATGGCCGTCACCGCCGGAGGCGGCGAACACGCTGGCCATTTGCGCAGGATCGGCGCCGGCGCTGGAAGCGGCTTGCGATGCGATTGCCATTGCCAGCTTCACCACCCGTCCCGTGCGCCGCCGCTCGGCCGGGGGCAGCATCGAAGGGATCGGCAGAACCGTCGCCGCGGGCTGGTATGGCTGTTTTCCCGACAACAAATCCGCGGCGTGCGGCCAGTTGAGCAAGCCGGGCCCCAGAATTCCGATGCCATCGATGTACGCACTGAGCTTCATCCCGCGCTGCCGAGTATCAGACTGCAGTTGGTGCCGCCGAAGCCGAAGGAATTGCTGAGTACGCGCCTGACGGTGCAGCGCCGATTGTCCTTTATATAGTGTGCCGTGAGGTTGGGGTCGATTCTCGCCGTGTTCACCCCGCCGGGCATCAATCCATGCCTGATGCAGAGGGCGCTGATGACCGCCTCCAAGGCACCGGCGGCGCCCAAAGCATGGCCGGTTGCTCCTTTGGTGGAACTGCACGGGATGGTTGGCCCGAAGATGCTGGTCACCGCCTGACTCTCGGAGCGATCGTTGCTGGGAGTTCCGGTACCGTGCAGATTGATGTAATCGATGTCGCCCGGTTCCAGCGAAGCCGCGACCAGGGCCGATTGCATTGCGCGCTTTGCGCCCAGGCCTTCCGGATGCGGCGCCGACATGTGATAGGCGTCGCTTGATTCGCCCACCCCGCAAAGCAGTACCGATTGTTCATCCAGATTCGCGGGTAAAGGCTCGAGCAACGCGAACGCTGCAGCCTCCCCGATGGAGATGCCGTCGCGCGCCACATCGAATGGACGGCAAGGAACAGAGGAAGAAAGCTGCAGAGAGTGAAATCCGTACAGCGTCGTGAGACACAGCGAGTCGGTGCCGCCCACGACGGCCGCGTCGATGAGGCCGGCCGCAATCATGCGCCGCGCGCTTCCGAACACCTTGGCACTCGATGCGCAGGCGGAGGACACCACTACGGCCGGACCTTCCAGCCCACAGCGCCGGCGAATGTAGTCCGCGATGGAGAAGGTATTCTGGGTGGTTGCGTATTCGAAGCTTTGCGGCAACGCGCCGCTGATGGCATTACGTTCGCGGTAGGCCAGCTCGGTCTGCAGAATTCCCGCGGTGCTGGTGCCGAGAAACACCCCTATCCTCCTGCGGCCCAAGCGTGCCGCGGAAGCCTGGACGGCCTCAAGGAAGCCATCCTGCTGCAAGGCCAGCTCAGCCAGCCGGTTGTTGCGGCAATCGAAGCTCTGCATTGAAGAGGGCAGGCGCTGCGCGTCGACTCCCGGCACTTCGCCGATGTGGGTATCGATGTTCACGGTCTCGAAATCGCATTGTTTGAGTCCGCCGCGTTGCTCCAGGAGGCTGGTCAGAGTCTGCGCGTTGCCGCGGCCGATGCAGCTGGTTGCGGTGAACTTCGAGAGCAGCAGCGGGTTCATGGCGGCGCCTCGGGCAATGCCGAGTTCAGCGTCACGGCCTTCAGTCCGCGCGAGGCCACGGCGTCGAGCAGGCGCGGCAAGACTTCCAGAATCACCGGGTTGCCATGACGGCTGCGCGCCGCATTGCCGTCGTGAAGCAGCAAGATATCGCCGGCTTCGAGCGGAGTCGCCACCCGCCGGTACACCTCATCCGCGTCGCCGCTCACGGTATCGAAGCCGCGCCGCGTCCAGCTGACCAGGCGCAGGTCAAGGTGATGCAATACCGCGTCGAGAAAAGGATTGCGCAGGCCCGCCGGGGCGCGGAAGAATCGCGGGACGATGCCGGTCACCTCGAATATGCTGTCTTGCGCGCGCGAAATCTCGTCTCTCATCCGCCCAGGGCCCAATAGGGAAAAATCGTGCCGATGCCGCTGGCTGTGGTTTTCGATCGACATGGCCTTGCCGGACTATTTCCCGCGCCAGATCCGCGTGGCGCAGCGCGTGCTCGCCCACGCAAAAGAAGGTCGCGCTTGCCCCGTGCTTCTCGAGCTGCGCGAGGACTTGCGGGGTTACCTCCGGCTCGGGGCCGTCATCAATGGTAATGGCAACGGTGTTGCCGCACGTTGCCGGCAAGCGGGTCCAATTTGCCCCCAGCAACTGACTGCGCGGCCACAGACCTGCGGTAGTCAATGCCAAATGATTCACGGCCACTGCGCCGAGCGCCCACGGCCAGGTGCGCGGCCGCGCGAGTGCAACCGCCGCTGCACCCGCGTGTATCGCGGCGGATACGTACAGCAGCGGCGAAAGGGACCAGCGGCGCGACGGTGCGTGCTGCTTCACGGGAACTGCGAGCCCAGAAAATTCTCCCAAAGCGTGGACCAGGTGCGCCAATCATGACCGCCCGCAATCACGTTGACCGAGCCGGGTGGCAGGACCGATGCCAGCAGAGCATGCGCCGCTGCAAATCGATCGTCCCGCCCGAAACCCAGGTACAACGGCGACGCCTTCTCCCTGGTCTTGATGAAGCGCCATATTCGTCGTTCTTCGTCGCCTTCGGCAAGCTCGCCGGGTTCCCACGCCGCAACTCCCGGCGCCGCCGCGATTTCAGCGGTCAACATCCGGTTGCCGAGATAAGGCGCAAACAGGCATAGCCCAGCGCAATCGCCCGGATAGGTGGCGGCATAGTCGAGGGCGATCAGTCCACCCAGCGAGATTCCCGCCAACCATACCGATACGCCCATTTGCCGCGGCGGCAGCATCTGCTCGGAATGAAGTCGATGAAACGGCGCCCGGTCGCCCAGGTGCTGCAATTCCAGATCGACAAAGGCCAAGTCCAAGGGAATGCCCCGCCTCTGCACCGCATGCGCGAAGCCCGCGCCCAGGAAGTCCTGCGCGGTGTGGTAGGCGCCCGGCAGCCAGACCATCCGCGTTGGCGCCGTGGCATTGACGTCGGCGGCTCGAAGAATGCTACGCATCGGCGTCGCCCGCCGACGCCCCGATCGCTGAAAACATCAGCGCGAGCCATGCTCCCGGCGCAACGGTGGCGCCCAACGCGACCAGGACGGGAACCTGCGAGAAAGACAGAAGGCCAAAGCCCATCACTGTGCTGGCATTGGCAATGACCAGGGACGCAATGGTGAGCGCTTCGTCGGACCGCGCGGAGTGCCCCTGCCGATCGAAGAACAACGCATAGTTGGAGCCGACCGCAACGATGAGGAGCATGCCCACCAAGTGCAGAATGTTCAGCTGCACTCCCAGGGCAACGAGACCCGCTGCGACGATGAGTACCGCCAACACCAGCGGAGCCAGAACCCGGGCGGCTCGCCACGGCGAACGCAATGCGATCAGCAACAACACGGCGAGCGCTGCAAATCCCGCCAGTGAATAGTGGATCGCCTGCACAAGATAGCTTGAGTACAGAGAATCCGACTCCTGCTTCAAGTCGAGCACCTGCGCCGTACCCGCCGTACCCGCCGTACCCGCCGTACCCACCGCGCCTGCCGCACCCGCCGAGCCTGCTTCGAGCGCCGCGCTCACCTTGACGCGATCAATTGCGCCGCCCGGAGATGCGCTTCGCAACGGCATCAACGCATTCCATCGATCCTTCTGATGAAGAATCAGCGCGTCGAATCCGGCACCAAAAGTGGTTCCGGTCAAGTCCTGGGCCTTCAGCAGCGGTGCGTGCCGCGCCGTTTCGACATCGTCCAGAAACGGCTGAAGGCTCGAGGCGTCGAGCGGCAGGCCATCGACGGCCTGCTGTAGATTGGCGCGCAGCCGCGCAGGGGGCGGCAGGCTGGATCGGCGCGCCTGCTGCGTCTCGGTGCTGGGCAGGTATTCGGCTGGGTTTTCGAATCCGCCGATGGCGTTTTCGTCCACGAGTCCTTGTAACACCATTGCGGCGCGCTCTGCGCCTTGCAGTACCGATTCCAAGTCGGGTCCGGAAACAATGACCAGATCGCGCACATCGGCGGCGCCCAGATCGGCTCGCAACGCTGCGTCATAGTTCTGCTCCGCAATCGATACGGGACTCAGTGCCGCGAGCTCGCGATTCCACAGGGTTGCGCGAGAGTGATACAGAACCGCGAGCGCCAGGATTGCCAGTGCTGCGCCTGCCATGAAGATGCCGGTGCTGCCGATTCGCCGCGCCCGGCGCAAACTCGAGGCCAGCGCCGAGCCGAGCGGGGTCAGATCGCGAACGGCGAATCCCGCCGGCAGCAACGCCGGAAGCACGAAGCGCGTCACCAGGGCAGCTGCAATCAAGCCGCTGATGGAGTAAAAGCCGAGCTGTTGAAGTCCTGGGAACCCGGAAGGCAGCAGCGATGCAAATCCGCACACGGAAGTCAGCATGCCGAGGCGGATTGTCGGCCACAAAAGTTCCAACCAGCCGCCGCCCGCGGGCTGTTCCTGCCGGCGCGATTGAATGAAGAAGTAAATCGAATAGTCGACCGATTCACCGATCAGCGTGATGCCGAATCCCAACGTCAGCGCATGTACGGCCCCGAATCCCAACGCAACTGCGGCGACGCCGATCAGCGCGCCGCTGGCGACCGGCAGCAAGCCCAGGGCGAGTGCCGTCAAGGACCGGTAGACAACGAGAAGCAGCGTCACGACCAGGATGCTGCCGGCTGCTCCCAGCAGGACCGCGGCCCGCTCGATTTTGGCGCGCGCCGCCACGGCAAACACACCGGGACCGCTCAAGCGCAATTGCGTGTCATCCGCCGCGCCTTTTGACAGATCGCGCAGTGCCGCCGCAAATGCGTCCCTGATGGCATCGATCGCGCGGGCTTGAGCATCGGTATCGGCTCCGCTTGCGGCGGTCTGTGCCACAGCCAGGGCGCGAGTTCCGTCTGCGGAAACCCAGACTCCGTCACGACTGGCGGGCGAGGGCGAGCGCGCCAATTGGTCAATGATGTCCAGCGTCTCGCCGGTTGGATCGCGCGGCAGCAGCGATTTGAGCAGCAGCCCCGCGGGCGAGCCCAGGTCGTCAATGGCGGTTCCGATTGCCGCATGCAAGCCCGAGACTGAAAAGCGTTCGGCGCTCACCGCCTCGCTCAACAGATACCGATTGCGAAACAGAAATTCGCGATCACGGTCCGACGAAAGCGCCGCGCCGTTGTTGACGCTCAAGAATCGACGATCCTGGCGCAGGCGGTTCACCATCCCGAGTGAAACGCCCGCACGCGCACCGGCGTCGCCGCGCTCGATCGCCATGAGAATGAGGCGGGATGCCGGACCGTCGCGCAGCTGGTCCACCAGCAACTGTTGCGCCGGCGTCGGTTTCGCCGGCAGAAACGCCGACAGATCCGTGATGTAACGGGCGCGCGCTACGATCAATGCGGCCAGCGCCACGCAGCCCAACCACAGGGCGAGGGTGCTCGCGCGGCGCACGATCATGGCCGCGCGGCGGGGCGCAGCGTCAGCAACGAGCGGTCGCCGTCGGGCTGGCGAATCTCCACTCTCAGCAACTGGTCCCGGGCGCCGTCGATGCGCACCTGCGCGACGGATTGCTTGACCTTATCTTGCAAGGGCACCAGCGACATGGCCCAGCGGTCGACGGTGCCGCCGAATTCAATGTCGAACATGCGCTCCAGTGCGCCGCGATCGCCGGCCAGCGTGGCGCGTATGCTCTCGACGAAGGGCTGTACTTGCGGGAAGGCGTGCAAATCCAGCACCCGCCGGCTGTGTCCACGCTCCATGGTCAGTATGCCGCCGGCGAGCAGCAGCGTTTCGGCGTGCGGTTGCAGCGTGCGCTTCTCGAGCCGGTCCGGTGCGTCGTAGCGCAACTCGCCGGAGGATTCGATCGGCCGTTTCAAGACGGCAAGAAAGTGTTGCTCGACGAATTCGACGCGGCCATGCTGCCGCAGCGAGAGCAGCCTCATCACTTCATTGAGATCAACATCATTGAGATCGCCAGCGCCGGCGCTGCCGCACGCGGCACCCCGCTGCACACGGCGCCGAGCAGGAGAATGAGCGCCAGAATGCGCACATCACGCGCTCCGGCGTTGCGGCCGGCCGGCGCCAGAAATCGAAAAAATTGAACCAGTTGTAGGGATCGCTGCGGCAGTAGCGATCGAGCACGCGCGGCATAGCGCTCGATGGCCGCGCGCACGGCCGCCTCGCGGCCTCTGCCTGGATCTGCCGAGAAATCCGCGAGCGGTTCGAACACCACATGGTAGTTATTCTTGCCGCGGTACAGGCCGGCCATGAAGAACACCGGACAGCGCAGAATGGCGGCCGCGCGCATCGGCCCGGTGGGCAGGTAGGCCGTCTCGCCCAACAGGGTGACTGCCTGCACGGGCTCGCCGCCAGCGTGCGATCGCCCAGCACGCCGACGAAGCCGCCGTGCTCGAGGCGCTCGGCGATGTTGAGCATGGCGTCGATTTGGCCCAGCGAGACGATGTCGGGCACGCAAGCGGGATTGATGGCGGCGAGGATGCCGCTGATCTTGCGCGCGTTTTCCTCGTACATGGCCATGGCGACGTGAATTCCGTGTTGATGCCGGCTCAGGCAGCGAATCACCTCGAAGCTGCCGATGTGGGCGCCCATCAGCAGTGCGCCGCGGCCCCCCGCCACGCGCGCCAACACGTTTGCGTCACCTTCGACCGTGATATTGAACAGGTCGTCGCGGTCGTTGATGAGATAGACACGATCGTGAATGGTCGTGGCAAAGCTCAAGATGTGCAGGAAACGGTCGCGGATCGTGGGGCGTCGACGCAGCGCCAGACGCAGATAGTGCTGCGAATGCCGCCGCGCGCTCGGCGCGAACAAGAAGAAGTAGACGGCGATCCCGTACAGAATGATGCGGCTAAGGCGTCTGCCCAGGCGCAGCGACAGAAATGCCATGACTTTGAGCAGAACCAGACTGCCGCGTTCCCTGCGTCTGACCCATTCCGCGGCGCGGCCGCCGCCGTCTGCGAAGTTCAGCATTGAGCGTCACGGGCCAATCGCCCGACGCTGTGACAACGTGCCGCTGGCCGCCGTGCGGCTGCCTAAGCGGATCGAGAATCGAATCAATCCCTCTGCGGGCGCCTCGTGTTCCACGACAAGCTGGTCGCGCGGGCGCACAGCGGCGAGAAATTTAGCGGACGAGATATGCCACTGCGTCAGATCGATTCCACACGCCTGCTCGATCGACTTTCAGCGCTTCATCAAGCAGAACTGCGCCGGGCAGCACCGGAAAATTGGGAAAGTGTCCCGCGAAGGCGGGATGATCGGCGGAAATCTCCAGCGAGTATTGCATCCCGCTCATGACTCCTCGCGCAAACTGTCGGCGAGACCTTGCAGTGCTTGCTGCGGCAGTTTCCCGGTCGCATTGCGCGGCAGCCGCATCGACCATCAGCAAGGGCCGCGGCAGGAACACCGGATCGATCCGCTGGCGCAGCTGCTCGGTCAGTTCGGCAACGCTCAAGCCCGGGGCCACCACCACCGCGGCCAGGCGCTCCACGCCGGTCGACCCATTCAGTCCCTCGCGCAGGAAAAATGCGCCGTCGAGCACTCCCGGGATGGCGTTCAGCTGTGCGTTCAAATAGCCGAATGAACTGCGTTTGCCCGCAATATTGACCATGTCGGCAGTGCGGCCGTGCAGCAAGAATTCATCCTCGCCGCGTGATTTCGATGACATCGCCGCAGCGCCGTCAGTTGCTCGACGTGCCCGCCGTGCGCGATCACCTGTTCCTGCGAAACGCTGAGACGAACGCCGGGCCAGAGCCGCCAACCGGACGTCTTGGCGGTGCGCCGCATGGCAATCTGTCCGGTTTCGGTAGAGCCGTAGATCTCGAGCAAAGAAGTGCCGATATCTTTGCTTCGACTTCGCGCGCCAGCTCCTGAGTCAAAGGGGCGGTTGCCGACACGACCAGATCCACCGGCGGAAGCTTCACGCTCGGAGGCAAGCAGGGTGCGCAGGTGGATGGGAGTCGTCACCAGCACCCGAGGCTGCGGGACCTTGGCGATCGAAGCCGCGACGTCCGCCGGGTAGAAAGGCCGCTCGCTGCTGAAAGCATTGCCGCTCAGCAGGGCCAGCAGTACGGTGGACTCAAAACCGTACATATGCTGGCCCGGTACCGTGCCGACCAGCGTATGCGATCTGCCGTCGAGCAATCCCAGACGCGACGCGCCGCTCCGGACGCAGCGCGCCAGCAGGCCCCAGGTCTTTTTATGAGGCACGGGGCTTCCGGTCGAGCCGGAAGTAAACACGATGGCTGCGAGCTGAGTGGTTGCAATCCCGGGTACTTGAAAGGGCGCTGTAGCGCGCTGCCCGTTGCCCGCCTCGGGATTCAGATCGGGAAAGTTCACTTGCGGCAATGCGATCTCGCAGCGCCGATCATCGGTCAGGCAAAATGTATCCGGCGCGAACTTCTTAAGTTGCGCGATCACCTCGGGAGTGTGCGTGGAGGGCAAGAGGCTGACGCGCTCCGTCATCAGGCACGCCGCCAGTCCCACCGTAAAGAGATACCGGTCGGTGCATACGTTCAACATGTGCTTCGACCCGGGCAGGTGGAGCGCGAGGAGCGCCGCATCCGACAGAAATTGTTGCGCGCTGACCGCCACGCCATCGCGATACGCGACAATCGCAACCGGTGAGCCATGGGACAGTAGCGCGATCTTTTCCATCGAGTTCAGCGGGGATTGGCGAAGTAGACGCGCAGGGTCTCGATCAACCCGCTTTGATGCGTCGCAGGCAGTACACGCTGGCGAACGGCCATTTCCCCCGCGAACATGAGCAGCAGCAAGGGCAATGAACAGAAATTCACGAATAGCGACCAGATTCGCAGCGGCGCGAACGCGAACAGCAGAAGCGTCGCGGCGACCTGGGCCGAGAGGAATATTGCCCAGGCGGCGGTGACACGGCGGGTGTAGCGTTGCTCGAGCGGGGTCAGGGGTCCATGAATCTTGTCGGCGAGCTGCGTGCAAAGCGGCACGCGGTTCTTGCGGAGCGAGAGCGCGAAACTCAGCGCCAGAATGGCGTAGAAGCCGCCCTGTTGAAGGAGATACAGAACGGTAAAATTGCGCGTGAGCAGCGGCCAGTAATGATGCAGCACCAATGCCGCCGCACCCGCCGCGATGGCAGCCGCCAGTACCCCCCTGAGGCGCCAGATCAATGCGATTGCGATACTCAATGTGGGCGCGAGTGCGAGTGCCGCTCCCAAATCCTGTGCCCGGGGATTGGAATTACTGTAGTGCGATAGAACGGAGTAAACGACCAGCAACACGCCGACGGCAGCAAGCTGCAGTCTACGCCGTGTGGGCATGGCTACTTGGTTCTCTGTGCCGCAATGTAATCCGCGAGGTGCCTCAATGATCGAAAGATCTGCTGATTCTCCTGGCTGTCGGCGCGCAATTGGATGCCGTACTGCTTGGACACGATGAGCGCAACCTCCAAAATATCGATGGAATCCAACCCCAGTCCTTCGCCGTACAACGGCGCGTCAGGATCGATATCCTGGGGTAGAACCTCGAGATTCAGTGCCTGCACGAAAAGCGCGGCAAGTTCCCGCTGTAAACCGACATCGGCCAGCGGCGCCGGATTCTGCAAGAGCGACGCTTTGTCGGACATATGATCATTCGATTGTGATTCTAGTGGCGGCATTATATAGGCGCCGGCCGGTGCGGCAAACGGGGAAATCAAAGGCCTGCTGCTTAAGGCCGGATCAGCGTATAACTCCGTAAATGCGCGCTCCGCACCCGCCCCTGCCCGAGTACTACCGAGAAGAATCGGACCGCGGGAGTTGGGTTAAGCAGATATTCGACCGCACCGCGGGTGATTATGACCGCATCGAGCGGGCCATGTCCCTGGGCACGGGTTCCCATTACCGCCGCCTGGCGCTCCGGCGCGCGGGATTGATGCCGGGCATGAGGGTGCTGGATATCGGTGCGGGTACCGGGCTCACGGCGCGGCAAGCGGCCGACCTGGTGGGCCCTTCAGGACACGTGACCGGTGTCGACCCCAGCGTCGGGATGATCAAGAGCGCCAAGGTGCCCGCCGGCGTGGAGATGTTGGTGGGCAGTGCCGAGGCCATCCCGGCCGAGTCGGAATCGGCGGACTTCCTGTGCATGGGCTATGCGCTGCGGCATGTGTCCGATATGTCTGCGGCCTTCCGCGAGTTTTTGCGCGTGCTGAGGCCCGGCGGCAGAATGTGTTTATTGGAGATCACCCGCCCGCAAGGGACTATCGGGCGCGCGTTGCTCAAGGCTTACATGCGCGGGGTGGTGCCTTCACTGGCATGGGCATTCGGGCACAATCCCGAGTCGCCGACGCTGATGCGTTACTACTGGGACACGATTGATGCCTGCGCCGCACCGGGCGAGATCCTGGCCGCCATACGCGGCGCGGGTTTCATCGACGACTCCCGTCGCCTGGAGCTGGGAATATTCTCCGAGTACTGTGCCCGCAAGCCGCTTGGCTAGGAGCCTGTCCTGGGTTTGATCGAGCGTCGAGCGGCGAGCAACGGCAAACGGAGGACGAAGCCGAAGAACAATCGACAATGCATCCAGCTGAGCAAGAGATTGTCGCGCCAATAGTTGAAGTGCGAAACGCCGCCCTCTTCGGGACTAAAATAGCGCACCCGGGCGGGTAGGCTCACGGGGCTCACGCCGCGCCAGCACAATCGCACCGCGGCCTCGACGTCGAAGTCGAAGCGGCGCATCCACGGTTGTCTTTGCATTACGCCGATCAATGCGTCGATCGGATACACGCGAAATCCAAACAGCGAGTCGCCGATTCCTGCCCATAAGGTTTCGAGATTCGCCCACCAATTGGATATTTTTCGTCCGTGAACGCGAACAAATGGCGCATTGGCGTCGAATACCGGGGTACCCAAGATCATCGAACCAGGAGATGCGAGCGAGGCTTCCATGAACGCGGGAATGCTCTCCGCTGGATGCTGGCCGTCGGAATCCATGGTCAACACATGGGTGAACCCCAACGCCTGCGCTTGCTGCGCGCCGAACAACACGGCCGCGCCCTTGCCGCGGTTCTTCGGAAGGACCCATACGCGCAAAGCCGGTTCGGTCGCCGCCAGTTCGAGCAGATCCCGCTCGGAGCGATCGGTGCTTCCGTCGATGACCACCCATACAGGGGACCACTGCTCGAGCGCCGCGCGTACGGTCGCCCTGACCCTGGCACCCGGGTTGTAGCTCGGAATGAGCACAAGATGCGTGCTCGAAGGCGTCACAGCTTGCCCGGGAGCCAGCGGGACTGCAGTGCGCCCTCAAGAGCATGCCGGTAGTAGCGATCGAGCTGCGCTGTGAAGCCAGCCACGTCCGTGGGCGGGTCAAAGCGCTCGCCCAGACGCACGCGGTAGGTGATGGGCAGGTCGGGCCGTTTGAACAACGGCCATCCCTTGCTCAAAAAGGGCGAATCGGTTTCGATCACCAAGGTTTGCACCGGCACATTGGCATATTTCGCAATCAAGCCGACGCTGCCCACGAGCGGATTGATGGGTGCCCGGGTCGTGCGGGTGCCCTCGGGAAACAGCAGCAGCACGCCACCGGCGCGCAGATGCGCCACCGATTCCTTGACCATTTGCCGCGACGAGTCGTTTCGGACGTAGCGCGCGAGACGCGATCCGGAACCCAGGAATACATTCCTCATGAGTTCCGATTTCATGACGCAGACGAGATTCGGGTGGCGGGTCAGAATCAGCAGTGCATCGATCAACGAGGGATGATTCGGGGCCAGGATCAGGGCGGGCCGTCTCTCAGGGAGTCGATGGCGCGCAAATCCAGGTGGTATGCGCGCGTGATGGAAAGCGACCAAGTATAGATGCGAAAGCCGACCATGATGCCGCGCCGGCCGATCGCCGTGCCGATGCGCGTCGGCAGGATGAAATACAGCGGCAACGCAAACACCGACCAGGTCAGGCAAATGAGGCCCAGCAGCGTCAGCGAACTATAGAGCGCGAAATATTCGTAGATGATCTTCAAGAAATCGCGACATCTATGTTGGCCCTCAGTCCGGTACTTGCACCAATTGCGACGATTGCCGGATCATCCAAGCGAACCCGAATCCCGCCGTCCAGTAACTCTGGCGTTGCACCAGCGGGCTGTCGAGAAAGACCGCGCCGGCCAGCGTGTCATAGCGCATGTACGCGCCCACCCAAAATTTCGGATATCGCTTCGACAGCGCCGCCAACGTCTGGGTGCCGGCGTAGCCGCCCTCGGCCTGGAACGGCGGCCGCGTCGCGGTCGCATACTGCGGGGCGACCGAATAGAAGTAATCGTGGTATCGGCGATCCGCGAACAGGGGGCCGGTCAACAATCCGAGCCGCCATCCGGTGAATCCAAGAGGATCCTCGATATCCAGATTGAGTCTCGGGGTGAATGTCCAGCCGATGATATGCGGCGAAAATTCAACGGTTGCAGCGGCGCGCAGCGGCATGCGCAAATCGAATTTCAGCTTGGCATCGCTGCTGCGATACAAATGCAGGTCGAACGACGGCCCGATCTCCACGGTGGATCGCAGGTCCGGCATGCCGCTGCGCTATGGGGTCGTTGCGCACCGGGGTCGTCAAATCGAAACTCAAATTGATCTCGAATCGATCTTGATTGAACAGTGTGCCGCGCATACCGTCGCGATCCGCTTTGAAGAATTTGCCGTTATAGATCACATAGGGAATCGGCAGGGGATAGGCGTGAGTGGTATCCGAGCCTCGATAATTCTCGAACGCGATTGCACCGGCGCCGAGTCCGAATTCCCACAAAGGTTCCTCCTTCGCGTGACACGTCGCCACGCCCCGCAGCATGCTGCCGCAAGCAATACAGTAGCTATCGAGTGAACCCGGGCTGCCGCATCCTGGTCTAAGATAGTAAGCCATGCACATCTTGATTGTTGAAGACGATGAGGTTGCGCGCGATTACCTGGCGAAGGCGCTGCGGGAGGTCGGTCATACGGTGGACGTCGCCGGCAACGGCCTCGAAGGGCTGCATCTGGCCTCGTCGATTGCGGTGGATCTTGCGATCGTCGATCGCATGCTGCCGAAGCTCGACGGTCTGGCGCTGGTGCAATCGCTGCGCGCCACCGGCCGCAAGCTGCCGGTGCTCATTTTGAGCGCGCTCGGCGACGTCGATGATCGAATCACCGGACTGCGCGCCGGCGGCGATGACTACCTGACGAAGCCGTATCACATGTCGGAGCTGCTGGCGCGCATCGACGCGCTCGCCCGGCGCGGCGACGCGGGCAACGCCGAAGCCAACACCAAGCTGAAATTGGCGGATTTGGAACTCGATCGCATGACCCGCCGGGTCACGCGCAACGGCAAGAAAATCGAACTGACCGCCCGCGAGTTTCAATTGCTCGAGTTCATGATGCGCCATAGCGGCCAGGTGGTGACGCGCACCATGCTGCTCGAGGGCGTGTGGGATTATCACTTCGATCCGCAGACCAATGTGATCGACGTGCACATCAGCCGTTTGCGGCAGGCGATCGACAAGGATTTCGACAAGCCTCTGCTGCACACCGTGCGCGGCGCCGGGTACAGTTTGCGCGAAGACGAATAGCGGCTCCGCAGCGTGGGGCCCGATCAGCGCTTTCTCGGCGTACTCGATACCTCGCCGTTCCGCATCGCCATCGTCTATTCGATCGTTTTCGCCTGCGGCGCGGCCGCGCTGTTGGGCGCGGTGGATTTCGCCGTCTCGCGCGTGGTCGACGGCAGCACCGACAATCTGATCGAAGCGGAGGTGCAGGGACTGCGCGAGCAGATGCTGGTGCTGTCGCGCAGCGATTTCATCGAACTGATCGAGCAGCGCTCGCAGGATCAGGATGTGCGCGGCGCGGTGTATTTGATGGTGGATCCGCAGCTGCGTCCGGTGGCGGGAAATGTGCCGGCCTGGCCCAAGGTGGATGCCGACGCCGGCAAGTGGTTTCTGTTCAAGGTCTCGGTGCCGTTCGGCGATGAGACGCGCGAACACGAAATGCGCGCGCAGCGATTTCCATTGCCGGGCGGCTATCGCATGTTGGTGGGTCACGACGTGCAGGAACGGCAGGACGTCAAGAGTCTCATGATGCGCGGCCTGATCGCGGCAGTGGTGCTGACCTTGCTGCTCGGGCTCGGCGGCGGCTTCTGGATGGGACGGCGGATTCTGGCGCAGGCGGGCGCCATTTCGGCGGTGGCGACCCAGATCATGCGCGGCGACCTGTCGCAGCGGCTGCCGGTGCGCGATGCCGACGATGAGATCAACACCCTGGCGCGCGAAATCAACACCATGCTCGACAAGATCGAGCAGCTCACGCTCGGCATGCGCACCGTTCTCGACAGCGCCGCGCACGATTTGCGCACGCCGCTGAACCGGCTGCAGGCGACCGCCGAGGGCGCGATGACATCGCTGACGCCCGGGCTCGGCGGAGCGGCGCGTTCTGGAGCGGGTGACCACCGAGGTCGATCACATGCGCAGCACCCTGGATGCGCTGCTGCGCATCGCGCTCGCCGAGACCGGCACCGTGGCCCGCGAACCGGTGGACCTGTCGGAGTTGGTCGCGAGCGTGGTCGAACTGTACGCACCGGTGAGCGAAGAGCGCGGCATCGCTCTGCGAAAGCTCCGTGGCAGCCGGAGCGCAGGTGCAGGGCAGCCGGCAGTTGCTGGCGCAGGCGCTGGCGAATTTGCTCGACAATGCCATCAAATTCACGCCCGACGGCGGCCACATCCGCGTGGTGCTGCGCGGCTCGGGCGGCGAACCTGAAGTGATCGTCGAGGACAATGGGCCGGGCATACCGGCCGACAAGCGCGAGATCGTGCTGGGCCGGCGCGTGCGCCTGGATGAAGCGCGCAAATTTCCCGGGATCGGGTCTGGGACTGTCGCTGGTGGCGGCCGTGACCAAATTGCATGGCGCGCATCTGGTGCTCGATGACGCGGGCCCGGGCCTGAAGGTTTCATTGAAATTCTAATGTTGAGAAACGGGGAGAGTTCATGTTGCGGTTCACGATTTTGGCCCTGAGCATCCTCGGATTGACCGCGTGCGCGAGCAGCCCATCGCCGTCGTCCGCGGCGAAGCCGCCGGATGCTCGAGCGGCATTGCACTCGGGATCGGACCTGCGCTATGTGGATTCCTCCGTGCGTCCGCAGGATGATCTGTACCGATACTTGAACGGCAAATGGCTGCGCACCTACCAGCTGCCTCCCGACAAGGGTGCGGTCGGTTCGTTTACGAACATCGAGGATACCACGCGAGGAGCAATTGCGCGGCATCGTCGATGGCCTCGGCAACGGCGCAGGCGGCGATGCCGACGCGAGGAAGCTCGCCGATCTGTACGCGAGCTTCATGGACGAGGCACGACTCGAAGCGCTGGGAGCCGAAACCGCTGCAGGCGGAATTTGCAGCAAATCGATGCGATCAATGACATGCATGCGCTGCCCGCGCTGATCGCGCACATGAATCGGATGGGCGCGGGCGCCCCTTACGGACTCTTCGTCAATCACGATGCCAGGGATTCCACGCAGTACGCGGTCATCCTGACGCAGAGCGGCTTGGGGATGCCGGATCGCGACTACTACCTGACGGACGATGCCAAGCTCAAGGATGCGCGCGCCAAGTATCAGGTGCACATCGAGAAGATGCTCGGGCATGGCGGGCGATTCGCAGGCGGCGGCGAATGCCGCCGCGATCCTCAAGCTCGAAACCGCGCTCGCGCGCGTTCAATGGACCCGGGTTGATAACCGCGATCCTGTCAAGACCTACAACAAGACGCGCGATTGGCGATCTTCCCGCACTGATGCCGGGTTACGATTGGCAGCGCTATGTGCGCAGCGCCGGCCTCGAGGGCAAAGTCGACTCGGTCATCGTCCAGCAACCGAGCTACTTCAGCGGTCTTGGCGCTGTCATGGCATCGACGCCGCTGCCGGTGTGGAAGGCCTATTTCAAGTGGCAGGTGCTGTCGCGCGGCGGCACCCTATCTTTCCAAGGCCTTCTGCCGATGAGCGATTTGCGTTCACCGGCGGCGTGCTGCGCGGAGTCCCGGAAAACCAGCCGCGCTGGAAGCGCGGCATCGAACTGCTCGACGGCAACATGGGCGAGGCGCTCGGCAAGCTGCTATGTCGAAAAGTATTTTCCGCCGCAGCACAAGGCGCGAATGCAGCTCTTGGTGGCCAATCTGCTCGAGGCCTATCGGCCGCGACATCGAGACGCTGGATTGGATGAGCGCGGAAACCAAAGTCGGCGCGCAAGCCAAGCTCGCCAAGATGGTCACCAAGATCGGCTATCCCGATCACTGGCGCGACTACGACTGCATTGCAGATTTCCCGCGACGACCTGCATGGCAATGTGGTTCGGGCCGTGGAGTTCGAATACCGGCGCAACCTCGAAAAACTGGGCAAGCCCGTCGACCGCGACGAGTGGCGCATGCGGCCGCAGACGGTCAATGCTTCACTACAATCCAACTGCGAACGAGATCACATTTCCGGCGGCCATCCTGCAGCCGCCGTTCTTCGATGCACAGGCCGACGATGCGGTGAACTACGGCGGCATCGGTGGCGTCATCGGCCACGAATTGAGCCATGGGTTCGACGACCAGGGCAGCCAGTTCGATGCGGACGGCAATCTGCACGATTGGTTCACCGCGGCCGACCATGACAAATTCGCGGCAAAGACCAAGGCGCTGATCGTCCAGTACGACGCCTATGAGCCGGTTCCCGACTATCACGTCAACGGCGCGCTCACTTTGGGCGAGAACATCGGCGACAACTCCGGGCTCGCGATTGCCTACAAGGCCTACCGGATCTCCCTGGCCGGACACGCGGCCCCCGTGATCGACGGTTTCACCGGTGAACAGCGGCTGTACTTGGATTGGGTGCGGTCTGGCGCGGCAAGATGCGCGAGGCCGAGGCCATCCAGCGCATCAAGACCGATCCGCACTCGCCGTCGGCGGTTCGCGGAACGGCGCCCTTGGGGAATCAGAGCGGGTTTTACGCCGCCTTCGGCGTCAAAAGCGGCGACAAGATGTATTTGCCGCCAAGGATCAGCGCGTGAATATTTGGTAAGCGTCAATTTATCGGCGGGTCGTGCTTTGACTCGAGGCGCTCGCGGGCTGCGTAAGTGGCTGATTAATTTGTATAAAATGGACTAGGACCGGTCTGGCATAGAACTTGCTCGATTCTGATTGCGGCATGTGCCCGCGCTAGGAATCGAACTATGGCCGACGAAGCTGACGAAGCTCCTCGCCGCCCCGCCCAAGAAATCCGGCGGTCTGATGGGTACGCTGATGAACGGGCTCGGCATCTTCGTGCTGACCTTGGTCGCCGTCGTGCTCGGCGGCTTCATCAACGCCAAATTGCATCCGCTGCCGGATCTCCAGCTGGACAAGGACGGCAAGATCAAGGCCATCGTCCCCGTGGTCGGCTGCCGCCAAGGCCGACGAGAAGGCCGCCGGCCAAGCCGGCGTTGTATTACGCCATCGATCCTCCGCTGGTGGTCAATTTCGAAGACGGCTCGGCGGTGCGCTTCCTGCAAATCACCATGTGAAGTCATGGCCCACGACGAAAAGGCCATCGACAGCGTGCAGAAGAACATCCCGGTGATCCGCAACAATCTGCTGCTGCTCATGAGCAACCGCAACTATCAGTCGATGATGTCGCGCGAGGGCAAGGAAAAACTGCGCGCAGGAAGCGCTCGCCGAGGTGCGCGCCGTGCAGAAGAAAGAAGGCGGCCCGGACGTGGATGATCTGCTGTTCACCAGCTTCGTGGTGCAGTGATGGCTGAGGCTGCAGCGGCGCGCGAACATCTCCGACGAGGAGGTGTCGGCGCTGCTCGAAAAGGGCGGTAAGGATGGTGCGAACGCCGTTCGCCCCTATGATTTCACCGCGCAGCGCATCAACCGTACGCAGCTGCCGCTGCTCGAAATGTCAGCAAGCAGCTTCGCGGAACGCGGCGCCGCCGCCTTGTCCGGATTGCTGGGACGCGACGCCGGCATGCACTTCGACTCGCTGGAGTCGGTGAAGAGCGCCGACCTGCAGGCATCGCTGCCGGTGCCCGCGAGCCTTGCGGTGGTGCGCCTCAAACCGCTTGAGCGGACTTGCCTACGTCAGCGTCGAACCCGCGCTGCTGCTGACCTTGCTCGACGGATTCTTCGGCGGTTCGGGCCGCGCCACCGCCGATCCGCAAGCCGCCGTCGCGCCCGCCGCGCAACGCTTTCTGGCGCTGATGCTGCGCAGCTTCTCGCCGGAGTTTGACCGCCGCGTGGAGCGCCGGTGGCGCCGCTCGAATTGGAACTCGTGAAGCAGGAGACCAACCCGCGTCTGGTGCAGTTGGGCGGTCCGCTCGAGTCCGTGGTCGTGGTCAAATTCACGGTGGAATTCGCCGCGCGCAGCGGCCGCATCGACTGGCTGCTCCCGGATGCGCTGCTCGCGTCCCATTCGCGAAGCGCTCGCCGCCGACGGCGGCAGCGCTCCCGCGCGCAAGCAGGAAGCCTGGGCGCCGCTGCTCACCACCGCATTGCAGGACGCGCAGCTCGATATGCGCGCCATTCTCGCGCAAGCCCAGATCAGCCTGCGCGAACTGGTGCAGTCTGTCGCCCGGCGACATCATTCCCATCGAAGCGCCGCAGCAGGTCACGTTGCTGGCCGGCGATGTGCCGCTGTACCGCGGCCGTTTCGGCGTCTCGCAGGGACGCAACGCACTCAAAATTCTTTCAGGAGCCTCCACATGAGCCGCCGCCCGATCCAAAGAACGCCGCCGTCGCGCGTGCGCAATTCAGCGACTTAGGCCCCAACGCCGCCGGCGCCGGCGGCCAGGAAATGAATCTGAATCTGATTCTCGATGTCGCGGTCACGCTGGCGCTCGAGGTCGGACGGGCACGGATGTCGGTGCGCGAGCTGCTGCAGCTCGCGCCCGGCGCAGTGGTCGAACTCGATCGTCTTGCCGGCGAACCGCTCGATGTGTTGGTGAACGGCGTGCGCATTGCGCGCGGCGAGGTCGTCGTGGTCAACGAGAAATTCGGCATCCGGCTCACCGATGTGGTGAGCGCAACCGAAAGGATGGAGCACGCCAAATGACGGCGACTGGCGCAACCCGCCTCGCCGTTGTCGGTCGGCAGCCTGACGCAGCTCACTTTGAGCCTGATCGCCATCGTGGCGCTGATCCTCGCCATCGGTTGGGTGTTGAAGCGATTCAAATTGGCCGCGCCGCGCGGCTCCGTGGACGCGATCGGTTCTCGAAGAACTCAAGCGTCGGTCCCCGCGAGCGCATCGTGCTGGTTCGCATCGGCGAGTCCCAGGTGTTGGTCGGCATCGGCGCGGGCGGCATCGTGCCGCTGACGCCGCTCGCCGCGCCGATCGTACTGAAGGCCGCGGCTGCCGCACCGGCATTTGCCGATCGCCTGCGCGAGATCATGAAGCGGCCGGCGGCATCGCGCATGACGATTCCGCGGTTCAATCCATCACCGGCGCCTGATTGCGGTCTGCGCTGCTGGCACTGCTGCCGCTCGCCATGGCGAGCGGCGCAGGCGGCGCTGCCGGCGGTGGCGATCAAGACGGCGGCCGACGGCGCGCAGACCTACTCGCTCACCTTCCAGATGCTGATCCTGATGACGGTGCTGACGCTGCTGCCCGCCATCCTGCTGGCGATGACGGCATTCACCCGCATCATCATCGTGCTGTCGATTCTGCGCCAGGCACTCGGCATGGCGACCACGCCGTCGAATCAGATTCTCACCGGCCTCGCGCTGTTCCTGACCTTTTTCGTCATGGGCCCGACGCTCGAGCAGTCCTATGCCGGCGGCATCAAGCCGTATCTGGACGGCCAGCTGGCCGGCGAGGTGGCCATCGACCGCACGGTGCAGCCGCTCAAGAAATTCATGCTGGCGCAGACCCGCGAAAACGATCTGCAGCTGTTCTCCAAGCTCTCCGGCAAGCCGCAATTCGCCAGCGCCGACGATGTGCCGCTGACGGTGCTGGTTCCCACCTTCATGACCAGCGAACTGAAGACCGCGTTCCAAATCGGCTTCATGGTGTTCATACCGTTCCTGGTGATCGATCTGGTGGTCGCCAGCGTGCTGATGTCGATGGGCATGATGATGCTGTCGCCGGTTCTGGTGTCGCTGCCGTTCAAGATCATGCTGTTCGTGGTGGTCGACGGCTGGACACTGCTGATCGGCACGTTGGCCGCGAGTTTTCATCAATGACGCCCGAAAACGTCATGGATCTGGCGCACAACACGCTGCTGGTCACCTCGATGATCGCCGCGCCGCTGCTGCTCATCGCGCTGATCACCGGACTGGTGATCGGCATGCTGCAGGCGGCCACGCAGATCAACGAATCCACCTTGAGCTTCATCCCGAAGCTGCTGCTGCTGGTGCTCACCCTGTTCGCGGCCGGCCCTTGGATCCTGCGCGTGCTGATCGATTTCACGCGCGATCTGTACGCCAGCATCCCGACGATGATCGGCTAGGCCATGCAAGCCGCTGACCCTCAATGCGGCCGACGTATCCACATGGGTGAGCCGGATGTGGTGGCCGGTGCTGCGCATCGGCGGATTCGTGCTCACCGCGCCGATGGCGAGCGAGATGGTCGTGCCGCGGCCTGGTCAAGATCGTGCTGACGCTGGCGCTGGCCTTCCTGATGGCGCCGCTGGTGCAGGTGCCGGCCGGCCTGTCGATCTTTTCCGCGCGCCGGCATGCTCGCGGCCGTGCTCGAGGTGCTGATCGGCGTGGCCATCGGCATGGTGGTGCAGCTGGCCTTCGAAGCGCTGGTGTTCGCCGGACAGACCATTTCGATGACCATGGGTCTGGGCTTCGCGACCCTGGTCGATCCGCAGCGCGGTGCGCAAACCCCGGTGCTCGGCCAGATGTTCATGATCTTCGGCACGCTGACCTACCTCGCGATCAACGGACATCTGATGCTGCTTGGCGCCCTGGCCGACAGCTTTCACACCCTGCCGATCGGCGCCGAGCACGTCGACAAGAATTTTCTGCTGTCGGTGGCGCTGTGGGGCGCGCGCGTCTTCGATACCGGCCTGCTGATCGCGCTGCCGGCGGTGATCGCGCTGGTGATCGTCAATCTGGCGCTCGGCGTGGTCACGCGCGCCGCGCCGCAGCTCAATCTGTTCGGCATCGGTTTCACCATCACCCTGCTGTGCGGCTTCTTCGTGCTGCATCGTCGGGCTCGACGGCATCATGGCGGGCATCTCCAGCCTCATCGACAGCGCGCTTGCGGCGGTGTCGGAACTGGTCGGCGCGCCGGCCGCGGGAGCGCACTGATGGCCGAATCCGAAATGGGCGGCGAACGCACCGAAGAACCTTCGCAACGACGCCTGCAGGAAGCGCGCGAGCGCGGCCAGGTGCCGCGTTCGCGGGAACTGACCAATTTCGCGACCATGATCGGCGGCAGCGCGGCGCTGGTCGCCGTCGGCGGATCGCTGGCCGCGCGCATGTCGCAAATCATGCGCAGCGGCCTCTCCATCGATGCGCAGAGTCTGCGCGATCACGGGCGATTCGATGCTGGCATCGCTCGGCAGCGCCTGCATCAGCGCGCTGCTGGCCCTGTTGCCGGTGTTCGGCGCGCTGATCGGCCTGGTGTTGCTGGCCTCGGTGGTGCTGGGCGGGTGGAATTTCAGTCCGCAGCGCGCTGACGCCGGATTTTTCGCGCCTGAGCCCGCTGGCCGGGTTGCAAGCGGCTGTTCGGCTTGCGCGGCGTCTCGGAACTCGGCAAGGCGCTGCTCAAATGCCTGGTGGTGGGCGGCGTGTGCGCCGGCATCGTCTCGTCGATGTTCGGCGACGTTCTGGCGCTGGCACACATGACGCCGCGCGCGGCGATCGCCCGCGGCGCCGGGCTCGCTGAGTTGGGCCTTCGTCTGGTTGTGCGCCTCGCTCGCCCTGGTGGCGATCGTCGACGTGCCCCTGCAGCTGTTTCAATTCAAGCGATCGCGCTGCGCATGACGCGCCAGGAACTGCGGGACGAGTCCAAGGAATTGGACGGGCGTCCCGAAACGAAGCAGCGCATCCGGCAAATGCAGCAGACGCTGGCGCGCCGCCGCATGATGCACAAGGTGCCCGCCGCGGACGTGGTGATCGTCAATCCGACGCACTTTGCGGTGGCACTGAAGTACGACCCGAAGAAAATGCGCGCGCCGTCGCGTGCTCGCGAAGGGCGTCGACCTGGTCGCGCAGAACATCCGCCGCATCGCCGAGGAACATCGCGTGCCGGTGTTCGAGTCGCCGAAACTGGCGCGCGCGCTGTACCGGTCCACCGATTTGAACAAGGAGATCCCCGCCGGCCTGTACGTGGCGGTGGCGCAGGTGCTGTCGTACATCTTCAGGATCCGCACCTTGAATCCGACGCTGGCGGCCCGCATGGCGCGCCCGGACCCGCACGGTCGGCGATGAGTACGCCGACGTATGAACGCGCGCGCCACGGTAGCAACCTTCGGCGAATTCGCGCGCAACGGCCTGGGCGTGCCGCTGTTGGTCATGGTGGTGCTCGCCATGATGGTGCTGCCGCTGCCGGCGTTCCTGCTGGACATTTTCTTCACCTTCAACATCTCGCTGTCGCTCATGATCCTGCTGGCCGTGATCTACGTACGGCGCGCGCTGGAGTTCGCGACTTTCCCGACCGTGCTGCTGGGCGCCACGCTGCTGCGCCTGGGTCTCAACGTCGCCTCGACGCGCATCGTGCTGATCAACGGCCATACCGGAGCGCAGGCCGCGGGCCACGTCATCGCAGCGTTCGGCCAGTTCGTGGTCGGCGGCAACTATGCCGTCGGCATGGTGGTCTTCACCGTGCTCGTGATCATCAACTTCGTCGTGATCACCAAGGGTGCCGGGCGCATCTCGGAAGTCAGCGCGCGCTTCACCTTGGACGCCATGCCCGGCCGGCAAATGGCGATCGACGCCGATTTGAACGCCGGCATCATCACGCAGGCCGAGGCCATCGTCCGCCGTCAGGAAGTGCGCGAGGAAGCCGACTTCTACGGCGCCATGGACGGTGCCAGCAAGTTCGTGCGCGGCGACGCCATCGCCGGCATTCTGATCGTGTTCATCAATATGTTCGGCGGCACCATCATCGGCGCGGCACAGCACGGCATGTCGCTCGCCGATGCGGGCCGCACCTACGCGCTGCTCACCATCGGCGACGGTCTGGTGGCGCAAATTCCGGCGCTGCTGTTGTCGGTGGCGGTCGCCATCCTGGTGACGCGCGTCTCGCGGCCGCACGACATGAGCCAGCAGATCATGACGCAGGTGCTGGGTCAGCCCCGGGCGCTCGGCGTGACCAGCGGCATCCTGACGCTGCTCGGCATCATTCCCGGCATGCCGAATTTGGTGTTTCTGGCGATGGCGGCGCTGTGCGCCATCGGCGCCTACTTCTTGAGCAAGCGTCCCGCTCCGGGCGCTCCCAAGGCCGCCGCGGCGCCCGCGGCGCCGTCCGCGCCGCCCGAGCAGAAGGAGCTGTCCTGGGACGATGTCGAGCCCGTCGATCTCATCGGCCTCGAGGTCGGCTATCGCTTGATTCCGCTGGTCGATCGCAATCAGGGCGGCGAACTGATGGGACGCATCAAGGGCGTGCGCAAGAAGTTGTCCGAGGAACTCGGCTTTCTGGTGCAGGCCGTGCACATCCGCGACAACCTGGAGCTCGGTCCCAATTCGTATCGCATCACCATTCTCGGCGCGCCGGTCGGCGAGTCCGAGGTGTTCCCGGACCGGGAACTCGCCATCAATCCGGGACAGGTCTCGGGCACGTTGCCGGGCTCGGCCACCAAGGATCCGGCCTTCGGCTTGGATGCGATCTGGATCGACAAGGCGCGGCGCGAGCAAGCGCAGGCGCAGGGCTACACGGTGGTGGACGCCAGCAGCGTCATCGCGACTCATCTGAGCCACCTGCTGCAATCGCATGCGCACGAGCTGTTGGGCCACGAGGAAGTGCAGCAATTGCTGAACCGCCTGGGCAAGACCGCGCCGAAGCTGATCGAGGACCTGGTGCCGAAGCTTTTGCCGATGAGCGTCGTCGTCAAGGTGCTGCAGTATCTGCTGCTGGAGCGGGTGCCGATCCGCAACTTGCGCACCATCTGCGAAACGCTCGCGGAACTCGCGCCGAAGAATCAGGATCCGGTCGCGCTGGTGGCCGCGGTGCGCGTCGCGCTCGGGCCGCAGCATCGTGCAAAACATCGGCGGACTGCGCCAGGAGTTGCCGGTGATCACCTTGGATCCGGCGCTCGAGCAGGTGCTGCAGGACTCGATGGGGCGCCGGCGGCGACGCCGCGCCCGGATTCGAACCGGGTCTCGCCGACAGGATTCAGCACGGCGCTCGGCGACAGCACGCGGCGCCAGGAGGCGGCGGGCGAACCGGCCGTGCTGTTGGTCGCGCCGAAGATTCGCCCCTGGATCGCGCGCCTGATGCGCCACTCGACGCCGTCGCTCGCCGTGCTTGCCTACAACGAGATTCCGGAAAATCGCCGCATCCGCGTGATTGCCGCGGTCGGACGTTGATGAATTGCTTGATTTACGGAGGTTGAGATGAAAATAAAACGATACACGGCGGACAGCATGCGCGCGGCGCTGGCCCTGGTGCGGGCGGAGCAGGGACCCGATGCCGTCATTCTGTCGAGCCGCCGCGGCGAGGATGGCATCGAAGTCATCGCCGCCGTCGACTACGACGAGGCCTTGTTCGCCGACGCCAATCGGCAGCGCTCGACAGCCCGCCATCGCGACAGATCCATCGTCGACCCCTCGAACTTGACCGCGCGAACGTACCGGTTGCGCCGCAAAGAACCCGGCGCAGCCCAGGACCATGTCGCAGCCCGACATGTCGCAGCCCAAGACGTGTCGCAGCCAGCCCATGCCGCAGCCCCAGCTTCGCGCCGGCCAGCGCTGCCACAGCGGTCCGCCCGGGCACAATCGCCGCCCGACCGGTGCCGGCGGCCATCGCGCGCGCGCCGCAGCGTTCCGTCGCGGCGCCGGATGCGGGCTACGGCGCCATGCAGCGCGAATTGCAGGATCTGCGCCGCATGCTCGAGACCGGGCTCGCCGGCATGACGTGGAACGACAAGCGCTTGCGCGAACCTCTGCAGGCGCGCGTGCTCGAGGAGCTGTCGGCCATGGATATCGCCCCGGATGTGGCGCTGGCGCTGGCCGCACTCACGCCGCAGCGCACCAACCTGGAGAATCCATCGCACATTCCGCTGGCATTGCTGGTCAAGCATCTGCCGATCGTCAACGATCCGACCTGCGTCAGCGGCGGCGTCACGGCGGTGGTCGGTCCGACGGGCGCCGGCAAGACCACGACCATCGCCAAACTCGCCGCGCGCTGGTGCATGCAGCACGGTAGCCAGGATCTGGCGCTGGTCAGCACCGACGGTTATCGAATCGGCGCCCGCGAGCAATTGATGACCTATGCGCGCATTCTCGGCGCCCCGATGCACGCCGCGAACAGCGGCAAGGAATTGGCGCGCGTGCTGCGAGCGGCTGAAATCCAAGAAACTGATACTGATCGATACCGCCGGCATGGGACCGCGCGACGTCCGGCTCACCGAACAGCTGGCGGCGCTCAAGCACGGCGCTGCGCGCGCGCGAGTTTTGTTGGCGCTGCCCGCGCAAGGCGAGGGCCAGGCGCTGGACGAAATCGTGCGCGCCTTCGCGCGCATCAAGCCCGCGGCCTGCATGCTCACCAAGGTCGATGAGGCAGCCAGTCTCGGCGCGGTGATCTCAACGGTGCTGCGCCATAAGCTGAAAATCGCCTATGTGTGCGACGGCCAGCGAATACCGGAGGACTTGCATGCAGCGCATGTCAAGCGAGTCTGGCTGGCTCGCTCCGCGCAGCAGCTCAAGGAGACCGTGCCGACCGCACGCGACGAGGCCTATCTGGCCCGCAACTTCGGCCGAGCATCCGCCCATGCGTGATAGCAGACTCTCTCCGGATCGCGCCGACGCTTTGGCGGAACTCAACGCCTCGCGCCCCGTCAAGGTGATCGCCGTCACCGGCGGCAAGGGCGGCGTCGGCAAGACCACGGTGTCGGCCAATCTGGCTGTGTCGATCGCCGCGCAGGGCCGCGATGTCATGCTGGTCGACGCCGACTTGGGACTGGCCAACGTGGATGTGGTGTTGGGCCTGCACACCCGCTATCACCTCGGGCACGTCATTCAGGGCGATTGCGCCCTGGAGGACGCCATCGTCACCGGACCGCATGGCCTGCAGATCGTGCCGGCGGCCTCCGGCATCAAGCGCATGGCGACCCTGTCGCCGGCCGAGCATGCCGGAATCATCCGCGCCTTCAGCGATCTGTATCACCGCGTCGAGGTGCTGGTCGTGGACACGGCGGCCGGATTGCATGACAGCGTCATGACCTTCAGCCAGGCGGCGCATCATGTCGTCGTCGTGGTTTGCGACGAACCGGCATCGATCACCGACGCCTACGCACTGATCAAGGTGTTGAGCCGCGAACATGGCGTGCAGCGATTCCAAATACTGGCCAATCAGACGCGCCGCTCCGGGGAGGGGCCGGATCTTTTCCAGAAAATTGAGCGGGTTTGTGACCGATTTCTCAATGTGACGCTGGAGTTCGCCGGTTCCGTACCGTTTGACGACTATCTGCGCCGTGCGGTGCAGCGGCAGACCGCCGTGGTCGACGCCTACCCGGCATCAATTTCCTCCATTGCACTCAAGAATCTGGCCTCCAAGGCCGATAAGTGGTCTGTGCCCCAAGGGGCACGAGGTCACCTGGAGTTCTTTGTCGAACGAATGGTGGGGGCCCGGATTGCTCCCTCGACGGTATTGCAATGAGAGCAAGCACACAGTACTCGAACACCCAAAAACGCGGCTCGAAACCGATCGTCGGATGATCATGTTCCCGTCGATCAGGTGCCGCAGCAAGAATTGGTGCTAAGGCACGCCGATTTGGTCAAGCGCATTGCCTATCACCTGGTCAGCCGCATGCCGCCGAATGTGGAAGTCGATGATTTGATCCAATCCGGCATGATCGGTCTGCTGGACGCGGCCAAGCACTATTCGGCCACCAAGGGCGCCAATTTCGAAACCTACGCCGGCATCCGCATACGCGGCGCCATGCTCGATGAGGTGCGCAAATCCGATTGGACGCCTCGTTCAGTGCATCGAAACATGCGCGAAATGGCCGACGTGGTGCGCAAGATCGAGAACGCCAAGGGCCACGACGCGACGCCCACCGATATCGCCGATGGTCTCGGCGTATCGATCGAGGAATACCACAAACTGGTGCAGGACGCCGCCAGCTGCCGGTTGTTCAGCTTCGATCAAATGGGTTCGAGCGAAGACGAGTCGAGCCCCGCGGACCACGCGCGCGATGAACGGCCGGGTCCGTTCGAGGACATCGAGGACGCCGGCTTTCGCGGCGCACTCGGCCACTGCCATCAGCGGCCTGCCGGAACGCGAAAAGCTGGTGCTGTCCCTGTACTACGACGAGGACATGAATCTGCGCGAGATCGGCGAGGTGCTCGAAGTCTCGGAATCGCGCGTGTGTCAGATTCACGGCCAGGCGTTGGTGCGTTTGCGGGCGCGGCTCGCGGAGTGGCTGACGCCGGACTGATCGATGGATATCTTAAGCATCATCGGCGTCGTGCTCGGCGCTGATCGCCATCATCGGCGGCGCAATCTTGAAGGGCAGCAGCGCCGGAGCGCTGGTCGGCAGCGCCGCCTTCGTGATCGTGGTCGTGGGCACGCTTGCCGCCAGTCTGGTGCAGACGCCGATGGCCACTTTTTTGCGTGCCTGGAAGATCGTCTCCTGGGTGTTCAAGCCGCCCGTCAACAATCCCGCGGCGATGATCGAAAAGATCGTCGAGTGGAGCAACATCGCGCGCAAGCAGGGATTGCTCGGTTTGGAATCCGCGGTGGAAGGCGAGCAGGACGAGTTCCTGAAGAAGGGCCTGCAGTCGTTGGTGGACGGCGGCGAGCCGGATGCGATCCGCTCCAGCATGGAAATCGAATTGGACACGATGGAGCATTTCGACACGCAGGCCGCCAAGGTCTTCGAGTCCATGGGCGTCTATTCGCCCACGCTCGGCATCATCGGCGCCGTCATGGGACTGATGGCGGTCATGCAGAACCTCAACGATCCGTCGAAGCTCGGCCACGGCATCGCCGCAGCTTTCATCGCGACCATCTACGGCATCGCCTTCGCCAATCTGTTGTTCCTGCCGATGGGCAACAAATTGAAGGCGGTGATTCATGGCCAATCGCAGGTGCGCACCATGGTGATCGAAGGGCTCATCGCCATCGCGCAGGGCGAGAATCCGCGCAATATCGAATCGAAGCTGCAAGGGTATTTTCACCATTAGGCGCTCACAGGCCCCTAGTTCGCCATGGCCCGCAAGAAGAAGCACGAAGACCATGTGAACCACGAAGCCTGGGCGATTCCCTACGGCGACCTGGTCACGCTGTTGTTTGCGCTGTTCACCGTGATGTACGCCATGTCGTCGGTCAACGAGGGAAAGTTTCGCGTGCTTTCCGATGCGATGATCGCGGCATTCAATGGCGCGCCGAAGAGCATGCAGCCCTTGAACATCGGCGAAAAGGAGGCGGGCAAGGGCGGCGACAAGCCGCTGGTGGGCATCACGCCCACCGCGCTGATGAAGATCAAGAGCGAGGATTCGCGACGGAGCACGCCGCACCGACTCCAACCGCCGACGCAGCGGATCCCCGGAGCACTGATCCGCATGGAGCGGCAGGTACAGGACGCGATGCGCGCGTTGATCGACGCCAAGCTGGTCACGGTGCGGCGCGAGAACATGTGGCTGGAAATCGAGATCAACACGGACATTTTGTTTCCAAGCGGCTCGGGAGCATTTTCGAGCGGCCGCCGAACCGGTGCTGGACAAGCTGGCGGAGGTGTTGAAGCCTTTCCCCAATCCGATCCGCGTCGAAGGACATACCGACGATCGGCCGATCCACACTGCCGCGTTTCCGTCCAATTGGGAGCTATCGGCCGCGCGCGCCGCCAGCGTGGTGCATCAGTTCACCAAGCAGGGCATCGATCCATTGCGCCTGGAGATCGTCGGCTTCGGCGAATTTCATCCGCGCCAAGCAAATGACTCGAGCGAAGGACGCAACGCCAATCGGCGCGTCGCCGTTTTGGTGCTCGAAGCCGTTGCCTCTCCCGATCCGGCGAGCACCGCGCGGACCACCGCTGAAACCCCGACAAATCCAGCGCCGGGAGTCGAAATCGCGGACGCGGACAGCGCAACGAACCGGTTGTTCAACCGAGTACAGCCGACCGATCTGGAGAAGACCGTACTCGTGAAGTCCGCAACGCACGGCGAGGCCCCCGCACCCACGCCGGCGTCCCCGGCAACCGCGCCGGAATCCACGCCGGCTGCACAGCCATCCGGCGAGTCGCGCAATGAGTGAAGTGGACCGCCTGAGCAACTCAGGCCTTTATCCGGCGCTGCCCATCGCGGATCGGCGATCATCCAAGGACGACAAGGAACCTGGGCAGCGCTCCGATCGACCGCCGGATCAGCCGGCTGCGCAAGCCGGTGACTCCTCGCAAGGTCCGGCCTCGCAGCGGCCGCCCAAATCCATCATCGATGAGTACGCCTGAACAGCACTTGGTTTTGATCAAGCGCGCATAGGTCGATTCCGCCGCGATGCGTTCCGTACGTTAAACTGTGCGCGGTTCAGTCAGGCGGACAATATGAAAAATCCATTGCTTGGGATCTTGATCGCGGCTGTGTTTGCAATTCGATGCGCGGCCGCGCCGGCTTCGCCGCCCGGCATGTCGCTGGAAAGAATCATGGCGGATCCGGATTGGATTGGACCGCCCGTCAGGGAGCCTTATTGGTCTGCCGACGCCAAAGCGGTTTACTACTCTCTGAAACGCATCGGCTCGCCCATCGTCGATCTTCATCGTATCGAACTGAGCACCGGCAAGGACGAAGTGGTCGACTCCGGCCGCGATGTCCGGCGCCGACGGCCCCGCCGTCTACGATCGCACCGGCAAGCGCGCGGCTTTCGTGCGCAATCGCGATATCTTCGTCCGCGATCTGCCTGGCGGGCGATTGACGCAGATCACCCGCACGCCGCAATCGAAACGGGAGCCGCGTTTTTCGGCCGACGGACGGCTTCTGACTTTTCGCGCGGAAAACGACTGGTTCGTGCATGACTTCGGCAGCGGGGTCACCATGCCGGCCGCCGCCATCAAGGCCGAAAAAGATCCAAACGCGCCGCCGGCCGATGACTTGCGCGACATGCAGTTGCGTACTTTCTCGACTTTGAAAAAATTGCATGACGATGCCGAGACGACGCGAAAGAACGACGAAGCACTGCGCAAGGCCGATGTCACCCGCGCTCCGCTCCCGTTCTATCTGGGAGACGAGGTCAGCATACTGGATACGGAGCTCTCGCCGGATGCCCGCTGGATGATGGTGATCACCGAGCCCAAGTCGCATGTGAAGGGCAAGGAAGGTCAGCTTACGCGCTACGTGACCGAGTCCGGCTACGAGGAATTCGAGAAGGAGCGCTTGCGCGTCGGCCGCAACCCCCCGGCGGCGCAGTCCCTGGTGCTGCTCGATCTCGCCGATCACTCGGTGCACGCGCTGGCGACCGACAAGCTGCCGGGGATATACGATGACCCATTGCGGGCAGTGCGCGAGGAAAATGCCAAAGCGCAGCCGCAGGCGAAACCGGAACCCCCCGGCTCCGAGAAGAAGCCTCGCGGCATTCTGGCGATAAACGACGAGCCGGACAGCCTCAGCGGCCGGGTGACATGGAGCGGCGATGGCGGCGCCGTGGCCGTCGAGCTTCTATTCGATCGACCACAAGGATCGCTGGATCGCGAGCGTGGATCTGGCCAACTACGTGTTGGTACCGCAGCACCGCTTGAGTGATCCGGCGTGGATCGAATGCATTCAATGATTTCGGCTGGCTCAACGATGATCGCACGCTGTGGTACCAATCAGAGGAATCCGGGTACGCACATCTTTATACCAAGGCTGTGAACGGCGAACCGCGAACCTTGACGCGCGGCCGGTTCGAGGTGTCCAACCCGCAGCTCTCCACCGACGGCCGCTGGTTCTATGTATTGACCAACGCAGCGGCGCCCTATTCGTATGACCTGTATCGCGTATCGAGCAGCGGCGGGGCATTGCAGCGGCTCACCCGACTGCAAGGCGTGGAACGGGCCGAGCTGGATCACAGCGGAAAGCAGTTGTTGATCAGCCATTCGACGCCCTATTTGCGCACGCAAATTTCCGTGGCCAATTCGGATGGCAGCGGCGCGCCGCGGCAACTGACCGATACGCGTACGGCCGAATACAAATCCATGACCTGGATCGAGCCCGAAATCGTTCAGATTCCGTCCACGCATTTCGGCGGAGTGATTTACGGCAAGCTGTATCGCGACGCCGGCATCAGCGCGGCCGGCGGCAAGCCGGCCGTGCTGTTCGTTCATGGCGCGGGTTACCTGCAGGACGTGCATTTGCGCTATTCGTATTACTTTCGCGAGCAGATGTTCAACAATTTGCTGGCGCACAACGGCTACGTGGTGCTCGATCTGGACTACCGCGCTTCAGCCGGCTACGGACGGGATTGGCGCACGGCGATCTATCGGCAAATGGGGCATCCGGAGCTCGAGGATCTGCTCGACGGCAAGAAATGGCTGGTGGAGCAGGCGGGCGCCGATGCGAAACGCGTCGGCATCTATGGCGGATCCTACGGCGGCTTCATGACCTTGATGGCGCTATTTCGCGCGCCGGGCCAATTTGCGGCCGGCGCCGCGCTGCGGCCGGTAACCGACTGGATGCAGTACGACGATGGCTATACCGCGGGGATTTTGAACGATCCGCAGATCGATCCCATCGCCTATGAGCGATCATCGCCCATCGAGTTCGCCGCGGGCTTGCAGGATCCGCTGCTGATTTGTCACGGCGTGATCGACGACAACGTGCTGTTCGCGGATTCGATGCGCCTTTACCAGCGGCTGATCGAACTGCACAAGGACAATTTCACGATCTCGCCGTACCCGCTGGACCGGCACGGATTCACGAATGCCGATTCATGGCTCGATGAGTACAAGCGGATTTACCGGCTGTTCGAATCGAATCTCAAATAGCGGCGAGGCAAAGTAGCTAAAAGTCCTTCCATTCATCGGCGCCGGCGACCGCGCGCGTTTGCGCAGCCGCCAACGCGCCCGCGATCGGCTTTTTGCCGGTCAAGGGTCGGTTGGGGGCACGGCGCTCCACGGCGGGAGCCGCGGCGGCCTTCGCCGGCCGCACCATGGGAAGCGGAGAATCCGCCCCTGCGCCTTCGCCCACCCGATAGCGCGCAATCAGCTGCGACAGGTTCGACGCCTGCTCGGTAAGCGCTTGCGCAGCCGCGGAAGCCTCTTCCACCAGCGCTGCGTTCTGCTGGGTCACATCGTCCATCATCGTGATCGCCTTGTTGACCTGTTCGATGCCCGATGCCTGCTCGCGGCTGGAGCTGGCTATCTCGGCTATGACATCCGTTACCTTCTTGACCCTGACGACGATTTCGCCGAGGGCCTTGCCCGATTCGTCGACCAGCTTCGTGCCCTCGGTGACCTTGCTGACGGAGTCTTGAATCAGAGTCTTGATCTCTTTTGCCGCCTCGGCGCTGCGCGAGGCCAGGTTTCTGACTTCCGAGGCGACCACCGCAAAGCCGCGCCCTTGCTCGCCGGCGCGCGCTGCCTCGACCGCCGCGTTGAGCGCCAGCAGGTTCGTCTGGAACGCGATCTCATCGATGACGCTGATGATGTCTGCGATGCGCTTCGAGGAGGCATTGATTTCGCCCATTGCCGCGACCGCAGCACCCACCACCGCGCCACCGCGCTCCGCCTGGTCGCGCGCCGCGGAGGCGAGCTGGTTGGCCTGGGAGGCGTTGTCCGCATTGTTCTTGACCGTGGAGGTCATTTCTTCCATGGAGGAGGCCGTCTCCTCCAGACTGGAAGCCTGCTCCTCGGTACGCTGACTCAAGTCGGCGTTGCCGCGGGAGATCTCTTCCGAGCCTGTGCGAACCTCAGCCGCCGCGCGAGCCATGTTGCGCACCACGTCGGCCATGTTCGCCAGCAGACTGTTCACGCCGCCGGAGAGCGACTTGATGAAGCCGCTTTTGCCTTCCTCGCGAATCCTGGCCGTCAGGTCCCCCTCGATGGCCTTGGCCACGATGGCCTGCACTTCGTTTTCGATCGCCACCTGCGGGGTGCGATCGACCCATTGCACCACCGTGCCGACGCGCACGCCGGCGGCATCGATCACCGGGTTGGCGACGATTCGCAGGCTGGCCTCGCCCATCTTGATCTCGGCCGTATGCGCGGCCGTCAAGCCGGCGAGGTGATGTTTCTGCAGCGCAGGGGTCTGATGAAACATATCGAAGCTGCCATCCACCACCTTCTCGGAGTCGAAGGATGGCACCTGTTTGCGGATCTCCGCTTCCCGGTGACGAAACAGCTCGCGCAGGGCATCGTTCAGGTAGATGATCTTGCCGTCCACGTCGCCGAGCATCGCGCCCACCGAGACTCGATCCAACGCCGTGCGGATGCGCGCATTTTCGGTGGCGACCGCGTGTTCCTTCTCGGTGCGCTCCCGCAAGGCCACCTGCATGCGCTCGAGACCCTTGAGCGTCTGACCGATTTCATCGTCCGATCTCACCTTGACGGTGCTCGAGTAATTGCCCTTCTCGATTTCTCCGAGCACGGTCACCGCGTGGTTCAGCGGACGCTTGACGGCACTCGTCATCCGGTAGGCGAGCAGACAGGCCACGGCGACCGCGGCGAGCGACAGCGTAACCAGAAGAATCCAGGTGCTGCGGTAGGAGGCGGCGACTTCGTCCGCCCGGTTGTGGATGTGCTCCCGCTGATGTGCGCTGATCTTGGCGAGCGCGGCCATGAACGCGAGCTGCGCCGGCCGCGATTTCTGCAGCAGGATTTCTTTCGCGCCCTTGGTGTCGCCGGCATTGACCTGGTTGATGAATTCTTGATCGAGCGGCAGCAGGGCCGCTCGTGCCTCGGTGACCGCTGCCAACATTGCCTTGCCTTCAGCCGACTTGACGGTGGCCGCCATGGTGTCGGCGTACTCCTGACCCTTTTGGGTCAGCGCCGCAAATTTAACGACCTCACCCGCGATCTCCGCCTTGTCGTCCATGATGAGCATGTTGCGCGCGTGCCGCATGGATTCGGACACCGTCGAGGCCCAGGCATCGGCGGTCTCGACTTTGACCAACAGAGGACCGGTGATTTCGGTCATCGCGTCCTTGAAGTCGGCCAGGCGAACAAGGCTCAAGGTTACCGCGGCACCGAATACGATGATCACGCCCGCGAAGGACAGCAGCAGGCGTGTGCCGACGGAATTGCGATAGTTCATTGGGTCTCCACTTAAGTTCTGGCTTCGAGCGGGTGGTGAGCGCTCTCGATTTGTATCGACTTCCGGCCGCATTTCTTGAGGCTAAACGGCGAGTCGGGCGGGCATCGCGGGGCTCGGACTTTGCACCGCTGCATCCGGCCGCACCGCATCGAGAAACCCCGAAACCTTTGCCTGGAGCAGACCGGTTTTTTGCGCCAGGTCCGCTGAGGCGTGCAGAACGCCATCGGCCGCCTGCCCCGTCTCGGCGGCGGTGCCTTTGACCTCGAGAATCTGATCGCTCACGCGGCGTGTGAAATCGGCCGCGGATTGCACGGTTCTGGCCGTGTCCCGCATGGCGGCGTTCTGGCCGGCAACCGCGCTGGCGATCGAAGCCGCGCTGCGGTTGAGTGCGTGAATGCTCTGTGCGATGGACGTCACCGCGCCGGCTGCGCCGCCGGACAGGGTTTGAATCCGTTCCACCTTGGAGGTCACGCCATCGGTGGCTTGCTTCGTCTGGGTCGCCAGCGCCTTGACCTCGTTGGCGACAACGGCGAACCCGCGGCCGGCGGGGCCCGCGCGCGCCGCCTCGATGGTGGCGTTCAATGCCAGCAAACTGGTGCGGCTCGCGACGGACTTGATGAAGTCGAGCACCGAACCGATCTCCAGCGCGGCGGAGTTGACCGCCTGCAGCGTTTGGTTGAGCTTGTCGGCATCGCGGGTGGCCGCCTCGGCCATGGTGGAAGACGCGCTGACCTGCTCGGAAATCTCGGCGATCGATTCGCCGAGTTCCTCGATGGAGGCGGCGATGGTCTGCACATTGTTCGAGGCTTCCAGCGCCGCCTGCGAGACTTCATCGGCACGGCCGCGCGTGTCGTCGGCGGCCGAACCCATGGTGCTGGCCGTCTCCTGCAGCGTGCTGAACGAACTGGCGAAGCTGCCCAACACCTCGTGCGCCGTGGCATCGAAGCGCTCCGTCAGTTCGGTCAGTTGCCGTGCCCGCTCGGTTTCGCGAGCCATGCGCGCTTGGTCGGCCCGATCGCGCTCGATCTCCGCCGTCCGTTGCACCACGGCTCGCTGCCGGTTCTCCTCTTCGATGCGCTTCAGCCGCTCGTTTTCCAAGCCATTGTCGCGAAATACGTTGACCGCGCGCGCCATGCGGCCGACTTCGTCGCCGCGCGCGGCGTAGGGGACTTCGACGGACCAATCGGCGCGGGACATTGCGGCCATCACGCGAGTCAGCTCGACCAGCGGTGCCGTCAATGATCTCGCAAGCCACAGACTCACGGCCAATCCGCCGACGACCGCCAGCAGCCCGCCGATGACCGAGAGGCGCATGGCGCCCGCCGCGCTCGCCTTCATTCCGGCAAATTCGGTCGCGGATGCCTCGTCGTAGGATTTGGACAGAGTCTTGAGGACGCCGTGCATGTCCTGGAGGAAGGCACCCGCCGAAGTGGCGTAGTCGACCGCAACGCCGGCATCGGCAAACAAGACCTTGGAAAAGGCAGCCCCGGACTTACGGAACTTCCCGCCGAGCTCGGTGATGCGTTTGGCTTCATCCTCGTGTCCGCTGGCAGCGGCGCGCTGCGCGACCGCCGACAGCTGCTCTCCAAGCTTGTCCAGATCGCCCGGCAGCGCATCGATCAGAGTGCGGACCATCTTCGGCGGCGCGCCGTTCTGCACCAGTGTCATGGCGCGGAACATGCGCCCGTTGATATCGAGGGCCAGGGCATCGGCTTCGTTGAGCGCGGTCAAACGGCCCACTGTCTCGCTGAACAGCCGTGTCGTGGCCGCATCCACGCCGGTCTGCTGACGGTAGGTGACCGCGGCCAGGCTCAAGATCGCGAGGATCAGCAGCAGCGGCGCCAACAGCATCTGCCAGCGCAACGGGACGTCGCCGATAGACTTCATGCGAACCTACTCCGTGTAGGTACCGGCCTTGAAAATGAGTCCATCGTGGACTTCCCAGTAGGCGACCTTGTTCTCGAGCTTTCCGCTGACCGGGTTCTTCATGACGTATTCGATCCACCCGGACGGCTTCTGCTTGGCGGCATCGACCAGGTCCTTGACGTAGAACTTACCGGCCGAGTCGGATTGATCCAGGCGGTTCATGCCGACCTTGGCGGGGGAGATCGGGTGCGCAACGCACACGCCGTTGATGTCGTGCACATCGACGTAGTCCTCGCCCTTGGCGAACTGGCCTTCCTTGTTGTTGAACTCGACGAGCGCCTTGACCTTGCCGTTGGCTTGGTAGAAAGCGACCGCCTTCTTGACAACAGCCACCACTTCATCCTTGGTCGGGGCGACGGCAAGGGCGCTCGCGAGCGGCAGTGTGCTCAATAGTGTCGCGATCAATAGACTTTTAATGCCTGCATGCATGATCAGTACCCCAGGGCTATGGAGGACGCCAGTGACGGCGAGTTGTTCAGGCTATCGGCGCGCGCAATTCGATCTTTAGCTGCGCTGGGGATGGTTGCAGCGTCGCGGCGCTGCGATCGATAAATCGTGGACTGCGGCGCACTTTTCCGGGCTTTCGCTCAAGCGGAAAGGAAAGTGAGCACGCCCCCACCGTATTTCGGCAACTGAATCTGAAATTCCCGCCGCCCCTTCGGGGCACCCAACAAGCCGCTTGCCGCCGCGGGCAGCGATTTGACGGGATAGATCTGTTCGAGCTTCAAATGCAGCGACGTGGCGTCCATCACCAGGCGCGTGCAGATGTTCATGATCTCGCGCACGTTCTCGATCATGACCTCGGTGAGCTCGCGTGCCTTGGCAGCTTCCTTGGCCGCCGCGACGGGCAGCATGGAAAAAGCGGCCCCAAAACTCGCCGCAAGATTCGCAGTCCGCGCCGCACAATGCCACCGGCTCGCCGCTATCGGCGACGAAGACACCGAACCAGGCGCCGCCCGCCGGCGATTGATCGAACGCACCGCCCGGCTTTACGTCCAATCCGTCGAACAGCAGTCCGAGCATCTGGACGATCTTCGGAATGTCGGGCAAGGGGTAGGAGGTCGACATGGCTTTAGCGAATGTAAGCGCCGAGTTGCTCTTTGAACGATTCGGGCGTGAACGGTTTCGAGATGAGAAATTTCGCGCCGGCACCGATTGCCTTGGCGCGCATGTCGGGCGTCGCCTCGGTGGTGATGAAGCCGAAGGTCAGCTTGACCTTTTCGCCCGATGAGCGTCTCGAGCAGTTGCAGCCCCGTCATGTTGGGCATGTTCCAATCGGAGAGTACGAGATCCGGCTTCGAGGCCTTGATCGCGGCCAATGCCTTGGCGCCGTCGTCGGACTCGGTAATGTCGTGACCCTCGAAGCCGGCAAGACGCAATGTTTTTTTGACGATCATGCGCATGGCGGTGGAATCGTCGACGATCAAGATTTTCATCCATTCACTCCAAACTGCCCGCTCATCAGGAGTACTTGCGGCTCATTGGTTAGTCGACCGGACGCCTGGGTTCTTGAGCGGGTCCGCCGGTGCGGCCGCGAGATTCAGGATTTGCCCGGCAATCTGCTGCAGCGGATGGAGGGACTGAACCGCACCCATCTGCCAGGCGGCCCCCGGCATCCCCCATACGACGCTGGTCGCTTCATCCTGGGCGATGGTCGAGGCCCCGGCCTCGCGCATTTCCTTCAGGCCTTCCGCGCCGTCGCGTCCCATGCCGGTGAGCATGACGCCGATCGAATTGCGGCCGGCGCTTTGCGCCACCGAGCGAAACAGCACGTCGACGGAGGGGCGGTGCCGATTGACCAGATCTCCGTCGCTCAAGCGGCAGCGATAGCGCGCGCCGTCGCGTACCACCATGAGGTGCTGATCGCCGGGTGCAATGTAGGCGTGGCCCGCCAGGATGGGCTGACCGTCCTGGGCTTCGCACACGTTCAACGCCGAATTTGCGTTCATGCGGATCGCGAACGGGCCGCTGAAGGCCTTCGGGATGTGCTGCGCGATGACGATGCCGGGAGTGTCCGAGGGCAGGTGCGAGAGAACCTCCTTGATGGCCTCGGTGCCGCCGGTCGAGGCGCCGATCGCGACGATCCGTTCCGTCGTTGCGAACCTCGTCGGCGCGCCGCGTTTCGGCAACACGACGCCGGCATCGTGACGCTGCACCACATTCAAGGCCGGTAGCTCGGTGAGCGGCCGAACCTGGATCTGCGCGGCCATTTTGACCTTGCTGATCAGCTCTTGAGCGGCGTCCTTGATACCGTGCACCACGTCGAACACCGGCTTGGCCACGAAGTCGATCGCGCCCAGGGCGAGGGCATCCAGAGCGACATCGGCCCCCTGCTGCGTGAGCGAGGAGCACATGACCACCGGCATGGGGCGCAGCCGCATGAGGTTGCGAAGAAACGCGAGGCCATCCATTCGCGGCATCTCGACATCGAGGGTCAGCACGTCCGGATTGAGCATCTTTATCTTGTCGCGCGCGATGTAGGGATCCGGCGCCGTACCGACGACCTCGATGGCCGGGTCGGAACATAAGATCTCGGTCAGCAGCTGGCGCATGACCGCGGAATCGTCGACCACCAGAACACGAATTTTCTTGTTCCATGGCCACGTGATCCCGGTTCAGAACAATTCCACGGACCCGAATTCGACTTGAGCGTTCTTCCTTTCGAAATCACGCTCGCGTTCGAACACCGCGCGATTGACGGTGGCGGTCAGGCGCTTCACGCGCACCTTGCCGGTCAGCGGGCTGTAGTAGATCTTGCGCGCGAAGCAGTCACCCAAATCCTCGGCGCTGATGAGGAAGCCTTCGGTCTTCAGATAGTCGCGCACGAACTGCGCGTTGCGCGCACCGACGTCGAGCGCCATGTCGAGCACCTTGCCGCCGCCGATCACTTTGAACTCGAGATTCGCGCGCTGGCCGCCGAGTCTCATGATGTCGTTCACCAGCCGTTCCATGGCGACGTTGCCGTAGCGCGTCGCGGAACTCCCGGGCTCGGTCGCCCAGCCGCTGGTGCCGCCCGAGTCGTCGCGCGGCAGCATGAAGTGATTCATGCCGCCGATTCCCAGCCTGACGCTCGCGCACGCAGGCCGAGACGCACGAGCCCAGCACGGTGAAATATGGCCTCGTTGTGGCGGGTGACGTAGTAATCGCCCGGCAGCAGTTTGGCGACGGGGAGGCCCAGGTCACCGTCCCAGGTGCGCCGGATGTGCGCAAAATGCGGGAGGGCCGGCGGCAACGGCGGGCCGCCCACGAAGATCCGGGTGGTGTCGCCTATCGACATGCCAGTCTCCGGTAGACGGTGCGTCCCACCAGCTTGTAGCGATCGGTGACGTTGTGCAGATTTTCCGAATGGCCGATGAACAGCCAGCCGCCCGGCTTCTGCATATCGGCCATGCGGTCGAACAGATTTGCGCTGCGTGGGCTTGTCGAAATAGATCACGACATTGCGGCAAAAAATGACGTCGAAAGGGCCCTTCATCGGCCACGCTTCCAGAAGATTCAGCTGTTTGAAGGTGATGAGCGCCTTGAGCTCCGCCGACGCCGCGCGAAAGCCGGGCCGGCCCGGGACCTGCGGAAACCAATTTCTGATCCGTTCCGGCGAGACTCCCTTGAAGCGCTCTTCCGCGTACACGCCCTTCGGCGGCCGTGGCCACCACTTTCGAATCGATATCCGTGGCGAGCATCTTGATGTCCCAGCTGGGCAGGTGCGCGAGGCATTCGCGCATGACGATGGCGAGCGAGTACGGTTCCTCGCCGGTCGAGCAACCCGCGGACCATAGGCGCAGCCGCTGTGTCGCCGCCGCGCTCGCGATTCGAGCTGCGGCAGCGTCTGGATTGCGAGCTGCTCGAAATGATAGTTCTCGCGGAAGAATGAGGTGAGATTCGTCGTGATGGCGTTGGTCAGCTCCTGCAGCTCGCCGGAATCGGCGCGTTCAACCAGCTGGCAGTACTCGGCGAACGATGCGAGGTTGAGCTTGCGCAGACGCCGTGCCAGGCGTCCATACACCAGCTCGCGCTTGGCGTCCGACAGCGCGATCCCCGTGCGCGCAGTGCACCAGGTCTCGCAGGCGCCGAAATTCCGAGTCCGTGAACTCGAACTCATACTCGGCCGCCTGCGTGCTCACGGTCGCCTGAGGCCGGCTTCGGGTATGAAGAGCTCGACGGTCTCGTCCGGGTGCACGGTGACTTCCAACCAGTCTTTTTCATCATGCGTTACGAGACGCGAGAACAGCGCGCGCTCCTCGGCCATGGTGAACTCGCGCATTTGCATCTCGCGCAGCCTCACCCAGGATTCGCCCGACTCGGCACGGTGTGCGTCGCCAAGGTGCGCGTGCAACAGACGCAAGGCATCCCGCACGTGGGTGAGCTGTTGCATCACGCGGTCGTGGGATTGGACTGCGACGACGACGGCGGCCATTTTCTGGCTCATGGAGTTTTCGCCCACAGCCTCGGTGTCGGTGCGCGGCCGCGTCTGCGGCACGAGCGCTGCGGTGAGCGACTCGAGCAGTCGATTGCAAGCCGGCTTGTCTTCCGTCAAACACAGGTCAACTTGAGTTGCCGCCCAATCGAGCCACGCACGGCAGTGTTCCGTGGCAGAGTGCGGCCCCGCAGCCGTGCCCTTGCGGTTTAAGCTGGATTCGGGCTGCGTCATCGACTAATGAGCCCGCTTTGCGGGAAATGCAGCATGTCGGTCATGCCGAGCAGATTCGCCGTACGGCGCAACCCATCGGAGACGCCGGTCCATGAGCAGGCGAATGCCGCGCTCAGCGGCGGTGCGCCACAGGCTGGCGAGCAACTGCAGTATCGCCGTGTCGATCTCCTCGACCCGGGTGCCGTCGATGGCGATCGGGCCCGCCGGCGGCGAGATGCGTCAGCAAGGAGCGTGCAGGATCGGCGGCCTGGACGATGGTCATGCGCGCATCGAGCTGGACACGATCCGGTGGCTTCACCGGTGCCGGCGGTGCGGTACGCAGAGTCTTTTTCTTGCTCACGCCGCCGCAACTCCCGGCGCGCGATTCGTCGGAGATGCTGTTGCCGATGAGCCGGTCGATGTCGAGCAGAATGAGCATCTTTTCCTCGACCGTTGCCAGTGCCTTGACGAATACCGTGTCGACGCTGCCGCACACATCCGGCGGCGGCTTGGTCTCCGCCGTGTCGACGTTGTAGACCTCGGATACCGCGTCGACGACCACGCCGACGGTGCGCTCGCTCGTGCCCGCCGCCGACGCGCACGACGATGACCACCGTGGTCGGTCCGAATTCGATGGTTTCGAGGCCGAAGCGGCGGCGCAGGTCCAGTATCGGCACGACCGCGCCGCGCAGATTGATCACGCCCAGCACGTAGTCGGGGGTGTGCGGTATGCGCGTCACCTTGTCCCAGCCCTTGATCTCCTGCACGCGCAGGATGTCGACGCCGTACTCCTCGCCGGCGAGCATGAATGTCAGGTATTGCTCGCTGGTTTCCGCCGCGGACTTGTCCGTTCCGCCGTTGCCTTCGCCGTGCTCATAAATTCGATTCCTCCATTCACTATCTGCTCCGCACCGCTGCGTTGCCATCCGCGATCTCATGCGGCGTGCGCCGTGACCGCGCCGCTCTGGCACGGCAGCGGATGAGGTCCGGTACATCGATGATCAGCGCCACCGTGCCGTCGCCCAGGATGGTCGCGCCGGCGATTCCCGCCACCGACTTGAAATTCGACTCGAGACTCTTGATGACGACCTGTTGCTGCGCAGAGCAGGTCATCGACGAGCACGCCGGCGCGCTTGCCGTCGGCTTCGACGACCACCAGCAAGCCATCTTCGGCGCTACTGCTGTCGGGCTCGACGCCGAACTGATCGCAGAGCTTGACGACCGGCAGATATTCGTCGCGCGAGCCGGAATACCTCGGTGCGCCCCACCAGCGTGTTGATCGCGCTCCTGCGACACCTGGATGGTCTCGACGATGGCCAGCAGCGATATGATGTAGATCTCCTTGCCGACGCGCACCAGCTGTCCGTCGAGGATGGCGAGCGTGAGCGGCAGGCGGATGCGAATGGTGCTGCCCAGGCCCTCCCTGGATGAGATCTGCACGTGACCGCCCAGGTCGTTGATGTTCCGCCGCACCACGTCCATGCCGACGCCGCGGCCGGACACGTCGCTGATTTGATCTGCGGTGGAAAAACCGGGCATGAATATCAGGTTGTCGATCTGTTCGTCGGTCAGTTCCTGATCCGGAGCGACCAGGCCGCGCTCGCGGGCCTTGGACAGGATCTTCGCCTTATTGAGGCCGGCGCCATCGTCGCGCACTTCGATGATGATATTGCCGCCCTCGTGAAACGCGCCCAGCTCGATGGTGCCGGTGTCGTGCTTGCCGGCCGCGGCGCGCTGTTCGGGCGTTTCGAGGCCATGGTCGAGCGCATTGCGCACGAGGTGCACCAAGGGATCGCTGATCTTCTCCAGTACGGTCTTGTCGAGCTCGGTGTTCTCGCCGGTGAGCTTGAGTTCGACTTTCTTGCCCAGCTTGCGCGAGAGGTCATGGACGATGCGCGGAAAGCGGTTGAACGCAAAGCTGATCGGCAGCATGCGTATCTGCATCACGCTCTCCTGCAGTTCGCGGGTATTGCGCGCGAGCTGCGAGAGTCCCTGGCGCAGCCGATCCAGTTCGTTCGGATCGATTCCATCCGCGAAACCGCTGAGCATCGATTGCGTGATGAGCAATTCACCGACCAGATTGATGATGTTATCGAGCTTCTCGGTGGCGACGCGGATCGAGCCGGATTCCCCGCCCGCCTTTTGCACCGGGGTGCCGGCCGGTGCCGGTGCGCGTTCGGCTTGAATGGCTTGCGGCGACGGAGCGTCCTGCGCGGCAGGAGCACTCACGGTGTTTTGGGCGGGGATGAACTCGAGCCGACCCTGTGAATCCACCCAGTCGAACACCTCGTCGATTTGGGCGCGGGAGATCTGGCCCGCAATCTCGATGTCCCATCCGAGGTAACACGATTCCGGATCGAGTTGATCGAGTTGCGGCAACCGCGTGCCGTCAGCGCGGGCGGTGAACGTACCGAGGCGTTCCAGTTCCGCAAACATCCGAACGGGTTCGTTGCGCAACCGCAGCAGGTCGGCAACCGGTTCAAACAGGATGCGCCAGCCCGTTGACGGCTCCTTCGCGGCGGCGCTCATGGGCGGCGCCGCGGCGGGCGGTGCGTTCGAGGGAGCGCCCAGCGGCCGCTCGCCGAGGATGTGAGCGATGTCGGCATTGAGGCTGGCGATGCGACCTGGGTCCAGCGGTTGCTCGGCTTCGGTCGCCGCAATCATCTCGCGCAAACAATCGCAGGCTTGCAGCAGGGTCTGGATCGCCTCGGCGGTGATCGGCCGCACGCCGTTGCGCATCTGATCGAGCAGCGTCTCCACCCCATGCGTGAATTCGGCCACTTCGGTAAAGCCGAAGGTCGCCGAGCCGCCTTTGATGGAATGAGCGGCGCGGAAGATGGTGTGAATGCTTTCGCCGTCGGCCGTAGCGCCCAGGGTCAGCAGACCGGACTCCATCACGTCAAGCCCTTCACGGCTTTCCTGAAAGAAGACCTTGGCGATTTCCGCCATTTCCAGATCAAGGCTCATAGGACCCGAGCGACCGTGGCGAGCAGTTGCGAAGGATTGAACGGCTTGACGATCCATCCGGTTGCGCCGGCTTGTTTGCCGGCCAGCTTCCGCTCGGTGCTCGACTCGGTCGTCAGGATCAGCATGGGCACCAACTTGTAATGAAGGAGCGCCCGCAATTCGCGCACCAGGGTGATGCCGTCCATGCGCGGCATGTGCACGTCGGTCAGCACCAGATCCACGGTGGACTCGCGTGCCCAATCCAGCGCCTCCACGCCGTCGCAGGTCTGCACAACCTCGTAGCCGGCGCCCTGCAGCGTCAGCAGCACCATCTGCCGCATCGATGCCGAGTCGTCGACCGTAAGAATTTTCTTCCCCATCTGAAAATCGTCTCCGCTTCAAGCAAGGCGATCGTTTACACGGGCGCAATCAACTGCAGGAATATCGTCAAATTTTGGGGAATCTTTATGCTGCGGGCCCGCCGATCTGCCTCCGCACGCCGGCACCGGGCTTATCGTGCGTGCCATGCGAATTGGGTCACAATCGCTTACGCAAGGCGGCGGCAAACGCTGAACCTAGGCGGCGACCATGAGCGGCAGCACTTCCGCCCCCAGGTGCCGGGTTTGCACTGCAATTTCCGCAATGGCCGCGGCATCCAACCGCGCTGCGCGCAATGCCGCCGGGGACATTGCGGGAGCGTCGTTCAGGTCGTTGCTGCCGATCTCCGCCAGCACGGCGACGCCGGTGGCGATGTGAATGGTCGCCACCTCGGCCGGAAAATCCCGCGCATCGTCGGGCTGGTGATGAAATTCGATGCATTCCTGCAGGGCGGCCGGCATTCCCCAGCCGCGGGCGAGTGCCGCACCGACGGCGGCGTGATCGAAACCCATCACCTGGCGCTCGCACAGGTGCAAACCGAGATCGTCGACCGAATCCACGGACATCAGCAGGGCTTCGCGCGCAAGTTCGGGTATGCGATTGAATATCACGAGTTGCCCGATGTCATGCAGCAGTCCCGCCACAAAAGGCGTGTCGCCGCGGCGGCCGCCGCGGCGCGCGGCGATTTGATCCGCGGCGACGGCGCAGAGCACGCTGTGACGCCAGAAGGACGCCATCGTGACCAACTCGTTGCCGATGCCATCGAATGTTCGGACCGCGGTAATCCCCACCGTCAAATCACGCACCTGGCGCACGCCCAGGACAGCGATGGCCCGGCTGATGGTGGCGATTTTTCCCTGCTGGCCGAATACCGGGCTGTTGGCGATGCGCAGCAAGCGCGCGGTGAGTGCGGCATCGTGGCTGATCTCGCGTCCCATGTCGGTCGCGGAGGCGGTGGGATCATCCACCATGCGTGCGATGCGCAGCGCGACCTCGGGCAGCGTGACGAGATCTTCGATGTTTTCGATCAATCCCTGTGGAGTCAATTCGACCGTCTTCACGCCTTACCTCCCCCCAAGCATCGGCAGGGGACGGCAAAAGCTGAGGCGGCGATCGAGGATTACTTTCCGCTGATTTCGCTGGCAGCCCGGGCGAGTATGGCGGCGATGCGCTGCTGCTCCTCGCGCGAGCTATGCCATTTGTCCGCCAGGGCGACCTTCAGATCGCGCCGCGCACGATGCAGTTCACGCGATCCGTGCCGCTCATGATCCAGACTCCTCGCCCTCTTCGGCATCGAGGACCCGGCGCATGCGATCCATGCGCTCGCCCACCCGGCCGAACTGCGTCAACAGAGCATCTGCGGCGGCTGAGTTCTTGGCCAGGTGCTCTTTGCCCGGGTCGGTAATGCTGTACAGCTTGCGGGTGCCTTCGACGGTCACGGTCGCGTGGCCTATCTCTTCTAGATAGGTGAGGGCGGGATAAACCATGCCGGGACTGGGCACGTAGAAGCCCTTGGAGCGCTCGTCCAGCTCCTTGATGATTTCATAGCCATGGCGCGATTTTTCGTCGAGCAACTTGAGTATGAGCAGCTGCAGATCGGCCGAACCCAGCTTTCGGCCCATGCCGAAGCCGCGTCCGCCCAGGCCGCCGCCGTCCATGAAGCCTTTGCCGAAGTGACCGAACCCGTGATGGCCCCGGTGCCGTCCAATGAAAGTGATGAAAACGATGATGCATTAGCTATCTCTCGATATGTTTTAAGACCTATCTTAAGATATATATATCTTACGATAATGTCAATCCGGCAGGAACGGCCGTGGGAGACAGCGGGTCTCAAGATGAGATTAGCTCCGACTTGACATTGACACTGCGCGACTCGCATCGCAAAATACGCGGCTCATTTTAGGGAGGGGTACCCAAGCGGCCAACGGGGGCAGACTGTAAATCTGCTGGCTTATGCCTTCGTAGGTTCGAATCCTACCCCCTCCACCAGCGAAGGATGAGGGTTCGTGCCATTGGCTTCAGCGGAGTGCGGGTGTAGTTCAATGGTAGAACGTCAGCCTTCCAAGCTGATCACGTGGGTTCGATTCCCATCACCCGCTCCAAATGGATGCGGCCCACGTAGCTCAGTTGGTAGAGCACGTCCTTGGTAAGGACGAGGTCAACGGTTCGATCCCGTTCGTGGGCTCCAGGTTTTTATAATTTTTGAGAGGTACTTGCCGTGTCGAAGGGGAAGTTTGAGCGAACGAAGCCGCACGTGAACGTGGGGACGATTGGACATGTGGATCATGGCAAGACGACCTTGACGGCGGCGCTTGACGAAGGTGATGGCGGAGAAGCATGGCGGGGAGTTCAAGGCCTACGACCAGATTGACAAGGCGCCCGAGGAGCGGGCGCGCGGGATCACGATTGCGACCGCGCACGTGGAGTATCAGTCCGATGCGCGCCACTACGCGCACGTGGACTGTCCGGGGCATGCTGACTATGTGAAGAACATGATCACGGGAGCGGCGCAGATGGACGGGGCGATTTTGGTGGTGTCGGCGGCCGATGGCCCGATGCCCCAGACGCGCGAGCACATTTTGCTGGCCCGCCAGGTGGGAGTGCCCTACATCGTGGTGTACATGAACAAGGCGGACATGGTCGATGATGCGGAGTTACTCGAGCTGGTGGAGCTCGAAGTGCGCGATCTGTTGACGCTGTACAAGTTTCCCGGGGATAAGACCCCGATCATCACCGGCTCTGCGTTGAAGGCGCTGGAGGGGGATACCTCGGAGATCGGCGTGCCCTCGGTGATCAAGCTGGTCAAGGCGTTGGATGATTACATTCCGGTGCCGAAGCGCGCGATTGAAGGGGCCTTTTTGATGCCGGTGGAGGATGTGTTCTCCATTGCGGGACGCGGCACGGTGGTCACGGGGCGCATTGAGCGCGGGATCGTGAAGGTGAACGATGAGGTGGAGATCGTGGGGATACGCCCGACGCACGAAGACCACCTGCACCGGGGTGGAGATGTTTCGAAAGCTCCTCGATGAGGGGCAGGCGGGGGACAACGTGGGGGTGCTGCTGCGCGGCACGAAGCGCGAGGAAGTGGAGCGCGGGCAGGTGCTTGTGCAAGCCCGGCTCCATCAATCCGCACACCAAGTTCGAGGCCGAGGTGTATGTGCTGACGCAAGGAAGAGGGCGGGCGGCATACGCCGTTCTTCAAGGGCTATCGGCCGCAGTTCTACTTTCGCACCACCGATGTGACCGGAGCGGTGGAGTTGCCGGAGGGCACCGAGATGGTGATGCCGGGGGACAACATCAAGATCGTGGTGGAGCTGATCGCCCCGATCGCGATGGAACAGGGCCTGCGCTTCGCCATCCGTGAGGGCGGCAAAACCGTCGGCGCAGGCGTGGTTGCCAAGGTGATTGCGTAATCGTTGAACACACAGGGCAGTAGCTCAATTGGCAGAGCGGCGGTCTCCAAAACCGCAGGTTGGGGGTTCGATTCCCTCCTGCCCTGCCATTGATGCGCGCCTGTAGGAATAGCTGAGTTACATGGCAGAAGTGCAAGCACCGCCGGGCGCATCGGCAAAGGATACCGCGCTCCTGATTTTGTCGATCGTCGCGATGCTCGGCGGGATCGTCGCGTTCTATTGGTATGACGAGCTGGCGCTGACGCTGCGCATCGGCATGGTGATCCTGGGCCTTGCGGCGGGCGCCGGCCTCATGTGGTTCAGCTCGTATGGCCGGGAGTTCTTGCAATTTGCGCAGGCAGCACGCGTCGAACTGCGCAAGGTGGTGTGGCCGGCAGCGCGAGGAGACGATGCAGACCACGCATCGTGGTGTTCGTTTTCGCCGGTCTGATGGGCGTGTTTTTTTTGGCTGCTTGATCTGGCTCTTACCTGGATGACGCGCTTTTTGGGCGGCACAATCCGGCTAATGACGCGGAGCTTTCTATGTCCTTGCGATGGTATGTGGTTCACGCTTATTCGAACTTCGAGCACAAGGTCTCGGAGTCGCTGAAGGAGCGGGTCAAGCGCGCCGGCTTCGAGGCCAAGTTCGGCGAGATTCTCGTGCCCACCGAGGAAGTGGTGGAAATGCGCGACGGGCAGAAGCGCAAGTCGGACCGCAAATTCTTCCCGGGCTACGTGCTCGTGCAGATGGAAATGGACGAAGACACCTGGCATTTGGTGAAGGAAGTGCCGAAGGTTCTGGGCTTCATCGGCGGCACCAGCGACAAGCCGGCGGCCATCACCGACAAGGAAGCGATGTCGATTCTGCGCCGCGTCGAGGAGGGCGTGGACAAGCCGAAGCCGAAGGTGCTGTTCGAGCCCGGCGAAGTGGTGCGGGTGACCGACGGCCCGTTCAACGACTTCAACGGCGTGGTCGAGTCGGTGAATTACGAAAAGAACCGGCTGCAGGTGGCGGTGCAGATCCTGGGGCGCTCGACGCCCGTGGAATTGGATTTCTCGCAGGTCGAGAAGGGTTAAGTTTTATCGGGCGGGGCGCAGCGCCCGTTGTCAGACGGGGCGATGGCCCCGTTGAACTTGGCGCGAAGCGCATGACACGGGGAGCTGTTCGCGAGGACGGCGCTTGTACCCACAGGAGCGATAGACAATGGCAAAGAAGGTAACTGGCTATATCAAGCTGCAGATCCCTGCAGGCCAGGCCAACCCGAGTCCGCCGGTGGGCCCGGCGTTGGGCCAGCAGGGCGTGAACATCATGGAGTTCTGCAAGGCATTCAATGCGCAGACCCAGGCCTTGGAAAAAGGATTACCGACCCCAGTAGTGATCACCGTATACAGCGACCGCAGCTTTACCTTCATCATGAAGACGCCGCCGGCGTCGGTGCTGATTGCCAAGGCGCTCGGCATCCCCAAGGGCAGTGCCACGCCGAACACCGCCAAGGTGGGAAAGGTGTACCCGCAAGCAGCTCGAGGACATCGCCAAGATGAAAATGCCCGATTTGACCGCGGCCAACCTGGACGCGGCGGTGCGCACCATCGCCGGCAGCGCCCGCAGCATGGGCGTCGACGTGGAGGGAGTGTGACATGCCTGCCGTAGCCAAACGAACGAAGACCTGGAAGGAAAAGCTGCCGCCGGGCAAGTCTTATCCGATCGACGATGCTCTGAAATTGGTCAAGGAATTCGCGACCGCGAAGTTCAATGAGTCGGTGGACGTTTCGGTGAATCTGGGCGTGGATGCCACCAAGTCGGACCAGCAGGTGCGCGGTTCGACCGTGATGCCGCACGGCACCGGTAAGACCGTCCGGGTGGCGGTGTTCACGCAGGGCAAGAATGCCGATGCCGCCAAGGCGGCCGGCGCCGACATCGTGGGTTTCGAAGACCTGGCCGAGAAGGTCAAGGCCGGTCAGATCGATTTCGACGTGGTGATCGCGAGCCCGGATGCCATGCGCATCGTCGGTCAGCTCGGCCAGATCCTGGGGCCTCGCGGTCTGATGCCGAACCCGAAGGTCGGCACGGTGACGCCGAATGTGGCGGAAGCCGTGAAGAACGCGAAGTCCGGCCAGGTCCGCTACCGCACCGACAAGGCGGGCATCGTGCATGCGCAGATCGGACGCGCGAGCTTCGAGCCGGGCGCCTTGAAGGAGAACCTGTTGGCGCTGGTCAACGATCTGCAGAAGATCAAGCCGGCGACATCGAAGGGCATTTATCTGAAGAAGCTGACCGTGTCCTCGACCATGGGCCCAGGCGTCACGGTCGATCAGTCGAGCTTGGGTTTGGTCAAGATTTAAAGGACGGGGCCGCATCGGCCCCGGGAATTATTGCGCGCAAGCGCATGACAAGATGATGGGCTGCGCGAGGCTTTACGGCCGACCGCACCCACCGTCGAAGACCGCAGGCGAGTCATGAATTCCACCGGGAATGAGGACTCTTAAAGAGAGCCTGCGCAGATGGTGGGACCCGAATCAGGAATTGCCTGGTGAAGGTCGCACCGAAGAGTACGCGAGTACTCAAGGGTGGATACGAACGGCGGCGTTCGTATCTGGTGTGTGACGCTTCTGACCGGAGGAACCTAGATGGCACTCAAGTTAGAAGAGAAGAAAGTCGTGGTGGCAGAAGTCAACGCGGTCGCGGCGAAAGCCCTGTCCGTGGTGGGCGCCGAGAACCGTGGCTTGACCGTGACGCAGATGACCGACTTGCGCGCCAAAGCGCGCAAGGAAGGGGTTTATCTGCGAATCGTCAAGAACACGCTCGCGCGCAAGGCGGTTGCCGGCACGGCTTTCGAGTGCATTTCTCCGGCGCTGAAAGGACCCATTGTCCTCGCATTTTCCAACGACGATCCGGGCGCGGCCGCGCGCATCGTCAAGGCGTTTGCCAAGGACAACGACAAACTGGTGACGACGCTCGTGTCTTTGGGTGGGCAATTGCTCAAGCCCGATTCACTCGAGCGCGTGGCTTCATTGCCCACGCGTGCGCAGGCGTTGTCGCAGATGTTGGGTGTGCTCAAGGCGCCGATTGCGAAGTTCGTTGGTACGTTGGCTGCTCCCAACTCGAAGTTGGTGCGGACGCTGGCTGCTGTTCTTGAAGCCAAGAAGAGCGCGGCGGCTGAGGCGGCGGCGAATTAATCCTGATTTCGGGTCGCTGGACCCTAATTTAAAAGTTTGGAGACGATAATGGCTGTTACTAAAGACGAAATCCTCGACGCAATTTCCAAGATGTCCGTCATGGAAGTGGTCGAACTGATTTCCGACATGGAAAAGAAGTTCAACGTCACTGCGGCCGCACCGGTGGCTGCGGCTGCGGCGGGCGGCGGCGGTGCTGCGGCGGCTCCGGCTGCTGAAGCACAGACCGAGTTCACCGTGACGATGACCGAGTTCGGCGCCAACAAAGTGGGCGTCATCAAGGTCATCCGCGAGATCACCGGGTTGGGCTTGAAGGAAGCGAAGGACCTGGTCGAAGGCGCGCCTTCGACCGTCAAGGAAGGCATTCCGAAGGCGGATGCCGAGACGATCAAGACGAAGCTCGAGGCCGCCGGCGCCAAGGCTGCCATCAAGTAGTGATTATTGCCGATACGCGCAGTTCGATGGTTGCCGCTGTCACCGCGGCAGCCATCGGCTGCGCCTTTGATTTGATTTATAGGGCGGGACCGCTTGAGACCCCGTTAAATTTGGCGCGAAAGCGCCGCGATATTTTGGAAGGGTGACCATTCATGGCTTATTCGTTCACCGAAAAGAAGCGCATCCGTAAGAACTTTGGCAAGCGTCCGAGCATCCTCGGCACGCCGTACCTGCTGGCGATCCAATTGGATTCGTATCGGCGATTCTTGCAGGCGGATGTCGCGGAGTCCAAACGCGATGAAATCGGCTTGCACGCCGCCTTCGACAGCGTGTTCCCCATTTCCAGCTACTCCGGGAACGCGACGCTCGAGTACGTGAGCTATCGCCTGGGCGAGCCGGTATTCGACGTCAAGGAATGCCAGCTGCGCGGACTGACCTATGCGGCACCGCTGCGCGTCAAAGTGCGCCTCGTGGTGCTCGACAAGGAAGCCAGCGGCGCCAAGAAGCCGGTCAAGGACGTGCGCGAACAGGAGGTGTACCTGGGCGAACTGCCCCTCATGACCGAGAACGGCACGTTCATCATCAACGGCACCGAACGCGTCATCGTCTCGCAGCTGCATCGCAGCCCGGGCGTGTTCTTCGATCACGACCGCGGCAAGACTCATTCCTCGGGCAAACTGCTGTTCTCCGCGCGCATCATTCCGTATCGCGGCTCGTGGCTGGACTTCGAGTTCGATCCCGAAGGATTGCGTGTTCGCGCGCATCGACCGGCGCCGCAAGCTGCCGGTGACCATCATCCTGCGCGCCCTCGGACTCACCGAGGAGCAGATTCTCGACATTGTTCTTCGAGAAGAACGTGTTCCACCTGTCGAAGAAGGAAATCGAATTCGAAATCATCCCGCAGCGCCTGCGCGGCGAGACGGCCGCATTCGAGATCCGCGTCGGCAAGAAGGTCATCGTCGAGGAAGGCCGGCGCATCACCGCGCGCCACGTGAAGGAGCTGGAGGAAGCCGGCGTCAAGCGGCTGCCGGTGCCCACCGAATACGTGCAGGGCAAGGTGCTGGCGCATGACATCGTCAACACCGAAACCGGCGAGATCCTGGCCAAGGCCAATGAGATCCTGACCGTTCCGACGGTGGCCAAGCTCATCGAGAGCGGCATCACGGAGATCCGCACGCTGTACGTCAACGATCTGGACCGCGGTCCGTATATTTCGGACACCCTGCGCATCGATCCCACCAAGACGCGCCTCGAGGCGCTGGTGGAAATCTACCGCATGATGCGTCCCGGCGAGCCGCCGACCAAGGATGCCGCCGAGAACCTGTTCCAGAACCTGTTCTTCAACGGCGAGCGCTACGACCTGTCGCCGGTGGGCCGCATGAAGTTCAACCGCCGCGTGGGCCGCGAGGAAATCACGGGCTCGGGCGTGCTGAGCAAGGAAGACATCATCGAGGTCATGAAGACCTTGATCGACATCCGCAACGGCAACGGCCATGTCGATGACATCGATCACCTGGGCAACCGCCGCGTGCGCAGCGTCGGCGAAATGGCCGAGAACGCCTTCCGCATCGGCTTGGTGCGCGTCGAGCGCGCCGTCAAGGAGCGCCTGACGATCGCCGAAAGCGAACCGATCATGCCGCAGGAAATGATCAACGCGAAGCCGGTGGCGGCCGCGGTCAAGGAGTTCTTCGGCTCCTCGCAGCTGTCGCAGTTCATGGATCAGAACAATCCGCTGTCGGAAGTCACGCACAAGCGCCGCGTTTCCGCCCTGGGCCCAGGCGGCCTGACGCGCGAGCGCGCCGGATTCGAAGTACGCGACGTGCATCCGACGCACTACGGCCGGGTGTGCCCGATCGAGACGCCGGAAGGTCCGAACATCGGCTTGATCAATTCGCTGGCCGTGTATGCGCGCACCAACGATTACGGGTTCCTGGAGACCCCGTATCGGCGCGTTTCCAACGGCAAGGTGACCGACCAGATCGACTACCTGTCGGCGATCGAGGAAGGCCAGTACGTGATCGCGCAGGCGAATGCGACCTTGAACGAAAAGGGCGAGTTCGTCGACGACTTGATCTCCTGCCGTACGCAGAACGAGTTCACCTTGTCGGCTCCCGACAAGATCGACTTCATGGACGTGAGTCGCCGAAGCAGATCGTGTCGGTGGCTGCTTCGTTGATTCCGTTCCTCGAACATGACGATGCGAACCGCGCGCTCATGGGTTCGAACATGCAGCGCCAGGCGGTACCGACCTTGCGTTCGGAGACCCCGCTGGTGGGTACCGGCATGGAACGCGCCGTGGCCATCGACTCCGGCGTCACCGTGGTGGCACGGCGCGGCGGCAGCGTGGATTCCGTCGATGCGTCGCGCATCGTGGTGCGGGTGAACGACGATGAAACGACGGCCGGCGAACCCGGCGTCGACATCTATTCGCTCACCAAGTACACGCGCTCGAACCAGAACACCTGCATCAACCAGCGTCCGCTGGTGAACGCCGGCGATGCGATCAAGCGCGGCGACGTGCTGGCCGACGGTCCGTCGACGGATCTGGGCGAACTCGCGCTGGGCCAGAACCTGCTGGTGGCCTTCATGCCCTGGAACGGCTACAACTTCGAGGACTCGATCCTGATCTCCGAGCGGGTGGTCGAGGAAGATCGCTTCACGACCATTCACATCGAGGAACTGACCTGCGTCGCGCGCGACACCAAGCTGGGGCCCGAGGAAATCACCGCCGACATTCCCAACGTGGGCGACTCGGCGCTGGCCAAGCTCGACGAGGCGGGCATTGCCTTCATCGGCGCCGAAGTGCGCGCCGGCGACATTCTGGTGGGCAAGGTCACGCCGAAGGGCGAGACCCAGCTGACGCCGGAAGAGAAATTGCTGCGGGCGATCTTCGGCGAGAAGGCTTCCGACGTGAAAGACACCTCGCTGCGCGTGCCGCCCGGCATGGACGGCACGGTGATCGACGTGCGCGTGTTCACCCGCGACGGCGTCGAGAAGGATTCGCGTGCGCTGGCGATCGAGAAATCGGAGCTCGAGCGGGTTCGCAAGGACTTGGCCGATCAGCAGCGCATTCTGGAAGACGACTTGTTCCAGCGCGTGCGCGGCATGATCGAGGGCAAGGCCGCCGAGGCGGACCCGAAGAAGATCAAGTCCGGCACGCAGATCGACGAGGCGTATCTCGCCGACCTGCCGCGCGAGCAGTGGTTCGAGATCCGCTTCAAGGACGAAGAGACCAATACGCAGCTGGAGACCGTGTCCGAGCGCCTGAAGGGTCAGCGCAAGGCATTCGAAAAGCGCTTCGAAGAGAAGAAGGCGAAGATCACCGCGGGCGACGATCTCGCTCCGGGCGTGCTCAAGATGGTCAAGGTGTACCTGGCGGTGAAGCGCCGCGTGCAGCCGGGCGACAAGATGGCGGGCCGGCACGGCAACAAGGGCGTGATCTCCTCCATCGTTCCGGTGGAGGACATGCCGTACATGGCCGACGGGACGCCGGTGGACATCGTGTTGAACCCGCTGGGCGTGCCTTCGCGCATGAACATCGGACAGATCCTCGAAACCCACCTGGGCTGGGCCGCCAAGGGCCTGGGCGCCAAGATCGGCAAGATGCTGGAAGCGCAGCATGCCGTCGTGGAATTGCGCAAGTTCCTGGGCCAGGTCTACAACGAGACCGGCGGCCAGAAGGAAGACATCAAGTCCATGAGCGACGCCGAAGTCATCGAATTGGCCAGCAACCTGAAGAAGGGCGTGCCGATGGCGACGCCGGTGTTCGACGGCGCGAGCGAGGAGGAGATCAAGAATCTGCTGACGCTGGCGGATCTGCCGACCTCGGGCCAGACCACGCTGCACGACGGGCGCACCGGCGAGCAGTTCGAGCGGCCGGTGACCGTGGGCTACATGTACATGCTGAAGCTGAACCACCTGGTCGACGACAAGATGCACGCGCGTTCCACCGGACCGTACAGCCTGGTCACCCAGCAGCCGCTGGGCGGCAAGGCGCAGTTCGGCGGTCAGCGCTTCGGCGAAATGGAAGTGTGGGCGCTCGAGGCTTACGGCGCCGCGTACACCCTGCAGGAAATGCTCACCGTCAAGTCGGACGACGTCAACGGACGCACGCAGATGTACAAGGCGATTGTCGACGGCAACCATGAAATGAAAGCCGGCATGCCGGAATCGTTCAATGTGTTGGTGAAGGAGATTCGTTCCTTGGCCATCAACATCGAACTAGAGAGCGAGGCCTAATCAATGAAAGACTTACTCAAGTTGTTCAAGCAGCAAGTACCGGTCGAGAATTTCGATTCGATCAAGATCGGGCTTGCCTCGCCGGACATGATCCGCTCCTGGTCGTACGGCGAAGTGAAGAAGCCGGAGACCATCAACTACCGCACCTTCAAGCCGGAGCGCGACGGCCTGTTCTGCGCGAAGATCTTCGGACCCGTCAAGGACTACGAGTGCCTGTGCGGCAAGTACAAGCGCCTGAAGCATCGCGGCGTGGTGTGCGAGAAGTGCGGCGTCGAAGTGACCCAGTCCAAGGTGCGCCGCGAGCGCATGGGCCACATCGAGCTGGCGAGCCCGACCGCGCACATCTGGTTCCTGAAGTCGCTGCCGTCGCGCATCGGCTTGATGCTCGACATGACCTTGCGCGAGATCGAGCGCGTGCTGTACTTCGAGGCCTTCGTGGTCGTCGATCCGGGCATGACCTCGCTGCAGCGCGGCCAATTGCTCACCGACGAAATGTATCTCGAGTCGATCGAAGAGCACGGCGATGAGTTCGATGCACGCATGGGCGCCGAAGCGGTGCATGAGCTGCTCAAGTCCATGGATCTGCCCTCCGAGGTCGTGAAGGTTCGCGAGGACATGGCGAACACGAACTCGGAGACGAAGATCAAGCGCCTGTCGAAGCGCCTGAAGCTCATCGAAGCGTTCATGGAGTCGGGCAACAAGCCGGAATGGATGGTGCTCACCGTATTGCCGGTGCTGCCGCCCGATCTGCGCCCCTTGGTGCCGCTCGACGGCGGCCGCTTCGCGACCTCGGATTTGAACGATCTGTATCGCCGCGTCATCAACCGCAACAACCGTCTGCGCCGGCTGCTGGAGTTGAACGCGCCGGACATCATCGTGCGCAACGAAAAGCGCATGCTGCAGGAGGCGGTGGATGCGCTGCTCGACAACGGCCGCCGCGGCCGTGCCATCACCGGCACCAACAAGCGCCCGTTGAAGTCCCTGGCCGACATGATCAAGGGCAAGCAGGGCCGGTTCCGCCAGAACCTGCTGGGCAAGCGCGTCGACTACTCGGGCCGCTCGGTCATCGTCGTCGGTCCGACCCTGCGCCTGCACCAGTGCGGATTGCCGAAGAAAATGGCGCTGGAATTGTTCAAGCCCTTCATCTTCTCCAAGCTGCAGCTGCGCGGCGAAGCCTCGACCATCAAGGCGGCGAAGCGCCTGGTGGAGCGCGAAGGACCGGAAGTGTGGGACATCCTCGAAGAGGTGATCCGCGAACATCCGGTGCTGCTTGAATCGCGCGCCCACCCTGCATCGCCTCGGCATCCAGGCGTTCGAGCCGGTGTTGATCGAGGGCAAGGCCATCCAGCTGCATCCGCTGGTCTGCACGGCGTTCAATGCCGACTTCGACGGCGACCAGATGGCGGTGCACGTGCCGTTGTCCATCGAGGCGCAGCTCGAAGCGCGCGCGTTGATGATGTCGTCCAACAACATTCTGTCGCCCGCCAACGGCGATCCCATCATCGTGCCGTCGCAGGACGTGGTGCTGGGCCTGTACTACATGACCCGCGAGCGCGTGGGCGCCAAGGGCGAGGGCATGGCGTTCAGCGACGTGGCCGAAGTGCATCGCGCCTATGAGAGCCGCAACATCGATCTGCAGGCCAAGGTCAAGGTGCGTCTGGTCGAGCACATCCGCGATGCCGGCGGACAAGTTGGTGAAGAACATCCGCGTGGTGGACACCACCGCGGGCCGGGCGCTCTGCTGTCCGAGATTCTGCCGAAGGGTCTGTCCTTCGATGCGATCAACCAGGACATGACCAAGAAGATCATTTCCGCGACCATCAACGCGTGCTACCGCACCGTGGGTCTGAAGGAAACGGTCGTGTTCGCCGACCAGTTGATGTACACCGGCTTCCAGTACGCGACCCGCGCGGGCGTGTCGATCGGCGTGGATGACATGGTCGTACCGCAGCAGAAGATCAAGATCCTGGCCACCGCCGAGAAGGAAGTGAAGGAGATCCAGGAGCAATACTCCTCCGGGTTGGTCACCAACGGCGAGCGCTACAACAAGGTGGTCGACATCTGGTCGCGCACCAACGACCAGGTGGCCAAGGCCATGATGGAGAAGTTGGGCACCGACGAGGTGACCGACACCAAGGGCAACAAGGTCCGTCAGAAGTCGTTCAATTCGATCTTCATGATGGCCGATTCGGGCGCGCGCGGTTCCGCCGCGCAGATTCGTCAGCTCGCCGGCATGCGCGGCCTGATGGCGAAGCCGGACGGCTCCATCATCGAAACGCCGATCACGGCGAATTTCCGCGAGGGCTTGAACGTACTGCAGTACTTCATCTCGACTCACGGCGCGCGCAAGGGCTTGGCCGACACCGCGTTGAAGACGGCGAACTCCGGCTATCTGACGCGCCGTCTGGTCGACGTGGCGCAGGATCTGGTGGTCACCGAGATCGATTGCGGCACCGGTCAACGGCCTGTCGATCACCCCGATCGTCGAAGGCGGCGATGTGGTCGAAGGCTTGGGCGAGCGCGTGCTGGGCCGGGTGGTGTCCGAGGACGTGGTGGTCGCTTCCAGCGGCGAGGTGCTGGTCAAGGCCGGCGTGCTGATCGATGAGAAACTGGTCAAGCTGCTGGAGAAGATGGGCATCGATCAGGTCATGGTGCGTTCGCCCATCACCTGCGAAACCCGCTACGGCGTTTGCGCGCAGTGCTACGGCCGCGATCTGGGCCGTGGGCATCGCATCAACATCGGCGAGGCGGTGGGCGTCATCGCGGCGCAATCGATCGGCGAGCCGGGCACGCAGCTCACCATGCGTACCTTCCACGTCGGCGGCGCGGCCTCGCGAGCGGCGGCGGCCAATGGCGTCGAGGTCAAGAGCAAGGGCACGATCCGCCTGCACAACATCAAGACGGTGCGCCATGAGAAGGGACACCTGGTCGCGGTATCGCGATCCGGCGAGTTGGGTGTGGTCGATGAGTTCGGCCGCGAGCGCGAGCGCTACAAGATTCCGTACGGCGCCACCATCACGGTGAACGATGCCGATGTGGTCGCGGCAGGCCAATCGGTCGCCAACTGGGATCCGCACACCCACCCCGTGGTCACGGAAGTGGCCGGCATGATCAAGTTCTCCGACTTCGTCGACGGCATCACCGTCACGACGCAGGTGGACGACGTCACCGGCCTGACCAGCACGGTGGTGCTGGATCCGAAGCAGCGCGGTTCGGGCGGCAAGGATCTGCGCCCGGTCGTGCGGCTGACCAATGCCAAGGGCAAGGAAGTCACCTTCGCCAATACCGACATTCCGGCGGTGTATGCGCTGCCCGCGGGCGCCATCGTCAGCCTGGAAGACGGTTCCAAGGTGTCGGTGGGCGATGTCATCGCGCGTATCCCGCAAGAGTCTTCCAAGACCCGCGACATCACCGGCGGTCTGCCGCGCGTGGCCGACCTGTTCGAGGCGCGCAAGCCGAAGGATTCCGCGATTCTGGCGGAGCGCAGCGGCACGGTGAGCTTCGGCAAGGAAACCAAGGGCAAGCGCCGCTTGATCATCACCAACGAGGCGACGGACAAGTACGAGGAATTGATTCCGAAGTGGCGCCATCTCAACGTGTTCGAAGGCGAACAGGTGGAGAAGGGCGAGGTCATCGCCGACGGCGAGCCCAACCCGCACGACATCCTGCGGCTGCAGGGCGTCGAGGCGCTGGCGAACTACCTGGTTCGCGAAATCCAGGACGTGTACCGGTTGCAGGGCGTGAAGATCAACGACAAGCACATCGAAGTCATCGTGCGGCAGATGCTGCGCAAGATCGAGGTGCTCGGATGCCGGCGATTCGGCGCTGCTGCGCGGCGAACAGATGGATCGCGGCCGACTGCTCGATGTCATCGCGAAGCAGAAGACCGAGGGCAAGCACCAGTCGACCTGGGAACCGATGCTGTTGGGCATCACCAAGGCATCGCTGGCCACCGAGTCCTTCATTTCGGCGGCGTCGTTCCAGGAGACCACCCGCGTGCTCACCGAGGCGGCGGTCCGGGGCTTGAAGGACGATCTGCGCGGTCTGAAGGAAAACGTCATCGTCGGGCGCCTCATTCCCGCGGGCACCGGCTTCGCGTATCATGCGCGACGCCGACGTGCATTCGGATGACACGCCGCCGCCGCAGCTTCATGGATGTGAGCGGCGGCATGGGCGACTCGGATGACGCAGTACCGGCGGGGGATACGGAAGCTGCGGAATAAAAGAACGACAGAATCGAAAAACTAGAAGTGCAGTAAAGAAATGGCCTCGACCCGCAAGGGTTCGAGGCCTTTTTTATTGGCCCTGGGATACACTCAGGCAACGTTTTGCGAGGGAGCACGGCACTGAGAGCTCTACTTAAAGCGCTAGGCCTGACGATGTGGGGGATGATCGCGTTCGGACTGCTTATCCTCTTTGTCCTAGTGGGTTATCAGGCGGCTATGAAATACCGTAGTCTTCCCGCCGCGAATACCGCCGCCGGCAACGGTCTTACGGACGGCAGCGCTTCTGTTTCGCCTTCAGATAGCAATACGGTAGCGGGGGCAACCCCGAACCCGCAGAGCTCCGGATCCGACGCTCGCCCACAGAATTCGGACGCGACTCGCAAACTTTTGCGAAGCGCCGCCGACCAACATCAATACGGGGCGGCAATCGGATATGGAAAGCAGCTTTTCGACGATGGACAGGCTGGTCCGGATGACTTGGTGTTCATGGCGCAGGCTTATTCTTCCATTAAGGACTGCCCCAACGCCCTGACATGGGTCGACAGAGCAAATGATGCGTTTCACGCCGCGGCGAGAGAACCTGACGAGTCTCTGCATCGGATCAAGAGTGGCTGCGAGTCAGTCGCTCGCGACACGACCATCGCAATCAGACCAGAGCAGAGAGAGCGCATGATGCGCCTGCTGGCGATTTATAAGGAACGCGCCGACATCGATCGTAAGAATTTGCCTCAACTAGAGGCCGATGCGGAGGCTAGCAAGTCCGGCGATCTGGACATCAGGCTGGGGCAACTTTATTTCGGATTTGGCGACTATGACCGCGCCATTGTCGCCATACAGCGTGGATTGGAAAAAGGCCAAGTGACGCATTTGGACGATGCTTATGTGTACCTGGGACGATCGGAAGTGGCCGTGGGAGATATCGTTGACGCGCGCAAAGCATTTGCGAAATTGAAGAGTGTTCCCCACATCAGCCCGCGCGTGCTCATCCTGTGGGAGCTTTATGCGGACACTCTCAGCGTCCATAAATGACGGCGTGTAGCGAACCCGAGATCACGCAGGGAGGGAATTTCCTCTCGAGAACTGCCAGATGAGACCGGCTCCAATGCCTCCATGAAGGAGAACCGCCGGCCACAGCAGAATACCGTGAAAGGAAGTTGTTATGCCGACCCACGCCAACAGCATTGCAGTTGCAACGTTGAAGACAAGCAGACCCAGAATGGAACCACGCGGGGCCGAGGTAGTTCGCGTTGACCAATAGGCGATGCCGAGCGACAGCAAACCGACGCCTGCAAAGCGCGCGATTGGGACCCCATCACCCGTCAAGGGTGCCGCAAACAACAAGGGACACGCAAATTCTGGAACGAGGATCAACGTGATCCCAACGACAATTTCCAGGGACGCTGCCAGCCGAGCTATGTATTGTTGAAACATGGTTGATCTCGAATAGGCGATAGCGGCGCCCGATATCAAGCCCCGCTCATGAACGGAATCGTCAATCCTAATCGTGTGTCACGGCTATTGGACCTTGGGGCTATTCGCGAGCCATCTGCAATTGCGGCGGCCCACCTTTTGTCGACTCTGAATTGGGAGATAGACGATGAGCCAGGAAGTGGAAGGCCCCTCACGGGCCGAGGCGGAATTACATCAAAGATAGCTCGTCGGCGCGGGCCGAAAGCGTAGCTACGGACGACGCGTCCGTCGTGAGGCGGGTTGTTGGCGCCGACCGACCCAGTAGGTGGCACCTTGCGGCCCGTAACGTTCAGAGTGGGGCGTGTTTGGTTCCAGTTCGAAAGTGCCGCCTTCACGAATGTGTTGCGTGTGGCCGCCAACCGTGAGCCACATTTCACCGCGCACGACGAGTGCTTTGGCGGTGAACGGGTGAACGTGGGTGTCGACGATGGTAAGCGGATGCCACTCGCGCACTAGAACTTCGTCGAAGCCTTGTGCCCGCAATTGACCCTCGTAGTCTTGAAACGTTGGATTCATTAGGGGACTCTGCGCTAATTGGGTTCGCGATCGAAATTCTAAACGGAGCGGCGAGAAAGGCGAAGTCTAGGGCGTCTTTCTTAGTAGGGGAATGTATTCGGGGCTTTCGGAGATGGTGTTATGCCAGGCACCGGGTACCACGGTGAGCGTCGCCCGCCCTGGAGGAAAGTGCTGGTAGAGAGCCGCGGTGCTGGCGGCTGGGATGACCTCGTCGTTCTGGGCGGCGATCAGTTGAGTGGGCGCAGTGATTTTCTCGGCATAGCGCCAGGATTCGAATCTGTCGAGCATTAGCCAACGAACAGGGAAGTAGGGGAACTGGCTGGCGGCGATATTCAGGATGCTGTCGTAGGGCGTGACGAGGATGAGGCGTTCTACGGGGCGCTCGCTGGCGAGATGGATGGCGACACCGCTGCCTAGGCTCCGTCCGATCACAATGGTGTTCGGATGGTCGGTGTGCACGCGGTCATAGAGGGCCAGGGCGTCGGCGATCAGGGCGGCTTCGGAGGGCTTGCCGGTGCTGCCGCCGTATCCGCGGTAGTTCATGGCGTAGAGGGAGCGATCAGGAAATGCGTCTGCGAGGGTGGGCAGGCTGCGGCGGACATCTTCGGCGTTGCCGCCAAAGTAGATCACGGCATCTGCTCCGGTATGGGTGCCGGTGCTGATGAGTATGCGCTCACCGTCGACATTAAGAAGCTGCGATGGGCCGTCGTCGCTGACAGATTTCGGTTGTGGGTAGTAGATGAAGGATCGCTGGGCGAAGAGGAGCGCGAGGCACAGTGCTGCGTAGATGAGGGCGGAAACGACGACGAGAATCAAAATGGCGCGAAGCATGGTCTAGCGAGAACGAGGTTTCTTGTGGGATGGTCGTGCGGGACCCAGCATAAATTGGAAGCGAATATAATAAATGCTCTGTCCGGCGCCGTGCTTCGCCGTTTTCATCAGGTCGACCAGGTTTGTGAATCCGGTGTCTCGGGCGAGTTGATCTGTCAGGTCCTCCCAGGCGATCCCTCGAATCGAGGTCACTTCGATATGGCCTTCATCGAGTCGGTAGTGGCCGCCGACTTTGACATGCGGTTTTTGCCAGATGCGGACGGTGGCGGTCACTTCGCCACGCTTGACGCGGCCGCGGAGTTTTTTGGTGAAGAGCATGCGGTTGCGGCGGCTAAGGCTTTCTGAGGGAAAATCAGTTGTTCACGGGCTTGTCAACCGGAACTGGGCGTATGGCGCGCGCGGAAGAACTTCGTAAGCGTGGTGGCCAAGCCAATTGCGCTTCCGAGAACGATGACGGAGGTGAGTCCGAATATAAATCGTTGAGTTGATTCGTACACGCTTACGCGCGCTGGATAGTAAGTGATCACGTGGTCATTGCAGGTCGCGTGAAACACGTAGGGTCCGTAGGGGCTGGGGTTGGCGACCCGCCAGATCCGGATCACGCCGCCGGAGCGCCGACACGCTTTCCAGGCTGGGTTATTACTGTAGTTGGGCAGGCCCTTTTGATAGACGACGCGATCACCCGCTCGGCACTTGATATTGAGTAGATACAACTGAGTGCGGCTTCCGAGGGTTGGGAGCGCAGGCAATTGATCGCATACGTACTGCGTGAGTGACTCGAAGGGCGGGGCTTGTAACGGGGCGCGCACGAGCAGCATGAGAATACCGAGCGCTAGAAGCAGCGGCCACAGAATGACCACCATACCGCCGCGATTGGGGCGCGTTTTTTGAGGGAGCTCCAGCGGCTCGAACGCCTCGGAAGAAGCAATGACCATGACCGCTGAGGGCAGCTTATCTTCTCTTCGGTCGGGTTGGATGATGGGCACGATGCGGGTGCTTCTTGGTTGATCTTTAGGTTAGGCAGTCACTCATGCCGATAACGATACACCGGCAGCGCGCGCAGGAGGGGGGTTGTGGTGCTTGAGAGGATGACGGAGCGGTATTTCATGGAGTGGGTGCCATAGCCCCGGCTGAAGTATCATCAATCGTATGCAGAAATCCAAAAAGCCGTTCTCGATGATTCGTGAGTTTCATCTGGCTGATTGGTTCACGTTAGGCAATGCTATTTGCGGCACAGCGGCGATATTTTCTACGATCAGCTACGTGCAAACAGGGGTCGTGCGGCATGTCTACTTTGCCTGTGCGTTAGTGTTGGCGGCGTTGGTGTTTGATATCGTGGACGGCCGGGTGGCGAGGTGGCGGCAAAAGTCATCCGAGATGGGCCGGGAATTGGATTCTCTCGCAGATGTCATTTCCTTCGGCGTCGCGCCGGCGATGATTGCTTATGGGGTTGGCATGCAGGGGTTGTTCGATCGAATCATCTTAGGATTTTTCGTTGCTTGCGGCGTTTCGCGTCTGGCTCGCTACAATGTTACGGCAGAATCTTTTTCGGCGGGCGCCGGGAAGGTGACCCATTTCGAAGGGACACCGATTCCGACGTCATTTCTCCTGGTGTGCCTTCTGGCCGTGGCGACTTGGCTCGGCGCAGTCGGTGAACACTTGTGGTTCGGCGCGCTGGAAGTCGCCGGCCACGTGCTGCATCCGCTGGCGCTCGTGTTTGCAGTCTCGGGATCGTTGATGATCAGCCGTATTCGGATACCAAAATTGTAGATTTGCCGACCCGGAGCGGTCAGTAACTAACGTCCGCTTTGCTGACACGAGAATGCAGGTCCCAAATCCCGAGATTCCGCGATCGCAACCCGAGCAAGGCCTCAGCAATGTGTTAACTGCCATTGCGATTGTGCAACGAAACGGTGAGCCCTGGGTTGCCGGATCGGAAAGGCGGATCTCGCCTCATCGCGCGATGTCACCCCCGACACTCAATTTCGCGCAGCCTCCATCAGCAAGGCATTTACCTCCCTCGCACTTCTTAAGCTGCAGGAGGATGGCAAGATCCATTTGAATGCCAGACTGCATGACGTTGCGCCCGAAGTGCCCGTCACGAATCCCTGGGAAAACACTCATCCCATCACCATTGAAATGCTGCTCGAGCACACCGCTGGATTCGATGATTTCCCGAGTGGTACGCAATATCAGCGCGATGGCAAGCACCTTACCTTGCTTGAGCAAGCTAAGCTATTCCACAAATCGCTGGTCTCGCGCTGGCCACCAGGAAACCGCGTGTCATATACCTCGCTCGGATATCTTATTGCCGGCTACTTAATTGAAAAAACTACTGGGATACCTTACGACGAATACATACGAGCGGCTATATTGAATCCGCTACACATGCCTCGATCCACATTCAGTTTGGATTTGGACGCCGGTACGGACCTCGCGACCGGCTACGATGACAATCCCCCCTCTGTCGTGCCGTACACACCTGTGAATTATGGACCGGCGTGGGCGTTGAAATCGTCGGCGCGCGAGCTGGCCTCGTTTGCGCAAATGTTGCTCAATCGTGGAGTTGGGCCAGACGGAATAGTGTTACATCCGGACTCTATTGATCGCATGGAACATCCCGTCACCTCGTGGGCGGCGCGATCCGGACTTTCTACCGGCAACGGACTTGGAAATATCGCGAGCGCCACTTCTCCCGTTGCACGGCAATGGCACACTGGTGCCGCCGCCGGTACCTACTCAGAATACGTATACTTCCCGAAGTACGGCGTCGGATTCGTTGTTCTGGCCAACAGTCGCGTCTCGGCGGAGGCCGTGTTCGGAACGCTCGACGCACTGTTGAGTGATTTCGTACTGGCCGGAGCTAAGGATTTACCAGCCCCAGGCATCAAACTCAGCGACGCGCAGCTCAAGTCTTATGAAGGATTTTATGAGGCCGACAATCCCCAAGATCAGATTTATGCGCTGCAGGATGCGCTGGTCGGCAATACCGTGATTAAGGTCGAGAATGGCGCTTTACACGCACATCCCTATGCCACACCGATTGATATCGAATTAGTCCCGCTTGCCGGAGGGCAATTCTATGCGAGAGGGCAGGAAGTAAATGCCTCAGGAATTATCGGTCGCGACGAACTGGGACACGATGTCGTGTCCCTCGGCTACGAATACATTGTCGGCTCGCACTCTGTCCGGGTTGATTCCCAATGGCCGAAAATACGTGTTTGGTTGTTTGCCGTGTGTCTGTTAGTCACTCTCTCGGCGCCGACGTTTGCCATTGTCTGGATACCTCTCGCGCTCATTCGGAGACTGCGTCATAAACCGAGCGCCAACTTGGTGAGCCGAATCGCTCCTCTTCTCGCCTCGGTTTGTTTCTTGATCATGCTCTACACGTTTGCGACTATCCACGGCTGGAAATGGGCTTTCCCAACACCGGAGGCGATTCGCTTCTGGCTCGCGGGGTGGGGACTGGGATTATTCTCGCTGCTAGCCGTAATCGTATTGGTTCGCGAATGGCGCAAACTGCGACGCGTCGCTAGGATTTACCAAGGGCTGGTGACGGCAGTTTGCTGCGCACTGGCTGTGTATCTCTATCAATGGCAGTTACTTGGATTTAAATCCTGGGACGTATCAATAGCGCAGGTGCGGGTGGATCCGAAATCTATCGATATCAGTTCAAGGGCTGCTAACGCAGCGGCCGCTTCTGGACGGTCATTTCAGAACCGCGATCGCCCGGAGTTGGCCGGTCGGCGACTCGCGCCGCCGACCGGCGCTGCGTCATCACACGTCAGTTTGCTCAGCCATTTCAAGCGCGTCATCCACTTCAATTCCGAGGTACCGCACTGTACTCTCAAGCTTGGAATGGCCGAGTAGCAATTGCACCGCCCGAAGGTTCTTGGTCCGTCTGTATATTAGCGTCGCTTTCGTCCGCCGTAGTGTATGCGTGCCGTAGCTCGTTGTGTCCAATCCCAATAGTTGAACCCAGGAATCAACAATTCGGGCGTATTGGCGGGTAGACAGGTGCGGTGATTCCCGAATTCGGCTTGGGAACAGGAAATCGTCTGAATTCAACGTCGATTTCTTGATCCAAGCCAATACTGCATCCCGGGTGGGTTCTGTGATTTCGAACTGCACGGACCTCTGCGTCTTTTGCTGCAGGATGAGCGCCCGCGATGCCATGCTCTGGCCGTGACAGACGTCGCGCACGCGCAATTGAACCAAATCGCAGGCTCGAAGCTTGCTGTCCACCGCCAAATTGAATAGCGCCAGCTCTCGACATCGGCTTGCTATCTGCAATCGAACGCGGATCGCCCAAATCTCTTTTAGCTTGAACGGTACTTTCTGGCCTACGAGTTTTCCCTTGTTCCACGGTACGCGAATGGAAGTAGCGGAATTGATGATCTCCATGTCGTTTCTCCTCGTGACTTGGCTACTACTTGCCCTACACAATATTACCGGGTATATTACAGGGCATACCTTAGGAGAGAACTATGAGCGACACAGCACAGAAGCGAGCGTTGCGAAATTATCGCTCCCGTCTGACGAAGCGTGGGATCGCCCGATTCGAGGTGCTCGGACTCAATGCAGATCGTGACTTGATCCGCTCCGTCGCGCGGCGCCTCGCAGAAGATGGCCCAGATTCGGCCCGGATTCGAGCCGCCATCGGCCGGACGATCTCGGGCGATCCGCCGAAGAGAGGCGGAATTCTTGAGGCGCTGCGCCGATCGCCGCTGGTAGGTGCCGATCTTGAATTCGCGCGTTCCAGGGAAACCGGCCGCAAGGTTGACCTTTGACCCGCTACCTTCTCGACACGAACATAATTAGCAATATAACGAAGCCAGACCCGTCTGAAGCGTTGTTGGAATGGATGGGTGTGCAATCTGATGGCGATTTGTTCATCTCCGCCCTGACGATCGCTGAAATCCGCCGCGGCATACTGGATAAACCAAAGGGCAAGAAACGCGAACGACTCGACGCGTGGTTTGCCGGACCGGAGGGTCCACAGTCGCTATTTAAAGGGAGGATATTGCCATTTGACGAGAAGGCGGCACTGGTCTGGGCTCGTCTCATGTCTGAAGGTCGGGCCGCCGGGAAACCCAGAGGCGATCTGGATATGATCGTTGCTGCCGTCGCCGAAACGAACGAGTGCGTGATTGTAACGGACAACGAAAAACATTTTTTGGGACTCGAGGTCCTCAATCCTTTGCGAACACCCCGGTGAATCCGTAAGTCGATCGAGGTCGCCTACCTCCGCGTGAGTCACGGGTTTCGACCCCAACCCGCCAGTGATCAGTGTCGGCTTTGCGGCGGCCACCCCTAGTTAGTTTTCCATCGCGCTGCGCGCGTATTGGTTGCATTTCCTGCTTTATTTTCTCCCGCCTACGGCTCGTTTTTTAAAACTCTGAACGTACTACCGGAACGCCTGCATTTGGAGCACCAGGAGTCGGTGCGCTTTTTGAAACTCCGTTCCCAAAAGTTGCGGCCCGATTCGTTCATGCAGTTCATCGGTACGTCTTACCGCATATGTCGGGGTATACTCAGCCATGATCAATCGACTGCTGCAAGTCCTCGCCACGGTATTTATAGCTTTAGGTGCCCTTTGGGCATTGCAGGGCGCCGGAATTGTGCGCGTCAAGCCGATCTTATGCGTGGCGGATTGTGTGGAGTTACAGGGCGCTTCCGGTGAATGGTTGCTGACGGGGATCGGAGCTATCGCGGTTGGTATCGCAGTTTGGTATTTGGCTCGCCGCCGAGCTAAGAAATTGCGAATCGCCAACTAATCTACTACTTAACATGACTGGATCGTCAACGACGCGTTTCGGTCGAGGCTGTGTAAAAACAAAAACCGACCTCGCTATAAATCAATTCTGCAGAATTCGAACTTCGAAATCTCACAGATTTGAAACACGCTTGGGATTTTTGGCCCCTTTTCACTCCATTTGCAAAGGTGCCGAGGGTTTTCACACAGCCTCGACCCGTTGGAGACGCTCTCGACCGGCAGCTTAGAGGCAGGCTGACTCGACAACGTCGTATTGTTTGAATACCTGAATCTCAGGCTCAGCGCATCAATTTGACACCGACAGGCCACGTTACTTGTGCAGGGCTGGCTGGGAACTTCCCTTCTTAGATTGTGCTTGGGCATAGATGTCTCTGACAGTTTTGTAGCACACGCAGGCAGCTGCTATGAGGCCTTCATGGTCGAGAATGGTGATGGTGCTGCGGCGGTAGCCGATGAGCTTGCGTTCCCGCAGGACGCACATTGCCGCGCTGACGCCGACCCGCCGCACGCCGAGCATGAGCGCAAGAAATTCTTGCGTAATGCGAAACTCATTGGAGTTGACGCGGTCGCGGGTCATCAAAATCCAGCGGGCCATGCGCTGTGTCACCACGTGGAAGCGGTTGCACGCCGCCGTCTGCGCGATCTGGATCATCAGCAAGTGAGTGAAGAGGAACACCTCTCTCTTCAACGCAGGGCTATCGCTGAAATTACGGCGAAAGTCCACTGTCTTCAGCCGCATGGCCGTGCCTCCGCCTTGTACCATTGCCCGAAAAGGTGACACAGCGACACCCAGCGCCATAGGAACCCCGATCATGCCTTCGGAGCCGATGAGGCCGACCTCCGCAGCCCGGCCGGCATCCACAGTAGTCAGCATTGAGACGAAGCAGTCGATGGGAAAGTACACGTGCCGAATCTGGGTGTGGGATTCATACAGAATTTCCCCAAAGGCCAGCTTGACCGGTTCGAGGACAGGCAGCAGTTTCCGGTAGTCCTTGCGGGGCAATGCGCCAAGTAAGTGATTCGGAACGGAGACCTGTTTTGCGCCAAGCATTAAAACTCACCCGGTGTGCCGTGTTTGTAACTCCTTCGGGGAGCCACTCTTCGAATTTCGAACGGTCGATCACGGATGGGGACGAATCGAACGATTCAAATGTGCGACAAGTATAATTTAATATAATAAAAACAAGCAATTATGTTCGATACCGAACAAAATCTATAAACTTGTGCGGTAGCGAACACGCAAGAGGGGCTCGATTCGCCTAGAATGGGACTGGATGCGGGGGCACCCGTCGACGATGCGTGATCTTAAGAAACAAATCACTCCTCGGAGTTCTGTGGAAGTTCTTTCGTCGGAGTCTAAAAAAAACCACTTGCTCGGCGCCTTACCGCTGGCCGAGGCACAGCGTTGGATGCCGCTTATAGAATCCGTCGACCTACCTTTGGGGCACGTGCTTTACGAGTCGGGTGCAACGCTCACCCACGTGTATTTTCCAACGACCGCCATCGTATCCCTCCTGTATGTCATGGAGAATGGCTCCTCGGCTGAAATTGCCGTCGTCGGTAATGAGGGCATCGTCGGCATTTCCTTGTTTATGGGTGGCGAGTCCACCCCGAGTCGGGCTGTCGTGCAAAGCGCGGGTAAGGGATTTCGCCTGAAAGCGCAGTTGATGATCCAGGAGTTCAACCGAGCAGGTCCGGTGCTGCACTTGTTGCTGCGCTACACCCAGGCGTTGATAACCCAAATGTCGCAAACGGCGGTGTGCAACCGTCACCACTCGCTTGACCAGCAATTGTGCCGTTGGCTGTTGCTGAGTCTGGACCGTTTGGAGGGCAACCAACTGGTTATGACGCAAGAACTGATCGCCAACATGCTGGGGGTTCGCCGTGAAGGCGTGACCGAGGCCGCGGTCAGGTTACAGCACGCGGGATTAATTCAATACGCGCGCGGGCACATCACTGTGCTCGACCGGGCAGCGTTAGAAAAACGCAGTTGTGAGTGTTATTCGGTAGTAAAGAAAGAGTACGACCGCTTACTTCCCGTGAAGCTGGTGAATTAGCCGGACAGCGAGGCCGCTCGGCAAAACCTGGATGAACTCCCTTCCTTGCGGGCGCAGCGCACCGGAGTCCGCGAGCGTCCGGTATCAAGCAATCATTTCGGTGCCGCCACTGACAACTGTTGGCCGTCAAGAGACCTACGCGATCGGAATATTGCCTAAGAGTGTCTGCTCGAGCAGACGAAGAATACCTTGCGAAATGTCAGGTTGATTCGCTGCTGACCCAGATCCGGGTGATGGCGATCCTTTAAGGGTAATACGCCATGGTGAAAGAGTCGCGCGGGGCCGCCCCAGACCACGACATCTCCATGCTGAAGCGGTATTCGACGTTGTTTGTCCTTTCTCGAATTGCCGCCGAACAGAAAAATGGCGGGCAGGCCTAACGAGACAGAAACAATCGGCGCACGAAAGTCATTCTCGTCTTTGTCTTGATGCAAAGTGAGCCGCGCACCGGGGACGTAGCGATTGATGAGGCAGGCGTCGGGGTCAAAGTCTTCAAATCCGGCGGCTTGCGCTGCGCGTTTGGCAAGCACTGAAAATGTCTCAGGCATCTTGGGCCAGGGTTGACCGCTTAAGGGATCGTGGGTGGTGTAGCGGTAACCGCGGCGGTCGCTGACCCATCCGACCTTGCCGCAATTGGTCATGCCTACCGACATGCGAAATCCGCCTGGTGTTTCTAGGTGTCGGAACGGAGCTGCTGTTTCGAGCTGCGTCACGCACGCGAGTAGGGCCGCAGTGTTGTCGAGGGCGAAGCCTCGCAGCAGATAGGCACCGTCGACCAGCTTCTCTCGGGATGGGCAAGTACCAAAAAGATCGAGCGGTTGAGTTAAGGGCATGACAGAAACCAGAAACAATATAAGTGAGCGGAGACAATTGATTATCAAGATCGCGGACACGATCGGAGACGGATAAGTCGCGGATTGAAATAAGACTGTAGCGCACGGCTGTGTTTATGTACAGTACAGCGATGGAGACTCCGGAAACCCGCCTTTTTCAGCATGAATCGCGAGGTCGCGATGCGCACGTTGAAGAGCCAGCGGCGCGCGGCGGCGTGCCGTTGCTGGAGCCGTTCTACTACCTCAAAAATTTTGAGTTGGTGCTGTCAACGATCGAGTCACGTTATTCGGATTTGCTGCTCGCGGAGGAGTCGCAGTTTATTGCGGGATTTCCGCGGCTGCCGATGGTGTCGAGGGCGTTGCTGGTACGCATGGTCATGCGGCGAGGCGATTTATTTCGTGCGAGCAAATTGCACTATGCGGAGATCGGGGAGACGCGTGCAGCGGCTGGCCCATTGATTGCAGCGGGATGGGTCAGCGATCACCCGTTGCTTTCCATCGATGAGCTATCCGGGATTCTGACCAAGGGGGAGCTGATTCGCTGCCTGAAGTTGCCGGGTCGCTATGCCTCCTGGCGAAAGGCTGAGCTTGCCGCGGTGCTGCAGGCACAGTTTACGGAGGCCCGCTATTTTGAAGATTGGTCCCCCGGAGGGCACCCCGAAGGGTACGGCGGCGGGGATCTTGTTTATGCCTTGCTGATTGAGAGATTAAGCGAGCGCTTCAGGCTGATGTTCTTCGGCAACTACCGCCAAAGTTGGACGGAGTTCGTCACGGCGGATTTGGGGATCTTCCGTTATGAGAAGGTGGAGCGATCGTTACAGAGTCGGCCATTTCAGACGCGGGCGCATATTGAGGTGTTTCAGCGGATTCAGGAGTGTCGCGAGCTGCTGCGGGCGGGAATGCCGCTGGATGAGCTCCTGTGCATGGTTCCCGAGGCGAACGGGGATAGTGCGTGGCTGGAGGAGCGGCGACAGAAGTTGTTATTCTTGATTGCGCGGGAGTATGAGCGCGCCGGCGAGGGCGCAAGAGCATTGGTGATGTACCTGCGCTGCAATTACCGGGCCGCACGGTCGCGTGCGATTCGACTGAAATGCAGAGAACAGGATTGGGAAGGTGCGCTGGTGATGTGTGTATTGGCTAAGCAAAATCCAGAGAGCGAAGCTGAGTTGCAGCATGTGCGCGGTGTGCTGCCACGAATCTATCGCAAACTAGACATGGCGCTTGAGCCCCACTTTAAGCCGGTGATTCCGGAGTTCGAAATTGTTTTCGACAGTGTGCCTGAAGGCGGAGCTGTTGAATATCGCGTGCGGGATCATTTGGCCCGCGATCTTGCCGATGCCGGCACGGTGAGATATGTCGAGAATGGCCTCGTTAATTCGCTGTTTGGACTCCTGTGTTGGCCTGCGGTTTTCAAGCCCGTACCCGGCGCGTTCTTTCATGATTTTCATCATGGGCCGATGGATCTCGAGAGCAGGTATTTTCATCGTCGGCGCCGCCAAGAATTTGATGATTGCTTGTCGCTATTGGAGTCGGGCGGCTATTCACAAGCCATCTGGAGGGTATTCAAAGAGAAGTGGGGCATTCAATCGCCGTTTGTGCGCTGGCATCACCTAGACAAAGCCTTGTTGCGTTTAGCTCTCGAATGTTTTCCCGCGGAACATTTGCGGCTGTGGTTCGAGTGGATTCTTCGTGATTGCCGGGAGAACCGCGCTGGATTTCCTGACCTGGTGCAATTCTGGCCGGAGGAGGGCCGGTATCGGTTAATCGAAGTAAAAGGTCCTGGAGATAGACTTCAGGATAATCAGAAACGGCTACTCGAATACTGCGTATCGTATGGCATGCCTGTGGAGGTTTGCTGGGTGAGGTGGCGGAATTAGCGCAAATCGATGATCGTTGCCTTCAGCGACAGTAGCTTAACGTTTCGCGCGCCTACTGCGAGGCCAGAAGGCATTGCAGGGGGCGGGGTGTCTGTTTACCCTGTCTTGCAATACAGGTGCACGTTGTGAGGGGAGCGCAAAATGGTCACGAAAAAGAAATCAACCGGTGTCAAAGGGTCCAGGAGTCGCGCCACGACGGCGAATCGGGTAATTCCCAAGACTGTGCAATCGGCTGCATACAAAGAGCCAGGCTTGATGAAGCGCCTTACCGCGGGCGCCGTGGTCTGCGCGGAAGGATACGTGTTCGAGCTGGAGCGGCGCGGCTATTTGCAGGCCGGCGCCTTCGTACCGACCGTTCTGCAGGAGCACCCCGAGGTCGTGGAGCAGCTCCATATGGATTTCGTGCATGCGGGCTCCGATGTCACACAGGCTCTGACCTACTACGTGCATCGAGAAAAGTTGCGTGTGATCGGCCGGGAGAAGGATCTCGAGGCGATGAATCACGTTGCCCTCAAGATCGCAAAGAAAGTCGCGCGTAAGACTCGAACACTGTTTGCCGGCGACATTTGCAACACCAACATTTACGATCCCAGCGATAGCAAGGCGCTCAAGCAAGTCGCGCGAATCTTTGAAGAGCAGGTCGGCTGGGCGGCGGACGCCGGCGTCGACTACATCGTCGCCGAGACCTTCTCGTGGGGACAGGAGGCTCTGATGGCGCTCGATGCCATCAAGAAGCACTCCAAGGTGCCGGCAGTGGTTACCTTCTCCATCCATCGCGAGCTTACGACACGCGAAGGTTGGACGGCCGCGGAGACCTGCCGGCGCCTCGAAGCTGCCGGCGCGGATGTGGTGGGGCTCAATTGCCATCGCGGCCCAAGGACGATGCTACCGCTGCTGAAAGAGATCCGCGCGGCGGTCAAATGCGATGTAGCCGGACTTCCCGTTCCCTATCGCACCACCGAGGAACAGCCATCATTCATGTCACTGACGGATCCATGTTGCGGAAACCGGCGCGCCTTCCCTATTGGACTGGACCCATTCGTCGTCACCCGCCAGGAGATATTTGACTTTGGGCGCGAAGCCTATGCCATGGGCATCAAATACCTGGGTGTCTGCTGCGGCGCGGGTCCTCAGCACATTCGGGCTCTGGCCGAGAGCTTGGGGCGACGTCCGGAGGGCAGCAAGTATTCCGCGGATATGTCGAAGCACGCATTCTTCGGCACCGATCAGAAGATCAAGACCGTTCAAACGGAGTATCAGTCCCGCCTGTAGCGTGCCGTCACGTGGCGCTACGAAGATTTACCGATTTCCGAACGGATAAAACGTCACAAGGGTCATCCGCTCATTGACGGGGAACCTTCGAAGAATGAAGCCGCGGCTGCTCGCGCTTCCCGCCAGGATGTTCTCTACCGCTCGCCGGACGTCCCTCAGGTCGTTCATATCCAACCAGGGCGCTCCGGGCGGCGCATCGTTTCGGCAGCAGTGGGCGCCGTAGATCACGGTGTCGTCGGGCAGGGTGGCGAGCAGCCGGTCGGCGGTCGCCACGTAGGTTGAAAGACTCGAATCCGGCAGAAAAGCGTAGAGCGTGGTGGGATAGATCAAATCGCCGGTGAAGAGCAGCTGCGCGGCCGGGTCGCGGACTGAGATGGACGTCCTCGTATGTCCTGGTGTCCACAGCACCTGCACTCGGCGCTCGCCCAAGTCGATATAGCCATCAGGTTTGATCCACTCGGCCACCCGGAACACCGGTGCCACCTCGCCCCCCGTGCCCATGTATTGGTAGCGCCCCAGATGGACCTTGCCGTCGATCAGGCGCGAACGGGTTTCCGGCAGATCAATCAGGGCGATCGAATCGAAGTTTTTGAGCCCATTCGTATGATCGCTATGAAGATGAGTGGGAATCACCGTGACCGGCAGTTGCGTCAGTGTCGCCAGAGCCGGATGGATATCGCGCCCGGTGGACCCGGCATCGATCAGCAATGCGCGGCTCTTGCCGATCAGGAGGTATTCAAAATTGTCCAGGTCGCCTTGCGGTTCGCCGATCGCAAAAGTGTCCGGCGCGATTTTCTGCACTCTCCAGTAGTCATCGATGACGGTCCCGCGCGGTGCGCCGGTCAACGGCGTTCCGGAGATCACGGGAGCGGGCCATGCCGGCCGGGTGTGAGTCGCGTGGGCGAGTTCGACATATACCAGCGGCGCGAAAGCCAATCCCGCCGCCGCCAGAGCAGCCAGCACCGCTACACCAATTCCCACCCGCCTCCAATTCTTCTTCTTCGACGCATCCATCGCTCAACTCTAGCAGCAACTCCACATCGCGCCACAATTGCCGCACGCCGTTGCCACAATCGATTGCGAGACTCTTCCACTGAGGCCTGGTATCAACCATTCGTGGGAGTCAGCAAATGCCCAGCCGCTTGGATGCCCTGCTCGAGTTCGTGCGACGAGAACTCATTGAGCGTCTCAGCCGCTCCGTGGCGGCGCTGGGGGCAGCGATTCGTGCCCTCTCTGAGGCCGCCTGGCGCCGCCGAAGGCGCATCGTCGTGGCAGCATTGCTGGTCTTGTTGGCCTACGGTCTTTACGTCCATCCACCTTTTGCGGCCGTGCGCCGCGGCGAGGTGGTGGTGCGCACCAACGTACTCGACGGCTCGGCGAGCGTCTACAGCGCAGGCACCGTGCTGGTTCTGCCCGGCATTCAGCAGCTCCGAAGGTACTCGACCCGCGATCAGGTGTATCGCCCGAGCGAAAGCGCGAGCGCCGCCGGTGCCGCGCCGTTTCAATCGATCGAAGGACTGTCGCTCGGCATCGATTTGGCGGTGCGCTGGACGGTTGATCCTGCCCGGCTCGCGCAGCTTTCAAAGGATTCTCCCGACGACCTGAACGACGACCTGGTGCGCCCGGCCGTGCAGGGCGTCATCTATCCCTTGTTCGCGAGGTACACGGTGCGCGAGATTTTCTCCAGCCGCCGCGCCGAAATCCAACAGGAGTTGTTGACCGAACTCAAGCCAAAGCTGGCGATGCTTGGGCTCGTCCTGCGCGGCGTCGATATCGGCAAGGTGGATTTGCCGCGGGACTATCGAGTGGGATTGGAGAAGGTCCTCGCCGAGGAACTGGAGACGGAGAAAATTCGCTATACGCTGGAGCTCAAGGAGGCGCAGGTCAAGCAAGGACAATTGGAGGCCGAGGCTGACAAGGTGCGCCGGCAGACGGCGGCCGAGGCTGCAGGGGTGGAGCAAGTCATCGCCGCACGCGCGCAGGAGGAGACCATGAAACACATCCTGCCCTTCAAGCAGAAGCAGATTGAGCAACGCAAGCTCGAGGCCGAGGCGGAGAAGGTGGCGCGCATTCGCAACGCGGAAGGCGCCGCGGAGGCGCGCCGTATCGAGGCCAAAGGCGAGGCCGATTCGAGGCAGAAGCTCGCGGACGCGGAGGCGTACCGGCTCGAACTGGTGGGCAAGGCGAACGCGGGTCAGATGGAACGGGAAGGCGTGTTGATCGCGCACTATCCGCTGCTGATTCAGAAAACGCTCGCCGATAAGCTTTCCGATAAGGTGCAGGTCATCATCGCCCCGACGCCTGCAGCCGGCCGGTTCATTGGCTCCAATCTCATCGGCACGCCGGCCCCCGCAAGCCCCGACGATGCTGAGAGTTCGCAGTGATTCTGGCGCTCACCGCGGCGCTGGCGATTGTGGTGCACGATCACACCCCGCTGCGCGCCGAGCCGCGCTCGAGCGCACCCGAGCTGACCGCGCTGTGGCAGGGTGACGTGCTCGAGATCCGCGGCGAGCAAGCCGGATACTTCAAGGTTTACAACTATCGCCGCGAGCGCGGGGGATATGTGAGAAGTGAGACGGTGCGCGAGGTCGAACTCACCGAAGCCAAGGCACCGCAACTGCTCGCGGTGCTGCGTTTCCTGCGTGATAGCCCCGGATCCGAGGCGCTCGGCATCAGTTACGGGGCTGCCTATCTTAAGGCCGTGCCGGCACGAGCGCTGACGGGCGAGGCTTACGATGCCATTGCCCGAATGGCCGAGCGGCTGGCCGACGAAACCACGGCAGATGGCTACCACGTCGTCAATGTTGCCATTCACATCGACGTGGTGGAGCAGTTCGGCATTCACATGCGTACCTTCGAGCGCAACGGGCAGATGAAGCTGTGCTACGACGGCGATCTGTACCGCCGCGTGCTGTCCCTTGCCGGTGCGAGCGCCGAGGAACGCGCGAGCGCGGCACTCAGCCTGACGCGACCGGACTGCATTGATCCTGACCTAGGACCCGTGGCGCGCGCCTCACTGGACGACGAACGCCGCACTCTGCTCGATCAGGTCAACGAGCGGGAATTGAGCGCGATGATGAGAAGCCGCCTTCATGCCCGGCGCGCTGCAGTGTGGGCGTCGGTCGCCTTCGAACAGGCAAGGCAGCACGCCTCCCCGGGCGCGGCGGCGGAACGTGCGCTCATCGAGATCCTCGCCGTCAATGCGAGCGAGCTCGGGGATGATCTTCGCGTGGAGTACGAAGATGCGTTGATTCGAGTGGGCGCCATCCGCTGGGCGGCAAAAAAGGAAACAGGCCGGTCAGGAACGCTGATGCTTACCGCGCTCCCGGGTGATGCGGGTCAAACCTGTGTTGCCTTGGAGGAGGCGCCCCCCCGACGGGCGGCGCCGCTGGTGCGACGCTGCACCTATGGGATCGTATGGATGGCATCGGCCCAGATGATTCCCCAAGGCCCAGCCTTGGCGCTTGCTGTTCAACCCTTGGAGAGCTGGCGCGAACTTTGGCTGTTTCACCAAAGGGCAGGAACTTGGGCGATCGACGTGCTCTCACCCGGAGCGGTCGATCCCGAGGAAGGCTATGTGGAGTTTGCCGGTTTCGCGCCGGGTCCGAGGCGCGTTCTCATTGCACGCGAGTGGAAGGACCGCGGACGGGTTCGTCGCCGCTTCGAGGAGGTCCGGCTCGATGACTTAGCCCGGGTACGTCAGGCAAGCACCCCGGACCTGTTGCGCGACTTTGGCCAGTGGCAGGACGCGGCGTGGCGCCGCGACACGCTAGCGCTGCACTGAAGCGGCTGCCAGGCCCAGTTGGGCTTCGTGCACCGCCACCAAGTTGCGATCGTCATGCTGCCAGGGATGAAACCCGGGCCGGAAGAAGGACAGCCAGGCCGGAAAGATTTGGCGCAGCAGGCCGGGATAGATCACCAGATAGGAGAACACGCGCAGCCCCGTGAATGGGCCATCGATACCATCCTGCTTGAGAAACTGACGCATCGCGGTCACACGTCCCCGCAGAAACGTGTAGCTGATGTGCAGCATCAACAGCGAGCGAAATTTCCAGCGCTGGTATGCGGTCAATTTATCGGCGGCGGCCAGAAAGGTGTCGAAGGCCACGCCCTTATGCTCGATTTCCTCGATGGCGTGCCATTTCCAAAGCCGTGCCGTTTCCGGTGATGCGCCTTTGAAGTGCCGTTCGTTCTTAAGACAGGCATGCGCGATGATGGCGGTGAAGTGCTCCAATGCGACGGTGGTCACCAGTCCGAAGAGCGGCGGTTTGTCCTTCATCTCCGCCAGCCGCGCGTCCAGGTCTGCGTGCATGGCGGCCACATCATAGCCCGCCTGCTCCACCTGGTTGTTCAAAATGCCCGTGCTCGCGGCTGTGCGCCGCCTCCTGCTTGATGAAGGCATCGATTTGCCCCTGCTGCTGCACAGGCACCTTATCTCGAAAATTGCGTACGCTCTCGATGAAGAACGCTTCGCCCTTCGGAAAGGTCAGGGACAGGCTATTGTAAAACGCCGTGGCAATCGCGTTGCCGCCGTTCCACCAACGCTCGGTGGTACGCCGCCGCGTGAACATCAGGTTGCGCGGCTGAATGCGTAAGTCCGCAGGGGTCGGAGACAGGTGTTCCATGGCAGGCTCGATCCTGACTGAAGAGCCTCCAAAATAGTCGCTATTTATGCGTTCGTCAATATACTATTGATGGGTCCATAAATTAATGCTCCCGCAACGCAGCAAGAGCTTGGGCGAAGTAATCCCGCCGTTTGGACGCGCCGGCGCCCAAGGCCTCGCCCAGCAGCGATCCCACCGAAGATTCCGCATAGGCCGCGAACGCGACGATCAGGGCAATGCGCGATATTCGCTTTGCGTCGCTCTTGGAGCTGGGGCGGGAACGACTGACGATGAAGTCGGAAAGCATGCGATTCACCGGCTCCAGTCGCGATGTTTCGCCGGAGCGCACCAGCCATCCCAAGACCCGGCCCAACCCATTCTGGCTGAAAAGATCGAACACGCGATCCACCAAGGTACGGTAGTCGTGTTCGAGGTTGTTCATCTCGATACCGAGTGTCTCCAAGCCCGCCAGAAGTTCGCGAACCAGATCCTCTGCGATCGCCGCGTGCAGACCTGCGGCCGACCCGAAATGGTGGCTCAAATTCGGATAGGTCACGCCGGCCGCGTCGGCGACCGCACGCATGGTCAGGACGTCATCCGGACCGTCCACGATCAGCCGCCGGGCGGCGGCGAGTGCTTGCGCGCGCATGTCGGAGGCCACGCGTCGAATACGCCGTGTGCGCCCGGCGCCTGCGGATTTCTTCTTCACCTGTATGAAGTCTGCGCGATGCTTCCTTCCCTGGCAACTGGGTACGCAAGGTCTATACTCAGGCGTAATCGCGCCATTTTCACAAGAGCCATCGTTGAATACCCAAACATTAGCGCAACCTAAGATTCTGGCGGGACTATCGCCGCCTCCGCTCAAGCGTGCGTCGTTCCTGCAGATACTTCGTGCTTCCCGCGGCAACGCTTTTGAAGTGATTCCGCTGGAGGCATACGAGCAGCCGGTTTATTTGTCAGAGTGGCTGATCGGAAAAGTGCTCATCGTGAGTGATCCAGATGGCGTGCGGCGGGTGCTGCTGGATAACGTTGCCAACTATCCAAAAGAGGCCATTGGCGACGAATTCTTTACAGCCATGTTCGGCGAGGGTCTGTTGAGCGCACCGGCGGCAAAGTGGCGTACCCACCGCAAAGTGATGGCGCCCTCATTCGGGACCCGGACGGTCGAATCCTATGCGCCGGCAATGGTGGAAACGACAGTTGCCTTTGCGCAGCACTGGGACGCGCTGCCCGAATTTTCCGAAATCAACATCGCCGAGGAAATGAAGGCACTGACACTCAAAATCATTTGCCGGACCATGTTCTCATCTGACGCAGAAGAATTGTCGAGCTATGCCGGCGAGGCGCTCGAGTTCGCGCAGGCCTCGATGGAATTCGGGCTGTTGGACTTTTTGCCGGTGATCGGCCCGCGGCGCATCAAGCGCAAACAGGATGCGATTCGCGAGCACTTCAGGCGATTGGACGCGGCCATCTATCGGTTGATCAGCGAGCGCGAAAAGATTCGCGATGAGGCTCCAAAGGACTTTCTCACCCGGCTCGTCGCCGCGAAGGATCCGGACGACGGGGTGGGAATGAGCGCGGCCGAGGTGCGCGACGAGGTGGTCACCATTTTCATGGCCGGCCACGAGACGACTGCGGTCACCATGACCTGGGTATGGTATCTGCTGTCGCAGCATCCGGCGGAAGAGGCGAAGCTGCATGAAGAGTTGGATACCGTCCTGCGCGGAAGGATTCCGGCGGCCGAGGATCTTCCGAATCTGCCCTACACGCGCATGGTCATCGAGGAAGCGATGCGCGTGTATCCTCCCGCCCCCGGAATCTCCATCCGCGAGGCCAGGGAAGCGGACGAAGTGTGCGGATTCAAGATTGCCCCAGGAATGCAGGTCATGATTGCGCCGTGGGTCCTGCATCGTCACCGCCGTCTTTGGGACAATCCCGAAAGCTTCGATCCAACGCGATTCACCAAGGAGTTGAGCGAAAAACGTCCGCGTTTTGCGTACCTGCCCTTCGGCGGCGGGCCCCGCATATGCATCGGCGCAACGCTCGCCATGACCGAGGCGACCCTGATCCTCGCCGTGCTTGCCCAGCGATTTCGCCTGCGTCTCAAGGAACATCAGGACATCAAACTCCAAACGCGCATCACCTTGCGCCCCAAGAACGGCATTCAGGTTATTTTAGAGCGGCGCCGCCCGGCGGCGTGAACGGATGACAGTTGGCGATTGGCGGGGAACCTCCATTACATAAGGAGATGAACATGGCTGAGAACGTATACAAAGTAATCGAATTGATCGGCACCAGCACCGTATCGTGGGAGAGGGCGGCTGCGGCGGCCGTTGCCCGCGCGGGAAAGACGCTTCGGGACCTGCGGGTTGCGGAGGTCGTCGAGTTGGATATCCAGCTCAAGGACGGCAAGGTCGAGGCATACCGCGCAAAAATCAAAGTGTCGTTCAAGTACGAACGCGGCAAATAACCGCGCGCATCAAGCGCCGGCCGGCATGGCATTACCCTGACGAATCGACACTTTTGCCAGTCGAGCCAAATGCAAGCAATGAGACGTGAAGCCAATCACGGTTTTGCGCGCGGACCCTACTATTCTGTGGCTCATGCTGATTCTTTTCGCATTTGCCCGCTGCCTGCCCCGCGAACCCGAGCACGACGGTTTGGAAGACGAGCCGCGCGCAGCGTTGGGCCATCTCGGACTAACCGTCATCGCGCTGGTCTTCGTGCTGCTCACTTTCTGGAAGAGCTGACGGCAAAGGTTCGTCTTCCCCCGGCGTCCTGCTAGTCTACGCCGATGATCGAATTTTCAGAGCTGTCAAAAAGCTACGGATCATTTCGTGCGCTGGCGCCTTTGAACCTGACCGTCCCGCGAGGCGAGATGTTCGGGTTTCTCGGCCCCAATGGCGCGGGAAAGACCACGACCATCCGCCTGATGATGGGTATTCTGGTGCCCAGCGGCGGCAGCATTCGGATTGCCGGACTCGACTGTCATCGCGAGAGCGCCGAGGTCAAGCGCCATGTCGGGTATCTGCCGGATAGCCCTATTTTCTACGACTATTTGCGCGGCCGCGAGATCCTGCAGTTCGTCGGTGAAATGCATGGTCTGTCGCGCGCTGAATCCTCATTGCGAGCCGACCGGTTGCTGACCGACCTCGGGCTCGAGTCGGTGACCGAGGAATTTGCCGTCAATTATTCGATGGGAATGAAGAAGAAACTGGGGCTGGCCTGCGCACTCATTCATGAACCCTCGGTACTGATTCTCGACGAGCCCACCAATGGCCTGGATCCTCGTGCCTCGCGTGATGTGCAACAGCGATTGCGCAAAAGCGCGGATGAGGGTACGACGATTTTTCTGTCGACCCATATTCTCGAGATGGCGGAACGGCTCTGCAGCCGCATCGGCATCATCCATCATGGCGACTTGGTCGCCACCGGCAGTCCGCAGGAACTCAAGCAGAACGTGACCGCCGGCGGCACGCTCGAGGAAGTGTTCCTGGCCGTGACGGCGGAGTCGGAAGGGGCATGACCGATGCTTCGTTGACGCTCGACGCTTCGGTCAGAAACGGCGTGCCGGCCGGCCGTGCGATGCGGCTCCTGACCGTTTTGCGTCTCAAGCGGCTCGCGAACCAGATGACGCTGGTCTACGGCCGGCGGCTCGGCGGCGGCCGGGGACGTCCCGCCACACCGGGAAAGAAACGCAATCGATGGGTGGTGAGTGCCGTCGCCGCGTTCTTCATGCTGTTCGCGTACGGCAACCTCGCGCGGCAGAGCATCATCAATTTGCATCTGATACTCGATCCCGGGGTGCATGACCGCTTCTCGACCCCTTCAGGTCCGATGAGCGATGCCTTGCTGCGCGGCCTGACGATGGAATGGTCGCTGCTGTTCATCGCGGTCATCCTGCTGTCTCTGGCCGCACGCGAGCTATCGCAACCGGACTGGGATTTGGAGTGGCTGGTAACGTTGCCGCTGCGCATGCCGGTCCTTTTGTGGAGCCGGATCATCGAGCGCTCGCTCGCGAATCCGATCGGGCTTCTCACACTCTTGCCGGCCGGCACGTTGATTGCGTGGATCTCGGGATTTCGCTGGAGCGCGCCCCTGGTCGGTGCGATCGGCATTCTTCCCCTGTTGCTCTTGGCCGCGCTCTTCCGGACCTTGGTGGACACCGGTCTGCGCATGACGCTCGCACCCTCTCGCTTGCGCAACCTGCAGGCGGTGCTTTCCGTCATCAGCATCATCCTGCTTTATCTGGTCATTTCCCTGGGTCTCAGGTCGCCCATGGCTTTTGTGCTTGATTGGGCGAGAGACTTTCCCGCTTGGGCCGGCTGGCTGCCGCCGGGGCTCATCGTGCGGGCAATCAATGCACCGGCACTCGCGCAGCTGTTGTCCCTGGCCGCTCTACTGATCGTCGAGGTGGCGGTCATCTTGTGGCTCGGCCTCGCGCTTCTTGCGCATCAGCTGCGAAACGGCGTGGTCGCGGCGAGTTCGCGCGAGACCGGGCGCGTTTCGGCGGCGCGGGCGCGAACGGCGCATCAGCCCGACGCGCGCGCACCTTTCCAGCTGGGCAGCGTCGTGCAGCGGCGCGAGCTCAGACTGCTCAGCCGCGACAGAACCTTTCTGGTGCAGACCCTGGTGTTACCGGTGGTCATCGTGTTCAGCCAGATCATATTCCAGGGCCGCCTGCACTCGACCTCGCTCTCCGGCGTCAGCGATGCCGCGGTGGCATCGATTGCCTTCGGGATCGCGGCCTATACCTTGATGATGTCGGCGTTTCAGACCCTCAATTCCGAGGGCGGAGCGCTGTGGTTGCTCTTTACCATTCCGCGATCCCTCGAAAGTATTCTCCAGGAAAAGGCGCGGCTATGGGCCGTGCTGGCGCTGGTTTATCCGGTCCTCGTGTTTGTCGCTGCGATCGTCATCAAGAGGCACGTGGATATCGAATTGATCGGACTGGCGGCCGTGGTTCTTCTCGGGGTTCCGATATACACCGTCATCGCCGTTGCTCTGGGCGTGTACGGCTGCGATCCCTTGTCCCCGGAGGCGCGCACCAAGCTTCGTCCGACCTATGTCTATCTGTACACGATGCTGGCAGGCCTCTACACCTATGCAATATTTGCCAGCGAGTGGTGGCAGAGGGTGGTGCTCATCGTGCTCAGCGGCCTGCTTGCGCTGGCGCTCTGGCAGAAGGCTCGCGACGAATTGCCGTATCTGCTCGACCCGGCGGCCTCGCCGCCGGCCCGGGTTTCGACCTCCGACGGCGTGATTGCGGCGATGATGTTCTTCGTCCTGCAAGGGATCGTTCTGGCGATCGCCATGGCGGGCGCCCGTCATATCTCCGGTCGCGCCGTGGTCACTGCGTATTCGATCGCGGGCGCCACTACGTTCGGTCTTTTCCGCTTTGTGTACTGGCGCTCGAAGACCGGCGGCGTTCCAGCAGTCTTCGGCTCAAAACTGCGGAATGCGTTGAGCTGGGGAGCCGGCGCAGGGCTGGTCGCCGCGGCCGGCGGTGTGGCCTACATCTATGCACTGCAGCGACTCGACCTGGCGCAAGACGTCCTGCATGAATCGGTGAAGGGACTTTTCGCAAGCATCTGGATACCACTGCTGGCGGTGGTTGGCGCGCCGATTTTCGAGGAGTTCATATTCCGCGGCCTCATATTCGGCGGCTTGCGGCGTTCCTTGGGTGCGTTGCCGGCAATCGCTGCGAGTGCCGCGGTGTTCGCCATCGTGCATCCGCCGCTGTCGATGCTCCCGGTATTCCTTCTGGGAGTGTGCGCCGCGCTGGCCTACGATAGAACGAAGCTTCTTCTCGCCCCGATGGTTGCCCATGGGCTTTACAATGCAATCGTGCTTGCTTATCAAGCCAGGATGTAACGTGAACAAAAATACCCTTCTTTCTTTAGTCGCGGCCTTGATCGTGATTGCAGCGCCCGCGGCGACGGCGGATTCCGGGCTGGTATCGGGGGTTCAGGCCGCCGACATGGACACCGCAATTCGTGCACAGGACGACTTTTTTGAGCATTCCAATGGCGCTTGGTTGCGCACGGTGCAGATCCCGGCAGATCGCGCGCGCTACGGCGTCGATGTCATGATGACCGAGCAATCTCTGAGCCAATTGCGCGGTCTGATCGAGAGCACTCGAAATTCGACCGATCCCGAGGCACGGAAGGTGGGCGATCTGTATGCCAGCTTCATGGATGAACCACGAATAGAACGCGAGGGTGTAAAACCGCTACAGCGAGAATTGGATTCCATTGCAGCCATCAAGAGCGTCACTGAACTGGGGGCGGTGATGGCGCATCTTGACCGGCTCGGCGTCGGCACACCCATCAGCTTGTCCATCGAGCCGGATGCCAAGCACTCCACGCAGTACGCGCTGTACCTGTCGCAGGATGGGCTTGGACTGCCGGATCGCGATTATTATTTGAGCAAGGATGCCAAGCTGATCGATTTTCGCACGAAGTATCGCGAGCACGTTGCGAAGATGCTTCAGCTTCTAGGAGACACCGGCGCGGCGCAGGAAGCGGACCACATTCTTGCCCTGGAAACTGCCATGGCAAAGATCGAGTGGACTCGCGTGGCAAATCGCGACCCGCAAAAGACCTATAATCCGCGCACGCAGCCGCAATTGCAGCAAATGACCCCGGCGGTCGACTGGGGCTCCTACCTGGCGAAGGCGGGCATACACGGGCCATTACCGGTCATGATCGTGAACCAGCCAAGCTACCTGCACGATCTCTCAGGGCTCCTTAAGGGCACCCCGTTGCCCACATGGAGAGAGTATTTTCGCTACAGATTGTTATCGAGCAACGCCTCCTATCTTTCCAGCGCCTTCGTCGACGAGGATTTCGCGTTCAGGCAGGGAGTGCTGCGCGGTACACCTAAAAATCAGGAGCGCTGGAAGCGAGGCTGCGAACTGGTGGATGACCTGGTCGGCGAGGCATCCGGCAAATTGTACGTAGAGAAATATTTCCCGCCCAAGGCTAAAGCGCGTATCGACGATCTGGTCGCCAATCTGCTCAAAGCCTACGCGCAAAGCGTCGATCAATTGTCCTGGATGAGCGAGGCCACCAAGGTCGAAGCGCGGGCCAAGTTGCGCAAGATCAATGTGAAGGTCGGCTATCCGAAGCGGTGGCGGGACTATTCAAAGCTGGTCATTTCTCCCGACGATCTGCTTGGAAATGTGTGGCGCGCGGTGCAATTCGAAAGCGACCGTAAGCTCTCGCAGCTGGGCGGTCCGGTCGACCGGGACGAGTGGCAAATGACCGTGCCCACGGTCAATGCTTACTACGATCCGACATTGAACGAAATCGTGTTTCCTGCGGGCATCCTGCAGATGCCCGTATTCAATGCCGACGCGGAGGATGCATTCAATTATGGCGCCACCGGAGCAACCATTGGGCATGAAATCAGCCACGGCTTCGATGACGAGGGCAGCCAATTCGACAGCGATGGCAATTTGCGTGACTGGTGGACAAAGGAGGATCACGCCAAATTCAAGGCCAAGACGGACAAGCTGATCAAGGAGTACGACGCGTTCGAACCCGTGCCGGGGTTTCATGTCAACGGTGCGCTGACACTGGGCGAGAATATAGCGGACATTGCGGGCATCGAGATTGCCTACAAGGCGTACCTGGCCTCGCTGAACGGGCGGGCGGCGCCGGTGATCGATGGCATGACGGCGAGCCAGCGCTTCTATATCGGCTACGCGCAGAGCTGGCTCGACAAGACGCGCGACGATGCGCTCATCGCCCAAATCAAATCAAATCCCCACGCGCCGGAAAAATATCGCGTCAACGGCGTGGTCGCGCATATGCCGTCCTTCTACGATACTTTCGAGGTCAAGAGCGATGACAAGATGTACTTGAAGCCGGAGGATCGCGTGACTCTCTGGTAGCTCGAGTCGAGAGCCGTGCAAATTCAAATCGTTGTCTAGCCACCTTTCCGCCACGGCTCGTGGTCACGCGGATATTCAGCTTCCAGCTGGATTCCCAGACTGTTGATGGCCATTGCGGTCATTGCATAACCGCCAACCGTGTAGATGATTTCCAGCAAGCATGGCGTGTCGTAATACTTGCTGAGCGTATTCCATGTCGAATCAGCGATGAAGGTCTCGCGTCGCAGCTCATCGGCGGCGCGCAGCAGCGCGCCCTGTTCTTCGCTCCACCCGGCGGCGGCCGGACCTTGCGCGACGCGCGCGATCTCGGCAGCGGTGAATCCGGCCTCCCGGGCAAAACCAGCGTGATGCGCCCACTCGTATTCCGATCGGGCATTCCATGCGGTGCGCAAGATGAGCAGCTCGCGCGTCCGAGGGGGTAGGTGCGAGTCGCGTTGCAAGTAGGAGCCGAATCTAAAGCGAGGTTCGTAGAAGCGGGTGTGGACCACGAGGGTGGCATACAGGTTCGGTATCCGGCCGTCGCGCGTTTGCGGTGCGACCAATTGCCGCTGTTCCGGCGTCATCGCTTCGGGGGTCAGCGGCGGTATGCGCGGAGCGGTAAGCCGGGACGCGCGGGGCCTGGATGCGAGCGCCGGCAGCATCGTGCCGGTGGGGATTCTCTCGTTCAGTTCAGCATCGAGCTGCACGCCCGTGCTATTGAGCGCCATCGACACCAATTGATACTGACCTGCTGTGTACAGCGCGTCGATGACCTGCTCCACGGAATATTTAGAGTGCAAGGCCGTCCAGGTGGCATCGTCGATCTGGGTTTCGTAGCGCAGCTCATCGACCATGTCGATCAAGATTGGCTCGAAATCGGACCATCCCTCAGATTCCCGGCCTCGCGAGATTCGCAGGACATCGGCGTCGCTCATATTCGCGGCTGCCTTAGCTATGCGGGCATGCTGCGCCCATTCATAAGGCGCTTGGCAGAGCCAGCCCATTCGCAAAATGATGATTTCACGATCCCGCGCCGGCAGCGTCGACCCGCCGAGCAAGTATTGGCCGAGGCCGCTCCAGCGCCGGTACAACTCGGGATTATGCGCGAGGGTTTTAAAAATGTTGTAGTCGGGCCGATTGGCGAGCATCGCCTCTTGCGCCGGCGTGCGCCCGTCCTTGCCGATGGGCGCGACGCGCGGAACGGCAAGACGCGGCGTAAAGGTTTGTGCGCGCATTTCCAGTTAGCATAGCGGGTCCTTTGAGGAGTTGGATAAATGCGTCGAGAATACGTTTTATTGGCAGCCATGTTGATGGCCGCCGCCGCCGGTGCGGCCGACGCTCCGGCATTCACCGCGAAGCAACTCACGGACCTGCCCACGAACGGCTGGATAACCAACGGCGGCAATCTTTACAACCAACGCTATTCGCCGCTGGCGCAAATCAACGCGGGCAATGTCGGGTCGATGCAAGCCGAATGGCGGACGCATTTGAACGGTTCGGGCGTTGGGCCGCCGTTCTCCGGCGAGGCGCAGCCCATCGTCCATGACGGCGTGATTTATGTGCCCACCGGCGCGGATGATGTGTTCGCCATCGACGTGGAAACCGGCAAGCAGCGATGGGTGTACCAGGCTCACCTGGAGAAGACCATTTCAACAGTTTGCTGCGGCTGGGTCAGTCGCGGCGTGGCGATCGGCGAGGGGAAAATTTTTCTGGGACGTCTCGATGGCAAAATCGTTGCGCTGGACCAGCGCACGGGCAAGGAAGCATGGTCGGTGCAGGCGGAACGCTGGCAGTCAGGGCTCACGATCACCAGCGCGCCCTTGTACTACGATGGCATGATCGTCAGCGGTTTTGCGGGGGGCGAACTCGCCGCACGTGGCCGCGTGCGGGCATTCAACGCGAAGACCGGCAAGCCGCTATGGACCTTTTACACCATCCCCGGGCCCGGAGAGGCAGGTCATGAAAGCTGGCCGGTAGATAATTCCCTGTGGCAGTACGGCGGCGCCATGGTTTGGCAGACGCCGGCTGTCGATGCAAAACACGGATTGATCTATTTCTCGACCGGCAACGCGGGCCCCGACTTTAACGGCAGTCTGCGCAAGGGCGACAATCTGTATTCGGTTTCCATCGTTGCGATCGAAGCCAGGACCGGCAAGTACCGCTGGCATTTTCAGCAGGTGCATCACGATCTGTGGGATTACGATTCCCCGAGCCCGGTGGTGTTGTTTGATATGGAGTACAACGGTCAGGCGCGCGAGGCGATTGCCGAAATCGGCAAAACCGGTTGGGTTTATATCCTGGATCGCGTCACCGGCAAGCCCCTGATCGGCATCGATGAAAAGCCGGTGGCACAGGAACCGCGGCAGAATACCGCCGCGACCCAGCCCTTTCCCCTGGGGGATGCGGTGGTTCCGCAATCGATCGACATTCCGCCGTCGGGATTTCGGCTCGTGAACGAGGGGCAGATATTCACGCCCTACTGGGACCAGGCCGTGGTTGCGAAGCCCAGCCCCTGGGGCGGAACCAACTGGCCGCCCAGCTCTTTTGATCCGCGGCAGGGCTACTTGTTCGTCTGCGCGAACGATGAGATGGGGCGTTTCATGGTGAACCCGTCAAAGGAGCCGACGCCGGGCACTCCGTACACTTTGGGAATATTCGGATTTTCAGACATCCCCTTGAATGGAATATTCGCCGCAGTTGATATGCGCACCAACAAAATAATATGGCGTCAGCGCTGGAAGGACAGCTGCTACAGCGGCTCGACGGCTACCGCCGGCGATATCGTTTTTGCGGGCCGCAACGACGGGCGTTTCGTTGCATTCGATTCGCGTAACGGCGATGTGCTGTGGGAATTTCAGACCGGCGCCGGGGTCAATGCCACCGCCAGCGTGTTTCTGCATAAGGGCCGTCAAAAGGTGGCCATACTGTCCGCGGGCAACAATTTTGCCGGCAGCCCATCGGGGGACAGTCTCTGGCTGTTTTCGCTGGATGGGACTTTGCCTCCCGCGGAATCTCCGCAGGAATTGGCCGCCCGGTCCACCGCGGTTTCGTTCAAGGGCGGCAATGCATCGGCCGGCGCGCTGGTGTTCGCCCAGGTTTGCGCCGCCTGTCACGGTGAGGAAGGCAGGGGTGGTCACGGAGGAGGTCCGGACATCACCAAGGTCGATGCGCCTGAACTCGTGGCCAGCACGGTGGTTTCCGGGAAAAACACCATGCCGCCGTTTGCCGCCACATTGACCTTCGCCCAGATCCGGGATGTCGCCGCATTTGTCGCCAGTCAACTGGGAAAGTAGCGCGATTTGAGTAAAATCGCGATCGCCCTACGGTGCTACAGCGCTACGGAATCCACAGTTGCCCGATACGGACCTTAATTCGCTCATCCGCTCCTCGGAAAGCGGGGACGGTGCAGCGCGTCAACAACTTTTTGCCGTTCTCTATTCTGAATTGCACTCGCTCGCTCAGCGTCAATTGCGCCGCAATTCTTCGCTCACTTTGACTCCCACGACACTTTTGCACGAAACCTACCTGGATATGTCCGGCCGCAGTGCCGCAACCTTTCCTGCATTTCAGTTCATCTCGATGCCGACCGAGCTGCCGCAGGACCCGGGGTCTGACACCGAGCTACAGCGCCTCAGCGATGCGGTGGACTCGCTCTCCACTGTCGAGCCGCGCCTCGCACAGGTGGTCGATTTGAAATTCTTTTGTGGATTGACCTTCGCCGAGATCGCCGCGGCGCTCGATTCCTCGGAACGAACCGTGAAGCGGGACTGGGAGAAGGCGCGCATTCTGCTCCAATACGAGATAGCGGAAGGCTGAGGCCGACGTCGTCGGTCGCGCCATGTTGCAAATCATCCCCCAGTCCCTATTTAAGCCTGTGCCCTGGAAGAACGGCGGAGGCATCACGCGCGAAGCGATTCGGGTGCCGGCGCAAGGCGCTGCCTTCGTCTGGCGCGTCAGCGTGGCGCAAATCGACGCTTCCGGGCCTTTCTCGGATTTCGCGGCTTATAACCGTACAATGGTGCTGCTCAAGGGCGCCGGGCTCGAGCTTGAATTCGGCAATGGACTGCAACGCGTGTTGCACCGGGTGGGAGAAATGGCGCAATTTGACGGAGCGCTGGCGACGCATTGCCGCCTGCTCGACGGTCCGTGTGTGGATCTTAATCTAATGGTTGCAAAAACGAAGCCGATGATCGCTCGCGTTGAATCCTTGCTGCCAAGCGTGGATGCACGAGCGTCGCAAAGCCAGTCGACATTGATATTCGGCATCGACACCGGGCTTAAGCTCGAGATCGGCGGCGAAGAGCCCCGGTGCTTGCAGCCCTGGGACCTGGCGATCGTGACCAATGGCGCGGTTCGGGTGACGCGCGAGGCTTGCGCTTCGACGGCGCCGGTCGCTGTGTTCATCGCGACGATACATCACTAATTTCCGGGAATTCCTATGGCCGCCAGCTTGCAACCCCCTTCGCCCGGCGAAACGCTGGATTTCCTGCGTCAGGCAATAAGAGATCAGGGTGCCTGGCCGGAAGAGCGGGCCGTCACGGGATTGCTGCATACCTTGGAACTCACGGGGGGTGCGCGCCACCGGGCGGTGACGGTCGCCATGTCTTTGGTCGAGGGTGCCCGGGCGCGACGCGACGAGCGGCCGTTTCTCGATGCGTTCCTGCAGGAATTCGGATTGTCGAATCAAGAAGGCATTGCACTCATGTGCATCGCCGAGGCCTTGCTGCGCATACCCGACGATGCCACCGCGGATCGATTGATTGCGGAAAAGCTGGCGACCGGCGACTGGTCGTCGCATGCCGGCCGCTCCGAATCGCTGTTCGTCAATGCCTCGACCTGGGGATTGATGTTGACCGGCGGCATTCTCGAGCTGGATCCCTCGATCAAAACCGATACCGCCGGATGGATGCGCATGCTCACCCGCAAGGCCGGCGAACCCCTGGTGCGTCTCGCAGTGCGGCGCGCCATGCGCATCATTGGCGGCGAGTTCGTGGTCGGCCGCACGATCGAGGAGGCGCTGGCGCGCAGCGCGCGCGAGGCGGAAGTAGGGTTGTGCTCATTTGACATGCTCGGGGAGGGCGCGCGTACGGGAGAGGACGCGCGGCGGTATTTAAGGTCGTATGAACATGCCATCGAGGTGATCGGCGCGACGGCGCGGGGCCGTCCGGCTGACGAAGTGTCCAGCATTTCCATCAAACTCTCGGCGCTCGAACCGCGCTACACACTGTTGCAGCTCGATCGCGTCATGCGGCGGCTGGTGCCGCAGGTGAAAGCGCTCGCCGCACAAGCCGCGGCGCTGGGCATTCAACTCACCATCGATGCCGAGGAAGCGGACCGGCTGGATCTGTCCCTCAGTGTCATTGAAGCGCTGGCGCAGGATCCCGCGACCCGCGAATGGCCGGGCCTGGGTCTGGCCGTGCAGGCTTACGGCAAACGTGCAATCGGGGTGATCGACTGGGTGGCCGCGCTCGCGCGGCAGTGCGCCAGGCGCATGACGGTCCGATTGGTGAAGGGTGCCTACTGGGATTCCGAGATCAAGCGCGCTCAAGAACGCGGCCTCGACGGCTATCCTGTTTATACCCGCAAACTCACCACGGATGTTTCTTACCTCGCCTGTGCCGGCCGCTTGTTCAAGCATGCGGATGTGATCTATCCGCAATTTGCAACCCATAACGCTCACAGCATTGCTTCAGTCATGGAACTTGCGCCACCGGCGGCCAATTTCGAGTTTCAGCGGCTGCATGGCATGGGCCGTTTGTTGTATGCGGAGGCGGCCCGCCAGGTCGCGAATTTCCCGAAGGTGCGGGTGTATGCGCCCGTCGGCGAGCACAAGGACTTGCTGGCGTATCTCGTGCGGCGGCTGTTGGAAAACGGCGCCAATACCTCGTTCGTCAACCGTTTCATGGATGAGCAGGTGCCCGTTGCCGAAATCGTCCGCGATCCGGTTTCGGAATTGGAGCGCTTGCAGTCTGTCGCCAACGCGAAGTTGCCGACTCCCGAATTGCTCTATGCCGAGAGACGCAATTCCCGCGGCATCGACTTGGGCGATCCGCCGGCGGTTCAAGCTTTGCGCGAAGAGCTGGCAGCGACGGTTGCCCACCCTGGCCCGGTCCCCCGGGGTGCGCATCTGGTCAGCAATCCCGCCGATAGGCGGCGGCAGGTGGGCATATCGCATGATGCAACGCCAAGGGAGATTGCCTCGGCCTTCGATACGGCCGCGGAGGCCCAGGGAGACTGGGATCACAGCGGCGGCGCCGCGCGCGCCGACTGTCTGGAGAGGACCGCCGATCTATTGGATTCGCGCCGCGCCGATTTCCACTCGTTGCTGGTCAGGGAAGCAGGAAAGACCATCGGAGACGCCATCGCCGAAGTACGCGAAGCAGTGGATTTCTGCCGCTACTATGCCGTACAGGCGCGGGAACAGTTTGCCCGTCCGCTGGGCCTCGATGGCCCCACCGGGGAACTCAATGAACTCTCGCTGCATGGCCGGGGTGTGTTCGCCTGCATCAGTCCCTGGAATTTTCCGTTGGCGATCTTCGCGGGCCAGGTCACCGCGGCGTTGGCCGCCGGCAATGCCGTATTGGCAAAACCCGCCGAGCCTACGCCGCTGATTGCGCGCGCCTTCGTGAAGCTGTTGCACGAGAGCGGCGTGCCGACAGAGGTTTTGCATTTGACGCCCGCGCCGGGCCGGATCTTTGGGGAAACGGCGCTGGCTCATCCCGCGCTCGCCGGAGTGGCAATGACGGGTTCGACGGCAACCGCGCTTACCATCAATCGTGCGCTCGCCGCGCGCGAGGGTCGCATCGTGCCGCTGATTGCGGAAACCGGCGGTCTCAATGCCATGATCGTCGATTCAACGGCGCTGCCGGAACAAGTGGTGGACGATGCGGTGACGTCCGCTTTCTTGAGCGCCGGTCAGCGCTGTTCGGCGTTGCGTTTGCTCTTTTTGCAGGACGACATTGCCGATCAGGTGATTGAGATGATCGCCGGAGCGATGGACGAACTGGTCATTGGTGACCCGGCCGATTTCGAAACCGACGTGGGTCCTGTCATCACGGCGGCGGCGGCGCAGCAACTGGCGCGGCACGCTGAACTGATGCGCAAGGAGGCGCGCATCGTCAAAGCCTGCGCCCTGACCGGCGCGCATGCGCACGGCAGCTTCTTCCCGCCGCATCTCATCGAACTCAAAAACGCGGCCCAGCTTACTCACGAGGAATTTGGGCCCATTTTGCACGTGGTTCGATATCGCGCCGCCAACATAGAGCAGGTGTTCGAATCGATCCGGGCCAGCGGCTATGGATTGACTCTCGGCGTTCAGACCCGATTGGAGTCTTTTTGGAGGGAAGTGTTCGAGGCGACGGCCATCGGCAACACCTATGTCAATCGCAACATGATCGGCGCGGTCGTCGGCGTACAGCCTTTCGGCGGCACCGGATTGTCAGGGACCGGTCCGAAGGCGGGCGGGCCGCATTATTTGGCGCGCTTCGCAAATGAACGGACCCTGACCGTCAATACCACCGCGACCGGCGGCAACGCCGCATTGCTCAATCTCGGCGGCTGAGTGCAACGATACGGCTAGTTCTTCGGCCTGCCGAATTTGACGGTCGACAGTGCGTCGAAGACACTGAGTTGCGGGTTCTTCCTGCAGTCTTCCATGAGCGCCGGTTCAAAGCTGGCGACTGCGCCGGCATCGAATAGATGGCTGCCTGTTTTCGCGACCGCGAATCCAAACAGCCACATCATGATCGTACCCGCGCTCTCAGGATCGGTGCGCTTCAAGTCCAGGTGTCGTGCCGAGAATGTGGCGCAATCCAGCATCGTCAGATCCATCGGGTTCTTGGGGTCGGGTCTGACGGTGGTGATCGCATCCAGCAGGCTCTCACTGGGGTTGTTCTTGCATTCGGCGTCCAACGCAAATCCGAATGCCGCCAGCGCATCGCCGTACATGACATGCGCACCGGATTTTCCCACGCGAATAGCCCAATAACCACATCACCGTGTTGATCGAGTCCGTATTCGGATTTGCTACCGGTGGCGCTGTCACCTCGTTTTGGTACTTGGCGCAGCTCAAGGTCGCCAGATTGATTTCGGTCGCGCGGCTCACGCCGCTCATGGCGCATAGAAACAAAACAGCCACGCCGAGCAATTTCATCATTCCGACCTCGAAGGTATGACACGCCTCACCAGCGCGGTGAACCGGCCGGATTTTACCCAACTGCGCGCAGCTTCGATATCGGGAGCGAAATAGCGATCGGCTGCGTAGAACGGCACGTCCTCGCGGATCGGCCGCGTGGACTTCCTCGAGGCTGCGCCGATGATCGAGCCGGGCGATGAAAATCGATGCCCTGAGCGGCGGCCAGCAATTCGATGCCGACCACCGCCGCGGCGTTGTCGACCATGCGGCTCAAGCGACGCGCGGCGTGGGTCGCCATGCTCACGTGGTCTTCCTGATTGGCGGAAGTCGGAATCGAATCGACGCTCGCGGGCGCCGCGAGGGTCTTGTTCTCCGACACCAGAGCGGCCGCCGTCACCTGCGCAATCATGAATCCGGAATTCAGGCCGCTGTTCTCGACCAGGAAAGGCAGGCAGGCCGCTCATCTTGGGATCCACCAACACGGCCGTGCGGCGCTCCGACAGGCTGCCGATCTCGGCGATCGCGAGCGCCAGCGTATCGGCCGCGAAGGCCACGGGCTCGGCGTGAAAATTTCCGCCGGACAGCACGTCGCCCGCATCGGCGAACAGCAGCGGATTGTCCGTGACGGCATTGGCCTCGATGCTCAGCGTGACGCTGCAATTGCGCGATCAGGTCCAGACAGGCACCCATCACCTGCGGCTGGCAGCGGAAGGAATAGGGATCCTGGACGCGCGAGCAGTCGAGATGCGAGGCGCGAATGGCGCTGCCGGCGATCAATTCGCGGTACTCGCGCGCGACCGCGATTTGCCCGGGCTGTCCGCGCACCTGCTTGGATGCGCGCATCGAATGGTGAATCGCTGCCCTTCAGCGCATCGACCGACATGGCGCCGGCGACGACCGCGGCCGCGAAGACATCTTCCGCGCCGAACAGACCCGCCAACGCCAGTGCCGTGGATACTTGCGTGCCGTTGATCAACGCCAGACCTTCCTTGGCACGCAGTCTCAGGGGCTTGAGTCCGGCCATGCGCAACCCTTCGCGCCGCGGGCAGCGTCTCGCCGCGCACCCGCACCTGGCCCATTCCGAGCAGCACGGTGCTCAAGTGCGCCAGCGGGCGCAAGATCTCCGGACGCGCCGACCGAGCCTTGCGCGGGAATCACGGGGTAGACCTCGTGCTCGAGCAGGGCGCAGCAGGGCGTCGATCAGCTGCCATGGTGATGCCGGAGTGTCCGCGCGCCAGCGCATTGATCTTGAGTACCAGGATCAGCCGCACCACGGCGTCGGGCAGCGCCTCGCCGACGCCGGCCGCGTGCGACAGCAGCAGGTTTCGCTGCAGCAGTTCGAGCTGCTCGTTGGGGATGCGGGTCTGGGCCAGCAAGCCGAAACCGGTATTGATGCCGTAGGCGGCATCGCCGCTCGCGACGATCTTGTCCACCAAGGCGCTGGCCGTGCGAATTCGCGGCGCGATCCTGCGTCGGACAGCCGCAGCACCGTCGGTTGCTCGTAGATACGCCGCAACGTCGCCAGCGACAGCGTGCCGGCGCGCACTTCCAGGGTGTTGGCCACTTAAGGCTGCTCGATCATCGGCAGTTTCAGACCCTGTTCGCGAGCGCAGGCGATGGCGGTCTTCATAGCCGGCATCGGCGTGGCGCATGACGCCGGTGCCGGGATCGTTCCACAGCACGCGCCGAATGCGCTTGGCCGCCGCCTCGCTGCCGTCGCAGACGATGACGACGCCGGCATGCTGCGAGTAGCCCATGCCGACGCCGCCGCCGTGATGAATCGATACCCAGGTCGCGCCCGATGCCGTATTGAGCAGGGCGTTGAGCAGAGGCCAGTCGGAGACGGCGTCGGAGCCGTCCTGCATGGCTTCGGTTTCGCGATTCGGGCTCGCGACCGAACCGGAATCCAGGTGGTCGCGGCCGATCACGATGGGCGCCGAAAGTCTCGCCGCGTCTTCACCATGTCGTTGAACGCCAGGCCCAATCGATGCCGCTGACCCAGGCCCACCCAGCAAATGCGCGCCGGCAATCCTTGAAAGTGAATTCTGCGAGCGCGCCATGTCGAGCCAGTGATGCAGATGCGGATCGTCGGGGATCAGCTCCTTGACCTTGGCGTCGGTTTTGTAGATGTCCTCGGGATCGCCCGAGAGCGCCACCCAGCGGAAGGGTCCGATGCCGCGGCAAAACAGCGGACGGATGTATTCGGGCACGAACCCCGGAATGTCGAAGGCCTTGGCGACGCCGGCATCGAGCGCGACTTGCCGGATGTTGTTGCCATAGTCGAACACCGGCAGCCCCATGCGCTTGAAGCGCAGCAGGTACTCGACATGCTTGGCCATCGACAAGGAGGCTGCGGCGGCGGTGCCGTCGGGATCGCTCGCGCGCCGTTCATCCCATTGTTCCACCGTCCAGCCCTGCGGCAGGTAGCCGTTGACCGGGATCGTGCGCGGAGGTTTGATCGGTCAGCGCATCGGGTTTGATGCCCCGCTCGAGCAGCGTGCTGCAGCACATCGACGATGTTGCCGAGCAATGCCACCGAGAGCGGCTTGCCGCGTGGTTTTCGCCGTCTCGAGCATGGCGAGCGCCTCGTCCAGGGTGCGAGCCTCGACATCGACGTAGCCGGTTTCGACCCGCTTGGCGATGCGGCTTTGGCGGCATTCCACCGCCAGCAGGCTGGCGCCGGCCATGGTGGCGGCCAGCGGCTGCGCGCCGCCCATGCCGCCCAGTCCGGCGGTGAGAATCCATTTGCCCGAGAGGTTGCCGCCGAAGTGCCGCCGGCCCATTTCGGCAAAGGTCTCGTACGTGCCCTGCACGATGCCCTGGCTGCCGATGTAGATCCACGAACCGGCAGTCATCTGGCCGAACATCGCCAGTCCCTTGCGATCGAGTTCGTGGAAGTGTTCCCAGGTCGCCCAGTGCGGCACCAGATTGGAATTGGCGATGAGCACCCGCGGCGCGTCCGCGTGGGTCGGGAACACGCCCACCGGCTTGCCGGACTGCACCAGCAGGGTCTCATCCTCGCGTCAGGGTTTTCAAGGTCTCGACGATGCGATCGAAGCAGTTCCAATCGCGCGCGGCGCGGCCGATGCCGCCGTACACCACGAGCTCGGCGGGATTCTCCGCGACCTCGGGGTCCAGGTTGTTCATCAGCATGCGCAGCGGCGCTTCGGTCATCCAGGTGCGGGCGCTCAAGGTGTTGCCGCGCGCCGCGCGGATGATTCTGGGCTTCAGGGGTGCGAGCATGACTACTCCTTAGGGGCGAAAGCGCCCGGACATTTCATAGCGGGAACCGGGGTAGTACAGGCGCGCCACCGAGGCGATTTGCCCGGCGGTCCAGGTGCGTCGAATGACAACCAAGCAGGGTTCGTCGCGCTTCATCGCCAGCAGCTTGCGCGTGCGTTCGTCCGGCATTTCGGCGCGCAACAGATGTTCGGCTTCCTGCAGCGGCGCGACCTTGACCAGGTAGTCGTGCGGAGTGGTTTGCGCTGAAGTCCATGTTCAGGTAGTCGGGCGCGAGCTTGGGCAGAACGTAGCGGTCTTCGAGCTGGATGGGGCGGTCATTCTCGAAGTGCACGATCAGCGAGCAATACAACTCGCTGCGCGGCGCGATGCCAAAATCTTCCGCGAGTTCCGCCACCGCGCGCACCCGCTCCAGGGAAACGATTTCGGCGCGGTGCACGTGGCCGCGGTCGCGGATCTCATCGGCGATGCCGCGGATCTCCAGCGGATGCGCATGCGCGTGCCGATCCGCCACGAAACTGCCGACGCCCGGCGATGCGCACCAGGACGCCTTCATCGCGCAGTTCGCGCAGTGCGCGGTTGGCGGTCATGCGCGATACGCCGAAGGATTTCACGATGTCGTTCTCGGAAGGGACGCGCGCCGACAGTGCCCCACTTGCCGGAGCCGATGTTGTCCAGGATGTGCCGCTTGACCTGCAAATACAGGGGCTGCAGCGACAGATCGGGCTTGCTCATCGGCCAAGATTAAGCTGTATAGACAGGTACAGTCAACTAACGATTAAGTCATTCATTACCCGGGAAAATTCCCGGCGCAATGGCTCTTCGGCGGCGTGGCGCCGGTCCTTCACGACCCAATGCCCCGCGACCATCACGTCGCGGATGGCTGATCGCCGCCCGCGAATAACAAGCGGTCCAGTGCGGTGTCTCCCGCCGCGCCGGCCATGCTGGGGTGGGCTGGGTCCAGCACCAACCAATCCGCGCGGCGACCGACCGCGATGGCGCCCACCGGCTGTCCGATTGCCTGAGCGCCGTACAACGCGGCATCGCGCCACAGCACGGTGCCCACATGCGATTCGGTGCTGGTGGCAAACACGCCTCGCCGCCGGGTGCGCAGACGCTGCTGGTATTCCAGCCAGCGCAATTCCTCGGCCGGATTCACGGTCGATTGACTATCCGAACCGACGCACAGGCGCCCATTCGCTTTGCGAAAGCGCGTGGTGTCGAAGAAGCCGTCACCCAGATTCGCCTCGGTGCTGATGGAGACGCACACGGTTGCCTGCGCAGCCGCGATGCCGCGCAGTTCTTCAGAAGTTGCGTGGGTTGCATGGATGAGGCACCAGTGCTGCGTGAGCAACCCTTGCTCGAGGAGCAATTCGATGGGACGCCGGCCCGTCTCGCGTTCGCAGGCCTGCACCTCCAAGCGTTGCTCGGCGACGTGGATGTGGAGCGGCATGGTCGGATCGACATTCCGCAACGCCACGGCCGCCTCGCGCAGGCTCTCGAGCGGGACCGCCCGCAGGCTGTGAAATGCGACGCCGGTGCGGACCCGTCCCTCGCCGCGCTGCCGGTCGGACTTCACGCGATCCTCCACCGCCCGCAGAAACGCGTCCGTTTGCAGCGCAAATCGCGCTTGCTCGGCTTTGAGCGGCTTGCCGCCGAAGTCGCTGCTCTGGTACAGCGTTGGCAAAAACGTCAGACCAATGCCCGCTTCCCGGGCGGCATTATCGATGGCCTGCCACAGAGGATTCGGACCCGAATATTCGCCGCCATCCAGCGGGCGGTGCAGATAGTGAAATTCCGCCACCGCCGTGTAGCCCGATTTCAGCATTTCGATGAACAGCTGCGTGGCGACGATCTGCAGCTGCGCAGGATCCATGCGATTCGCCAGCGCATACATGGTTTGGCGCCAGGTCCAGAAGCTGTCGCGCGCGGACAATCGGTATTCGGCATTGCCTGCCATGGCGCGCTGAAACGCATGACTGTGCGCGTTGGGCATGCCGGGGACGACGATGCCATCGACGCGTTCCGCCTCGCCCGCCGGATCGGACGGCTGCGCCGGCGGTGCATCGATGTCGATCCCGGTGATGAAACCCTGACTGGAGACTGAGACGAGCGCGTCGCGCGCCCATCCATGCGGCAAATACGCGCGCTGCAAACGGTAAGTAGGCATCTTGGCTGTATCATACGATTTGCAGCAATTATCGGGCGATTGAATGCGCGAATCTTCAGGTGGCAAATGGGACGAGGTGTGGATCGGCGCGAATATTGCGACGATGACCTCCGGTACCGGCGCGTATGGCAGCATCGCGGACGCGGCATTGGCGGTGAAGGGCGAGCGCATTGCCTGGATCGGTGCCGCCGCGGAGGGTCGGCGCCGGGCGGAAACGCAGCGCGCTTCGATCCGCGACGCGCAGGGCCTGTGGATCACGCCGGGACTGATTGATTGCCACACTCATCTGGTCTACGGCGGAAACCGGGTGGAGGAATTCGAGCAACGGCTGTGCGGCCAATCCTACGAAGAGATCGCCCGCGCCGGTGGGGGCATCCAATCGACGGTGAACGCCACGCGCGCCGCCACGAGAAAGCAGCTGTATGAATCGGCGCTGGTGCGACTCAAGCGCCTGATGGCCGAGGGCGTCACCACGATCGAGATCAAGTCCGGATACGGACTGGATCTGGCCACCGAGCGCCGCCTGCTCGAAGTGGCGCGCGACTTGGGCGAAAAACTGCCTCTATCGATCAGAAAGACCTTTCTGGGCCTGCATTCGCTGCCGCCGGAATTTGCGGCACGCCGGCAGGAGTTTGTAAGTGAGGTGACGGGGCCGTGGCTCGAATCGCTGACCGCGGCCGGCTTGGTGGATGCAGTCGATGGTTTCTGCGAGGACATCGCGTTTACCTTGGCGGAGACCGAGCAGCTCCTGCAGGCGGCAAAAAAATTGAAGCTGCCCGCGCACGTGCACGCCGGACAGATGAGCGACCTGGGCGCGGCGCAATTGGCCGCGAAGTATCAGGCTCTGTCGGCTGATCATCTGGAGCATGTAAGCGCCGCCGGTGCGAGCGCCATGGCCGCGGCCGGCACAGTGGCGGTCTTGCTGCCCACGGCCTATTTCACCTTGCGGCAGACCACACCGCCGCCCGTGGAAATGCTGCGCGCGGCCGGCGTTGGGCTTGCCGTCGCCACCGACTCCAATCCTGGCACTTCGCCCTGCACCTCGATCCTGCTGGCCCTGAACATGGCCTGCGCACTGTTCGGCCTGACGCCCGAGGAAGCCTTGGCGGGAACCACCCGTGAGGCAGCGCGCGCCCTCGGGATGCTGGACGATGTGGGTACGATCGAGGTTGGCAAGCGGGCCGACCTGGCGTTCTGGCGCATCGACAGGCCCGCGGAACTTGCTTATGGTCTCGGCGCCAATCCCTGTGTCGCCGCGATGCATCGGGGGAAAATCCGCGACCGGGCTCCATAGGAGTTGTCGCCGACATGGAGTGCCCGAGGTCCATCAAAGCGGCTTCGGGTCGACAAAAAGTACATCGCGCTCATCCCTCGGCAGGGCTTTCTGTGCCAAGAGACCAAATATCCGCTGGCCGGGCTTTTCTATATATCGGAAGGTCAGCGCCGAGATGCCGATCACGGCGGCAAGAAAAACGATGAGCAAAAAATCCGAAAAGAAGGGTCCGCCCCAGACCACTATTTTCGCCGCAACCAACCTCCCGTCAACCGTGATTTGCATCGGGACGGTAAATGAAATGCCGGTTTTTTGCGCGACAATGTCGAGTATTTTGCGGAAAAAGTCATGCAAAAACCAATGTGTCATGTAGATGCTGAATGACAGCTTTCCCAGCAGCAAAAACGGCGCCTTTCGCAGCAACTGAGACAACAACCCGCGCTCATGGGCGAAAACGAACACGGCAACCCCAAAAATGAGAGGCGCGAGGAACGCGAAACCTGTTCCCGCCGCATACATGACGAAAATCGAAACGACTGACACGGTAGTAAATTCGATGGTCGTTGAGATTTGCAGCGCGGGAAGATGCTCCCAAAGTTGATAGGCAAAGTGACCGACTATGAAACCGAGCAGGCATCGGAAAATTCCAAACGACACCGTCGTATCAATGGTCCCGGCAACGAAAATCAGTGCGATCAAGCTCAAGCCAGAGATCGCAGCCAGTAAAAAATTACTCCAAAATTTGGGCCGGGCTGCCCTGCTGCTCGCGAGTACGGCTAATCCAAACACAATATAAGTCCAATACTCGACGCTGATGCTCCAACTCGGCACGTTCCAGGAAGCGTAAGGCAACAAACCCATGGACTGCAGGAGAAAAATGTTTGCGATCAGGGAATCAATTGATGTTGAATCGCTGAACGCGGCATGAGCAGCGCTGAACCCGTTTGCAGTAAACAGAAGCTTGAGCAATTCCGTAACGATGAATGGCACCAGCACCGCCACGTGCAACGGCCAGATTCTTCCGAAGCGGCGAATGGCAAACGAAAAAAAAGCCCGGGCACCCGCCAGGTGGTGTTGATAGGCGTGAGTAATGACAAAACCGCTCAGCACGAAGAAAAAATCCACGAAAAGCCACCCATTCCGGAAGAAGGGCAGGAACAATAAGTGGCTCCGCGCCGCAAAGTGGTAGACGACGACGATAATTGCGCAAACGCCGCGCCAGCTGTCAAGAACGGCGAATCGACCGTGTGCCCGATTCACTTGATACCACCGACCTTTCGCTAAATCGCGCTCGTCCAGAGAACGGAGCAATCTTGTTCGGGTGCAGTCTGCCGCGCAAGGGCTACGGTTCGGGGCATTTTGCCCCATGGGGGAGGGAAATTGCGCCCGCCACGGAATATCATTAAGCATGCATCGAACCCGCCGTGGCAGACCCCCGCACGATGATGTGCTGACGCCCGCCGAGTGGCGGTGCGTTCATGCGGTGAAACACGGACTGACGAGCCGTCAGATCGCGCAGCGCCGCGGAATCAGCGTCGATGCAGTCAAGTATCACATTGCCAACGCGCTCGCGAAGCTGGGACTGGCCAATCGCCAGGAATTGCGTCGCTGGTATCGCGTGCCGAAAGGCAGCGCTCTTGCGGAGAAACAGATGAACGCCCATGCAAAACTCGGAGCGATAGGCCAGATCGCGAGAACCGTGCGCGATATCAAACAGTCCGAAGATTGGTACAAGGATGTATTGGGCCTGCCGCACTTGTTTACCTTCGGCAAGCTCGCATTTTTCGATTGCAACGGAACGCGGTTGATGCTCAGCCAGGATTCAGCGGTCGCGCCGGAATCCATTCTCTATCTGCGAACCGGCAACATCGCCGAGTCCTACGAGTCCTTGAAGTCTCGCGGTGTCGAGTTCATCAATGCGCCCCACATGATCCACAAGCATGCTGATGGCACCGAGGAATGGCTCTCCATGTTCAAGGATCCGGAGGGCCGCCCTTTGGGGCTGATCGCGCAGGCGAAACCGTAGCGGCAAAAAACCTGTAGTCTTTGCTGCATGCGATATGCAGCGGCAACGTTTCACGCAACCAGCCTGACGGCGATGTTCCTTGCCGGATGTTTTCTGGGCGCCGCTTGCCGTGCCGACCCGGCGCCGCAAGCGCTGGACGAAATTGTCGTCACGGCCGAACGAACGGGCCCGGGCATGTGGCATGTGCATCGCGACGCGGCGAATGTGTGGATACTGGGAAGCATCGCGCCGCTGCCGAGAGATATCACGTGGCGCTCCAAACAAGTGGAGTTCGTGATGGAAAGCGCCAGTCAAGTGCTGATTCAGAAGCCCATTGAAATCAGCATTCCGAGAGTTCTTTGGATGCTGATCGCCGATCGGAAATATCTGATGGTCAGCGGCGGCAAGAGGCTCAAGGATGTGATGCCGCCAGAGCTTCATGCGCGCTTCGCTTTGCAGCGCAGCGCCTTGGGCGAGAGCGAGGACAAATGGGAGCGCTACCGGCCGATCATCGCCGCTGCATTCCTGCAACAGGAGGCGTTCCATCACGCGAATCTTTCGATGCGCCTCGATCTTGGTGCCGCGCTGCGGAAATTGGCCGAGAAGCACGGAGTACGCGTTGAGGAGGTCAAGGTCGCGGGCATGAGCGATATGCTGGAAGCCCTGAAGACGTTGGCGCCGGACACCGAGCGCATCTGCGTTGAGGCCTCGCTGACTACCGTCGAAAGTGGATTACCACGCTTGGTCGAGCGCGCTGAAGCTTGGTCGAACGGCGATATTGAGAGGATCGAGAAATTGTCCGATCTGAAGGAAGTGGATGCTTGCCGTACCGCCATCGATCAAGGCAAGGGCGCATCCGACTTCATCGGCCGCATCCGTCAGACCTGGCTCGAGAACTTCGAAAAATATCTGCGCTCGGCCGGAACCACGATCGCGGTGGTCAACCTGGATATGCTGCTGGAGAGGGGCGGCTTGCTCGATCAGTTGAAGGCCAAGGGATATGAAGTCGATGCACCGTGACTCGACACAGGGCGTTCTGCGCCCGGTAGCCCGATTTTCCGATGGCCGCAGTGCTGCAAAGCAGCAATTACCTTGACACTCGGCCAGGCCGGTTCCTACAATCGCCGGCCTTTGTCTCCAGGCACAAGGTCAGGGCTGTAAGCGCCCGTAAAATTTAAGAATTAGCACTCGAAGGACCGCTCTTCTCATGGGGTGCGGCCTCTAAAGGTATTTATGGCGACGACGACCCAACTGATTCGAACCGGCCGCAATGAACCCGCTTGGAAGTCCAAGGTTCCGGCCCTGGCCGCTTCGCCGCAAAAGCGCGGCGTGTGCACTCGCGTGTACACCACCACGCCGAAGAAGCCGAATTCGGCGCTGCGCAAGGTGTGCCGCGTGCGCCTGACCAACGGCTACGAAGTCTCGAGCTACATCGGCGGCGAAGGCCACAATTTGCAAGAGCACTCGGTGGTATTGATCCGCGGCGGCCGCGTCAAGGATCTGCCCGGTGTGCGTTATCACACGGTGCGCGGCGCGCTCGATTGCGCCGGCGTCAGCGATCGCCGCCAAGGCCGCTCCAAGTACGGCGCCAAACGTCCCAAGAAATAGCCCAAAGGCTAGAAGGTTTTCCATGTCCCGCAGAGCAGCAGCCCCCCATCGCACCATTCTTCCCGACCCCAAGTTCGGGAACGACATGTTGGCCAAGTTCATCAACATGGTGATGGAGCGCGGCAAGAAGTCGGCCGCCGAGAAGATCGTCTACGGCGCCATCGATCGCATCGGCGAGAAGAGCGGCCGCGCCGGGCGGCGAGGCGATTGCTGTGTTGCAGCAAGCCTTGGACAACGTCAAGCCGGTGGTCGAGGTCAAATCCCGCCGCGTCGGCGGCGCCACCTACCAGGTGCCCGTCGAAGTGCGCGCCAACCGCCGCCAAACCCTGGCCATGCGCTGGGTCATCGAAGCGGCCACCGCCCGCAGCGAGAAGTCCATGGCGCATCGTCTTGCCGCGGAATTGATGGAGGCCGCCGAGAATCGCGGCGCCGCCGTGCGCAAGCGTGAGGACACTCACCGCATGGCCGATGCCAACAAGGCGTTCGCGCACTACCGCTGGTAGCGCGCTGCGGCGGCGAGCGCCGTCTGGTATTGCTGCCGGCTCGGCCTTATATATGAGTCTATCGGACGGGGCCGCTTCGGCCCCGTTGAACAGTTGCGCGAAGCGCATGAAAAGCGAAGCATCTGATACATGGCACGCACTACGCCCATCGAGCGATACCGAAACATCGGTATTTCCGCTCACATCGACGCGGGGAAAACCACCGCGACGGAGCGTATTTTGTTCTATACCGGCGTGTCGCACAAGATCGGCGAGGTGCATGACGGCGCGGCCGTCATGGACTACATGGAACAGGAGCAGGAGCGCGGCATCACCATCACCGCCGCTGCCACCACCTGCTTCTGGAAGGGGATGGACAAGAGTTTCCCCGAGCACCGCATCAACATCATCGATACGCCGGGGCACGTCGATTTCACCATCGAAGTGGAGCGCTCGCCTGCGCGTGCTGGATTCCGCCGTGGCCGTGTACTGCGCCGTGTCGGGCGTGCAGCCGCAGTCCGAGACCGTGTGGCGCCAGATGAACAAGTACGGCGTGCCGCGCATCGCCTTCGTCAACAAGATGGATCGCGCCGGCGCGAATTTCCTGCGCTGCGTCGAGCAGATCAGGACCCGTCTGCGCGGCAATCCGGTGCCCATTCAACTGCCCATCGGCGCCGAGGACGGCTTCGTCGGCGTGGTCGATCTCGTCAAGATGAAGTCGATCTGGTGGGACGACGAAACCCAGGGCATGAAATTCGAGTACCGCGAGATTCCCGCCGACATGCGCAAGGAGTGCGAGGAGTGGCGCGCCAAGATGATCGAGGCCGCCGCCGAGGGCGATGAGACCCTGCTCACCAAGTATTTGGAGAGCGGCTCTTGAGCGATGCGGAGATCAAGAAGGGCCTGCGCGAGCGCGCCCTCAAGAACGAAGTCTGCCTGGTGACCTGCGGTTCGGCCTTCAAGAACAAGGGCGTGCAGGCCGTGCTCGACGCCATCGTCGAATACATGCCCTCGCCCACCGAAGTGCCGCCGGTCAAGGGTCAGAGCGAAAGCGGCGAGCCGATGACGCGCAAGGCCGATGACGCCGAGCCGTTCGCCGCGCTGGCGTTCAAGATCTTGAACGACCCGTTCGTCGGCAACCTCACGTTCTTTCGCGTCTATTCCGGCACGCTGAATTCCGGCGATCAGGTGTTCGTTCCGAACCGCAACCGCAACGAACGCATCGGCCGCCTGCTGCAGATGCATGCCAGCGACCGCTCGGAGATCAAAGAAGTGCGCGCCGGCGACATCGCCGCCGCGGTGGGTTTGAAGGACGTCACCACCGGCGACACCCTGTCGGACCTGAACAAGGTCATCATTCTGGAAAAGATGGAGTTCCCGGAGCCGGTGATTTCCGTGGCCGTGGAACCGAAGACCAAGGTCGACCAGGAAAAAATGGGTCTCGCCCTGCAGCGCCTGGCGAAGGAAGATCCTTCGTTTCGCGTGCATACCGACCCCGAGTCGGGCCAGACCATCATCGAAGGCATGGGCGAGCTGCATCTCGAGATCATCGTCGATCGCATGAAGCGCGAGTTCAAGGTGGAGGCGAATGTCGGCAAGCCGCAGGTCGCCTATCGCGAAACCATCCGCGGCACCGTGGAATCCGAGGGCAAGTTCGTGCGCCAGTCCGGCGGCCGCGGCCAGTACGGCCATGTCTGGCTGAAGATCGAGCCGCTGGCCGCGGGCAAGGGCTACGAGTTCGTCAACGGCATCGTCGGCGGCGCCGTGCCGCGCGAATTCATTCCCGCCGTGGACAAAGGCATTCAGGAAGCCGTGCAGACCGGCGTGATCGCGGGCTATCCCATCGTCGACGTGAAGGTCACGATTTTCGACGGCTCCTACCATGATGTCGACTCGAACGAAATGGCCTTCAAGATCGCCGGCTCGATCGGCTTCAAGGAAGGATTCCGCAAGGCCAAGCCGGTATTGCTCGAACCCATCATGAAAGTCGAGGTGGTGACGCCGGAGGATTACTACGGCGACATCGTCGGCGATCTGAATCGCCGCCGCGGCCAGATCGTCGGCATGGAAGATTCGCCGTCCGGCAAGGTGGTCACCGCCGATGTGCCGCTCGCCGAAATGTTTCAGTACTCGACCTCCATGCGCTCGATGAGCCAGGGCCGCGCGAACTACACCATGGAATTCGCGAAGTACATGGAAGTTCCGACCAATGTCGCGGACGTCGTCATGAAGAAAGCATCTTAAAGATTTATCCCAAACGCATTTCATATTTGAGAGGTACTTGCCGTGTCGAAGGGGAAGTTTGAGCGAACGAAGCCGCACGTGAACGTGGGGACGATTGGACATGTGGATCATGGCAAGACGACCTTGACGGCGGCCTTGACGAAGGTGATGGCGGAGAAGTTTGGCGGGGAGTTCAAGGCCTACGACCAGATTGACAAGGCGCCCGAGGAGCGGGCGCGCGGGATCACGATTGCGACCGCGCACGTGGAGTATCAGAGCGAGGCGCGCCACTACGCGCACGTGGACTGTCCGGGGCATGCTGACTACGTGAAGAACATGATCACGGGAGCGGCGCAGATGGACGGGGCGATTTTGGTGGTGTCGGCGGCCGATGGCCCGATGCCCCAGACGCGCGAGCACATTTTGCTGGCCCGCCAGGTGGGGGTGCCCTACATCGTGGTGTACATGAACAAGGCGGACATGGTCGATGATGCGGAGCTACTCGAGCTGGTGGAGCTCGAGGTGCGCGATTTGTTGACGCTTGTACAAGTTTCCCGGGGATAAGACCCCGATCATCACCGGCTCTGCGTTGAAGGCGCTGGAGGGGGATACGCGCGGAGATCGGGGTGCCCTCGGTGATCAAGCTGGTCAAGGCGCTGGATGAGTACATTCCGGTGCCGAAGCGTGCGATCGAGGGGGCCTTTTTGATGCCGGTGGAGGATGTGTTCTCGATTGCGGGTCGCGGCACGGTGGTCACGGGGCGCATTGAGCGCGGGATCGTGAAGGTGAACGATGAGGTGGAGATCGTGGGGATACGCCCGACGCACGAAGACCACCTGCACCGGGGTGGAGATGTTCAGGAAGCTCCTGGATGAGGGGCAGGCGGGGGACAACGTGGGGGTGCTGCTGCGCGGCACGAAGCGCGAGGAAGTGGAGCGCGGGCAGGTGTTGTGCAAGCCCGGCTCCATCAATCCGCACACCAAGTTTGAGGCCGAGGTGTACGTGCTGACCAAGGAGGAGGGCGGGCGGCATACGCCGTTCTTCAAGGGGTATCGGCCGCAGTTCTACTTTCGCACCACGGATGTGACCGGAGCGGTGGAGTTGCCGGAGGGCACCGAGATGGTGATGCCGGGGGACAACATCAAGATCGTGGTGGAGCTGATCGCCCCGATCGCGATGGAACAGGGCCTGCGCTTCGCCATCCGCGAGGGCGGCAAAACCGTCGGCGCAGGTGTCGTCGCCAAGGTGATCGCGTAATCGAATTTCGGCGCCAAAGCGCCTGTTGTAGGCGCTAGAATCCGCGCCCACTGTTTACGGACGGGGTCGAAGCGACCCCCGGGAATTGTGGCGCCAAGCGCCTGGAAAGTAAGAAGACTATGGCCAATCAGAACATCCGCATCCGCCTGAAGGCTTTCGATCATCGTTTGATCGACAAGTCGGCCCGCGAGATCGTCGATACCGCGAAGCGCACCGGCGCGACCGTCAAGGGTCCTGTGCCGCTGCCCATCAAAATGGAGCGCTTTACGGTTTTGACCGCGCCGCATGGCGACAAGGACGCGCGCGACCAGTTCGAAATCCGCACGCACAAGCGCCTGATGGACATTTTGAACCCCACGGACAAGACCGTGGATGCCCTGATGAAGCTGGAACTGCCGGCCGGCGTGGATGTCCAAATCAAGTTGAATTAGGCCGGAGCGCATGGCCCCTTGGGCGGATTCAGTATCATAACTCCCGCGTCCATTTTAGAGGTCGGAGCGCGTGGGCGCCGACGCCGGCTGCCCAAGGGTATTCGGGGTCCGAGTGTCCAAACCGCTGGTCTGTTGCAACGATGCGAGGCTCTACGAGCACTCGCTGTATGAGGATTGACAATGACCATTGGTCTGGTTGGCCGCAAATGCGGCATGACCCGAGTATTCACCGACGCCGGTGTGACTGTCCCCGTGACGGTCGTCGAGGCGTTGCCGAATCGCATCTCGCAAGTCAAAGACGATAAAACCGACGGTTACCGTGCGGTGCAGGTGACCATTGGCAGCCGCCGCCCGTCCCGGGTCACCAAGGCGCTGGCCGGCCATTTCGCCAAGGCGAATGTCGCCGCCGGCTACTACCTCCCAGGAATTCCGCTTGAGCAAGGGCGAAGGCGATGCGCTCGCGCGTCGGCGGCGAGCTCAAAGTCGACATGTTCACGGTCGGCCAGATCGTCGATGTCACCGGCACCACGGTGGGCAAGGGCTTTCCGGGCACCATGAAGCGCCATAACTTTGCCGGCGGCATGAAAACCCACGGAAACTCGGTGTCGCATCGCGCGCCGGGATCCATCGGCCAGCGCCAGACGCCGGGACGCGTGTTCAAGGGCAAGCGCATGTCGGGCCACATGGGCGTGCGCAATCGCACCATCGAGAATCTGCGCATCGTCGAAGTGGACGTTGCGCGGAACCTGCTGCTGATCAGCGGCGCGGTACCGGGCGCCGAAGGCGGCCGGGTGATCGTGCGGCCGTCGGTCAAGGCCATAGGCCAGGCGCGCCGTCAGAAGCTGATGCCGAACAAGGCTCCCGCTGCCGCCAAGGGCGCTCCTGCCGCCAAGGGCGCGGCACCGCAAGGCCGGCGCGGCCAAAGCCGAGAAGAAGTAAGACTCTCATGAAGCTCCAGCTAAAAAACGCGAATCCCGCCAGCGAGATTCAATTGTCGGACGTGGCCTTCGGGCGCGCCTACAACGAAGCGCTGGTGCACCAGGTCGTCACCGCGTACATGGCGGCCGGCCGCGCCGGCACCAAGGCGCAGAAGACCCGTGCCGAAGTGCGCGGCGGCGGCAAGAAGCCCTGGAGCCAGAAAGGCACCGGTCAGGCGCGCGCCGGTTCGATTCGCAGCCCCATCTGGGTGGGCGGCGGCCGGGCTTTCGCGGCCAAGCCGCGGGACTTCTCGCAGAAGGTCAATCGCAAGATGTATCGCGCCGCCATGCAATCCATGGTGTCGCAACTGGTGCGCGAGGATCGCCTGGTGGCCGTCGAATCGATCGAGCTCACCGCGCCGAAAACCAAGCTGCTCATCAGCAAGCTGGCCGAATTCGGCCTGACACGCGCGCTCGATCCTGGTCGAGGCCTACGAAGAAAAGTTGTTCCTGGCGGCGCGCAACGTCCCCTATGTGGACGTGATGGCGGTGGCCTCGCTCGATCCCGTGAGCTTGATCAAGCACGACAAGGTGATCGCCACGGTGGGTGCCTTGAAGTTGCTCGAGCAGCGTCTCGGAGGCGCGCAATGAATAAAGAACGCTTGATGACCGTGCTGATTCAGCCGCACGTGTCGGAGAAGGCGGCCAACGTCACCGAAAAGGCGAATCAATACGTGTTTCGCGTGCGCGACGATGCCTCGAAGGCCGAGGTCAAGCAGGCGGTCGAATTGATGTTCGAGGTCAAGGTCGAGGGCGTCAATTTGCTGAACCAGCCCGGCAAGACGCGCCGCTTCAAGAACGTGGCCGGCAAGCGCAACGGCTACAAGAAAGCCTATGTGCGTTTGCAGACCGGGCAGTCGATCGACTTCACCGGCGCTTCGGCGAAATAAGGATCAAGGCCATGGCACTCATCAAGATGAAGCCGACCTCACCGGGTACGCGCTTCGTAGTCAAGATCGACCGCTCGCACCTGCACAAGGGCGGCCCGCTCGAGTCGCTGACCACCAAGAAGAATCGCACCGGCGCGCGCAACCATTCCGGCCGGCAGACCACGCGCCACATCGGCGGCGGGCACAAGCAGCGCTATCGCCTGGTCGATTTCAAGCGCGACAAGGACGGCATTCCGGGCGTGGTCGAGCGTCTGGAATACGATCCGAACCGCACCTCGCATCTCGCGTTGGTGCTGTACAAGGACGGCGAGCGCCGCTACATTCTGGCGCCGAAGGGCGTGAAGGCCGGCGATGAGATCCGCTCCGGCGCCGATGCGCCGATCAAAGCCGGGCAATGCGATGCCGCTGCGGCACATTCCGGTCGGCAGCACGGTGCACAACATCGAACTGAAGGTCGGCAAGGGCGGCCAGATGGCGCGCAGCGCCGGCGCCTCCGCGCAGTTCGCGGCGCGCGAGGGCGTGTATGCCAGCGTGCGGCTGAAGTCCGGCGAAATGCGCAAGGTGCACGTCGATTGCCGCGCCACCATCGGCGAGGTCGGCAACGATGAGCACAACCTGCGCGTGTTCGGCAAGGCCGGCGCGGTGCGCTGGCTCGGCGTGCGTCCCGACGGTGCGCGGCGTCGTGATGAATCCGGTCGATCACCCGCACGGCGGCGGCGAAGGCAAGTCCGGCCAGGGCAACCCGCATCCGGTGAGCCCATGGGGACTGCAGACCAAGGGCAAGAAGACGCGCCGCAACAAGCGCACCGACGGCATGATCGTTCAGCGCCGCAAGAACAAACGACATGTAAGAGACTGGAGATATACTAGTGCCTCGTTCGCTCAAGAAAGGCCCATTCGTGGATTTGCACCTGGCCAAGAAGGTGCAGACGGCCAGCCAGAAGAATGATCGCCGTCCGATCAAGACCTGGTCGCGGCGTTCCATGGTCATCCCCGACATGGTCGGCTTGACCATCGCCGTGCACAACGGCCGTCTGCACGTGCCGGTGCTGGTGTCCGAGAACATGGTCGGCCACAAGCTCGGCGAGTTCGCGCCGACGCGCACTTTCAAGGCGCATTCCGGCGACAAGAAAGTCACGGCGGCGGAGTAGGCATGCAGACCAAGGCAGTTTTACGCTACGCGCGCATTTCTCCGCAGAAATGCCGCCTGGTGGTCGACACGATCCGCGGCAAGTCCGCGACGCTGGCGGTGAACACGTTGAAGTTCATGCCGAAGAAGGGCGCCAAAATCGTCCTCAAGGTGCTGGATTCGGCGATCGCCAATGCCTACAACAATTTCAATGCCGATGTCGACGATCTGAAGGTGACGCGCGTCGAGGTCGATCCGGCGCCGATGCTCAAGCGCTTCCACGCGCGCGCCAAGGGGCGCGGCGTGCGCATCGCCAAGCGCAACAGTCACATCCTGGTTCAAGTTTCCGACGGCAAGCGAGAGGCCTAATGGGTCAGAAAGTAAATCCGATTGGTATTCGTCTCGGCATCACGCGCGACTGGTCGTCGAAGTGGTATGCGCATTCGAAGAACTTTGCCTCGAACATCCACACCGATTTCCTGGTGCGCAAGTACCTGAACAAGAAGCTGGCCGACGCCTCGGTGAGCCACATTCACATCGAGCGCGCCGCGCGCCGCGCCAACATCACCATTCACACGGCCCGGCCGGGAATCGTGATCGGCAAGAAGGGCGAGGACATCGAGAAGCTGCGCACCGCGGTGGCCAAGATCCTCGGCATGACGCATGAACGATGTGCGCCTCAACATCGCCGAGATCCGCAAGCCCGAGCTCGACGCCAAGCTGGTCGCCGAAGGCATCTCGCAGCAGCTGGAGAAGCGCGTGATGTTCCGCCGCGCCATGAAGCGCGCCGTGACCAACACCATGCGCTCCGGCGCCCTCGGCATCAAGGTGCGCATTTCCGGCCGCTTGAACGGCTCGGAAATCGCGCGCACGGAGACCAATCGCGAAGGACGCGTGCCGCTGCACACGTTCCGCGCCGACATCGACTACGGTCTCGCCGAGGCGCAGACCACGTACGGCGTGATCGGCATCAAGGTTTGGATATTCAAGGGCGAAGTGTTCGACAAGCCGGAAGCCGAGGCCGTCGAGGCCGAGGCCGAGGCAGCCGCTGCGGCCGGCGCCAAGTCCACCGAAACCGCGGCACCTGCCGCGGGTTGAATCAGGTAATACAGCATGATGCAGCCGAAGCGGACCAAGTTCCGCAAACAATTCAAGGGCAAGATCTCAGGCAGCGCGCAGCGCGGCAACACCGTCGCGTTCGGCGAGTTCGGCCTGAAGGCGACCGACCGCTGCCGCATGACGGCGCGCGAGATCGAGGCGGCGCGGCGCGCCATTTCACGCTACGTGAAGCGCGGCGGGCGCATCTGGATCCGGGTGTTTCCGGATGTGCCGATCACGCAGAAGCCGCTCGAAGTGCGCATGGGCTCGGGCAAGGGCAACGTCGAGTACTGGGTTGCCAGGGTGCTGCCCGGCAAGGTGCTGTTCGAGATCGAGGGCATGAGCGAGACGATCGCGCGCGAGGCATTCCGCCTGGCGTCCGCGAAGCTCTCGGTGTCGACGGCCTTCGTCAAGCGCCAGGTTCGGACGTGAAGGTGCGCACATGAAGGCGAAAGATTTGCGCGCGAAAGCAGCCCAAGGATCTCGGCGAGGAGCTGCTCAAGCTGCGCCGCGAACAATTCAATTTGCGCATGGCGCGCGCCACGGGACAGGCGGCGAAGCCGGATCAATTTGCGAAAGTGCGCAAGAACATTGCGCGCGTGAAGACGGTGCTTGCCCAATCGAAGGCGGCCGGAGGTAAGGCGTGATGTCGACCGAAACTCACGCGGCCGATGCGGCCGCTGCAACCACCGCGGCCGCGGCGCCCGGCGAGGCGCCGGTACCGGGGCAGCGGCTGCTCACGGGCAAGGTCGTCAGCAACAAGATGGACAAGACCATCGCGGTCTCGGTCGAGCGCCTGGTCAAGCATCCGACCTACGGCAAGTACATCCGCCGCACCACCAAGCTGCTGGCGCATGACGAAAGCAATGAGTGCAAGGAAGGCGACACGGTCTCCATCAAGCCGTGCCGGCCGATGTCGCGTCGTAAATCATGGGTGCTGGTGCGCGTCGTCGAACGCGCCCGCGCTGAATAAGGGGCCGACATGATTCAGCTTCGAACCATGTTGAATGTGGCCGACAACAGCGGCGCCAAGCGGCTGATGTGCATCAAGGTGCTCGGCGGCTCGAAGCGCCGCTATGCGGCGGTGGGCGATGTCATCAAGGTCAGCGTCAAGGATGCGATTCCGCGCGGCAAGGTGAAGAAGGGCGAGGTGTACGACGCCGTGGTGGTGCGCACCAAGAGCGGCGTGCGCCGCGCCGACGGGTCGCTGATCCGCTTCGACACCAACGCGGCGGTGCTCCTGACCAACAAGCTCGAGCCCATCGGCACGCGCATCTTTGGACCGGTGACGCGCGAGCTGCGCAATGTGCAGTTCATGAAGATTATTTCGCTCGCGCCCGAAGTGCTCTGAGTAGGAATTGAGATGAAAAAGATTCGCAAAGGCGACATGGTGATTTTGATCACCGGTCGGGACAAAGGACGCAAGGGCGCCGTCATCGAGGTGCTGGCGGACGACCGCGTGCGCGTCGAGGGACTCAACATGTCCAAGAAGCACCAGCGGCCGAATCCGCAGATGGGCGTGCAGGGCGGCATCATCGAGCGCGAGGCGCCGCTGCACGTGTCGAACGTGCTGATCTTCAATCCGGCGACCCAGAAGGGCGATCGCGTGGGATTCAAGTCGCTCGAGAACGGCCGCAAGGTGCGCGTGTTCAAGTCGAACAATGAAATGGTCGACGCCAAGTGATGAATTCTCGAGGGGTGCGTCAGCACTAACGAAACATGGCAGCAAGACTGAAAAAGATTTATCAACGAGAAGATCGTGCCCGAGCTCAAGAGCGAAGCTCGAGCTGAAGAACACCATGCAGGTGCCGCGCATCCTCAAGATCACGGTCAACATGGGCGTGGGCGAAGCCGTGGCCGACAAGAAGGTCATGGACGCGGCGACCGCCGACATGGCGAAGATCACCGGCCAGAAGCCGGCGGTGACCAAGGCCAAGAAGTCGGTCGCGACGTTCAAGGTGCGCGACGGCCAGGCGATCGGCTGCAAGGTGACGCTGCGCGGCGATCGCATGTACGAGTTCCTGGATCGTCTGGTGAGCATCGCCATTCCGCGCATCCGGGATTTTCGCGGCATCAGCTCGCGCTCCTTCGACGGCCGCGGCAACTACAGCCTGGGCGTCAAGGAACAGATCATTTTCCCCGAGATTCAGTACGACCAGATCGATCAAATCCGTGGCATGGACATCACCATCTCCACGTCGGCGCGCGACGACAAGCACGGGCGCGCGCTGCTAGAAGCCTTCAACTTTCCGTTCCGTAAGTAGGTATAGGCCATGGCCAAGACGAACATGCTCATGCGCGAGAAGAAGCGCCTCAAGATAGCGAAGAAATACGCTAAGCGACGCGCCGAGCTCAAAGAGCTGATCCGCGACCCGAAGACCGGGGCGGAAGAGCGCGAAGCTGCGCAGGCCGAGCTGCAGAAGCAGCCGCGCGATGCGGGCGCCACGCGGCAGCGCAATCGCTGTTCCATCACCGGCCGTTCGCGCGGCGTGTACCGCAAATTCGGATTGGCGCGCACCAAGCTGCGCGAGGCCGCCAATCGCGGCGAGATTCCAGGCCTGTCGAAGGCGAGTTGGTGAGGCGCGCACAATGAGCATGACTGATCCGATTGCCGATCTTCTGACGCGAATCCGCAATGCGCAATCCGCGGGCAAGCCGACCGTGGGCATGGGCGCCTCGAAGCTGAAGCTGGCCATTCTCAAGGTGCTGAAGGACGAGGGTTACATCGCGGGCTTCGGCGTCGACAGCTGCCGGCGCGAAGAGCACCCTGTCCATCGAGCTCAAGTATCACGACGGCCGTCCGGTCATCGATCGCATCGAGCGCATCAGCCGTCCGGGGCTGCGCATCTATCGCGGCAAGGACGAGTTGCCCAAGGTGCTGGGCGGCTTGGGCGTGGCGGTGGTCTCGACGCCCCAGGGCATCATGTCCGACAAGCAAGCGCGCGCGGCCGGCACCGGCGGCGAAGTGCTGTTCGTCGTCCAATAAGGTTTCGTCTTAGGTAGGTTTCATTATGTCTCGAGTCGCAAAAATGCCGGTCGATCTGCCGCAGGGCGTCACCGCCACCATCGGCGCGCGAAGCCGTGACGCTGAAGGGCGCGAAGGGCTCGCTGACCCTGGCGCTCAAGAACGGCATCAAGGTCGTGCAGCAGGACAAGCACCTGGAAGTCCAGGCCGACGCCGCGGCGGAAGGCATGAACGCCATCGCCGGGTCGCGACGCGCGCGCACCTCGCCAACATGGTGCACGGGCGTCACCAAGGGCTACGAGAAGAAGCTCGAATTGGTCGGCGTCGGTTATCGCGCCGCGGTGCAGGCGAAGAACCTGACCCTGACCCTGGGCTATTCGCACTTGATCAACTACGCGATTCCGGACGGCATCACCATCGAAACGCCGAGCCAGACCGAGATCATCGTCAAGGGCATCGACCGGCAGCGGGTCGGCCAGACCGCGGCGGAGATCCGCGGCTTCAGGCCGCCGGAGCCCTACAAGGGCAAGGGCGTGAAGTATTCCGATGAAAAGATTTCGCTGAAAGAGGCGAAGAAGAAGTAATCATGAAATTGACCAAACAAGACACCCGCCTGCGCCGCGCGCTGCGTGGCCGCGTGAAGATCAAAGAGCTGGCCGCGCTGCGCCTGTCGGTGCATCGCACGCCGCAACATATCTATGCGCAGATCTTTGCGCCCGAGGGCGACAAGGTTCTGGTGGCCGCCTCGACCTTGCAGAAGGACGTGCGCGGCGAATTGAAAACCACCGGCAATATCGAGGCCGCCAAGGCCGTCGGCCGCGCCATCGCGGAGCGCGCCAAGGCCAAGGGCATCGCAAAGGTCGCTTTCGACCGTTCCGGTTTCATGTATCACGGGCGCGTCAAGGCGCTGGCAGAGGCCGCTCGCGAAGCGGGTCTCGAGTTCTAACTGAAGGGTCTTAAGGGCGCTATGGCGAGAGTAGAAAAACCAATGTCCGGCGATGACCTGCTCGAAAAGCTGGTCGCGGTGAACCGCGTCGCCAAGGTGGTCAAGGGCGGCAAGCAGTTCGGCTTCACCGCGCTCACCGTGGTGGGCGACGGCGCCGGCCGGGTCGGCTTTGGCTACGGCAAGGCGCGCGAAGTGCCGGTGGCGATTTCCAAGGCCATGATGCAGGCGCGCAAGAGCCTGGTCACGGTGTCTTTGAAGAACGAAACCCTGTTCTATGCGGTCAAAGGACGGCATGGGACCACGCGGGTGTACATGCAGCCGGCCGCCGACGGTACCGGCGTGATCGCCGGCGGCGGCATGCGCGCGGTATTCGAGTGCGCCGGGGTGCGCAACGTGCTGGCCAAGAGCTATGGCTCGCGCAATCCCATCAATGTGGTGCGCGCCACCATGGATGCGCTGGCCAAGCTGCGCACGCCGGACGACATCGCCGCGAAGCGCGGCAAGAGCGTCGAAGAGCTCGTGGGCTGATGTCATGACCGACAAGAATTCGGCGAAAGCGATCAAGGTCACGTTGATCAAGAGCATCTACGGGCAGCTGGCCAGCATCCGCAATTCGGTGAGGGGCTTAGGGTTGCGCCGCATCGGTCACAGCGTCGTGGTGGCGGATACGCCGTCGAATCGCGGCATGATCAATGCGGCCAGCCACATGCTCAAAGTCGAGCCGGCATCGGTGCTCGGGAAAGTACAATGAGATTGAATACCATCAAGCCGGGCGCCGGCTCCAAACGAACCCGCTTGCGCGTCGGCCGCGGCGCATCCGCCGGCCAGGGCAAGACCTGCGGCCGCGGCGTCAAGGGACAGCGCGCGCGCAAGGGCGGCTATCACAAGGTCGGCTTCGAAGGCGGCCAGATGCCGCTGCAGCGGCGATTGCCGAAGATCGGCTTTCGCTCCGCGATGAAGGCCTCGCGCGCCGAACTGACGCTGTCCGATCTGATGCGGGTGACCGGCACCGAGGTCACGCTGGCGGGACTCATCGCGGCGAACCTGGTGCCCGAATACACCAAACTCGTGAAGATCATTCTGTCCGGCAAGGTCACCAAGGCCTACACCATCAAGGACAAGGTGATCACCGCGACCAAGGGCGCCAAGAGCGCGGTTGAGATCGGCCGGCGGACGTTTCGAGGCTTAAGAGACATCCGTGGCCACCTCCGCACCAACCCCGCCGCCGCTCTCGGGGACATCACCCGCTTCGCAGAAATGCGCAAGCGGCTGTTGTTCCTGTTGGGCGCGCTGGTGGTGTACCGGATCGGCACGTTCATTCCGGTGCCGGGCATCGATGCGGCGCAAGTTCGCGGCGTTCTTCTCGACGCCAGAACGGCACGCTGCTCGGCATGTTCAACATGTTTTCGGGCGGTGCGCTGCAGCGCTTCAGCATTTTCGCGCTGAACGTGATGCCCTACATCACCGCGTCCATCATCGTGCAGATGGCTTCGATGGTGTATCCGCCGTGGAACCAGATCCGCAAGGACGGCGAATCGGGCCGCCGCAAGCTGATGCAGTACACGCGCTACGGCACGGTGGGCCTGGCGGCTTTCCAGGGCTTCGGCGCTGCGCTCGCCATTCAGAATCGGGCGGCAATCTGGTGCCGAATCCGGGTCCGCAGTTTCTGTTCGTCGCCACCATCTCGATCACCACCGGCACGCTGTTCGTCATGTGGCTGGGCGAGCAGATCACCGAACGCGGCATCGGCAACGGCATCACCATGATCATCGTGGCCGGCATCATCGCCGGGCTGCCGCGCGCCATCGGCAATACGCTGGAAATGGTGCGCTCCGGTGAAATGAACCCGCTGATCGTGCTGCTGATCGTGGTGGTCGTGGTGCTGGTGACGCTGTTCTGCGTGTTCGTGGAGCGTGCGCAGCGCAAGATCCAGGTGAACTACGCCAAGCGCCAGGTGGGCCGCCGCATGATGCAGGGGCAAAGCACGCATCTGCCGTTCAAGCTGAACATGGCCGGCGTCATTCCGCCGATTTTCGCCTCCAGCCTGCTGGTGTTTCCGGCGACCATCGCGCAGTTCTTCGGCAACAGCCCGAACCCGAATGCCATCCAGCGGACCTTGCAAAAGATCGCTGCCATCCTCAACTACGGTCAGCCGCTGCACGTCATGCTGTTCGGGTTGCTGGTCATCGGCTTCGCGTTCTTCTACGTCGCGCTGGTGTACGACGCGCGCGATACGGCCGAAAACCTCAAGAAGGCCGGCGCCTTCATCCCCGGCATCCGTCCCGGTCAGCAGACCGGCGATTACCTGGACAAGGTGCTGACGCGGCTGACGCTGTGGGGCGGCTTGTACATCATGGCGGTGTGCTTGCTGCCGGAGATCATCCGCATGGTGAATCCGGCCATTCCGTTCCAGTTCGGCGGCACCTCGCTGCTGATCATCGTCGTCGGTGTCATGGATTTCGTCGCGCAGGCTTCATCGCACATGATGTCGCAGCAATATGAGGGCCTGATGAAAAAGGCCAGCCTTCGAGGCATTGGAGCTAAGAAATGAAAGTTCGTCCTTCGGTCAAGAAGATCTGCAAGAACTGCAAAGTCGTGCGGCGCCGCGGCATCGTCTACATCATTTGTTCCTCGGATGCCCGGCACAAGCAGCGCCAGGGCTGATGGCCAAAGAGGCTAGTGAATTGATCTTTAGAGGTTTTTCTAATATACTAGCCGCGCTTTTTTTCGAGGGCGCGGGTGGAGAAATAGATGGCGCGTATCGCCGGCATCAACATACCGATGAACAAGCATGTGGTCATCGGCCTGACCCATATTTTCGGCATCGGCAACAGCCGCGCGGCGCGCATTTGCGATGCCGCCGGGGTGAAGTACCACGTCAAGGTGAAGGATCTGACCGACGCCGAAGTGGCCTCGCTGCGCTCGCAGGTCGCGAAATTCGCGGTCGAGGGCGACCTGCGCCGCGAAGTGTCGATGAACATCAAGCGTCTGATGGATTTGGGCTGCTACCGCGGCATCCGTCATCGCAAGGGCCTGCCGATGCGCGGCCAACGCACGCGCACCAATGCGCGCACGCGCAAGGGTCCGCGCAAGCAGGCGGTCAAGATGAACGCGCCGCCGGGCAAGGTTTGAGGCTTGGGTAGGGTTTTCGGTCGGGGTCGCCTCGACCCCGTTCAAGGTGGCGCGAAGCGCCTAGGAAGTACCAATTAATGGCTGATCAGAAGCAAAACGCACAGCAAGCCGCCGCCGCCGCTGCAGCGGGCGCGAAGCCCGCGCGCAAGAAGGTGCGCAAGAACGTGCTCGATGCGATTGCGCACGTGCATGCGTCGTTCAACAACACCATCATCACGATCACCGATCGGCAGGGCAACACGCTGTCGTGGGCGACTTCCGGCGGCTGCGGCTATCGCGGCTCGCGCAAGTCGACGCCGTTCGCCGCGCAGGTTGCCGCCGAGCGCGCCGGCACCGCGGCTCAGGAGCATGGGGTGAAGAACGTCGAAGTGCGCGTCATGGGCCCGGGCCCCGGCCGCGAGTCTGCGGTGCGCGCCTTGAACGGCTGCGGACTGAAGATCACCAATATCGAAGACGTCACGCCGATTCCGCATAACGGCTGCCGTCCGCCCAAGAAGCGTCGCGTTTAAGCGCGCTTTTTCACCCAAAGGTTCGAAATGGCAAAATATACCGGTCCGAAGTGCAAGCTGTCTCGTCGCGAGGGAACCGATCTGTTCCTGAAGAGCGGCGTGAAGCCTCTCGAGTCGAAGTGCAAGCTCGAAGTGCCGCCGGGCGGCGTCAAGAGCGAGCGCAAGCAGCGCTCTGTCGGAGTACGGCCTGCAGCTGCGCGAGAAGCAGAAGCTGCGCCGCATGTACGGCGTGCTGGAGCGCCAGTTTCGCAACTACTATCAGAAGGCCGCGGGTCGTCCCGGCGCCACCGGCGAAACGCTGCTGCAATTTCTGGAATGCCGCCTGGACAATGTGGTCTATCGCATGGGCTTCGCCGCCACTCGCGCCGAGGCTCGTCAGCTGGTGAGCCACAAGGGCGTCTCGGTGAACGACAAGCTGGTGAACATCGCCTCCTACCAGTGCAAGGCCGGCGATGTGATCAACCTGCGCGAGACGCGCCAAGAAGCAGACTCGCGTAACCGCCGCTCTCACCATCGCCGCCCAGGTCGGTTTTCCGGACTGGGTCGAAGTTGACGACAAGAAGTTTTCGGGAATTTTGAAGTCGGTTCCCGATCGGCAGGAAATTCTGCCGGACATCAACGAGAGCCTGGTCGTCGAGTTGTATTCCAAGTAGGAATTGGCAAACAGGATTTATCAAGTTACGCGCCGCCGCCGTTGGCTGCGTTGTCCCGAGTTAGTTTAGCGAGGGTCTTCCATGCAGGGATCGATCAATGAATTCTTGAAGCCGCGGGTCGTCAAAGTGCAGCCCGTGTCGCCGCGCCATGCCCGCATCGTGATCGAACCGTTCGAACGCGGCTTCGGCCACACGCTGGGCAATGCGTTGCGCCGCGTGCTGCTGTCCTCCCTGCCGGGAGCGGCCATCACCGAGATCGAGATCGAGGGCGTGCTGCACGAGTACACCGCGATCGAAGGCGTGCAAGAGGACGTCGTCGACATTCTGCTGAATTTGAAGGCGGTGGCGATCCGCATGCATACGCGCGATGTCGCCGAAGTGCGCCTGCACAAGAAGGGTCCGGGACCGGTGACGGCCGGCGACATCGCCGGCGATCACGACATCGAGATCCTGAATCCGGATCTGGTGATCGCGAACCTGACGAAGGCCGGCGAGTTGTCGATGTCGCTCAAAGTCGAGCGCGGCCGCGGTTATCGCCCGGCGGCGCAGCGCATGGCATTCGAGGAACAGACGCGCGCCATCGGCCGCCTGCAGCTGGATGCATCGTTCAGCCCGGTGCGCAAGGTCACCTACAATGTCGAGAGCGCGCGCGTCGAACAGCGCACCGACTTGGACAAGCTCATTCTGGATATCGAGACCAACGGCACGATCGATCCGGAAGAGGCGATCCGCCGCGCCGGCGGTATCCTCAAGGATCAGCTGTCGGTATTCGTCGATCTGCAGGGTCAGGACGAATCGACCACCAAGGCGACCGAAACGCAGTTCGATCCGATCCTGCTGCGCCCGGTCGATGAACTCGAGCTCACGGTGCGTACCGCCAACTGCCTGAAGGCCGAGAACATCCATTACATCGGCGATCTGGTGCAGCGCACCGAAGTCGAGTTGCTGCGCACGCCGAACCTCGGCAAGAAGTCGCTGACCGAAATCAAGGAAGTCCTGGAGAGCCACGGCTTGACGCTCGGCATGCGCATCGACAATTGGCCGCCGCCGGGATTGAAGCGCGACGATGAGCGCGACGGCATTTAATTAAAGCGTAAGTCAAGAGAAGAACATGCGTCACAGAAACAGCGGGCGTCAGCTATCGCGAAATGCCTCCCATCGTCACGCGATGTTGCGCAACATGGCGACCTCGCTGCTGCGGCACGAGACCATTCGCACCACGGTGCCGAAGGCCAAGGAACTGCGCCGCGTGGTCGAGCCCTTGATCACGCTGGCCAAGGTTGATTCGATCGGCCATGCGCCGCCTGGCATACTCGCGATTGCGCGATGAAAGCGTGGTTGAAAAGCTGTTCGAGGACTTGGGCCCGCGCTTCAAGGCGCGTGCCGGCGGCTACACGCGAATTCTCAAAATGGAACCGCGTCCGGGCGATTCCGCCGATATGGCGCTCGATGCAGTTGGTCGAATCCAAGCCGGTTGCGGCCGAGAAGAACGACGATACCAAGGCAGCAAAGGCACCCAAGGCTTCCAAGGTGCCGAAGGCAGCCCCGAAGAAGACGAAGAAGGCGGCGAGCCGATGAGGCCGCGCCTGCCGCCAAACCGAAGCGCAAAGCGAAGAAAGCCGCAGCCTGATTCCTACGCGGCCGCGTGCGCGGCGGACGCGATTCTAGCGAACGCATCCCGGGTCATATTTTCGGGCTTGTGCGCTGTCGTCGCGACGTTGTCCTCGATGCGGATTCCGCCGTAGGGCTTGAGTTCCTCGACGATGCTCCAATCGATGTGTGCGCGCCGCGCAGTCCGCGTGAGCGGCCGCCAGCAGCGAGTCGATCAGGTAGATCCCGGGCTCCACCGTGACGACGACGCCGGGCTCGAGCATGCGGGTGAGGCGCAGGTAAGGGTGGCCTTTCGGCCGCTCCCGTTCGTGGCCTTGGGCATCGCCCATGACGCCGCCGACATCGTGGACCTGAAGCCCCAGCAGATGGCCGATGCCATGCGGAAAGAACACGCTGGTGACCCCCGCTTCCAGCGCCGCCTGGCCCGGAAGCTTGGTCAGACCCGAAGCATGCATGACATCGCCCAGGATCCGGTGCGCCGAGAGGTGCACATCGCGATAATCGCGCCCGGCGACGATCTCGGCGCACAGTGCGCGTTGCGCCTCGTCCATCGCCGTGCACCAGGTCCGCGAACCGCCCTGGGCCGCGCGCGTAGGTGCGCGTGATGTCCGCCGCATAGCCGCGATATTGGGCGCCGGCGTCGATCAAGAAGGATCGTAGGACAGCGGGTGCGGTGCGTTCCAGATGCTGATAGTGCAGCACCGCCGCATTCTCGTTATAGGCCACGATGTTGTTGTATGGCATCTCCTCTTCACGCTGCCGGCAGGCCTCCAGATAGCTCATATGCGCGTCGTATTCGGATCCTCCGCGGCGAAACACGGCGAGCGCGGCCGTATGGCCGCGAGCGCCCAGATCACTGGCCCTGCGCATGCATTCGAGCTCGTAAGGGGTCTTGACGGCGCGGTCGTAGTCGAGCAGCGCCAGCAACTCCTTGGGATTCAGGCTCGCGGCATCCGCGCCTGCAAACAGTCTCGGGCCCGATGAATGCCACTCGACCGCGCTTTGACCAGTGTGCGCTCGCCTTGGCTGTCGTCTTCAATGGCGATCAAGTCGACGGCGCCGGTCCAGGCCGCCGCCGGGAGTTTCGCAGGCTTGTGCCAAAAATCGTTGGGTTGATGAAACAGCACCATGAGGCGCGCTCTCCAGGCGAATACACCAGGAATACAGCGTGGATTGTCGACGATCGGAACCCAGGCCTTGAATTGCGGATTCACCTTGTACGGATAGTCCTGGTCGTCGAGAAACTGGGTCGGCGGGCGCCCGCCATAGACCACCAGTGCATCGAAGCCGCTTGCGCTCGAGCGCTGCGGTCGGTGCGCTGCATGAGCGTCGTCAAATGCGCTGCATATAGCTGATCGAGACTGGTGTCGCTCACATATCCTCCATCCAAGGCCACAGCCACAAATTATGCGCCAGACGCAGCATCAGCTATAGATCTTTAACCCCTGCGGCGATTTCGACGCGTTAAAGGTCGCGCGGCGTTCGCGAAAGAGATATGAAATTGAGGCAAAACACTCTAAAATCGACTTCCGACTTTGGGTATAGGCCCAAAAACAACACGCTCGGCCTAAATTTTTTATCCTTATAAATTTCTGGGGTATCGATAGATGAAGACCAAACTTGCTTTAAGCGCTTTTGTCGCTGCATTCATGCTGAGTGCCTGCGGCAGCAAGACCGAGGCTCCTGCCCCGGCCGCTACGACTCCTCCTCCGGCCGCCGCGCCGGCTGCGGACGCAGCCTCCTCTGCCGCTGCTGATGCAGCTGCCGCCGCGAGTGCCGCTGCCGATGCGGCCTCCAGCGCAGCCTCGGCTGCGAAGCCGTAATACGCTTCGCATCTAGCTGATCCCACATGCCCGGGCGGGCTGCCAGCAGGCACGTCCGTCCGGGCTGTGTCTTTTTCAAGCCTCGAGGATGAAGTTTCGTTGCTTGTCAGTATTCGCGATGTCAGACATTCGAAACAGGATCGCCAGTGGATCCAGAGTGTCTACGGCGAGTACCTCGACTCCTTGGCCGATCTGAATACCGGCCTGTTCTCCGTCATCGGCGCCGACAATCCGCACGAGGACGAAATTTTCGCCAACTGGTTTTCCAACGATCAATCGCACCCGCTGCTGATTCTCAAGGGCCGGGATTCGGTGGGATTCGCGCTGGTCACGCGCCCGCGCATTCCGAAGGCGGGCGAGAAGGCCGCGGACTATCGCATGTCGGAATTCTTCGTCCGCAAGGCAGCATCGCAGAGCGGGCATCGGCCGCGACGCGGCGACCTTGATTTTCGACCGCTTCGCGGGAGACTGGGAAATCGTCGAGTACATGCGCCATCCGGGCTCCGTGGCATTCTGGCGCCGCGTGGTCGCCGCTTACAGCGCCGGCCGCTTCACGGAACGCTCGCTCAACGGCGAGGTGCAGCAGCGCTTCACGAGCCGGCCGTCGGCGTTTCGCTGATGAGGGGCGCGCCGATTCGCGTCAAACCGGCTGCGCTGGCCTGCGCGATGGCGATGAGCGCCTGCCTGGGAGCGCATGCCTTTGCGGAAGATATCCCGGCCGCACGAAAGTGCGCTGGGGTGACCGATCCGACCGCGCGGCTGGCCTGCTTCGACGCCGCGTTCGCGGTGGCGCCCGTGCCGCCGGCGGCAATCTTCGGCGACAACCAGGCCATGCAGCAAAAGCGCGCGCCCAAGGTGGACCTGCCCAAAATGGTCGAAGTCACGGTCACCCAGGCGGTCAGCCGGGGCCAGGGTTTGTACCGATTGACCCTCGAGAATGGTCAAGTGTGGGAGACTCACGAGGCGGATTGGACCTTGGAATTCAAATCCAGCGACGTGATCACAATCTCGCGACTTGCGCTGGGCGGCTATCAGATTTCCATGCCGGGTAAGGCCCGTTCGGTATCCGCGCGGCGAATCCAGTAAAACGGCCTCAAGATCGGGCCAATCCGGTCGACTCATTAGGTCGCGTGCAAGCCTCCTCACCCAATGTCGCGTTTGATTTCGTCCGCAGCCTGGCCGCCGAGTTGTCCGGGGGCCACGTCGATCTGCCGTCGTTTCCCGAGATAGCGCTTCGCGTCCGGCGGGTGCTGTCGGATCCCGATACCACGCTGGAAAAGGTCGTACGCGTGGTCGGATCCGAGCCGGCCCTGGCGGCCCGCCTGTTGCGCATCGCCAATTCCGCATCGATCAATCGCAGCGGCCACTCGATCACGGATTTACGCACGGCAATCAATCGCATCGGCCACAACATGGTGCGCAGCGCCTCGATTTCGTTCGCGATGAATCAGATTCGCAAGCGCCAATAAGCTGGCGAGCTTGGCACCGTATCTGAACGATTTGTGGGAGCGCAGCACGTATGTGGCCGCGTATTCCTTTGTGCTTGCGCGGACCTGCACCAAGGTGAACGCGGATGAGGCGATGCTGACGGGAATGATGCACGGCATCGGCAAGCTGTACATTTTGACGCGAGCGGTCGGTCATCCGGAACTGTTCGCCAGCGATGATGTGCTGAAGGACATCATCAGCGCAATGGTACCCGTCCATCGGCAAGGCGATCCTGGAGAACTGGAATTTCTCCGAAAAGATGGCGCACGCGGTGGGACAGGAGGATTTTGGGCGCGTCGATCTCGAGGCACCGGATTTGACCGATGTCGTCGGCGTCGCCATTTTGATGGTCTCGGCACGGCACCGACATCGCCGGCCTCGGAGAAATCGCTGAAAGAGCTGCCGGCCGCAACGCGCCTCGGCATGAACGAATCGCAAGACGCTGGCCGTCATGCAGGATTCGGCCGCGGAAGTCACCGCCCTGAGCCAGGCCCTGGCCGACTAGGGGCTCGGACAGGTTCCCTCGGACTATCTGCCGCGTTCCGCCGCGAACGCCTCGGCCACGTAGGCCACGTTGTGCGGCATGATGCCGGCGAGATTCATGCGGCTGTCGGCGGTCATGTAGATGTGATGCTTCTCGCGCAGCCGCTCCACGGCTTTCGGCGAGCACGCCGAGCAGCGAAAACATGCCGCGCTGCGTTCGAATGAAATCGAAGGCTGCATTCGCCAGTCACCTCCTCGAGCCGGTCCGCCAATAGGGCACGCATTTCCTGGATCCGCGTTGCGCATGGCATCGAGTTCCAGGATCCACTCCTGCTTGAGCTGCGGGTCGGCGAAGATTTTCGCGGCGATCGCCGCGCCGTGATCGGGCGGCATGGAATAGATGCTGCGCGCGATTTGCAGCATGTGGCTCTGCACCGCGTCGGCGCGCGGCTTCATTCTCGCTGATGACGATCAGCCCGCCGACGCGCTCGCGATACAGACCCAGGTTCTTCGAGAACGAAACGGCGATCAGCGATTCGGGAACACGCTCGGCAATCATGCGCACCGCGGCCGCGTCGCTCTCCGAGCGAGGCGGCAAAGCCCTGATAGGCCAGATCCAGGAAGGGGATCAGCCGGCGGTGCTCGCAGCAGTTCCGCGACGCGCCTGCCATTGCTCCGCATTCAGATCGGCGCCGGTGGGGTTGTGGCAGCAGGCGTGAATCAACACCACGTCGCCGGCCGGCGCGCTTTGTAGGCGCTGCAGCATGGCCTCGAAATGCAGCTCATGCGTGAGGCGGGTCGTAGTAGGGATAGCGCTCGAGCTTCAGTCCGCAGCCTCCCAGGAGAGGCGAATGATTGCCCCAGGTCGGGATCGCTTAGGTGCACCGCGGCACCCGGTGCGGCCGCCTTGATCAGCTCCGCACCCACCCGCAGCGCGCCGCATCCACCGGGGGTTTGCACGGTTCTGGCGCGCCGTTCGCGCCGGGCAGGGTGCTGGGCGCCCAGGACCAGTTCCTCGACCGCCGTGTTGAATTCCTCTCGGCCGGCCGCGGCGACGTAGGACTTGGTCGTTTGGGCCGCCAGAACCTCCTTTTCGGCCCGGCGGACGCAGTCCAGGATGGGTGTATTGCCGGATAGATCCCGGTACACACCCACGCCAAGGTCGACTTTCTGCGCGAAGGGATCTGCCCGATATTTCGCCATCAATCCCAGATATCGAATCGGCGCTCAAGCGCTCAAGTTGCTGAAACAAAAGTTAACGCCCCTGTCTTGAAGTTAAGTCCATTATAGGCACGCTTGGGATGCAGCCGGGTCTCACCGTCTCCATTCAAAGACAGTGGTCCGATGACATTAGCCGGCATTAGCGTGTACGCTTTAGCCACTCATCAGCGGGAGAGTTATCTTATGGCGCTTTGGAAAGAAAACCCTACACCCGCCCTACGCGGGTTCTGACCGTCCCCCCATCGGCGATGGCGCCCGGAGCGAAGTCTCGCCGGAACGCAGCCATGAGTGATCCCGGGCTGGCCGTTTCGCCGCGCCGCCCCACCCCGAAGACCACGGTCGAGGGCGGAGAATCCGTGATCGCCGCGAATCTTTCGATCGAAGGCAAGATCGAGGGTTCGGGCAATGTGCGTATGGCCGGCCGCTTCAAGGGCGATGTACGCATCGACGGCAACTTCACCATGGACAGCGGAGCGCAGTTGACCGGCCAGGTGCTGGCCGGCATCGTCGTGGTCGGCGGCGAACTGCAGGGCAATATCGAATCGGCCAAGCGAGTCGATGTGCTCGAAGGCGGCGTCATCGTCGGCGATGTGAAGGCGGGATCGATCACCGTCGCCGCCGGATCGCGCATGCGCGGGCATGTCGAATTCGGCTGGGACGAGGAAAAGGGGAAAACCAAGTCAGGCTCGCTCAGCAACGGCAGCTAGGAGTCTCGATGAGCGTCGCTCGCCAGGGCACCTTGGGCGCAACCCGCGATCTGTCCGCACTGCAAGGCGGTCGTCTTGCAGAGCGCGAACATTTGCCCCGGCTGCCAGCATCACCTGCGCTTCAACATCCGTCAATGCGGAACCGCAGGCGCAGGCGCTGTCGGCGATGCGCATCGAGGGTTCGATCCAGCACGCCGAACGCGGCGAGCAATGCGAGTACTGCGTGGTCGTGTCGATCACCAACGAGCAGGGCGAGAAGATTGCGCGCCACGTGGTGGGCGTCGGGCGCTTTGCAGCCCGGCGAGCGGCACAATACAGTTTTTCGGTGGAATTGATGCCGGTGCGCGCCGTCCCGGCGCAAGGTGACCGCCCGCAGCTGATCAGCGCTGCGAGCTGCCTTCGATGTCGATGAACCGCAGGAACTCCGCGCGCGTGCTGGCATCGGCGCGAAAGGTTCCGAGCATCTTGCTGGTGACCATGGACACGCCGCGTTTGTGCACGCCGCGCGTCGTCATGCATTGATGAACCGCATCGATGACGACGCCGACCCCGCGCGGCTTCAGCACTTCGTTGATGCAGCCGGCGATTTGCGCGGTGAGCTTCTCCTGCACCTGAAAGCGCCGGGCGTAGCCATCGACGACCCGTGCGAGCTTGCTGATGCCGACCACCCTGTCGCTCGGCAGGTAGCCGACGTGCGCGCGGCCGATGATGGGCGCCATGTGATGTTCGCAGAACGATTCGAACGAGATATCGCGCAGCACCACCATTTCATCGTAACCCTCGACTTCCTCGAAGGTGCGGCGCAGGTAGGCCCCCGGGTCGATGGAATATCCCGAGAACCAGTCCGCGATAGGCATTGACGACCCGTTTCGGCGTCTCGTGCAGTCCCTCGCGCAGCGGGTCATCGCCCGCCCAGCGCAGCAGGGTCTGCACCGCCGCTTCGGCCGCCGTCCGGCTCACCGCGCGCTTCTTTTTCCCGGGCATTGCGTGTCTCCGTGCGCTTCGCGCCTCAAGGCCACATACGATAGCATGACGATCTTCCAGCGCCCGTATGCCGGCAGACTTAAGTGGGAGAAGTGTTCTTGAAAAAATGCGCCAGATTCATCTCAATTGCCGCCGCCCTGGGTGCTCTATTGGCACAGCAAGGCTGGTGCGCGGCTGACGACAGCGAGGCCGTCACGCGCCGCAACGCGCACGACATCTTCAAACAGCTCATTGAAATCAACACCACCGATTCCATCGGCAGCACCACCGTTGCGGCGGAGGCCATGGCGAAACGATTGCTGGATGCGGGTTTCCCCAAAGCCGACGTGGTGGTGCTCGGTCCCAATGACCGCAAGGGCAATATGGTCGCGCGCTATCGCGGCCGCGCCGGATCGAAGCTGAAACCGATCCTGATCATCGGCCATTTGGATGTGGTCGAAGCGCAGCGCCGCGACTGGACCACCGATCCGTTTAAGTTCGTCGAAAAGGACGGTTATTTCTACGGCCGCGGCACGCAGGACATGAAGAACAGCGATGCCATTGCCGTCACCGATTTCATCCGCATGAAGAAGGAAGGCTTCATTCCGGACCGCGACATTATCCTGGCGCTCACGGCGGACGAAGAGGGCGGCAAATCCAATGGCGTCGATTGGCTGCTCAGGAATCACCGCGATTTGATCGAGGCCGAATATGCCTTGAATCCGGATGCGGGGCAGGTCAGGCCCGACAAGCCGATGGTGGTGGAATTCGAGGCGACGGAAAAGCTGTACGCCGACTTTCAAGTGCTCGCGACCAATCCCGGGGGCCACAGTTCGCTGCCGGTACCGGACAATGCGATTTACCACGTGGCCAATGCGCTCGTGCTTCTGCAAAAAACGCCGTTCCCGTTCGAGCTGAATCCGGTCACCCGGGAGTACTTCAGCCAGATGGCCAAGATCGAAAGCGGTCAGAGAGCCGCGGACATGCGCGCCATATTGGCCAGCCCGCCTGACCCACAGGCGATCGAGCGCTTATCGGCGGATGCACACTCCAATTCCATCATGCGCACCACTTGCGTGGCGACGATGTTGAGCGGCGGACATGCGCCCAACGCGCTTCCCGGCCGTGCCGAGGCCAATGTGAATTGCCGCATCCTGCCCGGGCACTCCCAGGAGGAAATACGCTTGGCATTGGTCAAGTTGTTCAACGATCCCAGCTTGACGGTGCGCTATCGCGCCGATGACGGGGAACTCTCGGATCATGGTTCGGATCGCAAAGCCATGGCGCCGCCGCCGTTGCGGGAGGATGTCATGACTTCGCTGCGCGCAGTCGCGGGGAAAATGTGGCCGCAGGCCACCGTGCTGCCGATCATGGAGGCCGGTGCATCGGACAGCATTTACACCATGAACGCAGGCATTCCCAGCTATGGCATCTGCGGCGTGGCGATCGATCGCGACGATGATCGAGCGCACGGCAGGGACGAGCGCGTTCAGATCGACGCCTACTATGCCGGCGTCGAATTCTACTATCAGTTCTTGAAAGCGCTGACCTCGCCGGCTGGATAGACACCGGGATTTCAGTGCTGAGATTGTATACGACGCCGCTTTCCGCGAACGGCCGCAAGGTTCTGGCGGTGAGCCGTCAGCTCGGCGTGAGCAGCGAAGTCCATCTCGTCGACGTGTACAAGGGCGAGGGGCGAACGCCTGCGTACCTCGCCATCAATCCATCCGGAAAGATTCCAACGATGGTCGACGGGGAATTCGTTCTTTTCGAGTCAAACGCCATCCTGTTGTATCTCGATGAGGCGCATGGCGGTTACGCTCTATCGTCGAGCAATGTGCGGGCGCGAAGCCGGGTCGCACAATGGCTTTTTTGGGAGTCGGCGCATTGGCAACCGAGCCTGTCTTCCGTTCTGTCGGAGCTGGTTGCGCACCGGCTGTTTCCCGACAGGATCCCCCGTCCTCGCTCGGCGCCGGACTGGAGCAACGGGACCGTTCAACCATTGCTCAACATTCTCGAGGCGGTTCTCGCTGCCCAACCATTCCTGACCGGGTCGAAGATGACGCTCGCCGATTTTTCGGTGGCCGGCATGACCACGTACTTCAAGACCGCCGGATTTCCTTTCCAAGAATACCCTGCCGTTTCGCGCTGGTACGATCGGTTCGAAAAGCTCGATGCCTGGCATTCAACCGAGGTCCCGCTTTGGGCCGGCCAAGCCGAGGCTCACTAGGATCGCGGGCCGACGACGCGCGCCGTGGTGCCGGCGCGAGTGAACGCGAACTCCAGCAACATCCGGCGCGAATCCTGATTCTGCGCCGGTACGAATGTCCATCGTTTTGCCGCGTCGTTGGCCACGCGCGCGAAGTAATTGCTCGGCCCGCGATTCTCAAGAGACTCCGCCACCACGTTTCCGGACGCATCAACGGTGACGCGCACCGATACCTTGATCGTTCCCTGAATCGACTGACGGGCGGTTTGGGAAATGTCGGGAATCTCTTGATGCACCACCAGGGAGGGGGGTGAGGGGGCCGGATTCGCATTCGCTGCATCCGCCGATTCCCGCGCTTCCGCCGCGGGCACGGCCGCTTGCGGAGCCGGGGCTTGCGTGCCGCGCAAAAAGTGCGCTCCGGCAAAAATGACGGCGATCACGATCGCAAACAGCATCGCGCTCGTGGTTGCGACAAACACCGCCGGGCGCCTTTCCCCCACCCAGGTCGACGTTCCAACCCACCGTTGCGCGGAAGATGCGCTCTCCGCGGCCACCGTCGCAGGGGACGCGGGAGCCGCGCTTGGCGGGGGAGCCGCGCTTGGCGGGGGAGCCTCGGCTGGCGCAGGACTGTTTCGCGCCTGAAGATCGGCGACCGTCGGACGCTCTGCCGGATTGCGATTCACGCATCGCTGAATGATGTCGACCAAATCCTTGGGAAGATCCGCCGGTAATGAGGCGACCACGGATTCCGCGTCAAGCCACGAGGGAGGCTGCCGGGTGAGAGCCTCGGCCAGCGTAAGGCCTAGACTGAAGATATCGCCGACGGCGCCATTCTCGCCGCCGGCCGCACGAATCGTGTCGCAGGCCAGCTTGAGTTGGTCGCCGACGACCAAAATGTTCGACGGCTTGAGTTGTCCCTGTGCCAGGCCCTTACCGTGAAGAAATCCCAATGCGTCGAGTGTGGGAAGCAACAGGCCGCGCGTTTCGTCCGGCGTCAACGCCCGGTGAGGAAGAATCTGCGCCAGATTTTGCTCCGCCCATTCCATCACGACGAAAAAAAACGGATGTCCTCCAATCTCGCAGTGTCCCGAGTCGAATAAACGGATCAGATGAGGGTGCGGCATCGCCGCAACCCGTCGCCACTGCGACAGTTGCGATTCCGTCAGCGCTGGATTTTCCGGAATCAGTTTGATCGCCGCCTCGGCAACATTGCCGGCGGCGTATTCCGTGAGGAATACGACGCTGTGGCTCGATTTGCCCAGAAAGCGGCGCAGCGGAAAGACGCCGTTGACAGTCTGGCTTTCCCACTTTGCCCAGGTCTCGGTTTCGCTCACTGGTTCTCCCATAGGCCGCGTCAACATACACCCTAGAGTTGGGCCGGGAACAAAAGCCACTGTCCGCGTTTGACGACAGCCATAATGTAAAGTGACAGCGGTTCAAATGGGGGTACCTATATGGCAATCCAGGAATTGATCGACGGGCGCGAGCGGGATCTGGGCGGTTTTTTCGTCCGCCGCGTGCTACCCGCCGCGGGACGCCAAATGGTGGGCCCGTTCATATTTTTCGATCACTTGGGGCCCGCCCAATTTGAACCCGGCTCAGGCATCGACGTGCGGCCGCATCCTCATATCAGCCTGGCCACCGTGACCTATCTGTTCGCAGGTTCGCTCGAGCACCGCGACAGTCTCGGCAATGTGCGCGAGATCCGCCCGGGAGACGTGAACTGGATGACGGCGGGGCGCGGTATCGCGCACTCGGAGAGAACACCGCGTCTCGCGCGCGCCGCCGGCGATAACATCCATGGAATCCAAAGCTGGGTCGCGCTGCCCGACGGACACGAGGATGTCGAGCCGGATTTCACGCACTACCCCGTCAGCGTGCTGCCGCGACGCAAGCTCGACGGAGTGGACCTGGCGGTCATCGCGGGCGATGCGTTCGGCCTGCGTTCTCCTGTCGCAACTCTTTGGCCGACGCTATACACGCATGCATTGTTCACGTCCGGCGCGCACCTCAAGATCCCGGCCGAGCACACCGAGCGGGCTGTTTACCTGGTGCAGGGCGACATCACCGTCGACGGCGTCGCGCTGCCTGAAAAACAATTGGCGGTGCTTGAACCCGGATCCGAACCCACTCTGCGCGCGCGCCGCGACAGCCGCGCGATGTTGCTCGGCGGCGAACACTTTTCCACCCCGCGCCATATCTGGTGGAATTTCGTGGCGTCCACTCCCGAGAGGATCGAGGCAGCGAAGACGCGTTGGGCGAATCGTCAATTCGCGCCGGTGCCCGGCGAGACCGAGTTCATTCCGCTGCCGCAACAATGATCGCGCCGCCGCAACAATGACCACGCTGCCGCATCATTGAGCGCGAGATCAGGGGCCAGGTACGGCGCCACTAAGCATCGGGAGGGTTCGGCCTACGGTGAAGGGCCGGACCCTCCTGCTTTAGGCAGTCGAAAAGCGCGAAGCAGCATGATGATCCATGCGGCGGTGATCAAGAAGAAGACCAGCAATCCGATGCTGACCCTTTGATTGGATAATTGCGGCGGCACGCTGCGGTTCGCCGTCAACTCCAGCCAGTGCACGTAGCAAACCATCGCCACCAGCAGCGATCCGAACCAGACGCCGTGAGCGATGAGAAACGCCCGCGTGCGGGCGATGCGCTCGGGTGCCAGCCAGTAATCGCGATTGGGTAATTTGAAGTCGCGCGCCCCGGCATAGACGAAGGTCAGCAGCGCCACGATCGCGATCGGCAAACCGAGCGCAAATCCCAGAATGAACCGCGCGTAAGCGCCCCGGGTCATGAATGCGTTGGGGTTGCCGCCGATATCGAAGTGGGAAGCGACCATCGGCGGCAACCGAGGGATGGTCTGCACGACATAGAGGATCGCAAACGCCAGCATCAGTAAAAATACGATCCAGGGCAGCTTTCCTTTTGTCACTGCGCGCTCCAAAGGACGGGAAAAAGGGGATGATTCATCGGCGCACCGGGCGCCAATTCGTCCGCCAGTCCGGGAAACTCCGGCGATGTTTTCCAACGGCGCGGCGCATGCCGGATGTCGTCGCCGAGAAATCGTACCGAGAATACCCGGCGCCGATCCGGGCCGGTGACGCCGCGGGCGGCATGCAGCATGAGCATGTGAAAGCAAACGGCATCTCCCGGCTGCAATTCCCAGCCCAGGATGGGGAAGTTCTCGCGCGCAGCCTCGATGTTCGGCAGGTCGGCCAGCGTGCCCTCAGGAAACCACTTCGCTTGGGCGTCCATGAAGGAGCGCGGCATCAGCCAGGGACCCAAGTGCGATCGCGCGACGAATTCCAACGTCGACTCGCGATTGACAGGATCCACGGGGATCCAAAAACTCACATTCTGGCGCCCCTCGATGTTGTAGTACGGCTGATCCTGGTGCCACGGGGTCGATTGCCGAGTGCGCGGTTCCTTGGTGAGCATATGGTCGTGATACAGCCGCGCGGTTGAACTCTGCATCAGTCGACCGGCGGTCTCGGCGAGGCGCGATTCGAAAATGAATCGCCGGTAGTGCATATTTTCCTGCCAGTTGCAGAAGTCTTCGACGAAACGGCCGGGATCATCGGCGACCGCTGGCCAATTTTGCGCGCGGGCTCAAATTCGCGAGATTGGCGTCGATGCCGACGCGCAATTCGGCAATTTCCCCGGGGGTGAATAGCTGCCGAATGCACACCGCGCCGTCGCGTTGAAAGCTTTCGATTGTTTCGTGGTCAATCATGTGGGCATGGCAGCGATGATTTCCTCGAGCAATGCCGCGCCCCGGTATGCGAATCCCGTATAGATCTGCAGCAGATTGGCGCCGGCACGCAGTGTGTCGCGGCCGTGCTGCGCGCTGACGATACCGCCGACGCCGATGATGGGAAACTGCGCACCGAGTTCGGCGCGCAGCTGCGAGATGACTTTCACCGATAGAGCATGCAGCGGCGCCCCGCTCAAACCTCCGCGCTGTTCGGCTGCGGCCGAAGCCGGGACAGCGCTTCGGTCCGTCGAGGTATTCGTGGCGATCACCCCGTCGAGTTCAAGCAGCCGGATTTCCTGCACCAGCGCGGAAATCTGCGCGGCACTCAGGTCCGGCGCAATCTTGACCAGCAGCGGCACGCGTTTGCCGTGACGCTCCATCAGCGTGCGCCGCTCTTCGAGCAGGGGCTCGAATACCCGCTGCAGACCGTCAGGCGCCTGCAGTTCCCGCAAGCGTTCGGTATTGGGCGAGGAAACATTGACGGCAACGTAGTCCGCCAGTGGGTAGATTTTGCGCAGGCAGGTCAGATAGTCCTCATGGGCTTTCTCCAGCGGCGTGTCGAAATTCTTGCCGATGCTGATGCCGCGTATTCCCGCGTAGCGGGCTCGCAGGATGCGCGCGACGAGATGATCGACGCCCTTGTTGTTGAAGCCCATGCGGTTGATCAGCGCGCACTGCTCCGGAATTCTGAACATGCGCGGCTTCGGATTCCCCGGTTGCGGCCGCGGCGTCACCGTGCCCAACTCGATGTGGCTGAAGCCCAGCGCGCCCAGAGCATCCAGGTAGTCGCCGTTCTTATCGAAGCCGGCAGCCAATCCGAGCGGATGCGCGAAGCGCAGACCGAAACAACGCACGGCGAGTCCTTCGGGAAACTTCTGCGGCGGCCACAGAGGGCCCAGCCAGCGCAATCCCGCCAGTCCCGCGTCGTGCGCGAACTCCGGCCCCAAGCGCGTGAGTATCGGCAGCGCGCCTTGGGCGATGGCGCGTACCACGCGCCTCATACGTAACTCCAGGTGGCCAGCGCTCCCAGGTAAAAGCCGGTTTCGGCGAGCTGTTGTGCGAAGCCGGGCCACTCGTCCGCGGCACTAGCACCCTTGAGTCTCAGGTATGCGATTACCCCTAAGCTGACGGCGATGGCAGCCGCCAGCCCGCTCAGGCCGGGAATTCCCAAAACGGCAGCGGGTGCGAGCCCCAGGAGCAGCGCAATGCTCAACGTCCCGCTGCCCAGCTTCGATCCCTCGTCGGGCGGCCGCGCACCCAAGACCCCGATCATGAGCGCGTAGCTGGCCGCATGCGCGCAGATCATGATCAATCCCAGCGCTACATTGGCCGGTGCTGCAAACGGCAGCTGGGCCGCGGACAGGGCCATGAGCGCGTTGTACTTGATGAGCAGGCAGAAGAGACGAAAAGCCCAGTCATTGCGGCCGGCGGGCAAGACGCGCGTTCCGGCGGCCAGCCAGGCGGTCAGAGCCATGGACAGAATCACGGCCACGCTCGATGGCCAGATTTGCGCGCTCAACCAGTAGGCGGCGGCGCCCAGCGTTCCGATCAGCGCACCCACCAGAGGCGCGAATTTGGCGGTCTTGGGACTGCGCGCGAGCGAAGCCAAGCGCGTCGCGCTCACGCCCGTTTACGCTCGAGCCCGCGCGGCGCCGCCAGGGTGGCGCGCAAATAATGTCCGGTGTACGAGGCCTTGTTGGCAGCCACATCTTCCGGGGTGCCCACCGCAATGATGCGGCCGCCGCCGTCACCGCCCTCCGGTCCCAGGTCAACTACCCAATCGGCGGTCTTGATGACATCGAGGTTGTGTTCGATGACGATGATGGTATTGCCCTCGTCGCGAAGACGCTGCAGCACGACGAGCAGCTGCGCAATATCCGCGAAATGCAGGCCGGTGGTCGGCTCATCGAGAATGTACAGGGTCCGTCCCGTGGCGCGTTTCGACAGTTCCTTGGCGAGCTTGACGCGTTGCGCCTCGCCGCCGGATAAAGTGGTCGCACTCTGGCCCAGGCGCACATACGACAGTCCGACGTCGAGCAGCGTTTGCAATTTCGGCTGAACGGTCGGCACCGCGGAAAAAAACGGCAGCGCATCCTCGACGGTCATATCGAGGATTTCGTGAATGTTCCTGCCCTTGAAGCGGATCTCCAGGGTCTCGCGGTTGTAGCGCTTGCCCTTGCAGACGTCGCAGGGCACATAGACATCGGCCAGAAAATGCATCTCGACCTTGATCACGCCGTCACCCTGGCAGGCCTCGCAGCGCCCGCCCTTGACGTTGAAGCTGAAGCGGCCGGCTTCGTAGCCGCGTGCGCGAGCCTCCGGCACGGCGGCGAAAATTTCGCGAATCGGCGCGAACAGACCGGTGTAGGTCGCCGGATTGGAGCGCGGCGTGCGCCCGATCGGGCTTTGATCGATTTCGATCACCCGATCGATGAATTCCAGGCCCTCGATGCGATCGAAGTGCGCCGTACCGGCCGCGGCATGATTGAGCTGCGTTGCCACCGCGCGAAACAGGGTGTCGTTGACGAGCGTCGATTTGCCCGATCCTGAAACGCCGGTGACGCAGGTCAGCAGGCCGAGCGGAAATTCGGCCGTGACTTTCTGCAAATTATTGGCGGTCGCGCCGATGACGCGCAGCATGCGCTTCGGATCCGGACTGTGCCGAAGCATCGGTATTTCAATGCGCGCGCCGTCCGCTCAAGTACTGCCCGGTGATCGAGTCGGGATGGGCGGCGACTTCAGCCGCCGTTCCCTGCGCCACGATCCTGCCGCCGTGCACGCCGGCACCGGGACCCAAATCAACGACGTGGTCGGCCTGGCGGATGGCTTCCTCGTCGTGTTCAACCACGATCACGGTATTGCCGAGATCGCGCAAATTCACCAGCGTGTCGAGCAGCCGCTGGTTGTCGCGCTGATGCAGACCGATGGAAGGTTCGTCCAGAATGTACATGACGCCGACCAATCCCGAGCCGATTTGGCTCGCCAGGCGGATCCGCTGCGCTTCGCCGCCGGACAGTGTGTCGGCGCTGCGGTTCAACGTGAGGTATCCGAGCCCGACATTGCCGAGAAAACCCAGCCGGTCGCCGATTTCCTTGACGATCTTGACGGCGATTTCTCCACGCCATCCGAGGAGCTTGAGTCCGCCGAAGAACTGCAGCGCGCCGGCCACGGACAGCGACGAGATCTCGGGCACGCTTTTGCCGTCGACGAAAACGTTTCGCGCGGCACGATTCAGCCGGGTGCCCTGGCAATCCGGGCAGGCGCGCGACGAACGGTACTTGGCCAGCTCTTCGCGCACCGCCACCGACTCTGTCTCGTTGTAGCGGCGTTCGAGATTCCGCACGATGCCCTCGAAGGTGTGCCGGCGGGAGATCGTGCCGCCCTTGCCATCCAGGTACTTGAATTCGATCTGCTCGTCGGCACTGCCAAACAGCACCAGGTCCTTGATTTTCTGCGGCAAGTGTTCGAACGGCGCCTCGATATCGAACTTGGCGTAGCGGGCCAGGGACTGAATCAGCTGAAAATAATAGGCGTTGCGCCGATCCCAGCCGCGCACCGCGCCGCCGGCGAGGGACAGATGCGGATTGGCGACGATTTTGTCTGGATCAAAGAATTCCTGGGTGCCGAGGCCGTCGCAGGTGGGGCAGGCGCCGATGGGACTGTTGAAGGAAAACAGCCGCGGTTCGAGTTCGCTCAAGGAATAATTGCAGATCGGGCAGGCGAATTTGTCGGAAAACACCAGTTCCGCGCGCGCCGGGTCGTCCATGTAGGCAATGCGCGCGACTCCCTGCCCCAAGCGCAGAGCGGTTTCGAACGACTCGGCCAGGCGCTGGGCCAAATCCGGCGCGCACCTTGAAGCGATCCACGATGGCCTCGACGGTGTGCTTGCGGCGCACGTCGAGCTTGGGCGCTTGATCCAGTTCCACCACCTTGCCGTCGATCCGCGCACGCACGAATCCGCCCGCCTGCAGCTCATCGAGGAGTTCGGCGTGCTCGCCCTTGCGTTCGGCGATGGCGGGTGCGAGCAGCATCATGGCGGTGCCTTCCGGATGCTCGAGCACCGCGTCCACCATCTGGCTCACCGTCTGCGCGGCAAGATCGATGTGGTGATCCGGGCAGCGCGGCGTGCCGGCGCGCGCATACAGCAATCGTAGATAGTCGTAGATTTCGGTGACCGTGCCCACTGTGGAGCGCGGATTGTGCGAGGTCGATTTTTGTTCGATGGAGATGGCCGGCGACAGCCCTTCGATGGTGTCGATATCGGGCTTCTCCATCATCGACAGGAACTGCCGGGCGTAGGTCGACAGCGATTCCACATAGCGGCGCTGGCCTTCGGCATAGATGGTGTCGAATGCCAGCGAGGATTTGCCGGAACCCGACAGGCCGGTCAACACGATCAAGTCGATCGCGAGGCAGGTCGAGATCGATATTCTTCAGATTGTGGGTCCGGGCACCCCGGATTCGGATATTTTGCATGTAACCGATTACTATACGCGTCGCGTCAAGCGCGGGTATATCACCCCATGGCGTCCCCGTTTCCGGGCCGCTAATTGCGGATTTTTGCCATTACGCGGGGCTGCAAGCGGAATATTGGGGGCACAAGCTCGCGTGTACAATACGCGCCACTGAATTTGAGGCGGGGGAAGGACATGGCGCGCGGCGTAAACAAAGTCATTCTGGTTGGAAATCTGGGTGCCGACCCGGAGACCCGCTCCATGCCGAGCGGAATGACGGTCACGAACATCCGAATTGCCACCAGCGAATCCTGGAAGGACAAGGCCTCCGGCGCCCAGCAGGAACGCACCGAATGGCACAACATTGCGCTGTTCGGCCGATTGGGAGAAATCGCCGCCGAATACCTGCGCAAGGGATCCCAGGTCTTCGTCGAGGGCAAACTGCGCACGCGCAAATGGCAGGACAAGCAAGGCAATGATCGATTTACCACCGAAATCATCGCCGACAACATGCAAATGCTCGGCGCCCGTGCGGGCGGCGGTGCGCCTGCGCGTGAGCGGCGAGCGCGGTGCCGGTGCAAGCGCACCGCCTCGCGATGACTATGATCAGTCACCGGCGCCGGCGGGGGGCAAGGAGGAATTCGACGACGATATTCCGTTCTAGGAGCCTAGCTTAGGGTCCCGAGCGAGGTTTCCAATTCGTTGGCGAGCGCTATGAGGCGCGGCCTCACTTTCTCGAGCAGGAAATCCTTCGAGACCATGTAGGCGGGTGCGCCGCAATTGATGGGCATCGGCGGCAGTCCGCCCCCGGGCCGCACCGGGACCGCAATGGCGTTGACGTCCTTCTGCCATTCGCCGAACGAGCAGCACACACCCAGTTCGCGGATGTCGCGCATGGCTTGCTCGACGCCTTGCCGCAACTCCGGCCAGCGATCTTCGGGCGCGAGTTCGCGCACGCGCTCCATGATTTCGTTGCGCTCGCTTTCCGGCACGGCGGTGATGTAGGCGCGGCCCATTGCCGAGGTGGCGATTTGAATGCGCGCGCCCATGTCCAAACTCAGCGTGACGGCAGCCGAGCCGCGCGCCACGTCGATGTACAACATCGACAGGCGATCGCGAGTGCCCAAGCTCACCATGCACTGGCCGAATTCAGCCAGCTCTTGCATGCGCGGATGAGCGAGTTTGCGAATGTCGAGGCGCGCCAGCATGGCGCTGCCCAAGCTCAAGGTGGCGACGCCAAGGCTGTACTTGGCACGGTCCTCGACATACACCAGGTAGCCGAGTTTGGTCAGCGTGTTGGTCAATCTTGAGACCGTCGACTTCGGCAGACCGCAGGCGCGTGCCAGCTCTTGATTGCCTAGCATGCGATCGCCATGGCGAAAGCAGGCCAGTACTTCCAGCCCGCGTCCCAATGCATTGACGAAGTGGCGGTCTGCTTTGGCAGCCGCGTTAACTGCGGAGATAGTCGGCTTTCTCATCGGTTTCATTGACAACCCCTGACCGGTATCCGCATAATTTTGCACTATTTCAGAACTAAATTCTGTTCTGCAGAACAGAATCAGTGGAATCCCTATGGATCTAGAATTTAGCCGAGGAGGAACAGGCATTCCGCGAGGAAGTGCGCTCCTTCGTACGCGAAAAATTGCCCACCTCCATCCGCGACAAGGTATTAGGGGGACTCGAGCTCAGCCGGGCCGATCATGTGCTGTGGCAGCGGACCCTGCACGAGCGGGGATGGGGCGGCGTGGGTTGGCCCAAGCAGTTCGGCGGCCCCGGCTGGAATTCCGTGCAGCAATATATTTTCGACGAGGAAACCGCACTCGCGGGCGCGCCGCGATTGATTCCCTTCGGCACCAAAATGGTGGCGCCGGTCATCATGGCGTTCGGCAATGCCGCGCAGCAGCAGCGCTTCCTTCCGCCCATCAGCTCCGGGGCCGAATGGTGGTGCCAGGGGTACTCCGAGCCGGGGGCGGGTTCTGATCTGGCATCGCTGAAAACCCGCGCGGTTCTTGACGGCGATCACTACATCGTCAATGGCCAGAAGACCTGGAACACGCTGGGACAATACGCCGATTGGATCTTTTGCCTGGTGCGCACCGATTCCCACGCAAAGCAGCAATCCGGCATCAGTTTTCTGTTGATCGACATGAAGAGTCCCGGCATCACGGTCCGGCCCATCACGCTGCTCGACGGCGGTCATGAGGTCAATGAGATCTGGTTCGAGAACGTGAAGGTACCGGTTCAAAATCGAATCGGCGATGAGAACAAGGGCTGGACCTACGCCAAGTTTCTGCTCGGCCACGAACGCACCAACATCGCCGGAATCGGCGGCGCGAAGCGCGAACTGCAGCGGCTCAAGCGCATCGCGGCGCTCGAGCGCAAGAATGGCCGGCCGTTGATCGAGGATCCGCTCTTCGCCGCGCAGCATCGCGCAGGTCGAGATCGATCTGTGGGCTCTGGAAATCACCAACCTGCGCATGTTGTCCGCGGAGCGGGGCTCCCGCGCGCCGGGCCCGGAGGCCTCGATCTTGAAGATCAAGGGAACCGAAATCGCACAGCGTATCTCCGAGCTGCTGATGCGCGCGGTCGGACCATACGCACTGCCGTTTGCGGCGCGAGGCCATGGAAGCGGGATGGCAATCCGACCCGGCTCGCGAAGCCGCCGGACCGCGCTATGCTTCCACGCTCGCGGCGGCGTATATGAACCTGCGCAAGCTGTCGATCTTCGGCGGCACCAACGAAATCCAGAAGAACATCATTTCCAAGATGATCGTTGGCCTTTAAAGAACCGCCATGAACTTCGAATTCAGCGATGAGCAGCGGCAGCTGCACGAAACCGTCGATCGTTATCTGACCGAGCAGTACCGGTTCGACAAATTTCGCGCCATCAAGGCCTCTGCAGGCCGGCTGGGATCAGACAACCTGGGCGGGACTCGGCGGAGCTCGGCGTGCTGGCGCTCAACGTGCCCGCGACCCAGGGCGGGTTGGGATTTGGTCCGCTCGAGACTCTCGCCATGATGGGCCCCTGCGGGCGCAGCTTGCTGCTCGAGCCTTTTCTGAGCAGCGCGGTCATCGCCACCGCGGTGCTGCGCGCCGTTCGCCGCCGATGCGGCCGTTGCGGAGTTGCTGACGCGCATGGCGCAACGGCGCTGCGATCGCGGCATTGGCGCATTTCGAGCGCGACTCGCGCTTCGAGACGCAATGGGTGAGCGCTCGCGCGCGAGCGCAAGGGCGAGACCTACCGCATCGACGGACACAAGGCGGTGGTCATGCACGCTGCTGCCGCCGATACGTTGCTCATGTCGGCGCGCACCTCGGGCGATCCCGGGGACGCTGCGGGCGTCTCGTTGTTTCGGGTCGCGAGGGACTCCAAGGGATTGACTCTGGACTCCTATCCGACCATCGATGGGCAGCGCGCCGCGGATGTGTATCTTAAGGGCGTCGAGGTGCCGGCCGGCAGCAGACTGGGAGCCGAAGGCGGTGCGCTGCCCGTGATCGAGGCGGCGTTCGACATCGGCCTCGCCGCACTCTGCGCCGAAGCGGTGGGCGTCATGCAGGCACTGGTGGACGCGACGGTCGCCTATGTGCAAACGCGCCAGCAGTTCGGCGTGCCCATCGGCCGCTTTCAGGCATTGCAGCATCGGATCGCCGATATGCTGATACATTTGGAACAGGCCCGCTCCATGAGCTACCTGGCCGCGCTGCGCTGTATCGACGACAATATTGTCGAGCGCCGCCGCGCGCTGTCGGCGGCCAAGGCAGTGATCGGCCAGGCCTGCCGCTTTGTCGGGCAGCAGGCGGTGCAATTGCACGGCGGCATGGGGATGACGGACGAATTGGTCGTCAGCCATTGGTTCAAACGCCTGACCGCGGCAGAAGTGATGTTCGGCGACAGCGATACTCATCTGCAGCGCTACGCTGCGCTCACTGCCTGATCTTTAACCAGGAAACATTCAATGACTCAATTGGCGAAAGCGGTAGTGGTGCGCGAACTCGGCAAACCCGTGATCGTGGAACAGATCGAAGTGGCGGCGCCGCGCCATGGCGAGGTGACCGTGCGCCTGGCTGCCTGCGGCGTTTGTCACAGCGATCTGTCGGCCACCAACGGCACGATTCCCTATCCCCTGCCCTTGGTGCTGGGACACGAAGGCGCAGGCGTCATCACGGCGATCGGCGACGGCGTGGACAATTTCGCCGTCGGCGATCATGTGATCAGCATCCTTTGTCTGCATGTGCGGGCATTGTCACTTCTGTCAGACCGGCCGGCCACAGCTATGCGTGCAATCGCTCAAGTCGCTGTACACCCTGCCCGACGGCACGGTGCGCACGCGCGATTCCGCGGGTCAAGACCTCAATGTGTTCTGCGGCTGCGGCGTCATGGCCGAGTCGGCGACCGTGCACATGGGAAACGTCGTGAAGATCGACAAGCAGATGCCGCTGGACCGGGCCGCCCTGATCAGCTGCGGCGTCATGACCGGGGTGGGAGCGGCCATCAACACCGCCAAAGTCGAGGCGGGTTCCATCGCGGTGATTTTCGGCTGCGGCGGAGTGGGACTGAATGCGATTCAGGGCTGCGCCATCGCCGGCGCGGGCATGATCGTTGCGGTCGACACCAGCGACGATAAGCTCGAGTTGGCGAAGCAATTCGGCGCCACGCATTTCTTCAATGTCACCGGCCAGGCCAGCGCCGCCAAGGACTTGTACAAGCTGACGGGCGGCGGTGCCGACTATGCATTCGATTGCGTGGGTGCCGGCAAGATCTCCGAAATGGCCTGGGGAGTCCTGCGCCGCGGCGGCACGGCGGTGATCGTCGGTATCTCCGGACCCAAGGATCAGATCAGCCTCAGCGCTCAGCAGGTGGCCACCAGCGAGAAGACCCTGACCGGAAGCATGTACGGTTCAGCGCGCCCGCAACTGGATTTTCCGCGGCTGATCGGCCTGTATCGCAGCGGGCGGCTGAAGCTCGACGAATTGATCACGCGTACCTATTCCATCGACGAGGCGCCGCGCGCCTTTGCGGATCTCAATGCCGGCAAGCAGGGCCGCGGGGTCATCATTTTCGATGCCGCCTAAGCAGGTCAGTCGTCTGCAGGTCCTGGCCTGGGAATAGCACATCGTTGAAGCCAAACTGGGTCAGATCGCGTATGCGTCGCGGATACAGAATCCCGTCCAGGTGATCGACTTCGTGCTGCACGACGCGGGCGTGAAAATCCTTGACGGTGCGATCGATGGAGTTACCCTGCGCGTCGAAGCCGGTATAGCGCAAATCGCGATAGCGCGGCACCAGACCCGCGCATGCCGGGGACCGAGAGGCAGCCTTCCCAGCCCTCGTCTTGGCTATCGCCCAGGGGCGTGAGCTCCGGGTTGATCAGCACCGTGAAGGGCACCGCGTCCGCGTCCGGGTAGCGCGGATTCTCTTCGAAACCGAATATCACCACCCGCAGGCCGACACCGATTTGCGGTGCGGCGAGCCCCGCCCCATTGAGATCTGCGCATGGTGTCCCGCATATCGGTAAGCAGATCGGCGAGCTCGGGCGTGCCGAATTCGACCACCGGGTCGGCCACCGCCAGCAGGCGCGGATCGCCCATTTTGAGAACTTCGCGTATTGCCATGGTTCCTAGTATCTTAGCGGCCTTTTCCCCATGAGCCCACGCCCTAGATGCCCGGTCTTTTATACATAAAAACCTTCGGCTGCCAGATGAACGAGTACGATTCCGGCAAGATGCGGGACGTGCTCGAAGCAGCTCACGGCATGACCCGCACCGACAATCCCGCGGAAGCGGACGTGCTGCTGGTCAATACCTGTTCGGTGCGCGAAAAGGCCCAGGAAAAGGTGTTTTCGCTGCTGGGCGAATGGCGCCTGCTGAAGCAGCGAGCGCCCGCATGTGGTGATCGGCGTCGGCGGCTGCGTGGCCAGCCAGGAGGGCGAGGGCATCACGGCGCGCGCGCCGTTCGTGGATCTGGTATTCGGACCCGCAGACGCTGCACCGCCTGCCGGCGATGCTCGACGGCCTGAAGGCATCCGGCCGGCCGCAGATCGACATCAGTTTTCCCGGAAATCGAAAAATTCGACCGCTTGCCGCGAGGCGCGCACCGACGGCGCGACCGCGTTCGTCTCCATCATGGAGGGCTGCAGCAAGTACTGCACCTTCTGCGTCGTGCCCTACACGCGCGGCGAGGAAATCAGCCGTCCGTTCGAGCAGGTGCTGCGCGAGGTGGAGCATCTCGCTGCTCAGGGGGTGCGCGAAATCACGCTGCTCGGCCAGAACGTCAATGCCTATGCAGGACCGATGGCGGACGGCACGCTCTGCGGATCTGTCCACGCTGATTCATTTCGTGGCCGGCATCGACGGCGTGGAGCGCATCCGCTTTACCACGTCGCACCCGCTCGATTTCAACGACAGCTTGATCGAGGCCTATGCCAACGTCCCGCAACTCAATAATTACCTGCATCTGCCGGTGCAGAGCGGCTCGGACCGCATTCTGGCGGCCATGAAGCGCGGACATACGGTGCTCGAGTACAAGCAGAAGCTGCGCAAGCTGCGGGCGGTGCGGCCGGACATCTGCATTTCCACGGACCTGATCGTGGGCTTCCCGGGCGAGACGCGATGAGGATTTCATGGCGACCATGAATCTGGTGGCGGAAGTCGGGTTCGATCAGTCGTTCAGCTTTCTCTACAGCCGCAGACCCGGCACCCCGGCCGCCGCGCTGCCCGATGAGTTGCCGCACGAGGTCAAGCAGCAGCGTCTGGAACTGCTGCAGCAGCGCTGAACGGCTCAGGCGCGCGCGATTTCGCAGCGCATGGTGGGCAGCCGGCAGCGAGTGCTGGTCGAGCGCCCCGCCAAGCGCGATGCCGGCGCAGCTGGCCGGCCGCACCGACAACAATCGCTGGGTCAATTTCGACGCACCCGGCCGCGGTCCGATGCACGCTGATGAACAGCTTTGCCGACGTGATCATTACCGAGGCGATGCCCAACTCGCTGCGCGGGCGTCTCGCGGCAGACCTGTCAACGTGAGTTCAATTCCGCGCCTCGCGTGAGATTCTGCTCGCTCCGGCGGACAACGTTCGATTGGTTGAACTTTGCGGTCCTCTCGATGAACATCTGCGCCTGATCGAGGCGCGGCTGGGCGTTGAAGTGAGGCGTCGCGGCAACCGCTTTCAACTCGTCGGCATGAGCGATGCGATCATGCGCGCGGAATCGGTGCTGCAGAGCCTGTACGCGCGCGCGCAGCGCGAGCCGGTGGATTCGGAGCGCGTGCACATCGCGCTGCAAGAGCTGGATATGGACAGCAACAACAGCGATGCGAAGTACGGATTCGGACGAGCTCAAAGTGCGCACGGCGCGCGGCGCGGTGCGCGCGCGCGGCGCCAATCAAACCGAATACCTGCAACAATGTCCGCACGCACGATCTGACCTTCGGCATCGGCCCTGCCGGCACCGGCAAGACCTATCTGGCGGTGGCCTGCGCGGTCGAGGCGCTGCAGTCGGAAAAGGTGCGGCGCATCGTCCTGGTTCGCCCGGCCGTCGAGGCGGGCGAGCGGCTGGGATTTCTGCCCGGCGATCTTTCGCAGAAGGTCGATCCGTATCTGCGGCCGATGTATGACGCGCTGTACGAAATGATGGGCTTCGAACGGGTGGCCAAGCTGATCGAGCGCAACGTGATCGAAGTGGCGCCGCTGGCCTTCATGCGCGGCCGGTCGCTGAACGATTCCTTCGTCATCCTGGACGAGGCGCAGAACACGACCAACGAACAGATGAAGATGTTCCTGACGCGCATCGGCTTCGGTTCCAAGGCCGTCGTCACCGGCGACATCACGCAGGTGGATCTGCCGAATTCGAAGCAGTCCGGTTTGCGCACCGTGATCGATATCCTGCGCGGCGTGCGCGGCATCGCCTTCACCATGTTCACCTCGCGCGATGTGGTGCGCCATCCGCTGGTGCAAAGAATCGTGCAGGCCTATGAGGCGAGCTCCGCCAACGACGGCGCCTAGGACAGGCTCCTAGAGTCGGCACGAGCGGTCGAACTCGATGTGAGCTACGCGGCCCGCCGTCCCTGGGCGCCGAGCCGGCGCTTACTGAGCCAGTGGGCCGCGGCGGCGCTGCGCTTCGACCAGACCGGTGGTGCTGTCGATCCGTATCGTCGGCAGACGCCGCGCAGCCGCAGCTTGAATGCGCGTTATCGGCATCGGGACAAACCCACCAACGTGCTGTCGTTCGCCGGCGCGGGAAACGCGCCCGACGGCCGCTTTCACCTGGGCGAACTGGTGATTTGCGCCCCGGTCGTCGCGCGCGAGGCGCGCGCGCAGCAAAAAACGCTCGAGGCGCATTGGGCGCACATGACCGTCCACGGCGTTCTGCATCTCGAGGGATTCGACCACGAGCATGCGGCGGAGGCCAGAAAAATGGCCTCCAGGGAGATTCAAATCCTTGATCGGCTTGGATTTTCAGACCCGTATCGCTGATCCGGTATGCTTTGAGCCCATGTCCGAACAACCTCATGGCGGCACCACCGGCCGCTGGTTAAAGCGAATTACCCAATCGATGTCCGGCGAGCCGCGGGATCTTGCGGAACTCGTCGAGCATTTACGCGAGGCCAGCGAGCGCGGCTTGTTCGACGGCGATGCACTGGTGATGCTCGAAGGGGTGCTTGCGGTCGCGGACATGCAGGTGCGCGACATCATGGTGCCGCGATCGCAAATGGTGTTCGTCGAACGCGACGAGCCGCCGGACAAGCTGGTGCGAGTTGGTGGTCGAATCGGGGCATTCGCGCTTTCCGGTGATCGGCGAGGATCGCGATCAGATTCTCGGCATATTGCTGGCAAAGGATTTGCTGCGCTTGCAGGCCGCAGGCGACGATGATTTCGAGATTCGCGAGTACATGCGCCCGGTGGTTTTCGTCCCCGAAAGCAAGCGGCTCAACGTCCTGCTCAAGGAATTTCGCCGCAGCCACAATCACATTGCCATGGTGGTCGACGAATATGGCGGCGTGTGCGGGTTGGTCACCATCGAGGACGTCATCGAACAAATCGTCGGCGAGATCGATGATGAGCACGACGTCGAGGATGCTCAGGCCATTCGCAAGGAAGCGCCGCGGGAATTCACGGTGCGCGCGCTGACGCCGATCGCGGAATTCAACCAGTATTTCTCCACGCGCTTCTCCGATGAGGAATACGACACCATCGGCGGTTTGTTGATGCAGGAATTCGGCCGGCTGCCGCGTCGCGGGGAAACCATCAAGATCGACGGCTAGGAGTTTCGCGTCCTGCGTGCCGATCGGCGCCGCATCGATCTGCTGCGCGTGATCACCGCGACGGATATCGAGCCGCCGCCGGCAGACGAGTCCGCGGCTTGAGCCCAGTGCGGCGCGGCCCCGCCGCCGCGCAGTGGACGCAGGCGGCGGTGCGCCTCAGCATGGCCTTTGCGGCAGGCGCCGCTCTCAATCTTGCGTTTGCGCCTTTTCGCTTCTGGGCCGCCGGCCTGTTCGCGCCCGCAGCGTTGTTCGCGCTGATCAGGGGTGTGCCGCCGCGGCGCGCTTTCGCGACCGGCGCGGCATTCGGCACGGGGCTGTTCGGGTTCGGCACCTACTGGCTCTACACCTGCCTGCACGTATTCGGTCTGGTGCCGGTGTGGCTGACCCTGGTGTTGCAGGCCGTCCTGATCGCCGTGATGGCCGCTTATCTGGCGGCGCTGTGCTACCTGGCCAATCGCTTCTGGCTGAAGCCCGGGGCAACCCGGGATTGGCTGGTGCTGCCGGTGCTGTGGGTGCTGCTCGAATGGTTGCGTGGCTGGCTGTTGAGCGGTTTTCCCTGGTTGTCGCTGGGTTATGCCTTCATCGATTCGCCGCTGGCCGGATGGGCGCCGCTGTTCGGCGTCTATGGAGTCACCTGGGCGGCGGCGATCTGCGCCGCCGGCCTGAATGCGCTCTGGATGCCGGCCCTAACCTTTTCGCGGCGGGCGGCGGCGCTCGGTGCCATCGCCGCACTGTTCCTTCTGGGGGCGGGGCTTGCGCGGCAGAACTGGACGCAGCCGCAGGGACCCAAAATCCAAGTCGCGGCGGTGCAAGGCGCCGTGCCGCAGGATCAGAAGTGGCAAGTGAAAAATCGCGCGCTCACCCTCGATCGCTACCTGCGGCTGACAGGCCAGGCTTGGGGTGCCGAACTCATCGTCTGGCCGGAGTCATCCCTGCCCGCGCTGTCCGTCGAACTGGTGGATTATCTGCAGGCGCTCAAGGAGCTGGGACGCGCGCACGGAGCCGATTTTGCCATCGGCCTGGACGATTATTGGCCGACAACCAAGCAGTACTTCAACGGCATCCGGATCTTGAGCGACACCGGTGACGGCTGGTACTACAAGCGGCACCTGGTGCCCTTCGGCGAATACTTTCCGGTGCCCGCATTCGTCCGCTCATGGTTGCGTCTCATGAGTTTGCCTTACGACGACTTCACCGCGGGCCCGGCGCATCAACCGCTGCTCAAGGCCGCCGGACAGAAGCTCGGGCTGACGATTTGCTACGAGGATGCCTTCGGCAGTCAGCAGCTCGATGTTCTGCGCGAGGCAACGCTGCTCATCAACGTGACCAACAATGCGTGGTACGGCGATTCCACGGCGCCGCATCAGCATCTGCAGATTGCGCGCATGCGGGCGCTCGAGGCCGGACGCTTCTTGGTGCGTGCGGCGAACGACGGCATCACGGCGGCCATCGATCCGCACGGCAAGGTGGTTGCCAGTTTGCCGCAATTCCAGGAGGCGGTGCTGCGCGCAGAGGTACAGCCGATGACCGGCCTGACACCCTATGCGCGCTTCGGGAACATTCCGGTGATCGGTGCCGCCCTGTTGCTGTTGGCGGCGGCGCTATGGCGGCGCCGCCGGAACGGGTAGATCAAAGCCTGAAGGGGTATCAGCGTCTCAACGGGTGGATCGCTCGAACAGCGGCCGCAAATGAGGGCCTCGCCCGATGCCGCCGTATAAATCGAAGCCGCGATCGAGCCAGTCGCGCAGCGCATCGTCGCGCTCCAGCAGCGGCACCGTGGCGACGCTCGCGGCCCAATAAAAGGCGCCCAGCGCAATGTAATCGGCGAAGTTCGGCGCGCTGCCGCCCAAGAATGGAAACTTGGCAAGATGCATGCGCAGCGGCGCAAGTGCGGTGCGAATCGCCGGCAAGTGCGCTTCACGGCCGGCCGTGAAAGTCTCCAGCGTGGCGCCCTTCATGTTCTTCTCCCGGCTCGCGCGAAAGTAGGGCTGGTCGGCCGGTCGCGCCGCGTCGTGCACGTCCTTGACGTACACCCTGAACATTCGCCTCATCACCTCGGTCATGAACCACGCATCGACCAGACGCACCACCGACAGTTCGGCCGGACTGCTGAACAACGGCCGCTCTGGAAAAGCGCGGTCCAGGTACTCGGCGATGTCCCAGCTTTCCGCCATCGCGGTATCGCCGTTCTCCAAAATCGGCACCGTCTTGAATCGGCCGCCGAACACGGAGGGTATTTCGGAGAACCCCAGCTTCACGGTCTCGTATGGCAATCCCTTGTGCGCAAGGGCATAGCGGATACGCCATACAAAGGGACTGGCCGATCGGCCGTCCTCCAAAGCAAGTTCATAGAGACGCAGCGATTTTCCGGGGGAGGTGCTCATGCAGCCAAGCCTATCTCAATCCAACGTTGCGGGCACGGCTGGTCACCGAAAATTGCACACGCTAAACTGCGCACAAATCATGCGAATTTTTACACCGTTCACCTCTGACGACGAAATCGTCGCCATCGGCAACGGATTCATCGATCGGTCCCTGCCCAAAACCTCCTGGACGCACGCGGCGCATTTCTCGACGACGCTGTGGATCATCACCTGCCGCAGCGACCTGGATGCATCCCGCGATCTGCCGCAATTGATCCGGGATTTCAACGCAGCCAAAGGCGGTGCCAATACCGACACCGAGGGTTATCACGAGACCATCACCCAGGCCTCCATTCGCGCGGCGCGCGCGTTTCTCTTCGACAATCCGGGCAACAGTCTGCATGCGACCTGCAACGCATTGATGAGATCGCCGCTGGGCGAACCCGATTGGCTGCTCGCTTACTGGTCGCGCCCGTGCCTGTTCTCTGTTGCGGCGCGCAGGGCCTGGGTGGCCCCCGACATCAAGCCCTTGCCGTTCTAAGCACCCGGCCAACCGCTCCCGTTGGCACGAATTCTGCTTCATTCACGGTGCAACACGTGAATTCAGGATTGAAAGGTTCAAGGTATGCGGGTTTCGTGCGATTCAAGCGTATTTCGGCGTTACCGAGCGGCATTCGCGCGGCAACGGCTCGCCGCTGCCGGCCGCTTGCGGCAAATCGTTGCCGCTCAAACGTGATTTAACAACCGAGGAAAGTCCTATGTCAGCTCTCTCGATTCCATCGTCCGCCGCGGCGGCTCTCCCCGCGGTCAATTTTCACCCCCATGGACACGGACACAAAAAAGGCGTGGATACCGATCCGCTTACCGATTCCAGCAGCACGACTGCGGCGCAAGTTCCGGTGGGCGCTGCCCAGAATCTGTTCGGCAATATCCTGAATACGCTGGAGCAGGTCATCGGCATCCAAGCGCCGTCGTCCACGACCAATCCGGTCAGCATCGACAACACGGTGGCACGGTCCAATGCAGCGGCCGCCTCCCCGGCAGCCACAGGATCCAAAGTCAATTTGATGGCTTGAGCTTTCGCAGCGCGGCGCCCAGGACGATGAGGGTTGCCGCGAGACACAGGTAGGCGAACAGATTGCCGACGGCCACGTATACCGTGCGGCCCCCTTGCATGCGGGGCGCCGCGACGACGATGCCGTCGGCGGCTCGCGGGTTGCGATAGGGATCGTCGGCATAGGTTTTCGCGAGCACGCGGCCGTTGGGATCGATGAGCGCGGAAACGCCGGAGTTCACGGCGCGCACCATGGCGACGCGCAGTTCGACGCTGGCGAAAACCGCGAGCGCCAGATGCTCCCAGGGCTCGGTGTCCGCGCCGTACCATGAATCGCTGGTCAGGTTGACCAGAAGATTGGGGTGCAGCTGTCCGACGCCGCGCATGTATTCCTGCAATATATCCTCGTAGCAAATCACGGGTCCCAATCGCCACACGCCGCCCGCGGGTCCCTGCAATGGCAGCACGCCGGGGCCCGCGCCGGCGGTGAATCGTCCGGTGCCGGCGGGCAGGAGTTTGCGCAGCCAGGGAAGATATTCGATGCCGGGGATGTATTCGCCGAAGGCCAGCAGCCGCACCTTGTCGTAGCGGCCGGCCACCTTGCCGTTGCTCGTCGAGCAGGATGGCCGAGTTGAAGGCATGGTCGTGCGCCGCGTCGTACATGTTGGCGCCGATCAGAACCGGGTACGTTGAAGCCGCGGCGGATCATGCGCCGGGACTCCGGCGGAAAGTCGGCGCTGAAATCCCGCGGCAGGGTCACGGGATAGCTGCCCTCGCTCCACACCAGCAATTGCGCGCCGGCCTTCTGCAGGCGCCGCGATTGCTCTTGCAGCGCACTGCAGCTGACGCAGTGCCTCTTCGCGCGAGAATTCGCCGTCGTTGCTGTAGGCGAAATTCGGCTGCACCAGCCCGACCTTCAGGCGCGGGCGTGCGCCGCGATGGCCTCGTCCACTTGATGCATGCGCACGGCGCCGAAGATCAGAGCCGCCGCAACGAGCTGCTGCGGCGCCGATGCGCGGGTAGCGCGCGCCGCGTGCATCGAGCAGCAAATCGTACAAGCGCGCCATTGACCAGCATCAGCAAGGCGGTGACGCCCAAGGGTCCGGTCAGTTCGCTGATCTGAATGACCAGCGGATTCCAGGCCTGACTGATCCACTGGCCGCAGGGAAATAATTGCGGCACCAGCAAGTTCGCAGCTCACCATGACGATGGGCGCGAGCAAGGTCATCGGCAAGCGGCGGCGCCTGCGGATGGCGCACACAATGGCGGTGAACAGCAGAAAAATGATGGCGCGCGCCGCGCAGAACAACAGCAGCACGCCAGCGCCGCCGATCCACGGAAAATCGGCGAAGCGCCGCATGACGTCGATCAGCCAGTAAAATCCGCCGGCGGTTTCGACGCACGCCGGCCCACCAGCCCAAGAAATAGCGCGCTGCCGCAGGCTTCGCCGCGCGCTCCATCGCCATGAGCATGGGAACCGCGGCGATCCACGCGAGCGCGGAAATATCAAACGGTGTGACGGCCAGGAACCACAGGCAGCCGCTCAAGGTGCTGAGGGCCAGCGCGCTATAAAATTTGAGGTTACGCATTCAATCCTTCAGGTCAAAGGCAGTTCGCGGCCGCCCGGCATCTCGGGTATTCTGGGGCCCAATCATGCAAGAAAGATACGATCCCGCCGCTGTCGAGGCGGAGGCGCAGCATTATTGGGAACAAGCAGCACAGCTTCGAGGCCAAGGAAGACGACAGCCGCGAGAAGTATTATTGCTTGTGCATGTTTCCCTATCCAAGCGGCCGCTTGCACATGGGGCATGTGCGCAATTACACCATCGGCGACGTGCTGGCGCGATTCATGCGCATGAACGGGCGCAACGTGCTGCAGCCGATGGGCTGGGACGCCTTCGGCCTGCCGGCGGAGAATGCGGCCATCGCGAATGGCGTGCCGCCGGCGAAATGGACTCTCGACAACATCGCGCACATGAAGACGCAGTTCAAGTCCCTGGGCTTTGCCCTGGATTGGAAGCCGCGAGCTCACGACCTGCAGTCCCGAGTACTACCGCTGGAATCAGTGGTTGTTCCTGCGCATGCTGGAAAAAGGCATCGCCTACCAGAAGACCGGCGTGGTCAATTGGGATCCGGTCGATAAGACCGTGCTCGCCAATGAGCAGGTGATCGACGGCCGCGGCTGGCGCACCGGCGCGCTGGTCGAGAAGCGCGAAATCCCGATGTACTACCTGAAGATCACGGCCTACGCCGAGGATTTGCTCGACGCCTTGGATCATATGCCGGACTGGCCGGAGCGCGTGCGCACCATGCAGGCCAATTGGATCGGCCGCAGCGAAGGCGTGCGGCTGGGGTTCCCGCACGACATCGGCGAGCGGCGGCGTGCTGTACGCCTTCACCACGCGCGCCGATACCATCATGGGCGTGACGTTTTGCGCGGTGGCCGCGGAGCATCCGCTCGCCGTGCACGCGGCGCGCGGCAATCCCGAATTGGCAGCCTTCATCGAGGAATGCAAGCGCGGTCCCGCGATCGAGGCGGAACTCGCCACGCAGGAAAAAAAGGGCATGCCGACCGGCCTGTCGGTGCGCCATCCCATCAGCGGCGAAGCCGTGCCGGTGTGGGTGGGAAATTACGTGCTCATGAGCTATGGCGACGGCGCGGTCATGGGCGTGCCGGCGCACGATGAGCGGGATTTCGAATTCGCCAAAAAATATCGATTGCCCATCAAGCCGGTCATCGACGTGGATGGCCACGACATACAGTACGGACGCCTGGCAGCCCTGGTATGCCGAGCACGGCCGCTGCGTGAATTCCGGGCGCGTATGACGGCTTGGACTTCCAAGCCGCGGTCGATGCCGTCGCCGCGGATTTGGCCGCCAAGGGCCTGGGCGAGAAGCAGACCACCTGGCGCCTGCGCGACTGGGGAATTTCGCGGCAGCGCTACTGGGGTTGCCCGATTCCCATCATTCATTGCGCCGGTTGCGGCGCGGTGCCGGTGCCGGATGAGCAATTGCCGGTGGTGCTGCCGGTGGATCTGGTGCCGGACGGCAGCGGCAATCCGCTGCTCAAATGCGACGAGTTCTTGCACGTCAAGTGTCCGAAGTGCGGCGGCGGATGCGCGGCGCGAGACCGACACCATGGATACCTTCGTGGACTCGTCGTGGTACTTCCTGCGTTTCGCCTGCGCCGACAACGATCAAGCGATGCTCGATTAGCGGGTTCAGTACTGGCTGCCGGTGGATCAGTACATCGGCGGCATCGAGCACGCGATTCTGCACCTGCTGTATTCGCGCTTCTGGACCCGCTTCATGAATGAGATGGGTGCGCTGTCCTTCAAGGAACCATTCGCGCAATCTGTTCACGCAGGGCATGGTGCTGAATGAGGTGTTCTTCCGCAAACCCGAATCGGGGCGCGTGGAGTACTTCAATCCGGCCGACATCGTATTGAGCACCGACAAGACGACTCAGCGCCGCGTCGCGGTGCTGCGCGCCGACGGCAAGGAGGTCGAGTCCGGCGGCGTGGTGACCATGTCGAAGTCGAAGAAGAACGGCGTCGATCCGCAGCTCTTGGTGGACGAATTCGGGGCCGACACGGCGCGCCTGTTCATGATGTTTGCTGCGCCGCCGGAGCAGACCCTGGAATGGTCCGACGAGGGCGTGCAGGGCGCCTTTCGCTTCATCAAACGCCTCTGGAAGGCGGTGCACGAGCACGTGTCGCGGGGGCCGGCGCCGCCTCTCGACAAGCCGGCGCTGACCGCAGGGCAGCGGGCGATGCGCAGACAAACGCATCAGACCCTGGCGAAGGTCACCGATGATATCGGCCGCCGCCGCACTTTCAACACGGCGATTGCCGCCGTGATGGAGCTGCTGAATGCACTGGCCAAATTCCCGCAGAATTCGCCGCAGGATCGCAGCGTGCAGCAGGAAGGGCTGGAAATTGCGGTACTGACTTGTCGCCCATCATTCCGCATGTCACCCACGTGCTGTGGCACGCGTTGGGCAGGAGCGCGGCCTTGATCGACGAGCCGTGGCCCGAAGTCGATGTCGAGGCGTTGCAGACGGCCACGGTGCAATTGGTGGTGCAGGTGAACGGCAAGCTGCGCGGACATATTTCAGTTGCCGTCGACGCGGAGGAGGGCGCCGTGCGCGCCGCGGCACTGGCCGAGCCGAACGCTCAGAAATTCATCGGCGCGCTCCCGGTGCGCAAGGTGATCATCGTGCCCGGCAAGCTCGTGAACGTCGTGGTGTAATCCCTTGGCCGTCTTGAAAACTCTCTCCCTGCTCGGCGTGTTGGCGCTGACGGCCTGCGGCTTTCGCCTCGCGGGCAGCGATCCGTTGCCCGCGGTCATGGCGCGTCCTTACTTGTCGCTGAAGGATCCGTACACGGATTTTTCGCGCGAGTTCGAGCATCAGCTCAAGAGTGCGGGGGCGGAGCTGCAGCCCGTGCGCCAGGGCGCAACCGCGACCATCGAGGTCACCAAGGATCTGGTGGAGCAGCGCACGCTGTCGGTGTCCGCAACCAACATTCCGACGGAGTACGAATTGACCTACACGGTCACTTTCGCGGTGCAAGGCGCGGACAAGGAATTGCTGGCACCGCAGACCATCAGCCTGTCGAAGGACTACAGCTTCGAGGAGAACCTGCTGCTGGCCAAGGAGCATGAGGCGGACATCTTGCGCCAGCAGATGGCGCGCGACCTGGTCTCCATCGCCATGCGCCGGCTGACGAGTTTGAAGTAGACGGCATCGGCCGACGTGCTGTTGGTCAACGTCCATTGATCGCCTCTCGTTACAGGTGCTGTTGGATCGTTTTGGATTGGCTTTGCAGTTGGTGGCGCCCGAGGAAGTCATTCCCGGCTCGTACTGGGGCGAGCGCGAGGCGGGACTGATCGGGTCCAAGATTTTCGCGCGCCTCGATACGCCGCTGCATTCGGTGCTGCACGAAGGCGCGCATTTCATCTGCATGACGCCGGAACGGCGCGCCGGTCTCGATACCGATGCAGGCGGCGATCATGCGGAGGAAAACGCCGTTTGCTACCTGCAAATCATCCTGGCGCAATCGCTGCCCAATGTCGGGCCGCGAGCGAATGTGCCGCGACATGGACGAGTGGGGCTATACCTTCAGGCTGGGCAGCGCGGCGCGCTGGTTCGAGCAGGATGCCGAGGACGCGCACGACTGGTTGATCGCGCCACGGCTTGCTCGATGCGCACCGCCGGCCAACCTATGCCTGTCGGTAGTCCCATCATGTCGCGCCGCCGCTTCCTGGATTGCCGTCTTCCTTGACTGGCTGGTCACGCGATTCGGATTTTTCGCGGCCAACATGCCCGCAGTGTTCGGCCCCTATCGGCGGCACGCGGACATCGTCTACGGCACCGATCCGCAGCACCGCCTGGATGTGTATGTGCCGTTGGGGCCTCCCAGCGGCGCGGCGTCCCGTGATCGTGTTCTGGCATGGCGGGCGCTGGAGATTCGGCGACAAGGCGGATTACCGGTTCGTCGGCGCGGCCCTGGTGCAGGCAGGGTATGTCGCGATACTGCCGAATTATCGGCACTATCCGCAGGTCAAGATGCCGGGATTCATGAGCGACGCCGCGCAGGCTGCGTGGTGGGCGTCGACGCACGCCGCCGATTTCGGCGGCGATCCGCGATCGTCTGTATCTGATGGGGCACTCCGCGGGGGCGCATATGGCCGCGCTGCTGGCGCTGGACACGGGATATTTTGCGGCGGCCGGGAAAAGCCGCGCCGCGCATCGCGGGCGTCATCGGTTTATCGGGAGCCTACGATTTCTTGCCGCTGATCGAAGCCGACGATCAGGACATGTTCGGGCCCCCGCAGAACTACCCGCAATCGCAGCCCATCAATTTCGTGCGCGCCGGTGCACCGCCCATGCTGTTGGTGCATGGTTTGAAGGACACCACGACTTGGCCCAAGAACTCGCGCAACCTGGCCGCTACGTTGGCCGCGCTGGGCGTGACGGTCACGTTGAAGCTTTACCCGGGAATCTCGCACGCGAATACGGTGGCGTCGCTGGCATTGCTGGCGCGGGGCAGGGCGCCCACGCTGGCGGACATTACGGCCTTCGTCGACCGGAGCTAGCGGCGCGCGGTGCTCACAGTGCTGCCGACGATCGGCGCATATGTTTGGCTAACCGTACGGCTCTTAGGTCGCTGATCGGGCCGATGGCCGCGTCGCCGCCGGCCGGCGTTGCAAGTGCATAGCATTGGCCGAAGCGATTCGCCAGAAATGCCTGCAGCCCGATTTCTTCCTGCCGGATAAGCCCCGACTTGGGGCAGCGTCCCGGCGCTCAGCATGTCGAGTACGGCGCAAATGCCGCCTGCGGTCGTGATCTGTATGGCGCTGCGCACTCTGCCGCCCACCGGCGCGGCATAAATCTTGTTGGCGTAGGTCTCCTGAATGAGTTGTCCGCCGCGCATGCCGCTCACCGTGACGAATACGATGACAACATCCTGCAGCGTGATCGGCACGGCATTCTCGAGAATGTCCTTCAACAGTTCGCGCCGGTCGCGCAGACGAAGATCATTCAACAGCGCCTTCATGATGGCCGCATGGCCCGGGTAGCGAATGGTGCGGTAGTTGAGATTGCGCACCTTGCCGGCCAGGGTTTCGCACAACGTGCCGAGGCCGCCCGAGGTGTTGAACGCTTCGTACAAAATGCCGTCGAGCGAGAATTCTTCCAACTCTTCCAGCGGCTGCGTTTCGCGCAGCTGGCCGTTGACGATGGCTTCGCACGGTTCGCAATACTCGTTGATGACGCCGTCCGTGCTCCAGGTCAGGTTGTAATTGAGCGCATTGGACGGAAATTTCGGCAATGCGCCCACCCGCATGCGCACATCATTGAGTTCATCGAAATGCGAAATCAGATCGCTGGCGACGATGGTGATGAATCCCGGCGCCAATCCACATTGCGGGATGAAGGCCGTGCGGGCGCCCGCCGCGAGTTGCTTCACCACGCGTGTGCTGGCCACATCCTCGGTCAAATCCAGATAGTGAGCGCCGGCGGCCTTGGCCGCCTCGGCGATGAGACGCGTCGCGTGATAGGGCGCCGCGGACAGCACGGCGAATTTGCCCGCCAGGATCTTACGCAGCGCCGCTCCCTGGGTGATGTCCGCCGCGATTTTGGCGACGGGCGGCGGCCGTTTCCAGCCGGTCCAATTGCTGCTGCGAACGATCGATGACGGTGACGGCATAATCTCCGCTGCCGCCCAGCAGCTCCGCGATCATGGAACCGATTTTGCCCGCGCCGACGATAACGATGTCTTTCATTTAAGTCTCCAGTGCGCCAATTTTATCCTTCAATCCTGCAAATAGTAGGGTGAATTCAGACGTTTTTAAGGCATAATCTGGCATTACGCAGGCAAAATATGGCGAATCGCCATGGATAGCATCGACGAAAAGCTTCTGGTCGCATTGCGGGAAAATGGCCGCGCTTCGACCGCGCAACTCGCCAGGCTGGTGGGCCGTTCCCGGACCAGCGTGCAAAGCAGGATTGAGCGGCTGGAAAGGCAGGGGATCATCATGGGCTTCGGCGTCCGCCTGGCGCCGGAACACGGCCTGGGCGCAGTCCGGGCGCATGTGATGATCAAGGTTCGACCCAAGGAAACCCGCGCCGTCACGGCGGCGCTCCAAGCCATTTCACAGGTTCGGCTGCTGCATTCGGTCAGCGGCGATGTGGACCTGATCGCGGTGGCTGCGGCCGCCTCGGTTGCCGAGATGGATGAAGTGATCGACCGCATCGGCGCGCTGGATGGCGTGGAGCGCACGACATCGTCGATCATTCTGTCGACGAAGTTCGAGCGATAAGGAGGAGGGGATATGGATCTGCACCCTGCGAACGGGCGCTGAAGTGACCCGAACGGGTGGTCGCGCCGGCGGGCAATCTCTCCAGGTCTTTCTGCCGACAATCGGCAGCGCGGGCGATGTTCATCCCTTCATCGCCATCGGAGCCGCGATGCAGGCACGAGGGCATCGGGCAACCATTCTCACCAATCCGATTTTCAAGGAACTGATCGAGGCGCAAGGCCTCGGGTTCCTGGCGGTCGGCAGGGCCGAAGAGGCCCATGCGGCGATCGCCAATCCGGAACTGTGGCACTTGCGAAAGGGCTTCAAGGTCATTTCGCAGGTCCTTGCGCCCGCCATCGGGCAAATTTACCGCTTGATCGAAAGCCATGCCGACGCCCGCACCGTCGTGGCCTTCTCCAGTCTCGCCTTCGGCGCGCGCGTCGCGCAGGAGAAGCTCGGCTTGCCCAGCGCGTCCGTGCACCTGCAGCCCAGCGTCATTCGCACCCTCGCCGATCAAGGAATGATGGGCAATATCAGGTTATCGCCCGCCACGCCGCAATGGTTCAAGCACAGCCTGTTCCGCCTGATCGACGCGCTCGTGGTGGATCACAGCTTGAAGAAGCCCTTGAATGACTTGCGCGCGTCACTCGGTCTTGAGCCCGTTGACCGGCTGATGCATCGCTGGATGCACTCGCCGCAACTGGTGATCGCCTTCTTCCCGGAGTGGTTCGCGGCGCCTCAGCCGGATTGGCCGGCGAATACCCATTCGGTGGGGTTCCCGCTGTGGGATGCGGGCAGCGACGGCGACGACGAAGGCAATGATGAGGATGCCGACGCCGCGGCAGCCTCGCGAGCGCAGGCCGAGGAATTCTTGAGCCAGGGCCCGGCGCCCATTGTGTTTACCCCCGGCTCCGCCGGATCGACGATGCACCGGTTTTTCCGCGAATCGGTGCGCGCGGCGGGCAAGGTTGGAATGCGCGCCATGCTGGTGACGAATTACCCGGAGCAGGTCCCGCGCAATCTTCCATCGAACATCCGCACCTTCGGCTATCTGCCTTTCAGTCAGGTCCTGCCGCGCGCGGCATTGCTGGTTTATCACGGCGGTGTGGGTACCCTGGCGCAGGGAATCAAGGCGAGCATCCCGCACCTGGTGGTGCCGCACGGCTACGATCAATTCGACAGTGGCTGGCGAATCGAGCAGCTGCAACTCGGCCGCAGTATTCCGCAGAGCCGCTACCGCGCCGGGCGCGTGGCGGACGCGATTCAATCCATTCTGATGGATGGTGCGGCGGCTGAGCGCCGCCGGGAGTATGCGTCGCGCATCGACTCGGCCGGCGCGATCGCCAGGGCCTGCGATTTGATAGAAGGCCTGGCGCCGGTGTCTACGCCTTAGCCTGATTGCGAAACGGCAATTGCCGGATGCGTTTGCCGGTTGCGGCAAAAATGGCGTTGGCGAGTGCCGGTGCCGTGGGCGGGACACCCGGCTCGCCGAGTCCGCCCATTGAGGCATTGCTGTCCAGGAAATGCACATCGACCTCCGGCGCCTCGGCCAGTTTCAACAGTGGATAGTCGTGAAAGTTTGATTGCACTACGGCACCCTTGTCGAGGGTGATGGCTTCATCAATGCAGGTCGACAAGGCCATGACGATGCCGCCCATGATTTGCGCGGCGGCGCCGTCCGGATTGACCACTCGCCCGCAATCCACGCTCGACCAGACTCTGTGCGCGCGTGGACGACCGTCGTTGCCGACTGAAGCCTCGATCACCTGGGCGACGATGGTGTTGAACGATTCAACCAATGCCATGCCGCGCCCGTGCCCGGTGGTGAGCGGCGTGCCCCAGCCGCTGCGCTTGGCCACATCGTCCAACACGGCCAAATGGCGCGATCCCGGATGCAGATGTTTGCGGCGGAATTGATAGGGATCTTCGCCCGCGGCGAGAGCCAACTCGTCCATGAAACTTTCCGTATAAAAGCCGTTCTGGTTCGAATTGACCGAACGCCAGGGACCATCATGCTGATTGGTGGCGAATGCATAGTGACGCAGCGCAAAGGCGGGGACGTCATAGGCGAAGCGGGTTTCGCGCGTCGCATCCTCTGATTGGGCGTAGTCAGTCGTCCATCCGGCAATCCGTCCGTCCTTGGCGAGCGCAGCCTTCAGATGTGCCGATGCCTGGGGTCGATAGGAGCCGTGTTTCACTTCCTCCTCACGCGACCAGATCAGCTTGACGGGATAAGGGGTCTGCTTGGCGATTTGAACCACCTGGCCGATGATCTCGCAAAATCCCGGTAAACGACGACCGAAGGCGCCGCCCATGATCATCGGGTGGAAAGTGACTTGATCGGTGCTGATATTGGCCGCTTCGGCCGCAGCCTTGCGGCTGTGCAGTGGATCCTGCACGCCACCCCACAGCTCAAGCTTGCCATCCTTGAAGTGGGCGGTGAGCGCGAAGGGCTCCATCATCGCGTGATGGATGAATGGCACGGCATAGTGGGCCTCGACCACATTGACGCCACTCCCGGCAAGCGCGGCCGGCACGTCGCCATGGCCGCTTTTATGATCCGGCTTGTCCGTTTTAATCCTTGCGGCTTGCGCCGCGGCGATGGAGGCTGATGAAAGTTCTCCGTGTCCGCCATCGGAGAACTTGGGGGACAGTGCCCGCAGGCCCGTGAGCGCCTGCCAGTAACCTTGGGCGAGAACCGCTACCGCATTGTCGAGCTTGATGACCTTTTCCACGCCATTGACGTTCAAGGCGGGTGCAGGATCCACCGTGTCGAGTTTGCCGCCGCGCACCGGCGCGGCCATGATCGTGGCCACGCGCAGCTCCGGCAGTTGCACATCCATGCCATATTGGGCGCTCCCATTCACCTTCGCAGGAATATCCCACCGCGGAATCGGCTTGCCGATCACGCGATAGTCCTTGGGGTCCTTGAACTTGGGCTCGCCGTTGAACGACAGGTCGGCGGCCTCGGCGGCGAGTTCGCCATAGCGCAGCGTCCTGCCGCTGTTGGCGTGAGTCACCCGGCTATTTGCAGTGGTTAGTTCGCTTTCGGGAACGCCGAAGCGCTTGGCAGCCGTCGCGATCAGCGCCGTGCGCGCGGCGGCGCCCGCGACGCGCATCCCCAACTGGCCGGTCGCGCGGACGGTGGAGGAGCCTCCCGTGACCTGGAGCGGCATGTTACGAGCCACCATGGCGAAGGTGGAGCCCACAATCCCTTTCAGGAAGGGAGGAATGGTAAAGGGCAGCAATTCTCCGCCAAACCCCTTCGCCAGCGGCACGTTGGCAAATGCCACATTCACCGGCGCGGATTCAACCACAATCTTGGACCAGTCCGCGTCCAGCTCATCAGCGGCCATTTGCACCATTCCGGTCACTGATCCTTGGCCAAAATCGACGTGCGGCGAGAAGATCGTGACGGTGTCGTCCTCGGCGATGCGGATCCATGTTTGAAATACGCCCGCCTGGTCCTTGGCGACCAGCTTCGCCGCTTTACGCGTGGCCGCTCTTTCGGACCAGGAAACGGCAAACAGGCCGCCTCCGACCAATGCCGCACCGCCGATCAGAAACGCTCTGCGTTTGACGCCCACTATGAGCCTCCTTGCACGGCCGCGGCCTGGCCGGTGGCAGCCAGGATGGCCTTGCGGATGCGCGGATAGGTCCCGCAGCGGCATATATTCGTCATCGCCTCGTCGATATGGGCAGGACTCGGTTGGCCGGTTTTCTTGATCAACGCGACGGCGGCCATGATCTGGCCTGACTGGCAATAGCCGCATTGCGGCACCTGCGCATCGATCCATGCCTGCTGCACCGGATGAAGCGCGCCATTGGGTGCCGCAATTCCTTCAATCGTGGTGATGCTCTTGCCCGTGACGGAAGCAACAGGGATGCGGCAGGAGCGGACGACTTCACCATCGACATGCACGCTGCACGCGCCACAGGCGCCAATACCGCAGCCAAACTTGGTACCGGTCAGGCCGATTTCCTCGCGGATGACCCATAGCAGAGGGGTATTGGGATCAGCCTTGATCGAAAAGGCCTTACTGTTGACCTCAATGTCTATGGCCATGAGTGTTCTCCCGCGCTGCTCAATTCTGATTTCTTGCGGATAGGATAATGTGCTTTTCGCTCATGGGGCGATGTTCTTCTGATTGAAGTCCGCCTGCGGCTCATCACGCATGTGATCCAATAAGTCCCCGCGCACCGGAATCTTTCCAATGCCGCAGAACGCCATCGGCCATGGGATGAACACCAGGATGCAATGATCGCTGACCCGTACGATCACGGCGCCGGGAACGACTTCGACTCTTTGAGTGTGTTTTCGATCCCAGCCGAATTCGGGTTTTTTCTGATGATCCGGGCCCAGGCCACCGTTAAGATCGATTCCCGCGCCATGCCGATCCAGGGCCCGAGGCTGGGGCGCTCCCGCCAGCTCGGCTTGCCGTTTCACGGTCAATTCGGCCTCGGCATTCCAGTCAATCTGCGGCGATTTCGCTTCTGGAGGTCGCGCGGGCGCGGGATTTGGGATGGGGCGGCCCTCGGGCGCCGCGGCCGGCCTTTTACGCGGCGGAACCGGTTCGGCCGGGGCAGGAAGAGGGGCCGCGGTTCGATCGGGTAGCACGAGGAACACCCAGGATTCCTGGCTGTGTACGCCTGTGCGTACCACCCAATGCAAGGCAAGCAACAACAACGCGCCGTGCACGGCTGCGACCACGCCGAATATGGCCCATCTCGAGGCCTTTGACTCATCCCTGCCTGATCGATCGCGCATGGTTGTCGATACGTAAGGTACGTATGGGATAGCCGCTGGGGCCAGTAAGTTCACCTGGGAGAGGGGGAGAAGGACGGGAAATAAAAAACGGCGTGGGTTTTGAGGCCCACGCCGCCGGGATATCGCGCCGGCGGGGGAGTTGGCTGGCTTGCCGGGGCGAAATACTCCTAAACCTGCAGCTTCAGGATTTCTCCTAATCGAAGCGCAGATCCATCCTGCCAAATTTGCCGGGTGAAGGAAGGTACTCTTTGTACTCCACGGTTAAATTTTAATCGCTTGACGTAACTCTTTATTCCTGCTGGAGCTGGTCAGGGTGCCGTCACCGCGGCCGCGCGCGGCTGCCGCAGCCGGCGAACGATCATGTAGGCAACCACGGCGATCAGAAGGGTGACGCAGCTGACATAAAAGTCCTGCCGCTGGCTGGGTGTGAACGCCATCGCGGCCAGCACGGCGGCCATGCCGCCGATCGCCGCCAAACTCAAATAAGGGAATAGCCACATGGTGACGGCCGGCGCCGCCTCCCGCGCGAGTTCGCGGCGCCGGCGCAAGGCGATTTGCGCGGCGGCGGTGATCATGTAGACGAACACGATGAGGGCGCCCGAGGAACTGACCAGAAAATCGAAGACTTTCTGCGGAGCTTCGATGGCGGCAATGATCCCTAAGAATCCCGCGGCAGCGCCGATGGCTACCGAGACCACCGGCACCCGGCGCTTATTGAGCGTAACCAGCGCCTGCGGCGCATCGCCGCGATCGGCCAGGATGAACAGGACCCGCGAGCTGACGTAGAAAGCCGAATTCAAACAAGACAGCACGGCAGTGAGGATGATCACGCTCATGATCTCTCCCGCCCAGCGAACATGCATGGTATTCAAGGCCAGAGTAAATGGCGACTCACCCGATCGTACCGAGGTCCAGGGAACCACCGACACGATGAGAAAAACGGAAACGACATAGAAGATCAAGATGCGCCAGATCACCGAGCTGCTCATCTTCGCGATGGCGCGCTCGGGCTGCGCCGATTCCGCGGCGGCGACAGTCGTGATCTCCGCGCCCGTCATCGCGAAAAACACCGTGGGTACCGCGGCGAGCACGGCCAGCCAGGTGTTGGGCGCAAGGCCGCCGTAATTGACAAGATTGCCGAACGTCGCGCCGTTCGGAGAGGTCCAGCCAAAGGCATAAGAAGCTGCGATCACCACGAAAACCAGGATGGCGGCGACCTTGATGGATGCAAACCAGAATTCGAATTCGGCGTAGGAACGGGCCGAGAGCAGATTGACGGCGGTCATGATGGCCATCAATCCCATGCCGATTTGCAGCTGCGAAAACGACGGCAGCCAATGCTGCAGGATCTTGGCCCCGGCAATCGCCTCCACCGGCACGACCAGCACCCAGAAATACCAGTACAGCCAGCCGACCACAAAGCCTGCGCCGTCGCCCAGGCCGGCGCGCGCAAATTCGGTGAACGAACGCACCTTGGGCAAAGCCGTGGCCATCTCGCCCAGCATGCGCATCACGAGAAGAATGAGGCCGCCGGTTATCGCGTAGCTCAAGAAAATGGCGGGACCCGCTGCGATGATGGCGGTGCTGCTGCCGACGAACAAGCCGGCGCCGATGATGCCGCCGATGGAAATCATGGCCAGATGGCGTCCCTGCAATGAGCGGCTGAGCTGATGCGCGGACTCGGGTTGATCGGCAATGTGCGGCTGGACCATCTCGCCCCCGGTGCTTGTTGGTATGTTATGCGAAACGGCGCGACGAATTACAAGCCGCGCAAGAACTCGATCATCGCTTTGTTGACTTCATTCGGACGTTCCTGCTGGGTCCAATGGCCGCAGCCCGGCAGCATGATGCTGGCCTTCAGCTGCGGTATGAAACGCGGCAAATCGGCGATGACTTCCTTCATTCTCGGAAAGGACACCACCAGATCAAGATCGCCCGCCATGTACAGCGCCGGCACCGTCACGCAAGCGCCGGCGAACGGCGCCATCAGTTCCCAGTTGCGATCGATGTTGCGGTACCAGTTGAGACCGCCGCGAAATCCCGATTGTTGGAATTGCCCGGCGTAATATTCGACATCCGCCTCGCTCAGCCACGCCGGCAAAACTTCTGGACTCGGCATCCTGGTGAGAAAACCGCCGGCTCGCGGCACCATGCCGACACCAGAGGAAGCGGTGCCGGGGGGATTGCGCCGCGGCACATCGCCCGATCCCGAGTACAGTATTTTGCGCAGCGACGCCCGCGCGTCTGCCTCGAGTTCCGCCTCGGCGACGCCGGGCTTCTGGAAGTACAGTTGGTAGAAGCTCGCATCCGCGTTCTGCGGCATGACCGTGGTGGGCGCGACACTGCCGCGCGGGCGGTAGGGAACACTGAGCCCGATGATGGCGCGAAAGCGATCCGGCCGCAGCAGTGCCGCATGCCAGGCTACCGGCGCGCCCCAATCGTGACCCGCGATCACGGCATTCTTTTCGCCGAGTGCATCGAGCACCCCGATCATGTCGCCCACGAGATGAAACAGCGAATAGCGTTCGATCTCCGCGGGACGATCCGATTGCCCGTAGCCGCGCATGTCGGGCGCGACGGCGTGAAAACCCGCCTCCGCCAGCGCCTTCAGTTGATGGCGCCACGAGTACCAGGATTCGGGAAATCCGTGGCATAACAGCACCAAGGGCCCGCTGCCCTGCTCGGCAAGATGAATGCGAATGCCGTTTGCTTCGACGCTGCGGTGGGTGGGTTCGCTCATGCTCGATAGGGTATCAGCTTAGCGCGCCGCCGCGTTCATCGAGGCAAGCTTGGCCTCCATTTCCGCTCCAAAAAAGGCCTGCGGCTTCGACGGTGTGGCGCGCTCGCTCCGTTCCCGAACGCCGATGGCTGCTTTAGCCGTCTCGAACGCATCGCGAAGCGAGCGCGCATCTGGCAGCGCGTCACGATAGAACGCCTCGCCGAAATAAGTCAGATCCCGGTCATTCGAACAGCCGAACGAGGTGCGGTCGGCCGCCGCCGCCGTAATCACAATGGTTTGCGGATTCTTCAGCGAATCGATAAAGGCTCCCGCGTAGCAGGCGGAAATGATGATCACCCGCCACTTGATTCCGGAATCCTCGAGCGCCTCGGCTAAATCATTCTCCGTCAGATCGTTGAGTGGCAGTTGCGAGTTCGACACCGCAATCGCTGGATCCTTCGAGCCATGCGAGGAAATGGACAGGAACAAGACGTCTCGACCGCGATTCATGCGCTCGCCCAGCCCGCGCAGCGCATATCTCAAACCGGCGACGCTCGCGATCGGTGCCCGGTCCAGATCGCGTTCATCGTTGATCAACGACACACTTCTGCCGTCGATGGCATAACGCTCGCCGAGCACACGCGACGCCAGGCCGATCTCCTGAGCAAACACTTTTTCGTCGCCGACCCCGGCGAAGCCGAGAAAAAAGGCCTTGGGAACAGTCGAGGTGTCAAGCTTGAACGCGCCGAGCGCCCGATCGATACGGCCCGGTTGTTCAAATAGTATGGACTCCGCATCCGCGGGGCCCGCATCCGATTGCACGGCCGCCGTCCCGCCGTCCGCCCACACTTCCGGGATCACATTCAGCGCATCGCTCGCCCAGATGAAGCATAGGGTGAAGACGATGCTGGCTGCCGCTGCGAGATAATGCGGCGTGCCCGTAAAAATGCGCAAACCGCGCGCCAGGTAGTAAAACGAATACAGGATTGCAACGATGCTCACGGCCAGAAGCCACCCTGTATTCAGGTAAGGCGCCACGAAGGCCGCAAGCAACAGAGGCACCGGAACGAAACCAATCGACAGCGCGAGGACGGCCCCGAAATTCGGCCTGGGTTGCAATCGCCAGCGCAGCAGCGCCGCCAAGGTCAACACACCCAGTGCATACCATGCCAGCAACGGCAGATTATCGACAAAGAACTGCGAGTCGGGTTCGGCGTCCAGCCAGTCGATCGCGATCCACAGCAAAATCCAAAGCGCACTGAGAAAGACCAGGAAGAGTCCCGAATGATGCAGCGGCATTGCGGCGGTGTTTCGCAACGTCCATAGGCGCACCAACAATGCGGGATAAGACAGCGGCCGCACCGAAGAAACCGGAGCCGGCGCAGCCGCGGGCGCCTCTGGGGCTTCGATCGACTGCTGCACCGATTCGTTCTCGTCCATCGCGCGATGATAGCTTGCGGCAAGGGTGTTGCGCGCGCACTGCCGTCGGCGGGATGATGCAAGAATGACCGCATATCGACTGGGCGCAGACTCTCCTCAAATGGCCGCGAGCGCATATATCGCTCCGAGCGCTTGTGTGATCGGCAAAGTTGTCCTGGCAGAGAACGCCACCGTATGGTTCGGTGCAACTTTGAGAGGGGACAACGAGACCATCAGCGTCGGCGCCGGCAGCAACGTGCAGGACGGGGCGGTGCTGCATACGGATCCGGGTTTCCCGCTCATCCTCGGTGCGCAGGTTTCCGTCGGTCATCAGGCGATGCTGCATGGCTGCACGGTGGGTGAGGGTACATTGATCGGAATCCAGTCCATCGTGCTCAACGGCGCGGTCATCGGCAAAGGCTGCCTGGTCGGCGCGGGCGCTCTCATCACGGAGCGCAAGGTGTTTCCCGACGGCAGCCTGATTTTTGGATCGCCCGCGAAAGCGATACGAGAACTCACCGCGAAAGAGCGGGAAGAACTCCTCAAAGTGGCAGCGAATTACGCCGAGCGCGGCGCTTTTTACCGGGGCAATCTGCGCCCGGTCTAGTTTCGCGGGCACAGGCTCTTTATTCCGGCAGGACCTCCTTCAGTTCGGCAGATTCGCCTGAAGGAAGGCGTCCATTTCCTGCAGTACCAGTACTCGTGTCGCAGTATTCGACAGCCAATGGTCATCCCCGGGCATCTTGACCAGTTTCACTGGTTTGTCGGTGAGCCGCAGCGCCGCCGCCATGGAATCGGCTTGCTCCACCGGCACCACTGTGTCCTCGGTGGACTGCAGCAGAAGAACGGGCGCTTTCACCGACGCCGCATGGCGGCCGGGCGACTTTTCCACGAGCTTCCGGTCTTGGGTGGCACCCACTTCCTCGCGCCAATACAGATAGCCGTATTCGCCCGAGTGCTTCACCACATACGCTTGCAACTGCGGTAAGTCGAACACGCCGTTGATGCTGATCGCGCAGGCATATAGGTCGGGGGTAAAGGCCGCGCCGGCCAGCGCCGCGTACCCTCCGTAACTTGCTCCGGCGATGCAGATTCGGCGCGGATCCGCCAACTTCTGATCGATCATGGCTTTCACGCCATCCGTGACGTCATCCTGCATCAGCAATCCCCACTGATGGAGCCCTGCCTTGCGAAACTCCTCGCCGAATCCCGTCGAACCGCGGAATTGCGGTTGCAGCACCAGGTAGCCGCGCGAGGCGATGAACTGTGCCAACCAGTCGAATTCAAGATAATCACGCGATGCCGGGCCGCCGTGAACCAGGACCACCAGCGGCCTCGGCGCGCCCGCGGAAGCTCCCGGCGGCGTGGTCAAGTAGGCGGGGATGTCGCTGCCGTCGCGAGCCTTGTAAGTGATCTCGCTGACTTTTCCAAGTGGCGCATCCGCCAGCGCTGGGTAGGCTTCCGCCAGGATGTCGGCCTTGTGCGCGGTGAAGTCAATCACATAAAAAACGCTGGGTTTGTCGGGCGCTTCCACTCGCGCCAGCAGACGCGAGCGATCCTGGGACTGATCGATGAGATAGATTTCTCGGTCAGGAAAATTCTTGCTCAGCGCCTTGGCGCGTTGCACATATTGTGAGTCAATCCATCGATATGCTGAGTCAGGACCATCCAAATACACGCCCAAGAGTCGTTGGTCGAATCGATCGAAGATCGCTCGGGCCACACCGTACACCGGATCCTCGAACAGTACCTGCGGCGCGGAGCCGTCCAGGGGTATTGCCAATAACTTCGAGCGGCCATCCTGATCCAAGCCGATCGCCACGACGGCTTTGCGGTCGACCGTCAATCCAGGTAATTCCAGCTGGTTGCCGTCGTCGCGATGGTAGATTTGCGTCCAACCCGATCCATGCTTGGCGAATATGGTGAAATCGTGGGTTTTCTCATCCCAGTCGCCGCGGGCCACCGGATTGCCGTCGGGGTCAATGACCCAATGATTCGTGATCGGGCTGCCTTCGTCGATTTCCCGGGACTTTCCGCTGCGGGTATCGATCTCGTAGACGCAACTGATCCACGCTGAATCCTTGGCTCTCACGGTGATTCTCGTTCCGGTCTGCCCGTGACCAGCGGTGCGATTTAACCTCAAGGACCAAACGATCGCGGTCGCAGGTTTGCTGGTACGCGGGGCCAGCAGTACGGTGCCCGTCACACCGGTCAGATCGGCTTGATCGTCCAACAGCATGTGAACTTTGCCGGTACCGAGTTGAGCTGCAAATATGCGAAAGTATTCGTACTCGATGCTCGAGTCCCTCGATTGGCGGATCGCCTCGCTGGCCGTAAACAGAATGGTGTCATCGTCCGACCAATGGAGGTCTCGCAGCTTCATTCCCGCCGGAGCCGCAAAGACACTGCGGTCTTTGAGATTCACCAAGTCAAAAACGATGATGCGCTGGGGAACCGAACCCAGATCGAGCCAGGCCGCGGATTTTCCGTCCAGGCTCAGCCGAACGTGGCTGGCTCGAGACGGCGTGCCGAAGGCCGCGGCGGAGGGCAACGCTTTCCCCGGTTCCGCTGCGCCGGCCGCGCCAATGCCGATCGCCAAAATCGAAACGGCCAACATCCCTGTCAACAATCGCATAACGCTCCCTCTCATCGCTCGCTCCCAACGCTCTTGCGGCGCTTCACATATCCCATTCCGCTGGCGGCCTAATCGAATACATCCCCATATTTTTCTCTCAAATGGGTCTTTTGCACTTTACCCGTGCCGCCGACCGGAAGCGAGTCCGAGAAAGATGACCTGCTCAGGCACCCACCATTTCGCCACCCGCTCGGCGAGATACGACAGAATATCCCCGGCCTCGAGACTGTGCCCGGGCTTTCTGACCACGAACAGCAGCGGGCGCTCCTGCCACTTCGGATGCTTGACGCCGATGACGGCCGCCGCCGCCACTGACGGGATGCCCGATGGCGGTATTTTCCAGGTCGATCGAGCTGATCCATTCGCCGCCGGTCTTGATGAGATCCTTGACGCGGTCGCGGATCTGCAAGACGCCGTGAGCGATCGATGGTCGCGATGTCGCCGGTCGGAAACCAACCGTCCTTCAGCGGCGAGGTCTCGCTCTTGTAATAGCCGCTGACGATCCACTGTCCGCGCACCATGAGTTCGCCCTGCGACCTGCCATCGCGCGGCAGGGTTGCTACCGTCTTCGTCCACCACCTTGATTTCGACGCCGAACAGGGACTTGCCGCAATTGGCGGCAGCGGCGTGCCGCCGTGCGGCGTGCTTCTTTGCAGCTGCGCATCGTTCAGGCAGCCCATCGTCGCCGCCGCGGTGGTTTCCGTCATGCCCCAGCCCTGCCTGACTTCGATGCCGAAGCGTTCGTCGAACTTGGCGATCAATGCCGGCGGCACGGCCGAGCCGCCGGACACCACGCGCTTCAGGCTCGAAAATCGCAGCCGGTGCTGATCGGCGTATTGCAGCAATTGCAGCCACACCGTCGGCACACCCGCGCTCATGGTGACCTGTTCGGTTTCCATCAATTCATAGAGGCCTGCGCCGTCCAATCGCGGTCCGGGCAGCACCAGCTTGGCGCCGGCGATGAGACAGCCGTACGGAACGCACCAGCCATTGATGTGAAACATCGGCACCACCGGCAGCATCGAGTCTCTCGGAGACAGACCCAGCACTCCTGGCATGCAGATGGTCATGGAATTCAGATACCATGCGACCGATGCGAATACAGGGCTCCCTTCGGATTGCCCGGTGGTGCCGGAGGTGTAGCAAAGCGCGGCACTGGTGCGCTCGTCGAACTGCGGCCAGCGAGTACTCATCGCTGTGCCCGGCAATCAATTCCTCGTAGCAGTGCACGTTGGCGATCCCTTCGAGCGCGGCCATGTTTTCCGCATCGCTCATGCATATCCAGGCGCGCACGGCCGGGCAACGCGCCGCAATGCCCGCCACCAACGGGGCAAAGCTACGAATCGAAGAATAATACGCGATCTTCGGCGTGATTGATGATGTAGACCAGTTGGTCGAGATGCAGGCGCGGATTGCAGGTGTGGATGACCATGCCGCTGCCGGATACCGCATAGTAGATCTCGACGTGGCGATGATTGTTCCAGGCCAGGGTGCCGATCGCGCAGCCCGCGGGCACTCCCAATTTCAGCAGCGCGTTGGCGAGCTTCTTCGACGCGCGCGGCGCAGTCCGCAAAGGAGTAGCGAAACACCGGGCCGTGCGTCTCGCGCGAGACGATTTCCGTCTCGCCGTGCTGTGCCGCGGCATGCTCGATGATCGAGGAAATCAGCAGCGGCCGATCCATCATGAGTCCACGCTGAAGCATCCAACCCCCTCTTTTATCGAAATCTTACAACGGCTTGTCGAGCAGCTCATAGCCGGCGCGCCGGCGGAATCCGTGCCGCTCATAAAACGCGCGGCCGCGTAAATTGCCGACTCCGAGCTGCAACTGGAGTCGGACCAGGCCGCGCGCCGCCATGTCGCTTTGCGCCGCCGTCACGAGCAAGGATCCTACTCCTTGGGATCGCATTTCCGGGCACACGAAAAGTTCATCGATCTCCGCCATCATGCCGCCATGCTCGAGGCTCAGCATATACACCGCCGATCAGGTACGCACATAACCTGCCGTGAACCTGCGCCACCCAGATGGCGCCATGCTCGGGCGTCGACGACAAAGCGATCAGCGCGGCTTCGATGCGCGTGCGGTCAAATCCTGGTATGGATTCAAATTCCCAGTAGCGCTCAACCAGCAGGACAAGATCCGCCATGTCGGAACTTGTCGCGAGCCGGATGAGCATTTTATTTTTTTGCCGCTGCGCTTTTTTCCTGTTCTCGGTAGGCGATCCAGCTCTGCTCGATCAAGTATGCATGCACGTTGTCGGCGTCCTTCTCGCTCAAGATATCGTTGAAGCGTTCCATGCCCGCCGGCCGCCAGCACGCCTCGCAATAAAATGTCCTTGAATGCGACATGCAGACCGTCATTGAGCGTTGCGCAGATCCGGCGTCGATGCTCGGTCCCAGCTGGTGGCAGCGCGTACATTGCTCGATGAATATGATCTCGCCGGCGTCGATCTGCGCTTGTGTCGCCTTTTGCTCCGGCGGCTTGGGGAACGGCGGTTCGACTCGCGCCGGCGGCATCGGCACCGCGCCGCCGCCCAGCTTGAAGGCGATGATGCGGTTGGTATTCTGGTATTTGAGCGCCGCGCTGCTCGGCGGAATGGGCGCCACCGTGATCGGCGTACCGCCGTAGCCCACCTGAACCGCCACGTACTGCTCGCCGTTCATCGCAGTAAGTCATCGGCGCCGCCATGATGTGGCTGCCGGTCTTGATGACCTTCAGCACCTTGCCGGTGTCGGCCGCATAGACCCACAGTTCGCCGCTGCCGCGCCCCTGAAACACCAGGTTGCCGGCGGTCGACATCACGCCGCCGTCATAGCCGCGAATGCCCGATGAGGTTTCGTGTTCCCAGACAATTTTTCCGCCACCGGATCCCAGGCGCGAATCAGTTCACGCACCGGCTTCACGTGGCGCGCGGCCTTGATCGCCTGCTCATCCGGTACCGGACCGCCAGAGACGCGCGGACTCCTTCGACATCGTAGGTGTCGTCGGGGATGATGCCTTGCACCGTGAAAAATCCTTCGACGTATTTCACCTTGCTGCCGTTGTGCAAAAGGTCGACCCAAATGGTGGGTACGTCGATCACGGGGATGTAGACCAGGTGAGTCTGCGGCGCTATAGGACATCGGATTCCAGGTGTGGGCGCCGAACCAAGAGGGATAAGTGAGCTTGGCGGTGTTGTACCAATCCGCTTGCTTGGTGACCACCGGCCGCCCGGTTTTCATATCCACGTGAGTCGCCCAATTCAAAAACGCATAGTTCTTCGCCGACAACAGTTTTCCGGTCTTGCGATCCAGCACATAAAAGAATGCGTTCTTTGACGCCTGCATGATGACGGAGCGCGGCGCGCCATCGACCATGATGTCGGCCAGTACCATTTTCTGCACGGCGTCGTAGTCCCAACTGTCGTGCGGCGTTTCTTGGTAGTACCACGCCATGCGCCCGGTGCCGGCGTCGACGGCGATGATGCAGGTCGCGTACAGGCCGTCGAGCTGCTGCGGGCCGAGCTGGCGCAGATCGTAAGGAGCGGCGTTGGCGGTCCCGAAGTACAGCAGGTTCAAGCTCGCGTCGTAGGCGAATCCGTCCCACACGGTCGCGCCGCCTTTGAACTCGGGCGGGCGGTGCGGTATCCCAGGTCTTGTCCGCTGCCGCCAGCTCGGGATTCTCGTAGGGTTGGCCAACCGCCGGCGGCACCGTGAAGAAGCGCCACTTGAGCGCGCCGGTCTCCAAATCGTAGGCGGACACGTAGCCGCGCACCGCGCCGTGACCCATGTCGGCGCCGCTGTTGCCGATGACGACGACGCTGCCTGCGACCTGCGGCGCGCCGGTGCTGGAATACGGCAGCTTGCGATCGACGATGGTGTCCGCTTCCCAGAGTTTCTTCCCCGTGGCGGCATTCAAGGCATGCAGCCGGCCGTCGACCGAGGCCACAAACACCTTGCCCTTCCATACGGCGACGCCGCGGTTCACCAGGTCGCAGCAGGGATTTCTGGCCATGAAGGAATCGGCCTTGGGGTCATATCGCCACAGCTCCTTGCCGGTGGCAGCATCCACCGCATAGACATAGCCCCAGGTCCCCGATGTGTACATGACCCCGTCGATGACCAGCGGCGTCGCTTCCTGGCCGCGCTTGGGTTCGCCGAGGTCGTAGCTCCACGCGAAACCCAACTGATTGACGTTGCCGGCGTCGATCGTGGTCAAAGGCGAAAAGTAAGTGCCGTCCTTGTCGCGCCCGCCGGTAAACCAGTTTTGCGGTTCGGAGTCCGCCGCCTGCAATCGTGCGGCATCCACGTTTCCCGCTCCTTGAGGCGCTGCGGGGGCGGGTGCGGCGGTGGCCGCGAAGAGGGCCGTCAGCATCAGCGTCGCGCCGCGAATCGATCCGGCGGCGCGCTGCCGGGCGACGCGATAAGGTATTCCGTGCATTGGCAATGGTTCTCCTGAGGGGCACTCGAAGCTTAGCTAACATCCGGCAGGAACGGTACTGCCGCAAGCGCTGGGTAGGCCCCATCGGCCAAAGAGTAGTATCGTGAGCCATGGCCATGATCCTGAGCATCGACGATTTGCGCGAACTCGCGAAGCGCCGAATCCCTCGCGCCATATTCGATTATGCCGACGGCGGCGCCTACGAAGAACGCACCATGCGGCGCAATTCCGCCGATCTCGATGCCATGAGCTTTCGGCAAAGGGTCATGGTCGATGTGTCGAACATTTCGCTGGCCACGACCTTCGCTCGGTTCCGCGGTCTCGATGCCGCTGGCCATCGGGCCGACCGGGCCTTGCCGGACTGTTCCACGCCGACGGTGAAATACTGGGCGCAAGAGCGGCGGCGGCGTGCGGCATTCCATTCTGTCTGAGCACCATGTCGATTTGTTCGATCGAGGACGTGCGGGCGGCGACGCAGCAGCCGTTCTGGTTTCAGCAGTACCTGATGAAGGACCGCGGCTTCAATCAGGAACTCATCGATCGCGCGGCGGCCGCGCAGTGTTCGGCGCTGATGCTCACGCTCGATTTGCAGGTGCATCGGCGAGCGGCGCCGCGATCCGCGCAACGGCCTCACGATTCCGCCGCGACTCACGCTGCGCAATGCCTCGATGTCGCGACGCAAGCCGTCCTGGGCCGCTGAAGGTGCTGTTCGGCAAGCGGCGCACTTTCGGCAATCTGGTCGGCCGTATCGGCGGCGCCAGCGGAATCAACACGCTGGCGCGAGTGGACCGCAACGCAATTCGATGCGTCGGCCAATTGGCGCGACGTCGAATGGGTGCGCAGCCGCTGGCCCGGAAAACTGATTCTAAAGGGCGTGCTCGATGCCGAGGATGCGCGGCTTCGGCGTCGCCGCCGGCGCGGATGCCATCGTCGTCTCGAATCACGGCGGGCGCCAGCTGGACGGCGCGCCGTCGACGATCTCGGTGCTGCAGGAAATCGTCGAGGCCATCGACGGGCGCTGCGAGGTGATGTTCGACGGCGGCGTTCGCTCCGGCCAGGACATCGCCAAGGCACTGGCGCTGGGCGCGCGCGGCGCGCTGATCGGCAAGTCGTTTCTGTTTGCGCTGGCGGCCGCGGGCGAGGCCGGCGTGACGCAAGGCGATCGAGATCATGCGCAATGAACTGCGCGTGACCTTGGCGCTGACCGGAACCTCGAGCATCGATGCGGTGGGTCCGCACATCCTGCGCGCGTAGGAGCCTGGCGTCTAATTCATCGGCAGATCGCGCGGTGCCCGTCCCAGGGGAAATGCCGCGTCGATCCTTGCGACATCGGCGTCGCTCAATCGGCAGTTCGCGGCGCCGGCATTCTCCGTCGACATGTGTCGATTCTCGATGCCTTGGGAATGACGAAAACCTCGGGGTGGCGCAGCAAAAAGCTCAGGGCGACTTGACGCGCCGTTGCCTTGGTGTGCCGCAGCGATCTCCTGCAGCACCCGGCCCTGCCGGGACGCGCGTTGAACATATTCGGCGATTGTCCAAAAGGCGTGTAGGCCACCACCGCGGTGCCGTGCTCGCGGCACCAGGGCAGCACCGCGTGCTCGATCGCGCGCTCCTGCAGGTGGTACAGGACCTGGTTGCAGGCAGGGTGGCCGGCGCCGGCGATTGCGGCAACTTCGTTCAGGTCGGCGACGTCGAAATTGCTCACGCCCCAGGAAAGTATTTTGCCCTCGCGCACCAGCCGCTCGAAGGCGCCGATCGTATCCTCCAAGGGATAGCTGCCGCGCCAATGAAGCAGATAGCAATCCAGCCGGTCGGTGCGCAGCCGCGCCAGGGATTTCTCGCAGGCGCTCGAAAGTGCCTTGTTTCGAGGCATTGCTGGGCAACACCTTGGATACCAGAAAGACTTCGTCGCGCCGGCCCTCGATTGCGTCGCCGATGATTTTTTCCGATGCACCCGCGCCGTACATTTCGGCGGTGTCGATGTGAGTGAGCCCGAGATCGAGTCCGCGCCGCAACGCTGCGACGGCGCTTGCAGCGGACCTCGCCTCGATTCTCCAGGACCCTTGTCCCACGGCCGCGACGCGGCGTCGAGTGGGACCGAATGATCGGCTGGTGATCACCGCACTCATTATATCCTTTGGAGTATTGAATCAAACAAGCGCACAATAATCTTGAAACACGGAGGTCTCAATGGTGGCGACGCCGGCGCCTGCAAATAGCCGCGAGAACGTTTTTGTTTGGGACTTTATGCGCTTTGGGCTTCTGCGCGGCGCCGGTTCCCTCGCGGTCTTTGCAGTGGCCTACGCGTTGCTCGTGTGGTTGGGCGTCACGCTGCACGAGAGCGTCGAAGAACTGACTATTATCTGGCCGGCCGCCGGTCTGCTGTTCATGGCGCTGTGGCTCTCGCCGTATCGCAACTGGATCTGGTTGCTGCTGATTCAGATGGCGGTCGAACTGTGCATCAACATGCTGCACTCCGATCACTTCAGTTTCAGCCGGCATTCGAGCTATGCGCTGGCCAATTCGATCGACGCCATTGTCGGCTGCGCTGGTCGCGAAGAGCGTCGTGATCGATCGGAAAGTTCCCCGCCTAAGTAATGTCGTGCTGTTCATCGCGGCGACCGCGATCGGTGCGACGGTCAGCTCCGTGCTGGGCGCCTTCGGCTCGACTCATGTCGTGGGCAGCGCCCAATACTGGCGTGAATTGCAGCTGTGGTGGGGCGGGAATTGGCTGGGATCACTGTGCATTGCACCGGTGCTGATGAGTTGGATACGATTTCGGGCGCGGGAATATACGACGTGGTCACCGCATGCGCTGGAGATGATGCTGGTCAGTTTCCTGACCCTGGCCATGACGAGTTGGGTATTTTCGGCGCCGCCGGGCGGCGTGACCACGATACTCGACATGCCATTAATCGTTCTGGCCTTCGTGGTTCTCGCGGCATTTCGCATGCCGCCGCGCTGGTCCACGAGCCTGGCGGCCGTCACTGCCCTGTTGGTGTCGTACTTCGTCAGCCGCGGCTTGGGTCCCTTCGCAAACGACCCGACTCCCTTTGTACGGGTCGGTGCGGTCCAGCTGTATCTGGTGACCCTGGTCGTGGTCAATTTCCTGCTCACCGTGGTGCTGCTCGAGAGGCGCAACGCCTTCCTGCTGTTGCGCACCAGCGATGAACGCTATCGAAATTTCATCGAAAACAGTTCCGAGGCCGTATGGCGCGTCGAACTCTCGGAGCCGCTCGATCCCGCGCTGCCCGTCGTCGACCAGATCGCCTGGCTGCAGAGGCATGCCTATGTCGCGGAAATCAACATGGCCTATCTGCGTCTGAATCGGCAGATCGGCATCTCGGATAGCGATGCGCGCCAATGGCGCACCGACGTGCCATGGTTCGCGTCCTTCATCGATCATCTGGGCGCGGCCTCGCATCGGAGTTACGCGATGGACGATCTGCAGGTCACCGTGCCGGTCGAATCGCAGCAGCTCACCTTCATCACGGGGTTTCGCGGCGTCATGGAGCACGGCAAGCTGGTTCGCGTGTGGGGCGTGGCGCGCGAGGTTACCGAGCTGTTTGAGCTCAATGCACGGCTGCGCCACAATCAGGCTCGATTGCAGCTGTATGCGCGGGAATTGGTCGGCGCGGAGGAGCGTGCGCGGCGCGCGACCGCGGTCGACCTCCACGACGGCATAGGGCAGCAATTGGTCGGGTTGGCCATGACTCTGGATGCATTGACGGCGCGCTCGCCGCCGGCAATCCGGCTGCTGCTCAGCGAGGCGACGACCACGGTGCGCGAGGTGCAGGCCATCGCGCAGCGCGTGATTGCGGATTTGAGTCCGCCGGGTCTGTACGAGCTTGGGTTGGAGCCCGCCCTCAAATGGCTCAGCGTTTACATGCGCAGCCACGACAATTTGCAGGTGGAACTGCGGGTCGCCGCGGATGATGCCGCCATCGATGTCGATCTGCGGGTGCTCGTGTTCAAAGTCATCAGGGAACTGCTGCGCAATGTGGTCAAGCATGCCGGTGTGCGCTCGGCCACTGTCACCGTCACCCGCAACGCGCAGGAACTGCGCGCCGTCGTCGAGGATCAGGGCGTGGGTTTTGAATGGCAGCTGAGTTTGTTTGAACCGCGCGCGCATGGTTTCGGCTTATGGAGCGTCGCGGATCGCGTGCGCGAGGCATCGGGCGAGATGCATGTGGATACCGGTCCCGGCCGGGGATGCCGCGTCACCGTCTCTTTCCCGCTCGGCGCCGCCAAAACGTTGATCACGACCAAGGATTTGATCAGCGAGCTCGCCGATGAGGAGAATGCGCGCAGCCGGGCGGTGTGATCAGCTCCTGGCCAGGCGCCGCGACATGCGCAGTGCGGCTTCGCGTCCCTGATAGTAGCCCTGCACGACGCCCAGTTGATCGAACCCCAGACGCGCATAGAAAATCCGGGCGCTCTCATTCTGCGTGCGCAATTCGAGGTTGATGCGAAACACGCCGGCCTCGATGGCGGTTTTGGTCAGCCACTCCATGAGCTGCGAGCCCAAACCCTGACGGCGATGCTCGGGCATGACCGCCAGCAGATTCAGATGCGCGACTTCGTCGCCGAAATGCATGATCGCGAATGCCGCGATTCGTTGCTCGCGTCGCGCCACCACCACGGAGGATTCGGGTCCAGAGATGAAATGCTGCACCCGCGCCGGCGTCCACGACCAGGTCAGGCCATGTTCGATCAGGTCGCGGGACATCTCGGCAATTTCAAGCGCGTCGCTTGCACGTGCCAAGCCGATGAATGCCAGTTCCGACACTAGTAGCCTGTCCCTTCTGTCTTCACGGGGGACGGGGGCCGCTTGGGCAATCCGCCCGGCGTTGCGGGCAGCTGTTTCATCAATTCCGAAATGGCGCGCTCCAACTGAGGATCGGACCCGTGCAGCACCGCCGGCGGGTCCTGTTCGACCACGATATCCGGATCCACGCCGTGACCTTCGATGATCCATTGGCCCGCCGCATCCGCTGTGCCGAACTCTGGCACAAACACCTTGCCGCCGTCGAGTAGGGGTCCGTGCTCCGTGATGCCCACCACCCCGCCCCAGGTGCGCTTGCCGATCAATGGACCGATTTTCCACTGCCGGAATTGGTAGGCGAAAATATCGCCGTCCGATGCGGTGTTTTCGTTGATCAACGCGACTTTGGGGCCCAGTTGAACCGCGCCGGGATAGGTCGCCGTGGACGTCTGGTTTCGCGAGTATCTCGTGGCGCGCAACACGGCTCCCAATCTCTCCAGCAGCATTTGAGAAATATTGCCGCCGCCGTTGTCTCTCACGTCGACCACCAGGCCTTCCTTGCGGATCTGCGGATACCACCACTTGATGAATTCGCGAATGCCGGCTTCGCCCATGTCGGGCAGGTGAATGTAGCCCAATCGCCCGTGGCTCGAGGCATCGACGCGCGCACGGTTCTGCGTGACCCACGCCAGGTAGAGCAATGCGGATTCCGAACGCAGCGGCTGGTAGCGGATGCTGCGCGCGCCGGCGCCGTCGGGGCTTGAGGCGACGCGCCACTCCACCGGCTGGTTGGCCGGCGCCTGCAGCAATTCATAAGGATCCGTACCCGCCTTGAGTTCGCGTCCGTTGATGGATAAAACGTAGTCGCCGACCCGTGCATCGACGCCCACTTCGGTGAGCGGCGATCGGTAATGCTCTTCCTCATTCTCGCCGGCGAAAATCCTGGCGATGCGGTAACGCCCCGACTTGGCGTCAAGTTCGAAGCGCGCTCCGGGCAACGCAACGAAAGGACGCTTCGGCAGTCCCAAATCGCCGCCCTCGATGTAGGCATGCTGCACGGTCAGTTCGGCGATCATTTCGCTGATCACATAGTTCAGGTCGGCGCGGTGGCCGACGTACTCGAGCAGTGGCTCGTACCGCGCACGCAGCTTGTTCCAGTCAAAGCCGTGCATGTTCTCGACATAAAAGTAGTCGCGATAGCGGCGCCACACTTCGGCGAAGATTTCGCGCCACTCCTCGGCCGGAACGCGGGTGGTCGCCAGCCCCGCCAACGGCACGGCTTTGGCTTCATCGCTCTTGCCGACCTCGAAGTACTTGAGTTCCTTCGAGGCCATCTGCGCCAGCACATGCTTGCCGTTTGCCGTCGCGGACCAGTCGATGACGTCTTCGGCCACGGGCTTTGCCTCGCGCTCCTTGATCGAATAGGCCATCACGGTCGGTTTGACGCTGGATTCGCGCCCGTAATAGAAGGGGCCGGTGCGCAGATACAGCAGTGTTTCATCGCCGACCCGTAAATTGCTGATGTCGTCGGCCTCGAGGGGCACACGGATGGCGCGCAGTTCGATCCCGTCGAAATCGATTTTTACAGCGAGCGGCTTGTTCTTGCCGTTCTTGCTTTTCTGCTGGTCCTTCTCCTTCTCCTTGTCGGCGTCATCATCCTTGTCGTCGCCCGGTTCGTCGTCGCGAATCCCGAAGGGATTCTTGACGCCCTTGCGCAATGTCACGGCAAAAATCCCGGTCTGCCGGTCGGTGGCGAAATTGAATTCGATCGTGCTCACGATGGGCTGATATTCGCGCTCGCTCAAAAAGTACAGCAGCTCACCGTTAGGCGCCCACGCCGGCGATTGCGCGGAGAACAATTGCGGCGTGACGCGCTGCGATTTTCCGTCCGCGGCCGACCAGATAAAAATGCCGGAAAAGCTGTTGTCGTCATTGAGGGAGTACGCGAGAAACTGTCCGTCCGGCGACCAGCGGTGATCCAGATTGAGGCCCACCGGATCGGAAGCCACGGTGACGCGCTTCTTAGCTGGCGACATCGATGACGTACAGACGATTGGCGCTGTCGCCAAATGCGATGCGCTTATCGTCTCCCGACCAGACCGGCGCCAGGTAGCGCGCCGATGAATTCTGCGTCAACGCGACGGCGGGGCTGTTGCCGTCCTGATCCTGCAGATAGATTTCCTCTTCGCCGCTGCGATCCGATACGTATGCCAACCGCTTGCCGTCTTCGGACCAGGCCGCTTCGCGGTCGTGCGCATTCGATGAATGCGTCAGGTTGCGCGTGACGCCGAGTTCCACCGGCACGGAAAACACGTCGCCGCGCGCCACGACGGCAACGCGCTCGCCGCCCGGGCTGATCGCCGTGCTCTCGATATTGTCGGCGGCATTGACCGGCTGCGGGCGGCGCGTGGTGATATCCGCCGGGACGAGAATCGACAGCGCCCGGTCTTGGTTGCTGCGCGTATCGTAGATATGCAATTCGCCGTCCGATTCGTAGATGATCTGGCCCACGGCATCGGCGCTGGGCCAGCGCACGTCCCAATCCCGGTAGTGCGTGATCTGCTCGAGTTTGTTGGGATGCAATGTCGTAGCGATAGAGATTGAATGTACCCGATGCGGTCCGAGTTGAAATAAATCGCTCCGCCGATCCACATCGGATCGCGATCGGTGCGCGGTTCCATGGGTGATCTGCTGATCGAGGAATCGCCGAGAGCGAATAGATACAAAACGTTTGCCTAGTCCGCCGCCATAGCGCTTTTCGCTGCGAAAATCGCGCCACAGGGGCGAGTAGACGATCTGTTTGCCGTCCGGAGAGAACGAGCCTGCGCCGGATATGGGCATGGGCAGCGCGGTGGCGGCGCCGCCGGTCATCGGGACCGTGTACAGCTTGGCATCCGACATCCCGTAGCCGTCGCGCGAAGATCTGAACAGCACATTGCCGCCATCGGGTGTCCAGCCATACACCTGGTTGTCGAAACCCCAGCGTTCAGCCAGCGGACCGGGCGCCGGATAAAACGTCAGCTGCTTCGGTGCGCCGCCGCTCGCCGGCATGACGTAAACCTGCTCGTCGCCGCCGTATTGGCCCGTGAAGGCAATGAAGCGGCCGTCCGGCGAGAACTTGGCGAACAGTTCCAGTCCCGGGTGGGAGGTCAGGCGGGTCGCGGTTCCGCCCTGCGTTCCGACGGTCCACAAGTCTCCCGCATAGCTGAACACGATTCTGTCATGCCAGATATTTGGAAATCGCAGCAGCTTGGTGCCGGCCGCCTGCGCGCCGGCAGACGAGAATAGAAGCGCGGCCGCCGCAACCATGGCGGTGAGTCTGTTGTGCATTGATATCCTTAGATCGTCAGCGGCTGCGGTAGCGGTCGGTGGCGAGCACGAGTTCGTGTGTATTGCCCGGCTCGAACGCTGAATGCCCGGCGTCCGGCACGATGCGCAGATCCGCCTCCGGCCATGCGCGATGCAGGTCCCAGGCGCTGGTGGCAGGGCACACCACGTCGTAGCGCCCCTGTACGATGGTGGTCGGGATGTGGCGTATGCGCGGTACATCGTCGATCAATTGACTCTCGCTGCGCAAGAAACCGCGATTCACGAAGTAGTGGCATTCGATTCGCGCCACCGCCAGCGCGAACTGATCTTCGCCCCATTTCTTGATGTTTTCGACGTTGCTGTGCAGGAAACTCGCCGAAGCCTCCCACATCGACCAGGCGCGCGCCGCGGCCAACGCCGCGCGTTGATCGGTGCCGGTGAGACGCTTGTGATAGGCACTCAAGAAATCATCGCGCTCGTCCGCCGGTATGGCGTCGCGATAGGCTTCCCAGGAATCCGGAAAGATGTCGGAGGCGCCGTGCTGATAAAACCAGCGAATCTCGGCATAGCGCAGCAGAAATATTCCGCGCAATACGATTTCGCTGACCCGCTCCGGATTCGCCTCGGCGTAGGCCAGCGCCAGTGTGCTGCCCCACGATCCGCCGAACACCAGCCAGCGTTCGATGTCCAGGTGCTTGCGCAAGCGCTCGATGTCGGCGACCAGGTGCCAGGTCGTATTCTCGACGAGACTCGCACTCGGCCGGCTGCGTCCGCAGCCGCGCTGATCGAACACCACGATGCGATAGTGCCGCGGATCGAAGAATTGGCGCGCGCGCTTATCGGAGCCCGCGCCCGGACCGCCGTGCAGAAAGACTGCGGGCTTGCCGGCGGGGTTGCCGCTTTCCTCGTAATAGATTTCGTGCACGTCCGAGACCCGCAGGTAGCCGTGTCGATACGGTTCAAGTGCGGGATATAGCTCGCGGCGCGGCACGCTGCGCACCGGGCGCGCGATCTTAACTGCCTTGACCGTACGGCTCGTCGACTTGGCGGCGCTGATCGAGGGCTTGTTGGGCGGGCGCTTTGCTGTGGCGCGCGGCTTGACCGGCGCGGCCTTTTTCTTCTTCATCGCATACCTCTTCATTCTTGATTTTATGCTCGCGCCACCATGGGTCCGAGGGGTCGGCCGCCCAGCAGATGCACATGCAGGTGATAGACCTCCTGGCCGCCATGGGCGTTGCAATTGATGATCAATCGGTAGCCGCTTTCGGCGATCCCTTGCTGCCGCGCGAGGTCGCGAGCCACGATGAACATGTGTCCAATCAGACGATTCATCCTCGTCGGCAATATCATTGGCTGTGGGAATCGGTTTGTTCGGGACAATGAGTATATGCACCGGCGCCGCAGGGCGAATGTCCAAGAAGGCGATCACGCGCGGGTCGCGATACAGCACGGTCGCCGGTAGGTCACCGGCGATTATTTTCTCAAAAAGCGTAGGCATTTCATACGCCTCCGATGGTTCTGGAATCGCAAGATTAGCAGGAACCGCCGCGCTATTCGGGGTCGAAGACCGGTAGGCTGCTACGAACCCCCAGAATGTGACCCGGTAATAGTAATGGGAACGATTCTCATGTAGAATCGCGTTCATGATTACTGTCAGGCACGAGCTCAATACGCCTTCGGCGACCGATATCCCGCTTCAGGATCTGGCCGCAGGGGCGCCGGCGCGTGTGGTATCCGTCTCGGCGGCCGATTCCAAGGCTCCCGCCGAGCTGGGGCGGCGTCTGGCCGAGCTGGGGTTTCTGCCCGGCGAGGCGGTGCGCATCGTAGCCCGCGGCTTGTTGGCGCGGGCGCCCATCGCGGTGCGCGTCGGCACAGGCACTTTTGCGCTACGACTGTTCGAGGCCGCCTGTATCCGCGTATGCCCGGAGCAGCCGCAGACCCCCTGATTCCATGGACGCCGCGGCCAGCGCTCCGAGTCCGCTGATCGCCCTGGTTGGAAACCCCAACTGCGGCAAGACAGCACTTTTCAACATCCTCACCGGCAGCCGCCAGAAAGTCGCCAACTATGCGGGCGTGACGGTCGAGCGCAAGGAAGGATCGCTGCTGACACCCTCGGGCGTGCGCATCCGGGTCCTGGATTTGCCCGGCGCCTACAGCCTCGACCCGTTGACCCCCGACGAACAAGTCACAGCCGATGTACTTTTGGGCCGCCGTGCCGGCGAGACTCAGCCGGATTTCGTACGTCTGCGTCACCGACGCCACGAATCTGCGGCAGAACCTGCGGTTGGTTCTGAGCTTGAAGCGCTTGGGGCTGCCCATGGTGGTGGCGCTCAACATGACCGACATTGCGCGACGCAAGGGCATCCTCATCGATGCCCACGCCCTCGCGGCTGAACTCGGCGTGCCGGTGGTCGAAACCATCGGCGTGAAGACCTCAGGCGTCCGTGCCTTGATCGATGTCCTCGATACCACCGCCATTCCGCTGCGCCCGACGAAGGCCTCGGCCTGGATGCCTTTGAGTGGAACCGATATCGAACACGACCAGAAGGAGGTTCGCAGGATCCTCAAGGCGGTGGGCGGCGATCGCCTCGACGGAGTGACCTTGAGCGATCGCCTCGATGCCTTGGTGTTGCATCCGGTGCTCGGGCCCGCTGATCCTCGCGGTCATTCTATTTCTGGTGTTTCAAGCGGTGTTTGCCTGGGCGCAGGTGCCGATGGATGCGATCAAGCATGGTGTCGCGGTCTTCGGCGAATGGTTGGGCGCGGCGATGCCCGCCAGTCTGTTGAAAGGGTTGTTGATCGACGGGATTCTGGCCGGTGTCGGCAGCGTCCTGGTGTTCTTGCCGCAAATCATCATTTTGTTCTTTTTCATCCTGGTTCTCGAGGACTCGGGATATTTGCCGCGCGCCGCATTCTTGCTGGATCGGGTGATGGGCAGCGTCGGCTTGTCAGGCCGGGCCTTCATCCCCTTGCTGTCGAGTTTCGCCTGCGCCATTCCCGGCATCATGGCGACGCGCACCATTCAGAATCCGCGCGATCGGCTGGCGACCATCATGATTGCGCCGCTGATGACCTGTTCGGCGCGCCTGCCGGTTTACGCACTGATCATCGGCGCCTTCGTCCCGCGGCGCGTCGTATGGGGCGGCCTGCAATTGCAGGGGCTGGTGTTGTTCGCGCTGTATGTTGCCGGTGTGGCGAGCGCCATGGCCGTTGCGTTCGTGTTGAAGAGCAGCCGGCGGGCGCGGAGGGTATCAGGCTCTGATGCTCGAGTTGCCGGCGTATCACTGGCCCAATTTGCGCAATTTAGGGATAGGACTGTGGCAGCGCGTGGAGATATTCATGAGCGTGTCGGCACCATCATCCTTTCCTTGATGGTGATTTTGTGGGCATTGAGTTCGTTTCCCGCGCCGCCGCCGGGGGCAACGGGGCCGGCCATCCAATACAGCATCGCCGGACATTTGGGCGCCTGGCTCGCGGTGTTGTTCAAGCCCATCGGTTTCAATTGGCAGATTTCCATCGCATTGGTGCCGGGGCTGGCAGCGCGCGAGGTCGCCGTCGGCGCTTTGGGAACCGTCTACGCTCTTTCCGCAACCGGCAGCGACATGAGCAGCGCACTCACGCCGCTCATCACCCAATCCTGGAGCCTGCCCACAGCGCTGTCGCTGCTTGCCTGGTACGTGTTCGCACCCCAATGTTTGTCGACCCTGGCAACCGTCAAGCGCGAGACCAATTCCTGGCGTTATCCGATCATGATGGCGGGATACTTGTTCGCCATGGCCTATGCCGGGTCGTGGATCACTTACCGCATCGCTGTCGCGCTCCTGGGATAGACCAATGAGCGCAATAATCGACAACTTGCTGGTGGGATTGTTGCTGTTGCTCAGCTTGGGATACGCCGTGGCTTCCCTGGGGCCGCGCAGCTTTAGAAAGCGGATGCTTCAGACCTTGAGCCGCTGGGTGGGACGTGCACCGGCCTTCCTCGGACTCAAGAGCGCGGCGCAGCGGCTTGACGCTGCATCTGCGGCGAAGGCGCAAGGTGCGTGCGGCGGCTGCGACGACTGCGGCAGCGAGGCAGCGCCGGGTTCGGATGCATCGTCGAGCGAGATCAACGTACCCGTCGGCAAAATCAGCCGACGGGTCCGATCTTAGGCGAGCAGCTAGTTCCCGGTCGCCGGCGCCAGGGCACCCTTGAGGCTCACCGCTCCGCTCACCGTCTTGGGATCCACGGTGATGTCCTTGAGCTTGACGGCGACATCCGGGGGCACATCCTGCTGCACCCGGCCTCGCAGGTACTGTGCAAAAAAATCCTCCATCGCCGTGATGTAGGCCAGGGTATTGATGGGTCTTGCGAAACCGTGGCCTTCATCCGGCGCGACCAGGTACTTGACGGGTTTGCCGTTGTCGCGCACCGCGGCGACGATTTGATCGCTCTCGCGCACGTTGACGCGCGGATCATTCTTGCCTTGCACCACCAGCAGCGGCGTCACGATGGCCTTCGCCTGGGACAGAGGCGACTCCGCGACCAAGAGCGCCTTACCTTGCGGGGTCGTCGGATCGGCCATGCGCGTGTACATCTGCTTGCGGGCGGCTTCCCAGTAAGGCGGTATGGCATCCAGCAGGGTGATCAGATTCGAGGGAGCCACATAAGCCACGGCTGCCGCATAAAGCGTGGGTGTGAACGCCACGCCGGCCAGCGTGGCATAGCCGCCGTACGAGCCGCCGGAAATTCCGACCCGCCGCGGATCGACTGTTCCGGAAGCGACCAGTGATTTCACGCCCCAGGTGATGTCGTCCTGCATCTTTCGGCCCCACTCGCCGTTGCCGGCGTTGAGGAATTTTTTGCCGTAACCGGTGGAGGCGCGGAAATTCGGCTGCAAAACGGCGTAGCCGCGATTGGCCAGGAATTGTGCGGTGGTATCGTAGCCGAAAGAATCCCGGGCCCAGGGTCCGCCGTGCGGGTACACGACCAGCGGCAGATTTTGCGCCGGCAGCCCCTTGGGCAGCGTGAGATAGGCGGGGATGTCCAGCCCGTCAGAGGATGGGTAGTGATACGGCTTGCGCTCCGCCAGCGCGTCGCGCGGAATCTCCTCGCGCACGCGGTACTGCATCGCCAGCGTCTTCGCTTTGCGGTTCCACACATAGACGATGCCAGGTTCGACATCGCTGCGGGCGTTGACGATCCAAATGTTCTCGTCGTTCGATCTTGCGCCGAAGTTGATGTCGAACCCCGGCAACTTCGACTGCAGCCAGGCGTAGTCCTTGCCGAAGGCGCGATCCTTGATGTAGCGGCGGAACACATCGTCTTCGTATTCCGTGAACAGAATGCGATGATCGACGTGCGATATCTCGACGCCGTAGAGATCCGCCCGGTTGTCCGGGTCGCTTTCGACCTTGGTGGTGTTGCCCATGTCCACATCGAGCATCTGCAGCTCGGTGAGATTCAAGTTGCCCTTGTTGGTGGCAAGGTAGACGTTCCTGCCGTCGGCATCGAAATCGACAGCGTCGCAACTCTCCAGCACGCTGCAGCTGTAGATGGGATGGAAGCCACCGGCATCAACCCTCAAAATTTCGGTGTCGCCCGCCTTGGAGGTGCGCTCGGCCAGGCGCAAGGTGCCGGTGTCGTCGAATTGCCATGAGGCAATTTCCGCCGTGTTCGTGCGCAACAGCTTTTTCTCGCCGCTGGAGATGCTGAGCTCGTACAGGTCGTGCCATTTCGGATCGCGGTCATTCAACCCGATGTACAGGATGTCGGGCTTGGCCTTGGGGACGGCGAAGATAATAGTTCGAACGCCCTTCAAGTTCGTGAGCGCGCGCGTCGGCGGCACGCCGGTATTGGGATCCGCCGGCAGCGCAGGATTGATGGCGTACACGTTGAAATTCTCATCGCCGCCGGAATCCTGGACGTACAAAATGAATTTGGAGTCGTGACTCCAGAAGTAATTGCGGATCGGCCGGGTGGCTTCGGCGCTCACGGGGCGTGCCGCGCTGAAGGGTTCAGCGGCCGCTTTCACCCAGATATTGCGGGTTCCCTTGTATGGCTTCAGGAACGAAAGATAACGCCCATCCGGCGAAATCTGCGCGCCGGCGATGGCGACTTCGCCGTAGAACAGGTTGCGGTCGATGAGAGGAGGCTGATCGGCGAGGGTGGCGAGGGGTGTCGCGGCCGAGGCCAGTATCGTCAAGATCATTAGCAGTGCTTTCAACTTATTACCCATTCGAGAGTGCAGGTGTTCACGAGAGTGGGTCATAATGCCAGATAGATGCCCATCCCCGAAATTCTGCGCGAGCGCCTGCGCCTCCCCGTCATCGGCGCGCCGTTGTTCATCGTTTCGACGCCCGCGCTTGGTGATTGCGCAGTGCAAGGCCGGCATCGTCGGCGCTTTTCCTGCGCTGAACGCGCGGCCCGCGTCGCAACTCGATGATTGGCTGAGCGAGATCAGCGAGGAGCTGGCGGCATTTCAGCGCGCCAATCCACACGCCAAAGTCGCGCCCTACGCGGTGAATCAAATCGTGCACAGCAGCAACAATCGCCTGGAGCAGGATGTTGCCGCTCTGCGTCAAGCACAAAGTGCCCATCGTCATCACCAGTCTGCGGCCGCCCGCGGAGGTGGTGGCGGCGGTGCACGGCTACGGCGGCATCGTGTTCCACGATGTCATCAATCTGCGTCACGCCGAGAAGGCGGCGGCGCAGGGCGTCGACGGCATCATCGCGGTGTGCGCCGGCGCCGGCGGCCATGCCGGCTTGCTGAGCCCGTTCGCGCTGGTCAAGCAAATACGCGAGGTGTATGCCGGCACCATCATTCTGTCGGGCGCCATGAGCACCGGCGCGGATGTGCTGGCCGCGCGCGCGCTGGGCGCCGATCTCGCCTATCTCGGAACCCGCTTCATCGCAACCGATGAAGGCAATGCGCCGCGCCGAGTACAAGCAGATGCTCATCGACAGCGCCGCCGAGGACATCGTCTATACCTCGTTGTTCAGCGGCGTCGCATGGCAACTATCTGCGCGGCAGCGTGACGCGCGCGGGGCTCGATCCCGACAATCTGCCCGAAGCCGACAAGACGAAGATGAACTTCGGCACCGGCGGCAATACGGCGGCCAAGGCGTGGCGGGATATTTGGAGCGCCGGCCAAAGCGTCAGCGGCATTCACGGCGATCGAGACGGTCGAGGCGCTGGTGTCGCGAATGGAGGGCGAGTATACGATCGCTCGCGAACGCGAATTCTGGCGCTCGATGCGTGAACTCTGATGCGGGTGAACTCTTGCGCCTGAGCGCCGAACAATTGCCGGCCGCGCTGGCCCGGGGACTGGCCGGCGACTTACCTGGTCTCCGGCGACGAGCCGCTGCTGGTCGGCGAGGCCGCGGATGCCATTCGCGCCGCGGCGCGCGCCGCCGGCTACGCCGACCGGCAGGTGTTCTTCATCGATCGCAGTTTCAACTGGGACGAGCTGCGCCATGCCAGCCAGTCGCTGTCGTTGTTCGCGCGAGCGGCGCCTGTTCGAATTGCGCATGCCGAGCGGCAAGCCGGACAAGGGAGCCGCGCTGCTGGCAGACCTGGCGTCGCGCCCGCCGCCCGATGTCGTTTGCTTGATCATCACCGACAAACTCGACAAGAAGACCAGCGATGCGCCCTGGGTGCGGGCCGTCGAAAAGCAGCGGGGTGTGGGTGCCGATTTGGCCGGTCGATGCCGCGGCACTGCCGGAGTGGCTGCGCGCGCAGCGCGAAAATGCTCAAGATGGACATCGAGCCCGCGGCCGCGCAGCTGATCGTCGATCGCGTCGAGGGCAATCTGCTCGCCGCGCAAGCAGGAGCTGGAGAAACTCAGTTTGCTGGCGCGAGGGCGAATCGATCAGCGCCGACCTGGTGCTGCGGTCGGTCGGCGACAGCGCGCGCTACGATGTGTTTCAGCTCGCGGCAGGCGGCGGCCGCCGGCGATGCGCGCGCGTGCCTTGCGCGTGCTGCTCGGTCTTGAAGAGCGAAGGGCGTGGAGCCGACACTGATTCTGTGGGCGTTGCTGCGGGAATTGCGTGGAATGTGGCAGGCGCGCGAGCGCGAGCGGTTGCGCTCGCCGAATCGCGGCAGCGGCTGGAACCTGGCCGCCGCGCCGTCGCCGCGCGCGCTGTCGCGGCTCGAAAAAGCTGCCGCTGGCGCGCCTGCTGCTGCAGGCCGGCCACGACCGACCGCGTCATCAAGGGACTGGCAACCGGGCGATGCATGGAGCGCGCTCACCGGCCTCACCGCAGCGCTCGCCGGTGCTTTGCAAGCCAGCGCGGAATCAGGCAGGGTTAGCCCATGAACCCGATGGGCATTTTTGGCGGCACGTTCGATCCGATTCACTACGCGCACCTGCGCACCGCATTCGAGTTGCAGCAGGCGCTGCGCTTGAAGGAAATCCGTTTTCTGCCGGCCGGCAATCCTCCGCATCGCGACCAGCCCGTTCGCCGATGCGCAACTGCGGCTGCAAATGGTGCAGTTGGCGACCGCGGGGCAGCCCGGTTTCGTGGTCGACGACCGCGAGGTGCGCAAGGCAGGGCCCTTCCTACTCGGTGGAGACGCTGGCTGAATTGCGACACGAGTATCCGGACCGGAGTCTGTGCCTGATCGTCGGCATGGATGCATTCTTGAGCCTGCCCAAGTGGCATCAGTGGCAGGAGCTGTTGCAGCTGGCGCATCTGGTGGTGGCGCACCGCCCCGGCTGGCGCGCGCCCGGCATGGGACCGCTGGGCGAATTGCTGGTGGATCGCGGCACGGGACGAATCGGCGATTTGCATGAAACGCGTGCCGGCTGCATTTACATTCACGCGGTGACCCAGCTGGAGATTTCCTCCACCGAAGTCCGGCAGTTGATCGCCATGGGCCGCGATCCGCGCTTCCTCATGCCGGATTCAGTGCGTAAACTCATCCTGGACACCCACTGTTATTCCAAAAACCGGACAACGTAGTGCCAGCCAAACAGAAAGACTTCGAAAGCCGTGCCAAGACTCAAGACCGCGCCCAAGCCCAAGAGCGGCGCCGCCCCGTCAAAGCAGCAGAGCCGCCCGTAAAAGCAGCAGCAGCCAAGCCCTCCCTCAAGACCGTGGTGATCGATGCGCTCGCCGACATGAAGGCGTTGGAAGTGAAGCTCCTGGATGTCCGCGGACTGACCGATATCGCGGACTTCATGGTGATCGCCAGCGGAACCTCCGATCGGCACGTGCGCTCCGTCGCGCAGCGCGTGGTGGAAAAGACCAAGGAGGCCGGCTTTCGGCCGCATGGCGTGGAGGGGCAGCAGGACGGCGACTGGGTTCTCATCGATCTGAGCGAGATGATCGTGCACGTCATGTTGCCGCGGGTGCGCGAGTTCTACGGGCTCGAGAAGCTGTGGGACATGACCGCCACCAAGCGCGCGGCCCGCGCCTAACCGCGCGCCTATGAAATGCCGGTTGATTGCCGCCGGTACCCGACTTCCCGATTGGGTCAACAGCGGGTTCCTCGAGTATCAGAAGCGCTTGCGCACGCCCCTGGTCCTGGAGCTTCACGAAATATCCGTGGCCACGCGCAGCGCCGGCGAGAATCCGCAGCGCGCGGTGCAGCGGGAGGGCGCCGACATGCTCGCCGTCATCGGCAAGGATGACTATGTCGTGGCTTTGGCCATTGCCGCCAAGGCGATGAGCACCGAACAATTGAGCGCCTGGCTGGCAGAGCGTCTGCGGGAAGGGCGTCCGCTCGCACTGTTGATCGGCGGCCCCGACGGGCTGGCGCCGCAATGCCTGGCACGGGCCGATCAGAGTTGGTCCCTGTCGCCGCTGACGCTGCCGCATGCGCTGGTCAGAGTCGTCGTGGCGGAACAGATCTATCGAGCCATGAGCTTGCTGGCCGGCCACCCCTATCACCGCGCTTAAGGCGCCGGCCTTCGGTATCCTTTGGGTCCATGTCGCCGCTTTTCGTCTATCTCGCCTCCGGATCGCCGCGGCGGCGCGAGTTGCTGCACGCAAATCGGTGTCCCGTTCAAGGTCCTGGCTTCATCCGTGGACGAGACCCCCCTTCCGCAGGAGGCGCCCTTGCCCTATGTCTCGCGCCTGGCCGCGGCAAAAGCCGACTTGGGCTGGGCATCCAGGCGCGATGAGCCACTCGCGCCGGTGCTGGCCGCCGATACGGCGGTGGTGCTCGATGGCGAGATTCTGGGGAAGCCCCGGGACCGCTCTGAGGCGCTGCTCATGCTGCAGAAGCTTTCCGGGCGCACCCATCGAAGTACTGACAGCGGTGGCCTTGCGGTCGGCCGCGGATCTGAAAGTGAGAGTCAGTCACAGCATGGTGTACCTTTCGTCCGATTGAACCTGCCGAAGCTTGCGCGTATTGGAATACCGGAGAAGCTTGCGACAAAGCCGGCGCCTACGCCATACAAGGGAGTGCCGCGGTCTTCATCGCGGATCTTCGCGGCAGCTACTCCGGCGTGATGGGATTGCCGCTGTTCGAAACTGCTGAGTTGCTCGAGACTGCCGGCGTTTTGTACTGGCAGAGACCTGCCGGCCGGCAATGAGCACGGAAATTCTGATCAACGCCAGCACGCACGAGGCGCGCGCGGCGGTGGTGGAAAACGGCGTTCTGCAGGAAGTGTTTCTGGAGCGCGCCAGCCGCCGCGGGCTGATCAGCAACATCTACAAGGGGCGCGTGTCGCGGGTGCTGCCCGGCATGCAGGCGGCGTTCATCGACATCGGCATGGAGCGCACCGCGTTTCTGCACGCCTCGGACATTTTCGATGCGCGTCACGCGGACACCGGTATCGAGCCGCCGCACACCGAAAACATCCGCTCCTGGTCGCCGAGGGCAACGAGATCCTGGTGCAGGTCGTCAAGGATCCGCTCGGAACCAAGGGAGCCCGGCTTACCACCTACATCACCCTGCCTTCCCGGTACCTGGTGTACATGCCGAAAGGCCAGCGGCGTCGGCGTTTCGGCGCGCATCGAGAACGAGGCGGAGCGCGAGCGCTTGCGCGCCGCGGTGCAGGCCGGCCTCGAACCAGCAGGACAGGGCGGGTTCATCGTGCGCACCGCCGCGGAGGACTCCCCGGCCGAGGCGCTGCGCGCCGACATGCTGTATCTGCGCAAGTTGTGGGAGTTCGTCCGCCAGAAGGGCTTGCGCACCCAGCCGGGCAACCTGGTGCACGCGGATCTGCCGCTGCACCTGCGCGTGCTGCGCGATTTGCTGCGGCCGGATGTCGACAGGGTGCTGATCGATCAGCCGAGCGCGCATCGCGAGATGCTGGAATTCGCCGCGGCATTCATGCCCGATGCGCTGCCGCGCATCGAACTGTACGGCGGAGACGCGGCCGCTGTTCGAGCTGCACCACGTCGAGGAGGAAATTCAAAAGGCGCTGGACCGCAAGGTGTCGTTGAAATCCGGCGGTCACCTGATCATCGATCAAACCGAGGCGATGACCACCATCGACGTCAACACCGGCGCGTTCGTCGGCCATCGAAATCTCGAGGAAACCATCTTCCGCACCAATCTCGAGGCGGCGGTGACCATCGCGAGGCAGCTGCGGCTGCGCAATCTCGGCGGCATCATCATCATCGATTTCATCGACATGGAGGAATCCGAGCATCGCCGGCAGGTCATCCAGGCGCTGGAAAGAGCGCTTCGACGACGATCACGTCAAGACCAATATTTCGTCGGTGTCGCCGTTGGGCTTGGTGGAAATGACGCGCAAGCGCACGCGCGAGAGCCTGGAACATCTGCTGTGCCAGTCTTGTCCTACCTGCGAAGGCCGGGGCTTCGTCAAAACGGCGGAAACGGTTTGCTACGAGGTATTTCGTGAGATCGTGCGGCAAGCGCGCCAGTTCGAGTGTCAGCAGTTGATGGTGCTGGCCCATCAGGACGTCATCGAGCGGCTGCTCGATGAGGAGTCCGTCCGCGTTGGGCGAACTGGAAATCGGTCACCGGCAAGCCCATCCGCCTGCAGACCGAGGCGCTTTACAGCGTCGATCAGTACGACGTCGTGCTGATGTAAATGAGACTAGCCAAAGTCGGCAAAATCCTGCTGTCTCTGCTTCGCGGGGCTGATCGTCGTGCTGCTCCTGCTGATGCTGGCCGTGAAGCTCATCGCTCGACCGGGCGCCCCGAGTATCAGGCCGAGATCAAGGATTGGGTGCACGCGCAAACCGGCTATCACATCGGATTCGCGCATGTTTCGCCGGCGTTTCGCTGGTATGGACCGGAACTCTACTTCGACCGCTTGGAACTGCGCTCCAAGGACGATCAACGAGTGCTGGCGCGCGCCGCCGGAGGCCGGGTCGCGGCGGACATCTGGCAGCTGATCGGCAGCGGCAAATTGCTGGCCGGCCGCATCGAGGTCGACTCGCCGAATATCGCGGTCGTGCGGCTGGGTCCGACGCGCTTCGCGGTGGCCTCGGAGATCGAATTGGGCGGCGATGACTCGTCCCGCGGGCCGCTGCGCATCGACGATCTGCCGGCCGGCAAGCTGGTGATCCGCCACGCGGTGCTGACCCTGCAGAACTGGAATTCCGCGCTGCCGCTGCTTGACCCTGCAGGGACGTCAACATCGAGATGCGGCGCAATGGCGAGAACCTCGCCGTCATATTTGCCGCGCAGTTGCCGGCGGCGCTCGGCGGTACGGCGGAGTTTCAGGGAAATGCGCGCGGCGGCGGCAATCTGTCGGACACTGTCGTGGAATGCCGTGGCGCGTGGCGCACGGCAATCTCGTTCCCGGGCTGGCGGCGGCTGCTGCCGGAGTACCTGGGCAACCTGCGATGCGGGCAACGGCGCGTTCGATATCGCAGCGTCGCGGCCGCGGAGCGGCGCTGTCGCGCGCCGATCTGGACTTCACCGCAACCAACGTGGCTACGCAGCTGACCGACGGGCCCGCTCGTCAAATTCGACCAGATGAGCGGCGCATTGAGCGTCGTGCACGACGGCGATCGCTGGACCTTGAGCGGCAAGCACGTGCGCGTGGGGCGCGCGCGATCCCGAGTCCGCGTTCGACGTCAGCTGGCGCGACAGCGACGGCGGACTGCTCGATGTGCGCGCGCGCGCCAGCTATCTGCGCGCCGAGACATTGCTGCCGCTGACGGGTCTTCTGCCGCAAAAGGACCTGCGCGACCGTCTGCGCGAGATTGCGCCAACCGGCGAGTGGACCGATACCGCGATCGCCATTGGCGCGCGACAAGCTCGACTGCTCCCTGGCGCCTGCAGGTGCAGGCGAAATTTCAGCGCGCCGGCTTCGCGCCGGTCGGCGGCGCGCCGGGACTGCGCGGTCTGACCGGTTCGATCGCGGGCACCGAAAGCGGCGGCCATGTCTATATCGACACGAATGTCGCGGTATTCAATTGGCCCAGCCAGTTTCCGCAACCCGTCGATCTGCAAGTGTTCAAGGCGACCCTGTACTGGAAGCGAACACCGCAGGAGCTGCTGATCGCCGGACCCGAGTGGCAGATGAAGACTCACGATGGCGAACTGCACGGGAAGGCGACCTGGCAGCAATCCTCCGACGGATCATCACCCGTGTTGACGCTGATCGGCGAAATAGAAAACGGCAACGTGGCGAACGCGCGCAATTATCTGCCGCGCGGCATCATTGCGCCGCCGGCGCTCGAGTGGCTGGACCGAGCCTTCGTGGCCGGCCATATGCCGCAGGCCAGCCGTGCTGTTCCAGGGCCCGGTGAAGCATTTCCCGTTTCGCGACGGCGAGCGGCATTTTCTGGCGCGCTGTACCCTCGAGGGCATGACCCTGGACTACGGCGAGGGCTGGCCACCGCTGGAGAATCGTGCTCGCCACCGCGGAATTTCGCAATGAAGGCATGACGCGCATTCTGTCGAGCGCCCGGCTCGGTGCATGTCGCCTTGGAATCGGGGGACGCGCGATTTTCCCGATTTCCGACAGCGGCGAGCTGCAAGATTCAGCGCGGCGCGCGCGGCGACGCCGCGGCCGCACTGGCATTACCTGCGCGCCACGCCCCTCGATGCGAATCGCCGAACACTCGTTTCTCGAACGTGGAGGCTGCGGGGCCGATGCAGCGCGACCAGTTGATTTGTTTTTGCCGTTCAAGGATTTCGAACATCGGCGAGTTTTGGTTCACGGCGACTTGGACGGGCGCGACGCTCAATAAGACCGGTTCGTCGATCAAGGCCACGGACGTGAGCGGCGACTTCGACATCGACGGCGGGCAGGTGGCGCACGCCGATGTGCGCGGCGATCTGCTGGGCGGCTCGTTTCAAATGCAGGCGCGCACGCCGCGCAACCGGCCGGTGACCCGCACGCAACTGGATTTTCGCGGCACGGTGAGCGCCGATGCGGTGCGTACGGCGCTGTCGCTTTCCGACCGCCGTTCGATCGGCGGCCAAACGGATTGGCGCGCCGTGCTGAAAATGACGCCCGAGCCGACCCGTGAGCGCAGTCTTGCGCATTAGCAGCACGCTGGCCGGCCTCGAGATGAAGCTGCCGGCGCCATTCGACAAGGCTGCGGCGGCACCGCTGCCTTCCTGGTTCGACATCCAGTGGCCGGCGGTCGGCGGCCCGCAGGGCAGTGTTGCGCTCGGCACCCTGGTGAGCGGTTCCTATGCGCTCGAATCCGATCCGGACGGGATGCGACTCGCGCATGCGTCGCTGATGTTCGGCGGCGGTGAATCCTGCCGCGGACGAGACGCAAATATTCAACGTCGGCGGATCGGTCGACGCGCCTGGATCTTGGCGGGCTGGCTGCGCCTGAGCAAGCCGGACAAGGATGCCAAGCCGCTGTCCTATTACCTGCGCACGGCGAAGCTCAATGTGGCGAAACTCGATTATCTGGGCCTGGCGTTTCGCGACGTTCGCCTTGGATCTTGCGGTGACCGAGCGGCAGCTGGCGCATCAACGTCGGCGGACCCAATGTCATCGGGACGCATCACGATGCCCGACTGCCGCCGGCGCGGCCGAGCCCTGGAATCCTGCAGTTCGATCGGCTGCGTTTCGATGTTGCACGGATCCGACGACGCGCCGCGCGACACGGCCGCCGCCGCATCAAGCCGACGGCCCCGAGGCGCAGCGGTTTCGGCGATCCGCGCGACATTCCGGCGATCAATTTTCACGCCGACCGAATTGATCTGGGGAGAGCGCCAGTTCGGCGATGTGCGCGGCGACGCTGGCCAAGCTGGACGACGGCATCGGCCTCAAGCAGCTCACCGTGGCCGAGCCCCACTTCAACGTCAGCGCGCAAGGCGAGTGGCGCGGCAAGGATCGCCGGATCGGCCACATCAAGGGAACGCTCACCAGCAGCGATGTGCAGGACACGTTGAAGCAGCTGGGCTACGCCCAGGTGATTGAGGCCAAGATGCGGGAAGGTGGATTTCGACCTGAACTGGGTCGGGCGCGCCCACCGCCGAGGCGCTCGCGCAGGCGGCGGGCCATGTGCAGCTGTCGCTCGACAAGGGCCAGATCATCGGGCTCAAGCCCGGGCGCCGGCCGGGTATTGGGCCTTACCAGCGTCGCCGCGCTGCCGCGCCGTCTGGCGCTGGATTTCAGCGATCTGACCGACAAGGGCCTGGCATTCGACACCGTCCGCGGCGACTTCGACCTGCGCGACGGCAACGCCTACACCGAGAACGTGCTGGTCAAGGGTCCGGCGGCGGAAATCGGCCTGATTGGCCGGGTCGGCTTGAAAAACAAGGATTACGACCAAACTGCAGTGGTGACGGGCAACGTCGGCAATTCGCTGTCGATTCCGGTCGCCGGCGCCTGGCGGGCGGCCCGGTGGTGGGGGCGGTGCCTTGCTGTTTCACGCAGGTGTTCAAACAGCCGCTGAAGGGTCTGGCGCGAGGGTATTATCGAATTACCGGCAGTTGGGACAATCCGACCGTCGAACGAATCAAGAGCGCAGACGCGGCTGCCGCGACTGCCGAGGCACCGAAATAAATGGGCAAAGTTGCCGCCATACAAATGACCTCGAGCCACGTCGTCGCCGACAATCTGGCCGTGGCCGGCGAGTTGCTGCGCGAGGCCAAGGAGCTCGGGGCGCGAGATCGCCTGCCTGCCGGAGAATTTCTCCTTCATCGGCCTGAAGGACGCCGACAAGCTGCAGGTGGCGGAGACCGACGGCGAGGGCGCGGTGCAGGCGTTTCTGAGCGACACGGCGCGCAAGCTCAAGATGTGGATTCTGGGCGGCACCATCGTCATCCGCGGCGACAATCCGACCGCCGCGTCGCGAATGCATCGCTGCTGATCGATGCGCGACGGCAAGCGGGTGGCACGCTACGACAAGATTCACCTGTTCGACGTCACCATTCCCGGCCGCAACGAGCAATATCGCGAATCGACCCACGTCGCTGCCGGGCCGCGAGCTGGTGGTCGCCGACACGCCGGTGGGCAAGCTCGGGCTCTCGGTGTGCTACGACATGCGCTTTCCCGAGCTGTACCGTGAGCTCGTGTCGCAGGGCGCCGAGTGGCTGGCGATGCCCGCGGCGTTCACGGTGCCGACCGGGCGCGCGCACTGGGAGACGCTGCTGCGGGCGCGGGCCATCGAGAATCTGTGCTATGTGGTGGCGCCGGCGCAGACCGGCACTGCACAGCAGCGGCCGCGAAACCTACGGCGATTCGCTGATCGTCGATTATTGGGGCCAGGTGCTGTCGCGCCTGGCGAAGGGTACCGGAGTGATCACAGCCGACATCGATCTTGCGAAGGCAGGCGGAGACGCGCGCGCGCTTTCCGGCGCTCGACAACCGGCGGCTTGGCCTGCCGGGCGCCGCGGCGGTTCCGACATGAACGCACGCAGCGCCGAGTTGATCGAGCCCACCTTCGAGGTGGCGGAGAAGATGATTCTGGCACCGTCGGGTCTCGATGAGCGGCCGCTTGAGCCAGGTGCTCGACACCGTCATGAGCCGCGGTGTCGATTACGCCGATCTGTATTTCCAGCTGTCGCGCGAGGAGTCCTGGTCGCTCGAGGACGGCATCGTCAAGGATGGCTCGCACAGCATCGAACAAGGTGTCGGCGTGCGCGCCATCAGCGGCGAGAAGACCGGCTTCGCCTACACCGACGAGGTGCTGCTGCCGGCGCTGCTCGAGGCTTCCGACGCGGCGCGCGCCATCGCACGCAGCGGCGGCACGCAACGCCGTGAAGGCCTGGCAGCGGCCGCTGACGCACCGGCTGTACCTGCCCGTCGATCCGCTCGACGCGATCAAGGATGAGGACAAGGTGGCGTGGCTGATGCGCATCGATGCCGATACGCGCCGCATCGATCCGCGGGTCAAGCAGGTGATGGCCTCGTTGGCGGCGGTGCACGAGAGTCGTGCTGATCGCCTCGAGCGACGGCACCTTGACGGCGGACGTGCGCCCGTTGGTGCGCATCAATGTCTCGGTCATCGTCGAGCAGAACGGCCGGCGCGAGCAGGGCTACAGCGGCGGCGGCGGACGCTTCGGTCTCGATGAACTGCTGCGCGGCGATGCACCGTTCGCACATGGCCGCGAGGCCGTGCGTCAGGCGCTGGTCAATCTGGAGGCGGTGGCGGCGCCGGCCGGTTCCATGACGGTGGTGCTGGGTCCGGGCTGGCCGGGCATCTTGCTGCACGAGGCCATCGGCCACGGCTTGGAAGGCGATTTCAACCGCAAGGGCACCTCGGCGTTCTCGAATCGCATCGGCCAGAAAGTGGCCGCCGATGAGATCACGGTGGTCGATGACGGCACGCTCGATCGGCGGCGCGGCTCCTTGAACGTCGACGATGAAGGCACGCCGACGCAGTGCACGACGCTGATCGAGAACGGCGTGCTGCGCGGCTACATCCAGGACAAGATGAACGCGAAGCTCATGGGCATGCCGGCGACCGGCAACGGCCGGCGCGAATCCTTCGCGCACATGACGTTGCCGCGCATGACCAATACCTACATGCGCGCGGGCTCGCGCGCCCCGCAAGAGATCATCGCATCGGTGGAAAAGGGCCTGTACGCCGTCAATTTCGGCGGCGGCCAGGTCGACATCACCTCCGGCAAATTCGTGTTCTCGGCGAGCGAGGCTTACTTGATCGAGAACGGCAAGATCGGCGCACCGGTCAAGGGCGCGACCCTGATCGGCAACGGCCCGGATGTGCTGCACGCGCGTCAGCATGGTGGGCAACGATCTGAAGCTCGACGGCGGCGTCGGCACCTGCGGCAAGGAAGGCCAGTCGGTTCCGGTCGGAGTCGGCCAACCCACCCTGCGCATCGATGCGCTGACCGTGGGCGGCACCGGCTAGAAGCCTTTCCCGGCCGCGCGCAACTCAGGCGGGCTCCAGGGTCGATTTCTGTGCGTTCACGCCGCGATTCCGCGTTACGCGCGATGCATGCCGCATGGAACAATCATCGCGCGGCATGACAGGGACGGGAAGAGCAACTCGAGGGATCGATGGCCGCGGCGCGGGTGGGACGGGAGGCGCGTCTCACCGCGCGCCTTTGCGTCCATCCTTTGTGTTCATAATGAGACGTGGCGTATCCATCCTCTGCACGCAGCGCGCGAGTCGATTTTCTTCGGGGCGTGGCGATTTTTGTGGTGCTGTTGCTGCATTTTTCGCTTACCTATAACCTGATTGACAGCCCGCTGTCCCGGGTGCTTCCTGCAAAATGGCTGCATGCCGCGATAATCAACGGCAACTACGGCGTCACCATTTTTTTCGTGATTTCCGGCTTTCTCATCACCTCCAACAATTTGCTCCGCTACGGACGCCTGGCGGACGTGCACCTGCGGCAGTTCTACGCGTTCCGATTTTCGAGGATCATTCCACCGCTGATTCTGGCGCTGTTGATCATCGCAGCGTTCGCGCTGGGCAACCTGCCCTCGTTCATCGACAGCAGACATGGGCAGCCGATGCCCGCGGCATTTCTATTCATCGCCATCCTGTCGGTGCTGACGTTCTGGCACAACGTGCTGATGCAAGTGGTCGGCTACTTCAACTATTGCCTGAACATCTACTGGTCGCTGTCGGTGGAGGAAGTGTTTTATCTGACGTTTCCCATTGCCTGCGTGCTCTTGAAACGCGATCGATTCATCATCGCCATGTGCATTGCCGCGATCGTGGGCGGTCCTGTGTATCGCAGCCTGCACACCGACAACGAAATCGATTACCTGTATGCGTACCCGGCCTGCTTCGACGCCATCGCCTATGGCTGCCTGGCGGCGTTGCTGTATCGAAGAATCACGGTCGCCAAAATCAGCGGGATGCTGATCAGATGGATTGCCGGTGCCGGCCTTGCCGCAAGCTATTTCGCCGGAATCGATGGGCACGAGGTATTCGGATTCACCTTGGTTTCGCTGTGTTCAGCGGGTTTGCTGGTCAACGCCTTCGCCGGCGTGCCGTCCGCGGCCAGGTATTCGCCCGGCCGGATGGTCTGCTGGCTGGGCAGGCACAGCTACGAGCTGTACCTGTTCCACATCATCCTGCTCGCGCTGATTCGCGACCGCATCCCGAAGGCGAGCCTCGCGCCTGCCTGCAAGCTGCCGCTGTTCATGGTTTTCCTGGCGTTGTCGGCGCTGCTCGCCGGCGCGCTGGCACGCTACTTTGCCGATCCGGTCAACGCGCGCTTGCGGACTTTTCTCAAAGGCAATGTATGATTCCCAGCCTCGCTGGCATCGTCGGAGTCCCCTAGATGAAATATCACCTGTCTGCGGCGTTTATCCTGGGTTGCACGTTAGGAACGGCCTGCGCCGTCGCAGCCGCGGCAGGGCCGGCGCCGCAATTGGGGCTGCCACCCGCCGTCAATGCGGCAATGCAAGGCATCGACGCAGGGCGAATCGCTGCGCACGTGCGATTCCTGGCCGATGATCTGCTCGAGGGGCGCGGCACCGGAACACGCGGCGGCGACATTGCGGCCAACTACATTGCGACGCAGTTTGCGTTGTACGGCTTGAAGCCCGCCGGCGATAACGGCAGCTATCTGCAAAGAGTCGATTTCGTCGGCGTGCAGACCCAGCCTGCCACCACGGCGTCGCTGCAGCCGGCGCAGGGCAACGCGCTCACCTTGAAGCTCGCCGATGACTTCGTGGTCGGCGACCAGTCGCAGGCCGACAGCGTCGATATCGACGCGCCGATCGTGTTTGTCGGCTACGGCATCGAGGCGCCTGAATATACCTGGGACGATTACCAGGGCGTGGACGTCAAGGGCAAGGTGGTGCTGGTGATCGTGAACGAGCCGCCCTCGCAGGATCCGAAATTCTTCAATGGGGAGGCCCTCACTTATTACGGGCGCTGGACCTACAAATTCGAGGAGGCGGCGCGCAAAGGGGCGATTGGCGCGCTGATCATTCATCGCACGGATCTGGCCAGCTATGGCTGGGAAGTGGTGCGCAATTCCTGGAGCGGCGAGCAGGTTTACCTCGGCAACGACAAGGACCCGAAGCTCAAGGCGGCAGCGTGGATCCAATACGACGTGGCGCGGCAAGTACTCGCGGCGTCCAATCTCAATATCGATGCGACACTGATGGCCGCGGGCACTCGAAGCTTCAAGGCGCGGGAGCTGCCGGTACGCTTCAGGGCGCACATCGTCAGCAAAGTGCGCAAATTCGAGGCGGTCAATGTGCTGGGAATGCTGCCCGGTACACATGGCGCGGCAAGCGGTCATGTATTCGGCGCACTACGATCATCTGGGTATCGACCCGGCGCAAAGCGGCGACAACATTTACAATGGCGCGGTCGACAACGGGACGGGTTGCGGCATCCTGCTGGAACTCGCGCATGCTTATGCGCATTCCGCTACGCACTCGCCGTCCCCCGTGCTATTCGCCGCGGTCACGGCCGAGGAAAAGGGCCTTTTGGGCTCGAATTACCTGGGCAAGCACTTGCCGATTCCCGCCGCCGACATTGCACTGGATCTGAATTACGACGCCATTCTACCGATCGGCGTGCCGCAATCCGTCAGCGTCACCGGCGCCGAACGCACCTCTTTCTATCCGACGGTCGAGAAGACGGCCAAATCTTTCGGCTTTGCGATACAGGCCGACCCCGAGCCCGGCGCGGGGCATTACTATCGCTCCGATCATTTCAGCCTGGCGCGAGCCGGCGTGCCGGCGTTCTCCGTCAATACCGGCGTGAAGTATGCCGGCCATCCGCCGGAATGGGGAAAGGCGCAACACGAGGACTACACGGCGAACCGCTATCATCGTCCGAGCGACGAATACTCGCCCGCGATGGATTTTTCGAGCGATGCGGTCGTGGCCAAATTCGGATTCGCGTTGGGCTGGCAGGCGATGCTGGCGAAGAGTACGGTGAATTGGCTGCCCGGCGATGAATTCGAAGCCGCGCGCCTGCATGGCGTCGCGCATTGATGCGCTGAAACAAAACTAAAGTGTCATAACCTGGGAATCTCCGATTGCGTCGCCAGGAGGCGACGAGTCGCGGTGTGCGATTTGGTGACCTATTCTAAGCGTGCACCAAGTCGCATTCGCTGTTGCGCCGGACTCGGTAGGCTGCTCACCGTAATCACCGACGGAGTTCCCATGATCGACAATTCAATGACGGGCACCTTCCAGATCAACCTCCCCAAGGACCTTTTGTCCGAATCAAAGCGTGCCTCCCAGCCCAAATCTGATCAGCTGCACGTCGAAGGATGGCGAACTTCCTGGCTGTCGCGCATTGCGGAGTTGCTCGTCGGAAAGGACTGACATCGATTTAAGTCAAATCGGAGGGTGCCCTCTCCGTATTCGCATTATGATGGCGTGCGGAGGGGACATCCATGCGCCTGTCTCGGCCTGTTTATGAGAGCCTGCCGATCATTTATGTGCTGATCGGCGGCCTGGCAATATTTCTTTTCTACGTCGATCCATTGGGCGTCGGCGGTAAGATCGCCTTCACCATCGGCATCGCCGCGTAGATCGCCGCGCTGACATTGTTTTTGCGCCGCCAGGACTATCGCGCTCTGAGCCGGGAGTACACCGGCGAGACCATCGACCTGCCTTCCAATCTGAACCGCTAGTCACTCGGACAGGCTCCTAGTCCGACTTCAATTTTTCCTGCACCCCGGTATCGGCCGGATCCACGGCATTTCTCACGCGTGGGCTGCGCTCGTCGATGTACATGATCTCGTGCTGGCCGACCTGCACCACATCGCCGTCGTTCAGGTTGTGGCGCCGCACGCGTTTGGACTGCACGTAGATGCCGTTGGTGCTGTTGAGGTCCTCGATCAGGCAGGAGTCCGCCTGCGTCACGATCTGGCAGTGATGGCGGCTGATGAATTTGCTGTCGATCTGCAGATCATTGTCCGGCGTGCGGCCGATCACCAGGCGGCCGGGCTTCAGTTCGCGTTCCACCACGGTCTTGCCTTCGCTGGCGAGCAGAATCCGGCCCACCGAGTGGGCGGTCTCGGTGTTCGTCGGCAGCGATGACTCCATATTGGGGGCCTGCATGCGATTGGTGCCGGAAGCGAATTCGACCCACTGCAGTTCCCGTATCGCCGCAGTCGAGCTCCGCGGCGGTGACCGTGGTCCTGATCCTTGCCGTAGGCCGCCATCAGACAGGTGTCGCACAGCGTGTTGATCAGACGCGGCACGCCGCCGGTGTACTTGTAGATCGTGGGGTAGGTGTCCTCCGCGAATATGCGCCGCCCCTGCGACCCTGCCACCTCCAGACGATGATCGATGTAGGCGGTGGTCTCGGCCTTGGTGAGCGCGGTGAGGTGAAAGCGCAGGCGCACGCGTTGCGTGAGCTGCAGCAATTCCGGGCGAGTTGAGCTTGTCGTTCAGCTCCGGCTGTCCGGCGAGAATGATGCGCAGCGCCTTTTCCTTGGTGGTCTCGACTCCCGACAACATGCGCACTTCCTCGAGCACGCGGTGGCTCAGGTTTTGCGCCTCGTCGACGATCAGCAGCACCTTGCGCCCGCTGCCGTGCTGTTCCATCAGGAATTGATTCAAGCGTCGCCAGCACCTCCGGCTTCTTCATGTTGAACGGGCGAGAATCCGAATTGCACCAGCACGGTCTGCAGAAACGCGGTCGGCGACAGTTGGGTTTGATTGATCTGCGCGACGATCACATCGGTCTGCAATTCGCGCAGGAAGGTTTCGATCAGCGTGGTCTTGCCGGCGCCGATTTCGCCGGTGATCACGACGAAACCGTCGGTGAACCAGATCGTCGACTCCATGTACGCCTTGGCGCGCGCATGCTGCTTGCTCAAGTACAGGAACTGCGGATCCGGGCTCAGCCGGAACGGCAATTCGTGCAGTTTGAAGAGTTCTAGGTACATCCCGCTGCAAGTCTAAGGCATTGACGCCCCGGGCGAAATGACAGACTCCTAAGCCCAGTCGATCAGCTTCAGCGCTTCGCCAAGGGCCAGATTGCGTTGTCGCGGCTGGCTTTTGAGGATGGTGCAATGGCCCAGCTTGCGTCCCGGCCGGGATTGCTTTCCATAGTCGTGAAAGGCCAGTCCGTCGATGGCCAGCAAGCGCTTCGCGATCGGGCATTTTGCCCAGGAAATTGATCATCGCCGTAGTGCCCCAGCGCGCGCGTGCTGCCCAGCGGCAGATCGCAGATGGCACGCAGATGATTTTCGAACTGGCTGGTGACGCAGCCCTCGATGGTCCAGTGCCCGGAATTGTGGACCCGGGGCGCCATTTCATTGGCGATCAATCGTCCGTCCACGACGAAAAATTCGATGGTCAGCACGCCGACGTAGCGCGAGCGCATTCATGACCCGCTTGAGATAGTCCCGGGCGCGCGCTCGAGCCGCGCGTTGATATACGGCGCGATGCTGTAGCGCAGAATGCCGCCGCCGTGAGTGTTCGCCGACAGCGGATAGAACACGGTTTGCCCGGCGGCTGATCGTGCGCCGACGATGGAGACTTCGCGGAGAATTTTTGAAATTTCTCGTAGATCAGGCCGCCGGCCGCCGATCGCCGCCCACGCCGCATCGATCTGCGACGGCATTCGCGCAGGACGAATTGCCCCTTGCCGTCGTAGCCCAGGCGACGCGTCTTCAGCACGCCGGGCAAGCCCGAGCTTTCGCGGTCGCTGCAATGAGTTCGTCGCTGGCTGTCGATCGCGGCATGCGCAGCGACCGGAATCTTGAGCTTCGCGAACAGCGCCTTTTCCGAGCAGGCGATCTTGAGAGATTTCGAGCGCCGAGCGGCGGCGGCCGTATCGTCGTCAACTTCTCGAGCGGCTCGAGCGCGGCGCCGGAAATGTTTTCCCAGTCGAAGGTCAGCACGTCGCTGCTGCGCCGCCAACTCGGCGAGCAGCGCCGCGTCCTCGAGATCGCCGACCAGGATGGGCGCGACCTGCGCCGCCCGGCGTGTCGGCGCTGCGATCGAGAAACAGGCAACGCACGCCCGATCGGGTAACCCGGCCAGCGCGAGCATGCGCCCCAATTGACCGGCCCCGACGATGCCGACGCGCAAGCAATTTCAAGTGGCGCGGGGATCCGGTTTGGCGAGCACCGCGGCGGTTTGCGCCGCGCGAAATGCGTCCAGGGCCGCGCGCACGTCCGGCATGTTCATTGGCGAGAATCGCGGCGGCGAACAGCGCCGCATTTTTCGCGCCGGCAGCGCCGATGGCGAAGGTGGCGACCGGTACGCCGCTCGGCATTTGCGCAATCGACAGCAGCGAATCGATGCCGTTCAATGCCTTGGATTGAATCGGCACGCCCAGCACGGGAAGCGAGGTCTTGGCCGCGGTCATGCCCGGCAGGTGCGCCGCGCCGCCCGCGCCGGCGATGATGGCTTTCAGACCGCGCTCGCGCGCCGAGGCCGCGTACTCGAACAGCAGGTCGGGGGTGCGGTGCGCCGAGATCACGCGCACTTCATGCGCAATATCCAAGCGGCTCAAGGTATCGGCCGCTGCCTGCATCGTTTCCCAGTCGGAAGACGACCCCATAATGACTCCGACCAAGGCTTTCATCGGCACAAGTTTACCAAGCTATCCGAGCAACTGGCGCAGAAACGCGAAAAGTTCCCGGGCACCGACCGGCGAACGCTGTTCCACGGCGCTCTTTCTCCGCCTTTTCCAGCAGTTTGGCCAGCGCCGTGCGGTCGGCCTTCGGGTATTCCTCGAGCAATTCCTCGACGGCCGCGGCGGGCTCCGACAACAGCCGATCGCGCCAGCGCTCGATCTGCTGAAAATGACGAATTTCCACATCGTGGCGCTGCTTGCGCTCCGCCAGCTTGGCAAGCACCGGTTCCGGATCGATGTTGCGCATCAACTTGCCGATGTACTGGCGTTGACGGACCTGGGCCCCATGAGAGGGCAGCCGGCGCAGGTCGCGCAAAGCGACGAAGAGATTTTCCGGCAGGTCCAGCGCCTTGATCTCCTGGTCCGGAAGGGCCGATAATTTCACGCCCAGTTCCTGCAAGGAGGCCGCCTCCCGCTTGCGGGCGCTCTTGCTTAAGCGCTGCTCCTCGGATTCCCCGAAATCCTGGTTTTCGTTCTCGCTGGTCATATTCCCCATGCTATCACTCGGGCCGGTAGAATCATCCTCCGCGAGGTGGAGTTCATGGTCGCAGCAAACAACCCCGTACGCCTGGCCCAGACGGATCTCGAGTCGATCATCGAGCGAGCCCTGGAGGAGGCCCGCGCTCGCGGCGCCTCCCAGGCCGAAGCGGCCGTCAGCCAGGATACGGGACTGTCGGTCGGCGTGCGACTCGGCGAGGTGGAGACGCTGGAGCACCAGCGCGACCGCAGCATGGGAATCACGGTGTACTTCGGGCAGCGCAAGGGTTCCGCCAGCACGGCGGATTTCTCCTTGGATGCGGTGCGTGCGACCGTGGCCAAGGCCTGCAGCATCGCCCGCTTTACCGCGGAGGACTCGAGCGCCGGTCTTGCGGATGCGGCGCTGATGGCGCGCGCACCGCAGAATCTGGATCTCTCGCACCCTTGGGATGTGAGCGCCGATCGCGCCATCGAGATCGCCAAATCCTGCGAGGCCGCGGCGCTTGCGTTCGATTCGCGCATCAACAATTCCGAGGGCGCCTCGGTCGGCACTCATCAAGGGCTGCACGTGTATGGCAACACGCATGGCTTCGTCGGCGGCTATCCGACCACGTCGCACACCTTGAGCTGCGTGGTGCTCGCCGGCAAGCGGCGAGGAGATGCAGCGCGACTACTGGTACACCCGTCGCGCGATTGGCGCGAGCTGCAGGATGCCGAAGGCGTCGGCCGCGAAAGCGCGCGGCGCACCATAGCCCGCTTGGATCCGCGCAAGATCAGCACGCGCCGCGCACCGGTGTTGTTCGCGCCGGAGTTGGCGCGCGGTCTGATCGGCCATTTCGTGGCGGCAATCCGCGGCAGCAGCCAGTACCGGGAGGCCTCCTTCCTGTTGAATTCCGCGGGGCAGCAAGTGTTCCCCGCCGGCATTCTCCATTGCCGAGCGGCCGCACATTCTCAAGGCCATGGGCAGCGCGCCATTCGACGATGAGGGCGTTGCGACCCAGGATCGGCGAGTTGATCGCCGACGGCGTGCTCACGGGCTACATTCTGTCCAGTTACTCGGCCCGCAAGCTGGGATTGCAAACCACGGGCAACGCCGGCGGCTCTCACAACCTCCTTGTCGCGCCGACTCTGGCGGGCGGCCTCGATGCCATGCTGTCGCGCCTGGGGTCACGGGCTGCTGCTGACCGAACTGATGGGGCAGGGCGTCAATACCGTGACCGGCGACTATTCGCGCGGCGCCGCCGGCTTCTGGGTCGAGAACGGCGCCATTCAATACCCGGTGGCGGAAATCACGATCGCGGGCAATCTGCGTTCGATGTTCGCGGGCATCGCGGCCGTGGGCGACGATATCGACACGCGCGGCGGCAGTGCGGGTCGGATCGATATTGCTGCAGGAGATGACCATCGCCGGCGAGTGACGCGTCGGGGAGCGCAACGCGGGCGCGCCATGCGGGGCGCAAACGTTATCGGGGTGGCGAGCCCGTGGATGAGGGTTGTGAGTCGGTCTCGGCGATCAAATCCTTCAGGGTTTGCGTCTTCAAGGGCGCGCGCATGGCGGACTCGGTTTCATTCAGAAGGGCGACGGCGGGGCCGACGGGACGGATTTCCACACCCAATCTCCCGCCGTGCAACGCGCGCGCCGCATCGAAAATTTCGAACAACCGGATTCCTGCCGGATCACGGCCTGGAACGAACTGAAGCTTCTCGGTCAGCACGATCAGCTTGGACTCCTCCAGGCAATTGAGTATGGGCGCCAGCGCGATGCTCGGAATGTCGAGTTCCGCCGCAAGACTCTGCCCGCTCCAATGAATCTTTCCGTCCGCGTAGTCGCGGCCGATGAGGTACATCACCGACATCGCGACCTGTTCGCGATCCCTGCCCGTGAGTTCGAACGGCTCCTGGCCATGCCGCAGATACTGCGGAAATTGCAGATAAAACGCGAGCTGCGCGCCGATCAGCAGAATGAGCCAGCTCAGGTATACCCAGATGAGGGTCGTCAGGACGATGGCGAACCCCGTGTACACCACGACGAGCGACGAGGAATACAAGATGAATGCCGTGAACATCCTGCCCACCAGCGCCCAGATGACACCCGCAGTGACGCCGCCGATCAGCGCCGCGCGAAACTCGACTTTGGTATTCGGGATGAATCGATACATGAAGGTAAAGACGATGGTGACGATCAAGTACGGCACGACCTTCGCCACGCCGCCCAGAAACCATGCGAGCGGCGCAATGGCGTCCAGCCACTGGGCGAACTGCGTATTCTGCGCGCTCGCCAACAGCCCCAGCGCCACGGCAAGCAGAATGGGGCCCAGAATCATGACGCTCAGATATTCGGTGAAGCGGCGCGCCAGACTCCGCGGGCGCTCGACCCGCCATACGAAGTTGAAGCTGGTTTCGACTTTTTGAATCGTGGTGACGACCGTGTAGACGAGAAACGCCAGGCCGATCGATCCCAATAGAACGCCGCGCATGTTCGAGACGAACTGCATGACGCTTTCCGTCAACTCGCTTTCCGCGGCTCCCAGCGGCTTCAGGAATTCATGCAGCAGGAACCGCAGATCGCCGCGAGCGCCCAAGCCCTTCAGGATCGAGAAACTGAAGACCATCAGCGGCACGATGGAAAGCAACGTGGTGTAAGCCAGGCTCATGGCCTGCACGCTGATTTCGCCCCGCAGCCAGTCGCGGATCAGCGCCGCCGGGAAGCGCACCACACGCAGGATTGGGCCCCATGGAGGCCCCATGCTGCGCGATCTCGTGAACAGGACATCCTCGAGATTCTCGAACCAATTGACCATGCATCGAGCCTTACATGGCGATCGGGCTATGGCAAGCGCGCCCGGACGGTTGTCGGCCGCCGCTGCGTCAAGCGGTCAACAGCCGCAGCGCCTCGCGATAGTTGTCGCTGGTGCGCGCCAGGATCTCCTGCGGCAAATGCGGGGCGGGCGGCTTCTTGTTCCAGTGCAGGGATTCCAGATAGTCGCGCACGAATTGCTTGTCGAAGCTCGGCGGGCTGATGCCTGGCTTGTACGACGCCATGGGCCAGAATCGCGAAGAGTCCGGCGTCAGGACTTCGTCGATGAGATAGAGGCGTCCTGCCTTGTCGATGCCGAATTCGAACTTGGTGTCGGCGATGATGATATTGCGCGCACGCGCATGCTCGGAGGCAAATCGATAGACATCGAGCGCAATGCGCCGGATGTTCGCGGCGCGTTTCAAGTCCGACCAATTTCACCATGGCATCGAATTCGATATTTTCGTCGTGAGATCCGGCCGGCGCCTTGGAGGCCGGAGTGAATATCGGTTCGCGGCAAACGCTCGGCCATTTGCAGCCCGCTTGGCAATGCAATGCCGCAGACCGAGCCGTGCTGCTTGTAGTCCTTGTAGCCCGAGCCGATCAGATAGCCGCGCACCACGGCTTCAATGGGCAGTGCCTGCAGTTTCTTCACCACCATGGAGCGGCCGGCCAGTTGCGCGCGGTCTGCGGAGTCGCTGACCACATCTTCCACGCGCAGCCCGGAGAGATGATTGGCGCAGATCGCGCGGGTCTTGTCAAACCAGAACAGCGAGATTTGTGTCAGCACCTCGCCCTTGAAGGGAATGGGGTCGGGCAGAACCACGTCGAACGCCGACAGCCGATCGGTGGCGACGATCAGCATGTGCTCGTCGTCCACCTCGTAGATATCGCGCACCTTGCCTTGGTGAATTTTTTTGAGGCCGCGCAGGTGCGTCTCAAAAAGCGGTGCCGAATGCGAATACTGTTCCATGTGCAAGCGCTCGCGACTGCTAACATTGAAGGTTGGCGATTGTGGCGGGACAGGGCGGATAGGTCAACGCGAATGAGTTGGAAAGGCATATTTTTTCGGGGCCGTGATCGGCCTTCTGATCACCAAGAGCGCCTGGGGAGCAGTGCTTGGGGCGGTCATCGGCTACATGCTCGATCCTGGGGCAGGGGGCCGCGCTGCGGCTTCGCGCGCGCCGGCATCGATATCCGGTGAATTCTTCCGCACCACATTCGAGATCATGGGCTACGTCGCCAAGTCCGACGGCCGGGTTTCCGAAGCGGAGATCGACGCTGCACGCGGACTGATGCAGGAATTGAATTTGAGCGACGCCGATGTCAGCGCCGCCATCGCCTGCTTCAGAACCGGGAAATCGCCCGGTTACGACGCGGAGCTCGGCATCGAGCGGCTGCGTGAGTCCTGCGGCCTGCGCTATGACTTGTTGCGGGCTTTTGTGGAGCTGCAACTGCGCGCTGCGCTCGCGGGCAACGGCATTTCGCCGCCGGCACGGCGAATATTGAGCGGCATCGCCGAACGGCTGGGGTTGTCGGGCCTCGAGTTCGCGCACATGGAGGCATCGGTGCGCGCGCGCCGGTCGCAGGGCGGAACCGGTTCTCTCGCGGAATGCTATGCGGAGCTCGAGGTCGAGGCTAGTATCAGCGACCAAGAAGTCGTCAAGGCCTATCGGCGTCAGATGAGCCGGCATCACCCTGATAAACTCGTGGCCAATGGCCTGCCGGAGTCGATGGCACAGATGGCGAAGGAAAAAACGCAACGCATCCAGGAAGCCTACGAAAGCATACGCGCGGCGCGAGGCATGCGTTAGCTCATGGGCGCCATCATTGCCCCGTCGATTCTGTCCGCGGATTTCGCGCGGCTGGGCGAAGAGGTCAAGGCGGTGCTCGCCGCCGGCGCCGACTGGATTCACTTCGACGTCATGGATAATCACTACGTCCCGAATCTGACCGTCGGGCCCTTGGTTTGCGAGGCGCTGCGCAAGGCCGGCGTGAAGGCGCCGATCGATGTGCATTTGATGGTGTCGCCGGTCGATGCCTTGGTGGTCGATTTCGCGAAAGCCGGTGCGAGCAACATCAGCTTTCATCCGGAAGCGACGCAGCATGTCGACCGCACGATTCAACTCATCCGGCATTCGGGCTGCAAGCCGGGATTGGTGTTCAATCCGGCGACTTCCTTGAACTGGCTGGACTACGTGATCGACAAGATCGATGTCATCCTGTTGATGTCGGTCAATCCGGGATTCGGCGGTCAGGAATTCATTCCGGAGGTTTTGCCCAAGCTCGCCGAGGCGCGCGCGCGCATCGAGAGCCAGCGGCCGCGATATTCGGCTCGAGATCGACGGCGGTGTGAAGGTCGAGAATGCCGCAGGCATTGCGCAGCGCGGGCGCCGACACCTTCGTCTCCGGTTCGGCCATCTTCGGCAGCGCGGACTACGCGCGCACGATCAAGGCCATGCGCGCGCAAATCGAAACGGGCAAAGCTTCCGCGTAAGCGACGCCATCGAGCGACTATTCGTCGTCCTCGTCATCGTCCTCATCATCGTCATCATCGTGGGTGTTCGGTACGCGCGTTCTTGGCGCCGCCGGCATTGGCACCGGCCTTCACGGGAACGATCAGCGGACGCGTCTTGACCTTGGGCCGCGCGTTGAACACCACGATGGTTTTGCCCGGTGGCGCGCAGCAGACCTTGCTCTTCCAGCACCTTGAGGACTCGTCCCGCCATTTCGCGGGAGCAGCCCACCAGCCGCGAAAGCTCCTGCCGGCTCACCTTGATTTGCATGCCTTCAGGATGCGTCATGGCATCCGGCTCGCCGCACAGATCCATGATGGCGTGCGCCACGCGGCCGGTGACATCGACGAAGGCGAGATCGCCCAGCTTGCGGTTGGTGCGATCCAGGCGGGTCGCCAACTGCGTGGCCAGTTCGAAGATCAAGCCCGGACTTTCGGCGGCAATCTGCCGAAAGCGCGGATAGGTCATTTCGGCGAGTTCGGACTGCTGGCGGGTGCGCACCCAGGCGCTGCGGGTCGGCTGCTCGTAGAACAGGCCCATTTCCCCGAAAAACTGACCCTTGTTGAGATACGCCAGCACCATTTCGTTGCCATCCTCGTCCTCGATCATGACTTCGACCGAGCCGGAGATGATGTAGTACAAAATGTCCGGCAGATCGCCGGCGTGAATGATCACGGTCTTGGAAGGGACTGTCCGGATACGGCAGTAGCTCAAGAAACGATTGATCGCTGGGATATCGCTTAAGGCTTTTGCCCCTTCTTCCATGGTCACTCCCACTGGTTTTTTCGTCTGTTAAACGCCTGTGCTGGCGCACGTTTTATTACATAAGTCCCGGAATCGCAAGCACTAAGGGGTCTATAGCCTAGATCCAATACGATCCGTGGGTCATCAGCCGGGAGGTCGCGCGCATCGCCAGCTGCCACCGGAAACGGCAACTGCTGCGCCTCCCATCGAGGCGGCTTTTGCTCCGTGCTTCATCTCGTCATGCGTCATCTGTTCGAGGATGGCGCGGCTGCGCAAATCCTTGCGGACTCAAGCGATCCAAGTGACCGCGCAGATGCGATTCAACTTGTTTTTCGGTCTCGGCGATGAAACCGAGGCTGGCGCGATCGCCCAGCGCGCCCGGCCATGGCGCCCAGGGCAAAGGAGCCCAGGTACCAAAGGGGGTTCAAGAGGCTGGTGCGGCCCTTCAGTTCCCTCAAGCGCTGCTCGCACCAGGCCAAATGATCGATCTCTTCCGCCGCCGCCTGACTGCATGGCGGACTTGCACCGCGGGGTCGCGCGCGGTGAGGGCTTGGCCCTGGTACAGGGCCTGGGCGGCGACCTCCCCGGCATGGTTGACCCGCATCAGGCGGACCGATTCTGCGCGTTCGGCCTCGTCAAGGCTTGCGGGGCGGCCTCCGGGGACCTGCCTCGGAGGCGTGCGGCGGAACGCGTTAAGATCTTGATTATCTTATCAATTTCGCCAATCATGCGATCCGATGGCCGAAACTGCGTGGTTTCCATGCACACATTATATTATAGGCGCTGACAGGCGAATCGTCAGGACTGGCATCTGCCCGCGCTGTTCTGTACACTTTCGCGCCTTTCGTCAACGACCCGAATCACTGAGTATTTCCATGTATACCGTATTTTCAAAGCCTGAAGAAACTCGCGGCGACTGGTTCCTGGTCGACGCCGCAGGCAAAACCCTGGGCCGCCTGGCCTCGGAGATCGCGCATCGCTTGAAGGGCAAGCACAAGCCGAATTACGCGCCGCATCAAGACCTTGGCGATCACATCGTGGTCGTCAACGCCGGCACGGTGCGCGTCACGGGCGCCAAGCTCACGGACAAGTTTTATCACCAGCACACCGGCTACGTCGGCAACTTGAAGAGCATCTCGCTCGGCAAGCTGCTGAAGGAGCACCCGGAGCGCGCGATCGAATTCGCCGTCAAGGGCATGCTGCCGAAGGGCCCGCTTGGGCCGGCGCATGTACAAGAAGCTGCATGTGTTCGGCGGCAAAGATCATCCCCATCAAGCACAGCAGCCGAAAGCGCTGGAAATTTAAAGTTCTTAGGACTCATCAATGGCAAATACAGCCGCCAATTCCTTTTACGGCACCGGCCGCCGCAAGACCTCGAGCGCGCGGGTTTACCTGCGCCAGGGCACCGGCAAGGTATCGATCAACGGCCGCACGCTGGACGAATTCTTCGGCCGCGAAACCGGCCGCATGATCGTGCAGCAGCCCTTCGGCGCCGTGCAACTCGACGGCAAGTTCGACGTCGACGCGCATGTCGAGGGCGGCGGAATCACCGGTCAGGCCGGCGCGATTCGCCACGGCATTACGCGCGCGCTCATGGCCTACGATGAGACGCTGCGCTCGCCGTTGCGCAAGGCCGGGTTCGTGACGCGCGATGCGCGCGAAGTCGAACGCAAGAAGGTCGGTCGCCGCAAGGCGCGCCGCGGCACGCAGTTCTCCAAACGCTAGTCGCGAGAACGCCTTTCGCCTTCCGGTACACGATTCAATCGGTTTTGGGGGATCGTCTAGTGGTAGGACAACGGTCTCTGACACCGTTTACCTAGGTTCGAATCCTAGTCCCCCAGCCAAACAGGGCCCACATTGGTGGGCCCTTTTCTTACGGTGTGCGCGGATAGAAGATGTCGGGCGAACGCAATTCGAGTCAGACGGCTGGCGCCAATGGCGCTTGCGGCGCTCGGCGTCGTGTTCGGCGACATCGGCACCAGTCCCTTGTACGCCGTGTCGGCCTGCTTCGTCGGTCCCGGCATCGCGGTCACGCCGGATCATGTGCTCGGCGTGCTGTCGCTGATTTTCTGGTCCCTGGTTCTCGTCATCCTGCTCAAGTACGTCGCGCGTGGTCCTCAACGCCGACAACAAGGGCGAGGGCGGCGTGCTGGCGCTTGACCGCGCTGGTGATCAACACCGCGCGCGCCAGTCCGCGGCGCAAAATCTACGGCACGCTGGGCATTCTCGGCGCTTCGCTGTTTTTCGCCGATGGCGCCATCACGCCGGCGATATCGGTGTTGAGCGCCGTCGAAGGCCTGCATGTTGCGGCGCCCGATGCGCAATTTCCGGTGCTGCCGATCACCATGCGTGGTGCTGGTCGGGTCTGTTCGTCATCCAGCGGCACGGCACGGGATCGGTTGGCAAGGGTGTTCGGTCCGGTGATGCTGGGATGGTTCGCGATACTCGGCGGTGATGGGCCTGCAGCTGGATCGTGCGCGAGCCCGCGCGTGCTGCAGGCGATCGATCCCACGCGCGCAATCGGTCTGTTGAGCCAGCATCAAGATCAGCTCGCTGGCGGTGCTCGCCGGCGTGTTTCTGTGCGTGACCGGCGGCGAGGCGCTGTACGCCGACATGGGTCATTTCGGCAAGGCACCGATTCGCCTGGGCTGGATATGCATCGTCATGCCGGCGCTGGTCATGAACTATTTCGGGCAGGGCGCGATGTTGATCGAGAACCCGGCGGCGATCAGCAATCCGTTCTACTTGATGGCGCCCGCCTGGTCGTTGTGGCCCCTGGTCCTGATCGCGACCGCCGCCACCGTCATCGCCTCGCAGGCCGTCATCTCCGGCGTCTTCTCGGTGGCCACGCAGGCGGTGAGCCTGGGACTGTTGCCGCGCCTGCGCGTCGAGCATTCCTCGGCGGATGTCGCCGGGCAGATCTATGTGCCCACCATGAATTGGATTCTCATGGTGGCCGCGCTGGCACTGGTGGTGGGATTCGGCAGTTCCGCCGCCCTGGGCGGCGCGTACGGTCTGGCGGTCTCCGGCGCCATGACCATCGTGACGCCGCTGACCTTGAGCCTCATCAAATCGCGAACGGGCGATGAAAGCCGTGCGCTGCGCATCGGGCTGTCGTTGCTGTTCGTCGTCGATATCGGGTTCCTGCTCGCGAATTTGACCAAGCTCGAGGACGGCGGCTGGCTGCCGCTGGTGTCCGGCCTGTTTATCTTCTGGCTGATGCAGACCTGGCAGAGCGGGCGCGCCTCGCTGATGGCGCGATTGCTGCGCGAGCAGAAGCCGGTGCGGGATTTTCTCGAGGACCTGAAGCGCGATCCGCCGGTGCGGGTGCCGGGCACCGTCGATATTCCTGGATGCCAAGGCGTCGGGCATACCGCGCGCCTTGCTCAACAACATCAAGTTCAATCGCGTCATGCACGAGCGGGTGGTGCTGCTGACGGTGGTGACCCGCGATGAGCCGCGCATTGCGGCGGCCAAGCGCCTTGACCGTCACTCCGGTCTGCGAGGGCATCGTCCGGGTGGTGGCGCAGGTCGGATTCATGGAGAAGCCCGACATCACCGCGATCTTGCGCGAGGCCGAAGGTCACGGTGTGCCCTACGATCCGGAGCTCACCACCTATTTCCTGAGCCGGGAAGAGTTGCTGCCCGGCCGCCGCTCCGATCTGCCGCCGCTGCGGCGCAGGGCCTTCATGCAAATGGCGCGCAATGCGCAGATCATCGCGGATTATTACGGGCTGCCGCCCAATCGGGTGGTCGAGATCGGTACGCGGGTGGAAATCTAGAACTCAGCGCTTACGAAGCCGCGCAATCCAGCGTCTGCACGCCCGCTGTCCCCGGCCACGATGAGCACGTCGGCCCGGCGGTGCGCGAATAGCCCGACGGTCACCACGCCCGCGATTTGATTCACCGTGGATTCGAAGGCCCTGGGGTCCATAGAGGCGCAGATCGTGAACGTCCAGGATGATGTTGCCGTTGTCGGTGGTGACGCCTTCACGCCAAACCGGCCGGCCGCCCAGCTTCGCCAGCTGGCGCGCAACATAGGCACGGGCCATCGGTATGACCTCGACGGGCAGCGGGAAGGTCGCCCAGCACCGGGACCAGCTTGGAGTCGTCGATGATGCAGACGAAGCGGCTTGCGGCGGCGGCGACCACCTTCTCGCGCGTCAGCGCGGCGCCCGCCGCCCTTGATCAGCACGCCGTCGGCGGTGGCCTCATCGGCACCGTCGATGTACAGCGTCAAGGTCGCCGGCGTCATTCAGATCCAGTTCCGGAATCTGCGCCGCTCGCAAGTTTTTCGGATGTTTGGCGCGAACTCGAGACTGCGCCGGAAAGCTGTATTTTACGGTCTTTCAGCGCTTCTATGAGTTCATTCACCGTGGAGCCGGTGCCTATGCCCAACACCATGCCGCTCTTCGATGTAAGGAATCGCGGCTTCCGCGGCGCGGCGCTTTTTTTCGAGGGACAGATCCTTGGACACGCGCAATTTCCTGCCTTCAGAAACAACTGTGCCCGCTTACGCGGGCACAGTTGATTACTTTCGAAGGCTTACTTTTTCTTAGCGGCCTTTTTCTTAGCTACCTTCTTCTTCGCCTTCTTTGCTTTCGCTGCCATGTTAGAAACTCCGTTATCGGGTTAGTCCGGGGTCCGAGTATATACACGAATAATTAATTTACAAGCAATAGTCGCTCTTCTTGCGCGAGATGTGCTAGCGATGTGAGCGAAGTCACTCAAGGGTGAGAACGAAATCCCATTCCTTCTTCGACACCGGCATCACCGACAGGCGATTTCCACGGCGCAGCAAAACGAAATCCTTTAGCTGCTTTGCGGCGTGCGAACGCAGCTCATCGAGCGTTATGACGCGCTTGAACTTGCGCACCAACTTCACGTCGACGACGAACCAGCGCGGCGAATCCTTCTTGGAGTCGGGGTCGTAGTGATGATGCTTGGGGTCGAAGGCCGTCACGTCCGGGTAACCCTCGCGGGCAACGCATGCAATTCCCGCGATGCCGGGGACAGCGCAGCTCGAATAGTAGAAAAACGCCAAATCGCCCTTTTTCATCGAGTCTCGCAGCATGTTGCGCGCCTGGAAATTGCGCACGCCGTCCCATGCGGCGGTTTGTTTCGGGGCCTTGCCAAGGTCATCGATGCTGAAGGTGTCCGGTTCCGACTTGAGTAGCCAGTGGTTCATAAAAAGTGTTGCACTCCTGATTCCGTTGCCAGGGGATTCAAGCGCAGATCCCGCTCTCGCGCAAATCCCACGGTGGTCCTCGGGCAGTCGAAGGGGTTGCGGCCCGTAGGGCTATTCATCGAGGAGATGGCGCCACCCGCAATGCCGTTTTGGACCGTTGCTCCCGACCTGAGCAACAGGTGGGGCTAACTGCGGCACTTAAGGCTTTCCGCTCAAGGCGGACTTGCACAATGTTGCCAGCAAGCAATGGCCCCTGGGGTTTACAAAATTAGGGTCAGGAGGTAACCCGATCCGCATCGAACACCGCAGGCAGCGCCAAACTTAATCGTCGAAGAAGGATCCCGTCAAAGCTCGAGCTGTTGACCCTTCTCCAAGGCCGACTCTACGCGCTCGCGCAGGATTCGCAAGCGTCCGCCGACGTCGGAATCGAGATTGGTGTCACGATTGCGGAATCGAATCAGCTCATTCGCCATGTTGAGCGCGGCGATCACGGCAATGCGGTCCAGACCGACAACTTTTCCGCTGTCGCGGATTTCACGCATTTTCAGATTCAGGAATTCAGCGGAATCGAGCAGGTCGGAGCGCTCCTCGAGCGGGCATGCGATGTGATACTCCTTTTCGAGTATGCGCACGCTCACCCGCGCTTGATTGTCGCTCACGCCTGTTCCATCGACTTCAGCCGGCCGATCATGGCCTCGACCCGCGCGCGCACCTGCTCGTTCTTCTGCAGAAGCGTCGCCCGCTCGGAGGTCAACGTATCCTGACGCTGGCGCAGCGCCCGATTTTCCTCCTTGATGTGGCTGACCGTGACGATCAGGTCTTCCAGACGCTTTTCCAGGCGTTTCAGTTCGAGTTCGACTGCTGACTTGTGGCTGGCTTCGTTCATAGGCTGCCAATATAGAGCGCCCCATAGCGCAATGCAAAGGGCGGTTGAGGCCCCCACATGCGGTATTATTCGGTCAACCATGATGTCGGATATTCGATTCAAGGACTTCGAGGATGTGCTGGCAACCGCCGGCGGTCTGGCGGACGCTGCCGAGGCTCACGGATCGTTGTGCGGCGCGCTGTGCTCGGTGTCGGCATACAAAATGCAGGATTGGTTAAACGAGATCCTGCCTGATGGCGCGGCGCTCAGCGAAGAGTCGGCGGCGATGATCGAGAGGGTGTTCACCGTGACAGCCACCTCGTTCGGCGAACAGGGCATGGAATTCGAGCCCCTGCTGCCGGATGACGAGCAACCGCTCAATGGCCGGGCCAATGCGCTTGCATTATGGTGCACCGGATTTCTCTACGGGCTGGGCACCGGTTATATCTCGGATCTCGAAGCGCTGAGCGGCGATGTCGGGGAAATCGTGCGGGATTTCACCGAGATCTCGCGGGCCAGCGGCGATGACGCCGACTCGGACGAATCCAACGAGCAGGCCTACGCGGAATTGGTCGAGTTCATCCGTGTGGCGGCCCAGGTGGTCTTCGAAGAATTGCTCCCGCTTCGCAGGCAGGTCTACCCGGCGCAGCAGCGGCTGCATTGAGCTGGCTGATGGACCGCAAGGAATTCGCACGGCGGCGCCGGCAATTCATGCGCATCATCGGCAAGGATGCGATCGCAATCCTGCCGGCCGCCCCGGTACGCCATCGCAACGGCGACATCGAGTACGCCTATCGGCAAGACAGCCATTTCTACTACCTGAGCGGTTTTCCGGAACCCGATGCCGTGGCCGTGCTCGTGCCCGGCCGCCAGCAGGCCGAGTATCTGCTGTTCGTGCGCGAACACGATGCGCTGCGCGAATCGTGGGATGGCGCGCGCGCCGGGACCGAGGGGGCTGTCGAGCGCTATGGGGCGGATGATGCCTTTCCCATCGAGGACATCGACGAAATCCTGCCCGGACTCATGGAGCAGCGCTCGCAGATTTTCTACTCCATGGGCACGCATCTTGATTTCGATCCGCGCATCTTGAGCTGGGTCAACGGACTGCGTGCGCAGTCGCGTCAGGGCGCCGGCGGACTGCAGGAGTTTGTTGCATTGAATCACGTGCTCGACGATATGCGTCTGTACAAGAGCCGTCCCGAACAGTCCAGCCTGCGCCGCGCCGCGCAGATCGCAGTGGGCGCGCACCGCCGCGCGATGCGCTTCGCACGGCCCGGCCGCATGGAATACGAGGTCATGGCGGAGGTGCTGCACGAATTTCGCACGCACAACGCCGACATCTCCTATCAGCCGATCGTCGGCGGCGGCGCCAATGCCTGCGTCATGCACTATCGGACAACGACCAGCCGCTGCGCGACGGGGATCTGTTGCTGCTCGACGCCGGATGCGAGCATGACTACTACGCCTCGGACATCACGCGTACTTTTCCCGTCGGCGGCCGATTCACATCGGTGCAGCGCGCCGTGTACGAGGTGGTGCTGGAGGCGCAGCTGGCCGCCATCGACAAGGTGCGCCCCGGCAACCACTGGAATCAGCCGCATGAGGCGGCAGTGCGCGTTGTCACCCAGGGACTGGTCAAACTGGGCTTGCTGAAAGGATCCATGCCCCGCTTGCTCAAGGACCAGGCATACCTGCCTTTTTTCAACCATCGGACCGGTCATTGGCTGGGTCTGGATGTGCACGATGTGGGCGACTACAAGGTAGGCGGCGAGTGGCGGGTATTGGAGCCGGGAATGGCGCTGACCGTCGAGCCCGGCATCTACATACGCCCATCGCCGCGCGTCCCGAAGGAATTCTGGAACATCGGTATTCGGATCGAAGACGAAGTGCTGGTGACCAAGGGTGAGCCCGAAGTATTGACGGGCGCTCTGGAGAAAACCGCGGAAGCCATCGAGTCGCTGCGATGAAGGTTCGATCTCGCCATCGTCGGCGGAGGCATGGTGGGGGCTTCCCTGGGCGTGGCGCTGGCGCCGCTCGGCATTCAAATTGCTCTCATCGAGGCGGTTCCACACGACTCAACCTCGCAGCCGAGCTTCGACGAACGCACGACCGCGCTGTCGAACGGAAGCCGGCGGATATTGGAAGACATTGGGCGTGTGGCAACGGGTCGGTTCGCTGGCCACGCCCATTCGCAAGATTCATGTCTCCGACCAGGGCCATTTCGGTTTCGCGCGCATCGATGCGGCCGAGCAGGGTCTCGCCGCAATGGGTTACGTGCTGGCCAATCGCGAACTGGGCAACGCCCTGTGGGAGCGCCTCAAGGAGAGCGCCGGCGTGAAGGTTTTCTGCCCCGCCCGGGTGTCGCAGATCACGCCGGGCGAACGCGTGGTCGCGTTGCGGATCGCACACGAGGCGCAGGAGACCGAGATTCAGGCCAGGCTCGTCGTCGCCGCCGACGGCGCGCACTCCGCGGTGCGCAGCGCCTTTGGGATCGAGAGCCAGGTGCGCGATTATCAGCAGACCGCGATCATCACCACCGTATTGCCGCAGCGCTTTCATGACAACGTGGCATATGAGCGGTTCACACCGGAGGGGCCGCTGGCTCTGTTGCCGTTGGAAGGAGGTCGCTGCACCTTGGTGCTGACCTTGCGCCACGACGCGGTACCATCGGCGCTGGCCTGGTCGGATCAAGAGTTTCTGGCGCAAGTCCAAAAGCGATTCGGATTTCGCCTCGGGCGATTTCTCAAGGTGGGGCGCCGGGTACCCTATCCTTTGTCCCTGAGCCGCGCGGCTTCCTTGAGCTCGGGGCGTTGCGTCATCATCGGCAACGCCGCGCAGGGCCTGCACCCGATCGCCGGTATGGGATTCAATCTGGGTCTGCGCGATGTGGCGAGTCTTGCGGAGCTGATCGCCGAGCGCACTGGGCAGGAGGAAGCCGATCCGGGCAGCCCTGACTTGCTCGCGCGCTACAACGCCTGGCGCAATGCGGACCGCGGCGGCGTCATCGCATTCACCGACGGGCTGGTCCGCGTGTTTGCGAATCCCTTGGGATCGGTGCGGCGGCTGCGCAATCTTGGGCTGCTGGCATTCGATCTGCTGCCGCCCGCGAAGGCAGCCTTGTCGCGCTTGAGCACCGGCGGCAGCGGCCGTGTGCCCAAACTGGCCCGCGGCGTGCCGCTGACATGAACGGGCAGCGGCCCGCCGACTTCGATGTGCTGATCGTCGGCGCCGGCGTGATCGGCACAGCGTTGGCGAGCCTGCTGCTCAAGCGCCGCAGTAAGCGCCGCGGGCAGGGTGGCCATCATCGCCGACCGCTTGCCCACGCCCGCGGCGGCGGGTGCCGACTGGGATCTGCGCGTATTCGCATTGAGCCGCGCATCGCAGCGCCTGCTGCAAATCTGCGGCGTGTGGAATTCGCTGCCTCGCACGCGGGTGTTCGCCTACGAGCGCATGTGCGTCTGGGATGCGAGCGGCACACCCGATGGGCCGGGGTCACTGACATTCGATTGCGCGCAAATCGGCGAACCCAATCTGGGCTGCATCGTCGAGGGGCGCGCGTTGCAGTGGCAGTGCCTGCAAGGAGGCTCGCGCCGCCGGCGCGGTGTTGATCGACGGGTCGGTGGACTCGATCGCCGCCGGCGACAAGGACGTGAACGTGCATTTGAGCGATGGGCGCGATCTGCGCGCCAAACTGCTGGTGGCGGCGGATGGCACGGAATCGAAGACGCGGGAATTACTCGGCATCGAAACCGCCGGCCATGCCTACCATCAAGATGCGCTGGTGGCGCACGTGACGACCTCCCGGCCGCACGCGTCCACTGCATGGCAGCGTTTCCTGCCGGCCGGCCCCGTGGCCTTCCTGCCGCTCAACGATGGCCGATCCTCCATCGTGTGGAGCGTGGCGCGGCCGCAGGCTGCCTCTCTTCGCGCCATGGATCCTGACTCCTTCGGCGAAGCGCTGACCGCGGCCAGCGGCGAGGCGCTGGGCCGCTGCACCCTCACGACCCCGCTGGCCTCCTTTCCGTTGAATCTTCAATACGCACTGCAGTACGCGCAGCCCCGCGCGGTATTGTTGGGAGATGCGGCGCACGTGGTGCATCCGCTTGCCGGCCAGGGCCTGAATCTGGGTTTGCTGGATTGCGGCGCTCTGGCCCAGGTGCTCGGCGAGGCGGGTGCACCTGAGAATTTCGGCGATTACCGGTACCTGAGACGATACGAGCGCTGGCGGCGCAGCGAGAATCTCAAGGCGGCGGCGGCGCTCGACGGATTGCAGCGATTGTTTTCCGCCACGGATCCCTTGAGTACCCAGATGCGAAGCGCGGGACTCAACCTGGTCGGCAGGATGCCCTTCATCAAGCGGCGCTTCGCGCAGCGCGCGCTGGGGATCGCGGGCGACGTGCCGGATTTCTTGAGGAGCGGGCTCGGTTCAGAGCTCAGCTGAGCACAGCTTGGAGCTAAGGTGAACTCAGGCGGTCGAGCTTGGCGGCGCAGATGAAATCATTGACCGACAAACCGCCGATCGAATGGGTCGAATAGGTGACGCGGCAGTAGCCGTAACCCACTTCGAGGTCCGGATGATGGTCCTCGGTATTCGCGACATGCGCGAGCGCGTTGACGAAGCTCATGGTCCTGTAGAAATCCTTGAACTTCAGCGAGCGCTTGAGACTCTTGTGGTCCTTGGCGACCTGCCAGTCCTTGTGCAGTTGCTTGCGAAACAGGTTGACATCGGATTTGGACAACGGCGGTACACCACCCTCGCAGGGCACGCATTTCTTTTCGGACAATTCCTTCACCGGGACCGTCCTCTTCACTCGGAAACTTCCTTCACCGGGATCCTGGCGTAGGTGCGCTCGATGTAGCGCTCGACCAGATCCTGAAATTCCTCGGCGATCCGTTCGCCCTTGAGCGTGACGGTTTTGGCGCCATCCTCGTACACGGGCGCCACCGGATGCTCGCCGGTGCCGGGGAGACTGATGCCGATGTTGGCGTGCTTGCTTTCTCCGGGACCATTCACCACGCAGCCCATCACGGCCACCGTCATATCGGCAACCCCCTCGCGCTGCTTGCGCCACTCGGGCATGCGGTGGCGGATATGGCTTTGGATCTTCTGCGCCAACTCCTGGAAATAAGTGCTGGTGGTGCGGCCGCAACCGGGACAGGCGATCACCATGGGCGTAAAGGCGCGCAGGCCCATGGTCTGCAGTATTTCCTGCGCGACGATCACTTCCTGCGTGCGATCGCCGTTGGGCTCGGGGGTCAGGGAGACGCGGATGGTGTCGCCGATGCCTTCCTGAAGGAGCACGCCCATTGCCGCGGTAGACGCTACGATGCCCTTGCTGCCCATTCCGGCTTCGGTAAGCCCAAGGTGCAGGGGGTAGGCGCAGCGGCGCCGCCAGATTGCGGTATACGGCGATTAAATCCTGCACTCCGCTGACTTTGGCGCTGATCACGATCATGTTGGACCCCAGCCCCAGGGATTCGGCGCGCTTCGCGCTGTCCAAAGCCGAGACGACGATGGCCTCGCGCATGACGTCGATGGCCGCCAAGGGTTCCTCGAGCTTCGAGTTCTCATCCATCATGCGGGTGAGCAGGTCCTGATCGAGGCTGCCCCAATTCACGCCGATGCGCACCGGCTTGTGGTACCTGACGGCGGTCTCGATCATTTCGGCAAATTGCGGATCGCGCTTGTGAACCGCGGCCGACGTTGCCCGGGTTGATTCGCAGCTTGCCCAAGCGTTTCCGCGCAGGCAGGATGCGCTTTGAGCAGCTTGTGGCCGTTGAAATGGAAGTCACCGACCAGCGGCGTGCTGATGCCCTGCGCGTCAAGGCGCTCACGGATATGCGGAACGGCCGCGGCGGATTCATCGTTGTTGACCGTGACGCGCACCAATTCGGAGCCTGCGCGGGCCAGCGCCTTGACCTGCGCCACCGTGCCCTCGATATCGGCCGTGTCGGTGTTGGTCATCGATTGCACGACGATGGGCGAGGCGCCGCCGATGGATACGGAGCCCACTTTTACACTGATGGAATGTCGACGGGATCTCATATGGACATTATACCCGCAGCGCCCCGGTGGGTCAGGCCGCTATACTTCGATCGATGCATTCACTGGAACCCGAATGCCTTGAGCTGCGCGCCGCAGGCGTGATCGACGAGCCGGCCGCGGCTCACGCCGCCGCCCTTGAGCGCGGCGCAGTGTTCTCGGTATTCGAGGAGCTGCGTTTCGTGCTGTACGCGGCGGTCGCGGCCGTCACGGGCGGCTTAGGGTTGGTCATCAAGGAGAACCTGGACCGCATCGGACCCCTGACTCTGATGACCGCTCTGGCGCTCGCCGCGGCCGGCTGTTACGCGACCGCGCTGCGCACCCGAATGCTGGGTCGAACCCGCACGATCGGCGGCGATTACCTGCTGCTGCTGGGCGCATTGATCGTCAGTGCCGATCTGGGCTATGCCGAATCTCAATTTCATTGGTTGGGTTCGGAGTGGCAGTGGTACTTGATCATTCTCGCCGTATTTCACGGCGCCTGCGCCTATGCTCTGGACTCGCGCTTGGTGCTGAGCCTGTCTCTGGCCTCCTTGATGGCGTGGTTCGGCATCGAGGGGCGCATGACGGCCTTGTTCGAGACGAGCGGATCCGCGGGCAATGTCGGCGCCCACGCCCTCATCTGCGCCGCCACCATTCTTGTCTGGCGCGCGGGCCAGGGTCGCTTTGGAGGGTCCGCGCAGTTCGCATCCGTATTGGAGAACTTCGCGGCGAACATCGGCTTTTGGGGGGCGCTGGCATGGTGCCTCACGCCGGGCCTGCGTCTCTATGGTTTCGCGACTTTGTGCGTGCTGGCGGCGGCGTGCATCGTGAAGGCACTGCGCGGCGGAGAGGTGATTTTTCTGGTGTACGGCATCACCTACACCGCGCTGACGTTGTGTTGCATGGAAGAACAGATCGTCAAGGACAGTCTTACCGCGGCGATGCTCGCGCTGGCGACCGTGGTCGCCGGCGCACTGCTGTTGTGGAATCTCAACCAGCGCATGAGAGCGGTACGCGCATGATGACGTTCAAGCCCACGCCGCAGCAGGAGCGCTGGCTGGCGGCGGCGTCGCGGCTGCACCTGGGATCGGCTCACCCCTGGATCGCCGAGCGAATAGACGGATGGGCCGCGCCAACGTTGATCGCGCGTTGCGCATTTTTCGTGTTGGGCACGGTCGCTGCTGCGCTTACCGCGGCCATATTTGCTTTGCTGCTTCGTCAAAACGCGTTGATGCCCGCCGGCCTGCTCATGCTTGCTGCGGCCGAATGGCTCATTTTGAAGAAACATCTTTTCCATGCGGGCGTTGAAGAAGCGCTGTGGACGGTGGGGCTGCTCTCGGTCGTGCTGCAGTTGGTGGAACCCAACTTCGGCTCCGGAACATCCAGCGCGGTGTTGGCCGCGCTGGCCTTAAGTTTGGCCGGATTTCGATTGCTCAATCCCTTGTTCATCACCTGCGCCGCCCTGGTTGCATCGCTCGCGATCGATCTCGCCGGCGGGCACCCCCTGATCTGGGCGACCCATGTCGCCTTACCTGCCAGTCTATTTTGCTTTGGCGTCGCGGTGGTCGCATTGAGCGCCGGGGGCATGACGTTTCGCCGGCCGTCGCACGACCGGATGCTCGGTTGGCTCACGGTCGTCATGCCGCTGGCCGGCTTTCTATGGTTGGTGTCGCAACATGCGGTCTCCATTCGAGTCTTCACGGGCATCGCCTGCGCCGCATTCGGTCTCGCGGCACTCATCATCGGGTTGCGCCGGCGCGCCCATGCGCCGCTCATTGCCTGCATCGTGTGCATGCTATGCGTTGCCTACCAGCTTCGAGACCTGACGGCCCTGCCCCTCAAAATGAAGTTGATTCTCTGGGGGAGCATTGCTCTGCTCCTGGCGCTGGGATTGGATCGGTACCTGCGCACGCCGCGCCGCGGCATCACCTCTCGCCAAATAGGCGAGGGCGGCAACGCCCTTGACCTATTGCAATGGGTGGGCACGGCGTCGCTGTCGCCCAAGGCCGCTGCCGTTGACGCGCCATTCAAGGGAGGCGGCGGCGGCTTCGGCGGCGGCGGCGCGGACGGAAGCTACTAGGTTGTCCACGTTGCCGCGAGGCTGCTAGGGCTTGACCACGGCGGCCTCCGACACCTTCGGGGCTGCCACGAACGGCTGGATGCCGAAATTCGGATACACCTCGCTCGGGTAGTAGAAGGTGCCATCCTTGACCACCATTTGGATGGTCTTGATCGCTTTGAGGCTCTTGACCGGATCACCTGGAATCAAAAAGAAATCCGCCAATTTTCCTTTTTCGATGGAACCCAAGCGCTGATCCTGGCTGACATAACGAGCCGAATCGAAAGTCGCGCGTTTCAAGATCTCAGCGCTCGTCATGCCGGCGAGTTGGTACAGCTCCAGCTCTCGATGGTAGGTGAAGGAGCCGCCCGTATCGGTGCCGAAGACGATGAACACACCCCGGTCATGCAGCATGCGCACGACCGCGATCATCTTGTCGAAAGCCTGGCGATAGGCTTGATCATCGCCCGGGGCGGAAGTGTCCGCCAGGGCCTTCATTGCGTTGCGCCGCCATCCGATGGGCATGTGATCGAAGTAGTCGACCGCGCCCGGCGGGATCTTGCCGTCGCGTCTCTGCGTCAGCTGCTCATGGATCCCCAAGGTCGGGTCGATGGCGATCTTGCGATCAACCATCAGATTGATGGTGTGCTGCACGTTGGGGGCCTGCAGATCGAGGTTCGGCAGGCGCTTCAGCGCCGTCAGCCGAAATAGGGTGCGCGTGTCCTCGCTCGGCTGGATCACCCAGCCCAGCACGAACTGATTGATATGGGTGATCTCGTCGTAACCCGCTTCGATCATGGCATCGGCATTGGAAAAGGCCGGGATGTGACCGGCAACCCGCATTCCCAACCGGTGTGCTTCCTGAGTCATGGCCGGCACCCAGGCCGGGTTCATGCTGTTATAAATCTTGATCTGCCAGAAGTTGCGCGCACCGTACCAGCGTACCGCGTCGACCGCTTTGTCTTCGCTGTCGACCAGAATGCCGTTGTTCGCGCTAAAAGGACTTTTGCCTTCGATGAATCCTGAACGAATGACGTGCGGGCCGGCGATGGTGCCGCTTTCGATCTGTTCGATCTGCTTGTCGAGCACCGCATTATCGTTGCCCATGTCGCGCACCGTGGTGATGCCCGCGGCAAGATCGAGCAGCCCATCGCCCTCATTCAAGTGGGCGTGCATTTCATACATGCCGGCCACCAAAGTGCCGCCGGCGCCATCGATGGTGGTTTCACCGGGGGTCGGCGGGCTGTCCAGCGGCTCGACTGCCGCGATGACGCGATCCTTGACCAGCACCGATTGCGGTTGCGTCAACGACGAGGTGTGCGGGTCGAACAGCCGCACATTGCGAATGCGCACCGGACCCGCATAGTGATGAGCCACTTCGTGCTCGATTTTGACGAAGCGCTGCGTGGACCACACGGCCGCCAGGCCGCGCAGCCGCTCTTCTTCGCCCTCGTATCCGGCGCGGACCATGATGGAGCGCGAGTCGACATCGGCAAATAAGTTGTTCGCCGAATCGAGCAATAGGCTCTCCGGGTCGAGATCGATGCCGATGAGATCGTAGCGCGTGACCTGCAATGGTCCGCCGCTTCCTTGAACCGTGATGGTTTCCCCTTTCTCCAGCCGCAGCGCGCCGCCCGGCAACGCCGGCAATTGCATGCCGGGGGCCTTCAGCAGCGCGCGCGCATAAATGCCGTTTGCCCAGGGACTGCCGCTCTGTGCGACGTAGATTCTCGCAGCATGCTTCGCGGCATGTCCTTTGCCGGTGGAGTCCACCCAATCGGCGCCCGAACCCTTGACCATGAATTGCTCGGCCACCTTGCTGCCGAAAGTCGTGGTGCCCTTGATCGACCACTCGCTCGGCAATCCGGCGGCATCGAGCCTCACCGACTCGGCGATGGTGGGTCCGCGGCCGTTGTTCTTGACGTCGAAATCCACGGTGGTCAGATCGCCCTTGGTGTCGGCAATCAGATGACCGACGTTCTTGCCGCCGAAGATGAAGGAATAAGTGAAGGTATCGGCGAGCGCCAAAGACGGCAGACTCAAGACCACAAGAGCAGCCAGATTCCGTACGCGGGTCGAGGGGGTGAACGATGTGGGCACTGGGATCTCGCTCGAGGGATTGGGTTTTTTCAAGCGCGAATTCTAATCTCAAACCACCTCAGTTGGTTCAAGATATCGGCCATGAACTCGAAAATCGTCTACTCCACCGGACTCGGCAGCTTGTGTCCCAACTGCCGCCGCCCGGTGCGCGAATGCGTCTGTCCCAAAGGTGTTCCGGGTGCGGCGAAGCGCGCTGCGGTGCGCGTCGGGCGCGAGACGGCCAAGGAAGGGCAGGCAAGGGCGTGACGACGATCGCCGGGCTGCCGCTGTCGATGAGCGATATCGAAGCGCTGGCCACCAAACTCAAGAAGCGCTGTGGGTCGGGCGGCACGGTGCGCGAGGGCGTCATCGAAATTCAGGGCGATCATCGCGATGCGATCGTCGCGGAGCTGATCAAAATGGGATGGCAGGCGAAGACATCGGGCGGCTAGAGCCACGCGGATGCTGCGGCGGCTGAAGCGCGCTTTTCGTGTATCATGCCGCCATCGCGATAAGAGCTGTCTGGAGAGAGTCCTTTCAATAGGACCGCCGAAGGCGCAACCGCCCGGAAACGCTCAGGCACATGAACGGCAGACTCTCGCGATCTCTGGAGAGCGATCGCGTCAGGCGATCCACCGAAGGGGAGCAGCGCTTGTAACCGGCGCGCAATCTCTCAGGTCTGAAGGACAGAGGGGCGAAGCACGCGGGTGCTCGTGTCTCTGTATTCGTTCGCCGCGAGGTTGCGATGGGCCTGAAGACTCCTCTCTACGATTTGCATGTTCAGCAGGGCGCGAAGATCGTCGATTTCGGCGGCTGGGACATGCCCTTGCACTATGGTTCGCAGATCGAAGAGCACCACTGCGGTGCGCCGCGACGCCGGCATGTTCGACGTCTCGCACATGGCCGTCGTCGATCTGACGCGGCGCGCGGGTTCGCGAATTCCTGCGACGCCTCCTCGCCAACGATGTGGCGCGCCTGACAATCCATCGGCAAGGCGCTGTACTCCTGCATGCTGCTGCCGAGCGGCGGCGTGATCGACGATTTGATCGTCTATTTCCTGTCGGAGACCTGGTATCGCCTGGTCGTCAACGCCGGCACCCGCGACAAGGATCTGGCCTGGATTCGCAGGCACGCGGCCGATTTCAAGGTGACGGTCAACGAGCGCCAGGATCTGGCGCATGATCGCCGTGCAGGGTCCGAATGCGCGGCAAAGACCGCGGCACTGCTGCTGCCCCGGCGCAGCAGCGCCGCGGTACTCGATCTGAAACCCTTCTTCGGCGCCCCGATCGATTCCTGGTTCGTGGCGCGGACCGGCTACACCGGCGAGGATGGATTCGAGGTGATGATGCCCGCGGCGCGATGCCGCCGGACGTCTGGCGAGGCTGCGCGCGCAGGGCGTGAAGCCGGCGGGATTGGGGGCGCGCGATACCTTGCGACTGGAGGCCGGCATGAATCTCTACGGCAACGACATGGATGAGAATCACCATCCGCTTGGAGTCCGGCCTGGCTTGGACGGTGGCATTCGATCCGCGCCGACGCGATTTTCTCGGGCGCGAGGCGTTGGAGAGCGCGCCGCGCGAGGGCGGCCGCGAGCTGGTCGGGCTGCTGCTCGAAGAGCGCGGCGTGCTGCGCAGCCATCAGAAAGTGTTCGTCGCCGGCGCAGATCCCGCCGGCCCGCGGGCGAAGTCACCAGCGGCACTTTTTCTCCGACGTTGAATCGTTCCATTGCGCTGGCGCGAGTGCCGAAAACCGTCGAATCCCGCGGTGCAAGTGGAGATTCGCGGCAAGTTGCACGCGGCGCGCATCGTGAAGCCGCCGTTCGTGCGCCATGGCAAGTCCTTGATCGGATCATTTAGAGAGGTTTCGAACGTGAACAACATACCGGCAGATTTGCGATACACCAAGAGTCACGAATGGGTGCGCCAGGGGCAAAACGGCGCCGTCGAGATCGGCATCACCGATCACGCGCAGAGCGCTCTCGGCGATCTGGTGTTCGTCGAGGTGCCCGACGTCGGGCGCACACTGCGCGCCGGCGATGCCTGCGCCGTGGTCGAGTCCGTCAAGGCGGCATCCGATGTTTACAGCGCCGCTCGCCGGCAAGGTGACCGCCAATAATGGCGCGCTGGCCGCGCAGCCGGAACTGCTCAATACACGATCCGTATGGTGCCGGATGGCTGTTTCGCCTGCAGACCGACGCGGCGGCCGATCTTTCGCCGCTGATGAGCGCCGGCGCTTACGCGAATTTTCTGGCCGACGAATCGAAGTAAGGGGGCGAATCATGGCATTCATTCCCCATACCCCCGATGACATCACCGGCATGCTGGATGTGATCGGCGCGCGCTCGATCGAGGAACTGTTCGACGAAATTCCCGCCGAACTTCGCGCCGGCACCCTCAAGGTGCCGCCGCCCCTGTCGGAGATGGAGATCGCGCGCCTGATGTCGGATCGGGCCGCCCTCGACGGCCGGCCCTTGAACTTCATCGGCGCAGGCGCGTACGAACATCACATCCCGGCGCCGGTGTGGGCAATCGCCACGCGCGGCGAATTCTATTCGGCCTATACGCCGTATCAGGCGGAGGCGAGCCAGGGCACATTGCAGTTGATCTACGAATATCAATCGATGATGTGCGCCTTGACGGCGATGGAGGTTTCGAACGCCTCGCTGTACGACGGCGCCTCCGCGCTGGCGGAGGCCTGTCTGATGGCGGTGCGCGCCAATCGCGGCTCGAACTCAAGGCGCATCCTGGTACCGCGCACGGTGAATCCCATCTACGCGCAGGTGGCGCAGGCCATCGCCGGCAATCAGGACATCGTATTCGAGGGGGTGGATTTCGATCGGTCGACGGGTTGCACGCGCTCGAAGCGCTTAAGACCCTACGGCGGCCAGGACTTCACGGCCTTGGTCATTCAGCAGCCGAATTTCTTCGGCAGTCTGGAGGAGGTGGATGCGCTGACCGATTGGGCGCACGCCAACAAGCTCATGGTGATTGCCGTCGTCAACCCCACCTCGCTGGCTTTGCTCAAACCCCCCGGGCATTGGGGTACGCGAGATCGACGGGCGCCACGGCGCCGATATTGTCTGCGGCGAAGGCCAGCCGCTCGGCGTGCCGCTCGCCTCGGGCGGACCTTACTTCGGTTTCATGGCGACCCGCATGCAGTATGTGCGGCAGATGCCCGGCCGCATCGTCGGGCGCACCGTGGACGTCGAGGGCAGGCCGGGATTCAGTCTGACGCTGCAGGCTCGCGAGCAGCATATTCGGCGCAGCAAGGCCACCTCGAACATCTGCACCAATCAGGGGTTGCTGGTGACCGCGGCGACCATCTACATGAGTCTGCTCGGCGCGCGCCGGACTGGAAGCGGTGGCGCAGACCAGCATGCAGCGCACCGCCGATCTGATCGCTCGCACTGGGCAAAATTCCGGGTGTGAAGCGCGCCTTCACCGCGCCGCACTTTCACGAGGCCGTGTTGCTGCTGGATCGGCCGCCGGCGCCGCTCCTCGCGGCGCTGGCGCGGCGCGGAATCTTCGGCGGACTCGATCTTGGCGAGCGCTATCCGGAATTGGGCCAGCACTGCTGGTGTGCGCGACCGAAACCAAACTGGCGATCCGACATCGACTCGTATGCCGCCGCGCTGGCCGACGTCATGAACGCGTCGCGCGCCGCGGCGTAGCCTGAGACCGTAAGGAATGATCATGACTGAGTTGCAATCGCGCGAACCGCTGATATTCGAACTGAGCAAACCGGGGCGTGGCGCCGTCACTCAATACCCGCCGCAGGTTGCGGGTTCGGCGCGCAGTGCCGGCGCATTTGCGCCGCACGGCGCCGCCGCGCTGCCCGAGGTATCGGAGCTGCAGGCGGTGCGCCATTTCACGCGCCTGTCGCAGATGAATTTCTCCATCGACACGCATTTCTATCCGCTGGGTTCGTGCACCATGAAGTACAACCCCAAGGCCTGCAACAGCTACGCCATGCTGCCGGAATTCCTGGGCCGACATCCGCTCGGGCCCGAGCCGCAGGGCTTCCTGGCGTGCATGTACGAGCTGCAGGAGATGCTGCAGGAGATCACCGGCATGCAGGCGGTCAGCCTCACGCCGATGGCCGGCGCGCAGGGCGAATTTGCCGGGGTCGCGATGATCCGTGCCTACCATCGCGCGCGCAATGACACGGCGCGTACCGAGATCATCGTGCCGCAGGCCGCGCACGGCACCAATCCCGCCACCGCGACCATGTGCGGCTGCGCGGTCAAGGAAATTCCCTGCGACGCGAACGGCGACGTCGATATCGAGGCGTTGAAGGCCGCGGTGGGCCCGGCGACGGCCGGCATCATGCTCACCAATCCGTCCACGCTGGGCGTATTCGAGCGCAAGATCGTGCGAGGTTGCGCGCATCGTTCACGACGCCGGCGGCTTGCTCTACTACGACGGCGCAAATTTGAACGCCATCCTGGGCAAGGTGCGGCCCGGCGACATGGGCTTCGACGTCATCCACATGAATCTGCACAAGACCTTTTCCACGCCGCACGGCGGCGGCGGGCCGGGTTCCGGCGCGGTGGGCGTGAGCGCCCGCTTGCGGCCGTTCCTGCCCATTCCCATCGTCGGCAAGGACGGCGCGCGCTATCGCTGGCTGACGCGAACGCGATCTGCCGCAGTCCATCGGCCGCCTGTCAGGTTTCATGGGCAATGCCGGCGTGAATCTGCGCGCCTACATCTATATGCGCTTGCTTGGCCGCGAAGGCATGGTGCGGGTGGCGGAATTCGCCGCACTCAATGCCAACTATCTGATGAAGCGGCTGCAAGCCTTGGGCTTCGAAGCGGCCTACCCCGCGCGTCGCGCCAGCCACGAGTTCATCATCACGTTGAAGCAGGAAAACAAGGCTTATCACGTGACGGCGATGGATGTGGCGAAGCGCTTGCTCGACTACGGCATGCATGCACCGACCACCTATTTCCCCTTGCTGGTGCCCGAATGCCTGTTGATCGAGCCGACGGAGACGGAGGCCAAGGAGGATCTCGACCGCTTTTGTGACGCAATGAGCGCAATCCGCGAGGAAATGGCAGCACGATCCCGAGAAACTCGCCTCGGCTCCGCATACAATGCCGGTGCGACGATTGGACGATGTGCGCGCGGCCAAGCAGCTCGATCTGGCTTGGAAAGCCTAAGCTCCTAAGGTCTGGATTTCCCTTGGTTAGGAACCGTCCGGCCTCGATCTTGTCCGACCACCGGCAGTCAACGAAATCTAACCTTAGGATCGGCATGCTCCGCACCTCGCTGTTTGCGTCCCTCGTTACCTTCGGGTTTGGCGCCGGCATTCGCCGCTGCGATTCCCGAACCGCCTCCCGGCGTTCCGAGCACGCCGGCCAATTGGGCGCAGACCTTGGAAAGAATTGCGACCGGCGTGGTCACCATTCAGATCGACAGCTACGCGCGCGTTCGACACCGAGTGGAATACCACCGCGCAGGCCACCGGCTTCGTCATCGATGCCAAGCGCGGACTCATCCTGACGAATCGTCATGTGGTCACGCCCGGTCCGGTGACCGCGCAGGCCATCTTCCTGAACGGGAGGAAGTGCAGCTCTATCCGATCTATCGCGACCCGATCCATGACTTCGGCATCTATCGCTACGACCCGGCGAAACTGCGATTCATCCAACCGGCAGAGCTGCCGCTGTATCCGCAGGGCGCGGTCATCGGCCGCGAGATTCGCGTGGTCGGCAACGATGCGGGCGAACAATTGTCGATCCTGGCCGGCACCTTGGCGCGCTTGGATCGCGAGGCGCCGGAATACGGCTACGGCAAGTACAACGACTTCAATACATTTTATTACCAAGCGGCCTCCAGCACCTCGGGCGGCTCCTCCGGTTCGCCGGTGATCGACATCGAGGGCCGGGTGGTGGCGCTCAATGCGGGGGGCGCCACGGGCGCTGCCTCGAGCTTCTACCTGCCGCTGACGGCGGTGGTTCGTGCACTGAAATACATCGAGGCCGGCAAGCCGGTGCCGCGGGGCACGCTGGAAACCGTGTTCAAGTACACGCCCTACGATGAACTCAGGCGCTTCGGGCTCAATGCCGAGACCGAAGCCAGGATGCGCCGTGACTATCCCAAGCTGACCGGCATGCTGGTGGTGGACGACGTGCAGCCGGGATCGGGTGCCGACGGCATACTGTCGCCGGGCGATATTCTGTTGTCGATCGACGGCAAGCCCATGCCGGAGTTTTTCGCGCTCGAGGACGTACTCGACAGTCATGTCGGCCGGCGCGTCAAGGTGGAGGTGCAGCGCGGCGCCGACTTCGTGAAGCACGACTTCAGCGTGCAGTCCTTGAGCGACATCACCGCCGACGAATACATCGAGTTCGGCGAGGCGGTGGTGCACACCCTGTCCTATCAGCAGGCGCGGCATTTCAACGTGCCCATCAAGGGTGTGTACGTGGCGAATCCGGGCTATGTTTTCGGCAGCGCCGGCATTCCGCGCGCTGCGCTGATTAGCTCGTTCAATGGCAAGAAAGTCGACAACCTGGCGGATTTCGCCGCCGCGCTCGCGGAACTGGCGGACGGCGCGCGGGTGCCGGTGCGCTACGTCACCCTCGAGGATCCGCGCGCCCCCCAGTTGAAGGTCATTCGCATGGATCGGCGCTGGTTTCCGGCGCGGGAATGCAAGCGCGACGACACTCTGGGAACCTGGCCCTGCATCGGCATCAGTGCCGGACCCGATCCCTCGCCGGTCAAGGCGGCGTCGACACAGTTCAGCAAGACCGGCGATCCGCGCATCGACCGGCTGGCGCCCTCGTTGGTGCTGGTGAATTTCGACATGCCTTATTCGGTATCCGGCGTGACCGAGAAGAATTATCACGGCACCGGCGTCATCGTGGACGCGCAGCGCGGGCTGGTGGCGATCGATCGCAATACCGTGCCGGTCGCCATGGGCGATGTGCGCATCACCTTTGCGGGAACCGTGGAGGTGCCGGGCAAAGTGGTCTTCATTCATCCGCTGCACAATCTCGCGGTGGTTTCCTACGATCCGAAGTCGATCGGCGATACGCCGGTCCGCGCGGCGACCCTGGTCGACCCGGTCCTTGAACGCCGGCGACGACGTCTGGGTGGTCGGCCAGCACGCTGATTCGAAAATCCAATCGCAGAAGACACAGGTATCTTCAGCGTCGATGTCGTGTCATTCCCGCTGTCGCGCACGCTGCGTTTCCGCGACAGCAATCTGGAAGCGATCAGCCTCATCAATGCTCCCAGCGATTACGATGGCGTGCTGGCGGACGAGAAGGGCGAAGTGCTGGCGCTGTGGTCCAGTTTCGCCTTCGAGTCGCAGCGCGAACTGGAACAAATCAACCGCGGTATTCCGGCGGATCTGGTCAGCGAGATGATCGGCGTGGTGGCTGACGGCCGCCCGCTGTATTCCCTCGAGGCCGAATTCGCCGTGCAGTCATTGGCCGGCGCGCGCGAGCTGGGCTTGCCGGATGAATGGGTGCGCCGCTTGGCGGAGCACAATCCGCAGCGGCGGCAGGTGCTCGGCATCGATCGCCTTGGTCGCGGGCTCGCCCGCCGCGCGGCTGCTCGAGCCCGGCGATCTGCTGCTCGCTGTCGATGGCAAAGTGGTCAATCGATTCCGCGAGGTCGAGCGCGCGGTGCAGAATCCCCAGTGTCAGGTCACCGTGTGGCGGGATGGCGCCGAGAAAACCGTGCAAATGAAAACCGTGGCCTTGAACGGGCGCGACATCGATCGCGTGCTGATATGGGCGGGCGCGACGCTGCAGGCTCCGCATCGTGCCATGGCCGCTCAACGGGGTATCGCTCCCTTCGGCGTGTTCGTCTCATTTTTCTTCTACGGCTCGCCGTCCACTCATTACGGTTTGTACGCCGGCCGGCGCATCGTCGAAGTCGATGGGCAGGCCACCGCGGATCTCGATGCCTTCATCAAGGCGGTGAGCGGCAAGGCCGATCGCGCCTCGTTGCGGCTGAAGACCATCAGTTGGAATGGCCAAACCGATGTCATCACGTTGAAATTGGACAAGCACTACTGGCCGGCCTACGAACTGACCCGGCTGCAAGACGGCACCTGGACGCGAACCGCGCTGGATCCGCCGGAAACCACCGCGGACGCATCGCCCAAACTCAAGCCGGCAGGGTATTGACCAGCGATTCCAGGGCTTTGAGCCAATACTGGTAGTAGTCGTGCCCCAGATCGGGGGCGCCGCTCTGACGTGCGATGTCGATTTGGCGGGCCAGTGCGTGGCTCCATTGCGGCCAGGTGAACAGGCCGCGCTCATGCAGCGCCAGCACCATGGCGAACGCCCGGGCCTCCCAGGGCGCATTGAAAACCGGGCCGTCCGCGGTGCGCGGCATGCCCGGCAATTCAGGCAAAGAGTCTTCGGTCATGCCGGCTCGAGGTACGGTTCCCACGCATCCACCGAAATGATGGATTGCCCGGCGTGTTCCCGGCCCCACAGTTCGGACGCCTCGAACGCCACGTTGTAAAGCCATTGGGGGGATTCACCCAGGCCGTGGGCGTGGGTGTCGGGAAACACATGGACCCCATGCACCCGCTGCACGACGCCGTTCTTGCCGCGTGCGTATCCCGGCAAACGCGTGTGATGCGATTTTTCTTCCGTGCAGGTGTGCACCCGGTCTCCCACCGCAAAGCGTGCAGCCTGGGTCGGTGATCGCGAGAAAGGATTGTTCGTCGTGATGGCCGCTGCAACCATGTCGGCTTTGAGGACGCGTTTTGCCGTGGGCAAAACATCGCCGCCACTGACTTTTTGCGCCACGAGCTTCTCGAGCGCCGCCAGCCAGATCTCGTAGTAACTCAAGGACCGGTAATTGGGCAGCGTTTCGCGCGCCGATCTGTTCATATCGATATTCGACAGGCCTGTCGGACCCATGGCCACCACCAACGCCATGACGCGAGGCTCCCACGGCGCATGAAACAGATCGCCCTCAGCCTCGGGAATGATGGCGCCGGGCTGCTGCGTACCGCCGAGATCCGCGTAGGAGCGATAGGTCAAGCCGGCGCACCCGGCAGACCGGTGCCGATCATCGAGTCGCGCGTTACCCAATCGGCGAGTTCGCGCTCGCTCACGTGTTCTGATCCGGTGGGCCGCTGCGGCACGACCAGATAACGAATCTCGGCGGTCGAATCCCAGATGCGGATTCGCGTCGATTCCGGCAACGTCACGCCGAACTCCTTCAACACTCCGCGCGGATCCTTCACGGCGCGCGAGCGATAAGGCGCGCTTTTGTACCAAGTCGGCGGCAGCCCCAGCACCGCCCATGGATAGCAGCTGCAGAGCGTGCACACCACCAGGTTGTGCACCTGCGGAGTGTTCTCGACCGCCACCATGTGCTCGCCCTGCCTTCCGGCGTAGCCCATTGAGGCGATGGCAGCGGTGGCGTCATCGAGCAGCCAGCGGCGAAACTCAGGATCGCACCAGGCTCGCGCCACGACCCGCGCACCGTTGCGGGGCCCGATCTTTGTTTGATAGGCATCGATCAACACATCGAGCGCCTGAGGATCGATATAGCCTTTTTCGGTCAGCAGCGCTTCCAGCGCGCGCACGCGCTGTTCCGGTGCACTCGCCGCGCCGGCATCGGGTTCCCCATGATGGTGGTGTTCGCTCTCGTGCACGTGATCTAGTATATAAGGCTCTGGAGGGCCAGTCATGATTGAGGCGCGTACGCGACCGGTCTGGGTGTCGGCGATTTTTTTGCTGCTGTGTCTGGGGCCGGCGTGCGCCTGCCACGCCCGGACTGCCGAGCTGCGGCTCTATTCGCTCGATTGCGGCCACGCCATGTTCAAGGACCTCAGCGGGTTCTCCGACACCGGCGAGTACGACGGCAAATCGGGCGAAATCGCGGTGCCGTGTTTCCTGATCCGTCATCCCAAAGGCGATTTGCTGTGGGATACGGGGCTGGGCGATCACTACAATTTTCCCAGGGAGGGAACGGATGTTGCGCCCGGCGTGCATGTCACGGTTCCGGTGACATTGCTGGCTCAATTGCAGTCGCTCGGCGTGGCTCCCAAGGAAGTGAATTTCGTCGCCTTCTCGCACCTGCACTGGGATCACACCGGCAACGCAAACGACTTTCCCGATTCGGTCTGGATCATGAACAAGGCTGAACTTGGCGCATCGCTGGTTCTTCCCCCGCCCGGCGGCGTGCTGCCGGAGACGTGGAGCGCCTACAAAAGTGCGAAGACGGAGACCATCGAGGGTGACTATGATGTTTTCGGCGACGGCAAGGTGATGATCTTACGGGCGCCCGGTCATACCCCGGGGCATCAAGTTCTCAAGCTCAAGCTGCAGAAAAGCGGCACCGTCATTCTGTCGGGCGATCTTTACCATTTGCGCGCCGACCGGACTTTCAGGCGGGTACCGGTCTATAACGCGAATCGCGCCGACACATTGGCCTCCATGATCCGGGTGGAATCCATCATCAAGCACAGCGGTGGACGCTTGATCATCCAGCACGATCCACGGGATTTTTCGCTGCTGCCCAAACCCCCTGCCTATCTTGATTGACGATGATCAACGACGCGGCCCGCTCCGATCTTCCCGAAATTCTGGCGATCTACAACGAGGTCATTCGCAATTCCACGGCCGTTTACACGGAGATCGAGTTCACCGAAGAGCGCGGTGCTTCCTGGTTCGATGCAAAAGCCGGCGCCGGTTTTCCCCTGATTGTCGTGCGCGACGATTCGGGTGTCGCCGGTTTCGGAACGTTCGGTGAGTTCCGCGCGCCGCCCTGCTATCGGCACAGCGTTGAACATAGTGTCCACGTTCGCGCCGATCGGCGCGGCTTAGGTGTGGGCCGGATGCTGGTGATCGAGCTCATGGCCCGGGCGACCGCCATGCGCAAGCACGTCATGATCGCGGGCATCGACGCAGACAACGCCATCTCCATCAAATTGCACCGAAGCCTGGGATTCATCGATGTAGGACACTTTCACGAGGTGGGATTCAAGTTCGGGCGCTGGCTCGACCTGGTGTTCCTGCAATGTCTCCTTCCGGCTACAAAACCCTTGCCGGAGGTACGCCCAAAGGCGTAGCCGATGCGGTAATGCCGGCGGCGTAGTCTTGATATCATGGGCTGGTGGTACGAGCTACGCAGACAGAAATCGAAACCGCGGTCGAAGCGTTGCGCACGGGTGAATTGGTGGTGTTTCCGACCGAAACCGTCTATGGATTGGGCGCAAATGCATCCAATCCCGCTGCGGTGCGCAAGATATTCGAGGTCAAGGGCCGCCCGCCCGATCATCCCGTCATCGTTCATCTGGACGACCCGCGCTACTTGCATCGCTGGGTTTCGCACGTGCCGCTGGTGGCCGAGCAATTAGCCGACAAATTCTGGCCTGGCCCCTTGACGCTGATTCTGCCCAAGGCCGACAACGTCAATGACATCGTCACGGGCGGCCAGGACAGCATCGGCATCCGGGTACCCTCGCATCCGATGGCGCAGCAGCTCCTGAATGCCTTCGGCGGAGGCATCGCCGCGCCCTCTGCCAACCGTTACGGACGATTGAGCCCCACCAAACCGGAACATGTTCGCGATGAACTGGGCGACGCGGTCAGGGTGATCCTGGACGGCGGCGACTCCCCCATTGGTCTCGAGTCGACCATCGTTTCCTGCCTGGACAATCAGGCCCGCCTGCTGCGCCCGGGTTTCATCACCCGCTCACAGCTGGAACAGGCGGTGGGGCCGATGGCGGTCGGTGGCGCGGTTCCCCGTGTCCCCGGCGACCGCGCGCTGCACTATGCACCCTCGACGCCTCTGGAGATCATCGCCTCCGACGATCTGGAGGTACGCGCCCTGGAAATCGCGGCGCGCGATGAAAAGGTGGCGGTGTTGGCGATGCGGCCCCCGCTGCATACCCAGCGTCACATGACCTGGATCAACGCCGGCAAGAAACCGGACACGTATGCTCACAATCTGTACAACAATTTGCGCACGCTCGACCGGGTGGGCTGCGTGAAGATATTCGTGCAAAGTCTGCCCCAGGACGAGAAGTGGGCCGCGATTCTCGATCGTCTGCAACGCGCCAGCGGCATGGGCGATGATTCTTTGGAGCTGAGCGTCAGTTAGTGGAGCTCGAACCCACGCAAGATCCCTTTTCGCGCGAGGCAATCGAGCATCTGGTGGCCCGCTACGGTTCACCCCTGCTCATCATCGACGCCGAGCGGGTGCGCCGCCAATATCGGCGCCTGACCGCCGCGCTGCCCGGGGTCGATCTGCATTACGCATTGAAACCGTTGCCGCATGCGTCGGTCATCAACACTTTGAACGCGGAAGGCGCCTTCTTCGATCTCGCGACCAACGGGGAGGTTGATCTGGTGCGCCGCCTGGGTATTTCGCCCGAGCGCTGCATCCACACTCACCCAATCAAGCGCGACAGCGACATACGCACGGCCTTGAGTTTTGGCGTGAAGCGTTTCGTCGTCGACAACCCGGACGAGCTGCGAAAATTCACCAAGTTTCGCGGCCGTGCGTCGCTCCTGATTCGAGTTTCCTTCCGCAGCCCGGGCGCACCGGTCGATCTGTCCCGCAAGTTCGGCTGCGATCCGGAGGCGGTCGCGGATCTTCTGCGCCTTGCCGCGGAACTGCGCATCGAAGTGGACGGACTGTCCTTTCACACGGGGTCGCAGAACCCCGAGCCGGGCACGATCGTCAAGGCCATTGGTGTTTGCAGCGAACTCATCAATCGCGCGCTTACGGAGGGTCACGCGGTGAACATGTTGGATATTGGCGGCGGCTTTCCGGTGGACTACGTGAAGGCCAGCATGCCCATCGAGGAATTCTGCGCGCCCATCGTGGCGGCGCTCAAGAGCTGCCGGCGGCGGTGCGCGTGATCGCGGAGCCCGGGCGCTTCATCTCCGCGCCGGCGGCGATCAGCGTCGCGTCCGTCATGGGCCGGGCATTGCGGGATGGCCGCTGGTGGTACTATCTCGACGATGGTTTGTACGGCAGCTACAGCGGTCAGATGTACGACCACGCGACCTATCCGGTAAGCGCGCTCGTGCCGGGCGGCGAAACCTTCCCCTCGGTGCTCGCCGGTCCGACCTGCGATAGCATCGATGTCATCCGGGAAAAACTGGACTTGCCGAAACTCGACATGGGCGACCTTGTGGTTGGCCGCATGATGGGAGCCTACACCTGGGCTTCTGCATCGGAGTTCAATTTCTTTCCGCGTGCCACGGTGCTGGCGACTCGATTGCGGCAGGCTGCTGGACTCCGGGGCCCACGGATGAACCTGATTCGACGCCGCTTGGCTCTGGCCGGCGCGGCGCTGACCGGTGCGACGCTGGCGCGTGCGGCTCTGGCCGGCGCGGTCTCACTGGAGCCGGGGCCTGTGCGCGGCGCCGGCAAGGCATTGCCCAAGCGGATTGCGCTATACAACCTGAACACCGATGAGCGCTTGGATGTCGAGTATTTTCGCGAGGACGCTTACGCGTCCGAAGCGCTCGCGCAACTGCAAGTATTCTTGAGGGACTTTCGCAGCGGCGATACGCATCCGATCGACCCGAAACTCCTGGACTATCTGGTGGACGTCGCGGGACGCCTGGGAGCGCCGGCGGAATATAGCGTGATCTCAGGCTACCGATCGCCGCAGAGCAACGCGCAACTGCATGCACTCAACTCCGGGGTGTCGCAACACAGCCTGCATATGCAGGGCCGCGCCATCGATGTGCGCATGACGGGGGTGGATTGCACTGTTCTGGCAGCCCGCGCGGGGGATTTGAAGCGCGGCGGAGTTGGGTATTATCGTGCCTCGAACTTCGTGCACATGGATACGGGAGACTTTCGCACCTGGAGCGGCTAGCGATGAGGGGATTGATGAAGGGACTCACGCGGTGCACAAGGGGACGAATGCTGGTTTCACTGTGCATCGTTGCGCTTGCCGGGGCCTGCTCCCGGCAATCGGCGCCGACCGGCGAAGCAGGCGCGGGCGCGTCGGCAAAATCCGCACCGGACCGCGGCGCCGAACTGTACGCGCAAAATTGCGTGGCATGTCATCGGGAGCAAGGCGAGGGCCTGCCCACGATTTATCCGAGCTTATCCGGCTCGGCGGCCGTCCTGGGCGATCCGATCGAGCTGACGCAATGGGTCTTGAGCCAGAAGCGCCCCGCATCGATTCCCGCGGGCCGATATTCGACGCAAATGCTGCTATTCGGGTGGATGAAGGATGCGGACGCGGCCGCGTTGCTCACTTATATCCGCACTCATTTCGGAAATTCAGCGCCGCCCATCGACGCTGCAACAGTGGTGAAGGCCAGGGAAAAATAGATGCTCACCTCCATACATAGGCTGGTCGAGCGCTGCCGTAACGCGGAGCATCCTGCGGCGATCGCCAAGATGGCATCGGGGTGGGTGATCATGGCCGAACGCCAGGTATTGCCCGGGTACTGTCTGTTGCTGTCTGATCCGGTGGTGCCGCACTTGAATGCATTGCCGCCCGAGCGGCGCAACCGGTTCTTGACGGATATGTCGCTCATCGGCGATGTGCTGCTGTTGCTCACGGCGGCCGCACGCATCAATTACGCCATCTTCGGGAATCTCGATCCTGCGCTGCACGCGCATATCTTTCCGCGCGACAGCGCGGAGCCTGAGAGCATTCGAACCGCTCAGCCTTGGGCACTCGATTGGAACGCGGCGCCGCTTTACTCCGACGGCTTGCACGGCGATTTCAAGCGTCGGGTGGGCTTGGAGCTGAGCAAGCTCAGCGCGGTCATCTAGCCGCGCGCATTCAAGACGCGGGAAGCATCTTCCAAGCTCGTCAGCGGTGCGGAGCAGGTCATGCCGGTGCACAGGTACGCCACCGTCCCGCCGGCGGCGCTCTTCGCGGCCAGCGCCGGCGGCAGATCGGGCGCGTCGCTGGGAATGGCGAAAATCATGCGGCTCGGCGCGTATAACACGCCCAAGTCCGCCGCCCATTGCATCGCAGGGGCAGCGGCGCCGCGAATGATGAGAACCTGCAGCGGGGACTTAGAGATCCTCCAGGCGTTGATCAAGCTCATGTGCGCCTGAGGGTAGTCTTGAATCGCCGGCCATGCGGCCTGCAGCGTGCGTTCGGCCGCATCGAGCTAGCGAGGTCTCGCCCAGCAAAATCCCGAGCCGGCACAGCACGGAGGCCGCCACGCCGTTGCCCGACGGCAGGGAATCGTCGGCATAGGTTTTGCTGCGATGAATCAGCGGCTCATGTTCGCGGGCGGTGAAGAAAAATCCACCGGCTTGGCTGTCCTCGAATTGCGCCAGCAGTACGTCGGCCAGCTGCTGTGCGAAATCCAGATCGCTGCTGCGCCAGCGGGTCTGCAGCAACTCGAGCAGGGCATCGGCGAGGAAGGCATAGTCATCGAGGTAGGCCGGCAGATGCGCGCGGCCGTCCTTGTAGGTCGCGAGCAATCGGCCGTCGCGCCACAGATGGTGCCGCACGAAGTCGACGGCGGCAAACGCGGCATCCGCCAAGTCGGGCCTTCGCAGCACGCGCGAGGCGATCGCCAGGCCCTTGATCATCAGCGCATTCCACGCCGTGAGGATCTTCTCATCGCGCGCCGGCCACACGCGCAGGTTGCGCGCCTTGCAGCAGTTTGGTCCGCGCCGACTCGATCCGTGCATGGATCGCTGCCGCCGACTCGTTGAGCCGCTCTGCAATGACCTCGACGGATTCGTGCGTGTGCAGATGCCATTCGCCCTCGAAATTGGCCTCGCGGTTCAAGCCGAAGCGCGGGGCTATGGCAGCGTATTCCTGCGCAGTCAGCAACGCCTGCACTTCTGCCTGGTTCCAGACGTAGAATTTCCCTTCGACTGCCCTGCGGAGTCCGCGTCGAGACTGGAGTAAAAGCCGCCTTGCGGCGCACGCATGTCGCGCAGCGTCCAGTCGGCGGTTTCGTTCGCAACCCGCGCGAACAAGGCCTCGCCGGTCGCCAGGCAGGCTCGTGCGTATTCACACAGCAGCTGGGCATTGTCGTAGAGCATTTTTTCGAAGTGCGGAATCATCCAGGAGCCATCGACCGAATAGCGCGCGAATCCGCCGCCGAGCTGATCGAAGATGCCGCCCTGCGCCATGCGGGTCAGCGTGAGGGTGCGCCATATACAGCGATTTGAGATCGGGGCTTGGGCTGCTCGATGTGGCGTGCCATTGCCGCAGACAGCGTTCGATGCTGTCGGGATGCGGAAATTTCGGCGCGCCCGTGAATCCGCCGAATTCGGGATCGAACGAACGCTCGAGCGCGGCGCGCGCCGCGCGCAGCGGCGAGGAGTCCAGCGTGACGCCGCGGCCGTGATTGCGGCGCGAGGCGGGCCGAGAGCCGCTTGCAGCTGCTCGGTCTGCACCGCGATCTCGGCGCCGTGGCTCGCGATAATATTCGGCCACGCGGCGCAGCAGCTCGTTGAAATGCCGGCATGCCAAATCGCGGTTCCTTGGGGAAGTAGGTGCCGCCGAAAAACGGCTGCTGATCTCGCGGGGTCAGGAACATGGTCAGCGGCCAGCCGCCGGAACCATGCGTGATCAGTTGCTGCGCGACCTGATAGATTTTGTCGAGGTCCGGACGTTCCTCGCGATCGACCTTGATGTTGACGAACAGCTCATTCATCAAGGCGGCGGTCGCTGCATCCTCGAAGGATTCGTGCGCCATCACATGGCACCAATGGCAGGCTGAATAGCCGATCGACAGCAGAATGGGTTTGTTTTCCGCAGCGCCTTCGTCAGCGCCGCCTCGCCCCAGGGATACCAGTCCACGGGATTGTCGGCGTGCTGCAGCAGGTAGGGGCTGGTCTCTTCGGCCAGGCGATTGCGCGCATCTAGGCGACTCTAGTCGGTTAGAATGACGGCTACTATAGCTTAAGAACTTTTCCATGTCCGACACTGCTCATGTGGCGCAACTGCCCGTCCTGCGCCTGAAGCGCAACGAAGATCGCCGTCTGCACGCCGGACATCTTTGGATCTTCAGCAACGAAGTCGATACGCAGCAGACGCCCCTGGTTAAATTCAAGGCCGGCGAATTGGTGCGCGTGCTGGCGCACAATGATCGAGCCTTGGGATTGGCCTACGTCAATCCGCAGTCGCTGATCGCGGCGCGGCTGCTGTCAACCTGGAACATGCCGGATGCGGCGTGGTTTGAGAGCCGCATCCAAAAGGCGCTGGCGTTGCGCGAGCGCCTGTACCGGAAGCCCTATTATCGACTGGTGTACGGCGAGTCCGACGGATTGCCGGGCCTGGTGGTGGATCGCTATGGCCCTGCCTGCGTCGTGCAGATCGGCACTGCCGGCATGGAGCGCCTGAAATTGCCCATACAAGAAGCGCTGAAGCAGGTGCTCAAGTGCGAGTCGCTGCTGTTCAAGAACGACGGTACGGCGCGCGAACTGGAGGGCTTGCCCAGCTATGTTGAAGCGGCCATCGGCACGTTCGATGGCCCGGGGAAGGTGTTGGAGGACGACCTCGAGTTTCAGGCGCCCTTGCTCGAGGGCCAAAAGACCGGCTGGTTCTTCGATCAAGCGCACAACCGCAGGGCGTTAGCCAAGTATGTGCGCAAGGGTGCGCGCGTGCTGGACGTGTTCAGTTACGTGGGCGCGTGGGGAGTGCGTGCGGCGCGCCATGGCGCCAAGCGAAGTGATGTGCGTCGACAGCTCCGCGGCCGCGCTGGAATTGGCCGAGGCGAATGCGGCGCGCAACGGCGTTTCGGTTCTCACCCGCAAGGGCGATGCCTTCGAGGTGCTCGAGGATCTGACGGCCCAGGGCGAGCGCTTCGATGTCGTCATCATCGATCCGCCCGCGTTCGCCAAGCGCAAAAAGGATCAGCCCAAGGCGCTGGCCGCGTACAAACGCTTGAACCAGCTGGCCATTTCGCTGCTGGCGGACGACGGCATTCTGGTGTCGTGCTCCTGTTCCTTTCACGTCAGCGCGGAGGATTTACAGGATGCCATTGCCAAGGCGGCGCGCGGCGCGGATCGGCAGCTGCAAATCCTGGAAACGGGCGGCCAGGCGCCGGATCATCCGGTGCATCCCGCCATTCCCGAGACCCGGTATCTCAAGGCCTATTTCTGTCGGGTCACTGACAGTTTAAAGTAGCGCGCATGCTGACCTACCCGCACATCAATCCCATCGCCATTTCCATCGGGCCGATTCTCGGCGTCGGACCGTTGCGCGTGCATTGGTACGGGATCATGTACCTGATCGGATTTGCAGCCGCCTGGTGGCTTGCACGATATCGCGCGCGGCGTCCCGGCTCGACCTGGGTTGCGCTCGACATCGACGACCTCATTTTCTACTGCGCCATCGGCGTCATCGTCGGCGGCCGGACGGGCTGGTGCATTTTTTACGGCCACGACGTGATCGCCGAAAGCTGGCTGAATGTCTTTCACATCTGGGACGGCGGCATGTCGTTTCACGGCGGCATGACCGGCGTATTGGTGGCCGCCATCGTGTTCGCCCGCGTCAAGCACAAGCGGGTGGCCGACGTTCTGGACTTCCTCGCGCCGCTGCCGGGCATTGGATTGCTTTCCGGCCGGTTCGGAAATTTCATCAACGGCGAGCTATGGGGCAGGCCGACCGACCTGCCCTGGGGATTCGGCGTACCGGATGCGCAGGGCGTCTTGGTTTCCCGGCATCCCTCGCAATTGTACGAAGCCGGTCTCGAGGGATTGGTGTTGTTCATCATTGTCTGGTGGTTTACCAGCAGGCCGCGGCCGCGCCTGGCGCCGACCGGCTTGTTTTTGCTGGTTTACGGCTGCGGCCGCTTCCTGGTGGAATGGGTTCGGCTGCCGGACGCCAATATCGGCTATCTGGCCGGCGATTGGCTGACCATGGGCATGTTGCTGACGACGCCGATGATTTTCGTCGGCGCCGCGATGATGATCTACGCCTATCGACGCAATGCGCCGACGGGCAATGTGATGGCGGCGAAGGCGTAATGCGTCAGTACCTCGATTTCCTGCGGCACATTCGCGAACACGGCGCCGCCAAGGACGACCGGACCGGCACCGGCACGATGAGCGTCTTTGGCTACCAGATGCGCTTCGATTTGAGCGCCGGCTTCCCGCTGGTGACCACCAAGAAGCTGCACCTGCGCTCCATCATTTATGAATTGCTTTGGTTTCTGCGCGGCGATACCAACGTCAAGTATCTGCACGAGCACGGCGTCAGCATTTGGGACGAATGGGCCGATGCGAACGGCGAACTGGGTCCGGTCTACGGCAAGCAATGGCGCAGCTGGCCGACGCAGGACGGGCGCCACGTCGATCAGCTGGCGCAGGTGGTCGAACAGCTGAAGAGCAATCCGAATTCACGGCGCATCCTGGTCAGCGCCTGGAACGTCGGTGAATTGGATCGTATGGCGCTGCTGCCGTGCCACGCCATGTTCCAGTTCTATGTGGCCGGCGGGCGATTATCCTGTCAGCTGTACCAGCGCAGCGCCGATGCCTTGCTGGGCGTGCCCTTCAATATTGCATCCTATGCGCTGCTCACGCACATGCTGGCGCAGCAATGCGATCTTGCCGTCGGCGACCTGGTGTGGACGGGCGGCGATTGCCACTTGTACTTGAATCATCTGCAGCAGACGGACTTGCAGCTGTCACGCGCGCCGTATCCGTTGCCGCAGCTCAAGTTGCGGCGCAGGCCGCCGAGCCTGTTCGACTACGCGTACGAGGATTTCGAAGTCGTCGGCTATCGCTACCACGACGCCATCAAAGCCCCCATCGCCGTATGAAGAAGACGCGGCCGCCAACGACACCTCTGTTCGAGGTTCGGCACTCGCGCATTCACGGCCATGGCGTGTTCGCGCTGCGGCAGATTCGCAAGGGTACGACCATCATCGAATATCTCGGCGATCGGGTGAGTCCTGCCGAGGCGGATCGCCGCTACGCTGACAAGGATCCCGATGATGGCCACACATTTCTGTTCACGGTGGACGGCAAAACGGTCATCGATGCCGGCGTCAACGGCAACGAAGCGCGCTTTGTGAATCATGGCTGCGATCCGAATTGCCAGACCGTCAATACCAACAGGCGGATTTTCATCGAGGCTCTGCGCACCATCCGGCCCGGCGAGGAACTCGCCTACGATTATCAAATCGAGCGCGATGCCGATGATCCCGCCGATGTCGATGAGGTATTTGCCTGCCGCTGCGGAGCGCAGGGCTGCCGCGGCAGCATGCTGGTGGCGCGCAAGAAGAAACCCCCGCTCCGGCAAGCACGCGTCCGGCAAGCGCGTGTCCCGCAAGCGCCGGCCGCGGTGAGTGCCGCCGCCGAATTGGGCGGTGCCGGGGTCTTGATTCGAGACCGGTTTGCCGCACCATCGCGGATTCGCGCATTGCTCGACTGCGTCCAGGCTCGCAAGCTGAAGGGCGAATTCGCGCCGGCCCGGGTAGGCGGGCGCGCCGCATTGCAGCGCCGCGAGGAGATCCGCGGCGATTTTACCTGCTGGCTGCGCGATCCTTTGTACCCCGCGGAGCAGGGTCTTCTCGATCAGCTCGAGGAACTGCGTCTGGAATTGAACCGCGAGGCCTTCCTCGGATTGTTCGACTTGGAGCTGCACTATGCATGGTATCCGCCTGGTGCCGGATATTCGCGGCACGTGGATCAGCCGCAGGGCACGACGCAGCGCTTGGTGTCGATGGTGCTGTACCTGAATGTGGACTGGGATCCTCTCGCGGGCGGCGCACTTCGTATTTACGATGCGGCGGAGCAGGTGATGGATATCGAGCCCATTGCCGGCAGACTGATTTGTTTTCTGACGCCGGGCCGCGAACACGCGGTACTTCCGGCGACGCGCGATCGATTCAGCATCAGCGGCTGGTTCCGCGGGCGTGATTGAACGACCGCGCGGATTGCTTGTTTCGTTGCAAAATCGTAACAAGTGCGCGCTAGCATTGTGCAGATGTAGCCGCGGCCTGCCCGAGAACAAGGCACGCGGGCCAGTGCGCAACCCCGGTGAGGCGATATGACCTTATGCGTGGCTGGCATGAAAGTTGCTGTAGATTGATGGTGTATCATAGGTATTCTCTATGCGCTTGCCGTCGCTCAAATTTCTGAAGACGTTTCAGGTCGCGGCCAGGTTGCAAAGCTTCAAAGCCGCCGCCGAAGAATTGTTCATCACCCCCTCCGCCGTGAGTCATCAGATCAAGGCGCTCGAGGAGCAGCTTGGCGTGAGCCTGTTCGAGCGCGGCGTGCGTACGCTCAAGTTGACCGATGCCGGCGCGAACTACCTCGAGCACATCAGCGACATCTTCGCGAAACTCGAGTCGGTCACCGAGCAACTGCAGGTTCGTTATGGGCGAACCATCATTCGGTTGAATGTGCCGTCGTTCTTCGCGAATGAGTTGCTGCTGCCGCGGCTCGCGTCGTTTTCCCAGGCGCGCGAGGAAACCGATATCCGAATCGAGACGACGTTTTCCGCGCCCAAGACCCATCCGCCGGAAGCGGATCTGTCCATCGTCGTGGGTGCAGGTCCCTGGGAAGGCTTGACGGTGCACGAACTGTTTGCCCAAAGTTTCATCGCCGCCTGTTCGCCGGCATTTCTGCTCGACAATCCCATCGACTCCTTCAGCGACTTGAACGGCAAGACACTGCTGCTGCATGAGGAGCGCCGTGAGGCATGGGAGCGCTGGGCCCTGGGATTGGGAATCGACCCGATCAAGCCGAATCGACTGGTGCGTCTCGACACCATGTCCGCGGTGGTGCGCGCAGCGGAGCAGGGCGTCGGCATCGCCTTGGTGCCATACCGTTTGAGCGCGGATCGCTTCAACGCAGGCGGCCTGGTGAAACTCTTCGATGCCGAATTGACCACCAATGAGAGCTACTTCCTCCTGCACCGGCCCGAGGATCGCGCGCGCGAGGATTTGCAGGAACTCACGCGCTGGATCTTGAGCGAATGCCGCGTGGCGTGACGCAGTTCCGCTTTGTCTGCGGTTGCGCACAGATGAGAAATTTCCAGGGCTCGCCGATTTTTTTCTCGTTTGTCGCCGCTGCGGGCGTGCTCTACGGTGTACTTGGGGCGTTGGTATTTTTGACCATCAAGGAATACCACCATGGACATTCGCAAACTCTTTCTCAGCGCCGCCGCCGCTGCGGCAATCTCTCCGTCGATCGCCGCCGCGGCATCGCCGCAGGATACCGCGCTGCAAGCCTGCGCCAGCGCGTTTGCCGCAAAAATTGCCTCGCCGGGCACGGCGGCACCCAGCTTCAAACTGCAATACAACGGCAGCGCCGAGAGCGCTGTCGAAGAATATTATGGCCACGAGTTCACCTTTTACCTTCGCGCTCATGACAAGAAGACGGGCGTGACATTGGCGCGCGCGACCTGCTCCGCGGATACGCACGGCGCAGTCACCGCGTTGACGACCACAGAGATCGGGAACGCAAGCTTGGCCAAAATCCTCTAGTCCGTACCTTGGGAAGGGACGCGGCTGGCGTGGCGGCCGCGGCCGGCGTATAAATCCGTTTTAATTTTTTGAGAATGAACGGATGGCGAACGCCGCGTTGGAGCTGGTGGCCGCGGCGGCGGAAAACGACGTCATTGGCCGCGCCAATCGGATGCCTTGGCACCTGCCGGGCGATATGCGGCATTTCAGGTCTCTGACCTTGGGCCGGCAGGTGCTCATGGGCCGCAAGACCTATGAGTCGATCGGCAAGGCGTTGCCGGATCGCACCAATTGGGTCTTGAGCCGCTCGCCAGGATTTGCACCGGCTGATTGCCGCGTGGTGAGAACGCTCGCGGAGGTGCGGGATGCGGCCGGCGCTGAATCGCCCTTGATGGTGATCGGTGGCGCGGAAATCTATCGTCTATGTCTGCCGCTGTCCCGGCGAATTCATCTGACGCTCGTGCACACGCAAATCGCGGACGGCGACACTTTCTTTGCCGATTGGCGAAAACCTGATTGGCGCGAATCGAGCCGCGAGCATCACGAGGCGGACGCCAAGAATGCCTATGCCTATAGCTTCATCACGCTGGATCGGGTGGCGGGGCGCTAAACGATCCGCGGGGCACCAGACGAAGGGTGGGGCGTTAAATGATCGAAAGTCTGGCGTTGATTTCGCGTTCCGCGCGCCCGAAGTCGATGTCGCCGAGGGTGAGCGCCCCGGCGGTCAAGCTGGACAGGATCTCCGCTTGCGTCGCGCCGCGCAGCTGCGCCACCCGGTAGGGAATTTCGTGGTGGAACATCACCATGGAGTAGCGCGGGATGAAGCGCTGCGGAAAGCGCCGCTCGAGTTCAAGTGAAAGCGCCTGCTGCAGCTGAAATTTGCGATCGGCAACCGTGTCGCGCATCTCCAGATAGTTCTCGAGCGCCATGGTCGAAATGGCATCGGTGTTGGGCTTGCGCGCCGCGCCGAAATCCGCAAATGCCGCCTCCCAGCTCGGATGGCGCGCGATGCAGGCCGCGAACTCGATGCAATCCTCGAAGCAGCAATTCAAGCCCTGGCCGTGAAACGGCACCATGGCGTGCGCCGAGTCCCCGATCAACGCCGCCATTCCAGAAGTGTGCCAGGGGCTCGCAGACACCGTTCCCAGAAATCCCACCGGATGCGCGATGAATTCTTGCACGCAATCCGGCATGTGCTGCCGCGCATCCGGAAAGCTCTGCGACAAAAACCGATCGATTTGCGCAGGGGCCTGCAACGACTCGAAACTGAGCGGGCCGTGTTTGGGCAGGAACAAGGTTGCCGTGAAGCTGCCGTCGCTGTTGGGCAGCGCGATCAACATGTAGTCGCCGCGCGGCCAGATATGAAGTGCGTCCTGCGCCACGCGAAAGCCGCCCGAGGCGCCGGCGGGGATCGACAATTCCTTGTAGCCGTGCTGAAGATCGGTCTCGCTTGCCTCGATCAACTTGAGCGCGCTCATGTGCCGGCGCACCGCCGAGCCTGCGCCGTCGCATGCCAATAACGGCCGCATGGGTACCTTCAGCACTCGATCGGACTGAAGATCGCGCACCTGCGCCGTGCCGGCGGTGAAATCGGCTGCTTCGAAACGATGCTCGAAATGCAATCGTATGTCGCGATGTTGTGCGGCCACTTCCAGCAAGGTTTGATTGAGTGTCTGCCGGGACACCGAGTAATTCACCTCGCTGGGCCGTTGTCCATAGGGCTGGAAGGTGGTTTCGCCGCTCGCATGGTGAATGAGGCGGCCGCGCATCGGCAGCAGCGCGGACTTCAGGTTCTCGAATACGCCCGCCACTTTAAGGGCATGAATACCCCGATCCGCCAGCGCCAGATTGATCGAACGGCCGGAGGTATCGGGCGCGCCCCGGGGATCCTTGCGGGCTTCGTAAAGATCGACCTTCTGAGGACCACGACGCTGCAGCAGAAGGGCCAGCAGGGCGCCGGTGGGACCCGCGCCGACGATGCTGATCACGAGGCCATCACGCGCGCACCGCGCGCGCCAGCACTTCCACCGCGTCGAACACATCGTTGAAAGAGTTGTACAGCGGGATCGGCGCGAGCCTGAAAACATCCGGTTCCCGCCAATCGCCGATGAGACCCGCTGCGCTCAAATCTTCATGACAGCGCTTCGCTGCAGCGGGGGAACCCGCAATTCGCAAGCTGAGTTGGCAGCCGCGCTGCTCGGGGGAACTCGGGGTGATGATATGGATCCGGTCCGGCAGACGCTTCTCAATGAGGCGCTGCATGAATCCCGTGAGCGCAATGGATTTCTTGCGCAGTGCCGGCATGCCGGCGCGTTGAAATATTTCCAGCGACGCGAGCAGCGGTGCGAACGACAGGATGGGGGCATTGCTGATCTGCCAGCCTTCAGCGCCGTCGATGGGATCGAACGTGGGGTCGTAGAGAAATCGATCGGCCTTGTTATGTCCCCACCAGCCTGCGAATCGCGGCAGATGCAGACCCCGGCCGTGACGGGCATGCACGAAGCATCCGCCGACCGCTCCGGGGCCGGCATTGAGGTACTTATAGCTGCACCACACCGCGAAGTCGGGATTCCAGTCATGCAGATGCAGGGTGGTATTGCCGATCGCGTGGGCAAGATCGAGACCCACCGCCGCCCCGGCGCGGCGCGCGGCCGCGATCAGCGAACTTAAGTCCAATGATTGTCCGGTGAGATATTGAACGCCGGGCAGGAGCACCAGTGCGAGACGCTGTCCCTCCCGATCGATACGCTCGATCAAATCCTCGGTCCGCAGGGTTCTCTCGCCGGCCCGCGGTGCGACTTCAATCAGGCATTGCGCGGGGTCAAGACCGTGAAATTGAAGTTGCGAAACCACGGCATAGCGATCCGAGGGGAATGCCGAACTCTCGATCAGCACGCGATTGCGTGTCGCATCGGGACGCAGGAAGCTGACCATCATCAAGTGCAGATTCACCGTCAGCGAGTTCATGGCCACGACTTCGCTCGTCTCGGCGCCCACCAACGCGGCGAGCGCCGCCGCCGCTCGTTCGTGATAGGGGATCCAGGGCCGCTCGCCCAAGGTGTGGCCGAGCACGCCGAGCCGTCGCCAGTTCTCGAGCTCCTGCTCCACGAACCGGGCTGCGGATTTGGGCTGCAGACCCAGGGAATGGCCCCCGAAGTACAGCATCTTTCGCCCTTGAGCATCATAGGGATGGTGGAATTCCGCCGCGAAGCCGGCGAGCGGATCTGCCGCGTCTTGAGCGGTGGCAGCGGCGGAATTGAGTTCAGTCTCGATCAGGCAGGGGCCTGCATGACCGTGCCGCAGGCGCTGCAAGTGCGCTGCTGGATGCTCGAATAGAAGCGAGAAAAGATCGCGGGAAGTTGGCGCTCTATGTCATGCACCGCGACGCGTTCGAAAAATAGGCGATGCCCGCAATTCTCGCAGTACCACGAGAAGCCATCCAACTCATCCGGGCCGCGGCGCCGTTCGACGACGACCCCGACGCTGCCGGCGGGACGTTGCGGCGAATGCGGCACTTCAGGCGGCAAAAGATACATTTCACCCGCGCGGATGGGCACATCGATCATGCGGCCGTCCTGCACTGTCTTGAGCACCATGTCCCCCTCGACTTGGTAGAAAAACTCGGCGCTGGGGTCGTGGTGAAAATCTTTACGTGAATTCGGGCCGCCCACCGCCATGACGATGAAGGCGCTGTCCTCGAAGAGTAATTTGTTGCCCACCGGAGGCTTGAGCAGATTGCGATTTTCGTCGATCCACCGGAGTAGATTGAAAGGCGGGGCGGCTGACATGCGCTCATTATAGCGGCGATGAAACTTCGTTGCGTCCTGCGCGGTCAAATCCGCCGGAGGCATACATGAGAAGCGCGTGGGCGGCTGCCGGGGTCGGATTGTTGATGGCGCTGCCGGGATGGGCGGGCGGCGCAGACGTCGGCAACCCGCGGGCGGCGGTGTGGAAGGAGCAGCGCCTGACCTTCTACTACGTCGGGCGCACCGCACGCTATTCCTGTCAGGGGCTGCGCGACAAGGTGCGCTCGCTGCTGCTGGATTTGGGCGCGCGTCGCGACATCAAGGTATCCGTTCTCGCCTGCGACGAATCCGCGTCGCACCTGGCGGGTGGATCCATGGGTCCGAATCTGGGACTGGTATTCTCATCGCCTGCGTTGCCTGATCCTGCGGCCAAACCGTCGGGCCCCGGTGATTTGTCATCTCTGGCCGCCACTTACATACCGTTCACGCTCGCCAACGACGTATTCCGAAATATCGGTCTGGGCGATTGCGAGCTGATCCAGGAATTCACCCGGCAGATCCTGCCCAAAATGACCACGCGCGGAGTCAAACAGGACATTACCTGCGTTCCGAATCAGATGAGCGGCAGCCGTTTCTTCGTGCGCGGGGAGATTCTGAAGGCTACCGACTCTTCGCCATAGCCGGCACCTGCACCGGTTCGGCGTCCGGCAGGTCGAGACGCAGCGCGGTCAGGCTGCCGCCCCAGACGCAGCCCGTGTCGATTCCCGTGACATCGGCATTCTTGAAGAACCCCAGCGTCGACCAATGACCGAATACGATGCGCGATCCGCGCCAGCGGGCAGCCGGCGCCTCAAACCAGGGGATGAGAGCCTGCGACTGCGCTTTGCGCGGCGATCCCTTGGCGCGCAGCGCCAGGCGGCCCTGGCTGTCAAGATACCGCAGGCGCGTGAAGCAATTCACGATGAACCGCAGGCGCGCTTCTCCGGAAAGCGCATCATTCCACTGGTCGGGCTGATCGCCATACAGATTCGCGAACACTTTCTCCGGGTCGCGGCGCAGGGCTTTCTCGAATTCGCGGGCGCACGCTCTGGCGAGCGGCAGATCCCATTGCGGGACCAAGCCGGCATGCACCATGCAAACGCGCAAGGTTGCGTCCTCGTGAAGCAGCGGCCGGCTCACCAACCATTCGAGCAACGCGGTGCGATCGGGCGCGGCAAGCACGGCATCGAGCGTATCGTCGGTGCGCAACCGAGCAGCGCCGAAGGCCACGGCCAGCAGGTGCAAATCGTGATTTCCCAGGATGACGGTCGCTGCGTCGCCCATGGCGCGAATTCTGCGCAGTACTTTGAGCGAATCGGGTCCGCGATTGACCAGATCGCCGACGAACCAGAGCGAATCGCGATGGGGTGAGAACTTCAAATCGCCGAGCAGGGCGCCCAGCTCCGCGTCGCAGCCCTGCACGTCGCCGATCGCATACAGCGCCATCAGGCAGCCATTATCATCAGGCGCCCATTATCTAGTGAAGAACCCCGGGCATCGCCAGCCTGAACGGCGCAATCGGCGCATCGAATTGTTGCCCGTCGTCGGCCATCATCTGATAACTGCCCTGCATGGTGCCGACGGGCGTTTCAATGACCGCGCCGGTGGAGTAGCGAAATCCCTGGCCGGGTTTGAGATAGGGCTGCTCGCCGACCACGCCGTCGCCGCGCGTCTCCTTCACATTCCCGTTGGCATCCGTGATGATCCAGTGCCGCGTGAGCAAGCGGGCCGGTACCTGTCCTTCGTTGCGAATGGTGATGGTGCAGGAGAAAACAAAACGCTTGTCGCGCGGGTCGGACTGCTCTTCGATGTAAGAGGTCTCAACCTCAACGCGGATTCCGGGATTCTTCGGTTGGGGTGTGGTGCTCGGCATGGCTACTTCAACCGTACCGCAAGTACGTCGCAGTGCGCCGCGTGCAGTACCGTATCCTCGGTAAAATTGACCATGATGGCGAGGCCATGCCGCTCGCGGCTGCCGAGCACGATCAGATCGGCGGCTTCTTCCTTGGCGACACGCAGTATTTCCGCCTTGGTGTTGCCGGCCTCCACCCGCGTCGTGGCGCGCGGCATCGCCAATCGTGCGGTCAGCTCCGCCAGTTTCGCCCCCGCGCGGCGTATCAGATCATTCTCGATCTGCACCGTCGGCATCATCGATTCGCCCATGGGTTCGGCCGGAACGAACTCGACCACATGCAACACCACCACCTCGGCATTCGAATGCGCGGCCATATCGCGCCCGGCAACGGCCACTTTTTCGCTGTCGTCGGACAGATTCAGCAGTACCAGGATTTTCTTATAGGCCGCCATGCGCTTTCGAGTATAACCGAGAGTGATGCGCCGCGAGCATGCCGAATTGCGCCGGCGTGAGCGTTTCCGGACGCAGCTGCGAATCGATGCCGCAGGATTCGATTTCCTCCGGCGCGAGCAGCCCTTTCAATCCATTGCGCAAAGTCTTGCGGCGATGAGAGAACGCCGCCGTGACCAGGGTGCGCAGCGTGCCGTCGTCGCCGATATCGAAGCGCGGCTTGAGCGTTGGACGCAACCGTACGATGGCCGACCAGACTTTGGGCCGCGGCTGAAATGCGCCCGGGCCCACGTCGAACAACTGTTCCACCTCGGCGACCGCGGCCAGCATCACGGTCAGGCGGCCGTAGGTTTTGTTCGACAGGCTGCGCGGTCATGCGATCTACCACTTCTTTCTGCAGCATGAAATGCATGTCTGCGATGCGCGGCGCGCTGCGACAGCAGCCTGAAACAGCAGCGGCGTGGAAATATTGTAGGGAAGATTGCCGACGATGCGCAGCGGCGCGCCGTTTGCGCGCAAAGCCACATAGTCGGTGTCGAGCGCGTTTTCGACGTGCACCTGGAGACCGCTGCCGGCGCGCGCGTCCTGCTTGAGCGCTTGCGCGAGATCGCGATCGATTTCGATGACGTCGAGGCATTTCGCCCGCCGCAGCAGCTCCCAGGTCAGCGCGCCGCGGCCGGGACCGATTTCAACGAGGCGATCGCCGGCAGCAGGCGCAATAGCGTCGACGATTCGCCGTATGACGGCCGGGATCGTGCAGGAAATGCTGACCGAAGCGCTTACGAACCTGCATGATTGACGCGCGCGCTCGCCAGATCGATGGCCAGGCTCAGGGCGGCGCTGAGGCTGCCCGTGTCCGCCTTCCCCGAGCGCGCCAATCCCAAGGCGGTGCCGTGATCAACGCTGGTGCGCAATATCGGCAGACCCAAGGTCATGTTCACCGCGTTGCCGAATCCGACATGTTTGATGACCGGCAGACCCTGGTCGTGATACATGGCCACGATCACATCCGACGGTTTTGAGGAAGCGCGGCGTAAAGGCGGTGTCGGCCGGGACGGGTCCCTGCAGATTCAACCCTTCCGCTCGAAGCTCGGCAATCACCGGTTCGATGATGTCCAATTCCTCCCGGCCCAAATGTCCCGCTTCGCCGGCGTGCGGATTGAGCCCCAGCACGGCAATCCGCGGCGTGCTCAGGGAGAAATACCGCTCCAAATCCATGTTGACGATGCGCAATGTGGCGCGCAATCGCTCCTTGGTGATGGCCCGCGGGACGTCCGCCAGCGCCAGATGGGTCGTGACCAGCGCGACCCGCAGTTGATCGTTCAGCAGCAGCATCACCGGCAGCGCTGCACGAGTCCTTTGTGCCAGATACTCCGTATGTCCGCTGAACGCGTAGCCGGCATCCATCAGGATGCTCTTCTGTACCGGCGCGGTGACCATGGCCGCGAATTCGCCGTTGCTGCAGCCGTCGCAGGCACGTTGCAGCATCTCAATCACATACGGGGCGTTGCGCGCATCGAGGTGCCCGGCGCTCACGGGCTGAGCGCACGCAATGTGCATGACCTGCAGGATTCCGGTGCGATGCGCCTGCGCCGGCCGCGTGGGATCGTAATGCTGTATCTGTAGAGGCAGCTGCAGGGCGGCAGCCGTGTCAGCCAACAAGCCCGCATCGGCGGCAACGACCAGGTCCGCCTCCCAATCCCTTTGCGCCAATGCCACGCAGGCATCCGGTCCCACACCGGCGGGTTCCCCGGAGGTAACGACGATGCGCGGTATGTACACTACATCTTGAGTTCGATGAAGGCGTCGTCGCGCAGTCGGCGCAGCCACAGCTCGGTCTCTTCATCCGCCTTGCTCTCGCGGATCGCGGCGTAGGCTTTCTGGCGCCGCACATCATCGGTGCTGTCGTAAGTACGGGTGCCCAGCATCTGCACGATGTGCCACCCGTAGCGGGTCTTGAACGGTTCGCTGATCTCATCGACCTTCAAATCCGCCACCGCCTTGTCGAACTCGGGCACGAAAGTGCCGGGTCCCGCCCACCCCAGATCTCCGCCGTCCGGCGCGGAGCCCGGATCCTCCGAGGCGGTCGAGGCGATGCCGGCAAAGCTCTCGCCCTTGAGAATACGATCGCGATACTTGGCCAGCTTTTGGCGCACGGTCTCATCGTCATCGAGTTCATTCGGCTTCATCAGGATGTGCCGCAGATGAACTTGATTGATGATGACCGGCGCCTCGCCGCTGCGGCGTTCGTTGAGCTTCACAATGTGAAAACCACTGGGCGTGCGCACCGGTGCGCTGACATCGCCCGGCTTCATCTTGACCACCAGATCCAGAATGAACTGCGGCAGCTGCGAACCCTTGCGCCAGCCGAGCGAGCCGCCGTCCAAGGCCGTTTGACTGTTGGAGTTGGCGATGGCCAGCTGGCCGAAATCCTCGCCCTTCGCAGCGCGCGACGCGACATCCTCCGCCTTGCCGGAGATGAAATCGAGCTGCTGCGGCGTCGCGGCGGCCGGCAGCGACAGGAGAATGTGCGACACGTTGAACTCGTCGTTCGCCGCGGCGTTTTGCTGGCGCGCGATGTACTGATCCATTTCGTGCGGCGTGACGATGATATGGGCGATCACATCGCGTTGCCGCAGCGTGCTCAAGATCAATTCCTTGCGCATCGACTCGCGATAGACCTTGTAATCCACGCCTTGCGCGGCAAGTGCCGTGGGCAGCTGATCAAACGGTATCTTGTTTCGAGCCGCAATGTCCTGCAGCGCGCTGTTCAATTGCTCATCGGAAACCGACAGGCCCACGTGCTTCGCGCGCTGCATTTGTATTTCCTGCAGCACCAGACGATCGAGCACCTGTTGCCTGAGGACATTCTGCGAGGGCAGTTCGACTTTCTGATCCTGGAGCCGCTTGGTGACCGAATCCATCTGCGCATCCAACTCGCTTTTCAGCACCAGGCCGTCATTCACGATGGCCGCAATCCGGTCGAGAAGCTCGCCGTGAACGCTGATGTCGCGGGTCTGGGCCGAGACCGCGGACGATAAAAACATCTGCACGATGGCGATCGCGCAAATTGGGGCAATACTACGCATGCATCAAAACCTTTATGACTGCCTGGTTACTGGATACCCGGGTCGCGGGTCGAATACCCGCGGATCGATTGTTCTAGGAAGGAATCCTCACGCTTTCCGACCGAACTTAAGCCCGTCAGTTCCAATTGTAATGCAATCGAGGTGTCCAGTGTGCCGCCGGTGGTGGTGCCGGGCCGGATGCTCAAGTAGCGGCGCTGCACCAACTGGACGCGATAACAGCAGCTTTTGTACTCAAAACCGGCTATTTCATCGATGGTTTGGTGGTCCTGCTGGGAATACACATAGCGTCCCACCGTGTTCCAATGATCGGCAATGGGCCAGGCAAAGGAGGCATCCCACTGCTGGAATATCCCTTCCTGGAACCGGTAACCGACATTGATCACCCGGCTGGGATCAGGGCGGTATTGCACGGAAATCTCGGATTTTTCCGTTTGCGAGGTGTAGGGATTCCACTGATAGTCCAGATTCACGCCCATGTGCTTATAGCCTGTCAGTGCGATCTCCGCGACGATGTCCGAGGCGGGATAAGTGCCGCTTGGCGTCGCCGTACTCGTTGCCAGCGGGCGCAGGAAGCCGCCGTTGCGATATTGCCCATAGGCGTACGCCTCGGGAGAATAAGGTAAGAATGACTGGCCGTTCGGCAACGTCAAGCCGCCGGGCACCTCCAGCGGATTGACGATCGGCGCGTACTGGGCGGCTGCTGCTGGGGGAAGATTCGAGGTGGGTTGCGTGGGCAGCTGCACCTGTGGAATCGAAAAATACCGGATCTGCCCGATGGTCGCTGACAGGTACTGGGTTCCGGACACGGTATCGAAGAGGCGTGTCGTCAGGGCGAGCGCCATTTGGTTCGCATCGCCGATGCGATCGAACCCCACGTAGCGATTGGTTCGGAACAGTTCGGTCAAATTCAGGTCGGGCAGTCCGCTGTCGAAAATCGGCAGCTCGTCCTGGTTGCGGTAGGGAACGTAGCTATAGACCACGCGCGGTTCCAGGGTTTGCGTACGCTGGCCCTGGGCACCGGCACTGCGTTCGAACACCAATCCGGCGTCCAGCCGCGCGTATGGCAGCGCGCGGGTCGGCGCGCTGGGCAGGTTGTACCCCGGGTCCTGCAAAGCGTATTGAGTGAAGTCATAACCGATCGCGGGCTCGAAGAAATATCCGGGCCCTCGATAGGAGTAGCGAATTTCCGGCGCCAGATTCACCCGCAGACCGGTGGGATTGGCCAGACCCGAGTTCGCCTCCGGATCGGTGGGACTGATGCTGCGCACGAAATAGACGGCTTCGCTGTCGAGCGCGAACTCGAAGTGGTTGAAGAGAGGGTAGAGCCCATTCGCCTCAATGCGCGGCAGCCGGGTATAAGGCCGGCTGTAATCATCGAGGGACGTATCGATGGTCTGAAAGTTCTGCAGCTGCGCGCGGATGCGCCATGCATCGTCGTAGTAGAGCAAGTCTATACGGCGTTCCAGGAAGGTGACGCTGGTCTGCTCGGTTCCCACCGCAAAACTTTGAAAGTAGTTGGGGTCACTCACATCGGTGGCGTTGGTGTCGAGACGCAGTCCAGGCAGGATGTCGGTGATGTCGGTGAAGTGGATGTAATAGCGATTTTCATGTTCCTGCTTGTCATTGGGCAGAAACGTGGAATCCAGCTGACCGCGTGAATTCGAAGTCAGGTAACGGAAATCCTCCGTCAATTGCACGCCGCGGCTGGTCAATAATCCCGGCGTCAGCGTCAGATCGTAATTGGGCGCCAGATTGAAATAGTAGGGTACTTCCAATTCGAAACCACTGCTGCCCGAATGTCCGATATTCGGAAACAGGAAGCCGCTTTTGCGCTCATCTCCGAGAGGAAAGGAGATGTAGGGGGTGTAGAAAATCGGCACGTCCTTGAAGCGCATCGTCACATTGTGCGCGACGCCCTGATCGAGCTTGGTGTCGATATTGATGTCGGATGCTTTCAACACCCAATCCTCATTGCCGACCGGGCAGGTCGTGTAGTGGACCTGCGCCAGTGCCAGGGTGCCGTCCGGACGTAGCTCGACATCCTTCGCGAACCCGCGACCGTTGCGGTTCATGAGCTGGAAGAATGCCTGGTTGAAATTTGCGCGGCCCAACGTCTCGTAGCTGCCGCTGTCGCTCTGCACCCGAAGCTTGGGGTCGAGAAAATCGACCTTGCCGGTCACGGTCACCTTGTCATTCAGATAATCGTAGGTGACCGAGTCGGCAACGACGCTGCGCAGGTCCTGGCGGACCGTGACATGCCCGGTTAAAACGGCGCCGTCGACGCCGAGTATCGCATCGTCGCTGTCGACATGAACGCGATGATCGTCGTCTGCAATATCGGCCGGGCGCGTTGCGGTATATTTCGGAGGCGCGGGGCAGACATCCCCGGCGCGTACCCAGGAGGCTGCGAGGCACAAGAAAACGAATGCGGCCCAAACACGAAAAGCCATGGACAAAATGCGTCGCCTTAGCCGGTATACTTGAATCGCCGCATTTGCGGTGTGCGAATGGTCAAGCATGGATGTACTGGATGCAAGCGATTCCCGACTGGTGCAGTTGACGCAATGGCTGCGCGATGACCTGGGTTTCGCGGGCGCATCGCTCGCGCCTGCATCAACCGATGCGAGTTTTCGGCGGTATTTTCGCCTGATCCGGGGTACGCAGGCTTACATCGTGATGGATGCGCCGCCCCAGAAGGAGGACTCGGCGCCGTTTCTCAAAATTGCGAGGATGCTGGCCGGTATGAATCTCAATGTGCCGCTGGTTCTGGCGCGGGATATGGAGCGTGGTTTTCTGCTGCTCTCCGACTTGGGCACGCGGCAGTATCTGGATGAACTGCCCGCTCCGGGCGCCGCCGACAGGCTGTACGCCGATGCGCTCGACGCGCTTTGCACCATGCAGACGGCCGATGGTCGCATTGCTGCCGATCTGCCAAGGTATGACGAGCCGTTGCTCATGCGGGAGATGGAACTCATGCCGGAGTGGTTTCTGCGCCGGCACTTGCTGCTGAAGGTGGCCGACGAGGAACGCGCCCTGTTGGACCGGCTGTTTGGGGTGTTGGTGCGTGTCGCGGCTGAGCAACCCGCCGCCTTCGTTCATCGCGATTATCACTCACGCAATCTGCTGGTGAGTGCCGAAAACAATCCCGGCATCCTGGATTTTCAGGATGCGGTGTGGGGTCCGGTGACCTACGATCTGGCGTCCTTGCTCAAGGATTGCTACATCGCGTGGCCGACGCAGCGCGTGCGGGCCTGGGTGCTCGGATACCGCGAAAAATTGCTCGCGACCGGAATCGAACTCAAGGCAGATGAGCGCGAGTTCCTGCGTTGGTTCGATCTGATCGGACTGCAGCGGCACATCAAGGTGTTGGGGATATTTGCCCGTCTGTACTACCGCGACGGCAAATCCCAGTATCTTAAGGATCTGCCGCGCGTGCTCCACTATGTGCGGGCGACCGCCGCGATCTACCCGGAAACCTCGCCGTTCGCCGGCTTTATCGAGCGGCGCATCGTCCCCTTGTTCGAAGACGCGCAGCGGCGCGCAACGGCGTGAGTCCCGATCCAGAACGCCCGCAGGCGGCAATGATACTGGCGGCAGGGCGCGGCGAACGCATGCGGCCGCTGACCGACGTCATGCCGAAACCGCTGCTGCGAGTGCGCGGGCAGCCGTTGATCGAACGCCATGTCATCGCACTGGTCGCCGCGGGATTGTCGCGCATCGTCATCAATCTCGCCTGGCTCGGGTCGCAGATTCGCGAATACTTGAGCGATGGCGCGCGCTATGGCGCATCGATCACCTACAGCGAGGAGGCGACGGCGCTCGAGACCGCCGGGGGCATTTTTCACGCTCTGCCGCATTTGTTGCCCGGACCGTTCGCGGTGGTCAACGGCGACATTTACACCGATTTTCCGTATCAGACCCTGGCGCTGCCGGCTGAGCGCAACGCGCACCTGGTGATGGTGCCGAACCCAAGCTACTTGCAGGGGGACTTTGGATTGGAGCGCGGCGTGGTACTTCCCAAGGCTGCGGTTCTGTACACTTTTTCCGGCATCGCGGTTTATCGCCCCGCATTCTTTGCGAACTGCGTGGAGGGCGCGTTTCCCTTGAAGCCATTGATGCTGCGATCCATGGCGGCCGGCCAATGTTCGGGGCAGTTGTACACCGGGCTGTGGGAGGACGTGGGCACACCCCTGCGGCTGCAGGCGCTGAATCGCTAGAAAACCGCGGCAATGCAGGCGTAGTACAATTGCGGGCATGTCCGAGTTCAAAGGCATCCCCATAACCCCTGAGCGGGCGCCGCCGCGCAGCGGCGAAAAATATACGACGCCGCAGGGTTTCACCGCCATCAAGGACGGGGTCAAGCAATCGCCAGCCGCTCAGCCGGCGCAGCGCAAGCCGGCATGGCTGCGCGCGCCGCTGGCAACCGGCGCGGTCTTTGGCGCCGTGAAACAAATCGTGCGCGAGCATCGCCTGAGCACGGTGTGCGAAGAGGCGAAGTGCCCCAATATCGGCGAATGCTGGAATGCGGGGACCGCAACCATCATGCTGATGGGCTCGGTGTGCACGCGTGCGTGCCGGTTTTGCGCCGTGGATACGGGTAACCCGCGCGGTTGGCTCGACGCCGACGAGCCGCAGAATGTGGCCAGGTCGGTGGCATTGATGCGGCTCAAATATGTGGTGCTCACATCGGTGGATCGCGATGACCTGAGCGACGGCGGGGCGGCTCATTACGCGGCCGCAGTGCGCGCCATCAAAAGCTTGAACCCCGGCACCGCGGTCGAGGCCTTGACGCCGGATTTTCAAGGCGTCTTGCGCGACGTCCACACCGTGCTCGATTCGGGATTGGATGTGTTCGCGCAAAATATTGAAACGGTGCGGCGGCTGACCCATCCGGTGCGCGATCCGCGCGCCGGCTATGAGCAAACCATCGCCGTGCTGCGCGCTGCCAAGGCGTATCGCCCGGCGGTGCTGACCAAGACCAGCCTGATGCTGGGCTTGGGCGAAAACGATGCGGAGATTCGCGAGACCTTGAGCGACTTGCGCGCGGCGCAGGTCGATGTGCTGACACTGGGTCAGTACTTGCGCCCGACGCCGAATCATCTGAACGTGGAGCGATTCGTGACGCCGCAGCAGTTCGATCAGTATCGAGACTGGGCGTTGGAAATGGGATTCCTCGAGTGCGTGTCCGGCCCCTTGGTGCGTTCCAGTTATCGGGCGGAACAAGCGCTGGCACGCAACAATGCCGGGCTCGACAATGCCAGGCTTGCCGCGCAATCGGCCGCGGGAGTCCCATGAGCACGGCGCCGGTGATTCGCCGGCTGGGACTGGCGCCGTTCGAGCCGATCTGGCGCGCAATGCAGAAATTTACCGATGAGCGGCGGGAGTCCACACCCGACGAGATCTGGTTCGCCGAACACCCTGCGGTGTTCACACTGGGCATGAATGCAAGCCGCGAACATCTGCTCGCGCCGGGCGACATCCCGGTGGTGCAAATCGATCGCGGCGGTCAGGTGACCTACCATGGCCCAGGCCAGCTGATGATCTACCCGCTGCTCAACTTGCGAAGGCTCAAGCTGGGCGTGCGCGATTTGGTGGTGGCGTTGGAGAATGCGGTCATCGACTACGCGGCCGACCTTGGGATCAGCGCGGCCGGGTCGCGCCAGGCGCCGGGGGTGTACGTGGACGGTGCCAAGCTCGCCAGCATCGGCCTGCGGATTCGCCGCGGCGCCTGCTATCACGGGATGGCGCTCAATGTGTCGTTGGACCCGCAGCCCTTCGAGCGCATCAATGTGTGCGGATATCGCGGCCTGCGAATCACCCGGCTCCTCGATTTAGGGTTTGACGCCGACGTCGATTCGGTCGCCAGCGAGTTGACGCCGCATTTGTTGCGCCGGCTTGGCTGCGCCGCGGCCGGCTACAGCGCCATCAACACGGATTTACAAGCGGTCAATTCGCGGTAAATGGCGTCCAGTTGCTCGCGGCTGTTGGCCAGCACCACATAGGTCAGCGCCAGAAAATTTCCATCGGCACTGGTGCGGGTCTTCACGCTGGACTCGAGCAGCGGCCCGACGTGGCGCTCCACGATGGCTTGTGTCAGCGCTCGCAGATCGCTGTCATGGCGTCCCATGACCTTGATGGGAAATTCACTGGGAAATTTTTGTAGAGTGCTGTCGCTCATAACGGCGGCGTGCCGGCCAGTTCAAGGATGTAAGCGGAAAATTCTCCGCTCATGCGCTTGAACAGGGGGCCGGGACGTCCGCTGCCCACCGCCACCCCATCAAGCTTGGTCACCGGCAACAGGCCGCGGGTTGCCATGGCGAGCCACAGCTCATCGGCGCTGCGCAGCGCCGTTTCCGAGATGGGCGCGGTGACTTTGCGCACCGCCAATCTTCGGCTCAATTCGGTGATCACATCCCGGGTGGTCCCGGGAAGAATCTGATGCCCGTTCGGCGGCGTGAAAATCACGCCGTCCTTCACGACGTGAACCGTCGTCGACGAGCCCTCGGTCAGCTCGCCGTTCTCCACCATGATGGTTTCGAATGCGTCCGCGTCCGCCGCGAGCTTCTTCAGCAGGATGTTGGCCAGCAAGGCGGTGGCCTTGATGTCGCGGCGCGCCCAGCGTGTGTCCGTCGCCGTCACCGCCGTCACGCCCTGCTCCAGGACCGTGGCAGGCAGCGGCTCCTGGGCGGTGCAATAGGCAAACAACGTGGGTTTCAAGCCTTCGGGCCACGCATGATTGCGGCCGAATTCCGCGCCGCGGGTCACCTGAATATAAATATGGGCATCACGCGCGCCATTGCGGGAAATCAACTCCTGGCAGATTTCCGCCCATGCGCCGTGCGGCAGCGGCACCGGCATGCGGATCCCGCCCAGGCTGCGATCCAGCCGGTCCAGATGCTGCTGCAATCGGAATGGCCGCGAGGCATACACGGGCACCACTTCGTAGACCGCGTCGCCAAAAAGAAAGGCGCGATCGAGCGGGGATATTCTTGCCTCCTTGAGCGGCAAGTAGGCCCCATTCAAATAGCACGTCGGCAGCGGGCCGCTCATACGAACCACAGGTGAATGGTGTCGATGAGGCGCCGCCACCAGCCGCCGGCGGCGACCGCGTTCAGTGGGTGCAGCGGCGCGCTGAGCAGGGTCTGGCTGCCCTCCGTGACGTGCAATGTCCCGACGTTCGCTTCCAATGTCAGCGGCGCAATGAGCCGGGGCTGGACATCGACTGACGTCTTCACGTCGTTGTGGCCGCGCGGTAACGTCAAATACAGATCATCCTTGAGCCCTAAGCTCAGTTGCGGCTGCGCCGCCTTCCACACATGGGTCGACGCCAGCGCAGCGCCGCCCTTGACGATCAATTTGGTGTCGTAGAAGGTAAAGCCGTAGTTCAGCAGGGCGCCGCTGGCGTTTTCGCGCGCCTTCATGCTGTCGGAACCCAGGACCACCGATACCAGGCGCATACCGTCGCGCAGGGCCGAAGTCACCAGACAGTAGCCGGCGGAATCGGTGTGCCCGGTTTTCAAACCATCGACGGTGGGATCCTTCTCGAGCAGTCCATTGCGGTTCTGCTGTTTGATGCCGTTATGTTCGAATTCGCGAATCGAATAATATTTGTAGTACTGCGGGAAGTCGTGAATCATCGCGATTGCCAGCAAAGACATATCGCGGGCGGTGGTGTAGTGCTGCGGCGAGGGCAGCCCCGAGCTGTTCTCGAAATGCGTTCCGGTCATGTTCAAGCGCTGCGCGTTGGAATTCATCAGCTGCGCGAAGGTCTCTTCGGTTCCGGCGATGCGCTCAGCGAGGGCGATGGTGGCATCGTTCCCCGACTGCACGATCATCCCTAAGATCAGATCCTGGACCGACACCGGCTTGCCCAACTCGATGAAGGTGCGCGACCCTTCAGAGCGCCATGCATGTTCGCTGACGACGACGTTGTCCTCCAGTTTGAGCTTGCCCGCCGCCAATTCCTGGAAAACGATGTAGGCCGTCATCAGCTTCGTGAGGCTGGCAGGTTCCATCCGCGCCTCGGCTTCCTTCGCGGCCAGGACCTTGCCGGTGCGGTAGTCGGCCAGGATGTAGGCGCGCGCTTCCACGGCAGGTGCGCCCGGGATGCCGTTCGGGCCGACGGCCGGGGCGGCCGCCGGCGCGGCGGGTGCCGCGGCGGCGGGCGCAGCGTGCTTTGGCGCATGGGTCTTTTTCGCAAATGCCGCAGAACAGATCGTGGCCGACAGCGCCGCGCAGGAAAGACTCGCGATCAAGGAACGGAACATGGTCATGAATACCCTGAAAAAAAGGTTAGTGTACCGAGAATCGCGCAGCGACGTTACGTGAATGCGCGAGGCGACGTCGCGCGATTAGTCGAGCGCGAGATGCGCATCGCTGATGCCGACGCGCTCCAGCGCGGCGACGATGCGATCGAATTCCGCGACATCGGGGACAGGTCCAATGCGTACGCGAAACATGCGGCGTCCGGCGATTTGGTTTTCGCGCACGAACACCTTGCCGTAGCCGCCGCCCCGTAATTTATCCGCCAGCCTTTCGGCGTTCTTTGGATCGCTGAACGCGCCTGCTTGGATATAGAGCGGGGCGACGGCGGGGGGCGCGACAACGGTACTGGGTGCGGTGGGTACCGGGGCGCCCGGCTCGGGTGAGGCGGCCGCCGGCGGCACCGTGACCGGTTCGAGCGTTGCCGCCGTGACGATGGGCGCAGCCGAGCTCTCTTCCCTCAGGTCGATGCTGCGTACTTCCACCATGGCCGTGCCATTGCGCAACATGCCGAGCTTGGAAGCGGCGGTGTAGGACAAATCGATGATCCGATTGTCGACGAATGGACCGCGATCATTGACGCGAACCACGACGCTCAGGCCGTTTTGCAGATTGGTCACGCGCACAAAGACCGGCAGGGGCAGGGTCTTGTGAGCCGCGGTCATGCCGTACATATCGTAGGGTTCACCGGTGGAGGTGCGCTCCTTGTGAAAGCCCGGGCCATACCAGGAGGCGACACCCCGCTCGACATAGCCCACGCTGGATGACAGTACGTAGTAGCGCTTGCCGAAGACATCATAGAACGGAGGATTGCCGTTGCGCGAGCGGGGCTCGGCGTGGGGCACGACATCCGGACCCGGAGCGCTGGTCGCGGGCGGCGGTGCGACGACGGTTGGACTCGCCGGTCTTTCGCGCGGGGGCGATCCGCCGCACGCGGCCAACCCGAGGGCTGAGAGCGCGCACATCGGAACGACGAGTGCGCGGGTGAGGTTCACGGCGCAGTCGCGGGTGCGACGGGCGGCGTAGGCGCCTGCGTAGTCGTCGGCGCGGGCGCGGGCGCGGGTGCGCCGGGCAGGTCGAATTGCGCCGCATCGTTCAACAGGATGCGCTGTTTGACGGCCGCAGCCAGTTCATACACCGCCATGGCGTACAGCGCGCTGTGGTTGTACCGGGTGATCACGAAGAAATTATTGTATCCGACGCGCCAGTGAACGCCGTCCGCTTCATCGGCGGCGATCAACAGCGCCGGCGCGTCCTCGGGCAATGCGCTCTCGAAGGTGACTCCCTTGGCCGCGAGCGAGGCCACACTGTCAGACAAGAGCAGTTTGCGGCCATCAAGGTCGGCCGTTTTCCCGGGTGCGACCGTCGCTTCACTCAATACCGGCTCGCCGGCATTCCAGCCGTGCGCCTTCAGATAGTTGCCGACGCTCGCGCACACATCCGGCCAATTGCCCCACAGGTCGATGCGGCCGTCGCCCGACGCGTCGACGGCGTAGCGGCGGTAGTTCGATGGCATGAACTGCGGCGCGCCCATGGCGCCGGCATAGGATCCCTTGATCGTCATCGGATCCAGCCTTGAGTCTCGGGTCAGCAGCAGGAACTGTTCGAGTTCGTCGCGGAAAAACTTCTCGCGAGCCGGGTAGCCGAACGACAGCGTGGCCAGGGCATCGAGCACCCGATAGCTGCCGGTCTGCCGGCCGTAGTAGGTTTCGACGCCGAGAATCGCCGCCAGATACTCGGGCGCGACGCCGCTGCGCACGCTGGCCTCATCCAATGCTTGGCGATGCACCAACCAGAATTCCGTGCCCTCGCGGATGCGCCTTTCGGTGAGGAAGATGGCGCGGTATTCATACCAGAGCTTGGCTTTTTCCGCGGGTTTAGACATGGCATCGAGAATGGCCGGCTGGCTCTCCGCGGAATGCAGCAGCCGGCGCAACGCCCGCTTCTTGAAGGAGTAGGTGTCCGCCATGTGATCGATGAAATCCTTCACATCGCGCTGATGCGTGTCGATCGCGGCGGCGGGCTGTGCGATGAGCGCGATCAACCCTGCAGCGCAGAGCAGTTGCCGCAGGGCATGGGGGTGACGCGCTAGGAGCCTGTCTGAGTATTGCACGTGAGGGCGCGTCCTAGCTTCCGATCAGTTTGCGATGCGAATGCAGCGACATCAAGATGCCGAAGCCCGCCAACAAGGTGACCATCGAGGTGCCGCCGTAGCTGATCAACGGCAAAGGCACGCCGACCACGGGCAGGATGCCGCTGACCATGCCGGAATTGACGAAAACGTAGACGAAGAAGCTCAACGCCACGGCGCCGCCTGTCAGGCGCGCAAAGGTCCCCTGGGCCTGCATGGCCAGGTACAGCGCGCGGCCGATCACCACGCCGTACAAGCGACAGGATCAGCAATTGGCCCAACAAGCCCGAATTCCTCGCCGATGACCGCGAAGATGAAATCGGTGGAGCGCTCGGGCAGAAATTCCAGCTGCGCCTGGCTGCCGTTCATGTAGCCCTTGCCGAAAACGCCGCCCGAGCCGATCGCGATCTGCGACTGGATGATGTGATAGCCGGCGCCCAGCCGATCGGTCTCAGGATTCAGAAAGGTCAAAATGCGCTGGCGTTGATAGTCGTGGATGAAATGCCACGCCGCCCCAGGCCGCTCCGCCCAGCAGGGGAATCGAGATTAAAATGAGTCGAATCTGCAGCCCGGCCATGCAGCATGACGATCAGTCCCGATGCGGCGATCAACAGGGCGGTGCCCAGATCGGGCTGGGTGACGATCATCGCGGTGGGAATCGCGATCATGACTGCCCATGACGATCAAATCCAGGAATGTCGGCGGCAGCGGGCGCTCGTGCATGTACCAGGCGCAAGCCATCGGGACGGCGAGCTTCATGATCTCGGACGGCTGAAAGCGCATGAAGCCGACGTCGAGCCAACGCTGCGCGCCCTTGCCGACGTGGCCCGTGACATCGACCACGATCAATAGCAGCACGCCGATGACGTAGGCCATCGGCGCGAACATGCGCAGGTATTGCGGCGTGGCGAATTTGGCCAGGGCGACCATGGCGGTGACCGCGATGCCGATGTTGACGAGATGGTGCTGGACCATTTTCAGGTTTTGACCGGAAGCGCTGTACACCACCAGTATGCCAATCACCACGATGATGGCCAGCACGCCGGTCAAAGGGCCGTCCAATCCCAGCGCCCGCAGGGTGCGGCCTCCTGCCGTCAGGGTGCGGCGGGTGCGCGAGGGCGAGAACTCGTCGTAAATCATGTGTCAGCGCTCATGTACCTTCCCCATGAGGTTGACCAGCACCGGCCACAGCAGGGCGCCAATGAAGGGCGCGAACCAGCGGCTGTAGGTGGTCACCGGATTTCCGGTGGCGCCATCCACCCAGAATAGAACGAATTGATAGCCGGTGAGCAGCGCGAAAATGGTCAGGCATTGCGACAGAACGGAGAATACGCGGATACGCAGCCGCAGGTTGGTGGCCCAGGCACCCATGAGCGTGAGCGCAAGGGCGTGCTGGCCGAGCACCACGCCGTGGATCACATCGAGCGCGAGCCCGGAGAAGAAGGCCAGTCCCAGGCCGCCCGCGCGCGGCGACTCAATGCACCAATAGAACACCACCAGCACCAGAAAGTCCGGGCGCAACGGCTGCAGCACGTCGGGCAGCGGCAGCACCGCGAGCGCCAGGGCGATCAAGGCCGACAAGCGCCATGGGCAGCCGGCGAATTCGCGTCGTCGCGCATCATTTCTTATTCACCTTCGGCGCAGGCGCCGGCGGCAGTTCCACAGCCTGGGGTTTCAACCAGACGAACAACAGTTCTCGCGAACGGTCGAGCGCGGCGGCGGGTTTCACGTCGACATCGGCCAGCGATTGGGCCGGATCGCGCTTGACCTCGGCAACCGTGCCGACCGGGTAGCCGGCCGGAAAGCCGCCGCCCAAGCCCGGAGGTCACCAGCAAGTCGCCGGCGACCACATCGGCGCTGGTGGGCAGATAGGGCAGCTTCAACCGGCTGGTATCGCCGGTGCCCACCGCAACGGTGCGCAGGCCATTGCGATTGATCTGCACCGGAATGGCATGCGCCGCATCGCTGACGAGGATGACTTCGCTGGTGAGCTGCCCGACGCGGGCAACCTGTCCGAATACACCGCCCGAGTCCAGCACCGCCTGCCCCACGTAGATGCCGTCGCCCGCGCCCTTGTCGACCAGCACTCGCTCGCGGAATGCGTCCAGATCCACATCCATGACATCGCCGATCAGAAATCGATCCGTCACGCCGACGGTGTTGTCGCGCAGTGCGCGCAAGCGCTGCGTCTCCGCCTCCAGCGCCTCGTAGCGCTGCAGGCGAAACTCGGCGACGCGCAGTTCCGCCTCGAGCTTGGTCTTGTCGGCGCGCAACGCGTCGCGGGTGGTGACGCTGTCGCGAAACCAATTCCAGCCCTCGAACGGCGAGGCGACGGCCACTTGCACGGGGTAGGCCACCACGGATAGCAGCCGGCGAATCTTGCCCAGATGATCATAGCGCTTGTCGACGATGATCAGACCCAAGGCCAGCAAGGAATACAGGACGCAGCGGAACAGCAGTCCCGTCGTTCGACCGGACGCGTCAGTGCTACGAAAGGCGACCATGGGCGGAATTCTCGGACAGGCTTCCTGTCGCTTGCATTACTCCAGTCCGAAGATGCCCGGCCCATGTTCCTCGGTGAGTTCGAGGATTCTGCCGCCGCCGCGCGCAACGCAGGTTAGCGGGTCGTCCGCGACCACCACAGGCAAACCGGTTTCTTCCATCAGCAATTTGTCGACGTCGCGCAGCAACGCGCCGCCGCCGGTGAGAACGATGCCGCGCTCCGCGACATCGGCGCCGAGTTCCGGTGGAGTTTGTTCGAGGGCCTGTTTGACCGCGCCGACGATGCCTTGCAGCGGCTCTTGCAGCGCTTCGAGGATCTCATTGGAGTTCAAGGTAAAGCTGCGCGGCACGCCTTCGGACAGATTGCGGCCCTTGACGGAAATTTCGCGCACCGTCTGTCCGGGATAGGCGGATCCGATTTCCAGCTTGATGCGCTCCGCCGTGGCCTCGCCGATCAGGATGCCGTAGTTGCGGCGCACGTAATTGGTGATGGCCTCGTCGAACTTGTCTCCGCCGATGCGCACGCTGGCTGCGTAGACGATGCCATTCAAGGAAATCACCGCGACCTCGGAAGTGCCGCCGCCGATATCGAGAACCATGGAGCCGCGCGCTTCCTGGACCGGCAGGCCGGCGCCCACGGCGGCCGCCATCGGTTCCGGCACGATGTCGACGCTGCGTGCGCCCGCGCCCTCGGCCGATTCCTTGATGGCGCGCCGTTCCACCTGCGTGGAACCGAACGGCACGCAGACCAGCACCCTTGGACTCGGGCTCAAGAAACGATTGCCGTGCACCTTCTTGATGAAGTACTGCAGCATTTTCTCGGTGTAGGTGAAATCCGCAATGACGCCATCCTTCATGGGCCGAACGGCGGTGATATGGCCGGGCGTGCGCCCCAGCATATTCTTCGCCTCGACCCCCACAGCGACGATGATTTTCCCGCCGCGGGTGGGTTCGTCTTGCACTGCGACGACCGACGGCTCGTTGAGAACGATACCGCGCTCGCGCACGTAAATCAGGGTATTGGCGGTTCCAAGATCGATCGAGAGGTCATTCGAGAAATAGCCTCTAAGGCGTTTGAACATGGGGTATTTTTTCTTGCGGAATGGGGGTTAAAAAAGTTGGGCTAATGTAACAACCGACACGACATATCACAAGGCAACGTGTATCATTGCCAGAGCTTATTTTGCGTGAGTTGCTGCGCACTTTGAGCACTCAACCTATGAGCCTAACCCGTCAAGACGTCGAAAAAATCGCGCACCTTGCGCGGCTGTCCATCACCGAACAAGAGATGCCGGTGTACGTGACCAGCCTGTCGAGCATCGTCGACTTCGTCGATCAGTTGTCGCGCGCACAAATCGGCACGGTCATCCCCATGGCCCATCCTTTGGATGGCCAGCACCAACGTCTGCGCGACGATGTGGTGTCGGAGAAGGACCAGCACGTCAAGTACCAAGCCAACGCGCCGGCGGTCGCGGCGGGGTTGTACGTCGTACCGCGAGTGATCGAGTAGGCTTGAGTCTTCCGTGATGCTGCACAACCTCTTTATCGGCGAACTCGCCGAGCGCCTTCGCAATCGACAGATTTCCAGCGTCGAGCTCACCCGGCACTTCCTGGAACGTATCGAGCGCCTGGGCCCCAGGCTGAATGCCATCATTACCCTGACGGCAGAGCAGGCCCTGCGCGATGCGGCCGCCGCCGATGCCCGGCTCAAGGCGGGCGAGCGGGCACCGCTGCTCGGCATCCCCCTCATTCATAAAGACATTTTCTGCACGGACGGGGTGCGCACCAGCTGCGGTTCGCGCATGCTGGATAACTTCGTGTCGCCCTATGATGCGACGGTGGTCGCGCGCCTCAAGGCCGCGGGCACGGTGATGTTGGCCAAGTCCAACATGGACGAGTTCGCCATGGGCTCCTCCAATGAAACCAGCTACTACGGTCCGGTGAAGAATCCCTGGAACTTAAGCAAAGTGCCGGGTGGTTCCTCCGGTGGGTCGGCGGCCGCGGGCGCGGCAAGACTCGCGCCCTTTACCACCGGCACCGATACCGGGGGATCGATCCGCCAGCCGGCCGCATTGACCGGTGTGACGGGGTTCAAACCCACGTATGGGCGCGTGTCACGCTACGGCATGATTGCCTTTGCATCCAGCCTCGATCAAGCGGGAGTCTTTACCCGCAGTGCAGCCGACGCGGCGGCCGTCTTGCAGGTGATGGCGGGATTTGATTCCAAGGATTCCACCAGCGTCGATACGCCCGTGCCCGACTACACCGCGACGCTCGAAGCACCCTTGAAGGGATTGAAAATCGGACTGCTGCGCGAATTCTTCGACGGCCTGGAGGCGCGCAACTCGTCGCTGATTCGCGACGCCCTCAAGCTCTATGAGGACTTGGGCGCGGAAACGCGCGAAGTCAGCCTGCCGCATCTGCCCTTATCGGTCCCCACTTATTATGTGGTCGCTCCCGCGGAGTGCTCGTCCAATCTATCCCGCTTCGACGGCGTACGCTTCGGTCATCGCTGTGAGAATCCCAAAGACCTGCTCGATCTTTACAAGCGCTCGCGCGGCGAGGGTTTCGGCGCCGAGGTGAAGCGGCGCATCATGACCGGCACTTATGTGTTGTCGGCCGGATATTTCGACGCCTATTATCTGAAAGCGCAGAAAGTCCGCCGCCTGATCACCGACGACTTTCGCGCGGCCTTCGAGCAGGTGGATCTGGTGATCGGCCCCACGACGCCGACGCCGGCTTTCGACATCGGCGCCAAGATCAACGACCCGGTCACCATGTATCTGAATGACATCTACACCATCGGCGCAAATCTCGCGGGCCTGCCCGGCGTCTCCTTGCCGTGCGGATTCGTCGACGGGTTGCCCATGGGGTTGCAGCTGGTCGGGCCGCATTTCGCCGAGGCGAAGCTCTTAAATGCGGCGCATCACTATCAGCAAGTCACCGATTGGCATCGGCGCGTGCCGCCCGGGTACGAGTGATGAGCAACTGGGAAGTCGTCATCGGCCTGGAAATACACGCGCAGCTGGCCACGAAATCAAAGATTTTTTCCGGGTCCGCGACCGCTTACGGCGCGCCCCCCAATTCGCAGGCCAACCTGGTGGACCTGGCGTACCCCGGCGTGTTGCCGGTGTTGAACGCCGAGGCCGTGCGCATGGCGGTCAAATTCGGCCTTGCGATCGGCGCCACGGTCGCACGCCGTTCGGTGTTTGCGCGCAAGAACTACTTCTATCCCGATCTGCCCAAGGGTTATCAGATCAGCCAGTATGAGCTGCCGGTGGTCGCACGCGGCTCCCTGCAGGTCATGCTCGATGACGGCGCGGTGAAAACCGTCGGCATCACCCGCGCGCACCTCGAGGAGGACGCCGGCAAGTCGCTGCATGAAGGTCTCGCCCATGCCACCGGCATCGACCTGAATCGCGCCGGCACGCCGCTCCTTGAAATCGTTTCCGAGCCGGACATGCGCTCCGCCAAGGAAGCGGTCGCATACATGAAGAAGATCCACACGCTGGTGCGCTATCTGGAAATATGCGACGGCAACATGCAGGAGGGTTCGTTTCGCTGCGACGCCAATGTGTCGGTGCGGCCCAAGGGCCGTGAAAAATTCGGCACGCGCGCCGAGATCAAGAATCTGAATTCGTTTCGATTCGTCGAGAAGGCGATTCAATACGAGGTCGCGCGCCAGATCGAACTCATCGAAAGCGGCGGCACGGTGGTGCAGGAGACGCGGCTGTACGATTCCGACAAGGACGAGACCCGCTCAATGCGTTCCAAGGAGGAAGCCAACGATTATCGCTACTTCCCGGATCCGGATTTGCTGCCGGTGGAGATCGACGAGGCTTTCATCAATGCGGTCCGCGCGACGCTGCCGGAGCTGCCGGATGAGAAGGCGGCGCGATTTGCGGGCGCTTTCGGCCTGTCGGCCTACGACGCCGGCGTGCTCTCCGCCAGCCGTGAACTTGGCGCGTATTTCGAAGCGGTGGTGGCGAGCCTGGGTTCGGCGCACGCGAAGCTCGCGGCGAATTGGGTCATGGGGGAGTTATCGGGCGCGCTCAATCGCGACAGTCTCGACATCCAAAGCTCGCGCGTGATGCCCGACCAACTGACCGGTCTTCTCACGCGTATCGCCGATCAGACCATCTCCGGCAAGATCGCCAAGGAAGTGTTCGAGGCGATGTGGTCCGAGGGCAAACCCGCGGATGCCATCATCGAGGCGAAGGGCTTGCGGCAAATCACCGACTCGAGCGCCATCGAGGCCGTGATCGATGCGGTGATCGCGGCCAATCCTGCGCAACTCAAGGACTATCGTTCGGGCAAGGACAAGCTGTTCGGATTCTTCGTCGGTCAGGTGCAGAAAGCGACGGGGGGCAAAGCCAATCCCGCGCAGCTCAATGAGCTGCTGAAAACCAAATTGAGCGGCTAAGGAGCCTGTCCTTGCGCGATCGCGACAGCTTGCATCGATTTCTGTTCGAACAGTACCCGATACGCGGACATCTGGTGCACCTGGATGCCGCGTGGCACGCGTTGATCGAGCATCGCGACTATCCCGAGGCCATTCGCGACACCTTGGGAGAAGCGGTGGCGGCATCGCTGTTGCTGGCCGCGACCATCAAGTTCGAGGGAGTGCTGTCGCTGCAAATGCAGGGCGACGGACCGGTGCACCTGATGCTGGTGCAATGTACCAGTGGATTGGGCGTGAGAGGCCTTGCGCGTTACCGGGACGATGCTTCCGGGGCATTGCGAATCGGGGACATGATCGGTGCCGGTAATCTGACCGTGACCTTGGAGACCGACGAGGGCGCGCAACGCTATCAAGGTATCGTGCCCATTGCGGGCGAGCGCCTGGCCGAGTCGTTGCAGGTCTACTTCGAGAATTCCGAACAATTGCCGACCCGGCTGTGGCTGCACGCGGACGCGCAGGGTGCGTCGGGCATGCTTCTGCAAAAGCTTCCCGGACGCGGCTCCTCGCCGGCGACGGGTGCGGTAGCGGATGCGGAGATGGATGCGGCGGCGATCGAGGATGCCTGGCGCCGGGTGCAGCTCGTGGCTTCGACGCTGACCGGGGAAGAACTGCGCACCCTGGCCGATGAGGAAATTCTGCATCGCCTGTTCAACGAGGATGACGTGCGTTTATTCGAAGCGTCGCCGGTTTATTTTCGTTGCCGTTGTTCCCGTGAACGGGTCGCCAGCATGCTGCAAGGCCTGGGCGAAGCGGAAACCCGCTCGGTGCTGAAGGAGCGCGGCGATGTCGAGGTACGCTGCGATTTTTGCAATCGCGCCTACGTATTCGACGCCGTGGACGTGGCTCGATTGTTCCATGACAACCTGACCGGCGACGGCGGCACGACGGTTCACTGATTGCAGTGATCAAGGCAGCATTCGCGCCTCTCTGCGCCCTGATGGCATCGGTCCTTTTGGGGGGCGCCGCACCGCGCGACGCCTTCTACGCCAATACCTTCGAGAAGCAACCCACCGCGGCGGCACTCACCACGCTCGGCCGCGCGCTGTTCTTCGATCCTTCACTGTCGGCCTCGGGGAAAATCTCCTGCGCGGCCTGTCACGATCCGAAGCACGCCTTCGGGCCGCCGAACGATCTACCCGTGCAACCCGGCGGCAAAGACGGCCGCCGCGCGGGCCTGCGCGCCGTGCCCTCGTTGATGTACAGCCAGAATGTCCCGCCCTTTACCGAACATTATCGAGAGGATGAGGGCGATGACAGCGCCGATCAGGGACCGGCCGGCGGCCGCACCTGGGATGGACGCGCCCCATCGACCCACGCCCAAGCGCGGCTGCCCTTGTTTTCGGACTTCGAGATGGCGAATGCCGATGAAGACGCCGTGGTGGACAAGGTGCTGCATGCCGGCTACGCGGCGCAGTTTCGAAGCGCTTTCGGCGCGCATTTTTTCGACGACAAGACGATGGCGTTCAAGGGAGTGTTGGCGGCGTTGGAGGCGTATCAGCAAAGTCCCGCCGAGTTCTATCCCTATGGCAGCAAGTACGATGCGTGGCTGCGCCACGAGGCAGCGTTGAGTCCTGCGGAACTGCGCGGATTGGCCGCATTCAACGATCCGGCCAAGGGCAACTGCGCGCGCTGCCACCCGAGCGGCATGCGCGAAGGCGCCTTTCCGCAATTCACGGATTTCGGTTTTGCCGCGATCGGCGCGCCGCGCAATGCGCGGATCCCCGCCAATCAGGATGAACGCTACACCGATCTGGGGTTGTGCGGACCGTTGCGGTCCGACTTGAAGGACAAGCCCGAGTACTGCGGCTTGTTTCGTACTCCCTCGCTGCGCAATGTGGCGAAGCGGCAAGTCTTTTTTCATAACGGCTCACTGCACTCGTTGACCGACGTGGTTCGTTTCTACGCCGAGCGCGATACGCAGCCGCAGAACTGGTATCCGCGAAAGGCAGACGGTGGCACGGCGAAGTTCGATGATTTGCCGGCGGCCTACTGGGCTAACATCGACATGCAGCCGCCGTTTGGCCGCCAAGCGGGTGAAACGTCCGCTTTGAGCGAGGATGATGTCCGGAATATCGTGGCGTTCTTGAAGACGCTGTCGGATGAGTGAGGGGGTCACCGTGAGGCTTCAAGGCAAGGTCGGCATCGTGGTGGGCGCCGGACAGACGCCGGGGGAAACCATCGGCAACGGGCGCGCGGCTGCCATGCTCTTCGCGCAGGAAGGCGCCAAAGTGCTGCTGGTGGATCGCGATCTCAAGCGCGCCGAGGAGACCGCCGCGATGATCGCCGCGCAAGGCGGAGTCGCGCAATGCATGGCGGGCGATTGGACCCGGGCGGGCGATTGCCGGGCTTACGTCAAGGCCTGCGTTTCAGCCTGGGGCCGCGTGGATTTCCTGCACAACAATGTCGGCACGGGTGCCGGTGACGGGCCGCCTGCGGAAGTCTCTGAAGAATCCTACGATAAGATCATGCAGATCAACTTGAAGGGCTGCCTGCTCTCCTGCCAGGCCGTGCTGCCGATCATGCGCGAGCAGGCCGCGGGCAGCATCGTGAATATCTCATCGATTGCCGCGGTGTCCTACGCGCCCGGGTTGACCGCGTACAAGTTATCGAAGATCGGCATGAACATGCTCGGCCAGCAACTGGCCCTGAGCAATGCCAGTTACGGCATCCGGGTGAACACCATCATGCCGGGACTCATGGATACGCCGATGGCCATCGAGGGTCAGGCCAAGGCGCGAAATATCTCCGCGGCGGAACTTCGCGCCGAACGCGACAAGCGCGTGCCGCTCGGAAAGATGGGCACGGCCTGGGATGTGGCCCACGCCGCGCTGTTTCTGCATTCCGACGAATCCTCATTCATCACCGGGGTCGCGTTGCCGGTGGACGGGGGACAGAGCGCGCGAATCGGCTAGGCGGCCGAAGCTCGCCGCGCCGACTCAAAGTGCCGACACGCCGGCCAGGCTCGGTCAAGCTCTGCGTGCGGGTCAATGCAATGAACTCTTTTATATAGGCGGCCGCGGCGCCGGCGCGGCGTGGTCGCCGCATAGAGTTCGCAGCGCAGTCCCGATTCTCCGATGGGGCGGGAGACCACGTAGCCGCGCTCTATGTAGTTGCCGACGGTCCAGGAGGGAAGGGCGGCGATGCCGCGCCCGCTGGCGACCAGCTGCAGGATGGCAACGGTCAATTCCGCGGTGCGCCGCTTGCGGGTTGATGTTCGCCGGCGTGAGGCAGTGCTTCATCACGTCCAGCATTTCATCCGGCACCGGATAGGTGATGAGGGTTTCGTCCGCGAAGTCCTCGGCGTCCACCCAGGGCTTGCGCCGCCAAGCGATGCCGCGGGCTCATCAGCGCCACGCTTTCATAGCGAAACAAAGGACTGAACACCATCGAGGGATGCGCTTCCTGCGCGATCGTGAATGATGGCAAGTTCCGCCTCGCCGTTGATCGAGCAGCGGCAGCGGATTCATGAGAAACCCTGAAATGATGTCCAGCTCCACTTCGGGCCACAGGGTCCGGTAAGCATCCATCGCCGGCATCAACCAGTCGAAGCAGTTGTGGCATTGCACGGCCACACGCAACGGGCCCGCATGTCCCTGCGCCAAGCGCGCGACATCGCGGCCGGCCTCGGCCATTTGCGGCAGAACCACCCGCGCCAGGCTCAATAATCGTTTGGCCGATGGCGGTAAAGCGCAGCGGCCGAACGTTCTTTTCGACCAAGGCGGCGCCGTAGTGACTCTCCAGCGCCTTCAATTGATGTGACAGGGCGGACTGAGTGAGAAACAGCCGGGCAGCCGCTTTCGACAGGCTGCCGCACTCGGACAGGGCCAGCAAAGTCTCTAGATGCCGAATTTCCAGGGCCGTCGATGACATGAGCCTAATTCATTGTCGCTATTAAAATAATGAGATTGAATCAAATCCTAGGCTCTAGCATGCTCATTGTCGAGTCAGTCTCCTTGAGCAACGCCCGGAGCGTATGGCCATCCAGCGTTTCATTCGAGTTCTTCCCGCCCGGCGATGAGGCGATGGCGGAGCAGCTTTGGCAAGTCTATTGCAAAGACTTGCGCCTCTGCAACCCGGTTTTGTGTCGGTCACTTACGGCGCCGACGGTTCGACCCGTACCCGAACCCACGAATGCGTGCTGCGGAGTCCTGCGCGAAACCCATCTTCGGGTGGCGCCGCATTTGACCTGCGTGGGCGCCTCGCGCGCGGAGGTTTTGAGGATTGCGCAGGGCTACTGGGACTTGGGGCTGCGGCACTTGGTCGCGCTGCGCGGCGATCCGCCCGCCGCCAATCTTTCCGACGGCCGCTATCGGCCGCAGGAAGACGGGTTTGCGTATGCCTCGGATTTGGTGGCGGGATTGGCTCAGGTCGGACATTTCGAGGTATCGGTGGCGGCCTATCCTGAGGGCCATCCTGAATCCGGCGGCGTCGATGCGGATCTTGAGAACTTGAAGCGCAAGATCGACGCCGGCGCCAATCGCGCGATCACCCAGTTCTTCTTCGAGACCGATGTGTTTCTGCGCTATCGAGATCGCTGCGCGGCGGCCGGCATCCGCGCCAGCATCGTTCCCGGGATCCTGCCGGTCACGCGCTTCCCGCAGATGCTGCGCTTTGCCGCCCGCTGCGGGGCCTCGGTCCCGGACTGGCTGCACGCGCCGCTTCGATGGACTCGACGATGATCCCGATACGCGCAGCATGATCGCCGCGAATGTGGCCATCGAACAGGTGCAGCGACTGCGCCGGCACGGGGTGGAGGAGTTTCACTTCTATACCTTGAATCGCGCCGAATTATCCTACGCGATTTGCCACGCGCTCGGGATCAGGCCGCGCTCATGCGAAGCGAAGGTGGCATGATGGCTGATTCTCGCGACGCCAAATCCGCGCCTTCACCGCGCTGCTCAAGCAGCGCCTGGTGATTTTGGACGGCGCCATGGGCACGATGATTCAGGGCTATCGCTTGAGCGAGCAGCAATTTCGCGGCGAGCGATTTGCCGCGTGGCCGAGCGATCAGCGCGGCAACAACGATTTGCTCAGCATCACGCAGCCGCAAATCATCGAAGACATTCATCGCGCTTACCTTGACGCCGGCGCGGATGTCATCTCCACCAATACCTTCAATTCCACCGCGGTCTCGCAGGCGGACTACGGCATGCAGTCGCTGGTCGGCGAGTTGAACCTGGAAGCGGCGCGCCTGGCGCGCCGGGTCGCGGACGAGGTGGGTCAGCGCAGACCGGCCGTGCGGCGCTTCGTCGCCGGGGCCCTGGGCCCCACCAACCGGACCGCGTCGCTCTCACCCGACGTCAACGACCCGGGATTTCGCAATATCAGTTTCGATGAGCTGGTGGCCGCGTATTCGCGAGGTCTCGCGCGCCTGATCGCGGGCGGCGTCGACATGATCCTTTGATCGAGACGGTGTTCGACACCTTGAATGCCAAGGCGGCGCTGTTCGCGGTGCGCCAGGTGTTCGACGAGGTGGGCAGGGAGCTGCCCATCATCGTTTCCGGCACGATCACCGATGCCTCGGGGCGCACCTTGTCCGGACAGACCACCGAGGCGTTTTGGAATTCCATCCGCCACGCCCAGCCCCGGTGGTGGGCCTCAATTGCGCGCTCGGCGGCAAGCAGCTGCGGCCCTACATCGAGGAGCTGTCGCGCATCGCCGATACCTATGTGTGCGCCTACCCCAATGCCGGACTGCCCAATGCCTTCGGCGAATACGACGAGACGGCGGATGAAACCGCGCGAAACCTTGCGCGAATTCGCGGCCAGCGGATTTCTCAACATGGTGGGCGGCTGCTGCGGCACGACGCCTGAGCACATCCGCGTGAATGGTGCGCGCGGTTGCCGGTATCGCGCCGCGCGTGCGTGCCGCGCCATTCGCGGCGGCTTGCCGCTTGAGCGGCCTGGAGCCCTTGACCATCGATGCGCAACAGCTTGTTCGTCAATGTCGGCGAGCGCACCAACGTCACCGGCTCGGCCAAGTTCCGCAAGCTCATCGAAGCGGGCGATTACACCGCGGCGGTCGACGTGGCCCGCCAGCAGGTGGCGAACGGCGCGCAGATGATCGATGTGAACATGGATGAGGGCATGCTCGATTCGCAGGCGGCGATGGTGAAGTTCCTGAGCCTCATCGCCGGCGAGCCGGACATCGCGCGCGTGCCCATCATGATCGACTCCTCGAAATGGTCCGTGATCGAGGCGGGCCTGAAGTGCGTGCAGGGCAAGGGCATCGTCAATTCCATCAGCCTCAAGGAAGGCGAGGAGCCATTTCTGGCGCAGGCTCGCGCCTGCCTGCGCTACGGCGCGGCGGTGGTGGTCATGGCGTTCGATGAGAAGGGACAGGCCGATACCCTCGAGCGCAAGGTGACGATCTGCGAACGGGCCTATCGGCCTGCTGACGGAGCGGCTGCGGATTTCCGCCCGAGGACATCATCTTCGATCCGAACATCTTCGCGGTGGCCACCGGCATCGAGGAGCACAATCGCTACAGCCTGGACTTCATCGAGGCGACTGCGGCGATCAAACAGCGCCTGCCCAAGGTGCATGATCAGCGGCGGCGTCAGCAATGTGTCGTTTTCCTTCCGCGGCAACGAACCGGTGCGCGAGGCCATGCACTCGGTGTTTCTCTATCACGCCATCCGCGCCGGACTGACCATGGGCATCGTCAACGCCGGCCAGCTGGCGATCTACGAAGACATCAAGGCGGACCTGCGCGAACGGGTGGAGGATGTGATTCTCGCGCGCCGCGCGGATGCCACCGAGCGGCTCCTGGAGATCGCCGAGCGGTTCAAGGGCGGCGGCGGCGCCAAGCGCGGCGATGATCTGGAATGGCGCAAATTGCCGGTGGCGGAAAGACTGCAGCATGCGCTGATCAAGGGACTGGACGAATTCGTGCTCGCCGATACCGAGGAGGCGCGCCTCGAGGCCAAGCGCCCGCTCGATGTCATCGAGGGCCCCCTGATGGACGGCATGAATGTGGTCGGCGATCTGTTCGGCGCGGGCAAGATGTTTCTGCCGCAGGTGGTCAAGTCGGCGCGCGTGATGAAAAAGGCCGTGTCGGTGTTGGTTCCCTACATTGAAAAAGAGAAATCCGGCGCCAGCCGCAGCAACGGCAAGGTGGTGATGGCCACGGTCAAGGGCGACGTGCATGACATCGGCAAGAACATCGTCGGCGTGGTGCTGCAATGTAATAACTTCGAGGTGGTGGATTTGGGTGTGATGGCCTCCTGCGAGAAGATTCTCGAGGCCGCGACCCGCGAGGACGCGAATCTCATCGGGCTGTCGGGCTTGATCACGCCGTCACTGGATGAAATGGTTCACGTCGCCAAGGAAATGCAGCGTCTGGGATTCCGGCAACCGCTGCTCATTGGCGGTGCGACCACATCGCCCGCACACACCGCCGTGAAGATCGATCCTCAATATGAGGGTGCGGTGATTTACGTGAAGGATGCATCGCGCTCGGTCGGCGTCTGCCAGCAACTGGTGACGTCGGGTACGCGCGATGCCTATATCAGGACGATCAAGGCGGAGCATGTACGCCGTCGCGAACAGCATCGCAACAAGAGTGCCAAGTCGCCGCAATTGTCGCTGTCGCAGGCGCGTGCCAAGAAATTGAAAGTCGATTGGACGACCTACACTCCGCCGGTCCCGACCTTTCTGGGCGCCCGGGCGTTCGGTGACTATCCCTTGGCCGAGCTGGTTCCCTACATCGACTGGATGCCCTTCTTCAACGCGTGGGAGTTTGCGGGCAAGTTCCCGGACATCTTGAAGGATCCGCTGGTGGGCGAGGCGGCGAGCAGCTTGTACGCGGATGCCCAGCGCATGCTCACGCAATTGATCGACGAGAAGTGGCTCACGGCGCGTGCCGTTGTGGGCTTCTTCCCGGCCAACAGCGTGGGCGATGATGACATCAGCGTGTACAGCGATGAGGGGCGCCTGCACGTCGCGCTCACCCTGCATCACTTGAGGCAGCAGAAGTCGAGACCTCAGGATCAGGCTCAGTCCTGCTTGAGCGATTTTCTGGCGCCGGCTTCCTCGGGCCGCGCCGATTACATCGGCGCATTCGCCGTGACGGCCGGCATCGGCATCGAGGCGCATGTGGCGCGATTCGAGGCGGCACACGATGACTACAGCAGCATCATGCTCAAAGCCTTGGCGGATCGGCTGGCGGAAGCGTTGGCGGAGCGCCTGCACGAGCGGGTGCGCCGCGAGCTATGGGGCTATGCGCCCCAGGAGCGGCTCGATGGCGCCGGATTGATCCGCGAGGAGTATCAGGGAATCCGGCCGGCGCCGGGCTATCCGGCCTGTCCCGATCACACGGAGAAAGCCAGCCTGTGGCGCCTGCTCGAGCCCGACCGGAGGGCTGGGATTTGCTTGACGGAGTCCTTCGCCATGACCCCGACGGCTGCGGTTAGCGGGTTTTATTTCTCCCACCCGAAGGCGCATTATTTCGGTGTGGGCAAAATCGACCGTGATCAGGTGGCCAGCTATGCGCAGCGCAAGGGCATGACCTTGGCCGAGACCGAGCGTTGGTTGGCGCCCATCCTGGGCTATGAACCGGATGTCGAAGAGGCCGCCGAGGCCACCGAGGCCGCCGATGCCGCCTAGCACGCGGGCGGCCTTTGTTACCGGCGGAACCGGATTTGTCGGCCTCAACCTGGTGAAGGAACTCATGATCCGTGGCTGGGACGTCACGGCGCTGCATCGACCCTCGTCGGATCTGAAGTTCTTGAAGCGTTTTCGGCCGAGGCTCGCCGTGGGCGCCATCACCGATGCGGCATCGCTCGATGCCGCCATCCCGGAATTCACGGACACGGTGTTTCACGTGGCCGGCAATACCAACATGTGGCGGGGAGGCAATGCCGAACAAACCCGCGACAACGTGGAAGGCACGCGCAATGTGGTGGAAGCGGCCCTTTCCAAGGGGGTTCGGCGCCTGGTGGTGACCTCGTCGATTTCGGCCTACGGTCCCGTGGATGGCGAAATTTCCGAAGATACCCCGAGCCTGGCGGGGAGTTCGAAGATCAATTACCAGAAAACCAAGTGGCAGGCCCAGGAGATTGCGCGTGCTGCGATGAGCCGCGGACTCGAGGTCGTGATCATGCAACCGGGCGCCATCATGGGTCCTTACGATATCGGCACGTGGTCGCGGCTATTCTTGATGGTTCGAGACGCCAAACTGCCCGGCGTACCGCCGTCGCTGTTGACCTTCACGCATGTGCGCGAGGTGGTGGCAGCCCACATTGCTGCGGCCGACAAGTGCGCAAACGGGGGTTCGTACCTGCTGGGCGGTGAGAATAAAACCATGATGGAGTTGGTACGGGAGATCGCCTCGCTGCTGGGCAAACCCGCGCCGGCCAAGGAAACCTCCTTGGGGCTCTTGCGTGGCATCGCCGTGCTGGGAGACTTCGCCAGCCGGTTCACCGGCAAGGCGCCGCCGATCACGACGGAAATGGCTGACTTGATGGGCCGTCGCGTCACCGTGCACTCGCTCAAGGCACAACGCGAACTCGGTTACAAGGTGGTACCGCTCAAGGATATGGTCAAGGATTGCTACGACTGGATGCTCGCGGAAGGGCGCATCTGAGCACACATCGCGACCGGTCCTTGGCCGCAACGACATCACGGTGGCCGCGACGACATCACGGCTTTGCGGCGGCCAGGATGTGATTCGCAAGACCCGCGTAGTCGCCGTCGAAGTGATGGCCGCCCTTGACCTTCACCACCGTAAAGCGTTTCGAATCGAGTGAGGGACACAGCGAATCGTGTTCGTCCTCTCCGTAGATGCATAACACCGGTATGCCGCTGATGCGATTGACCTCAGGCAATGTCAGCGGTCCGGAATTGTCGTCGGAGATCCAACTGCTGACGTGAAATTCGAACAAGGCATGTTCGGACGTGCCGAGGATGGCCATCAGGGACACTTGAGTCCGGGTGGTATCCGGCAGGCGATTCACCGCGAAGGGCAGCACGTCCGCGCCTTGCGAGTAGCCGATGAGCAGCACGCGCTTTTTTCCGAGGCGGGACAGGTAGTAGCGGATCATGCGGTCCGTGTCTGCGGCCAAGCCCTCGGGTGTGCGGGCCGTCCAGTAGTAGCGCAGGGAATCCCATCCAACGACGGGGATGCCTTTTGCGCTCAAGGCGGCGGCAATGTCCTGATCCAGTCCCGCCCAGCCGCCATCGCCGGACATCATGATGGCGAAGGCATCGGAGGGCGGACTGCCGGGCTGCGCGGCGACCTCGACGACCGGAAGATCTCCCAGCGCTGCCGGCGGCGGCGCAATCCGCGCACTCGAACGGGAAGCCGTGAGTTTCGCGAACGCCGCAGTGAAGGGCTTAAGATCCGCGCCCTTGACGCTGGCCATGGCTGCGCCCTGCACTTGGGTCACGAACTTGAGCACCGTGGCCGGCGGACAGGCGAGGCCTTGCGGGGTTTGAATGTTCACCCAGGGATTGCTCAAGGATTTGATCGGCAGCAAATCGACGCCGGATGCGTGCGCGCCGCGCGCGAATTCCAGTCCCGATCCCTTGCACAGCGCCTTGTCGAGATCAAGCGTGGGACAGAACCCCAAGGTCAATGCGCCGGCAAAGGTGTCCTTCGGCGCCTGTGCCAGCACCGCGTAGGCGAGACTGGCTCCTTCGGAAACGCCGACCAGCCAGGGGGAATGATAGGTGGCGTTGTGAAAATACGCCTGCACGAAGTGGCTCAAATTCTCCAGATCCCCGTCGGGGAAAACGCAGCTTGCGCCGTCGGCCTCGAGCGCGGCTTTGAATTGCGCAGCGTCGATCCCGGTCACCATGGCACCCTGGTCCACCAGCTGCTTCGCCAGGGCATCCTCTGCGGTGCCCCAGCCGACTTTCCCTGATAAAAGCAGCGCGAAGCCGGTGGGTGCCTGCGCCGGCGTGTAAACCATCACATTCTTGAAGCGGCCGTGGTCCAAGCGCGTCGGTTCTCCGGCTACACCTGTGCCTGTGAGCAGCATCACAGTCGCGATCACGATCAGGTGGGCTTTCATCGATTGGTCACACTTGCCACGCAATATGACGACGAATGAAAACAATCGACCTCGTCTATATCAACGCGGGGGGCGGGCATCGTTCGGCGGCGAATGCCCTGGAGCGCGTGATTCGCGAGCAGGGTCGGGATTGGCAAGTCCGGTTGGTGAATCTGTTCGAAGTCCTGGACCCGCAGGATGTGTTTCGCAGAACCACCGGCGTGAAACCCGAGGACTACTACAACGTGCGTCTGGCGCGAGGCTGGACTTTGGGCCTCGCGCAGGAATTGCGCATCCTGCAGATGCTGATCCGATTGACTCATCAATCTCTGATCAGCCAGTTGCGCCGTCACTGGGCGCAGTCCCAGCCGGACCTGGTGGTGTCCCTGGTGCCGAATTTCAATCGCGCCATGTATCAAGCCTTGAGCCTCGCGTGTCCCGCCACCCCCTATGTAACCATATTGACGGACTTTGCGGACTACCCGCCTCACTTCTGGATCGAACCGCATCAAGCGCAGCATTGGATTTGCGGGACGCCGCGCGCCGTCGCGCAGGCGCGCGCCGCCGGCTGCGATGAGGCGCATATTCACGAAACCTCCGGAATGATCATCAATCCGGATTTCTACAGCGAATTGGGCCTGGACCGGCGCTCGGAGATGCAAAAAATCGGGCTGGATCCTGACCGGCCGACGGGGCTCGTCATGTTCGGCGGTCATGGCTCGCGCGTGATGCGCAGCATCGCCAAGCGCCTCGATGGACACTCAGCTGATCTTGGTCTGCGGTCACAACGTCGATCCTCGCCGCGCAGCTGCGCGCGCGCGCGCTCGCCGCGAGCGCCCCTCGCGTGGTGCTGGGGTTCACCTCGCAGATGCGGCACTACATGCAGCTTGAGCGACTTCTTCGTCGGCAAGCCCGGCCCGGCAGCATCAGCGAGGCGGTGCACAGGGCATTTGCCCGTGATCGTGGTGCGAAATGCCTGGACCATGCCGCAGGAGCGCTACAACACCGAATGGGTCGAGGAAAACGATGTGGGCGTGGTGCTGGATTCTTTCAAGGCCATACGCGCAGGGCGTGGCGCAGGTCACCGATCGACTCGATACTTATCGGGCAGGATTGCAGCGCCTGCACAATCGCGCGGTCTTCGAAATTCCGGACATCCTGGAGCGAATTCTAGGGACGCCGGTTCGGGTAGGCGTCGATGTCGTCCAGCATTTCAGGGCCGCCGAGCGCCTGCATCTGTCCTAGGATCCAATCGCGCCGCTGAGCACGTAGGCTGAGGGCGCCGCGGCGAACAGCTGCTGAGGATTGGGCAACACCGCCGCGAGAATCGCCGCATCGCTGCGCGTCGAGCCGCGCCGCCGTCACATGAAAGTAGCGCTGTGCGGCCGCTTCGGCACCGTAAATGCCGTAGCCGAACTCGGCAATGTTCAGATAGATTTCCAGAATCCGCCGCTTGGGCCAGGAAGCCTCGATCAGCAGCGTGAAGTACGCCTCCAATCCCTTGCGAAAATAACTGCGCCCCGACCAGAGAAAAAGATTCTTGGCGACCTGCTGGCTGATGGTGCTGGCGCCGTGCACGCGATGACTGTGCTGGTTCAGTTGGTAGGCCTTCTCGATGGCTTCCACGTCGAAACCCCAGTGCTCGGGAAATTTCTGGTCCTCCGAGGCGACCACGGCCAAGGGCAGGTTCGGCGATATGCGGGTCAAATCCACCCAGCGATGGCGCAGTACGTAGGTCGAATCGCGTTTTGCCCAGGCCTCCATCTGCGCCTGGGCCATGAAGGCGGTGAAGGGCGGATTGATGAAACGCAGCAGCACGACGCCGAGCACGCTTAGCGCGATGCAGACGACCAGAAATCCGAGAATGATTCGCGCCAATCGACGCGCGAAAGATTTCTTTTGGGCCACGCTCGTGTTGCGCCACCCGTTAAGCGGTGGTTCGCCGCACGCTCTTCATGATGACCGCTTCGACGGGGACATCGTCGAATCCGCGTTTACGGCCGGTCTCGACCGCCGCGATCTTATCGACCACGTCCATCCCCTGCGTCACTTTCGCGAACACGGCATAACCGAAATTGCCGCGGGAGTGATCGAGGAAATCGTTGTCCTTCAAGTTGACGAAGAATTGCGAGGTTGCGCTGTTGATGTCGTTGGTGCGGGCCATGGACAACGTGCCGCGCTTGTTCTTCAAGCCATTGTCGGCTTCGTTCTTGACCGGCGGTTTGGTGCGTTTCTGAGTCATGTCCTCGGTGAAGCCGCCGCCTTGGATGACGAATCCCGGAACGATCCTGTGAAAAATCGTGCCGTCGAAGAAATTGTCCTCGATGTAGCGCAGGAAATTGGCCACCGACTCGGGCGCCTCCTTCTCGAATAACTCAATGGTGAAATCGCCGAGCGTCGTTTCGAATCGAATCATGGGAGTTCCTAGTGTTGTGTATGAACGGCACCCAGCGTGACGCGGGGCCGGCCTGCTAAATCCTGGACAGTGCGAATCAACTGAAAGCCGCGCCGCTTAAGCAAGCTCGCGACATCCTGAGCCTGGGTGCTGCCATGTTCCAAGAGCAGCCAGCCGTCGGCGTTAAGATGCTGCGGCGCATCAGCAATGATGGCGCTCAGGGCCTCGAGGCCCGACGGACCCGGCGTGAGCGCCAACGCAGGTTCGGCGGCGAGCTTGACCAGCGCCGGATCGGCGCAGCCGATGTAGGGCGGGTTCGCGACGATCAAATCGAAGCGCTCGCCCGACACGGACTTGAACCAATTGCCCAAGCGCCATTGGACCCGGGTGATTTCAAGATCACGGGCGTTTTGCGCGGCAATCTTAAGGGCCTCCGGCGACAGATCGATTCCCGTGACGTTCCAGTGCGGCCGCTCGGCGGCGATGCTCAAGGCGATCGCCCCGCTGCCGGTACCGAGATCCAGAACGCTGCAACGCTCATCCGCGGACTTCAGTTGCAAAGCCTGCTCCACCAGCATTTCTGTTTCAGGCCGCGGAACGAGGACGGCCGGCGTCACCGCCAGCGGCAACGACCAGAATTCACTGCTGCCGGTCAGGTAGGCGACGGGCGCTCCGTTCAAGCGCCGCGCAATCAAATCCTCATAGGTGCGCGCAGCGTCCTGCGCCACGATGTCCTCGCCGTGGGCGATCAGCGCCGGGCGTGAGAAGCCCGTCACCTTGCCCAGCAACAACTCCGCATCGAGACGCGGCGATTCGCTGTGGCAGCTCAAGGTCTGCGCGGCGCTCTTCAGCATCTGCGTTATCGTGCTCACGTCTTCGACCTGTTGTGCCAGTTCTTCGGCCTGATGCTCTTGGTTGAGCGCGCGCACCAGTTCGTCGAGATTGCCGTTCATCACATCGTCGAGCTTGTACAAGGTGAGATTGATGCGGTGATCCGTCACGCGGCCCTGCGGAAAATTGTAGGTCCGGATGCGCTCCGAGCGATCGCCGGAACCGACCTGAAGTTTGCGCGATTGCGCTTGCGCGTTCTGTTGCTTCTCGCGTTCCGCCGACAACAGCTTGGACTTGAGCAAGGACAGGGCGCGCGAACGGTTCTTGTGCTGCGAGCGCTCGTCCTGGCACTCCACCACGATGCCGGTCGGCAAATGCGTGATGCGAATGGCCGAGTCGGTTTTGTTGACGTGCTGACCGCCGGCGCCCGAGGAGCGATAGGTATCGATGCGCAGCTCCGCGGGATTGAGCTCCACCGCTTCGACCTCTTCCAGTTCCGGCAAAATCGCCACCGTGCACGCCGAGGTGTGAATTCTTCCCTGCGCTTCGGTGGCCGGCACCCGCTGCACGCGATGGGTGCCGGATTCGAACTTCAGCAAGGAGTAGGCGCCGCGACCGATGATGCGGCTGATGACTTCCTTGTAGCCGCCGTGTTCACCGGGACTCTCGCTCAAGATCTCCACGCCCCAGCCCTTGGACTCGGCGTAGCGGGCGTACATGCGAAACAGGTCGCCCGCAAAGATCGCCGCCTCATCGCCGCCCGTTCCGGCGCGCACTTCCAGAAAGATGTTGCTGTCATCATGCGGATCCTTGGGAACCAGCAGGCGCTGCAGCTCGAGTTCCTCGGCCAGGATGCGCGGATTCAAATCGGTGAGCTCTTCCGCGCCCATGGCGCGGGTTGCCGGGTCTGGATCGGAAGCCAGTTCGCGAGCCGTGGCTGCATCGCCTTCGAGCGCGACGAAGCGTCGATAGCGGCCCACCAAATCCTCCAGCCTCGAGTATTCCATCGAGAGCTCGCGAAATTGATTCTGGCGCGAAATGACGCCCGCGTCGGAGAGCAGGCGGCTGATTTCCTCGAAGCGTTCGTCCAGTTTTTCCAGCTTGCGCCGGATGGAGTCTTTCATATGGCCGCGGATTATAGCGGCCTTGAGGGTCAGTGCCGGTCGCGTTCTTCGGTCAAAAGCCGGGTAATCGCCTCCGCCAGCGCCAAATCGGCCGATTCCGACGCCTGGCGCAGGGCCTGGGTGGGGGCGTGCAGCAGTCGGTTGGTCAGCGTGTTGGCCAGATAGTCGATGACCTCGTCGGCGGACTTGCCCCCGGCCAACATGCGCCGTGCCTGCTCCACGGTTTGCTGACGAATTCCGTCGGCTTGCTGGCGCAGCGCACGAATCGCCGGACCCGCATCCTGAGCCCGCGATTCGGCCAGGAATCGCGTCACTTCCTCCGTGACGACCTGGCGCGCCTCGCTTGCCGCCAGATGGCGCTGCTGGCGATTTTCGTCGACCAACTGCTCCAGGTCATCGATCGAAAAGAGATAGACATCCTCAAGGTCTGCGACCGACGGCTCGATATCGCGCGGCACCGCCATATCGACCATGAAGATAGGGCGCCGGCGCCGGGCGCGAAACGCGGCCTCGACCGCGTGTTTGGTCACCAGCGGCGCGGGGCTTGCGGTACAGCTGATGACGATATCGGCCTCGGCCAATTCATGCTCCAGCTCAGTCAGGCCAACGGCGTGGGCATTGAGCTCAGTCGCGAGCGACTGAGCCCTGCCCAGAGTGCGATTGGCGATGACCATGCGTTTGATGCCCGCACTCATGAAATGGCGCGCCGTCAAGGCATTCATCTCGCCGGCACCGATCATGAGGGCCGTATGGGCGCTCAAATCCGAAAACATCCGCCGCGCGAGGCTCACCGTGGCAGAGGCTAGAGAGACCGCGTTGGCGCCGATTCGCGTTTCCGTACGCACGCGTTTGGCGGCCGAAAACGCCGCCTGGAACAGTCTGTTGAGGGAAGGACCGGTGCTGCCGCTTTCCTGCGCCACACGGTAGGCGTCTTTCAACTGTCCCAATATTTCCGCCTCGCCGAGCACCATGGAATCCAATCCCGAGGCGACGCTGAAGGCATGTTCCACCGCGCGCGATTCCTCATGCACATAGAGGCTCGCCGCCAAATCCAGCTGATTCCCGTGATGCCGTTCGAGCCATTGAGACAGCTGCGCGCCGCTGGCGGGGCCTGACCAGTAAACCTCGGTGCGATTGCAGGTGGACAGGATCACGGCTTCGGTGACCCCCTGTTCCTGGCGCAACGCGCGCAAAGCAGCCACCAGCCGGTCCTCGCTGAATGCCACCTTTTCGCGCAACGCGACCGGCGCGGTCTTATGGTTGATGCCGAGAATGTTGAATGCCATGAAAGCGCTTTGGCCCAAGTCTTGAGGGATTCTGGTGTAGGCGTACCGCTAGATCAAGGTTGAATCCGCGGCACCGGGTTATTCATTTAGCTATAGTGCGGCCGTGTTCTCGTTTTCAATCTTCACCAGGGCGGGTATCGGGCTGGGCGTGCTCGCCATAAGCGCCTGTACGGACGTGCGTTCAACGCTCGACGAGGCCGCGCCCCAGTCATTTTATACGGTCACAGGCGAGATAGCTCTGGCGCGCCAGGAACCGCGGGTGGCTGCCCTCCAATATACGAGCGCGGCGGCGCATGAGCGGGATCCTGCGCTCCTGCAACGCGCGGCCGAAGTGACCGCCGCGACTCTGCAACCCTCCCTCACCGAGCGTGTGACGGCCCGCTGGTTGAGCGTTGATCCGAATTCCTTGGATGCGCAACGAGCCGCGGCGCGAGCGGCCCTGGCGCTGTACAAGATCGACGACGCGGCCGCTCACTACCGGACGGTGTTGCTGAACTCGCCGACGGGCGTGGACGCGGGTTTCGCCGATCTGCAGTCCGATTTGGGATCGAACGAAAACGTGTTCGGTGCACACCAGCTCGCGGATCGATTGGCGGGGTACTTTCCCTCTTCGCCGGCGGCGCTGCGCATGAAGGGGCTCACCGCGCTGCGCGCGGATAATCCGGCCGCCGCGGTGGTCAGCTTGAGCGGCGCACTCGCGATCGATCCCGCGGCCGCGAACGACGCGGCGCGCGCTGCCCACAAGGATTTGGCGCAAACCCTGCTGCGCGCGAGGATCCTGGCCGGCGACGTCGAAGAGCCGCTGCGTCAGGCGAAATCGCAGCTGGATGCCGAGGACACGCCGGCCAATCGCTTCGACTATGTCATTTTGCTCATGACCGCGCAGCGCAACGATGAAGCCAACGAACAGTTGGAGATCCTGGCCCGCAACACCGAGACCACGGCAGTGGCGCTGCGCTTGATGGGACTTCTCGAGTTCCAGCAGGGACATCTCGATGTCGCCGCGGCAAAATTCCGGCAGCTCTTGAAAACCGGAAAGTTTCTGGATGATGCATTCTATTATCTGGGCGTGATTTCGGATCGCCGCGACGATCCGGAGCGCGCGCTGCGCCTGTTTGCCCAGGTGCAAAACGGCGAAAACGTGCTGCCCGCGCTGCTGCGCGCCGCCGCACTGCTGCAGATGCACGGCGCGCCGGACGCGGCCGACGAATTGTTCGATCGCCTGATCGACGATGAGCCGCAGCGTGTCCCGGAAATTCTCACCGCACGCGCCCGCATGTACGCGCAAGCCAACGAGGTACCCAAGGCGTACGCGGTGCTGGAGAAGGGTATGCAGCAGTATCCGGACAGCGTGGAACTGCGCTATGCGGCGGCGTCCGTGTACGAAGATCAGGGACAGGTCGGGGCCGCGCTGCACGAATTGTCGCTGGTATTGAAGGCGCGGCCCGAGGATCCGGCGGCCATGAATGCGCTCGGGTTTACGCTGGCCGACCATGACAAGGAATTGACGAGGGCGCGCAAGCTGATCGAGCGCGCGCATGAGGCCGCGCCCAGAAACGCAGCCATTCTCGATAGTCTGGGCTGGGTTCTCTATCGGCAGGGGCGCACTGCCCAGGCTTTGCCGTATTTGCAGGCTGCCTATACCGACGATCGCGGCGGCGACATCGCCGCGCATTTGGGCGAAGTGCTGTGGAAGCTCGGTCAACACGAAGCTGCGCATCGAATCTGGACCGAAGCCGGCGCGGTCGACCCCGACAATACCCTGCTCAAGACCACGCAACAGCGCTTGAGTCCCTCGAACTAGTCCATGCGTCTTGCGTTGCTGTTGATCGTTTGCGTGGAATTGGGCGCTTGCTTCAGCGCCGGGCCGCGGCCGCAGCCGCCGTCCGTGAAGTGGGACGCTCGGGCGTCCGAATTGCAGCGCGCTGAAAGCTGGCAGCTCGATGGCCGCGCGGCGGTTGCCTTCGGCACTCAAGGCTGGCAGGCCACATTGAATTGGCGCCAGGGCGGGCCGTTCGCCGAGGTGCATCTTGCCGGGCCTTTCGGCATCGGCGCCCTGGTGCTCAAACAAGGACCGGACGGCATTTCACTGAACGGTGCGCCGCCGAGCGATGCGGTGGTCTCGCAGCTGCAGGACCGCTTGGGATTTGAGTTGCCGCTGCAGAATTTGCGCTACTGGCTGCTCGGGGTTCCCGATCCCGGCGCGGCCTTCGAGTTGTCGCGCAATGATCAGGATCGGGCCAAGTCCTTGCGTCAGGCGGGTTGGCGCATCGACTACGATCGCTATGCGCCCTTCCAGGGCGATTTGCTGCCCGCGCGCCTGGTGTTGAGCCGCAATGATGTACGGGTACGCGTCGTCATCGATCACTGGGATTGGCCGCGATGACGGCTGTGCAGTCCCTGTGGCGGGCGCCGGCGAAACTCAATTTGTTCCTGCACATCTTAGGAAGGCGGCCGGATGGATATCACGAGCTGCAGACCTGTTTTCAGTTCATCGATCTGTGCGATGAGATTGCCATCAGCGTGCGCGAGGACGGCGAGATTCGGCGCGCAGCGGACATTGCCGGCGTCTCTGTGGAAGCGGATCTGTGCGTTCGAGCGGCCAAAGCGCTGCGTCAAGCCGCGGGCATCTCGCTCGGCGCCGATATCAGCCTGGTCAAGCGCATCCCCATCGGCGGTGGTTTGGGAGGCGGGAGCTCCGACGCGGCCACCTGTTTGGTCGCGCTGAACCGTCTCTGGGGAATCAATTGGCCGGTCTCGAAATTGGCCGAGTTGGGATTGCGGTTGGGCGCGGACGTACCGGTATTCGTGCACGGCCGCACCGCTTGGGCGGAAGGGGTCGGGGAACGCCTGACACCGCTGTACCCGCCGTTGGCCCCGCCAGAGACTAACTACTTGATTTTAAAGCCAAATGTTTTCGTCAGCACCGCCCAAGTATTTCAAGATCCTGAATTGACAAGGAATTCTCCGCCCATCACAATTCACGGTTTCCTGGCGTCCGGTGGAAGGAACGATTGCTTGGGCGTGGTGCGACGCCGTTACCCTGAAGTTGCACATGCGCTCGATTGGCTGTCGCTCTTTGGTTCTGCGCGCCTGACTGGCACTGGGGCCTGTGTTTTTTTGGCCTGCGAGACCATGGATCTGGGGCGCGAAATTATGCGGAAGCTGCCGCCGGGGATTGAAGGTTTTTTGGCTCGCGGACTGAATGACTCGCCTTTGCTTGAAGGATTGCGAACCGTAGCTTAATTAAGCCTTAAGTCGTCGGTTGTTTCTCAAGTTGGGGTGTCGCCAAGCGGTAAGGCAGCGGGTTTTGATCCCGCCATACGGAGGTTCGAATCCTTCCACCCCAGCCAAATTTTTGCGGCGGAGGCGATTCGTCTTTGAGCAAGGTCGATGTCGCAAAACAATGAATTCGGTTCTTTGTCGATAGCCTTGTTTACGGGCAATGCCAATCCCGTGCTCGCGCACGAGATCACCCGGCATTTGAAGGTGCCGCTGGGGCGCGCCGATGTCGACCGGTTCAGCGATGGTGAAGTGAGCGTCGAATTGCGGGAGAACGTGCGCGGCCGCGATGTGTTCATCCTGCAGTCGACGAACCCGCCGGCAGAGAATCTGATGGAGCTTTTGATGATGGCGGACGCCTGTCGGCGCGCCTCGGCAAAGCGCGTCACCGCGGTGGTGCCGTATTTTGGTTACGCCCGGCAGGATCGACGGCCGCGGGCCACGCGGGTCGCCATCACCGCCAAGTTGGTGGCGAACATGATGACGCGCGCCGGCGTCGATCGGCTGTTGACGGTGGATTTGCACGCGGATCAGATACAGGGTTTTTTCGACATACCGGTGGACAATGTGTATGCCTCGCCGGTGTTGCTGGGCGAGGTCTGGAAGCAGAAGTATCCGGACATGGTTGTCGTCTCGCCCGATGTGGGCGGCGTGGTGCGAGCGCGAGCGCTGGCGAAGCGCTTGGATGATGCGGATTTGGCCATCATCGACAAACGCCGCCCGCGGGCCAATGAATCGAAGGTGATGAACATCATCGGCGAGGTGGAAGGCAGAACCTGCGTGCTGGTCGATGACATGGTCGACACCGCCGGGACGCTCTGCAAGGCAGCTGAGGCGCTGAAGGATGAGGGGGCGGTGAAAGTGGTGGCCTACATCACGCACCCCGTGCTCTCCGGCGCGGCGATCGAGCGGATTTCGAATTCGGTGCTGGATGAGTTGGTCGTGACTGACACGATTCCGCTATCCCAGGACGGCGCGGCATGCAAACGGATACGCCAGCTCAGCGTCGCGGGATTGTTGGCGGAGACCATTCGCCGCATCAGCGACGAGGAGTCGGTGAGTTCGCTTTATATTGATTAGTTGAGTGATGGGTTTGGTTTAGGTCGGTGCCCCTGCAATTGGTCGCGATGCACGGGCGCTGTTTTTGTGATGTAACTGGAGAAGATTATGAAAACCTCTTTTGAACTCGTTGCCGAGTTCCGCGAGACGCAAGGCAAAGGTGCGAGCCGCCGCCTGCGTCACGACGGAAAAGTGCCGGCAATTCTATACGGCGGCCACCTGGCGGCCCGGACTCTGACGTTGAGCCATCAGAAGCTCCTGATCATGCTCGACAACGAGCGCTTCTATTCGACCATCCTCAGCTTGAAGGTGGGCGATGAAACGCAGGCGGCCATCCTGAAGGATGTGCAGCGCCATCCGTTCAAGAACGCGATCGTGCACGTCGATTTTCAGCGGGTCGAGGAGAACGAGAAGATTCGCATCAGCATTCCGCTGCATTTCACCGGCGCGGCGGTCTCGCCGGGCGTCAAGTCCCAGGGCGGTCTCGTTTCCCATATGCGCACCGAGGTGGAGATCTCGTGCCTGCCGAGGGATTTGCCGGAATTCATCGAAGTCGACATTTCGGGCTTGTCGCTCAACGAGAGCATCCATTTGTCGCAGCTCAAGATTCCGCAGGGCGTGGTCCTGGTGGAACTGGCCAAGGAAGACGCGGCGGTGGTGGCGATTCACGCTCCGCGTGCCGAAGAGCCCGAGCCGACTGCAGCGGCGGCGGCTGCCGGCGCACCGGCAGCGGAAGGTGCGGCAGCGGCGGCACCGGCTGCAGGAGCGGCCGCGGCTGGAGCTCCCGCAGCGGATGCGAAGAAGGCAGAGCCTGCGAAGAAAGAGGAAGCCAAGAAGGAACCGGCGAAGAAAGACGCGAAGAAATAGTTTTCTTGAGCGTTATGTACGGGGGCCGTCGGTTGACGGCCCTTGTCTTTTTAAGGCTTGGGTGTTGATCCATGGCGGCTTTACCGTTACGCATTATCGTTGGTCTGGGCAATCCAGGCCCTGAGCATCTGGTGACCCGGCACAACGCGGGTTTCTGGTTCGTGGATTTGCTTGCGCGCCGCCATAGCGGGGAGTTCCGCGACTATCGAAAATTTTCCGGCGAAACCGCGCGCATCAACATCGGCGATCAAGAGATCACGCTCTTGAAGCCCACGACTTATATGAATCGCAGCGGCCTGTCGATCCGCCAGTTGAGCGAATTCTTCAAGATCCTGCCTGAGGAAATTCTGGTGGCACATGACGAGCTCGACCTGCCCGTCGGCAGCGTGCGTTTGAAGCAAGGGGGCGGCCACGGCGGACACAATGGCTTGCGCGACACCATTGCCCACATCGGCGAAAACTTCTGGCGGGTGCGCTTAGGCATCGGTCATCCCGGCAACAAGGCCGATGTCATCGATTACGTTCTCACCCGTGCGCCGCGCGTCGAGGAGGATCTGATATTGGAAGCCGTGGCCAATGCGGTGGATTGCATCCCGTTGCTGCTCGAGCAGGGTGCGGAGCGCGCCATGACGCGGCTGCATAGCCGCACGGGAAAAGTCTGATGCCGATTCGTTGCGGAATCGTGGGTCTGCCGAACGTGGGGAAATCCACCCTGTTCAACGCGTTGACGCGTGCGCAGATCGCTGCCGAGAATTACCCCTTTTGCACCATTGATCCCAATGTGGGCGTGGTCCCGGTGCCGGATCCCAGGCTCGAAAAATTAGCCGCCATCGTGCATCCCGAGAAGATTCTGCCGACCACGGTGGAATTCGTGGACATTGCCGGATTGGTGGCCGGCGCCTCGCAAGGGGAGGGATTGGGCAATAAGTTTCTCTCGCACATCCGCGAGGTCGACGCGATCGCGCATGTGGTGCGCTGTTTCGAGAATGACGACATCATCCATGTGGCCGGCAAGATCGATCCCGCGAGCGATATCGAGGTCATCAACACCGAATTGGCGCTGGCGGATCTGGACAGCGTCGAGCGGGCGTATCAAAAGGCGCTGAAAGCCGCGAAGGCTGCGGACAAAGATGCGGTGAAGCTCAAGGATCTGCTCGAGAAGGTCCGCGCGCAATTGAATCTGGCGAAGCCCGTGCGACTCTTGAAACTGGACGTGCATGATCACGCGCTGCTGCGCGACTTGCACCTGCTCACCGACAAGCCCGTGATGTACGTCGCCAATGTCGACGAGACCGGTTTCGCCAACAATCCGCGCCTCGATCGGGTGCGCGAGATCGCGGCCGGCGAGGGCGCCATCGTGGTGCCGATTTGCGCGGCCATCGAGGCAGAGATCGCGCAGCTCGATGAGGCCGACCGCGCCGAGTTTCTCGCGGAACTGAAGCTGGATGAACCCGGGCTCAATCGCGTGATCCGCGGCGGGTACTCCTTATTGGGTCTGCAGACCTATTTCACCGCAGGGGTAAAGGAGGTGCGCGCCTGGACCGTGCACGCGGGCGCCACGGCGCCGCAGGCCGCCGGGGTCATTCACACCGATTTCGAGCGCGGTTTCATCCGCGCCGAGGTGATCGCCTACACCGACTTCATCGCGTTCAAGGGCGAGGCGGGCGCCAAAGAGCATGGAAAGTTGCGATTGGAAGGCAAGGAATACATCGTCAAGGAAGGCGATGTCATGCACTTCAGGTTCAACGTATAACTGGAAGAATTCGTCGGTTTTGCAGATTGACCCGGATTCCAGGGTCGGGCCTTATACAGCCAGACGGACACTGCTCCGGCGCCCGATGGATCGGTACCGAGACGGCCGATGGCCGCATTCGCAGCGGACTTCTACATCGATGCGGACACTGCGCGCGCCGCCGTGCTGGCAGAGCGCATGTTCAATCTCATGCACCTCGAAAGCGGAGTGAAAGTCGATTTCATCGTTCGCAAATCCACTGAGTTCCGTCAGGAACGGGGAACTACCGGAGGCGGCCCTGATCGCCCACGCCAAATACGCTTCGGCGACTCGCGCCTAGAGATCTCATTCCGAACGCACTCGGACGGCGGGGCATGCACCTACCGCCCGAGTGATGTCTCTCATTGTTCAATTGGTCTTTGCAAGTTGCACGGGGCTGGTCTTGTCACCCTTGCTGCGCAGCTGGCTATATTGTGACAGCAGGGGGACGTTGGCTCGCGCAACGGCATCATCAACGGCCTTGCGCACACAGGCTTCTCCCTCTTTCTTACCCCAAGTGGCGGCGCTCTCGCAGAGCGTTTCGGCGGCGTAGCGAATGCGCAAATACAGTGTTTTTGCGCCCGGCATCTTGGACACATCAAGGTCCGAAAATCGCACGGGATAAGACACCGTGGTCGAGTGTGCCGCGGGCGGGCCGGCAGTAACCTCAAGTGCGAGCGCTTTGCCGGCGATCGCCGTGACGGCGAGGGCGACGAAGCCCGCGGCGACGATGAGTTTTGGCATCTGGGCATGGGTTTTGATCACGTTTTTCATGACGATCTCCTGGGTGTGTGTGGCAGTAATGTTAACGCTGTTAAGATAGTCTAGCACAAATGTTAACGGTGTCAACATCTGCTGGCATTTCCGCGCCGCACCGGCTATGTTGCAGCTGTGTCATCCAAGGCGAAGAACACGCGACCCGAGAAGCGCGATAGGGCGCCCCCTAAAAAGGCCAGCAGCTACCATCACGGGGGGCTGCGCGAGGCGCTCATCCGCTCTGCCCGCGAAATTCTCGAGTCAGAGGGCTATGAGGCGCTGACTTTGCGTGCTGCGGCGCGCCGAGCCGGCGTCTCGCAGGCCGCGCCTTACAATCATTTCGACGATAAGGCGGCCTTGCTGGCCGCGATTGCCGCGCTGGGGTTCAAGGAATTCGCTGCTGCAATGCGCCACGAAATGGATGCGGCCGTGGATCCGCTGGCGCGGCTGAATGCCGCCGGCATAGCGTACGTCGCATTTGCAACGTCCAACCCCGGCCTATTCAAGCTGATGTTCGGCTCCAACGTCCACCAGGAATCCGGTAACCCGGACCTGGATGCCGCGCGAATTTCCGCTTATGAGGTACTGCGCGGGGCCGTGCATTCTGTCCACCTGTCGGGCCCTTCCCATCCCGAGCAGGAGGAACTTGAAAGCCTTGGATCATGGGCACTGGTTCATGGCCTTGCGACGATGATCAACGAAGGGACGATCGCGCCCGGCATGTATGGCGCGCGCTCGGCGCGCGAACTCGTTACCGCTCTGCTCGCGGTGCCTCACATGGAACCTAAAGCCAGCGCCCAGAGCGCGGCGAAAAAGCTTGGTAAATAAACGCATTCATCTTCACTGCGTGGAGATTGATGAATAACTGAGCAAAACCATAGGTTTTTTTTCTATCGGTATTTCCCTGGCACTCGTTAATCTCGCTCACGTTCGGCATTCATGCCGGCCGAGTCTCCTGGCAATGGGATTGCACTTGAAGCAGACAACGAGGAAAAGTGAACTTGATGCGGCCGTCCTGGCTCAGTTCACTGGCACGGAGCGCTGGTACCGGCATGCCGTGAATTCAAAGGTGCTCTTTACGGACGGTGCGAAGTACGTCGCTGACCACGCAGGTGCATATTGGCTGCTCGACGAGATTGCGCTGATTCAGCTTTCGGATAATCGTGTTGGCGCGGAGGAATTTCAGGTGTGGAAACTGGTTGTCAACAGCGATATGACCGCTGAGGTCATCTGTGAGGACGGCGATGACAACGTTGTTTATGTGAATAAAATTCCCTTCACGGATTTCCCGGGTGAAGGAATCACATTCTGGTTTACAGACAGCACGATCCTCCTGCCGAGTGAATACTGACACGACCGGTTGAAAATACAGGGTGGCAGTGAGGGGGCCGACTTGAGCCCGTATTATTGGCCGGTCCGCCGACCGAGAATAGTGGATACTGCTGGTTTTCGCTCACGGCAGGACCTGTGGAATCCAATAGAAGACAAGCGCTCTCGGACATCACCTCTGGGCCCCGGCTCGTCCCACCCTGGGTTCTGTTGAGACAGTTATGTCGTCTTGCGGGCGGAATGGTGATTGCCATTTCAATGGTCTTCGCCTCTTCCGCCATGGCGCAAAAGTCGCACGGTGGTAAGTCCTCAAGCAACCAGTCTGGCGATGCAACAGGCTCGCTGCGGCAGATCGTACAAGAGCAATGCGTTGTGAATTGGCAAGCGCACCAGAATCCGGCGCCTTGCGAGCGCGTTTTTCTCGCGAATCCGAAGAGTGGCAGTTCTGGGTATGCTGTGCTCGCAGCTCCTGGGGGTGGGGCGCACTACCTGTTGATTCCGACGCAGACCATGGCTGGGATTGAAAGCAGCGAACTGCTCGATCCCGATGCGCCAAATTACTTTGCGGAAGCCTGGCACGCACGAGGATCGGTCGGTACGTTTGTCGGCCACGAGGTCCCGAGAACGGCGGTTGGACTTGCCATCGGCATGGCCGTGTCTCGCGCCGAGGGACAATTTCACATCAATATAGAGTGTTTGCAGCAAGATGCTTTTAGATCGCTGCACGCGTCGGCAGATGCCTTGATCGACGCTTGGTCGCCCATTACGATCGCTGGATCGACATTCCAGGCGCGGCGGCTCATGGGAGAGGGATTGGATGAGGCAAATGTGTTCGAATTGCTGGCCACGTTGAGTCCTGACGCGCGCCGTCACATGGGCAACTACACGCTGCTGGTCGCCGGCATGCAATTTAAAAGCGGTCCTGGTTTCGTGCTGCTCACGGGCACCGGGCCCAGTGGTGAAATCTTGCTTGATTCGACGTGCGCCGTCGCCGGTGGCGGCGGATGAGCGCATGTCGGGGAACGTTCCGACTAAAACATGAGGAAATTGCATGCGTGAATACCTGATGCCGATTTTCGTGGTCGCCGCTCTGGTGGCAGCCGGCTGCAACAAGTCGAAGTCGCCGGAAGATGTGTCGAAGGACGTCGCCAAAGCCGAGCAGAAGGCGAACAACGAGGTGAAGAAGAGCGAAGAGCGCGCGCAGAACGCCTTGGACAAATCATACGAGAAGGTCAATGAGCAGGAAATCAAATTCAACAACGACGCCGCTCAGCAAACCTACAATGTGGCCATCGCAAAGGCCGATGGCGACCGCAAAGTGGCCCTGGCGACTTGCGAATCGCAGAGCGTCGATGCTCAAAAGGCCTGCAAGGCCCAGGCGGAAGCCGACTATAAGACTGCGCGCGCAGATGCCAGGGCCAACGCCGCGCTGGCCGTTGAACACAAGTAACACCTCGGCCGCACGGCCGGCGACCATGTGAGTATTTGATGAGGCGCAATTTGAGGGCCCATCTGTTTCGCGCGGTCCCCTTAGCCCTTATGTTGAGCGCGTGCGCCGGCCAACCGAGCACCACGATGAAAACATTGGATGGCAATCCGCCATTGATCATCGGACATCGGGGCTTGCCGGGTCTTTATCCGGAAGAAGTCATTGCCGGGTATCGGGCGGCGATCGCGGCGGGTACCGATGCGCTCGAACTCGATCTTCAATCTTCAAGCGATGGGGTGCTGTTTGCCTGTCACAACGTCTTCTTGAGCGATACCACCGACGTCGCCGAACATCCGGAATTCGCATCACGGAAGAAGTCTCGCATGGTGGACGGTGTGAGTACCGGGCCTGAGTGGTACATCAGCGATTTTAGCGCCGCCGAGCTGAAAACTCTGCGAGTGAAGCAGCCGATAGCCGCGCGCAGCAAACAGTATGACGGCCAGTATCCCATGGCAACTTTTCAGGAAATCCTCGATCTCGCCAAAAGCGCCATGGCCGCCAATCCCCGGCGCAGGATCAATGTTTACCCCGAAACCAAAAATCCGGTCTATCAGCGTGAGTTAGGTTTGCCGCTGGAAGAGACGCTCGTGTCGATGCTGGCCAAGGAAGGGTGGAATACCGCGGATTCTCCGGTTTTTGTCCAGTCGTTTGAACCCGCCAGCTTGAAACTGATGCGCAAACTGGGCCTAAAAACCAAAATGGTTCAATTAATCGACGGCGCAAGCATCGACTACAAAACCGGTGCCATCAGGTATGACTCACCGGATAGCGCAAAACCTTTTTCGTGGTTGGAAGCCGACGATCCGCGCACTTTTGCCGCGATGATAACGCCGACGGGTCTGGCGGAAATCAAGACTTACGCAGAGGGTATCGGCCCATGGAAATTCTATATATTGCCGGCGCAAGGACGGGACGCAGCCGGCAATCCGGTGATGGCATTGGGCGAGGCCGTAAATATGGCGCCAACTTCGTTGATCGCCGACGCGCACAAGGCTGGTCTGTTCGTTCATCCGTATACTTTTCGCGATGAGGCGGTAAATTTAACGAAAACCTATAACGGCGACCCTAAAGCGGAATACAAAGCCTATTTCGACCTAGGCACGGATGGCGTCTTCACCGATTTTTCAACGACCGCGCGGGTCGCATTGACAGAGTGGCTACGGACTAACGCGTCGAAATGACCGGACCGTTTGCGCTCCACCCATGCTAGGTAGCGCTACCAGCGCAGATGAGATAGCTTTGGCGAAACCAATCCGTTCATGCAAGGATATCGACGTGCGCCAACGTATCTGGGCATCTGCCCTCGCTGCCTTGCTGCTCACGGTTGCTGGCCGAAGCATGGCCGACGGGGCCTATAAGAACTTTCGGGCGGCGATCTACATCTCGGTCAATTCGACGCGCGAATTCGAAGCCCCGGGCGTGCTGGCGCAACAGTACTCCCGGGTCGCGGGGCAGCTGCGATTCGACAAGGTGTATATCGAGACTTATCGCAGCGGCGTGTTTGCGGACGAGGCCGCGCTCGAGCGCACCAAGCACTTTTTCATCGAGCATGGCATCGAGGTCGCGGGTGGCATTGCCTACTCAGCGCCGGAGCATGGTGGGCACGGCGGGCAGTTCAGTGCGCTCGACTACGAAAATCCGCGTGATCGCGACGAGTGCCGCCATGCCGCCGAGCTCACCGCGCGGCACTTTGATGAGATCATCCTCGACGATTTCTTCTTCTTTAACAGCAAGAGCGACGCTGACATCGCCGCCAAAGGAAGCCGCAGCTGGACGCGGTATCGCCTGGAACGCATGCGTGAGGTTGCGAACGAGCTGGTGCTCAAGCCAGCGCGCGCGGTGAATCCCAAGGTCAAGGTGATCATCAAGTACCCGAACTGGTACGAGCATTTCCAGGGCTTGGGATACGACCTGGACTCGGAAGCCAAGGCGTTCGACGCCATCTACACGGGCACTGAGACGCGCGATCCTGAGATCACGGATCAACTGCTGCAGCAGTACGAGAGCTACGAGGTGTTTCGGTTCCTCGACAATGTGCGGCCACATGGCGGCAACCTTGGCGGCTGGGTCGATACCTATGACACGCGGTATGTCGACCGCTTCCCCGAGCAGCTCTGGGACACGATGTTCGCCAAAGCGCCCGAGATCACGCTCTTCAACTGGACCGCGATGGCTTCTACCGATGCGCTGCAGCCCGGGGACCGGCAGGCGTGGAGCTCACTGAGAACGAGCTTCGATTGGAACGAGGTGATGCGTTCCGCCCGCGATGCGGGCGTGGATTCACCTGGCTGGGCGCGCGCCGCCGGTTATGCGCTGGAGCAGGTCGATCGGATCGTGGGGCGGCTGGGCAGGCCGCTTGGAATCGCGGCCTACAAACCGTACCAATCGAGCGGCGAAGATTACTTGCACAATTACCTCGGCAACATCGGGCTGCCGATCGAGCTCACACCGCAGTTCCCGTCGGACGCGCCGCTGGTCCTGCTGACCGAATCGGCAGCTCAGGATCCGACCATCGTCGCGAAGATCCGCCAGCAGCTCAACGCAGGCAAGAGCGTGGTGATTACCACAGGACTGCTGCAGGCGTTGCAGGGACGGGGCATCAGGGACATCGCCGAGGTCGAAGTCACGGGGCGAAAGGTTGCAGTCCGCGATTTCGTTGGTGCATTCGGGGCCGGCCGCGGCGTGAGCCTCAACGATCCGGGCAGGCAGACTCGGGGACTGTTGTTCCCGGAGATCCGCTTCTATACCAACGATGCGTGGCCTCTGATCAGGGGCGTTTCGCAGGCGCGGGGTGTGCCGATCCTGCTCATGGACCGCTACTCGCGCGGCGCGCTCTATATTCTGAACATTCCGGACAATCCCGGAGACCTGTATGAGCTGCCGCAGCCGCTGTTGAAGGCACTGCGAAGCTATCTGCAGGCGGACATGCCGGTGCGCCTGGATGCGCCGGATCACGTCAGTCTCTTTAGCTACGACAATGGCACTTTCATCGTGCAGTCCTTTCGCCCCGAGCCGGCGACGGTCAATATCTCGCTCGCGGGCCTCCCTGCGCAAATTCATGACCTGGTCTCGGGCGAGGCGATCGCAGCTGAACTCGCGAAGCCGACACCAGCCGGGTCGCATGCGGACGCGCCGGTGCGCAGCGAGTTCCGTGTAGAGCTTGCGCCGCATTCTTATCGCGTCTTTGGATTCTAAGGATCAACATGAAGGCAGTATGGAAAGGTGCAGTGATCGCGGAGTCGCCAGATACCGTGATCGTAGAAGGCAATCATTATTTTCCGCGGGCGTCGGTCAATGAGGCGCTGCTGGAACCCAGCAGCCACACTAGCGTGTGTCCCTGGAAGGGCACGGCGAACTATTACTCGCTCAACGTCAACGGTGAACGTAACGTGAATGCGGTGTGGTACTACGCCGAACCCAAGGATGCGGCATCACAAATCAAAGGTCGCGTTGCATTCTGGAAAGGTGTGAGCGTGATTGCCTAGGCAGCCCGAACAGCCCGGCCGACGGAGAATACTCCGTGTGACGTGTGGGTAGCGCTACGAATACAATTGCGGCATGTCGTCCATTGATATGAGATCGGCGGTGTTGACTGCCCACCCTTCGACCCCTAACGACGACGTGCGAAGCCTCGAGGTGCAGCTGCGAACGGAGGAGCCCGACATTATTGTGTTCCGGTATTCACTTGTGGCGGATATGTCCCGGGTACGTGTACCCCTCTGCGGCGCGGGTGGACGGGTTGACGCACTGTGGGAGCACACGTGCTTCGAGGCATTCGTCGCGGCGAAAGATGCGCCTTGCTACCACGAATTCAACTTCTCGCCCTCGCTCGACTGGGCCATTTACCGGTTCGGTGGCTACCGTGAGGGAATGTCGCCCGCCGATATTGGCCGAGCTCCGGAAATCTCGGTGCGCCGAGCTGACGATAGGCTCGAGCTGAAGGCGGCGGTGCAATTAGGGCATCTGGCTGACTTGAGCGATGTTCGTCACTTGCGGATCGCTCTGGCCGCGGTCATCGAAGATGATAGTGGCAAGCTTTCGTACTGGGGGCTGCGTCATCCGCCCGGCAAACCGGATTTCCACCATCCGAGCGGATTCGCACTGGAAGTTGCCCGCTCATGAAATTTGGGATCGACCGTCTGCTCGAAGAGCCCGAGCTGCGTGAGCCGCTCAAGGGACGGCGCGTGGCTCTGTTGGCGCACCCAGCATCCGTCACACGCAACCTGGTCCATTCCCTCGATGCGCTGGCGGCGCTCGGCGATGTGACCTTAAGCGCGGCGTTCGGCCCTCAGCACGGACTGCGCGGGGACAAGCAGGACAATATGGTCGAGTCGCGGGACTACCGCGACCCCGTCCATGGTATCCCGGTCTTCAGCCTTTACGGTGAAGTACGCCGGCCGACACCTGAAATGATGGATGCCTTTGACGTGCTGCTCGTCGATCTGCAGGACGTCGGGTGCCGAATCTACACATTCGTCACCACACTGCGTTACGTTCTCGAAGCGGCTGCGAAGGAGCACAAGCAGGTGTGGGTTCTGGATCGCCCGAATCCTGTGGGCCGGCCCGTGGAAGGGCTCATGCTGAGGGAGGGTAGCGAAAGCTTTGTCGGCGCCGGTGCGATGCCGATGCGGCACGGCCTGACACTGGGGGAGCTTGCACGCTGGTTCGTCGGCACCCTTAATCTCGACGTCGACTGGCGCGTCGTGCCCATGGAGGGTTGGGAGCCGAATGCTGCACCGGGATATGGATGGCCGCTGGGTGCGCGGACCTGGGTCAATCCGAGTCCCAACGCTCCGAATCTCTGGATGGCGCGCTGCTACCCGGGCTCGGTGATGCTGGAAGCCACGACGTTATCGGAAGGTCGTGGGACCACGAGACCGCTGGAATTGTTTGGCGCACCGGATCTGGATGTGCGGGCATTGCTGGCAGAGATGCGTTCGCTTGCAACGCCGTGGATGAGTGGTTGTCGGCTCCGGCCTTGCTGGTTCGAGCCTACGTTTCATAAGCATGTGGGCAAGCTCTGCGCGGGCGTCCAGGTGCACGTGGAAGACCCCGCGTACTATGACCACGAGGGTTTCAGGCCTTGGCGATTGTTCGCGCTCGCGTTCAAGGCTCTGCGGAGGCTGCGGCCGGATTACGAGATTTGGCGCGACTTTGCCTACGAGTATGAGAAGGACAGGCCCGCGATCGACGTGATCAACGGGAGCGATCTGCTGCGTCGTTGGGTGGACGATCCGGCGGCCACGCCGGAAGATCTCGAGGCGCTGACGGCTCGCGACGAGGTGCGCTGGCGCAGCGAGCGCGAGGCGGTGCTGCTTTACTGAAAGTGTTAGATGGCACTCAAATTAATCGGCGGTACAACCGTGTGCAGCCCTGGCGTGGGTGAGGCATGTTGGCCCGGCGAGACGAAGTTAACTCCAGTTAACTCGCCGGTTTCTTCTCTTTTTCGTCTTTCTCGCCGCCGAACGCGGCCCGGGTCTCCGCCGTTCCGCGTTTGGCAGCCGTCGCTACCTCGTGTCCCACTGCCTTTGCGGCGACCCCGACCTGATGCGCGAACTTTTTGCAATTGTCGCCCACAACCTTCGCATCGTGCTTCACGGCCGCTCCAAAAGACTTTGCCTCGGTAGAGATCGCCGATTCGTGTGGCTGGTCTTCGGCTGGCGCTGCGACATAGGGCGTCAGAAGCAAGCTGCCTGCAACCAAGAGGCGGGCGACGCCGTGGCGTACGGAGCGTGTTAGGTCATTTGTCGTGGTGATCATGACCGTCATGCCCGTTGCCGTGCTCGTCGCCGTCATGTCCATGACCGTGGCCGTGGTCCTGCTCCCGGTGGCGCTCTTCCCAGCGCTGTCGCTCCATTTCGCGCTCATGCTCATAATCCTGATAATGACGCTGATACTCCGGATCGTATTCCCGTGATCTCACAAAGTACACGGGACGATTACAGGCGTTGTATTCATGGCAGTGCTTGCGCCAATCTTTTGCATGATCCGGAGGGACATGCAGATAGACGGGAGGCGGCGGCACGCGTTGCGGTTCGATCAGCATGGGCTGTGCGTAAACGACCGGCGGCGGGCTCTCGTTTCCGATACTGACCTGACCATAAAGGCCTGGGACGACCTCGCCGGACAACATGAGGTGGATATCGAGCCCACCCGCGTGACTTGCACCGGCGCCGGCGCACATCAGGGCGAGTATTGTGATTGCACGCATAGTTAAGATCCTCATAAAAAGAGATTTTAGTAGCGGCCCTGGGCGCGGGGGCATCGCTAATTTGTCATGCTGAGTTAGCGGACGTGAGATGAGCATAACGGGCGAGCAACACCAGTGCGGTTCTTCTCAGCAATTTGTGAGCAAGTTCACAATCCCAGGGACTCGGCCGCATCCACAGTGATGTCCACCGAAAATTGGGAGGGAGTCGTATCCGTCTGCGCGGGTGTTGCGAGCGACGCGACGCTTGCCGCGACGAAAGCGACGACGCGGGCCATAATTCTTGTCTTACATTGGATTGCCATCAGGCTGCCCTCTCTCCGGTTTGAGGTGAGTTGCGAGATGATTGTTACTCAATCTGTCGTCGCACCGATGTGGCAAACGGGGGAGGGGTCATCGTGGCGACACAGGAGGTATCAAGCACTTGGGCCGAGCCGGTCGCGAAGAAAGAGTCCATCATCCTATCGAGACATTCCATGTTGTCGAGTCCGAGCGGCATATGTGTCATAGCCGGAATAATCACGACGCGGCTGTTTTCGAGACTGGCGGCAACTTGACGCGCCCATGCACTCGGCGTAGTCGCATCACGACCGCCTGATAGCAGCAGGACGGGTATTCCTGAATGCGTGGGCGCGAGAAGACGCGGATCTGGCGTCGTGTGCGGCCACAGCTGACATGCAGCTACCTGCTGGTCGACGCGGTAGCGACCGAACGTGCTTCCTCGCGTGGCTTGCTCGATCTCTTCGGGCTGAATTCGCTGTGTACCCTCAGGGCATGTTACCGACAGGTAGAGGCCGTCCGCCTCGGGGTCGGCGCCCTGGCCCTGTGCACTTCGGACAAGCGAAACATAATCTCCAGCTGCCGCACGGCTGATGAGCAAGGGCAAGCCCCGCTTGCCCTCGACGGAGTTGAGCGCGCTTCGCACCATCTCGCCAAAAGGTCCTCGCCGCACGACGAGAGTCCCTTTCTCGGTAGCTATGGTGATGGCACCTCGGGCGAGGCGCTGTTGCAAGGTGGCCCAGTCCGCTTCCAGATGTGGGAAGGCGGCATGGCAGGAGGCTTCGTCGCGACAGTCGGCGAACAACTGTCGTAGCGCCTGTTCGGCGTTGCGCGAATGACTCAAGGGTAGCTTTTCACCGAGAGGAACCGTTCCGATGAGGACGACGCTGCGGACGTGGGTCGGGTACAGCTTCATGTAGGCCTGCGCTAAGAGCGTTCCATAGGACAGGCCGGCGAGATCCACTCGATCATATCCCAGGGCGATGCGAATGGCGTCCAGATCACGCACTGTCGCTTCCGTCGAATAGCGGGTCAGGTCGGCATGGGACTCTAGCTCGCGTCGACATTCGCCGACGCCAGCTGGGGGCCAGACGTCGGCGAGCGGCGGGCGATTCTCGATCGCCGCACAATGGAGAGCGCCCGAGGCTCCGGTCCCACGCTGATCGAACAGGACTACCGCTCTGCGTTGCCGGTGGAATTTAAGTTCTCCTGCGTAGAGCGGTGCGCTGATTGTTCCGGGTACACCCGGTCCGCCCTCCAACCATAGCATGGGCGCCTGTTCCTCTCCGGATCCCAGCTTCGACAAAATTACGACGTGCAGCGTAAGTTTCCGCCTCGATGGTTGCCGCCAATCCTCTGGAACCTCGAGCTGCATACATCGGAGAAGCTCTGCCGCGCCCGCGATCGTGCAGGGCGCTGTAATCGCTTCGGCACTCTGCACAGTCGGGGAAAGAAGCGCGAGCAGCACAGTGGCGAAGGAGAAGGCAAAATAGCGCATGAAATCCGGCTTAGTTGTTAAGTCGGAGTCTATCAGTAGCTTTGGTAGAAGGAGGAGGGGAGGGCAAGCACTCTATATATATGGAGTGAGGACCAATCCAAAGCAAAGCCCGGTGGTCCGATGAGCAAAGAGGGGGCCCGAGGGCCCCCAATTTCTATTGACGTTTCGACGGGGCGCCGAGTGGTCGCCTTAATTCGTGCAATTGGTGCGCGCAGCGCCACCCGCAGCAGCCAGGGCGCCGCGTGTCACTGAGGTCGGAGAATTGCACGAGATGTCCAATTGTCCGTTACCGGTCACCGTCGATGCTCCCTTGAAGGCAGCACTGGACAAGTCGCCCACATACACTCCGTATCCGGAATTGCGCGTTACAGCAGCTGGAATCGTCGAGCCGTTGGCGAGAAACCCCTGCTGTATGGTTGCAGCCACCGATACATCGAGATTGATGCCGTCCCCGGCATTATTTTGAACGAGGCATCCCGTGCAGGAGAACTCGGCGCCTTGACCCACTTGAACCCCGGCGCCGTTGTTTGTGACAGTGGTGGGGGTTGTGGCGCGGATCGGATCGGACGCCGGATCGGCAACACTCAGCCTCACTCGAGCACCCCTTCGAGCAATCACTCCAACCGGGTTCCCTTGAATGGTTACACCCGCTGCGACGACATCGCCAAAAGCAAAAATTCCGTCCGAGGTCCCATTTTGAACCGTTCCACCGACAATATGCGCCGAGGATAAGTTGTAAACACCGACAACGTCCGCACCACCCTGAAGGGTATTGCCGGTGAGCGTGCACTGGGAGCCCTGTTCGCAGTCGATCGTGTCGTAATTGACGCTGTTCAGGCCATCAATCGTCATCCCGTTGATTGTGACGCGCGAATTTCGTAGGTCGACAACGTCCGCGGTACCGCCTGAGGCATCGGTAATCGATGCTCCGTTGCTGCCGGAGATCGTCAATAGATCCATATTCTTGATCAGGAGGTTTTCGTGGCACGCACCTGACACGTTGATGGAGTTAGGACCTTGAGGCTCGGTGACTTGCAGCAGCTTGAGCGCGGCGCCGATGCTGGTGAAACCACTTTTTGCTTCGCAATTGACCCAAAGGGTACCTGCCTGCGCTGCCGATCCTAAAAGCAGCAGCAAGGCAGATGTAAATAGGCTTGTTTTGATGTAAGCGATTGACATGGTCTTTCCTTGTAAGAGTGGCCAAAGCGGGTCGGTACTTTCCTGTACTTGAATGATAGAGTTCTGGCCGACCGACGCCCCTTACAGTTCGCTTACTGATTACTTACGCGGAGCCGCATGTCATGACGGGTAACGAGAAGCAGCGCGAGATTGGTACCGCGGAGCGCATTCAGGCTTTGCGGGTAAAATCTGGGCGAACGGAGCAGGAGTTGGCTAGCGAGTTGGGCCTAACCGTTCATTCATATCGCGATCTGGAGCAACACGACGAGGAACTTGAATCGGCTGTCAGTATTGCTCAAGCATTGAAGCTCGCAAATCTGCTGCATACGGATCTTCTCACGCTACTCGGGGAAACAGAGATTCCCGTGAAAATGCCGATCGCTCGCGTGCGAGCGGCGTTGAATGCTCAATTGGGGAAATCCGCTGAAGCAAAGGAATTGATGGAAGACACGCTAAATTGGGATTTGGGGCCGTTTCTTGAAGGGACAGATGAATGGACCATTGTTTATACCATCGACTTTGTTCGGCAATTGGCGATTGCGATCGAGGTTGACTGGCAGGTGCTGCTGGCGGGGATTGCGGCCGGCTAATGGCTGGTTCAGAACTCGCCGGTGAAGCGTTCGTACGAATGAACAAAGGCTTTCGAGGTTCAACTTTAAGGCGATGAGAATGAACGCGGCGGCAAGGATCAAGGGGATTGCAGAGGCGTCGCCACTCTTTCGGGCCAGGATGACCGGCGTCGTTTACTTACTTTACTTTGTGACTGCGGTATCCGCCGAAATTGTCGTGGGCAGGGGCAGACTTCGTGCGTATGAGGCCGTCAATCTCCTCTCGCACGCGTTTTATATCGCAGTCATCCTTGGCTTCTACATCATGTTTAAGCCGGTCAACAGGAGCATTTCATTGCTCGCAGCGTTCTTAGGTCTCGCAGGGTGCGCCAATGATGTTCTGAGACTTTTTAACTTCTCTCCCTACAAAATCAATAGCCTGGTATTTTTTGGGCCCTATTGCCTCTTGATTGGCTATCTTGTCTACAAGTCGACCTTCTTGCCTCGAATTCTGGGCGTGCTGATGGCGCTCGCCGGGCTGGGGTGGCTGCTCTTTCTATCCCCCCTCACGATCCCTGCGGCCGGCTTCCTGAAGATCCTCGGCTTCGTCGCGGAGGCATCGCTGATGCTTTGGCTCATCGTGAGGGGCGTTAAGGTCTAGCGTCCGCCGGCTGCAAACTAGTCGCGAACTAAGGCGACTCTGCTGTCCAACCGCACTTCATCTCGTGCCAAATAGACCGCAAAAAATCCTTCGTACGTTCACTCGACCTTAAAGGCTTCGACTTGGATGCGGAGCGTCACATCCATTTTGAAGCCATACCTTTGACCCACGGTGATGCCGAAGTCGGCACGGTTAAATGTGCCAACTGCGTCGGCGCCACAGACGTGCTTCTGCGTCGCCGGTAGATCGACCACACATTTGAAGGAATTGATTCGCAACGCAACGGGCTTGGTGATGCCGTGAAGCGTGAGAATGCCTGCAACCGTGGTGATCGATGGTGTAGGTGACCGGGGCGCTTAAGGCGAGGTTGGAGAGACCTAGCAAAGCGCTAAGGGCGGCGTAGGGCATTCCAGGCGCCGGGCGGGTCATCGGTAAATTGTTACAGCGCGAGGTTTAGATGCAAACAGGGAGCATACTGTCGCCATGCTTGGCACGCGCTTGGCCGGAATGTCATCGATGATCGCTGCCCTCGGGCTCGTGCTCAGCGCGGTCGTCTTGCTAGCGCCGACGGCGATCGCGCAGGACTCCGTCGCGATGCCGTTGTATCGCGAGGGTCGCGGCAGCCCCGACGGTATCGGCAAGTTCTATCAGGGACGCGAGATTGCTGCGGTCATGGGTTTCGAGGGCGCGCCGTGGCTCGAGCGGCCGAGCCGTGCCAGTGAAGAACGGCCAGACCTGCTGGTGGAAGAATTGCATCTGCTGCCTGGCATGACTGTCGCCGACATTGGCGCGGGCTCCGGTTATCTGTCGCGGCGTATGGCGCCCATCGTTGGCCGCGGCCGCATTTTCGCGGTCGACGTGCAGCCGGAGATGGTGGCGCTGCTCACGGAGTTGTCGCAGAAAGCCGGAGTTTAAGAACCTCGTGCCCATCCAGAGTGGCACCGAGGACGTGAAGCTGCCGGCTGCTTCGATTGACCTGGCGGTCTTGGTCGATGTGTATCACGAGTTGGCTTATCCCTACGAGGTCATGCAGAGCTTGATTCGTGCGCTCAAGCCGGGTGGCCGGGTCGTACTGGTGGAATACCGCGGTGAGGACCCGGCCGTGCCGATCAAGGCCCTTCACAAAATGAGCGAGGCGCAGATCCGCCGCGAAATGAGCATGCTTCCGCTCACCTGGGAGCGCACTTCGGAGCGCCTTCCGATGCAGCACATGGTCGTGTTCCGCAAGTCCGCAACGGGGTGACGCTGGATGACCGTATCGAGCCCTCAGATTTTTGAAGGTTGTCGGGGGGCTCCAAGGCACCGCTGAGGAATATTCAGAACTCACCGCGCTCTCCTCCATGACAGCGCGGTATGCCGCATGAAGTTGACATTCCGGTACGCCTGCGGTACTTGCCACTTTAGTCGCTAAGGAGTCGAACCGATGTTCTACCTGGTGCTCGGTCTGGTTCTTTTCCTCGGAATTCATTCGATATCGATCATCGCACCGGCTTGGCGCGACAGAATCGCTGCGAGTTTGGGCAATGCCTGGAGAGGCATTTATTCGCTGATATCGATAGCAGGCTTCATTCTCATCGTGTGGGGCTATGGCATCGCCCGTCAGAATCCCGTGATGCTATACGCGCCACCGGCCTGGACTCATTACATCACGGCCGTTCTGATGCTTCCTGTGTTTACATTGTTTCTGGCCGCGTATTTTCCGGGTCGCATTAAAGGCGCTCTCCAGCATCCAATGCTGTTCAGCGTCATGCTCTGGGCAGTGGCACATCTCGTTGCGACCGGTATGCTTGCCAACGTCGTGCTATTTGGTAGCTTTCTGGCGTGGGCGGTCGCGGACCGTATTTCGTTCAGGTGGCGTACGCAGCGGCCGATTCCCATGGCGCCATCTATGAAGCTGAATGACGGTGTCGCCATTGTGGCCGGCCTTGTGGTTTACGTCATCTTCGAACATTGGCTGCACGTCCGATGGATCGGAGTCCCACCTCTCCCGATGTAGCGAGTGCTCGATTTCCTCGAAGAGTGAGGTAATCAGCCCTTGTCGTACTCATCGTGGCGGCGCCACCAGTGACCCGTCTCGTTACGCCCCTTGGGAGCTCGGTCGAGCCACTGCCACATACCCCAGAGACCATCCAATCCGCGCGCATACGCCGAATAGGTGTGGTAGACGACGTCGTCCTCAAGAACAAAGGCGCTTACCCCCGGCCTTTCGCGAAGATAGGTTGGCATATCGACACCCGTCCCAAATATGTTCTCGGGGGAGGGGACGCCCGGGTTGGCAGGCTTCCAGGCGCTCTCGCGTCGATAGTTGTATTCGATGCCTCCGTCCCGTAACTGTTCATCAGGACTGAAGCCGACGCTATAGTCGAAATTGAATTCGTTGCCGAACGACGACGCCCACGGGAAAGTCCATCCCAACCGCCGCTTGTACTCCTGCAGCTTTAAGAGCGGCGCCCGTGATACTGCCCAAAGCATCACATCATGGTTGGCCAAGTGAATCTGAATGCCATTGAATCCGTCTGCAATCGACGAGCAGGATGGGCAGCCAGCGCTGTAGTCGGGGCCGAACATGAAGTGGTAAACGATAAGTTGTGTGCGCCCGCGAAACAGGTCCGGCAGCAATGCACTGCCCTCGTCAGTCGCGAATCGATACTTCTTGTCAACGCGAACCCACGGCAATGCCTGCCGCCGTTCCGCCAGCTCGTCACTGCGCCGCGTCAGCGCTTTTTCAGCTTCCAGTAGTTCTAGCCGCTCAGCCACCCACTCTTGACGTGTCCCAATCCGATGTTTCGACACCGGAACATTCGGCGCTAGTTGCTTTGCCACGTTACATTCCTCGTCGTTGGTCGCTGAAGAATAGTCTAGGTGCAAGTCTTCTTGGAATGAGAGTAACAAGTGTGGCGGGATTATTCTCCTCCGCGGCAGTGCGTTTGAGGTTGCCGATCAATTCCCTTTGGCGAACTGCACGAGTCCAGTTTTCTCGCCTTTGCTGCGCAGCTGACTATATTGTGACAGGAGCGGGACGTTGGCGCGCGCGACGGCATCATTGACCGCCTTGTTCACACAGGCGTCTCCCTCTTTCTTGCTCCAAGTGGCGGCGCTTTCGCAAAGCGTTTCGGCCGCGTAGCGAATTCGCAAATAGAGTGTTTTTGCTCCTTGCATCTTGGAAACATCGAGGTCCGAATACCGGACCGAATACGACACCGTGTTCTCGGGTGTTGCTTCGGCGGCTGTGGCCGACTGAGCTAGCGCAATTCCGCCTAAGCCTGCGAAGCTGGCGAGCAATACGATTGTTGCTAGTTTGGATTGAGCTTTGATCAAATTGTTCATGACTATCTCCTTTGTTAGACGGCGGTTCCCAAGGTTCTCAAAGCAGCGTCTATGGGGAGAATCCTGAGGGAGATCCAGCGAGCGTTCACGCGATATTCGGCGAATGCTCTGGAATTCCCGGTGAACGACAGGGCGCTGTTCACCGGGTGAGAAGGCGTGCAGCGCGCTGCTATGGCGAAATCGGGGAGGCCGTTAGGGGTTAAGGTTTACTTAACCGTCGGTGAGATAGTCCGTTTGTTGTGACTTGGCGGGTGGCGCACTCTGTTGACCGGTCGATCGACTACAGTCAGCGGAGAGTCACATGAGCAACATCAATCTAATCACGCGCTTCGCGGAAGGGCTTCTGGCGGTCGCAGCCACAGGAGCTACAGTTCTGGTTTTGCAGTTGGCGATGGTCGCGGCGTAACGCGAAGGCGGGCTGGCGGACCCTTAAATTGCGTTTCTCTTACGATGTGGATTCGTGCTCGAGTTCTTCGAGATCCGCCATTTCGTGGGCAATTCCACGTCTGAGTGCATCGAGTTGCTGCCATCGTTCTTGTGCTCTTGCAACGGTGGGGGATAGCGCATTCGGCTGGCCCGCTAGGGCGAGGTAGTTGGCTTTAGCCGCAACGGCCGCACTGAGCGCGCTGCGATAATGGTATTCCAGTTGGCGCAATCGACCTTCAATGTCCATGTCAATCTCCGATGCTAGTGCGCGCAGAATATCGGCGAATGTGTGTGCAGGAGAGACGTCCTCTGGAAAACTCAAATCGATAGTAGCCGCTCAAAAAATGAGCGGTATTGGCGTAGCGCAATACGCAAGTTTTCGGTTGTGGGCGCTTCTGCTTGATCGAGACCCTTCTCGAGTTCTGAACGTTGGTTGGCGAAGGTTTCCGCCAAACTGTTAGTGACGTCCGCCACGAGTTCGTCCGCGGCGTGTACAGCTTCTTTGGGGTCGTCGACGAAGCTTTTTTGCACCATGTCCCAGCGGGCCCGAAAATCCGTCGCTGCGTCACGCGTAAAGAGCGGAGCGAGTTTTGCGTCGTCTTTTATTGTTGTCTTTGTCAGGCCGTCGGTATTGATCACCGGCGGCAGAGGCCGATCAGCCTCGTGCATGGCTGACGGCGGGCTAATGGGGGCACTTGCTAAATCCGACGTGCTCACCGCCCCGTCGCGCGGCTCGCCGTTCATCTGCGGGCTCATGAGCGCACCGCAACGCCGCTGAGGACGGGTTTGGCGGCTACTTTGGCGGGAATGACCCCGAGAAGCTCATCAAACAGGATGCGGTAATGAATGACTGCTCTTCGCAGTTCTTCGGTATCTGCCTCGCCGCGCGCATCACGGATGGCAATCGCCTGGGCCGCGCGATAATTCTTCACGACATTAGGATGGTCGACTGAGATATCGGCCGCTCGGACCTCGAAATCGCCCATGGGATAGCCGCGTTTCAGCATCAGCTCGCGCACCAGCGCGTCGGCCTCAGCCACGACACCTTTGGGGTTGTCGACAAAACGGCCTTGCAGGACGCTCCACGCATCGGAAAACCGAGCCGCATCGACTGCGGTGATCGGTATGATGCTCAGACCCGCGACGCGTTCCTCACGCTTCAGAAGTTCGGCCTCCGCTTTGGTCCTGCCGGCTTCGCTAACGGCCCGATCGTACTCCGGACCAAAACGCTGTCTTAGCCTCGCAGATCGTTGTTTTTGCATGACAAACCATACGACTACAGCGATTGCCAAAGCGATCAAGACAGCCGCGGCAATAGCGGTACTAGTGGGTATCGTATTCATACTTTGGTTCCTACTGGTTGGCCTAGGTGGCGCAGATCACCATGAGTGGGCGTTGGCCCTCACAGCGTCAGTGCGAAGGAGTGTCATCCAAAACGAAGCAAGCCGAAGCCGGCTGATGCAAGAGACTGTCGTAGGACTTGACTCACGAGCTCTTAGCCGAAGTCCTGTTTCGTGCGTGTGGGGTTTGCTCATGATTTGAAGGTAGCTTGATTCCGGCAGGCTGTCTGTACTGGAACGTACAGGGGGAGCGCTCCGTCACTGGCACTCCAATGCGGGGAGCCCGAAACGATACCATGGGGATAATTTGAGCAAAAAATGGGGAAGTTTCCCGCTTCGCGCACAGGTGGCTCGGCGTAGCGTATTCATTGCCCGGAATTTCCCGGGGCGAATTGAGGAGCCGAGTCCCATGTTCCGTCTTTTGAGGTTGAATTTCGGAATCTCATTATCACTGTTGGCGATACTGATGGCCCCGTTGGGCGCATCCGCCGCGACGTCCGAGCAAAGTGACAACCTGCGTACGCAGGTTGTAAAGTTCGGTGACCTTGACCTGACTCGCGAGTCGCTGAAGTTTCGGCGTGAACAACAAATAAAAAATGGACGCGGATCAAACCCAAGTGCGCTTTCGGGGTACGTACGGCGGCCGTGGTCGATTAGATTGTCTTAAACCTCGTTAACGACTTCTGTTTTGCGGCGGCACTGTCGTGGTTGACACTCTCTGCGACGAATCATCCGGCTCGCTCGAAGGCTCGGCGAAACATAGCCGCAATAACCTCAAGGAGTTTCACAATGAAGTTGGCCATAGCAACCGCTCTTACAGCGATGACAATCTGTATCGCCGCGTCTGTTAGTTGTGACGCCGCCGAGGCTTTTACGGATCGCACTGTGAATAAACCGTTTTTGTCGGATCCGCCGCTTACGGCCGTTGTACATTTTGCGGACCTCGATGTTTCGACTGTCGAAGGTGTTAGGAGGTTGTATGTGCGCCTACGCGTCGCGGCCGCCGACGTCTGCGTGCCTCTCGAGAGTGCAAGTGCCGCTGGGGCCTCAGAGCACCACGCCTGCGTAATCAAGGCCATTGACGATGCGGTGGCGGGAATTAATCTTCCGCTTTTGTCGGAATATCATCGGTCGCAGACCAAAGGTCACTTTCGCGTCGTGAAGCTTGCGCAGGCTGAATGACGCTGCAGACTTTGGCGAGCTCCGGCGGGGCGGGATTCAGCCGAAGCTGTGTTTCTCCAGTTCTCGGATGAAGGTATCACCGTCGTTACCTAACCAGCAGAGCTTGGCGGTTTCGGCCTCGAGATTCGTTTTCAGGTTCTCCTCGATGAGGCCTGCAATACGAACCAGCCGTTTGCATTCGGAACTGCTGGGGTTATGTGTGGCGATGGCGTGCGTTAGGAATTGGGTCGCAACCGATATGTGCTTTCGACAGTAGTTTTCGGCGAAACCGGAAATGGCCGGACTGACGGGTTCTATCAGCAACCGGCAGTACTCGATGACGAGCTTAAATTCCTGTTGAGCGTTTTTGCGTGTAAAGGCGCCTGCTTTGTAGATGGTGCGCTCGGCATCAGCGAGTGCGGCCCCGGCTGTCAGCACGACCGAACTCATCGCTTTTTTGAAGTTATTGTTACGCGCGGTCGAGGACGTCACTGTGGAACGATAACAAATGCACTAGCCGGAAGAAGTGGACGCAATTAACGGTTTGGAATCTTGAGGTTTTCGCTGACTGCAAGGTGACGCCCGTTCAGGTGTGGCACCCGGCGGTATCGAACGCTTTTTTTCGGCGGTTCGGGGGAGGAATCCCAAATTGATTTAGGCCAGCCACTCCCTCATCCATTATTTCTGCATTACAATCGCCACCAGCCATTTCCGACTCTTAGATAGCAGGTGCAACCATGGAACGACGCACTTCGAAGTCAGGAGAATTCCAGGGGCTCGCCGGCGAGCGCGAGGGGGCGACATGAGTAGTCCCGCTTTCCCAATTGCTTTCCCCATTGTCGTTCTCGGAGATTCCATTCAATGGGGGCAGGGTTTGAGGCCAGGCGCCGCCCGCGCCCCATCAGATAAGATGGCCGAGCTGGTGGGGGTGGCCCTCTCAACCGATCCTACTGTGGTCGGCGTGTGGACGGCGGGCGCGGGACTGGCGGTGTCGGTCAGCCGGTTTGCGCACTCGGGTGCGACCATCAACACCGCGCTGGGCGCGGCTCCCGCAACCACACCCACGGTGACGACAACAACCGCATTCCCCGCGGGAGAATTGCCTGGGGGATTGCCGACGATCTTGAATCAGGCGGCAAGCGCGCCCGGTGTGCTGGGAAGTGCCGTTCCAACCATCGCCGCGTCCTCCGTCAACCTGGTCATCCTGGATGGAGGTATCAACGATGTAGGATTGTTCACCACCATTCTGAATCCTTTTGGCAACCCGTTGACTCTCGCGGCCATGACTAACGCCGCTTGCGGAGGGACACTCAATGTGGCCGGCGCAGCGGCGCTCGCCCCGCCCGGTGCAGTCAATGGCCAGATGAGTGCACTTCTCACGGCGGTCGGCGCCGCCTTCCCGGGTGCGGTCATCGTTGTCACGGGGTATTACCCGATCATCTCGCTATTCTCCGATCTCGTCGGTCTGGCCATCGCGGTTGGATTGCTCTCCGGAAGCGTGGTGCCGGGCATACTGGATCCGGGAGGTTGGTTGGCGTCCGTGCTCAGTGGATCCATCGCAGGATCGACTGCGCAGGCGGTGGTGGCCGGCAATTGTGCTCTCTTTAAATCGACATCCGACAGCTCCCTCACCTCGGCGGTCGCGCTCGCCAATGCGGCGCCGGGGGGAAGCTTCTCTGCTCAGGGCGTGACCGCGCCGCGATTCATGTTCGTGCCGGCCCCGTTTGGTCCCGTCAATGCACTGTTCTCCGGCGGCAGCAGCGGCGCTGATGAGACAATGCCCACGGCGCCTGCATTTCTTTGGGGGTTTAGTCCCGGCATCGACGTCATCGGTGCCGTCATTGATTCCAATATTGCCGCCAGTTCCACTCTCGGCGGAATCCTTGGCTTCCTCGGCGGCGGCCCTTTGGGAGCCGCTGCCGGCTCCGCCGCGGGCGCTCTCGCGGGAGCGGCCGCGGCGATAGCCATCATCCTACCCACGCTGACCGCGGTCGATGAAGTGGCGGCGCCGCGTGCAGGCGCGTGCGGTGGAGCGCTTGCGTGCAATCTCGCATCTGTCGGTCATCCGAATATTGAAGGAGAAGCCGCCTACGCAGCGGCGATCGCGCCTCCGCTCATTACCATGTTTGGAACGACCCTGCCCGCCATTGGAATCATCGCTGTCGCGAACGCGGCGTCGTCGGCGGGCTGCCTGATTGTGACGGCGGCCCTGGGCTCGCCGCATGCGAGGCAGGTTGACCGTTTACGCCAACTGCGCGATGAATTCATTGCGCGGTCGCGGCTCGGTCGGGACTTCTTTCTGTTGGCGTCGAGCGAATACTATGCCTTCAGCCCCATCGTCGCGGCCCGCATGCACTCCTCCTCGGAGTTCAAGGACAAGGTTCGATGCTTTGCGGTCTCGCCGTTGCTCGGTTTTGTCAGCCTGGTGAGCTCTTGGGTGACAGGGCTCAGCGCCGGCGAGTTCCATACATTCCTGACCCAAACCCTGGACAGCTCATTGGAGGATCTCGCGAATGCCGGCATCGCTCGCAACCAAGTCGCCGCTGCCGCAGAACAAATCTCGCGCCTGAACGTACATCAAGGACCGGGAGTGGGACAACGAGGCGAGCAGCACGGAGCGGGGGTGAACGAGCTAATAGACCTCGTCGATTACTTCAATGCGGTGGCGGACAAAAATGTGCGGAGCGGCGGCAAGTATGTGAACGTATTGCTGCTGCAACCATTGAAGCTGTATTGGCATCTGTTGCGCATCCGAGCGTCCCTGACTCCTGAGTCAATCATCAGCGAATTTGAGGCCGGGTTGACCCCGTGTCTGGCGGGCGCTGCCGGTCTTGCGTCGATGTCGCAATGCTCCGCAGACGACCTCGAGGCTGACCTCCAAGTTCTCTGCGATATGCTTGGCGCGGAGCAGTCGGCTCGGCGAGCCTTTGAGGCCTCTCTGTTCTCGGACGATCGGGAGCCGAGACCCAAGGTATTTAATGCTCGCCAAGAACGTGACCGTCAGTCCGGGGCTGAAGGAATAGCACCATGAAACTCGTCAACCTGACAGCAACCGATGTGGAAAACTTTGCGAAGGCGTTGCCCAAGGAAAAATCCAAGGCTCCGGTCTTTCACCAAGAGGAACTGAAGGTCGACAAGCTAGCGATTGCGTTGGTCCGGCGGAGCGGCTCCGATGACGCAAAAGAGAATACCTATTCAATCGTATTCCATTCCGGCGACAGCGACTACGTGTTCATCGTCAGACCGACAGTCCACGAGATTCCATCCATTACTCTCAACATCATCCGAAAGGCCACGGCCGAAGCGGGTGTCGACGAATTCGCGAGCTATACCGTGCTGAAAGACACAGTCACGACACTCAAGGGACAGGTTTCCGGAATGCCTGCGGGACAGACCCCGCTCACTGCTTTGGACCTCGAGTCATTGCTGAAACACCTGAAGGTGCAGTGAGCGGGGGGTGAGCCGCACGTCGGCGAACACCAGTACACGCTGTGGTGCCCACGAGCCTGCCAAAGCGACCGACTTGATCTACACGCACTACACGCCTTAATAATAGAAAGAAGACTCGGACGAGTCTCCAGACATGCTGGAGAGGCAAAGGATGGCGGCGAGAGAGGACGTGATGCGCGAAGTCGGCGCTAGAGGATTTACTTTAATTCGCTGGGCATGTCCTGAGCGGCCACAATTTGCCAATTCCCGCTCCGCTTGAGCCAAGTGTCGGTCCACGTGAGTTTGACGGTATGTTTTCGGCCATCCGCCTCAGTATGTATTGCACTTTCGCTGCCGTAGAGAATGGCCATCGAGTCGCCAAAAAAATGTACGGTTACCTCGTACATTGTGCAGGCTTCTTCTGTGGGCTTTCCGCTTGAGGCACGCGCGAGCTCTTGCTGCTTGGAATAGCGCGACCCGTCGGGGGCGGTTCCTTGAAAGTCTTCCGCCAAAATGGTTTTTTCGATTCCATTATGAGTACAAGCGGCCTGCGCCCATTGGCGCTCCCAATCGATTAGAGTCTTTGCCGTTGCATCACTCGGGGCTGCCCAGTGACTTTCTTGCGCCTGCGCCGGGTTGAAAATCAGCACGGTCGTGCTTAAACCGGCGGCTAACAGGGCGCGATTCAGCGAAAGATGGTGAGCCATGACTTTTCCTCTTTGGGTGAAAGCCAATGATAGCGTGAACTAGCCTTAGAAGGGACGTCTCGAAGGGCCAGTCCGCAGTGAGGCGGGTGAGTCGGATACGACGCAGCGTTACGGCCGAAGGGTCGCGGGCGAAGCGAGAGGGCGCGATGCGCGGTAAACGGATTGCGGGGTGTATCGGAAAGCGAATCTAATCGGTTAGTTGCTTGAGCGAGGAGTCAGCGCGTGGCGAGATGTCCGTACCACTAGAGCTCCTCTTTTCATCGGATCTGGCAGAGGCATCGTCGTGGTCGGAAATTCGTTTGCTGCGCGCGGCATAGACCGCGTTTTGGAGTTGCGCGATGAGCTTTTCGCTGAGCAGTGGAGGAGAAGCGTCGGTCGTTGTTGGGCGGTCTTTCTTAGGCCCGCTGCCATTTGCTGTCTTTGCCATATGTTCCAATCTCCAACGCCACGGCAAAAAAATGCCAGCTAATCGGCGCCCGCACAAGGCGACAGTTGTCTATTTCCAATCATATTGGAATGTACTCGACGGAACAGCGATCATTATGTCGTCTGCGGTACATCGGTCGGTTTGTGGGACAGTTGCTCGGCGTCGAGCGCCTCGAGGGCGGGTGAGGGATTGGAGGGCATGAGGCAGCTGTGCCGCAAGTGGACGTACAATGATAGTGTCGATCAATGAGGGGAGCTGACTTATGGCAACCAAGAAGCGCAAACACGTCGTCCAGCCTTCCGGCCACACTTTTGAGGTCAAGGCTGAGATCGCAAATACCACTCTCGCCAAAGCCAGGTCCGCGCTCACGCTGCAAATCTATCGCAAAGATCTAAAACTCGGTGAGCTGCAGATCGGGCGGGGGTCTTTGTTCTGGGCAGGCGCGAGGCGCCAATCTGCGAAGCGCATTCATTGGGGCCGATTCGCGGAGATGATGGATAGGTTGGCGTACGGGGATGGGTAGGCAGAGATTTAAGGGCTTTGGGGGAGCGGTTTTCGTCCAGAAGTTGAATGTAAAACTTCGATCGAAAGCTGGGAGAGCCAATGGGCACTCTCTACAGCGTCGCAAGAGCGAATTGGTTAGTGTGCGTTATGAGCCGGAGGGGCGACGTCACCCCCTGGAGGCGGGTTGCTCCGCAACCACTCTTGTAGCCCTCGTTGGGTTTGGGATGTGATGTCGTCCCATTGCTCTCGAGTCAGGCAAGTCGTGTCTTTCTGGATGCGCGATCCGATGTGGGGCTCGCTTCTGCAAAAAAGCGGCGTCCCATCCTGGTTGATCACGGTGAAACCTGCCTTCTTGGCCTCCTTTAATCTCTTGGTATCCACGTCTCCCTTGGGGCTGGAGACCGAAACTTGCTCGATGGGAGCGCCCGACGCGTTGATATAAGTCGTCGGGACGGCCGCCTGCGGTGGAGAACTAGGCTGTCCAGCGCAGCCAGCAATGAAAACTAGAGTCAGAACCATGATTCGCCGCATAGCAATAATGCCTCGTCGGTCTTTGGAATGTCGGATTCGGGATCGCATTGTACCCATGCTTAGTGCCCGCCTGGCGCGGAACGGTTCAACGGGCGGATCATTACTTGTTGTGTGGGGGTCATTCGTTTCCCGGCCGTGGTGACTACGCCGCGAAGCGTCGAATGCAGCGCAGCGCAATGGGCTGAAAGCCAAATAATCCATCCATGGGCGAGGTCTCGCGCATGTCAATACGGTCGTATTGACATGCATATTCTTACGATTTACATTGCAGTGTGGCCAACGATGCGAAAACGACGCAGTTACAGATCCGTGTCTCCAAACGTGAGAAATCGGCGATTCAGGGCGCAGCCAAACGCGCGGGTTTGGATATGTCGACCTATGTCCTGAGCCGCGTTCTGTCAGTGCCGGCGGCGCGCTTTCAGGAACTCGTCGAGGCCACCGCGGGCCCGGCACCCTCCTTCGCGTTGGCGGAACTTAATTCATTGTTATCTAAGTTAAGTGGCGGCGAATTGCGGGAGGCGGTGGCGGCATGGCCAACGATCGCGCTCACACCGTATGTTGCCAACTACATAGCCGCGATGGTGGAGTACGCATGCGGCCGCCGTGCGATGGGCCCTCCCGCTTGGACCCGTTCGATTGTGCCGTTGGCGGAGCCTATTTTTGCGAGCTCCCTGCAGAGCCTCAGACTTCATCTGCTCATTCACTCTCCGGCACCGTTCAGGCGTCGCAACATATTCATTGATTCGACCTTGGGCGCGAGGATCTGATCGTGCCTGCACTTACGCAGTCGGATATTCGTCGTCTATTTGAACTGCTGAATCAGGAACTCGCGACCTCAACGACGCACGCGGAACTGTTTCTGGTTGGCGGCGCCGTCATGTGTCTCGCTTACGATGCTCGCTCTTCCACCGAAGACGTGGATGCCCTGTTCCGGCCCAGCACCGCAGTGCGACAAGCCGCGGCGCGCGTGGCTGTCCGAGCCGGTCTTAATGACGGTTGGCTCAATGATGGCGTGAAAGCATTCATGAGTACGCAAGGGGATTTCGCGCCCTTTCTGGAGATGGATCACTTGAGCGTGATGGTCGCGCAGCCGGCGTATTTACTGGCGATGAAATGCCTCGCGATGAGAATCGGGGCCGAGTTCCACGACGAAGACGATATCCGTTACCTGCTGCGCCATCTCGATGTTCGGACCTGCGAGGAGGCGATTTCGCACATCTGCAAGTATTATCCACTTGAGCGATTCCCATCGAAAACTCTGTACGCGCTGGCGGAACTGCTGCCGCAAGAGCGCTGATCTTCGCCCGCCGCTAGCCCGCTCGGCGCTGCCGCGCCCAGCGGAAATCGGCATGCTGCTGGCGGCATCGGAGAGAGTATGCGATTTAACTTCACGAGCGAGTCCGGCTATTTCAGTGGTGCAAATTTCTCCGTCTGACGGGGATGTTCGGGCGTCAATACGCTTGGTCGCCACGACCAGCAATTCAGGGACCGTTGGTGGGTCGTATGCAGAAGATTGGCGCCGGTCGATTAGCGTGCCAGAGGGGGCCGAAGTCGGAAACCATCACGAGATACTCGGCCAGATTCCGCCGGCTGAACCTATAGGCGGGAGACCATGGTCATGCTTCCGAACGCGGTTCGCTCTGATCCGTCGGATCAATCAGCTTAAGGCCGCGAAAGCGGCGAAAATCTCGGTCGACGGAACACAATGCTGCGCCGTGTTCGAGGGCGAGTGCAGCTAGTGCGGCGTCAGTCACCAGCGGTCCTACGACCTGGGCTTCATGTATTTGATGCTGCAAAAGTTCCCAGAACCGCTCACCCGCTCCGATCACGCTAACATTGACCTGATGCAACCAGGTGCTGACGATCTCGCAAGCTTCTGCACTCCGCAGGGGATTCTTGGTCGCGCGAGAATTGGTGGAGATGCGTAGGAAGGCGAGCAGGGTCTGCCAGGACAACGCGACGGTCTCTTCCGAATTAAAGGCGGCTTCCAACCAAGAGCGGCAAACCGCGTGGTGAGCGGAATCGCTGTCATACGCATAGAGCAGGATGTTGGCGTCGAGCAGTTTCACCTGTGATCTGCGCCTTCGATCTCTTCGAGGAGCGCTCCGACGTTGTCGTAGGAGAGGCCGGCGGCCGGGCCGCCCATTGCTCGAGGCTGCACCTTAAAAGGCTTGCGCTTTTGCACCGCGGCGCCCTGAGCCAGCGCCATTCGAAGTCGTTCGTTGAGCACTGTTTTGAATGGACGCCCAGTTCGCCGTGCTTCGGCTTGGAGGCGGGCGGCTACATCATCATCCAGGGTCAGGGTGGTTCGCATACATCATGATGCTAGCATGGAGGCATCTTGATGTGAAGGAGTGGAGCGGCGTTGGCTTTCCGAACCGCGGTAAATCCGTCCTTGGGTCGAACGCATGCGTTCGACGGGCGGCCAGTGACGGCCGCCCCGGGCTTGCGCCGAGCATGGGTGAGCCGCGCGCCGGCGAACGACCGGACATGGGTGGTCTCCCTGCCTTTCTGGAATAAACCGGGCATGCGAGATGGCTTTAACGCAGGCGTTATCAAGATCGGGTGGCAGTGCTGCGCGAGTCGTCGCGGTGACGTGGGCTGTTGCAAGGGATGGCGGTCGACTGGTAGGAAGGGAAGGCGTGCTTGGCTCGCCGGAATTGCAGGGGTCTACTTCCGCAAGATCTTCTCCATTGCCTTGCCCTTCGCCAACTCATCGATCAGCTTATCCAGATAACGAATTTCCCGCATTGTGGGTTCCACGATGTCTTCCACCCGGACACCACATATCACACCCTTTATCAACGTGCGCGACGGATTTAGGTGCGGCGCTTCGGCAAAGAAGGCTTCGAGGTCCTTCCGTCTCTCGAGTTGGGCTTCGAACTTTTTCTGGCTATATCCGGTTAACCAAAGAACAATTTGGTCGACCTCTGCTTTCGTGCGTCCTTTCTTCTCCGCTTTGGCAACGTAGAGGGGATAGACACTTGCGAAGCTCGTTGCGTAGATTCGGTGCTTTGTCATGATGCGTATTTGGTCTATTTTAGTTCAGAATGCAATCCCGCCACCGAGCGCGGATAGAAACAGTTCGCCCATCGCATGGCGCTCAAATACCGAGTTCTAGCTTAGTATGCCTGGCGTGTCACAACAGGAGAATTTATGTCCAAGACAATATTCATCACTGGGAGCTCGACCGGGCTCGGTCGGGCCACAACGCTCCTATTCGCCAGTCGCGGCTGGAAAGTTGTCGCCACGATGCGAGATCCAGGCAAGGAGAAGGAGCTCGGCGCGGTGGCCGGCGTCACGTTGCTGCCGCTTGATGTAACGAAACCGGAGCAGATTGCCGAGGCCGCTCGCCGTACCCTGGCTCTCGGTCCGGTGGACGTTGTGTTCAACAACGCTGGCTACGGACTGGCCGGACCCTTCGAAGGAGCGAGTGACGAGCAAGTTGTCGCCGAGATTCACACCAATCTGCTCGGCGTCATGCGTGTCACGCAGGCATTCCTGCCGGCGATGCGCGAGCGCGGCGGCACCATCATCACGACCACGTCAATCGGTGGCTTGGTCGCTTTTCCGTTTAACTCGGTGTATCACGCGACGAAGTGGGGATTGGAGGGCTGGAGTGAAAGCCTGGCGTTTGAGCTGTCGAAATTTGGAATCAAGGTTAAGACAGTTGCTCCCGGGGGCATAAGGACCGACTTTGCCACCCGCTCGCTGGTGTTGACGCAACACCCCGCGTACGCCGATTTTGTGTCCAGGACCATGAAGGTTTTCATGGATCCAGCGCGAAGGGCGAGGGGCTCGAGCGCCGAGCAGATCGCCGAGGTGGTCTATGAGGCGGCAACGGACGAAAAGGACCGTCTGACCTACGTTGCTGGAGTCGACGCGAAAGAGACCTACGCGCAACGACTCGCGGTGGGAATTGAGAAATTTCACCAAGCGATTGGCCACATGTTCCTCGGGGGATAAAGAAAAGATCAGAGCGCGGATTGCATTTGTTTTCCGGGGACCGCAGGCCGTGGATCGTTACTTGTTGTCTGAACCGCCGTGGATCCGTCCTTGGAGGGTGAGATCGGGTGTCTTTTCGACGAGATCAGTAATCTCGTCGAACCGATCGAACGACTGGACGGCTGGGTTGGGTAGATTAGCCACGCACGGCGTGATGCACCCGAACAGCCCGGCCGACGGAGAACGGCAGATGAGACGCTGCATGCGTCTTCTAAGGCTAAGTCGCTAACCTCACGGCGGGTGTTGCACTTTGTGTTTGGTCCCCGGACGTTGCCGTTGGGGCTGGAGTGGCGGTTGGCGGTTTAGCGGCTGCAAGAGTGAGGACAGCTGGGAGCTCGTATGGTGGAGAACGGGGTAGGGGAGTCCTCAGAGGCGAAATCTTTATCGTAGTAACTTAATTTGCCTTAGGTTACTCGCGCCGCAAGAGAGAGGCGCACGATGTAGGCGGAGAAGATGGCGCAAGTGATCCATTCCCAGAATGTGAAACTCAGGTACACCGGCACATTCAGCGCTCGCCATTCGAGCCCTACCCACCCCAGATGCGGCAGCGCGTAGGCGACATACGCTGGCGCTGCCACCGCCATCAGGATCGGTAGCAGTGCAACGCCGGCCACAAGACCGGCATAGACTTGGGGCGCTCCGCGGAAACTGCGCTTCGTCCGCAGCTGAAAGTGCCTTTCAACGGTAGTGAAAGTAAGTTGCACAACGCCAATGCACAGGCCGAAGAAAGCCGATAACGCGAGCATCTCATGTCCCTTCGGGACCGAAAGAATCTTCTGAGGCAACAACGCGCACACCATGCATACGTAGCCCACCCCCAGCGCCCAATGCGCAAGGGGTCGCCGTCGAATGCCATCTCGTCTTCCGTCCCGAATCAGTACTGTCGTCCAACACAGCCCAGCCAGCGCACAGAGCATCAGCCCTCCCCATGCCCATTGATACCCATTGGGATTGCGATCCGTGTAGACCAAATTGGATATGCTCATGTAGCGCCAGTCGTACTCTGAGGGGTAGCGTCGAACGGCCATCCATAGGCCACTCCAAAACGCGAGCACCCCGAGCGGGGCCGTTGCACGCAAGATTTGTCGTGATATCGCGTTCATCGAAAGCATCATAAGTATGCGCCCGGCAGTCCTGGATTGGCGCGTCGTGTCATGCGGCGTCTACCGTCGGATGGCAATTCATCTTGCACCTGATAGACCGAGTTTCGGGCGATGAGCGGAATTCCGTTGCGTTAGAATGTCTCGGCCGGGCTTGTGGGAGGCACACGATGACCAAGGAGTACATCGAAGCTATTTCTTCGGAGCCGCCAAAGAAAAGGGTGCAGCGGTGCCATGCCACGCCTCTAGGCGTGATGTGCAGCGCACTGTTGGTCTTGGGCAGCCTTGGTGAATTCGCGGTCGCTGCCCCGGATACGGCCTCGACGACGAATACGCAAGATGAACAGAGCTGTTCGGCTCTGACCGGATTCAATCTCCAAGCCATTGCTGGAGGCCCAGCGATCAACTCGAAGGGGGTGGTGCTCTACGCGTATCCCTACCTTCCTGGAACGGAAACGCAGTGGAGCGGCTGGAACTACCATGGCAAACCGAGTCCACGAACGCCACCTCGGATCGCCAACTTGGATCTGCCCGCGCAACACGCGGGATATTTGGCGGACGCAAAGGTAAGGCGCAATATCGATGCGCTTTCATTCGATTTCGACCGTGATCCAGCGACGTTATCCCGATCGCGACTTATCTACGATGCGAACAGTTTTGATCTGCGCGCTTTTAAGGCACACCACGGCAAAATTCTCATGTGGCACGGATGGGCGGACGGCGCGATTATGGCCACCTCGTCGATTGGCTACTATGAGGGCGTGCGCAAGTTCATGGGTGGCCGCGGTCAAACGGAGGATTTCTTTCGGCTATTTCTCATCCCGGGAGTGCATCATGGCAGCGGCGGCCCTGGACTCACCGAATTCGATTCGTTCAGCGCATTGGAAGACTGGGTGGAAAAAGGCCAAGCACCGGACAAGCTGATCGCCGGACGCGTAGAGAACGGGAATATTGAACGCACCCGTCCAGTTTATCCGTTCCCCGTGACGGCTCGTTATTCCGGGACTGGGAATCCGAAGACGGAACAGAGTTTTGTCCCGTTCGATCCCGCAACACGCTAGGGCAAACTAAGTTATTGATCCGCTCGATGGCTGCCGGTTGCGACCGTCTCGAATGGGGTCGACAAGCGCCACACGCGCGGTTAGGCGCGCATACGGCGCCGGCCACGCCTCATACGGTCTGTCACACTGGCCACCGGCAAGCGTACAAACCAGCACAATGACTATTGAAGCTTCGAAAGACGAGTGACGTTGGCGTGAGTCTTCGCCTGGTCCAGTTTCGTGTCCGCTGTTTCCTTGCACGACTTTTGCGTCTCACCGGTCAGTGCAGAGCACTGTTGGATTGCGACGCCATGATCACCGTCTGCCTGGGCTACGGCCACATCATATGCGGCTGTGGCGTTTGCCTCGTTGAGGTCCTTGGACGAGCTGTCAACGTTTGCGGCGACACTGTCGACATTTTTTGCCGCATCCCTCTGGGTATCCGTCACTTCCGTGGTTGCTTGCTGCCGCGCGGCGGCCACATCGGTGGCGACTGCCGCCGGGGACTTCGCACTATTGCAGCCACACGCCAATGCCGTGGCTAATATTCCAATCATCGGCAATAAGAGCTTTTGCACATCAATCTCCTGATTCGGCACGTGGGTGCTGCCGCAAGCGGCGGTCAATAAATGCTATACAACGAGGCTAGGCCGATCTCCTGGTTCAGTCTGTACGCTGGCGCGCACGCGACACTGCGATGCGGCCCGCAATGTATTAGCCAACTTCCATCATAGCTCTGGTGCGAATGCTCGCCGAATTACGGACGTTGCACATCATCGAAGCGAAGTCCGTCCACGCGCCATACCGAGTGCAGTGCGCAACACACCGATACGGACTTAACTGGACTTCGTCAGTAAACGCGCGTAAGCCAGCGCTTGGACAAGGGAATTTATCGTCCAGCAGACCTTGGCAGCGCAGCGTAGATCGGTGGAACTTCAGTTGCGGCGGCCAGGGTCGGTCGGATCACTATCAAGGTTCAACAACTGACGCCAGGGGAACGGCATGACTCATCACAATTCCGCGTTCGCGCCACTTGGTGCCATTGTGGCCGCTGCATTTTTCAGCCTGGGACTCATTGGTACGGTTTCTGCCGAACGTTCTGATCGCGGCGTAGCAATCCGCAATTTTTATTCTGCTTGGGTTTCAACCGAATCGTACCGTGAGGGAAGTGTTGTTACGTACAAGGGTGCGAGCTACATCTGCCTTGCGAGGAACACGGGCGTGGCGCCGAACAAGAATACTGGGGACTGGGCGATTTTGGCTGCACCGGGTGCCACGGGTCCGCAAGGTCCGATTGGCCTCACAGGCGCAACCGGACCTCAGGGTGTGGCTGGCGCCCCCGGCCCGCAAGGGCCGATTGGCCTCACGGGCGCGATCGGAGCTACCGGCCCAGCGGGCCCGACCGGACCTCGGGGATCAGCCGGTCCGATTGGCCCAGAAGGTCCGGCGGGTCCACCAGGTGCAAGAGGACCACAAGGTCCAGCGGGCGCCCTGCCAACCTGTACGCCGCCGGACGTTGCCGTCCTGTACAACGGGAGCTTCATTTGCAAGTCAGCCGTCCCCCGCTTTACGGTGAACGGCGACGGGACGCTGACGGACAATCAGACCGGGCTGATGTGGGAAATTGAAACAACTACCTGCAGCGGTGAAGTGACCTGTTATACCAACATGTACAGGTGGGCTGGCGCGGGCAGCCCCGCGGACGGGGGGCTGTTCACGGTCTTTTTAGCCGCGCTCAATGGCGGGGATTATTACAGTCCCTCGGCCGGGCAGGTTGTGAGTGCGGCGCCGGGAAACTGCTTTGCGAACCGCTGCGACTGGCGGATTCCGACCGAGGCGGAACTGCTGACGATTATCGACCCTGAGTGTAGTTCGGGCTCTGCGTGTATTGACCCCGTCTTCGGACCGACGCAGCCGTCTCTCTACTGGACGTCCAGTACTTTGGCGAGCGATCTGACCTGGGCGTGGAACGTCAAATTCAGCATTGGCCCCGGCGGCGGTTTCTTTCTCAAGCAGATCCCCGAGTACGCGCGCGGTTCGTAGCGGCCGGTGATCGTCCTGACGTTGACACGGTAGTGAGCGATGACCTATACCAATCACCGCGCCGCCCGGGCCTTGTCGGGTTCCGGGCGCACCGCGGGCGGTTCGACGGAGAACACCGATCAAAGCTCGCACATGGCAGGTGAAGAGGAGCAAACAGATATAAGAAGGAGTAAGGATAATCGGGATCAACAGAAACCGAGATTAAGAGTAAAAACGCGCGGACGGGGAGCGCGGCAAGTCGATCGCGTGACTTGTTTAGATCGGTGCTCATTCGAATCGCATCGGTAGAAGCGCCCGAGTAAGACCGTAGGCGATTACCGACAGCCGACAGTTGCCCGCCTCCCTTGTATCTCACCGGCTCGGCAGCTATTTTCGATCAGCTTACTCTGCTCGGTCGTACGCACGACTTCTAAGAAACTAAGGATGAGTTAGGATTGGTGTGCTATGAGAATGGACGATCAAGGTGAGAGCGACAATGTTCAAGACCTTCGCGGCTCGAGCGGCGGAGGCTTCAGACCCATCCATGGAATAGGCCTCGGCTCCATCGTCCTGGCGTGCATCGCGGGAGCGATTTTTCATGTAAATCCCCTCCAGTTGCTAGGTCTCATGAGCAGTGATCAAGGCGCACCCACCAGTGCGGCTCAACAGCCCGCCCAAGGCTCGCCCGCCGCCGATCCACAGGTGAAATTCGTTTCCCAAGTCCTCAAAAGTACGGAAACCGTATGGGCAGACGCTTTTCGCGAACGCGGCCTGACTTACACGGATCCTAAACTACGTCTGTTTCGCGATAGCTATCCGACCGCCTGTGGCCAGGGAGTAGCAGCGGCTGGGCCGTTTTATTGCGGCGAAGATCAAATGGTCTATTTGGATTTGGGTTTTTTCGACGTCATGACACAGCAATTAGGAGCCCCCGGCCAATTCGCACACGCATACGTCATCGGCCATGAAGTGGGTCATCACGTGCAAAATTTGCTCGGCATTCTTGAAAAAATAAACACACAACGAGAACGTAGCAGCACATCGCAAGCGAATGCCCTCAGCGTGCGATTGGAATTGCAGGCGGATTGCTTTGCCGGTGTATGGACGGCACGCTCCCAACATGAAAGCGGCTGGCGCCTGGAACCCGGCGATATTGAATCTGCACTGAATGCCGCCTCGAAGATTGGCGATGACACACTGCAGCGTCAATCACGCGGCACCGTCGTCCCCGAGACATTTACCCATGGGACCAGTGCGCAACGTGTGTCATGGTTCAAGCGTGGGCTGAGTTCCGGCCAAATTGATGGTTGCGATACTTTCAGCGCGTCAACTCTCTAAGGGACAGCGTTCCATGACTGGCGGTCATCGCGCGAAGGCGCGCAGGTTCGCGTCAGTAAATAGGAGGTTTCATGCGCATTCCCGTCATGGCGATACTTTGTGTCACCACAGTAGTTTTCGTTGGCGCATGCAATCGGCCTCTGGAACCGCCAACCTCTCCGACAAACCCAGCACCGCCAAAACAACCGCCGACGCCGCAGACTCAGTATCAGTCTGCCCCAGCGCGCGTTCTTTGATCCAGAGCTTCGGTCAGAGCCCAATTGCAAATATGAGGCGGGGTCGCTTTCGCGACCCCGGATGTGATTTCAGATTTTGTCACGGGGACAATTCTGTAATCACGTAGCCAGATTACTTCAACCAATAACAACCGACAGCAGCCTACGACGGGTCAGTTTGTCAGAATTGTCTGATCTTAAGAGCCGCACGCTGATCATTCGCTTCTGTCTCTACGATCGCGCGCAGGCACGCGAAATACGTTTTGCAAGGTTTGCTGCGCCACGCTAGGTCACGCGAATTTAAGGTACGATTCCATCATGCGTTTGTCATGCGAAGTCCGCGCAGCCGTCGTTCTCAGCCTGTGGGTCGGTGCCGCTTTAGCGGCAACTACAAGCAGCGCTCCGTCCACCGCGGTTCCGGATTCGCGCCTGTCAGTATTGAGCGCGGAACAAGTGATCCAGATCTTGGATGAGACGGTCGATTGGTATCGAACGTTAGGTACACAACAGCAGAATGCTACGCAACCCAGCGATTTGTTGATTCTGTATGCAAATCGGCAGACGGCGGACCAAGTCGTTGGTTTGGCGATAGAGCTTGCGCGTGCAAATGCTGAACTTCTCAGTAGCGAAGCGAGTGCCGGGCAAGGCGCCGCAGATGCCTCTTCCCCCCAATCGCTCAGCCGGCAGCAATCACAGTTGGATGCGCAGCGTGCATCCCTTCAAGAGGAAATAACGGTTCTGAAAGAGTCGCTCGCCACCTCGAAGGGCAAACCGCACGTCCCCGCAAAGCTGATTGAACTACAGGGCGAGCTTGCGATGCTCGCCGCAAGGAGAAATCTGCTCGACACAATGACGGAGTTCACTCAGCAGAACAGTCCCAAACAAGCAAGCGTTGGCACACTCAAAGCCCATATTGATGCCATTGCCGCGACGTTGCCAACTTTGAGCGTAGCCTCCGGTTCCGCGCCCGTCCCCAGTACAACGCAAACGAGTGCGCCAGCAGGGACCCCTCTCAGCGGTAACGAGACGAAAACAGCGGTAACGCGCGCCGGGATATGGGACCTTGGCGTCACAGCAGTAAACCTGCATCGAAAAATCACCTCAATCGCCATGGTGGATGAGCACACCGAGCTACTAGCCAAGACCTTTCTTAACGTGAGCGATTTACCTCTTAAACAATTGAAAACGTATGCTGCGCGTAGCGACACGCTTGCCGAGCAGGCTGACCATGCCAATGGCGCGACACTTGTGGCTCTTCGAGGCGAATTCGATACGCTTGCGTGGCTTTTCAAGCAGACCTCAGCAATTTTCCTGCCGTTGAGTAAGGAGCAAGTTCTGCTTGCACAATATCGGCACAACTTGGGTAGCTGGCGAGAAGCCACTCAACGCCAATACTACGAAGCCTTAAAAGTACTTGGAATTCGCCTTGGTATCTTGGCGGGTATTCTGGCCGCTGTGTTCGTTCTCTCTGAAGTTTGGCGGCGTGGCGTGATTCGTTATGCCCACGAGCCCCGGCGCCGGTATCAGCTGCTTTTGATTCGCCAAATAGTCATGTGGACCGCCGTGATTGCAATTGTCGGCTTAAGTTTCGCCACGGAAATCAGTACCTTCGCTACTTTCGCCGGCTTGCTCACCGCCGGCGTGGCAGTGGCCATGCAAAGCGTCTTGGTGTCGATAGTGGGATATTTTTTCCTGATCGGTAAATATGGCATTCGCGTCGGAGACCGCATCCAGATCGGCACTGTCGTAGGGGAAGTCATCGACATTGGATTGGTGCGAATGCACCTGATGGAATTGCACTCGGACGGCCCACTGGGGCCGACTGGACGCGTGGTAGCCTTCGCGAATCTCATTGTGTTCCAAGCATCGGGCGGACTATTTAAGCAGATTCCGGGTGTGAATTTGTCCTGGCACGAGACTACCGTGGTACTGCCCGCCGTCAGCGACTATACGGTCTTGAAGGCTCAATTGTTAACTGCGATCAGTCGAGTCGTGGAGGAGTACCGTGACGAATTCGCGCGGCAGGCGAACGCAATCAAGGAATCCACGGCCTCAATTTCGGTCAACGATACGCTGCCGCAGGTTGTGATGCGTCTAGCGAGCGGCCGGATGGAAGCACTGATCCGGTACCCAGTAAGCCTCAAACACGCTGCTGAAATCGATGAGCGCGTCTCGGAAGCGGCGCTCAAGGTTCTCTCGGCAAGTGGTGACAGCTCATCGGCGAAGTGACGCGCGGGAGCTGAACAACGCCGGCTAGCCGTCGTGCAGCGCATGTACAGCGGCGAGCTACCCGAGGCGGCGCTCATCGCCCACGCAAATTACGAATGCGCGAAATGAGGGACAAGAACCGCGCAACCATGGTATTGAGTGCGTCGGATGGCAGTCTTTAGCGATACCAATGAATATGCCCTCGGCAGCGATGCCGCCGAACAAGAACGTCTCATCCGTCAGGCGGCATGGCTGAGTGCGCATACGGAACGGGTCTTCCGTGCAGCCGGAGTTGGCACCGGGCAGCGCGTTCTAGACCTCGGATCCGGAGTCGGGGACGTCTCTTTGATCGCAGCTCGTCTTGTCGGGTCCACGGGTGAAGTCGTGGGTGCTGAACGCGACCCGCGAGCCGTGGTGCGTGCGACGGCGCGCGCCAGGGAACTCAGCCTTCAACAGGTTCGATTTACACAAATGGATATTGCCGATCTGCCGAGCGGGCGGCCGTTCGACGCGCTGGTGGGGCGTTACATCCTGATGTTTCTTCGCGACCCGGCTCAAGTCTTGAGGTCCGCTTCGAAGGCCGTTCGACCGGGCGGGATCATCGCGTTTCAAGAACCGTGCTGGACCTCGTTCTTGGAAGCCTGTGAGCCCCTGCCTCTATGGCGGGCTGGGGCAGCGCTGATGGTAGAGACATTTCATCGCACGGGTACCAACACGCGAATGGGGGTGGATCTGCCGGCAACATTCGTGGCGGCAGGACTGCCTAGGCCAGAAGTGCGCACCGACACGTTGGTCGGCGCCGAGCAGTGGATGCCGGATGTCATTCAAACCCTGGCGCGGCAAATGCAGGCGCTCAATCTAGCCGTGGATTCTCTGGGAGACTTGAGCACACTATATAAAAGGCTGCTGGAGGAGGCCGAGGCGCACCGCGTCCCGCCGCCGCTGCCGGCCATACTCGGCGCATGGGCCCGTAAGTGAGAATCCGGGTAAGGGCTACGATGGCAAGTTGCGCATCGCGCGACCGGACATTTTGCTGCACTGCAAGATGGACGCGTCGCCTGACTCGCGGTATTTGATATTTCGGCGGTGCAACTGAAGGTCGGCGCCGGCGTACGGTTCCAAACATAGAACATTAATTCGAATCGGGGGAATAAACAGTGACAGACAAGCTCAAACCGCCATCGATCAGCCGTCGGACAGTCGTGGGAGCCGCGCTCGCAGCGGGTGCCGCAAACCTGGCGCCGCCATTCATCCGGTTGGCCCGCGCCGCGGACACGGTGAAAATCGGCTTCAACAATCCGCTGACCGGCACCTATGCCGCGCTCGGCAATAACGAAGTGATCGGCGCCCAACTCGCTGTTGAGCAGATGAACGCCAAGGGCGGCATTCTGGGACGCAAAGTCGAATTGCTGTCAGAGGACTCGACCAGCGGCGATGCCGGCACAGCCGTCCAGAAGACTCGCAAGCTGATCGAGCGTGACGGCGTGAATTTCATTTTGGGCAACGTCAACTCGGCCCTGTCGCTCGCCATGGCGCAGGTGACCAACGAGAAAGGCGTGCTGCAGATCGTGCCGGGTGGGCACACCGACGCGGTGACCGGTTCCAGCTGCCACTGGAACGTGTTCCGTGTCTGCAATACGACGCAGACCGAGGCGAACGCGGTTGCTTCCGTGTTGCTGAACAAGGCGGGAAAGAAGTGGTACTACATCACGCCGGACTACGCCTTTGGTCATACCTTGCAGGCGGGTTTGGAGAAAGCGGCCGAACGCTTGGGAGGAACCAAGTTGGGAGGTGACCTCTCGCCGCTCGGTACCACCGATTTTTCCTCCTACTTGATCAAAGCGCAGGCGGCCAAACCCGATGTGATCGTCTTCACGCTCGCCGGCGATGACATGGTCAATGCGTTGAAGCAGGCGGTGCAGTTCGGTTTGGACAAGACCATGCACTTGGGAGGCGCGCAACAGGAACTGGAGGTGCTCGAAGGGCTGCCGCCCGAGGCGCGCGTCGGGTACTGGGTGTTCGAGTGGTATTGGAATCAGCCGGGTGTGCCGCACGTGACCGACTTTGTCGCGGCGATCAAGAAAAAGACCGGCAAGGTGCCGACGGCGCGCACCTGGTTCGGCTTTGCCTCCGCTTGGAGTTGTGCGCTCGCCGCCAACACCGCCAAGTCGCTCGATGCCGTCAAGATGGCCAAGGCCTTAAGTGGCATGACGCTGCCCGCCGAAGTCGGGCTCATGCCGCATCTGCCGTATTACCGCGCGGGACAGAATCAATCGATCAATACGCTGTACGTGGGTCATGCGCAGGCCAAAGGCAGCGCCGAGGAGGACCTGTTCAACGTGACCGACATCATCAAAGGCGCCGATGCCGCAGGCACACTGGAGGAAACCGGCTGCAAGATGAGTTGGCCGACCTGAACGGCCGGTGAATTCCCGGCAAAGCCAGCATCCGTTCCATCGCGCGTCCGCTGATCCGGCGGCGCGCGGTGGTCGTGTGCGCCCCGAATAATTAACCCTGTAACGCGTGCGCTGATGCAGCTGATCCTGTTCAATGTTTTCAATGGCCTGATCGTCGGAGCGTTTTACGCGCTGATGGCACTGGGTCTTTCGCTGATCTTGAATTTGAGCGGCGTGATCAACTTCGCGCACGGCGGGTTCCTGGCTCTCGGAGCCTATTTGGCCTACTCCTTGATGCCCATCGTGGGTTTCTGGGGCGCATTGCTGCTGGCGCCATTTCTGACCGCGGCCATCGGGCTGGTGATCGAGCGGCTCATGATCCGTAGGCTTTATGGCCGCGATCCCCTGTACAGCTTGTTGCTGACTTTCGGCCTGGCTTACATCCTGGAAGATGTCACTCGCTTTATTTGGGGCGCACAGAGCCTGCCTTTCCCCATACCGGCCTGGTTGACACGCCCGCTCAGCACCCAGTTTTTTTTCCTAACCGGTTACCGACTATTCATGGTGCTGCTCGTTGCATTGGCGGTCGCGGCCCTGTTCTTCATTCTGCGTCATACACGCCTCGGTATGCGGATCAGGGCCGGCACGCTCGATCTGGAGACCGTCTCGGCGCTGGGTGTGAACGTTCGCGTCTTGCGCAATTTGAACTTCGGATTGGGGATCTACCTCGCCGGGCTGGCCGGCGTGCTGGCGGCCGGCATGCTCGGCTTGCAGCCGACCATCGGTAGTTCGCTGATCATGCCGAGCTTTGTGGCGATCATCGTCGGCGGACTCGGCAGTCTGCCGGGAACCTTGTTCGGCGGCTTGCTCATCGGCATCGTGTCGGGCCTCACCACGGTGTTCTTTCCTTCCGCCAGCGAGGCCGTCATTTACGTGATGATGGGCCTGGTCTTGCTATTGAGGCCGCACGGTCTGTTTGGCGAAGAGGGCAGGTTGCAATGAACTCGCAACCTACCGTGAACTGGGTGCGCCACAACATCCCGACCGTGCTGCTGTGGATCGTGTTGTTGACGATGCCTTTCTGGATGAAAGCGGTCGGCGGCTACACCGAATTGGCGACCCGCGTGGTTGTGATGGGTCTGGCCGCGATGGCCTTGAATTTCCTGCTGGGTTTTACCGGCACGTTGTCCTTCGGTCATGCCGCCTATTTTGGAATCGGCGCGTATGGGGTTGGACTGACGATCAAGTACTTAGTCCCCAGCACGGCTTTGGGGATGTTGGTCGGCGTGATCAGCGGCACCCTCGCGGCGGTTCTCATCGGCGCGCTCATCGTGCGGCTGCGCGGCGTTTACTTTGCCATGTGCACGATCGCCTTCGGGCAGGTATTTTATTTCATCGCCTTCCGCTGGAACTCCGTGACCGGCGGCGACGACGGACTGAACGGATGGCAGCGTCAAGCTCTGAAGCTCGGCGGGACCACCTTAGACATCCAGACGCACGACAAGACGTTTTACTACTTCGCGCTGACCTGCTTTGCATTGTCCGCGCTGGCGATGGCCTTGCTGTTGAAGTCTCCCTTTGGCCGCACCTTGCTGGCGATCCGTGAAAACGAGCGGCGGGCGCGCTTCCTGGGGATCGATGTGGAAAGGCACCTGTGGATGTCGTTTGTGATTTCCTGTGCCTTCGTGAGTCTCGCCGGAACGCTTTACGCCTTGCTCAACAACTTTACCGACCCGCGCGCGCTGCGCTGGGACATGTCCGGGAACTTCGTCATCATGGCGGTCCTTGGCGGCATGCGCTCCTTTTGGGGGCCGCTGATCGGCGCCGCCATCTTCGTGGTGCTTCAAGACTACGTGTCCAGCGTGACTCAGAACTGGATGTCGGTGGTCGGGCTGGTCTTCGTGCTGGTCGTGCTGTTTTTTCCGCGGGGAGTACTCGGTCTGCTGCGAGGCAGGGGCAAATTGTGACCCTGTTGCGCGCCGAACAGGTGTCCTGCTCCTTCGGCAGCTTAAAGGCGGTCAATGCCGTGTCGCTATCCATCGCGCCCGGCGAGTTGCGCGCGTTGATTGGCGCCAACGGCGCCGGCAAGACGACCTTCTTTAACTTGATCAGCGGCTTTCTGGCGCCGACCGGCGGCGCGATCTTATTTGATGGCAACGACATCACAGGAGTGCCCGCGCACCGGCGGGTGGGAATGGGGATCGCGCGCACCTTCCAAATCACCGAAGTGTTCCCGGACTTAAGCGTGCGGGAAAACCTGCGCATCCCGGTCGAAGTCGCCACGGGCATGGCGCGGCGTGCATGGCTGTCGCGCAGCAAGTCCGAGGCCGTCATGGGGCGAGTCGATGAGTTGCTCGCCTTGGGGGCCCTCGCCGACCGGTCCGAACGATTGGCTGGGGAGCTGTCCCATGGGGATCAGCGCGCCATCGAGATCTTGATGGCGCTCGCGCTCAAGCCCCGGCTGCTGCTGCTCGACGAACCCACCGCCGGCATGGGTGATCAGGAAACTTTCGAGATCACCGAGTTGATCCGGCGACTGCACCGTGAGCATGCCTTGTCGATTCTGCTCGTGGAGCACGACATGCGCGTGGTGTTCCATCTGGCCGACCGAATCATGGTCATGGCCGAGGGTACGGTGCTGGCGGACGGAACGCCCGAAGAGATTGCCGCCGACGAACGGGTTCAGGCCGCGTATCTGGGCCAAGGCGACGCATGATTGCTCTACAAGCGAAGGATCTGAATACCTACTACGGCAAGAGTCACATTCTGCATGGCGTCGGTCTGGAATTGATCGAAGGGCAGGTGGTGACGCTGCTGGGCCGCAACGGCGCGGGCAAGACCACGACGATGCGCAGCCTCATGGGCTTGACCCCGGCACGATCCGGCACGGTGCTGATGTTCGGTCAGGACTGCACGACCTGGCCGCCTTACCGAATTGCCGGTCTCGGGGTGGGATTCGTCCCGGAAGGTCGACGTGTGTTTGCAAACTTGAGCGTCGAGGAGAACCTGAAGGTGCCGCTGCAGCGCCCCGGTCCCTGGGGCATCGAGCGCGTATACCAATTGTTCCCACGCCTGGCCGAGAGACGCGACAACCGTGGGCGTCAGCTGTCGGGCGGCGAACAGCAGATGCTGGCGATTGCACGCGCATTGCTGCTAAATCCCAAGATTCTGCTGCTGGACGAACCTTCGCAGGGTCTGGCGCCGAAAATCGTGCAGGAGGTTTTTCAAGTCATCGCCACGCTGCGCAAGGAAGGAATGTCGATTTTGCTGGTTGAGCAAAATGTCCGCGCCGCCGTGCGAATCGCCGATGTTGCCTACGTGCTGGACGACGGTCGTGTCGTGTACCAGGGACCGGCGGCCGAACTGGCGGTCGACGAGGAGCGCCTACGCGCGCTGGCCGGCGCGGCCGCGTCCAGTTGGCAGCGGGCCGATCGACCCCCTGAGGTGCCGCGGACGTCCTAAATGAGCTATGCCACGCCTCGCCCGGTCGATGGGCGGGTGCTTTTCGTGCTGCGCCTTGCGGCCGCCGGTTTTTGTGCGGGTCTCAGTTTGACTTTGGCGGCGGCCGCAGCCAAGTGATTCGGCGCTAAGTGGGCGTATCTCAAAACCATGGAAAAGCCCCATTCAGTCACACACTTGTTGAGGATGGCGCGTAGTAGAGCCCTGTATCGATCTGCAGTGGATTCGCTCGTTTCCGCAGCCTTCAGCTCGCGGAGTCTCTGCACGACGTCACGCGTGATCGCTTTGACATGGATGGAAGGATACTGGGATGCCGATGCGGTATGGAGAGAGGGTTTTGGCTGGATGAGGGGCAATGGCGAGGGCGGCGAAGGAGCAGGGGCGAGGATAAGAGTGCCCGGCGCCAATCATGTACCCACGCCGACCCCGGGCCTCCGTCGCTGGGCGGTCGAGTGTATTGCCGCAGCTGGGTGTTTTTTGGCAAATATCAGTTGCCAGGCAATCTGGGAAATTTGGGAGAATTCAAATACGATCAGCACCAAAGTTCCGTCTGCGGTCTACGTCGGATGAATAACGTAAGACAATGGTCCGCTTTGCTTCTTTGCGTTGCTGCGATTGCGGATTGGAGCGCTGCGGCGGCCGACGACGTGAGCGCTGAGCCGCCAGCGTCTGGCATCAAAACGCGTCCCTTGGTGGACAAGGCCCATCCCCTAATTGTTTATGAGAATGAATACCCGGATGAGTCTAAACTCCGTGGCGAACAGGGAAGCTGCGCGGTCCGAGTGCAGGTTGGTTCGGATGGCGTGATACGCTCCGAGCAGCTGGTCGTCTCAACGGGCTTTACGCGCCTCGATGTTGCGTGCCTTGATGCCTTTAGCGGTGCTCGAATGTTCCCAGCTACGGTAGACGGCAAGCCCGTAGCGACCTGGATCATCCTTCCTATTACGTGGTCAATCTCGAGGGGCAACAACTCTGCAGCCAAGGTCAAAAAGCTGACTGACGATCAACTCGAGGTGCCGGTCATCGAAGAGGACTACGATCTCAAAGTGGGTCCGGACTTTTTTCCGGCGGAAGCACGGGAAATGCATCAGGAAGGGGAGTGTGCGGTTCGCGCCCTGGTCAGGGACCGCGGCGCGCCCAGCGCCGTCAAACTAATGATGTCAACGGGCTCTTCCTCTCTTGATGAGGCCTGCGTTGCGGCGATTCAAACCGCGCAATTCGTGCCGGGACACTCAAAGGAGGGACCGCCAATCAACGTGGTCGATATCTATATGAGTTGGCGATTGACTTCTGGAGCACAACGAAAACGAGCTCGCGCTCGATGCGCTCGAGGAGAGGGGACACCTTGTCCCTAGCCGCGGTGGGTTTTGACTCGGGTCCATCGTGGATCTCGCGCGCCGTCGATCCACTTGTGACGCGCATCGTGATACAAATCCAGGGTGGGCCTGAACCATCGGATCATTGTAGGGTTGTGGTTGGTGTTTGTTACCTACTGGGCAGTCGCCGCGGTGGGCGCGAAGCGCAGCCCTGGTAGACAGTTGTGGCGCGGGGGAATCGGCCTGCGTCTGATTGCGATCTTACTCATTGCCGTGGTCTTGCGCTCGCCATCGCTGCGCGAGTTTCTCGGGCAAATCCAGCGTTCCGCCAGCCGCTCCGATGTCCTCGGCTGGACCGGCGTCGCGCTGTGTGTGCTTGGCTTCGGTCTGGCGATCATCGCGCGGTGGCATCTGGGGCGCAATTGGGGCATGCCCATGTCTCGCAAGGAACAGCCGGAGCTGGTCACCAGCGGGCCCTACGCATTCATACGTCATCCGATTTACACCGGACTGATTCTGGCGATGCTCGGCTCGGCGATGGGCGTAAACATTTTCTGGGTGGTGCTGCTTATTCCCGTGGGCGCGTACTTCATCTACAGTGCTCGACAAGAAGAATCCGCCCTGCTGCAGCAATTCCCGGAGCAGTACGCCGCATACATGGCACGAACCGGGATGCTCGTGCCGCGATTATTCCGGAGGCGCTAGATTGATGCTCATCCCGTTCGGTCCGAATCTCTACTTAGCCGACGGAGCATCGGTATCGTTCTTTGGTTTTCCGTACCCGACCCGCATGGCGGTTGCGCGACTCTCGAGTGGCCAGGTCTGGGTATGGTCGCCGATCGCATTGACGGAGGACTTGGCCGGCGCGGTGGCGGCCATTGGACCGGTCGGACACATCGTGTCGCCGAACAAACTGCACCACCTGTTCTTAGCCGAGTGGAAGAATCGCTGGCCGGATGCGCGACTGTACGCGCCGCCGGGTCTCGCGGGCAAAAAGAAGCAGCTTCACTTCGATGCGGAGCTTGGGGATCGGGCAGAGGATGCATGGATCGGCGATATCGATCAAGTAGTGTTTCGCGGATCGTTCGCCCTGGTGGAAGTGGCATTCTTTCATCGCGCGTCCCGCACCGCAATTTTCGGGGATTTGATTCAGCGATTTCCTGAAGGGTCTGCCAAGGGTTTGAAAGGGTTAATGATGCGACTCGGCGGCATTGTCGGGCCGCAGGGGAGCACGCCCAGCGATTGGCGGATGAGCTTCTTGTCACGGGTTGCTGCGCGCGCTGCGCGACGAAGAGTGCTCGACTGGAAGCCAAAACAGATGTTAATCGCGCATGGCGACTGCGCAACTACGGGTGCGACGGAGATTATCGCAGGCGCTTTGGCTTGGATCTGACACGTAGCTCGAGATATGGCGGACATCATCAGGGGAAGGGAAAAGACGCTAACTAGCGCAAGTGCCAATAAATCGCGATGTAAGTGAAATCTGGGACAGGGTGATCGTCCTGCCTTTCTGGAATAAATTTGGCGTGTGAGATGGCTTTGACGCAGGCGTGATCGAGATCGGCAAAACCGGTGGCTCTGATGATCTGTGTGGAGTTTACGGAGCCGTCGCTGCCGACTGACGTTTGGATGATGCAGGTGCCTTCTTCGTGGTGCGCACGAGATGTCTCTGGATAGTATTTTGAGCCCACCGACAGTTCATAGTCCGCAGGCAATCGTGGGGTTGAAAACTCCGGGAGCGGTGGGTACAACATGGGGTGGCGTGGATCGTGGTGAAGAGCCCAGGCAATAGGGAGAACGACCCAGCTTGCGACGGCCTTGCCATCCAGGGTGGCGGGGATCAGAGAGATGCCCTCGAACGCCTCGAGGCAGGCGGCGTCGAGACGGCCATAGCCCGTTGATTTTACAAGTTGCATCGCGGGTACAGAGCCATCGGTATCGACGAAGAGGCCTACATAGCAAGTGCCTTGCTCTCCATTCTTCACGGACAATGGCGGATAGAAATCAGATCCGATCTTTGGCGAGTGTTTAGGATCGATTCTAACGTGAGTCCTAATACGCGCTTGAACCGTTGCGGCCATCCCGAAATGAAGCATCGTCATGGACACTTGAAGTCCTATGCGCCGCGCCAAATCACATGATCTCACTGCGGTGCCTCTTTCAAGAACTAAAGTTGCGCCGTGAAACCGATGCCGCGGCGCTTCGGGGCGGGCGGATTCATGAGTTCGCGGATCGCGGATAGGATCGCGGTTATAGCCTCGTCATGGTTCTTGAGCTTGCCTTCGAGTTCATTGAGCTTGCGAGCCAAGGCGGTGTTCGAGGCGAGCAGCTCGCGCAGCCGCACGAAGGCGCGCACAACGTAGATGCTACTCGACGGCTCGAGAGCTGTTGAGGATCGTAGCAGCCATGATTGCGCCGTGCTCGGTGAAGGCGAACGGCGGAAATCTCGGATCGCGATGCTTCTGGGAACCGGTCACAATTTGTGACCGGTTCAGCGCTTCAGTTTCCGTGCGGTTGAGGCGGAACATAAAGTCCCCGGGGAAGCGCTCGGCGTTGCGTTTGAAGTTCTGTGTCTAGCAGCACGCGATGACCACGCAGGATTGTGATCGTTTGAATGATCTGGTCGACGGGAATTGTGGGGTTTTTCTTGGGCATTAGTGTGCCAAAGGTCTTAGACCTAGATTAGCACGCTGCGGCCGTATAGGAAGTGTGGCGTTGCCGATCCATTTGTTACATTGAACGGGGAAAACTACCGGCGGTGAGTACGGCTAGGCTTTGAAGTCGCAAATTGCGACTTCAAAATAAGCAGCGTACTTGCGGGCCCCGAAGAGGTAGGCGATTAGGCTACTTACCGTTACGGGCGCGGAGCGCAATTTGTTTTCCGAGACGCCGTAAATCCATCCATGGAGGCTTCGGGAAAAACATCCCGGCGCATTCAATGGGTGGTTGCAACAGTATCTGATGTCAGGATATGGCAAGAGGATACCTTGTATGGCAGCAAACCTTACTGATCGCAAGTGTCTTACGGCGGTTCAAATAGCGGATATATGGCGTAGATGGCAAGCCGGGGAGCTCATCACCCGGATTGCGGAGGTGCTGGATAGGCCATATATGACCGTGCACTCCCAGATCCAGCGTCGTGGAGGCTGCGTTCCGTACCTGCGGAGGCGCAGTACCCGAGTTCTAAGCCTCTCGGAGCGGGAGGAGATCTCCCGCGGTGTGAGCGCCTCGCTTTCGATCCGTCAGATCGCATCCTCTCTTAAACGTGCACCGTCCACCGTTAGTCGTGAGATCGCCCGTCACGGGGGGCATTCAATGTACCGAGCCACTCGAGCGGACCACGGCGCTTGGGCCAATGCGCAACGCCCTAAGCCTTGTAAACTGGCAGTTAACGCGCGGCTTCGGACGCTTGTTGCAGGCAAGCTCGCGCTGCAGTGGTCTCCTGAGCAGATCGCGCGCAATCTTGCCGATCGTTTTGCCGCGGACAACAGTATGCGAGTGTCGCACGAGACAATTTACCGAAGCCTTTTCATCCAAGCCCGCGGTGCACTAAAGCAGGAACTTTCGGTGCACCTACGCAGCCATCGACGGATGAGACACGCTAGAAAGAGCTGCCCCGCTGGGCAGGGTCAAATCCTCGATGCGGTCTCAATCCGTGAGCGTCCGGCCGAGGTTGCCGATCGAGCGGTCCCGGGCCACTGGGAGGGCGATTTGCTGTGTAGCGCGCGAAGCTCACAGATCGCCACACTGGTTGAGCGACACTCACGCTTTGTAATGTTGGTGAAACTGCCAGGAAAAGACACCGCCACGGTGATAAATGCGCTAAGTAACCAAATGAAACGGCTGCCCTTGGAGTTGCGTCGCTCTCTTACTTGGGACCGCGGTCTAGAACTTGCCGGCCACAAGCGCTTCAGCGTCGCAACGGACATGAAAGTTTACTTCTGCGATCCTCGGAGCCCCTGGCAGCGCGGCAGCAACGAGAACACCAACGGGTTGCTACGCCAGTATCTACCGAGGACTGCAGACATTTCCGCCCACTCTCAGGCAGAACTGAATCGAATCGCACTACGGCTGAACACGCGACCAAGGAAAACCTTGGGCTTTCGAACGCCAGCCGATAAGCTTCGAGACACTGTTGCGTGGACCCATTGAATGCGCCCCCTGTTTTTCACGCCCCGGAAAACAAATTGAGCGCTCCACGTGTGATTCGCGACACTAAACGTGGCACGCGTGATTTGGGTTCCGCCTACTCAAGAAGAAATGGGGCCCTCGCGGGCCCCGAAATCGTTTGACGTTTAGGTTACTTCCGATTGTTGTCGTCGGTGTCGGGCGGGAGGACGACCAGCCGGCCGTCGACCGGAAAAGCCTTCAACTCGATGTTGAAACCGATGCCTTCTTTATGCGGGAAGGCGGCGCCGATCTTGGTCCACTTCTTTCCCGTTTTGCCGTTGTTGTCGTATTCCTCGACGGTGAAGACGTTGAGGTAGGTGGGTGCCGGGGTTTCTGCGGGTGCAGTGACTCTGGCGGTTTGTTGATTGCGATTGTTCATCTTGGTACTCCTAAATTAAATGTTTGGACTTTCATCGCCCGAACTGTTCGAGCGATGGGAGGGAAAGTCGGTCAGCGTATAAGCGGCGGGTGCCGAGGGAACGTGGAATAAATGGGCGATCGATCTAGATTTGCCCCGACAGCGCGCGAAATGAGGCCGCCAGGCGAAGGCGCGCTGACGGAGAGACCCTATATATAAGAGTGGGTACTGGGAAGGGGAACGCGGCAAATCGATCGATTGACCTGTTTATGCCGCGAAAACCATTGCAAGGATCGCGAAGACCTAAGACAGAAATGGATCCGTCCTGACGCGCGCTGCCGATGATGGCCAGACCAAAGCTCGTGAATGAGAGGCAGATGAAGAAGAACAAACAGATACGCGAAGGAGTTCGCAGGACTCGCAATCGAATGGGAGCAGGGGATTTGGAGGGACCGTTACAGACTCACGCCTAAGTGAACAAACTACCGATGACGGAAAGTGCGAACGCTGGAGGCAGGGTGAACCAGGTTATCCGCACGAGCAACGGTTGTTGGGTGGTGTATTCGGTTCCGGGAAACGCCTTGTCTTCTGCGTCCATCGCGCGCCGGGCTGGCGGTATGAAAAGGTATATCGCGTAGTTGATCAGGACCATCGCCAGGACAATTGTGGCCAAGAGCAAAGGAAAATAGACGAAGAAAGGCGCAATGGAGCCAGGCCAGATCAAGTCCTCGAACAATGGTTTGGGCCCATGCCGCAGCGCTGTAGCAAGAAAGCGCGCCAGCTTGAGGCCTTCCCAGTAGAGAATGAGCCAAAGGGGCAAAGCCAGCACGAGGAGAAGATTCCAGGGACTCTTGCGCCGAGACGAGCGCATCTGCGCGTTGCCGAAGAATTGTCCGCTCTTCAGCTCATCGAGCGTTTCGCCTAGAGTTCCGTACTTGCGTTTGCGTGGCATGATTATGTCCGTTCGTTTCGCGCGGTCGTTGCGCAAGTATAAGGAACTTGCGACAGGATGTCGCAACGGAGGCGAGGGCGGTGCGCCCGAGATCCCGCGAGGCGAATCAAAGTCACGCCTTTGATTTGCCGTCGTCGAGCGCGGAAGATTAGCAGTTGGTGACGGCGGTGAGTGCCGACGAGAGGCTGGGCATGTGATGCCTGTCGTTCCGATCCGCCCGAACGGCTCGACCAGACGGAGAAGCAAATAAATCGATGGTCGAGACGGTGAGTCCAGACGACGCGCAGGATATCGCCGTTAGGCAACAGCGCGACGGCTACAGCGAGAAACTAGATATTCACATTAAATATTCGACGCGGACGAATGGATCGACGTCGGTCTTATGCCGCGAAAGCTCTTGCTGGGGAGCCTGTCTGAGCACTCCACATGTCCGCGGCCGATGCCGACGAGTATCAGGCAGATGATTCGGCCCCGAAGACAGGCTCCTAAACCGCGCGTGAACGAAGATATCCCGATCGATGCTCGCACAGGAGAGGCGGATGAAGAGGAGCAAACAGATATAAGAAGGAGTAAAAACGATCGGAATCAAGGCTAGGTCGAGCCGGCCTCGGATCGGCCGCCAATACGTCGATTTCCGCTGGAGGGGTTGCCTTACAATAAGAGTTAATAGTAAGTGAGGCGCGAATGCCGACAGCAATCCGCATTGTTAAAGGGGATATCACGACTCTAGACGTCGATGCAGTCGTCAACGCGGCTAACACGACGCTACTGGGCGGCGGTGGAGTGGATGGTGCGATTCACACTGCTGCTGGGCCGGAACTCTTGGAAGAATGCCGAATGCTCAAAGGCTGTCCGACCGGGGAGGCGCGCATCACGCGCGGTTATCTACTGCCGGCCCGGTGGATCATTCACACTGTGGGACCAATTTGGAAGGGCGGTACGCGGAATGAAGCAGCGCTTTTGGCGGCCTGTTATGAGAATTCGCTACGGCTGGCGGTGGAGGAGAATTTGAGGTCAATTGCCTTTCCGGCAATCAGCACGGGTGCTTTCGCGTATCCGCTAAAAGATGCGACGGAAATCGCCATCCGGGAGGTCCGGCGTTTTACGAAAGATTCAGAATTGATCCAAGAAGTCGTGTTCTGCTGCTACTCGGGTGAGCACTTTGCGGCCTATAAGCGGCTCATGGAGTGAGTGGTGGAAGGATGAGTAGAGGATTTCTGGTGGTCTTACTGTTGGTGGCATTCGCGGTGCCGCGGACTCTCGCGGCATGCTTACTGAAAGACTACTCGGTGTCGGCTGAATTCTCGCGCTCAGAGTTAGTAGTGACGGGCACGGTCATTTCGGAACGAACTGTGTCGGGTACTGACATGCCGGACTTCATCGGCGGCACGTATTACGTCGTGAAGGTCAGGGAATCATTTCGTGGTCCGGCACGGAATAGGGTCGAGATATTTAGCGAGAATTCGAGCGGTCGTTTTCCGTTGCAAAAGGGGACACTCCACATCTTGTTTCTGTACAGTCAGGATGGGAGTCTCTCTGCGGACAATTGCGGGAACTCGGGTAGAGTGAACGAAAAAAGCGAGGTGCTCGATGCCGTCCGGCGGCTCGCAATTCAGAAGGTATCCGCCACGGCTACGAAGCCGGGCAACTAATGCATGTCGCTGCTAGATCCGCCGCGCTGTACTAATTGCAACTCAGTCATTGATTTGAAGGACTTGTGGCGGGCGGCGCCAAAGAATCGAGGACTGTCTTTCGCCGACGCGACGGGCGTGGCGTGCCCGGTATGTGGGGCTAAATTGCGGGTTCTGCAGGCGCGTGTTCAAGTAGCCTTGCTCTTGACGTATGTGGTTCCACTTGGACTACTGGTGCTAGTAAACCAGCTCATTCCCCTCCGAGGTGATTCGGTGAGCGCAAGGGCGTCATGGGTTATGTTCGCGGTCTTGTGGGTCACGCTGTTCGCTCTGCAGCAGCGCTTTACTCCGAGATTATTGCGGTTGCGCTTTCTGAAAGACGGAGAAAGTGTTGCTTTTCCGTTGGTTGATCTGGCCATTCAGACTGCGGCGGAGCGCAAAGAGATTGAGGAGGAGGATGAGCAGAATCCGGAGCCGACAGCGGATGCTGGGCCGGCGTGGAAATGTAAATCCTGTGGGGAGGAGAATCCGGGGAATTTTAATGAGTGCTGGAAATGTTTGAAGATGAGAGACGAGGCTGAGGCGAGCAAATGATGGACTATGCTTCGAAATCGAACGCCGCTGAGTTCGACGCTGAATTGGACGATGTGTTTACGCGAATTGCCGGGCGCTACGACCGCCTCTGCGATGTGTTTAGCTTGCTAGCGCACCGACATTGGAAATCAACCATGGCGAGGGAGATAGCCCGTGATGAGGGATTTACCGTGCTGGATGTGGCGTCTGGGACGGGAGACATCGCGCTTCGCGTTGCCAAGCGCTTGGGGACACGCAAGAAGTCGATCGTCGCGGGTGACATCTGCGAGGCCATGCTCGCGATTGCGAAGCGGAAGGCGGGCGATCAGGGTATTAACATTGATTTCCGCCGTTTGGACGCACACCAATTGGACGTTGCAGATTCGTCGGTCGACGCCTTCGCAATATCCTTTGGAATGAAGATTTGCGACCGTGCGCTTGTGCTCAAGGAGGCCTTGCGCGTTTTGAAACCGGGCGGGCGTTTGTATTGTCTGGAGGCTTCACGAATTCCGGTTTCGTTTATTCACGAGGCATATCTGCGTTATATGGATTGGTGTTTGCCTTTCATCGCGCGCATCTCGACCGGAGGGGACCGTGGGGCGTATGACTATCTACTCCGCGGAATTCGCGATTTTCCAGACGCTACGTCGTTGGCGCGTGAGATTGACTCATCTGGATTTCGGAACACGTCGTTTCAATATATGACTTTCGGAATCGTCGCGCTTCACATTGCGACCAAACCCTTCGCCGGGCAAACTTAGTTGGGGCCCGGAAGGTGAGCAGGTTGCTGAGAAGGCCTAAAAAACCATGAGCTTGGCGCATCTTGAGCGATGGCAGTCCATCTGTAAATCCTGCGGCTTCGCGGGGAGAGTGCAAGACTATCGCCGCGTCATTCGCGGCTGGTCGTCCTGGGGGCGTCGCTACCATACGCTAGGGCATCTTGAGGCTTGCCTTACGGAAATTGACGCGGCTCGGCACTTGGCCAAGCACCCTGGCGAGGTGGAGTTGGCGCTGTGGTTTCACGATGTGGTGTATTCGACGCGAAGAAATGACAACGAGGCCCGCAGCGCTGAACTGGCTGAGGAGCTCATGAAGGGTCGCGGTGCCCCTTCTGAGGTCATTGAACGTGTGAAAGCAGCGATCATGGCCACTCAGCACCAGAAAGACGCGACGAATGCAGATGCGGCGCTGGTGGTGGACGTTGACCTATCGATCTTGGGGCAACCAGCAGATGTGTATCAGGAGTTTGAGCGCAATATAAGACGGGAATATTGGTGGGTGCCGCGGCGCAAGTTTGTGGCAGGGCGGTGCGCGATATTGGAGTCGTTCCTAAAGAGACCGTCTATCTACCGGTTTCCGGATTTTCAAAGGCGATATGAAGCAACGGCGCATCTCAATCTCGCGTCCGCGATCGCGAGATTGAAGAATTGAGCCGAATCACGTGAGTATTGACTATAAGATAAACGCTGACGATGCCTATTTTCGGACTGTGATAAACCGCTATTACGAGCAACGGCCGTTTCTACTTCGTTTGAAGTCGCAATCCTCCATTGTTGGCGCATGCCTGGTCGTGCCTTGGGTGTATGCCTTGATTGCCAATGCGGATTGGAAACGTGGTGCGCTCGTTGGGATACCGATCGGCATTCTGGTTGCCGTGGGTGCTTACCACTTAACTAAAGTGCTCATTCTGGACAAGTAACGATGGAGCGGGCATAGCACGGAAGGAACGGTGACGCTTTCCGAGGAAGGCGTGACCGGGCATGGTAAGCACGGAGAGTCCATACAGTACTGGACTACCTATCCTCGCGCAGTCCGATTTTCTGATGGGATCCTGCTGCTGAGGCGCGGGGTCATTCGATGGTTGCCGGATTCGGCAATTAGCGAAGGTTCTGGGAAAGAAGCGACGAAGTTGATCGCGTCAAAGATCGCCATTCGGCGCCTTGATCAGCACGCAGAATGACGGCGATTTACCCCCGGAAGTTGGAGAAAGAAGGATTTGCTGTCGTGCCTGACGTCCTGGACTGTGGCTATTGCGATGTCTTGGCTAGCCAGATTGAGGCTATTGAGACAAGCGGCGCGGGATCGCGGGCGATGCTCGAAAACCCGTGGTGTATGGAGTTGGCGCAGCAACTGCGTGCCGATTTGCGGATTGGTAGTTTGCTTCCCGCCCAAGCGGTAGCGGTGCAATGCACGCTGTTTGATAAATCACCCACCAAGAATTGGTTGGTGGCATTGCACCAAGATTTGAGTATTGCGGTGAAGGCTCGCGTGGAGGGTCAGGAATGCTCGGGGTGGTCGGAGAAGGAGGGGCAGGTGTACGTGCAGCCGCCCGTCGCTGTGTTGGAGCAATTGGTTGCGGTGCGGATTCACATCGATGACTGCCCTGAAGAAAGCGGCGCCTTGCGCGTGATACCTAAGTCGCATTCTGAGGGGCGGTTGAGTCAGGGGCGGGGGAAGGAGCTTCGAGGACGTTACAGTGAGTTGGTGGTGCCCGTAGCTCGCGGCGGGGCGTTGGTCATGCGGCCGCTGATTTTGCATGCGTCTTCGAAGGCGACAGAACCGAGCCCAAGGCGGGTGTTGCACTTCGTCTTTGGGCCGCGGAATCTGCCGTTGGGGCTGCAGTGGCGGTGGGCGGTATAGAGAGTCCTAACAAGAAGGGAGAGGAAATGCTGAGGATGTTCTGTTCGGCCATGGTGGCCGTGCTGATTGGAGCGCCGGCGTTCGCCGGCTTGTTTGGTACCAGCCTCTCCGCTGAGGATGCACGTCAGATCAAGCGCCCTGCAGTGGTATCGGCTCTTGGCGACACGGTGCATGGCAGGCTCGTTGGACTCACTGTGTTTCAAAACAAGGGCTTTGACGCCGTCGCTGAGGGGTGGAATCTGGATGCCACGTTAGCGAACGATCTCGTGGAGCGGATCATTGCGGGTGGCCAAATCAAAGGCGATGTCTCCTCAATTGCGACTTCGCCATCGAAGGTGAGCGAGATACTCAGCGAAGCGCGGGCACAGGGATTTGATGCTGTGCTCGCCGTCCTGCCTGAAGAGAACGTACACGACCGTACACTTGCCGCCGGAGTGACCTTGTTGCACCGGAAGCTTCCGGGAGTGGACAAGGTTCACCCGTGCACCATAGCAGCGATGCGCGTTTTTCGGGTCTCCGATGGCAAGCAAATCGGGGTCTATGTGCCAGACCCTTGCGGCTACGCGAAAAATACCCTGGTCTGGCATGACAGCTGGGCGGAATACTTAGATGAGGAAAAGCAAGCAACATTGACTGCTCTGCAAGAGTTTGCGCAGCGGCAATTGAGGTCGGCGCTGGTGAGTTTGGAGCTGGGTGAGAAATCGGCGATTTCTCATTCAGAGCGGTGAGTAATTGTGAGGGAGGTCGCAGATTGGAGGTCTGCGGCCGGGTAGAACTGCTATGAGTTCCCGATCTCCCAAGGAAGGCGACATGACCCCAGATAAGCCAGATAAGCCAGATAAGCCAGATAAGCAGAAGAATCCCCTGTTACATGCCGCGGGCATCGTCGGGCGAGGCTTCTTGCTAGGCCTTGGATTTTCGGTCGCCCTAGGAATTGTTCTAATTATTGGGCAAAAGGTATCCACGCATAAGACGGCGGAACAAACGGAATCCGTCCAGACAGAGTTCGGAGAAAAAGATTTATCAAAGGACATAGCGCTCAGCGGCGTCGAAGAAGTTAAGCACGATGGTGCAACGACGATCCTTGGGACCGCGACGAACCACGGCAAGAAAGCTGCTCGCGGCGTTCACATTCAAGCGAACCTCTTTTATCGCGATAAGTTTGTCGACCAGTATTCGACTTATCTCAATGGAGCGATAGAGCCGGGTAAGTCGCAATACTTCAAGATCTCCTGTGGCTGTAAGGACTCGCCGCCGGCGGAGCACGATAGCTACAAGCTGGAAGTCCTAAGCGGATACTAAACGCGTCACACGATTTCCATCCTGACTAGACCGGCAAATGCAGCTCCTGACCTTGAGCACCATTTCGCATTTCATCTTGTACCCGATAGACCACGCCTAGCGCTCACAGTGATCATGCCGGGAGCATGACTCTCAAGAAGATCATTTCTGGCGGTCAAACCGGTGTTGATCGGGCGGCGCTTGACGCGGCGCTAGCAGTTAATTTCGCGTGCGGAGGTTGTATCCCGTCAGACAAATCGGCGGAAGATGGAATTATTCCGGAGCGATACCCCATGACGGTGCTTCCGAAGGGCGGATATAGACAGCGGACGCGGCAGAATGTGGTGGACAGCGATGGGACTTGCATTCCTTATTATGAGGCGCTGAGGGGTGGGTCGAGGCTCACGCGTAATTTGCGTGCGTTGGAGAGGAAGCCTTACATCTTGGTCAATGCCAGGGGAACGGACGCGGTCGTCGCGGCGGGGAGAATCCTGAAGTTCATCGAGGAAAGCGGGATTGAAGTATTGAATGTGGCGGGGCCGCGAGCGAGTGGATGGGCGGAAGGTTACGGATTTGCGGTGAGTGTCATGGGCAGCGTGATAGGGCGAGCAGAGGAGACAGGCCGGCAGAAGGTCGGCACTCCGTGAGATAGTAATGCGATGGCTATTTTGCAAATGTTTCTTTGGTCGTTAGAACTGGTACCTCTGGTTATGGTGGACTATCGATTGTGGATTGCCGTGCTGTTCGCGGTCGTGCTCATGGTGATTCCGCACTTTATGGTGAGCGACGATCCGGCCCCGCCTACTAGACCCAGGCGATCCGCTAGATCCCTGCTTGTGTTGCTCATTGCGCCAGTTCTTACGCTGGTCGCGGGCCTGGTACTGTGGAAACGTTGGGAGGATCCTCATTTTGTTCCGCTGATTCCAGAGGGGACCTCGGAAGCTATCGTGGTCGCTCTCGTTGTATTGCACGTCGCCATTGCGCTCGGTATCACTTGGTACCGGAGGCCGATACGAGTGGCGGAAGGAGTGGCGGTTATCGTGTCTTTATTCTGGGCGTGGGGTTGTGGCGGCGTGTCTACGATGGCAGTGACCGGAAATTGGCTTTGACGCCAGCGCCGACTAACAGTTGGAGCGAACCACAATCTGAAGGTGGACACCGGCTCGATTGCGAAACCGATGCGCGTAGATGAACATGGCGCAAGGGTCAAGAAATCGGGATGACGTGAAAATGGGCTGGCTGGGCGCGGTGGATCTTTGAGCGTTCCTGACAGCGTTCTGCCGGGATCGGTTCACGTTCGGCGGCGCACATTCTTTGGTGAGCCGCGCGCACTCGCCTACCTCGTGTTTACCGAAGCCTGGGAGCGCTTCTCCTATTACGGCATGAGTGCGATTTTGGTGCTCTACATTAGCCAGTGGCTTTTTCTGCCCGGTCATGTGGGGAAGGTCGTCGGTTTCGCGGCGCTGCGCTCCGGCCTTGAGTCAGTCTTAGGGCCGCTGAGCACCGTGGCTTTGTCTTCTTTGATATATGGGCTGTACACCGGTGCAGTCTATTTCACACCCGTTTTCGGAGGATGGATCGCGGACACGTGGCTTGGCCGGCGCAACGCAGTGGTATCGGGGGCATTGTTGATGAGCGCCGGCCACCTGGCAATGGCATTCGACGCATCTTTTCTTCTTGCGTTGATCTTACTGATACTCGGCTGCGGTTTGCTGAAAGGCAATATTTCTACCCAGGTGGGTACGCTTTACTCGCCGAACGATGGCGCGGGGCAGACTCGCGGATTCGCAATCTTTTCGACCGGCATCAATGTCGGTGCCGTCATCGGACCATTGGCCTGTGGCTTGCTCGCGCAGTTATACGGATGGCATGCCGGTTTCGGTCTTGCGGGTATCTTGATGTTGGTCGGGCTGGCAACCTACCTGGCAGGATATCGCGAGCTTAGGGATTCATCGCGCTCAGTTTCTGTTGCACATGCTGAAGCAATGCCGCTCGATCGGCATCAGCTGAGCACCGTTCTCGCACTTCTTGCGGTCATGTTGATCACGGTGTTCCAGTCCATCGCATACTATCAGTGCGGGGACATCGGCCTCGTCTGGATTAATCGCGACGTGGATCTCAATCTCCTGGGATTCCGTGTACCGGCTGCGTGGTTCAATTCCATCGATTCTTTGGTGAGTATCATTGCGGTGCCCGTTGTACTCGCCTGGTGGCGACGACAGGCGGCGCTCGGCAAGGAACCCGGGGAAATCAGTAAGATCGGGATCGGCGCTTGGATGGCCTGCCTCGCAAATCTGCTACTGGTAGCCGGCTGTGCGGCGACCGATCGAGTGCCCGCTATCATTCCACTCCTGTATTTCGTGTTGCTTGGAATCGCTTTTCTGTTTTATTGGCCGACACTGCTGGCTCTCGTCGCGCGCGCGGCGCCGGCGGGCATGCGGGCGACGATGATGGGCGTCGCATTCTTGAGTTTGTTCCTGGCAGATGTCGCCGTCGGCGGGCTGGGCGGCCTGTTTGAGAGGATGAGCGCCGCTCAATTCTGGGCTATGCATGCGGGCATCGCCGCAATGGGTGGGGTACTGGCGTTAGTGTTGCAGCGGCGCCTCTCGGGGATCCTTGGCAGGGCCATCGCTAGAGGTTCGTGATGGGCCCCGACACGATTCGCTTATGACGCGGTGGCAAGGCGGGGTGCGTGAAGGCGGGTGAGTCGCATGCGACGAACGCCGATACACGGATGTAGCGGCCGGAAAGCGAACGAAGCAGGAAGGCACAGTGAGCGGGGGCGAGTTGGGTAAGCACTGCCGCGCACGGTTGCGCGGCAATGCCATTGACGACGCAAAATCAATTCCCTTTGGCGAGCTGCGCGAGGCCGGCTTTGTCCCCCTTACTACGCAACTGATGGTATTGCGACAGTAACGGGATCTTGGCGCTAGCAACGGCATCATCCATGGACTTGCGGACACAGGCTTCGCCCTCTTTCTTTCCCCACGTTGCGGCGCTCTCACAGAGCGTTTCGGCGGCGTAGCGAATTCGCAAGTACAACACCTTTGCACCCTTCACTTTGGACACATCCAGGTCTGAATAACGGACAGGATAAGTCACCCACTCATGGGTCGTTGATTGATCCGCGGGTGACTCGGCCGTGGGTACCTGCGCCAGCGCGTTCCCGCCGATCGCGGTGGAGGCGAGCGCGAAAAGGCCGGCAGTTACCATGAATGTCGTTAATTTGGATCGAGTTCTGCACGCGTTTTTCATGACTATCTCCTAAAGTAAGCAACCGTCTAAACGATTCCCAAGTTATGGAGATAGCCGCGCGCCTGCATGATGGTTGGATCAAGGGTGGGTGAAACTTTGCTGAAAGCTTCGTGAATCGGTATCTAGCGGAAGTTCCGAGGCTTCTGTGCGATGCAGCAACAGAGTTCCGGAAGCCGCTGTTTGCCAACTCTAGAGGCGTGGACCAACATACCGCAGGAATTTAGCGATGAGAGTCGAGCGCCGCCGTCGCTGTAACGAAAAGCAAGGGACCATGCAGCCATCAGTCACGCCCGGGAGTGGAAACGCGCCGCCGCGGTTTCGAGTCGGTGACCTCGAAGTCGACATCGGCAAGGCCGAGGTCACGCGCGGGGACGAGAAGATTGCGTTGCCAAAACTGTCGTTCGACCTGTTATGCGCGCTGATCAATGCTGCGCCCGCAATCGTGACGAACGACGAGTTGTTGGAGCAGGTATGGCCGGGATTGCAGGTGAGTCCGGAATCCGTTGCTCAACGGGTGAAGCTGCTGCGCAGTGCCATCGGCGATGATTCGCAGCAGCCGCGATACATTTTGGGAGTGCGGGGGCGAGGTTACCGTCTGATTCCCGCCGTCGCGCGATGCGATGTGAATCTGCCAAGCAGCGATGCCAGCAATCAGCCCGTCAACACGGCGAGCGCGATGATACCTGGCCAGCCGATATCTCAGTCTTTTACACCTAAGGGTTCGAACGGCCGTCCGAAGTGGGTAATTATTGCAGCGGCGGTTCTGGTCGCGATCGGCGTTGCTGTTTGGGTGGGATGGCATTCTTGGGGGTCGAGTCACAATGGTGCCCAACCTCACACAGTCGCGATGGCGGACAAATCCATTGCCGTTCTCCCATTCACCGACATGAGTGAGAAGAAAGATCAGGAGTATTTTGGGGATGGCATGGCAGAAGAAATCATTGATCTCTTAGTAAAGCTTCCATTTCTTAAAGTCACCAGTCGTACGTCCTCTTTCCAGTTCAAGGGCAAAACCCAAGATGTGCGCAGCATCGGGAAGCAGCTTGGCGTGGCCTATGTTCTGGAGGGCAGCGTGCGGAAGTCCGGCGATCGAGTACGGGTGACGGCGCAGCTGAACGACAGCCGCAATGGCACGCCGCGCTGGTCGCAGACTTTTGACCGGGACTTTAGCGATGTCTTGAAGTTGCAGGATGAGATTGCGCTAAAGGTCGCGCGGGAGGTGGAGGGCGACGTATTCTTCAGTGAGTTTTTTTCACGTAAGACTTTGCACAGTTCTGAGGCGTATACGGCTTATCTGCAAGGGCTGCACGCCAAGGATCGCTATGACCAGCCGGGCCTGGAGCAGGCAGTAATCGATTTTCAGCGCGCTCTTGAACTGGACCCAGCGTTCGCAGATGCGGCTGCCGGACTCGCCAACGCTTATCAGAATCTCGGCGCCTTTGCACTCATGCCTGCAGCGGAGGCATTTGAGAAAAGCCGCCGCGCCGCCGAACTCGCGCTCAAACTAGACCCGCACCAACAAGAGGCGCATGTGGTTCTCAGCAGCATTCATATTACCTACGATTGGGATTGGGCTGCGGCCGAGCGAGAATTCAAGCTCGCAGTAGCCACTGCGCCCGCGTATTTGCAGGTGGACCCGCTATTGTCGCTGACCCTGGGGCGATGGGAGGATGCTCTGAAGGCTCTAAACGCAAGGCTTGCACATGATCCGCTGGACCCTGACAATTATTTTTTTCTTGGTTTAGCGCAACTGTGCCGCGGCCGATTACCTGAGGCCGAAGCGGCCCTGAACCGAAACATCGAGCTTAGCCCGAGCTACACTTTTGCCCACTACGAGCTCGCGCTCGTGCTGCTCGCCCGCAGCGAACCTGATAAGGCGTTGGTGGAAATTTTGAAGGAGCCCAGCGAGCCGGCCCGTGTCGGCGGCTCCGCGCTGGCCGATTTTCGTCTCGGGCGCAAAGCTGACTCGGATGCAGCGCTCGCAAAATACATTGAAAGCTACGGCCCTTACGTCCCGTCCGGAGTTGCCGCTGTCTATGCGTTCCGCGGTGAGTCGGACGAGGCGTTCAAGTGGCTGGATCGAGCATATGCAGAGAAGGACACACTTCTGAATGCAATCAAGTATAGGACGGAGTTCGCCAAGCTTCATGATGACCCGCGGTACAAGGCGCTTTTAGCCAAAATGAACTTGCCTCCGGGATGAACGAAGAGCAACGGAGTATGCAGCCATCAGCCACGCCCGGGAATGGAACCGCGCCGCCGCGGTTTCGCGTTGGCGACCTCGAAGTCGACCTCGGCAAGGCCGAAGTCACGCGTGGGGAGGAGAAGATTGCGCTGCCAAAACTGTCGTTCGATCTGTTGTGCGCGCTGATCAACGCGGCGCCGGCCATCGTGACGAACGACGAGTTGTTGGAGCAGGTATGGCCTGGATTGCAGGTGAGTCCGGAATCGGTCGCTCAGCGGGTTAAGCTTTTGCGCAGTGCCATCGGTGATGATTCGCAGCAGCCGCGATACATCTTGGGAGTGCGGGGACGGGGATACCGTCTGATTCCGGCGGTAGAGCGCCTGACGGAATCGCGACAGCTGACGAGGGATGCTACCAGTCCGTCTATAGACACGGCGAGCCCGACAATTGCGGACAAATCGATTGCGGTGCTGCCATTTGTGGACATGAGCGAGAAGGGAGATCAGGAGTACTTTGCCGACGGGATGGCGGAAGAGATTATTACTCTCTTGGTGAAGATTCCGGGACTCAAGGTCATTGCCCGTACCTCATCGTTTCAATTTAAGGGCCAAACCGAAGATCTGCGCACCATCGCTACAAAGCTCGGAGTCACCTACGTACTCCAGGGGAGCGTACGGAAGTCTGGCAATCGTTTGCGGGTGACGGCGCAGCTTATCAACAGCAAAGACGGCACGCACCTCTGGTCGCAGACTTATGATCGGGATTTAAGTGATGTGTTCAAAATGCAGGACGAGATCGCCATGGCGGTCGTACGAGCGTTGCAAGTCGAGGTGATCGGCTTTGTCATCGCTTCCCGCCCGGCGCTGCGCAACACTGAGGCCTATACTCACTATCTTCAAGGCTTCCACAGCTTCGGGCGCTTCGATCAGCAGGGCCTCGAGCAGGCCCTCGGTGACTTTCAGCGGTCGCTAGAGCTCGACGCTTCATTCGCACCCGCCGCACATATGCTAGGTGCATCGTATGCGCTTCTGGGATCGTGGGGATTTATGGCACCGACCCTCGCATTAGGGAGAGCCCTAGATGCCCAGGAGCACGCCCTTAAGCTAGATCCGACACTTGCAATTGCGCACGCGGTGCTGGGTCTCGTTTACTGTGCCGATTGGGATTGGCCAGCCGCCGATCGGGCATTTGAGCAGGCATTGGCCCTTGGACCTCGCGATGCCGTAGTCTTGTTCTTGGCAGCGGACGAATATCGAATCATGGGTCGTTGGGATGAAGCGCTCAAGCTTGTCAATCGGTCCCTTGTGCTCGACCCCTTAAGCCCTTACGGTAACTTTGTGCTCGCCCGGATCCAAGTACGTCGCGGCCGACTGCAGGAAGCGGAGGACGCTGCGCGTCGCGCACTCGCGAGTGGCCCAGCATTCGCCTTTGCGCACTCCTACCTCAGCGAGGTACTGCTTGCTCGGGGCGAAGCAGAGCCGGCGCTGACGGCAATGCTCCACGAGGAGGATGGTGCGCGCCGCCTTGGTGGTTCCGCGATGGCTCATTTCGCGATCGGCCGTAGATCTGAGTCCGATGCCGCGCTTGCGCAATTGAAGAGAGACCATAGCGACCAAAGCCCGTTCCACATCGCGCGGGTTTGCGCGTTTCGTGGCGAGTTAGATGAGGCGTTCAACTGGCTCGAGCGCGCGTACGCTCAGAAGGACATAAACTTACAATACATCGTGAGCGAGCCTGCGGTGAAGAGTCTAGTAGGGGACGCTCGATACAAGGCGCTATTGAAGAAGATGAATTGGCCAGAGTAGAGCATTGGACTATGCAGTCACCACTAACGCCTAGCAACGGCACCGTGCCGCCGCGGTTTCGACTCGCTGACCTCGAAGTCGACCTCGGCAAGGCCGAAGTCACGCGCGGGGGTGAGAAGATTGCGTTGCCAAAGCTGTCTTTCGACCTGTTGTGTGCGCTGATCAAGGCGGCGCCGACGATCGTGACGAACGACGAACTGCTGCAGCAAGTGTGGCCGGGGTTACAGGTGAGTCCGGAATCGGTGGCCCAGCGGGTGAAGCTGCTGCGTAGTGCGATCGGTGATGATTCCCAGCAGCCGCAATACATTTTGGGAGTTCGGGGGCGAGGATATCGACTCATTCCGGTGCCCGAGCGGCAGGCAGAATCCCGACCGCCGATGAGTGATGCGACCAATCCGCCCATCAACAAGGCGAGCCTGACAGAGGCGCTGGCTAAAGAGTCGGCGACTTCACCGCAAGAAATGCCCAGTGGTCGGTCGCTTGGGTCTCGGAAACGGCTCGGTCTCGCAGCGGCGGTTCTCGTCGCGATCGTTGTGATTGTAGTAGGCCAACGGTTTTTGTCGTCGAGTCACCACGCTGTTCAACCTGCAACCGTTGCGATGCTCGACAAATCGATCGCCGTACTGCCGTTCGTGGATATGAGCGAGAAGAAGGACCAGGAGTACTTTGGGGATGGCATGGGGGAGGAGATAATCGATCTCTTGGCAAAGATTCCCGGCTTAAAAGTTATTGGTCGCACCTCATCGTTTCAGTTCAAGGGCAAGGCCGAAGATCTAAAAAGCATAGCCACGCAGCTGAGGGTCGCCTATCTGCTGCAGGGGAGTGTACGGAAGTCCGCTGATCACTTGCGGGTGACCGCCCAGCTCATCAATGCCCAAGATGGGACGCATCTTTGGTCGCAGACTTATGACCGGAACTTAAGTGACGTTTTGATAGTGCAGAACGAGATCGCTACCAAGGTCGCGAGCTCATTAGAAACGGAAGTAGTCATGCGCGAATACCTCTCCCGTCCGGCGTTGCGCAGCCCGGAAGCCTATAATTTGTTTTTACAAGGAATGCATGCTTTCGAGGGATTCGATCAACAGGCCTTCGAGCAAGCCGTCAGCGACTTTCAGCGGGCGTTGGATCTCGACCCGGCGTTCGCGGAGGCGTCCGGTGTGCTTGGCGGGACGTATTTGTGGGGAGCATCGGTCGGATACATACCCACTGGCGTTGGGATTGAACAGGCGCGTCGTGGCGCCGAGCACTCGATTGAGCTAGACCCGAACAGTGTAGTCGGGTACGGAATACGCGGCCAAATTCATGACCTTTTCGATTGGGATTGGGAGGCGGCCGAGCGGGACCTCAAGCACGCAGTGGCCCTTGCGCCCAACGGCAGGGAACCTTTGCAGGGACTCGCGGTGCATTCCCTGACAATGGGCCGTTGGGATGATGCCTTGAAGCTGACGATGGCAGCGCTCGAGTTGGATCCGCTGGGTCCTGGCAGCTACTATTGGCTTGGCATAATTCAGTTGAGGCGTGACCGACTCCCCGAAGCCGAGGCCGCCATTCGTCGCGCCCTTGAGATTGCGCCCCAATACACTTTCGCACAATACGCGCTCGGCGTCATTCTGCTTGCGAGAAACCAACCTCAAGCGGCGTTGGCGGAATTTTTGAAGGAACCCTTCGAGGGGACACGCCTCCGAGGATCCGCGATGGCCTACTTCGCGCTGGGCCGTAAGGCAGATTCCGATGCGGCACTGGCGCTTAAATACAAAGATTACGCCAACTACCCATTTATCAATGCGGAGGTCTATGCCTTTCGCGGCGAATCAGACAAGGCGTTTAGATGGCTCGAACGCACGTATGCGCAGAAGGACGTTTATCTCTACACGGTGAAGTTCTCGCAATCTCTCAGGAGTCTTGAAGGCGACCCGCGCTACAAGGCGTTCTTGAAGAAGATGAATTTGCCAGAAGAGTGACCACACATAGGCTTAGCTCGGATCGCCGTGAAGCCATCCGTGGCGGCTGCGGGAAAAACTTCCGGCGCATTCAATGGGTGGTTGCAACAGTATCTGATGTCAGGATATGGCAAGAGGATACCTTGTATGGCAGCAAACCTTACTGATCGCAAGTGTCTTACGGCGGTTCAAATAGCGGATATATGGCGTAGATGGCAAGCCGGGGAGCTCATCACCCGGATTGCGGAGGTGCTGGATAGGCCATATATGACCGTGCACTCCCAGATCCAGCGTCGTGGAGGCTGCGTTCCGTACCTGCGGAGGCGCAGTACCCGAGTTCTAAGCCTCTCGGAGCGGGAGGAGATCTCCCGCGGTGTGAGCGCCTCGCTTTCGATCCGTCAGATCGCATCCTCTCTTAAACGTGCACCGTCCACCGTTAGTCGTGAGATCGCCCGTCACGGGGGGCATTCAATGTACCGAGCCACTCGAGCGGACCACGGCGCTTGGGCCAATGCGCAACGCCCTAAGCCTTGTAAACTGGCAGTTAACGCGCGGCTTCGGACGCTTGTTGCAGGCAAGCTCGCGCTGCAGTGGTCTCCTGAGCAGATCGCGCGCAATCTTGCCGATCGTTTTGCCGCGGACAACAGTATGCGAGTGTCGCACGAGACAATTTACCGAAGCCTTTTCATCCAAGCCCGCGGTGCACTAAAGCAGGAACTTTCGGTGCACCTACGCAGCCATCGACGGATGAGACACGCTAGAAAGAGCTGCCCCGCTGGGCAGGGTCAAATCCTCGATGCGGTCTCAATCCGTGAGCGTCCGGCCGAGGTTGCCGATCGAGCGGTCCCGGGCCACTGGGAGGGCGATTTGCTGTGTAGCGCGCGAAGCTCACAGATCGCCACACTGGTTGAGCGACACTCACGCTTTGTAATGTTGGTGAAACTGCCAGGAAAAGACACCGCCACGGTGATAAATGCGCTAAGTAACCAAATGAAACGGCTGCCCTTGGAGTTGCGTCGCTCTCTTACTTGGGACCGCGGTCTAGAACTTGCCGGCCACAAGCGCTTCAGCGTCGCAACGGACATGAAAGTTTACTTCTGCGATCCTCGGAGCCCCTGGCAGCGCGGCAGCAACGAGAACACCAACGGGTTGCTACGCCAGTATCTACCGAGGACTGCAGACATTTCCGCCCACTCTCAGGCAGAACTGAATCGAATCGCACTACGGCTGAACACGCGACCAAGGAAAACCTTGGGCTTTCGAACGCCAGCCGATAAGCTTCGAGACACTGTTGCGTGGACCCATTGAATGCGCCTCCTGTTTTTCACGCTCCGAGCGAAGCCTATGTGTGTCCACTTAAGACTTGGCTTGACGATCGCGGCCGGCTCGAAACTTTGCTTGGGATAATTATCTAATGCGTCGCGAGGAATTTTCAGTTCGCACGCTCCGATCTATGACTACGCGTGCTCACTTGATGGTTTGGCGTGAGGTGTCACGTTTCCCTCGCCCCGGGTCGTGAATTAGGACGGGGGCATTTAGGTGGCTGACACGACCATCACAATTGTCAGAAGCGCGATTGAAGCGAGTAGGACGTTGTGGGCCCAGGGGGCAATGAGTGCGAGCATGTTCGATCTCCAAAAGCGGTTTCAGATGTTGTTGCGTGAACAGCGTTGGACCTGAGTGGGGACGAGTCGTTGCATATCAACATTTGGCGCGGTTTGGAGACATAGCGACAAAATAGCGGTATTTCAGTCACTTCCGCGTCAAGTGATCTTCCTTCAGCTGTACGTGAGAAGATCTCGTGCCTAGCGAGGCCTAAACTGTTTTTTGGAGTTCAGGATCGGGCGCCGTACTGCTCAGCAGTGAGACGACGCAATAACGGGAGATGCCATCAAACGGTCATGTCGGTCTTGCAAGGTGCTGCTGCGCAAATTCATATTGCGCGCTACGGCGGATGTTCATGGCACTCAGTAAGATCGTGTCGGGAGGCCAGACGGGAGTTGACCGAGGGGCCCTTGGTGCTGCACTGGTCGCAGGGTTTCCATGCGGTGGGTGGTGTCCCGCGAATCGTGCCTCTGAGGATGGGGAAATTATTCGGCACTTCGTGCCTCACCCCTCGCTGTAGCTCGGGGCCGCCCTCCGGGCGTTCATCGACGATACGCGTCGCTGTCCGGAGCGGTATCCACTCATGCCGTTGGCGTCCGCGAATGCTTCCGCAATATTGGAAGTCCGAGCCGCCCGTCAATTGGCTGAACAGTACCGGGCGCGGAAGAACTGGTCAGGGACAGGATGCGATGTCAAAAGCGTTGGCGTCACCGACGCCAACGCAACGATGCTCTCGCCGGATGTTGGCATCCTGACATTTAAAGCAACTGCTGACGGCACATGCTTCGGTCAGAAGGTTGGAGGTATTTGGGGCTCATCGATCTACGTAAAATACGGCGATGCGTGGAAATGGACCTTTGGGATAAATGTACCCGCGCGCGGAGAAGGTATCTAAAGCTTTGCGTAGTACTTGACTCCCGGCAAACCGTCGAAGTCCGAATCCTGTGTCCAAAGCGTGGCGCGATGTCGCTGCGCGGTGGCGAGCATGACGCTGTCGGCCATCGCTATGCCGTGCAGGATCGAAAGCCGCGCGGCTTCTATGGCGGTCGCGCGGTCGAGATCGACGACGCTCCCTTGCTCCATCACCGCGACGGCTCTCAACGCCTCGTCCTCACTGCGCTGCTGGCTGACGCGCTTGAACACCTCAAACAAGGCCAAGGAGGGGACGAGAAGTGACCGGGTGGCTTCGATTGGCTTTGCGAAATGGGAAGCGTTAGGCCCATCGGAGAAATACTCGAGCCAAGCCGAGGAGTCGACGACGTTCATACCCGATCGGATTCCCTGGGGACGTCGGTGTCAATTCCCTTGAGTGAACCGCGCGCAGATTTAGTCGGTCGCACGGGCACCAGTTCGATCCGCCCCCGATACTCGATCGCATGCAGCTTCTCGCCGGGCCTGATCCCAAGCGCCTCACGAATCTTTAGCGGAATGACGATCTGGTACTTTGAGGATACGGTGATGGTGCTCATACGAATCTCCGATCGATCTGGATTGCGTAAGACGATGCGTTGAGACTACCATGCCTCGAATTCGGTGTCACGCGGTTGCACCGACAGCTTTTTCGGAGGGCGGGCAACATTCGGCGACAAGCCGTTTTCGCGAACTCGGGCACATCGCTAGCGGGTTAAGGCTTTCTTATCAGTCGGTGAGATAGTCCGTTTGTTCGGGGTTGGCTCAGGGCGCAATCTGTTGTCTGTTCGATCGAATCGCAGTCAACGGAGAAGACAGATGAACAACATCCCTATTTTCGAGCGCATTGCGGAAGGCCTTCTGGCCGTTGCGGCCACCGGGGCTATGGTTGTGGTTTTGCAGCTGGCGATGGTGATGACGTAACGCAACGTCACCGCTTGTTTCGAGGGTTAAAGATCTAGCCGCGTACGCGGTGATAATACAGCAGGAGGGGCTGCCGCTCGGCCAGACGAAGAATACTAGTCGAGTTCCGGGCGCCGCCGAGAACTTAAGACCATGTAGAGGCCAATAGGCGCACAGATCAGCACGAATGCCATCGCGGCATTGATTGGTTGGTGAATCAGGTCGGACACAAGTTGCGTAGGGATCGCCGGTTAGCTCTTCGTCCGCGGCGATCTAGTGCTGCGTCGAACAGCTTCTCGAGGATCGGAGATACGCCGCGTAATTGGTCGACGACTTGTTGTGCCCAGGAGAAATACTCGGTCTTGCGTTCGGGCGACCAGTCGACCGGCGGCGATTGGGTCATGTCGCGGACGTTGCAGATTTTGTCGGCGAGCTTCACGAGTTTTGCGGCTGTGCTCAAGGTTGCGGCGTGTTCAATCTGCAGGCGCTTGCGTTCGTGCTTGAGGAGAGACTTATCATCAGTCACCTCCACGACAATGCTTGTGATGGATGGCCCAAATGCAGCCTCAAGCTCCCTAGGCGTCGTGTCAGTATCTTCGATGGTGTCGTGCAGGAGCGCTGCGGCGAGAATGGCTGAGTCGGTGATGCCGGCTTCGTTCGCTAGTACATTGGCAACCGCGATCGGGTGGTTGATGTAGGGACTGGCCTCTGCACCCTTGCGACGTTGGTCGCGGTGTTTGTGAGCGGCGAAGGCGCTGGCGGCTAGGACGATCGAGACAGGTGAAGAGTTGTTTTCCAGATGGACTTCCTCGTAGGTATGCATGATACGCCGACGGGAAAGTACCTGTTTTGGTAGAATGGGAGTAACAACCGATAAGAATAGAAACGGAATTTCCGAGTGCCCATCAGGCCCGGAGGCTCGGCCGAAACAACGGACACGGGCGAGCTACTGAAACAATCAATAGTCGACAGTGTCTTTGCCGAAGAGGCCGTCGTAGGGGCCGGCGGGAATCCCTGTTCCCTTTAGATTGATTGCGCCGTTATTGGCTTGGTGTGCTAGGGGCATGTAATTCGGTGCCGCCTTCGCGATCGCGGCGGCGATTGCGTTGGCAATCAAGCCACCGAGACCACCCCCTCCGTTCGCCTGAGGCTGATAGACAACGTGCTGATGGTTGCTCCACAACACGAGTCCTGTGTGGGTGCTCTTGAGGGTGTAATTGAGCTCGACCGTGACGGTCGTGGACAGCACGACGTATTGGGCATCCCAGCGCTCAATGGAAATGTACATCACTGCGTCGGCGCCGAAGAGCTCGCCTAAGCGATGGGGGTCGCCGGCATGAACTAAGTTGGCATCACTGAGACCGTCGTCGGACAACACGGACTTGACCATGTTGACCGGAAAGACGTAGTAGCCGCGTTCCGCAAGCGGGATCGAAATGGTCGCCAGGAAGTAGTCCGGCGCGTTGACATCCACACTCTTATTGGTGACTGGGACTACCAGGATGGAGCGTGGTGCCTCGGTACGGAATTGCGCGTAGTCGTAGTGCTTTGGCGGAGCAGCTGCACAAGCACCGAGCATGAGTACCGCGCCGAGCACGGCTATTCTTAAGAGTGGATTCATTTTGGTGTGCTCGCCGCGGCTTGCGTCGTTGCCACTTTAATCATGCGATCCATAAAGACCTTGGACTCGGGCCAGTGCTCTTCTTCCTGCTGAAAGAAATGGACGGCGACATCACTCTTTCCTATCTGCAATTGCAGATAGCCGTATTCGGCATAGATGCCGGGAGGAACCAACGCGTGATGAGAATCCGCTGTGCTCATGATGGCCACGAGCGAATCGGCGAGATCGCCCGCTTTAGCTGGGTCCTTGTAGTAGGCATAGAGCGATGGATCGTAGGAACCCCATCCGTAGCGCTGTTGATTCGTCACACAGCCGGTCAACGACACGGCCAGACTGAACGCAATAATGAGAAGGCGAATGCTCATGGGGCGGTTGGGACTCCGACAGCGACGGTGTGACTCTGGCCGCTGCTGACAAAGGCTTTTTCTTTGTATACAACATTCGAGCCTAATCGCACTTCGATCTGGTGAGTGCCTTCGAGCACTGCGAGCACTTTGGGATTGCCGTCATATTGACTGGCTGAACCCATATCCAGTCCGTCGACGAACAAAACCGAGCCCGCTGGGGCACCGGCCACCATTAACGTGGGGGCCGCCATGCCGGTTCGAACCGTGGTCTCGGGCATCTTACAAGCGGCCAGGGTGGCCACCAAAACTAAAAATATGAATGGTTTCACGGCGGCTACTCCTTCTCACTGATGTAGAGACCGTCTTTGTGTGCCTCGCTGATATCGCCGGACACAATGTCCGCTACAGCACCCTCATCGGTTTCGTTGGTGCCAAATAGGCTCGTGATGCGGATCTGGCCCACCGTTTTGGCCGGCAGGGTGATATCAAATCCGGTCTGGGCGCTTTTGACGCGTTCACCCTGCTTGAGCACAAGAAGCGTATCGCCGACGTGCAGGCCCTGGCGCGATCCGCCGGAGATATACATTTGACGCCCGTCTACTTTGAGAATGTCGGTGCGCCACGGGCGCTCCTCCAACTTGGCAACGAGCGAACTCTGAACATCGGTGATGGCCGCGCCGATCGCGCGATCGTTGAGCGTTGCGTCATAATCTGCCTTGCTGCCGAAGCCGGCGATCTCGCCGGATTCGGTGCTGGCATCGCCGGCGCCGCTGGCAGTAAAGAAGACATAACCGGTACGCACATCCACCAGTCGAATTTCGACTTTTGCGTGTGCGGTCTGTACCTTTGTCCCGCTCAAGAAACCCGATTTGCCCGTGGTGCTGCGTCCAAACTCGGTGACCGATCCGATGATGAGCACATCGACACCGACGAGGCCAGAGTCGTGGGCGATCGACTGCTCGGCCTTCACCTTGTCGAGGTCCGGCCGCTCAAACACCAGGAACTGTTGTGAGGCAACCAGGCGTGTCGAGAGCATGTCCGAGACCTGCTTGCCCAATGGGTCGTTGTTGGCATCCACCAGGAATGTTTTCCCGTAGCGAGTCTCGTTGGTGAACCGACCGATCGCGACCTTTCGCTTTAGCGTCTTAACTGTCACCACAGCAGCCTGCTTTTGAGCTTCAGCCTGTTGAGCTTGGGTGGCGTGGGGAGCGACCACCTGTTGGGGAGGGGTGGTTGTGGCGCATGCCGCTAAACCTAGGACAGCCAAAGCGACAGCGGCGCGGTTCAGCACCGAAGCCGTTTCGGATCTAGTGTGCACAATCATGGTGATGCCTCGCCGGGGTCTTTAATAGGTTGGAATTGTGGCCGCCGAATGGTCGAGCATTGTACTCAAAATGCCGGGAATGTCCCTCACAAGTGCGCAACAGAGTGATGCAAATCTCTCTTTCAGCTATGTGGATTACCCCGCCGCCGCGTCAAGGATAAGGGTTTGGATGATTGGCGCCTCATGTTGTTGTCCCGGGATGGCGGCAGTGAGGACCGGCGCATGCTCGTTGGAGGCGCCATCGGTTACAACTGTGTTTTCGGTGGTTTAAGTCACTCAAGGACGCCTTGATCGTGCAGGTTTCCCCAATGCGGGCGATATGCGGTGACATCACAAAGCTGGCGGTTGATGCCATCGTCAATGCGGCGCATGAGTCGCTCGAGGTTGGCGGAGGCGTGAACGGCGCGATCCACCGCGCAGCGGGTCCTCAATTGCTGGCGGAGTGCCGGTTGCTGGGTGGTTGCAGGGAAGGCGATGCCAAGATCACCAAGGGTGGACGACTTCGGGCCAAATTCGTGATTTCATACCGTGGGGTGAGGCCGGATGCTTTTTCGACGAGATAGGTAATCTCGTCGAACCGGCCGAACGGCAGGCCATGGATGGCCTGATTGGGTCAACTAGCCACGGATGGCGTGGTGATGAGGGCGGGTCCCGGGCTCTTTTATATTAGGACTTCGAGGTTCGACCGACAAACATTTCCTTTCCAGTTGCGGCGCACATGTAGACATCCACGGTGCCCTCGCGCCGTAGGTATTTCATGTCGTCTTTGAGACGCTCATTCGGTACGAATGTGGACGAGGCGCTCAACGATTTGGCGAATTCCCAATCAGGCGGGGTAACAAATGACTTACTCTTGCCTCCTACCAGGCGGCACGCAGCGGCGCGCTGGTCAGTGCCGGCCACGGGCACCCGGCCGAATTGAAGCCAAGCGCATTTAGTCACAATTCCATGCAATTGGTCAGCGACCGCGATATCTATGGCTTCTCCATCGCGCAGGTACTCCATGCCGCGATTTTGTAGTTCTTCGATAAACTGTTCAACATCCAATGGCGCCATAAATGACACTGCTGCGAGCTTCTCCATCCGCGCACAGAGTACTGTTTGGTGCCGATCGTTCATATTCCTCCCAGCCGCCCGGGTACTTGCTGAGCAGCGAGTCGGCTCGAACTATGACCGAGATGCCTTCGACTAGAACCGCCACAGTACCTCGCCCGTTGACCTAACTCCCGCAAATTACGCTGTGCGTACGACGTTACCCCTTCCTCAGTAGCGTAGGGCTTTAGAGTTTTCCGGCATTGTAACGGCCTTGTTGGCCAACTGTTTTGCGTACTGGCGGGTGTCATGCCCGCCCAGCGACTTCTTCGGTCTCTCTTCGTTGTATTCCCGCCGCCAGTTTTCGATCACGACACGCGCATGCTCGATGCTCGTGAACCAGTGTTCGTTCAGACACTCGTCGCGAAATCTGCCGTTGAACGATTCGACATATGCGTTCTGGTTCGGCTTGCCGGGCTCGATCAGCCGCAGTGAGATCCCGTGGCGATGCGCCCAGGTGAGCATTGATCTTCCGGTGAACTCCGGTCCGTTGTCGATCGGATCATCGCGGGCTTGCCGCGTTGGGAACAGATCCTGTCGAGGATGCGCGTCAGGTGATCACCGCCGATCGTGTGCTCGGCAACAATGGCAACCGACTCGTGCGTCGCGTCGTCCACGATGACCAAGTTCTTGATCGCCCGACCGGAGGCGATCCGATCAAACACAAAGTCCATGGACCAGATCTCGTTGGGGCCCCCGGGACGTACCAGTGGCTGCCGATCGGCAACCGGTATCTTCTTGCGCCGCCGGCGCTTGATATGCAGCTTCTCGAGCGCCGTAGAGCCGCTCGACGCGCTTGTGGTTGATCATCTCGCCAGCCTGTCTTAGCTTCAGGTAAATCATCGGTGAGCCGTAACGCCGGTGACGCTGCGCCAGAGCAACGATCCGCGCCCGCAGCGCCACGTTCTGGTCGGGGCGCGGCTCGTAGCGCAACGAGCTCGCGCTCATATCCATCACGGCCAGCGCCCGTCGTTCGCTCAGTCCTCGCGTTCCCATCCACCGCACCAGCTCGCGACGCGCCGGGGCGGTTACCATTTTTTTCGAAGCGCCTCTTTGGTCACTTCGTTCTCCAGCATCGCATCTGCCAGCAGCTTCTTGAGCCGCGCGTTCTCCACTTCCAGCGCCTTTAAGCGCTTCGCGTCGGAGATGTCCATGCCACCGTACTTGCTTCGCCAGAGGTAATAGCTCGCCTCCGAGAACCCGTGCTTGCGGCACAGTTCCTTCAACGCGATGCCTTTGTCCGCCTCCCGCAGGAATCCAATGATCTGCTCTTCCGTAAATCGCTTCTTCACGTCCAACCTCCTGGCCGGGGTTAGACTCTAAATCCCAAACGCTACTCAGAACGGGGGTAACGTCGGCCCCTCGACGATCGCCTTATCCTTCGGCTTTCTGACCCGTGCCGGAACGATGGCGGTTGAGAAGTGCGCGGCTAAATACGCGTAGTCCTCGTTCAGATCCGGATCGTACAGATGGCATTTGACGACGCCGGTCTTCAAGCAGTCAGGAACCGTCACGTGCGGCACGCCACCGTAGTATTCAAACATCCGCCGGTGAGCCCCGAGCCAGTTGCGGCTTTTCATGTCCTCGGTCGCCCAGGCAAAGAGTAATTGGCTAAAGCCCAGCCCTGAGATGAACACGAACGGTTTGTGGATCTCACCGGTCTTGATCTCGTACCACTCGATCGGATCGCCGGCATAATCAACTTCAACCCGTTCCCCAGGCTCGAACTCGCGCGCCGTGATCGTCGCCTCGCGGTACTGCGGGAACTTGCGATAAAACTGCTTCCAGAAGTTCGGATAGGTGATGAGCGCTTTCGCCCGTTCCTCCCAGATAAATTTCATCGGGTGTCCGAGACCGAGCTCGTGGATGATCAGCGGCCATTCGAGTTGCGCCATCCACAATGGATCCGGGCTCGCCGCCGTCTCGTGCGTCAGGCGCTCGCCGTCCCGGATCTGGCGCACCAGGCGCCGTGAGATGGATATATTACTGTGTAAGAGATTGATTTATAAAGCGGGAATGTCAATGTTTGCGGACCAGTTCGCGCAAAACCCAAAGCGCACGATACATGTGGCCGTGTGTTCGTGATACTCGGGTCGCGCGTAGGGCGGACCGACTCAGTCCAAGACTCATCAAGATTTCCGAGTCCAAAAACAGATGCGTTATTGGTGGGTTAACCAGAACCAAACATACCGACACGAAATCGGTGGCGGTTACCTGTGGTCGCCAAAAAGGAAAAGCAACGGCGAGCGGAACGCATTCTACGAGTTTATGCGCGAGGTTGCGCCTGGTGACGTCGTCTTCTCTTTTCGCGACACGGTGATCGCAGCGATAGGAATCGCCCGCTCCTATTGCTACGAGAGCCCCAAGCCGGCCGAATTTGGAGCCTTGGGCGCGAATTGGGAAGCCATTGGCTGGAAAGTGGACATCAACTTTCGTGAATTGAAAAATCTGGTACGTCCGAAGGACCACATCGGTCAACTGAAGACATTCTTGCCGACAAAATATGCACCCCTACGGCACACAGGCGACGGACTCCAAAGCGTGTACCTAACGGAGGTCAGTGCGGGCTTCGCGGCGACCCTGTTTAGGATCATCGGCGCCGAAGCGAACAATGTATCTGATGCAGCAGGAACAGTGGCAAGAGCGGAAAGCGGGACGCCAGCCCGGGAACAGGCCCTGGAGGAGTGGGAGCATTATGAAGAAACCCGGATTTTGACGGCCCCGAATATCGACGAAACGGAACGGCAGGCCCTCGTGTTGGCCCGCCGTGGTCAAGGGGCCTTCCGATCGAACGTTAGGAAAGTGGAGCGGGCCTGTCGGATCACCCGCGTTGAGAACCATGCGCATTTAGTTGCGAGCCATATCCGCCCTTGGCGCGACAGCAGCAATTCAGATCGGTTGTCAGGAGAGAATGGGTTGTTGTTGACGCCCACCATCGACCACTTGTTCGACAAGGGCTTTATTTTCTTTGAAGACGGAGGACGCCTAATCGTCTCGCCAGTCGCTCACAATGAGTCACTACGTCGTATGGGTATTGAGACGGATGCGCCTGTAAATGTGGGAGGCTTCACGGAAGGCCAACGCCGCTTCTTGGACTATCACCGAGAGAATGTGTTGCGAGTGGCAACAGTCAGACGGTAATCGATAGAAGCTGAATTGGTCGTGTTGCCACGAGTATTTGGTGTCTGCGAGTACCTGCGCATCTGCGATGATGACCTCTAGCAGCCGCAAAGATGCCGTCATGCGCTAACTCTGCGCAATGTCCGTTCTGCTTCGCCCGGCCTGCAGCATTAGTTGCGCGAACAACTGAGCTGCGAAGGTCTTGTTTTTAGTCTTTCGCAAAGGGTCGCGCGGTAGTTTCCCTACTGAATAAATTGCGCACTAAGTGTCCAAAAGGGCGCTTGGAGATACGATAATTACAGTTATCACTAGTGGAACTTTGTGCGTGTTATGATGCTCTAGTGGAAATGACCCAGCGGCGCCTCTGAATTCAGGCCAATGCCGATCGCGCCGCAACCGGTGCTGCAAGGCCCGTTGGCGGCCCTGCTCGAATGGCAGGCGATGGCGCAGGGCGCTTACTCGGCCAATACGCTGCGCGCGCAGAAGGCGGACGGCGCGATATTCCAGGCGTTTTGCGAATCGCGTGGGCGAGCCCTATCTGCCGGCGAATCCGCACACCGTGCGCGAGTTTATCGGTGCCCAAGTGAAGGCCGGCAAGAAGCCCGCGACGATACAGCGCTACGTCGCGACGATCTCGCGCGTGCATACGGCCGCCCATCTACACAATCCCTGCTCGAGCGAAGCCGTGCGGTTGGGATTAAAGAAGATGGGACGAGAAACCTCGGCTCGCCAGGACCAGGCGCATCCCTTGAACTGGAAGGACATCAAGGAATTTATCGACAGCGCCGGCGATGGGCTGCGCGCCGATCGCGAGCGCGCCATGCTCTGCGTCGCCTACGAAACCCTCGCGCGGCGCGGCGAGCTCGTGGCGCTCGAGGTCCGAGACATTGATTTCCATCCGAACGGCACCGGCCAGGCGCTGATCCGGCGCGGCAAGACGGATGCGATAGGGCAGGGGAGAGTGGCCTATTTGTCGCGCACGACGGTGCGATGGCTCAAAGTGTGGCTGGAGCATGCGGGAGTGGAGGAGGGGGCGGTATTTCGTCGATTGATCGGTCGCGCTCAAATTGGCGGGCCCTTAAATTCGGGTAGCGTCGCGCTGATCTTCAAACGGGTGGCGCAGTGGATTGGGATGCCGGCGCGATACGTCGCCGCGATTAGTGGACACTCGACACGCGTCGGAGCGACTCAGGATCTCGCGGCCCTCGACATTGATCTTGCGGCAATCACACAGGCCGGCGGGTGGAAATCGCCGCGCATGCCGCTGCAATATGCGGAGAAGATCAATGTGGGAAGATCAGGCATGGCGCGGGCGGCGGAGAAGACGGGGAGGGACTCGATTACTGAATGAGTGAGCAGGTTCAAATGATGGGCGCGCGATCGAACGATCGACTGTTCATTCCGCCCAAGGAATACGACTCATGAGTCAAGCACCGAAAGACACCCGTTCCGCGGCCGAAAAAGCCCGCGATACCGCGGGCATCATCGGGAGCCTCAAGCACGAGGGCTATGTTCCGAACGCCGGAGGCGGAAGCCATGCATCAGCGCGCCGAGCGGGGCGAAATCACGACCGACGAAGCCATCGCGATTTTTCGCGAACGCGCTCTTGAGCGAGCGCGAAAGGCGCAGACGCGCAAGGGTTCGCCACCCACCTAGTCGCCCCCCGCGACGGCAGACGGTGATGTCCAATTCGCCGACTTCGCACGGACCAGACGCGATGCAACCGGTTGATGCGCTTGGCTGGGAGTAAAAACGGACGGCTGTGGATTGCTGCCTCCGATCTCGCGGCGGCGCAATTTCGGGGGCTGGATTTTACTCAATTCTGATCGGCGATCCCGGGATGCCACTATGGTAGCCTTAATCATGATCACCAGGCGTCGGTCGAGCAGTGGTTCAGCGTCACGCGGCAGGCGCGATGCTCACGCAGATAGTGTGAGGCCTGCGCCGAAGAAACCTCGAACTCGGACCTCTCTGATCGGAATGACGATTTACCAGCCTGATCTCGAGCCGAGCTCGCAAGGTCGCAAACTGCTCGACGTTTTGGATGGCACTTACCAGCGTCACAAACCTGGTGAGATCTAGACGAATCTTTGTCAGTCACTTGGTGAGTGGGCTACACGAAAGTGGCTATTACTCGGCTGCGCAGAACGAAGGCAAGAGCGAGACCTTTGGTAGGTGGGTGGAAGTGCGCGCGGATTCCATTGCAATATAATGAAAAGTTCAGCGCAGGGAGATCGGGAATGGCGAGCGCCGCCCGAGAAAATGGAAGGGACTGACAGGAGAGTCGCAGCATATGCCAATACCCGCATTTAATATTAACGGCGTCTTACCACCTTATGTGGGTGCAACCGGGCCAAGTGGCGCCGCAACAGATATGTCCCCGTACGAGGTAAGTGCAACAGAGATCGTTACAACCTTGGGTGCAACGGACGATCGTCGCAAGATACTCGAAGGCTGGCTGAATCATCGCGCCGCCCTACGGAATCTGGGATTTACAAGAGGTTTTCAGTGGCTCGATGGAAGTTTTGTCGAGAAAAAGGACCCGCGCGATCTCGACGTGGTACTGTTTGTATACCGACCTACCGGCACGGCCAATGCTACTGCTCTCGCGAGGCTATTGGGAGCTAATCTAAATGTGTTCGGTCGCGCGCAGGTTAAGAGCCTTTATAAACTTGATTTTTTCCCCATAGATTTGGACAGTTCAACCGAAGTTATCGTTAGCATGACCCGCTATTTTCTCGCTTTGTTCTCTCACCGACGGGTTGATGAGGTTTGGAAGGGAATGCTTCAGGTGCGACTCGAAGACCCGTCGGACGACGCAGCAGCAAAGGCTGCACTAGCGATATCTGCATCCAGTGGGTCGACCGGAGGTGTGCCGTGAGTACCACGAGGAAACTTGAAAAGGATTTTGCATGTGCCGATCTTGCGGCAGTGAGTAACCTCTTGTCGCGGCTTGGCGAGGAAGATGTCATGGCCCGAATGGGTCTAGAGGCGCGTCGAGAAGAACTTCGCGGAGCAATTGCGAGCTTGGACGGTGCCCCGGAAGAAGAAGCGGCATCGGCTGCCATTTTCTTCGGCGGAGCACCGGTCGTGGGTACCCGAGGGATTGAGAGCACATTTGCGACCGAAGCGATTGGCAAATTTCAGGATCTCGTGTCAAAGGTCCTCGCGCACGAGGCGGGTGGCCTTGCGCAACGTGGTGTAGTTCCCCATAGAGACGTCTCCACGCTCCACATCACGCAAATCGTACGCGGCTCATTTGGATTCTTATTGGAAGAAATGCAGCCCGCTCAGGACTCAATCGAGACCTCCCTCAGGGCGGCAGTGGACGAAGCCACCCGAATTCTCGACGCATTCGGAGAATCAGACGAGGAACAGTTTCGATCAACGGCGGAGGGTTTGGATGAGCGGTTGCTCGCGACAACCCGTGATTTCTTCGGACTCATGCACGAAAGCGGTGCCACGTTTAGATTGGTTGCGGGAAAGCAAGACCATAGCTTTGGGGAACACGCCGTAGCGATTGCAGCGGAACGAGCATCGACAACAAACGTAGAAGAATCAGAAGAATCGTCCTTCGGAAAGTTAATGGGTACTTTACCCGACTCGCACGTGTTCGAGTTTGTCGTGAATTCGGGCCAGGTCGTGCGTGGCAAAGTGCAGAAAAGTTTAACTCGAGATCAGCTTCTGCTGTTCAACCGGACATTGATCGACGTCGAAGCGAACGTCAGGTGGAACGTTAAGCGGGTTCGGCGAAGTGGTGCAATCGTGCGCGAGAGCTATACGCTCACCGACCTGGAACCCGCACTGCCTCAGCTTTCGGACTCAGCCAATTGACACCAGACTATTCGCCCGGCCCGTACCCAGAAGTGCGATCGGCACCCTGTCAGTAACCAAATCGAAGGAGAGAGCGTCGGTCGGCCTTTGGAATCGACGAAGAGGCTCCAACGAGGCCGTGCCTCCGCGATCAGCATGAGTTCAATACGTTGGCCGCAGCCACATGGGCAGCGCATCCCGATGCACCATTGCTCGTTGGCGTCGCTTGCGACTACAAGCTGTCGCCTCGGAAGATCCTTCGGGAGACTATCTCCCTCCCTAAATTGAATCCGTCTGGGCGGCGCCAATTTGGCGCAGAGCATACGCACCCGAAGTCGTAGAGTTGTCACGAGCTCGGTGTTGCCAGGGAAGGCAGTCCGAGAAGTGGCTCTTGGTCGCCGCGAGCAAAGACTTCATTTGTAGCCGCAAACAGTGACTCCGAATAGTGATCCTCCTCGCGAGTCATAAGGCTGAATATGGTGCGTGCAAAGCGCTCATTGGGATCAACGCGATAAGGGTACGCTCGAGCGATGTATTCATTTACCGCCGCCGCGGCCGCGGCCATGTTGAGAGTTATGACTGCTGGTGCCTCATCTTGGAGGCCCTGGATATAGCCGGCGTCGCGCTCTTGCTCGAAGGAGTTGCGATCGACTCTGCGTAGGTATTCTGCGCGCAACGACTCGGGGCTGTAGACCCCCCGGTCGAGGAGCGTTGAACGTCCTGGCTGGATGTAGTCAACTCGTCCGCAGACATCAGCAATAGATATGTCCCCCTTTGAATTTCGGATCGGAATCGCAACTCCGACGTCAATAAGCGGCAAAAGAAACGCTGACGCGATGAGGTCAGCGACTCGACGCCCCTCGAGCGTATCGACACAGCTGAAAACCACGTCGGATTGGCTCGCTGCTAATACGGCCTCGCGGGTGAGGATGGACTTGCCAATTGGATTGGCAACGTCGGGGCCGCGGTGGGATCCAATGGACTTTGCGAAGACATCCACCTTGAGGGTGCTCGCATCGGCATGGGCAATGGTGGAGTTAAGTATTCGATTCAAATTGCGGATTTCGATCTTGTCATAGTCGATCAAGATCACTCTGCCGAATCCGAGCCGGCTGAGTTGTTCTGCAACAATCGATCCGGTTCCGGAGACTCCAATCACGCAGGCAATCTGACGGGAGAGGTTCGCCCCCATCGCCGACGTGAAGGCAAGGGGCGATGGTGCACGCGTCGAAGGATCGACATCCCACCAAAAGCGCACTTCGTGACCAATGACCGTCACTAAGTCGATTGGCGTACATGTCATGTCTGGTGAATACATGCGGGCTCGAACGGCTCCATTGGGCGTCATAATTGCCGAGCCGTGACTTCTCGCGCACCCATGCAGAAGACTCGGCATGACGATGAGATCGCTTTTGTCGTCCGCCTTCGAGAAGGCGAGGTTTCCCAAGGGATGGGAGTGGAGCGCGATGATCGAGTCTTCTCGGTCAATTGCGATGTCGAGTGCTTCCTCGAGGAAGCGACCTGGCCACGCAATCCAATCCTTCTGTCGTCTGCACGAATCGTGAGGTACTTTCACGAGATCACGAACCACAAGGCGCACGCGGGGACCTGGAACTCGTGCGCAGACCAGGAGCGCAGCCGATTCCAGATAGTCACCTGGGAATAGGTGTCGCACCAGTTCCTCGTGCGTTACGCCTGCCATGGCAAGAGTGGAGTAAGGCGTCATAGGTCGACCTCCTTCAGCAGCGAACCTTCGACGAGTGCGATCTGCGTCACAACGTTGTCTGTCGCGGAATTCCACGCGCGATCACCGCGTCTGCGTGACCATCCATGAAACTCGCGGCCGAGCAGCGTACCTCTCATTTGCGTGTTATCGATTGCTCTGCCAGAGGCAAGCGCGAGTGGCGGATTAAAATAGAAACCGTATATCTGGGCACCGGGGTAGGTTTCGGGAACCTCCAGCGCCAACGTTGACGAGCTAGTCGTGTAGCCCGCGGGCAGGGGAAACTCGTAGAGAACCAGCCATCGACGCTGCGCCTCTATTAGGGTTTCCCACTTGAGGCCCAGCCGAGAAAGGAATGCTTCGTCCGGCGGAAGAAGCGAGAAGGCCCTCGGAGGGCGCTCGGTGTCACCATTCGTCACGGTCTTCGGTACCAATCTAAGCTTTTCGATACCAGGGATGCGTAAGTCGACGGTGTCATCCAGCGCAAGCTCCTTCTTGGGGTGACCCTCAACTTTAAGGAAAATCTGCCAGCCCTGGTTCGGGTCAAACCCCGCGTCGATCAATGCCTGCCGTAACACGATCGTCGGCTCTGAGAGCCTAAGCACAACACCCTGCACGTTGAGTTTCCAGATATGATCGTGATGCGTCGTATTATAACTTCCTGATTCTAAATGAGATTCCATTGCTAAGTACCTCTACGGAACCAGCCGCTCGCTGGCATGCTCATAATACACAGCGTGCTAAGTTTATCAAGCACGACTTAGCATGCTTGCTACATTTAGCACTTAAGGCTATGATTTGTACGTGGGGATGCTCAACGCCCCAAGAGGGAATCAACAGGAGGAGTAATGACAGATGGCACAAACGAGGCCACAAACGCAGCTAATCTCGGGCCGTTCTTACGGAAGGCTCGTCAGGACGTAAACATGTCACTCAGAGATATCGAAGAGGCAACAGAAAAGGAGGTATCCAACGCATATCTGAGTCAACTCGAGAGCGGGAAAATCTCGAAGCCGTCGCCGCATATTCTTTACACGTTGTCGACCGTGTTGGGCGTGGCTTACGAGTCACTAATGGAGAGAGCGGGCTACATAGTGCCGAATAGCATTCGACCGGACGCCGAAAGGCATGGACGCGCAGCAACGTTCTCGATCGATAATCTAAATAAGCAAGAAGAGTCAGAGTTGCTGGACTATTTAACGTACATTCGATCAAAAAAGAAATAGCAGATGAGAAAGCCTGACGACTCGAGTCTCACGCTAGCCCAACTTATGCGGGTGCGCAAAGAGGCTGAACGTGCGCTCAAACAATCTGGCGCTTTCGGAATATTGCCCACGCCGATGGAACATATTTTTGCTGTCGCGGGGGTGCGCGAAGCGACCGAGGAAGTTCTTGACGAGGGACTCATCGCAAGGTTTCGCGCAACGGCAACACGGGCAGGTCAGACACTTAAAAAGGCAGTATCGAAGGTCCTCGGACTCTTTCACGCGTCCGAGGGCCTCGTTTTTCTCAGCAGGTCCCTTTTGGCAGTAAAAAGACGCTTCGTTGGGTTTCACGAGGCAGGCCACGGCTTTATGCCTTGGCAGCGAAAGATGTATGCATACGTTGAGGATTGTGAAAAAGCCCTGGCTGGTGAAACAGCGGAACTCTTTGATCGAGAAGCGAACACGTTTGCATCGGAAGTGCTCTTCCAGCTTGACCGGTTCCACGACATGGCTAGTGATAAGCCTTTTGAAATTTGGACCCCGATTCATCTGGCCAAGGAATTCGGCGCGTCAGTCTACGCATCTGTTAGGCAGTATGTTCGAAAGAGCGACCGCGCTTGTGCGGTACTCGTGCTGAATATGCCAGAAATAATTCCGGAGAAGGGATTTCGCGTCGTTATGCGGCGCGTAGAACTGTCTACGCGGTTTTCTGAAATGTTCGGCTCACTGAACTGGTGCGATCAGTACGGCCCGGATGACGACATTGGAGCTTTAGTTCCTCTCGGAAAGCGAAAGTCATCAGGTAAGCGATCGCTGTCTATTGTGGACAGCAATCACGTCCATCACGAGTGCATCGCGGAGTCGTTTACGACCGGACACCAAGTATTCGTCCTGATTCACGCGACAAAAACTTTGACCGCAACCACCGTAATTCTACCGTAGCACTAGGGCGGCAAGCCCAAGGGCGCGAGCGGCCTGGCAGGCGAAATTGTGACGCTTTCGGGGGTCATTGCGGGGTAACATAATTAACATAGACGGATCAATCACCAAGGAGGGCTGTTTTGCTGACGTTAGATTCAACTCTTTGGGCTAGGGAAAGGTCGCCGTACGGAACCCATCTCGATTCGCTCTAGCCGAAACCCGCACAGTGCTCTCGCTGAGAACATGAAGATTCTAGGAACGATTGATGCTATCGAGTTCTCCGAAGCGGAGAAAGAGCGACTCGGCCGAAAAGTGGCTGACCCAGAGTCCCGGCAGCGAAGCATATTGGGCTCGAAGGCTCTCCTGATCCGCGACAATGATTTCTGGCGACGGGCCCAGAAGAATTTCCATATCACGGGATTCCGAGATGGAAACCACCTTGCCAAGCAGAAAGTTCTCAGCAAGGCATTAGAAGGTGCGAAGGCGGACGCCGGCCGAAATGCTTGGTTGAGTGTTGGCCCCATCTATATGAAATCCGTACGAATTCACATTGAGTACGATTCGCCCAATCTGTACCAGCTGCTTCGAAGCGAGGATTTCGTTGCTGGCCCGGGAAATCAGACTGAGCAAATATTCCGGTGTATCTGTCGCGCTTTACCCATGCATGACGCGACTATTGATGAAGCGAAAGAGCTTTACGAACTCTGGGGGTTTGAAAGGACTCCGCAGATCGAAGAAATCCTCTCAAGCGTCACTATTCGAGCTGACGATGTCCGACGAATGGTCGCTGAAAGCATAACCACTGCGCGTAGGGAAATCGCGGACGCCGTTGCTACAACGCGTTCAGACTTAATGAGAAATATCGAAAGGCACTCGACTGAGGTCGATGCGATCGCGACTGCCTTGCAGAGATTGCAAGAGACGTCATCCGACATGTCTTCGCAAATTTCTGAGCTTCGATCCAAACAAGTAGCAGGCGCGACCGGTGTTGTCTCGACGGCTCCCGCAAAATCATCGAAAAAAACCAGCGAAAAGAACGACGCTCAAGAAACCGGTCGCGTAGGAGCTGCGTTGGACTCCATGCAAGGAAGGATCGAGAGTCTCAGTCGCCAGCTACGAGACCAGCGTTCACGCATCGAGGCACTCGAGCCTGCGGTAGTTAAGAAGCCAGCATCGTCTCCTGGACAGCCTTCGCAGATGACGCCAAGACGCGTAATTGAAAATTGGCTGCCGTCGCTAGAGATGCTTGGGATTACCGCTCCATCAGTGGCGTCAGGATGGCTACTTCTACAAGTGTTGCGACGGACGAGGGCGTTAATAACCGACAAGCCTGACGTATTTGCGGGTTTATGGAGAGTGTTGGCCGGAAGTGAAGTAAAGCACCTTGTCGTATCACCGCTTTGGGTGACCGAACAAGACTGGAAGGCGGGTATAGAGTTTCTGTCTGAGCCTCACCCCATGCCTCGCCTATTGCTGCTATCCGATTTTGACGTGGCGATCCAGGAGTCCTATTTGATCCCCGCTCTCATTGGTTGGCTTGAAAGCCAAAGTCCATTAAGCGCAAACCGCATAATCCTAGTGCCATCGAATAATGCACTCGCAGACGTTTGTCCGAGGGCTTTCGAGATTGCGACGTTGTGTTCGCAGGATATTTCATTTATCCGCGACATTGAAAGGCTTTCTAGCACCATGGAGGACATGCCACCGACGCTCGACCTTCAACAGTCGCCGTCAGCGATCGTTGGCTATGAACCAATCAGAAACGCGTCGACCGAGCGAGAATTGCGGCAATACGTTAGCCAGGCAGGTGTTCTTATACCAAACAGAGTGGCTGCGAACTTCATAAGCCTTTACGAAGGCCTTCAGACCTCTCTATCAGCGACCAATTCTGCGTCGATTGCGCAAAGCGCGGCATTGTTGCCGTGGGTTAGGGCTTCTAAGGGCGAAACCGTCGCCAAATCTGTTCAAAACTCCTTCACTGCGTTGTATGCGAACTGATTTCGTAAGCCCACAGTCGCAGGAGCGCTTCCTTGCACTACTTCGCTATTATGCACACGGAGACTTTGCGCGATTCTGTCGCGCCGCCGACCTTGCCTATGGGCTGGAAAGCACCACGGACAAATACTTCTGCGCAAACCTCCTGCTCGCAGTCCAGATAGCCGGAGTGTGCGAGATGAGCACCGCGAGTGGATCGACGGAATGGTGGGTCAGTCACGCTGATGACATACGGATAGACTCCCGCAGACAAAAGACAATTGGAGTATCAGATGGTTGGTTTCGTGCTCATGAGACAAGCACTGTACCGCTCGTAGTTAGCGCTGACGGCCGACCATTAATCCTGGGCACTCTATCAAGCGCTTCACCACCCGGCTGCTTTTTCGACCGGTCAATTACATACGTTTTGCCGGCTTTCAGAACAATCGAGCAGCAACTCTTCATAACTGGAACGTTTGCCGATGAAAGAGGCCGCAATGAAATACAGGTGTTTCGTACTGACTCAGGGCAATGGGAGTTGACGAATCCGTCGCTGATCGTCGGACCGTCTTTGATCAGAAGAAGGGATCAATACTCTGGGTGGTCGCTCTACATAAGTCACGCTGATGTAGGGCTGCGGCTCCGAATTACTCAGCCGGAATGGGCGTTTGTGGTTGCATATCACCTCTTGCCTTGGAGTTTGGAAGCTTTATTCCAGGTGCGTGGTAGAAACATAGAAATGCATCGAGCAGTGAGACTTCCGGTGCTAGCGTTGCGCTCACTTTTCGCGTCAGCGTCGTCGGTGAGCATAGGTCGAAAAGTCTCATTTCACGACCTTGATGAATCCTCTATCGCTGGCTTAGAAGCCTACTTCGCTCCAGTTAGGAACCAAGACTTATGAGCGGCACACTTGCCGGCCTTTTCTCAAGCCTCAAGGCGCGAGTTCGAGACTATATCGAGACCGCATATCAATCGAATGATGCGGACTTCAATCGGGTCCGGACTAGCTTAGTCGTTGACTCGCCGCAGAGTCCAGTATTCAGACCTCCCCTGTTTGAACCGATTCCGCGATATGTAGAAGCCAGCGCCTCCGCGGAAGATGTGCTTCGTATGGCTGGATTAGGAACACTGAACTCTGATGAGACAAGACAGATGGCCAGTCTCTTGAATACCTTCCACCCGCTTGCAAGTCGAACTCTCTATGTCCATCAACTCGACGCCATTAAAACAGCGTTCGAACTGAAGCAGCACTTCGTAGTTACCACAGGTACTGGTTCGGGTAAGAGCTTTTGCTTTCAGATTCCTGTTGTCCTCAATTTGTTAGCAGAGGCATTCGGTGTGGAGAGGCACGGGCGATGGAGAGGGCCTGCGCTCACAGGAACCAAGTGGTGGAATCAATCGCCGCTCTCCTTCGCACAAAGGCGCATAAGAACCAAGAGGCGCCCCGCGATTCGGGCCTTGTTCATGTACCCGCTGAATGCGCTCGTTCAGGACCAGGTGGATGGTCTGAGAGGGGTCCTCAATTCGGCTGCAGCTGAAGACGTGTACCAATCCCTTAACGGCGAGAGGATTTTCTTTGGTCAATACAGTGGCTCAACGCCAGGCAAAGGAATGACAAATCCAAAGAACCTCAAAGATTGCGCAGATGACCTGAGGGAGATCGAGAAAACGACTGAAAATTCTCGCGGCGCAATCGATTCCACTATCCAAACAGTGGAGGGCTCCGAACTCATCACGCGGTGGGACATTCAAAAGACCCCGCCGGATATTCTGATCACCAACTACAGCATGTTAGCGATCATGTTGCTGAGGGACCGAGAACAAGAACTGTTGGATGAAACGGCAGCGTGGATTCGGGAAAGCCCCAGCAATCGATTTTATTTGGTCATCGACGAATTGCACTCCTATCGAGGCACCGGAGGAACGGAGATATCGTACACAATCCGCGCATTCCTAGACCGCATCGGTCTAAGTCCGAACCATCCGCAATTGCAAATAATAGCGACGTCAGCGTCGCTTTCGCCGACCGATGGACAGCAGTTTCTAGGGGACTTCTTTGGCGCGGATACTGTTAAGCGGCCATTTCGGGTGATCGACGGCACGACAAAGCCGTTGGTCGAGGCTGCATTCGGGAACGTCAAGGCCTTCCAGCAGCACTTCAACCAATTGAACGGGGAGCACGCGGACAACGCCGGCATCGAGCGCATTGCCGCCGCAATGGCGTCGAGCATGCGCCTGCGCGAATCGAATGCCACTGCAATATTTGACACTCTGGGGGTTCATGATGCACTTCTTCTGGCTTCGATGGAATCTAGGGCCGCGCATCCCTCAAGTAAGCGCCTAACTAGTTGCCCTCTAACTCTCGAGGACGTAGCAGAGCGCCTGTTTGACGGCGACGTGGCGGCTGCGAGTGGCTATCTTGCGTGTATCACCGGCGACTGGGAATGTACGCGGGACTGGAAGGCGAAAACAAGATTGCATCTGTTCGTCCGAAATCTCGACGGAATCAGACGAGCGATGGACACGACCGACGGCACTTTGGGAACGCCGATCTTGTATGACTCTAGCAAGCAGATCTGCTCTCAAACGGGTGCTCTCACCTTAGACGTTCATTATTGCCAAGATTGCGGAGAACTCTATTATTTCGGATACCGCAATGATTCGCCGCCAATGCTCTTCGTATCCAACGATCCGGCGATTGATCCCAAGACGCGATCGAAGGGTATCCTTATTCACATCGCTAAGGATGCGGTCAACTATGAAGTAGATACGTGGAACGAGCGCTTTCTAAATGGGTTCAGCGGATTGATTGGCTCCAGACAGACTTCGTCCTCCGTGAAAGTGCGCATCGCCGAGGTGGAATGGCGCGATGACCTTCGTCGCTACAGCGTTCCGCATGAGTGTCCGGTATGCGAGGCCAATTGGTCCACGAGACCATTCGTAAAATCTCCGATCCGCGCGATGGGAACCGGGTATAACAAGTTTTCACAGGTGATCATCGAGCAACTGATCGGGAGTTTACGAGATCACGGCTCCGAATCGAAGCATTCGAAGATCGTTATCTTTAGCGATAGCAGGCGTGACGCTGCGTTGGTCGCCGCGGACCTCGAACTAAATCACTATCTAGATACCGTCCGCGGTCTGACAGAAGGCGCCCTTGCGCAGGAGATTAAGCCAGACCCAGAACTGCGGTCGCTACTTGTCTCGATCGAGGATTGTAAGAAAGATGGCAACTGGCAATCGCTGCAGTCGCATTCCTATCGCAAAAAGGACTCGGACGGTTATCGCGATCTAATCTCGTACGCCAAGGGTGAACTCGATCCCCTTCACGATCGCCGAGCAATCCTAAACGCGCAATCCTTAAGGATCTTAGCCGATAAGCCCCTCGTCCGGCTATTCAGTGATGGGAGATCTATTCTTCAGACCGTATGTGAGGATCTTGTTGCCTTAGGAATGAATCCAGCGGGGCTTTTCCAAGGGAGGCGTTACTCATGGCAGGATTTATTTGCCTTCGAGGCCCCGAGCACTAATCCCTCGGTCGTGCAAGAGTATCGGGCGGCCAGAGAACAACTCACCGACAAACTCGGACGCAACATCAGAGAGGTGGTGACTAGCGCAACCGGTCGCGATTTCGAATCGTTGGGATACGGCTGGCTCACTTTCGATAGAAATCACTCTTCCATCGCCAAGTTAGACGATCGACACATCAGCATGTTGGACGTCGCATTGCGGTTCTTGGCCAAATATTACAAGACTCGCGATGACGAGTCGTCGGATGGTCTGCAAGACGGCGAGTTGAGAGCATATTTCGCCTCGTGGCTAACGGCGAACGCCTTTTCGGTGTGGGCGGGTATGACGACTTCTCAGGTGAGCGCAGCGATCCTCGATGTGCTAGTTCCGGTAGGGGCGCTCGATCAGCAGTTTCGAGTTCAAAAGCAAGGGCTTTATTTACATCCAGCAGGCGATACTTACTGGCGATGCGATCGATGTCGCGCGATTCATCTTTTCAAGGCAGATGGGCGGTGTCGCACTGTACGCTACAGCGCGCGGCAGACAAAAGTGGGTTGCAGCGGATCCCTCACTGAGCATCCGATTGGCGAACTCCTAGCTCTCCCAAACTATTACAGGTCCCTATCAAAACTGGGTCGACATACGTACCCGCTTAGAACAGAGGAATTAATCGGTCATACGGACAAAGCGGATCAGCGTTGGCGGCAGTTAGCTTTTCAAGGGAAGTTCTTTGGCGATCTCGCCAAAAGGAACTTGCCGGAGAGTGAGCTGGAAAGGTTGTTTGGAATCGAGGCTCTTAGTGTAACAACAACGATGGAGGCGGGTGTTGACATCGGCGGATTAAAAGCCGTCTACCTTGCAAATATGCCGCCTAAGCGATTCAACTATCAACAGAGGGTCGGTCGTGCAGGTCGGCGACTAGACAAGTTGTCGCTCTCAGTCACGTTTTGCAAAGGACAAAAGCACGACGAGTTTTATTTCGCAAACCAAATTCTGATGGTCGGATGGGAAACGCCGTCGCCTACCCTGGACATCAAAAACGAACGAATTCTTCAGCGCGTCCTATTGCGATATGGGATCTATTATGCGGGACTAGAAGATAAAGCGATGCTCGAGAGGCTTACGGATGAGTGGGCCGACGGGAACTCCAATAATGGTGAGTTTGGAAGTATTGGCGCGCTCGATTTAGAGCGCGTCGCCGCACTTAATGCCTTTGGGCTGGCGGGATCGAGATTGTCCTCTTTGCTGTCGAGATTACGTCCGGACATTCCTCCTCAGCAGCGAGCGAAGATTGTTAATGACGTGAAAAGCAAGTTCTCCACGCTACTTCTCTCGCTGAATTCGCTGTCGACGAAATACGGCGCCGACTATTCCTTCACAGCCGCGATCGCGGAAGAGGGCGATTTGCCGCTTTTCGGATTGCCGGTGCGTTCGGTTAACTTTATCCACGAGGATCCCAATGCCGGCGAAAACGCAGCCCGTTGGCCAATCAAAGCAGGAGTTATCGATAGAGGCGAGGATATCGCTCTATCGGAGTTCGCGCCGGATCACGAAATTATTAAAGATAAGAAGGTGATTCGAAGCGTTGGCGTCACGTGGCCGGCGCCGGCATCCTCGGCGCTTGGAGGGCAGGCGATAAGATTTCAAGCGCCCACCATGGTACCGACCATATTGGTATGTGGTGGCTGTGGAGCGGTGGCATTGACTGAGACGGCAGTCTGCGCGGAATGCAATAGCAGTGCACTTGATGTTAAGGCGTTCTTCGGCTGGCGTCCCGACGCGTACGTTGCCGATGTGGCGGACAAGAGCTTCTACAACGGCTACATGGAGCCGAAGAGCACAACAATCGTGTCTCACGCGAGCCCGCTCTCGGGTACCGCGATTGCCTCGACGTGGAGTGAAGCCGCAGGGTTCAAGGTTACTGGCTTCCAGGGTCGCGTTATCAAAGCGAATACCAACGGAGGTGATGGTTATGCATTTAAAAGGGTGGGTGGCGGGCAGGTGATGCCTGGGATGTTCCTGGAGGAATCTTTAATCAACGGGAAACTCCAGACTAAAGCGTGGCGGGCCGATTCGGACGTACCTGCACAGCAACCCGTATGCTTGTATTCAGAGTTGGTGACAGACGTCCTATTGGTAACGAATCGTGCGCCCTTTGCCGAAGATGTTCGATTTGGAGTAGCCGAAGGCTACCGGGATTTTGCAGTGAGAGCGGCATGGGAATCGGTAGCGGAGTTTATCGGTAAGTCGATCGCCATTGAGGAAGACATAGAATCGAACGAGATCGCGGTTGGAAAACGATTTTTTGTTCAGGAAGACGCGAGCAACAATCCGATTGGCGGGTGGGCGCTTTACGTGACCGATAGCCTTGATAACGGCGCCGGTTACGCCTCCGCCTACGATTCCGCCAAGAAATTCTCAGCCCTGCTCGCCACTGGCTCGGAGACTATCGGAAGGTCGTTCATGAATCCCAGTCATTCGCATAGCTGTACAACGAGTTGCCAACACTGCCTTCGGCACTACGGAAATCGATTAAATCATCATTCGCTCGATTGGCGTTTGGCGCTAGACATGATCGAAATGTTCTCGGGTCGGCACAAACCGTTCGAACTGTCTTCCGCTTGGTGGGAGCACTATTGCAAGGTCATGTTACCAATGCGATTGAGCCAGCTTACCAATGCCACGTGGGAATTGCTTGCAACATCTGCAGGCGATTGCTACAGATCCAATCGCGGCCAGGTTCTCCTGCCAATGCACCCGTTGGTGAACTCGACACATCGCAGCTTTCACGACAAGCTAGTGAAGGTTCGGCACGAGACAGGACGGCCGGACGTTAAACCCCTTAACCTTTTCAATTTTGAGCGCGGCCCCGTAACTGCGCTTCAACGGGCTCTTTCGGCGACGATTTGAGATGGAGACAATGCCGATAATCCTGGCTATAAACCCGATGCAAAGCATCACCTTCAGTCAGTGGGCAGCGTTGAGTCGATGCAGACTCAAGGCCTCATTGCATTTGGCGACGATTGACGGCCGGCTTCCCGAGCCTCCGACAACGCGCTCCAGCCTGGTGGGTATGTTTCACCATAAAGCCATGGAGTTCGCGGTAAAAATATCATCGCAGTCCGACCTGCGAAAGGCGCTAGAGACGGAAATCCTGAAACTGCAGTCGATTGTTTCCGAGTCGCCCCATCTGCGGCGACTAGGATCGGTCAGCGGATGGGACGAGATAAATCGATCGGTGATCCTTGCTGATGAACGAGCGAGCGCCCGGGGCGGCGTGACGGGCGGACCCGCCTCCGCCGCAGAAACTGGACTTAGATCAACATCTGGAATACTGCAGGGCCGGCCTGACTTCTTCTCAGTCGGCCCTTCGGGAGGGCGTTTGCGAGAGTATAAGTCCGGCAGAATTCGCGATGAGGAGGGAAACCTCCTGGCAGAATATCGTGAGCAAGTGCGGTTTTACTCGTGCCTGATTTTCGACAATTTTGCGGTGGATTCGATAAGCGCATTGATAGAATCCCTGTCCGGAGACCGTTTCGAATTCACTATCAGTCGCGCGGAAGCGCGACAATTTGAGATAGAAGTGGAAATGGCCCTGGCGGAGTTCAACCGAAGCCTGCACGGTCTTGAGAACCCGGCGGCGCTGGCAAAACCGTCGAATCCGGGCTGTACATACTGTGTAGGTCGCATCGCTTGTCCGTCGTTCAAAAAGGTTCAGGACGAGCTGGATCTAGTCGGCGAACAATATGTTCTCGAAGGTAGTTTTAATGGGCTCGAATCGCGGATGGCGCAGCGCGTTGCCATAGTGCTGGACGTTTGGCGCGACAAGCCTGCGGAACTAATTATTCCTCAGGCGATTGCGGATCAGCTGAGTAAAAAGGCCTCTTATTTATTCCTGAATGTGGTTCGCCGCGGGGCTGGCTGGCTCTGGGGACAGTCTTCACGAGTATTCATTAGTGCGTGACGATCATCGTCTAATTGACGTGCTTTGGGATCTATTTCTATCCGAAATTGCTAGCGGAGAACCGGTTCATTTCTGCTTCAGTCACGACCTTCTGTTCGAACACTTTGCCAAGGCAGGGTTGGATGGTCCAGTACTTGAGTGGATATGCAAATCCGCTCGAGGTTGCTTCGAAGCGGGGGGCAACAAGGTTTCATTATCTCCCGGCTGTTTACGCGAGACCGAGCGCGGCTTCTCGAACGCTATCGTGCTGGTTTGTCAGCAGGTCCTCGCTGTTGAGGAAATGGTCGCCGAGGGAACTCAATATTCCGAGAACGCATATTTTCCCAGACTTCGAAAACTGATGACTTCAGAGTTACCATTGTGGTCAGCGAACCCTTTCGTCTTCGATGAGTTCGAATCGATTTGGAAGACCTTCGCTCGAGAAGTGCGGAAGGTGTATGGGTCGTCGGATGACACGATCACGTTCGAATTCGGCGCTTATGAGGGGACCAGCAAGGCTCGTCAATTTCCCTTATCGCAGGCTCTATTTAGCAGAGGTGATCTACATAGTCTTGTTTCACACAGCCGGTCAGACAGATTGCGGAGCGCTTCGGCGGATGATGTTTGGACCGAAGTTCGAAGAGAGCGCTACCACCTGACTCGGAGGGCGCAAAAACTTATTAACAGCGGTTTCCTACGTGAACGGTTAATTGAGCAGACGCGGCGGTTTGCCGAACGCCTTTCCTCGCACACACAACACGCGCCGCCCGGCAAAAACCTGTCAGCAGGTAACTTGAGCTTATTCATAAGTCTAGATGTGGTAGACGGTATTCGGGAGGAATATTTCGCGTTTTTGGTGTCAGATGACACTGGCCAGCGCGTGGACAACGCCGCCGAAATCGAAAAAAGGATCGACTCTGTTCTAGGTCGCCGAGGTTATGCTTACTGTGTTCTCAATAAACTTAGTGATGGATGGACTTATTGCAAGGGAGAGACGGACGTGTCTCCCGGAGATCCGATCATTTTGCTTGCCCGCGAAGAGAGCATCCGCGAAGGGAAGACACAGTTATCCCGATTGTGTTCCTCCATCGAGTGGGATGATGCTCGCATTAGATCGCTGGGCGCTGACGGCAACATTTACGTTGCTCCTGTTGTACTGCCGAGCACCTTGGGCGCCTCGATTACCCTAAGGGGAGGTACAGTAATCGAGAGTACGGTAGTATCGGGTATCTCCCCGACCTTTGTGTGGTTGGGTGGCATATGCGTCGACTCTCGCTCAAGTAAGTATCTCTTTCCTTATTTGCCGACGGAAATTCGTTTCGGGAAAATAAGCTTTGCGGTCCGCGATATTCAGCGCATTAGCGGAGCCCGAATGGATTGGAATGTGTTTGTAAATTCCGTTGCGCGGCTTCAGTCGGACTGTTCATATGAGATTCAGTTCCCGGACGGCTTCAGGGCTAGGTTAGCTGTTGCAATACGGCGAGAGTCCATTCCCGAGCGAATGGGATTTATGTTCGACGCATTGGGGCGACTCTCACCCACGTTGGAGCGCCTCGGAGCAACAGACGCGGCAATAGTAGGGTTTGGTTGCCCACAGCAGCGCATTGAAAGGCCGGCCGACATTCGAGCTGTCGCGAGGCTGTTGAGAGATCTAAAACTGCGCACGGGCAGGGCGCTAAGCGATAAGGAACTGCAGATTGCAAGAGGTCGCGTTAAAGCGAGTGCGACGCCGGCTCCTGTAAAACGAGTCATCGACGCTCTGTTAGCAAGAGATCCTCTAGTGAGCGACGAAGTGCTGAATGACTTGTGTAAGTAGCGCAAAGTTTAAGCGATCCTCTCATGGATTCTCGAACGAAGTGCGCCTCGTCCTAATCCTTCGCCTGGATGATCAGCATGGCGCCCCTCAAGTCGCAGATACTTCTTGGGTATAGACTTTACGCGTTCAGCGGTGGGAACTTCTCCGCGAGGCGGAACCGCCAAGGCCAATCGCCTACGTCGGGAAGTCTCAAGCAACGCCGCTCTAATCGCGGAAGCGAACACCTCTGCGAGCAGCGAAGGCACGGCATTTCCGATCAAGCGCTGTGCGGTTCCAAGCGAACATTGAACGCGCAAGCTATCGGGAATGGTTTGCAAACGGCATAGCTCGCGTATCGAGAGACGACGGTTTTGCCAGTGGAATGGACCACTAGCTGGACCTGGTTGAGCAGGGATTGTCCAGGACGGCTTACTTTTGGCCAACTTCAGCAGAAAGTTCCAATATCGAGTCCTCCATCCAAATAGCCTGGCTCCGCCTCCCCTTCTGGTATGCCACAAATAGTTCTGTCCTTCAGGGATGGTTGGAAGCAGATCACACCATTTCCCTCTCAACTCCAGATCCGTACTCGAGCGATCATCGAGATCGCCAATGGCATCCCAAGCCGTAAGGTAGGGCAACAATCCGGCGGTACTATTCGAGGTCGCCGTGTGAGTCGGCTTCGGTGTTTCAAATGAGCGCCCATCTCGAAATCCTACAAGAAACAGCCTTTCCCTCATCTGTGGAACGCCGTATTCGGCCGCGTTCACTAGATGCGTTGTGACGGCGTAACGAGTCCTCTGCTTTCTGTTGAGAGCGTCGATCCCACCTAGCAGATATTGTAAGCCGGCGCTTTGACTTCCAAGGGATAGACCAGGGACATTCTCAAGCAGAAAGGCTCTTGGACGGGTTTCACCAAGTACACGGAGATACTCTCGCAATGTTGCCGAGCGTGGATCGCGCATATGTCGTCTGCCGCGCAATCTCCAATTGCCGGCCTTGGAGAAGGGTTGGCATGGAGGACCACCGATAAGCACATCGGCCTCTCCGGCGGATAGCCTGGCTGCCGCGAGAATCGATTTTGACGAGAAATCGCTTACATCGCCATGCAAAAGAGGCCATCGTCGATTCGACCGAAGAACTGAACATGCGCATTGGTCGACTTCTAACCCAACAGAAGTCCGAAACCCTGCTGCTTCGAAGCCGAAATCCAGACCTCCTATTCCCGTGAATAGGCTAATTGCGGTTAGCTTTCGCACAAATGCCGTTTCCAGTGAAGTCTTATTTCCATACTCGGTGAAACTGTAGCTTACGAGAGGAGAAAAGACGACTCAAAAAAGGGCTTTCTGGAGGAGCAATGCGACGAGTAGGCGCGACTAACGGGTCTGCCACAACACCAAGTCCAACATTTTGATCTCCGTCAAGCGTTGAGACCCGTGATGACGCCGGAACCGGCTGACGAGGTAACGGCCGTCTGCCGTCTTGAGAAACTTGACGTATCGACGCCTAAGTAACGCATGGATCTGTACGATCCGCTCGTGACGCCCGACGTCATGTGTTGCTGGCAGTGACAGACCGAGTTTGGCGAGCACTACACTGTCGATGACCGGCTGGGAAGGATCCAGGGTTGCTACCAGCTTGCTAGCGAATGAGGCTTCAGTGCGCAAAGTTTTCCGCCGAATTTGCTGGAGCACCTGGGCGAAGGCTAGTGGATGGCGATGACAGCGTGCCAGGGTGGCGTAGAACACGCGTTGCCAGTCAGCGTTGCGCCGAACTCGGTAGAAACCATTGAATGCCTTTTGAAAGGCACGCTCGTGGGCAAATCGGGGGCGAGTGCGAATGAGGTGACGGAGATGTTGGTATTTTGCGAGTCCGACCTTAATCTTCGGGATCGCTGTGTCGATTTCATGACGCGTAATCAATTTATAGAGCCTTCCTGGTGTGACAGCAGTGCGACAAATCCATTTAAGTCGATCCACGTGCGCAGATAGACCAATTCCGTCGATCACGCATGATAAGGCGGGCGTTATCGCAATTAGAACATTTTTGATTTTGGTGAATGTCAGATCTAAAGGTGGCTGTCCGCCGTCTGTCCGGCGGATCAGTGCGCAACCGGAAAGGGGGCGCACGCCAACCGGATAAGTTCACCCTCATCCTCCCCGGAACGCAACAGTTGTACCCTTCCGTGGGTGTCAGCGCGTTCGCGGATGCCCCTGACCCGGAGACGGCACAAAGTCCAATATACTAGACTTATCCGGTAATAATCCAGTATACTGGACCCATGAACTTGCAAACCATTGGCCATCTCATCGCGGAGCGGCGGCGTGCCAAAGGTCTGACGCTCACCCAACTAGCCGCTCAAGCGGCGGTCGGCCGCTCAACCTTGGCGGCCCTCGAGGCCGGCAAGCTACCCGAACTCGGGCTTGAACGAGTAGCGCGGCTCTGTGCCGCCGTGGATCTCGTGCTCGAGGCCCGGCCACTGGAACTCAAGCAACCCTTGATGGCGCATCGGCATCTCTCAGAGGTAGCCGGCCGCGAGCTCACCAAGGCAGCTATCGATGACATCGTCACCCGGGGCACTATTAGTACCTGGCGCAAACTCCTTCAAGCGATGAACGCCGATAAGACCGGTCGCATAGCCCGTCGAGTGACTGACGTGGCTCAGGCTCTGGGTAAGCGTGACCCGAAAGCCCGAGCCTTTGCCGCACTATTGCGCAAGCTCCCAGGCAAACCGCAAGACGCTGCTGCCGAGTGACCAAGAAAACGGAAATCCCCGACTGGGAAACCCTCCTCGCGCATGCCGCGCTGCTGCAGGCGAAAATACCCGCGGCCATCCTGGTGGGAGGCACGGCCGCGGCCGTGCACGCCGGCCATCGCATTTCCTTTGACCATGATCACGTGGTCAAAGACCTGGCAAAGAACTACGACGCGGCCATTCGCGCCCTGGAATCCATCGCCGGCTGGCACACGCACCGTCGTGTAAAGGGCAAAATGGTGCTGGGGAATGTCAACAAGATCGCTGCCGGACTGCGCAACCAGCGACGCTCTGCGCCGCTCGAAACGACGGAGGTCGTTGTGCAGGATGGGCGCCGCCTTCGATTGCCAACGATTGAGGAGACGCTGCGCATCAAGACCTTTCTCGTGGTTGATCGCAATGCCACCCGAGACTATCTCGACGTTGCAGCGCTTTCCCACCATATCGGCCTGACAAAAAGCGCGGCAGCGCTCGAGCGCATGAACGAACTCTATGCCGAGTTTAAGGACGAGGCCGGCGACCTGCTCACCGCTGTCGTCGTCAAGCTATCACTGCCCGATCCCTATGATCTCACCGATATTGATCTGTCGGAATACAAAGGCATCGTTGCGCCTTGGAATAACTGGCGTGCCGTTCAGGCGCAATGCGCGTCTCTCGCCGCAGCGTTGGTGGCGTCGCCCCGCTTGTAGATGTCTCTGTTGTCAATATCATCATCCCGCAAGGGCTACAGACATGGAATGGAACTTATGAGTCGAGCAGCGAAAGATACCAGCGAGGCCCCACGGGAACGTCCTTGGCAGATCATGCTCACCGGTCCCAGTCTCGAGCAAGTCGATGCGGCTACGCGCCAGGCGCTTGAGCGGATTCTCGAACTCCTTACCGAGGTTGGTGGATTGGTGGTGCAAACGACCGCCGGCGATGTCAGTGTGACGCGTGATTTTCCGAGCGACTACACGATCCAAGTCGATTGGCTTCTCAAGGAAATCTTCGAGAACAACCCCGCGGTGACTGGGATCAAATTTTTAGGTTCAGAGAATCCGCGCACGGCGACACCCGATGATCCGCATTGGTCGGCCCACGGTAAAGCGTACGCGAGCATCGACGAGGCCGCGGCACGAGGGGAACTGACACCCGCCGCGGCGATAGCTGCCTACCGGCGGCTTGCCAAATCTTAGAGAATCAAATCACCAACGTGCGGCATAGCCGTCGGCGTGAAGATGGAAGATCAATGCGGCGAGGTCGCGGCGCGCTGCAGCCCGCTTGAAAACGCGCGGCATCAGCGCGCTTGTCGTCGAGCCTTCACCTGCACGATGGCTTCCTGGCGAATCTCACTCCAATCGGCCGGAGTCAATTCCGTTTCGGCGCTCTGCAGCCCCTCGAGGAGCAGCGTCTCTAGACGCTCTTCGGCCTTCCGCTTCTCATCGGCGCGAATGAGCTCGCGCACGTACTCGCTGGCACTGCTATAGCGCCCGGCCGCGATCTGTCCAGCGACGAATTCCTTGAGCGATTCCGGCAGGGAAATGTTCAAACTCTGCATCGAAGGCCTCCAGAACCACATTCCACTTTCTGCCATAAAATAGCAAGAACTGCGATTGCGGGCCAATTGGCCTGCGTTGGACCGCCTTCTATCGATGCGACCCCGCGAAACCCGCCACAGGCTCACTGCGAGTGAGATTTCCAGGGCAGGGCAGGACATCTCAATCGTCTGCGAGCCCCAGCCGTTCTCGGACTCGGCGCAGGGTGACTGGATCTACCGGGGGTTTCATGCGGCGCGCACCGCGCTCTGCCTCGACGACGAGCGCGATGACTTTCTCGCGGCCGTCAGGATCGCGAACTGCCTGGAGCGGCGTTTGCCCGTCGAGCGCTGGAATCTTCTCGGTCACCCAGCGCTCAAAGTGCTCCGCCATCATCTGTTGTACGCGGGCCTGTACCTCAGGATGCTGCGCGAGCGCGTCGGATTCCGCCTCTCGGACTGAAGTCCCTGAGCCGGCGCGCTTGCGCTCGGCCAACATTTTTTCGACCGACTGGATGCGGTCAGCGCGAAGCCGCGCCTCACCTCCCAGCCGTTCCTCGACCAGGGTCTTGAATTCGTGCGCACGGCCCGCCGAATTGACTTCGGCCACTAGTCGCCGTCCCTTGATCTCGATGTGGCCGACGATCGTGGAGGACCAATCCTTGTGCAATTGATTGCCAGCCTTGGTCCAGTTGAATTCCACGCTCTTGAAGTGGCCGCGCGCCGTACGCTTCGTGGCGGAGATGATCTCCCCATCGGACCGACCTGAATCGAGCGACTTGAGCGCATCGAGCACTTTCTCGGGAGACTCGATGTCGAACACGAGGCGGTGCATCTCCAGCGGCTCGCCATCGGTGTTGTGAAGTTTCGGAACTTCAGGATGCAGCACCTTGTCCATGATATCGAGGTAACGCTCGATGAGCTCGAGGTCCCAGTCACACAGGGTTTCGGCGGTGAAGCGGGGCTCGCCGCGCAGCAGTTCCTTGCGAAAATCGATGAGTTCGATCTTGTAGATCGGCGGGATAAAGCAAAGTGAGGCGGCCTCCAGTATGGTGATGCCCTCCGCCGTGACCAGCTGGCCGAATACGATATCGCCGGATTGCATCCCTTGGGTTGCGCTCCGTTCCAGCACCGCCCGTTCCTCGCCTGTGAAAAGATCGCGGGCCTGAAACCCGTGCCCGGGATCACAGCGCAAAATCTCGTGGAAACTAAAAGGGGCCTTAAGGCATGACCCCAGGTATCGTCGTATCACCGGGTCCAGCCGTGCACCCTTGCGTTCGAGAAAAAGCGCGGTCGGACTGCGCTCGTGAAGCGCGGTGTGCGCCACCTGGGTGCTGTAGGGATCCGGCGTCCAGCGATGAAAGAACCACGGCATGAAGACCTGGATGTGCGGGGTCTCGGGATCAAAGGGTTCTTCCGCGCCGGAGAATTCTTCCCAGGCTTCTTCAAGTGCGTCGGGACCGTACGTTTCGGCCACAAAAGGAAGCATCGTGCTCGCCATGGCAAATTCGTCCAGCGCACGGCGCACCCGCCGCCAGGCGAGCGCTTCCGATGAGTCGGAGGAGCTGATCGCCGCTCGCAGACAACAGTGTTTGTACTTCTTGCCGCTTCCGCAGGGACAAGGATCATTTCGACCTGGAGTCATGTCCGGTCAAGATGCGAAGAAACGCACGCCGTGTACTTTGCTGCGAGTGATGGTCGGCGGAGGGCGTGTTCTCGTTGCGTGAACACTTACAAATTTATCTGACATGATCGCATGGTCGCCAATCGTGGTGGATTAAGCAACTGCTCGCAGGTTGAGCTAAATTTCGGGGTGGGCGACTTCGCAGTGCCAGCTTTTGCGTCTTGGGATATGATTATCAAAGAGAGTCGAGTCGCGTGCTGTTGGCCACCGACGCGGCCGTCGTCTCGTAGCAAGGGCAACGACCAAAGCTAATGGCTGCGCGAAAAGTACGTCACAATATCCGGGTCGCGCGCGTCACGGCCCGCGCCCAACAGGTCTTCGCTGGACAGCCCACGTATGCCGCGGCTTGGCTGCGCGAGCCCAAGTCCTCGTTGGGTGATCGCACGCCGTTGCATTTGCTTGCCACCGAGCCCGGGGCCCTCGTTGTCGAGGAGCAGTTGGCCGAGATCGAACACGGCATGTTTGGCTAAGGTGATTGTCTGGCGATTCTCAAGGCGGAAGGATTTCTTCGATTGGGCAGATACTTGGGTTCAACGGGGCGGTGAATTTTCTAGTTCGCCCCTCGCGGTCACTAAGCGAGAAAATCCTCCCCTGCCGTACGCACGATAAGCTTAGTTATCAGTTGCGGAGGTGAATCGGCCGTTCGTTGGTTGACGCGCCGTCCGCTCAATCAAAAGTTCCTGAATTCTCCGGGCGTCGTCAACGATGCCTTCGCGTAATCACCGATCGCGACTCTACCTAGGCCGGCCGGCCAAACCCATGCGTTACGGCGGCTTGGATTTGCTGCGCAAACGCCTCATCGTCGCTCTCTTCAGCAATGCCAAGTGCCGCGCGTTGGTACGCATCGCCTAGCGACAATGCGACGACCTCGCTCGCTGCCTGCCTTGACCTATTGGCAGGTACTCCTCCGGTTTCGAGCAGTTCTGCAATGCGCTGTCGTATAACGCGCATGCCGGACTGGTCGAAGGCGCGAGCAAGACTAGGAAAACGCCAGCCCTCCGCAACGACCAGGCGATAGAGCGCCAGCGCATCCGGCTCGATCACCACCGACGTGAAGGCGCGCAACTCGTCCGCGAGCCTGTCGGGGGCGGGCTTTTGAATGTCGGCATACGGGGCGTTCTCAATTTCCTCGCGCATGTATTCGCACATGCCGATGACCAGCCCTTCGAATAGCGCCTCCTTGTTTGGAAAGTGCCGATAGAGGGTCATTTTGTTGATACCCCCTTCGGCCGCTACCCGGTCCAGCGTCGTCCCGCCCAGGCCATCCCTGAGCAGAATGGGACGCGCGGCCCGCAGGATCGCAGCGCGCTTCTCAGCCACGCGCAGCCTGCGCGGGTCGTCCGCTCGCCATTTCCTATTAGAATCAATGACTTTCATACGATACTATTTCGTATAGTATTATTGGTGTTCATGATGTACTATTCCGTATCGTCTAATTGTAACAGGAGAACCGTCATGCGCAATCCCCTCTACCTTGTCCACCTGTTTGCCGACATCGAAACCGGTGGGTTTGTCGAGCATTGGGACGAACTCAACCCGCACAAGGTTTTCCAGCAGATGGGCGCCATTCCGATGCAAGGCGGAGCAACGTCATGAGCTTTCCCGCCATTGTGAACGGAATTACGGCGTTGGCGTTCGCCGGTGCGGGGCTCGCCAACCTCTTCAATGTCGGCAACGCGGAAGCAAACTTCCGACGCTGGGGCTACCCCCGAGGCTGGCGCTTGTTGACAGCGGGTCTGGAGCTCGCGGGTGCGGCGTTGCTATTGCTTCCATCCATGCGTCTCATCGCGCTTGGCGGACTGGCACTTGTGATTGTTGCCGCGTTTGTGACGCTTCTGAGAAAGCGGGAGGGTTTCTCCCATCTCATAGCGGCGATCGGCTTCTTCGTCATGATCCTGGCAGACGCCGTTCTCCTCCAAGCTGGACCTTAGGGTGCGACTTACCAGCTTGCTGATAACCAAAGATTCACTCAAGAGGAAACGACAAAATGAACATGAAAACAGACTTCGATAGCTCGACATTGAGAATGAATTCGCCACTGTTCTGGTGCGCTCTCGTGATACCGGTCGCTATCATCGGGATCGGCATCAATTTCTTACTCAACCCGGTTGGAGCATCAACCGCCTTCGGCATTCCAATCCACGACCCTGCCGCCTTTCCGTTTATGTGGACCAAGGGTATTCGCGACATCTTTTCGGGTCTGGTAATCCTGGCGTTTCTCTTGAGAGGAGACCGACACACTACCGGAATACTCTACGCTATTGCAGTTTTCATCCCGCTCTGTGACGGGCTGGTCATTCTGAAGCATCTTGGCTTTGCGCCACCCATCTATATGCATTGGGGAACAGCGCTTTACATGATGATCGTTGCCGCGTTTCTCCTTAGAAGGAAGGAGCCCTAAAGTAAGATCGTAACGCGAGGCGGAAACGGGGGGACCATTCTCCATACCGACACGCGCGATAATTGGCGGTAACGATCCGGGACATTCCCATGCTGAATGCGCCAACCCTGGCATAGGCAATGCCAAGGCTGGAACGCGGCTATATCACCACTGGGGATAAGGACCTGTCGGAGCTGCCGCCGCTTCGGTTAACATCAATTCTGACTCCGTCGGCGGCGCTGTCATCGCCGGATTCCGCTTCTCATGAACGCGCAGGGTTTATTTCACTGTCGCCCTGGAGGACCCATGCCTGAGTCACGCTATCTGCAAGGTACCTGTGCTTGGAAGGGGGCGGAGGTAGGACAGAATCATCGGTGGCTCAAACAGATCCCGGCAATTGTACTGGACGAGATTGACGCCGCGCTCGAAAGGGTCAAGGCAATCGATTGGCGTGACGTTACTCGTCACAATTTTGGCCTTCCAGGCGCCGCGTTATTCTTTGATGAAGTGCGTGAGGAGCTGGAGAACGGATCCGGCATGGTAAAGATGTGCGGGCTGGATGTGAGTCGCTATAGCCAGGAACAACTGCGCCGCATCTGGTTCGGTATTGGCTGTCATCTCGGCACTCCCATGTACCAGAATCGTCGCGGCGAAGTGATGCGTGACATCAGGGACGAGGGTATGGGCGTCGGCGCCAAGCTTTATGGCGCTACCATCGACGCCTCGGGTAAGCCGTTTCTCTCCTCGGGCGCCCGCACACTGTCATCGGGGCAGTTGCGCTTTCACACGGACCGTTGCGACGTGGTGGGTCTGCTGTGCGTGCGCCAAGCTTCCGAGGGAGGAGTTAGTAAGCTGGCAAGTAGTGCCACGGTCTATAATGAGATTCTGAAGCGCCGCCCCGATCTGCATGCGCAACTGTGCAAACCCATCCCGCGCAGCCGATTCGGCGAAGAGGCAGGCGGCGAGCATGTGGCCTACGATCTGCCGGTCTTTGGCGTGCGTGACGGCAAGCTCACCAGCCACTTCTCGCTCACCTACATCGAAAACGCGCAGCTGCTGCCGGGCGTCCGGAAGCTAACCGAAGCTGAGCACGAGGCGATTCAAATGCTGATGAATGTGGCGGAGGAGGTATGTTTCGAGATGCGCTTCGCGCCCGGGGACATACAGCTGCTCAATAACCACGTTATCTACCACGGGCGCACGGCGTTCAAGGACGATGCCAGCACGGGCGAGGACCGCCTGCTCATGCGCCTGTGGCTGTCGGTGCCCAATTCGCGCGCCCTGCCTGACGACCATGCCGTTCTCTGGGGCGACGTTGGCGCCGGCAGGCCGCATGGCGGCATCGCGCAGCCCGCCACAGCGATACTGGCCTGAAGCGCGCTGCCCATGAAGCAAGGCGAGATCAAACGTCCAGGTGGGAAGTCGCCCGGCGTGCGGTTGGGTCTGTTGACGCTATTGCTGAGCGTTTGCGCGGGGGCCGCTTCGGCGGCGTCGGACTACGGCAACTGTGAAGTTTCAGGTGAGCGGGGCTCGGTCAAGCTCGCGACTGTGGTTCCGGGAGCCCTGTCGGTGCGAGCAGTATTGCCCGCGCCGGGCTGGTGGAATGGCGACTCGCCAGACACGATAAAAGACGGTTTCGAGTACTGCATGGCTGCCACTATGGCCTACCGTGCAGGACTCGATCGGGTGATCGTCGTGAATCGCTCCTTTGCGCAGGTCATCGCGGGTCAGGCGAAGGGATTCGACATCGCACTGAGCGAGATCACGATCACCGAGGAGCGCAAGAAGGTTGTGAATTTCACCGAACCCTATTTCAACTCTGATCAGGGTATTTTGGTCAAGGCAGGTACGCACATCGACAAGGGCAACATCAAGAAAATGCGCCTGGCCGCCGAGCAGGCGACGACCACGTTGCAGTTCATCATGGACAACATCAAGCCCATCGAGCATCCGATGGTATTTGCCTCGGTAGCCCCCATGTACGCGGCTTTGGCTGCCGGTCAAGTGGACGCTGTTCTTTATGACACGCCAAATGTTTTGGCTCGCGCCAAGGAATCCAACGGCATTTTCAAAGTTGTCGGGCGCTACGACATGGGCGAGAGGTGGGGCGCCATCGTCAACAAGGATTCGCCGAATCTTGCGGTGTTCAACAAGCTGATCGAGGATTTCAAGAAGGATGGCACTTTGCAGAGGCTTACCAACAGGTATCTGTCTCCAAATCTGGGCATGGATCCCGCCCAGCTGCCTGTTTTTACGCCATGACAGCGTTCAATTGCCTGCCGGTCGTGTCGCCCGCCTTGCTACAACGAGACGCTGCGGAACATCTCAAATTGGCTGAACAGCGCGGGCACGCCGCCGGTATGGATGACGCACACCGGCTCTCCATCTGGAAATACATGACGGCGCGCAAGATCCAGAAAACAAGCGAATGTCTTCGCGGTGTAGATATGCTCGAGCACGATACCTTCGGTTCGCGCCAAAGTCAGTATCGCCTCCTCGCCTTGGGGCGTAGGACACGCATATCCGCCGCCGAGAAAATCCATGTGGTAGTGGACGCGCTTTTCGTCAAACTCCGGCGCGCCCATACCGAAAAGGTCGGCAACAGCAGCGTAATCTCGGTGCACGCGCGCTGAAAGATCGGCCTGTTGGTACTCGACGCTGACGAGGTGAATCTCGAAAGGATAGCCGAGCAAGGCGTTTCCGAGAATCAATCCAGCTTCGGTAGTCCCCATGGAGCCCGGCAGCATGACATGCCGGATACCGACTTCAAGCTGTCGGGACTGGGTCAATAGCTCTTCAGCGGCACGTACGTAACCCAGTGCGCCAATTGCGGCACTCCCCACGATATACGGTCTTCGTCCCTGCTGCTGCAATTCCGCTGCAGCATGCTCAACCGCCTTGGTCCGATGTGCTTCGTCCATGACGCCGATGAACCGAATCGACGCGCCAAAGATCTTGTTAAGAAAACTGGCACTTCGCGCCGCCGGTTCGTCGGCGGCATTGTGAAAAACAATACAATCAAGGCCGGCCATGGACGCGGCAGCCGCTGTGAGCCGGCATTGGTTCGACGTCGGGGTGCCCGCAACGAGCAATAGGTCTGCATGCTCCTGCAACGCGGCGCCAAGCCAGAATTCCAGACTGCGAAGTTTGTTGCCACCCATCGCGATCGGCATCAAGTCGTCGCGTTTTATATATAGGCCCCGGTGTTTGAGCGCCGCTTCAGTACGTTCGAGGCGCTGCAGGAGCGTGGGGAGGCAAAGCAGTTCGTAACGAGGACTTCTGATGGTCATCATAATCGTCCCGCTTCGACGATTCGTCTTAAGAAAGCTCGGGTTCGCTCATTTTTCGGTTCTCCAAAAATTTGTTCCGGTGTTCCCTCCTCATGCACACCGCCGTCGCACAGAAAACACACCTTGCTGGCTACTTCGCGAGCGAATCCCATTTCGTGAGTGGCCAGCAGCATTGTCATGCCATCCCGCGCCAGTTCGCGAACGATATTCAGTACCTCGGAAACAAGCTCAGGATCCAGCGCGGAGGTTATTTCATCCAGCAGCATGACCATGGGATCCATGGCCAGCGCCCGCGCGATGGCAACCCTCTGCTGCTGTCCGCCCGACAGCCGGTCTGGGTACTCCTGGGCTTTATGCTCAAGACCAATGCGCGTCAATAGCTGCATTGCCGTTGCTTCGGCTTCGGCGCGCTCCTGATGCAGTACCCGCAGCGGCGCCAGCGTTACGTTCTGCAGCACGGTCATATGCGGAAACAGATTGTAGCTTTGGAATACTATGCCGACGTCCCGCCGCAGAGCGTCCACGTCCACCCCGGGTCCGCTGACCCGGTTCCCATGAATGCGGATTTCTCCGGCATCTATTTTCTCGAGACCGTTAATACAACGCAGCAGGGTTGATTTGCCCGAGCCAGAGGGTCCGATGAGACAAACCACCTGGTGTTCTTCGACCTGCAGGTTGACGGCATCGAGCACCGGCTGGTTGCCGAAATGCTTTTTGACGTTGAAAAGTTCTATGAGGGCCACAAGTCTTCTCTTAAGCCTCGGCGCCGCGCAGGCGCCGTCGATCCTGCTGTGCGAGCCGCTCAACAAATCGTGCCTGAGGTATGGTGATGATCACAAAAAGTATCGCAACGGTTGTCACTGCGGAGAGATTGTAATGATTGCTGGCAATGATCATCGCCTGGTTGAATGCATCGACTGCGCCGACCACGTTTACCAAAGCCGTATCCTTCTGCAGTCCAATGAAACTATTGAGTAATGGCGGGGATTATTTGTCGAACGCCTTGCGGAATGACGACAAATCGCAAGGTCTGCATATAGGAGAGTCCGAGCGAGCGCGCGGCAGAGGTCTGGCTCCAGTGGATGCCCATGATTCCGGCGCGATAGATTTCGGCTACGTACGCTCCAGAGCTTAGCGTGAGCGCCAGGATGACGAATGCCTGCTGCGACAAGTCTTTGAGGATGGGCAAGCCGGTCAGCGGTATGCCGAAACCGATCAGATAAATCGTGATGATCGCGGGCAAGCCGCGGAAGACATCGACATAGGCTTTTGCAATCAGGCGAATCGGTGCACCCGCCGCGCCGGGCGCCAGTTGGGCGACGGCCACTACCAGTCCCCAGACCAGAATGATCGCCTCCGCGACCATGAAAATGTAAACGTTGATCCAGAAAGCCTTGAGAACCAAGCCGAACGAACTGACGATCAGCGGCAGCATGAAAAATGTGCGGCTGACTGCCAGGTCGTTGGCAATGAGGAACAACACTGCCAGCACGATCAGAACCTGCGCAGTTGAATACCCCAAAGCGATCCAACTCCATGTGCGCGATTCGGCCATGGCGACCCGGGCGGCGATCAGATCTCCGGCCGCGAGCGCACGCCTTGCTTGCTGTGTCGTGCGCAGTCCCTGCACGGCTGGATACATGATTAGGATCGCAACTAATGCGGACGCCGCAAGCAGCACATTCGCAACCGTACCCACACCCAGCGGAGTGGTAGAAAGAGCGGCGCGCACGTCAAGAAGCGTCCGCCAGCTGGCAACCACAACGGCTGCGCCGACGAGCAGCGCCGTGTAGGTCATGATCCTCGAAGTGTTGGGCGGGGTGCCGGCCCTGAAATGTCGCTCGCCGGCAGGCGAGGTTTCGTTTGTCGACGCGCCGGGTATTTTAATTGGCATATTTCAGACCTGCTGTGGACGAGTCACGGCGTCAGATACGGGATCTTGGTTGGATCAGCGCCCCAGGACTTCGCGAGGTACTGGGTAGTCAGCGCCTGCAAGGTGCCATCGTCTTGCAGCGACTTAATTATTTTGTTGATGGCTGCCTCGTTAGCGGACCCTTTTGGGAAAATGGCTCCATAGCTCTCGCCCGTCGAGTACTGCGCGGCCACGACCTGCGTGTCTTGGGATAAGGCCGCCTGATTAAGTACCTGTGCGGTATCGTAGAGCACGGCGTCGACCTGGCCGGAAGCCAGCGCAGCGTAGGTAGCTGAAAGGCCAGGGTAGACCCTTAATGGCTGGGTGGGCTTTATGCGATTTGCTACGAATTCGACTGCGGTGGTCGCTTGCTGGACGCCGATGCGGAAATTTTTGATCGCCTGGCTGTCAACCCGCGTTCCCTTCCTGACCAATACGCCTATATCGGATGCGAAATAAGCAATGGAAAAGTCGACTGCCTTTTTGCGCTCCTCGGTGATCGAGGCCTGCGTCAGAGCCATATCAAAGTTCTTTGTTTGTCCACCCAGCAGCTGCGCAAAAGATACATTCACGACGCCGACTTTATCGAGGCCGCCGCGATAGGCAATGTTGGCAGCCATGCAATATTCGAAACCATCCTTGATCGTGTCCGGCGATTCCCCGTTCCACCAGCCGGGAGCGGGCAGACCTGTTTCAACGGTAAGCTGCCCCGGAATAGCAGGCTTGATGGGGTAGGCCGCCTTTTGACCGGTTACCTTGCAATTGCCGATCATGGCTTGGGCGTTCGCCGCATCCGCGATGCCCAATCTCATAAGTCCCGCTGACAGCAGGCAAGCGCCGAAACAAGCGCCGGCGGCGGCACTGAATTTCACTCCGACATTGACGATTCCGGCCACACGAATTGCCTTGAATGGCCGCCGATTTCTCTCTTGGCTGAACACATTTTCTCCTCAGGCAACGGATGGTCTCGTAGTGAATCGACCCACTTCGCGGGCGTGATTGCCGAGGAGCGGCTCATTTGGAGTCCGTTCTTCCTCATGCCCTTTACCTTACGTTGACCTCTGTACCAACCCGCAGCTTCTCAAGGTAACGGGCGTAAGCAAAAGCACGGTCGCGCTCTTTTCCTGAGGTTTCGGTGAGGACGCCCAAGTTTTCTAGGAGTTGCACCGCCTTGCCCGCGGTCGGTTTCGTTGTCTTGAGCAATTTGACAACTGTGGAGATGGAGACGACAGGGTGCATCGGCAGTCGGTCCATCAAGCGGATCGCCATAACGGAGGCGCCGGGTGCGGCGATCAGGCGCTGGCGATCTTCGGAGACGAGGGCAAAGACCTCTCGGGCGGCAATGACAGCCTCGTCCGCGATCGTCCCAACACCTTCTAGGAAAAAGCCAATCCAGGCCTCCCAGTCACCGCCCTCTCGCACTTCACCAAGCAGGCGGTAGTACTCCGTCCGGTGACGCTTAAAGAAGAGACTGAGATACAGGAGGGGCGCCGACAGCAACTTCCAGTGCTCGAGCAGCAACGTGATGAGTAACCGACCGATACGGCCGTTCCCGTCCAGGTAGGGATGGACAGACTCGAATTGAACATGTGCCAGCCCAATGCGAACGAGCGGCGGCAGGTCATTCTTCGTGTGCAGATACTTCTCGAGGTCTGCCAGGAGCGACGTCAACTTCTCCGGTGGTGCGGGAACGAAAACCGCGTTGCCCGGACGCGTCCCGCCAATCCAGTTCTGACTGCGCCGAATTTCGCCCGGCTGTTTGTTGGCGCCACGGACTCCGCGCATGAGACGGCGATGCGCCTCATTCAGTAATCGCATGGAAAGCGGCAGCCCGCGAGCGCTCTTGATCTGTCCTCGCGCGTACTTGATTGCATCCAAATAGTTGCAGACTTCTTGTACGTCATCGCCAGCCACCCGCGTGGTTTGTTCGGCTTCGTACTCAAACAGATCTATTAGGGTGGCTTGCGTACCCTCAATTTGAGAGGAGATGACTGCCTCTTTGCGGACAAAGGCATAGATGAACCAGTCGAGTGAGGGGACCATCTCGCCAGCCACCTCGAGACGCGCAAGTGCTTGCTCGGCGCGCCTGAGCGGCGCGGCAAGTGCACCGCCCAGGTTCAGTGCAGGGTCGCGAGGCGGGAGAGGATACGGAATAAACGCGGCGACTTCCTCGCCTGAGATGGTCCTTTTTACTGTCCGGCCAGTGGCGCGCATCGTTGAGTCCTCTAGGAAAGCATTCTTTACCAAGATCCTCAGTTAGTAAAGGAATACTTTCTAGTGGATTCCGCTGGTAAAGGCTCCAATTTGCCGCGGATCCAACCTTGGCACTAAAAGACCAGCACAAGGAACGAACCGCCCGCTTGCTGAGCTCGCTCAAGGCACGCGCTGATGTGGATGAGAAGGGTCTGCCGCAATTTGAAGCAGATGCGTCCAAGAATCCCGCCGGTCAACTCGATGCCAAGCTGGGCGAGGTCTACTTCGGCGCCGGCGATTATCAGAGTGCGACCACGGCACTCAATCGCGCGCTGCGAAAAGGCCAGGTCAAGGCATTGGATGAGGCGTACGTCTATCTCGGCCGATCGGCGGCGGCGCTGCGGGACTGGGAGGGCGCGAGGGCTGCATTCGCCAACCTAAAGAAGGTGCCGGATACCAGCCCTAGAATGCTGAAACTCTGGAGCTTGTACGCGGAGACGATTGGGGCGGATTGATTCGACGCATCAATGAAAACCATCAAGACATATTCGACGCGGGTCGACGCGGATCTGGCGAGGATCCAATTGGACGCTGCCGGCGTGACGGCCGTTGTCGTAGGTGTGGGAGTCGGCATGGAAGGGGGAACGGGAGGCGTGCAACTACTCGTGGAAGATGATCAGGTCGATCGGGCCCTGATAGTCCTCGGAGGCGAATGATCCAAGGATTAGGTGAATTTCTGCGGTCTTGGAGGTATTATGCCGCGCCCTCGGAATCCCGAGGCGACCATGAGGTGCGTCATGCGAATCAAAAAGAACACCTCGAAGCCAATTGCTTTCGAGGCCAGTAGCAAACGTCGAAAGGGCTATCCGTCGGAGACCCAAGTTAAACGCGGCGATCGCGTCGTGGGCGGCACCAAAGAACTCATCGAGAAACTCGGTCGCAATGATCCGTGCCCGTGCGGATCTGGCCGCAGATTTTAAGCGCTGTTGTATGTTGAGCGGCAAGTTCGATGGTTCGGACAGGCATTACTATTTTAGATAGCGCGCCTTCTTTCGATAAGGTGAGCGGTAGCCTTGATGGCTGCTGCTCCTCCACTGGTCGCTGCGTCAGTCGATGTGCACGTCGACCGCGACGCTGGGATCGTGAACGCCGTAACTCAGTGAGCCGGATAAATATGCTGTTCGCTTCGCTTTTATTGGCGCGTACGGCAGGAGGGCAAGTACGAAGCAGTGGGGCTTACCGGCAGTCAGTCACGATTTACCCAATCACATCTGATCGCGCGATGCCAATACCCTACGGATCGAGGCCACGCTGCGGCTTTACTGGGGTTCCTGTACTTCGTAGCCCTCTTTCTTGAGTCGATCGATGGCGCCGTCGTCTTTGAGGAGCGTTGCTATGGGTAATACCGCAAAGCTACTCGCGTTGTTATCGAGTGCCGTCTTGGCGCTCGATATCCACAAATCCTCGAGTCGACTGCGCGCGCTCTCGTACTGCTCTTTAAACTGCGGCACAGCGAGGAAGGCGTTCAGGCAGGCGGCTTCTTCGTCGGGATAGGGTAGGCTGCGCAAGCCTTGAATATCGCCCAGCGCCCAGAAATTGGCGCGCTGACGCATCGGTTGCAAATCCACTTCCAGTCGTTCGACCGTTTTAGCGAAACATTCGATTTCCGCCCTCTGCGGAATATTGCTGAGATCACGCACCGCTCCTTTGGCGTCCGGCAGCTTGATCTTGAGCTGTACGAGCTGCACCGGCACGTGATCTTTGTGGGCGGCCTTGTCGACCACACCCCAGACCATTCCGTTATCGGTCAGTCCGGATTGCTTCAACGCGCCTTCATACAGATCGATCGCCGCCAGAATGGGCCGCCGGTGTTCATCGTAGGAACCGAGATACTTGACGCGCAGTGCGAGCCAGCGAATGTACAAGTCGTGAGGCAGAATCTGCTCGAGGCTCCTGCCGTCCGGGCTCTTGCGGGCGCGGAGCAGGGCTGGAATGAGGGTTAGACTGCGAAAGAACCCGACGTCCACATCAACGTCGGGCGGAGAGAGCACGGACTGGGAACTGGCGATGCGCTGCTCTACTGCAAGCGATCGCCAGGTCATGTCTTTCGGCAGTGGCCGCAGCGTCGCCAAAATCCAGAGGTCATGACCGTTTTTTGCGATGCGCCACATTCCCGGCCCCGGACGTTCACCAGTCACCAATACTTCATCGAGCTCGGGACTAGCGGGAGCGGCGGGAACGGGTTGAGCACGGCAGTAGGGCTGCGCGCCAAGAAATAGGAGCACAGAAACTGAAAACGCGGCCCTTAAAGACACTGGAATATCTCCTTTAACGTTGCAGTCCGTTTTAGCACACGCTGCTCTGCCAACGCAGCCGGACTTGCAAGGTTTACAGGATTGGCAGGGCTTTATGGAGGGGGCGGTGGTGACGGGGCAGGAGGAGGCGGCGGCGATTGTTGAATCGCGAGCGGAAGAAGTGGCGGCATCAGGCCACTGAGAGCGCTGACAGGCAAAGTGTGTTTGCTAGCGCCAGGTGCATTTTCGCGAACTTGCAGGTATTGTTCGGCGCCCTCGAAACCCGAGGCGACCAGGAGGTGCGTCATGCGAATCAATAAAGAACACCTCGAAGCCAATTGCTTTCGAGCGTTGTGGGCGGGAGCAAAGAACTGTTAGAGGCGGGCGCCCGACGGAGAATGCTCCGCTGAACTTAGATCTCTATTGATCAGTCCCTTGGTGGCGCCGCGCAACCGCAACTGCGGACTGTAGCGTTGCCAAATCGGAGATGCCTGAGACTATCTGCCGACCGACCAACATACCCGGCGTGCCGCGAAGACCCAAGCCGCGTGCTTCTGCATTGTTGCGCTTGAGCAGACTGTTAATTGCCGCTTTATGCGCAATCAAGTCGTTTTGTAGTCGAGCCATGTCAATCCCCGCAGCTTGCAACGCCGCATCGACCTGCGAGTTTTCGGCGAGACGAGGCGCGCTCATCAGGGCATCGTGCGCTAGCAGGTATTTGTCTTGGTAGTTCGCAGCCAATGCTGATTGTGCTGCATAGATGGAAACTCCACCAAAAATCGGCCACTCTTTATATAGGACTGCGGCCGCGTGGTCCTTTTCAAGGAAGGGGTGAAAAGCGGGGGCTAATGCTTTGCAAAATGGGCAGTTGTAATCGAAGTACTCGACCACAGTGACATCGGCGTGGACAGCGCCGAATCGGGGCGCGCCGGGGTTTGCGAGGATCTGCTTCTGCGTCTCTATTGGGATGAAGGGCGGGCTTTGCGCAGTGACGACAGTGGGGAGCGCGAAACAGAGTGCTTGCGTTAGGAACAGCGCGGCAGCGCGGCGATGTTCGAGCAATCTACGCTTCATGATATCGCCTCGCAATTCGACCAACGGCTTGCGGTTAATGGGCCACCTTATGCAAAGGAGACCGCTCTGAGCTAGAGGTTATTACATCGGGCGGGGTGTATCGTTACTTGTTGTCTGGACCGCCGTAAATATCGTGGAGCGGCGTTTGTTTTCCGAACCGCCCCAGGAGCGGCGCCGGAAGCCGTTGCCGCTGCCGCATAAAGGAGGGTGATTGCCTACAGCGGATCGGGAAGCGTTGCCATTGCGTCGTCCAAGCAGCTTCATAAGATTGGTGCTCAATCGGAGGTGACGCATGGGAAAACGTGACGGTACGACTGGCGAAGATATTGGGCGGCCGGGGCCCTGGGGTGAAGGACGCTATGAAAAGCCGGGACAATCGGTCGATGATTCCGTCCGGACGCCGCCCGGCACAGTACCGAATGCGGATAAGCGCCCCTCTAGGCCCGTCACTCGCAAGGATTACGAGTCGCCGGAGACGCCCGGATCGACGTCCGAGCCGGGGGGCGATGCTGGTTGACAGCCGGCATAAGGGTCCCGGATTTCTTGGGTATCCCATGAACTCGCGCGGGTTTCAGTTATCACCGCGCCTCATTGTTACAAGCAATGAAATTGCGAAGAAAGACGCAATGGACAGATTGGTACTTCCACCGGCCAAGATGGCACCAAAGGGAGAAGGGACACAACGGGCGCCTAGGGAGAGCAACGGCAGGATCACCGCGGGATTGGCGAGAATCGTCGAGCGTGGGTAGATGGTCTTCCCGAAGACGACCAGATAACCGAGGAGTGCCGTACCCATATAGCCTGGCGCGGCGCTCAAAGCATAAGCGAGATTCCAATAGGTTTTCGTTAGCTTGAGCACTGTCTCGCAATCCGACTGAGCCTCGGAGCAGTACTTCATGCCGATCCCCTTTGCGGCCCAGAGCGTATGTACGGCGCTCCCCGCCACCATCATGAAAAAGAATGCAGCAAACATAAGCCGTCCGAGAATTTTCGCGTCTGGCTTGATGTTGCGATAAACGTGCCAAAATCCGACGATGCATAGGCAGGCCGCAAGCGGGCCCAGCAGGCCTCCGACAAATAATTTGGCGTCGGAAGAGTGTTGAATGGTGGTGAGTGCACCCCTGGCAAACGTGCTACCGGGCCCGAAGTGCCCGTAAAACAGCATGTCCCCGGCAAAGAACGAAAGTGCTCCCGCGAGTCCGCACACTCCTGCCAGCACTCGAGCTTTGTGGGACTTCAGGAAATCCAGTGAATCAGTATTCGCATACTCCCAAGGAGCGTCGTGTGGCTTTGCCATGGATGCGTCCCGATGCTTGACGATGACAGACCACAAGCATGCGGGCCGTACCATGGTACGGTGTCAATAGGGTCTCCCTATCCGGGTTGACACTGGCGTCCGCTCTTCATGGCGTTGCTTTGGTCGGCGCGATTGATTCGCTGGAAAATGGGACAGCGATCGGCATCCGCCTTGGCTGCGCAAGCCGAAATAAAGGTCGAGAGTTCGGCACGTTGAGCGTCAAGTCTGGCCATCTCCATATCGATGGTTTCCATGCGCTTTGCGGCGGCGGCGCGAATTGAGGCGCAGAAATTGGGTGAACGTTCTGCTCCCGAAAGCAAAGATTTCATCTGTCGAAGGCTGAAGCCCCAGCTCTGGGCGATTTTTACGTACCGAACGCGCCACAAGGCTTCCTCGCCGTAAACTCGTGCGGTTCCTTGGCGCGCAGGCTGATCGAGTAGGCCTCTGCGTTCGTAGTAACGAATTGTCTCAACGCCGACGCCCGCCTCGAGAGCCAGTTTTCCGATGGTGCGTTTCATCGTGGTCTCACTTAGGAGTCATCGGGACGGGTCGCATTTATACAATACCTTTTGCGTTTTGGCACTTTGGAGTTATTGCCGAACGGTATCCGGTGGTGGCTCTGCCGATTGCCCCAGGGAAGGGGCAACGGACGCAAGTCCGCGAGAGTGAGGTGGACACGCCGAAAGCCGAGACATAGGTGAGCAACATTGTGGCGAACGCCCGTTCAGGATTGTGCGGGCTGGTCCGCGAGCGAAGCAGGATGCGAAGCGAGGCGGTAGCGGCCGGACCGTTAGCGGAGCAGGAAAGCGAAGCGACACGGCGAAGCGTGGCGGACGAAGCGACTCGGCGGATGCTGGGCGAGGGTCCGGGACAGCCCAAACGGCCGGCCGACCGAGAATTTGTTGCAGGCGGACAGATGGAAAGGCTCAAGTGTGCCTCTGAAGTAGGAAGAAAGCATTGGCGCAGAGGGGGAGGATTGACGAGTCGCCATATTGGGCGGCGGCCACCATGTCCTTAGCCTGCGCCAAAAACGATGGGCAGCGTGCATTGCCGCCGTGCACGGTATAGGATCGTGCTACCGGATTTGAGCGCGCAGCCGTTTGCGACGATGAAATAACCCAGAAAGCACGGAGATTGGCATGCCAGAAGCGACTACCGGCGTCTTCCTCAAGAAGGGTGACACGCAGGGGCTCTCGTTGATGGGCCTTGAGAGGGGATTGGATCGTAGGTTATGCGGAAGTTCGCGAGCTTCATCCGAGGCCGCTAGACGCGGCATTATTGATGAGATCGCTTCAACCGCTTTGCGACCAGGCGGGTTTTCCGCAGACCAGCGCGGTAATTCGACTGATGCTCATGTAGACGACCGGCGCCCATCCGACTCTCGAATCGAAAGCCGGTCCCGTAGAAACTCACTCTTCGCGAAACAGAACCAACGGTGTGTTGCGGCTAATCATTTGCCGACGGCCGCGATCAAGGACGCCGCCGCACCGCGGTCGACTGCTCGAACGCTCAATAGCGACGCACGAGTGCGTATTGGATTGCTGTGTGGAAAAGTCAGCGCGGCATTTTTTCGTGAATTGCTGGCGGGCTGTGGTGAGCAGGCCAGTTTGTCACACGCGCAATTAGTAGTCGCACGATGCGACAATAGCTCACAACAGGAACCGGAAGCGCTCAAAGAGCTGTTGAACATGGATGTCGATGGCTTCATTTTGCCGCCGCCTCTTTGCGAGTCGAAGCGACTACACGCTGCGGTTATAAAATCGGGTGCCTTGGCGGTCACCGTAGCCAGCGCGCGTCCGCGACCCGGCTTGCTGTCCGTTAGCATCAACGATCATGTGGCGGCTTTCGCGATGACTCGGCACATCGTCTCGCTGGGTCACCGTCGCATCGGGTTCATCACGGGGAATCCGGGTCAGTCAGCGAGTCCGCTGCGTTTGGCAGGATATCGCAGAGCCCTCGAAGAGTCCGACATACCAAGCGACGATTCACTCGTGCGGGAAGGCCTGTTCACGTATGAGTCTGGAGTTCAGGCTGCCGAATCACTTCTTGCCTTACCCAATCCTCCGACCGCCATTTTTGCCAGTAATGACGATATGGCGGCCGCGACCGTCGCAGTGGCTCACCGTCGACATCTAGACATACCGAGGGAGCTGACGGTTTGTGGGTTCGATGACACGGATTGCTCGCGATCAATTTGGCCTCGGTTAACGACTGTCCGTCAGCCTATTGCCGATATGTCTCGCGCCGCCTTGTTGCTCTTAATTAAAAATATCAAAGCAAAGCGCAACGCTGAGCGCGACCTAAGCGAATCCATCGTTTTGGATTTTCGTCTGGTACACCGAGATTCGGATGGACCGCCGGCGGGCCACTAGCAGGGCCTTGCTTCTCAAGAGCGATGAACCGTGATAATGCTGAGTTCGTAGCAAATGCCGGCTCACGAAACAACATCGCCAGCAGCCGAGTACCCATCGGGAAGCGCGAAATTTCGGCGCCGTCCTAACTGATCTCGATCGGCGCATGGGTTTAAGCATGGTTTCTTGGTGGGTGGTCGCCGCCTACTCGCTAGCGCTCGTGATCCTCGGAATCCTGGCGGCGCGCCGCCGCGCGGGAGCGATCGATTATTTCCTGGCCTCGCGCGGAGCGCGATGGCCGCTAATCGGTCTTTCGCTCTTTGCTACGAACATTTCCTCAACCGCACTGGTCGGCCTGACAGGGGGAGCGTATGCATCCGGGCTGTCTGTCTTCGATTACGAGTGGAGCGCCACCGTCATCCTGGTGTTTTTCTCTCTGTATTTCTTGCCGTCAATTATCAAGAGCGGCATCTATACCATGCCTGAATATCTGGAACGGCGCTATGATCGAAGCGCGCGGCTGCTCTTCGCCCTGCTGACTCTATTTCTGAATGTGGCCGTGGACTCCGCTGGAGTGCTCTACAGCGGCTCGCTGGTTTGTCAGTTGATCCTTCCCGCATGGCCGCCGATCGCCATCGTATCGATGTTCGGCGGCGCGGCGGCAATTTATACCATCGTAGGCGGTCTGCGCTCAGTCATCTACACGGAAGCTGTACAAGCCGTAGTACTGCTCGTGAGCGCCTCATTAATTTCTTTGGCTGCCTTCCGGCACGCGGGTGGTTGGCAGCATGTCATGCAAACCGTGCCGCAAGAATCGCTCTCGCTGATCCGTCCAATATCGGATCCGGCAGTTCCCTGGCCGGGACTGCTACTTGGCGTGCCGATCCTGGGTTTTTACTACTGGTGCACGAACCAAAGCATCGTGCAACGGATGTTATCCGCCCGCAGTGTCGCTCATGCTCGCCGGGGAGCGCTATTCGCGGGGCTGCTAAAATTATCCACATTATTTCTCGTCGTGCTGCCGGGGACCTGCGCATTGCTGCTGTTCCCGAAACTACCCCGGGCCGATCTGGTCTATCGGAACCTCATCCTGCATTTGCTTCCGGACGGACTTGTGGGGCTCGTGGTCGCAGCTTTCGTCGCTGCTACGATCGTCGCCGTCGCCTCATTACTCAATTCAGCTTCTACGCTAATTACCATGGACGTGGTGCGCCATTTCCGACCGCATCTTAGCGATCGCCAGAGTGTCAGCGTTGGTCGTGTGTGCACGGCCGGACTGATGGTGGTCGCGGTGCTCTGGGCGCCAGAGCTCTATCGGTTTCCCTCGCTCTGGCAGTACTTGCAAGCGGTACTGGCCTATGTTGTGCCGCCCATCGTCGTCTTGTTCGTCTTGGGTAAATTCTGGAGTGGCGGTAACGCCCGCGGAGCGCGAGCAACGCTCTGGCTCGGCAGTCTCTGTGGATTCGTATTTTTCCTAATCAACGGCGTGTGGCAGGTCACTCACCTGCACTTCCTTTATGCCGCGCCGCTCCTCGTGAGCGTCGATCTGCTGATCTTCGTCATCGTCAGCATGCGGCATCCAACAGCCTTGAGTGCCAGTCAAATCAAGGCTATGGCCTCCGCCAGCGACGAAACTGCTGCGGCGCGATCAAGGTTCTCGGCCTGGGCCGACTATCGGTTACAGGCTATGCTGCTATTGATCCTCACCAGCGCGCTGGTCATCACATTCCGTTGAGGTTTCGCAGGAACAATCCTTTGCTCTTCGCCTACGCCCGGAAGCCAATGGCTTTGGAGGTCGGTGGCAAACGTCCAACTGGAATTCTTAAACGGCGCTTGTTTGATCGAGGCTCACGAACGCACGCGGTGGCCGCGTAAGGCACCGGCGCTTTCCGTGATTCTCACTTTACCCAAAAGCCGTTCGCAGTGATTTGGCTGCTTGGAGTCGAGACTACCGGCCGGGCCAGAATGATGCGTGATAAGCGAACTCGCGGGCGGATATTTACGTGGCTGACACCACCATCACAATTGTCAGGAGTGCCATTGAAACGAGCAACAGGTTGTGGGCCCAGGGGGCAATGAGTGCGAGCATGTTCGATCTCCAGAAACGGTTTCTGATGTTGTTGCGTGGACAGCGTTGGACCTGAGTGGGGACGAGTCGTTGCATATCAACATTTGGCGGCGTTTGCAGACATGCTGGCAAAATGGCCATATTTCAGTCACTTCTGCGTCAAGTGATCTTCCTTCAGCTGTGCGTGAGAAGATCTCGTGCCTGGCGAGGCCTAAACTGTTTTTGGAATGCAGGATTGGGGACCGCACTGCTCAGCAGTGAGACGACGCATTAGAAGCGAATGGGGTCCGGCGGCTGGCGGCCTCGACGTTAAGTGTATTGTTGTCGAGAAGCAGGACTTGTTGGGGTCTGCGAATACTGCGCAGCTCAATGGTCGCCCTGAGAGGGCAATGACTGGCGTCAGCCTGCCTTGCGTGGTGATTATCCGAGGGCTACGATGATGGTAAGAGATGGCACCCTCACTCCAGAAACCGTCTCTGTGGCTGATGGCGTCTTCCACCGATCCGAATCGGCGAGTATGGCGTTGAACCAATTCACTCCGTACCGCCTCGCTCATTCCGCCGGTGAATAGGTTTGATTTTGGGGCACGACGTCTGGCCAGCACGAACTGATGAGACCTTACGCGGAGACTGTGATATGAAATCAAGACATTTTAAGGCGTTGTTAGCCAGTGCGGTCGTTTTAGCTCTTATTCCCGCCGTACTCGATGCCGCGGCGGCCAGCACGGCGGCTGGTACGTATAAGGCGCCGACCAGCGCTTATGGTCAGCCCGATCTTGAAGGCACTTGGACGAACTCTACATTGACGGTGCTTGAACGGCCGAAAGAGTTCGGCACCCGTCAGGTGATGACACCTGCAGAGGTCAAGAAGGTAGAAGGCGACGACGCGAAACTGTATGCGGCGGATGCTGCGCCACGGGATCCCAAATTTAAAACTACCGATCTGCCGCATGACTGTGGAAAAGGTTTTAGCGGCGCCGGATGCGGCTACAACGCCGCGTGGATCGACCCGGGAACGACAGTCATGAGGGTCAACGGCGAGCCGCGGAGTTCCTTTATTATCGATCCGGCCGACGGGCGTTTACCGCCCTATAAGGTCGGTGTCACCGCTCCGGGAATGGAACAGTACGCGCACCGAGGCGAGAACCCAGAAAATATGGCGCTATCTGAGCGCTGCCTGAGCTCCTTCGGCTACAGCGCGGGACCGGTCATGCTGCCCTTGCTCTACAACAACAATTACCAGATCGCACAGACCAAGGACACGGTCGCCATCGTTGTTGAAATGGTGCATGACGTGCGCGTGATTCACATCGGCGCCAAACACCGCACCGACGGACTGCGGCCCTGGATGGGCGACTCGATAGGCTGGTACGAGGGCCCGACGTTAGTGGTTGAGACCACTAACTTCCCGCAAGCGACGGCTCTGGAAGGGGCTTGGAAGGAATTGAAAGTCACCGAGCGGTTTACACGTGTGGGACCCAGTCGGATTCTGTATCAATTTAGAGTTCAGGATCCGAGCGTGTGGGACAGCGCATGGGGCGGTGAATATGAATTCAGCGCTGCAAAAGGACGAATTTTTGAGTACGCGTGTCACGAGGGCAACTACGCACTGGGCAACATGCTCGCCGGCGCTCGCGCTGATGAAGCAGCAGCAGCTGCCAAAACGAGCGCCATCGCGACACCTTCGCCGGCTGCTACTTCGACTGAAAAGCATTAGTACCGTCCAGCAGACGGGGCGGTGGGGATCGCGGCTACCGGCGGACGATCGACTTATTCATCGTCCGTCACGATATTCAGAGTCTGTGCAAGGCGCAGATCTTGTGCCCGTCGGGGTCGCGTAGATAGGCGAGATACAGTTTAACCGCACTGCCTTCTCTCACTCCCGGCGGACTTTCACAGGTGGTACCGCCCGCGGCAAGGCCAGCCGCGTGCCAGGCATCTGCATGGGCGGGTGAGGCAGCCGCGAAACCGATCGTCATGCCGTTGGCGCACGTCGCGTCTTCGCCATTAATGGGTTTTGTAATAGAGAAAACGCCGGTGGGCGTTCGATAAAAGATCCTGTGACCGTCGACTCGGGCGGGCGGCACGCCAAGCGTACCTAATACAGAATCATAGAAGGCTTTGGCGCGTTCCAGGTTATTGGTGCCAATCATGATGTGGGAAAACATTGCGTTCCTTATTTTTTGCACTTATTTTATCACGCGCAAGAGTCAACGTCGCTCGCTAATCGAAAATGGGTAGTGCAGCCACATCATCGCGCGGTACGACCTCTATGGGTAACCCGGCCTTCCGCCACGCGCGTAAGCCGCCGCTAATAACTGCAATGCGTACGCCTTTGCCTTGAAGTTTGTTCTCCAGTTCCCGTGCCACCCGTCTGCTGGTCGCTTCACGTACGCATGTGCAATAAAGATAGACCTGTCCTTCAAAATCAATACTGGCTTGATGAAGCGCGTGCGGATCCAATCGCTTGGATCCCTTGATGCGCACGGCATTAGCATCAAAATACCCGTGACTGCGAACGTCGTATATTTGGGCGCCCGCTAAAGAGCCGTCACCTACCTGAAGAGGAATTGCAAAAGCGACGGGGGGCTGCGCGCGTTCTTTGATCCACCTCCACACTTGGATAGCGAGATAGACTGCAACCAGCGCGATCACAATGTCACTCATTACCCTACCGAGTGCTCGATAGCCTTGGGTGACAGCCTGTAAGGCGCCGCTGAAAACATACCCGATCCCAAAATAGCAGCCAACGTAGAGTGCGGCACCGGCCAGATCCAATCGCAGGAACGACAGAAAGCGCATTTGCATGCTGCCTGCAAGCGGCGGCGCCATGGTATTGATGCCGGGAATGAACTTCGCCACGACCAGCAGCTTTCGGCCGCGTCGGTAGAAGGAATCCGCGGAACGCAGAACGCATGCTTCAGGGTTCAGCGAAATGCGACAGAGCAGTCCGAGAAGCCACCACCCCGTCGTGCGACCCAATAGGTACATCAAACTGTCGCCAGCCAGCATCGCGAGAAGAGCCCCGAGTGCGGCATAAGGAGCCTGCAGTGAGCCATGCGCCGCGGCGGCGCCGGCGATCAGGAGCGCCAATGCCGCGGGAAGAGGAAGGCCGATAGACTCGAGAAAGACGACAGCAAAGAGAATCGTGTAGCCGTGTTGCGCCAGTCCAGCAATCCAGGATTCCATAGTCGCACCCAAAAAGTGACCAGCCAGGGCTCCATTTACCGCACCGGACCTGTGCGGTGTCAACTCTGCGGCGATCTCGCCATTCGTATGCGGTCGGGTTCGACAGGATTCCTCCGAAGCTGTGTTTCTCCAATTCTCGCCGTTGTTCTAGAAGCGCCTTGCGACATGGGTGAGCTGCATGTCAGCGAGCGCCCAGACAGGAGTCGGGGTCGGTCCGCGAGCGGAGCAGGGTGAGTCGGATACGACGAACGCCGAGACATGGGCGTAACGCATGCGTTGCGCGGCTGACCAGGGAGCATCGGAGCGCCTTGACCGCGAGAATGATGAAATGGGCTCCTCGGTCGGCTTGATGAGCTGCGCTCTAAGCTGCACGCTCTATGGACCACCACAAATAGGAGCTGCCCATGGAAACTCGCATTGGCGCCGTCGATCTTGCAAAGCTGGTCTTCGAGATCGCCATCGCAGATTCGTCGTGGCACATCGTCGAGCGTCAAAGACTCTCGCGAGCCAAATTCGCGACTTTCTTCGTCGGTCAAACGCCATGTCGGATCGTCATGGAGGCCTGCGGGGACCGCCCTCGTTCTTGGCGATTATGGCAATGAAGTACCACAGGCGCTTCGCGCGCCTTTGACTCAGTTGCTAGCGGAGGTCCACGTGTGTGACGAACGAGTCGCTCAACTCGAGCGCGATCTGCGAGCCTTGGCAAAGGAAGACGTTGTCGTCAGGGAACTACTCAAGCTGCCGGGTGTAGGCCTTCTCACGGCGACCGCCATATGCGCATCGGTAGCGGACATCCAGCGCTTCCCCTCGGGTCGACACTTCGCCTCCTGGCTGAGTTTGACCGCGCGGGAGAACTCCAGTGGACAGAAGCGACGTTTGGGACGTATCTCTAAGCAAGGCGACGTCTACCTGCGCGCGTTAATGGTCCACGGCGCACGCTCGGCTTTGACGGCAGCACGTATGGCACAGCAACGCGGCAAACCACTGGATCGGCTGCGAAGTTGGGCGCTCGAATGCGAGCAGCGGCGTGGACGGAATCGCACCGCCGTCGCGCTAGCAAATCGGCTGGCAAGGGTGATGTGGGCAACCTGGAAGTACCGGCGAGCCCTACGACGGTAACTGGGCCGCTCAATCGGTCTGAGAGGGCAAAATGCTTTTTCCCACGCGTTGCGCGTCAATATCGTTGTCATGAGCAGTGGATCGGTCCACGGCACAGCCAAGTCACTACCACGCATGGCCCTAGAGGTCCTCAGAACGATTGGCTCTGTGTCGGCGGAATTCATGATGTCCAGAGCGCTTTGTCCGCTGGACGCGGAAGGCGGTGAGGGCTGGCAGTTCAAGCAGATGATCCTGCCGTCCAGTCAGTGGGGAACCTCCGACAGCATGGTGGCGATCCTCGAACGCATGGTTGAATAGCCGATACCAAATGCGCCATTGCGTTGGTAAGCTTAAAGGAACCAGGCAATGAGTTGTTTTGTTGAACTCTGATTTGCCACAGAGAAGTGGCAACAGATAGTATCGAGTCCGAAGTTAGCTCATCATTTAGCTACGCCAAGGAGGGTGAGTTGTATCTGGCTGGAAAGCCAGCCGGCAATATCCTTCAAGGAGCCGCAGATGAAGTCTCTGCATACAATCACATTCGCAGCGGTCTTATTCCTGGTGTCCGGATTCATCTATCCGGTTGCGCGCGCAGCGGATCCTGCAGCTGCGCCTGGACCGGCTGCAGACTCTGCAGAGGTTCACAAACCTTTCAAAGCATGGATTGCGCCAATCTTCGCGGAGAAGGTCAAGTGGACCGATGTCGCGCAACTTGGAGTGGCGATAGTCGGGTTCGTTTTGATCTGGTTGCAGTTAGCCAAGCTAAAAAAGGCGTTGGCAGGCGATGCGTACACCAGTTTGTACGAGCAATATGTGGACGTGTGCAAACTCTTTCTGCAGAAGCCGCATCTGCGGCCCTATTTCTACGAGCAACGCACTGTCGATAGTAGGGAGCCTGGTAGCGAGAAAACGCTCGCTGAGATCGAAATCGTGGCGGAGCTAATGGTTGGGTTGTTAGAACATGCCGCCTTGCAGCAAGACAGTATTCCAAAAGAAATCTACACACAGTGCTGGCTTGAGTACACGAAAGACAGATTCAAGAGCCCATCATTGGTTGCGTATTGGCACGAAAATCAGCGTTGGTATGCGAAGGAATTTCAGATCGTAGTTACAGCTATCCTCGAAGAGCAGAAAACGGATTCTTCCGATATAGCTCCACCGCCTGAGGCCAAGAAAAAAGGGGCGCCTCGAACGAGGCGCCCGAAGTCACTTTAAGTGACGATTCTTTCTTGAGCGGAGAAGGACCTACTTCTATATAGCATGAAGTATAGGACGGAGTTCAATAAGCTCCATGACGACCCGCGGTACAAGGCGTTTTTGAAGAAGATGAATTTGCCGGAATAGAAGTGACCATGCACAGCCTTAGCTCGGATCGCCGTGAAGCCGTCCATGGGTCGAACGCGAGCGTTCGACGGGCGTCCATGGAAGGATGCCCTGGGCTTGCGCGAAGCATGGACTGCGCAGCGCAATGCTGCGGGCGAAACTTTCTGGGCTCTCGCCCGCGACGCTTTGGCTCGTGCCTCGCTGCGGTCCAGCCCAGACATCCATGTCTGGTCGTTCGCCGCCGTGCGGCTCACCCTGCTTCGCCCAGAATGCCGGTGATTTGCCGTCGTGGCAAATCCCGCTCGACGTGTACGTCTCGCCCTGTTTTTCACGCTCCGAGCCAAGGGTGTGCGTGTCCACCTTGAGATTCGCGTGACAAGCATTGGCGGCTCGTGCCAATGAGGAAAGCACCGTCAGATAGCTTGCTCGTCGCGATCAGGGGTCATCGCTAGTTGCCAACCTGAGCCGCATGCACGAATATGCGGGTAACTAACAAAGAACCCGTGCCATGGATGAATCCGGCAAATCAGGGGAATCAGGAAGACTTGAAGCTCCAGGCGGTCCTGGGGCTGCGTCGAAACGGCCCGTATTCATTAGTTATGCCTCAGCCGACGCTCGGATTGCGCAAAAGGTCTGTTCTGCGCTGGGTGAGGCCGGTTGCATTTTTGACGCGACGATGAGTCGTCGCGTCAAACCGGCCGAACGACGGTACAGGGAAGTACCGGCTGGGCTGATTAGCCAGGGATGGCGTGATGTTCGGCGGCCATGCATATCCGACCGCCGCCATGCATACATTCGGTGATGGCATGACTCACGACGCCCCTCACAAGAGAGCTTCAAGCAGCGATGTATTCGTGAGCTACGCGTCGCCGGATGCGGCGGTCGCCAATTGCATTGTAGAGAATCTCGAACAGCATGGCCTCAAGTGCTGGATTGCGCCCCGGGACGTGGTACCGGGAACGCTGTATGCGGAGGGGATCGTTCACGCGCTCGATGAGTCGAGGGTGCTGGTCCTTGTTCTCTCGAAGGACGCTGTTGCTTCTGCGCATGTGGGCAAGGAACTCGAACGAGCCACCTCAAAACGGCATCCGATCATTGCGCTGCGCTCCGATGCCGCGCCGCTGACTCCCGCGTTCGAGTATTTTCTGAATGAGTCGCAATGGATCGACGCGAGTGGCGGCGGTACGGACAGTGCGATCGCGAAACTGGTGGAAGCTGTCGGGCGGCATCTTGCGCCGGGATCGACGGTCGCATCTACCCGGGCGTCTCAAGCGCCGGTGCGCGAGACACAGAGGTCGCGAAGAACCTGGGGCATCGCCGCGGGCATCGTTGTGCTGGCGTTGCTGGCAGCGTCTTTCGTGGCGGGCAGGGCGTGGCTGCATTGGCAAACCGCAGCGACGATCCCGGTCGCGGATAAGTCCATTGCGGTGCTGCCGTTTGTGGACATGAGCGAGAAGAAGGATCAGGAGTATTTTGCGGATGGGATGGCAGAAGAGATCATTGATCTCTTGGTGAAGATTCCGGGGCTTAAGGTCATTAGTCGCACTTCATCCTTTCAGTTCAAAGACAAAACGGAGGATCTGCGCAGCATCGCTACACAGCTCGGCGTAGCGTACGTCTTGGAGGGTAGCGTACGAAAGTCCGGTGATCGACTGCGCGTAACGGCGCAGTTAATCGACAGCAGAACTGGCGCGCACCTCTTTTCCCAAACCTACGACCGGGATTTGAGTGATGTTTTGAAGATGCAGGACGAGATCGCGGCCAGCCTGGTGCGAGCGCTGCAAATTGAAGTGAGCCCCGAGGACATCGCATCTCGCCCTTCGCTCCGCAATACGGAGGCCTACACCTTGTATCTTCAGGGGCAGCACGCCTTTGATCGATTCGACCAGCAGGGATTCGAGCAAGCCGCGAATTACTTTCAACAGGCGCTCGATCTTGACCCGTCGTTCGCTGTAGCTGCCTCAAAGCTCGCTGCGACAAACATGGTCCAAGGAGAGTGGGGATTCATGCCCCCGGTCCCGGCGTTCGAGTCGGCGCGTCATGCTGAAGAACTCGCACTCAAGTTGAATCCGAACCTTGCGGATGCGCACGCGGGGCTTGGCAGAATTCACGGCGTTTATGATTGGGATTGGGCAGCCGCCGACCGCGAACTCAAGCTGGCCGAGGCGCTCGCGCCAAACGACGCACGCATCTTATTCATGGCCGCGCTGCAGTCCTTAAGCACGGGCCATTGGGATGACGCATTGAAGCGAGTGAGCGCGTCCCTGGCTCAAGACCCGCTAAACCCTGGCGGCTATTTTGTGCTCTACCAAATACAGTTACGCCGTGGCCGACTGGCGGATGCGGAAGCGGCCATACGCCGTACCCTTGCAATCAGTCCCACATTCAGTCGCGCGCGTTACTCCCTCGGCATCGTGTTACTCGCTCGCGGTCAACCCAAAGCGGCCTTGGCGGAAATTCTGAAGGAGACAGAGGACGAACCGCGCCTCGGTGGATCCGCGATCGCCTATTCCGCTCTCGGAGCTAAGGTCGAATCTGATGCAGCGCTCGCACAGATCCTGAATAGTCAACGGGACCGCCACCCGTTTTTGATTGCGCAGGTCTACGCGTTTCGCGGTGAGCCAGACGAGGCATTCAAGTGGCTCGACCGCGCGTACACTCAGAAGGAAGCGGGTCTCGAGCACATCAAGGGTGAACAGACGCTTAAGAACCTCGAAGGCGATTCGCGCTACAAGGCGTTCTTGAAGAAGATGAATTTGCCGGAATAGGTGATCGCAAGAGGTCATGTTCCGGGACGCCGTGAATCCGTCCTTGGAAGCTGCGGGCGAACCGTCCATGGTTCGGCCGCCCCGTCACATGACCTCGCGCGCCCACCTTGAGATTTGTCACGACATCCAGGATTTGCACTCGATTAGAAGGAAGCAGGGATCGTTGCAACGCGCTCCAATTTCACTCTCATCGTCGGCATGAGCGCATTAGGAGGAGCCTCCGCTTTCTTCTATGGATCATTTTACGCCGCATTGTCAGAGAGCCTTCCCAAGTCTATTCGCGGCAGCGGCTTCGGCATCGTCTATGCCGTTGCCATCGCCATATTTGGTGGAACGACACAACTCGTCGTCACCTGGTTGATTCACATCACCGGTAGTGCGATGGCTCCAGCTTGGTACTGGATCAGCGCCGCCACTCTGGGCCACATCGCGATGCTGCTCATGGCCGAAAGTGCGCCGGTGCGGACCACCTTGTTGAGGCCAATATCCGCGGCATCCCCGATGTGAATAAACACCTGGATTGGGGCGACCGGCATTTCGATTGCTTGCGTTGCCTAGGGAGTCATGCCAAATCATCACAAAAAGATTAAAAAGAATGCTTACTGCTCGCACGCGTGTGTCGTTGCTTCATGTGGCGGCGGCGGCGCGGCCCCTCAGAACTTTCGGCCGACAGAACAATCACAGTAGCTCCTCAATCGCGCTTCGCTCTTCGTCGTTGAGCTGAAAGTCAAAGATGCTGAGATCCTCGCGCATGTGGGTCTCGGATTGGGTACCGGTCAGCGGAACCACTCCGATCTGCGTGAGATAGCGGAACAGAATTTGCGCCGGTGTTCGTTTGTACGCTGAACCAAGAGTCGTGATGGTCTTGTGCGCCAGGAGATGAGGGTTGGCGCTTAAGGTCCAGAAGCTTTGGTAGATGATTTGGTGTTTGTCGCAGTAGGCGTGTATGTCGCGGTCATAGTTCGTGTCGGCGTAGAAGCGGTTTTGAATGACGGCGGGTTTTATTCGGGCGGCCTCATGCAGTCCATTAAGATCTTCAAGTTTGTAGCAGTTGCTGAGCCCGATCTGGCGAATCGTCTTTAGCTCGACGAAAGTCTCGAGGGTGCGCCATACGGCCATCGATTGCGTCATGGTCGGCATGGGGGAATGCAGCAGCACGCAGTCGAGGTAGTCCGTTTGCAAGTTCTTCAAGGATACGGCGACGGATTGGCCCACTTGATCGACCAGCGACGCCTTTGGATCGTAGGGAATGCGGTTCGGATCTTGCCCAGTGAGTGAGGTGAATTTGGTTTGCAGGTAGATATCGGCTCGGGTCAGTCCCTGTTTGAGGCTCGCGGCAATGCCAGCGCCAACGCCCGCTTCATCGTAATGTTTTGGCTGGCAGGCGGTGTCGATGCCGCGGAATCCGTTTTGAATGGCGAGCTTAACGAGATCTTCGGTGGCGGCCTTCTTCCACGCCGTTCCGTAGATGATCCGAGGGACGCGGATTTTGCTGTTGGAGAGGATGAAGGGGTCCATACGGGAAGCATAAGTATCATTTGGCGGGCAGGAAGTATTCTAGCAGGCGGCTCCTCGGGGTCGGACAAGCGGGCTCGAACGACTGCGACACGCTGAAGCTACAGTATTCGAGCGAAATTTGCCGCACGGATGTGGCAACCGATCGATGGGCGGAGTCGCGCCTCTGGGCCGCCGCCGGGCAAGGGCAGGACGCCCGAATGGCCCGGCCCAGACAAAAAAGCGCAGTACAACTGGAAACGTGCTAAACGTGACTCAGCTCTTCCGCTCCTGATCTGCACGCACTGCAGCAGCATGGGCTCCCTCTCTTCATCGAAAGACAACACCCTCTATGCTGAAACATCTGCGCGGTCATTTTTCAAATGACCTTTCGATTGACCTTGGCACCGCCAATACCTTGATTTACGTCAAATCGAAGGGAATCGTACTCAACGAACCCTCGGTCGTGGCCGTGCAAAGTGCGCCGAATGGAGGCGGCAAGGTCGTGGTTGCCGTGGGAATGGAAGCGAAGAAGATGCTCGGGCGGACGCCCGCGCATCTCACCACCGTGCGGCCCATGAAGGATGGCGTAATCGCCGACTTCAGGTACACCGAAAAAATGCTGCAGTACTTCATAAACAAGGTCCACGGCGATCGGTTTTTTCGCTCCAGTCCCCGCGTACTGGTTTGTGTGCCTTTCGGTGCAACCCAAGTCGAACGCCGTGCCATCAAAGAGTCCAGCCGAGGGTGCCGGTGCGCGCAGTGTCGAAATCATATCCGAGCCCATGGCGGCCGCCGTGGGTGCCGGCTTGCCGGTGCATGAGGCACGCGGCTCGATGGTCCTCGACATCGGCGGCGGCACCTCTGAAGTCGCCGTGGTATCGCTCAACGGGATTGTCTACGCGGCGAGCGTGCGCATGGGCGGGGACAAGTTCGACGAAGCGATCATCCTCTACGTCCGCCGCAACTACGGTATCTTGATCGGGGAGGCTACCGCGGAACGCATCAAGATCGAAATCGGCTCAGCCTTTCCCGATGACCACGTGCGTGAGATCTGCGTGAGGGGAAGAAATCTATCGGAAGGGCGCACCGCGTGCCTTCACGTTGAACTCGAACGAAATACTGCAAGCTCTGCAAGAGCCACTCGAGAGTATCGTGAGTGCGGTGAGACAAGCGCTCGAACAAACTCCGCCGGATCTCGGCAGTGATGTCGCGGAAGGCGGGGTTATGTTGACCGGAGGCGGAGCATTGCTGCGCAACCTGGATAAATTGATCATGACGGAAATCGGTCTACCGGTACTGATCGCCGACGATCCGATGACGTGTGTCGCGCGCGGCGGTGGACGGATCCTCGAACATCTGGGCGAGCAGGGACAGGGAGACTTTACCCTGCATTAGCGGTGCTCGATTCCTAAGAAAACCCAGCGACGTATCTGGCTGTGATTTCGCCGCCATGAAGGCGTATACATTGCAGGGAAATGCCCAGGTCCTGCTCGTATCGACGGATGAGGCGGGCCTCGATTTCCGTGACGAGTGACACTGCCGTGCCATGTGCGCTGGCGCGCGCCGTGCGACCGACCCTGTGGAGATAGGCCTTGCTCATCGTCGGTATGTCGAGATTGAAGATGTGGGTTACGCCGGGTATGTTGAGTCCGCGGGCCGCTAGGTCGGATGCAATCAAGATGCGGATGGCGCCGCTGCGAATTCCATCCATCGCCTGCTTGCGGTCCATCTTGGATAGCTCGGAATTCAAGTCCGCAACCGCTAGTTTATGATGGGTTAACTTCGAGGCGACCTCTTCCGCAACATCGTTGCGATGCACGAACACGATCGAGCGCGGCACATCGAACGCATGCAGCAGCTTGCGCAATATCTCCGGCTTGTCCCGGCTTTCGCAAACCAGATACAGATGTTCGATGTTCTCGTTGACCGGCGCCGCACCCGCACGAAGCATCAAAACATCCGGAGCGAGTGTTTCCAAGACCTGACGAGTCTGCTGCTCGATCGTCGCCGATGCGAAAATCAGCTGTCGCGTTGGCGCCGCCGCGCCGACGATTTTCTGAATCCAATCCAGACTTTCGTCGTTCAGGAGTCGGTCGGCCTCATCGATGACGACGGCGCGGATATGTGCCGTCTTCAGCTTGCCCCGCTCGATGAGTTCCACGATGCGTCCGGGCGAGCCCACCACGACGTGCGGCTTGGCCTTGAGCTTGTCGATCTGTCGGTCGGTCGCCGTGCCACCGATGAGCAGCACCGAGCGGATGGCGCGCGCTGCGTTTAGCGCAAGTTCACAGGATTGACGATGGATCTGAATGGCCAATTCGTGGGTTGGCGCCACGATCACAAGCTGGGTCGCAGCTTGCGCAGGATCGATGCGCATAAAGAGGGGCAGCAGATAAGCCAGTGTTTTACCGGTACCCGTCTCCGCCCGCAAATACGCGTCCTTCCCGGCAGCGAGCGGCGGAATTGCGGCGATTTGAATGGGGCTGGGGTCGGATATCCGTTGCTTCGCGAGTGCAGCTATGAGATCGGGCGGCAGCGACAGATCGGTAAACGTCATGAAATCGAACTCGCTACGATAGCCAGCAACACGCACTAATCTCGCGGGATGGTTGCTGGACGGGCGGTAATTCTAGCAGCTTTGCTGAGGGCACCCCTCTGTCTAATCCCTACTTCAATTCCTTGGTGATTGCGTCCGCAGCATTGCCGGCCACCACCCAGCTTGCTGATCCGGCAACGACGGCCTCATCCTCGAACCAGAGAAATCCAAAGTCATCGATGCACTCCGGAAAATCGGGTTTGATGATGATGTAGCCCGGAATGAGGGCGCCTGGTATGTAAGCATTGTCCGCGCGGTTGTTGCTGTAGGTCTTGGTCTTGGAGACCGTTCCGACGCCGGCGACATATGAGGTGCTGGAGACCGGGTGCGTGCCGAGAATGTAATTGACGGCACGAAGTGTATATTCCGGACCCACAAGGTCCGGAAACGCCTTGTGCAGAAAGTACATCCGGATGGCCATGTCAACCACAGCGCCCGATCCACCCCAGGTTCCCAAACTCGGAGGCACGCCGAACGGGGTGCCGTCCAACTGCTTGTCCAGACCCACGAGGTAGGTCTTCACGGCTTCCCGCATTTCATCCTTCGCGTTCGCGTCCAGATAGGGCAGCGCTCGCACGGCCATCCATCCACGGATACCCATCTGCTGCGGAGTGATCATCTGTCGGGAACAATTCCTTCAGACGGGATTTATAGGGATCTGCGCCATGCGTCGCAATCGTGAGTTCCAGAGCCGCAGCCCAGTCCTGTCCGATGCCGAGCGTCGCCGCGGCGAACAGCGGGCGGAGGAGCGGTTTGTACACTCGTTGCGCCAGAAGGCGTCGAAGTTGACGATCCACCTGGACCGTGACCGCCACTTTGAGTCGCCACACCCTGCGACGCAGCCAGCACGCCGCTTCCGGGAGGTTCCGGCGCCCCTTCGTCCCAGCCGGCGCCCGCCGGTTGTGGCGTTGGATGAGCTTTCTCGCTGTTCCATGCCTTGATCGCGGTCTCGAGGCAGTCTTTCGCCAATGCGTCGTCCCAGCCCTTGAGCGCATCGGACGCTGCGGCCAGAGCTGCGATCGCGTTCCATTGGAGAACCGCGTTTGTCGTGGTGAAAATCCAGCGGTCATCCGGCCGGCCAGAGTAGTCGCCCTTCACTTCGTTTGGACCTAGTCTGGAATCGTAGATGCGGCCATCGGTCTTCGACGCTCCATCGCCCAAGTGCGTATATTGGCGCAGGTCCGGTTCGTGAGTGCCTCGAATCGAGTGGCCTATATTGTGGAACTGCGCCAAGATGAGCAGTGCGCCGTGCTTGACTTGTTGCAACCGTATCCGGCACGCCATCGGGACGGTGCATCTCAACCTCGCGCGCGACTTCATCCACGGTGAGTTCGTCGTACTTGAGATCAAATTCGCGATACGCCAGAGCCAGATTCTGAATCACACTGAGTTGCGCGGGCTCCTCTAGATCGAAATCGCCGGCATCGTACCAGCCGCCCACGTTCATCCCGGGAATATGATCGCCGCCCTTGTACTTGCCATCCCTCGCCGTCGCCTGATTCCAGTTGTCGAATTGCTCCCCCACCACGGGCGCCATACGGCCGTCATCCAGGTGGGAGGCGCCGTGCCACACGCGATAGGCTTCGCGCACTGAAACGTGATCCATCTGTGCCGCAAGGTGATGGTCCAGGCTGTCCTGCCAGATGTTCGCGTAGGCATCCTTGGAGATGGGAAAGGGTGCCGTACGCTGACCTGCGTACTCGATGACATAGAGGCCAGGGTCGTTGACCGTGGTGAAATCGAATTTCGAGTAGACATACCGCAGCCAGGGCGTTGAAGGCGTGATCGGACCTTCAAATACCTGCTGGTAAGCGCCGCCTTCCGTCAGGCGCAGCACTTTGGCCGTCTGCGGGACCTGATGTACTTCGGATCGAGTTCGAGTACGGCCACCTTGGAGAAGCCCGGCGCATAGCCGACTTGGCTGTGCGCGATCATCGGCGGACGCGTCCACTTCGAAATGACGTCAGGCTTCAAATGCCACACGATGGCACCGGTGGTCTTGCCCGAAGGAATCAGCGATCGCAATACAAACCAACCGTTTTGCGCGCGGTTGCGTCCATCGAACAGCATCAGGGCGGCGGTATCCGAGACAACGGTGATCCGGGCCAGCGAATCGTCAACCCCTAAGGTGATGCTTTTGCCCTCAGCAAAGGGAAGCGGCTGGGTGTATCCCTTGGCCTTGTCCCAGTCCTCCAGGTAGTAGGCCTTTTTGGGTTCGTCGGGCAGCGGCAACACTTTGATCATCGGATCATTCGGCGTTCGCGGAAAGATGCCGGCGTTGGATCCGTCCACCAGGTACGCCTTGCCCATGTAGATCGAGGGCAGGAATTCCAAGTTGAAACCGGCCCGGCCGACAAGCTTCGGCGGTAGCGGCTTGTCGAGATTGATGCTGACCTTGACACCGCCGGGTTCTGCGGCGACCTCCAGCGTGTAGCTGACATCGAAGGTCGGGAAGGCGAGACTGGCGGTGAGCCGGTTGTTCGCCTTGTCTGCCTGGCGCCCTTTGAGGGTTGCCACCAAGTCCCACTGCTCGGGGGTTGGCATCAAGCGCACGTCGCCGTTGGTGGCGATGCGCTGGCCGTGGAGAATCATTTCCATGGCCGTGTTCTTCTGATCTACGAAAACGGGATGATACGTGCTGTCGTAGAGAAAGACACTAAACCCCTGGGTATCGAGATAATTCTTGTCGGTCACCTTCATCGCAAAATCGGCGGCGAACGCGTTTGAGGCAAACGTCAGAGCCAAAAAGAGCCACGCAGAAAATCCGGTGAGTATTGTTTTTATTTGTCGAAAACAGGACATTGGTAGTTAGCTCCTTGGAGCAACAAGCGAAAGATTGCGTCGCGGGTAAAGCACAGCCAGACACTGGCAGACGTTAGCGCTACCATAGCTTCACCTTGTGAGAACTTCAACTTGCTCGGGAAAGCCAAGCTGCAGAGGCGAGGGCAGGGGACCTAACACTCTATATATAAGGAGTGGGGGAAACCGGGAGGCCGCCAGGGTGCCGGGCGAGGTAGCGCGCTAGAAGAAGACGTCGATGTTGCCGGCCTGCGCCTCGCTGCAGTAGATGCCGTCAGCGTCGACCGACAGGCCGTCCAGTGCGAGAGTGGGGTCGGTCGCTGACGCCAGCTGGAACCCCACGGGGGTTGTGCCCGCTCCACCCGCCTTAGGCAGCTGGAACACCGTCGCTGATCGCGGATCGTTCCAATACACGTGCGCCGCGTCGTTGGCGAGAACCGCACCGACCACGTCGGTCACTAATGGCTTGATGGCGCCGCCACCGACGGGTATCTGCTGTATGGATCCCGGATTCGAGCCGAGCTCGGAGAAGTACACGTTTGTGCCGTCGACGGTGAAGTCGGCGAGGTACGCGTACTCGACCAGTGTCGTCGTGGCGCCGCCAACCAGCGGCACCTGCATGATCCTGCAGCCCTCGGGGTATTGGCTCGAGCCGGCACTCCAGTACACGCTCTGGGCGTCGAGCGCGATGCGCCAGTAACAGTCTTGCGGGTTCGGCAGAGTCGAGTCGACTGAAAGAATGACCGGCGCGCCGCCGGTGAGCGCGACCTTCTGCACGGTCGGGCCGCCGAGGATGCCCTTGACTGTCCAATAGACGCTCGTGCCGTCGACGGCAATGTCTTGGTTGACCAGCGAGGAGTCGGCGATGTCCCCGCGAGAGGCCGCGAGCTTCTCGACTGTGCCGCCTGCAATGGGCAACGTCTTGATGAAGTCGTCATCGAGGATGTAGATGCGCGAGGCATCGACCGCGATGCGCGCCATGCTGGTCGAGATCCCGCTCGCGAGCGTCGCCGGGACCCCGCCGGCGAGCGGGGCGCTGGCGACTCGCCAGGACTCCGCCCAAATGGCGCTGGTGCCATCGCTCGTCAGAGCGACCGGCGCATCGAGACCGGAGAACAAGGTACTGACCGTCCCACCGCCCAGTGGGACGGATTTGATCGTGCCCGTTCCGACTTGGATGCAGCACCCGCCGTAGGTTCCTGCTTCCGACCAGTAGGCGGTGGTGGCCGTGACAGCGAGCGAGATCGCGGCGTTCACTGTCGGCACGCCAATGCCCGTCGCCAGCGGCGAGACGCTGCCACCGGCAACCGGCACCGTGTAGAGGGCGTGATTATAAGGATCGATCCAGTAGGCGTTCGACCCGGCGACGGACAGGCCGCGGATGGCATTTAACGCATCCCCCGCGCTCGTTGACACGGTCGCGACAGCCATCAGGCTGCCGCCCGCCAGCGGAACGGAGTACACCGTGTAGGGGCTACCGGAATTCACAAACAGGACCGCGTTCGCCGTGAGCGCGAGGCCGGCCGCTGGGTACCACGATCCTTGCACGTACCCGGGCCCCACCGGCGGCAGATTCCCGTTCAGCGTTCCATCGACCAGCACGAGCGCCGTGCCCCCTGCCTTCGGTACCGACTGCACCTTGCTGCCGCACTGGCAGCCCGCCGCGACCGGTTCCAGGCTCAACTCTTCCCAGTAGAGATGGTCCGCATCACCCGTGAGCGCAACCACGCGCCGGTTGGCGGTCGCGACGGTCACCGGGGCGCTGCCGTCGAACGGGACACGCTGGATGATCCACGTGCAGGCGGGGCTGCAGCTCAGGCTGCTCACCGTGTTGACCCAATAGACGCCGGTATCATCGACCACGAGGTCCGCCGTGACACCCGCCACGGGATCGCGCGCTCCGTGCGCGAGCACCGTGGTCGTTTGACCGTCCAGCGAGGTCTGGTACAGGTTCCCGCCATCGATCCAAAACACGTTCTGGCCGCGCACGACGACGTTCTCTGCCGACACGAACCGAATGGCCAGCGGTGTAATTATGCCGGTGCTGAGCGAGACCTTCTTCAGCGGCTGATCGGTCGCGTCGGTGAAGAATAGTTCTCCGCCGCTCTGGACGATCGATGCCCGCAGCTGGTCGCTGCTGAGAATTGATCCCGGCAAGATCTGCAGGCCGGAGGCGATTTGGCCGCCGCGGATGGCAAGAAAGTTCTCGCCGGTTGTAGCAGCATTACTGATGGTCACCGGCAGCGTCGACGGCGCGAACGTGGTACCGGTCAGCGTCGCGGTGATCGTATAGGTTCCAGGTGCGAGGCCGCTCACACTGTACTGGCCCATCGAGTTGGTGGACGTGTTCGCCGAGGCGGTCCCCGTGATCGAGATGGTCACGTCGGCCATCGCGGCCCCGCTGAACGCGCTCGCGACCGATCCCGAGAGCGAATAGGTCGGCATCGGCCCGCCGCCTCCGCCGCAGCCGGCGAGTGCTGCGGTGACCATCACCATGAGAATCAGTCGGTTGATGATTGACATGATCTTTCCTTATTAGTTCTTTGATCCTGCCACTCTCGTAGGAGGCCTTTTAACTGTTTCTTCCCTTGATATCAATAGTGCGTTGAACGTTTGTTCAGCAGCGCCCGACACCTTGAGCGTCAATCATAGGGCCTTAATTGGAAGATGCCTCTTATAGATCGCTTACTGATTACTTACAGAAGCCACGCGGGGAAGCGTCTTATCGCCGTCCGCGGCCGATACTTGGGGTCGCGCAGGTGAGTTCGAATACGTCGCTTACCCTGATAGGAGCCGGTAGCGGTAAACTGCTTCCTAGCCGTGACGCTGGTCGTCCGGCATCGCCCCGCTGCCGGAACCGCCAGTTGCCGAACTCAAAATCCACTCGTGCTCTCGTCATTGCTTCAGTCATGACGTCAATGGCCATGATTGCCATCGAAGCAACCATCGTGTCCACCGCGATGCCGCAGATCATCGCGGATCTCGGCGGACTGCGTCTGTACAGCTGGGTGTTTTCCTCATTCCTGTTGGCGCAAACCGCGATGACCGTGGTGTTCGGGAATCTTGCCGACGTCTATGGACGCAAGCCAGTCATGCTCGTTGGAATCGGCATTTTTCTGTTGGGCTCGATCTTGGCGGGTCTCGCATGGTCCATGCCGGCCATGATTTGCTTTCGTCTCGTTCAAGGCGTCGGCGCGGGCGCCATGCAGCCGGTTGCGATGACCATCGTGGCCGACCTTTACCCGGCGCGCGAACGCGGCAAGGTGCAGGGCTATCTTGCGAGCGTGTGGGCGGTCGCGGCGGTGCGTCGGACCCTTATTGGGTGGGCTCATCATTAGCTCGGTCTCATGGGCCTGGATCTTTTGGATCAACATTCCGGTGGGCCTTGCAGCGGCGGTTGGCTTCATTTTATTCCTCAAGGAAAACGCGCAGCACAAGCGCCGCTCCATCGATCTGGGTGGTGCCTTCTCGTTCACTGTTGCGGTCACATCGTTGTTGATCGCTCTCACGGAACTCGGAAACGACCAGCCAACTCGACTCGCGGGGGCGGCCACGCTGTTCCTGACCGCGGCGGTGATCTTCGTGGTGCTGGAGCGCAAGGTCACCGATCCCATCGTCTCCTTTGCGCTGTGGAGTCACCGGCCCATCGCGGCGACCAATCTCGTGGGAGTGCTCGCAGGCATGGCGCTCATCGGTCTCACCACCTTTCTGCCCATTTACGTGCAGCTTGTCATGCAGCGATCGCCGACCACGGCAGGGTTCACTTTGACCACCATGCTCATCGGCTGGCCGGCGGGCGCCACACTGTGCGGCACGGCTGTTCCACCGCTTTGCGTTGCGTCACCTATTGTTAAGCGGAGCCCTGCTACAACCGCTGGGTGCAGCATTCTTCGTGGCGCTGACGCCCCATAGCTCGCCGCTCTGGCCGGCGATAGGATCTCTCGTGATGGGTTTCGGCATGGGATTGATCAGCGTGCCATCGCTGGTGCTGATACAGGAAATCGTCGATCCCGACGCAACGCGGCAGCGTCACGGCGTCGAATCTTTTCTCGCGCAACTTGGGCAGTACGCTGGGCGCCACGGTGCTGGGAGCAGTGCTCAACCACGGATTGAGGGCGTCGGGAAGACTGGAACCGATCACATCGGATCAGCTGCGTCAGCTGCTAAACACTCATAGCCTGATTGGCGGCGACGCAGCGATCCGCGTCGGACTGGCGCAGGCGTTGAACCTCACGTTCTGGGCCATGCTGGTGCTCTCGTTGGTCACCGTATTTCTCGCCCTGCTGGTGCCTCCAACCCCCAACACCGATCTGTCGGTAAAGCGGGTAGTTGAACCCGATTGAGAACCAAGCGCAGCGACCTCGATTCTGGGGATTGCGCCGATCGACTGGGATCCCCTACAGTACGGATTCGTGACTCGGCGATAGAACACGAAAGCCATGGATTGGAGGCCGCATGGACAGGGAATACACGCAAAAGTCGTTCGTTCTATGGATTTTGGTGTGCTGTGCTGCCTCGGCAATATCACAGACGCCGGGAGTCGCCGGAGAGTCCACGCCTCCCGTCGCTGAATGTAAGCCGGTAGCAAGCACGAGCGCCCCAGTGCAGGCGGCCAATCCGGCACTGCCTGCGGCGGCCACCGCGGCGGATGGCCTGCAGATAATAGTCAAGATCAAGCACCGCATGGAGGTTGAGTATGGACAACTGGAAGCTAGTAGATAACGCTGGCGGATTGAGAATGGAACGGCTGGCGTTGCGGGCCATGGGGGAAGATCGATTCACCTGGGCGCATCTCCTGTATGGAAGACTGGGACACGTCCGCGTGGGAATCTTCTATTTCCCGTCACGATTCAACACGGATACCGATACCGCAGTCGTTAAAGCGCTGACCGCGTTTGGAGCGAACACGGGACCTGGCACTTCCGTCAACTTCTGGGATACCACGGATCCGGCATTGGATCACGCCCTCGAACTATTCAGCCTGAAGACCGGTCCGGCCGTGGTGCTCGCCACCGGCCTCCAAATCGCCGGTATTCAACCGCGCGGCCCCGACAAGACGCCGCTTTATTCGATTACTCTGAGCCGCCCGTCGATGCTGTCGAACCCGTCCGAGTTTCAGGAGGCAATCAATACCGCGCACGAAATTCTGACGCGCTGCGATCCCAACGAAATCTCCAGTTACATCCGCGCGCAGAAGGCGGATTCCATTCTGGCCGTGATCGGCAATCTAGCTGCGCACCTTCGCGACGCGATCTTGAAGTTGAAGCCAAAATTCGAACTGCCTGGGGGAGTTTCCGTGCAGCTGGGTGGGTAGCGCCGCAAAAGGAGGTTCATCGTGAGCGAAAAGGATCTCGACAAGGAAATCACAGAGGGCCTCTCCAAAGCGACGCAGCTTCAACTTAGAGGTGAGACGCAAGCCTCGATAGATATGCTTGACGAGCTGGAGGCCCGGGCACGTCAGAGCGGTCACCGGACCCTCGCCTACATTCTCATCCAAAAAGCGGGATGGTTGCGCGAGTTGGGCCGGCGGGAGGAAGCGAAATCCGCTTTGGAGGGAGCCGAATCGGCCTGCCTGGCAATCCCAGCTCAATTTTCTCCTCTGGCCGCATTGCGCATGGAGCAGGGCATCGTTGCGCGCCAAGCGGGCGATTTGGTCAAGGCGGAATCGGTTCTGAACGAAGCACAGAAGCTGGTCGACGGAACTCCGTTGGAAGTGGTCATGATGTCCGACATCCTGGCAAACCTGTCGACGGTTTATTCTGATCAAGGCAGATTGGAGGATGCGCAAACCGCCCTGTTGAAAGCGCTGGAGTACGATCAGAAGACCGGCGATGCGCGGGCCTTGGCAAGTAATCTGAATATGCTCGGCCTTGCATACCTCAATGCCGGAGACCGCAAAACCGCCCGGCTTTACCTGACCCAGTCGAGAGAGGTCGCCACCGCGGCCGGCTTGGCCAAAGAAAGGGCTGACGCCACCCAGAACCTCGCCATTGTCTCCGAACAGGAAGGAAACTTCTCCGAGGCCAAAGCCGGTTTCCAAAAGGCCCTGGAGGAGGCTACCCGTACCGGCAGGCGAGCGGATATTGCGAGCGCCAAGTCCAGTCTGGGAATCCTTGCCGCGCGCGCGGGACAATTTGCCGATGCGGATAATCTGTTCGCTGAGGCATATCAGCTTCATTCGGACCTAGGACTGGCGGATTTCTGTGCGACCGATCTCATCAATCTGTCGCAGAACAGTTTGTCGCTCCATCACGGACAGGCTGCGCTGGATCACGCCCGAGCAGCGCTCGCCATGTCGGAAAAGCACGGCCCATTGAATCTGTTGTGGGCAGCGCACTACTGCGTAGCCAAGGGCCAGGCTGCCGCGATGAGTGAGAAACCCGATCCCGCAATTCTGAGGGACGTGATGGCAAGCTATGTCAATGCAGTAGAGTCCATCGAACTGTTGCGCGGCGGTATTGGACGTCCGGAGGAACGCGAACACGTGCTGGTGGATAAAGAGCAGGTCTTTCAAGAGGGCATGATGCTGGCCGGTGTATTGCGTCAAGGCAGCATGGCTTGGAAGTTTGCAGAAAGGGCGCGCGGTCGCGCCTTTCTCGATTCTCTGGGAGTGGATCGCGTCGGACGCATAGCCGCCCGCCATCCTCTCGCGGTTCGCCGTGCCGAACTCACCGAACAGGTTCTCAATCTTCACGCCACCGCCACGCCGGAAGCACAAGCGTTGCTGGACGAGTTGCGCATGGTGCGTAGCCTGATCGCGGCGCAGGCACCGGCGATCGCCGCAGTGACCGAAATGGAGTTGCCTGGCATTGAACAGGTTGCCGCCGTCCTGCCGCCCGACAGCGCATTGGTTGAATTCTTTTTTGGGCCGGGAAATCTCTTCACCGCGTTCGTCTTGAACAAAAAGGGCCTCGCGTCCATGCAGACGCTCGACTGCGGACCCAACGATTTGCCGGGGCTGATCGAACAATTCCGTGCCGAACTTCAATATGGTGTGCCGGAGGAGCCAACGGGTAAGCTCCTTCAGTCCGTACTCTTCCTGCCCATCTGGCACGCAATCGAACCAGTCGGCCGTCTTTTCATCGTGCCCCATCGCCAATTGCACTATCTCCCCATGTCTGCGCTTTGGTTCAAGAACACGGGAGAGGGCCCGGAACACCTGTACATGTGCCAGCGATTCGAGATGAGCATCGTGCCATCGGCGGCGTATCTGGTGCGGACGCTGACGGAGCAACGGACGCAGGGAAACCTAGCCGACTCGGTGGTGCTCGGAAATCCCACTCAGGATCTTCCATCGAGCGCGATAGAGGCAGCGGCAGTTGCAAAACTGCTTCAAGTCGAACCTGTACTGGGCAGAGGGGCCGTCCGAAGCCAAGTTTTGGGAATATCAAAGCCACGGGCTGTGATTCACATCGCCTCGCATGGCGTCTACGAAGAGCGTGATCCCCTGCTTTCCGGAGTTCTGCTGGCTGATGGACGTTTGTCCGTGCAGGATCTCTTGGACGCCCACATCCCCGCGGATCTTCTCACGCTCAGCGGTTGTCTGACGGGTATGTCTGCTCAGCAACCCGGTGACGAGCTGGTCGGCCTGTCACGCGCCGCCTTTCTCGCCGGCATATCGACCGTCGTCACCGCGCTCTGGGAAGTGCCCGATGACTCGACCCGTGAATTCTTTGAGCGATTCTATGGCCACTTGAGCACGGGCCTGAACAAAGACTCGGCCCTCGGCCGGACTCAGCGTTCGATGCTGGCCGACCCGCGTTACCAGCAGCCTGCGAATTGGGCACCTTTCGTGCTCTTGGGCGATGGCCGCTGATGGGGCACTGCGTCGCTAGATCGGCTTCTTAGGCGAAAGCGTCAGCCCGCCATCCGTCCACCCCTCCTGTGCGAAGACTTTGTAACCCTTAAATCGATCAGGCATGTTGTCTTTGAACTTCTGCGCATCCCCCACAGTCTTCGCTGTGTGCTCTTTCGTAGGCTTGGTCGTTGAATCGAACACCGTAACCTCCTTGTTCGCCGGATCAATCGAAATCGCATCCGGCCCGCCCTTCGCCGCGCCTCTCGTCTTTGGATAAAGCGACTTGATTTCCGGTGGAAATTCCGCATTCGTGTACACACTGGCTCCCGGCGGCTGTTCTTTCGCCCACGCCTGCACCGTGCTTGGTTCGATCTGGGTACCCGCCTGGGACTTAAGCTGCTTTTCGTCCAGCTGTTTGCTGCCCTTTTTCGCCTTATCCGAGCTCTGTGAAACCCGGTCCAGGTCATCGGCAGTGTCTGACATCGTTCGATCGCCCTGAACCTCCTTCAGCGTCGGCGGCCGGCGATTGAATTCGTGATCCGGCCGCGGAGTCCGCGGCTTCACCGCCATCCGCGTCTGTCCCGCGCCGGGCGGCCCTCCGCCTGCCGCAATCTGTTGCTGTTGCGTTTGGCCTGTCGGCACAGCATTGTCGTTGGCTGCTCCTTTCGGTTTCGGTTGCGCGGTCGCAGGGTCTGGCGGCGGAGTCGTCGTGTTTCCCTTCGGTGAAACCGGCCGCACCACATCCCCGCCAGATGCAGCCGGGTCTACCACTCCCAGGTGGTCCCGCGTCTGTAGCGTCTTCTGCCCACCGCCCTGAACAGGGGTCGGATCCGGCCCCATCGGCGTCTTCGGCCCAGCGCTCGTCGTCGGGGGCTCCGGCACTGTAGTCGGCTCGCGCATCGGCACTGGTTCGTCGCCGATTCCGCCCGCCACCCCTGCCAGGCCTTGAAGGGCCGCGCTCAACATTTCCTGCTCCGCAATCAACACTGGGTCTGAAAGCTTGCGGAACTGGAAGACGTCCCAGTACACCTGGTTCGCCGCGTCTGGACTCTTGCCCCGCTCAATATTCAGTTGGCGTTCCAGTTCGTTCAGCGTGTTCGGACCGTGGCTCGTGGGGCCCTCAAACCATGACTTGCATGGGTCGTCGTTGTTTCCTGCTCGCCGCGCCCGCTCGATGAATCCAGGATCGCCCTTCGCACATATCGCCTTGCGCTGGGCATCCACCTCCTCCAACTCTTTGCGCAGCCGGTCCATCAGCGGCTGCCGAATCTTATCCGACACACCCCGCGTACCAGGATTCGGATTCGCATCCAGCACCTTCTTCAAAATGTCCAGCGCGAATTCCTTGTCCTGCGCCCTCCAGTCAGTCATTTGTGCCTGCAGCTCATCCACCTGGGCCTGGATCTTCTGCTGCTTTTCCGCCTCATCTCTTTGCTGCTCTTCTCTGAAGGGCGCATTCGCTTCTTCATCGGTAAAGCACGGCCCCGCGCCGCACGCTCCCGGTCCATTAATCGCCGGATCCATCACCGTAATCGGCTTTGGCGTCCCCGTGAACAAGCCAAATTCATCCAAAATCTCCGCTTCGCGCACCGCCTTCAGCGCCGGATTCACGATCTTCAGGTACGCACTTCGCGCTGCGCCTTCAAAATAAGCCACCTCGCTCTGAATTTTCGCCCGCGCCTCTTTCGAAAGCCTGCCGTGCTCGCGAATCCTCTTCGCCATGACGTCGCCGCGATATTTCGCAGCGCTGGAGTCGTTTTGGAAATCGCTTCCCTTGCCAGGCTGACGCTGCACCCCCGAAGCCGCACCGCGGCTTTGCTGCACCACGTGCGTCAACTCATGCGCCAGGAGCGCCCGCCCCGCATTGTCAGCAGGAGCAAACTCACCCGCCGCAAATGCCACATCCGTACCTACTGCGTACGCGCGCGCGTTCAGCCCCTCCGCCGACTCGGCAGCCGCGCTTCCCGTGTGCACCCGCACTGAAGAGAAATCATGTCCCAGCCGCGGCTCTATCCACGCTCGCGTCGCGGTGTCCAATGGCTGCCCAGGCGAGCCCAGGACCTCTTGCGTAAATGGAGCCGTACCGCGTTGCACAACCGGCAGTGCCTTTCGCCCGGTGACGTCCGTGGACAAATCCCCTTGAGGCACACGCGCCACTTGCTCGGCGGCCCGATGCGCCTCATTCTCCAGCCGGTTATCCGTCCGCCCCAGGTTCGTCGTGGTCACCGGTGGCAGCGCCCGGGTCTTTCGATTTTCGAAAATCGGAATCTCGCCAAAGTTCCAGCGTGGCCCGTGCAAGGCTGCGCGGCCCATCGGCCTGATTCCATTCGCCGCCGGGTCCGTGCTCGCACGGCGATGTTCCGTCGCAGACGCTCTCGAAACTCGGGCATTTCCGCGCGGCATGTGCATCGCCGCGGACTCTCTGATCGCATGCATTGGAACCGCCATCGCACGCTCCCTCGCTGAGCCTCATCTCCTGCGTAACGAGCCTACTCTACCGGCACAGGGCAATTCCAGTCTGCTGACCCAAAAGAGATTGAGCTCGGCTGCGGATTGAGCAAAGATAACGGCTTACAGCCTTTGCGTGACAAGGAAACGTCGCGATGTTGTTATTTCCAAACCAGTTCATTCGACGGGTCTTCAGCGCGGCGCCGCAGGCGGGGTGCCTTAGCGTGAGCCACCCTCATTAGCGAGCCCATCGCCGTGACTGTAAATCCGCCGCCACTGATCTCCTGCATCATGCCGACCTACGACAGGCGGCGATTCGTACCGCGAGCCATCGCCCAATTTCAGAATCAAGACTATCCGAGCAAGGAACTGATTATCGTCGATGACAGTACGGACCCTATCTTTGATCTCGTCCCGAACGACCCGAGCATTCGTCTGATTCGACTGCCACGCCGCATGTCTGTCGGTGCCAAACGTAACCTTGCGTGCGAGAACTCGGCGGGCGAATTCATCGCGCACTGGGACGATGACGATTGGCATGCGCCGCACCGTCTGAGCTGCCAGGCACAACATTTGTTCAACTCGGATGCGTCGATATGCGGCCTCAAGGATTTGCTGTTTCTCGATATCAGGACCGGCAAGGCATGGAAGTACAGCTACCCGGCGAACCAGCGGCCATGGCTATCCGGCAACTCGCTGCTCTATAGAAAAGAGTACTGGTCGGCGCATCACTTCTCCGACATCAACGTCGGCGAAGACAGCCGCTTCGTTTGGACGGCCGATGCACGGCGACTGCTCGCAGTTGCGGATGCCGATTTTCATGTTGGGTTCATTCACGGCGCCAACGTCAGTCCGAAGCATGTCGACGGCCCATGGTGGAAGCCACATCCACCGGATGATATCCGTCGTCTGCTCGGCGATGATTGGGATTCAATCGTATTGAGTGACTGCGTGACGGATCGAACGGTAGCACCCGCTGCGCGGGCGAGCACCGCCGCCGGACCACTGCGAAACGTATTTGCCTGCCTTGTCCATGAGAACCCCGATTGCATACTCGACCTGATTCGCAATTTGCGCCACCTCGATCCTGGCTCGATGGTCTTGGTTTACAATGGCAGCGCGAACAAACATCTCCTGGATGCGCTGCCGCTGTCGCAGTACGGCGCCGTTGCCCATCCGTCTCCGCGGCCCATGGCCTGGGGGAAGTTGCACGGATTTGCGATCGATTGCATGCGTTTTGGCCGCGAGGAATTCGATTTCCAAACCATGACCGTGGTCGACTCCGACCAATTGGCGTTGCGGCCGGGTTACTCCGCGTGGCTGGCGCAATGGCTCAAGGAGAAGCCGCGAGTCGGAATGCTTGGAAACGCGCCGGCGCGGCAGCTACCGTCCACTCAAGTCGCGCCCGCCAAGGCGGCGTTCGCAGAACTCGACCTGTGGCGACCCCTGCTGCGACGATTCAAGGAGGGAGAGGAGAAATTCGTGCATTGGTCGTTCTGGCCGTCAACGGTGTTCAGCGCGGCGGCCGCCGACGATCTCGTGCGCTTTTTCGACAAAGACGAACAATTACAAGAAATTATGACACGCAGCAAAATTTGGGCCACGGAAGAAGTGATTTTACCCACCCTCACGGCGTTACTTGGGTTCGAGGTCGCCGCAAATCCTTGCAGCTACGATTTCGTCAAATATCGGGTTCCTTATACGCCGGCGCAAATCAAACAATCGTTCGGCCGCTCCGATGTGTTCTGGGCGCATCCCATTCCGAGACGATTAGATGATGTGCTGCGGAAGGAGATCCGCAAGCAGTATGGCGAGTACCGGGCCAGCTCATCAGCCCATGTAGGCTCTCATCCCCAAGCTCTGCCGTTGTGGGCGAAGCCGATCAATGTGGTGCCACTCGATCCACCGTTGCTGCTCACCCAGCCGATACTCGCCAAGATGCGGGGCATCGAAGGGTGGCTCGAGGACGACGAAGCCGACTTGTTGGTGGCTGCCGCGGCGCGTGCCCTCGCCGTACAACCCGGGGCCGGGGCTGTCGTCGAAGTCGGAAGCTATTGCGGCAGGGCGACCGTGGTATTGGCCTCTGTCGTACAGGCGCTGCGGCCGTCTGCGAAGGTTCACGCAGTCGATGTGCATGACGGGCGTCTAGGTACGGTCGACAAAATCGTTCAAATGGCTCCTTCATTGCGGAAGTTGCAGCAAAATCTCGACGCCACCGGCGTGAGTCAATACGTGCAAGTCATACAATCCCGCACGCAAGACGTGGCCTGGAGCGGGTCGATCGCCTTGTTGTTTATCGACGGCCTGCACGACTACGGCAGCGTGGCCCGCGATTTTCGCCACTTTGAAGACTCACTCGCACCCGGCAGTTTGGTGGCATTTCACGACTACGCAGATTATTTCCCCGGAGTGATGCGCTTCGTCGGCGAGTTGGTCGACTCGGGCAATTACGCATGCGTCCAGCGCGTCCGCTCGATGGTCCTGCTGCGTCGCGCGGAATGAGCCGGGGGTGGCGAATGGCGTTACGGCTTTGGCAGCCTCAGCACGCTTCAGTCCCAAGGACTCTCTTTGCCGCGCTCGCGCCAATCATCGTCCCACACGCGGGTATTCAGCGGCATATCATCCTGAAATCGCTGCTCATACTCTTCGATCAGTGCGCTGAGCAAGCCGGGATCGTTCTTTTTGCGCGGGATGAGCTTCGGAAGCTCGAGGATTTTGCGGTACTGTGATTTGCCTTGTGCCACGACCCAATTGGCGAGCTCCGCCATGCCATCCTCGGAAAGATTGGATTGGGCGTAGGGTAGGTGCCGTTCGGTTCTTAAGTGCGCGGCGAGTTCCTCGTACGTCCAACAAAAATGCTCCAGTTGTTTGCGAGTCATCTCTTTGAGGGCGTCGCGAAAGCGATTGGGATCGCCGTGGGCTGACTCGATCGTCGTCCAGAACTCTGCCGGTACCTCGTCTGCAATATTCGTGGCCATGACTACTTGGCTTTCTTAAATGCTTTCGGAGTCAGGCCCAACGACTTTGCCCAGAGATCGACGGTCCGCGCGTGCACACCTATTTCCTCGCCTATTTTCTTCTTGTTGCCTTGGTAGATCTCAAGCAATTCGCGCATTTCACCTTTGGTGATGGGAGATTTGCGAATGCCCTCGCCGGGAGTACCAAAACCGGTGGTACCATCGATTTCGAGAAGGCGTCCGCCTGTATTGTCCCAGAGCATGGGTTCTTTCCCCATGCTCTTGCGTAAGATCGACTCAAATGCTTCCGTGGTTTTGCCGCTTGTCTTCAGCTTCGCCATATCCAGAGGAATGACTTCGGCTCGCACGTCGATCCCCGTCAACTTGCCGGCTCGTTTGTACACTGAAAACCGACCTTTGATCGCCGTCTCCGAAGTTTTTCCGACTTTCAGCACTGCCCCGTTCTCGTTGTACAGGATATAGAGCGCGTCCTGGCCCGGCTGAAGTTTTGCCTTCGACAGGGAAGACTCCAGTTTCACCAGCTTTTCGATCGGAATGCCCAGCTGACTGACATCAACCGCCAGCGACTCCGTGGGCTTCAATGCCTTGGCAGCAGCTGCACGGGCCATTTCGGTGGGCGGCAGTTTCCCACTGATTTCAGAAGGAGCTGCAGAGTCGGCGGCCGGTTCGCCGGGCTTCGCCTCAACATGTCCCCCCATGCCGATCGGACAGGCCACCGGAACAGGCACGGAGTGATATTCGCAACTGACGTTGCCTTCCTCGTCTGTGACTTCCTCGACTTGGTGGTTTTTTCCAACATCCGCGTGTCGGTTGCCTTCCGTGTCTTCCGTAACAATGGCTTCGTGTTTATTGACTCGCTGGGCCGCCTCGTCGGCCGCCGCACGAAGTTCCGGAGTTACCCTGGATCCGGCGCCCCCCTCTTGAGGGTGCGCGGGAGTCTGATGTTCCGGTTCCGGCTTTGGCGAAACCACCTCCTCATCGGCAGCCCCTCCAAGCAGTTTGCGGCGCACGGTTTCGGGTGCTTGATCGGTCCAGTTACCCGCTTCGTCAACCCAGCCTTTGTCCTGCATCGACTGATACTGGCCGGCTCCCTCCATGGACATCAGTTCGGCCTGTTCATGGATGGAGTCATAGGTTTCAACTTTCTCGCCGCCGGCGTGGGAACCGAGCGAGGCCCCGAGAAACATCAGTCCGCCCTGAAGTGCGCCGGTGTAGGCGTCGGCTATCATGGCTTTTTCCTGTTCCGGCGGCAGATTCAGACTCTTGATCTTGTTGACATCCTGAGCCAACTTGATCGGAATCAGAATGGCCGCCGCGCCATGGGTACCGATGCGGTAAACCATGAGGAGACTTCGCAGTCGGCGGATATTCTCGAAGCCCTGAACCGCACGCGCCAGCCGGCCGGCTACCAGGAATTCGCCCACAGGCAATATTGAGAGGATATCCATCCCCAATTCGGCATCGACCTCGAGCGTGTGCTTGCGCGAACGCTCTTGGATGTTGTGCACGGCAAGCACCGCGCCCACGCCGCCGGCTACCAATCCCAAAATCGCTGCAGCACCCGCCGCGCCAACTCCGGTGGCGGCCAACGCAGCGATGCTGACCGCGGCGGCGAGGTATCCGAGATAGCGCCATGCCCGCTCGCGGATGCCTTCCGCGCTCTTGTAGTATTTGAACTCCTTGCGATGAAGATTTTCACATTCCTTCCTCGGGCCTTGTGTCATCCTCACGCCAATCCAGCCGTCGCCGTACGTCGCATGCTCCCCAAACTCTTCGAAGGCCTTGTCTATGGCCTCGATATGTCCCTCAGGTCCCTCCTGTAGGCTGGCACCGTAATAACTGCCTTTGGTCTGCTCAGTGCTGACGTCAGCCACCTTGTAGGCGACGAGGGCGGGGCCTTCGCTGGAGTCTATTGGCGACTCACCCACCATCAACACCAGAGGATAGGTGTGACCATCGAGCTTGGAAATGAACACCGCCTCCGGGTTGTAGAAGCAGGTATTCGCGTCGTTTTTGAAATCGCTCTCGAAGTCGACCGCGCGTTCGTTCAGTTTCTTGAGATCCTCCAACTGCTGCTTCAGTTCTCGCTCATAGTCGTCAACGCTCTTGCCTTCGCGGAGCAGTAGCCAGTACAGATAAACAAGATCCGGTCTGGCTTCCAGTAACTTGGACGGGGCAGTGGGACCTTCGCCTGACTTTTCGTTGGCATGCGCCTGAGCGATCACTCCCGGCAGCACCTTCTTGAGTTCGGCGACAACTTTGAGTTTTTCGTTGCCATCGAAGATCTCGGCCGTCGTGCTCTCCGCGAGGTCGCGCGTCTCGTGGGATTCGAGCGTGTGTCGTTCGTTTTCCGTTGCAATCTGAGCGACCAACAACAGGCGTTTGTGATTCTCATCCAGGCCTTTTTCCGCGAGCGCCGACTTGATTTTCTTGATGCTACTGTCTGCAGTCTCGATCCCACGGCTTCTCTTGGTGATCAGCGGATCGCCCAGGGTCTCCTTCTTGACGGTGCGCACGGGGAAGAACGCGCGACTCGACGGGCGCCCCAATTTCGCGTCGCCGACGGCAGCCGATCGTGTCACGCAGGCAATGAGAAAATCCCCCGGTCTATCGGGTAGCTCGACTCGACTCGTGATATCGCCTCGATCAGAAGAAATGGCACTCCCCGGCGCGAGTTCGGGGTCGCCTTTTTTCGGCGCGGTTGCCACGAAATCTCCGTCGTCGGTCATTCCCCGCGGGTTGTATTTTTGATAGAGGTGTTTCCAGCGGTCCTTCCATTCCACATCAGGTCCAGCTTCCGCCGTAGCAGTGACCTCGGTGGACACGTCAAAAACGCTCCAATCAAGCACGAACGGCTGGCTGTACAACTTCGAAGCAACATACAAGGGGGTTGCCCCGTAGGCCTGGTACGTCTTGTCGAAATCCAGGAACATGCTGAATTCATTTGAAGCCCCGGCGACCGTGATGTGATCCGGTGCCAGGTCGATCGGCATGATTCTCGCCTCGAAGGGCTCGAGTGTCGGATCGACATTCAAATCCGGAGCATTCAGATCGCGATCGTCCGGTGCTGCTTCCTGCTGTCGCAAGACGGCGGCGAGCTGGCGCACATAGGGGAGCAATTTCTCGAGCGGCGTCTCCGGGGAAATGGGCACCGAACCGTATTCTCTGCGGACATCGTCCTTCTCGCCGATCTCCACCCAGATGGCGAGGAGCACCTTTTCGTGTCGGTCTTCCGTACTGAGTGCGACCTCGTTGTCAACCGAACGATCGGGTCCTTGGGCCTGGGTGCTGTCATCGACCCATCGCAGGGTCGTGCCGTCGGGCGCGTCCTCGCGCCGCTCGCCGCCCGTGATTTGAAGTAGGCGTGCATCCAATCTGGATTTGAGGTCCAAGGCCCAGCGCGGCATGTCCTTGGCGTGCTGTTGAATCGTAGCTTGTGCGGCGCCGCTCAACCGTTCCAGCAGATTCTCTGTCGCCTCGCCCTGGTGCAGTTTCACCGCTTTGCCGGCTTTATCCTTGCCCTGCGTATCGAAATTCACCCAGACATTGACATACCAGCTCTGGTCGCGCTCATTGAACCAGGGCACGATTCTATCCGGCAGGTCCTTCGGCAATTTCCCCGCATCGGCGCGAGCTTTTTTCAAGATCTCTTCAATGGGGGCCAATTGCTTGGCGACCCACGGTTCCGGCTTTTGGTTCGGCGTGTGAATCGGCGAGTCCTTCGCGGCGCCGGCTCCTTTCGATCCTGGATCGCCGGGCTCCTCCCAGAGGTTGCGTTTCGCCACGAGCGGCCAAATGTCGCCAGGCTCCACGACGTCAAGGACCGAGTTCCACCAGGCGAGGAATTCTTTGGCGCCGAACAGTCGTTCCATTTGATCAAATGAGACGGGAACCACAGTGATTGTCACCGGGTCGACGGTTACCCCGCGGTCTTGCGCCAGGCCGTCTTTGAGAATTGCAATCAATTCGCTTTCGTCAGTCTTAAATGCCAAATCCGAGGTGTTGGCGAAAGAATCGGAACTCAGCGCGGCAATGGTTTCTGGGGAGAATTCCTCTCGCTGCTCAGCCGTGGTGGTGACAAGCAGAACCATGTCGAAGGGCAAAACTTTGCTGAGATGCCACTGGATGTTGGACGCGATGAGGGCGTAGAAGCCGGAAAAAGAGATCCAGTAACTCTCTTGACCCTTCTCTATCGGTTTTGGAAGATTTGGCTGTGCATTCTCCCGCGGCTGATCACGTTGCACCTTCGGCGTGCTGCGGGGTGCGGTCTGCTGCACGACATGCGTAAGTTCGTGCGCCAGCAGGCGCCGCCCACTGCGGGAATCCGGTTGATATTCCCCGACGCCAAAGACGATTTTCGATCCAACGGTAAAGGCCGCTGCATTGACATCGCGCGCCGATTGACCGGCGTCCGGCCCCACATGAACGCGAACCCGGCTAAAGTCATGGCCGAAGCGGCGCTCCATATCCGCCCGCAAAGCGGGTTCGAGCGCTGTCCCCGGCATCGACAGGACTCGCTCAACCGATTGGGGTGCGCGAAAATGCGCGGCGCGGTGGGAAGCCGGAAGCGCATGGATCTGTAGTCTATCCGGTTGAAAAGAGTCATCCGGTCGGTCGGCTAAAACCTCGTCCGCGATGCGATCCGCCTCGAGCTCGTATGGGTCATCGCTGGCGCCCACGGCCAGAAAAGTCTGCAGCGAGCCTGCTTGACACTCGCTACAGGATTCCTCGAGCGGCGACTTTGACGATCCGCAGCTGCACTTTCGTTGCATGATTCCGGCGACTCGCGCGGAACAGTCCGCCGCACGCGCGGTTGCGGTCGCCGGTTGCCGTGACGTCGAGCTCATACGATGAGCCGCCCTTCAGGGCCTGGTAATTTCACACCAGTTTCCGATTTCGGCGTCGGTGGGCGATTTCTGCATTTTGGCGTATTCCGTCTGCACCGCGCGTAGCAGGTGTGTCATGCGCACGGGTTCGCCGACGTCGGCGGCGAGAAATGCGGCATTCAAGGCAATGTTGCGGATGTTTCCGCCGGCAACGTTGAGGCGCGATAGCTTGTTGACCTCGAGCGCTTCGGTTGGCGTTCCCGCCGGAAACACCCGCCGCCAGATCTCGGCGCGCTGCGCGACGTCCGGAAACGGGAACTGCACGATGAATCGGATGCGGCGCAGAAACGCGTTGTCGAGCGCGTTTTTCATGTTGGTCGTGAGGATCGCCAGTCCACGGTACTCCTCCATCCGTTGCAGCAGATAGCTCACCTCGATGTTGGAATATCGATCGTGGCTGTCCTTGACCTCGCTGCGTTTGCCGAAGAGTGCGTCCGCTTCGTCAAACAATAGAATGGCGCCGTTCTGTTCAGCGGCATCGAAGACGCGCCGCAGATTTTTTTCAGTTTCGCCGATGTATTTGTTGACGACTGCGGACAAGTCGACGCGATACAGATCGAGCGACAACTCGCCCGCCAACACTTCGGCGGCCATGGTTTTGCCGGTACCGCTGGCTCCGGAAAAAAGAGCGGCGATACCCTTGCCGCGCGAGCTTTTTTCACCAAATCCCCAGCTATCGAAGACCGTCGCCCGCTGGCGGACATGCATTGCCAGTTGATGCAGTAATCCCACCTGCGGCCCGGGGAGCACCAGATCGACCCAGGATGCTGCCGGCTCGATGCGTTGTGCCAGGCCGTCGAGTTTCGAGCGGCTACGGGCGCGGCAGGCTTGCCAGAGCGCCGCCGATTGACTTCGGCTGCCGCTGCCGTTGGCCTTTGCGAGAACCTCCAGAGCAACGGAGCGGATTACCGGAAGACTCATGCTGAATTGCGAACTGATGCCGTCGATCGCATCGGGATCGTCGAGGTCGGCGAGTGCCGCGCGCCACGCCGCTCGCTGCTCGGCGATGGTCGGGCGCGCCACGTCGAGGGTGAGCGAAGGCCGGTGAGTGATCATTCGCGGTTCGCGCGAGCAGATGACGATGAAACTCTGAATGTGCTCGATGAGACGGGTGATGAGGCGCGCTCGTCCGTCGTCCTCGGAAGGGCCAGGCATTTCGCCTTCAATGATTAGAACCGAAGGCGTCAGTTTGGTGTCGCGTTCCCAAAGCCCCAGAAATAGATCGAAGTCGGCGGGTGCCGTGGGAAGCATGTCCGTGGCCAGCACGAAGCATCGCTGCTGATCGGCCCCCGCTGCGGCGACGGCGATGGCACAACTTTCGACAACATCCTGGCCGCAGAGTTGTACGGCGAGCGGCGACGCGGCGCGAGGTTCAGCGCGTTGAGCGGCGCGCCAGGCGTCAATCATTGTTTCGGCGACCGCCGCGTGCGAGTGCGACAAGTCACTGAGCAGCGCAGGGGCGGGCGCGTCCAAGATGGCGGCGAGCCTATCGTCCAGCTGGGAAATGCCGGTCAAGAAGTGCAGCACGCGTTCATCGATCCGCAGGGGCAGCAAGGTCAGTACCGGCCCGCTGCCGATATTGATGAGCCGCCAGCGGCGCAGAGGTCCCTCGGGAGTGAGTGCACTCCAATGTGCCTCGGGGAATATGGCGAGAGCGAGGCTGAAGGTGGGATAGTTTCGCTGCGGGTCTCCGTGGGCGGCCGCGCACAGCGACGCGAAGGTGGAGTCGAGCTCGATGCCGGCGCACAACAAGAGAATACCGCGTTCGAACATGCTCAGATCGAATGCGGCGCAGAGCGTGTCCATCGCCGTGGCGGCGCCTGAGATGGAAGCGGGATTCCTCGATCTGTGTGCAACAGGCGCCGGGGCCGCTACATCGATGTCGGAGCCGGCGCCCTGATCAACGTGTCGGTTTAGCTTAAGTTTGACCTCGGCGAGTGCCGCGGCAAGGCCGGCTTGATTGCTCGCCAACCAGTCGCGAGTGGTCTGCTCGTGCACCATGCCGTTCCCGCGCATTACACAGTCACCGTGGGACCTGAAAAGGCGCCCGAGGAATCCACGGTCAAGGGACTGTCCGCGGCATCCACTTTGATGCGGGCAAGATACGTCCCCGCGGGCACGGTCAGGGTCGCGCCGGATCCGGCCTGCGGATTGGGATACACCGTGCTGAAGGTAAAGGTGTCGGTCTCCGCCGGATGGGGCGGCGCATCGAGCGTGTAGGCCACAGTCCCGCCGACCTGATTCAGGACCAACGATACCGCTTGGCCAGGACCGACGGTGGGATACGCCTTTGCCTTGATTGAGTTTGCCCCTGGCGTCAGGGCGACGATACTGGGGGAGATGAGAAACGGAAAGCTGTTGGAGGTCGACAGCAGCGACGGCGCCGGCGGCGATCCCGGCGGCGAGAGATCAACCTGCATCAGTTGCACCGAGTTGATACCGGCATGTAGTCCCGCCGGCAAGGTCACCGGGACTAATTGCGGCGTTGCGCCGGCACCGACAGCTGCGGGAATGGGATTGGCATTTCCCGGCGTCATGAACGCGACCTGGTTGTCGACGCTGAGTCCCTGACCCAACAAGCTGATCGTGGTCGAGGCGGACGAAGACAGCGTAATGGATTGCGGGCTGACCGCGGTGATGCTTGACAAGTTGAATGGAATGGCGCGCACATGCCGCTTCAAGACGGGCAGCGCGGGACCCGGAGGCACATCGTCGGTTTGAATCAGGACGACCGACGCCAAATACACGGCCGACAGCACGAAATCCACGGTGGGGAAGGCCGCCCACAGCTTGCTGATGTCATCCAGTGTGAACTTCACGGGCGTGAAGCGCACCAGCTCGCTTTGCTCCGACAAATCCGACGCAAGATACAGAGCGTCATTGTTGGTCGAGTCTTTCATCAGCTCGACGGCTTCGATGTCCGTCCGGTTCAATGCCGGAAAGGCATGCAAGTAGCGTGCAACCGCACCCAACAAGCGTTGATGCTCGAGGTTGGCATCATTGCCATAGAAGGTGAACAGGTAGTGAAGATCCAACGCGAGCTGCGGCCTTTGAATCAACGTGCCATCGGGACGCCGCGTCGGCAGATCGGCATTTCGGAATGCCAGATTGGGCGTCACTTGATATAAAAAAATGTTCACGCGCGGCGTGTTTTCCGTCTTCTGCAGCGAGGCATCATCGGGCCGCAGGGCAGTCACCTGCGCGCCATTCACCAGTGACGCAGCGACTGCCACCGTAACCCGGTTGATCAGGGTTTGCGTCACGGTAGCGATGGCAAGCGCGTTGCTCATCGGAATTGCCGCCGCTCAGCGCACATTGTTCAAAAACCCCCAGCTCGCGATGGATTTGAGCTCCGGCACGTTGGCCAGAGAAGCGGCTGAAATGGGCGGAATGTCGCTGCGCATGGCGCCGATGTTGGTTGCGCCCATGAGCACGTTGCCGGCAACGGCGATCACCGCCGCCGGCGGTCCCACGAACAGGCAATAGGGCTCGACTTTGGTTTGGGTGATCGGCAAAAGATTGTGGATGAGGTTGCCGTTGATCACGATACTGGCGCCGGCGACCACACAAGCCGTGGCGCCATAGGCGGGAAGCGCCGGCGTCGTGATGGTCAGTTTCAGATTATCCTTACCGGCGGTAGCGACGCTCGTGCCGAGATTGAGCGGGAATCCGGGGGTGGCGGCAGTCAAGGTCAGCGTCTTGCCGCCGCTCGCCGCGGCAAGCGTGGCAGCGGTCGGATCCGCATTCCAAGCCTTGGCCAAACCCGCAACAACCTGGTTTACGGTGCTCTTCGCCGTCGATTCGAATTTTACGCTGGCCGAATTATTGGAGTGATTGATGGCAAACTCCTTAGCCACTTGCTCTCCAAGTGCGGGAGTCAGCGTGTCCACTTCGGCAACGGCCGTCCCCGTACCGCAGTAATTTCGCAGCTGATTCGAATTGAGTATGATGGCTGGATCGTACGAAGTAGCGACACTCTTCGTGACCGCCGCCGTGCTACCCGCAATGTAGAGTAGGCATGCCGGGCCGGATCCACTGTTGTCCACAGGGAGCGCGTCGATCCGATTGTCGACAATGTGAAGTTGCGGCGGGACTGTCGGCGGCTTCAAGCCCGTCGCGGAATCCGGCAACGGGTACAGCATGGCGAGTATCAAGGCTTTCGAGGGGGCCGCACCTTGCGGAACTTCCAGGTCCAAAAGCTCGACGACCGCGGCGGCATCGGCAAAGGTAGTCGGATGAATCCCCGCCAACCAGACCCCGCCAACACAGTCCGTGACCTCATTGTCGGCAAGCTTTATCCCACCGAGCGCCGCCGTCACGAGAAATGCGACCGACAGCCCGCTCATGAAATTCCCAACGAATTCAGCCTCGGTCAGTACCGCCGGCAGATGAATCGAAGATTTGCCGGCAGAGATATTTTCAGTTTTGGTTGTTGCGGTGTCGAGCTTGATTGAAGGCGCCATCAGGAAACCGGCGATCGCACCGGACTGCGCGCGCGGGGCAGCGATGCTGATCGACATTCTTCTCTCTATCGTTGAAGGCGTTGAGGCGCGGGCGGGCGAAGTGAACTGGTTATCGCTCACCTCTAGTGCTGAACAAATGCCGCTGGCAAATATTCCGGCGCCGAATGTCTCACCGGCCGCCGGTGGGTTTAGCTGAAATGAGCAGCCGGACACGGTGAGGCGGGTGCAGTCGCGCAGCCGCAGACCCCACATGACTCCGGCACGCTCATTGGCCACCGAGCCCAAGCTCGCGAGCGCGTTCTTGTTTTCACGCAATGCCAGGGCGAGTTCGACGGCCGGTGGGTTGAAGGTGAGCCCCTTCAGGCTGATGCTGTCGGCTCCTGCCACGACCACCAAGCCTTGGATGAATTCTTGCGGCTTCGTTTTCGGCGAGGCTTGGATCACCACCGCGCCATGGCAGCCTTCAATGCTCAGCCCGCTGTGGCGCTTGGTGAGCAGCAAGGGCTGCGAGAGCACAAATATTCCGGTTGATAGGCAGATCGCCGTGCCGGCGGCAGCGCCGAGGAATTGATCGGCGGCTTTTTGCAGTGCCAAAGGATCCGCGGCGACATCCTCGGGGCGCAAGGTCACCGTGCAACAGCCGGCGCTGCGGTGTTGCTGGCAGGCCTCGACCAGATTGCAAAAAGTATTTCTGCAATCGTGAAAGACCGGAGTGGCTGAAGGCGGACTTCCCGGCGGCGACAGCGCTGTGCCGGTCCAATCAATCGTCGCCAGCGGACAGATCCACTGCCGTGGGCCGTCGGGTGACTGCGGCCGGATGAGGAAGCGTTCTGGATAGACCGCCTGCGGCGTTGAGGGCCGTACCGCGAACATCCAGAACGCACCGATCGGCAAAGATCCGCCCTGAGCGCTGATCGTGACTTGCACTCCGGTCTGGCTGCCGTCGGCATTTTGCAGGGAATAGAGGGTGGTGCCGTCCGCGGTCACCGCCGTGACTTGCGACTGCCAGACGCGCACGAACAACGGATTGCTGTCGTTGAGATACTCCGACGGTAGGGCTTGATCGAGCGATAAGCTCATCGCGTCCGGATGATAGGGGGCCGTGAGCGTGCAGATAATTCCGTGAGCATCGGCGACACAGCGAATCGTGTCTGGCTGCTGCGGATCGGTGGCATTCGGTTCCGTATCGATGATGTAAGCCGACCGCAAGATCTCGACCACTTGCCCCTGCTGAGGAATGTGAAAGGTGTCGAGAGGAGATTGCGCCAACACCACCGTGGTGGGGGCTTGCGGCGACACGCTCGCGCGATAGAGAAAGCTTGCGTTGTCGTAACCCCAAACGATGCCCGGCGCCGCGCCGGTGGGACCTCCCGGGATCACTTGCACTCGGATCAGTTGATTGTCGGCGCCGAGGTAGCCGCCTTGTGCGATCGGATCGCAGGGATCGGTGGCCGTCGAGGGAGTCGCGTAGCTGACCTGCAACGTGGCCCGCGGCATCAGGCGCATGGTTTGCGCATCAAAGAGGAATCCCGCTGCCGACCAGATTCGCGCTGCTTCCTCGCGCGCCGTGGCGCAGTCGGCTGAACCTGTGCTGAGGCGCTTGACGCGCTTCACAAGATGCAGCCGCTGCGTGGTGTCGGGGCCGCCCAGCGCAACATCTTTGAGCTCGGGATCCTCGACCGCGCTCACTTCATTTTCCAATAGGTGTAAGTAAATGAATTCCTGGCTGGGCGGCTTGGCCGGCGCCGTCGGGGAAATCCAGTTCGGCTGATCGAAGTAACTGTATTCGACGGCACCCTGGCCGGGAACGTTCGCCGCGAACACCGCGCGCTGACCGCCGACATACATGGTGCCCGCGGAAATCGTGAAATCGTAGGCGCCGGCCGAAGGGGGGCTGGACGGCGGCAGCGGCGGGCTCCATAGCGGCGGATTTGGGGGACTTGAGCCGCCCGCAGGGCCGATGGCAAAGCCATTGTCCGGTGTGCCGGACGGACCAATGACGTCGAGCGCGTCGTCCGCGATCCGGCGATCGATGTTCTGGCGCAGCGCGTTGACATCGCGGTCGAGGATGACCCGACCCTGTTGCATGACTATGCCGTTGTAGCGTTGCTCGTCACTGGTTCTGCTGATATCGCTCGGCATGGTTAATTCCTCGTCCCTGGCGCTTGGTGACTCACGTTACGTATACGATTACCGGAATGAGCCCCGCGGGCATGTATTCCTGAAACTTGATCGACAGTCCGCGCGCCTTCTGCGGATTCTGTTCGCGGGCGAAAGCACCCATCTCCGATCCGTCCTGCGCGCCGGCGGAGATCGTGTTCTGCGTCGCCAGCGTGGTGTCGGGCACGATCTGCAGATCCGCACTCGCCAGCAGCCGGCAAAACCCTGGGTTGCCGAAGTGGGTGGACACGAACAAGGGTGCTTGCCGGCTCACCTGCACGCTTTCATATTTTTGCGGCAGCACGCTGCCCGCGGCCCACGCCGTGAAGCGCACGCAGCCGTGCTGAGTGTCGTCCACAGTCGCCAGGTCCTGCAAAATGCATTCGCTCACACTCAAGCGATGCGCGATGAGCTGACCCAGCACCGTGCAGCGTGTCAACGAGACATCGCCATCCACGAGCAGGAGCGCCGCATCCGGCGCGCTCTCCGGCGCCGACAAAGGGCTCGCCAAATTGCCGCCTGCGGAACCTGGCAGCGCCTGCAGAATACTGTTATCGATGCATAGCGTCTCGATGGTGCCGCCGTTACGGGTTTGCACGGGCCCCAGAATGCAATTGTGGATGGTCAGAATCTCGACGGCGCCCTCAATCCACAATCGGGTGGGCGTGAGGGCCCGGCCGTCGGCAGAGGTGGCCACATTGTTGGGTGGGGATGCCGCTTCCGAGGCGACCGCCGTGCCGGGATCGAACGTGCAGCAGGTGAGCGTGATGCCGGCGAAGGTGCCGCGAATGACGACATCACCGCCGCTCACGAAGAGACCATCGAGAATCAGCACACTGTCGGTGCCACCCGTGATGATCCACTGGCTTTCGACATGCCTGATGGGTGCCGGCAGCCGAAGCAGGGGACGCTGTTCGTCACCGACGATCAGGGTGAGCGACACCGCAGCATCCACGGTGACGTCGCTGACACCATCGTAGGTCAGCGAATCCAGGACGCTAAGCGAGCCCGAGGAGGGTATCGCACCCGCTCCGGCAAGCGCGCCTTTGCCTCCGCTCACGGAGAGCGGTGGCGGCAAGATTGGATCGGGACGCACCAAGCGGCGATCGTAGGGTCCTGCGCCGATTTCCGAGGAGAAACCATAGTGATAGGTGCACCACAAGCCATTCGGCGGCGATGCCAAGGGCGGTGAACCGTCAAACAGGAACCGGCCGCGCTCCGGTCGAACGATCAGCTGCGACGGTGCCAGTGCATAGTCGTCGGAAGGAGGGACCGGTGTTGGCCACACGGCCAGAGAATTGGGATACAACTTGACGGCAACCGCGTCGATGCTGGCGCTGGTGTTGGCATTGAATAGCGTCTGACTGATGGGGCCAGGTAGTTGCTCTTCGGCGGGTGATATCCAATTCGCGCCGTACTGTCCGCTCTCCCGGGCCGCTGCGAACAGCGGCACGTCGCGCCCCGTCGGATCGAACGTGTACCAACCGGGGCAGCCGCTTACCGGCACGGGCGTGGTCTGACCCACGCCGTAGCTTTTCAGCCGCCAGAGAAATACTCCCAGGCGCGGAATGTTGTACCAGCCCACCATTCCTTGTCCGAAGCGAAAGTCGGCCGTGTGAAAGTATTCGTCGAATGCGCTGCCGACCTTGGATGCACCATAGACGTTGCGCAGATTTGCGGTGCCTCCGATCGCGGTCCGCGTCAGCGGGCCGACCAGTCCCTCTGCCTGCTGCAACACGGAGATGTTGTCACCGCGAGTGAGTGACTGGCCGATCGCGGGGTCGAGACTGTGACGGGTGCGACCCATGCGCCGGAAGAACTCGATGGTGCGCGCGTTCCATCCTGTGATGTTGTAGGCGAGCTGTTCGAGCAGCCCGAGCGTTCCTTTACGCTGCCGGTAGTAAATGGTGTTGGCGACGTCGAGGCGCTGCGCGCGCGCATCCAAATTCGAGACCAAGTTGGTCGCGACCAAGGCCCCGATATACGGAATCAACCAGTCGTCGCAGCTTTCGATGGACTGATCTTCCCAAAGCCGATCGACGCTTCGCCGCAAGATGGCGGCCTGAACGCCGATCCGGTTGACCATTTCCCGTAAAGGACCGTTTACGTTGAACTGCGTGGAGTCCATCGAGCGATAGATAGCCGGCAGCAGATTCCACAGCTTGTCGGCGTAGTACGTCTCGTAGTGGTCTTGGACGGGTGTCATGTTTCCACCGAGATGTCGAGTGCCGCGCCGTCGTCTGCGAGAAAGTAATAGTTGCCCGCGCCGGGATCGTGGCGGTTCTGGGCGCAGATATCCTTCGGCGGCAGCGGACGCCAAAAAATCCGCGGTCTGAAGCGCACGATCGCCGCGAATTCCAGATCGTGTACCGCGGCGACGCCGGGGACTGCCAAACAAGCCGCGTAGAGTTGGCTGTCGAAGAAGACCTCACCGATGCCGACCTGATTCACACCGAGCAGTCCCTGCGCGGAATCGAGCAATGTGCTGTAGACGGCTGCCTGCACGGTGTCTGCCTGGTATTTCGGTAGCACGACGATCGACAGCGAGACGGTGATCGGAATCCGGGTGGCGGCTGCCACGGACGGCAGCCGATTGGGGTCGGCGGCCGCCGCAATGGCGCGGGTGGCGCTCATCACTGCGTTTTGATCGTCGCCGACCCACACGGTGACGCGGGGTCTTTGCTGAATGGGATCGAAGCCAAAGGCTGTGGCGGCTCGCGTGACGCCCGGCGCCTGAGCGGCGATCACTCGGAAGTCATCCGCCGACACCGCGCGGCCGAAGGTCAAAACCGATTGCGGCGCGAACTGCCGTATCTTGGCGGGAGGATCCGGGTCGGCGCCGCCGCCGACGGGCACGGGGTTGACCACCGAACGCAATCCCGGCCACGGCTTGACCACGGAGGTCAGCGTGCCGGCGGCGGGAACCTGGGCACCGCTGCCGTAGCGGTACGAGGCGACCACATTGTTGGTGCCGGTGGGAAGTCGAGCGCCGCAGACGCCGTCGCCGAATGCCACATGAGTCTTGCCCGCGTCATCCTCGCGCGTGACAAACACTTCGGCGTCGCTGCTCTGGCCGTAGAAACTTTGCACCTCGGTCCATTGCACACCGTTGACCCAAATGCGTACCGTGCTGCTGTAGCCGGTACCCGAGATCGATGCCCCATCCTGAAGATAGGTGACCGGCGCATTTTGCAGCGTGAACTCTTGCGCGAGGCGGGTTGCATCACCGCTGCCCAGCACCTCGTTGGTCACCGTCTTGCCGCGAGTGACAGGCAGGAGGTTGAAGTAGGTTTGCACCGGCGGAATGAGCAATGGTACCGGCGCCGTCAATGTCACGACCGCGGTTTGATTCACCGATATATTCGGCGGCGTCACGTCACCAGCGGCGCCCTGACCCACGGAGTCCACGACCAAAACCGGCAACGTGCCGTCGTCGGACGTGGCGGCAGACAGCTGGGCGATGCTGGCAGGGACATTCAGTGTCACAGCTTGCGTCGTGCCGGCGCCGCCGATGGTACTGGGGAATGGCGGCACGGCGATCAAATCGGCGATTTCTTTGAACGAATGCCACAGGTATTCGGTGCTTCTTTGCCCCTGAGTATCGTTGTCGCCGCTGACAGTCGAGTTCACGGCTTGGGCGGTGGTCAGCACCGTGTGCAACATCGGGATGGAAGGTATACCCGATGAACCGTCTTGCGGTTTCGTGGGGTCGCTTCCCGGCGGATTCGCATACCAAAGGGATTCGCTGGTGCTGCTCACATTAAGCAGCTGGTACTGTGCCGAAGATCCATATTGAAAGATCACGGCGGTGTTGTTGTTGATGCCGCGCACAATGCTCTGCAGGTGAATGGTGCCAGGGGTGCCGGAGGTAACCACCAAGGAATTGCCCGCCGGGTACTGCCAGACTTGATTTGACTGGCCGGCGCCGTAAAGCTGCCAGGAAGTTGGCGCTCCGCTGCCTGCGACATTGGGCGTGCCTTGCCATTTGACGGTGATGTTGGTGATCGCGCCCAGTGTAGGATCGGTCCCCGGCGCAGTCGCGGTCACCACGGCCAATCCGAAAAAGTTCGAGGCCGCGAAGCTGGTGGGCCAGCCGGTAGGCAGCACCAACACGGCATCGCCCTTCTTGACCGCGGATGAGGTGCCGGCGAGAGTCAGCGTGGAAATCCCAGCGCCTTGTGCATCGGCGCCGACGGCAATGACGACACCCTGCTGCGCAGCGGCGACAGTCTCCTGTGGCGCGACGACTGTGCCTTTTTGCTGTGCCGCAGATACGGGGCTGGTCGGCGATACGCCGACGACTGTGGCCACCGACAACTCAAAAATCTGCGGTTGCTGGCCGGGACCGGGCTTGCTCTGAATCGCAAACCCTTGAGGGAGCGCGAATGATTGCGGCTTGTTCGACAGTGCCGCCAGGGTTCCGATGGCCCCGATGCCTGGGCGCGGCCGGTAGCCAAGCAACCGCACCAAGCGGTTGATGCTCTCAGGCAGATCGGCCGTCCCCAAATAGGCTTGGGTGACGACGCGCTGGTTGTAAAACGTCAGCACGTCGGCGAGGTATGCCCACCATTCCATCATCTGCAAGGCAAGATCGCCGTGACCGCTCGGCTGCCAGATGGGCGTGGTGATACCGTCCGCGGTGCTGGAGAGTTCTGTTTCGCCAGGAAGGCTTTGCAGCAGCGCGCGACGAAATGCGCTGTACTCGCCGACGCGGTATGCGATTCGCGATAGGTTGGGCGGATTGAAAATGACGGTGGGGTGCACGAAGGCGCCGCAATGACAAATGGCGGTGTCGCAAATGCAGCACTTGTTCATTTGCCCCCCATGACCGTCACTTGAATGGAGCCATGCTCCGGAACGCTGGGGTCGTTGTCGCAGCGGATGATCTGATTCGTTCCCACCGTAACCTCATCCGGCATTTCGACGAACACCTGACTGCGGCTGCGATTGCGATAGTGAATGCAGAGGACGCCCGACACGCCGGCGGCGTTTTGCACCGCAGCCTCCAGACGGCTGCGTTCAAGAGGATCGCCGAAGGTAAAGTTATCCGGATTGAAAAATCCCGGTTGACCGTTGATGACACTGGAAGAATTGAGTTGCGCCAGCACCGCCGATTCGACATCTCCGCGAAAAGCGCTGGGTTGGGCGCAGACCTGTACTTCGATATCCAAGGAGACGTACTGCGGCGCCGGTACGTAGGACTCGTACCCGGCCATGCGATAGCGGTTCAACAGAGCGATGAGCTGTGTTTGCTGCGGCAGGGTCACAGTCTCGCTGTCCCGCGGGTCGGGTGTCGTGAACAAGGTCAGCCAGCTGCCGGTCCAGCGGGAAACCGTTCCGGCGCGGGTTACCCACGGTAGAGTTTCTGCCGCGTTCTGATAGTCCTGGGGGATGACGGCACGATACTGAACCTGGCGAAACTTCTGCGGCGCGAATCGCTGCACGCTCTCGGTGGTTTCCGCGTCGGCGCCGCCGCAGGCAGCGAGGGGGTTGGTGACTGCGAGCAAGCCGCTCGCAGCGGATGGATCGATCTGGCTGATGGCCGCGGCGGCCACGTTGCCATTGGCGCCGCCGCCCACCCGGTAGGTGACTCGAAAAAGCGTGCCATCGAGCGGAATCGTACCAAACGTGCCGTCGCCGAATCGAATGGTGTCGCCCGTGTCCCCGGCGTACTCGTAGTAGGTGTTGTCGGGGTTCACGATAGTCTGGTAGCGCACATCGTCGACGGTGTAAGCAGTGTCGAACATGGCTGCATCCAACAGCGTTCGCTCAATGGACCACGGAGGCGGCGCGTTGCCGGATATCTGCTCTAATAGCAGTTCCGGCAGCGGATAGGGTTTGGTCAAAGGCAGCCGCAGGGGCGAGGATGACGGGTCCGTCGGAACCGGATTAGCGTCGGGCGATACGGTGTTGGGCGTGAGCCAGGTCAGTCGCGAAGCATTGCGCAGGCAGTACAGATATTGCGGCGTGGCCGCGGTCGCGCCGCAGGCGACGCTGCTAGGAAGCGGGCTCGGGCCGGTACGAACGATGGCCGAGGTGATGGCTGCGCCGCGCGAGGAAGTGCCGATCGCGAAAGTCTCGGCAGTCACTGTCTGACCCTGGGTGGCAGGGACAAGATTGCCGCACACCGTGGTGACGGTGAGGTCGCACTCTTTCTGCAAACCGTCTCGCCAAAATATGGTGGTGTAGGCGCTGGGTGCCTGGATGTCGGCCGGCGAGACCGCGCAAGTCAGAAACGGCGGTCCGGAAGTACTTGGCGATGCGAGAAACAACGGATCGCACAATTCCACCGCGGGGAGATTCGCGCCGCTGGCGGCGATCAACTGCACGATTTGGCAGGTCAGAGGGTCCGCACTGGTCGCTCCGCGAGTCGTGATCAACAGGTACTGTCCGGACTGAAAGGCAAACCCATGTCCAAGAACGTTCATCGAGGTCGAGCCGGCCGGCAGACAGCGTTGGCTGTCGTCCAGCCAATACGGCTCGATGGCGCCGGAATTCCACAACGAACTGGCGTTGGAGGTCGGCGCGGCGATGCGTCTCGCACCCGTGGCCGGATCGATCAGCACCTCGAGCAGGCCGTTGCCGGTTTCAAAGACAATCGGCGTGCCATCGGGGCCGGGCGCACTGACCTTCACGCCATGTGCAATGGAGCTGACCCCCGCGGCCACGTCGAGTTGCAACATCACTGTCGCCGCCGTGGCACGCGCCGGTTCGTAATCAACCATGCGAGCGAGCCGGACCAGTGAGCGGCGCTGCGTGACGGTCTCGAGCGCGGCTTCGCTGGCCACACGGTCCTGCATGTAGCTTAAGTCATCAGCCATACCCGACAGCGCTTCGGCGAACATGACGCCGAAATCGGCCTCGGAGCGCTCCTGCCACTCCGGATAGCGCAGCGCCGAGAAATCGAGCAAGGCCTGGCGAAAGCTGAGGAAATCCTTCGCCAGATAGTCGATCGGCGGAACGCTGAGATCGGCGGGAGGACAGGGCGGTGCAACCGGTTGGCAATCCAGCGTGGTCGGGCATCGATCTTTGAAGGAAAACTCCGACGCAGCAAAAAAAGGATCGAGATTCGGACTGCCGATCGCCAACGTGTAGTGAGAAAAATCTCCGGGCGCCGCCACCGATAAATTCAGGAGCAGGTGACCCCCGGAATCGACCTGCCAGTCGGTTGCCGAGATCGGATTGACGTTGACGGTGGGTATGGTTTCGCCGCCGCTAATCGTCGGCGCTGAAACAGGTGACTGCAGCGTCACACCGTTTAGGAAATGCACGCGCAGCGCGGTTTGCGCGTCGTTCGCGACTTCGACAAAGTCGATGCCGTTCCACGCCGTGGATTGTAGCAACTGCGATTTGCGGTCCTTCGGTTCCATGTTGCCCGCGCGTCAGTTCACGGTGATTTGCGTTACCTGTTGGGTCTGTGTCTCGATGAGCACGTACTGAATCTGGATCAAAATTTCCGAGTAGTCGTCGCCCGGACCCGGCGTCACGCTGACCTGGGTCACGCTGATCTGGTCCGACAGCCAATCCTTCAATGAGCGCATCACCAGCAATTGGGCGGTGGCCTGCAGCGCGTCGGAATCCGGCGCGAACAGGAGCTGGCGAAGACCACAACCGAATTGCGGTAAATCGATGCGCTCGCCGGGCGAGGTCAACAGAATCTGCCGAATCATCTGGTCGACATGCGTGCCGTAGGCCGATTGCGCGGCCTGCCCCGATAGAGGGTCAATCCGGAAGGGATACGCATAGTCATGTCGCGTCATGATTCGCTCCGTGTGCCCGTATCATCACTACTGTCCCGTCACGCGCGGCTGCGTCACCACGATCATTACCGGTCCTTGCGGCGTTTGATCTGCCGCCAAACACAACCCCATGCTCGCTTCAGTGAGCGTGAAATCGCCCGATACCTGGCTGCGGGCCGCCGGTTGTGCCCATTGAACCGTTGTGCAGGGATGGGGACTGGGACCCAAAAAGAAGGGGCACCCAACGATCAGGAATGTATCGGACGCACGCGTGACGAAATCCCCAACCGCCTGCACCTGGGTGTTGCTGGTGATGGATTGCACCTGCCCCCCGTGCGGACACATCATGGTGCTCGACATGTTCAACAAGCCTGGCATGTCAGGTGATCTCCAGTGCGCCGTCATTCACGTTCACTTCCGAATCGGAAAGCGCCACGGAACTGCTGCCCCGCTTCAAGGTGATGCCATCATCAGAGAGCGTGATGGTGTTGTTGTTGGCATCGGTGATGGTGATCGTCCCTTCATCGTCGTCCAGCAGCACCTTGTGGCCTGCCTTGGTGACGATGGTCTTGACGGAGGCGGTGGCATCCGAGGGCATCTCGCCGTCGCGCCAATAACAGCCGGTCCAGATTGGATACGACACATCGCCCCCTTCAAATTCGATCCACACGCCCGAGCCCACCTCAGGGATGAAGGCGAAACCGACGCCGTCCCCCGCGTAGGGGACGCAATGAGTGCACCATCCCGTGGTGCCACCCGGCAGCACACTCGGGACTTTTGCTTTGATACGCAACGTATCGGAGTCGATGTCGGTGACCGTGCCGCGATACTTGCCGTAGAAGCGATTGCGCAAGCGCTCGAGAACGTCCAGCAGGGTAGGGTCATTCATAGCTGGCCTGCCAATTGAGAAAGGCCGCCGGGAGGCGAGCCCACGGCGTTTCGCACCAGTACGAACTTCATGGTGTGATCGACCGGGCCGATGCTGTGCCGTACGCTCCACACCAAGTACTTGCCCGAGTGAAGGGCACCTGCGCCCTGCAATTCGACGATGGTTCCTGCACGCAGCACGGTACCTAAGCGCGCAAGATCGCTTTCACCCTCGCAGCGGACGAACCAGCCTGCCTCGCGCAGCAGCGACTGCGCGCGCAGTGATAGTTCGCCGGCGTCATCCACCGGTGCGGTCAAGAGGACTGTCATCGATTTTCCCGCGAAATCGGCGAGATCTTGATCGCTCAACAAGGGAAGGCCGGAGTCGGAGGTATCGGCATTGGCGCCGTCTTCATCCGAATCGGTGAACAATGCCTGGCGGGCGATCACGGACGAGGGTCGGCTCACATCGAACTCCAAGTCGAGTGAGTTGACAGTCCACGTGGTCGGGTCCGTGATCGACAAGGTGGCGACGGGATCGCCGTCGAGGTTCGGCGAGGAAAAATATCCGGTGCGCATTCCCGGTTGGTCGGCACAGGCGATGCGGCAGATTTTGCCGTTGCGCCGCGCCAGATTGCGCAGAAATTGAATGTCCGAGGCCCGCTGCATCAGGGTGTGCCCGTCCTCGGTGTGCGAGGGCGAATCGTCATCGGTATTGCTATCGTCCGGGGTAATTCCATAGTCGCCGAAAATAGAGTTCGCGGCGTCGGCATCGGTCATGTCCACCCATTCCTTGACGTTCTCCGTGAGATTCATGAGCCAAGAGGCGTCCTGACCCCAGACTGTCAGCGTTGAGTTGGTGGTGCCGCTCTCAAGATGCAATTTATGGGACAAGATATATCCGTCGAAAATACATTGCGGACCGGAACCGCCGCCCGCCGCACCGCCGAGCGCACCCGCGATCGAAGTCGCATCATCGCCGTCGGGACCGTTGGCGACGCCGCCGCTGGGAGGATTGATCACAACGGCGACATTCACCATGGGCTGCAGCGTGCTGTCGGACACGTAGGTCAGATCTCCGGACTGCGAGCGGCTCACCGGCAAGTTGATTTGCACCGCGCCGGGGAGGTCCATGTTTTCCTCGACTTCCAGTTTGATCACGGCGTTATAGAAGTCGGGGGAAGCCGCCTGACCGTTGAAAGTAATTTGGTAGCTGCTGCCGGACATGATTAATTGCCAGGCAGCGGGATGCCTACCAGCGCACTGTTTGCCAGGGCATCGGGGACTACGGAATTATTGGCATCGCACAGCCGCCAAAAAGCCGTGGGATCGTTCAAGTATTGATTGGCGATCAAATCGAGTCGCTGGCCCAGCTGTCTGCGCACAAACCCTTGAACTACCGCAGGTCGCGGAAGCGGGGTCTTCAGCGCAGGTATCTCTGTGCCATCGGCTTGGATGACCAACGTGGTGCCCGAATTCTGGTAGCGGCTGCCGGGGAAAATCACGGTCGCACCTCGTAAGCTCAGAAAGGGTTGGGTAGCATTCCGATAATGGATGCGGCGTTTTCGCCCAGATTCGCGACGGCCTGTGCCTGGCGCAGACCCTGGGAGTAGGCATACGCAATCTTCAACAGCTTGCCCATGATGCCCTGGACGGCGGCCAGTTCCTGCGGCGTCAGTACCTTGAGTGTGATCTGGACATCGGCGTGCGTAGGATTAAGCAGACCGTCGTAGAGTTTTTCGGTAATCGTAAGAGCGGTGACGCGCACCGGGACGATTCGTTGCGGGCCCCACACGAAGAGCACCGTCGGAACATCCGATTGTGGAACGGTTTGAGCCTGCGCCGACGATCCGCTCGCCGCGGCGGCCGCGGCGTCAGCCGCTGCCGATACCGTACCGAGCAGCCCGCCGCTGAACGCGCCGGACGGGTATTGCAGCATTTCGAGCGCGGCGAGACGAGGGTAAACGCCGCTGGCCTCGGCCAATACCGCGCCGACCGGATTGGCATTGCCGTCGGCGATGGTGTTGTCGGAATCCAATGAGAGGGTGAACGAGAACTGTTCTCCCGGAACTCCGGTAACGGCCAATGGATCCTGTCCGGCGTTCGCTGCGGCCGGCGCACTGCTCCAGGTGTGGGTGATCGTTTCCGGGTTGTATTGAAACACCACGACATTCGGAATGGCGGCGACGACAGTCGGCATGAACGACACTAGTGCGCCCTTTAAATAGAGTCCGGCCATGTTCAGTTCTCAATGGCCATTCAAGTGCGACCGATCTGACGAATGATCTCTGCGATCACTTGTTCCGCCAGATAATCAGGATTCGCTCCCGCGTTAGCGGTCACGTCAACGCGCAACGTGGGATATTGGCCGCCGGCCCAAGACAGTCCTGTCGCTGCCAACCCGTCGGCGATTCCCGCGGCCAACTTGCGGCCTTGCGCTTCCGACATGAAGGGCACCGACAGCGTCAATCGATCGATGGAGACTTGCGACATAGCCTATCCCTGCACCATGCCGAAAGGTCTAAACCCGCGAGCCAATGGCTCCTTGCGCGACGGCGAGAGCGCGCGCGGCGCGCTTGCCGGTTTCTGCGGGGTCGGCGTGGGTGGCGAGCCGATGCGTACTTCGAGAGTGCCGATACGCACACTCACCGCGCCATTCGAATTGGAACTCTTCCGATCCCCAGCCACAGCGGAAGGTGCGCGATCGGTTGGCGCCCTGGGCATCAGCGCCGCTGCTTTAGGACTCTCGCGCGGTCGAGATTCACCTGAGGTCTTGTGAGGGTCCGGCGGAAGAATGGTTCGAGGAGCAGAGAGATTCGCGGACCGCTCCGCTCGAGGAAGTACGGTCCGAGACTCGATGGGATGCGGGTGAGCGGTGCGATCGTGCGCAGATGCCGTCGATACCGAGCGCACCGATTCCGGAGTGTGGGGAGTCGGCGACAGCGTGACCGGAGTTTCGTGCTTAACTACCGCGGCCCGTGCGTTGCCCAATGTGCCGGAACCCTGTGCCAGTGGCGCGCGGTCGCCAGGGGTCATGCGATGCTCACGGGCAAGGTTCGCGCCGTTTTCGGCGATGGCGCCACGCGTGGGCCATGATTTATTTGCTGTCTCGATGAAGTCGCCGCCATCGGCCGCCGCCGCCGGCCGGAATATGATGGGTGGAGGCTGCAGCGTCGGTTGTCCTTTGACGCCGGCGGCCAGCTGGGCCAGATAGGACGGCCGCTTCACGCACCCACTCCGTCTTGCCGTGCGGCGTCTGCGTAGCGAGCTCTGCGCATGAGCGGCAACGCCAGGATATCGGACTCGCTCCAGTGATAGCGCCGCGCAATCGCATCCACGTCCTGGAACAGGAATCGGGCGCGGTCGCGCAATTCTCTGAGACAGTAGTTCCGCGGATTGAAATGAATGTCGACCGTGGCGCCGCAGTCGGGGCACTGGCCGTGCAGATTTTGGGAGAGATTCGGAGCAATCGACTCCATCGCTGCTTCGACGAAGCGGCGCTGTCGAAACGACTCTGGTGCGATGCGAATGCAGCGGCGAGTCAGTTCGGCGGTCGCGTCAGGCCGGGTTGCCACATCCTGCAAGTCGGCGGCAGTGGGCAGACGAAATACCGTATCGCCGCTTGGTATTGCTGGACGACGCAATTCCCTGATGCGAAACCACCCGGGCTCGTCCGTGGACTCGGCAATCCAGCCGCGGCTTCGCGATTGTTCGCGCGCAGTGGCGTTGTGGGCGAGGTATTGATCGATGCCGAATGACACATCGATTCGTGTCTTGCATCCCGGCGCCTGGCAATGGACGTCGGACACAATGCGATCGCCGAGCATCAATTGTCGCAACCGAAGAATGAAAAAATCCACATCGGTAGGGGTGAGCTGCAGCCAAGCGTCGGGACCGCCGCCCGAGCCCTCGTCTCCCACGGAGCGGCCTACGTGTGCCATGAGCGCCAGCGCCAGCGCCAAGTCGTCGTCAGGCGCCTCCAGCAGCAAGAGCTCCTCCGTCCCGGTCAGCGCTCGAATAAGCACCTGGCGGCCGGACACCGGCAAAGAAATCACTCGCGTCATCGCACGCGCCCTTATGTTTCTTTGGTCTCGGTTAGCGACTCATCTTTTTCCCAGCCTTCGTTTTCAAGCTTGATGTGTTCCAGCACCACGGCCGATCCGCCGGCATCCAAGTCGGCCAGCGCCAAATATTCCGAAACCCAGCACCGATGGACTTTGTACGCGATGACGGGATTGCCGGCTTCGTTGCACAGGACGATTCGAATTTCGCGCCGCAGGTTGGCGAGCGACGTGGTGGGCGCGCCGCTGTCGAGTTTCTGCGCGTAGTCGGCCCATTCCTGAAAATCAGTATCGTAGGTGACGCCGCGTTCCAATTGAATCGGATCATAAGTCGTCCGGCCAAGGCCTTTCAGCACTATGGCGTTGCCGCCTTCCTTGTACTCGATGGGAGCGGAAGCGCGCTTCAATCCGCCCACCTTGCTGACTCCTGCCACGGGGTCGACGTCATTTCCGAAATACACCAGGAAGCGCCAGTTCTTGTACGGATCGTAGCGATCGGTATTGACGCTGAACGGTTTGCTAGGCATTTCAAATTCTCCTCTACGAGGTCTGGGTTTGACCGGCGAGCTGCGAAATTTGGACGACGACGAATTCGGCCGGTTTCAATGGAGCGAAGGCGACAATGATGTTGACGATGCCGTTGTTGATATCCGCCTGGGTCGTGGTCTCCGAATCGCATTTGACCTGGAACGCATCGCTGGGCGTTGCACCTTGAAACGCACCCTGGCGGAATAGGCCCAACATGAACGCTTGAATGGACGCCACAATGGCGGTCCACAGCGGGGTATCGTTCGGTTCGAAAATTACCCAGCCGAGATTGCTATAAAGAGTCTGTTCCAGAAACAAGGCCATGCGACGTACCGGCACATATTTCCATTGTTGCTGCGCCGGGTTCGCGGCCACGCTTGTGCGGGCACCGAACACCACGGTCCCAGTGCCGGGGAAGGACCGCAGGCAGTTGATAGCGATCTGATTGAGCGTTCCTTGCCGCATGTCGCTCATCTGACCCGTGGGGACGACTCCGGTGATGCCGATGATGGTGGTTTCAAGGCCTGCGGGTGCCTTCCACACGCCTCGATTCAGATCGGTAGTCGCATAAATGCCGGCGACCGTTGCCGCCGGCGGTAGCGTGATCGGATCGCCGGTCTGTGGATCGTTCGCCTTCATGTAGGGGAAGTAGATCGCGGCGTTCGGCGCCAAGGGCGCCACGTTGCCATAGGCATCACCCGAATCCATGTAGTTGCCGATCCAGTCGGCGTCTTGTTGCGCGCCGTCGGGCCGCGGCGGATCGATGATGAGGAACGCGCGCTTCGTCTCGCAAAAGGACAACGCTTCGCTCAGCACATTGTTGGAGGTGACGCCCGGCAGCACCATCAGGTTGAAAATGGGCACCTTGTCCAACGAAGTGTCTTGTTGAAACACCGCGGTGAAATCAGCCGCCATTGAGATGGGTCCCGCCGGCGGGCTCGAGGCCGGGACGGTGTTACCGACCGTGTAGGGGCCGCCCGAAGGAAAAAATGCCGGATAGGTCGTCGCGGTCGGCGAGACGACCACCAGGTTCGAGATAGGACTGGCGGTCGTGCCGATGGTGCCTTCGATCTTGCTCAACACCACTTTGCGATAGGCCTCCACCACCGCGCCCGCCCCCGAGCCGTAGGTGATGGTGATGTCGGCGATGTCGGGCCCCGGCGGGCTGGGCGGTGAGGTGACGTCGCTGCCACGCGGCGTAATCGTTATCACCATGGGCTGTGTGGGATCGGTGAGCTCCCGCGCCGTGAACGTGATGCCGCCGACGTCAACCGATCCGGGGGCCAGCGGTGAGCCATTCAATTTCGCCTGCAACCCGACGACGTAGCACTGGGTGCCGCCATTCAAGAAAAACTGATAAACGGCCAATGGCAAGCTGCCGAAATAGTCATTCGGCGCCAATGTGGGATCGGGCGAAAACAATGGGTTGCTGAAAAAGCCACCGAAATTACGTTCGTAGTCGGAGAAGCTGAAAAGCTGCACCGCTTGACCGAACAACGGTGCCGGCAAATCCACCTGGCGAGTGGCTGGGTCGAACACGAGCGTTTGGCTCTTGAACGGATGCGAGTATCCGATAAACACCGCGATGTTGGTCGGCGCCGCGGTTATGGTGTGAGTGGAGCTTTGAATCTCTTCGATGTAAATCCCTGGATACGTGGGCGATACCGGCATGGAACTCTCCTTATGTCCTCACTGCGAACGGCTCGCCGAACGGGGCCGGCGGGCATATCTTCGCGAACGAATCAATGGTGAGCGTGGCTTCGACGCCGAAACCATAGACACAACCGATGGCGTCGGGAAGTTTGCTTCGAATGTTTGATGCAATCCTTTGCATGTTTCGAGGTCTCCGCTCGATCTAAATTGAAAGACCACTTGACTGACGCCCGAGCGGGGATCAGGAAAGCGCCATTTAATCTTGACGAACTAACGAATAAGCGCCGCGACGATGAGCGTGCGGGTAATTCAAGGGTGTAGCACAGCGCGAAGTGGGAATCAACCAAAGCATGGCTCAGAATGGCCCGCGTGCTCTTCCGCGACTCAAGCTGCTGTCATGACTGCGCTGGAGAATTATTGAAGGGACCATCAATTGACCTCATCATTCGATCACACGCGCTCATTCAAGGGCGCGGTCTATGGCTTCTTTTGCGGCAACTGTTGCCATGCCGGGTAAACTTTCTCAATTTAAGAAATAACTTGAGCGCGGCATTTCAAGCAACACAGGAGAAGACCATCGCATCCAACGATTTCTACTACGCTAAACCCATACTTAAGTACGAAAGAGGAGCGACGGATGGCACACAACCCAGTACCAGTAGTATGGACGTATTGGGAAGGGCAATGTCCGGATTACATTAAGCTGTGCCTGGAGAACATGCAGCAGTGGTGCAATGCGGAGGTGCTCGACCGGGCTGGATTCGATCGGCTATGGAAGGAAGATCGAGACGTGGACATTGATCGTCTTTACGTGGCGCATCGCGCGGACTTCATTCGAGTTTATCTGTTGCGGCATTACGGCGGCGCTTGGATCGACGCGGATTGCGTCGTGCTGAATTCCATCGACCCTCTGGTAGGGCACCTTGCAAATCATGACTTGGTTTATTATCGAGAACCCACCGGAACCGTCTCCAACAACTTTCTCATCGCGGAAGCGCAGACACCGGTGATCTGCTGTTATTACGACTCCGTGACGGCACATCTGCGTGCGCAACGACCGATTGATTGGTTGGAAATCGGCAGCATTCCTCTGGCCGCGGCAATCGAACAACACGTCGATGCTGTGCATATGCTGGAAACCGAAACTATCATGCCGATCTCTTGGAACGAGAGTCAACGGTTTCTGGAAAACGTACCGCGCGAGGCTTTGGAGGAAGCGTCCAGAGGAAAAGGCAACCTGCACAATACACGTTCGTTCTGCTATATGCTGTGCAACCACTCAATGCCCGAAGCGGTTAAGTCGATGAGTCGCGATGAGATCATCGACCAGCCGATGTTTCTAAGCTACCTATTTCGAGTCACCCAATCAGCCGCATCAATGTCCAAGATAGCTCCTAACTACCGCTACTGGCGACAACCGGAGGGCGACTGGGGATCCGAGTACGACCGAAGAAAGACTCGGCACGCCTACTACCATATTCAGGAAATGATGATCACGGATCATATCGCCCACCATGCGCCGTGCCGCGTTCTGGAATGGGGATGCGGCACTGGGCGGCATCTCAACAATCTCGCGCGATTGCCGGGTGTTGAAGTCTTCGGATTCGATCAGAGCCAGTCAATGCTCGACATGGGATTTAAGTGGGCAACAGCTGAATGGCGAGCATCTCATCTTGCGGTCGGCGATCCAACGGAAGGTCTTCCCTACGACAACGGCGCTTTCGATATCGTATTTACCTGTGAAGCGCTGCTGCATACGCGGCCGGAAGATCTGGAAGGCCGACTGTCCGAACTGGCACGCGTCTGCCGCGGCCACATTCTTCACATCGAAAGTCCACCCTCTTGGGCAGGCTACTCACCTTCGTGCGAGGGATGCTGGGGCCACGATTTGATTGCGGCCTATAATCATCTCGATCGCGACTGCGAGATCTTGACCTCCGGTTTTAGTCATCAAGCTCCGTATCTTGTGAAATTGAATCCGGCATCCGTGCGTTGGCAATGGAGTGCCGCGATGTTGTCTATATACCAACGGCTTGACCGATCTTTGGAGGACGGTTTCGCTCAGACCGGCATGCGCGCGTTGGCCTCTTGATTCCAAGGCCGAGCTGATCTCGAGCCAACGACGGAGAAAACTCTGTTCGCAGCCGTGTTGAGGAGTTTGCACTGCCGATGAGCGGGCACGCGCAGAATTCGCTGCCACTGCCCGCGAAAAGTTATTGGCAAAAGTATTGGCACGCACCGCCGACGGCGCACGCTGGTGGCGCGCTTGACAAGCCACACTTGCGGAGTATGTTGTGAACGGTCGCCGCTTCCCGATAGCTAAGCAACGGATTGCGCGGACGCCGCGAGAACGGATTGCACGTGTTACATCACCATGTTCGTAGGACTGCCGCTACGCCGTCGTGCTTTGAGGATGGTTTTGTGACTCCAAGCCCGTTTTCGCGCTGTACCCTCGACCCGATCAGGGCATTCGCTTGAACGTCCCTTCCGTGACTTCGGCTGCGGACCACATGCTGCCCGGCGCTGGTGCAAATGCGAAGCCACCGGATAATTTTGCAATGCAAGCGCCAGCCGTGTCGCTGCCCAAGGGCGGCGGTGCGATTCGGGGGATGGGGGAGAAGTTCGCGGCGAGTCCTGTGACGGGAACCGGCTCGATGACCGTGCCCATTGCTGCCTCCCCGGGGAGGGGCGGATTCGGTCCGCAGCTGTCGTTGACCTATGACTCCGGCGCGGGTAACGGCCCCTTCGGGCTGGGATGGCAACTGTCCTCCGAGTCGATCACGCGCAGGACCGACAGAGGCATTCCACTGTATCGAGACGCCGACGAGTCGGATACCTATCTATTGTCGGGGGCGGAGGACCTCGTGCCCGCGTTCCGGCAGGACAAGGACGGCTCATGGGTGGCGGCACATGTGGGTTACACGCGCGATGCCCAGAAATTCCTGGTTCGAGACGCGAATGGCGAACTCGTCATCCACGAAGATGAGGTCGGCGGGTATCGCGTCAGGCGCTATCGGCCGCGAACCGAAGGGATGTTCGCGCGGATCGAGCGGTGGTCCAACCTCAGCAACGTGGCCGATGTCTATTGGCGGATCACGTCGCGTGACAACATCACGATTCTTTGCGGCAATTCAGCGACGAGCCGCATTGCGGACCCGGCCGACGCGTCGCGAATCTTCTCCTGGCTGATCGCGGAGCGCTACGACGACAAGGGAAACAGCATCGTCTACGATTATGCGACCGAGAACGATCGGAACGTAGATCTGTCCAGGGTGAGCGAAGCGCGCCGGTCACGCGCGGCGAATCGATACCTGAGCAGCATCAAATACGGAAACTCGCCTTCGCGGCTGTCGACGCAATACTCGACTACTCTGAAATGGCGATTCGAGCTGCAGTTCGAATACGGAGACGGGCAATTCGGCGAGGGTGTCTACCGCGAGGACCCGCCCGCGGCCAGCGGCAATCAATTCGCTTATGTACGGCGGACCCCACCGCAGAGCTTGAATTGGCCGGCCCGCCTCGATGCGTTTTCAAGCTCCCGATCGGGATTTGAGGTTCGCTGTCATCGGCTGTGCAGCCGTATCCTCTTTTTTCACCGCTTTGATGAGTTGCTCGGCGACGAAGCACAGCTAGTGCGGGCGACCGAAATCGAATATGCACCGGCCCCGACCCTCACACGCGTCAAAGCGATCTCACACTGCGCCTACGTTCCAACGTCACAGAAGCCGGCGGCAAACGGTGAGCGCCAATACCTTAAGCGGCGGTCGCCTCCGCTGGAGTTCGGTTACACCGAGCCGGAAATCGACCCGACGATTCGGGATGTGGATGCCGGCAGCATGGAGAACCTACCGCGCGGTTTTGACGGAACCGAATATCAATGGGTGGATCTGGATCGCCAGGGACTTTCGGGCCTGCTCACCCAGTACCCCGGAGGTTGGTACTACAAGCGCAACCTGGGTCCAATCAACCTTGAGCTTGACTCCGACGGGCGCACCCGAGCGCGCGCCAAGTTCGCACCGGTAGAGTGTGTGGCAGTCCGTCCGAACGTGACTCTTGGCAGTTCCGCGGCACAGTTCATGGACCTTGCCGCGGACGGGGCCCTCGATGCCGTGATGTTGGACGGTCCTACCCCCGGATTCTATCGATCGGGGACGACGCGGGGTTGGGAGCGATTTCAAGCCTTTATCAGCGGACTCAACCGGGACATGCGCGACCCGAATTTGCGCATGGTGGACCTCGACGGCGATGGTCTCGCCGACGTCCTGATCACGGAGGACGAGGTGTTAACCTGGCACCCATCGCTCGGCGAGACTGGCTATGGGCCGGCGCAACGGGTTGCCAAGCCACGCGACGAAGATGTCGGCCCGGCACTCGTGTTCGACGATGGTACCCAGTCCATTTTCTTGGCGGACATGTCGGGAGACGGGCTCGTCGATCTGGTGCGTATTCGCAACGGCGAAGTTTGCTATTGGCCGAATCTGGGCTACGCCCTGTTCGGTGCAAAAATTACCATGGATGCGTCGCCGTGGTTCGACTCGCCCGACGCGTTTGACCAACGGCGCATACGCCTGGCCGATGTCGACGGTTCAGGTTGCACGGACATCGTCTATCTGCACAGTCAGGGCGCGCGGATCTATTTCAATCAAGCGGGCAATGCCTGGAGCCCTGCACAGGGACGCGATTTGCCCGTATTCCCGCGTGCCGATGACCTGAGCTCTGTGAACGCGGTGGATCTTCTCGGCAACGGCACAATCTGTCTGGTGTGGTCATCGGCGTTGCCCGGAGAGGCGCGCGCGCCGATGAAGTACGTGGATCTGATGAGCGGCCGAAAGCCGCATCTGCTGAGCAGCGTCCGCAACAATCTGGGCGCCCGCACCGATATCGAATACACACCCTCGACGCAGTTTTACCTTAAGGACAGGCTGGCCGGAAATCCCTGGGTCACGCGGCTTCCATTTCCTGTCCACTGTGTCTCGAAAACCACGGTGTTCGACAAATGGCGACATGCCCGATTCACGACTCGCTATTCCTATCACCACGGTTACTTCGACGCGCCGGAGCGCGAATTCCGCGGTTTCGGTCGCGTCGAACAGCTCGATTGCGAAGATTACGGCACTTTCTCGGCCGGCAACACCAACAGTCCCTACATCAGCGTTGACCATTCGCTATATCAACCACCGGTCAAGACTGTCACGTGGTATCACACCGGGGCATTTCTCGATGACCGACGCACTCTGGCCCACTACAGCCATGAGTATTTCCCAACCGCGTTCCTCGCGGAACGGCCTCAATGGTCCCCAGCCCTCGGCCAGTTCACCGAGATTCCCTTGCCTGCCCCCGACCTGGATAACCTGGATCTGACCAGCGTGGAATGGCGCGAAGCCCTGAGAGCCTGTAAGGGAATGCAGCTGCGCCAGGAAGTGTATGAGCTGGACGTCGACGATCTGCGCAAAGGGCTTCATACGCCAGTCAAACTGTTTTCAAGCTCGCTGCAGAATTGCCACATCAGCCTTTTGCAGCCACGGTCGGATCAACGCTATGCGGTTTTCCGGGTCACACAAAGCGAGGCGATCAGTTATCACTACGAGCTCGATCTCAGGAGCCCCGCAGTAGTCGACCCGCGAGTTTCGCACACGCTCAATCTCGAGCTTGACGATCTAGGGCAGGTGCTACGCTCGGTTGCCGTCGGGTATCCGCGCCAGCAGGCGTTTGTCGATACGCAGAACGCACTGCAGACCTATGAGGCGAACACCCTTCGCGACTCCCAGGCGCAGCTCCATCTGGGTTATTCGGAGATGCGCTACACCGATCAAGACATCGATTCCGTAGAAAGTTACCGACTTCGGCTGCCCTGCGAAGTCGCGACGTTTGAATTGACGGGATTCCATCCGCAGAACGCCCGATATTTTTCCATCGACGAGCTGCGTGGCTACCGATTGAGCGCTGGACAGAGCGCCGGGCAAACGGTGACGCCCATTGCCTATCATGTAGTTCCCGACGGAACTGTACAGAAGCGCGCCGTAGCACTATTTCGGACGCTGTTCTTCGACGACGCCGGCACTTCCAATGGACCATCGCAGCCGCTCCCCTTTGGGCAGCACGGGCCGCGCGGTCTGAAGTATGAAGAATACAAGCTCGCTTTGACTGATGCCCTGCTGGATGCCGTGATCGGCACCCGGCTGGATGATCCGCTTGCCGGCGTGCAAACGGCCCGAGACGTGCTCGATGACTGGACGCAAAGCGGCTACCTTCAGGGAACCGATCTCGAACAGCTGTTCTCCCCGGTCTCCAAAACCTCCCTTGCCGGACAGTATTGGATTCGCTCCGGCATCGCGGGATTCTCCTCCGACACACCCCTGCATTTCTTCGTTCCCGAACGCTACACGGATGCCTTTGGGAATACGACTGTGCAGCTTCTCGATTCCTACGATCTCATGGTGCGCTCGAGCACAGACGCGCGCGGCAATCAAACGAATGTGCTCAGTTTCGACTATCGCGTGCTTGCGCCGACTGCAATGCAGGACCCTAACGCAAATGTGACGCGTGCGGCCTTCGATGTATTCGGCATGCCGGTGGCAATGGCGCTGGAGGCCGGTGGCGATTCGCTGACTGGTCTGGGGCTCGATGCGCTCAATCCGACGATCCAGGACAAAGCACAGTTCTTCGCGCTCACGCCGTATTCCGAAAGCCAGCCCAGAGCGTGGCTCGCGAACGCAACGACGCGATTTGTGTATCACTTTGGCGAGACCGTCACGGCAAATGGAGCATTCGGATGGGAGGCACGTCCAAGCGCCGCCTGCACTGTCCAACGGGAGACTCACGTTGGAGCCCTTGCGGGCGGGCCAAGCCGGATCAAGGTGGCCGTCGAGTATTCGGACGGCGGCGCCGATGTACTGGTGAAAATATTGCAGGCGGAGCCGGACCCGACGGATACGAGCGGGGCGCCGCCGCTGCGCTGGATTGCCAGCGGAAAGACCGTTTTTAACAACAAGGGTAACCCGGTCAAGCAATACGAACCTTATTTCAATGCATCGGAACATCGATTTGAGGCGGCCGATACGGCAGCGGAGGTCGGTGTCACGTCCATCCTTTACTACGACGCTCCGGGCCGGCTCATAAGAACCGAGTTTCCCGACGGGTCCTTCAGTAGCGTCGGATTCTCACCCTGGATGAGCCTGATTTACGACCGAAACGATACCGTGCTGACGAGCGACTGGTATACCGCGCGTGGATCGCCCGATCCGGGCGCCGCCATGCCGGGATTGCCGGACCAGCGAGCCGCCTGGCTTGCCGCGCATCATGCCAATACCCCGGCGCAAACTCATCTCGACAGCCTGGGCCGAGCGGTGGTCGCGATCGAGCACAACCGCATGGCGGACGATAACGATGTGTGGACCGACGCATACCACGTCGCTTTCACGAAGCTCGATACAGAGGGCAAGCCGCTGTGGGTTCGCGATGCGCGCGGCAATCTCGTCATGCAGTACATCGTGCCCCCGAAGGCCACGCGCTGGTCGGATGAGCCCAACGAGGACATCCCAGCAACCTCAGCACCGTGCTACGACATGTCTGGAATGCTGCTTTTCCAACACAGCATGGATGCGGGTGATCGGCGCACGCTGATGGACGCGGCGGGCAAACCCATGCTGGCCTGGGACCAGAATGAGCGGCAAGTGGGCGGCAATTTCGTCCTGGAGAGCAGAAGCTACTTCATGCAGTACGATTCTTTGCACCGGCCGACCGCCACATGGCTCAGAGCAGGCTCGAATGCTCGCGTGATGGCGGAGCGCCATGAATATCGGGATACCCTGAATCCCGACGGCAGCGCGAACGCCAATCTGGCGTCGGATCAAGCTAACAACCTGGTTGCACAGGCAGTGCTTCATTATGATCCGAGCGGCCGCCTGCAACTCGTGCGGCGCGATTTCAAGGGCAATACGCTTCAAGTTGCGAGGCGGCTGAACAACCTGCCCACCCAGTCGTTGGTGGATTGGCAGAACAATCCCGAGAGCGCGTTGGCAACCGACGAATTTACTCAGATTACAGAGTTCGACGCGCTCAACCGCACGACGCTGTCGTACAACTGGCATCGCGGCGTCGGTACCCGCGTCGCGGTCGACCGTCCGCAATACAACGAGCGCGGCCTTCTTCAAAGCAACTCTCTTACCGTTGGCGCGCAGAAAACGGTCACGGGCGCGGATCTGACAACTGGCACTACGCTCAGTGTCATCGAGGAGGTTCGCTATAACGCGAAAGGACAGAAGATCTATTTCGCCCGTGGTCGAAAGGCCTCGCTTGCCAGCGGTAAAGGCACTTTGACGGAATATGAATACGATCCGCAAACCTTCCGACTGACTCAGATCTTCACGACGCGGCCTTCCAACGCGCGGCCCCCTGCGAGTCGGCATTCGCAATTGAGCGACTCGGGGGTGATTCAGGAGCTGGACTATACCTTCGATCCGGTTGGCAATATCACTGAATGCGCGGATGAGGCGTATGAGCCTGTTTTCTTTCAGGGTCAGAAGATCGAACCGAGAAGTCAGTACGAGTATGACGCGCTCTATCGTCTGACACGCGCCAGCGGGCGGGAAAATGGCGCATTCACCGGCGCACCGCAGAATTTGTCAGGCGGATGGAACGGCCTCGCTTTTCCGATTGCGGCGAACGATCCCAACGCCTTGCGCACGTACACCCAGTCCTTCGACTACGACTCGGTGGGAAATTTGGCACGGGTTCGCCACGACGCCGGGATCGGGACCTGGACGCGCCGCTATCATTGCGCGGATGACAGCAACCGGCTGGCCGCCACCTGGGACACGAATGACGGTTGGGCTGAGGTCGGCGCGGCCGACGTAACACACTATGACTTCGACACGCATGGCAACCTGCGGAATCTCAATGAGTCCTTAACACGGTTCGATATGCAATGGGACCATCGAGACATGGTAGGGGACATCGACCTCGGCGGCGGCGGCCACGCTTATTATCAATACGATTCGGCCAAGCAACGCACTCGCAAGCGAGTAGTCAATCAGAATGGGCTGGGAGGTTATTGGGAACGAATCTACCTGGGCGGCTACGAGCTTTACCGCCGCTTTGGCGCGGCAGATCTCACCACACCCCTCGAGGAAATAGAGACGCTGCACCTGCTCGCCGCGAACGAACGGATTTTGCTCATCGATGATGTGATCGCAACCGACCGTAGGCATGCGAACGGCACGCCCTACCGTTCCGGACCCATCTTTCGATTTCAGTTCAGCAACCATTTGGGTTCCGCCAGTCTGGAGCTAGATGACCTGGCGCAGATCGTCTCGTACGAAGAATTTCACCCGTACGGCACCAGCGCATACCAATCGATGACCCAGGATACCGAAGCACCGCCCAAGCGATATCGCTACACGGGCATGGAACGGGACGAGGAGAGCGGGCTCAGCTATCACGCGGCGAGGTACTACCTCCCGTGGGCGGCGAGATGGTGTAGTTATGATCCGCTCGGACTCGCGGATGGAGTGAATTGCTTCGCGTATGCGAAAGGGAATCCGATCACAAAGGCAGACACAGAGGGAACGCAGACCACCACGCCAACTAAGGCACAGGCGTCTACGTCCGTGGTTGCGGCGGATGGTGATCAGTCCGGTGTGAGCATCACGCCGCAAGAGTCTTCCAGCGCTGCGCCAGAGCCCTTGACAGCCTCCCCTGTCGCCGGATTTACGGGAGGCGAGACGGGCGTCAGCGACTACAGCGCTTACGTGGCGGAGCGTGATGCCCAGCTTGAGGAAATAGTCCAGCAGATCCATGTTCAGCAGCATGAATGGGATCTGGCTTTTGCAAAGGCGTATGAGGAAGAGAGCCACCGCTTTCGGTTTCCGCTGGGCACGACGGATGATCCCGCAGAGCGCGCCGCGGAGGAGCGTGTAGGTCCCCGGCCGCAGACGCCTGACGAACGTGCATTTCTGGCGCGCCTGCAATTCGCTCTTTTTCTGCTGCAGCTGCGATCGGGACTCGGCTCGCTTCGCGGAGCGCGGCCGTCGGTGACGACAGTTCGGGCGGGCATCACAACTATTGACGTGGCCCCGGCGGTAGAGGAAATTTCCGCTGCAGCCAAGCGGCCCTGGGTGCCCCCTGCGGTCAAGTCGACCTCGCTGCCCGCAGACCCAACAATTGGAATTAAGGTCGGAAACGAGACCTTATACGGACCATTCTACAGGACGGGAGACGTCACCGGTCTAATGAAGGAAAGTGGCGAGTGGCGGGGCAGGGGCATTGGAAATACCGGGGCGGGGTACTCCGACATTCCATCCGCGCTTGCGTATACGCGAAGAGCCGGGCCAATCTATGGCGAGGTGTCGACGCAGTTTTTTACAACTGTGAAACCAACCTCGATTGCCCCCGCGCAAGTGGGTTGGCATACCCATAATACGTTCGGATTCGGCTTTGCGCCGGTGCCCGTAGCCGGCGTTCGCCACCTCACGCTGCTCAACGAGGATTGGGCTGCCGTGAAAGTGTACTTGCCGAGCGCGCGATTGCTGCTGCCCTAATGATGGGTCACGCCTTCATGAGGCATCGAATCCACCTTGCCGAGGAAGTTTCGCGGCGCGGTGGTCTGCGGCAATCGCAAAGTCAACTGTCAATCGACTAGGGATATCACATCATGGAACCTGGCAACGTACCTGCCGTAGCGGGCGCTGACAATTCGGACGGCGAGTACTCGGTGCGCGGCCGGTGCGCGTATCCAGACGGAACGGCGGCGGCGGGTCTCACCATACGAGCGCGAGATCGCGACCTGCGGACTTTCCAGACGCTGGGCAAGGACGCAGTGACCGACGCAAACGGTCGCTATGTCATTGTGTACTCGCCCGCCGACTTTGCGAGAGCTGAGAAGGGTGGCGCGGACCTGGTCGTCGCGGCGTATACAGCCAGCGTGGAGTCGGCGAAGCCAGTCGCACAGTCCGCCACACTGTTCAATGCGCCGAAGGCGGCGGAGATCAATCTTGAGGTACCCCGAGTTCAGCAGGGACCGTCTGAGTTCGAGCGCAATGTGCAGGCGATTCAGCCCTTGTTGGTGGGACAGGGCGCGAATGGCGCGGATCTGACGTTCGCCGAATTGACCTCCGAGGACCAGGATTTCATCGCGCAGGAGACTCAATTGAAGGCCGGCGCCACCGCTATGTTGCGCCAGTCGTTTGTGCTTGCCGCCGAAGCCTTGCAAGCGCCGCGCGCGACGACCGGGACCGCCGGCGCCGCCGTCGACAAAGTTCAGACGCAGGGTGCGGCGATTGCCACGTCCTGGCCGCCGGAGTTGTTTTACGCCTGGGTTCGGCAAGCACTGCCGAGTGAATTGGGCCCTCTGTTGCAACAGCCGACTGCGGCACTGGTTGCAGCGGTCAAAGCGGCGCTCGCGGCAAACCTGGTTCCGCAGAGTCTGGGCGACCGTCTTAAGACACTGCCAACGGCGATTGACGCGCTCAGGTTGGATTTTGCGCTCAGGCCGGCGGGAGTTCGCCAGCCAGCTTCGCTGGGGGATCTGTTGAGCACCATCCCGAACCGTCTGGCGTCGGACAAAGAGCGTACCGTGGCCGATGTGTTGAGGGGCGGCGCGCTCAGCGATGCTCAACTCGCGCAGCAGCTCACGAAAGCCCGCTTTACCGACGCGGAGATCGCCGCCGTTCAGGTCACCCGGGCACTGGGAGTGGTGACATCGAATCAGACCGCCCTCGTGCGCGACTTGCAGAAGTCGCGCGCCAGCGACTCGGATCACAGTCTTAAATTTCTGGCTCCGTTGACGCCCGCCCAATGGCTCGATCTCGTGTTCGCGCATCAGAGTGTCAGTTCAGCAACGCCCAGTCCGGATATCTATGCGCAGCAGATGGAACGCGCCGTGGAAAATCTTCACCCAACGGCCGTATTCTCGGCCCGCATCGTATCGGGACATGTATTCCTGCAATCCCCCAGCCTGCAAAAAGCGGCCGCGTATCTTACGGCGAATCCGGAACTTGAGCTGCGTGGAACCAACGTTCGCACGTTCGTTACCGCCGCAAAGCCGGGAGCTGACGCGCCCGATGTGATTTCGGGACTACAGACGCTGCAACGGTTGCAAAATCTAACGCAGAACTGGCGGGAGACAGGGGCGCTTTTGGATGCGGGATTTGGAACGGTGCGCGAGGTCGTCCGCTACGGGAAGTCGGAATTTAGCGCCGCTCTCAAGGACAGCGTAACCGCGGAGCGTGCCGCCGCAATTTACGAAGAAGCGGGTCGCATTCATAATACGACGGCTGCCTTGATCGGCAACACCTATGCCGGGGCTTCGCGGCAACAGCTCGGCGTATTCGGATCCGGGAATGCCACCCAGACAACGGCAATTGCCAACGACTTTCCGAATATCAGTCTGTTGTTCGGCAATCAATCCACCTGCGCCTGCGACGAGTGTCAGTCCGTCGTCGGACCCGCCGCTTACCTGGTGGATTTGATGCATTTTCTCGATCCACAGACGGCGACATCCGGCTCACATGCGTCAGCGCTATCCGTGTTGTTGGGGCGTCGTCCGGATATCGCGGACCTTGAGTTGACCTGCGTCAACAGCAACACCGAGGTACCGTATGTGGACCTAGTGCTCGAGATTCTCGAGAACGCCATCGCAATGCCGATCGAAATTGCGACGCCCTACGGCTTCGACCCCAACACCGATCTTGCGCAGACGCCGCTGGCGGACGCCGTCGCGACTGCACTGCGCAACGTGTTGGAGCGCAGTGCGGTGTCGGTGAGCGATACACTCTCGGTGGCTCTATCCCCTAAGAGGCTGTTGGTCGGTACGTACGATGATTGGCTGATCACAGATGGCTTCCGTCATTGGGTGCTGCGCTACTACCCGCAGACGCTCGTCGTACAGCGCAGCCGTTTTCTGGCTGCGCGGCAGCTCAACGTGACGGATTACACCGCGGCTGTGACTGCGCTCGACAGCGGTAGCCTCGTCACCAATGATTGGGTTCTGCCGGCCACGCGCGATCCACGCGAAAAAAATCTGCCGGTGAAGGGCAATCCGACGGTCACCGCGCTTCAGGCGGGAATCAGCTGGACAGTGAATTTCACCCGAGCGGTCCGAGTATCGACGACGCAGCACGGCAACTCGGGGGCTTTGATTCTTACGTCGCCGGATGGTGTACAGCAGCTGCTATCCGTGCCGTGCACCGTGGTCGCCTTGCAGCACCTCGTGCTGGCATTGAACGCGCGACGCCTGGCCGAGCCGCTCGTCAGTTTGCTGCCACCCTCCCTCACGTACAGCGTGGCCGCGGTCGGCACGCAATGGGAGGTGAGCGCAGTGGGCACCGTGACCATCACGTTCACCGCGCAGCGACTACAACTCGCCTCTCTCACCTACCAGAGTACGGATGCGCGCAGCGATCTGCTCGCGAGTCCCGAGAATCGTAATCCGGAGGCGTATGTTAAGCTGAATGCTGCTGTGTATCCTTGGGCGCTGCCATTTAATCTGTGGCTCGAGGAGGTCCGGGCATTTCTGTCGCGCCGTGGAATTTCGCGGCGCAGTCTGATGGAGCAATGCGTACCCGCGACGCGGTTCACCGATCAGGGCATCGCGCGGGAGCTTCTCGGATTGTCGTTGTCGCAGGCGACGATTATCGTTGGCGCGGATGCTCACCAACCCTGGGAGTTCTGGGGACTACAGCAAGGCGGCAATCGTGTGGTCGATCGAAATGACCCGGGGACCGTGGCGAGCGGCACATGGCTCGATGTCCTGGGTACGAACGTCTCGTTGCTGATTCAGCAAGCCGCCCTGAGCTACAGGGAGTTGCTCAACGTTTTGCAATGTCAGTTTGTCCGGGCCACGATGCCCGTCCTGACTCCCTCGGGAGATGATTGCAACCCCAGCGAGATGAAGCTCGCAGGCTTGGTGCCGGGCCACCTTGACCGGATTCATCGCTTGGTGCGCTTGTGGAGAATCGTGGGGTGGTCTCTTTTCGATCTGGATCTGGCCATTGCAGCGATCCCCGGAGGCGCGACCACCCTCGATTCGGCTGCACTGTTGCGGTTGGCTGGGATCTTGCGGCTGCAGCAATGTCTGGGTCTGGCGATCGGCGAGATTGCCGCCTGGTGGGGGCAGATGACGGTGGGCTACTGCGACTACACCGTTACTGAGGGCGCCACGCTCACGAGCCTCTATGAGCGGTTGTTCCTGAATCGCAATGTCGTGAATCCTCCGGACGTCGCTTTTGCCCTCAACGCCAAGCGCACAGAATTGCAATACGAGAATCCCGCGGTTCCCCCGGTATTGACGAGCAAGTCCGGCACGATCCTCGCTGCGCTGAGCATCACGCAGGGCGAGTTCGACCAGCTCGTCGCCGATCTGGTGGATCGGAACGAGCTTGCGGATCCGGCTCCGCTCAACCTCCACAATCTTGCGCTCCTGTATCGCAATGTTTCGCTTGCCAGGGGCTTGCAGCTGCCGGTTCAGAGCTATTTGAGCTGCAAGACGCTGATTGCCATGGACGTATTTGCGAGCCCCGCCCAATCGGCCGACTTCGTGGATACAGTGCGGTTCGTGCAACGCACGAATTTTTCGCTGGATACCCTGAGCTACCTCTTTACCTACACCCTGGACGAGGATCCAAGTCCTCTGCTGCCGCTTGACTGGGCCGCGGGAGTCCTCACGGATATTCGCGGTCACATCGAGGAGGCGCAAACCGCGCTCCTCAACGCCGGGTCCGGTCCGGAGGCGTTGCGCAAGGCTCTGGCGGGTATTGGGTGGTATGAGTCGCTGGTGACGGCGGCGGTGGAATTCCTGACGCCGTCGACTCGTTTCACGGCACAGGTTGCCGGGAATGTCGCGGTGACCATCCCTGCGAGTCTGTCGGCACTCGTTACGTATCAGGCGGCAGACGGCACGCTTGCCGGCTCGCCCGGAATCACTGCTGCCCAGTGGACGGCGTTCAGCTCGGCCAATCCCGTCGTTGTCCAGGCAACAATTACCACGCTTCGCAACCTGATCGCCACCTTCGAAGCAGAGCTTCCGGATCAGCTGCACGTGCTGCAGGCATTCGAGCTGCCGACTTTCAGCGTGCCATACGCTTCCGCACCATCGATCCCGCAGTCACTATCGGCGCAATGTTATTTCGACGCCGCCCAGCAGCGCCTGATTTTCACCGGCTGGATGACGGCAGATCAGCAAGCTCAGCTGCGTCAAGCGCTTCCGGCGGCCGATGCAGGGCTGGCCGATCAGCTGAAGGCGAAGTCGGACCAGTATCAGGAAGGGCAGGTGTTGAATCGTTTTCTTTTCAATGTGGCAGCCGGGCAGGCGCTGTTCGCCGTGAGTCAAACTGCCGACACGCGAATTGCGACCGTGTTGCGCCAATTGCTGCCGTTCGTGACACGCAAGAGTCTGATCGACCAACTAAGTCAGTCCCTGGACCTGGACGCTGCGCTTATCGAGTCCTTGCTCACCGTACAGTTGACTCAAAGCGTCGCCTTGGCCCCCTTGCTTGCGCCGGAGTTCCTCGGCAGCGACTCGCGCGTGACTTTGACGCCCACCGCGTTCTCAGCGCAATTTCGCGCACTGTGCAAGGTGCACAAAGCCGCTCTGGTATTGCAAGCATTGAAGGTGCGCGCCACCGATTTGGCGTGGCTGCCGCCGGGGTCGGCCGCGCTGCCGGCCTTCTTGGTCCTGAACCTCGACTCGCTACCCGTTTCGGCCGGAGATCCTGCTCCGGTATTTGATGACTGGCGGGCCCTCGTGCAGCTCTTTGCGCAGGCTAACCATCCGAGTCTCGGCCGTGCTTGGCTCGGGAATCTTCAGACAGCGCTCGGCACGGATCCAGCAAGCCTGACGACCGTCCAGGCAGATGTTGCGCATCAGCAGAGCTATCTCGCGCAGGCCCTGGAGGCCACGCTCGACGATGTCGTCTGGGTGACGGAGACAGAGCTTCAGCTACAGTGGCCCGCCGACTATCAGACGCCCGCCAAGATTGCGCTCGTCATTCAGTGGTTTCTTCGATTGCGGCTGGGCCGCGCTCTGGGGGTGTCCGCCCAGGATGTGGCCGATGCTCAAAGTCAACTTGGAGTGAACTGGCCAGGGGACTTCAAGGATCCCACTAAGCTGTCCACTCTCGTGCAGTTGCTGACCACGCTGCAGAAACTCGGTGCGAGCGCGAGCGGCGCCATTGGGTTGACCCAGGACGCCGCAGCGGTCGCTTCAACGCCGGCCAAACCGGGAGAGGAGCAGGCGCAGCTGGCGCGCAAACTACTTCGAGCACGCTACGACTCGGCGTCGTGGCCCGCCAACCTGAAGAAAGTCGAGGACCCGCTGCGCGACGAGCAGCGCGCAGCGCTCGTGTCCTACCTCATCGCCAACCCACCGGCGAATGCGGTGGGCGCCGGACTCTGGCAGGATCCGAACGATCTTTACGATCATTTCCTGATCGACCCGGAAATGAGCCCGTGCAGGTCCAGCACACGGATTCTGCACGCGATCAGCGCAGTGCAATTGTTCATCCAGCGATGCACGCTCAATCTTGAAAAGGACGTTTCGCCCTCATGGCTGGACGCAAGCCGTCTGTGGTGGATGAGTGAGTTTCGAGTTTGGCAGGCCAATCGAAAAGTGTTTCTGTATCCGGAAAACTGGATCGAACCGGAGCTGCGCGACGACAAGTCGGAGATATTCACTCAGCTAGAAGGTCAGCTCCAGCAGGACGAGCTCGACAGCGACCGGGCCGGCGAAATCTTGAAGGACTATCTGAAGCAGCTGGAAGACATTTCGCATCTGGCGGTCGTCGGGTTATTCGTGGAGAAGGCCCTGGACTTTGCTGGACGAGCGCAGGTACGCGTGCATGTCGCGGGGCGCACGCGCAATCGACCTTCGCACTTCTACTATCGTCGCTGGATCATCTCGACGCTGGTGAACACCTGGGAACCGTGGGAGCGCGTGTCCCTCGAGGGCGTCAAGTCGGACCACATTCTGCCTTTTGTACTGCGCGGCGATGTCTACATCGCGTGGCCTGAAATCACTCAGATCGCGGCTGACGCCGGCACGAACAGCCCCGATCCCGGGCCCCAATGGCGTGTTCAGATGGCATGGATTCGCCGCACCAGCCGTGGCTGGAGCGACCGCATGATGAGCGATGACACGTTCCAGCAACCTTGGGTGTATGGCAAGGACGAGAACCAGACGTTCACGTTCCGCGTTCGACCCGAGACGCCCAGCGGCATCGCGATCGACTGCTACGGGTTGCAGCGCGACGGCGGCGACGGATTATTGTACGGCTTGCCTTCGACCGCCGACGTTGCGCCGTATCGTACGTACGCACCGCAATCGCAAGGTGCGCCCTGGATAAAGGTGACCGTGACCGGTACGGTCTACGGTGCGTACTCGGGAAATGTCTGGCGAGCCTTGCAAGGCGTCACGGTCAAGGTCGTAACCAAGTTCAACGGGTCGCAGCAGCAGGACAACGATCGGGCGCAGGCGGATGTGGACAACGATGTGCACGACGAGCAGTTGTATGAAAATCGCACTACAGACACGGCCGTCTCTCTATCGAACGGTGTCTTTTCCCTGAGCCTGGCGTTGTATGCGCGGCTGAGCGACGGCGGCGTGTTCAGTCACAATACCGGCTACTACGAGCAGAGTGTGCTCGACACCAACCCGAGCTTTGAACTGAGCCTGACCTATCCAGGACTGCCGTCGCAAACCTTCAGCTTTCCCTACGCAGACCCCAACGTGAGCGGCAACCAGATTTATTCCGAGGAGACCTTTCAGCAAAACTTCATTTTTGATGTGGGTGGTGCGCCACCGGGTGGCGCCTCTGCGGCATCCGCATCAATGGCACCCGTCACGACATTTCAGATATTTTCGGCCGAGGATGCCCAATTCGCGAACTTGGTCACCCCGTTTCCACCGATTCCGGACAACGCGGAGCCTTATGGGTCCGGATTCAGCTACAGCAGCGTTGACCTGCATGCGGATTTTACCCTGCCAGAGGAAGACGGCAATCCTGTAACCGTTTGGACCGGCGGGCCCTCCAGCTTCATCGCCGTGCGCAATGCGCCGTTCGACGATGAGCCTGCGGACGTCTGCGTGTATCGGGATGATTCGGACAGCTACTTCATCCGCCACGAAACGGTGCTGACGGACCCTGCGGATGTCATGGACCAATATCAGTTGATTCTGGATGGCCATCCCCGAGCGAGCGACCTGCGCAATGCATCAATCGTCAGCGGTCCACTCAGCGTGTTCGATCTCAGTGAGCAGTCGTGGTCCGCCAATCCCGGTTCGAATAACCCAATCTTCGACGCGCACGCACCGTCGGCCGTGGTGGATCTTCCGGATTCGCTGCCGCAGCCGGCCATTTACTTCGAGCCGGACGCCGCGCAGAGTTCCTATGCCCTCTACAATACCGAGCTGTTCTTCCAGGTACCGTTTCTCATCGGAACATTCCTCAGCCGCAATCAACGTTTCGCCGATGCGCAGGCCTGGCTACAGCTGATATTCAATCCCGCCACGGATGACTTGGCGGCGGCTCCGGAACGCTACTGGCGCTACCTGCCGTTCCGTCTGCACAGCAAGACGACGGCGATCGACGAGTTGCTTCAGGCGCTCGCTGACCCTTCGGTACCGGCGAGCAATCCGGACAAACAGCAGATCATGACCCAGATCGAGGCTTGGCTGGAGAATCCATTCGACCCGCACGCAATAGCTCGCCTGCGGCCGCGAGCGTACGAATACTCGGTGGTCTTCAAGTATTTGGACAATTTGATTGCGTGGGGTGATTCCCTGTTCCGCCAGTACTCAACCGAATCCATCAATCTGGCCACACAGTTGTACATTCTGGCCGCGAAACTTCTTGGAGCCCGGCCTCAGTCGATACCGCGTGCCCGGCCACCCGCGCCACTCACCTATCGCGCTGTCAACAATCAGTGGGATGCCTTTTCCAACGCCTGGGTTGAAATCGAGAGCAGCTTGACGGTCACGCACCGGGTACCGCTGGCGTCACAGATTCGTTTGGGGAAAGTGGGCAAGGACACCACGTCGCTGTCGACCGTCGGCATGCTGTATTTCTGTGTTCCCGGCAACGACCGGATTCTTGAGTATTGGGACTCTGTGGATCAGCGGCTGTTCAACATCAGGCATTGCCGCAACATCGACGGTGTCGAGCAGCCGGTGGCGCTGTTCCAGCCGCCCATCGACCCCGCGCTGCTCGTGCGGGCGGTCGCCGCGGGAGTCGATATCGCCGGCGTACTGGCCGATATCAATACGCCGCTGCCCTTTTACCGCTTCGGCACGATGGTGCAAAAGGCCACGGAGCTCTGTAACGAACTCAAATCAATGGGCGGGGCGCTGCTGGCGGCGTTGGAGAAGAAGGACTCCGAAGATCTCAGCCTGCTGCGCTCGAGCCAGGAGCTGGATGTCCTGCGGCGCATGCAGTCGGTAAAAGAATCTCAGGTGGCAGAAGCGAATGCCAACATCGATGCGCTGCTCCAAAGCGAAAAGGTCGCGGCCACTCGATTCATGCAGTACCAGCGGCTGCTCGGCAACGCCGGCGCTCAGGTGCCGGACGATGAGGGTGGGGACGTGTCGCAGACCTCGGCGGTGCAGGTAGCGAGCGCGTCGACCGGGGACTTCAGCAGTCTCGGCCTCGTCAAGGCCGAATACGATCAGATCAACTACTCCGAGGACGCGCTGCGGTTCGGCACCGTCGCCGGCATTCACAGCGTGGTGTCGGGCATCTTGTACGCCATTCCGCAACTTCAGGCTGGGACGCCTTTCGTGAGCGAGCATTTCGGCGGCTTGAACCTGGGTTCGGTCGTCAGCGCCGCGGGCGCGTTCTGGAGCATTCTGGAGCGCGACGCCACTCATCAGGGCGGGCGTTCAGCGAGCATTGGCCAGTATCAGCGGCGCCAGGACGACTGGGTGTTCCAAAGCCGCATGGCGCTGCGGGACATTCAGCAGATCCGTAAGCAGCTGATCGCGGCACAGATTCGCGCCGACATCAGCACGCAGGAACTGGAGAATCACAAGCAGCAGATCAAAAATGCCCAGGCCACGGATCAATTCATGCGGGAGAAGTACACCAACCGCGATCTGTACCAATGGATGACCCAGCAGATATCCAGCGTCTATTTTCGCGCCTACCAACTGGCCTATGAGGTCGCCAAGCGCGCGGAGCAGTGCTTTCGCTTCGAACTGGGAGTAGCGGAGTCGAACTACATTCAATTCGGCTACTGGGATAGCCTCAAGAAGGGTCTGATGGCCGGTGAGCGCTTGAGCTTCGACCTCAGGCGGATGGACACGGCGTATCTCGCGCAGAACAAGCGTGAATTTGAAATTACCAAGCACATTTCGCTGCTGCAGCTCGATCCGGGCGCTTTGGTCGCGCTGCGTCAGTTGGGCGGATGCGAGATCACGATTCCGGAAGTCCTGTTCGACCTGGACTTTCCGGGACACTACTTCCGGCGACTCAAGAGCGTCAGTCTGTCCGTTCCCTGCGTCGTCGGTCCGTATGCCGGAGTGCCCGCCACACTTAAATTGCTGAAGAGCGCTCTACGCATCGACAATACGTTGGTTGGCGGCTACAGCGGCGATGCGCATTTTGTCGAGTCCCTCACGGGTATTGACACCGTCGCCTTGAGTTCGGGCCAAAGCGATTCGGGGCTGTTCGATGGCAATCTACGCGACGAGCGTTTTCTGCCGTTTGAAGGGATGGGTGCCATTTCGACTTGGCGCATCGAGTTGCCAAACGATTTTAGGCCTTTCGACTACGACTCGATCGCCGACGTCATCTTGCACGTGCGCTACACCGCACGCGACGGAGGTGATGATCTTCAGGCTGCCGCCATTGGTAATCTCAAGTCAGGGCTCAACAGCGTGACGCGCATGAGCCAGGGACAAGGACTCACGCGCCTGTTCAGCCTCAAATCGGACTTTCCATCAGAACGCTATCGTCTGTGGAATCCGGCGAATCCTGCCGTCGACACGTCGGTGCAACTGACGCTGGCCAAGAACCGCTTTCCCTATCTGTTCGGTGGCACACAAATCAAATTGACCGTTACCGGCGTGGACATGTACGCGATACCCAATCCCGCCGCGCAGGATCCGCCTTTCCCGGACTTCTTGAAGCTATTCGCGCCGGGCGCCGCAAGTCCACTCGACTGGCCTAATGCGACGTCGATTGGGCCGTTGGCAGGGAAGTCGGCGGTCACCAGCGTCGGAATCGATTCGCTAGAACAGAATGCCAAGTGGACCTTGAAGGTAGCGGCCGGCGATCTGGCGACACTGCAGGGCAACACCGACGACCTGCTGCTGGTGATTCGGTACAAAGTGGGCTGACGGAGAAACTAGCTTTGAATTTCGAACCGCAGAAGTTTTTCATCGGCTTGGTCGACTTCTTCTCGATCCTGATGCCGGGCGCACTGTTGACATATCTCGGCAAGGATTGGGCTGCCGGAGAACTCGGTCTAAAGAATGGCTATCCGCTACAAGGTGCCGAGGCGGGGACCGTCTTTCTCTTCGCGAGTTATCTACTTGGTCATTTCGCATTTTTGCTCAGTTCAGCCTTGGACGACTTGGTATACGACCGGATTCGCGGTTGGACCGACTGGGGACAGATCTGCAAGCGTCTGGCCAACAACAAAAGCCTATCGGTGAGCTGGAAGCGCTCCTTGGCGACGTCGAGTTGGCTGTTCGATAAGAACGCCGACAACGCTGTAATACAGGCGCAGCGCATCAAGGCTCGCGCGTTGCATGGGTTGGCGGCTGGCGATGCGATTAACGCGTTCCAGTGGTGCAAGGCGCGATTGACCAAGGACCTGCCTGAGGGAGTATTGGCGGTGCAGCGCTATGAGGCGGATTCCAAGTTTTTTCGCAGCTTCGTTGTTGTACTGGGTGTGCTGGCAATTTTCTACTTGTTGCGCTGCAAGTGGCCTCAAGCCGGGATTTGCATTTTGGGCATTGCTCCGGCTTTGTGGCGCTACATCGATCAGCGTTTCAAGGCTACTCAGCAAGCGTACTGGTTCGTCATCACGCTGGACGCTGGAAAAACCGAGTCGCCGATCTACGTGACGCGCGCGGATCGGCTCACCCACGCCGGCGGCATAGTATGCAAGGGCACGGGCGATACTCTGAAGTTTCTTCTGACGCAGGCGGACAATGACCGTGCGCAATGGGTGCTGCCCAAGGGTCACATCGAAGCAGGTGAAGGGCCACGCGTCACCGTGGTACGCGAAGTTCGAGAAGAGACCGGCTATTGGGCACGCGTTGTCTGCTGGCTCGAAGATGGATTGTTGAGCGATGCGAAAGGTGCGCCTTTGGTGCGATGGTTCCGGTTACATATCGCAGAGGATGCCAAGGAATGGCCGGCCGAGGAACGCCAGCACATATGGCTGTCGCCCGAAAACGCCATAGAGAAGGCCACGTTTCCAGAGACCAAAGCCTTGCTGCTGAAGGCGCACCAGCACATTAAAGACGAAGGCGCATTAGCAGCGAAGAAATAAGAAGACAGCAATTTCGACGATTCGCAATTCTCCTCGCGGCTTTGTCATTGCCCCGCAGGCGGCTGCCATAGTTCCACCTTGTTTCCTTCCGGATCGATGACCCAGCCAAACTTTCCATACTCCGAGTCGTCAATCTTCTCAAGTACGTTGCAGCCTTCTTCGCGCAAAGCCTTGACCAGTGCGTGAAGATCCTCCACTCGGTAATTGACCATAAAGGTGGCGGTGCTGGGCGCGAACTGGTCGCCTTGCGCCGAACCAATGGACCAGGCGGTTGTTCCGCCAACGGGCTTACCTTCGTCGTCGGTCCAAGTGAACGCTGCGCCGCCCCATTCTTGAACATCGATTCCGAGATGCCGTTTGTACCAAGCTTGCAGTGCTGGCGCGTCTTTGGCCTTGAAGAAGATGCCGCCGATGCCAGTGACTCGCTTCATAGAACCTCCGAGTTGTCGCTGACAAAGTGTGCCACGGAAATCCCATCCTGCGGGGGAATCTGATAGTTTTTGTGCTCAACCTGTACTTGGCTCATATCGACTCCAATTTGGTTCCTAAGTGCGAACAGATATGACAATATCGTGAAAGACAAATGCGTGTGGTCAAGTCCCAGCCGAGAGATTGTACCGCGCGCACCGTGCCGGCACCGCGGAAAGAACACATTGAAAGTGACTTGCAAATCACAGCGGAGGAGTGAGCCATGACGAGACTCTTATCCTGGTTGGTGGTATTCACTGCGGCAGTGCTCGCCATCGTGGTGGGCGCGAGGGCCATGTCTGCGCAGGACAAATACAGTCTGCAATTGCCGCCGAATGGCCTCGCATTCTCGGAATTCAAAGGGTACGAAAACTGGCAGGTGGTCTCCGTCAGTCAGACCGCAGATCTGCTCAAGGTGGAGGTCGCCAACCCCACGATGATCGACGCCTATCGAGCCGGTATTCCCGGCAATGGCAAGCCGTTCCCCGACGGCTCCAAGATCGCAAAGATCGAGTGGAAGCCGAAAAAGATGGCCGAATCACCTTTTGACGTAAACGTACCGGCCACATTGCAGGACGTTTTTCTGATCGAAAAGGACAGCAAGCGATTTCCGGACACAAAGGGATGGGCCTACGCGGTGTTTGACTATCAACCGGCGTCCGACACGTTCAAGCCGGATCCGACCGGCACCGTCAATTGCGGTTTCGCGTGCCATACGATCGTGAAGGACAAGGATTACATTTTCCACTCGTACCAGAAACGGTGAGAGAAGGGCGGCGCACGCCCTTCATCTCCCTCGCCTCATTCTCTTCGGCGTGTTTCTCCCTGAAGCGCGCATTTAATCGGCTTCAGCTTCGACGGCGCGCCATTCACACTGCCCGCGAGCATTGAGCTGCTCGCTGCCAAGCAGTTGTTGAAGGAACATCCGTCATGCTGCCGTTGGGAAAAGCTTCCGCCATCCGCCGCGAGATGACCGCTGCACAGCGCATTCCCTATGCTGCTCACGTCGCGCCCTCAGTGATCAGCACCGTGCTCGGCGACTACATCCAGGTCTTCCGTCTGGGAGGGGCGAGTTTCGAGACCAGCGATGACGGTGAGCTGAACAATTGGCATGAGCGCTTGAATGTGCTGTGGCGAAATATTGCCGGCCCCAATGTGGCTCTGTGGGTGCACCTGATTCGTCGCCGCGCCGGCAGCGACGCCGCGGCACGCGATATCGCGCGCGAACTTCCTGCCAGTGCTTCTTTCGCCGATCGTCTCCATCGGAAATACCATCACCGCCTGGCAAATGAAACATTGATGGTCAACGACATTTATCTGGCCGTCGTTTATCGGCCCGCCTCAGATATGGCGACGGGGCTGGTGACAAAAATGATCGCGAGAGCCCGGCGCGCCGGACCGACATGGGCTCTGGCCGATGCCCTCGACACCTGCGAAAAGCTTAGTCAAACCCTGCTTTCCTCTCTGGCTCGATATGAACCCGAACTCCTTGGCGTTTATCAGTTGTCGACGGCTTGGTATTCATCGCTGCTCGAATTCCTGGGGTCATTGATCAACGGCGAATGCCAGCGCGCGCCGCTTCCCTGCGGTCCGATCAGTTTGGCGCTCGCTACCTCGCGCCTTTATTTTGGAACCGAGGCGATCGAGTACCGCGCTCCCACGGCAACCCGTGTCGGCGCCATGTTGGGTATCAAGGAATACCCGACGCCAAGTGTCGTGGGCATGTTCAATCGCCTCCTGTCCGCCCCATTTGCATTTGTTGCGACTCAATCCTTCGCGTTTCTGACTAAGTCCGCCGGCCAGTCACTGCTGCAGCGCCAGTTCAACCGCTTGTCCAATGCGGGCGATTTTGCGGTGTCGCAAGCGGCAGAGCTCAAGGATGCGTTGGATGCTCTGACAAGCAATGAATTTGTCATGGGAGATCATCATTTTTCTCTGCAGGTGCTTGCCGACATCGATGAGCAATCGGCCGCGGCGTCCGGATTCGGCCGCCTGAAATCGCTGAACGATTGCGTCGCTTTGGCTCGCAGCTACCTTGCGGACACGGGCATGCTGGTGGCCAGAGAGGATCTGGCACTGGAGGCCGCCTTCTGGGCGCAGCTTCCGGGCAATTTCCCCTTCCGGCCGCGCAAGGCGGCGATCACTTCGCGAAACTTTGCCGCGATGGCGCCATTTCACAACTACCCATTGGGGCGCGCCGTCGGCAACCACTGGGGAAGCGCGTTGACCCAATTTATGACCGCTTCCCGCTGTCCCTTCTATTTCTCATTGCATGCCAGCGATCCGTCCGATCCGGACGGCGGCAGCCGCAAGGACACGGGGCACACACTCATCTGCGGGCCGACCGGCTCCGGTAAGACGGTCGTTATCGGATTCTTGGTTGCGATGCTGTCCCGTCAGGGCGTGACGCAAATCATCTTCGACAAGGATCGGGGTCTTGAGATCTTGGTCAGGGCGCTGGCGGGCGAATATCTGCCATTGAAGAATGGATTGCCGACGGGATTCAATCCGTTGCAGTTGCCGGTCACGCCGGCCAATGTGGAATTTCTAAAAATATGGCTGCGGCAATTAAGCGCCGGGAATTCCCCGGCATCACGCGCCACGGCGAGCCCCGTCAGCGAAACGGCTGATCTGGAGCAGGCCTTGCGGGGCACCTTGAGTCTCCCGCCGACCGCGAGGCGATTGTCGCGGCTGGTCGAATTTCTTGATCCAACTGATCCTGAGGGCTTGCATGCGCGGCTCGCGCAATGGTGCGATTCCTGCCGCGGCGATTACGCCTGGGTTTTCGACAATGCGTACGACTCCGTCATGCCGCGCCTGTCCGGACGCGCCGTCATCGGCTTCGACGTATCGGAATTTCTCGACAATCCTCTGATCCGCGCGCCCATCACCCTGTACTTATTTCACCTCGTCAGGCTGCTTCTGGACGGTCGCCGGCTGGTCTGCTGGATGGATGAGTTTTGGCGGCTCCTGGCTGATCCGGCATTCGAGAGCTTCGCAAAGGAGGGGCCAAAAACGTGGAGGAAACTCAATGGGGTGATGTGTCTGGCGACTCAAAGCCCGAGCGATGTACTCGACAGTCCCATCAGCCGGACCTTGGTGGAGCAGACGCCCACAAAAATATTCTTTCCCAACTCCGACGCGAGCTTCGAGGAGTACACGCGGGGATTCGGCCTGACTCAGCGCGAATTCTGGCTGATCAAGGAACAACTCGAGCCGGGTTCGCGCATGTTCCTGGTCAAGCAGTCTCATCACAGCGTCGTGTGCCAATTGGACCTCAAGGGCTTCGACGGTGAATTGAAGGTGATTTCGGGGCGCGCGCATGAGCTCAAACGCCTGCAACAGATCATCTCCGTGAGCGGAGCCGATCCGTCGGCGTGGCTGCCGCAGTTCTTGGCTCAATCAAATTGAATGGAGAATACGATGCGTAAACTCAAGGTTCGAGCGCTACTCGCGATTGCAACAGTTTCGATTGTCGCCATTGCGCCGGCGCGCGCGCAATGGGCGGTGATCGACGCACCCGCCATTGTGCAGTTGATTCAGGAAGTTCAGACCGCCGCGCAACAGCTCGCCACCGCCCGTAATCAATTACTGCAGGCCCAGCAAGCCCTGCAGACCATGACCGGCGATCGCGGCATGGAACAGCTGCTGGGCACAACGGTCCGTAACTACCTGCCCTCGGACTGGTCGCAGGTCTCTTCGGTCCTGCAGGGCGCGGGTGGTTACAACGTGCTGTCGGCCGACATGCAGAGCATCTTAACTGCCAACGCGGTGCTCTCTGCGCAGCGATTGGCGACCCTGCCGGTCAGCGGCCAACAGCTCATTCAGGCACAGCGCCAATGGGGCGCCATGCAGCAGGCCCTGGCCCACCAAGCCCTGGCGAACGCCAGCAGCCGTTTCGCCGCCATTCAATCTTTGGTTTCCAGTATCGCATCGGCAGCAGATCAAAAGGGAATTCTGGACCTGCAGGCGAGAATCAATGCCGAATTGGGCATGCTGCAGAACGAACAGTCCAAGAATCAGTCGCTGAACCAATCGGCACTGGCGCAGGAATCCTCTCTCAGGCAGCAGGCGCGCGAACAAGTCCTCGTTGGGCACGGTCGCTTCGAATCACGCTTCCAACCGGTGCCCTGATAGCACATGGGTTTCTTCGCGACATTTTGGTCGTGGCTCAACGGTCAGCTCGGCGCCTATATCGGCGATAACACCGCGCGATTGGCCGGGGTGCTCGAGCCGGCCGTCGTGACGCTGGCAACCCTCTACGTCATGGCCTGGGGATATCTCTTGCTCATGGGAAAAATCGCCGAGCCGCTTGAAGCGGGATTCAAGCGTGTGGCGCTGATCGCGCTGGTGCTCGGCGTGGGGTTGCATCTGTGGCTATACAACACCGTAATCGTCGATACATTCTACAGCGCGCCGACCGAACTCGCGGCCGCCCTGGTGGGTGCCAATGATCCCGTCGCGACCATCGACGCCATTTGGGACAGCGGGGGCGCGGTTGCCGGGAATCTCTGGGACAAAGGCGGCCTGCTGAATGGTGATTTTGGATTCTATCTCGCCGGCGCCGTGGTCTGGCTCCTGATGGGCGTGCTCTGCGTCTACGCGATGTTTCTGATCGCTTTGTCGAGCATTGCTCTGGCGGTATTGCTGGCGCTTGGACCGCTATTCATGGCGCTGCTGTTCTTCGATGCGACGCGCCGGTTCTTTTCGGCTTGGATCGCGCAACTGGCCAACTACGGTCTGATCACCCTGCTGACCGTGATGACGGCGGCGCTATTGCTGCAGATCGTGCAGTCGTACGCGGCACAGACGGCCGCCCGGGGCAGCGCAATCCTGACAGTGGACGCTCTGAATATGGTGCTGGTCGCCGTCCTGGTGTTTCTGGTTCTGCGCCAGGTCATGCCCATCGCAGCGGGACTGGCCGGCGGCGTGTCGCTCAATACCTATGGTGTTGCCAGCCGCAGTGCCGGCATGGCTGCCGGGCAAGCCCGACGATTGGCTGCGCCGGCACTGGCCGCTGCGTTGCCCTTCGTTTCACGCACCGTCGGCGCGGCCGCTCAGGGAACGGGCCGCGTGGTGCATCACGCGGCAACGCATTCCAGCCGCTATCTCTATGCAAGAGCCGGGGCGGGCATCGAAGCGCTCGGGCGCAATTGGCGAAACTGGCGTCGATAAGACTGCCTGACACCATCGGAGACTGAAATGCTGCGTCTGATATTGGGATTGGCATTGGCCTGTACGCTGTGTGCTTGTTCAACGGCCGCCGTACGTTGCGACATGCATTTGCAGCCGATCAACGCGCCAAAGAGTCGTTAGGATGAACTCGCCGGCGATCGAAGAGTACTTCCGAGAGGCCGAGTCCTGGGACCGCGGATCGCGCGGCGCAGTTGCGGCGCAGCGAGCGTGCTGCGTGGTGGGCGGCGGGAACCGGTTGGCTGTGCGCGGTTGCCAGCGCACTCGCCCTGGCATTGCTCATGCCCTTGAAGCGGGTCGACCCCTTCCTCGTGCGTGTCGACAGCAGCACCGGTGTCGTGGATGTCGTGCCGGCTCTCACGGCGCGCGCCACGCCGGATGAAGCGGTGACCCGCTACTTCATCACACACTACCTCACCGTGTGTGAGCGATTCAATTTTGCCACCGCCGAAAGCGACTATGAGGAGTGTGGCGCGTTTCATTCGGCGCAGCGCAATCAGGCATGGTATGCGCTGTGGGCGACTGCGAATCCAAAATCGCCGCTCAATGTACACAAAGACGGCAGCAGTGTCCGTGTCCAGGTCAATTCGGTCAGCTTTTTTACCCGCTCGAGTGGTCTTACGGATCTAGCCTCCGTGCGCTATTTAAAAGCCGCGCGTCAGGGTATCGGCGCCGAGGAAACAATGACCCATTGGGTTGCGACCATACAGTTCGCTTATGCAGAACAGGCCAAGGATCCCAAGACGCGCCGTTGGAATCCGCTGGGATTCAAGATCGTCGATTTTCGCTCCGAGCCGGAGGACGCGCGATGATCGTGCCCATCCTCAGGTCGGCCGCGCGCTTCTGCATAGTGGCATTCGCGATGCAGGCCATGGTGTCCTGGTGTCAGGCGGAGACAACTCCGTCGAAGGGCCGCCTCGACTCTCGCGTTCGAGCCGTGGCGTATGACGCAGACCAGGTTTATAAACTGCACGGCGTCGTCGGCTACCAAATCGATTTGGAGTTCGAGTCCGGCGAAACCTTCGTGGGGCTCGGTGCCGGCGACATTGAAGGGCTGGCCTTCGTCGGCGAAGAAAATCACCTGTTCCTGAAGCCCAAAGCCGCCAAAGTCGCGACCAATCTCACCGTTCTGACCAGCCGTCGCCACTATCACATTGACTACACGGCGCTGCCGCGTCAGGCCGCCGCCGAGGAGGACGTCATCTATGCCCTGCGGTTCACGTATGCTCCGCCGTCGCAGGCGGCAGCCGAGGCTGCGAATCGCCTTGAATCGCAATTGCAAACCGCTTCGACCAATCGACCGCAGAATATCGACTATTGGTATTGCGGCGACCCCACGCTCAAACCGGCCGCCGCCTCCGATGACGGTGTGCATACGCGCTTGAAGTTCGTTGCGAACGCTGATTTGCCGGCGATTTTCGTCCGCAACGAAGATGGCAGCGAGTCGCTGCTCAATTTCAGCATGGACTCGGGAGATGTGATCATTCACCGCGTGGCGCGGCAGTTCATTTTGCGTCGTGGCAAGCTCGCGGGATGCATCGTCAATCAAGGATATGCCGGCGGCGGCAGAAGATTGGAATCGGGCACGGTGGCGCCGGATGTGGAAAGGCGGGTGCAAGGAGGCGTGCCATGACGCTACCGGATTCGGATGAGGGTGTGCGCGGCGAACGTGACGCCACGGTAATTACCGGTGCGCCTTCGTTGCAATCGCGCGTCAGCAGCGTGTTGGCGGTCGGACTCATGAGTGTTCTGGGTCTGGGAATGCTGACTTGGTATTACGCCAATGCGATGACCCGCCAAAGCCGGGCGCGGCAAGCCATTCAGGCGACATCGACGCAGCACGCACCAGCCGACATGCCTCTCCCAGGCCTGGGGAGAATCGATCCGCCTGCGCCGCCTGCACCGCCGGCCGTCGACCGGCCTCCTTTGCCGACGCAAGAGCCGACCGCGTTGGCGGTGCCGCTGCGCGAAATTCCTCTCGCGCCCAGCCAAATAGGCAACGCCGCAGAGGGTCCGGCCGCGCCCAAGACGCCGGCGCAGCTGACATTGGAGCGCCAATTGTCGGGGACGGTGTTTTCCTCGCAGGGCACGGCGGCGACACCGCCGAGCGGCGAGTCTTCAACAGCGAGACCGGCCGCATCTGAGTCCGGCGATTTGGCTACGCTGCTGCACCCGAGTGCGACTCAGGCGGTGCGAGCGCAAGTACTGCCGACGCAGCGGCTATTGCTGCCCAAGGGGGCGTTTCTGGACTGTACGCTGGAAACGGCCATCGACTCGACGCTCCCCGGCATGACCACTTGTGTCATGGCAACCGACACCTTCGGCGTGGACGGGCAGGTGGTGCTGCTGGAGCGGGGCACGAAGCTCGTCGGTGAGACCCGCGGCCAGGTACAGCAAGGTTCAGCGCGGGTGTTCGTGCTGTGGGACGAAGCGCGCACGCCCACCGGCGTGATCGTTCCACTGGCATCGCCGGGGACCGACGAGTTGGGGCGTTCGGGACTTTCGGGAACCGTCGACCGTCATTTTTGGGAGCGCTTCGGCGCGGCCATTCTGGTTTCTGTCATCGACGGCACGATTCAGAGCGCAGTTCAATCCAGCCACGGCAACAGCGGCACGGTCATCGTCAATCCCTCCGCGACCCAGGACGTCATGACCGAAGTGTTGAAGAACACCATCAACATCCCGCCAACGGTCGTGAAGCATCAGGGCGACCGCATTCAGGTATTGGTCGCCCGCGACCTGGATTTCCGATCGGTATATGAACTTCGTTCCATTGCCAACGCCCCGTAACTCAACGGCGGATTCGTCGGCGCTCAACATCACCCTGCATGCGCTGCGTCCGCTGCTGGGCGGCACCGACGTGATGGAGCTTTGCATCAATCGACCCGGCGAGGCATTCATTGAAACTCATGCAGGATGGCGCCGCGAGCAACTGGCCTTTGCAGACTTCGATTGGTGCACTCGGCTCGCAAAATTGGTGGCCAACTCCACGCAGCAACGCGTTGATGCAACGTCGCCGCTGTTGTCGGCCTCTTTGCCGACGGGCGAAAGAGTGCAGATTGTCATGCCGCCGGCGACCACCGCGGGTTGCGTGGCGATCTCGATTCGCCGACCTGCCGAGCGCGTATGGAGCATCGAGGAATTGGCGGGACGCGGCATCTTTCGCCGTACGCGGCACGCCGACCGGCTGCTCGACGCCACCGAGCGAGATCTGCTGCGTCTTCTGGCAACGTGCGAATTCGAGGAGTTCATGCGGATGGCGGTCCGCAGCCGCAAGAATATCGTCGTTTCCGGGCCAACGGGATCGGGCAAGACCACCTGGACCAAGGCGCTGATCCAGGAGATTCCCAGCGACGAGCGGCTCGTGACCATCGAGGATGCGAAGGAACTGGTGCTGGATCGGCATCCAAACCACGTTCGCCTGTTCTACTCCAAGGACGATCAAGGTGTTGCGCGCGTAACGCCGAAGCAGCTGCTCGAGTCCTGCCTGCGAATGAAACCGGACCGCATCTTGCTGGCGGAACTGCGTGCCGAGGAGGCATTTGACTACTTGCGCAATGTCAATTCCGGACATCCGGGCTCCATCACCAGCGTGCACGCAACCAGCGCGGAGCTGGCTTTCGAGCAGCTGGTGCTCTTGGTGAAGCAAAATCCAAGCGGTCGTGAACTGGCGCGCAGCGACATCAAAAGCCTTTTGTACCTGCTGATTGATGTGGTGATTCAATTCGGCGTCGAGCGGCATGAGCGCTTTATCAAGGAGATTTGGTACGACCCGGAGCGCAAGCGGCAATGCTGAGCGGCGCATTGCACGGATGGGCGGGCTTGGTCACGGCTTATACCGCCGTTCAGGTGCCGATGATCGCCGGCCTCATGCGGGCGCACGCCGCTTGGGATCGCTATATGATCTCTCCCCTTGCGGCCGTGCCGCTCACGGCGGTGGCGTCGATCGGCGCCGCCGTGGCGAATCCACTGTTCGCGCATCTGGTCGCCTATCACGCTCCGGTGCAGGCTGCCGTCGGCCTCGGCTTCAGCGCCGCGCTGGGGTTCGCAGGCGGCCGGGTACTGGCGCGCGCGGCGGCGACCGATAAAATTCATCAACGCGGCTCCCTCGTGACCGAGCAGCTGCCACGTGAGGTTGATCGTCCCGATCGCACAGCCTGGGACAGAGGGATCAGTCTCGCCGGCGTTCGGGTCCCGGCGCACGACGAGACCAAGCACTTCAAGCTGATCGGAACCACCGGCACGGGTAAAAGCACGGCGATAGGAGAGATCTTGTCGAGCGCGCTGCCGCGCGGCGATCGGGCGGTCATCGCTGATCCGGACGGCGGCTATCTACGGCGCTTCTATGATACTCAGCGCGGCGATATCGTTCTCAATCCCTTTGACCCGCGTTCGGTGAAATGGGATCTCTTTGCTGAGATCAAGAACCCTCATGACGTAGAACAGCTGGCGCGCTCGCTCATCCCTGATCACGAAGGCCAGGACCGGAGCTGGCGAGGCTACGCGCGAACATTCTTCACGGCCGTCACGCGCCAGGCGTATGACGCGGGGGTAACCGATGTCGGCGAGCTCTATCGGCTGCTCGTCATATCGGAAGTGGGCGAATTGCGCGCCCTGGTTCGAGGTACGCCGGCCCAGCCCTTCCTGAACGAAGACAACAGCCGGATGTTCGATTCGATTCGCTCGGTCACGAGCTCCGCCGTGGCGGCACTCGACTACATCGGACAGCAAAAGGCCGCTGGATTTTCGGTGCGTGAATGGGTCAAGGACGAGTCCGCCGGCGTGCTTTTCATCCCCTATAAGGCGGGCGAAATCGCCGCGCTGCGTTCAACCATTTCTGGATGGATGCGCCTCGCCATTTTCGAAACCATGAATCAAGGCGAAGAACACCACCGTCCTCTCTGGTTCATCGTCGACGAGTTGGACGCCTTGGGACAGATAGACGGCCTCAAGGATGCGCTGGCTCGCTTAAGAAAGTTCAATGGCCGATGCGTACTGGGCTTCCAATCGCTGGCGCAAGTGTCGAGCACGTACGGCACGGGCGATGCCCACACCCTGGTCGAGAACTGCGGCAACACGCTGATCCTGCGGTGCTCTGCCAGCGAGGGTGGCGGTACCGCCCGATTTGCCTCTCAGCTCATCGGCGAGCGCGAGGTACTTCGCACCACGCTGTCGAAAAGCCGCCGGGTCACGGAATGGGCGGGTTCGGTATCGCAAAGCCAGCATTACAGCATCGAGCCCGCGGTGCTTCCCTCGCAGGTGGAGCAGCTCGCCGACCTGACCGGTTACTTGAAATATGCATCTGACCCCAGGTGGCGGCGCGTGCAGTTGGATGCGCGGCGGGAATGGGAGCGGCGTCGGCCGAGGCAGGCCTCCGCCCGCTCCAGCGGCCAGCCTCTGACCTTGGGCGCGGACCATGAGTGAACGGGTGCCGCCCCTTGACGATGCAACCATGCAAGTCGGCCTGCTCATGGAGAGCGCTCAAACGCATCAGAGACTGGCGGAAACGCAGCTCGAGAAACTGCGTTTGCATACCCAGGATCTCGACGGCGTGGTGCGGGACGAAATACGCCGCACCCTGATCCAAGAGCTTTCGACGCTGACCGTGGAAACCGCGCGTGCAACCCGCGCGCTGCAGAAGATCAGGCGCAGTGCCGCCCGGCGCGGGGCGATATGGAGCATCGGCGCCGCGGCTGTTTGCGCGTTGGCGCCGCTCGCGGTCGCGCATTGGGCTTTGCCATCGGCCAGCGACATTGCCGCGTTGCGCGCGCAACGAGATGAGCTTTCCTCGAACATCGCAAAACTCAAAGCTCAGGGCGGAGGAATCGATTGGCGGCGCTGTGGCGAGGCCAAGCGGCTCTGCGTGCGGGTGGATCGCAAGGCACCGGCCTATGGCGACAAGGCTGACTACTACGTCATTCAAGGCTATTGAGGTGATCTGGGAAGCGCTCATCAAGGCCCTGCATGACCCGCGCGCGGTGGCGCTGGCGGCGCTGCTGGTTATCATCATGGGCGCCTGCACGAAGCTGATCGCGCGCAGGCGGCCGGAGACTCACAAGCGCGGCGTGTTGATCGCGGATGGTAGGTTGCTGCAGCGGCGCTGCGCGCGTCGGAAAAGATCCACTCCGGATCTCCTATCCCTGGCCGGTATCGCCATACCAGCGATCGACGAAACCAAGCACTTCAAAATCATCGGCACCACCGGCACCGGCAAGTCGACCGCCATTCGTGAACTGCTCGATGCGGCGATTCGGCGCGGCGACCGTGCCGTTTTTGCCGACCCCGATGCGGCCTACCTTGCGCGGTTTTACGAAAGATATCGAGGCGACATCGTGCTCAATCCCTTCGAGGGCGATTCGGTAAAGTGGGATCCATTCGCCGAAATTGACAACAGCTACGATGTGGAACTGCTGGCGAGCGGATTGATTCCAAACTGCGAGGACGCTGCCGCGCGCGAGTGGCGCGGTTACGCGCGCACCTTTCTGGCCGCCGTGGTGCGCCGCTCTGAAATGGCGGGCGCGCGCGACGCGGCCGACCTCTGGCGGTTGGTGAACGTCGCGCCGCCGGAAGAACTGCGGCCCATTCTGGCGGGAACACCTGCGCAGCCTTTCTTGGATCCCGACAACGCGCGCATGTTCGGTTCGATACGATCCGTGGCAGGTTCGGCGATTGCCGCATTCGAGCACATCGCGACCCAACGGGCCGGACTCTTCTCAGTGCGCAAGTGGGTGAGAGCCCGCGCCGGTCAAAGCTTGCTTTTCATTCCCTACCGGGCCGGCCAGATCGCGGCTCTGCGCTCGATGATTGCCACCTGGATGCGTCTGGCGATATTCGAAGCCATGAGCCAATCGCGGGACCGCGATCAGAGGTTATGGTTCGTGATCGACGAACTCGACGCGTTGGGTGCCATCGACGGACTTAAAGACGCGCTCGCGCGATTGAGAAAATTTGGCTGCCGCTGCGTTCTCGGCTTTCAGTCGATCGCACAAGTTTCTCACACCTATGGTCATGGGGAGGCGCAGACCGTTGTGGAAAATTGTGCCAACACCTTGATATTGAGATGCTCGGGCAGCGAGAACGGCGGCACGTCGCAATTCGCCTCGCGCCTCATCGGCGAGCGAGAAATTGTGCGCCGCCAGACTTCTCGCGGCAACGACCGCGAGAGTACTTTTGCATCCCGGGGTGCACGACGCTCGCGGAGCGTTACCGATCACCATGTGACGGAAATGGCGGTGCTGCCCTCCGAACTCGAACAGCTGCCGGACTTCTGCGGCTATTTGAAGAGTGCCTCATCGGCACAGTGGCTCAAGGTCTCGCTTCGAGCGCGTCATGCCCACCGATAGCAATGTGCGCAGCCAGGGCTACCTCATCGCACGCACCCAGCTGTCGTGCGGGCAATGCGGCCGGGCGACCGGCGTTCTCGCGATAGGTCTCTCGCCAGGACACGAAACCGCGGATTGCGATACTGAGGATGGCGCATGGCAGCGCGCGGACGCTCATGCGTTTCTATTTTTTGTGACCTGGCTGCCGGATCATGTGCTGCAACGCCTGTTGCCGCACCCCCTGTATCGGCGAACTCAGGGCGAAGAGACCTCGGTGTCTTACTGGGCGAATCATTGCGAGCACTGCGGATCAGCGCAAAGCGATGAAGAACTGCACTGCGAGCCGGGCGTATTCATGCCCGGCAGCGAGGCTGAAGCCAGGCAAATTCACATGCTTAAGGTCGACGAGGCTTTCGAGGCAGCGGCGGCTGGATACGCCCTCGATCCTGAGTTCATTCAATGGCCATCTACTTCCTCAACCTGAAGACCTTCGGCCGCTCGAGCGGCAGCAGTGCAGTGAGCGCCGCCGCCTATCGTGCCGGCGAGCGCATACGCGACGAACGCACCGGCAAGCTTTACGACCACTCGGACCGTCAGGATGTGCTACACAAGGAAATCATCCTGCCGGACAAATTTGCCGCAGATGACATGACTTGGGCCAAGGATCGCAGCGCTCTGTGGAACGCCGCGGAGATGTCCGAGACGCGCAAGAACGCGCGCGTCGCCCGCGAGTATCTGGTTGCCTTGCCCTATGAACTGCCGTCGCAGAGCCGCATCGAATTGGCGAGAGAATTCTCGCGCGAATTGGTCGAACGGTATCGATTTGCGGCCGATGTCGCCATTCACGAACCCAGAAATTCTCTGGGCAGCGATCAGCGCAATTTTCACGCGCACATTCTCGCGACCACGCGCGAGGTGACGACGACGGGCTTGGGCGCTAAAACCCAACTGGAATGGAGCGATGCGGATCGCCGGGAGGCGGGGATGGGACCCGTGCTGAGCGAGCTGCTGTACGTGCGTCAACGCTGGGCTGTGGCCACCAATGAATGGCTCAAGGACGCCAACCTGGCGGGGCGTATCGATCACCGAACGCTCGAGGCGCAGGGAATCGACCGCGAACCGTTCCACATTCCGCGGATTGCGTTTGAAATGGAGCGGCACGGTTATCGCAGCGTGGTGGCCGAACGCGTTCGCGCCGAGCATCAGGTTCGCGCCGAAGCGCGGCTTGAGCGTTCTTCGGCACAGCGGTCGAGCCTTGCCGCCGAGCCCAAGGACCCGGAGGAAATTCGTCGGGAAGCGCGCGAAAACTGGCTTCGAATGCGCCGGGAGCATGCCGAATCGGCGCCCGAATTGATCGATCGGTCCCGGGAAGTGACCGAACGCTCGCGGGACGATGGTCTCGATCTGACGCGATGATCGAACGCGTCGCCTTTGCGTCTTGCTACGTCTATTCGCCCTCCGGCGCCGGCGCGGTTTGCGAGCACTCGCGGCTGCTGCGGGCGTTATTAAAGACAGGCGATGCACGATTTCTGCTCAAGTATGCCAACCGCGTCCACCAGCAAGCGGCCGATTCGACGCACCTGGCCGGCTTCTTCCTGGCCGACGACGTCCTGGTGCCCGTGCCCGGCAGTTCGCCTAAGTCCTGTGGGCTCTGGGTGGCCGCGAGTCTGGCGGACGCCTTGGTGCGGGAGGGTTTGGGAGCGCTGGCGTGGCCGGGTCTGCGCAGGATTTGCGCCGTCAGAAAATCGGCCACTGCGGCGCCCGGTGCGCGTCCGACCGTCGATGCGCACTATGCTTCTTTCCGGGTGGACAGCCCGCCGCGTGAGATTGGAAGCGTGATTCTCGTTGACGATGTCATCACGAAGGGGCGAACGTTATTGGCCGCTGCGGCTCGCGTACGCGAAGCATTGCCCAGCGCACAAATTCGCGCCTTTGCCTTGCTGCGAACGATGGGGTTAACCCCTAGTGTCAGACAGCTGCTGAATCCATGCAGAGGCGAGATAACATGGACGTCAGGGGACGCACGCAGGATCCCCTGACGTATACTCTGCGCGCATGCAACGGCTGCGTATTGATGCGAATACTCCACCTGGCAGTCGTCCGCTGCAAAATCTGACCGACAATGATGTCGCCGATCTCTTCAAGCGTGCGCTGGCCGCGCAAGACGGCTTGAGCGGCGCGCACTGCGTTCACGAACTATGGATGCGCGGCGCAATGTCCATTAACATTGAGCGGGCTCTTGACGCGCTTTGGACCTGCGCTGCGGCTGCCATACCGGATTGGCTGCCGATGCGCTATATCGATTGGCTGCCCGCGGCGTACGAGATCGCGCTCGAGTTTAGATCTTCCGCCAAAGGGAAATCGAACATCTACTTGGTGCTGCTTGATTTCAGCGACCGCGGCGGGTCGTACGGTGTGTATGTGGGCATGAGCAAGTACCGTCCCGCGCAGCGCTTCGATCAGCACAAGGCGGGAATCCGGGCGGCGGGTAGCGTATTGAAACGAGGAATCGAAGTGCTGACCGGACCCACGATGCATTTGCAATACATCAAACGCGGCGAGGCCGCGGATATCGAGGCGCAGTTAGCCGAACGTTTGAAGTCTGCGGGGCTGACGGTGAGGGGTGGACATTAGGAGGCTCCTAGTATGATTCTCATCGGGATGTTCGATTCGCCGTTCGTGCGGCGAGTGGCCGTTAGCATGAATTTCTTGGGCATGCGCGTTCGAGCACCGCAATTGGTCCGTCGGCAAGGACTTCGAGTTGATTCGCCAGTTCAACCCCTTGGGCCGGGTGCCCACGTTGGTGCAGGCTGACGGCGACACGCTGATCGAATCCGCCGCCATACTGGATTTTCTCGACGAGGGTGCGGATCCCGAGCGCGGTCCCTGCTGCCTCGTTCGGGCGAGGCCCGCCGCGAAGCGCTGCGCATCATCGCCATGGCCATCGGCGCGGCGGAAAAAGGCGTCGCGCAGGTCTACGAGACTGCGTTTCGGCCCCCCGAGAGACGCTACCGGCCCTGGGTCGAGCGTTGCCATACCCAGATGCACGCGGCGCTCGCCGAACTCGACCGGCTGTGCCAAGTGCGCGCAGGCGAGTGGTTGATCGGCAATCGAATCACGCAGGCCGACATCACCGCGACCTGCGTGTACACATTTTTGAGCGATGCGCTGGCCATCAATCGCAATAGGATTGCTTATCCGGCGACTGGGCGCGATCGCGGCACGCTGCGAAGCGCTGCCGGAATTCAAGTCGGTCAAGGCCGATTGGTTTGCGCCGGGTGGCACCTAGCCCGCGCGGCTCCACGGGCTTGATTCGTCGCTTGCTGGCCCGGCAGCGTTAGGCGTTACAATGAGCGCATGGTCATCGTTCACCATCTCAACAACTCCCGGTCGCAGCGGGTGTTGTGGCTGCTCGAGGAACTTGGCGTTCCTTACGAGGTGAAGCGCTACGAACGGGACGCCAAAACCATGCTGGCGCCGCCGTCGCTGCTGGCGATCCATCCGTTGGGAAAATCGCCGGTAATCGTCGATGGCGCGGTCACGGTGGCCGAATCGGGTGCCATCATCGAATACTTGGTCGATAAATACGGCGCCGGACGTTTGATCCCCCCGCCGGCAGCGCCCGAACGTCTGCGCTATACCTACTGGCTGCACTATGCGGAAGGTTCGGCCATGCCGCCGCTGTTGTTCAAACTGGTGTTCAACAGAATCGCCACCAATCCCGCGCCCTGGCCTATCAGCGCGATTGCCCGCAAGATCGCCGTCGACGGTGGACAATTCGTTCATCCGACCGAACTTGAAGCGCCATCTTGGACTATATGGAAGCCGAACTCAACGCGCGCATCCCTGGTTCGCCGGGGAGCAATTCACGGCGGCCGATGTGCAGATGAGCTTTCCCTTGGAGGCGGCGGCCTCGCGCGCCGGATTGAATGCCAGCCGCCCCAAATTGATGGCCTTTCTCGAGCGAATTCACGCCCGCGAGGCCTACAAGCGCGCGCTGGAGCGCGGCGGCGCCTACCATTTGACCAGGTCTTAAGTTTCGAATCGACTAAAAAATCGATGTAAAACAGAAAGGGGGAGTTGCCATGTGGAAGTCGCAACAAGGGGGCGGCATTGTCGGCCATCCTGCTGCTTGCGTTTAGCCGCGTGCGGTCAGTCGCCGCCGCCTCACGCCGCAGCAGCCGCCGCTTTCGCCCGCGAGCCAGGCGTGGGAGCAAGCTCACGAAGGGCTTCATCGAAGACTATATGCAGGCGCAGCCCGCCTTCGCGGCGCAGTCCGGCCGCCATGAATTCGACGGCCAGCTGCCGGATTTCAGCGCCCACGGCATCAAGCGCGAAATCGCGCGGTTGCATGATCGCGCACGATCAAATTGCCGCCGTCGATCCGGCGACGTTGGAGCCGCGCGAACGCTTCGATCGCGAGTACCTGCTGGCGGTCGTCGACAAGGATCTGTTCTGGATCGAAAAGACGAAGTTTCCGTTCAGCAATCCGGCATTGGTACTGGGACAATCTCGATCCGGATGTGTACTTGAGCCGAAATTACGCGCCGCTGGACGTGCGCATGAAGGCTTACATCAAGTACGCGCGCGGCATTCCCAAGATGGCGACGGCCATCAAGGACAATCTCAAGTCGCCCCTGCCCAGAGACCTACGTGGAACTGGGAATCGCGCAATTCGGCGGGCTCGCCGAGTTCTATACCAAGAACGTGGCGGCGGTCTTTGCCTCGGTGACCGACCCCGATCTGCAAAAGCAGCTGACCGAGGCGGATACGGCGCGCGGCGCAGGCCATGAATGCCCTCAAGAGCTACCTGGAATGCCGAACGCAGGAAGGCCAACGACAAGTTCGCGCTTGGCGCCGATTTGTTCGCGCAGATGGTCAAGCAGACCGAGCAGGTGGATTTGCCGGTCGATCAGATCGAGGCGGCGGGCCGCGCCGATCTCGAGCGCAACACGGCGGCGCTCAAGGCGGAATGCAACACCTACGCACCGAAGGCGTCGCTTGGCGCAATGCGTGGCCAAGATGTCCGCCAACAAGCCGAAGGGCGGTGCCGTCGAGGAAGCGCGCGCGCAGCTCAAGATGCTCAAGGACTTCATCGTCAAGAACAATGTGGTGTCGATTCCGAGCAGCGACGAAGCATTGGTCGCCGAAGCGCCGCCTTACAATCGTTCCAACGCCGCGTTCATCAACATCCGCCGGACCTTATGACATGGCGTGGCGTCGATCTACAACATCGCGCCGCCGGATCCCAAGTGGAGCAAGGCCGAGCAGGCCGCCTATATTCCCGGCGAGGCGTCGCTGCTGTTCACCTCGGTGCACGAGGTGTGGCCCGGGACATTTCCTGCAGTTCCTGCATTCGAACGCCAATCCTTCGAAAGCTCGAAGGCATTGTGGGTGGGATATGCCTTCGCCGAAGGCTGGGCGCACTACGGCGAAGAAATGATGTTCGAAATGGGCCTGGGCAAGGGCGATCCCGAGAACGCACATCGGGCAGCTCAACGATGCGCTGCTGCGCGACGTGCGCTTGCTGTCGGCCATCGGACTGCATACGCACGGCATGACGGTGGCGCAGTCGGAGAAAATGTTCAGAGAGCAGGCCTTTCAGGATCCGGGCAACGCGCGCCAGCAGGCGGCGCGCGGCACTTATGATCCGGCGTATCTGAATTACACGCTCGGGCAAACTCATGATTCGCAAACTGCGGACCGACTGGCTCGCCAAGATGCAGCAGGCGGTGCCGCGCGGCGCCGACGACAAGGCGCGCTGGCATGACTTTCACGACAAATTCCTGTCGTACGGCGGGCCGCCGATTCCCTTGCTGCGCAAGGAAATGGTCGGGCGAGGGCGGCAGCGTTCTCTAGGATCCTCCCTAGCGCAGTGCCTGTGATGATCCCGCTGTCCGCCCAGTTGCCGAGCAGACCTGCGGCGGCGGCGGGATTTCATCCTCGGGCAGCCACGGCGGCCAGATCCTCGCAGATCTCGCCGAAGCTGCCGCCGCGCAGCGCCGCAGTCGAGGGCCGCCGATTCGACGGCCGGTCATCGAACGAAAGTAGTTCTGCAGATCCTGGCGCCACAGCAGCCACGGCACCGGCGCGTCGGCGCGCTGCGGCTCGGGCGGCGTCTCTTCGTGGCTCATCGCCTTCCAGACGGCCGCCGTATTCCACTGCAAAATCCAGCCGCCGCAGCGAGGGATGAAACTCGAATCGCAAGATCACTCCAGGCCGCGGGTCGATGGCGGAAAGCGCGGCGCGCGGTCAAGGCCTCCGCATCGCGCGCATCGAACACTTCCGCCAGAGTCCATTCGAGCAGGGCGACTTCCGCCAGAATGGGCTGCGTCGCGAAGGGCGAGGTGCGCGTCAGGAAATCCGCCAATTCGCCGCCGTACCAGCGAATCGAGCGGTGCACGGACGGATGGGCCGCCACGAAGGCTTCGCCCAGGGCGACGAACACCTCGTCGCCGAGCAGCTGCGTGCAGGACGGGGTAGGTGTCGTCCAGCGCATCGATCAGCCGCACTTGATAGGCGTTGCGATAAATCGCCAAGCCGGTCCGCGGCCGGCAGCGGCGGCGCATCCACGATGGCTGCAGCAACGCTCGCTGTTCTCGCCCAGCAAGTGCCGTTGCAGATCCTGCTGCAATTCGCGCAGGGCTGCACGCGCGCATCACGCCGCCTGCCGTGCATGCCGCGCGGCAATGGTCGCGCGCCACGTCGAGTTCCGCCACCAGCTCGCTCAAGGCGGGAATGTTGTCGTCGCGTTCGATCATGGTCGGCACCGTCGCCGAAGTGCGCAACGGCCTGCGCGTACAAGATCCCACACCGGCGCCACGATGGGATGATCGTGCGTATCGATCAGGTGACCGCCCATGTCGCTGTGTCCGGCGAGGTGAAACTGCCGCACCCTGGATTTCGGCATGGCCTGCAGGTATTGCACCGGGTCAAAGCCGTGATTGACGCTGCTGACGTAGATGTTGTTGATGTCGAGCAGAATGTTGCAGTCGGCGCGCGATGCCACTTCGCGCAGAAATTCCCATTCGCTCATCTCGGAGGCGTGAAAGGTCAGATAGCTCGAGACGTTTTCCAGCAGAATTTGCCGGCCCAGGGCATCCTGCACTTGGCCGACCCGCGCGACCACCGTGCCAAGCGCCTCTTCGGTGTAGGGCAGCGGCAGTAAATCGTGCAGATTGCGTCCGTCGACTCCCGTCCAGCATAGGTGATCGGAAATCCAGTGCGGTTCGATGCGCGCGGCCAGCGCCCGCACCGATTGCGCAAGTACTCGAAGTCGAGGGGATCGGTGCTGCCGATCGACAGCGAGACGCCGTGCATCACCAGCGGAAAGCGCTCGCGAATGCGCTCCAGGTAGTCCAGCGGTTTGCCGCCGGGAACCAGGTAGTTTTCGGTGATGATCTCGAGCCAATCGATGGCGATGAGGCTCGCTTAAGATGGCCTCATAGTGCGGAGTGCGCAGTCCTAGACCAAAGCCGGAGAGTTTCATCAAAATGGGGCCGGGCGTGGCGCCCGGCCCCCGTACTGTCAACGCTCGAGCGGCTTACTTCGCGGCCTTGGCCTTCGCCTGGGCAGCGGCGCACGCGTCCTTGGTCATCGATACGAAGCCCTGACCCTTGCAGCTGTTCATGCCCTTGCAGCTATTCTTCGCCGACTTGCACTCGGAGGTTCCCTTGCAGGAATTCACGCCCGTACAGTGCACTGTGGCGGCATCTGCGGCAAAGCTCGCCGTGCTGATTCCGGAGGTGAACAGCATGGCGGCAGCAGCGGCCATCGTGGCGCTCGACAGTTTATTGATCTGCATATTTGAATCCTCAAATGAATTTTGAACGCAGCGGAATTGCTGCTCATGTAAGAGACCCGGCCAACGACGGCATTATTACTCATTTACATAAGCACATGCTCATTTCAGCCAGAGTGAATCCGTTGGTCGGCGCCGCCCGAAAGGGCGGCTGCGCGCCCATTGGCCATTCGCCAAACGGCCGGCGCTTCCGTGGCGCAATGCAGCATTTTCACTTCTCAAGCCAAGTACAGTAGAATTTCGCATTACCGTCCAAACCTGTGAGGGATGATTGCCATGCGGCCATTTCTGATTGTGAGCTTGAGCTTTGTTGTCGGGATCCTTGCCGCCTGCGCCGGAACACCCAGTTCTCCACCGCCTGCGGCCGCCGCCCCGACCACATATATCGACGCGTCGGGCAACCCCGTTACGCAGGTCTCCGCAAAGACCCCGGAGGGGAATTTGGACACCAAGAAGTTGGCGGAAGCCAAGAAGGCGGGATTCACCGTCATCAACCAGGACGGCGTGGAGCTTCTTTGCAGGTCCGAGGCCAAAACCGGTTCGCGCATCACGAGAGACACCGACACCACGTGCTTGACTGCCAAGCAATGGGACGACATGCGCGCCCAGACGCAGCAAGGGGTCGAAAACTATTATCGCACCAACGCCGCCAAGGGGGGCCGCTAGTCCAAGCGGGGGGGGGGGCCGCTAGTCGAGCTCGTGCCCTAATCGTGCATGCTGCAAATTCCCGGACAACGCCATCTGGATAAGTCGGCGCTCATCGGGGGGTGCGTCCGGTTGCGCCTTGCCATCGATGCCCCCCGGCTGGCCGATGAGGTGCGATCGCTGCCGGCGTCGTTGTGGGGGACGACCGGCGGCCGCGTCGGGGTGCATCGGGCCGCCGACGGAATATTCCTGCGCGGATTTGCGCCTGCGGAGGGCGATCTGCCGATCGAGGATCGGCCACCGCTCGCGCATCTACCCTACGTGACGCAAATCATCCACTCGCAGATTCCGGCTGCCCCGCAGCGCTGTCTCCTGGCGCGCTTGCCGGGCGGCGCCGTCATTGCGCCGCATATCGATCGTGCCCCCTATTTTTCGCAGACCCTGCGGCTGCACATCGCGGTGACCACCCACGAGCAAGCGTTCATGTATTGCGCCGGCTTTTGCTACCGGATGCGGCCGGGCGAGCTTTGGGCGTTGAATAATTCCGCCTTGCACGGCGTCCTGAACGGCGATGAAACGCGTGAGCGCACGCATCTGATCTGCGATTTTCTGCCGACCCCGCCGCTGCTCCAGATGCTTGCCGACGGGGATCGCAATCTAGGTGAGGTGCGTGCGGATGTGGAGTCCCGGCTGCAGCAGCCGGCACATTTGCGGTCGATCGCCTAAGCCGACGAGGCGGCGATGATCGTCACGGATAGGTTTGTATTCCTGCATTTGCACAAATCCGGCGGCAGCTTCGTCAACGAATATCTGCTGCGATTCGTGCCCAGGGCGCGCAGTGTTGGGTATCACCTGCCGCGTCTGCTGATCCCTGCTGAAAATCTCGACTTGCCTGTCCTCGGATTCGTCCGTAATCCTTGGAGCTACTACGTTTCCTGGTACAACTTCCAGGCGCAGCGTCCGGCTCCCAACGCACTGTTCCAGATTTTGTCGGATGGCGGCCGGCTGAACTTCACGGCGACGATTCGCAACATGCTGGAACTCGGCTCCGGCAGCACACGTCTCGACGCCATTCTCGCAGCCCTACCCGCGGTCTACGGAAGCCGCGGCCTGAATCTACCCAGATATGCGTTGCTGCCGATCAGGAATTCGGGATTGGGCTTCTACTCGTATTTGTATCAATACCTCTACGGCGAATTCGATGCCAAGTTGACCGTGGAGCGGGCGGAGAATCTACGCCCGACGCTGTTGGCATATCTGCTGCGTGTCGGTCATCGCGTGACGCAGGCGGGGAGCGACTTTGTCATGGACGGCGCGGCGCGCAATACTTCGGCGCACGGCCCGTACGTCGATTACTACAGCAACGAGTTGCGCGATCTGGTCGCTGAAAAAGACAAACTGGTCATCGACAGGCATGGCTACCAATTCGGCGCCGATACCTAGGCCGTCCCATCGATGTTGGCGTCGAGATTGGCGGTGTCGATCAGCCGGCGCCAGGTGTGATCGATCGTGGGCATGATGCGCTCGATCTCCAACTCATGGCGTTTCCACTTTTCAGGGTCCGGCGGCGTCAGGGTGTGCCGCGCCGCCGGCATCGGTAGCTTCAGCCGATCCTCCAATGACGCGTCCCAATCGATGCCCAGAAAATCGCACAGCCGCCGGGTGGCCGCGGCGGGGCTCGAAATGAAACTGCCGTAATCCACCATCGTCCATCGGGACTTGGGAATGGCGGCAAGATCATCAAGAACGGTCGCATTGGTGGTGTTCCACTGGAATGCGGCGAGTTCCACCAATGGCTTGCCGCGCATAGCCTGCCAGCCCGGCGGCAAAAGCAGGGACCAGGGCAGTCCGAATCCGTCGAGCCTGGGGTAGGTTTGCCACTTTCCGGATTTCCAGGCCTCCATGATGCTGCTCAAATTTCCCCGCGGCTCGCGCCACAGAAAAATGAAGCGCGCATCCGGGAATACCCGATCGAAGAAGGGAATTCGCAACGCATTCTTGGGGGTCTTTTCCAGGAATAGGCGCCCTGCAGCATCGCCCACCCGCTCGCCGCGCCGATCGACGAGGCGCTCTAGAATCTGGCTGCGAATGCGTTCAATGATCGGCGGCGTCGCCTGCGCCGCAGACAAACGATTCGAGTCGACGCCCGGCGCGCCGGGAGCGAGTTCCGCGATGGTTTCGATGAGCCAGTGCGCTTCGCCGCCGAGCGAGACGATCTGATCGCTGCTGCTGAGGGTTTCGAACAGCAAGCTGCTCCCCGAGCGCGGCGCAGCCATGATGAAAACGGGCCGCGTCAGATTGTCGCCGGCTGAAGAAGCGCGCGCCACGCGCTGCACGCCCGCGTTCGCGTTGGGTTCGATGGCGGCGACGCACACCCGCAGCACGCGCCCTTCGAGAACCTGGTGCGCCGCCACTCGATTGGTACGCAGAACGATCCCCTCGCTCGCCGGCCGCGAGGCCATCCGCAGCGCATCGCGCAAGTGCACAAAATGGTGGCGGCCCGCGGGGTCCTCGCCGTACTGCACGTAGGCTTGCCGCCAGTCGCGTACAAAGGCATCGAGCAAGCCGTGATAGCGCGCCAGCTGCTGGTGCGCGCCGATGGTATCGGAAGCTGACAGAAGCTCGCTGCGCAAATTGCCCACCAGCATTTCCATCTCGGCATGATTCATGACGGGGCGCGAAATATTGTGCTCCGTGAGCAGCGCCGGCCGGCTTCCCGGCCGGTACTCCACGTTGACGATGTTCGGTTCGTCCGCTCCGGCGCCCACCAATTGCCAAAACGCTGCGCTGCCGGCGGTGTCGGCGACCAGGTGGATGCGTTCATCGCTGGTGGGATTTTCAACGTTGTGCAGCCGCCAATTGTCGAATACCCACGCTTCACCTGCCGCCATGTGAACGCTGACGCCGTCGCAGTGAAAGCGAACCTCCGGACGCGTGACGACGGGGATGTGCAGCCTCACCCTGTAGTACCAGTGGTAGTTGATATCGGCATGCGCCGGTACGCCGGCACCCGGCGCCAGCCGCAGCAGCCGCGTTCGGCTCCAGGGAACGTTGAAGCCTGCCAGGATCTGGCGGATATAGGGTGTGTACTGAAGATGGGCCGTCTCGCTCATGACGCCCTCGACCAGATCGTTCTCCTGGCCATCCACGCTGATCAAGCGCACGGAACTGTTTCCGGCAATGCCGTTCGGATGCGGAGCCCAGGCGGAGGCGGGTATCGAGGCTACCTCGTCACGCAGACGCGCCGCATCGAATTGGCGCGGAAGCCTGAAAAATGGCTGCGGAAGTCGCATGGATCAGATGGCGTCGAGCTCGGTGCGCTCGTCGCCGATGGCCGAAATCACATCGCCGATGGCCTCGCGTTCGATCGCGGTCAGGTGTGGATTCCACAAATCCGCGATCAGCACCACGCGGACTTGCCGCGATCGATTCCAGGCCTCGTGCTCATAAGTATCGTCGAACGCCACCATCTTTCCTTCGCGCCAGGCGCGTTCCTCGCCCCCCACTTTCAGGGCGCAATCTTCGGGGACGATGAGGGGCAGGTGGCTGACCGCGCGCGCGTTGGTGACGCCGCGATGCGGCAGCAGGTGGGTGCCCTGGGTGAAGACGGAAAACAGGACTTCCGGGCCGTGCTCGCGAATCCGAATCAACGGTATGTCATCGAGTGCGCGGGCCGTGTGCGGGCACGCCGCACGATTCTCTTCGCGCGGCGCGCCATGGCGATAAAAATAGTAGCCGTTCCAGCTGGGCGCCGCGTCGTGGCCGCGCAGATTCTCCTGTTCCAGACTCTCGCTGTCGAATACACGCTCGCGCCCGCGGGCGGTAGGCAGCAGCGCCTCCAGTTCCCGCCTGATGTCCTCGAAGTGCGCTTCGTATGCGGATATCCAGGGAAACAGACGGCGGTCAAAATAGGCGGAGGGGGGTAACCCCGGTATGTAGAAAAAGGTCGGCCGCTGGCGTGGATCGGGATAGTGCGGCGTTTGTTCGCCCACATAGATCCGTATCGCGGCGGCGACCCGCTCCAGCGGAGCCTGGCCAAATCGCTCGATGAGCGGAATCAAGAGCCGGTGCAGAAGGGCTCGCCGTCCTTCTCGCACAATCTGAACCGCGTGCTCGACTTGCGGGCGCAGGGCTGCCGGCGTGCTCGCGGCATCGATCCATTCTCCCTTGGATTGGGCATCTTTTAGTGCGCGTTTGAACTGCAACAGCGCCCGCAGCGTTTCCCGCTGCCGTTCCAATCCCAGCGCGTAGTGCAGGCGCGCCCGCGAATGGTCGGGCGCCAATCGAACCGCGATCTCGTCCGCGGACACGGCGCCGCCATGATCGCCCATGGCTTCGCACGCCCGGGCAAGATGGTAGAACGTGTTGGAATCGCCCGGCGCCGCGATCGATGCGCGCTCCAGCAATTCGCGGGCTCGCGATGGATTGGCGCGTCTCAAGGCTCCCAGCGCGGCCACGTTGAGCGCGGCAATGTCGTCGGGATGACTCTCGAGCAGAAGTTCGCAGGCAGCCTCGGCCTCATCGATCTGGCCTCGAGCCAGGAGTGTTTTGATATCGCTGACTGAAGTCATTGGCTTATTATATTACGCATGGCCATTGGCGATCTGCCCCACTACGTCCGCGTTTATGACAACCACCTGAACGCCGATGTGTGCAGCCGCATGCTCGGCTCCTTCAATGCGCTGGCGCGATTTCAGGTGGTCAACGGCCGCGGCGTTCGCGCCGGGCTCGAGGAATCGGCCTGGACGGAATTGAACGTCTCAAAGCTCGCGGACGAAGCGTTTGCGCGCGATTTCAGGCTGCGCATCGACAGTGCCTTGGATCGCTACAACCAGGATGTCGGGCTTGCCATCCCGATTCCGCATGCGCCCAAGCATTCGGACCTGACGCTCAAGCGCTACAAGCCTTCGGCAAGCGAGCGCTTCCAGCTGCACTTCGACTCGATCTACTCCAAGTCCAACCGCTACCTGGTGTTGCTGTGGTATTTGAACGATGTGGCCGAAGGCGGTGAGACGCGATTCCCCCAACTCGGTCTTTCGGTGCGGCCGGCCGCGGGGCGCCTGCTCATGTTCCCGCCTTATTGGATGTACCAGCACGAAGGTGTGGCGCCCATCTCGGGGGATAAGTACATTCTGTCCACTTACCTGCTCTTCGGCGATACCCCGTCGACCGCGACCACCGCTGCGTAGTTCCAGCGATCGAGCTGCGGCTGAACGATGGGAATGACGGGACCGAGTTGTTCGGCATAGTGATGCCAGCGGTTCACGGATTGGGTTGTGACGGGACGCGTGACCTGACTGTAGCTTGGCGTGCTGATATACCCTTTTTCCTTTGCACGCTCTCCGGGCCGCAACACTCGCTCATCCCACGGGAGCTCCAGGAACTGCATGATGGCGCGTACCTCCGTCTCGAAATTTGCCACCAGGGTTTCATAGCGAACCTCGAGAGTCTTTGGCTGCAAAATTGCACTCTGGCTGAACCAGAAGTCGACCGTGAGCCGGTAGCCGCGCGCGATGCTGGGCGCCGAATTGCATAGCAGCGCAAATTCCGGCGCACGAAAATGCTGCATATAGCAGCTCAAGATGACGTCGCAGGGGTGGCGCACCGCGAACAAAATAGGCGAGCGCGGAAACAGCCTGCAAATGACCGGAAGGCGCAGAATGTTGAGCGGGTTCTTGTCCACCAGTCGAGCACCGGGGCGCAATTCGATCTTGCTCGAAACCCGGCGCCAATAGTTGGCTCGGAGGTCCGCGAGCGCGCCGCTGCTCAAGGCGGCGAGTCGCCTCGGATAATCGATCGAAAGGGCGCGGATTTCATCCAGTGCGTCCTGGATGAAGGGCTGTTCGTCCATGGACTGCAAAGCCGGGTGGGCGTCCAGCACCAATTCCAGCAGGGTCGTGCCGGAGCGGGGAAACGCTACGATGAAGATCGGACTGTCCTCGACGCCCGGGGCGTTATCTTGCCAGGCGGCCACGTCCTTCGGATCACAGCCTTCGCGGGTGATCATCATCGGCGGCGCGCCGGTGAGCGTAAGCACCGGCGCAACGCGCCGCAGGTACTCGAGCTGCGAGGCGTGCGCCTCGCGCAGCCTCGCAGCGGCTTCCGGATAGCGTCCCTGCGCGTCCAGCGTCTGCGCCAGGGGAAACAGCTCCATATGCTTCAGCGCCGAATCCTCGTTTGCCAGCAAGGATTGATTGTAGAGTTTCTCGGCGGCCGCATAGTCGCCGCTGCGTTGCGCGAGGCGGGCACGGATGATCAACAGGTCCGAATCGATTGCAGCCGAGTGCGGAGCGGATTCCAGCCGGGCTATCAGGGACTGTGCCTGGTCGAGCCGATTCATACGTTCCGACACTTCGATAGCCGTCAGCAAGGTGAGGGCATCCGCGGCGGGATGCGAGAGCGCCGCGTCGATCGCGTCTTGACCTTCCTGCGGCTTCCCCAGATTGACGAGCAGCTGGGCGATCAGCGCCATGACGCTGGGAGCGGCAGGCGCGAGCGAGCGCCAGCTCAGTAATGCTGCTGCTGCGGCGTCGTTTTGCAGCGATCGATAGCACGCGTCGGCGTAGCGCAAGGTGATTTCGGCATCATGGGGATCAAGTTGACGAGCCTGATCGAGAATCTGCCGGGCCGACTCGAAATCGCCGCGGTCCAGATGCGTCACGCCCACATTGAAGTAGAAATCCGCCTCATTGACGCCCAGCGCCGCGGCGCGCGCATACGCTTGCAGCGCCTGATCATATTCGCGCATTCCGCGCCGCGCCGTGCCTAAGTTGACCCAGTGGGACGCAACCTCCGGCTCGAGCTGCAACAGATCGGAGAATACCGATTGTGCCTCGCCAAAACGGCCCTGGGCCAACAACACGGCGCCCAGGCTCGTGCTCGCGGACACATGCCGGGCGTCGACCCCCAGCGCCGTGCGGCAAGCCAGTTCGGCCGCGGCCAGATCGCCGGCGCTCAAGTGGCGCAGCGCCTCGACGGCAAGGACTTCGGGATCGGAGGATGTGCTGATCAAAATCGGGTCCTCAAAAAAAGAAAAGGGCCGCGCGATTGTATCGCGCGGCCCTTAAATCGCCATTGCGGCGCGGACTTAGAACTTCTGCGTAAAGCCTACGAAGAATCTGCGTCCGATGGTGTCATAGGTAATGACGTCGGCGACACTGCTGGTCGTGAAGCTGTTGATGCCGCCGATCGGCGGATCCTTATCCGACAGGTTCAGGATACCGGCGCGCAAGCTGGTATTGGTTTGCTTGAACGTGTATCCGGCCGTCAGGTCATAGTACAGCACGCTGCCCAAGTGGTAGCCGGCGTAGTAGAAGTTGCCGGACGCGTCGGTGCTGCCATTGGTCAGCGGGATATCGACCCCGCCGATGTAGCGTACCGTGAACAGCGCATTGGCATCCCAGCCGCTCCAGCCGATCGTCGCGGTGCCGCGATCCTTCGCGTAGAAGCCGAACTGCTTGTTGAAGGTGCCCGCAATTTCCTCGGTCGCCGCACCCGGCGCCGGGGTGCTCTTATAGCTGATCAGGTGGGTCTCGTCGATCGTGAACTGGAAGTCGCCGATCATGTTCGTCTTGATCGAGTACTTGAGGCTCGTATCGATACCGTCGGTTTGCAACTCGCCCAGATTGAACGTCGGTTGGTTGAACACGATGATCTGTCCGGAGTTCGTGTTCCCCGCTTGGAACGGCACGCGCTGTATCAAGTTGCAGAACTCCGGAGCGCCGGTGGTGGCGCACTGTTGAATGGCATAATTGGGATCCAGCGTGGTGAGCAAGTTGTTCACCGTGTAGGTCCAATAGTCCACCGACATCGAGAAGTTCTTCAGGAGCGATGAGTCGTAGACGAAGCCGACGGTCTTCACCAGTCCTGTTTCCGGCTTCAGGTTGGCATTGCTGGTCACCAAGCCGGTCACCTGATTGTTGGGCTCCGCGAAGGACCCGTCTGTGGGTACACCGAGGCAAGCCTTGGGCAGATTGGGATACAGCGGGGTCCCGACGCCGGTGTAGCCGTTGCAAGGATCGTTCAGGGTCGGTGCGTTGGCGGACGGCGCCGCGAACACGTCGTTGACCGAGGGGGCACGGAACACCTGAGAGACCGTGCCGCGAATCAGGATATCGCTGATGGGCTTGTATTCGACCTTGAACTGGCCCTTGGTGGTCTCCCCGAACAGCGAGTAGCTCGAGTAGCGGACGCCGAGGTCGATATTCAAGGCCTTCACACCTGGGATGTCCTTCAAGAGCGGCAAGAACAACTCGGCGTACCCTTCCTTGTAGAAGTAGCCGCCTTCTTCATTGCCGGTGCACGCCTCTTGCGAGATCTGGCAGTTCAGATACGACGGCGGTTGTGCGGTGGTGAGGGTGTCGGCGGAAAAATTATCCCGCAAATCGGTGTAGTCCGCGCCCACGCTGAGCAGTATATCGCCCGCCGGCAGCTTGAACACCGGTCCGTTCGCATCGATCGTCGCCACCTTGGCGGTATAGGTGTCCTGGTTGGTGTAGTGAGCCGAGATGCCATTGAGGGCCGCGGCCTGTCCGGGCGCGGTCAAGTTGAAGATATTCGCGGGAATGCAACCGGCTATCGGCGCGGTGGGCGTGCCGCAGGTCGGCCCGTTCACCGGATCGATAAACGATGGACCGATTGCATTTTGCAACGCGCTGAACAGCAGGTAGCCGCTGACATTTGCCGTCTGATCCTTGCGGTTGTAGCTGACGTTGGCGTCATAGTTCCAACCTGTGGTCCCGATCTCGCCTTTCACGCCGACATTGGAGATGAGCGAGTCGGTGGTGGCGTTGGTGTAGCGGGGCGAAAGCGCGGTCATGCGCAGCGTATAGTTCGGATTGGCGAAATTGGCGGCCGCACCGCCGCCTAAATCGTAGCCGAAAGGGTTGTAGATATTCTGCGCTGATATGACCATTTGGTCGGCGTTAGCGTCGAACGGCAGCGGTGCCAGCTGCGCGGCCGAGTGCGTGTGGTTATAAATCACCGATCCGTAGATCTCGGCATAGTCGTTCACCTGGTAGTTAGCCTTGGTGAACAGCGCTCCGCGTTCCTGCGGCGTCACGTTCAAGTTGTACGGCTGGTAGTTGAAGGCATCGGTGGGCTTGTAGCAGCGATAATCCGCAAGCGAAGATCCGGCCGCCCCGGCGATGCGTGTCACGCTCGAGCAACCGAAGGTAGTCGCCAGTCCCGGAGTCAGAAAGGCGCGGCCCGTGGGCACGCGGCTCGACCCGCCTTTGCTGAAGGTCCCGCTGTAAAGATACAGCGCGTACTTCGACCAGTTGCGCTGGCCCATGTTCAGCTCGTCTTGCTGGTTGTAGTTAAAGCCCGCTTCGAAATGAAACTTATCCGAGTTGCCGCCCCACATCAGGCCCACGCTGTGGTGCTTGGCATCGTGCTTGGTGGTCTCGCCCCAATCACCGGTCAGCTCCACACCATCGAGGTTCTTGCGGGTGATGAAATTCACCACGCCGGCGATGGCGTCCGAGCCGTAAATCGCACCGGCGCCTTCCTTCAGCACGTCCACGCGTTCAATGAGGTTCAAGGGAATCTGGTTCACGTCGACAGCGCCGCTCGCGCCGACCAGGTTGACGCGCCGGCCGTCAATCAAGATCAAGGTGCGCTGCGCGTCCAGTCCGCGAAGTTCGATGTTCGATTCACCGAAGCCGCCGCCGTTGTTGACCGCCGGGTTGGTCGCTGAGCCGGCAATCGACGGTATGCGGTTGACGAGGTCACCGACGGTCACCGCGCCCGATTGCGTAATCGTAGATTGGTCGAGAACGAACACGGGACTCGCAGTCTCGGCATCGACGCGTCGTACGCGCGTGCCGGTCACCACCACCTCTTCTAACTCATTAGATGGTGTGGTGCTTGTGGTTGCGGCGGCATCGGCAGCCAGCGCAGCAGGCACGTAAGCAAGCGATGCTGCAGCCGCTCCCGCGGTGCCAACAGCTAAGCCGACGGCTTGCCTTAGATATAAATTACTCGACATACTTTGGTGCTCCTTAGTCACGACCAAATCAACCGCCGATGGCGGATGTTTACAAACCAAAACCTTATTATTCGGTTCGGTCGCCCCATTGATAAAAAGTGTGGACCCCTAACGCTAAACGTTGCGCCATTGGCACAAGTTCAGATTATGCGTCCAACAATAACACCGCTGCGGGGAAAAACCAGTAGAAATTGCGTTGTTTTGGCGCAACTAAACCGGCGGAGATCGGCCTCGCCGAGCGGCAGGGCTTATGACAAGGTTGGACCGCCCAATTCCTGCCCACCGCCAACGACTCCCGTCCAACCCGCGGAGGTACGACCGGGGTCGGTGTTTAGCCCTAGAGGGCAGGCATTCACTTCGGTAAGACCGGCTTGCCGTGCACCACCACATCGCCGGTGTGGATGCCAAATTGCTCGGCGGAGCCGCCTTTCAGTTCCAGCACTTCGCTGACGGGGTTTGGCGCGGAAATGATGTCCAGGGACTGCGGCGTGGTTCGCGGCGCAATGTAGTCGATCCGGCCGTGGGCCCCGATGAACAGCATGTCCAGCGACACGTAGGTGTTCTTCATCCACATGGTCACCCGCTCGCTGCCCGAAAATTCAAACAGCATGCCGGCGTGCGGGTCCAAGTCGCGCACGAACATGAGCCCCTGCTGCGAACGGCGCGGGTTGTCGGCGATCCACACCAGGAAATTGACGACCTGGCCCGAGGCGGTCCGGATGGCCAGCTGGGTTTTGGGAAAAGACGATAACGGCTCGGGTGCTGCGTGGCTGGACAGGGCGGTGCAGGCCAACAGCAGTCCCAGGAGTAAGTCGCGCATGGGGCTTGAAATCCTCATTCTCTGGGTAAGTCGTAGGTTACCGGGCCCGCGAATTCGAAGGTGCTGACCAACACGTCGCCCTTGCCGCGAATCGCGTGGGCAGGCTGTGTGCAGAAACCGCGCCCTTCGAGACGGTAGGAACCGGGGGTGCTGAGCGGCCGCTGTGTCAGGGAGTCGACGGTACAGCGCGAATCACCGAGCGTCCCATAAATATGACTCGTGCCCTGCACGATGAGGGTCAAATTCGTCTTCACCTCGTGGGCAGGTTGGCCTTCCTGAACGCCGGTCAGGCCGAACACCAGCAGTAGATTGGGCGAGCCCCCGGCCGCTCGCTGAAAACTCAGGCGCACGCCCGGCGGCTTATCGCGCGACTCCCCCTCGCAGCGTGTCCCCGAATTGGGCCAATCGATGAGCGCATTCACAGCGCCCGCCAACTTCGCACGCAAATACCCATCCCCGGTCGCGAGACAGGCGGCGGGTGCACTCTTCACCGGCGCCCCCGGCGGCGCGGGGACATCGTTCAATCCGGTGGCTGCCCACACTCCCATCATCGCCAAAGCCTGCGTCGTGAAAGTCGGTATCATTTCGCCATGTTGCCACGGCGGCCCAAGAGAATGTTGCACCGGTGGGGATGGTTGGCCTTGCCGGCGGCGCTGGTCTTAAGCGGCTGTGCGCCCAAATTCACCCGGCCCAACGTCACCGTGGTCGGCGTCGAAATGCGCGGCGGCAATCTCCTGCAGCAAAAATTCGCGGTCAAGCTCAACATCCAAAATCCCAATGACAGGGCGCTGCCGGTGCGAGGGTTGCACGTCGAGTTGAATGTGAGCGGAGAACAAATCGCCTCCGGCGTCAGCGACCATGCCGTCGTCGTACCCGCGTTCGGCGAATCGGAATTCGACATGACGATTACCGCCAACCTCGCGCTCGTGCTGCTGAAGCTTCAGGACAAGGCGAGTCAGCACGCGGACTCGATCGACTATGTCCTGACCGGTACCGCCAGTCTCGATCTGCCGTTTATGCACGATTTACCCTTTCACCAAAGCGGCTCTTTCCTGCTGCAAGGCTCGAAATAACTAATTGAATTAATTGGATTTTTATCCCAATCGGCGCGTCTTGGCCGCTCCTTTGGGTCTGGTAAACTCGCCGATCGAACAAAAGCGCCCGTCGCGCTAAGGGTCTCATGGCCGCCTCGCCGTACGAGCAATTGGAACAGGAGTTTCGCCGCCTGCATGCATTTCGCGGTGCGCTATCGCTGCTGCGCTGGGACGCCGCGGTGATGATGCCGCGAGGCAGCGCCGATGTGCGCGGGGAACAATTGGCGGCGCTCGAAACCGAACATCATGCCTTGCTCACCACGCCCAAGGTCGCTCGCTTGCTGGAGCGCGCGGAAGCGGGCGCGTCGCAGTTGGAAGATTGGCCGCTGGCCAACTTACGTGAAATGCGCCGACAGCGCGACCACGCCATCGCGACACCGCCTTCGCTCATATCGCGGCTTGCCAAGGCCACGGCTCGCGCCGAAGTCTTCTGGGTCGAAGCCAAGAAAGCGAATGACTTCAAGTTGCTCGCACCCCATCTGGAAGAGGTTGTGCATCTGGTGCGCGACAAGGCCGCGCTGCTGGGCCAGGCGCGTGGTCTGGCGCCCATACGATGCCCTGGTCGACGGCTTTACGCCGGGTATTTCCGCGGCCGATATCGATACCATTTTCAAGGCGCTGTCGCGCAAGCTCCCCGGCCTCATCAATCAGGCCATCGAAGTTCAGGCGGCGCACGCCGCCCATGCCCCTGGCCGGCAAATTCAGCGTCGCGCGGCAACGCTGCGCTGGCGGTGGACGTGCTCAAGGCATTGGGCTTCCCCTTCGATCGGGGCCGCCTCGATGAAAGCGAGCATCCCTTCACCGAGGGGGTGCCGGGAGATATCCGGGTCACCACCCGATTCGATCTGGTCGATCCTTTCTCGGGACTGCTGGGCGCGGTACATGAAACCGGCCACGCCATGTACGACCTGGGACTGCCGCTCAAGTGGCGCGATCAGCCGGTGGGCCGCGACCGCGGACTGGCCCTCGAGGAGAGCCAGTCCCTGTTGTTCGAGATGAACCTGTGCCGCAGCCGCTCGTTCGTGAAGTACCTGAAGCCGCTGCTGGAGAAATATTTGCAGGTTACCGGGCCCGGAATGGCAGGAAGCCAATCTCTATCGTCTGCTGATTCGGGTGCGCCGCAGCTGCATCCGCATGGACGCCGACGAGTTGACCTACCCGGCGCACATCATGCTGCGCTACGAGCTGGAAAAGAGAATGCTCGAGGGTTCGCTGCCGGTGGCCGACTTGCCGGAGGCTTGGAACGCGAATCTCGAGCAACGCCTGAATATTCGACCGGCCAATGATGTCGAAGGCTGCCTGCAGGACATCCATTGGGCCGTGGGGCACTTCGGGTACTTTCCCTCCTATGCACTCGGGGCGGTCATTGCCGGCCAGTTGCAATGAGGCCATGCGGGCCGCGCACCCCGCGCTCGACGAGGAAATTGCCGCGGGCCAATTCGGCGGCGTGATGGATTGGCTGCGCGACAATGTGCACGGTGTCGGCGCACGCCTGCCGGTGCAGGAACTCATCAAGCAGGCCACCGGCAAGCCGTTGACGGCGGCTGCATACATTAGATACTTGGAAGCCAAGTATCTTGAAATACCGTGAGCAGCTACCTTCAATAAATTGCAGGCCGGTTTGCGCGGCTCGGTGGGCAAAGCCATCGCGGACTACCAGATGATCGCCGACGGCGACCATGTAATGGTCTGTCTGTCGGGCGGCAAGGACTCCTATACCTTGCTCGATGTGCTCTTGAGTCTGCAACGCAGCGCACCGGTCCGCTTCGACATCACCGCGGTCAATCTCGATCAGAAACAGCCCGGATTTCCTGCCGATGTGCTGCCGCGGTATCTCGAGAATCTCGGCGTGCGCTACCGCATCATCGAACAGAACACCTATGCGGTGGTCAAGCGCGTGATCCCTTCGGGGCAAAACGATGTGCGGGCTGTGCTCGCGCCTGCGCCGCGGTGCGCTGTATCGATTCGCGGCCGAGAACGGCATCAGCAAGATCGCCCTGGGTCATCACCGCGACGATATCGTCGAGACCCTGTTCTTGAACATGTTCTTCGGCGGCAAGCTCAAGGCCATGCCGCCGAAGCTCCTGAGCGAGGACCGCCGTCACGTGGTGATCCGGCCGCTGTGCTATGTGCCGGAGCGGCAGATCTCGCGCTACGCGACCGCGCGCGCCTTCCCCATCATTCCCTGCACGCTGTGCGGGTCTCAGCCCAACCTGCAGCGCACCGTCGTGAAGAACATGCTGCGCGATTGGGAGCTGAAGTTTCCGGGTCGAATCGAGGCGATCTTCTCCAGCATTCGCAATGTCTCGGGGTCGCATCTCGCGGATCCGGCGCTCTTCGACTTCGCGGGACTCGACGGCCGGCGCATCATCGAGCCGATGACGGACGCGGACGAGGATGCAGCTCGCGGAAGAACTCGAGATGGGACGCGCCTGAGGTGAAGTCCGCGCGACGCGCCTCATCGCGAAGCGTTGCTTGGGCGAGGCTGTCCGATGATCAGCTGCTCAGTCTGCGTTTCTGCGACCTGCAGTTGAGCGTTCAAGGCACGGAACTTGAGCAGGCGATCGAGCGGCTGTACCGGGAATTGTCGATGCGCGGCATCCGCTTTCGGCCGCATTGCTGGCTGGCGCAGGAATGGTTCTCGCCGGATGGAATTCCGGGCATCGCCATTCCTTTCTACCTGGCGCACAAGCGCCTGACGCGGCATCGAGCGGCGCTTCATGCGCGAAGTCGAGGGCGGCAACCGCAATTGGCTCATGCGCATTCTGCGCCACGAGGCGGGGCACGCCATCGATTCGGCCTACCGCCTGCGGCGCTTGAAGTCCTGGCGCACGGTGTTTGGTCCGGCATCGCTGCCTTATCCTGATACCTATCGGCCGCGGCCGGGCAGCCGCCGCTTCGTGCAGCATCTGGGCGCCTGGTATGCACAGGCTCATCCGACCGAAGACTTCGCCGAGACTTTCGCCGTATGGCTCAAACCCCATTCCGCGTGGCGCCGCGAATATGCGGGCTGGCCCGCGTTCGGGAAGCTCGAGTTCATCGAGCTGCTCGCCGGTCAAATCGGCGATCAAAAGCCGCTGGTGGCGGACCGCAGCACCATCGAGGATGTGACTCACGAGACCAGCACACTGCGCAGCACTATGAGAAGAAGCTGGCCCACTATCGATTGCCGCGCCGCACGGGTGCCGATGAATTGTTGCTCAAGGTGTTCACCACGGCGCCGCGCAACCGCGCCACGCCGAAGGCCGCGAGCGTGCTGCGCGAGATGCGCACCACGTTGCGCCGCGAGGTCCTGCGTTCCGGCGCGTTCAGCGAGTACCTGGTGCATCAGGTGCTGCGTCTGATGATCGAGCGCTGCGCGAGCCTGAATTTGTACGTCCGCGGTTCGCGCCGCGAGCTGAAGGGTCAGTTGCTGTGGGTGGTCGCCCGCCTGGCCGAGTCCTACGAGGAACGCAAGCTGCCGCGGGTGGCGCTGTGAAGAAGCTGCGTGCATTGGTCTTGATGCACGCGACGCTGGTGCCGCCGGATTCGCTGAAGGGTTCGACCGAAAAGGAAATCGAGGAATGGCGCACGGAGTTCGATGTGATCTCGCATCTCAAGGAGGCGGGACACGAAGTCATGCCGCTGGGGTTGAGCGACAGCCTCTCGGAGCTGCGCCGCGCCATCACCGATTGGCGGCCCGACATCGTCTTCAATCTGCTCGAGGAATTCGACGGCATCGTTACCTACGATCAGCACGTGGTGGCGTTCCTCGAACTCATGCATCAGCCCTACACCGGCTGCAATCCGCGCGGCATGCTGCTGTCGCGCGACAAGGTGCTCTCGAAGCAGCTGCTTTCCTATCACCGCGTGCCCACGCCGCAATTCATGGTGTTTCCGCGCGGCAAAAAGGCGCGGATCCCGAAGGAAATTGCGCTTCCCGCTGTTCGTGAAGTCCTCCACCGAGGATGCATCCTTCGGGATTGCGCAGGCCTCGGTGGTCGCGGATGAAAAGCAGCTCGCGGAGCGCATTGTGTTCATTCACGAGCAAACTCATTCCGACGCACTGGTCGAGGAATACATCGAGGGCCGCGAGCTGTACGTGGGAGTGCTCGGCAATGATCGATTGAAGGTGCTGCCGGTGTGGGAGATGAGCTTTGGATCGTTGCCCGAGAATCTACCGGCGATCGCCACCCGCAAGGTGAAGTGGGACCGCGGCTATCAACGAAACGATACGGCATCACCACCGCTGCCGCCGCTGAACTGCCGGATGGCACCATCGCGCAGCTTGGAGACAACTCATCCAAGCGAATCTTCCATGCCTTGCATTTGACGGGATACGCGCGCATGGACTTTCGACTCAGGGCCGATGGTGCGCTGTTCGTGCTGGAAGCGAACGCCAATCCCAACATTTCCGCCGCGGAGGACTTCTCCGCCTCGGCGCTCAAGGCCGGGATGAACTACGACGAGTTGCTGCACCGAATCCTGCAGCTCGGCGCGAATTATCCCGCCGCGTGGCGCGGCGAGGAACACTAGCTAAAACGCGAACTTTCGGCCGTCAGACATGACGTTTTGACGTCAAAACGTCACGAGAGTATAGTTTTACGATGGAAAACTCCAAGCGCGTCACGATCTATTTTGAATCCGCGGTTCACAAGGCTTTGCGGCTACGCGCGGCAGCCACCGATCGTTCGGTGTCGGACATGGTCAATGATGCGGTGCGTCTGAGTTTGGCGGAGGACGCGGCGGATCTAGAGGCGTTTTCGGCCCGGCGCAAGGAAAAGAGTGTGTCGTTTGAGACTTTCGTGACGGGCTTAAAGCGCAGTGGCCAGCTATAGGCTGCTGCTCAAGGCCTCTGCGGCAGAAGAGATCGAGAAAATAGGCTCCAAAGCCGACAGGCGCCGCATCGTCGAGAAGATCGGCAGATTGGCTGACAATCCGCGAGGCAGTGGGTGCGAGAAACTGGCGGGATACGAGGATCGGTACCGGGTGCGTCAGGGGAATTACCGAATCATCTATCTAATTGACGATAAGTCTTTGGATGTGACCGTCTATAAGGTGGGACATCGCAGGGACGTGTACCGGTAGCGCCGTCCAGGCGGAGTCGATAGCCGGGGCAACCATTTAAGGATGCGTCCAGCGGTTGAGCCATTCGAGCACGGTGTCGTACCACTGAACACTGTCGGCCGGCTTGAGCACCCAATGATTCTCATTCGGAAAATACAATAGCTCGCTGGGGATTCCCTGGCGCTGCAAGGCCGTGAACACCGAAATCCCCTGCGAGTCCGGCACTCGATAGTCGAGCTGGCCGTGAATCACCAACATCGGCGCCTTCCACTTGGCGACATGGTCGACCGGATTGAACTTGGCGTATGAGGCTGGGTTCTGGTATTCGGGACCGGAGAACTCATGCTCGGAAAACCACAGCTCCTCGGACGAGTAATACATGGTGCGGTTGTCGAAGATCCCGTCGTGGCTGACCAGGCATTTGAAGCCATTGGGCCACTGGCCCGCGATCCAATTGATCATGTATCCGCCGTAGGAGCCGCCCAACGCGCACATCCGATCGCTGTCCAGCCAAGGATTGGCCTTCAGGGCTTCCTTGAGACCCAGCTGCAGATCTTGAAGCGGCTTGCCGCCCCAGTCGCCGCTGATGGAATCGGTGAAGGCCTGACCGTAGCCCGTGGAGCCGTGAAAATCGATCATCACCACGCCGTAGCCGGCGCCGGCGAAGGCCTGCGGATTCCAGCGCCAGCTCCAGGCATTGCCGAAGCTCCCCTGCGGGCCGCCGTGAATCAGGAAGGCGACGGGATACTTCATGTCTGGTTTGAAATCCACCGGCTTGACCACGTAGCCGAATACATTCTCATTGTTCCAGCCGGGGAAACTGAACTGCTGATATTCGGCGAACTTGCGCTGCGTCTGCAGCGCTTGATTGACGCGAGTCAACTGCGCGGGTTTGCCGCCGCCAAACCCCACCGAGTAAAGGTCGGCCGGCGAACCCAGGCTGCTGGCAATGTACAGCACTTTCGATGCGGCTACGCTGAAGCCCTCGACCTCGCCCGCACCGGTGATCGCCGACGCTCTGCCGCTGGCAACATCGATGGACCACAGAGGACGCTGCCCCAGGTGATCGGCGGTGGCAAACAGTGTCTTGCCGTCCGGCGCCCACGCGAAGCTGCTGATCGATCGATCCCAGTTTTGCGTCAGCGGCCGCTTGACCCCTGACTTGAGATTCAAGAGCACCAGATGGAACCGATCGGACTCCATTCCCGGACGGTCCATCGCGACGTACGCCAGCGTTGAGCCGTCCGGCGAGAATGCCGGCTGAGCATCCCAGGCCAGGTTGTCGGCGGTCAGGTTGCGCGGCAGCGCGGCGCCGTCCGCAGCCACTTCATAGATATCGAAGTTCGTCGACCAGGCCTCGCCCGCCGTGGCGCGAACAGAAAATGCCACGAGACTGCCGTCCGGGCTGAAGGCGAAATCCTCGCGGCCGCCGAAGGGCTTGGAAGGCACATCGCCGATGCCGCCGGTCAGGTTCACGGCAGAGCCACGCGCGACGCCGCTGTCGTCCAGCCTGATCGCAAAGATCTGCGAGCGCCGCCCATCGCTCCAGGTATCCCAATGCCTGATGAACAGCTGGGTGTGCAGCATGCCGGTCGCCGCGGTTTGCGCGATGGTATCGAGGCGCTGCTTGGTGCACGCCGGATCGGCGCAATTCAGGAACACCTCGAGACTCACCAATATCCGATCGCCCCGGGGCGAGACATGAAAGCTGCCGACATCGAGCGGCAAATTCGTGACCTGCGTGGCGTCCGCGCCGGCGAGCCGCCACACCTGATTGCTGCCGCTGCGATTGGAAAGAATGTAAATGAATTTGCCGTCCTTGCTCCACTCGGCTGAACCGGAATTTGCCGCCGGGTCGGTAAGGCGGACCGGCACGCTGCCGCGCTTGCCCAGGTCGAGCAGCCAGATGCTGGTGCGGCCCTTGTTGGCGTCCATGTCGGTGGAGCGCTGCGTGTAGGCCACGTGCTTGCCGTCCGGCGATACGGCCACCTCGGAGACGCGCTCCATGCGCACCATGTCCCGAATGCTGAAAGGCTGCGTCGCGGCCTGCGTACCAGCGGCAGTCGCGGCGGCCGCGCCCGCGGACGCTGCCGACAGGCACAGAATGAGGCAAGCGGCGGTGAAGCGTTCGACGGACATGTTGTGCTCTCTTATATAAGGAGGTGCCGCGAGATTGTACTCCTCGCCTGTCAGACAGGCTTCCCGGAGAGTCCGGCGCGATCGACTTCGGGCAATGGATGGCCTTCCTGCAACGACGCTTCCTGCCACTCCTGCAGCAGCGGATCCGCGAGCGCGTGCTCGAGGTACGCTTGCGAGGCGGGGCGCAGCTGTGCACCGTAGGTTTGAAAGCGAAAGAACACGGGAGCGAACATGGCATCGGCAATGCTGAACTCGCCGAACAGCCAACCGCCGGCGCCGCCATAATCCGTTCGGCAGGCCGACCAGATTTGATCGATGCGCTCGATATCGGCTTTCAGCGGCGGCGTCAGCGCCACGTGGCGGCCCCGCGCGCGCACATTCATCGGGTACTCGTTGCGCAGAGTCTGAAAGCCGGAGTGCATTTCGGCGGCCGCCGAACGCGCGAGGGCGCGCGCCCTGCGATCCGAAGGCAGTCCCCGGCCCGTCGTATCGGCGGCATATTCGCAGATCGCGAGCGAATCCCAGATTTTCACGCCGCGATCGATGGCCACGGGGACGCGCCGCGACGGCGAAACAGCCGCGATTTGCATCTGATAGTCCGGGTCGTCGAAAAAAATGATCTGCTCGCGAAATTCGAAGCCGACTTTGCGCAAGAATAGCCAGGGGCGCAGCGACCAGCTGGAGTAGTTCTTGCTGCCGATGATCAGCAGCGCGCCGCTGTTGGCCTGGTCTTCAGACATTGCGCAAATTCTAGCAGGCTATTTTTCAATGAACGAATTCTCGGCGACGATTGAACCCTTGGTGTTGAGTTTCGATCTGGACGACACCTTGTGGCCGGTGGAGCCCGTCATGATTGCCGCCGAGGCCGCCATGCTGGCCTGGCTGCACGGAGCGCCACCCGCAGGTCATGCGCGGGCACACGCGCGAATCGCTGCGCGCCATGCGGATGCGCGTCGCGCAACAATTTCCCGAGCGCCAACACGACATGACCTTCCTGCGCCATCGCGCGCTTGCAGGACCTGTTCGCGGACGCGGGTCACCCGCCATCGGAAGCCGACGCGGCATTCGAAGTGTTTTTCGCAGCGCGCAACCGGGTGAAGCTTTATGACGATGTCGCGGCGTCGCTCGAGCGCCTGAGCCGGCGCTATCGTTTGTACGCGTTGAGCAACGGCAACGCCGACCTGGCACGCTGCGGGATCGCGCATCTGTTCGACGGGCCATGTCACCGCCATTGCCGCCGGCGCCGCCAAGCCGGACGCGCGCATTTTTTCGCGCCTGCTCGATGTCGCCGGCGTCGCGGCGCCGCAGGTGCTGCACATCGGCGATGACCCTCACGCGGATGTGATCGGCGCGACGCAAGCCGGGATGCAGGCGGCGTGGCTCAATCGCGGCGCCCGCGAGTGGCCGGCGCAATTGCCGCCGCCGCCGCGCACCATCTCGACGCTCGCCGAAATTTTTTAGCACCAAGTGGATGCACGCGGTCCTTAGCAGCCTACGCATGCGACTGCTGATGGGAAAAAGCCTGAAAATATAGGCATTTTCTGACGCCAGTTCGCGCTTTTGGTGTTCACTTGAGCGTAGCTTTGTCGATAGGATGGTATCGCCAAGAAGGATGCCAAGTATGCAAGCGACTGACTGCGGGACCTCTGGTGGCGGTGAGTTCGTTGCGGGAATTTTTTCGTGACGCATTTCACACCGCCAGCGAACATCAGCATCTCGATATCGACGAGCAGGCCGAACAGTACGTGGTCAATCTGCTGACCATGTTCTCGAGCGCCGATGCATTGTACGAGCGCACCCCGGACGGGCTGCGCATCCGGCCGTTGGCGCACATGCTGGCGGATGCACTCGAGGCGCCGAGCGCCGGCGCGCGGCAGCGCGGCCTGCAGCGCCTGGGCGATGTTTCGCTGTTCGTCGCCGGATTCTTCGCGCGCAGCTTCGCGCGCAAGTTGATCGACATCGACTATCACATCGCCATGGGCGGCAACGCCTACAGCTCGCTGGCGGACACCCTGCAGCGCTCGCTGTCGGGACGCTGCGTCGCGGCCGTCTACGCGCAGCTGGCGCAGAAATTCCAGGGCTTGGTCGATGCGCTCAACGAGGTGAGCGAGATGTCCTATCGTCACACCGATGCCGACATCCTGCGTCTGTACGAAATATGGATGAAGACCGGCAGCCCGCGTGCGCACGGATTGCTGCGCCAACTGGGCGTGCAGCCGGTCGTGGCGGGCGGCGCGCGCCGCGAGCATTAGGCGCCCGGCCATGGTGCTGCACAGCCTGCAGTCGCTGCTCGGCCGTTTGTACGACGTGGAGTTGCACTACGACGTTTACGATTTTCTGGTCACGGACCGGCGCACGGTCGCAGGGTGCGTGCCGGACAACGACCGCGCGGGCGTCCGAGGAAGAATTGCTGCTGGCGGAGACCGGCGACGGCGCGGGTGTCGCGCTTGTACCTGGATCCCGAGATTTTGCGCCGCCTGGAAGCCGCCGATCCGCATCGGGCATTGACCGAGGAGAATCTGGCCGACTACTGCACCGCGCTCGAGGGCGTCAGCCATTTCGTGTATTCGACCTGGCGGCTGGATCGCGATCTGCCGGTGTCGTTGCTCGAACTCGAAACCCAGGCGGAGGTGGATAAGTACGCCGTGACGGTGTTTCTGTTGGGCAGCCAGCTTGGCGGCACGTCATACCCCGCGCAGGTGCACGCGCGCCTCTTCGATCGCGTGCGCTTCGATGCGCGACTCGAACCCGATCAGTATGAGCGCTACCGTACCGCGCATCGCTGCGCTGCGCAGTATTGCCGGCGACTGGAACGGCGCTTCGTGACATCGAGGAGTGGCGCGAATCGAGGCGCTGGTGCGCGAGCTGCGAAGGTTCTACCGCTTGACGCACACCGCCAAGCTGCGCCACGCGCTCGCCTAGGCGCGGCCACTTCACGCGCTGGCCTGGGCGCGGCTACTCTTCGTCTTTGTTGCTTTCGGCCTGCTTTTTCAACTTCAGCCACTCGCCGAGCTTGCGCAGGTCTTTCTTTACGGGCGGGCCGGGCTTCTTGCCCAGTTTGCCGCTGTCGTAGGGGTCGTAGCCTTTCTTTGAACCCAAGGGATTCGGTCTGACCGAGTTCGGCAGGGTGCCTTCGTCGGCAATCGACAAGGCCGGGTGCTCGAGCTTTTGCAGCCGCTGGGTCGAGACCTCCCGGCCGAATGCGCCGGTGGCAATCTGCCATTCCCAAACCGCATTGCCGCGCTCGTCGAATTTGACGCGGCCGGTGGTTTTTTCGCCGGGCGCGCCGCCGTTCGAGGACGATTCCGAGGAAGCGCCTGACCCGGAGCCGGGTTTGGAGACGGTTTTTGGCTTATCGATGCTCACGCTACCTTTTTAGGCAATGCAGCGCTCAAGTCAAGCAGAAAGCCCTGGAAAGCGGCGCAACGTCACATTTGCAGCTGGTGCTGGGCCCGCCAGAGCGCCGAGCGCGGTTTTGCCGTCATTCCACTCGCCCTCGAGGACGAGGTCGATGGCCTCGTCGAGGGGCAGCCATTGGAGTTCCAATTCCTCATCGGCATCCGGACTGCGGCGGCGCCGACGTCGAGATCGCGCGCCAGATAGAGGTGGATCACTTCGGTGAAAATCCCCGGCGCCGGAATGTACAAGCCCAAGGAGGTCCAGCGTGCGGCCGTCACGCCGGTTTCCTCCTTCAACTCCCGTACTGCGCAGACCTCGGGCGGTTCGCCCGCATCGAGCTTGCCGGCAGGAATCTCCCACAGAAAATCCGCGACGCCGTGCCGGTACTGGCGCACCAGGCAGACGCGTCGACTGCCGTCGACGGCGACCACCGCGGCGGCGCCGGGGTGGCGCACGAAGTCGATGTCGTATTCACGGCCGTTGGCATAGCGCAGCCGCTCGGTGGAGACTTGGATGACGCGGCCGCTGTGCTCGAGGCTGCTGGCGACGGCCAATGGTTTTCGCATGGTGAGGCCCTTGTATTCAAAGCCCACGATACCCGAGTGTGTGATCTGCCTCTACGCGCGCTTTATGGCCGATGCGCGATGCTGCTGGGCGATTTCCGCATTTGCGTCACGGTCTGGATATACGTACAGTATCGACTAACATGATGAAAGCGAAGCCAACTGCCTTTGACACGCTGAATCCTCAGCAGCGTCGTGCCGCCACGTTCGGCACGCTGCTGCCCGAGAAAGGCGGCGTCACCGCGGGTCCGTTGCTCATCCTGGCCGGCGCCGGCACCGGCAAGACCAACACGCTGGCGCATCGCACCGCTCACCTGGTGCTGAACGGCATGGATCCTGCGCGCATTCTGATGCTGACCTTCACGCGCCGCGCCGCTCAGGAAATGATCAGGCGCACGCAGAACATCGTCGCTGAGGTCATGTCGGATCGCGGCAAGGCCGGCGATCGCAGCGTGATGTCGCGATTGATCTGGGCGGGCACTTTTCATTCGGTGGGCAACCGCATCCTGCGGCTGTACGCCAAACATCTGGGGCTCGATCCGAACTTCACGGTGCTGGATCGCTCGGATGCCGCGGATCTGATGGATGTGGTGCGCCACGAACTGGGATTCTCGGGCAAGGACAAAGCGATTTCCGCGCAAGGACGTGTGCCTCGCGATCTATTCCTACCGGGTCAACACGCGCTTGTCGCTGAAGCAGACCCTCGAGGAGCAATTTCCCTGGTGCCGCGAATGGGAAGCGGATCTGACGCGCCTGTACCGCGAATACGTCGCCCGCAAGCAGAAGAATCCGCGTGCTCGGATTTCGATGACCTGCTGCTCTACTGGCACGTGATGATGCAAACACCGGCGCTGGCGCAGAGCCTGTCGAAGAATTTCGATCATGTCCTGGTCGATGAATACCAGGACACCAGCACTCTGCAGGGCGATGTCGTCCATGCGCTAAAGCCCGACGGCAAGGGCGTCACGGTGGTCGGCGACGATGCACAGGCCATCTACTCGTTCCGCGCCGCGGCCGTGGAGAACATACTGGGATTTGCCGATCGCTACAAGCCGAAAGCCGACATGGTGGTGCTGGCGCAGAACTATCGATCGACACAGCCGGTGCTGGATGCAGCCAACGCGCTCATGGCGGACGGTCCGCGCCAGCATCGCAAGACGCTGCTCGGCACGCGGCAAGTCGCCGCAGAAGCCGTTCTACGTCGCGCTGGACGATGCGCAGGCACAGGCCGAATACATCACCGGCAAGATTCTGCAGACCCGCGAAATCGGCGGCTCGCTGAAGCGCCACGCGATCCTGTTCCGCAGCTCCCATCACAGCGACGTGCTGGAAGTCGAGCTCACCAAGAAAAACATTCCTTTCGTAAAGTACGGCGGCCTGAAATTCCTGGAAGCGGCGCACGTCAAGGACATGATGTCGGTGCTGCGCTGGGCCGACAATCCGCGCAATAGCATGGCGGGATTTCGCGTGCTGAAGCTGCATGCCGGGCATCGGCCCCGGCACACGCCAAGCAGGCGCTCGAGCATTTCGAGGCGCGCGGCTTCGAGGTCAAGAGCCTCGCGGACTTCGATGCGCCGCAGCCGGTGAAAATGGACTGGAAGCGATTCTGCGCGTTGTTCGAGAAGCTCGCCGATCCGGCCACCCCCTGGCCCGGTCAAGTGGGTCTGGTCAAGGACTGGTACAAGCCGCAGCTGGAGAGCATTTACGAATGCTGCCTGGACGCGCATGGGCGACCTCGAGCAGCTGGAACAGCTATCGGTGCAGCCACCCCATCGCGCGAGCGCTTCCTGACGGAGCTCACGCTCGATCCGCCGGTGGCCACCGGCGACCAATCCGGCGGGTGCCTCGAAGGACGAGGACTACGTCATCCTGTCCACGATCCACTCCGCCAAGGGCCAGGAGTGGGACATCGTGTATGTGCTGAACGTTTCGGACGGAAACTTTCCGTCGGAGTTCTCCACGGGCAAGCCGGAGATGATCGAGGAAGAGCGTCGCTTGCTGTACGTGGCCATGACCCGGGCCCGCAATGAATTGCATCTGTGCGCGCCGCTCAAATACCAGGTCACTCAGCAGCCGAAGAATGGCGACGCCCATGTGTACGGCGCCAAGAGCCGCTTCATGACCGACAAGGTGCTGGAAACGCTGGAAAAAATCTCCATACGCATCGACCGTCGGCGTGGAAAACCTAAAAGCCGACGGATACGACGACGGTTGACGTTGTCGCGCAGCTCAAAGAAATGTGGTGAGCGCCGCTAACGGCGCTTACCAGGGCTTACCAGCGGCGCTGCCCGCCGCCACCGCCACCACCACCGCCGCCACCGCCGCCGCCGCCGGGCTTCGATCGCGGCGCGCGTTCCTGGGCTTCATTGACGCGCAGCGGCCGACCACCCATCTGGAAGCCATTCGTCTGTTGGATTGCGTTTTGGGCTTCACCAGCCGGCCATGTCCACGAACGCAAATCCGCGGGGACGTCCGGTTTCGCGATCGTTGATGAGCTTTACAGATTCGACTTTGCCGTGGCGTTCGAAAAGCGCACGCACTTCGTCTTCTGTCGCGGTGAATGGCAGGTTGCCAACGTAGATCGTCGTCATTCAACTAATCTCACTAAAGCGCGCATCGCGGGTAGACCGTCAGCACGCGGTTTCAACACGCAGACACCGCCGCGCGATTCGCTGCGTCGAGGCCTGTACCTTCGGTCGTGCACCAATAAAAGATTAGGGGAACAACCTAAAAGACGATGCTACGCTTTGAGATTATTGTTGGCAAACCCCAGATATACCAGGGGAATCGCGCTACTCGACCTCGAGATAGGCGTAGCCGTTGAGTTCGTTTTCATAGAACCGCTTGACCGCTTGCGCGTCTGACAGAGACATCCGACCTTCCTGCACGGCCCGTCTCGCAATCCCGCGCGATGGCGGGATACAAGCTCGTCGGTGTCGTACTCCATGTACTCGAGCACTTTGTTCGCGGTGTCGCCCTTGACGATCTCCTCGATCCACCAGCCGCCGTCGTCCTGCAGCCGAATGTGTACAACGTGCGTGTCGCCGAACAGATTGTGCAGGTCGCCCAAGGTCTCCTGGTAGGCGCCGACCAGGAAGGCCGCCAGGTAGTAAGGCTCGCCCGGAATCAATTCGTGCACCTCCAAGGTGCGCTTGGTGATTCGCGGATGGACGAAGCGGTCGATCTTGCCGTCGGAATCGCAGGTGATGTCGGCCAGCACGGCGTTGCGGGTCGGGCGCTCCATGAGCCTTTGGATGGGCATGATGGGAAACACTTGACCGATCGCCCAGCTGTCGGGCAGCGACTGAAACACCGAAAAATTACAGAAATAGATGTCGCTCAGCATGTCCTCGAGGTTTTCGAGCTCTTCCGGAACGCGATCGAGCTTGCGGCAATAGTCGCGGATCTTGGCGCAGGTCGCCCAGAACAGCCGTTCCGCCAGCCCGCGAAACTCGAGGCTCAGATAGCCGAGGTTGAACATTTGCAGCGCCTGCTCGCGCGCCTGCAGCCCGTCGTGATAGCACTCCACCAGACGGCGCTCGTTCACCGACCGGTAGCTGTCGAATAGATCCAGCACCGGCTGCGGCACTTCCTCCGATCCGTGATAGTCCTCTTCGGGCCGGCCGGTGACTTTGAATTGGTCAAGCTTGGATGAGCCCAAGGTATCGAACACCAGCAGGCTGTGGTGGGCGGCGATGGCACGCCCGGATTCGCTGACGATCATCGGGTGCGGCACGTCGCGCGCATCGCAGACGCTCTTGATGCGGTAGACGACATCGCTCGCGTATTCATTGAGCGTGTAGTTCATCGACGACTCGAAGTTGGTGCCGCTGCCGTCGTAGTCGACCCCCAGGCCGCCGCCGATGTCGATGTACTTGCAGGCCTGCGCCCATGATCTTGAGTTCCGCATACACATGCGCCAGCTCGTTGATGGCATCCTTCACGCGGCGAATGTCCTGCAGCTGGCTGCCCGGATGGCAGTGAACCAGCTGCAGGCAGTCGAGCATGTCGCGCTCCTTCAGCAGGGCGTGCAGATCGAGAATCTCGCTGATGAACAAGCCGAATTTGGATTTCTCGCCGGCGGATTCGCGCCAGCGTCCGGCGCCCTCGCTCGCGAGCTTGACCCGCACGCCGATCTTGGGCCGCACGCCGTATTTTTCGGCGTGTTTGAGAATCAGGTGGATTTCTTCGTAGTTCTCGACCACCGGAATGATGGTGCGGCCGAGTTTGGTGGCGATGATGACCGCCTCGATGTAGCTGTCATCCTTGAAGCCGTTGCAGACCACCAGCCGGTCCGGCGCATTCTCGGTAATCGACATGACGGCGAGCAATTCCGGCTTGGAGCCGACCTCGAGCCCGAAGCCGAATTCCTTGCCGTAGCGGTAGACTTCTTCGACCACCAGGCGCTGTTGATTGACCTTGATGGGGAACACCGCGGCGTAGCGGTTCTTGTAGTCATTTTCCGCGATCGCGGTGCCGAAGGCGTCGGCCAGATGGCGCAGGCGATGCGCCAGAATATCGGAGAAGCGAATGACCACGGGCGTGTGCAGATCGCGCGCCTTGAGTCCCTGCACCACGTCGTAAAGGTCGATTTCGCGGCTCGGTTCCTGGTTCGGACGGACGACCACATGGCCTTCGGCATTGATGGAAAAGTAGCCCTTGCCCCAGGCTTCGACCTGGTACAGGTCCAGCGACTGGCCGATCTTCCAGGCGTGGCTTGGGGCGCTAATCGCCTTTGCGGGCGTGTTCATGTGGCGCGCACGATAACAAATTGGTGCTGCATGTAAATGACTTCAGATCGCGCTTGTGAGCCCGCGCTCATGCGTACCCTCAAGGTCTCGGGCGATCGGCCGGCTCGGATCCCGAATCCACTCACTCCAGGAGCCGGCGTAGAGCCTGGCGCCGCCGAGACCTGCGATCTCCAGACTGAGCAGATTGTGACAGGCGGTGACCCCGGATCCGCACATCGCCGCCACCTTGCTCGGTTCCGTGCCGCTCAAGACGCGTCCGCCATCGGCGCCGCAGTTCGGCCGCCGGCAGGAAACGTCCGTCCTGCGCGAGATTCTCCGAAAACGGATGGTTCACGGCACCGGGAATGTGGCCGGCGACCGCATCGATGGGCTCAACGGTGCCGGCGAAGCGCTCCGCGGCTCGCGCATCCACCAAGAGAAACGTTCGGGTCGCCCAGCCGCGCGGCGACCTGCGCGGTCCGGATCACGGCCTCCTCATCGACATGCGGCACGAAGCGGCCCGGCACGAAGCGGCCGGCCGGGCCGTCCGGCGCCACAGGTTCCTCGCCCGCACTCAAGGCGCCGCCGGCGAGCGATCCAGGCCTGAAGGCCACCGTCGAGAACGGCTGCCGCGCCGTGTCCCAGCCAACGCAGCATCCACCACAGGCGGGCTGCAAAGGCGCCGGCGCTGTCATCGTAGGCGACGACCTGCGTGTCCTGCGCCGATTCCGAGCCTCGTCCAGGGTGGCGGCGAAGACTCCTGGCGCGGGCAAGGGATGGCGGCCGGAATCGGGGCTGACGGGCGCCGACAGGTCCTGGTTGAGGTCCGCATAGCGAGCTCCGGGTATGTGCCCGGCGAGGTAGGCGCGATGGCCGGCTCCGGCTTCATGAGATCGAAACGGCAGTCGACGACGGCGAGATTCGGCTCGCCGAGCACTGCTTTCAGGGAGGATCGGCGTCGATTAAGGTGGTAAACGGCACCAATCGCAAGCTTAGCGCGATGACGTATGAACTTCATCCGCTACAATTGAGCGTTATGGCACTCACACTTTACTGGGGCAGCGGCAGTCCGTTCTCGTGGCGCGTGCTCTTGGCGCTGGAGCACAAGGGGCTGCAATACGAGTCGCAGCTGCTGCACTTCGACAAGCAGGAGCACCAATCGCCGCAGATGCTGAAGATGAATCCGCGCGGCCGCGTGCCGGTGTTGAAGGACGGCGACTACGTGGTGTTCGAGTCGGTGGCGATTCTCTACTACCTCGACCTCAAGTACCCGCAGCCGCCGATTTTCGGGCTGACCCCGGAGGAAGCCGGCGTCATCATGCGGGTGATCTGCGAGTTTCAGGCGTACGCGGAACCTTCGGTGCAAAAGATCGTCAGCGCGATCTTTTCCGACACCGTTTCCGCCGACATCGACGATCTCACCGATGCCATGCACGTGGTCGGGCGCGAGGCGCGCACCATCGAGGGGCGCTTGAGCAAGGAAGCAGTGGATCGTCGGCGCGAATTACTCCGCGCTCGACATGGTGATTTTCCCGTGGATTCAGCTGCTGCGCCGAGCCCTGAATCGCAAGCGCGCGGCCGAGTTGGGCGCGCGCTTCCTGCCCATGGAACGCAACTACCCGGCGCTGGCGCGCTGGATTCACCGCATCGAATCGCTTCCCGGCTACGAACGCACCTATCCGCCTCACTGGCGGGAAACTTGAAACATGAAGGGCTTAAATAAAATGGCAGAAAGATCATGAGCAAGCACGAAGTGCATGTGAAATTCGCCGGCAGGATCGTCATGGTCGGCTTCGGCAGCATCGGACAGGGCGTCTTGCCGTTGATCTTGCGTCACATCGGCACTTCGGCGGATCGCATCACCATCGTCACCGCGGAAGATAAAGGCAAGGGCGAAGCCGCGGAATTCGGGGTGAAATTCGTCAATCACGCGTTGACCCGCGAGAACTACCGTCAGGTTCTCGAGCCGCTGCTCGAAGCGGGCGATTTCCTGTTGAATTTGTCGGTCGACGTGTCGAGCGTCGCGCTCATGCAGCTGGCGCGCGAACGCGGCGCGCTGTACCTCGACACCTGCATCGAGCCCTGGGCCGGGGGCTACACCGATCCGCACGCTGTCGGTCGAGACGCGCAGCAACTACGCCATGCGCCTCGAGGCCCTGCAAGCTGCGCGACGGCTGTCGAAGAAGTCGCCCGACCGCGGTGCTGACTCACGGCGCCAACCCGGGATTGGTGTCGCACTTCGTCAAGCAGGCCTTGCTCAATATCGCCGAGGATACGGGTGTCGACAGCGGCGGTCCCGCACGGATCGCGACGGCTGGGCCAGGCTTGCGCAGACGGCTCGGCATCAAGGTGATTCACATCGCGGAGCGCGACACGCAGGTCGCCAATCTGCCGAAGGCGCCCAATGAATTCGTCAACACCTGGTCGGTCGACGGATTCGTCAGCGAGGGCGCGCAGCCCGCCGAACTCGGCTGGGGGACGCACGAGAAGCATTTTCCGGCGGACGGCGGCGCGCCACAGCGTGGGCTCCGGCTGCGCCATCTACCTGAAGCGGCCCGGCGCGAGCACGCGCGTGCGCACCTGGACGCCCGAGCGCCGGACACTTCCACGGATTTCTGATCACTCATTCGGAAGCGATTTCGCTCGCCGATTACTACACGGTGATGGACGGTGACGCGGGTCGCTTATCGGCCGACCAGTCACTACGCCTACCATCCCAGCGACGAGGCCGTGCTGTCGGTGCACGAATTCGCCGGTCGCAACTGGCATCTGCAGGATCGCAAACGCATCATGATGGAGGAGATCACGCAAGGGCATCGACGAACTCGGCGTGCTGCTCGCCGGTCACGCGAAGAATGCCTACTGGTATGGATCGCAGTTGTCGCATCGACGAGGCGCGCACGCTGGCGCCGTACAACAGCGCCACCAGCCTGCAGGTCACCGCGGCCGCGCTGGCCGGCATGATCTGGGCCATGGAAAATCCGCGGCGCGGCATCGTCGAGCCGGACGACATGGATTACCAGCGGCCGCTCGAGATCTGCATGCCCTACCTCGGTCACGGTGGTGGGCAAGTACACGGACTGGACGCCGCTGCATCAGCGCGGCGAGCTGTTCGCCGAGGACCTCGACACCGCCGATCCTTGGCAGTTCAAGAACGTTCGGGTGGTTTGAGTCCGTAGCTGATGGCGACCACCGTCAAGGTGGTCGCGCCCCCCGGCAAGCTCCACGGTGACTTCGTCGTCGAGACGCTTGCCGAGCAAGGCCCTGCCCAGCGGCGAGTCCATGCTGATGTAGTCGTCGTCCATGTCGAACTCGTCGGGTCCGACGATGCGATACCAGCGAAGCTCCGCCGGCTGCATTCTCGAGCTGCACCCAGGCGCCGAAATAGACACGCGTTGGCGTCGCGCCGGCCCGCCATTCGTGCGGCTGTCGACGATGGTCATACCTTCCAGCCGCTTGCGCAGGAAGCGCACCCGCCGATCGATCTCATGCAGGCGCTTCTTGCCGTAGGTGTACTCGGCATTCTCCGATCGATCGCCCTGCGCGGCGGCCTCGGAGACGGCCTGGGTGACGCGCGGGCGTTCCTCGTGCCACAGCTGGTCGAGTTCGTCCTGCAGCCGCTGGGCGCCTTCGGGGGTGATGTATTTGGAACCGGGCGGAGTGGGCGGGCGATATCTTGACACGGTGCAATATTTTCTAAAGGACGTTTCAGGACGTGAATTGGTTCTTGAGGAATGCCAGCATCGACTGAGCGGCTGTTCACAGATTGCGCGGCCGGTCGAATCATAAGCTCTAGTGCCCATGAGCGCTAAATACTACACCCACTTTATCGCGCAATCGGAAGACGCCATCGAGTACAACGAATATCGCGGCGTCGTCGAACTGCTCGGCCAGGCGGCCAGTGTGGAAGGCGATCGCGAGATCGCGCGCATGCTGGCGCGCAGCTTCGATCTCGAGGAGACCGATATCCAAGTCCTGCAGTGGCATCAGCTGCATTGATCGTACCCATCCCCTAGCGGGCTTTACTTCCCTTCATTGAAGTCCGCCTCTCACGCCCCGAGTTCAACACTCGGGGCTTTTTTTTGCCAAGTGGTAGACTTCGGCCCAACGCCCCAAAATCAGGGGCAGGAGGGGAAGATGGGTAAATTTGCTTTCGCGCTGGTCGCTGCTCGCCGGTTTGCTTTTGTCCGGTTGCGGCTACAACACCATGCAAGCGACAGGATGAGCAGACCAAATCCGCCTGGTCGGAGGTGCTGAATCAGTACCAGCGGCGCGCCGACCTCATCCCCAATCTGGTCAATACCGTCAAGGGCTACGCGGCCCAGGAGCAGACCGTGCTGTTGGGCGTCACCGAGGCTCGCGCCAAGGTCGGTTCCATTCAGGCGACGCCGGAATTGGTCAACGATCCGGCCGCGTTCGCGAAGTTTCAGGCCGCCCAGGGCGCAACTGACGAGCGCCTTGTCGCGCCTGTTGGTGGTGACCGAAAATTATCCGCAATTGAAATCCGACCAGAATTTCCGCGACCTGCAGGCGCAGCTCGAGGGCACCGAGAATCGCATCACGGTGGCGCGCAATCGCTACATCCAGGCGGTGCAGGCCTACAACTTGATCGATCCGCTCCTTCCCGTCGAATCTGACGGCCATGATGTTCGGCTACAAGACCAAGGCCAACTTCACGGTGGAGAACGAGGCGGCGATTTCCAAGCCGCCGTCGGTGGACTTCGCGCCGCCGCCGGCCGCACCCGCCGCACTAAGCGAGCCTGCTCTGAGCATTCCGCGTGGCCGCGACCGAGAGCTCGCCCGCCTCGGGGCAGGGCTCGCTCTGCTGCTCGTAGCGCGCTCGCCGGTGCGCAGGTGGCGGTGCCGCCGCTGACGCGCGCGAGTCATCGATCTCACGGGAACGCTGTCCGGCGGCGCGGTCACGCGCATCGAGGCCAAGCTCGCCGATCTCGAGGCGAAGAAAGGCAGCCAGATCGCGGTGCTCATCGTGCCGACCACGCAACCCGAGGACATCGAGCAATTCGGCATTCGCGTCGCGGAGGCTTGGAAGCTCGGCCGCAAGGGAGTCGACGATGGGGCGATCCTGATCGTCGCCAAGAACGATCGACGGGTGCGCATCGAGGTGGGATATGGCTTGGAAGGCGCATTGCCGGATGCGATCGCCAGCCGCATCGTCGCCGAGACCATCACGCCGCATTTCAAATTGGGCGACTTTGACGGCGGCGTGGAGGCGGGCGTCGATCAAATGATTTCGGTGGTCAACGGCGAGCCCTTGCCGGAGCCGGACAAGAAATGGGAGAGGCACGGCGGCCTCGGCAATATGCTGCCGCTGCTGCTCGTGGTGGTGTTCGTGGCCAGCGGCGTGCTGCGCGCGATGTTCGGCCGGTTGTTCGGCTCCATTGCCACCGGCGGACTTGCCGGCGGTCTCGCCTGGTTGCTCAGTCACCTGCTTCCCATCGGCATCGGCGCCGGCGTGATCGCGTTCCTGTTCGCCATGCTGGCCGGATCCTCGTCGCGCGGCTGGTCCACGGGGAGTGGTTGGGGCGGCGGACTTGGGTGGCGGTGGTTTCGGTGGCGGCGGCTTCGGAGGTGGGGGCGGGGGTGGATTCAGTGGCGGCGGCGGCGGCTTCGGTGGCGGCGGCGCCTCGGGAAGCTGGTGATGCGCTTCGGCCGCATGCTCCGGCACGCAACCGCGACGCATTGGCGCACGCGAATGCTTTTTCCAAAGACCTCACTCGATGCCATCGAGCAGGCCATTGCCCGCGCCGAATCGACGCATGGCGGCGAGATTCGTTTTGCCATCGAAACCGCGTTGACGCCGGCCCACATCTGGCACGATCTCGGGCCGCGCGTCCACGCCCTGGAAGTGTTTTCGCAAACTTGCGGGTATGGGATACCGAGCGCAACAACGGCGTTCTGATCTACGTTCAGGTGGCGGATCGCGACGTCGAAATCGTCGCCGACCGCGGTCTGCAAGGCCTGGTCAGCCCCGCGGAGTGGGAGGCGGTGTGCCGTCTCATGGAAGAGCATTTTCGTGCCGGCCGTTTCCAGGCCGGCTCGATTGCAGGCGTCGAGGCCGTCGGCAGATTGTTGTCGCGCCACTTCCCGCAATCTGCCGCGCAGGAGTCGCCGCAGCGCAATCAATTGCCTGACCGACCGACTTTGCTGTAGATAGAACCTTAAGTGTCAGGAATTTTCAGAACCGCCGGCTTGATCGCGCTGACCTTGGGCGTACTGGGCATGGGCGCGTGCTCTCTGTTTCGTCCGATACCGAAGGAGCCGCCGGCGGTGATCGCGTTGCCGCCGCCGAAGCCGGTGCTGCCGAAACCCTCCGCGACCCATTACTTCGACATCGATCCCGATAGCGACATCGTCGGCTACGTGCAAAAAACCACGGTCGGCAAGGACGACACGCTGCCGGACATCGCACGCCGCTTCGATGTGGGCTACGAGGAGATGCTCACGGCAAATCCCGGGGTCGATCCCTGGCTGCCCGGGGTCGGGCGCGAGGTGGTGGTGCCCACGCAATTCATTCTGCCGGCGGCGCCGCACGAAGGCGTCGTGGTGAACGTGGCGGCGATGCGAATCTTTTACTACCCGCCCCACAAGAAGAACGAGCCCGCGACGGTGTATACCCACCCCATCGGCATCGGCAAGGTCGGCTGGAAGACTCCCGAGGGCAGCACCAAGATCATCAGCCGCCAGAAGGATCCGGTGTGGGTGGTGCCGAAGTCGGTCCGCGAAGAGCACGCCGAGGATGGCGAACAGCTGCCGGCCCAGGTGCCCGCGGGCCCGGATAATCCGCTGGGCCAGTATGTGTTCCGCTTGGGATGGCCGAGCTACTTGATTCACGGCACCAACAAGCCCTACGGCGTGGGCATGCGCTCGAGTCATGGTTGCATGCGGCTGTACCCGGAGGACATCGCGGTATTTTTCGAGCTGATCCCGATCGGCACGAAGGTCACCGTGGTCAACCAACCCTACCTGTTCGGTTGGCGCGACGGCACGCTTTATTTGCAGGCTTACGCCGTCATGGAAGACGACTCGCGCAATTGGACCAAGGACCGCAAGCGCCTGCTCGCCAATCTGCTGCATCCAAAACAGCGCGAGAAGATTGCCCAGCACGACGCCGAGATCGACTGGCAGCGCGTCGGGGATCTGGCGCATACGCCGCGCGCCGTGCCCGTACCGATCAGCGGCGGGCACGAGGGCGTCGATGGCGTGATCGCCAGCGCAAAGTTGGTTGAAAATACCCTGCCGCAGGGTTCCAACTGGGACGGCCAGACCGGTTTGCTGGTGGATGAGAAGACCTTCAATGAGTTGCTGAACGGACGCGACAAGGCGCCGGTTCAGACTCCATGAGGAGCCCCCGCTCTGCGGGTCTTCTGTTGATGGCCGCGAGCGGTCTGGCCTTCGGCGCGGACCGCGCGGCCGACCCAGGGTTGCCTGCGGCAGTATTCGACTACCACTCCTACGCCAACGTGGATCAGTTTCGCGTCACCAATATGCAGATTGATTTGAAGGTCGACCTCGACCATCGGGAAATCGACGGGGTGGAGGCATTGAATATCCGGCGCTTGGATCCACGCGCCACGCAGCTGGTGCTCGATACCAAGAATCTGATGATCATCGGAGTGAGTGAAAAGGCAACGGATGTTCTGGGCGCGACGTCCAAGAGCGAAACCATCTGGGTCAGCCGGCCGTTCCGCATGGACAAGCCGGATCCCATTCTCGGCAGCGCGCTGGTCATCGACCTGCCGCCGTCGAACAAAACCACCGAAACCTTGAGGATCGAGTACGAGGTGCTGCCGGATTCCCCGGCGCTGCAATGGTTGTCCGCCAAACAGACTGCACGGCACACGCCATTTCTCTACACCCAATCCGAGCCCATCGGCGCGCGCACCTGGATCCCGCTGCAGGATACGCCGCAGGTACGCGCCACGTACAAGGCCATGGTGCACACCGGCTCGCGCGCGCTGGCGCTCATGAGCGCCGAGAATGATCCGAATGCGAAGCGCAACGGCGAATTCATCTTTTCCATGCCGCAGCCCGTGCCTTCCTACTTGATTGCATTGGCGGTCGGCGATCTGGAATTCAAGGAAACCGGTCCGCGCACCGGCGTCTATGCGGAAAAGTCCATCATCAAAGCGGCCGCCAAGGAGTTCGCGGATACCGAGTCGATGATTCAGGCCGGCGAGAAGCTGTTCGGACCCTATCGTTGGGGCCGCTACGACATCTTGGTGATGCCGCCGAGTTTTCCGGAAGGCGGCATGGAGAATCCACGGCTGTCCTTCATCACGCCCACCGTCATCGCCGGCGACAAGAGCTTGGTGTCGGTGATCGCCCACGAACTGGCGCACTCCTGGGCCGGAAATCTGGTGGGCAATGCCACGTGGCGCGATTTGTGGCTCAACGAAGGTTTCACCGATTACATGGAGAGCCGCATCATGACCGCGGTGTACGGTGAGCAGCGATCCTCCATGGAGGCCGTGCTGGGTTTGAAGTCCTTGCGCGATGATCTGGCAAAGCTCAAGCCGGCCGATCAGGTGCTGGCAATCGATCTGCGCGATCGCGATCCTGTCGGAAGCGTTCAGTTCGATTCCCTATGAAAAAGGCCGTCTGTTCCTGAATTACCTGGACGCGAAGTTCGGCCGGGAGCGCTTCGATGCGTTTTTGAAGGGCTATTTCGATCATTTTGCATTCAAGAGCATTACCACCGAGCAGTTCCTCGGATACCTGCAGGACAATCTGCTCAATCGTTTTCCCGGCATCGTCACGCGCGATCAAGTCAACGCCTGGGTTTTTGGTCCGGGCCTGCCGGCGGATGCGGTTCTGCCGGTGACCGCGATGTTCCAGCCCGTGGACGAGGCCAGGACGGCCTGGCTCGCCGGCAAGCTGCAGCTCAAGAAACTCGGCGCCGATTGGGTGACCCAGCAATGGCTGTACTTCCTGGACAACATGCCCGCCACGCTCACGCTGGTGCAGCTCGCGGATCTGGATAAGGCCTTCGGTCTCACCAAGAACCCGAACGCGGAGATCGCGCACAGTTGGTTCCTGCTGGTCATCGCCAACGATTATCAGCCGAGCGTGCCGTCGCCTCGAGGATTACTTGAATACGATCGGCCGCCGCAAGCTCATCGTGCCTCTGTACCAGGCGTTGATGACGACGCCCGCCGGTACGGCGTTTGCGAAGCGCGTCTTCGCGAAAGCGCGTGCCGGATATCATCCGCAAACTCTCGCGGCGGTCGAGGCCATCGTCGATCCCAAAGCGGAGTCGAGCGAATGATCAGCGAGTGGATGAAGGTCATGCTCGAGGAAATTTCGCGCAAGAAAAGCGAAGCCGAGCAGGCGCGCGCCGAGGAACTGATGCGCCGGAAAGACAGCGAGCGCCGCGAAGAGCCGCAGCGCCAGTAGTCGCAGCGGAGAGCGGCAACAGGGGCGCGGACCTCAATCGGGTTGTGATACAGTTCGGGCGTGCGCCTAACGATAAGAATTTGGTGACGCCAAGTAATTTAAGGCTGCAGGTCGACGAAGAACGCGGCCCAGATCAATCCATCGCGCGTCTCGGCACGGCGCGCACCGCCTTCGTCGGCCGCACATTGCGCGGACCGGTCAATCGGCCGATCTTCATCAAGAGCTTCACGGAATTCCAGCATGTATTCGGCGGTCTGTGGCAACCCAGCCTCTTGGGCTACGCCGTCGAACAATTCTTCGACAACGGCGGCCGCGAGGCGCTCATCGTGCGCGTGGTCAACGGCGCACGTTCCGCGACGCCTGACGTTGAAGGCCGGCTCGCAGGTGCTGAAGCTGCAGGCGCTGCGGCCCGGTACCCGGGAATTCCTGCGGGCCAGCGTCGACTTCGACAATATTCCGGGCGGATGCGCCTCCCTGTTCAATCTCACGATGCAGCGAGTACGCGCGCAGGGCACGGGGCAGGTCGAGGATCAGGAGATTTTCCAACGGGTCTGCCGTGCTCTCGGCGCCGATGAACGTTACCTGCCGCTGGCCATCGCGCAATCCGCGCTGATCCGGCTCGTCGGGGACGTGCCGGCGCAACGGCCCGATCAAACCTTGGATCCGGCCAGCGGCTTCGCCACCGCCTACGTCAATTCGAATTCGGACGGCGATGACGGCGCGCCGCTCACCGACTACGATCTGATCGGCTCGAGCCTGGATACCAGCGGGATGTTCGCGCTGCATCACGCCGAGTACTTCAATTTTCTGTGCATTCCACCCTTGTCGCGCGACCAGGACGTCGGCCCGAGCACCTTGTTGGTGGCGGCGCGCTATTGCAAGGAGCGTCGCGCGCTGTTGGTCGTCGATCCGCCCTCGGCCTGGCACACCGCCGACGATGCCCTGTCAGGGTTGCGCAATTGGAATTTCTACAACGAAAACGCATTGATGTATTTCCCCCGGATGCTGGCTCACGACAAGCTGCGGGGCCACTTCGAATCCTTCGCGCCGTGCGGCGCGGTCGCCGGCATGTTGGCGCGCCAGGATGAGGCGTCGCCGGTTTGGATTCCGGGCGGCGACGACGATGCCATCCTGCGACCGGGATACAGGCCCGCCTGCCTGGTCGGAGAGGACCGGCGTACCAAGCTGGCGGCGCTGGGCGTCAATACCATTCTGGGCGATGCGGGCGAGTGCGCCGGGCGGCATTCTGCCGCGGACTCTCGCGGCCGGCAGTGCGGCCAACGCCGACTGGCGGTATCTGCCGGCGCGCCGGCTGGCTCTGTTCATCTTGAACTGCATCGAGAGCGCGCACCCGCTGGGTGACCACTGCCACTCCGGGTCGGGCGGCGGCGAGCCGCGGCCGCGCAGGTTCGCCGGTTTTTCGAGGATCTGCAGGAAGCCGGAACCTTCGGCGCGCGCCGCATGGAGGAGGCTTTCTTCGTCATTTGCGACGCACGGGTCAATTCGCGGACGGCCGCCAATGAATTTCATCTCGTGATCGGATTCGCGGCCGCGCGCGAGCATGAATTCACAGCTTTCGGATCACTCATTCGCCCCTGGGCGCCAAGGTTCAGCCGGTGAGCCTCAATCGGCTGGAATTTTCGCAAGTTCAGTCCCGCTGAACTCGAATGGGTCGACAGCATCGCGAAGAGCCTGTCCTAGCGCCTGCGAACACCAGGGTGTTCACGGGCCCTAGCCGGCTGCAATCGCGGCGGCCATGCGCCTTTCCAGTTCCAGTACCAGCGAGTTCGACCTGGCGGCGGCGAGCGTGGCCGGCGAGAGCCGTGGCAGATGCGGGCAGATCATCGAGCGCCGCGCGCGCGTAGTCGTAGCCGGCTCTGAAGCGCGCGGTCGAAGGCCTGCCAGTTGAGCAGATCGATATTGGCCAGCGGCGGCTTCAGCAGCACATCGGCCAGCTCGCGCTGTGCGCCGTTCGCTCGAGGCACTGTTGACCATGCCGGCGTGCATCAGGATCTGGAAAATATTGACGCGGCGCTCGCCGAAGCTGCGATCAGCGCCGACATCGCTGCCGATCACGATGCCCGGGGCGTGGCTGCTGCATGATATCGACCGGCAGGTTGTTGATGGCGGCGCCGTCGACCAGTACGCCCTGTTCGTGGAACACCGGCGGCATGACGCCGGGAATGGCGACCGAGGCGCGCAGCGCGTGCGCGAGCCGGCCCTGGCGATGTTCGAGAGCGCGGCCGGTGGTGAGATTCGCGCTGACGCAAAAGTACGGCTGCCGCAAATCCTCGATCAGCACATCGCCGTAATCGCGCTCCAGCAGGCGCGACACTTTGCGACCGCGCGTCAATGCGACGAGCGGAAAGGTGTAGTCGTTGACGGGATTCGTGTCGACGAAGCTTCTGCGGTAGCGCAGCTGCATTTCCTCGTCGCTCCAGCCCATCGCCACGCCGGCTGCGATGATGGCGCCGATGCTCGCGCCGCCGACGAAATCGATGGGCACCCGCGCTTCGCGCAGCGCGCGAATGACGCCGAGGTGCGCAAATCCGCGCGCGCCGCCGCCGGACAACACCAGCCCGACGCCGCGGCGTGTCAGCAGCCGCGCGACCCTGCCGAGATCCGCCGAGTCGACAATGTGATGATGCAGCGTGGCGGGCAGGGTTTTCAGCCACGCGGATGGCAGCTCCGGGCTCGATCTGCCGTCGATGCAGCAGCGCCAGTTCGACGCGCGCGCCGCGCGCGACCGCCGCTTCGGCCATGCCGTCGGGCCAGGGGCGCGAATTGTGCCGCCGGCCGGCGCCACCATCAGAATCACGTCGGCCTGGCGGCAGCATTGCCGCGTCCAGCCGGAGGCGGCCCAATTCGCCACGTACACCACGTAGTCGTTTGATTCTTCGATGCGGTTGAACCAGGCCGCGGTGTGCGTGCTCGCGCGCGCGTCCCAGACCAGTTCGGTTCGACCCGCCTTGCCAAGCTCATCGACCAAGCGCGTGGCCAGATCGGCCACATCGACTTCGATGCTGTTGGGCACGATGGCAAATACGCGCGCCCGCTTCGGTTTGTGGTCCTGACGATTGCTGCTGCCGCAAGCGCCGCGCGCACAGGCGTGCGAGCGCCAGCGAGAAATGCGTGGACTGCGCCGCGATGCGGTCCAATTGCGCATTCGGTACCAGCAAGCAGCTCGCTGTCGCGCAGGGCCACAACCGTCGCGCTGCGCTGCTGCCCCAGCAGCCAGCCGGCTTCACCCACCAGCTCGCCGTGCTCGATCTCGGCGACCAACCTGGAAGTGCCCTGTGCCTTGACGCCTAGGCGGCCGCTCGCGACCAGATATACTCCGTCCGGATTGGAACCGGACTCGAACAGCAAGTGGCCGGCCGGAAGCGAAAAATGGACGGCGGCCGCGGCCAAGGCTTCGAGGGCCGCGGGGTCCACCCCGGCAAGATCGGCGCATTCGCGCAGCCAGTCGATGGCGCGCGGCATTTCGCGAGCGGCGCTCGACTGTTCTTCATCCAATGCCATTTATTTGTAACGGCTGGGAAGGGGTGTTTCTTGAGTCGAACCTTCAGTACCGTGGTGTTCTCGCATGGCAAGGAAAGCGGCCCCTGGGGCCTCAAAATCACCGCCATGGCGGAGGTGGTCCGCGACCTGGGTCTGAACGTGGAATCGGTGGATTACCGCGGCATGGACGATCCCGGCGAGCGGGTGCAAAAGCTGCTGCGAGGTCGGCGCCGCGCACGAAGGATCGCTCGTGCTGGTCGGTTCGAGCATGGGCGGCCATGTCGCGGCGGCGGCGGCGGCCAAGTTGCGCGCCCGCGCCTTGTTCTTGTTGGCGCCGGCCTTCTACATGGCCGGTTTCGAGCGCTATACGCCGCAGGAGGTCCCCGCTCCCACCGTCATCGTGCACGGCTGGCACGACTCCATCGTGCCGGTCGAAAACAGCATTCGCTGGGCGCGCGAACACCGGGCAACGCTGCACATACTCAATTCCGATCATCGCCTGGAGGATCAAATCGCGACGATCTGCGTATTGCTACGCGCTTTCTTGGGCGCTCACTTCTGAGTCTTGGGTTTGGCGCCGGCACTCTCGGTGTCGAGTTGCGCTATCGCCAGTTCACGCAGGCTGTCGCCGATCTGCTCGCCGCAGCGCCTGCCCATGGCATCAAACCCGGCTCCCATCGAGGCAATGTAGGCGGACACGTAGCGTTTGCCGGGCGCCGATTGCAGAAATTCCAACAGATGCTTGAGATCCGCGTCGCTCAAGTCCCGATAGTCGTAGGCCATGTAGCGGCGCAACGGCTCGCGCATGCTCTGTTCCAAATCCGCGCGGCTGGCTTCGCCGGATTTGCGAGAACGCTCTTCGACGGGCCCGGGGTCCAGGCCTGCGCCGATCGCGGTGCCGAGCGCGACCGCCGTACCCATGCTCAGGAAAATCTGCACCGTCGATTCGGTCGAGCGCGAGGCCGCTTCCAGTTTCGCAAACAGTGCATCGCGCTGCGGGGTTGTGGGGGCGGTGATCTCGCCGTTCATGATTTTGTCGAGTTGTGCTTCCTCGAGACTCGCCAGCGCCACATCGGCGGCCACCATGCGCCTGCCCAGGTCGCTGGAGAGAAAGGCGTCGGCCTTCTTCGCGGTGTCGCTGTCCAGATTGGCGGCAAAGGCGCTCAAGGCGGGCGCCTCGAAGACATCGATGCGAAATCCACGCTTGGCGGCGGCAGTCACGGCCGCGAGTTGCGCATCGGAGAACGGGGCGGCCACGTTGTTTTCGAACAGCTGGCGTATGTGCGCCGGCATCGCACCCAAGGAGGCGCGCACCTGCTCGCGAATGGCGGCATCCTGATAAACCTGCGCCGCGGTTTCGATATCGACCGCGGGCGCGGCCTGGATGGACGTGGCGCGGAGCACGGCGGCGAGAACCAGCAGGAATCCGAATCGGGACATGACCCGTATTGTACACTCTGGCTCCTCGCACGGCCGCCGGCATCGACTTGAGAGCATCGCATGCGTATACGTGTAACGTGAACCCCCTGTCGCCGGATCCTGACGCCACGCGTGGCACTGACAGCATCCGCAAGATTCTGGCGCTGTGGGTGCGGGTGACCATCAAACCTGACGATGCCGTCGCCGCGATTGCGGCGCGCTCGCGGCCGGTGTGCTACGTGCTGGAACGGGAAAGCCAGACTGATTTGGCGGTTCTCAGCAGCGTCTGCGCGCAGCACAATCTGCCGCGCCCGGAGCGGCGCTTGATGATCGGGCGAGAAGCGCGCCGACCGCGCATACTTCGAAATGATGCGCCGTCCGCGTTTGTTCCGAACGCGCAATGCCGCGCGTGCGCCGCGTTATCTGGTGCAGCTGGTCGGCGCCGCGGCGGCTTCAGCCGCAATTCGACGTCGATCTGGTGCCGGTGGCGATTTTCTGGGGCCGGGCGCCGCACAAGGAAGAGAGTTGGTGGCGCCTGCTGGTTCGCCGAAGATTGGATGTTGGTGGGCCGCTTTCGCAAATTGCTGAGCGTCCTGTTCAACGGCCGCAACACCCTGGTGTATTTCGGCGAGCCCGATCCGTCTGCGCGATGCCTGGAAGAAGGCCTGGAGCGAGCAGCGCAGCGTGCGCCGCGCGCTGCGCTCACTGCGCATCGAATTGCGCGCGCAGCGCGCCTCGACCATCGGCCCGGATCTCTCGCACCGGCGCACCATGGTGCTGCAGATATTGAAGACCCAGGCGGTGCGCCAGGCGGTGCGCAACGAGATGCAGCACGCGCCATTTGCAGCGTCGCCCGGCCTTGCTGCTGGCGCGCAAGTACGCCATGGAAATCGCCGCGAACTATTCCCAGGCCTTCGTCACCTTCATGGCCATGGTGCTCGGCCGCCTGTGGAACTGGCTGTACGACGGCGTGGAATTCGAGCATGTCGAGAACTTGAGCGGCGTCGGCGACGGCGCGGAAATCATCTACGTTCCCTGCCATCGCAGCCACATGGATTATCTGTTGCTCTCCTACATCGTCTACCGCAAGGGATTCGCGGTGCCGCACGTCGCCGCCGGCGAGAATCTCAACCTGCCGGTGATCGGCCGATTCCTGCGCAAGGGCGGCGCGTTCTTCCTGCGCCGCAGCTTCAAGGGCGACGCGCTGTATCCGGTGGTATTCGCCAAGTACCTCGGCGTTCATGATGGCGCGCGGCCATTCGCTGGAGTACTTCATCGAGGGCGGCCGCAGCCGCACCGGGCGGCTGCTCGTCGCCGCGCGCCGGCATGCTGTCGATGACGGTGCGCGCTATCTGCGGGATCCGAAGCGCCCGGTGGTGTTCATGCCGGTTTATTTCGGCTACGAACGCATCGTCGAGGGCCGGACCTATATCGGCGAGCTGTCGGGCACAACCGAAGGAGAAGGAAAGCGTGTTCGTGCTGCTCAAGGTCCCTGGTGTCGGTGTTGCGCAGCAAGTTCGGCAAGGTGCACGTGAATTTGGGGCAGCCCATTGCGCTCGACGATTTGCTTGCCGCAGCACAACCCGAACTGGCGCACGCGATGTATCCGATGACGAAGATTCGCGCGCCGGCTGGATCGGCGATGCCATCGCGGATCTGGCCGCGACGCATCAACATCGAGATCAACGCCGCCGCCGCCGTCACGCCGATCAATCTGGTGGCCATGGCGATTTTGGCGACGCCGCGCCAGGCGCTGGCCGAGAGCGGATCTGGTGCAGCCAGCTCGAGCTGTATCAGCGGCTGCTGCGCGATGCGCCGTATTCGCCGCTGGTGACGGTGACGGCGGACAGCGGCGCGCAGATGATCCACTACGCGGAAAGCATGGGCATGCTGCAACGGCAGAAGCATCCGCTCGGCGACATCATGCGCATGAATGCGGAAAATGCGGTGCTCGCCACCTACTACCGCAACAACATCCTGCATCTGTTCGCCATGCCCTCGCTGCTCGCGTGCGCTTTCGTCAGCAATGCGCGCATGCGCACCGCCGACATCCAGCGCCTGGTGTGGCGCGTCTACCCGTACATTTCGGCCGAGCTGTTCCTGCGCTGGGACGAGACGGAGGTCAGCGGCGTGGCGGACGTCGCTGCTCGAGACGTTCGCGCGGCTCAATCTGCTGCAGGGCAACGCCGATCGCAGCGAGTGGCAGCGTCCGCCGCCGACATCGCTCGAGGCCATCCGGCTGTCGGTGCTGGCGCAGGCGACCATTCAAACCATCGAGCGCTACTACCTGGCGATCGCGTTACTGCTGCAGGCGGGCAGCGGCATGCATCACGCGCCGAAGCGCTCGAGGAACGCTGCCATCTGATGGCGCAGCGCATGTCGGTGCTCTATGGGCTGAATTCGCCGGAATTCTTCGACAAAAGCCTGTTCCGCAATTTCATCGAGCTGCTGCGCCGCCGCGACGTGATCCAGATGTCGCGACGACGAAAGGTTGCTGTTCGGCGATCCGCTTGCTCGGCGGTCGCGGCCGATGCCCAGCTGGTGCTGTCGGAGCAGATCAGGCACAGCATCCTGCAGGTCACCCTGGGGCAGTGAGCCATTCACCCGCACACGGGGCCGCGGCGCGGTTTACAGTCCCAGCCCAGGCCTGCCGCGCCGCGCTCGCTTGGTGGCGCCGCGCCGCTTCTTCGATTCGATGCGCCGCTCCTGCGACCCTCTTGGTCGGACGCGTCTTCTTGCGCATCTTGGGCTCGATCAGGGCGGCGCGAATCAGCGCCGCCAGCCGCTCGAGCGCGGCGCGGCGATTTTGCTCCTGGCTGCGCTCGCTGCGCGCGATGAACAGGATGCTGCCGTCGTCGACGAGTTTCTGGCCCGCCAGGCGCGCGCAGGCGATTTCTGGCCGCCGACCGGCAGGCTGGTATTGAGCGGCAGGAGAAAGCGCAGCTGTACGGCGCTCGACACCTTGTTGACGTTCTGGCCGCCGGGCCCCGACGCGCGGATGAATTTCCATTCCAATTCGTCGTCGGGAATGACGATGTGCGGCGTGATTTCGAGAGGCACGGACTAGCGGCTCTAGTCGAGTTCCGAGGCGCGCTGCGCACGATGATTTCGCGCTGCGCCATCGGAATGGTGATGTTGTGCTCCTTGAACAGCCGCCATATCGCGCGGTTCACTTCCGAGCGGACGTTGTTCACGCCTTCCTGCGGATCGGAGATCCAGAAGCGCAGCTCGAGCTCGATGCCGCTGTCGCTGAAGTGCATGAGGCGCGACACCGGCGCCGGTTCGCGCAGCACGCGCGCCTGTCCTTCGCAGGCGGTGAGCAGGATCTGCAGCGCCAGCTCCGGATCGTCGCGGTAGCTCACGCGGATCGGCAGCTTCAGGCGGATGCGCGGATCGGTGTAGCTCCAGTTGATCACGGCATTGGAGATGAGCTGCTGATTCGGCACCAGCATTTCGACGCCGTCGCGGTCGCGCACCACCACGTAGCGGCCGCGCAATTCCTGCACCCAGCCGAAATTCTCGGTGCTGGTGCCCGCTCTGACCCGAGAGGCTGATGACATCGCCGGGCTTGATCGAGCGGTCCATGAGCAGCACGAAGCCGCTGACGAAATTGGCCGCGATGGACTGCAGGCCGAAGCCCAATCCCAGGCCGATGGCGCCGGTCAGCACCGTCAGCGCGGTCAGATCGACGCCGGCGGCGTTCAGGCCCATGAGAATGCTCAGGCGCGATCAGGAACGCGTTGGCGAATTTGGCGATGCCGATGCGCGTCGACAGTGCGCGACGTTGCTGAGCTTCTTCACGCGCCGCTCGACCCAGCGGCTGATCCAGGCCGCGACCAGCATGAACAGCGTCAGCGTGAACAGCAGCTTCAGCACCGACCAGACGGTGATGCGGCTCTTGCCGGCGGCGATGCCGATACTGTCCAGGGTGGCGATGATGGGATCGAGCCAGCCCAGGTATTCGGCGGCGATCGCCAGCCAGATGAGCAGCGCGACGCGCGTTTCCCAATGCTGCATCCAGGATTTGTTGCCGAGACTGGCGGCGAACAACAGCACCGCCGATGCGCACCACGATGTACGCGCCGATCAGGCGCGCCGCCGCTCCGAGCAGCGTGACGTCGAAATGCGCGGCCGCCAGCAGCGCTGCGCGCGACGCAGCACCAGACACCAGCGCCATGATGACGGGCATGACCACGACGCTGCCCTGCGTCGCGAAGTATTGCCAGCGTCAGCGCCATCGGCGGCTTGGTCGGCCGCGCGCCGGTAGCGCGCGGCACAGCTGCAGGCCGACCGCCGCCGACTGCCAGGCACAGCGGCCAGCGCGCCGATTTCGATCAGCACGTTGCGCGTCGACAGAATGTCGAAGAACGCCTCGATGCGCAGCCAGATGCTCGCTCATGCGTTGAGGTCCGGAATGAGCTGGCTCTCCAGTCGCGCGATTTGATCCTTGAGCATCAGCTTGCGCCGCTTGAGGCGTTTCATTTGCAGCTCGTCCACCTTGAAATCCATGCTGAGGCGGGAAATGACGTCGTCGAGATCGCGATGCTCGATGCGCAGCTGGCGCAGGCGCTCGATGTTCTTGAACAAATCGGTATTGACGTTGCTTTCTTCGTCACTCACGTGCTATAGACCGAAGCTGCGCCACACGGGGGTGACGCAATCCGGTAGCTTAAGGGAGCGGCCCAGGGGATTCCAAGCCGCTTGCGGGTTGTGAAAATCCGAACCCACCGACCCCAGGAAGCCGAACTTCACGGCGAGCGCGGCGCACGTGTCGACATGCTGCGCAGCCGTTGCCGCCGCTGACCACCTCCAGCGCGGTGCCGCCCGCGGCCGCGAAGTCGCCGAGCAGCCGCCGGCGCGCGCCGGCGGAAAGCGCGATAGCGCGCAGGATGGGCGAGGGCGGCAACGCCGCCGGCGGCGCGGATCCAGCCCACCACCACCTCGAGCGCGGGCCATTCGGCGCGACAATGTGCGCCGCCTTGCCCTTGCCCAGATATTTGCGGAATGCCGCCTCGGCGCTCGCGACATGGCCGCCGGCCACCAGGGCCTCCGCCAGATGCGCGCGCGTCGGCAGGCCGGGATGCTGCTTCCACGGCGGCCAGCAGTTCCTCACCCGGCAGCCCGAGCTTGTCGAGGCGCGCGCAAATCTTGCGCATGCGGGCGCGCCGCAGCTCGGCCTTGCGACGCCAGCATGTCGCAAAGCCAGGGCGAGACCGGGATCGATCCACAGCCCCAGCACGTGAATGGCCTGGGCACGCCAGGAGGCCGAGATTTCCACGCCCGGCACCAGCTGCATGCCCGTGCGCGGACCGCGGCCTCGCGCGCCTCGTCGAGGCCGGCGACCGTATCGTGATCGGTGAGCGCCAGCACCTCGACGCCGGCGTCCGCCGCGCGCGCGACCAGTTCCGCAGGGCGTCAACGAGCCATCGGAGCAGGTTCGAATGGGTGTGCAGATCAATATTGAGGGCGTCGGTCACGACGGGCTGCCCGCGAGCCCGACGGCCTCGAGCCGCTGCCCGGCGAGCACGATGAACCCCTGCGCGCGTTCGAAGCCGTCGCTGGTGTAGTCGAAGGTGTAGGTGCGCAGCAGTCGGCGTCGCCGCGGGAATCGCGGCTCAGGCGAAAGCCGGCGAACGCGACGGTGCCGTCCAGGAACTGCACCACCGCGCGCGAACAGGTGTCCTTGGCAATGCGATTGGCCGCTTCACGTGCATCCAGGGAGATCTGCCAGACCTTGTAGGCGCCCGCCAGAGCGAGCGGCCGCCAGGAGCAGTAAAGAAGATCGTCATCCATGGCGCGAAGCTTAACCTGTCGCACCAGGAGCCTGTCTGAGTATTCCGCCTGGCATCCTGGCCCCTTGGTTTTTGCAGCGTTACCCCCAATCTGTTGCAATGGATGAAGCGTGAACCTATGACCCATGACCCGCGAAACGTCGCTGACCGTGCGCGTCGATCCCAATGACATGGTGCGCTACGTGCACGATCTGATGACCACCCCGCGCGGCGCGGCAACGGCGCACTCGCCGATCGCCATTGCCGCAGCGCCAATGGGGCGGCAGACACCGCGCTGGCGCGTGCCGCGCACTTGCGCTGGAGCGCACTCAATCGCGCCTTTGGCGATGCTCGGATCAGCCCCTGGACCACCCTGCAGACGGCGCGATCAAATTCACGTGCCGGCAGCGCTGATCGCCGCGGCCGGCGTGGCGCAAGCTGACCATGGCCGAGGACGAGGTGGTGTTCGACATCCCGACATTGCTCGATGCCACGCTGGAATTGTGCGAGGCGGTCGGGCACGCCTGACCACCGGGCCACTTGACCACCTGACCGCCTCTAATCGCCCGCGGGAAGCACGGCGGGGTCGGTGAACGCCACGAAATCGCCGTTGATCAGGCTCTCCCGGCAGTTGTAGCGCAGGCGATGCCCGTCCATGCGGGTAACGTGACCACCGGCCGCCTCGAGCACCGCCTGACCCGCGGCCGTGTCCCATTCCGAGGTGGGGCCGAAACGCGGATACAGATCCGCCTTGCCTTCGGCGAGCAGGCAGAATTTCAGCGAACTTCCCATCCGCGGTCAGGACATGCGGACCCAAGCGCTGCAGATACGCCGCGGTCTCCGGGCTCGCATGCGAGCGGCTGCCCACCACGCGCGGTGGATGGTGCGGCGCTGCGGTGTGCATGCGCTCATTCGCCGGCGCCCGTGCGCCGAACGCACCGAAGCCGGCGGCGCCCCAATAAGCTCAACCCTAAGGCGGGAGCCGCCACCACGCCGAGCACGGGCTCATGTTCGACGACCAGCGCGACGTTGATGGTGAATTCGCCGTTGCGCTTGACGAACTCTCGCGTGCCGTCGAGCGGATCGACCACCCATAGCTCGCGCCAGGTCGCGCCGTTCGCTCCACGGCGCCGTCGCCGACTCCTCCGACAGAATCGGCACGCCGGGCGTGAGGCGCTGCAGACCCTCGATGATGATCCGCTGCGATTCCAGATCCGCCAGCGTCAGCGGCGAGTTGTCGTCCTTGCGCTGCACCGCGAATGCGCCGCCGTACACCTGCATGATGGCCGCTCCCGCGCGCTCCACGATGGGCATCAGCGCTTCGGCGAGGGCTGGGAAATCATGCATCGAGGTATCATACGCAAATGCAAAGTCCCGCTGCGATCGACTGGCAAGGCATCGATACCGTGCTGCTCGACATGGACGGAACCTTGCTCGATTTGCGCTTCGACAATTGGTTTTGGGCTGACGCTGATTCCGAGCCGCTATGCGGCCGCCCATGGCTTGAGCGAGGCGGAAGCGCAGTGCTCTGCTGCAGCCCAAGTTTCAGCGACGTCGCAGGCACCCTGCAGTGGTACTGCATCGAGTATTGGACGCGCGAACTTGAGCTGGACATCGCGGGCATCAAGCGCGAGAGCGCTCGAGCGGGTCGGATTTCTGCCGGGCGCGGAGGGATTCCTGTTGAAAATCAGCGGAGCAGCGGCAAGCGCGTGGTGCTGGTCACCAACTCGCACCCCACGACACTGGCCATCAAGGATGAGCAGGTGGCGCTGACGCAGTATTTCGACGCCTGCTATTCCTCGCACCCGTTCGATGCTCCGAAGGAGAACGCCGCGTTCTGGCCGCGACTGGCGGCCCTGGAGGAGTTTTCGCTGCCGCGCACCTTGTTCGTCGACGACAGCCTGCCGGTGCTCGAATGCCGCCCGTGAGTTCGGAATCGCGCACTTGCGCGCGGTTCGGCGTCCGGATTCGGGTGCGCCGCCGCAGGCCACCGGCGATTTTGCCTCGATCGACGGCGTCGCCGAACTTTTGTAGCGCCAGGAGCGCTTAGGTCGCGGGACCTGCCGCGCCGGGGCTGGGCGCGCCGCCCGCGGGTCCGCCGCCGCGCCCGCGCCGCCGTCTACGCCGGCTGGGGTCCTTGGGCTGGGCGTCCGCCGCGCTGTGCTGCCGCCTGAGGAGCGATCGGCCGGCGGGTTGCGTCGCGGCTGGCGGCGCGTCTCGGAGCGCCCGCCGTGGCTGCCCCCGGAACGGCCGTCGCCGGATCTGCCGCCCCCGGATCTGGACGCCCCTGAGTGCGGCCCGCCGCTGCGCCCTGCCGCCCCGCGATTTTGCCGTGGACACGGCGCGCGCTCGCGCCACACGGCCGGTGGCGGCGCCGTCACCTCCGCCAAGTCCACCGCTTCAATCGCGGCGCGCGGAATCTGATGCCCGATGTAGCGCTCGATGTCCGGCAGCGAGATGGCATACTCCTCGCAGCCGAAGCTGATGGCATCGCCATCGGCGCCGGCGCGCGCGGTGCGGCCGATGCGATGCACGTAGTCCTCGGCATCGTTCGGCAGATCGAAATTGAACACATGGCTCACGTCGGGGATGTGCAGGCCGCGCGACGCCACGTCGGTGGCGATCAGCACGGCGATTTCGCCGCTCGTGAAAATCGCGCATCATCTTCAGGCGCTTGTTCTGCGGCACGTCGCCGGACAGCGCCTGCGCGACGAAGCCGTTGGCGGTGAGCGTTCGCTCCAGCACCTCGGCGATGCGCTTGGTGTTGACGAACACCATGGTGCGGCGCGCGTCGATGCGGCGCAGCAGCCCCATCAGCAGCGGTATCTTTTCCTCGGTGGAGGGGAAGTAGAGCACCTGCGTCACGCGATCGACCGTCATCTTGTCCGGTTCGATGCGGATCAGCTCCGGATTGTTCATGTGCTCGTAGGCGAGTTCCATCACGCGGTGCGACAAGGTGGCCGAGAACATCATGGTGAGGCGCAGCGTCGGATGCGGCAGACGGCGCAGGATGAAGCGGATATCCTTGATAAATCCCAGATCGAACATACGATCTGCTTCGTCCATGACCGCCACTTGGATGTGTCGCAGATCAAACACATGCTGCTTGAAGTAATCGATGATGCGGCCGGGCGTGCCGATCAGCACATCGACGCCTTCCTCGAGGATGCGCCGCTGCTTTGTCGTAATCCACGCCGCCGAATACGATCGCCAGCTTCAGGCCGGTGTATTTGCCGATGGCCAGTGCATCGGAGTGAATCTGCACGGCCAGTTCGCGCGTCGGCGCGATGACGATGGCGCGCGGCGCGTTGACCGGACGGTTGGCCGCGCCGGGATCGGTCAGCAGGCGATTGAACAGCGCGATGAGAAAGGCCGCGGTCTTGCCGGTGCCTGTTTGCGCCTGGCCCGCCACGTCGCGGCCCGCGAGGGCAACCGGCAGCGTTTGCGCCTGAATTGGCGTGGCACGGGTGAAGCCTAGCTCGGCGATACCGCGCTTCACGGATTCGGGGATATGTCAAGGAATCGAAAGTAAGCTGACTGAGATGGGCGTCTGACATTTTCGCTTTGTGAATTGCAGATACTTGCAAAATGATGGGGACCGGATAACAATATGGCCAACCAGGAGCCGGTCTATCCGCTCCCAACCACCGTATCATCGGTACCCTTTTAAGGTAATCAAGACCGCTAAACCCGCTGTATTGTGCCCGAACGGCCGCGCATCGTCACTTCGCGGTGATCGTTTGGCCTGAATCTCCCCCAACCAAATCCGCTCTTAATTTCAACCAATCTCCAAAAGGAGCTATATCCGCAGTGAGTAACCCAAGTATCGTTCACACCAGCGACGCGACGTTCGACAAGGACGTGCTCAAGTCTGAGAAGCCCGTATTGCTGGATTTTTGGGCGGAATGGTGCGGTCCCTGCAAAATGATCGCGCCCATCCTCGATGAGATTGCCGATACCTATAAAGACAAGATTCGCATCGCCAAGCTCAACATCGACGAAAACCCCAACACTCCCCCCAAATTCAACATCCGCGGCATTCCCACACTGATCCTGTTCAAGAACGGGACGGTCGAGGCCCAGAAAGTCGGCGCCGTCACCAAGTCGCAGCTTGCCGCCTTCCTGGACAGCAACCTGTGAGAGGCTACTTAGGAAATCAATCGCGCGGCGGCCAGGGCGGCGGTCAGCAGGGCGGCGGCGGTCAGGGCGGCGGCGGCGGCCGCTCCAATCGTCAATCGCGGACCTCGCAACGACAATCGCAACGGCAACACCAACGGCGGCCGGCCGATGCACGAGGATTACGGCGATCTGCCGGAGGGCGGCGACGATCTGGAGATCATTGCGCCGACGGATCTGGCCCGCAGCCGCAGCTCGATGAACCTGACGGAGCTGAAGAAGCGACCGATCAGCGATCTGGTCAAGCTGGCCGAGACCATGGGCCTCGAGAACATGGGCCGCTCGCGCAAGCAGGACATCATCTTCGGCGTCCTCAAGGCGCATGCCCGCAAGGGCGAAGACATCTATGGCGACGGCGTCCTGGAAATCCTGCAGGACGGCTTCGGTTTCCTGCGCTCTTCGGATTCCAGTTACCTGGCGGGACCGGACGACATCTACGTCTCCCCCAGCCAGATCCGCCGCTTCAATCTGCGCACCGGCGATTCGATCTCCGGCTTGATCCGGCCGCCGAAGGACGGCGAGCGCTATTTCGCGCTGCTCAAGGTCGGCGAGATCAATTACGACTCCCCGGAAAGCTCGCGCGGCAAGGTGCTGTTCGAGAACCTCACGCCGCTGCATCCCGACCGAGCGGCTGAAACTGGAACGCGGCAATGGTTCGACCGAGGACCTGACGGCGCGCGCCATCGATCTGGTGGCGCCGATCGGCAAGGGCCAGCGCGGCCTGATCGTCTCGCCGCCGAAGGCCGGCAAGACCATGCTGCTGCAGAACATCGCCACCGCGATCACGGCCAATCATCCCGAGGTGTATCTCATCGTGCTGCTCATCGACGAGCGGCCCGAGGAAGTGACGGAAATGGCGCGCACCGTGAAGGGCGAAGTCGTTTCTTCGACCTTCGATGAACCGGCCAGCCGCCACGTGCAGGTGGCCGAGATGGTGATCGAAAAAGCCAAGCGCCTGGTCGAGCACAAGAAAGACGTGGTCATTCTGCTCGATTCCATCACGCGCCTGGCGCGCGCCTACAACACCGTGGTGCCGAGTTCGGGCAAGGTGCTCACCGGCGGCGTGGATGCGAATGCGCTGCAGCGGCCGAAGCGCTTCTTCGGCGCGGCGCGCAATATCGAGGAGGGCGGCAGCCTGACCATTCTCGCCACCGCGCTGGTCGATACGGGCTCGAAGATGGACGATGTCATTTTCGAAGAGTTCAAGGGCACCGGCAATTCGGAAATCCATCTGGATCGGCGCATCTCCGAAAAGCGCGTGTTCCCGTCGATCAATATCAATCGTTCGGGCACGCGCAAGGAAGAACTCATCACCGAGCCTTCGGAGCTGTCCAAGATGTGGATTCTGCGCAAGCTCCTGCATCCGATGGACGAGCTGGCGGCGATCGAGTTCCTGCTCGACAAGATGAAGGACACCAAGACCAACTCGGATTTCTTCGACGCGATGAAGCGCTAGTTTGGAACCAGTTCCTAGGAGTTGAGACATGCAGTGGTGGGCGTGGATTGCGGTCGGCGCCATACTTTTGGGTTCGGAGCTGACGTTTCATCGATGCCCAGTTCTATCTGGTGTTCGTCGGCGGCTCGCGCTCTTGTCGTGGGATTCTTGGATCTTGTCGGGGCTGCTGCCGGCCGTTTGGCTGCAGTGGCTGCTGTTCGCGCTCCTGGCGGCATTTTCCATGGTGACTGTTCCGCCGGCGGATCTACGAGCGCATGCGCCGCAAATTGCCGGCGATGAAGCAGGGGCCTGCCGGTGAAACCGTGGTGCTGCCCGCTGAATTGAAGCCGGGCGAAACCTGCCGTCTGGAGTATTGCGGCAGTTCGTGGAGCGCCATCAACGGCGGCAAGTCGCCCATCGCCGCCGGCGCAGCGCGCGCGCATCGATCGGGTCGACGGCCTGACCCTCGTCGTTCATGGCGAGACGAGCTTAACGTAGGAGAGTTCATGGAATGTCCTTAGGCTACGCATTCATCGTCATCGCCATGTTGGTGGTCATCGTGATTGCCAAGACCGCGACGGTGGTGCCGCAGCAAAGCGCCTACGTGGTCGAACATCTGGGCAAGTACAGCCGCACCTTGTCGGCCGGTTTTCACATCCTGATTCCGTTCTTTGAAAGGATTGCCTACAGGCACAGCCTCAAGGAAATCGCCATCGATATCGCCGAGCAGATCTGCATCACCCGCGACAACGTGCAGGTCGGCGTCGATGCGGTGCTGTACATGCAGGTGATGGATCCGCATCTTGCGTCCTACGGCATCACCAACTACGGCTTTGCGATTTCGCAGCTGGCGCAGACCACCCTGCGCAGCGAAATCGGCAAGATCGAACTGGACCGCACCTTCGAAGCGCGCGGTCAGATCAACACCAATGTGGTGAGCGAATTGGACAAGGCCTCGGCGCCCTGGGGTGTCAAGGTGCTGCGCTACGAAATCAAGAACATCACGCCGCCGAAGGACGTGCTGTCGGCGATGGAGAAGCAGATGCGCGCCGAGCGCGAGAAGCGCGCCGTCGTCTTGACCTCGGAGGGCGAGCGGGACGCGAAGATCAATGCCGCCGAGGGCGACAAGCAGCGCGTGATCAAGCAGTCCGAGGCCAACAAGCAGCAGCAGATCAACGAAGCCGAGGGCCAGGCGCAGGCGATTCTCGCGGTCGCCACCGCGACCGCCGAAGGGCTGAGGCAGGTGGGCATCGCGCTGTCCGACCGCGGCGGCATCGAGGCCATGCAGTTGCGCATCGGCGAGGAATACGTGAAGCAGTTCGGCAAGCTGGCGCAGAGCCGGAACCACGCTGGTGGTGCCGGCGAATCTCACCGATCTGGCCTCCATCGTGACCATGGCGACCAGCATCGCGCGCAAGCCCGCGGGCGCGCCGCCCGGCGCGGGCCCGCCGCTTGCCAGTCCGAAGAGCTGAACGCATTCAATGGCTGAGACAGCGAGGCGCCCGCGTCGATCGGGTTTCTTGAATTCGTGGTGCTGGCCGCGGCGACCATGTCGACGCAGGCCATCGCCATCGACGCCATGCTGCCGGCTTTTCCGCACCATCGTCCGGGCGCTGCATGTCGCCAACCCGAACCACGGCCAGTGGATCGTCACGGCGTACATGACCGGCATGGGATTGGGGCAGCTGTTCTGGGGCATGATGTCCGATCGATTCGGCCGGCGGCCGATTTTGCTCGGCGGCCTCAGCCTGTACGTGGTGGCGGCGCTGCTCTGCGGTCTTACCGGCAGCTTCCATGCGTCTGCTCGCCTGGCGCTTCGTGCACGGTCTCGCCGCAGCCTGCGTCACGGTGACGCGCTCGGTGGTTCGCGATCTCTATTCCGGGCGGCAGATGGCGCGGGTCATGTCGCTGACCTTCGTGGTGTTCCTCACGTTCCGATCATCGCGCCGAGCGTCGGGCAGCTGATTCTGCTGCTGGCGCCCTGGCGCTACATTTTCGTCGTATTCGCGGGCTTTGCGGCCATCGTCGCGCGTGTGGGGCTTCCTGCGCCTGCCGGAAACGCTGCACCCGGAATATCGCCTGACGCTGACCCGGCGCGCACATCGTCGGCGCGGCCCGGCTGGTGCTCGGCAACCGCACCTCGATCTGCTACACGCTGGCGATGATGGTGATGTTCGGAACCATCATGGCCTACGTCGGCATGGTGCAGCAGATATTCTGCCGAGGTATTTCACCGCGCGAGCTTGATGCCCAGCATGTTCGCGCTGTGCGCCATCTTCATGGGCATGGCGGCGCTACCTGAATTCGCGCATCGTGGAGCGCTTGGGGATGCGCTTGATCTCGCATACCGCGCTTGCTGTCGTTCCTCGCCGTCAGCGCGCTGCATTTGGTCATCGCGCTGCTCGGCTGGGAGCGGATCTGGACCTTCGTGCTGCTGCAAGCCGTGGGCATGGCGTGTTTCAGCCTGTCGGTGTCCAACTTCGGCGCCATGGCGATGGAGCCCGTGGGTTCGATCGCCGGAATCGCCGCATCCCTGCAGGGCTTTGTGTCCACATTCAGCGGGGCGCTGGTGGGAGCCTTGATCGGCAGGCAGTTCAACGGCACCACGGTGCCGCTGGCGGGCGGCGCGCTGTGCTGCGGTTTGGCGAGTCTTGGGTTCGTGCTGCTCGCGGAAAAAGGCCGACTGTTTCGGGCTCATCATGTCAGCAGCGCTCCGATGAATCTCAAGGTCACGCTTCCGGCATGAGCGGCATTAGAACCGTGACGGCCAGCCGCTACGTGACGCCGCTTCGCGAGGGCGGTTCATTGCCGGCCATCATCGAGGCCGACGACGATGGCCTGTACGTGCTCAAGTTTCGAGGCGCAGGGCAGGGCGCGAAAGCCCTGATCGCCGAGTTGCTCGCCGGCGAAATCGGCCGGCTCGCGGGATTGCCGGTGCCTGAGATCGTATTTGTCGAACTGCCGCCCAATCTCGCCCGCACCGAACCGGACGCCGAAATTCAAAGTCTCATCGGCGCAAGCGCGGGCTTGAACATCGCCCTCGACTACCTGCCGGGTTCCGTCACGTTCGACCCGCTCGTCTATCAGCCTGAGTCCAGGCTTGCCTCGAGCATCGTTTGGTTCGATTCTTACATCTGCAACGTGGATCGAACGGCGCGCAACGTCAATATGCTGATGTGGCACCGACGACTCTGGCTCATCGATCACGGCGCCGCCCTGTACTTTCATCACGCGTGGAATCGGCGCGACGAACATTCGAGCACGCCGTTTGCCCTGATCAAGGATCATGTACTGTTGAAGTATGCCGGCATGCTGGAGGAGGTGAATGCCGAGATGGCTGCGCGCCTCCCCGTCGAGAAAATCGCGGCCATCGTCGGGTTGATTCCGGACGGCTGGCTCGCGGACGATGCCGGTTTTGACGGCAAGTCCCAGCAACGGGAAGCGTATTTGAATTTCTTCTCGAGCAGGCTGAAGAATTCGCAGGTGTTCGTACGGGAGGCGATTCATGCGCGAACTGCGCACCTATGATTACGCAGTCGTGCGCGTGGTACCGCGCGTCGAACGCGGCGAATTCGTGAACGCCGGCATCATCCTGTCCTGCGATATCGAACGAATTCTGCGCGCGCGCATCGAACTCGATGAACGTGCACTGCTGGCGCTGGATTCGAATGTGGACCTGGAACTGGTTCGAAACACGCTGGCCGCCATCCCCGCGATCTGCGCCGGCGGCACGGACGCGGGAGAAATCGGAAAATTATCCGCGCGTGAGCGGTTTCATTGGCTGGTGGCTCCGCGCAGCACCATCGTGCAGACCTCGCCGGTGCACACCGGCCAATGCGCCGACCCCGGCGCGGCCCTCGAGCATCTGTTGCAGACCATGGTCCGGCGCGAAGATCGCGGGCCGGGTCGCCCTTGAAGCGCGGGCCTAGTCGCCCCTGAAAAAAGTGTTCAGAGTCTTGCCGGACGCGGCGTCCGCGAACCCATCGAACTTGCCCTGTTCCAGAATGAGATTCGCGGCGCGCATGAAGCCGCCCCAGGCGGAGCGTGCCAGCGCGCCGCCGACGCTGACCCGGCGCACCCCGAGCGCCGCAATCTGCGCCATGGTCAGATCGGCGCCAAAACCCACCAGCAGATTGACCGGCTTCGGCGCCACGGCGGCGACCACCGCCGCGATGTGTTCCGTCGTGCGGATGCCCGGCGCATAGAGGCAGTCGGCGCCCGCGTTCGCATAGGCTTTGAGTCTGGCAATCGCAAAATCGATGTCGGGCTTTCCGACCAGAAAACATTCGGCGCGCCCGACCAGCATCGTATCGCCGCCGGCCTTGTCGATGGATTTGCGGGCGGCGCGAATCCGCTCGATCGCCTGGTCCTCATCGTACAGGGGCTTCACCGCATCGCCGGTGGAATCCTCAATCGACAGTCCCGCCACGCCGGTTTCCACCGCCAGGCGCACGCTTTCGGCGACTCCCGCCGCATCCGGCGCGAATCCGCTTTCGAAATCGGCATTGATGGGCAAATCGGTTGCCTCGACCATTTCCGTCAAGTGATCCAGCACGCGATCGCGCGACATGGCCGCCATCGCGGTGGCCATGCGACCAGGCGAACCCGGAACTGGTGGTGGCCAGCGCCTTGAATCCCAGGCCCTGAAGATAGCGGGCACTGCCCACGTCCCAGGGATTGGGGATGACGAAGCAGCCGGATTCGTGCAGGCGATGAAATGCGCGGCGCTTATCGGCGATGCTGGGGCGAAGGTGCGGCATGCGATTCTCCTTGCTCGCGCTGGATGGCGCGATAGCCAATATCCATTCGATACTGAACCAGATTCCAGTGAATGCATCCGCACCAGATCGTACGCCTGATTTTGCGCAGCACCGACCGTTGGCCCCAGGCCCACTGCGCACAGCACACGGCCGCCGGCCGTCACGATGCGCTCTCCATCCGCGCGAGTGCCGGCATGAAACACCTTGCCGGGCAGGGCGGCGGCCGTGTCGAGGCCGCTGATCGGATCGCCCGTGCGGTAGGAGTCAGGATAACCGCCTGCCGCCATCACCACGCCGAGCGCCGCACGCGGATCCCATCGAACCGCCAGATGCTGCAACGTTCCGTCCAGCGCCGCCTCGCACAGATCGACGAGATCGCTCTGCAAGCGCATCAAGATCGGTTGTGTTTCCGGGTCTCCGAAGCGGCAGTTGAATTCCAATACATTGGGCGTGCCGTCCGCGGCAATCATCAAGCCCGCGTACAAAAATCCCAGGTAGGGATTGCCGTCGCTCCTCAAGCCCTGCAGGGTGGGTCCGATCACTTCACGCATGATGCGCTGTTCGAGTTGCGGGGTGACGATGGGGGCGGGCGAATAGGCGCCCATGCCGCCGGTATTGGGTCCCAGATCGCCGTCGTCGCGCCGCTTGTGGTCCTGCGATGTGGCGAGAACGATGACCTGCTGATCGCGCGCCACCACGATGAAACTGACTTCCTCGCCGGCCAGGAATTCTTCAATCACGACGGTATTGCCGGCGGAACCGAAGCTGCCGGCCAGCATTTCCCGGGCCGTCGTGATGGCGGCATCATGCGTTTCGCAGATCACGACACCCTTGCCGGCGGCCAGTCCATCCGCCTTCACCACCAGCGGCACGCGTTGCGCCCGCACATACCGTTCATCAAAATCGCCGGCTGTGAATGTGGCGAAACTGGCGGTCGGAATGCGGTAGCGCTTGAGAAAATCCTTGGTGAACGCCTTCGAGCCTTCAAGGCGCGCAGCCAGGCGTGTCGGCCCGAAGCAGCGCCTACCGGCGGCGTTGAAGCGATCCACGATTCCGGCAACCAGGGGAACTTCGGGGCCGATGATGGTGAGGTCGACATCCTCGGCAATGGCGAAATCGAGCAGCTTGTCCAAGTCGTCCGCCGCAATTGCAACGTTTTGGACCTTGGGTTCCAACGCCGTGCCGGCATTGCCGGGTGCGACGAAAACCTGCCGCACTCGCGTTGACGAAGCGCACTTCCAGGCGAGCGCATGCTCGCGGCCGCCGCCGCCGACGATCAGAACCTTCACAACAGGCTCCCGCGAGTCGTCAGACAGGCTCTAGTGGCGAAAATGGCGCATCCCGGTGAACACCATGGCGATGCCGTGTTCGTCAGCCGCGGCGATGACTTCAGCGTCGCGGCGCGAACCGCCCGGTTGGATGATGGCCTTGACGCCGAATTCGGCGAGCACGTCCAGGCCGTCGCGAAATGGGAAGAAAGCATCGGAGGCAACCGACGCCGATTCCAGCGTCAGTCCCTCCTCCTGCGCCTTCATGGCGGCGATTTTGCTGCTGATGACACGGCTCATCTGCCCGGCTCCAATGCCGACGGTAGCCTTGTCCTTGGCCGCGACGATGGCATTTGATTTGACATATTTCGCAACGCGCCAGGCGAAAATCATGTCGTCGAGCTCCGCCAGGCGTAGGAGGCCGCCGGGTGACCGTGCGCAACTCCTGGGCGCGAACCGCACCCGAATCGCGCGTCTGCACCAACAGCCCGCCGGAGACGCTTTTGTATTCCAGCAATTGCGTCACCGGCATGGATAGATCGCCGGTGATCAGCACGCGCACATTGTCTCGCGCGGCCAGCACCTCTTTGGCATCTTCCGTGATGCTCGGCGCCAAGATGACCTCGACGAATTGCTGTTCCACGATGGCGCGCGCGGTCGCGGCGTCCAATTCGCGATTGAAAGCGATGATGCCGCCGTACGCGGAGGTGGGATCGGTTCTGTACGCGCGGGCGTAGGCCTCGCCAACGCTGCTGCTGCGCGCGGCGCCGCAGGGATTGGCATGCTTGACGATGACGCATCCCGCCGTATCGAACTGGCGCACGCACTCGAGCGCGGTGTCGCTGTCGGCAATATTGTTGAACGACAGTTCCTTGCCTTGAATTTGCTTCGCCTGCGGTCACCGATGCGCCGATGGCGCGCGGATCGGTGTAGAACGCGGCCTGCTGGTGCGGATTCTCGCCGTAGCGCAGGTCGAGATGCTTGCGAAACGACAGATTCAAGATCGTCGGGAAAGGTCGGCGCCGCGCCGCCGCCGATGGCGCCGGTGAAGTAGGCGGACACCATGGCATCGTACTGCGCGGTGTGCGCAAAGGCCTTGGCGGCCAGCTTTCTGTCGCATCGCGATATTGGTGCCGCCTTGATTGGCCGCCAATTCGTCGAGCAGCGCGCGATAATCGCCGGGATCGACCACCACGGTCACCGACGCGTGATTCTTCGCGGCGGCGCGCACCATGGCCGGTCCGCCGATGTCGATGTTGTCGACCGCGTCTTCATAGGTGCAGTCGGCGCGGCTCACGGTGGCGGCGAAGGGATAGAGATTGACCGCCAGCAGATCGATGGGCTCGATGGCGTGCTCGCGCATCACCGCCTCGTCGAGTCCGCGCCGGCCCAGCAAGGCCGCCGTGAATCTTCGGATGCAGGGTCTTGACGCGGCCGCCCATGATTTCCGGAAAGCCGGTGTGCTCGGCCACTTCCTTGACCGGAATGCCGTGGCTCGTCAGGAGTTTGGCGGTGCCGCCGGTCGACAGCAGCTCGATGCCGCGTTCCTTCAAGTTCGCGCGCAAACTCGACGATGCCGGTCTTGTCGGAAACGCTGAGCAACGCGCGGCGTACGGGCGTGAGCACTAACGGCTACTCGTTGATGCCGAACTCTTTGAGTTTCTTGCGCAATGTGCCGCGATTGATGCCGAGGATGGTCGCGGCCCGGCTCTGATTGCCCTGCACGTGGCCCATCACCACTTTGAACAGCGGTTCTTCCACCTCGCGCATCACCAGATCGTACAAATGCGCGGGCTTATGGCCGTTGAGCGTTTCAAAATAGCATTGTAAGGCCTCTTCGGCCTGCGAACGCAACGGCACGCCCTTGCCGTTGACCTTCAGATCGCGACCGTTGAATGCCGGCGCGATCTCCCTGACGTGATTTCGTTTTCTTTTTAGCGACCATGGCCTTAAGTTCAACTGTCCCCGCTGATCGTCGTTGTTATCCAAATGCGCGGCTTATGCCGCGCGATCCACTCCCGTGTCGTAATGCTTCAGCAGCGTGGACAGTTGTTCCTCGGGCGTCTCGATCCGCACGAGACGATTCCGCAAGTCCTCTTGTCCGGGATGCTGCCGGAAATACCAACTCAAGTGTTTACGTGCCACTCGAACACCGGTTTCATCGCCGTAGAAGGCGTACAGGTCTTCGAGGTGGGCGCGCATAATATCACGGACTTTTTCCAGCGCTAGCACCGCGCGAATTTCGCCCGTCGCGAGAAAAAAATTGACTTCGTCGAAGATCCATGGCCGGCCCTGGGCCGCTCTGCCGATCATGACGCCGTCGCAACCGGTGTCCTCGAGAATTCGCCGCGCGCGTTGCGGCGGAAGCGATATCGCCATTCGCGAATACCGGAATTCTGACGTCGGCCTTGATGGCCGCCACGGTCTCGTGTTCAGCGTTGCCCTGATACATGTCGGTGCGGGTTCGTCCATGGATCGCAAGCGCCTGAATGCCGCTGTCCTCGGCGATTTTTGCGATGCGCACGGCCGTTCTTGTGATGCGGATCCCAGCCGGTGCGCGTTTTCAAAGTCACCGGCGCCGCCACCGCGTGCACGACGCTGTGCAGAATGCGCGCAACCAGCGCTTCGTCCTGCAGCAGGGCGGAACCCGCCAGCCGATTGCAGACTTTCTTCGCGGGGCAGCCCATGTTGATGTCGATGATTTGCGCGCCGGCATCGACATTGCGCCGCGCGGCATCGGCCATCATCGGTGGATCGAAGCCGGCAATCTGCACCACGCGGGGGCTCGGTTCGCCGTTGTGATCCATGCGGCGGCGCGATTTCGGCGTGTCCCACAAGCGCACGTCGGCGCTGAGCATTTCCGACGCGGCCAGGCCCGCGCCGAAACGGCGGCAGAGTATTCGAAACGGCCGGTCGGTCACACCGGCCATCGGCGCGAGCAGGACGTTGGAAGGCAGGCTGTAGGGACCGATCTTGACGCTCATGGCTTGGCTGCCGCGTCGTTGGCGCAAGCAACTCTTCTGTCGGCGGCGCGCAGGCACACATCGATTTCGAATCCTTCGGCGCTTTTTCCCGGATCCAGGATATCCATGGTCGCGTCGACGCGCTCGCCGGGCGCCAAGAGCTTGGCGGTCGGCTTGCCCAGGTATTCGCCGGGTTCGAAGTCGCGCGTGCCCACCATGCTGCCGAAGCGATTGGCCAGTGTCACGCGCAGCAGCGGATAGGGTTCAAGCTGCGCCGCGGTATTCATGATGCTGGCCCGCACCCGCAAGGTGCCGTCCGCGGCCGGATCGCCGGTGACGCCCCATTGTCTGAGCTGATACGCAGAAAGATTCGGCGGCGGCGCAACGGGGGCGCCCAGCGCTCCGTACAGCGCACCGAGACTCGTGCCGAAGGGAGCGTGCGCGGCAAGCCATTCGCGATTGTGGTGCACGATCTGTGCGAGCGAGCAGCAGCGCCGCGGCAATCGAGGCCGCAAGCCACCGAATGAACCGGCGATCGGCAAGCGCCGAGCGCGGCGCGAGGGTTTCCGCCGGATCCATCCCCATCAGCATTTCGCGGCGCACATCTTCCGGCACCTCGAAGCCGCTGGCACGCGGCGCGGGAATTTCGCCGACCTCGTCCGCGTCAACCTCGGCCATTTCCCCGGGATCTGCCGCCGGTTCGCCCAGGTCGATGTCCACTGACAGGTCTTGCGGCAATGGCCGCCGCGGCGTTTTGGATTCGACGAATATCCGATCCAGTTCCCCCGGAGGCAGTGTGAACTCGAGCGAGTTTTCCCCTACCTCGTCCTCGCCGGAATCATCGGGGCGCGTATCGGCCGCGTCCTCGTCGCCGCCCGCGGCGCGCGTTTCGGTGCGCACCGCTGCCGGCGCAGCCGGCAACTCATCCTCGCTCCAATCCAGAATTTGCAATCGCGCTACTTCAACGCCCGGGGGCAGGGAATCCTCGCCGGGATCGGGGGCGCGACGCGGTGTCCCTGGGACGGGCGATTCCAGAATGCTGTCGGCGCGCGATTCCAGTTCGAATTCAGTCTCGCTGGAGGTGAAGGTATTCGCGTCCTCGGCCAGGCGCGCCAATGCATTGAACACTTCGCCGCATTTTCCGCAGCGCACCTGACCGCCGGCGGCGCGCAGCACTTCCGCGGAAAGCTTGAAGATGGTCTCGCATTTGGAACATTGCGTGAACACTCAGACGGCTCCAAGTTGTTTCTCCGGGCGTGGATGCAGCACCATTCATCCCGTTCGATCACCTGCACCATAGCAAAACCCGAGCTATACGCCGCTTTGACCGCGTAGGCCTGGGTTTTCAGCAGGCCCGACAGCAGCAGGTGGCCTCCGGGTTCGCACGCGGCCGTCAGCTTCGGCGCCAATTCGATCAAGGGCCCGGCGAGAATATTGGCCATCACGCAGAACGCCGCGGGCAATGGCGCCTCCGATGCCCTGCACCTCGATGCCGGAGGCGACGTCGTTATGGCGCGCGTTTTCGCGCGTTGCGAGCAGCGCCTGCGGATCGAGATCGACCGCGATGACGCGCGCCGCCCCGAGCTTCAATGCCGCCAATGCCGAGGATGCCGGAGCCGCAGCCGTAGTCGATGACCGTAGCGGCCGGCCAGGGGCAGCGAATCGAGTATCTTGCAGGCACAGCGCGGTGGTGGGATGCGTGCCGGTGCCGAACGCGAGCCCGGGATCGAGCCGCACCACCACCGCGTCGGCGATCCTGCGGAGCTTCGCGCCGTGCGTGGACAAACCCAAAGCCGCCGCCCGAAACGCATCGATTTCCAGTCGATGAGCCAGGCGCGTTCCCAGACCTGTTCCTCGACCGCGCGCACGCGCGCCGTCTGCGTCGACGTGCGAGCCCAGGGCGGTTGCAAGCCGTCGCAGGTTCACGCGCCGCATCGCGCGGACTCTTGAAACAGCGCGCGCACCAGCGTGTCGCTCCACAGCCTGATTTCACCGGGCTTCGGCTCGAGCACCGGTTCATCGCCGCGATCGACGAAGGTAATGGAACTCGCGCCGATCTCGAGCAGGGCCGCCTCGACCAGCGTCGGAATTCAAGGCCGCGAGCGGGAATTCGATTTCATAGAACGCCATCGGTGCAACATCCTGCGAGATGTTACTTCAGTCCCAGCGTCGCTCGAGATAGTGGATGTCGGTGCCGCCCTGCCGGAAGGCGGAGTGATTGAAGATTTCCTGATGCAGCGGAATATTGGTCTTGATGCCCTCGACCACCATTTCCGCGAGCGCGTTGCGCATGCGCGCGATGGCCGTATCGCGCGTGTCGCCGAACGCGATGACCTTGCCGATCATGGAGTCGTAGAACGGCGGCACGTTGTAGCCGGTGTAGACGTGGCTGTCGACGCGGATGCCCGGGACCGCCCGGCGAGTGCCACAGGCGGATCGGGCCGGGACTAGGGCGTGAAGTTCTTGGGATCTTCGGCGTTGATGCGGCATTCCACCGCATGGCCGCGGATCTGGATGTCGTTCTGGCCGTAGGGCAGCGGTTCACCCGCGGCGATCAGCAGCTGCGCTTTGACGATATCGATGCCGGTGACCAGTTCGGTGACCGGATGTTCGACCTGGACACGCGTGTTCATCTCGATGAAGTAGAACTCGTTGTCCTGGTAGAGAAATTCCAGGGTGCCGGCGTTGCGGTAGCCGACTTCGCGGCATGCCCGGGCGCAGCGTTCGCCCATGGTCTTGCGCTGCTTGGCGGTGAGACCGGGCGCGGGCGCTTCTTCGATGACTTTTTGGTGGCGGCGCTGCATGGAGCAGTCGCGCTCGCCCAGGTGCACCACGTTGCCGTAATTGTCGGCGAGGATCTGAAACTCGATGTGCCGCGGCTTCTCCAGGAACTTCTCCATGTAGACCTGGGGATTGCCGAAGGCGGCCAGCGCCTCGGACTGCGGTCACGCCGATGGCATTCAGCAGCGAGGCGTCGGTGTGCACCACGCGCATGCCGCGGCCGCCGCCGCCGCCCGAGGCCTTGATGATCACCGGATAGCCGATGTCCTTGGCGATGCGGAAGTTCTCATCGGCATCCTTGCCCAAGGGGCCGTCCGACCCCGGCACGCAGGGAACGCCCGCGGCCTTCATGTGCTTGATGGCGGATACCTTGTCTCCCATCAGGCGGATGGTTTCCGCCCTCGGACCGACGAAAATGAAGCCGCTCTTCTCGACGCGTTCGGCGAAATCGGCATTCTCCGACAAGAAGCCGTATCCCGGATGAATCGCGACCGAGTCGGTGACCTCGGCCGCGCTGATGATGGCGGGCATGTTGAGGTACGACAGGGCCGATTGCGGCGGCCCGATGCACACCGTCTCGTCCGCCAGCAGCACGTGCTTGGTGTTGAAATCCGCCGTGGAGTGCACCGCGACGGTTTTGATGCCCAACTCGCGGCAGGCGCGCAATATCCGAAGTGCGATCTCGCCGCGGTTCGCGATGACGACTTTTTCGATCATCGCGTGCTATTCGATGATGAACAGCGGTTGGCCGAATTCGACCGGCTCACCGTTCTTCGCCAGCATGGCGGTGACCTGTCCGGCCTTGTCGGACTCGATTTGATTCATCATCTTCATGGCCTCGATGATGCACAGGATCTGGCCGACTTTGATTTCGCTGCCGATCTCGACGAAGGGTTTGGCGCCCGGCGAGGCGGACGCGTAGTAGGTCCCGACCATGGGCGAGGTGACCGTGTGCTCGTCGTTGCGCTGCGCTCGTTCGCCGCCGGCCGTGGCCGGCAATGCCGCGGCGGGTGGCGCGGGCGGTGCGGCGTAAACCTGGGCGGGCTGCTGGGCAGGGGAGCTGCATCGCCATCCTCGGGTGGCGGCTGATGCGCACCGATTCCTCACCTTCGGATATCTCGAGCTCCGAGATGCCGGATTCCTCGAGCAGCTCGATGAGCTTCTTTACCTTGCGAATATCCATCCGCGAACCCCTTCAAAGAATCGATCGTGCGATAGCGCCGATCGTTATGCTGAACAACTTAAAGTGACCGCGAAAATCCTGCCGGCGCCGCATCAAAGGTCCGCGATAATAACCAGAATTTGAGGTGAAAAGGCAAGCTTCGGCGGCGAACGTCGTCGGAAGCGCTCAACCGGCTGATTTTCGGCCAGCGCCTCGAGGCCTGCGGCGATTCTGCGCCTGGCCTCCGGGAGTGGCTCCTTATCCTGGTTGAGGTTTTCCACGACAGAGAGGATCAAATCGGCCTGCGGCCGGTGCAATTCGCCCACGAACAGGGCCACCACTTCGCCGCGCCGGTCGGTGAAGACGGTGAACGGGAACGCCGGCGAGTCCATGCCGAATTTCGCAGCGACATCCAGCGCATCTTGCTCGCCGATGAGCAGGGGATAGTCGATTTTGTATCTGCCCGCGAATTCCTGCACCTTGTCTCGATAGTCCACGGCGATCCCCACGACCGTCAGGCCGCGGCCGGCCCACTCGGAAGCCAGGCTCTTGAGCAGCGGTATCTCGCGGCGGCAGGGGGTGCACCAGGTGGCCCAAAAGTTGATGATCAGCGATTTTCCATTCCAGGCGGAAATCGGGACGGGCTTGCCCGCAAGATCCTTCAGCGCGAAATCCGGCAGCCGCGCGGGAATGACGGGATGAGGGGCTGCGGCGTCGGACACGGCACTGTCGCGCGGATCCGGTGCACTGGCAACGCCCGCGGGCACCGGCACGGCGCTGTCGTGCCGTGCGCCGCGTGTGGCATAAAACCGGGCTCCTGCCCAGATGCCCAATAGCACAGCCATGGCGGTGCAAAGAAGCCGCAGCCCCGGGGCTTTCATGCGGGAAGGTCGAGCTTGCGCCCCTTGCGCAGCACCAGTCCGGCGAGCAGAAATGCCAGGCCGCCGGTGATGATGGCGATCGCTTCCCAGCGATATGACAACGAAGGAGCAGCGGCCGAGACCTTCGCGCCGGAGACGCTCGGAAACAGCACTTTGGTGATTGGCGGGTAGCAGAGGCCGGCTTCCGCGCAGCCCTGATAGGTCACTTTGATTTGGATCGGATGTGCGCCGGCGTCGATGCGGCTGTAGGGCACCAGCGGCTTCGACCTGCTGGCTGTAGATTTCCTGGGTTCCGAGGTAGGGGTCGGTCTTGATGACGCCCGCCGGCAGCTGCGGCGGATAGACCACCAGGTCCGGGCTTTCCGCTCTCACTTCGATCTTTTGCCGGTACAGGTAGTAGCCGTCGGCAATGACCCAGCGCACCTTTAACAGATTGCCGTCCATGCGCGCGCCGACGCGAAACGCCACATCGGGCGGCAAAAAGTCGGTGTCGTTGGATGCTGTATTCTCGCATCCACCAAGGCTTGGCGAAGGCGCTGCCGGCTGACCCGAGGAGCACTGCCAGGGCAAGAAAGACGCGCGCGATTGACTGGGTTCGTTGCATGCGCGCACTTTAGTGGCCGCCGGTCGCCCGCGCCAGTATTTGCTGCGAAACAGCAAAAATAGTGAGACTCAGAGCTTGAATAGTAACATTCTGCCGCTATGATTAGCAGCCTCGAGAGGAGAGTGCTAACAACTCCGCTCAACAGGTTAACCCAAACTCAAGCATTAGGAGTCTTGTCTTATGAAGATTCGTCCCCTTCATGACCGCGTGATCGTGAAACGAGAAGAAGAGGAGCGTAAGTCTCCAGGTGGCATCGTGATCCCGGATACCGCGACTGAGAAGCCCATTTTCGGGAAAGTCGTTGCCGTCGGTAAGGGCAAGATTTTAGAGAACGGCGAAATTCGCCCGCTGGACCTCAAGGTCGGCGACAAGATTCTTTTCGGCAAGTACAGCGGCACCGAAGTGAAGATGGATGGCGATGAACTGGTTGTCATGCGTGAGGAAGACGTCATGGCCGTGGTCGAAGGCAAGTAAGCGAAAACTGCACTTCGCGAGAACCGCACTTCGTACTTCCCGCAAATCAAATTTAATTAGAGGTATCAGCAAATGGCAGCAAAAGACGTACGCTTCAGCGACGACGCTCGAGCACGCATGTTCAAGGGTGTGAATATTCTGGCGAATGCCGTCAAGGTCACGCTGGGTCCCAAGGGCCGCAATGCGGTGCTCGACAAGAGCTTCGGCGCTCCCACCGTCACCAAGGACGGCGTCTCGGTCGCGAAGGAGATCGAGCTGAAGGACAAGTTCGAGAACATGGGCGCGCAGATGGTGAAGGAAGTCGCTTCCAACACCTCCGACGAGGCCGGCGACGGCACCACCACCGCCACCGTGTTGGCGCAAGCCATCATCCGCGAAGGCCTCAAGGCCGTCGCCGCGGGCATCAACCCGATGGACCTGAAGCGCGGCATCGACCAGGCCGTGTTGGTCGCAACCGAGGAGCTGAAGAAGCTCTCCAAGCCCTGCAAGGATCCGAAGTCGATCGCACAGGTCGGCACGATCTCCGCGAACTCCGACGAGAGCATCGGCAAGACCATTGCGGATGCGATGGCGAAGGTCGGCAAGGAAGGCGTGATCACGGTTGAAGAAGGTTCGGGCCTCGAGAACGAGCTCGAAGTGGTCGAAGGCATGCAGTTCGATCGCGGCTATCTGTCGCCGTATTTCATCAACAATCAGCAGAGCCAGAGCGCCGAGCTCGAAAAGCCGCTGATCCTGCTGGTCGACAAGAAGATCTCCAACATTCGCGAGTTGCTGCCGTTGCTCGAAGCCATCGCCAAGGGCGGCCGTCAGCTGCTGATCGTCGCCGAAGACGTCGAAGGCGAGGCGCTGGCCACCTTGGTCGTCAACACGATCCGCGGCATCGTCAAGGTCGCGGCCGTCAAGGCGCCGGGCTTCGGCGATCGCCGCAAGGCCATGCTGCAGGACATCGCGGTCCTCACCGGCGGCACGGTCATCTCCGACGAAGTCGGCTTGTCGCTCGAGAAGGCGACGCTGAACGACCTGGGCGAAGCGAAGAAGATTCTGGTGGAGAAAGAGAACACCACCATCATCGACGGTGCCGGCAAGGCCTCGGACATCAAGGGCCGCGTCGACAGCATCCGTCAGCAGATCGAGGAAGCGACTTCCGACTATGACAAGGAAAAACTGCAGGAGCGCGTTGCCAAGCTCTCCGGCGGTGTTGCCGTGATCAAAGTCGGCGCCGCGACCGAAATCGAAATGAAGGAAAAGAAGGCCCGCGTCGAAGACGCGCTGCACGCAACCCGTGCGGCCGTCGAAGAAGGCGTGGTCCCGGGCGGCGGTGTCGCTCTGGTACGCGCGTTGAAGGCCATCGAGAAGCTGGTCGGCAAGAACGAAGATCAGACCACGGGCATCAAGATCCTGGCCCGCTCGATCGAAGAGCCGCTGCGTCAGATCGTCAGCAACGCCGGCGAAGATGCCGCGGTGGTTTTGAACCGGGTCCGCGAGGGCAAGGGCACGTTCGGCTACAACGCCGCGACCAGCGAGTACGGCGATATGATCGAAATGGGCATTCTGGATCCGACCAAGGTCACGCGTCTGGCTCTGCAGAACGCCGCCTCGGTGGCGGGACTGCTGCTCACGACGGAAGTCATGATCGCCGAGTCGCCGAAGGAAGACGAGCATGCACATGGCGCCCCGGGCGGCGGCATGGGTGGCATGGGCGGTATGGACATGTAAATCTAGGCAGCGGGTTTGTCCCGCTTCCATTTGCAGTCGAAGAAGAGCGGACTTCATCGTCCGCTCTTTTTTTTGCGTGCCTCAATCTCGGCCACGCGGATTACCCGGGTAGGCTCCTGATAAACTGCCGCATGATTTTCACACTGCCGCGGATCGCACGGTTCCTGGGCGGCGCCGCACTGCTGGCTGCAGTCGTCGCCGGCGCAGCGGTCTCCCACGCAGCCGTCGCCGGTGGTGCCGAATCGACCGCGTCAGGGAAGCCGTATGCGGAGGCGATTCGACAACAGAATGTCATGGTGGCGGCCCGCGATGGCACATTGCTCGCCACGGACGTCTATCGCCCGGGTGCCAAGGGTGCGCCCACCACCGAGCGGCTGCCGGTTCTTCTTCATCGCACTCCCTACGATAAATCCGAGGCCGCCGAAGTCGCGATCGCCGAAACGCTGGCCAAGCACGGCTATGTCGTGATGGTGCAGGACACCCGCGGCCGTCACCACTCGCAGGGCATCTTCGAAAAGTACTACGACTACGATGCGTATGACGGCTATGACGCCATTGAATGGGCGGCGAGCCGCCCGTATTGCGATGGGCAGGTGGGAATGTATGGGACTTCTTATGCGGCGCACACTCAGGCAGATGCCTCGAAGCTCGCGCCCCCGCATCTTCGCGCGCTGCTGCTCAACATGGGCGGCATGGCAAACGCATGGGATCACAGCGTCAGATATGGGGGCGCATTCGAATTGGGCCGCCAACTGACCTGGGCCTGGTCGCAGGCTTTGGATGATGCCAAGGACCCCGTCGCAAAGGGACTGCTTTCCAAGGAGGATGTCACGGCCTGGTACTCGGCGCTGCCCATTCGCAGGGGGTTGAGTCCCTTGGCGATTGCCCCGAACTACGAAGCATCCTACCTCGATGAAGCCACGCATGCCGATTACGATTCGCGTTGGGAGACGCTCGGGATGCAGTGGGAAAAGTTCTACGGGCAGACCGCGGACGTTCCCATGATGCATGTGGGCGGCTGGTACGACATCTATCTGCGCGGAACCATCGAGAACTGGCGCGTGCTGGGCGCCTTGAAGAAATCGCCGATGCGCCTCCTGATTGGTCCGTGGACTCATCATGGGAATACCGCAAGCTTCGCGGGGGATGTCGAATTTGGTCCCGATGCTGCGATCAAGGACTTCGACACCCAGTTCCACCTGCGCTGGTTCGACACCTATTTGAAGGGAGTGAAAACAGCGGCCTCCACGGAGGCGCCGGTTCGGTATTTTCTGATGGGCACCGGCGACGGGCACAAGGATTCGGCGGGACGCCTGTTCCATGGCGGCGAATGGCATGATTCCAACGAATGGCCGCCGGGCGAATCGCGCGCCGCACTGTTCTATTTGCACGCCGATGGCGCGCTGGCGATGCATCCTCCTGCGGCTTCCGAGAAACCCAGCACGACATTTCAGTTCGATCCGGATCATCCGGTGCCCACGATCGGCGGCGGAGTCTCGAAACGCTTGAAGGATGGCGCTTATGACCAGCGGGAACGCCCCGATATGCCCGGATCGCGCGCTCCTTATCTGCCGCTGCGCGCGCGCAGCGATGTGCTGGTGTTCCAGAGCGAGGTATTGAAACAAGACATGGTGCTGGCGGGGCCGGTGGAAGTCACGCTGTACGCGGCATCGAGCGGCATCGATACGGACTTCACCGCCAAACTGATCGATGTCTATCCACCCAGCGCCGATTTCCCCTCGGGCTTCGATATGAATCTGACCGACGGCATCATCCGCGCCAGTTATCGCGACAATTCAAAAACGCGCGAGTTGCTGACTGCGGGAAGGATCTACACGCTGATCATCCGGCCGTTCGACACGGCCAATGTCGTCAAGGCGGGCCATCGCATTCGACTGGACATATCGAGCAGCAATTTTCCCCGTTTCGACGTCAATCCGAACACCGGCGAGCCGCTGGGCATGAATCGTCTGACGAAAATCGTGGAGAACACCGTCTACCACGAGCCGGCGCACGCCTCGGCGGTCAAGCTGTTCGTGATGCCATCGAAGCCGCAAGTTTCGGCGCGATCGTTGCGCGAGCGAACCTCGGTGCCATAATTGGCAATTGACTGCACTGGCCTTCAAGGGGGGCGATGATGAGAATGTCGAAATTCCACCTGCTATTCGGCTGGTGCCTGGCTTCGTCGATGTATTTCCTCGCGCAATTGCCGGCCGTCGCGCAAACGCCGGCCGTCGCGCAAACGCCGGCCGTCGCGCAAACGGCGGCCGCGGCGCAAAAGGCCGCGCTCGACCAATCGGTGCCGCCGGCGATATTCACGGATCCTGCCGTGGACAAGGCTCATCCGGCGGGCGTCACCGTGCTGCACATTCCCAGTCATGGCGTGCTGATCAACGGATTGGTGTACTCCCCTCCCGGGGCCGGACCGCATCCCACGCTGGTCATCTGCCACGGTTTGCCGGGGAATGAGAAAAATCTCGATCTGGCGCAGGCCGTGCGGCGCGCGGGATGGAATGCGGTGACTTTCAACTATCGTGGATCCTGGGGAAGCCCCGGCACCTTTCGATTCGCGCACAATCCCCAGGATGCGGAGGCGGTCCTGACGTACCTGCGCGATCCGGCCAACGCATCAAAGCTCGGTATCGATACCAAGCGCATCGCTCTCGCGGGACACAGCATGGGCGGGTGGGTGGTGGCGCACACCGCTTCGCATGATCATGCGCTGATCGGCGCCATTCTCATATCCATGGGCGATATGGGCTTGATCGGCGGCATGCCGCGAGCGCAGGCGATTGCGGTCATGGCCGACAACATGGAATCGCTCGCCGGAGTCACGGCGGAGAGCATGGCCGACGAGGTCATTGCTCACGCCAAGGATTTTCCCGTTTCAGGCACCGCCCCGGGACTTGCGCAGATTCCCCTGCTGGCGCTGACTGCGAACGATCAGCTGGCATCGCACACCGACACTTTGGTGGCGGCGATCAAGGCGAAGGGCGGCAGCAAAGTCACCGCGATGCACGTCGACACCGATCATAGTTGGTCGGATCATCGTATCGCCCTCGAGAGCATCGTGATCACCTGGCTGGCAGGATTGAATTGAGTTGGTCCGCCAAACAGTACGTTGCCTTTGAAGACGAACGCACGCGTCCGGTGCGCGATTTGGTGGCTGCGCTGCCCGACATCGATGCGCGCTCGGTAGCCGACATCGGCTGCGGACCCGGTAATTCCACCGAAGTGCTGGCCTCGCGCTTCCCGCACGCACAGGTCAGCGGCATCGACAGCTCGCCGGACATGATTGCCGCGGCGCGCCGGCGCCTGCCGGGTGCGAGTTTCGCCCTCGAGGAGGTGCAAAGCTGGAGCGCTCCCGGCCCTTTCGACGTGATCCTGGCAAACGCGGTTCTGCAGTGGGTGCCCCACCATGAAACGCTGTTGCCGGCGCTGATCTCAAGACTCGCGCCGCGCGGCGCGTTGGCGGTGCAGATGCCGGACAATCTCGAGAGCCTCGCCCACCGCCTGATGCGCGAGATCGCCGGCGAAGGACCGTGGGCCGCGCAAGCTTGCGCAAGCGGCGGCGGCGCGCACCGTGCTCGCCGGTGCGCAGTGGTACTACGAGCTGCTGCGGCCGCAGTGCTCGAGCGTCGATCTGTGGCGAACCACTTACTATCACGCGCTGGCCGGCGGTGCGGCGGCAGTCGTTGAGTGGTTCAAGGGCAGCGGACTTGCGGCCCTATCTCGAGCCCCTGAGCGAGGATGAGCGCGGGACCTATCTTGCAGCGCTATACGGCGGCGATCTCGAGCGCCTATCCGCCTCTCGCGGACGGCAGTGTATTGCTGCCGTTCCCGCGATTGTTCATGATTGCGATCCGCTAGCGATGCAATCTTTCGATCTTGTGCCCGAGGAATTGCGTGATCCCGTCGTGCGCTTCCATGAGCGCAGCGGCACGTTGCCGATTCCGCAGCCCTATCGCGATCAGCTGCAGCGGGCGGTTGCCGGCAGCGAGTTCGTCGCTTCCGCGTTGCTACAGGATCCGCAGGCTTTGGATTGGTTCCTGGGCCGCGAATCCGGTGCAGCGACGGCGGGGTACGAACCGCGCGCAGCGGCGGCGCCCACGGTCGAAGCGGCCTTATTTCTGCTGCGCGAGTGGCGCAGGCGCGAAATGTTGCGCATCGCCTGGCGCGCCATCTGCGGCAGCGCCGCAGTGACCGAGACGCTGGAGGCGGTGTCCGACCTGGCCGACGCGTGTATTCGTGCGGCGGTGAAGGCTGCGCAGCAGCATCTGCGGCCGGTTTTCGGAACGCCCCGGGGCGCGGCCGGCGCCGCTTCGCAGATTCTGGTGCTGGGCATGGGGAAGCTGGGAGGCCGTGAACTCAACTTCTCATCCGATGTCGATCTGGTGTTCCTGTTCTCCGAGGAAGGCGAGACGGACGGGCCCCGCACGCTCGACAACCAGGAATACTTCAATCGGTTGGGGCGCGAAATCATCCGTTTGCTGGACCTTCGGAACGCGGATGGCTTCGTATTTCGCGTGGACATGCGATTGCGGCCCTTCGGCGAAAGCGGTCCGTTGGTGGTCAGTCTCGCATCGCTCGAGAATTACCTGCAGGAGCACGGCCGCGATTGGGAGCGCTACGCGTGGATCAAGGCGCGCCCGATCGTCGGCGCCGCCGCGTACGCACCGGCCTATGAAGAGTTCGTGCGCCCGTTCGTCTATCGCCGCTATCTTGACTTTGGCGTCTTCGAATCATTGCGCGACATGAAGGCGCTGATCGTGCGCGAAGTGGCGCGGCGCGATCTCGATCAGCACCTCAAGCTCGGCAGGGGCGGAATACGCGAGGTCGAGTTCATCGTGCAATCCATGCAGCTGGTGCGCGGCGGCAGCGATCGGCGGCTGCAAAATGCGTCTCTGCTCACGGTCTTGCCGATGCTGGCGGGCTCCAAAGTGGTCTTCGCGCAGGATATTGCGGAACTCACCGCGGCCTATCTGATTCTGCGCCGGGCGGAAAATGCGCTGCAGATGATTCGCGATGAACAAACCCATACCTTGCCGAAGGATGCGCTGGATCGGGCGAGGTTGGCTCTCAACATGGGTCTTGCGGACTGGAGCGCGGCCTTCGAACTCATCGAATCGACGCGCGACAAAGTGGCGGCGCAATTCGAAGCGCTGTTGTTCGGTGCGGCGGACGCGCAACGGCGCGACGAGGACATCGGTGTGGTGTGGCTCGATTCGGACAATGCGAAGATCGGCGAGGAGCTGCAAGCTCGGCGGCTTTCCGCAGGCCGCGATCGTGGCGGTCACCGCGGAATTGGAGGCATTTCGCGGGGCGGCCCCCTATCGACGACTGGACGAAGCGGGGCACCGGCGCCTGTACATCATCCTGGCGCGCTTGCTCAAGTCGGCGGCGCGACATGCGGATCCTGCGACCGTGGTGCAGCGGGTGCTGCGCGTACTCGAGGCCATCGGCGCCCGTTCATCGTATCTGGCGCTTCTGAAGGAACAGCCGCCGGCGCTGGATCGTTTGATCGAGGTCTGCGCCATCAGCGGGTTCCTGGCGCGGCAGATCGCGGACTTCCCGCTGCTGCTCGACGAACTGATCGATGCCAAGGCCTTCGATGAGTTGCCGTCGCGCGCCGGCTTTTGCCTGGAACTCGAGGCGCGCACCGAAAGGCTGCCGCCCGACGATCCGGAGCGCCAGGTGGAGGCGTTGCGGCAATTCCAAAAGGTCGCGGTATTCAGCGTGGCGCTCGCCGACCTGACCGACCGGTTGCCGCTGATGCGGGTGAGCGACCGGCTGACCGATATCGCGGAGTTGATCATCGAGCGCTGCATGGATCTTGCCTGGCAGCAAATGACGCAGATTTACGGAATCCCCCACTGCGGCGAGGACGCCGCGCAGCTGCGGCCGGTGGCGGTGGCGGTGGCCGGATACGGCAAGCTCGGGGGACTGGAACTCGGCTATGCGTCGGATCTCGATCTGGTATTCCTGCACGACTCCGCCGGCAGCATTCAGCTGACATCAGGCGACAAGCCGCTCGACAATGGCATTTTTTTTCTGCGCTTGGGGCAGCGCATCGTGCACCTGCTCACGATGCATTCGGCCGCCGGCCGCCTCTACGAGGTCGATATGCGCTTGCGGCCGAACGGCAAGGGCGGCTTTCTCATGACCGGCATCGAGGCATTCGAGCGCTATCAACGCGAAGAAGCCTGGACCTGGGAACATCAAGCTTTGCTGCGAGCCCGCGCCGTGGCAGGCGACAAGGAACTGTGTGCGGCGTTCGAGGTCGTGCGACGCAGTACGCTGAGTCTGGCGGTGCGCCGCGACACCCTGCTCGCCGACGTTCGCGACATGCGCTTGCGCATGCGCAAAGAGCTGTCGCGCTCGAAGGCCGGGCAATTTGACATCAAGCAGGACGCCGGCGGCATCGCCGATATCGAATTTCTCGTCCAATACTGGGTGTTGGCGGCGGCCAACTCGCATCCGGAGCTCCTGACCCACAGCGACAACATCCGCCAGCTGGAAGGATTGTCGAAGGTCAACATTCTGGATGATTCGACCGCGGACTGGCTCAAGGAGGCCTACATCGGCTATCGCACGGTTCTACACCACCTCTCTCTCGAGGGAGACGGCGAGCGAGTGGTGGCAGCCGCGCCCTATCGTGAGACCCGCGAGCGCATCGGCGGTATTTGGCGCGCAGTCTTTGATTCCGCACCTTAGGTCGGGCAATATCGCGGGTCCGAAAGCGCTCGCCTGAACCCAAAATTGACGAGTCAATGTTGTTGAGGATAGTCACACGATGTTTGTATGTTTCACGATCGCGGCGGCGTGTGCACTCATGATTGCGCCGGCGAACGGCAATCCCTTGCTGGGCAACTGGACCGGACCCTCGGGCGGCGTGCCGCCCTTCGATCAGGTCCGGGTCGCGGACTTCAAACCTGCGCTGCAAGCCGCCATGGCCGAGAATTTGGCCGAGATCGACAAAATCGTCGGGAACACGTCCAACCCAAGTTTCGAGAACACCGTGGTCGCGCTGGAGCGCAGCGGACAGACCTTCAACCGCGTGACCTCGATTTACAGTGTCTGGTCCTCGACCATGAGCTCCGCAGAATTTCAGGCCGTGGAGCGCGAAATGCAACCCAAGCTTGCCGCGTTCTCCGACAAGATCCATCAAAATGCGCCGCTGTTCGCGCGCATCGCAGCGGTTTACGGCTCGATGCAGAACCTGACACCGGTTCAGCAGCGCCTTTGCTGGCTCTATTACACGAACTTCGTGCGCGCCGGCGCGAAACTCGATGCCGACGCAAAGAAGCGGGTTGCCGCCATCAACGAGCGCCTCGCGACCTTGTTCGCAAACTTCAGCCAGAACCTGCTGGCCGACGAGGCGGACTATGCGCTGTATCTGAAGGATGAGAAGGATCTTGCGGGTTTGCCCGCGCCGCTGCGCGCCGCCGCGCACTCGGCTGCCGTGGCGCGCGGCCATGATTCGGAATGGGCGATTCTCAACACGCGTTCCTCCATGGATCCGTTCCTGACCTATTCGGATCGGCGGGATTTGCGCGAGAAGGTTTGGCGAACCTACTACAGCCGCGGCGACAATGGCGATGCGCATGACAACAAGAAAATCATCACGGAAATATTGAGTCTGCGTGCCGAGCGCGCAAAGCTGCTGGGCTATCCGACGCATGCGCATTGGCGGGTGGCCGACAGCATGGCGAAGACGCCGGAGAACGCCATGAGCCTGATGATGCAGGTTTGGCCCGCGGCGGTTGCGCGCGAGCATGAAGAAGTGGCGGATATGCAGAAGATCGCCGACGCCGAGCAGGCCGGCATCAAGATCGCTGCCTGGGACTATCGGTACTACGCCGAGAAGGTGCGCAAGGCCAGGTACGATATCGAAATGAACGAAGTGAAGCCCTACTTGCAGCTGGAAAAGCTGCGCGAGGGCATGTTCTGGGCTGCCGGACAGCTCTACGGCTTTACCTTTACGCAGGTGTACGGACTGCCGGTGGCCAACATCGACGTGCGCATCTGGGAAGTGAAAAACGCGGCCGGCCGCCATGTGGGATTTTGGTACTTCGATCCGTACGCGCGGCCGGGAAAGAATTCCGGAGCATGGATGAGCGAATACCGCAGCCAGGACAAGCTCGACCACGATGTTGCTCCCATCGTGTCGAACAACACCAATTTTGTAAAAGACGAGAGCGGCGGCCCGCTCTTGATCAGCTGGGACGATGCCGTGACGTTGTTTCACGAGTTCGGGCACGCTCTGCACGGCCTCAATTCCGACGTCAAGTACCCGTCGCTGGCGGGTACCAATGTCGTCCGGGATTTCGTGGAGTTTCCGTCGCAGCTCAACGAGAATTGGCTCTCGACGCCGGAAGTGCTTTCGCGATTCGCGGTGCATTATCAGACCGGCAAGCCAATTCCCCCCGAACTGGTCGCCAAGATCAAGAAGGCCAGCACGTTCAATCAAGGATTTGCGACCGTGGAATACCTGGCGTCCGCGTTGGTGGACATGAAGCTGCATCTGGCGGGCTCTACACCCATTGATCCTGACGCGTTCGAGCGTACGACGCTCCAGTCCCTCGGCATGCCGGAGGAAATGGTCATGCGGCATCGCACGCCGCAGTTCGCGCACATATTTTCCAGCGACGCTTATTCGGCGGGCTATTACAGTTATCTATGGGCCGAAGTGCTGGATCACGATGCGTTTGAAGCGTTCACCGACGCCGGCGGCGCCTACGACAAAGGGGTGGCCAAGCGTCTGCACGACGACATCATGGCGGTGGGCAACAGCGTCGATCCCGGACAGGCATACAGGAATTTTCGCGGCGCCGATCCCAAGATCGACGGGCTGCTGAGGGCGCGCGGATTCGCGCCGCTGTCGCAGCAGGCACGCGCCGCACGGGTTCAAGCGGAGGGTGGATAATGCAATTATTGGTACCGAATGCGTTGCATCACTACACGGTCAACAGGGACGACCTGCCGCTTTCATGTCCCATGCCGGGCATGATGTTGTGGAATTCACACCCCAAGGTTTACCTGGCGATCGAACCGTCGGGCTGGGCAAAATGCTCCTACTGCGGCGCCGAATACACGCTGAATCGCGGCGCGACCGGCCACGCGGACATCGCTTCGGAGGTTGACCCCTAGGACTTGTAGTCGGCGTAGGATTTTTCCTCGACGATCGCGGAGCCGAGCTTGAGATTGATGCGCCGTTTGATTGCAGCCCGTTCATCGTTCTCGAAGTACACCGCCCTCGCGAGCCGGACGAATTCCGCATCGAAAGCCTGCGCCCGTTCCTTGTCGCGAATGTCGTCCTCGATGACCCAAAGCCGTTCGTTCACGGCATGGAGCGCATCCACTTCGGATGCAACATCGATCTTCGCGTAGGCCGAACCGCTCCATGTCTCCTCGAGCGTGCGCAGTTCGAGGCGCACATTGGCGAGCTTTTGCGCGTCGCTCATGCGCTTCGATTTGATCCGCAGAATCGTGATCTTGTCGAGCATTTCGCCGGGCGAGATGGGAACTCTGATTTCGCTCATCGGCGCATCTTAGCGAATATTTCGTGTTCTGCTGATAAACTCGATTGACGGATCTTTGGGGCAGGCTCCTCGTGGCGGGTGAAGTATGATCAATCGCGGCCAACGCACCGCCACCGCCACGGGCGTCATGCTGGCCGATCCTCGTGACATCGGCGATGCGCTGCAGGGCGATCCCGGATCGCTGTTTGATCCAGACTTCTGGGCCGCGCGCGGTCAGCGCAGCAACGCATTGGGCGGCCGCGGCGCGGCGTGGTTCGTCGGAACCGAAGCCAACCCCTGGGTGCTGCGCCATTACCGGCGGGGCGGATACATTTCGCCGCTGATATCTCCGGATCGCTATCTCTGGCTGGGCGAGGATCGGGTGCGCTCCTTTGCCGAGTGGCGCATTCTCGAGTATCTCGCGCAGCGCGGACTGCCGGTGCCGCCGCCGGTCGCGGCCTGGTATCGGCGCGAGGGGCTGACCTATCATTGTGACCTGCTCACGCGGCGCATCGCGGGCGCGGAGTGCCTGACCGCGGCTCTGACCCACGCCGTGCAGCCCTTGAGCGTCTGGCAAAAGGTCGGCGCGGCCATCGCTCGCTTGCACGGCGCCGGCGCGGATCACGCCGATCTGACCGCCAACAACATTTTGCTCGGCGGCCAGGATGCCGTCACGGTGGTCGACTTCGACCGCGGCCGCCTGCGCGCGCCGGGCGCATGGAGCCAGATGAATCTGCAGCGCCTGCATCGCTCGCTCCGCAAGGTCTCCAAGAATCTGCCGCCCGACCGCTTCACCCCGGCGGCGTGGAGTGGATTGCTGGAAGGCTATCGCGCGGTCGGATGATGCGTTTTTTTTATTCGTTGCTGATCCGGTGCGCAGCACCCGTTGCCTTCATGATGCTGCTGTGGCGGGGCCTGCGCGACCGGGGTTATTGGCAGGGCTTGCGCGAGCGGTTTGGACTGGGGCCGGCGCTCGCCAATGGACCGTCCATCTGGCTGCACGCGGTTTCCCTGGGCGAGATGTCGGCCGCCGCGCCGTTGATCCGCGCAATCATCCGTAAGCATCCGCATGTTCCAGTGGTGCTGACCTCGGCGACACCGGCCGGCCGCGCGCGCGCACAGGCGTTGTTCGCCGGCGCTGCGGACATCCGCTATCTGCCCTATGACACGCCGGGATCGGTGCGGCGTTTTCTCTCGCGGATTCAGCCGCGGCTCGGCGTCATCATGGAAACCGAGCTGTGGCCGAATCTATTCGCCCAGTGCGAGCATCGCGGCATACCGATGCTGCTCGCCAGCGCCCGGCTTTCGGTCAAATCCGTGTCGCGTTATCGATATTTGCGCGCGTTGTTCGGCCGCGTGTTCCAGGGCAACGTCGTCGTTGCCGCGCAATCGGCGGCCGATGCGGAGCGCTTTGCGGCGATTGGCGCGGCCGCCGCCAAGATTCACGTCGTCGGCAACGTGAAATTCGATTTGCAATTGGACGGCGGCAGTATTGAACAAGGCAGAGCATTGCGGGCGCAGTACGGCGCCGCGCGGCCGGTGTGGATCGCCGGCAGCACCCACGCCGGCGAAGAGGAGTTGATGCTGGTCGCGCAGGGCATGCTGCAGGCGCATCTGCCCCGGGCACTGCTGATCCTCGTACCGCGGCACAAGGATCGCTTCGCCGGGGTCGCCGATCTGCTCGCGCGCCGCGGCGTCAGATTCCTGCGCCGCAGCTCCAAGTGCGTGGTGAGTGATGACACCGAGGTGTTGCTGGCCGATACGGTGGGCGAGCTTCCCATGCTGTACGCCTCGAGCGATGTGGCTTTCGTTGGCGGCAGTTTGGTGCCGATCGGCGGGCACAATTTGCTGGAGCCTGCAGCCTTGGGGTTGCCGGTGTTGACCGGTCCTTCTCACTTCAACGGCAAGGAGATTGCGCAATTGCTCCTGCAACAAGGAGCCGCCGCCGAGGTCGCGACTCCAGCCGATCTGGCGGCGGCGCTCAAGCGTCTGCTCGACGACCCTCTCGAGCGGCAGAGGATGGGCCGTCTCGGTGTCGCCATCGTCGCTGCGAATCGCGGCAGCGTGCAGCGGCTGGCGGAACTTATTGGGGCGTTGCTGGCGCCCGACCCGCAGCCGGCGGCGGCGGCGCATCCGTCAGCAGGGCATTGATGCGCTGTAGACTGTGTTCCGACAGAATGCCGGCGGCCTGCTGCAGCTTGATCACATTGATCATGTACTCATAGCGGCTGCGCGAATAGTCGGTTTGCGCCTGCACCCATTGTTGCCGCGATTGCAGGACATCCACGGCGGTCCGCGTACCCGCCTCGTAGCCGGATTCGGTGGCGCGCAGGGCGATGGTGTTGGATTCAACGGCGCGGCGCAGCGCCTTGACGCGCGACATCTCCGACAGCACGCCCAGATACGCATCGCGCGCATCATGCTCGGTCTGGCGGGCGACCCGTTCCAGGCGCTCCTTGGCGGCCCGATGCTGATAGACCGCCTGGCGCACCTGCGAGGAAACCATGCCGCCGGAGTACAAGGGGAACGTCAATTGAATACCGATCGAGCGCTGATTTTGATCGATCGTCGTTCCGCCCGCCGGACCGCCGGCGTCATACGTATTCACCGCGTCGTTCGTAAGCCGGCCGGCACTGCCCACCAGGTCGAGCGATGGATAGTGGCCGCCGCGCGCCACCGAGACATTCTCGCGCGCGATGTCGGCAGCCAAGCGGCTGGAGACCAACGATAAATTCTGTTGCAGGGCCATTTCGACCCAGCGATCCTCGCTGACGGGATCCGGATTCACCATTTCGAAGGGCTCGGTGGGGCGGGCCAGGAAATCGAATGGGTCGCCGATGATCTCGCGCAACAGTTCCTGCGTCGAGGACAGGGCGCGTTTTGCCGCAATGACGGCGGCCGCCGTGCTGTCGTGGGAGGCGCGCGCTTCCTCCACGTCGGTGACCGCAATGAGACCGATTCGATAGCGTGCCTCGGCCTGCTCGAGCTGGCGGGACACCGAGATCAGCGCCGACTGCTGGGCCTCGAGATCATCCTGCGCGCCGAGCACATCGAAATAGCGCTGGGCGACTCGCTCCATCAGATCCTGTTGCGCGGCTTGGTAATCCGCCTCGGCTTGCGCCACCTGCGAATCCGCGCGCTTCAAGGCCTCCCAGTTCTCCCAGCGGAACAAACTCTGCTTCAGATCGACGGTGTAATGGTGAATGGTGGTGTCGGTGGTGCCGGTAAATAGAAAAGATTCGAAGACACTCGCCTGTGTGCCTGGCGGGGCGCAGGGCGTGCCGGCGGGGATGCCCGGGCCGCAAGGCGGCAGCTGCACCGATTGGGTGGTGTTCTGGGATCCCACGTCGCGTTCTTTCGACACTAAGCCGTTACCGGCCAGCTGCGGCAGCAATGCCGACAAGGCCTGGGGCTTGGCTTCCAGGGCCGCGAGGCGCGTGGCTTCCGCCTCCCGCAGCTGCGGATCGTTTTGGAGCGCACGCTGGTAGACGGCCAGGAGGTCCGCCGCCGGCGCGGCATTCGCGGCGAGAAACAGTACAAACGCGCTCAAAAGTTGCTTCATGAATTAACCTGTTTTTGCCCCTAACCGGCAAGGTAGTATAGTGTTGTATACTACTATATCACCTAATGGAAGTCGGTCAATACTGCGGAATCGTCGGGTCGATGTCCCTGGACCAGGCCAAAATGCCGCCGGCGAGATTGAAGACCGAGGTAAAGCCCTGGCGCTCCAGAAATTGTGCCACCTGGGCGCTGCGGCCGCCGGAACGGCAGATCACCACCGTCTCGCGCTTCGGGTCGAGCTCGCCCAACCGATCCGAGATCTCACCCATCGGGATGTGCACGGTCAGCGTGGGTACCGGCGCCAAGGCCGTCTCCCACTCCTCGCGAACATCGAGAAGCGTCAGTTCCGCCCCGCCGCGGCGCCGGTCGAGGAATTCACGCGGGGTCCATTCCTTGACCATTTCTAAAACACGAAGCGCTGAGCCGCGGTCGCGTTGATCAGAGGATCAACGACGGTTTCGAACAGGCTCTCGCGAATCCATTCGGTGTTATCGACCCGGCGGACCAGGACGGCATCCATGACCGGCGCGGCACCGATGATGGCGAACAAGCGTCCGCCGACTGCGCAACGAGCGCTCGAAGCGCGAGTCGTAGACCGGCAACGAGCCGGTCACGGCGATGACGTCGTATTCACCCAGATGCACCGCTCAAAGGCATCCCGGGTCTCGAAACTCAACCCTCGCACCCGGAACGGCACGCAAGTTCGCGGCCGCGGCCGCGGTGAATTGCGGATGGATGTCGATGGAGCGAGTGGAGGCACCCAACAGGCTCAAACACGCGGACAGATAGCCCGTGCCGCTGCCGATTTCGAGCACGCTGTCGGCGGCGCGAATCCCGAGCGCCTGCAGAATGCGTCCCTGCAGTTTCGGCGCGAGCATGCTTTGGCCGAATCCGATCGGTATCGGCGCATCGGCAAATGCCAGCTCGCGGTACTCGGGCGGCACGAACGCTTCGCGCGGCACCACGGAAAAGACATCGAGCACGCGCGGATCGAGAACTTCCCACGTGCGAATCTGCTGATCCACCATTTGCTGCCGAGCGGCCAATGTATCCATGAGTTCTCGCGCGCGATTAAGACCGCTGATTATGGTCAATTTCCACAGGCTACGCGAGCCCCTTGCGCTATTCTTCGCACACGACGGTTCGCGACGTGTCCAGCCCATGAAGGGTCCCAAGATCAAAGCGTCGCTAAGACTCGTCGTTATCGAGGTCAGCGTTGATCCTTGTCTTCCCTGCTGTTGTGGTTGGTGACCGCGGCCATCTTGGCGGTGGGCTTCGTCGTGCTCCTTGCATGGAAGCGGCGCCAGGAGCGCGCGGTCAACGAATTCTCCAACCAGATCCGGCACCTCATCGCGCGAGGGCGGCGCCGCCCGGACGCATCGCGCTCGAAGGCAAGCCCGAGGCATTGGGCCAGCTCGGGTGCCGCGGTCAACAAACTGCTGGAGGACCTCGAACAGCGCGGCGCGCGGCTGCAGGATCGCGAGCAGCTGTTTCAGCGCCTGGTCGAGACCGTGCACGATGCCGTGCTCGTGCATCGCAAGCAGATTCTGTTCGCCAATTCGCGCTTCCTGTCGCTGCTCGGGCATGAACGCGGCGGATGTCGTCGGCCAATCGTTGACCGAGTTCGTCGCGCCGGAATATGTCGAGTTGGTGGAAAACAATTTGCGGCGGCGCTTGTCCGGCGAGCCCGGCCGCCGAGCGCTACGAAGTCGAGCTGATGGGTGCCCAGGGCCAGGTGACGCGGGTGGAACTGTCGAGCACGCGTGATCGACAGCGCGGGCGAGCCGGCGCTGCTGCTCACGGCGCTCGAAATGCTGCCGGTCGCCATCGCGACCGATCGCCTCCCGCAGCCGCGCGGCATGGTGACGCTCGATGCCATGGGCGAAAGCGTCATCACGGTCGATGCCGACGGCCGCATCGACTACATCAATCATGCCGCGGAAGTGCTGCTCGGCCAGCCGGCGATCAGGTCCTCGGCAAGTTTCTTTCCGGAGGTCGCCTCGCTGGTCGATGAGATCGGACCGCCGCTCGCTCGGCGATCCGGTGCGCAAGGCATTGACCACCGGCGGCCGCGTCACCATGGGCCGACGCGCCGTGCTGGTTCCCAGCGAACCGGGCGCGGAGCGCTCCGTGGAAATCAGCGTGACGCCGCTGCGCCTCGAGGGCAAGGAAATCTCCGGACTGGTGCTGGTGCTGCACGACACCAGCGAATTGCGCGGTCTCACCCGGCAAATGACCTATCAGGCCAGCCACGACGCGCTGACCGGCCTCGTGAACCGGCGCGAATTCGAGCGCCGGCTGCAGGAGGCCATGGATTCGGCGCAGACCGGCGACATCGGTCATGCGTTGTGCTATCTCGATCTGGATCGATTCAAGGTGGTGAACGACACCTGCGGCCACACGGCCGGCGACAACATGCTGCGCGAGATCGCCTCGCTCATCAAGGAGGCGGTGCGCGATTCGGACACCGTGGGCCGCATCGGCGGCGATGAGTTCGCGCTGCTGCTGGTCGGATGCCCGCTGGAAAAGGCGCGGCAGATCGCCGACAACGTGGTGCGCTCGGTCAACGACTATCGCTTCGTGTGGAAGGACAAGATCTTCAATGTCGGCGTCAGCATCGGCCTGGTGGAAATCGGCCGCGGCGGCGGCACCATCGAGGACATCATGAATTCGGCGGATTCCGCCTGCTACGTGGCGAAGAAGCAGGGCGGCTTGCACGTGCATGTGTATTCGGCGCGCGAGGAAGCGAACGCGCGCCACAGCGGCGAGATTCACTGGCTGCAGAAGCTGCAGGGCGCGCTGCGCGACAACAAGTTCGAGCTCTACTACCAGCCCATCGTGCATGCGCGGGCCGGACGGCGTCAGCGGACCGGCGCTCGAGGTCTTCGTGCGCCTCGCCGGGCGAGGGCGGCCAGCCGGCCGCGCCGCCGGCGGAGTTCATCCGCGCGGCCGAACGCTATCGCTTGATGCCGCACGTCGATCGCTGGGTGGTGCAATCGGTGCTGTCCGCGCTCGGGCGCGGCGGCTTGAAGCTGCCGCCCGGCCGCAGCGTCGCGATCAACATCGCCGGCCAGACCCTGGGCGATGCGGAATTTCTGGAATTCGTCGTCGATTGTTTCGATCACACCGGCGCGCATCCCGAGCGACATCTGCTTCGAGGTCACGGAAAGCTCGGTGGTTTGCGAATCTCGATCATGCACAGCGCTTCATCGGGGTGCTGCATGGCATGGGCTGCGAATTCGCGCTCGATGATTTCGGCAGCGGCTTGAGTTCATTCTCGACCTTGAAGACCCTGCCGATGGACTATCTGAAGATCGACGGCTCCTTCATCAAGAATCTGGCCGCCGACACCGTGAACCAGGCGATGGTCACGGCGATGATCGAGTTGTCGCGCAGCCTGAATTTCCGCGTGGTCGCCGAACATGTCGAGGATCAGCAGTCGCTGGACACGGTGACCGGCATGGGCATCGACTTCGTGCAGGGCTTCATGGTCGGGCGCCCGCAACCGCTGTCGATGGTCCCGAATCCGGCCTGAAGCGCCCGATAGCGGGCGCTTATAACGCGCGCGCAGGCCCTCATAACAAACTTCTATGGCATTTCCGCCGCGCTTAGGAGGAAAATCGGCCTGAACATTCCAAGGATCGTCAACGAGGTGCAACATGCCTGTTTTTGAGGACAATACCAAGTCCATCGGCCATACGCCGTTGGTCCGCATCAACCGTCTCGACGCCAGCAGCGGCGCGACCGTCCTCGCCAAGATCGAGGGCCGCAATCCCGCCTACTCGGTGAAGTGCCGCATCGGCTCCGCGATGGTGTGGGACGCCGAGGAGCGCGGCGCATTGAAGCCCGGAATGTCCATCGTCGAGGCCACCAGCGGCAACACCGGCATTGCGCTGGCCTTCGCGGCTGCGGCGCGCGGCTACGGCTGCGTGCTCACCATGCCGGATACCATGAGCATGGAGCGGCGCAAGGTGCTGGTGGCGTTCGGCGCGAAGCTGGTGCTGACGCCCGGCGCCAAGGGCATGAAGGGCGCGATCGCCAAGGCCGAGGAATTGGCCGCGACCGATCCCGGCAAGTATCTGCTGATGAAGCAATTCGAAAATCCGGCCAATCCCGCGATTCACGAAAAGACCACCGGGCCCGAGATTTGGGACGACACCGACGGCAAGGTGGATATCTTCGTCAGCGGCGTCGGCACCGGCGGCACGCTGACCGGCGTTTCGCGCTACATCAAGAAGACGCGCGGCAAGCAGATTCTGACGGTGGCGGTCGAACCCACGCATTCGCCGGTCATCACCCAAACGCTGGCCGGCCAGCCGCTGACGCCGTCGCCGCACAAGATCCAGGGCATCGGCGCGGGATTCGTGCCGAAGAATCTGGATCTTATCGCTGGTCGATCGCGTCGAGCAGGTCACCAACGAGGAGGCCATCGACATGGCGCGCCGGCTGGCGCGCGAGGAAGGCCTGCTGTCCGGGATTTCCTGCGGCGCGGCGATGGCGGCCGCGCTGCGCCTGGCGCGCGAGCCCGCCAACAAGGGCAAGACCATCGTCGTGATCCTGCCGGATGCCGGCGAGCGGTATCTGTCGGGCGCGCTGTTCGAAGGGCTGTTCGAGGAAGTCGAGAAGATGCAGGCGGTCGCTTAGTGCGCACAGGCCCCATGAGGACTCCCATGAGTGCCACGATCTCAGCGCCGCCTGCGAGCGCTGCGAGAAGATCTCACCGCGGAGTTGCTCGACAGCTACCTCGGGGATGAGCGCGCGCGGCGCATTTCGCAGCGCTATCTGCCGTCGCGCGAGGCCATCGTCGAGATCCTGGAGTCGGTGCTCGATTTGATGTACCCCGGCTACTTCGGGCGGCAGGATCTGAACCGCGACAATCTTGAGTGCGCATGTGGCGCAGATGGTGGCGGCGCTGGCGCCGAAGCTCGAGCGTGAAATGGAGCATTGCCTGTGCTACGGCGACGGGAGCGGGAAACGAGCGCGGGCGTGCGGCGCCCGAATTCGGCGAGTGCGCACCGCGCGCACACGAGCTGGCGCAGGTTTTTCTGCGCCGCCTGCCGCAGATCCGCGATCTGCTGATCCGCGACGTGCAGGCCGCGTTCGACGGCGATCCCGCGGCGCTGAATCTGGACGAAATCATTCTCGCCTATCCGGGCGTGCTCGCGGTCAGCGTGTACCGCATCGCGCATGCGTTGTACGATCTGGGCGTGCCGATGATGGCGCGCATCATGACCGAGTGGGCGCATTCGAAGACCGGCTGCGACATTCATCCGGGCGCCACCATCGGCGCGGCGTTTTTCATCGACCACGCCACCGGCGTGGTGATCGGCGAGACCACGGACATCGGCGAGGGCGTCAAGCTCTACCAGGGCGTGACCTTGGGCGCGCTGTCGTTTCCGCGGGATGCGAAGCGGCCAGATCATTCGCGGCAAGAAGCGCCATCCGACGGTGGAGAGCGGCTCGACGCTGTACGCCAATGCCACGGTGCTCGGCGGTCAAACCGTGGTCGGCGCCGACAGCGTCATCGGCGGTTCGGTATTTCTCACCCGCAGCGTGCCGCCGCGCTCGCGCGTCTCCTTGAAGGAGCCGGAGCTGCGCGTGGCGACGCGCGACGGCGCCGCGGAGCCGGACGCGATCTACTTCGATATTTAGCGTTTGCTCAGCAGCTCGGAACCATCGGTCTTGGTGCGCACCGGCTTGCTCCTTAGCGAGCCTTTTGGCTTGCGCAATGAGGTCATGCCTTCGTCCCACGTGCGACTCATATTCTCAGCGGTTTCGCGCCATCGGGGCTCGTTCTTTGAAGCTTCGATCATCTCTCGGCTGAGTTCTACGGCCGATTCGCACAGCCGCTCCACCATGTCCGCGTAGTCGCGAGGCGAGATATTCAGCTGAACCTTGAAGAACGTTTCCAGGGATTTGCCAGGCGCCCAAGTCTTGCGGCTACCGATGGACAGTCCGGGCTGATTGCTCGCAAAGCGCTGATAGGCTTGGGTCGTGACGATATCGAAAATCGGGGTATATCCGACGTCCGCTCGATCCGAGTACAACAGAGCGATATTCTTGGAATGGCAATCCGCATTGCGCACTATGTAGTTTGTAAGTAGGTGCCAACCAAGCTGCACAAGCTGCGCTCGTGTCGCAGCGGATTGCAAGTAAGCTCGGGTCGCTTTCAACACCTTTTCCATAGACGGCGCGTATTTCTCGTTGGGAGGCAAACCAAGCAAGCTACAGGCGTCTTCAACTCCTCTGGTCGGAACGCCCTGCTCGTCGATATCAAATCGGTCGACCACCAAGACGCGTCCGTCATTCGACATGGTCGCTTTGGCAACCGCGGCCACGTGCAAGCGATCGAGTACTCGCAGAGAAAAGAACTCGTTGAAGCCAAGATAGGGGGTCGAATCATCCGAACCTTTGATGATATGGCGAGAGGTCCGAAGCGACGACTTCCCGAGCGGCGCGGCCTCATTGATTTCGCCTGGAGCCAGAAATTTTGGCACTGCGCCAGAAATGGCGGCGCGCGCATAGTGCCGCACGAGTTGCTCGAAATGCTCCGCGGTATTTTCTGCAGTCAACAGTTCAGCGAAGTTCATTGCGGCCGGCGCACCCGGCACTTCACCTTCGACGTTAAGGGTCACTCGGCCAATGCCGAAGCCACCAACGACGGCGAGCAAGGATAGATCTGTGCCATCCAAGAGGTGACCGAAGTCTTCGCGAATGACGTCGAGGAGGAAGCCCTCCGGGAGATTTTGACGGAAGAATGGGTGTAGATCACGCGGCCAACGCCAGGCTTGTTCTTGCACTGGCATTGCCAAACTCACGAAGTCGCCAGGCTCGGTTCCGGGAAGATACTTGAGGACATATTCGTCACGCTCGCGGTACAGCTGCGCGACGCGTACGCCGCGTACGCGAACATCGAGTTTCACGGCGGTGACTCATCGGAGCGTTGCTCGGCCAGGATATCCTCCAGCGTGCGAGTGTGGCTCGATTTGACGACCTTCAGGTCGTAGCCTGCGGCTTCAAGTAACCGCAGTAAGACAGAGAGACCGATATCACCCTTTGCCAAAGTCTCCAGCCGTGTCACGGTGGAGCGGGCGAGTCCTGCGCGAGTGGCTAACTCCTCTTGGGAAAGGCGTTCATCTTTCCGGAGTTTGCGCAGCTGTTCCGCCATTTCGGCGAGCGTAGTCATGGGTCAATGGTAACCCATAACCTTTGAATGCGGGTCATTAAATGTACCTCTTAGGCCTCAAAAATGCATAAAATTCGCAATTATGAGGCCTTAAAGGTATATATTACATCATCTTCGCGAGCACCGGCACGAGCAGCAGCGCGACGATGTTGATGATCTTGATCAACGGATTGATCGCGGGTCCCGCCGTGTCCTTGTAGGGATCGCCGACCGTGTCGCCGGTCACCGCCGCCTTGTGCGCATCCGATCCCTTGCCGCCGAAGTGGCCTTCCTCGATGTATTTCTTGGCATTGTCCCAGGCGCCGCCGCCGGTGGTCATGGAGATGGCGACGAACAGGCCGGTGACGATGGTGCCGATCAAGCAGGCCGCCCAGCGCCTGCACGCCGGAGCCCGGACCCATCAGGAAGTTCACGACGAACACCAGCACGATGGGCACGAGGATGGGCAGCAGCGACGGGACGATCATTTCCTTGATGGCCGCCTTGGTCAGCATGTCCACCGCACGCGAATAATCGGGCTTGGCGGTGCCTTCCATGATGCCCGCGATCTCGCGGAATTGCCGCCGCACTTCGTTGACCACCGCGCCCGCGGCGCGGCCCACGGCTTCCATGGCCATGGCGGCAAACAGGTAGGGCACCAGACCGCCGATGAACAAGCCGATGATCACCGCGGGGTTCGACAGATCGAAAGTGGTCGCGTGACCCAGGCTCTCGCCGAGCTTGTGGGTGTAGTCGGCAAACAGCACCAGCGCCGCCAGACCCGCCGAGCCGATGGCGTAGCCCTTGGTGACGGCCTTGGTGGTGTTGCCGACGGCGTCCAACGGATCGGTGACATCGCGCACCTTCTTGTCGAGGTGCGCCATCTCGGCGATGCCGCCGGCATTGTCGGTGATCGGCCCGTAGGCATCGAGCGCCACGATCATGCCGGTCATGGACAGCATGGCGGTGGCTGCAATGGCGATGCCGTACAGGCCCTCGAGCTGGAACGAGGCCCAGATGCTCAAGGCCACGGCAATGACGGGCAGCGCGCAGGCCTTCATCGAGACGCCGAGTCCGGCGATGATGTTGGTGGCATGGCCGGTCTGCGAGGCTGCGGCCACGTGCTGCACGGGCTTGTACTCCGTGGCCGTGTAGTACTCGGTGATCACGATCATCGCGGCCGTGAGCGCCAGACCCACCAGCGTGCACAGCCAGATCCTCATGGCGTGATCGCCCATGATCTGTTGCGACACGAAGTAAAACGCGATCGCGGAAATGACGGCCGACACGATGACGCCCTTGTACAGCGCGTTCATGATCTTGCCGCCTTCGCGGGTGGAGACGAAGAAGGTGCCGATGATGGAGGAGACGATGGAAATCGCGCCGAGCACCAACGGAAACAAAATGGCCCGCGCGCCCATGTTCGCCATGACCAGGCCGCCGAGCAGCATGGTGGCAACCAGGGTCACGGCATAGGTTTCGAACAGGTCGGCCGCCATGCCGGCGCAGTCGCCGACATTGTCGCCGACGTTGTCGGCAATGACCGCCGGATTGCGCGGGTCATCCTCGGGGATGCCGGCTTCCACCTTGCCCACCAGGTCGGCGCCGACATCCGCGCCCTTGGTGAAGATGCCGCCGCCCAAACGCGCGAAAATCGAGATCAGCGAACCACCGAAGGCCAGACCCACCAGCGAGCGCAGCGCCGCTTCCGAATCGCCCAGCAATCGCAGCATGCCGAGGTAGTACCCGGCGACGCCGAGCAATCCCAAGCCCACCACCAACATGCCGGTGATGGCGCCGCCGCGGAACGCGACTTTGAGCGCGGCGTTGATGCCGTTGTGCGCGGCCTGCGCGGTGCGCACATTGGCGCGCACGGAGATGAACATGCCGATGTAGCCGGCGAGTCCGGAGAGAATGGCGCCCACCGCGAAGCCGCCGGCAGTGGCCCAGCCGAGCGCGAAGCCGAGCGCGAAGAACAGGATGACGCCGACTATTGCGATGGTGGAGTACTGGCGATTCAGGTAGGCGCGGGCGCCGGCCTGAATGGCCGCGGCGATTTCCTGCATGCGCGGATTGCCGGCCGGCTGCGCCAGAATCCAGCGCACCGAAATGACGCCGTAGAGGATCGCAACAATGCCTGCTGCAATAGCCAGCCATAGCGCACAGTCAAGAGTCATGGGTAGTCTCCCTTCGGACTTATGTTATTGAAAACTAAGAGTTTAGTGATAAAAAAGGGACGCGACTATATCACAAAAGGCGTGCGCAGGCGCTTGGGCACGCTCAGCCCCTTGAGAGTGACGTAGCGGGGCAGGCCGTCGCGGTAGGGAGGGTAGCCTTCGCCGCCGATCAGCGGCTACAGATAGCGCCGGCAGGCGTTCGTAATGCCAAATCCATCCGCGGTGATGAAATCGCGCGGCACTTTCTTTTCCTGGTTGGCGATCGCGGACAGCGGCGCCTCGCCGATGCTCCAGCGATAGGGCTTCGTAGGACTTTCTGACGATCACGGGCATCACGGCGTTCTTGCCCTTGAGGGCGAATTCCACCGCGGCCTTGCCGACCGCATAGGCCTGGTCGACGTCCACCTTGGAGGCGATGTGGCCGCGCCGAGCGCTGCAAATAGTCGGCCACGGCCCAATGGAACTTGATAGCCGAAAGCCTGCTGAGTCATTTGCGCCACCACGGGGCCGACGCCGCCCAGTTGCGAATGACCGAAGGCATCCTTGGTGCCGGCCTCGGCCAGAAATTTGCCGTCGGCGTCCTTCACGCCTTCCGAGACCACGATGACGCAGTAGCCGCGCTTCTCGACCGTGTCCTGCACTCTTCGCAGGAAAGCCTCGCGATCGAAGGCGATCTCGGGAAACAGAATGATGTGCGGCGCATCGCCGGCTTTCTGCGCAGCCAGGCCGCCCGCGGCCGCCATCCAGCCCGCGTGCCGGCCCATCACTTCGAGCACGAATACCTTGGTCGAGGTGCGCGCCATGGAGGCCACGTCGAGCGCGGCTTCGCGCGTGGACACGGCGATGTACTTGGCGGCGGAGCCGAAGCCCGGACAGCAATCGGTGATGGGCAGATCGTTGTCGACGGTCTTGGGAATGCCGATGCAGATGATGGGGTAGTCCATCTGCACCGCGATTTCGGACACCTTTTGCGCGGTGTCCATGGAATCGTTGCCGCCGTTGTAGAAGAAATAGCCGATGTCGTGGGCGCGGAATATGTCGATCAAGCGCTCGTACTGCGCGCGGTTCTTGTCGATGCCGGCCAGCTTGTAGCGCGCCGATCCGAACGCGCCGCCCGGCGTGTGGCGCAGAGCGTTGATGGTGGCCCGGCTTTCCTTGCTGGTGTCGATCATATCCTCGGTCAGCGCGCCGATGATGCCGTGCCGGCCGGCATAGACCTTGCCGATCTTGCCGGGATGACGGCGCGCCGTTTCGATCACGCCGCAGGCCGAGGCATTGATGACCGCGGTCACGCCGCCGGATTGTGCATAGAACGCGTTCTTTCTGGCCACGATAGCCCCTCACAGGTTCAAGGCGCGCAGAATAGCCGATCGGCCAGCGGTTTGACGATCGCGCCGCTCAAAGGTACGGTAGCGCGCTTTCACCACCAAAAGAATCATGCGAATAGTCCTATTGGGAGCGCCCGGATCCGGCAAGGGCACGCAGTCGCAGCTGCTGGTCAAGGCCTATGGCATACCCCAGATATCGACCGGCGATCTGCTGCGCGAGGCGGTCGCCAAGCGCACCGAACTCGGGCTGCGCGCCAAGGCGGCCATGGACGCGGGCAAGCTGGTCGACGATGCCACCGTGCTCGGCATGATCCGCGAGCGCTTGAGCCGGCCGGACGCCGTCAAGGGCTTCATTCTGGACGGCTTTCCGCGCAACATTGCCGCAGGCCGAGGCGCTGGAGAAGATGCTCGCGGAGCTGGGCACGCCGCTCGATCGGTGGTGCTGCTGAATCTCGATCTGGGCATTCTGTTCAAGCGGCTGACGGGCCGCAGGATCTGCGAGACCTGCGGAAGGTGTTCAACATCTACACCTCGCCGCCGGGCGACGCTCCCACACTGTGATCACTGCGGCGAAAAAGCGCCGTCTCATTCAGCGGCCGGACGACAAGGAAGAGGTCATCGCCAAGCGGCTCGAGGTCTACGATGCGCAGACCAAACCGCTGATCAAGCATTACACCGATGCCGGACTGCTGCGCGTCGTGGATGCGGATGCCGATGTGGACACGGTATTCAAGAACATCCAGCGCGCCTTGAAGCCGTCCTAGGCTCGCTCAGGCTCCTAGGATTTGGCGATACAGTCGAGCAGCCGCGCGCCGATTTCTTGCAGGCGCCACCCCGACAGCGCGTGCGAATCACGCCGGCCCATGGCGAGGGCCTTCAATTCGCCGCGCGGCGCCAGAATTTCGGCGCTCACCTCAAGTTCCGCCGCGCGCGCATCGACGATCTTACTGAGCCGGTCGAGCAGGGCCTTTTGCTCGGGAGTCGGACGCGAATCCTGCACCGGTTCCAGATCGTCTGTACCCAAGCTCGATGCGCCCTGGAGGGCCTCGAGCAACGCGCGCGCGAACTTGTCGTTCATCGGCTGCACGGCGTCGAGCGCTGCGGCCGTGCCCGGGTTGGCCTGCGCGATCGAAAACATCGCCGCGTCGGACAGAATCCAGGCGCGCGGCAGATCGCGCTCGCGCGCCAATTTCTCGCGCCACACGGCAATGGCCTTGGCGCGCGCGCGCGGCTCCGGCGCCAGTTGACCGATGCCGCGCAGGCGCACCCAGCCTTTGCCGGATCCGGTTCATACAGGCTCAAGTCCTCCAGCGCAGCGCAGTCCTCGCGCACCCAGTGCTCGCGTCCGCAGCGCGCGCAGGCGCTGCGTCAGTTCCGTCGGCAATATCGCCGAGATACAGGACATCGTCCGCCGCGTACTCCAGCTGTTCGCGGGTCAGCGGCCGCTTCGACCAGTCGGTGCGGGTCTGGCCCTTGGGAATGGTGACGTCGAGCAGGGTTTTCACCAGTTCCGCGTAGCCGACCTGCGGTTTCAGTGCCGATGCAGCGCGGCGGCGATCTGGGTGTCGAAAACCGGCGACACGACCCGCTTGCTCGGTGAGATACACCGCTTCGAGATCCTGGCGTGCGGCATGAATCAGCTTGCGCGCGCGCGGCGCGGTCAGGACGGGCATCAACGCATCGAGGCTGCCGACCTGCAGCGTGTCGACGCACCAGATCCGGCTCCGGCCGCGCCAGTTGCAGCAGGCACAGCTTGGGAAAGAAGGTGCGCTCGCGCAGAAATTCCGTATCGACGCCGATCGACTCCTGCGACTCCAAAGCCTGCGCCAGCGGCGCGAGCTGCTCGCTTCGATCGATCCAAATCGCGTCAGACATGCCGTTATCCACGTGTACAATTTGGAATGAATTATGACTGAATCGGTATGCTGCGACTCGCAAAAGCATTTTTGGACATTGCTCTGTGGAAGCAAACGCCGGCGCATCTGCCCGCGTCGCCGTTCCTGTTGGCCTTGGTCTCCTGCGCCGCGGCGCTGCTGGAGGTCTTGAGCAATTTCCTGCCGCCCACCCGGCGCGACGGAATTTTGCCGGGCATTTTATTGAGCGTGGGATTGCCGCTCGGCTTCGCCTGGGGCCTGCTCGCGGTGGCCAGGCGCAGAGCAGCGTTTTTTGCAAACAGCCAGCGCACTGCTCGGTGTCGAAGTGCTCGCGGAAATCGTGATGTACCCCGTGATCGCCGTACTTCGCGTCATCGGCACGGACCGGTTGACTTCGAATCCCCTCGGCCTGTTGTTGTCCGCCGCTTATATCGTCGGCATGATCTGGTACTTGCTCGCCTGCGCGAATATCTGGCGCGCAGCCCTCGATTCCGGGCTGCTGCTGGGCGGCGTCATCAGCGTGGGCTACTTCATGCTGTCGAACGTGCTCGAGTTCCAAGTTTCCCCGCCATGACGCACGTGCATATCCTGGGGATCGGCGGCACCTTCATGGGCGGCGTGGCCGCGATCGCCAAGGCCGCCGGATTTCGGGTCACCGGGTCGGATCTCAACGTGTATCCGCCCATGAGCACGCAGCTGGAGACGCTCGGCATCGAATTCGTCTCCGGCTACGGCGCGGAACAGCTGAATCTTGAACCGGACATCGTCGTGGTCGGCAATGCCTTGAGCCGCGGCAGTCCGGTCGTCGAGGCCATGCTCGATCGCGGCATGGCCTACACCTCGGGGCCGCTGTGGCTCGCCGACCAGGTGCTGCGCGACCGGCATGTGATCGCGGTGACCGGCACGCACGGCAAGACCACCACCACCGCCATGCTCACCTGGATTCTGGAGCACGCGGGCCTCGAACCCGGCTTTCTGGTGGGCGGCGTGCCGGGAAATTTCGAGTCGAGCGCACGCCTCGGCAAGTCGCCATTCTTCGTCATCGAAGCGGACGAGTACGATACGGCGTTCTTCGACAAGCGGGCCAAGTTCGTGCACTACCGTCCGCGCACCGCGATCCTCAATAATTTGGAATACGATCACGCGGACATCTACCCGGACGTGGCATCGATCCGGCGGCAATTCAATCAGCTGCTGCGCACGGTACCGGGAGCAGGGCGGTTGATCGTGAACGGCGAAGATCCCGAGCTCAAACGCACCCTGAGCGAGGGCTGCTGGACGCCGCAGGAGTCCTTCGGGGTGGTGCGGGCGGATGGCCAGGCTTGGGATTGGAGCGCGCAGATCGAGAAGGATTCAGCCGCGAGCCGCTTTCGGGTGCATCGCGCCGGCCGCGCGGTTGCGGAGGTGTCTTGGGATCTGCTTGGGTGTCACAATGTCATGAATGCCCTGGCTGCGATCGCCGCCGCGCAGCATGCCGGCGTGGATCCGGCGCGTGCCGCCGCGGCGCTGCGCGCCTTTCGCGGCGTCAAGCGCCGCATGGAGGTGCGCGGCGTCGTCAATGCCGTGACCGTGTATGATGATTTCGCGCATCATCCCACGGCCATCGAGACCACATTGCGCGGTCTGCGCTCGCGTGTCGGCAACGCGCGCATCATCGCAGTGCTGGAACCTCGCTCCAACACCATGAAACTGGGGGTGCACCGCGATCAGCTGGCACCCGCGCTGGCCGCGGCCGACTTAAGCTGGTTCTTCTGTCCCAAGGACCTGGGTTGGGATCTGGCGGGCGCGGTGAGCGCATTGGGCGAGCGCGCACATTTCGCGGCGACGGTGGAGTCGCTGGTGCAGGAGCTGGCGGCGCAGGCGCGCGCGGGCGATCACATTCTCGTGATGAGCAACGGCGGCTTTGGCGGCCTGCACGACAAATTATTGTCGGCGCTGCGAGCGCGGTAAATGAGCGTGGCGTCTCGATCGATCGCGCTGTTCCCGCTCAACATCGTGCTGTTCCCCGGCGGACCGTTGCCGCTGCGAATTTTTGAAACCCGCTACGTCGACATGGTGCGGCGTTGCCTGCGCGAGGATCAACGGTTCGGCGTGGCGTTGATCCGCGAAGGCAACGAGGTCGGTCCGGCCGAAACCTTTGAAGTCGGAACTCTGGCGAAAATCGTCGATTTCCATCAACTGTCCGATGGATTTCTAGGGCTCTCCTGCCTCGGCGAGGAGCGCTTTCGAATCATGGGCCGCAGCCGCCAGGTCGACGGGCTGAACCTGGCGCAAATCGAGGAGATTCGCAGCGAGCCCAAGCTCAAGGTGCCGGAGCGCCACGCGCGCCTGTCCAAGCTGCTGGAGAGCGTGCTGCCGCAGCTGGGCGAGGTGTACGCGGGCATCGAGATGCACCTGGACGATGCGGCGTGGGTCGGGTTTCGGCTCGCCGAGATATTGCCGATTGCCGCGACGGAGAAGCAATTCTTCCTGGAACTCGACGATCCGCTGCGACGGCTGGACGCGTTGAGCCCGCTGGCAGGGTCGCCTCAACAAGGGCCGCCTCCAGCACCGGGCTAGAACAGCCGGTACGTCGACTAGAACAACAGGTAGGTCGAGATGATGTACTTGTCGTTCGATTTGGGCGGCAGGCCGGCGTGTTGGAACATCCAGTAGGGCGGAAACATCAGCAAGCGCCCGGCCTTCGCGCTGATGCGCACGCCGAGATCGGGAAAATCAGTCTCGCCGCCGCGCGCCACGTCGTTCAGATACCAAATGAAAACCAAGTAACGATTGCTGGTGTGATCCAGCGCATCGAAATGAGGCTGAAACTGGTCGCCCCCTTCCACGAAATAACGCTTGATACGCAGGTTTTCGACACGCTCGCGCGGCGGCACCGGCAACGTCAATTTCAGCTGCGCATTGTAGCGGTCCAGATATTGAAAAATCTGTCCGCGAAAAAAGTTTACGGTATCCGCGTCGGCGACCTTGCTGACATTGAGTTCCGTCCACGAACTTTGGCCCAGCTGCGGCATCACGCCGCGTCCATTGCGTGTATGCAGCCGCGCCAGCTTCTCGAAAGAATCGATCATTTGTGCGCATAGAGCAGGGGGCAGCGCTTGATCGAAACACTGAAGGTAGCCCGCAAGGCCGCGCGCTGCAGGAGCTTGCTGTGACGCCGCGGATGGCTGAATTGAACTGCTCAATTCAATTCCTCCAGCTGCCGGTCGAAATCGATCGCGGCCGCGATCAGCCGGCAGAGCGCCTGCTGCTCTGCTTCGGAAAGATCGGGATGCCAAATTTCCGCGATCAGCGCGCGCACCGAACGCTCGCCGGAATTCAAGTATTCGACGCCGAAACTGGGATCCAGCACCAGGCTCCGGCCCGCGTCCAGCTGGCATTTTTCACCGCCCACGATGACTTCGAGCGGCGCGCTGTCCGCGGAATTGCAGACCAGCCGGCAGCGCGAGTTGGCGCGGCCGTAGTGACGCGGCACGCGGCTGCGTGGAGGCAGCGCGATGATCTCGACATCGGGTGCATCATGGGGCACCCGGGCGAGCGGCAGTTCCGCCACCACGCATTGCAGTCTCGGCGCGTAACGCCTTGCTTCGTATTGCAGTACCCCGCGCTGGAATACACTGACCTGAATGGCGCGCGCCGCGCCGGCGCAGGCTTCCATTTCGTCGCCGCACGATGCGATCAGCGCGGCGGCGCGATCCAGCCACGCAAAGCCCTTGGGATCGGGGAAGCAACGTGTATTGATATCCGGCACATGCAGGCTGCCGGGCCGCTGGCGCGGATCCGCCATCACCGGCGCGCGCGCGTTCAGGTACATCTCCAGCGCCTGCACGATTCTGCTGCTGGGCCCACCGGCGGCGGCGTGGTTCGGGTGTTGCAGGACCTGCTCGAACCATTTGCGCCGGCCCGTCGTCACGAAACTTGCGGCGTGGCTCAAAAGCGAATCAAAATCCGGCTCGCGCTTGTCCCTGGGAGCCGCGCTGTTTGCAGCCCTGGCCTCCCGCAGGCCCAGAGCATAGTGCATCAGTGCCAGATCGGGCCGCTGGTCGAGTTCCAGCACGTTGGCCAGCGTCAGCCGCGCAAATGCATGGCGGCCGGAGGCAAGCCGCACCCCGCGCTCGAGCACATAGCGCGCGGCGTCGAGCCGATCTGCTGCGCGGTAGGCCATACCGAGACGCACCAGTATGTCGACGTTGGCGGGATCCGCTTTCGCCGCCCGGCTGAGCGTGTTCACAGCCTGGGCAAGCGGATCCTCACGCTGTTGCTCAGAATGCATGATGTGACCCGGAAAAGTGCTTCCGGCAAATCTAGCACGCCCCTCCGTGCCGCGCATTAACGCCCCTGTGGGCCGCGCGTCAGACCTCTTCAGGCGCGCGCCGCGGGTGCCCAGCGCGCGCGTGTCAACCACAGGGCGGTGGCGATGCACGCGGCCCACGGCAGCAGCCAATATCCCAGCAGGCCGTCGAAGCGGCCCACCCAGAATGCATAGGCCGGCGCATTGCCGCCGCGCGTCGCTTCCTGCAGCATTCGCAGCACCACGACCCAGCCCGCATGCAAGCCGATCGCCACGGCGATATTGCCGGTCAGGACGCGCGTCAGGCTCAAGATCAGTCCCACCGCGAGCCAGGAGAGAAACGAATCGAACACCAATGATGGGTGGCCCCAGGGCGCGAAAGAGCGCTGCAACAGGTCGAATCCGCTGGCCCAACCCAGTTCTTGCGGCGCCATGCTCGCTTTGGCAAAGAAATGCAGGGCGGCGAACAAGGGGGCGGTCAGCAGGGCCGCGCTCCACGGTCCTGATTCGCGCTCGATGGCCGTATGCATGGCTCCGCGCATCACGGTCTCTTCAATGAGCGCGACGGTGATTCCCGAGCCCAAGCCCACGGCAAAAATGCGAACGAAGGACAGCACACCCGGCGTGAACTCCGGAGCCATGACGCGCAGGTGCGTGGATAGCAGGAAAAAAGCCCCCACGCCGGCACTGGCGGCACCGATCGCCCCCCATAACAAGGCGAGCCTGACGAATCGGCGCCAGGGCAAGCCGTAACCGAAATCGCGTTTGGCGGTCAGTTGCAAATGCCGGCACACCCACACGAGTTCGGCCGCGAGCAGCAACATCGCGATCCGGCTCGCGACTCGATGGAAGGCAAAGTTGGCGAAACTCGAGGTCACCTCGTACGCAGGGTAGGCGAGGAGCGCGCTCAACAGTCCCGCGAGAAGAATCGCACCCAAAAACCAGGCGAAGGCACGCAATTCAGCCCCTCAATGAGGAGAAAACGCGCGCAGCGGCCGCGGCGGTGGCTTCGATGTCGGCGTCGGTATGCGCCGCGGACACGAATCCTGCCTCGAAGGCGGAGGGCGCCAGATAAATTCCCTCGGCCAGCATGCCGTGAAAAAATCGCTTGAAGCGCGCGACATCGCAAGCCATGACCTTGCTGAAGGTATCGACAAGGGTCTCGGTGGTGAAGAACAGGCCGAACATGCCGCACACGTGATTCGTCGCGAGCGCGATGCCGGCGCGGTCCGCCGCCAATTTAAGCTGCGTCGTCAGGGCGACGGTCGTGGCCGCCAAGCGCTCATGGAAGTCGGGCTCACCGATGAGTTCCAATGTGGTGAGCCCGGCGATCATCGCCACGGGATTTCCCGACAGCGTGCCGGCCTGGTACACGGGACCCAATGGGGCGAGCTGCTCCATGATGTCGCGGCGGCCGCCGAATGCACCGACCGGCATGCCGCCGCCGATGATTTTGCCCAGGGTGGTGAGATCCGGACGCACGCCATACAGGGCTTGCGCCCCGCCCAAATGCACGCGAAAGCCGGTCATGACCTCGTCGAAAATCAACAGCGCGCCGCTGCGATCGCACTCGCGGCGCAGGGTCTGCAGAAAATCCGCCGCCGGCAGCACGCAGTTCATGTTGCCCGCCACCGGCTCGACGATGACGCAGGCCACTTCGGTGCCGATCTGCTCAAATACCTGCCGCACCTGCTCGCTGTCATTGTAGTTGAGCGTCACGGTATGGCGGGCGAGCGACTTCGGCACGCCCGGGGAGGTGGGTACGCCCAGCGTCAGCGCGCCCGAGCCTGCCTTGATCAGCAGCGAATCGGAATGTCCGTGATAGCAACCCTCGAATTTCACGATGGTGTCGCGCCCGGTGAATCCGCGCGCCAGCCGGATGGCGCTCATGGTCGCTTCGGTGCCCGAACTGACGAAGCGCACCAATTCGATGGCGGGCATGAGCTCGATCACGCGCCGTGCGAGCCGCGTTTCCAGTTCGGTCGGGGCGCCGAAACTCAAACCATCCGCGGCGACGTCCTGTACGGCTTCGATCACCCGCGGATGGGCGTGGCCCAGGATCATCGGCCCCCACGAGCCAACGTAATCGATGAAACGCCGATCATCGGCCGCGTAGGCATATGCGCCCTTGGCGCGTTTGAAGAAAATCGGTTCGCCGCCGACTCCGCGAAAGGCGCGCACCGGCGAGTTGACGCCGCCGGGTATGTATTTGCAGGCTTCTTGAAAGAGGCTCATGGCCTCAATCTAAACAGCGATGGCTGCCTTGGGCAAGCTAAGCCTGATTTCCAAGCCGCCGCCGGCCGCATTGGCAGCCGCAGCGTTGCCTCCGTGAGCCTTCATCACCTGCGAGGTGATGGCGAGCCCGATGCCTTCGCCGCCGCTGTCCCGGTCGCGCGACTCCGCGACACGGTAGAACGGTTCAAATATGCGCACCAGATCCGCGGCCGGCACACCCGGCCCGCGATCGCGAACGGCGATCACCACCCTGGAGGCCTCGCGGTCAACGGACACATCGACCTGCGAATCCTGCGGGCTGTAGCGCACCGCGTTGCGCAATACGTTTTCGATCGCGCTGCGCAGCAGTTCTCGATTGCCGAGAATCGCGGCATGTGCCGTGCCATGCAGGATAACCCTGGTGTTCTTCGCGGCTCCCTCGAAGTTGGCGTCACGCACGACTTCCTCGATGAGCTCGTCGAGGTCGAAAGGTTCGCGCTCCATGAGCTCTTGCGTGCCTTGCAGCCGGGCGAGTTTCAACACCTGGCTGATCATGCTGTCGAGGCGCTCGATCTCCCGCTCCAGCCGGTCCAGCTGCAGCGGAAAATCGGCCGGCGGTTGGCGCGCCAGTCCGAGCGCGACCCGCATCCTGGCCAGGGGCGAGCGCAGCTCATGCGAGATGTCGCGCAGCAATTGGGTGGTCGCCGCGCGATTTGCGCGCAGCCGATCCGCCATCCAATCGAAGTCGCGCGCGAGCTCGGCGAGCTCATCCTTGCGCCCCTCGAGACCCGCGCTCACGCGCATGTCGAGATTTTCCGAGGCCAGCGCCCGGGCACCCTCTTGGATGCGCCGAATGGGCGCAGTGAGGTGCTCCGCCAGCCACCAACTGGTGAGTGCGCTCACCACCAGCGCAATGCCGAGAATGGTCAGCGAAATGGCCGGCAGACTGAGCGCGCCGAAGATGCTGGGCCGGCGCGGCATCGATACCACGGTGTAGGTCGAGCCGTCGGCGGCAACAATTTGGGGAGCGGCGCGCGATGGGCGGAAATTTCTCGGAAACCCCTCGCGATTGATGAATTCCAGCCGCCGCTGAGCGCCTTCGGGCAGATGCCTGCCCAGGATATCCTGCCCGTCGGGACCGACGATGAACAGTTCGCGGTCCCCCAGGGAGTTCTTGTTGGTGCTCAACCAACTTTGCAAGGCGCCGAGGCCGCCGCGCGCCAGAATTTCCGACGCTTGAATGGCCGCGGACGGCCGGCGCTGAAATTCCGGCGGTTCGTATTCGCGCAGCGGCAATGGTGAAGGTGGTCGCAATGCTGCTGCCCACGATCAGGGCCATCGCCAGCCAGAAAAGCACGAATATTCTGACGAACAGACTATGCATGCGCCAGCGTGAGTGTGTAGCCGGAGCCGCGGACGTTCTTGATTTCGGGATTCTTGCCCGTCTCGAGATCGAGCTTGCGGCGCAGATTGCTGATGTGGGTGTCGATGCTGCGATCGTAGGCGGTGAGCTTGCGGCCGAGCGCCTGTTCGGTCATCGAGTCGCGCGAAATGACCTGACCGGCCGAACGCATGAGCAATTCGAGCACGCGAAATTCCGCGCCGGTGAGGGCCACCAGCCTGCCCGCCACGTGCACCTGCCGGGTGCCGGCGTTCAGGGTGATGGGACCCACCGCCAATTCGTCGGGCAGATTGCCGCGCGTTCCTTTATGGTTGGCGCGGCGCAGAATCGCGCGAATGCGCGCCACCAATTCCCGCGGATTGAAAGGTTTGCTCAAATAGTCGTCCGCGCCCAGCTCCAGTCCCACGATCCGGTCCACGTCATCGCCGCGAGCCGTGAGCATCAGAATCGGCGTGGGGTAGGACGCGCCCAGTTTGCGCAAGACATCGAAGCCGCCGACGTTCGGCAGCATCACATCGAGAATCAAAATTTCAAATTCGTTGGATTGCAATTCGGCGAGCGCGTCGCTGCCGTCGTGCACGCTCTTCACCTCGAAGTGCTCCGCCGCCAAATACTCGCACAGCATCAGACATAGCTCGCGGTCGTCATCCACCAGCAGCACGCGGGCCTCGCGCGCGGCCGTGGAATCCGTCGATGGTGCGATGGTGGTGGTCATGTTCGATACCCCTACTTTGGCACAGCCCGCGGTCGCGGGTGCTCCTGGCTCAAGAATTCACATTTCTTAACAGAACATTGATTGGTCTCTGACACATGTTTGCAGGACGGCGCATTAGGATGGCTCCGTGGATTTTCTCTCACTGTATCGGAGCGACCAACATGATATCGATTCGCAATTTGCTGACCGGATCCTTGCTTGCGGCCGGAGCGCTGCTGACCGCCGCCACGTGCATTTCGCCGGCGACTGCGGCCGATGACACGACCGCCACCGCGCCCCCGGCAGGTCCGCAAGGGTGGCACCACCATGGTCCGGGGCACCTGTACTCCAAGCTGAATTTGAGCACGGAGCAGCAGGCATCCATCAAGGCCATCATGTCGAACGCGGGCCCGCAGATGAAGAGCATTCATCAAGAGATGCGCGCCAATTCGTTGAAGCTGGGACAGACCCAGCCGAACGATCCGAATTACGCCAATGTGGTCGCGCAGGTGACCGAGGCCAACGGTTCGCTGCACTCGCAGATGATCACGCAACGCGAAGCGGTGCGTGCCCAGATATTCAAGATATTGACCCCGCAGCAGCAAACGCAGCTCGCCGCACTGCAGGCACAGATGTTGGCTCGTCCGCACGGCGCCTGGGGTCCCCGCGGCAACGCCATCCCTTCCCCCGCCGAGCAGTAATGCAAAGCGGGTGAAGTTTTAGGATCGGCCCGCCCCGTCTACCGCTGGGCGGCGCCGATCCCGTCTTTTTTGAGCAGCTCGATCACGCTGCCGCGGCCCACGAGGTGTGCCGCGCCGACGATGACCAGGTAGTTCTTGTCATCGTTGAGCAGCGCTTCAATTTTCGGCGCCCACTTGCGATTGCGCGACAGCAGGAAGGATTCGAGCAGTTTCGGATCATTGCCGAAGTCGGATTTCATGTGATCTTCGAACCACGCGCTATCGCCTCGCTGCCACGCGTGAACCATGGCGTCGACCTCGGCAGGCAAATCGCGGGCCTCTTCCAGGCTGGCCAGCAGGTAGGCAGACTGCTCCTCCATTGACAATGCTTCGAACAAAGCCATCTGGTCCTGCACCGTTTCCAATCCGGCCACGCTCTTGCCGTCCGTCTGCGCAAGACCCGCAAGGTACATGTCGACTCCCGATTTGGGCTGAAAGCCAAGCTGTGCCAATTGCAGCTGCGAGATCGCCTCGGCGGCAAACCAAGGGGCGAAATTGTCGAACAGCGCCAGCTCGACGCCCACATCATGGGCCAATGCCGTTGCGCGCTCGTAGCGCTGCGCGCCGAGGATCTGCGGGAGGGATTTGCCGTCGGGTAATTGCGCACTGGCGAGCAATTCCGATTGTACCTGTTGCGGATTCGAGCTCGTCCGGGCTGACTTCCATGACCAGCGACTTGGCGTTGGCGTACGCGCCGATCACCGCGGGCGGCAGAGGATAGTCGGTCGGCCGCAATACGTGTATCGAGCCGAGGAGGTAGACGGTATTGTGCTTGCCGTGCAATTCCCACAACGTGTGCAGCGCGGCGTCGGCGCGCACCACCGCACATAGCAGCAGACAGGAGACTGCGAGGCCGAGCCGTCGTGGGCGCAAAAGAGGTTCCTAACTGGCGGCGATTTGACGCACAGGCACGGATTGTACCCAATGAACATCCGAATCGATGCGGCCGTCCGGGTGCAGATCGAAACTTCGGTATGCCGGAGGGCGGGAGTCCACCGCGTAGCGATCGCTCTTGGGAAGAAATTGCGCGCCCGTCGAGGGCGTCGCGAACAGGCGGACATTGCCGCGATTGCCGTCATAGGCCTGGTGCACATGACCCCAGACCACGGCTCGCACATTCGCGTGGGCATCGATGATGCGCCAGAAGTCCTGCGCCTCGGCAAGGCCGACGCTGTCCAACCAGCGGCTGCCCATCGGAATCGGGTGATGGTGCAGGCACACCATGGAGTGTTTCGCCGACCGCGCGAGTGAGTCATCGAGGCGCGCGAGCTCGCTCATCGTCAGGCGTCCGCCGACATGACCGGGATCGTAGCTATCCAGCATGACAAACTGCCATTCGCCAATCTCATGCGTGCCGCAAATATGAAACGGCGCGCCCTTGAGTTCGTGGCGCATCGCCTCGGGTTCGTCGTGATTGCCGGGTATGCAGAGCACCGGTTTGGTGAGGTTGCCGAAGATGCTGCGAAACCGCAGATAGCCGGACTTATCGTCTTGCACCAAATCACCGGTCACCAGCATCGCCGCATAATCCGGAACTCGCGCGTACGCATCAGCGAGCGCTGCATGCAGGCTCGGATCGGTCTCAACACCGCGCAAGCGGCCGCTGGCGCTGCCGTACAAATGGGGGTCGGTGATTTGGATGATTCGCATCGACAAATGCTAGCAAAGCACGTTTCCCGCGACGGTGAACTGGGTCATGGGCACGGCGCTGCACAGGCACATTAACACTACGGTTATGTGACCGCGTTCCGCCGCAAAACGCCGTTTCCGTCGCCAATCGACAACGACTTCGCGTATTGCGACCCATATCACGCGGCATTGCTGGTAAGGGGCGCATCGGGGACAATACGCGCCCTGTCTTGTTAAATAAGAAGCCTTTCATGCCTACCCGCCGCGAGCTTGCCAACGCCATTCGTGCTCTTTCCATGGATGCCGTCCAAAAGGCAAATTCAGGGCACCCCGGGGCGCCGATGGGCATGGCGGATATCGCCGAAGTGCTGTGGCGGGACGTGCTTAAGTTCAATCCGGGAAATCCCACGTGGCTCGACCGCGACCGATTCGTGCTTTCCAACGGCCATGCTTCCATGTTGCTGTATTCGGTGCTGCATCTGACGGGCTATCCCCTGTCGATGGATGAAATCAAGAATTTCCGGCAGTGGGGCTCCAAGACGGCCGGCCACCCTGAACGCGAATTGCACCTTGGGATCGAGACCACCACCGGCCCGCTCGGCCAGGGTTTTGCAAACTCCGTCGGCATGGCGTTGGCGGAGCGCTCGTTGGCGGCCACGTTCAATCGGCCCGGCCACAACATCATCGATCATCATACTTATGTGTTCGCGGGCGACGGCTGCATGATGGAGGGCATTTCGCACGAAGCGGCCTCGCTCGCCGGCATGCAGCAGCTCGGCAAGCTCATCGTGGTTTACGACGACAATGGAATTTCGATCGACGGCAAGGTGAAGGGTTGGTTCGCGGACGACACGGCTGCCCGCTTCGAGGCCTACGGCTGGCACGTGCTGCGCCACGTCGATGGTCAGGACAGCGAGTCGGTGAGCGCTGCGCTGGCGGCGGCGCGTGCCGTGACGGACAAGCCGTCATTCATCTGCGCCCGCACGACCATCGGTTGGGGTGCGCCGAAGCAAGGCACCCAGACCATGCACGGCGAGGCGATGGGCGATGCCGATATCGCCACGACTCGCAAGACCCTGGGCTGGAGTTCGCCGCCCTTCGAGATTCCCGCGGACATCCGGGCCGCATGGGATCGGCGTGAGAAGGGTGCCGCGGCGGAGAAGCAGTGGCGCACCCGGTTTGCCGCCTACCGCCAGGAATTTCCGGCGTTGGCCGCGGAGCTGGAGCGGCGCATGGCGGGAGATCTGCCCGGCGGCCTGGACGAGCAGGTTCGCGCGCTGGTGGGCGGCGCGCAGGCGGAAGGCAAGGTGCTTGCGACGCGCCAGTCCTCGCAGGCCGCGCTCAATGCCATCGGTCCCGCGCTGCCTGAGCTGTTGGGCGGATCCGCGGACCTCACGCCCTCGAACGGCACCTGGCGCAAGGATTCGGTCACCTTGACTCCGGATGCGCCCGCGGGCAACTACATACACTACGGCGTTCGCGAGTTCGGCATGTCGGCCATCATGAACGGCATCACGGCGCACGGCGGCTTCATACCCTACGGCGGCACCTTCCTGACTTTTTCCGACTATGCGCGCAATGCGGTGCGCATGGCGGCGCTGATGCGCATACGGGTGATTTTCGTCTACACCCACGATTCCATCGGATTGGGCGAAGATGGACCGACGCATCAGCCCATCGAACAGATGGCCAGCTTGCGGATCATCCCGCACATCGATGTGTGGCGTCCCTGCGATGCGGTCGAGACCGCGGCGGCCTGGGGCGCGGCGCTGGAGAATCGCGATGGACCGACGCTGCTGGTGTTGACGCGCCAGGCTTGCCAGCACAATGCGCGCGAAGCGTCCCAGGTCGCCAATATCTCGCGCGGCGGCTACGTGCTGATCGACAGCGCGGGGGTTCCCGAGGCCATCGTGATCGCCACCGGCTCCGAGGTGGGCATTGCCGCCGATGCGGTGCGCGCCATGAACGGCAAAGGGCGCAAAGTGCGCCTGGTCTCGATGCCGAGCACGAATCGCTTCGAGCTGCAGGATGAGGCCTACAAGGAAAGCGTGCTGCCCGCGGCCGTAACGCGGCGGGTCGCCGTCGAAGCCGGCGTGCGCGCCGCGTGGTGGCGTTATGTCGGCCTCAAGGGGCAGGTGGTCGGCATCGATCACTTCGGGGCGTCGGCGCCCGCGAAGGTGCTGTTCCCGCAATTCGGATTCACCGCCGAAAAGGTGATCGAGGCGATCGAAAAGGTTTTAAATTCGAACTGAAACAAGGGGTCTGATCGATGGCAATCAAAGTTGGGCATCAATGGTTACGGGCGAATCGGCCGCAATATCCTGCGCGCGCTGTACGAAGGCAAGCATGGCGGCGAACATCAAGATCGTGGCGATCAACGATCTGGGCGATGCCAATACCAATGCGCATTTGACCCGCTTCGATACCGTGCACGGCCGATTCCGCGGCGACGTGCATGTCGACGGCGATTCCATGGTGGTCAACGGCGATCGCATCCGCGTGGTGGCGCAGCGTGATCCGGCGCAAATTGCCCTGGGCCGAACTGGGCGTGGATTTCGTGCTGGAGTGCACGGGACTGTTCACCAGCAAGGCCAAGGCCTCGGCGCACTTGCAGCGCGGGCGCCAAGAAGGTCGTGATTTCCGCGCCGGGCGGCGACGACGTGGATGCCACCATCGTGTACGGCGTGAATCACGGCATTCTGAAATCCAGGCATGACGGTGATTTCGAATGCCTCCTGCACCACCAATTGCCTGGTGCCGCTGGTGAAGGTGCTGCACGAAAAGGTCGGCGTTCTGGCCGGCGTCATGAATACCATTCATTCCTACACCAACGACCAGGTATTGACCGACGTGTACCACACGGATCTGCGCCGCGCGCGCTCCGCGACCATGTCGATGATTCCGACCAAGACCGGCGCCGCCGCGGCGGTGGGCTTGGTGATGCCCGAGCTCAAGGGCAAGATCGACGGCTTCTCGATCCGCGTGCCGACCATCAATGTCTCGCTTGGTGGATTTCAGCTTCACCGCGGCGCGCAAGACCACGGTCGAGGAAATTCACGGCGCCATCAAGGCGGCGCGCGAGGCGGCGCGCTGAAGGGCATTCTGGCCTACAACGATCAACCCCTGGTGTCGGTGGACTTCAATCACGATCCGGCTTCCTCCACCTATGACGCCACCCTGACCAAGGTCATCGAGGGCACGCTGGTGAAGGCGTGTTCGTGGTACGACAACGAATGGGGATTTTCCAACCGCATGCTCGACACCGACCCTGGCGTGGTCGAAAGCCTCCTAAGAGCCCTTCTTGAAAATCACCAAAATGACCAGCCTGGATCTGCGCGACAAGCGGGTGCTGATTCGCGAGGATCTGAATGTGCCGATCCAGGACGGCGCGGTCAGCAGCGATGCGCGAATCCGCGCGGCCCTGCCGACCATTCAGGCCGCGCTGGCGGCGAAGGCGCGCGTGCTGCGTCATGTCGCATCTCGGCCGGCCTGAAGAGGGCAAGTACGCGGAGGAGTTTTCGCTCGCGCCGGTGGCCAAGCGCCTGGCGCAGCTGCTGGGCGTGCCGGTGCCCTTGAAGAAGGATTGGCTGGCCGGCGTCGAGGTCGGCGCCCGGCGAGGTGGTGCTGCTCGAGAACGTGCGCTTCAACAAGGGCGAAAAGAAGGACGCCGATGATCTGTCGCGGCGCATGGCGGCGCTGTGCGACATCTATGTCATGGATGCATTCGGCACGGCGCATCGCGCCGAGGCCAGCACCCACGGCGTCGCGAAGTATCGCGCCGGTGGCCTGCGCCGGACCGCTGCTGGTCAGTGAACTGTCGGCGCTCGAAACGGCTCTCGAGAAGCCGGCGCGGCCGCTGCTCGCCATCGTCGCCGGCTCCAAGGTGTCGACCAAACTCACGGTGCTGGAGTCCTTGCTGAGCAAGGTCGACCAGCTGATCGTCGGCGGCGGCATCACCAATACCTTTCTCGCGGCATTGGGCTTCAACGTCGGCAAGTCGCTGTACGAGCCGAACATGCTGGACATCTGCAAGCGCCTGCTCGAGCAGTCCAAGAAGCGCGGCATCGTCATTCCCATGCCCACCGACGTGGTGGTGGCCACGGAGTTCTCCGCCAAGGCGGAGGCCGACGTCAAGACATGTCGGCCATGTGTCGCGCCGATGACATGATTCTCGACATCGGACCGGATTCGGCCGAGGCCATCGCGGAGCTGGTGGCCTCCGCCGGCACCATTCTCTGGAATGGCCCGGTGGGGGTGTTCGAGTTCGAACAATTCGGCGAGGGCACCCGCACGCTGGCGACGGCGATCGCCCGCAGCAAGGCATTTTCGCTGGCCGGCGGCGGCGATACGCTGGCCGCCATCGAGAAATACGGCATCGAGGACAGCATTTCCTACATTTCGACCGGCGGCGGCGCCTTCCTCGAGTTCGTCGAAGGCAAGAAACTCCCGGCGGTCGAGATTCTCGAGCAGCGCGCCGCATGAGATCCGGCGCTTCGACGCACGAAAATTGTCGCGACCTTGGGTCCCGCCACCGATGATCCCGCGGTGTTGGCCGACATGGTGCGGGCCGGCGTCGACGTGGTCCGCCTGAATTTCTCGCATGGCGCGGTCGCCGATCATGCGCGCCGCATCGAGCTGGTGCGCGAGGCGGCGCGCCAGGCCGGCCGCTACGTGGGCGTGCTCGGCGATCTGCAGGGTCCGAAGATCCGCATCGACCGCTTCATCGCCGGCAAGGTGCAGCTGCACCGACGGCGCGGAATTCACGCTGGACGCCTCGCTCGCGGTCGATGCGCGGCACCGAAAAGTCGGTCGGCATCGCCTACAAGAAATTGCCGGGCGACGTGTTTCGCCGGCGACGTGCTGCTGCTGAACGACGGACAGATCAGCCTGCAGGTGCTCGAGCATCGATGGTCCGCGCATCAAGACCCGCGTGCTGGTCGGCGGCGAACTCGGCAACAACAAGGGCATCAACCGCCAGGGCGGCGGCTTGTCGGCCGGAGCGCTGACCGACAAGGATCGCGAGGACATCGTCACGGCCGCGAGACTCAAGGTGGATTATCTCGGCGTGTCCTTTCCGCGCGATGCCGCGGACATGGAGGAAGCCCGCGGCTTGCTGCGCCAGGCCGGCGGCCATGGTCTGCTGGTCGCGAAGATCGAGCGCGCCGAGGCGATCAAGAACCTGGCCGCCGTGGTCAAGGCCAGCGACGGCGTCATGGTGGCCCGCGGCGACCTCGGCGTGGAGATGGGCTACGCGGAGCTCGCCGGCCTGCAGAAGCAGATCATCCAGGAAGCGCGCCACCAGAACAGAGTCGTCATCATGGCGACGCAGATGATGGAATCGATGATCACCGCGACCATTCCGACGCGGGCCGAGGTCTCCGATGTCGCGAATGCCGTCATGGACGGCACCGATGCGGTGATGCTGTCGGCGGAAACGGCGTCGGGCAAGCATCCGGTGAAGGTCGTGCGAGGCCATGGCGCAGATCATCGTCGGCGCGGAAAAGTACGAAGTGGACGCATGTGCGCATCCGGCAGCGCAACAGCGGCTATTTCGAGCACACCGACGAGGCGATCGCCGCGGCGGTGATGTACACGGCGAATCACCTGCACGTCAAAGCCATCGTGGCGCTCACCGAATCCGGATCGACCTCGCTGTGGATGTCGCGGGTGCGCTCGGACATCCCGATCTATGCCTTCACCCGCCACGAAAACACGCGCCGCCGCGTGACCCTGTATCGCGGCGTCTATCCCGGTCGCCTACGATGTCGACGGATCGGGGCGAGGCGGTCTATTTCTCGATTTTCCGCCTGCTGCTCGACCTGAAATTGGTGCTGGAGGGCGACTCCATCATCCTCACCAAGGGCGAACTCAGCGGCGTCTCCGGCGGCACGAATTCCATGCAGATCCTGCGCGTCACAAGAAAGTAGCCACATGACCAACGAATTTCGCGGCACCGAACGATATATCGCCACCGAGGAACTGATGGCTGCGGTGAACGCCGCGATGGTGCTGTCGCGGCCGCTGCTCATCAAGGGCGAACCCGGGACCGGCAAGACGCTGCTGGCCAACGAAATCGCGCGCGCGCTCGAACAAGCCGTTTTTCGAGTGGCACATCAAATCCACCACCAAGGCGCAGCAGGGACTGTACGAATACGACGCCGTGTCGCGCCTGCGCGATTCGCAGCTCGGCGATCCGCGGGTCAAGGACATCCGCAACTACATCCTGCAAGGGCGACTCTGTGGGAGGCCTTCGATTGCGACGTGCAGCCGGTGCTGCTGATCGATGAGATCGACAAGGCCGACATCGAATTTCCCGAACGATCTTGCTGCGCGAGCTGGATCGCATGGAATTCTACGTCTATGAGACGCGCGAGACGGTGCGCGCCAAGCATCGCCCGATCATCGTGATCACCAGCAACAACGAAAAAGAACTGCCGGACGCCTTCTTGCGGCGCTGCTTCTTCCACTACATCCGCTTTCCGGATGCGGCGACGATGACGCAGATCGTCGATGTGCATTTTCCGGATTTGAAGCGCGAGCTGCTGCACGAGGCGCTGACGACCTTCTTCAAGATTCGCGAAACGCCGGGCTTGAAGAAGAAGCCGACCACCTCGGAGCTGCTGGATTGGATCAAGCTGCTGGTGACCGAGGACATTCCGCCCGAAGTGCTGCGCAGCGACGATGCCAAGAAGCTCATTCCGCCGCTGTACGGCGCGCTGCTGAAGAACGAGCAGGACGTGCATCTGTTCGAGCAGCTCGTGTTCCTGAATCGCCGGAATGCTCGTTAAGTTCTTTTTCCTGCTGCGCAAGACCGGCGTGCCGGTCTCCATCACCGAACTGTTGACCCTGCTCGAAGCGCTGAAGGCGGGCCTGGGCGACCTGAGCGCCGAGCGCTTCTACTACCTGGCGCGCACCTGCCTGGTGAAGGACGAGCGCTTCTACGATCGCTACGACCGCGCCTTCGCCGCGCACTTCAAGGGCGTCGAGGATGTGTTCGCGATGCTGCAGAAGCAGCTGCCGGCCGATTGGCTGGAGAAGCTCGCGGTGCGCGAATTCACGGACGAGGAGAAGGCCGAGATCGAGGCCATGGGCGGCTGGGAAAAGTTGATGGAGACGCTGAAGAAGCGCCTCGAGGAGCAGAAGGAACGGCATCAGGGCGGCAACAAATGGATCGGCACGGCGGGGACCTCGCCGTTCGGCGCCTACGGCTTCAATCCCGAGGGCGTGCGCATCGGCCAGGACGGCGGCGCGCAATCGCAGCGCCGTGAAGGTCTGGGACAAGCGCGAATTCGCCAATCTCGACGACAAGGTCGAGCTCGGCACGCGCAACATCAAGATCGCGCTGCGCCGGCTGCGAAAATTCGCGCGGCGCGGCGTGCCCGATGAGCTGGCGCTGGCGGATACCATCGATGCCACCGCGCGGTCGGGCGGGTGGCTCGACATCAAGATGCAGGCCGAGCGGCGCAATGTGATCAAGATCCTGCTGCTGCTCGATATCGGCGGATCGATGGACGATCACGTCAAGACCTGCGAGGAGCTTTTCTCCGCGGCGCGCAGCGAGTTCAAGCATCTCGAGCACTATTACTTCCACAACTTCGTCTACGAAGCGCTGTGGAAGGACAATCGCCGGCGCTTCAACGAACACGTCGGCACCACCGAGGTCATCCGCACCTACGGTCCGGACTACAAGCTGATCTTGGTGGGCGATGCCACCATGAGCCCGTACGAAATCACCCACGCCGGCGGCAGCGTCGAGCATTGGAATCCGGAGCCGGGCAGCCGTGTGGCTCGAGCGCTTGATGAAGCATTATCCGAAATTCGCCTGGATCAATCCTCAGCCGCAGTCGCGCTGGCGCCAGACCGCCTCCATCGACATGACGCGCGAGATGCTCGAAGGACGGATGTATCCCTGACGCTGGCGGGGCTCGACGACGTGATCGACGCGCTGACGTGACTCCGGAACCGCGGCGGCTGGGTTTGGTGTTGACGGGCGGCGGCGCCCGGTCCGCCTACCAGGTCGGCGTGCTCAAGGGCATCGCCGACCTGCTGCGGCGCGGCTCGGCCTGTCCGTTCCCCATCATCACCGGCACTTCCGCCGGCGCCGTCAGCGCCATCGCGCTGGCCTCGGATGCGGCGCATTTCCGGCGCTCGGTGTACGCCATCGAACGGGTGTGGCGCGAATTTCGGGTGCACCACGTGTTCAAGGCCGATGCCGTCAGCATGCTGAGGTCGGGCCTGCATTGGTTCCTCGGCGTTTCTCACCGGCGGCTGGCTGGTGCAGCCGCCGCATTCGCTGTTCGACAACACGCCGTTGTGGGACCTGCTGCGCGTGCACTGCACTTCGACGGCATCCCGCGCAGCCTGTACAAGACGCACCTGCACGCCATCGGCATCTGCGCCACCTGCTACTGCGGATGCGGATTCGGTGACCTTCTACGCGGCCGATGCCGGCGGTGGAACCCTGGGCGCGGGTGTATCGCAAGGGCGTGCGGGCGCCGCTGACGCTCGATCATCTGATGGCGAAGCCTCGCCATTCCCTTTCTGTTTCGCCCGGTGCTGCTGCAAGGCGCCTATTACGGCGACGGCGCCATGCGCCAGACATCGCCGTTGAGTCCCGCGATTCATCTCGGCGCCACGCGGCTGCTTGATCATCGGCGTCAACGATCCGCTGCCCTCGGGGATCACGCCCGGAGCCGCACGCCGATCGAACCCACCTTCGGACAGATGTTCGGCTTCATGCTGGACTCGCTGTTCATGGATCAGCTGCACGCGGATCTGGAGCGCATCAACCGCTACAACGAGAACGACGGGCATGCGGCACATCGAGTCGCTGGTGATCACGCCGACGCGCGACGTCAACGAGATCGCGCGCCGCCACGTGCGCGAACTGCCGCGGACGCATGCGGGCGTTGCTGCGCGCGCTGGGCGCGCACAACGCGGCCAGCACGCTGCTGCTGAGCTATCTGTTGTTCGAGCGCGGCTTCACGCGCGAATTGATCGACCTGGGCTACGCGGATGCGCGGGCGCGCGCCGACGAAATCCGCGAATTCCTGCGCGCTGGAGCAGGCTCGACAGTATCGCGCGGCACGCAGTTAGGCGCTAACGCCTGGTTTGTCTGCAGCGAGTCGTGGCGCGTCAGCACCTGCGGATACGATTTGCGGAAATGCTCCGCCAGCTGCTCGGCGATGTATACCGAGCGATGCTGGCCGCCGGTGCAGCCGATGGCGATGGTCAGGTAGCTGCGGTTCGCCCGCGAGAATTCGCCGACGCGCTGCTCCAGAAACTCGGTCAGATCCGCGATCATGCTGCGCACGCTGGCGTAACCCGCCAGATACTCGATCACCGCCGGATCGCGGCCGGTCAGATTGCGCAGCGCAGTGCTCCCAATAGGGATTCGGCAGGCTGCGCACGTCGAACACGAAGTCCGCGTCGCCCGGGAATGCCGTGCTTGTAGCCGAACGACTCGAACATCAAGCGACAGCCGGCCCTCGCGCCGCCGATCGACGCGCTCGCGAATCAGTTCGCGCAGCGCGTGCACGCCCATGTTCGAGGTGTCGATCACCCAGTCCGCCGCGGCGATGATCGGCTCGAGCAGCCTGCGTTCCGAGGCGATCGCCTCGCGCAGGCTGACATCGCCGGCGACCAGAGGATGCTTGCGCCGCGTTTCGGCATAGCGCTTGAGCAGCACCTCGTCGGCGGCGTGCAGGTACAGGACCTCACAGTCGATGCCGCTGCGCCGCAGTTCGCCGACCAGCGCCGGGAATGGTTTCGATTTCGTTGGGTCGATTGCGCGCATCCAGGCCCACCGCGGTGCGCGGATAGGTGTCGCCCATGCCGCGCACGGTGTGCGAGATGAAGGGTTTCAGCAGCGCGGCCGGAATGTTGTCGACGCAGTAGAAGTCGATGTCCTCCAGCATGTGCAGCGCAACGCTCTTGCCGGAGCCCGACAGTCCGCTCACGATGATCAGTCGCATCGACATGGCGTTGAGGCGCACGGCTACCGCGATAGCGCGCCTTGATGACATCCTCGGCGTGATGATCGGAGGCCTTTTCCTTGTGCTTCTTGACGCAGCGGTCGAGCTTGTCGGCCAGCGCGTCGATGGAGGCGTACATGTTCTGCTTCGGTGGCGTCGGCATAAATCTTGTTCCCGCGCACCATCAGGGTGGCCTCGGCTTTGTGGGCCATTTTTTCGACCGTGAGCACGCAGTGGACGTCGATCAGCTGCTCGAAATGCCGCGAGATGCGCTCGAATTTCTTGATCACGTAGCGCGCAGCGAGTCCGTGACTTCCACATGATGACCGCTGAGATCGAGTTGCATGTTTCCTCCTTCCACTCACTTAAGACGCGCGGGCAGCGGCTCGCTTCCGTTCGTTGGACGGCGCGATCTGCATGCCTTCGCGATATTTGGCAACCGTGCGCCGGGCCACGGGTATGCCCTCCTGCGACAGAATTTCCGCGAGCTTGGTGTCGCTGCACGGATTTTCCGGATTCTCCTGCGAAATCAGCTTTTTGATCTTGGCGCGAATGGCGGTGGACGACATTTCGGTGCCGTCGGCGGCCGCGACATGGCTGGAAAAGAAATAGCGGAATTCGAATACGCCGCGCGGCGTGTGCATGTATTTGGCGGTGGTGACGCGCGAAATGGTCGACTCGTGCATTTCCACGGCTTCGGCCACGTCCTTGAGAATGAGCGGCTCCATGGCCTCCTCGCCGACCTCGAAAAATCTGGTCTGACGCTGCACGATGCAGCGCGCCACCTTGACCAGGGTCTCGTTGCGAATCTCCAGGCTGCGCATCAACCAGCGGGCCTCCTGCAATTGAGTACGCAGCATGGCATGATCGGGCGCCCGCGAAATCAAGATTCGCATAGCTTTGATTGACACGCACCCGCGGCACGGTCGCCTGGTTGATTTCCACGATCCAGCCGTGATCGGTGCGGCGCACGAACACATCGGGAATGACATATTCGGCCTGGGCGGGATTGACCGCGGCGCCCGGCCGCGGATGACAGGAACGCACCAGCGCCAGCGCCATTTCCAGATCGCTTTCGCTGCAGCGCAGCTGCCGGCGCAGCAGCACGAGCTGCTGGCCGGCCACCAGGTCGAGGTGCTCGAGCGCCACGCGAATCGCGATGTCGCGCGCCGGCGTGTCCGGATCCAATTGCTTGAGCTGCAGTGCAATGCACTCGCCCAGATTGCGCGCGCCGACGCCCGCAGGCTCCAGCGACTGCACGATGCCCAACACGCGCTCGACATCCTCGGTGGTCGCCTCGATTTCCGGCAGCAGGCTCACGCGAATGTCCTCGAGCGCGTCCTTCAGATAGCCATCATCGGTGATGGCGTCGGTGATGACGCGGGCGATCGCGATGTCGATCGGCGACAGCTTGGCCAGTTCCAATTGCTCGATGAGTTGCTCCTGCAGGGTCTGGCCGTGCTGATCGCTGAAATCGCTGCTGCGGTCATCATCACCGGACTAGGATCGTGTCGGACGGGCCGCTGGTTTGCTCGCCCCAGGCTTCGTCGGCAATTTCGACTTCGGGCGTTTCGCGCTGGTCCGCGGGGGTGCTGTTGCCGTCCAGCTCGGCGTATTTCTCCTCGAGCCGGACCGGCAGCTCCTCACGCTCGCGGACGCCATCCGGCACCCCGTCGAGCGCCTCGTCCTCGCCTTCGAGCATGACATTGGTTTCGAGGGTCTCGCGGACATGCGCCTGCAGGTCGAGCGAGGGTAGCTGCAGCAGCCTGATCGCTTGCTGCAGCTGCGGCGTCATGGTCAGCTGCTGGCCGATGCGAAGCTGCAGACTTGGCTTCAACATAGTTCTTTCAAGCCTAAGCCTACAATTTGAAATCCTGACCCAAGTACACCTCACGGACCTGCGGGTTGGCAAGAATCTGATCCGCAGATCCGGAGGCCAGGACGCTCCCCTGACTGACGATATAGGCTCTGCCGCAAATACCCAAGGTCTCGCGCACATTATGATCGGTAATCAGCACGCCGATGCCCTTGTCGGACAAGTGCTTGATTATTCGCTGGATATCGGCAACCGAGAGCGGATCGACGCCGGCAAAGGGCTCATCCAGGAGGATAAATCGGGGATCGGCGGCCAGGGCCCTGGCGATCTCCACCCGGCGCCGTTCGCCGCCGGACAGGCTCACCCCCAGGCTTTCGGCGACATGCGTGATGTGCAGCTCACCGAGCAGTTCCGTCAAGCGGGCCCGGCGCCCCGCGTCGTCGAGTCCGGGGCCGGGTTTCGAGGATGGCCATGATGTTGTCCGCCACCGACAGCTTGCGAAAAACCGAAGGCTCCTGCGGCAGGTAGCCCAAGCCCAGCTGGGCGCGCCGGTGCATCGCCAGGCGGCTGATGTCGCGATTGTCCAGAAAGATTTCGCCGTGCTCGCAGCGTATCAACCCGACGATCATGTAAAAGGCGGTGGTCTTGCCGGCGCCGTTCGGTCCCAACAGGCCGACGACTTCGCCGCTTTCGACCTCCAGCGACAAATCCCGCAGCACCTGCCGTGATTTGTAGCTTTTGGCGAGGCTCAGGGCTCGCAGCACGCTCATTGAGTCGGGTTGGCCGGCGACGCCGGCTTCGGCGGCGTCTTCGGCGGGGGCGGAGTGAAGATGCTGTGGATGCGCTGCGATCCTTGCTCCTCTTCCGGGGCGATCACCTTCTGATTGACGGCATCGTACTTGAGCAACTGTCCGCGAATCTCGAACTGCGGGTCGCTCAGGCTCAAGTATGCATCGGTGCTGAACCGCACCAGGCCCTTGGCGACATCGTAGTCGATCGTTTGCGCGTTGCCTTTCGCCTCCTTGCCGCTTTTTTCGATTCGTTGCTCGAACGCGGCCGGTTTGCCGATGGCCACGGCCTTGGTGAGCGTGTTGTTGATGAAGGTCAGCTGCGCCTCGTCGGACGTCAGCTGCCCCTGCTCGGTGGTGATTTTCACGTTGCCGCGAAATACCAGCAGGCTGTTGTCGAAGTTCAGTTTCGTCCCTGGCTGCGACGCTTGCGCTTGATCGGCTGTGATCACCATGTCGCCCTGCGAGATCCGCACCTTGTGAAATATGTCATTGTCGGTTTTCAGATCGATGGAACCGGACTGCGCATCCAGCAAAATCGGCAGCTGCGGATTTTTCACAACAGCTGCACTCAAGCACACGGCCGGTGCGAGCACCGCCAGCGTGGCAAGGCGCTTAAGGAAGGAAGCGGCCATTGACCTTGGATTCTAGGCGCATCGTACGCTCTTTCAAATTTGCGGTCAGGCCGCGTGCGGTCAGAATATGGCGGCCATATTCGATGCGCACGTCATCCTTGGTGCTCGCCAGCGATTCGGCCACGTCGTAGCGCATGGTATCGGTGTAGAGAACTGCGCTGCCTTTCGTGTCCGGCGATGCTCCCTGCAGGCGCACATTGCCGGCGATATCGACGATGTTTCCGCCCGGCAGCACATGCGCGGTATCGCCGACGAGCACCCAGTTCTGACCGCCCGGCGCATCATAGTTCACTCTGACGTTGTACAGCGCCACCTCGTTGCCGTGCGCGACTTGATCGATGCGTTCGGCCTCGATGCGAATGCTGGGCGCGCCCGTGGCGTCGTAGTCGGTGAGCACGGCGTTCTTCAAGTAGTAGCCTGGCAAATCCTGCGGATTGCCATTGCCCTCCGCCGAGGGGCGGCGCGCCGTCGAACTCAAAATCCAGGTGCTGATCGCCAAAGCCACCACCGCCAGCACGGTGAATACGCGGAACAGCATCAGTTCAAGCCCGCGCGGGCGCGAAGCAGCGCGTCGCACAGCTCGCGCACCGCGCCCGTGCCGCCCGGTGCCTTGGAAATCCAGTGCGCGGCGGACTTGACGATGGGGTGTGCATCGGCGACGGCTGCCGCCAATCCGACCGCGGACATCAGCGGCAGATCGGGTGTGTCATCCACGATGCAGGCGCAGCGCAACGGATCCACTTTGAGGCGCCGGGTCAATCTGCGCAGCGCCGCCAGTTTATCCGAGCAGCCCTGCACCACGTTCGGCACCCGCAGTTCCCGCAGTCGCGCGGCGGCCGCGGCGGAACGGCGGCCGCTGAACGCCGCCACCTGCACGCCGGCGGCCATCAGCAGTTTGATGCCGTGGCCGTCGCGCACGTGGAATACCTTGAGCGCTTCACCCTTGGATCCGAAATACAGGCGGCCGTCGGTGAGCACGCCGTCGACGTCCAGGATCAGCAGTTGGATGTCGGCGAGCGCCGTCGCCGTGCGGGCTTTCAAATGACCCCCGCGCGCAACAGATCGTGCACGTTGAGCGCACCGACGATCTTGCGGTCCGCATCCACCACGACCAGCGAGGTAATGCGGTGTGTCTCCATGAGATGCACTGCTTCGGCCGCGAGCATGCCGGGGCTCACCGTTTTCGCCGCGGCGGTCATGACCTGATCCATGCGGGTGGCATGCAAATCTGCGGCGCGATCGAGCGCGCGGCGCAAATCGCCGTCCGTGAACACGCCGAGCACATGTCCCGCGTCATCGACGATCGCCGTCATGCCGAGGCCCTTGGAGGTGACTTCCATGAGGCCCTCCGCCAGGGTGGTATCCGCTCGAACCGTGGGAATATGCTCGCCGATGCGCATCACGTCCCTCACGAACAAAAGACGCCGGCCAAGAGTGCCGGCCGGATGGGAGCGCGCAAAGTCCTCCTCGGTGAAACCGCGTGCTTTGAGCAGGGCCACTGCAAGCGCATCGCCCATCGCCAACGCCGCCGTGGTGCTGGCCGTGGGGGCCAGATTCAAGCGGACAGGCCTCGGCGGGTACGCCGATGTCCAGATGTACCGTGGCGATGCGCGCCAGCGCAGACTGTGAATTTCCGGTAAAAGCGATCAGGGGCACCCCCAATCGCTTGATGACCGGCAGGATGGTGAGAATTTCACCGGTTTCACCTGAATTTGACAGCGCGAGCACCGCATCGTCCCGGGTGATCATGCCGACATCGCCGTGGCTGGCCTCGCCGGGGTGGACGAAGAACGCGGGCGTACCGGTGCTGGCGAGGGTGGCGGCGATTTTCCCGCCGATATGGCCGGATTTACCCATGCCCATCACCACGATGCGGCCGCGGCAGTTAAGACAAATGCGGCAGGCACGTGCAAAATCCGTCCCCAGGCGCGGCAACTGCGCGCGCATGCCGTCGATCTCGACGTTGAGCGCCTGGCGGCCGAGTTCGACGAGATCTGCGTCGGTGAAGTCGGGAGTCATTTGTGAATGATACAGCGGATGCGTTTGATAATTTTGAGGAGTCGGCATGAATCCACAGCAGGTAGCGCAACTCATCGAAACCGGTTTGACCGGCAGCCGGGCGCTGGTGAAGAGCGAGGACAATGTGCATTTCGAGGCGGTGGTGATTGCACCGGCGTTCACCGGCAAGCGGCCGGTGCAGCGCCATCAACTGGTGTACTCCACGCTCGGCGCGGCGGTGGGGGGCGAGATCCATGCGCTCGCGCTGCAGGTGTTCACGCCGGACGAATACGCGGGGCAGGAACGTGGATAAGCTGCAGATCCAGGGCGGCATTCGCGCTCGAGGGCGAGATCCGCATCTCCGGCGCCAAGAACGCGACGCTGCCGATATTGGCCGGCTGCCTGCTGGCCGATGGCCCGGTGACGGTGTCGAATGTCCCGCATCTGCAGGATGTCACCACCATGATCGAGTTGCTGGGACGCATGGGCGTGTCCGTGACCATCGATGAAAGGATGCGCATCGAGGTCGATGCCTCGACCATCAAGGAGTATTTCGCGCCGTACCAGCTGGTGAAGACCATGCGTGCGTCGATCCTGGTGCTCGGTCCATTGCTGGCGCGCTTCGGCGCCGCCGATGTGTCGCTGCCCGGCGGCTGCGCCATCGGCGCGCGGCCGGTCAATATCCACGTCGCCGGCCTGCAGGCCATGGGCGCCGATATCCATATCGAGAACGGCTACATCAAGGCCCGCGCGCAGCGTCTGAAGGGGGCGCGGCTGGTCCTGGAAACCGTCACCGTCACCGGCACCGAGAATCTCATGATGGCGGCCGCTCTGGCGGACGGCGAGACCGTGCTCGAGAATGCCGCGCGCGAGCCGGAGGTGGTCGATCTGGCCAATTTCCTGATCGCCATGGGCGCCAAGATCAAGGGCGCCGGAACCGACCGAATCGTCATCGAGGGCGTGTCGCGCCTGAACGGCACGGCCTACGAAGTGTTGCCGGATCGGATTGAAACCGGCACGTATCTGGTCGCCGGCGCCATCACCGGCGGCCATATCCGCGTCAAGAATACCCGCCCGGATCATCTGGATGCGGTCATCGGCAAGCTGCAGGAGGCCGGCGCCACCGTCGGCGTGGGCGATTCGTGGATCGAAGTCGACATGCGCGGGCGCAGGCCCGACCGCGGTCGACATACGCACCGCGCCGTATCCGGCTTTTCCGACCGACATGCAGGCGCAGTTCGCGGCGCTCAACACCGTGGCGAACGGCGTCGGCACCATCATCGAGACGATTTTCGAGAACCGCTTCATGCACATGCTGGAAATGCGCCGCATGGGCGCGGAGATCCGCCTCGAGGGCAACACCGCCATCATCAAGGGAGTCGAGCGGCTGACCGCAGCGCCGGTGATGGCCACGGATCTGCGCGCATCGGCCAGCCTGGTGCTCGCGGGGTTGGTGGCGGACGGCCGCACCGATATCGAGCGCATTTATCACATCGATCGCGGCTATGCGGCGATCGAGGAAAAGCTGCAGCAGTTGGGCGCGAAGATCCGCCGCACACCGTAAATTACGTTGCGCGCCGCAGGCCTGGGAGCACCTACGCCGGCGGCCTCGTCGGGCGCTCCAGACACGGTCAGCTTCATCTTGTAGCTTTGCTTCGCGTGTTGAGCTTCGAGTTCCACCTCGGCGCCGGGTTTGAGCGCGGAAACCCGCGCGACCAGGTCCTGAGCGCTGCGCACGGGCTCGCCTCCCAAGGCGGTGACCAGATCGCCGGGCCGCATGCCGGCCTCGTACGCCGGGCTTCTCACCCAGATGTTCACCACGGTGACGCCGCCGCCCGCGGTTCCGACCTGCACGGCTTGCTCATCGGACAGGTCCTGAGGCACGAAGCCCAGCCAGCCGCGCACCACATGCCCGTTCGTCAGAATCTGCTCCATCACGCCGCGCACCAGATTGACGGGAATTGCAAAGCCGATGCCTTCAGGTCCGCCATAGGCCCGATTGAGCACGGCGGTGTTGATGCCCACCAGATCGCCGTGCGCATCGATGAGCGCGCCGCCGGAATTGCCGAGATTGATGGCGGCGTCGGTTTGAATGAAATTTTCGAAGGTGGCGAGGCCCAGCTGACCGCGTCCGGTGGCGCTGACGATGCCCTGCGTGACGGTTTGACTCAAGCCATAGGGATTGCCGATGGCGAGCACGATATCGCCCACCCGCAAGCGTGTCCGACCGGCCCAGGGGCATGACCGGCAGATTGCCGATCTTAAGATCGAGGATGGCAATATCCGTGTCGGGGTCCTGCCCGACGATGGTGGCGTCGGCGATGCGCCCGTCGGCGAGCTGCACTCTGATCGAATCGGCGCCCGCGATGACGTGTTGGTTCGTGACGATGGTGCCCATCGCATCGACGATCACGCCTGAACCCAAGCTGCGTTCGACGCGCTGCCGATAGCTTGGCCAGTAGTCGCCGAACAATTGATTGAGGGGTGATGCTTGGCTGCGTTCCCGCACCACGCGGGCGGTGTAGATATTCACCACGGCAGGCGCCGCGCGCGCCACCGAATCGGCAAAGCTTTGCATGACCACGGTTGGGCTGGTGGAGGCGGGGGCGGGCGGTGCGACGCTCGCGGCGTCCGAGGGTGCGATGGGCGCCGAGGGTATGGCCGCGGTGTGCGCGCCCAACAGCGTCGGGTTCCACCAAACCACGAGAAACGCCACGGCCAGGCCGACCACGACCGCTCTGATCAGGAGACTCACGAGGACGCGAGTGTTCTGCAATTAATATCGCTCCTCGAGCCTTAAGGGGAAGCCGCGTATCTGTGTATAATGCGCTCCCAATATTCTTTGGGAAACACTACCGCCACAGGGGTTTGCGTGAAGATTTGTCAACAATTCTTGGGGATGTGCGCATGACCGAACAGGTAGACCACAGCCGGCGCCGCTTGTTGACGGCGGCCACTGTCGGCACCGGCGTCATCGGCGTGGCATTTGCGGCGGTTCCATTCCTCGCTTCATGGAAGCCCAGTGCGCGGGCCAACGCGCTCGGCGCTCCGGTCGAAGTGGATGCCTCGAAACTCGAGGCCGGCCAGATGCTGAAGGTGGTGTGGCGCGGCCAGGCCGTGTTCGTCGTGCGGCGCGCCAAGGCGGTCGTCGATCAGCTGGGCGGCCACGACGAGATGCTGGCGGATCCGGGTCCGACTGATTCGACTGCAGCCCGACTACATCAAGGCCAGCGGGCGCGGCGCGCGCGCGCAATCCCGAATACTGGGTGGGACTGGCGGTGTGCACTCATCTGGGTTGCTCGCCTCTGGGCGCGTTCGAGCCCAATGATTCCTTCCAGGTCGCGGGCGCTGATTTGGGCGCGAATTGGCCGGGCGGATTTTATTGCCCCTGCCACGGCTCGAAGTATGATTTGTCGGGCCGCGTGTTCAAGAGCATGCCGGCGCCGAAGAACCTGACGGTGCCGCCGTACGCTTTCGGCGCCAACACGCGCATCGTCATCGGCGTCGACGACGCCCCCAAATCAGATTCGTGAGACAAGAGGTAAGCGATGGCCGCAGCACCCGATTCCGCCGGCACCGGCAAAGGACTGATGGGCTGGATCGATCAGCGATTTCCGCTGACGAAGATGTGGAAGGAGCACGTCTCCGAGTACTACGCACCGAAGAATTTCAACTTCTGGTATTACTTCGGCGCGCTGTCGCTGTTCGTGCTCGCAAATCAGATTGGTGACCGGTATTTTCCTGACGATGAACTACAAGCCATCGTCCGCCGAGGCCTTCGCTTCGGTGGAATACATCATGCGGGACGTGGAGTGGGGCTGGCTGATCCGCTACATGCACACCACCGGCGCCTCGGCGTTCTTCATCGTGGTTTACCTGCACATGTTCCGCGCGCTGCTGTACGGCTCACACCGCAAACCGCGCGAACTGGTGTGGATCTTCGGCTGCCTGATCTTCCTGCTGCTGATGGCCGAAGCGTTCATGGGCTATGTGCTGCCCTGGGGCAACATGAGCTACTGGGGCGCCCAGGTCATCGTGTCCCTGTTCAGCAGCCTGCCGGTGGTCGGCGGCACCTTGGTCGAATGGATCCGCGGCGACTACAACATCGCTGATCCGACCTTGAATCGATTCTTCGCCCTGCACGTGGCGGCGTTGCCGCTGGCCCTGGTATTCCTGGTGATCGCGCATGTCATGGCGTTGCACGAGGTGGGCTCCAACAATCCTGACGGCATCGACATCAAGAAGCACAAGGATGCCGCAGGTCATCCGCTCGACGGCGTGCCCTTCCATCCTTACTACACGGTCAAGGACACGGTCGGCGTCTGGCGGGATTTCTGCTGCTGTTTTGCGGCGTGATTTTCTTTGCGCCGAACTTCTTCGGACTGTTCCTCGAATCGCCGAATTTCGAGCCCGCCAATCCGCTGCAAACGCCGCCGGATATCACCCCGGTGTGGTATTTCACGCCGTTCTACGCCATGTTGCGCGCGGTGCCCTCGTTCGCCGGAACGCAGGTGTGGGGAGTGCTGGTGATGGGCGCCGCGGTCGTGGTGCTGTTCTTCGTGCCCTGGCTGGACCGCTCGCCGGTGCGCTCGATCCGTTACCGGGGTCCAATCTACAAGATCATGCTCGGCATCTTTGTTATATCGTTCATTACCTTGGCGGTCTGCGGCCTGAAACCTCCGTCGGGCATTTATCCGATCCTGGCCCGGGTCTGCACCGCTTTGTACTTCGCTTTCTTTTTGCTGATGCCCTGGTACACGAAGTATCGACAGCGTGAAGCCGGTGCCGGAAAGGGTCACGGGACATGCTTAAAGCGGGTGTTTTGATCATCATCGGGACCTTGAGCGCCGGCGCCGCGTTGGCGCGAAGAGGGCGAGATCGCCCTGCGGAAGTCGGATACGGACATCAAGAACACCGAGTCCCTGCAGCGCGGCGCGCGCAATTTCATGAACTACTGCTCCGGATGCCATTCGCTCAAGTACCTGCGCTACAACCGCATGGCGACGGACCTGAAGATTCCCGAGGCGGAACTGGTGAAGAATCTGATGTTCAGCGGCGACAAGCCCTTCGAGGAAATCAATATCGGCTATGCCGCCGGATGCCGCCGACTGGTTCGGCAAACCGCCGCCGGACCTGACGCTGATGGCGCGCGAGCGCGGCGCCGACTACATCTATTCGTACCTGAAGGGCTTTTACGTCGACAAGACGCGGCCCTGGGGCGTCAACAATCTGTACCTGCCCGGCACGGCTATGCCGCACGTCTTGTACGCGCTGCAGGGATTGCAGAAACCGGTGTTCAAGAATGAAAAAGATGCGCACGGCAATGCCAGCATGGTGCTGGTGGACGTCGAGGCAATGACCCCGGGCGCGATGAAGCCGGAGGAGTATGATCAGTTCGTCCGGGACATCGCCAATTTCCTGGATTACGCGGCGGAGCCGGTCAAGAACACGCGTCAGATCGATGGGCATATTTGTGATGCTGTTCTTGTTGGTGTTTTTCGTATTCGCGTACATGCTGAAGAAAGAATATTGGAAGGACGTCCACTGACGCAGCGGGGCCGTCCCGTTGGTCCTGATGCAAGGAGGCCGCGTTAGTGGCACGTCGTTCGGTGATGACCCTGTTTTCAGCACCGGCCGACCCGTGGAGTCATCGGACGCGCTTGGTCCTTGCCGAGAAGGGGATCGCAATCGAATTGGTCAATGTCGATCCCGAACGATTTGCCCGAAGATCTCCTCGATTTGAACCCCTACCACAGCGTGCCGACGCTGGTGGATCGCGACCTGGTGCTTTACGATTCGCGCGTCATCATCGAGTACCTGGATGAGCGCTTTCCGCATCCGCCGCTGATGCCCATCGATCCGGTGACGCGTGCGCAATTTCGCGTGGCGCTGTATCGTGTCGAGCGCGACTGGTATGCGCTGGCGCGCGACATCGAGGCGGACCCCGCCAGCAAGACGGCGGAGCACAGCCGCAAAGTCCTGGGCGAAGCGATTTGCGCGAGCGCGGAGGTGTTCAAGGCGAAGCCGTTCTTCCTGAGCGACGAATTTTCGCTGGTGGACGCGAGCATCGCGCCGATCCTGTGGCGTCTGCAAGTTCTACGGCATCGAGCTGCCGGCGCAGGCCCTGCCGATCACGAAGTACATGAACGCTATTTTTTCGCGCGCCACCTTTCGCAGCTGCTTGACCGAGGCGGAACGGGAGATGCGCCATTGAAGCCGCGCCGCCCTTACCTGCTGCGTGCGCTGCACGAGTGGATCTCCGACAGCGGCGAGACTCCGCACATCGTGGTGGACGCGGCCGCCGAGGGCGTCACCGTTCCGCGCCAGTACGTAAAGGACGGCAAGATCGTGCTCAATGTGAGTTTTTCGGCAACGCAGATGCTGAAATTGGGCAATGATGTCGTCAGCTTCGAGGCCCGGTTCGGCGGGGTGGGATTTGCGGTGCAGGTACCGGTGCGCGCGATCCTCGGGATCTATGCCCGCGAGACCGGGCAGGGCATGATTTTTCCGGAGGGCGATGCGGATCCCGATCCCACGGAAGGCCCGCCGGCGGTCCCGGTGCGGGGAAAACCGGGCGCCTCTGCGCCCAAGCGACCGAAACTGCAGGTGGTCAAGTAGCGCGAAACGCATCCTTGATCCAGGTGATTTGTTGAGCTGACAGCCGCGCCCTGCACGGCGAACACGTCGAATCGCAGGGCCAATCCCCGCCAGTTCCGCTCGCGCTGCAGAAAGAAGCGGGTGGCGCGCAATGATCTTGCGCTGTTTGACCGGGGTGACCGAGCCCAAGGCGCCGCCGAAATCGGCGCATTCGCGCCGGCGGACCTCGACGATGATCAGCACGTCGCCTTCGAGGCCCACGAGATCGAGTTCACCGGCCTTGCAGCGCAGATTGCGCGCCAGGATCTTGATACCGTGCGCGCAAAGATACTCCGCGGCCAGCTGCTCGGCAGCAGCGCCGCGCTCCAGGCGCTGATCTTTCATACGGCAGTCTCGCGCAGCACCGAAGGCATTGCGCGCGGCAAATCCGCCCTGCTCGTTGAATTAATCGCGCTTGGCGGAGTCGTAGATCTCGACGCCGCCCAGCCAGGTCCGCAGCACATGCGTATCGCGAATCGCCGCCGGGGCGATGGCGAGCACATCCTGGCTCAAGAGCACGAAATCCGCGAGCTTGCCGGGTTCGATCGAACCCTTCTCGTGTTCCTGGAATTCCGCATAGGCCGATCCCATGGTGTAGGCGGCGATGGCTTCCTGAATCGACAGTTTCTGTTCCGGAAACCAACCTTGTGGATGCTTGCCGTCGAGCGTGGCGCGCGTGGTCGCGGCGTACAGAGTCAGCAGCGGATCGAGGGTGACGACCGGCCAGTCCGTGCCAAATGCCAGCCGCACTCCATGATCGATGAAGGTTCGATAGGCGTGCATGCGCCCGGCACGCTCATGCCCGATGCGTATTTCGGCCCAGCGGCCATCGTCGATGGCCTGGTATGGCTGCACCGAGGCGATCACGTGCAGCTGCGCGAAGCGCGCGAAATCGCCGGGCGCCATGTGCTGCGCATGCTCGATGCGCCAGCGGCGATCGCGCGGCCCGTCGGCTTTCTCGACGTTTTCGTAGAGATCAAGGACTGCGGAAATGGCTGCATCGCCGATGGCGTGGGTGCAAACCTGCAGATTCGCCGCATCGGCGCGCAGCAGCCGTTGGCCGGCGCGTTCCAGGGGCAACATGTCCGAGAACAGCAGGCCGCGGTTGCCCGGTTCGTCGCTGTACGGTTCATGAAAGTAGGCGGTGCGGGAGCCCAGCGAGCCGTCGGCAAACATCTTCAGCGCGCCGATCCTCAAAGATGCGCCGCCAAAGGCATGACCGATGCCCAGTTGCGCCTGATCTTCCACTCCGGCGATCAGTGGCGCGCCGTACAAACGCACGCTGAGCTTGCCTTCCCGCAGCAGCTGCGAGTACACGCCCAGGTCGCCGTAGTCCAGGCTCATGTCCTGCACGCTGGTCACGCCAAGCCTCGCGGCCCAGTGCAGCGCATTCTCGATGGCGCGGCGGCGCTGCGCCGGGCTGGGCGGCGGCGCCACCTTTTCCACCAATTCGATGGCGGCGTCCTTGAGCGCGCCGGTGGGTTCGCCGGCTGCGTCGCGCACGATCAAGCCACCGGGTGGATCCGGCGTCTTGGCCGTGATGCCGGCGATGATGAGCACTTTCGAATTGACCAGAATCATATGGCCGTCGTAACGATCAAGCGACACCGGATTGTCGGGCGTCACCGCATCGATATCCTGGCGGGTCGGCAGTCCGGCCGGGCTCCACTTGGTCTCATCCCAGTTGCCGGAGCGAATCCACTCGCCCTTGGGCTGCTGCGCCGCATATGCGCCAATTCGCTTGACGAATTCCTGGAGGCTGGTGGCGTCGTTGAGTTGCACGGCAGACAATGCGCGTCCGCCGTCCGAGAAGTGCACGTGCGCGTCGTTGAATCCAGGCAGCAATCGATTGCCCCCGGCATCCACCACTTTGGTTTGGGGTCCTCGCCACAGCAGCACCGCGGCGTCGCTGCCCACGGCGGCGATACGGCCGTTGAGAACGGCCACAGCCTCGGCTTGCGGCTGCGCAGGATTGACGGTCCATATGCGTGCATGCCGGATGATGAGATCGGCCGCCGGCCCCGGATCGCTCGAGTTTGGGGCCGCAGCAGCAGCCGCGCCCGCACCGGCGATACCTGCGAGGGCTGATGCCGCGAGTGCCGCGGCAATGAATCCTGCGCGTGATTTATAGAACAAAGGGAACGCCGCTCTTGATCTGCGCCCAGTCCAGATCGCGGCGCACGCGATTGCGATCATCGATATGCAGCTTGCCCGTCATGCCGGAAATCTGGCTCAAGGCCGTCGCGGAATTGGCACGCAGGATGGGCACCAGGCGATAGGCATCGAATCCGAATGCATAAAACCGATCCCGGCGGGCGGTTTGTGCCGGCCATGCCGCGCGCACGCCGTCGCGAATCTGCGCCGTGACCGGATCGTTGGCGATCATCCACGGCATGTCGGGAAAGTACATGCCGTCGATATCGCTGTTCGCCGTCGCGTCCGGCTCGAAGCTGTCCGAGGTGGAATAGACCGGGACATCGCCGGCGTAGTGAAATTTCAACTGCGGAATGATCAGGCGCGCCGCACCGGCGCTGCCCACCACGAACACGAAGGTCGCGTCCGTACGATGGCTGGTCGGCTCGCCTTTCACGACCTTGACCTGCAACACCTGCTTGATCACGTCGGCGAAGTCGACTTGCGAAGTATCGTAGCGGCCCGAGTCGAGCAAGGTGCCGCCGAGGCTCTTCAACTCATCGGCGAATGCCGCTGCAACACGATTGCCCAGCTCGCCCGAGGGCACGATGGCGACGCCAGCGCGCCGGCCGTCCGCGACCACGCGACGCGCGACGATGCGCGCCTCATCTTCCGGATAAAGGGCAAACTGATAAAAATTCTTTGACGTACTCACGGCGTCGCCGAGAAAATTCAATGCCAGCACCGGTGCGTGGCCGGCCGACAAGGGCGCGACCGCGGCGACATCTTCCTTGGTCAGCGGGCCCACCACGAAACCGGCGCCATCGGCAATGGCGCGGTTGTACGCGGCTCCCGCCGATTCGGCGGCGACATCGTAGATTTTCAATCGCGGACGGGTCGCCGCATCTTGCTCGCATATAGGCGGCAATGAAGCCGTCGCGCACCGCGACGCCGAAAGCCTCGCTGCGTCCGGACAGGGGCAGCAGCAGCGCGATTTGGTTCGGGTATTCGGTCGCGACCGCGATTTGCGTTTGCGCCACGGCGAGCACGCTGTCGTTTGCCGGGTGCTGCGGATACTGGCGCTTCCAGCTATCGAGCGCGGCGGATGCGCGCGCGGGATTGCGTTCCAGTTCCACCGCGACGGGACCCAGTTCCAGCCAACCCTGCACGATGGGATCGGTCTTGGCAGGCGGCTTCATGGGAGCGGCCGCGTTCCGCCGCGATGCGTTCCCTGCTGAACAGTTCTTCGCGATTCGCCCGAGGCGGCCGGATCGCTCAGGTAGCGCTCGCGCTCGACCAGGGCGCGCGTGCCCTCGACGGGATGGCCGGTGAGAAATGCGCTGCGGCCGCGAATCCAGTAGTAGTTTTGCGCCTGATTGGGCATCGTCGGCACGGGAATTTGATCCAGCTCGCGAATGGCGCGCGTCGGATCGTTTTCCGCGTAGGCAATTTCCGCGGCGACCAGCGCACGCGGCGTCGCCAGCTGGGTGCGCGCTTCGCGGCGACACCAGGCTCAGCGCCTGCTTGGCGGCCGCGATATTGTCCGGCGGCCACCCATTGTTCGGCGCTCAGCAATTGGTAGTTGTCGCTATCGGCCGGCAGCTGCGCCGCCAGATCTGCGTAGATCTGCGCCGCTTCCGCATGTTTGCCGTCGCGCACCAAGCGTGCGGCCTGCTCCTGCTTGTCCGCCGGCGTCTCCACCGGCTTGACCAGGCTGCACGAGGCGGCAACCAACGATGCCATCAAGGCCGCGCACACGATGAGCCGTGGACGTCGAGTGATCACTGCCATACCCTTCACTCCCGGTTCGTTAACCTACAGGCGCCGATTATAGTGACAAACGACGACGGCGGGGCGGTTGTACGTGGTCGCCACGCCGATCGGCAATTTGGGCGATTTGAGCGTGCGCGCGCGCGATACGCTGCAAAAGCTGCGCCCTGATCGCGGCGGAGGATACGCGCCACACCGGGATCCTGCTCAAGCATTTCGGCATTGAGACGCCGCAGCTGTCGCTGCACGATCACAACGAACAGGTCGCGCGCCATCGAAATCATCGCAGCGCTTGCGCGATGGCAAGTCGGTGGCGCTGGTGAGCGATGCCGGCACCCCGGCCATCAGCGATCCGGGCTTCGAGTTGGTGCGCGCGGCGGCCGCCGCGGGCATCGAGATCATCGCCATTCCCGGACCTTGCGCGGCGATTGCGGCGCTGTCCATCGGCGCGCTGCCGACGGATCGATTTTGCTTCGAGGGATTTTTGCCGGCGCGCGGCGCGGCGCGGCGCCAACGGCTTGAAATCGCTGCGAGCAGGAGCCGCGTACCTTGGTGCTCTATGAATCGCCGCACCGCGTGCGCGAGACATTGGAGGATTGTGCGGCGTCGTTCGGCGAAAGCCGTGCAGCGACTGTGGTGCGCGAAACCACCAAGCTGCATGAGGCGACCTACCGCGGCTCGTTGTGGGAATTGTTGAATATCGCGAACACGGATGCAGATTTCAATCGCGGCGAAATCGTGCTGCTCATCGCCGGCGCGGCGCCGTGCTTCGGGCCCGGGACGCGCCAGGATTGGCGGCGCACTGGATAAAGTGCTGACGGCGCTGCTCGCGGAATTGCCGCTGAAACAGGCGGCGCGCCTCGCGGCGCAAATCACGCGGCGCGCGCGACAACGAGACCTATAAGCGGGCGCTGCATCTCAAGCAACAATCCGCGCTCGCATTAGCGTATGGTGCTCACCGGAGTCGGCCAGACAGTCGCTGTGTGTTATTGCACATGGAGGAAAGTCCGGGCTCCACAGGGCACGGTGCCAGGTAACGCCTGGGAGGCGCGAGCCTACGGAAAGTGCAACAGAAAGATACCGCCTAAGTGCCGCGCAAGCGGCGCCGGTAAGGGTGAAATGGTGCGGTAAGAGCGCACCGCGCGGGTGGCAACATCAACGGCACGGCAAACCCCACCTGGAGCAAGACCAAATAGGGAAGCAAGCGGCCTAAAACCCGCTACATGTGGCCCACATGGGCTTCCGGGTAGGTCGCTTGAGCTGCGCGGTGACGCGTATCCCAGAGGAATGACTGTCCAAGACAGAACCCGGCTTAACGGCCGACTCCTTCTTTAGGCGCTGACGCGCCGAACTTTCCCGGGGCCGAAGCGGCCCCGATCCAGAGGCGCGGCCCGAAGAGGGCAGATGCGCGGCCTGAAGAGGCCGGAGCGCGCGAAGCGCGCCGCAATTTCCCGGGGCCGAAGCGGCCCCGATCCAGAGGCGCGGCCAAGAGGAAGCCTTTTGGGCACGCATCGACACAGCCCAGACGAAAAATCTCAAGTTGCGAGCAAGATCGGCGAAGATCGACGACGTTCGCGTACATTCAACTCTTGCCGTAAATTTGAGGAAAATCTCCTAAGGGATTGATTCCTCTGCAACCCCGCGATCGCAGCGCGCAACGGCTGCTCAAAATGTGACCTAAGTCACTGTCGGCACGGGTTTTTTTTACCATAACGCGTTGACAGTGCCGCTCGTCGCTCCCTATAGTGGCGGCCAGTGGGAAATTGTGGGAGAAAATGGGTTTTTACGACCCATCAAATCATGTTCCGGGGTGCCAACAAACTAACTCTCGATGTGAAAGGCCGGCTGGTCATGCCCACCCGCTATCGGGAGCGGCTGCAAGAGCGTTGCGGCGGCAATTTGGTGGTGACCGTCGACAAGGATCAGTGCCTGCTGATCTACCCCCTGCCGGATTGGGAAGACATCGAGCGAAAACTCAACAAATTGCCCACCTTGAATCCTCAGGTCACGGCGCTTGCAGCGCTTGATGATCGGTCATGCCACGGATCTGGAGCTGGATGCGCACGGCCGGTTGCTGTTGCCGGCGAATCTGCGCGAATTCGGTCAATTGACGCGCGACGCCATGCTGATCGGTCAGGGCTTGCGGTTCGAATTGTGGGATGAGGCTCGTTGGAATGAGCGGCGCGACGAATGGCTGGCGAGCGCGGAGAGCAGCACCGATCTGCCGGCCGAACTAGACACGTTGTCGTTCTAGCCGGTCGGTCAGTGCAAGACATTGCGGGGGTTCACACGCCGGTCCTGTTACCACAGGTATTGGCGGCGTTGAACATACGGGCGGGTGGCACCTACATGGACGCCACTTTTGGCCGAGGCGGACATGCAGGGGCGATTTTGGAGAAGCTCATCGCGAACGGCCGATTGCTATGCTCGATCGTGATCCGCGGCGGTTGCCGAGGCCAGAGCCCGGTTCTCCCAGGATTCGCGTGTATCCGATGTTTCTGGCGCCCTTTTCCGCGCTGGCGGCCTGCGCGGACCAGGTCGAGCCGGGTCTCAAATTCGACGGCATTCTGTTCGATCTCGGCGTGTCCTCGCCGCAGATCGACGAGGCTGAGCGCGGCTTCAGCTTCATGCAGGACGGACCGCTCGACATGCGCATGACGCTCAGGCGAGGGCGTGAGCGCCGCCGATGTCGTCAACCGCGCGCCGCTCGAGGAATTGATCCGCATCTTTCGCGAATACGGCGAAGAGCGCATGGCGCCGCGCATCGCGCGCGCCATCGTGATGGATCGTGAAGTCAAGCCCTTCGAGCGCACGATCGAACTGGCCGAGATGATCGCGCGCGTCGCGCGCAGCAAGGAGCGTCACAAACATCCGGCCACCCGCGTGTTCCAGGCGCTGCGCATCCACGTCAACGGCGAGCTGAAGGAACTCGAGCTGGCGCTCGGATCGGCGCTCGAGCGTCTGGCGCCGCACGGGCGCCTCGCGGTGATCAGTTTTCATTCGCTCGAAGATCGCATGGTCAAGCAATTCATGCGCCGCCATTCACTGGCCGATCCCATGTATGCCGGTCTGCCCGATATCCCGCGCGCATGCGCGTCCGAAGCTCGCGCTGGTCGGCAAGGCGATCGAGGCTGACGCGAATGAGAGCAGCGCCAATCCCCGCGCGCGCAGCGCGCGACTGCGCGTGGCCGTCCGTCTGGACCAAGGAATCGCCGCATGAAACACCGTCGTTGGTTGCCGTTGATGCTGCCCTGTGCTGTGGCTGGCCGTGCTGGGGTCCGCGGTGCAGGTGATCTATGCGCGTCACATGGCGCGCGACATGTTCGTGCGGCTGGAGAAGCTCAATGCCGAACGCGATTCGCTCGACATGGAGTGGGGGCGGCTGCAGCTCGAGCAAAGCTATTGGTCCTCGAACGCCTTCGTCGAGCGGGTGGCCAACGCCAAATTGCAGATGAACCTGCCGCAGACCCGCGACGTGCGGATCGTGCGGCCGTGAAATTTCGCGCCGCCGACACTTCGGGACAGAGCAAGACCTATCGTTGGCGTTCGGCGGTGGTACTCGGTTTGATCGTGCTGGGCGCGATCGGGCTCGGCGCGCGTGCGGTCGAACTGCAGTTGGTCGATCACGGATTTCTCGCCAGCCAGGGCGATGCCCGTTCCATGCGGGTGGTGAAGATCGCATCGCATCGCGGCGCGATCACCGATCGCTATGGCGAACCGCTCGCGGTCATCGACGCCGGTGGACAGCATCTGGGTCAATCCCCAGGAACTCAATGACAACATCGACCAGCTGCCGAGGCTGGCGCGCGCGCTCAAGGAGGATCAGCAGACCCTGGCGCGGCGGATCACCAGCAATCTCGACCGCGAGTTTCTCTACCTGGTGCGCCATATGCCGCCCGAGCAGGCGGCGCATATCAAGGCACTGGGAATTCCCGGCGTTTATCTGTTGCGCGAATACCAGCGCTACTACCCCGCGGGCGAAGTGTCCGGGCATGTGGTCGGATTCACCACCATCGATGACAAGGGCCAGGAAGGCCTGGAGCTCGGATTCGATCAGTTGTTGAACGGCGAGGATGGCGCGAAGCGCGTCATTCAGGATTCTCTCGGCCGCTACGTCGAAAATGTCGAAAGCATCCGCGCGCCGCGGCCGGGCCGCGATCTCGTCACCAGCATCGATCTGCGCATTCAGTACCTCGCGTACCGCGAGTTGAAAGCGGCGATGCAGGAATACCGCGCACGCGCCGGCTCGGTGATCGTGATCGACGTGGATACCGGCGAAGTGCTGGCGATGGTGAATCAGCCCTCGTACAACCCGAATGACCGCGAGCAATTGAAGCCCGGCTTGTACCGCAATCGTGCCGCCACGGATATTTTCGAGCCCGGCTCGAGCATCAAGCCCTTCATCATGGCCGCCGCACTGGCCTCGGGGCAGTACCAACCCGACAGCGTGGTCGACACCTCGCCGGGATTCTTGAAAGTCGGCACCAAGGTGTTCGAGGACGAGCACAATCTCGGCGCCGATCGATCTGGCGACGATCCTGGCCAAGTCCAGCAACGTCGGCACCGCCAAAGTGGCGCTGATCGCTGCAGCCCGAACAGATCTGGAGCACCTTGACCGGATTGGGCTTTGGTCAGGTGACCGGCAGCAGCTATCCCGGCGAGTCGGCCGGCATGCTGAGCCAGTATTCGCACTGGCGTCCGATCGGCATCGCCACGCTGTCGCACGGCTACGGTCTTTCGGTCACGCCGCTGCAATTGGCGCATGCCTACGCCACCATCGGCGCCGGCGGAATCAAGCGGCCGATTTCCTTCGAGAAGATTTCGGGTCCGGTTGCCGGCGAGCGCGTCATGGATCCCAAGGTGGCACGCGAGCTCGTGGAGTTGATGGAACAGGTGGTTGAGAAGGGCGGCACCGCCACCCGCGCCTCGCTCATCGGCTACCGGGTGTCCGGCAAGACCGGTACGGCGTTCAAATCGATCGCAGGCGGCTATTCCACCGACCGAATCATGGCGGTGTTTGCCGGTTTGGTGCCCGCGTCGCACCCGAAACTGGCCACGGTGGTGGTGATCGACGAGCCGAGCCGGGATATGCAGCGAGGTCGGCATTCTGGCCCAGGGCGGCACGGTCGCAGCGCCGGTGTTCGCGAGCGTCATGTCCGGCACGCTGCGCCTGATGGATGTGCCGCCCGACGACCTGCAGAACGTGCCGGCGGCAACCTTGGTGCAGGCGAACGACAACCCATGAGCGCCGCCCTCATGTGGTTGCTCGATGGAATCGCCAGCATTCCGGCCACCGACGCACGCGTTTCGGATCTGACGCTCGACAGCCGCGAGGTGCGCGCCGGCAGTTTGTTTTTTGCCCTGCCCGGTCAAACCGCGCATGGTCTCAAGTTCGCCGCGGAGGCCGCGGCGCGCGGCGCGAGCGTGGTGTTGTGGGAGCCCGAGCGCGATGCGGATCCGCCGTCGCTGCCCGCAGCAGGTGTTTGCGGCGGCGGTGCCGAACCTGAAGAATCTGGTGGGGCGCATCGCCGACCGTTTTTTCAACTGGCCCTCGTCGCAGCTGCGCATCACCGGCATCACCGGCACCAACGGCAAGACCACCTGCGCTTACCTGCTGGCGCAGTGCCTGGAGCGCTTGGGCACCGCAGCCGCCTACATCGGCACCATCGGCTGGGGCCGGCCCGCAGGCGCTCGCACGGCCCACGCACACCACGCCGGATGCGGTCACCGTACATCGCGACGCTGGCGCAGCTGCGCGCCACCGGCGTGCGCGAGGTCGCCATGGAGGTCTCCTCGCACGCGCTCGATCAGGGCAGGGTGGACGGCGTGCGTTTCCACGCGGCCGCGTTCACCAATCTGACCCGCGATCACCTGGACTATCACGGCACGATGGCAGCCTACGGCGCAGCCAAGGCGAAGCTGTTTCACAACGCGGATCTGAAGCACATCGTGCTCAACATCGGCGATGAATTCGGCCGCGCGTTCGCGCAAAGCTACAGCGGCCGCGCGTCGCTCACCGCCGTCTGGGTCGGCGCCGGCGATTCGGGGTGGCTGGCCGACCGCGCCCTGCATGCCTCCGAGGTGCGCCTGGATCCGCGCGGCATCGCGATGGAGCTCGACGGCAGCTTCGGCAAGCTCGCCGTCAGCACCCAGCTCATGGGCCGATTCAACGCCGAGAACTCGCTGATCGTCATCGCCTGTCTGCTGTCGCTCGGGCGTATCGCTCGCCGACGCGGCCGGCGCGCTGGCGCGAGTGCAAGCCGGCCCCCGGGCGCATGGAAGTGGTCGATCACCGACGCGCGCAACAAGCCGACCGCGGTCGTCGACTATGCCCATACGCCCGATGCGCTCGCCAAGGCCCTGAGCGCCGCGCGCGAGCATTGCAAGGGCGCGCTGTGGTGCGTGTTCGGCTGCGGCGGCGATCGCGATCCCGGCAAGCGCGCCATCATGGGCGCCATCGCCGATGAGTCTGGCCGATCAGATCATCGTCACCGACGACAATCCGCGCTCCGAGGATCCGGAGGGCATCACCCGGGCCATCTTGAGCGGCATCACCTCACGCAGCGTACGGGTGATTCACGACCGCGGCGAAGCCATCGCCACGGCGCTCAAGGAAGCGCAGCCGGTCGATCTGGTGCTGATCGCCGGCAAGGGTCATGAGGATTATCAAATCTACGGCGATACGCGGCGCAATTTCAGCGATCGCCGCGAAGCGCTGCGCTACCTGGGAGCCGCTGCATGAAACGAACACTGCAGGACGCCGCGCAAATCACCGGCCGGCGAACTCATCGGCGAGGACCGTCCCTACGGTGCGGTCTCCACCGACAGCCGGACTTTGAAACCCGGCTCGCTGTTCGTCGCGTTGCGCGGGCCGAACTTCGACGGCGCGGCGTTCGTCGCAGGCGGCGGCGGCGCAGGGCGCCATCGGCGCACTGGTCGAGCGCGCGAACCCCGGGTTCAGTGCCGCAAGTGGTGGTGCCGGACACGCTGCTGGCGCTGCAGGAACTGGCCAGAAGCTGGCGCGCCTCACTTCAACCTGCCGGTGGTCGCCGTCGCCGGCAGCAACGGCAAGACCACCGCCAAGGAAATGACCGCCGCGATTCTGTCGCGCATGGGACTGTGCATGGCGACGCACGGCAATCTCAACAATCACATCGGCGTGCCCGTGACGCTCATGCGTCTGGAATCGGCTCATCGCAGCGCGGTGATCGAGATGGGCGCCAACCGCATCGGCGACGTGGCCGAGCTGATGCGGATCGTGCAGCCCACGGTCGGTCTCATCACCAATGCCGGCGCCGAACATCTGGAAGGCTTCGGCAATCTGGACGGCGTCGCAAAGGGCGAGGGCGAGACGGTGTCCTGTCTTGAAGCCCGACGGCGACCGCCATCATCAACGCCGACGATGCTTACGCCGACTACTGGCGCGAAGTCGCCGGCGCGGGACGCGTCGTCACGTTCGGGGTGCACGCAGCCCGCGGACTTCGCGGCAAAGAATGTGATTCAGGCGATCGAGCGCGGCGAGTTCGCGACGCGCTTCACGTTGATCTGCCCCCTGGGCGAGCGCGCCGATCATGTTGAAGGCGGGCGGCGCGCACAACATCGGCAATGCGCTTGCCGCCGCGGCCGCGCGCCGGCGCCGCCGGCGCGTCGCTCGATGACATCGCCTCGGGTCTGGCGGACTTTCGCGCCGTTGCGGGCCGCCTGCAGCTCAAGGCCGGCACGCGCGACAGCTGGATCATCGATGATTCCTACAACGCCAACCCGAGCTCGGTGCGCGCCGGCCTGGAAGTGCTGCGCATCGCTTTCAGGACCGACCTGGCTGGTGCTCGGCGACATGGCTGAACTCGGCGCAGTCGAGCGAGGACAGTCATGCGCACATCGGCGAATATGCGCGGGAGTGCGGCGTCAAGCGCCTGTTTGCGCTGGGCCCATTGAGTTCCAGAGCCGTGGAGACATTCGGCGCCGGCGGCGAGTGGTTCGCGGATGCTGACTCATTGATTCGCCGGCTGCAGCCGATGCTGTCTCCCGGCGTCACGGTGTTGATCAAGGGATCGCGCATCAATCGCCTGGAGCGCGTGGTGCAAGCGCTCACCGGCGGCGGTGCCGGCTCGGGTCCCATGATGAGAGCGAGCTAGCCATGCTGTTGTTTCTGACCGAATATCTGGCGAAGTTCTACAGCGGTTTTCACGTGTTCCAGTACCTGACGCTGCGCGGAATTCTCGCCGCGGTCACCGCGCTGCTCATGGCGCTGTTCATCGGGCCGACCATGATTTCGCTGCTCAGCCGCTATCAGATCGGCCAGCAGGTGCGCAGCGACGGGCCGCAATCGCATTTGCAAAAATCCGGCACGCCCACCATGGGCGGCGGTCTGATCTTGGTGGCCATGGGCATCGGCACGCTGCTGTGGGCGGACCTCTCCAGCCGCTTCGTCTGGATCCTGCTGGGGACCACGCTGGCGTTCGGGTTGATCGGCTTCTACGACGATTACCTGAAATTGGTGGTGGGCAATTCCAAGGGCTTGGCGGCGCGCTACAAGTATCTGCCGCAGTCGGCGGCGGCCCTCACCATCGCGATGGCGCTGCATCACCTGCGCCAGTAACCTGCCGAGACCTCGCTGTACGTGCCCTTCTTCAAGACCGTCGCGGTCCCCATGTCCACCCTGGGATTCGTGGCGTTCGCCTACCTGGTCATCGTCGGCACCAGCAATGCCGTGAATTTGACCGACGGCCTCGACGGCCTCGCCATCATGCCGGCAGTGATGGTGGCGGCGGCACTCGGCGTGTTCGCCTATGCCACCGGCAACATCAAGTTCGCAGGCTATCTGCAGATCCCCTACATCAACGGCGTCGGCGAGGTGCTCATCTTCAGCGCGACCCTGGTGGGCGCGGGCTTGGGATTCCTGTGGTTCAACTCCTATCCCGCCCAGGTGTTCATGGGCGATGTGGGCGCACTGGCGATCGGCGCCTCGCTCGGCACCATCGCGGTCATCGTGCGCCAGGAAATCGTGCTGTTCGTGATGGGCGGCGTGTTCGTGCTCGAAACGGTGTCGGTGATCCTGCAGGTCGCGTCCTTCAAGCTCACCGGCAAACGCATCTTCCGCATGGCGCCGATTCATCATCATTTTGAACTCAAGGGATGGGCCGAGCCGAAAGTGATCGTGCGTTTCTGGATCATCAGCTTCGTGCTGGTGCTGGCGGGCCTTGCAACCTTGAAGATCCGCTGATGAACAGCGTCGTCGTCGGTTTGGGCAAGACCGGCGCTTCCTGCGTGCGTTATCTCGCAAAGCGCGGCTTGCGCGTGAGCGCCACCGATTCGCGGCGCGCGCCGCCGGGCCTCGCGGAACTGGGCTCCCTCAAGGACTTGGTCGATCTGCGGCTCGGCGGCTTCGATCTGTCGCTGCTCGAGGGCGCGTCGCAGGTGCTGATGTCGCCGGGCGTGTCGCTCGAGGAGCCCATCGCGAGGGAAGCGCGGGCGCGCGGCATCGAGGTGCTGGGCGATGTCGAGTTGTTCGCGCGCGCGGTGCACGCGCCGGTGATCGGCATCACGGGCACCAACGGCAAGAGCACGGTCACGACCTTGGTGGCGCGCATGGCCGCCGCGGCCGGCCGGCGGGTGCTGGCCGGCGGCAATCTAGGCGAACCCGCGCTCGATCTGCTCGAGCAGCCGGCGCCCGACCTGTACGTGCTGGAGCTGTCGAGTTTCCAACTGGAGACCACCACCTCGCTGGTGCTCCAGGCCGCGGTGGTGCTCAACGTCACGGCCGATCATCTGGATCGCTATCCGTCGGTGGCGAAGTATGCAGAGGCCAAGTCAAGAATTCTCGCCAAGGCGTCGACGGTGGTGCTGAACGCCGACGATCCCTGGGTGATGGCCATGCGCGGCAACGCCTATCGCGACACCGCTGCGCGCACGGTGACGTTCTCCATTGAGCGAAGCGACGGTGATTTCTCGTTGTTGCGCAGCGGCGCGCAGGTTTTCTTGAGCCGCCGCGGCGAGAAACTGCTCGATACCGCGCGCATGAAAATCGCCGGCAGACATAATGCCGCCAATGCACTCGCGGCTCTGGCCTTGGGCGAGGCCGCGGGCCTGCCCATGGCGAAGATGCTCGAGGCTCTTGAGTCCTTTCCGGGACTCAACGCACCGCTCATCCTGGGTGGCCGACATTGGCGGGCGTGCGCTATGTCGATGACTCCAAGGGCACGAATGTGGGCGCGACCATTGCGGCGGTGGCCGGCATGGCAGGCCCGTTGGTGATGATCGCGGGGGGCGAGGGCAAGGGTCAGGATTTCACGCCGCTGGCGGCAGCCTTTCGCGGCAAAGTGCGCTATGCCGTGTTGATCGGCAAGGATGCGCCGGCCATCGCAGCCGCCTTGAAAGGCGTGTGCGTCACCGCGACCGTCGCAACCATGGAGGAGGCGGTAGCCGCTGCCGCAGCGCGCCGCGTTGCCCGGCGACACGGTGCTGCTGTCGCCGGCCTGCGCGAGCCTCGACATGTTTCGCGACTACGGGCATCGCGGCGATGTGTTCGCCGCCGCGGTGCAGAAGCTCAAGGGTCCACCGACATGACCACCGCCACCATGTCCTACGGCGTGCGTGCACGGGAACGCATGCCCTTCGCCTGGGATCCGGTCACCCTGGGATTGATCGCGGCCCTGTTGCTGGTCGGTCTGATCATGGTCACCTCGGCCTCCATGTCGATCGCCGCACGCGACATGGGCGATCCGTTTTACTTTCTCGAGCGCCAATTCATTTTCACGTTTGCGGGACTGCTGCTCGCCTGGATGGTCACGCCGCGTTCCGACCGAGCTGTGGGACAAGTACGGATTGGTCTTGCTGTTGTTCGCGCTGCTGCTGTTGACGCTGGTGTTGATTCCGGGATTGGGCGCGCGCGTGAACGGCGCGCGCCGCTGGCTGCGCATCGGCGTTCTGAATTTTCAGGTGTCGGAACTTGCCAAGGTGCTGGTGCTGACCTGGGTGTGCAGCTACTGCGTGCGCAAGCGCGCCGAGCTCGAGACCACGCTGCCGGGCTTGATGAAGCCCTTCGGACTGCTTGCGGTGACGGCGATGCTGCTGCTGGTCGAACCGGACTTCGGCGCCGCCACGGTGCTGTTCGCCACCGGCTTCGCGGTGTTGTTCGTGGCCGGCGCGCGTCTGCGCTATGTGGCGCTGCTGCTGTCCACCGCGGTGCTCGCGTTCGCGCTGCTCGCGCTGACCTCGTCCTATCGTCTGAAGCGCTTGCTGATATTCTTGCATCCCTTCGACGATCCCTTCAACGGCGGCTTTCAACTCACCCAGTCGTTGATCGCGATCGGCCGCGGCTCCTGGTTCGGCGTGGGCCTGGGCAGCAGCGTGCAAAAGCTGTTCTATCTGCCGGAGGCGCATACGGATTTCGTGTTCGCGGTGCTGGCCGAGGAACTCGGGTTGGTCGGTGTGATGGGCGTGATCGCGCTGTTCGTTGCGCTGGTGTGGCGCGCGTTTCACATCTCGCGCATGGCGGCGCAGGCGGGGTTGCGCTTTCAGGCCTACCTCGCGCTGGCCTTCGGCGTCTGGCTGGGTCTGCAGGCCAGCGTGAACATCGGCGTCAACATGGGCGTGCTGCCCACCAAGGGACTGACGCTGCCGCTGCTTGAGCTACGGCCGCAGCAGCCTGCTGGTGAGTCTGGCGTGGCTCGGGGTGTTGCTGCGCATCTATCACGAGGTCAAGTGCAGCTCGCGCTCCGCGGTGACGCGCGTACCGGGAGGTGCGCGATGAGCGCGGTAGGCGGGCGGTCCCGTGCTCATCATGGCCGGCGGCACCGGCGGGCATGTGTTCCCGGCGCTGGCCGTGGCGAAGGTGCTGCGCGCACGCGGCGTGGCCGTGGTGTGGCTGGGCGTGCCCGGGCAGCATGGAATCGCGGCTGGTGCCGGCGCACGGCTTTCCGATCGAATGGGTGCGCGTCGCGGGAATTCGCGGCAAGGGTCTTCTGACCTGGATGCTCGCGCCGCTGCGCATCGTGAGTGCCGTGGCGCAATCCATGGGCGTGTTGCGCCGCGTGCGGCCGCGTTCGGTGCTGGGCGCCGGCGGCTACGTGAGCGGCCCGGGCGGCATTGCCGCGTGGCTGCTGCGCATTCCGTTGCTGATTCACGAGCAGAATGCCATCGCCGGACTGACCAATCGCTGGCTGGCGCGCCTGGCGAGCCAGGTGCTGGAAGCATTTCCCGGCAGCTTCGGACCGCAGGTCAGGGCGCGCACCATCGGCAATCCGGTGCGCGCCGACATTGCGGCGCTGCCGCCGCCGGAGCTGCGCTTCGCGCAGCGCGAGCCGCGTGCGCGCCTGCTGGTATTCGGCGGCAGCCAGGGTGCGCAGCGATTGAATGCCGATGCTGCCGCAGCGCCCTGGCTCGCTTGACGCCCGAGAAGCGTCCGCAAGTTCGCCATCAGACCGGCGAGCGCGGACTCGAGAGCACCCGCGCAGCTCTACAAGGATGCGCAGGTCGAAGCCGAAGTGCTGCCCTTCATCGACGACATGGCCAAGGCCTACTGCCTGGGCGGATCTCGCGGTGTGCCGCGCCGGCGCCATGACCGTCGCCGAGCTGCAGGCCGCGGGCTTCGGCGCCATCTTCGTGCCGTTGCCGTAGGCCACCGACGATCATCAAACCAAGAACGCCGCCGTCATGGTGGGCATCGGCGCGGCGCGAATCATCCAGGAGCGCGATCTCAATCCGGAAACGTCTGAGCAGCCTCATCGGCGAGCTGATGGCGGATCGCGCCAAGATTGCTCAGCATGGCGCAAGCCGCGCGCGGCGCACGCGTCATCGATGCCGCCTCGACGCTGGCGGATCTGTGCATCGCCGCGGGAGTGCGCGCATGACCGGGCGCAAGCGCAGCGAGGATCAGGGGCGAACCGAGCGCACTCGCATGAACGATCGCATGCGCCGCATTACACCGCATTCACCTGGTCGGCATCGGCGGCAGCGGCATGGGCGGCATTGCCGAGGTGCTGCTCAACCTGGGCTACGAGGTGCAGGGTTCGGATCTCAAGCGCAACTCGGTCACCGAGCGTCTCGCGCGATTGGGCGCCATGATTTTCATCGGCCACAGCGCCGAGCACCTAGGCTGATTCCGACGTGGTGGTGGTCTCGAGCGCCGTTCATCGCGATAACCCGGAGGTGGCCGCCGCTCTGGCCAAGCGCATTCCGGTGGTGGCGCGCGCGGAAATGCTGGGCGAGTTGATGCGCTTTCGCTATTCGATTGCGGTGGCGGGCACGCATGGCAAGACCACGACCACGAGCTTGGTGGCGAGCGTGCTCGCCGAGGCCGGCCTCGATCCCACCTTCGTCATCGGCGGCCGCTTGAAGAGCGCCGACAGCAACGCGCGCCTGGGCGCCGGCCGCTATCTGGTCGCCGAGGCCGACGAGAGCGACGCCTCGTTCATGCACCTGCAGCCGATGATCGCCATCGTCACCAATATCGACAACGATCATCTGGCGACCCACGACGGCGATTTTGCGCGGCTGAAGCAGAGCTTCGTCGATTTCCTGCACAACCTGCCGTTCTACGGCCTCGCGGTGCTGTGCGCCGACGACGAGCACGTGCGCAGCATTCTCGGAATCCGTGGCGCGGCCGATTCGTCACCTATGGCTTCGGCGAGGGCGCGGATGTGCGCGCGGTCAATGTGCAGCGCCTGGGGCTTGCAGTCGCGCTTCGAGGCGCTGCGCGCGGGTCGCGCGCCGCTCACGGTCACCATCAATTTGCCGGGCCGCCACAATGTCTTGAATTCGCTGGCGGCGGTCGCGGTGGCCACCGAACTCGAGATACCGGACGCAGCAATTCAACGGGCGCTGGCGAATTTCCAGGGCATCGACCGGCGCCTGCAGCAGCTCGGCGAAATTCAGTGGCCGGGCGGACGCGCGCTGATCGTCGACGACTACGGCCATCATCCGACCGAGGTGGCGGCGACGCTCGAGGCGGTGCGTCAGGGCTGGCCGAAGCGGCGCCTGGTGCTGGTGTTTCAGCCGCATCGCTACACGCGCACCCGCGATTTGCTGGACGACTTCGGCCGCAGCCTTGAGCGAGTGCGACGTGCTGCTGGTCACCGAGGTGTATGCGGCCGGCGAAGCGCCGATCGCGGGCGCCGACGGGCGCGCCATTTGCCGCGCGGTGCGCAGCCGCGGGACTGGTGGAGCCGGTGTTCGTCGAGCGCGTCGATGATCTCGCCGAAGCGTTGCGCGCCGTGCTGCACGACGGCGATCGTGGTGTTGACCATGGGCGCCGGCAATCTCGGCGCCGTGGCCCAGGACTTGAAGAGCCGCTTCGCGGCGGGAGCGGCGGCATGAACGCGCAGCATTCCCTGGAGCTGGCGCCGGAATTCAGCGAGCCGCGTGCTGCACGACGTGTCCATGGCCAAACACACTTCCTGGCATGCCGGCGGCACGGCGGATTTTTTCTTCACGCCGCGCGACATCATGGATCTGGCCTCCTTCGTGCGCCAGTTGCCCGCTGGAAGTGCCGCTGCTCTGGATCGGCCTCGGCAGCAATCTGCTGGTGCGCGACGGCGGGATTCGCGGCGCCGTGGTGGCGACGCACGGCGCGCTGGGCGCGCTCGAGCGCCAGAGCGCGACCCGGATCCGCGCCGAGGCCGGCGTGCCCTGCGCGCGCATCGCCCGGCAGTGCGTGAAATGGGGATTGGGGCCGGCGGAATTCTTCGCCGGCATTCCCGGCACGCTGGGCGGCGCGCTGGCGATGAATGCCGGCGCCTGGGGCGAGGAGACCTGGCGGCATGTGGTCGAGGTCGAGGTGCTCGACCGCCGCGGCATCCGCCACACGCGCACACCCGCCGACTACGAGATCGGCTATCGCCAGCGTGAAGGGTCCCGGCAACGAGTGGTTCATCGGCGCGCGGCTCGAGTTCGAGCGCAAGCCCGGCATCAACAGCCGACGCCATCCGCGAACTGCTCGACAAGCGCCGCGAGACGCAGCCCATCGGCGAATGGAGCTGCGGTTCGGTGTTCACCAATCCGCCGCGATGATCACGCCGCGCGCTTGATCGAGAGCGCCGGTCTGAAGGGATTTCGCATCGGCGATGCCTCGGTGTCGGAGAAGCACGCCAATTTCATCATCAACCATGGCGCGGCGCGCGCCGCCGACATCGAGGCGTTGATTCTGCACGTGCAGAGGACCGTCGCCGCGCGTTCACGGCATCGAACTTGCACACCGAAGTGCGCATCGTCGGGGATCCGGCATGAGCCTGCTCACCGTGAAGCCGCCGTACGACGCGCCGCCTCGCCGCAGGACTTCGGCAAGACCGCAGTGCTGCTGGGCGGCGATTCGAGCGAGCGCGAGATCTCGCTGCTGAGCGGCAACGCGGTGCTGGCGGCGCTCAAGCGCCGCGGCGTCGATGCGCACGCCTTCGATCCATCGGATCGACCGATGCAGGCGCTGCTCGAGCGAGGGATTCGACGCGGGTCTGGATCGCGCTGCACGGGCCGGGGGGCGAGGACGGCGCGATGCAGGGCGCGCTCGAGTGGCTGGGCGTGCCCTACACGGGCAGCGGCGTGCTCGCCTCCGCGCTCACCATGGACAAGCTCAAGACCAAGCGCGTCGTGGTCGGCGCGGGCTATCGCCGCGCCCGACTACGCGGTGCTCTCGAGCCCCGCCGATCTGGACGCGGCACTCGCAGCGCATCGGTCTGCCGATGATGGTGAAGCCCGCCTCGCAGGGCTCGAGCGTCGGCATGACCAAGGTCAAGAGCGCGCGAGCGAGCTGCCGCGCGCCTACGCGGAGGCGCGCGCCGTCGACCCCATCGTGTTCGCCGAGCGCTTCGTCACCGGCGACGAGTACACGGTGGCGGTGCTGCAGGACAAGGCGCTGCCCTCGATCCGCATCCAGCCGGCGACCGAGTTCTACGACTATCAGGCGAAGTATTTCCGCGACGACACGCAGTATCACTGCCCCAGCGGCCTGACGCGCCAAGGACGAGGCGGAGCTGCAGGCGGCGGCGCTGGCCGCCTTCAAGGTCACCGATTGCTGCGGCTGGGGCCGCGTCGATTTCATGCGCGATCGCGCCAGCAGCAAATTCTATTTCATCGAGATCAACACCACGCCGGGCATGACCGACCACAGCCTGGTGCCCATGGCCGCGCGCCAGGCCGGCATCGACTTCGAAGAGCTGGTGTGGCGCGTGCTGGAAACCAGTTTCGTGCGAGAACGCAAATGAACCTGCAACGGCTCATGCGCCGCAATCGCTTCAAGAACAAGCCCAAGACACCGAAGGCCGCGTGGCAGTGGCCGGCATTCGTGCTGCGAGTGGCGCATGTACGCGCGCCGCGCCGCGCTGCTGCTGCTGACTGATCGGCGCCTTGAGCGCGCTGACCTGGGCGCTCGATCGGCCGGTGCGGGTGATTTCCATGGACGGCAGCTTTCAGCGCGTCTCGCCCGGGACAGATCGAGAAAGCCGTGGCGCCGTTCGCCAATGCCGGCTTCATGTCGGCGAATCTCGACGACATCCAGCGCGCCGTCGAGGCGCTGCCCTGGGTGGATCACGCGCGCATCGCAGCGCCGCTGGCCGAACAGCCTGCACGTGACGGTGACCGAGCAGACCGCGGCCGCGCGCTGGGGCGAATCGGGACTCCTCAATACGCGCGGCGAACTGTTCGTCAGAGCCGCGAGCCCACGTGCCCGCGGAGCTGCCGCGCTTGAGCGGTCCGGAGGGCACGCGAGTCGCAGGTGGCGCAGCGCTACCTGTCCGCTGCAGGGGCGGATGCTCGAGGCCGGCATGCGCATCGCGGCGCTGCGTCTCGATGAGCGCGGCGCCTGGGAGATGGATCTCGACAGCGGCGTGACCGTGCGCCTCGGCAGGCGCGACGTCGATGAGCGCATCGACCGCTTCATCCGCACCGCATCGCAGGTCATTGCGCATCGCCTGACGGAAATCACTTACGTGGACATGCGCTATTCCAATGGCTTCGCCATCGGCTGGCGCAATCAAGGCACACCGGCATCGGTACCGGCGCAAACGCGCCGACGATACCGACGCCTAAAGGAATTATTCAAAGAGACATGGCAAAGCGTTCTGATCGAAATTTGTTGGTGGGCCTGGACATCGGCACCAGCAAGGTCGTCGCCATCGTCGGCGAGATCAAGTCCGACGGCGCGCTGGAGATCATCGGCATCGGCAGCCATCCGTCGCGCGGCCTGAAGAAGGGCGTGGTGGTGAACATCGAATCCACGGTGCAGTCGATTCAGCGCGCGGTGGAGGAAGCCGAGCTGATGGCGGGCTGCGAAATCCATTCGGTGTACGCCGGCATCGCCGGCAGCCACGTGCGCAGCCTCAATTCGCACGGCATCGTCGCCATCAAGGACAAGGAGGTGGTGCAGGGCGACGTCGAGCGCGTCATCGACGCCGCCAAGGCGGTGGCGATTCCCGGCCGATCAGAAGATCCTGCACGTGCTGCCGCAGGAATACATCATCGACTCGCAGGAAGGCATCCGCGATCCCATCGGCATGTCGGGAGTGCGGCTCGAGGCCAAGGTGCACATCGTCACCGGCGCCGACAGCGCCGCGCAGAACATCGTCAAGTGCGTGCAGCGCTGCGGCCTCGCCGTCGATGACATCGTGCTGGAGCAGCTGGCCTCGAGCTACGCGGTGCTCACCGAGGATGAAAAGGACCTCGGCGTGTGCGTGGTGGATATCGGCGGCGGCACCACCGACATCGCGGTGTTCGGCGGCGGCGCGATCCGCCACACCGCGGTGATTCCGATCGCCGGCGATCAGGTCACCAACGACATCGCGGTGTCCATGCGCACGCCCACGCAGTACGCCGAGGACATCAAGATCAAGTACGCCTGCGCGCTGTCGCAGCTCGCGAATCCCGACGAGACCATCGAGGTGCCGAGCGTGGGCGACCGGCCGCCGCGCCGCCTCGCGCGCCAGACCCTCGCCGAGATCGTCGAACCGCGCTACGAGGAATTGTTCGGACTGATCCGCGATGAACTGCGCCGCGCCGGACTCGAGGAGCAGGTGGCCACCGGCATCGTGCTCACCGGCGGCAGCGCCAAGATGGAGGGCGCCATCGAACTCGCCGAAGAAGTGTTTCACATGCCGGTGCGCCTCGGCGTGCCGCAGTACGTGAGCGGCTTGGCGGAAGTGGTGAGCAATCCGATTCATGCCACCGGCGTGGGGCTGCTGCTGTACGCCAAAAGCAATCTGGAGACATCAGCGCACGGAAGCGCCGCTGCTCGCGGGCGGCGTGAAGAATTTGCTGGAACGGATGAAGGCCTGGTTTCAAGGCAATTTTTGATTGATTTGCGAAACTAAACGTAAGGAGAACTGGAATGTTCGAACTGATGGATTCTTATAGTCAAAGCGCCGTCATCAAGGTGCTGGGCGTGGGCGGCGGCGGCGGCAATGCCGTCTCGCACATGGTCCAGGCCGGACTCGAGGGCGTGGATTTCATATGCATCAACACCGATGCGCAGGCGCTGAAGCACTCCAAGGTGCGCACCGCGCTGCAGATCGGCTGCAACATCACCAAGGGCTTGGGCGCCGGCGCCGATCCCGAGGTAGGCCGCCAGGCGGCGATGGAGGACCGCGACCGCATCATCGAGCTCATCGAAGGATGCGACATGCTGTTCATCACCGCCGGCATGGGCGGCGGCACCGGCACGGGCGCGGCGCCGGTGGTGGCGCAGGTCGCCAAGGAGCTCGGCATTCTCACCGTGGCGGTGGTGACCAAGCCTTTCGAGATGGAAGGCAACAAGCGCTCGCGCGTGGCCGATCAGGGCATGCTGGAATTGTCCAAGTACGTGGATTCGCTGATCACCATTCCCAATCAGAAGCTGCTGTCGGTGCTCGGCAGCACCACGACGCTGCTCGATGCCTTCAAGGCGGCGAACACCGTGCTGCAAGGCGCAGTGCAGGGGATCGCGGAACTGATCACGCGGCCGGGCCTCATCAATGTCGACTTCGCCGATGTGCGCACCGTGATGTCGGAAACCGGCATGGCCATGATGGGTTCGGGCACCGCGTCCGGCGATGATCGGGCGCGCGAAGCGGCCGAGGCGGCCATTTCCAGCCCGCTGCTCGAGGACATCAATCTCTCGGGCGCGCAGGGCATCCTGGTCAATGTCACCGCGGGCATGGACTTGTCGATCGGCGAATTCCAGGAAGTGGGCAATGTCATCAAGCAGTTCGCATCCGACGATGCGACCGTGGTGGTGGGCACGGTGATCGATCCGGAAATGGCCAGCCAGATCCGCGTGACGGTGGTGGCCACGGGCTTGGGCAAGCCCGTGGCCAGGGCAGCGCCGCAGCCCGTGGCGACTGCGGCGGCATTGCGCCGCCGCTCACCATGCGGGTGGTGCGTCAGAAATCGCCGATGGCACCGACCGACTACGCCATGCTGGATAAGCCGACCGTGCAGCGGCAGCGCGCGGTGGGCGACGGCCTGAGGGCGGAAGTCGGACTCGGAGGATTTGCTGGATATTCCGGCGTTTTTGCGCCGACAGGCGGATTAGCCAAGGCGGTTCGACATTCCAAGATTTGGCGCCCTTGAGGGAAATACCCAAGGGCGCCATTTTGGCGCAATTGAACTTAGGTCCAGAAATGTAAAGATGTGATTTTCAAGTTCAGACCCGGGTGCACCGTGTGGTACCTTTGGCGGGCCTTTATCCGATATTCACTTATTGCTGTACTTAATGCTGAATCAAAGAACACTTAAAAATTCGATTCGTGCCACGGGAGTGGGGCTGCACACGGGCAAGAAGGTCCTGATGACGCTGCGGCCTGCGATGCCCGACACCGGCATCGTGTTTCGCCGCACGGATTTGGATCAGCCCGTCGATATTCGAGCCCACGCCGAGAATGTCGGCGACACCATGATGGGCACCACGCTGCATCGCGGCGAGGTCAAGGTGTCCACCGTCGAGCACCTGCTTTCCGCCCTGGCGGGACTGGGCATCGACAATGCGTTGGTGGAGGTCAGCGCCGGCGAAGTACCGATCATGGACGGCAGCGCCGGACCGTTCGTATTTCTGCTGCAATCGGCGGGCATCGAGGAACAGAAGGCGCCGAAACGCTTCATACGCATTCTCGAGAGCCTGCAGGTCGATGACGGCGACAAGTGGGCGCGCTTCGATCCTTACGATGGGTTCAAGGTGAATTTCGAGATCGAATTCAATCACCCGACCTTCAAGAAGCATTCCCAGGTCGCTTCGATGGATTTCTCGACCACGTCGTTTTTGCGCGAGGTGAGCCGCGCGCGCACCTTCGGTTTCATGCGCGACCTGGAGAGCCTGCGGGCGCGCAATCTGGCGCTGGGCGGCAACATGGACAACGCCATCGTGCTCGATGATTACCGGGTCTTGAACGAAGACGGCCTGCGCTACGAAGACGAATTCGTGAAGCACAAGATCCTCGATGCCATCGGCGATTTGTACCTGCTGGGACACAGCCTGATCGGCGAATTCAGCGGCTTCAAATCCGGACATGCGCTCAACAACAAATTGCTGCGCAGCGCTGATCGCACGAAGAGCGCCTGGCAGGAAGTGACCTTCGAGAGTTTGGCCGACGCACCGATTTCCTACGTCGCCGCCGCGGCGGCGCACGCCTAGGCGAAACGGCACCTCCTAGGCGGCGAGCCGGCAGCGGCGGCACGACCCGGATGCGGACGCTCTGAACATCGACCTGAGCCGACGCAGCCACCCGCTTGCGGAGCGTTTCCGTGAAGTAGCGGAGTCGCGACGCCCAGTCGGCTCCGACCACGCCAATGGTCAAGCCGGCCCTGATCGATCCCCGCGCTGACCACCGCCTGCGGCAAGTCGGGCGGGCAGGGCGGCGCGAACCTGATCCAGGACTGCCGACCGCTGCGTGATGCGGGTCTTGAGCAGTGAAAGCCGCTTCCCACCTCTTGCCAGTAACTCGCTGAGACTCTTGGAGTTTTGCATTGCACAAGATTTCAGGGCACGGAACTGACGTTGGAAAACCGTGCGGAAATCCTTGTTTTGAGTCAATTTTCTGCATAGTCTACCTACGCTGCCTCGGGGCATAGGCTTCAACCCTCGTAGACGACATAAGCCACCGATTTCAGCTGATCGGCGTTGGAAGAATCAATCCGTTATGAATGTCATTTTTGTCGGCCGCAAGTCGGGTCGAGTGAAACAATTTGACCTGCGCCATCCCGTGATTATCGTCGGCTGCCGTGCTGATTGTGCTGGCGATCGTCGGTACGGCCTTCTCCGTCGGGAGTGGGCTTGGGCGCGCGCCATGGCAGCGGCAATCCCATCGATCAGCTGGGCAATTGGTCGGCCGAACTGTTGCGCCAGAAGGCGCAGATCGAGGACACCAAGCGTGTCCTGCAGGAGAAGGTCAATGCCCTGGCGATGCGCGTCGGACAAATGAATGCCAATGTCATTCGCCTGGATGCGCTCGGTAAGCGCCTGACTCGCATGGCAAATCTCGATGACGGCGAGTTCGATTTCGGCCATCCGCCGGCCTTGGGCGGCGCCGAGAACGGTGCCGACGGCCAGCCGGCGCAAATTCCGAACCTGACCGCCATGGTCGATGATCTGCAGACCCAGCTCTCCAGCCGCGAGCAGCAACTGGGGGTGCTGGAAAACATGATTCTGACCCGCGAACTCAACAAGCAGGTCTACCCGAAGGGTCGGCCGGTCCAGGAAGGCTGGATCTCCTCCTATTTCGGACGCCGCGCGGACCCCTTCACCGGCTATTCCGCAGTGCACAAGGGCTTGGATTTTGCCGGCGCCGAAGGGCACGAAGGTCACCGCCGTGGCGGCGGGCCTCGTGACCTATGCCGGCGATCGCTCAGGCTTACGGCCAGATGGTGGAAATCAACCACGGCAATGGCTTGGCCACCCGCTACTGCCACAACGAGCAGACTGCTGGTGAAGCAGGGCGACATGGTGCGCAAGGGTCAGGACGTGGCGTTGATGGGTTCCACCGGCCGATCGACCGGACCGCATCTGCATTTCGAAGTGCTTGAAGAACGGCGTTCAGGTCGACCCCCTGCGCTTTATCGGCGAGGATCGCTAAAGAGCCGCAAGCTTGCGCAAGGCCTGAAGCGGCCTTAAGAAAGGCCCCTCGAAACGATTTCCCGCTCTTCCGGTCTATCCGTACAATACCCAGTTTTCTTCAAGGACTCCCTCGCGTGTGGAAGCTTCTGACGCAAGTATTTGGCAGCCGTAATCAGCGCCTCGTCAAGGAGCTGAGCCGCACCGTCGCGGCCGTCAACGGCTTCGAGGCCAGCGTCAGCGCCTTGACGGACGAGCAGTTTCCGGAGAAGACGCGGGAGCTCAAGGCGCGCTTCGCGGCCGGCACGCCGCTCGATGATCTGATCCCCGAGGCCTTTGCGCTGGTGCGCGAAGCGTCGCGCCGCAAGCTCGGACTGCGCCATTTCGACGTGCAGCTGATCGGCGGCCTGGCCTTGAACGCCGGCAAGATCTCGGAAATGCGCACCGGTGAGGGCAAGACGCTGATGGCGACCCTGCCGGCGTATTTGAATGCGCTCACCGGCGAGGGCGTGCACGTCGTCACCGTCAACGAATACCTGGCGCAGCGCGACTCGGATTGGATGGGGCCGGTGTTCCGCTTCCTCGGGATCGACGGTCGGCGTCATCAAGAATGCGCAATCCCCGGACGAGAAGCGCGCGGCCTATGCCTGCGACATCACCTACGGCACCAACAACGAATTCGGCTTCGACTATCTGCGCGACAATCTGGCCTTCCGGCTCGAGGATCGGGTGCAGCGCAAGCTGTCCTTTGCCATCGTCGATGAAGTCGATTCGATCCTGATCGACGAGGCGCGCACGCCGCTGATCATTTCCGGGCCGGCGGAGGAGAGCACCGAGCTCTACATCAAGATCAACGCGCTGATCCCGCGCCTGGTGCGGCAGAAAGACGAGGACGGTCCCGGCGACTACGCCGTCGACGAGAAGACCAAGCAGGCGACGCTGACCGAGGACGGCCATGAGAAGGTCGAAGCAATTGATGGCGGAGATCGGCCTGCTGCGCGACGGCGAGAGCCTGTACGACGCCACCAATATCCGCCTCATGCATCACCTGAACGCGGCGCTGCGCGCGCATTCGCTGTACAAGCGCGATGTCGAGTACATCGTGCGCCAGGGCGAGGTCATCATCGTCGATGAGTTCACCGGCCGCACCATGCAGGGACGGCGCTGGTCCGACGGCCTGCATCAGGCGGTCGAGGCCAAGGAGGGCGTCAAGGTCCGCGAGGAAAATCAAACCGTCGCGTCCATCACCTTCCAGAATTATTTCCGGCTGTACTCGAAGCTGTCCGGCATGACCGGCACGGCGGACACCGAGGCCTTCGAATTCCAGCAGATCTACGGACTGGAAGTGGTGGTGATTCCGACCCACAAGCCGATGATCCGCACGGACAAGTCCGATCTGGTGTTCCTGTCGGAGCACGATAAGTTCCAGGCCATTCTCGAGGATATCCAGGATTGCGTGAAGCGCGGCCAGCCGGTGCTGGTGGGCACCACCTCGATCGAGACCTCCGAGCGGCTCGCGAAGCTGCTGCAGGGCGCGAAGATTCCGCACGAGGTTCTGAACGCCAAGCAGCATGAGCGCGAGGCGCACATCGTGGCCGAGGCCGGCAGGCCCGGCGCCGATCACGATTGCCACCAACATGGCCGGCCGCGGCACCGACATCGTGCTCGGCGGCAGCCCGCAGACGCAGATCGATGCCATCGAGAATCCCAACGAGGCGGAGCTGAAGAGCATTCACGACGACTGGCGCACGCGCCACGAGCAGGTGCTGGCCGCCGGCGGCCTGCACATCATCGGCACCGAGCGCCACGAATCGCGGCGCATCGACAATCAGTTGCGCGGCCGATCCGGCCGTCAGGGCGATCCGGGATCGAGCCGTTTCTACTTGTCGCTCGAAGACAATTTGATGCGCATTTTCGGCGACCCGACCCGCATGAAGGCGCTGATGACGCGGGTCGGCATGAAGGCGGGCGAGGCGATCGAAAGCGGCATGCTGACGCGGCAGATCGAGCGCGCGCAGCGCCGCGTCGAGCAGCACAACTTCGACGCCCGCAAGCAATTGCTGGAATACGACGACGTGGCGAACGATCAGCGCCGCGTCATCTACCAGCAGCGCACCGACCTCATGGGCGCGGAGGATGTCGCCGAGGCGATCAAGGGCATCCGCGAGGATGTGGTGGCGCAGCTGGTGGATCAGTACGTCCCCGGCGGTGCGCCCGAGGAGCAGTGGGATGCCGACGGGATTGGCGCAGGCTATCGAGCGCGACTTTGGTCCGGTCGCTGCCCATCGCTGACTGGGTGAAAGCGGAGGAGGCCGGCGACGGCTCGGTGCTGCGCGGCAAGATTCTTGCCGCGCTCGAACCGGCCTACGACCAGAAGGAAACCAATGTCGGCGCGCAGGTCATGCGCTACATCGAAAAAGAAGTGACGCTGCGCACGCTCGATCAACATTGGCGCGAACATCTCGCCGCGATGGATTACATGCGCCAGGGCATTTACCTGCGCAGCTATGCGCAGAAGAATCCGAAGCAGGAGTACAAGCGCGAGGCATTCGAATTGTTCTCCGGCATGCTGGATCGCATCAAATTCGACACCGTGACGACGGTGTCGAAGATCCAGGTGCGCAGCCAGGCAGAGATCGAGCGTGAAGAACTCGAGCGGCAGCAGCGCCTCGCGCGCGCACTGCAAGCGCAGCACGCCGAAGCGGTCTCGCCGATTCAGGCGCCGGATGCGCAGATTGCGGGCTTGCCCGCTTCCCCCGGAGCCGGCGGCAATGTCATGGAAATGGAGCCGCGCGTTCCCGCTCCCGCCGCGGCGCCTTTCGTGCGCGCCGTGCCCAAGGTCGGGCGCAACGAGCCCTGTCCCTGCGGATCGGGCCGCAAGTACAAGCACTGCCACGGCGCCTTGCAGAAGCGAGCGGTTGAGCCTCGTTTCGTTGAGCCGCGAGCATCCGCGTTCCGCCATCCACGTCGTCGCCGGCGCGGTGCTCGACGACCAGGGTCGCGTGCTCATCGCACAGCGGCCCCCGGGCAAGCACCTGGCGGGCGGCTGGGAGTTTCCCGGCGGGAAGCTCGAGCCCGGCGAGGATCGCAGGGCGGGCCTCGCGCGCGAGCTGCGCGAGGAACTCGGGATTGCGATCGCTACGCCTCGACCGCTGATTCGTGTACGCCATTCCTACGACTACGGCGATGTGCTCATCGACATGTGGGTGGTGCGCTTTTACCAGGGCGAGCCAAAGGGACTGGATGGCCAAGCCCTGCGCTGGTGCACTCGGGATCAACTCGAGTCGGCGGATCTGTTGCCGGCGGATGGGCCGATCGTGGCGGCTCTGCGGCTTCCGGAGCGATTGAAGCAAGTGTCGACCCCCGACTATGTGGTGGCCGAGTTGGGGAGCAGCGCTGATTCCGACGGACGATTGCGCGGAGTGTGGTGCGCGGGCATGTCCGATGCGATCGCGGCAAGCGATGCAGGCGCGGATTTTCTGGTGCTGCAATATGAGCTCTCGCACAGCGAAACCAGGTCGATTTGCGAGCTGGTCGCGGTTCCCGTGTATGTGCCGGGCCTGAAAGTCGAGGTGGCGTGGGGGTTGGGGGCCACGGGCGTGGTTGAGGACGGCGGGCAATGAAATCCGAAGGGCCTGCTATAATTCGCTGATGTCTGGCCTGGACAGAAAACACGTGCGTATGTATCGGTCTCTCGCTGATGCAGATGACGGCGGCTATATGCCCGGAAGCCCAGAAGAACACCTCTCGCAAGTTTGGGAGCTAACCCAAGAGGCCTGGTATTTCTTTCAAGGCGTGCATGCTGAACAAAGATTACAGAGAGATGTTGCAGTGCTTAATAGAAGAAAAAGTTAGGTTTCTTCTAGTCGGTGCTTATGCGCTTGCCGTGCACGGCTTTCCTCGCGCGACCAAAGACATCGATTTTTTTGTTTGGGCAACGCCCGAAAATGCAACCAACCTGGTACGGGCGTTGGCTAGATTCGGCGCTCCCCTCGAGGGCATATCGGAGTCGGATTTTTCCACGGCCGGTACTGTCTTCCAAATTGGCAATAGTCCGCGCCGAATTGATGTTCTCACCAACATCAGCGGCATCGAATTCGAGCACGCTAGGGCTTCAAGTTCTCCTCGAAGAACTCCTTGATCATCTTGTAACCATGGCGTCCGTCGTTTTGCCGCATGAGTCCATGCTTGGCGCCCGGGTAGACCATGGTCGTGAAGGGCTTGTCCAAATCCTGCAACTTGCGAAAGAGTTTGGTGCTGTTCAAGAACAGTACGTTGTCGTCCGCCATGCCGTGCATCACCAGCAGTTTGCCCCGAAGATCCTTGGCATAGGGCAGCACGGAGCTGGCCTCGTAGCCGGACCGATTGTCCTGGGGACGATCAAGATAGCGCTCGGTGTAGTGCGTGTCGTACAGCGCGAAATCGGTCACGGGCGCTCCCGAGACGCCCGCGCGAAATACATCGGGCGCCTTGAACATCAGCATCAGCGTCATGTAGCCGCCATAGCTCCAACCCCACACGCCGATGCGTTTGGGGTCCACGAAGCTCTGACTAGCCCAGCCAATGCGCGCCCTAGAACCTGATCGGCCACCTCGACTTCGCCCAGCTGTCAAGCGTATCGGCGCCTGGAAGGCCGTGCCGCGAAACGCGCTGCCGCGATTGTCGAGCTGAAATACCACGATAGCCTGCGCGGGTCAGGATTTGCGTGAAACTGCTTCCGTACCAATTGTCGAGAACCGTTTGCACGCCGGGTCCGCCGTAGACATTCACGATGGCGGGGTAGCGCTTGGCCGGATCGAAGTGCAGCGGCTTGAACAGCCGGTAGTAGAGGGTCTGGCCGTCGGCCGCGTTCAGGGTGCCGATTTCGGCCATGGAATTGTCCGCAAGGTACGGCGCATCCGGGTGGTGCGCGTCAAGGCGGTTTTCAAGGAGCTGCGCCATCGAAGGTGCCGTCCGCAGCGCGCAGACTGACTTGCGGGGGCTGGCGTGCTGCTCGTGAAGCGATCGACGTAGAAGCGCGTGTCCGGCGACATGACGATGCCGTGCACGCCGGCCTCTTGAGTGATGCGTTGGACGCTGTGCGGATCCGTCGTGTCCAGCGAGGTGCTGTACAGATGGCGTTCGGTGGGGCTTTTTTCGGTGGCGCGTGAAATACACCAGGCGCTTTTCCTCATCGACACCCATCACTGGCGCGCGCGCGAAAATCATCGACGACCCAATCGCCGGCCGTCAGTTGCCGGATCAATCGGCCGTCGTTGTCATACAAATAAAGGTGCCTGTAGCCGTCGCGGCTCGACGCCCAGATGAATTCGCGTGACTTCTTCAGGAACGACAGCTCGTCGTTCAGGTCAATCCAGGTCTTGCTGGTTTCGGTCAAGATGAGGCGGGTCTTCCCGGTCTCGATGTCGGCAAACAGCAGATCAAGCCTTCGCTGATCGCGAGCTCTCGCGCTGAATCGCCAGCGTCTTGCCGTCCGGCAGCCAGTTGACCCGCGCAAGATAGATGTCCTGCTCGGCGCCCAGATCCATCCAGGTGACCGCGCCGCTCTTGAGATCGATCACTCCCAGTCGAATCGCCACATTGGGCCCGCCGGCCGGCGGGTAGCGCTGCGCGAAGGTCGTGACATTGTCGGCGGCGATCTCGAAGCGTTCGGTCAGCTTGACCGGAGTTTCATCGACGCGCGCGAAGGCGATATGTCTGTCGTCCGGCGCCCACCAGTAGCCGGTGCTGCGGTCCATCTCTTCCTGGGCGACGAACTCGGCCATGCCGTTCTTGATGGCACCACCGCCGTCCTTGGTGAGCGCCTTTTCCTTGCTCGCGGCGATGTCGTAGACATAGAGATTTTGGTCGCGTACATAGGCGACATAGCCGCCGGCCGGCGAGATGGTGGCGTCCGTGGCGAAACCGTGAGTGGGAATGAGTCCGCGGTCTCCGGCTTCTCTTGCTTGCGCGAGCGGGTAGTAGTAGAGCTCTGCCGCCCAAAGGAAACAGCAGCGCATCGCCCGCCGGGGAGAAATCGTATTCCAGGATGCCTGAGAGCGCCGCCGTTCTCTGCCGCTCGCGCCGCGCCCGACTCTTCGTCGGAAAGCTTTTCTCCCGCCGGCGCCAGTACTTTCGAATCGACCAGCACGCGCGCCTTGGCATCGTGGATGTTGTATTCCCAGAGATCAAGACGATCCTTGTCGTCCGGCTTGCCCTGCAGATAGGTCACACGCGAACCGTCCGGAGAAATCTTCAGTCCCACGATGGTGGGTCCTGCCAGCGCCGGTGCGTCGAACAGCCGGTCGATCGTGAGTTCCGCGCCATTGGCGCCGGAAGCGAGGCGCAGGCGACCAAGGCCGGCGCCAGATAGCGCCCTGAATTGCGGGAGTCAGCCATTGAAGATTCCTTTTCTATTTTCTCGTCAGACGATAGCAGACCTCGCGCAGCTCGGTGAGGCCGCGCGCCCGCAACCGGGGTTCGATATCCAGGATGTCGTGGCGCGCGAGCCGCTCGATGGCATGATCGCTGCCGTACAAACCATCGATGTCATCTTCGGTTACGGGGAAGGGCGGCCCCGCCATTTGCGCCTGAGGGAACTCGACCACGATCAGCAGCGTCTGCGCGCCGCGCGACGTCAGCGCCAGCATGTGCTCAACGTAGCGAGCCCGCATTTCGGGAATCCAGGAGATCAGTGACGCGCGATCGTAGACCGCCGCCACGCTGCCGAGCAGCGTGCTGTTCAGCGCAAAGAAATCGCCGCGAAACAAGCGCAGTCCTTCGGCCTCGTAGACGTCGAACTCCTCGAGCTCACGGCGCGTGGCGGGGATGCCCTGCTCCATGAAGAAGGCTTCCACCGCAATGGCGGAGATCTCCACGCCGCTCACCGCGCATCCGCGGTCGCGCAGCCACTGAAGATCGAGGCTCTTGCCGCACAAAGGCACGAAAACGCCTGCGTTTGCGGCTATGTTGAGTGTCGGCCAAAAGGCCTGCAGATTGCCGATCGACGCTGGATTGATGAAAGCCGATTTGCGCAATGCGCCAGCGATCCTGCCAGAACTCAGGCTGCACTGCTTAAGATTCCTCGGGCGAATCGGGAGACACAGTATCCCCGGCACTTGCCGATTCGTCCGGGATCTTGTGCTGTTCGGTGAGCCAGGCCCCAAGATCGATGAGCCGGCAGCGATCGCTGCAGAAAGGCCGGTACTGGGACGCCGGCGACCATTCCACGTCGCGCCGGCACGTGGGACATTTGACTGTCGTGGCCATCGCGTTGCCCTTTACAGATCAGGCGCAGCAGGTCAGCAGGAACGGCACATCCACTTCGACGTGCACGGGACGCGCGCGTGGCGATCCAGCCAATTCAAGAAGCGAATGGTGCAGCGATGTTGATTGGCGCTCATCTCCGGAAACAAATCGGCGTCGGCCGGCAGGGTCACGCGCACCAGCTGGCAGGGATTTTCGCGATCGAATTGCAGCTGAAAAATGCCGCCGACGTGCGACTTCCGATTTGCGCTTGGCGTTCTGCCGGGTCAGCCACAGCAAGTTCCGCGATGCTGTCGCAGAGCGGCCGGATCAATGCCATCCAGCTGCTGAATTCGGCGGCGCGAATTTCCGCGGGACGGTTCAGCCAGTACGAATAATCCGGCAGATCAAAATCGCAGGTGCCGCCGGGAATGGCGCTGCGGTGCTTCACCGCGCTCAAGAATTCCGAGTCGCGCAGCGGCGCCATGTAGTTGCCGCCGATAGTCGACAAGTCGTTGCGCAGCTTGACGAGATTCGACATCAAGCGACTTGAGCCGCCCTGGATCGACGCCGGTCTTGGTTTGGTATTCCTTGAGCACGTTGACCTGCCGCTCGAGTTCCTTGAGCACGTCGCTGCGCGAGTCGCCGCGCGCGGTGATGGCCAGGATCTCGAGCAGGCTGGAGATGGCGGCACGCGAACTCCAGGGATTGGGCGATTCGCTGTGATACGTGGCTTGGGTGTAGAGAAACTCGAGGCGCAGGAAGGTGCGCATGCGCTCGTTCAGCGGCTGCTCGTACACGACCGGCGCCGCCTCGGGTTCAGCGTGCGCGGATAGATCGGGTAAGAGTTCATCCGCCTATTGTGAGCCAACCTAAGGCCCAGGGTAAACCTTGGATTTAGGTCGAATGGCGAGGCGCGGGAGCGGCTGTCGCCAGCTGCAAATAGCGCTCGTGCAGACGATCGACCGCCTGACGCAAATCCGCGACGGTGCCGCTGTTCTCAAGCACGTCATCGGCAACCGCCAGGCGCGCGGCGCGGCTGGCCTGGGACGCCAGAATGGCGCGGGCTTGTTCCGGCGTGCTGCCATCGCGGGCCTGAACTCGCTGCAGCTGTTGCGCTTCATCGACATCGACGACCAACACGCGATCGACCCGCTCGTGCGCGCGGCCTCCCTCCACCAGCAAGGGAATGGCCATGACCAGGTAGGGGCCTGCTGCACATCGATGCCTGTTTTTCCATATGCGGCGCGGATCAGCGGGTGCAAGATGCCATCCAGCGCCTCGCGCGCAGAAGGATCGTCGAATATCAGGTTTCGCAGCGCACGCCGATCCAGCTCGCCGCCGGCGTTGAGGATGCCGGTGCCGAATCGCGGCCACAACCTGCGCCAAGCCCGGCGAGCCGGGCTCGACCACGGCGCGCGACGCCACATCGGCGTCGATCACGGGAACACCGAGTTCGGCGAATCGCTGCGCTGACCGTGCTCTTGCCGCTCGCGATGCCGCCGGTGAGGCCGATACGCAGGGGCGGCCTCATAGGTTAGTGTTGAGGCCCGACACGCGCAGATAGCCATTGATCAGCCGCTCGCCGTACATCATGGCGATCCAACCCGCGGCGGCCAGATAGGGCCCAAAGGGCATGGGCGCGGCGCGGTCGCGGCCGCGGAGCACGATCATCAGGATTCCCAGTACCGCACCGGTGGCGGCAGACAGCAGGATGACCAGGGGCAGCACCTTCCAGCCCAGCCAGGCCCCTAGGGCGGCAAATAGCTTGAAATCCCCGTAACCCATGCCTTCCTTGCCGGTGACGAGCCGGAAGGCATGGAACACCAGCCACAGGCTGGTGTAGCCCGATGCGGCGCCGATGATAGCGTCGCTGGGAGCGGCCGGCACGGCCGACCCGGCGGTTGGACCCAAGACCACGGCCGCCAGGAGTCCGGCCCACATCAGCGGCAGCGTGATGTCGTCGGGCAGCAGCTGATGATCGAAATCGATGCCGGTGAGCGCAATCAGGGCCCAGGTGAGGAGGAGGGCGCAGGCTGCTGCCGCCCCGAAGCCGAAGTGCCAGGCAACCCAGGCGGACAGAATGGCCGTAGCCAGTTCCACCAGCGGATAGCGCACCGAGATCGGGGCTTTGCAGGAGGCGCAGCTCCCGCGAAGCACCAGCCAGCTGATGACCGGAATGTTCTGCCAGGCCTTGATGGGCGCCTTGCAGGTCGGGCAGGCAGAGCGGGGGGTGACTAGGGTGAAACGCTCGGGCGGAGCCGGCGTGGTGTTCGCAGGTGGGCCGCCTGCGGATGCCTCGCCGGATGAAAGAAGCTCCGTCGCCTGGGAGCGCCACTCGACGCTCCAGCATGATGGGTAGGCGATAGATGACGACATTCAGGAAGCTGCCGACGAGAAGCCCCAGCAAAAAAACCGACCCCGCGAATAACGCGGGGTCGGATGAATAAAACACAGCGATGTCGTTCAGCATGGGCTAAACAACAGTCATGTTCGAGCGGCCGAAAAACGACTTAAATCGCCGCGCCGAGCTTGAAGATGGGCAGGTACATGGCGATGACCATGCCGCCGACCAGCACACCGAGGACCGCCATGATCATGGGCTCCATCAGGCTCGACATGCTAGTCGACCGCGTTGTCGACCTCGGCTTCGTAGAACTCGGCGACTTTGGCCGACATGGTGTCCAGCGATCCGGATTCCTCGCCCACGGCGATCATCTGCACCACCATGTTCGGAAACAAACCGGTGTTTTCCATGGCGCGCTGCAGACGCTGGCCGGTGGCCACTTCGTCTTTCATGCGCAAGCGTGGCTTCCTCGTACACGATATTGCCCGTGGCGCCGGCCACGGATTGCATGGCCTCGACCAGCGGCACGCCGGCCGCAAACATCGTGGACAGAGTTCGCGCGAATCGCGCAATCGCCGATTTGACCAATATCGGTCCGATGATGGGAAATTTGAGCATGGCGCGATCCAATACGCGACGCATGTTTCTCGATCGCTTGTGAAAATACATGAATCGCATAGATAGCGCCGCCAGCCACGAGACCCACCATCCATCCCTTGGTGCTGCATGAACTTCGACATGTTCACGACCATTTGGGTGAAGGCCGGCAGATCCGCGCCGAATCCCTTGAACAACGACTCGAACTGCGGAATGACGAAAATCAACAAAATCACCGTTACGATGACGGCGACCACGAGTACGGCGGCGGGATAGAACAACGCCTTCTTGATTTTCTTCTTCAGCGCTTCGGTTTTTTCCTTGTAGGTCGCAATCTTGTCCAGCAAGGTCTCCAGGGCGCCCGCGTGCTCGCCGGCCTCGACCAGGTTCACGAACAGATCGTCGAAATACAGTGGGTGCTTGGCCAGCGATTCGTGCAGCGTGCTGCCGCCTTCGATGCTCGACTTGATGTCGAGCACCAGCTTTTGCATGGCCGGCTTTTCATGGCCGTTGCCGATGATCTCGAAGGCCTGCACCATCGGGAATGCCGGCCGACATCATGGTTGCGAGTTGGCGGGCGAAGACCGCGATATCCGCCGGCTGAACCTTTCCCCCGCCACGCACCGGGCTCTGGGTCTTGACGCGCGTTGCCGCGACGCCCTGGCGCCTCAGGTCCGCGCGCAGCGCCGTTTCGTTCGCGGCAAGCGATTTGCCGCGCACCTTGTTGCCGCGTTTGTCCTTGCCCTCCCAGAAAAACTGGGTTTCTCTTTTGCTTGCCGTTGCCGATATCGCCATAAATCAATCCCTCGCGGTCACGCTAGTCGATGGTGACGCTGTTAACTTCTTCCAAACTCGTCAGTCCGTACTTCACTTTTTCCAAACCCGCGCGGCGCAGATTCCATATCGCCATCCCTGACCGCCTGATCATTGATGTTCATCGCGCCGCCGCCTTCCATGATGATGCGGCCGATGGTGTCGGTGACCGGCATGACCTGGTATATGCCCATACGACCCTTGTAGCCGTCGGTGCATTGACCGCATCCGACGGCTCGGTACACCCTGATTCCATGCTCGATATCCGCGGGCTCGAAGCCTTCCTTCTTTGCCGCTTCGGCCGGTATATCGATGGGCTGCTTGCAGTTGCTGCACAGCTTGCGCGCCAGACGCTGCGCGATGATGAGGCTCACCGAGGTGGCAATCGCGTAGGGCTTGACGCCCATGTCGACCAGTCGCGTCAAGGTCTGCGGCGCATCGTTGGTGTGCAACGTTGACAGCACCAAGTGCCCGGTTTGCGCGGCTTTGATGGCAATTTCAGCGGTTTCCAAATCGCGAATTTCGCCGACCATGATGACATCGGGGTCTTGCCGCAGAAAGGCGCGCAGTGCTGAGGCAAACGTTAGCCCCACTTTGTTGTTGACGTTTACCTGATTGATGCCGGGCAGATTGATTTCCGCCGGATCTTCGGCGGTCGAGATATTGCAATCTTCGGTGTTCAGGATATTAAGGCCGGTGTACAGCGACACGGTCTTGCCGCTGCCGGTGGGACCCGTCACCAAGATCATGCCCTGCGGCTTGGCCGAGATACTTCAGGTACAGCTCGCGCTGGAATGGCTCATATCCCAAGCGCATCGATGCCGAGCATCGCGCTCGAGGGATCGAGAATACGCGTGACGACCTTTTCGCCGAATAGCGTTGGGCAGGTGCTGACGCGAAAATCGATGGCGCGATTCTTGGAGAGCCGCATTTTGATGCGGCCGTCCTGCGGAACGCGGCGCTCCGCGATATCGAGCCGCGACATCACTTTGAGTCGCGCCACGATCTTCACGGCCAGTTGCACCGGAGGCATGGCGACTTCTTTCAGAACGCCATCCAAGCGCGTGCGGATGCGGAAGATCTTTTCGTAGGGCTCGAAGTGAATGTCCGATGCGCCTTTCTTGATGGCGTCGAGCAAGATCTTGTTCACGAAACGCACGATGGGCGCATCTTCGACGTCGTCGCGGCCCAGCGCTTCCGCGTTGGGGTCCTCGTCGCCGCCGGTGACTTCGAGATTCTCGAGATCGAAGTCATCATCGCGTCATGCTCGGCATGATGGCTTCGGCCTGATCCTGGGCCTTGGTCACCGCGGCTTGTAGCTTGTCGTCCTCGACCACCACGAACTCGATGCTCATCGAGGTCTGGAAACGGATCTCATCGAGAGCATGTAGATTGGTCGGATCGGCGACTGCCAGGAATAATCGCTTGCCGCGCTTCATCAGGGGCAGAACTCGATGCTTCTGCAGGAGCTTTTCGCTCACCGCGCGGACCGCTTCCTGGTCTATCGCGACTGCATCCAAATCCAGCAGCGGCACGCCAAATTCGTTGGAGGCGGAAATGGCGATGTCGCGGGCCGTCGCCAGGTTCGTCATAACAAGATGGGTTACTAGATTGAGCCGCTTTTCCTTGGCCTTGGCGATTGCGTCCTGCATGGCCGGCTCGTCCAGTAGCCCATCCTGCACCAGGCGCTGCGCAAGGCCGCCCAACGCCACACGGCTGGTGCCTCCAACCGACGCTATTGCGTTGTCATTCATGGACTTAAGGTAAACCCCATGCCGCAGCTTCTAGTCTACTATTGGTAGCCAGTAGAGCAATTGTCAAATCACCTGCGGATAGTCGCATATCGGCGCTTTCGGGCTCGTGACATTGATCGCAAAACAGGCTGAGCCAGCCTTTATTCGCAAGGGCCTCAAATAAGAAGCCCCTCAGGTGAGGGGCTTCCCAATCGCCTGGTCTAAACCGGGCTGATTACTTGCACTGAGTCGGAACGTACTTCGCTACAACGGTACCGACCGCGGGGATTGCCGCACCCATGTCGGCAGCAGCCGTCGTTTGGGTAACGGACGTGCACGCCCAGTCGATGTTGCCGGCCAGACCCGTCGCAAGCGCCACCTTGTTGATATAGGGGCTCAGGGTTATGGTATTGCCGCCGCCGCCCGCGAGCAGCTGCGGAATGCCGCCAGTGGCGGCCACGGTGTTGTAAGCGACGACGATCACGCCCGTGGTCGGGGTAATGGTGATATTCGACACATACTTAGTCTTGGTCCACCCGGCTGTCCAGGCAGTGGCGGCGGCATTGAGTCCCACGATGTCGCCGGACTGAAACGCTTCCGCGACTGAAGTTTTTGCCGAATCGGCCAGGTTCAGACCTTCCGTGATTTTCGCGCGGATTGTGTAGTCCTGGTACGCCGGTATGGCGATGGCCGCCAAGATGCCAATGATGGCCACCACAATCATCAATTCGATGAGCGTGAAGCCTTGTTGTACTTGCTTAAACATTAGTGAACTCCTGAAATTGAGCTTTTACGAAGGAAATCGCATATCACGGCCTGTGCCTGTCCCCATATAAGAGCAAGCGCGATGCCAACTATCGAATTGAACTTGTATCTATATGAATTATGGGGATAATCTGCTCGGCGCGGACTGCGAACTTGACCTAACGCCGTCGCCGTAGGGCGTCAGACCAGACGCTTTGTGTCAGTCGTTGACGAAATTTGTCAAAAAGCTACCCAGAAAATGGGGTATCGCGCACGTTGATAGGCATCGGCGCGTGACCCCAGTAGCAAAAACATCGATTTTTGTGACGGGGTTCAAAAAAAGAAAGCCCCTCGGATGAGGGGCTTCCCAATCGCCTGGTCTAAACCGGGCTGATTACTTGCACTGAGTCGGAACGTACTTCGCTACAACGGTACCGACCGCGGGGATTGCCGCACCCATGTCGGCAGCAGCCGTCGTTTGGGTAACGGACGTGCACGCCCAGTCGATGTTGCCGGCCAGACCCGTCTTGAGCGCCACCTTGTTGATGTAGGGGCTCAGGGATATGGTATTGCCACCGCCGCCCGCGAGCAGCTGCGGAATGCCGCCAGTAGCGGCCACGGTGTTGTAAGCGACGACGATCACGCCCGTGGTCGGGGTAATGGTGATATTCGACACATACTTAGTCTTGGTCCACCCCGCTGTCCAGGCAACGCCGGCGGCATTGAGTCCCACGATGTCGCCGGACTGAAACGCTTCCGCGACTGAAGTCTTTGCCGAATCGGCCAGGTTCAGACCTTCCGTGATTTTCGCGCGGATTGTGTAGTCCTGGTACGCCGGTATCGCGATGGCTGCCAAGATACCAATGATGGCCACCACAATCATCAATTCGATGAGCGTGAAGCCCTGTTGCATTTTCTTAAACATTTTGACTCCTGTAAGAGAACACTAGAAAACGGCCCACGCCGATGACACGAGATGAGCAAGTGCTGTGCCAACCAAGGCTTTGGATTGTAAGTGCTTGAGTTGAATCGGCTTATCTTTCCGAGCTCAGGTGAATTGACATAGATGCGTCGTCTTGCGGCGTCAATCGCAGCACGCTACGTCACTCAATGACAAAAATTGCCGCTCTAGGGAGGGTCCTTTAAATCGAGCAGGGGACCTATGAATTTTTCGTAGTTGCGCCAGCGGGCCACGGAGGCTTTGTAGATCTTCTGCCGCACCTGCCAAGCGCTGGCCGTAACGACATGGCGTTCTGTCTTATGAAAATCCATGCAGCGCTCATCCCACTCAAGGCCCAGAAAATCTAGAATTCGACGCGTCGATCCCTCCTGATCCGAAACCAGCTCGGCGTACGGCACGTCGAGAATCGAACCGGCTGGAAGCACGGCGCGCCAATGCGCCATCAGGCGTTGGTGTTGTCGAAAGTAATGCGCGAGGTCCTTCAGGTCCAAGGTGAAATTCATTGCCACCGAGAAGTGCTGGAAATAGCACGACAGACAACTGTCGATGGGGTCACGCTGCATGTAAATTATGCGCGCATTTGGAAATATCGAATAAATGACACCCAGATAATCGGCGTTCATCGGCAACTTATCCACTATTCGAGAGGAATCGCCCGCGCGCTCCTGCAGCACGCGCAGATAAGTTTCGGCCAAGGTTCGCATTTTCGCTTCGCCGAGCAGCCCCTGGCGCATCTCGCTATCAGGCGCGAGCATTTTGTCGTTGATGAACCCCATCTCTCCAGCGCCACTGGCGAGTGGATGCGAGGCAACAATCTGCTCGGCAAGCGACGTGCCCGACCGCGGCATCCCGACCACGAAAATTGGCTTGTTCGAGGCGGAGACACCCCCGCCGACGGCCGAAATTGCCGCCGGGGTATATATGCGGATCATGTCGTCGACGAAACTCGTTCGCGCGTCCGGCTCATAGGGGTCAGCGATGGTCTTTAGCAACTCGTTAGCGCGCTTGAAGTTCGGGAAAGCCTGCTCGAAATCGCCCACATCATCGCAATATTTGCCGATTGCAAAGCGCACGTCGGCTTCCTCGATGGGGGAGAGTCCGTTGTTCACGATGTCCAGCGCTCCCTTCAACCAGTTGCTGTCGGCCGAACTCATCTTTCGTGTAAGCGCGAGGGCTGCCCAGACATTCGGCATCTTGGGGTTGATCTCCAGCGCGCGCTTGAAGCGAGTTTCGGCTTCTTCGAATCGACCCTCCAGTCTTGCGATTTGGCCCATCAAAAATGTGGCGTCCGCGTGCCGAGGTTCAGTCTTGAGCACTTTTCCAAATCGGGCCCTGGCCTCGGCCAGTCGTCCAAGGGCAAGCAGGCTCACGCCGTGATGGATTCGCGCGTCCACATAATTGGGTTTCAACTTAAGAGCCTGTCGCAGCCAAATCTCGGATTCGGCAGTCTCGCCCTTGCCCCGAAGCACAACCCCTAGATTGCAATGCGCCTCGGCGAAATTCGGGCTTATTTCGATGGCCTTCCGTAAATAGGTCTCCGCGTCGTTGAGATGGCCGAGTTTGAGAAGCGCCGCGCCCAGGTTGTTCGCGGCCTCGGCATTGCGTGGATCGTGGTTCAATAGCTCACGATAAAAGCCGGCGGCCTCGGGATAGGCACCCCGCGCAAAGGCCTTATTTCCCTCGATGAGAAGATGTTTGCGCTGCGCCGAGGAGGACCGGGCGGGCATCGCAACATCAGATTCATCAGTCTGCAGCGAAGCGGCGCCGTTTTGCGAGAGGTGCAGCACCAATGCCTGGGTCACCGCATCTGCGGTTTCGCGTGCTATGCCGTTCTCGATGAGCCGCCACTTGAAAGAATTTGCGAACTTTGCCTTCTTGTAGAAATTAAGCTCAAGTTTCCTGACTTCGCGGTCCGCTCGCGCGAGGATTTCCTGAAGCGCATCAGGTTGCGCCGTCTTTTTCTGACCGCTCGCCGATCCCGATAGTGTTTTTGACGAAGCAAAATTGTCGGCCAATGAAACGCCGATTTTGGTCGCTTCTCGCGCATTGAAATACTCGAGGATCATCGTGTTGTTTCCTGTAGGAATGGTCGCCAATTCCAAGCGACTGGCGCCGTGCGGCCGTCGCCGGTTTTTGGAGACTCGCATACCTGAAAATGGATATATTGTTAAAAGACTATCCGACATCGCTTATCGACGCCAGGTTACGGGATTTTGGCTTGGTGCTATTTGAGTGACGACAATCACATTTTGAGAAGTAGCATCGCGCCGTCGGCGCCGTGGCTTTCCGTGGTCATGCCGTCATACGCTGGGGAGCGTTGGATCGACGCCTCGCTCGGATCGATTGCAAGGGAGGGCGCGGACGGCGTTGAAGTCATCGTGATTGACGGGAGTCCGACATCCAATACGCGCGACATTGCGGCGGGCTATTCGGATCGCCTTCGCTTGCGCATTTTGAAACGATGCGATCTCTTATCGTGGCAGGAAAAAACGAATTTCGGCGTCCAGATCGCTGAATCGAGTCACATCTGCTGGCTTGGGGTGGATGACGTATGGTTACCCGGCCGAGCGGCCGCTGTCCGGGCCTGGATTGAGGCGGATCCCGCCATTTCATTGCACCTGGCGCCGGCCTTGCTCATTGACAACGATACGCGTCGGCTCGGAGTGTGGCGATGCGGATTGCCCGCAAATTGCGAACTTCGGTCTTCTCTGGTGACCGAACGACTGCTTGTGCAAAATTTCGTTGCGGCTCCAGCGCCCGTCTTTCGCAAGGACGCGTGGCTTTCCTGCGCCGGACTGGACGAATGCTTGTGGTACACCGCAGATTGGGACATCTGGCTCAAGCTGGCGGCATTGGGGCCGGTTTGCTACCACGATGTCGTCACAGTGGGACTTCGCATACACGGTGCATCGTTGACCGTACGCGGGAGCCGCGATGCAGCGAATTTTGCAGGTCAAATGCAGATCGTCCTGGACCGCCACATCTCAAGACTCCGACCTTTGAAATCCACCGAGCGATCGGCTCGTGCGTCGATTGCCGTCAATGTCGCGCTTGCGTCGGCCTTTGGGGGGGATGCCAGCGGTGTATTGCGAGCGGGAGCTCAGATTTTACGGCTTGGACCCTGCGGAATTTTCCGTTACCTTCGCGACTCGCGAATTGTGGAGCGGGTAGCAGCACGGGTGCGGGCGAAAATGAGGGGACATTTCTGAACACGAGGATTGGACCGTTAATCCGGGGAATGTTTGGTACCCATGAGCACCGAATCAGCGATGCTTATCGATCGATATTTCTTGATATCGATGCGCTGGTCGAGCAAATGTGTCGTTGGGTTCCGAACGCCCACAACATTCTGGAGGTTGGCTGCGGCGAGGGCGCAGTGACGCAGCGCCTCCGACTCGCTTATCCCAAGGCACAGATCACTGCCATCGATATTACTGCGCGCATCGGTCGTCTGTATCGCGGTTCATACGAGCGCGTGCGATTCGTTCAGTGCACTGTGCAGCAGATTGCAGAGGCCGAAAGCGGCGCCTACGACCTTGCGGTGCTGAGCGACGTGCTGCATCACGTACCCATTGAGCTTAGGCAGGAAATACTAGATGCCGTTAGCTTGACGTTGAAGCGACCGGGTACCTTGTTTTTCAAGGACTGGCAACGAAGCCACACGCCGATTCATTGGCTGTGCTTTCTCTCGGACCGTTGGCTTACGGGCGATCGCATTCGCTACATGACACGCGAGCAAATGCGAGAGAGTCTCGCACGCAGTTTCGGTGACACTGCGCTGGTTGCCGAATGCCGTATAGCGCCTTGGTGGAACAACATCGCGACACTGGTCCGGGCGTCATAAACCGCCCAGGCTGACGCACGCTACTCCCAGCGTAATCAAACCCATTCCCGCCCACTGCAGGGCGGTCAGCGATTCTCCGTAAACGACCCAGGCGCAGACCGGCATGAGCAGGTAGAAAGCGGCGCCGACACTTGCAGTCGCAACGCCAAGCTTCTCGCGCGAAATCAGCACCATCCATAAAAAGTAGCCCAATCCTTGAACGGCAACGGACAGGTAGATCCAGGGAGAAAAGATTGCTTCCGAAATGAATTTGGGAATGTATGAGAGTGCGTTGCGGCCGCCCAACGTTGCAAGCGCATACTTCAGCAACAACTGCCCGACCACGGCATTCACAGCGATGCCAATGACCAGCCATCTTGTTGACAATAAATTAATGCTTGCCGGCATGGTGAGATCCTGCGCTTCGCCCGGCTCACTCCATCTCAATGAAACCGAGCATGAAGCCGCCAAAGAGGATCTGAGTGCCGACCGCCAATGTTGTCACCGAAGGAATCGTAATGCGCATCATGTCGCTCGGAACGAGCGCGCCGAAGGACACATGGCCCCACTGCAAAATTGCGTACAGGGCTCCCCCGACGCCGGCGACTACCAGACAAAACCCGATCCCTATTACGCCATCCAGCGGTGCCCAGCGCAATAGCCTCTCCGGTATTCCATGGGCGGTTCGGAATCCCATCTTTCGAGCCAAAGCCAAGGCGAACAGGCCGCAAAACGCAACTTGAACACCCACAATGATGGAAATGGCAAAGTACAGCAGAGCATTGATGTCGAGTGTAAAGAGTCCGGGGATCGAGACCGGGCCTCTCAAAAGGATGCACAAGCCAAACAATCCGAGCGCGGTCAGCAGCAGCCCAGGGTATAAGAACAGCCACTGCGGGCTGCGCAAAAGCATGAAACGAAGATGCCGCCAACCATCTCGCCACGGCCTCAGATGCGGGGCACGATTTCTGCCGTCAGGACCGAGGGTTGTCGGCACTTCTGTGATCCGAAGGTTCGCGATGGTAGCCTTGACGATCATTTCGCTCGCGAATTCCATTCCCGACGCGCGTAAATTTAAATCAAGCATCGCTTGGCGTTCAAATCCTCTGATGCCGCAATGAAAATCGCCCACGGGGGAGGAGAACAGCTTGCGACCGACAAGCGAAAGCATTGGATTGCCCACGTAACGATTGAGCAACGGCATCGCCCGGGGCTTCAGACCTCCCTTAAATCGGTTGCCGACGACCAGGTTAAAGCCAAGCCGCAAACGCTCCAGAAATTCGCCCAAATCGCTGAGATCGTATGAGTCGTCGGCATCGGCCATGATCACAAAACGGCCCTGTGCAGCTCCGATTCCGCCACGCAGCGCAGCGCCGTAACCCTTCTGCTCGACTTGAACTACCCGCGCTCCCGCAGCCCGGGCCAGCAATTGTGAACCGTCTGTTGAGCCATTGTCCGCGACCAAAATCTCGCCCGTCACCGCGCTGTTTTCCAAAAAACGTCGCGCCTTGAGAATGCAAGTCTCGACGGTCAGCGCCTCGTTCAAGCAGGGCATTAGAACGGTCAATTCCACCGCGGCTCGGTTCATTCTATCCCGAGTTTCTTGATGCGATACCTTAGGGCGCGGAACGACATCCCCAGCACCTTGGCTGCGGCCGTCTTGTTGAACCGGGTCTGTTCCAGGGCCTTCAGAATGGCGTCTCTCTCGATCTCCTCCAGATGATCGCCCAACGCGCCGGCACTTGGGGAGGGCAAGGAACTCCCACCGCCCGCGGGAGTCGGCCGTAATTGGATGTCCCCCAGGCTGATTTCTCCGGTTGTGCTCAGCGTGATAGCGCGTTCCAAAATGTTTTCAAGCTCGCGTACGTTGCCGGGAAAGCTATAGACCGTCAGGGCGGCCAAAGCATCTTTGGCCAGCATCGGCGGCGTAATCTTCATCCGCCTTCCTAATCGGCGCAGGATCGCCTCCGCGAGCTCGGGAACGTCTTCGGCTCGCTCGCGCAAAGACGGAACCCGCATTTCAATCACATTCACCCGATAGAAAAGATCCTCGCGAAACTTCCCCTCAGCGACCATATTCGAAAGATTTTTGTGGGTTGCCGAGAGCACCCGCACATCGATGCCTATTTCGAGCTGCTCGCCAACAGGCCGGACGGCTTTTTCCTGGATAACCCGCAGCAGTTTGACTTGCATGTGTAATGGCAGATCGGCGATTTCATCAAGGAATAGCGTACCGCCTTCCGCGGATTGTATGAGCCCCTTCTTGTCGCCGACGGCTCCGGTGAAGCTGCCGCGCTTGTGACCGAATAACTCGCTTTCCATGAGCTCAGTCGGAATGGCGCCGCAATTGACCGGAACAAACGGGCCGTCGCGCCTTGGGCCCGACTCGTGGATGAGTTTTGCGACCAGTTCCTTACCGGTTCCCGACTCGCCAAAGATATGGACCGGTGCTTGACTCCGAGCTACCCGCGCAATCATCTCACGCATTTGTTGCATCGCAATAGATGTACCCAGCAGCCTTGGCCCGAAGACGCTGGTATCTGCGTCGTTGCTTCCGGACAGCTTGATAGCGCTGGCGACCAGCTTGCGAAGACCGGCAAGATCCAAAGGCTTAGATACAAAATCGAACGCGCCCAGTTTAAGCGCACGCACCGCCGTCTCCATATTGCCGTGCGCGGTAATCACCGCGACCGGCACGTTTGGCGAGTACTGTTGAATCCATTTAACCAGTTCCAAGCCATCCCCGTCGGGTAGCTGCATGTCTGTTAGACACAGATCGAATCGCTCGGTTTTGAGCAGCCGCTGAGCCGACGCAACGTTAACCGCGGTCTGTGGATTCAAGTCCATACGCTGCAACGTGATCGACAATAGTTCGCGAATATCTGGTTCGTCGTCTACCACTAGTACCGAGGGCTTCTGCATGATTCTATTGTAGCGCGCCGCTACCTCTCTTCATGGTATTCGTCTTCAGCATTGATGCGCCAGATCTCCGGTTTGCCGCTGCCGCCGTCGAGTATCGCATCAATCGCGCCTTTCGCTGCCAACATGGAGTGATCTTGATTGTTGTAGCGGTGCATCCCGTTTCTGCCGATCGGATAGAGATTCGTATACTGATCCAGATACTCGCGCACCTTGTCGATCTCGCCATAAGCGCCAAAGTACGCCGGATACGCCTTGCGGACACGCATCAAGGTGGCGTCGATCACATCGCGGCGATCGATCAAGCCGATCTTTTCGAGTTCGCCAGCCGCAAAATCGATGAATCGGGCGTCGTCCATGGACCATAGGTCATCGCCTTCGCGGCAAAAGTACTCAAGACCCAACCAGATGGTGCTCGGGTCCGCCACCAGCGCCGGGACTCCAGTTGTTGAATATCTGGAGCCGTCCGATGCGAACGTCCGGCTCCTGGATGTAGATCCAATTGTCCGGCGGCATGCCATTGGCCTGTCTTGCGCCCCTCGAGCGACCGGCTGGCATGCATCTTGCGCAGCAAGAGGCCCACGGTCATGAAGTCGCGATAGGGAAGAAGGTCTGCGATCCGGCTGACTCCGCTATCGACAGGACCCAATTGCGCGATCAATTCGCGCAACGGCATCGTCGAGATGAAATAAGTCACAGGGAACCCGCTGCACCAAGCCGGTTGCGAAGTCCAGCACATTTGCGGCGGTTATCGCCCGGCCGCTCCGCTCGATCCCAATCACTTTTTTCTGAAGATGCACCTGTCCATCGCGCCTCGTGACACCTGTCGCGCCACTTCCTCCCACATCTGACCCGGCCCAAATTTAGGGATAGAGAAATTGTTCGATCAAGCTCGTTTCGGTTTCTTCGTGAGCCGGTTCGCCCAACGGCCGAAACGGCTTCGTCAGAGCGTGCCGCATGGCCTTGGCAATCGAAAGCCCCTTGATGCGTTGCACCCCCCATTGGGCGGATATTTTATCGCAGGGGACGCCCCAGACCTTCTCCGTGTAATCCTTGAAGAAGGTGCGGTACAGACGGTCGCCGAATCGATTGACGAGAAAGTCCGCAAGAGTCGTCTCGGGGACCCTCGCATTGAGCCGCGCGTTGCCGTAACTCAATCCCAACCGTGCGGCTTCGATGAGCCCTAGATTCTTCAGCGTGCCGGCATTCAGGGTTAGCGGGTAATCAAAGAATCGTCGTCGATAGAAGATGCGGGAGAGCCGCCGACGAACCAACATCACGGCGTCGGCGGAGGCGGGCGTTTGCCCCTGGGGCAGGAAATCGCGTGATTGACCTTGATAGTGAATGCGCAGAGCACTTGATTGCGCGGATTGTCCTTGGGCCACCGGCAGGATGTCCTGCCACCAGCGCATGACCCAATCGGATTTCGAAAAGAAACGGTGCCCGCCAAGATCCATTCGATTGCCGCGATAATTGATGGTCTTTGAAATGCCGCCCACTTGAGATTCCGACTCGAGCACGATGGGTGTGATGTCCGAGCGGCGCAAAAGCTCGAGCGCCGCGGTCAATCCTGCGGGTCCGGCGCCGGCGATGACGGCGATTTTCCGACGATTTTCGTTGGCAGGCGTGTGCATCAAATCGGGCTGGCTTCAGCGAAGAGCAAGGTGCGGCGGGATAGGAAATTCCACGCGAAGGTAAAGCCTGCCGCGGCGCATTTCGCAATGAGGTAATGTAATCCGAGATACCTGACGGTGAAGCCCATGACGAGTGTATTGATGAGCAGCCCCACGGCGCCGATCGCCGCAAAGCTCAAGAACTCGATACGCCGATCCTTAATCCTTCGAAACTTGAAAACGAACGCCACGCACAAAGAGTACCCAACCGCCAGTCCCGAGAGAAAGGACGCGGTCGCAGCGGCGAGATACCACCATGAAAGAAAGTGCACGAGCACATAAAGGATGGAGATATCGATCAGCAATGCGAAAACCGACACCGCCGTGTAACCCAGCGCTTCCTTGATCACGACATTCATGTGGAAGACGGCCCCGGCCGCACGCGGCGGCAATCATAGAGATTCCAGTCCTTGAAGGGCCCCTCGCCTAAGTGCCGCAGCGACGCAAAGCCGACGATTTGCTGCGAAATCACGAAACCGAGCTGCGGATCGCTGCAGATTTGCGTCAGGCTGGTCGCGGTGAGGGGGCGGGTAACCGTGTAAACCTTGCGCTTGGCCGCGGCGCCCAGGCGCAAGTTGCTCAGGATTTTCCAGTCCGGATCCGTGACGGGCAGCAGAACATCGGAGCGGCGGGCGATTTCCATCGCAGTGGCCCGCGAGAATACCGCGCCCGCGGATTGGTCGAGCGCTAAATAGTTCGGCCGCTGCAGAGTGAACCAGACAAACGCGCCCACATCGATGGGCGGTGCGACCAGCACCGTGCTGGTCGGCGGTATCGCGTCTCGCCAGTCCGAGAATTGGGCAATTTCCGAGGCCGCGCCGAGTGTGTGGGATTGCTTGAACGCCGTAGGAAGAGCGGGAATCGACAGCACCATGAGCATGACGCAGAGGGAGACGGGCACCCAGGTGGTGCGGCTGAATCGGGCGCACCACCATGCCAGCGCCGCGAACAGTACTGCAAGGATCTTCAGCCCGAAGATCTCTCGTAATTGCTGGGTGCCCAGGGTGTGATCCGAGCCATGCAGGGCGGCGGCGATGATGTTCGACGACTGTAATGAAATCCACACGGCGATGGCAGCGCCGAGAGCCACCGCCGCCCATCGCAGATAGATGGCGAAACGTTCACTGATGCCGTCCCGCACCACCCACGCGACGATGGCCAGCGAAATGCACGTCGTCCCATTGACCGCGGGCAGCGCCCAACCGCACACCAGCAGCAGTGCGCACAGAGGTCCACATTTATCGTCCGTCCAAACCCTCAAAACGACGGCCGGCAGCAGCAGCGCGCTGACGAACACCGGAATCCAAACCCAGCGCCATGCCTGGCCTTGCACCAGTAGGGCGACCGGACCGACGAGGTTGCCGATGAGGGCCACGGCCAATCCCGCGCCGCCGACGGTCGCAGCCGCCATGCATAGCTTTCGAATCCGCGGATCCGGTGTCGCGATCGCGGTGAATGCCAAATATAGGAACGGTCTTGAATTCAGATCCCAATCGCGAAACGACCAGAGCGGCAGGAACAGGAACTGCGAACGTTCCTGCACCACGTTGAGCCACGCAGAATCCATCAGCGGGAAGTAGCGCCCGAAGGAAGGCAAGAATACGGCGGCGCCCGCAATGATCAGCGTCGCCAATAGACCCGCGACGGCGCCGGCAATGCTCATGCGATTCGATACCCAAAGAGATATCAAGAGCAGCAGACCCGGCAGCGCAATCAAGGGATGTACGAAAAGATTTGCCGCGGCAATCACGATGCTCAGCAACTTCATGTCATTGAGATAGCAGGCCAGCGCGGTGATGACCAACGCTTCAGCGGGTAGGCGGGCCGTCAAGAATGGCTCGGAAATCCGGAATACACCGGAAGCGCCATAGCCCCCGTCGACGATCAACAGGAAGGCGACCGCCAACCACGCCGCATCGCGTCCTGCGACGGCGCGCGCCGCGCTCCAGGCCGCGGCCAGCAGCCAAAACGTAAGAAGCATCGTGAGCCACCGTGCCGCGTGCTCAAGACCCAGCCATTGTATGAACCACGCATACGCGCCCGAAAAAATGGTGAACTGATCTTGCGAGGTGTTCTGTAGGTACAGGTCAGCCGAGAGGAAGGGGTGAATCCTGGCGAGGGCCTGAAAGGCATAAATTTGCCCATCGCCGGTCAGACCATGATACCCACGCAGCAGCAACCACAGCGTCACCGCGATCACCAAGAGAGCGACAGTTGTGGGCGTTGATGGGAGCTCGCGGCTCGGGTGCATTGCGGCAGGTCTTGTGTAAACATCCTATTATGCACGAGGCGCGCCGCGTGATCTTTGCGGGAATTGCCTTAAGTGCGTCGTGCGTGGCGTACTTCTGCCTGCTCGACCGCATCTTGTTTTCGAGTGCGCATTTCTCCCCGATATTTCGATTTCTGCTCACCACCTGCGATCAACCGGCGGCCTGCTTAAGCTTCATCATTTGCCTGATGGCGGCAGCGTGGAATCGTTCCGTTCTTATCTTGCGATGCGTGGATTTCCTCGGACAAAATCCGTTGCAATCGGCCTTGGGCCTCGCGGTGCTGTGCGCCTTCGGGGCGCTGGTTGCTTACCAAAACTATCCTTTATCCATGGACGAGTACGCGGCCGTCTTCCAGGCGAAGATCTTTGCCTCGGGAGAGGTTTATGCGCGTCTGCCAAAGGACCTCGTTGACTGGCTGGTCGTTCGCGGCTTCAACGGTGAGTTTCTGGTTGCTTCGCGAGATACCGGCAGAGCCGTCGCACGGTATTGGCCCGGTTTTGCGCTGTTGTTGAGCGCTTTTCAGTTTCTTGGCATTCCTTGGGCGTGCAATGCCGCGCTCTCCGGACTTGCGGTCTTTCTCATTTATTGGATCACGAAGGAAATCACGGGTGAGAACCGTGCGGCAGGCTGGGCCATGCTGTTCGCGCTGGCCTCCGGTGCGTTCCTTGCCGAGGGCATGTCGTTTTACTCCATGCAGGCGCATCTATGCGCCAATCTGCTGTTCGTCGCGCTCTTGATCAGGCCTTCCAAATACCGCGCGCTTGGCGCCGGCCTCGTAGGCTCCCTCGCATTGATTCTGCATAACCCCTACCCCCACGTGCTCTTCGCCGTACCGTGGATCACGGCGGCGGCCATGCAGAGGGATCGACGAGAAAACTTGCTGCCCTTGCTGCTGGGCTACTTACCGGGCGCCGTCATCGGCCTGGGCTGGTTGATGTTTCGCTCCGATATCGGTGCGGGAGCGCACGCCCCTGCGGTGCTAACGGGAGCCGCCGCGGGAATTTTCGTGTGGCCGGACGGGGTCGTCATGAACATGCGGGTCGCCGCGCTCGCAAAAATGTGGATCTGGGCGCCACCCGGTTTGTTTATTTTCGCAGTTCTGGGCGGGCGGCGTCTGCGCGAAAACTGGGTCGTGCGCCTGCTTGTGCAGTCGGCGGTGCTGACCTTTGCGGGGTATCTGTTCGTGCGTTTCGACCAGGGCCACGGCTGGGGTTACCGCTACTTCCATTCAGCCTGGGGCGTCATTCCGATCTTGGCGGGCGTGGCCATGACGTCCACGCCGGAGCCGCGGCCGCGGCTCGAATCCTTCGCGGGCGCCGCGGCGATTTTAAGCGTGGCTGTCCTCGTGCCATTTCAAGTTAATCAGATCCATCAGTTGATCTCGCAGCAGCTGGCGCAGCTTCCTGCACCCGAGCGGCCGGGCAACAACATCTATTTCATTCACCCTCGCGGCGGCTTCTACGTGGCCGATCTGGTGCAGTTCGATCCGAAGCTGCGAGACCTTGATCTCAAGCTCGTGAGCCGCGGCGCCATCCTGGATACTGAACTCATCCAGCGGAATTGGCCGGCTGCGGTCAGGATCGCCGCTACTCCCGCGGTCGATCAATGGTATTTAGGCGAACAGGATCAGCGCGCACGCGTTGCTGGCCCGCCCGACGAAAAGAGATGGGTATTTACCCGGATTCCTTCTCCTCCCAACGTTGCGGGTCGCTGAATACAATCCTGAAAATGCTGCCGTCGCGGCCGCGCGGCTCGTACAACAATATGGCGCGATTGAGCTGGCACAACTCTCGGGCGATGAACAATCCCAAGCCTGTGCCGCCCTTCCGCCCGGTAAAGAAGGGCTCGAAGATGCGATCGACCGCCTGGGCCTCGATGCCGGGACCGCGATCAGCGACTTCAAGATAAGGGCGATTGCTGGGGTTCAAGCGGTTGACGCTGATCTCGACGCTGACGCCGTTGCGAGTCTCGCCGTACTTGACCGCGTTGTCGCACAGGTTCCAAACCACCTGGTGCAGATGACTGGGATCGAAGCGCACCTCCAGGTCCTCGGTTTCCTCGTGATACGCTGATTTGCGACTCGCGCACCTGCATGGTTGCGCAGAATTCCTCGACGAAGATCCTCGAGCCAATCGCCGAGCGACAACCGCGTCGGGCTTCGTGGCCTCGCGCCGCGATAGCTGCAGCACATTGTTGATGATGGTGCTGACGCGCTCGGAGTTATTGCGAATGATGTCGGTCAGGCGGCGTTCATCCGGTCCAATATCGGCGCTCTCCGCGAGCAGTTGACCGGCGTGGCTCATGGCGCCCACCGGATTGCGGATTTCGTGGGCGATGCTGGCCGATAGACGTGCCGAGCGCTGCAAGTTTGCCCTGCTGGACGCGTTCGGCCATCAGGCTGGTGTCCTCGAGGAAAATCAGCGTGGGCCCCGGGCGCGTCCCCCAAGCGGAGCGAAGTGCGGCTGAATCACGCGTGCGCCATCGGCTGCCACGAAAGCTCGAGGGCGAACTCTCAGCCTGCTCGCGTTGCCGCCAAGTCGACAGGGAATAAAGCAGGCGCGGCGACACCTCGCCGACCAATGCGCCGGGTACGGCATGATCATCGCCGAGAATTTCCGCGGCCGATTCATTGATGAGACGGATCTTGTCGGCAGCATCGACCACCAGCAGGCTTTCGCGCAGGTGCTGCACGATGTACTGGGACAGTTCGGCCAGGTTTGCCAGGTCGAGATCCTTCTGTCGAACCAAGGCTTCGCTTTCGCGCACGCGGCCGGCTGAATGAAGCTAGCCGCCGGCGGCGGCAACGAACAGCACGATCCCGAGCAGTCCGGCGGTGGCGTACGAATTGACGTCGGTTCGTGCCGCCCAACTGCTGCCAGATGGTGTCGGCGAGCATCGGCGATGGCGGCGACGGCGGCGAGAAACAAGGCGCTGCGCGGCGGCAGCAGGAATGCCAGCCCGCCGACGGGCACCAAGAACAGTAGTCCGAGACCGCTGGCTACCCCGCCGCAGGTATGGAGCAGAATAGCCAGCACCAGCATGTCGACCGTCGCCTGCAGTATGGTTTGGACGTACGGCGCTCGCCAGGCGGCGGCGCACCAGAATGACGCTGACCAAGCCCGAAGCACAGATAAAAGACCGTCGCGCCGAAGAAAAGCTGCGCGGAATACGACCGCGAATCCGCGTGCGCCGCCCAAGGAATACAGCCCAACGAGCACCAGCGGCACCAGAACTCGGTACAGATTGAGGACGCCGAGCACGCGCCAATTGAGTGCGGGACTGCGAATCGATGATGCGGTCGAAAGGGCGATTCAAGGTGGTTCATTCTCCGGCCGCTTTGCGCTGCCCTCAAGCTTAATTCAGAATAGCGCGCCTTACGCGACCAGATCGACACCTAAGGATAATTCATGAATCTGCACGAGTATCAGTCGAAAGCGCTGTTTGCCCAGTACGCCATCCCGATCCCCAAGGGCCAGGTGGCGGATTCGCCGGAGGCGGCCGTGGCGGCCGCCAAGGAGCTTGGGCGGATCTTTGTGGGTGGTCAAGGCGCAGGTGCATGCCGGCGGCCGCGGCAAGGCGGGCGGCGTCAAGGTCGCCAAGGATCTGGAGGCGGTGCGCGCGGCCGCCAAGGCGATGCTCGGCACGACGCTGGTCACGCATCAAACCGGGCCCGCAAGGATTGCCGGTGCATCAGGTGTATGTGGAAGTGGGATCGAAGATTGCGCGCGAGATTTACTTGAGCCTGGTGCTCAATCGCGATGCTTCGGCCGCATCGCCTTTGTCGCCTCCGCGGCGGGCGGCATGGACATCGAGGAGGTCGCGGAGCACACACCGGAGAAGATCATCCGCGTCAATGTCCATCCCACCGCCGGGCTTGCAGGACTTTCAATGCCGGCAGCTGGCCTTCGGCTTAGGGTTGAACGGCGCGCAGATCGCGCAGTTCGGGCAAGCATTGCGCATGCGCTCTACCGACTGTACCTGGAGCGCGATGCCAGCCTGGTGGAGGTCAACCCACTCATCGTCACCGCCGACGGCGATCTGTTGGCGCTCGACGCCAAGATCAACATCGAGGACAACGCGCTGTTTCGGCACAAGGACTCTGGCAGCACTGCGCGATGACTCGCAGGAAGATGCCATGGAGCGCAAGGCGGCCGAACACGAGCTCAACTATGTGTCGCTCGACGGCAATATCGCCTGCATGGTGAATGGCGCGGGCCTCGCCATGGCGACCATGGATCTGATCCAGCTGCACGGCGGCAAGCCGGCGAATTTCCTGGATGTGGGCGGCGGCGCCACCAAGGAACGCGTTTCCACGGCGTTCAAGTTGATCCTGTCGAATCCCAAGGTGACGGCCATCCTGATCAATATCTTCGGCGGCATCGTCCGCTGCGACATGATCGCCGAGGGCATCATCGCCGCCGTCAAGGAGGTGGGCGTGAGCATGCCGGTCATCGTGCGGCTCGAGGGCACCAATGCGCCGCTGGCGCGCGAGATGCTGGCGAGCAGCGGGCTTGCCATCACGCCGGCGAGCGATCTGACCGATGCGGCCGTCAAGGCCGTGCGGATGGCGGGAGCCAAGCAACGATGAGCATTCTGGTCGATAAGAACACCAAGGTGATTTGCCAGGGCTTTACCGGCAAACAGGGCACTTTCCATTCCGAGCAATGCCTGGCCTACGGCACCAAGCTGGTGGGCGGCGTCACACCCGGACGCGGCGGCGAGAAGCACCTGGGACTTGCCGGTGTTCGATACGGCGCAAGGAGGCGATGGCCAAAACCGGCGCCACGGTGAGCATGATTTATGTGCCGGCGCCGTTCGCGGCGGATGCCATCCTGGAGGCGGCGGACGCGGGTGTGGAACTGATCGTTTGCATCACCGAAGGCATTCCGGTCAACGACATGGTGCGCGTCAAGGCCGACGCTGGCCGAGCTACAAGACGCGGCTCATCGGACCGAACTGCCCGGGCATCATCACGCCCGGAGGAATGCAAGATCGGCATCATGCCGGGCTTCATTCACAAGAAAGGCCGCGTGGGCATCGTCTCGCGCTCCGGTACCCTGACCTACGAGGCGGTGTTCCAGACCACCAACATCGGCTTGGGCCAGAGCACCTGCGTCGGTATCGGCGGCGATCCGGTGCGCGGCATGAATTTCATCGATGTGCTGGCCTTGTTCGAAAAGGATCCGCAGACCGAAGGCATCGTGATGGTGGGCGAGATCGGCGGCAGCGACGAGGAGGCCGCGGCCGCCTTCATCCGCAAGAATGTCAGCAAGCCGGTGGTCGCCTACATCGCCGGCGTCGCGGCGCCGCCGGGCAAGCGGATGGGTCATGCCGGCGCCATCGTCGCGGGCGGCAAGGGCACGGCGGCGGCAAAATTCGAGGCGCTCGAAGCGGCCGGCATCACCACGGTGCACTCGCCGGCGGAGATGGGTTCCGCGATCGCGAAACGGCTTGCAAGACCGCAAAAGCCGCGCCGTCAAAAAGAGCCGCGCTGCGAAGAAGTCGCCGGTGAAGCCGGCGCGACGCGCCCGCCAGGTCTCATAAGTGAGGGGAGCAGTTTGAGCGATCCGCGGCAGCTGCGCTGTGTCATGGCGCAGCTCAACCTGGTCGTCGGCGATGTCGACGGCAATACCTCGCGCATCGTGGCTGCGGCCAACGAAGCGCGCGACCGCTATCGCGCGGACATCGTCATGCTGCCGGAACTCGCGGTGTCGGGCTATCCGCCGGAGGATCTGCTGTTTCATTCCGGAATGCGCCTGCAGGTGGCGCGCTCGCTCGAGCGGCTCAAGCAGGAAGTGCGCGGCATCACCTTGATCGCCGGCTACCCGGAATACGTCGGGCGCGATGATTTTCAATTCGGCCATCGTGATTCGCGACGGCGCGGTGCTCGCCAATCATCGCAAGGCTTGCCTGCCCAACTATCGCGTGTTCGACGAAAAGCGCTATTTCACACCGGGCACCGAGCCCACCGTCATCGAGATTCACGGCGTCAAAGCGGGTGTGCTGGTGTGCGAGGACGTGTGGGACCCGGCGCCCGCAGCGCCAGGCGCGCGCTCGCCGGGGCGCAGGTGCTGCTGGTCATCAATGCCTCGCCCTACGAGGTGGACAAACAGACGCAGCGCGAGCAGCTCGTGGTGCGCGAGCGGGTACGGGAATCGGGATTGCCGGTGGTTTTCGTCAATCTGATCGGCGGCCAGGACGAACTGGTGTTCGACGGCAATTCCTTCGTCATGGATGCCCAGGGGACGGTGACGCAGCGCGCGCCGGCCTTCACCGAGGGCATGTACGTGGTGGATCTCGCGGCTGGATGCCGCCGGCGCGCGTTCACCCCGATCCCCGGCGAGCATGGTGCCGCTGCAGGGCCAGGAAGAGAGCGTGTACGGCGCGCTGGTGCAGGGCACGCGCGACTATGTCACGAAGCATCGGTTTCCGGGCGTGGTGATGGGTTTGTCGGGCGGCATCGATTCCGCACTGACCTTGGTCATCGCGGTCGATGCGCTTGGGCGCCGATCGGGTGCATTCGGTGGCCATGCCCTCGCGCTATACCTCGCAGATGAGCAAGGACGACGCCGCGCTGCAGGCGCAGCTAGCTCCACGTCAAGCACAGCGAGATCTCCATCGAGGGGATGTTCGAGGCGACACTGGCGGCACTCAAGGACGAGTTCGCCGGGCGCGCACCCGGATACCGCGGAGGAGAACATTCAGTCGCGCTGCCGCGGCGTGCTGCTCATGGGCATTTCGAACAAAACCGGCAAGATGCTGCTCACCACGGGCAACAAGAGCGAGATGGCGGTGGGCTACGCCACGCTGTACGGCGACATGGCGGGCGGCTTCGCGCCCATCAAGGACTGCAGCAAGATGCTGGTTTACCGGCTTGTGCCGTTGGCGCAATGCGCAGTCGCCGGTCATACCGACTCGGGTCATCGATCGGCCGCCCTCGGCCGAGCTGCGCTTCGACCAGAAGGACACCGACAGCCTGCCGCCCTACGAGATATTGGATCCCATTCTCGAGGCCTTCATCGAAGAGGATCTATCGGTGGATCAGATCACGGCGCGCGGCTTCGATCGAGCGACGGTGGGGCGCATTCTGGATCTGGTGAAACGCAACGAGTACAAGCGCCGCCAGGCGCCTCCGGGAGTGCGCGTCAGCGGCCGCGCCTTCGGCCGCGACTGGCGCTATCCCATCACCAGCGGCTACAAAGCGCACTAGATTTCGTCGCGGCAGCGCCGGGCCCGAAGCGCTACGGCGCCTGCTAGAGGATGTTCTGGTACCAGTGTTTTTTCGCAGTGAGGTCCGTGGCAGAGCCCGGATAGTTGTCGGCGTAGACCCGTTCCGCATTCTTTGCCAGGTCCACCATGTTGAGGTCGTAGTAGGCATCGACGATGACCTTCATCGAGCCTTTCACCGCCGGCGCGCCGTCGTAATTTTCGACGCAGAATTTGGCGCGGTTGAGCGCGCCGACGTAGGCGCCGCGTCGCATGTAGTAGAGCGCCACGTGCAATTCGAAGTCGGCCAATCGATTGCGCAGGTAGATCATGCGCTGCCGGGCATCGCCGACGTATTGGCTGTGCGGATATTTCTCGATCAGCTGTTGAAACGAATCGAACGACTTCTTGGCATTGACCGGCGGGCGCTGCGACAGATCGACGCCGAAGAGCCGCTCCAGCCAGTTGGACTGGCGCTCGAAATACACCAGGCCCTTCATGTAGTAGGCGTAGTCGACCCGCGGGTTGGTCGGATTTTCGCGAATGAAGGTGTCGGCGGCATCGATGGCGGGATCAACCTGGTGATTCTTGTAGTAGGCGTAGATCAAATCCAGCTGCGCCTGGCGGGCGGGTTCGCTGAACGGAAAGCGCGACTGCAGCGCTTCGAGCTGCTTGACTGCCTCGCCGTAGTTCGAACTTCTGATGGCCTTCTGCGCCTTGGCGTAGATCAGTTCGGGGCCGGATTTGGCGTCCTCGGCGCGGTGGCTGCGGCAGCCGGTGGCCAGCAGCACCATCCCGACGCCGATGAGCAGCACTCGGCTCGGTACGGACAAGATCACGCAGTCTCACAAGCGATTCCTTACAATGAGGGCCCTTCGGGGGCCCGAAAGCGCGGCAGTATACCCGATGCCCCGACGGTAGCTTCGAGTGCCCCTATGACCGCAGAGTTCCAAGTGATCGACCTGGAAATTCCGCCGGAATTGGCCGGCCAGCGCCTGGACAGCGCCCTGGCGCGGCTGATGCCGGAGCATTCGCGCACCCGGATCAAGGGCTGGATCGAGGAGGGCGCGGTGCAGGTCGGCCGGCGGCACTTGCAGGCCCCGCGATCTGGTGGAGGCAGGCTCCCGGGTCCGCGTGCAAATGACCGCCGAGGAGCGCGCAACCCGAGGTGCTGCCGGAGACGATTGCAGCTGCGCCTGGTCCACGAGGACGCCGACGTCGCTGGTCGATCGACAAACCGGCCGGGTTGGTGGTGCATCCGGGCGCCGGGAATCCGCGGCATACCCTGCAAAACGCCTTGTTGGGACTGGATCCGTCGCTGGCCAAGTTGCCGCGCGCAGGTCTCATCCATCGTCTCGACAAGGACACCAGCGGCCTTTTGGTGGTGGCGCGCACCGCGGAGGCGCAGACCTCGCTGAGCCGACAGCTGATGGCGCGCACCATGGTCGCGCGAGTATCTGGCCGTGTGCGTGGGCGTCATGACCGGCGGCGGCACCATCGATGCGCCCATCGGGCGCAATCGCAGCGACCGGTTGCGCATGGCGGTGCGCGAGAGCGGCCGGCCGGCGGTCACGCATTACCGGGTGCTGGAGCGCTTTCGCGCCCACACCTATTTGTCGCGTGCAACTGGAGACCGGGCGCACCCACCAAATTCGCCTGCACCTGTCGCACCTCAAGTATCCCATCGTCGGCGATCCCTGTGTACGGCGGCCGCTTCGCGCAGCCGCGCGGCGCGGCACCGGCGCTCATCGACACGCTGCGCGCCTTCAAGCGCCAGGCGCTGCATGCGGCGACGCTGGGATTCGATCATCCGCGCACGCGGCAAGCGATTGACTTTGCAAAGCCCCGTGCCGGCGGATTTCGAGCAGCTGCTCGCACGCCTTGCGCGATGGATGCGAATGCGGCGCAGTCGGTGCGGGAGCGCGGGCGGTGAACGCGGCGTGGCTCGAGGCGGATTGGCCGGCGCCTCCAGCGGTGCGTGCGCTCTCGACCTTTCGCGGCGGCGGGGGGGCGGGGTCAGCGCCGCGCCCTATGCATCCTGCAACCTCGGCGATCACGTCGGCGATGATCCTGCGGCGGTGGCGGAGAATCGCCGGCGATTGCGGGCGGCGGCGGGACTGCCGGCGGAGCCGGCGTGGCTCACCCAAGTGCATGGCGCAAGTGTGGCGGATCTCGACGCCTCCGATCCGCGCGGTGCCGCCGATGCAGCGCATGGCCAGCGACAGTCGGAGCGGTGTGCGCAATTCTCACCGCTGACTGCCTGCCGATCGTGTTGGCGACCGAGTCCGGCGATCCGGATCGCGGCGGCCCACGCGGGCTGGCGGGGGCTGGCCGCGGGCGTGATCGAGGCGACCGTCGCGGTCGATGGGGGTAGCCACCGGAGCGCCTGTTGGCGTGGCTGGGACCCGGCGATCGGACCTCCAGGCACTTCGAGGTCGGCGCCGAGGTGCGCGAGGCCTTTGCTAAAGCGGGATCCTGCAGGCGGCGGCGGCCTTTCAGCCGAATGCGCGCGGGCGGTTCATGGCGGATCTGGCGATGCTCGCGCGTCGGCGCTTACAGGCCTGGGCGTAGACCGCATTTACGGCGGCGACGAGTGCACCTATGCTCGGGCCGACCGCTATTTCTCGCATCGGCGCGATGGGGTCACCGGGCGGCAGGCCACTCTCATTTGGCGCGAACCTTGATCAAACCGGTTGAATTGGCCGCGTTCGATCCCCATTTCCAGTGCATTCCGAGCGTTTCTCAAGGGATATTACTATGCGAATGGACAAGCTGACGACCAAATTCCAGCAGGCACTGGCCGATGCCCAGTCCCTCGCCGTGGGCCGCGACAATCAATACATCGAGCCGGTGCACCTCATGGCGGCGCTGCTCGACCAACAGGGCGGCACCGCCCGGCCGCTGCTCGAGAAGGCGGGCGTCCAGGTGCCGAAGCTGCGCTCGGATCTGGCCGGCGCCTTGGATCGGATTGCGAAGGTCGAGGGAGCGGGCGGCGATGTGCTGCTCGGCAACGACTTCAACAAGCTGCTGAACGTCACCGACAAGCTGGCGCAGCAGCGCGGCGATCAGTTCATTTCCAGCGAACTGTTCGTGCTCGCGGCCTGCGATGATCGCGGCGAGCTGGGGCGCCTGCTGAAGGCCAACGGCGCAACACGCGCTGCTCTGGAAAAGGCCATCGAGGAGGTGCGCGGCGGCGCCAAGGTGGAAGATGCGGGCGCCGAGGAGAATCGCCAGGCGCTGGAGAAGTACAGCATCGATCTCACCGAGCGCGCGACGCAGGGCAAGCTCGATCCGGTGATCGGACGCGACGATGAGATTCGCCGCACCATCCAGGTTCTGCAGCGGCGCACCAAGAATAATCCGGTGCTGATCGGCGAGCCGGGCGTCGGCAAGACCGCCATCGTCGAAGGCCTGGCGCAACGCATCGTCAACGGCGAAGTGCCGGAGGGCTTGCGCAACAAGCGCATTCTCGCGCTCGACATGGGCGCGCTGATCGCCGGCGCGAAGTTTCGCGGCGAATTCGAGGAACGCCTGAAGGCGGTGCTCAACGATCTGGCCAAGCAGGAAGGCCAGGTCATCCTGTTCATCGACGAATTGCACACCATGGTGGGCGCCGGCAAGGCCGAGGGCGCGATGGACGCGGGCAATATGCTGAAGCCCGCGCTGGCGCGCGGCGAACTGCACTGCGTGGGCGCCACCACGCTCGATGAATATCGCAAGTACATCGAGAAGGATGCGGCGCTGGAACGCCGCTTCCAGAAGGTGCTGGTGGATGAGCCGTCGGTGGAAGACACCATCGCGATCTTGCGCGGCCTGAAGGAGCGCTACGAAGTTCATCACGGCGTCGAGATCACCGACCCGGCCATCGTGGCCGCGGCCACGCTGTCGCATCGCTACATTGCGGACCGGCAGCTGCCCGACAAGGCCATCGACTTGATCGACGAGGCCGGCTCGCTGATTCGCATGGAAATCGATTCCAAGCCCGAGGCGCTCGACAAGCTCGATCGGCGCATCATTCAGCTCAAGATCGAGCGCGAGGCGCTGAAGAAAGAGAGCCGACGAGGCTTCGCGCAAGCGCTTGAGCACCTTGGAAGACACGCTGAAGGCGTTGGAAAAGGAATACTCGGATCTCGAGGAAGTGTGGAAGGCCGAGAAGGCCACGGTGCAGGGCGCCGCGCACATCAAGGAGGAACTGGAGCGCGCGCGCCAGGATCTGGATACGGCGCGGCGCGCGCAGGATTTGGCGCGCATGTCGGAGCTGCAATACGGGACGCATTCCGGCGCTCGAGCAGAAACTGGCCAAGGCGCTGGAGGTCGAGCAGAAGCCCAATCAGCTGGTGCGCAATTCGGTGACCGAAGCGGAAATCGCCGAAATCGTGTCGAAGTGGACCGGCATTCCGGTATCGCGCATGCTCGAGGGCGAGCGCGACAAGTTGCTGCGCATGGAAGAGGTACTGGGCAAGCGCGTCGTGGGCCAGCAGGAGGCGGTCAAGGCGGTGGCGGATGCCATTCGCCGCACGCGCGCGGGACTGTCGGATCCGAATCGGCCCAGCGGCTCGTTCATGTTCTTGGGTCCCACCGGCGTCGGGCAAGACCGAGCTGTGCAAGGCATTGGCGGAGTTCATGTTCGACACCGAGGATGCCTTGATGCGCATCGACATGTCGGAGTTCATGGAGAAGCACTCGGTTGCGCGCTTGATCGGCGCGCCTCCGGGTTACGTGGGCTACGAGGAGGGCGGCTACCTGACCGAAGCGGTGCGCCGCCGGCCGTACTGCGTCATCCTGCTCGATGAGATCGAGAAGGCGCATCCGGATGTGTTCAACGTGCTGCTGCAGGTGCTGGACGATGGGCGCCTCACCGATGGCCAGGGCCGCACCGTGGATTTTCGCAATTGCGTGGTGATCATGACGTCGAATCTCGGGTCGCCAGGTCATTCAGGAACTCTCCGGCGAGGCCAATTACGCCAAGATGAAAGAGGCGGTCATGCAGGTGGTGACGCAGCATTTCCGGCCGGAATTCATCAATCGGGTCGATGACATCGTGGTGTTCCATTCGCTCGGCCGCGAGCAGATTCGGATCCATCGTCGATATCCAGTTGGGGCGCTTGCGGCAGCGGCTGGCGGAGCGCGATATCACCCTGCGCCTGGACGACGACGCGCGCGACAAGATCGGCGAGGCGGGCTTCGACACGGTGTACGGCGCGCGGCCCTTGAAGCGCGCCATCCAGTCGCAGATCGAGAATCCGCTGGCGCAGCAGATCCTGCAGGGGGACTTCGTCGCCGGCGATCGCGTGATCGCCAAGCTGAAACGCGATGCGCTGGTGTTCGAGAAGGAACGCCTGCACTAGGCAAGCACCGAGAAGGTTCGGCTGCGAATGGCCCGCTGCGAGCGGGCGATTCGTTCGCTATACTTCGCCGTGCTAGCCCCTCAAGAGGAAATCCATGCCTTTTTACGAGTATCAGTGCAAGAACTGCGGCCATGAGCTCGAGGCCATGCAGAAGGTCAGCGATTCGCCCCTGAAGAAATGTCCGCATTGCGGCAAGTCGCAGCTGCAGCGTCTGATGTCGGCGCCGGTGTTTCGACTGAAGGGCGGCGGCTGGTACGAGACCGACTTCAAGGGCGACAAGGACAACAAACGCAATCTGGCCGATCGCCCGGAAGGCGGATGCGCCGAAGGACGCCAAGGATTCGCAAGGACGCGAAAGACTCCAAGGATGCCGTCAAAGGACGGCAAGGCGGGCGAGTCCAAGGCGCCGGATGCGCCGGCGAAGGAGGCGAACCTGCGAAGGAGACTGCGGTCAAGGAGAAGCCGAGCGCGAAGCCTGCGGACAAGCCGGCGGAGAAGTCCGTCGGCCTCGGCGGCGAAGCGTTCAGGTAAGAAAAAGCCGCTCAAGTCAAAGCGGCGGCGCTAATTACTTGCCCGCGCGGGCCTCAAGCCTTAGCATCGCGCGCTTCCCCTTCTTGGTTGATGTCTTATGCGCACTCATTATTGCGGCCGGGTCGACGAGTCTTTGACCGGCCAGGTCGTCACCGTGGCCGGCTGGGCCCATCGCCGCCGCGATCATGGCGGCGTCATCTTCGTCGACTTGCGCGATCGCGAGGGTCTGCTGCAGATCGTGTTCGATCCCGGACAAGGCCGCCATGTTCGCCATGGCCGAACGTGTGCGCAACGAATTCGTGCTCAAGGTGACCGGCTTGGTGCGGGCGCGGCCGCCGGGCACCGCGAACGCCAACTTGAAGTCCGGGCAGGTCGAAGTGCTGTGCCAGGAACTGGAGATCCTGAATCGCTCCGAGCCGCTGCCGTTTCAGCTCGATGAGACCGTCAGCGAGGAGGTGCGTCTGCGCTTCCGCTACCTCGATTTGCGCCGCGAGGAGATGCGCGAACGCCTGCTGCTGCGCCATCGGATCACGCGCGCCATGCGCCACTATCTGGACGAGGCGGGTTTCGTCGACATCGAGACGCCGATGCTGTCGAAGGCGACGCCGGAGGGCGCGCGCGACTACCTGGTGCCGAGCCGCACGCATGCCGGAAAATTCTTCGCGCTGCCGCAGTCGCCGCAGATCTACAAGCAATTGCTGATGATTTCCGGCTTCGACCGCTACTATCAAATCGTGCGCTGCTTCCGCGACGAGGACTTGCGCGCCGATCGGCAGCCGGAATTCACGCAGCTCGATATCGAGACCTCGTTTCTCGACCAGGCGCAGATTCAGGAATTGATGGAAGGCTTGGTACACCAGCTGTTCAAGCAGGTGCTGGGCGTCGAACTGCCGAGTCCCATGCCGCGCATGAGCTACGCCGAGGCGATGCGCCGCTACGGTTCGGACAAGCCCGATCTGCGGGTGCCGCTGGAATTGGTGGATGTGGCCGATCTGGTCAAGGGCTGCGACTTCAAGGTGTTCGCAGGTCCCGCGGCCGATCCGCGCGGCCGGGTGACGGCGCTGTGCGTGCCGCAGGGCGGCAAGCTGTCGCGCAAGGAAATCGACGACTACACGGCCTATGTGGCGCGCTACGGCGCGAAAGGGTCTGGCCTACGTCAAGGTCAACGAGCTCGCCAAGGGCCGCGACGGTTGCAGTCGCCGATTTTGAAATTCTTGAGCGATGCGGCGATCAGCGGAATCATGCAGCGCGTCGCGGCGAACGACGGCGACCTGATTTTCTTCGGCGCCGACAACGCGCAAGGTGGTGAGCGATGCCTCGGGCGCACTGCGCCTCAAGGTGGGCCAGGATCTAAAGCTGGTCGGCGGCCGGGTGGCGGCCGCTGTGGGTGGTGGAATTTCCCATGTTCGAGTGGGATCCGGAAGCGAAGCGCTGGCAGGCCATGCATCATCCGTTCACCAGCCCGGCGAATCTGGACTACGCGGCGTTGGCGGCGAGTCCGGGAGAGGCGATCGCCAAGGCCTACGACATGGTCCTGAACGGCTCCGAGATCGGCGGCGGATCGGTGCGCATCCACACTCAGGAATTGCAATCGGTGGTGTTCGACTTGTTGGGCATATCGGCGGAAGAGGCGCGCCTGAAGTTCGGATTTCTGCTCGATGCGCTCAAGTTCGGCGCGCCGCCGCATGGCGGCATTGCCTTTGGTCTCGACCGGCTGACCATGCTGATGGCCGGCGCGGACAGCATTCGCGACGTGATCGCCTTTCCGAAGACGCAGACGGCGGCGGACCTGCTGATGGATGCGCCGACGGAAGTCAGCGAGGCGCAGCTGCGAGAGCTGCACATTCGCGTCGCGTCGCCGCCGAAGATCGATTGAACGCTTGCCGCCAGTTTCGCCGGCCGGAATCCGTCTTGATCGTGATTTACACCGACGGCGGCGAATTTCTGCTGCTGGAGCGGCGCCGGCCGCCGGGATTCTGGCAATCGGTGACCGGCAGCCTGGAATGGGGCGAAGCGGCGGACGCGGCCGCGCGGCGCGAAGTGATCGAGGAAACCGGCATCACGCAGGGCGTGCTGGTCAATCTGCAGTGGACGCAGGTGTACGAGATTCTGCCGGCCTTCGGCAAGGTGTACGCGCCCGGGGTCACGCGCAATCTCGAGCATGCCTTTTCGTTGCGGCTGCCGCAGCGGTGCCGGTGACTTTGAGCGAAGCGGAACATGTGCAGTTTCGCTGGGCTTCGTATGCGCGAAGCGCTCGACACGGCATCCTCGAGCACCAATCGCGCGGTCATCGCCGAACTGCGCTTGTAGGCACGCGGCGATGAGACACGGTTGTCGTCTATGTGCATGGCCTGTGGCTGCGCGGCTCGAGGCCGGCTTCCTGCTCAGGCGCCTGGCGCGAGGAAGTTGAGTGCGCAGACGCGCGCATTTTCCTATACCTCCATCAGTGCCGGACATCGCCGACAATGCGCAGGCACTGGCAAAGTACTTGAGGGATCAGCGCGCCGATACCCTGCACCTGGTCGGCCACAGCCTGGGCGGATTGGTGATCTTGAAGCTGTTCGAGAACGGCGGCGGCGCGCGGACTTGCCGCCGGGACGCATCGTGCTCCTGGGTTCGCCGCTGCAACGGCAGCCGCGCCGCGCGCAATCTGGCGCGTCTGCCCTTCGGCAAGAAGATCATGGGCGGGGTGTGCAGCGAGGAATTGCTCACGGCGCAAGAGCGCCGCTGGACGGGCCAGCGGGACCTGGGGGTTATCGCGGGCAACTTGGGAATTGGCTTGGGAAGGCTGGTTGGCACGCATGGCGCACCCAGCGATGGCACGGTCTTCGTGGAGGAGACGCGGCTCGCCGGCGCCGTCGGAGCACCTGGTGCTGAGAGTCAGCCACACGGCTTGCCGTTTTCCGCCGAGGTGGCGCGGCAGACGCGCTGCGTTCTTGCGCGACGGGCGCTTTCCTTAGCTGCGTAGCGTCGCGATCCAGTTTCTTCAGCCGGAATAGCAGATCGAGTGCCTCGCGCGGACTCAAGGTGTCGGGGTCGGCCGCGCGCAGCGCTTCCAGCGCGGCGGATTCCTCGGGTTGCGCGGGCGGCCGGCCTGCGCGAACAGCGGCAACTCGGCCTTGCGGCGAGCTGTAGCTTCGCAGCGCGTCGCGTTCGCGCTCCAGTTCGGTCAGGTAGCGGCGCGCCTGCGCCGTCACGGATTTCGGAATCCCGGCGAGCGCCGCGACCTGCAGGCCGTAGCTCTGATTGGCCGGTCCTTCCTTGACGCTGTGCAGAAATACCAGGCGATCGCCGTGTTCGACCGCTTCGACATGGACGTTGACGACGCCGGGCGCCTCGCCCGCGAGGCTGGTGAGTTCGAAGTAATGCGTGGCAAACAGGGTGAAGGCGCGGATCTTGGTGGCAATGAAGGCGGCGCAGGCCCAGGCCAGCGACAGTCCGTCGAAGGTGCTGGTGCCGCGGCCCACCTCGTCCATGAGCACCAGACTCTCGGTCGGTGGCGTTGTTGAGGATGTTGGCCGTCTCGGTCATTTCGAGCATGAAGGTCGAACGGCCGCCGGCGAGATCGTCGGAGGCGCCGATGCGCGTGAAGATGCGATCGATGGGCCCCAGAACCGCGCGCCGCGCCGGTACGAAGCAGCCGATGTGCGCGAGAATCACGATGAGCGCGGTCTGGCGCATATAGGTGCTCTTGCCGCCCATATTCGGGCCGGTGATGATGAGCATGCGGCGCGAATCGTCGAAGCGCAGATCATTGGGGATGAAAGGTTCGCGACCCGCGCGCTCGACCACCGGATGGCGTCCGCCTTCGATCATCAGCATCGGCTTCGGCGACCAATTCCGGCTGCGCGCAGTCGAGCGCCGCGGCGCGCTCGGCGAAGCAAGTCGAGGACATCGATTTGCGCGACCGCTGCCGCGGTCGCCTGCAGCGCCGGCAGACCGCGCACTGAGCTGGTCGAGCAGTGCCTCGTAGAGCGCCTTCTCGCGCGCCAGCGCACGATCGCGCGCGCCCAGCACCTTGTCTTCGAAGGATTTCAGTTCAGGCGTAATGAATCGTTCGGCGGATTTCACGGTTTGGCGGCGCAGGTACTCGGGCGGAACCTTCGTCGGCCTGACTGCGGTTCACCTCGATGAAAAAGCCCTGTACCCGATTGAATCCCAGTTTCAGGCTGGAGAGGCCGCTGCGCTCGCGCTCTCGCTGTCTCGAGATCCAGCAGAAATTGCTCGGTGTTGCTGCCGAGGGCGCGCAGTTCATCGAGCTCGGCGTCGTAGCCCTCGGCAATCACGCCGCCGTCGCGAAGGTAATGCGGCGGCGCGTCGATCGATCGCGCGCTGCAGCACCGCGTGCTCGGCGCGATGCTCGCCTGATCCGGCGTTGAGCAGCTGCTGCAGCAAGGGCGACTGCGCCGCTGCAACGAGTGCTGGCGGAGCGCGGGCAGGGCGGCAAGCGCGGTGCGCAGCTGCGCCAGGTCGCGCGGTCGCGCCGAGCGCAGCGCAACTCTCGCCAGAATCCTCTCCAGGTCGCCGATGGCGCGCAGCGTCTGCGCAAGTTGCGCAGCGTGGCCTCGATCGATCAAGCGTCGCGACCGCATTGGTAGCGGGCGCGCAGAGCACGTCGCGATCGCGCAGCGGGCCGATGCAGCCAGCGCCGCAGCAGCCGGCCGCCCATGGCCGTCGCCGTGCGATCGAAGACACCCGCCAGGGTCAGCTCCGGAGCTCCCGCCAGGCTCTCGTCGAGCTCCAGATTGCGACGGGTTGCCGGGTCCATGATGAGCGCGGCATCGCGTTCTTCGGTGGTGATCGACAATAGATGCGGCAGCGCCGATTTTTGCGTTTCGCGCACGTAGGCGAGCAGCGCGCCGGCGGCGGCGATGGCCAGCGGCTTGTCGGCGCAGCCGAAGCCGGCCAGGTCGCGGGTGCGAAATTGCTCGGTGAGCGCACGCGTCGCTGAATCGATGTCGAAGTGCCAGGGTGCGCGGGCGCGCCAGGGCCGATCCGCGGCAGTCGAGTGCGCGCAGCGCCGGCTGCGCTCCATCGGGAGCCAGGATTTCCGGCGGGACGCAGCCGCTCAATCTCGGCTTCGAGCGCCGCCAGGCTCGTCGAGTTCCATGACGCTGAAGCGGCCGGCCGACAAATCGAGCCAGGCGAGTCCGTAGCGGCCGCCTTGGCCGCAGACGCTGGCCAGAGACATTGTCGCGCCGCTCTTCCAGCAAGGCTTCATCGGTGACGGTGCCCGGGGTGACGATGCGCACCACTTCGCGCTCCATCGGGCCCTTGGTCTTGCCCGGGTCGCCGCGCTGCTCGCAAATCGCAACCGACTCGCCCTTGCGCACCAGTTTTGCCAGGTAGCTGTCGAGCGTGACGGCGGGCACTCCGGCCATCGGAATCGGAGCGCCGGCGGAGGCGCCGCGCTGCGTCAGCGCGATGTCGAGGAGCTCGGCGGCGCGCCGCGCGTCGTCGTAGAACATCTCGTAGAAATCGCCCATGCGATAGAACAGCAGCACGTCGGGGTGCTGCGCTTTGATGCGCAGGTACTGCTGCATCATGGGCGTGTGGTCTAGCGCGGCGTTCATGGGTTTTCGCCCGATAAGGTGGCAATCAACGTGCGCGGTGGACCATACGCAATTCTAAACTAGTACACTTTGCCACGTGACGAACAGCGACAAATACCTCAGGGAAATCGCAGAACGCGTCGGCCAGCGCCTGCTCAAAAGCCATCGCTTCGTGGCGACGGCGGAATCCTGTACGGGCGGGTGGATTGCCAAGGCACTGACGGATGTTGCCGGCAGTTCGCAATGGTTCACCGAGGGTTTCGTGACTTACAGCAATGAATCCAAGGGGCTCAGGCTCGGAGTGTCGCGGCGGGTACTGGGCAAACAGGGCGCAGTCAGCGAGCCGACGGCCCGGGCCATGGCGACCGGCGCCCTGCGGCGTGCAAAGGCGCACGTGGCCGTGGCGGTGACCGGCATTGCGGGTCCCGACGGGGCGGTTCCGGGGAAGCCTGTTGGAACCGTTTGGCTGGCTTGGGCCTGGCGTCGCGCGGGAGTCGTACAGCTGGTCGTGCAATTGCGCCATTTTCGCGGCGATCGCGAGACCGTGCGGCGCAAGACCGTGCGGGCAGCCCTCGAAGGGCTTCTCAAGCACTAACGCCGCTCAAGGACTCGCGTGCGATTGTTTTTTGCAGTGTGGCCTGAAGCCAACGTGGTGCAGCAGTTCGCACGCGCGGCCTCGCAATTGCCGCTGACAAGTCCAGGGCGTTTGGTGAAACCCGGCAATTATCATCTGACACTGGCATTCGTCGGCGAGGTTGACGCATCGTCTCTCTTCGTGTTGCGGCAGATCGGCGCCGCGCAACGTGCGTCGTGCTGCAACATTGTCTTCGACGGCGTTGAGTATTGGCCGAAGCCTGGAGTGATCGTCAGCACTGCCCGGGAAATCCCAAACGCGCTTGAGGAGCTGTCGGCGCATCTGTACGAAGCGCTTCTCCAGCAGCACCTTGTGACACTGTCGCCTGCGCAGCCGCTGCGGGCGCATGTAACGCTTGCGAGGAAGGTCTCGCAAGCTCCTGAGCTGTCGATGAAGCTGTCGTTCACCTGGCCGGTGAAGAGCTTTAGTTTGCTGAGCTCCGATACCTCAGGTTTTGAGTCGATCTATACAGTACTCGACACCTGGCCACTACTGTATGAGAGGTAAATGACTGGCGAAAACTCTGTGATTTCGTCGCATATGAGATGAGCGTTGGGCGCTGAATATGAAATAATGGCGACACACTGATTGAGGAATCCCAATGGAAGAGAATCGAAAGAAAGCTCTCGCTGCTGCGCTGAGCCAGATTGAAAAGCAATTCGGCAAAGGTTCCGTCATGCGCCTGGGCGATGCCGGCGCCACCTATGAGGTGGAGTCGATCCCCACCGGATCGTTGGGCCTCGATATCGCGTTCGGCGTTGGCGGAATACCGCGCGGCCGCGTGATCGAAATTTTTGGACCGGAATCATCGGGCAAGACCACCCTGACGCTCGCCATCATCGCGTCAGCCCAGGCCAACGGCGGCACCGCTGCATTTGTCGATGCGGAACATGCGCTCGATCCGGTGTATGCGGAAAAGCTCGGCGTCAAGGTCAACGACTTGTTGGTGTCGCAGCCCGATACCGGCGAGCAGGCGTTGGAGATCACCGACATGCTGGTGCGTTCCGGGGCGGTCGATGTGGTCGTGGTCGATTCGGTCGCCGCACTCACGCCGAAGGCGGAAATCGAAGGCGAAATGGGCGACCAGCACATGGGATTGCAGGCGCGCCTCATGTCGCAGGCGTTGCGCAAACTGACCGGCAACATCAAGCGATCCAATACCATCGTCATCTTCATCAACCAGATCCGCATGAAGATCGGCGTCATGTTCGGCAATCCCGAGACCACCACCGGCGGCAATGCGCTGAAGTTCTATTCGTCGGTGCGCATGGATATCCGGCGCATCGGCGCGATCAAGAACGGCGAGGAAGTGGTCGGCTCGATGACCCGCGTCAAGGTCGTCAAGAACAAGGTCGCGCCGCCGTTCCGCGAAACGGAATTCGAGATCATGTACGGCACCGGTATATCCAAGGAAGGCGAACTCATCGAATTGGGTGTCCTGCACAATATGGTGGAGAAGTCCGGATCTTGGTACAGCTACAAGGGCGAGCGGATCGGGCAGGGCAAGGACAACGCCCGCGTGTTCCTGCAGCAGCATCCGGAGATTGCCAAGGACATCGAGGGGCAAATTCGCACCAAGCTGATTCCTGAAAAGGCGACCATGAACCGGGGTGGCGACGTCAAAGAGGCGTAGGCCCTCGCCCGCCGGCTTCCTCGACCCCCTAGACGCACGCGCGGCCCGGGTTGCCGCGCTCGACGCGCTGGCGCGGCGTGATTACGCGTCCGAGGATTTACGCCGAAAACTGCTCAAGAACGGTTACGATGCTAGCGTCGTGGCAGCTTTGCTCGATGTGCTGCGCGGCGAGAAACTACTCGATGATCGGCGCTACATCGAAAATTTCGTGGCTTATCACGCCGCGAGGGGCCAGGGTCCGATTCGCGTTCGCTTTGAATTGCGTCGTCACGGCTTGCAGGGACCGCCGGTCGAGGAATGTCTCGACGCCTATCCAGATTGGATCGAGCAGCTGCGGAGTGCGCGGCAAAAGAAATTTGGCGCGCAGCTACCGAAGACTTACGCTGACAGGCAACGCCAGGCACGATTCTTGGGTTACCGGGGTTTCACGAGCGCCCAGATTCGAATGGCCTTAGGCTTTGATGTGGACCTTGAATGAATAGATCAGTGAATATGAAGCGCGACGCAAAATTGAAATCGATGACGACCTCGGAGATCCGGGCGAGCTTTTTGGAGTTCTTTCGCAAGAACGGCCATGCTGTATTGCCATCGAGCTCGCTCGTCCCGGTGAATGATCCCACGTTGCTGTTCACCAACGCCGGAATGGTCCAATTCAAGGATTTGTTCCTCGGCAAGGAAGTGCGCGACTATGTTCGTGCGGCCACGGCGCAGCGCTGCGTGCGCGCCGGCGGCAAGCATAATGATCTGGAAAACGTCGGCTACACCGCGCGGCACCACACCTTCTTCGAGATGTTGGGGAACTTCAGCTTTGGCGATTACTTCAAGCGCGAAGCCATCCATTTCGCGTGGAACTTCGTTACCGGAACCTTGGGGATTCCCAAGGATCGGCTGTGGGTGACGGTATACAAGGAAGACGACGAGGCGGAGCGCATCTGGACCGAGGAAATCGGCATCGATCCGACGCGGTGCACGCGCATGGGCGAGACTTCCAATTTTTGGGCCATGGGTGACACGGGACCCTGCGGCCCCTGCTCGGAGATCTTTTACGATCATGGTGCGGAGATTCCCGGCGGTCCTCCGGGAACACCGGATGAGGACGGTGATCGCTTCGTCGAGATCTGGAATCTCGTGTTCATGCAGTACGACCGCTCCTCCGATGGGGTGCTGGTGCCGCTGCCCAAGCCCTCGGTCGACACCGGTATGGGTTTGGAGCGAGTCGCCGCGGTGATGCAAGGCGTGCACAGCAACTACGACATCGATCTGTTCAAATCGCTGATTCGATCCGCCGCGGAAGTCACCGGAACTGAGGATCTGAACTCATCCAGTCTGCGCGTGATCGCCGATCATATCCGTGCCTGCACATTTCTCATCATCGATGGGGTGGTGCCGTCGAATGAGGGCCGCGGCTATGTTCTGCGACGCATCATCCGGCGTGCAATTCGTCACGGCTATAAATTGGGCCAGACGCAGCCCGTTCTTCCATCAGTTGGTCGCGAGCCTGGTGCGCGAGATGGGTTCCTACTATGCGGAACTGGTGAGCGGCGAGGCACGCGCCACGCAGGTTCTCGCACCAGGAGGAGATCCGCTTTGCCGATACGCTCGCCACCGGTATGGCATTGCTCGATGCGGAAGCGGCGAAACTGACTTCGACGGTGATTCCCGGCGAAACCGTGTTCCGTCTTTACGACACCTACGGATTTCCCGCGGACCTGACCGCCGATGTCGCGCGGGAGCGAGGCCTGAGCATCGATCAGGCGGGTTTCGATGTGGCGATGGAAGCGCAACGGGGACGCGCGCGCGCCGCGAGTAAGTTCGGCGCGGATCCTCGCGACACGATCAAACTTTCGGGCAAGACCGACTTTTCCGGTTATGACCGGCTCGCGGATAACGCACGGGTGACGTGCGCTGATTTTCGACGGCGCAGTGGTTGATGCGTTGCGGCCCGGCCAGGAAGGCCAGGTGGTGTTGGATCACACGCCGTTCTACGCCGAAAGCGGCGGCCAAATCGGCGATACCGGCGTTCTGGTCGAGCAAGAGCGCACGCTTCACCGTGCGCGATACGCAAAAAATCGGCGCGTCTTTTGCGCATGTCGGGGTGCTCGAGAGCGGCGAGTTGCGGGTGGGCGACTCCGTCGAGGCCCAAGTCGATCGTGATCGCCGCAACGCGATAGCCCTCAATCATTCGGCCACGCATTTACTGCACGCGGCACTGCGAAAGGTCCTGGGAAAGCATGTCGAGCAAAAGGGTTCGCTGGTGGCCGCTGATCGGCTGCGCTTCGACTTTTCGCACACCCAGGCTCTGTCGCCGGAGGAATTGCGCCAGGTCGAGGATCTGGTCAATACAGTGATTCGGGAGAACGAGCCGGCGGAGACGCGGGTCATGGCGCTGGACGAGGCGGTTGCCGCAGGCGCGATGTCGTTGTTCGGCGAGAAATACGAGAGCGATGTACGCGTGCTCTCCATCGGCGATTTTTCGATGGAACTCTGTGGCGGGACGCACGTCGAACGTGCTGGCGACATTGGTTTGTTCAAGATCACGGGTGAGTCAGGCGTTGCTGCCGGGATTCGCCGAATCGAAGCGATTACCGGACGTGCGGCTTACGAGTGGGTGGTGCACACCGATCAGGTGCTGCGCGACATTGCCGCGATGCTTCGAGGCAGCCGGGAGGATGTGGACGAGAAGGTTCGCGAACTCGTCGAGCGCTCCCGCAGGCTGGAAAAAGAGGTGCAGCAGCTCAAATCGAAACTCGCCAGCGGACAGGGCGGCGATTTGTCCGCTCAGGCAAAGGATGTGGGCGGCATTAAGGTTTTAGCTGCACAAATTGACGGGGCGGATGTCAGGTCGTTGCGCGATGCGGTGGATGGGCTCAAGGCAAACTCGGCTCTTCGGTCATCGTGCTTGGCCAGCGTGCAAGAGGGCAAAGTCGTGTTGGTGGCCGGTGTTTCAGAGGATTTGCTGGCGCGAATGAAGGCCGGCGAGATTGCCGGCGCTCGTGGCAGCGAAGGTCGGCGGCACGCGGCGGCGGCCGAGCGGATTTCGCTCAGGCGGGCGGCACGCAGCCCGAGAATTTGGTCACGGCGTTGGCCGGAGTCGAATCGCTGGTTCGCAGCCGGCTCGTCTAATTGAACGATTGTTTATTCTGATAACAAGATGCAACAATTGCGTTTCGTATTCTTGTATTCTTGTTGATTGATCGAAAAGATTCCTGTGGCGATAGTGTAATAACGTTCCAATAGTGAACGAGCTGATGCGGGCGCACGACGCGGCAATTCTTGTCGCTGCAGTGCCAAGGAAGCAAGGAGCTGGATTATGTTGATATTGACGAGGCGTGTCGGCGAGACCGTCATGATTGGCAACGACGTTACGGTGACCGTGTTGGGCGTGAAGGGCAACCAGGTCCGAATCGGCGTCAATGCGCCCAAGGATGTGGCCGTTCATCGCGAGGAGATCTACGAGCGCATCAAGCGCGAGGAAGATCAGGAAGGCAGATCGGCCGCTCCAGCCGCCAACATCGTCGATGACGCCTGAGCTTAGCGTGTCCTAGCCCCATTCCCTAAGCTTTACCTAGACTGCTCCGGGCGGGTATCATCCCGCGCTCCGCGATAGGCCGCATTGGCCTATCCGGAGAGGTGGCCGAGTGGTCGAAGGCGCGCCCCTGCTAAGGGCGTAAGGGTCAAAAGCCCTTCGAGGGTTCGAATCCCTCCCTCTCCGCCAGTGGGTTCGAAAGAGCCGGTCGGCTGGTTCATGGCCGGCAATCAAAAACGAGATTATCGGTGGGAGGGATGACACCGGAGCGTCCGCGACGGTGGTCCGGAGCGCCAGCGGAGGACGAGGCGCAGCGCCGAGCAATCCCTCCCTCTCCGCCAATATATAAAAGCGAAGAGGAGGGTGTCCCGGCCCTCCTCTTCGCTTTTATATGCATGAGCGAGCGCGGGGTTCGAACCCTAGGGTTCGACCAGCCGCCGCGGTAGCGGCGGCTGTCCCGAGCGGAAGCGAGGGATGAGCGGCGCAGCCGCGAACAATCCCTCCCTCTCCGCCACGGGGTTTGAGAGAACAAATCGGCTGCCTATCAGCGCCAGATTTGTGGAGCTTCGAGCCCCAGGGTTCGACCAGTCGCCGCGGTAGCGGCGGCGCCTACCACGCGACTGGTCCAACGTATTGATTTGGAAGGATCGATAATCCTTGTGTTAATATTCGCGCCCCCAAACGTGGGGTAAAGTGCGCCCGTAGCTCAGCTGGATAGAGCGCCTGGCTACGAACCAGGAGGCCGGGAGTTCGAATCTCTCCGGGCGCGCCACCGAATTGAGAATTGTGAACCGCAGAACGGCCATATGGCGCTCGACGGATTGAATTCGAACTCCCGGCAGACAACAAGGCGAGTTCGACAGCTTCGCCGTCTCGCGAAGTTGGACGCCGGAGCGTTAGCGACGGCGGTCCCGAAGGGACGAGGGCGTCAGCCCGAGCAATCTCTCCGGGCGCGCCAATAAATCAATGACTTGTAATCTCTCTCATTGCTCGACGTCCGCTTGACTAGCAACCAGGACGCCGGGAGTTAGAGTCTATCCGGGCGCGCAATTGATTTTCGATTTTGAACCCACATCATCTTGCGACGGATGACAGCGCCGGGCATTCTCTTCAGGCGCATTAGCCCTCTATTCAAGGAGTAGCAGATGACCGCATCAAGCGAACGCGCCGTTCTCGCCGGCGGCTGTTTTTGGGGTGTACAGGATTTGTTGCGCCGCTATCCCGGAGTCATCTCGACGCGGGTCGGGTATTCGGGGGGCGATGTGCCGAACGCCACTTACCGCAACCACGGAACTCATGCTGAAGCCATCGAAGTCATTTTTGACCCGCGTGTTTTGAGCTTCAGGCAACTGCTTGAATTCTTCTTCCAGATTCACGATCCGACAACCCTGAATCGCCAGGGAAACGACAAAGGTTTCAGCTACCGGTCGGCAATCTTCTACACGAGCCCCGAGCAGAGACGTCTCGCCGAGGAAACCATCGCCGACGTCGAGGACTCGGGATTGTGGCCCGGCAAGGTGGTGACCGAGCTCGCTCCGGCCGGCGATTTTTGGCAGGCCGAGCCGGAGCACCAGGACTATTTGGAGCGATACCCCGACGGCTATACCTGTCATTTCATCCGGCCGGGGTGGAAGCTTCCGCACAGGCAAAAAGCCGCAACGTCATGACGGATTTTGACCTGACTCCACCCAGCTCTGCGCAGCGCGCGGAAATTACCGCGGGGCTATCCGATGAGGAACGGCGCGTTCTGCTTCAACACGGCACCGAAGCTGCATTCTGCGGCGTATTTCTAGACAACAAAAAAAATGGCATCTATACGTGCAGATTTTGCGGATTGCCATTGTTTCGCTCCAGTGCAAAATTTGATTCAGGCACAGGTTGGCCGAGCTTCTTCGAGCCCTATGACGAATCGCACATCAGGCGCATCCGCGACTCAAGTTACGGAATGATCAGAATCGAGGAGGTTTGCGCTCGCTGTGGCAGTCATCTGGGGCACGTGTTTCCCGACGGGCCGCCTCCGACGGGCGAACGTCACTGTTTGAATTCGGTGTCACTGTCATTTATCGAGAGCGGCAAGCCGCTGCCGGATGTGCTGAAGCGAGGCGTTCGTTAGCGCCCGGTGAATGCCGTGCGCGCGGGATGGCTTTCTTTAGCACTTTAATTGGCTTTGCGTCTCATCTCGGCGTGCTTGCGCGCATCGCTATTCTGATCAATGTTAGAGTGCCGAATCAATAAAGCACCTGGGATGCATGTGAACGCACAAAAATCTTGGCAGCGCCAATTCCTCCTTGCGGTTTTTGTCGTATCCGGTTTTACCGGGCTGATCTACGAATCAATCTGGACGCACTACCTTAAGCTCTTTCTCGGCCATGCGGCTTACGCACAAGCGTTGGTTCTTGCCATTTTCATGGGCGGAATGGCACTCGGGTCCGGGATAGTCGCACGTTACTCGCTCCGAATTCGGTACTTATTGTGGGGATACGTACTTGTCGAAGGCCTGATCGGCGTACTCGGGATCAGCTTCCATCGAGTCTTCGTCACAGCCTCAAATTTCTCGTTCGATACGGCAATTCCGGTAATCGCGAATCACATCGCAATCCACGCTTATAAGTGGACGCTTGCGTCGCTACTGATCCTCCCGCAGTCGGTGCTGCTTGGCATGACCTTCCCACTCATCAGTGCCGGAATAATTCGTCGCTGGCCCGCCCAACCCGGAGAGACTCTAGCGACGCTTTATTTCACGAACTGCTTGGGCGCGGGCTTCGGCGTACTGATTAGCGGGTTTGTACTGATCCGGGCTGTGGGACTGCCCGGCACGGTCTTGACAGCCGGACTGCTCAACGTCGCACTCGCTTTGGCAGTTTGGTTGGTCGCGCGCCGGGTGGATGTACAGGACTTGCCTGCAAAATCGGCTCCCCCCGCACAATCATCGAAGGATAAATTGACCCGATGGATTATCGGAGCGGCGTTTCTTACCGGTGCCGCCTCCTTCTTCTACGAGCTCGGCTGGATTCGCATGCTCAGCTTGGTGCTCGGCGCATCAACACACTCGTTCGAACTAATGCTCAGCGCATTTATATTCGGGCTGGCATTTGGCGGGCTCTACGTGCGCCGGAGCATCGAACCCGCGCGCGATCTTGCGAGATATATCGGCTGGATCATGTTGATTATGGGCGCATTCGCGACCTTGAGCTACGTCGCCTACGGATCGATGTATGACCTGATGGCTTGGTCGGTGAGAACGTTTACCCCTACCGAAAACGGCTACGTTGCCTTCAACGTGGTTAGCCAATTCATCGCGATCCTGGTGATGATCCCGACGACATTCTGCGCCGGCATGACATTGCCCCTTCTGACACTGGCATTAATGCGAGACGGCGGCGGCGAACGAGCGATCGGAACGGTCTATGCAGTCAATACTGTGGGTGCTATCGCGGGCGTCCTCATCACGATTCACGTGTTAATGCCGATCATAGGCGTTAAGGGCGTTATTTTGACGGGGGCCGCGATCCACATGGCGCTGGGTTTGTCGCGATTGATTCTCGCACGTGAATCGGCGCCACGGATTACGGTCCTTGTGACAGTTGCGGCAGCAGTGCTGATGATCGTTGCCGTGGTGGCAGTCAAGCCTGACCCGTTACGGACAGTATCCGGAGTGTACCGGACCGGAGTCGCAACCCTGCCGGAGGGAAGCAAAGTGGTCTACTTGCGGGATGGCAAGACCGCGACGATCAGTCTAGCGAAGATGGGGGAGTCGTTTTCCATTGCGACCAACGGCAAACCCGATGCGGCCATTGAGATGGGCAACGGTCCCGCAACTCAAGACGAGATCACGATGGTGTTAGCTGCCGCGCTGCCGTTGAGCTTGCGTGCGGACGTTCGGCGAGTCGCCAATATCGGATTCGGCTCCGGTTTGACGACCCACACGCTTCTGACAAGCACCGAGATCAAGCACCTGGATTCAATTGAAATCGAGCCGTTCATGGTGGACGCCGCGCATCAAGGGTTTGGTTCCAGAATCCACAATGTATTCGATGATCCGCGTAGTCACATCATTTTCGAGGATGCCAAAACTTATTTCGCGACCACTCAAGAACAGTATGATTTGATCGTCTCCGAGCCTTCGAACCCTTGGGTTAGCGGTGTCGCTACCCTATTTTCGGACGAGTTCTACGGACGGATCGTTCACTACCTGAAACCGGAGGGTTACCTTGTTCAGTGGGTGCAACTCTACGAAACCGATATCACCATCCTAGCCTCGATTATAAAGGCGCTATCGTCGCATTTCGGCGCATATGCGCTTTATTTGGCCGATGGCGCAAACGTACTGATCGTCGCCACCCGCGCGCCTAGTATTCCCGCAGAAGACGATCGCATCTTCCGATGGCCGGAAATGAAGACGGAACTGCGACGGGTCGGGATTCAAACGTTGGCCGACATTCAAAGACGCAAGATTGGCGATAGCCAAACCCTGGGTCCGCTGCTGCAGCGGATCAGCAGCCCGAGAAATTCCGATTATTTTCCCTTCGTCGATTTGAATGCACCCCGCCTGCGCTTTATGCAATCGAACGCCTTCGAACTGACCAGATTGGCTATTATGCCGTTGCCATTTCTCGAATTGCTGTTTGCCGAACCTCCGGTTACGGTCACCGTTCCGCCGGGCGCGAACAGTACAATGAAACGCGATGATCTGGTTCGTCATGCACTCGCAATTCGCGATGCGGTATCCACCGGTAAGCTCGGCGAGCTCGATGCAAAGAATGCTGCAAACCTGCTGATCATAGACTCGAGCCGTGAACGGTGCGCCGATGCCGGGACCCAGTTGGCGTGGAAGACGGCGGTCCGACAGCTCAGTGATGCCACCTCGGCCTTTCTTGCGCCACCAGACCTCGTCGATTTATGGGGGAGGATTACAACCAGCGCATGTTATCGGAGCGCGACTGGCGACCAAAGGCTCTGGCCGGATCTCCTCTCTGCTGTAGCTCGTCGCGATGTGATGGAAATCCAGACACTTGGTACTCAGCTACTCGACGGCAATGCATTAGCGGGCGAGGAACGCGGCTATCTGGCCACGATTGTCGCAGTCGCCGATCTACGCCTGGGGCAAGCGGAAAGTGCCAGGAAAATTATCGAGAAGGAATGGAACCAAACTGCCCATCCCGGGATCTGGGATTTTCCGCAATCTAGTCTGCTTGCTATTTCAAGCGCGAAGAAGCTCTGATTCCAGCTCGCCATCAGACCGTTCTATGTTTATTTTGGACGCAGAAACGCCGTTATCTTGAGGGTGTTCAAATCGAACACGGCGAGGAGAGGATGGCCGCGACCCGTTAGCGGCATGGTGTTAAGTTGATCAGATGCTATTCCTGCGGCCAGCATGATCGCCTTGAGTTTCTCTTTCTCGCCTCTTGAAAAATACGCGACATCGTCAACTTTTCTCAATTGGGCTCGCAGAGTGGGCAACCCCTTATCCCAGGTCTTGAAATACCGCGGCATCGAGACAACATCCTCGCCACCGGTAATCGCCGCTGTGACGATCTTTTTGCTTTCGTCCGCGTCTTGTGGGAGCGGCGCCCAAATCCAGCGCGGCAAGTTGTACCAATGTGGTGCGAGTCCGGGATTCTGCCGGCGCGCGAGTGCGGCCTCATCTGAGCTGATGTCATAGGCTTGCACCAGCTGCAGAATCGTTTCGGAATAGGCGTAGTACAACGGCCTGCCGTTCCAAAGCGCGGTCGAACCATAGATTAACGCGCAGAGTTGCACTGCGACGATGACGCCGATATCGCGACTCAGAACACGTCGCGATTTTTTGTTGCTGGCAATGACGAGTGTCATGAGCGGACCCAAGACGAGGTCCACGCTGATCAAAACTGTCACCACCTGGGTGACATCGGTGAGGCGCCACCCGGGCCAGCGATACCACCCCAGATACAGCGATCCCAGTAATAGCGTAAGTACCGAGGCGCTTGCGGCCAAATGCAAACCAAAAGTTTTGAGCCGAAATCTCATGATTCATTTCCAGGAGGTGCGAGAATAATTCTGCCAGATTGGCCGCCGAAAAAATTGCAAACGTCGTCACACATTTATTTGGCATCACGCAACGCGTAGGGGGTTTGAGGATACTTTGCACCCGTGAGGCCTCGCATGTGTGCGAGGCGCCGCTAATATGCATGGGCGCCAAAATCAGCAGTCAGGAGAAGTCGATGTTCAACGCCATCTTGATCGAGCGCGACCCTTATCGCGCGAGTCTTGCGTCCTTGGACGAGGCGCAGTTGCCGGCCGGCGAGGTGACCGTCCGCGTCGAATATTCCACCCTCAATTACAAGGATGCGCTCGCCATCACCGGCAAGGGTCCGGTGGTGCGTCAGTTTCCCATGGTGCCGGGAATCGATCTCGCCGGCGTCGTCGAGACTTCCGGCAATGCCGCTTACAAGCAAGGCGACAAGGTTGTTTTGAACGGCTGGGGAGTCGGAGAGACTCATTGGGGCGGCTTGGCGCAGCTTGCCCGCGTCAAAGGAGATTGGTTGATTCCGTTGCCGCCGGCGTTCACGACACGGCAGGCCATGGCCATCGGCACTGCCGGCTATACGGCAATGCTGTGCGTGCTGGCGTTGGAACGCCATGGAGTGACGGCGGATAGCGGCGAGATCCTCGTGACTGGTGCGTCCGGCGGCGTGGGCAGCATTTCCGTGGCGGTGCTGGCGAAGCTCGGCTTTCGCGTCGTCGCCATGACCGGGCGTTTATCCGAGTCCGATTTCCTAAAGCAGTTGGGCGCGGCTGAGGTGATTGACCGAGCGCAATTTGCCAATCTCGGGAAGCCGCTGCTCAAGGAGCGCTGGGCGGGGGCCGTCGATGTGGTCGGTGGTCAAACCCTGGTGAATGTTTGCGCGTCGCTTCGCTATGGGGGCATCGTCGCCGCTTGCGGCCTCGCGGGTGGCATGGATTTTCCGGCCAGTGTTGCGCCGTTCATACTTCGCGGAATTACGCTGCGCGGTATCGACAGTGTGATGCGTCCGCGTATCGATAGGCTGGAAGCGTGGAACCGCTTGAGTCAGGATCTCGATGTGCGAAAGCTCGGACTGCTCACCGAGGAGGTCCCGCTTTCGCGCGCTGCAGATCGTGCCGCTCTCATTCTCGATGGGCAGATCCGAGGGCGCATCGTCGTCGATACCAGCCGCTAGCGCCTAAGCCGCTGCCCGTGTCCGGCCGTCCGCGGACACTGTCCGCGGACACAATGGCCGCCGGAGCAGAATATAAACTCTTTATAAACAGCCAGTTACCACATGTCGGCGGCTGGCACGAGGCTTGCTGAGGCTGGAGGTCATGGGACGCTATTCATGGCTGATGATGGTGATGTTGTTGTCTGCGGCTCGCGCAGACGCCAATGATCTGCGCCAGCTCTACGAACTGGCGCTGACGCGCGATACGACGTTGCAAGCGGCCCAATTCCAGCGCGATGCTTTGATCGAAGCACGGCCGCAGGCCCTTGCACAATGGCTGCCGCAACTGGCCGCCAATGGCTCGGTGATGCGGGAGCGGACGGGCTATAACAACGGACTCTCCTTGGGAAGCTCGGCAGCGGACTGCGCGATCAGCTCGGCAGGCGGCGATCTGCACTGCTACGGCACCGCCCATTCCCTCGGACTCAACTTGACCCAGACTCTGTGGAGCTTCCAATCCTTCAGCCAGCTCAAGGAAGCCAATTATCAAGTGGCCGCCGCTGAAGCAAGCTTTCAAGGCGCCCAGCAAAGTTTGTTGCTGCGCGTGGCGCAAGCCTACTTCAACGTGCTATCGGCCGCCGATCAGCTCGAGACCAATGCCGCCGAGCGCGAGGCCTTCGGCGAACTGTTGCGGCAGGCCAAAGGGCGGGAGCAAACGGGTGTCGGCCCGCGCAGCGACGTCGACCAGGCGAAAGCCTTCTATGATGCGACCGAACAAAGTGTCATCGATGCCCGCAATTCACTCGACGATGCCAATCTGGCACTCGCCGTACTTGTCGGCCAACCGGTACCCAGCATCGCGCCCCTGCGGGAGGATATTCCGCTGATTTCCCCGGAACCCGCCTCCGCCGACGACTGGGTCACCTCCGCGCGGCAGGACAACTTCAATGTGCGCACGGCGCAGCTCACGATGGAGGCGGCATCGGAGGATATCTCGGCGCAACGCGGCCGCGGCCTGCCGAGCTTCTTTCTAACCGGTTCGGGCTCGAAAATCACGCAGGATCTGGTTCTCGGCGGCAATCAAACCCTCGACACCGTGGGCGTGGGTTTTACCTGGCCCATTTTTCAGGGGGGCGCGATTGCTTCTGCGGTTCGCCAATCCCGCGCGACGTATCGCCAGTCGCAGGCCAACTTCGAGGCCATTCAGCGCGATACCGAACGCCAGACGCGTGCCGCATTTCGCAACATCGTCACCGGCGTACAGCGCATTGGTGCCGCGCGCCGTGCGGTGGATTCCGGCAAACAAGCGGTTGAGGCAATGAGGCGCAATGTGGAATTCGGCACCGGCAACGAGTTCGAACTGCTGAACGCCCAGGAGAATTATTACATCGTGCGCCGCTCCTACCTGCAGTCGCGCTACGACTATTTGACCAGCGTGCTGACGCTCAAACAACAAGCCGGCCGCTTGACGGTGCAGGATCTTGCCGCCATCGACGATCTTCTCATCGAGCGCGCTGGATGAGCATGCGCCTGCTACCCAAGGAACCCATCATGCTTCGCGACACATCCGCACAGGATCGCGTGATCGAACCGAAAAATTTGTTCAGGCGTCATCGCAATATCTTCATTGCCGCATCGGCGGCGGTTCTCGGGCTCATCATCCTGGGCGTGTTCTTGATGCGATATTCCGGCGCCGGAACATCCGTCGACCGCGCCCGGGTATCGATCGCCACGGTGGAACACGGCAGCTTCGTGCGCGACATTGCCGCGGACGGGCAGGTTGTGGCGGCCGTCAGCCCTACGTTGTATGCCAATGCGCTGGGGACAGTCACCCTCAAGGTGCACGCCGGCGATGCGGTCACGAAGGGGCAGGTATTGGCGGTGGTCGACAGTCCGGATCTCACCGCGAAGCTATCGCAGGAGGAGGCCACACTCGTCAGCCTGCGCGTCGATTGGCAGCGTGCGACGCTCGACGCCGACACCAAAGCTGGCGCAGCTGCGCGACGCCTACAATCAGGCGCAGGTCGATCAAAAGACCGCGCAACGCGAACGCGACCGCAGCCGCAAGGCCTATCGAGCTCGGTGCCTATTCGGAACTGCAGGCGCTCAAGGCGGAGGACGCGCTGGAGAAGGCGCAGTTCGCCTTCGCGCAGGCGAAGAGCAACTTCGATTCGCAGCCCAAGCAGAATCGATTCGACATCGACAGCAAGAAGGCGCTGTTCGACCGCCAGCAATACGTGGTGGACGACCTCAAGCGCCAGGTCGATGGCTTGAATGTCAAGTCGCCGGTCGACGGCCAGGTGGGCCAGGTGCAGGTGGCGGACCGCGCCAGTGTCGCCAAGGACGCACCGTTGCTCACGGTGGTGGATCTGTCGGCGCTTGAAGTTGAAATCAAGGTCACTGAGAGCCTCGCGCGCGATCTGCGCCCCGGCATGACCGCCGACTTGGAGGGCGGCGGCCACCACTGGCAGGGCAGTGTGAGCGGCGTGTCGCCGGAGGTGGTCGCCGGTCAGGTCACCGCACGCCTGCGCTTCGGCGACCGAGAAACCCGCGGGATTGCGACAGAGCCAGCGTCTGTCGGTGCGCATTTTCATCGATCGGCGCGACAACGTGCTGATGGTCGATCGCGGCTCCTTCGTGGATCAGGAAGGCGGCGGCTTCGCCTATGTTGTCCACGGCAATGTGGCCGAACGTCGTGCCGTGCAATTGGGCGCCGCGAGCATTGCCAAGGTCGAAATTCTCGACGGCCTGGCGGTCGGCGACCAGATCGTGATCTCCGGCACCGATGCCTTCAACGGCGCGCAGCGCGTCATCTTGAGCCACTGAGGAGCGCCGTGCGTGAAACCTATTTTCGAATCGAATTGCGACACTTGAATCCACCTGCCCTCAAGAGGCCACCCCATGCTTAAAATGACTCACCTTTCCAAAGCCTATCGCACCGAGGTCGTCGAGACCTTCGCGTTGCGGGACTTCTCGATCCATGTGCGCGAAGGCGAGTTCGTCGCGGTCACCGGACCCTCGGGCTCGGGAAAGACCACCTTTCTGACGATCGCGGGACTGCTCGAGGAATTCAGCGGCGGCGAGTACCAGCTGGACGGCGCCAACGTGCGCGGCTTGAATGACAATCAGCGCTCGCGGCTGCGCAACGAGAAAATCGGCTTCATCTTTCAGGCTTTCAATCTGATCGCCGACCTGAACGTGCAGGACAACATCGACGTGCCGCTGCGCTATCGGGGTTTCAACGCCGCCGAGCGGCGCCGCCGCATCCAGGAGGCGCTGGGCCGAGTGGGACTCTCGGCGCGTTCGCGCCATTATCCGGCCGAACTCTCGGGCGGCCAGCAGCAGCGCGTCGCGATTGCCCGCGCCCTGGCCGGGTCGCCGCGGCTGCTGCTGGCGGACGAGCCCACCGGCAATCTCGATACGCAAATGGCGCGCGGCGTTTTGGATCTGCTCGAGGAGCTGCATCGCGACGGTGCCACCATCGTCATGGTGACGCACGATCCGGAACTGGCGGTGCGCGCGCAGCGCGAAGTGCATATCGTCGACGGTCAAGTGGTCGATCTGGCGGCGCAGCCGCGCTTGGTGGCGGCGGCGAGCGCACACCCTTAGGAGGCCGCTGTGTTCTATTACTACTTGGGTCTGGCGCTGCGCAGCCTGAAGCGCAACCTGGTGCTCACGGTGTTGATGGTCGCCGCCATCGGCGTCGGCATTGGGGCATCGATGACGACGTTGACGATTTTTCGCGCGATGGACGGGGATCCCATACCCGAGAAGTCCAGGCAACTGTTCGCGGTGCAGATCGACAATTGGGAGCCGAGAAAGGGCAGGGTTGGCGGCGATCCGGAGAACCTGCAGCCGCAGGTGAGCTACATCGATGCCATCGCCTTGATGAATGCGCATGCCGCGCGCCGCCAAACCGCCATGTACGTAACAGGACTGGCCCTGACTCCGTCGAATGCCGATCTGCAGCCCTTCCAGGTACAGGCTCGCGCAACATTTACCGACTTCTTTCCCATGTTCGAGGTGCCGTTTCGCTTCGGGGCGCCCTGGTCCTCCGCTGACGATGAGAGCCACGCCGACGTCGTGGTGATTTCGTACGAACTCAACGACAAAGTCTTCGGCGGCGCCAATTCGGTCGGCAAGACCATCAATCTGGACAATCATGACTACCGTGTGGTCGGCGTTTTGAATCGCTGGCAACCGACGCCGAAATTCTATGACCTCAACAACAACCAGTACGGGAAGGTTGAGGAGATTTTCCTGCCAATGACCCGGGCCATCGAGGGCGAAATGGCGTCGTGGGGCAACTACAATTGTTCCGGCGATATTGGTGCCGCGGGCTGGGAGGGTCGGCTGCATTCCGAATGCGTCTGGTTCCAATTCTGGGCGGAGTTGCCGAGCGCCGCCGATGCCGAGCGCTATCGCTCGTTCCTGAGCAACTACGCGGCGGAGCAGCAGCGCGCCGGCCGCTTTCACTGGCCCTCGCGCACGCACTTGCGCGATGTGCGCGAGTGGCTGGTCTATCAGGAGGTGGTGACCAGCGGGGTCAGGATTCTTCTGCTCGTGTCATTCAGCTTTCTATTGGTGTGCTTGCTGAATGCGATGGGCTTGATGCTCGCGAAGATCATGGGGCGTGCGGCCGACATCGGCGTACGCCGCGCCCTCGGCGCCAATCGGCGCGCGATTTTCAGCCAATGCCTGATCGAGGCCGGCGTGATCGGATTCGTCGGCGGCTTATTGGGTCTTGCGCTCACGGCGCTCGGCCTGTTGGGTCTGCGATCCCTGCTATCCGAAAATATGAGCCGCTTGACGCATTTCAGTATCACGGACATCACCATTGCGGTCACCCTATCGGTGTTCGCCACCATTGTGGCGTGCCTGTATCCGACCTGGCGCGCCGCTCACGTGCAACCCGCCTGGCAACTCAAGGTTCAGTAGGGGGAATCATGGAATTCAGACCCATACTCTCGGCCATGCGCCGCAACAAGGTCGGCGCCGTACTCATTGCAGTGCAAATGGCGATCACGCTCGCCATTTTGTGCAATGGTCTATTCGTCATGGAACAGCGCCTCGGCTCGAGCAAACGGCCGACGGGCGTGGATGAGAGCAACGTGTTCGTGATGATCAATCAGTGGGTGGGCAATCCGCCAGATATGAAGGCCCGACTGCCTGCGGACCTGGCGGCCCTGCGTTCCATTCCCGGCGTGGTGGATGCGGTGGCGACCAACTCCTATCCCTTGAGCGGCGGCGGCTCGAGTGAAGGCATCAAATTGAATATGGATCAGAAGGAGTCTTCCGCACAAACAGCGCTTTTTTTGGTGGACGAGCACGGCTTGAACGCCATGGGCCTTAAACTGATCGCCGGCCGCAATTTCACCCCGGCCGAGGTCCAGGATAAAACCGGACTCACCGATCTCGTGCCTCCGTCGGCCGTCATCATCACCAAGGCGCTGGCCGAAAAGCTGTTCCCCGGCAAGAACGCGCTGGGACAGTCGATTTATGTGACCTTCCAAAAACAGCAGGTTCCCATCGTCGGTATCGTCGAGAGGCTGCAGGTTCCCTGGGTTGGAGCGGACAATACCTGGGCCGCCAATTTCATCGACTATTCAACGCTGGTACCGTTCCGCTATTCCGACACGTACTCTTTTTACATCGTACGAGCGCAGCCCGGCCAACTCGCGTCCGTCATGGACGCGGCAAAAAAGAAGCTGTTTGAGGTCAATCGAGGCAGAGTGCTGGAGAAAACTGTCCCGATGACCATCGCACGCGAAGAGGCCTATCGGGATGATCGTGGACTCGCGGTCATCCTCGGCGTGGTGTGCGCCGCCTTGGTGGCGGTCACCTCATTCGGCATCGTGGGACTCACCAGCTACTGGGTCGCGCAGCGTCGCCGCCAGATCGGCATTCGCCGGGCGCTGGGCGCAACCCGCAATGCCATCATCCAATATTTCCAAACCGAAAATCTGATGATCGCGGGCGCCGGTGCGGCGGTCGGCATCGCCATGGCGGTGTCCTTGAATCTTTGGATGATGACCGCCTTTTCCATGCAGCGCCTGAATGTCGGTTATGCGCTGGTGGGTGCGATCGTGGTCCTGCTGCTCGGGCAGGCGGCCGTGCTCTGGCCGGCGCTGAAGGCAGCGTCGATACCGCCGGCGTTGGCGACTCGGACGGCGTAGCAGGGTAAGGGCCAAAAATGTTCGTCTACTATTTTCGTCTGGGTTTGCGCAGTCTCAATCGCAACGTGATACTGACTCTTTTGATGATTCTCGCCATTGCGGTGGGGATCGGCGCTTCGATGACTACGCTCACCGTGTTTCGCGCCATGTCGGGCGATCCTATCCCGCAAAAATCAAGCCAGCTTTACGTACCGCAGATCGACAACTGGGGACCGGACCAGCACAAGGGGACGGGCTCGGTCGACCGCCTGGAGCCGCAGCTGAGCTATATCGATGTCATGGAATTGATGAAGGCCCACGCCGCCAAGCGCCAGTCAGGCATGTATGCGGCGTTGCTGTCGCTGCGGCCGGCGGACCCCAAGCAAAAGCCGAGCAAGGTTTTCACCAGGGCAGCCTATGCCGATTTCTTTCCGATGTTCGATGTGCCCTTCAAATTCGGCGGACCCTGGGGCCCTTCGGAAGACGAGAATCGTGCCGCGGTGGTGGTGATCACGCGCGAAATGAATGATCGTCTGTTTGGCGGTACCAACAGCGTCGGCAAGACCATTCGACTCGACAATGATACCTATACCGTGCGCGGTGTGTTGGATGACTGGCGGCTGCTGCCGCGTTTTTATGATCTGAATATCCGCCCATTCGGCGACGCCGACGCGGTGTTCCTGCCGCTTACGCGCGCACTCGACAAGCATATGGGCAATGTCGGCAGCACCAACTGCAATGGCGATGTCGCTCCCGGTTGGGAGGGCCGCTTGCGATCCGATTGTGTCTGGATGCAATTCTGGGCGGAACTTCCCACGGAGGCGGATGCCCAGAAGTATCGCGCATTTCTCAACAACTACGCGGCCGAGCAGCAGCGCCTGGGGCGGTTCCATTGGCCGCCGCATACGCAATTGCGCGACGTCAACCATTGGCTGCAGTACCGGCACGTGGTGCCGAGCGAGCTGCGCATTTTGATACTGGTGTCATTCGGATTCTTGTTGGTGTGTCTGATGAATGCCATGGGCTTGATGCTGGCGAAAATCATGGGTCGCGCGGGGGATATCGGCGTGCGCCGCGCTCTCGGCGCCAGCCGCGGCGCAATCTTTGCGCAGTGTCTGATCGAGACCGGTGTAGTTGGGCTGGCGGGTGGAATACTGGGTCTGGTATTGACGGCATTGGGTTTGTGGGCTGCGCGTTCCTTGCTGACCAAGGAGTTCGTTGCATTGGCACATCTGGATTGGGTGGATACCGGACTTGCGGTGTTGCTCGCCGTTGGGGCGACGGTGCTGGCGGGACTGTATCCGACATGGCGGGCAGCGCATGTCCAGCCCGCTTGGCAGCTTAAGGCACAGTAGGAGGATCGCTATGGAACTTCGTCCGATACTGTCCGCCATGCGCCGCAATAAATTCGGCGCCCTGCTGATTGCCACACAGATGGCAGTCACGCTGGCGTTTCTTGCCAATGCCCTGACGTTGATCGAGCAGCGCGTGGCCTGGAGCGGGAGGCCGTCGGGTGTGGATGAGAACAATGTCTTCGTCATCCACTCAGACAGCATCGAGCATAACGCGGATCTGACCGCGCATCTGGCTGCGGACGTCGCCGCGCTGCGCGCGCTGCCCGGCGTTGTCGATGCCTACGCGACCGACATGTATCCCATGGAAGGCGGCGGATGGATCGAGACCATCCAGTTGACCGCCGATCAAAAGACTCCCAGCGCCATTGCCGCGCACTACATGGGAGATGAGCATGCACTGCGTACCCTGGGCTTGAAGCTCATCGCGGGGCGAAATTTCACCGCGCAGGAGATCGTGGATCGTACGGACAATGACATTCCCCGGCCGAGCGGATTCATTGTGACACAGGCTTTGGCCATGAAACTGTTCCCAGCGGGCAATGCTCTCGGGCAGTCGATCTACATGGAAAACGACAAGCCGTCGCCCATCATCGGCATCGTCGAGCGTTTGCAAGGACCGATGAATTCCGCGACCGGCTTGAGCAGCACCTTTGCACAGAATTCGGTTTTGTCACCCTACCGCTTGATCGCAGAATCCAACGTCTACGCGGTGCGAGTGCAGCCCGGGCGGCTCGATTCAGTGATGAAGGCCGCCGAGACCAGGCTGTTGGCGTTGGATGAGAATCGAATCCTCAAGTCCCAATCCATGCTTCAAGTTCGAATCGACGCCTTTCGCGGCGATCATGGCCTCATCGTGCTCTTGAGTGCAATCTGCGCGGCGCTGCTGATCGTGACCGCGTTCGGCATCATCGGGCTGACCAGCTACTGGGTGGCGCAGCGCCGGCAGCAGATCGGCATTCGTCGCGCGCTCGGCGCAACGCGCCAGGCCATCGTTCGTTATTTTCAAACCGAGAATTTCATGATCGCCGCCGCTGGCGCCTTCACCGGTATCGCCTTTGCCATCGCCTTGAATCTCTGGATGGTGCAAAGTTTCGAGATGGTGCGCATGGCTAACAGCCGCGCCATCGGCGGCGCCATCGTCATTCTGCTGCTGGGCCAGTTCGCGGTGTTGTGGCCGGCGCTGCGGGCCGCCTCCATTCCGCCGGCGTTGGCGACACGCGGCGGCTAGAAGGCGGATGTGAATCCACGCCGTAACCGCTAACATCCCACCATGCGCACGGTACTCGTCATCGATGACAATCCGGCGGTCGCCCAGGCGCTGTCGTTGCTGTTCGGCTTGCATGACATTCGCACATTGACGGCGGTCACGCCGCAGAAAGGGCTCGCCGCATTGGCGAACGAACGTGTCGATCTGGTCATCGCCGACATGAATTTCAGCGCCGACACCACTTCGGGTGAGGAGGGGGCGATCCTGTTTCGCGCGTTGCGCGCCTCGCAACCCGATCTGCCCGTGGTACTGCTGACCGCCTGGACTCATCTGGAGTCCGCCGTGCAGCTGGTCAAGGCCGGCGCCGCCGATTACATCGGCAAGCCCTGGGACAACGACAAACTGCTGGCGACAGTCGAGAATCTGCTGGAACTTGCGGAAACCAACCGCGAGCGGCAGCGCCTGCAGGAAGAGCAGCGCCGCCGGCGCGAGCGCCTGGCGGAGCAGCTACGATCTGTGCGGCATCGTGTTCGCCTCCGATGCGATGGAGCGCGTCGTGGAACTCGCCTGCCGTGTGGCGCGCGCCGATGTGCGCGTGCTCATCACCGGACCGAACGGCGCCGGCAAGGAGCGCATCGCGCAGATCGTGCACGCCAATTCCGCGCATCCGCACGGGCCCCTTCGTCGCGGTCAATTGCGGCGCCATTCCCTCCGAGCTGATCGAAGCGGAATTGTTCGGCGCCGAGGCGGGCGCCTATACCGGCGCCGGCCGCGCGCGCACGGGCCGCTTCGAAGCCGGCCAATGGCGGCACTTTGTTCCTGGACGAGATCGGCGATCTGCCGCTGGCCGGGCAGGTAAAGCTGCTGCGGGTGCTGGAGACCGGGCAGTTCGAAATGCTGGGTTCCAGCAAGACGCGCACCGCTCAGGTGCGCGTCTTCAGCGCCACCAATGCCGATCTGCCGACGCTGATCCGCGAGGGGCGATTCCGCGAGGATCTGTACTACCGGCTGAATGTCATCGAGATCGCCGTGCCGCCGCTGGCGGACCGGCCCGCGGATATTTTGCCGCTGGCCCGGCATTTTCTCGGCCAGGGTCTGCAATTGAGCGAGGACGCCGTGGCGGCACTGCAGACGCACGATTGGCCCGGCAATGTGCGCGAGCTGCGCAATTCCATCGAGCGCGCCAAGCTGCTGGCGCGCGACAGTATCGTCGCCGTGGCGGATCTGAATCTGCCTGCCGTGCAGCGCGCGCGCGCCGCCGCGAGGCGGATCATTTCAGCCGCGAGGTGCTCGAGGCCAGCTTGCGCGAAGCCGGCGGCAACATCAGCCGTGCGGCGCAAAGCCTCGGGCTGTCGCGCCAGGCGCTCTACCGCCGCATGGAGCGCTTCAATCTGCGCCCCTCGAGCGGCGCCTGAAACGGCACGCATGAGCCTCAAGAGCAAGTTTGCGCTGCTGCTTGATTCTGGTCGTCGCGCTGACGGCGGCGCTCGGCGCCTGGGCTGCCACTGGTTCGACAGCGCCCTGTTGCGTTGGATTGCTGATCGTTGCCGTTACGCTGCTGCCCGTCGCTGTGGCTGGCCTCGCGGACCATGCGGCCGATCGAGCAAATGCTGCGTGCCCTGTCGGGTACCGTGGCCAGCTACCGCGAAGGCGATTTCAGCTTGTCGTTGGTGGCCGATCGCGACGATGAACTCGGCGAGCTGATGACGGCGCACAACGAACTGGCGGCCGCGCTGCGCGAGCAGCGCGCGCACCTGGTGCAGCGCGAGCTGCTGCTGGATACGGTGATGCAGAATTCGCCGGTGGCGCTGGTGCTGGTCGATGCCAACGATCGCATCGCCTACGCCAATATCGCCGCGCGGCACCTGTTGAGCGAGGGACGCAGCCTGCATGGGCTGCGATTTCGAGACGCGCTGATTCAGGCACCGCCGGCGTTGCAGGGCGCGGCCGCCGAACAAGAGCGATAGCTTGTTTTCGACCGAGATCGACGGCGTCGAGGAGACCTTCCATCTGTCGCAGCGTTCGTTCATCCTGCAGGGCCGCACTTTTCGGCTGTACCTGCTCAAGCGCTTGACGCGCGAGTTGTCGCGCCAGGAAGTGTCGACCTGGAAGAAGCTGATCCGCGTCTTGAGCCACGAGCTCAACAATTCACTGGGCCCCTTGTCCTCGCTGGCGCATTCCGGCGCCGAGATTGCGCGGCGCGGCGACTATGCCGCTTTGCCCGCCGTGTTCTCCGCCATTGCCGAACGCGCCGAGCATCTGCATCAATTCGTCAGCGGCTATGCGACCTTCGCCAAACTGCCCGCGCCGCGGCCGGAAAGCGTGCAATGGCGCCAATTCGTGGCGGATCTTGCACGGCAGCAGTCATTCACCCATGTCGAACCATTGCCCGACCTGCCCGGCTGGTTCGATCGCGTGCAAGTCGAGCAGGCGCTGATCAATCTGCTCAAGAATGCGCACGAGGCCGGCGGCGCCGCAGCCGACGTCGAGCTCTCGATCGTCTGCGCCGGCGCCGATCAGCGGATCGAGGTGCGCGATCGCGGTTCGGGCATGAGTCAGACGGTGCTGGCGCAGGCACTGCTGCCTTTCTATTCGACCAAGCGCAGCGGCACCGGATTGGGGCTGGCGCTGGCGCGCGAGATTGCCGAAGCGCATGGCGGCCGGATTCAATTGGCCAATCGCGAAGGCGGGGGACTGATCGTCGCGCTGGATTTGCCGTGGAGCGCGGATGCGGCGGATGGTAAAGTGGCCTGATGACATCATCGCCGCCCTCGCATAATTAGCTTAAGGCATGGGCGTCATTTTTGTCGTCCGCCACGGTCAGGCGGCATTCGGTACCGATCATTACGACAGGCTGACCGAGATCGGATTCAAGCAGGCCCGTCTGCTGGGCGTTTATTTCGGATTGCGCAACATTCGCTTCGACGCGGTCTTCACCGGTACGTTGCGCCGGCAGGCCGAAACAGCCCAGGGTATTTTCGAAGGTCATCCCGAACTCGGATCGCATTTGGCGCACGAAGCCTTCCCGGGGCTCGACGAATACAACCCCGCGGCCGTGTTGACGGCGTTCAATGAAGAGTATCCCGCACCGGCGGAGGCCGCCGTACGGCGTGATCCGGTCGTGGTTCGTGAACATTTCCGTGTTCTGAGAGAGGCTCTGCTGGCCTGGGCCGAGGATCGTACTCACCCTGCGGGCATGCCGGTCTGGGAGCAATTTCAAAACGGTGCGGTCGCCGCGCTCGTCGAAGCACGCCAACGCTTCCCCGATGGCAACGTGCTTATTGTCAGTTCCGGCGGGCCCATCGCCGCGATGGTGGCAGCCCTCCTCAAGGCGCCGCCTGCTACCGCCATTGATCTGAATCTGCGTATTCGCAACAGCTCACTCAGCGAATTCGCATCGACGCCGCGGCGCCACCACTTGGTCAGTTTCAACGGTCTGCCGCATCTGGATACGAATGCGGATCTATCGCTGATGACCTATGCTTAGCACTACCAAACTTCGCTGAACAATCTCGCAAAATTGGCGCCCAGGATCTTGTCGACTCGGCTGGGCTTCCAGCCCCTGCGCACCAGATCATCCGCCAACTTGAGAAATCGAAGCGGTTCGTTGTATTCGGGAATCAAGGTGAACACATCCGGTGACTCACCCGGCGCGGAGATTCCTGCCTTTTGGCGCGCTTCAACGGATTTGCGAAAATACGTTCTGAAAGCGTCGTTGATTTCGACGCCGGAAATCGTCCCATCCGTGCCGAGTCCGACGTGATCCTCACCGCAGACGTTCACTGCATGTTCCAAATGCAGCGCGACGTCCTCCGCATGCGGCTGTCCCGAGGTGCGCAGGAAGGGCATGAAGTAGATTCCAACCACCCCGCCCTTATCCGCCAGCGCCTTGAGCGATGAGTCATCGGTGTTGCGCGGCAAGTCGGCGAGCGCCCGGCAACCCGTATGGGTGATGGCCATCGGCGCTTTTGCAGCCTCGATCCCCGCAGCTATCGTCCGGCGGCCGGCGTGACTCAGATCGAGCAGGATATGCAGCCGGTTGACCTCGCCGATGAATTGCCTCCCGAGATTGCTCAGGCCCCCGTCCGCCGGCTCAAGACACCCATCTCCCATCAAGTTGCGAACATTGTAGGTAGGCTGGCATATCCTCAGCCCCAAATTATGAAACACCTCGAGCCGTTTCAGGTCGCCATCGAGCATGCTGGTATCTTGAAAACCATAGATGAAACCCATTCGTCCCGAGGATTTGGCCAGATTGAGATCGCTGCCGCGCAGCACCTTTAGAAAAAGGTCCGGGTGGGCCGCGATTTCGTATTCCACGCTCGCAATATCGTCGATCGTTTTCTCAAACCGGTCCGATCCGTTGCCGACCTCGTTGACGGTGATGTTGACCGCGGTGACACCCGATGCCTTGGCATCCGCCAGCGCCCTGGCAGAAAGCGGTGCGTCATCCGGTGCGCCCGGATCGACCACTCCCGGGCCGCCGAGCGCATCGATCACCATGGCACCCGCATAACGGGAGGCCGGAAAAGCATTGCCGGCGCGCGCGGGTCTCCATTGGGTTGCGGCTGCTGCCGCGCCCACCCAGGCGATCGCCTCTCTTCGAGTCGTCATCTGTTATCCCCCTCAACTAGACCCACGCACCCCCAGGCTCGGCCCAAAATAACACAAGGCGACGGCATACCGAGCCGGGCGAGAAGGTGTAAGCGATCCGTTAGCCCCATGTAAGAGCCGTGTGCCGACGGTGGCGTAATTTTCATACGGTCACCTACACACGGGGAACGCCATGAAAATTCAATCATCCGCCGGGCTTATCCTGCTCCTGCTCATCGGGGCTGACTTGGCTGCTTGCTCATCGATCCCCGAGCCCAAGATGCTCGTTGCCACCAGCGCCAACCAGCAGCAGGTGCGAGCGCTCGCCGGAAAGACCGGTGCGGTGGCGGATGTCTTGACGATCAATGGCGAGGAGCATTATTTCGTTATCGGTCCCTCCGCGGACGGCACTCTGGGCGGTCAACGCCTCAATCCCGCGGCTGGGCGCACGATCCCCGACGAAGAGGTGACCGAGCCTTTCGAGAATCTCGCGATCGTCTACTACCTCGAGCAACCCAAGAAGACACACGCTCCCGTACCCGGATACGAGGAGCGGCGGAAGGTGCCAAACAAGTACGCCTATCCGAAGCTACCGACACCCGGGACGCTGGAACAGGGGCTCTCCTGCGATGCGCTCAGCGTGGATCTCGCGCGCGCTGAAGCCGTGCGCTGGTTCGCGCGAAACGAAGGGGCGATGGGCTACACGGAGCCGCAGGCGGCCCTGCGTCATGTGACGAATGCCGCCGAGTACACCGCCATCACCGCCTTGGTCGTGCTCGCGGTCGCGGCGGGCGGCTACGTGCCCAATTTCTCGCCTGCGCCACCGCCCGATCCGAACCGCAGCCTCAAGTCGCAGATCGGCGAAGAGAATCTGCGCTGGGCGATCACGCACGCGGATGCAAGAATCGTCGATCTTCTCAAGCTGCGGCGCGACAAGGGATGTACAGAGCAGCCCACGCTGGTCGATGGGAACGGCGATTTGCAGAATCTCGCAGCACTCGATGGCCTCGCTCACGACCCCACCGCCCTGCACATGTCGGCCGATGCAAGGATGCACGAGAAAACGCGCCTGCTCGACGAGCTTGGTCCCTTGCCGCTGCCCGAGGGGAGCAATCACGCCTGCGCCGCGTTGTTCCAGTGCCCCGTGAAAGCTTCGCCCTTGGCGTCCACGGCGGCCGCCGACAAAGCGTCGACAGAACCCTAGTCGAAATCCGTCGGCAGCTCCGCGTGCTCGTGATGCTGGAACATTCTCTCGATCTGCGCCGCCGTTGTTCGCCCCAGCGACAGCGGCGGCAGATCATCGCGCGGGAAAAAATCGACCTCGCTGGTCTCGTCGCTGGCGCGGGCCGCGCCGCCGTTGATCTCGCACAGGAAGAACATCTTATAGATCGAGTCGATGTGACGGGGCGGGTGGCCGCTCCTTTGATAATCATAGACTGCCGCGAGCTTGAGAACCCTGGCCGTGAATCCCGACTCCTCGGTTATTTCCCGCGCGACGCATTCGCCGGCCGATTGATTGACATCGGCCCAGCCGCCGGGAAGCGTCCACATGCCGTCGCTGAGTTCTCGGACCATCAAAATCCGGCCATCGATGAAGGCGGCGCCGCGCACATCCACTTTGGGTGTGGCATAACCCTTCTCCTGCCGCATCAATTCAAGGAGCGAATCGAAGTCGGCGGCCGATCCCTGCGCCAGCAGCAACGCGGCCAACTCGCGCACCCGCTCGTAGCGTCGCCGGTCGAAGCCGTCTGCTGTGAAGGTCAGGCCGGTTTGCGCAATGGCCCGCAGTTCGCGTGCGATGCTCAGCCATCGCGGCTCTTGCGTCATCGCCGCGGCGCCTTCAGCGCGGCGCGAAGAATTCGGTGTACGTCACGATGTGCTCGGGGGTCAGCTGCACAACATCGACGAGCTCGGTCGGTACCGTGACGCCGGTGACCTTGGAATAGATGTCCGCGCGCCAATGTGCCACAGCTCGCGGCCACTCGACGACCAGGCTGAGTAACTGATAGTTGCCGATGCGAAAGACCTTGACCATCATCGCGAGCCAGGGACGAAATTCGGGAAGATTGTTCGCTCGAATGGCTATCGATTTGTCGGCGCTCGCGCCCAGGATTTCGAAGCGGCCATCAGCCGCAAAGACCCGGCACATGCCCGCCAGATCGCCGGCAACACGGGCCGCATGCAGCTGTTGAATGAGCTTTTCCGCAATGATGCGCTCGGACACGTTATCTCCTTCTCAGGTCATCAGCGCGGCGCGAATCTCGCCGCCGATCTGTTCAAATGCTGTGCGCGCATAGGGAATGATGGCTCCCAATCCATAGAAAAGATGGATCATACCTGGATGGCAAGTGTAGGACACTTCGTTGCGCGCTTGGGCCAGGCGCTCGAAATAATTTCGTCCCTCGTCGCGCAGTGGATCGAATTCGGCGGTATGAATGAGCGTTCGGGGCAGGCCGGTCACATCGTCGGCACGAAGGGGTGATACCAGCGGGTCCGCGGGATCCGTCCCCGGGGGCAGGTAGTGCATGAGATCGTGATCCAGAGTGGCTTCATCGACAAGGAACCCGCTTGCCAGTTCGCGCCGCGACGGCGTCAGTCGGCTGTAGTCGAGAATGGGGCAGATCAAAAGCTGCAGCTTGAGCGGCGGGCCGCCGATCCGCGCCGCTTGGGCTGTCGCGGCCGCCAGCGTGGCGCCGGCCGAGTCTCCGCATATGCCGATGCGCGACGCATCGATGGCGAAATCCGCGGCATTCGCGCTGATGTGCCGTAGCGCGGCCATGGCATCATCCAGTGCCGCGGGAAAGGGGTGCTCCGGCGCCAGCCGATATTCAACCGAGATGACGCGTGCGCCGCTGCAATTGGCGAGTGCGCGTGCGATCGAGTCATGTGTCGTCAAACTGCCGGCAACCAATCCGCCGCCGTGAAAGTAGAGCAGCGCGGCCGGCATTCCAGATGCATTCGCCGGCGAGTACAGCCGCACCGGCAGTGCGCCTCCCGGTCCCGGCAATGAACGATCTTCCGTCGCGCCGATCGGCTCGGCGGGACCTGCCAGTTTCATCAGTGCTGCGAGGCCTGTACGTCGCTGCTCGACGGTGGCGCTGCGCGCATCGGGAGGGTTGCCGGCGGCGAGAAGATCCAGAAAGCGCTTGACGCGCGGGTCGAGCGGCACGTCCGGCGCCTGCTAAGTCTAAAGGGCCAACGCCTGCCGAGTCGCCGCCGGCCACTTTCCCAGGTCCAAGCCATGATTTGCGAATAACGCCACTGCCAGCCGATCGATGCCGAAGGCGACGCAACTGGTGTGCGCCAACTCGCCCTTGTCGTCATGAATGCCCCAAACGTTTCCGAAATGCTCGCGGTGATAGTTGAAGCTCATGCAGGCGGTGGGCGACGCGCCCGGGTAATAAGGGATCAACAGCTCGAATTTCAGCGCCTGCTGCCGCTGGCTGACGGCCATCACCTGGCCCACTCTGCCGAAAAACGGATCGTTTGCAACATCGATGGTGTGCGGCAGCCCGAGTTCAGCTGCCAGAATCGGGGCCTTCGCCATCCATTTCTCGCGAAAATCCACGATTTCCTCAGGCGCACCGATTCTCACGAATTCGCGCATGCGGAATGATTGCAGCCGATCGAGACTCTGCGACGGCTCGTGTCTGAACACATCGGCTTCGATGTCGAACTGCAACCCGCCGCGCGGCAGTTTGCCGCGTGCCGCGACGATCGGATACACCGGATAGCACGCCGCCGGCGACAGCACGAGGTCCGATGATGTCAGTGACGTGGTCCAGTCGCCGCCGCTGTCGTGGCGCTCCACCGCCGATCGGATCGAAGCTTCCGAGCCGTGCAAGGGCGCAGACGCAACCGAGCAGATTGGGGAAACTCTTGAGATACCCGGATTTTTCAAGCTGGGTACGGCTCATCACGGGCGGGAAGCGCATGATTTCCGCCTTGGGGTCGCGTTGCCGCGTGATGTATTGTTCGAGGCGCTCGACCAGGTCCACATACAGCGAGGTGCGCGCATAGACGCCATCGACACCCATGCGGCTTGAAAAGCCGATCAGTCAGATGCGCGAGCGGGTATTGCGATGTGCCGTCGGGAGACATGGTGCCCTCAACCACTGATCGAAGTTGGCAACGGCGTCATGAGCGACGTCGTGGCGAGATTGGAAAGAATGCGATCGTTGCTGATCATGATCGGCGCCGAGAGCACATCGCGAAGCAATCTGCCGATGGTGAACTCGGTGTCGTTGCGGTAGCCCGACAGGCCGCAGGCGCGCAGCGAACTCAACACGGTGGTTACCGCCAGCTCCGAAACCTGCACTTTCGTCAGTGTGATCATCGCCTGAAACTCCAAGGACGAAATCGCCTTCTCGTCGCCCATGATGGTCTCGTAATTGCGCAGATTGGCGGCCAGCACGCCGCGCAAAGTGCGCAACTGCGATACCGCCTGAGTGAAGTGCGCCGCGCCGGGCGGCATCTGGCCGTTGGACTGGCGCACGACGTGGCGAATGAAGCCTTGAGCCTTCGCGGCAGCCGCGGCGGCGATTCCCGCCCACACCGAACCCCACAGAAGGTGAGCGAACGGCACCATGGTTTGCGCGTGGATTCTCTCGTACGGTTCGGGCAGGAGCTGGCCGGCCGCGGCGCGTGCGCGCAGGGTGAATCCCTCGCTATGTGTGCCGCGCATGCCGAGCGTATCCCACACCTGCAGTCGTTCGAGCGTGTAATCCGCTTTCAGCAGCACCAGCAAAACCTGGTCATTGCCCGCGGCATCGGCCGCGCGCCGCGCCGTGGTCACGATCCCGTCCGCTTCCACCGCATAGGATATGACGGTAGCCTTGCGTTCGAGGGTCACCTGCCCGCCGTCGTGTTCGACCGCCGCTTCGCTCGAGCGGACGTTGCCGCCGGCCTGGCCCTCGGTGGTGGAGGACGCCATGAGCAATTGCTCCGCGGCGATCCGGCGCAGCACGCGTTCGAGAACGGCAGCATTCTTGTAGTGACGCACGATGCACGCGATCTTGATCTGGTGCATGGCGTAGATCAGGGCGGTCGACGAACACGCCTGTCCCAGGATGTAGCATACGTCCGCGATTTCTCGCGATGGTGGCGCCTTCGCCGTCCAGGGCTTGCGGAACCTGGATGCCGAGTAGCCGCTGCTTGCGAAGTTCCGCGAATGCCTCGCTCGGAAAACGGGCTTCCGCGTCCACCGCCGAGGCGTTGGCGCGGGCCACGTCGGCCGCGGCACGGGCGCGCGCCGTCAAGTCGCTCTGGCGAGCGCTGGGTACACGCGATCCGGGTATTCGATGAGACTCTACTGACATGCTTGGGTGCCCTTCTTTGAAGTCCCTATGGGCAAGACCGGGGGATTATGCGGGCCCCAGAGCGCCCGAACAATAACTGGGACGTCAAATTATTGTTACTTAGTGACGCCTGACTCAATTTCTGAAACATATGTAAAACCTTGCATGTATTCCGTATCCTGCGCTACACGGTATGATCGGTCCCGTTTTTCTTCGGAGAATCATCGAGTGGAGCAGCAGACGCAGGAGGAGGTGAGCGATCGATTGATCGCGCTCGTAAAGGCCGTGCTGGGCGCAGGCAGCGCTATTCCGGCCCCATTTCCGTTGGATGCTCAACTCAGCGACTTGGGGATAAGTTCCTTGAAGATGGTCAATCTCATGCTGGCAGTCGAACTGGAGTTCGATATTGCCATTGCGCAGACCGACATCACGCCGGAGAATTTCCATTCGTTGGAGTCGATCGAGACTCTGGTCACGCGCACCTTGAAGCAACGCAACAATTAGGCGGGCGCTTCCCGCTCATTGAGCGCGGCCACCAGGGCGTTCACGTCTTCCAATCTGGTTTCGCCGTTGGTGGCGCAGATCCGCACCACCTCTTGACCTTCAAACAGGGTGGGCGCAACCCAGGCTCGACCTGAGGCCACCACTCGGCGCACCAAAGCCCGCGCGTCTCCCAGTTCAGCGGGCGGAACTGCCGCAAGCACCGCCAGCGGCGAGTCGTTCGCAATGCGCCAGCCTGAGGCGAGCAGCCGCTCTTTGATGCGCTCGATGATCTCGACGCCGCGATCAACGTGCGCCCCCAGTCCCTCCCAACCCGCAGCAGCCAACGTCAGGAACAAGCGCAGTCCCAGGAACCGCCGCGACCACTGCACGCTGTTGAGGTAGGGATCGACGCCGGAAATGCTCGACGGCATGAAACTCGTGGAGGCGTGAAAGGCTTGCGACAGCAGATCGGCGCGCCGGGTGATGAAGAGGGCGCATCCCATCGTCGTCGCCGGCCATTTATGCGCATCGATGGTGAGCGAATCGGCGCGTTCGATGCCGTCAAGCACGCCGCGCAGGCGATTCGATGCCAGCGCGGCGCCGCCCCAGGCCGCGTCGACGTGCAGCCAAAGATCCTGCCGGCGCGCAATATCCGCGCAGGCGTGCAAGGGATCGATCATGCCGCCGCCAGTGGTTCCCGCGGTCGCGACGATCATCACGGGAATGGCGCCCGCGGCGCGGTCCTCGGCAATGACTCGCAGCAGTGCGGCCGGATCCATGCGCCCGTGCCCGTCGGTATCTACCAAACGCAACGCGCCGCGGCCGACGCCCGCCTGGTGCGCTATTTTCAGCCAGGCGATGTGGCAGTCGCGGGATGTATAGAACTTGACCGGACCTGTAAAGGCGCGTACACCGTCGGCGGAGAAATTGGCATGGGCCGCCGTCAATGCGCAGAGCAGCGCTGTGTAGTTCGCCTCGGACCCACCGGTGGCGAAATGCCCGCCGGCTTCCTCGCCGAATCCGGCGCGGCGCGCCACCGCTCGAATGACATGACTTTCCAGAGCAACCGGTACGGGCGAGGAGGCCGAGCTTGCGAGCTGCGGATTGAACGATCCCGCAATACGGTCCGCGCATTGCGAGGGGAAATTGGCGCCGGGATTGAACAGCCCAAAGTAGCGCGGATTGGACATTTGCACGATGCCGTATTGCATGCGCTCGATGGTCCAGCGCAAGGACTCTTCCAGCGGATCGTGGCGCGCTGAAATCGAAGCCATCGAGTTCCGTCCGGAACTTTTGCATGTCGATGGTGGGTACCACAGATCCGGATTGAACGCGCAGCATCGCCGCCTGCAGCTCGTCGGTCAGCCAGTCCGAGATCCGCTCCCGGTCGGAAGACGGCGGGAATAACGCCGGGATGGCTTCCGGCAACGTCCGTTGATTCACGCTGCCGCGCCGAGCGCTTGATCCAGGTCGGCGAGGATGTCATCGATGTGTTCGATGCCCACGCTCAAGCGAATGCTGCCGGGTCCCACCCCGGCGGCAAGCTGTTCCTCCGCCGTCATCTGTCGATGCGTGGTCGACGCCGGATGACAGGCCAGGGACTTCGCGTCGCCCAGGTTGACCAAGCGCTTGAACAGCTTGAGCGAATTGTAGAATTTCATTCCCGCCGGCAGGCCGCCGCGTATTTCGAATGTCATCAGCGAGCACGCCTTACCGCCGAGATACTTCTGCACCAGGGGATAGTAGGGATTGTCGGGAAATCCCGCGAAGTTCACCGATTCGACGCGCGTATCGGCGCGCAGGAAGTCGGCAACCTTGAGCGCATTTTCGACATGCCGCTCGATGCGCAGCGCCACCGTCTCGATGCCCTGCAGCAGCAGAAACGCATTCATCGGCGCCAGCACCGCGCCCATGGTGCGTTGATAGACGCTGCGGCAGCGGCCGATGAAGGCGGCGGCGCCGTAGTGCTCGCTGTAGACCAGGCCGTGATACGACTCATCGGGCTGCGTGAACATGGGGTAGCGAGCCGCATGCTCGGTCCATGGAAACCGGCCGCAATCGACGATGATGCCGCCGAGCGTGGTGCCGTGGCCTCCCATGAATTTGGTCAGCGAATGCACGACGATGTCCGCGCCATATTCGACCGGCCGCACCAGCATCGGCGTCGCCACCGTGTTATCGACGATCAGCGGCATGCGGTGACGATGCGCCACTTTGGCGAGCGCTTCGAGGTCGCACACGTTGCCGGCAGGATTGCCGACGGTTTCGCAGAATATCGCGCGCGTGTTCTCATCGATCAGCGCTTCCAAATCCGCGGCGCGGTCGGATTTGGCGAATCGCACCGAGATCCCCATCTTCGGAAAAATATGCGCGAAGAGCGTGTACGTCGTGCCGTAAAGCTGCGGAACGGATACGAGATTGCGGCCCATCTCCAAGGCATTCATCGCAGCGAAGTAAAGCGCGGTCTGTCCCGAGCTCACGCTCAGTGCGCCCAATCCGCCTTCCAGTTCACAGACCCGCGCCTCGAGAACCTCCAACGTCGGATTGCTGATCCGGGTGTATCGAAAACCCGGAATCTCGAGGTTGAACAATGCCGCGCCATGCTCGGCGCTGTCGAAGGAATACGCAGCCGTCTGATAGATCGGGACAGCGACAGCCTTGGTGGTAGGGTCCGAGTCGAAGCCCCCATGAATTGCGATGGTTTCCCGCTTCATTCCTGCAGATTTTCGTGAGCTGAGAATCCTAGTGTATCTCGAATGATGCGGGTAGTCGTGGTATGGTTCGCAATTGTGACGCAGCCCCGCGCCGTCGATTCAAAATTCGCTCGCGACGCCTGGCTGAGAGCGCTGGGAAAAACGGCAACCATTGGCGATCGTGGAGAGACGTTGCCGGTGCTGATTGATCGTCTGGCCGGCGAATTCGATGCCGCGCCGGCGTTGCTCTCCGTCGAAACCTCCATGACTTACCGCCAGTTGGCGCATCGCGCCAACCAGTATTCGCGTTGGGGTGCCGCGCACGAACTTGGTCCAGGCGATGCCGTGGCACTGATGATGTCAAACTGCGCTGAATATGTCGCGCTGTGGCTGGGGCTGACGCGCATCGGCGCGGTGGTTGCGCTGATCAACTCGCAGCTCGCGGGCGACGTGCTGGCGCATTCAATCAACATCGTGCATCCCAAGGCATTGCTCGTGGGAGCGGATCTCGCGCCGCGGGTCGCCGCAATCCGCGCGCGGCTGCCGGCCGGCCTGCTGTGCGCGGTCCATGGATCAAGCATCGAGAACTTCGCGCCGCTGGATCCGGAACTTGCCGGGATTTCGGGAACGCGATTGGATGTATCGGAACACGCAGCGCCGCCGATCGATGCCACCGCTCTTTACATCTACACCTCCGGCACCACCGGATTGCCGAAGGCAGCCAAGGTGAGTCATTACCGGCTCATGCAGTGGAGCCATTGGTTTGCCGGCATGATGGATACCAAACCCAGCGATCGGATGTTCAACTGTCTGCCTCTCTATCACAGCGTTGGCGGCGTGGTGGCGACCTTCGCAACGCTGGTTGGCGGCGGCTCCGTGGTGATCCGGCCCCGGTTCTCCGCTTCCGACTTTTGGCGCGACGTGCGCGATGAACGCTGCACTCTGTTTCAGTACATCGGCGAGCTTTGCCGCTACCTGGTCAATTCGCCGCCGCAGGCAATCGAGACCGAACACTCGCTGCGGATGGCCTGCGGCAACGGGTTGCGACCGGAGGTGTGGCTGCCTTTCCAGGAGCGCTTTCGAATTCCTCGAATTCTCGAGTACTACGCCTCCACCGAAGGTAATTTTTCCTTCTACAACTGCGAAGGCCAGCCCGGCGCCATCGGCCGCATCCCACCTTTTCTGGGCAATCGACTCCCCGTGGCGCTGCTGCGATTCGATATCGAAAAATCCGAAGCCTGGCGCAATGCCGACGGGTTCTGCGAACCCTGCGCAACAAACGAGATTGGTGAAGCTGTCGGCCTCATGCCGGCAGAGGGGGGCCAGCGGGCGGGACGATTCGAGGGCTACGCTGATCCCGAGGCGTCGGCTCGCAAGGTACTGCGCAACGTCTTCAAGGAAGGAGACATGTGGTATCGCACGGGCGACTTGATGCGGCGGGATGAACGGGGCTTCTATTATTTCGTCGATCGTGTCGGAGACACCTACCGTTGGAAAGGCGAGAATGTGTCGACTGCGGAGGTACTCACCGCGCTCACCGCCAGCCGCGGCGTGCTCGACGGGGTGGTGTACGGCGTCGAGGTTCCAGGCGCCGATGGACGTGCCGGCACCGCGGCGCTCCTGGTCAATGATGGGTTTGATCTGGCAGCGTTTCGAGCCGAGGTCAGCGCGCGTCTGCCGCCTTATGCGCGCCCGGTATTCTTGCGCATTCTGACCACGCTCGAGGCGACGGGGACTTTCAAGCCGCGCAAGCAAGATCTCGTGCAGGCGGGGTTTGACCCCGGCCGCATGACCGATCCTCTCTATTTTGACGATCCGCGATCGCAGCGTTACGTGCCTCTGGATGCGGCGCTGTTCGCCGCGATCTTGAGCGGACGCGTGCGGATCTGATGGTAACCCGTTCGGTTACCCCGAGGCCTTAGGATCAGTACGTGGCCAAGTTCACCGTGTCGGCAACATCGTCGATTTCGAAGGCAACCGGTACGGCGACCACCGGCACGCGATCCTTGCCCTCGAGCCACTTCTCGAGCGCTTCGCGGGTCATGGGCTTCGCGTAGAGGTAGCCTTGCGCATTGTCGCAACGGAACTCGCGCAGCAGATTCGCCGACGCCTCGGTCTCGATGCCCTCGGCCACCACCTTCAGCCCCAAACCATGTCCCATATCGATGGCCGAGCGGACCACCGTCGCGAACTCGGGGTCGGACTCCAGGCCCTGTATGAAGCTGCGGTCGATTTTCACCTCGTGGACCGGCATGCGGGCGAGATGGCTCAGCGAGGAATAACCGGTGCCGAAGTCATCGATCGACAAACACACGCCCAACGCTGCCAAGGCGTCCAGCACCCGCAGCGCGCGGGTCGGATCCTCGATGAAGCCGCTTTCCGTAACCTCCAGGGTGAGGAGCGCCGGCGGGAATTGATGACGGCTCAACAGCGACGCCACGCGTGAATCCAAGCGCACATCGGCAATATCCTCGGCGCTGATATTGACAGCCAGACTCAGCGGCCTGCCGGCGCGTTGCCATTCCGCGCCTTGGGCGATCGCATGATCCAGGGTCCAGCGCGTCAAACGTCGAATGAATCCGGTTTGTTCGGCGAACGGGATGAAGTCCGCGGGAGACAGCAGACCTCGTTTGGGGTGCTGCCAGCGTAACAGCACCTCGGCACCGGCGATGCGATTTGTGGCCAGTTCGATCTTCGGCTGAAAGTACAAGCGCATCTCGTCGTGCTCGACCGCATGTCCCAGCTCACCCAACAATGAGAGCTGATCGCGGGCGGCCGGCTTGAGAGCTTCTTCGTAGATCGCGAGCGCGCGCTTTTCGCGGCGCGCACTCTCCAGGGCGAGGTCCGCACAGCGCATCAGTTCATCTGCGAACACGTTGTTGCCGGTCGCCATCGCCAAACCCAGTGTCGGGCTGATGTCGATGGGCTGGGCTTCCACATAAATGGGATCGGCCAGCGCCACCAACAGCGACGTACCCCATGCGTGAAGTCCGCCGCGATCGCCGACACGAGTGAACGCCGCAAACTGATCAGCCGCCAGCCGTGCCACCGAAGAGTTGACGGACGGCACGGCCGCAATGCGGGCGGCAATTTTGGTGAGCACCGCGTCGCCGACCGAATACCCCAGATGTTCATTGATGCGGCGAAAGCGATGCAAATTGATGACCACGACGCCGACACCCGAGTCTTCGGTATCCTTCAAGGCAACACTCAGCGCAGCACCGAATGCCGTGCGATTCATGACCCCGGTCAGGGCGTCTTCATATGCCAGGCGCCGGATGGATTGATCCCGGGATTGGACCGCCGTCTGCATCAGGTGCAGTCCTTCGGCCAGCACGCCCAGTTCGTCGCGCCGCTGGACGATTTGCGCTGCGTCGTAACTGCCGGCGCGCATCTTGTCGACCACCCGGGTCAAATCCCGCAAGGGCCGCGTAATGTTGCGCGCCAGCCAGAAAGCAGCCAGGGCAAAGGCGACCAAGCTCACGGCCGCGATCACGAACAAGGCCTTCGTCAAGCGCTCGAACGGAGCGCGCGCTTCCGCCAGCGAGCGCGATAGAACCGCGACGACCTCGGTGTCGCCTACCTTGGACAGCTCCATTCGTCGCGTGACCGTGTCCGCGGCGGGAAGGCCGCCTTCCGGCAGCGTGCTGACGACATTCGTCCAATGTCCCGCGGAGTTCAGCGAGAGGGTTACATACAGGCCGGTGATATCTGCCAGCTCACGGGCGGCTTTGCTGTCAAGCTCGAAACCCATGGCAATCCACGCCACGGGCAGCGGACTGCGCACCGGCACCGTCACGAACTGATAGAGACGTCCGCCATCCATCATCATGGTGGTGGCGCTGTCCTTGGCGCCGGCGGTATCCTCAAAACTTGCGATGGGAAAGGGCGCGCCTGCCGCGAGATGTGTGCCGGAGGCGGCAATCACCTCACCGTCGAGCGAGATGAGCACCACCATCGCGGCCCCAATGCGTTCACCGCTGTTTTCCAGCGCGGAAGCCAGAGTGCCGGTATCGTGCGCCGCAACCGCCTCACGAAACCCGTAGTCTGCGGCAACTGCTTGCGCTGCCTGGGTCAGCTGCTTGCGATTGCTTTCCAGCAAGCGCGAGAATACCAGCGCGCCGACATCGAGCTGCCGTTTGACTTCCCGCCCCGCACTGTCGCGGTTCGTCGCCAGCACGGCACCGAGCGCCGCGGCCAGCACGGCAGCAAGCAACAGCAAAAAAGTAACCGCAATTCGGGTTCGCAGCGCCAACGCCTTTGCTCCCAGTGTTGGCTAGGTAGGCTTCCAGCGATTAGGTTAAGCGGCCTAAGGTCTTCAGGCTGTGCGCTCGAACACGTATTCCACCCGGCCGGGACCGGCCTTCGTGACCCAAGTCTCACATCGCTTACACTACCTGTTCATGCCCATCGTTCGCCTCGAAAAAGTCAGCTTGAGCTTCGGTCTGAAACCCCTGTTGGACGACGTCGGTCTGCAGCTGCGCAAGACTGAGCGCGTATGTCTTCTGGGCCGCAACGGCGAAGGAAAATCTTCCCTGTTGCGCATCATTTCGCGCGAGCTTCCACCCGACAGCGGCGAGGTATGGGTTCGGCCGGGGGCGCGCATCGCAAGCCTCGCGCAGGAGGTTTCGCCCACCAGCGATACGCGGGTGCGCGATGTGGTGCGTGACGGGGTGCTTGCCAGGACGCCGGAAGAGGACTGGCAGGCGCAACTGCAGGTCGATCAGGTCATGTCGCGTCTGGGGCTCGATGGCGATGCGCTGATGAGCACCTTGTCCGGCGGTTGGCGCAGGCGCGTCATGCTGGGCCGCGCGCTGGCCGGCGCTCCCGACATATTGCTCTTGGATGAACCGACCAATCATCTCGATATCGACGCCATCAGCTGGCTCGAGAATATGATGCTCGATTTCGCCGGGGCCCTGTTTTTCGTCAGCCATGACCGCGCCTTTGTCCGCCGTCTGGCGACGCGGATCGTCGAACTCGATCGCGGCCAGCTACGCGTTTGGCCCGGCAGTTACGACGAATATGTTTTGCAGAAGCGAGCCGCGCTCGAGGTCGAGGCAAAACATGCGGCTTTGTTCGACAAGAAGCTGGCTCAGGAAGAGGCGTGGATTCGTCAGGGCGTGGAGGCGCGGCGCACGCGCAACGAGGGCAGGGTGCGGGCGCTCGAACAATTGCGATTGGAGCGCCGCGAGCGGCGCGAGCGGGCCGGAAATGTGTCGCTGCGGGCACAGGATGCGGCGCCCTCAGGCAAATTGGTTTTCGAAGCGCAGCATGTAACCCATCGCTTCGATGGCGCTCCGATCATTGCGGACTTCTCCACTCGAATCATGCGCAAGGATCGCATCGGCATCATCGGACCCAATGGCTGCGGCAAGAGCACGCTGATCAAACTGCTGGTGGGCGAACTTGACGCCCACTGACGGGCTGATCAAGCGCGGCACCAACCTGGTGCCGGCGTATTTCGATCAGCAACGCGAACAACTCGATCCGACAGCATCCATCATGGACAACGTCACCGGCGGCAGCGGCGACACCGTGACCATCGATGGTCAAACACGCCATGTCTCCGGCTATCTGCGCGATTTCCTGTTTCCGCCGGAGCGGCTGAATGCACCGGTGAGCATGCTCTCGGGCGGGGAACGCAATCGGCTTCTGCTGGCGCGCCTGTTCGCACGACCCAGCAATCTATTGGTCATGGACGAGCCGACCAACGATCTTGACGCGGAAACCCTGGAACTTCTGGAGGAGCTGGTCGCGCAACTATGCGGGAACCTTGCTGCTGGTCAGTCACGATCGAGCACTTTCTCGACAATGTGGTCACCAGCACGCTGGTGTTCGAAGGCGCCGGCCGCGTTAACGGAGTACGTTGGCGGCTACAGCGATTGGCTGCGGCAGCGCAGAAGTATGCCCGCACCGATCGCCGCCGCTTCCCCGGCGCCGGCGAAAGCCGCCGCGCCCACGGCTGCGCGCGCCTGTCGTACAACGAACAGCGCGAGCTGGCGCAGCTGCCCGAGAGGATCCAGCACCTTGAGGCCGAGCAGGCACAGCTGCACTCACTGATCAGCGATCCGTCGATCTTCCAGCGGAACAAGGATCAGTCCACGGCTGCGCTGCAGCGCCTCCAGGTATTGACGACGGAACTGGAGGCGGCCTATTCGCGGTGGGACGCGCTGGAATCATCCGCGAATTCGACGCCGCGCATCTAACGGCGCGGCCGCCCGCGGCCGAGCAGATCGCTCGGATTGGGCAGACTCGCGCCCGCCGCATCGGGGATCACCAGCGAGGAGGCTTGCTCGCGGCGCATTTCCTGCAGCTCCCGCATGGTTTGCTGCACCGCCTGTTCCGCCGCCGCGCCGAATTTCTCGATCGCCGCGCTCAATGTGGCGGCTTCCAGCTCGAAACTGATCGGCACCGCCCCCATCGGGGTCATCACCTGCGCCTGTCCCACGAATATGACCGGCCGCGCGCCATCCACGCGCGCCGTCCGCGGTGACCGGCGTCATTCTGCGAATCGTGCCGACCTTGCGATCGGTAAATGTCTCCTCGCGATATACCTGCGCCGAGTCCATGGTTGCCTGGCGGCCGTCGTTGGCGGAACTCATGAGAACCTCACCCCTTGTGATCCATTCGAAAGCTCAACCCTAGCAGTTTTCGGCCTTGTCATGGAGGCCTGATACGATAGCCAGCTTGGCACACTCGACGACAGCACACAGAGTTCCCATGGACGACCCTACTGGGAATCGTTCTATTTGGGGCAGCCCTGTTCTTGCTCCACCATCTGCTCGGTCAATATCGATGGAGCGACATTCTGGCCCGCATGCGGGCGATTCCGAACGTGAAGCTGCTGCGCGCCGCTTTCTTCACCTGCGCCGGATACGGTTGCCTGACCCTGTATGACGCGCTTGCGGTGCGATTCGCCGGCGCGCGAGTGCCCTATCCGCGCATCGCCCTGATCTCGTTCATGGGCTATGCCGTCGGCCACAACGTCGGACTGAACTCCTTGAGCGGCGGCGCCGTTCGCTATCGCGCTTACTCCGCCCTGGGCCTGAGCGCGAAACAGATCGCGACCATCATCGCGTTCGGCACGTTGACCTTTTTTCTCGGCGCGGGGGTGCTGCTCGGGCTGTCGTTGTTGTCGAACGCCGGATTGTCCGGCTCGGTGCTGCATGTTCACGCCTGGCTGGCCCTGGTTGCCGGCGCATTGCTGCTGGCGGGCGTTGCATCATACTTATGGCTGGTGTGTACGCGCCATGCGCCTTTGCGGTTCCGGCACTTTCAAGTTCCGGTGCCGAAGCCGCGGGTCGCATTCGCGCAGATCGGCATCAGCTGCCTTGACATGCTGTGCGCTGCCGCGGTCTTGTATGTGCTTGCTCCCGCCGCAGGCGGCGCTCAGCTTCGCGGCCTTCGCCGGTGTGTACCTGCTCGCCCTGGCGGCGGGCGTGATCAGCAATGTTCCCGGCGGCATCGGCGTGTTCGAGTTCGTCCTGCTGCTGTTGTTGCCGAACGTGCCCCAGGATCGGTTGCTGGGCGCGCTGCTGGCTTACCGGGCCATCTACTACTTCGCGCCCTTCGCCGTGGCTCTCGTGCTTTTGGGGGTGCACGAACTCTGGGTGCATCGCGCGCCCGTGGTGCGCATGGCAACGCTGCTGCGGGCTTTTCTCACCGCAGTCACCCCGCAGGCCATCGCGATCGCGGTGTTTCTCGCCGGCGCGGTGCTGCTGTTCTCGGGCGCCACGCCGGCGCTCGGCAATCGCCTCGCGCTGCTGCGGGATTTCGTGCCGCTGCCGGTGCTGGAGTTGTCGCATTTGCTCGGCAGTGCGGTCGGGGTGGGCCTGCTGATCATCGCGCATGGATTGTATCGGCGACTGCACACCGCGTGGTGGCTGACGATCTGGCTGCTGTGCGCCGGCATCCTGTTGTCGCTGCTCAAGGGCTTCGACTACGAGGAGGCCTGCGTGCTCGCCGTCGTGGTTGTCATGCTGCTGTCGGCGCGCGCGCGTTTTCGGCGGCGCGCTTCGTCTGCTTGAGCAGCATTTTTCCGCCGCGTGGATCGTGGCTTTTTTCGTGGTGCTGCTGACGGCGGGCTGGCTGGTGCTGTTCGCCTATCGGCACCTGCCCTACGACAACGAATTGTGGTGGCAATTCGCCTTTCAGGCCACGGCGCCGCGCAGCCTGCGCGCTTCGCTGCTGGCGGTCATGATTGCCGCAGCCTACGGCTTGTGGCGCGTGCTGCGGCCGGCGCCTCCGCGTTTCTCCGCGCCGCGCGCAGCGGATCTTGAGTGCGTCGCAGAATTGATAGAAAAAGGCGAGGACACCACGGCGAATCTGGCGCTGCTCGGCGACAAGAACCTGCTGTTCAACCACGAGCACAGCGCCTGCATCATGTTCCAAGCCTCGGGCAGCAGCTGGGTGGCGATGGGCGACCCCATCGGTCCGCCGGAACTCGGCGAGTCATTGGCCTGGAAATTCCTGGAGGATTGCGATTCGATGGCGGTTTCGCCGGTGTTCTACCAGGTCACGCCGGACCGCTTGCCGCTGTACGTCGACCTGGGTCTGAATTTGAGCAAGCTCGGCGAAGAGGCGCGGGTGCCGCTCGACAGTTTTTCCCTGGACGGGGCGGCACGCGCGGACCTGCGCCAGGCGCATCGGCGCGCAGGCCGCGACGGCGCTTCATTCGAGCTGATCGCCGCGTGGTGATGTGGCCCGACTGTTGCCGGAACTGCGCGCGGTCTCGGACGCCTGGCTCGCGGAGAAAAAGACCGCGGAGAAGCGGTTTTCCCTGGGTTTTTTCGACGAGCGCTATCTCGAGAACTTCGACGTGCGGCGTGGTCCGATGCAACGGGGCGGTGGTCGCCTTCGCCAACCTATGGCGCGGAGGCTCGTACCGAATTGTCGGTGGATCTCATGCGCTACAACCGCGCGGCACCGAAGGGCGTCGTCGATTTCATGCTGGTCGAGTGCATGCTGTGGGGCCAGAGCGCAGGGCTTCAAGTGGTTCAATTTGGGGATGGCGCCGCTCGTCCGGCCTGGAAGAACACGCTCTGGCTCCGGCCTGGCACAAGCTCGGGCGCATGGTGCAGCGCTACGGCGAAATGTTCTACAACTTCGAGGGTCTGCGCAAGTACAAGGAAAAATATCAGTCCGGTGTGGCGTCCGCGATATCTGGCCGCGCCGGATGGCCTGGCCATGGCCGGCGCTCTGCTCGATGTCACCGCGCTGATTTCCGGCGGCGTGCGCAAGGTGCTGCGAAAGTAATCCGCCTCTAGCGAATTCGCTCTCGATCTTGTGTGCGAACTCGCGCATCTTGGGCAGGAATTGCTCCACGGCGGTACGCAGCGGCACCGCAGTGGCGGCGTAGCGTACCGTGACCGTGGCGAGGATTCGGTCCTTGGCGCGCACCGGAATGGCCAGGCTGGTTTCCTCCGACACGCGCCGCGCGCGATGCGCCATGCCGTAGCCTTGCGTGCGCGTTTCGCTGAGCAGACGCTCGACTTCGGTTCGATTGCGCGCCAGGCGATCCTCGGGCAGCGACGAGCGCGCCAATACGCTCCAATAGCGCATCGCGTTGCGCCGCCGGGCAGAAGGCCAGGTAGGCGCGTCCTGCGGCCGAAGCCAGCATGGGCACGCGCACACCTGCGCTGTACTGCTCCAGAGCGAGGGGACTCGAGGCGTCGGTGGTTTCTCGAATCATCATGGTCGAGCCGGACGGCGTTGCGACCGCCACCGGCCAAACGATTTGCTCGCCCAGTGCGGCGAGCAGCGGTTTCGCGATATGCGCCACCAGGGCTTCATCGTCGAACCCGTCCGACAGCGCGCGCACCATGATGGTCGGTCGATAGCAATCATCATGCGCATCGCGATCGACATAGCCGGCCAGGCGCAGAGTTTCCAAAATGCGATATGTCGTGGTACGCGGCAGGCCCGCCGCCGCGGCGAGCGTGTTGATGGCCGCCCGCTCCAGGCGATTGAGTTCGGTGAGGACCTCGAGTCCGCGATTCAAGGCTCGGATCGGCCGGGTCGACTCGCGTGTGCCGTCATTCCCCGAGTTCAACGGTCGCGCGGAACGCGGCATAACTTGTGCGTGCATAGTTTTCCCTTACTAAACATAGGTTTATGCTCGATGAGAACATCGGCTTCCATTGCGCGCTAAACGCACCGGTACTCAAGGGACCGGTCTCGTACATATGTACCATTAGGATCGAATCTGGTTGCCTGCGTAACCGGTTGGCGCTCAGCTACAATTCGCGACCGATTTACGCTGTCATTTAAGGAATCAGGCAATCATGTCGGAACAAGTACGTCGAAACGGTCATTATCGGCGCCGGGCCCGTGGGGCTGTTCCAGATCTTCGAACTCGGACTCCTCGGAATTATCGACGCACATCATTGATTCTCTGGCGCAGCCCGGCGGTCAGTGCACCGAGCTGTATCCCGACAAGCCGATCTATGACATCCCTGCGCTGCCGGTGTGCGGTGCCCAGGAATTGATCGATCGGTTGCTGGAGCAGGCGAAGCCCTTCAACGCCATTTTTCATCTGGGGCAGGAAGTCACCGAATTGCGTGTGCTGGAGAACGGCAAGTTTCATGTGGCGACCTCCACCGGCACGCGGCTCACCGCGGGCGCGGTGGTCATCGCTGGCGGCGTGGGTTCATTCCAGCCCCGGCGTCTCGGCATACCCGGCGTCGAGCAATTCGAAGGCACGCACGGTTCACTATCGCGTGAGGTCGGCCGGTGATTTCTTACGATCGAGAATCTGGTGATCTGCGGCGGCGGAGATTCGGCGCTGGATTGGACGGTGGCATTCTGCGACAAGGCACGTTCGTTGACGCTTGGTGCATCGTCGCGCGGAATTTCGCGCCGCGCCCGCCACGGTCGCGCGCATGCGCGACCTGGTTGCGGCAGGTAAGATGCAGCTGCTGGAGGGAAATGCCGTCGCCATGCAAGAAGGACAATGAGAAGCTGGTGGGACTCGAGGTGCAATGCGCCGACGGGACCACTCAGCAGGTGCCGGTGGATCATGTGCTTGCATTCTTCGGCCTGCATCCGAAGCTGGGTCCCATTGCAGAATGGGGACTGGAACTCGAGAAGAAGGCGCTCAAGGTCGACACCGAAAAATTTCAGACCAGCATCCCGGGAATCTTCGCGATCGGCGACATCAACACCTATCCCGGCAAGAAGAAGCTCATCTTGAGCGGCTTTCACGAAGCGGCGCTGACGGCGTTTGCGATTCAACATCACCTGTTTCCGGAGAAGCGCCAGTTTTTGCAGTACACCACCACCAGTCCCATCATGCAGAAACGTCTGGGCGTTGCCGGCACGGATTCGGCCTGAGACCTTAAGGATGAATCAACTACTCGAAGATCTGATCAAGGTCATGACGCTCGAGCGCCTCGAGATCAATCTGTTCCGCGGCCAGAGCCGCGACATCGGCATCGCCGCAGGTATTCGGCGGCCAGGTGCTTGGGGCAGGCGCTGGTGGCGGCGACGGCGACCGTCGAAGATCGGCAGGTGCACTCGCTGCACGCTTATTTCCTGCGCCGCGGCGACTTCAATTCCCCGATTGTGTACGAAGTCGACCGGGCCTGGGACGGCAAGCATTTCTGCCACGCGGCGCGTCGTGGCGATTCAGCACGGGCAACAGATCTTCAACATGTCGGCATCGTTCCAAATTCCCGAGGCCGGTCTGGATCATCAGATCCCCATGCCGGACGTGCCGTCGCCCGAGGCGCTGCCCGATCTGGATCGCTATCTCGCCTCGCTGCCCAACCTGCCGCCGTTCATGCAGAAGATGCTCGATCAGAAGCGCCCCTTCGAATTCAAGACTGGTGCAGCCGCCGAGTCTGGAGCGGCCGGCAAAGGCGCCGCCGCTCAAACATGTCTGGATACGCGCCGTCGATAAGCTCCCGGATGATGAGGCTCTGCATCGCTGCCTGCTGGCCTATGCGTCCGACTTTCAATTGCTGGATACGGCGCTCAAGCCTCATGGCCTGTCCATGATCAAGGACAAATTGGTCATCGCGAGCATCGATCATGCGATGTGGTTCCATCGCAGCGTGCGCGTCGATGACTGGTTGCTGTACGCCATGGATAGTCCGAGCGCCTCGGGCGCCCGCGGTTTCACGCGCGGCAGCGTGTTTGCGCGCGACGGCCGTCTTGTGGCAAGCGTCTCGCAGGAAGGCTTGATTCGAGTGATGTCCTGATGCTCAAGGTCATCATCATCTTCGTGATCGTTCTCGCCATTTGGTCGGCGGCATGCTGACCCTGCGCAGCAGCCGGAACTGGGAATGCCCAACGATGACGTGCTGAAGCGGGCGGCGGAACGCGCGCGCGAGCAAAAGGCCAAGGACGAGGCCGATGCGTTAGGCTCCTAGCGTGTCGCGGGGCTGAGCCGCGACGCTTCCCACACCTCGCGCGGCAGGACGAAAAGATGGCAGTCCCACCAGCGGTTCTTGGCGCGCCGGTGTTTGCGGTACACCGCTTCCCAGCGCATGCCGATTTTCTCCAGCACGCGGATCGATGCAGCATTGTTGACGTCGACGGTCGAGATCACGCGCTCGGCGCGCAATTCGAGAAACGCCGCTTCGATCAGGGCGAGGGCGATTTCCGTGGCATAGCCCTTGCCCCATTGTTCGCGCCTCGAGCATGTAGCCCAGGTCCACCACATTGCGTTCGATCCAGGACAGATCGCACGCCCCGATCAGCCTGCCCGAGGCGATTTCCTCGACGCCGAGTTCGAATCGCGTACGCGGCCGCTCGCGCTGCGAGGCAAGCAAGTTCCTCGAGATACTCGGCGGTGCTCTCCTCGTCGCGGGGGCCGAAGAAAAGATAGCGGGTGACGCGCGGATCCGATGAATAGGCATGCACGGCGTCGAAATCCGCCATGACGAACTCGCGCAAATTCAGTCGCGCCGTGCGAACCGGCACGGTCAGTTTGCGCACAGCACCTTACCCGGATTCAATATCCCTTTCGGATCGAGCGCACGCTTCAGTTCGTGCATGACAGCGAGTTCCACGGGATCCGCGCGGCGCGCGAATTCCCCGGCCTTGAGCCGGCCGATGCCGTGCTCGGCGCTGATGCTGCCGCCCAGGCTTTCGACCAGATCGAACATCGCGACTTCGAGCGGCGTGCGTCCTGCCATGGAAACGTGCGAGATCGGCGCCGGGCTTTTGACTCAAATTGAAGTGCAGATTGCCGTCGCCGGCGTGCCCGTAGGACACCACGTCGCCCTCAGGAGCCAATGCGCGGCGCGAGCGCGCTGCCTCTTTCGATGAGCGTCGGGAATGGCGGACAGCGGAACCGACACGTCGTGCTTGATGCTGGCGCCGTGGCGGCGTTGAGCCTCCGGCACGGATTCACGCAACTTCCACATGGCCTGCGCCTGCGCCAGGGAGGTGGCGAGCATGGCATCCTTGATGATGCCGGCGGCCGCGGCGTCCTCGAGTTCCGCAGTCAGGAGCCCGGTCAGGTTCTGATGCGGAATTCGGCGAGGCCAGCTCGATCAGCAAGAACCATGGCGCTGTCGAACTCCAGCGGATTTGCGACGCCGGTGACGTGCTTCACGGTCATTTCGACCGCGATGCGCGGCATCAACTCGAACGAGGTTAGCTGATCGCCTGCTGCGGCGCGCAGACGAGCCAGCAGATCGCAAGCGCATGCTGGGGCGAATCGATGCCGACCAGCGCGGTCGCGGTATCGGCCGACGGCGGGAACAGCTTCAGGGATGCCGCGGTGATGATGCCGAGCGTGCCTTCGGCGCCGATGAACAGGGACTTCACGTCGTAGCCGGTGTTGTCCTTGCGCAGGCTCTTCAGCGCTGACAGCACACGGCCGTCCGCCAGCACCACCTCGAGTCCGAGCACCAGATCGCGCATCATGCCGTAGCGCAAGACGGCCGTGCCGCCGGCATTGGTCGAGAGATTGCCGCCGATTTGCGCCGTGCCCTCTGACCCCAGACTCAAGGGAAACAGGCGCTCCGCTTCGCGCGCTGCGGCTTGCGCTCCGGCGAGCGTGCAGCCCACCTCGACGATCATGGAGTAATTGGCCGCGTCGATGTGCCGCACGCGATTCAGGCGCTGCATCGACAGCACGATCTGCGAGCCGCTCTCGTCGGGGGTGGCGCCGCCGCAGTAGCTGGTATTGCCGCCGTGCGGCACCACGGCGACTTCGTCGCGATTGCAGATGGCGCAGGATCCTGCGCGACTTCGCTCGGCGCTGCGCGGCAGCAGCACCAGCGGCGTGGCGCCGTGGTAGAGGCGGCGAAAGTCGCTGAGGTAGGGTGCCAGGTCGTCGGGCGACTCGAGCCAGCCGCCGTCGCCGACCGGCGACTTCGAGCTCCGCCAGGGTCGCGGCGCTAGGCGGGCGAGGCATGGGCGGTGCCGATCGCAGAGGGCATTTAGATGCGCTTGGCCGCTCCGTCGCGCACCGCCGCCGGCACCGGTTTCAAGTCCCAGATCAGTCCGACAGAACGACATCAGCTTCAGCAGGTAGAAGGTGATGTCGAATTCCCACCAGTAAAAGCCCTGACGCACCGATGCGGGGTAGTGATGGTGATTGTTGTGCCAGCCTTCGCCCAGGGTGATGATGGCCAGCCAGCACGTTATTGCGGCTGGCATCGCCGGTCTTGTAGCGCTGGCGCCCGAATACATGCGACAGGGAATTGATGGTGTAGGTGCCGTGGTAAACCAGCCACGGTGGAGATGAAGAATCCCCACACCAACATCTGCCAGCCGGTGGTGTGCAAGTCCCGGCGCCACGTGCTTGAGCAGCACGCCGAGCAGGAACACGCCGACTCCGAGAAGCGTCGGAACGACGACGTCGAAGCGGTCCAGGAAGCGCAGCTCCGGGATACTTGAGCAAATCCTTGACCCGCGACAGATCCGCCGCGAAGTGCTTGTGCGACATGAACCAGCCCATGTGGCTCCAGAAAAAGCCGTGCTGCACGGGCGAGTGCACGTCCTCCGGCTTGTCCGAATGCACATGGTGGTGGCGATGATGGGCCGCCCACCAAATCGGACCGCGCTGCACCGCCGAGGCGCCCAGCAGGCCGAAGATGAACTGGCCGACGCGCGAGGTCTTGAAGGTGCGGTGCGAAAAGTAGCGATGATAGAAACCGGTGATGGCGAACATGCGCACCAGGTACAGCGCGAACGTGACCAGCCAGCGCCACCCAGCTGAAGCCCACCCAGATCACCGCGAGACAGGCGAGCATGCATCAGCAGGAAGGGCACGACGCGCGCCCAATCGATGTGCCTGCCGGCTTCGCGTAGCGCGGCAGCGTCGCGTCGGCCGCGTCGCGAAATCGCTGTTGCCGAACCAGCGCGATAGCTCCCGGCCCACGCGCACCGCGGTCGGCGGCTCGATCACGATTTCATTTTCTGGGGTCATCTTTCAGTTCCTCAAGACTTGTAGTGCCGCGATCCGCTCATCGAGCGGCGGGTGGCTCATGAACAGCCGCATGAAGCCGTCCGCGCTGCCCGTGTTGATGCCGAAAGCCTGCAGCTGCTGCGGCATCGGCTCGCCCTGGCTGCGCTTCAACATCTGCAGTGCATCGATCATGCTGCCGGTGCCGGCCAGATCGGCGCCGCCGCGGTCGGCGCGAAATTCCCGCCGCCGCGAATACCAACAGACGATCATGCTGGCGAAAATGCCCAGCACGAACTGCGCCACCATGGTGGTCATGAAAAAACCGATGCCGGATCCCTGCCGGTCGTTCCTGCAACACCGCCCGATCGACGATGCCGCCGATGATGCGCGCGAGAAAGATCACGAATGTATTTAGCACACCTTGCAACAGCGCAAGGGTAACCATATCACCGTTTGCGACATGGGTGATTTCGTGACCCAGTACCGCCTCGACCTGCGTGCGCGACATGCTGCGCAGCAGGCCGCTGCTCACGGCCACCAAGGCCGCATTGCGCCGCGCGCCGGTGGCAAAGGCATTCATTTCCTCGGCGTCGAAAATGCCGACTTCCGGCATGCCGATCTGGGCCTGCTCAGCCAGACGTTTGACCGCGCCGACGAGCCAGCGTTCCAGATCCGATTGCGGGGCCGTGATCACGCGCACCCCCATCATGCGCTTGGCGGTCCACTTGGACAGCGCCAGCGAAATCAGCGAGCCGCCGAAACCGAAAATCGCCGCAAACACCAGCAGACCGCCCAGTGCCGCCCTGCGCCAAGTGCACGCCGAAAACCCGCTCTCGACGATGAACAGCACCACGCTGAGCAGGGCCAGGACCGCCAGGTTCGTGAGGACGAACAGGAAAATGCGTTTCATGGGGCTTTTCTTCGCGAAAAAGAGCCGCAATATGGTAACGCGGCATACCGGAGGTCGGGACGTTGCTGTTCAATTTCAAGCTCGGAATTCGACGGCGCGGCGAGGGCGGGTTCTGATTCGACCACCAGGCGGCCGAGATTAGCATAAGTAGCTGTAAAATAAAGAATTAATCTTTCTAGAGGTAGGGCATGCAATATAAGGACTATTACGAAATACTGGGCGTGACTCGCGGCGCCGATGCCGATGAGGTGAAGCGCGCCTACCGCAAGCTGGCGCGCAAATATCCACCCGGATGTCAGCAAGGAAAAAAACGCCGAGGACAAGTTCAAGGAGGTCCAGGAGGCGTACGAGGTGCTGCGCGATCCGGATAAGCGCGCCGCCTATGATCAATCTGGGCCGGGATTTTCGCAACGGCCAGCAGTTTCGCCCGCCGCCCGACTGGTCGCAGCGGTTCGGACAATCGCGGCGGCCAGCGATTCTCGGACCTCAATGGCTTCAGCGATTTTTTCTCCAGTCTGTTCGGCGGCGCGGCGGGATCGGCGCCGCCGCAGCGCAACCGGAGGCGGATGCGGGCCATCTGGACGTCACCGTGGAGGAGGCCTTCGCCGGCACCAAACGCCGCGTCACGCTCAACGAGAATGCGCGCCCGCGCCAGGTCGACGTGCAAATACCGGCCGGCGTCAGCGAGGGCCAGTCGCTGCGCATCGGCACCGGCGGCCGCGCCTCGCTGATTTTTCGAATCAGACTGCGTCCGCACCATCTCTACGAGGTGTCGGGCAAGGACGTGCAGATCGAATTGCCCTTGGCGCCGTGGGAGGCGGCCCTGGGCGCCAAGGTGGCGGTGCCCACGCTCGGCGGCACGGTGGAGCTGACCGTGCCGGCCGGCGCGCAATCGGGTCAGAAGCTGAGGCTTGCGCGGGCGGGGACTTCCGGGCAATCCGGGCGGCGACCAGATCGTCATCATCAAGCTGGTGACGCCGGCGGCGCAATCGGCCACGGCGAAGGAGGCCTACGAGCGCATGAAGCGCGAGTTCGATTTCGATCCGCGCGCCGACTGGCCCTAGTTGAAGTTTCGAGCGCCAGCCCCAACAAACGCGGTTCACAATTCAAAGACAATGGTGATCCTCAGACCATGACCACCGAAACACAGCCGCAAGTCAAAGAGTTCCAAGCCGAAACCAAGCAGGTGTTGCGCTTGGTGATTCATTCGCTGTACTCGCACAAGGAGATATTCCTGCGCGAGCTGATCTCGAATGCCTCGGATGCCTGCGAGAAGTTGCGCTTCGAGGCGCTCGCCAAACCGGAGCTTCTGGGCGCGGACTCCCTGTCGATCACGCTGACGCCGGACACGCGCCGCCGGCACCTTGAGCATCAAGGACAACGGCATCGGCATGAGCGAGGCCGAAGTCATCGACAACCTGGGCACCATCGCGCGCTCCGGCACCAAGAAATTTCTCGAGACCTTGAGCGGCGATTCCGCCAAGGACGCGCAGCTGATCGGCCAGTTCGGCGTCGGCTTTTATTCCGCCTTCATCGTCGCCGACAAGGTCACGGTGCTCAGCAAACGCACCGACGCCGGGCGGTGCGCTGGGATTCGGACGGCGAGGGCCAGTACGAGATTCAGCCGAGCGACAAGACCGATCGCGGCACCGAGGTCATCCTGCATCTGCGCGATGAGGACAAGGAATTTCTGGAAGCCGCGCGCCTGCGCCAATTGGTGCGCAAGTACTCGGATCACCTGAGCATTCCCATCGTGTTGAAATCGGCCGACAGCGACGAGACGCTGAATCAGGCGAAGGCTTTTTGGACGCGTGCGAAAGCCGAGCTGAAGGACGAGGACTACCAGGCGTTCTACAAGCACCTCACGCACGACTCGCGAGGGCGCGCGACTCTGGGCGCACAACAAGGTCGAAGGCAACATCGAATACACCTCGCTCCTCTACCTGCCGAAGCATGCGCCGTTCGATCTGTTCGAGCGCGAGCAAAAAGGCGGCGTGCAGCTGTACGTCAAGCGCGTGTTCATCATGGACAAGGCGGCGGAATTGCTGCCGCCGTACCTGCGGTTCATGCGCGGGCTGGTGGATTCATCTGACTTGCCGCTGAACGTGTCGCGGGAACTGCTGCAGAACAATCGCACCGTCGAGAAGATCAAGTCGGCGCTGGTGAAGCGAACCTTGGACATGCTCGAGGAACTCGCGGCGAACAAGCCGGAGGAATATGCGGAATTCTAGAAAACCTTCGGCATGGTATTGAAGGAGGGGATCATCGAGGATCCCGCGCAACAGGTTGCGAATCGCCAAACTGCTGCGCTTTCATTCGACGGCCGCGACCGGCGATGCCGCGGAGGTCACGCTCGAGGCCTACGTTTCGCGGATGAAGGCCGATCAAAAGGCCATCTACTACCTCACCGCCGACACGCTCGCAGCCGCGCGTAACAGCCCGCATCTGGAGGGATTTCGCGCCAAGAACATGGAAGTGCTGTTGCTCACCGATCGCATCGACGAGTGGGTGGCCGCGCACCTGCACGAGTTCGAAGGCAAGTCCCTCGCGAACGTCGCGAGCGCGGCGGCCGACGTGGCATCCGCCATCGAGACTCCGGAAAAGGCGGCGGCGGAAAGCACATTCAAGAGCACCCTGGAGCGCCTGGCCAAGAGTCTGACCGGCAAGATCGCGAGTGCGCAGGTTTCAGCGCGTCTCACCGATTCGCCCGCGGTGCTGGTCGCCGGGGAGTTTGGCGTGAGCTTGCGCATGGGTCGCATCCTCAAGCAGGCGGGACAGAACAATCCCTTCGCGACGCTGCCGATTCTCGAGGTGAATCCAAAGCATCCGCTGGTGCTGCGCCTCAAGGACACGGCCGACGACGCGGCGTTCGCGGATCTTGCTCACGTGCTCTTCGACCAGGCGATGCTGGCGGAAGGCGGCGAACTGGATGATCCGGCGACATTCGTACGGCGCGTGAATCGGCTGATCGTGGAAGGCCTGTCCGCGCAGCCGAAAATCATCCTGAGCTGAGCTGCTGCAGTGCTGACGCCGCAGTGGGCTGCGAACGATGAGGCGCCGGTCGATGACGCGCGCGTTGCTCGATGCGTACTCCGGCGCGGTCATCGGTGCCTTGGAGCGGGTGTCTCCGGCGGTAACCTACATCGAGGTGACGCGCCGCGGCGGCGCCGCGAGCGCGCGGCGCGCCGTGCGGTGCAGGGCAGCGGTTCGGGGTTTCTGTTCACGCCCGACGGCTACCTGTTGACCAACAGCCATGTGGTCGACGGCGCGGGCGAAATTCTGGTGCGTCTCAATGACGACGCCCGCTTACGCGCCGACCTGGTGGGCAATGATCCGGACTCGGATTTGGCGGTACTGCGCATCGGCTCCCCGGTCGCGCTGCCCTTCGTGGAATTCGGCGATTCCTCGCGCTTGAAAGTGGGGCAGGTCGCGATCGCCATCGGCAATCCTCTGGGCTATGCGAAGACGGTGACCACCGGTGTGGTTTCAGCGTTGGGCCGCACCTTGCGGGCGACCTCAGGCAGGCTCATGCACGATGTCATCCAAACCGACGCCGCGCTCAATCCGGGAAACTCCGGCGGACCGTTGGTGGATTCCAAGGGACGCGTGATCGGCGTCAATACCGCGATGATCCCGCAGGCCCAGGCGATTTGTTTTGCCACCGGGATAAACACGGCAAAATGGGTGATCGGCCAGCTGTTCGCCCATGGCCGGGTGCGCCGTGCCTATATCGGCGTGTCGGGCGCGACCGTGCCGATGGCGACCCGCGTGGTCCGGCATTTCGGTTTGCCGGGCAACAAGGCGGTCCATGTCTCGGAGGTCGTGCCGGGCAGCCCCGCGGCGCAGGCCGGCGTGGAACAGGGGGATCGCATGATTGCGCTCGATGGCTCGAGCATCGATGGTATCGATGGCTTGCAGCGCCGGCTCGATGCCAGCCTGCATCGGCCGCGAATGCGAGTTGCAACTGCTGCGCAGGTCGAGTGTGATACGGGTGAGGATCAGGCCGGTCGAGATGCCTGCACATCGATCCGCCGGCCGCTAACATGAAACTTGAGGAAGCGAATCGATGACCCCGACGCCGCAGCCGGTTACCTTGGCGGTCCCACCCGAACCGACCGATCACAGCCAGGGCTCCGAACACGCGCGGGTGACCGTGATTGAGTATGGGGACTTCGAATGCCCGAGCTGCAAAGTCGCGGCCACCACACCTGCCTTGCTGCTGGATCGATTCCCCAATCAGGTGCGATTCATCTTTAGAAATTTTCCGCTGGAGGAGGCGCATCCGCACGCGCTGCTGGCGGCGGAAGCCGCCGAGGCGGCCGGCGCGCAGGGAAAATTTTGGCCGATGTACGATGTGTTGTTCCGCAATCAAGCGCATCTCAAAGGCGCGGATCTGCAACGCCATGCCGCCGGCCTGGGGTTGGACATGGCGCGCTACGTGGCTGAGATGGACGATCACATCTACCTGCAGAAGGTGCGCGAGCACACCGCGGGCGGCCGCCGCAGCCATATTCGCGCGACCCCGACCTTCTTCATCAACGGCGTGGTGCAGGACATCTCGTTCGGCATGAAGGCGCTGCACGACGCCGTGGCGGCCGCGGTGGCTCACCACCATTAGCACGCAGGAGAACAATAAATGCGACTCAGCGACTACCCGGCGGGGATTTTCCTGCTTTCCATCCTCCTGTTGTCCGCATCGGTGTGGGTGGGCCTGATTTTGCGAGGCGACAAAGAGCTCAAGGGCGAGATTCGCGAGGACTTCGGCGTGGTACTGGCCGCCGCACTGACGCTCCTCGGCCTCATCATCGGATTCAGTTTTTCCATGGCGACCACCCGCTACGATCAGCGTAAGAACTTCGAAGAGGCGGAAGCCAATGCCATCGGTACCGAGTACGTCCGGGTGGAATTCCTGCCTGCCGCGGACGCGGCGGCCGCAAAGAAACTGCTGAAGTCCTATCTGGACCAGCGTGTGCTCTGGTATGAAGAGCGCGATTCGCAAAGCGTACGGCAGACCAATGCCAAAACCGGGCTGCTGCAAAATGAACTTTGGGCCGCAGTGAAGACTCCGGCTGCGGCCGCCCCGAATCCGGTGCTCGCGCTGATGGTCTCCGGGATGAATGATGTGCTGAACTCGCAAGGCTACACCCAGGCGGCCTGGTGGAACCGCATACCGCCGGCGGCATGGTTCCTGATGTTCGTGATCGCGGTGCTGTGCAACGCAATGATCGGTTACGCCGAAGGCAAGCTCAAGCTCAAACGAAGGCTTGTCATGCCGATTATTCTCCCGGTCATCGTGTCGATCTCGTTTTATATGATTGCCGACATCGACAGCCCGCGCAGCGGCTTGGTCCGCGTGGTTCCGCAGAATTTGCTGAGTCTTGAGGCCGGCCTGCACGAGTAGCCGCTGGAGCGAGTAAGGCTGACGGGGTTGAAGCCGAAATAAAAAGGGCGCCCATTTGGGCGCCCTTAGGCAAAAGTCCGACCAGGGTTCAGATCGGGCGCTGGACGGTTAGCTCCAGTCGTCTCCGCCGCCCCCACCCAGGCCACCGCCGTCATCCCAGGAGCCGGAATCGTTGACCCCGAAATCGGCTCCGCCCATGTCGTTATTGCTGCATCGGCGCCTCGGCCGCGTCCGCAGCGGGTATCACGCCGCCGTCGCGCCGTCCGCCATCCAGGAAGTGATGCGCCAGTTCTTCGCCGGCCACCACGCCCGCGCCCACCGCCAGGCCCGACGCAAGACCGCCCGCGATCCCCGAGCCGATGCCGCCGCCGCCCATGGGCGCGGGACCGTATCCGGGGCCATATCCGCCCGGCGCGCCGCCCATGCCGGGGCCGGCGCCCGGTCGCCGGAGTATTGGACGCATAGGTGTTGCGCCGACGGAAAACCATCATCAGCAGGGCCACCGACCACGACGCCGATGAGCAGCGCGCCCCACGGGAAACTGCGCTCGCGTGCGGTATCCGAAACCGGCAGGCCCGTCGGTCCCCTCGCGCTAAGCCCAAGCTGCGATTTCAATTCTTGAACCGAACGCGGGCTGAACGAGGTCAAGCCCGGATTGAGGCGCTCGGCGATGCCCAGTTCGACGCGCGCCATGGGAGTCTTGCCTTCCTTCGCGTACAGCTCCGCCTGCACGTAGTGCGCCTTGGCGCTGTTCGGATGATCGGCCAGAACCTGCGTGATCATCTGCTGCGCCTGATCGAGATGACCCGCGGCGGCCGCCTCATAGATTTGATTCATGGTCGGATCGGCTTGCGCAAACACCGGCGATGAGAACGCAAGAACGGCGCCCACGCTCAATGCAGCAGCAAGTATTAATTTCCGCATTACAGGCCCCTTATGGGTCGAATTGACCCTCGGCCAGTTAGATATGGGCGTTCAGCCGAAGTTCAACGCCGCGGGCACGCAGCGACCCGGCGAACGGCCAGACGGGCTCAAATGACGCCGCGGCGCTTCTGGTCCAATTCAATGGATTCAAACAGCGCCTGAAAGTTTCCTTCGCCGAACCCCTCATTGCCTTTGCGCTGAATGATTTCGAAGAAGATGGGGCCGATGGCGTTCTTGGTGAAAATTTGCAGCAGAATGCCGCTGTCGAGACTGCCATCGATCAGTATTCGGCGCCGCTTGAGCTCTGCAGGGACTCATGATGACCCGCGACCCGTGCATCCACGCCTTCGTAGTATGTGTCGGGGGTGTCTTGGAACTCGACGCCGCGGCCGCGCAGGGCATCGACGGTCCGGTAGATGTCATCGCTTGCCAGCGCGATGTGCTGGATGCCTTCGCCCTTGTATTCGTTCAGGTACTCTTCGATCTGGCTCTTGTCGTCCTGGCTCTCGTTGATGGGGATGCGGATCTTGCCGCAGGGCGAGGTGAGCGCGCGCGAGAACAAGCCGGTCTCCTTGCCTTCGATGCTGAAGTAGCGAATTTCGCGGAAGTTGAAGAGCTTTTCGTAGAAGCCGGCCCACACATTCATGTTGCCGCGCCTGACGTTGTGGGTCAGATGATCGATGCGCGTGAGCCCGACCGGGGCCGGGTCGCGGCCGGCCGGTCCGGATGCGGAGGCTACCGGGACGAAGTCCACATCATAGATGGTGCGCTCGCCATAGCGATCGACGAGGTAGATCAGGCTGCCGCCGATTCCCTCGATCGACGGGATGTTCAGTTCCATCGGGCCCGCGGTGGCGGGTCCGGGCTTCGCACCCAATTCCAGCGCGCGCGAAAAGGCGAAGCGCGCATCGGCGACGCGAAACGCCATGGCGCAGGCGCAAGGCCCATGCGCGCGCGCGAACTTCTGCGCGAAGCTGTCGTGCTCCGCGTTGATGATGAAATTGATGTCGCCCTGGCTGTGCAGCGTGACATTCTTGGAGCGATGACGCGCGACCGCCGGCAATCCCATGCTCTCGAACAAACGCCGCAGCAGGTCCGGATCGGGCGCAGCGTACTCGACGAACTCGAAGCCGTCGGTGCGCATCGGATTCGCCGCATCGCTGCAGCTGTGCGTTCACGACGAGACGATGGCTTTGCTTTGCGTGGAGATGGCGGTGCCGAATACGTGATCCCACAGAGACGTGGTCACGCCGAAGTTGCCGCGCTTCGGGCGAATGGTGGTGGCGCATGTGCCAGGCGCGAAGGTCGCTGAAATAGGCCGAGCGTGCGTTTGTGGGCGTGGTGATGGATGACGTGATGCACGTAGCCGTACCACCAGTAGCCGACCATGACCCCCACGGTCAGACCGTCCGCGACGTTGAATCCCAACCACCACCACGACGGGCAACAATATGACGCTGAGCCACACCGTGACGCTGACCCAGGACGGCGTGCCGATGTAGGCCAGCGGCGCTCCATGGTGCAGGCTATGCATGGGTGAAAAGACCGGCATCCGGTGCAAGGCGATCCGGTGAATCACGTATTCCAAAAACGTCCACAGCGTCAGACCCACCAGGCAGGCGGCGAGCCATTCCCAGCCGCTGTGCCAGGTGACATGGTTGACATTGACTGCCGTCAGCGCGATCACCGTGATGGGATACACCACGAAGTCGGAGTAGTAGGTGATTTGCTGGGTCGCATCGTTGCCCCTCGACTTATAAGGACTGCGCCATTTGACCACAGCCCGGCTCAAATGGTAGCGGAAGAATACTCTCCTCGCACGGCCTTCTCGTCTTACGCCCTTGTTACACTTCCCAAATATGCGAAAAACCATCGCTATTGTCGGTGCGGGATTCTCGCGGTACGGTGCTGGCCGCCAATCTATTGCGCCTTCCCGCCGGTTCGCGCCACCGACATCGTGCTGATCGAGCGTGGGGTCGCCATGGGCCGTGGTGTCGCGTATGCGGCCGATGAATTCCCCTATCTTCTGAACGTGCCGGCGGCGCGCCTGTCGGCCGATTCGCGCGATCCGCAGCAGTTCCTACGCTTCGCGCAAAGCCAGGCTGCAAAATGCCGACGGTGAGGATTTTCTGCCGCGCGCCCTCTACGGCGACTACTTGCAGGACGTGCTGCTGCGAGGCCGAGCGCGCGGCGCCGGCGCATGTTCGGTTGCAACGGGTATTCGGCGAGGTCACCAACATTGTGCGTGCCCAAACCGGGCAGCCGTTGGTGGCGCATTTCAAGGATCGACCGCCGATATATGCAGACTCGGTGGTTCTGGCACTCGGTAACCCGCCGCCGGCGCCGCAGCCATGGGCCGCGAATGTACTGGAGCATGGGGCATTCCGGCAAGATCCCAGGGATTTGCCGAAGACCCTCACCGAGCAGCATTCGGTACTGATCGTCGGCAACGGATTGACGATGGCGGATGCGGCATCCGTCCTGGGCGCAGACGGCAGCGGCGGCCCGATGCTGCATACGATTTCGCGGCGCGGTCTCTTGCCGCGCCCGCAAGGTATTTTTCATACCAGCGCTGTGCGCGGCGGCGATGCGCTGCTGGCGTGCGCGCAGTCGCTGAGGCAGGTGCTCCGGGCCTGTCGGGCGATGGTGGGCGAGATAGAGAAAATGGGGGGCGATTGGCGCGAGGCCATCGCGCACATTCGAAGTTTGGTGCCGGTCCTCTGGAGCAGGCTGCCGGAGATCGAACGGCGTCGCTTCGTGCGTCACCTGCAAACTCATTGGGACATTCACCGGCACCGGCTTCCGCCGCAGTTGGTCACGCGCATCGAGCATTTGCGCCTTGCCGGCAGACTGCGCGTCAGCGCGGGGCGCATTCAGCACATTACCGCCATGGAACAGAGGCTGAGAGTATCGTGGCGCCCTCGCGGCAGCGCAGAATCCAAGACCCTGGTGGCGGATCTGGTGGTCAATGCGACCGGGCCCAATTATGCGATCGAGCGGTCGCGGGACCCGCTCACGAGCGCGCTGCGCACGGCCGGGCTGATCACGCCCGATGCCTTGCATCTGGGCATTCGCACGGCATCCTATGGGGCATGCCTGGACGCGCAGGGCCGCCCGGCCGGGGATCTTTATTACCTGGGACCCATGCTGCGCGCCGATCATTGGGATGCAACCGCGGCCATCGAACTTCGCGATCACGCCGAGAAGCTCGCGGCTCATCTGGCGCGTTTAGCTTAGGCCAGCGAGCCCGGCTCAGGCCAGCGGGCTCGACTTACGCCAGCTCCTCGATCCCCTGCAGCAAACGCTGCAGTTCCTCGCGTGAGCTGTACATCGAGATACCGGTACGCAGCAAGCCGCCCCGCTCGGCGAGTCCCAGCACTTGTACCGCCCGTGCCGCATAGAAATGTCCGTCCCACACGCAAATGCCCCGCTTTGCCAGCGCCTCAGCCGCCGTGGCAGCGCTGGCGCGATTCAAGGTGATCGACACGGTCGGCGCACGCGCGCCGCCGCTGAAATCCGGTCCCCAAACCTGCACGCCGGGAATGCGTGCGAACCGTGTCGTGATAGAACCTGGCCAGTTCGTGTTCGTAAGCGGATATGCCATTCATGGCATCGACGATGCGCTCTCTCAGTGTGGTGCCGCTGCCCCAGAGCGCGATGTATTCGACCGCGGCGCGCAGCCCGTCGATCGCCGCATGATTCAACGTGCCGGTTTCGATCCGGTAGGGAGCGGCCGGATCCTGCACGCTCAAGGCATCCGTCGGCAGCCGCTCGAGCGCGCCCGGCCGCGAATAGAGCACGCCGACGTGCGGACCGTAGAATTTATAGCCCGAACACAGCAGAAAATCCGCGCCGAGCGCGGCGGCATCGATCAGAAAATGCGGCGCGTAATGCACCGCATCCACCACCAACAGCGCGCCGACGCTCAACGTGAGGCGGCGCGCCAGCGCGAGATCATTGACGGTGCCGAGCGCATTCGATGAAGCGCCCAACGCAAATATCTTAGTGCGAGGCGTGATCTTGGCGGCCATGTCGGCGCTGTCCAACAACCCCGACGGCAGCAGCCGCACCTCTCTGACGACGATGCCGCGCTCCTCCAGACGCAGCCAGGGTCCGCGATTGCCCTCGTGATCGAGCTGCGTGATGAGCACTTCGTCGCCCTGGGTCAGGGTGCGGGCAATCGCGCCGCTCAGCGCATAGTTGAGGGAGGTCATGTTTTGACCAAACGAGATGCAGCTTGCGGACTCGGCGCCCAAAAAGGCCGCCACGACTTCGCGCGCCCGGTCCATGCGCCGATCCACTTCCTGCGATGGCCAGAATTTGCCGTGTGTGTTGACGTTGCAGGTGCTGTAGAAATCGCCGATGGTGTCGATGACGACCTGCGGGACCTGGCTGCCCCCGGGGCCATCGAGATAGGCGAGATTCGCCCCCTGGCCGGTGCGCGTCAGAGCGGGAAAATCCTGGCGGCAGCGAAGGGAGTGTGCGGCGGTGAATGCCATTATAAAGTATGCAGGCGCTCACCGGGCGTGGCAAGGCGAATAGGGTGCTATGAAATTTTCACCGTTGGTCGAGCGTGTCGCGGGCGAGAGCGTCGATGCGTGGACCATTCACTTGGCGGCCCGCGAGGCACAACTGCGCGGAGAGGATGTCGTTGTCCTGAGCATCGGCGATCCGGATTTGCCGACGCCCGCGCCGGTATTGCAGAGGGCCATCGAAAGCCTGCGCGCCGGCGACATTCGCTACACGCCCGCGGCCGGCCGCCTGGCCTTGCGCGACGCCATCGCGCATGCGCATCGGCAGCGCACGGGACAATCCGTGACGGCGGAGAATGTGATCTTTCTGTCGGGGACGCAGAATGCGCTGTTTACCGCCTCCCTGTGCATCGCGAGCGCCGGCGATGAAGTGCTGGCGCTCGAGCCCTTGTATGCGAGCTACCCTGCCACCATTCGCGCATCGGGCGCCCAGTTGGTGCGCGTGCCTGCCCCGGCGTCGCGCGCATTTCGTCCCGACTTGAAACTGCTCGAGGCGGCGATCACGCCGCGCACCCGCGCCCTGTTCTTCGCGACGCCGAATAACCCAAGCGGCGTCATACTGAACGAAGAGGAACTGGATGCGATCGGCGAACTCGCGCGGCGTCATTCCTTGTGGCTGGTGGCGGACGAGGTGTATTCCGGACTGGCGCCCGATGGCAGGGTGCCCGGCCTGGCGGCGCGCCTGCCGGATCAGGTCATCACCGTCGGCAGTCTTTCCAAGTCGCATTCGATGCCGGGACTGCGTGCGGGTTGGCTCGTGGGGCCCTCGCAGCTGGTGAAGCACGCGGAAGCGCTCTCGATGTGCATGCTGTTCGGCTTGCCGGGCTTCATTCAGGAGGCGGCGATCACGGCGCTCGCACAATCCGCGACGGCGGAATCGAGGATTCGAGAATTTTGCAGGACGCGGCGCGAGCAGCTGCTTGCGGGACTCGACGGCACGCCGGGAATACGCTGCTCCGTACCGGACGCCGGCATGTTTACGTTGATCGACGTGCGCGGCACAGGTCTTAGCGGCAATGAATTCATGCATGGTCTGTATCGCGCGGAGCGTGTTTCAGTCATCGATGGCGGAGCGTTCGGCACCGAGACACGCGGGTTTGTGCGCTTGTGTTTTGCCACGGATGAGGCAACCTTGAGCGAAGGTGTGGCGCGCATCCGCCGCCACGCGGCCACTTTGACGAGGTAGCATGACGAAGCCAGCGGCGGATTTTGGCATCCTGGCGAGAACCGCCGGCGGTCCCGAGATGCTCGAATGGAGCGCGCTCGAAACCGCGCCACCGGGGCGCGGCGAAGCACGCGTCGCACAGCGCGCCATCGGCGTTAATTTCATCGACACCTATTACCGCAAGGGAGCTTATCCCTGGCCGACGTCGCCGTTGATACCCGGCGGCGAAGCGTCGGGAGTCGTCGAAGAGATCGGCGAGGGGGTCGCGGATATTCGCGTCGGCGATCACGTGGCGTACACGATGCCAATCGGCGCCTATCGCACGCGGCGGGTACTGCCCGCCGAGCGGCTGGTGAAACTGCCAGACGGAATTGACTTCGACGTGGCCGCTTCCCTGATGTTGAAAGGCATGACCACGCAGTTCTTGCTGACTTCATGTTATCCGGTCAAGAAGGGCGATGTCGTGCTGGTGCATGCGGCGGCGGGCGGCGTCGGGTCGTTGATGGGGCAGTGGCTGAAATCCTTGGGCGCAATCTCCATCGGCACCGTGGGTTCGCCGGAGAAAGTCGCGGCCGCCAAGGCTGGCGGCTACTCCCACGCCATCGACTATCGCGCGCAGGACTTTGTCGCCTGCGTCAAGGAGATCACTTCGGGCAGGGGCTGCGATGTGGTCTACGATTCGGTGGGTCACGATACCTGGCGCGGTTCACTCAAATGCCTGCGCACGCGCGGCATGTTCGTGTGCTTCGGACAATCGTCGGGACCGATCACCGATTTTAAATTCTCGGATCTGGTCGCCGGCGGATCGCTCTTTGCCACCCGGCCGACGCTGTTCGACTACATCAAGGCCCGCGATGAACTGCACACGCGTGCCGCGGATCTATTTGCAAAGGTGTTGGCGGGAGACGTCAAGGCGCATATCGGGCAACGTTTCGCGCTTCGCGAGGCAGCGCAGGCGCACCGGGAGCTCGAGGGCAGGCGCACCATCGGATCCACCGTGCTCCTGCCGTAGTCTCCCGGCGGCCATTGGCGCGCGGCGGTCAAACATTCAACGGCAGCGCGGTTGATTCCTTGATCACGGTGACCGCCACCGAGGAATTCACGGATCGCACGCACGGGATGCGCGACAGATAGTCGAGGTAGAACGCCTCGTAGGCCTTGATGTTCCGGGTGACGATCTTCAGCAGGAAATCCCATTCGCCGGTGAGCGTGTAGCATTCGAGCACTTCCGCGCGGTCGCGGATCGCTGCTTCGAAATCGGCAAGGGCATCGCGGCCGGTGGTGGCCAGTTTGACGTGGGCGAAGATGGTCACATCCAGTCCCAAAGCATTGCGGTCCAGCAGCGCGACACGAGCCTTGATCACGCCGTTTTGTTCGAGCTGCTGGATGCGACGCCAGCAGGTGGTGGTCGACAGCTTCGTTTGCGCCGCCACCTCGGCAACCGACAAGGCACCGTGCCTCTGTAGAATGTCGAGGAGACGCAAATCCAGACGATCGATGGCTATTCGGTTGTTTTGTTCCATATATTACTATTTTTCGGAATGAACATACCGGATTATTGGGGTGATCCCTAATGAATGCAACACATAAGGACTGGAGACGTAAATTATGCGGATGACCAAACAATCGCGTCTGCATCTTGCCGCGCGTGCCTGCACGGCCGGGCGAGACACCGGACTTCAGTTACGTGCATCTCTCGCCGGCCGGCTCCGTGCCACGACCCGAGGTCAATGCGCGCGCCCGCGACATGATTTCGCTGTCGGTCGAGCTGGTGCGCGTGCTCGATGATCGCGGGGAGGCGGTGGGACCGTGGCATCCGCATCTGGATCCTGCCGAGCTGCAGGTGGGTTTGCGGCACATGCTGCTGACCCGCCTGTTCGACGATCGCATGCAGCGCACGCAGCGCGCCGGCAAGATTTCCTTCTACATTCGCTCCTTGGGCGAGGAAGCGGTGTCGGTGGCGCAGTGCATGGCGCTGCGTCCCGGCGACATGTTGTTCCCGTCCTACCGCAATCAGGGGCTGCAGATCGTACGCGGCATTCCGCTGGTCGATCTCATGTGCCAGCTGCTGTCCAACACCCGGGACATGTGCAAGGGACGGCAGCTGCCGGTGATGTATCACTCCAAGCGCGGGCAATATTTTTTCCATCTCCGGCAATCTGGCGACGCAGTTTCCGCAGGCGGTGGGCTGGGCGATGGCGGCGGCGATCAAGGGCGAGGATCACTCTGGCGGCAAGTTGGATCGGCGAGGGCAGCAGCGCCGAGGCGGATTTTCATCACGCCTTGCTGTTCGCTTCGGTTTATCAGGCGCCGGTCATTCTCAATGTGGTGAACAATCAATGGGCCATCTCGACCTTTCAGGGCTACGCCGGCGGCGAGCAGCGTTCCTTCGCCGCGCGCGGGCCCGGCTACGGCATCGCGGGCATCCGCGTCGACGGCAACGACTTTCTCGCGGTCTATGCCGTGACGCAGTGGGCGGCGGAGCGGGCGCGCACCGGCGCCGGCCCGACCCTGATTGAACTGGTGACTTATCGAGGCGCCGCGCATTCGACCAGCGACGATCCGGCGCGCTATCGCGCCAAGGATGATGCCGAGCATTGGCCCCTGGGCGATCCCATCCAGCGGCTGAAGACGCACTTGATCAGACTCGGCGAGTGGTCGGAGGCGCGTCATCAAGCCCTGACGGCCGAACTCGAGGCGCTGGTCGCGTCGAGTTGGAAGGAAGCGATTGCCTTCGGCACCATGAGCGACGGGCCGAGACTCAACGCCGATCTGATGTTCGAGGATGTGTTCAAGGAGATGCCGCAAAATCTGCAGCGGCAGCAAGCCTTGATGCGCCCGGAACGAGGCAATAGGATCATGGCCAACATGAACATGATCCAGGCCTTGAACTCCGCCATGGACATCATGCTGAGCAGGGATCCCTCGGTGGTGCTGATGGGCGAGGACATCGGTTATTTCGGCGGCGTGTTCCGCGCGACCGAGGGACTGCAGCGCAAGTACGGCGAGCATCGCGTGCTCGACACACCGATCGCCGAGGGCGGCATCGTGGCGACCGCCATCGGCATGAGCGTGAACGGCCTGCGGCCGGTGGCAGAGATTCAATTCGCCGATTACATCTACCCGGGCTTCGATCAGATCGTCAGCGAATTGGCGCGCATCCGCTACCGCAGCGCCGGCGAATTCTTCGCGCCCGTGACCATCCGCACCCCCTGCGGCGGCGGTATTCGCGGCGGTCAGACGCACTCGCAGAGTCCCGAGGGCATCTTCACGCATGTCAGCGGCCTCAAGGTCGTGATGCCATCGAATCCGTACGACGCCAAGGGCTTGCTGATCACCTGCATCGAGGACGACGATCCGGTGGTCTTTTTCGAGCCGAAGCGCCTGTACAACGGTCCATTCGACGGCGATCCGAACAAACCGGCCGTGCCCTGGAGCAACCATCCCAAGGGTCAGGTGGACGAGGGCTACTACACGGTTCCGCTGGGCAAGGCAGACATCGTGCGTGCCGGTTCGGCGGTCACCATCATCACCTACGGCACCATGGTATTCGTCGCCGCCGCCGCCGCCGCGGCCATGAACATCGACGCCGAAATCATCGATTTGCGGTCGCTGGTGCCTCTCGACATCGACACGATTTGCACTTCGGTGCAGAAAGACCGGCCGCTGCATCGTCGCGCACGAGGCCACGCGCTTTTCGGGTTTCGGCGCGGAGCTCCTGTCGATCGTTCAAGAGGAGTGCTTCTGGGATCTGGAGGCGCCGATACAGCGCGTCACCGGCTGGGACACACCCTATCCGCATGCCTTTGAGTGGGAGTACTTTCCCGGCCAGGCGCGCGTGAAGACCGCGCTCAAGAGCGTCATGGAATCCGCATGAGCCAATACACGTTCAAGATGCCGGACTTGGGTGAAGGTACGGTGGATGCTGAGATCGTCGCCTGGCACACCAAGCCCGGCGATGTGGTGACCGAGGATCAACTCATCGTCGAGGTGATGACCGACAAGGCAGCCGTGGAAGTGCCGGCGCCGGTGAGCGGCCGGGTGCTGTCCGTGACCGGCGCGCCGGGCGACAAGGTGGCGGTGGGATCTCCGCTCATCGTGTTCGAATTGAGCGATGGCGCGGTCGCGGCGCCATCCGGCCGGCGGCCCCTGCTGCGCCGGCCAAAGACAAAGCCGCATTCCGCAGCCGGCAGTGAACGACAGTGCCGCTGCGCCGAAGGCGACGACCGACCGTTCACCAGGGCCGGGTGATGACATCGCCCGCCAATCGGCGCCGCGCGCGCGAAGCGGGCATCGATCTTGCCACGGTCGCAGGATCAGGCCCGGGGGGCCGCATCGTGCGCGGCGATCTCGAAAGGACCGCGCCGGGCCTGAGCGGCGCGCCGGCATCGCGTGCTGCGGTGTCGGAAGTTACGGAAATCAAAGTGATCGGCTTGCGCCGGCTGATCGCTGAGCGCATGAGCGAGGCAAAGCGCAACATTCCGCACTTCGCCTACGTCGAAGAAGTCGACGTAACCGAACTTGAGTCGCTGCGGCTGCATTTGAATGCATCGCTACCACCGGGCGCGGGCTCCCTGAGTTATCTGCCGCTGGTGGTCATGGCGCTGACGCGGGTGCTGGAATCGTTTCCGCAATGCAACGCCTTGTACGACGCGGCGCGCGGCGTGCTGGTGCGCCATCGCGCCGTACACGTCGGCATCGCCACGCAGACCCCGGATGGCCTGAAGGTTCCGGTGCTGCGCAACGCGCAAGCGCTGGGGCTGTGGGAGTGTGGCCGCCGAAATTCGCCGGCTGGCCGATCGCGCACGCACCAACAAGGCGACCCGCGAGGAATTGGCCGGTTCCACCATCACGGTGACCAGCCTGGGCAAGCTCGGCGGCATCGCCTCCACGCCCATCATCAATGCGCCGGAAGTGGCGATCATCGGACTGAACAAGGCGGTCGAACGGCCGGTCGTGCATCAAGGCAGCGTGGCGGTGCGTCGAATCATGAACTTGTCGTCCTCATTCGATCATCGCTTCGTGGACGGTTATGATGCAGCTGCAATGATTCAGGCTTTGAAAGAACTGCTCGAGCATCCGGCGACGATATTTATTCCTACGGTGAAATCCCCATGACCTCGCAACCTCAACGACCCGCATTCGGCACCTTACTCACCTCGCACATGGCGGTGGCCTCACTATCGCGAAGGTCAATGGAGTCAAAGCGAGATCAAACCCGTCGCGCCGATCGAGATCAGCCCCGCCGCGCATGTGCTGCACTACGCCAGCACCTGCTTCGAAGGTTTCAAGGCGTTTCGCCGCGCGGATGGCTCCGTGCATGTGTTTCGCATGGATCGGCATATTCAGCGATTGCAGCAAAGCGCCCGCCAGCTGGTGCTTCCCGAGCCCGATGCCAAACAGGTGGCCGACATGGTGCGCGCCGTCATCACCCGCTGCCGCGACGCCGTGCCGGAAGCGCCGGGTGCACTGTACTTGCGCCCGATTCTGTTTGGCACGACCGCGAACATCGGCGCCGCGGCCACGCCCACGGCCGAGGCCTTGTTGATCGTGCTGGCGAGCCCGGTATGGGATTACTTCTCCGGCGGCATGAAGCCGCTGCGCATCCTCGTCGATGACGCAGAACACGCGCTCGGCGGAGCATATGGGCATGGTGAAGACCGGCGGCAATTACGCTGCGGCGCTGGGACCCACTTTGGCCGCCAGGGCGAAATATCAGGCGGATCAGGTGCTGTTCTGCCCCGGAGGGCAGGTGCAGGAGACAGGCGCGGCGAATTTTTTCCTGATCCGCGACGGCGAACTACTGACCCGCAGCCTCGATTCCACCTTCCTGCACGGTGTGACGCGCGATTCGCTGCTGACGCTGGGGCGCGACATGGGTTATCGCGTGTCCGAGCGGAAGTTCGACGTGCTGGAAATGCTCGACTGGGTGCATACCGGCGAAGCAGCGCTGTCAGGCACGGCCGCCGTGCTGGCGGGCGTGGGCACGTTGATCTATGCCGGCACAGAGCATCGGGTGGGATCCGGTGAAGTCGGGACACTTGACGCGCGCGCTGCGCGCGCAATTGGTCGCGGTTCAGCAGGGTGAGGCGCCCGATCGGCACGGATGGTTGGAACGCGTATAGGAGCCTCGGGCACGCTCCTAGTATTCCTCGCGGTCCTCTTCATCCTCATCGTCTAGTCGTCGTCGTCCTCGTCGTCTTCATCCTCGTCCCAGTCCTCGTCGTCTTCGTCCTCTTCCGCATCCTTTTCCGCCTTGGAGCCTGACCAACCCTCAGGCTCCTCGGTGAGTTCCAGATCGAGTTCCGCCCACTCGTCGACGTCCAGTTCTTCGGTGTCGCCGTCGAGGTGTTGAATCTCAACGGTTTCCTTGTCCTCATCGACCTTGAGCACTTGGAAGGTTTCATCGTTTTCCAGGTCCTCGTACCACTGTCCGACGGTCGGTTCGTACTCTCTTCCCACGGTTCAGTCCTTATTTGAGACGAGCGCTATCGCCTGCGCGAATATTAGGGGAGGCCGCTTGCTCAAGTAAATGGCAATATTGAGATCTTATGACCATTGCCGACCGTAAAGTCGCCGCTCGCCGCTTAGTCGATGCAAAGCGCGTCGTCGTCAAAGTCGGCTCGACCTTGTTGGTGGATGGCGACAAGGGTCGGCTGAATCGAGCCTGGCTCGAGAGCCTGGCGGCGGATGTGGCCCTGTTTCGCAAGCGCGGGCAGGAAGTCATCTTGGTGTCCTCCGGCGCCATTGCGCTGGGCAGGCGCCACCTGAAGTTGGGATCCGGCAAGCTCAAACTGGAGGAAAGCCAGGCCGCCGCCGCCGTGGGACAAATACGCCTGGCGCACGCCTACAAGGAACTATTGGAGGCGCATGAAATCACGGTGGCGCAAATTTTGTTGACCTTGGGCGACACCGAACAGCGCCGCCGTTATCTGAATGCGCGCGGCACGCTCATCCACTTTGCTGGCGCTCGGTGCCGTGCCGGTCATCAACGAGAACGATACCGTGGCAACCGCGGAGATCCGCTATGGCGACAACGACCGATTGGCGGCTCGCGTCGCGCAGATGGTGGGGGCTGACTGTCTGGTGTTGCTGTCGGACATCGACGGCTTGTATACCGCGGATCCCAATGAGGATCCCGATGCGCAGTTCATCGCGCGGGTACTGGAAATCACGCCGGCGATCGAGGCGATGGCCGGCGGGGCGGGCAGCGACATGGGCTCGGGCGGCATGCATACGAAGATCGCCGCCGCCAAAATTGCGGTGGGCGCCGGGTGCCATCTGTGCATCTCCAAGGGTGCCCTGCAGCATCCCCTGCAGAGCATCGAGGAGGGCGCGCGTTGCACCTGGTTTGTGCCGTCCTCGACTCCGCTGGCGATGCGCAAGCAATGGATCGCCGGCACGCTTGAAACCCGCGGGAGCCATTGCCGTCGATGATGGCGCGGTTCGTGCATTGATGGGCGGCAAGAGTCTGTTGCCCGCCGGCGTGACCCGTGCGCTGGGGCGATTCGATCGCGGCGACACGGTGAGCATCATCGGTCCGGACGGCACCGAGGTGGCGCGCGGCATCTGCGCTTATTCGGACGCAGACGCCGCCCGCATTATCGGCCGCAAGTCCGCCGACATCGAAAGTGTTCTGGGGTTCAGAGGCCGCGACGAAATCGTTCATCGGGACGATTTGGTGCTGTTGAGGATCGTTTGAGCAGCGTAAGGGATTTGATGCAGGGCATCGGCGTTGCGGCGCGGGCGGCTGCCCGGGTCCTGGCTTTCGCGCCGGAGCAACAAAAGAATCGCGCGCTGCTCGAGGGCGCGGCGGCGCTGCGCGGGTCGCGCGCCGCGATACTGGCCGCCAACTCAGAGGATTTACGCGAAGCAGGCGAGGGCCTGTCAGCGGCACTGCTCGATCGGCTGCGTCTCGACGAGGTGCGCGTTGAGTCCATGGCGCAGGGTTTGAGCGACATCGCCGGACTCGCGGATCCCATCGGGGTTCGACTGGCGCATTGGTCGCGCCCCAACGGGATGCGAATCGAGCGCGTCCGCGTGCCCTTGGGAGTGATCGGCATCATTTATGAGAGCCGGCCCAATGTCACTGCCGATGCCGGCGCCCTGTGTCTGAAGTCCGGCAATGCCGTGATCCTGCGCGGCGGCTCGGAGAGCGCGAAATCCAGTGCGGCAATCCATGCCTGTCTGCAACAGGGACTGAAAGTTGCGGGCTTGCCGGACGCATCGATTCAAGGCGTGCCGACCACGGATCGGGCGGCGGTCGGCCACATGCTGGCCGAGATGACGGATAGCATCGATGTCATCGTGCCGCGGGGCGGCAAAAGCTTGATTGCGCGTGTGCAGAAGGAAGCACGCGTGCCGGTGATCGGGCACCTGGAAGGCGTTTGCCATGTTTTTATCGATCGCGGCGCAAATCTCGATATGGCGCGGCGCATCGTGGTGAATGCCAAGATGCGGCGCACCGGCGTGTGCGGCTCGGCGGAGACCTTGCTGGTCGATCGCGCCTGCGCGCCAACTCATCTTGCGCCTCTGATCAAGGCCCTGCTCGATGCCGGCTGTGAAGTTCGCGGCGATGAGCTGGCCGCCAAATCGGACGCCCGGGTGAAGACCGGCCGTCGAGCAAGACTGGTATGCCGAATATCTCGACGCCATTATCGCGGTGCGTGTCGTCGACGACGTGGCCGCGGCCATTGCGCACATCGCCCAATACGGTTCGCAGCACACCGACTGCATCGTTACGGACGATCTGGCGGCGGCCGAACGGTTTCTTACGCGAGGTCGACAGCGCCATCGTGCTTCACAATGCCTCGACGCAGTTTGCCGATGGCGGCGAATTCGGCATGGGTGCCGAAATCGGCATTAGCACCGACAAGTTCCATGCGCGCGGCCCGGTCGGCGTTGAACAACTGACCAGTTATAAGTATCTCGTCCGGGGAAGCGGCCAAATCCGCGAGTAGGAGCCTTTCCGCCGCGCGGATTGCTCGGAACGGCTCCCTGACCGCCCGCCATTATGTAAATTTGTCGGACGCCGCACAGAATTCCGCCCGCCGAGGCGGTGCAATGCCGACACCTCCTGAATCGATAGTTGGCGGTTAAGGACTTAAGAATGCTCGGATTTTTGCCCTATGTCATCGCAGCCGCCTGCGGCGCCGCCCTCATGGGCGTTGCCCTGTTCGCAAGCCGTCGATTCAATCCAGGCCGCGCTCCCGCGTTGCCCAAACAGACTCTGTCGGAACTGCAGCGATATCGCGCCGCGGTCGATACCTGTGACGATTCGATCTACCTGGTTGATCGGGAGACGATGCTGTTCGTGGATGCCTCCGTCTCCGCCTGCGAGCGCACCGGTTACCGCTACGAGGATCTGATGAGGATCGGACCACAGGATTTGCTCAAGGAGAGTCGCGAGGATCTGATCCGCGGCTACGATGAGTTGATCGCCACGGCGCCCGAAGGGCATCCGCAGCGAGCGCATCAGCCAGTTTCCGGACGGCCGCGAAAGCTTCGTCGAATTGAATCGGCACGCCCTGCGTCTCGACGGCCGCTGGATCATCGTGACGATATCGCGGGACGTGACCCGGCGAAAAGCGGCCGAACTCGCGGCGCAGCGCTCCGCCCGCATGTTCGCCGCGTTGAGCGACACCAACGAAGCCATCATGCGCGTGGCCACGCCGGAGGATCTCTACCAGCGCGTCTGCGAGGCCGCGGTGCGCGGCGGCCGGCTGCTGGCCGCCAGCATCTGTACGCCGGACGAAGAATCGGCGGCGCGCAGGTTGTCGCCGCAGCCGGCGAGAGCGCGGAGAAGTTGCGCGCGATGCCAGCTGTCGATTGACGCAGCCACGCCGCAGGGGCGCGGACTCATCGGCACGGCGTTTCGCACGCAGACGCCCTGTGTCAGCAACGACTACTGGACGATGAGCGAACCGCCGCACTGGCACGCAGCTGGCGCGGCAGGCCGGCATTGCAGTCGGGCGCGGCACTGCCGCTCGTCCAGAACGGCCGAACCATCGGCGTTCTGCTGCTGCATTCGGCCGAACGACAAGCATTTGACGAGGAGATACGTGCAGCTCCTGATGCGCATGGGGCGCAATGTCGTCTTCGCGCTGGACAACTTCAAGCGCGAGGCGGAGCGCGAGGCCGCGGAGGAGCAATTTCGTACCACCGATGCGCGGCTGAAGCGCGCCACGCGCGGCGCGAACGACGGTCTGTGGGAACTCGATGTGGTGAGCCGCGAGATGTGGGTCTCGCCGCGTTTCGCGGAAATGTTCGGTTTCGAGGCAGCAGGAATTTCTGGGCACCAGGCAGAAGTTCTTCGATGTGTTGCATGCCGAGGATGCGGCGACGCTGCGCGATGCGATCGAGCGCTGCATTCGCGAAGACGTGCTCGTGGACGTCGAGGTGCGCGGCAAGACCCACGCCGGCGAATGGCGCTGGTATCGCATTCGCGGCGCCTTGGAGCGCAACGCCGACGGGACAGCCGATGACGGTGTCCGGCTCGCAGCGCGACATCACGCAGCGGCAGCGCTACCAGCTGGCGCTGATCGAGGCGACCGAAACCGCCGCCGCGGCCAACAAGGCGAAGAGCGAATTTCTCGCCAACATGAGCCACGAAATCCGCACGCCGATGAACGGCGTCATCGGCATGATCGAATTGCTGCTGGAGACGCCGCTCAACCCCATGCAGCTCGATTACGCCGAGACCGTGCGCGACAGCGCCGCCGCGCTGCTCACCGTGATCAACGACATTCTGGATTTTTCCAAGGTCGAGGCCGGCAAACTCGAACTGGAATGCCTCGACATCGATCGTGCGCGACACCGTCGAGGACGTGGCCCGGCTGCTCGCCATCCAGGCGCATGCCAAAGGGCTCGAGGTCATCGCGCTGCTCGATCCCGCTGCTGCCCGACCTGGTGCGCGGCGACGCCGGCCGTCTCCGCCAGGTACTGCTGAATCTCGGCGGCAACGCCGTCAAGTTCACGCAGCAGGGCGAAGTGGCCATCGAATGCAAGGTCGCGGCAAAAGATGCGCAAGGCGTGACCATACGCTGCGAGGTTCGCGATACCGGCATGGGTATTCCCGCAAGCCGCTCTGGACGCGCTGTTCAAAGCCTTTACCCAGGTGGATTCCTCGACCACGCGCCGGTTCGGCGGCACCGGGCTCGGATTGTCGATCGTCAAACGCCTGGTGGAACTGATGGGCGGTGAGGTCGGTGTGTCGAGCGAGGAGGGTGTGGGCTCGACGTTCTGGTTCACGGCGCGGCTCGGCTATCGCGCAAGAATGCGCCGAAGGCGCGCCCGGCGCCGCCCAGTGTCGCTGCGCGGCCAGCGCATCATCATCGTCGATGACAACATGACCAACCGCAAGGTGCTGATGGGCCAGCTGTCGCTGTGCGGCATGGATGCGGTGTGGCAAGCTCCGCCGATGAGGCATTGAGCTTGATGCGGCATGCCGCCGCGGCGGGACGCGCCCTTCGAGGTTGCGCTGCTCGATCATCAGATGCCGGGATGCGACGGCGCGACCTTGGGCAAGACCATTCTGAGCGAGCCGGCAGCTGCGCAGCGCGCGCTCGATTTTGCTGACCTCGTCCGGGCAACGCGGCGATGGGCAGCTGTTCGCCGAGCTTGGGTTTCGCGGCTTATCTTTTGAAACCGGTGACCCATCGCGATCTCACCGACTGCCTGCTGATGGTGCTCGGCACGCAGGCCGAAGGCTGGCGCCTGGCGACGCAGCCCATCGTGACGCGCCACGCGCTGCGCTCGCAGCGCATGCGCGACAGCTCACCACATTCTGCTGGCGGAGGACAACGTCGTGAATCAGAAGGTCGCGTGCCGCATCTCTGGAGAAACTCGGGCTATCGGGTCGACGTCGCCGGCGATGGCCAGGCGGCGTTCGCGGCCTGGCAGACCGGCCGCTACGATCTCATCCTGATGGATTGCCAGATGCCGATCATGGATGGCTACGAAACCACGCGAAAAATCCGCCAGCACGAAGCCGCCGGCCAGCGCATCCCGATCATCGCACTGACCGCGCATGCCATGAAGGGCGCCGACAATGAGTGCCGGGCGGCGGGAATGGATGACTATTTATCCAAGCCCATCGATCGCGGATCAGCTGCAGCAGTGCTTGCGCCGCTGGCTGGACGGCAGCATCGCCGACGGTGCCTCCGCGCAAGCGAATCAAGCCGGATAGCCGCTAGCCGCCGGCGTCGGCGGCGTTGCCCGCATCGTCGATGATCACCGGCCGCGAATACCCCGAGCGGACCGTGCTCGATCAGGACCATGCCGCAATTGGGCGGCACATGCGCTGCCTCCCACGTCGCGCGCGACATACGCCCAGAGCGTCATCATCACGCCCGCCGTGGCTGACCACGACGATGTCCTGGCCGGCATGCGTCTGCGCCAAGCGATCAAGAATCGGGCCGACGCGCGCCTGCACCTCCTCGTAGCTCTCGCCGCCCTCGGGTTTCCACGCCCACGGCCGCGCCGGATCGTAGTCCGGCGTCCTGCAGAAATGAATCGTATGGCCTGCCCCGATGCACGCCGATCTCGCGCTCGTGCAGATTGACTTCGACTTCGAGCGGTACGCCGAGCGCGCCGGCAATGATGCGCGCGGTCTCGCTGGCGCGCACATAGGCGCTCGTGACCACCAGCTTGGGATGAAACAGCTGCGCGATGCGGCGCGCGGCCGCTTGCGCCTGTGCAGTAGCCCAATTCGGTCAGCGGCAATTCATGCGGCTGAATCGCAAAAATGCGCTCGCGATTGCCCGAGCTTTCGCCATGCCGGACCAGGATCAGTCTGCTCATGCGCGATGCGAATCGTGCAGGGCGGCAATCGCCCGCAGCCAGGCGCGCACCGCCGGCGACATCGTCCAGGCTGATATTGCCCGTGCACGCGATCGCCGACGCCGATCGAGATGCCGCCGTGCGCCTCGACCATGGCGAATCCGTCCTGGTCGGTGAGATCATCGCCGAGCGAATACCGGCCGCCTGCCGCTGAACGGCGGCTCCTTCATGAACGCCTTGATCGCGGTGGCCTTGTTGAATCCGCGCGGCTTGATTTCCAACAGCATGTTTCCGTCTTGGATGTGATAGTTGCTGCCGAGCGGTCTTGGCGATCTCGACATCGCCTCGGCGAATCGACGTTCGTGAATTGCGGCGCCATGCGGAAGTGTACGGCGATGGTCCGCTCCTTGTCCTCCATGAGCGTTCCCGGGGTGCGCCTCGACCAAGCATCGGATCGCCGCGCGCGCGCGATCGAGCTGGGAGTCAACAAAGCTCGCGCCCTGCATTCGCTCCGCCGGCCTTGCGCCGCTCCACTCCATGCAGACCGGCCGCCGGCATTGCAGCGGCGCAAACAGTTCATCGAGGTTGCGAATCGTCCGGCCGCTCACCAGCGCGAGCGCGCCTCCAAGACGATCCGACACGTCGCGCAGCAGCGTCTTGATCTCAGGATCGGCATCGCTTTGCGACGGCGTATCGGTCAGTTCGATCAGCGTTCCATCAACATCCAAAAACAAGCACCAATCGAGCGAGGGCGGCGGTGGAGCTTGCTTCATGCAGCGGCTTTTGCGAATGCATCGAGGCGCTCGGCCGCGGCCTCGAGCGTGGTCATCGCGCTTCGCGATGCACAGCCGCACCAGGGTCATGCGCGGCGGCTCCGCGTAGAACGGCGACAGCGGAATCGTGGCAACTTTCGCCTCGCGGATCAGGCGGTCGGCGAAAGTCGATCGTCTTCTCTGGCTCAAGGCTCCGTAATCCACCAGCTGAAAATAGGTGCCGGCCGCCGGTACCGGTTCGAGATCCCGAGCCACGCAGCAGCCCGGCAGCAGATCGCGCTTGACCTCGAAGAACGCCGACAGACCGTGCCAGGCATCGGGATAGGCGCGAAAGATAGCGGGCGATGGCGTGCTGCAGCGGGGACGACGATGCTGAAGGTGTTGAACTGGTGCACTTTGCGAAGTTCGCGCGTCAATGCGGGTGGCGCGACGCAGTAGCCGATTCGCCATCCGGTTGCGTGCAGTGTTTTGCCGAAGGAGAAACACCGCGTAGCTGCGCTCGCGCAATTCCGGATGCGCGAGCACCGAGTGCATGCCGCCGCCCATCGAACAGCACGTGTTCATACACCTCATCGGCAAGAACGGTGATCGGGCCGATCGCGCATGCACGCGGCGAGGGCGTCGAGGTCCTCGCGCGGCCGCCACCGTGCAGCTGGGATTTTGCGGACTGTTGATGATGATGAGCCGGGTGCGCTCGCTCAAGTGCGCGCCGCACCTCGTCCCAATCGAAGCGAAATGCCGGGGGCGCAAACGCGATGCGCACGCAGCGGCCGCCCGCGAGGCGCACCGCCGGCTCGTAGGCATCGTAGGCGGGATCGAAAATGATGACTTCGTCGCCCGGCTCCCACGACCGCTTGGATGGCATCGTACAGAGCTTCGGTGGCGCCGCAGGTGACCGTGATCTCGGCTGCGGATCGAAGCGGCGCTGATAGCAGGTGAATCGAGCTTGGCGGAGATTTGCTCGCGCAGTTCGATCGCGCCTTCCATCGGCGCGTATTGATTGCGACCCTCGCCGACCACCTCGATCAGCGAGCTCGCCAAGCGCGGATCGATCGCGATAGTCCGGAAATCCCTGGCCGATGTTGAGCGCGTTCTCCTCCAGCGCGCGGCGCGACATCACGGTGAATATCGTGGTGCCAACGTCGGGCAATTTGCTGGTGAATCGCAACTCAATGCTCCAAGCTTCTGCAAGCCCGCCGAGCGAGCGAGCGCACCGCGACTCCGCGTTTGCGCAACTCGCGCGCCGCCGCCAAGCTGCGCTTGCCCGATGCGCACACCAGCAGCACCGCGCGTGCCGGATTCAAGCAGCTCGGGATCCGCCAGCAGCGTCTGCATGGGAATATGCCGCGACGTGATGGGCTGAGCGGCGAATTCCTCCGCGGTTCGAATATCGATCACTTCGAGGCCGCGCGCCGCGGCAGCGCAGCAGAGCGATCGGCAGCGCCATCTCGATATCGGGTTCCTCACGCGGCATGCGCTGGATATGCGCGCACGCTGGCGCACGGCACTCGGCGCGGCGCGGCGCCTTGATGCTTCAGTGCTGGAGAAATTCATGAAGTCCAGCAGCAGCAATTCACCTTCGAGCTGGCCGGACATGCGCAGCAGAATTTTCAAGCGCCAGCAGCGCCTGCAGCGCGCCGAAACGTCCGGGCACGGGCCCCAGGACGCCGGCTTCGGCACAGTTGCCGACCACGCCGTCGGCCAGTGGCATCCGGCCACAGGCAGCGCAGACAGGCGTGCTCGCGGCTCCGGTTTGTAGACTTGCAGCTGTCCTTCGTATTGGTAGACGCTGGCGAATACGGCGGGCCGTTGCGCCAGCACGGCGGCATCGTTGATCAAGTACTTGGTGCGAAAATTGTCGCTGCAATCGACGACGATGTCGTAGGCCGGATCAATTCGAGCGCATTGTCGGCGTTGAATCGAGCGCCGTGAATTTCGACCTGCACCTGCGGGTTGATGCCGCGCGATGGCCGCGCGCGCCAGATCGACTTTGGGTTTGCCGATGTCGGCCAGCGCGTAAATCGGCTGCCGGTGCAGGTTGCTGGCATCCAGGATGTCGGCATCGACCAAACCCAGCAGTCCCACTCCGGCGCCGGCCAGGTACTGCATCACCGGACTGCCGAGGCCGCCGAGACCGACGATCAGCACGCGCGCTTGCGCAAGCGCGCTTGGCCTTGTGCGCCGATTTCCTTGAGCAACAGCTGCCGTGAATAATCGGGCTGCATTCCTACTTGGAATCAGCCATCGCAGCGTGATCATGCGGGTGCTTGTGCTGCGGCGCCGCGGCACAGCGCTCGCAGTTCACCCAGCCGGAGTCGCCGCTGCGATAGTGCTCCTTCTTCCAGATGGGCACGCGGTGCTTCACTTCGTCGATGATGAAGCGGCAGGCATCGAAGGCTTCGCCGCGGTGTGCGGAACTGACGCCGACCCACACGGCCATCTCACCCAGACTCAACGAGCCCACCCGATGAATGCACAGGGCGTGCTTCACTCGGGAAGCGCCGCAGCGCTTCGGCGACGATGCGATCGCCTTCCTTCACCGCCAGCTCCTGAAATGCCTCGTATTCCAGCCGCGTGACCTCTTGCCCTTCATTTTGATCGCGCACCCAGCCCTCGAAGCTGACGTAGCCGCCGCAGCCGAGATCCTGCAGTTCCGCCGCGTGCACCTGCGTGTCGATGGCTGCGTTGGTGAAGCGAAATCGCATCAGCCGCCCGCCACCGGAGGAATGAAGACCACTGCGTCGCCCGCGGCTAAGTTTTCGCGACCAGTCGCTGAATTCGCTGTTGACCGCCACTTTCAACTGCTCGCGCGACAGCGTGAAGCCGTAGCGGGCGACCAGTTCGCCGTACAGGTCCGCCGGCGTGGCTGCCGAAGTTTCGAGCGTTTCCTCGGAGCGGCCGGCCTGCTCGCGCATCAAGGCGTAGTACTGAATTTTCAATTGCATGGCGGGCTGGTGCTCCGAGAGTCGCAACGAGCTTGCGCATATTCCTCGGGAGTATTGACGTTGTCGAGTGCGCGCGGATCAAAGGGCTCGAGCAAGCGCGCGCCGTGGCGCATGAGAAATTTTCGCGGACAGTGGCCGCCGCCGGCTTGATATTCGGCCAGCGCCCTCGCCGCGGCGGGTTCCCAGATGGCGCACAGCGGCTCCGGCAAGCCATCGTGCGCGCTGCTGTAGGCGGTGGCGCAAACGCGCCGCGGATCGCGCTCGCGCAGCAGCTGTTCGAGCGCCGCGTCGGACAGAAACGGCAGATCGCACGCCAGCACCAACCAAGCAACCTCGGGATGCGCGGCGAGCGCGGAGCGAATGCCGACGATCGGCCCCTCGCCTGTCACCGAATCGACGATCATGGGCTGCTGCGCGCGCAGCGGATCAAGCGTTTGATCGGCGCGCACCGATACAAAAACCTGCGGGACATGCCGGCTCGCAAGTGCGAAGGCGCGATCCAGCTGCGTGCTGCCCCTGTAGTGGAGCGCGGCTTTGTCGCGATGCATGCGCGAACTGGAGCCGCCGGCGAGGATGAGGCCGTAGATCGTCCTGGGCGCCATGCTCATGGCGTCCCTGCCGAGTAGCTGCTCTTGCCGCCTTCCTTGGCCAGCAGGCGCACATCGCCGATGACGATGTCGTGCGATAGACGCCTTGCACATGTCGTAAACCGTCAGCGCGGCGATGCTGGCGCCGGTGAGCGCCTCCATCTCGACGCCGGTTTTGTGATGCACGCTCACCGTGCAGCGAATGACGGCCGAATCGCCGTCCAGATCGATGGCGATGCGGCAATTCTCGAGCCCCAGCGGGTGGCAGAACGGAATGAGTTCGTGCGTGCGCTTCGCCGCCATGACGCCGGCGACGATCGCGGTATCGAACACCGGGCCCTTCGGCGAGCGCAGGCCGCTGTCGCGCAGCGCCGCGGCGACCCCGGCCGGAAACTGCACGCGCGCCTCGGCGGTGGCGGTGCGCTTGGTCGCCGCCTTGTCGCTGACGTCGACCATGGTGGGACGCTGATCGGCAGTCCAAATGAGTGAAGGTCATGACTTCAGCCGCCGATGTAGTACATCTCGATCTTCTTCGATCTCGGCGTCCTTGCCGCGCAATTCCTCGCGAAGCTCGCTGTAGCGATCGGTGCGCCCGTTCCAGACGCCGCGAATCAGACTTGCAGCATTTCGGCATCGTCGGCGCCCGCCGCGCAGCGGCGCGCGCAGATCGATTCCCTGGGTGGCGAACAGGCAGGTGTAGAACTTGCCTTCGGAGGACAGGCGCGCGCGGCTGCAGGCGCCGCAAAACGGCTGCGACACCGAGGATATGAAGCCGACTTCGCCGCCGCCGTCGTCGAAGCGCCAGCGCTGCGCGACTTCGCCATGGTAATTTTCCGATATCGGGTGCATCGGCCAGCGCGCGTTGATGCGGGCCGCCAGTTCGCGCGACGGCACCACCATGTCGGGCCGCCAGTGATTGCGATTGCCGACATCCATGAATTCGATGAAGCGCACGATCACCGGCGAGCCGCGAAAGCGCTCGACCAGATCGAGCGCCGTGTGATCGTTCACGCCGCGCTCGATCACGGCGTTGATCTTGACCGGCGACAAGCCGGCGGCGATGGCAGCGTCGATGCCGCCCAAGACCTGGTCGAGCGCGCCGAATCCGCCGCTCAAGCGCGCGAAAATTTCCTTGTCCAGGGTATCCAAGCTGACGGTGACGCGCTGCAGGCCGTTGGCGTGAAGATCGACGGCATGCTTGGCCAGCAGTACGCCGTTGGTGGTCAGCGCGATGTCGTCGATGCCCGGGAATGCCGGTCAAGTCGCCGACCAGATCAGCGAGATTGGCGCGCAGCAGCGGCTCGCCGCCGGTGAGGCGCAGCTTGCGCACGCCCAAGCGCGGCGAACAGTTTCGCCAAGCGCACGATTTCATCGAACGACAGGCGCTCGTGAGATTTCAGAAACTGATAGTTCTCGTGAAACTGCTCCTTCGGCATGCAGTAGGGGCAGCGAAAATTGCAACGGTCCATGACCGAGATGCGCAAGTCGTGCAGCGGACGGCCGAGCCGATCGAGCGGATTCTGCGCGCCGCGAATGTCGTGAATGATGGAAGTCATGGCGATTGAGGTTACCAGCGGTAAACGCTGGTGACGAAGCCTTTCGGGTAGGTGTTGGGACCCGGCGGCAATTCCACAAAACCGTCGGTGCCCGCCAGGCTCAAGAAAATCCCCCGATCCATTCGGCGGCCGCGGATTTGCCCACGGACGGCCCCAATCATCGTGCTCGATGATCGACCGGCAGGAAGTAGGCCAGCGCCGGCTTGAAGGTGACCGGCGCGGCCAGCGCCAGGCGCTCGGGCGGCGCGCGCTTGGTGCCCATCGCTTCGGCGATGGCGGGAATGACATAGCGGATCAGGCACACCAGGGTCGAGACCGGATTGCCGGGCAATCCAAAGACCGACTGTCCCTGCGGGCCGATGCCAAACCACATCGGCTTGCCCGGCCGTTGCGCGACGTTGTGAAACACCTCTTGCACGCCGAGCTGCATCAGCACCTTGGGCACGAGATCGAACTTGCCCATGGACACGCCGCCGCTCAAGACCACCACTTCGTGGGTGGTCAGATGCAGTGCAAGCCGCTCGCGCAGCATGTTTTCATCATCGGGCACATGATCGTCGCCGACACGGCCGAATCCGCGCCTGCGCAAGGTGGCGGCGACGGCATAGGCATTGGAGCGGCGCACTTGAAAGTCGGCGATCGGATCGCCGGGTTCGATCAACTCATCGCCGGTCGAGACACGACCATGATCGCCGGTTGACTGCTCACACGCACGCGCGCCATTCCGGCCGAGGCGGCCACGGCGATTTCCGGCGCGCGCAGCAGAGTCCCGGACTCCAGCAGACAGTCGGCCCTGACGGCTGTCGCGCCGCGCCGGTGAATGTTGTGATAGGGCGAGTTGACGACCGTCGCATTGAGCGAGGCGAAGCCATCGATCACATCCAACTGTTCGATCGGGAATGACGTTGTCGCAGCCGAGCGGCAGAATCGCACCCGGTCATGACTTCGATCGCCTCGTCGCTGGTGCTGAGCTTGAGGGGCGGCGCGCCGGCCGCTTGGACTCCCTGAATGCGAAAGCGGCGCTGGCCCTGCGCAGCGCCTCGCTGTCCACCGCGATGCCATCCATGGTGACGCGGTCGAACGGCGGATGGTCGCGTTCCGCATAAATATTCTCGCGCAGTGTTCCCCCGACACACTGCGTGAGCGGCAGTGATTCGATCGGCAAACACGTCAGCCGAGAGTAGATCGCCTCTTCGGCCAGACGCGGCGTAATGAGCGTACCAGCCTGCATAGTTTCAAAGTGGCGGCGGAGCGATCCGCCGCACTGAACGTCATGACTTCTGCTGTTTCGCTTTGAAAATCTTCAGCTGTTCGTTGAAGCGGCCAACCACCGCCTGCAGTTCATCGACGGCCGCGTTGTGCTTCTGCACCAGAGCCTTCTGTTGCTGTCCGCCTTTTTCTTCTCGTCCGGCGTCAGCTTCGACGGATCCTTTGGGCGCGGCATCCATTTCCAGCTTGCAGGCAGTCCAGATAGGCATTCATTTCGCCGTTGTAGCGGTCGAAAGTCGTGCTTGGCGGCGATCATTTCATCCTTGGTGGCGGTGCTGCCGTCGGGGGGCGCATCGGGCGATTGCGGATAAGAGCAGGTCGCCTGAGCATGGGCGGCGAAGCCGAAGGCGAAAACAAGCGTGAGCGGTATCCAAGCCTTCATCGGGAATCCTCTTTATCGGTACGATATGAGTGAAACGGACCCAGTATGATCTTACGGCCAAGGGCGAAGGCCGCCAGCGCGGCAACGCTGCCTGTAAGCATCTGATTTGGAGCTTTATTTGATCATCGGCGGATCAGGATAGTTCCCGTGAACCGGCCGCCGCGCCAGGGTAGCCGGGACAGCTAATTCAGCTCACAATGCCGCAAAATCCTGCGCCGGCGGGATGTCGAGATCGTGTCGTCGCCGTTCGACTAGGTAACGGCGAATCGCGCCGCAACGGCTTAGGAACTCGATATGAACTACCTATTACTCATTTACAGCAACGAAGCAGGAGACCATGGCGCTGCGGCGAATCCGAGCTCAAGAAAGATGACGGATGAATACATGGAATTTACCAAATCGATCGTGCAGGCCGGCCAATTCAAGGCCGGCGACCGGCTCAAGCCGGTCATCGACGGCCTCCACCGTGCGCGTGCGCAACGGCAAGGTGGCGATCACCGATGGACCCTTTGCGGAAACGCGCGAGCAATTGGGCGGCTACTACCTGATCGAGGCCAAGAATCTCGACGAGGCCACTGCGATCGCAGCACGCATCCCCGGCGCCCGATACGGCAGCATCGAAGTGCGGCCGGTGTGGCCGATGAGCTGACGACAACTGCGGTCATTGCAATAGCGCGGCACCGGGCAGTGATCGAGGAAATCTTTCGCCGGGAGGCAGGTCGGGTGCTCGCGACCTTGATCCGCTTGCTCGGCGATTTCGACTTGGCCGAAGAAGCGCGGCAAGAGGCGTTCGCCGCGGCCATCGAACAATGGCCGGCGCATGGCATCCCGCACAATCCGTGTGCGTGGCTGATCAAGACCGGCCGCAACAAGGCGGTCGACCGCATTCGCCGCGATGTCGTTGTTCCGGACAAAGATCGTCGATCGAGAACTGGCCGCGGCCGCCGCGGATGAAGCGGGCTCGACGACGCCGACGAGGCGGTGTTCGGCGACGATAGGCTGCGTCTCATATTTCACCTGCTGCCATCCCGCGCTCAACCCCGAGGCGCAGATCGCACTGACGTTGCGCGAAGTGTGCGGACTGATCCACGCAGGCGGTGGCGCGCGCATTTCCTGGTCGGCGAAGAAACCATGGCGCAGCGCCTGGTGCGCGCCAAGAAAAAGATTCGCGACGCCGGCATTCCCTACGAAACGCCCGATCCGTCGGTGCTCGATCAGCGAATCGAAGGCGTGCTGGCGGTGGTGTACGGCGTGTTCACGGAAGGCTATGCGGCAACCGCGGGCCCGAACTGATCGATGTCGAGCTGTGCGGCGAAGCCATCCGCCTGGGCACGGTTGCTCGATGCACTGCTGCCGAACAATGCCGCCGTGATGGGACTGCTGGCGCTGATGCTGTTGCACGATGCGCGCCGCCCCTCCCGGGTGTCCGACGCCGGCGACGTGGTCTTGCTCGATGATCAGGATCGATCGCGGTGGGATCAGCGCGAAATCGAAGAAGGCCTGATTCTGGTGGACAAGTCCTTGAGCATTCCGGGATAGGTGAGTGCCTATGCCGTGCAAGCGGCGATCGCCGCCTTGCACGTCAGGGCCGGAGAACAAGCAGGCCACCGACTGGCCGCAGATCGTGGGGTTGTACGAGGTGCTGCTGCGGCTGCAACCCACCCCCGTGATCGAATTGAATCACGCCGTTGCCGTTTCGATGGTCGACGGCGCGGCGCGCGCACTGGATTTGGTCGATTCACTCGCCGCGCGCGGCAGGGTCGATGCAGTATCACCTGCTGCATGCGGCGCGCGGCCGCTTTCTGCAGCAACTCGGGCGTCTTGATGAGGCACGCGAGGCTTACGCAACCGCGTTGAATACCGCGACGCTGGAGCCGGAGCGCCGCTTTCTCGCGGGGCGAATCGCAGCCATCTAAGTTTTCAGGTCGATTCGGCTTCGGTGGCGGGTGGCGCTCGTGAGGTTTCCGAATCGCCTCGCGAACGCTACACTGCGCGCGGGCGCCCGTAGCTCAGCTGGATAGAGCACCTGGCTTCGAACCAGGTGGTCGGCGGTTCGAATCCGTCCGGGCGCGCGCTAAAAATAAAACTAGATCAATGAGTTAGCGCCTCCGTCGCCACTCGACTTGCGCCTCAACCACGTCATTGCGGCACTTTTGCGTGACTGCGACGCACAAACTTTCTCCGCGGCCTCAATTAGGTTCGTCAATTCCGCTTGAGAGTAGTGCGTCGTGATGCGGCCACTACGATGCCCCAGCAAATCTTGACGATCCTCGAACGACACACCCGCCGCGCGCAGTCTGCGGCCAAAGGTGTGTTTGAGATCGTGGACACGAATCCTTCTAAATCCCGCCGGCGCCACTTCCCCGTGCTCTTTAGCCCAAGCATCCGCCGCGCGTTCTCGAGCCGCCTTCCAAGCCGTGTTGTTGATCTTGGTTATCGGTCCTGAATTGCCGTCTTTCTTATGGGCGTGCACGAATACGTACGCTGGATGCAGCCCGCGAACGCTCTCCACGACAGACTTTGCCACCCGATTGAGTACGACCAGGCGTTCCTCGCCATTTTTTATGCGCTGACCTGGAATGATGAACACCGATGTATCGAGCTCCGGCACTTTCACTTCATAGTCCCACTTCATTCCGCAAACTTCCTGCTCTCGCAAACCCGTATTCACTTTGAAGATCGCCATGCGAGCGAGGTGGTCGGGCAACTCCTGAAACAAGAGCGCCTGTTCCTCGCGGGTGAGCGGATAGGGCGGCCGGGCGTCCTTGACTGAAAACAGCTTGATCTTGGGTGCCGTTTCCAGCCAGGTTTTGCCTTGTCGATCCATCCACTCGGAGGCGGCAAGATTTAAGACCCTGCGCACCACGCCGAGCGCCAGGTTCAGAGTCTTGGTCTTGACGCCATCCCGCCGCCGCTGCGCGATGAACTCCTGCAGGCTTCCCATGTGCACTTGTTTCAGCTCCATCTCGCCGATGAAGGCATCAAGCTGCTTCAAGTGCAGCGCGTCGTCCTTGATGCGCCTCTTGTAGCCATATTCCTGCAGGTATTTCGTCGCCGCGGACCGGAACGAGCGAAGTTCGCGCGCGCCGTAGAGTCTGGTTTCGCGAAGCTCGATTACGCGCTTCGCGAGATACTCTTGGGCTTGCCGGAGGTCGCTTGTTCCAGTGCTTTCGCAAATGCGTGCTCCTCGGAACGTTTTATCGATGTGCCAGATCCCACCTCGTTTGGTGAGACCCGGCGTTCTTTGGTTTCCCATAGCTTTTCCCTTTCAGGTTGAGCCGCGGGATGCCCGTTGCGGCTCTTATAGTCGTCGGCCCAGGAATCGAGGTCAAGCCGGTCAAAAGCGATCCCCTGCGTGCCGATGGGGATCACATCGAGGAGCGGGCGAACGTCGCGATTGAAGCGATTTTTGTCCATCCCGAGATACAACGGCGCATCACGCAGCCGAATGAAGCGCGGCAGAAACCGAGACGATTCCGCAGGACGGCTCGTCCGCTGTGCGAGCGCACTGGGTGAGGGGCTGTGTTCGATCATCGACGACCTTACGAACCCTGTGGTTCCGGCCGTTTAGGGGCAAGTCGTCACGTAATGGAAATTGTCTCAGAGAATCGCAAGAAAGTTGGTTTGGGTTTCGCTCTATTTTCAGCGAAACTCAAACGAAGCGGATGCGAGAACGTGATGCCGCGCAAGTCCAGACCGAATAGATGCGATGGCAAGCGCTCGTCGCGATTCAAATCCGGGTTCTGGCCCACACACGCATGGCAAGAACAGTCAAGAGGAGCCCCATGCCGATAGGCAGCGCGTATCGATCGATATCAATATGCAGTAGCTCTACGGAGGCGAGGCCGAATGAAGCTAGAACGACCACGATGCCGAGGGCTGTCGAGGCGAATTGGGCTCTACTTGATCCCGCAGTGGCCATCGATTGAGTGGACGCTGCCAGGTAGCCATCTAGCCCATCGACGAGAATCATTCCCCCGCAGAAAGCGGCCGCAAGTTCCCACGTGTTGGTGCGCGTGACAAGAACTAAGGCGGACAGCTGTGAGGCCGTTTCGAAGCCCGCGGCAAGCAACATTCCAAGCAGGAATGGCTGAGCGATGATGGGCCCGCTGGGCCTGACGGCGGGCGCCGGACGGCGCAGCAACCTGTAGAGGCTGACCAGGCCGATCCCGATTAGCAACCATGGGCCCAGGAATTCAACGCGGCTTGCGATCGTCGCTCCAACCCCCACAGCCAGCAGCGACACGATCAATCCATGCCCGAGGGCAAAATATAATCCATTGGTCACGCGAGGTTTGATCCGACACAAGCCATCGATGGCAGTAAGGTGATCGGCATCGACACCGTGGCGCATCCCCAATGCGACACCGATTAGTAGAGTTGCGTCCATTAGCCGTTAGGGTTTGTAGTGTGCGAACACAAAGTCACGACTCTTAACGGGCACGTGACAGGCAAAACACCCCGTGAGTCCAGCCTCATCGATAGGTTTGCCGTCGTTGAACTGAGCGAATCCCCAGCCCCCGGTCGCGGCGTATTTCATGGAGTCCTTCACCATGAACTGAACGTTCGTGGGGTCGCCAGCGACGAATGATTGAGGGCGACCAAAAGCCTTGTTATTTTCTTCCGACGGGACGTATTGCCAAGCCAAACGGGCGATAATTGCGCCATCCGGAAACGGCAGTCTACCTTCACGATAAGCTTTGATCGCAATATCGTTCCCTAAAATGGCGCGAATGTCATTGAGTTTGCCTTCTTCGTGCGCTACAGAAATCAGCCGCCAGTCGCGATAGCCGGCGGGCAGTTTGATGTCGAAAGGCGGAGCGCCCGCCGCTACCGCATGCCCCGGCGCTAGACTGATGAAGGTTAATCCCGCCATCAGCGCAACGTCCGCAACCAGCACGTATCCGATCCGTTTCATGATTGCCTCTCCTTTGGCGTACTCATTGTCGGAATGGTCAAAATGTCGAGGAATCATTTCACTGCGCCGCTTTAGATCTGAGATATCCCGCCATCCACAAAAAGCTCGATCCCATTGACGTAACTGCTTTCGTCGGACGCCAAAAAAAGCACCGCCTTGGCGATTTCCTCGACTGAGCCGACCCTTCCTAATGGAATGGCAACGATCTGCGAGGCCAGAAAGCCCCTCATTTGCTCCGCCGACAGTCCGAGTTTGTCGTATCCCGGTGTTGGCACCGTTCCAGGACTGATAGCGTTTACTCGGATGTTCCGTGCCTTCAAATCGACGGCCCAGCCCCGCGCAAAGGATCGCACCGCGGCTTTCGAAGCCGAATAGACACTGAATGCCGGCAGTCCTTTTATTGAGGCAATCGACGCATTCAAAACGATCGATGCGCCATCGCGCATGAGGCGAAGGGCCTCCTGCACCATGAATAGGGTTCCCTTGACGTTGACATCGAAGGTACGATCAAAATGCTCCTCTGTGATGTTACCCAAGGGAACAAATTCCCCAACACCTGCGTTAGCAAACACAATATCCAAGCGACCGTGAATTGCTCTTATTTGCGCGAATAGACCATTAAGATCGGCTAATTCGCCGGCATCGCCCTGAACCCCGCTGGCGGCTTCGCCCAATTCGGCAACCGCGGCATTCAATTCCCTCTCACGTCTGCCCGTGATGATGACGAGTGCTCCCTCCGCGACAAACAGTTTGGCGGTAGCAAGGCCGATGCCGCTTGAGCCCCCCGTAATCAACGCTATTTTTCCACTCAGTCGTTGCATTTACCACTCTCCGGATAATCCATGGATGCCGATGGGACGGGACCGCGAGGGCTCTGGCTGCTACCACTCCCGCATGCCCTGTGGAGTCTCTGAGTAACTCTTCGTCCAAAGTGCCAACTGCAGTTGCAAGGACTTGCACCACACCTGATGCATTTGATTGACCTCCTCGGCGCTGTGATCCTTCGCCGATAGATACGGCTTGATGGTCTCGTTCATCACCGCAGTGAAAGCGATGATGTCGCGCAGCGGCACGTAGGGGGTGGATTCCACACCATCAGTTCTATTTTTCCTGACGCTGGTATGCCGCAGGGCGATTTCATGTTGATAGTTCAACCACTCCTGGTCGTATGGCCGAAAGCAAGTGTCCAAAATCCACTGTTCAAAACGACGATTGCTCCGAGACAGGTAGTCCGGGAGCGCAGCCCCATCCAGCGACCGCGAGTGCCTCGCCAGGTTCGGAATGCTGGCGATGATGCCACTGCGCCAGTGATCTACAATCTGCCGGGTCTGATCCGCCAGTACCTCTCCTGCCATCTGCAGAAATCGGCGATCTTCATCCGAGAGTCCCACGGTGACTTGCAATTGCGTCAATTGCGGGATTGAGACGGGAGACCGCCGGATTTCCTCATTTCCGTAGGCGTAACCCGGAGTTGGTAATGCTGATTCGCTCATGGCAAACCTCTGTCTTTGTCTTCTAGCTCGTTCGGAGCCGATCAGGTCTTGATAAAGGCTAGCAACTCTTCGTTCACCCGGTCCTTGAGGGTCGTGCACATCCCGTGAGGCGCACCTTTGTAGATGACGAGCTTGGCGTTCTTGATGATTTTCGATGACAGCAGTGCCGAATCCGCGTACGGCACGATCTGATCATCATCTCCGTGGAGCACCAAAGTCGGGACGTCGAATCGCTTCAAATCCTCGGTCAAGTCGGTTTCCGAGAAAGCCTTGATGCAAAAGTACGATGCGGGGAAGCCAGCCATCATGCTTTGCAACCAAAACGACTCGCGCACACCCTCCGAGACCTTGGCTCCCGGCCGGTTGTAGCTGTAGAACGGCAGGCTCAAGTCCTTCCAGAACTGCGAGCGGTCCGCGACCACGCTGGCTCGCAGGCCATCGAACACCTCAATGGGCAAGCCCCCTGGATTCGCTGCCGACTTGAGCATCACCGGCGGGATGGCGCCTATCAAAACTGCTTTTGCGACGCGTTTGGTTCCGTGGCGCCCAATGTAGCGCGCCACCTCGCCACCGCCCGTTGAATGCCCGACGTGAATCGCATTTTTTAAATCGAGCTTTGCAGTCAACTCAGCCAGGTCATCCGCATAGGTATCCAGATCGTTGCCATCCCAAGGTTGGCTCGACCGGCCGTGGCCGCGGCGGTCATGGGCGATGCAGCGATAGCCCCGTGAGGCCAGATAGAACATTTGATCTTCGAATGCGTCTGCGCTCAAAGGCCAGCCATGACTGAACACAATCGGTTGCCCGCTGCCCCAGTCCTTGTAATAGATCTCCGTTCCATCCTTCGTTACTACCGTGCTCATGGTTTTCGCTCCTTTAGTGCCATTTGATGAGAATTTTGATTGCCCAGCCGATGCCAGTCGTGGCAGAGCGGCTGCGGCGGCGACCCACGCTGCGCCCATTAATATTTCGCGTCGCGTGGTCAAATTTGTTGTGTTGTAAATGTTCATACCCTTCTTTTGATGCGCCTCGCACTGCAGGCTTGCAACAACTGCTTGCTAGAATGGCGCATGTCCGAGCCGCCGCGACACTCCAAAAGGTATGCGGATCGACTACCTCCGAGGTGACACTCAAGCCGCAATGGAAACGAGCCCATCATTCGTCGTTATCTTCTTCGCCCGACGGAAAGATGATCTGCCGCCTGCCGAAGAGTCTCGAGTCCAGTGAATACGCCCCTGGCCCCAACATCGCGAGCGCCATGCAATCGAAGGAACCGACGGGCGGCTGTGGTTTTCGACGAGTTTCGACATCTATTCGATAGATCCTGCACACATCCACCGGAACCCGGTTCCGCCGCCAGTGCTGATTAAGTCCGTAGTTTGCCGACGGCAAAACCTATGCGCCGGCCGCGACCGTGCAACTTCCACAAAACGCCACGTCGGTGCGCGTGGATTTCGTCGCACTGAGCCTGACCGTGGCGGAGAGAAATCGTTACCGCTACAGGCTCGAGGGCGTCGATAAGGAGTGGCAGGACGCCCAAGGACGTCGCCAAGCGTTCTACACGAATCTAGGCCCAGGATCCCACCGATTCCAGGTGATCGCGGCCAATAACGATGGCGTCTGGAACGATACCGGAGCGGCGCTCGAGGTTGTAATTCCGCCCATGTTCATCCAAACGGGATGGTTCCTGGGCCTTTGCGTGGTCGGCGCTGCAGTGGCCTTCTGGTTCCTGATTCGAATACGCTTCCGGCAGTTGGCGGCGCGGATGCGTTCGCGCGCCGAGGAGCGGTTAGCCGAGCACGAGCGCATCGCACGCGAGCTGCACGACATCCTGCTGCAAAGCACCCAGGGTCTTATTCTGCGATTTCAGGCCGCGGCCAATCGCATTCCACCGCTGGATCCGACGGGCGCCCTGCTTGACACAGCACTGGTTCGCGCCGATGAGGTTCTCGCAGAGGGCCGCGACCGCGTCCTCGATTTGCGTGTTTCGAATGATGCGCTGAGTGATCTGCCGAGAGCCTTCTCGGCAACCGGTGAGGAGCTCGCCCAAGGCCGCTCGGTTACATTCCGCACCACCGTCGAGGGTACTGCCCGCGATCTCCTACGGACTGTGAAGGGTGAGACCTATCGCATCGGACGCGAAGCGTTGCTCAACGCGTTTCAACATTCCGGTGCAAATTCGATCGAACTTCAAATCATTTTACGCCGACAATGATTTTCGCGTGCGCGTGCGGGACGATGGCAGGGGCATCTATCCAGCCGCACTCGAAGCGAGATCGCGGCCCGTTCACTGGGGCATCACGGGCATGCGCGAGCGCGCACAAAAAATCGGCGCGCGTTTCGAGATCTGGAGTCGCCACGGCGCCGGCACAGAGATCGAACTTAAGATTCCGGCTTCAGTGGCGTATAAAGAGCGAAGATTCTTATCGCGTTGGTGGCCGTGGCGCAGCTCAAACCAAGAGATGCAGTAATTTCGTCCGGGAATGTTCGAAAACCGATACAGATTCTCATCGTCGATGATCACCCCCTTCTTCGGGAGGGGATGTCGGCGGTCATCCAAGGCCAGAGAGATATGGTGCTGGTTGGCGAGGCGAGCAATGGCCGGGAAGCCGTCGAGCTATTTCGGGAGCAGCGCCCCGACGTGACATTGATGGATTTGCGAATGCCCGAGATGGATGGTGTCGAGGCGACCGAGGCGATTCGCGCGCAGTGGTCCGACGCCCGCATAGTGATGCTCACAACTTACCGGGGAGATGCACATTGCGCTGCGGGCGTTGAAGGCGGGCGCGAGTGGATATTTGCTGAAGAGCATGATTCGTACCGATCTTCTCGAGGCGATACGGTCGGTAAAGGCCGGTCATCGCCACATTCCGAAAGAGATAGCCGCCGAATTGGTTGCGCACGTTACCGACGATGCTCTTTCAACTCGCGAACTCGAAGTGCTTAGGTGTGTTGCCGCGGGCAACTCCAATCGGCTCGTTGCCGATCAACTCGGCCTTTCGGAGGACATGGTCAAGACCCACATAAAAAGTATCATGAGCAAGCTTGGCGCCAACGACCGCACCCACGCGGTAACAATCGCTCTGAAGCGCGGAATCATCGACGTGTGATCCACCCAATGCGAAATGATTCGCCACGACCGTCCGGGACAGCGGAGTGGCGTTATCCCTGCTTCAATGCAGAGCACGTCATATCGAGTCCCTCAAAGTGGAAGTCTCGCATCTTCCTAGCGGACGATCTCTGCCGCCGCGTCCTCGATCATCTTAAAAAGTGCATCAGGATGCGACATCATCACGACGTGTGATGAGCCCTTAATCTCGACCGTCTCCTTAGCACCCGCTCGCTTCGCCATAAACGCATGAACGGCGGGTGGAACGTTCTTATCCAGACTCCCATAAAGAAACCACGACGGAATCGTCTTCCACGCCGGCGCGCCCGCGGCCTCATTAAACGCCGCCTCGGGAATGGGCCGTTGCGTCGCTGCCATCAGCTTGGCCTCGTTAACGGGCAAGTCCGCGCAAAACTGTGCGTGAAACTTGTCCTGCAAAATGTACAAGTCTTTGCTCCCATCGGCCAGGACCACCGGCGGAGCCAGTGTCGGCCCCAACGTGCTTCCCGGGAATTTTCCAACCAATCCGGACGCTGTCTCGCCGAGGTCTGGCGCCAAGCCAGACACATACACCAAGGCCTTGACGTTGCTCTTGCCTGTTGCGGCGACCGTGATGACAGTACCACCGTAGGAGTGGCCGACTAAGATGATCGGCCCATGAATCGAATCCAGCAAACTGGCGAGATAACTGGCATCCCCCTTCACGCTACGCAGCGGGTTGGCGATCGCCACGACTGGGTACCCCGTTGCCAATAGTTTCGCGCTGACACGGTTCCAGCTCGATGATTCGGCGAATGCGCCGTGCACCAGAACGACGGTAGGCTTATTCATAAGAGTTTCCTGTGCATGGCTAATGAGCGGCGCGAAGGCCAGCGCCACCAGAAATATAAACGTCGCGAGTGCCGAGCCAGTCGATGGATCTGCTAAGGCAGCATCTGAGTCGGTAAAATTCATCAAAATCTCCTTGAAGGAAGGTCCATCGAGTCCGCTGATCTTGATGGGCCAACGTTAGCGCCGGCTCGACCAGCCAGCTACACCAAGAGGTGTAATAGCGGGACCTTACCTTCGGGGGAGATGCAATTCGAATCGGCCGTTGGTGATAGGACATCACAGGTCGCAGGAGTAGGGAGAAATCGGCCCGACGCGGGACGCACGATCGACGGTCAGCGGCGAGACTTAAGTGGCACTCTCCACTTCAAAGACGAGGCCACCATGAAATCTCAATCAGCAACAGCCGCGACATGTCGTGCATTTACCATTGTTTTAGCCCTGAGCGCACTATCAGCGCTCACTCGTGCAGAGGTCACTACGCCCGTTCTCGAAATCAATAGGGAGGCGGCGAACCCAAAAATTACCGTTCAATCGCTTCGCGGCAACTTGAGCGTTGTTATGGGTTCCGGCGGCAACATTGTGGTGCTGAATACTCCCAACGGGAAACTGTTGGGTGATGCCGGAATCGCGGTCTCGGAGCCACAGATCAAGGCCGCGTTGGCGAGCATAGGTCCTGCACCTCTCAAGTACCTGATCAATACCCACTATCACTGGGATCACACGGATGGCAATGTGTGGGTTCACGACGCGGGGGCAACGATAGTCGCCCACGAAAATACCTTGAAGCGATTGACTTCCGGGACCCGGGTGATCGAGTGGGGTTACTTCTTTCCAGCAACGCCAATAGGTGGCCTACCAACCATTCTAGTCAAGGACGAAAAGACCATGGACTTCGAGGGCGAGACCATTGTGATGAAGCACTACGGTCCTGGCCACACGGACACGGATATCTCCATCTATTTCAAAAACGCCGATGTGCTGCAGGTGGGAGATATCTGGTGGAATGGCCACTACCCGTTTCTCGATAATGGGGCCGGCGGTAACATCGACGGCCTAATCCGCTGGGTCAACGAGTGCATTAACGCGAGCACTGACAAGACGATCATCGTTCCCGGTCACGGTGCAGTCAGCGATCGGGCGGGTTTGATCGAGTTTCGCGATATGTTGGTCGCGGTGCGTGCCAACGTCGCCCGCTTGAAGAAATCAGGCAAGACGCTCGCGGAAACAGTAGCGGCCAAGCCGACCGCCGCTTTCGATGCCGAGTACGGTGACTTTCTCATCAGTCCCGCCTTTTTCGTCCAGTTGGTCTACATGGACGTGTAAGAATCATCAATACACATCCCGCCATCACTGATTACGGCGGGTTGGGGCACGGGCGGCGCAAGAGCGCCGCCCCCGCTTTTTCAATCTCGAAGAGTTGATCCAAGACCAGCGTTGCCTATTTCGCGTTGATCCGCGCGCGCAAGCTCTGAAGTTCCTCCATCAGTGGAGCAATCGCCGCATTTACCTCCGCTTCGGTGAAGCGAGGCGTGATGTGCTGCGGACAATTCCAATCGAAGGCCGCGACGGTGATGATGACAGCTCGCTCAACGCGGGCCTTATAGCCTTCGACGCGAAGAGAAGCGAGCACGCCTGGCTCGTCCGTTTCATGCACGATCCGCGCATGTCCCCAGATTTTTAGGCGCCGGCGGTTCGGGTAGTCCATCAGAATCAGCGCGATCCGGCTGTCGGCGTTAAGGTTTCCGACACTCACATATTGGACGTTTCCGCGAAAATCCGCATAGCCGATGGTCTTTGGGTTGATGACCTTCAAGAACCCCGTCGGGCCGCCGCGAAACTGCACATACGGCCATCCGGTTTCGCTCACCGTGGCCTGATAGAAGCTGTCGCGCGCCGCGATGAACTCAATCTCGTCTGATGTCAGCTCATCTGCGCGATCCTTGGCGCTCTCTATCCGCTCGTTGACGCGCCGGCTGCCATACCGCGATTGGGCGGCCTTCACCGACGGCGTGAAAGTGATGTCGGCAAAGGCTCTTGCCATGGCTTGGCTCCTAGGGGTTTTAACGAGTCTACGCCAGTACCCTGGCGGTGCAGACTGGGAGGACCGTACCGGCGGCAGCGAGAAATCTCGCCGCGCCGGGTTTGGTCAACAGATCTAGCGGCCGGGTACCACGCGACTCAAGAAATCGCGAATGTACGCCGCAATCTCCGGACCATTAGTCTCGAGTGCAAAGTGACCGGTATCGATCATGTGAATTTCCACGTTCGGCAGATCGCGTTTGTAAGGCCATGCGCCGGCCGGCGGAAAGATTTCGTCGTTTTTGCCCCAGACGATCAAGGTGGGCGGTTTGTGGGCCCTGAAGTATGCCTGCCACTGCGGATATAGCGGCGGGTTGGTTCTATAGTCATACAACATGTCGAGCTGGATGTCGGCGTTGCCGGGACGATCCATCAGCGCCTGATCCACCGTCCGGGCGTCGGGACTCACGAGAGACGTATCCGGCACACCGTTCGTGTACTGCCAGTACGTGGCTTTGGCCTGGGTCAGAAAACGCAATCCCTCGCGCTCCTTGGACGCTCCGGTTTTCCAATAAGCTTTGATGGGATCCCAAAAGCCCAACAGACCCTCGTCATACGCGTTACCGTTTTGAATGATTATCGCAGTGACTTTCTCTGGGTACTTAGCGGCCAACCGGAAACCTACAGGTGCACCGTAGTCCATCACATACAAGGCGTAGTGATTGACGCCAAGCTGACGAGTCAGTTGTTCAACGATCTTGGCACAATTGTCAAAAGTGTACGCGAAATTGGAACGATCCGGCATGTCACTGAATCCGTAGCCCGGGTAATCCGGAGCGATCAAGTGGTACTTATCCGCTAGCAATGGAATCAGACCGCGGAACATTTGCGATGAGGTCGGAAAACCATGCAGTAATAACAGCGTGGGCGCGCCTTTAGGTCCCGCTTCACGATAGAAAATCTCGACACCGTCGATTTTCGCTCTTTGGTAATGTACTTGACTGATGGCGGCCGTAACCGGTGTCGCTTCAGGGTCCGCAATCGACGCCAACGGGGTTGCAAGCGCTGCGGCTATGGCAACCGCTCTCAGAAACCAGATTGTGTTCATGATGAGTCCTGTCGGGAATGAGTGGAGTAGCAGCGTAAAGTTAAGTGAGCTCTGAACCCTGCGCATCCTGCTGTCGTGGTGAGACGGAGTACCCCTTAAGAGGGCAGTTCAAGGCTTAAATCACGTGCCGCGGCTCGCAGCCCGCCGGACTAAGGAGGGGCATTGACCTCCCTCCTGTGATAGTTACCCGCGCTCGGAATCCGCTCTAATCTCCTACTCGGTTGCGAGAAACGCACCGCAGCGGAGTACCGACGTGCACAACGAATTTCGCTTTGCCTCGGACGGCACAACGCGCATCGTTCTCGCCAACGGCGAAGCGGCCATATTTCAGCCCGGAGATCCGGTGAGAATCTTGGATCGATCGCCAGTGGGTCACTACCGCGTGCCCGTCTATTTGCGCGGCAAGACCGGCTGGGTGGAGGAAGTGATCGAGCCGCGTGGTATCGACAACGAAGAAGAGGGCTTTGGCCGTAATGCAGGACAGAAACTGCATTACTACCGCATAGCAATTCTGATGACCGACATATGGCCGCGCTACGAGGGTTCGCCGACCGATGGATTGCGTATCGAGGTCTTCCAGACTTGGTTGGAGAGGATTTGAATCATGAGTAACGGCGCTGATCTCGAGCACGATCACAGTCACGACAAGCACGCGGTTATCGAAGGGGATGCCTCAAGGGCGACGAGTTACTATGACATCATGGAAACTGCAGTTCGCGAGCTTCTGATCGCTAAACAATTGTTCGCGGCCGCGGAGATACGGCGACAGATCGAAGTCATCGATTCGCGCACACCGATGCTCGGCGCTAAGGTTGTTGCACGCGCTTGGGTGGACGCTGCGTTTCGCGCGAGACTGCTCGCCGACGGTCGATCTGCGTGCGAGGAGCTGGGTATCACCTTTTATGACGATACGGGGCTGATCGTTCTTGAAAACACGGATAAAGTCCATAATCTCATCGTTTGCACGCTTTGCTCTTGTTATCCGCGCCCGGTGCTGGGGCTGCCTCCCGATTGGTACAAACTAAAGCCCTATCGTGCGCGAGCCGTGTCGGAGCCGCGTGCCGTTCTCGCCGAGTTCGGCACCGTCATCCCAGGGGACGTGGAGATACGTGTGAGTGACTCCACGGCCATGGTTCGCTACCTCGTCCTGCCAAAACGACCGGCCGGCACTGAAGGCTTTGATCAAGCACAACTGGCAGCGCTCGTCACGCGCGACGCGATGATCGGCGTAGTCGAGGCGGCCGTTGAATCAGGGAGATCAAGCGCATGAATCATTCCGAAGATCTCGTCACACAATTGCCAAATGACGTCGGCGGACAGCCGGCGCCGGCTATTGAGCGCATCGATCACGAGCTCGAACCCTGGGAAAAGCGCTGCCATGCCCTTGCTGATGTTCTTGACTATCACAAGATCATCAACACGGAAGAGAAGCGCAGGGGAGTGGAGTCGTTGGGGTCCGAGGTGATTGCTCACTTAACCTATTACGAGCGCTGGATAGTGGCTTTTGCCAATATCTTGTTTCAGAAAGGGATTCTCACCCCGGGCGAGTTGGCCAGGAAGATGGATGAAGTGAAGGCACGATAATCGGCGCCAATTGCGTGGCCGCGGTGGTAATGATCAGCGCATTTCCATCACCGGCGCAAATCGAATTCCAGGACTTCCGGCCAGGGTCTTCGGCGGTTGCGATGCCAGGCCGACTATGCCTAGTTCAACAACCTAGCGCTGCCGCTCTTCAGTTCTAGTCGAGCTTCGGTGTCAGTCGCGCTTTAAGGCGCGGGGTCACCCAGTTAAGAAACGTGCGCAGCTTGAGCCGCATTTGCGTCCGGGGCGCATAAACAATGTGCGGGGCAGAGGCTCTTGTTCGAACGGGTCCAACACGATTTCCTCAACTCGCCGACCGCGCTTCGCGGGTAACGGCTGCGTGCAAATCTGACGCTGAAGCGCGTGTACCGACTCCCCGCGCTCAAGGACTAGGTACAGTGGTCTTCGAAAATCGGGAAGCGAGAAATAGTCACACAGATACGTGGTACGGAGAAGCTGGCCTAGACTCTGCCCTGCCATCAAGGCTCATCAGGTCACTCGATGCCTCGAACCCTTCGCCCCAAGCCTTCGAAAGAGGCTGCGCAAGCAAGAACTCCACTATCCTGTCATTGGCACGCCGGAGGGGCTTTCCTCCTCGAGCAGCATCGACGCACGGCGGATATCCGAGAGTCGAACGCCCGGGATCATCATGGCCACATCTGTCGTATCGAGGCCCATGGCAGCCACAAAGACCGCAGCATAGAGCGGCACAAGCTCTTCAGCTGCAGACGGTGCCGAGCCGAGAAGCTCCCAGGCAAAGTACGTCTCGCCATCGATCGCCAGCAGTAGTTGGGTGAGTTGGACACGCCCCAGATGTGCGTAGAGCCTTGTACGAAGCAAATCGGCGCCACCCTCACCGCAGGGTCGTCTCTCATGTAGACGAATCCGCCCTCGTTGATCTCAATGTCGCCGCTCGCGACCGCAGCCTACAACCTTTCAAAGCCGTTCTCGACTTGGTCCAGGGTCCGCTCGATGAATTCATCCGCATTCTCTGGCAGATGATGCCGCGCCAAAAATCCCTCCCGTGCCGCAGGCCATCGCGGGGGCGGCAGAAGTAGTCGGTGCCGCCCACCGAATTGCTCCGCATGGGGTAGCCACAACGAGCCGTTTCTAAGCCCGCGACGCGCCTCCCACAGGGTCGCGGCTTCGTACGCTTTGAAAGCGTCTTCGCGGTCCGGCGCCAAGATCAGATCATCCCATGCGTGTCCGGCCGGAGAGGTCGCGGACCAGTAGAGACAATATTCGCGTTGCCCGTAGCAATAGGCGAGCTCCCCGAGGGCCTGCAGGACCTCGTGCGGACCTTCGCTCTGAAGCCCGATCTCGATGAGATACTTGAGGACAGGTCGGACTCGACGGATGTCTCCAATCAGACGAAGACGTACTTGTTCTGCCCGGCTTCGACGCCTTCTCCGCGCCTCGGGCCGCCACGGGACAAGTACCTGCCGGCATTGGGCCCGAAATGCCGCATCCGACACGGTCGGATCAGTCATAAGGCTCGCCAGACTGAGCGCCAGTTCCTCCGGTAGATCGTGGCGGGGCTCCGAGTGAGACGCCCCGTACGCCGCACTCCAGATCTCAGCAATCCGCATCTCAATGAGCTTGAGTACCGTGTCGCTTTGGCGAGCCGCGAGCACCGCGAGGAGTGCCGCGATTTCGAGCGTCCGGCGCGGCTCTGCGATTTGGCTCACCTTGACGGGCCGACGCTTTCGCATTCGACGTGCGTATTCGCGTAGGCGCTGAGACGGTATTCCGTCCAAAGCTCGCGCTGGCGCTAGTGGTCTTATGGTTCGTCATTTCGCTATTTCCTCTTCCAGCGTCTTTGACCTCTTTTTTGGCGGCCGCCTGATCCACTCCAGCACCGTCATCGGTCCCGGGTGTCGCTCCATGAGCAATTGCGGCAGCCAGCTGTCGCGAAGGCCTTTCCAGACCGCTTGCTCGACGTATTGTCGATCCTGGAGCTCGACCCGACGGACCGCCTCACGGACCCAATCCGCGATATCGCGCTGACGTGGAATTAGGCAGTGACGCTGAACGAATGTCTCGCGTGCCTGCTGCGCGAGCCGCTGCGAGTCGAGCGTAACCGCGGTGCCATCTTCGAGGATCTGGATCACTGCATCGGCGTCGACTCGATCCGGCCATCGATAGCCTGTATACGTACAGGCCCAACTCTGATGCGCATAGAGCGTTCGCTCGACGCGGTACAGTGCCCGCAGCGTAGCGATCTCGGGCGCGAGACCCTGCAACTGGGCGCCGAGGTGCTTCAGGACCGCCCGCGGCACGTAATCCATCGCTGCAAGTGTGTTGCCTGTCATCCGCAAGAACCCGAGCTGCAGGGCGGCACCGAGACGCCCCTTCCTCGGGAAGCGAACACGCAGCTCCCGTCGATCGGCATCCGCTAGCGTAAAGAAATGCCGGATCTCGAACCGACTCATCTCTCTCGGAAACTGGCGCTGTCCCAGGTACGACCATAGCAAGGTGCGCATCGAGAAAGACCTCCCCGTCGGGAGCTGAATCGTGACGCGGCGAGCGACTCCGCGTTAAGCATGTTGCTGCGCAGCGCTCAGAACGACAGTTTTGACATCAAAAGTACGCGCACCCCTTCCCGTATCGCACACGCGTCCCGAGAAGCGACAAGAGAGGCAATCTTCGAGATCGTCAACCAGCTTGACCGCTGATCACCTCACACGAGGAACGCGAGCAGTTGGCCGAGCCCAACTTGACTGCAGCGGTTTCCGCGGCGATCGCCGAGCTTTCGCGACCCTATCAGATGGCGGTAGAATCTCCGTTGTGGCGAAAGCTTACAGAAGCGCTGCGGATCCTCTGGACCTCCTCACTCGACAAACGGCCCTCCTCGACCGGGTATTCGCCAGAGTGCCAGAGGCGGTCGTTTTGATCGACACAGATGACCACGTTCTGCAGGTCAACCCTGAGTTCACCAACCTCTTTGGCTATACGGAGGGGGAAGCATGCGGGCGTCTGATTGGCGAGCTGATCGTTCCAGAGGAGCGTTGGGCTGAGGCGGAGGATTTATCGCGCCGTGGTTTTCGAGGAGAATCCGCGGACCTCGAAACCGTACGACAGCGCAAGGATGGCGTCCGTGTTGATGTCTCAATTGTCAGTGGTCCTGTGTCCGTTGAGGGAACCCGGATTGCACAGTACATAATTTATCGCGATATCACGGCGCGCAAACGTGCGGAACAAAGGCTGGCAGAGGTACTGGCGTCGGAGGCGGCGATATCACTCGAGAATGCACGGGCGGGAGAGGCACTCCGCGAGCTGGAGTCGCGTTATGCCCACGTGAACCGTGTTAGCACGATGGGAGAGCTGGCCGCTTCGCTGGCTCACGAAATCCTGCATCCCATTGCGACGGCGCGCAACAATGCTCGAGCGGGAATGCGCTTTTTGGAGATGAATCCGCCGAATTTGGGTGAGGTAAAGGAAGCGCTCGCCTCTGTCGTCAGGGATGCTGACCGAGCGAAGAGCATCGTTGGGCGTGTGCGTGATCACATCAAGAAAGCGCCTCCGCGAAGGGAGCTCTTTGACCTCGATGAGGCGCTGCGCGAAGCGATCTTCATGGTGCAGGGCACAATCACTAGGGAGAAAATTACGGTCAACACGGACCTCATGAATGAGAGGGCTCCCGTGCAGGGTGATCGCATTCAACTGCAACAGGTCGTCGTGAACTTGATCTTGAACGCGGTCGAGGCAATGAGTTCGGAGGAGAAAGGAACGAAAGAACTAGGGATCCGCATTGAACAGAGCGCGGCGGACGCCAGCGTGCTCGTCCAAGTACGCGATTCTGGTCCGGGGATTGATCCCGCAAATCTTGATCGAGTCTTCGAGCCCTTCTACACCACAAAAATGACTGGAGTCGGGATGGGACTGTCGATCTGCCGATCCATCATCAACGGGCACGGGGGACGTCTGTGGGCGGAGGCGAATACCCCCCGCGGCGCCGTCTTTCAGTTTACCCTTCCCCCGCCGGAGGACTGATAAACCTCATCCAATCGCCTAGCCACCCAGAGCCGATCGAAGGCACCTGTCAAGATGTTCGTCGTCTACAGGCTTGCTAAGACAACAAATGACTCCGGCCTTCAGGGCTCGATCCATTACGACCTTATCGGGGTATGCGGTCACGAGGATGGTGGGAATCGCGTACCCCAAATTGATGAGACGCTGGTACAGCTCAATGCCGGTCATTCCAGGCATCTGGACGTCAGCGACGAGACAGCCGGTTTTAGGCGCTGCACCGGATGCCAAGAAATCAGCGGCTGATGGAAAGGCTTCAGCTGGGTAGCCCAGCAAAATTATGAGTTTTCGCAGTGATTCGCGAAAGGGCTCATCATCATCGACGATCGATATCAGTGTACGGTTCAACATTGCGGCTTCTCGGCCCTCCCTCGACCACCCCGGGAGCGCTGCCGGCCTGCTGGACGCGCTGCAGGAGGCGGGGGCGGACCGGGCGGTGGTGGCCAAGGTGGCGGCCCGGGCCGCTGACCAGGCCTCCCTCGACCACCCCGGGAGCGCTGCCGGCCTGCTGGACGCGCTGCAGGAGGCGGGGGCGGACCGGGCGGTGGTGGCCAAGGTGGCGGCCCGGGCCGCTGACCAGGCCTCCCTCGACCACCCCGGGAGCGCTGCCGGCCTGCTGGACGCGTTGCGGCGGGCGGGGGCGGATCAGGCGATGGTGACCCGGGCCGCTGACCGCGTCTCCCTCGACGACCCCTGGGGCGCTGCCGGCCTGCTGGACGCGTTGCGGCGGGCGGGGGCGGATCGGGCGGTGGTGGCCAAGGTGACGGCCCGGGCCGCTGACCGCGTCTCCCTCGACGACCCCGGGGGCGCTGCCAGCCTGCTGGACGCGCTGCAGGCGGGCGGGGGCGGACCGGGCGGTGGTGGCCAAGGTGGCGGCCCGGGCCGCTGACCAGGCCTCCCTCGACGACCCCGGGGGCGCTGCCGGCCTGCTGCGACGCGTTGCGGCGGGCGGGGGCGGACCGGGCGGTGGTGGCCAAGGTGGCGGCCCGGGCCGCTGACAGCGTCTCCCTCGACCACTCCTGGGGCGCTGCCGACCTGGTGTTCGCGTTGCAAGGGGCGGGGGTGGATCAGGCGATTGTGACCCGGCTCGCTGACCGCGTCTCCGTCGGCGACCCCCGGGGCGCTGCCAGCCTGCTGGACGCGTTGCAGCGGGCGGGGGCGGATCAGGCGATTGTGACCCGGGTCGCTGACCGCGTCTCCCTCGACGACCCCGGGGGCGCTGCCGGCCTGCTGGACGCGCTGCAGGGGGCGGGGGCGGACCGGGCGGTGGTGGCCAAGGTGGCGGCCCGGGCCGCTGACCAGGCCTCCCTCGACGACCCCGGGGGCGCTGCCGGCCTGCTGGACGCGCTGCAGGAGGCGGGGGCGGACCGGGCGGTGGTGGCCAAGGTGGCGGCCCGGGCCGCTGACCAGGCCTCCCTCGACCACCCCGGGAGCGCTGCCAGCCTGCTGGACGCGTTGCGGCGGGCGGGGGCGGACCGGGCGGTGGTGGCCAAGGTGGCGGCCCGGGCCGCTGACCAGGCCTCCCTCGACCACCCCGGGAGCGCTGCCCGCCTGCTGGACGCGCTGCGGCGGGCGGGGGCGGATCAGGCGATTGTGACCCGGGTCGCTGACCGCGTCTCCGTCGGCGACCCCTGGGGCGCTGCCGGCCTGCTGGGCGCGCTGCAAGAGGCGGGGGCGGATCAGGCGATTGTGACCCGGGTCGCTGACCGCGTCTCCCTCGACGACCCCGGGGGCGCTGCCGGCCTGCTGGACGCGTTGCGGCGGGCGGGGGCGGACCGGGCGGTGGTGGCCAAGGTGGCGGCCCGGGCCGCTGACCAGGCCTCCCTCGACGACCCCTGGGGCGCTGCCGGCCTGCTGGACGCGCTGCAGGAGGCGGGGGCGGACCGGGCGGTGGTGGCCAAGGTGGCGGCCCGGGCCGCTGACCAGGCCTCCCTCGACGACCCCGAAGGCGCTGCCCGCCTGCTGGGCGTGTTGCAGGGGGCGGGGGCGGACCGGGCGGTGGTGGCCAAGGTGGCGGCCCGGGCCGCCAATCAAGGCCTGTGGCAATGGAGCCTTCGGATCGATCAAGACCGGGCAACTCGATACCGGTTCGGCCAGGAAGTCGATCGCTCTGTTGCCACGCGATGGGACTGGCAGCATCTTGTGCGCTTCGACAACGACCGCCCCTGACAGGTGGCAGGTATAACACGGCGCTAGCCGCACAGCGTTTGCGGTCCGGTCGTAGCTCAGCGCTCCACTCGACAACCAGTTGTCGAGTGGAGGGCACAGCTATGACGTCAACCGACGCTTAGCCGCATGACCACCCCCGCTGGCTAGAAAGACAACCAGCGAGGAGGGACACATGCGGGCAGGCCGGGGCCGAGCACCGCCGCGCTCGACGCCGGCCCTTCCTGCGGATGTTTCCCGTTGCCGACTCAGCGTTGGCGGTGTGGTCCCAACTGGGCCGTCCACTCGATGACCAGTTGGCGAGTCGGCCGGGCTGGGCGGGGATTGTTACCCATCCCTATGGGGAGCAAACCCGGAAAACTCGGTGTCACCGCTGTTCCCCGTTGCGGGCTCGAATCACAGTTCGGTGGTCCACTCGATCGCCAGGCGTCGGCTTGGGTTGGCTGTTTGGAGTGGCACGCCCCCGGAACCCCCCGCTGCGCTTCGCGCCCCGCGGTGGTACCTCGCCGGCACACCGGCCACTCACCGGGCACAAGGCCCGGTTCGCTGGGCCGGCCCGGGGGGACGACCCCCCGGAACCCCCCGCTGCGCTTCGCGCCCCGCGGTGGTACCTCGCCGGCACACCGGCCACTCACCGGGCACAAGGCCCGTTCGCTGGGCCGGTAGTGAGCGCCTCGCCGTAACCCGCGGTGGTATTTCGCCGCCAGCACCGGCCGCTCACCCGGCCTGAAGGCCGGGGTTCGCCGGTGGCCGGTGGGCGATCAGGTGCGGGTGAGCTTGCGGTAGGTGACGCGGTGCGGGCGGGCGGCTTCGGCGCCGAGGCGCTCGATCTTGTTCTTCTCGTAGGCGTCGAAGTTGCCCTCGAACCAGAACCAGTTCGCCTCGCCTTCCCACGCGAGGATGTGCGTGGCGATGCGGTCGAGGAACCACCGGTCGTGGCTCGTGATCACGGCGCAGCCGGGGAAGTCGAGCAGCGCGTTCTCCAGCGAGGAGAGCGTCTCCACGTCCAGGTCGTTGGTCGGCTCGTCCAGGAGCAGCAGGTTGCCGCCCTTCTTCAGGGTGAGCGCCAGGTTGACGCGGTTCCGCTCTCCGCCGGAGAGCACCCCGGCCGGCTTCTGCTGGTCCGGGCCCTTGAAGCCGAACGCGGCCACATAGGCGCGGCTGGGGATCTCGGTGTGGCCGACGTTGATGTGCGATTGCCCATCGGAGATCGCCTGCCAGACGTTCTTTTCCGGGGCGATCCGCTCGCGGCTCTGGTCGACGTAAGCGATCTCCACCGTCTCGCCCACCCGGATGATGCCGGCGTCAGGCTTCTCCTCGCCGACGATCATCTTGAACAGGGTCGTCTTGCCGACGCCATTGGGGCCGATGACGCCGACGATGCCGTTGCGCGGCAGCGAGAAGCTCAGGCCGTCGAACAGCACCCGTTCGCCGAACCCCTTGACCAGGCCCTCGGTCTCGACCACGAGGCTGCCAAGCCTCGGGCCCGGCGGGATCTGGATCTCCTCGAAGTCGAGCTTGCGCCGGGAGTCCGCCTCGGCGGCCATCTCCTCGTAGCGCTGGAGCCGGGCCCGGCTCTTCGCCTGCCGCGCCCGCGGGTTGGACCGCACCCACTCCAGTTCGTCTTCGAGGCGCCTGCGCCGCTTGACGTCCTTGGCGCCCTCCACCTTGATGCGGGACGCCTTGGTGTCCAGGTAGGTGGAGTAGTTGCCCTGGTAGGGGTAGGCGTGGCCGCGGTCGAGCTCGAGGATCCACTGGGCCGCGTTCTCGAGGAAGTACCTGTCGTGGGTGACGGCGACGACCGTTCCCGCGTAGTTCTCCAGGTGCTGCTCCAGCCACTGGACGCTTTCCGCGTCGAGGTGGTTGGTGGGCTCGTCGAGGAGCAGCAGGTCCGGCTGGGACAGCAGCAGGCGGCACAGCGCGACCCGGCGCCGTTCACCGCCGGACAGCTGCCGCACGCTCGCGTCCGGGGGCGGGCAGCGCAACGCGTCCATCGCCTGCTCGAGCTGGCTGTCGAGATCCCACGCGTCGCGGTGGTCGAGCTGCTCCTGCAGGCGGCCCATTTCGTCGAGCATCTCGTCGGAGTACTCGGTGGCCATCTTCTCGGCGATCTCGTTGTATTTGTCGAGCATCGCCTTGGTCTCGGCGACACCCTCCTCGACGTTGCCAAGAACCGTCTTGTCCTCGTTGAGCTGTGGCTCCTGGGAGAGCAGCCCAACCGTGTACCCGGGCATCAGCCGGGCCTCACCGTTGGAGGGCTGGTCGACCCCGGCCATCAGCTTCAGCAGCGTGGACTTGCCGGTACCGTTCGGCCCCACGACGCCGATCTTGGCCCCCGGCAGGAACGATAGCGTCACGTCGTCGAGAATCACCTTGTCGCCGTACGCCTTGCGCACGGCACGCATCTGGTAAATGAACTCCGGCATGGCAACTAGCGTATTCGGCCCAGCCGGCCAGCCAGGCCGCCGGGCTTACGGCCTACGCCGTGGACTCGCCCGTCCCGCCGCCGGTGTCCCCCGCGGCGGGCCCCGGCTCCGGCGCGTCCTGGTCTAAGGCCGCCGGATCGGGGGCCCCGTCGCCGTAGCTGTCCATCCGCGGCTGGCCGTCCGGTGAGTGCACGCAGACCTGGTCGCGCCCGGCGTCCTTGGCCCGGTAGAGGGCAAGGTCAGCCGCGGCCAGCAGCTCGAACAGGTCACGGCCGTGTACCCCGAGGACCGCGATCCCGATCGAGATCGTCACGTTGACCGCGTTGGTGTCCGTGTAAACCCCCATGACGCTGGCCCGGTGCCGCAGCCGTTCGGCGATCTTGCACGCCTCGTCGGTGTCCGCGCGCGGCAGCAGGACGACGAACTCCTCACCGCCGAACCGGCCCACCACGTCCGAGCCGCGCACCTGCTGGCGCAGTTCGGCGGCGAGACCGCGCAGTACGTCATCCCCGGCGAGGTGGCCGTGGGTGTCGTTGACGCGCTTGAAATGGTCCACGTCGCAGAGCAGCAGCGCGAGCGGCTCGCCCGCCCGCCGCGCCCGTGCGATCTCCGTGTCGGCTTCCCGTTGCCACGCGGTCGCGTTCAGCAGGCCGGTCTTGGCGTCGGTGCGCGCGGCGGCCTGCAGTTGCTGGTGCATCAGGCTGCGCTGCAGGACGATCACCGGGGGCAGCGCCACGCACAGCAGGACCGGGCTCAGCGCGCAGGCGATCACCACCAGGACACCGACGCAGATCTCGGTCAGGTCCAGCAGCAGGCTCTCCCGGTCCCACAACACCTCCGCCCAGCGGGCCTGCGGCTGGGCGGCGTGCGCGGCCACGGCCACCATGGCCGTGTTGAGCACGTTGAACAGGACCCCGCAGCCGATCGCGGCCAGCACGACCGCGGGCCTGGTGAACCAGGCGTGCGGCGCGGGGATCGGCCGGCCAGGGCACCGAGCGCGTCACCGCGGCCGCCGGGCCGATGTGGCGGAACACCGTCGACGCCGACGCCCCCGCCAGCCCAAGCGCCGCCGAGCTGAACAGCCGCCGGTAGGCCGGTGTGCGCCGGACCCGCAGGTACAGCAGCACGCCCAGAGCGATCGGGGCAATCAGCGCGTAGACCGGCGGCAGCAGCAGCGCGATCGGCAGCCACCACGCCGAGAGCAGGTCGCGGGAAACGCCGGTCGGCTGGCCCAGGCGCCTTGTCGCCTCGATGCAGATGGCCCCGCACATCAGCAACGCCGCGAACAGTGCCACGTCTGCCGTCCGTATCGGCGTATGCAGGATCCCCCGCACGGTGAGGCCGAGATCAGCGGAGATGATGGCGAAAACGTAGCCGACCACGGGCGGCGGCAGGGCAAAGAGCTGCCAGCTTCGCGGCCGGCCGAGACGGCGGAGGAGGCCGCGGGAGAGCACTCGCTGAGTCATGACCTGATCGGTTGTCGGCATGCCCCTCGCCTGTCACTGTTCGGGTCTACATGGCGACTCTACGTGGCCAACTTGGCGGCTGCATCACTTTAAGTAACATTCGGAAAACATTACGTGTGCCTTTCGAGGTGAACCGGTATGTTGGGTCCATGCGGGGGTGGTTACACAGACAGATGAGCTGCCTGCTTAGCGTTACTCCGCCCCGCACGGCCACCAGACCGCATCCCCTGAAGACACAGGGTGCACAAGGAGAGTGGGTTCCATGCGAGGGGTCGTCTGGACCTGACTCCGGTGCCGTTAACCGGACCCGGGCGCAGCCGGACCCGGGCGCAGCCGGACCCGGGCGCAGCCGGACCCGGGCGCAGCCGGACCCGGGCGCCGTCAGCCGGCGGCCGACTGTGCCGCTGACGCGCTCAGGTCATTCTCCAGCCCGGTGACGGCCTGGTCGTCAAACATCCCGTCGCCCTCGCCGGCTCCAGCCAGTGCGCCGGTCTCGGCCGGGCCGGGGTCGTCCTCAACTTCGAGGCCCGCCCTGATCGCCTCGCCGCGGGCCAGCGCGGAGAGGTCGGCGGACGCGCGCCGAGTCGACCTGAACTCCGCGGTGCCACGGGACAGGTCGTAGCCGATGGTGTCGGCTTCGACCTCGACGTCGAAGCGCTGCACACCGTTCCGGTCCTGGTAGCTCCGGGTCCGGAGCTTCCCGGCCACGACGATCGGCTGCCCCTTGCGCAGGCTGCTCTTCGCGTTACGGGCCAGCGACCGCTTGCACCGGACCGAATAGAACGACGTCTCACCGTTGCGCCACTCCCCCGTCTCCCGATCGACCCAGCTGTTGGTCGACCCGATGCGCAGGTTCGCGACGTCGCCGTCGTCGAAGGCATTCAGTCTCGGCTCGGTGGCCACGAAACCGATCAGCGTCACGTATCCGGGCTTGCTCATCTCGATCCTCCTGCGGTCTGGCGGCAGAGCGCCGCCGGTGCCCAGCCGCCCGGC
>CAWHRH010000003.1:0-2539937 GCA_963831765.1 uncultured Gammaproteobacteria bacterium
GCCAGTTTTCTAAAAAATTCCAATTGAGGCCGACCGCGTTCCCAGACTATTCGGCGGCTAATTCGAACCGCCGACATAAACAAGACGGTTCGACGACGCCGCGCAGCGGCGGCGATCGCCCGCTAGGGCGACCCGAAGGGCGAGGCGCGAAGCGCCGAGTAATCCGTCCCGGGGAGCCAATACAAACAATAAGTTACGTATCTTTCTTGTGAATTTACTACGCTATCCTAGCGTATGCAATTGAGCCCTCGTTTGTCACTTCGAATCCGAACTCCGGGCCGCGGTTCGATTTAGTTCCGCGACACCAAAAAAAGATGAAGCAATTGAGCCGCAAACCCGACCAGCCGAATAATATCGCGGGATTGGTCCGTCCCGCGGTGTCGTGTTGTTTCCCAAGTCGAAGAACACTTCATCCGAGGAACAGCAGCCCCACCCCTCGGGAGGATCATAACCCTCGATGATCAGGTGATCTGTCGCATGATAGTGAGCGGTTGCATGACGCCCCGGCGATTGATCGCAACAACCAACGTGTTCGCACGTCGAGCAAATTCTGAGGTGAACCCATTCGCTACCGCAGCCGCAGCCGCGCATCCGTGCTCTTGAATATCCGACACTACACAGTTGAAGTTGGCTATAGAAGCCTTACTCAATGTCGCTGACACGACTATTGCGCGAAGTTCGTGCTTGTCAAGTTTGTTCAGCTAATCTCCCGTTAGGTCCCCGACCCGTTCTGCAGCTAGCGGGCAGCGCCCGACTGTTGATCATCGGTCAGGCGCCGGGGAGCAAAGTGCATCAAAGCGGGGTTCCTTGGAGTGATTTCAGTGGCGATCGCCTGCGCGATTGGATGAAGCTGGACCCCTCGGTTTTCTACGACAAAACAAGAGTCGCAATCCTCCCGATCGGCTTTTGTTATCCCGGCGCCGGAGAAAGCCGAGGCGATCTGCCGCCTCGCCCGGAGTGCGCTCCGCTCTGGCACGATCGATTGCTCAAGCACCTTCCCAATCTAGAGCTCACGGTCTTGGTCGGTCAATACGCTCAGCGTCACTATCTTCGATCGAAGAAATCTGACTCCTTGACGGAGAACGTCAAGAATTTTGCAGCATACGCTCAATTCTTCCCGCTGCCGCACCCCAGCTGGAGAAGCGTCATCTGGATGCGCAAGCACGCGTGGTTCGAACAGTCCGTCATTCCTGAGTTACGGAAAGTAGTACGGAAGGCTATCCGAGAGTGACCTCTTGATCGAGATGAACGTCTCAATCCTGTCCGCTATCCGCTGCACCATACGTCAACTTGCCCCGCAGGATCCGAGCTGGCGCTGTCATCGGATGCACCATACTATGTTTGGCATCAAGGATGTGCACGACCTCGATGCCGCGCACGCACAGCGCGTCGGCGATCATTGAACGATGACAGCGCCACCATACCGCCTCTGCGCACATCATTGCAGTTCGCGCTTTGCTTGCCACCTCCACCAGCTGATCCAGCCCGTGCTCGAATTCGGTGCTCGACATATAGTCGGCATAACCTCGAAACGAGGCGTTGCGCCACACCGTATTGGGCGAATCCGGCGACGCGCGTCGACGACCGCCAAGCGCTTGCAACCAGTCATAGCCGATCGCATGTGTGGCGAGCATCGCTGCGAGCGCTTCCTTGCCGTATTGCGGGTATTTCCGCGAAGCGGGGAAGCTGCGCACGTCCGCGATTGCCCTGATTCGAGCTCCGGTAAGCAATCCTAAAAACTCCTCGATTGGACGCGTCGAATGACCAATCGTCCAGATAGTTGCCGGTATTTGGGAATGCGGGGACGGTGACATCGCTCAATCGATCTTGTGCAGCGCCGAGCCTTTATGCATCGCGATGTGGTCGGTCTTGTCACTCTTGATCTCGTACTGCGGGTCATCCGCACTCGCGTGATGGGTGTAACCCTTGTAGTCGGTGTCTTTCTTATGCACCTGGGTGATTTTGCCGCTCACGTGACCCGCTTCGGAATTCCAACGCACGTGATCGCCTACTTTGAATTTCGCGCTCATAGTAGTAACTCCTCTTGAAATTAGAATGATCACGACAGCAACGCCGTCGCGGCCAAACAAACGTTATCGACAGTAAATCCATACTCGACCACAGTCTCGCCCGGCGCCGATGCGCCGAACCGATCGACGCCGATCACACCACCCGCATCGCCGTGATGTAGCGCGACGAACCCTTCAGCGGAGGATAGCGGGTCATGGCTATGATGTTCCATCAGGCAATAGGGCATTGCGCGGTTTTGTCTACATCACCGGGGTTACTGATTTAGTCAGTATCTGCCGACGTGGATTAATGATGGGGAGGGGCGCCGGCACCCTGAACTACAAAGGTTGCCAGGCGCTGAGCAGAACCAGCGTGAAACCGACAGCCGCTAGCACCGCGTGACCTATGTGCCATCACGAGCAGCCACAGAATTGCAGCGGTTTCCAAAGCTTCATCGTCAAGAAGACTAACGGCCTGGACGCATCTCGCGGCGATATTCTGATGCCGGCGATTGAGCACATTGGTCAACCATTGCCGGTGCTAGAACAGAGATTGTAGGTCACGCGCGCCATGCACTACCCGAACCAGTTCAATACCGCCGGAAATGATTCGATAAAGCAGCAAATAATTACCCACGGGGTGATACCGCAGCTCCTTTGCAATATCCGGCCGCGCCGGTCCCATATGCGGATTGTCGGCAAGCAGTTTGCACTTCTCCTCAAGCAAATCGAGAAGTCGGTCCGCCGCCAGAGGATCGCCCTGCGAGATGAAATACCAAATTTCCACCAAGTCCTGCTCGGCAAGTCGTGTAATTCGAATGCGCGACATCTCCCCTGCCCCGCCCTCGTCTCGCTACTTGCGATCAGCCTGAAGGCGTTGCCGGCCACGCTTCTTGATCGCGGAGACGTTGAGATCCTTGCTCGGTCCGCTCTTGATGCCCTCATCCCAAAGCCGCCGAATTTCACCGATCGCATCGGATCGCACAGCGCGTCGCGCCTTCCACTCGCGCAAGGCTTCTCGGATAACCTCGCTGCTTGATGCGTAATCGCCCGTTTCTACAGCATTGCGAACCAAGGTGGCCATATCCGCCGGCAGTGCGATGCTGATCTTTTCTACATTAGCCATAGACGCCTCCAATTTGGTAGCTAATAGTAGCAAGAAGTCATACTACCGTCACCTGCCCGGATGTTGCCCGCATTGGGCGCGCGTGGGAAGGGACGCAGCGGGGAAATCTGCGACGAAGTGGATGACCATCAAAAGGGACAAGCAGAAGGACATGAATTGTCATCCGACAACGTCCGGCAGCAGCCACCTTTTGGAGGGGTGCTTTTGGGGGTATCTCAAATGAACTGAAGTAAAAAAAACCTAGAATTCTCGAGGTTTTCCCGCTGATTGCAGTTCCGTCCCGGGGAGCCAGTAAAACAATTACTTACGATTCTTTCTTGCGAATTCACTACGTCATCTTCGCGTAGGCAGCTGACACCGCGTTTGCCACTTCGAATCCCAGCTCCGGACCGCGGTTCGATTTTAGTTCGCCGTGATCGTGGACCTCGACGAAGTCAAGGGAGTGCTCGGTTTCGGCATGGACGACCCAAGCTTCATTCACCTGGTTCGTGGCTAGATCAACTTTTAAGTCAACGACCCGCTTTATGTTGAACCGCAATGGTCAGCATAGGGGGCGGGGGCGCGAAGCGACCCGTGAGGAACGCCGCCAATACGAGAACCCGTGAGCTCATAATGCGACGACTTCGTAAAAACCGCGCGATGAGTTCGGTGACGCTTCGCATGCCCGAAGAGGTGGTCGAGGATTTGAAACGTGTCGCGCCAACCCTGGGCTTCGCAGGATATCAGCCGCTGATTCGCGCTACATCGGCAAGGCTTTGCGCATAGACCTCGCACGCTTGGACGAAGGGTCCGTGCCCGATTGATTGCGAGTCTCAAGCGTAAGGGTGTCGCCGACAGTTTGATCCAACAGGCGTTAGCCGAAACCGACCAAGCGACCTAGCGCAAGTCTCTTAGCCTGCGCGAGCGGGCGTTACTCGCCACGCTGTTTTTTCATGGGTTGCGCGGGAGCTGTCGAGGTACGCCAAACGGACAGTCCGCTTCCGACAGGTGAGTCCTTGCGGCCATTGTCATTCGACAGCGTCCGGCAGCAGCCACCCATTAGGTGGGGTGTTTTTGGGGTATCCAAATCAAGCCGAAATCCAAAATCCCTTAATTTGCCGGTGTTTTCTGCGCGATTTCGGTTCCGTCCCTGTGGAGCCATCTATCATTTTTCGACGTCCACTGACTGCCAGGGACTCGCTACACCCATATAACTCGCTGTTTTAATGATAGTTTTCGTTAAATATGGCGTCCATTAACGACCGCCAGTTGGGATTGACAGCCACGCCACTCCATAAAACCCACCAGCACATAGGCTACCGCCCGCAGATTCAAGCGCTGAGGCCAGTCGCCGCGCACGAAATCATCTCGATGATCCGACACCCCGCCACGCCTTGCGGCCGAACTATTCACGGTAACGAGTCGCACGGTCCTGGTATTGGGCGGGGAAAAGCTCCTGCAGCGCCGTGAGTTTCGGGAGGTCATTGACGACGACGTATTGCAAACGCAAATTCTTAATCATGAAGTCCTGCTGCGCCGGCCCCGCCGGATCGAAGTGCTGGAAGCGGTCGATCCTCGTGACTATCTTCGAGGGGAAGACATTCGCCTCATTGAGCTGCGCGATATAGGCCTGCGCGATTCTTTTCTGCGTGTCATCCACGTAGAAAATGTCCGAGCGATAGCCAGGTCCCACGTCAGGACCCTGCCGGTTCATCTGGGTCGGGTCATGCACCACCGAAAAGAGGATTTGCAAAAGCTGGCCGTAGGATATGACGCCGGGATCGAAAGTGATCATGACGGATTCCGCGCCGCCGTCCTCGTCGCTGTGTCCCGCGGTGAACCCGGCGACGACACTCTTCACCCCCACGACATGCTCAAAAACCCCCTGCGTTCCCCAGTAGCAGCCCCCCGCCAGGACGGCCTTCTGTGAACTGCCTGCCGCAACGGGATTGTCGAGCGTCGGCGGCGGGATCACCGTGGCCTTTTCCTGTCCCCAGGCAAGACAGAATGGCAGAAGCAGTGACGCGATCGCCGTCGCGAAAAAGAAGCCCCTGCTCGAAGCGCCGATAATGGAGTACATGCGAGTATCCTATCGCGACTCTCGTGAGTTTTGCACAGGTCTTGATGCATGGAAATGACGGGCCGCCCTGATACCGCCAAATTTGCACAGAGACTGTGGGCTGACCCCGGGGTGATGGAAATTCCAGCCCGTACATCGGATGAACCTCGCTGGTTGTTGATCGGGAAAATCGATGAGAAGCATTGGTCCGCGATAATCACTAGGCGAGGCGAAAACATTCGGCTCATTTCCGTACGGCGGTCGCGTGATGAAGAGGTAACACTTTATGAAAGCGAAGACATTTGACCGCAAGTTTGATTCCGGCGAGAAGATCGTTAATCAGTTAGATCTGAGGAGGGCTCGGCGCATTGGCACCGATGCCAAGCGGGTCAACGTGGATTTCCCGGCATGGATGGTGGATTCACTCGATCGTGAAGCGCGGCGGCTGGGCGTGACTCGCCAGTCGCTCATAAAGTTGTGGCTTGCCGATAAGCTGGCGCAACCGAACCAGGCACTCAAGCGTTGATGAAGGTGCCCGAAATGCTGGTGGCCGATGGTTGCGGCTGACGAAGCGCTCGAACGACGAGATAACAATAGAAATTACATGCACTGTCAGCCGCCAACGTCCGGCAGCAGCCACCTTTTAGAAGGGGTGTTTTTGGGGGTATCGGCTCCGGTCCGAAATCGGAAATCCCTTAAATTGCCAATGCTTCCTACGTGATTTCGGTTCCGTCCCGGGGAGCCATTAAAATCAATAAGTTACGATTCTTTCCTCCAATTTTACCGCACTACTCCCGCGTAGGCGTCTGGCTCCTCGTTTTCCACTTCGATTCCGAACTGCGGACCGGGGCTCGACTTAGTCCCGCGGCAAGAAAGATAAAATAAACAGCTGGTGATCGGTCACTTCCAACCTAGTTTCATTTTCCCAATGTCGGCAACAAGCCTTTAACAACTCGCTCGAACACTGCCCGATCGGCCGTGGATTTAGAAAGAATCATAGCGCCCTCCAGGGCAGCCAACACGAGGGCCGCACGATTGAGTGCGGCCGGAATTCCGCGCTTGCCATGGTTGTTTAGCGCTGCGGTCAGCCATTCGAGATTTCGTTCGAAAAATAACCTCGCACTCGCAGCAACCTCCGGCGGCAATCCGCCGCTCTCGGCACCCAGCACTGCGCAAAGACACAGCTTGCCGTCCCGTACAAGAGCGGTTCGGAACGCATCGACATAGTGCGCCAGAGCCTTATCGGCACTGTCTTTGAATGCGCCCGGGTCACCCAAAGACTCGATGAAACGTTTCGTATAGCGCTGAGCTACCGCCGCGCCGATGTCGGATTTCGTCGGAAAATGGTAGTGCACGCTGGCGGCCTTAATGGCGACAGAATTCGCTACATCGCGCGTGCTAAAGGCGTTGTACCCCACCGTGCGCATCATGCTTTCGGCGGCGTCGAGGATCTCCTCGCGCTTATTTTGCACCTGACTCAAGTCTCTCTCCTTTTGACTACCTAATGCTAGATAGTTCTTGACATCTTGTAAAGCTCTGGTAGGTTGTGCGCTCTCTACCTAATGTTAGGTAGTGTGTGGTGCACCATGGGAAACAACTTATGAGAGGAAATTGAATATGAACACTGGTAACAAACAAAAGAGAGTACTGCTGGTCATGTCATCTGTTGACGAGATGGGTATCAGCGGCAAGCACACTGGCACATGGTTCGCCGAGCTGGCTGCACCGTACTACATCCTCACCGGTGCCGGACACGAGGTTGTATTTGCGTCTCCGGATGGCGGTGAGGCGCCGATCGACCTGCTGAGCATGAAAACGCCCTTCACCACCGAATACACGGACCGCTTCCTGGCTGATCCCGTTGCCATGCTTGCCTCTCGCAATACCCGCGAACTTCGCAATATCAACTACGACACCTACGACGCCGTGTTCTTCCCTGGCGGGTACGGCTTGCTCTGGGATTTGGCCTCGGATTCCTATGTCATCAAGCTAATCCGGGACTTCCATAGCACAAATCGTCCCATCGCAATGGTTTGTCATGCGCCTGCCATCCTTCGCGATGTCAAGAAGGCTAACGGGGAATATCTTGTAAAGGGGCTCAGCCTGACTGGCTTCAAGAATAGCGAAGACAGCGAAATCGAGTTGCTCCACCACTTGTTGTTTTCGCTCGAAGACGAGCTCAAAGGACGTGGCGCCAGGTACTTCAGCAAGGCCAATTGGGAGGCGAACGTGGTTGAAGACGGCGCCCTGATGACAGGACAAAGCCCCGCCTCCGCCGCCCCGTTGGCTGAAGCGTTGGCGAAGAGGCTGCGGCAATTGCAATGAGTCGGGGCACGAGGTCCGCACAGCTCTGCTCCCCGCAATGAACTGCTCGAGGAAGCCAAGCCAGGAAACTTAATGAACACCTACCTATTGTCGAAACTCGCAACTTTCGCAGGGGTTTTAATATTGAATGGCTTGATCATCGCCGGAGTGGGCTATCTGTTTGATCTCCAGATACACCCGGACTCAGGCGAGATAGCGCGCGGTGGGGATAAGGGCGGCAATGCCGATGCCGACTACGCGAGTGTGCCCCACGTCTATACGGAACGATGTCCTGACTCCCATATTTATAACGACACAACAAGACGTAGCGAGAGATCGGGGCGCACTTCGACAGTCGCCTGCACTGGAGTGCGAGGCGCACGGAGTCGATGAGCGATTTGCGTTGCGCCGGGTCCTGCGCACGCGGCGCGCGCGTGTGCACCATTTGGAGCAAACCCTTTCTAGCCCGCGGAGGCCGTCGCGCTGCCGCCCGTGATCAGCCTAATGCCGCCGCCAAATGTCAGGTACGCCCAGAACCAATTGATCATCGTCGAGACGCGATTGCGCAGACCGACCAAAAATCCGACGTGCACCAGGCCCCACAACCACCAGGCCGGGGCGCCCCACAACTTGATTAGGCCGAAATCAGCGACGGCGGACTTGCGACCGATGGTCGCAAGGCTCCCAAGGTGCCGGTATTCAAATGGGGGGGATGAGGCTTGCTGGTCGATCGACGCGCAGATGTGGCGCGCCACGTACTGGCCGCCCTGTTTTGCCGCCGCCGCAAGCCCGGGAACCGGCTGCCCCTTCCAGCCGTCGCTTAAGGCCGTGTCCCCGATCGCATAGACGCCGGACAATCCCGGCACCGCAAGGTCAGATCCCACCTTAATCCGGCCAGCATTGTCCGCCTCGCAATTGAGCCATTTGGCCGCCGGAGAAGCCACCACACCCGCGGCCCACAGCACAGTGCGCGCCGCGATGCGCTTACCGCTCACGAACACGCCGTCCGCGTCGATTTGTTCCACACGACTGCCAATCAGCACCTCGACACCCAGTTTCTGGAGCGAGCGCTGCGCAACACCGGAGAGCTTTTCGTTGAAGGTAGGCAGAATTCGAGGCGCCGATTGCACCAGCACCACTCGCGCGCTCGCGGGATCGAAGCTGCGAAACTCCTTGTCCATGCCGAACCGCGCCAGTTCCGAGATCGCGCCGGCGAGTTCGACACCCGTGGGGCCTCCGCCGACGACGAGAAAGGTCAACAGCGCCTCGCGTTCCGAGGCATCCTCGGTGGCCTCCGCGAGTTCGAAGGCCGTCAACAGCTTGCGGCGCATTTCCGTAGCATCCTCGATGCGCTTTAATCCCGGTGCGAAGGCCGCCCACTGATCCTTTCCAAAGTAACTGTGCGCCGCACCGGTGGCGAGTACCAGGTAATCGTACGGCAGCTCCTTGTCTCCAAGCTTCACCAACTTACGCTCCGCATCAACGCCCGTCACTGTGCCTAGCAGCACCCGCGTGTTGAAGGAGTCCCGAAACAGCGGCCGCACGGGCGCAGCGATATCGCTGGGATTGATCGCCGCGGTGGCTACCTGGTAGAGCAACGGTTGAAATAGATGGTAGTTGGCACGGTCTACCAGGGTGACCGACACACGTTTGTTGCGTAGGTGTGCCGCACAAGTCAACCCGCCGAAGCCCGCGCCCACGATCACCACGCGCGGCACGCCCTCGAGCACGAAGGTCACGCCGCGAAGGAGATGGGGGAATCGGCGCTTCAAAGCAGCGCCAAGCAAAGCGTCGACTGAAAACCATCCCCCGCCGTGCACGGCAAGCAAACCAAAAATCATCAGCAGGTACAAATCGTCCGTGAGCCTTGGGTCCATCATCGCGCCGCCGAAAGTGATGAGCACCAGCGCCAGCGACCATGGTCGCGTCAGCAGTCCCAGTAGCAAGAAAACGCCGCTTGCGAGCGCCAGCATGCCGTAGTGGGCCGAAGCGCTCAATGGCAACACAATTCCGGACTCGGGCGTCGCCAAGCGCAGCAGTGTGCACGCTATCCAGATGCGCGCAAAGCTGAGGTACATCGGACTCAAATGCAATCGAATCCACGCGGAAGCTCGCAAAACGCGCGGCGCCATCGGGAAAGCGCTGTCGGCTAATCCCCGGCGCAGCAAGTTGTCCGCGGAAATCGGGCCCGCACCATGGATGACATACCAACCAAAGAGCACCGCCCAAAATAATTGACGGTCGAACGGCAGATAATTGAACTGAATCACCAGGGATAAAGTCAGCATCGGTATCGCGGCGTATCGTGTCATCAGTCCGAGGGCCAAAAATATTGGTGCAATCAGTTCGATCGCTGCCCCCGTATAGGCGGCCGTGACCGGATTCATCCATGACACTGGATATTCAGTGGCCGCGAGGTTCAGTGCCGTCTGCCAGTGCGTCGCTTTGATCACGCCGGAGACAAAAAATATTTGCGCGAGCGACACGCGCATGCCCAAATCGATGATTGGCCACGCCACCACCTTCAGCCTCAGGAAGAAGGTCGCATTCAGGCTGAAGAGTTTTGCCAACCATGCCGCCGTGAACGACGTCTGTGCGGATTGATGGTTTGCCACGAAATGTTCCTTAGAATTTCGAGTGATCGAGCAGATGCGCCACAAAGGCGGATACGGCGACGATTTGAAGCCTCTCGACGAAGCGTGGAAAGAGGTTCCAAGCGGCGGCACCAATGTAGCCCGCGCCGCTGACGTTCAGGTAACCGGCCCTCGATTTGGATCAGTTGACGTCGCCTCAGGCGGCTCGCAACTTTCACGGGAAACGCCTGCGAATTAGCGCATCGATCGAGAATGCTCCCGGCCCACGCGCAATAACGTAGAGCAAGGAGCCCGCCCAGAGGAGATGATCTGGCCAGTTCCGCGGATAGACGAAGATTTCAATCACGGCAGTCATCGCGAGCAAACCCAGCGCCGAAAGCCGTGACGCCAAGCCAATGAAGAGAAGAAAGGAGCACAGATGCTCCTGAAAGGCGGCAAGATGGGCAGCCCACTCCGGCGAAATAAGCGGCAACTTGTATTCGTCGCGAAAGAGCTGGATCGTGGAGTCGGTGACGTGCCAGCCCGACACTTTTGTTTGGCCGGATCGCCAAAAAACATCCGCGATTCCGACCCGGACGATGAATCCGAGTATTGAAGAAGGAATCCTGTCCGCCACCTGCACTGCGGACAGGACATACTTTGCTAGCCTCATTTGCCTACCCAAAGGTGCCTCTCCTATTCACAGAGACTTCCGGAGTCTGGCATCAGACCGGCAACGAGTCCGTCGTTGAATAAACCAGCCAGGGCCAACACGGGGTCGAAATCCGAAGAAATCGCCGTCGCCATCGCGCACGCCTTTCCGAGAGTTTCTCCGTCAGCCAGGCGAGATCGAAACTCCCAACTCGACGGCGGTAAGTTAACTAAACGGAGTCCGTCGTTTCCACTGACCTGAAGATGAACTCCTGCGTGAGAGAGCCGGAGGTCCGCCCCAGCATCGTCTCCTTGGTGGGCAATCCAGATTTGGTCGATTGCGTATGGCGAAGCAACGAATCGAATCGAAGGTGCAATACGCAGTCTGATCCGCGCCGGATCTTCTCTGACCTCGCCGAGCGCGCCGATCGAGATGCCCGGATGCCGTACGAACCGAAGTACCCGGTGAATGATCCATTCCAGTCTCGCAACGTCCGGGAGGTACTTTAATTTGGCCGCCGGGGGGAACTCGGCGAGGAAGGACGGAAAGTCCGCACCGTACTCGACCAGGCATGCTGCCACAGGAAGATTTCGCTGGATGAATGTGTCTGCGGCATAGGCAAAGAATCGCCGATCGACCAGCTTACAAACAACCGGGTACGTCGCACTCAGCGCATCCGTAAGCCGCGCCACTACATTGTTGCGATAGATGGAAAGACGCGCAGACGGACCAAAACCGTCTCCGTAGATCAGTTGCAGAAGCTCCGCAGGGGCAGCCCCCATGACTGATCGGCAAAAACTACTCTGCAAGTCACGCAGAATGAGCATGGGATTCGCTCAAGCTCGCGGATAGGCTGCGTGCCTTTGCGGCCTCGCCAAGCAGGACGTCAAGTGTTGGCAGATTCGTGTCCCATTCGACCAGCGTCGGCCGGTACCCGAAACACCGTACGGCTTCAGCATAAACAACCCACACGTCCTCCGAAACACACGAGCCGTGGTCGTCGATGAGAACGACGTCGCCCTGGATCACGTTTCTTGTATGGCCTGCCACATGGAATTCGCCGATCGCTGATGCTGGGACGGTGGCGAAATACTCCGTGGGGTTAACGCCCACGTTGTGCGCGCTGACATACAGATTGTTGACATCGAACAGCAACCCACAATCTGTGCGGCGAACCAATTCGGTGAGGAATGTCGCTTCGCTCAAGGTCGAGTGCCGGAACCGCAGATAGCTTGACGGATTCTCGATCAGAATCCTCCGCCCGATCGCCGCCTGAACTTGATGGACGTGACTCGTCATCGCATCCAGCGCTTCCTCGGTATAAGGCAGGGGCAGCAGGTCATTGAGATGGACATTGCCGGTCATGCTCCATGCCAGATGCTCCGAGATCAGGAACGGTTCGAGACGCTCGATCAGCGACCTCAAGCGCGCTAAGTGCCGGAGATCGAGTGGGCCTGCAGTGCCGAGCGACAGCGCTACGCCATGCAGCGACAGCGGATAATGCTCACGGAGCCGCTCGAGCCGAGCGAGGGCCGCAGGATCGAGCATGTAGTTTTCGGGATGCACTTCTAGCCAGGCAATGTCCGGACGGTGCACAAGAACCTCCTCGACATGCGCCGCGCGAAGACCCACGCCAGGCGAAATCGACAGTATCTTCGGAGAGGAGGCCGTGGACATCGTCCGGACTGTCTGACCGCTAGGACTTCGCGCTAAGACTGCCGCCCTGGATCTTCATGCAGGTCCCCGTGGGGACGTACAGCCACGAAGCCGGGTCGTTGGCTTTGGTGGCAGTACCTGCACAGCTGTGCGTCGCCGTACCGCAGTCATTCGCGCTCCGCGCAGCGATGCCATAGCATTTTTCGAATGTGTACTTCGGCACCGGGGCGGGAGCGGCAAGGGCGATTGCTGGCAAGGCAATGGCCGTGACAATCGCTGAGGCGAGCAGATGGGACATGTTCATGGGCAATTCTCCTTTCAGATTGTGGACGACGGAAAAAACACTGAGCTTCTCAGGCCGTAACCAGCATCGCGCTCGCGCCGGCCTTTATCGGTTAGAGGTGCTGTATTCTCACTGCGCCGAGCGTGTGCGTCATTTGCAAAACGTGCTGCTCTTTCCGCAAATGTTGCTGAAAAATGCTCCAGAAAGCGCCGCGGCAAACGCCGGGCGCCCTTCACGCGTTGCGTTCAGAGATGAGTTCCGGGCGACGCCTCGGATTCAGTGATGCGCGAGCATGATGCGAGCGACCTCGGCGGCCGCGTCAATCTGCGGCCAGTGCCCTGCTTCAAGAACATGAAGGACAGCGTTCCGGGCCTGGGACCGCATGTAGTCGGCGACGGTGACATGAAGATACGGGTCGGCCTTTCCCCAGATAAGCAGGAGGGGAACGTCGGAGCGCCTGAACTCGATCAGACGAGCCGTGTTGACCGCGACTTCATCCGTCAATTGGTAAGTCATCTGCGCGAAAGCGGGACCAGCACTCGGCCGTTGCCTGAAGTTGTCGTCGATGATTGGCCCGAGGAAATTGGTGTAGCGGGTCTTCTGCGACTCCGTGAGACCTGCCTGCATCTGGTCGCGCTGAAAGCCGAGCAGCCAGGCTAAGTGCTGCGGGCTTGCCAGGAAATGCCGATGGAGCGCTTTCAGCCTTTTGTTCGAGAAGAGTTCGATCAACTCAGGAACTCGCAGCCCGGGGGCGTCGCCATAGAAGGCGTTCATCAAGGTGACGGCGGCCGTGCGATCCGCACGCTTCAGGGCGAAGTTGACGGCGGTTGGGCCGCCTGCGTCGTGGCCCACGGGGATGATCTGCTCAAGCTCCAAGGCCTCCACCACGGCTTCCAGATCACCCAGCTGTTGTTCGAAGCTGTAAAGTGCATCCGCGGGCTTGTCGGATGCGCCGAAGCCCAGAAAGTCCATCGCGACCGTTCTGCGACCGGCCGACACCAAATGCGGAATGAGGTCGTCGTAGATGTGTGAGTTGTCCGGAAATCCGTGTAGCACCACGAAAGCGGGGCCGCTGCCTGGGAAGTTGCGGACGTACAAACTTCCGCGACCGCGCGGGACTCGATGTTCGATGAAGGCCGGAAAAGCGGCGTCTTGGGAATCCGTCATGATCTGGCTTCATGGTGGTTGGGGACGTTCGAGCTGGTTCGCGTTTCTCGCCGACCTTGGTCTCGGGAGAGGAATTCGCCGATTGCCTCGGCAATCTCCTTGGCATGGGTTTCGAGGGCAAAATGACCGGTATCGAAGAAGCGGACCTCGGCGTCGGGAATGTCCCGCCTGAAGGCCTCCGCACCCGGCGGCAGGAAGAACGGGTCGTTCTTGCCCCAAACCGCTAGAAATCGCGGCCTGTGCTTGCGGAAGTAGTTCTGGAAGGCCGGGTAGAGAGCGACGTTGCTCTTGTAGTCGCCAAACAGATCCAGCTGGATCTCGTCGGCACCACGGCGCGCGAGGTAGTAGTTGTCGAGCGCGATACCGTCCGGGGACACGGAAGCCTCTTCGGTCACGCCATGGGTGTACTGCCAGCGCGTCGTTTCCGGCGTCAAAAATTTGCGGAGGGCTTTGCGATTTTCCTCCGAAGGGTCATGCCAGTAGGCGCGGATCGGCTCCCAACCTTCGCTCAGGCCTTCCTCGTAGGCGTTGCCGTTCTGGGAGATGATCGCGGTGATGCGCTCGGGGTGTCGTGTCGCGATCCGGAAGCCTGTCGGGGCGCCGTAGTCGAAGACGTAGACTGCAAAGCGATCGACTTTGATCACTTCGGTAAAACGATCGATGACACCGGCGATGTTGTCAAAGGTGTACTTGAACCGTGCACGCGGCGGCATGTCGGATTGGCCGAAGCCTGGCAGGTCGGGTGCAATTATGTGGAACCGATCTGCCAGGAGCGGGATCAGGTCCCGAAACATGTGCCCGGAACTCGGGAAGCCGTGGAGCAACAACAGCTTCGGCGCCTTGAAAGGACCTGCCTCGCGGTAAAAGATCTTGCAGCCGTCGACGTCCGCGGTGCGGTATTTGATGCTACTCACAGTGATTCCTCCTCATTGAGAGTTTTGGCCGCGCCAGCGGCGTGTCAAGAGAAAGTTGACCTGGCCCTCTCATCAGTTGCGCGCGATAACTCCCAGGTGTAGCGCCGGTTGAACGGCGGAATGCGCGCCAGAAATTCCCCGACGACGAAAATCCGGACGCATAAGCAATTTCCGCCAGACTTCGATCAGTCTCCGCTAGCAAAGCTTTAGCGCGAACGAGACGCCGTTCGGTGACATGCTGATAGGGTGACTTACCTATGGCTGCTTTGAATTCTCTCGCGAAATGAAATTGACTCAAGCAGGCGAGTGAAGCGAGCTGTTCGACCGTGATGTTGTCTTCGATGTGAGCTTCAATGAAATGTAGAACCTGTTGGAGCCTGCGATCGGCGAGTCGATTGTGTGCAGGGTGCATATCGGGATGTTTAATCGAAACGCTCGAATAGCATTGCAGCAGCCGAGCGGCAAGACTGCTTGCCAACGACTCGATGAGGATGCTTCCAGCAGAGGTTTCCTGGCGCATTTCCATTAGGATGCAGTCAGCGATTCTCTCAATGAGCAAATCGTGAACACCGACGTGATAATGCAATTGTGCACTCGAGGCGCCCGGAAAATTCCCATCGGCCTCCAGTACCGAGAACGGATTTGCGGGCAGATACAGGTGCAGCACTTCGGAAAAGTCATGAAACATGATTGTGAATTTGTCCCTGAGGCCCCCGGGGCATAACCAGATCGTCCCTCGAGTAGCCACCCTCTGCTCGTGTATCCCGTCAGCCCGCCGAATCACGGTGCACTGACCGCGAATTAACATCGCGACTTCGGTGCAAGAGGAGGTGAATGCCGGCACCTCGCCGGCAGGATGAGAGCGCAGATCCGCAAAGATCCCTCGCCACTCTCGTTCGACCGATGACCCTAGCAGGCGGCCGGTGGAGGATATTTCGACGCCATGTCCAAGCGTGTCCATCGTAGGCTCCAATGTGACGGTGAGAGCTGCGTGGTGCCCTATTTGTTGACCAGCCGTTGCGCCTTCATGACCGCGTCCCTCGTTTGTCTTTCGTTGCAGGCCTCCGGACCTACCGGAACGCCACAATGCAAGGCGATGCAATGCGCATGCCAATCCTGGCGGGACACGCGAAGTCGACCTTTAGTGGCCTTGACGCTGAGTTCTTGTCGCGCCCACGTGAAATGCGGCGCGCCTGCCGGAATCGCTTGCCGCCATCCGCGCGCCGATGGAACCGCCATCGGTTGCGGCCGGTCGCAACCGATTGCGGGCACTCGCGGCCAATCAATCGGCTGTGGCGGCGATGAGTGCGGTTATGAGAGCGGAAGGCGCGCGCAGCACCACTCCATTTCGCTCAAGTGTTGCAAGCAGGTGCGCACCAGCTGAATCGGCGAAACTGAGCGCGGCAAGATCGAGGATCACGCGTTTGGTCTCGGTTGCGCTCTCAATGGCCTCGCGCAGCTCGCTCAGCCACGCCAAGAGCAGCTTACCTTCGAGTATGAAGGTAACGGCATCTGTGGATTCCGATATGCTGATTCGTAGCATTACTCACGCCGGTCACTCGAGTGTTTCCTCGATGCACGGGGTGAAGCAATCTCCGTGCCAACTGCGGGACCGAGCGAATGCGATTCGGTGGCCGCTAGGAGCGCCCCTCGTGGCTGCGGGAAATGCCGAGCTTCTTCATCCTATGTCGTAGTGTCGCCGACTTCATGCCCAGCTGGACCGCAGCGCCGCGCTCGCCCTCAATCACCCAGTTGGTTCGGCGCAGCGCAGTGAGGATATGGCTTCGCTGCATGCTATTGAGGTCGGCCGCTTCCCCCTCGTCCCCGGCTCGCGAATCCCCCGCCGACGGCGACACCGGAGCAGAAAATACCTCAGGATCGATGCCAAGGATTGGTGCGGCACTCAATATCAGCGCGCGCTCGATGATGTTCTCGAGTTCGCGAACGTTTCCCGGCCAGTGATATCGGACCAGGCGATCCATCGTGTCGGGTTCGATCCCGACCACCGCCCGCCCGATTTTGGACGCGTATTTCTGCACGAAAAACTGTGCGAGCAGCGGTATATCGGCGGTCCGGTCCCGCAGCGCAGGCATGTCGATCGGGAAGACGTTCAGGCGGTAATAGAGGTCGGGGCGGAATTTTCCATCGGCCAGGGCGTTGCGCAGATCTCGGTTGGTCGCGGCAATTACTCGCACATCCGCTTTGATCGGCAGATTGCCGCCTACTCGCTCGATTTCCCGCTCCTGCAGCACGCGCAGCAGCTTCACCTGGACGTCCAACGGTATCTCGCCGACTTCATCCAGGAAAATGGTGCCGAGGTTAGCTAGTTCGAACCGGCCGATGCGCCGCTGAATAGCGCCGCTAAAAGCGCCGCGCTCGTGTCCGAAGAGCTCGCTCTCGATGAGCCCGGCGGGCAGCGCCGCGCAGTTGATCTTGATGAAGGATTTGTCGGCGCGCTTGCTCACCGAATGAATGGCGCGCGCGATGAGTTCCTTTCCTGTTCCAGTCTCTCCCGAGACGAGCACGGTCGCGTCCGTCGGCGCAACGCGCTGCACATTATCAAGCACCTTCATGAGCGCCGCGCTGGCGCCCACGATCTCCTCGAAGTTATGGACCGACTTGATTTCCTCCTGCAAATAGACGTTCTGCGCTTGCAGCCTCGCCTGCTCCTTTTCCAAAAGGACGCGATCGGTGACGTCGACGAGCATGGTCCGCGTGTACTGACCGCCCGGGTCGGGAGTTGACCAAAATTGGACGAAAACCGGGCGACCGTTATCCCTTCGCTGCAGCTCAATCAAGCTGCCACTGATGTCGAGGCCGCGTTTGACCGATTCGAACAGCTCCTGCACGCGTCGCTGTGCATCCGGTCTATCGGGAACCAGAGAGAAGCCGATCATACCCCTTACCTCCTCCGGCTTGATGCCGAGGATTCGCTGTGCTGTGCGGTTGGCACGGATGAAACGCGACTGCAGATCCTCATGCACGTAGGCGATCGGAGCTTCGTCGAATAAATCGCGGAACCGCTCCTCGCTCTGGCGCAGACTCTGCTCAAGGCGCAAGCGTTGCACTTCTGCCGCGGCCCGCGCGGCGAAAACTTGCATGATGAGCGGCGCGCGCGGATCTGCCGGTTGCGCCACTTGATCAAAAGCGTACAGATGCCCCAATAGGGATCCATCACTGCCGAGCAGCGCTACGCTGCACGGACTCTCGATATCGCGCTGGGCCTCACGAAACGGTAACGATGCGCTGGCGAAAATATGCGCAAGACCGCTGCGAATCGCGTCGCCGCGCGACGCCGCCGGGGGCTCGTACTCGATGTCGTCGATGAAATCGCCATTCGACCAGAAGGCGAGCGTTCGGGTGCGTGCCGGAGGAATGAACTCCGCTACGAACGCGTGACGAGTATGCAGCGTCCGCGCCAAATATCGCACCAGCCGGCGGAAGATATCTTCGTCCGGAGATCCGGCCGTTACGGCTACGAGAGAATTTAGAAACGCGAGGTCTTCGTCGGCCACTGCCCACCTCAACGGAACCCGGAATCCCCTTACCGTTCGTTCCGTGATTCCAATTCATGCTCCCGTACGCTTCACCATGCCGGGCTGCGGTGGCCAGCCAAGGGCGCAGCTTCTACCTGGCGGAAATGGTGACATACCGGCGTACCGCTGGCTACGGTCCGCTTCCGATCGTAAGATTTATTCACACAAGAGTGTTCTGAACCTTCGCGGCTTGTCCGGTTGTAACCTACCCTTTGCAAACATCACTTCTTCCTTGCCGCGCATACCTGTGTGAGGGGTGCCGGTATCGATATGTCCGAAGGTTTTTGACACGTATGCGATGAAGCCATCGCGCGAGACAGTGCCATCCCGCGGTGCCGCAGTGCCCACCCGAGAACTCTTCCGCAACATTTGCACGAAGAGAAGCATGTTTTGCAAATGACACACACGCTCGGCGCCATAAGAATGCAAGCCGCGCCTCACTGCATACGGCGCAGCTCCCAACCGGCCGTAAAACGCCTTCATAGGAGGATTTCGACATGACCCCTTCGATAATGAGCGCGAAGAGCATCGCAATCACCGTATCACTGCTGCTGGCTTCTGCGGCGGCCATCGCAGATGACCCACCCGTTACGACGCAGGTCGTCGATTTGGCGAACAAGCTGAACGGCTCGCATCCGGGCTTCCGCGCCTTCCACGCGAAAGGCGTTGTGGTGGAAGGCAGCTTCAAGGCCTCGCACGAAGCTGCCCAACTCAGCCACTCAATCCTGTTCAACGGCCGCACCATTCCAGTGACCGTGCGCTTCTCCGATGGCAATGGGATGCCGAATGTGGCGGACGGCTCGCCCGCTGCAAACCCCCATGGCATGGCGATCAAGTACCATCTGCCCGGCGGAGTGGACACCGACATGGTCACCAACTCGTTGAAGTTCTTCCCGGTTGGAACCGCAGAGGACTTTCGTGATCTGCTGCAGGCCATTATCGCAAGCCCAGCCGATGCCCCAAAGCCTACGAAACTCGAGCAGTTCTTCGCCGGCCATCCGAATGCGCCGAAGGCGTTCGGTTCGGCCGCAACACCGGACAGCTATGCGGACGAGGAGTACCACGGCATTAATGCTTTCATCTTCGTCAGTAAAAGCGGTCAAAGGCAGGCGGTGCGCTACCTGCTGGTGCCGGAAAAGGCGGTGCACCTTGCGCCGGAAGAGGCTGCCAAGCAGCCACCCGACTTTTTGTCCGAGGAACTGACCGCGCGGATTGCGCAACAGCCGGTCGTCTTTCACTTGAAGGCGCAATTGGCGCAGCCCGGCGATCAGACCAAGGATGGGAGCCAATCTTGGCCAGATGAGCGAAAAGTTGTCGAGCTCGGCGTACTGACGCTGAACAAAGTGGTGCCCAACAGCCCGGAGGCGGAGAAGAAGCTCCTGTTCGTGCCCACCGCCCTCACCGCCGGTATCGAGCTCTCCGACGATCCGCTGCCGAGGGAGCGCGCCGCCGCGTATGCCGTCTCGTTCGCGAGGCGCAGCCAGGCGGGGTTGGCAAGTTCGGGCGATAAGGCCGCCACACAGCCGAGCACCGTTTCACCCTAAGTGCGCATCCCGTTTACCTAACTTGGAGTCAACCATGCTCAAGCATGCATTGTTTGTCCGCCTCGAAGCCAAGCCGGGCAAGGAGAAGGATGTCAGCCAGTTCCTACAGGCCGGCCTCGGCCTAGCGCAGCAGGAAGGCACCACCCCGGTGTGGTTCGCCCTGCAGCTCGGCCCGTCCACCTTCGGCATCTTCGATGCCTTTGCCGACGAAGCCGGCCGCCAAGCTCACCTCAACGGGCCGATCGCGCAGGCGCTGGGAGCGAATGCGCCCAAGCTGCTGGCACAGCCACCGGCAATCGAACGCATCGACGTGCTCGGCACCAAGTTGCCGGGCTGAAGCCCGCACGAAGCCACGAAGACGCAGTCGGCGAATGATCAGCACTGACTGATGTCGCCACAGCAGGCGGCCGGCCTGAACGGCCGGTCGCCACCAATCGATTTCAGCGAAGTTGAGTGAGATCAGAGACAGGAGAATCCCATGAGTCAAACAGGCACCACCATGAAACAACAGAAGTCTGACGCCAGCGTCACGAGAGTCACCATGAACCTCGAGGTTGACGTCATTCCCGTTTCCGACGTCGAGCGATCCAAGCAGTTCTACCAACGCTTGGGTTGGCGGCTCGACGCGGATGACGCCCCGGCGAACAACATTCGCATCGTCCAGTTCACGCCTCCCGGCTCGGGGTGCTCGGTCACCTTCGGCAGGGGAATCACCGCGGCAACGCCTGGCTCGACCGTGGGGGCGCTGGTTGTCTCCGACATCAAAGCGGCTCATAACGAGCTCATCCGCCGTGGCATCGACTCGACAGAGATGTGGCACGGCGCGTCGTTCCCCTCGGAGGCACGGCTCCCCGGCCCCGACCCCAAGCGCACGAGCTACGGGTCGTTCTTTGCCTTCAGTGATCCCGACGGCAATGCGTGGCGGGTCCAGGAGGTCACAACGCGGCACCCCGGCCGCATCTGATACCTACAGCATTTCTGCGCAAGCGCAGCGCGGTCAACTTATTAAGGAGGCATTATGAAGCTCACCGGGAAAAAAGCTCTTATTACCGGCGGCAACAGTGGTATCGGTCTTGCCACAGCCCGACTTTTCATTGCGGAGGGCGCGCAGGTCGCCATTACTGGTCGCGACCAGAAGACACTCGATGAAGCGATCGCCGAGCTTGGATCGAGCGCGCGTGGCTATCGCGTTGACCTCACCATTGTGGAAGATCGCAAGCGGCTCTTCGCAGCCCTGGCCAAAGATTTCGGGAAGCTCGACATTGTCTTTGCCAATGCCGGCATTTCCGGCCGGACTCCTACCGGCTCGACCGACGAGGCCATTTTTGAGAACGTGATCCACACGAACCTTAATACCGCTTTTTTTACGGTGAATTCAGCGGCCGCTCTGCTGAACGACAACGGCAGCATCATCTTTAGTGGGTCGGTACATAACTATCTCGGCCAACCTGGTGTCGCCGCATATGCCGCCACCAAGGGTGGTCTTGCCTCAATGGCGCGTTCCATCGCCGCCGACCTTGCACCGCGCAACATCCGCGTGAATGTCGTCGCGCCGGGTGCGACCAAGACTCCTATTTGGAATCGCGGGCCCCGATCTTCTATGTCCACGGACGAGTCCGCCAACCTGGCAAAGTTCATCTCTTCTGTCGTGCCACTGGGGCGTTGGGGTGAGACGAAAGACGTTGCCAACGCCGTGCTCTTCCTTGCCTCGGACGATTCCTCGTACGTCAATGCAGTTGAGTTGATGGTGGATGGCGGAGCCACAGGTGCCCCGTTTGGAGCTCCCATTCTTCGCGGGCTGACCGCAAAGGGGGGTTAAATGGAGCAAATAGGAAGAAGCAGATCCGTTAGAAGCCCGCAGATTCAGTCTGATAGGTCAACTTCAGCAATCCGTCGATCAACATGAGGAAATGCGCCATGACTGACTATTCGCAGTTCAACGCCGACCGCACCTATTCAGGCATTTGGACAATCACCTTCAGCAACCCCCCGATCAACATGTATGTTCCCGAAACGATCATCGAATTGGGAGCGCTAATGAGCGAGCTCGAGGCGGACCCGTCCGTGAAGGTCGTTGTGTTCCAATCGGCGAATCCAGATTTTTTCATCGCCCATCTCGACGTAGCCAAGGCAGCCGAACGGCCAGAAGTGCTGGGCCTTTGGCGCGACTTTGTGCTGCGCCTCTCGTCCGCGCCAGTCGTGAGCATCGCCAAGATTCGCGGCCGCACGCGCGGCATCGGCAACGAGTTCGTGCTGGCCTGCGACATGCGCTTCGCCAGCCGGCAAAGCGCCCTATTCGGCAACCCCGAGGTCGGTGTCGGGCTGGTCCCGGGCGGCGGAGCGCTGGAATGGCTCCCGCGCGTGGTCGGCCGCTCTCGCGCACTTGAGATCGTTCTCAGCGGCGACGATTTCGATGCTGACATCGCCGAGCGCTACGGCTGGGTGAACCGCACGCTGGACGATGCCAACCTCGACTCGTTTGTCGATGCGCTAGTCCGGCGTCTGGCCTCCTTCGACCGTGAAACGCTAGCCGCAGCGAAGGCCCAGATCAATCGGTTCGGGACGCCGACAGCTGCCGAGATTCAGTCGAGCAACGACTTGTTCTTCCCCTTGCTGGCGTTGCCCAGTGCCCAGGCGCGCCGCGCCAAGATCCGCGGCATCGGTTACGGCGTTCCGAGCGACTTCGAATTGAACTTTGGCAGGCACCTGCCTGCGCTCGGGCAGGCGGACCATGATGGCAGGGGTATGCAGCCCGATTGATCGTGCTTGAAGTTTCTAGCCTAGCTGGGGTTCGGCTTTGGCCTTTCGACGATTGGGCGCGGGGCACCCCTTTATGGAACGCGTTCCACGGGTGCTCCGGCCCAGAATCCCCTTTATATGGGATTATCGCTATGATGAACCGCAAATACGACGCCATAGTTATCGGCGCTGGCCAGGCCGGACCTTTTTTGGCAGCGCGCTTTGCCGGCGCCGGCCACTCAGTCGCGATCATTGAACGCGATCTCTTTGGTGGCACATGCGTCAACTCCGGCTGCACTCCAACCAAAACACTGATCGCGAGCGCGCGCATTGCTTACGACGCACGCCGCGCGCACTGCTATGGAATTGACGTCCCGATATCTAGCGTCGCAGTCAACCTGGGCGCTATTCAAGCGCGAAAAAAGCGAATCGTAGATGCGTCCAAAACCGGTCTGGAGAGTTGGATTCGCGGCCTGCAGAACTGCACCGTCTACAAAGGTCACGCAAGATTCGAATCGGCGCGATCTGTGAGGGTCGACGGGCAGGTGCTCAGTTCTTCACAAATCTTTATCAACGTAGGCGGCCGACCGCGAATTCCCGCCTTCCCCGGCATTGATCGTGTCGCATTCCTGACAAGCACATCGCTTCTCGAGCTGGAGGAGTTGCCCGCGCATTTGCTCATCATCGGCGGAAGCTACGTCGGCCTTGAATTCGCGCAAATGTATCGACGATTTGGCAGCGAAGTCACAGTGATAGAGAAAGAGCCCCGTCTATTGTCCCACGAGGATCCGGAAGTGGCCGCGGCGATCCAAACCGCACTCGAAGATGAGGTTATTCAAATACGGACTGGGGCCGAATGCATTGAACTCGCTCGCAATGCCGAATCGGTGACCGCAAATGTGCTTTGTTCGGAGGGATCTCCGCAAGTCACAGGCACTCATGCACTCATTGCGGTGGGACGCACACCCAACACCGACGACTTGGGCCTTGAAAAGGCAGGTGTGGAGACAGATCACGCCGGATTTATCAAGGTCGATGACGAGCTTCGCACCAATATCTCCGGCATTTGGGCTCTGGGCGACTGCAACGGTAAGGGTGCATTCACCCATACCGCATATAACGACTATGAAATTGTGGCTGCCAACCTATTCGAGGGTAAACCGAGGCGCCTGAGTGATCGAATCCCCTGCTATGCCCTGTTTGTGGATCCGCCGTTGGGCCGGGTCGGACTAACCGAGCGCGATGCGCTCGCGCAAGGACACGCGGTCCGTGTCGGAAGCCGACCGATGGCCAGGGTCTCTAGAGCCATTGAAAAAGGCGAAACCCGAGGCCTGATGAAAGTTGTGGTTGATGCGCGATCCAACCTAATCCTGGGCGCTTCGATCTTAGGTGTCGGCGCCGATGAGGCGATTCACTCGATCATCGACGTCATGGCCGCGAAACTGCAATACACCGCTCTACGAAACACCGTACATATCCATCCTACCGTCTCGGAATTGATACCCACCGTCCTCGGCGAACTGGGACCGCCCATTGGTGCGACGGTTTAATCCCGCGTGTACCTTCATCCGGCAACGTCCGCCAGCAGCCACCATTTGGAAGGGGTGTTTTTGGGGGTATCGGCGCGCAACCGAAATCAGGAATCCCTTAAATCGCCGACGTTTTTTGTCTGGTTTCGGTTTCGTCCCGGGGAGCCAGATAATTCGAATAAAATCATGATAATACACTATTTTATTAATCTAATTTAAGGTTATCCAATTTGTCAATCAACTTTGACTCTGATCGAGACCCTGCGTCGCCGTTGGCGAGCGTCCGCTTCCGGCAGGAGGGGTGCTGCTATCAAGCCCCGGTGATGATCACTCGTGCAGGATTCAGAACACACTCAGTCGCAGCACCGTCCAGAACGCCGCCACGCTGCCTATCGCATAGACCGGTAGCTTCCAGCGCCAGCCGCCCCGGGGCAGCGGCAGGTGAGCAAGCGCCCGCATGACGAGTAGTACCGCGGCGATGAAGAGCAGCTGTCCGATCTCCACGCCCACGTTGAAGAATAACAAGGCCAGCGGGATCGCGTTGGCGGGCAGGCCGATCTCGCTCAGCGCCCCGGCAAATCCCAGGCCGTGCAACAACCCGAAGATGAACGCCACTATCCACGGCGCACGCTGAGTCAGCCCCGGGCGACCGGTGCGCGTGTGCATGATCTCGACTGCCAGAAATAGGATGCTCAGCGCGATGCTCGCTTCGACTGGCGGCGGCGGCACGTGTACAAAGCCGAGCGTGGCGGCGGCGAGCGTGATGCTGTGTGCCACCGTGAATGCGGTGATGGTCCACAGCAGCCGGCGCGTGAGCCCGACGAGGATGACCAGCGCCAGTATGAACAACAGGTGATCCACGCCGGTGAGAATGTGTTTGATGCCGAGGCCCAGGTAGGTCCGGACTACTTCCCATGAGCCAGGCTCTGCTTCCAGCGTCACGACCGGTTCGGCCGCCGTCGCGCGCGCGACCTGGGTCGTGCCGTCAAGCCGCTGCACGCGAATCAACGCGTCAGTCAGTGTGAACTCAAGGCCCACGATGCTTATGCGGCCCCCGTCAAGGCCGCCCGGTCGTCGCACGCGCCACTGCTGCAGGAACGCGTTGTTGGCATATGTGGTGTGCATCGGGCCGACCTGGACGGCGCCCGCAGGAAACGCCACATCGAGCGCCAGGCGCAGACGCTCACCCTGCGCCGGCACCTTCCAGCGTACGTCATAGGTCTGGGCGTCAAGCTCGCGCAGCTCCAGGTAGGCTGGCCGCGATTCATGCGCCCCCGCAACGACCGCTACGAAGGCCAACCCCCAGGCCAGCGCTGACCGCGCAATCCAGCGCCTGTTCATCGGTCGGCGGCCACCAGCTTGACCGGGTCGCTCGACGTCGGTGGTAGCTCGACCCTTACATCGTAGCGTCGGCGCAGTTCGTCATAGAAGCGCGCGTTGGCGAGTTCGCGCTGCTCGTTCGTCCAGGCGCGCCGGACGTCCTCCTGCACGTCGGCAAGCCGGGGCGGCCCGGGTGCGTCGCGCGTACGCAGCAGCACCAGGTGGGCGCCGAAACTGGAAGCAATCGGACCTTGCCACCCTCCGGTGGGGATAGTCTGTAGCGCCTTTTCGAAGTCGGCGCCGAACAGACGTGCCGTCTCGCCGGCGGGAAGACGCTCGAATTTCGAGTCGAGCAGGAACGGATCGCCGCTGGTTACGAGCGTCACATCGGCCGGCGTGTGCCGCAGCGAAGCCAGCAAATGTTCCGCATCTGCGGTCAACTGCTTGCCGTGCCGCTGCGGACTGAAGAAGACTTGCGTGAAACTGTAGCCACGCTCGGCCTGGAACTGTTGCGGATGTTGCGCGAAGAAATCACGCAGCTGGGCTGGGGTCGGTTCCGGCACCGGATGCGTGTCTTCGGCCAGGAACTGCAGCTTCTGCGCCATGTGGCGCCGCACGATGACATCATCCTCGTCCAGATGCAGCGTCATCGCTTCGCGATAGAAGATTTCCTCGCGCACTGCATCGCGCACCATGTCATCCATTTCCTCGCGCGTCGGCGGCCGCCGATGTAGGCTGGCAAAGCCTGCGGCAAGCTGCTCCGTGCGCCCTTCAGTGACGATTATGGTGTCCCGGCTGAAACTCGCACGGCCATGCAGCCATCCATAGAGGATGAACAGCCCCGTGCCGATCACTAGAAACTGCAGCGCCGGTTCGCGCAGCCAGCGATGCATGGCGCGCCCCACTATTGAACGACCGACGGCGTGTACCAGATCGGCGACGTGTAGGCCCGTTCTTGCGTGAACATCGGCACTTCCTTGGGCATCTTGACTTGAAAGCGCTTCGCGTCAAACGCGGTCCAGCGCGGCGTCGGGATTTCGATGACGCGCTCGTAGTAAAAGGCGCGCTCGTTCGGATTGAATTGCGGATCCTTCCACACCGTGGTCAGTTCGGTCGCACCGATGCTGTTGGTGTAGCTGGCATCCGGCACATTGACGGTGTTACCGACCGGCGGCAACTTCCCGTCTGCACCAGGCTGGCGATTATCCGACCAGGCGACATCGTAGACGTGCTCCTGTAAATCGCCCTTGGCGTCGAGCCAGCCCTTGATGATCTGAACGCGATCGAGGTTGGCGCCGACCGGATCCTTCATGGCGCCTACCAGGAAGGTAGGCGCCTTTGCCCCTGGTGCGGCCTTCAGGTCCCCGCCCATGGGCACACCCTTGCCGTAACCGGCGGCCGCGATGTCGCTATTCTTGGCATCCGCATCCGCGTAGTCCCAGCCGCCAAAGAAGCGCACGGTCATGCGCGGTCCGGTGGTCGCATAGACCTCCTTGCGCTGCATGGCATCGAACAGCGCCTCGCGCGTATTCTCCGTCGCCCACACCGCGGCGTAGCCCGAGGCGCTTTGTTCCCAACCCTGGATGACGCCCATTTTGGTCTTCAGGAACGGATGCGCATAGCGATCCGCGCTCGGCTCGCTGCTTGAGGTCTTGCCCCAGTAGTTGTCTTCGTCGGCCGTCGAGAGTGCGGTATGCGAATCGGTGCTGCCGACAAGTCCGAACTTGTACGGATTCACGCCGAGCTGGCTTTCCACCTTCAGGCCGTTCTTCAAGGCCGAGCGTGCGTACTCAAATTCGAGCATCGCCGGCTTCTTCAGCGCGCTCATATCAAGATTGCCTTTGTCCCAGCGCTCAAAATTCGCGAACTCGTCATTGGGCGATAGGAATGGATCGGTCTCCCCGTCGCCCTTGATCTGGGTCACTTCGTAGATGCGCTCGCGCTGCGCGCGTGTACGCACGTACTCCAGATCGATCGGCTTGCCTGTAAACGATTCGATCAGCGGGAACATCATGCCGTTGCTGAGGTTTCCGTTGTGTGCAATCGCCAGCACCTGGCCGCCGGTCTTGGATTCGTAGTCGGCCATCCACTTCCACAGGTCCCGCGGGTCGGAACTGCCTGGGGCGTAGTTGGTGAAGGGCTCAACCTGGCGGGCCTTGTCGGCGTTGTCGCGAAACAAGACGTTCCGATGCAGGTTGTTGCCAGTGACCAGCGAGGTCCACTCGTAGCCAATAAAAGCGGTGAACTTGCCCGGCTGGTTGGCCTCTTCCGCAGCCTGGATGATCGTCATCCAGGTGTCACGATAACCCTGCGTGCCGGGGTTGTACTGCAGCGCCTTCGGGAACCTGCCCTGTGCAAAGGAGACCACGATCTCCATCATCGCCTGCTGCCCCTTGCCGGAATTCATCAGCTCGAACCAGTGCTTTGCCTCGGGCACTCTCAGAAGCTCCGGCTTGCCGGCGAGCAGATCGGTGATCAGGCCCATCTGGTCGGAGTGATCGGTCACCACCAGAAAATCTAGTGGCCGGGCGAGCTTGGCTTTCTGGCCGCTAGCGCCGGTTACCTCTTCGCCCTTGGCGAAACGATACGCATCGGGCGGCAGCAGTCGTGCACCGGCGGCCCCCGCATCCAGTGAAAGCGCGGTATGCAGGTGCGTGTCGCCAAAATAGGCGCGGGTGGGATAGGTGTGCGTCGGGGCAATGGTGCCGGCCGTCGGGCCGCCGGGTGCAGTCACCGGCTCGGTTTTCTTACAAGCCGCCAGGAGAAGAATCCCGAGAATGCTGGTGCCAATGGCAGCAATCGAACGTCGATTCATGACCCCTCCGATTCGGAAACGTTTCTAAGGTCGCAGGGGTTGATTGCACTGCGGCCGGCTGCACGGGCGCCATTGGGTCGATCCCGGAGCACACTTTAGCCTCCTTCCCGGCGCGTCCGATCTTGGACTTTGGTCCTACTACTGGGGCGACTGCCCTCGGAGCGTATCAGAGGGAGTCAACGATATAGACGTAAGGTCCCGTTGAACCGCCCTTCCCCACGCATGGCAGCGCATCCAGATAACTGGCGGATGATCATCCAGGAGCAGCCGGCCGATCGCGCGCCTTTGAGTGCTCAGTTCGTGTGGGTCGCTCTTTTCCATGAAATCCAACTCAGCTGGGAAGATCGCGCTAGAAATCGGGAGCTCCCGTACGCGACCGAAGCCAGAATACTGACCTCGACCTCGGTGCCCGAGTCGAGCTCGGTCCACACGTCCAAGTGTGCGCCGAGAATGCGCTGCGCGTGCGCGCGCTGGAACACGTTGTGGAGCGCCTCCCGCGCGATCTGGTGCCGCGGTCCATGCCCCGCGGCTGCGTACTGCGAATCGTCGCTCGCCTGGCATCGATTAGCTGCCGAGAACGTCCGGCAGCAGCCACCTTTTAGAAGGGGTGCTTTTGGGGGTATCTCAAGCGAACTGAAATCAAAAACCCCTAGAATTCTCTACGTTTTCTCGTCGATTGCGAATCCGTCCCGGGGAGCCAGTACAATCAGTTACTTACGAGTCTTTCTTGTGAATTTACTACGCTATTCTCGCGCATGCAACTGGTGATTCTTGCGGCGCTAGCCGAATTTGGCCTTCATCCGTTCGGATAACTTCGACAGCTGTATTACCACGCGCTCGTGTGTACCCGCGCCAATCTCCTCGTCTCCGTCGGTCGCACGAGTCGAAAACTCGATGCGCCGTCCATCCACATTGGTCACTTTCGCTTCGCCGGTGACGTGGCGACCAGCCGGCGTCGCCGACCAGATGGCGCACGTCGACGCGCGTGCCGAGCGCGCTTTCTCTGGCGTCGAGATAAGGCTTGATCGCGTTCAGCGCTGCGTTCTCCATGACCATGATCATGACGGGCGTCGCCAACACCGGAGGCAATGTCACATCCTTGAAACGGCTGGCGAGATGCTCGGGCATGACGACTGCAAGGAATACGAACGCGGAATCGTCTATGGGAAAACCGTTAAAGACTAATGCAGGCCATGAGCCGTCGCCGAACTCGCGCTCACGCGTTAACGTACTGCCAGCTACATAAGCCCTGTGTATCGATGTCATAATCGATTCAGGTCGGCGAATCAGGGGAGTCCGTTCATGAAACTGCTAGCCGTAGCTTGTCTATGGTGCGTTACCGCACTGCCCGTCAAGGCGACAGAGCCAGATGGTTTGACCGTGCCTCCCGGGTTTCACGCTACTGTGGTGATTGAGAACCTGGGCAACCAGACGCGCCATATGGTCTTCCGCGATGCCAGCCGTCTCTACATCTCGACCGAGCAGCAGGAGAAGGACGCGCCCAATGCCGGTGTCATCGCGCTGCACCTCGACGCGCGTCATCACGTCGATAGGATCGAGCATTTCAGCAACATTGACAACGGCACTGCCATCGCCATTTACAAGGGCGCCCTCTACACGGCATCGGCGAACACGCTATATCGCATACCGCTTTCCGGCAACGCGCTGGTACCGACGGCGCAACCGGAAACCGTGGTGGTTGACGTGCCCGGCCGTTCGGCACTGGCCTTTGATGATACGAATGGGCTCTATCTGGCGGTCCGCGGCTCGGGAAATATCTGCGTGCCTAAGAATACGCCACGCGACGCCCAGGCTCATGGCCTGACACCGTGCCCTGACTTGGCGAATCAAGCGGGAGTGTGGCGTTTCAATGCCAGCAAACTTAATCAGGCATTCGCTGACGGCAAGCATTTCGCGACAGGCATCCGCGACACCAATGCGCTAGCCTGGTCGCCAGACGAAAAGGCGCTCTATGTCGTTAATTACGGCCGCGACAACGCCGAAAAGATCTGGCCAATGCTCATCAGCGCCGAAGATAGCGCGCATTTCTCGGACGAGATGTTCAAGGTGACCCAAGGAACCAACATGGGTTGGCCTTACACCTACTACGACAGCGTCAAGCATGTGCGGTTGCTGCAGCCTGAATATGGCGGCAACGGCACGACAGTGGTCACCGACAGCGGATACGCCGTGCCAGCGGTGGCATTCCCTGCCCATGTCGCGCCGATGGGTATTACCTTCTATGAGGGCCGCCAATTCCCGGCGCGCTATCGCGGCGGCGCCTTCATCGCATTTCACGGCGCGTTCGGCTGCAATCCGCAAGGCTTTGACGGCGGCTATGACGTCGTGTTCGTGCCAATGGGTAAATCCGGCGAGGCGGGTAGCCCCGAAGTATTTGCCGGCGGCTTCGCGGGGCCCGCGCACGAGGACCAGTGTCGCGACCGCGCCGCCTATCGCCCCGTGGACGTGGCAGTAGGTCCAGATGGAGCGCTTTATGTTGCGGATTCGCAGAAGGGGCGAATCTGGCGCATCGCCCATGAGGATAATGGATAGTCGCTTGAATTGGTGGGCGCGTGCGCGGGGGAGAATGCGTGCCCATGCAGTGCAGATACAAAGGTATTCAAGTCCACCTCATCGACAAAAACATCAATGACCCAGACCTGGTTATCCTCAGCAATGTAGTCGTCGATATGCTCGGGAAACAATGTGCTTTGGGAACGATCTTCGCCTTCGATAAATCGCTTCATCGTGCGCTCCGGCTAACCCAATCGTCACAGTGTGCTCGCTGATCATTGCACTATGTTTTCACACAGCCTCGACCCTAAGCGGTCATCACACCATCTCGCATCCTAGTCGCCTCTTCGTCTTCATAGGATTTTGGGATTTGGCCAGAGGCTGTATCGGCATGCTCAGACTGAGCGCGCGAAACGGATCCGTAGTCGGTTAAGCTTGGAATCGTAGCCGCGGTGCTGGCCGCCACGGCGGTGCAAGATTGCGTTCTCGGACAAGAGGTGTTGACGAGTGACCACCAAAGATCATGGCGTAAAAAGCTCGATTGGTGAATTGCTTAGTCGACTTCGCAGGCTAGCGCTGCATTTCAAGGCCCGCTTTCCATCATTACGAGTGGCGAAGCTAGGTTTCGAACCCAAAGACTGGGTGACTGCGATTTTGTCGGTAGCCGCTCTCGTCGTGTCAGGCTACACATTCTATGCGACGGAAGTTGAGGTCAAAGATGACGTTAGGGTAAGAATTGTGCGATGGGGCTTAGACCCCGAAGAACACGAAGATACATCAAACCTGCTGGGTCTCACCCTTGCAATAATCAATGTGGGTAATAGGCAGGCAGCCCTGATCAACAGCAGACTTACTCTTGAACCAAGAGACAAACCATCTGGGCTTGCAATCGACGGAGGAAAGGCAAACAGGAATTTGCCTATGCTCATTGAGCCAAAGAAAATTTTACTGCTAACGCCGCGGATGGATATTTCCAGCGTAGCGCAATCGGTGCTACCCGCTGATAGGGGCGCAAATGGTCACCGGCTCTACACATTGAATCTAGAGTTAGAATTTATCGACTCGAAAGGCAGACTGCGACTGTTGCGGTTGCCCGTCGAAATCGTGGACTACGACTTACAGCTGCGCCACATCTTCTTGCCCTTAGAACAGCCAGGCGGGGCGCTGATTCCAGTTCTATATCACTGAGGGAGGGCCGCTGAGCGGCCGCTTCTGCGGCCCGGGAGCGCCCGATGCTCCGCCCGATAGCGGCCATTCGATTCGAAGAATTGATGCCGTGGCATGCCCAAATATCACTGATGCGAGAAGAATTGGAACCAACCAGCAATCAGATGCTTCACTTGCATCGTACGTACACTGTCAATACACTATGTGCGAGCGGATTCAGTACGAACTGCATGGCGTCGCGTTCGAGTGGGACTCGGACAAAGCAGACGCCAACGTTCAAAAACACGGTGTGTCTTTCCACGCCGCCTGCGAGGTGTTCTTTGACCCCTTCGTCAAGATAATGGACACCCAGCAACCCGACTGAATCCCGCGAGGCCGCCATCGGCTATACCGAAGGCAAACGACTTCTCTTTGTAGTACGTGTGATCCGCCATGAAGAAACCATCCGCATCATCGCCGCGCGTGAAGCGACCCGTGAGGAACGCCGCCAATACGAGAACCCGTGAGCTAATAATGCGAAGACTTCGTAAAAACCGCGCAATGAGTTCAGTGACGCTTCGCATGCCCGAAGATGTGGTCGAGGATTTGAAACGAGTCGCGCCGACCCTGGGCTTCGCGGGGTATCAGCCGCTAATTCGCGCCTACATCGGCAAGGGCTTGCGCATAGACCTCGCACGCTTGGACGAGGGGTCCGTGCCCCGGTTAATTGCGAGTCTGAAGCGTAAGGGAGTCGCCGACAGTTTGATCCAACAGGCGTTAGCCGAAACCGACCAAGCGACCTAGTCTCTTAGCCTGCGTGAGCGGGCGTTACTCGCCATCCTGTTTTTTCATGGGTCGCGCAGGGGCGTCGAGGATTGCGTCTGATCGAAAGTCCGCGTCAGACAGGTGCGTTCCCTCGGTCGAAAGTACCATTGTCATTCGACAATGTCCGGCAGCAGCCACCTTTTGGAAGGGGTGTTTTTGGGCAGCCGCCGGCCCAAGAGCGGGTAGTGACGATGCCCGAATCGCTGCTCCGAAGCCCGGTGACGCTGGGCACTTGAAACTACTCCGCCGGCGAACTCGTCGTCTTGCCTACTCCGGGGTGCTCGCGGCGCGGCGTTGCCAAGGACACGACCCAGATCATGGCCGCCAGCGCCACCAGCACGATCAGCCAGCCCAATGCGCTCTTGAGTCCCCCCGCGGTGATCGTGGGCCAGGGAAATTGTTTCAGGGTGTCGAAGCGGTCTTCCATCCAATGCCAGGCCTGATGGGCGACCAGGGCCGACACTATGATGGTGCCCAGCCTCTGAGCCACGACGTAACGGAACAACAGATTCAGGACGGGCACGAACAGTGCCAGTACGAACAATTGCCCGATCTCCACGCCGACATTGAAGGACAAAAGCGACGTCAGGACATGCGAGCCGGCGAACTGCAACGTGTTGCGCAGGACGAAAGAAAAGCCGAAGCCGTGTACCAGGCCGAAGAAGAACGTGATGATCCAGCGCCGGGTCGGTTGCTCGACCACTATATTCTCGAGCGCCATATAGACGATCGACATCGCGATCAGCATTTCGATTAAGGGCGCGAACCACAGCACATCGGGCGCAAATCCATAGCCCGAGGCGATCAGGGTGATCGAATGAGCCACCGTGAAAGCGGTGACGATGGGGATCAGCGGAGAGATGCGTCGGAACGGAATGATCAGGCAAAGCAAAAACAATAGATGATCGGTGCCTTCCAGAATGTGGTGGAAGCCCGCGACCACGAAGAGGCCTGCGGCGTGGTACCAGTTGGGTTCCAGCCTCACCAATCCCGCATCGCCTCGCAACTCGAAAGCGCGCGAAACGCCATCCGGTTGCAGATACTGAACCGTGGTGATTTCGTGCTGCGCCAAGCGGTCGAAGGCGGCGTGCATCGAGATATAGGACTCTTCCGACTGTATGGGATATTCGAATAAAACATCGAGCTTGCCCTGCTCCCAGAATATGTTCGTCTCTGGCGGCAGCGGTGGCCCTATGACATGGGTCAGCGCCTTATCGTAACTGGCGAAGGAGTTGTCCGAATCCAGCGACATCCGCGCCGAGACAATGCGCGGGTTGGGGAGCTGCCGGTCTCCCTCATACATTGAAAGCGTTTCCAGAAGTATCACAGTGGCGGCGGCGCGCAGCGAAGGGTCGACCTTGGCGAGATCGACATAGTCGCCGGCGCGGCGCGGATATTCGGCGTCTGTATAGGTCGTCAGCGGTACCCGGACCAACACCCGGAGGATGTGGCCTTGGGGCTTGACAAACATCTGCACCGTTGCGCCGACAGGAATGTTGTGCGCGAAGGCGTGGGAGGCAAAAAAGGTCAGCGCCGCAACCAGCAATGCAGATCGGCGGCACATGAGCTCATTCAGCATAAAAACATCTAAGCGTCCGAGCCGTTAGGATTTAGGCCACGGCACTCCCTGATCCAGTTTCGTCACCGGCGCCATGCCCTTGTACATGAACTTCTGGATGCGCCGGCCTTCATAAGTTTCCGTGGTGAAGAGGTTGCCCTTGGAGTCGATGGCAATCGAGTGCACGCCATGGAATTCGCCGGCATAACGGCCGCCGTCGCCGAAGGTTGTCACCGGCTTCAGGGTCTGACGGTCCCAAACAACCACTTGCTCGTTCACGCCATCGGTCATGAACATCCATTGCTGCTGTGGATCCTTGGAGAAGGCAATGTCCCACACCGAGCCGTCGGCCTTGGTGGCGGGCTTGTAATAGGCCTCCTTCACGAACTTGCCGTCGGCCGTGAAGACCTGCAGCCGGTCGTTGACGCGGTCGCAGACATAGATCAGCCGGTCGACCGACATGTCGGCGCAGTGCACGGGATTGCCGAATTGCTTGGCATGCGGCGCGGCCGGATCGTAAGGGCCGAGCGGCGTGTCGTCCGGCTTGTTGCCATAGGCGCCCCACCAGCGCTTTATCTTGCCCGTATCGGCATCGATCACCGCGACGCGATGGTTCAAGTAACCGTCGGCGATGTAAGCTTCGTTTTCATTGGCATCGACGAATATTTTAGCGACGCGGCCGAAATTGTTGGGATCGTTGGAATCGGCGGCAAAATCCTTCTCGGATGCTTCCACGTTGGCCTCGGCCACCGCGCCCGCCTTTCGGCGCGCTCCCGACTTGCCGTATTGCATCAGGAACTTGCCGTCCTGGGTGAATTTCAGGATCTGAGAGTCCGGACCGCCATTGCCTCCAATCCAGACATTGCCCTTTAGGTCAACAAAGATGCCGTGATTGGATTCCGGCCAGTCATAACCTTTGCCCGGGCCGCCCCAAGCATGGAGCAGATTGCCTTCCTCGTCGAACTCCAGAACCGGCGGCGCCGCCTGACAGCATTCGCCCAGGCCGCGCTGCAGCTGGCTTTCTGTACGGTCGACACTGGCAGCACGATGCACCATCCAGATATGGTCGTTGTTATCGACCCAGACTCCGATCGCCATGCCCATGATCCAATGATTGGGCAAAGGTTTCGGCCAAAAGGGGTTCACTTCGAATTTCGGCGCCATGTTGCCTTGTGCAAGGGCCTTGCGGGCAATTACAAACTGCCCGACCGCAAGCGCGCAAAGCGCCACGGCGAAACCGGCGCCAATCAAGAAATTCCGAGAACGGAAAATATTTTTCATGGCTCCCCCAATTGCCAGAGGAGTGGTGTAAGCACCTTATTTCCCCTCCCGTTTTGTGTTGATCAAGATTACACGCAAGGCGGCGGAACACAAGAACCGTCACTGCTGTGCGCAGCAGCAGAAAACTAACGTACTCAAAATGCAGCCCATCTCGCATCAAGAAAATCCGGATGCGCTCGATGGTGGCAAATGGGTGTCGGACGAGCGGATGACTCTCGCGAGCTGTTGCTTTTGTTGACAACACCATCTTACTGTTGCTAGCATTAGCAACATGTAGGCCGAGCTACTTATGCGTGAACGGCTCGTTCTAAGCCGCCGCGCGTTCGTAAAGATTGTGATTTGAAAACTTCCCAAACCGCTACCGGATAGCAGACACGCCTTCAAGTACCGGTTGGCCTACATCGCGAATCAACGTTGTGTGCTTCGCTTCGACAATGAGGCTGGCAAAGGCGATCACAGGCATGTCGATGAGATTGAAGCACCCTATATATTTAGGAACCTAGAAACGCTGCAAGCGGATTTCTGGGCCACGGTGAACAAGCGGAGAAAGCGAAAATGAACACAGTCACTATCGGCGTGGCTTCTCTTGTCGATACCCAGCGACGCGCTTCAGCCGCATTCCGTGGGGAGAAACAAGGTGCGCGCATTTCATTCGCTTCTGAGGATCTTCTTTGGAAAACGCTGACGCCCAAACGCTGGGCTCTCCTTAAGTTGATGTCTGGCCACGGATCGATGGCTATTCGCGAGATAGCTCGTCGCGCTGAACGCGACGTCCGCGCGGTTCACAGCGATATTCATGTTCTGCTTCGGGCAGGCATATTGGAGAAGGATTCGGAGGGTGGCGTTGTGTTTCCTTATGACGCCATCCACGTGGATTTCCTGCTAAAGGCAGCTTGAGCGAATAGACACCGCTGGACGAACTGCTGATCCACTATCAGCCGACAGCGTCCGACAGCAGCCACCTTTTGGAAGGGGTGCTTTTGGGGGTATCGATACCGACCCGAAATCAGAAATCCCTTAAATTGCCGTGGTTTTCTACGTGGTTTCGAATCCGTCCTGGGGAGCCAATAAAAACAATAAGTTACCGTTCTTTCTTGTGAATTTACTACGCTATCCTAGCGTATGCAATCGAGCCCTCGTTTGCCAAGAATCCAGAGTCCGGGCCGCGGTTCGATTTGGGTCCGTAACACCGATACCTGGCGAACGTAGGTATTTGACTCTGTTGTAACCGATTTTAGTACCGGCTCACTCACATCGCGCGTCTGCGTCCGCCGCCACTTGCGTCCACGGCACCCGGCGAGGTCTAGTCGGGCGAATGTTTGAACGTTGCATCAATGAATTCAAATGTGAGCTTAAGCGCGAGTAGGCTTGCTTCACGGGTGGTCTCGGGCGTCTGCCCGATAAAGCTGTGATCAACGTCGGGAATCATAGTCAGAGAGATGTGGCCACCCGCAGCGCTGACCGCATCGCGAAAACGCACGGATTGTTCAGGATCGACGGTTTTGTCAGCCGCACCATGTATCAGCAGAAACGGCGGCATATTTTTTTTAATGAAGTGCTGCGGACTCGCATTTTGCAATTGTTCCGGCGGGCAAATTCCACTGCAGCCAAGTAGCTTGGCGATCGCGGGAGGCAAGGCTCCAGGCGACGGACTCCGCATTGTGGCAAGATCGAAGATGCCGTACCAGGTCACTGCGCCCTGAACGCAATCGCTTTGTTGCAAAACAGCCGTCAACTCTGGCGATGCCTGGGCCGGCGGTATAGGATCCCACTCCTTCACGCCGCAGGTCGTGGCAGCCAGCGCCGCCAGATGTCCACCCGCGGATCCTCCCCAAACGACGGCCCTCGAGGGGTCTATGCCGTACTCGGATGAGTGAGCACGCAAGAAGCGAATGGCCCGTTTCACATCCTGAATTGGCGCAGGAAATGGCGCTTCGCTGCTCAGGCGGTAATTTAGGGAGGCAACAACATAGCCTCGCGCCGCAAGAGATGCGAGTACGGCGGGCCAATTATCGAATGCACCTGATTGACGCGCGTGCCCATTCGCCCATCCGCCACCGTGAATGTAGAGAATGAGAGGCACCGCCTTGGCGGTTCCGGGTCCCTGGTGCGGCGCGTATACATCCAGCGTAAGGGGCCTAAATCCGGGAATCGTTGCGTAGGTAACATCCGCAAAGCTGGTAACACCACCTGGGAAAGGCACGCGCCGGACTGGATAGTGGTCGCCGAGAAACGGACTGGAATCGATCTGAGGCGGACTCGCCCGATCGGCCGCCAAGGCATAGTGCAAGTTCGCCACAAATGCGACCACCAAGACCAACGAGACCGTCGTGCGAGCATGGGGATACATGCGGTGTTCCAGCGATGACACGGACTCGTACGATATGATGCACGGACCAGTTAGTCAATTAGGACTACGCGCGGCACCAACGCTCGACCATGTCTACCACGATTTCACGCCGCCTCGCGAGCGCGTTTGGCGAGGTCATATCCTTGTCAAAGATCTGCGAAAAAGTGTAGCGATTGGAAACATTGTAAAAGCACAAGGCGCTTATCGACATATGCACCTCGACAGGATGGAGGTCTTTTCGAAACTGTCTTTCTGCAATGCCGCGATCCAGAAGTTTGCGCAGCATAGTCAAGACCGTCGATCGCCGCGCTTTGATGATGGCCAAATGGCCGATGTGATCCCCATGGTGAATGTTCTCATTCATCACCAGACGAACAAAATCCGGGTGTTTAGTGTGATAGTCGAAGGTGGCGCGCACCAACTCGCGAAGGGCTTCGGTGGGAGGAAGTGCATCGAGGTCCAGCGAGGCCTCCAATGAGCGAATGTCCTCGTATGCCCGCTCAAGAACTGCTCTATACAGGCCGTCCTTACTGCCAAAGTAATAATAGATCATGCGCTTAACGGTATGGGTGCGCTCCGCAATCTCGTCGACCCGGCTTCCACTCAGACCTTTCTTGGAGAACTCCTCAGTTGCGATTGCCAGAATATTCGCGCGCGCGGCAGCAGCGTCACGGCTCCCATTGCCCTTGTCAGCTTCGGCTTTACCACCGCTGCGTTTATCGCTCGGCTGTGTGCGCTGTCGTGTCGCCACTTTGGATGTCGCCATATCGGGAGCCTCGTACCTATCCCAGCGAAGTAGGATAGCGCAGCAGACCGCTGACCTCTAATCGCCGGGCATTTCCCCAAAATGGCGCAGCATTCTTGCTCGATTGGCAGACTTGCCGGTAAAGATCTCGAACGCTGACGCGGCCTGCAGGACCGCCATCCCGCCACCATCCAATGTGCGGCATCCGAGCGCTCTGGCATGGCGCAATAGTTCAGTCTCAAGCGGAAAGTAGACCACTTCCGCCACCCAAAGGTCGCGATGCAATGCGTTCTCGGCGATAGGGAGACCAGGGTGTTCACGCATTCCAGTGGGCGTGGCGTGAACCAATCCCTGGGCAGCTCTAAGCGCGCTCGCCGCATCGTCAACCACGGTAAGCCGTGACGGGTCGAAGAATTGCGATAGATTCTTCACCAAACTCGACGCTCGGCCCGGCATGGTATCGGCGATGCTTACATGGGAAGCACCTAGCTTCAGCAAGGTGTACGCGGTGGCTGCGCCCGCACCGCCGGCGCCGATCTGGACCACTCGTTCCAGTCCCGCATCTGGCAACCCTCGGGTGAAGCTGTCGGCGAAGCCTGAAGCATCGGTATTGAAGCCCTTTCTGCGACCATCGATGAATTGCACCGTATTGACCGCGCCTATGGCGCGGGCTTCCTCGCTCAAATCGTGCAGCAATGGGATGATCGCCTGTTTGCAGGGATGCGTTATGTTGAGACCTGCGAATCCCATGAGTTCTGCGCTGTGAAGCAGGTCCGACAGAAAATCCACATCCCGGCCCAAGACATTCAAATCCAATAATTGGTATAGCAATACCAGGCCGAGTTCACGCGCCTCGCGTTCATGCATCAATGGAGATTTCGAACGCTGGATATCCTTGCCCACGAGCCCGATCAAGTACGAGCGCGGCGCTGCCATGTTCAATTCCGGCAAACCTCCCTCCACGTGCGAATAAATGTCGTTCAACGTTGCTCACTCGCTTCATCTGCCCTGATGTGCGCGCACACTTGACAGGGAGTAACTAGATAGTTAATTATCCTACCCTGTCGATCTTGCAAGGTAAAGAGACGGACGCTGCCGGCGTCGAAGCTCAAAGCTGCGGGATGGGATGATGGATCGCATTGCGGGCGGCCAACGAAAAATTTGGGGGTAACAATGGCTAATTTCAAGCAGTATTGGTTGTGCGCATATGCAATCGTCAATAGAGGACTCTCGGCATTTTTGGCAGTCGGAGTACTGTCGCTCTTGGCGACAAGTGTACCGGCCGCCGATAAGACATCAGCAGGCGCTAAAGAAGATGACCTGGCGGAAATCGTCGTGACCGGTTCACTAATTGCGGATCCCAATAATCGTTCGGCGAGCCCTATTGTCATTACAACGGCTGCGGAATCTACAACAATCCGGGAAAGTTACCGTCGAGTCGGCACTCAATCAGCTCCCCATGTTCGCGCCGACAGGAACCGCAGCCAACGGCGGTCAGGGCACCGGCGGTCACGCGACGCTCAACTTATATGGACTGGGCTCGAATCGAAATCTCGTGTTGCTGGATGGCCGGCGCTTGCCTCCTGCCGATATCACCGGCGACGTCGACATCAATCTGATTCCCGGACTCGATTCTCTCGGGCGTTCAAACCATCACCGGCGGCGCATCGGCGGTGTACGGATCTGATGCAATGTCGGGTGTCGTCAACTTTATTACGCTCAAGGATTTCGAGGGCGTCGCTGCCGACGCCCAATACGGCAACTCCTTCCGCAAGGCGACCTCGGACAAACCGCGGTTTCTCTCGCGTTCGGCAGCAAATTCGCGGACGACAAGGGACATATGCTGGTGTCGGTCGCGGACACTCATCGTCAGGCGCTGTTGGGCAATCAGCGCGGATTTTACGACTTTGTGACGCCGTCCTCGTATATCGGACAAGGGACCTTCGTTCCTTCCGCATCCAATCTGCCGAGCCAGGCGGCGGTGAACAGCCTGTTCACCGGCTACGGCGTCGCGACGCCGGTTGCCGAATACGTTGAATCTTGGGTTCAACGACAACGGCACGCTGTTTACGCAAACGGGCGCCAAGAATTATCAGGGTCCGACCACCAACGGCTATGCCATCATCGCCGGCAACGTTCGGATGCCGGTCGGGCCGCAGACCATCATAGAAAATCCGCTCGACCGCAAGTCGATCTTTAGCAAAGTCGACTTCGAAGTGAACTCCTACGCTCACGCTGTACGGCCAGATTCTGTATGTCGATTCCGACGTCTTCACCAGCAGCGGCCACAGCCTGACGCAGTTCGGCACGTCTGACCACCATTCCGGTTACCAATCCGTTCATACCCGGCGGATCTGGCGACTCTGTTGGCGTCGCGGCCCAATCCCGCCGCCCCGTTCACCTGGAACGGCCGCTACGTGGGTATCCCCAACAAGGCTTGGGACGAGGACTACAAGACCTCGCAGTTCCTGGTCGGCGCGAAGGGACTCATCCCCATCAAGGACTGGACTTGGGATATCTACGCGTACTACGACACCACCGATCACTTGCAGTCGAACTACAACGCCGTTCTGAAGAGCCAGGTTCAAAACCTGCTGAACGCGCCCGATGGCGGCAAATCGCTCTGCGCGGGCGGATTCGATCCTTTCGGACTCGTCAATAGCACGAATATCTCTCCGGCCTGCCAGGCCTACATGACAACCACGGCGAAGAGCACCGAGGCACTGACGCAGCAGGATGTTCAGGGCGTGGTCCAGGGTTCGTTGTTTCCTCTGCCGGCCGGCGAGTAAAGATGGCACTGCTTGGGCGATCATCGGCGCAATACCTACGACTACAGCCCGGACTCGCAGCTCGCCGCGCAGAACATCGAGGCCGTGGTCGCTTCGCAGCCGGCACACGGCGCCATCGGAGTCAACGAGGTTGCTGTGCAATTTGATGTCCCGATTCTGGCGGACGCTCCGTTCGCCAGGCGGCTCGATGTGGACGCGGCGTTCCGGCATTCGGACTACACCACCTCCGGCGGAGTGAATAGCTACGAAGGCGACATAAAGTGGACACCGGTGGATGGCTTCCTGGTGCGCGGCGGTTATCAGCGCGCGGTGCGCGCGCCGAATATCGGCGAACTCTTTGCCGCGGCCAGCGGTACCCAAGATCGCGTTCGGAACACCTCCCGCCTCGATCGGCGATCCCTGCGACATCCGCTCGCCGGCTCGCACCGGTGCCGGTGGCAAGCAGCGTGCGGACTCTGTGCCTCGCGCAGGGCATGCCCGCGTCGGTAATCGACACTTACGAATTCCCGACTACGGCAACGGAAGGTCTAACGCAGGGCAACCCGGCATCTGAAGCCTGAAACGGCCGACACATTCAACTTCGGCTTTTCGTGGCAGTCGCATGCTGATTCACCTCTGTTGAGCGGCATCACGGCATCGATCGACTACTACAATATCAAGATCACGGATGTGATCTCAGTGGTACCCGGGCTAACCGCATTGAGCAAGTGCTACAACTTGGACGGCTCCAATCCGAGCTATTCGCCCACCAACCGCTTCTGCACATTGCTTCAGCGCGATTCGAACGGTCTGCTGCAGATCATCAACACGCCCTATCTCAATTTGGGCGGCCTTAAGACGGACGGTGTCGATCTGCAATTTGGATGGAATGCAGCGTTCGCGGATATGGGTCTGGGCTTCATACCCGGCCGACTGTCTGTCGATACCGACATTGGCTTCACGCCGGAATACGCCGTGCAAACTCTACCGGGGACACCGTTTGCAAATTATGCAGGTACCAATACCATTGCACCCAGTACAACGACAGCCGGGAGCTTTCCGCGGTGGAAGGGTCTGACGAGCTTCGGCTACCACGTGGGCGGCGCGGATGTCGCTCTGCGCTGGCGGGTGCAGTCCGCCATGGAAGACGTGACGTACGTGACGACGCCGAAAACTCCCGGCATCGGCGTTGGCGCGTACAACTTGTTCGACCTATTCGGCTCTTACGCGATCGACAAGACATGGAGCGTGCGTGCAGGCATAACCAACTTGATGAATCACGGACCGGTGTTCGTGTCGAGCTCGCAGACCAGCACCGATCCTGGTGTATTCGATGTGGTGGGTCGGTCATACTTCGTTGGCGTGCACATGAAATTGTAGGAAACCTGCTCCGTGCACAAGTTAAGGCTGTGCGAGCCTCGCCATCGGCGCGCTGCTGCTCTGTGGGGCCAATTTGGAAGCCTCGATGGCGCCGATTGCCGGCGACCCGATTGCCACACGCTCCGGGAAGGTGTCGGGCACAAGACTATCGTCCGGCGTGCGCGCCTATCTCGGTGTCCCCTACGCGAGGAAGCCAATCGGAAATCTGCGCTGGGCTGCCCCACAGCCAATAGGGTGGGAAGGGGTCTGGAACGCGGATCGAACTGGACCCGAGTGCATCCAAGTGTTGCGGCCTCATAATATCAATCACTATTTCGGTGAGGAGCCTACCGGCGAGGATTGCCTTTATCTGAATATCTGGGTGCCGCCCGAAGCCCATGCGGCCGACAGACTGCCCGTCGTGGTCTTTATCTATGGCGGCGGCGGCACGGTCGGATCCTCCGGAATGGCAGTTTACTCCGGCGAACAGGTCGCTCATCGCGGAGCCGTTTTCGTCAGTTTCAATTACCGGGTCGGCATCTTGGGTTTTCTTGCGCACCCTGAGTTGACTCGCGAACAAGGAGGCCATTCCGGCAATTACGGTTACTTGGATCAGAACGCCGCGCTGCAGTGGGTTCACGATAATATTGCGGCTTTCGGCGGCGATCCGACGAAGGTCGTCATCACCGGGCAATCCTTCGGTGCAGGATCGGTTGCCGCGCAACTATTCAGTCCCCTCTCGCAAGGGCTATTTCGCGCCGCCGCAATGTGGAGTGCTTGCAGTTTTACCAGCGCTGCGGTCCCTTTGCAGGAAGCCGAGAAAATCGGCGTGGAAGTACAGCAACGTCTAAACATGTCGGGCCTGACTGATCTTCGCAGCGTCCCGGCTGATAGAATCCTGGCGTTGCAAGAGGAACATCAACTGGGCGCCAATGTGCAAGGGGTTCGTCTGCCCCCGACGATCGACGGACTGTTTTGGACCACGGACAAAGCTCAGACACTGGAGTCGCATCGGTTCAATGACGTCCCAATCATGGTTGGATCCAATAGCGATGATTTGGATTCGAACTGGAGCCCGCTGACCAAAGCAACGACAGTCGAAGAATTCAAAGAAGCTGCCAACAAACTCTACGGCTCAGGAGCGAGCGAGTTTTTGAAATTGTTTCCCGTACGATACGACGCCGACGTACCCCGCGTCGCCCACCTAGCAGCTCGGGAATCGGGTTTCTTAGGCCAATCACGAAATTGCGCCGAATTGCAGGCGAAATATAATCACTCCGCATCCTACATCGAAGTCTTCGCGCACAAGCATGCTTACGCACCAGACGCCAGAATTGCAGATCAAAACATCGCCACTGTGGGGGCCTATCACACCGCCGATGTACCCTTTTGGTTCGGCACCCTGGAGGCCTTCAACCAGCTGCGCACCACCCGTCAGTGGAGCGCGCAGGACCGTGCATTGTCGGATTCGATGATGAGCTCCCTGATTTCGTTCGCCGGCACTGGCAACCCTTCGACCCCCGAGATACCTTGGCCGGCATACTCGCGCCGAGCAGGAGAGATTCGTACTCTTTGGCGCCGGCGTCACAGTCGAGTCTCTGGACCCGCGCCGCATGGATTGGTTGCAATCACATCCTGTACCGTTGGGCGAGCGTACAGTTCCAACTCGCGCTACCCGTGACTAGGCAAGGCGCCGCCGCACCGTTATCGCGGCCGGTGGTCGCTGGGTTTCTCAGTCTTGGTGATGGCATCCTGTGCCGCTCTTGGTGACGCTGCGGTTCCGGCCGATGCGGTCAATTGCAAGTCATCGAAGGAACTGCAGTTCGTCTACGGCGCCTTGAGACCGGAAGACCTTGCGCACATCATCGGAACACGCTGGCTTGTGGCGAGCGGATTCAGCGACGGCGCGGGTCTTAAGCTTATTGACACCACCGCCATGACGCTGCGCACCTGGTATACCGGCGAGAGCGCGCAGATTCACAAAAGCGATGGCCCCGGCATGAGGTGCCCTTCTCCACCGGACCCAAGAACGTTCAACGTTCAAGGCATCAGCTTACGGATCTCGAAGACCGGCATTCATACGCTCTACACCACGAATCACGGCGGACGAGAGAGCATCGAGATTTTCTCCATCGATGCGCGTGCCGATCCCCCGGTTCTCACCTGGATTGACTCTTAGCTCTTACCAGGCGGACCGCATCGCGCATCGGACTCTGCCGTGGATCGAACCGAATCACTAGTCTTGGCGCTGGTCCTTGTAGCGAGCCTGCGCGGCGAGACGGACATTCGAATTACCGGCGCCGTAACCTTCGTATCCGCGCCGTTCGACGACTTCAAAAAAAACTCGCTTTTCAAACGCCCGCGAGTAGAAGTGATAGTACTCCCCGGTGCTGTCCCGATCATAAAACATGTTCGCGTCGCGGAGCGTCGCCGTCGCTTCTTTTGTTAGACCGAACCGCGCGCGCAAATCGTCGTAATAATTCGGCGGCACCGGCAGGACGGCCAATTCCAGTTCTTGAGTCGCGCGCGCGGCATTGAAAATATCGTCAGTCTGGAAAGCGATATGTTGAACGCCAGCGCCCATGCCTCCTTGGACAAATCGCGCCGCCAAGGTCTGCGTGGCGCTGGACCCATTCAACGTCACCCGGAATCCGCCATCGGCAGACTCGATCGCCTGACTCTGCACTAAACCCAAAGTATCAGTTAATTCGATCTGGGCTTTCTTAGTCAAGTCAAAGAGAGAGGTGTAGTACAGCTGCCATGACAAAAATTCCTCCATCCGCATTGCCTGCGAGAAGTGATCGACCCGCAATAATCGAATGGATTGCCGGGCGTCGGCGGATCCCACGGGAAGAAAATCATGCGTCCAGTGCCCATGGCCGCGATCCGGCTCCGTGAAGTAAGTCAATGCGCCGCCCACACCGCGAATCCACGGAATGGCCAACTCGCCTTCGGCCACCTTCTGCTGGAAGGTCTCCATGTTCAATGCCGCGGCCCGCGCCAAGGCTGCTTGCGTATTGCTGACGCGCAGGGCGATGGCGCACACGGCAGCACCGTGAATCCGCCAATGAGCGTGGGCCCATCCAACCGCGTCGCGATTGATTACCAAATGGACGTCACCCTGCCGCCATAAGCTCACGTCTTTTGATCTATGTTCGCCCACTCGTTCAAACCCCAAGCCCGACAACAGTCTCGCCAGTCCCGGTGCCTCACTCGAGTGCACGGCGAATTCGACAAAATCGATGCCTAAGATTTGTACTCGTGCCGGCAGAGGTTTGGAGACGCCGGCATGATCCTGAAGCATCGTCAACGAACGAAGGCCGTCGACCGCGACCTGCGAAGCCGACCATTCTCTGAATCGATCATTGAAAATCTCGAGCGACAGAGGCCCTTTATATCCCCGACGCACCGCTGCAGCCACGTAGGCGGCCACAGGGAAATCGCCCTGGTAGGGTAAGCAGCGGAAGTGCCGGCTCCAATAGAGATAGTCCATGGGCATTTCCGGGGCGTCTGCAATTTGCATCAGAAATATCTTGTCGGGTGCAATATCGTCAATGCTCTCTATCGGGATCTTCCGCGCAAGCGAATGAAAGCTATCGAGAATGATTCCGATAGCAGGGTGATCCACTCGGCGAACGATATCCCAAGCTCGACGATGATCATTGACGTGCCGCCCCCAGGCCAAAGCCTCGTAGCCTACCCGCAGACCACGTCTGCCGGCGCGCTCGCCGAGCAGCCTAAAATCATCCACCAGCCGATCGAAATCTCCGGACGCCTCGCGATGCACGCTGCTGCAAACCAGCATCAATTCAGCGCCGATACTCTGCATTGCATCGAATTTGGCCTCGGCGCGAGCAAATGCACGCGCGCGAAGATCGCCCGCGAGTCCTTCGAAGTCGCGGAAGGGTTGATAGCAAGTGCAAACAAGGCCAAAGTCCGCGATCATGCGCCCGACATCCGCCGCGGTTCCGTCAAAGCCCAACAAGTCGCTCTCGAAAATTTCCACGCCGCCGTAACCCGCATCTGCGATTGCTGCAAGCTTGCGATCCAGAGTTCCGCTGATTGAGACTGTGGCGATGGAGCTGAGCACACAGCAAAAATCGCTCAATTAGGAGACTAAATCCAAGACATTTAGAGGGGCGATATATACCTTGGTGTTATATTATCGAGCATGCTGAATTTCAGACAAATCGAAGTATTCAGGGCGATCATGTTGACGCGCACCATGAATGCTGCGGCCCAAATGCTCGGCGCCTCGCAACCAGGCTTGAGCCGAATGATCAAGCATCTAGAAGGCCGGCTGGGTTTCCTGCTTTTCGACCGGGTGCGCGGCAGGCTTGTGCCGACAGCTGAGGCGAACGCCCTGTTCCTTGAAATTGAACACATCCATCACAGCATCGAAAATCTCGATCACCTCGTCGCCCGCCTTGGGGCGGGTGAAAGCTTGGTGTTTCGTCTGGGCGCGTCGCCCTCTCTCGGCCGCGGGTTCGCTCCCGAACTGCTGCGTGGGCTGCAGGACGCATACCCGCAGCTGCTGATTCAATTCGACATCCTTTCGGTCGAACAAATGACCGACTATCTGGTCGTCGGCCGCAGCGAATATGCACTATCGGTGTACGTGATTGATCATCCGAATCTTGTCAGCACTCACATTGGGGTGACGCAAATGGTTGCAGTGCTTCCGGCGGATCATCCTCTGGTTTCAAAGAAATCCATAACGATCGGCGAATTGTTGGGTGAAAGGCTTGTTTCATTCGCCGCCGATACCCCGCATGGCCGCGCGATTGCGGAAATGTGCCAGAAGGCGGGTAAGAATTTGGTGACTTCTACCCGGGTCCGCTTTGCCGAAACCGCCTGTGCCTTTGTGGCGCGCGGCCTCGGTGTAACGATTGTCGACGAGCAAACCGCTCGAGACTCGGGATTTCCGAATATCAGCAGAATACCGATCAAGGAGGCATCCGTCATGCCTGTCTATCTGCACCGTAATCGCCGCGCTCCTCGTTCCAAAGTCAGCGCGACCTTCGAGAAACTGTGTCGACAGCGTGGGGCAGCGGTGCTCGCCGGCAAGCGGTTATAACTCTATGTTATTGCCACGGCCAAAGTATTTATTACCGCGATTTGAGCGCGCCAGCTACGCTAGTGAATGGCGATAACTAACGGTCGCAAAGCGGGAACCAACCAACTCGCCGGCGAGTCCACGTGGGCATCAACGCGAATTCTCGTAATCGGGCTGTGCTTTCTTCTCAGCATGTTGGATGGCGCAGATTTATTGATCATGTCGTACATCGCTCCCGTCTTGTCGGTCGCTTGGGCCGTCAGTCCGGAGCGTTTGGGCGTATTGTTTAGCGCTAGTCTTGCGGGAATGGCGATTGGATGCCTGCTGATTGCGCCTTTGGCAGACCGCTACGGCCGCCGCTTCATGCTCGTTGCGGCACTTGCGGTTACAGCCTGCGCGATGATCGCTTCCGCGCTTACACGCGATGTCCCCGAGCTGATGGTGTCTCGGCTTTTCGTCGGAATCGGAGTCGGAACGATCGGCGTGACGATGACGACCTTGGCTGCCGAATATGCGCCGAAAAAGCACACCAGCTTTGCGGTCGGATTTGTACAGGCTGGTTGGCCCTTTGGCTCCATTATCACCGCATTTGCGGCCGCCAGCATTTTACCCGCACACAGCTGGCAGTCGCTGCTAATGGCCATTGGCGCTCTCAGCCTCGGCCTCCTCGTACTGGTCTTTTTCTTACTTCCGGAGTCGGCCTCATTTCTGATGGTTCGCCGCCCCGCTCACGCACTGGAGAAGATCAACGCAATTCACCGTCGCCTACATCTGACCCCTCTCGACGAATTACCTCGGATCGAGCAACGAAGGCCGGGCTTCGCCATCGGCGAACTCTTCAGTGGCGATCGGTTTGTACCGAGCATTCTGCTTTGGTGCGCCGTTACTCTAGGATATTTCGACCTGTATTTCGTGATCTCGTGGATCCCGAAGCTGGTAACTCAATCCGGCTTGCCGCTTACTCAGGCCATATACGCGGGAGGGACTTACAACCTGGGTGCCTTCCTAGGTACAGCGGCAGTGGGCTGGATCGCCATTCGCTACCGACTGAATCGCGTCGTCTCATGCTATTTGGGTCTTGGGGCAGTGGCGATGCTGATATTCGGTGGATTGACGATGCCGGTTTCTCTGACGCTGATTACAGCCCTCATCATTGGCGTGACGGTCCAAGGAGGATTCAACGGCTTTTGGGCCCTCGCCGCTCAGCTATATCCTGTCGACATGCGCAGCACGGGTGTGGGATGGGCTCTTGGTGTCGGGCGGATCGGCGCTGTGCTCGGCCCGATCGTAGGGGGCCTTTTGGTAGGATCGCAGGTGTCGCTGCCGATTATCTTTTGCATTTTTGCCGCACCTCTTGTGGCTGCATCAGCGATGACCCTAAGAATCCTGCCGCCCCGCACTTCGTAGAAGTCTTCCGTCGCGGCTGCGGGTAATGGACAGCACCGGTCTGCACGATCTTATCCAGTCACATCTGGCAATGTCGGCCAGCAGCCACCTCTTAATGGGGATACTTTTAGGGGTATCCCACGCAGACAGAAGTCCAAAAACCCTGCAATTCTCGGCTTTTTGGCGCTGATTTAGCACAGCGGCGGCGATCGCCCGCCAAGGCGACCCGCAGGGCGGGGCGCGAAGCGCCGAGTAATCCGTCCAATATTAATAAATAACATCAATAAGTTACGATGTATTCTTGATAGTTCACTGCGTCTGTTTGGTCCTTCGTGTCCATTGCAGGCGCCTACCGGAGTCATTCAATTCCGCGGAATGGAGGAACGGAATACACCCAGCCATGAGCGGACGCGCCCGGACTGCGATCTCCTGTAAGCCAATTTTGCAGGGACTCGCAGGTCTATTTCCGTTCCCGCGTCGGGCTTGCTCCAGATTTCAAGGTGACCGCCTAACTTCTTGGCTCGTTCACGCAGTCCCATGAGGCCAAAGTGTCCAGGTTTTCCGCCGGCCTCGAGCACCGACGGGCTGATCCCTCGCCCATCGTCGCGGACCCTTAGGTGAAAAGCATCCTTGCCATAGGTGACTTCGACCTCGATAGCGTTCGCGCCCGAGTGCCGGAACGCGTTGCTCAGTGCCTCGCGGGCGATCATCAATCCCTCCTCACGAACGATGGGGTGCAGGTCCCGGGGTGTGCCTTGAACGCTTACCCGGAACTTGACCGGGTGCAGTTGCGCCAATTGTTCGCCCTCCGCCGCGAGCGCCTGCGTGAAATCAGCTGCCATGGAGACGGCCGGGCGCAGATCCTTCACTCGGTCCCGACTCTCTTCGAGCAATTTGTCGGCTCGATCAAGCGATTGCTCCATCAGTTTTCGTGCAGGTTGGTCCGGAGGAATGCGGTTCGCATCTGACTGAAATCGCCAGATCAGCCCCTGCAGCCCCTGAAGCAGGGTGTCGTGCAAATCTCGCGCAATGCGCTCACGCTCGGCGAGACCGCGCCTCCAGGCGACCCGCACCGGGCAGTGACCTGACGCATCCGCAGCCGATACAGCAGCGCGAGTGCGGTCAGCACAGCCAGCGCGCATAAGTGCGTAAAACCACTTGGTTTGATAAAACGTGGGCGCGATGGCAAAGGTGAGCGCCGCACCCGCTTCGTTCCACACCCCATCATTGTTTGACGCTGTCATGCGAAACCGGTAGTGTCCCGGGGCCAAGATTGGTGTAGATCGCTTCGCGGCGGCTTCCAACGTCCTGCCAGTCGCGATCGAGTCCTTCGAGCCAATAGCGAAAGTGCACGCGCTCGGGAATGATGAGGCTCCCAGCACTGTAGTCAATCTGCAGGCTGTCACTATGGGCCGGTAATACGAGCCCGGCCATTGGGGCGAAGAGCCGTCCGTGTGAGCCGAGCGACCAGATCTTTACTGGCGGCGGAAGCGCATTGCGGAGCAGGTGAGCGGGATCGATGGACACCACTCCGGCGTACGTCCCAAACCAGACGCGCCCATCGGTGGTTTCGATAGCGGATGGCAGGGGTCGGATCTGGATAGGTGGACCCGGCATTCCATCCAGGGCGTCGAAGGTCTCGCTATGCGTCGGGTAGTTCGGATCAAGCGCCGCGCGCTCCAGTTCCCGGCGCGGGATATGCACGATTCCAGCCATAGCGTTGAGCCACAAGTCCCCGTTCTCGGTGGCGACGATGCCGGAGATTCCCTTTAAGGCGCCACTCGATGCGCTAACTATGGGGACGAAGCGCGTGCCGTCGAAGCGCTCGAGGCCGAGTTCGCCGCCTATCCAGAGTTGTGTTCCCTGTGCGCGAATGGCGGTGATGGTGTGAACGTTGAGCCCGTCGGCTGCCGTAAAGAGGTGTAAGGATTTGCCGCGCAGGCAGGCGAGCGTGTCACGCGGATAACCAAACCACACGGCATCGTCGCTCGTGACGGCTTCCACGGTAGCCGTGTTGTTGGCAGGTAGCTCGCTGACGAGAGTCCACTGACCATCGGCCAAGCGATACACACCCTTCCGCGCCGACATCGATAGCCATACGGCCCCACTTTGGTCACGCGCGATGGCCTGCGCATCAACCCCACTCGCCTCGGCCGGCAGCGGCGTGGTGACGATGCGGCCCCCTTCCAGATGACCAAGTGCCTTGGGGCCAGCAAACCAGACCGTTCCCCCCGCGTCGCGATACGCGGCTGTGAATTTCTCCGTATCCTGTCGACTCACCACCGTACCGTTACGAATCTCGGACAGGACACCCGGGGCTGAATCCTCCCCCGCACAGGCGGCCCAAAGCGTACCGCCGTCGCCGGCCACGAGCGCATGACCCAACCCAAAACACAACGGCATGGTCAGCCGCACGACATTGCTGCGGCTGAAGCGATTCAACCCCGCAGAAGTAGCCACCCAAACGTTGTGCTCATGGTCTAGAAACATACCGATGGCGAAGCCGGACGTGAGTCCATCCACCTCTTTGAATTCGTCCGCGTCTGCGGTCGCTTGGCCGGAGTCTTGTTCCTCGACGAGCGCGCCGCGGGGAATGCGGCGAATGACATCTCCGCCAATCCAAAGGTCGCCTCGATTATCAAACAGCAACGGCTCGTGGGCTCGTGGCCCGAGATACATCGGCTTGTCGGGAGGGCCAGGATTCCAGGGTGGATTTATTCGGGTGATGGCGCCATGAGCGATCGCCCATACTGAGCCACCGTCGGAAACAGCCAGGAACCTGCGCACGTTAAACGGGATACTTATCTTGGCCGCCTCAAGAAACTGTGCTTCGCCACGGGCGCGCACCAGGATGCGGTCGCGCGTGCCCACCCAAAGGTTTCCAGACGCATCCACCACCACCGCTGATGCCATCGGAATCGAACCGCTCGCCACAGGTTCCCAGACGCCGTCCTTGAAGCGTTGGAGACCAGTGCTGCTCGCCACCCACACCACACCATCGCGATCCAACGCAAACTGATATGCGACACTGCCGGTCCCCGAACTGAAATGCGTGAGACGGCCGTCCTTGAGCAAGCTATAGCCACCGTACACGTAACCAATCAACAAGCCGCCATCAGGTGTGCCGATCAGCTCCCTGATCATGGCCGATGGCAGAGGATCGTCCAAAGGGCCGGGGTAACGGACAAAATGTTGTCCATCGAAACGTGCGAGCCCGGAGTAACTCCCGAGCCAGAGCATGCCGTCATTTGTCTGGGCAAGCGCGATGACCAAGCCCGGAGCACTATCCGCGGCCGTGTAGGCGCGATGATTGAGCTGCTTCAGGGTCGGCTGAAAATCCACCCCTCCTGTGCTGAGCTGGGGCTCGGTCCCATCATGCGCCTGTGCCGATGTGACGCCGAGCGCAGCGCAAGCCAGAGCGAGCAACACAACAACCCCGATGCTCGGGCGATTTCTAGCCTGCCGCGCGCGCTCGCAATTCTTCTGCTTTTTCGAGTTGTACCGTCTTCGCACCGCGGTTCCCTCGTCACGACAATACACGATAACAACGTTGGCGGATGGAGATGAAATGTCGTCCGCCGACGTCCGCGACGATGCAGCAGAAGCCCTCCATTTAAAGGGCATTTTTGGGGTACCTATCCCACTGTGTCCATCTTATATATTTATTATAGTCAATAAGTTACAACATATTCTTGTCAATTTACTGCGCTTCATTAGTCCGAGCGTCTTAAGATGCGACAACGGCGCTGCGGCGGCTGAACTTCGTTCTCTTTGATCGGTTCGTCATCCATTTTGGCCTACACACCTAGGTCTGATGGCCGAAGGAATTCTTGGTCTCGCGCGAACAGACGCGGTCTGCCGCGCGAGCCATTTGTAGCGCCGCTTAGAAGGCCGCCCGATCCGGCAGTTTGGATTACCGGTCGGAGCAACATCCGATTCACGCCTCGCTGCTGATAAAGAACTTTTCAAGGGGGGTTCCTGCGTACTTCTCGCCCATCAAGCGGGCGAAGAGCAGCACCGAGCTGCGTGGTCGGTGGTTCACGACCAGATGCTGGGTTTTTCCCGCGGCGTTGCGCTTAACCGTTACCACGACCCTCGTGGGCTCGCCTTGGATTGCGCACGTGTATTCCTCGAGAAAGCCGTTGTCGCCATAGTCGCCTGTAAACGAGAACTGCTGGTTCTCATACAGCTTGCGAGCGTCTGTCACGAGCTTATGGACGCACTCCGCCCCCTGCAATACGCCTTGCATCGCTGCGCCCTCCCCGGTCACGTCGTCGGCCAAGTTGTCCAACCACAAAGGGTAGTAGCCGGTGGGCTTGCGATCGCTGATTTCAGTAGATGTCATGTGAGAGCTCCTTCCAAATTCGGCCACGCCGCCGAAGGTCATGAGAGCGTGCGCCACCGTGTTGGCGACGATCCATCAGACATTGGTATTGGTTCTCACCTTCGCGCGAGATGTCCTGCAGTTTTCCGCCATTTTTTGGGCGACATTTTGGAGTTGCTGACATTCGCGCATGCCATCGACTCAACTCGGCAAACTGATACCGGCGGGCGCAGGAAGTGACAATTATCGAGGGTCAAGAATGGGCAGTGTATTCACCGCCGATCTAACCGACGGCTTGTGTACTTTAACCACGAATACCTAGGAGTAATGCCGTGATGATTCCTAAATGCTCTCCAACTTCTCTTCCCAGTCAAACAGACGTGCCCAGACGCACGAGATTAAACAGAGCGCTTGCTTTTGTTCTAGTGGCGCTATCGGCGTTGTCATTTGAAGGAGCGGCTTCGGCTGCCGGAGGTTCCATGTCTACTAAAACAGTTGTTCTTGTACACGGTTCCTGGGCGGACGGATCCAGTTGGGACAAAGTAATTCCTCTGCTGCAGGCCAAGGGGCTCCACGTTGTGTCCGTTCAAAACCCTTTGAGTTCTCTGGCCGATGATGTCGCCGCAACCACTCGTGCGATCAACATGCAGACGGGCCCCGTCATTCTCGTTGGACACTCCTGGGCCGGCGTTGTGATTACGCAAGCGGGCAACAACGATAAGGTCGCGGCATTGGTCTACGTCGCAGCCTTTGCTCCGGATGCAGGACAATCGATCAACGATCTGATCAAGGGTTTCCCGGAACCTCCGTATCTGGCCACGTTAAGCAAAGATGAGCGCGGATTTCTCTACTTATCGCCGGAATCGGTCGCCAAATACTTCGCGCCCGACCTACCCCCGGCTACGCAAAAGATCATAGCCGCCACGCAGGGTCCCTGGTTCTACGGATGTCTTGCGGATAAGGTGACAAAGGCCGCCTGGCACGACAAACCATCCTGGTGGGTGCTCTCCGAAAAGGACCAGATCATCGATCCGCGGCTACAGCAAGGTATGGCGGAAGGAGCGCAATCCACTGTGAGGAAAGTCGCGAGTGGTCATCTGGCTATGCTGTCAAAGCCCGCAGAGGTTGCGAACGTCATCTTGGCGGCTGCAGATTCGGTGAACTAGTACTTGGCCCAGCGGCGCGCTCGACTGGGTTCGTGCGCGCCGCAGACCGCCTCGAGCGCGTTACCCCGCGCATGCTGACGGCATTGTTCTTGCCCTTCGCCATGATCCCGGGCTCTCGCCGGTGATTTTCAAAAACACTTTGGAAAAATGTGCTTGATCTGCCAATCCGCATTCAAGAGCTATCTGCCCGAGCGGAGCCGCCGTGGACAACATCAAGCCCTGAGCGCGCTCGATTCGTCGTCGCATGATGTACCGGTGGGGTGGGCAACCGAAACTTTCGCCAAAAGCGCGGGTAAAATAAAAGGAACTCAGTCTGACCATCTTTGCGAGATTCACGATGTGCAACGGAGTATCGATATTCGCATCGATGAACGCTGAAATGCGTCGAATCTGCCACGGGGCCAGGCCGCCGCGCACAATGGTTGATGCGCTCGGTGCCCCCTTGTGTTCTTGCGCCGTTTCTTCTTCCAGGCCATTGAGAATCGCGTCGAGATGCCGCACTGAGCGCTCAGCGAATTCGAGGTTGCCGTCCATCGCATTGTCGAGTGCCTCCAGCAATCGGGTAACGGCAATTGATAGTCGTTCTAGAATGGCGACGTCTCTGGAAGAGTGAGCGGATCCTGCGACGCGTACCACCGGGAGGCGCTTGTTCTGGGACTCCACTGTCGTCTCAGGGCGGCGGATTGCCCCAGGCCCGGTACAGGCACGAGAATACTGGTCTTCGCTTATTCGTCGAACGACGTCGGGAACTGCGCTGCTGGAGTCCACACTCATCATTTCCCTCCGTGCGTATCTCTGTTTATCGGCCTAGGTTTAAGGGAACGGCTGCCAAAAACCTTGGATGACGTTCGCGTGCCTGAATCACAACAGAGTCGCGGAGCCGAATCGATCGCACCATAGTGTCGGCGGATCGTCTGCTAGATGGTTATGTGTGCGCTGCCCCTCGGCGGAGCACGTTGGCGGTTCGGGTACCACAGGTACCTCTCAGGTTTCGATATGGGTAAACGAAGCGACCGGGGCAGAATTCGCAAGGTTGTGCGGCTTAAATGTCGTCAACACGATCATCGAATCAGCGATCGTGAGACTCTCCCGCAAAGATCAGTCGCAGGACGCACAGGCTAGATGATGCGCCCTGGGCGGCGGCCTCAGTTCCCATCCGCGACGTACAAGCGCCTTCGGTTGGCGAACAAGACGCTCGGGGTCATCCGAGTCCCGTGCTTTCGCGATCGGATGATCGACACGGGTGTGCGAGTTTCAGCCGCGCCGATCAGTGCATGACACACGATCGGCGCGGCCCTGGTTTCATCGTTTGGGGTATTCCGTGAACACAAAGTCCTGCTTCGCCGCCACCGTGTGACACGCAACCCCGCACTTCGCGTCATTGCCCTGTGGCGGCTTGTCATCGAGCGTGCCGGGCCTGAACGTATCGGACGCATCGTCATACTCAAACTCGGCATATCCCCATCCGCCGCCCTCCGAGAACCGCTTGCTATCCTTCACCATGAAGTCAACATCATGCAGGGCGCCCGCGACCAGCGGCTGACCGGGCTCCCCTTCGATCTTCTTCGGGGTCCAATGAATCTTCGCCATTTTGGCGCCGTCGGGGAAAGGCTTCCCGTTACCGGGAACACCGGCCTTATACGCCTCGATCATCGCCGGATTAGCTAGGATGACAGCGAGCCGTCCCCCATTGCTGATATTGACAACTTGCCAGCCTTCGTATCCCTTGAACTCTGAGAACGCGAGACCATCGGGTACCTTGAGGGAATATTTGTCCTGGGCGGAAATCGCAGCTCCAACGCCTAAGGCGGCGAGTACCGCGGTAACTCCAAAACTAATCAACACTGTTTTGCCGTTCATTGCTGCAGCTCCTTTATTTCACCAGTTACACACGAACTGGATTAGGCCACGCGTGTTGAGGTGCATCTATCGCACAAAGGTATGCTCGATGATGAGCCGAGGACTTTTTAGCAAGTCGGTCTGAGCCCCTCGAACGGTCCAACGTTTCAACGCTGCACAGACAAAGGAGTATCGGAATCTAACGGGTCGCTCGTCACCGCTCTATCTACGGCCGGCCATTCGGCTTCGGGAAGTGCCTTTCGCCATGGATAACCGCTGGCGCCGAGCAAGTAGGAGTATTGAAACAGATGGTGCATGTAGTCTCCCGCGAACAGACTTTTGTGGGGATAATCGAATTTCGAATCGATATAAGCAATGTTCAGGTCTAATCCATTTTGTTGCGCGACGACTTGCAGTCGATAAACATCGCTGAGAGCGTTTCGGTCCACCAGCGCGTCAAGGGCTCGATGTGCCACTGTCATGACGCGCCGCTCAGTCGATCCCCATTGCGCGTCAATTCGGCCATTGCGGATAACGTATATGCGTCGCCATCGCTCGCCGGCGTGGGACTGCTGGTTCAGACCAGTCACAATCGATGCAGGAAATAAGAACACCTGAGTCATGACGGCGCCGTCCACATGCATCTCCTGGTATCGTTTTCCATCGGCTTCAACATCGATCATGACCGGTGGAAAGATGCCCGGTATCGAAATCGAAGCGAGCATGACCTTCCTAAAGAGATCGAGTGCAGAGGCATCTCCGCGAGAAGCAATGGCACCCATATCCCAAACGACCAGTTGGCGCGCATCCAAATTGGTCGTTCCAATAAGGAGCAAGCGTCCCTTCGCGTACGCGCGCGCTATATCGCGCAACAGGTTCTGATCGACATATCTTTCGATGATCGATGCCAATGGCCTGTCGTCCGCCATTCCATCACTCATGATCGCCGCGATCCAATTACGCGGGTGAAAAATGTCTCGCTTTTCGATTCGACTGGAAACCTCGCGCAAAACATAATCATATTGAGAACCCAGAAACACAAACGGGGCGATGAGTGCACCGGCGCTGATCCCGGTGACGACCTTGAACTGGGGTCTATCGCCCCTCGTCGTCCATCCCGCCAATAAACCCGCGGCGAATGCCCCATCGTCTCCACCGCTTGATATGGCAAGGTAGCTTTCCGACGACTCTTCCCCTGTTCTGCCAACCTTGATAAGCGACATGTGCCCACGCTCCGCCGCTCGCGTTGCAAGTTGCAAGAGAGGTCCTTGATCGAGCTGCGGCCAGTAACGCGTATCAGCAGCCCCGGACGTCAGTGCGCATTGAGTCAATGAGGCAGGCACTGCATCCTGTCTGGGCAAATGCCCACAACCTGCCAGCAGTACATTCAGAGCGATCGTTATCCATACCGATCGTACAACCCTGTCTATTGGGCGAGGGTTACGGAGTCGACGCCGGCAAAAGCCACTGCCATGGGAGGCAACGTTTGGTGGCTGCTGGCTACCTACCGACAAGATCATTCCCCTGTTGAATAGGAAGGCTACAAGAACGTAGCCATCAAACCAGAGGCCTTGAGTTAGCAACAGTGAACAATGGTATTGACCGAGACTTTGGTATGGGTCGAGGCGACCCAGTCTTGCCGCGGCCCACGCTCGCACAAGCAGACCTATTGCTTGGGATGACGCTCCAACTCACCGACAACAATTGATCCCGTCGCAAAGGTTGCTTTGAACTGCGTCCCATTTGCATCGAACTTATCGATATGGCTCGGTCCACTCTGTCCGTCTTCAAGGGTACGCTGTATCCAGAAATAGTACCTACCCTCTTCCGTTATCTCGAATGTGCGTTCGCCTTCCAGCAATTCCTTGCCTTCAACGTAAAAGACAAGTTTTGAGGTGTTGCATGGAACGCCGCATTTATTGACGTAGAAGACATCGTTTGGGGAGAGCCGTGTGAATTTCACGTGCACTATGTCACCCACCGCAAAACTCCCGCCATGGCTAAAAGTGAACCGATTTTTTGGCTCAATTTGAAATAGTGACGCAGCGGCACGAGCCGCATCGTGACCGGCGAAAAACAAGATTAGCGCAAATAGATACAGCCTGGTCATAGCTCGTTTCAGCGCATCAGCCCTGCTTTGTTCTAACCCTCATCTTCGCTCTTGATTGGCACCGACCGCAACGGGGGTCTGATCAGTTCTCGACTGATATTTGCAATCCCGAGAACTGCGATGGAGAAAAGACTCAGTATCAGCGTCAGAGTGACTAGAATGTGCATATGGAGCCTTGATCCATGGGATGATGCGCTTTCCCAGACTCGGGGTATGTCGGTGAACTCCACGACGGTGGGCGCCGTCGAGTCTGATACGTCAAAAAATCCGCTATTCGCGCCACGGCATGCGGGGACTTTAGACCGCTCCATCCGCTATCACAGACGGCAAAAACCCGCTGTGGAAATGCCGGAGGAGCCCAGCGAAGCGATTTCAGAACCGGGCGAGACATGCGATCCAGCAAGCTACTTGGAATCGCGCACTCCATTTGGGCTGCGCCCGCCATCGCAACCCGCGTACTGAGCATTTCACTGATTTCCGGCCAGTTCTTCGATATGTGGGCCGCAAATGCGTGCGCATAACCGATCATAATGCCTGAGGACACAACGGCACCTTGCCGCCTCAGATGTCGCGCGATCCAAGCGGTGGGTCTCCGGGCGACGCCCTGAACTGCGAAACCCAGGCCTGTCCGGTGACGGCCGATCACCATGTAGTCCTCATCCACGCCTTCGTCGATATCTGCCATCCCGAGCGTCGCCACGCCCTCCGGGATTCGCGGCAATTCCAAGGCAACCTGCCTTAGCGCTTCCCTTACAATCCGTTCGTGCGCGACGTAGCATCGCGCCGGCAGAATCGTCAGTACGCTGGCGGGCGAAACCCTGGCGACCGATAGGATCGCGGCGGCTGAAGCGAGAAGCGGATTCGTAAGTTTGTCGCTGACGAAGCGTCTTTCGGGACGCACGCACCAGAGGGCCGGTTCCCACCGCTCCCTGTACTCTTCGAGAGCAGTTATTAGGATTTGTGAAGTCGGTGCGATCGATGCGGCGCGATGCAGAGCGATGTGCAACAGTGTCGCGGACCGGCCAAGGGAGCAGTACTGCATGGGCGCCGGGGGCAAATCTGACGCTCCGTCGGCCATCCATTCTGGCGCTTGATCATCTGCCAACACCAGGCACCAATGCGATCTTCGACCCTTCACCTCATTGAGCATTTTTGTTTACCTGCCTTGAGTTTTGCGCACGATGGCGCGGGCCCAGTAAGGCCCTGCCCGCTGCATATCCAGGAATGATCGAGTACACCATGCCGATCGCAACAGCGATGTTGCCGTATATGGCGCAAGGACACGGGCGTTCGTCACGCTTGCTTTCCACCTCTCCCCAATCGTTTTGACGGAATGCTCCGTTTCTTCGAAATCGATCATGGTGTGCTCCTTCCAAATGGAACTGCCTAATCGGCTCGGATGCGAAACAAGGACCAGTGGTGATTAGACTAAAGGCGCGGAGAATTGGCGATCGCACGAAGGTATCGGTAAATACCTTCGTATAAGTTAGTGTGCCGAGTCCACGCCGATCTTTTGGCACGGAGACGGACTTCGCAAAATTCGTCAAACACCGCTCCGTTCCGCTTCTTGTGGTTCATGGCCGAATTCAGTGAGGGAGACGCACGAACAGTCACGCGGAACTGCACCTTGCGCGGGCGCCGCGAGCGAGCGGTCTCAGCTCGACCAGAAAGAGGAACGCAGTGTTCGACAACCGACCAAATCGTCCCGTCCATTTTTTGAGCACGAGTCTGTCGCATCGACTCATCCGAAGGTATCGACTCACACCATCGTGTTGTCGATCTCAATCTCCGCGTGTGGTGACATCGCCGACTTTACAACTCACTGGAGATCGCAATGATGAATTCAACATGCATTAAGACCCTGGGCTTTGCCATCGTTATTAGCCAAATGATTTCCGGATGTGCGATCGAAAGGGCCGCCACTCCGGAAGATACCAAGATCACGTCCGATGTGAGAGGGCTACTTGACGAGCATCCTGATCTGGGACCATCAAAGTCAATCTACGTGAGCACCTCCAAACGCGTGGTGTATTTGTCAGGGCAAGTCGCCACCGGAAATGAACGTGCTGACGCCGAAGCGATTGCGCGCAGAGCGCCGGGAGTTGCGGATATCGTGAACAACGTGGCGGTCGAGAATTAGAACATCGAAGCAAAGGTTTGGGAGAGGGGCAATCGACCCCAGCAACCCAGGCGGGCCGGCACTCATGAGACGACACCCCAAGGGGGTGGTTGCGTCGCGGTGCCGGCCCACCACTCCTCCGACGCGGTGACAAATCATCACCCTCAGGCGCGATAGTCCTCAGAGAACAACGAATGGCCCGTCAAGGCGGCGGTACGACGATCACCCGACGCCCGAACCGGAATGCGTCCACCGAATAGCCACCCGGCCCGAGCAGCATCAGAGCGATCAAGTCGAGACAGACGATGATCGCGAAGGCCGCACTACCGCCACCGAGTCGGTACCAAAGAATCGCATGCAGGAACAGGCAGATCGTGGCGACTATCGGCGTCAGATAGCCTGCAAGCAACGTAATGGACAGCAGTATGGCGGCCGCTTCGATCCAGCCCGGCGAAGCGGGATAGCAAAAGGTACGCTCGAAAAGCAGCGCTATCACTACGGAAGACCGTAGGAAGAGCAAACCAACCCCGGGCCGACCAGGGGGGAATGTTGAGAATAGCCGCTGCACGACGCAGAGGATGTATTAATCTCCTATCGTGGCGTAGCCTATTGTCGGGTAGCCCGCAGTATCCCTTTTGGGGGATCCACATATCTCTGCGGTAAAGTATCTCTGAGCTTGATAAAGCGAGTAGGCATAGACTCGCGTCAAAAACGGGACTACGCGGACAATGAATGATCTCTACTTTTCCGCTGCGGACGCACGCGAACCCGTTGGCGTATATTTTGCTCAGAGTATATGGCGCCTCTCAGCATGCGCGGCTTGAAACGAGTACTGCTTCTCTTTGTCCTCTTAGACGTCCGGACCGCTTTGGCTCTCGATCCTGCGCGCCACATTACTGAACTCGCCCACCGCGTCTGGGACAGCAAATCCGGCGTTCCCGCCAACATCGTGGCCATAGCTCAGACCACCGATGGTTATCTTTGGATCGCCAGCCTTCGAGGGTTATATCGATTCGACGGAACACAGTTTCAAAAGTTTCAGCCAGAAACCGGTCCTCAGCTGCCTTCGCGGCAGATTCGCAGTCTATATGCCGACCCAGGCAACAGATTATGGATTGGGTATCGCACGGGGGGTGCTAGTGTTCTTGAAGCGCGCAGGCTCACCAACTACAGCTCTGTCGATGGCTTCCCGGAGGGAGACGTTCGGGGTCTTGCCCAGGACCCTCAGGGAAGGATTTGGGCTGCATCTTCAGCCGGCCTCGGGTGCTTTGAGGGTGGACGGTGGCGGACGGTCGGTGACGAATCGAGCTTTCCAGGTTCCAGGGCAACAGCGGTTCTCGTTGATCATCTTGGAGCGGTATGGGCTGTCGGCGAACACCGCATCGCGGTCTTGCGCGCAGAAGCATCAAAGTTCGAACTCGCCGACGAGCCTTACGATGGGCAAGTTAGTCAGTTAGCCGAGTCTCCTGACGGCACGGTATGGATGGTGGAAACCAGTCGCGCAATCCGGCCGCTCAAACGCCCCGGCGAGGGCACCCCCTACAAAGGACTCACCAGGGACGATTGTCAGAGAAGATTTCCCGACACGTGGCAAACCAAACCTGAATGCAGAAGACCGGACGACCTGGAAATGCGCGTAGGTTCCATGGCAATCCTGTTCGATCAAAACGCGAGTCTCTGGATCACTACATTGGGGGACGGACTAAGGCGAGCGCCCTCTCCGTCACAACTGCCCAAGGAACCCATCGGCGAGTTCAGTAACGCGCTTGACGAATTCACGAGCAAGGATGGTCTAAGTTCCGACATCGCTTACGCGATTTTGGAGGATCGTGAGGGCAACATTTGGGTTGTGACTCGCGACGGAATTGACCAGTTCCGCAATAGTGCCCTCGCTCCGGTCACGCTTGGTCGCGCGGCAACGAGAATATCTATGGCGCCGCAAGACGGCGGCTATGTCCTCGCGGTTGATAACGGCGGACACCTGTTTCGCTTTCACGACGGCCACAGCAAGGTAGAAATGCGGAACAAGGGCGACCAGATATTTCGGCTGTACCGCGATCTCTTTGGCTCGATCTGGGGCATCGGAAACGAGGGCGGCTGTCAATTCGTTGGCAATGACTGCGCGATTCAGTTTGAATCGCCAGGTGAAAAGGAAAAGTCAAAATATCGATGGCGGCTCGCAGTGGACGGGGGACATAGGGTATGGGCCTATGGCGCGCAGGAGGGTCTCTTCGCCTTTGAAAGCGGACGCTGGAACCGATTTAGCGGCGTTCAGCCGGCTCCGGCGAATGCAGTACCCTCGACAGAGCACACCGATCCAGCAGGTCGCGTCTGGTTTGGATTTCGAGACGGCAGGCTCTTGAGCGTAACAGATGGTGTCGTTCGTCTCTATTCCTCGGAGGATGGTTTGGCTCTCGGGGAAGTCAAGGCGATTGATGCGGTCGGAACTCACATCTGGGTCGGTGGCGAGAGCGGTCTTGGCCTCCTCCGCGGGCCGCGGTTAACCGCAGTTCTCCCCTACGACGCGCCGGTCTTTGGCAGCGTGTCAGGTATCGTCGAAGCCGACGACGGCAGCCTGTGGCTGAACGAGTACCGCGGTATCCTCCATGTAGCACCCTCCGAGGTTTCGGCCATTCTCCAGGACAGTTCCCATCCAATACATTACGAGGTCTTAGACTACGTTGACGGTCTTCCCGGTGCTACCGAACAAATTGCGTTTCCAACGGCCACTCGGGGGACCGATGGGAGGCTATGGTTTGCGACAGTGAACGGAGTCGCTTGGGTCGATCCAAGGCACGTCTATCGAAACACGCGACCCCCACCAGTCGTCATTCAGTCGATTATCGCGGACGGCCGAACGCTCTCTTCGTCCGGCAAGTTAGAACTCCCAGGAAAAACCCAAAATTTGCAGATTACCTACTCCGGCTTGAGTTTTTCAGTACCCGAGCGCGTTCAATTTCGCTACCAACTCAAGGGGTTGGATCACGAGTGGCAGAACGCCGGCACACGCCGCACGGCCTATTACACCAGCCTTCCCCCCGGCTCATATGAGTTTCAGGTTATTGCATCGAATGACGCCGGCATTTGGAATAGTGTCGGTGCGAAGTTACCAATGAGGATCATCCCCGCTTGGTACCAGACCCGATGGTTTTATGCCCTTTGTGCGCTTCTTGTGGCCACCACGTTCGCAGCGCTGTATCGGTTGCGCATAATGCAGGTTCGCGCGGACACGCGTCGTCTGCTTGAGGCGCGCCTTTCTGAACGTGATCGGATTGCCCGCGACCTTCACGACACGCTGCTGCAGGGAATGCAGGGTCTGATCTGGCGATTTCAGTCAGATGCGAACCGCATTCCTCCGGACCAGCCTGCACGCCAACTGATGGAGCAATCGCTCGATCGAGCCGACAAGCTGCTCGAAGAGAGTCGGGACAGAGTGAAGGATCTGCGCCCGGCCGCCTCGTGAGGTGACGGATTTTGGCGCAGGCGCTCGCGGCGGAGTGCGAACAACTGGCGCAACTGCACCCAGTCAAGTGCCAGGTGAGCGTTCAAGGCACTCCCCGGGACCTGCATCCGATAGTGCGTGAGGAGGGATTGATGATCGTCCGCGAGGCACTCAGCAATGCGTTCCGGCACTCGAGCGCGAACGATATCGAAGTCGAAGTCACCTATGGCGAAGCCGCCTTTCACCTCAGAGTCCGTGACGATGGACGAGGAATCAGCCCGTCCGTGCTGGACGCCGGCGGAACGACCTGGGCACTTTGGCCTCATGGGACTGCGCGAACGGGCGAAGAAGCTGGGCGGACACCTTGAAATCTGGAGCAAGCCCGACGCGGGAACGGAAATAGACCTGCGAGTCCCTGCAAAATTGGCGTACAGGCGATCGCAGGTCCAGCTCGCATCGCGCTCGTTGCTCGCCGTCTTCCGTTCCTCCACTTCGCCGCATTGAGTCGAAATGACCGCAGAAGGAACCGTACCGTGAGCATCACACCGCACGTTGGGGCAATTCGGATACTGACCGTCGACGATCATCAGCTCCTGCGGGAAGGAATCGCCGCAGTGCTGGATGATCAGACGGACATGACTCTGGTCGGGCAGGCCGGCAATGGGCAGGAGGCCATTGAGAGCTTTCGTCGCTTGCGGCCCGACGTAACGCTCATGGACCTTCGTATGCCCGACATGAGCGGCATCGAAGCGATTTCAGCCATCCGAACCGAGTTCCCGAATGCTCGCATCATCGTACTGACCACTTACGCCGGCGACGTGCAGGCGGCTTCGGCTTTGAAGGCCGGCGCCGCCGGCTACCTGCTCAAGAGTCTCGTGAGAAAAGAGTTGATAGAGACCATCCGAGCCGTACATGCCGGCAAGCGTCGCGTGCCCGCCGAGATCGCTACGGAAATCGCCGAACACGTTGCTGACGATGCTCTCACTGTGCGCGAGATCGAAGTGCTGCGACGAGTGGCGGCGGGAAAGTCGAACAAGCTGATCGCCGCCGAGCTCGATATCTCCGAGGGAACCGTCAAGACGCACATGAAGAGCATCCTGCCAAAGCTCGACGCGTCTGACCGAACCCATGCCGTGATGATTGCCCTGAAGCGGGGCATTCTCGACATTTAACCTCGAAGCATTCTGCTGGCGACAGCAATCTCACGCCGATATTGATCATTTCAGTTGCTGCCCCGCTACGAATGAATTGACTCCAGCTGCGCACTCTGCCGCCCCAAGGCCACCCCAACGCCGCCCGATAGTGTCAGGATTATCTATGCCGATAGTGGCGTGCCATCCGAAGACAGTCGAGGTGAGGATACGGTCCAGCGATTCGTACACTGGAGGGATGAATATGATGCTCAGCAGTACTGTCTCAGGATCGATTTCCTCAGTCAGCGCGAGATCCGCTGTTTTTATCGTCGACTCGGACCCGTCGGTAGGCAAGTCGCTCGAGCCACTGATTCGAGGCGCCGGCTGGCAAAGCAAGGATTTCGCGTCAGCAGAGGAATTCGTCACCCTGCCCCGCATGCTTGTGCCCAGTTGCTTGGTACTGGAGGTTTCACCGCTGGACCTCAGCTGTCTCAAGTTGCAAAGGCTCGTCGCCGAGCACACGGAGATCCCGGTTATCCTCCTCAGTTGCCATGGCGAGGCGACTTTGATAGTGCAAGCGATGAGGGCCGGAGCGTTTGATTACTTTACCAAGCCGTTCGACGCGCAGGCGCTCATTCACGCAATAGAATGCGCTCTGGCTCGCAGCCACGAGGCACTTTGCCGGGAGGCGGAACTGCAGGGGCTCCGTGCCTGTTACGAATCGCTTAGCCCTCGCGAGCGGCAAGTGATGAGCCTGGTCGTCACCGGGCGGTTGAACAAGGTAGTGGGTGGCGAACTTGGAATTTCCGAAATCACCGTGAAGCAACATCGGGGCAAACTGATGCGTAAGATGCGGGCCACCTCTCTGCCGGATCTGGTGCACATGGCGGCGAAGCTGGGGCTCAGCAGTGTCCCGAGCAAAAGACCGTCGTTTGAACGCGCTTCTTACCTGTCAATCCCCAAAAACAGTTTCCTGCGACGAAATCCAGCGGACGATGCGCATCGCGTCTCTGCGGCGGGCGCGCTCTAGCATTAGCGGGCGTCAGTGCGCCTCGAGTTCAACGCTCGCGAAATAGGCAGCCACGGCTGCTGTGTCGGCATCATTCAGCCGCTCCGCAACCGAGCGCATCAACTGACCCGCATCATTCTTGCGAGTCCCGTCCCGCCACGCCTTGATGGCACTGCCAAGGTACTCCGCTGATTGCCCCGCCAGGTAGGGTGCGGAGTATGGAACTCCGACGCCGTCGGGCCCGTGGCAATTGTTGCAGGCTTGCACGCGTTTGGTTTCGTCGCCCTGATAAGCCAATTGATGGCCGCGCGCAAGAGTAACAGGCGTTGACCGAACCAGCTTGCGCGACAAAGGGCGCCGACATCGCCGCGAATCGCGCCGCGACATCCGCGCGCTGCTTTTCGCTCAGCGGTTTCGCGAAGTTGACCATGATCGGATTGTCCCGCGTTCCGTCCGCGTAGTCGTCCAGCTGCTTCTTAAGATAGTCGGCCGACTGTCCGGCAATACGCGGAACATGGGCCGCCGCCATGCCCTCGCCATGCGCGCCGTGACAGGCTTGGCAGGCTGCCGTCGTCGCGTCCGGCTTGCCGGCGGGCGGCGCCGCCGCAGCTCCAAAAAGCAGAAGTGGTGCAGCAAGCAGGACTGCACCGCCAGCCAATAGCAGAGCGGAGCGCAGACCGGCGTTCACGCCGACACCAAACGACCCGGATTCTTCAGATACTTATTTTTCAGCGCATCGATCGCCCAGTAGGTCAGCGCACCCAACGTTCCGGTGGGATTCCAGGAGGCATTCTGCGGATAGTTGGAGGCGCCGATGACGAACACATTCGGAACGTCCCAGGACTGCAGGTAGCGGTTGACCACGCTGGTCTTAGGATTGTCCCCCATCACCGTTCCTCCGGTGTTGTGCGTGGTTTGATACTGGGTGACCGTGTACGGTCCCTTACGCGGCGTGCCCGCCACTTGTTTAGCCCCCATGGCTTTGCCGATTTCGACCGCCTTCGCAGTCACGTGTGCCGCCATCTTGATGTCATTCTGCGGAAAATCGAAGGTGATGCGCAGCACCGGTTGACCCCAGGCATCGCGGTACGTGGGATCGAGATCGCAATAATTTTGCTTCTGAGACACCGAACTGCCATGCAGACTGAACATCACCGTGTGGTTGTAGTGCTTGACCACGGCCTGCTTCCAACCCTTTCCCCAATTCGGCGTTCCGGGGGGAATCGGGTGGTATTGAATTGGCCGTCCGTTGGTGTTCACGGCGCCGATAAATGCGCCGCCGATAAATCCTAACCCTGCTGTGATCGAAATTATCGCCAGCGAAGTCGTTGATCAGGGTCCCGGATGCACCGGACGCCATGAACGGGTTGACGATGATGTCTTCATCGAAGAATGATGCCACCGTGCTCATGGTCTGGTAGGCGTAGTTGCGCCCGACGACGCCTTGGCCGGTGGCAGGGTTGTAGGGTGCTCCGATACCCGACAGCAGCAGCATGCGCACATTGTTGATGGCGAACGTCGAGGTAATCACCAGGGACGCCGGCTGTTCAAATTCCCGTCCCACGGCATCGATGTAGGTGACGCCGGTTGCGTGTTTCTTCGGCGAGTCGAGATTGATCCGCTGTACTTGGCAACCCGTTCGCAGTTCGAAGTTGGGATTCGCCAGCAGCACCGGCAAAATGACGGTCTGCGGTACCGACTTGGCATAGTGCTCGCAGGCGTAGCGCTCGCAAAAACCGCAGAACACGCAGGCGTTGAGCTTGATGCCCTCGGGGTTAGTATAGGGCTGACTCAAGTTCGAAGAAGGCTGGGGAAACGGGTGATAGCCCAAAGCTGCTCGCTGCCTTGCGAAACATCGCACCGGAAAAATGCTCCTTCATGGGTGGCGTCGGATACTCTCGAGATCGCGGCGACTCCAGTGGATCGCCGCCCGGCTGAATCTGGCCCTTGATGTTGCCGGCCTTGCCGCTGGTACCCAAGAGGTATTCGAAGCGATCGTAGTGCGGCTCGAGCTCATCGTACGTCACGCCCCAGTCCTGAATGCTGAGGTCCGGGTCAAGAAAGCCTTTGCCGTAACGTTCGCGAGTGCGCGTGGCAAGCTGAAAGTCGTTCGCCTGAAAGCGATATGTCTGGCCGTTCCAGTGCACCATGGAGCCGCCAACTCCGGTTCCGGGTAGAAACGATTCCCAGCGTCTCACCGGCAAAGCCACCTCTGAACTCTGATTTCGAAATGTCACCGGTTCACGGGTGTTGTCCTGCATCAGCGCTTTGCGTACATCGAAGCGCAGTTCGTCATGAATCGATGGACTCTGGAACTCCGGTACCGTTGATCGCGTCTGGCCGCGCTCCAAACCCACCACCTTGTACCCGGCGGCGGCGAGTTCCTTGGCAACGATGCTGCCGACCATGCCTACCCCAATCACCACCACATCGACTTCTTTTAGACGTTGGGCCATGACCTCGTGCTCCTAGAGACTGGCGGGAATGTCTTGACGCACGTGAATGTGGCCTTGACCATCCTGCGCAAGACTCATCGGCTCACGCACGAACTTCACGCCGTGTCGATCAATGGCTTCGTAGTAGTCGGCGTACGCGCCGGGGAAGCCGATCATGCGCCAGGCAACCATATCGCGGTTGCCGCCGTACACCGGATCGCTGAAGAATCCTTCCACGGTCATTTTCAACAGCAGGTCGAAGAAAATCGCAGACGGAACGCCGTCGAGATCATGTGCGCCCGTCTCCAAGGATTTCAGGTAACGCATCTTGATCATCTGCAGACATCGCGCTGAAAGGCGTGCGCGGCGCTTCCAGATCACGATTGATGGCGCGCAACGATGCGTGAAAAAGCTCGGCCGGAGTATAGGGAAGCTGATAGCCCTGCGACGGCGTGCCCAACCGCCACGGACCACTGCGATACAGCCTCTCTCCCGCACCCCAGGCTCCCCCCAGCTGCTTGTCGAGGTAGTTCGGAACTCCGGCATCGATCGCGCCGGGCCCCAATTCATCGGCGGGGATCAACCTCTCGCAGGCGGCCTCTATGAAGAGCGCCTCGTCCGCGTCGAAAAAAAGATAAGTGGGTTTGAGCCGAGGCGATGCGACCGATGCTTTATTCGCGGGGGCGGCCGCGGCTTCCGCCGGAGGCTGCATCAACACTGTGGCGGGAATCGCAGCGCCGACACTGGTCACGAATGAACGTCTGGTGAGCTTGGACATTATTTTCCCTCGACAAATGATCGAACTTTCAACTTTGATGTATTGCGGTGAAAGACTCGTTCAAACGGGAGCACTGCAAACAATGAGGCGTGTATTAGTCTCTCTGACGATAGCAACTACAGCGGCCGAGTTGGATTACACCAAGGTATTAGTCGACAAGAGATCGCTCATCGTGGTTACACCATGGTGTAATCGCCCCCGGGGGATGTTTCTGATGAAATGAGGCACCGATCAAACCTTGGATCGCCTGACAAGGAGTCAGGGATATGACCACGAAATCTGCGCCTGACAGCCCGATCCTGGTGACGGGAGCGGCCGGCGATGTCGGTGCGATCGGCCGAAACCTCACATCAATGCTGCTCGCCAAGGGGCATAAAGTACGCGCCTTGGTCCGGCGGGAAGATGAGCGCGCCGAAGCGCTGCGCAGGATCGGCGCCGAAGTGGTGCAAGGAGACCTGACGGATCTCACCTCGATGCACCGCGCAATCGAAGGTTGCGCGCGCATCTATTTCGGAATGTCAGTCTCGCCGGCCTATCTGGAAGCCACTGTTAACACCGCTGCGGTGGCGCGCCACCACGGCGTCGAGGCCTTCGTGAACATGTCGCAGATGACGGTAGCGCAAATGAGCATAACCGAGACCACCGACAGCCCTCAGCACAAGCTGCACTGGCTGGCGGAGCAGGCGCTGTCATGGTCGGGGCTGCCAGTCGTCACGGTGCGGCCTACGGCCTTCCTCGAGGGCTTCTTTTTGCGATTGGCCGCTCGCGTCAGGGAAACCGATGAGTTGGCGCTGCCGATGGGCAGCGGCAAGACCTCACCCATCTCGGCTGTCGATGTGGCGCGCGCCGTATCGGTAATCCTCGACGACCCGGCACCGCACATTGGCCGCGTTTACAATCTGACCGGATCCGAGTCTGCCGATCTTGACTACTACGCGCGCGTCTTTTCCGAGGTACTCGGCCGGACGATCCGCTATCGCGACGTCCCGCTCGCCGCGTGGACCGAAAACCTTCGGAAAGTGGGGGCCCCAGCGCACCTCGTCCACCACCTCGCGACGCTGACCGATCTTACCAAGGAGGGGCGTTTCGACCGCATGACCGACGACTTTTTCAAGCTTACTGGTGAGATGCCGACGAGCGTGCGCGACTTCGTGAAGCTCCATGCCGCTGAGTTCGCGCGAAGTGAAATGCGGCAGCGGGAAGGATCTGAGGCATGAACGCCACCGCGCGCAGTTTGCTCATAAATTTGGGAAGAATCGTATGCCCGCTTACTTTGTGTTTCACAATCGCGTTCATGATGCCAAGAAAAACCAAGAGTACACCTCGCTGGCTGGGCAGACCCTGATCCCCTACCATGCCGAAATCCCGGTTTTTGCCGATCACTCCGAAGTGATCGAAGGCGACACCCCCTGCCACGGACGGTCGTAGTACGGTTCGACTCCCGCGAGGCAGCGATGGCCTGGTACAACTCGCCTGCTTACCAAAAAGTGCGCCCTCTGCGGCTCGAGGCGGCAGAGGGATATGCCGTGCTGGTCGACGGACAGCAATGAAGTGCACGTCGGACCCCCGAACGTTATGACCCCCCGACAGGAAATCGAGTAACACCGAACGGAGGAGCGGGCCATGACCGACACAAAGGGTGGAAGCCGACGCTTGTGGTGGAAGACCCTGACCAAGACTCGCCCCGGCGTCACGCAGGGAATTCCGCCCGGCAAGGAAGCACTGAGCTGGGTCGCGAACTCCGCGACGCTGATATACGGAGAGCGAGACGCATGCCTGGTTGATACATTCCTCACCGCTGTGCATGCCAGGGAACTTGTCGAGTGGGTTGCGGCGAGCGAGAAGAACCTGACGACCATTTACATTACACACGCCCACGGGGATCATTTCTTTGGACTACAGGCTCTGCTCGAGCGCTTCCCCAATGCGCGCGCGGTTGCCACGCCCGATGTCGTCAAAATCATGAAGCAGCAGATTTCACCGGACTATGTACAGAGCTTCTGGGAGAAGCGCTTTCCGGGTCAGCTACCCAACAAATTCGTTGCGGCAGAGGCGATGGAAGGAAACCAGTTCGAGCTGGAAGGGCACCAACTCGTGGCGGTCGAGATCGGTCATACGGACACCGACAACACTACCTGCCTCCATGTCCCGTCGATCAGCCTCGTCGTTGCTGGAGACGCCGTCTACAACGGAATCCATCTTTACCTCGCGGAGTCGACCAGCCGAAGCGGCCCGAGAGTGGCTGGGCGCCCTCGACAAGATTGCGGTGTTGAAACCGCTCAGTGTGATCGCGGGACACAAGGTTCCTGATGGAGATGACGATCCCAGACACATTGAAGAGACGCGCAAATACATCCAGGACTTCATTCGGTTTAACGAGATCACCAGTACCGCACGCGAGCTCTACGATAGGATGCTGCAACAGTATCCCGATCGGCTCAATCCAGGCGCACTCTGGGCGAGTGCCCACACTGCGAAGTCATCGTGAGCCACTATCCATCGCGTTGCGCAAAGCCGCCAAACCCGAGTCGTCATCTCTTCGGGTATTGCGTGAATACGTAGTCCTGCTTCTTCGCAATCTGATGACATACGGCCCCGCACTTAGCGTCATTCCCTTGCGGTGGCTGATCTGACTGCGTGCCGGGCCTGAAGGTGTCGGAAGAGGCCTCGTATTCGAACTCGCCGTAGCCCCATCCGTTGCTGTCCGCAAACCTTTTGCTGTCCTTCACCATGAAATCAATGTCATGAAGAGTATTCGGCACCTGCGGCTGGCCCGGGGCCATCTCGTTCTTCTTAGGATTCCAATGGATCTTCGCCATTTTGGCGCCGTCCGGAAACGGCTTGCCGTTACCCGGAATGCCGGACTTATACGCCTCGATCATCGCAGGATTCCCGAGGATCACGGCCATTAACCCTCCATTTTCACTGATGGAAATCGACCTGCCAGCTTTCGTATCCCTTGAACTCAGCGAACGCGAGACCATTGGGCACTTTGAGCGTGTAGCGGTCTTGCGCGGACATGGCAGCCCCCGCACCCAGGATGATGAGAGTTATCGTAAGGCCAACGCTGATTAGCATTCTTTTACTCTTCATCGCCTCATCTCCTTGTTCGGTAAAAAGAACGTACAGGCAATTAGGCCACGGCTGCGGGGTCATATCGATTGTACAAAGGTATCGCTCGCGGGCGAGCCGCTGACAACGGGCAGACGGAACGCATGCCAAGGTGTTGGCCTATACAAAGGTGCAATATTCTTGAGCGATCGATTTCAATGTAATTGACAGCGCGAAGGCGGGACTTCCAGGAAAGCTCGTACAATCGTCGCAACTCAGGAAGTTGATACAACTACCATGCGTCGAACGATTCAATCGTTTTGTCTGGTGATGTGTGTGATGGCTCTGACACTGGTTCAAGCGCTGGCTGACTCGGTGCCCTTTTGGGGGGCCAAGGCCTCGGTACCCATCGACACGCCCATCAATCAGCTGAAGAAGGGCGAGTTTCTGTGGATGGGGGAAGCCGTGAGCACGGGCCCCGTCGTCATGGTCGTCAGCATCACTGAACAGCGAGCCTATGTATACCGAAACGGTGTCCTGATCGGAGCCACGACGGTCAGCACCGGCCGCCCGGGTCATCTGACACCAGTCGGGGTCTTCACCGTCCTGCAAAAGCAAAAGGAGCATCGGTCAACGATCTATGACGGCGCGCCCATGCCCTACATGGAGCGGCTTACCTGGGGCGGCGTCGCACTGCATGCCGGCGGATTGCCCGGTTATCCCGAATCGCACGGTTGCATTCACCTGCCAAGCGAGTTCGCACGGCGGCTGTTCGACATTTCGCCCAACGGCATGACGGTCGTGATCGGCAACGAGGCCAGTGCACCAGAGCGGGTCGCGCATCCCGGGTATCTGGCTCCGGTGAAGTTTGTGGGTGGCCAACCAGTGGAACCCGAACACTTCGCCCCAACAGAAGATGAGCTGTGGCAACCTGAGGCGTCTACCAACGGGCCCATCAGTATCGTGCTCAGTCAAGGAAGTCACCGTGTCGTTGTCTACCGCAATGGGATAGAGATCGGAAGAGCGCGATTGGTGGTAACCGGAGACGCGCCGCTGGCTGATCACGCGCTGATCCTTACAGAAGGCCCGAGCAGCGCGCCCAATCCTTACGTTCCCGATCCCGCCAAATATCGTTGGTTAAGAATCGGCGTGCCCGGGCACTTAGGAGAGCAAGGTACCCAGGTGGATCCGAACGCGGTTGCCAGAATCAAACTACCTGCCGACTTCAACGCCAGGCTTAATGGGATATTGACGCCGGGAGCGACGTTGTTCGTGACCAATGAATCTCTCTTCCCGCAGACGACGGGACCCATGGTACAGGTCGTGGACGCCGATCCGCCGACAGGCAGTGTGGCTACCCAGCCCCACGGCAGCCTATGAGGCTCACGCGTCGTCGATTACCGGAAGACATTAAACACGTACCTGAACGATGCCGTTGACTTCCTGCGACGTCGTACACGTTGAGTGACCTGACCGCGGGACCGTTGATCACGGCTCCGGTGACGATATCAAATCGGGAGCCGTGACATTGACACATGATCGTCTTCCCCGCGAGCAAACCTGCGGAGAGCGGGCAAGACTCAGCGGCGCACGTGCAGAGGTCGTCGAAGGCGTAGAGGCGTTCCCCAACGCGCGCAATTGAAACTCGCAGCTTGCGGTCCTCCAGGTAGTAAGGAACAACGAAGTCGTTGGGGAAAGAATCCCCCTTCCCCATCGTCGCGGAAGGCATCAACTGCGAGTTCAACCATGCGCTTCTCCTGCTCGTCAGACTTCTTTAGTAGGGATATTCCGGGATGATGTCGGACTTCTTCGCATCCAGTCGCAGTTCGCCGGGGGCGCCTGCAGGTACACAGGGACGATGCGGCATGACCGGATCGATGCGCTCGTAGCCGGAGCCCAAGGGAGGTCTCGTTATCCCGTTCGCCCTTGTTCGGCCAGAGCGACATTGCTCGTTCGGTCAAAGCAGTGATCGTCAACGATGGGTTTACACCCGGGTTGGCCGGCATCACGCTTCCGTCCATGACATGAAGGCCTGGCGCGCCGAATACGACGCTGGTAGGGATCGACAGCCCCGCGTCTGCTGCTCTCACCGATCGGAATTCCTCCCGTGAAATGAGCCGTGGCGGTGCGGTTGATGATCTCGGTAATGGTTGCATCCTGCCGACTGTCCATTTTTTTCGCCAGTCGATCGACGAACTCCTCAACGATCGGAAGGTGAACCTTGGGTGCCGTGGTCCCGCCGGACCGGCTCCTCAAAATGAGCCCGTCCCAGTAGAGTTCGATCGACGTATCGGTTGTTTGCATACATAACATGATCGCCGAGCGCTCGGACCAATGCCGCAGGTCGGCCAAACCCACGGCTTCGGTCGGGTGTTCGATCAGTTCCTTGAGCCACGCGAGGGTTGGGTGCTGCTGCTCGCCGTGTACGTGATAGGTTGTCAGCAACGCCACCATGGAACTTCCCACCCCGTAGTAGACCGGCTCGATGCTGGTGACATCGTCCGGCCAAACGCCAGAGGTGATTGCGACCGATCCTGGGGCGATGTGGATCTTCTCCGGATCACTCTTCCACTCGTCGTGGGGTCGCGTTACGACCAGGAGCTGTTCCGAGTTTGTCCGCGCTCGCTGCCCGAGCGCATCCGACAATCCGGTCAGGCGACCTTTGTGCTGCATATGATGAAGAAGCTTCGATGAGCCGTATGCGTGGGCAGCGACGATCACCTGCTCGGCCGTGTACGTGCGATGCTGCAGATGCGCTGCCCGCTGCGCCCATCCCGGATGACGCGTGTGCACCTCGAATCCGCCGCCATCGAGAGGTACGAGCTCATATACCTCATGCAGCTCATGGACCGCGACACCGAGCTTCTCGGCAAGATATAGGTAGTTCGTCGTCACTTTGTTCTTCGCGTTGTGGCCACAGCCGACCTGGCAGTTGCCGCAGGCGATGCATCCCGTGCGCCGGGGTCCGACTCCGCCAAAATACGGATCTTCGGCTTCGACACCCGGTCGCCCGAAGTACACACCCACAGGCGCCTTGTTGAACGTACGCCCTCTGCCCATTTCGGTGGCGACTTGTTGCATGTACCGATCGACGTCGGTGGGCATGTACGGATTGCGCACGACACCGAACATTCGCCTCGCTTGGTCATAGCACGGCGCCAGTTCGTCGGCCCAATCGGTGATTCCAGCCCATCCCGGTGCATCGAAGAACCGTTTCGGTGGGACATACAAGGTATTGCCGTAGACGTGCGAGCCCCCTCCCACCCCCGCGCCACACAGAATTAGTACGTCGTCGAGGTACTCGATCCTTTGGATGCCGTACATCTCCGCTGCCGGGAACCAAACATAGTCTTTGAGATCCCAGTTGTTCCTGGGGATGTTCTTGTCCTCCCAGCGTTTGCCGGCTTCCATGACGCCAACCCGATAACCCTTCTCCGCGGCGCGGAGAGCAGCGACGCTTCCGCCGAATCCCGATCCGATGATGACAACGTCGTAGTCGAAATCAGCCATGACTTGCGCCCCCGTAGGTGCTATCCAAATGTAAAGTCGTACACGCTCACACCGGAACTGAGAAATTCGATGACGAAATCCTGGTCTGCGATCGATCCCGGCTGTCGTATCAGTTGATACATTCGCGCCCCGCTGAGTGTGCCGTATCCCTGTTGGTCAACATCTGCACCACTCGAGGGGCCCGGCGAATGACCATTGATGAGCACGCGAAAGCGCACAGGGGTACCCGATGCAGGGGGAACCATAATCAAATTGAGGTCCCGGGCATGAAATCGAAACACCACTGTCCCGCCGGCATCATTGAGCACCGCCGCCTGCTTCTGGATAGTCCAGGATCCCGATAACGCCCATTCATTGAGAGAAAGGTGTTTGGGCGCCACGTATTCATGTTGGCGATCCGGCACGGCCCCACCTTTGGAGGCAAACCTTTCTGCCATCTCATAACCCGCATAGCTTTCCGGCGATTTTAAATTCTTTAGATCCGCGGCAATCTCGGCGCCGAGCGGCGCAACCACGGCCAGATTGTTCGAGGGATGACCGCCGATCTCGACCAGCAGCTTCTGGATCTCGCGTTCGGTGCGTGAGTACTCCCCCTCACCGAATTGCCGATAGCGGATATGTCCCTTGGCGTCGAGAAGATACAGGGCGGGCCAATACATGTTATGAAAGGCATCCCAAATCAGACGTTGATTGTCGATCGCGACGGGATAGCTTATGTGCATCTCATTGAGCGCGGAACGCACATTGCCGACGTTTTCCTCGAAATCAAACTCGGGCGTGTGCACCCCGATCACTACCAGTCCTTGTCCGTGGTATTTCGCATCCCACGCCCTGATGTATGGCAGTGTCCTTCGCCAATTGATGCAGGTGTAGGTCCAGAATTGAACGACAACGACCTTGCCTCGTCAATTCGACGGCAGTTTGAGGCGGAACATTGAGCCATTCCGTTGCCGCCGCTGCAGGCATGGACATGTCGTCGCTTCGCGCAGATGTCGTGTCCGCTGCCATCGAGGTGGCCGACGCCACGCAGAGAAATACGACCGCTTTCCAACTGAGCATCATCTTGCGCTGTGGCTCATTGATGGTTGACGACAGGTGATGCGGATTCATGCGTCTCACCGAGTCGAATGGGCTGACTTTCACTTCGCCAGCCGCCCCCCAGAGCCTTGAATATCGCAATTTGGTCTTGTACCAGTGCCGCATCGGATGAGGCGACCGCGGCATCAATCGCGACCAGGGATTGTTCCGTCGTGAGCAAGTCCAGATTACTGAGCGCACCGGCGCGGAATTGATCCTGAGCATAGCCGAAGGCTGTGTGCACCTGGGTTTGGGCATCGCCGAGCGCCTGACGGTTGTCCAACGCCGCGCTGTACACCGCGAGCGCTTGTTCGGTCTCTTTGAGCGCGTTAAGTACGACACCATCGAAGGATGCCAGCGCAGCCGCGTCTGTTCGGCCTTGGCTTGACGCACCTTTGCACGAGGCGCCGCCATATTGGGAAATGACCAGCTGATCGAAGGGCCGACGCCCCAGATGCGGCCCTCATTGGTATTGAGTTGCGAGAGCTGAACCGCGGCGCCGCCGTAAAAACCGACCAGGCTGACGGCGGGATATAGGTCAGCCGTTGCCACGCCTATTTTGGCCGTTGCGGCCGCCAGCCGACGATCCGCCTGGCGCACATCGGGACGACGCTTGATGAGTTCCGACCCATCCCCCACTGGAATGAGTGCGACTAGGTGCGGCGGGTTGACGCAATTTATTAGATCATTGGGTGCCTGCGCTGGCGTGCGGCCGAGAAGCGCCGTCAACTCGAACAGAGCCGCGTGTCGCTGACCTTCAAGTACCGGGATGGTTGATCGAACCTCGGCGACCAAGGCCTGGGCCCGCGCCACATCGAAGTCGGAATTGGCTCCCGCCTCATGGCGCTTTACGGTGATATCGGCTTCATGGGACACCACGGCGAGCGAATGATTCGCAACACTGATCTCCTGGCCTAGTGCACAGACCGCTGCGTAGGCGCGGGTGGTTTCCGCCGCGACCACCACCCGCACGCCATCGCGAATCGCGGCGACGGCATCCGCGTTGGCATTCGCCGCCTCGATCGAGCGGTGGACGCGACCGAAAAGATCGACCTCGTACGCGGCCTGAAAGACATCCGCGAACAGCCAAAACGTCTGCGGCTCGCGTCCGGTAAACTCAAGTATTTCATTCGTCGTGGCATCTCGCCCATACCGACCGCCTGCGACTCACCGTCGTTGACGGATAACGCTCGGCGTGAACCGCCGATAGTGCCGCCCGGGCGGCCGCGAAGTTCGCATCGGCCGCAACGAGCGTGCGGTTCGCCTGCAGAGCTTCCTGCACCAGCGCGTCAAGCCGCGAGTCCTCGTAGAGTCGCCACCACGCATCGGGGGGCGGCGTCGGCGTCTCCGCCACGGTGTTCAACGAAACCAACGGCGCTTCCGTTCCCTTCGGAAGCACCGGCGTAGTGTAGTTCGGACCCAGTCGGCACGCGGTCAGTGCTCCGATCGTGACGACACCCAAAACAACAGCTTGACGCAATCGAATCATGGCAGACTCGATCCGCGCGCGCGAAACAGCGGCGTCGGGGATGCCGGACCCTGGGGCGCTACACTGCGAATGACCACGATGAGCAAGGCCACGGCGGTCATGGCGCCCAGGACGACAAAGCAATCGATGACCGCCTGGGTGTTGGCGGCAATTCGCACGATGTTTCCCAGCGCCAGCTCGCCGCGTGTGAGAGCACCGACAGGATCGATTATTTTCGTCGTTGCCGCACCATAGGCCCTTATCCGCTGCAGGACTTGAGGGTCGCCCGTCTGTAGATGCTGGCCGATCAGGTTCGACGCCACCTGTTCGCGTACCCGAGCGAGCGTCGTCACGAACGCCGTTCCGATCTCCCCGCCCAACAGACGCGCGGTCTGCAGTACGACGCCGAAGGTGAGCGCATCCTGTATTTTCAAGTGAAGAATGCCGTAATAGACAATGCCGGTAAGGGCAAAGCTCTGTCCCAGCGACTGCAGGAAAGATGAGGGCAGAAACTGATACGACCCCCAGAGCGGGGTCAGGTTGTGGGCCACCATGAGGCAAGCAGCGCTGATAAAGATGAGCCCGATTGCAGCCACAAGCCTCGCATCCGTTCGACGGAGCATCAGAGCCGCGAGCGGACAGAAAATGAGCTGCGGAACCGCGATCCAAATCAGCGTATCACCCACTTCCAGGGCGCGAAAGCCGCGCACCGATCCCAAGTACAGTGGAATCAAGAACGCGGTCGATGTGATCGTCAGGCGCAGAAACGCGATCAAGAGGAAAAGAATCGGCAACGGTGGCCCAAAGACAACTTTGAGATTGAGCAGCGGATGGGGAACGCGCGCCGAATGCACCACAATGCCCACCAGCATCAAAACTCCGGCCAACAGCAACCCACACACCAATCCCGAATTCAACCAATCCAGCCTATTCGCCTGATCGAGGGCCGCATAGATCAGCGCAAGCCCCAAGCCGCCCGCCCAAAGGCCAAATGCATCATTCGGCGGCCGTATCGTGATGGGCTTGACGGCAATGCCCCGATGAAGACAGAGCGACATGATCAGCGCGAGCGGCACGTTTTGCCAGAAGATCCATCGCCACGAAAGATGTTCGACGTACCAACCTTCGAGGGAAGCCGAAATGTTCAGCGACAACTCGAGGTTAAGTGCATAGAGGGCGATGCCGAAGGCCCAATACTTGGGCGGCATGTTGAGCAATACGAAGCTCAAGGTCAGTGGAATGAAGAAGCCCGATGCCAGACCGCCCAAGAACTGCATCGTCAACAAAGTCGGCAGATTGGGCGAATAAGGGGTCAGCAAGGAAATGAGCGCAAATGCGATGGACGCGCCGATCAATACTCGTCGCGGGCCGAACGTGGCGCCCATCCACACGGCCGGGACCGTGATGAGCATCTGCGCCGCGGTTTGGGCCGTGGTGATCCAAGCGCCTTCATCAAAACCTGCGCCCACCGCGCCACGAATGTCGGCAAGACCGAACGTGGATAGTCGCCCGTTCAAGGTCGATATGAACGTCCCCATGAGCACCGCCATGAGTCCGAGCCACGGTATCGAAGTGGGCGGAGATGGCAGCGTCGGCGCCGTCAGGACTGAACCCGGTAGTGGCGCTGGCGCGTTCATTTGCGACCGCCATCTCGGGCGTTGACCTTGGCTTCGACCGACATGCCCGGTACCAGGCGATCGGCGAGGCCATCCGCATCGTCAATGACGATCTTGACCGAAATGCGCTGCACCACCTTGGTGAAGTTGCCCGTGGCATTATCGGGCGGCAGCAGTGAAAACACGGCTCCTGAGGCAGGCGCGAAGGCCAGCACATGTCCGCGCAGCGTGTGTCCCGGAAAGGTATCGACGGTGATTTCCGCCTTTTGCCCGACGGCCATGTGAGTGAGCTGCGTTTCCTTATAGTTGGCAATGACCCATACATTCGGCAAGGGCGTCAGGGTCGTGATCTGGCTGCCCACGCCCACCAATTGCCCGGGTTTGACTTGGCGCTGCCCGATCACCCCATCTTGGGTCGCTGTGATGGTGGTATAGGCAACATTGAGCTTGGCCGCATCCAATGCGGCACGCTGCGCCGCGATTGTCGCTTCATTCTGCGCAATTTGCGCTTCGAGGACCGCAAGCTGACGCTCGGCAGCCAGCGCTTGGGCGCGGTTTTGCCTCAGCTGCGCCTCGAGCTGCGCATGGGTGGTTGTCAGCTTTTCGCTCGCCTCAGTGGAAGAGGATCCGGTTTCGAGCAGTCGGTGCTCTCTTGTAAGGTCGCGAGCATTCTGTTCGACAGACGCGCTGGTGGACGCGACCACGGCGCGTGCTGCCTCGACATTCGCGAGCTGCAGCGCATGTTGTGCCTTAAGTGCCATAGCCTGTCCCATCGCGGTGGCGACCCCGGCTTCGGCTTGCGCCGCGGCGGCGCGATAGTCATCGTCCACCAATTGTGCGAGCAGCTGCCCTTTGTGAACTCGCTCGAAATCCTGAATGGGCAGCTCGCGCACGTAGCCGGCCACCTTGGCGGATATGGGAGTGAGGTCCGCTTGTAGATACGCATCGTTTGTTTTCTGCCACCCCTCCCCGCCCTCCCAGCGGGTCCAATTGGTCGAGACGACGATGATGATGCCAACCGCCACGATGAATGTAAGGATCCGCCATGCGAATTCAAATACCCTATTCCAATTGATACTTTGCCAATTGATCGCGAGATTCTTCATGGATCAGATCCCTGTTCCGCTTCGTGGCCGCAGTTCATACCAGCCGATCGGGCGATACTGATTATCCAACCGACCTGAGACACGGACCCCTGAAGTCACGGGCGGACTCGGCGATCCAGCCAATGACTGTCGCTTGTGTGACAGACAGGATTCCGTTGCCAACAACTGTTCCCATTGTTGTCGATGGAGACGGTCGAGGTAGGGCACGCCTGCAAATGCCGCAAAGCGATGTTCCAATTTCTCACTCATCGCCCGGATCGCCAGCCGCGTGCGATAACTTACGAAAAGAATGCCGCTCTGACGCATGTTCATGTTCTGCTAACTAGAGATTAGCCACGTCAATGACGGCCTGCGCGAACGCTTCAGGGGCTTCCTGCGGCAGGTTGTGGCCAATTCCTCCTTCGATAGTTCGGTGCGTGTACTTCCCCGAAAATCTTCTGGCGTACGAAGCGGGCTCCGGGTGAGGCGCCCCATTGGCATCGCCTTCCAGGGAAATGGTAGGCACTGTGATGTTCGGCCCTGCGGCGAGCCGCCTCTCATGCTCGTCATACTGATGCTCACCTTCGGCGAGGCCGAGACGCCAGCGGTAATTGTGGATGACGATGCTCACATGATCCGCGTTGTCGAATGCGACTGCGCTGCGTTGGAAAATACTCTCGCTGAAGTTCCACTTTGGAGATGCCAGCCGCCAGATGAGCTTCGCGAAATCACGGCGGTATTTCTCGTAACCCCTTCGACCCCGCTCGGTAGCGAAATAGTACTGATACCACCATTGATACTCGTCCTGCGGTGACAGAGGTGTCTTGCCGGCCTGCTGATTGCCGATCAAGTAGCCGCTGACCGAGACGAGCGCATGACAGCGTTCGGGCCACAGCGCGGCGACGATGTTCGCCGTTCGGGCTCCCCAGTCAAACCCGCCGAGGGTGGCTTTCTCAATCTTGAGAGCGTCCATGAGCTCAATCACGTCACGGGCCAGTGCCGATTGTTGCCCGTTGCGTGCTGTCTCGATCGAGCGAAACCTCGTGCCCCCAAAGCCGCGCAGATACGGAACCACGACTCGGTACCCCGCCCCGGTAAGCACCGGTGCAACCTCGGCAAAGCTGTAGACGTCGTATGGCCATCCGTGCAACAGGAGAACGGCCGGGCCGGCGGCGGGACCCACGTCGGCATACCTGACGCGAAGCACTCCGGCATCCACCTCCTTCAGTGAGGCGAATGTGGCGCTCCCTTCAGCACTGGCCGGCGGCATGAATTGCTCCCTAATAACGCGTTCTTGCAACCAACGCACTTGCTGAGCATGGAATCACGCGTGCATCACCATGCCCATTGCACCAAGGTATGGGTTGTCAAAAGGGAGTTAAACGACAGACACCATCGTATAATGGCCGGCGCGAAGTCCATCTGGTTTCATAAGCCCGCAACGTCCTGCTCAGTGAGGCGCCAGATGAAGAGACTTCGGTTTGCCGCTCCCCTCCTCGCGCTCGCCTTTGCCTCATTGGCGCACGGCGCCGTCAAAAATGTCGTCCTGGTCCATGGCGCGTTCGCCGATGGCTCCGGCTGGAAAGCCGTCGCCGATATTCTTCAACACGACGGCTACACCGTGTATGTCGTGCAGGAACCCGAAACCACCTTTGAGGCGGATGTGGCCGCCACACGATTCGTCCTCGAGCGCTCGGGACCGTGTGTACTCGTCGGCCACAGCTATGGCGGGATGATTATTTCTGAAGTCGGTAGCCACCCCGCCGTTCGCAGCCTGGTGTACGTCGCCGCCTTTGAACCGCAAGTCGGCGAGTCAGCCGGCGGACTGCAGAGCAAGACGCCGCCTGCAAGCAATAGCGTCGTTCCCGTCGGCGGGGGTTTCTTGCAGGTGAAGCCCGAGGCGTTCCCGTCGGACTTCGCCGCCGACGTCCCCAAGCCTGTTGCCCAATTCATGGCGATCTCGCAAGTACCGATTGCGGCCGAGATCTTCGGCGCCAAGACCACCGTCGCTGCGTGGTCGAATAAACCGAGCTATGCGGTGATCGCCACTGAAGATCGCATGATCAATCCTGAACTGGAACGGTTCATGAGTGACAGAGCCAAGTCGCAAACGATCAAGCTTCAAGGAAGCCATGCCATTTTTCTCTCGCATTCAAAAGAGGTTGCATCGCTGATCGAGAAAGCGGCGAAAGCGGCCAATTAGCCGCACTAATCGCCAGATCGAGACGCCGATGCAGAATCACCACAGGAGATACCCATGAGTTCATCAACCGCCGCCGTGCACTCATCTAGTAGCGTGTCCACCACTCCGCAGTTCTGGGAGCGGCTATGGCGTACTGCCGGCGTGCAGTCTGTCGGTCTGTTCGTCGTCGCATATTTCGTATACGGAAATCAGCCCCATGTCGGCGCGCCGGAAGCAGCACTGGTCGCGTTTTACCAGCTGGATCGCATGCGGATCCTGATCGCTGCGGTCCTCGGTGGCTTTGCAGTGCTCAATCTCATGTGGTTTGCCGCGGCGCTGAGAAGCACCCTCGCGGATGCTGGACAAGACGGTTGGGGCGGCGCGGCCACGGCCTCGAGCGCAGCGCTCGGAGGGCTGCTCATTTTGCTCATGACGGTGAGCGCTGCCCTCGCCTATTCGATCGCGGCCTCGGGAAATCCCGCGCTCCTGGCGGGACTCAACGACTTCACATGGGCCGGCCTGGTGCTGAGTTCCTTCCCGCGCGCAATGCTGACCATGTCGGCGGCATTTGGGCTCTGGCGGGGCGGACTGATCTCGAACGGGCTGTTCGCGGTCGGCGTTGCAGCAGTGGTGCTCATTCTACTGGGTGGGACTACGTGGATGAGCGGCGGATTCTGGGCACCTGATGGAATCTATTCCCGGTTCATATCGCCACTTATCTGGGTCCTGTGGCTCGTAGTCGTCAGCCGTGTCCTTTTGACCCGTGCTCCAACTATTACGCATACGGCCTGGTGATCGTCCCGCCGAGCTGAGGAAGCATGGATTTCGACACATTGTCGGTGACCAAGGAAGGGGCTGTCCTTTTTGCGCAAATCGCCGCCCCACCGATGAATCTTCTCGGACCCGAATTGGTCCGCGATCTCGTCTCCTTGATCAAGCAGGCGGAGACGGACCCGACAGTCAAGGTGCTCGTCTTCAAAAGCGCTGACCCCGACTATTTCATCCCTCATGTCGATGTCACCCGGATCAAAGAGTATCGACAGGAAGCGGCTAAGTTGACCGGCGAAGCATCGCTCGCCCTCTTGTTCCGATACTTAAGCGCCAGCCATCTCGTTACAATCGCTCAGATCGAGGGTCGAGTCCGCGCCGCCGGCAGCGAATTTGTGCTCGCGTGCGATATGCGCTTCGCCGCTCTGGAGTCGGCCATTTTCGGGCAGTTTGAGCCAGCCTTCGGGCTGCTCCCGGGCGGCGGGGCCGCTCAGCACCTGACCCGACTGATGGGGCGCGGCAGGGCGCTCGAAGTGATGCTGAGCGCTCAGGATTACAGCGCCGAGCTGGCTGAGCGGTATGGCTGGATCAACCGAGCCCTGCCCGCAGCGATTCTGGAGGATTTTGTCAGATCACTGGCGCAACGGATCGCGAGCTTTCCGGCCGCCGGCCACGCTGTCGTCAAGAACCGAGTCAATGCGATCGCACTGGCGCCGGCCGAGGACTTTCGCCGCGACTCCGATGCCTTCGGCGAAAAAGTACGAGAACCCCCGGCGCAAGGCCTCATGCTCGCCGCGATCAGTCACGGCTTCCAGACGCGAGAAGGAGAAATGAGTCTCGCCCGGATGCTGGGCGAATTGGACGGTCAGACGGCACGTGCCGTCTAATCACTGCGGCGGTAGTATATGGTTGAGCCACCCGGCAACGAGGATTCGACATGATCACTCTTTCCATCAACGGCGAATCACATGACCTCGACGTCCCCGCGGATATGCCCCTGCTTTGGGTTCTTCGCGATGTACTCGCTCTCACGGGAACGAAGTTCGGTTGCGGTATAGCGCAATGCGGTGCATGCACCGTGCATCTGGACGGCGCAGCCCGTACGTTCCTGTCGGCTGCCGGTCGGGTCGATTGGGAAACGTCGCATCACGACGATCGAAGCCATCGGATTCGACCACCGCGGGCGCCAAAGTGCAAAAGGCCTGGCTCGACCTTGAGGTCATTCAGTGCGGCTATTGCCAGTCCGGGCAGATCATGTCTGCGTCGGCGCTTCTGGCAACGACACCCAGTCCCGACGATGAGGACATCGATGCCGCCATGGCCGGCAACATCTGCCGCTGCGGAACCTACCTGCGCATTCGCGAAGCAATCAAACAGGCAGCCAAGTCCTAGCGTCTTTCGAGAGGTCGAGCATGACTAAAGCAGCAGCAGGTTTGATTTCCGGCATGCCAGCATCGCGACGCCAGTTCCTACAAGCGAGCCTGACAGTCGGTGGCGCGCTCGTGCTCGGTTTTCACTTTCCGCACGCGGAGGCCGCGGCCGCGACCCAGAAGCCGGCGCCGTTCGCTCCGAACGCATTCATCCGTATTGACCCTAAGGGCGCCGTCACGTTCATCATTCCGCAAGCCGAGATGGGACAGGGCATCTACACCGCGATCGGCATGATCCTCGCTGAAGAACTCGATGTCGCGTGGGAACGCGTGCAGGTCGAAGCTGCGCCGCCGAGCGACAAGCTCTATGGAAATCCGACTTTCGGACTGCAGGTCACCGGCAATTCCAACTCGATCCGAGCGTTCTGGATGCCGTTGCGCAAGGCCGGCGCCGGTGCGCGCGCGATGCTGGTGGAAGCGGCGGCGCGCCGCTGGAACGTCGACAAGAACGCCTGCCGTGCGGAAAACGGCGAAGTGATTCACGCGACCAGCGGCCGCAAACTCGCCTACGGCGATCTGGTCAGCGATGCGAGCAAGCTCGAGCCGCCGAAGGATCCGCCGCTGAAGGCGCCTGGCGATTTCAGGACGATCGGGAAGCCGCTGAAGCGGCTCGATACGCCCGACAAGGTCAACGGCAAGGCCGTTTATGGCATTGATGCCATGCCGCCGGGCGTGAAGTTCGCAACTTCCGCGGCCTGTCCTGTATTCGGCGGCAAGGTCGCGCATGTCGACGACGTCAAGGCAAAGCAGATTCCCGGCGTGCGCCAGGTGCTGGTGTTCGACAATTTTGTCGCAGTGGTTGGTGATCACATGTGGGCCGCAAAGCAGGGTCTTGCGGCGCTCGCCATTACCTGGGACGAGGGCCCGAATGCCCAGGTCACTTCGGCCGCCGTCTGGAAGCAGATTCGAGCGGCCAGCGAAAAGAGTGGGGTCGTGGCCAAGGCAACTGGCGACGCGGCCAAGGCGCTCACCGAGGGCGAGCGACTGGATGCGGCATACGAGATGCCGTTTCTCGCACACGCGCCGATGGAACCGATGAACTGCACCGTGCACGTACGAGCCGACTCGTGCGAGGTCTGGGTCGGGCATTCAGGTGCAGACGCGAGCCCAGGCGATCGCGGCCAAAGTGACCGGCCTGCCGCCGGACAAAGTGATCGTGCACAATCATCTTCTCGGCGGCGGATTCGGTCGCCGGCTCGAGGTCGACTTCATCGAACAAGCCGTGCACGTAGCCACAGCGGGTCGACGGCCCGGTGAAGCTCGTCTGGAGCCGCGAAGAAGACATCCAGCACGACATCTACCGGCCGGTCTATCGCGACGTGCTGGCGGCGAGCTTGAGCAACGGCAGGATCGTCGGCTGGACGCATCGCGTCACCGGCTCATCGATCTTGGCGCGGTGGCTGCCGCCGGCCTTCCAGAAGGGCATCGACGTCGATGCCATCGACAGTGCGGCCGATATTCCGTATGACATCCCGAACCTGCGCGTCGAGTACATGCGCGACGAGCCGCCCGCGGTGCCGACGGGATTCTGGCGCGGCGTCGGGCCGAACAACAACGTGTTCGCGGTCGAAAGCTTCATCGATGAACTGGCGAAGAAAGCCGGCAAGGATCCGGTCGCCTTTCGGCGCGACATGCTCGGCAACAATCCGCGCCTTCGCGCGGCCGTCGATCTGGCCGCGAGCAAGGCTGGTTGGGGGAGGCGCGCTGCCGGCACGCAGCGGACGCGGCATCGCCGCGCAAGTCGCCTTCGGAAGTTTCATCGCCACCGTCATCGAAGTGGCAGTGGACGAATTCGGCGAAGTGCATCTGAAGAAAATCGTCTCGGCCGTCGATACCGGCATCGTCGTGAATCCCGATACGGTTGTCGCGCAGCTGCAGGGCGGGCTCATCTTCGGCTTGACTGCGGCGCTGTATGGCGAAATCACGATCGACAGGGGACGCGTGCAACAGAGCAATTTCCATGATTATCGAATGCTGCGCATCGACCAGGTGCCGAATATCGAAGTGCATCTGATCCAGAGCGGCTGAAGCGCCCGGTGGCATCGGCGAGACGGGAACTACCGCGGGACCACCGGCCCTGGGCAACGCCATCTACGCTGCAACAGGCGTTCGCCTGCGTCGCATGCCCATCGATCGCGCGGCGCTGGCGGCGAGGAAATCCACATGAAAGCGCACTCCTGGTTGAAGCGCGCTGGCGTCGTCCTCGCGCTGATCGTCGTGATCGGGCTGGGCCGTGCTCGGCTGGTACGGCACGCGTCCCGGACCGTTGGCTTTCGCCGCGAGCAAGACCGTTCGCGTTGGACGGCTATAGCGGTCATCCGACCGGCGTCCCCGCGGACTTCAGCGGAACCGACATCATCGCACGCGGGCGCTACCTCACCAATGCAGCCGATTGCGAAGCCTGCCACACCGCCGACACGGCCAGACCGTTCGCCGGCGGCCTTGCTTTCAAGACTCCGTTTGGCACGCTGTATTCGCCCAACATCACGCCGGACAAGGAGACCGGCATCGGTGCCTGGAGCGATGCGGATTTCCTGAAGGCCGTGCACGAAGGCATTGCCCGCGATGGCGAACGACTGTATCCGGCGTTTCCCGTATGCTGCTTATACCTACCTCACCGATGACGACGCGCTGGCAATCAAGGCATATCTGTTCTCGTTGCCCGCCGATCAAGTACCGGCCGCCCGAATCGGATCTGAGCTTTCCATACAACCAGCGCTGGCTGATGGCATTCTGGTCCGGCCTGTTCAACCCGAAGCAGCGCTTTCGGCCAGTGGTCGATCGAAGTCGCCGAATGGAATCGCGGCGCATATCTCAGCGAAGCGCTGGCCCATTGTGGAGACTGCCACACGCCGAGAAACCTGCTGCAAGCGCTCGACAACCGGAACAAGTTCGCCGGCGCAGTTGCCGAAGGCTGGCGCGCCTACAACATCACGGCCGACTCGATCACCGGCGTCGGCGCCTGGAGCGAGGCCGATCTGGCTCAGTACCTGTCGACCGGCCATGCGACGGCGCGCGGGACGGCGTCCGGGCCGATGGCGCAGGCGGTCGACCTCAGCTTTCAGAGGCTGACGCCGAGCGACATTCGAGCCATCGTGACCTACCTGCGCAGCGTACCCGCCGTCGCGGCGTCGGACCTCCCAGCGTCCAGAAGTGAACCCGCGCCCGCCGACCCGAAACAGGGTGTGGCCGCCGCAGTGGATCCCCGCGGCAAACGGGTCTTTGAAGGGGCTTGCGCAAGCTGCCATGACTGGACCGGCGTCAGTCCGCTCGATTCGCGCGCGACGCTAACAGGCAGTCGCGCGGTCAATGATCCCAGTGCCATCAACGTCGCGAAGATGGTACTGCGTGGATCCGATCGACAGACCGCCGATGGCACGCCGGCCATGCCCAGGTTCGCGGCCGCCTATGACGACCGGGAGATTGCCGCAGTGGCCAATTACGTCACGGCGCGCTTCGGCGCCAAGGCTTCAGCGCTCACGGCTGAGGATGTGCGAAAGCTTCGTGAGACGCAGTAGATGTATACTCGCGGGGCTTCTCTCGTACTGATGGACACGTATGCACATTGCGATCCTTACCTTCGAAGGCTTTAACGAACTCGATTCTCTCATCGCGTTTGGCATTCTCAATCGAGTGAAGAGGCCTGACTGGCGAGTCTCCATCGCATGCCCCAGTACGCACGTCCGTTCGATGCATGGTGTGTTGCTCGAAGCGCAGGCGTCGCTTTCTGAAGTGAGTGGGGCGGATGCTGTGATCGTTGGGAGCGGTATTCAGACTCGCCAGTTGGTTGCAGATAGTGCGCTGATGGCCCAACTACGTCTCGATCCCGCTCGGCAGCTGCTTGGCGCCCAGTGCTCCGGCACTCTTATTCTAGCTAAGCTGGGGTTACTCGATGGCGTTCCAGCGTGCACCGACCTCATTACAAAACCTTGGGTGGAGGAAGCTGGGGTCGCGGTTCGTGATACGCCTTTCTTTGCCCGAGGTAATGTTGCCACCGCGGGGGGATGCTTCGCATCTCAGTATCTGGCGAGCTGGGTGATCGCGCGGCTCGTCGGGATTGAAGCTGCGCGAATCGCGCTGCATTACGTCGCGCCGGTGGGCGAAAAGGAACTATACATTTCCCGCGCGCTGCAGAATATCACTCCGTTTTTAAGTAGCGAAGTTGCGGCTGCATGACATGTAGTTAGCGCTTGGCTGAACTGTCGTAATCGTCGTCGAATCGCACCCCGGGCCTGTTGGGATACATGACGCTAACTTTGATCATGGCCTTTCTCCCGCAAGCTGTCAGCGATTTCATGCGCCTGCCTGAGCGCACGACGTGTCGGACGATTCGCGACGTTCACGCGCGCGAGCTCAAGCGCACGCGGACGGTTGTTGCCGCTGCCCGCGTAGAACTCCGCGGCATGATCCGCAAAGGCGAGCAGGTGTCTGCGCAGAAGCGCTTCGAATCCAAGCCGAGCGGCACATAGTTGGATCTGGGCCTCTGCGAACCTCTCCTGTGCAATCAGCACGTCGGCAAGACGCCATCGGACCTCCGGATCGCCGCTCGAAAGCACCGGCACGAGCAGCTCCTCTGCGGCCCCGGTCTGGTCCAGGCTCGCGTAGATCTCCGCGAGGTGCACACGCGCCCTCACGTACGCGGGTAAGTAGGCGACCGCGCGTCGATACCAGAGTATGGCGAGATGCCGGTCTGGCGACGGGCACCAGTTCTCCCCACAGCATGCCGAGCTGAAAGCAAACCCACGCCAGGGGGAACGGCGAGATGCCCTCGTACGAGTGAAACGCCTGTCGATAGACAGCGTCCGCATCGGCAAAGCGCTCGAGATCGGCAAGCACCGCGCCGAGCGGCACCAGATCTTCGAGTCGACCGCTCCGCTGCGATTCGGCGACGCGCGGCGAGCACCGCATCGAGCTCCACGCCACAAGCCTGGTCGATCGTCAACGAGTGAGGTTCGACTTCTCCTGGCATCCGCCCATGACCGCGGCCCGTGCCAGGTCGCTTCGTGCCTCCTCGAAGCGATGCGCCATGGATGCCACCTGAGCGTGAACAAGCGCCGCGCGAAATGAGTCGTCCACGCCCGCGAATTGTCTGGCGAGGCCTTCCAGGCGGTCGAGAGCCTGTCGAGATCGCCCAAGAATTGCAGGGTCATACGCTCGCTATTGACCACTGAGTCGGCCGCTCCGGGGGAGCGCGGGTCCTTGGCAAAGCGCGCCCATGCGGCATGGCGCACGCTCCAAGGTTGGTCACGGCGATTTCGCCGTCGGTCGCGAATGGACAGGGATGGTCGAGATCCGCGACTGCGCTCACTGCACGATTCCGAAACGGGACTGCAGGCTCTCGAACCCTGTCTTTTGCAGCGTCGAGGCGAGGGCCTTCACGACAATGTCGGGTTGTCCGTTGGCCAGGAACTGAATACGCCACTCGGCGATGCAGCCGCTGCTACCGCTGACTCTGGGCTTCACTTCGAGCGTGCCGGTGTAATGGGAGGCAGGAACACCGGCGATGTTCGTGTAGCGACAGAATCGCTTGGCGTTGTCCATCTCCTCGAGGCGCTCGACGATTTCCTTGCTGTCCAGCAACTCGATCGTGCGAAGCTGTCCGATTCCTGTTCCGGTTAGTCCGACTCTGGCAACCAGGGGATGCCAGTCGCTTCCGAATCCTCCGATCAACGACCACACCGCGTCGGGCGGCGCTGCCAGCTCAATGGATGCGGCGACGGTCTGCAGCTCCGCATTTGGAGTCGCAAAATAGGGAAACACCTTCAGTCCCGGCTTCGTCGCCCCAGTCGCGCCTCCCTGAAGAAACTCCCGGTCGTGATTCACCAGCCAGGTGAGCAATATGTCAATCACGTTCGCGTCAACCGTGCGGCCGCCACCCGTCCGGTAAGGACGCCCCCGCAGCGTGCTCTTCTCGATCTCCAGGTGGCTTTGATCGGTGATCGATTTTGCAACATCGAAGACAAGAAAATCGTCGAGGAAAACATTCGCGTTGGCGGCGAGCTCTTCTTCCGTCCAGTCGGCATTGCCGTCACGCATGTCCCAGTTGGCGAAGCTGTCCTTTAGGCGCTGCAGAAACAGCGGCTGCAGACCGACGGGGATCGCGAATGGGGTCTGCTGATTCCACAGATCGCGTAAATCGTCTGCCCCCGACAGCGCAGAATTGGTGAGCCGTATGTTGGTCTGCTCGGGTCGTCCGACCCAGTCGATGCGGCGGACCGGATGCCCGACGGGCCTTTGCGGCTGCGGGATGGGGACGGTCTCGGCAATGGCGCCGAACATCGACCCGCTAGCTGGATCGAGCACGCGGCGAGTATCGAACTCGACCACGATGCTGAGCACGTTATCGTGCTGCAGAAGATTGGGAACCTTTTGCAGCGTGGAGGAGATCCAGGCCAGGTAGAAAGGATCGGAGCGCAGCCCGGCGAAGACGCGGAAATCGCCTCCCGGTGATGATGCCCCCTTCTCGTCGTTCACCGTGAGCGACAGCTCGCGACCGCCTGGCAGCGTACAGACACCGCGTTGGCTCGCCGTCCCTCGGACGTCGCGCCTCAGAGACTCGAATCGGAAGGTGAAGCGCGTCTCAGGATCCAACGGTTGAAATTTCGCCGCGTTGCCAAGGCCTGCAACAATTACGCGGCGAACCACGATCGAGTACTCGATCACGTTCGAGAAAATTGCGCTCTCGCCGGCCGCAGGGAAGACGCACGCGGCCAGGACCGTGCGCGAGGGGTTCTCCGGGCTCGTGAATGCGAAAAGGTCGGTGAGATCGGCCGCGGGTTCAGCAATCGAGCGCGGGCCGTCAACGTGATCAGACATGGCGGTCCTCCTTCAGCCGCGCAGATCCGCGAGCCACTTCAACCCGCTTATGCTCGGCATGAAGAAGTACTCCCCACCGCGAAGCACATTGAATGTTTCAATGCCGTGGACCCGACGTCTTACCGGCTCCTTCGGAATCGTGAAGGTCGCGTCGGCTCCCTGCAGTCCTATGATCGGATCCCGCTCGTTACCGATCCCGACAAAATTGCCGTCGTTGATCCACTCCTGCTGCAGGAACTCGATCGTGGCCATCGCCCTGGCGCTGATGAAGAGGAAGTAGGCGCCGCGCGGCACGTTGTCGTCATCTTCGGACAAGGCGTTCGGATCGTATGGAGCTCCATACGTCGTGCCACGCCGTATGAGGCGATGAATATTTCCATCGGTCAGACGCGTGAGCTGCGTGTCGCGCGGGTTCATGCGCCGGATGTGGCATCCGAACGGCGCCCGCCTACCCTTCACGTCGTTCGAGTAGTCGAAGTGGTTGTTTCGCTGCAGGTCGGCGCCGAGTGCCGGGTCATCGACGTCGGGTGCCAGGGTCAGCGGTGCGCCGCTGCGCCAACGACCGACCAGCTTCGCTGCGAGTAATTCACGTTCCTGTTCGGTATTGCCATTGGCACGGAGAAATCGATTGAACGCGCCGACGCGCGACTGATATTTGCGCAGGCCCACAAAGGTGCCGTTGCGAGCGAGCACGTCCGGCCGCGGCATCGGCACAGGAACGCCCGACTCCCCCGGATAGCCCAGGAGGAACTCGCCGGCCTTGATCGGCCGTCCCCAGCCCGGCAGCGGCTCAACGCCGCCGCCTTCGATCACCGGTTGATCGATACCGTCCTTGTAGCCCAGCGAATTGAGGTCGCCGGGCTGCGCGCCGAAATCCTGCCTGAACGACACGTGGATGCGCGAAGACCTGTCGATCTGTTCTCGCGCATTGGCAAACATGCGCTGCTTGTTCTCCTCCGAGTGGGAAAACAAGCTCAGCGCGATATGAACGTCACCCTTGCCAAAGGCCGTTTCCCAGTTCTTGGGATCGTTGAGACCCTCATCTCTCAGGTCTCGGGCGCGCGCTGCCATTCCTTCCCGGAAGGCCTCGGGAAAACTGAGCAACGATTCCTGAGGAACGCCGAGCGCTTTTAGGCCCGCATAACTGATGGCTACTGACAGCCATGGATTGTCCGCGCTCCACCAGTCCGCGGCAGAGTCGATATGCGGTGTGAGGCGCCGTAGAAACTCACGGCCGGCCACAGGGTCATCGACGCGCAAACCAACGTGCGCGCCGAAGTACGGGGCCGGCCGAGGTCTGAGAATGGTGGCCTGGATTTCGCGCAAGTCGAGCATCGGCGCACTTGCTTTGCCGCCTATTGAATTTTGTCCAGAAATTCGTCAACCGCCTTGCCGATGCGTTTCAGCCTTGTGGTCTCCGCCACGGTCAGATCCGGATGGGCGACATACCAACCTTCGGCCGTTATCTGGTGCTTGACGAGGTAATCCTTGGCTCCTGGACTGCGAATGCCGGGCCAGCCGTCCCACGCGGAGTCAATGATGTCGAGATAATCGGGTATCTTCGCGACGAAGTCGTCGATATAAGTGTCCCAATCGCCGTCGTAGGCCGTGGCGAAAAGCAGCCTCGTGTCGTTATCGAAAAACACGAAGCGCATCGTGTGGAGCGTGCCGACCTTGTCCGCGCCTTGCGAAAGGTTACCTCTCAACAACCTCAGAAAGGCCCGCAAACGCTGCGCGCCACCGGGTGCCAGCGGGACAATGATCGTCAGCTCCGACACCTTGCCAAGACGGGCTCCGATGCGGCCGGCGCTCTCCACCGCCGGCGGTAAATCCGAAGTCTGCGATCTGAGCTCATGAAGCGCATTTTCGAGCGCCGTTTTTCCAATCTGCGGCGCGTCGGCAAACAGCTCCCGAAATTGCTGTATCTTTTGCTCGAGGTTTGGATCCTTCTCAACTCGAGTTTGCGTTGTCGCTACTGCGTTCACTTTACGGCCCTCCTCATCAGAATATGGCGAAAGTGAGATAAGAACACCGATGTCGAAGTCGAGCAATTATGCGATGGTATATCCACGCGTTCGTATCGCTCGTCGCAGAGATAACCTCGTGCGGTCACATGCCGGTACGCGCCGTCCGATGCGGTGTCGCGTTCCAAAGGAGAGCGCGCAGAGGCTACATCGTGCGTGCGACCCCGGTGGATGTCGGACTGCAAGGAATCGAGAACGAGAAGGTAGCACCGGGTCCTTCATTGGCTGTCGCCCAAAGATGACCGTGATGTGCCTCGATGATGGAGCGACTGACCGACAGTCCAATTCCCATGCCATTGATCTTCGTTGTATAAAAGGCGCCGAAAAGTTTCTCCGCCGATTCAGGCCTGAAACCGACTCCCACATCCATTACGCTGAGACGCACCCTGTCACCCTCATCCCGGGCGGTCCCGATCAGCAACTCTCTCGGACGGTCGTCAACGCCGGCCATCGCATCCGAAGCATTTCGTAACAAGTTCAGAACCACCTGCTGAAGCTGGACACGATCGCCGGCAACGGGCGGGAGATCGTCTGCGAACTCCGATCGAAGTAAAACGCGATTCGCCCGCAGGTCACTCAGCGACAATGCAATCACCTCACGCGTGGCCTCGTTCAGATCCAGCGGCTCCAAAGTGAAATCCCTCTTGCTGAACAGCGCGCGCAATCGAATGATCACCTCGGAGGCGCGCGTGCCGTCCCGAATTGTCCGACGAACCGTTTCGCGTGCCCCTTCTACGTTCGGTGGGTCGCCACTCAACATCCGCAAGCATGTGCTCGCGTTGGTGATGATGCCGGAGAGCGGCTGGTTGACCTCATGGGCGATCGCAGCAGTCAGCGTGTTCAGCGTCGCTACTCGAGCGACCTGGGCAAGCTCAGAGCGCGCTCTATTCAGAGCCTCCTCTGCGGTCCGGCTCTCCGTCATGTCCTGAAGCGCGCCGATGAACAAGGGGTGGCCCCCCGCTTGTTCCATAACACGGGCCATCCCGCGGATGTGCTTAAGTGCGCCTCCAGCGGTCACAATTCGGAAATAGAAATCGACATCCGCGCCCGACAGGCCCTGCGTGATCACAGCATCGAATGCTGCCAGATCCTCGGGGTGAACCAGGCTCCGAATCATCTGCACGGTGACCCTAGTCTCCGGGTCGAACTCGAAGATGCGGAAGGCCTCCTCCGACCACTGATGATCGTCCGCCAGCAGGTCCGTTATAAAGCTACCCGTCTTGCTGAGTCGCTGAGCTTCGGTAAGTCGCAGATAAGCTTGCTCGAGCTGTGCCTCGGCGCGTTTGCGATCCTCGATGTCGAATGCAGCCACATACCACCGCTCTATACGCCCCTGCTCATCAAGCAAGGGGCTGTAGTGCACCTGAAACCAACGATACTGCCCGTCCTTGCCCAACACGCGTTGCTCTGTCTTGAATGGTGCGGCTCGCTTCAGCGATGCGCTACGCTCGGGCCGGACTCGCTCCAAGTCCTCCGGGTGGATGACACGATCCCGATAATCTACTTGTTGCACATCCTCCATGGTGAGGCCGGTGTAGTCCATCACCGCCTGATTGACATACTGAACGGATCCTTCGGTGTTCAATACGTAGATGGAAGTAGGAATGGTGTTGATGAGCAGGTCCAAATTGCGCTCGTTAGAACGCAAGGCCTCTTCAGCTTTCTTGCGATCCTCGATGTCCGTGAGGAGAAGATACCAGGTCGTTATCTCACCGGTCGCATTCCGAACGGGGATACCGCGAACTTGGAACCATCTGTATATTCCATCCCCGCGCCGACAGCGATGTTCGATGTTGTAAATCTCGCCCGTTTCGATGGCCCTGGCGCGAGCCTCGATTGCGCGAGGTAGGTCATCAGGATGAACGGCGCCGATGAGAGACCAGTCCTTCAGCTCCGCATTCGTCTTGCCGAAATACTCGAGGGTCTGTCGGTTGAGAAACTCGACTTCTCCCATTGCCCCCATCGTGGCCACGAGCCCGGGAATATTATCGACGATCTGTCGCCACGAGAGCTCCTTGGCGCCGAGCGCCTCCTCGCTCCGTTTGCGATCCTCAATATCGATGTTGATTCCAAACCATCTGGAGATCTTTCCCTCCGCATCGCGCACGGGATTGACGCGAAACAGGAACCACCGATAGGCGCCGTCGAAACGGCGCATACGTGCTTCCGCGTCCCCGGGAGCACCCGTGCCCAGGCACGATCTCCAATATTCGATGAGCCTCTCGCGGTCGTCAGGATGAATCGCTTCCACCCAACCCAGGCCCGCAGCCTGCTGCGCACTCAGACCCGTGTAGTCGAGCCAGCGTTGGTTGAGAAACTCGGCCCGGCCATCCGCAAGTGCGGTCCAGCCCAACCCGGGAAGTGCATCGATGAGATGAGTGAGCTCGAAATGCATTTCACTCGAAGCGCTTCGTCGTCATTATCCCGACGCTGCGTGGCGGGGCCGGGCTGTAGAATGTCGCAAACGAGATTTCATCGGCATACGACCAGTACTTCACATTCGTGAGGTTTTTCGCCCAGAGCCGCACATCCAGAGTGCGATCGCGCGAACTCCAGCCGATAGATGCATTAAACACGTCGATCAGCTTCTGCATGTCGTTTGTCGACGAGCTCGGCGGGACCTGTCCCTTACCATTATCTGCCGAAGCATAGTAATTGCCGGTGTGCGTCCAGGCAAGGTTGAGGTCGAAACGGCCGAGCGGCGACGGAACAGGAACGGTTACTGATTCGCCGCGGGACACTCAAAACCGACCCGCCCTACGCGAAACGCAATACCCTGGGGCGATCGCACGATCGTGCTGCCCGATAATGATTACTTAGCGGTTACTGGCGCTTGTATCGCCCAGGCGTGCGGCCATGTTCACGAGATCAGCCAGCGAGGCCGCCTTCATTTTTCGCATCACTCGTCCACGGTGCACTTTCACAGTGATCTCGCTGAGACCGAGTTCGAATGCCACTTGCTTATTGAGCTGACCGCGGGCCACCGGCGCCATCACCTGCCGCTCGCGAGCAGTCAGAGATTCGTAGCGGTCGCGGAGTTCTTGCAGATCCGCTTCTAGAGCGAGCGCCGCACGACTGCGCTCAATCGCTCCATGGATTGCGCTCAATAGCGCTTCCTCACCGAAAGGTTTGGTCAGGAACTCGACAGCGCCCGCCTTCATGGCTCGAACCGACATGGGGACGTCGCCCCTTCCCGTGACGAAGATGATTGGCAAGTCCCGCCGCCCTGCGATACGTCTCTGCAGCTCAAGTCCGTCGAGATCCGGCAAGCCCACGTCAAGAACGATGCAACTCGGCACCGGCTCTCGCGAGCGCGCGAGGAAAGCTTCAGCTGACGCGAACAACTCCGGTCGCCAGCCTGCTTGCTCTATGAGCAGTTCCAGCGATTCACGCACAGAGACATCATCGTCAACGACGAATACGACGGGCCTTGCGGTCGGTGTGGCGCTCGCCATGATCAAGGACCTCTGGGTCGGGGCAAAGACGGTCGCTGCGTTCATTGCCATTACCTCGCTTCTCTTCCTGGTAGTGCCGCGTCCAGCGCTGCTTTCAGTTGCTGCTCACTGAAAGGCTTGAACAAACAGTCCACCGCGCCCCCCGCGATGAGCTGCCGGCGCAGGCTGTCATCGCCTCGAGCGGTGATGAAAATAATACTAATTGCGTGGCCACGCACGGTCAACTCGTGCTGTAACTCCGGTCCGGACATGCCGGGCATGGCGACATCCAATATCAGGCAACGGGTCTTTGAAACCCAGTCGGACCTCAAAAACTCGTCCGCCGAGGCGAATGCCTGGGCAGAGAATCCAAGCTCCCTCAGGAGGTCAGGGAGCGACTCGCGGACGGACTCGTCATCATCGACGACAGACACAAGTGGCTGTGCAGGGAGTACACCGGTGCGAGAGGACTTCTTGGATCTTTTCGTCATGACACGCAGGATGCGCCACCTAGGCTCGCGGGCGCCGTGATACGAAGGTATAACTTTGCTCCCGTCTTGATCGGCGCATCCTCCGGCCCCCCCCCGCATCGAGTCTGGCCTAACGCCTTAAAATTGGGACCTTGAATTCAGGGTGAATAGTGACTGAAGACCAGGTCCCGAGCAGTGAAAGGCTGGTGACAGGGAAAACAAGGCTTGAGCGACGCCTCGTCGGCCGGTTTGCCATCTTTAAATTGAGCGAACCCCCAGCCGCCCGTCGCCGCGAATTTTTTTGAGTCTTTCACCATGAACTGAATGTTGGTCGGGGCGCCGGCAACGAAAGACTGGGCACGGCCAAACACCTTGTTGTTTTCTTCGGACGGGACATAAACCCAGGCCAGCCGGGCAATAATTGTGCCGTCGGGGAATGGCAGAGTTCCTTCGCGAAAGGCCTTGATCGCGACATCGTTGCCCAGAACGGCGCGAAGATCATTGTTGTTGCCTTCCTCGTGAGCCACCGTGATGACCTTCCAGTCGCGGTATCCCGGGGGAATTTTGATTCCGAAGATAGGAACCGCCTCTCCATCGGCTTGTCCTGATGCATGGGCCATATACACGAAAACGCCGCTCAGAGCCAAGACGGTGCCCAACAAGTAAGCAACCCCTTTCATGTGGAGCCCTCCTTCCGAGACAGTCAGTTAAGTGAAGATCCTGGCCGAAGAATGCGCCACCTTGACGGGTGCATCCATTGGCCTTTGGTATAAGTGCTGCTGCCGGCGCGGCCCCTGACTCGCGATTGGCTAAAAATCGTCAATGAGTTTGGATCTAGGCGGGCACGGGCCGTGGCCGCCACCAGGCTTCACTTAATCGACTAACCCAATTGCCGGCGTGTCGCTGGCGGGAAAAGTCTCCTCGAGAGCCTCATCGAGTCGCGCGTCCTGATGCGCCCGCTGAGCAGCGGTGGGCCGATGCACTAGCCATTGAGCGAGATTGGCGGCGTACTGGCGAATGGACCGCCGCGCTTCATGCGATTCCGCCAGGGCATGGCCGGGCAACTCCGTGACGAAACTGGGTTTGCCGTACGAGATGTCCCAGTTGTAATCCGCGAAATGATGGAACGTCGACTGTGCAATCGCGCGTCCACCGGCGGCCGACTCCTCGAACGCCACGGCAATGTTAAAGCCGTGACCTGTGACTTGACTCTTGCCCATGGCGATAACTCTCGCCGAAGAATCGCTCATCGGCGCATCGACCTCGCCTTCATGAGGGTGTGACGGAAGAAATCGGATGCGGCCATTTGCCGAGTGCAGGTCGGCCAGCACGGGATGCAGAGGTTCGACGACGGCGATCTCCTGAAAATCCCCGTTTGCTCCTGAATGGTAGTTTGGCCAGACAATGGTCGGAGTATAAATATCGTCGTTCGCTTGCCGACCAACATTGGGATGGATGTTCTTGCTGTGAAAATGATGGGCATCACCAATCCTTTCCAAGGAACACAACGAGCAGCCTAAGTCCATGTGGTCACGTGTAAGGAGAACACCTCCTCCGCGCTGGGAAAAAAGGGAGATACCGGTGCAGTCTTCCTGGGTCAACCCGTCACCGGTGTCAACGGCGAAGAGCCATATTGAATCGAAGGCCTCATTATGGAGATTCGCCAAAATCGGATCCGGATTGCCTAAGGGGCCGCGATCACGCGCCGTCACTTCAAACTGCGGTGCGCCCAGCTCATCTTTTAGGCTCGACAGCAAAGCCGCGAGTTGACTGAAACGGGCGATCGACCAGTCATCCGCAGTTGTTGGAATCGTGGATTGAAGCAATATTCTGGCAGGCCGGCTCATTGGGAACCTCGCTAGCTGCGTCCCTCGCCTGCTTGTTGCTCGCTCAACGTATTGATTGCCTCAGGGATGGCATCGAGCCGCTCCTTCGGAATCGGAAGGCCGCTGACATCCGATAGACCATAGCTGCCCTGTTCGATTTTCTTCAGCGCGCGCTCCACCTGGGCAAGCCTCGCGACATCGCGAGCCACCAAATTACCCTCTCTCTCTAGAGTATCCAGCTTCTGCGCGTCATCCTCGTACTCGCGCGCTTGTAGATCCAACTGACTGTTGGTGCTGTTTTCGTCGGTCTCGGCGATGCCGCCGGTACTTCGAAGTTCATCGCGCAGCTTCGTCAACTGTTGACGTTTTCGCTCGATGTATGCCGCATCAAGTCTCAGTGTTTGGTTACCCACGATAAGCCCCCTAGTCTATCGACGCTTTTTGCCGCCCATAAGCCCGTATTCCAGCGAATACGAGCAGCGAGGGCACGAGCATACGCAAGTAGAGCGCCCTACGCGACTATGACCCCTCACATACGAGCTACCGTGAGATGCCGTTCATTCCTTCTCATCAACGATGTCGAGAGCATGACCCAAATCTTCGGGCGGCAGGGAATTGGCTGTCTCCTCGACCTCCTGCAGCAAATCCCTTGCAAAGAACAGAATTCCAAAAAACCCCACACTCGCCCCGATGAGGATTATCGCGCTGACCAGGAACCAATACATAGCTCAACTCGGCACTTCGTTAGACGACCAACTTAGCATCAAGAGTGATCTCGGCCTTCAAGACCTTTGACACTGGACAATTCATTTCCGCCTCCTTGGCCAGCTCATCAAATGAAGTTGCCGTGATGTTTGGCACGACGGCGCGCAGTGTGAGGGCGGAGCGAGTAATGCGAAAGCCTGATCCTTCGGGTTCGAGGGACACCGCTGCCTCGGTTCTAAGTTCGGTCGGGGTATAACCCGCATTCTGTAATTGAAAGGCGAGCGCCATGGTAAAACAGCCTGCATGCGCCGCAGCAATGAGCTCTTCGGGGTTGGTGCCCTTCTCGCTTCCGAAGCGAGTTCGAAAGGAGTATGGGGTCCGGTTAAGAACGTCAGAATCCGTGGATAGGTCACCGTACCCGGCCTGTCCAGTCCCCACCCAAACAGCTTTTGCTTTGCGAATCATCTGAAGCTCCAGGTTAACTTGCTACGGCAAGGCTCAGATTCAATCGGATCAGATGCCAACACCACAATTAGAACAAAATCGTAGAACCCACGGAATTGCACGAAAGTATCGTTCGATACCTACGACTCGGGCGGCACCAGCACGCAACCGCGACCACGCATATTGGAATTTGCGTCAATCTCGGGCGACGGCTGTGTGGGGCAAACCCCATACCGAGGTGTCAGGCAGCGCGCCGCTTGCCACTTTCGTCTGGTCGACAACCGCGAAGGAAAACGCATTCGTCGTTTTCCCACAATGTCTTATGAGCCTGAGCTAGCGACTCGCAGCGGCTAATCGCCCCGACGGATCAGCCCTCCATGCCGGGCGTTGGTCCGCTTGACTCTTTGGCCGAGATGCGAAGACCGATAACCGCCCTATCGAGCTGACGCACGCCATTCGGGTTGAGCTCGGATCTCGCGCTGCGTCCATTCGAAACGTCCTCGCTTTGGGTACCCGTCGAACGTCTGGGCCCAAGAGGAACTGAGAACGAAATCGTAGCTCCCGGACCATCATTCAGCTTTGCGCATATCTGACCATGATGACTTTCAATTATGGACCGGCTGACCGACAACCCGATGCCCATACCATCATTTTTCGTTGTGTAGAACGCTTGGAACAGTCTATCCGCGCTTTCCCGGTCGAAACCGATCCCCGTGTCTTTGACGATCAGGTGCGCACAATCGTCTACGCCCAGTTCACTTCTAACCAGCAACTCTCGGGGACGATCTTCGACCGTGCGCATCGCGTGTGAAGCATTGCGCACTAGGTTCAAGATGACTTGCTGAAGCTGCACACGATCGCCTGTGATTAGTGGCAGGTCGTCGGCGAACTCCGTCCGCAAAGTCACATGGTTTCTCCGAAGTTCACTTAACAACAGGGCAATCACCTCTCGCGCAGCCTCGTTCAAGTCTACCGAAGCTATAGTGGCGTCCTTCTTGCTAAAGAGTGCGCGCAATCTCGCGATCACCTCCGACGCTCGGTTGCCGTCGCGAATTGTTCGCCGAGCAGTTTCCAGTGCGCCCGCGACATTTGGTGGGTCAGCGGCCAGCATCCGCAAACACGTGTTGGCGTTTGTGATGATCCCCGACAGCGGTTGGTTGACCTCGTGCGCGATCGACGCGGTAAATACTCCCAGACTATTGACCCTGGCCACATGCGCCAGTTCCGATCGTACCCTGTTAAGGGTCTCTTCCGAGAGTCGGCGCTGGATGGCGATACTCGCAATGTGCGTGAGCTGCTCGATGAGGCTTTGATGAGCTTCCGTGGGCGTTCTAGGCTCCGCGTAATAAAGCGCGAAGGCGCCCAAGACCTTGCCGGTCGCGGACGAGATCGGCGTCGACCAGCACGACTGCAGCCCGTGCGCCAAAGCCATCGGGCACCACTCGTAAGCGGCCCACCGTGTCTCGGTCGTGAGGTCGGCCGCGATGACTTGCTTGTTCAGCGTCGCCGCCATCGCGCACGGTCCCGAATCGATGTTTACCGGTCGGCCAACAATGGAGGTGATGAAGCTGGCCGGTAGGCTCGGCGCGGCTCCGTGTTCCAGGCGCGTCCCGTTTGGTTCGACCAATACGACGCTGCAGTAACATCCGCTGGCGGTGCCCTCGACTAGTCGACAGATCGCTTCGAGAATTTCAGATGTCGATTGACCACTCGCCACTAATTCAAACAACTGCTTTTCACCAGCGAGCAGAGCTTCAGCGCGCTTCGCATCGTCGAAATCCACTCGAATGAGGTACCAAAGAACGATATGCCCACTTGAGTCTCGCAACGGTAAGCCTCGGGTATGAAACCAAAGGTAGATTCCGTCCGCACGGCGGAGGCGCTCGTCCACCTCGTATGGACCGCCGGTTTCGACAGCTTCTCGCCAAGCGGCGAGGACGTTCGGCAGGTCATCAGGGTGAACGTTCTCGGTGATGACCCGGGCTTTCAGTTCCTCTGGCGATGCGCCGAAAAACTCCAGGTTTTGCCGATTGCCGAGTTCGTATTGACCGGCCGGCGTCACAAGAGCCGCGAGACCCGCAATGTTGTCGGCGACTGCGCGAAAGTGATGTTCGCGCGCGGAGGAGCGAAGCCACCACGGCGCACGCAAGGCTTCCTCGGCCTGCCTCCGGTCCTCGATATCGGTGTTTATGCCGCACCATTTCACGAGCTGTCCGGAGTCGTTGATCAAGGGGCGGGCACGAAACAGAAACCGGCGGTACTCTCCGTCAAAGCGCCTCAGGCGCACTTCCATTTCACCCGGCTTACCGGAAGCCACAATCGACCGCCAGCGTTGAAGTAACTCGGGCAGATCTCTCGGGTGAATCGCCGCCTGCCACCCCTGCCCCACGGATTCGTCAACGCCGAGGCGGGTAAACTCGCACCACCGTTGATTGACGAAGTCGATGCTCCCGTCGGCAAGTGCAGTCCATACCATGTCCGGAAGCGAATCGAAGACGCGGCAGGCTTCGACGCTCATTTTCTCCTACCCCCACGGGACCCCCGTCCCTTCATGATGCCTCCGCTTCCAAGAAACGTCCATTACACTTTGGTGTCGCCACATCATGATGCACCGCAGACGAGGGGACCTCACCGTAGCGGTCCACGCTTGGCTCGGCCTCAATTTACGCGACCCATACCCAGGAATCGGGCAATACCATCGTTCAATCGACCCGGGGCGAAGAGTTTGCTGAGATAAGTGCGTTTTCCGATCGCCGTTGCCTAGCTCCACTGGGCAGAGATCGGGTCGCTAACACACGCGTTCCTGGCACGCGTGATGCCGGCTTTAAGGATTGACGACTTAGGAGTGATGTCGTGACCCTGAATATCAATTCATCCATGCAAAACACAAGAAGCGCTCTCTACTTGGAAGATCTCAGTGTCGGACTGCAATTTCGAAGCGGAAGCTTTCTGATTGATGAGCACCAGATGATTGATTTCGCGAGGCAGTTTGATCCCCAGCCTTTTCACCTGAATACGGATCTCGCCAAAAAAAGTATCTTCGGCGGGTTGGTCGCGAGCGGTTGGTTCACGGCCAGCGTGTCGATGCGGCTGCTGCTCGAGGCATTGCCGCTGGCCACTGGCACAATTGGACTCGGCGGCGAGACCATGCAGTGGCCCAATCCGGTCAGGGCTGGCGACCGTCTTCACCTTGAAGGAGATGTTATCAATATTAGGCCCTCGCGCAACCATAACGACAGAGCGGTCGTGACACTCCAGTTTTCCACTTACAATCAGGACAACAAGGGAGTTTTCTCAAATGTCGGCAACCTTCTCGTCTTTGGTCGCGACAAGTCGGCGTTGGGTTCATCCAACAGCATCGGGTACCAGCCGGCAGCAGCCACCTAAAAGGTTGCACAGCTGCTATGGCTAACCGAAGGCACACCTCGATAGGGGAATTCATGACTCACCAGTCAGCATCCAAAGTACGTCCGTCGCCCCTCCCATCGCGTCATTGCCATTCGAGTACATGCCCCAAGCGATCTGGATCAATTTGACCTTGCATAAACTGACAGGCCTCGCTGTCACCCATTAGGAGAGCCCACCATGAGCACGATTGCGACAAAAGACGGAACCGAGATCTACTACAAGGACTGGGGCACCGGCCAACCGCTGGTCTTCAGTCATGGGTGGCCCCTTTCGGCCGATGCGTTCGAGGATCAGATGTTTTTCCTGTCCTCGCGCGGCTATCGGTGCATCGCACACGATCGGCGAGGCCATGGCCGTTCGAGTCAGCCGTGGTCTGGCAACGACCTCGATACTTATGCGGACGATCTTGCTCAGCTTATGGAAGCACTGGACATCAAGAACGCGGTGCACATCGGGCATTCCACTGGCGGCGGCGAAGTCGCGCGCTACATTGGCCGCCACGGAAACAAGAGGGTCGCGAAGGCGGTCCTGATCGGGGCGATTCCGCCCTTGATGCTCAAAACTCCCAACAATCCGGGCGGACTTCCCCTCGAAGTATTCGATGGTCTACGCGCCGGCGTGGTCGCCGACCGATCTCGGTTCTGGAAGGATCTGAGCTTGCCCTTCTACGGGTACAACCGGCCGGGGGCAAAGATCTCGGAGGGGGTCCGTGAATCGTTCTGGATGCAAAGCATGATGGCGGGCTTCCCTGCATCATACTTCTGCATCAAGGCCTTCTCGGAAACCGATCTGACGGAGGATCTAAAGCGCTTTGAGGTACCAACCCTGGTGCTGCACGGCGATGATGATCAGATCGTTCCGTACGCCGATGCGGCGCTTCTGTCATCCAAGATCATCAAAAACGCCACATTGAAAATCTATAAAGGGGCGCCTCATGGCATGTGCACGACGCTCAAAGACCGGGTTAACGAAGAACTGCTCGCGTTCATCAAGTCCTAGTGTGGTTGGGCTGAGTAACCGTCGAGGTATTACCCCATGTCATTTTGTCATGCGCCGTCGCTATCCCGTCGAGTTGCCAATGTGGATCGTATTTCCAACGGCGCGCATACGCTTTGGTTCTGCTGCGTGTTGGCATTGAGTCTCGTGCTGATATTGCACGCGCCGCTTAAGTCTGCTGCGGCTGCGTCTGATTCGGTCGAATCAGAATTTATTGTTGCAAACGACCTCGCGATGGCAAAGATGATGGAGGGTATGAAGATCAAGGAATCCGGTGATGTTGACCGGGATTTCACGAACCTGATGATTCCGCACCATCAGGGCGCCATCGATATGGCGCGGGCAGAACTCCAATACGGCAAGAATGAACAGCTGCGGCGAATCGCGCAGGAGATAATTGTGGAGCAGCAACAGGAAATGGTTGCCATGCGCCTGGCGATTGGCGATTCCCTACCCCCTTCGCTGCCGGCTCCGACCCAACCAAAAAGTGGGAATGCGCACAGTTCTCCCTCCTCGAATTAACAAGGTAGCGCCACTATGAAAACGTGCTCGCCGACGCGCTTGCTGTTCCTGATGGCATTTCTTTCTCAGACGGCACCCGCAGGGCAGTCGCCGGCCGCCTTCTCCGCGGCTGATGTGCCGGTCAGTCATCACGATCGCGTCTATGCGGCCGAACAGTTTTCCAACACCGTCTCGGTCACCGATCCGGCCAGTAACACCGTACTCGGCGTCATTCGTCTGGGGGAGCCTTCGCCCGCCAATTTCAGCCCGCTATACAAGGGACAGCTGCTGGTGCACGGCATGGGAGTCTCCTTCAATCATCGAACTTTGGCGGTCGTGTCAATCGGCAGCAATTCAGTAACGTTTATCGACACTGCAACCAACGCCGTCAGACACGTGACATATGTGGGCCGTTCCCCGCACGAGGCATTCTTCACTCCCGATGACAAAGAAGTGTGGGTGGCGGTGCGCGGGGAAGACTACATTGCGGTTCTCGATGGCAGTAGTTTCGAGGAGAAGACACGCATTCGAGTGCCCGGTGGGCCCGGAATGCAAATTTTCTCTCCCGACGGAAAGTACGGCTATGTGTGTTCATCGTTCAACCCCGAAACCGTCGTAATCGATGTCGCCAGCCATACGATCGTCGGTCATGTCACGCAAGCGAGTCCGTTTTGTCCCAATATCGCGGCAACCCCGGACGGCAAGCAAGTCTGGTTTACGCTGAAGGACACCGGCAAGGTTCAGGTGTTTGATGCGAGACCGCCCTTTTTGATCTTAAAGACCATCGACACAGGCCCGATCACGAATCACGTCAACTTCGCATCGACCCCTAAAGGTCAATTCGCCTACGTAACCATCGGGGGCCTGAATGCGGTGAAGGTATTTCGCACCGATGATTACTCGCAGGTAGCAACGATTGCTGTCGGCACGTTGCCTCATGGGATCTGGCCCTCGGGCGACGGCACCCGCATGTACATCGGTTTGGAAAATGCGGATGCCTTGACGACCATCGATACCAAGACCAATAGAGTCATCGCCACCATGCCGATCGGCCAGGCGCCGCAGGCCCTGGTCTATGTGCCGAACGCCGTTCCGGAAGGGTCCGGAACTGCTGGCCTGATGCCGCTGGGTCTGGCGGGACAGGCGATACATATTAGTCTCGCATCGAAAGACAAAGGAACGATCTCAGGCACGCCATCTACCAGCGTGAGTCTCTTCGAACAAGGGCTGATTCAGGTACTACAAGGAGCAGTCACTGGGTTGGAGCCCAGACATCCCTATGTGCTCGCACTTGCCGCTGAAAGTGATGGCGGAGGGCAGATTCAACCGTTGGCATCGTTCACGACAAACCCTGCCGGCGCCGCCATCGTCAATGCTATTGGACCCATACGGCAAGTTGTACAAAAGGACTCAACCGCACCGAGGCGATTCCTCGTCATAGTGCCAGGAACTGCCGACCAACATGGTGACGCCATACAAGTTCAGACCGATTAATAACATCCGATAGTGTCCGCGTGCAGCCACGCTTTACAGGGGTATTTTGGGGTATCGAAACATTGGAGCCGTCAATGAACAGCGTACAAATCGGGCAGAAGAGCTATGAGATGCCCCCGCGAGAGGGGATCAGTATTGCGCATTTTCTCACCGTCACGGATGTCGAGCGATCGGCTCGCTACTACGAAAGAGTCTTCGGCGCTCGCATTCTGAGCCTGGGTGACGGCAATGCACCAGCGTACCTTCAGCTTGCAAATATCTGGATGATTCTGAACGTTGGAGGCGGGCCGACCCCGGATAAGCCGACGGTAAGTCTCAGCGTCCCCGACCCGAATCACATTAACAGTTTTATGAATTTCCGCGTTGCGGACATTCAAGCGTGCTATCAATTATGGAGAAGTCGAGGAGCCGAGTTCATCACGGAGCCGATACCCAAGTACGGTGAGATACGCTGCTACATCCGCGATCCCGACGGCTATATCATCGAAGTTGGACAGAGCACCGACCTGACATACGGTTAACGCTCGTCCCGGACGCAAGCTTGCTGGTCGCCTGTGACATCAAGCGCTGTTTCTTCGTTGGTCGAACCGATGCCGCAAGCATTGGTGGTGTCACGCCAAATCGCTGACGGTAAGCGTTACTTTATCCCTGAGGAGGGTCCGTCGTGTTAGGACACACAAGAGTAGCGGTATCGCTCGTCATGCTTGGGCTCCTGCTCATGTTGGAAGACACGAGCGATGCGAATGCACGCTCGAAAATACCAGATCCCATCAGCGCCGGCGTTGCCGAAAAGCTCTACAGGTTGGATTGTGGTCATTCCCTCGCAAACGACGAGTCAGTATGGACGCCGGGCGAAAACGTCGGACGCGAAATCGAATTCTCCTCGACATGTTGGCTGATAAAGCATGGAAGCGAGTGGCTGCTTTGGGATACCGGAGTTCCGGAAGCTTCGCTCAACGATCCTAAAGGTTGGTCCACTCTACCCAAATTGATCGTCTATCACCTCGACAAGTCGCTGACAGATCAGCTCGCCGAAATCGGCTTAAAGCCCGGCGACATCGGCCGTATAGCCATATCGCACACGCATGGAGATCACATCGGTAACATGGCGTTGTTCCCCAACTCCACAATTTTGTTGCAGCGCGCTGAGTACAGCTGGATACATTCCGCCAACGGGCCGAACCATGATGTAAATCAATTGATGGCCCTGGCGCGTAACCTCTTAGGAGAGCCTAAGCATCTACAGCTTATCGACGGTGATACTGACGTATTCGGCGATGGGAGCGTCACGTTGCTCTCCACGCCCGGGCACACCCCTGGCCACCAGTCGCTGCTGGTCCATCTCAAGGTTTCCGGCTTCATCATATTGTCCGGCGACGTTGTTCATTTGCAAGAGAATTTCGACAAAAACATCGTTCCGTCCCTCAACACCGATAAAACCCAATCAATCGCCTCAATGGCAAGAGTCAGGCAGTTGATCGCCACGTACAAAGCGACGCTCTTTATTAATCATGACAAACACCAAACCGACAATCTTAGGCTGCTTCCCGCATTCTACGATTGAGGATCTGCTCCAAATTTCCACATCCTTCCTTGGGGACCTTCGTTCTTGGTGCAATAGCCAAGAGCGGCTCCGCCGCGTCTCTTCTTGTTCTGGCCTGCACAATCAACTTTTGCCACTTCCCAGTACGAGCGCTGCGATTAAGCAAAGCCCATCACAAAGAACGACGCGGTAGTTATGGCTGCGACTACGGCCATGCCACTCAGCGCTGGGGCAGTTGAATCAAGTCAAGGCGCAGCGCCGTGTTGCTCAAGAAGCCTGCGGCCCTGGATACGCGGGCGATCCGGGCTGAGCACGCGACGCCCGGCGCAGCGCCTGAAAAACACTAAGGAGCGGCAGAGTAATGCTAAACAACGTCAACGATGAAGTCATTCTCGCGGCGCGTCTTTTTCTCGCGACACTGTTCTTGATCTTCGGCTGGAGAAAGCTGACGGACTATTCGGGCACGGTACGTCAGATGGTGCAGGATGGCGTTTCGGTGCCAGTACTGGCGACTGCCATATCGATCTTCATGGAGCTTCCCGTTGCGTTCGCAGTCGCCATTGGCGCGTTCACACGTCCTTCGGCTGTACTCTTGACCTTATACACGCTGGGAACTTCGCTCATTGAGCATCGCTATTGGACAACAGCAGGCGCGGATCAAATCGCCCGTATGGAGGCCTTTTACAAAAATCTCAGCATCATGGGAGGCTTTTTGCTGTTGTACGTTACTGGTGCGGGAAAATATTCGATCGATGTCTTGTGCGGCATCGCGTCGCCATGACCTATGTGCTATCGGCGCGAAGATGCAACTTCGCGTAACGTAAAGGCGGGAGCATTTATGATTAGACAAGGGAGACATCGAATGAAATCAACCATGATGGATTTACTATTCGTTGGTGTCGGGTGGACCGATCTCGCGATCACCCTGAACCGGATCGCAGTTGGGGCATTTTTCATGCTGTCGGGATATCACAAGCTATTCAACGCAGAGCGTCACCGTTCAGTCGTCGATGAACTCAAGGCGCTCGGCGTTCCCGCAGTGGGCTTCAATCAATGGTGGGTGCCGTTGGTCGAGTTTGCCGCCGGCGGCGCCGTCTTTATCGGGCTCTTGGCACCACTCGCCGCGCTTGGCCTGTTTTTCATCATCCTCGTCGCCATCGCGACGTCCGGGCGGCAGCGAATCAAAATGTATAAGCCGATCGATGAATCGGATCGCATCGACGATTGGCTCTATTTACCAGAGACGCTTTATGCCTTTATGTTGATCATAGTCATCTCGGCCGGCGCCGGGCCGTACAGCCTCGATGCCCTAATCTTGGGTCTGATGAATAAGCACGTCGCGTGACTCCGGTCCTCACCGGTTATGTTGTCGCTGCGTTCCGCAGAACATGCAGTCTGCCGAACTTGAATCAGTTCATTGCCGCCACCGGTAATCCGACAACGTCCGCCAGCAGCCACCCTTTGGAAGGGGATTCAGCGCTCGCTGAAAGGCTGATTGAATCAGCTGAGGGGTAGCCGCCGGTTTAGCATCGGGATCCCAAGTGGGCTGTGCATGATCCAAACTGGCGGGCTCGCCACTCGTGACCGGCGACCAAAATTCGCCGGGCCTGCTTAATCAGTTACCTCTTTGACTCCCGGTATTTTCCACGAGCCGTCAAGGATCGACGGCGGCGTGTCCTTAGGCCAGTACAATCTCAGCATCAGAATGAATTTGTCCTTAGGTGCGGGAAGCCAATTCTGTTCCTTGGCTTTGCCCGGCGATTCATTCTGCACATACAAATCCACTGATCCGTCCGCGTTGGTCGCGAGTTTGTTGCGCTGACTCACCGTGTAGCGATTGATGGGATTGGGCACGAAGAAATAGTTCGCGTCGTACATAGTGAGCGACCAGAACCCATTAACGGGCGGTAGCTCACCCTTGTTGAAGTGCATAACGTACTTCTTCTCGCCACTGTAGGTCTTTAGAACGTCAGGACCTTCGGATGTCGGATAAACCGCATCTTGTGGGCGATTCGCGCCAAGACCAATCGCGGTGACCAGTGCACGCTGCCGGTAGGCAGTCCCATAGAGACCCACTTTCGTACTGAACGCCCAACCATCGATGAATTTCATATCACCCGCGATCACTCCTTCTTTCAACCATGACATGATCTTTTCATTGGCAACTTTGGGAACCTCCGCAAGACCCCGCGCCACCGCCGGATCGAGTGCGGAGGCATCAAAGTCCTGGCCCGGCACGATCCCAATCTTGGCTAGCTTCGCGACCATGGGCGCATCGTCCGGTGCCGGAGGATTGGCCTTTAGCAATTGCGCAAATAGCTTGAAGTAGGACGCCGCGTCCATGGCGTTCACCTGATCGCGAATCGAGGTCTTCATGTCGATGTTTGGGTCAACGACCACCGGGGGCGGCGCATAGGGTTTGTCGTACGACGAGAGCGGCACAGCGGTGAATTGGTCTTGCAGTGCATGCACTTCCTTGTAGTCCTGGGGAGTGCCAGTGCAGTAGATACGACCCAACAGCCATACAATGGCAGTGGCCGACTTATATTCCGTGACACCTTCGGGGAGTGATCCACTCCAGCCTGGACCCGTAATGGCAAACTTCTGCGCTGCCGTTCCAGTGGTGCGTTTGCCAGGGTCGGCGAATACGTTGGTCCAACCGTCAAGGATCGGCAACAGGAAGAATCGGCCCTTCATATCTGGGACCGTCACGATCCACGGTTCTTTCCCTACATCTGTCCACAGCACTGTGTATAAGGTGTCTGCATTCGGGGCAGTTACCGTATGGTCATCGACGGGCGGGTACCCGCGAAGCTTGGCAAATTGCCCGGGCGGCCCTTTGAGGCCTTCTTGGACTGCCGCATTTGTCGATACCCGACGTGTCAATTCCATCGTGACCAGCGGATAAGCGTAGATGTAGGCCTCGATGCCGGTTTCTTTCGCTTCGTGTTGCTTTACGTCGTCTTGCACCGCCGCCAGCGGCTTCTCGACCGCCGTGTCGGTTTTCTGGCTGCAGGCAATTATCAAGATTGCGATAATCGAAAGGCCGAGAGCCAATCGAAATGTTCTGAAGTGCATTGTGTTTCCCCCCTCTCAAGCAGTGCGCAATTTCAGCTCCAAAACCCACACCAGGAGCGCTCGACCATCGACTATGCGCCCGCCTTGAGAATAATTCTGTAGGGCCAAAGGGCAATACCGCAGGCGTGGCTCTACGAGTCGGCAAAATCAGCGTCCCGAAGGCTGCCCCAATAGAGCCTTTAGCTCATGCCAATGTCACTTTAAGAACAGCCGCATAATCGGTGCCTGGCTTATATCGCTTTGGGAGCTCCACCCGCAGTGCGTCGGCCTGCTGTTTCCAGCTCACGGTCTGACCGGTTCCCAGAAGTTCCAGTCTTCCAATTTTTCCTGGCGTTGTTGTCGTTGAGAGCCCGAGAGACTGTACGGCAAACGGCTCCGTTGGCCAGCCCAATAACAGCGCATAGATCACAGAGTTCGCTTTGTTGCGCGTAAAGCGGATATCTTTCTTTCCCAGTTTGCTAACGCTTTCCCCCTGGAAGGACCCGGCCTTTACGCTATTGGGTCCCTCGCCGTAAACCCTCCATGGCCGGGTGCCGTGGATCGCCTCGCTATTGATCTGCATCCATGCAGAGATGCCGTCAAGCACCGCAATTTCCTTGCTGTCCAGAGTTCCATCCGGCCTGCCCGGGACATTGAGAATGAACGTACCGTTCTTGCTCACGGTATCAATTAGCCAGTGGATGACCTCTCGTGGAGGCAGATAGCCGCCGTATGCACCCGGCTTCTCGTCGAGAGAGCGAAGATAGTGCCAGGCGCCGATGCAGGTTTCCGACTGCCAAGGATGCTTCTTGATTTCATCAGTCAGTCCTCGCTCATAATCGGCGACAACCGCTTTGGCCAGGCGCTCCGGCACATCCTTGACGTTCAGAACAGCCTCCATCTTCCCGCCATGCGTCTTCAGGCTCTGGTTGTAGAAGTAGGCGCCAATGTTCATCCCACCCCAGCCAAGCGGTAGCAGCGAATCGTCGAAGTACAGCAAATCAGGATTGTGCTGGTCGATCAGATCGCGGGTACGGTCGTAGAAATTCTTCACATACGACGTATCGGGCAACGCGCCCGTGGGGTGCTTGACGCCGTATAACCGCTGGGGATCGAGTCCCTGCCACCATTGGGCCTTCCCTTCCGGTTGCGTGAGACGTCCATCATAGGGAACGCCGGCCAGTGCCCCGGCCTTGGCGGCGCCATGCGAAGGCTGGAACCACCACCAGTTGCGCGCCTGATGCACCGTGACACCGAACCGTAGACCCTCCCTTCGCGCCAAGGCGGCCCATGTGCCGATCACATCGCGACGGGGGCCGATTGCGGCCGCATTCCACGGTTGATGCTTCGAGTCCCAGGTGTCAAAACTGTCATGATGATTGGCCAACGCGACGAATAGCCTCGCGCCGGCGTTTTTGTAGCGCGTGATCAACTCGTCCGGCTGCCAATTAAGCAGGGTCCATTGGGCGCAAAGCTCCTTGTAGCCGAACCGCGTCGGCGACCCATAATGTTCGAAGTGATATTTGTATTGCTGCTGGCCTTCGACATACATATTGCGCGCGTACCAGTCCCCCGCTTCCGGCACACATTGCGGACTCCAGTGAGCCCAGATGCCGAATTTGGCGTCCTGGTACCATTCCGGGGCCTCGTACTCGAGCAATGAATCCCACGTGGGTTGGAACGGACCCTCACCTGCCAGGCCAGGAATGGGCGACACCAACGGCACATCGTCCGACAGGCCGCCTGCGACGGATTGCGCTACCGGGTTATAGTCCCACTCGGGCGGTTGCCAGCTCGACTCGTTCAGTCGCTCCTCCACAATCTTTCCGTCGCTTACCTTGTAGAACACCCTCTTTTCGGGCGGCAACGCACAAAACTGAGCGTAGTCCTGCACGTGCCGGTTGAACCCGCTCGGCAATACCAGCTGATTTTCCGGTGAGGTCTTCCCATACGATGGAACGGTTTCTGACGCCGCAGCGACCGCAAGTAATTTGCAGAATTCTCGTCGATGCAAAATTTCTCCTCTCTCAAGCAGACGGAAATTTAGCCGTGGTCCTCTATTCCGGAAGGTTGATCTGGCCTTCGATATGGAACTTTCCGGTCACCAGTGTAGCGGAACGTTGTGTAGCTGAGTCCGTATCCGAACGGATAGAGCGGCTTGCCGCTGAAGTACCGATAGGTTCGGTTGGCCATCCCGTAATCTTCGAAGTTGGACCGTTGCACAAATCCGGGAACCAGCCGGCGGGAAGCGGCAGGATACGTTCGCCCAAGCTCCGGAAGTAAATACTGTTCAACTAAAAAGCCGTGAGAATGGAGATGCGTGTCCAACAACGTCCGACAGCAGCCACCTTTTTGAAGGGGTGTTTTTGGGGGTAGCTGTCTCTGACGAAAATCAGAAAACGCACAAATTGCAGAGGATCTCTGCCTGATTTCTAACCCGTCCAGGGGAGCCCGTTAAATCAATAGCTTACGCAGTATTATTGCTAATTTACTGCGCTATTCTTGTGCTGCGTGAGGTGATTAGCTGTTGCAATCACCTCAGTCTTTGAGGCGATTATCGCAGCTAAACCCCTCAAGCCGTGGATCTGGCAACTGCGCAGCGAGATCTTGCAGAGCTTGCAGCGCGCGGAGTGCTCAGGGCCCAAGGGGGCGGTCGCAGCGTACGCTACGAACTTGCGGACTGACGCTTCTCCTGGCACCCCGTCGACAAATACCCGAGCTCTGGTGCTTGCGGATAGGAATTATAAACTTCATGCCGACTTTCATTCGATCCGCTGGCCGACCTGCAAGGAATCCGAGCGCGGAATTGTCCGCGTTCGGGCCGATTGCTGCGGTCTCGAGTTCACCGACGCTCCAAATCACGACAATTGCACGCCAGGCAACCGCAGCCGCAGCGGGCTGCATAGGACGCTTCCTACGGTGAGTGGGGAAACCAGGGGCTGTTTTAAGCGTGCACTTGGAGATTATCCTCAGTGAGGCCCGACGTGCAGTTTTAGTACAGATGCATTTATGTATATCGAAGATCAGCTGCGCAATCCAAAGTTACAATATCGCCCTTGTGAAAGCGGCCGCGGAATGCTGACCTCCTGGCCCCGGAGAACGATTACTCTTGCAACTGCGTTTCTAGCTCTGATCCTGATCCCGTCGCTAAGTTCCGCGGCCATTTACAAATGCACTGCCCCAGATGGCAGCATCACTTACACCGATGCACCATGTCCCGCTGATACGACGACGCAATATATAGATCCAGCGGCGCCCTCGTGGCTGAACGAGTCATCGCAGAATGTGAATACTACCGCGGCGATTCCCGACGCAAACTCTCAATCGCAACCTGAGATCCTCGCTATCCTCTGCGCCAATGATGAATTTAAATTTTGGCTCAAGGCGCAACGACATGGCTTGCCGGAACGGGACGCCAGAACAGCGAAATTTATCCGATTCAGCTACCTCTGCCGAATGGCTCTCCACCTCCCAGATGTAACAGCGCCGTTCCAGCCAACGCCGCTGAAGCGCGTTGTTGGGCAGGAGACGCCTTGAGAAGTTTACCGGACCCCTTTCGACCTTGATACACGGGCATCGACGGCGCAAGTTACTTTTGCGTCGACCTCCGAGCGCCCCGCCTGCGGCTTTCGAGGCCCGCAAACCAACGGTTTGTTTCGCTCGCTCCGAACAGGCGCCGATCTCTGTCGCGGCGATCGGCATTCTTGCGAAACTTGCACGAACAATTTTTTGGCATCGTACAGGCCGCCAAAGGCAGGCGCGGTGCTTCGTGCAGCAGATAGGTCCTTCCGTTAGCGCGCATCGCCGCCGTACAGCACATGATGCTGGGCGCGATCGAGACCGCGCGGAAATCTCCGCCGCTGGTGGGCCGCTTAGGATTCGGGATTGGCGTGGGCTTCTTCGCAGAGTGCTCGCGTGCAATCCTGCCAAGTAGCTCATTCAATATTTTGATCATGACGATTCCGGCGATCGATTGGCGACCATGCACAGGATTCTAAGCGCGACATCTGTCCTTCAATACTTCTTCTTCCCCTGTGGCGCAAATCTTGCGCGCGTCGTCCGGAACAGCGCCATAGGCAAAGACTCATCGCAGACCCGTATGTGTGAGCATTGCGACGTGTACCTCATGGCACAGCGCAGTAAGTTAAATGAGGCGGGATGCCAACACGAGAACGCGTTTGCAGCGGTTGGCGATTGCCGCGGCGGCAGTCAGGCCACCGAGAATATAGTCTTGCCGGCCGAGACTGCCTGCTCCGCCATGAGGAATGCCGCCGCGTTCCAAGACTGCCCCGGCATTCCTCGCGGTGCGAGCGTTTTCCCGTGATGCCATTCGGTAAATCGCCAATTTCGAAGCGCGCATACGCGCGCCAGCTTGATCAGTTCCGACTTCGCCTGTTCTACACGCCCGGCCGCTACGAGCGCCGTTACCCAGAATCCGCCCACCATCGGCCAAATGCCGCCGTTGTGGTACTGCCAGACGAAATTCTGGCGATGCCGGGCCATGTACGGGCGCCACAGCGAATTGCTTCGTTTGATGGGATGAGTGACCGCCCGCACAGGATAAGGATCGCTCACCTGTGCCTTCGTGAGCGCATCAAGCGTTCGCATGCTTGCAGCACTGTCGGCGAGTCCCAATAGAACAGCCAATACGTTGCCGAAGACATCGCCCTCCTCGCCGAAGAACGCGAAATTGACGAAGCTCAGGTACAAATCACGATTGCGTGCCCGCTGTAACACGTATTCGATTGAGCAGGCGGGCGCGACGATATTCGGCGATGTCCGCGGAGAAGGGGTGGAAGAGACCGTTGAAATTCTCGCGCGTCTTCGCCGCGTGCGTCGATGCGAAAGAGCCGCTTCACGAAATACCACAGCGCGTTCGTATAGAGAACGAAGCCCGAGCGCGGCATGATGTCGGCCCAGTCGCTGGCCTCATTTTGCTGCAGCAGATAGAAGCGTTGATGCTCCTGCGCCAAAAGCCACTGGATGGCCAGCTTGACGCGCTTGGCGTAGCTGTCGCAGCAAGCCGCCGGGACTGCGGTACCGATCGAGAAACGCCAGCGCAATCAGCCACCACAACGTCGAATCGATGCATCCCAGATACCAGAAATCAGCCTCCTGCCTTTGCAGCGTCGACGAATTTCGCAATCTGCCCATTCGGCGCCTGATGCTCCGCCAAGGTGTGTAGACCCGTTGCGGCCGCGCGCGCCAGCGACTCATCGCCGGACAGCACCATTCCGATCGCGCAGACGGCGGCGTCTCGCCCGAATATTGCCGCATACCCGCGCTTGGCAGCCTGCAGACTGGGCGAAGCAGCGAGGATGCCGTCGGGCGTCAGATTTCGTTTTAGCAGGTCGACAGAATGAGCATGGCAGGCGTCGAGCAGGGATTGATCATCTGGGTATCTCGTAATAGGTGTCTCCTGGCATTGCCGCATTGGCCGTGCAACCGCTCAATGATTTTGCCAGATGTTTTCGATGAAGGTCGTCTTCCATTCGGCGTCAACCGCCGATGTATACAAATGTAGCGTGGCCCGGCATCGCCCCTGTCGGCAGCGGTGCCGTCGAATCCGATCGCAGCACCAATTTCCACTCGCCCTTTGGAAAGGGCACGCGTTGCGCCTCGTTGCGAAAGTTAAATACGGCGAGGACCCCGTTGTGGCAAAAGTTCAGCCACCCAGCCAGTTCATTGAAGTTTACTACTGCCTTGGCTGAATCCAACGGGCTTTCCTGCGGATGTACAACCTTGTCACTGCGCACCTGTATGAGCCGCCGGTACCAAGCGAGGAGCTCGGCGTGAGCCGGCTGGGACAGCTCGGACCAATTCAGTTTTGACCGGACGAAGGTGTCGAGCTCCTGGGGATTCGGAACGATGCCCTGCCATAGAAAGGCGCTGAATTCCTTGGCTGCGCCCTTCGGCGACCAGCCGGCCCAATTCGGCATTTTCATGATCCGTGAAATATAGGAACGGCGTCTGCGCGCCCCACTCCTCGCCTTGAAACAACAGCGGCACAAAGGGCGACAGCAGGGTCAGCGCCGCGATCGCCTTGAGCTGAGGCAGGCCCAACATCATGCTCAAGCGCTCGCCCTGTGCGCGATTGCCGATCTGGTCATGATTCTGCGCGCTTACCACCAGTTGATGTGCGGGCAACGCCGGACGGCGGCCGGCCATGCCGGCGCTTCCGATGCACCGAATACCGTCCCTGGTACACGTAACCATCGCGCAGGGCCGTGGCCACATCCTCCAACCCGTGAAAGTCGGCGTAGTAGCCGTCGCTCTCACCGGTGAAATGACGATGCAGCGCATGATGAAAATCGTCCACCCAATGCGCATCCAGACCGTAGCCGCCGCTCGATCGGTCGCGGACCAGCCGCGGATCATTGAGATCGCTCTCGGCGATCAGTATCAACGGACGGTCCAACTCTTCGCCCAATGCCTTCACCGCGATCGCCAGTTCTTCGAGCACATGGACGGCCTCGAAACTAAAAATGGCGTGCACGGCATCGAGGCGCAAGCCGTCAAAGCCATAGTCGCGAAGCCACATCAGGGCATTATCGATGACGAACCGGCGCACCCCATCGCTGTGCGGGCCGTCGTAATTGATTGCCGCGCCCCATCCGGTCTTGTATCGATCGGTGAAGTAGGGAGCGAACTGTCCCAGATAATTGCCGTCCGGCCCCAAATGGTTGTATACGACGTCCAGCAGTACGGCAAGACCGTGCGAATGGCAGTCGTCCACGAAAGCCATGAGCTCCCGCGGCGTGCCGTAGGCGGGAAACGGCGCGAACAGATCAACGCCGTCATAGCCCCAGCCGCGTCGACCCGGAAATGTCGCCAAGGGCATCAGTTCGAGATGCGTCACGCCAAGTTCAACCAAGTGCGGCAGCTTTTCCCGCGCCGCATGTGTAAGTCCCTTCGGCGGTGAATGTCCCGATGTGGAGTTCGTAGATGATGGCTTGTTCCAGCGGCTTGGCGCGGAACTTGGCGCCAACGCATGCGACTTTGATTTCGCTCGATCCCTGCGGCGACATATGACGCTCCGTGGACTCCCGCGGGTTGCCAGTGCGAGCGCGGGTCTGGCAGCGGCGTCGACCCGTCGATTGAATATTGATAGCCGGCGTCAATGTCCATTTCAGCAACTCGGTCTGCCAATGCTCCTCGTCGATCGCGCTGCAGTGGGATTCGGCGCGCTGCGACGACCAGATCGACGGATTTCGCGTTGGGAGCCCACACGGAAAACCTCACGTGGGATCTCGAAACAACAAGTGCTACCGGGAATGATCTGAACAGTTCCGCCGGTGAAACCTCCCGCTGCACGCGTTCGTCCGTGAAGCAATTTCGCCAAACGCCGCCCGGTAGCGGCAGGCGCGTATCGCCCCACTCGCCGGCCAGCGTCTGCGTGAAGCGCGGAACCACCGCGATGAGATTCTCGCCTCGGCGAAAGGCGAGCAATCGCCCCAAATGACTTCCCTGCGCAACCAGCGGCTGATAGCGGCTCTGCGCGGAGAAATCGTCAGCGCGTTCACGGCGAATCGAAAGAATTCGGTCGATCATCCACAGTTTGGGCAGCCCCGAATCCCACTCGGTCAGCACCTCGGCGGTTGTCAGGCGGCGAGCCCGCTTCATCAGCTCCGATCGCAATCGGAAATCCACCGGCCGCCGATTGTCCGGATCGACCAGGCTCAAGTCCCACAATTCGGTGCCCTGATAGAAATCCGGAACGCCGGGTGCGACCATTTTGATGAGAGTCTGCGCCAAACTGTTGATCCGCCCGGGCAGAATCAGCGGCTCGATGAAGCGTTCCAGACTTGCGATGAATTCGGGCGTTTCGAATACGCCGCCTGACGAAGCCGCGGATCTTTTCCTCATAGCCGTTGTTGGGCTCATGCCAGGAGGTGTTGATTTTCGCCTCGCGACAGGCTTTGAGCATGTACTGCCAGCAGCGCTCGCGATCGATGGGCCATGCACCGATGAGCGTTTGATACAGCAGATATTCGGCATGACGATCCGGCAAACGATTCTGCCAGGCGGCGGCGTTGAGCTGCGACCACAGATGCAGCGCCTCGGACCAACGATCCGGTATCTCTGAGAGTATCGAAATTCGCGTGCGTACATCTTCGCTGCGCTTGTTGTCATGCGTCGAGGTCGCCAGCATGCTGTTCGGCCAGCGATCGCTCAAGTAGTGACAAAATTCGTGAAATTTGTCGGCGGAGATGCCGACCAGCGAGGCCTGCGATCCGACTTCGTTGCACGATACCAACCGATCGAAACAGTAGAACGTGGTGTCCTCCACCCCCTTGGCCATGACGGCCGGCGTCAACTGCTGCCACTTGGCGATGAAATCCGCCTCCGGATCGTTGAGCGGCGACTTCGTGAACAATACGCCCAAAAAATCAAACGCAGCGCCGTCGAGTTCCGGAGACCCGATGCGCGCGCTTTGCAGCGCCTCCAACAATATCCGCTTGTCCTCGTCGTGAAGGGATAGAGATGTCCGGTAGGTCCGATAGATGGGCAATGCTGTAATCAGCCTGGCCAAGGCTTCGCGCAATTGCCGCGGGCTCAAGTCCCGCCAGCGCCAATCGTCTCGCGCAATCAGCAGCGCCGCAGCCGCCAGCTGCTGATGTGCATCGGAAAATGTCGATTCCACGATCGCACGTTTCTTTTCGCGCACCAGCCTGCCGAAATTCACCGAATGCCCGGTGAAGTCCGAATACGTCGCGGTCAACACATCGATTCTTTGATCGTCCATCCACAGGCGATTGACCTTGGCCAAGAAGTCATAGCCGACGGTACCGTCGATCGGCCAATCCTCGTTGAGCCGCTCGTCGTTCTCGAGAATCTTCTCGATGTAGATTCGGCCATCCGGCAGCAATTCACGCAGCCGCTTGAAGTATGACAGGGGGTCTCGCAGTCCATCGGGATGATCGACGCGCACGCCGTCGATCTCGCCCTTGAGGATCATCTCCTCGATTCGCGCATGGGTGGCGGCAAACACGCTGGAGATCTCGGCGCGAATGCCAATCAACGCATCAATGTCGAAAAAACGGCGGTAATTGGTCAGTTCGCCGGAGAGCTTCCAGTCGTGCAGCATGTAGAACTGCCTTTGCATGACGGCATCGAACTAGCGGCTTATCGCCTTGCACCCGATCGATTGCGCGCTGAAGGTCTCCACTTCGTTGGCCTCCGCAAGGATGCGCTGCGCCTGCTGGAAGAGGCGCTGATAGTTTACCCGGTCGGACGTCACCGGGCTCCGCGAGGTGTTGCAGCCGTTCCATTTCATCAAAGCAGCCGTCGGACGGCGCGGCGACTGCGGACAGCAGTCTTCCCCATGATGCGGGCGCCAGCGGCCAGCTGTGCTCAAAGTGCGTTACGCGAGGAACGCCTTCTTCGATTTGCAAGGTCAATTCGCCGGCATCCAGCGCCGCACCATAGGGCCGGGCGAGAGAGCACAAATGTATGCGAAAGGATTGAGTTCGTGGATTTCTGAAATCAAAGAAGTCAGCAAACTTACTGTACGGTCCGTGTGCAAGCACATCGTCCCACCATGGATTGTGCTGCGACGCGGACATGTGATTCGGCACGATATCGAGCAATATTTTAAGACCGTGAGAGCGGGCGCACGCAACGAAGCTGCTCCATGCTGCTTCACCGCCAAGATCGTCGCTGATCCGAGTGGGGTCCGTTACGTCATATCCATGCTGGCTGCCGGGCACTGCCTGAAGACAGGGCGACAAGTACACGTGGCTGATTCCCAATTCGGCCAAGTATGGCTAGAACCTCCTGCGCCGCGCTTAACGGGAATCCCGCGTGCAGTTGCAGGCGATAGGTCGCGATCCACTTAGCGCTCATGACTGAGCAGCACCAGGGACCGGGCCGCGAGTTTGACCAGGCGATTGCGCCCCACGGGTTCGCGTGTCCACGCTCAACGCGGGTCGCGAGGTGTCAAATGCCACTTTCCATCCGCCGTGATAGAGCTCGAAAGAGATCCGAAATGCGCACCGATTCGTGATGAGCATTGAGTAGCAGCAAGAAATCGGTGTCTTCAGCGCATTGTCCGTGAGCGTCGCGAATTTCGGAAGCGGTCCCGTTCATGAACATGCCGAGAGTTCGCATCCAGCCGCCGTTTTGCCAATCCTTGTCCTGCATGCGTTTGCCGTCCGCCCTGAACCACACGATATTTTTTTCCGGATGCTTGGCGTCGGGATCGGCATCGTAAAAGGCGTGCCGATGAAAATTGGGATGTTTTTTGCGGTACTGGTTGACGCGCTGGGCAAAGTCCAGGAATTCGGCTTTAGCGGTGACTTAAGTCCCAGTGATACCACGACAGTTCGCTGTCCTGGCAGTAACCGTTGTTGTTGCCCGCCTGGCGTGCGGCTGAGCTCATCTCCCCCGCTGATCATGGGGGAGCCCTGCGCAAACATCAGCGAACACCAGAAATTGCGCTTTTGACGCTCGCGCAGCTCGATGATGCCCGCATCCTCGGTAGGTCCTTCCGCGCCTCCGTTCCAGGAAAAGTTGTCGTCCGATCCGTCGCGATTCTCCTCGCCATTGGCATCGTTGTGCTTATTCTCGTAGCTCACCAGATCCTCGAGCGTGAATCCGTCATGCGCCGTCACGAAGTTGACGCTTGCCGAGGGCGGTCGGTGGGTGTTTTCGTACAGATCTGCGCTGCCGGCGAGACGAGTGGCAATTTCCGAGTGCACTCCCATGTCGCCTTTCCAGAACTTGCGTACGGTGTCCCGATACTTGCCGTTCCATTCCATCCATCCCAACGGGAAATTTCCGACCTGATACCCGCCTTCACCCAGGTCCCAGGGTTCGGCGATGAGCTTGACGGGCGCCAGCGTCGGATCCTGATATATGGTGTCGAAGAACGCGCCGAGCTTATCGACGTCCTGAAGTTCGCGCGCCAGCGCGGAGGCCAGATCAAACCGAAAACCATCCACGTGCATGTCGGTGACCCAGTAGCGAAGGCTGTCCATCAGCAATTGGATCGAGTGCGGATGCACCATGTTCAGCGTGTTGCCGCATCCCGTGAAGTCCATGTAGTGGCGAGGATCACCGGGAACCGTGCGGTAGTAGGCCAAATTATCGATGCCGCGAAACGACAGCGTCGGACCGGCTTGGTTGCCTTCGGCGGTATGGTTGTAAACCACGTCCAAAATGACTTCGATGCCGGCGTTGTGCAGCGCCTTGACCATTGCCTTGAATTCTCGAACCACATCGGATGAATGCTTGCGGATTGGACGCATAACCCGGCTCGGGCGCGAAAAACCCCAGCGTGTTATAGCCCCAATAGTTGCGCAGACCCCTGTCGACGAGATGACGGTCTTGCACGAAGGAGTGCACCGGCATCAGCTCGAGCGCGGTAACTCCCAGTTTCTGCAGATGCTTGATGATCGGCTCCGACGCCATGCCCGAATAAGTGCCGCGCAAGTGCTCGGGAACTTCCGGATGCATTTTGCTCATACCGCGCACATGAGCTTCGTAAATTAAAGTCTCGTGCGCTGGATACGAGGGCCTCCTCTCGCCGCTCCAATCGAAACCCGGATTGATTACCGCGCCCAGCGGCGCAAAGGGACCGCTATCGCGCTCATCAAATGTCAGGTCGGCATTCGGATTCCCGAGTTGATAACCGAATAACTCATCGGCCCATTGCAGCTGCCGTCCGATCGCCTTGGCATAAGGATCCAATAGGAGTTTATTTGGATTGAAGCGCAGACCGTTCTCGGGATCATAAGGACCCCAGACTCGGTACCCATACAATTGTCCAGGACCGATATCCGGCACATACATGTGCCAGGCGCCGTTGGTCCGCTCGCGGATCCTGATACGCCGCTCATTCTTCCCGGTGGCGTCGAATAGGCACAATTCCACCGACTCCGAGGTTTCGGAAAACAGCGAAAAATTGACACCCCGTCCATCCCAATTTGCGCCTCGCGGGAAGGGGGAGCCCACGACCTGTTGAGACCGCTCGATGTTGGTGGAAATATCGGACCCCTACTTGAGATGCAGCGCGGCCCTCGGCGTGCCGGCAATCAATCACAGTATTAATTCAGGGAGCTGCCCGCTGTCGGCCCGCGACGACAGACTGTGTAGGACAAAGGCGGCTCAATCCATGCGTAACCAGCTCGCTCCTAGGGCGCGCAAGCAATGGCCAGCGAAGTCCTACACGCTATGCCGCCCGCCAACGATAGCATTGCGGTACGCGACGCCCTACTCTTACCGGTACTGCACCTATTTGTGGTGCAATTTAGCCGGGTCGGCGGAACCCGACGTTTTGCGCGGCGCCTGGATCAGCGTGGCGACACCGAGGTGAAGATGCTGCATCGAGGGGGCCGGCATCCGTGCTGACCGATCAAGATATTTACCTTTTCCGTGAAGGAACCCACGGGCGTCTGTTCGACCAACTCGGCTCTCGCTTGGCCGCAGGCGGCAACGGCGCGTACTTTGCCGTATGGGCACCCAACGCCGCTGAAGTCTCGGTTATCGGAGATTGGAACGGATGGAGCGCAGGAGCCGACAGGCTGGCGCCGCGATTTGATGAATCCGGAATTTGGGAGGGCTCGGTTCCGGGCGTGCGATGCGGCCAGGCCTACAAATACCGCATTGTTTCGCGCGTGGGCGGATACTCGGTTGACAAGGCGGACCCCTTCAGCTTGTTCTGCGAGCCGCCTCCCGCCACTGCTTCGCGGGTGTGGAAGCTGGACTACACATGGAATGACGCCGCATGGATGAGTTCGCGGGCCAAGAGCAATGCCTTGGACGCACCCATGTCGTTTTACGAGTTGCATGTGGGATCGTGGCGCCGCAAGGATGGCAATTTCATCAACTATCGCGAGCTGGCCCACGAGCTGGCGGATTATCTCAACGATCTTGGTTTTACGCATGTCGAACTCATGCCCATCACGGAGCACCCTTTCTACGGTTCTTGGGGATATCAAACTACGGGATATTTCGCGCCCACGGCGCGCTATGGCACGCCGCAGGATTTGATGTATTTCGTGGATCATCTGCACCAGCGCGGCATCGGCGTCGTTCTCGACTGGGTGCCTTCGCATTTTCCCGCCGACCAGCATGGATTGTCTTTCTTCGACGGCACGCATCTTTATGAGCACGCAAGATCCGCGCCAAGGCTTTCATCCCGAGTGGAATTCTTCGATCTTCAACTTCGGCCGCAATGAAGTTCGCAGCTTTCTCGTATCCTCGGCGCTGTTCTGGTTCGAGAAATACCACATCGACGGGCTGCGCGTGGATGCGGTCGCTTCCATGCTGTATTTGGATTACGCCCGCAAACAGGGCGAGTGGATTCCCAATCGGTTTGGGGGCCGCGAAAATCTCGAGGCCATCGATTTTCTGCGCATCTTGAATCAATCCGTGTATCGGGACTATCCTGGCGTGACCATGATCGCGGAGGAGTCCACCGCGTGGCCCATGGTGTCGAGACCCACGGATATGGGCGGTCTCGGCTTTGGCTTGAAATGGAACATGGGTTGGATGCACGACACGCTTTCGTACATGAAGCAGGATCCCAGTCCACCGCAAGTATCACCACGGCGAACTGACGTTTTCGCTGATCTACGCCTTCAACGAAAATTTCTGTGCTGCCGCTGTCGCATGACGAAGTGGTCTACGGCAAGGGCTCCCTCATCGGCAAGATGCCGGGCGATGATTGGCAGATGTTCGCCAACTTGCGCGCGCTTTTCGGCTACATGTGGGCGCATCCAGGCAAGAAATTGCTTGTTCATGGGCGGCGAGTTCGGGCAGCGGCGCGAATGGACTCACGAAGGCGAACTCGAGTGGTGGGTGTCCGATTGCCCGGGCACGCCGGCGTCAAGCGTCTCATCGGCGACTTGAATCGTGTGTATCGCCGCGAGTCGGCGCTGCACCAGATCGATTTCTCGCCTGAAGGATTCGAGTGGGTCGATGTCGGCAACGCCGAAATGAGCATCATCGCATTCCTGAGAAAGTCGGCCGGAGATGGCGCACCGCTGCTGGTGATGTGCAATTTCACGCCGGTGCCGCGCGCCAACTTTCTGATCGGCGTGCCTGCGCGCGGCGTTTGGCGCGAGATCATCAACACGGATGCGCGGGACTACGGCGGCTCCGGCTGGGGCAACTTGGGCGGCGTCGAATCCGTACCCGTGGGATCGCACGGCCGCGTCGAATCGGTCACCCTGAGTCTGCCGCCGCTTTCGACCCTCATTCTGCGTTGGGAAGCTCGTGGCTAGCGCCAAGCGCAAAGCGCCTGCCAAAAATGCCAGGTCCCAGGCTCCCGTGTCGGACGGCACTGCAACCATCGCGGAGGGCAGGGTGCGCGCGGTCATCGATGCCGTTCTGCCGATCGTCGATGGCGGACGATTTCCCGCCAAGCGCATTGCGGGCGAGGCGGTTGCCGTTGAAGCACATTGTTTCACGGATGGCCACGACAAGATTCGCGTGGTGCTGCGCTGGGAGATGCAGGGATCGGCCAACGCGGACTACGAAATCGACATGCAGCCGCAAGCCAATGATGTCTGGACGGCGGAATTCACGCCGTCGCTGCCGGGGCGCTACCAGTACACGGTCATGGCGTGGGTGGATCACTTCGAATCTTGGCGGCGCGAACTTGAAAGGCGCGAGGACAGAGGCGACATTCTCGTGGCCTCCAGGCCGGCGCCGCGCTCATTGATGAGACGGCCGCGCGGGCGAACGACAGCGATGCCGCCATTCTCACCGAGTGGTCCGGACAGCTGCTCGAATTCTGAAGGACGCGACGGCCGATATCGCGACTCAAAGAAGCCGTGGCGCTCGATCGCTGCGCGCGCAGCCATCGTTGCGCGGTATGCGGATCGCAGTCTCGGCGGCCACGCACGCGCTGGAACTCATCGTTGATCGCAAGCGCGCGGCGTTCAGCAGCTGGTATGAATTATTTCCACGATCGGCTGCTGCGGAGCGAGGTTCGCACGGAACCTTCAAGGATGTCGAGACGCGGCTGCCGTATCTGGCGGAGATGGGCTTCGACGTTTTGTATTTTCCGCCCATCCATCCCATCGGACGCATCAATCGCAAGGGTACGAACAATAGCTTGCGCGCGGCACCCGACGATGTCGGCAGTCCCTGGGCCATCGGCTCGGCCGAGGGCGGACACAAGGACATTCTGCCGCAGCTCGGCACTTTCGATGACTTTGACCGGCTGGTGAACGTGGCGCGGGCATTGGGGATGGAAATTGCGATGGACATTGCGTTTCAGTGCGCTCCCGATCACCCCTATGTGACCGCGCATCCGCAATGGTTCAAGCATCGCCCTGACGGCAGCGTGCAATACGCGGAGAATCCTCCCAAGAAGTACCAGGATATCTATCCATTCGATTTCGAAACCAGCGACTGGCGCGGCTTGTGGGACGAACTGAAAAGCATCGTGGATTTTTGGATTGCCCGCGGCGTGAGAATATTTCGCGTCGACAACCCGCACACCAAGGCATTCGCATTTTGGGAGTGGCTGATCAGCGCGACCAAGCGCGACCATCCGGATGTCATCTATCTCGCCGAAGCGTTTACCCGCCCCAAAGTCATGCACCGCCTCGCCAAACTGGGGTTCTCGCAGTCGTACACTTATTTTACGTGGCGCAACACCAAGCAGGAGCTGACGGACTATTTCACCGACTTGAGCTCAGGACCCGGGCGCCAGTACTATCCGGCCCAACGTCTGGCCCAATACGCCCGACATCCTGCCTGAGACGCTGCAGTCGGGCTTGCGGCCCGATGTACGCGTCAAGACTGATTCTTGCCGCGACGCTCTCCTCCAATTACGGCATCTACGGTCCGACGTACGAGCTGATGGAAAGTACGCCGCGAGAACCGGGCAGCGAGGAGTACCGCGACTCGGAGAAGTACCAGCTGCGGCACTGGACATTGCAGCAGGCCCGACAGCCTGTGGTCGTTGATCGCGCGCATGAACCGAATTCGCCGGGAAAACGCCGCGCTGCAATCCGATTCCGGCCTGCATTTCTGCAAGATCGACAACGATCAGTTGATCGCATATTTAAAGATCGACCCGAGTTCCACCAACGTCATTCTCACCGTGGTCAATCTCGATCCGCATCAGCCGCAGTCGGGCTGGGTCGACCTCGAAATCGAGTGCCCTGAGATTCGACCCGGATCAGCCTTACCAGGTGCACGATTTGCTGAGCGATCAGCGCTACATCTGGCGCGGCCGGTACAACTATGTCTTGCTGGATCCGCAGCGCGCGCCGGCGCATGTCTTTAGATTGCGCCGGCGCGTGCGCAGCGAGCAGGGATTTCGACTACTACCTATGATGCGCCATAGATGAACGACGTTGAAGTCCCGGTTCTGGATACCGCGCCGCCGACCGGCATCAACGCCGATGACGCGCTCTGGTACAAGGATGCCGTCATCTACCAGGTCAACGTCAAGTCGTTCTTCGACTCGAATGACGATGGCATCGGCGATTTCAAGGGACTGACTTCGAAGCTCGAATACATCCGCGATCTGGGCGTCAACACCATCTGGCTGATGCCTTTTTATCCCTCGCCGCTCAAGGACGACGGCTACGATATTGCCGATTATCAAAACGTGCATCCGCAATTCGGCACGCTCGATGATTTTCGCGCCATGCTGCGCGAGGCGCACCGCCTCGGACTCAAGGTGGTCACCGAATTCATCATCAATCACACCTCGGATCAACATCCCTGGTTTCAAGCGGCGCGCAGTGCGCCTGCGGGTTCGCCGCAGCGCGATTTCTACGTCTGGAGCGATACGGATCAAAAGTACCTCGACACGCGCATCATTTTCACCGACACCGAGACTTCGAACTGGACCTGGGATCCGGTGGCGAAGGCGTACTACTGGCATCGATTCTTCAGCCATCAGCCGGATCTGAATTTCGACAATCCGCAGGTCATGAAAGCGGTGCTGCAGATCATGCGGTTCTGGCTCGATATGGGCGTCGACGGCTTTCGCCTCGATGCGATTCCCTATCTGGTGGAGCGCGAGGGCACCAACAACGAAAACCTGCGCGAGACCCATGCAGTGATCAAGGAACTGCGCGCCGCCATCGATGCTTCCTACCAGAACCGTTTCTTGCTGGCGGAAGCCAATCAATGGCCGGAGGATGTGCGCGAATACTTCGGCGATGGCGATGAATGCCACATGGCCTATCACTTTCCGCTGATGCCGCGCATTTACATGGCGATCGCCCAGGAGGATCGCTATCCCATCATCGAAATCATGCAGCAGACGCCGGATATTCCCGAGAGCTGCCAGTGGGCGATTTTCCTGCGCAATCACGATGAGCTGACCCTGGAGATGGTGACCAGCAAGGAACGCGACTACATGTACACGACCTACGCCTCCGATCTGCAGGCGCGGATCAATCTCGGGCATCCGCCGCCGTCTGGCGCCGTTGATGGAGAATGATCTGGACCGCATCAAGCTGATGAACAGCCTGCTGCTGTCCATGCCCGGCTCGCCCATTCTCTATTACGGCGATGAAATCGGCATGGGCGACAACTTCTTCATCGGCGATCGCAACGGCGTGCGCACGCCGATGCAATGGAGTCCGGACCGCAATGCCGGCTTTTCGCGCGCCGATCCGCAGCGCCTGTACCTGCCGCCCATCATGGATGCGGTGTACGGATACTCATCGACCAACGTCGAGGCGCAATCGCGCGATCCCAGTTCGCTGCTGAGCTGGACCAAGCGCATGCTCGCCGTGCGCAAGACCAGTCAGGCGTTCGGCCGCGGCGCGCGTCGCTTCTTGAGGCCCGGCAACCGCAAGATATTGGCTTACTTGCGCGAGTTCGGCGACGACACCATCCTGTGCGTCGCCAATCTGTCGCGCTCGGCGCAACCGGTGGAATTGAATCTCGCAGCGTTCAAAGGCCGCGTACCGGTGGAAATGCTCGGGCGCACCGCGTTTCCGCCCATCGGCGAATTGCCGTACTTGCTGACGATCTCGGCCTACGGTTTCTACTGGTTCAAGCTTGCGACCGATGCCGCTGTCCCGTCCTGGCACGAGCAGATCGTGTCTGTCGATGAGCGGCCGGTGTTGGTGTTGTTCGACGGTTGGACCAGTTTGTTCCGCGATCGGGTGGTGCCGTGGCGCATCGGCATCGCGGAGAAAACCCGCGAGCAATTCGAAACCGACACACTGCCGCGCTACATCGAGACCCAGCGTTGGTATGCGGCGAAGGGCAGGTCAATCGAGCGCGCACGCATCACCGAGCATGTGCTGTGGCAGGAAGGGAAGGTGTGCTGGTTGGTGGCGTTCGTCGAACTCGATGGGACGGAGGAACGCGCGAGCTATTTCTTGCCGCTGGCGCTGGCCTGGGAGGAACGGGACGAGGAGCGCGTGCGGAATCTGTCGACTGCCGCGGTCGCCAAAATTCGCCAGCAGGCGGATGTCGGCGTGATGGGCGATGCGTTTGCAGACGAACTGTTCTGTCGTTCAGTCGTGGCCGCCATGGCCGCGGGCCGCGAAATACCCATGGCGCAGGGCAAGCTGCAATTCAGGCCGACTGCCGAGTTCATGGAGATTGCCGGACAAGAGTTTGCGGCACTGCCTGTAGAACGGCCTCGCGGCTCCAGCTCGAACACGATCGTCAACATGCGCGAGCAGCTCATGCTCAAGGGCTATCGGCGGCTGCGTGTCGGCATGAACCCGGAACTCGAAATGGGACTCTACCTCACTGAAGTCGCGCACTTCGCAAACTGTGCGCCCCTCGCCGGAGTGCTCGAATACATCGCCAATGACGGTCACACTCGCTTGTTGGCGATGCTGCAGGCGTATGTAGCGAATCAAGGAGACGGTTGGACTTATTCGCTTGAATATCTAAGGCGGGATCTTGAGCAGTACCGGACCACGCCGGTCGGCGATGCGCTTCCCGTGAATGCGCACGAAGCTTATTTGACCTTGATCCGGGTGCTGGCCGTGCGAACCGCCGAATTGCATCGTGCCCTGGCGCGACCGACCTCGAATGCGGCGTTCTCTCCGCAGCCTGTTACTTCCGCCGATCTCGATGCTTATCGGCAGCGCGCTCTCGAGGAAGCGCACCAGGCACTGGATCTATTGGCATCGAATCTGGCAGTAGTGCCGGCTGCCGATCGCGAGCGCGCCACCGCGGTCCTTGCGCAGCGCGATCGGATCATTGCGCGCATCGAGGCCTGCGCCAAAGCCGTGCCGCGCGGCCTAAAGATACGCATTCACGGTGATTATCATCTTGGACAGGTACTGGTGACGCGCAATGACTTCGTCATCATCGATTTCGAAGGGGAACCTGGCCACGGCCTGGAGCAGCGGCGTGCCAAGCATTCGCCGTTGCGCGACGTCGCCGGAATGATGCGTTCCTTCGGATATGTGCAGCAGAGCGCGTTGCGAAGCGTTGCGCAGAACAACGCCGAGGCCGAGCGATTGGCACCGTTGGCACGCGCGTGGGAGCTTGAGGTGAAAGCGGCATTCCTGTCGGCATACGATGCGGCCGCGCGCGATGCTGCGCTGTACGAATCGTTGCAAGTTGGCCAGGGAATGTTGGGACTCTTTGAAATCGAGAAGGCGCTGTACGAATTGCGTTACGAACTCGGCAATCGGCCGAACTGGATTGGGATCCCGCTACAGGGAATTCTGGACCTGGGCGGCGGATAACTGGAGAGCCACATGCAAAGCATTGATATGGTGGTGGATGCAACCCGAGAGTTTTTGCACCAGATCGCTGCGTTTCTTCCGCGACTTTTGCTGGCGCTGTTCGTCGTCGTCGTCGGATGGCTGCTCGCCAAGGCGGTCCGCTTCGCCGTTGAACGTGCCCTGAAAGCCGCGAATTTCACGGTGTTGACCGAACGCGCGGGTACGGACAATTTTTTGAAGCAGGCGGGCATGCGCAGCGATACCACCGCACTGTTCGGAATTGTCGCCTTTTGGTTGGTTATTTTGGCGACTCTGATCATCGCCTTCAATGAACTGGGTCTCACATACATTACCGACCTTCTGGGTCGCGTTGTTCTGTACACTCCCAAATTGCTGATCGCGATGCTCATCGTCGTGTTCGGCTCTTATTGCGCGCGTTTCGCCGGCACCGCCGTGCACACCTACTGTCTCGATGCAAAGATCCCGGACGCCGATTTGTTGGGCAGGATTGTTCGCTATGTGATCATGACTTTTGTGGTGATGATCGCGGTGAGCCAGGTCGAGATCGGCGGAGACATGGTTCAGAGAACCTTTCTCATTATTCTCGGTGGCCTCATGCTGGCGCTGGCGCTTGCCTTCGGACTTGGCGGCAAGGACTGGGCAGCCGCGTTGCTGCAGCGCTGGTGGCCGCAACATAAAAAGGATGGGGATCTCTGACGCGGTGCATCGCACTGCGGTCCCCATCACCGATCGCGTCTCTTGTAAGATCACTCCTTCTTTATCTGCCGTTTCTCTCTGACAGCGAGGCCGGCATTTTCTGAAAATAATCGCCCATGGCATATCGCATGGATCATCGTTGGGGCGAACGATTTGCGATTCATATTCCCATCCGGCTGATCTCCGTGCGTCCCCGACTGGTCAGCATCGGTCGGATAACGAATTTGAGCCGAAGCGGTGCTTTCATAAGCGATTTCAGTTTTCGATTACTTTCTTTAATCCACGTCGTCCTTGAATCTCCGCTGCGCCCCAAGCGCGACAGTGACACCATTTCCGCGTATGTTGCCCGGGTATGCAATGACGGCATCGGCGTCGAGTGGTGTGAATTCGGACCGCCGGCGGTCGTAGAGCTACTGCGAGCAAAGACCATACATACTTCCGAGATATCGCGAACAGCAGCGCCGCGGCTCAAGAACCACAGCTGAACTTCGAATGCTTGGACTCGTCGTGCTGCCGCCGGATGTGCCCGCCATGTCAGCCGGCATCGCCGCCGGGCACGGATTTATCCTTGGACCCGATCGAATGAGCATTCATATCTTAAGAAGCTACTTCGACGACGCAATGGCGGCGCTTCCGGATCCGCTGTAGGGAAGCGCCGGTTGCGAGTTTCACCTGTGACTATATCGACGCTGAGCAGCGCGCAATGAGGGTGCTACGACAAACCGTCGGTGAACTGGCCATCGATCAATACGAAGGCGATCCGACATGCCTTACCGGAACGGTTGGCCCAACCGTGATTCGTGCCGCGCTGGATGACAATGTCGCCCGCTCGAATAGTGGTCTCGCCAATATCCATGATGAGGGTTAGTTCACCCTCTAGCATGATTCCATAGTCGATGGTCTCGGTGCGGTGCATGAAGGCGTGGCGCGAGCCTTCGCCGGTGTGCGACGAGGCAGCGGCGGCACCGATTTCGGCGAAGTGAGCTTGCGCCTCCTGTGGCGAAAGAGCACGCAGTCGATTGTCCTCGGGAGGGATTTCAAGCACGCGGATCCGCGTCCCATTCCTGGGCGGCGCGAGAGTGATCTTGTCCTCGAAAGGCTCGCCGGATGCCCGATCGATCGGCGCGGGTGTTGCACGGGTGTTCCAGATCTCATAAAACATCGGGCCGATCTCGCCGCCGATGCGCTGAACGCGCGGCGGCGCTGCATCTTCAAGAATCACGGCCTGACCCTCGGCATTGTGGCCGGTGACGACCCGGCGGAAAGGAGCGTTCATCATGCGGTGTGTCCTCCAAGCGTCTCGGCGAACCAGTCGGCAATGTAGTCGCGGCCAAATGACATGTTGTCGGCGCCAACGTGTTCGACGCCGCCTTCTCGCTCGGTGAAAACCTTCAGTTCGCGGCGCGGCGAGTTGACCAATTGATCGTAGCTTTGCTGCGCAAAGGCGAGGCCGATCTGCCGGTCATGTTGACCGTGGGTGATCAGAAAGGGAACCCTAATGCGATCAAGCACCCCTTCGAGAGTCATGCCGGCGGCTTTAGCCATGAAGTCCTCCATGTCTTTGGCGCCGAAAACCCACATCACGTGATTCCAGTAGTGTGGAATGGGATTCTCGCCCTCGCGCTTGAGACGCATCTTCTGAACCTTGGCCCAGTCGTGGTTGGCACCCCAGACGGCGCCGCTCGCGAAACGTGCCTCGAAGGCAACCGCCCGCGGCGTGAAATAACCGCCGAGCGAAATGCCGGCCATGCCCACGCGCGCCGCATCCACGTCATCGCGCGCCGCCAGCCATTCGTAACACGGCGTGGCCCAACGCTCGCTCTCGTGCGTTACGGTTAAGCCATTACACCGCAGCGCCTCACCCGTCCCCGGTTGATCGATGCTGAGGGTCGATATTCCGCGTCGGGCCAGTGCCTGCGGCAGCCACGACCAGATCAATAGTTCCTTGCAACTGTCGAGACCATTGACATAGAGCACCGTTGGCGCGGGACCTTGGACGCCCGTCGCCCGGGTGAACAAGCCGGGAATAAAAGTACCCTCGTACGGGATCTCGAAGCGTTCGACGTTTTCCCTTCCGATCATCACGCCATGGCGAAAGGCACTTTGGGCCTTGGCATAGGTCTGGGTGCGGCCCGGATGCCCGTGACCCTGCATACGTTCGGCGATCAGATAGTACAGCGCTGCCCGCTGCAGCTTGGCACCCGCCGACAGCCGGTGTCCTTTGTCTTCGTCCTCGCGTGCCAGGACCGCGAGCTTGTCGCCCATCTTGACCCATTGGTCGAGAAATTGGGCCGTGCCGGCATCCTCTCCTCGTGCCGCGGCGTCGAGCAACGGGCGGCACATGTCTTCAATCTCACCGATCTTCGCGCCGCTCTCGATGGCGATGTTGACCGATAGATTCCATACGTAGTTGTTGGGAAAGTACTGGAACAAGCCCACGGATCAGACCTCAGTGGGCCGGAATAGGCCCTTATCGGGTTCCGCGCGGGGCATGGTGTGGGGGCCACCGACGCCAGCGCCCCACTGATCCATGACGGACTGGCTTGGCGTGTAGACCTGCGGCTTCCACGACGCTTCGTCTACACGCTCGAGTTCGGACGTATATTCAACGGCGAAGCCCGCAGGTGTGACGAAATAACTGAAGGTGTTGTTCCCGGCGGTGTGTCGTCCGAGCCCCCACCGGATATTGATGTTATTGCGCTTGAGCTTGGCGATGCCGCGCATCATTTCATCGATGCTGGTCATGTCATAGGCAACATGATTCAGACTCGGCGGTCCTGGAAGGATGGCGATCCGGTGGTGCCACTCATTACAGCGCAGGAAACACATAAAATCGCCGAGCCAATCACTGACCCGAAAACCCAACACATCGACGAAGAATTGCACCATCGACTTGTGATGGGGTGAATGAAGCACGATGTGGCTGATTTTCTCCGGGATCGTCTCACTAGGTCCCAAATGACGCTTCGGCCCAGGTTGGTATTCGCATGAAATTTCGAACGGGAGACCGTCCTTATTGAAGAAGCGAAATCCGTATCCCCCCGCGAATCCGCAGAGAGCCTTCGGCTCGAAGATTATTTGGCAGTTGTCGGCATTAACCTTGGCAAAGAGATCATTGACCTCGGCGTGGGTGCCTGCAGCGAAGGCGATGACATCGATTCGACTGTCTTCGGCGTGGCGCAGCCGCACGACGTAGGGTTCATCGTCGCCGGCGGCGGCCAGGTAGTAGCAACCATCTTGCGCGGCCGCTTCACGCAGCCCCCAGATGTCCCGGTAGAAAATGCGCTCTGCCTCCACGTCGGGAAGGCCATAACCGATGTATCTGATATCCGTGACGCCCATACGTTGCTCGCTCCGAAACCTTGTGGACGCCTCAGAGCGGCGCGGATATCACCTTAAACATCTCGCGCGAGGCCGCGGCGTTATCGATCAGCGGCCCCTTGCCGATTTGCCCGTCGCCCACCGCTTTGGACTTCTCGACAATGTACTTGCAGCGATCGAATCGACGATTGCGGAAAGCTCGAAAGGCCGCTTCCGGCGTATCACCCCTAACCAGTTCCTCCGCCAGCACAAGGCTGTCTTCGATAGCCATTCCGGCGCCCTGGCCTAGATGGGGGGTCGTCGCATGAACGGCGTCACCGATCAATACCACACGTCCCTTGTGCCAATCGCCCGTCAGGAAAACCCACTCCAAGGGTCTGTAGACGACGGCGTCATCATCCGTGATCTGACTGACGAAAGGGGCAAGGATTTGGGGTGCCGCAGATAACTTCGTGCGCATGGCCGCGGCTAATCCGGCCTTGGGATAGCGCGGATTGCCAGGCTCCGGAGTCGTCGCGTACATGTACATCTGGGCTTTTGAAAGTGGCACAAGACCGATGCCCATGGGACCATCGAACACATGCATGCTGACCAGACTTTCAGGCCTCTCGAAATTGTAGCGCCACACTGATTGTCCAGTGAACTGGGGCGCGGGTGCTTCGGGAAAGATGGTGCGACGAGTGTCCGAATAGAGCCCGTCCGCGCCAATAACCACAGCGTACTCGCCTGTGGTGCCATCGGAAAATCTCACCTTCGCCAATTGACCATCATCCTCGATGGCATTTGTTGTCACGCCCAGCCGTACATGTGCACCGGCTGCGATGGCCCGTTCGCTCAGAACCTTCTGCAAGGCACGGCGTCCGATACCGACATTCGCAGGATAATCCGCCGTCAACTTGGGTGCGGGGATTGTCGCCACCTTGACGCCACTGGGAATATAGATTTCCAGTTGATCGAAACCGAAACCTGCCGTCAGGTAATCGTCCAGTACCCCCAGCTCGGCCATGGCGCGTACCACGTTCGATTGCTGGATGATGCCGACACCATAGACTGACCAGGACCGGTCCTTCTCGATGATCTCGACCTCGAACCCCTTCAGTCCGAGCGCAATCGCCGAGGTCAGGCCTCCGATGCCACCGCCGATGATCAGGATTCGACCCTTAACCATGCCTAAGGCCCGCGAGGACGGGTGCAGGGGTCGTAGCTGTCAAACGCCCTGGCCCGCGTCTCAATCTCGGCGCGCAACGCATGCTGTCGAACCGCCGTAGCCTGAATCTCTGCTGCATGGGTGCGCTTCTCACTCATTGATATCACCGAGGTAGTCAGATCTGTCCAGCGTACCTGCAGATCCGCGTCGATCTGACCCCGCGCGCCGCAAGTCGCACACTCAACGTTGGTGCCGCGCAATACTACAACGTTGAGGTGGCATAACGGGCAGAGTCCGGGCTCGCCCAGGTACCGCGCATCCTCGAACCGGGTGCCGATCTGCTGAGCGACATTCCGCCCAAGTAGTGCAGCCCTGGCGATTGCCGCATCATCAAGCACGATGGATCGAGGGGTACCGGCCCCTTCGAACAGCACTTGATCAACCACTGCAATTTGCATCGAAAACGTCGCAGTGTGAAGAATCGGCAGGGCAAGGGTCTTCCATTGGGGGGTGAGCGCGCCGCCCACTGCAATGAAGCCGGCCACTCGCGGCTTGAGCACGCGCGCGTCAACGCGGAAGGAAACCGCGGGTTGGCGGCCCTCACGCTGCAGGGCAAGTAGATTTTCAATTATTGCGGCGTCTGCGTTCGGGCCCAGCAGTCGGTCGCAGATAAGTTTGAACCGGGCGGGCACCGTACGGCTGATCACCGGGGTGCTGATGATCAACCCGTCGCACGCGACGAGACGTTCCCAGAGCCACATAGCATCGTCGGATTCTGAACTTGTAGCGCCGCCTGCAATGCGAAGCTCGTCCAACCGAATGAGCTCCACTCGGGCCCCTTCCGATTCGGCCGACTGCAAGGCAGCTTTAAGAAGAATTTCAGCGCTGCCTCCCGGCTGCCCGCATCCTAATCCCAGCAATCGGCGTTCATTCATCGCACTATCGGAACTCACGTCAGCTCCCATCTGGCTCGACTACGGGATTCTCATTCTTGGACTATGTTCGTCTAGGGGCTTGGTGTTGGCAACCTGCACGGCCCGCAGATTGACGCTCACCCCTTGCATGCCGCCCGGCCGTGTGTTAAACACTGAACCATATGGTTCAGTATTCTCAGGCCAGCTTCGATGCCTCGTTCGCCGCGCTCTCGGACGCCACCCGGCGCGGTGTTCTGGAGCAACTGGGGCGTGCAGACGCTTCCATCACGAGCCTTGCCGAAAAGTTCCACATGACCCTCACGGGCATGAAGAAGCATGTCGGCGTCTTGGAGCAGGCGGGGCTCGTCGCCACGGAGAAGGTCGGGCGCGTACGAACCTGCAAGCTCGGCCTGCGTCGATTGGAGGAAGAAGTGGCGTGGATCGAGAGGTACCGCCGGCTCTGGGACGCACGCTTCGACGAGCTGGACAAGATTGTTGAGGAACTGCAACAGAAGGAGAAGGGCGATGGACGCAAGAAGAGAGAGTGAGGCTGCTCCCTTGAAGAACCGCACGACCGTGGAACGCAAGTCCGAGCGTGAGCTGGTCGTTACGCGAACCTTCAACGCCCCGGCGCGCATCGTGTTCGAGGCTTGGATCAAGCCCGAGCTGTTCAGGCAGTGGTGGGTGCCGAAGTCGATGGGAATGTCCCTGCTTTCCTGCGAAATGGATGTTCGTGTCGGGGGCAGGTACCGTTTGGAGTTCGCATACGGGGACTCACAGGCGGCGTTCTTCGGCACCTACAAGGAAGTAACCCCGCACTCGCGCCTCGTCTGGACCAATGAGGAAAGTGACCAGGGTTCCGTCACCACAGTGACCTTCGCGGAAAAAGGCGGTAAGACGTTGCTGGTCATGCACGAGCTTTATCCCTCGAAGGAAGCTCTCGACGCTGCCGGCACGGGGGCGGCAGATGCGATGGGAGAGACGTTCGAGCAACTGGACGAGCTTCTCGTCACCCTGGGCCGAGAGTAACCGCGGTATGGGGCCGAAATAATCGGGATTGTCCGTTTCCGGTCGTTAGTTGGTCGATTTAGGGTCATACTCTTAAAATTAAGGCACTTTTATGAAGCCAAAGGCTCGATACTCCGCCCGATACGGCCAATCTGCGCCGGAGTTGTTGCCTCCCGACCTTGAATCGTTGGGATCGATCGCATTCACACCGCACGACTTTACGGCATTGGATGCTTGGCTCGCCCAGGACGGCTGGCCCGCTGGACACATGGATGCGGCCATGCTCGAGGGTTACCTGGTCGCACTACTCGTATGGCCGATCCAGCTTTCGCCCGGCGCTTGGCTGCCCGCCATCTGGGGAATACGCGGTTGGAAAGTAGCGGCAAAGATAGCAGCCCCGGAACACTACGATCGATTTCTGGCGCTGGTGATTGGACTATTGCAGGAGTTGGAGCGTCGCCTCACCGCCACCCCGCGCGCGCTTACATTTGTGCTGGCGAGTGACTGCGCGCTTCTTTCCACGCGCTACTTTGCCGGAGCAGCCTGGTCCACCGGGTTCATGTCAGCTCTGCAGTTCAATGCGAGTGGACTTGGCTCGCGCTCGGCTCTTTCGCGCGCCGCGCTCGAGAATATCATCGCAATCGCATCGCTGCGCCCAAAAGAACCGGGGGCGATGAGCGGAATTGCAGCCGAGATCCGGGCATCGGTTAGCACCCTGATGGATGAACGGCCTGCCCGCGGAGCCGCAACGTCAAAGGCGCGTCGTGCGCTAGTTGCTGCTTAGTTGGAACGAGTCCGCCTTTATCCGTTGCGATTCGATCCCCTTTTCCAGTATCGCCCCTGGGGCGGCCGACGGTTGGCCGACGTGTTGTCGATCGCGCTGCCCGGCGAGGACCCCGTCGGCGAAGCTTGGATCCTGAGCGACCGCGACGATCATTCCAGTGTAGTCGCGGACGGGCCGCTTAAAGGCAAAACTCTGGGCCAGCTGATGAATCTGTGGCCCAATCGGCTGCTGGGAAATCGGCACGTAGCCTTCAATCGGTTTCCTCTACTGCTCAAATTCCTCGATGCACGCTCAGCCCTGTCGGTGCAGGTCCACCCATCAGACAGGCTAACTAAGTATCTGCCCGCCGGCGAGAGCGGCAAAACTGAGGCGTGGGTCGTTCTTGCGGCTGGACAGGAAGGTCGCATTTACGCGGGGCTGGCGCCCAATACCACGCCTGACCTACTGCGCGAAGCGCTGGCAAAGGGCACGGTGACGGACCATCTCGCGTCCTTCGTCCCATTCGCTGGCGACGGGGTCTTCATCCCCGCAGGGACCGTTCATTCGTTGCGCGACGTGGTAATTTTTGAGGTTCAGGAAAACAGCGATGTGACCTTTCGACTGTTCGACTGGAACCGCATCGATCCGAAGACTCTCCGGCATCGGCCTCTGCAAGTCGAGCAGGCGATGGCGTGTATCGATTTTACGCAAGGGGCTATCACACCGGTCGTGCCGCTCGCAGAGCACCTTGAGCCTGCACTGCGCGAGCGGCTGTTCGATTGCGACCATTTCAGATTATGGCGGCTTCGCGCAAAATCGCCATTTACCGTCGGCTCGGCCGGGGCGCCGAGTGTTTTGGTGTGCATCGCCGGGAAAGGCCACGTGACGCATCATCGCGCGGACTTTCACTTCAGTGCCGCCGCGGTACTTCTCTTGCCTGCGGAGGTGGGAGTCTGTTTGTGCTGCCCGAACGGGACTGTCGAGCTGTTGGAGATTTCGCTGCCCACTGCTCACTAGCCTTGTCCCAATTGTGAAGATCGCGGAGGGCCAACGGGTGGTGCTGCGATCAGCTCACCATCAGATCCAACAACGCAGCTATTTTGATGGTTGCGAACTTCGAAAATGTATCAGAAACCGCGTAGGGCAAGATGATCTGGTCGTTGTGCCGCATTGCGCCGCACGTGTAGACGACGTTTGGCACGTAGCCCTGCCGCTCGGAGGGTTCAGGTCGAACAATGGGTTCTCGCGTGCGCCCGATGACTTTGGATGGGTCTTCCTTATCGAGAAGAACCGCCCCGATCGAGTATCTTCGTACCGGACCCACTCCGTGAGTCAGCATCAACCATCCCTCATCCAGTTCGATCGGCGATCCACAATTTCCAATCTGGACGAACTCCCATGGGAATTGTGGCTTCAAGATGGCGTCGCCGCCGTTCCAGGAATACAAATCATCCGAATATATGAGGTAGAGGTTTTCGTTATCCTGCCGCGCAATCATGGCGTACCGGCCGCCGATGCGCCTGGGAAACAGCGCCATGCCCTTGTTCTTGGCGGCGGTTCCGCGCAGCGGCGACATCCGAAAAGACAGGAAATCGTGCGTCGCTATTAGCTCGGACCTGATCGCCCTGCCGTTATAGGCTGTATAAGTCGCGTAGAAAATTTTTCGCGTTCCGTCCTCGAATTCCACGAATCGAGCATCCTCGACGCCGTTCGATTGGGCTTCGGTCACGGGGAAAATCACGCGCTCGCTGACATCCTCGTCAGATGTGAAAACCAGTTCGACCGTATCGCCATCCGAACCCGGGATCCGACTCTTTACTTTCGGGATGTATGCGAACCGCGCCGTCGGATCGACCGTCACGGTACCGTCGGCGGCAATCGATCCCGATCGGAACGTCAGAGATGAAACGTGCCCCTCCCCGACCGCCCGCAGGCTAAGAATGAAGCGTCGCCCTCCCTCCCGCACGCCCGATTGATCAAAATGCGCCACAATGCTCGGATTGAACAGCGCCGCTGCCTCGAACGAATACTCGTGCATGAAGTAGGCTCCGACCAACCAGCGTTGCTCCTTGGTGAATGTCGCATGCGCGGCGACGGCTTCTTCCATCTCATCAGCGCGCGCCTTGAATATCTCGAGCAGATTGCGGTGACGGCTTTGGAAGTACTCCAGAACCTCCGCGAGCTCACGGGCGGCCGAATCGCTGTCGAGCGCCAGGACGCGATCGACGATGTGATTCGCGCGCGTCTTATCGGTGGGATTAAGGTCCCTAGGTTCAGTCGCCGGCCTGAATGGCCGGACGACCACTCTAGCCGGATCAGGGCGCAGACTCAGGCTTTGCCGATTCAGTAAAGGGGAAGTGACAAAATATCCTTACGTTGAGTGCGCAAAGTCTACGGGTTTTCAGGCGCGTAAAGCGAGAAGTGGCGCGGGTTTCGTACGATTGCCGGATAGACGGGCGAGCTGGCGAATCTCCGCAAGGCTTAAGAGATAGGAAACGACGGACTCGCCGCCCCGATTGTCGTTCGCGCGTTCAGGGTGCAGTCCGTCGCGGCAGCTTCCTGTCTCCACATCGACCAGCGGCGTTGACAGATCGTTAGTCCCCAGAAACCAGGAGAACGCCCGCGCCGCATCCTCCTTCCACTTAACGTCGCCGTCCGCACGCCAGGCGGCAAGGCAGGCCGAGATCGCAGCCGTCGCTTCGAGAGGCTGCTGATCGAAGGGTTTTGGCGGCGCGCGCTTGTCACCGAAACTTTCAGAGCCGATCGGGCGAAAGACGCCGTCTCTGGACGTTTGCAACGTCATGAGCCAGCGCAGCGATCTCAAGCCCGCAGCAACGTAACCCGGCGCGCTGATGGTCGTACCGGTAACAATCAAAGCTTGAGGTAGACGCGCGTTGTCGTATGCCAGACCTTCCTCGAACCATACCCATTCTTTGGTCTCGACCAAAGTTATCAGGGCCATCAATCTATCGGCTAACAAATGCCGCAGCTCCCGCGCAAAGGTATTTTTGGGCAGCGTGGCGCAGTAAGCATCCAATCCGAGCAGCGTAAAAGCCCAGGCGCGAGGCGAGGAAAATTTCTCGGTGGCCGAAAGCGCCTCGATAAATAGCGATGCGGCCCACCGCCGGCGCGATTCGTTGGCATCGCTGCGAACGCACTCCCCCAAGGCCCAGAGTGTCCTCCCGTGACTATCTTCGGAGCCAAAATCTTCGAGCCAATGACGATCGAAGCTCATGAAGTTGCGAAACCTCTTGTGAGCAGGGTTCCAGGCATGCTGAAGGAAGGCGGCAAGCCGCGAAGTCAGCGTTTCGGATAGACGCTGTTCTCCGGGAGCGTTGAGAGCACAGGCGACCAGCAGCGCACGCGCATTGTCATCGACGCAATAGCCGTGCAAGCGATCGGGTACCGAACAAATCGCATGCTGCAGCAGGCCTGTGTCGTCGCACAGGGACAAAAGATGACTCAGCTGGATCTGCGGCGCGGACAAGGTTTCGGCTGGGTGAATGGCCTCAATACGCCGCGCAACCGCTTTGGGTGGGTGCCCGCGACGGGCACTTTCAAAGACTTCCAAGTAACGTTCTGCGGTCCGTTCCCAGGTCATCGAGCGGCTACTCGAGTAGGCGTGCACGCGCATCGCGAGACGTCGGGTGTCATCCGTCAGCAATCCCCCGATTTCCTCGCCGAGTGCCTTGGCGCTGCCAAACGGCACAAGAACGCCGCGCCCCTCCGCCAACAGTTCCTGTGCATGCCAATAGGGAGTCGACACCACCGCTTTCCCAAGCCCGAAGCTATACGCCAAGGTACCGGATGTCATTTGCGCTTCGTTTAGGTATGGCGAGACGTAAACATCGCACATCGAGATGAAATTGAGCAATGTCGCTTGATCGACGAAGCGATTCAGGAAAACGACGTGATCGTGAACTCCAAGGCTCTGAGCTCGAGCCACTAACCGCTCGCGATAGCTCTCACCTTCTTGCCGAACAAGGTTTGGGTGGGTCGCGCCGAGGACGACGTAAATCGAATCGGGCCGCTTTTTCAGGATCGACGGCATTGCATCGATCATCACTTCGATGCCCTTGTTGGGCGAAAGCAGACCGAAAGTCAAAATAACGGGTTTGCCGGCGAAGCCCAGTGCGGCCTTGGCAGCATCGGGTTCGTGAAAGGCGGTATCGGGAATCCCATGCGGGATTAGCTCGATCTTCGCCGCCGGTATGTCATACACCGTACGCAGCAGAGACTGCGCTTTCTTCGCCATGACGATGATCTTGGAGGAGGCATCAATTACTTTTTTTAGCACACTGCGCTGCGCTGGTTTGGGCTCAGCGAGAACGGTGTGAAGCGTCGTGACGATAGGCATCGTCAAACGGGACAGCAGCGCCATGACGTGATTGCCGGCTTCTCCCCCAAATATGCCAAACTCATGCTGCAGGCTTACGACCTGGAAGCGACCCGCGTTGAGAAAGTCGGCCGCGCGCTCGTATTCTGTGATCTGCTCATCGTTGATCTGCAGCCGAACAACACCTGGATAGTCATAGGTGTAGCCGTGGTCGGTCATTGCGACGATCGCCGTCTCGAGGTGCCCGGGCGTTTTGGCAACCGCCTGTTGAAGATCGGTAGTAAACGTGGCAATTCCACATTGACGCGGCAGAGAGTTTCCAACAAATGCCAGACGGGTTGATGGAACCAAATGCAACTCCAATAGGAATGGTGGAAAACTGGCAGGCAGGAGCCTGAGGCCGTCTGGATAGGAACTTCCCAAACGGAGTCGGAAGGGTAGGTGCTGGCTCACCATACAGCATCTCAGGCTCGCCGTCTGTTCGTGCGGTACGGCGACACCGACGATTGCACCAACGCATCAGCATACAGCGTGTAGGACATATCTGGCATCGATGTGCAATCGACGCTGATTGCTTCGAGATCTCCGTATAGACGATATCTCTGGTGAACCGCCGCGTCTTCTGCGCGGATAAACCGTGCTGGAATTCCAGCCCAAGGAGATTTTCATGACGTTGCGGGACAAATCAGATGCCAATTCGCAGCAAGCCATACCCGTAGCGTCTGCGGTCAAGGTGAACTTGGTCCGTCGCCGATTGTTGATCGGAAGCGCGGTGGTCGGAATTGGTGGTGTGGCAGCGGCGGCTATCCACGACGGCGAACTGGGCGGTCCGTCGCAGACTCATCGAGGGGCTGTTCCATGGCAAGAAGGGACGGCGGACGCGCCGCCGGGCGTTTCAGGATCGGGATACGTCTATTTCACGCCGGCGGAAGTCGCCTTCATCGAGGCCGCCGTCGGCACGACTGATTCCCGAATGATCCGGTCGGGCCCGGCGCCGTCGAAGCGAACGTGCCTTTCTTTCTGGATCGGCAACTCGCCGGCCAGTTCGGGCAGCGGCGATCACTATTATCCTCGGCGGTCCCTGGCCCAAGGGCACGCCGGAACAGGGCTATCAAAGCCGCTTCAGCCCCGCGCAGCTGTATCGCGCGGCCATTGCGGCGATCGACAAGTACGTCGGCGCGAATTTCAACGGCGCCGGACTTCAGCAAGCTCGCGGCGGACGATCAGGACAAGGTGCTGAAAGGCCTCGAGAGCGGCGAGATCAAACTCGATGACGGCGTCGACAGCAAGGCCTTCTTCGCCATGCTGCTGCAGAACACCAAGGAAGGCTATTTCTCCGATCCGATCTACGGCGGCAACAAGGACATGGGCGCCTGGAAGATGATCGGCTTTCCCGGGCGCCCACTACGACTACAAGGAATGGGTGACCCGCCACGGCGAGCGCGTGCCCTACCCGCCGGTCGGCTTCAAAGGCCGTCCCGGCTGGACGGAGACTTAAGCCATGGCCGACCACTCTCAAACCCGTCGATGCGGTGCTGGTGGGCTTCGGCTGGACCGGCGCCATCATGGGCCAGGAACTCTGCGACGCAGGCCTCAACGTGCTGGCGCTGGAGCGCGGCCCCTGGCGCGACACCGCCGACGGATTTCGCGACCGGCTTCGCGCAGGACGAGCTGCGCTACATGTGGCGCCATCATCTGTTCCAGAACGTCGCGGACGACACCCTGACGATCCGCAACAACGTGAATCAGGAGGCGCTGCCGATGCGCCACCTGGGCTCGTTCCTGCTCGGCACCGGCGTCGGCAGCGGCGGCGTGCACTGGAACGGCCAGATCTGGCGCTTCCTGCCGTCAGCGACTTTCTGACCAAGAGCCACAACCAGCAGCGCTACGGCAAGAAGGCGGTCACGGACTACGACCTGACCGTCCAGGACTGGGGCGTCACCTACGACGAACTCGAGCCGCTACTACGATCAGTTCGACAAGCTGTGCGGCACCAGCGGCAAGGCGGGCAATCTGCAAGGGCAAGATCCAGCCCGGCGGCAATCCCTTCGAGGGTCCGCGCGCCGAGCGAATACCCGACGCCGCCGATGATGCAAACCTATGCGCCGACGCTGTTCGGCAAGGCGGCGGCGGAACTGGGGCGACATCCCTTCCCGCATCCGACCGGCAATCTCTCGCAGCCCTACACCAATCCGCTGGGCGCGCAGCTCGGGCGCCTGCACCTACTGCGGCTTCTGCGAGAAGTTCGGCTGCGGCAACTATTCCAAGGCCAGTCCGCAGACCACCATCCTGCCCTACCTGATGACGAAGCCGAACTTCACGCTGAAGACCGAATGCGAAGTGCTGCGGGTCGAGCTGACGCCCGACCGCAAGCGCGCGACCGGCGTCACCTATGTGAACAGCGCGGGCGAGGAGTTCTTCCAGCCGGCGGAGATGGTGATTCTGTCCGCCTACATCCTGCAGAACGTGCGTCTGCTGCTGCTGTCCGGCATCGGCAAGCCCTACGACCCGAAGACCGGCGAAGGCGTGGTCGGCAAGAACTACGCCTACCAGACCATGTCGTCGGTGAATGTCTTCTTCGACGACAAGATCTTGAACCCCTTCATCGGCGCCGGCGCGCTGGCGACCGTCATCGATGACTTCAACGGCGACAACTTCGATCACTGCGGCCTGGGCTTCATCGGCGGCGCCTACATCGCCGGCATGGTCACCGGCGGCCGTCCGATCGAAATGATCTACACGCCGCACGGGCACGCCGGCCTGGGGCCTGGAGTGGAAGCATGCGGCCGCCAAGAACTACCTGCGCTCATTCTCGCATCAGCGTTCACGGCTCCTGCATGAGCCATCGCGGCAACTACCTGGATCTGGATCCCGACCTATCGCGACATTCACGGCCGTCCGATGCTGCGCATGACGTTCGATTTCACCGACAACGAACACAAGATGTCGGACTACCTGACCGACCGCGCGGCCGAGGTGGCCCAGGCGATGAACCCGCGCGAGATCAAGCTGAATCGCCGCACCGGCTCCTTCAGCGTCGTGCCCTACCAGACCACGCACAACACCGGCGGCGCGATCATGGGCGACAACCCGAAGAACAGCGTCGTCAACAAGTATCTGCAGTCCTGGGACGTGCCGAATGTCTTCTCGATGGGCGCCGGCGCCTTCCCGCAGAACGCCGGCTACAACCCGACCGGCACCGTGGCGGCGCTCGCCTATCACGCCGCCCACGAGATCAGAGCGCGCTATTTGAAGAATCCCGGCCCCCTGGTGCAGGCGTAAGCCATGAGCCGCATCGATCCGTCTGCGCACGTCCGCACTGGCGTCTGGCCATCGCTCGCATCTCTGGCGGTCGCCGCGGCTGGCGACGAGCCAAGTGCTCGCCGAGCCTGCCCGCCCATCCGGTCTCCGGCGTCACTCCGACGCAACTGCTCACGCAGCCGATCGCCGACTCGACGCCCAACGCCGCGCAGCTGCGTCGCGGCCAGTACCTGGTGGCGGCCGGCGATTGCATGTCCTGCCATCTGCGCGACGGCGGCGAGCCGTTGGCCGGCGGGCTCGGACTGAAGACACCGTTCGGCGTCATCTACTCGCCCAACATCACTTCCGACAAAGAGACCGGCATCGGCAATTGGACCGAGCGATCAGTTCTATCGCGCCATGCACGACGGCATCGACGATGAAGGGAGAGAATCTCTACCCGGCCTTTCCCTATCCCTGGTTCAGGCTCGTCAGCCGCGAAGATGACCGATGCGATCCTCGCTTTCCTGAAGACCACGCCGGCGGTCAGCTACACGCCGCCCAAGAACGACCTGCCCTTCCCGCTCAACTTTCGCTTCATGGTCAAGGGCTGGAATCTTCTCTATCTTGAACTCGCACGAATTCCAGCCCGACGCCAGCCAGTCAGCGGAATGGAATCGCGGCGCCTATCTCGTCAATGGCCTCGGCCACTGCGGCGGCTGTCACACGCCCAAGAACGCGCTCGGCGCAGACAAATCCGAGCGCAGACTTGCACGGCGGCACTCTCGACAACTGGGTGGCGCCGGATCTGACCGGCAACGATCGCACCGGTCTTGGCGCGCTGGAGCATCGACGACATCGCCGAATATCTTGCGCACCGGCCGCAACGCGCACGCCGGCGCGGGCGGCGCCATGGCCGATGTCATCACCTACTCCACCTCGCTGATGAGCGATGCCGACCGCCACGCGATGGCCGTCTATCTGAAGAGCCAAGCGCGCGAGCCCGAGCGTCGCCAGCGCCCCGCCGGATCCCGGGCGCGATGCGCCGCGGGGCTGCCATCTATTCGGACGCCTGCGCCTCCTGCCACCTGGAGAACGGCGTCGGCCAACCGCGATACTTTCCGCCGCTCGGGCCACAACGCCATGCTGCAGCAGGCCGACCCAATCGGGCTCGAGCATTTGATCCTCGCCGGCGGGCGCAGTCGGTACCAGCCCTCGCCGCCCCTCGCCTCTGACCATGCCGAGCTTCGCCTGGAAGCTCACCGATCAAGAAGTCGCCGACGTCTCGACCTTCATTCGCAACAGTTGGGGCAATCAGGCGGCGGCGGTGTCGGTCTCTGATGTGCATGCCGCCAGAAAGACGTTGAATTTAGAAGCCGTGCACCTGACCGCCAATTCGGGAGATCAGTAGTAACGAGGAATGGGTCCGTCTTGTGGTGTTATGTTCTTCCCCAGGTCGAGGAACACCTCATCCGCGTAACACCAGCCCCAGCCCTCGGGAGGATCATAGCCCTCAATGATTAGGTGCCTCGTCGCACCATAATGAGCGGTTGCGTGACGGCCCGGCGACTGATCGCAACAACCGACGTGTCCGCAGATCCGGCAGATTCTGAGGTGAACCCACGCGCTTCCGGTTTTCAAGCATTCCTCGCAGCCGCGCGCGCTCGGGGTCACCTTCCTAATCGTGCTGAGGTGCGAGCAGCTTTTACGCATAGTCTTCGGTTTCCATAGTTGACTGACGATAGTAGAACAGCCGCAACATTATGCGTGCCCGAGACCACGGGTGCTTTGTGAATCTTGCCGCACTGCATGATCATGGCTTCAAACCCCTTTTACGCGGGTGCTGCAGCCCTAGTTGTGCAGGCTTGGAAGCAGGGTTACAGTCCTCCCGCGAGAACGAACGGCCTGTACATGGAAACGCAGTAGACCGCTCGAACAATTTACAGTCGCAGATAAATACGCCACGCGCGGAGCATGCGCTTCAATCACAACGGTGTAAGGGAGACAGTGACATGAGCAACCAACTCTCGCCAACATCCATCGGCGGTTCTCTGACCGGCCACACGTTGCTCCCCGGTATTCTCGCGCTCGTGCTGCTCCATATTCCCAGTGCACACGCTCAGCCACCAGTGCTGCAGCGCGGATACGACGCCGGCGTTACCGGCGCCACGCTTAGTGAAAAAACGCTCAATACGTCCAACGTCGCGCCCAGCACATTCGGCCTGGTGTTCAAGCTGCCGGTGGACGACAACATCATGGCGCAGCCGCTGTACGTGCCGAAAGTCCAAATCAACAGGATTTCGCACAACGTCGTGTACGTCGCAACCATGAGCGACACGCTCTACGCTTTCGACGCTGACGCCGGCGGTGCCGCACTGTGGACGCTGAATCTGGCTGCGTTCGAAAACGCGACCCCGGTTCCGGCCGCCCGTTTCGCGTACTCTGGGAACAAGAACATCATCAACAATCTCGGCATTCTGAGCACGCCGGTGATCGACCTGTCCACCCATACGCTGTTTGCCGTGGCCTGCACGCTGGAAAACAACACGATGGTATACCGACTGCACGCCGTCGATATCAGGACCGGTATACCGCGGAGCGGTTCCGGCGTAGTGATATCGGGCACCTACCGCACGCATGACTTTCGAGGCCCGCAACCAGTGGCAGCGGATATCACCGGTACTCTCGGGTAATGACGTCGTGTTCGGTTTCGGAGCCCTCGAACTGGAGTCGACAGCGGCCCTGTACGGCGGCTGGGTCATGGCCTATGACAAGAACACGCTCGAGCAGACCGGCATTTTCGCGACCGTGACCATCGGTAATGGCGGGGGCGGGACATGGCAGTCCGGCCGTCCGCCGGCCATCGACGGCCATGGCTACGTCTACCTCATCACCGGAAATGGCTACAACGGTATTGGCTACGACGGTGTCAATAACTTCAGCGAGAGCGTGCTCAAACTCGATCCGGCCCATGGCCTGGCTCTTGTGGACTGGTTCACCCCGAGTAATTGGTTAACGCTCGACAACGGGGATCTTGATCTCACGAGCTCGGGCCCCATGCTTGTCCCCGGGACCAATCTGATCGTCGGCGGCGGCAAGACGGGCGTCCTGTACGTGCTCAATACGGCCTCCCCGCCCGGTCTTGGCAAGAACACCGCCAATGACAGCGGAGCGTTGCAGAAGATACAGATTTCCGCGGGAGAAATGCGGGGCGGACCCGTCTATTGGCATCGTCCCACCGCAAACGGCGGTCCGTTGCTGTACAACTGGGGCGAGAACGATCGGGTCAAGGCTTTTTCTTTCAACGGAAGCACGTTCGCGACCGCCCCTGGTGCCGAAGGAAGCCTCACCAACCAGATCTGGCCCGGCGGCATCCTGGCGCTCTCCGCCAATGGCGGCACCCCCGGAACGGGCGTGCTGTGGGCGACGGTCGCCGCGAGCGGCGATGCCGAGAACAATCCACCCGTGCCTGGCGAGCTGTACGCGTTCGACGCTGACAACGTCGCGACGGAACTGTGGAATTCGAACATGAATGCGGCGAGCGACTCGTTCGGCAATTTTGCGAAATTCGTTCCGCCGCTGGTCGCCAATGGACGAGTCTACGTTGCGACCTGGTCGAAACAGGTGGCCGTCTACGGGCTCACCGACACCATGGCGTTGACCGGCGTTTCACCGCACGACGGACCGACTACCGGCGGTCCTGCGACGCTGACAGGAAGGAACTTCGTGACCGGCGCAACGGTCAGCTTCGGCGGCGAGGCCGCGGTCGTGACCTCGGTGAGCGCTACAAAAATCGGGGTGATTATTCCGGCGCACGATCCTGGGAGGGTGAACGTCGTGGTGACGAACCCCGATGAGCAGAGCAGCACTCTCACGGACGGATTCACGTACAAAAACGGCAGGCTGCCTGATCCTCCCCACCCTCCTCACCCGAATCGACCTCAAGACGAGCCGGGGCACCAAAATAAGTAAACGGGCGTAGTGCGATCCCAAAAGTCGGGCGATTATTCGTCGGATTGCACATTTGCCAGTTGGGCGTCCCGCAGGTCGAGTTCCCTCTCAATCCGACGCCTCGCTTCATCTCGAATCTTGCCGAGACGGTAGAGATCGTTAATTTGCTGCCGCTCGGCGGCGATGAGCAACAGCTCAATCTCGTCCTGTACATCGACGAGATGCCTGACATCAGGTTTTCCATCATTCCGACGTTCGCCATATTGGCGACGATCTTTCAAGTGCGATCGCAGTGGTGCAACAATGTCCTCGGGCAGCAAGCGTTCCTTGATCAGCTGATCGAGACGGCGAGCGGCCGCCTCGATGGCTTGGCGCCGCGCCTCAGCCTCCTCCACTCGGTCGGCGTGCCGCTCGCGACGGCCCGCGTTCGCGAGTCCCAATGCGCGAATCACAGATGGCAACATCAAGCCCTGCCCCACCAGCGTCACCAGAATGACCGAAAACGTCAGGAAAAGGATTCGATCTCTATCGGGAAATATCATGCCGCTTTCGGTGGTCAGCGGTATCGCGAGTGCGGCCGCCAGCGATACGATTCCACGCACACCCGTGAACGCGAGGGCAAAAGGCCATTGCCACGGCGGGGCAGGATCGTTGCGCGCAACGGATGGAATAAGCCATCGAGGAAGATAGGTCGCGGGAAACATCCAGACGAAACGCGCCAAGATGACGACACCGCACACGATCGCCGCGGAAATAGTCAGGTCATGCAGTGAATCGCCGCGGATGCCGCTGATGAGAGTTCGCACCTGAAGACCTGTAGTCAAGAACACGAATCCCTCGGTCAGATACATGAGAAAATCCCAAAAGAAAATGCCCTGCAGCCGCGTTGCTGCGCTAATGAGCCGCAAACCGTTCCAGCTGATGTAGAGCCCCGTGGTCACGGTGGCAAGCACGCCCGAACCTCCCAGGTGCTCCGGAGGCCAGTAGGCCAAGAACGGCGTGAGGATCGACAGCATGACTTCGATGCGCGGATCCTGAACCCAGCGGCGCAATCTCAGCATCAGCCATCCCACACCAATGCCCCACAGTATCTCTGCGCATATTATCGCGACGAACAATCCCACCGCCGAGCTGAGCGAAAACGTGCTCACGCCGACCGCCGCGACCGCGAATCGATAAAGAATCAGCGCACTCGCGTCATTCGCCAGCCCCTCACCCTCGAGAATGACCAGCAGTCGTCTCGGAAGCTGCAGTCTGCGTGCTATCGACAGCGGCGCCACTGGATCGGGTGGCGAGACAATAGCCCCCAAAACGAAGCCCACGCTCCAAGAGAACCCCAGCAGCACATGGGTAACCGCCGCCGTAACAATGGTCGTGAACAGAACGCAGCCGACGGCAAGGAGCGAAATTGGACGCAGACTGAATCGAAACTCCCGCCAGCTCATGGCCACCGCCGAGGAATAGACAAGCGGAGGGAGAACAAACAACAGCACGAAATGGGGTGCCAGATTCACTGTCGGAAGTCCCGGGACGAGAGCCAGGACAACTCCGGTGATCACCAACAGAATCGCGGGGGGAATCTGCAGCCGCTTCGCCACGACCGCGACAGCCGCGATGACGACAAGCAACAAAACGAGGATCTGCAGGGTCGAAGTCATGCTGCTCCCAGCGCCTCGAGGCGAAGGGCTAATTCAGCCCCTGCGAAATACAATCTCAACCGCGACGCGCCGCCTCGATTGCCGCAATGTCGATTTTCCTCATCTGCATCATCGCATCGAACGCGCGCTTGGCGGCACCAGGATCGGGATCGGTAATCGCTCTCGTCAGAGCGATCGGCGTAATCTGCCAAGACAAACCCCATTTGTCCTTGCACCAGCCGCATGCGCTCTCCTCGCCGCCGTTGTCGACGATCGCGCTCCAGTAGCGATCTGTTTCGGCTTGGTCAGCGGTTGCGACCTGAAATGAGAACGCTTCGTTGTGCCGGAACGCAGGTCCACCGTTGAGCCCGAGGCACGCAACGCCCATCACGATAAACTCAACGGTCAACACGTCCCCTTTCTTCCCCGACGGAAAGTCTCCGGGTGCGCGATGCACCGCACCGACGGACGAATCGGGAAAGGTCTTGGCGTAAAACCTCGCCGCGCCCTCGGCATCGCGATCGTACCAAAGGCAAATCGTATTCTTTGCTGGCTCTACCATGCCGATTTCTCCATCAAGAGGCGATCCACGACTCGTGTTTTACGCAACGTGGGTCAATATAATATATGTAAAATCAATATATTACGATTATTACTTCATAATTAACTTCGCGATTCACGCGCATGCATCTGACCCCGTGTTTTTCAATTTGATTCCAAAATTCGAAGCATTGGCGTGTAATTGAGTCGTCGATGTTGCGTCCAAGTCAAGTGAACCAAAGGTCCATTGCGCCCGCGATGGCGCAGCCGCCAGAGTGTTGGCGGGGAGATCCGGCGAAACCCGGCCGCAGGGCTTCCCGAAACAGGTGAGGTGGCACAGATGAGAGATACACAGACGCCTGATGAGCGTATCGGCGGACGCGCGGGGCTCGTCGGCGGCCACAGTCAGCGACCGTTGGTCGCCGATGACCTGCTCGCATCGGCTCTAAAGCGCGCAAAGCGGCACCACTTTGCCGACCGTTCGTTCATTCGCCCCTTCGAGCACTTGCTCCGTGCCTGCAACGAAGAAGCAAATCTGAGCGCGTTCGGTGTGCGCGCGTTGAAAATCGACGTTCTGCGCTGTTTGAGGACACTGCTGCTCTTCGACGATATGGAGGCGGCCCGCCCTTCCGTACTCGCGCGGCCTATTCGCGCTCCTTTGTTCATCACCGGCATGCCGCGTAGCGGCACGACATTCCTCCATCGTTTGATTCTGCAGGATGCCGGGACGATTGCGCCGCGGTTGTTTCAGCTCGTGTACCCCTATGCTTCGCAGGACGGGCGTCTCGGAACAACGCTGCGCAAGAAATGGGTGAGTCTGCAACTCGCCCTGTTTCGCATGATCGCCCCCGAGCTCAACGCCCTCCATCCCATCGCAGTCGATACACCGGAGGAGTGCACGGACATCACCGCACACGTGTTCCAGAGCCTGCGTTTCGACGCCATGTACCGCGTGCCCTCCTACAACAGCTGGTTGGGGCATAGCGGCTTTCTCAATGCCTATCGCTTCCATCGCCGTTTTCTGCAGCATCTTGATGCCCAGCTCCCGGGCCGACAGTGGATCCTGAAGTCGCCGGACCATGTTTTTGCCATTGACGACATCAGGAATGTCTATCCTGATGCTCGCCTGGTGTTCATCCATCGCGATCCCGTGAGCGTCCTCGCCTCTGTCGCGAGACTGACAGAGGTGCTGCGGCGGCCCTTCGCACGCAGCATCGATCGGGTCGAGATCGGCCGCGAAGTCAGCACAACCTGGATGGACGGCGCTCAACGAATGAGCGACCTGTCATCCGGCGGCGGCTCGGTATTGCACTTGAACTACCGGCAGATTGTCTCCTCCCCTCTCGACGCTGTCAGAGCGGTCTATCGCCATTGCGACCTCGAGCTGTCCGCGGAAGCAGAGGAGCGCATGCGCAGCTGGCTGCTGACGCCAGTCAATTCCCGCCGACCTCCTCGGGACTACAAGCTGGCTGAATACGGCCTCGATGCTCATCTTCTGCACGAGCGCTTTAGATCCTACACAGATACCTTTGGGATCGAGATCGAGCACTTCGGAGGAGAGGCGGAGACAGCCGCCCTGACGTAAGACGTGCGGCGAAGCACGGCCATAGCGCTCACCCTCGGCGTCGCCGCCCTGGTCGGAACCGTTATCTATGCGGGTGCCGGCGCGGTGGTACAGGCAGTCGCGACTCTGCGCATGACGGGTCTTGCCGCCTTGGTGATCCTGCATTTGCCCATCGTCGTCCTGATGGGATTGGCCTGGTGGCTGGCCTCGGGTGACACTCCGCCGGCCTCGCAATCGAGATTCGTGTGGGCGCGATTCGTCCGCGACGCCGCGGGTGAACTCTTGCCGTCTCTGCAACTCGGTGGAGTGGTGTTCGGGCTGCGCGCTCTCGGTCGGGGTCGGACGATCACCATTGGGGCAGTCTCCGCAAGCATCGATGGCGTCATTGAACTGACTGCGAAGCTGCCCTACGTGCTTGCTGCACTGCTGACTCTGCTCGCCCTGGCTACGCAGCCCCGCCTCGCTCGTCTATTATCTCTGGCGTTGGCCGCAACCGGCGTGCTGGTGGGGATCCTATTGCTGGCGCGCCGCTCGCTGAGCGCCTGGCTGCAGGCACTCGCGCGCGCCATCAGTTCTCGCTGGCCGGACGTGCTGTCTCTGGACGGCTCCGGCGGCGGCGACGTCCAAGAATCCTTTGATCACATTCTCAGTCAGCGTGGGCGCCTATGGTCGGCCTTCGCGCTTCATCTCGGCTGTTGGTTTTTGGGAGCTGCAGAGGTGTGGGTCGCCTTCCGTCTGCTCGGCATAGACCTGACCGCGGCGCAGGCGCTGGCCATTGATGGCACGGTCGTCGGTCTCCGTACGTTCGGATGGATGGTGCCGGCCGCGGCAGGTATACAAGAAGCGAGCTACCTGCTGGCGGCCGCGGTGTTCGGCATCTCCCCTGCCGCAGCGATCGCCGCATCGTTCGCGCGCCGCGCCCGGGATCTGGTGCTCGGAATCGCGGTTTTCGGAATCACCGCCGCCCGCGACGCCGCCTTTACTCGTTTGACGAGCAGAACTCCGCCCTCAGCCTGACAGCCTGGGCCGTTGCGGATTAATCTAGTTGCGTGAGTACGCCTCTGAAGCCTTCACTGATCGCCCGCCTTGTTGGTCTGTGCGTTGCGCACAAGTGGATCGTCGTGACGGTGACGATCCTCGTTTGCATCGCGATGACTCGCTATGTCACCGGTCACTTCGGCATGACCACGGACACCAACGCGCTGTTGTCGTCCGAGCTCCCGTGGCGCGTGCGACAGGCAGCGTTCGACCTGGCGTTTCCACCGGAAAGCTCGGATATCGTCGTCGTCGTCGAGGGCCAAACACCGGAGCTGAGCGAGACGGCTGCAGCCAGGCTCGCCGCGAGTCTCAGCGCTCAAACAAACCACTTCCGCTCCGTCCAGCGACCGGACAGTGGACCATTCTGGGCACATAACCAACTGCTGCTCGCCTCGACCGAGGACGTGAAGACGGCCATGGCTCAACTCTTGAAGAGCCAGCCATTCCTCGGATCCATGGCGTCCGATCCCTCGCTACGGGGTCTCGCGAATACTCTTGCCCTGACGATGCGAGGCGTGAACGACGAGCAAGCCGCTGCGGACAAGCTGCGCGCTCCCATCCGGACTCTCGCCGATACGCTCCAAAAATTGCTTGCCGGCAAGCCGGCCTTCTTCTCCTGGCGAACTCTGATCACCGGGCACGAGCCGGACAATCGCGAACTGATGCATGTCATCCTGATCAACCCGGTGCTCGACTACACGCAGCTGCAACCCGGCCAGGTGCCGATCGATGCGATTCGCGCCACTGCGAAGCGCCTTGAGCTGGACGTTGCCCATGGCGTGCAGGTTCGCCTCACCGGCTCAGTGCCATTACAGGACGAGGACTTCGGCACATTGGCGGAACGGGCAGCCTTGATCGCCTCTCTTGCCAGCGCGGCGATCGTTCTCATGCTTTGGTTTGCAGTCAGGTCGCCGTTGCTGATCGCATCCATTCTGGCGACGACCCTGGTGGGTCTGCTGACGGCCACTACGCTCGGTCTCGCGCTGTTTCATCGATTCAACGTCATCTCCGTCGCCTTCATTCCCCTGTTCGTCGGGATGGGAATCGATCTCGGCATTCAGTTCAGCGTGCGCTATCGAGCGGAACGCGGACTCGCACAAGACGTGGGCCCCGCTCTCATCGCGACGGGACGCACCATGGGAAGGTCGCTGACCCTCGCGGCGGCCGCGATCGGCGCAGGCTTCCTGGCCTTTACACCCACGGCGTACTACGGCGTGTCGCAACTCGGAGTCATCGCCGGGATCGGCATGTTCGCTGCACTTGCGCTAAACCTCACACTGCTGCCCGCTCTAATCGGAATCACGCAGCCCCCCGGAGCGCCTGCGGGTGCGGGTGCCCGCTTGACGCGGATCGACGACTTTCTGCTGCGGCACCGGATCCCGGTGGTCGGCACCGGCGCCGTCGCGGCATTGATTTCTGCCGTGCTGTTGCCCCGATTGCACTTCGACTTCAATCCCATCCACCTGCGCAGCTCGCGTGTGGAGTCGGTTGTCACGCTGATGGACCTGATGCGCGATCCCGATCGATCGCCGAATACGTTGGAGGTGATCCGACCGAGCCTCGCCGCAGCCGATCAGCTTGCCGCGACCTTCAGGCGCGAGCCGAGCGTATATAGTGCGCGCACGCTTTCAAGCTTCATTCCAAAGGACCAGGTCGAGAAGATCAACCTCATCACCGATGCGGCAAACCTGGTCGATCTGACACTGAATCCGCTCGAGGTGGCGGCGCCGCCGAGCGATGCGGAGGTCATCGACAGCCTGAGCCGGGCAGCCGCGAAGCTGCGTCAAGCCTCAATAGAAGACCCGCCGTTGCGTGCCGACACACGGATGCTCGCCGATGAGTTCGACATGCTGGCGCGAGGCAGCCAATCGGTGCGAGCCCAGGCCGACGGGCTGCTGATCCCGGGGTTTGTGACGGCCCTCGAACAGATACGCAATCTGTTGCAGCCCCAACCCATCAGCATCGAAACGCTGCCGTCCGAACTGGTGAGGGAATGGCAAACGTCTGATGGACGGGCGCGCGTCTCGGTCTTACCCAAGGGCGATTCCAACGACAATGCCGTGCTCCGACGATTCGTCGCGGCTGGAATCAAGATAGCGCCGGATGCGACTGGCTCGGCGCTCTACCTTCAGGCTTATGCCGAAGCCGTAGTCAGCGCGTTCATCACGGCGGGCGTGCTTTCATTCGTCGCGATTTGCGCCTTGCTCCTCTTCGCGCTGCGCCGGATACGCGATGTGGCGATCACGATGGCGCCCATCGTATTGACCGGCCTCCTGACCATGGGAACCTGCGTGGTGATCCGGCAACCGTTGAATTTCGCCAACATCATCGCGCTGCCGCTGTTGTTCGGGATCGGGGTTGCGTTTCACATCTACTTCGTCATGTCCTGGCGATCGGGGGGCTCGCACCTTCTGACATCGAGCCTTGCCCGGGGAGTATTCTTCAGTGCGCTCGCAACAGCGACCGGCTTTGGCAGCCTGTGGGCCTCGAGCCACCCGGGAACAGCCAGCATGGGGAAGCTGCTGATGATCTCTCTGGTCTGGACCCTCACCTCGGCACTGCTTTTCCAACCGGCGCTGATGGGTCCGGCGAGCCTGCCAAAGGAGACCCGCCGCACTACTTCATGAGACCGTCGCTGGCCTTGTTCAGAAAGGCAATCAGCGTTGGAGCCCCGCCGGAGGCGATGGCTGACGCGAAGTCCGACCGGCGCAAAGCCAGTGCACTGATCCCCTCCGTATAGACGTCGATGATCTTCCAGGTTCCGTCCAACTCCTGCATCCGATACAGCATGCTCACGGGAGAGTCATGAGCCTGAACGATGCGTGTCCGGACGATCTTTTCCTGACCGCGGTTCACAACCGCATCGTCGATCTCAAATTTCTCCCCGTCGAACTTGCGAAAATTATGAGCGTAATTGGCAACCGTGTAGCGGCTGAAAGCCGCTACCAATGCCTGCTGCTGATCCGGCGGGAAGCTTACCCACTCCGGGCCAACGGAGAGCCGTGTCACGAGCGGTAGGGCGAAGACCCGTTCGATCACTGGCTCGAGGTTACGGTACCGCTCGGTCATGGATATTGCCGAGCCCGCCTGCATGGACTTGAGCAGCGATGCGGTGAGGGTCTGCACTTGAGCCGCCGCAGGATCGCTGTCCGCGGCGCGCGCTGAATGAACGGCCGCCAAGACGAGCGCCGCGCACAGTAGAATTGCTACTTTTAGTGTCATGGAAATGGTTCGCGGTGGCTCGGGTACGCAGCAGACCGAGTTCTCTATTGTGCCACAGTGGCTAATGCGATGAGAACAGGTACATCATCAGGGAAATACCGGATGGGTTCGCGCCTCCGGTGCTGTTGTCTGCTCAAATGCCCGTTCTGCTTGCAGGCTCCGCAAGTCCCGAGAGATCGTTGCGACCGCAAGAGTGCGTTCACCGCGACGATAAGTTACCTCGCAGTCACGCGATTCCAAGGCGCCCTCGATGACGATCGCATCGTATGACTCCGCATGTCCAACGTAATTGATCACGACGTCGTAATGTTGGCTCCAAAAAAACGGTACTGCCGTGAATGGTTGGCGAAGACCCAGCATGTTGCGTGCTGCCGCCTGACCCTGGCGCTGCGCAACCACCCAATGCTCGACGCGAATCCGATCGCCAGAGTGCGGATCGGGCCAGCGCGCAATATCGCCGGCGGCGAACACTCCCGGGGCGCTGGATTCGAGGAATTCGTTGACTGAGACGCCGCGATCGACCTTCAATCCGGCCTGCTCGGCGAGCGCAACGGCCGGCCTCACGCCGGCACCGAGCACCACCAGATCGGCCTGCAAGGTCGTGCCATCGTTCAACGTGACCCGATTGCCGTCCACCTGACTCAGCGACTGACCGAGATGGAACGTCACGCCGTGCGACTCATGCACCGTCCGCAAAAACGTTCCGACTGCGCGGCCCATGACGCGCTCCAGCGGCACTTGCTCGAGCCCGACGACATGTACGTCAATACCGCGCGCGCGCAGTGCCGCGGCAACCTCGAGCCCGATGAAACTGGCGCCGACGACGATCGCCCCCTTCGCCGATTCGGCAGCCGCAATGATTGCGCGGCTGTCCGCCATGGTGCGCAAGTAAAGGATGCGTGCCGGGGCTTTTTGAGGAATTTCCAAGTGGATTGGATCCGCACCGGTCGCCAGTAATAGGGCGCCATAGGCGAGCTGTCGGCCGTTATTCAGATTGACCACCCGGCGCTCTGCATCGATCGCGGTCACACGCTGATTGAGCAGAAGTTCAATTTGCTGATCGGTGTAGTACTGCGTGCTTCGGAGCGGCATCCACTCCTCGGGCGCCGTGCCGGCGAGAAAATCTTTGGAGAGATTCGGGCGATCATACGGCGCTACATCATCCGCGCTCACCATGGTCACGGGAGCGGAATATCCCGAGCGACGAAGCATGTCCGCGGCGGCCAGCGCTGCCGCCCCTCCCCCAACAATGACTATGGAGGTTGGAATCTTTGACGGCGCGACCCCGCTCGACTCGATCGTCCGCTTGGGGAAATTGAGTTTCTCCCGAACGTAAACCTTGTCGAGCGTGACCTCCACGCGCCAACACGCAATGGGATCGAGGGCCGGCGCGTACAGGGCTTCGCCGGTCCTCAAGCTGAAGCAAGCGTGGTGCAGGGGACAGCGGATGGTGTCTGCAACGACCAGCCCCTTGGCGAGCGAGCCGTGGTAATGCGTGCATGACGCCCCGACGGCGAAGTAATCCTTTCCACGCCGCATGAGGATCGCCTCCTCACCATCGACGCGTCCAACGACGATTCCGCCTTCCGCCAGTTCCGAAACGGGAAGGCCGGCTCTTAGATCCCAATCACCGGCGTGTTCCATTCCAGGTCCCGCTCCCCTGATGCTCCCATGCGGCTTTAGCCGGTGTAGGCCGCGATCAACGCCCTCGCCGCCTTCGCGGCACCTTGCACCGGGCCATTTTGGCCCATGGTCACGCGAGCCACATAGGCGCCTTCCCATAACAGCATCAGCGAGTCGCCGAGCTCGTCCGGATCACGCGCTTGCATTTCCTTTGCCAGAAGGCGAAAGCGCCGACGCATGTCGGCCTTGTACTTCTCGATCACTGGCCGCGCCGGATGATCCGGCTCGGTGATCTCCACCGCGGCATTGGCGAGCGCACAGCCGCGACAGTCGTCCTCGCTGGTGTTCTTCATCACCAACATATCGAACAGAGACTCCACCTGTAGGCGCGGATTGCCCGCATGCGCCGCGAGGGTCTCATCCCACCAGAGCAATCCCTCGCGCTCCTCGCTGCGCAAGTACTCCGCCACCAGTTCGTCCTTAGAGGCAAAGTTGCGGTAGAAGCTCATCTTGTTGGTGCCGGCCTCGCTGGCAATGGTATCGACGCCCACAGCGTGAATGCCGTAGCGATAAAAGAGATCGCTGGCTGTTTTCATGATGCGATCACGCACGCGAGACTTGGGAACGGAAGAAATAATTTCTTCCTGTTCAGCCACTTGCGACGTTCTAGCTCGACTCATAAAGATCTCCACTTGACATGTGACTGACCGGTCATTAACGTACCACTCACGTGACTGACCGGTAACACACAGCGGATAGCATCGGTGGGTTACAGCCGTAAGTCAAGTTCTCTTTAAAGGAGCCAAACGTGCCTCTCAACCGCGCCATTTACAAAAGCTCTCTACCCCTGCTGCTGGGTATCGCCGCCTTCGCCGCCTTCCTGCTGCTCTCCGGCGTTGGACACTCTCACGCCAAACCACAGCCGGCCGCGAACACCGCGCTGCCTCAGGTCACGGTGGCTGAGGTGATTCACCGGCCGCTGCGCGAGTGGCAGGAGTTCACCGGCCGTCTGCAGGCCGTGAATACGGTGGACATTCGCCCGCGGGTGAGCGGCTACGTCGACCGGGTTGCCTTCACGGACGGCGCACGCGTCAAGAAAGGGCAGTTGCTGTTTCAAATCGATCCGCGCCCGTTCCAGGCGGAAGTCGAGCGCTTGGTCGCGGAGCGCACCCGCACTGTTTCTGACCTCGAACTCGCCAAGGCCAACCGCGCGCGCTCAGAACGGCTGATCAGTGCGCACGCCATCTCGCGCGAAGAATACGAGCGCCAAGTGGCGGCAGAATCTTCTGCTCAGGGAGCCTTGGGCTCGATTGATGCGTCATTGCAGGAAGCGCGCCTGAATCGGGAGTTCACCGAAGTTCGCGCACCGATCGACGGCCACGTGTCGCGGGCGATCATTACCGCGGGAAACCTCGTGACCAGTGCCAGCCTGCTCACCACGCTTGTCTCCGACGATCCGGTGTACGTCTACTTCGACGCCGATGAACAAACCTATCTGCGCTATGCCAAGGCACAGCACGATGCCAAGGCACAGCACGATCAGGCGCGCACGAGTGGCGACACCTCCGAGGTTTATATCGGACTGGTGGATGAGGATGGCTATCCGCACCCGGGCCGACTCGACTTCATCGACAACCAGGTCGACGCCACCACCGGCACGATTCGTGCGCGCGCCTCGCTTGCAAATCCTGACGGCCGCTATACGCCGGGCCTGTTTGCGCGCGTGCGCCTGATCGGTGGGGAAAACCACGAGGCCGTCCTCATCGAGGATCGCGCGGTGGGCACAGACCTGTCGAAAAAGTTTGTGCTGACGCTCACCAAGGACAACCACATCGAGTACCGCCTGGTCGAACTCGGACCGGAAATCAACGGACTGCGGGTCGTGACGCAGGGGCTTGCCCCGAGCGAACTCATCGTCGTCAACGGTTTGCAGCATGTCAGACCCGGACAGGCTGTCGCCGCGACGCGCGTTTCCATGAGCGATCGCCGCCGGCCTCACCCAGGTGGCGGCGCTGCCAAGTGCGGAACCGGCGAACCCGGCAACGCCGGCAAGTCCGGCCGATGCGGTCTCTCGTCTGGCTCAAGCGGCGGTTGCTCTGCACGTGGTGCGTTAAGGTCATGAAACTCTCGCAATTCTTCATCAGCCGCCCGATCTTTGCGGGTGTTCTCTCGGCGCTGATCTTTCTCGCCGGCCTGATCGCATTGCCACAACTTCCGATCAGCGAGTACCCGGAAGTCGTGCCCCCGACGGTCATCGTGAAGGCGACTTATCCCGGCGCGAACCCCAAGGTCATCGCGGAGACGGTGGCAAGCCCGCTCGAACAGGCGATCAACGGTGTCGAGGGAATGCTCTACCAGTCCTCACAGGCCACCGCCGATGGCGTGATGACACTCACCATCACGTTTGCCTTGAGTACCGATGTGGACAAGGCACAGGTCCAGGTGCAGAACCGCGTCTCGCAGGCGCTGCCGAAACTTCCCGACGTCGTACAGCGCTTGGGTGTCGTCACCAACAAAGCCTCGCCCGACTTGACCATGGTGGTGCACCTGGTCTCTCCGGACAATCGCTACGACACGCTGTATCTGTCGAACTATGCACTGCTTCGCGTCAAGGACGAACTCGCTCGCTTGGACGGCGTGGGCGATGTGCAGGTGTTCGGCGCCGGCCAGTTCTCGATGCGAATTTGGCTCGATCCCGAGAAGGTCGCCAGCCGCGGGCTTACCGCGGATGATGTCGTCAGAGCCATTCGCGAACAGAACATCCAGGTCGCAGCGGGCCAATTGGGTGCGCCGCCGTTGCCAAGCGCGACAGAATTCCAGGTGGCGATCAACGCCAAGGGCCGCCTGACCAGCGAGGAAGATTTCCGCAGCATCATCATCAAGACCGGCGCCGCCGGTCAGGTCACGCGCTTGAAGGACGTCGCACGCGTCGAACTCGGGGCAGACACCTATGCCTTGCGCGCGCTTCTCGACAACAAGGCAGCGGCGGCGATTCCAATCTTTCAGCGCCCGGGCAGCAATTCAATCGCCATTTCCGAATTGGTACGCGCGAAAATGCAGGAATTGAAGCGCGAGTTTCCGCAAGGCGTCGACTACCAGATCGTCTATGACCCCACGGTTTTCGTGCGGGGGTCCATCCACGCGGTGGTGCACACCTTGCTCGAGGCCATCCTGCTGGTGGTCTTGGTCGTCATCGTTTTTCTGCAGACCTGGCGGGCTTCCGTCATTCCGTTGATTGCCGTGCCGGTGTCGCTGGTGGGGACCTTCGCCGTCATGCAGCTGTTTGGCTTCAGCTTGAATGCGCTGTCGCTCTTCGGTCTCGTGCTCGCGATCGGCATCGTGGTCGACGATGCCATCGTGGTGGTCGAAAACGTCGAGCGCAACATCGCCAACGGCTTGAAGCCCATCGACGCGACCCGGCAGGCGATGCGTGAGGTGACGGGGCCCATCATCGCGACGGCTCTGGTGCTCTGCGCCGTGTTCGTGCCCACCGCATTCATCAGCGGGCTCACCGGCCAATTCTACAAACAGTTCGCCCTGACCATCGCCATCAGCACCGTGATCTCGGCGTTCAACTCCCTCACCCTCTCGCCGGCGCTCTCCGCCCTGCTGCTCAAGGAACATGGCGCGCCGCCGGATCGTCTGACCCTTATCCTCAATCGCCTGCTCGGCGGTTTCTTTGGCCCGTTCAACCGCTTCTTCGCTCGCTTCTCGAAGCGCTACGTCGGCGGAGTGGGCCGTGTCGTGCGCGCCCAAGGTGTTGCACTCCTGGTATACGGCGGGTTGATCGCGCTGACCTACGTCAGCTTCGCGCGCACCCCCACGGGCTTTATTCCGCCCCAGGACAAGCAGTACCTGGTGAGCTTCGCGCAGCTGCCCGATGCGGCGACCCTCGATCGCACCGAGTCCGTGATCCGGCGCATGGACGAGATTGCCTTGAAGCAGCCGGGCGTCGATCACGCGGTCTCTTTCCCTGGCTTGAGTATCAACGGGTTCACCAATAGTCCCAACTCCGGCATCGTGTTCGTGACCTTGAAGCCCTTCGATGAGCGCAAATCGAAGGCCCTGTCCGCCGGCGCCATCGCGGCTGCGCTCAACCAACAATACGCCGGGATACAGGAAGCATTTATCGCCGTGTTCCCGCCACCGCCGGTGATGGGATTGGGCACCATCGGCGGGTTTCGCATGCAGATCGAGGATCGTGGGGGCCTGGGGTTCGAGGAACTCTACAAACAGACGCAGAACCTGCTGGCGAAGGGCAATCAGAATCCCGGCGCTGCAGGGCCTTTTCTCAGGCTACCAGGTCAACGTCCCGCAGATCGATGCCGAAGTGGATCGTGAAAAGGCGAAGTCGCAAGGCGTGTCGGTGCAGGAACTCTTTGACACCATGCAGGTGTACTTGGGCTCCCTCTATGTCAATGACTTCAACGCATTCGGCCGCACCTACCCGGTCACGGCCCAGGCCGAGCCGAATTTTCGCCTGCAGGCCGAGGATGTCGTCAGGCTCAAGACCCGCAATGCCGCAGGCGACATGATTCCACTGGGATCCTTCGTAACGGTCAAGCACTCCTCGGGTCCCGACCGCGTCATGCACTACAACTCCTACCCCACTGCCGAGATCAACGGCGGTCCGGGTGCGGGCTTCAGCTCCGGTCAGGCGCAGGCGGCAATGGAGCAACTCGCGCGCCAAGAGCTGCCCAATGGCATGAGCTTCGAATGGACCGAGCTCACCTACCAGCAGATCATCGCCGGCAACACCGCGGTGCTCATCTTCCCGCTGGTGGTGCTGCTGGTGTTTCTGGTGCTCGCCGCGCAGTACGAGAGCTTGAGCCTGCCGCTCGCGGTCATTCTGATCATGCCGATGGTGCTGTCTGTCGGCCATCACCGGTGTTGAACTCACGCACGGCGACAGCAATATCTTCACGCAAATCGGCCTGATCGTTCTCGTAGGACTCGCCAGCAAGAATGCGATTCTGATCGTGGAGTTTGCGAGGGACCAGGAACTCGAGGGCGTGGCACCGCTGCAAGCGGCGCTCAATGCCGCCCGCTTGAGGCTGCGTCCGATCTTGATGACGTCGATGGCCTTCATCATGGGCGTGGTGCCGCTGGTCGTCTCGACCGGCGCCGGCGCGGAGATGCGCCATGCCATGGGAATCGCCGTGTTCTCCGGAATGCTGGGAGTGACCGTCTTCGGGCTGATCCTGACGCCGCTGTTCTATGTGCTGGTCCGCAAGCTGTCCCAGCGCGCACGCGCCAAGAACAGCGGCGTTGCTGCCGTGGTTCTCGCGCAGCCCCCGTTAAACGATGAGACCGGTTGATGAACCCAAATGAAGGCCTTGCTATGAAAATACATTTGCGATATCTGGTCGGCACGCTTCTCTTGGCCTCCTGCGCCGTCGGTCCCAATTATCGTGCGCCGCCGGTTGCCCCGGCGGTGGTGCAAAATGCTCAGTCGAGCAGCTTCGTCACGCAATCCCCCGAGGCGCTTTGGTGGCAGGAGTTTGGCGACACCGAGCTCGACAGCCTGGTGCAGCGTGCGCTGGACGCCAATCTGGATCTGCGCTCCGCCTACGACCGGGTCCTCGCAGCCCGCGCCGTTTTTGTGGAGAGAAAACTCGACTACGCGCCGCATGTGCAGTTGGAAGGCGTCGTACTCGCATTTTGACGAGCAGCAGCCCGGATTTGGTCCTGCGCGAATCAATGCGCAGAAGTCGACAGCCTGGGGTTTGACGCGGCCTGGGAAATCGATCTCTTTGGTCATGTGCGCCGCTCGGTCGAGGCTGCTCGCGCCGACTTGGGCGCCGAGCAGGCCAACTATCAAGACGCGCAGGTCACAGTTGCCGCCGAAGTCGCGCGCAATTACTTTCGAGCTTCGAGGTGCCCAGAAGCGTCTCTCGGTGGCGCGAGAGAACTTGAGCACCGAGCATCAGACGCTCGAGCTCACGCAACTGCTTGACGAGACAGGCCGCGGCTCGGAACTCGACGTGCAACGCAGTCGTGCGCGCCTCAAGGCCACCGAGGCCACGATTCCGCCGCTCGAGGCGGCAGAGAAGCAGGCGGGCTACCGCTTGGCGGTTCTCTTGGGCGAGCGACCGGGCGCACTGGATCAGGAGCTGCAACCCGCCGCTGTCGCAACCTACGCCAAGGCACTGCCGATCGGCGACACCGCCGAGCTTCTGCGCCGGCGGCCCGATGTTCGCGCGGCCGAACGCCAGCTCGCCGCCGCGACCGCGCGCGTCGGCGTGGCGACCGCCGACCTGTTCCCCCGCGTCAATGTCACAGGTTTCGTCGGGTTTCTTTCGGGGGACGTGGGCCGGCTGTTCGGCACCACCTCCGGCAACAATGCTACGCGCATGGTCCATCACCCCGACGGTGAGTTGGGCGGCATTCGATATTGGTTCGGTGCAAGCGCGCGTCTGCGCGCCAGCGAAGCGCAATCGGATGCCGCGGCGGCCAACTACGAGAAGGTCGTGCTGACGGCGCTCGAGGACACGGAAAATAGTTTCGTCGCCTACAGCGCAGCAGCAAGCGCAGCTCAAAAGCCTGAGCGAACAGGCGCAAGCCTCGCGGCGCGCCGCGGAACTCGCCGATACACAGTACCGGGAGGGTGTCGCGGACTTTCTGGTCTTGCTGGACGCGCAGCGCACACAGCTCGATGCCGAGGACTCCGTGGCGCAGGCGGAGACGGCGGTCAATGTATCGGTGGTCGCGATCTACAAGGCCCTCGGCGGCGTCGGACAGCCGCTGCAGAGATGCGCTCCGCTGCAAAAGTGGCGCGAATTCCATGAGGGCGCGAATCGGCATCGCCTTGGGTCTGTATTGGGGCGGCATCGTCATACGCCATCGATGTCATCGCGGTGATCAGCGCGCTCGGTGCAATCGGTGGTCTGCCGGCGCTGCTCAATGCGCTCACCAAGTACGCGCGCGTCGCCATGAAGGGGTTGCAGGGACTGCACTCGCGTACCGCGGCGACTTCAGTCCAGCCATGCTTTGTGCAACAAGGGGTGATCCTGTGCCACGGCGATTTCCAGTTGCCATCCTGTTCAGCGTGACCTGGTCAGCGTCGCTCTGCTCACCCTGCAAGGGTGCGCCCGAGTCGCCGTTCGCGAAGCCGACATCAGCACAAGGCGAGGCGCCGAACGCGATCCGCACGCTGGGGCCTGATCAGCGCTTCTCGACCCTGTCCTCGCAAAACGTCGCTCGACGACTTCGTGCACAGCGCGCCGGGCAGGCCGTCAATATCCTCGCCCTCTCGGGAGGCGGCGCGGATGGCGCCTTTGGCGCGGGCGCACTGGTGGGACTCACACGCTCTGCATCGCGGCCGCAATTTTCCGTGGTCACCGGCGTCAGCGCCGGCGCGCTGATCGCTCCCTACGCTTTCTTGGGTCCGGACTGGGACGATCAGCTCATTGAGGTCTACACGTCCGGTCGCGCCGAACACCTGCTGCAGTCCCGTGGGCTGGGGGCGCTCTTTGGCTCCAGCATGTATAGCGGCACGCCGCTGAAGGCATTGGTTGACCGTTACGCCACCGATGCCTTGATCCAAGCGGTCGCGCACGAGGCGTCGACCGGACGGCTGCTGCTCGTGGCCACGACGGATGTCAGCACCGGAGAGCCGGTGATCTGGGACTTAGGGTCGATCGCGATGAACGGCGGCGCTGGCGCACGAGCGCTGTTTCGCGATGTTCTGGTGGCCTCGGCCAGCGTGCCGGGACTCTTCCCGCCGGTCGTCATCCGCGTGCAAGAGCAACAGGCTCTATACGACGAGGTTCATGTTGACGGAACCACTACCATGCCGTTTTTTGTTCCGCTGGCTTTCGTCGAATCTACCGGAGAGGTCGGCGACCCGTCGCAGGGCGCGTCCGTTTACGTCATCGTCGACGGACAATTGAGCGAACAACCCGCTCCGATCCGATTGCGCACCAGCACGATTCTGTCGCGCAGCGTTTCCGCGGGGCTCAATCACATGTTGAGGACGACTCTTGAACTCACCGCCACGGATGTGGAACTGAAAGGCGCACAATTTCAGTTCGCAGCCATCCCCGTCGCCTACCCGCAGCTCGACTCGTTCGACTTCCGCACGCCGACAATGCGATCGCTGTTTCAAATACGGCTATCGGTGCGCTCAAGCGGGCCGATTGTGGACCTCATCACGGAACGTCGGGCACGGCAACCGCAATGACACCGGCAAAGCTCAGCTTATCGAATGTCCAGCCGATGATGAATACATCGGCCGGCTAGCAGTGCGCTGATACGCGCACATATGTTTCAGGAGTACTCACATGTCCGATAAACGAATTCATTCGCTACAAACTCTGCCCGCTGCGAACTACAGTTCAGCGATTGCCAGAGCCGTTAAATGGTTGGGGGATCGGTATTTACTCGCCAAACCGATAAACGCCGTTCGCGCTCATCGCGGTGCGCGGAGTCAATGAGATGTCGCTCGATGATGTGATGATTGCAATTGCACTGGGCGGTTTGTTCCTCTCCGGCATTTACATAAGAGCCTGTTTTCGAGAATTGCGGAGGGAGCGCAACGGTCACCATTTCCCGCAGCGCTCAGGCATCAATGGTTAGCATCGATGACGCGGGTAGCGCGCTCCAGTCACCGGCCGTTCTCGCAGAATCCCATACAGCCGCTCGAACTGCGCATCGCCGAGCCGCACCATGACGGAGAGCGCATTTTCTTTGAGGCGCTTGATATTGCGCGTACCCGGAATCGGCACGATGTACGGCGCGCAGTCGAGCAACCAGGCAAGGGCGACCTGTGCCGGCGTATAACCTTCCTCGCGTGCAATCTGCGATACGAGCTCGACCAGTTGTAGATTGCCGGCAAAATTCTCACTCGAGAATCGCGGGTTGCTGCGCCGGTAGTCGCCGGTCTCGAAGTCCTCCGGTTTCTTGAACGCGCCGGTCAGAAAGCCGCGGCCGAGCGGACTGTAGGCGACGACGCCGATGCCGAGTTCCTCGCAGGTCGGCAGGATGGTTGCTTCCAGGTCGCGCGACCATAGTGAGTATTCGCTCTGCAGGGCCGGTGATGGGGTGCACCTGCGCGGCGCGTCGAATGGTCTTTGCCGACGCTTCGGACAGGCCCAGGTGGCGCACCTTACCGGCCTTGACCAGATCCGCCATGGCACCCGACCGTCTCCTCAATGGCCACCTTTGGGTCGACGCGGTGCTGGTAGTACAGATCGATATGATCGACGCCGAGTCGTTGAAGACTGGCATCGCAGGCCGCGTGCACGTACTCGGGCGTTCCATTGATGCCGAGAAACGCGCCATCGGGGGCGCGCACGTTGCCGAACTTGGTGGCGAGCACGATTTCATGCGCGGCGCGTCTTCAAGACCTTCGCCAGCAGGCGTTCGTTGGCGCCGACGCCGTACATGTCGGCGGTGTCGAGGAAGTTGATGCCGATATCGACAGCGGCATTGAGCACACGCAGATTGGTGGCTTCGTCGGACGGTCCATAGAAGTCCGACATACCCATGCAGCCGAGGCCGATAGCCGAGACTTCCAGGCCTTGTGGGCCGAGCTTACGACGTGGAATTTTCATGAGTGTCTCCAAGGCGGGGGATGGCGTTTATGCTAGATCATCGGCGCCATCGGGACGCTAGATCATTTCTGCCGGGTTCTTGCCTAATCCTGCAAACCGCGCGATCCTCGGTTTCGCGGCCGCGAATGCAACCGACTACCATGCGTGAATCACTCGAGAATCGAGAAACAGTCATGTTTGACAGCAGCTTGCAGAGAATTCACGAGATTACCCGGATGGCCGAACGGCAGCAGGAGTTGTCGGCGCGGGTTGCCCGATTGGCGCCTTTCGACGGAACTCATCAATCGGTGTTGCCGTCCCTCGCGCTGACCCGATGCAGCGGGCCGACGGTGTGCATGCCGACTGTCTATCAGCCTTGTTTAGGCATCGTCGTCCAGGGTCGCAAGCGCGCTGTATTGAACGATGAAGTATTCCATTACGACGCGCTGAATTATCTGGTTGTATCGGTGACATTACCGGGAATGGGCCAAGTGCTCGATGCCACTCCCGAGCATCCGTATCTCTCGCTGCGTTTGAACCTCGACCTGGAAGAAATCGCGCGCTTGGTGCTGGAATTGGGCGATCGCGGACCAGCGCCCGCCACCGCCGACCGCGGGCTATTCGTCGCGCGCTTGGACGAGCCTTTGCTGGACGCGGTGTTGCGGATGGTGAAGCTGCTCGATACACCCGAAGACATCGGCGTGCTTGGGCCGGTGATACAACGCGAAATCTACTATCGCATCTTGCGCGGCGAGCTCGGGTATCGATTGATCGATCTCGCGCAAAGCGAGGGGGGCAATCATCGCGTCGTGCGGGCCATTGAGTGGCTCAAACAGCATTATGCGATACCGTTGCGCATCGAGGAACTCGCCGACACCGTGCACATGAGCCCCTCAGCGCTCCATCATCGCTTCAAGGCCCTCACCGCCATGTCGCCGCTGCAGTATCAGAAGCACTTGAGGCTGCACGAAGCACGACGGCTGATGTTCGCTGACGGAATCGAATCTGCCAGCGCCGGGCATCGGGTGGGCTACGAAAGCGCCTCGCAGTTCAGCCGCGAATACCGTCGCCTCTTCGGCGCTCCGCCACGCTCGGAGATCGCGCGCCTTCGCGAGTTGGGCGCCTCGGCCTAGCGCAACTATTTCGCCGCCGCAGCCAATTCAGAAGGATCCAATACTCGACCATTGAGTATCACTTTCGCCATTCCGGCATAGGCATCGATAGTGGCTGTCGGATCCTGCCGCAGCAGCAGCAAATTGGCGCGTTTTCCGACTTGTACGGTGCCTATCTCCTTGTCCAATTTCATCGCCAGCGCGTTCGTAAGCGTCGCGGACTTGAAAATCTGCGCCGGAGTTTCGCCCGCATCGATCAGCCGATGCATTTCCAGCCACGCATTGAGGCCGGGTGGATTGGCGTAGGTGGGAGCGCTCGGCGTGTCGGTACCGAATAGCATGCGGCCGTGGTGCGCGATGAGATAAGCCGTCGCATGTTTGACACGATCATGTGCCTGGCCAAAACCCGAGCCCAGTACACTGTCGAGCTGATCTTGGGTTGCGTTGGCGGGCAACTTCATTTCCTGTGAGATTTCCATCCGAAACCATTGACCTTCCGGGGACCGATACCAGTCGATCAGGTTCGATGGCAAAACGCGGGACAGCCGTGGGTCCGAAAGAAACGATGGACTGAAAAGATCGCTGAGACCGTAGAGCACCTGCATCGTCGGTTGCAAACCGATATCCTGCGCCAGTTCGTCGTCCAGGAGCTTTTTGATGCCCGGGGTCAACTCGCTGGTTGCGGCATGCTCCTGATACCAATTCCACAATCCATGGGCCAGGATATCCACCCCCGCATCGAGGCCAAACCTCTGCGCCTCATCCGAATTAGCGTGTAGCAGCACCGGCAAACCGGCATCGTGCGCAGCCTTCACCAGCGCGCGAATCGTGTCGAGCTTCGGCACGGGCAGATTGCGGTCTGCAGCGAAGCCGCGCTCAAAAGCCGTCTTCACGCAGATCGCGCCATCGGCCTTCATTCTGGCGACCACCGCCTGCGGCGTGTGCAGGCTCGGATCGATCCCCTCAGGCGCCTGCGTACCAGGCTCGATCAACATGTAGGGCCACGCCGCATAGCGCTGTGGCTTCGGTGCGAAGTTCATCGCGTAACCATCCATGAGTGCAGCGCCGCCACAAAAGTAGGTGTCCGGAACGATGATGTGACTCTTCCAGCGCACCATTTCTTGAGGTGTCGAGATCAGGTCGATGAGCGTTGTGAAACCGTACAGCAGAAAGCTGCGCGGAATCTGATCCCGTGCCGCCTGGGCGATATCCGGGTGCTCGGTCTCCTGTTCAGGCGTCATTCCCGGGATCGCGCCAAGGTGGACATGACTGTCGATCAAGCCTGGCGCGAGGAATAGGCCTGAGCCATCTATGGTGAGGCTGCTTGACTGGGCCTTGGTACTGCCGGCTCGCGAGATGGCGACGATGCGACCGTTGTGCACACGCACGAGAGCGTCGTGCATCGGAGCGCTTCTCTCAGGAGAGACGATTGTTACGTGCTCGATCTGAAGGTCCGCTGCGAATAGGGCGCCCGGCAAGGCGAGTGCCATCATTAGAAATCTCGGCGGCATAACGTCTCTCCACAAAAGGTTCGGACAATATCAGCTTAGAGGGGATCGGAAGAGTCGCCGAGGAAAGGTGTCGAACGGTCCGTTTGGCCTGACGAGCGGCTCGAACGGCGGAGTAGACGGTAAATTATCGGGCTGTGCTATCGCGCTCGGGCCATTCGCGAGTGGAAGGAAAACTTCGGCCGTGTAAGGATCGGCGATATATGCTCGACTCTGCCGCAAACCCTCTCGTGTTGCATTCGCGCCAGGCGGCAACCAGCGTAGCTTATTGGGCGCTGCAGTTCGCCGGCTGGGGTCTGTATTTTTGGTCGCAGGCCTCGGGGGAAGTCATCTTTGCCGATGTACCCTGGAGTCAAGCTGCAACTCTTTGGGGTGGCATATGTGTCGGCGGCTTTGCGCTGACGCATCTGCTTCGCTGGACCATCAAACGCCGGCAGTGGCTCGCCCTTCCTCCACGGGCGCTGTTCTTCAGAATGCTGATCGCCGTCGGGTTTCTGGCCTGCGCGCTGTTTGTCATCAACATCGTTCTATCGCTGGCTGAATACGGCACACCCGTCGCACCGATACTCGGGGCTTTTTATCGAAGGCTCTCACCCGATGGGCAGCTATTCAATCAATTCATCGGTTCTCTCATCGTCACCTTGATCTGGGTAGGACTGTACCTGGGCTTTGCCGTCCAGCGTCATCGCTACAGGGCGCAGCTGCGTCAGACCGAGCTGGCGCAATTGCTGCACGCCGCGGAGCTGCGCCTGCTCAAGGCGCAGCTCAATCCGCATTTCCTGTTCAATGCTCTGAACGGCGTTCGCGCGTTGATCGCCGACGAGCCGGTCCGCGCACAGGATGCGGTCACGCAACTCGCCCGAACGTTGCGCTACACTCTCGCATCGAGTGACGATGAGGTGGTAACCCTGGCGCGCGAACTGGAAATGGTGAACGACTATCTGGCGCTCGAGGGGCTGCGCCTTGCTGAGCGGCTTACGGTCGTGCGGGAGATTACGGCGGAGGCAGCGCAGGCCCGCGTGCCGGTGATGCTGGTTCAGGCACTGATTGAGAACGCGATCAAGCACGGGATAGCCGAACTCAAGCAGGGCGGGACGCTGCGCATTGCTGCGCATATCGCGGGCGAGGAGTTGATCATTCAGATCGCCAATCCGCGTCCGATCACCACGCCCGTCCCGTCCGCACAAGCTACCGGACTCAAAAACTCGTCGGCGCGCCTGCGGCTGCTGTTCGGCGGCCGGGCCAGTTTGCAACTCGACCTGTCACGCCCCGGCGAAGCAAAGGCCGAAGTTCGTCTACCCGTATGAAAGCGCTGATTGTGGACGACGAGCCTCTCGCCCGGCGCGAATTGCGCCGACTGCTGTCCGCTCATCGCTCAATTCAGATCGTCGGCGAGGCAGGCGACATCGGCGAAGCGCGCGAATGCATCGAATCGCTGACCCCGGGAGTGGTGTTTCTCGACATTCAAATGCCTGGCGGCAGCGGCTTTGATCTTCTTGCGCAACTTGAATGGCTGCCCCGGATCATCTTCACCACCGCGTACGATCGTTACGCGGTCACGGCATTCGATGTGAGTGCCTTGGACTATTTGCTGAAGCCAATTGAGCCGGAGCGGCTCGCCGCGGCACTGGAGAAATTGCAGGCTAAGACACCGGGCGCGGAGTGGGAAGCTCACCGGGATTCCCCGCTGGAACAACTCTTCGTTCGCGACGGGCAGCGATGCTGGTTTGTTCCACTTCATGATGTCAGTGTGTTCAGTGCAGAAGGCAACTACGTCCGGCTGCAGTGGGGACAGGAACGGCCCTTGTTAGGGCGCTCGCTCACGGCGCTCGAGAGCAAGCTGGATCCGCGGCGCTTCTTTCGCGCGAACCGGCAGCAGATCATCAATCTGAAATTCATTCAAACTGTGGATGTGGGCGTGGGCGGCCGGCTGCACGTTCAACTCAATGATGGCCGGGAGATCCAAATCTCACGGCGCCAGGCCCGGCAGTTTCGAGAGCGGACGACGGTATGACAGATCAGGAACCGCGTTTGAAAACCCGCCCAGTGCCGCTCACTGTGGAATTTTCCTTTACCGCGAATGTGCAGTTGGGTGAGATGCGGGTATTGGGCCGGGGACCGGAAGGCGTACGCCGCTTCATTCCGATCATCGGCGGCACGGTCGAGGGCCCGGACCTTACGGGGCGGGTCATCGCCGCGGGCGGGGACTCACAAATCATCCGTTCAGACGACGTGATTGCTCTCGAAGCGCGCTACATGATTCAGGCAGACGACGGCACGTTGCTCTCGGTAGTTAACCGAGGACTCCGCCATTCCACGCCGGAAATCATGGCGCGCCTCGCCGAAGGGGAGCCTGTGAAACCAGAGGATTACTACTTTCGGACGGTGGCACATTTCGAGGCACCCGTCGGGTCACGATACGAACGATTCAACAAGCTCCTGTTCGTTGGCACCGCGGAGCGCACCGCCGTTGCCGCCATCGTTCATTTTTATCGCATCAACTGAAGCGGCAGCGTTTCACCGCCGTCTTCAATCAGTGCGGCACGATATTGGTCATTGTGCGAGTATCGCCGGCGAGAAATTTGCGCAAATTGTCGCGAACAATAGGATAAGCCTGATCGAGGTAGACGTCGCTGGTTCCGCCGATGTGCGGAGTGATGATAATTTTCTCCTCGCGCCACAGCGAATGGTCAGGCGGCAACGGCGATTCGCGGAATACGTCGAGCGCCGCGCCCGCCAGCTGCCGCTCGCGCAGCGCGGCCAGGAGCGCCTTTTCATCCAGCACGCCGCCGCGCGCCACGTTGATAAGATACGCGCCCGGCTTCATTGCGGCGATAACCGAAGCATCCACAAGTTTTTCGGTTTGAGGTGTGTAGGGTACAATCAGCACCAGAAAATCGGCGAGTGCAGCCGCGCGACGCAATTCGTCGCGTCCAAATACGCCGTCGAATCCTTCGGGCCGCCGGGGGGATCCTGAAACTCCGTATACGCTCATGCCGAACGCCTTGCAGCGCGGCGCCAACATTTCCGCTATGGCTCCGATGCCGACGATGACCACGGTCTTTCCCAAGAGCAATGGTTGCGGCCAGCGTTCCCAAGTATGCGCCTGCTGATTTCGTTGCATGCGGGGGAAGTCGCGCAGTAGCGCCAACATTTGCAGGAACACCAGCTCGGACATCTGCGGCCCGTGCATGCCGCGCGTCGAGGTGACCACCACCTCGGCACGCAGCGCCGACAGTCGCAGGATATTGTCCGTGCCGGTCGTCAGGGATTGAATCCAGCGCAGCTGCTTGGCGCGCGTCAGCAGCTCATCGTCAAATTGAAAATGGTGGCCGATCAAGGCCGCTGCGCCCTCAGCCTCGCACCGCGCCGCGTCGCGATCGTTCGTGGCGAAGAGGTCCAAATTCGGGAAATCCGTCAGGGCCCTGACGGCAAAGAGATCGGCATCCGTTTCCACTGCGCCGATGAAAATGACTCGATTCCTCACCGCATTGTCTCCGCCACCGTACCGATTGTCGGCCGGCCGGTCGTGTATCCCGCGGCGACAACACGCTCGGCCATCTAGCGTCCGCTCGGAACCACGACGGTAATGGTGCCGAACTCCGTGGCGCCCGCTTTGATCTGCTCTACGACGAGTTCGATGTGGCGCGCAATCAATTCCGTCATCGCGAGCCTCCCCGGGCCAACCGGCACCGTGGTCTCGGTATACACGGCGATAAGCCCCAACTCAAGGCCAAAGCTCTATTGCGCAGCACTAGGCGCCCGTTCGATCATGTCGAGAGTTTTTGTAACTTGTTGCCGAAAATTGTCGAAATTGGCCCGTCATTCCCGACATGGTCTGGTCAGAGCACGGTGCTCTCGCAAAAACACCAGGAGACAAGATGAAATATATGATGCTGATCCACCACGATGAAGCTGCTCTTGCGAAAGCGAGCAAGAACGAGCTTTGGGCCGATTACGCGGCATTCAATGAAGCACTGGCAAAGGCTGGGGGCACTTCAGGGATGAGGCTTCAACCAGCCTCGGCGGCAACCAGCGTTCGCGTACGCGATGGCAAGACCGACGTGATTGACGGCCCCTATGCGGACACCAAAGAAAAGCTTGCCGGCTACTTCATGATCGACGTTGCCGGCACTGAAGAGGCCGTGGCCTGGGCTCAACGATGTCCCAGCGCCCGCTACGGCACCATCGAGGTGCGTCCGATCATGGACACCAAGCAATAACGACCGCCATGAACAGCGACGAGGCGCGCCGGACTGTCGAGCGCATAGCGCGCGAAAGCTACGGGCGCCTTGTTGCACTCCTCGCCGCCAGGACGAGAGACGTCGCCTCCGCGGAAGACGTGTTGGCGGAAGCATTCGCTGCCGCGCTCGAGCAGTGGCCCACCCAAGGCGTGCCCACCAATCCCCATGGCTGGCTGGTAACCGTCGCCAAGCGCCGTCATGTGGACCTATTGCGCAGGGGTCAAGTCCAAATGAATGGCGAGTTTCAACTGCAGATGCTCGCCTCATGAAATCGAGGAAGCCTCGCGCATGTCGGAGGAGTTGCCCGATCGGCGTCTCGCGCTCATGTTCGCATGCGCGCATCCGCAGATCGAACGCGGGGCGAGAGCGCCCCTCATCCTGCAAACAGTACTCGGTATAACCGCAAAAGCGATCGCATCGGCCTTCCTGGTTTCGCCAGGCAGCATGAGCCAACGTCTGGTGCGGGCCAAAGCGCACATCAAGGAAAGCGGCATTCCCTTCAGGGTGCCGGACCAAGAAGAAATGCCGGAGCGATTGAATGCGGTTCTCGACGCGACCTATGCCGCCTATTCCACCGGGTGGGATGAAGCCCACGAAGGCGCCTCGGAATTCGCGCCGGAGGCCATCTGGCTGGGCAGCCTGATCGCGAAGAGGCTGCCGGAGGAGCCGGAAGCCAAGGCGCTCGTGTCCATGATGCTCTATGCCGAAGCCCGGCGACACGCTCGTCGAGATCGCGAAGGATGCTACGTCCCGATTGACCAGCAGGATGTGGCGCTGTGGGACAGAACGCAGATTTCGCGAGGCCGAGCAACTGCTGCACGCCTGCAATCGATCCGGACCGACCGGACGCTATCAGCTGGAAGCCGCCATCCAGTCGGCTCATGTCGCGCAAAGGCTTACCGGCGCCAATTGCTGGCCGGCTATTGTCTCGCTTTATGATCATCTGGTATCCATGACGAACTCTCCGGTGGCCGTGCTCAATCGAGCTGCTGCCTTGGCTGAGGTTGCGGGTCCACATGCGGCTTTGGCGGAACTGTCGGGAATTTCCGCCGACAAGCGCCTCCTCGGCTATCAACCCTACTGGGCGACGCTGGGACATTTGAACCTTCGTGCGGGCAACATCGAGGCTGGCTGCGAGGCATTGAGGATCGCCATTGGATTGGCGACCGACAACGCGGTCCGGCAACACTTGCGGCTGCGTCTGCAGGCTGCGAGCCCCGGTTCCCCACGGCATAGTCCTAAGGGCCAATAGGAAAATCGCGCGCGTCGCGCGACAGTTCCCGGGGAGGAGCTGTAATCCTTTGTCCCGGAGAATTTCTATGAGTGTCTTCAACCGTCGGGCGTCGGCGCTTGCCGCATTAGTCCTTTCGTTGGGCAGCCTTTCGGTCTTCGGGCAAGAAGGCACTATCATGCTCACGATCAACAACAACACCTCGAGCCCTCTCTTGGTGACCGTTTACGATGTGGCGGCTCGTCAGCAGTTGTTGGCCAATCGGGCAATTTACGGCAATGCGTCAGTCACAGTCTCAGTCACGCAAGACGCCTCGGGTAAGGGCCATGTGCGGTGGACGGCGATGAATCAGGATCCCGACATGCGCATGTGCGGGCAAGACGACAAAACGGACCTGAACGATGGCGATACCGTGAATGTGTACGCTGACGGCGATTGCTCAGGTTAGGCGGAAAGCTCCTCAACCATGGATATAACGCCCGAAAGAACTGGGCCGGCCACGCGAAGGCGGCAGTCCTCAATCTCCTGCCGGCTAAAGGATCTCTCTACCGTTCGTCCCTTCACGGTGATTTCGATTTTTGAACCGCTGAGAACATGGTCCCCCGCCTCGATGTCTTTGTAAGTGACCGTGCCAAAAAACCCATGCGGTACCAGCCGGCCCTTGATTTCATGCCGGATCCTGGCAAGAGCCGTATCAAACTCCTCTCTCTCTTGCTTGTCTTCCATCGCAGCACCTCATCACTGATCGATCGCATACCGCATGATACGCGCTCGCGTCGAACTAGTACTTGTACTGAGCTGAGAATTGTACGCGAGGGTCGTCGGCGGATGCGCCGTCGAGCTGCTCGAGTTTGCCCCACAAGAGCTCGACGCCGGTCATCACGTTCTTCGCGGGGTACCACAGGATATTCGTGGATGCGTAAGTTCCCTGGCGGAACGCGTTGTCGAACTGTCCGCCGGTGTTGTCCTGATGATGAGCACTCACGCCGATCGAGCTGGACCATTGCTCGTTCCAGTAGTGATCGTAGTAGAGCATGCCGCCGATCGAGAGCACGGTCTTGGCTTGCAGGTTGGAATTCGGCGCCAGATCGACGCCGCCATCGTTCATGTAGCTGGCAATCGCCCTTCCGTACGCGATCTGACCCATAATCCGGTCCTTGTCGGAGGTCTTGAATTGGCCGTTCACGTTGATACCCCAGCCAGTCTTGGTGCCGGACGGGTTGCCGTTCGCACTCACCGCGTTCTGGTATCCCACCTCACGCAGGATGCCGGCGATCTGGAACTGGCCCCAGTCCCGATCCACGCTGAACTTCGCCACCAAGTCCGGCCGGCTAAATTATTCTAATTTATAGTTATCTAAAACAAATATTTATGAATGTATTGTAGAAATGACAGTAACATGAAATTCGCCTCTGAGCACTGCACAACTTAAGCTGCATCACATCCCATGGGCGTGTATTCAGTGGCCTAGGTCGCAGACTATCTGTATCAAACCGTGATGCGTTGTGTCCGGCCGTATCGCGTAAGCTTGCTAGGCTGCAAACAGGTTTAAATCAGTGAAAACAATCAAAATAACCGCACTCGCGTTTTTCTTCGTCACTTCGTCTGCAAACGCGGAGGCTGTGGTGATGTCTTGCATTGCCGAAGAGACCGCTGCGACCCATGCTCGACACACTTGGGAAATAACGTTCGATCAACAGAATCAACTGGTCTATCTCGGCAAAACAGTCGCGACGGCCGCCATCACCGACTCCAGGATCACTTTTCGTGTAGACCTCGGCGCAGGCGTTCCCTTCAGCTTCGCGATTGATCGCGCCACAGGAAATATCATCGTCACCAGCGACGTTCGCGTGCTGTACAACGGCCAGTGTAAGGTTGTCCCGCCCCGCCCTCTGTAAATAGAGTATCTTCCGTGACGATGATGCGAACTCTCGATGCGCGGGTTGCAATCAAACCATGACGGCGGCCGCAATCGCTCCCTCCTCTCGCCCCTCTCGCCGAGTTATTACCGGCGCGGCATTCACCTGCATGGGCATCGTGTTTGGCGACATAGGCACCAGCCCGCTGTACACCCTGAGTGTGGCTGCGAAGGCATCCAGTCCGGGCGGTACCATCGCGCCGCAAGCCGTACTCGGCATTGTTTCATTGATCTTCTGGTCGCTGATCATCGTCATTTCCATCAAGTATGCGGTTCTCATCATGCGCGCCGACAACCATGGCGAAGGCGGCATCCTGGCGCTGCTCGCCTTGGTCAGCCCGAAGCGCGCCAAGGAGAACAGGCGCCGCGCGATCATGGTGGTCATCGGCCTCATTGGCGCGACACTGCTCTACGGCGATGGCGCCATTACCCCGGCGATTTCTGTGTTGAGCGCCGTCGAGGGCATCAAGGTGTATGCCCCGCACCTGGATAGGGTCGTGGTGCCGCTGACGGTGGCGATCCTCCTGATGTTGTTTGCGATCCAGCGCAAAGGCACCTCCTTTGTCGGCCGACTGTTTGGACCGGTCATGCTGGCGTGGTTCATAGTCATCGGAGTCATGGGTGCGTTTGGAATCGCGAGCAGACCCGCGATACTCGCGGCATTGAGTCCGCTGCCCGCCATGACCTACCTGTTGCACGCCGGACCGATCGCCTTTGCGGTGATTGGCGGTGCTTTCCTGGCGGTGACCGGCGGCGAGGCATTTTACGCCGACATGGGGCACTTCGGCCCTTTGCCGATCCGCGCGGCGTGGTTCGGCGTGGCGCTGCCCGCCCTCACCTTGAATTATTTCGGGCAGGGCGCCTTGCTGCTGTCTCAACCCACGGCGCTGGATGGCACATTTTACGCACTCGTTCCGCATTGGGCTCATTACAGCGTTGTCGTGCTCGCCACCTCGGCAACGGTCATCGCGGCCCAATCGATCATCTCCGGCGCCTACTCGATGACCCAGCAGGCAATTCGGCTCGGATTTCTGCCACGCATGAATGTCGTGCACACGGCCCGCGGCGTGATGGGCCAAATCTATATGCCCATCGTCAATTGGGCGCTTGCCATCGCGACCCTCACGGCGGTGATCGCCTTCGGTTCTTCCGACGCCCTGGCCGGCGCCTACGGAATTGCAGTGTCCTTGCTGATGGCCATCACCACGCTGATGGCGACCTTTGTGGCGCTGCATTGGAAATACAACGTTTGGCTCGTGCTGCTCGTGAACGGCAGTCTGCTCGCTCTCGATCTGCTGTTTTTTGCCTCCACGTCCGCCAAGCTCCTCGACGGCGGCTGGTTTCCCTTGCTGATCGCCGGCGCGGTTTCGTTCCTCATGCTCACCTGGCGCAAGGGCCAGGAAATCCTGGATGCCGTCCGCCTCGTGGTTCGGCAGCGCGCCGGGGAATTCATTGACGGAATCAAAACGGATCCGCCGCTTCGCCTGCCGGGGACCGCCGTGGTGCTGGGCAGAATGGCGCAGGGAGTACCGCTCGCGCTCACGCAGAACCTCAAGTACAACCACGTGCTGCACGAGAATACGCTGTTGGTTGCGGTGACGATCGCGGAGATTCCGCGCGTCCCGGATGCGCAGCGCGCCACGATCACGCCCCTCGGCGAAGGGCTCACCCGCGTCGAATTGCACTTTGGCTTCATGGAGCCCGCGAACGTGCCGGCCGGGCTCAACACTGCCGCGGCAGGCGGATCAATCGAACTCGGCGATCCTGCGAGCATTACCTACTACACCGGGCATGAGACCATCATTGCTGCCGGCCGATCGCCGCGCATGGCGCGCTGGCGCGAGTCGATCTTCGCCCTCATGCAATCCAACGCCCAGAGGCCCGGCGCCTACTTCAAAATACCAAGCAAGCAAATCATGGAAATCGGCGTCGAATTCGAAATCTAAGGCCGTCGAAATCCGGAGAAGCATGGAGCTCAACGTGAAGACAACACGTTCATCCACACACCGCGGCAAGAAGCCATTGTCGCTGCGCAATGCCGAGGTGCGAAGCAACGCGGGTAGAAGACTGCGCGTCAAAACGCCGCGTTCGTCTCACGCCGAATTCTCCGTGTCGCACAGGGGCCGCGATGTCGTGGCGATGCTGCAGAAATCCAACCGCGACCGGGTGCCCGCGCTCGTGCCCATTCGCTACGGCCGCATGCTGCACTCGCCATTTTCCTTCCTGCGCGGCGCAGCGGCCATCATGGCCTTTGATCTGGCGCACACGCCAAGCAGCGGCATCCGTGTCCAGGCGGCCGGTGACGCGCACCTGATGAACTTCGGCGGTTTTGCCTCGCCGGAGCGTCACCTGGTCTTCGACGTCAATGACTTCGACGAAACGCTGCCCGCCCCGTGGGAATGGGACCTCAAGCGCCTGGCCGCAAGCGTCACCGTCGCCGGTCGATACTTACGTTTCTCGGATCGGAAAAATACCGACGCAACCATGGCTGCCGTTGCCGGGTATCGTGCACACATGGCGCTGTACGCGCCCATGCCCGCACTCGAGATGTGGTACCAAAGAATCGATGCCACCAAAGTCGCCGAGCTTCACTTCAATTCTGTCGGCAGGAATCCGAAGGGCGCGCCGCGCCATCCGGTGACCGAACACCTATTCCCCAAGCTCATCGAGACGTCGGGCCAGATGCTACGAATCAAGGAGCAGTTGCCGCTGCTGTTTCGCCCGCGCAAAGGCGATCGCACGATCGCGCATGTGCCGCGAATGCTTGCGCAATACCGCGCCACCCTGCCCGCTGATCGTCGTGCGCTGCTCGATCGATTTCAGCTGGTTGATGTCGCGATAAAGGTTGTCGGCGTCGGCAGTGTCGGCACGCGCTGCGCCGTGGTGTTGTTGATGGGCGGGGACAATGATTCGTTATTTCTGCAGGTCAAGGAGGCACGCGCGTCGGTGCTGGAACCGTATGCCGGGCGCAGCAGACAACGCAATCACGGCGAACGCGTTGTCGAAGGACAGCGCTTGATGCAGGCGGCCAGCGATCTGTTCCTCGGTTGGTCGCACGATCCGTTGCTGCGGGTGAACTTCTATGTCCGGCAATTGCGCGACTGCAAGACCGCCGTCAACATCGACACCATGGAATATTCACATTTGGTCGATTATGCGCATCACTGCGGCGCCGCGCTCGCCCGGGCGCACGCCAAGGCCGGCGACGCCGCCGCCATCAGCGGCTACATCGGGAGAGGCGAGGCGCTGGATTTGGCGCTCGCAGGCTTTGCCGCCAAATATGCCGACCAAACAGAGCATGATTTTGCGCTGCTCAAAGCAGCCGCCAAGAGCGGCCGTATCCCCGTCGAAAACGCCTAGGAACAAATCGTCAGGTTCGGGCTCTTTTTGCCACCGCCGCAAGCCGCAGCAGCGGTCCGGCGGCGCCAAAAGCGATGAACGGCAGGTAGAACAAAAAATGCCCGACGCCGCCGTGGCGCGAATCATTGACGAAGTCGTACAGAAAAATGAACGCGATGTACTCCACGCCGACGATCCGGATCAGGCGCACCGTGCGTGGTGGAAGCCTGTCGGATACTGGCTTGAATGAGAGCAGCGCCAACAGGTACACCCAGAAAACACCGACGCTAAACAGTACCAGCGGGAATCGCGGGAATGGAGTTGTCGAGCGGTACAAGAGAAACGCGACCAGGCCCAAATGAACAAGGTGCGCCGATGCAAAAGCAAGTCCGAAATCCCTGGCGCGCCGCGCGACGGCTTGGAATCTCGCGCCGAACAGCACCGCCAAGGCGCCGCCGGTTGAGGCCAGCCAGAACCAGCAAAATGACCAGCGTGCCGTAGCACGCAAGGCCACACCGGCTTGCTCGTGCAACGGAACGCCCAGGCGTATCACGAAGACGATGGCGAGCGCGACGCCGAACGCCGCGCCCATCCAGACGCCCGTAGAAAGCTCCTTGATCGCCATATCCCGGCCGTTTCCGCGGATTACCATTGATTTGCCGCTGCGTTGCCCGCAGCATTGTGGATTCTGCCGTTTCAGGAAACAAGCGATGCGCGCGACCGTCTCCGTAGATCATCTTCAGGTCGATCAAGGCCTGTACGAGTTCGTCAACAGCGAGGCCATTCCCGGCACGGGCGTCGAACCGCAGAGATTTTGGAGCGGCTTCGCCGCCATGCTGCGGACCTTGGCACCGCGCAATGCCGCGTTGCTGCGCCGACGCGACGAGCTGCAGGCGAAAATCGACGCCTGGCATCACCAGAATCCCGGACCTTCCTTCGATCCGCAAAAATATCAAGCTTTCTTGCGCGAGATCGGCTACCTGGTTGCCGAGCAGGGGCCGTTCTCCGTCAGCACCGCCAATGTTGATGACGAAATCAGCCGCATTGCCGGTCCTCAACTGGTGGTGCCGGTCAGCAACGCGCGCTATGCGCTGAATGCGGCGAATGCGCGCTGGGGGAGTTTATACGATGCTCTCTACGGCACCGATGCCATCCCTCTTGAGGGCGCACCCCGCGGCAACCAGTACAATCTGCGGCGCGGCGAGAAGGTCGTGGCCTTCGTCCGCGGCTTCCTCGATGAACAGTTTGCTCTCGCGGACGGCTCGCATCGCAACGCGGTGCGCTACCATGTCGATCGCCAAGGCCTTCAAGTCGATCTTAAGGAAGGCGGGACGACACACTTGAAGGATATGACCGCATTCAGCGGTTATCAGGGGGCCGGCGCATCGCCGACGCTGCTGCTGCTCAAGCATCACGGCCTGCATGTCGAATTGCACATCGATAGAAAACATTACATCGGCCGCGACGATGCCGCCGGGATCAGCGATGTCGTGCTGGAATCGGCGATCACGACCATCCAGGATTGCGAGGATTCGGTCGCCGCGGTCGATGCGCCCGACAAGGTTCATGTGTATCGAAACTGGCTGGGGCTGATGGGCGGCACTCTCCAGGCGCAGGTCGAGAAAGGCCGGAACACTCTGGTTCGAAAATTGAACGCGGATCGGCGTTACCAAACTCCCGGCGGCAAGGAGTTGGTGCTGTCCGGCCGAAGCCTCATGTTGGTTCGAAATGTCGGCCACCACATGTTGTCCGATGCCGTGACGCTGGATGGAGCGCCGGTCCCCGAGACTTTGATCGATGCCGCCGTCACCGTGCTCATCGCATTGCATGACCTTCGCGGGGCGGCCGCGCGCCTTAATTCGCGCACCGGCTCCGTGTATGTGGTCAAGCCAAAAATGCACGGACCCGAGGAAGCCGCGTTCGCGGACGAGATCTTCGGCGCGGTCGAGGACCTGCTGGACCTGCCGCGCGACACGGTCAAGATCGGCATCATGGATGAGGAGCGGCGTACCAGCGTCAACCTTGCTCAATGCATTCGCGCGGCGCGCCGGCGCGTGGCCTTCATCAATACGGGTTTTCTCGATCGCACGGGCGATGAAATTCATACCTCGATGGAGGCCGGCACCGTACCGCGCAAAAGCGAACTCAAGAAAGCGGTTTGGCTGGATGCCTACGAGCGGCAGAATGTCGACATCGGGCTGGCGTGCGGTCTGCGCGGACATGCCCAGATCGGCAAGGGGATGTGGGCCATGCCGGATTTGATGGCCGACATGCTCAAGGCGAAAATCGCGCACCCCCAGGCCGGCGCCAATACCGCCTGGGTGCCCTCGCCCACCGCGGCCACGCTGCATGCGCTCCACTATCACATGGTGGATGTTGCCGCGGTTCAGACAACGCTGGCGAAGCGCCCGCGCGCCTCGCTCGAGGACATTCTCACCCCGCCCCTGGTTGCCGCGCCGGCATGGAGCAAAGCGGAAATCGAAGAGGAACTCAATAACAACGCGCAGAGCATCTTAGGCTACGTGGTGCGTTGGATCGATGCGGGCGTGGGTTGCTCCAAGGTGCCCGACACCTTCGACGTGGCTCTGATGGAGGATCGCGCCACGTTGCGCATCTCGAGTCAGCACGTCGCCAACTGGCTGCGCCACGGCATCTGCTCGAGCGAGCAGGTCATGACGGCGCTCAAGAGCATGGCGCGGGTGGTGGACAAGCAGAATGCGGCAGACCCCACTTACCACCGGCTCGCCGATGATCCCGACCATAACGTGGCATTCAAGGCCGCCTGCGATTTGATATTCAAGGGACGCGAACAGCCCAATGGCTACACCGAGGCCATACTCACCGCGCGCCGGATCGAAAGAAAGGCGATGCCGGGCTAAGCGAGGCTAGACTGGGCTACGAGCCTGGATCTCACAGGTACCGGCGACGCAACTCCGCCAAACGCGATTCCCACGGCCTCTCGCGCTCGAACCATGCTGCCAGCGTGAGTAAGCGCGCGTCCTCTCCCAGCGGTGCCGCGAACTGCACGCCGATCGGCAATCCCGAGCTTGACTGCGCAAGCGGCAGAGAGATTGCGGGCTGACCGGTCACATTGAACAGCTCGGTGTACGGCGCGTAGCCATAGGAGTCAGCGTTCCAACGCTCGAGATCAAAATTCGCCGTGCGCCCATCGATGCTGCCCGTCGGCAGCGCACATTGGCTGGTGCTCGGCAGCAGCAACAGGTCGATCGATTGAAAGGCAGAGGCCGTCTCGCGCGTGGCCTGGGTAAGTGCGCGGCGCGCCCGAACATAGTCGAGCGCCGTTCGGCGCTCGCCGAGCGCGACGCAGGCCCAACTCAACGCGTCCATCTCGTCCGGTTTGGGTCCCGTTCCCAGAAGCCTGCGCGAATAATCGATTTCCTCGGCGGTCGCTGTCATCCAAATCACGGCCGCGGCCTCGGCGATATGGGCGGCGGCTTTGGGATATTGAAACGCCGAGACGCGGTGTCCGGCTCTCGCCAGCATCTCGGCCGCCTCGGTTGCAGCAGCACCGACTTCTTCGGCTGGCAGATCGCCGCCCGGGGTTTGCAGCGCGACGCCGATGCGCAGCGGCCGAACTTCTTCCCGGAGGGCTTCGGCGAACCCGCGCATCGGATGCCGCAGGGGGTATCGAGACCCGGGTTCCGCACCCTGGGTGAGATCCAGCATCAGTGCCGTGTCTCTGACGCTGCGTGACAGGACATGCTCGCAGTCAAAGCCGCCGGCCAATTCGTCGTGCTGCGGTCCCACCGGCACCCATCCGCGGCTGGGTTTGAGGCCCACCAGTCCGCAGGCCGAGGCCGGCACTCGAATGGAGCCGCCGGAATCGGTTGCATGGGCGATGGGCACCATGCCGGATGCCACCGCCGCCGCCGCACCGCCGCTCGAGCCCCCGGGACTGCGCATCAGGTCCCACGGGTTTGCAGTCGCACCGCGCCAGGTGGGCTCGGTGACGAAATCGCCCGCGAATTCCGGCGTGTTCGTCCGACCCAAAATGGACAGGCCGGCGCTGCGCCAGCGCGCCGCCAAGGGCGCATCGACTGTTGCGGGCGGCAGCTGCGCCAACCAGCGGCATGAGGACGTCAGATGCAACCCGGCCACCACGATGTTCATGTCCTTGGCCAGAAACGGCACCCCGGCCAAGGGCAAGGCGCGATCAACGCTCGCCGCCGCGACACGGGCGGCGTCAAATGCGCGTTCGACCACCGCATTCAATTTTGGGTTGAGCGATTCGATGCGTTCGATGGCAGCCTCGGTCAGGTCCTGAGGCGAGACTTCGCCCCGATGCACGAGATCGGCCAGGCCGATCGCGTCGAACTTGATGTAGTCAGACGGCTGCATGCCGATGACCCTTCAGCGGGATATTGAAAGTGATGGTCGCGCCAAAGGCTTCCGGGGCCTGGCTGTCGATGCGCACCTTGTCGAATACCAACAGGCGTGTGCCCAATTCGAAACTCTCCTTCAAGTCGTGCGTCACCATGAAAATGGTCATCTTGTGCATGTTCCACAGCTTGAGAATGAGCGCGTGCATGTCCGCGGTAATGCCCGGGTCCAAAGCGCCGAAGGGTTCATCCAAGAGCAAGATCTTCGGCTCGCAGATCACCGATTGGGCAATCGACAAACGCTGCTGCATCCCACCCGAGAGTTGCGCAGGGTACTTGTCCGCGGCCGTTTGCAGTCCGATAGCCTCGAGCAGCGGCTGCGCTTTCTCGAGCGCGCGGCGGCGACGCGCGCCGAACAGCCGGCCGAGCAGCGGCGCGGCATGCAGCTCCAGTCCCAGCAACAAATTGTCGAGCACGGTCAAATGCGGAAAAAGCGAATAGCGCTGGAACACAATGCCGCGGTCCGGCCCGGGCTCGGAAGGCAGCGCCTCGCCGTCGATGAGGAATTGCCCACGGGTCGGAGATTCCACGCCGAGCAGCATTTTGAGGAACGTGGTCTTGCCGCAACCCGACGCCCCAACGATGGTCACGAACTCGTGATCGCCGATTTGTAGATTGACATTCTCGAGTACGACCTGGCTGCCATACTCCTTCCACAGATGCCTGACGGTGACCTGAGTCAATTGGCCGCCGCCCAGGGGAAGGCCTTGGAGCGCAGAAGCTTCAGCAGCCAGTCCATGGTGAAGGCCAACAACGTGATCCAAGCGACGTACGGCAATATCAGATCCATCGCGAGATATCGGCGCACCAGGAAAATTCGGTAACCCAGACCTTCGGTCGACGCGATGGCTTCGGCGGCGATGAGAAACAGCCATGCCGATCCCAGGCACAGCCTCAAGGCATCGATCAATCGCGGCCAGAGCTGCGGCAGCACCACGCGCACCACCAACTGCCAGGTCGAGGCGCCCAGGGTCTGCGCCTTGATGATTTGTTCGTTGGGCAACTCGCCGACGCGCATTGCCAGATCGCGCACGATCACCGGCGCGACGCCGATGATGATGAGCGTCACCTTCGCAAGCTCGCCCAATCCGGCCACGATGAACAGAATGGGCAAAATCGCCAGCGGCGGTATCAGCGAGAGAGCGGCCACGAAGGGCGCAATCGTCGCGCGTAGGTATGGCAGCACCCCGATGCTCAGCCCCATGGCCAAGCCGATGCAGGCACTGATCCCCAGCGCCATCAGCAGCCGCTCGAGGCTTGCCCAGGTGTCGGTCCACCATAGGATGTCGCCGCTGCGCTCGTCTTCCTCGAAAGCATATCGATGAATGGTGGCAGCGATGGTCGATGGCGCAGGCAACAGCTTGTCGCCGGGATTCTGCGCGAGCCGCGCATGCGAATAGAACAGGTACGCGCAGACGACCAGAATGAATGGCAGCAGACTCAACAGCATGGCGCCGCCCCTGCCCGGCTTTTGATTAATGAGTCTGCGCAAGGTACTCGCTCACAGGGTTCCGTCCATGGCCATCTTGGTGTACGCGGTCTCGAAGCGCATTTGGATATTGTGGGTATCTCCCAGTGTCTTGCCGGCCGGAAACAAAATTCCGACTGCATCGACGGAAGTCGCGCCCCTGCCCAATATTCCGTGCTCGAACGAAAATTTGCGCACCAGATCCATGGTCTTGATGACGCCCTCGCCGGTCATGAACTCAAAAGCATTGCGCGGGCGTCGTGAACATGCGGGTGGTGGCCAGTTGACCGGCAAAACCTGTGAGATCGGTTCCCGAGGCTTTGGCCATGGATGCCTGCGCGGCCTTGCCGGCTGCATCCCCTTTGAACATCACCGCCAGGGTTTCGTACCACGCGCCCACCAGCGCCTTGCCCAGGTTTGGGTTCGCCTTCAGCGCCGCACTGTTGACCACCATGAGATCCATGATCTCGCCCGGGATCTTGCTGGAGTCGAATACCAGCTGTGTGTTCGGCATCGCCATGATGGCGCTCAATTGCGGCTTCCAGGTCACGACCGCAGTGCTCGACGGCGTGGAAAATGCCGCGACGATATCGGCATCGGAGGTGTTGATGATCTTCAAGTCGCGCTCGCGCATGCCGACACTGCTCAGGCCGCGCACCAGCAGGTAGTGCGACACCGACAGCTCCACCAGATTGACTTTCTGACCCTTGATGTCTTCGAGCTTCTTGCCCTTGTCCTTTGAGCACGACGCCGTCGTTGCCGTTGGAGAAATCTCCAACGATCAGTGCGGTAGAGTCCACACCTCCGGCCGCCGGGATGGTAAGCATGTCCATATTGGTCATCACGCAGGCATCGAACGTGCCCGCAGTGTATTGATTGATCGACTCTACATAATCATTGACCTGGGTCAGCTTGATCTTGACCCCGTACTTCGTCGCCCACTTCTTGAGAATGCCGCTCTGATCGGCATAGTCCCACGGCATCCATCCCACATAGATGCTCCAGGCAACGTTGAAGCTGGTCTTCTCGGCGGCCGCTCCGACTTGAGGCAACAGCGCCGACAACAGCGCCGCCAGCAGCAGGCTCATCGAGTGGGTTCGGCGCTTGAGGCGATTCAGCATTGATCTCTCCCGTTTCAACTTATGCCACGAGCTTGTCGGGGCGGATAATCAGCAGAGTCTGCGCAACCAGGACGGCGCGCCCTTCGGCACAGCGCAGTTGCGTAATCACCCCATCCATCGGCGCGGTCACGGGCAGCTCCATCTTCATGGATTCCACCAGCACCAACACCTCTCCGGCTTTGACGTTCTGTCCCGGCACCGATGCGATCTTCCAAATGCTGCCGGACACGGGGGAAAGCACGGCCACATGACCTGCTTCCAGCTGCTCCGGTGCTTCCTCGTCATGCGCGGCCGGCAAATCCGCCGCATATCCGATCTGGCCGGTGGCTGCCCACCTGCTGCGCTCGGCATCGAAGGCGGCTTGCTGGCGCGCTTTATGCGCGGCGATGCTGGCGGAGTTTTCCCGCAGGAAAGTTCGATAGTCCTGCAGCCGAAATACGTCTTCGCGGATGTCCAGCTGCACCCGGCCGCGCGGAAAATCGTCGCGAAAATCCAGCAGCTCCGCGCCGCTCACGGGGTAAAACCGGACTTGATCGAAGAATCGCAGCAGCCACGGCTTGGCATGCGAGAATTCACGGGTGACTCGATAGGTGTTCCACATCTGGCAGGTGCGGCCGACGAATTGGTAACCGCCCGGCCCTTCCATGCCGTACACACACAAATACGCCCCGCCAATTCCCACCGCATTTTCGGGCGTCCAGGTTCGCGCCGGGTTGTACTTGGTCGTCACCAGACGGTGGCGCGGATCCACGGGCGTGCACACCGGCGCGCCCAAATACACATCCCCCAATCCCAATACCAGGTAGCTGGCGTCGAAAACGATTTTCTTGACCTCGTCGATGCTGTCCAGATCCGTTGATGCGCCGGATGAATTCGATATTGCTGGGGCACCACGGCGCGTCGGCGCGCACCGATTGCATGTACTTCGCGATCGCCAATTGAGTCGCCGCGTCATCCCAGGACAGGGGCAGGTGCACGATCCGCGTCTCGATCTGCATCGAGTCGATTGACGGCAACGACTGTTCCGCGCCGACCAAAAGTTCCAGCAAGGGCTCGAGCGGGAGCTTGCGGCTATCGTAGTGGACTTGAAGCGAGCGAATACCCGGCGTCAATTCGAGGATGCCGGGATGGTCGGCTTCCTCCAGCCGGCGCATGAGCGCGTGCACCCGCAAGCGCAGCTCCAAATCCAGCACCAACGGTCCGTATTCCACCAACATGTATTTATCGCCGGCGCGCCGATACACCACGTTGGGTCCGGCATGTCGAGCCGGCAGGGTCGCAACAATGGCGGCATCGGCGCCGTTGAGTTGTCTCGTGGAGGCCCGCGGCGGATTTCGCCGAACCTGCTGCGCATCCAAGGTGTCGATCACCCTCTCTTGCGTAAGCTCGCGATGCAGCGCTTCATCCGGGGTCAAGCGCCGAAAGCGAATGCGGTTGTTCGGTCGAAGCTGGCCGAGTTTCCATAGTTCGGATTTGGCCAGCGTCACCGGGCAAACGAATCCGCCCAGGGAGGGACCGTCGGGCCCCAGGATCACGGGCATATCGCCGGTGAAGTCCACCGTGCCCACCGCGTAGGCGTTGTCATGGATATTGGAAGGATGTAGTCCGGCCTCACCCCCGTCGCTGCGCGCCCAGCCGGGTTTTGGACCGATCAGTCGGACGCCGGTGCGGTTGGAGTTGTAATGCACTTCCCAGCTCGAGGCGAAGAACAGGGCGATGTCGGCTTCGGTGAAGAAATCCGGGGCGCCGTGCGGACCGTCGAGTACGCCCAGTTCCCAGTCCTCGGAAATATCAGGCCGCGCTGCCGGGGGAATCCGAACCGGCGCAGCGCCCGACCGGGCCTCACCGACGTGCAGTACATCGCCTGCGACCAGCGCCCGCCCGCCGTGACCGCCGAACTTACCCAGGGTAAACGTCGCGCGGCTTCCCAGGTAATCCGGCACATCGATGCCGCCCCGGATGCAGAGGTAAGCGCGGCAGCCCGCGCCGAGAACGGCGCCGAGGCGCAATACCTGGCCGGCGAAAACCTCAATGGGAGCCCAAAAAGGCACCGCCACTGCATCCAGCTCGGCGGCCACGGGCGCTCCGGTCAGGCAGATCAGTGCGTCGGTATTGAACCGGAGGGTGGGACCCGAGACCGTAATCTCGAGCGCCGCAGCGTCTGAATCGTTGCCGACGCACCGATTGCCGAGGCGAAACGACAGACTATCCATCGGGCCCGACGGCGGCACCCCCACGCTCCAATAGCCGACCCGCCCCGGGTAATCCTGGACCGTGCGTTTGCGTGCCGGCCGCCAGAACTTCCAGAGTGCGCGGTGCATACGCAAATGTTTCCAATGTGCGGGTGGTCATGCCGCCGGCGGTGAACACCTCGCCCGCGAGCCAGTTGTTTCAGGTACTCAAGATTGGTTTCTATGCCGGCAATCTGCGTTTCGCCCAGGGCTGCGCGCAATTTGTGCAAGGCTTCGCGGCGGCTCTTGCCAACCGTGATGATCTTGGCGAGCAGCGGATCGTACAACGGTGAAATCTCCGTGCCCGCCCCGATCCAGGTCTCGACCCGCGCGTTTTGAGCAAATCGCGCGTGAGTGATCAAACCCGTTGATGGCCTGAACGAGCGGGCCGGGTCCTCGGCATACAAGCGTACTTCGATGGATGCGCCGCGCGGCGCCGGCGCGCGCATCTCGAAGCCGTCTTGCGCAGCCTGTCGAATCATCCATTCGACCAAGTCAATCCCCGTGACTTCTTCGGTGACCCCATGCTCCACCTGCAGGCGCGTGTTGACCTCGAGAAAATAGAACTCCTCCTCGGCGACGTCGTACACGAATTCAACGGTTCCGGCCGATTGATAGTTGACGGCGCTTCCCAGACGAATGGCGGCGGCATGCAGCCGCGATCGTGTCGCATCGGAGAGCGCCGGAGCAGGCGTTTCCTCGACGATTTTCTGATTGCGCCGCTGTGTGGAGCAATCACGCTCGCCCAAGGCGATGACTTCGCCCAGGCCATTGCCGAAGATTTGCACCTCGATGTGGCGCGCGCGCTCGATGTACTTTTCCAAGAACACGCCGCCGCGGCTGAAGTTCTTCGTCGCCAGCCGTTCCACCGCGCGCAGCGCCTCGGCAAGATCCGATTCGTCTTTGACGAGCTGCATCCCGATGCCGCCGCCTCCCGCGGTGCTCTTGAGCATCACCGGATAGCCGATCTTGCGCGCAGCGCCGCGTGCATCCTCGAGGCCCGACAACAATCGGCTGCCCGGCAGAAGCGCCACCCCCTGCCTCGCCGCCAGCTCGCGCGCCAAATGCTTGAGTCCAAATTCGCGCATTTGCGCCGGCGTCGGTCCGATGAACACGACGCCCGCAGCGGCACAGGCCTCCGCAAAGGCGGCGTTTTCGCTCAGGAAGCCGTAGCCCGGATGAATCGCCTGCGCGCCCGTGGCGCGCGCCGCCGCCAGAATTTTGTCCTGACGCAGATAAGTCTCCGCGACGGGGCCGACCCCCAACGAAATCGCTTCGGCCGCCTTGAGCACGTGCGGGGAATGACGGTCAGCTTCGGCGTAGACCGCAACGGAGCGCACCTTCAGGCGCTCCAGCGTTCGCAGAATGCGGCAGGCAATCTCGCCGCGATTGGCGATCAGAACCTTATCGAACATCCGGGTCCCAGATCAGAACCTCGAGCGGAGTCGGGTTGTAGGCATTGCAGGGGTTATTGAGCTGCGGGCAATTGGAGATCAGCACGATGATGTCCATGGCCGCGCGCATCTCGACGTACTGACCCGGACCGCTCAGCCCGTCCGCAAATGCCAGGCCGCCATCGGGCGTCACCGGCACGTTCATGAAAAAGTTGATGTTGTGGCTCAGGTCCCGCTTGCTGAGCCCCAGATCGTCGTGCTGCGCCACCGCCAATAGATAGCTGTCGCGGCATGAATGCATGCAGCGTTTCTCCAGGGCATACCGCACCGAGTTCGATTCCGCCGCACAAGCGCCTCCCAATGTGTCGTGACGGCCGACGGTGTCCGCCACGATTTGCGCGAGCACGTTTCCCGAAGTCGAGAGCAGCTTCGAGCCGCAGCTCAAGTACACGTTTCCCTGTTCGCGGATGGTGTCCACCGCGCTGTATCGATCCGAAGTATCGGCGGCATTGAAAAACAGCGTATCGGCCGACTGATTTCCCTCGACATCGACGATTCGCAGAACCTGGTCCTTTTTGAGAAATTCAAGCCAATAGTCGCCGGCGTCAATACGGCTGCGAAAAATGGCGGCCGCGGCAGGCAAGGCGCTCTCATGACGCATGGCAGGCCTCCTCGCCGCAAAGGCGATACAACTCCGTGTTGGCGAACCCGCGTGCGTTTTCCGGCCGCGAATTCAGACAAAAATCGTCAGCGGTTCGGGCTTCAGCTTTGCTGAACTGCAACAGCACGGGGTTTTTCGGATACGATGCCGCCGCATTCAATGGATGCGGGCAGGTGTGCAGCAGCACCAAGGTATCCATCTCGAATCGCAGATCGACATGGCTCCCCGCGGGGGAATTGTTCGAATCGAATTCCAGCGTCCCATCGGCGGCGGCGGCAGCCTTGCTGAACCAATTGACGTTGGCGGCGAGATCACGGCGCCCCAAACCATATTTGCCGCCCTCGACCAGGAAGGCGTCGTAACCGTTTTGGGTCCAATCGTTGCGATATTGCTGGTAGCTGCGCTCACCCCATCGGCGCAGCACCAACCTCTTGTTCGATGTGCCGCACACCGTGTCATGCCATCCCACGGAGTCTTCGACGATCGAACAAAAGATTCTGCCCATGTCGGAGTACAGACAGTGGCCCTTGGTGAGTTTGAAGGTGTACTGGCACTTCAAGGTATCGGGCGCGTTGTAGCGCTCGAGTGTATTGAACGGGTTGTAGAACAACATCCCCACATTGGCGCCGCCATCGCGGTCGACGAGGCGCAGCTGCGTGCCGCCCCTCATGGTGAATGACCAATGTTTACCGCCTTCAATCAGCGTTTCGTACGGCTCGCCGCTGTTCGTCATGTTTCCCCCCAAAGAAACGCAATTCAATCGGGAGGAAGGGTTGCGTCGGGATTGCCCATGGAGCAGACCATCCCGAGGACCCCTTCCTCGACTGATCTCCCGGGCTTTTATCCCGCCGTGTATCCTTAAAGTTAAGGATTGCCTCTCTCGGACCAGCGCCTGCGATGCAGGCCGGAACCCTAGACGCACATTTGCTTCGGAAAATGCAATTCCCGTGCCCACTCTTTAAGTCGCGGCAGAATGTGGTTTTATCTCGTAAAACTGGCTTGCGGAATGCGCCCTCCAGACCGCGGCAGTCTGGCCGGCGCACCACGCCGGAGCATATCGCAGGGTAGCCTGCCCCATCGCAATGCATGAACCTCAGCAGCACCGGGTCATCGGACAGGCTAAAGTAAAAACCTATGCATAGCGTGGTGCCAAACGAATCTCTGTTCCAAAATCTTCTGATCAGCGAGTTGCGCGAACACTATCGCGCCGGTCGCCTGACCCCGGCGCAACTGATCGAGCACCTCATGCAGGTGGCCGACTCCGCGCCTTCCCGCAACGTATGGATCACCCGGCTGTCGCGCGATCAGGTCTCGGGTTACCTGCAGGCACTGAAGCTGCGCCGCATCGAGGATCAACCGCTCTACGGCATCCCGTTTGTACTCAAGGATAATATCGATCTTGCGGGCGTTCCGACGACGGCGGCCTGCCCCGAGTATTCCTACATTCCGGAGCGCTCGGCGACGGTGGTCCAAAAGCTGCTGGATGCCGGGGCCATACCGCTCGGCAAAACCAATCTGGATCAGTTCGCCACGGGTCTCGTCGGCGCGCGTTCTCCCTATGGCGCTTGCCGCAACAGCTTCAACGACGCTTATATCTCCGGCGGCTCCAGCGCCGGATCGGCCGTCGCAGTCGCCACCGGACTCGCCAGCTTCTCTTTGGGCACCGATACCGCAGGTTCCGGCCGCGTGCCCGCGGCCTTCAACAACATTATCGGGCTGAAGCCCAGTCTGGGACGCTTGAGCACCCAGGGCGTGGTACCGGCCTGCCGATCCTTGGACTGTGTGTCGATATTTGCCCTGACCGCGGAGGACGCAACAACGGTTCTCAACGTAGCGGAAGGATTCGACGCCATCGATTCCTATTCACGCCCGTTACGAAATCAAAATATCAACGGCCTGCGCTTCGGCGTGCCTCGGGCCAATCAACTTCAGTTCCACGGCGATCAAGAGTACTCGCGATCCTTCGCCGCCGCGATTTCGCGCGCGGAGGAACTGGGAGGCACGCGGATTGACATCGATTTTGCTCCCTTTCTCGAGGCTGCCCGGCTGCTCTATGAGGGCCCGTGGCTCGCGGAACGCTACGCCGCGGTTGGCGGGATACTGGAGACGAAACCGGAAGCGATTTTTCCAGTGACGCGCCAGATCATTGAGTCCGGCAAGTCAGCATCGGCGGTCGCGGCATTTCAGGGCCAGTACCGGTTGATGGCATTGAAGCGAATCTGCGATGAGATCTGGTCGCATGTGGACTTCTTGCTCACACCGACGGCACCGACGATTTACACCATTGCGGCGGTGCAGGCCGAACCGATAAAACTCAATGCCAATTTGGGCTACTACACCAATTTCATGAACCTCCTTGATTTGGCGGGCGTCGCCGTACCTGCGGGTTTTCGTGACGATGGGCTGCCCTTTGGCGTAACTTTGGTGGGACCGAGTTCGACTGACCGCGGACTCTTAAAATTTGCCGGGCGGCTGCATCGTGCCGGCGTGAGCGCCTTGGGAACCTTGAAGTTGGCGCAGCCATCGGTGAGTACCGCGGCACAGCCTGCCGACGAGACGGCGGCACTCTCGCCCGGGCATATCGCGATTGCGGTGTGCGGCGCGCACATGAGCGGCCTGCCGCTCAATCATCAGCTGCGCGAGCGCGGCGCCTACTTGCTGCGCGGCACGCGCACCACGCAAAGCTATCGGTTCTTTGCGCTGCCGGGCGGGCCGCCCCAGCGCCCGGGGCTTGTCCGGGTCGCCGACGGCGGTGGCGCCGTCGAACTTGAAGTGTGGGCGATTCCGGCCGAGCAGCTCGGAACCTTTGCCGCAGGCATCCCGGCTCCCTTGGGGCTCGGAAAACTCGAACTGGAAGACGGCACGCAAACGCTCGGATTTATCTGCGAGGGCTATGCCATCGAGGGAGCCGTCGACATTACTGCGTACGGCGGCTGGCGTGAATTTAAGCGCAGCGGCGCATAGTCGGCGGGGGCGGAGCGTCGCCCCACCCCCCGTTGGACCCGCTGGAGCGAATCAGTCGTTCAATATGAATATTGCGCTGTTCACCGACAACGTGCCGCTCGTCGAATCGTACAGACCCGAAGCAGCCACCCCCAGCAACGCGGTCATGCCGTTCAGGTCGGTATTGAGTGCGCTGATCAGATCGCCGAAATCGCCGTAGCCATCAAGCTTGTGGCTCTTGGCATGGCCGATCGCGAATTGCGTCATCGTCGCGGCCGTATTGGGCACCAACGTGAGTCCACTGCTCACCGCGCCGGGCTTCAATCGCTCCGGTCCGATGCGAAGCGACTCGATCCAGGCCGACTGCAAATTGGCTTGGCTGATCACGACGTTGGTCGCACTGAGCGGTGCCACGAACGGCGCCGTCAGGCCCGGAGGAGCCCAAGACACAGTCAGTCGTCCCACGGTGTTCGCAAAGCTCACCAAGGTGGTCGCCGCGAAATCAGGCGGCGCCATGCCAAAGGGCTCGACAAATCCGAAGAAGCGAATCGGCCCTCCGGGATTGGTGGTCGGAATGGCGAGGCTGGAGGGCACATTCACCGTGTACGCGCCCGCCGCGGCATCTTGCATCGAACTGGTGCCGGTTCCGGCGAAATTGAACACCGAGGCGGGCTTGCCATCCAGCGACTGCAGCGCGAGCGTGACCACGCCCGCGGCCTCTGAGCTGTACGAACCCCATAACGGCGTAACCATCAGTCGCGCGCTGCCCGAGGTGGCGTCAAGCGTCTTATTCCCGGAACCATCGGTCCCGAACGTGCCGAACAATTGCGCGTGCTGGCCGACCGAAATGTCCTGCGGTCCGAAAGAGCCGCTTTGACCATCCTCGGTCACCATGGTCGATGCGCCCACGGTAACCGCGATTTGACGGGCAAACCACGGCGCATCGTCATCGCGATCGCACCCTATCCCGTGACTGATCATCAGCACATCGCCGTTGCGCGCAATCACCGTGCCCTCGACACTGTCGAGACCCGCACCTGGTATGCTCGTGCCGGCATAAACAGTCGCTGCCGTGAAAGTCTGGGTCGCGACATCGTAGCTGCCATAGGCTGCGGTCAACGTGCCGGCAGCGAGCGCCGCCATGGCCGTCAGTCCGGCGCTGCCAACGGATGCAGAGCCATTGATCGTGAAATTCGTGGTGGCGGTGGTATTGACCACCACCTGACCCTGGTTGCCGCTGTTGCTGTAGAACGGACGGACACTCACGGTGTAGGAGGAATCGCTCCCCATGTTGTTCACACTCACCAGCGGTCCGCGGACACGAATCTGCTTCGTTGTGTCAGGCACCAGGCTCGCGGACAGCACAGGATTGACCGTCACGGTCACACCGCTCGCGGGCGTCGTGGCGGTGGGGGCCGCCGGCTTCACGGTGTTGGAGGCGGCAAGATTGAAATCGAGTGCGAAATTTGCCACTTTTCCCGGCGTGATGTTGAGCGGCGCGGCCGAAGGCAATTGCAGCGTCAGCGTCATTTGGTTATTCGGCGAGACCAGCGCAGCGTTGGTCGCGCCGTTGATGATGTTCGCCGCAGGCACTGTCACACCGCCGGCGCCGTTATCGACCACGATGATTGCATTGGGATCCGCGGTCGTACCGGCACCGTAATCGAGCGTGATCGAGGCTGATACATACTTGCCGGCTGGAACTTGTTGCGCGCTGATCACTTCGGAAAGATTGACCAACTGTGCGAAATCCACCTGCGTCGCCGTGGACACGGTTTCAACGACCGTGCCGTCCGACCGGGTCAACTGCAGTGATGTGACATTGACGATATAGCTGAGAAAATCGCCCGGATCGTCGCTGATGGTCACCATTGCCGCGCCTTGACTGGGCGGGGGCGACATGGAGGTCGACGAAGACATGGCAGATCCGCCGCCGCAGGATGCGAGCGCTAGCAGGCTGATGCATCCAGCCGCGAGGGCAGCCGCAACTTTCCCCCGCCCAATGCTTTGGAATTGCATGAGAGTTCCCCTTTATTTTGTACGCACCGGCGACTCGTACACACCGGCGACTTGTACGCGCCGGCGGCCCGGAATCCTAGGGTGCCTGAATACGCTTTAGCGTCAGATAATGTCCGGAGCAACTGTCGCCAGCGTCCGACAGAAATAAGTTAAGCCCCCAATTGCGACGCCAGGTCCAGCGTCGATTGAGCCCAAATATCGACCGCGAACTTGGGCGCGAGCTCGCGGTGGCCGGGGTGTTCCTGCGCGCGTTCGATGAACGCGGTGAGCATTCCCACGGCCGCCGCCGCTTGCAAATCGCTGCTGTGCGCGGCGCACATCATGCACTCGCCGGGCGCGAGGCCAAAGGCCTCGACGGCGCTGAAATACACCGCGGACTTGGGTTTGAAGTCCCGGGCGAGATCAGCGCCCAAAATCGCATCCCAGCGAAGGTCATTCCGGCGCGCGAGATCGCACATGATCGCCACATTGCCGTTGGAAACAGGCGCAATGAGAAATCGCCGTCTCAGTCTTAAAAGGCCGGCGGCCACGTCGGGCCAGGCGTCGAGCCGGTGCCAGGCCAGCGTCAATTCGTCCAGGACTGCCGGCGGCAGCGTGTCCAGACCGAAGCTCGCGGTCACGTTTCGCAGCGTCTGCCGATGCAACACATCGAGCTTCGCATAGGGGACCCGGCCCGACCGCACTTCCTCCATCGCCGGCTGATATTGCGCACGCCACGCATCCGCAAAGGCGGCGCAATCCACCGTATACCCCAACGGCCCTAGGATCGATTGCGCCTCGCGTGCAACTCCCGTTCGCCAGTCAACCAGCGTGCCAAAGACGTCGAAGAACAGCGCCTTCATGCCGCAGCCGGTTGCCGGCTCACCGTGTCAGTGCCCTTTCGATGCGGCCGCCCTTCATGACGAAGGAGACGCGTTCGACAACGCTGATGTCCTCCAAGGGAGAGCCGGGCACCGCAATGATGTCCGCGTAATAGCCGGGTTTGAGTTCGCCGATCTGACCGCCCCAACCGAGCAGCTTTGCGCCATTGATCATGTCGGCCCGCAGCACCGCCAGCGGCGTCATGCCGTACTTCACCATCAGCTCCAATTCGCGCGCCTGCGTACCGTGTGGGAAGGGCCCTACATCCGATCCGACCGCGAACGGAATGCCCGCGGCAATCTGCCGTTTGAACTCCTTGATCTTGTAATCGAACGAAGGCCCTCGCGCGCCGCCCGGCCGGCGACTCGCGCATGAAGTATTCGAAAACCGCAAAGGTCGGCACGGCCGGAATGCCCTTCTCCTTCATGATGCGCATCGTCTCATCGCTCAGCTGCGATCGCGTGGTCGATCGAAGCCACGCCGGCCTGCGCCGCATACAGCGTGCCGGGTTCGCCCATCGGCGTGTACCGCAACCGTAGCCGCCCACTCGCGCGGCCTCGTCGACGGCGGCCTGCAGCTGGCGCGGCTGTACTGATAGGGCGTGTGCAGCACACCGCCTCGCATCGACATCGCGCCGGTCTCATAGATTTTGACGAAATCCGACCCTGCTTGTGCTGCTCGCGGATCGCGGCAATGATCTCGTCCGCGTGAATTGGCATAGGTGGCGTTCGACAGAACGTGCTGCGCGGGATTGAAATGATTGGCGTCCTCATGACCACCGAGAATGTCGATGGCATTGCCGCTGATCCGCAGCCGCGGTCCCGGGATCAGTCCCTTGTCGATCGCATCGCGCACCGCGGTATCGGCGGATCCCGCACCCTCGGTTCCCATGTCGCGCTCGGCCGTGAAACCGGCCATCAGATCGTCCCGGCCGCGATGCACGGCAGGATGGTTCGCTGCGGCACCGATTCTTCGACCGTTTGCAGGTCCTCGGCGCCGGGATGCAGGAACAGATGCACGTGCGCATCGATGAGGCCCGGCAGCAAGGTGGTGTCGCCCAGATCCATCACTTGTGCGGCGGGCGGATGGGCCACCTGTGAGCCCACTGCCGTGATGCGCTCGCCTTCGACCAAAATCTCCGCCGGCGACACCATGCGCCCGGTGCCCAAATCGAGCATGTGCGCAGCATGTAGGACTATCGAATGAGCGTCGGACTGTTGCGCCCGTGTCACGCATGGAATTCCAGTCAGTGCCGTCACCATCAGGAGCGAGAGAAGGATACGTATGCGCGTGAATGTCATCGATCCTCCGAGTGTCCGCATGACTGCGTTTGACGACAGAGCGTCAGGACGACGCGACCCGGCCGCGACGGTTGCGCACGAAGTGGAACAGAGGCGCGAGCCGCTAAGTGATACGGGCTCACGCTGTGCTCGTTCTCGCGTTTCTTGATGATCACACCCGAAATGGTTGTTGAGTGACGTTTGAAAACAATCTAACCTCGTAAGGTTAATCCTTCGGAGCCATCGTGACTACCGATAGTCAATTCTGCGTTCGAACCCTGCGCCTGAAGGTCAAGCGCGAAGGGTACGCCCTGGCTCAACGCTGCAGCGATTGAAGTGAATCAGGTATGGAATTTCTCAAATGCGGCGAGCTATAAGGCGGCGTGTCCTTTCGCGTGGCAGCCTCGATACTTAAGCGCCTTTGATCTCGACAAGCTAACTTCTGGCGCTACAGAATATTTCGAGCATATAGGCTCGGACACCATCCAGCGGGTGAATGCGGAGTTGGCGACTCGAAGAAAGCAATTTAAGAGAGCAAAACTGCGCTGGAGGGTAAGCCAAGGGTCCAAGAGATCCTTGGGGTGGATTCCCTTCAAAGCGGCGCAGCTTAAGAGGAAAGGGCAATCTTTGCGTTTCTCCGGCAAAGCCTTCCGAGTCTTCGAGCCCAAATCCGTACTGGATGCTGGTTGGGGCATGCTCAAAACACAATTGCAGTACAAGGGCCAGCAGGCCGGCAGGTGTGTCCGGATCGTCAGTGAAAGAAACACGACGCGAACATGCAGCAGCTGTAAGGCCTTAACCGGTCCTGCAGGCCTGGACATGCTCGTTGCAAGGTCTTGGGTGTGTTGTGCTTGTGGTGACACGCACGATCGGGACGTCAATGCGGCCCGAAACATCCTGACCGCGGGGAGGTGTCCCCCGTCCGTCTGCGGGAAAGAGCCACCGCTTGCAGACGCGCAGCCGAGCCAGACATCGAGTCGATGCGAGGCCCTGTTCAGCGCGCTGAAAACGGCAGCGTGAGCACCGGAGTATAGTCTCGCCGCACATTCGATATGCTCGTCACCCGCGTGGCAACCGCGCGCCCTGGTTCCTGGAAAATTGAACTTGAACACATCGCGTTCAGTCCAAATCTTGATATACGAAGGGCGCACTGCGGGAAAATTCGATGCGTTTTGCAGGCAGTCGGCTTTGCTTCTGACGATGTATAAAAGGGGTGAATTATCATCATGTTGCACTCAATTATTCGCGTAATACCGCGTATTGCGCCGCTGGCAATGCTGGCGGCCTCGCTCGCGGGCTGCGACAACAATTCATGCGGTTCCAACTGCTACTACCCCCCTCCGACAGAGTTTTCCGCGGCCGTGGTCAGCGCGGATTTTAACGGCGATGGGTTTGCCGACGTCATCGCGCTGAGCACGGTGTTTCCTCCCTCGGGTCCAACCCCATCCAACATCAAAGCATACCTGTCCACGTGCGGCGGGAACATTTGCGGCGCCGGTGCTTACGCCCAATGGCTTCAACCCGCTCTATATGGCCAGTGCGGATCTGAATGGCGACGGCTTTTTGGATCTGGTCTCAGCCAGCTTCGACGATGGTTCGATCAATGTGCTCTTCAACAACAAGAACAGTCCCGGCACGTTCAATCCGCCGTTGGTGCTCAACAGTCCCGGCGCCTCGCAACTCGCGATCGCCGATATGAACGGTGATGGCCTGCTGGACTTGGTCTCCGCGGACTACAACGTTTCGCTTTTCTTGCAGACTTCTCCCGGCACTTTCGCGGCACCCATCAGTCTTTATCCCGGCGGCGCCAACTGGGTCGCGCTGGGAGATTTGAACGGCGACAATGCTGCCGATGTGGCTCTCACCGACGCCGTCGGCGTGAAAGTGCTCATGAACACAGGCACCATGTCCAGCCCCAGCTTTGGAGCACCGACCACCGTATTCACCCAGACGCTCAACAGCAATGTGGTCGGCGCCAATATCATCGCCATCGCCGACGTCGATGGCGACGGCTTGAATGACCTCGTGATCACCGACCCGGGTCCGACCGGCGGCATGTCGCCGACCGTCAATGTGCTGATTCAAAACCCTGCAAGTCATGGGACTTTCCTGGCGCCCGCCCCGTACGCCATTGCGACGCAGGATCTGCCGCAGTCCATCGTCCTGAGCGATCTACAAGGCAGCGGCAAATTGGACATCGTGATCGGCGGACTCCACAACGTCACGGTGCTGCTGCACGATCCCGACAACGCGGGCAAGTTCCTGCCGGCGACCATTTATCCTGCCGCGGACGCGAACGTCATCGCCGTGGCGGACATCAACGGCGACGGCAAGCCCGACATCGTCGTCAGCAACGGCGTGACCTTTCCCGATGCAGGGCGGTGTCGTGACCACGCATCCGGGCGTGCTGCTACAAGGGGCCGCGGGGAGTTTTGGCGCTCTACAGGACTTGCCCTAGGGCCTGGCGCAAGACCCGTAGGCTTTCCTCGACGCAGTGTTCCAAACTGTGTATAGTGCGCGCAGCTCAAAAGAGGCTGGTACTCGGTCAGTTCCACCTTGAGCTCTTGGTCCGTCCTTCTGGCGCACTTCGTTTCTTTACCCTCCCTCGCCCCTGACCGCTGCGGACGCTGTATGGCTCCGTCGTGCGAGTCCACTTTTACTTAAGGTTTTACAATGTCATTTTCCGATCTCGGGCTATTGCCCGAATTGCTGCGTGCTGTCGCCGACAAGGGCTACGACACGCCTTCCCCCATTCAACTTCAAGCGATCCCGGCCGTCCTCGCGGGCCGCGATGTTCTCGCGGGAGCGCAAACCGGCACCGGCAAAACGGCCGGCTTCGTGCTGCCCATTCTGCAGCGTCTCGCGGCGGATCAAGCGCAAGGCAACCAGCGCGCGCCGCGGGCGCTGCTGCTCACGCCCACTCGCGAACTCGCCGCACAGGTGGCGCAGAGCGCGCGCGACTATGGGAAATACATGCCGCTGCGGACCTATCAGGTGTTCGGCGGCGTCAGCATCAATCCTCAAATCACCGCCTTGCGCAACGGTTGCGATATTTTGGTCGCCACTCCTGGCCGGCTGTTGGATCTCGCGCAGCAACGCTGCGTGGATCTTTCCAAGATTCAAGTGCTGGTGCTCGACGAAGCCGATCGCATGCTGGATATGGGCTTCATCACGGATATTCGCCGCATCATCAAGTTGCTGCCGCAGCAGCGCCAAAACCTGCTGTTCTCCGCCACCTACTCGGACGATATCCGGGGTTTGGCGGAACGCCTGCTGCACAATCCGCTTGTCGGTGCAGGTCGCGGCGCGCAACGCGCCCATCGAGCTGGTGGAGCAGCGCGCGTATCGCGTGCAGAAGGAGCAAAAGCGGCACTTGCTGGTTCATCTGATTCAGGAAGGTCAGTGGCGTCAGGTGCTGATCTTCACGCGCACCAAGCATGGCGCCAATCGCCTGACGCAACAATTGGAAGGCGCCGGCATTCAAGCCGCGGCCATTCACGGCAACAAGAGCCAGGCGGCGCGTGTGAAGGCGCTCGACATGTTCAAGCGGGGGCAGGTCACCTGCCTGGTGGCCACCGAAGTCGCGGCCCGCGGTCTGGACATCAAAGAGCTGCCGCAAGTGGTCAACTATGAGTTGCCCAACGTGCCGGAGGACTATGTGCATCGCATCGGTCGCACCGGCCGCGCCGGCATCCGCAGGCGAGGCTGTGTCGTTGGTGTCGTCCGACGAATCGGGATTGTTGCGCGACATCGAGCGGGTGCTACGCCGCAGTATCCCACCTTGCCGACGCCGGCATTCAAGATTGTCGAATCCGCGCCCGCCGCCCAAGTGCGCAACGGCCGCAAGGTCAGGGCCACGGCCAGGGACAGGGGCGGCACGGCGGCCAGGGCCGTCACGAGCGTCGCGATTCGCGCCGCCCGCAGAGTTCCGGGACGCGAAGTTTCGGTCAGCCGCAGCGCGGGCGCTTCAGTTAGGCGTCGTCCTAGGACAGCTTCGGAACCATGTCGCGCAGATAACTCGCGAACTCTGGACCGAGACTCGGGTGCTTCAGGCCGTACTCCACGGTCGCCTGCAGGTACCCGAGCTTGCTGCCGCAATCGTAGCGCTTGCCCTCGAATTCGAAGGCAAACACCGGTTCGCGCTGCATGAGGCGGGCGATGCCGTCGGTCAGCTGAATCTCGCCGCCCGCACCCTTGCCGATCTTCGCGAGATCATCGAACATCGACCCGCTCAACAGGTAGCGTCCGACGACGGCCAACGTCGAAGCGGCCTGCGCCGGTTTCGGTTTTTCGACGATGTGCGACATCTTGCCGACACGCGTCGCGATGGTCTGCTCCAGAGTCACGATTCCATACTTGTCGGTGTCCTGCTCGGGGACATTCTGCACGCCGAGCACGCTGCCCTGATGCTTGTTGAAGACCTCGACCATCTGCTTCAGACAGGACACCTTTGCATCGATCAGATCGTCGGCCAGATGCACCATGAATGGCGCGTTGCCAATCACCGGCCGCGCGCACAGCACCGCGTGGCCCAGACCCAACGGCGCCGGTTGGCGGATGTACACGCACGAGGCCCAGCTCGGCAGAATGCCGCGTCAAGGTCTCCAGCAGTTCCTGCTTGCCCTGCGCTTGCAGCACGGCCTCGAGTTCGGGGTTCGAGTCGAAATGATCCTCGATCGCGCGCTTGGAGCTGCCGGTGATGAAGACCAACGTGTCGGCGCCCGCGGACAAGCGCTTCATCGACCGCATATTGAATCAGCGGCTTGTCGACGATGGGCAGCATTTCCTTCGGGCTGGCCTTGGTGACCGGCAAGAAATCTCGTGCCGCGCCCGGCCACGGGAAATACGACTGCTTTTACGGGATGATGCCATCGCGCAAAGCATAGCGGATTTCTCCCAGCGCCGTCGGCCTTACTCCCTGCGCGGTCGGCAATGCCGCTAGCGCAACTTGACGATGGCGTACGCCTCGAAGCTGTCCCAGGAATGACATGCGGGACAATGCCAGTAAAAACTGCGCCCGGAGAATCCGCATTCATTGCACCGATATTTTTCCGCCTGCGCCAGCAGCGCTCCGATCTCCTGCGCGATGCGCTCGCGCTTGCGCCGGTCCTTCCCGCCAGACGGCCTGCAATGTGGCGTCCTGCGAAAACACCTTTTCGATCGACGCGCGCAGCGGCGCCGCACCGCCCAGGTCGGCGGCAATCGCCGCAAATACCAGACGCTTCAGCTCGCCGAAATCACGCGTTCCGCCTGCGCGACGAGTTCGGCGAGGATCGCATCGCGCTTGCTCGGTTCCGACCAGCTTGAGCAGATGCGGCAATTCGTCCTGCAGCAGAGTCTGGCGATATCGGCGAGCGCTTCTCTGAGCAGCCGCACCGCCAGCTCGGGCTGCGACTCGTGTTCGGCGATCTGCGCACTCAGCAGTGGCCGCTCGCGGAAATGGCTGCGCTTCCGTCTCGCGCTTCGCGCGAGCAGGCGCAGCGCGGCGTCGATGTCGCCGCGTTCGATGGCGAGGGCCGCCAATTCGCACAGATAGTGGGCGGCAACCGTGCGCGGCGGAGCGGACTTGATGCGCGCCAGTTGGCGGTAGGTTTCCAATGCCTGCTGCCAATCATGTTGGAGTTCATAAACGCCACGCAGCGAGTCGAGCGCGCTGACTCGCAGGCGCGGCACTTCACTCACTTGTTGAAACAAGACCCTCGGCCCGATCAAGCACGCCGGCGCGCAAATAGTCCTGTGCCAGGGCGAGCAACGCTTGCTCCCGGTGCTCTTCCGCCAGATCCTTGCGCGCCAGGAGATTCTGATGAATGCGGATGGCGCGCTCCACCTCGCCGCGCGCCGATACAGGGCGCCCAATGCAAAATGCGTCTCGATCGTGTCGGCATTGGCGTCCATCAACTTCAGGAACATGTCGAGCGCGCGATCGGGCTGCTCCGTGACCAGATAGTCGAGGCCGGTGAGATAGTCAGGATGGAGTTTGCTGAACGAGGCGGACCAGCGCTTGCCCCAGCCGAAGTGTCCGGCCAGGATTCCCAACACCAGCGCCGCCAGCACCAAGACCCATGTCAGCAGCGATAGGTCGGACACGTGCCCGCGGCCAATCCCAGCCTAGTCGCGGATCGGCTGATCCGCACCGTCATTGACGCGTTCGCGCAGGTCTTTGCCGGGCTTGAAATGCGGCACGTGTTTGCCGGCGAGCGCGACAGCCTCGCCGGTCTTCGGATTGCGGCCTTGCCGCGGCGGCCGAAAATGCAGCGAGAAGCTGCCGAAGCCGCGTATCTCGATGCGTTCGCCGGTCGCCAACGCGTCGCTCATGATTTCAAGGAGCTGTTTGACGGCGAGTTCGACGTCCTTCGCCGGCAAGTGCTTCTGCTTCGCGGAGATGATCTCAATGAGTTCCGATTTCGTCATTATCGATCCGTGGGCATCACTAGACATACTTGAAGAAGACCCGCCGCGACGGCGCGGCGGGTCCTGGATTCCCTCAATCCTGGCCGGAGATTTGCTCTTTCAGTAGATCTCCCAAGCTCGTTCCGGTGGGTGAATCGGTCCGATAGTTCTGCATTGCCTCCTGCTCCTCGTGGATATCCTTCGCCTTGATCGACAGGGAAATACTGCGACCCTTGCGATCCACCCCGGTAAATCTGGCTTCGACCTCTTCGCCGACCTTCAGCAACAGGCGGGCGTCCTCGACGCGATCGCGCGACAGTTCGGAGGCGCGCAGCTGACCGTCAACGCCATTGCCAAGATCGATGATCGCTCCCTTCGCGTCCACTTCGCGGACCACGCCTTTGACGACGCTGCCCTTGGGATGCTCCGCGATGTACGCGGAGAACGGATCCTTGGCGAGCTGCTTTATCCCCAGGCTGATGCGCTCGCGCTCCGGATCGATCGACAGCACCATGGCGTCGAGCTGTTGCGCCTTCTGATAGCTGCGCACGGCCTCTTCGCCCGGCATGTCCCAGGAGATGTCCGACAGATGCACCAAGCCGTCGATTCCGCCGGCCAAGCCGATGAATATGCCGAAATCCGTGATGGACTTGATCTGGCCGCTGACCTTGTCGCCGCGATTGTAGTTGTCGGCGAATTCCTTCCAGGGATTGGCCTTGCATTGCTTGACACCCAAGCTGATGCGACGGCGCTCTTCGTCGATATCGAGCACCATGACCTCGACTTCCTGTCCGACGTGCACCACCTTGGCGGGGTTGACGTTCTTATTGGTCCAATCCATTTCCGACACGTGCACCAGACCCTCGACGCCCTCTTCGATCTCCACGAAGCAGCCGTAATCGGCGATGTTCGTGACTTTGCCGAAGAGCCGGGTATTGGCCGGGTAGCGCCGCGCGATGTTCTGCCACGGATCCGCGCCCAATTGCTTCAAGCCCAACGATACGCGCTGGCGCTCGCGGTCGAACTTCAATATGCGAACATCGATTTCCTCGCCGACCTTGACCACTTCGGAAGGGTGCTTGACGCGCTTCCAGGCCATGTCGGTGATGTGCAATAGGCCGTCGATGCCGCCGAGATCCACGAATGCGCCATAGTCGGTGAGATTCTTGACCACACCCTTGACCGCGGCGCCTTCCTGCAGGTTGTCCAGCAGCGCGGAGCGCTCGGCGCTGTATTCCTGCTCCACAACCGCGCGGCGCGAAACCACCACGTTGTTGCGCTTCTGATCGAGCTTGATGACCTTGAACTCGAGCGGCTTGTTTTCCAGATAGGAAGGATCGCGCACCGGCCGCACGTCCACCAGCGAACCGGGCAGGAATGCGCGAACGTTGTCGATTTCGACGGTGAAGCCGCCTTTGACGCGGCCCGTGATGATGCCGATGACCACTTCTTGTTTCTCGAAGGCGGTTTCGAGCCGCGTCCAAGTGCGCGCGCGCTTTGCCTTCTCGCGCGACAGGCGGGTCTCGCCGGACCCATCCTCGACGCTGTCCAGGGCGACCTCGACGGTTTCGCCGACGGCGACCTCGATTTCACCTTTTTCATTCTTGAATTGATCGGAGGGGATAACCGCTTCGGACTTCAGTCCGACGTTGACGATGACGTAGTCCTGGCCAACTTCGACGATCAATCCATTGAGTATGGTGCCAGGCCGGATGCGCTGGCTTGCAATGCTCTGTTCAAACAGTTCCGCAAAACTTTCTGTCATGTTTTCTCTTGACGTTCCCTAAGGCGCTATCCCGCACCACAAGGGGTTACCTATAAATACGGCCATCAATCCTTGAAAGCCGCTACCTAAACCAACAGACGCCCGCGAGCGAGGTCCGACACGCGCCCGAGCACGGCATCGATGGAAATACCCGTTGTATCCACCGTTACAGCATCGGCGCTTGCGACAAGGGGTGAGATCGCCCGACTCATGTCGCGCTTATCACGCTCCGCTATCTCGAGCGAAAGGGCGGCAAGGTTAGCAGTAACCCCCTTTTCTTTCAACTGCTTATAGCGCCTCAGGGCCCTTTCCGCCGGACCGGCGGTGAGAAAGATCTTCAGGTCCGCCCCCGGGAATACCACCGTACCCATATCGCGGCCATCGGCCACCAAACCGGGTAAAACGGCAAAGCGCCGCTGTCGGTCCAGCAGAGCCGCGCGTACCGGGCTCAAGGCGGCGACCTTTGAGGCGTCATTGCCCGCCTCCTCGGTTCGAATTGCGGACGTGACCTCCCTTCCGGCCAGCCAGACCACTTCCTCGCCGGACTCATTCGAGCCGAACCGTATGTCAAATTCGGCCGCCAGCCGCGCCAACGCCGGCCCATCGTCGAGGGCCACCGATGCCCGGCGGCCGGCCAGGGCGACCAGCCGATACAGCGCACCACTGTCGAGCAGCCCCCAACCCAATGCCTTGGCCAGTGCACGGCTCACGGTACCTTTGCCGGAACCCGAAGGCCCGTCGATGGTGATGACGGGCACGTGCTTCATTCGGGCCCTAACGGACGCTCGCGAATCGCGAGGCCGACCGATTGAGCCAGTGCTACAAACCCTGGAAAGGAAGTGGCCACGTTCGCGACATCCTTGATCTCAATCGCCGCGGCGGCGCGCAGGCTGGCGATGCTGAAGGCCATGGCAATGCGATGATCGCCGAAGCTATCGATCACTCCACCCCCGAATGCCTTGCCCACAGGGCGGCCCGCGATTTTCATACCGTCGGGCAAGGTGCTGTGCACCACGCCCAAAGCCGTCAAGCCGGCGCTCATGGCGGCAATTCGATCGCTCTCCTTCACCCGCAGCTCTGCCGCTCCCGTGACGAGGGTTTCCCCTTCAGCACAAGCCGCGGCGATGAATAGCACCGGCAATTCATCGATTGCGAGCGGCACCAGCGCCACGGGAACGTTGATGCCGCGGAGCCGCGAAGCGTGCACGCGCAGATCCGCGACCGGCTCCGCCCCGCTCGCGCGCGCGTTCAATACCTCGATCTGTCCGCCCATGCTGCGGAGAATATCGAGCAGACCCGTGCGTGTCGGATTCAGCCCGACGTTCTCGATGAGCAGGCCCTCGCCGGCCGCGCCCAGCAAACCGGCTACCAAAAAGAACGCTGCGGAGGAAAAATCGCCCGGCACGGTCAGCTTTTGGCTGATCAGGCGCCGCGGGGGCCTTAAGGTGATGCGCAGGCCGTCGGTCACGACCCGCACGCCGCAACTTTCCAGCATTCGCTCGCTGTGGTCCCGGCTCACCGCCGGCGCGATGATCGTGGTGGGTCCGCGCGCATAGAGCGCCGCGAGCATGATGGCCGATTTGACCTGGGCGCTTGCGATCGGCATCCGGTATTCGATCCCCTGCAAAGCGCGGCCGCCCGCGATGTCCACGGGCGGCGTGCCGTTGCGGGTGCGCACGTCGGCGCCCATGAGCCGCAGGGGTTGCGCCACCCGTTCCATCGGCCGCTTCATGAGCGATGCATCGCCGATCAATTGCGAATCGAAGCTCTGCGCGGACAGCAAACCAGTGAACAGGCGCATGGCGGTGCCGGCATTGCCCATGTCGAGGGGCCCGCCGCCATTCTTCAATCCGCGCATGCCGGCGCCGTGAATCATCACATGCGTCGGGGTGGGCTGTTCAATGCGCACGCCCAGAGCGCGCATCGCGGCCAGGCTCGCCATGCAGTCCTCGCTGGCGAGAAAGCCTTTTACCTCGCTGACACCCTCGGCAATTCCCGACAACATCAGCGCGCGATGCGAGATGGATTTATCGCCGGGCACCGCCATTGTTCCAGACACGCGCACCGCAGGATGCGCCTCGAAGGCCCTCATCAGAGCACGGCCCGCGGGTAGGAACCCAGCACCTTGAACAGCGATGCGCGCGACTCCAGCCCGGCGAGCGCCTTGGCCACCGGCGGATCGCTGACATGTCCCTCGATATCGATGAAGAACACGTAGTCCCACTTGCGTCTGCGCGACGGGCGCGATTCGATGCGCGTCATGTTGACCTTGTGCCGTGCCAGCGGCTCGAGCAATTGAAACAGCGCTCCCGCATCGTCGGTGTCGCTGGTCGATACCAGCAGCGTGGTGCGATCGGCACCGCTCGAGCTGAACAGCTTCCTGCCCACGACCAGGAAGCGCGTGGTGTTGTCCGGCCGGTCCTCGATCTCGTTGGCGAGCAGGCTCAGCGCATAGATCTCGGCAGCCGCGCGGCCCGCAATCGCCGCCGTGCCGCGTTCGTCGCGCGCCCGCCGCGCTCCCTCCGCATTGCTCGACACGCCGATGCGTTCGACATCGGGCAGCTGATCATCGAGCCAGCCGCGGCATTGAGCCAGGGCTTGAGGATGCGCGCAGATGCGCTTGATGGCTTCGAATCCGCTCATCTTGCCCATCAGAAAGTGGCTGATCCGCAATTCCACCTCACCGCAGATCTTCAAGCCCGAGGTCAGAAACATATCAAGGGTGTGATTGACGGTCCCTTCGCTCGAATTCTCAATCGGGACCACGCCGAAATCGGCGATGCCGCCTTCGACCTCGTGGAACACTTCATCGATCGCCGCCAAGGGCAGCGCCCGCACCGAGGATCCGAAGTGCTTGATGACGGCCGCCTGGGTGAATGTGCCTTCCGGACCCAGAAAAGCCACCTTGAGGGGCTCCTGTTGTGCCAGACAGGCGGACATGATCTCGCGAAACAGCCGGGCGATTTCCTCGTCGCGAAGGGGCCCTTTGTTGCGCTTGAGCGCAAGGCGCAGGACCTCCGACTCGCGTTCCGGACGATAGTAGTCCACGGCCTTGCCGGAGGCGGATTTGGAAATGCCCACCAATTGTGCAAATCGCGCGCGTTCGTTGAGCAGGGCGTGAATGCGCGCGTCGATGGCATCGATGCTATCGCGAATATTGCTCAAGCCTGCGCCGGGCGCCGCGGCGGCCGCTGCGGGGGGCTTGAGTTCGCCGGGTGCAACCGGTTTTCGCGGGGCACGGTGCTTGGGGTGGCGCGCCTTGGCCGGCGATTTTTTTTTGCCGCTCATGCGTGCCGCCGTTCGAAATCGCGCATGAATGAAATCAATTTCTCCACGCCCTCAATCGGCATGGCGTTGTAGATGCTCGCGCGCATGCCGCCGATCACGCGATGACCCTTGAGTCCCTGCAGGCCCGCCGCGGCGGCGGCCGACAGAAACTCGCCATCCAGCTCCGGCTGGTTCAAGTTGAATGTTACGTTCATCCAGGAACGGGAATCCCCTGCGACCGAATTCTTGTAGAACGGCGACGCGTCGATCGCGCCGTACAGCAGTTTTGCCTTGGCTTGGTTGCGCTCGCCCATCGCACTCAAGCCGCCGGCATTCTTCAGCCATTTGAAAACCAAACCGGCCATATACCAGGCGAAGGTCGGCGGAGTATTCAGCATGGATTGATTGTCCGCAATGGCCTTGTAGTCAAATACATGCGGCGTATCGGCTCGCGCGCGCCCAATCAGATCCTCGCGAACGATCACCACCGTGAGTCCGGAAGGTCCGATGTTCTTCTGCGCGCCCGCGTATATCAGCCCAAACTTCGATACGTCGATGGGCCGCGACAGGATATTGGAAGACATGTCCGCCACCAGGGGTACCGCGCCCGCGCTGGGAATATAGCCGAACTCCACTCCGCTGATGGTCTCGTTCGGCGTGTAGTGCAGGTACGCCGCCCCGCCGCTCATGCGCAATTCATTTTGCGCCGGCGCGCGCGTGTATCCGCCGCCGCTGTCCCCCGCCAGGTGAACGCCGCAGTAGCGCGCGGCTTCGGTGATGGCCTTCTGCGACCAATGCCCGGTATTCACGTAGTCGACCGTGGCCTGCGGGCCCGCCAGATTCATGGGCACCAGCGAGAACTGCGCCGAGGCCCCGCCTTGCATGAACAGAACCTTGTAGTTCGAGGGAATTCCCAGCAACTCGCGCAGATCGGTCTCCGCCGCTGCCGCGACGTCGATGAACGCTTTGCTGCGATGGCTGATTTCCATGACCGACATGCCGCTGCCATGCCAGTCGAGCAGTTCGTCGCGTGTCTTCTGCAAGACCTCGAGCGGCAGCACGGCAGGGCCGGGCGAGAAGTTGAAAACGCGCATGGCGGGAAATTTCTAGGAGTCGTTGGCGGCAGGGCCGGCGGCCTCGGGGTCCTCGGCCTCCGGGTCCGCGCCCTCGCCCTCGGTGTCGCTCTCGCCCGCCAGACCTTCGATTCGTTCCAGGCCGGAGAGCTGATCGCCCTCCTCCAGCCGGATCAAGCGCACACCCTGGGTGTTGCGCCCCACCACGGAAATGTCCTTCACGGGCGTACGCACCAGCACGCCGTTCTGGCTCACCAGCATGATCTCATCGTCCAGGCCGACCTGCAGCGCGCCCACCATGATTCCGTTGCGATCGGTAATCTGCAAGGCAATCACGCCCTGGCCGCCGCGGCCGTGCTTCGGAAAATCCTCGAGAGGGGTCAACTTGCCGAAGCCGTTTTGCGATGCGGTGAGAATGAAGCCGTCTTGCGCGACGATAAGCGCGTTGACGCGTTGCTCATCGCTCAACTTCACGCCGCGAACACCGGCTGCTTCGCGGCCCATGGCCCGCACTTCCTCCTCCATGAAGCGAATGGCTTTGCCTGCCGTGGTGAACAGCAGAATGTCCTTGGTGCCGTCCGTGATCGCGACGCCCACCAGCTTATCGCCCGGATCCAAAGCCAGCGCGATGATGCCGCTGGCCCGGGGCCGCGAAAACAGGGCGAGCGAGGTTTTCTTGACGGTTCCGAAACTGGTCGCCATGAAGACGTACTTGCCTTCCTCGAATTCCTTGATGGGCAGCATCGCACTGATGCGCTCGCCTTCCTGAAGCGGCAATAGATTCACGATGGGTTTGCCGCGCGAGCCGCGGCTGGCTTGCGGCAGTTGATAAACCTTGAGCCAGTACAGCTTGCCCCGATCGGAGAAACACAGCAGCGTGTCATGCGTGTTGGCCACGAATAACTTGTCGACGAAATCTTCATCCTTGACGGTGGTCGCGGCCTTGCCGCGCCCGCCGCGGCGCTGCGCCTGGTAATCGGAAACCGGCTGCGCCTTGGCATAACCGCCGTGCGACAGCGTGACCACCACATCCTCCGGCGAAATCAGATCCTCGGTCGTCAAATCTTCGTGATTGACGAGAATCTCCGTGCGGCGCTTATCGCCGAACGTATCGCGTACATATTCCAGTTCCGTTCGGATGACCTGCAGCAGGCGCTCCGGCCGCGCCAGGATGTCCGAGAGGTCGCGAATCTGCTCGAGGAGCTCCTGGTATTCCGCGATGACCTTGTCCTGCTCGAGTCCCGTCAGCCGATGCAGACGCATGTCCAGAATTGCCTGCGCCTGCGTCTCCGTCAGCCGGTAGCCGCCCTCGACCAGCCCCAGGGCGGCGATCTCGCCGGGGGGCCGGGTGCTGACGGCCCCGGCGCGCTCGAGCATCTGCGGCACCGCGCCCGACTTCCACGCGCGCGAGGTCAGCGCGACTCTGGCCTCCGGGGGAGACGGCGAGGATTTGATGGCGGCAATGATCTCATCGATGTTCGCGAGCGCAATCGCCAGTCCCTCCAGGATATGCCCGCGCTCGCGCGCCTTGCGCAGTTCGAACACGGTGCGCCGGGTGACGACCTCGCGCCGGTGACGCAGGAATGCGTCGAGCATCTCCTTGAGGCTGAGGAGGCGCGGCTGGCCGTCGACCAACGCCACCATGTTGATGCCGAACACCTGCTCCATGGGAGTCTGCGCATACAGGTTGTTCAGCAGAATCTCAGGCACTTCGCCGCGCTTCAATTCGATCACGATGCGCATGCCGTCCTTGTCGGATTCATCGCGCAAGCCATCGGAGGCAATACCCTCGATCAGCTTGTCGCGCACCAGATCGGCAATGCGCTCGATCAAGCGCGCTTTGTTCACCTGATAGGGAAGTTCGGTGATGATGATCGCCTGGCGTTCACCCTTGCCGACATCCTCGAAGTGCGCGCGGGCGCGCAGGTGCAGGCGGCCGCGGCCGGTCTTGTAGGCCGCAACGATCTCCATCGCGCCGTTGATGAACCCGGCCGTGGGAAAATCCGGACCCGGTACGATCTGCATCAACTGCCCGAGGGTGATTTCCGGGCTCTCGATCAGCGCTATGCAGGCAGTGATGATCTCGGTCAAATTGTGCGGCGGTATATTGGTCGCCATGCCCACGGCGATGCCTGACGACCCATTGATCAACAGATTCGGGATGCGCGCGGGCAGAACCGCGGGCTCGCTTTCGGACTCATCGTAGTTCGGGGTGAAATCGACGGTTTCCTTGTCGATATCGGCAAGCAGCTCGCCCGCCAGTTTCGACATGCGCACTTCGGTGTAGCGCATCGCCGCGGGCGGGTCGCCGTCCACGGAACCGAAATTCCCCTGGCCGTCGACCAGCAGGTAGCGCATCGAGAAATCCTGCGCCATGCGCACGATCGCGTCGTACACCGAGGCATCGCCGTGCGGATGGTACTTGCCGATGACATCGCCAACCACGCGCGCGGATTTTTTGTAGGGCTTATTCCAGTCGTTCGACAGCTCGCGCATGGCGAACAGCACGCGCCGATGCACCGGCTTCAAACCGTCGCGTACGTCGGGCAAGGCACGGCCCACGATCACGCTCATTGCGTAATCGAGATAGGACTTGCGCATCTCGTCTTCGAGATTTACGGGCAATATTTCGCGTGCGATCTCGGCCATTTGCGAGAATCCGGTATCTCTTATCGGCTTCTATGCAGCGGGTTTAACGGAGGCAAGACGGGTCTGAAACATGGCCTAATTCTAGCACATATCCATCGGGGTCTTAAGCCTGCCACGCGGGTTTTGCCGATATACTTCCAACATGTCCATGGTACCCGCCGATTTATGCATCGATGTCCGTTGGCTCGCCCCCATGACGGCGCGCGGCGTGGTTCTCGAGGATCATTCCATGCTGGTTCGGGACGGGCGAATTCTCGATATTCTGCCGAGCTCGGCGGCGGCGCAGCGTTACTCGGCAGTGGTCCATCTGCAGCGGGATGCGCATTTGTTGATGCCCGGCATGATCAACGGCCACTCGGATGCGGCGAGGCTGCTGTTCCGCGGAGTGAATGATGCGCCGGCCGCGGAGCGCTTCGTCAGCCCTGAATTCACGCGCGATGGCCTGTTGGCCGCCATCGCCGAGATGCTCAAATCCGGCGTGACCTGTTTCTACGATGACCATTATTTTCCCGAGGAGACCGCGCGGATTGCCGCCGAGCAGGGAATGCGGGCGGTGCTCGGCATGCCGATAGCGGAAATCGCGACGCCTTGGGCGAAGGATGCCGCGCAATCTCTCACGCACTCCCTCAAGCTGCGCGATGAGTTCAATGGGCATCCGCTGATATCGACCGCCTTTGCGCCGCAGTCGGGCAAACCCTTAAGCGACGCGACCTTCGCGCGCCTCGCGACCCTGGCCGATGAACTCGACGCACGCATCAGCATGGAACTTCACCAATCTAACGCTGAAATCAGCCAGTGCGTCGCTGCGCATGGCGCGCGGCCCATTGAACGCCTGTGGAGACTGGGTCTGCTCACGCCCGCGTTCAACGCCGTGCACATGATTCATGCCACCGTCGCGGACATCGAGCTGGCGCAGCGCACTGGAATTTCAATCTGTCTCTGCCCACAATCGGCCCTGCAGTCGGGCAATGGCCTGCCGCCGATCGCGGCGTATGCCGCCGCGGGCATCCGTCTGGGGTTGGGCAGCGGCAGCGCTGCAGCCATGAGCCAGGACCTGTGGGGGGAGATGAAATTGATCGCACTGACGTCGCAGGCCGCGGCAACGCCATGGGATGTGCTCTCGCTCGCGACCCGCGGCGGGGCCGCCGTGCTCAGTCTCGACGCCGAGGTGGGCACGCTCGAAGCCGGCAAATGGGCGGATCTGTGCTGCGTCGATTTATCCGGGCCGGGCACGCAACCCCTGCGCGACCCGATCGCCCAATTGGTTTTGAGCGGCGGCCGCGACCTTGTCAGCGATGTTTGGGTGGCGGGCCGGCAGCTGCTTTCGGGCGGCGAATTGACCCGCCTCGATTGGCCCGGGGTGGCGGCGCGTTCCGCCGGTTGGGCCGAGCGCATGAGGTATTCATGAACACCACTACGCGCAACGCAGATCCTGCAGAACTCGCCAAATTCGCGGCGCTTGCGCAAAGCTGGTGGGATCCGGCCGGTCCGTCGAAACCCTTGCATGATTTGAATCCGGTGCGTCTGAGCTATATCAATCACGCCGCAAGGCTCAGCGGCGCCCGCGTACTCGATGTGGGCTGCGGCGGCGGCATTTTGAGCGAGGCCATGGCCCGTGGCGGGGCGGACGTGCTCGGCATCGACTTATCGCGCGATGTACTCGACGTGGCTGAACTGCATGCACACGAGTGCAAAGTTGCCGTCGTGTATCAGGCGATCGCCGCCGAGGAATTGGCGGCGCAGCAGCCTGCCGCATTCGATTTGGTGACCTGCATGGAAATGCTCGAGCACGTTCCGGATCCGGCCGAGGCACTCGGCGCGCTGGCGCGTCTCGTCAAACCCGGCGGGGACGTCATTGTGTCCACGCTCAATCGCAAACCGCAGGCCTTCGCCGTCGCCATCGTCGGCGCAGAATACATCGCCCGGGTGCTGCCGAGGGGCACGCACGCATACATGAAATTCATCCGCCCCTCGGAGCTTGCGCGCTGGGGACGGGCCGCGGATCTCGAGCTCAAGGATCTGCGCGGCATCGCCTACAATCCCTTGACGCGGTCGTTTCGCCTCTCCGCGAATACCGAGATCAACTACCTTGCGCACTTCAAACGCCCCCCGGCCTGACATGGCGCCTGCCCTGCGCGCGGTGTTGTTCGACCTGGACGGTACGCTGCTCGATACCGCGCCCGACATGGTCGGTGCGCTGAACACTTTGCTCAGCGAGCAAGCGCTGGCTCCCCTGCCCTACGAATCGGTCCGCAACACCGTCAGTCACGGCGCGGCGAGGGTCGTCAAATTGGGATTTCCCGAAGTCGGCCCGCAGCATTTTGAGGTGCTGCAGCGGCGCTTCCTTGATATTTACCGCGGCTCGCTCAGCCGGCAAACCAAGCTTTTTGCCGGCATGCCGGAAGTGCTGGAGACGCTCGACCAATGGCACATCAAGAGCGGTATCGTCACCAACAAGGCGGCATGGCTGACGGATCCGCTGCTCGAGGAAATGGGACTGCGCGCGCGTTTCGCCTGCGTGGTGAGCGGCGACTCGGTGGCGCAGCGCAAGCCCCATCCCCTGCCCCTGCTGCACGCGGCGATGCTGGCGGAGGTGGCTCCCGGCGAGTGCGTTTATGTGGGGGACGCGGAGCGCGACGTGCAGGCCGCGCATGCGGCGGCCATGCCCGCCTTGGTGGCGAATTACGGCTACCTGCGCGCCGATGAGGATTCAACCGCCTGGGGCGGCGACGGCTACCTGAATCAGCCGTTGGATCTCCTGGAATGGCTGAAGCGAAGCGGACGCTTATGAGCCAGTTGAACTTGTGGCTGGGCTTGATGGTGGGCCTGGTGCTCGGCGTTCTGGCGGCCCTGCTGTGGCGCGCGCGGCGCGAGCAGACTGTTGCGAATCGAAATGGAATTGCTGCGCGCCCGCCTCAAGAGCGAAGCGACTTTGAGCGCGGAACGCGATATGGCGCTGACCCGGGCGCGCGAACAATTGCAGGGCATATTCGCCGAACTGGCGCAGAACAGTTTGCAGAGCAACAGCGAAGTGTTCCTGCAACTGGCGCGCGAACGATTGAGCCGGCAGCAATTGGACGCCTCGCAGATGCTGAAGGAACGCGAATCCGCCATCGAGTCCCTCGTCAAACCCATTCGCGATGCACTGACCAAGACCGAGGCGCAGATTCAAGCGATCGAGCGCGACCGTATCGACTCATTTGCAACCATCAAGGCGCAAATGGAGGCCGTCGCCAGCAGTCAAAGCCTGCTGTCGCGCGAAACGCGCAATCTGGTCACCGCCCTGCGCCGGCCCGATGTGCGCGGGCAGTGGGGCGAAATCACCCTGCGGCGATTGTGCGAATTATCCGGCATGACGGCGCATGTGGATTTCACCGAGCAGCCGCATCGCCATACGGAAAACGGCGCGGTCCGTCCCGACATGGTCGTGCACATGCCGGAACGGCGCGAAATCGTGGTGGACGTGAAAACGCCCCTGGACGCCTACCTGGCGGCGGTCGAGGCCCAGAATGACGAGGAGCGCACGTCGCAGCTGCGGCGCCACGCGCAAATCGTCGGCGCGCGGATCCGCGAGTTGTCCTCGAAACAGTATTGGTCGCAGTTCGAGCGCAGTCCCGATTTCGTCGTGCTGTTCCTGCCCGGCGATCAATTTCTATCGGCGGCACTCGAGGAAAATCCCAGCCTGATGGACGATTCCATGCGGCAAAATGTCATGCTCGCAACACCCACCAGCTTGGTCGCTCTCTTGAAGGCCGTCTCATACGGCTGGAAGCAAACGATTCTGGCCGACAATGCCGCGGAGATCCGTCAGCTTGGCGAGGAATTGTACAAGCGGCTGTCGGTATTCGGCGAGCACCTCGGCAAATTGGGCAAATCCTTGGGCAACAGCGTCGAGTCATTCAACCGCGCAGTGGGCTCTTTGGAACAGCAGGTGCTGCCGGCGGCGCGCCGTTTTCCGGAGCTTGGGTTGCGGGTGACCCGCGACATCGAGCCGTTGGAACCCGTGGCGAGCCTCACGCGTATGCCGCGCGCAGCAGCGACAGAACCCGAGCCCCTTGATGAGTCAAGCGCCGAGGACACTTGATGCCAGCTATCGGGCGCACGCCATCCCTCTGGGATCAACGCGCTTTTGGAGCTGGCAGTTTGCGCACCCAGGTGCGCGCGCGCCGCTGCTCGGCATCTATGCGCTTCTGGCGGAGTGGAGCGCGCTGATGGATCCGGCCACCGAATACAGCGCCGCATGCGCCAAGTTGAGCTGGTGGCAGGATGAAGTGCGCCGCATGGCAGCCGGAAAGCCGGTACATCCCATCGGCACCTATCTTGCCTCACTGCCGGGCGCGGCGGCCGTGGACTTCGGATCCTTGAGCTTGACCATCGACGCCGCCGTCGAGGAGGTGAGCGGTGCGCCGCTGGAGCGCAGCAGCGATCTCGAACCGCATGCCCAGGCGCTGCGCGGGAATCCTCTCATCCTGGCGTCGCGCCTGGCCGGCGCGCGAGATGAGCCCGCTCTGGCCGAATGCACCCGGGCGCTGGCAGTAGCCGAATACCTGGCGCGATCTCTGGCCGACTATCGGCGCGAAGCGCGTTTCGGGCGCGTACCTTTCGTGGTTGAGGAACTGACCGCGAACGGCATCGACAATACCGACCTGTCCTCCGAGAATTCCCCCGCCCGCCTCGACCAATTCTTGCGGCCACTGCGCGAGCGAGCGCTGCTCAAATTTGACGCCGCAGCGCGGGCACTACCGGCGTCGGAACGGGCCGCGCAACGGCACTTGCTGGTGCTGGCAGCGCTCGGTCGCCGTCGGCTGCAGCAGAACGCGAGCGCCCGGCAGCCGCGAGGCCTGCAGGATATGCTGCTCGCCTGGAGTACGGCGCGCCGCGCCACCGGGAGCCTGTCCGAGTAGTCCGCATGTCCGAGAACATCCCCAAACAATTCACCGCCGATCGCGATCTTCTGAAAGGACGCGCAATTTTGATTACAGGAGCCGGCAGCGGCCTGGGAAAGGCTCTCGCCATCGAGTGCGCTCGCGCCGGCGCCAGCGTCATCCTTTCAGGGCGCAACGGCGCCAAGTTGGAGCGCGTGTACGATGAAATCGAAGTCCTGGGCGCGCCGCAACCGGCGATTGCGGTGCTGGATCTCGCAGCGGCGACTGCCGTGGAATACGACGGTCTTGCGCGCGTCATCGCCGATGAATACGGCAGGCTGGATGGACTGGTCCATGCAGCGGCACTCTTGGGCGATCGCACACCGCTCGAACAGTACGACGTGCCGACCTGGTGCAAGGTCTTGCACGTGAATCTGACTGCGCCATTTATCCTGACCCAGGTGCTGCTGCCGGCGCTGCGCAATTCCGCCGATGCCTCGGTCATATTCGTGAGCAGCGGCGTGGTGAAGCAGTCGCGGCCGTTCTGGGGCGCGTACGCCGTGGCCAAGACGGGCCTGGAATCGGTTCGCAGCATGTGGTCCGAAGAACTGGAGGGCGAGACGAACATACGGGTGAACAGCGTGAATCCCGGCCGCATGCGCACCGCGATGCGCGCGGCAGCGTATCCGGCGGAAGATCCGAATACGGTACCCGGACCGGAATCGGTCAGCGGGGTCTTTTTGTACTTGCTGAGCGCACTTGCCCGCGGTATTGATGGACAATACATTGACGCGCAATAACATCGAGGAAAATCCCAACATGTCATCCAGGACAGCTTTTTTTTCGGCCTGCGCAATGTCGGTGCTTGTGTGCTTCAGCACTGCGCGCGGAGCCGCCGCCCCGCCGCCCCGCCCGCTTGACGGCGACTATGTCATTCACGACTTCCATTTTGCCTCCGGCGAGACCATGCCGGAACTCAGGTTGCACTACACGTATCTTGGCAAACCGCGCAAGGACGCTCAGGGAAAAGTCGTCAATGCCGTCCTGATCATGCATGGGACCGGAGGCTCGGGTCGCAGTCTCATCAACGAGCGTTTCTCGGCCGTGCTTTTCCAGCCTGGCCAGCTGCTGGACGCCGAGAAGTATTTCATCATTCTTCCCGATGCAATCGGACATGGAAATTCCAGCAAACCCAGCGACGGCTTGCACGCCCGCTTTCCGCAATACTCCTATCAGGACATGGTGACTGCGCAATACATCCTGGTCACGAAGGGACTGGATGTGAACCATCTACGCCTGGTCATGGGAACCTCGATGGGCTGCATGCACACCTTCATGTGGGGCGAAACCTATCCAGACATGATGGACGCACTGATGCCGCTCGCCTGCCTGCCCGCGCAGATCGCCGGGCGCAATCGGGTATGGCGGGACCTGCTCATGGATGCGATTCGCAGCGATCCTCAATGGAAGAACGGCGATTACGCCAGCGAGCCGGCCGACGCCTTGCGCACCGCCGCGGGCCTGTTGCTCATCGCCGGCAGCGCGCCGATCCAAATGCAGATCGCACTGCCTTCGCGGGATGCGGCCGATGAATTCGTGCAGAAATACATGGAGCGCGAGGTCGCCAGCTTGGATGCCAACGACCTTTTGTACCAGGTGAACGCATCGCGCGACTACGATCCGTCGGCCGGATTGGAGAAGATCAAGGCGCCGCTGCTGCAGATCAATTCGGGCGACGATTTCATCAACCCGCCGGAACTGGGGGTGGCGGAGCGTGAGATCCAGCGCGTGAAACAGGGGCGCTTCATTCTGCTGCCCGCCTCGGATCAAACGCACGGGCATGGAACCCACACCTGGGCCGCCGTATGGAAATCCTATCTGGCGCAATTGCTGGATGCCTCGAAAACGCCCTGAACATCTGCAACTAAACGCGTCGAGGGCGCTACGAGCCTGTCTGAACAGGCTCCGGTGCCGATTGCGCCACCCCGGCGGCATCGATTTCATTGATCAGAGCATTGCGTTCGCTGGCCAGCATCGCCCGGGAATGACCTCGCGGCAGTTCGTGAGCCAGATGCACCGGGCCGAAGCGTACCCGCATCAAGCGGCTCACGATGATGCCGCGCGCCGCCCACCAATGGCGAACCTGCGCCGAGCGGGTCGCGCGCACCGTGACGGTCAACCAATGATTGGCCCGTTCGCCATATTTCGCTTCTGCCTGCAAAATGCTCATCGGTTCGCCCTCGCAATCCGTGGCAGCGCGAAATTCCTCCACCAAAACATCCGTCAGCGGACCCCGCATCCGCAATACGTAATCGACGGTGAGCGCGTGCACGCCTCGGGACACTCGATGCGCCCAGGAGCCATCATCGGTCAGGATCTCCAAGCCGCCATCGACAGGCGGCATGGGCTGAATGGCCAGCCATCGGCCCGATGTGCGGGGCAACTTCAGATGCTCGGCGGCGCGCGAGGTGGCGGCCTTGAGATCGAGGTTCTCGCCGGGGGAACGATGAAACAGCAGAACGCGAAGCTCTTTGACCGCCGGCGTATGGAGTCTGACCGGCCGCTCATCCAAGGTGATGCGGTCCTTGGCCGCGACTCGCGCGCCCAGCACCGGCACCTCACCGTTGATCTTCAACCTGCCTTCTCGAATCCAACGCTCGACCTCACGGCGCGAACCGATGCCGGCCGCCGCCATCAGCTTCTGCACACGCTCGCCTGAGGATTCCGGATGAGAAGGGGCGCCCTTACCCGCCGGTGCAGCCTTGCGTCGCGGCCGCTTCAATTGGAATCGTCTTGCACACCGCTGGCAACCAAGCCTTGCGTCCGCGGCGCGGCGCTATCCACGCCCGGTTCTTCTTCATCGTCCGCCGCAGCCTCGAGCTCCGGGGTGTCGCCGGGCGATTCGCCCTGAGTGGCGCCTTCCGGTTCGGCGCCCGGCAATGTCAGCTGAACGCGCAGGTCCTCAAGTTCCTTGAGTTGCGCCAAGGTCGGTAGGTCATCCAGTTTCTTCAAGCTGAAGTAGTCGAGAAACTCGCGCGTGGTTCCCAGCAGCTCGGGTTTGCCCGGAACATCGCGGTGACCGACCACGCGGATCCAGTTGCGCTCGTGCAAAGTCTTGATGATATTGGGATTGACCGCCACACCGCGGATCTGCTCGATCTCGCCGCGCGTGATCGGCTGGCGATAGGCAATCAGCGCCAGGGTCTCCAGGAGTGCGCGCGAGTACTTCGCGGGCCGCTCCTGCCACAAACGCGCGACGGGCTGCGCAACCGCGGCTCGTATCTGAATGCGATAGCCGCTCGCCACTTCGAGCAGCTCCAGGCCGCGCGTCTCGTACTCCGCGGCGAGCGTTGCAAGCGCGCCCCTGACTTCGTCGGCGGTCGATCCATCCCGCTCATCGAACACGCTCTGCAGTTCCTCGACCGTCAAAGGCCGGCCGGCGGCGAGCAACGCGGCTTCAACCACATTCTTCACGTATTGATGGTTCATTGGGTTCTCGCAAGATCATCGTTGGCGGCGCCGTCATCGGCGATCAGGGTCAAGTGCCTCGCTGGATTGCCGAGGCGTACGTGCAGCGGCGCGTACGCCTCCGCCTGCACAATTTCGATCAAACCCTCGCGCAATAATTCCAGGATCGCCACGAAACTCACCGTCACACCGCGGCGGCCCTCCTCGGCGGTGAACAAGCGCACGAAGTCGACGAAGGCATTGGCGGTCAACGACGCCAGGATGTCGGTCATGCGTTGGCGCACCGAGAGGGGTTCCCGCTGCACATGTAGGTGGGCGAACATATCGCTGCGCGACAGCACCTCTTGAAACGCGACCAGCATCTCCTGAAGCGTGACCTGCGGCGGCAGCCGGATCACCTTGCGGTCGACCAGTTCGGCGGAGGCGACCCAGGTATCGCGATCCAGCCGCGCCATCCTGTCTATGCCCTCCGCAGCACGCTTGAAGCGCTCATATTCCTGCAGCCGGCGCACCAGTTCGGCGCGCGGATCGGCCTCCTCGCCGGAATCATCGGCGCCCAGTCGCGGCAGCAGCATGCGCGACTTCACTTCCGCAAGCGTCGCCGCCATCAACAGGTACTCGCCGGCCAACTCGAGCTGCAGCACCTGCATCAGCTCGATGTAGCGCATGTATTGGAGCGTGATCTCCGCAATGGGAATATCGAGGATATCGAGGTTCTGACGCCGTATGAGATACAGCAGCATGTCGAGCGGGCCCTCGAAGGCCTCGAGAAACACCTCAAGCGCCTGCGGCGGTATATACAGGTCGCGGGGCATCTCGATGATGGGCTGCCCGTCGACCACCGCAAACGGCATTTCACCCTGCGCAGGCGCAGGCTCGCCGACCGGCAGCGGCGGCGCGGGACTCTGTATCAACGTCAATTCTGGTTTCATCGGTAATTCATCGACATAGCCTGCCTCACCGCGTCCAGCGTATCGCGCGCCACAGTCCGCGCCCGCTCGCACCCTTCGGCGATGATACCGCGTACCAGCTCCGGATTCTCTTCGAACTCCTGCGCCCGTTTTGCGATTCCGGACACTTCCTCCACGATTTTCTCTATCAGCGGCGCCTTGCATTCCAAGCAGCCGATTCCCGCGGTGCGGCAACCGTGCTGCACCCAGTCCAAGGTTTCGGCGCTTGAATAGATTTTGTGCAGGTCCCACACCGGGCACTTGTCGGGATCGCCCGGGTCGGAGCGCCGCACGCGCGCCGGATCCGTTTGCATGGCCTTGAGCTTCTTGGCGATCGAGTCCGCATCCTCGCGCAGGCCAATGGTGTTGCCGTAGGACTTGGACATCTTGCGCCCGTCGAGTCCCGGTACTTTCGGGGTGGCCGTCAGCAGCGCTTCGGGCTCGGGGAGAATCGATATGCCCGTGCCCTCGAGAAATCCCAGCAGTCGATCGCGATCCGCCACGGTGAGCCGGGCATTCGCCTCGAGCAGCGCGCGCGCCTTGGCGAGCGCGTCCGCGTGGCCTTTCTCCTGGAACTCCTTGCGCAAGGCGCGGTACAAGTTCGAGTTGCGCGAGCCCAAGCTTTTGATGGCCTTCTCGACTTTCTGCTCAAACTCCGGTTCGCGGCCATAGATATGATTGAACCTGCGGGCGATTTCGCGCGTGATTTCGACGTGCGCGACCTGATCCTCCCCGACCGGCACGTATTGCGAGCGGTACAGCAAGATGTCCGCACTTTGCAGCAGCGGGTAGCCCAGAAAGCCATAGGTGCTCAAGTCTTGATCCGCGAGTTGCGTTTGCTGATCCTTGTATGAGGGCACCCGCTCGAGCCAGCCCAAGGGCGTGATCATCGACAGCAGCAAGTGCAGCTCCGCGTGTTCCGGCACTTTGGACTGGATGAAGAGTGTCGCGACCCCGGGATTCAACCCGGCGGCCAGCCAATCGATGGCCATGGACCAGGTATGGGCCTCGAGCTTGGAGGTGTCCTCGTAGCCCGTGGTCAATGCATGCCAATCGGCGACGAAAAAGTAGCATTCGTACTGATACTGCAGCTCGATCCAATTCTTGAGGGCCCCGTGATAGTTGCCCAGGTGCAGCTGACCGGTGGGGCGCATGCCGGACAATACGCGTCGATTCTGAATCGGGCCGCTCATGCGGCGGGCCGGATCAGAAGCGCATCAATCATATGGCTCATGGCTCGCTGTGCCGGATCGAACAGCCAGCCAAATTGCCCGAGCACCACCAGGCCGAGCACGATGATCATGCCCACCGGCGCTATTTTCTCGAAGCGCGCGCCCAAGCGAGGCGGCAAAATACTGGACACGACCCGGCCTCCGTCGAGCGGCGGAATGGGCAGCATGTTGAACAACGCCAGAACCACGTTGATGACGATACCGGCCTGAGCCATCAGCAGTACCCAGTCGTCCAAAGTAGCGCCGCTTCTGATACGCAGCACGGCCGCCAACACGGCAAACCACAGGAGGGCCATGAGAAAATTCGCGGCAGGCCCTGCAAGGGCCACCAAGATCACGGACAGGCGCGACGCTCGCGCACCGAGCGCCACCGGGATGGGCCGGGCCCAGCCGAATAACGGCGCGCCCAAGGCCAGCAACAATCCGGGAATCAGCACGGTCCCCAGTGGATCGATGTGCCGCAGCGGATTCAAGCTCAGACGCCCGAGCAACTCGGCGGTGCGGTCTCCGAAATATCTGGCCGCCCAACCATGCGCCACCTCATGCAGTGTGATGGCGAACAGCACCGGGATGGCCCAGATTGAAATGTTATAAAAAAACTTATTTAAATCCAATGCTTGAGCTCGTTATCTCGAGTAATTACGAGCTCGTACGCCCGCACTGGCGACATTATACGGTGGCCGTCGCCTCAAAGGGGCTGACGTCGCCGCGGCCGGCCCGAATGACGATGGCACGGTCGCCGGACAGATCAATGACCGATGTCGGCGTCAGTCCGCAGTTGCCGCCGTCCAGGACGAGATCGACGCTGCGCTCGAGCTTCTCATAGATTTCCCGGGCATCGGTGCGCGGCAGATCCTCGCCGGGCAACAGCAAGGTTGAGCTCATCACGGGCTCGCTCAATTCGCTCAGCAGCATGGCGGTGACCGGATGATCCGGAACCCGGAGACCGATGGTGCCCCGCCGTTCGTGCTTCAATCGTCGTGGCGTCTCGCGCGATGCCTTGAGCAGGAAGGTATAGGGTCCGGGCGTATGCGCGCGCAACAATCGGTACTGCCAGTTTTCCACCAACGCGTACTTGCCCACATCGGCCAGGTCTCTGCAAACCAGTGTGAAATGATGGTTGCGGCCCGCTTGGCGAATGTCGCGGATCCGTTGCAGCGCCGTCTTGTCGCCGATGTGGCAGCCCAGGGCGTAGCAAGAGTCCGTGGGATACACGATCACCCCGCCGCCGCGCAACACTTCGACGGCCTGGCGCACATAGCGCCGCTGTGGCGAAACAGGATGCAGTTGCAGATAGATGCTCATGACGTCGGCTATGATACGCGGATGAGTCAACTCCTCGAATGGTCGCCGCTGATCGTTTTTTTCATCACCTTTGAGATTTTGGATATCTATTGGGCCACGGCGGCGCTGATGCTCGGCTGCGTGCTCCTGCTCGTGGTGCACCGGGCGCGCACCGGCAAATTCAAAACCATGCACATCGTCAGCACCGTGGCTGTGCTGGTGCTCGGCACGGCAACCTTGCTGTTGCACGATCAGCGTTTCATTCAATGGAAGCTGACCATCCTGCTGGCGCTGACTTCTCTCGTCTTTTTAGGCAGCGCGTTTTTAGGCAAGCAACCGCTGGTGCGCCGCATGTTCGAAGCCGCGTTCAGCGAACCATTGGTCATTGCCCCGCGCGCCTGGCAAATCATCAATCTGTTGTGGATTGTGTGGTTCGCCGCGTTCGCGATTCTCAATCTGTATGTTGCACGCAATTTCACGGTGGGCCTGTGGATAAAATTCAAGGTATTCGGATTTCCGGCGGCAACCATGCTGTTCATGATTCCGCAAGTCCTGTGGCTGAGCAGCAAGCTGCCTCAGCCCGCGGCTGATCGCGCGCAGCGATTGCGCGAGCGCCTCCAGAGCCGCTTCACTCCGGTCCAGCTCACCGTCGAGGACGAGAGTCACCTGCATGCCGGACACGCGGGCGCAGCCAGCGGCCATGGTCATTTTCGCATTCGGATCGTCGCCGAGGCGTTCCGTGGCGTATCGGCCGTGGCGCGCCATCGCCTGGTGTACGCGGCCGTCGATGATTTGATGAAAAGCGACATTCATGCCCTCGCCATCGAGGCGCTGCCTCCCGGCGATTGACACTTCTTGAGATTCAAACATTATGCTGCAACGCAGCATCCGCTAAATATCCAGAAAAATTGGTGAGATACCAGCGTAAACGCTAAACTTCGGCCCCCGGGCGCGATGGCCTTCCGGCCACAGTCGCTTTTTTTTTGCGTAGAGGACCCACATGAGCCAATTTTTGAGTACAGCCGCGCGTCTTGCCGCCGTGACGGCAATTGCCCTAGCGATGACGGCATGCGGCAAGGGACAACAAGCCGCCGCACCGGCGGCGCCTGAGAAGCCCGCCATCCCGCCCGTGGCAACCGTTGACGGTACGCCGATTACCCGCGCGCAATATGACACCTACATGAAGAGCTTGCTGCAGGGCCGGCCGGCTACCGAGCTGACCACCGAGCAGAAAGGCCAGGTCCTCGATGAGATGATCAACATGGAACTGCTGGCCTCCCAGGGCGTCAAGGACGGCGTGGACAAGGATCCGGATGTCGCCGCACGGCTCGATGTGCTGCGCATGCGCGTGCTCGCGGATGCCGAGTCACAGAAATATTTGAAGGGCAAGGAACCGACGGACGAGGAATTGCACGCCGAATACGATACCGCCATCGCTGCGATGGATAAGACCGAGTATCACGCCAAGCACATTCTGGTTGCCACTCAGGCGCAGGCCGAGGCCGTCATCAAGAAGATCAAGGGCGGCGCGAAGTTTGAGGATGTCGCGAAGGCCGAATCAACCGATGGCTCCAAGAACAACGGCGGCGACCTGGGCTGGTTCTCGCTGTCGCGCATGGCCAAGCCGTTTGCCGAGGCCGTGAAGGGTCTGAAGAAAGGCGAGATGACCAATGTACCGGTTCAGACGCAGTTTGGCTGGCACGTCATCAAGCTCGAGGATACGCGCGAGACGGCGCCCCCGCCCTTCGAGCAGGTCAAGCAGCAGGTCGGCAACGGCGTGGTGCAAAAGAAGCTCCAAGCCTACGTCGAGACTTTGAAGAAAGCCGCCAAGATAGATAAAACGCTGTAAATCACGAAGCGCTGCAAATCACGAAGCGTAGCGGGTTCAACGGAATCCGCTACGCCTTCAGCAGCTTCAAAAACGCCGCTTCGTCGAGGATGGTCACGCCGAGCTGCGTGGCTTTCTTGAGTTTGGATCCCGCTTCCGCGCCGGCGACCACGTAGTCGGTTTTCTTCGAGACACTGCCGCTGACCCTGCCGCCGAGCTGCAGGATGGCGGCCGTCGCTTCTTCCCGCGTCAGCGATTCGAGCGTCCCGGTCAGCACGAAAGTTTTGTCCCGCTGCGCGCCGTTCGCCTTGGGCCGCGCAGGGTTAGGCCAGCTGATCCCTGCGGCGATCAAGCGATCGACCAGCGACCGGTTCTCGGCGTCGCCGAAATAGTCCGCCACCTCGCCTGCGACCACCGGGCCCACGTCCGGCACACGCTGGATCTCCTCCACGCCGGCGTTGCGCAATTGCGCGATGTCGGGGAAGTACTGTGCAAGCGCCAGCGCGGTGGCCTCGCCCACGTCGCGTATTCCCAGCGCGTACAGAAATCGCGGCAGCGTCGTGCGTTTCGCGGCGGCGATGTTCGCGTGGAGTTTCTGCGCCGACTTCTCGCCCATGCGCTCCAGCGCCGCCAGCTGAGCCGCGGTCAGATCGAAAAGATCCGCGGGCGTTTTCACCGCATTGGTGTCGACCAACTGCTCCACCAGCTTATCGCCCAATCCCTGGATGTCCATGGCGCGGCGCGAGGCGAAGTGCTGGACTTCTCCCTTGCGCTGAGCCGCGCAGATCCGCCCGCCGGTGCAGCGCGCGACGGCCTGATCGGCTTCGCGCACCACCGGTGAGCCGCAGACCGGACACTTGTCGGGCAGTACCACGAGTTGCGCACCCGCAACCCGGCGCTCAGGCAACACCCGTGCGACCTCCGGGATCACGTCGCCGGCGCGGCGAATCACCACGGTATCGCCCACGCGAACATCCTTGCGGGTCAATTCATCCATGTTGTGCAATGTCGCATTGCTCACGGTGACGCCGCCGACGAACACAGGTTCCAAGCGCGCAACCGGAGTCAGCGCGCCGGTGCGGCCGATTTGAAATGCGATGTCGCGCACGACGGTCAGCGCCTCCTCGGCCGGGAATTTGTGCGCCACCGCCCACCGCGGAGCACGCGACACGAATCCCAGCTGGCGCTGTAATTTGACGTCATCCACCTTGTAAACCACGCCATCGATCTGGTATGGCAGCGTCGCACGCGCCTCGCCCATCTCACGGTAGTACTGAAGACAGCCCTCGACGGACTCGACCACTTTCGATTGCGGGCAGATCTTGAAACCCAGCCGCCGCAGTTCCAACAGCGTCTCGCTGTGAAACGGCGGAAATTCCCCGCCCTCGACGCTGCCGATTCCGTAGATGAATAGATCAAGCGGACGTGCCGCGGTCATGCGCGGATCGAGTTGACGCAGGCTCCCCGCGGCGGCATTGCGCGGGTTTACCAGGGTCTTCTCGCCGCGCGCCAAGGCTTCCTCGTTGAAGCGCTTGAAGCCTGCGAGAGGCATGAACGCCTCGCCGCGCACCTCGAGCACCGCAAAAGGCTTGGCGGTGCGCAACTTGAGCGGCAGCGCCTTGATGGTCCTCAGGTTCTGCGTGATGTCCTCGCCGGTTTCACCATCGCCGCGCGTTGCCCCCTGCACGAACACGCCGCGCTCGTAGCGTGCGCTGATAGCCAGACCATCCAGCTTCGGTTCCGCCGCATAGCGTACGGGTCCGGTGCGGTTGATGCGCTCCCGAACCCGGCGATCGAAGTCGCGCACCTCATCGGCGCTGAATGCGTTGTCGAGGGACAGCATCGCGATGGCGTGCTTCACGGTTCCGAAGGCGGCCACCGGCGCTGCGCCCACCCGCATGGTCGGCGAATCGGCGCTTTGCAGCGTTGGGTACTGCGACTCGAGCGTTCGCAGCTCGACCATCAGCCGGTCGTATTCGGCGTCCGGCACCTCGGGGTCGTCAAGGGCGTGATAGCGGTAGTTATGGTGGTCGAGCAGCTCGCGCAATTGGCGCGCGCGTTCCGCCGCGTTCTTTGGGGGAGCCCCCTCCTGCTGCGGACACATCGCTAGCTTCTCGGCAGCGACGCCTGAAAGCGCGCCACATCCTCGCGCAGCTCCGCCGCCCGCTGCGGCGTAAGGGGCATGCCCTTCGCGTCCTGGACCGTCCCGGACAATTGCTGGGCCAGACCGCGCGCCGCCGCAAACAGGTCGTCAACGGTGGCGAGCGGCTCGGCGGGTCCGGGCATGACCGCAAACAATGTGACCCCGCGAAATTCCTCCGTGGCCATCCGCGCTACATCGAAAGTCCCCGGTTCCACCAGGCTCGCGACGCAAAACAAAGTGCGCCCGTCCACATGCCTGCGATGAAATACCTGGTAACGACCGTAGGCGAGGCCATGCAACTCGAGCGCCGACAGCAGCGTGGTGCCGGGCCATCGGGATTCGCCGGCGGCGCACACCCGCAAGCTCACGATCTTTTGCTGCTCGCTCGCGTCGGGCACTGGCTCGGGCGACAGCGTGGGGACACGCGCCGCCGGGGCAGCTGCGCTGTCGACCGCCGGGCGTGCCGCTGAAACAGGCGTCGTTTCGGGGTATACCATCATGGGACCATCCAATACCGGCACGTGCTCGTAGCCGGTCGCTCGGATGCTCAAGGGTTCGAAGGGCGACACCCACTCGGGCGGCGGGGCCTCGTGCGAGGCGGTCCGCAAGGGATCAACGGCGTCGGGGCGCGCTTCCTGCCACGCTTCCTGACGCGCTTCAGACCGCTGGACTCCGGGCGTGGGATTGGTTTCGCGCAGCGCCGCGTTTCCAGGCGCCTGCGCCGAGCGGCGAGCGCCCCACCACCAAATACCGGCCAGCAGCACCAAGCTGAAGCCCAACAGTATCCAGCGAAGCTCGGCAGCCATGGATCTTTGCGCTACATCGCTGCCATGCGCACAGCCTCGTCGACGTCAACCGCGACCAGGCGCGAGACGCCCGGCTCATTCATGGTGACGCCGACCAGCTGCGACGCCATCTCCATGGTGCTCTTGTTGTGCGTAATGAATATGAACTGCACGTTGCGCGACATGTCGCGCACGATGTCGCAGAAGCGGCCCACGTTGTTCTCATCGAGCGGCGCGTCCACCTCGTCGAGCAGGCAGAACGGCGCCGGGTTCAAGTCGAAAATGGCGAATACCAGGGCGACCGCGGTCAACGCCTTCTCGCCGCCCGACAGCTGGCTGATGGTGCTGTTGCGCTTGCCCGGAGGGCGCGCCATGACCGATACGCCGGCGGCCGCGGTGTCCTCGCCTGCCAATTCCAGATACGCATGGCCGCCGCCGAAGAGCCGCGGAAACTTTTCCTTCAGGCCGGCATTGACCCGATCGAAGGTATCCTGGAAACGCGTGCGGGTCTCACGATCGATCTTGCGCATCGCGGACTCGAGCGTTTCCAGCGCGTCGGTCAGGTCCTTGCACTGCCTGTCCAGATACTCCTTGCGCTCGGACTGTTCCTTGAACTCCCCGATCGCGGCCAGATTCACCTGGCCCAAGCGCTCGATCTTCCCCTTGGTTTCCTCGAGCTGCACTTCCCAGCTTTCCACGCCCGCGTCGCGGGCCATCTGCGCGGCCAGGACCTCGAACTCAAAATTCGTCAGCTTCAGCTGTTCGGCAACTCCCTCGCGGCGCACACGCACCTGCCCTGCGGCGAGACGCGCCTCATCCAAACTCGAGCGCGCGGCTTCCACCTGCTGCTCGATTGCAAAGCGCGCTGCCTCGTGCTCGCGCAGCACGGCGTCCAATTCATCGCAGGCAATCCGGGCCCCCTGCAATTCGCCTTCGATCCCGGCCCGCCGCCGCAACTCCCGCTCCAGCTGAGCTTCCGCTTCCGCCAAGGGGCCCTCGCCGTCAGTCAGCTGCGTGGCCAATCCCAAGCGGCGCGCTTCGAGGTCTTCCATCTGCTTCTCGACGCGTGCCAGGGTGGTGATCAACCCGCTGTGCGAGGAGCGCCGCGATTCCACTTGTACCGCCAATTCCCGCGCGGATTGCTGCGCGGCAGCCGCGGCGGTCCGCGCCTCGCCCAGCGCAGCGCGCAAGTCGTCCCGCTTCTGCTCGAGATCCACGCGCCTCGGCTCGAGCGCCGCCAATGCGTCGATCGCGGTCTCCATGCGGCCGCGCGATGCACGCAAGTCCGCTTCGCTGCGCACCAGCTCGGAGCCCACGTCGGCGAGTTCCGTTTCGAGTTGATTGAGGCGCCGCGCGGCGTCCTCGGTGCGGGATTGCGCGGATCCCAGTTCAGCGCGCCGATCGACATGCTCGCGATGTAATTGGTTGACTTCCGACTGCAGGCGTTCGCGGCGATCATCGTAATCGCGGACGCGCTCGCGCGTCTGTTCCAGACTGCGTTCGAGTTCCTTCAGCTTGATCTCGAACGCGCCGACCTGCGTGCGAATCTCCCGCAAGGTCTGCTCGCGCTCGATCACGCCGCTGCGCGGATCTGCATCGCGCGAGACGCGAAGCCAATCGCTGCCAAGCCAGATTCCATCGCGAGTGACCACCGATTCGCCGGACTTGAGCCGGCGCCGCAGCGCGAGCGCCTCGTTCAGCGTGTCGGCCGTATAGACCGTCGACAGCACGCTGCCGAGCACGGTGCCCTGCACTTTGGCCTGAAGGGACGCTGCGTTGTGCGCAACCGCGGCATTGTGCTCGGTGCTCACCATCGCCAGATAACCGCCGTCGAAGCTTCCCAGCAAATCCGTCACGCTGTCCAAACCATCGACGCAAACCGCTTCCAAATACGATCCCAGCACGGTCTCGACGGCGCGATCCCAACCCTTGTCCACCCGCAACTGTTGCGCCACGCGCGGCCGGCGTTCGAGCGATTGAGACTGAAGCCAGCGAGTCACGTTGCCCGAGGACTTACCGAGCGCCGCCTGCTGCAGCGCTTCGGTCGAAACCTGCGCACCCTGAGCCTGCTGCAATTGCGCATGCAGTGCATTGAGAGCCTGGCTTTGCTCCCTTTCCTTGTCCCGGGTGACCGCGATCTCCGACAAGAGCTCTTGCAGTTCGGCTGCGGCCTTCTCGCCGGCAATACGCGCCGTCTCGGCGCTTTGCGCCAGAGCGGCCAATGCCGCCGGCGGCTGTTGTTGCGCGAATAAGGCGTGTTCGGCTTCCTGCCGCTGCCGCTGTTGCAACAGCCGCCGCTGCTGGCCTTCCAATTGCTCGATACGCGCGCGCTCGACCTGCGTCTCGCTCTGGCCCAGCGATTCTGCCCGGGCGTGCTCATCCCAGGCCTGCTGCCAGGCCATCAAGTTGTGCTCGCAGCTCTCGAGCGCAAGCAACGCGCTCTTCTCGCGCTCGTGCGCGGCATCCAGGCCCGGCACGATGTTGGCCAATTCCAGAGACAGCGATTCCAGTTGCACGCGATCGAGCTGCGCCACCTTGGCGAGATCCGCGGCCTGCGAGTCGATGAGTTCCAGGTCCGAGCGCTGGCGCTGGCGCAACTCGCGCGCGTACTGGATGCCCTGCTCGACGCGCGTCACCTCGGCGCCCGCTTCGTAGTAGCGGGCCTGAATGGCATTCAAGGTGTCGGCCTTGGACGATTGGTCGGCGCGAATCCTCTCGATTTGCGCCTCCGCTTCGCGCAGTTCGGCAAGCACACGCTGCATCGCCGTGTCGCAGGCCGACACTGCGGCGTCGCGCACGGCGGTCTCGAGATCCAGGCTCTGTAAGCGCAGTACGAACAGCTCCGCCTGCAGCTTGCGCTCCTCTTCCTTCAGAGTTTGATAGCGGCGCGCCGTGGCCGCCTGGCGCTGCAGGTGGCGTATCTGTTTGTCCACTTCCTCGCGCAAATCGTTGAGACGATCCAGGTTTTCCCTGGTGTGGGAGATGCGGCTCTCGGTTTCGCGGCGCCGTTCCTTGTAGCGCGAGATCCCGGCGGCTTCCTCCAGAAATGCCCTCAGGTCATCCGGCCTGGCCTCGATCACGCGGGAAATCATCCCCTGTTCTATGATGGCGTAACTGCGGGTCCCCAATCCGGTACCGAGAAAAAGCTGCGTGATATCCTTGCGCCTCACCTTCACGCTGTTGATGAAATAGTCGGAGGTGCCGTCGCGGCTCACGGCACGGCGCAAGGCCACTTCGTTGTAGTTCGCATAAGGCCCGCCGATCTTGCCGTCGGAATTATCGAACACCAGTTCCACCGACGCCGCGCCCAGAGGCTTGCGGGAAGCGGAACCATTGAAAATCACGTCGGCCATCGATTCGCCGCGCAGGTGCTTGGCGGAAATCTCCCCCATCACCCAACGCACAGCGTCGATGATGTTGGATTTACCGCATCCATTGGGCCCGACCACGCCGGTCAAACTGCTTGGAAAGGTGACGGTCGTCGGATCGACAAACGATTTGAAACCGGCAATTTTGAGTTTCGTTAAGCGCATGCGTACGTGGCCCCCTGCTTGGCGCGTAGTGTAAAGTAATCGTCACTTTCGTAAACCCCAATAGCGACGCAGCCGAAGAAATTGCATGACGGAGCCTTCCACCAGCCTCGAAGTTTTCCCGAACCCGGCGCCGGAGCGGGACTACACGATTCGCATGAATATTCCCGAGTTCAGCTGTCTGTGTCCGAAGACCGGGCAACCGGACTTCGCCACCCTGGAGTTGGAGTACGTACCGAACGAGCGCTGCGTCGAGTTGAAATCCCTGAAACTCTACATTTGGTCGTTTCGCAGCCGCGGTGCATTTCACGAGGCCGTGACGAACGAAATACTCAAGGATTTGGTGGCCGCGACAGCACCCCGCTACATGCGGCTTTTGGCCAAATTCAACGTGCGCGGCGGGCATTTACACCACGGTTGTCGCGGAACATCGGGCCAAAGGCTGGGTCGCGAGCGCCCCAGTCACCCTGCCCTAGCGCCCGGGGGCCTGCCAGGCATTATGGGACCCGGTGCGAAGCGTCGGGGATTTGCTTCCCAATCATAGGGTTAAATTCCGAAAATAAGTTTTTGTACACGGTCTGTACAGGCCTCAATGCGTCGGTATAATCGCGCGCTCTTTCGTTAAGAGGCGGAAAAACCCAAATGCCCTCGAAGAAACCGAATAAAGCGGCTAAGCGGCCAGGAAAGGCGACACCCAAAAAAGCGACTCACAAGGCCGCTTCGCTCCAAGAAGGCGGCTCGCCCGCCGACGAAAGCCAAGCCCATCGCCACATCGAAGGTAACAGTGAAACCGACCAAACCCGCACCCAAACCGGCTGCCGCAAAGCCCGCATCGCGCGCGAAGATCGCGCCGCCGAAGCCCGTTGCGCCGCCAAAACCCGCGTTCGCTCGCGAAACCCGCGCCTGCAACCGCAACCGCCGCGCCGAAAGCCGCCGCCGAGAAAGTTGCGACGATCAAGTTCGATCCCAATCCGCTCGTGATGCCGCGCGCAGTACAAATGGACGAGGATGGCGACGGCGACGCCGGCGCGTCCGCCAGCTTGCTGGCGGGTCCGCGCAATGTGAAGCCGTATATTGCCCGCCGCGGCGAGCAATACATGAACAAGGAGCAGTTGGAGCATTTCGCTCGCATTCTGCAAAACTGGAAACGGGATCTGATGGTTGAGGTCGACCGCACCGTACTGCATATGAAGGACGAGGCGGCCAACTTTCCCGACCCGAATGATCGCGCCACCCAAGAGGAAGAATTCAGTCTGGAGCTGCGCACACGCGACCGGGAACGCAAGTTGATCCGCAAGATCGATGAGGCGCTGAAGCGCATCGAGGACGGCTCATACGGCTATTGCCTGGAAACCGGCGAGGAGATCGGGATCAAGCGATTGGAAGCCCGTCCGGTCGCGACCTTGTCGGTGGAAGCCCAGGAGCGGCGCGAGCGCCGCGAGAAGCAGTACGGCGACCGCGACGACCGCTACCGCTGAACCGCCGCCGCCCTATGTAGGGCGGTTTGCGCCGACCCCATCGGGCGAGCTGCACCTCGGCTCACTGTACACCGCGGTGGCCAGCTACCTCGACGCCCGCGCTCACCGCGGCCGCTGGATGTTGCGCATCGAAGATCTTGACCGGCCGCGTGAGGTGGCCGGCTCGGCGTCGAGCATCCTGCGCACCCTCGAGAGTTTCGGCTTTGAATGGGACGGCGAAGTCGTCCGGCAATTCGAGCGCCGCGATCTGTACCAGGAGGCGCTGCACGGGCTTGAAACGCGCGGTTTGACCTTTGCCTGCTCCTGCAGCCGATCGCAACTGGAAGACGAGCTGCGCTATCCGGGAACCTGCCGCAGTCGCGCGGCGCCCGCAGACGCCGCCACCGCGACGCGCGTACAAATCGCCCCTGGCCAGATCATCTTCTCCGACCGCATTCAAGGCACGTATCGCCAGGACGTGTCCGCCGCCGTCGGCGACATCATTCTGAAGAGACGCGACCAGATATTTGCCTACGTGCTGGCGGTGGTGGTCGATGACGCCGCCCAGGGCGTCACGAACATCGTGCGCGGGGCGGATCTGCTCGATAACACCCCGCGGCAAATCCACCTGCAGCGGCTGCTTAGGGATACCGCAGCCCAGTTATGCGCACGTGCCCGTGCTCACTGAGTCAGACGATAGCAAGCTCGCCAAGGCGCGGCGAAGCGTGAATATCAGCGCGGGGCCGCCGCTGCCGCAGCTTCTGACGGTATTTTCGCTCTTGGGACTTCAACCGCCCATTGGCCTTAGGAAGGCCCAGCTGCAGACAGCATGGGAATGGGCATTCGGTCAATGGGACCTTGATAGCGTTCCAAAACGTCTCAGTTTGCGTGTAAATGACTGAGAAATATGTGAAAAAATGCTGATTTGCCTTAGCGCTGCATTGCGCTATTCTTTGGGTGGTAGTGTATTCAGGATTGATCAGACGTGGACTGACACGAACCGGCATCTTCCGGCGGCGCGTCGGCCAACACGAGCGAGGAGCCCCATGAGCGAACCGCGAGTGATTAAAAAATACCCGAATCGACGCCTCTATGACACGGTCGAAAGCCGCTATATCACATTGGCCGATGTCAGACGCTTGGTGGTCGAAAGGATCGATTTTGTCGTTGTCGACAAGAAGAACAATGCCGACATAACGCGCAGCATTCTGCTGCAGGTCATTGCCGAACAGGAACATCTTGCTGAACCAATCTTGAGTCAGGAATTCATGGTCAGCGTGATTCGTTCCTACGGCACCAGTCTGCAAGGCCAGGTGAGTCCACACCTGGAAATGAGCTTGAAGCAGCTGATGAGTCAGCCGGCGCCTGCGCTTCGCGAGCGCGTCAAGACCGTGGCCGGCGGCGAGGCGCCCCGGCCGAGAGTCGCGTCGGATTTGGTTCGCGACGGCTAGTCGATGAAAATGCGCGGCTTGAGAAAAGCCGCGCACGATGATCTTTACGCTGCGTCCACGTTGCGCATGGACAAGCGTACGCGCCCCTGTCGATCGACCTCGAGCACTTTGACGCGCACCACGTCGCCTTCCTTCAGCTTGTCGCCGACCCGCTCGACGCGCTCCTCGGAGATCTGCGAAATGTGCACCAAGCCGTCGCGGCCGGGAAGAATGGTGACGAAGGCGCCAAAATCCATGAGCCGGGCCACCTTGCCTTCATAAACACGGCCCACTTCGACATCGGCAGTGATCAACTCGATGCGGCGCTGGGCTTCGCGGCCGGCGGCACCCTGCACCGAAGCAATTTTCACCGTTCCGTCATTCTCGATGTCGATCGAGGTGCCGGTTTCCTCGGTGATTTGACGAATCACCGCGCCGCCCTTGCCGATCACATCGCGGATTTTCTCCGGATCGATCTTCAAGGTGATGATGGTCGGCGCCCACTCGGACATGTTCTCCCGCGGCTTGGAGAGCACCTTGTTCATTTCACCGAGAATGTGCAAGCGGCCGTCGCGCGCCTGATCCAGCGCGACCTTCATGATCTCGCGCGTGATGCTCGTGATCTTGATGTCCATCTGCAACGCGGTGATGCCGTCTTTGGTTCCGGCGACTTTGAAATCCATATCACCTAGGTGATCTTCGTCGCCCAAAATATCCGTGAGCACCTGGAAGCGCGAGCCTTCCTTCACCAGACCCATCGCCACGCCGGCGACCGGCGCCTTGATCGGCACGCCGGCGTCCATTAACGCAAGGCTCGTGCCGCAGACCGAAGCCATGGAACTCGAGCCGTTGGACTCGAGAATTTCCGAGACCACGCGGATTACATAGGGGAACTTCTCGACGCCGGGCATGACAGCCTTGACGCCGCGCTTGGCCAGATTGCCGTGGCCGATTTCGCGGCGCTTCGGCGAACCCATCATGCCGGTTTCGCCGACGCTGAACGGAGGGAAATTGTAGTGCAGCATGAAGGGTTCTTTCTTCTCGCCCATCAGGCCGTCGATGATCTGCGCATCGCGCCCGGTGCCCAGCGTCGTCACGACCAGCGCCTGGGTCTCGCCCCGGGTAAACAGCGCCGAACCGTGAGTTCGCGCCAGCACGCCCGTGCGAATGTTGATGGCGCGCACAGTCTTGTTGTCGCGCCCATCGATGCGAGGCTTGCCGGCGAGGACTTGTTCGCGCACCAAGCGGTATTCGAGATTCGAGAATTCAGCGCCGACCTGCTCGGCCGTGAACTTCGGCGTTTCGCCCTGGGTCAACGCCTCGACGACGGCCGCCTTGATCTCCTTGATCTTGCCGTAGCGCTGCGTTTTCTCGGTGATCGTGTAGCCCGCGGCGACATCGCCGGCGTATGCGCCGACGGCGCTCTGCAGTTCTTTGTTCGCTTCCGGCGCCACCCAGGTCCACCTCGGCTTGCCCGCTTCTGCGGTCAATTCATTGATGGCCTTGATGGCCATTTGCATCTGCTCATGGCCGAACGTCACCGCGCCGAGCATCACCTCTTCATTGAGGCCGTCGGCCTCCGACTCGACCATCAGCACGCCTTCAGCCGTGCCGGCAACCACGAGGTCCAACTGCGAGGCGGCCAATTGCGTCGTGGTCGGATTCAGAATGTACTTGCCGTCGATGTAGCCGACGCGGGCGCCGCCGATGGGCCCCAAAAACGGCATGCCGGAAATGGCCAACGCGGCGGACGCGCCAAGCAACGAGGCAACATCAGGATCGACCTCGCTGTTGACGGAAATGACCTGGGCGACGACTTGAACGTCATTGATGAAACCTTCGGGAAACAACGGACGAATCGGCCGGTCGATCAGACGGGAAGTCAGAGTTTCCTTCTCGGTGGGACGCCCCTCGCGCTTGAAAAATCCGCCGGGAATGCGTCCCGCAGCGTAAGTTTTTTCGATGTAATTGACAGTCAGCGGAAAAAAATCGCGGCCCGGCGTCGCCTTCTTCAGGCCCACTGCGGTCACGAGAACGACCGTGTCGCTCATTGACACGAGCACCGCGCCATCGGCTTGCCGTGCAAGCTCCCCGGTCTCGATGGTTACCGTGTGATCTCCATACTTAAAACTTTTTTTGATTGCGCTCACGTAGAGCCTCTTTAGCGGTGACGGAAAATGAAGGACAGGTGCGGCTACGCACCTGCAGCGGCGCCTGTTAGCGGCGTAGCCCCAAGCGTTCAACCAATTGCGCGTACTTCTCCGGGGTCTCACTCTTCAGGTAATCGAGCAGCTTGCGGCGCTGATTGACCATCTTGAGCAAACCGCGGCGCGAGGCGTGATCGGCTTTGTGCGTAGTAAAATGCTCGCTCAAGCCGTTGATGCGCTCGGACAGCAGGGCAATCTGAACTTCGGGGGAACCGGTATCGTGCGCGCTGCGCTGAAATTTACCGACGACGCCCGACTTTTCTTCACGAGTAAGTGGCATTGAAATCAAACCTCAATCAATAACTTAGGACCTTTTAAGAAGCCGCGCATTGTACGCGTCGCGGCACTTGCCCTCAAGCACGATTCGCAGCGGACGAAATCAGGCGCAGCGGCCTTAACAGACCTGCCGTTTCCACTTCGCCCAAACCCAAAAATCCCAGTCCCGCCGCATAGATACGCACGGTTCCAGGCGCTTCCTGTGACACGGAAATGGTCTGGCCCTGGCGAAGCGCCCCCACGCCGCCCACCGGTAAATCGATGCGGCGGCAGGCGCACAGAGCCGCATCCACCGGCAACAGGGTCGTGTCGCGCTGCGCCGCGGTCATCCCCTCCAGTGCCTCGAAAGACCATTGCGGCTCGGCGTTAAACGGGGCCACCCCGAGCCGGCGTAATGCATGGAGGTGTCCGATGGTTCCCAACTGCGCCGCGAAATCCTCAGCCAGAACGCGAATGTAGGCGCCTTTCGTGCAACGCACATCGAAGATCAGGTCCGGCGGCTGCCATTCGATCGCCTGCATGCCATGGATCACGACGGTGCGCGCTGCCCGCTCCCGGGTGACGCCGGCACGCGCATACTCATACAAGGGCTTGCCATCCTGCTTGAGCGCGGAATGCATCGGCGGCGTTTGCTGATAATTGCGCGGAAACGCCGCCAGCGCCTGTTCAAGGTCCTCGAGTGAATACTGCGGCAGGGCGCGCCTCTCGATGACCTCGGTTTCCCGATCCGCGCTCGGCGTACGCTCTCCCAGACGCAGCGTCACGCGGTAAGCCTTGTCGGCGTCCAACATTTGCGCGCCGAACTTGGTGGCTTCGCCAAAACAGATCGGCAGCAGCCCGGAGGCCAATGGGTCGAGCGAACCGGTGTGGCCCGCCTTGCGGGCAGCGAACAGATGTTTGACGCGCGCAACCGCGCCCGCGGAACTTAGCTTCAGCGGCTTATCGAGCAGCAAAATACCGTGAATATCGCGGGGCAAGGTCAGCCCTCGTCGATGACATGATCATGCTCGCCCGTATCAGGGTCGGGCGCCGGGGCTGCGCCGGCATCCTTCGATTTGACCACCGAGTCGATCAATTGCGTCAAGCGCACGCCGTGTTCGATCGACGTATCGCGTTCAAAGCTCAAGGTCGGCGTGTAGCGGATCATCAGGGCTTTCGACAAGGCGTTGCGCAGGAATCCGGCGGCGCTTTCCAGTCCCCGCTGCACCTTGGGATCGGGGCCCTCCTTGCCGAACACCAGGTAATAGACGCGTGCCGCACGCAAATCGCCGGTCACATTGACTGCGGTGATGGTGACATTGCCGATGCGCTCGTCCTTGACATCGCGTCGCAAGAGCTCCGTGAGCTCGCGCTGAATCTGTTCGCCCATGCGCCGCGCGCGGGGATTGTCTTGTTTAGGCGCCATGCGCCCCTCGCAACGGGGTCGAGGCGACCCCGTCCGACATTGGTTTAAAGAGTTCTGGCAACTTCGACTCGCGAATAGCACTCGATCTGATCGCCCTCGCGGACATCATTGTAGTTTTTCACCCCAATGCCGCACTCGGTACCGGCGCGCACCTCGGTTACATCGTCCTTGAAGCGTTTCAGCGACTCCAAAGCGCCTTCGAAAATGACCACGTTGTCGCGCAGCACGCGAATCGGAAAATTGCGGCGCACATAGCCGTCGATCACCATGCACCCGGCAACCGTACCGAATTTGCTGGAGCGGAATACGCTGCGCACTTCGGCGAGACCCACGATCGATTCCTTGACCTCCGGCGACAGCATGCCAGTCAGGACGGCTTTGATGTCATCGATGGCTTCGTAAATGATGCTGTAATAGCGCACATCGACGCCATGATCCTTGATGGCGGTGCGCGCGGCCGCATCGCCTCTCACGTTGAAGGCGATGATGCGCGCCTTCGACGCTGCGGCCAGCGTGACATCGGACTCGGTGAGACCGCCGACCCCTGAAGCCACGATATTCACCGCCACTTCGGGGGTGGACAATCCGTTCAACGCGTCGCGCAGCGCCTCGGCGCTGCCTTGGACATCCGCTTTCACCAGAATCTGGACGAGGTCGGCCTTGCTCTCGCCCATGGTCGAGAACACGTCCTGCATGTTGGTCGCTTTCTGCGCAAGCTTGACGTCGCGCGACTTTGACTGACGGTGCATGGCCACTTCGCGGGCCTTGCGCTCGCTTTCCACCACCAGCAGTTCATCGCCCGCATTGGGCGCACCCGACAAGCCCAATACCACGACCGGAATGGAGGGACCCGCGGACTCCACGGGATGTCCCGCCTCGTCGAACAGCGCGCGAACACGGCCGAACTCCTGGCCGATGAGCAACGGATCGCCGAGCTTCAGCGTGCCGCGCAACACCAATACCGTGGCGACGGCGCCCCGGCCCTTCTCCAGGCTCGACTCGATGACGTAGCCGGCCGCGAGACCTGCGGTGGGCGCCTTCAATTCAAGCACTTCGGCCTGCAGCAGAATGCTGTCGAGCAGCTGATCGACCCCCTGGCCGGTGCGTGCAGATACCGGCACAAAAATGTTCTCGCCGCCCCACTCTTCCGGTATCACGCCGTACTTCGTGAGCTCCTGCTTGACCTTCTCCGCGTCCGCCTCCGGCTTATCCATCTTGTTGAGTGCGACGACGATGGGCACTTTCGCCGCCTGGGCGTGCTGAATGGCTTCGACGGTCTGCGGCATGACGCCATCGTCCGCGCCAACCACCAGAATCACGATATCCGTGACCTGTGCGCCGCGCGCACGCATCGAGGTAAACGCCGCGTGGCCCGGAGTATCGAGGAAGGTCACCATCCCCTTGGCCGTTTCGACATGGTATGCGCCGATGTGCTGCGTGATTCCGCCCGCTTCACCGGCGGCGACCTTGCTGCGCCGGATATAGTCGAGCAGCGAGGTCTTGCCGTGATCGACATGTCCCATCACCGTCACCACCGGCGGGCGCGGCAATACTTCCAGGGTGGCATCCGCTTCGCCCTGCAAGTCATCCTCAATGATGTTTTCCTTGCGCAATACCGCCGTGTGGCCCATTTCCTCGACCACCAGCACCGCGGTGTCTTGTTCGATCATTTGATTGATGGTGGCCATCACGCCCATGTTCATCATGACCTTGATGACTTCGGTGGCTTTGACCGCCATCTTTTGCGCCAGCTCGCCCACCGTCATGGCCTCGCCGATCGCCACTTCGCGCACCACGCGCGCGGTCGGCATCTCGAATCCATGCTTTGTGTCCGTCTCGCCGCCCACGGAGCGGCGTCGGCCGTCCCGGGACTTCTTCTTCTTATGGCGTGAACTGACGTCGCCGACGATGTGCAGTTCCTGCCGGCCATAGCGCGTCGCCTTGTCGTCCACCACCTCGCGCGCCGCCTTGCCCGGCTTCGCGGCGGCGGCCTTGCGTTCACGCTCGGCAAGTTCGCGAGCCTGAAGTTCGGCCACCCGGCGCGCCTCTTCCTCGGCGGTACGCTTGCGATTCTCCTCGTCGCTGCGGCGCTTGCGCTCCTCCTCGAGCCGCTCGCGATCCTGACGCTCCTTCTCGACACGTTCCGCTTCGGCCCGTTCGAGCGCCGCTTTCGCCTGTTCCTCGGTCTCGCGCTGCTTTTCAATCTCTTCCTGCTGGTGGCGCGCCTGGTCCTCGAGCACTTCCCGCTTGACGTAGGTTCGTTTGCTGCGAACCTCGACGTTGACCGTCCGCGCGCGGCCCTGGGGACTCGCGAGCTTCAGCTCCGATTGCGACTTGCGGCGCAGGGTGATTTTGCGGGGCGCGGCGTCGGCTTGCGATTCGTCGCGACCATGACTGCGCCGCAAATGCGTCAACAACTCGTGCTTCGCATCCTCGCTGATCATGTCCTCGGCGCCGTCGACCTTTATGCCGGCCTGATCGAGCTGCTGCAGCAGGCGATCGACCGGAACCTTCAGCACCTCGGCGAATTGCGCGACGGTTACATCTGCCATACTTGCTCCTAAACCTTAGCTTCTTCCGCGAACCAATGCTTGCGGGCGTTCATGATCAGTTCGGCGGCTTGCTTCTCATCGACGCTGCCCATCTCGACGAGTTCATCCACTGCCAGATCGGCCAGATCATCGCGCGTGCGCACGCCCTTGCGCGCCAGCGCCTTGCCGAGGGTTTCACCGGTGATTTCGATCAGATCGGTGCCCGGCTCCGCGCCGTCCATCGATTCCTCGCTGGCGATCGCCTGGGTCAACAGCACGTCGCGTGCCCGGGTACGAAGCTCCTTGACGATTTCCTCGTCGAACTCTTCGATGCCGTTCAATTCGCTGGCGGGAACATAGGCGATTTCCTCGATGGTCGAGAAGCCTTCCTGCACCAGGATGCTTGCGACGTCCGCGTCGACATCGAGCTGCTTCATGAAGGTCTCGCGCAGCGCCAGCGATTCGGTCTCGCTCTTCGCCTCGGCCTGCGATTCGCTCATGACGTTCAATTCCCAGCCCGTCAATTCGCTGGCCAGGCGGATGTTTTGACCACCGCGCCCGATGGCCTGCGAGAGCTTGTCCTCGGAGACGGCAATGTCCATCGAGTGTGAGTCCTCGTCCACCACGATGGAGGTCACCTCTGCGGGCGCCATGGCGTTGATCACGAACTGCGCATTGTTCTCATCGAACGGAATGATGTCGACGCGCTCGCCGGCGATCTCATTGGAAACCGCCTGCACGCGCGAACCCCGCATGCCGACGCAGGCACCGACCGGATCGACGCGCGGATCATTGCTGCGCACGGCAATCTTGGCGCGCACACCGGGATCGCGCGCGGCCGCCAGAATGTTGATCAGCCCCTGGCCCACCTCGGGCACTTCGAGCTTGAATAATTCGATCAGGAACTCCGGAGCGGTGCGCGACAGGAACAATTGCGGGCCGCGCGGCTCGGTGCGCACCTCCTTCAAATACGCCTTGATGCGGTCCTGGGAGCGCACAGGCTCGCGCGGGATCATCTCCTCGCGTGCGACGAAGCCTTCGGCATTGGCGCCGAGATCCACATACACGCCGTTGCGGTCGACGCGCTTGACGATGCCGCTGACCAGCGTTCCAGCCCGATCCTTGTAGGCGTCGACGACCTGGGCACGTTCGGCCTCGCGAACCTTCTGCACGATGACCTGCTTGGCGGTCTGCGCGAGAATTCGTCCGAAGGGTACCGACTCCATCGGCTCCTCCACGAAGCCGCCCGGCTCGACGTCTTTGTCGATATCGCGCGCATCATCGAGGCGCAGCTCGCGCTCCGGCACCTCGAGTTCGCTGGAATCATCCGCGAACACCTTCCAGCGCCGAAAGGTGTCGTAGCCTCCCGTCTTGCGGTTGATCGAAACGCGCACGTCCAATTCCTCGCCGTGCTTTTTGCGTGTCGCGGACGCGAGCGCGGCTTCGAGCGCATCGAATATAATTTCCTTGTCGACGCCCTTCTCGTTGGATACGGCATCGACGGCCATCAAAATTTCTTTGTTCATAACAAAAGACTCCTACTTCATTCCGGCCGCAATCGCGCCTTCTGAATCCGTTCGAGCGGCAGGTCATACGCCCGTCCGTCGACTTCCACTACAATCGTGTCGTTTGCCAACGACTTCAATATCCCGATGAACCGGCGGCGGCCGTCCATCGGCACCTTCATCTCGGCAAATATCCGTTCGCCCACGAATCGCTCGAAATGCGCGCGCGTGCGTAAAATCCGATCAAACCCCGGCGAGGAGACTTCCAGCGTGTAGCGACCCTTGATCAGGTCCTGATGCGTCTCGAGCAGCTCGCTCACCGCCTGACTTACGCGTGCGCAATCATCCACCGTGACGCCGCCTTCCGAGCCGCTCAATTGCCGATCGATGAATATCCGCAGCACGCCGCCGCTTCCTGAGCGCGCATATTCGATATCGACCACGTCAAACCCGAGCGCCTCGATCGGCGGCTCCAGCAAGCGCATCAAGGCGTCACGCATTTCTCAAACCCAGCCCTTAAACAAAAAAGGGGACCATCGGCCCCCTTACCCATCAACGAAAAAGCCCCTATAAGGGGCCAAACCACGCAACGCCGAACCCGAAAGCTGGCAACCCTAAAGCACAGGCAAAAGCCCCATCGAGCCTAAGCCGAGGGGCGCGATTATAGGCAAAGCCAAACCAGGCGTAAACCCTGATCGCCAAGCCTCAAAACCCAAAAACTGAAGGCCGCATTGCTGCGGCCTTAGTTATCGCTTAAATCTTAAACGCTACTACCAGCGCTTCGGACCACGCGATCCGCCACCACCACCGCCGCCGCCGCCGGTGCGCTCCTGAGCCTCGTTCACCTTCAGCGCTCGCCCGTCGACGTCGTGGCCGTTCAGGGCCTGCATGGCACGCGCAGCGTCTGCGCTGGCCATTTCAACGAAGCCGAAGCCGCGGGGCCGACCGGTGTCGCGATCATTGATCAACGCCACCGACTGTACGGCGCCATGCTTTTCGAACAGCGCGCGGACTGCGGATTCGTCCATCGAGAACGGGAGATTGCCAACATACATTTTCGTCATGTGAAGAATACCTGCTACAAAAGAAACTATCGGCCGGTCACGCTTGCTTACGCCTCATCTGCCTTAAGCTGAATGCCAGCCACCTGGATCGAAGAAACCTGCTTTGTGGGTTGTGGTCAAGGAGACGCCGGAGCGGCGCGGTGACCAGAAACGGACCAAGTAGAAATCACGAACCGGCGCGAATACTACAGCAAATTACTGAATAACACGAATATTTTGCCTCTCTTTGCCTAACACCATCGGCCGCCGCAGGCTTCGCAGGCGCTCGCTTTGCGGGCCAAACCGGCTTGCTGCGTCGCAGCAATCGGTCCACTGGTACCGCCCTTGCAAGGCGAATACTCTTGGGAGCCCGCCAAAGAGACCCGTCAGAGAACCCGGATGCAATTAGCCTACTTTCTACCCAAGTACTGGATGACCTGGGTTGGTCTGGCGGTCATGCGCTTGGTGGAACGGCTGCCCTTCTCCGTGCAGTTACACTTGGGAAGCGCCATGGGTGCCCTGTTGGGCCTTTTGCCCATGCCCTGGGTGCGAATCGCGAATCGGAATATCGAACTGTGCATGCCGGAACTCTCCGCGCAGGCCCGGGCGGATTTGGTGCGCAAGCATTGCCAAAGTCTCGGCATCGCCCTGTGTGAAACCGCCGATACGTGGTGGAGCAACGATCAGCGCATCAACAAGCTTGCTGACGTGCAAGGGCTGGATCATCTGCACGCGGCGCTCGCCAAGGGCCGAGGCGTCATCCTGGTGGGCGCCCATTTCACGACCATCGAAATCAGCACCCGCGTACTGGGCACGGTCGTGCCGCTCAATGTCGTGTTCCGACCGACGAAGAACGCGCTCCTGTCCCACATCATGTTCAAGAGCTTCTGCCGCCACGGCAAACCGATTCCGCGGGACGATATTCGCGCCATGGTTCGCGCCTTGAAAAACAACGAGGCGGTCTGGTATGCGCCGGACCAGAGTTACCGCAATAAGGGAGCGGCCATGGTCAATTTCTTCGGCATACCCGCGGCCAGCAATACCGCCACCTCGAGGCTTGCGCGTATTTCCGGCGCCGCCGTCATGACCTACTTTTGCGAGCGGCTGCCGGGCAGTGCCGGCTATCGCGTGGTGATAGGACCTGCGTTCGATAATTTTCCCGGCGCCGATCCGGTTCAGGATGTCGAACGCTACAATCGATTATTGGAGGCTCAGGTTCGCCGGGTGCCGGAGCAGTACTTGTGGGTACACCGCCGCTTCAAGGGACTGAGCCGCGACTACCCGGATTACTACGGCCGCGACTCGCGCAACAAGGCTTCCGCGGCCGGCCTCGACCCGGCCCGCCCATGCCCCTGACAATCCGCGCGGCCAGGGCCGACGACGTGCCCGCGCTCGACGCCCTGATTGCACGATCCGCCCGAGGTTTGAGTTCATCAGACTACCGGCCGGCACAAATCGAGGGCGCGCTGCGCGGCGCGTTCGGCGTCGATAGTCAGTTGTTGGCCGACCAGACTTACTTCGTGGTCGAGGATTCGGGGAAAATCGTTGGCTGCGGCGGCTGGAGCTTCCGGTCGACGCTGTTCGGGAGCGATGCCCGCCGCGGGCGCGATTCATCGACCCTGGATCCTAAATCTCAGGCGGCAAAGATTCGCGCCTTTTTCGTCGAGCCGGACTGCGCTCGCCGCGGCGTGGGATCGTTGCTGCTCGATCATTGCGAAAAGGCGGCACGTGCTCACGGCTTCACCCAGGTTGAACTCATGGCCACGCTGCCCGGCGTCAAATTGTATTCCGCGCGCGGTTACTCCCCGGGGCCCATGGTGATTTTCGACGTGGGAAACGGTGAATCAATCGAGTTCGTCCCCATGCACAAGTCACTGGAGCCCGTCGAGCCATAGCGCCCGCCAGCCGGCGTGGCCCAGATTGCGCAGAGTGCGGATATTTCGCCGGTAGATCTCGCCGCTGTCGCCGACCGCGGCGACGGCCCGTTCCACGCTCGCCTCGCGCAACAGGTGCAGCATCGGATACGGCGAACGGTTGGTGTAGTTCTCGATGTCCGTAGGTTGTGTGCCCGCGAACTGATATTGCGGATGAAAGCTCGCCACCTGCAACTCGCCTTCGAGTTCCAGCTCCGCAACGGCGGCATCGCAGACCTCGAGAAATTCGTTGTACTCGCCAAAATCGGTCAACACCAAGGGATGGATGAGCAACGTGGTTTCTCGGTCGCGTGGATGCGCCGCGGCCAACCCAACCAACTCCGAACACAGTTCCTCCAGCAGTCCTGAGGGCGTTTGTTGCCCGCTGGCGCAAAAGCGCACCCGGCCGGCCCGGTAGGGTTGCTCGGCGAACGGGCACAGGTTCAGGCCAATGACCGATTTCTCCAGCCAGCGGCGCGTTGCCGAGACGACCTCGTCGTTGTCGATCATTGGATTTCCCAAAGCGGCGAGAAGTCTAGTTGAATGACTTCGAGTATCCTAATCACCCCTCACAAATTGAGAACCCTCAAGAGATGTCACAATCCATTCCTGCCACCCTGATCCCGGGAGACGGGATCGGCCCCGAAATCATGGATTCCACCCTCGCGGTGTTGGAGGCTCTCGGCGCGCCGTTTCAATGGGATAGGCAGACCGCCGGCTTGGAAGGCGTGAGATCTGCCGGTGATCCCCTTCCGCCCCAGACCATCGACAGCATCAAGCGCACGCGGCTGGCGCTCAAAGGGCCGTTGGAGACTCCGTCCGCCGGCGGTTATCGATCGTCGAATGTGCGGCTGCGCGAGCAATTCAAGCTCTATGCCAATTTGCGGCCGGCGCGAACTCTCATCCCCGGCGGCCGCTTCGACAACATCGACCTCATTGTCGTGCGCGAAAATCTCGAGGGCTTGTACATCGGACACGAGCACTACATTCAAATCGACGATGACCCGCACGCCGTGGCCATGGCCACGGGCGTCAACACGCGGCAAGGCAGCCGCCGCCTGCTCGAGTTCGCGTTCGAGCATGCGATAGCGATGGGACGAAAAAAAGTGGCCATCGTTCACAAAGCCAACATCATGAAGGCGCTGACCGGGATCTTTCTGGAAACCGGACTGGAACTCTACGAACGCAAGTACAAGGGACGGTTCATCCTGGAAACCGTCATCATCGACGCCTGCGCGATGAAGCTGGTACTCAATCCATGGCAGTTCGACGTGCTGGTGACCACCAATCTCTTCGGCGACATCCTTTCCGATCTGGTCGCGGGCCTGGTCGGCGGTCTCGGGATGACGCCCGGCGGCAACATCGGCACCGACGCGGCCATTTTCGAGGCGGTGCACGGCTCCGCACCCGACATCGCCGGCAAGGGCATCGCCAATCCCATCGCCCTGCTGCTCGCTGTCGGCGATGATGCTCGATCATTGTCACTTGCCGCACCTGGCCGCGCGCCTGCGCACCGCCATCGATCAAACGCTCAACGTCGACAAGGCACGCACCGGCGATCTGGGCGGTCACGCCAACACCGCGGAATTCACCCGTGCGCTGATCAAGCGCATCGGCGAATGCTTGAAGATGCGCCCATCGTCTCGATCAAGAATGTGACCAAGATCCTACGCCACGGGCTTCGAGGCCTTGAAGCGGGTCGATCTCGACATCGACAGGGGCGAGATCTTCGCACTGCTCGGGCCCAACGGTGCCGGCAAGACCACGCTGATCAACATCATTTGCGGGATCGTCACGGCGAGCAGCGGCACGGTGACGGCGGATGGCCATGACATCGTGCGCGACTATCGCGCCGCCCGTTCCATGATCGGTCTGGTGCCGCAGGAACTGAGCACCGATGCCTTCGAAACCGTGTGGGCGACCGTGACCTTCAGCCGCGGACTGTTCGGCCGGGCGCCGAACCCTGAGTTCATCGAGGGGCTGCTGCGCGATCTGTCGCTGTTGGACAAACGCAAGGACACGATCATGACCTTGTCCGGCGGCATGAAGCGGCGGGTCATGATTGCCAAGGCTCTGTCTCACGAGCCGCAGATTCTGTTTCTGGATGAACCGACCGCCGGCGTGGACGTCGAATTGCGCCGCGACATGTGGGAATTGGTGCGCGGCTTGCGCGACAGAGGTGTCACCATCATCCTGACCACGCACTACATCGAGGAAGCCGAGGAGATGGCGGACCGGATCGGCGTGATCAACAAGGGCACCTTGATGCTGGTCGAGGACAAGAAGGCGTTGATGAAAAAACTCGGCAAGAAGCAGTTGACGCTGCATCTGCAGAAGCCGCTGCCGCGGTATTCCCGCCGCGTTGCGTGCGTGGGAGCTCGAACTCAAGGGCGAGGGCCATGATCTGGTTTACACGACGGGGAGCGCGGACAGCGTGGATATTTCCGCGTTGCTCAAGCACCTGAGCGAACTGTCGATGGTGATCAAGGATCTGCAGACCCAGCAGAGTTCGCTGGAGGATATATTCGTCAAACTGGTGAGCGAGCGCTCGTGAACGATGCAACCGCACCCGTCCTGTTCAGTCGCCGCATGGCATTCAATCGCCATGGCGTCTGGGCGATCTACAAATTCGAAATCGCGCGCGCGCTGCGCACCCTGGTGCAGAGCCTGGTTACGCCGGTCATCACCACCTCGCTGTACTTCGTGGTGTTCGGCGCCGCCATCGGTTCGCGCCTCACCCTGGCCGGGGGCGTCAGTTACGGCGCGTTCATCGTGCCGGGACTCATCATGCTGGCGCTGTTCACCGAGAGCCTGTCGAATGCCTCCTTCGGCATCTACTTTCCGAAATGGACGGGCACGATCTACGAATTGCTGTCGGCGCCCGGTGTCCTACCTGGAGATCGTCATCGCCTATGTCGGCGCGGCGGCGTCCAAGTCGGTGGTGCTGGGCTTGATCATTCTGGCGTACGGCCTCGCTTGTTCGTGCCGATCAAGATCCTGCACCCCGTGTGGATGATCGCCTTCCTGCTGATGACGGCGGGCACCTTCAGTCTGTTCGGATTCATCATCGGCATCTGGGCCAAGAGCTTTGAACACCTGAGTTCATTCCGATGCTCGTCATCACACCACTCACCTTTCTCGGCGGCGCCTTCTATTCCATCGATATGCTGCCGCCGGCCTGGCGCGTCTTCAGTCTCTTCAATCCGATCGTGTACCTGATCAGCGGGTTTCGCTGGAGCTTTTATGGCACCGCTGATGTGAGCGTCGGGATTGAGCATGTCGATGACGGTGGGGTTTTTCCTGATCTGCCTGGCCGTGGTGGCCTGGATATTCAAGACCGGATACCGGCTGAAGAACTGATCGTGATGAAGCCAGGCAGAAATGACTCCTGCCCCTGCGGTAGCGGAAAGAAATACAAGCGATGTTGCGGGCAAGCGGCAGCCGCGACGCCGCAGGCGCGACGCCATGATTCGCCGGCAACCCTGAATCCGCAAGTTGTGGGCGAGTTTGCCGCCTTGGTGCAGCAAGGCCGATGGAGCGAACTCGAGCAGAAGGCGGGCGCGCTGCTCAACGCCCGTCAAGACGTGGGCATTCTTTGGAAAATATTTTCTGTTGCGCTGGTACGCCAGGGCAAAGAGGCCCTCATGCCGCTGCGCCGCGCCGCCGAACTGCTGCCAAACGATCCAGAAGCGCAGTGCAATCTGGGAGGCAGGCTGCGCGCCCTTGGGCATTGGCAGGAGGCGTTGCTGTGCTTCCAACGAGCGTTGAAGGTCGTGCCGGATCACATGGAGGCGCAGATTCAAGCGGCCGATATTTTGAGCGGCACCGGCCGGCCGCGCGAGGCCGTGGCACTCTATCAACGGGCTCTGCTGCAAAGTCCCCACGCTCCGGAATTACACAATAATCTCGGCAATGCGCTGTTCGCGCTTGGTCAGTTCGAGGAGGCAATTTCCCGCTATCGATCGGCACTTGCACTGAATCCGAATGTGGCGAGGATACACAGCAATCTCGCCAATGCCTTGCGGAAGCTCGGTCACCTGGAGGAAGCAGTTCGCAGCGGCCGCCGTGCGGTCGAGCTCGATCCGAAGTTGGCCGAGGCGCACAACGTTTTAGGCTTGGTGCTCGCCGCGCGGGGCGAGTTCGAAGAAGCTCTGAGCTCCTATCGCAGCGCTCTGTCGCTCGAACCCAATCACGTCGATGCCATCAACAATCTCGGCAATGCGCTTCGCGATCTCGGCCGGCGCCGTGAATCGTTGGCTTATTACTCCCGAGCCATAGAATTGGATCCGTCTCACGCGGAAAGCCACTGCAATCTGGGGAACGCACTCTTGGATATGCAACGCAATGCGGAGGCGGCATCGAGCTATGCCGCGGCCTTGCGCCTCAAGCCGGATTACGCGGTTGCTCATCTATCCCTCAGCATGGCTCTGCGCATGCAGGGTCGTGCGGCCGAAGCGCTCCTGAGCTGCGAGGCCGCTCTCGCCATCGACCCCAACTACGCCGAAGCACTGGCGCTGCTCGGTGAACTCAAGGCCGATCGTGGCCAATTTGCCGACGCCCAAGCGTTGTTTCAGAGGGCAATCAGCCTCGAGCCCGGCTTCCCGTTTGCTTACTTCAATGTCGCCATGCATCGCAAAATGACGAGCGACGATGCTGCGTGGCTCAATGGCGTGGAAGCTCTGCTGCGCAAGTCCCTGCCGCTGCGCCATGAGATCAGCCTGCACTATGCGCTCGGCAAGTACCACGACGATCTCAAGCAGTTCGAGCAAGCGTTCCGTCATTATCGGCAGGCGAACGAGTTGACGAAGCGCAATGGATCGGTCTATGACGCCGCTAAATTGACGCTGCACGTCGATCAGATCATTGCCGACTTCTCTGCCGAGTCAATCCGCAGAGCGCAGCAGTACGGGCACCCTTCGCAGGGCCCGGTTTTCATCGTGGGCATGCCCAGATCCGGCACGTCATTGACCGAGCAGATTCTCGCCTCGCACTCCTCGGTGTTCGGGGCCGGCGAGGTGGTGTTTTGGGACGGCGCCTATGACTCATTTAAGCAGGCAGTCCTCAAGGGCGTTGCCGCCGCGGACTCGATCCCCGCGCTTGCGGCCGATTATTTGGATCGACTTGCGAAGCTATCCGCTAGCGCGCTGCGGGTGGTGGATAAGATGCCCCCAAACTTCATGAATCTGGGGCTGATCCACGCGGCGTTTCCGCACGCCAAGATCATTCACATGCGGCGGCACCCGATTGACACCTGCTTATCCATCTATTTTCAATATTTTCTAAACACGCATCCCTACGCAAACGATCTGGACAATCTGCTCCACTACTACCGCGAATATTCCCGAATCATGGATCACTGGCGTCGCACGCTTCCCGCAGCGGCGCTGCTCGAGATACCCTATGAGTCGCTGACCGCGGATCAGGAGGTGTGGTCCCGACGACTGGTGGACTTCGTGGGCCTGCCTTGGGACCCGAAATGCCTCGAATTTCACCAGACGGATCGCGTCGTCATCACGGCCAGCAAGTGGCAGGTGCGGCAGAAAATTCACACCGCATCCGCGGGGCGCTGGAGAAATTACGAGAGATTTGTGGCGCCCCTCATGCCGTTGGCCGATCTTGCCGCCGACGCGTCTCGTCTGACTTGAGAAAAGGGGCGCGCGCGACACGCGCGCCCCCGTGCCATCAGTACTTTAAGATCACCACTTGAAACTAGCCTTGACGTAGTAGAAACCGCCGTTGATGCCGAAGGGGGACCAGATCGGATACAACTGCGACGAGGCGTTGCCGCCATAGGTAAAGTTCGACCATCCCGCCCGCTGCTCGGCGTTGACCGGATCCGGGAACTTGTTGAACAGGTTGGTGGCACCGATGCTGAACGACAGTTTATCCAACACTTGATAGGAAATATCCAGGTTGGTGATCGGGGTCGCCCCGATCGTCGTCTGGTAGTACGTCAGCACATTGCCCGGAGTATGGACCGAGCCTTGGTACTCGCTCGCGGAACCATAGATCTTCTCCACCAGGTTCACGCTGAGTTTCTCAAAGGTCCACAGCAGGCCCAGATTGATCGTGTATTGCGGATTGGCCGTCGTCAGGTCGGAAACTGCCTCTTGATCATACAGCGGCTGATTGGGCACGGCCGCAAGGCCATTCGGCAGCCTTGTAATGGTGGTCTTGTTGTACGTGGCGCCCACCGAATAGTCGATTTTCCCGAAATCGTAGGTCACGGGATAATCCCACACCAAATCGACGCCGCGCGTTATGGTGTCAATGCCGTTGGAGAATATTTGGATGCCGGTCGAGCCGGTCGCAACCACATCGGGATCGAGCTGATTGCCGTTCGCCAGGATCGCAGCGTTCACCGCCGGCGATACCACCGCTCCGTTGTTGGTGCCGTACAAGCTGCCACTGCCCCAAATTCGATTGGTGACTTGGATCTGGTAGGCATCCAGCGTCATGCTCATGTTGGGCATTGGACGCCACACCATGCCGAAGCTCAAATTGACCGAGTGCTCCGGCTGCAAGCCGTTGAGTCCCAGTTGCTTCGCACCCAGGGAGTTGGGAGGCAATTGCACGAAGGCGCTGGTCGGTCCAACGTTTGTCGACGAGTAATACTCTTCAGCCAGCGTTGGCGCTCGAAAGCCGTTGCTGATGGTGCCGCGCAGCGCGAACTCCGACGTGAAATCGTAGCGCGTCGTCAGCTTGCCGACCGTGGCATTGCCGAAATCGCTGTACTTCTCGTATCTGCCGGCCAGGTCAACTTGCCACGCGGGCAGCGGCTTGACGGCCAGATCCACGTACACCGATTTGTTGTTTCGACTGTGGTTGCCGGCATCGGTCGGGGAGAAACCGGGATAGCTTTGAGCGCCGCCGTTTATGTAAGACGCCGTCTGCCCCGCTGTGATTTCATAACTCTCGAGGCGGTATTCGGCGCCGAACGCGACGTTTAGCGGCCCGGCCAGACCCACGTTGAAATTCTTGTTGATATCCAAGTTGCTGGTCCATTGCGTGGCGCGCAGCGTACCGTCGTTAAAGTCGGTCGGGCTGGTACCGGTCGCGGCGAACAGCGACGGATTGGTGGAGTCAAGGGTGTAAATGTTGACCTTATCCTCGCCGTAGGAACTGCTTAAATCCCAGTTCCATCCGCCGCCGAACACGCCCTTGATTCCCAGCACTTCCTGGGAGTCCTGCTCGCGCGCGTTCTCCAGCGGATTGAAACCGAACGGGTACTGATAGATTGTCGGATTAACCGGATTGCCCGGCAGGCTCGGCGGGGTGTAGGTTGATTTGGAAGGGAGTCGCGTGTTCTCGTACGACTTGGCGTTCTTGTCGCCGTAGCTGACGAATGCATAAAGCTCCGTCCCGCCCTCGAAATCGAAACCCGTATTCAAAAGAACGGATTTCAAGTGCGATTCAGCATCGCCGGCAATTCGATTGACATAGGGGTAATTTGGCGCATCAAGCAAATTCGAGTCCGGGAAAGTGCCGATTACGGCGGGGTTAATCATTCGCTCATCGATAGCGCCCGAGAAACTGTGGGCGTGGTTGCGAATCTCGCCGGTAAGGCTCAAGAACGAGCCCTCGGTGGGCCCGAAGCCGGCATTGCCCGATACATCGTTGGTTTTACCCCCGGTGTCGTAGTAGGCGCCATACATGCCATTCAAGTTGCCGCCCGAATTATTCCTTTTCAAAATGATGTTGATGACACCCGCGATGGCATCGCTGCCGTACTGCGCGGCGGCGCCGTCGGTCAGCACTTCGATGTGGTCGATCGAATCCAAGGGAATGAAGTTCAAATCGGCGCCGGCGCCACCTTGGTACGGCGAACCGGTGTCCACCGCCAGGTTGGCGGTGGTGTGGCGGCGCTTGCCGTCGACCAGAACCAGCACATGGTTCGGACTCAGGCCGCGAATTCTGGTTTGCAGCGTCTGGCCCGCCATATCGAATCCAAATGCCTGCAGCGTCAACGACGGCACGAGCGCAGCCAATGCGCTCTGCAAGTCAGGGCTGCCGGCGGCCTTTTGCAATGCATCGGCGCTGAACAATTGAATGGGAGCGGGACTGTCCGCGGCCTTGAGGCCTGAGGTACGAGAACCGGTCACGATGATTTCATTCAGAGTGTCGTCGGCCGCTGCGGCCGCTTCCACGGCCAGCGACCGCGATGCGTGCATGGCGCTCGCGGCACAGATGCCGGCGATGGCGACACGCAATTTCATGGACTGCGTGATTTCTCGATTGGAAAGCGTGGAACGCTCTCCCTGTTTTGATTTCCGCATCTGGTACCCCTTAGTATTTTATTGATCCCACCTAGGTCGCGCGATTGCAGCAACGCATTGCGCTACGGCTGCCTGATTGGGTGCAATTAGTGGGCCAAGACGCGACAACGTGTTGGATGTGTATGGCGCGCCCTCGATTCCCTGTGCGATTTACCCCACTAAATCCAAGCATTTCATAAATTTGAAATACGAATCTCGGCTTGGTCGCGTGTGTGAAATTTGTTGGATTTTTCCAACACGCGATGATCCCCACGCGGTCATATTGATCCTCGACAGTGCACTTGTCTAGAGCTCATGCACAGAAGTGGTGCGTCAGGCCTTGAGGTCGGCTACTCCCACAACACCGGCAGGATCGAGATCGCCAGTAGTGCCCGCCATCGAGTAAGTTGAACCAGCGACGCCGCTTTTCGGTGTGAAGGAAGCGGCGCAGCAGCGCCCCGAAGAGGGTCCAGCCGCTGGCGCAGACCACCGTGATGATGAGGGCTATGCCGCTCAGCGCCATGATTTGCAGGCCGTCGCAAATATCGACAAACCTGCACGCGCCTTCGGTTGCCGGCATCGATGGGTTGCTATTAGTTAACGAATACGTTAACATTTGCCGCGTAGGTTAAATAATTTCAAGCGGAGGTCGCGATGAAGCCCACCCCAAAGGATTGGCCGCGCATGTCGAGCGCGGTTGTTTATCAGGACGCGGCTGCCGCCATCGACTGGCTATGCGACGCCTTCGGCTTTCAGGTGCGGTTGAAGGTGGAAGGCGACCAGGGTCAGATCGAGCACAGCGAGCTGACCTACGGCGACGGACTGATCATGGTTGCGCAGGAAACGCCGCAATCGCCGCGGCCTTGGAAAAGCACGATGCGCAGCCCCAAATCGCTCGACGGCGCCGCCACGCAAAGCATCATGTTTTTCGTCGACGATGCCGAGGCGCACTGCGCGCATGCCCGCGCGCGCGGCGCACGCATTGTCGAAGAACTCGCGACTCATGACTATGGCGCGGATTATTGGTCCGACCGCAGCTACGGCGCGTTGGATCCCGAAGGACACGTGTGGTGGGTCACGCAACGACTGCGCGATCCGCCGGCGCCTTGAGAATCCGCGATGGAAGAACGCTCTCCCAGTCTGCAACTGAACGCCGCGTTTACCGCCCTGTCCGATGCGTCGCGGCGCGAGATGATTCGCGTGTTGCTGCACAAACCGCGGCGGGCCGGGGAGCTGGCGGAGTGCATTGACATGAGTCCGCAGGCCTTGAGCCGGCATTTGCGGGTGTTGCGCAAAGCCGGCCTGGTTGTGGAGCAAGGCATCGCGAACGATGCCCGGGTACGTGTCTACAGCGTGCATCCGTCGGCCTTCGAACCGGTGCAGCAGTGGATGGCCCAGGTGGAAGATCTGTGGAGACGACAGCTGCAATCCTTCAAGGCGTTCGCAGAGGGCGGCCGGCGAACGGGGAAATCCAGAGCTTGATCGGTGATCGCGCAAAAATCAGTGTGGCCGTCGCGATTGCACCGTCGCTGGCTTTCGAGATCTTTACCGCCGACATCGACCGGTGGTGGCGACGCGGCCTCAAATTTCGGCACTCAGCGTCGCGCAGCGCGCTGCTGTGCATCGAACCCGGGGTCGGCGGCCGGTTATTCGAGTCGTTTGAAAAAGACGGCGGCGCGCACGTCGTCGAGGTCGGCCGGGTACGGGTGTGGGAGCCTCCGCACCGCCTCTGCTTCTCCTGGCGCAATTCCACGTTCGCGCCCCATGAACACACCGAGGTCCAGGTCGAGTTCGCGCCCACGACCGCCGGGACCCTGGTGACCGTGACGCATAGCGGCCTGTCGGCACTCCGTGCCGATCATCCGGCGCGGCACGGACTGCAGGGCGCGCAGTTCAGCCGCATGATCGGTCTGTGGTGGGGTGAGCAGCTGAGCTCGCTGCGCCTCGTCGCCGACGAACGCTGAGGGGCCGCAACGCGCCGCCCGCTAGCGGTACAGATGCCGCCGTGTCAGCGGCAGGTCGGGAACACCTGCCGCTCGTTTGCTCGCCAGCACCTGGTAAATACCGATTTTTCCCAATTCGAAATCCAGCGCGGCGGCCGCCATGTACATCTGCCATACACGATAGGTGGCTGCGTTGACGTGCTCCAGCGCGCGCTCGCGGTTGCTCTCGAGGCGCGCCACCCAGTGGCGCAACGTCATGGCATAGTGCGCGCGCAGGCCCTCGACATCGGCGATCTCCAGTTTCTCGCGTTCCATCACGCGTTGTATATTGCCGATGGTGTCGAGCTGTCCATCCGGAAATACATAGCGATTGATGAATTCAGTGGACAAATTTCGCACCCACCCTTCCGAATCGTGCGTGATGCCATGATTGAGGAAAAGCCCGCGCGGCTTGAGCAGGCGGTGCACCGTGGAAAAATAAACGGGCAAGTTTTTCAGCCCAACGTGTTCGAACATACCCACGCTGGCGACCTTGTCGTAAACCGACTCGCCCGGCAGATCGCGGTAGTCCATCAATTCGACGGTCACCTGCCCGGTGAGGCCGGCTGCGGCGATGCGCTCTTGCGCCACTTTCAGCTGCTGCGGACTCAAGGTCACCCCATGGGCACGGACACCGTAGTGCTGTGCCGCGTGGATCACCAACGCGCCCCAGCCGCAACCGATGTCCAGAAACTTCTCGCCGGATTTCAGAGACAACTTGCGGCAGATGTGCTCGAGCTTTGCCTGCTGCGCGCCGTCCAGGTCCACATCCGGCGACTCGAAATAGGCGCAGGAATACACCATGGCCCGATCCAGCCACAATGCGTAAAACTCATTCGAAACATCGTAATGAAAGTGGATGGCGTCGCGATTCTCAGCCTTGGAGTGCGCCTTCACGCTGGGCGCCAGAGCCAGCGCCGCCGCCTTCCTTGCCTTGCGAGTCGCGGCATTCTGCATCTTCAGCCGCCACGCCATCGTGGCGGCCCCTATTTGTTCCGCGGCGGACATCTGGAGCGCATCCAGGTGATCCTTGATGCTCAAGGCCGCGAAAAAATCCCCCTCGATCTCCAGGTCGCCCCGGAAAAACGATTCGGCGAGCACCAGAGGATCGTGTTCAAGCACCGCGGACCACACCACCGCAGGATCGTGAAACACCAGTGTGAACGGCAACGCGGAGCCCGGACTCCCGGCCCCCACGGTCAATTTTTCGCCGTTCCATAGGCGCAAATTGACGCTGCCCGGGTAACGGCCGAACATCCGCCTCAGCAAGTCGGCGGCCAGTTGGCCGCCCCGATAGGCAGTGACAGCCCCACCACCCGTGGCTGCGGCCACGCCGGCGTTGGACGCCAATGAACCTTGCGTGTTCGCGGCCGATCCGGAGCTCAGCGCGGACTGCGCGTTCATCTTATTGTTCATAGACACTCCTCATTCGCGGTAGGAGGCCAATGATCTCTACTTACCGCCCCCGTTCTTGGTCCTATCGATGAAGGCCGCAACATTGGCATGCAGCGCTTTCAGGTCCGGCTCGTGGGCATATACCATATGACCCGAGGTGTAGAAATGCATCTCTATATTACCCTGTAGCGTGCTCTGGATGGGAAGCTGGCGCAATTCATACTCGGCCGCAAAATAAGGCGTGGCCAGATCGTAGTAGCCGCCGTTGAGCTGCACCTTCAGGTTGGGATTTTGCTTCATGGCGACCGCAAGATCCGGCATCACATTGATTGGACCGGGAATTTTGATGGGCGAACCCGGCGGCTGATGCAGGAAATCCCAATACTTGAAGACATCCATCTCGGCCTTGTAGGTCTTCTTCTCACCGAACTTGAGCGTTGTTCTGACGTAATCATTGAAGGCAGACACGTAAGCTGAAGAGATTGCCGCCGATTGCGGATCGTAGTCCGCTTCCTTGCTCATCGGATCGATGGTTGGACCGGCGAAGCGGGTATCCAATCGACCGGTGGTGATCTCGGCGCCCAGCAGCGTTTTCTCGAACTCGCCGCCATTGACGCGCAGATTGGCCCGCTCGACGTAGTCGGCCGGCAAGCCGGTGTAATCGTGCAGCTTGACGGCAATGGCCGATTTGCGCTCGGCGCTCAAGGTCGAACCCGCGGCAAGCGCCTGCAAGTATTCAGTCATGGCGAAGTTTTCCACCTCCTTGAGCAGCGGCTCCAGGGCGGCCGGCTGATTCGGCAGCTTGTGGTGGTACCACGCGGTTGCCGTATAGGTCGGCAATGCCAGCGCATAGGGTAGATCCATGCCGGGGTTAAACTGCGGCCCGTCGACGCTATCGTCGAAATTCAGAATCTGGGATAGCAGGATGACCCCGTTTAGATCCAGCGACTTTTCGTTTTCGAGAATATTCGCCAGTGCAGCCGAGCGGGTGGTGCCGTAGCTCTCGCCGAACAGATACTTCGGAGAATTCCAGCGGTTGTGGCGCGACAAAAACTCGACGATGAAATTGGCAAAGGCGTGGGCATCCTGATCGACGCCGTAGAACGCCTTCTCCTTGTCGGTGCCGCGCAGATGGCCGAATCCCGTGCCCGGCGCATCGACGAATACCAGATCGCTGGCATCGAGCAGGGTGTATTCGTTGTCGACCACCCGGTAAGGCGCCGCCGGACTATGTGTATCGTCCGCCGTGACCACCCGCTTCGGACCAAAGGCGCCCATGTGCAGCCACACCGTCGATGATCCGGGTCCGCCGTTGTAAAGAAATGTGATGGGCCGGTGGGGATCCTCCTTGTCGCCGCGAAAATAGGCCACGTAGGACATGCCGACCTGCGGCGGCTGCGGCGGCGGCGGACCGCTCTTTTCTTCATGCGGCGGATCATCGTCCATCGGGTCTTTGACGTGTATCACCAAAATTCCCGCTTCCGCCTGATAACCGATCGCACGCCCGCCCACCGTCACCGAGCCTGACGTGACTTGACGCTCGTCCTTCAAATATTTCGGGGATTCGGTGGGCTCGGGCACCACGGCGATCTTGGTATCGGGTTCAGTGCTCGGCGTTCGCTCGGCGCCGAATGAGGCCGACGCGGCCAGCGCTGCGCTAAAAAATGACACGCAGATGAGACAACGGAAACGGGAATGCATTTTTATCGATCTCCAAAAAAAAATAGCGGCCAATGGGCCGGAGCCGCATTGTAATGCGTGTTCGCCCCCCTAGTATTCAAATTGATAAATGAGACCGATGCTGCTTCCCGGATCATTGTCCGGAGTGGTTCCCTGCACGGTGGCCGTGCCGTTTCCGAGACGGGTTTGCAATTTCAAGTGCTTGTTCAATTCCACGTCCGCTTCCACCTGGCTGAAGCCCGTCGTGCTCTGTCTGGCTTCAACATACAGTCGGCTGGAAATATAGCGGCCGGCCTGGATGCTGGCGCCCGTGTTTTCGGTTCCCGGCGTGGTTCCGGCGGCACTGCCGACGCTGAGGCGGTCGAGTCCCAAACTTTTTTGTATTTTCACCATTGGATTCATGCTGCCGTCGCCGCCGACTCCGCCCAATGACGCCAGCGCCAGCCCGATTTGCACATGCTGCATGGTGGATAACTGGGAACCCGGCACACCGAACAGCAGCATGCTCAGAATTTCGTCCTGCGGCAGCGACGGTACGCTGCTGAATTCAAATACCGGTGCATCGGCAAGCCCCGTGATCCGCACGACGGCAGTCGTGTCACCGACCGAGGTCTGGGCGGTGAAATCCAATGTCGGGTCGATGTTGTTCTTCAGGCCCTGGCCATTGAAGCTCACGCGCCCGGCAGTGAAATTCAGTCTGCTCGAAGCCAACGAAAGACTGCCGCGTTGCAGATCGAACCCGCCATCCACCCGCGGCGCATCGGTGGTGCCGCCAATCTTCAACCCGCCGCCCATCTGCGCGTCGAGTCCCCTGCCCTGCACGATGATGTCCCTTGGGGCTTCTACCGAAACATCCAAACCAATGACCAGCGGCCGCTCCGGGGCGGCAATCGCGGCGTTGCCGCGGCGGCGCACATCGAGAACGGCGACGTTCGGCGGCAAGCCGTTCGGTATGCCGATCACGGTACGATTGAGCCGAACGGTGCCCGCGATGTCGAGCCGCTCGCGCAGCCCGCCGCGAACGCTGACATCGGCGTCCAGATTCGCCGTGATCAACTTGCTTGCAATGGGCTGCGCATTGCGCGCGGTGATTTTCAAATCCACCGGCAATGCGGAGTCGCCGATGCCCATCGATCCCGTCATGGACAATGTACCCGGCGGAGCGGAAGCGGTGAAGCTCTTTATTTCGAGGCGCCCTTCATCGCCGCTGATTTGCGCGCCGATATCCGAGAGACTGATGCCGCGCGCATAGTCGAGGAGACTGCCCCGCGTGAGAGTGATGCTGCCGCCGAAGCGCGGCGCGGCAATGCTGCCGCCGATGCTGGCGTCGAGATCAAGTTGACCTGCCGCATGCTCGCCCCTCGCTTCGAGAAAAGGATTGATCATTCCGAAATCGAGCTTGCCGCTGAGTTTCATGTCGATGGCGCCATCCGGGGCAAGGGGCATGACGCCAACCGCACGAAGTTGCGATGCGTTTCCGGCATCCAGGTTCGCCTCGATGTCGGCCGCGCTGCCGCGCAGCTTTGCCTTGATTTGCGCGTCGGCGGCGGGTAACCCTAAGGCGGCGTCAGCGGCCATGCGAATTCCCGCGGCGCGGAAGACTACCTCCCCTTCCGGCGCCTGCATGCTGCCGCGCAGGTCGGCATGCCCTTCCAGGGTGCCCGCGGCCAGGAGACCTGGAACGAATTCATTGACCAGCGCCGGCGTCACTTGTCGTAGCGCGGCACGCAGATTCAGCTCGGGCAAGAGCTGGCCTTGCACATCCAACTCGGCCTTCTGCGCTCCCAGTCTTACGGGGTCGAACCTCAAACCATTTTGAAACTGAATCCGGGTGGGAGCGAGCAATCGTATCTCCTGACTGCGGTAGTTGCCCCGCAGCGCCGAAATCGAAATCTCCCTGCCGTCAAGGTTCAATTCTCCGGTCAGCAGCAAATTCGCATGGGCGCCTCGCAATTCGGGAATATCAACGCCGGCGCTGAATGGAAAGGCGTCCAAAAAACCTTCCCCCGACAGTTGCAGCGATGATCCGATCAGTCCCGCCAGCGCCACGTCGCGAGCGTCGAAGCGCACGCGCGCGCGTGTGCGTTTGCCCTCGGGCTTCAAGTCGATTTCTCCCGACAAGGTGCCGCCGACATCCACGTCGAGCAGGTGCTGCAAATCCTTGAGTTGCCCCACATTCACCGTCAGCTTGCCCTGTGTCACGGAGTCCGCGGTCGCGATGGCGAGATCTCCCTCCGCGTGGGCGCTTTTCCAATTCGCATGATGGATGGCGACTTTAAGTGCGCCGGGTTTGTGATCCAGGCCAACCTGCAGATCCAGCGGCGCTCCATCCAAGGCCCCGCTGATTGCAACGACGCCGCCGGCCGTCTTGGGCAATCCGTGTAAATTAATTTCTGCCGCCAAAGTGCTGCTCTGCGACCCCCGGACCGATAGCGTCGAAGTCGCGTGCGCGGCTACCTCGAGCGCGCTCATCGGACCATCCACGGATCCCGAAGCCTGCAAGGTGCCAGCGAGCACGGCTGACAGCGCACTCAAGTCCGCCACCTCCCCGTCCCAGCGGGCCTTGATCGACTTGTCGTTGATGTCGCCGCTTGCCGCAAGCGATATGGCCCTGCCGGAAATTTTCAGCGCATCGACGTGCAGATTGCCGCCGTTGAGCACACCGGTCAGCTGCATTTTTGCGTGATCGCCCACCAGATCCGCCCACGATTCTGGGCCGCGTTTGAGAGCCGCATCCACCGCAATGTTCAAACGCGTGGCCTTCGGATAGCCATCCAGCTGTGCATTGATCACAGCGCTGCCGCGCACGCTTTGGCCTGCAAGGTCCGCGAAAGGGGCCAGGTCCGGCAGTCGTAGGACAAGGGTCGCGCTTTGCTTGCCGGCGGTAGCGGCTTCACCGCCCAGCGCGAAGAGCCGATGGGAGGCCTTCAATAGGACGGGCCGCTTGGGATCGTCGAGGCGCACCGAAGCGTCGATCTTGATCGGATCGCGTTCAAGAAAACCGGGCGCCTGCCCAGGAATTCTCAGGCCCGAAATGAGCGCGTGCAATTCCGCCTGACCGCGATCCGCCACGATATCGGCGCTCAGCGCCGCCGCCTGGAACTCTCCGGGAATCCTCAGCCGGTCGGCTTCAAGATGACCCTCCGCCGTGGGCGATTTGATGTTACCGCGCCAGCGGCCCTTGAGTGCCACGCTCTGCCACGCCAGGTCGGCGCGCGGCATCATCGCGCCTGCGGTGATCTCGAAATCAAGATCTCCCGACAGTTCGCTCAAATTGAAGTCTCCCTGGGCATGTCCCCGAAGGGATCCTGCCTCCAATGAAACCTCGAGTTGTTCCGCGGCGCGCGGTCCGTTGAGATTCAGCGTCGCATTCAGCGCGCCCAAACCCGGCAGGGAAAGGATATTTTCCAGTGGACCGTCGGCGGGCTCATGCATCGCCAACGACGCATCCATGCGCTGGGCGTCAAAGCGCAGATGCAATTCATAGTTGCCGTCGCCGTCGATCCGCCGCGCCGTGGCATCGAAAAGCATTTCTCTGACGGATCGCAGATGGGCGCTGCCCTGCACCGCGAGCGAAGCCGGCGCGCCCGCCAACTCGGCATCAAGTTGCAGCACCCCGATCGTCATGCCCGCCACATCGATGCGCGGTATGGAAGTCTCCGCCCCGCCAGACCCACCCGCACTCTGCGGCAAGCGCTGCATGTGCACGCCGGCAACTTGCAAACTATCGATCTGCAATCGATTCTCGAGGTATGCGAGCGGCGACCAGTCCAGCGCGATTCCATGCGCAGTCAGCCAAATGCCCCGTGCATCACGGAGTTCCAGCTTGTCGAGCAACAAGTGCCGCGGAAAGGAGCCCTTCAACCCGGACAACTTGACCTGCCCGGAGGTCAGCCGATCGGTCAGGCGCTCGATGGCGGAGCGGCCGGCATCCGTATTGCCGATGGTGAACACCGCGCCGATCAGAAGGATTACGGTCAGCGCCAATCCACCGAGAACCCAAGCGGCGATTTTCAGCGGGCGGCGCATCAGAACGATTGTCCCAGACCGATATAGATCACGTAATGGTCATCCGTGGGCCTGGCATTGAGCGGTACCGCAACATCGAACCTGATGGGCCCAATGGGAGTGTAATAGCGTATGCCTGCGCCGGCGCCCACCTGGAAGCCATCGGATGAAATACCGGCATTCGTGGCCGTCAGGCCCGTTGGGCCGCTGTCGGCAATTCTGACGCGTCCACCGTCGATGAAGAAAGCTGCCCCAAAGTTCCTGCCGAAGCGTTGGCGCAATTCCACGCCCGTGCTGAATATGTCGGTACCGCCAACCGGATTGCCATCGGGGAATTGCGGTCCCACTGATTGGTAGCGATAACCGCGCACGGTACCGCTGCCGCCGGCATAAAATCGCTGATCCGGAGGCAAGCTGAATTCGCCGGCGCCTTGCGCCGTACCTGCGAGCACGCGGGCGGCGAGCACGCTGCGGCCCGGCGCGGTAGGCAGCAGATTGTTCAGATCGAAGAATCCTGCGACCGTCATCTGCAAGATGAGGAACGTGGCATCCGGCGTGCCGATGGCCAGGGTGGGAGTCATGCTCAATTGACCCCGAAATCCATGCAGCGGATCGAGCAGCGGGGAAATGAGATTGGTGGAGTCGTAGCCGACGGTGAGCGGCAACGCCACCAGCACGTAGTCGTTGATTGCTCCTTCCTGGCTGACATGCTCATTCGTGGTCGACAACCCAGCACTGACGCTCCAAACACTCGACAGCTTCCTGCCTAAGACAGCGCTTGCCGTCTTGGAGTTCTGATCATAGGCTTGCAGCGATTGCTTCAGCGCCCCCACGGTAAATTGCAGCGTCTGGTCGCGCGCCAGAAAATCGGGAATGAGATATTTCACCTTGGTGTCGTATCCAACCGAGGTTGTATCGCTGCCGCTCAAATTGATCACCGCGGCGGAAAACGACAACTGTTCCGCGTTGCCGAACACATTGCGATCGGTCCAGGTAATTCCCCCGCTCAGTCCCAGATCGCTGGAGTAGGCGGTGTTGCCGCTTAGCGCATGCCGCAGCCGCTCGCGAATGATGAAGGTGACGGGCACGCCGCCGGTGGCATCGACTTCTTTGCCCAACTGCACGCTGACTTGATCGAATACGGTCAATGTCAGCAGGTCGCGGCGGGCCTTCTCGATGGCCGATGGCCGGTATTGTTCGCCGGTACGCAGCACCAGCCGGCGGCGCACCACCGATTCATGCACCCGCTTCAATCCCGTGACGTGAATTGCACCTATTTTGTATTGGGCGCCGCTCACCACCTTGAAGCGCACATCCAGCAGCGGCGCGTCCGCGGCCTCGAAGGCGATCGGCGGATCCACGTTCGCAAGCGCATAGCCTTGCTCCTGAAGCGCCGTGAGCAGGCGGGCGCCGCCGGCGAGAACCTCCGCCGCGACAGCCGGCTGCCCGCTGTGCAGACCCAGCGCATCTTGCGCAGGAAAGGACTGCGGCAGTTCACCTTCTATATCAATGCGGCGCAAATGGTACAGAGTACCCAACGAGAAGCTGATGGCGACGAGCGCGTCATCGTCTTTTGGCAACGCAGTCAGCACGCCGGCGAGGCTGGGGTCGGTGAGCGGCAGGCCATTTATTTTGATTTCAATGCGGCACTCGTAGTAGCCAAAGCTCTCGAGCACGGTTTTCAGCCGATCCAGATCGCTGCGCGCCCGCGCGATCAATCCGAAGGGACTGACGGGTGCCGAAGAACGCAGAGTTTGTAGATCGGACGTTGCCTTCAGAGTCGCATCGATTTCACCGTCGCCCACCGATGCGATGTCGACTTTGTAAGGTTGCGGGTCGGCCGCACGCACTTGCGGGCAAAGCGCCAGGAAAATGCACACGAGAATGAAAGAGACACGCAATAGGGACCCCACGCTGCGTGCGGACAACGAAAGGCCATTGTACTGGACCGTCGCTGATCGTCGACCCGACGTCAAAGGCTTGCGCGAGGTTGTAAGCTCACCGTTTCGGCGTTATGGTTCGCAGATGATGCACGAGTTCTTCGCAAAACGCTCAGCCGCCCTGATTTGCTGTCTCGCCGCGATCGCCGCTTTTCCAATTCGGTCAGCCGAGCGCGCCATTTACCCGCCTGCCTCGCAGGCAGCCTCCGACATTACTTCCGCGCTGCGGAGCGCGGCGGCCGATCACAAGCGGGTGATTCTGGATTTCGGCGGCAATTGGTGCACCGATTGCCAGGTGCTCGACATTTACTTTCATGATCCGGCCAACAAACCCATCCTCGAAGCCAACTACATTCTGGTGCACATCAATATCGGCCACATGGACGCCAATGTCGACATCGCGCAGCACTACCAGATTCCGCTGAACAAGGGCGTCCCGGCGGTGGCGGTATTGGATGAGCGGGGAGGCTTGCTGTACAGCCAAAAGACCGGCGAATTCGAGGCGATGCGTCACATGCAGAGCGGCGCCGTGACCGACTTTCTCATGCAGTGGAAGCGGCCGGCGTCCTAAGGAGCCGGCGCCGCGACCGGCAACCGCGGCAATGGGTCGGGCAGGTCCGCGAGAAAGTAAGCCATCATGGCGAGCACCGCGACCTGACGGCGAATATTGTCCGGATCCACCTTATCCAAGGTATCCGCCGCGCTGTGGTGATAATCAAAATAGGTCCGCGTATCGACCAGCGGCGCCAGCGTCGGTACGCCGCCCTCGTCCAGGAAATCCACATCTGAACCCGTGCCCCCGTCGCGATGTTCCAGCACCGTCGCGCCCAGCGGCGCCAGCGCCACCATGAGCGGTTTGAGACGCGACATCGCTTCGGGCACCAGATGCGCCGCGACGCCGAGAGGCCTGCCCGATCCACTATCGCTCTCGATGGCGGCCACGTGCTGCGCGCGAGAGGCACTGATCAGATCAAAGTAGGTTTTGCCGCCCGCGGTGCCGTTCTCCTCGTTCATCCAGCCGACGAATCGAATGGTGCGCCGGGCGTGCAAGTTCAGCGATTTGAGCAACTGCACCGCTCCCATCGCCGATACAACCCCCGCGCCGTCATCGATCGCACCTTGGGCAAGATCCCAGGAATCAAGATGACCCGACACGATCACGATTTCCTGCGGCCTCTCCCGACCGGGCCAATCGGCCAGCACATTGTGGCTGTCCGCATCGGGCAATGTTTGCGGCGACAATCGCAGCCGCAAGCTGACCGGCCCCTCGGCAGCGAGGCGTGCCACCCACATCGAGTCCTCGGCGCTCAGCGCCGCAGCGGGAATCTTCGCGACCTGGGGATCGTAAATCATCGCGCCGGTATGCGGCAGCCGGTAGTTGGCCCCGCCCACGGTTCGAACCAACGCCGCCACCGCGCCGGCGCGGGCAGCCGCGCTTGCGCCCGCCACGCGATACACCACTCCCTGGCCGTAAGCCGGTCCCGCATGTCCATTGATCGCCAAATTTTCATCGAACGGCACATCGAATAAGACGATCCGGCCCCGCGCCTGCGCTTCGTGCTCACTCAGCTCATCGAAACTGCGAACGACCAATACCTGCGCGGAAATACCCTGAGGCGGAGTGGCGATCGAGCCTCCCAAGGTGGTCAAGTGCAATTGTTGCGTGACCCCGGCGGGTCGACCCGGGTAATCGATGATCTCCGCCTGCTCCTCGCCCCGCACCCAGTGCGGTACCCTCACCGGCTGCAGGACGACGCTCAAGCCGCGGCTGTGCAGCGCGGCGGCGATCTGCTCCACCGCGGCCTCGGCCTGCCGGGAGCCGCTCAGGCGCGGGCCCACTTTGTCACAAAGATCGGCGAGCCGGCGATAGGCCCAGTCGTCGTTCATCCCGGCTTCGCGGATTCTCGCAAGCGATACCAGCGTCTCGGCCCCCGTAACCGCCTGATCCGCCAGGGCCGCGGAACTCCCTAGCAGTGCGCCGATGACCGCCATGTGCAATGCGAATCGTAGATTTGGCATCGCAGCAGTCTAGCTCATTAACTTATTTTAACAATTAGACCACTCGCGTTTAACGGCAACGAGCCCAGCTTACCCGCATGAAGAGCCATCGAATCAGAGCGGCCGCTTGCGCCTGCGCGTTCGGCGCACTGGCTTCATGCAGCGTGGGTCCGGCGTACAAACGCCCGGATATTCCGCTGCCGACGCAGTGGCACGACCCCGCCGCCGAACCTGCTGCGTCGGTTTGGCCGAACACCGACTGGTGGCGGGGCTTCGGCTCGGAAAAGCTGGATGAATTGATAGCCGAAGCCATGCACAGCAATGACGACCTGGCGGTTGCCGTTGCACGCGTGGAGGAAGCGGACGCGCAGGCGCGCATCGCCGGCGCCCCGCTTCTTCCGTCCCTCGACGCAGGCGCCAACGCAACCCGGGCGCGCGCGCAGGCCTCTGGCGTCGGCCCGCGCACATTCAACGCATTCAATCCCTTTGTCACCGCCAGTTATGAGCTGGATTTTTGGGGCAAAAATCGCGCATCCCGGAGCGCCGCGCTCGCCACCGCGCAGGCCAGCCGCTTCGACCAGGAAACGGTGGCCCTCACCGTGGTGAGCAGTGTGGCCACGAGTTATTTCCAAGCGCTGGAATTGCGAGACCGGATTCAAGTCGCGCAGGAGAACCTCAGCAACGGTCAAAAAATTCTGCGCGGCCTCAAGCTGCAGATGAGTGCCGGAATCGCGACCGGACTCGATGTTGCGCAACAGGAAACCACGGTGGCGCTGCTGGACGCTGCAATCCCGCCGCTGCTGCAGCAATTCAGGCAAACCTTGAACGCCCTGGCGGTGCTGATCGGCAGGACGCCTGAATCGGTGGATGTCGACATGGGCAGCCTGAATGCATTGTCCCGGCCGTTGGTGGTCGAAGGACTGCCATCGCAACTGCTGGCGCGCCGCCCGGACGTCGCGGAAGCGGAACAACAGCTGATCGCGGCCAACGCCGATATCACCGTCGCGCGCGCCGCCCTGTTTCCCAGTATTACGCTCACCGCGAGCGGCGGCTACGAAAGCACGGCCTTGACTTCGCTCATCAGCCCCGTCAACCGCATCTATTCCCTGTCCGCCGGACTCACGCAGCCGATATTTCACGGCGGCGCCCTGCGCGGTCAGGTCGCGTTCAGCAATGCACACTACACAGAGCTGCTGCGCGGCTATCACAAAACAGTCCTTTCGGCGCTCGGCAACGTGGAAAATGCATTGGTGGCGACCCGCCAAACCCTCGAGCAGCAAAAACGGCAGCAAGAGGCGGTCGATCGGGCGAACAAGGCCTTTCGATTTGCGCAGACCCAGATGTCGGCCGGCGTGGTCAACATCCTGACCGTGCTCAACACGGAAAACGCGCTGTTCAGCGCGCAGGACGAACTGGTCCAGATCCAATATTTGCATTTACAGTCGCTGGTGGATTTATTTACCGCGCTCGGCGGCGGCTGGCAACAAGGGTAGATCAATGAATCAATTTACGCGGTTTCAAAAACGCGCAGCACTGGGCGTACTGGTGCTCCTGGCCTTGGTGGTGGTGACCTGGCGCATCGTCCACAAACCGGCGGATGCCGCCGCCCGCGCCGCCGCACCTCAGGCGATTGCTGTCGACACCGCTGCGGTGGGCCACACCGATGTGCCGATTTATCTGCAGGGATTGGGCACCGTCCAGGCATTTTACACCGTGACCGTGACCGCGCGTGTCGACGGGGAGTTGCAGAAGATCGCCTTTACCGAAGGTCAACAGGTACGCAAGGGCGACCTGCTGGCGCAGATCGACCCGCGGCCGAATCAGGCTGCCTATGATCAGGCCCTTGCCGCCAAGGCGAAGGATGCCGCGCAACTGGCGAATGCCAAGCTGGATCTGGAGCGCTATACCCTGCTGCAGCCCCAGGATCTGGCGAGCAAACAAACGGTGGACACGGCGCGAGCCATGGTCGACCAGCTCACGGCCCAACTGCAGGTCGACCAGGCGGTCATCGACAATGCCCGCACCCAGCTCGAATACACGCGCATCACATCGCCAATCAACGGCCGCACCGGCATCCGCCTGATCGATCCAGGCAACATCGTGCATGGCGCAAACGCCACGGGAATCGTGGTCGTCACACAAGTGCAGCCCATCTCAGTCATTTTCACGCTGCCGGAGGAGGATTTGAGCGTGATTGGCGCCGCGCTTGCCGCAGGTGCGGTCAAGGTCACGACGCTCTCCCGCGACGGCAAGACCGAACTTGATCAGGGCACGCTGTCGCTGGTCGACAATGAAATCGATCAAACCACCGGCACTGCGAAACTCAAGGCCACGTTCAGCAACGAGCACAATACGCTTTGGCCTGGGCAGTATGTCAACGCGCGGGTATTGGTGCGCACTGAGCGCGATGCCCTGACGCTGCCGACGGCCGCCGTGCAATTGGGTCCGAACGGACCCTTTACCTATGTGATCAAAACCGACTCGACGGTGGAGGTGCGTCCCTTGAAAATTGGCGCCGAAAGCGGCGGCATGACCGTCATCGAGGAGGGCCTGGCCTTGAACGAGCGCGTGGTGACGAGTAATCAGTACCGCCTGCAATCCGGCGCGCACGTGCGCGCCAACACGGCGAACGCCTCCACCAACCGCAGCACGACGGGTGCCGAGGCGTCATGAGCATCTCGGAGCCGTTCGTCCGCAGGCCCATTGCGACCTCGCTGTTGATGGGCGGAATCTTCCTGGTGGGGCTGGTGGTGTTTCCGCTGTTGCCGGTGGCGCCATTGCCGCAGGTGGACTTCCCCACGATCCAGGTCTCGGCCTCGCTTCCCGGGGCCAGTCCCGAAACCATGGCCTCCTCGGTTGCCACGCCGCTCGAACACCAGTTTGCGCAGATCTCGGGCTTGTCGCAAATGACCTCGACCAATGCGCTGGGCAGCTCGCAGATCACCCTGCAATTCGACTTGAGTCGCAACATCGACGCCGCGGCTCAGGACGTGCAAACGGGCATCGACGCCGCCGGCGGCCAGTTACCGAAAAATCTCCCGACGCCGCCCACCTATCGAAAGGTCAATCCGGCCGACTCGCCCATTCTGATTCTCTCCGTGTATTCGGACGTATTGCCCATCACGACCGTTGACGACTACGCCGAGAACATCCTTGCGCAGCAGCTTTCGCAAATTCCGGGAATTGCCCAAGTCAGCATCGGCGGCCAGCAAAAGCCCGCCGTTCGGGTACAAGTCGATCCCGTCAAATTGGCGGCGCTGGGCCTGCAGATGGAAGACGTCGCGAACGTCATCAGCGCAGCCACCGTCGATGCGCCCAAGGGATCTATCAATGGCCCCACGCGCAGCATGACGATTTACGACAACGATCAGCTGCTGAAGGCCGCACCCTGGAACGATGTGGTGGTGGCTTATAAGAATGGCGCTCCCGTGCGCATCCGCGACATCGGCGTGGCGGTGGACGGGCCGGAGAACCGATTGATCACCGCCTGGCAAAATGGCCACAAGGGCATCTTGCTGCTCGTCTTCAAGCAGGCAGGTGCCAACGTAATTGATTCAGTCGAACGTGCCCAGGCGCTCCTGCCCCACGCGCTGGCCTCCGTGCCGCCGTCCATCAAAGTCGAAACTGTTGCCAACCGCACCACCACAATCAAGGCCTCCGTGGAGGATGTGGAGAAAACCCTGGTCTTGACCATCGTGTTGGTGGTCCTGGTGATCTTCCTATTCCTGCGCAGCGCCTGGGCAACCATCATTCCGGGCGTCACCGTACCGCTCGCGTTGCTCGGCACCATCGCGATGATGTACGTTCTAAAATTCAGCCTGGACAATCTGTCCTTGATGGCGCTCACCATCGCGGTGGGATTCGTGGTCGACGACGCCATTGTCATGCTGGAGAACATTTACCGCCACATCGAAAGCGGGCTATCGCCGCTGGAAGCGACGCTCAAAGGTGCCGGGGAGATCGGCTTTACCATCATGTCGATCAGCATATCGCTGGTAGCCGTATTCATCCCTCTGCTGCTGATGGGCGGCATCATCGGCCGCCTGTTTCGCGAATTCGCCATCACCATGACCATGACCATCGCGGTGTCGGCCTTCGTGGCGTTGACGCTCTCACCCACCATGTGCGCCTTGTTCCTGCGCGACGAGAAACATGCCAAACACGGCAAGGCCTACATGTTTGTCGAGCGAGCTTTCGACAGACTGCTGGCGGGCTACACGCGCGGGCTGGATTTCGTGCTGGATCACAAGCGCGCGACGCTGGTGACGTTCCTGATCACCGTGACATTGAGCGTCGTGCTGTATATCGAAATTCCCAAAGGATTTTTTCCGCAGCAGGACACGGGCATCATTTCCGGGCTGTCCGACGCGCCCCAGGACATTTCCTTCGATGAGATGGTGCGCCGGCAGCATACACTGACGGACATCGTGTCCAGTGATCCGGATGTCGCAAGCTATGGTACGAGCATCGGGGGGAGCCGGCCCATCAATACTGGCTGGGTCATGTTGGCTCTGAAACCGCGCGGCGAGCGCAACGTCAGCGCGGATCAGATCATCACTCGCCTCCGGTCGCAGTTGGCGAAGGTACCAGGCGCGACATTGTTCTTGCAGGCGGCGCAGGATCTGAACGTCGGCGGACGCACCTCGCGCACGCAGTATCAATACACGTTGCAGGATTCGGATATCAACGAACTCAACGAATGGGCGCCAAAGCTGTTGGCTGCGTTGCAGAAATTGCCAATGCTGCGCGATGTCGCCTCGGATCAGCAGACCAGCAGCGGCATGCTGTCCTTGACCATCGACCGCGATCAGGCCGCGCGCTTCGGTATTCAGCCGGCGGCCGTGGACCAGGCGCTATACGATGCCTTCGGCCAGCGTCAGGCGGCGCAATTCTTCACCCAGGCCAACAGCTATCACGTCGTTTTGGAGATCACGCCCTCGCTGCAGGGCGATCCTGAGTCGCTGAAAAAGCTCTACTTGAAGTCGCCGCTCACCGGTCAGATGGTGCCGCTCTCGGCCATGACCAAGTTCGATACGCGCCAAACGACCTACCTGTCGATCCAACATCAGGGTCAATTCCCGGCGGTGACCTTGTCGTTCAATCTGGCCCCGGACGCGGCGCTCGGCGACGCCGTCAACGCGATCAATCGCGCGTCGGCCGCGATGCGTCTGCCGGCGACCATCACCGGCAATTTCCAGGGTATTGCACAGGCCTTCCAGAGTTCCCTGAAGAGCCAGCCCTACCTGATTCTGGCGGCTCTGGTGGCGGTGTACATCATTCTCGGCATGCTCTACGAAAGCTATATCCACCCGCTGACGATTCTCTCCACGCTGCCTTCGGCAGGCGTCGGCGCACTCTTGATGCTGCTGATATTGCACATCGATCTGTCGGTCATGGCGTTGATCGGCATCATCCTGCTGATCGGCATCGTCAAGAAAAACGGCATCATGATGGTGGATTTCGCCATGCAGGCCGAGCGCGAACAGCACTTGTCGCCGCATGACTCGATCCGCCAGGCCTGTCTGCTGCGCTTTCGGCCGATCATGATGACGACCATGGCGGCGCTGCTGGCTGCGCTGCCGCTGGCGCTGGGACACGGCACCGGCTCGGAGCTGCGCCAGCCGATGGGCTACACCATGGTGGGCGGCCTGATCTTGAGCCAGGCGCTGACGCTGTTTACGACACCGGTCATCTACCTGTACCTCGATGAATTCAGCGTGCGGCTGCGGGGCCGCCGCCAGCGCCGGAAAGCCGAACAAGGCCCTCGCGGCTGCGCAGGATGAAGCCGCGAGACCGGCGCTCGGGGAGCACAGTGAAAATCCTGCTGGTCGAGGACAACGAGCGAGTCGCACAGTTCGTGGTCAAGGGCCTGCAGGAAGCCGGACATACGACGGATCATGCCGCCAATGGCCGCGATGGCATGTTCCTGGCGGCCAGCGAACCCTACGATGTCATCATCATGGATCGCATGCTGCCCGGCGAGATCGACGGGCTGGCCATCATCGAAGTGCTGCGCAAGGCCGGCAAGCGCACGCCGATCCTGATCTTGAGCGCGCTGTCGGAAGTGGACGACCGCATCCGCGGATTGCGCAGCGGCGGCGATGACTATCTGACCAAGCCGTTCGCCTTCGGCGAGCTGCTGGCGCGCCTCGACGCGTTGCATCGCCGGGCGCAGGGCATCAATCATGAGATCCCGCTCACCGTCGGCGACTTGCACATGGATCCGCTGACGCGCAAGGTGACCCGCGGCGATCGGGCGATCGCACTGCAGCCGCGCGAGTTCAAGCTGCTCGAATACCTGATGCGCCATGCCGGCCAGGTGGTCACGCGCACCATGCTGCTGGAGAATGTCTGGGATTATCACTTCGATCCGCAGACCAATGTGGTCGATGTGCACATCAGCAAGCTGCGGCAGAAAATCGATGCCGAGTTCGAGCGCCCGCTGCTGCGCACCGTGCGCAATGCCGGCTACACGGTGACGGCGCGATGACTAGCATGATGCGCTCATCGGCGCTGTCGCTGGCGTTGGGCTACGTTCGCCTGGGATCTGACGGCGCTGGTGCTGTTCGCCGCGCCGCTGTGGTACGCCTGGCAGGTCACGATTCAGGACGGCCGCGCCGAGATCCTGCAGGCCGATGCGCAGCGCCTCACCGACGTCTACCGCCGCGACGGCGCCGGACGCGTTGAAGAACTTCATCGACGCGCGCGTCGGCATGCAGATCGCCGGCGAGCGAATCCTGCTGCTGACCGACGCATCGATGCATCCGCTCGCCGGCAATCTGCCCGAGTGGCCGGCCACGGTGCCGGCGACTCCCGGCAACTACACCGATGTGCAGCTGAAAATCGGCGACAAGGGCATTCAATCCGCCCTGGTGCATGTGGCCAGGCTCGGCAGCTACAACCTGCTGGTCGGCCGCGACAATACGTTGTTCAAACCGCTGCAAACGCGCTTCTGGTACGGCCTGAGCGCCGCCGTCGCCGTACTGTCCATCGCCGGACTGTTGGTCGGCCTCATCACGCGCCGCGCGCTCATGTCGCGCGTTCACAGCATCCGCCAGACCGTCTCTGCCATCATCCACGGCGATCTGAAGCACCGGCTGCCGACGCATGTGAACGACGATGAACTCAATACGCTGTCGCGCACCATCAACGGCATGCTCGATCAGATCGAACTGCTGGTGCACGGCGTGCGCAACGTTTCCAACTCCATTGCGCACGATCTGCGCACGCCGCTGGCCGAGTTGCGCTCGCGCCTCGAGGAACTGTCGCTGATACGGCCCGCCGGCTGAAACGCTTATGCCGAAATCGACGGCGCCGTGGCGGACGTCGATCGCGTGATCCGCATCTTCGACGCACTGCTGCGGCTGGCGGAGATCGATGCGGGCATGCGCCGCTCCGGTTTCGTCGCGCTCGATGTCGCGGATCTTGCCGCCAATGCGGTCGAATTCTACGAGCCGGCGGCGGAGCTGAAGGGCATCGATCTTAAGTTTCGCTCGGACGGACCTTTGCGTGTTTCCGGCGATCCGGTACTGCTGGCTCAGGCGTTGAGCAACCTGATCGACAATGCGCTCAAGTATGCGCCGCAGAGTGGCTCGATCGAAGTTGCCGTGGTGAAGCGCGACCCGGCTACCGCCGAGATTTCGGTTTCCGACAATGGTCCCGGAATCGACGAATCGGAGAAGAGCAAAGTCGTCGAGCGATTCTATCGCGGCGATGCCAGCCGCGGCACGCCCGGCGTGGGTCTTGGCTTGAGCCTGGTGCAGGCGGTGGCAAAACTGCATGGCAGCCCGCTCGAATTGCGCGACAACGACCCGGGACTGCGCGTCGTGCTAAAGATGGCAATCGAGCCCGCTGTCTCCGCAACGCAGGACGCCGCGCGGCAGGAGCCCATCGCCGGCGCTCCCACCCTCGCCTCGTTGCCATAGGGTTGGGCGTTTGCTAGTCACTTGCGCGGCATATCAGGACGGGAAGAAGCTCGGCGATATCACGGTCGAGCAAATCCCCGAGTATCTGCAGCGGCCCAAATGCTTCGTCTGGGTCGCCTTGCACGATCCGGACGAGGGCGAACTCGGCTGCCTTGCAATCCTCCTTTAATCTTCATCCTCTGGCGGTGGAGGATGCATTGGTCGGCCATCAGCGGCCGAAGATCGAGGAGTATGGCGATTCGCTGTTCGCGGTGCTGCATCTCGTGGAAACTCTCGAGGACGAGTGCCAGGTCGGCGAGCTGGCGATCTTCGCCGGATCGAACTACGTCGTCACCGTGCGCAGCAAAGCGAAAACCGGCTTCGCCGACGTGCGGGCGCGCTGCGAGCGAGAACCGAAACTGCTGCGCCACGGCCCGGGATTCATTCTGTACGCCCTCATCGACGCGGTGGTCGACCGCTACTTTCCCATCCTCGACAACCTGGAGGATGAACTCGACGCGGTCGAACAGCGGATTTTTGCACCGAAGGGCCTGCCGCGCGATAACATCGAAGCGCTGTACGGGATCAAGCAACGGCTGATGATCATGAAGCATGCCGTGGCGCCCTTGCTGGAAGCGGTGTCGAATCTGTCCGGAGGCCGCGTTCCGCCGCTGTGCGCAGGCATTACCGAATATTTTCGCGACGTCTCGGATCATTTGCAGCGCCTCAATCAGACCACCGACTCGATTCGCGAAACCATCGCGACCGCCATTTCCGTGAATTTGTCCATGGTGACGCTGCAGGAAAACGAGACCATGAAGCGCCTGGCGTCCTACGCGGCTCTTCTGGCCGTGCCCACCATGATCGCCGGCATTTATGGCATGAATTTCGAATACATGCCCGAGCTGAAGTGGCGCTATGGTTACGCAATCTGCTTGGCTCTGATGGCGGTCATCGACGGCTTGGTATTTATTCGCTTGAGAAAGGCCAAATGGTTGTAGCATCGGCAGCTGGCGACTTTGTAAGAGAAGTCAGTTGTACCGACGCATCGCAACCGCCCTGACACTGCTGATCGACATACTGGCGTTCTGCGCCCTGATTGCCGCGGGTCAGTCGCTGCGCGCCGCCAACCTGTACGCCTTGGCTGCAAGCCTCGCTCTTCAGTGGGTGCTCAATAAACGAAGATTCAATTGGCGCCAGTACGTGGGAATGCTGCTGGTGGCGCTCATGGCCTTGTGTTTGCGCGGCGGCCTGCTTGCGCTGCTCACACAACGCTTTGGCTGGCTGCCGCAACAATCGATTCTCCCCGCGGCGGCCCTGAGTCTGGGCGTTGTGGTGCAGGGATTCCGCTACGTCATGTCCCGTACCGATGCCGAGCCGAACTGGCGCGGGTTCGCAGTCGGGCTCATCGCCTTTGCCTGCGTGCTTCGCGTTGTGTACGCAGGATCGGTGGAACTGATGCCGGAGGAAACGTACTACTGGATGTATTCGCGCCATCTTGACTACGGATACTTCGATCATCCGCCGATGGTGGCATGGCTGATCAGAATCGGCACCACCCTGTTCGGACAGACCGAGTTCGGGGTACGGTTCGGCGCCCTGTGCTGCGGGGCCGTTACCTCGGTCTTCGTGTACCGATTGACTTTCAATCTCTACGGCGCGGCGTGCGCGTTGGCGGCGTTGCTCCTGACGCAGACCCTGCCCTTCTTTTTTCTTGCCGGCTTCCTCATGACCCCCGACGCGCCTCTCACCGCGGCGTGGGCAGCCTCGCTTTACTGTCTCGAGCGTGCCTTGCTCGGCGGCCATGCGCGCGCCTGGTGGCTTGCCGGAATAAGCCTGGGGCTGGGCATGATCTCGAAGTATTCCATCGCGCTGCTCGTTCCGGTGACCTTCATTTTCATGCTCTGGGATCATCCATCGCGGCACTGGTGGCGCCGCCCTGAACCGTACATCGCCGCGCTGATCGCCGCCGCAATCTTTTCTCCCGTCATCATTTGGAACGCGCAGCATGAATGGGCGTCCTTCGCCTTCCAGACCTCACGGCGGCTGGCGGAAACGCCAAAATTCACGCTGCATCGATTGATCGCGTCGATGCTGGTGCTGCTGACTCCGACCGGCTTTCTCGCTCTCATCGGCGCGCTCACCGCGAAGCGCAGCGGCGAGGAGGCTGCGCCGCCATCCATTCGCCGGCGGCGCTTTTTGAGCCTGGCAATACTTGTTCCCCTTTCGGTGTTCGCGGCTTTCAGTCTGCGCCATGAGGTCAAGCTCGACTGGACCGGAGCGATGTCGACGGCGGCGCTGCCCGTTCTCGGCTTTTCCCTGATTGCGGCACGCTCGACGCTCTCGCGCTTCGGCGCGGCGCTCAAGGCGGCGTGGCCGCCGACGGTCGTCGTGATGCTGCTGATATACGGTGCCGGGCTGCACTATCTCGTCCTGGGCCTGCCGGGCGTGGGATACGGCAAGCACGTTGAGCTCATCCCCATCGGTTGGCGCGACTTGACCGCGCACATCATCAAGACCGCGGTTGAATTCCACAGCGAACAGGGCGCCGACATTTTGCTGGTCGGAATGGATCGCTATTTCATTGCCAGCGAGCTGGCCTTTTACGGCAGGGAGAACCTCGGTACCGGAATGGAAACGGTGAACAATCATCTATTTGGCGGCATGAGCCTGATGTATGGCTGGTGGATGCCGGCAAAGGCGCAGGATCACAAAGACCTGCTGCTCGTCGGCTATGATCCCGGCGATCTCGAGGATCCCGCGGTGGCGGCGCACGTCGCGCGGCTGGGGCCCATCGAGGATTATCAACTGATGCGCGACGGCAAGCTCGTGCGCCATTACTTTTATCGGCGCGCGTACGATTATCGAAGTATCGCGGCCCCATGAGCAAATGACTTAGAGTAGCCCCATGTCGCAGCTTCATTTCCGGCGGATGGCAGGCGCCTTGTTGGCAGCCGGCAGCCTGTTGCGCCTTGATCTGGGCGCAGCGCAGACTCCCGAACAGCAGAAAATGTGGGATGCGCAGCGCTCTCAGCAGCAAGCCGACGACAAGGCCAAGGCTGAACGACTGGCGGCGCAACGCGCGGCCCGCAAAGCCGATCCCATGGCCTGGGTGCGCACCTTGAATCCCATGAGCGAGGGCGGGTGGGAATTCAGGACGGTCGCCCCGGACGGATCGTTCGCCTCCTTCAGCACCGAGCATCAAATGAAACGCTCGGGTCACCTCGTGACCGCGTGGCTGCGCCAGGAGTATGCCGAACCGCAACGCAGCGAAGGCGGTGGTATTTACCTGAGCAATGTGGAGAAGGCTCAGTACGATTGCGGGAACGAGCGGGCGCGCGCGCTGCTCATCATTTATTACTCCGAAAACAACATCGCCGGCACGGAGCAGTCTGAAGCCACGGACGTCAAGCAAGCCCCCTGGATTCCCATCGTGCCGGGAACCCAAAGTGAATCAATTTATCAATGGGTTTGCGCAACCGGCGCCAAAGCGCATTGACAGTCAGCCGGCCAGATCGAGCGCCGCAATGGCATTTTCCTTGAGGATGAGGTCGTGAACCTCGGGTTTGAATCCCGCTTCGCGAAAATCCTTGATCCAGCGATCGGGTGCGATCAAAGGAAAATCCGATCCGAACAGCATCTTGCGCTTCAATTGGGTATTCGCGTATTGCACGAGCTGCGGCGGAAAATACTTCGGCGACCATCCTGACAAATCGATGTAGACGTTGGGTTTGTGCAGACAAACGGACAGGGCTTCGTCCTGCCATGGCCAGGACGGATGCGCGATGATGATTTTCATGTCGGGAAAGTCCGCGGCAACGTCATCGACATGAATCGGGTTCGAGTATTTGAGCCGCATTCCGCCGCCGCCCGGCATTCCCGTTCCGATGCCCGAGTGCCCGCTGTGAAATATCGCCGGCAGCTTGTGTTCCGCAATGACCTCGTATAGTCCGTAGGCCATGCGGTCGTTCGGATAGAATCCCTGCACCGTCGGGTGGAACTTGAAGCCCTTGACCGTGCCTTCCTTGATGAGCCGGCGCGCTTCGCGCACGCCCATCTTGCCTTTGTGCGGATCGATGCTGGCAAATGCCACCATGATGTCGGCGTTCTCGCGCGCTGCGTCGCAAACCTCCTCATTCGGAATGCGCCGCGATCCGAGTTCATGCTCCGAATCCACCGTGAACATCACAAGGCCGATTTTGCGCTCGCGATAGTAGGCGATGGATTCCGCAATGGTCGGACGTTTTGAGGCCTTGAAATACTTCGAAGCGGCATCCTCGTACGCCTGCCACACCTCGTCCGCCGGCTGCCGGCAAGACACCTCGGCATGCGTGTGCACGTCGATCGCCACCAACTCTTTCACGTTCACGGCTTATCTCCCAATGACTTGCCTTAAGGGTACCCCTCGCTTGAGGATAGCGGTAGGATTGCATTTGTTCCCGCCTCATCGCATCGGCTTTCGCGGGCCGTCGAGTACTGATCCGGTACAGCATTCAGCCTAACGTCCATGTCAGTGATCCTCTACCATTGGGAGCCCAACGCCAACTCCGGCAAGCCGATGTTGACGCTTGCGGAAAAGGGCGTGGCCTACGAGAGCCGCTATCTCGATCTACTGCAGTTCGACCAGCACCAACCGGCCTACCTCGCCGTCAATCCAGACGGCACGATTCCCGCCATGGTGCACGGCTCGCGGGTGCTCACCGAATCGACGCCGATGATGGAATACATCGATGACGAATTCCCGGGCCCGGCCTTGAAACCGCGGGATGCGCAATCGCGCTGGCGGATGCGCTGGTGGATGCGATATTTCGACGCTTATTTCGCTCCCTCGCTCAGCATGATCGGCTGGAGCATATTCGTGGGGCCTGCGGCGCGGCAGCGCCCGCAGGAGGAGCTGCGCGCAGCCATCGAGCGAATTCCGCTGGAGTCCCGGCGGATCGCCTGGCGCAAGGCGGTTTTCAACGAGTTCTCCGCTGAGGAACTGGCGGAGTCCAAGCGCCGAGTCCTGGCTGCCACCCTCATTTTGGAACAGCACTTGAGCCGTTATACCTGGATCGCCGGCGACAGCTACTCGCTGGGCGACATCAACGGCTTCAATCTGGGATACGCGTTGCCGCTGTCGCAGCCCGATCACTGCAACGACACCAAAACACCCCACATCATGGAGTGGCTGCGGCGCATCTATGAGCGCCCCGCCGCGCGCGAAACCTGGGCCAAGGGCCGCACCGCCATGGCCGGGCGCGTCAAGATTCTGGAGCGCAGCCCCAGTGCTTGAGCTGTACACCTCCGAGCCCAATACATTTTTCCTGAAACCGCTGATCGCGCTCGCGGAAAAAAAGGCCGCCTTCTCGACGCGGTACTTTGACGCCTCCGCGCTGCAACAGTTCGATACCTCCTTCCCGACGGATTTGGAGTCGAGTTTGCAGCTGGAGCGCGAGGGACCTGTGCTGATCGATGACGGCGTCATCATCTCGAGCTCCTTCTTCATGTTGGAGTACATCTCGGAGGCCCTGCCCGGCGCATCGCTGATGCCGTCGAACCCCTACGATGCCTACCGTGCGCGCGCCTGGGGACAATTTCTCGGCGCTCAATTGGGTTCCATTGTTCCGGTTCTGGGATGCGCCAAGTACCTGGCGCCGCAGCTGCAGGGACAGGATCGCAGGGCGCTGGATCTTAAAATCGCGGCGATCGAACCGGTCGAGCGCAGGGTCGGCTGGCTCGCCATGTTGAACGGCAGCTATTCCGAGGCCTATCTGGCATCGGTTCGCGAGCGTGCCTCGATGCCCACTGCGCGCGTCGAAACGGCGTTGGGACACGCACCCTGGCTGGCCGGCAGCGCGTTCTCCATTGCCGACATCGATGCCTACGCAATGCTCTGCGTGCTGCCCGATCTCGCCCCCGCCAAGGTCAATCCAACCGCGACGCCGCGCATTGCCGATTACCTGGCGCGAATCGCTGCGCGCGAATCCGTGCGCGAAGCATTGCGCACCGCGCGCACCCCTCACCCTTCACGCCATTTCGTACCGGGTCTCGAAGCGGCACGCTGGGGTTGATGATCGGTCTACTGCAACGATGAAGGCTTCATGCCGTCGGGAAGGCTCGCCACCCGCTCCAGCAAATTGAGCAACTGCAGCCGCCCTTCGGTGCCGATCTGAGCGATCACCCGCGCTTCGTGAAGGGATTGCAGTTTGGCCGCGTCATCGAGAATCGATCGGCCTCGGGATGTGAGACCCAGCGAGTACGTCCTGGCGTCGCTGTCCAACTTGCGCCGCTTGACCAGTCCTCGATCGACGAGCTCGGCAATGGTTGCGACGAAGTTCGCTTTTTGAATGCCGAGCGCGTCGCAGATGCTCGACTGGCTGGTTCCAGGATTCTGATCGATCAAAATCAAGACGGCGAATTGCGCCGGGCGCAAGTCGAGTCCCGCAAGCGTCTGATTGAAATCGGCGGTGATCACCAATTGTGCACGGCGCAGGGCGTACCCGATGATGCCGCTGAGCGGCGTCACTTTCACGACTCCGTTGGTGCGTCGCGCGCGCATTTCGGGGCTCACACCTGTGGATAACATCGGAATGGCCGACCCGGAGGGCAATCTTGCCGGGAGGCCAGCGTCAAAACTCGACGCACAGTGACATGTAAATGGCTGGCCAGTCAGCGGAATTCACGCATTGCTGCGACGCAGCATATCGCATGCCCTCAGTTTGGCGGATAGCACCTATAAGGCGAAAGAATTGGCTCAACGAAATGATTGTCTCGTATAACTACTTCCTATAACTAAGTTCGCACCGGTGCACAATAAGCCCGAGCTAGCGTGCATCGTCGGGGAGTAAGAAATGGCACACCTTGAGTCGTTTTCGACGGCCGGCCTGGATCCGCGCCGCAAACTTGCCTTCTGGAATGACTGCGCCAGCGAAAGCTTTTCACCCTTGGTTTCCGAGCCCGAGGATATTCGCGTCTTCAATGGCTCCATCGTCAGGGGCTCCATCGGCGACATGAGCCTGGCCGAGGTGTATTCCGACGCGCAGCTGGTGCGGCACTCGCGCTCGCATGTCGCGCGCACCACCAACTCGCTTTTTTTCCTCCAGCTGCAGTTGGAAGGCGAAAGCATCAGCCGTCAGGACGGCCGTGAGTCCCATCTGCGCGCAGGCGACTTCACGCTGTGCGACAGCACCCGCCGCTACGAAATCGTGTTTACCGGCGCAAACCGCATGTTGGTTCTCGGCATTCCGAGCGCGACGTTGAGGCGGCAGGTGGGTTGCCCCGAGTGTCTTTCCGCGATACCAATGCCGGGCGGCCGAGGCGCCAGCGGCCTCTTGTCCCAGCTGCTGCGCCAGTACTGGCGCGAATATCACCAGGGACTGGATGAACAGACAGGCAGCCGGATATCGGTCGCCATCCTCGATCTGATCGGCGCGTCCTATGCCGACCTGCCCGAGGCGCTGGCCGACCGCTCTTCGCTCGGCACCGCACATCGCATCCGCATCATCAATTACATTGAAGCCCACTTGAACGATCCGGACCTGACACCCACAAAAATAGCGGCCAACTGCAAGATGACGGCGCGCTACCTGCACCATCTTTTCTCGGACCAGGACGAGACCGTGGCGCGCTACATCTTGAGGCGCCGGCTGGAAGCCTGCTCCCGCGCCCTGCAATCGGGAGCTCAACGCGGACGCACGGTGACCGCCATTGCGTTCGACTATGGCTTCAATAGTCCGACGCATTTCGGCCGCGTGTTCCGGGCCAAGTACAACGTCACGCCGCGCGAATATCGCCGCATCAAGACCGGAATGGCCTAAACTTCGCTGGTGATTCCGCACGCCTACAACACCGATCTGCGGCTTTTCATCGATGGCGAGCGCCTGGATTCAACCGGACGCGCCACACACCGTGTGATCAATCCCGCAACGGGCGACGTCCTGACCGAGTTGCCGCTGGCAACGGCCGCCGATTTGGACCGCACTCTGGATGCCGCGGCACGCGGGTTCAAGCGATGGCGCTCGGCGACCGCCGCGGAGCGCAGCAATGTGCTGGCGGGCGCGGCGCGACACTTGCGCGAGCGCATCGACAAGATCGCGACCATCGCCACGCTGGAGGAAGGCAAGACCCTGCCCGAGGCCAAAGCGGAAGTGATGATGGCCGCAGGTCTGTTCGATTTCTATGCCGGCGAAGTGTATCGGGTCTACGGCCGCGTCCTGGTGCGGCCCGCGGGAATGCTCTCTCGCGTCATGAAGGAGCCGGTGGGACCGGTTGCGGCGTTCTGTCCCTGGAATTTTCCAATCGGCAATCCGGCGCGCAAGCTGGGCGCCGCGATCGGCGCCGGTTGCTCGATCATCCTCAAGCCATCCGAGGAGGCGCCGGGATCGGCGATCGAAGTGCTGAACTGCCTGCTCGATGCGGGTCTGCCCAAAGAGGTGGCGAGCTGTGTATTCGGTGTTCCGGATCAGGTGTCGCGGCATCTGCTCGCCTCGCCCGTCATCCGCAAGGTCAGCTTCACCGGGTCAGTGGCGGTCGGCAAACACTTGATGAAACTGGCGGCGGACGGCGCGAAGCGCACCACCATGGAATTGGGCGGACATGGCCCCGTACTGGTGTTCGACGATGCAGATTTGAATCGTGCACTGGATCTGCTGGTGCCGCATAAGTTTCGCAACTCAGGCCAGGTCTGCGTCTCACCGACGCGCTTTTACGTCCAGGAAGGAGTCTACGAGCGCTTCGTCAAGGAATTCGCGGCGCGCGCGGAGAAACTCAAGGTGGGCAGCGGTCTCGAGGCCGGCAACCACATGGGGCCCATGGCGAATCCGAGGCGTCCGCAGGCCATCGAGGGATTCGTGGCCAATGCTCTGCAGGCGGGTGCCCGCGTCGCAACCGGCGGCGAGCGCGGCGGCGGGAATGAGGCCGGCTTTTTCTTTCGGCCCACCGTGTTGGCCGATGTGCCGATCGAGGCACGGGTGATGAACGAAGAGCCCTTTGGCCCCATCGCATTGATGCGGCCGTTCAAGACATTTGACGAGGCCGTCGAACAGGCCAATCGCCTGCCCTACGGTCTGGCTGCGTACTGTTTCACCGAAAATGGGCGGCGCGCCCTGCTGCTGGGAGACGCGATCGAGAGCGGCATGATTGGCATCAACACCACCATGCTGGCGGGCGCCGATTCACCCTTCGGCGGGGTCAAGGATTCCGGACACGGTTCGGAGGACGGACCGGAAGGCTTGGAGGCCTGCATGGTCGTCAAGGCCATCCATCAGGCATGAGCAGCCCCGCGCTCAAAACCGGCGGTGCTCAAGGCTATCTGCGGATCGCCACCGAGGAAGCGTTCATCACGCCCGAGGTACTGGCTGCATACAAGAACCTCATCGAAAACGGATTCGATGATCCCGGCTTCGTCAGCCTTTGGGGATTTTATTCGGGATCGCCCTCGGCGCGCGCGACCAGCATCCTCGAGCGACTGCTGGATTTGGGACAACGCCGGCTTGCCGACATGGACGCCACGGGTATCGACAGCGCGGTCATCGCCCTCACCGCCCCCGGCGCGCACGTGTTCGACGCCGCGCAAGGCAAAGAGTTGGCCGGCGGCGCCAACGATCAGCTGGCCGAGGCCTGCCGGCGGTATCCGCGGCGTTTCGTCGGCATGACCGCGATCGCGCCGCAGGACCCGGCGTGGTCGGCCAAGGAAATCGAGCGCGGTCACAAACTCGGTTTCAAGGCCGTGATCCTGAATGGCCATGTGCAGGGCGAATACACCGACGATCAGAAATTCTGGCCGATATTCGAGGCCGCCGAGGCGCTGGGCACGCCGGTGTATCTGCATCCGCAGGGACCCTCCAAGGGTCTGATCGGCCCGTTGCTCGAGCGCGGACTCGACGGCGCGGTGTTCGGGTTTGGCGTCGATACCGGACTGCATCTGCTGCGGCTGATCGTGATGGGATTGTTCGACCGCTTCCCGCGCCTGAAGCTGGTGGTCGGTCACGGCGGCGAGGCGCTGCCGTATTGGTCGCCCCGTCTCGATTACATGCACGCCGCGGGCCTGCGTGCCGGCCGCTACGCATTCCTCAAGCCGCTTCAACTGCCGATCTCCGGCTATTTCAAGCGCAACATCTACGTCACCTTCTCCGGGATGGCCTGGGAGCCCGCGATCCAGTTCTGCAAGGCCACCTTGGGTGCGGACCGGATCATGTATGCCATGGACTACCCCTACGAGTACGAGGCAGCCGAGGTGGCGGCGCAGGACGCCATGGCGATGAGCATCGAGGACAAGAAGGCATTCTTCCAGGGCAACGCCGAGCGCGTATTCGGATTGTGAGCGTCGAGGTCTCACCAGGGCCGCCCGCGGCAGCCGAGCAGGAATTCACGCGCGGCTATCGCGCCTGGATGCTCTTCATCCTGATGCTGATGAACGCGCTGAACCTGGCCGATCGGCAGGGGCTGGCGGCGATTGCCCCGGCGTTCAAGCGCGATTTGCATTTGAGCGATACCGAATTGGGGATGGTCCAGGGCTTCGCGTTCGCGATCTTCTACACCCTGATGGGGTTGCCGGTGGCGCGCCTGGCGGAGCGCTACAGCCGGGCCCGAATCATCGGCATCTCCATCGCGCTGTTTTCCGGATTCGGCGCCCTCGCCTCGCAGGCCCGCAGTTTTTCGATGCTGCTGCTATGCCGGATCGGCGTCGGCATCGGCGATGCGGGCGCAATCGGTCCGCCGCTGTCATCGCTGCTGGGGGATCATTATCCCGCGGCCAAGCGCGCGTCGGCGGTCACCGTGGTATGGCTGGGAGCACCGATCGGCGCGCTGGCGGGGGCAGCCATCGGCGGATGGACGGCGCAACATGCCAACTGGCGCTCCTGGTTCGTAGGCTTGGCGGTCCCTGGAGTCATCGCCGCCGCTCTTGCGCTGTTCACGCTGCGCGAACCTCGGCGCGGCGCCTGCGATGCCGGCGGCATCACCACGGGGGCCATTCCTTCGACATGGACGGCACTGCGCTTTCTGCTGGCCAAACCCTCCATGCGGCAAGTCCTGTTGGGCGCGGCATTCTCCACGATCGCGCTCAACGGCATGGGCCAGTTCTTTGCACGGTACTTCGTCGCGGTGTTTCACTTGGGCACGGCGCAGGCGGGGCGGATGCTGGGGCTGCTGGTCGTGGTCGCCATGAGTTCCGGCTTGCTGCTCGGCGGATTTGGGGTTGATCGAGCGATACGGCGCGACCGCCGCTGGTATGTATGGGGACCTGCCATCGCACTCGCGCTGGCGGTGCCGCTGTTCGAAGTTGGATTTTTTCAGCCCACCGTTGCCCGGGCGATGGCCGTGCTGCTGTTCGCGCACGTCGCCATTTTTGTCTTCTATACGCCGACGATTGCCATTGCACAGAATATGGTGGACGCCAGCATGCGCGCGTCCTCGGCATTTACCGTCTCGATGGTCTTTGGCCTCGTTGGGGTCGGAGTTGGACCGATCTTCGTCGGCATCATCAGCGATCTGGCCGCTCGACACTATTTCGGCGCCGGCAATTTCGCCCAACAATGTCCGGGCGGCGCCGCTCCGCCGGGGTCGGCGGCCGAGCTTGCAAGCAGTTGCGCCGCGGCGTCCGCAAGCGGCATCCATTTCGCCATGGCCGCGGTTGTCCTGTTCCTTTTGTGGGGCAGCCTGCACTACCTGCTCGCCGCACGCACGCTGCGCGCGGATCTGGACAGGCACTATCGGCCGGGCTAGGAGTTACTCTTGCAGCACCGCTTCCACCCGAAACTGGAATATGCATTCACCATCGCCATCGAACTGACCGGCCTGCGCTGGATCAAGCCAAGCAACACCGGTATGACCCGTGCAGCGGTGTATGCCGGCACCGGCACCATCGACGGCCCGCTGCTACGCGGCCGCGTGATCCCGATGTCCGGCGGTGACTTTCCGCTGGTGCGCGCCGACGGCGTCATTGATTTTGATGCCCGCTACCTGCTCGAGGCCGAGGACGGCACGCTTATCTACATGCAGAATCGCGGCTTTCGTTGGGCAGCGACACCGGAGATCGCGGAGAAGATGAGCCGCGACGAGCCGGTCGCGCATGAAGACTATTACATGCGGGTGTCGCCCAAATTTGATGTCCCAGAGGGTCCGCACGCGTGGCTGGGCAAGCACGTGTTCATCGGCGTCGCCGAAAAAGTTCCCGGCGCCAACCGCATTCATTACTTCGTGGTGCGTTAGGAACCTGAGAACAAGACCACGGTCGATACCGGTAGCAAATTCTAGTGTGAGGCCTCGGCCTTTTTGTCCTCGTTGGCGCGATGAATCACGTAGTCGCGAATCTTGGCGGCGTCCGGCGAACTCACCTCGTCCTTGAATGCCACCATGCCTTTGTCCGCTCGCAGTCCGTCGCGCACCGTCGCATCCCACAGGGCCGCGTTCTTCAGCAGCCCCGAGTAGCGCAGATCAGGCAGCACGCCGCTGCCGGTCGCGCTGTCGCCATGGCAGGTGGAGCAGTACATATGAAAGAGAGCCTTGCCCGCCGTCACGTCCGCAACGGTCGCGGTATCGGGCGGCGGATCAAGGACCGCGGGCTCCGTCGCCGGTAGCGCCGGCAGCTGCCCGTTGGCGCCGAGCTTGAATGCCAGGACCCGCGGAAAATTCGACGCGATGTGCGAGTCGCGGGCGAGTTCGCCGGCGGCGAGGCCGAAGGCGCCGCCCCAACCCACCTCGATCGCAACGTACTGCTCGCCGTCCACGGCGTAGGAGATCGGTGCCGCGAGCACGCCCGCCTGTGTTGGCGCGGACCAGAGCCGCTCGCCGGTATCAGCCCGATAGGCAATGAATTCCCCCATGCCGGTACCCTGAAACACCAGGTTTCCCGCCGTCGACACGACACCGCCATTCCAGGGGTGCCCGAGTTCGGCGCGCCACACTTCCTTGCGCGCCACCGGATCCCAGGCAGCAAGGTGTCCCTTGAGGCCGCTCTTGATCAGCGCCTTGATCTTCGGGTCCTGCGGCAGGCTTCCGGAATTGAAATCAACCCCGGTATTCCAGGCGAGCTCATGATGCTTGTCGGTGCTGCCGGGAAAGTAAGGAAATGAAAGCTCGGTAACCGGCAGGTATACGAGCTGCGTGTTCGGACTGAAGGACATCGGCTGCCAGCTATGCGCCCCGCCGGGACCGGGCATCGACACGAAGGGCTTGCCGGTTTCACCGTAGCGCGCGTCTTTGGCCGACGTTCGGGCGTCCCGTTTTCATGTCGACGCCCTTCGCCCAGTTCGTCGTCGCGTAAGCGATCGGCGGAGAGCAGTTCCCCGGTGGCGCGGTCCAGCACGTAAAAGAAGCCGTTCTTCGGCGCTTGCATGATGACGGCCCGCTTCTTCCCGCCCAAATCCAGATCCGCCAGGATCAGCGGCGAACACGCGTCGAAGTCCCACTCATCCTCCGGCGTGGTTTGGTAGTGCCACGCGTACTCGCCGGTGTCTGCGTGCAAGGCCACGATCGATGATAGATAGAGTGCGTCGCCCCGAACCTTTCCGCGGTTCCACGGCGAGCCGTTGCCGACACCGATGTAGATGAGATTGAGCTCCGGATCGTAGGCCATCGAGTCCCACACCGGGCCGCCGCCGCCGAGCTTCCACCATTCGCCGCTCCAGGTCTTCGCGGCTTTCTCCAGCGCTTCGCTTTCGAACGGCTGCTTCGGATCGCCGGGCACGGTGTAGAAACGCCAGATTTGCCGGCCGGTTTCGGCATCGTAGGCCGTCACATAGCCGCGCATGCCCATTTCGGCGCCGCCGTTGCCGATCAGAACCATGCCATTGACGACGCGCGGCGCGCCGGTGATGGTGTAGCGCCCGCCCGCGGGCACGGTCGTCACCTGCCATACCGGCTTGCCGGACGCTGCATCCAGTGCGATCAAGCGACCATCGAGCGTACCCAGGTACACACGGCCCTTCCATGCGGCGACGCCGCGGTTCACCACGTCGCAGCAGGCGTTGACGGCGGCCTGGCCCGGCACCTTCGGATCGAAGGTCCACAGCGGCGCGCCGCTCTTGGCGTTGAGCGCGAATAATTTGCTCCACGCACTCGTGACGTACATGACTCCGTCGATCACCAGCGGCGTCGACTCCTGACCGCGATGCGCCGTGTCGAGGTCGTAGCTCCAGGCCAGCCCGAGTTGCTTCACATTGCCGGCATCGATGCTCTTCAGCGGACTGAAGTGCTGCTCGCCGTACGTACGTCCCGGCGCCATCCAATTGCCGGGCTCGGAATCGGCTGCGATCAGCCGAGCGGCGTCGACCGCGGCGGCAGGTTTCGCTGCCGGCGGCGCGGCGGGTGGCGGCGCCGCGGGCGGACTGCAGGCGCCCAGAGCGGCGGCGAGCGCAATGATGGCGATACGGGCCGCGGCGGCGCAGATTTTAGCGTTCACAGAAGACTCTCCACTTTCGTTCGGAGCGGATTTGAGCGCCATCAAGCGCTACTCCCGGATGTGCAGGCTCGACCGTTGAAGATCTGCAATTCGATCAACAGAGAACGTATCCCAAGCTCACGCTAGAGCCGAGACCTGGGCTAGTTTGATTGTCGGCCGCCTTGCAAAGAACAAGGCGAGTGCTCCGGCAAAGCACCATGCCGCCAAGACGTAAAAGGTGATCGCATAGCCGATGCCCTGATCGAACAGATGACCGGCCACCTTCGGCGCAATCGCGGACAGCGTGGTATTGATCGCGATCGCCAAACCTGCGAGCGAGGCAAAGGCGCGTGTGCCGTAATAGTTGCTCAGCACCGCCATCAAACAGACTATCCCGCCGCCAAAACCGATGCCGAGGCAGGCCGCGAACAAAAATACCTGCCAAAGAGCGCGCGCATCGACAATGACCACGAGCCCCACGGCGAACACCGCCATGAACAGGGCAAAGATATAGCGCGGGTCCAGCCGGTCGCCCAAGGCCGCAAGCAACGCTTTGCCGATCAGACCGCTCACCGTCATGATGCTGACCGCCCATGCTCCGATGGCGGCGGAGTGACCGAGATCCTTCAGATGCACGACGCCGTGGGCGAGGAACAAGGTATAGCCGCCGCTGCAGCCGACCAGCGATCCGAGCAGCAGCCAATAGGCCGGGTTGCGAACAGCGTCGCGGAAGGACCATTCGCTGCGGCTGACAAACGAGGGCCGTGAATCGGCAGGCGGCTTCCCGTCGGCCGTCGGCGCGGCAAATCCGTCGGCCACTTGATTGACATCCTCGGGGCGCTCGCGCACGAAAATCAGTGCGAGTGCGGCGGCCGCTGCAGACAAGATCGCCAGCAGCCACCAACCCGCCCGCCAGTTGCCGGTAGCCTCGATCAAACGATTGAGCAGCGGCGCCGCCACGAAGCCGCCGATGGCCCCGGCTGAATACAAAACCGCCAGCGCGAGGGAGCGGCGCCGCACGAACCAGCGCGCCAATCCTGCCTGCGATGCGATGGCTGCGCCGGTCGCCACTCCCGTGCCGACCAACAGACCGAAGCACAACATGCCTCCGATGCCGCTCGTGACGACGGTCGCCATCAACACCGCGCCAATAATGATGAAGCTACTCCCCAGCACCAAGGTCTTGCGAACCCCAAAGTGATTCACGCTCATCGCGACCAGCGGTCCGGGCAGTCCGGACATGATCATGTACACGGAGAACATGTTTCCCAGGGTCTCGCGAGGCAGACCCAGCGCGCCCGCCATGGCGGCGTTGATCACCGCAGGCCCATAGGCGGGGAAGCCGAGATTGAGGAACACGACGCCCCACAGCGTAGCGAGCAGGGTCCAGCCGTAGAAAGGTTTATTGGCCAAGTCGGCGCTCCGTATGTCGCTGTCTTGAGGTCTCGCCTTACCATGAGGCAACCGGCAGCTATTTTGCGCTCGATCTCGAGGGAATGCCCGTTCCACCGGAAGCGCAACCCAAAACGCCAGCTGATTTCGGCGTCAACCACGACCGGAAGTCTACCGGTGATCCGGGCGGGCTAGATTCTGGGTCCTTCTCGATGAGGACTTGGCTACACTCTATGGCGTGGAAACTCGCAGCCTGGTGCAGGCCGTCAAGCGCAATTTAGAGCGATTTCCGCCGGATTTCATGTTCGCGTTATCCGTAGCCGAGTGGGCGGCTTTGAGATCACAATCTGTGACCTCAAAAACCGGTCGTGGGGGTCGACGCTACACACCGTACGTGTTTACGGAGCAGGGTGTGGCGATGCTGTCATCGGTGCTCAACAGCAACCGTGCCATCGGTGTAAACATCGCGATCATGCGATCGTTTGTGCGGATTCGCAGGTTGCTGGAAGCCGACAAGTCCTTGGCGCGGCGGTTTGACCGTTTCGAGCGAAAGTTTGCATCCCACGACCAAGCAATCACGAGCATCCTTGCAGCGATACGGCAACTGATGAAAACGCCGGAAACCAAGCGGCGTGGGATCGGATTTACCGCCGACTTGAGGGACTGAATCGAACACAGCGCCCAAGCTCACCGCCGACCATCACTAGGATAATCTGGTAAAATGACCGACCTTTCCGATCAGCGTCATGCATGCAGTTCCAGCGTTTTGACCTCAATTTATTGATCGCGCTCGATATGCTGCTGCGTGAGAAAAACATCACCCGGGCTGCCGAGAAGGTGTTCGTGTCGCAGCCCGCGATGAGCGCGGCGCTGCACCGACTGCGCGACTACTTCGGCGATCCTTTGCTGATTCGCGTCGGCCGCGACATGGAACTTTCCGCGCGCGGCCAGTCGCTCGTCGAACCCGTGCGCGAGGCGCTGCTGCTCATCCAGGCAACGCTCGGTACCCAACCCACGTTTACAGCAGCCACGACGCAGCGCCAGTTCACCATCATCGTTTCCGAGGAGGCGGTGCCGAGCCTGCTCCCGGCCATTCTGCAGCGCGCCACCGCCGCAGCTCCTGGAATCCGGCTCAATTTCGATTTGGTATCGCTCAGCTCCATGAGCCGGCTCGAATATGGCGACGCCGACCTATGCCTATGCCTGGACAGCCTGAGACTATTCGAGCTGCGTTCGTTTCCCGACACCTTGTCGAGTATTCAGCTGCGCCCGGTGCGCTGGATTTGCGCAGTCGATCGCGACCATCCCACGGTGAGGGATAGCATCACGGCTGAACAGTATTTTTCATTGCCCCATGTCTTCGGCCGGCCCAGTGGGTATACCGCATCGGCCGAGGAATTGGTGCGCCGGATCCTCGATGTCGATCTGACGGTGCATTATTCGGTGCCGAGCCTGCTGCATTTGCCGCTGGTTTTGCCCGGCACGCGCCTGGTCGCTACCATGCCGGAGCGGATAGCGCAAATGCTCCCACCGCCTGTCAAGATAAAGACTTTCCCGCTGCCCTTCGCCCCTCCGTCCTCGCATGAAATACTTCTGTGGCACAAGCGTCACGATTCGGATCCCGCTCACGCCTGGCTGCGCGAGCTCGTGACTCAGCTTGCCCAGGAAATCTAGCGAAGCCCGTCATGCCGCTGACTCAACTCGAACACTATCTGGTGTTGACCGACGATCTGGAACGGACGCGTGATTTCTACTGCTTCGCGCTCGGGCTAAGGTTGGGCCCGAGGCCTCCCTTGGGATTTCCGGGCTACTGGCTGTATGCAGGAGATGTGCCCTGTATCCACATCGCCGAATGGATCAGCTATCGGGCCCATTCCGACATCGCCGGCATACCGGTGTCGGAGCGCGCCCCGGGCACCGGGCCGCTCGACCACATCGCGTTCAACGCGGTCGATTGCGAGGCGGTGAAGGAGAAGCTCGCCGCCCATGGCGTCGAATTCGCGGAGAACCTCGTACCGGGCGCACGCTTGATCCAGCTGTTTCTCAAGGATCCGAACGGCGTGAAGATCGAGATCAACGTGCGCACCGGCGAATGAATTGACGCGCGAGTCACCGCCGCTTCACTGCGAGTACACTGCAGCTTCAGCGGGAGTCGATCTTCGGATCGATTCTTCGGGTGCAATCAAGCGTTAAACTCGGAGGACAAGCGATGCGCGCCTATGAACTGATCGCCGGGTCCAATTCACCCGCCGGATTGCGTCGCTGCGAGCGGCCGGACCCGAAGCCGCAGGCGACGCAGATCCTGGTCCGGCTCAGAGCCGCGTCGCTGAATTACCGCGATCTGATGATCGCCCGCGGCCACTACATGGGCGGCCCGGTGGCGGCCAATACTGTTCCCCTTTCCGATGGCGCCGGCGAGATCGTGGCGGTCGGCGCGCAGGTCACGCGCTTTCGCGTCGGCACAAAGGTTGCGGGTACCTTCTTCCGCGGCTGGATCGACGGCGCGCCGCCGCAAGGCCCGTTGGTTGCGCTCGGCGCACCACCCGCCGATGGCGTGCTTGCCGAATATGCCGTGTTTGACGAGCAGGATGCGGTCGCGGTGCCCTCTCATTTATCGTATGAGGCCGCCGCGACGCTGCCCTGCGCCGCGGTCACCGCCTGGCGCGCGCTGGTCGACATCGGCCGGATCGTTCCCGGCGACACGGTGCTGCTGATCGGCACGGGCGGTGTGTCCACTTTTGCGCTGCAGTTCGCGCGTCTTGCCGGCGCCCGCGTGCTCATCATCTCATCGAGCGATGCCAAGCTCGAGCACGCGCGCAAGCTCGGAGCCGAGGGCGGCATCAACTATCGAACCACCCCTGAGTGGGAAGGCGAAGTGCTGAAGCAAACCGGCGGGCGCGGTGTCGATTGCGTTCTCGAGGTTGGCGGCGCCGGCACGTTGAGCCGCTCCATCGGATCGTTGGCAGTCGGAGGGCGAATTGCCTTGATCGGTGTACTCACAGGTCCCGTCGCCGCCGGCAACCCTTATGGCCTTCTCGGCAAACAGGCCAGCGTGCACGGCGTGTTCGTCGGCTCGCGCGGTCAGTTCGAACGCATGAACGCCGCCATCGCACTGCATCGGCTGGAACCTGTCATCGATCGGGTCTTCGATTTTGACGAAGCACCGGCAGCCTACGAACATCTGCAGACCGCCGGGCATTTCGGCAAAGTGGTGCTGCGTATTTGATCAACGATATCACCGTACGCGAGGCAGTCTTCGCGCTGCTGCGCGAATTCGGACTGACCACGGTATTCGGCAATCCCGGTTCCACCGAGCTGCCGATGTTCCGCGATTTCCCATCTGATTTTCGCTACGTGCTCGGCCTGCAGGAATCGGTGGTGGTCGCCATGGCCGACGGCTTTGCGCAGGCCCGCGGCGATGCCGCGCTCGTCAATCTGCACTCCGCCATCGGCGTCGGCCATGCCTTCGGCAGCATATTCACCGCCTATCGAAATCAAACGCCGCTGGTGATCACCGCCGGTCAGCAGGCGCGCTCCATCCTGCCCTTCGAGCCGTTCCTGTATTCGGAACAGGCGGCGCAACTGCCGAAACCGTACGTCAAATGGAGCTGCGAGCCGGCGCGCGCCGCGGACGTGCCCGCGGCCATTGCCCGCGCCTACTACACCGCCATGCAGCCGCCGCGCGGCCCCACTTTCGTGTCGGTTCCCGTGGATGACTGGGATCGACCGGGCCAAAGGTTGGCGGCGCGGCAGGTGAGCCAGGCGATGGCCGGCGATCCAGCGCTGCTGTCCCGCGCCGCCGCGGCGCTCAGCGCTGGCCCGGCGGCCGGTCATCGTGGTCGGCGCATCGGTGGCGCGCGATGATGCCTGGGATGAGACCATTGCACTCGCCGAGCGGCATCGAGCCGCGGTCTGGGTGAGCCCCATGTCGGCTCGCAATAGTTTTCCGGAACAGCATCCGTTGTTCGCCGGCTTCCTGCCCGCGGATCGCGCGCAAATCGTCGAGCGCCTCGACGGAGCTGATTTCATCCTGGTACTGGGCGCGCCCGTATTCACCTACCATGTCGAAGGACAAGGCCCGCACATACCGGCGGGCGCAGCGCTCGTGCAGCTGACCGACGATCCGGGCGCCGCGGCATGGTGTCCCGGTCGGCACCTCCATCGTCACCAACTTAAAGCTCGGCGTGGCCGCGCTTGCTTGGATCCACCGCCGAAGACGACTCGCGGGTCGCCCTCGATTCCACCTCGGGCGCCCCGGGTCAACGCGCGGTGTCTTGAGCGATCGCTATCTCATGCAGCAAATCGCCGCCCTGCGCCCGGCCGACAGCATCATCGTCGAGGAGGCACCGAGCAGCCGCGGTCCCATGCATGATCACCTGCCCATGCTCGAGCGCGATACGTTTCACACCTGCGCGAGCGGCGGCCTGGGCCACGGGCTGCCGGCGGCGGTGGGTGTGGCCCTGGCGCGCCCCGGGCGCAAGGTGATCGGGCTGCTGGGCGACGGTTCGGCCATGTATTCCATCCAAGGATTGTGGACCGCCGCGCAACTGAAGCTGCCCGTGGCTTTCATCATCGTCAACAACGGAAGCTATCGCGCGCTCGAGGAATTCGGACATCGCTTCCGCATCGATGCGCTGCCCGGCGTGCAGCTGCCGGATCTGGATTTCTGCGGGCTCGCCGAGGCTCAAGGCGTCAAGGCAATCCTGGTTGCGCGCTGCGAGGATCTCGACGCGGCGCTGCGCACCGTGTTCGCGGCCGACAGCGCCCATGCTGCTCGAAGTCCGCGTCAAATGAAGGATCGGACCGGCTCCTCGCCGTCCCAGCCGATGCTGGCGCGATAGAAGCGGCTGAACACCTTCTCGAAACCCTCGCCGAGCTCGATCAATTCCACATAACCATTGAGCTCGCGCGTGGTGTCCATATACGCCACACGGCCGCCGCTGGGAACGGATGCGATAAACGCCAGATCGTGTCCCGCCGCCTGATAGTGCGCGACGTCGCGGTCGAAATGGGTGGTGGCACGTCCCCAGTGATGAAATCCATGACCGCGCCGGTCAATCCACTCGCGATACACCGAGGGCGCGTCGTTATTCGGCTGGATGAGTTCGATGTTCATATGACCCGCGAAACTCATGGCAAGCGACACATCCGCCGTCGAGTCGCGGCCGCGGTACTTGGGATCACCGCCGGTGAAGTGATCGAGCAGGAACCACGGGCCCACCTTGAGCTTGTTCACCCAGGTACTCATGGCCGCACGAATGTCCGGCACGACATAGCACATCTGAATGATTCCATCGTCGGGTTGACCAAAGCCTACGAGACCCATTGCACTCTCCCGTTATTCAACCATTGGCGCGACGCGCCTAATCCGCGGCGCCGAGCGTCCAGCCCCCGTCGATCGAAATCTGCTGACCGGTCAGGTAGGCCGAGGCCGGCGAGGCCAGGAACAGCGCGAGGCCTTTGATGTCCTCGGGAAATCCCACGCGATGCATCGGTATCACCTTTGCCCACGGCTTGCTGAACCTGCGGCTGCTTGGCGTGGCCGCCGCCGATATTGGTGACGAAGAAGCCCGGCGCAATGGCATTGACCGTGATTTGATAAGCGGCCAACTCCTGCGCAACCGCGCGCATCAGGTGCGCGGCACCCGCCTTGGCCGCCATGTAGGCGGAGCCGATGGCCGGCTCGCATTGATAGCCTGCAACCGAAGTGGTCACGATCATGCGCCCGGAGCGTTGCGGCCGCATGAGGCGAGCCCCGGCGCGCAGCGTCGCGAATATGCCGTTCAGGTTGACGTCGATGACGCGGTTCCAACGCTCATCGGAATAGCGCTCGAGCGAGCCCTCCGGATTGCGCGGCCGCTCAGCTCCCACCCAGCTGCTCACGAATCCCGGACCGGAATCGATACCGGCATTGGCGAAGACCACGTCGAGGCGGCCGTGTGCCGCGCGCGCGGCATCGAAGGCCGCATCGAGGGCGGCGTGATCGCTCACATCGACAATCTCGCCGCGCACGTCAAGACCCGACGATCGCAGACGCCGCGTCTCAGTTTCGATCCGCCCGGCATCCATGTCCAGGATGGTCACGCTGGCGCCGTTCTCAGCCAGGGCTTCCGCGTAGGCCAGTCCGAGGCCGCTCGCCCCCCCAGTGACGATGACCCCATAACCTTGAACACTGAACAGCTCGTTGATCTTCAATTCCGCACTCCCGATGCAGTTTTGGGCGAAACGCCCATATCGACGAGAATTTTTAAGCCCTCCTGGCGCCGCAAACGCTCCAAGCCGAGGTCCACCAGATTCTCGAAGGGAATGGTCTCAACCCAACCCTCGAGCGGGTAACTGCCCCGTGCCATCCCTTCGATCACGCTGGGGAAGGCGTGCACCGACATGGCGACCCCCGTGATGTTGATCTCGGGCATCAGCAAATCGAAGGGCGGAATCACCACCGGATGATGATGAATGGCCACCACGACAGCCGTTCCGTCTACCCGCGTCCCGTGCAGCATGGCGTTGAAGGATGCAGCCACTCCGGCCGCATCCACCGAGGCATGAGCACCCAGGCCGTCAGTCAAATCGCGGATCGCCGCGATGGGGTCACTGGAATTGGGGTCGATGACCTCGTCGGCGCCCAGACGTGCCAGCACCGCGCGGCGTACCGGCGAGGGATCCACCACGATGACCTTGACCCCGCGCTCCTTGAGCGCGAAGTACACGCCGATGCCAATGGGACCTGCACCATGAATGGCCGCGGTCTGACCCGCTTCGAGCCGGCAACGATTCGCGGTGTGCCAGGCCACCGCCATCGGCTCGATCAGCGCCCCTTGCATGGGCGTCATGCCGCGCGGCAGCCGATGCGCCATCGAGCGGCGCACCACGGTGTACTCGGCCAGCCCGCCACCCTGACGGTTGTAGCCATGAAACGCGAGAATGGGACAATGGTTGTACTGACCTGCCTTGCACCAGCGGCACCGGCCGCAGGTTTCAACCGGCTCGACCGCAACCAGATCTCCTCGCGCCAGATCCGAAACCTCATCGCCGCAGGAGACTACTTCGCCGCACAACTCGTGGCCGAGAATCACCGGATTCTTGACCCCGGTGAGAGGATGCGGCGTGGTGCGCGTCGTGATCGGGCCATCGTAGATTTCGTGCAGATCGCTGCCGCAAATCCCGTTGTACAAAACCCTGAGCTTGACGTCTCCGGGGCCCGGCTCGGGTTCGGCAACCGACTCGAGCCTGACATCGGCACGACCATGATAAACGGCGGCGCGCATGCTTTTGCCCTAGCCCGAGGGCGTATTGCGCGCCAAGAATGCCGCGAGGGCATCCAATTCCTGATCGCTGATCTCTGTCTTGCGAAACTGAGGCATCACCGAAATCCCATGGCGGACAAAAAACTTCACGGTGCTCGCAGACAGGTCCTTCCATTCGAGCAGCACACCCGGTTTGACGCCTTGATATTTCACCGTCAGAGCATTCGTTCCGGGATGGATCACGCCCGGATCGTGGCAAGGCGCGCACCACTTGGCATAGACGGCGCGGCCGGCGGCATATTCGTCCGAATGATCCTGCGCAAATGTTGCACGGCTAATGATACTCAACGCCAGTACCCCCAAGAGAACCACGCTCAATCCCAGTCGGCTCATGACTGCTTGCCCCTCAGGTGCTTGGGCCAAATATCATAGCGCCCGGGCGACAACACGCCGTTCGGGTCGATCGCATCCTTCAATGTCTCGTGGAAGCGTTGCAGGGCGTGATTGTTGAATGAGTACACATCCATGACCGACTTCTGGAACACCGGAGCCGTGCGGTATTCGCCCCAGCCATGCTGTCCGCCGATTTCGATCAACTTCTTGAAGCCCTCTCGATAGCGCTTGTTCGTCGCCGGATCCTCGGTCACGGGGGTTGCCAGAATGAAGATGAAGCTGCGCTCCCAGAAACAGGCCGGCAGAGTGAAACTGCGAAACAGCGGCATGCCTAGATCACGGGCAGCTTGGCTGAATACCCGATTCGCCTCGATGATGGCCTCACCGGTGCGCGGAATGATGGGCGAGAACCACATGTGTCCCTTGGATGGGGTGGGATTCCAAGGAGAGCGGGCGCCGATCGAGAATGCCCGCAGCGAGGGGATACCAAATTCCGGCTCGTGATAGCTTTCGACCTTTGCTGGATCAAGCGGCACCGTGACGCGGTCAATGACGCGAAACGTCGCCCCATCGATCTTCGTGAAGTGACGTTGAGCCGCCTGCCACTGGGCTTCGATGACTTCCATCGGCCCGTGGAAGCTCAACCACAGCTGCCAATACGGAATGTCTGCCTTGAGACCGTAGTCCTCGAGTTCGCTCGAGTATCCCAAGGTGACGCCGGCAAGCAATTTAAGATGCTCGTCGGTCATGTGGGGTGGGCCGGTTTCGTTCCACAGCTGTACCTGCCCGATCGGCGGATAACCGTTGAGCGGCGACGCGATGTCCGGAAATCCGGATGTAATGCGCGCATTCTCCAGGTAGTTGAGCGTCTCGACCATCGGGCCTAAATCGCGATAGCGCGGCAGGGACACGGTGCAGCGCATATAGGCTTCAGGCTGGGGCATGAGCCAGAAGCCCATCTTGGTGACAATCCCATAATTGGATTGGGAAAAGATGCCGTCGATCCACGGTCCACAGCCGGATTTGTACTGCTGCCAGGTCTCGGCCTTGGGTATGGCCCCCATTCCCGTGCGCAGCAACTCGCCACTTGGCAGCACGATTTCCATGCCGCAATGAGAATCAAAGTGATTGCGATAATTCGCCGCGGTGTAGCCGCCGCCGCGGTCGATGGCATTACCCACCACGCTTCCCCACCCCGGATCCGGGCAATCGATCCACACCTTGAGCTTGCGCTCTTGAATGTAGCGGTACAGGTCGAAGTAGCTCACGCCAGGCTCAACCAAGGCGAAGGCGTTTGCCTCGTTCACCTCGATGATCCGGTTCATGCGCTTAAGATCGAGCACCACGCAGCCCGAATACGCCGGCGCCGAGCCGCCGTAGCCTAAATTCTTGCCGGTCGAAATCGCATACAGCGGCACACGATAGCGATTGGCGAGCCGCACGATGCGCTGCACCTCCTCGGTGCTTGACGGTGCAACGGCGGCGGAGGCGATGCGCTCCTCGGGTTCACTGAGAAAGGGTGAGTAGGCGTCTCGATACAGATCGAGATCCTCATCACTGGTGAAGACCCACTGATGACCGACGATTTTCTCAAATTCGCCGATGACGACGACAAAATCGCTCTGGCTGACTCCCGGGGGCACCCTCATGCACCTTCTCCCGCGATCACCCACGATACCAACTGCGCATTCAGCGCCAAGGCTTGGCCATTCCATGGGCTGGCGACCTCGCGCCTTGCGCGCGGCGCAGCGACCACGCTGGGGAGCGAGGTCAATGCGCCGACCAGACGCCTCGGCCAATTTGCATCTCCCTCAAGAGAGCTGCAAATGCTCCCGAGTGCCGGTTCTCCGGCGCTGACGCGATGTGCGATCGCGCCGCCGGGCAGCACCCTGTGTTCAGCGCGGACGATGACGCGCATCCAGTGATCCCGAGCCAGCAACTCCAGGCAAAGCAGCGAGCGGGCGCTGGTCATGCCGGCGATGGCCCCTTTCTCGGCGATCCAATGCGGCCGGAGATCATCAAGCCATAGCGCCGTCACATCTCCCTGAATGGCGGCCGTTTTTTGACCCAGCGCCGCGGCGGCAAAGCCGAAGTCGCGTGCCATGGGAAAGCGCGCGTCAAAAACGACTTCATGCAACACCAAGGATGGAACTTCAGGGGATGGGAACACGCGCCCGGCAGCGAATCCGGTCGCCATGATGGCGCTCGAGAAGCAGAATTTGCGGCGGTCCATGGCGCTCCGGCATGTGCGAACAAACCCAAACTAGGCGCAACCAGGGGCCGAAACTCGATTAACAGCGAAATGCCGCGCGCTCTTGCATGAATTGGGTGCCGGCAAACCTTTCGCCTGCAGCCAGTTGCGCGGCGCCTATTTGTTGGCGGCCGCGGCGGTGCTGTTCAACCACTCGCAGGTGCGCAGAAACCCGCCAAAAGAGAACAGATGGATGCCGCTGAAATCGCTATCGCCATCGTTCAAGGATTGCGCCATTTCACCCAGGACGCGGTCGGGCCCGTGATCGCCGATAAGGTTGAGAAGCGAGGCGGGACGCGCGCCAAGCGCTCGGATCGAGGGTCCGGCGCCGCAGCGCTTGGCGAATCTGAACAAGGTTGCCAAACTTGCCGGACCGGCCAATCCGCCGACGATTCGCGCTCGCACGCCGTGATCACGCAAATCGCGCACCCACTCGAGAAACGGCGCCGACTCGAAAAAGAATTGCGTCACCAAGGTCACGTCAAGATGCGCGGCTTCGGCAAGCTGCACCTTCTCGCGTTCCGCCCGCCGAATCTCATCGAGCACCACCGCCGGGTGCCCTTCCGGATGGCCGGCGATGGAGATTCGCGTCAAGCCATGTTTACCCAACACGCCGCTGCGTATTACCTCGCTGACCGCGGAATAGGGTCCGAGCGGCGTCGCATAGTCCCCTGAAATCAGCAGCACCTCGCGCACCTGCGCGCCGCTGACGAGGGCATCCAAGGTGCGATCGAGCGTCTCTACATCCGGAACGAGGCGCACCGGAATATGCGGAACGGGGTCAAAGCCCGCCGCATGCACCGCGCGGCACATCATCGCGGTGCTCTCCCAGGTCTGCTTCGGCAGATGACTGACATAGAGTTTCTTGCCGGGTGCCAGCAAGGATCGGCTCGCCGGCAAATGCACGGCATCTTGCACATGGATTTCGACCGAGGCCTCGCCCGCCAGCCGCGCCACGGTGTGCGCGAGCGGTACTTGCTGTGGCTTAGCCGCCATCATTACGATTGCCGGCTGCGCCAGCCCTCTTGGTAGCCCTCGCGAACGGTGCGCGCATAAGGCACCGGCGATACTTTGACACGCACTTCGAGCTGCTTGTGGCGCTCGACCGTGGTCTTTTTCGTACCGCCGCCCTCCTCGCCCCAGACCAGCGTGAGCACATCACCCACATTGATGTTGGGATCGACGACGCCGAGAGAGAGGGCGCTGCGCTCGTTGAAGCTGTAGCCGCCGAACATCGAGAGACCCACCGTCTTGCCGCCCATGGTCACTTTATCGAACGAGGACGAGGCATAGTTGGCGATCGGAATGTCGAAGAACTTGTAGTTCTCGCCGCCTGGCACGAACATGGAGGTGTAGGTCTTGGCGATGTCCTCGCCATTCCACTCGAAGGTTACCTTCTTTCGATGCGGGCCCTTCGCCATCTTCTCCAGCGCCTCACGGCCGGCGAAATCATGATCAAACTTGATGAATCCGCCGTAGCCCAGCTCGTAGGGCGTCGTGTAGTAGTCCTCGATCTTGTCGGACACGAAGCTGCCGCCAATCGAGCCGGTGCCTTCATAGCCGGCTGCCGGCAGCCATTCTCGGTAGCGCTTCATTTTCTCACCCGTGTACACCGCCGGTAATGGGGAAGGAATCCAGCCCGACTCGAGCGTGTTGCTCGCGTACGCGCGCGAGCCGACGGCGACAATGCCGAATTCCCGGCCGGCCTCGAGGATGGTGTCGCGGATTTCATCGCCCTCGGCGTAAGGTCCCCAGATCTCCAGGCCCGGTGCGCCGGCCATGCCGTGACGCAGTGCGCGCACTTTGCGACCCTTGATGTTGATGGTGTCCATGTTGAAGAACTTGACGTCCGGCATCGGCCCGCCATTGAGCTTGTTGAGCACCTTGGCTGCGTTCGGCCCCTGGATTTGAAACCGATAGTGGCGGCGGGTCACGGCCTTGCCGCGCGGATGAGAGGGCGAGCGATCGTCGCGAATCACATCGACTTTGAAGCCGCCCGTCTCGGCCTGAAATTGCAGCCAGTTGACCGAGGGCGCGCGGCCGACGAACACCAATTCATCCTTGTCCAGATAAAAGAGTATGCCGTCGCCGATCACGTAGCCGTCGTAGCTGCAGGGCACCATCTGCTTGGCCTTGTTGGGCGTGAAATTGGCGAAGCTATTGATCGTGCAGTAGGACATCAGCTTGAGTGCGTCCGGCCCCTTGACGGTGAACTCCGCCATGTGATGCGACTGATCGAACAGTACGACCGAGTCGCGCCATGCGCGCTGCTCGTCCCGCCAGTTCGTGAACTCGCTCGGCACGACCGGATAAACGTAGGCGCCGAGTTGCGAATTGCGCAACAGCTTCACCGGATTCCCCGCCGTCTTTAACAAGCTTTCCAGGTTTTGCCCGCTCATAGTTGCCATGACTCCGTTGTTTTATTCACAGCGCACATCAGACTCCCCCAATGTGCCCTCAGGAAAAGACCACCGTGCGATTTCCATTCAGCAGAACGCGATGCTCCACATGCCATTTCACGGCACGTGCCAGAACCGCACTTTCGACATCGCGGCCCACCCCCACATAGTCCTCGACGCTCATGCGATCATCCACCCGCGCCACGTCCTGCTCGATGATCGGACCTTCGTCCAAATCCTCGGTTACATAATGCGCCGTGGCACCGATCAGCTTGACGCCGCGGTCCCGTGCCTGCTGGTAGGGCTTGGCGCCCTGAAAGCTCGGCAGGAACGAGTGGTGAATATTGATCGCCCGTTCCCTGAGTTGCTCGCACATCGCAGCAGAGAAAACCTGCATATAGCGCGCAAGCACCACCAGATCGCAGCGCTCCTCGCGCAGCAGCTCGAGGAGCTGTTCTTCCTGTTTGGGCTTGTTCGCGGCGGTAATGGGCATGTAGTGGAACGGAATATTGTTGGAGGCCGCCAACTGGTAGAAATCGCGGTGATTGGAGACGATCGCCGGAATTTCGATCGCCAGGGCGCCAATCCGGTGGCGGTACAACAGATCGTTCAGGCAGTGGCCGAATTTGGACACCATGATGACCACCCGCGGTTTCACGGCGCAGTCGTGAATCGCCCATTGCATGCCAAACCCTTCGGCCACGGTACTGAAGCCGCCGCGCAGATCCGACACCACGCGCAATTGGGCGGTGGCGAAGCTGACGCGCATGAAGAAGAGCCCGTTTGGCTCATCGCTGGATTGCGCGCTATCGACGATGTTGCAATCCTGCGCCAGCAGAAAATTGGCGACGGCGGCGACGATCCCTTTGCGATCGGGACAGGACAGGGTCAGGATAAATCGCTGCACGCGGCCTCTCTAAAGCGATGATGGGGCGTGATCCTGCGCTTGCGATGGCTATCTGGCAATGGGATAGTATGAATCCACACTATTTGAAAAACGAATAGCGTATGAACGAGCTCGATCTGAATCTGCTGAAAGTCATCGATGCGCTCGAAGAGGAGCGCAGCGTCAGCCGCGCCGCAGCAAAATTGGACAAAAGCCAGCCCGCGGTCAGCGCGGCCCTCGGCAAACTGCGCAAATACTTTGATGATCCCTTGTTCTTGCGCACCGGTAATCTCATGCAGCCAACGCCGCGCGCCGCGGCCATCGTCGGGGCGGCGCGCTCGATACTCGGGATCGTGGACAGCGAAATCGTTTCCACGCCGGTATTCGACGCTGCGGCCAGCGATCGGCCGATCAGCCTGGCCTTGTCGGATGTGGGCGAGGTCGTGTTTCTTCCGATGCTGTTGCGCAAAGTTCGAGAACTCATGCCGCGTGCGGCCGTCTGCTCTGTCAGTCTGCCGGCGGCCGAAGTCATGCACGATCTTGAGAGAGGGGGAGTCGATCTGGCCGTCGGGTACTTTCCCGATCTGGGCAAAAGCAGCTTCTTCCAGCAGACCCTGTTCACGGACAGCTTCGCTTGCTTGATACGCGCCGATCACCCGATTTCCGCCAACAGACTGACCATCAAGCAGTTCCTGGAGTTGGAACATGCCGTGGTGCGGGTGGAAAGCCGCACGGAAGAGGTGATGGAAAACTATCTAGCACGCAAGAAAATTCAGCGGCGGGTGGTGCTGACGACGCCGCACTACGCCAGTACGCCCATCATCGTGGCTCAATCGGATTTGGTGGTGACAGTACCGGAGCCCCTCGCCCGATACTTTGCCGGCGCATCGGCGAATCTACGGGTCGTGGGACTGCCCTTTGAGCCGCCCCGCATCGAGCTGAAGCAGTTTTGGCACCGCAAATTCCATCGCGACCCCAGAAATCGCTGGCTGCGCGCCTTGATTTACAAGATGTTCCAAACCAAGCGTGTCGGTCCCGGCGGCCCATTGAGCGGCGGCCGTTTTCAGACAGGCACCACCGTGACGCCCGCCGCCGGCGGTTCGGCATAGAGCATCGCAACCAGAGCACGGCGCTGCGCCAATGATGCACGCTGATTGATACTGCCCTTATCGGTGATTTCGCCGCTATCGAGACCCGGACCCTGAGCCATGAGCGCGAACCTACGTATCTGCCGCGATGATCCTTTCACGCTGGCGTTGTGCTCGCGCAGCTTTTCGGCAAGAACCAGGTTGAGCTGGCCGGCAACGAGACCGGCGGACGGCGCCGCGTTCAACAGCGGCATGGCGGCGGCCGAGGGCCAGAGCAGCACGCTCACATAGCCGGCATCGTGGCCTGCGATTACCGCGTCAAATACATGGGGACTGCAAACGCGAACCACGTCCCCGCGCAAGGGTCCGACACTCACCCATGTGCCGGTAGCCAGCTTGAAGTCCTCGCCGACCCGTCCGTCGAATACCAGCCCGCGCCGCGGATCGGCCTCATCCAGGAGCCTCGCAGCGTCGCCAAGCCGGTAAAAACCCTCCTCGTCCCATGCCGCGGCCGTTCGCTCCGGATCACTGACGTAGCCCGGGGTCACACTGCGGCTTTTCACGCGCAACTCGAGTTTTGCGCCATTGGGAACGAGCTTGAGCACGACGCCGGGCATGGGCGATCCGATCAGTCCGGATTCCTCGGCGGAGCCGGCGCCGAACGTCACTCCCTGTGTTTCCGTCGCTCCATACATGGTCAGCAAGGGGATGGCATGGCCGGTTTGCGCGATCGCGAGAGCCTGCAGACGCGCATATACATGGCTCGATAGCGTCGCGCCGCCATATGACATGTACCGCAGGTTTTTGAAGAACGAACGGCACAATTCCGGGTCTTTTTCCATGGCGTCGGCCAGCATGCCAAACGCGATGGGCGCGGATCCGAATACCTGCGGCGAGACATCGCGCAGATTCCGAATCGTGAGCGGGAACAGCGCCGCCGTGGGCTTGCCGTCGTCGAGAAACAAGGTGCCCGAATTCCACAGGACGGTATTGAAGATGATATTGCCGGCGCTGATGTGGCTCCAAGGCATCCACTCCAGACTCTGCGGAACCTCATCGGGCACATCCTGCGTTTCATCGCGAAGCGCCTCCTGTGATCCAAGAAGTGCGCTCATCATTCCGTGAGTTTGCACGACGGCCTTGGGAGAACCCGTGGAACCGGAGGTGAACAAATACTTCGCCACGCTGTTCACGTCCACGGCTTCGAGCGCCGGATCGACGCTCGCCGGCATCGTTTTGAGCACGTCCTGCCAGGCGATCTCATCGCCCGCGTAATTGTTGACCGCGATACACAGAAGATCAGGGTTCAATGTTCTGAGGGCTTGAAGCGCCGCGGCAAACTGTTTGCCGTCCTGGGCGAACACCACCCGCGGGCGCAGGATCGAAAAACAGTGGCGCAACTTCGCATGGTCTGTCGACAGGAGGCTGTAGGCTGCGCTGACCGGCGCCACTGGAATCCCGCTCACATAGCCTGCCAACATCAGCAGGGCGTGTTCAATCGAGTTGCCGGACAGGATCATGACGCAATCGCCCGATCCCAAGCCCTGATCCAGCAGCCACTGCGCAATCCCTCGGACTTGCTCGAGTGCCTCGCCATAGCTGATCGAGCGCCACGGCCCTTGACCTTCCTCGCGCTGTTTGAGAAACGGGCGCTGCGGCACACGCAATGCCCGTTCGATGAACAGATGACCGATTGATCGGGGCCCCGCGACGGGATCCATGTTGCAGCGGATCAGCACGGAACCATCGGCACGGCGCTCCACGAGGACGTCCGGCGTTTTCACGGGTGAGGCGGAATACTCTGCGGTGTCAGCCTGCATCGGGAGTCACCGCCCCGGCGTGCATGGCGCGCAGCAGTTCAAGATTGGCAACATGCGTGCCGCGTCCTATGCGGTAGAACGCGATAAAAACGATGGACAATCCGAACAACACGACCACCAACGGAATGTACACGATCGCCAGGTTTCGCAGCACTTCGGGGGCAACGCTCTCCGGACGCGCGCCTTCCGGAAACCTGACCCAGGCGAGGATGAGGCTTGCGATGAATATGCCGAGCCCCGAAACGCATTTCTGTATGAAGAATGCCGCGGCGAAGTACAGCCCTTCGGTGCGCTGACGCGTTTGAATTTCATTGTCCTCGACCGTATCGGCCAGCATCGAGGTGACCAGCGAACTCGACACCACGGACAAGGCGCCGGCGACCAGCGCAAACAACAGCAGAATCGGCATCAGCGCCGGCGATGAGTTGTCGACGAACCAGCCGCATAAGCGCAGTGCAACCGGCCCCGGTGCCAGCAGCAGTGCAGCCAGGGAAATGAAAATCGCGCCGCGCTTCTTGTCCATGCCGCGATTGATTGCGGGCGCCACGAACAGGGCAATGCCGGCCGACAGCAATACTGAAATCAGCAGCAGCGAGATCTGGTTGGTCGACAGCCCCCAGTAGTAAGTAAAGAAATATACGCTTAAGGTCGTGATCACGCCGTTGGCCATGGCCCCAAAAAAGCCGCAGGCGAGGACGGCGAGAAACGGCCGGTTCGCGAGGGCGGCGCGGATTTCACGAAAATGTTCGGCCAGGTTGAAGCGCCGCTTCGGCGGCGGCGCGCGCAGATAGGGAATGTAGTCGTGCGTGCCGGCGGTCGAGACAATTATGGCGAGGAAAATGAGCGCGGCTGCCGCCAGCGAATAGCCATGGTAGCCGGCGCGGTTGAGCATCCCCACCGGTTGCTCCGCAGTCGGCCGCAGATAGATCGAGAATGCAATCACGCCCATCATGACGGCGCCGACATAGCCGAAGAAAAACCGGTAAACCACCAACGAGGTCCGTTGATCGTAGTCTTCGGACAACTCCGCGAGCAACGCCGCACTCGGCACCTCGTATAGGGCGATCAGCATGCGCACGATGATGGCCGTGGCCAGAAGATACACGAACAGCGCAGCAGTGCTTAAGTTGGCCGGGGGATTCCACAACAGATAATAGAATATCGCGCAGGGCAGCGCCGATGCATACATGAACAGGTGCCGACGGCCAAGCCGCGAATGAAAGCGGTCCGACACATGCCCGATGATCGGATCGACAAACCCATCGACGATGAGTGCGATCATGATCGCCAGCCCAACCAGCTGGGCCGGCAGGCCAAGCACCTGATTGTAGAAAATCAGCAGGAGCAGGTTGAAACCGTTGTCCTTGATTCCATAGGCCACGGTGCCGAAGCCATACAGCAGCTTGGTGCGCGAAGCGATCATGGCAGGCATGCCGGCCACCGTCATTTTCTGCATTTGTTCCCCCGCCGCGCTAACGGCAGATTATTCCATCCGGTGCTCACGCTGCCGCTTTCAGCGCGCTGGTCCCTGCCTTGCATCGACTGGATGCCTGGCTCAGAGCGGCGGCTGCAAGCGGCGGCTCGTTCCCGCAGACGGACGGGGGACACCTCCCCGCGGTCAGGATGTTTCGGGCCGAATTGACATCCCGATCGTGCGTGACACTACAGGCACGACACACCCAAGACCTGACAACGAGCATGTCCAGGCCTGTAGGGCCGGTTAAGGCATTACAGCTGCTGCATGTTCGCGTTGTGTTTCTCTCGCTGACGATCCGAACACACCTGCCGGCCTGCTGGCCCTTGTACTGCAATTGTGTTTTGAGCATACCCCAACCCGCATCCAGTACCGATTTGGCCATCCGAGTCTTTGCGAGTTTCAGGCTGTTCACATCGCCGATGTAGATCGATTGATAAGTACTCACGATCTTCTTTGAGAACTTGTGTAAGGCATCTTTTCGCCGTCTCGCGGCGGTGCGATGCAGGCGTTTGGCCTGACGCTTATGGCCGCGACGCTGTGCGTTTGCGATTCTCCGCTCGATCGAGCGATAGAAATGACCCGCTTCGAGCTTATCCCCATCGCTCGTCGCCACGATGTCTTTTAAGCCCAAATCGAGGCCTACCGCGTCTTTCTGAGCCATCGATTGAGTCACTTTCTGTGTCGTGGGCAGGCAAAGCCACCAGTCCCCGACCGAGTCTTGCGCAAAGCAGCCGGACCTCCACACCGCTCCTTCCAGCAGTTCTCGCTCGAAGACTCGGAAGGCTTTACCTGCGAAGCGCAGCGATTGACCTTTGCGCTTAAGCTGCGCCGCTTTGAACGGAATCCATCCCAAGGATCTCTTAGACCCTTGGCTTACCCGCCAGCGTAGTTTCGTTCTCTTAAATTGCTTTCTTCGAGTCGCGAACTCCGCATTCACGCGTTGAATGGTTGCCGAGCCTATATGCTCAAAGTATTCGGTGGCTCCCGCGGTGAGTTTGTCCAGGTCAAAGGCGCTCAGCCATCGAGGTTGGCCTGCGAAGGGGCGATCCGCCTTATAGCTCGTCGCATTGGAGAAATTCCATACCTGATTCACTTCAATCGCCGCAGCGTTGAGCCACGCGTACCCTTCGCGCTTGACCTTCAAGCGCAGGGTCCGAACGCAGAGTTGACTGTCGGTAGTCACGAATCGCTCCAAAGGATTAACCGAACGAACTTAGATCAATTTCAATCGTCACTCAACCGCCATTCCTTACGCAATTACGAAGAAATGCGAGAACGAACGAAGCGTTAGCCACTATCGCTTTCGCCCTCTGCTCCACTTTGTTCCGCAATCGTTGCGGCCGGGTCGCCTCTCCTAACGCTGTGGATTAATATATACCCCAGCTAATTCAGGCATAAGGAACGCTCATGCCCCTCGCCGACGCCGAATTTCGCGCCAGATTCGAGTCCTGGGCCGCCTCGGGCGGCCCGCCCCTGAGCGGATCACTGCCGCTGGCGGCGGCGGCGCTGATGTCGCACGCCGCTTTTGTCGAGCCGGTCCGGCAGATTGCCATATTCGACGCGATTGCCGCGGCCTGGCTCGACCTCACAACGGATGAAGATCGGGCGGCCCTGCTCGGGCGCGAACTGAAATTCCCGCCGGCGCGATCCTCGATTGGATGGCAGACGCCGCGCGCGGTGTGGGACGCCTTTTGGGCCATCGTCGATGCGGATCCTGCCGCTGCCGCCAAACAAAGTGAGAGCAAGGCGCTCGATTTCACCGGGCGGGTGGTCGCGATCGGCATGCACTACGATCATGAATTGTTGACGCGATGCGAGCATGCCGTGCTTCTGCACGCCGATGTTCAGGCTCTGTTGGCGGAGCCGGAAGTGAGAATGACCACCGAGGACTTGCGCCACTGGCCGCCGAACAGCTTGGGCACGGACTTGCTGAATCTGTTGACCTCGAAGGGATACGATCTGGAGGTGATCAACGCGGACGACGTGCTGCTGCCGCCGATATTTCCCGCGCAAAATCGCACCAACCGCCGCATCCTGCAGTTGCACGATGTGTGGCATTTGTTCGCCGGCTACGGCTTTACGGCTCAGGGCGAAGTCGCGATATCCGGATTTCAGCTGGCGCAATTCGGGCAGAATTACTCGACCCGATTTCTCGCCGTCGTGACCACGGCAACGTGCCTGAGCAAGCTGGTCGACATCAACCAATTCATATCTCTCATTGCCGAAGGCTGGCGGCATGGCCGGCGCGCACCGCCGCTGATGTCCGTGCCGTGGCATAAATTGCTCGGCAAGCCGATTTCCGAGCTGCGCGAGGAAATCGGAGTCTTTCCCTTCAAGAGCCGGACTCCCGAGTTCTTGAATTTCGGCGCCTAAGCGCGCGCTATTTGACGAGTTGGACCAGGGCCACCAGCAGCTGCGTGCGGTCGGCGAACGGTCCGACCAGAATCTCCACCTCGCCCGGCTCGAACACCGGCTTTAGATCCGTCCCGAGAAATGACAGGTCCGCTGCACGCAGCGTCATCGTCACAGTGCCTCGCTCGCCCGGTTTGAGTTGAATCTTGCCGAAACCCCTGAGCTCGAGCTTCGGCCGCGACACGCTGGCAACTTTGGCATGCGAGAATAAAAAGACCGATTCCTCCGCTTCCCGCGCCCCGTGGTTGAGGAGATCCACGAGAATCGTGAGCGTGTCATGTTCGGAAACTGCGCGCGATGAAAGACGCAAATTCGACAGCTCGAATCGACCATAGGTGAGTCCAAACCCAAAGGGGAACAAGGGCTCGTTCAACTCGTCGAGATACTTGCTGGTGAATTTGTCTTCGCGATCAAAGGGCCTGCCCCCTGGGCGCTCGCTGAAAAAAATCGGAATCTGGCCTTCGGCGCGCGGCCAGGTCACCGGTGTGCGGCCGCCGGGGCTGATGCGCCCGGTCAGCAGATCCGCAATGGCATTGCCGGCCTCGCTGCCCAGGAACCACGCCGCCAAAACGGCGCTCGCCTTCTCCATCAGTCGGGGCACGATGAGCGGACGACCGCTGAACAAGATGACGATGACCGGAACGCGCAGGCATTGCGCCAGTTCGAACACCGCCTCCGCCAACGCGGCCTGGACGCCCGGCAGCCCCAGATGCGCCCTGCTGGCCGCTTCACCGCTCATCACGGCCGCCTCGCCGAGACAGAGCAGAATCACATTCGCGCCCTCACACACCCTAAGAGCCTCAGGGATGCCGGCAAGATCGGCATCCTCGATTGCGCAGCCGACGGCGTGCCGAATCTCGACCTGTGGTAATTCCCCGCGCAGACCTGCGAGCACGGTCACCTGGCCGGCCGGTTCAGAAGCGCCCCACCACACGCCGCGCATGTCGGCCGGCGCATCGGCCAAGGGCCCGACAACCGCTATGCGGCGCACGGAACCGCTTATCGGCAGCGCGTCGCCCTCGTTCTTCAACATGACAACGGCCCGCGCTGCGATATGGCGAGCCCGGCGCCGTCTATTCTCGATCGCAACGGCGGACTCGGGCACCGCACCGCGGGCGAAAGGATGGTCGAACAGACCCAATCGTTTTTTCAATGTGAGTACTCGGCGCACCGATTCATCGATTTCCGTCATGTTGACGGTACCGCGCGCCAGAGCCACCGGCAGCCCCCGGCGATAGGCGTCCGACATCATGTCGATATCCACTCCTGCCTTGAGCGCGAGCGTCGCAGCCTCGGCCAGGTCCCCGGCAATACCATGGCGCATCAGCTCGGCGATGGCGTGATAGTCGCTGACGATGACGCCATCGAAACCGCAGCAGCCTCGCAGCCAGTGCCGCAGTAGCGCAACATTCGCCGTCAGGGGCATGCCGGCCAGGTCGGTGAACGCGGGCATGATCGCCGCCACGCCCGACTGCACCGCCGCGAGAAACGGCGGCAGATGCACTTCGTGCAATGTTCGCTCGGAGACGTCCACCGATGCATAGTCCCGCCCCGCCGCCACCGCGCCATAGGCGCAGAAGTGCTTGGCCGTCGCCGCAAGCGAATCGACCTGCGACAATCCTGCGCCCTGATAGCCTCGTACCTTGGCTTCGGCGATGCGGGCCGCAAGCCACGGGTCCTCGCCCGGACCCTCGGCGCCGCGCCCCCAGCGCGGATCGCGAGCGACGTCGAGCATGGGCGCAAAGGTCATGGCCACGCCGTCCGCTGCGGCCTCCATTGCCGACTCGCGGGCGCTCAAGGCCCAGGCCACGGGATCGAACAACGCTGCTTCGCCGAGCGGGATGGGGAATAGAGTTCGATATCCGTGAATGACGTCGAAACCGATGAGCAGCGGAATCTTGAGACGCGACTCCTGAGCCAAACGCTGCATTTCATTGATGTTCGCGGCGCCGAGCAAGTTCAACAAATTGCCGATCTCGCCGCTTTTGATGGCGTCGTTCGAGTCGCCCGCGATGACGGGGCCGGTTACCGCGGAACTGCAGGCACTCATGGTGAGCTGGCCCAGTTTCTCGCTCAGCGTCATGCGGCTGATCAGGCTCTCGATCATAATGGCGGCATCACGGTTCGAAAGAGAAGCGCATGAATAACGATATGTCGACTGAGTCGGTCGCCCTTGAGAGCGACTCGGAAAAGGTTGCAAATTCTCTTGGGCCGCAACTCGCCATGATGGTGCGCGCATTGTGGGAGGCCCCGGTGCGCAACACTCTGTTTCTTTTGTCGGGAGCGCTGTTTTTCGTCATCGCAACCACGGCCTACGGCCAGATACGCCTGAACAATTGGAATAAGCCCTTCTATGATGCGCTGTCGCATCGCAATTTTGAGGAATTCATCTTTCAACTCGGCGTGTTCGCCCTGATTGCCGGAATATTGTTGATTCTAAACGTCGGCCAGAGATGGCTGGGCGAAACTTTGAAGATCAGGCTGCGCGAGGGTCTGGGCAAGGATCTGATTCACAATTGGCTGGTTCCGGGCCGGGCCTTTCGTCTGGCCAACGCGGGTCCGATGGGCGTGAATCCCGACCAACGAATGCACGAGGATGCTCGTCACCTCACCGAGCTTTCCGCCGACTTGGGGATAGGTCTCCTGCAATCGTCCATCCTGCTCGCCAGCTTTGTGAGTGTACTGTGGAATCTGTCGAACAATTTTGTCTTCCACGTCGCCGGCCGCCAAATTGCCATTCCGGGATATATGGTCTGGGCGGCGATCTTGTATTCGGGATCCGCGTCGCTGTTGAGCTACTGGGTGGGCCGCAGCCTGGTTGAGCGCAACGCGCAGCGGTACGCCCGCGAGGCAGACATGCGCTTCTCACTGGTGCGCGTCAATGAGCATATCGATGCAATCGCCTTGAGCGGCGGTGAGGCGGGGGAGGCACGGCGCATCGATGTGGATCTGAAGGCGGTGCTGGCGGCAACCGCGAAGCTCGTGACCGGCCTCACCAATCTCACCTGGGTCACCGCGGGTTCTGGATGGCTCACCTTGGTCGCACCGATCCTGGTGGCAGCGCCACTCTACTTCGCGGGCAGTCTCACCTTCGGTGGGCTCATGCTGGCTTCCGGCGCCTTCGTGCAGGTTCAGTCTTCTTTGCGGTGGTTCGTCGACAATTTCAGCACCATCGCCGATTGGCGCGCGACATTGCTGCGCGTGGCGGGTTTCCGCCGCGCCGTCATCGACACCGACGTCATGCATGATGTGGAAGGCCGCATTGTTTACGCCGAAGGGAAAGACCGGAATTTCAGCATCGAGGATCTTAGGATTGCGTCGCCGAGCGGCGCCACCGCGCTTCAAGAAAAGAAGGTGCAGATAAAGGAAGGAGAGCGCGTTTTGATTGTCGGCGACACCGGATCCGGAAAAACGCTGCTGTTTCGCGCCCTGGCGGGATTGTGGCCCTGGGGGTCGGGAAACATCACCCGCCCGGCGGGCGAAGAAATCTTGTATATGCCGCGCACGCCCTATCTTCCTCCCGGCACGTTGCGTGAGGTACTGGCCTACCCTAAAACCACCGATTCGTTCGAGTCCGGTCGCTATTCCATTGCGTTATCGCGCCTTGGCCTGGATCGCCTGGCGCCGTTGCTCGATTCGCCGCAACATTGGGAGCGGGATTTGAACGAAGATGACCAACAGGCGCTCGCCTTTGCGCGTGTGCTGCTGCACCAGGCTCCCTGGGTGTTGATCGACGAGGTCTTCGATTCGCTCGATGATGAGGCGCTGCGACGCGTAACCGAGGTATTCAGCCAGGATCTCGCGCAATCGGGAATCATCCACATCGGCCGCAATGACGCGCATCAATTCCTGTCGCGTGTTCTACACTTGGTCAAGGACCCGCTGGCTCGAAAATTGCCGGCCGCGGCGCCGACTCCAGCAACAGGACCATCGCATGCCTAGTAGTCTACATCCGTCCGATCTGGCAGCGTTGCCCGACGAGCAGTTGCTCGAAGCCATTCAAAGGCAGACTTTCCGCTTCTTCTGGGAGGGAGCGCATCCAGTCAGCGGTCTGGCGCCGGATCGGTGCACGACCAGTTCGGAAGCGTCGGATGATTTGGTGGCGACCGGCGGATCCGGATTCGGCGTCATGGCCATCATTGTCGCCGTCGAGCGCGGCTGGGTGAGCCGGCAGGAGGCGGTCGAACGCATCGCGCATATGCTCGATCTTTTGACGCGGGCAACCTGCTTTCACGGCGTATTTCCCCATTTCATGAATGGCCGCAACGGCGCCACGATTCCCTTCATGCGCAAGGATGACGGCGGCGACCTGGTCGAAACTTCATTTCTGATCATGGGACTGCTGTGTGCACGCGAGTACTTCGGCAATGACACCCCTGAGGAAGCCAAGATTCGAGGTCTGGTCAATTACCTGTGGAACGACGTGGAATGGGATTGGTATGCCCGGGGCCGCCATGTGCTCAGTTGGCACTGGAGTCCCAACAATGGCTGGGCGCTGGATCAGGACATCCGTGGTTGGAATGAATGCCTCATCAGCTACCTGCTGGCTGTCGCTGCGCCCCGCTATCCCATCGACCCCGCCGCCTATCATCAAGGATTCGCCGCCGGCCGCAATTTCATCAACGGCAAGTCCTATTACGATATTCCCCTGCCCTTGGGCGCCCCTTTCGGCGGGCCGCTGTTTTTCGCGCACTATTCATTCTGCGCCATCGATCCTCGCGGGCTCGCAGATCGCTACGCCGACTACTGGGAGCAGAACGTCAATCACGTGCGGATCAACCACGCGCACTGCGTCAGAAATCCACAGGGCTACCAAGGCTACGGCGCCTCCTGCTGGGGCTTGACCTCGAGCGACGGCGCGGACGGTTATGCGACGCACGCGCCGGACAATGACAACGGCACCATATCCCCCACCGCTGCCCTCTCGAGCATGCCGTATGCTCCTCAGCAAGCGCTGCACGCGGCCCGCCACTTCCTGAAGGTCCATGGCGAAAAGGTTTGGGGTCGCTTCGGTTTCGTCGACGCATTCTGCGAGAGCAGGAATTGGTTCGCCGATACCTACCTTGCGATTGATCAGGGACCGATCATTCTCATGATCGAAAACCACCGCTCCGCCCTTTTGTGGAAGCTGTTCATGAAGGCGCCGGAGGTGCAGGCGGGCCTGCGCGCATTGAGCTTCACTGTCTGATGGAGTGGCTGAATAACTGGGTGGAGAGTCAGTATCTGCATAGCGCGAAGGCGTTGCTGCGAAGCGTATCGCCCGTCAGTATCATCAAGCAGCGACCGGGCTTCGCACAGACGATCACGCCGCACAAGGGATCCATCGTTGCCTCGCCGATACCCGGCAACTATGATCCGGAACCCGATTACTTCTTCCACTGGTACCGCGATGCAGCCATCGTCGTCGACGCAATGCGGGTGCTTTTCGAGGAGGGCTGCCCCGGCATCGATGCACTGGGGCCTTTCGCGGACTTTGTGAGATTCAGTCTGTCGCTGCTGCCCCTCGATGGGCGCACGCTCAGCAGCTCGTCGACGTGGCGCGATGCCGTCGCGCCGGACTTCGTGCAATTCTTGCGCAGCAACGATGAACTGGCCTCTGTGAGGGGCGACAGCGTGGCCGGTGAAACCCGCGTCAATCCCGACGGTACGCTCGATGTGTCCAAGTGGCCGCGTCCTCAGCATGACGGTCCTGCCATGACCGCGATCACTCTGCTGCGCTGGCTCGAGGGTGCGAATCTGCCGGCTGAGCTCGAGCCCGCGGTCGACACGCTGCTGCGAGTCAATCTTGAATTTACCCGGAGGCATTGGCGCGAATCGTGTTTCGACATCTGGGAAGAGGAAAAGGGCCTGCACTACTACACCCTGCGGGTGGCTGCCGCCGCACTCGAGCTGGGCGCCGCGTGGTACGAGCGGCGGGCGCAGAGCATCGACGCCGCCGACTGCCTCGCCGACTCGCGGGAAATACTTCACACGCTTGACGGGTACTGGCGGGACGATCTGCAGTTCTATCGCTCGCGGGTGCTGGACCAAAATGCACCTTCAACCAAAGAGCTCGACATGTCCGTCATCCTGGCTACTTTGCATGCGGGCGGAACCGGCGCATCGCACTCCGCAATGGATCCTCGTATGCACGCCACGCTTGCGCGGCTCGAGGCGCTGTTCGACGCCGACTATCCGATCAATCGCCATCGTCCCTCGAATCGCGCGCCTGCCATGGGCCGCTACCCGGGCGATGTCTACTTCTCAGGCGGCGCCTACTATTTTTCAACGCTGGCCGCGGCGGAATTCTGCTTTCGCGCCGCGGCGCATGGACCGGACTTCAAGGCACTGCTCGCGCACGGCGACTCTTTTTTGGAAACAGTCCGGGCATACACGCCGCCGAGCGGCGATTTGTCGGAACAGTTCGATCAGCGCACGGGCGTTCAGCGATCTGCGCAACAGCTGGCCTGGAGCTATGCGGCGTTCATCACCTGCGCCGGGGCGCGCCGCCACGCGATCCGCCAAGGCGTCGCGGGCGACCCGCCTACGGTTTAAACAGCTTGCTCACCGCCAGCACCGTGATCAGCGCCGTGATGAGGGATATCAACACGGTGATGGTTACGCCGAGAATGCCGTCGCGATGTTCGCGGTACCATAAGTCCAACCGCCCCCGCCGCGTATGCAGGCGGATGGCCCGGTCCGCGCCTGCAAAGGTGACGGCCGCATAGATGGTGCCGTCGCTGCGTCTTGCAAAAGTGATCAGGCGCCGGTATTGCAGGTAGCGCAGCGGCAGTTCGATTTTCACGGTCAGCAATTTGGCGCGGACGTCGTCCGGGAATGCCGATGCATCGAGACCCTGCAGTTTTCCGTCGCGCCGCCAAGCATCGCCCTCGCGCAACGGATGCATGGCAAGCCACAACAACTGTTCGATTGTTACCTGCACATCCTCCTCGATGTTCTCGCGGTAGTAGTACAAACCGTGCAGAATCCGATCTTCGTCGTCGCGGCTCATTGATTGGGCATCTTAAGGTGGCAAAATGCGGGCTATGCTCACACTGGATATCGCAAAACCGATTCTACACCGCACGCGACGCAGCCTGCGCCGGTCACTGACGCTGGGCCTGGTGCTGACGCTGGGCCTGGTGCTGAGGCTGGGCTTGGTGCTGTCGCCGGGCCTGTTGCTGACGGCGGGCAGCGCATTTGCCGCGAACATACTGTTCATCGGCAACAGTTTCACCTACGCGCATGGCTCAGCGGTGCGCTATTACCGTGCCGATACCGTTTCCGATCTTAACGGCGGCGGGCAAGGCGGCGTGCCGGCGCTATTCAAATCATTCGTCACGCAAGCGGGGTTGGCGTATGACGTCTACCTGGAAACCGAACCTGGAGTCGGCATCGATTGGCACTTGGAGCACAAGCTCGACGTGATCGGGCAGCGGCCCTGGGACTTAGTGGTCATGCATGGATTCAGCACTTTGGACCCGAAGAAGCCCGGGGATCCGGGCGTGTTGATTGCCAGCGTGCGCCAAATGGCGGAGTTTCTCCGAAATAAGAATTCGGCGGTGGACATTCGCGTCATGGCCACCTGGCCGCGCGCCGATCAGACTTACGATCCCAAGGGCGCATGGTACGGCAAACCGATTGAAGCGATGGACCGCGACGTTCGCGACGGTTACAACCGCGCTGCCGCCGGGTCGGCCGGCATAAAAGTTGTGCCGGTGGGCGACGCCTGGGTGCGCGCCATGCATACGGGGATCGCGGACTCCAATCCTTATGATGGAATTGATGCCGGCAAGATCAACTTGTGGACCTACGATAACTACCACGCCAGCGCTTACGGCTATTATTTGGAAGCGCTGGTGCTGTTCGGAAGCATCACCGGCCGCGATCCCAGATCATTGGGGAGCAACGAGTGCTCCGGCTTCGAGCTGGGCCTTTCAGCCGCACAGGTGGCCGCCCTCGAGCAAGTGGCTTTCGATCAACTCAAGGCCGAAGGCGCCAGCTTTCCCAGCCTGCCACCGCCGGATGCCAAACCCTCCCTGGCATCGAAGTGCGGATTGACGCATTGAAGCCGGCGACAGAACGTTCGCAGGAGCGGCGATGGCATTCGCGATCTCGAAGGTACTGGATAAGCTCGAGACCCATTACGGTAAGCAGCTGCCGCTGGCCCCTGGCGATCCGTATGAATTCCTGGTCTGGTGGCACTGCGGCTACCCGGCCAGCGAGGATCGTTGCTCGAAGGGTTGGGAATCGGTCACGCGCCGGATCGGCATCAAGCCTCACGAGCTGCTGTCGGCAAAAACGCCCAGGCTGGTGCTTGCGCTGAAGGCCGGCGGGATGGTTCCTGCACTTCGCGCCGCGCGTCTGCGCGAGATCGCGCAGCGAACCCAGGACGAGTTTGCAGGCAATCTAGGATCCGCTCTCGCGCGCCTGGATGCGGCGCAGATGCGTAAAGCGCTCAAGTCCTTTCCCGGTATCGGCAATCCCGGCGCAGACCGCATCATGCTCTTCGCGCGCCTCGTCCCTGCGGCGGCCGTGCCATCGAGCAGTCCCCATGTCCTGGTGCGACTCAAGACAGGGCGGGAGTCCGAGAAATATCTCGCCAACTACGCGGACGCACAGCACATGCTCGAGGCGTTGCCGGTCACATTCGATGACCGGATTCGTGCGTTCCTGCTGCTCAATCGCCATGCCCAAGAGCTGTGCAAGCGCAACCATCCGGCGTGCAGCAGTTGTCCGCTCGAAGGATTGTGCGCCTTCGCGCGGGCCTCGTAGCCGGCGGCCTTATTTCCTGGCCTTGGCCAGGTAAGTCTTGGTTTCATCGCCGACGATGGCGACGAGGTTGCCCATGGTGAGGTTGGCATCAATCAGATGCAGACCCCAATCCTCCAGTACCTGCCCATTCACCACGACGTCGCCGGAAATGTCGTTCACGCGCGCGCTGCCCGGACTCGGATGCAAGGTGACGGCAAGATAAGATCCATGCTCATTTACCACGCATTCGGCGCTCAAGAGTCCCGGCACCTTGACAAAGGAGGTCTCAATGGACTTCGGCGGCTGAGTCCAGACGTAGGGTTCGTGAGGTCCGTCTGCGCCGGTGGAGATGCGCCACGCCGCCAGATAGGCATCGAGCATGCCGGATCCACCGCCGAGTGCCGCCGGATTGGCGCACGCTGCTTGCATGCCCTCAGACGCCTTGCCGAAGCGAGAATTCGCGGGCGGAGGCACGTTGTCCCTGAAATCCGCGAAGGCAATCACGCAACCGATTTGGCTGTTCGAGCGGCACACCGCGATATGCTTGAACGCACCGCCGACGTCGGCCCCCTTCGGCACCGGCAAGTTGGTTCCCATGAGAATGGCCGAGATGATTTTCGCTTCGATGGGTTTGCCGTCGATCTCTTCCTTGATCAACCGCGTCAGCACGCCCGATCCCTGACTGTGGCCCACGAGCACGACGCCCCGGCCGTTGTTGTCGTGCGCGAGATAGGAGTTCCATGCGGAGAGCACATCGTTGTATCCCAGGTCGCGATCGACCGGAATCGGTTTGCCGGCGATCGCCGCGCGCAGCGCGGTGAGCGTGACCTGCCGATACATCGGGGCGAACAGCCGACACTTGGCGGCGAAGCGCGCAAATTGCGCATTCACCACCGACTTTTCCGCATTGGAGATTTTCAAATCAGAATTGCCGCCCGGCTCGCCGGACACCGTCGGATAGACGTAAAAACAATCGATCGGCGGATTCTTCACGGGATGGAATGTTTCGCGCGTCAATTTTCCATTGACCGCCACGACGGTCGCGTCTTGGTTGGCCGTGCATGCATCCTGGCGGCCGGGTCTGCACAACCAGTTATCAGGATTGCCGTAATCTGCAGGAGCGGCTGCCGCGCCGGCGGTTGCAGCGGGGGCCGCGGACGGTGCTGCGGGCGTTTGCGCACCGATGTTTTCCACTGAGGCCAACGCAAGCGTCAGCAGCGCCGCTGCCGTGAAAACAGATCGAGACATAAAGACTCCCCAGCGTTGTTCTGGGTGCAGTATACCGCAGCATATTGCGGCGCTAGCGCTTCCACACCAGGGGCAGAAGCACCGCGAGCCACAGCACGACCAACTTCAACTGCTTGACCGTCGAGCGGCCGGTGTTCCGCAGTGCAGACTTGTCAGCATCGCGGGCGATGCGGCCGGCGCTGCCGCTGATGGTGTTTTCCATGGTACCTCTCAATCACGTCGTATGTTCCTATCTCAGGACATCGAAAACGGCGGACAAATGAGGACATGGAACTAGGACTTTTTGGGCGGCGCGGGCTCCGGGAACCACAAGGTGCAGAATCCGACAATGGGCGGCAGCGCAAAGCACCAGATGCCCTGTTTGGCGTACAGCAGGGCCGCCGCGGCGCAGCCCAGGGCAAATGCGGCAAGACTCCCGGACATCCGCGACAGCCGCGCACGAAGTGCGTTGCGGGTATCCGCCGGCAGGCCGCGCATTAAGTCGGCGAGGTCGATCATCACTTGCGTGGTGTTGCCGGTCATGATGGTGGTGGGCGGCAAGGCATTCATGTGAATTCTGTGGATGGCGTTTTGGATGGCCATCGCCGACACTAGGGTCATGCCGGTGAGTATCGCGGCCCAGCCATCGCCGCTCTCGAAGGGTCCCAGTCCAATCGCCAGCCCCGAGCCGAGAAACAACAGCGCGACCTGCAGAGCCAGTATCGACCGCAAACCCGGCAAGCGACTCGTCGCGAGCGCGCCGCTGATCAGCCGCACCGTCATGATCACCACGCAGAAAACCGGAAGAGCCAGCAGCTTCGCGACGGCGCCGCTGGTCCCGAGCGCCAGTGCGGCGCCGAGAGTCACGAAGTTGCCGGTGACATGGGTGGTAAACAGACCGTGAAGTGCAAGAAAACCGGCGGTATCGACATAGCCGCCGTTCATGCTCAGAAACATCGGTAAGCTGGGCTTCATGGGCATCTCATGGCAATGGGTGATGAATTCGGTACTATATATTGAGGTCAAAGCACAGGTATCGATTGAAGGCCGCGGCAACTACCAGTCTTGCGTTTCTCGTCGCGGTTTCGCTGAGCTGTACGCGATCCGCGCCGTATGGCATCGCGACCCGGTCCGCGACGCTCCCTTACCTGCACATGCCGCCGCGCGCCGATGGCGAACTCCCCAAGCTGCTGTCGCAAACCGGTGTTTTCAGCGACACAGCCCGGCTGGTCCCCAGCCCGGGACTGATTCCCTACGATCTCATTGTGCCTTTCTGGTCGGATGGTGCCGACAAGTTGCGCATGATCGCGGTTCCGGACGGCAAGATCGCTTTCGCGCCGACCGGAGAATGGGGTTTCCCGGCCGGTACCGTCTTCGTGAAGACCTTTGAATTGCCGATAGATGCTGCAAATCCTGGCATCAAACGCCGTCTCGAGACTCGTCTGCTGGTGCGCGACGCCACCGGTGGCGTCTACGGGGTGGTGTACAAATGGCGTGCGGATGACAGCGACGCTGACTTGCTGGATGTTGCCCAAACCGAAGCCATTCCCATCAAATCCTCGAGTGGTGTGGTGCACGCTCAAGAGTGGTACTACCCGAGCCGCACCGACTGTTTGGAATGCCACACTGCCAGGGCAGGCGGCGTGCTGGGCGTAAAGACACGCCAGTTGAACCGTAGCTTTACCTACCCCTCCGGCGTTGCCGACAATGAGTTGCGCGCGTGGAACCATATCGGATTGTTTGCGCCGCCGGTCACCGACGACCGGCGGCAGACTCTCCCCGCCCTCGCCGCGTCCGATGACGCTTCGCGCACGCTGCAGGACCGCGCCCGCTCATATCTCGATGCCAATTGCTCCCAGTGTCATCGCCCCGGGGGCACGGTCGCGAACTTCGACGCCCGCTACGACACGCCGCTTGATCAACAAGGCTTGATCGATGGACCGGTCCTGATCGATGAGGGTATCGACAGGCCGCGCGTCATTTCCCCCCATGACATTTGGCGTTCGATCATCTATATGCGCGTCAATACCCTCGGTGATACCAAGATGCCGCCGCTGGCGCGCAAAACCATCGACCAAAAGGGTGTGAATCTTCTCAACGAATGGATAACCAGCCTGCCGGGCCGCGCGGTGTTGGCGCCCCCGGTTATCGCACCGCAAGGCGGCAGCTTCGCAACCCCGGTTGAAATTTCGCTTTCAGCTGAAGCAGGCGCCGACATTCGCTACACCTTGGATGGCTCGGAACCCCTCACATCCGACATGCGTTACGAGAAGCCAATCAGAGTCGCCAGCCCGACCATTTTGCGCGCCCGCGCCTATAAGGAGGGATTTACCCGCAGCATCGTCGAGCAACAGGTGTTCATCGTCGGGAAATAACCTTGACGACGGCGATGCCCCACGGGCTCGATCCGGCCTTCACCCGCGCCACTTCCCTGTTGGTCTCGAGATCCACCACCGACACATCGTTGGAATAGCCATTCGCCGCAAAAAGGAATTTTCCATCGGGTGAAATTCCGATCCCCCAAGGGCGAGGACCCACTTTGATGGTATCGAGCAGTTCATAGGTATGCGTATCGAGCACGGACATCGTTCCGGCGCGCCCATTGCTCACATAGAATTTTGTTTCGTCAGGTGAAACTCGCACACGCATCGGCCGCGAGCCGGCGGGCAGCGTCAGCGTCTTCAGCACCCTGGCATTCGTGGTATCAATGACATTGATCTCGCCCACGGATTCGGACGGAATGAAGCCGATGGCGCCTTTTGTCAGAAAATCCACGCTTCGCGGCCTTCCATTCACCTTGAAATGCGCCGCGACGGAAAAGTCACCGGTACTGATCACAAAGATGTCGCCGCCCGCCTCGCAAGTGACATAAAACTGTTTCCCGTCAGGTGTCGTCGTCACGCCCTCCGGCTCTTGACCCACCGGAATGAGATGTTCCCGCTTGCTCGACGCGATATTGATCACGCTGGCGGTCTTGGTATCTTCATTGGAAATGTAAATATGCTTGCCGTCCTTGCTCAGGGCGAATTCCTCCGGATCCGATCCCGCATTGAGTTTGCGCCGCAGCTGCTTGCTGGCGATATCCAAGACGCCGATTCCGTCCGCGGCCTTGTCCGCATTCGCATCGTCGTCATCGTCCCTCTTATTGGCGAACACCGGATTGCCCTGGGCATCGATTTGCGGCGCTCCTTCGATCGGCGTGCCGCTCAATGCCACGTAGACAGTCTTGCCGTCGGGACTGGCATGAATACCGCGCGGGCGCTTGCCCACCGCAATGGTTGCGACGACGCTGAAGTCGCCGCCGTTGATCACGGTGACGTCGCCGGATTTCTCGTTCGATACATAAACTTGATAATCCGGCGCGGCCGGCGCGGGAATTGCTGACCCGGCCAAAGCCGACGCAGCCAGCAACACTTGAAGAAGACTTGCTATGCGGTACACGATGTTTTGATGTTGGCCGACTCGTCGTCAATCTGCAACCATTTCCGACATAGATGTGGCATGCACGGCACATGCATGCTCCAATACACTGGAGTATGAATATCGCAGCGGAGCCCTGGTATCTGCCTCTGGCGGATGAGGTAAATATATTCGAAGCGGCCTACCGCAGCCGCTTGCCCGTACTGCTGAAGGGTCCGACCGGTTGCGGCAAGACACGTTTCATCGAACACATGACTTGGCGGCTTTACCGTCAGGAGAACAGTCCGCGCCGCGCCCTGGCGGTGCCGCTGATAACCGTCGCCTGCCACGAAGATCTGAGCGCGACCGATCTCGTCGGTCGCTACCTGCTGGCCGGCGACGAAACCGTATGGATGGACGGCCCTCTGACACGCGCGGTGCGCAGCGGCGCACTGTGCTATCTCGATGAGGTGGTCGAGGCGCGCAAGGACACCACCGTCGTCGTCCACTCGCTTGACCGATCATCGGCGAATTTTGCCGATCGAGAAGACCGGCGAGCTCCTCGACGCGCATCCCGACTTCCTGTTGGTGATCTCCTACAATCCGGGATATCAGAGCGTGCTCAAGGACCTTAAACCCTCGACGCGGCAGCGCTTCGTCAGTTTGGAATTCGACTACCCGGGGATCGAGATCGAAGCGGCCATCATCGCCCATGAAAGCGGCGTGGACGCCGCACTCGCGCATCGCCTGGCCCTGGTCGGAGAGAAGGTCCGCAACTTGCGCGAACATGGTTTCGAGGAGGGTGTGAGCACCAGGCTGCTGGTTTACGCCGCGCAGTTGGCCGCCGGCGGCATTGAGCCGCGCCGGGCCTGCGACGTGGCCATCGCGCGTGCCGTCACCGACGATGGCGACGTGCAGAAGGCGGTCGCCGCCATCATCGATGTGTTGTTGCCATGAACCTTGCGCCCGCCCGGCACGACACTTCCGGGCGCGTCGCATTCACCGACATGCATCGGCATCTGAGCCTGTTCGCGCAAGCATTGGCCGGAACATTTCTGCACTTGAAGACAATCGAAGAACCTGGCACGCGTAAACACGCCGTCAATACCCGGCAAAGCGACTGCATTTTCTTGCCGGCGCAAATCAACGACTTCGCCACCACGGAACAGAACCTGGGCTCCTACCGAATTTCGGTACTGCATCAGATAGGCTATCTGATCGAGGGCACGCATCAATTCGATCCCACGCAAGTTCCGATCGCGTTTGACCCGGTCCGGGGCAACTCGGCGCTGGAACAATTTTTCTTGAGCTGGCCCAGACCCGCGCTGCTTCGCCGGATTTTCCTGACCGTCGAAGACCTGCGCATCGACTCTGCGGTGCGGCGCCGCTATCCGGGCGCGCGCAGGGATCTTGAACGCACGTTGGCCCACGCTCTCGCGAGTCGCCCGCGGGCTCGCGCGCTGCGTCCGGTGCCGGCGCTGATAGAGGCACTGCTGCAGTTCTCACTCGGCGCGCCGGCTGCGGAGTTGATCGCCCAGGATTCGAGCGGATTGCTCGGCCGGTTGATCGACACCGTTGCGGTAGTGATGCACCAGGACACCGACGTTCACGATAGCGCGCGCGTATCGATTTGCGTCTGCAGTGAGATCGAAAGTCTATTGAGACGAGCACCGAGGGAAGCCTTGATCAAGCCGGACGGCGCCGCGACCAAGGAGTCGGCGCCCGAGAAAGCAGCAACGACTTCCGCGTGGCACGAGACCGCGACTGAGATCGAATCTGGCTTGGATGATGAGGCTACTCCGGGTGTGGATTTTCGCGGCGTGTTTCGAACGGATCAGGCGATCAGGCACCGTCCCGGCGCGGAGATATCGACACCGGCTCCGGATCAGTCATCGGTAGACTTTGTGACCGATGATTTTGGCAAAGCGGCGGTCGAGGGACCCGCGTCCCCGCTCAGGTCCCGACTAATACCGCAGCGCCCGGGAGATGCCGGGCCGCGAAGCTTTCTCTATGACGAGTGGGATTACATCCGTCAATCATATCTTCCTGCTTGGTGCCGAATTTTCGAGCAGCAGCTGCACGGCGATAATTTCAGCTTCATCGACGATGTGCGCCGCCGTCACTCTGCGCTGTCCCACCAGGTCCGCCGGCAGTTTGGCTTCATCAAACCGCAGTCATGGCATCGAGTACGACGAACCAGCGACGGCGATGAATTGGAGCTCGACGCCATGATTGAAGCCGTAATCGATCGGCGCAGAGGACACGGCAGTGATTCCCACCTATACGTGCGCCGCGACCGTGCACTGCGCGATGTGGCCGCCGCATTCCTCGTCGATATGAGCGCGTCGACCGATTTTCCGCTGCCCGACACGACGGTCAGCGTCGCTGCCGCGCCAGGCGAACAGCAGGAAAGCGGGTTGTATCTCTACGCGGGGCCTGTCGATTTCCCGGCGGCCAGTGTCCCGAAGCGCCGGGTCATCGATGTATCCAAGGATGCGCTGGCGTTGATGTGCGATGCGCTGCACAGGCTCGGCGACAGCTATGCGATCTATGGTTTTTCGGGCGACGGGCGCGAGAATGTCGAATTCCACGTGGTCAAGGATTTTGCCGATCAGCTGTCGGCGCGAACCTGGGCGGCGCTCGCCGCCATGCAGCCCCGGCGCTCAACGCGGATGGGCGCCGCGATAAGGCATGCTTTGAGCAAACTCGCGCGTGAGCCGGCGAGCATGAAGGTCTTGATCATCGTCTCGGACGGCTATCCCGAGGACCTCGACTACGGCGCCGACCGGACCGATCGCGAGTATGGTATTCAAGACACGGCCCGGGCGTTGCGCGAAGCAGAGCATGCGGGTGTCACGGACTTCTGCGTGACCATCGATCCGGCGGGTCATGACTACCTCCGGCGAATGTGCCGGGAGTCCCGCTACCTGGTCATCGACGACGTCACCGCGCTGCCCCGCGAGTTGAGCAAAATCTATCGAACGCTGACGCAGGTTTAATCGCCGGTCTGGCGCTTCAAAAGCGGTATCAGGCCGGCGATGGTTTCGATCACGGCGTCGGCGCCCGCGGCCATCAGCGACTTTTCAACCGGGGCGATGCGCGCCGCGCGCTCGGCGGCGCTCAACGCCATCCACGCCTCGAAAGACATTCCAACGCCATTGCCCGATGCCGCAATGCCGACGGTAAAACAGCCGGCGGCATGACCCTCTGCGACGCCGGTCTCGGTATCGTCGACTTTCACCACTCGAGAGAAAGGCCACACTCCCAATTCGGCACAGGCCTTGTAGATCATCAAAGGACTCGGCCGGCCCGCCGGCGTCTCCCCGGAACAAACCAGGTGATCCGGAACGTACCCTTGCGCGGCCGCTTCGCGCAGAACCGGCGCCATCATTTCCCGTGTGTAGCCAGTCGAGGATCCCACCTTGATGCCAACGGCACGAAGCGCGTCCACCACCGCCCGGCCGCCGTCGATGAGACGTGATGCGCGCATCGCCTGCTCCCGCATCAGCGGGTCCAAATCCGACATCAAGGCAGCAATATCGGACTCGAGCGGCGCGCCGCCGCGGACTCTCATCCAGTCTCCGGCAACGACAGGATCCTGCAGAAGTGCGCGCACATGATCGACCTTGGCCTTGCCCATGTCGCGCCGAGCCTGGACATCGCTTAACTGCACGCCGCGTTTCGCGAAGGCCTGCTTGAGCGCAATGACCGGCGCCTGGCAGCCGAAATCCACAATGGTTCCCGCCCAGTCCAGAATCACAAGATCGAACCGATCGCGAATCGCCATCTACGTATCCCTGCCGCCGAAGAGATCGGTGACCGCTTCCTCTCCGATCGCAAAGCCGGTCGACGCACCTGACCCGCTTGTGATGATGACCACACGAACGGCGGGCGCGGGTGCATCCATCAACATCGTCCGGTCGGCGCACGAGGCATAGGTACCCGTCCAGCGCTCGAGCACCTGCGGCGGGGGTCCGATCGCCGCCGCAAATTCCTCGAGAATGAGATCATCGACTCTGGCATTCGCGAACGGATCAGGCGTCGGCGCATAGTGGTGGCTGTCGCCGACGATAAGGCTGCCGTCCGCGCCTTGCGCGACAATCAAATGGATCCCATGCTCGAGATGCTCGCCCTGCTCGGCCTGCAGCCGCGCACGCAAGGCCTTGGCTTCCGGCAGCGCGGAATAACCGGCATAGCGCACCAGCCCGAGGTCCGACATGACCACGCCCGGCAATCGAAATCCAGGATCCTTGAGCCGGAGCATTTGGAGTTTGCAGCGGGTAACATTGTAATGCGCAATCTGCTCCGGATAGAGTCCGGTCAGATCGTCTCCAGGACAAACGATCGCCGCGCCGGCCTGCACCCTGCCACGCGATGTCTCCAGCTTCGGCGGATCGACCGATAGGACAGTGGTCTGGCGCAGGAAAACCACGTTCAGCTGTTCGGCAAGCCACGCCGCGACCCGAGGTATGGCTTCGCGCGACTCGACTCGAATGTCGCGCGAACTGGTCAGCACAGCCTGCACGTCCTGCTTGCCAAATCGAGCGCCGCGCGCGCGAGCCGCCGCGGGACTCAAGAGCTCGCAACCCTCGCCCATCTCGGTATTCAAGAACGCCTCGAATATCGGCAGCGCTTCGCGCCGTCTTGCGGTCATCCACAAGCCACGCTGCAGTATCGGAATGCCGGCCTTGCCAGCGACTTCCTGCCAGATCTCACTGGTTTTGCGGGCGCGCTGCCACGCGCTGCCGCGCTCCTGCCCGGTGACGGTGACAAAGCCAAAATTACGCACCGATGCGCCGTTCGCCTGCGCGTCGCGGTCAATGACGACCACACGCAAGCCTCTCAAGGCGGCGGCGCGCGCGCAGGACAGGCCGATGATGCCCGCACCCACCACGGCGAGGTCGAAAACCCCGGAAACAGCGTTGTCAGAACTGATAGTTTTCTCTTTCTGAAGGTAAAATCTGCCGCTCAAATACTACAAGACAATGACACTTTAGTGGCGCGCCTGCATTCGCGGTAGTCTCCCACATGTCCCGCAACCAAGCTTAAGGCCAATACTTGACCAACCGAATTCATCAGGCGCTGGAAAAAGCCAACCCGGTATTCTTTACGACCTTCGCCGGGTTGGCGGGATTTGCCGCGTATTTTTCCATGTACGCGTTTCGCAAGCCGTTCTCCGTTGCCATGTACGAGGCCGTCCCCGGTTGGCACTTCGTTCTTGACTACAAGATTGCCCTGGTGCTCGCGCAGGTATTCGGCTACGCCATCTCGAAACTGATCGGCGTCAAATACATTGCGGAAATCGCACCCCGCAAGCGGGCAGGCGCAATCTTCAAACTCATTTCATTGTCCTGGGTGGCGTTGCTGGCATTCGCGGTGATTCCAGCACCCTGGAATGTGCTGGCGCTGTTCCTGAACGGCCTGCCGCTGGGGCTGATCTGGGGATTGGTGTTCGGATTCATGGAGGGCCGACGCACCTCCGAAGTACTCGGCGCCATCGTCTGCGCAAGCTTTATCGTCTCATCGGGCGCCGTGAAATCGGTGGGCAAACTGCTGATGGATAACTGGCACGTCAATGAATTTTGGATGCCCGCGGTCACCGGAGCACTGTTCTTCCCGCTGCTGGCGCTCTCGGTCTGGGGTCTCGCGCAACTACCCCCGCCGTCGGCGCGCGATGAATCGGCGCGGGTGCGGCGTGCGCCCATGAGATCGAAGGAGCGCGCTGCGTTCCTGAACCGCTATGGGACGGGAATTGCGCTGCTGGTGATCTGCTACATCCTGACGACGGCGCTGCGCGATTTTCGCGACAATTTTGCGGCGGAAATCTGGACCGCCCTGGGATTCGGCCATGCGGCTGCCGTATTTACGGCGAGTGAATTGCCGGTCGCGGTACTGGCCCTCACGGTGCTCGGCGTCATCATCGCCGTGCGCGACAACGTTCGCGCGCTGCTGGTCATTCATGGCGTGGTCATCGCAGGCCTCATGCTGCTGGGACTATCGACATTGGCATTCCAGACCGGCTGGCTGTCCCCGCTTGCATGGATGATCTTGAGCGGCGCCGGGTTATATATGGCCTATGTGCCTTTCAATGCCATGCTCTTCGACCGTTTGATTGCAGCCAGCGGCACCGTGGGGACTGCAGGGTTTCTGATTTATATCGCCGATGCCTCGGGTTATCTCGGCAGCTGCGCGCTTCTAATATGGCGCAACTTCGGGTTGGTGCAACTCAATTGGCTGCAGGTCTTCACGGCAAGCGCTTACGGCACCAGCATTCTGGGTATGCTGTTCATGGGACTGTCGGCGCTGTACTTCCTGCGAAAAACCGCGCCGGCAACCCAATTCGTATCGATCGCGACACCGGACATGAAAGGCTGAATGCAATGAATACGATTGTCGAACCCGCCCGCTCGATCGATGTGGTCCTGGAAACCGATGTGCTGGTGGTCGGCAGCGGACCCGGGCGGTCTTGCCGCGGCACTTGCGGCGGCTCGCGCCGGCGCGCGCACCGCACTGATCGATCGCAACGGCTGCTTCGGCGGCAACATCACGCAGGTCGGCGTCGAGGGTTTCGCCTGGTATCGCCACGAGCAAACGGTGGACTGCGAAGGCATCGGCATCGAGTTCGAGCAGCGGGCAAAGGCGATGGGCGCGGCGATGCCGGAGCCGCAGTCCTTGAGCCACGCGCTCGACGCCGAGATGTTCAAGTGGGTGGCCGACGTGCTGGTACAGGAAGCGGGCATCACGCCGCTGCTGCACCGGCTTGTGCGTGGCGCCCATCATGGAGAATGGCGCCATCCGCGGCGTCATCATCGAGAGCAAGGCCGGTCGCGAGGCCATCCTCGCCAAGCGGGTGATCGACGCGACCGGCGATGCCGACATCGCGACGCGCGCCGGCGCGCCGGTGCGCAAGTCGCCCAAGAGCGAGATGATGTCGGTCTCGGTGATGTTCTCCATGAGCGGCGTCAACAAGCAGCCGCTTCATCGAGGCGGTGAAGGCCGATCCGCAGACCTATGCCGACTGGTCCGGCAACGACGAGTGGGACTACGAGACCACGGGCAAGGAGGACAAGCTGTTCTCGCCCTTCCTGCGCAAGCCGTTCAAGAAGGCGCTCGAGGCCGGCCTCATCCCGCCGAACCTGCCACCATCGCCGGCACCTGGGGCTCGGTCACCGATCAGGGCGACCTGACCTATCTGAACCTGGTGCATATGCCGGAAATCGACGGCACCGATCCCGAACGATCTGACCATCGGCGAGATGCGCGGCCGGCGCGAGGCCATCTACGCGCTGGAGGCGCTGCGCGGCTTCATGCCGGGCTGCGAGGACGCCAAGCTGCGCAACTTCGGCATGACGCTGGGCATCCGCGACACCCGCAAGATCGATGCGCTCTACAACCTCACCGGCACCGATGTGCGCGAGCAGGCGCGATTCGACGACGCCATCGGCATCTTCCCGGAGTTCATCGACGGCTACGGCGTGCTCATCCTGCCGACCACCGGGCGCTACTGGCACGTGCCCTATCGCGCGCTGGTGCCCAAGGGCGTCGGCAATCTGCTGGTCGCCGGACGCTGCATCGGCGGCGACAAGATATCGCATGCCTCGGCGCGCAACATGATGTGCTGCGCGGTGAGCGGCCAGGGCGCCGGGGTCGCGGCGGCGGTATCGCTGCAAGCGCGACGAAGCGCTCGATCAACTGAACATCGGCGCGGTCCAGCCAGGAGCTTGCGCGGCAGGGCGCGCGCTTCCGGTGAGCCGACGCACAGCGGCACCCTCGCCGCTGCGCTGGTGGGTGCTGGCACTGGCGGCCGTCGCCGTGTCCAGCAGCTACTACGAGGACGATGTGATCGGCACCGATCGCCGACCTGCTGCATCGACAGCGCGGGATTCACCCAATCGCAGCTCGGCATGCTGAACGCCGTCATCAGCATTCCCAATGTCGCGCTGGCGCTCTCAGCGGATTGCTGATCGACCGCTATGGACCGGCACGCATCGCGCTCTGGGCGGCGGCGATCGGCGTGTTCGGCGCCGCGCTCACCGCCATCGGCAATCCCTACGAGCTCATGGTGGCCGGCCGCTTCATCTTCGGCATCAGCGAAGGCGCGATATTCATCGCCCTGGTCGCGGGCCTGGCGCAGTGGTTCCCGCGCAGCGGTATCGCGCTCGCCACGGCGCTGTATTTGAGTCTCGCCCGCGTCGGCTCCTTTGCCGTGGATAAATCGCCCACCTGGGCGCGGCCGCTCTACGATCGCGGCTGGCAGCCGCCCTTGTGGCTCGGGAGCAGGCATCACCGCGGCGGGCCTCGCGGCGGCGCTGTTGTACTTCTGGGTGGACCGGCGCTACCGGCCCATGCAGCAGGCGGCGGCCGGCGATGCCGCGCGTGAAATGGCGGGAGCTGCTGAACTTCGACATGTCCTACTGGTACATCCTCGGTCTGCACGTGCTGTACGCCGCGGTGTTCTTTCCGTTTCGCACGACGTATGCCATCGAGTACTTCCAGCACGCCAAGGGACTCACCCTGCAGCAGGCCGGCAATCACCAATAGCTGGGTGTTCTTCGCCGCCATCTTCGCGACGCCCTTTTTCGGATTGCTCGCCGATCGAGTCGGACATCGCGCGTTGATGCTGACCTTCGGCACCCTGCTGCTGCCCCTGACCTTCGTGGTGCTGGGACTGACGGACCTCAATCTATGGGTAACCACCGTCATGATGGGCATCAGCTTCTCGCTGGTACCCGCGATCATCTGGCCGGCGACGACACTGATCGTGGAACCACGCGCGCTTGGGCACGGCCCTGGGACTCATCACACTGATCCAGGCGCTCGGCCATGTCCGCGTCGAATCTCGTCGCGGGCGGACTCGCGGATGCCGCGGGTGCCGGACCTTCGAACCCCGCCGGCTACGCGCTCATGATGTGGTTCTTCTTCCTCTTGAGTCTCACAGCGCTCGCTTCGGCCGTGCTGTTGTGGCGCCGCGAAGCAGGACCCCGAGGCCACGGACTCGAAAACGCTCGATGAGGCCAACTTGTAGCGGCAAGGAGCTCCTAGTCGGTCCGCCGTCCGAAGCGCCGTTGGATTTCGCCCACAAAGCCGCGCCGAAAGGTCATGACGCAGATCACGAAAATAACCCCGATGATCACCGAGACCCATGCGCCCACGAGATCAGACAGGTACTCCTGCAGCGTGACCACCACATTTGCGCCGACCACTGGACCGAGAAAGGTACCGCTGCCGCCCAGCAGGGTCATCAGCACCACCGCGCCGGAGGTGTCCTGACTGACATCCGGTGAGCGTGGCAAATCCCAACACCAAGGCTTTGAGGGAACCCGCGAGACCCGCCAGGCTGGCCGACAGCACAAACGCCACGAGTTTGTAGCGGTCAACCTTGTAGCCCAGGGATATGGCGCGCGGTTCATTTGCCCGGATCGCCTTCAGGACCTGGCCGAAGGGCGAATGCACAATGCGGCGGATCAAGAGATACATGGCGACAAAGATCGACCAGCACGAAGTAGTACATGGTCCTGTCGTTGCCGAGGCCGAGCACTCCGAAGATGCTGCCCCGCGGAATGCTTTGCAGACCGTTCTCGCCGCCGGTGAACTGTGCCTGCAGGCAGATGAAGTACACAACTTGGGCGAGCGCCAGGGTGATCATGGCAAAATAAATGCCCTGGCGGCGCACTGCGATCGCGCCGATCACCAGGCCCAGCAGCATCGAGACCGCGACACCAGCCAGGATTCCTTCGATGGTTCCCCACCCATGGGCGGTCACCAGCCAGCCCGTGATGTAGGCGGATGACCCGAAGTACGCGGCATGGCCGAAGGACAGCATTTTTGTATAGCCGAGCAATAGATTGAAAGCACAGGCAAACAATGCAAAGCACAGCAATTTCATGAGAAACACGGGATACAAGCCCAGAAGCGGTGCCACCAAGGCGAGTACCGCAAGGATGATGTACACCGCAAATTCGGCGCGCATTTATTGTTCTTTTCCGAACAGACCGGCGGGCCGCCAGATCAGCACCAGCGCCATGATGACAAACACCACGATATTCGACGCCTCGGGATAGATGACCTTGGTCAACCCTTCGATGAGCCCGAGCACCAGGCCGCTGACGATGGCGCCGACGATGGAGCCCATGCCGCCGATGACCACGACGGCGAACACCACGATCACGAGCGATGAACCCATCAGCGGGCTGACCTGGATCACCGGCGCCGCCAGCACTCCCGCCAGCGCGGCCAGCGCCACGCCCGCCCCGTAGGTCAGCATCACCATGACCGGCACATTGATGCCGAAGGCCTGCACCAGTTTCGCGTTCTGCGTGGCCGCACGCAGCATCGCTCCCAATCGAGTGCGCTCGATCAGAAACCATGTCATGCCGCACACGGCAACGGAAGCCAGAACGACCCATGCGCGATAGATGGGCAGCACCATGAAGCCCAGGTTGAAGCCGCCCCGCAATAATTCCGGTACGGGATAGGATTTACCGGAGGCGCCGAATTGGCTGCGCATGATCCCCTCGGCGATCATCGCGATGCCAAAGGTCAACAGCAGCCCGTAAATGGGTTCCAGTTGGTACAGGTGCCTCAGGAACAGCCGCTCGATGACGATCCCGAGGATTCCGACCGCCAGCGGCGCCAGCAGCAGCGCGCACCAATAGTTGATCCCGAGGAATTGCAGGCCAATGTAAGCCGCAAATGCCCCGAGCATGTAGAAGGCGCCATGCGCGAAATTGACGATCCCCAGGAGTCCGAAAATCACGGCCAGCCCAAGACTCAAGATCGCGTAGAACGATCCGTTGACCAGGCCCAACATGAGCTGACCGAGGATCGCCGGCAGCGGCACACCGAAAACAGTCGTCACGGCACACTCATCATCGTTCGTGCGGCCGATCGCGGCCGAGCCCTTTCCCGGCTACTTCTTGACCAAGAGACAGCTCGCATCAGGCTGCGCACCGTCGGCTTCCTCTCCCGTCATGGTCTTGATCACCTTGTAATAGTCCCAGGGGTACTTGGACTCTGCGGGGGTCTTCACCTGCATGACGTACATGGTGTGAATCATCAGGCCGTCGGCGCGGATGTATCCATCCTTGGCGAACACATCGTTGATCTTGGTCTTCTTCAACTGGGCCATCACCGCGTCTGCATCGGTGGTTCCCACGGTTTTGACCGCCTTCAAGTATTGCATCGTGGCCGAGTAATAAGCGGCCTGATTCATGGTCGGCTGCCGGTTGACCTTTGCGTAAAAGCGCTTCGCGAAGGCGCGGGTCTCATCGTTCAGGTCCCAGTACCAACCGGTGGTCAAGTACAGCCCGTGGGCGGTTTGCAGCGTCAGCGGCGTGGATGTCGGTCAGGAACACCAGCAGCGCGGCGGGCGTCATCGTCTTGGTGATGCCGAATTCGTCGGCGGCCTTGAGCGAGTTCGAGAAATCGGTCCCGGCGTTCGCGAGCCCGAGCACCTGAGCGCCCGAGGCCTGCGCCTGCAGCAGGAAGGATGAGTAATCCGTGGTGCCCGAGGGGCGCACGCACCGCACCCAATACTTTTCCGCCGTTGGCCAGCACCACACGCGTGGCGGCTTCCTGCAACTGGGTGCCGAAGGCGTAATCGGCGGTCACGAAGAACCAGGTCTTACCACCCTGCTTCACGATCGCACTCGCCGTGCCGTTGCCCAGCGCCGTGGTGTCATAGGCGTAGTGCACCGTATAGGGCGTGCAATCGACGCCGGTCAGGGAGGCGCCGCCCGCGCCGATGGCGAAGAAATTGACCTTCTTCGCCGCCGCGACCTTGGACATCGCAATGCTCACGCCGGTATTGGAGCCGCCCAGCACGACCGTCAATCCGTTTTGATCCGCCCACTCCCTGAACTTCGAGGCGCCGATGTCGGGCTTGTTCTGATGGTCGACGCTCAGGACGGTTATCTTTTTGCCGAGCACCGTACCGCCGAAATCGGCAATGGCCATGTTGATGGCCTCGAGACCGCCCTGGCCGATGACGTCGGCGTACACACTCGACATGTCGTCGATGTCGCCGATGACCACCTGGTCGGCGGCGGCAACAGCCTGGGAGGATGCATACACGCCGAGCAGCGCGCCGAGCGCCAGCATTGTTGATTTGCGCATCATCTCGTGATCCTTTTCTAAATGTTGTTCAAACGCCCAAATATTCCTGAAGCAAACCTGTTTGCGACGCCATCTCCGATTGTCCGAATTGTTTGACGATCCGGCCGCGTTCCATGACATAAAATCGATCCGCCAACGGAGCAGCAAACCGGAAGTTTTGCTCCACCAGCACCACGGTAATTCCTTTGGACCTCAACGCGCGAATGACCTCGCCGAGTTTCTGTACGATCACCGGGGCCAACCCCTCCGATATCTCATCCAGCAGCAACAACCTCGCACCAGTGCGCAGGATACGTGCCACCGCCAGCATCTGCTGTTCGCCGCCCGAAAGTCTTGTACCGGGACTGGCGGCGCGCTCCTGCAGATTTGGAAAAATATCGTAAATCTCCTGCAGCTGCATCCCTCGGGAGCCCCTGAGACGCGGCGGCAACAGCAAATTCTCCTCGGCCGATAACGCGGAAAAAATACCGCGTTCCTCCGGACAATAGCCCACCCCCAGGCGCGCGATGCGATGGGGGGCTAGATGCAGCGCCTCGATATCGTTGACCCTGATCGACCCTTTGCGCGCGCCCACCAGTCCCATGATGGCGCGCAGCGTGGTGGTGCGCCCTGCACCATTGCGCCCCAGCAGCGTGACCACCTCGCCCTCCTGAACAGTGAAGTGCACGCCATGCAAAATGTGCGACTCGCCGTACCACGCTTGCAGATCCTCCACTTGCAGCACCGTTCGCGACACTAGGCGGGCCCCTTGAGTTCGGCGCCGTCGGTGCCCATGTACGCCTCGATGACCTGCGGATTTCTGGAAACCTCGGCGTAGGGTCCGGCGGCAATCACACGGCCGCGTTGCAAGACCGAAATGGTATCCGCAATGGAGGAGACCACGCTCATATTGTGCTCGACCATGAGCACGGTGCGGTTGGCCGAAACCTGCTTGATCAATTGCGTAACATGCGACACGTCCTCGTGTCCCATGCCCTGCGTGGGTTCGTCCAGGAGCATCAAATCCGGTTCGAGCGCCAGCGTCGTGGCCAGTTCCAGGGCGCGCTTGCGGCCATAGGGCAGGTCGGCGGCCAGCATGCGGGCGAATGCTTCGAGGTGTACTTCCGCCAGCAGCTGCTTTGCACGCACATCGAGCTTCGCCAGGCTTTTTCCCGAGCGCCAGAAATAAAACGAAGTGCCCAAATTTCGCTGCAACGCCACGCGCACATTCTCCAGAGCCGTAAGATGCGGAAACACCGCGCAAATCTGGAACGAGCGGACCACGCCGCGCCGTGAGATGTCCGCGGGCTTCTCCCGGGTTATATTCTCGCCGCGGTAAAAGATCGTTCCCGACGTAGGCTGTAGAAATTTGGTCAGCAGATTGAAAAAAGTCGTCTTGCCGGCGCCATTCGGGCCGATCAGCGCATGAATTTCGCCGCTGCGCACCCGGATCGACACGTCGTCGACCGCCACAAATCCGTTGAACTCCTTGACGAGGCTGTGCGTCTCCAGAATCGCGGCTTGCGCCGACGCCATAGCGTGCCCCTTTATTTTTATCGAACCTTAAGACCGGCCGCCATCATCCGATGGGCGAAGCGCAAGCACGACGAGGACCTCAAAGAACCAATTTTTCCTGCCGCAGACGGCCCGCAATTGCAGGCGTGATGTCCAGGAGCGCTTCATCGCGCGACTCGAGATCCTTGGCTTTCGTGTCGATGGTGTAAATCAGCTTGGCGCCCTGCGTCTCGAACAGCCTCGTCATGATGTGAACGTCGCCCTGCAGCGTGGTTATCGACGGCGAGGTCACAAAAGTCCCGTACACCACCGGCATGCCGTAGCCACCATAGTAGCCTGTCACATACCCGCTATCGGTTGCCTTGTAGAGTGCACTGCCGAGCGAATCGGTGCCCGCGCCCTCCTTGGTATCCATCTTCATCGCGACCAGTGAAGTGACCAGCACGGCATCGGCATGGGTTTTGGCAACCACCTTGACGATATTGTCGCGGGTCAGCTCCTCCTTGCTGGTCATGATGTCGCAGCTCGAAATCCCTGCCACCGTCGACCCGTTCGAGATTGCCCGCGCCAGGGAGTACTCGAATGCGCAGCGCGAGTTGTATGCCGGAGTCAAACCGACGACGAGCACATTTTTGAAAGAGAGATTACGGGGCGCATCGGCCTGCCACTCGCCGCTGACCGAGGTCGAGGCGCAACTGCTGATGGCCGCCCCCGCAAGAGCCAATAGAATTGGGGCGACGATCGGGCTGCGCGTTCGCACGGCATGGGTCAAGGTCATGGGGCTACTTCCTCCTGTCCAGCGGGTAACCGGACGAATACACGTGAGTATGCACTTGGTGGCGCGAAGTCGACACGTCATCGCGATTCAATACAGTAGAATTTACATTATATATATACTGTAATTAATTGATACATGGTACTATTTTTTGGCGATATCAGGGAATTTTTTGCCTTTGTCGCAAGCGATGAACAAACGCGCGCGCTGTGGCATTTAGGATCCTGGCCGCGTGGACTCAAGTATCATAGCCATTTCAGGAGACATTAAATTAGTGCCCAGTAAAATCCCCGACGGCGAGACTCGCGGCTGGATCGTGCCGATCGGCGGGGCCGAGAACAAGGAAAACGACCGTCGCATCCTGGAGCGATTCGTGCGCGTTTCAGGAGGCGCGGAGGCAAATATCGTGGTCATTCCCACGGCGAGCCGGATGCACGAAACCGGCCCACGCTACGAGAAACTTTTCAAGGAAATCGGCGCGGCCGAAGTTGCGGTGATGGACTTTGATACGCGCCGTGATTGCCAGGAACCAGGGCGCTTGCGCCGCTTGGAAGAAGCAACCGGCATCTTCTTCACGGGCGGCAATCAATTGCGCTTGACCACCCTGCTCGGCGGCACGCCTGTCGCAAAACTCATCCGCGTACGCAATGCGCATGGCGTCACGGTGGGCGGCACCAGTGCCGGCGCCAGCATCTTGAGCGAACACATGATCGCGTTTGGCGACGAAGGATCCGCGGTAATTTCCGGCAGCGTGCGCCTCGCGCCGGGATTGGGTCTCACCAATCGATTCATCATCGATCAGCATTTTCGTCAACGCGACCGGTTGGGAAGGCTGATTACCGCGCTGGCATACAATCCATTCTCAGTCGGCATCGGACTGGATGAGGACACGGCGGCCTTCATAGGTCCCGACGAAACGGTCGAAGTTCAGGGCAGCGGCGGCGTTACGGTCGTCGATGCGTCCGAGGTCAGTTTCTCTTCCATCGGCGAAGTCAGCGAGGGTCAGCCGGTCTGCGTGCTCGGCCTGCGCCTGCACATTTTGGTCGCCGGCGCGACCTTCAATTTGCACACGCGCGTGGCGTCGCCGGGCACACTCAACATCGCGAAAGACTAGAGCCAGGGGCTGCGGATTCCATGCGAGTACTCGACCGTTCCGTATATGTAGGCCCCTCGCTGTATGCACGGTTTCCGGTCATTCGACTGGAACTCGACCTGGGAGAGCTCGAGGAGTGGCCCACGGGCCGGCTCGGCGGCGAATTTATCGATGCGCTGGCTGCAGACCTGCCGGGTCTCGCGGAACATGGCTGCTCGTACCGTGAGCGCGGCGGATTCTTTCGGCGCATGCGTGAAGATGAGGGCACCTGGCTGGGGCACGTGCTCGAGCATGTGGCGATCGAGTTGCAGAACATGGCCGGCGAAGCGGTTACCTTTGGTAAAACACGCAGCGCCGGCGCGCCCGGCGTCTACACGGTCGTCTACGAGTATGCGCAGCGCGACGAGGGCATCGCCGCCGGCGATCTGGGCATTCGTCTTTTGTGCTCGCTCCTGCCCGCCTCCATCCGCCCCGTAGGTTCCGTCCCCGAAGGCTGGAATTGGCAGGAGGCACGGGATGACTTCATCCGCTTCGCCCAGCGCCGCGCGCTGGGGCCATCGACATCCTCGCTGGTAAAGGCAGCCGAGAGTCGTGGAATTCCATGGCTTAGGCTCAACGATCAATCATTGGTCCAGCTGGGCCACGGCAAGTTTCAGCAGCGCATTCAGGCCACCGTGACCAGCCACACACCGCACATCGCGGTGGAGTTGGCGAGCGACAAGGAAGAGACCAATAAAATCCTGGCGACTCTGGGCCTGCCCGTGCCGAAACAGGAGTTGGTGCAAAGCGAGGGCCAGGCGGTGCGCGCCGCAAAACGCATCGGATTTCCCGTCGTCACCAAACCTTACAACGGCAATCACGGCCGCGGCATCTCCATTCGCCTGACCAGCGATGAAGAGGTGGCGCAGGGTTACTTGATGGCACGCGAGCATTCGCGCTCGGTGATCGTCGAGACATTTCTGGAAGGCGACGATCATCGCCTGTTGGTTGTCAACGGCGAGCTGGTGGCTGCAACCCGGCGCACACCGGGGCACGTCATCGGCGATGGCGTACACAGCATTTTGCAGCTGATCGATCTTGTGAACAAGGATCCGCGCCGGGGTGTGGGCCACGAGAAAGTTTTGACCCGGCTGGAACTGGATGCGCAGGCGCACAAGATGTTGGAGCGGGCAAACCTGACCGCTGAGTCCGTGCCTGACAAGGCGCACGTCGTGCTGCTGCGTTCCACCGCCAACTTGTCCACCGGCGGCACAGCCACCGACGTGACCGACATCATTCATCCTGATAACCGCGAGATGGCGGAGCGCGCGGTGAGAGCGATCGGTCTGGATGTGGGCGGCGTGGATTTCCTGTCGAAGGATATTACCGAGAGCTATCGCAGCATCGGCGGCGGCATCTGCGAAGTCAACGCGGCGCCGGGATTTCGCATGCATGTGGCGCCGAGCGAGGGAACGCCGCGCGATGTGGCCGGTCCCGTGATCGACATGCTGTTTCCGGCAGGCGCCTCGTTTCGTGTGCCGATCGCCGCGGTCACGGGCACCAACGGCAAGACCACGACAGCTCGAATGCTCGCGCACGTCACCAAGATGGCCGGCTATACACCGGGTTTGACGACCACGGATGGCGTGTATATCGACGGGCAACGCACGGTACCGGGCGACATGACCGGTCCCGTTTCCGCTCGCATGGTGCTGGCGGACCCGCAGATCGACATCGCCGTGCTTGAAACCGCGCGCGGCGGATTGCTGCGCGCCGGCATGGGCGTCAACGAGATCAACGTCGGCGCCGTTCTGAATGTTCAGGCCGATCACCTGGGACTCAAGGGTATCGACACGCTCGAGCAACTCAGCGAACTGAAGCGCATTGTCGTCGAGGTGGCCACCGATTGTGCGGTGCTGAATGCGGATGACGCCTTGGTTCTGAAAATGGCGGGGCACACGGAAGCGAAGAACATCTGTTACGTCACGATGAATCCGCATCATGCGCTGGTGCGCGAGCACATACGCGCCGGCGGCCGCGCCTGCGCACTCGAAGCCGGCGTGAATGGCCAAATGATCACCTTGTATGATCGCGGCGGGCACATTCCGCTGCTCTGGACGCATTTGATTCCCGCCACGCTCGAGGGTCGGGCGACGCACAATGTGCAAAACGCGATGTTTGCCGCCGCCATGGCATTCTCACTCGGCATCAAGCTGGATGCCATTCGCCAGGGATTGCGGACTTTCGACTCGACATTTTTTCAAGCCCCGGGGCGGATGAATGTATTCAATGAACATCCGTTCAAGGTGCTGTTCGACTACGGGCACAATGCTCATGCAGTCGGCGTGATGGCTGATTTGGCCATGCGGCTGGACGTGGCCGGCCGGCGCATTGTGGTGCTGGCCGGACCGGGCGATCGGCGCGACGAGGATCTGGTGGCGATCGCCAAAGCGGCTGCGGGCCGCTTCGATCATTACATTTGCCGGCGCGATGACAACCTGCGCAATCGTGGGCCGGACGAAGTGCCGCGCCTTCAGGCGCAGGCGCTGCGATCGGCGGGGGTACCCGAGAAGGACATTTCCGTCATTCCGGACGAGCAGGAGGCCATCGATGCCGCCCTGCGAATGGGAGAATCCGGGGATTTGCTGCTGATCTTCGCCGATGCCCTGGTGCGTTCCTGGAAGCAGGTTACCAAGTTCAAACCTGTGGCTGCCCCTCTGTCGTCCCCCGCTCCCACCGTGCGGGCGCCTGCAGCGGAAGCCAGGAGCGTGCAGAAAGAGGAAACCTCGGCCGTCGTCGCGTATTCCGAATTCAATCTTGACGGCCTGATCCGCGATGAGAGGGGTGTCCGGTTGGCACCGGAGAGCGAAGACTGAACACTTCGTCCGGCCTGCCGTTTGTTGATTCCAGGCGCCTGACCGGGGGCAATCTTTTCTTCGCATCGTCGGGCGCGGTACTCGACCTGGTCGGCGTGCCCGTGGATGCCGCACTGATAGCCGCCTGGCGCGAACGCATCGAGCGCGCCCGCGCGCGTCTGGGTTGGGCTGAACATCCAACGGCAGTGCGCCCGCACTTGGGCGGCGTTCTGCTTGCGATCGCGGCGCCCAACGATCAGCTTCTGCTGGCGACCGAAATCAACGAGTGGGCGCTGTGCGCGGCGCTCATGGAACGCGACCCGCTGCGCTGGAGCACACTTGAACAAGCACTCGTCTCCGCCGCCGCGGCCAACTCGGAGGGCGGTTCGGTTTCGGAAGCGGCGGTTGCGCCCGTCATCGCGGAAAACGCAGCGTTGGCGCGCTTTCAGCGGCTTGCCGCCGCCGAGGCGCTGCCCGCCATGCGCGTCCTCCTGGGGGCCGCCGCCACGCGCGGTGTGGGCTATGTGCTCGATGAGTCGCAGCTGACTTTAGGCGCGGGCGCCGGCGGCCGCAGTTTCTTACTGTCGGCGTTACCGAAAGCGGCGGATGTGTCCTGGGACGAAATATCGGACATTCCCACCGCGTTGGTCACCGGATCCAATGGCAAAACCACGACGGTGCGTCTGCTGGCTGCCTGCGCCCGGGCTCAAGGCTGGCGCGTCGGATACAACTGTACCGACGGCGTATTCATTGACGACGCCGCGATCGCGACGGGAGATTACTCCGGGCCCGCCGGTGCACGAATGGTCATGCGCGACCCGCGCGCGCAGGCGGCGATTTTGGAAACCGCGCGCGGCGGGATATTGCGTCGAGGCATCGCCGTGCCGCGCGCCGATGCGGCCATTGTGACCAACATCAGCTCGGATCATTTCGGAGAGTACGGGATCGACGATCTGGCGGGTCTGGCGGACGTCAAATTAAGCGTCGCAGCCGCAGTCGCCGAACGAGGGCTTCTCGTATTGAATGCCGATGATTCGATGCTGCGGTTGAAAGCCGGCGAGCTTGCGCGGCGATTCGAGTCCGGCCCGGCGATCGGTTGGTTCGCTCTGGACGCGGATCAAGCACCCATGCAGGAGTATCGTCGGCATGGCGCACCCACCTGCGGCGTTCGCCGGGGGGCACTGTCCCTTCATTTCTCGGGCGTGGACCACGACCTGGGAGTCATCGCGGGAATGCCCCTGTCGATGGGCGGTATGGCGAGCTACAACGTCGCGAATCTTGCCGGCGCCGCGCTGGCGGCGGCCGCGCTGGGAATACCGGCAGCCACCATCGCCGGCGTGTATGCGCGTTTTGGAAAGCACTTGAACGACAATCCGGGCCGCCTGATGCGTTTCGATTTCAACGGTGCGAGCGTGCTCATCGACTATGCCCACAATCCGGAAGGCCTGCGTGGACTGCTGTCGGTGGCGAAGCAACTGCGCACCGCCCCGGGCCGACTCGGGATTCTGCTCGGCACAGCCGGCAACCGAAAGGATTCGGATATCGAGGAATTGGCCCGAGTCGCGGGCGATTTTCGGCCGGACCTGATTGTCGTTAAAGAGAACGAGGCACATTTGCGGGGCCGCGCTCCGGGAGAGGTGCCGAAGATCATCCGCGCCGAGCTGTTGCGCATTGGCTTTTCGGCATCCGCATTGCCGACGACCGACACGGAGATTGCGGCGGCACGCCTGGCGCTTGAATGGGTACGGCCCGGCGATGTGCTCGCCCTGCCCTTGCACTCCACGAGCGCCCGCGATGAGGTCGTCAAAATGCTGCAGGGATAGGGCTCAGAGCTTGCCAAGGCCGGCCGCGAATGCTTAAGTCGAAAAACTAAGTAGGGGATGATCATGCGCATCGATCAGAACGGAATATTCGCGGCAATCGGGATCATGGCCTTGTTGCCCACAAGCGTGTCATGGGCTCATGCCGATAATCCGCCGGCGCCGACGCCCACGCCGGCCGCGACTGCCGGCGGCGACATTCCCGGCGATTTCAAAGTGGTCACGGATGCGGATGATTACATCAAGCGCGACGTCATGATCCCCATGCGCGACGGTGTGAAACTGTACACCGTCATCATCATTCCCAAGGGAGTCACGCATGCGCCCATGATCCTCGACCGCACACCCTACAGCGCCGACAAATTCGTCAGCAGCAATGACAGCCCGCACCGCGCCTTGGTGCTGCCCAATAGTTTCGGAGAACTCTCCGAAGCCGGTTACATCATCGTTTGCCAGGATGTTCGCGGAAAGTATAAGTCCGAGGGTGCTTACGTCATGACCCGGCCTCTGACGGGCGACTTGAATCCCTCGCCGGTGGATCATTCGACCGACGCCTGGGACACGATCGACTGGCTCGTCAAAAACGTCCCGGAAACCAATGGCAAAGTCGGCACCATGGGCACGAGCTACGACGGCTTTACTGTTCTGATGAGTTTGGTCAATCCGCACCCGGCGCTAAAGGCGGCTGCGCCCTTCAATCCCATGGTCGACCCCTGGATGGGCGATGACTGGTTTCATAACGGCGCTTTACGCCAAACGTACGCGGACTACATCTACGCCCAGACGGCTTCCAAAAAATCGGACGATAATTGGATTACGCCGCGCTACGACGCGTACGAGACCTGGCTGTTGGCCGGCTCCGCCGGCAACCTGGGCAAGTCAGTGGGTATGGATCAACTCCCCTTCTGGCAACGTCTCATTGCGCACCCGGACTATGATCACTACTGGAGCGCCCAAGCGGTGGACAAAATCCTCGGCGCTCGGCCCTTGACCGTGCCGACGCTGATCGTTCACAGCCAATGGGACCAAGAAGACATTTATGGGGCGCCCGCGGTTTTCGCGGCCACCCGGAACCTGTCACCCGGGGGCCGCGAGAATTCTCATCTCGTCATCGGCCCGTGGCGCCACGGCGGGGGCAACGGCGAGGGATCGAGCCTGGGCGCGATCAAGTTCGATGGCGATACCGGCCGCTGGTTCCGGCGCAACGTTCTCTTGCCGTTTTTCGATTCGCATCTCAAAGATCAAGCACCCAAGGCCGACATTGCCGTGGTGACCGCTTTCGAGACTGGCACCAACGTGTGGCGCCGCTACGATCAGTGGCCGCAGTCCTGTGCTTCTGGGTGCCCGTTCAAGTCGCAGGCGCTGTACCTGGCCGCCGGCGCCAAGCTGTCCTTCGACAAGCAGAACAAGCCGCCTTCTGCCTTTGACGAATACATCTCCGACCCCGCGAAGCCGGTGACGTACCGGCCGCGGCCGATTCGACCCACGTACACCTCGGACTCCACTTGGAGGCGTTGGCTGGTCGATGATCAACGCTTCGCCGCGGACCGCACCGACGTGCTGACCTACACTTCGGACGTGCTGAAGGCGCCCTTGCGCATTGCAGGTCAGCCCGTGGCTCACCTCTATGCCTCCACCACGGGAACCGACAGCGACTGGGTCGTTAAACTGATCGATGTCTACCCGGATGAGGTTCCGGGCAATGCGGAGATGGGAAGTTACCAACTGCCCATCGCCATGGACATCCTGCGCGGCCGCTATCGCGAAGACCCGGCGAATCCCTCCGCCATCCCCTCAGGCAAGATCATGAGCTACGCACTCAAGCTGCCGCACGCGGATCATGTGTTTCTGCCCGGCCACCGAATCATGGTGCAGGTGCAATCCAGCTGGTTTCCTTTGTATGACCGGAATCCTCAAACCTTTGTGCCGAATATTTTTTTCGCATCCCCAAGCGACTATGTCAAGGCCACTCAGAGGGTGTTTCACAAACCAGACGCCGCGAGCTACATTGACCTGCCGGTCGTGCCGTAGGATGCTCTTGGAATGACGCTGTCGAATCTCTTGGTGTTCACACTTGCGCTGATGGTCGCGGCCGGATCTCCCGGCCCCAGCATTGCAGCGCTGGTCGCGCGCGTGCTGACCAACGGCTTTCGCGAAGTCCTGCCGTTTCTCGCTGCGATGTGGATCGGGGAGGCGCTATGGCTCGGATGCGCCGTGGCCGGCCTTGCCGTGGTGGCGCGTTCGTTGGGTTGGGTGTTCATCGCACTGAAATTCCTGGGTGTGGGTTACTTGCTGTTTCTCGCCGGGAAGATGTGGTTCGCGCCGACGCAGGTACCGGACGGTGAGCTGCCTCAAGGACAATCGCCGTGGCGAATGTTCGCGGCCGGGCTGACCGTCACGCTCGGCAATCCCAAGATCATGGTGTTTTACCTGGCGCTGCTGCCCACCATCGTCAATCTTGAGCGCGTGGGCACGGCGGCCTGGCTCGAATTGACAGCCACCATGTTCGTCGTGCTCATAGCCGTGGATTTTTGCTGGGCGCTGCTGGCGGTGCGTGCCCGGCGCTTTTTGAGGAGCGCCAGGGCCGTGAAGATTGCCAATCGCACCAGCGCGACGCTGATGGCCGGCGCGGCAGCCGCGATCGCCGCCAACTAAGACCTGGCCCGCTTGGGCCTAGCCCCCCAATTGAGCCCGCATCTGCGCCGCTATTTTGGTGTCGCCGGCAAGCTCCGCTGCTTTGACGGCGCCCGTCAGGCTTCCGCGCCGACCGGGAGATGCCACCAACGCAGCCTGGTAGGCGCTCAGTGCTTGTTTGGGGCGATGCAGCTGCAGCAGTAAATCACCCAGTTGCTCGCGCGCCGGAACGATAGGGCCCGGCGTTGCCGGCGATTTATCGACCGCATCCTCCTCGTCAGCCGCCTGGGTGAGCAACAAAACCGATTCCTCGGGATGCGTGCTCGCTGCCAACTGCCAAGCCCTGGCTTCCTTGTCGAGCACATCAACTTGTACGGCCCAATATGAGTTTCCGGCGGCCTGTAATTTTTGCCGGCATTCCTCGATTTTCGCGATGTCGCCATCCGCATCGTGCGGGCGTCCCAGGCGGGAATCGGCAACCGCACGAGCCCAGTAGACGAGCGCGCTCACCTGCGGGGGCGATCCCGGAAGGGCATTGAGTGCGGCGGCATCGGCCCATATCTGGCGCTCCACCGCGAGCCGCACCGGCATGGCAGTGGCCGCGTAGCCGACTTTGAAATCGTCCCCCAAGGTCATATTCATGGCGCGCAGCGACGCGACAACCTGCACCGCGTCCGAATCCCGTCCTCGTTGCAGGTAGGCGTAGGTCAGATAATCCATCGCATGCAATTCTTCCCCGACGTCGCCCTGGGCATGTGCGGCGGCTCTGGCCGCCTTGTTTGATGCAATGGAATCGTCCCACAAGCCCAGCCGCGTAAAAATATGCGAAGGCATGTGCAAAGCATGCGGAGCGGACGGTGCGATCTTCGAATAATCGCGGGCGGCTGCCAAGCCGTGCGCCGCCAACTCCGTGCTGTCATTGGCGTGAATCAGGTAATGCGAAACGCCGGAATGATCGGGCTGACTGCGATAGATGGGCTCCAAAATCGCCACCGCGCGTTTCTGGTTGGCGTGCGCACCATCCTCGGGAGGCGCCGTGGCAATCAGCGACAGCGCATAGAACACTTGTGCTTCGGTGTCGCCCGGATTGCTGCGAGCAACCTCCGCCATCGCCGTCTCGTAGGCTTTGGCCCGGGCCTGCGGCGCCACGTGCTCTGAATTCCGATAATAGGCGGCTACCGCCGCGATATACAGCTTCTCGCGCGGTGATGCATCAAGACGACTGGCTTGTTCGACTTCCGTCTCACCGACGCGCAGTTCAGCCGCACTCGGAGGACTCCACAGCTCGTGATAAAGCGACATGGCTACGCCCCAGTGAGCCATGGCACAGTGAGGATCAGATGAGGCGACGCCCCTGAATGCTTCCTCCGAGGCGCTGTACGCGAACGAATGCAGCAGCGCCACCGACCGATTAAATTGCTGCGCGACACTGGGTGCGCAGGACGTCGCAAAATTGACCGTACCCAATTTTTCCGGCGGCGGATGCGAATGCGCCTCCTGCGCGCCGGTCCGGAATGAACATGCGAGGCTGAAGGCGGTGAGAATGACGACGGATTGTTTCACGCTGCCCCCTTCGCAACAGGCTCAAAGGCAAGCCCAGTGCGCGAATTATACCCGGATCGCCCAACGTCGCGATCGCGAGATTTTCAGTTTGGCAGCAGGCCGTACACGTCCAATTCGCCCGACACTGTGGTGGAAAGATAGACGCCGCCCGTGTTGTTGCCGCGCGTACCCACGTAGACCTTGCCATTGGCGATGGTCGGCACCGTGAATTTAACGGCGTTGCCGGCAGCGTCGCTGGAGACCAGGGAACTGTTCCACAACTCGCTCGCCAGATTGTACGCATCGTACGCATGCAACACGGCGGGGCCGCAACTCGACGACTGATTCGTGCAGTATGAGTTTGTGTTCATAATCCAAACGAGACCCGCTTGCGCGCCGGCCGCCGACACCGACGGTGTACCCCCCGGCCAACCGTAGGCCGCGGACGAAACGGAGCTGAGACTGAATCGGGCCTGCGTGGTGTTGAGTGCGTAGGCACTGATCGGTCCGCCGGCGCCGGCCACATAGAAATTGTTGTTCCAGAAGGCTCCGGTTGAAAACAGGCCGTGGCCGATCGCGAGCTTCTGTACTGCAGCTCCGTCGCCCAATCCGCCCAACATGTCCCTATTGAGAACATACAAGCTGCCATCTTTGCCGCCGCCCATCACCAGGTGCGTCACGGGACTGCCGGCGGGCAAATCCGCGAGAACCGCGGCACCTCCGGATCCAAAATCTTGATCGCCCTGATTGTCCGACAGTTGATCCGATGGGGTGAAGTAGCTTTGAACGCTCAAGGACGGCGTCAGTTTCAGCAGCGAATCGCCGTAGTCGACATTGTTCGGCGCGCTCGAGGTCGCGTCAAAAGTGCCGTTGCCGGTCAGGGCATAGAGGTAGTTATTGGAATCGACGGCCGGCGCGCTGCCGGCCATCCAGATGCCGCCCTCCAAGCTATTGGGCGTCGTATTGAAGACATTGGTCTGGGTGAAGGATGTACCATTATAAGAATAGCCCATCACCCAGCCGTACCAGGGATAGCTGTCCTCGTGGGCGCTCCAGGCGATGTACACCACGCCATTCGCCAGTACCAGACCGGGCCGTTGGTTCTGCTGCCGCGGATTGAAGGTCACCACGCTGCCGCCGTCTCCGGTCCCAGGATAGGTGCCCGCGATCGTCACCGGGGAGCCGGGTTTCTCGTTGCCAGTGGTGAGATCGATGGCGTGCAGGCGCTGATAGAAAGTATTTTTGCCCGAGTTGACTGACTTGGACACGACATACAGCGTATTGGTGACTGGATCAATGACCGGCGTGCCGATGACGCCCACTTCCGGCGTGATATCGCCATAGCCCACACCGACTAAACTGCCGCTGGTACCCGATGGCACCGTGGTTTCGCCGGCGAGTCCGCCATGATTGGTATCGATGAGACGGACTGTCCACAGCGTCATGCACGGGCTGGCGTCGGCATCGAAAGCGAACAGGCTATCGTGAGCGGTGGCGACCAGAACCACGTTGTGCCTCGCGCCGCCGATCATCACGCCCGCGACCCATAGCGGTTGCGCGTAAACAGCGCCGTCGGTGCTGCAGGAAAAGAGTTTGCCGAATTGTGCGGTGTTGACATTGGCGGTCGTCAGAGCAAATTCATGGGTATTGGCGCCGTCCCTCGCGAGGTCGTTGTGGTAGGTGTACACCCCCGAAAGATCAGTGACGGCGACCATCGCGCTACCGGACTCGGAAGAATTGGCCACGCTGGTGGCAACGGCGGTATGCACGCCCGCGGCCGTTCCGGGCGTGTAAAGGCCGCTGCTGCTGATGATGCCCACCGAGTTGTTGCCCCCGGCAACCCCATCGATCGACCACGTGGCCGCACCGCCTCCCGGAACAGTCGCCGTAAATTGTTGCGTCTGCGATAGCGTTATCGCGGCGACTTTCGGTGACACAGTCACCGAACCGTTGGCGATGGTTACGGTAGCTGTACCGACGTTGCTGGCGCCGCCGCTTCCAGTACAGGTTAGCGAGTAGGCTGTGGTCGCGCTGAGTGCGCCGGTGCTCTGCATGCCGCTGGTGGTCTTCGTACCGCTCCAGCCTGACGAGGCGGTGCAGCTGCTTGCGTTAGTCGAACTCCAGGTCAATGTCGAGGCGCCGCCGCTCGAGACCACCGTCGGGTAGGCGGTCAAAGTAATCAACGGAATGATATTGACCATGGCGGTCGCCGGCGTACTGCTTCCACCTGGACCCGTGCAACTCAGCGAATACAACGTCGGCACCGTCAGCGCTCCAGTGCTCATGCTTCCGTTCGCTGCTTGGGCGCCGCTCCAACCGCCGGCGGCGGTGCATGAAGTCGCGTCCCTCGAACCCCAGGTCAACGTCGAGGCACTGCCGCTGGCGATCGAGACCGGCATGGCAGCGAGAGACGCAGTCGGCACGCGGGTGGTCGTCGATGAGCCGCCGCCGCCGCACGCCGCAAGCGGCAGCAATAGAATCGGCAGGAGTTGACTGCGCCCCAGTGGCAGGCGTCGCAGCCGAATGCTCGTTTTATTCAAAAAAATCCATCCCAATCCGTCTGCCCGCCGCGCAACCCGCTAATATTCGAATCCCATTGCGGATCTGCGGAGGCTATGGGGATGGCGCATCAAATACAGTGACGCACTGCAATTGAATCAACGCATTATGTCGACACAGACCTGGAACACCGATCTTTATCAAGAGAATGCGCGCTTCGTCACGGATCTTGGCGCACCGGTCCTTCACCTGCTTGCTCCGAAGGCCGGTGAACATATCCTGGACTTGGGTTGCGGCGACGGCGTGTTGACCCAGAAGATTTCCGATATGGGCTGCGCCGTGGTGGGCCTCGATTCCAGCCCGGACTTTGTCGCGTCCGCTCGGAAACGCGGGCTGACGGTGCTGGAGCAAAGCGCTTATGACATGGACTTTGGTGCGCGCTTCGATGCCGTGTTCAGCAACGCGGCGCTGCATTGGATGAAGGACGCCGACCGGGTCATTGCGCGCGTGGCAAAGGCACTGCGCCCGGAGGGTCGCTTCGTCGCGGAGTTCGGCGGGCACAACTGCGTGAAGACAGTCCTCCAACGCCCTTGCCGGGCGACGTGATGGGATGGCTCGTGACATTTTCCGGCTGCTTTACCGCGGTGCTACCGGAGAAGGAGCGCGCCGGGTATCTCGAATGCGTTCGCGGTCGCATCATGCCGCGCCTGTGCGATGCCAATGGCCGCTGGACGGTGGACTACACACGGCTGCGCTTCGAGGCGCGCTTGCGCTAGTCGCCATGCCCAAAGTCACCTTCATTGCATTCAACGGCAGCCAGCGCACGGTCGAAGTGCCGGTTGGCACAACCTTGATGCGCGCGGCCACCGACAATCGGGTGGACGGCATCGATGGCGATTGCGGCGGCAATTGCGCCTGCGCCACCTGCCATGTTTATGTCGATCCAAAGTGGGTTGACCGGACAGGATCGCGCACTCCCGGCGAGGCAGAAATGCTCAACCTGGTGGCCGAGTTGCGCGATAATTCGCGCCTCGCATGTCAGATTACTATTGATCAGAGTTTAGACGGTTTGGTGGTCGCAACACCCGAATCCCAGCATTGATAGAGGCACGCAATGAACGCCACATATCCTCTCCAGTCTTCTGATCCGCGCGCCGCTGCGCGCGCGCAAATTGCGGCACTGCCGCTCGATCAAATCAACCCGGCTGATCCCCAACTCTTTGTGGATGACACAGTGGGCTATGTCTTTGAGCGCCTGCGCCGCGAGGATCCGGTGCACCTGTCGCACAGCCCGATTCCGGGTTTCGACACCTACTGGTCGGTCACCCGTTATCAAGACATCATGCAGGTTGAAACCAAACACGGGGTCTATTCGTCCGAGAACGGGATCACGTTGATGGATTTTCCGCCGGGCGATGAACAGAAGCTGCCGATGTTCATTGCCATGGATCCACCCAAGCATGACGATCAGCGGAGAGCCGTGAGCCCTATCGTTGCACCGGCCAACCTCAACAACTGGCGCGACTTGATTCGCGAACGCACCGTCAAGGTTCTCGACACCCTGCCCCGCAACGAAACCTTCAACTGGGTGGACAAAGTGTCCATCGAGCTGACCACCTACATGCTGGCGACGCTGTTCGACTTTCCGCTGGAGGACCGCCGGCTACTCACCTATTGGTCGGATCTCTCCACCGCGAACAAGCTCACCAATCCCGATGCGCCCGAGCCTGAGGTGCGCATGGCGGAACTTCGCAAGATGCTGGAGTACTTCACGCGGCTTTGGAACGAACGGGTCAACGAAGCGCCACGCACCGATTTGATATCGATGCTGGCTCATGGGCCGGGTACCCGGAACATGGGCCCCCTGGAATACATGGGTAACCTCATTCTGCTCATTGTCGGCGGCAACGACACCACGCGCAATTCCATGACGGGGGGCTTGCTGGCGCTACACAATCACCCGCGGGAGATGGCCAAGCTGCGCGCCAACCCAGCGCTGATCGATAGCATGGTTTCCGAGATCATCCGCTGGCAAACGCCGCTGGCGTATATGCGGCGCACCGCCACCTCGGATGCGGAGTTGGGCGGAAAGCAAATCCGCAAAGGCGACAAACTCGCGATGTGGTATCTGTCAGGTAACCGGGACGAGTCCGCTATTCGCGATGCGGATCAGTTCATCATCGATCGCGAAAGGCCGCGCCAGCATTTGTCCTTCGGTTTTGGAATTCACCGTTGCGTCGGCAACCGGCTCGCGGAGCTGCAGTTGAAAATCCTGTGGGAGGAAATTTTGCGCCGCTTCGAGAAGATCGAAGTCATGGGCGAACCCACGCGCGTCCGTTCCGCGTTCGTGCGCGGCTTCAGCAAACTGCCGGTGCGCATCCCCGGTTGATCAAGGAGCGATTCTGTGAAAGGAATGATTCTCTTGGCAATCGGTCTGCTGTCATTGACAGCCGGCGCGCAACAGCCGCCCGCGCCCCCGACACCGCCCGTGCCGACGCCGGCTGCAGCGGGTGCTGCCAGCGCCGAACCGCGCACTTTCATTTCGGCGGCTGAGATCAGTGAAAACACCGCGCACTCGGTCACGCAGGTCGACGGCAAGCTGGTGCTGATGTCGATGCATCTGCCCCATGCGGCGTCAATACCGGTAACTCCGCCCTCGCGATGACGAAACCCTTTCTGCCCTTTGCGCGGCCGTCGATTGATGCGGACAGTATTCTTGCCGTGGCCGAGGTGCTTCGTTCGGGCCAACTGGCCAGCGGCCCGAAGGTGCTGGCCTTCGAGGCGGCGCTGCAGGCTTACCTGGGCCAGGACCGCCACCTGCGGGTCATGACCTCGGCGACGGCGGGCCTCGAAATGGCGCTCGAGGTCGCCGGGGTCGGCGAAGGCCATGAAGTCATCGTGCCCGCGATGAGCTTTGCCGCCAGCGCCAATGTCGTTGCGCGGGTGCGCGCCAAGCCCGTGTTCGTGGATATTGACCTGCACACCCGCAATCTCAACATGGATCTCGCGGCCGCCGCGATCACGGCGCGCACGCGCGCCATCATGCCGGTGCATTTCGCAGGGTTGCCCGTGGATCAGGACGCGCTGTACACCATCGCGCGTCGGCACAACTTGCGTGTCGTTGAGGATGCTGCGCATGCCATCGGCTCGCGCCACCGCGGCCGGTTGATCGGCAGCTTCGGCGATCTGGTGGTTTTCAGTTTTCATCCAAATAAGAACATGACCACGACGGAAGGAGGCGCCATCTCGACGGCTGACAAAAATGAAGCCGAGAAATTGGAGTCCTATCGCTTTCATGGCATCAAGCGCACTGCGGCGGGCGAAATCGATGTGCTGTTTCCAGGCGCAAAGAGCAATCTGACCGACGTGGCCGCGCAAATCGGCATCGACCAGTTGCGCCGCCTCGAGGGATTCAACGCACGGCGACTCGCGCTGGCGGCCCGATATTTCGCGGAACTCGACGGATTCAAAGCCGTGGTTTTGCCGGCCCGCGGCGACTCGGGCCATAGCTGGCATATGTTTCAAGTGCTCATCGATTTCCCGGCGCACGGCATGACACGTCCGGAATTTCAGGCCCGGATGGCCGACCGCGGCATCGGCATTGGGGTGCACTACCCCTGCATTCCGGGACTTAACTACTATCGCAGCCAGGGGTACCGGGCCGAAGACACGCCGGTGGCGGCGAGAGTGGGCCGCGAGACCGTCACCCTGCCGTTGTTCCCCGCCATGAGCGAGGACGATGTTCTGCGGGTGTGCCGCGAATTACGCGACTTGCTGCATTAGCGAAAACTTGTCGGCGATTGCGGCGCCTGCGCGATCAGACTGCTTGACGAGTCCGCCAACCATCCGCGTAGGCGTCCCGCGCGACCTCCGAATAAGGCACAGGACTGACCGTCGCCCGGATCTCGGTTTGAACGTGGCGCTCGACGGTTGGCTTTGACGATCCGCCGTTCTCCTCGCCCCACACCAGGTTCACCCGGGTTCCAGGTTTGCTGTGCTGCGCGTCCATGACCGCCAGGGTGAGCATCCGGCCTTCGTTCGAGCTATAGCCTATCCACGTCGAAATACCGGCCGCTTGACCGTCGATGACCACCTTATCGTAGGGATGCATCGCATAGACCGCGGATGGGAAGTCAATGTACTTCGCCCGCGCGCCCTTTTGAAACATCGAGCTCAAGACCCGGGTGACGTCTTCATTGTCCAGGGCCAACGTGACCTTTTTGCGATGCTCAGCCGTGGACATCTTTTCGAGTGCGGTACGACCAATGAAGTCGTGGTCGAATTTCACGAAGGAACCGTAGCCCAAATCCCAGGGCGTCAAATAGTAGTCTTCAATATTATCGGAGGAAAAACTGCCGCCCAACGACGCGGTAGCCTCGTAGCCGGTTGCGGGCAACCATTCGCGGTACGGCTTCATTTTCTCGCCGGTGTACACCGCCGGCAATGGCGACGGGATCCATCCGGATTCGATGGTGTTGGAGGAATAGGCGCGGCCGCCCACCAGCCTGAGTCCAAATTCCTGTCCCGCTTTGATGATGGCCTGCCGCACCACTTCGCCATCATCCCAAGGCCCGAAAAGCTCGACGCCCGGCTGCCCCGCCATCCCGTGCCTGAGCGTGCGGACGGCCTTGCCCGCAATGGTTATGGTCGTCATGTTGAAGAATTTCAGATCAGGAGGCGGCTTTCCGGTCACGCTCTGTACCAGGCGCATGGCATTCGGGCCTTGCAGCTGGAAGCGATATGATTTGCGGCGGCTCGGATCCGCTCGACGCACCGTTCTCTCATCCAATTCGATTCTGACGTTGTGCCCACCGGTTGCCGCGTGGTATTGCACCCAGTTCAGCACCGGTGCGCGGCCGACCAAATTGAACTGATCCTTGGCCAGGTAGAACAGGATGACGTCGCCAATGACATATCCATCATGGCTGCAGGGCACAAATTGCTTCGCCTTATCGACGGCGAAATTCTGGAAGCTGTTGACCCCCAGGTAGGAGAGCAATTTGATCGCGTCGGGTCCTTCCACCAACAGGTCCGCCATGTGGTAGGACTGGTTGAATAGAACGCAGGTTTCCTGCCACGCGCGCTGCTCGTCGCGCCAATTCGTGTACTCGGCCGGTACCCCAGGATAGGCGTTTGGACCGGTCTGCTGGTTGCGCAGAAGATCGGTCGGACGCCCCACAGTATTCAACAGGTCTTGCAGGCTTTTGACGCTCATTGCCACAATTTTACCCGAGACCCCAATGCGGCCACTGCATAATGAAGGAACAAAAGTTGGTCTGGTGGCGCACTGCGGGCGTTGCGAAAGCGCCTAAGATGGATCTTCGCAACAGTCCTTGAGGGAGCGGATAACAACGTGGCAAGTCCGGAAAGCTCGGCGAAGAGCAGTTTCTATCAGGTTCGCCTGGTCGGCTTATTGAGCCTCAATTTTGGCATCCTCTTTTTCGACCGCAACGCACTAAATTTCGTCATGCCCTTCGTCAAACCGGACCTCGGGCTCACCAATACGCAGGTGGGCTGGGCGTCCGCTGCGCTCTCGCTCTCGTGGGCCTGCTCCACCTTGGTGGTCGGCGCGGCGGCCGATCGCGGCGGACGGCGCAAGATGTTCCTGATAGCAGCCACCATCGCATTTTCGTTGTGTTCATTTTGCAGCGGGCTGGCCACCTCATTCCTGGTGCTCATCGGATCCAGATTGTTGATGGGCATCGCCGAGGGCGGCGTGGCGCCCATTTCCCAATCCATCACTGCGCTGGCCGTATCGCCCGAAAGGCGCGGTCTTGCCATGGGCGTCATGCAGAATTTCGGTTCCAACCTGTTCGGATCCTTCGCCGCGCCGATTCTGCTGGTTGCAATCGCCACCGCCTATGGCTGGCACAGGGCATTCTTTCTGACCAGCATTCCCGGACTGATTTCGGCGTTCCTGCTCTGGCGCTACATCGACGAACCCGCAACGCCGGCGGCGACAGCAACGGAAACGCGGCAATCGTTGGGCAGCCGTCTGCGCGAAATCTGTGCCCACCGAAATATCCTGTTGTGTGCCGGTATCGCCATCATCCTGGTGTCCTACCTCGTGATCTGCTGGGCATTTGCGCCGTTGTTCCTGACCAAGGAACGAGGATTCACGCCGGCGCAAATGGGCTGGCTGATGGGCACTTTGGGGGTCTCCGCGACATTCGGCAGCTTTATCGTATCCGGCATCTCGGACCGGATTGGCCGCAGACCGGTGATCGTGTTTACGTGCTTTCTCGGCGTCATTCTGCCGTTGAGCGCGCTTTTCTATCATGGCTCAATCTGGTTTTTGGCCGCGTTCTTCTTCTTCGGGTGGGCGTTGACCGGCGCATTCCCGCTCTTCATGGGAACGATCCCCTCGGAAACCGTCAGCGCCAAACACATGACAACCGCCATGGCGATCATCATGGGGGCCGGAGAGGTTGTTGGAGGAGTCGCCCCCGCGATCGCCGGCTGGGCCGCGGACTTGACCAGTTTGGCGGCGCCCTTGTGGATCATGACGGGACTGTGCGTTGCCGGTGGGATCCTGGCGTTGGCATTGAATGAGACCGCGCCCGCCTACCTCAAGAGGCATGCGGGCAGTTTTGCCCCGGCGATCGCCAAAGAAAGTCAGGAGCCTGTCTGAGGGCTGGGCTTCAAGCGCTCAGGCGGATGCCGTTTCAACCGCGTCGGTTTCAACCACGGCGCGTTTGAAGGGCAGGAACCAAAGAGCAATGGCCGCCATCAGCGACCCGATCCCCATGGCGGTGGCGACGACATCCAGACCGTAGCCCGCGTGAAACAGGAAACCCGCGATGATGGGCGCCAGCCATGATCCGGCCCGGCCGGTTCCCACGGCAAACCCCGTGCCGGTCGCGCGCAAATCGCTGGGGAACACCTGCGCCAGAATTCCATACAATCCCACGATGCCGCCGTTGGTGAAAAATCCAGCGATCGCACAGACCACCGCCAGATGCGTCAAATCATGCTGCGTGTGTCCGAAGAGCGCCAGCATGATCGTGGTCATCACCAGCACGCCCATGGTCAGGGGTTTCAGACCGTAGCGCAGCGACAGCAACCCCAACACGGCTCCGCCGGTTGCCCCGCCGACGTTGAGCCACACCAGAACACCCGCCGCGGAGGACGCGCTGAAGCCGAAATCCACGACGATTTTCGGCACCCACTTGACGATGAAGTAAAAACTGACGACGTGCAGAAAATAGGCGAACGACATGAGCAGAGTGATGCGCAGGAATTGAGGACTGAAAATTCCCGCCACAGTGCGCCGGCGTATTTCGGGCGAGACGGCCGGCACGGCATCGACGGTCGCACGACCCAATCGCACGAGGCTTCGATTGAGCCTGGCGAGGGCATTGGCAGGCTGCCGCTGACACAGCCACTCGATGGACTCCGGAACCAAGAAAAACACCACAGGAATGAGCGCACCTGTGGCCGCCGCGCCAAACCAAAACACGGCCCGCCAATCGCCCTGCCTGAGCAGCACGGCCGAGACCGACCCCCCGATCACGGAACCGATTGGAAAACCGATGGCCATCAGGGACACACACAGAGCGCGGCGGCGCGAGTTCGAGAATTCCGCCGCCACGGCGTTGTTCGTTGCCAGCATGCCGCCGATTCCGAGACCGGTAATCACGCGCCATACGGACAAAAAGTAGAGGTTTGTCGCCTGGGTCGCCATGACCATGCCCACAGCCATGACGATCAGGCAGCCAAGCAAGGTCCGGCGCCGGCCGAACTTATCGGCAACACCGCCCAGCAAGATGGAGCCCAGCCCCATGCCGAGCAATTCCATGGATAACACGACGCCAAGAGCGGCGCGGTCGATACCCCATTCATGTGCAATGCCCGGCGAAGCGAAACTGATGGCGAGCACGTCGAACCCATCCAACGCATTCAAGGCGACCGTGATGGCAATGACCACGATCTGTGCGGCGCTCATCGGGCTGCTCGCCAGGTGTTCCCGCGGATCCTTCATTCGCTCCCTCATGGTCTAAGTTTCGACAAATGGTACGCTACCTGATCAGGGCCGGCCACGGGAACGAGGGCGAACTATGTTGAATGAGGGCGATCTGCTTTGGACCCCGAGTGCTGCGCGTGTGGAGAAATCCCACGTCACCGCATTCATGCGCTGGCTGGAAAGTGAAAAGGGTCTGCGATTCAAGTCTTACGCGGAGCTGTGGCAGTGGTCGGTCGATGATGTCGCGGCATTCTGGGGGAGCATCTGGGAGTACTTCAAGGTTCGCTCCTCCTCACCACACACCGCCGTCCTTGCGCAAAGCGCAATGCCGGGCGCGCAGTGGTTTCCCGGCGCACGATTGAATTATGCCGAGCGCGCCCTCTCACATGAACGCCCGGATGCCATCGCCCTGAGCTATGTGAGCGAGCGATCACCGCTCGCACAGATGAGCTGGACGGATCTCGGCGCTCGCGTGCGCGTGCTGGCGACGCAATTGAGAAAACTCGGCGTCATGCCCGGAGATCGCGTGGTTGCCGTGCTCCCCAATATTCCCGAGGCGGTGATCGGCCTGCTCGCGACCTCGAGCATCGGCGCGGTATGGTCCTGCTGCGGGCCGGATTACGGTCCTGCGGGATTGCTGGACCGATTCGGACCGCTCGCCCCCAAAGTCATGATCTGCGTCGATGGTTATTGTTACGGCGGCAAATCCTACGATCGCAAACCGCAGCTTCGTCAGCTGGTCGCGCAAATCCCTTCCCTGCAGCACATCATTCAGGTTCCCTATCTGGACGCTGCGGACCGCACCCCGCTGACCGAAAACGTCATCATCTGGAACGATCTCTTCGATCATCCTCCCGTTTCGCCGGCCGAGTTCCGCTTCGAACAGGTTCCCTTCGATCATCCATTGTGGATTCTGTTTTCATCCGGGACCACCGGCCTGCCGAAAGCCATCGTGCACGGCCATGGTGGAATCGTGCTCGAGCACCTGAAGCATCTGCATTTCAATTTTGAGCTGCATCCCGGCCAGCGCATGTTCTTTTATGTAACCACGGGCTGGATGGTGTGGAATTTCCTGGCGGGCTCGCTGCTCTCGAACGTCGTGCCGGTACTCTACGACGGCAATCCCGTTTATCCGGATGCGGATGCCCTGTGGAAGATCATCCAGGATTCCGGCGCCACGCTGTTCGGAACCAGCCCGGCCTACGTGGCGCAGCAACAAAGCGCGGGAACTTCGCCCAAGCAATCCTTCGATTTAAGCCGGCTCGAGTCGGTTACTCTGGCCGGATCGCCGGTAACGGCGCAGTGCATGCAATGGTTCTATGAGAACGTAAAACTGGATCTGTGGGTTGCCTCGGGCAGCGGCGGCACCGATTGCTGCACGGGGTTCGTCGGCGGCGTCGCGATTCTTCCGGTATACGCGGGCGAGATCCAGGCCCGCGCATTGGGTTGCGCCGCCTATGCCTTCGATGAGGGCGGCAAAGTGGTCATCGACGAAGTCGGAGAATTCGTCATCACAAAACCGATGCCCTCCATGCCGGTGAAATTCTGGAACGACCCTGACAACCGGCGTTATCTGGAAGCCTATTTTGAGCAGTATCCGGGTATCTGGCGCCACGGTGACTTTGTGCTCTTCAACGCCCGGGGCGGCGCCTATGTTCTGGGAAGATCCGATGCCACGCTCAATCGGCACGGCATCCGCATCGGAACCGCCGAGGTGTACCGTACTCTCGATCGGATCGAGGAAATCGCCGATTCACTCATTGTCAATCTCGATCTGCCGGGCGGCCGTTTTTTCATGCCGCTGTTCGTCAAGGTGCGTGCGGGCCACGCCCTGGATGAACGCCTTCTGGAACGCATCCGCAGCCGCCTGCGCAGCGAGAATTCACCCCGGCACGTGCCCGACAAGGTGTACGCCGTCGAGGCGATTCCCTACACGCTGACGGGCAAGAAACTGGAAGTGCCGGTAAGGCGGATCCTGATGGGCAAGGATCCCGAGAAAGCCGCCAATCGCTCTGCGGTCGCGAACCCCGACGCGCTGGACTACTTCATCGCATTTGCCAAGGAGCAGCGCGACTATTCGATGAACTAGTGGTGCTCGCTATTAGATTCTCTCCGCCACCACGCCGCAGGTCAGAATCTCGCGAATACTTTCGAGCACGTGATGGGGCCGCTGTAATTCAGGCTGCCTGGCCCAGTCCTCTCTTTTCATCATTCCCGTCGTCACGCCCAGCGCAGTCGCGCCGCCGCGGCGGGCCATGATGATTTCAACCAGAGGATCGTCGCCCACCACGGCGATGTCGCGGATGGGCAATTCGAGTTTCTTCGCGACGAAACGCAGCGCATGGAGAGAAGGCTTGCCCGTCAGCAACATGCGGGCCTTCGTCAAACGACGGATGGCGCCCACAATGGCATACGAGTACCCCATCGTACGTCCGTGCTTGGTGGCGAAGAAAGGCACATCCGACGCCACGTAAAGTTTTGCGCCGGCCCAGATAGCATGGCAAGCCGCTTCGATGTCCTTCATGTTGCACTCAGGATGCCAACCCACATACACGGCCTGGACGTCGGGTGACGGCGCCTCGCCGGGGAAGGTAACTTCAATGCCGCTTTCCGCCAGCACTTCGCCCACGCCCCGGCTGCCGAGAATCAAGGCGCGGGTCACCCCCCTGCGGCGCATCAGATCGGCCGCGACGCTGCTCGGGGTCAGCATTTGTTCATCCGTCACTTCCAAGCCGACGCCGCGCAATCGTTTCGCCTGATCGGCCGGCCTATAGGCGCTGCCGTTGGTGAGCACGACAAAGGGAATGTCGCGCCTGTGCAATGTGGAGAGGACTTCGATGGCGCCCGGCAGGACCTCGTAGCCGCTCAATGCGCGGTCGCTTAAGACCAGCGTGCCATCCAGATCGAACATAAACCCCTTCGCGGGCAACATCGGGCTTGAGGGCATTAGGAGCCTGCCCGCGAACGCCGCAGTTCCAGACTGAAGTCCGCCTTGCGCACCGAGATCCGGTCCAAATCGCGTCGTGCCGTCAACTCGCGGATGAGGCTCATGATGGGTTTCGTCGACGGATCGTAGAGACGTTTCGCCGGCGCCGCGGCCAGCATGGCGTCCACTTGACCCGAGGGCATGGTGGCGCGAAGCAGAAACTCCTCGTCCGAAAGTTGCGCCCCGATGCGTTGACGCAGCTCCTCGACCGGTGCCATCGGAGCCTCCATGCGTAGCTCGCGCGTTCGTGGCAGCGATTCGATGCGCTCCATCACCCTGGGGTCGATGGGAACGTTGGGCTTGCCGAAACGGCCGATGGCATAGCGAATGACCTCGTCCGGAATGACGCCGTAGCGCTCGCGGCCGGTCACGTTCATGACCGCCTGCGTCAATACCATTTGCGCGAACGGCGTCATGACAATCGGCCATCCCAATTCCTCGCGCACCTGTCCCAACTCTTCGATCACGGCTTGCTCGAGGTGCGCAAGACGGCTCTCCTTCAAATGTCGGCGCATGGTACCTACCATGCCGCCCGGCAATTGATGCTTGAGATACGCCGCATCAAAGGCTTGCGGCACACCGACCGGCAATCCTTCTGCAGCGGCGAGCCGGGTAAAGTAGCTGCCGACTTCAGCCAGCGCTTCGGCGTCGACGACGGGGTTGTGGCCCAGGGCGCGCAAGTTGCTGACCACCCGCTCGGAAGGCGGGTTGGAGATCCCGTCGGCGGCGGCGCCGGAAGCACACTGCAGGGCATCGACTCCGTAGCCGGGCGCGTCCATGTAGACGAGTTCAGCCAGCCCGATCGTGCAATGCGAGTGCAGCTCGAGCGCCTTGTTGCCGATCACAGCCTTGATCGCGGGAATGAGAGTACGGGCACGGTTGGTGGACAGCAATCCGCCGGGATCCTTGATATAAATCGCATCGATGTGAGGGCAAGCGGCCAGCTTACGGGCCCGCTCGACGTAGTGCGCATCGTCGTGAATCGGACTCAAAGTATAGACGAGAGCGGCAATGACGAATTCTCCGCCGCCGCGCTTCACCATACCGGCGCAGGCGATATTGGACTCCGCATCGTTCATCGGATCTGCGAGACAAAAACGGCGTAGGCCATTTCGGGCCAGAACCCGAAATGCCAAGGCCATGAAGTCAGGACCGGCGGTTTCCCAGGAGATGAAGCGAAAGCCCGTCGACATGAATTGCAAGGGCGTATTCGGCGTCGCCGCTGCCATCAGGCGGATTCGCTCCCACGGATCCTCCTTCTTGAAGCGAACCGCCACCCCCATGTGGGTGGACGTGGTGAAATCGATTGCCTTGAAACCGGCCCGGTCCATGGTCGATGCAATGCTCAACGTCCGGGCCGTATCGATACCCAGTGCAGCCCAGAGACATTGATTCCCATCGCGAAGAGAAGTCTCGACGATTTTGACGTCAGCCACTTTTTCGCACCTCGGCAAACTGCAGACGATCAAGAAGGCGCTCGACGTATCCGGTATCGACGCCGCCCGCCTGAAATTCAGGATCCGCCAGCATCCTTGCGTGGAAGGACAGATTGGTATGCACGCCGACGATGCGAACCGCGCTGATCGCCAACCTAAGGCGCTGCAACGCCGAAGTGCGATCCGGTCCATGGGCGATGATCTTGCCGAGCAGCGAGTCGTAAAATGGCGGGACGCTCGAGCCCGACGCGATATGCGTGTCCACGCGAATACCCTCGCCGCCCGGCCAGATCGCCTCACGGGCCACACCCGGACTGGGAGCGAAATCCTTGGCGGGATCCTCGGCATTGATGCGGCACTCAATCGCGCAGCCTTGGATGCGCACAGCCGATTGATCGAACGATAGTCCGGCGCCGCTGGCAATGGCAATCTGTTCGGCAACGAGATCAAGCCCCGTCACCGCCTCGGTCACCGGATGTTCCACCTGGATGCGAGCATTCATTTCCAGAAAATAAAATGCGTCGCGCGGTTGATCGACCAGAAATTCGACTGTCCCGGCACCGCGATAGCACAGTCCCCGCGCAAAGCGGACCGCCGCTTCATGCAAGCCGCGCCGGCAATCCTCGGACAGTCCCAAGGCGGGAGACTCTTCCAGCAGTTTTTGGTAGCGGCGTTGAACCGAACAATCCCGTTCACCCAGCTGCACCGCACCGCCGATGCCGTCGCCGAGAATCTGCACCTCCACGTGGCGGGCACGCGGGACAAAACGCTCCAGAAACACGCGTGCGTCCCCGAACGCAGCCTGGGCTTCGGCAGCCGCCAATTCCAACGCGGCGGGCAAATCCTCCAATCTATCCACCCGCTTCATTCCCCGTCCGCCGCCGCCGCCGACCGCTTTGACCAGCAGGGGCGCGCCAATCTCACGCGCCGCAGTCATCGCCTGCTCCACGGATGAAACGTTGGCACCCGGTGCAATCGGTACGCCGGCGCGCTGCGCTTCGCCGCGGGCGCGCACTTTGTCCGCGACCGCTTCGATCTGCGCGGCGGTGGGGCCTATGAAGACGATGCCGTGCGCCTCGCACAGTTGCGCGAGCACCGGGCGCTCCGAGAGGAATCCATAGCCCGGATGAACGGCATCCGCCTGCGTGCCCAAGGCCGCCTGCACAATGGCCGCCGCGTTGAGATAGCTTTCGCTCGCCCGCGAAGGTCCGATGCAAATCGCGCGATCCGCAAGCGCAGCGGGCACGCTGAGGCGATCCGCCTCGGAGACCGCCAGCACGGTTTCGATGCCCAATTTCCGGCAAGTGCGGATGATGCGCGCAGCGATCTCTCCTCGATTTGCAATCAAAATGCGGCGGATCGCCAAGCGTCAATCCGATTTGCGTACGCGCAAGAGAATTTCGCCGTACTCCACCAACGCGCCATCGGCGACGGGAATCTCGGCAACCGTACCGCGAACCTCGGCTCGTACCGTGTTCATCAGCTTCATGACTTCTATGATGCACACGATCGTGCCCACCTCGACCGCGGCGCCCACCGTCACATAGGGCGGTGCGCCGGGCTTCGGCGCGCGATAAAAGGTTCCGAGCATCGGAGAGCGCACGTCCTGCAAATCAGGATCCGCGCCAACCGTCGCGGCCGGCGGTTTGGCCGGCGGTTTGGCCGGCACCGGGGGACTCGCCGGCGGTGAAGGCGCGGCGGCCGGCCGGTCTGGCGCGCTCGCATCGTCTGCACCGCTTGCGCCGTTGGCACCGCTCGCACTGCGCTTGAAGGAAAGCTTGAGGCCGTCAAATTCAAGCGACAATTCGTCGAAGGTTGAGCCCTCCACCAAGCGCAGAATTTCCGCGATGTCGGCGGCCGTGAGACTCACCGGCGGATCCCGAAGATGGACAAGACATGCGATGAGGGGTCAGCGGCGGCGCGCCCCACCGGGACCGGCTCTTTGGCCGACCAGACTGTTTCCGGCCGGCTCTGCAGCAGCAGGATTTCCTCGCTGCCGCGCACCACCGCCCACTCGATATCCTGCGGGCAACCGTAGTGCCGCTCGGCCTTGCGGCCGATGGCTCTCAATCGTTGGATCTCATCGTCGCTCAGGCAAGGCACGAGCTTCAGTTCCTCCGGTACGGACTCGCTCACAATGCCGCCGGCGGCCGCCGCGCTGTGGCGAATCAGCTTGGTCGAAATTTCGCGCACGGATATCTCGCCCGTAATCTTTCCCACCACCCAGCGATCGGGTGTCACTTCGCCGCCGACGACTGCCGAGCCCAAACCCCAGGAGCCTTCTATGGTCATCACCGAACGATCTCCGGTCAGCGGACTGCGTGTGAACATGACTCCGGCCGTCCGCGCATCCGCCATCGTCTGCACGACCACGGCCATGGCAACATCCTTTTCCTTGAATCCCCGTTTGCGCCGGTAGCTCATGGATTCCACCGAGTAGAGGCTGCCCCAGCAGTGCCGTACCCGCTGCTGAGTGTGCTCCAGGCTCCTCACCCACAAGTACGTATCCTGCAGGCCGGCAAAACTGGCATCTCCCGCATCCTCCGTGGTCGCCGACGAGCGTACGGCGACGGCGGTTTGCTCGGCATCGCGGCTGAGCGCCTCATGTGCCGTCGCAATCTCGTCGGCCACATCGGGCGGCAGCGCGGCTGCGTCGAATCGCGCCCGCAACTCTGCGGACAAGGCCGTCATTGCCGCCAGATCGTCAGCCTCGAGCGATTCCACCCGCTCACGCACCGGCGATTCCAGTTCCAGGGCCTCGACGAATCGCTCGAAGGCCGCGGTCTTCAGGACAAAGCCAGGCGGGACTGCGATACCGACGCGTGAAAGTTCGCCGAGGTTCGCGCCTTTGCCGCCGACCGCGAGCCGATCGGCAAGCCCGATATCCGCGAACCAGCCGACCAGCGCGGACGAACGCATGGTAAGACTACTGCAGAATGGTGACGATGCCGCGTCCGCCGTCGACGCGAATGCGCTGACCGTCCTTGATACGAGTCGTGCCGTTGCCGGTTCCCACGACCGCAGGCAGTCCGTACTCGCGCGCGACGATGGCGGCATGACTCATTGAGCCGCCGATATCGGAGACGGCCCCCGCAATTTTGTCGAAGATCGGCGCCCAGGTAGGATTGGTTATCTGGCAGACCAGAATATCCCCCTTTTTGAGCCGCGGGATTTCCTCCACCGTCGTGATGATGCGAGCCGTGCCCTCGACGACACCCCGGCACGCGGCGACTCCCTTGATCTCGCGGTTGTTGGGGCCGCTGTCGGCGGATAACCATCTGTCCAGACTCTCGCGGGTGATCCCCCACAGCATCACGATGGCCGGGTCATCGATCACATCCGGCACGGCGCCAAGCGCGGGCGCAGTGGTATTTTTTGCCCACACGGCGAGCGCGGCACGCCGCTCGGCAACGATCGGCGGCCAGTGCTGGGGGCCGCGAGCAGGTGAGCCGGTGGACCACGCATTCATGAGATCGACGATGGCCGATTCCAGTTCATAGTGAGTGAGCTGGAACACATCCTCCGCATTGGGAAAGAATCCGTGGGCCGCGAGCAGGTCGCCGAATTCACGGATCTTGTTGAAGAATAGATTCGTATACCAGTGCTCGCAGTAGAATTTGTGGCCCTCGACGTAGGGAAAGACGCGATGGGCCAGCGTGATCATCTGATCATAGGCAGCCCGGTCGTCGTCCGTCGCAAGGAGCTCGCGGTAATCCGCGATGAGTTGGCGGCGCTCGGCCTGCAGTTTCTCGACCGGCCGATGCAGGGATTCTCCTGCCTTGACGCGGCCGATGTAGGCCGACAGGCTCGCGAATGGCATCGACAAATCGTCATTCCAGGCTCGATGGTAGTGATAGAAACCGTCGCCCACATTGATGTTGAACCAGGGATTACGGGATGTCTCGAGCTCCTTGAGCCACTGGCTCCCCGCCTCGCCCTTGTTCTTCAGCGATGCCATGACTTCATCCACGGACGCTCGCTCCGGAAATGACGAGTCCACGCCGAGTTCCACGGCGCAGCGGGCAAGCCGCCGCAATTCATCGTCGGGACGGAAAATCTCCGCCTCGAAGCCGGACACCATCCGTGCAATCGTCTGGTCGGTGATTTCCGGAAACGCCTTTTTGCAGAAATCGAAGAACGTCATGTAGGCGCCGTAGCCGAGCAGAAGAAATTCGAAGTGGTGATGCCACATCCTGAAGTAACCCTCGAGGGTCTTCTGGTAGGTATCGAACAGAATGTGATTGGATGCCACTCCGCGGCCGGCGTGGACGTTGGCCAGAGGTTCCAGGTCCGGCAGCGCAGGCTTTGGAAGCGACTGCGCATCCTCGATCAATTTCAGCATCTTGCCGCGCCACTGATCGTAGAGCCGTTCCCAATTCTCATAGTAGTAGAACGCGCGCTGCTTGAATTCCTCGAAGCGGGCCGCGATTTCGGCAGGATCGGTTACCGCGTTACCCCCGATGTAGACGCGCCCGTTGATGATCCGGTGATCGATTCCAAGCGTGGTGGGCAGGCAATGGACACGCGTGTTGACAGCGCCCAGTGCGCAATAGGCGGCCTCCGCGGTCACCATGTCGAACGCGGACATCGGCTCCGGGAAATGCATGGAATTGTAGAACCAGAAACGTTGATCATCGGCAGCCGTGAACTGCGTGTAGTACGGGTAGGCCGCCTGCGCGCGTTCCGTACCGGGCACGACCTTCAATGAACTGGGCAGCGGAAATTGCTTGGGTTTCATCAATGCGTTCATGCGTGTCGAGACCTCATGCGTACCCTAGATTATGGTCGTTCGCACGTTACCATCCATGCTAGCGACGCCAGCCACTATACGCGCGCACCAGCGTGCAACACAGTTGGCCCACGAGCGCAACGTGGGCGCAGCCCTCAGGCAGACCCTTTCAGCCCCCGCCTCTGCTTTTTGTAGCTCTCGCGGCGGACTTTCTCGAAACCCGTCCGCTGCTCGAACCCCGGATCGGGCGGGTAGTCGCGAAAGTCCTGCAGAATCTCGCCGAACACCTCGCTGAGCTCGTCCTTGAACTCGGGATGCGTGAAAATGTGGAAGCGATCCTCGCGCATCGCCTCGAGCACGCGCGCGGCGATCACGTCCGGCTCCATGCCGAACTCATGGACGTCGGCGAGGCGCTTCACGTCGTCGGCGTCGACCGGCTTCGCGCCCGCCCTTGAGGCTCTCGGGCCGGATGTCGTCGCTCGCGTAGATGTAGGACTTCACCAGGCCGGGGCACAGCACCGAAACGCCGATGCCATGCGGCGCGAGGCTCGCGCGCAGCGATTCGGACATGCCGCGCACCGCGAACTTGGTGGTGTTGTAGATGCCGGCACGCCGGCGGCCAGGAACGCCGGCCATCGACGCCGTATTGACGATGTAGCCGCCCTTGCCGCGCGGATCATGCGCGGCACGAAGGTCATGACGCCGTTGATGGGCCCGTGCAGATTGACGCCCATGATCCAGTCCCAGTCGTCGTAGCTCGACTCCTCGATGGTCTGGAACAGATTGACGCCGGCGTTGTTGAACAGCAGGCTGACGGGGCCGAATTTCGCCTCGACCTCATCGGCGGCACGTGCCATGTCCTGGCGCGAGGACACGTCGACCTGCACGCCCATGCATCGCGGATTGTTGAGGCTGCGCAATGCCGCGATCGATGGACTCGGCGCGGATGTCGGCGATCGCGACCTTGCAGCCCTCCGCGAGCAGCGCACGCACCAGTCCGATGCCGATCGCCATTCGCGCCGCCGGTGACAAATGCCGTGCGGCCTGCAAAATCTTTCATGACTTCAATCCTTTTTGGCGCGCGGTCTCGGCCGCGTGAATCGGATTGCGGAACAGCATGCTGAAGGTGCGCTTGTATTCCTCGTTCTCGGGCAGGTCGGGCACGGCCGCGCACATGGCCTGCGCGCGATCCTCGACGCCCTGGCGGAACTCGCTGTGGGTCATGATGTAGAGCTCGTCGTTGAGGATGCCCTGCAGCACGCGCTGGCCGATCTGCTTCCTTGGTGCGGAACAGATGGAAGAAGTTGCCGCCTTGTTGGCGGCGCTTGTCGGCCTCGGCATAGCCGGTGTCGGCCAAGTGCGGCCGGGCGGGTCTCTGCCGATTCGGCGATGTTCGATTGCACGGCACCCGGGACAGAAGGCCGAGCAGATGATGCCCTGCGGCTCGAGCTCGGCGCGCATGCATTCCATCATGTGCACCGCCGCGCCTTTGGAGGTGCCGTAGATGGTTGCGCCCGGATGCGGCATCAGACCGGACATGGAGGCGGTGTTGACGATATGCCCGCCCTCGCCGTGCCGCCGGATGCGCGGCAGGATGGTGACGATGCCGTTGATGGTGCCGCCGAGATTGACGCCCATCACCCAGTCCCAGTCGGCGAAGGTCGCGAGCTCGGTCGGACCGACGACCGCGACGCCGGCGTTGTTGCAGAGGATGTGAATCTTGCCGAAGCGCGCTTCCGCCGCGTCGGCCGCGCGCGCGTAGGCGGCGCGGTCGGTCACGTCGAGCTTGAGCGCCAGCACGCGTTCGGGGCGCCGAGCTCGGCTGTGGCCGCCTCCAGATGATCGTCGCGGATGTCCGCGATGACCACGTTCATGCCCGCGCCGAGCAGCGCCTTGGCGATGCCGAGCCCGATGCCGCTCGCGCCGCCGGTCACGAACGCGGTCTTGCCTGGCAGATTCTGCATACAAATCCCCAACTCCTGGCGTTATGTATGAGGCTGGACAAATCGCCGCAACTATTGTATCTAACACATACAGTCCGGTGCTGGACAATTCGGGGAGTGGTACATGGCGCGGCAGTTCCTGAGGTAACCGAAACCGCAACGCGCATGTCGAGCCGGGCTCACAACCCTGGCCTTCGCGCCGGGCTGCCTATCTACGGACTCACCGTCATCATTCTCGCGACGATGCTGAATTTCTTCGACGCGCAGGTCTTCAACATGATGGCGCAACGCATCAAGGTCGACTTCCACCTCAGCGACGAGCAGTTGGGCTTTCTGATCGGGCCGGCCAACATCATCTTCTACGTGCTGGTCGGCATCCCGATGGCGCGGCTGGTGGACATCTACCCGCGCAAGATCGTGCTCGCCTGCGGCATCGCCGCGATCGGCGGCATCACCGCACTCGGCGGACTGGCGCAGAATTTCGTGCAGCTGTTCTCCAGCCGCATGCTGGTGGGCGCCGGCGGCTCGGCGCACGCACCCGGCGCGTACTCGATGCTCGCCGACTATTTCCCGCCCGCAACGGCTGCCGCGCGCCATCGGCTTCCTGCAGCTGGGCTTCATCGGCGGCAACGCGCTCGGCATTATTCCTCGGCGGGCTGCTGATCACCCTGGCCGCGACGTGGCCGGTCAGCCACTGGATGGGTCTGACCATCCACGGCTGGCAGTGGATTCTGATGATGGTCGGCGCGCCCGGCCTGTTGATCGCAGTGCTGCTGCTGCTGGCGAAGGAGCCGCCGCGGCGCGGCAGGCCACGCAGGGAAAGTCCCTGCCGGTGCGTGCCGTGCTGCGCGAGATCTGGACGCGCAGGGCCATCTACCTGCCGCTCTTCATCGGGCTCGCCTTCAGCGCCACCGAAGCTCACGGCATCTTGGCGTGGCGCACGCCGTTCCTGATCCGAACCTATGGCTGGAATGAGGCCCGCATCGGCCTCTGGAGTGGAATCACTTTTCTGATTGCCTCGCTCATGGGCGCCACCTTCGGCACGGTGTTGGTCGAATGGCTGAGCAAGCGCTACAAGGACGCCAATGTGCGCGCCTCGACCATCCTGTTTACCGCGGCGGCACCCTTCGAGATCATCGCGCCGCTGATGCCGTCGGGCGGACTGTCGCTGCTTTGCTCCAGCATGTCGGGGCTGTGCGGCCTCGCATCCGCCGTGCCGCAAAATGCCGCCATCCAGCGGATCACGCCGAATGAGATGCGCGGCCAGATCACCGCCATCTATCTGTTCATGTTCATTTCTTTCGGCGCACTCGGCAGCCAGCTGATCGGCTCCGTCACGCATCGGGTCTTTCACTCCGACGCGGACTTGTGGAAGAGCATCGTGTTGACGGCCTCGATCCTCATGCCGCTCGCGGCGTTCACCATTTCGCGCGGCATCAAGCCCTACGGCCGCGAGGTCGAACGGTTGGAAGCGTTGGAGCGGGAAACAGCCTGACGCGGAGCGCTGAGCGCTCGCGATGCAAGCACTCCAGCGCTATTGAGTCAGGTCCATCCAGGTACGCAGGACCGCGGCGACAGCGTGCGGTTGTTCGGCGGGCGCCATATGGCCCGCATCGTCTATGGCCACCAGCGTTGCACGAGGGATCTGCCGGTGCATCTCTTCATGCTGGATCAGCGGCGACCAGGTATCGGCAGTACCGCTTGCCAGCAGAGTCGGAACGTCGATGGTGGGCAGTACGCCCGAGGCATCCGGCCGCTCGAGCATAGCCTTGACCTGCGCGGCAAAACTCTCCAGGGTCTGGCGCTCGACCATCGCTTGCAATTTTGGCATCAACTGCGCGACGCGAGCTTTCGAGGCACCCATCATGGGCGGAAGCCATTCGGCGCCGAGTGCTGACATGCCACGCTCCTGTGCCAACTTCACCAGCCGTCCGCGGCTCTCGATTTCGCCGGCTTTGGGTGGATGGGTCCCGGTGTTGAGAAGCGCCAGACCCAGAACACGCTCCCTCGCTTGCCGGAAGATCTCCAATGCGACCCTCCCGCCCATGGAGTGACCCGCGACCCAAAACCGTTCGGGCGCCACTCGTAGAACATGGCCGGCCATTGCCGCAATCGAGTTGAGTCCCGGGAAGGAAATGATTCGCACATCGGCCGCCGACGCCAAATCCTGCGCAGCGTCGTGCCATACGGTCTCGTCGCACAGCAGGCCAGACAGAAGGAGCAATGAACGCATCGGAGTATTCTACGCGAATGGATGATGTCGTTATCGTCGGCGGCGGACCGACCGGTTTTATCAATGCGCTTGGGCTCGCGCAGGCAGGAGTTCGCGTCACCGTCATTGAGTCGGAACCAAAAATCGTCGATTCGCCGCGCGCTGCCGTTTATCACTGGTGCGTTCTCGAAGGCCTGGAAAAGCTGGGCATACGCGAGGAGGTGCAGAGGTTGGGGTTTGCCAAGCAGGATTACACTTATCTTGTGCTCAAGACCGGCGAGCGCATTGAATTCAGCCTGGACGTGCTCAACGGGCGAACGCCCTTTCCCTTCAACCTGCATCTTGGACAGCACCGGCTCGCAGAGATCGCGCTGCGCCGGTTGGCCGACTACCCACAGACCAGGGTGCGCTTCAATACGCGATTGACCGGCCTGACCCAGGACTCGGCCGGCGTCACGCTGAGGGTGACGACCACCGACGGTCCCGAGGAGATGCGAACGAAGTGGGTGATCGGCGCGGACGGCGCCGGCAGCACGGTCCGCCATCAGCTGGCTCTGGACTTTGCGGGCATGACCTGGCCCGAGCGATTTGTCGCAACGAATGTTCTTTTCGACTTTGAGCGTTACCACTATGCCCGCGCCACCTTTCTCATCGATCAACGCTACGGCGCCGTCATCGCCAAACTCGACAGTATCGGACTCTGGCGCCTGACTTACATGGAAGACGCGAGCCTGCCCGAGGAATCCTTTTTGGAGCGGCTGCCGCAAGTTTATGCGGCGATCCTGCCCGGCGCTGCCGACTACCGCATCGAACGCGCGGCTCCCTATCGGATGCATCAGCGTTCCGCGGCGCGCTATCGGGTCGGCCGTATCGCGCTCGTGGGCGATGCCGCGCACGTCACGAATCCCACCGGCGGACTTGGGCTGACGTCCGGTTTACTGGATTGCTTCGCACTGTATCCGGCGCTGGCGGCCGTCATTTTGGGCGGCGCGGACCCCGAGATTCTGGATCGCTATTCCGATGCACGCCGGGAAATTTTCCTAAACCGTGTCTCGCCGCAGGCGATTGCCAACAAGCGGCTGATTTTCCACGCGCAGGGCGGTGGCAAGCAGCTTGAGGACGCACTCGCGGCTCTGCGTCGTCTGCCGACGGACAGCGATTTTCTGCTGCAGCGCCTGATGTTCTTGAAGTCGTTGGAGACCCCGCCCCTGCTTGCCTAGTATTGCGCGTGGCCGCGGACAGGCTCCTAGTCGTAGTACTGCGGAGCCTTCTTCAGGGTGGCGTAAGTTGGCGGATCGTGCTGGATCCATAGGGTGGCGCCGGTCTGTTTGAGAAACAACTCGACCTTCTCGCGAGTGGCCCGCGTCATGGCGCCGTCGAAATCAAACGTCGGCACACGATCCAGCGTCCTCTCCTCGGGCAAGTGATACAAGTCGCCTGCGAGCAGCAAGGGCCCGAACTTCTTGAGCTTGAGGAACAACAGTTGATGTCCCGGCGTATGGCCCGGTGCCGTCTTGATGATCACTGTGCCATCCCCAAACACATCATAGTCGACATTGTTCAGCGTGATGCGCTTCGCGGTCTTCAGATCCTTGTAGGTATCCGGCATGCGAATGCCGACTTGCGCGCTCGAGAACATGATGTCGTACTCGGCCTGCTGCACGATCCAGGTTGAGTGCGCAAACAGGTTGGCGTTGGCGGTGTGATCGGCGTGATAGTGCGACATCGCGATGTAGGTGATGTCCTTGGGTTGATAGCCTATCGCTGCCAGCTGCGGCGCCAAGCGGCGCTTGGCCTTGAGAATGCCTTGCTGCACAACTTCGGTGCCATCGTCGGGGATATCCTGGTCGGGCACCTGTCCCACGTCCCAGATAAGCGTCCCTTTGGGATGCACGATCAAATAGCAGGGCGTGACGAAGACGACATCGCGATTGACCTCGCTCGCCTTGAGGCCGAACAAAGCCGGATCCATCGCCGAAATCGTGCCGCAATCCAGCACATACAGCCGCAGCTGACCGGATGACCCCGCCGCCGCAGCTCCGGCTGCAAGCCCTAAACTCAAGGCCGCGAAAACCAGGGCGGGAAGCGCGCGCGTGACGCGCCGGATTGCGGGGAGCACGCCGTGCTTATGTTTCATATCTGCCTTCCCGTGCGCCGTAAAATTGACCGTGCAAGCACCAATTAGTATGCTACACGAACAATCCTGCGCCAGCCGCAGTCGCCGCGTTTTCCTATCCCGATACCTTGGGGAGTCCCTAAATGGCAACCGTTCTATCGCAAGTCAATCCTGCAGAATCATTTTCTCAGCCGGATTATTCCGCCGCGGCCAAGCGTGTCCTGGCGCGAAAGCCGGCGCTGTTCATCAACAATGAATGGGTCGGCTCGACGCCACGGGGCGACACTCGTGGTCGAAGACCCCTCGACGGGCAGAGAAGTCGGACGCATCGTGGATGCCTCCGACGCGGACGTGGACCGCGCGGTATCTGCCGCTCGCGCCGCCTTCGATGACGGGCGATGGTCGAACCTGCCGCCCAGGCAAGCGCGAGCGCATCATCAACAAGCTCGCGGATTTGATCGAGGCGCATGCGCAGGAGTTTGCCGAACTCGAGGCCATCGACAACGGGAAACCGGTCGGCATGGCGACCGTGGTGGACATTCCCGCCGCCGTGGATCATCTGCGCTACATGGCCGGATGGGCCTCCAAACTGGGCGGCGATGTGATCGAGCCGCAATCGCTGCCGCGCGGAACCGTGTTCAGTTATGTGTCGCGCGAACCGGTCGGCGTCGCCGCTCAGATCGTGCCGTGGAATTTCCCGCTGCTGATGGCGACCCTCAAGATCTCCCCGGCCTTGGCGGCGGGCTGCACGCTGATTCTCAAGCCCGCCGAGCAGACCTCGGTCACCGCATTGCGCCTCGCCGACTTCGTCGCCGAAGCCGGCTTCCCGCCGGGCGTCATCAATGTGATCACCGGCAACGGTCATACGGCCGGCGATCGCTTGGTCAAGCACCCGGACGTCGACAAGATTGCCTTCACCGGCTCGACCGAGGTCGGCAAGATCATCAACCGCAATGCCACCGACACCCTGAAGCGCGTCACGCTCGAGCTCGGCGGCAAGTCGCCCGTGGTGGTGATGCCGGACGTGAACGTCGATGAGGTGGCGGCCGGCGCGGCCGGCGCGATTTTCTTCAACTCGGGCCAGGTGTGCATCGCCGGCTCGCGCCTGTTCGCGCACCGCTCGATCTTCGATCGCATGGTGGAAGGCGTGGCGAAGGCGTCGGCGTTCTGGAAGCCGCGCCCCTCGCTCGATCCCCAAGGGCACATGGGCCCGCTGGTATCGAAGGAACAATTGGACCGCGTGATGGGATTCATCGAGGCGGGCAAACGCGACGGCGCCTCCGTCGCGGTGGGCGGCGACGCGGTATCGTCGAACGGCTACTACGTGAACCCGACGGTGCTGGTCAACGTGAAGCCCAACATGAGCATCGTGCGCGAGGAGATTTTTGGACCCGTGCTGGTCGCGCAGCGCTTCGACGATCTCGATGAGGTCGCGAAGGCCGCCAATGACACCTGCTACGGTCTCGGCGCGGGAATCTGGACCAAGGATGTCTCCGCCATGCACCGGCTGGCAGCCAAGATCAAGGCCGGGACGGTGTGGGGGAATTGCCATGCCATCATCGATCCGGCGCTGCCCTTCGGCGGATTCAAGCAGTCCGGCATTCGGCCGCGAGCAGGCACGCCAGGGCATCGAGGCGTACACCGAACTGAAGACCGTCATCATCAAGCTCTGATCTGTTTCCGAGCCAGTCCCAGGTCTCGGCCGGTCCCGCGCGAACAGACCCTCGGTGAACCCACATTTGGGTGCACCGAGGGTCAAATCTCCGCTTCTACAAATCAGAACCTCTTCTTGAACTCCAGCGAAATGGTGCGCGGCTCTGAGGGAAGGCCGTACTTTGCCCCGGACAGCCCGGTCAAATCAAAGACCTGCGTATACCAGAGCGAATTGTTCAGATTGTAGCCAACCAGGGCTACATCCCACTTGTGAGGATCGTTCTGGTAGGTAATGCGGCCATTGAGCAGGTGATAACCCGGCAGCCAGCTGTTGGGATCGTTGTTGGCATTCGTGAAGTATCCGCCCGAATAGCTCCAGTCGAGCCGCGGAATGATGGATCCAGAATCCGACACGCGCCACTGGTACTGCGCGCCCATGCTCCACTTCTCCTCCTGGAAACCCGGGGCCACATCTCCGAGCGTAATGCCGGTCGCGGGATCGACGGATTTGTATTCGAAGTGCTGGTGACTGTAGCTGCCATCCAGGCTCAAGCCGCCGATGTGATAGTTGACTTCGAGTTCGCCGCCATAGATGTCGGCGTGTCCACCGTTGACCGGCGCCGCACAGGGAATAAATGGATTTCCACCGGAGAATTGAGGGCAGCTCAGCAGCACGACCTGAATGTCTTTGTAGTCGTTATAGAACGCCGCCACATTGACGCGCAACGAATGATCGAACCAATCGGATTTAAATCCGACTTCGTAGGCGGTCAGCTCTTCGGTGTTGAAGGGCACAATCTGTGAAGCGATGAACGGCCGCGGATTGGTGCCACCGCCCTTGAAACCCGTCGATATGCTCGCATAGGTCATCAGTTCATCGGTCCACCGGTAATCCAGGTTCACTCGATAGTCGATATGGTTACCCGAGAACTTGCCGGTGGTGCCGGAAAAGCCGGGCGGGAAGAACACACTGTCTTTGCCGCCGAAGGGGACCAATTGTGGAGGGTTATATCGATTGTAGGTGTAGTCCTTCGTCAGGCTGGTGTAGCGCACGCCCACGTTGAAGTTGAGCCGATCGACGATGTGCCACGTGGCATTCGCGAATCCCGCATAGTCCTTCTCGGCGATCGGATCGTCGCCCAGGAAATCGAACGAGCCTGAGCCCGGCACCCCTGCAATCGGAGCGAAGATGTAGTCCAGCACCTGATGGGTGGGATAGGTAGTGACCTGATCGAGCAAGAATCCGCCGACGGTGTAATCGATCAGCTTGCCCACGGCGCCGCTCAATCGCAATTCCTGGGTAAATGTGTGGTTGAGCAATTCCGACCAACCCAGCGAGGCGCCGACCGGCGATGCATCGTCGTCATTGGTCCACTCACTGTGGAATTCGCGGTAGGCCGTGATCGACTTCAGGGCCAGAGAATCCGCAAGTTTCCAATCCATGGTGAGATTGGTTCCCCAAACCTTGGTGTAAGTGTAGGGCGTCCAGCAGTAGGTATTGCCGGTGATGCCTCCTGCACAGAAATTTGCGTAGCTGGTATGCGGGTTCGACGGAATGAATAGGTTCGGATTGATGGCCGGCGGAGGTAGTGGAGTGCCCGGGGGCGTGCCCGGGGGCACGCCGGGCTGCAATCCCGAATTCATCTCACCGGCGGTCCAACCAACCCCGGGATTCGTGCCCAGCAGTGTCTCCGCCGCGACCTGGGAGTTATCGATGGTGACATCGCCGATCAAATTCACCTCGAAGTTGTCGCTCGCCAGCCAGCGCAGAGCCACGCGGGCACCGTGGTAATCCGTGCCGCCTTCGTGCCCCGCCACGCAGCCCTGGCTGTAACCACCGTTGGCCGGAATGCCGGAAGTCGGGAACAAGCAACCGTAGTCGTAACGAGTGAGATACCCATCCTGTTGATGAGCCACGCCGGAAACGCGCAGAAACACGGAGTCCGGGACCAAGGACCAATCCCCCATGGCCTGCACGTCGACCAGATTCCGCTGGCCGTAGCTCACCTTCACGAAGCCCGTGTCGTCGCCCTTTGGGATCACCGAATACAGCTTGATGGCGCCGCCTTCGGAATTGGCGCCAGACAGGGTGCCCTGCGGGCCGCGCTGAATTTCCACGCGGTCAAGATCGAGCAGTGCGAAATTCGAGCCGGTGAGGCTGGTGTAGTACACATCGTCGATGTAGATGCCGACACCGGGTGCGAATGCCGGATCAAAGTCTGCTTGGCCGATGCCGCGGATGTACGCGGTCATGCCCGGACCGAATGCACCGCCGGTGGCTACCAGCTGCACGTTGGGCGCCTGCGCCGCGATGTCCTGCAGGGTAGTCTGGCCGCGCGCCTCCATCATGGCACCGGTGACCGCAGTGATGGCGATCGGCGTATCCTGCAGGTTCTGCTTGCGATACTGCGCGGTGACCACGATTTCCTGGAGGCTGTTCTGCTCGCTGGTGGCGATCACAGTTTGAGCGCCGGCCATCGATGGCCATGCGCCTATCAGCGCAGCGATTGCCGCTGCCGCCCACAGCCGCAAGATGCGCCGAAGGCTGGCTTGGATTGACGTACTCATGAGTTACTCCCCTTATGCCCTTATGGATCAGATCGGCTCAAACCATTTCCCAATAAAACAACTGGCCGCTGCGCGATTCAGCCCGCAGCCGCTTGCCCTTTTGCTCCAGCACTCCGCGCGCCTGCACGAGGTCGCTCCAGGCCGTCAGCCCGGCCACGCGCCCGAGCGGCGTGATGCTTCGCAGATTCCACCATCGATTCGCATTCTCCTGCGCCACATCGATCGCACCTGCGGCGCCGGACTCACCCCAAGCACGGCTTGCGACGGAGCGGCTGTCGAAGACTCGAAGCGAGATGGAAGGCTGCTGCGGATTGGCGAAAGCCCGTCCGAGCCCGCTCGTTGCCGCGGCAGCAAACACGGCGCCAGTCAGCATCGTTCGCCGGTTGATATTCATTCATGCCCCTTTGCCAAAAAACGGGCGATCGCATCGAGTTCCGCGTCGGTGACATCGACCCGGGTGAGGCGCGGCATCGCAAGCTTCCCCTGCCGCACAACGACCTTGATGTAAGCGGGAGCGAGGTCTTGACGATTGGTGAGCATGCCGCTCTGCGGCGGATCACCGGCGGCAACGCGTTCCTTGGTCAGCAGATTCGTCCCCATGCCGCCTGCGAGATGGCAGGCGCCGCAGCGATTGGAGAACAGCGCCGCCCCATCTTTTGCAGCCCCCAGGCGATCCCCTTCCGGCACCGGCGCACGAATCTGATACAGCGGCATGGCGGGCGGCGCGCCGGCGGCCAGCACCGGCAGTCCCGCGAGAAGAGACATCATGGCAAGGAGAACAGGCTTCACGCCACACCCGCCTTGCCGACCCAATCGCGGTACACCGTGGGCCACACTCCCTGTTTGCCGGGCGCGAGAATGCCGTTCGGATCGAGAGCGTTCTTCACCTTTTCATTGAGTCGGCGCTGCGCATGGTCGTTGAAATCAAATGTGGCGTTCACCGGATCCATCCAACCCAGATGGGTGCGGTACTCGCCGTAACCGGCCTTCGCAGTCTCGCTGATCAATGCGTTGAACAGTTTGCGGATGTTGGCCACCTGCATTTCATTGTCGCGGTCGTACATCAGCATGTTGATGTTGGTTGCGAAGCGTCCGCTGATGGTGAAACTCGCGTAAAAATCGACGTCGTGAGCGGCAATGATCTTGCGGCTGCGCCGCAACTGACCCATCACATGCTGCGAATTCGCCGGTACCACCGGCGAGAATCCCATATGTGCGCCGCGGCCGCCGACCCAATCGCCCATTTGCAATGCGACCGCGGAGGGAACGCCCGCCGTGATGTCGTATTGACTCAAGGGGTCGCCGGATTTCCAGTACTCCTCTTCGGGCGGCGATTGAATGTGCTTTTGAAACGCTTTCTTGACGGCATCGGCCTTTGCCCGGATGACGCCGTCGTTGCCGTACAAGCGGATCTGGACCTGCCAGTAACCCAGCTTGTACTCCTTGAGCAATTCTTGAACCCGCCTCTCGGGAATGGCGCCGGGTTTGTCCCAGAAGTCCTTGCGCTGCCCCTTGAGCACAATCTTTCCGAGCCAGGATGGAATGAACACGTTTTGATCGATCACACCCGCGATTTTCAAGGGTGTGACCGTATCGATCACCCACCCGATGTCCTCCTCGTTCGGGATATCCCAGGTCAGCACCAGAGAAGCATCCGGGGCGGGCTGAAGCCAAAGACCCGCCTTGGTCACGACGCCTAAATTTGACTGCGTGAACATCTGAGTCCAGTCCGGGCCATAGCTCAACGGAAAGACATGCCAGCTGTGACTCCCCTTCATCGCACCCATGCCGGTGCGCATGAGATCGCCGTCGGGTAAAACCACTTCGAGGCCGCAAAGATTACGCGCGTGCAGTCCGTAGGGCGTATAGCCGATGCCATGATCCAAAGCATTTCCGATCACCGAACCCCACGCGTTGCCGGGCACCGACATCCACAGCGGCGCTTTTTCCCGCTGCAGATGCTCGAACAAATCGAAAAATCCGACCCCCGGCTCGATCACGCAATAGCCAAGACCGACGTCCAGTTCGAGGATGCGGTTCATGCGCCCCAGGTCCAACACGACCGTGCCCGGCATGCGGGGCGCGTTGGTGCCGTAACCTAAATTCTTTCCGCGGGAGGTGGGCCAGAGCGGCGTCTTGTACTGGTTGGCCAGGCGAACAATCGCCTGCACCTCTTCAACACCGGCGGGCGCGACCGCCGCCGAAGCCGGCCATTCGCTTTCGGAGCCGGGAGCATAGATGTCGGAATAGGTGTCGCGATCTTCATCGGTGGCCAACACCCAGCCCTTGCCCACCACGCCTTCGAACGCGGTCAAAGCCTTTTGGAACGAATCCGCGGAAACGCGTGGGGGAAGCGTCAGCTTCACGAAGCCGACCCCTGTACAAGGCAATAGGGTGCGTCGAACGCCCCTATTCGTATCAGCGACTTGCCAATTCGCCCTGCCGGTCCGGCAGCCACGATTCCAAAACGCGGCATAGCCCCCCTAGATCGACTCGCGCTCTCACGCGCAACTTTTTTGCACCTTGTGCCGCAAACGCCACAAATCGGTGCGCTGATTTTTGGTAAGTAAAACAAACAAAGTTGGCCATTGCAACACCCAAACAATTGTTAGGGTTGTCCCGCCGACACGCACGTTCTCGCTTAGGATACTCGGCCCGTTATAGCTCCCTCACTCGCGGTTTTGCGCAATAATTCTATGCTCATAGGGAACGGAATCGAGAAACATGGCAAAGCGTCAGCATAAGAATCGCCAAGACCACGAAATCGCTTTGTTGGTGGCCATGCTGCAGATTCTCATCCATCATCAGTCGACCAATGCGCGACGGCGTCGCCGACCCGTCCGGATTCAGCTCGAACGAGCTGCGCATCTTGATGGCCTTGTCCGGCGAGGGCGAATCCGCCGGTCATGACCTCGCAGAGTTGATGGGCATGCACGCAATGAACGTCTCGCGCGCGCTCTCATCCTTGCATGAGATGGGGCTGGTGGAAGTCGCAAAGAATTCCAACAACCGGCGGCGCAAGCCCTATCGAATCAGCACCCGCGGCGCGGCGGCGCACGTCGCCCTTGAGCCTCGCATCTCGCAAATCGCGAGCTTTCTTTTCGGCGTCCTGACGCAGGCCGAGCGGCATACGTTGCGCAGAATACTGTCCAAGCTCGATGGCCAGGTGCTCGCCTGGCAACCGGCCGAGCGGCGACCGCATGTGCAGCGTGCCTGATCGATCTTCGTTTTAACGTCGCGCCAGCGCGGCTCCGAATCGCGGATGCGCAAAATGCATGGGCACGTCCTGGCGATGTGGCCAGGTTTTTCGAATCTGTGCGGCCGGCAAAATCAGGTCCGGTCCCAGCGGATTTTCGGGGTACGGCACCGCCGCCGGTTGCAAGTGCGCAACGGTCTTTGCCCAGCCTTTTTCATAATCCGCCTGCCACTGCATCATGTAATCGAGCCGTTTGATTTTCCAAACGCCGGCCTCGCGAACGTAATCGTTCTCGTAGACCCCCGCCTCGAAGAACTGCAGGGGCAGGCCCTCGGGTCTGTAGGCCCGGCTTTCGTGGCATCCGCCCATCAACAATCCGCGAAAGCGCCCTTTCGCCGTCTGACGATCCGGCGCCACGGTGATCACATCCTGCATCTGGAAGTGATCCAGCAAGAAGCCGTCAACCGGGCCGTTCACGCCCTGCGTGAAGTAGTTCTGGAACCACGTGCCGTAAAGTCGGCGCACGCCCGCGTGGCCACGGTACTCGCCCGACAGGAACACCACCGAACCGTCCTCGGCGAACAACTGCACCACGTCTTCCGCGCGATTGAAGTCGATGTAGTACCCATAAGCCCAGTGCAAGCGTCGAATGGCATTGAGGTCCTCGAGTTCCCCGACCCGATGTTCCAGAGCCTTAAGCCGCGTTTCGAGATCTGCCATACTTCCCCCGCTCTCGTTTGCATGTAACGCTAACAAATGTTAGGAAAGGAAGCGAGGGGAAGCTTCAATGAAATTTTCAGGCAGGACTGCGCTCATCACGGGCGGGGTGTCGGGCATCGGCTTCGGCATCGCCCGCGCTTTCAGCGCCGCGGGAATCGAACTGATCCTCACCTACCGGGATGAGGGCTACCGCGCCGCAGCGGCACGCTGGTTTGCGGATAACGGCCGCACCGCCCCGCAATTTGCCCGACTGGACGTCACCGATCGTGCGGCCTGGGCGCAACTTGCCGAGCAAGTGGGTCCGGTGCACATCCTCGTCAATAACGCAGGGGTCAGTGTGTTCGGTCCGACGGATGAAGCAAGCTATGCCGATTATGATTGGATCATGGGCGTCAATTTCGGCGGCGCGGTGAACGGTCTCGTCAGCTTTATTCCCAAAATCAAGGCCCAGGGGACCGCCGGGCACATCGTGAACGTGGCCTCGATGGCGGCGTATCTGTCCGGACCTCAAGCCGGCATCTACACGGCCAGTAAATTCGCCCTGCGTGGCTTGACCGAGTGTCTGCGCTACAACCTGGCGCCCTACGGAATCGGGGTATCGCTCATGTGCCCGGGATTGACCAAAACTCATGCCTGGGACAGCGCACTGAAGCGCCCCGCCCGATTTGCCGAGTCCGGATTCGCCCCGCCCGATCGGGTGGAGCTTGAAACTTTTGGCGCCGCCTTCGATGCCGGCATGGATCCTTTGGAGGTCGGAGAGAAGACGCTTAAGGGCATGCTGGAGAATCGCGCGGTGATCTTCACGCACCCGGAGTTCGCCGATGATTTCGCGGAAATCTATCAGTCGTCGATTGCGGCGTTGCCGCAGGAACCTGTGCCTGAGGGCCGTTTGCAGATCGAACGCCTGCGCCGCGCCGCGAATCGAGCGGCGGCCGCCGGTAAGCGGATCAAGCTCGGCGATCTGACATGATTCCCGCAGAGCTCAAGATCAAGCATCCGGACAGGCTCTGGATCGGAGGTGCCTGGACTCCCGCGCATTCCGGCCAGGTGATCGAGCTCGTCTCGCCGGATACCGAAGAGGTGATCGGTGCCGTCGCGGAAGCGGACTCGCAGGACATGGATGCGGCGGTCATTGCCGCTCGCGCCGCTTACGATTCGGGTTCGTGGAGCGGCATGCCGCCGGCTGATCGGCTTGCCGTGCTCGAACGCATGTCGTCGCATCTGCACGCGCGCGAAACGGAGATCGCACGAGCCTGGACACTGCAAATGGGCGGGCTTGCCAGCTTCGCCGGGATCATGACCGCCGGCTCGACCCTGACGTTCGACCAGATCATTGCCATCGCAAGTCGATATCCGTTCGTCGAGTATCGCCCCTCGCCGGTTGTTCGCAGTGCCATCGTCGCTCAGGAGCCTGTTGGGGTGGTTGCGGCCATTTCGCCGTGGAATGCCCCTTACGGCATCATGCTGAACAAGGTGGCCTATGCGCTCGCCGCAGGCTGCACGGTTATCATGAAACCGTCGCCGGAAACGCCGCTGGAAGCCTACATCATCGCAGAAGCCGCCGAAGCCGCGGGCGTTCCTCCCGGCGCACTCAATCTGGTTTGTGCGCAACGCGAGGCGAGCGAACACCTGGTCCGAAATCCGGGCGTGGACAAGGTCAGCTTCACGGGCTCCACCGCAGCGGGGAAGCGGATCGCGGGGATTTGCGCCGAACGCATCGCGCGCTGCACTCTGGAACTGGGCGGCAAGTCGGCCGCCATCGTTCGCGACGACTTTCCCATTGAAGCTGCGGCGCAACTGTTGACCGGCACAATCACATTGATGAGTGGGCAGGTGTGCGCCATGCTCAGCCGCGCGCTCGTCTCCCGGCGGCGCCATGACGAACTGGCACAGGCGATCGCACGGCGCATGAAGGAAGTGGTGGTCGGCCACTCCGATGATCCCGCAACGCAGCTCGGCCCGCTCGCCATGAAACGCCAGCTCGAACGCGTCGAGGGGTACATCGAGGAAGGCAGGCGCCATGCGGAACTCAAGACCGGCGGCCACCGCCCGCCTCAGATGAAGCGCGGCTTTTTCATCGAGCCCACGCTCTTCGCGCATGTCAGGAACGAAACGAGAATCGCGCAGGAGGAAATCTTCGGACCGGTACTCTGTCTCATTCCCTTCGAGGACGAAGAAGACGCGATCCGCATTGCGAACGATTCGAATTACGGCCTCAACGGCTCGGTGCTGACTCAGGATGCCGATGCCGCCTACCGCATCGCGCGCCGGATCCGCAGCGGCGCCGTCGGCCAAAACGGGCTGCGCATGGATTTTGGACTACCTTATGGCGGCTTCAAACAATCGGGCATAGGGCGCGAGGGCGGCGTCGAAGGACTCGCCGCCTATCTGGAAACCAAGACTATCCTGCTCGACGCGCCCCCGAGCGCGCTCTAGCCTCGCCTAAAGCTCGACGCAGCCGCCATCCACGAACAGATCCACGCCCGTGATGAAGCTCGCTTCGTCCGAGGCCAGGAACAGCACCGCCCGCGCCACCTCCGAGGCCTCGCCCATGCGCTTCATGGGCACGGCGTTCTGCATCATGCCGCGCAGGCGATCCACCTCCGCGGCGCTTGCGCCGCGCTTGAATATTTCCGTGTCAGTCGGGCCCGGCGAGACCACGTTGACGCGGATCCTGCGCGGCAGCAGCTCGACGGCGAGAATGCGAGCCACGGCCCGGAGACCCGCCTTGGCGGCCGCGTAGACGGCGTTGCCGCGCAGCGCGAGCAGTGCACCGATCGAGCCGGTGATGACGACGGCGCCGCCTTCCCGAAGATGCGGCACCGCCGCTTGCACGGCAAAGAACGCGCCGCGCAGATTGACCTGATGGACGCTGTCCCAAAACTCCTCCGTGACCTCCGGGATGGCGGCAAAACCGCCCACCCCGGCGTTCACGAACAGTACATCGAGCGTGCCCAGCTCGGCCGCCGCCGTCGCCATTAACGCGCGGCTCTCCGCCACGCTGCCCATGTCCGCGCGGATCGTGAGCATTCCGGTGTCGGCGGCTACCCTGGCCAGTTTTTTCTCGTCCCGGCCGGTGAGCGCCACCCGGGCCCCTTCGGCCGCAAATGCGCTCGCCGCCGCGAAGCCGATACCGCTCGACCCCCCGAGCACGAGCACCCTCTTCCCGGCAAAGCGCATGATCAAAACATGCCGTTGGTGTTCGCCGACTTCTCGGGCACCGGCTGCACCACGTCCCAATGCTCCATCACCTTGCAGCCCTCGACGCGCAGGATGTCCACGACCGCGATGCCGCGGTCACCCGCTGCGAATACGCCGTGCGAATGAACGGCAACCAGGTTGCCGTCAGCGATGATGCGCGCGATCGTGTAATGGATGTCCGGATGCGTGGCGAAGAACGGCTCGAGAAATTTGATCGCCGCATCCCGGCCGGTTTCCGCGATGGGGTTGTGCTGGATGTAGCCGGGGTCGACCCAGGTCTCGAACGCTTCGCGGACCTTCTTGTCGATGTAAAACTGAGTCATGAACTTCGTGACCACCTGCTTCGGTTGCAGCGAACAGGTGGCGGCGAAGGCATTTGCCGAGAGCAGCGTCAATGCTGCAAGGCTTAAGGTCAGGCGAATACGCATAGTTACCTCCAAGTCAGAACATGCTGTTGGGATTGATGGATTTGGCAGGGACGTCTTGGATCACGTCCCAGTGCTCGACAATCTCGCCTTTTTCACACCGGAAGATATCGACCACGGCCAGGCCCGGATCACCGCTCCAGCGCACCACGTGCACGTGAACGATCACATGCTCGCCGTCGGCAAAGGCCCGGTGGATGGTCTGTCTGGCATTCGGGCTCTCCTTGCGCACGTGCGCCAGGAATCGCTTCAGTGCATCAAGACCGGGTTCGGCCAGGGAACTGTGCTGAACGTATCGCTGCGGCAGATGCTCCTCGACCTTGTCGGGATTCATCGGGATCAGCACCTCACTGTACATCGCCAGAACCTTGTCGAGATTGGCTTGTTCGTGCGGCGTTCGCGCCATGGGCTCTTACCTTAACAATTGTTATCTTGCTATCATCCGACGGTAGCACCGACCGCGGAAAATCGCGAGAGGAAACATGGGCCGCAGCGGATTGTATGAGGTTCTCGACGCCTACCTGCATGCGCTGCGCTGGCGCGATCCGGGCGCGGTGCGCTGGGCGCATGCCGCGCGTACTTCCGAAAACAACGTGATGCTCGAGGCCGGAGACGGGCTGTGGGGCACCATCGAAGGCATCGGCGCTTATCGACTTCGCTTCGCCGATCCGAAGACGGGTCATGTCGGATATTTCGGAACGGTGAACGAGCATATCGAGGAGTCGGCCTTCTCCTTGAGATTGAAAGTCGACGCGGAAGGCCGTATCCAGGAGGCCGAAACCATCGTCGTGCGCCAATCGGATTCCGGGATCAAGTTCGAGAACCAGCGCTACTGGGACAAACCCATTCTGAACGCAAACGCAGAGAGCCCGGTGGCGCGCGAGGAAATGGTGCGCTTGTCAAACGGCTATTTCGACACCTTGCAGCTCAACGACGGGACGCTGCACACGCGCTTTCATCCTGAGTGCAACCGGGTCGAGAACGGCGTGCAGACGACGCGAAATCCGGATTTCGCCAAGATCGTGCCGGTATCCGCACTCGGCTGCGAAGAGCAGTTCCGCACCGGCAACTATCGCTACGACGACCGGCTTCGCGCCCGCCGTTTCCCGATGGTGGATGAGGAACGCGGCCTGGTGCTGGCGTTTGGCTTCATCGATCATTCCGGACGGCTGGCGGAGTACCAGCTGACGGACGGACGGACGGTCAAATCGCCCGTCAGACGGCCCCACAGTTTCTACCTGGCCGAATTGTTCAAGATCGACCACGGCATGATCTGTCAGATCGAAGCCAATTTCATTACCGTGCCCTACAACATGCCGAGCCCGTGGGATTCGCGGTGAAGCTCGCGCCCTTGCCGGCGGCCATGATCTTGATCCTGGTCAGTGCCTGCTCACGCGCGCCGTCGATTCCCCCGCCCGCCCCCGTCGACTGGCCGACCGTCGGCGGCGATGCCGGCAATTCTCATCACTCGCAACTGCTCGATCTGACGGCCGACAACATTGCAGGCCTCGGCCTTGCCTGGGCGGCGGAGTTGGGCACGCACCGTGTGCTGGAGGCAACCCCTGTGGAAATCGGCGGCATCCTCTACACCAGCGGCGTCGCCGGACGCGCATACGCATTCGACGCGGCCACCGGCAAGGAAATCTGGCGCTTCGAACCCGCGGTGGACATGCAGGTCAACCGCTATGCCTGCTGCGACATGGCAAATCGCGGCGTGGCCGTATCAAAAGGCAAGGTCTATGTCTCGGCGCTCGACGGGTGGATGTACGCGCTCGATGCCGCCAATGGCAAAATCGTCTGGAAGGCCGACGCCATCGTTGATCGTACCCGCGGCTATACGTCCACCGGAGCACCGGAAGTTGCAGGAGACGTGGTGGTCATCGGCAACGGCGGGGGCGAATACGACGTGCGCGGCTATGTCAGCGCATACGACCTCGATACGGGGCAGCTCAAGTGGCGTTTCTGGATCGTTCCGCGCGATCCGAAGCTTGGACCCCAGGATCATCCGGATCTTGAACTCGCCGTCAAAACATGGGACCCCAATAGCCGCTGGGACATCGGCGGGGGCGGAGCGTCCTGGGATGCGATCAACTACGACCCGGAAACGGGATTGGTGCTCGTCGGAACCGGCAACGGCGATCCCTACGACAATCACAAGCGCAGCCCGGGCGGAGGAGATCAGCTCTTTCTTTCCAGCATCGTGGCACTCGACGCCAAGAGCGGCCGCCTCAAGTGGTGCTACCAGGAAACGCCGCAGGACAGCTGGGACTACGAGGCCACCGCGCCCATGGTCCTCACGCGCATGACGATCGACGGCAGTGAACGTCCCGTCGTCATCCACGCACCCAAGAATGGATTTCTCTACATTCTCGATCGGCGTGACGGCACGTTGCTGCGCGCCAGCCCCATCGTGCGCACGAATTGGGCCGCCTCGGTCGACTTGAAGACGGGACTGCCGGCGATGAACCGGGACGCGGCAGACTACTCAGCGGGCCCGAAAATCGTCTTCCCCGCCACGCCCGGCGCCCGCAATTGGCATCCCGCGAGCTACGATGCGCAAAGCGGCCTTTACTATGCGCCGGTGCTCGACATGGGCAACCTCATCTTCACCACGCCGGGACAAAAACCGCTCGCGCCGCGGGTTCTGAACGCCGATGCAGTGCTCATATTCGGACCGGACATCGCCGCGGTGTTGCCGACGCTGCCGCCGGCGATACAGAGCGCGGTCAGGGCCTTGCCCGCTTTTGCAGAGGTGCAGCGCCAACCCTATGTGTCCGAATTGCGCGCCATCGATCCGAAAACCGGCCGCACTGTCTGGGCAGTGCCGATGCGAGGTTGGCAGGACCGCGGCGGTGTGCTCACGACGGCAAGCGGACTTCTGTTCCAGGGCAGCATCGACGGAACGTTTCGCGTGTTCGACATGAAAAGCGGCCGTCTGCTGAAATCGATCGACACCGGCACCTCCATCCTGGCCGCTCCCATGACCTACCGGCTCAACGGAGTGCAGTATGTGGCCGTGATGGCCGGCTGGGGCGGCGGCGGCTACCCCTATGTTCCCCGCTACTCGGCCGCCTATCAGCGCGGCAACGCAGGAAGGCTCCTGGTCTTCAAGCTCGGCGGCAGCGAGGTTCCGGTTCCGCCGGAACTACCGCCGCTCGAAGTCGCGCCGTCCCCACCTGCGCAACTGCACGGGGTGACGCCGGCCGTTCTGGACAAGGGCCGCGCATTGTTCTTTGGCAATTGCGTTCTTTGCCACTCGAATCAGCATCGCTCCATCACGCCGGATCTGCGCCGCATGCAACCCGGTGCGCACGCGGCATTCAATAAGATCGTGCTGGACGGGGCGCTGCTTGCGAATGGCATGCCGCGCTGGGACGATGAACTCTCGCCGGCCGATGCGGACGCAATCCATGCGTATCTCATCGACTTGCAGGCGAAGACCCGTTCACAGGAACTCGACAAACAGAAGGCCGGCGTGCCGCTCGATGCGCCGAGTCCCGCAATCCTCTCGAGCTATTGATTCGGAGAATCTCATGACCGATATTGCCGCCTTGACCGCCCGGATCGACAAGCTCGAACATGAGCTCGCGATTCAGCAGGACATCCATCAAATCCGCCGTATCCAGTACACCTATGGATACTTCATCGACAAAACGCAGTACAACGAGGTCGTCGACCTGTTCGCCGACGATGGCGACGTGTGGTTTCTCGGTGGCATTTACAAGGGCAAAGCCGGCGTGCGGCGTCTCTACATCGGGCGCTTCCAGACCAATTTCACGCAGGGGCACAACGGCCCGCGCTACGGCTGGCTGCTGGAACATCCTCAGCTGCAAATGGTCATCGACGTTGCACCGGATCGAAAGACCGCCAGTCTTCGCGGCCGCTCCATGATGCAGGCGGGATTGCACGAAACGGCACAAGGTCAACAGCGTGCGTGGTGGGAGGGCGGCATCTACGAAAACGACTTCGTTCGCGAGAACGGCATCTGGAAGATCAAGGCGCTGCGCTATTTTCCGTTCTGGCACGGCAGCTTTGCCGAAGGCTGGCCGAAGACGCCGATTGATTTCATTCCCATGTCCAAGACGCTGTATCCCCAGGACCCTCTGGGCCCCGACGCACTCATTCAGCCGACGCCGCGGCTCTGGCCCGCCACCGACACCATACCCTTTCACTATCCGCATCCCGTCACGGGCAAACCGATTGTTCTCGACAACAGCCGGGCACGCGAGGGATTCAAGACTTGACCGGAGAACATCGATGAGTACCGCCGCAGCCGAAGTCCACTCGAGCATCGACTATCTGGTGCCCACCTCGCGCATCAATCGGCGCTTCTGGGCACCGGGCAAGGAATTCAACACCGGCATCTACGCCCGGCACGACGTGATCATCCGCAACGCGCGGCTGGCAGGTCCCTTCACGCTGGACGAGCACGGCTTTCGCCTGGGGAAGCACCACACCGATATCACGGATTGGGAGAGCAACTACGGCCCCGACACGCCCTATGCGATGCAGGTATGCGAGGTGGCCAAGCGTTTATGCGGCGCGGATTTCGTCGTACCCATGGGCGGCATGCTGCGCAGCGCCGGACAAACCAGCTCGACCGTGCAGCCGCCGGCGGCGGAAGCGCACGTGGATTTCACCCAGCGCTGCGCCGAGCGGATCGCCGGCAACTGGTATAAGAAAGCAAACCCGGCCGGGCCGGGCTTTAGCCGGTTCATTGTTTTAGCTTGTGGCGTGCGCTATCGCCACCCCCGCAAGACATGCCCCTGGCACTGTGCGAGGGCCGTTCGGTGCGCGATGACGAGGGCACGCATAACACCAAGGTCGACGTAAACGAAATTCCCACGGGCGATGCGCTGTTTGCGCCCATCGAAGGCGAGGAGAACATGGCGGCGGCCACGATCTTTCACCACTCGCCGGATCATCGCTGGTGGTATTTTCCGGACATGACGCCGGATGAGGTGATCTTCATCAAGTTCTACGATTCGGATCACCGCACCGCGTGGCGATGCCCGCACACCGCCTTCCGCGATTCAAGCCGGCCCGATGCGCAGGAGCGCCGCTCGATGGAATTTCGCGGGATAGCCTATTTCTCCAAGAGCTGATCGTGTATTCGACGCTCGATCAACCCCGGCTGGAATTCGCCTTCGAATGCAGCCTGAAATTCACACGGGTATTCGCGGTCCCCAACGTGCACAACGGCGGCTTCAGGTCCGCCGTGCTCGTCGATGAGGGCACATTCGAGGGTCCGAAGCTTCGCGGACGGGTCATTCCGAATTCCGGCGGCGATTACGCCCATTTTCGCGCGGACGACACCGCGATGTTCGACGCGCGCTATCTGCTCGAGGTCGATGATGGCACCCTCATCTACATGCAGAATCGAGGCTATCTCTGGGGCCGGGTTCCGGATGCCATGGCGCGACTTCGCTCCTGGGCCTTCGAGAATGGACCCCCGGTCGCACATGAGGATTACTATTTGCGGGCGCAGCCGACCTTCGAAACGCCCAAGGGCCCGCACGACTGGATGACCCGCCATGTGTTCATCGGCGTGGGTGAACGCAGGCCCGACGGCAATTTCGTGCGCTACTTCGCGCTGACCTGAGAACCCGGCACGCTCGAGAGCGTCGCGGCGTTCGCGATGATCATCTCGCGAACCGAGCGTGCCTTGCGGCCCGTCAATCTCTCGACATCGTCGGTGCACACATCGAGATGTCCCTCGCGAATCGCCCGTTCGAAGCTCACCATGTCGTCGCTGTTCCAGGGGATCCCGGCGACGCTGTGATCGTCCACCGGCTTGCGCGGTATGCCAAGCGCATCGAAATGCACATACATTCCGGCATCGTCGGTTTCCACCAGCTTGACAGGCCGCCCCGTGACCTCGGTCAGCATTGCGGCCACCTCGAAAAAATTCTCGCGGTTCGGCCCCGTGATCGGGTAGGACTTGTTCTCGTGGCCGTCCGAGGTGAGCACCGCGACGGCGCAATTTACACAGTCTTCGCGCCACACCATCGCCTCGCGCCCGCCATCGGTACTGGTGAGCCAGACGCCGGCGGCAATGAATAACGGACTGGCGTTGAGAATCATTGCATCGGCGTAATGCGCGTCGCGCAGAAATGTCCACGGGATGCCGCTTGCCCGGATCAACGCTTCGGTCTCGCGATGATCGATGGCGACGATGGCCGGGTTGGCCGGCTCCACGTTGATGAAGCTCGTGTAGACCAGGTGGCGCACACCGGCCGCCGCGGCGGCGGCGATTGCAGCCTGGTGCTGCTGCACGCGCGCGCCCACTCGCGTACCCGAGATCAAGAGCATCTTGTCTGCGCCGCTCACTGCAGCAGCGAGCGTGTCCGGCTGGTCGAAGTCGCCGTAGCGAACTTCGCACCCCGCCCGTTCACGGTCGGCGAGCTTCGTCGGCGTACGCGTGATGAGAATCAGGTCCCGCGCGCGCCCCATCGCGATGAGCTTATCGGTGGCGAGCCGCCCGTACTGCCCCGAGGCGCCGCTGATGGCGATTCTTGTCACGCACGCACCTTACGCGGCCGCCGCAATCTCCGCCGCGCCCACCCACCAGCCGTGCACCTGCGGGCGCAGACGATGCGGTATCAGGGCCTTCGCCACCGGTCCTGCGCCCGGGTTACCGGCGTCGATGATCCACAGGGCGTGCTTGAATTCTGACGGCCCGGTTTGACTGTCGACGATGGTCAGCAGCCAGCCTTCATGCCCCGCCTTGGACGAGGGTACGTGGACGGGTTCATTGAAGCAGTGTCCGGGAGGCAGTCGCCAGCGCCTGCGGCGGCTTGCCGGTGAAGTCGAGCCGCAGCAGCAGGTTGAACATGGCGCCCACCGGACCGCCGGCGACCGGCGGTCCCTGCATCTGCGGGTTCATGGTCAGCATCCAGGCGTGCGAATACGGCCGTCCCTGCGCGCTGGCCGGAATCACCGGCAAGTCGCCCGGCGGACCGATCACGGTCTCGGTCACGCGGTCGCTGCCCTGCCGCAGATCGATGGTCCAGCGTGCCAGGCGCGCGCCGGTTTCCCCGGGCGCAATGTTAAGGCCCGAGGCGCGCTGAATGAAAGGAAAGGCATTCACGCTCGAGAGGCACTGGTCGAGTTGAATGCGGCCGTCGGCGTCCTCGAAGGCGTTCATCATGTGATAGCAGGAGACGCCCTTCGGTCCGCGGAACCAGCGCATCTCGCCGACGCGCACCATAGCGCGGCATGACGCCGACCCAGCTGTCGCGCTCCATTTCGTGCACCCAGTGATCGCCGCCCGCCTTCAGGCGCGCAGGTCGCAGGTCGTCGGATAGACCGGGAACAGCGCGTAGTTCTCCGTGATCGTGAAGTCGTGCATCATCGCGCAGTAGGGCGCATCGAACCATTGCTCGCGGAGCAGGGTGCCCTGCTTGTCGGCGATGCAGTACGCGACCTTGGTCGAGGCGAGACCATCGGCCTCGTAGCCGAAGAAGAAGAGCTCGCCCGTCTGCGGGATCGATGCGCACATGCGCCGTGACCGTCTGGGACTTGAGTTTCCCGCCGAAGTCGTACCGACCGAGGGTCTCGAGCGTGCGCGGATTCACGCGGTAGGGACGGCCGTCCTCCTTGGTCATGAGCAGCCGGCCGGCATGCCAAACCGGGGTGGTGTTGGCGACCGTGCGATCGAGGCCCTTGACCTCCGGCTGGTCGGTGAACGGATTGCGATACTTGCCGAACAGCGCGCGTCCGGCGGCCACCTCGGCCTGGTGCCGCTCGGTCTGGACATAACGGATGGCGAAGCCGGCCTTGCCGCCCGCGATGCGCAGCGCCGACACCATGCCGTCGCCCGAGAGCACCGCCGCGCCGTCCTCCACGTACGGAGGAAAGGCCGGATCGGGAATGGCGCGGAAGAAGACACCTTCGACGTCGGCCGGTATGCGCCCTCGATCTTGAGATCCGGGAGCTTCGTATTCCTCGCCGAGCGGCGTGTTCAGACCCGTGAATTCAGGAGCGTCCGGATAGCGCTGCATGCGTTCCCCAAATCATACTAACAATTGTTAGTATGATCATGCGCTCCGGCATTGGAATTTGGCAAGCCGCAGCCGTCAGCAGCGAACCACAGAGCGATGGCGCGCATCTCGATGCTCGCACGCGGCGCCACTTGCGGACCGGCGTCGGGGTTGTCGAACGCGACGTGCGGCACGCAGTGCGCCCGCCCACGATCGCTGTCGTTGGTCTTGAACACCAGCGCCTCATCGCGCGTCATGTCGGAAAACCAGTGCCACCGATGGGCGGGATGATGCGCCACGACGATGCCTTCGAACGACCACTCCGGCCGATCCGGTGCGTCGAATATGGCGTCGGCGGCGATCAGATCGGCCGGCGTCACGGTGCGCGCGTCGCACACCGCCAGCGGCACGTCCTGCGGCGGCTGTGAAATGACCCGCCAGATGTTGTAGTGCACGAACCGCGCCAGGCGCCGGCCCTCGGGCGCCGCCCGATGCGCAAACGCCGCGGCCGTGGCATCGCTGATGTCGACGTGCGCAAAACGCGCCGGCCGGGAATTGTCCAGCTTTCCCGACAGTGCCGACTTCTCGCTGAAGCGCAGGACGCCCGGGATTGTTCACCAGCACCAGATCCGCACCCGACAGTCCGCCGATCGAGCTCGACGATCTCCTTGCGGTAGATCGCGTCCACCGCGGACCGGTCGGTAAAGTCCGCGACCGCACTGCGATGGCTGCACAGGCGAAACCCGGCGTCGTCGAGCGTCATGTCCCGCCCGCGTGCGTCGATGATGTCCATCGGCACCGGTTGGATGTCGAGAACATCCCCGCTCGTATCATTGGAGTGATATCGCGGCCGGGCAACCCCGCGTCCGGCATAGGCTATTGCGGCAAGCGTCATGTGTCGGTGACTCCTCGCGACGCAGCGCGTCGCATGTCGAGTCGTGATCGTCGACAATTGCGCTCAACTTCGCAAGCGCCGTGCACCGGATTATGCAATCAAATGGACGGCAGATCCGATCTGCTCTATATCTATCGCAATCCAAACGGGAGTCGACCATGAGCGAACGAGCGGAATCCGATACGGTGGCATGCGAGGTCAAGGGCGCAATCGCGTGGGTGAAGTTCAACCGTCCCGAGAAACGCAATTGCATGAGCCCCAAGCTCAACCGGCAGATGCTGCGGGTGATCGATGACCTGGAGTTTCGCAGCGACGTGGGTGTGCTGGTGCTCACCGGCGAGGGAACGGCGTGGTCGGCGGGCATGGACTTGAAGGAGTACTTCCGCGATTCCGAAGCCTTGGGATTGAAGGGCGTGCGCGATTCTCAGCGCGGCGCGTACGCCTGGTGGCAGCGCCTGCGCTGGTGCCAGAAGGTCACGATCGCCATGGTCAATGGCTGGTGTTTCGGAGGGGGCTACGGCCCGTTGTTCGCCTGCGACCTGGCATTCTGCTCCGATGAGGCGCAGTTCGGCCTGTCGGAAGTCAATTGGGGCATCCTTCCCGGCGGCGGCGCAACCAAGGTCGCGGCCGAGTTGATGCCGATGCGCAAGGCCATGTATCACGCCCTGCTCGGCGAGAATCTGTCCGGCAAAGAAGCCGAGGCCGCCGGCCTCGTCAATGAATCGGTTCCGTCGGGAAGACTCGAAGCGAGGGTGACCGAGGTCGCGCACAAGCTGCTCAAGAAGAATTGGGAGACTCTCAAGGCAACCAAGGACGCGATGCGCCGCGTGCGCGAAATGACCTATGACAATGCCGAGGACTATCTCATCCGTTGCCAGGAAGCGCTCAACTGGCACGACCGATCGGATGGCCGACACGCGGGAATGAAGCAGTTCCTCGACGACAAGACCTACAAGCCGGGACTAGGTCCCTATGATAAATCCAGGTCGGCCAAGTGAGCCACGCGATGCAACAATCCGGAAGTCGCTCATCCGGTCGCTGCTCATTCGTGAATCCGCGTCAGCAACTCGATCAATTTGGCGATCTCGCGCTCCGTAAACCGCGACTTCAGCCAGCGCTCGTGCTGCCGGATCGCGGCCTTGGCGGTAACCAGCGCCTTTCGGCCCGCGTCTGTCAGATTGAGCGTCTGTTTGCGTCCGTCGCTCTCTGACTTCCCGCGCACCAGATAACCCCGGGATTGAAGCCGATTGACGATGGCCATCGTGGTGGCCCGATCCATGCGCATCCGATGTGCCAGATCGGTTTGTGCAATATCGGGATGGTCGCAGACCAGCCAGAGCACGGATACCTGCTTCTGCGTGAGGTCCAGATGCGCGAAGGTCTCCGTGAAATGCCGGTAGACGGCCCCATGAGCCAGCCGGATGTGAAATCCGACGATATTGCGGATCTCGCCGATATCCTCGTCGCCCGCCACGTGCGGCGTGGTGATCGTCAGCGTCTCTTTTTGCCTCGCCATCCCATACCCTCGTTATAATCGTCAGTGTAACTTACGAAAGTCACCCTGAGGCAAGAAGAGCCATGGCCCATTTCCCCAATACGCTCAGCTTTACCGGCTTCAACACGCCGTCGCGTATCGAAGCCGACATCATGGATCTGGCCCACCAGGGGACCATACCCCGTGGACTGAACGGCGCCTTCTACCGTGTGCAGCCCGATCCGCAATTTCCGCCGCGCCTCGGCGATGACATCTCCTTCAACGGCGACGGCATGATCACGCGCTTCCACATCCACGACGGCGAGTGCGATTTCAGGCAGCGCTGGGCGCAGACCGACAAATGGAAGATTGAAAATGCGCGCCGGCAAGGCTCTGTTCGGCGCCTACCGCAATCCGCTCACCGACGATGAAGCGGTCAAGGGAAAGATCCGCGGCACCGCCAACACCAACGCCTGGATCTATGGCGGCAAGCTGTACGCACTGAAGGAGGACTCGCCCGCGCTGGTCATGAACCCGGTGACCCTGGAGACCGAGGGCTACACTGATTTCCACGGCAAGATGACCGGCCAGACCTTTACGGCGCACCCCAAGGTCGATCCGAAGACCGGCAACATGATCGCCTTCGGCTACGCCTCGTCCGGCCTGTGCACCGAGGATTGCACGTACTACGAAGTGACGCCCGGCGGCGAACTGATCCGCGAGATCTGGTTCAAGGCACCCTACTACTGCATGATGCACGACTTTGCGATCACCGAGGACTACGCGCTTTTCCACATCGTGCCCTCGATCGGCAGCTGGGAGCGCCTGCAGAAAGGACTGCCGCATTTCGGTTTCGACACCACGCTGCCGGTGTATCTGGGCGTTCTGCCGCGCAACCCGGCGCAACCGCTGACGGACATCCGCTGGTTCAAGCGCGGCAACTGCTTTGCGAGCCACGTGCTGAATGCCTTCCAGGACGGCAGGAAAATTCATTTCGACACGCCGGAAGCCAAGAACAACATGTTCCCCTTCTTCCCGGACGTGCACGGCGCCCCGTTCAACGGCATGGAGGCGATGAGCCATCTGACCCGCTGGACGGTGGACATAGGATCGAAGTCCGCGGATTTCGCGAGCATCGAGCGACTGACCGAGACCGCGGCGGAATTTCCGCGCATCGACGACCGCTTCGCCGGACTTCCGTATCGCCACGGCTGGATGCTGGAGATGGACATGCGCCGCCCGGTGGAACTGCGCGGCGGAAGCGCCGGCGGCCTGCTGATGAATTGCCTGTTCCACAAGGATCTGGCGACCGGCGCCGAACAGCATTGGTGGTGCGGGCCGGTCTCGAGCCTGCAGGAGGCTTGTTTCATCCCGCGCAGCAAGACTGCGGCCGAGGGCGACGGCTGGATCGTGCAGATCTGCAATCGGCTCGACGAGCAGCGCAGCGATCTGCTGCTGTTCGACGCGCTCGAGATCGCCAAAGGACCGATCGCCACGATCAACATCCCGATCCGCATGCGCTTCGGACTGCACGGCAACTGGGTCGAGGCGGCCGACATCGGCCTCCACTAACCTGCGCGCCGGCTCAACCGATTGCCGGCTAAACGATCGCCCGCTCAACGAGCGTGCCCACTCCAGGTCCGCAGACCCGGAGCGGTACGGTCCTCGCCGGCCAGCGCCTTCGCCACGGCCGGCCGGGCGGTGACTGCTTCGCGCCACTCGATGAGACGCGGACAGCGCTCTGCGATCTTGAGGTCGGGAAACATTCGCTCCACCATCATCCCGCAGTGCGAATAGAAGTTGATGTCGGCGAGCGTGTAGTCGTCGCCCGCCAGCCACTCGGTCCTTGCAAGCTGCTTCTCCACCTTGTCGACCGCGTAAATGATTTTCTCGGTGGCATTGGCGAGATCCGCCTCGCTGAATCCTGAGCGCGCCGTTTTCCATTTCTTGCGCTGGTCCGGCAGGGGAATGTTTTCCATCAGCTTCTCGAATTCCCCGCTATCGATCTTGCGCGCGATGATCCCGACCATGCGGTGCCAGCCGTGCATCGAGACGTGATTCATCACGTGCTCATCGACGAACTTGTTCCAATAGCGCATTCGCGCCGCGCCGATCGGATCGCGGGGACGCAGGGGTATTTCCGGGAACACATCCTCGAGATATTCGTTGATCACCGTGGTGTGCGTGATGATGGCGCCGTTGTGGTCCAGCACCGGAACCTGACCTTCCGGATTGATCGCCACGAACCATTCCGAATGCTGTTCGAATTTGTGCAGATCCACGTAGACGCTTTCATAACTCAAGTCCCTTTTCAACGAGCGGGACCATTGATTTCAGAGAGTTCGCGAGCGGCTCAGCATGGTAATACTTGAGAGTCATGGTCGTTTCCTGCCTATCGTGTGCTGTGTGTGCCAAGAATACCGCCGTCGACCGCAATTGATTGCGCGGTGATATGGCTCGCGAGGTCCGAGAGCAGGAAGCACGCCAGCTCGGCGAGCTCCTCGGCGGTGCCGATTCTGCCCATGGGCACGCCCTTGCCCAGCAGATCGCGCAGCTGCTGCGCGGACAATTTCGGATCGAGCTGCATGAGCATGGGCGTCTCGATGAGCCCAGGGACCACGCAGTTGACGCGCACGTTGTGGGATGCCGCCTCGATGGCGGCGGCCCGCGCCAGCCCCAGCACCCCATGCTTCGAGGCCACGTAGGCGGCGTTGTTGGCCATGCCGCGTTCGCTGGCGAGGCTGCCCGTCACCACGATGCTGCCACGCCTGCGCGCGATCATCCCCGGCAGTATGCGTTTGATGGCCCAGAAAACACTGGTGAGATTGGTTCGAATCACCGCCTCGAATATCTGATCATCGTAATCGCCCAGAGGCGCAAAGCGTCCGCCCGTTCCCGCGTTGGCGAACAGCCCGTCGATCGCGCCAAAGTGGCGCTCGGCGGCATCGATGGCTGCGCCGAGCTGCGCCCGATCGGATACGTCGGCCGCCGCGCATGCCGCGAGTCCGCCCTCACGCACAATCAAGTCGGTTGCCTCCTTGAGGCGCGACTCGTTGCGCGCCAACAGAAATACTTTGGCGCCGCGGCGCGCGAGCATCGATGCGGTCGCCCGGCCGATTCCCGTGGAGGCGCCCGTGACAAGCACGTGATGACCCTGCAATCCGCTCACGCCTCAAAGACCTCCCTGCAGTAACCCTACTTCAACACCGTGCGCACCGCGGCGGCAATGCGCGCCTCATCGGGAATTACATACGCCTCGAGCGGCTCGCTGTACGGAATCGTCGTGTCGGCCCCGGTCACCTGAACGATCGGAGCCTTCAAAGATTTGAAGCGGTGCTCGGCAATGTCCGCGGCAATGATGCTCGACACTGAGGCGTGCCGCGGCGCCTGATCCACGAGGACGACGCGGCCCGTCTTATCGATCGACTTCAGGATGGTATCGAGATCGAGCGGCGCGACCGTGCGAGGATCGATCACTTCCGCGTGGATCCCTTCTTTGGCAAGCAGCTCGGCGGCTGCCAGTGCGCGAGGAACCATCCATCCTGTTGCGACGACGGTCACGTCGCCGCCGGCGCGGCGAATTTCGGCCTTGCCGAACGGCACAAGGTGCTCGCCGTCCGGCACTTCGCCATGTTCCAAGGTCAGCATGTAGTGATGCAGGAAGACTACGGGATTGTCGTCGCGAATCGCCGTGGCCATGAGCCCCTTGGCGTCAGCGGCCGTCGAGGGGACCACCACCTTGAGTCCGGGCACACCCATGAACAGCGCGGTCAGCGAACCCGTGTGCTGACCCGCCCAGCCGGCGGTAAATCCGTAGCCCGCCTTGAGCACGATGGGGACTTTGACCTGCCCGCCGGACATGTAGCGAAAACGCGGCGCCTCGTTGACCACCTGATCCATGGCCACCAGCATGAACTCCGCCATGTACAGCTCGACGACCGGCCGAAATCCGGCCATCGCCGCTCCAATGGCGATGCCGATCTCCGCCGTTTCCGAGATGGGTGTGACGCGCACTCGATCGGCACCGTAGGCAGCCACGAACGCGTGGTTCTCGGTGGTGGCCATATTCTGGCCGAAATACAGCACGTTGGGATCGCGCCGCATTTCCTGATGGATTCCTTCATCGATCGCGGCGATATAGGGCATGTTTGCCATGAGAGTCTCCAGCTACGCGTAGTTGTATTCGAGAGCGGATTCGAGCTTCGGGAACGGGCTCTTGACTCGCGAAGGCCACCGCCTCTTGCATCTCCTTCGCAATTCGGGCCGTCAGCTCATCCGCTTTGGCGGCAGTGAGCGCGCCGCTCTGAATCAGAACGCCGCGAAACCGCGGCACCGGATCGCCGCGCAATGCCGCTTCGTACTCTTCGCGTTTGCCGAACACCGCGATGGCCTCGTGCTCCGGGTAGTGCAGCGGCACGCCCGGCGGAGCGATGATGTTGCCGTGCGCCGACAGACGGTACACCTTGGACTCGACCAGCGTCGGGCCCTTGCCGGCACGCGCGCGCTCGATGGCTTCGCCGACCGCCTCGTGCACGGCGAGCGGATCATTGCCATCCACGGTGACGCCCGGCATGGCATAAGCCTTGGCCTTCACCGACAGCGGCTCGCCGGCAGCGGCATTGGCGTCCTCCTGCGCACTGGTGGTGACCACGTTGTAGCCGTTGTTCTCCATGACGAACACCACCGGCAGTTTCCACAACGAAGCAATGTTGAGCGTTTCATGAAACGCCCCCTGCTTGGCGGCGCCGTCGCCGAAGAAGCTCAACACGACATTGCCCTTTTTGCGGATCTGCAACGCCCACGCCACGCCGGCGGCATGCGGAATGCCGGCGCCGACGATGCCGGACGTGCCGAGAAAACCACGCTTCACATCCGTCAGATGCATGGAACCGCCGCGCCCTTTGCAAAGACCGTCCACGCGTCCGAAGATTTCCGCCATCATCGCCTTCGGATCGCTGCCGAGAACCAGCGGATAGCCGTGGCAACGGTAAGTGGCCAGGGCCGCATCGCCTTCCTTGAAATGACTGAGCGAACCGACAATGGAGGCTTCTGCACCATCCGCCAGATGCGTATGCCCGCGGATGACGCCAGGATGCTCGGTAAAAGCGCGCTTGACGGATTCCTCAAAAGTGCGGATGCGCAGCATCTGGGTGTACATCCAGATCTGCCGCTCCGGGTTCGGTGTCTGACTCATTTGATCCCCTCCTGTGGAGTAATTGTGGGTCGCCCCTGGGCCGCTTCCCATTTTTCACGCGCCGCGGTGATGACTTTCTGTGTTTTCGCAAACGCCTCGGTGGCTGCCGTTTCCAAGGGCCACTTGCGGATGTATTCGTTCAGCACTTCGACGCCGATCGGCCCGTCGAAACCATGGGTCCAGACACGCGTGCAGAAATGACGTCGATGTCGAATTCCCCGTCGCCCGGCAGCAGGCGCTTATTCACGACGGAGTCGAGGAAGTTCACCGGCGTGGCGAGCATTCCGTCATTGATTTCGACGCCGAGCGGAAGTCCACGCGGTATCTTGCGAACGATGTCCTGCGGAGGCGTTCCGGTTCGCTGCAGATGCAGGTTGTCCAGCATGATGCCGCCGTTCTTGGCGCCCGACCCGCTGCAGATCGCCAGCACGCGATCGAGCGTAGGGCGCCCGCGAGAACGCCGCGGGAAGCATTTCGAACAGTACATTGGTGCCCCGCTCGCCGGCTTGACGACAGAGCACGGCAAATTCTTCCGTCATCTGCGGCACATCGGCGCAGTCGTTGCCCAAGATCTCCGATTTTGATGTGGCGGGCGCCGAACTCTTCTGCCGCGTCGAGCAATAGTGCGCGGGTTTCATCGGAAGCCGCGCGGCGCTGGTCGGTGCAAAACCAATCGAGCAGCCACTCGACTTCGATCTACTTTGATGCCATTGCCGTCCAGAATGCGCTTCATCTCCCGAAAGCCCAATTTGCTGCGGTTCGCGCGCAGGTCCGTATGCCAGAAACCCATCGCCGAAAAACCGGCTTTGGCGGCGGTTTCCACCCGCTCCCGAAAGTCGTGGCTGCACAGCCGATCGCCCAGCGGGTCTGCCCCGACCGCGAGGGTCCAATACGATCCAAGAATCTGGGCGGGCCGGGTCATACGTCTGTTTCCCCTTTCGAGGATGGCCACCAGTGACGATAGAAATTCCGACGCGAGGCGGCCGTCGGCAACGCGGTGATCCACGGTGAGGGTAAGTTGGGACATGGGTTTCACTTGGATGCTGCCGTTTCGGGCCACCACACAATCCCGCTGGCGGCCAACCGCGAGAATAGCTGATTGAGGCGGATTGATGACGGCGTTGAAGCGATCCGGTCCGCCGGCGCCTAGATTGGAGATGCTGATGGTTGCACCCTCCAGTTCCTCTCGTTTCAGCTTGCCCTGCAATGCACGCTCGATGGTTGCAACGCGCCGGCGCGCCATTTCCGCAAGCCCAAGCTGCTCGGCGCCATGAAAGACCGGCACCAGCAGACCCTCGGGAACCGCGACCACCAGTCCGATATGAGTGCCGTTCGCCGCGATGATGCCTGCGTCGGGCGAATCGATCGTCACCCCAGAATGTGGCATTCAGCGCCGGCACCGCCAGCAGCACCCGCGCGATGCCTTGCAGCAAGAAGTCGTTGATCGATGGCTTCGGTGCGCCCGCCGGCAGTTCCGCGGCAAACTTCGCGCGCAGCGCATTGAGCGCAGTCCAGTCGACGGCGCGTTCCACGGCGAATTGCGGGACAGTGGCGTTACTCAAGGTCATGGAACGCACCAGCGCGCGACGCATGCTCGATAGCGGTTGAAGACCGGAGGGCGCCGCGGCGACGCTTCCTCGAACTTTGCGAGCCTCAACGGCCCGTCGTGCATCATCCAACTGCACACGCCCGCGCGGACCCGTGCCCGTAATTCGCCGCAAGATCCAGCGCATGCTCAGCGGCGAAACGCCGCGCAACCGGCGAACTGATGATGCGATCCGTTGTGCGGCCGGTCAGCGCGATCAGCCGCGCGGCTGCTGATTCGCCTTGCTCGCCGTCGGCGTCGATTCATTCGGCGGTTTCACTGCATCGGGCAGCGCGCTCGGCGCAGCCGCTGCCACAGCACTGGGTGCATTGTTTTCCAGCCAGGCGATCCGATCGCCGACCTGCGCTTCCTGATCCGCTTGCAATAGAATCTCCACCAGCCGCCCGCTCTCGGTGGACTCGATTTCAACGACGGACTTCTCCGTCTCGAGCTCGAGCAACGGTTCTCCCTGTTGCACCATGTCCCCGACGCTCTTCAGCCAGCGCACGAGCCGGGCGTTTTCCATCACCAGGCCGACCTTCGGAATTTCCAATGCCACCAAAGCCACTCTCATCTCCCTTAAGCGCTCTTAGGCAAGGCACGCACCGCACGCACGATATCAGGCGTGCCCGGCAAGAGCGCCCGCTCCAGTTCCGGCGCGAAAGGAATCGGCGCGAAAGGACAGGCGACGCGCATGACGGGCGCATCCAACTCATCGAACAGCTCGAATGCCGATGCGCGCGGAGATCTCCGCGCCAACCCCGCCATTTTGCACTGCCTCGTGCGCAATCACCACGCGATGAGTCTTCGATACCGAAGCGGCGATGGTTGCCATGTCGAGCGGCAGCAGCGTGCGCAGATCGATCACCTCAACGGAGAGCCCTTCGCGCTCGAGTTCATCCGCTGCCTCGAGCGCGTTTCGAACCATCGCCGAATAGGCAATCAGCGTCACGTCGGCGCCGATGCGCGCAATGCGCGCCTGGCCGATTTGCGGCAGTTCGAAAGTCCGCCGCCAGTTCCTCCTTCTGGGTGTAGAGGCGCTTGTGCTCGATGAATAGAACCGGATCGCCAAGCCGGATGGCGCTCTTCAGCAAGCCGTAGGCTTCGACCGGCGAGGACGGAGCGACGACCACCAGCCCGGGCACATGAATGAACCAAGCTTCCAGACTCTGGGAGTGTTGGGCGGCGGCGCCGCCCGCCGCGCCCGCCTGCGTTCGCACCACCATCGGTACCGCCAGTTGTCCGCCGGACATGTAGCGGTACTTGGCGCGTCTGATTGACCAGGCAATCGAGCGCGAGCGTGGCGAAATCGATGAACATGATCTCCAGCACCGGCTCGCAGGCCGCACAGGGCGGCGCCGGTGGCCATGCCGGTGATCGCGGCTTCGCTGATGGGCGTGTTGCGCACGCGCTGCGCGCCGTATTTCTGAGCGAGGCCGTTGGTCACACCGAACGCCCCGCCGGCCGCGACATCCTCGCCCAGCAGGTGGACCGACGGATCCCGCTCCAGTTCCTCATCGAGCGCGCGTCGCAGGATTTCGATGAAGGTCTGGGTCACGGACTCGCACCGGTGTCCACCGCCAACGATGTGGCGCTGTAAACGTAGTCGAGCACGGTTGCCGGATCCGGCCGCGGCGAGGCCCGCGCGCGCGCAACAGCCTGCAATACTTCCTGTCTCGCCTCCTCGCCGATGGCATCGAGCTCACCTTCCGTTTGCGCCGCGCTCGATGAGGTGTCGCTTCAGGCGCTCGATCGGGCATTTTTCCTTGACGGCGGCGAGTTCATCCTTCGAGCGGTAGTGCTGAGCGTCCCCGACGAAGTGTCCGGCCATGCGGTACGTCATGCACTCGAGCAGGTACGGTCCCGCACCGCGGCGGATGGCCGCGATGGCTGCGCCGGCCGCCGCATGGACGGCGGGCAAATCGTTGCCATCGATGGTGCTGGCGGGCATCCCGTAGGGCGCGGCGAATGCGCTCACTCGTGTGACGTTCGAGTGCTCCTCACGGCTCGTGAACTCCGCATAGCCATTGTTCTCGCACACGAACAGCAGAGGAAGCTTCCACAGCGCCGCGAGATTGAGGGTCTCGTGGAAGACGCCCGCCCCGGTGGCGCCATCGCCGAAGAAAACGACGCTGATCGCGGTCTGCCCCTTGGCCTGGAAGGCCCATGCCGCACCGGCGGCCAGCGGCAGATTGCCGGCAACGACACCGGTTGCACCGAGCATGCCGTTCGCCGCATCGACCAGGTGCATCGAGCCGCCGCGGCCGCGGCACAATCCGCTGTCCCGGCCGATGATTTCGGCAAACGTGGCCTGCACATCGCTGCCTTTGGCGAGCGTGTGCCCGTGTCCCCGGTGGCTGGTGAAAAGCGCGTCCTCGCGGGTGAGATGCGCGCACACCCCGACGGCCACCGCCTCCTGGCCGGTCGACAGGTGCGGAAAGCCGGGCAACTCGCCGGCGGCAGCGAGGCGCTGGACTTGGCCTTCGAATACGCGGATGCGCCAGAGCGCGCGAAACATCTGCTTCCAGTCGGCCAGGGTCGGTACGGCGGGGTGGGTCACGGACCGTCACTCACAAAAAGCTCCTGGGTGGATTGTGGGAACATACCACGGGACATCCACTACACTTTCGCACATGAGGGAACCGGGCGCCGTCCGACGACGAAGCGCGGCCCTCGCCGGAGGAATGATGGCGACGACATTCGATCTTTCAGGAAAATCCGTCCTGATCACCGGGGCGGCCCGAGGACTCGGAAGGGCGCTGGCGATAGGCGCCGCACAGGCCGGTGCGACGGTGACCGCATTCGATCTCGACGCGAGCTGGCTCGCTGAACTGCGCACGGTCCCGTCAATCACCACGCACGTGGTCGACGTGGTCGATCGCGCGGCATTCGCGGCGGCGGCGGCCCGGATCGGCCGGATCGACGCCGTCGTCAACAACGCCATGCTGATCCGCTACGATGCCATCGAGGCGGTGGACGAAGCCATTCTCGATCGAATGCTCGCGATCGGAATCAAAGGCGCCGTGTGGGGCGTTCAGGCATTGCTGCGCCACATGGACCCGGCAGTCGGCGGCGTCGTTCTCAATCTCGCCTCGCCCACCGCGCGAGCGCGGCTTCCCGACCACGGCCGTCTACAGTATGGTGAAGGGCGCCATGGGCACCCTCACTCGAACCCTCGCCGCGGAACTCGGTCCGCGCCGCGTGCGCGTCAATGCGCTGGCGCCCGGCTCCATTCCCACACCCGGAGCGGTCGCCATCACGCCGCAGGAAGAGTACGAGCGGCGCGCGATGCGAATTCCGCTGCGCCGGCTGGGACGTGAGGAAGACGCCACGTTCGCTTCGCTGTATCTGCTGAGCGATGCAGCGTCGTTCGTCAGCGGCGAAATTCTGCATGTCGACGGCGGCTTTCTGGCCTCCGCCTGAGCGGAATCGTGACGCAACCGAATCTACGCCATCCGTTACGGGCATCTCGATCGCACCAGCGATCAGAATTTTCTGGGCGGCGATGATCATGCGCACCCCATGCCGCTCGACTACTACGTGTGGGTCATCAACGGCGAGTCGCGCACCATCGTGGTGGACACGGGCTTCGATTCGGCGGCGGCCGCCAGCCGCGGGACGCACGCTGATTCGGCCGGTGGCCGAGGGGCTCGCCGCCATCGGTGTCGACTGCGAAGGACGTGTCGGACGTCGTGATCACCCACATGCACTACGACCATGCCGGAAATACCGCGCTGTTTCCGCGCGCGCGCTTTCATGTGCAGGATGCCGAGATGGCCTACTGCACCGGCCGCGCGATGACGCATCCTCATCTGTCGGCGTTCTTCGAGGCGGAGAATGTCGTGGACGATGGTGCGCCGTGTGTTCGACGGACGTGTGGTCTTTCATGCCGGCGACTCCGATGCTGTATCCCGGCGTGACGCTGCATCACCTGCCCGGCCACACGCTGGGACTGCAGGCGGTGCGCGTGCAGACCGGCCGCGGTCCGGTGGTGCTGGCCTCGGACGCGGCGCATTTCTGGGCCAATCTGGAGCGCGAGACTCCCTATCCCATCGTTGCGGACGTGCCGCACTATCTTGAGTCGCTGCGCACGCTGCGCAAGCTGGCGCCGTCGATCGATCACATCATTCCCGGGCACGATCCACAGGTGCTGGTGCGCTTTCCGGCCGAGGCGGGAATCCAGGACATCGTTCGCCTCGATCTAGCGCCCCTGCCGCGAGCACCACGGCCGCCGCGCAGTCATGAGCGAGTGCGGATTCATCGGTTTGGGCCGGATGGGCGGCGCCATGGCGCGGCGCCTCATCGAGGCCGGGACACCGCGTGGTCGTATTCGACGCCGAGCGCATCGGCGCGCGATGCGCTCGCCGCGCAGGGCGCCAGCATTGTACCGAGCGCTCGCGCCGTGGCCGATGCGGTCCCCGTCGTGTTCCTCAGCCTGCCCAATCCCGAGATCGTGGTGGAGACGATGCTCGGCGCGCACGGTGCGATGGCGGGTACTCGACTGGAAGTGTGCGTGGATCTGTCGACCTCGGGACCCGGAGACGGCGATCAGGCTCGCGGCGGGTCTCGCGGAACGCAACATCGCATCGCTCGAAGCGCCCGTTTCGGGCGGCATCAAGGGCGCGCGCGAAGGCACGCTGTCGTTGATGATCTCAGGCCCGACCTCCGCGTGGGAGCAGGTCCGACCGCTGCTCGAGATTTTCGGCCGGCCGTTCTTCATGGGCGAGACCGCCGGCGCCGGCCAGACGATGAAGCTCGTCAACAACCTGCTGGGCGCGTGCGCGATCGCCATCACCGCCGAGGGCATGACGATAGGCGCAAAGGCGGGACTGGATCCCGACGCGCATGATCGAAGTGCTGAACGTGTCCAGCGGGACGCAACAGCGCGACCCAGGACAAATGGCCGCGCGCGGTGCTGCCGCGGACGTTTGATTTTGGTTTCGCCTCCGGACTGTGCCTCAAGGATGTTCGGCTGTGTTTGACTGCGGCGCGCGACCTGGGCGTGCCGCTAGGCGTCGGCACGGCGGTGTGCGAACTGCTGGAGCGCACGGTCAATACTTTGGGCGCGGACTCGGACTTCACCGCGATGACGAAGATTGTCGAAATTGACGCCGGAATGGATCCGGAGCGTCACCGAACATTGACCTCTGGAGAGATGACTATGACAAGCGAACTGTTTGAGAAAGGCATGAAGATTCGCACCGAAGTGCTGGGCGAGGCCTATGTCAAAAAGGCCATGGCCGGCATGGACGAGTTCAACAGACCGCTGCAGGAATTGGTCACCGAATATTGCTGGGGAGCGGTGTGGGGGCGCGAAGGGCTGAAGCGCAGCGAGCGCAGCATGATCAATCTCGCCATGATCAGCGCCTTGAATCGTCCGCACGAACTCAAGGCGCATATCCGCGGCGCCATCACCAATGGCGTGACCCGCGAGCAGATCCGCGAGGTTTTGCTGCAGGTGGCCATCTACGTCGGCGTTCCGGCGGCCGTCGACAGCTTCCGCATTGCCCGCGAGACGTTTGCGGAAATCGACGGCGGCTAAGCCGGCCGGTTGCAATGGCTAGTTCGTCGGCATAGAGTTTCGCCGCCGCGCACTGCATGCGCGATCCAGTCCATGAGTGAAACCAACAGTGGGTGGTCAGTGACAGCACATCCTGGGTTTGATGCCGCTCGTCTCGAGGGCTTGACCGCTGCCGTCGAGCGCGATATCGCTGCGGACTTGTACTTCGGCGGCGTGATCAGCATCCAGCGCGGCGGACAGCCGGCCTATCTCAAGGTGTTCGGCCACAGCAGCGAAGCCAAGGATCGCAAGGTCGCCGACGATTCGGTGTTCAGCCTGTTCTCGGTCACCAAGGCCTTCACCAACATCCTGGTGTTCCAGGCCATCGAACGCGGACTGCTGACGCTGACCACGCCGCTGTGCCAAGGTCATCCCGGAATTCGCCGGCGGCCTGCGCGAGCGCATCACGATATTTCCACCTGCTGACCCACAGCGCAGGGCTGCCGAGCATGTTCGAGGCACGCCCGGGCATGTATATCGATCGTACTGGCGGAAGTCATCGCCGCCATCGTGCAAGGTGGCATTGCCGATCGAGGCCGCCGGGCATGCGCGTCGACGTATGCGCCGCTGTTCAATCACGCCCTGTTGGGCGAGACCGCGCGCCGCCTCGATCCGAAAAAGCGCTCCTACCGGGATATCTTGCGTGAGGACCTGTTCGAGCCCTTGGGAATGAAGGACACCTCCATGGGAGTGCGCCGGGACTTGAAGGCGCGGCACTTGATTCCCGAATTTCGCGGCAACTATCCGATCCAGCATTTGGGCCACAGCAATTTGGGTCCCAATGGAGCGTTCGAGGAGGAGCACGCCGAAATGCCCTGGGTGGGTTGCGTCTCCACGGCAAGCGACATGATGCGCTTTGCCGAAATGCTGCGCTGCGGCGGCACCTTGGACGGACGGCGCATCGTTTCGCGCGCGCTGGTCGAGCGCGCGCGAACCATCTGGACCGGCGATAAGCCGAATGATTTTTACGCGAACGCCATTCGCGCCGCCGGCGGCATCGCGCCTCCGGCGAATCTCGGCCTGGGATTCTCGGTGCGCGGCCCGCAGATGGGCACCTCCATGTTCGGATCTCTGGCATCGCCCGGCACCTTCGGCGCGCATGGTGCCGGCACCACGATATTTTGGGTTGATCCGGAGCGCGACATCAGCTTCGTCGGCTTGATGACGGGCCTCATGAAAACAATCGATAACCTGTGGCGCTGGGAGCGTCTCTCGGACATCGTGCACGCGGCGGCCCTGTAGATGCGATGGCCACCGAAACGTCGTTCGACTATGTCATCGTCGGTGCCGGCACCGCCGGTTGCGCGCTCGCGGGACGACTTGCGGAAGATCCGGCGACGCGAATCTGTCTGATCGAGGCCGGCGGCAAGCGATCGGCACTCCGCTGGTCAGCACCCCCTCCATGGTGGCGGCTGCCATCGCCACCCGGCGCTTGAACTGGCGCTTTGAAACCGACCCCGCAAGCAAATCTGAAGGGACGACGCATTGCGCAGCCGCGCGGCAAGGTGGTTGGAGGATCGGGTTCCATCAATGGCATGGTGTACTCGCGCGGAAACCCTCGCGACTACGACGACTGGGAGGCCGCGGGCGCCGCCGGTTGGGGCTACACCTCCGTGCTCCCGTATTTTTTGCGCTCGGAGAACAATCAGGACCTGCCGGCGTCGCTGTATCACGGCCGCGGCGGCCCCATGAACGTGCGCTGGCCCGCGCGCCCGAATCGCCTCAACAACGACTTCATCGCGGCGACGGAGAGCCTGGGATTACAAGCGAACATCGGACTTCACCGGTGCCGATTCCGAGGGAGTGGGCTTTCGCCAAGGAACGATTCGGGCCGGCAGGCGTGAAACCACGGCCCGCGCGTTTCTTGCGCCCCGCGCTGCGCCGCGGCAACGTCGCTCTGTACACGGACTCGCTGGCGCTGCGCGTCATCGTCGAGAGTGGGCGCGCGGTGGGCGTGGTGTACGAGCGCGAAGGCCGGGAGCACCAAGTGCGGGCCCGGCGCGAAGTGATCTTGAGCGCCGGCACATTGCAGACGCCGCAACTCTTGCTGCTGTCCGGCGTCGGCCCGGCAACGGAGTTGAAGGCGGCCGGTATCGAGCCCGTGCTCGATCTGCCCGGCGTAGGCCGCAATTTTCACGACCATCTGGCGTGTCCGGTCATGATGCGCAGCGAGGATCCGACCTCTTACGGCATATCCCTGCGAGCGTCTGCCGCGCGGCATCTTGAACATCTTCGAATATCTGGTGCTTCGCTCCGGCCCGTTCGCGAGCAATGTGTTCGAGTCGGTCGCTTTCCTCAAGACCGCGCCGGGCCTGGATCGCCCGGACGTACAGTTCGTGTTCCAGCCCGCAACGCGACCCAAGCCGAATTTCCCGTTGCCGGTGGGACATGGATTCGCCATCAGCCCGGTATGCCTCTACCCGAAGAGCCGCGGACGCATCACGCTACAGGGACCCGATCCGCACTCTGCGCCTCTCATCGATCCGCAATTGCTCAGCGTCGCTGAGGACATTCAACCGCTGATCCGGGCCATCAAGCTCGCGCGGCGGATTCTGGCCGCGGCGAATTTTTCGCGCTACCGCGCCACGGAGGTCGCTCCCGGTGTGCCTGTGCAAGCCGACGAAGACATCGCGGACTTCATCCGTTCGACCGCCTACACGGTCCATCATCAGGTCGGCACTTGCCGCATGGGCGGCGGGTCGGATGCCGTGGTCGATCCGCAGCTGCGCCTGCTGGGCCTTTCAGGCCTGCGTGTGGCCGACGCCTCCGTGATACCGAGCATCGTGGGCGGAAACACCAACGCCGTGGTCGTGATGATTGCCGAGAAAGCTGCCGACTTGATCCGGCAGCGGCCGCTGCTCGCGCCCGCAGAGCTTCAAGGCACGGCGCAACCGCGCGCCACCATTCAGGAGCCGGTATGGCAGTAGAGCACATGAAGACCTGGCAGATCGGGCAGGTCGAGATCACGCGCTTGGTCGAGGTCTGGAAGTGGGAAGATGACATCGGGATGACGCTGGATGGCGCCAAAGCCTCGATCGTTCTCACGCAGCCCTGGCTGCTGCCGAATCATGCGACTCCCGAAGGCCGCATGTTCATCAACTTTCAAGCATTCGTCATCAAGGCCGGCAAGCGGCGCATCATGATCGACACCTGCGTGGGCGCCGACCGTGAACGCGAATTCCCTGTCTTCACCCGCATGCGGACTTCGTTCTTGGAAGATCTCGCATCGATCGGCATCGCGACCGGCGACGTCGACACCGTGCTGTGCACCCATCTGCACTTCGATCACGTCGGCTGGAACACCCGCCTGGTTGATGGCCGCTGGGTGCCGACCTTCCCCAAGGCGCGTTATCTATTCAGCCGCAAGGAATACGACCACTGGGTGATGTTGCGCGAGACCGGCGGTTATCACGCCATCAACCATCTGGTCGATTCCGTGGATCCCGTGGTAGCCGCGGGACTCGTCGATTTCATCAATCATGACCATCGGATCAGCGAGGAGATTCGACTGCTGCCGACGCCCGGCCACACGCCGGATCATGTCAGCGTGCTCATCAGCTCGCAGGGCCAGCAGGCCGTGATCACGGGCGACGTGATGCATCATCCGATTCAGATTGCCATGCCGGCGCACGCGGCGACCTTCGATATGGACAAGCAGGCGGGATCCAAGACGCGGGTCGAATTCGTCAGCCGTTTCGAAGGCAAGCCCGTGCTGGTCATCGGCAGTCATTTTGCCGATCCCGGCGCCGGCTATATCGTGCGCCACGGCGATGCCTGCCAACTCAAATCGCCTAACTGAGGTCACCCATGGGCCGCGCCATTCCGCGTTACGAGGTTGATCTGTTCAGTCATGAGTCGGTGCGCAATGCGCGCGCCGTCGATGATGCTTTGCGTGAATTCTCGCCGGTCGTGCAGCTGGATGACGGCACCGTGATGATCACGCGCCACGCGGACGTGACGGCGGGGCTGCAGGATTGGCATGCCTTTTCGTCGAAGTCGCGGCCCTGGCACGATCCGAAGTCGCTGCGGCCCGAAATTCTGCTCACCGACGATCCGCCGCGGCACACCCATGTGCGCCAGGCCATGACCACGGTGCTATCGGCGCAAGTGCTGGCAAAATTGCGGCCATCATTCGAGCGGGATGCATCGGCGCTGCTCGACAATCTCCTGTCGCGCCAGGGCGAGACGCTCGACGCGGTACGCGAGATCACTCAGCGCTTCGTGTACAAGGCCCTACCCGACGCCATCGGGTTGCGGATTGAAGGCCGTGAGCACATGTATGCCTTCAGTCACATGGTGTGGGCAACCATGGGGCCGGAGAACGAGCTGTTTCGCGAGGCCATGGTCAATTTGGAACCGGTGCTGGCGTGGCTCGAGCAATGTTGCGATCGTGAAAACTTAAGCGAGGGCGGCATCGGCATGGCGTTGTATGGCCTGGCCGACGCCAAAGTCATCACCCAGGCGGAAGCCAAGCTGCTGCTGCAGACGGTGCTCGCGGCCGGAGCCGATACCACCATTCTCACCATGGCGAATGCCATTCAAGCTTTTGCACTCTTTCCCGGGGAATATCAAAAGATCAGGGACAATCCTGCCCTGGTGCGCATCGCCTTCGACGAAAGCCTGCGTTGGGATTCGCCCTCGCGCATGGCGGGCCGCATTACCACCCGAGAGGTCGACATCGACGGCTACGCCGTGCCCGCCGGACAGCGCGTCGGTCTCATGTTCGCCGCGGCCAACCGCGATCCGCGCGCTTGGGTTCATCCCGACCAGTTCGATCTCAGCCGCGATCTGCGCAAGCAGGTTGGCTGGGGCTATGGTGTGCACGCCTGCGTGGGCCGGATCCTCGCGCAACTCGAGGCAAGTTCGCTGCTGTCGGAACTGGCGCGGCGCGTGACGCGCATCGAAATCGCGGGCGAACCCGAGCCCTGGATGACGACCATCGGTCATGGCCCCGCGAAACTGCCGATCCGCCTCTACGCGGACTGAATGCCATGCAACGGATGCAGGAATACAGCGATCGAGGAGATCTCGCCTTCACGCGGCTCCGAACAGGCGCACGATGTAGTTGCTGTCCAAATATTCGCGGATCATCGCGATCTTGCTCGAACGCACTTCGAACGCCCAGGCGTAGCGATTGTCGTACGGCCGGCCGTCCTTCAAATGCCCGGTGCCGTGCGTTTCGACGAGCACCAGCGTGCCGTTCGAGGCCATCGACAGAATTTGGTTGCTCGGACTTCCCGGCGCGAACAAACCCCGGATCGGCTTCAGGAATTGGTCTACGATCACATCGCGGCCGCGATACTCGCCGGCCCCGGGCATATCGCGCGCCTGCGGAATCCAGGCGGCGTCTTCCGTCAACAATGAGCGCAGCCCTTCGAGATCTTCGGCATTCAAAAGCTCGAAGAACTTCTGCACCGCCGATTCGCTCTGTGTGTTCGATTGGCCCATGACCCCTCCCCTTTTCGTTGGATGATGATCATATGATCAAACGCTCGAGCAGTGATAGACCGTCGAATGCCGTCGACTACGACATCATCGCCATCGGCAGCGGCCACAATGGGCTGACCGCCGCCGGATACCTGGCGAAGAGCGGCAAACGCGTGCTGGTGCTGGAACGCAACGCGTGGCCCGGCGGCGGCGTGGTTTCACGCGAGCTGACGCTGCCTGGGTTTCGTCACGATCAGCATTCGATGGCGCACATTTTCATCCAGGCCAATCCCTTGCTGCGGCAGGATGAGCTCGGATTGAAGCGCCGCTACGGATTGCAATACCTGTTTCCGGAATCGCCGATGATGTCTGTTTTCGAGGACGGCTCGACCTTGACGTTGTATCGGGATCGAAATCGCACGGCTGCCGAGATCGCCAAGTTCTCGAAGCACGACGCCGAGGCCTTTTTGCGCCTGTCGGCGCAGGCGGCGGTGTGGCTGCCCATGATGGTGTCGACCTTCTACACGCCGCCGGCGCCGCAGGGGGCCTCGTTCGCGTTTCTGGATCAGAGCCGCGAAGGCCGCGAATTCTGGCGCACCATGCAGATGAGCAGCCACGACGTCCTGGCCGGCTATTTCGAACATGATCGAGTGCGCGCGCATTTCGCCCGCGTCGCCGGCGAGAATCTGGTTTCCCCGGATGAAAAGGCGACCGGACTCGGAGTATTCGTTTTCTTAGGTTTCCTCGAGGCCTACGGATTTGGCGTACCGGTCGGCGGCAGCGGCAAACTCACCGACGCCCTGATCCGCAGCATCGAGGATCATGGCGGCACGGTGCTGACTTCGCAGGATGTGCGCGAGGTCATCGTCGCCAACGGCCGTGCTGCGGGCGTCATCACCTCGGACGGTCGCCGCCATCTGGCCGCCGACGCGGTGATCGGCGCGATCCATCCCCACAAGCTCTCATCGCTGGTGGCAGGACTCGATCCCGAGGTGCGCAGGGCTGCGGAGGCCACGCAGATAACCGAGGCCGCGTGCGTCACGGTTCATGCGGCGCTCAATGGCCCGCTGCGCTTTCGAACGCCGGATCCGGTGCAATCGGTGATGATCGAACTGCTGCCGCCCACGTATCGCGAGTTGCGCGAATGCTTCGATGACCTGCGCTATGGCGGCTTCATGCGAACGCACCTGCTGGGATTGGGATCGCTCTCGATGTTCGACTCGAGCCGCACGCCGCCGGGCAAGGGCGTGGCGCACATCTGGGACTACGCTCCCTATGTGCGTCCCGACGGACGCTCGTGGGACGAGGGCAAGAAGGACTACGCCAAGCAGCATGCTCGATCGATTCCGCACCTTCGTCGCCAATCTCGATGAAGTGCTGTTGGATTTTCACTGCGATAGCCCGCTCGACATGGAGCGTACCTCACCGAGCTTCCTGCGGGGAGACCTGCATGGCATCGCCACGACCAGTTATCAAAGCGGCTCGCATCGTCCCACGCCGGATCTCGGCCAGTACCGAGTGCCCGGGGTGGATCGCCTGTACTTGGTGGGACCATTCCAATATCCCGGGGGCGGCGTGTTCGGTGCAGGACGAGCAACCGCGCAGGTCATGTGCGAGGATTTGGGCATCGATTTTCAAAAACTGGAACATCCGGCATGAAATTGTATGGCCCCGACAAACGTGAACTGATGACGGTCAACGGTATCGAACGCGACGGCAATCAACTCGTGATCAAGGCAAAGGTGTTCGGAACGATGCCCTTGACGGCCGTCTTGACCCCCGCGAATGTCCGCGAGGGTTTGAAATTGCTGCGGCTGCGTGGAATCCTGTTTTTGCTGACGATGCCGTTTCGCAAATCCACGCCGCGCACGGGAGGGAAGGCATGACACCGTCCATGAAGGGAAAGGTCGCGGTTATCACCGGCGGCGCGGGAATGATCGGGCACGCGGCCGCCATGTCGCTTGCAACCGCCGGCGCTGATGTGATGCTGGTGGACATCAACCGCGAAGCATTGGCGGCGCGCAGCGGCGCGATCGAGGCGCTCGGTGTTCGCGTCGAGACGCATGTCGCGGACGTCAGCAAGTCGGGCGATGTCGCCGGCTTACGTGGCCGGCGCATTGAAAGCTTTCGGCCGTATCGACGCCTTCTTCAACAATGCGGGCATCGAGGGCAAGCTCGGCCCCACGCACGAGTACGACGAGGCGGAATTCGACAAGATCATCGCCGTGAACCTCAAGGGAATCTTCCTCGGGCTGCGCCACGTGTTGCCCGTGATGCTCAAGCAGGGCCAAGGTGCCGTGGTCAACACCGGTTCGATCGCCAGCGAACGCGGCCTCGCGGGTGCCTGCGCGTACAACGCCTCGAAACATGCCGTGATCGGCCTGACCCGCACGGCCGCCAGCGAAGTCGGCGCGCGCGGCGTGCGCGTCAACGCGGTGATGCCCGGCGTGATCGACACGCCGCTCCTGGAGGCGATGCTGCGTATGATGTTCGCCGGCGATGTGCAAGCCGGCAAGCGCGCGCTCGGCAAAGTTGCGACCTTGGATCGGATCGGGACGCCGGAGGAAGTCGGCGAGGTCGTGACATTTCTGCTGTCTGAGGCGGCGGCCTTCGTGAACGGCGCCGCGTGGGCCGTGGATGGCGGCGCCTTGTCGACCATACGTCATTGAAAAAGGAGCTTACATGAGCACCATGAGTCCCATTCCACGGCGCAGTTTTCTTGCGGCGAGCGGCATCGTGTCAGGCCTTCTCGTGGCCGGCGGTCCCTTAAGTCTCATCGCGCCCGGGCGCGCCTGGGCCCTCGAGCTCAAGACTTTGAGCAGCGCACAGGGCGCCGGGCTGATGAGCCTCGCGCGTACCATTGCGCCTCACGACGGCTTGGAGGATGCGGCGTACGCGCTGGTGGTGAAGGCGATCGACGCCGCCGCAACTGCGGATGAACAGGTCCGCTCGTTGGTGACATCGGGGTTGGCAGGTCTCGGAGAAGGCTTCGTCTCGCAATCCGAAGCCGCCCGAGTTGCGGCCCTCAAGACCGTGGAACATTCGGATTTTTTTAAACTGATGAGAGCCAGCACGCTGGCAAACCTGTACTCCTCGACGATCGCGTACGCCCATTTCGGCTACGAGGGCGAGGCCTTTTCGAAGGGCGGATATCTCACTCGCGGGTTCAACGATCTGCACTGGCTGCCCGATGTGCCCTTGCAGGACAGTGGGCCCGGCGTGGGTGGAGGCTAACGTGGCTCAGATCGCGCACGACGATGCGAACGCGGTGGTCATCATCGGATCCGGAGCCGGAGGCGGAACGCTGGCGCACGAGCTGACGCGACGCGGCATCAAGGTCGTGCTGATCGAGGCCGGCGGGCGCGAATCGCTCGCCTCGTTTTCCCAGAATCCGGGCGAGGCCTTCGTTCAACTCACCTGGCTCGAGCCGCGCACCACCTCGGGGACCTCGACGGTGCGCGAGGATTATCCCAATCTTCCCTCCTGGACCGCCAAGACCCTCGGCGGCACCACGGTGCATTGGACCGGCGCCACGCCGCGCATTCGCCCCTGGGAAGTGCGCGCACGCACGACATACGGCGACGTGGCGGGTGCATCTCTCATCGACTGGCCGATCGAGTACGCGGAACTCATGCGCTACTACGAGCTTGCCGAACGGCGGATGATCGTCACTCGCCGGCACGGCAATCCCGGCCTCCCCGCATCGAGCCATTTCAAGGTGATGTACAACGGCGCGCGGCGCATCGGCTACAAGCAGGTGCACACCGGCTACCTGGCGATCAACACCGGACCGGCGGACGATCGAGGAATGTGCATCCAGCAGGGTTTCTGCGTGCAAGGCTGCAAGACCGGCGCGAAATGGAGCACGTTGTACACGGAGATCCCCCGGGCAGAAGCGACCGGCAATCTCGATCTGCGCATCAAGAGCCGGGCGGCGCGCATCGAGCACGGCGAGAACGGGCTCGTCAGCGGCGTGGTCTATCGCGACGCGAACGGCCAGGAACAACGTCAACGGGCGCGTCTGGTGTGTGTCGCCTGCAACAGTGTCGAGACCGCGCGCTTGCTGCTGCTGTCGGAATCCGCCCGATTCCCCCACGGGCTCGCCAATTCCAGCGACCAGGTGGGACGCAACTACTGCCGCCACACGGCAGGATTCGTTTGGGGAGTATTCGACAAGCCGATTCACTTCTGGCGCGGCACCACTCTCGCCGGACTCATCGAGGACGAAACCAAGCACGATCCAAAGCGCGGATTCGCCGGCGGCTATCACCTCGAGTTGGCGGCGCTGGACCTGCCGAGTCTGCCGCTCGCGGGATTTCCATCCACGCTGTGGGGCCGCGATCTCGGTTTCCTGATGGATCACTACGATCGGATGGCGGGCATGCTGGTCAACGGCGAGGATTTTCCGCGTGCCACAAACCGCATCACGCTGAATCCCGCGGTTAAAGACAGCTTCGGGCTGCCCGTCGCCAACATTCACATCGATGAACACGAAAACGACGCCGCCATGCGTGCGCATGCCCAGCAACAGGGCCGGGCGATTTACGATGCCGTCGGCGCCGTACGGACGGCGATTTCCAGGCAGACCCCGGCCACGCACAACATGTGCACCGCCCGCATGAGCAAGAACCCGCGCGACGGCGTCGCCGATGCAAACGGGCGCGCCCACGACGTGGCCAACTTGTTCATATCCGATGGGAGCGCCCTCAGTACACCCGGATCCGCCAATCCCACGCTCACCATCGTGGCCCTCGCCCTGCGACAGGCCGAGTACATTGCGCGCGAAATGAGTGCGCGTAATTTGTAAGTATCGGGGCTAAAATCGCAATGCAGCATTCCCGCTGGAGTCTTGCACTGTCGGACGATAATTCTTGCGCTGTCGTCTGCGCCGTTTTTGCTGCGGGAGCAGATCCTGCGGGTGAGGCATAACTACAACATGCCCAGTTTTTGCGGGCTGATAAGGGGGCCAGATGGACAACAGATTCGTGAACCGTGCGGGATTTAGACGGGGTGCGGCACTTGCTGTCGCCGGCGCTTTGTATATCGCGAGCGGGATTGCCGCCGCGGCGGCGGCCACCGAAGGACTGGAGGAAATCGTTGTTACCGCGCAAAAGCGCTCCGAGAACCTCCAGAATGTGCCCATCGCGATCACCGCATTCACGGCCGCGTCGTTGGAGAGCCGCGGAATCCAGACTCTTCAACAAATTTCGAACCTCACACCGAACGTAAACCTGGATGGCGGCGCGCCATTTTCCGGTGACAGCTCGACGCTGTCGGCCTCCATCCGCGGTATCGGTCAGGACGACTTCGCGTTCAACCTCGACCCGGGTGTCGGCGTGTACCTGGACGGCGTATACCTCGCACGGACCATCGGCGCCAACCAGAATCTGCTGGACGTGGAGCGCATCGAAATCCTCAAGGGGCCGCAGGGCACCCTGTTCGGCCGCAACACCATCGGCGGTGCCATCAACATCGTCACGCATACCCCCGGCACCGAGTTCGCGATCACGGGACAGGCGTCGATAGGCTCCTACTCACGTCATGACATCGCGATGGTCGCAGACCTGCCGATCTCCAACACCCTGCTCACCTCAATCAGCGTGTCCTCGTTGACGCGTGAGGGTTACCAAAACACGATCCCGTTCCCGGCCACCGCGCCGTACCAGGTGCTGGGCCAGTCCGATTATCCGAAGGCCGATGGCAATCAGAGTTCCTCCAGCAATGGCGGCCAGAACCAGCAAGTGATTCGCGGCAAAATTCTCTGGCACGCGGCCGAAAACTTTGACGTGAATCTGGCGGCCGACTGGACACATCAGGACCAGTCAGGACTCGCGAACACGGTGCAGGGCGTGTTCGTGCCCAACAGTGCCACCTATATTCCGGCAAGTATAAATAACGCCGGCAGTCTGTTTGGACCGAACATCTTCGGCGCCCTCTACAACGCTTGTATCACCACCTCGGCCGCAGACTTGAATTCGGGCGGTTTATTCGCGCCCTTCAACACGACCAACGGTCTGTGCGGACCGCTGGGAGTGGGCACGTGGAACTCGACCACGGGTCAGTATCTCCGGCAACGGCTTGGGTTATCCGGGCGCACCGGCGCTGGGCGGCAACGGCGCGATCAATGTGCCGGTCAGCGTGCTCAATTCGCTGCCCGCCGCCTACGCGCCCTTCGTTCACATCGCGCCGGGCGCGAGCGTCGGCAGCCTGCTGTTCCCCGGCCAAACGCCGCGTATCTATTGGGACTTCGCCAACACTCAGACCGGCAACAAGGACTTGACCTATTCCAACGGACCGAGCTTTGCCAAGTCCGATGCCTTCGGCGGATCCGTCACGCTGGACTGGTCGCTGGCCAACGACATGAAATTGAAGTCGATCTCGGCGTGGCGCGAAGTCAACTGGAATATCGGCACGGACCTGGATGGCAGCCCGGAGTCCATGCAGGAAGTCACCGACGGCCAGAAACAGCACCAGCTCTCGCAGGAGTTCCAGCTGAACGGCAAGGCATTCGACAATCGCCTCGACTACGTCGCCGGCCTGTACTACTTCGAGGAAGCCGGGTACGTGCACGACTACGTGCCTTTCGACACCGGCTACTTGTACGTGTACGACTACCAGAATGACGTGAACACCTCGTCCTATGCGGGGTACTTCCACCTCGACTACAAGATCACCGACAACTGGGGTGTGACCGCCGGCGGCCGCTACTCCGACGAGCGGAAGAAATTCATTGGTGGCCAGGCCGACCTCAATGGGTTCACCTACAAGATCAGCGGTTGCTTGGATCCGAACGCCAATGCCAACACGTTCCCGGGCTTCGGTGCGGTGCCGGCCGGTGTGACTTGCCAGCAGGTGCTCGGATTCCCCGTGCCGGGACAACCGCTGCGCTACTTCCCGGCCGTGCAGGATCACCAGGACTGGAACGTGTTCGACCCGACTCTGGGTGTGCAGTATCACTTCACGCCGGATGTGATGGCGTATGCGAGCTACTCGAAGGGCTTCAAGTCGGGAGGCTGGACCACGCGTCTGTCCGCGCCCATCGACAATGCGGCCCTTGCCCGCTTCAATCCCGAGTACGACACGACCTACGAGTTAGGTTTGAAGTCGACGTGGTTTGAACGACACCTGCAAGCGAATGTTGCGGTGTTCTACAGCAAGTACTCCAACATCCAGCTGAATGTCCAGGAAGGCCCATCGCCCGTCTATCAAAACGCCGGCGATGCGACCATCAAGGGCGCAGAGATCGAACTGCAATCGGTGCTGGGCGGCGGCTTCATGCTGGACGTGGCGGCCGGCTACCTGAACGCGTACTACACTTCATTGAACCCCTGCCTGGTTTACAACCCCGATGTGAACGGTGTTTGCGACGCCGCCGGCGGTCCGCAGATTACTCAGGGCGGCGGTCAGTTCACGTTGAATAGCGAGCTGCCCAAGACGCCGAAGTACAAGGTCGCGATCAGTCCCATCTGGGATATCAGCCTGGCGGACAACGGCACCCTACGCTTGCAGGCTGACTACACGATCACCGCGCACATGTTCAATGACGGCCCGAACACCGCCCTGCTCGAGCGCCCCCAGACGAACATCGTGAACGTGGGAGTCCACTACATTCCGCAGAACACGAAGTATGAGTTCATCGTGGGCGCGACCAACCTGACCGACGACCGCTACCTCACGGTGGGATCGGTCAACTACGCGGCGGGCGAAGTGGTGGGAACCTACAGTGCACCGCGCGAGTGGTATGCGACGGTGCGGGTGAAACTGTAGCGCGATACTTGCGGTAGGGATATTTCGATGGTGTCCGCGTCGCCGACCGGCGCGGACACTTTTCGAAGCAGCGCTGCCTCTCAAGTCGCCGACGGCTTCTGGTCCCAGTCCTTTTTACCCTGGTCCTGACCGGCCACCGAATACAGAATCTGCGCATTGCGCGTCTTCTGGAATTCATCAAGACTCTGGCCGCGCATCGCCGCGTAAATATGAAGATTGGTCGTGCCGACCACCGCACCCAATTTCTCCAGAAGAAAAAAGATGACGCCGTACTGAATGAGGGCGCGCCAATCCCGCCGGCGCACCATGTCGCGTTCTTGGTCGGTGAGCTGCGCATGATCGAACATCGTCTCCGGATCCTCGAGGAAGCGCCTGCGTACCTCCGGCTCGATCAGTCCGTGCAGGAAATTGTTGAGCCGATAGGCTTTGACGCTGCGATCGAGCGTAAAGGGGTAGGTACCCGGCAGGTTCTCGATGCCTGCCCATTGATGCGCAATACGCGCACGGTATGCCGCGATCGTTTCGTCTGGCGCCTCGGTGGAATCGTTTTCGTAGATCACCGTTGCAATCGGCGTCATGGATGGCAGGTAATAGGTCTGGTGCAGTTTGCGCACCCTCTTGGAAAGTGCCCCGCGCATGATGAGCCACATGATCACCTCGGAGCCCTCGAAGCCGCCTCGTTTCGCATATTCCGCAATGGTGATGGTGGTCAGGGACTCCGGGTCCTTTTCCAGCCTCTCGAGAAACTCCATATCCCATTCGGTGTTATTGAAGCCGCAGCGCTCCCCATGCACCTGGTGGGATAAGCCCCCGGTGCCCACGATGGCGACCTTGGTATCGCCAGGAAAGCTCTCGATGGCCTTGCGCAGCGACCTGCCCAGTTTGAAGCAACGGCTGGCTGAAGGAATCGGAAATTCCAATACCCCCACCTGGAGAGGCACGATTGAGCCCGGCCAAGCGGGCTCGTGCGGCCACAGCAGTGACAGCGGCGAGAAGCAGCCGTGATCGAGTCCCTTACTTTGGAAAAACGACAGGTCGAACTCGTCGGCGACCAGACCGTTCGCGATATGGCGTGCAAGGGCCGGATGACCCTTGATCGCCGGCAGCTTGCGCGGACCGCCGCCCTCGTCCGCCACCCAGAATTGCTCGCCGACGCCCAGCGCAAAGTGCGAATAGTGATCGAAGAAGAACGAAGTGACGTGATCGTTGAAGATGAAAAGCAGCACGTCGGGTTGCTTCTGTGCGAGCCATTCCTGAACGGGCTCGTAGCCCTTGAAGATCGGCGCCCACACATCATCGTTTTGTTTATGCGCATCGAGCGCGAAGCCGATCGTCGGCGTGTGTGACGTGCCAATGCCGCCGACTATGATGGCCATGAGTATCTCCAATTTGCCGCGGGCGCGAATTGGGCATCATGCCGTACAGACCGGCACTCTGGCCACCCTGATTGACGGGTATCTAAAGACCGGTATTAACGGCGTTGGGTCCGCTCCCTGTCGCTACCGTACCGATGAACGTGAGCGCGCCGCCCGTGCCGAGGCTGTACTCTGAGACCGTACTGTCGTTGAAATTTGCGACATAGACATATCGGCCAGATGGGTCAACCGTGATGTACCAAGGGGCGCTTCCGGCCGCTATCGGGCCAATGGCAACAAGCGCACCGCCGGTTCCAATTTGATATTCCGATACCGTGTTGTCACCGTGATTGGCGGCATAGACATAGTGACCGGTAGGATCGATCACGAGCGACTCGGGCTGGCTCCCCGCAGCGATTGGGCCGATTGAGGTGAGCGTGCCGCCGGTGCCAATCGTGTACTCGGAGACGGTGCCATCGTTGTAGTTCGCCACGTAGGCATATCGGCCTGTGGGATCAACGGCGACCGATTGGGGCAAGCCGCCCGCGGCCACCGTCCCCGCGAAGGCGAGCACGCCGCCAGTGCCGATCGCGAACTCCGAGACGTCGTTGCTGTTTTGATTCGCTGTGTAGACGTAGTGGCCCGTGGGATCGATGGCGATGCACGCGGGTACGCTTCCTGCCGCGATGGTGCCGATGGTCGTGAGCACGCCGCCTAGGCCAATCGAGTATTCCGAAACGGAATTGCTGCCTGCATTCGCGACGTACACATAACTGCTCGTCGGGTCGATAATGACGGAGCCCGGGTTGCTCCCGGTGGGCACCGTGCCGATCACAGTGAGCGTGCCATCACTCCCGATCGTATATTCCGATAGCGTTGCGTCGACCCAGTTGGCGACGTAGAGGTAGCGGCCCGAAGGAGCGACTGCAATAGCGTTGGGCTCGCCGCCGGTTGCTTGGGTGCCGATCGAGGTCAGCACGCCGGTCGCGCCAATGGTGTATTCCGACACGGTGTTGGCCCATTGATTTGACGCATAGGCATATTCCGGCACGGCGGTCACCGTCAACGTCACGACAGGGGACGTCACCGTGCCCAAAGCCGCGCCGATCGAGGTTGTGCCGACGCCCGCAGCCGTAGCGAGTCCGCTCGAGCCTGCGGCATTGCTGATCGAAGCGATCGTCGTATCAGACGACGTCCACGTCACTGATGCCGTCAGGTTCTGCATCGAGTTATCCGTGTATGTTCCGGTTGCGGTGAACTGCTGGGTGGTTCCATCGGTTATGCTGGGACTGAGCGGCGTTATTGCAATCGATACCAGCGTGGCGGCAGTGACCGTCAACCCGGTAGAACCCGAGATCGAACCCAGCGTTGCCGTGATTACGGCGGTTCCCTGGCCGGCCGAACTTGCCAGTCCCCTGGAACCGGACGCGTTGCTAATAGAAGCGACCGTCGTGTCGGAACTGCTCCAGCTCACTGAGTTCGTCAGAGGCTGTGTTGAGTGATCGGTATAAGTTCCTGTGGCCGCGAACTGTTGGCCGGTGCCGTTCGCGATGCTGGGATTCGCCGGTATCAGCGCGATCGATACCAGTGCCGCGGGGGTCACCGTCAGGCCGGTGGAGCCGAGGATCGTGCCCAGAGTCGCGGTGATCGTGACCGATCCCTGACCGATGGACGTCGCCAGCCCGTTGGAACCCGATGCATTGCTGATGGTTGCAACGGTGGGGTCTGAAGAACTCCAGGTGACCGCCGCCGTCACATCGTGTGTCGAGGCGTCTGTGTAAGTGCCGGTTGCGGCGAATGGTTGCTGAGTGCCATTGGCGATGCTGGGATTTGCCGGTATCAGCGCGATGGAAACGAGCACCGCCGGGGTCACCGTTAAACTCGTCGATCCGGATACTGTGCCACTGGCAGCCGTGATCGTAACTGATCCCGGGCTGACACCCTGAGCGAGCCCGTGGGAGGCAGACGCATTGCTCACCGACGCCACAGTGGTGTCGGAAGACGTCCACGCAACGGAAGCCGTGAGGTCCTGTGTCGAGTTATCGGTATAAACGCCGGTCGCCGTGAACTGACTGCTGAGGCCGTTGGCGATACTCGGGTTCGCCGGCGTGACGCCGATCGACACGAGCGTTGCGGGCGTGACTGTCAAAACGGTGGACGAGGACGCACCGGCCAAAGTGGCGGTGATCGTCACGGAGCCAGGATTAAGTCCCACCCCAAGTCCGTCATAACCCATGGCATTGCTCATCGTTGCCACAGTCGGATCGGAACTGCTCCACTGGACTTGTGCCGTGAGTTTCTGCGTTGAGCCATCGGTGTAGGTTCCGATCGCGGTGAACTGCGATTTCAAACCCTTGGCGATGCTGGGGTTCACCGGCGTCACACCCAAGGACACGAGGGTCGCGGCAGTCACGGTCAAGTTCGTCGATCCGGAGATTCCTCCAAGAGTCGCTGTGATCGTGGCTGTACCCGGGGTTGCGCTCGTGGCCAATCCGTTCGCCCCAGGCAGGTTGCTAACCGATACCACGCTCGCCGCCGAGGAACTCCATGTGACGGAACCCGTCAGGTCATGGGTCGAATGATCCGTATAGATACCGGTCGCCTGCAGCGCATCGCTCAAACCATTGGCGATGCTCGGATTCGTCGGTGTGACCTCGATCGACACCAGGGTCGCGGAGGTCACGGTTAGAGCAGTCGATGCGGATACCGCGCCGAGAGTCGCCGAGATCATCGTCGAGCCTGCGCCGGTGGTGGTGATTACTCCGTTCGAGCCCGGCGTATTGTTGATCGAAGCGACGGAACTGACAGAGGAAGTCCACATCACCGCAGCGGTAATGTCGTGCACCGAATTATCCGTGTAGACGCCGGTGGCAACGAAACGATCGGTCAGACCGTTGGCCACGCTTGCGTTGGTCGGCGTCAGATCGATCGCCACCAAAGTCGCTGGGGTCACGTTGAGGCTCGTCGAGCCAGACATTCTCCCCATCCTTGCGGTGATCATGGTGGACCCAGGGTTGGACGTGGTTGCAAGTCCCACGCTGCTGATCCTGGCAGCAGCCGCATTAGCCGAACTCCACGTCACCCGTGACGAGACATCCTGTTTCGAGCCATCAGAGTACAGACCCGTTGCCGTGAATTGACTCGACAATCCCAGCGCAACGCTGCTGTCCGGCGGTCCCACCTCGATGGAGGTCAGTTGCGCCGTCGGCGGCGAGTAAGGTGCGGACGAGGAATTGCATCCGCTGAGCAACGCCAGGGCGCATAGCAGGTGCAGTGCGACCAGCGGCTTACGTCTAACAAAAGATGCGAGCGCAAAACACCGCGTACGTGGGAGGATCATTCATTGACTCCACGATCGCCTGCTTCATTGCAGGCGGGAAAATTGTAGGGGTTGACCCTACAGTCAATCCGTGACGCGACCGGCGGCAACCCTGAAACGTTTGGAGCGGTGGTTCACCCTCGAGAGAAATTGTTGATTATTATGTCCGTGCCGCTGCCCTTATTATGTCGTCATCGCCAGGATGACTTGGCGGCTACGTTGCGGCGGCCCCGGATGCGGGGGTTGTCTCCATTTGATGATTGAGCGCCGCTCGAAATTTCATCGGACCCGCAATGTTCGGAATTGGATCGAATGTCGAACCGGTACCGGTCACTACGATATCCCCGTAATTCAGGATTCGTCCCATAACGCTTTGGTTTACGCGAACCGACTCAATTCGATCGAAGCGAATCTCGATTGACTGGGTTGAAATGAATCCAAATTTGGCGATCAATCGCTTGTTGGTTATCACCAGCTCGGTGGTCGTTCGCGCGATCAGAGGCCACACGAAAACCGCCAACGCAATGAGCAGCAGTACCGCGGAGAGTTTTGAACCCATCCACGACCCTGTCCCACCTTTACTTGACAGCGATGAGGCAAAGCCGACGAGCGCAGCCAAGGCCAAAAATACCGCGATGAGGAAACTAAACCAATGTTTCCACAGAGAAACTCTCGCTGAATATTTGACCGTTTCGTCTTTGCCCAGATTGTTCTCGACGTAACTTCCCACAGCCGATCTCCATTGTTGTGTCGGCGGCCGACCCCCGCTGATAGGCGCCTCAGTGATGCTAGCTGGTGACAGGAGCAGCTTCCCATTTTGGCTTCATTTCCCTGCCCCATTTCTTCGGATCCTCTTTATGCATTCTTTCCATCTGCTTCGCCACGTCCGGATGGTTGCCCATTACATGCTTGGTCATGACTTTGATCATTTCGTCCCAAGAATTGGCCGACAATTCTTGGTCGCATTTACCGCCAAGTTCTTTGCACGTCATCGTTTTCATCGCGCCCTCCGAGAAAAAAGAACGCAGTTCCGTCCGGTACAAGGATGTCATTGGTGGCGCAAGGGAGAAAATCGGCAATGTCCGAGTTCACTGTAGGACATTGCGAAACGGTTACATATGCGAACGCTCGATGAAGTCGCCTGCTCTCGCAGCCAAGTGTTTAACACATCAAAGTCTGCAAGCACATTGGCCGTTGGTCCGATATGGATTGGCAGCCGATCGCGCGCCTGATGGGGGCTGGATCACCCGTCCGCGGCGTCGAAACCGCAGCGGCCTGCGGAGACACACTGCGGAGACCCTAATGATCAGCCCCTTCGCGAAAAGACTTTTCTCTGCGGCGTCCTCTTTCCTGCTGCTTTTCATGGTGGGACCCTTTGAAGCGCTGGGTCAGCAATCGACCGGATACTCTGGACAGGGTGCGCCGTATACCGCGGATGAGTTGCACCAAATAGTGGCGCCCATCGCGTTGTACCCGGACGCTCTGGTTGCGCAGATTCTCGGAGCCTCGACCTTCCCGGACCAGGTCTCCGCAGCGAGCGGTTGGCTGAAACAGAACAGCTATCTCACCGGCACCGACCTCGTGCAGGCCGTTGAGTATCAGCCATGGGACCCCAGTGTGAAGGCGCTCACTCAGTTCCCCTCGGTCCTCGACAATCTGGCGAAAAACCTGGCCTGGACTTCGGCTTTGGGCGAGGCGTATCACAACCAGGCGACTGATGTCATGGTGGCCATTCAGGTATTGCGCGCCCAAGCGCAGGCTGCCGGGAACCTTCAGTCAGGCCAGCAGATTGTGGTGGTGCAACAGTCACCCAATGTCATCGTGATTCAGCCCGCGAATCCGCAGGTGGTGTATGTCCCGGTGTACAACCCGACCGTTGTCTATGGCGTGACCTATGTGACGCCTGGCTACAGCGCAGCCTACGTATCGACCGCCGCGGTTGCGTTCGGGGTCGGCATTGCGGTGGGCGTCGCGATGAGCAACAGTTATAACTATAGCTACTGGAATTGCAACTGGCACGGCGGCGCCGTCGTCTATAAGAGCAACGTCTATTACGGAAATAGCGCCTGGCACGGCGGCTATTATGGATCCACTGCGACGGCTTATGGGCCAAATGGGGTTGCGCATGCCAGCAGTGGCTACAACCCGTCGACGGGAACCTACGCTCGAGGCGCATCGACAACAACCGCTTACGGGAGCCAGGCGGTCGGTCAAGCGTACAACCCCAGCACCGGCGCCTATGGCGCCACGCATCAAGCCTCCAATGCTTACGGAAACTACGGAAGTTCGGTCGTCTCAAAGAATGGCCAGACGGCCTACACCCAACATCAAACGACCTCGCAAGGATCAGTGGGAACCGTGCAAACCTCAAACGGCGCCAGTGGCATTGCGGCATCGGGTGCCAACGGCAATGCCGCTGCGGGCCAAACGGCAAATGGCAACAAGTACGCGACTGCAAACGGAAACGCCTACTCGAATACCGGAAACGGCTGGCAGCAGACCCAAGGCACTTCGAAATCCTCTTCCTATGGCGGCGGCGGTGAAGGATCCGCTGCGAGCAGGGGATCCTCGTCAGCCTTTAGCAGCGGCGGCGGAGACGGCTGGCAATCCCGGGGTGCGAGTTCCAGAGGTTCGGCCAGCCGCGGTGGTGGCGGTGGTTGGGGTGGTCGTAGGTAGGTATCGAGCCGAAGTTCTGGAGGATGTCATGTGGTTCAAGGCTCTCAAAAATGTGTCCCGCAGCCGGCTGCTACTGCTGGTGCTGATCGTTCCACTCGCCGCGTGCAGCAAACCTGAAAAGTCTTCGCCCGGAATGACTTCGCCGGCAGTGTCTTCGGCCGGAGTGTTTGCTTCTCCTGATGATGCGAGCGTCGCACTCCGGGCGGCCGTGAAGTCAGGCGATCAATATGCACTGCTGGCAATTTTTGGGCCGAATTCGAAAGAGCTTATTTCGTCCGGCGATGCAGTGCAGGACAAGAACACCGAAGATGAGTTCGCAGCCAGGTATGACGTGATGCACCGCTGGCGCAAAATGCCGGATGGGGGACAAATTCTCCTGATCGGAGCGGACAATTTCGCTTTTCCAATTCCCTTGGTGAAAAACCCCGCGGGCCGGTGGATTTTTGATACAGCCGCCGGAAAAGAAGAAATCCTGAATCGCCGTGTCGGCCGAAACGAACTGGCCGTCATCGGCGATTGTGGGGCGGTTGCAGATGCGCAGGCCGAGTACTTCTCGCAACTTCACGACGGCGCAACCACGAAACAATACGCCGCGAAGTTTATCAGTGACCCCGGCAAGCAGAACGGACTGTCATGGAAGTCAGCCGATGGCAAGCCCGAGGGTCCGCTGGCAGCCTTGGCTGCATCCGCAGGTGCGGCGGGATATAGCACGAACCCCGACGCTCTCAGCGCTTTCCACGGCTACTTCTTCCGCATGCTGAAAGGGCAAACCGACAAAGCTCCCGCGGGAGCGAAGGAATACCTCGTCAACGGAAAAATGGTTGGCGGCTTCGCTTTGGTCGCCTATCCCGCGGAATACGGCAACTCTGGCGTGATGACCTTCATGATCAACCAGGACGGCGTGCTGCTCCAAAGGGACTTGGGGAAGACCACGACTGAAATCGCATCGGCAATGACCGAGTTCGATCCCAGTGCGGATGCCGGCTGGAAACCGGTGGACGAGGAAAGCATCAGATTGAGTTTGGCCATGCGCTGACGCGGTGTGCGATCCGGCGGCGCACGCCCAGGAGCACTGCAAGCAGCGCGAGTTCCGGAATCCCGAAGCTGCCACCGCCATTTTTACCAGGGGCGCTGCTACTGTCGGTGGGAGCTGGGTCGACCACGTCAATCGTTACCTGCGCCGGAGCACTCGATACATCGTCATCGGTGCAGACAAGCGTATAAGTAAAAGTGCCCTTTGAAGTGTTGTTCTGAACCAGTGTACCGGACGTGCTCACATTGCCTGACCATGATGACCCGCTGGCGCCGCCGCCGCTGGCCGTGCATGCAGTGGCATTCGTCGTTGACCACGTAAGGGTAAAAGACAGCCCCGCCGTGACCGTTGTCGCACTGGACTGCAGGTTGACGGTCGGAGCCGGCGGCGGCTCAATGTCGAGCTGTGTTTGGGTCGTCGTGGACGCCACGGCACTTGGAGAAATGCTCTCGCACGTAATGCCGAATGTGATTTGCCCAACCTGCCAGTCAAGGTAGCTGACGCTGCCAGTTGGAGGCAAAGCGAATGCCCCGTTGGTATCCCAACCGCTGTTCGGAACTCCTCCCGAACCGGCGCAATAACTTGAGTTTGTCGAACTCCAGGAGACCGTGTAACTCTGCCCCGAGGTCACAGTACTGGGAGTGACCCAGATGCTCTCCGTCGGCGGCGGTGGCGGTAGAACGATCAACGTCAGGGGAGCGGAGGTAACCCACGTCGGGTTACTGGCGGGTAGTGCACAGGTCACCGAGATCACGTAGGTGCCCGGAGCAGGAGGCCCCAGTGTTGCCGAGCCTTGAGCCTGGTAGGGGATGTGCAGCGGATCGCTGGCGCCGGCAGCAATGTCAGGGTTCGTGTTAACCAAGCACGATGACATATTCGAGTTCCAGTTGACACTGAGATAGTCCGCGGGCGAGTCGCTGAAGGTAACCGAATTGCTCGAAAGCGAGGCAGTGACATACGGAGCATTGTTCTCGAAGGTCACGGTGACGCTCTGTTGCACGGAAAGAGGTCCAGATGAGCATGTCAGCGTGTAGGTATACGTCCCAAAGGTAGTAACTGCGGGTGCAAAAGCTGCCGTGGCTCCGTCTGAACCGTACGACAATGGTGATTGAGTGAAGGCGGTCCCGCCCCAGTTGTCATCGGGAGCACCGCCGGAACCTACGCAGGAGTCTGCGAAGGTGCGCCACTGCAGAATGAAATATTGCCCCAAAATGCGATCCGTGCCAGTGGGCTCCAAAATGAGGCTGGGGGTCACATATAGCACTTGCTGATTGTTTGATCCTTGATTGTTAGCCGGACCGCATGTGAGTGTGTATGTCACTTCCTCTGCGACCGCCTGGGTCGTCGTCGTCGTCCCCTCAGCGGGCAAGTTGCTCAGAGAAAGTCCGCCACCATTGATTGCACAAGGCGTCACGTTGGACGTCCAACTCAAAACCGCCGGTCGCGTCGTCCAGACAGCGTAGGGCACAGTGAGCATCACGCTTGCGATCGGAGGAAGCCACGTAAGCCTGGCCGATGTTTTCGCAATGCGTCCACCCGAGTACGTACAACTCAATGTATACGTCAGGGAACCCGCTGACGACTCCGTCACCTGCTGACTTCCCGAAGACGCAAGCGAAGAGCCTGACCACCCGTCGCCGGAAATCCCGCCACCGGCGGCACACTGCGTGGCGCTGGGCGCATTCCAGATGAGGTAAAGGGGAACTCCCACACTTTGCGTTTCAACCGAGGCGCTCAATGAGATATTGGCGACAGGCATGCTCGCGACCACCAGAGTGCCGGTACCGCTCGGATCAAGTACGGATTTGATCGTTGTGTTACCCGTGCTACTTGAAGAATCCGCGGTTGAATTCCACACAGCAGCGAGCGATGTGAAATCGGCCACCCCGTTGGCGCCATTGGGCGCGGGCGGATTTGACACGGGGCATGAACCGTAACCGGAGGTGTCGGTCGTCGAGCGGCCCAATGTCAGCGACCCGACCAGGTGATTGTTTTGGTCGAACAACCCGCTGCCTGAGGCGCCGGGTGCGATGTTGCCAATCTGGTTGACTGTCTCCAAAAAATTCGAGGTGTAGCTTGAACTGAGCGCATCGCTCTCTTGCACCGCGGCGGCCTGCCCAACCCAACCTGCGAATTGTTTGTTGTAGCCTTCAGCGTGATGGATAGTGTAACCGCCCTGCACCGGTCCACCGGATGCATCAAAACCGGCGAACTGCGCATCGGTCACGGCGGGGTTGACATCGAGTTGGATGAGCCAGGCGTCCTGTTGTTCGACCAATGTCTGCGCTCCGGTTTGGGTCACCAGGCCTGGCTCATAAATAGAGCCGAGGTCTGATCCACACGGCGTGACCGCATCCCAATAGACTGTCACCGTTGAAGCCGCGCCCGGGTTGCCTCCGCCAAGCTGACCCGTTTCACAATGCCTCGCCGTGAGCAGATACGGTGTGTTGTCGCCGGGCACGTTGTTGATCATCGACCCCGTACACTGATACAGGTTTCCGATAATTAGGGCCACCGTCGCAGAACCTGGCGGGGCGTTGCTCGCTGTGACCTCACATTCATAGTTCGTCACACACGAGCTGTTGCCAGCTGCCGCAGCTTTGGATTTCAGCTCGCGATAATACGGATGGTCTGCAACCCCTGCGCCCAGCGAGCGATATCCTGCCTGCAGACTGACGATATTGAGGGAGACCTTGTCGCGCTCGCCGACGTCGACCGTCAGACTGAATTGCAAGGCATCGCCTGGATGGACGCGACTCCACAGGTCACCGCGATGCAAATCGCGAGTTCGGTAGCTGGTCGCGGACTTCGCGCCGCGCACAACGAGCAGAGCGCTCGCGGGAAGCGAAGACTGCACCGCGTGAAACGACAGCGATACGGCAGTAGGCACTCGGACAGCGTACTTCCAGGTAGCCCGCCCGCCCGCCACGGACCACACACCTGCGTCCGTCGTAGATGCAGATTGCGGCACCAGTACCGCAAACTGAACTGAAGACTGAGCACCGGCGCGGATGAGTGGCCGGAGATCGGTCTTGACAACATGCACTGGCACCGCCGCAAAGCCGGCGATCGATACGAGACTCAGCAGTGCAACGGCGCACAAGCGGCTGCGTAGAGTATCTTGGAACACGGCTTCCCCCAATTTTTATTGATTCTCGTGTCAGACTCGCAGCGAGGCCTGCCGATTGATTCACGCCCAGCATTACACACGCTCTCGGCGAGAGGCAAACAGAACGAGCGCCCTCTAGATTTCGATTGATCCTTACTCGGGGAAACACTGGTAGTCAGCAAGATAAGGTCGATGCATGACAGTTTTTCCGGAGAAACGTCGCTATTCTTGTTTGATGGGCGACGACGCTGGAGAACGAGACTTAACATAGTGGCCGCCGCCCGCGCGAGAAGAACCGGCGACGCTAACCCGCGGCGCGGGCCGGCTCTAGCGTTGGCTTGGCTGCATAGGGTCTGAAGGTTAAAGCGATCAAGAAGGCGCCAATACCTACACCCCACGCACCGATGTAGAGCCATCCGTAACCGGCAAATCGGTCGTAGATCAACCCTCCAGCGAGCGGGCCCGTCGCCATGCCCAAACTTCCCGCCATTGCTGTTCCGCCGATGATCGTTCCCATCATCCGCAGGGGGAAATTCTCGCGCGCGAGTACGGCATAGAGAGGCATGACACCGGCGTAGATGAAACCAAACAGCGCCGCCACGGCGTAAAACGCGCTCAACTCACGCACGAAGAAATAGGCCAGGGCGCCGAACGCCTGCAGCAGCAGGCCTGAGACCAGAACGCGTTTCGCCCCAAACCGGTCGCCGAGAAAACCGAACGCGACACGACCGCCCAGACCGGCCAGCCCTTCCACGCTGTAGATGGAAACAGCGGCGACCAGCGGGATTCCGCAACTGATGGCGTAACTCACTGTATGGAAAATCGGACCGGAGTGCGTGGCACAACAGAAAAAATTCGTCAGCAGCAATGTGATGAATTGCGGCGATCTAACCGCCTGGCCTACCGTAATCCCCGATCGCGGCTCTTGGTGCGCGGCGAGGACGACGTTCTCGGATTCCAACGCCGGCGGGCGACGCACCAGCAACGCCACGGGAATCATGATAACGGCGGCGAGTGCGGCGAGGATTTGGAGGGAGGTTCTCCAATCGTGGTTGGAAATGAGCCGCGCCGCCAATGGAGCCATGGTCATGGGCGCCATTCCGATACCGGCGGAAACAAGAGACACCGCCAGGCTGCGATGGGTGTCGAACCAGCCTGTCACGCAAGCCATCATGGGCGCAAAGATGGCCGCTGTCGCACCGCCAACCGCCAAGCCGAAGATCAGCTGAAACTCGATCAGCGATGTCGACCGGCTCGCCAACGCCAGGGCCGTGGCCAAGACACTGGATCCGATCAGCACGATGAGGCGCGGACCGAAGCGGTCTGACAGGTTTCCCCAGACAATGCTTCCCAAGGCCATGGCAAGAAATCCGAATGTCATTGCGCTGGAGATGCCCGTGATGGACCAACCGGTGTCCCGTGAGATGGGCCGGAGGAAAACAGGCAGTGAAAACATGGCGCCTATCGCGACGCAGCCCAAAAGGCCGCCGGCTGCAACGATCACCCAGCGATAGTGAATTCTGCTCATTTGCGCTCTCCAGCCAACCGTTCTAGCCACGCTCGCAGCGTCGCGCTCATCAGTGGAGCGGAATCCGATAAATGTTCCGATGCGTTTCCCACTTCACGAAAGCATAAACCGATGGATCGGAACCCATCGATAGGTCCAACTGGGCATGTGGTATCAGCCGTGTGTCTGGGACCGACATCGCCGATTCGGTTGGCAATCCATCGGCGCCGATGGGCAGTACGGCGGTGCGGCCGTGACGTTGAGAGTTCTCCCAGGTGCCCGCTTCGACGTACAGTGCCTTGCCGTCTCGCGACCACTGTGAAGGCCACCAACCCTTACGCATAAAGATTGGCTCGCCGCCGTCGACCGGCGCCAAAAACGCTCCGGCAATGCCGCCCTCCGTCGGCAAATCAACGCTCACCCACTTGCCGTCCGGCGCCACGGCATGGAACTCCACGATCGGAGTCTTGAGTACGCGAACGTTCAAACTGGCATCGGACCTCATGCGATGCAGGAAGTTGGCATGCTCGCCCAAGCTTCTGAAGAAGATATCCCCTGCCCGGTCGAACGCCACCTCATCGCCGCCGCGAATCAACAGACTCGGCGCCGCATGTCGATCCAGGGGAGCGATCCAGATTTGTGATACACCTTCGCGCATCGTGGTGAAAACCACCTGTTGCTCGTCCGGCGAAATGTCGTAGCCGGTGACGGTGAAACCGGAGAGCAACGACAGCTTGCGCCCCGAAGCGACATCCAGGCGCCACAGCTGCGACGGCTCGGTGGAGCTTCGCGCGGACAGGAAATAAACCCGCTCCGCGTCTGAGGAGAGCCAGGGCGAGAATGCATAGCTCTCGGTCGTCAAGACGCGCTCGCTGCCTGCGGCGTGCAGCCAGATCGTGCTCTGTTCCCGGCCCAGCGAGGTCAGCAAAGAATGGCCATCGCCGGCACAGGCGACAGTTTCCTCATCGGTGGGTCCGAATGTGATCTGCTGAGGCCGACCGTCGGGAAAGCGCTGCCGCCACAGGTGATGGTGGCCGTCAATCTTGGCGGAGAAATACATCCAGTCTCCGCTTGGGGACCATGCCGCAGATATGCATGCACCGGCGGGCCCCACGGGACTGCCCGACGAGCTGCCGTCGAAGGGCACCAGGCGACAACGCCAATTGGCCGTTCGGTCCATCTCTACAATCAGCACGGTTTTTCGATCGGGAGACAAATAAGAATAGTGCGCCATGCCGCGTTCGTGACTTGGCAAATAGATTTCGCGGCCCTGGGAGCGGTCGTCCAGCGAGGACACGATGCCCAGGTGTACGCCGGTCTTGAATTCGGAGTACATCACCGCGTGTGGCCCGATGAAGCTCAAACCGGAGGCGTTCGGCAGCAGCCTCACCGCCTCGCCCCCCGTGATAGGAACCACCCAGGTGTCCCAGTAGGTGCTGCTCGGGTCCTTGCCGGCCAGCGAGTAGGCCACATGTGCCCCGTCGGGCGTAAACGTCGGTGCAAAGACCAATCCGGAGGTATGCGTCAATTGGACCGGTTCCCCGTCGGGCAACAACCTCACCCAGATCTGCCCCGCGCTTAAAAACGGGTCGCCCCCTGAGATGAAAGCCAGTAGGTGACCGTCGCTCGACAAGACGGGCGCCGTGGCAGAATCGGCCATGTCGGTCAGCGCTTCGTACTCGGCGGATGACGTGACGGCAGGTGAGCGCGTACTGACGAAGAATCTTGCAGCGCCAATCGTCAGGACGGCCCCGGCCGCCACGGCGAGCACAACCCATCGCTTCTGCTGCCACTTGCGAGCGGGAGCTACCGCGGCAACGGTCGGAGCGGGTTCCGCAGGCGTGGGCGCAGCATGTCGTGCCATGCTGTCGGCGACTGTCGGTGCATAACCCGGATTTGGAATCACGTTTACGGGCGCGACGAATTTGAAACCGCGCCCCGGCACCGTCAGGATGAACCGCCGCTCGCCCGCCGCCTCACCGAAGACCTTGCGCAGCGTAAAGATACATTGATTGAGATTGTTCTCTTCGACCACGGCGTGGGGCCACACCGCCCTCATCAGGGCGGACTTCTCGACAAGTTCGCCGGACCGCTCGACGAGGTATCGCAGCGCTTCAAAGGCCCGCGAAGGCAGTGGAATGGGCTCGCCCGTTGGAGAAGAGAGCAACTGCAGTACGGTATCGAGGCGAAAGCCCTCGAATTCGTAATTTGGCGTGCTGGTTTGATCCATAGCCGCAGATCCGCTGGTATTCGACACGGTCGACGACCGTACGAATACTAAACTTTGGTTTTCAATATACCTGAATCGCGCGAGTCGCCGCGTTCATGACGATTAATGGGATTTTAAAGCCTTTTCATAAGGGCCGGGCGAAGCTCCAGAAGTCATCGCGACCCGCGGATCGCCGGTCGAGTGCATTACAACTTAACTTAAGGAGCTGGAACATGAAGCAGTTTGATATCAGGACAGCTGGACTCGCCGTCACATTAGGTCTTCTGGGATTGACTGCGGGTCAGGCGTACGCCGGATGCAGCGACGGGACGGCGCCCGCCAAGGATAAAGCCTCGGCGCGATTGGTTCCCGCCGTCTATCATCCGGCGTCCGCCTCCGCGGTTTTCACGACCGTTTCGGAAGAATGGTCTGAAAGCAGCGCTATTGTCGGACTCTGGGAGTTCGAAGTGCACCTGAACGGCGCGCAAAACGGCCTCCCCGACAACGCCTTGTTCGACTGGGGTCTTGCCACGTGGCACGACGACGGCACAGAAATCCAATTTTCCGCCGGCCGCACTCCGAGCGCCGGGGACGTCTGCATGGGAGTCTGGCGACAAGTTGGCCGGCACGAATTCAAGCTCCATCACATCGCTTTGGGTCTTACGCCGCCGGCGGCGACCGGCACCTTCGTCGGACCTGCAATCATTCGTGCAACCGTAACCGTGGATGGCAATGCGGACAGCTATACAGGGCCCTACTCGGTTACCATTTATCCGGGTTCGCCCGACAATGGAACCGAGTTTAACGAGAGCGGTACGCCATTGGTGACATTTTTAGGAACGATAACCGCGAAACGCGTTACAGCGCACTGAGCTTGTCCACCCTCCGCACACCCGATGGAGTGCGGAGGGACTTCCCGCCCGACGTTATTGCAGTTTCAGTGCGGTTGCGGCGGCGGCGCGGCGTTCGAGTTGCGCATGGCATCGGCCGCGTGCGTGGATCCGCCTCCGGAGGCTTGCTTGGCGGATAACTTCGCCTCGAGCTTGCTGATTTTGGAGGCAATGCCCGGCGTATTGGGCGCGAGGATGGCGACGCGCTGGTAGGCTCGGAGCGCATCCGCGGGGCGATTCGCGCGCACCAGCGCGTCACCTAAAGCAGAAAGCAGCGACGGATCACTGGGCCTATAGCGAATAGCGTCATAGCAGGCGTCAATCCCACCTGCACGGCAGCGCCGAGAGTTAGCGTTCAGCGTGGCGGCCGCCGTCATGGGTTTCTCCTCAGCAGGTGTTACCGCTCCCTGCGGCGGCGCTTCAACCACAGAGATATTTTCAGTCGACAGCGATTCTGGTGCGACACTCTCCGTCGCCAGGACCGCGCTCGACGCGGCCGAACTGCCCGGCATCGGCGACGGCTGAAGAACGGCGAACCAGATCACCGTGGCGAGCAACACGACCGCGGCACCGATCCATATCGGTCGCGGCGCCGCGCGGATATTCCAGCGCCAGCTGCGAACAACTGAGAGGAACTTTGCAAGCGCTGCTGAGGCTTGTGCTGCCTGCGCTCGCAGCAGGATCGCTACTCGCGGCAGGACATCCACTCGCGGCACGACTTCCACTCGCGGCAGGACTGCTACTCGCGGCATCGCTTCCAACCGCGCCGAAGTTACGGTCGCTTCGGATTCTCGCTTCTGCGCTGCCGCTTGCCATCGGGTCGCACGCTCAGCCTCGCTTCTTACCGAGGCACGTAACTTCTCAATTAATGCGTCGCTGTCCCGCAGCTTCGCTTGCAGGTTGGCAACGTGGGCGCGTAAACGATCGAGATCCGTATTCGCGCCAACCAAACGCCCTTGCGCCGCCTGCAATTTTTCCTCGGAAGCCTGCAACGCCGCTTGCAATTCGCGTTGCAGCGCGACCAGTCGCGCATCGCGCTCGTTGAGCGTCTGCCGCATCTCGGCAAGAGCTTTATCCTTCGATGCCAACGATTCGCGTGCTGCACTGTGCAGCGATTTGCTCTCGGTCAACGCTCGTTCGATTTCCTGTCGCCTGCGTCGCTCCTTATCGGCCGCATCGCGGGAGGCTGCGAGTTCCGCGGCAGCATCAGCGGCTTGGCGACGCAGACCTTGCAAGTCCGCGTCCAACTGCTTGCCGAAGGCGGAATGCAAATCCAAAGCCGCCGCGAGCTCGGCATGCTCGCGGCGCAACGCAGTAAGTTGCGCATCGCGCTCGTCGAGCGTTTGCCGCATTTCTGCAAGAGCTTTGTCCTTCGATGCCGAAGATGCGCGTGCGGCACTGTTGAGCGATTCGCTCTCGGTCAACGCTCGTTCGATTTCCTGATTCTTGCGTCGCTCCTTGTCGAGCGCTTCCCGGGACGCGGCGAGTTCCGCGGCAGCATCAGCGGCTTGGCCACGCAAAACTTGCAAGTCCGCGTCCAGCTGATTGCCGGAGGCGGAGTGCAAATCCAAAGCCGCGGCCAGCTCGGCATGCTCGCGGCGTATCGCGGCGAGCTGCGTATCGCGCTCATCGAGCGTCTGCCGAATTTGCGCGATGATCTTGTCGCGGCTCGCGATAGAATTGCGCGCCGCGCTCAATTCCGCTTGGTGGCGTTCCGACTCGCGCAGCGCAATGCCCAGGCGGGATCTCATCGCCTCTTCGGTGACGACTCTCTCCGACAGGGCTTCTTCTGCCTCTCGAACCCTGCTTCGCTCCGATTCCAGTGCTTCGCGGCTCTTTTGCAACTCGGCAGTTAGCGCGGCAGGATCTGATTCCCCCTCTTGTTCGCCAATGCCGCCCGGATCGGTCTGCAGCGCCACGTCCTGCTCGATCGTTTCGTCGAGAAAGCGCCGAACTTCGCGGTACGCGTACTCCGGCAGCGGTTCGATCGATTCACTGCGGCGTAGAAGCTCACGCAGCTCGCGGCGAGAAACACCGGTAACTAATCGCTTGATTTCAAATTGAACTTTCGGGTACGCGAGCCCGTCGATCTCGAATCCCTTCAAGGCCTTTCTAAAGGTGGCTGAGAACGAATTTCCCGGCTCACCGAATTTAGCGTGTTCACCGGCGACGCCCATGTGTTTTTTGTACTCGGCTGCAGCGATTAAGGCAAGCGCCCGCAAACTCCCGCAATCTCCCGGGCGATAGGACCGGTTGCAGCGCAAATCGAGGTTAACTCATTGATATAGAAAGGAAATTGGTAGCGGGGGTAGGATTTGAACCTACGACCTTCGGGTTATGAGCCCGACGAGCTGCCAGACTGCTCCACCCCGCACCGGAGGAGCCGCGCATTCTACCGGGCATTGCAGTTAAAGCAAGCGCTGGCCCGGCGCTCGCCCTTCAACGCTTGTCGATCTCCATCATCTTGCGATATGCGGGGCGATCGATGATTCGGGCGGAATAGGCCTTCAGCACCGGTGTTTCCTTCACCATCTTCGCCATCATCAGAAAGTGCAGGCCTCCGCCCAGCAGAATGTCCACCGCAGAGAAAGTGTCTCCCAAGAAGTACTCTGCGGGAAGCCAGATGCTTGTTCAGCACCTCCTCCACTTCATCGGCGGGTGCCCAACCCATGGCGCCGTACACATGCTTGATATCGAAGCGGCGCGAAAGGATGGCCGGTTCCATGACGCCCGGGCGGTAAGCCAACCAGGATCAGATATTCGCCGCGCTTCGGCTCGCCCACCGCGGGGCCCAATTTCTTGGTGCGGTATTTATCGGTGAGATACAGCGCAATGGCGCTGCTCTCGAAGACGGTCTCCCCGTCATTGATCAGGGCGGGTACTTTGCCGTGTGGATGCGGATTGGCAGGCATCGCGCGCCCCGGTGCCATCGGCCTTGCGAAATCCGACATTCCTGGTTTGATACGGAACCTCCAATTCCTCGAGCAGCCATACGATGCTTCCGGAGCGGGATTGCGGTGAATGGTAGAGCGTGATCATGGATCCCTCCTGTCCGAACGCGGCCTGTCCGACATTCTGTAGGCGCCTGTCGCAGGGTTATTGCAGCGCCTGCTGACAAATCTGCAGCAAGGTCCCTGGGATCGACACCAAGCGCGATCGCCAGCAGCGCATTGGCGCTCAACACCGTGCGCATCAGCATCGATCCGCCGATGGCGGTGGTATCGGTGGGTTCATCGAAATACATGAGCTTGACGATGCGCAGATAGAAGTAAGCGCCCACCACCGAGAATAGCACGGCGACGACGGCGAGCCAGGTCAGATGCACGCCGAGGACCGCCTGGATCACGCCGAGCTTCGCCCAAAAGCCGATGAAGGGCGGCAGTCCGGCCAGGCTGAACATGAGGATGGCCATCATGCCGGCAAACCAGGGGCTCCTGACATTCAAGCCCTTGAAGTCCGCAATCTTGTCGGCCTCGAATCCCTGGCGCGCCAGCAGCAGAATCATGCCGAAGGCGCCGGCCGCGACGAGGACGTAGCTGATCATGTAGAACATCGCCGCCTGGTAGCCCTGCGCCGTGCCCGAGAGAATTCCGAGCAGCACGTAACCCACGTGGGAAATCGTCGAATACGCCAGCATGCGCTTCAAATTGCTCTGCGCGATGGCGACGATGTTGCCGATCGCCATCGACAGCACCGACAAGCACCACCAGCATCTGGCTCCAGTCGGGCTGCGAGGCGCCCAAAGCCTCCGGCAGCAGGCGCATGGCCAGCGCGAACGCGGCGAGCTTCGAGGCGGTGCCGATGAACACGGTGACGCAGGTCGGCGAGCCCTCGTACACATCGGGTATCCACATGTGGAACGGCACGGCGCCGAATTTGAAACCCACGCCCACGATCAGAAACGCAATGCCGAACATGCAGACCGATATTGCCGCCGATGCCCGTCGTGCACCGCGGTCGGCGACTCCGGCCAGTTCCAGACTGCCGGTCATGCCGTAGACGATGGACATGCCGTACAGCAGTGTTCCGGACGCCATGGATCCCAGCACGAAATACTTGATGGCCGACTCCGCCGCGATGCCGGAATCGCGGTCGAACGCCACCATGGCATACAGGCACAGCGACATCAGCTCGAGCCCCAGATACAGCGTGATCAAGCTGGCCGCGGAGATCAGCACCATGGCGCCCAGGGTGGCGAACAGTCCGAGCACGAAGTACTCGCCCTTGAGAATGGCGCGGCGCTGTAAGATAGTCGGTGGAATAGACGAATACCACCGCGACTATCAGCAGCGTGACGACCTTCAGCACCTGCGCCATGCGGTCCAATTCGAACAGTCCGCCCAGCGCGACGACTTTCGCCGGCAGCGGCTGCACGACCACCAGCACCGCCGTCACGCAGCAGACTGACCACCGCCAGTACGCCGGTCCAGCGCCGCTGCGTCATCGTTGAGCAGCAGATCCAGCATCAATATCGCGCACGCAGCGAGCGTCAGGAAGATTTCGGGCCGCGCATACACCAGGCCTGCGTTGAAGAAACTGGGATTGAATGTGGCGGCGATGTTCATACGTGACCCTACGGAGCAATCTTCGACGAACAACAGCTGCTGTGCCAAATGCTGGGTCGATGCCCGCATCACATCGAGCAGCGGCGCCGGCCACACACCGACCAGCAGCACGGCCGCGGCGAGCAGCGCCCAGCACCAAGAATTCGCGGCCGTTCAGATCCGTGAGCGCCGCCACCTTGTCGTTGGCGACCTCGCCGAAAATCACCCGCTTGACCAGCCACAGCGTGTAGGCCGCGCCGAGACACCAGGGTGGTGGCCGCCAGAAATGCGTACCAGACGTTGGCCTTGAACGACAGCCAGGATCACCAGGAATTCGCCGACGAAGCCCGAGGTTCCCGGCAGACCGGAATTCGCCAGCGCGAACAGCACCATGAAAGCCGCGAATTTCGGCATGGTGTTGATGACACCGCCATAGGCGGAAATCTCGCGGCTGTGGACCCGGTCGTACATGACGCCGACGCAGAGGAACAGCGCGCCGGACACCAATCCGTGCGACAGCATCTGCACCACGGCGCCGTCCAGTCCCATGCTCGATGCCGCTGGTTCGGCCGGTGTGCGCAACGATCTGAAAGCCGATGAACATGCCCAGGGTGACAAAGCCCATGTGCGCGATCGACGAATACGCAATGAGCTTCTTCATGTCGCGCTGAGCCAGTGCAACGAATCCGATGTACACCACGGCAATCAGCGACAACGCAATGATCAGCCAATCCAGCTCGCGGCTGGCATCGGGTGCGATGGGCAACGAGAAGCGCAAAAAGCCGTATCCACCCATTTTCAGCATGATGGCCGCCAACACCACGGATCCGCCGGTGGGCGCCTCGACGTGCGCGTCGGGCAGCCAGGTGTGCACCGGAAACATCGGCACCTTGACCGCGAAGGCGGAAAGAAAGGCCAGGAAGATGAAAGTCTGCTCGGTCAGGGTCAGCGGCATGTGCTGAAACGCCGCCAGCTCATAGCTGCCCGATTTCAAATACAGGTAGATCAGCGCGACCAGCATCAGCAAGCGATCCGATGAAGGTGTACAGAAAGAACTTGATGGTGGCGTAGACCCGGCGCGGGCCGCCCCAGACGCCGATGATGATGAACATCGGTATCAGCATCGCTTCCCAAAATACGTAGAACAGCACCCCGTCGAGCGCCGCGAACACGCCGATCATCAGGCCTTCGAGGATCAGGAAGGCCGCAAAGTACTGCGCCACGCGCTTCTCGTACGTTCTGCCAGCTGGCGATGACGATCAGCACGGTGGTAAAGGTGGTCAGCAGGATCAGCGGCATCGATATGCCGTCGACGCCGATGTAGTACTGCGCATGAATGGTCGGGATCCACGGAGCGCGCTCCACGAACTGCATCTGCGCCGTGCCGCGCTGGAACGAGGACCACAGCGGAACACTCAGCAGCAGCGCGGCGCCGCTTACGCCAAGGACAACCATTTGGCGAATCTCTCCTGGGCGCCCATGGCGAGCACGACGAATCCGCCCGGCGATGGGCAGCCAGATCAACCAAGACAGTAATTGGCCGCCCAGCGTCAGGTCCGCCATATCAGCCACATCAGGAAAGCCGCCAATCCCAGAATCATCGCGAAGGCATAGTGGTACAAGTATCCCGACTGGGCATAGCGCATCACGGAGCCCAGCCAGCCGACGGTGCGGGCGCTGCCATTGACCAGACCATCATCGATCACCAGCTGATCGCCGAAGCGCCACAGCCCTCCTCCCAGCAAACGCGCTCCCGCGGCGATGACATTCTCATTGAACCAGTCGAAGCCGTATTTATCGACCAGGATGCGTGTACAGCCAGTTGAGTTTGCTTCTGCGCGGCATCGCTCCAGCTCCGGTCGCCACAGATAAAACTGATAGGCGGTGAGCACCCCCAACGCCGCCAGCCACACCGGCAGGTGCTTTAATGACGACAGCACGAAGGCGCCCGAGCTGCTGAATTCCTCCCCAACGTGCTCGAGCACATTGTTCACGGGCGCCACGTGAATGGCGCCGTCGAAGAAGTCGCCGAACAGCACCGGCTGGACGGTGAACCAGCCGATCAGCGCCGAGGGTATGGCCAATAGAATCAGCGGCACCGTCACCACCCACGGGCTTTCGTGCAGATGTTCCTGGGTGTGATGATCCATGCGCTCCTTGCCGAGGAAGGTCATGATGAACATGCGAAAGGTGTACAACGCCGTGATGAAGACGCCGGAAACCACGCAAAAATAGGCGTAGCCCGAGCAAGCGCGATGCGAGGCGCCCACCGCATCGATGAGCGAGTCCTTGGAGAAGAATCCGGCGGTGCCCGGAAATCCGATCAGCGCCAGACAGCCGACGAGGCAGGTCCAATAGGTGATCGGCATGTATTTCTTCAGGCCCCCCATCTTGCGCATGTCCTGCTCGTGATGCATGGCGATGATCACCGAACCGGCGGCCAGAAACAGCAGCGCCTTGAAGAAGGCATGCGTCATGAGATGGAAAATTCCGGCGCCATAGGCCGACACGCCGAGCGCCACCGTCATGTACCCGAGCTGCGACAGCGTCGAATACGCCACCACGCGCTTGATGTCATTGCTGACGATGCCGATCAAACCCATGAAGAATGCCGTGGTCGAACCGATGATCGAGCACGAAGGACAGCGCGGTTTCCGACAGCTCGAACAGCGGCGACATGCGCGCCACCATGAAGATGCCCGCGGTCACCATGGTGGCGGCGTGGATCAGCGCCGAGATCGGCGTCGGGCCTTCCATCGAATCCGGCAGCCAGATATGCAGCGGCACCTGCGCCGATTTGCCCATGGCGCCGATAAACAGGCAAATGCAGGTGAAGGTGATCGCCGACCAGCTCACCGTGTCGGTGATGTGAATCTGCGCGGCCGCGATCTGGCCGGCATGTCCGAACACGGTGGCGTAGTCCAAGGATCCGGTGTAGCGCAGCACCGCGGCGATGCCGAGGACGAAGCCGAAATCCCCGACCCGGTTGACCAGAAAGGCCTTGAGACTGGCGAATATGGCCGTGGGCCGCTGGTACCAAAAACCGATCAGCAGGTACGAGACCACGCCGACGGCTTCCCAGCCGAAGAACAGCTGCAGAAAGTTGTTCGCCATCACCAGCATCAGCATGGAGAAGGTGAACAGGGATATGTAGCTAAAGAAGCGCTGGTAGCCGTCGTCGTCGTGCATGTAGCCGATGGTGTAGATGTGCACCATCAGGGAGACGAAGGTCACCACGGCCATCATCAAGGCGGTCAGATGATCGACCAGAAATCCCACCTCCATCTGCAGCCCGTCGCTCAGCAGCCAGGTGTAGACCGTGCCGTTGAACGGCGCCATTCCCTCGAACGTCATTTGGTACAGAACGCGGAACGACAGGACGCAGGAGATGGCCACGCCCAGAATGGTGATGCTGTGCGCGCCGACGCGGCCGATCTGCTTGCCGAACAGGCCGGCGATGATGCACGCCGCCAGCGGCGCCAATACGATGGTCAGGTAGGTGGATTCCATTGAGATCAGCCCTGCAGGGTGTCGAGATCTTCGACGTCGATGCTGCGGCGTTCGCGGAACAGGACCACCAGAATCGCGAGGCCGATCGCCGCCTCGGCGGCGGCGACGGTCAGGATGAAGAACACGAATATCTGGCCGCTGATGTCGCCGAGATAGCGCGAAAATGCGACGAAATTGAAATTCACGGCCAGCAGCATCAGTTCGATGCACATCAAGAGCAAAATGACGTTCCTGCGGTTCAGGAACACGCCTGCCACGGCGATGGCGAATAACACGCCGGACAAAGCCAGCACATAGGTGAGTGGGATCATGACTTTTTCTCAGAGGCCATGTTGACGAGGCGCACCCGATCCTTGGCGCGCACGCCTACTTGCTTGGCGATGTCCTGGGGCTTGGCACCCTTGCGCTGCCGCAGGGTGAGCACGATGGCGGCAATGCTGGCCACCAACAGGATGAGCGCGGCCACCTGCGCCGGATAGGCGTAGTGGGTGAACAGCTCCACCCCCAAGGTGCGGGTATTGGAATAATTGGCCGGCAGCGGCGGCGCACTCGCCAAACCCGCTCCACCCAGGTGTTTGACCACGATGATATTGACCATGGCGAACACGACGAAGCCGGCAACGGCCACGGTCAGCGGCCAGTAACCGACGAACTCCTTGCGCAGCTGCTCGATATTGATGTCGAGCATCATGACGACGAACAGGAACAGCACCATGACGGCGCCGACGTACACCAGCACCAGCACAATCCCGAGAAACTCCGCGTCCAGCAATATCCAGATGACGGCGCTGTTGAAGAAGCACAGCACCAGAAGCAGCGCCGAGTACACGGGATTTCGCGACAGAATCACGCCGAGGGCTGCGCAGATGAGCACCGTCGGCGAATATGAAGAAGAGAATCGTCGGAAACATCAGCGGTACCGCGCATCGGCGGCGCGGTCCGCCGCAATCATGGCTTCATAGCGCTCGCCGATGCCGAGCAACTTGTCCTTGCTCATGATGTTCTCGCCGCGCTTCTCCATGTGGTATTCGTGCAGCCGCGTCTCCACGATGGCATCCACCGGACAGGCCTCCTCGCAAAAACCGCAGTAGATGCACTTGAACAGATCGATGTCGTAGCGGGTGGTGCGTCGCGTGCCATCGCTGCTGACGTCGGACTCGATGGTGATGGCCAGCGCCGGACATACCGCCTCGCACAGCTTGCAGGCGATGCAGCGCTCCTCGCCGTTCGGGTAGCGGCGCAGCGCGTGCAGCCCGCGAAAGCGGTTGCTCTGCGGCGCCTTCTCCTCCGGATAGTTCAGGGTGATCTTGGTCTGGAACATGCTCTTCAACGTGACCCAGAGACCCTGCAGCAACTCCCAGAGCAGGAACGTCTTGATGAAGCTGCGAATGCCTTGCATTACAAATACCCCTTCCAGGGACCCACATGGCAGTAGACCATGACGCCCTCGACCAGCAGCCAGATCAATGTGACCGGAATCAAAGCCTTCCAGCCCAGGCGCATGATCTGATCGTAGCGGTAGCGCGGGAATGTGGCCCGCAGCCACAGGAACACGAACATGAAGAACGCGACCTTGGGGGCAAACCAAAAGAAACTCGGTTGCGCGATCCATAGATCCGGCGAGACCCACCCATCGAACGGCGACAGCCAGCCGCCGAAGAAGAAAATGCTCGTCAACGCGGAAATCAAGATCATGTTGACGTATTCGGCGATATAGAACAGCGCAAACGCCATGCCCGAATAGTCCACGTGGAACCCGGCGACGATTTCCGATTCGCCTTCGGCCACATCGAACGGCGCCCGATTGGTCTCGGCCACGCCGGAGATGAAGTACACGATGAGCAACGGAAACAGCCAGAACCAATTCCAGCCCAACATGCCGCCTTGTTGGGCGCGCATGATGTCGCTGATGTTGAGGCTGCCGGCCGCCATCAGCACGCCCACCATCGCAAACCCCATGGCGATCTCGTAGGCAACGATCTGCGCCGCCGCAGCGCATCGCGCCCAGGAAGGCATACTTGGAGTTCGCTCGCCCAGCCGGCCAGTATGATGCCGTACACGCCCATCGAGGCCATGCGCCAGCACGAACAACAGGCCCGCATCGATGTTCGCGAAAGCGTGCTCCGGGCGCAGCGGGATCACAGCCCAGATCGCGAGCGCGGGCACCAGCGAGAGGAAGGGCGCCATGCGAAACAGAAAACCGTTCGCATTCGCCGGGATCATGATTTCCTTGAACAGCAGCTTGACCACATCCGCGAACGGTTGACCCAGGCCGGGAATCCAAAACAAATTGACCCGGTTCGGTCCGCGGCGCAGCTGCATCCAGCCGATGACCTTGCGTTCGGCCAGCGTGTACACCGCCATGATCAGGATGATGCTGATCATGACGATCAACGTTTGCACGGCGAGGAGAAACGGCGTGGTCCAATACGGCGTGATCGCGCCCGAGAGCCAATCGCGAATGGGGGTCCAATCCCACATGATCAGATCACGGCCCGGGTCAAGCGCCCGTCCTTGGTTTTGGCCAATGCCTCGGAGCCGCGCACCAGCACATCATTTTGGTACGGCGGGATATCCACCCAGGCTCCCGCGGGTATCGTTCCATTGGGCACGGGCTTCACGGTCGGACGCGCCGCCTCGAGGCGCGCGCCACACAACGATTTGAGTGCGTCGCGAATCTGCTCCGAGCTGTCGTAATCGACGCCGTGCACGTTCAATAGATTCGCCAGCACGCGCAGTACCTTCCACCCCGGACGACTCTCGCCCGGCAGCTTCGCGGCAGCGGCCCAACTCTGCCAGCGCCCCTCGGCATTGACGTAAGTGCCCGAAGTCTCGGCGAAGGAGCCGATGGGCAGCACCACATGCACCACGCCGCGCAGCGATTCGGGCAAATGCGTGGTGATGGCGACAACCAAGTCAGCCGATGCCAGTGCCCAGGGATCCACTGCCAGATCGTTGGCCGGATCGATGCCGCCCAACAGTACGTAGGCTTTGAGCGGTGCGTCGAACATCGCCCGAGCCGACAATCCCACGGTGGCGGCCGGCGCGCCGCCGGGCATCCGATGCGGCACCGCGCCCGCAAGATGGGCGCCCGCCGAGTTGGCGCCCTCGGTGATGCAACCGATGCTTGCGCCGCAAAGATCGGCAACCAGAGCCGAGAGGGCTTTGATCTGCGCATAGGCCGGGTGCCGCTGGGCCAGGGTGCCTAGAATCACGGCGCGACGGGTGCCATGAGACAGGGAGGCGATCAGTGCCCGGTGCGCATCGCTCACCGGCGCCGCCGGCACACCGGCAGGCACGGGCTTACCGGCGGCCTCGGCCGCGGCACGGACCAGAGCGCCCAGCTCGCCGATCATATCGACCGCCACTGAGTAGGCGGCGACCGGAAACATGTAATCGAAGCGGCGCGGATTGAGGAAAGCCACCGACGCTGCACCCTTGACCGCAGCCTTGCGCAAGCGATGCGCCAGCAGCGGCATTTCATGGCGCAGATCCGATCCCACGATGAGTGCGCCTTGCAACGCTTCGACCTCGGCAATCTTCAAGCCAAGATTGGGAAACGGCGCGTCATTTTCCTGATCGCGAAAATCCAGTTGCCGCAGCCGATGATCGATATTGCTGCAGCCCAACCCGCGCGCGATCTGCGCCAGCAAAAACATCTCTTCGAGGGTCGCCATCGGCGAGGCCAGGAATCCTGCGGCCGCTTTACTCACGCCGGCCGCCTTCTGCAACCCTTCCGCGGCGGCGGTCAGCGCCACTTCCCAATCAACGCTCTTCAGGGCGCCGTCGATGCGCAGCATGCGGCTCCGACACTCGATCGGGTGCATACATACCCTCGAAGCCGAAGCGGTCACGGTCGGCGATCCAGGTCTCGTTGATCTGCTCATTTTCGCGCGGCACCATGCGCATCAACTTGCCGCGCAGCACGTGCGCATACAGGTTGGTGCCGAAGGCATCATGCGGCGACACCAATGCAGCCTGGGTCATTTCCCAGGCGCGGCCGTGATAGCGGAAGGGCTTGTTGTTGAGCGCGCCCACCGGGCACAGATCGATGATATTGGCCGACAACTCATGATCGACGCTGTGCTCGATGTAGGTGCCCACTTCCATGTGTTCGCCGCGGCCGGTCGTGCCCATCTGCGGATAACCTTGAATCTCCGCTCCGAAGCGCACGCAGCGCGTGCAGTGAATGCAGCGGGTCATGTCGGTCGAGATCAAGGGACCGATGTTCTTGTCCTTGACCACGCGCTTGCGCTCGCTGAAGCGCGAGATGTCGCGCCCATACCCCAGGGCCAAATCCTGCAGCTCGCACTCCCCGCCTTGATCGCAGATCGGGCAATCGAGCGGATGATTGATGAGCAGGAATTCCATGGTCGCGCGCTGCGCGGCGACGGCCTTGGGCGACTTGGTGAATACCTTCATGCCCTCGGTCACCGGGGTGGCGCAGGCCGGCAGCGGTTTCGGCGCCTTCTCCACCTCGACCAGGCACATGCGGCAATTCGCCGCGACGATCAACTTGTCGTGATAGCAGAAGCGCGGAATGTAGATGTCGGCCGGATCCGTCACCTGCATGATCATCTGGCCCTTGCGGGCCTTCAGCGCTACGCCGTTGACTTCGATATTGACCGTATCGTCTGCCATGACTTTACGCCGCGACGGCCGGCCGGCCGTCCATGTCGGTGGCCTGGCTGTCCATGATGGAGCGCCCCTTGTGCTCGATCATGTATTGAAACTCAGGCCGAAAGTGCTTCAAGAAACTCTGCACCGGCCATGCCGCGGCATCGCCCAGCGCGCAAATCGTGTGTCCCTCGATGCGATTGGCCACATCCAGCAGCAATCCCAGATCCTCGCTGCGCCCCTCGCCCGCGATGATCCGCTTCAGCATTCGATCCAGCCAACCCGTGCCTTCGCGGCAGGGCGTGCATTGGCCGCAGGATTCCGACATATAAAATCGCGCCAGCCGCTCGAGCGCCCGCACCATGCAGGTGGTTTCATCCATGACGATGACCGCGCCGGTGCCGAAGGAGGAGCCGGCCTTCTTGAGCGAGTCGTAGTCCATGTTGGCGCCCCACATCACCTCGGCGGGCAGCACCATGCAGGATGATCCGCCGGGAATCACGGCCTTGAGCTTGCGGCCCTTCCACACGCCGCCGCACAGCTCCATCAAATCCTTGAATGGAATTCCCATCGGCAACTCGAGGTTGCCGGGCTTGGTCACGTGGCCGGAAACAGAAAAAATCACGGTGCCGCCGGAATTCACCGGCCCCAAGCCGGCAAACCACGCCGCACCCTTGCGCATGATGGTGGGCACGGAGGCGAAACTCTGAGTGTTGTTGATGGTGGTCGGTTTGCCGAACAAACCGAAATTCGCCGGGAACGGCGGCTTGAAGCGCGGCTTGCCGGGTTTGCCCTCGAGGGACTCGAGCAGCGCGGTTTCCTCGCCGCAGATGTAGGCACCGGCGCCGATGAAGGTGTGCAGGTCGAAATCCACGCCGGAACCCAGTATATTCTTGCCGAGCAGTCCCGCCGCGTAGGCTTCCGCCAGCGCGGCCTCGAAACGCGGGATCGGCTCGGCCAGAAATTCGCCGCGAATGTAGTTGTAGCCCACGGTTGCCGTCATGGCATAGCCGCCGATGGCCATGCCCTCGATGACCGAATGCGGGTTGTAGCGCAGGATGTCGCGGTCGTGGCAGGTGCCGGGCTCGGATTCGTCCGAGTTGCACACCGCGTACTTTTGCACCGGCGATGAGCGCGGCATGAAACTCCATTTCACACCCATCGGAAACGCCGCGCCGCCGCGGCCGCGCAATCCAGAAGCCTTCAGCTCGTCGATGATTTTTTCGCGCGGGGTCTGTTCGCGCAGGATTTTTTCCCAAGCCTGGTAGCCACCGAATTGTCGATAGCCCTCGAGCGTCCATGAGCGCTCAAGTTTCAGCGCTTCGAAAACACCAGGTTTTGTTCGTAAGCCATCCCGCCCTCTACCTTAGGTCAATTCGTCCAATATCTTGTCGATGATCTGCGGCGTCAGGTTCTCGTGGTACACGTGATCGACCATCATCATGGGCGCCCCGGTGCACGCCGCCAGACATTCCTCTTCGCACTTCAGATAAATCCGCCCGTCCGGCGTGCTTTCGCCCGTCTTGATGCCGAGCTTCTTCTCGACATGCTCGACAACATCCTGGGAGCCGCGCAGCATGCAGGAAATATTGGTGCACACCGATATATGGTGCCGACCCACGGGCTTGGTCTCGAACATCGAATAAAACGAGGCGACTTCGTACACCAGAATATTCGGCAATTCCAGATACGCGGCCACCGCATCCATGAGATCCGTGGTCAGGTAGCCGTTGTTTTCGTGCTGCACGGCATGCAGCGCGGAGATCACCGCGGATCGCTTGCGGTCAGGCGGAAACTTCGCGACCCAATGATCGATCTCCTCACGCACATGATCGGACAGCTTGGCGCTCATCGGTCAATCTCGCCGAACACGATGTCCTGGGTGCCGATCACGGCGACCACGTCCGCCAGCATGTGGCCGCGCACCATCTCATCGAGCGACGCCAGATGCGCAAATCCCGGCGGACGAACTTTCAACCGATACGGCTTGTTGGCGCCGTCCGAAACCAGATACACGCCGAGCTCCCCTTTCGGCGCCTCGACCGCGGCGTAAACCTCGCCGGCCGGAACACAGTAGCCTTCGGTCATGAGCTTGAAGTGGTGAATCAACGATTCCATGTCGCCCTTCATTTCCTCGCGCCGCGGCGGGCGCACCTTGCGATCGTCGATCATCACCGGACCGGGATTCGCCTTCAGCCACGCGACGCATTGTTCGATGATGCGGTTCGACTGGCGCAACTCCTCGATGCGCACCAGGTAGCGGTCGTAGCAATCGCCGTTGAGCCCCACTGGAATGTCGAAGTCCAGCTTGTCGTACACTTCATACGGCTGCTTCTTGCGCAGGTCCCACTCGACCCCTGAGCCGCGCAGCATCGGTCCGGAGAAACCGAGCTGCATGGCCCGTTCCGGGCTGACCACGCCGATATTCACGGTGCGCTGCTTCCAAATGCGATTGTCGGTGAGCAGCGTTTCGTACTGGTCGACGCACGCCGGAAAGCGCTTGGTGAAGTCGGCGATGAAATCGATCAGCCCGCCGGAGCGCCGCGCGTTGAGCCGATCCACCTCCTTGTTGCTGCGCCACTGCGAATACTGATATTGCGGCATCGATTCCGGCAGGTCGCGATACACGCCGCCCGGGCGGTAGTAGGTCGCATGCATGCGCGTGCCGGACACCGCCTCGTAGCAGTCCATCAGATCTTCGCGCTCGCGGAAAGCATACAGAAATACCGTCATCGCGCCGATGTCGATGGCGTGCGCGCCCAGCCACATCAGATGATTCAAGATCCGCGTGATTTCATCGAACATCACGCGGATGTACTGTGCGCGCAGCGGCGGCTCCAGACCCAGCAGTTTTTCGATCGCCATGACATAGGCATGTTCGTTGCACATCATCGACACATAATCCAGCCGATCCATGTAGCCGATCGACTGATTGAAGGGCTTGCTCTCGGCGAGCTTTTCGGTGGCTCGATGCAACAGACCCACGTGCGGATCGGCCTTCTGAATCACCTCGCCGTCCAACTCGAGCACCAGGCGCAGCACGCCATGCGCAGCCGGATGCTGCGGACCGAAATTCATGGTGTAGTTGCGAATCTCAGCCATCGGACTTCGCGATCGACTTGGTGTGCACGGGAGCGTTGGTCAGCTGCGGATCGTAGCGATTGTCGTGGCGGATGACCTTGGGCACGAGCACCCGGGGATCGATGCTCACGGGCTGATACACCACGCGGCCCTTTTCCGGGTCGTAGCGGACCTCGACATTGCCCGACAGCGGGAAGTCCTTGCGAAAGGGATGGCCGATGAAACCGTAGTCGGTCAGCAGGCGGCGCAGATCCGGGTGTCCCTTGAACAGGATGCCGAACAGATCGAAGGCCTCGCGCTCGAACCAATTGGCGGCGGCCCAGATGCCGGTCACGGAATCGACCATGGGCTGTTCGTCGTCGGCGCAAAACACCCGCAGGCGCAACCCGCTGATTGAGGGAAATGGACAGCAGGTGATAGACGACCGCGAAGCGCCGGCCCGGCGGCGAGTGCTGCCACGCGCTGCCCGCCGCGCGCGACTCCGCGGCTGAACCCGGACGAAGTTGCGGATTGCGTGTTCCACTCATCATGGCCGTGCGACAGATAATCCACACCGCACACGTCCATGCACATTTCAAATTTGAGATCGGGCGCATCGCGCAGCACCGTGGCGACGGTGAGCAAATCTTCAGGGGCAACCTCGTAGGTCAATTCGCCGGCGTGATTGGCAACGGCAGTCAGCTTGCCGGGCAGCGCGAGCGCCAGCGCCAGCGGCAAGGGTTTCCAGGCGGGTCGGTGTTGCAACCGCCGCCGCAATTCCCGGATCCGCGCTCATCGGATAATCGCCTTGTTGCGCCTGATTTTGTTCTGCAGCTGGATGATGCCGTAGAGCAGCGCTTCCGCCGTGGGCGGGCAGCCTGGAACATACACGTCCACCGGCACGATGCGGTCGCAGCCGCGCACCACCGCATAGGAATAATGGTAGTAACCGCCGCCGTTGGCACAGGAGCCCATGGAGATCACCCAGCGCGGCTCGGTCATTTGGTCGTAGACCTTGCGCAGCGCCGGCGCCATCTTATTGACCAGCGTCCCGGCCACGATCATGACGTCGGATTGCCGCGGACTCGGTCTGAAGATGATGCCGAAACGGTCCTGGTCGTAGCGCGCTGCGCCGGCGTGCATCATCTCGACGGCACAGCATGCCAGACCGAAGGTCATCGGCCACAAGCGATCCGGTGCGGGCCCAATTGATGAGCTTGTCGACGGTGGTCACTTCGAAGCCGCGCACGGTGTTGTCGGCTTCTAATCCCATTCCAGGGCCCCTTTCTTGTAGTCATAGACCAGCGCCACGACCAGGAGCAGCGCGAAGATCAACATGGTCAACAAACCGAACGTGCCGGTCGCCTTGAGCGACACCGCCCAGGGGAAGAAGAACGCGATCTCCAGATCGAACACGATGAAGATGATGGCGACCAGGTAGTAGCGGACATCGAAACGCATGCGCGAATCTTCGAATGCCTCGAAGCCGCATTCATAGGGGGAAAGTTTCTCGGAGTTCGGGCGGCGCGGCCCCAGAATCCAACCGACGGTGAACAGCGCGAGCCCCAACACCGTGGCTAAACCCATGAAGATCAAAATCGGTAAATATTGTCGCAGCATTATCAACGCCGTAACTCGCGGATCCCCGCAATTGTATCAGGCGCCATGCGCTATGTCGCGCCGAACAGGTCGTTCAGCGCGCTTCTAAGTTGGTGCCGACGGCCGGACTCGAACCGGCACAGGTTGCCCCACTAGCCCCTCAAACTAGCGCGTCTACCAATTTCGCCACGTCGGCTTGCATTACTATTTTGTCGGTTCGGGTGCGGGCGCCGGCGCCGGCGTCGTGCCGGCGCGGTCTGCGCGGGCGTTGACTGCAGGGCGCTGGCTGCACCGGCGTCGACTGCGCAGGCGCGCTCGCGGCCTCCCGAGCTGCGCGCTCCAGCACCGAGGTCGGCTCCGCAGTGGAGTGCGTACCCAGATAAGCCAGCGTCAGACTGGTGGCGAAGAACAGCGCCGCGAACACCGCGGTCAATTTCGAAAACAAGGTGCTGGTGCCGCGCGCGCCGAACACCGTGCCCGATGCACCGGAACCGAATCCGGCACCCGCCTCCGCGCCCTTGCCGCGCTGCAGGAGCACCAGTCCGATAATCATCAGCGCAAGGAGTACATGCACTCCCAAAATCAAACCACGCAACATAAAAAATCTCTTAATGACGAACGGCCGCAGCCGCGCAAATCTGTCGAAACTCATCGGCGCTCAACGAAGCGCCGCCCACCAATCCGCCATCCACGTCGGGCATCGCAAACAGCTCCGCGGCATTGCCGGCCTTGACGCTGCCGCCGTACAGAATGCGCAGACGGCCCGCCATCTTAGCATCATGCGCGCGCAATCCGATCGCGCAGGAACGCATGCACTTCTTGCGCCTGCTCCGGTGATCGCCGTGCGGCCCGTGCCGATGGCCCACACCGGCTCATAAGCCAGCACCGCACCGGCAAATCCGCCCGCACCGTGCATCGCGATCACCGCATCGACCTGCCGCGCGACCACCGCTTCGGTCTGATGCGCTTCGCGCTCTTCCAGGGTTTCCCCGACGCACAGCACCGGCGTCAGACCGCCCGCCAATGCCGCTGCAAACTTGCGCGCCACCAGGGTATCGTCTTCGTGATACCAGCGGCGCCGCTCCGAATGCCCGACGATGACGTAGCTGCAGCCGACGTCCTTCAGCATGGCGGCACCCACCTGGCCGGTGAAGGCGCCGCCCGATTCGGCGCAGACATCCTGCGCGCCGACCATGATGCGGTCCCTCGTCCAACACCCGCACCGCATCGCTGATATAGACATAAGGCGGAAAGACCACGATGTCGATCGGCCATTCGGGCTCGCACATAGCCTTCCAACTCGGCGAGCAGCGCCCGATTGGCGGCCTGAGAACCGTGCATTTTCCAATTGCCCGCGACCATCGGACGACGCATAGCCAACCTTTGGGCCTTAGCCCATGCGGGAAAGGCGCGGAAGATTAGCCGCGGACGCCTCGTAACTGCAAGCCCTTGTTGAGGATTTCCGCTACTCGCTAGGGATTTCCGTTGGATGACGCCGCCTCGACCGCCGCGGCTATTTCCTTGGCGCCCTTCTTCACCAGGGCGGCATCGGAACCTTCGACCATGACGCGAATGACCGGTTCGGTACCCGAGGCGCGCAGCACGATTCGGCCGCGCCCGTCGAAACGGCGTTCGACCTCCTCCACCGCCCGCACCACACGCGGTTCAGTCATGGGATCGAAGCGCTTCGGCCACCTGCACGTTCAGCAGTACCTGCGGATACTTCTGCATGCCGGCGGCGAGTTCGGCCAGTCCCGCGCCGGTTTGCTTCATGACGGCCAGCACCTGCAGCGCCGCTGATCAGACCATCGCCGGTCGTGGTCTTGTCCAAGCACAGAATGTGACCCGAGGTTTCGCCGCCCAGCGTGCCGCCGCATTCATTCAGCATCGCCAGCACATTGCGATCGCCCACCTGGGCGCGCAGGAACTCGATGCCGCGCTCTCGCAACGCATGCTCCAGGCCGAGATTGCTCATGACGGTGCCCACCACGGGCCCCTTCAGATCGCCGCTGGTGCGCCGCGCCGTGGCAAGAATGAACAGCAGTTGATCGCCGTCGACGCAGCGCCCCAGTTCGTCCACCATCACCACCCGGTCGCCGTCCCCGTCGAGCGCCAGCCCCAACTGCGCGCGCACCCCGGGCACGGTCAGCTGCAGCAGTTCCGGCGCCGTCGAGCCGCAGCCGTCGTTGATGTTGCGGCCGTTGGGCGAGCAGCCGATCGGCACGATCTCGGCGCCCAGATCGGCCAGCACTCGCGGCGCCACCTTGTAGCCTGCGCCGTTGGCGCAATCGATGACGATCTTGAAACCCTGCAGGCTCATGCCCGCAGGGATGGTCGAGGCGCAAAAATCCTGATACTGCGTGCGGCTGCGGTCGATGCGAATCGCCTTGCCCAGATGCTGCGATTCCTGCGTCACCACCGGAGAATCGAGCAATGCTTCGATTTCCTGTTCGACCCGGTCCGACAGCTTGCTGCCGGTGGCGTCGAAGAACTTGATGCCGTTGTCCTTGATAGGGATTGTGCGAGGCGCTGATCACGACACCGAAGCTGCAGCCCAGGCGCTGCGTCATGTAGGCAATGCCGGGCGTGGGCAACGGACCGATCAGCATCACATCCACGCCGGCGGCGACAAATCCCGCTTCCAGCGCCGATTCGAACATGTAGCCCGACACGCGCGTGTCCTTGCCGATGAGCACGCGCCCGCCGCCCGGCGCCAAGACCCGCGCGGCGGCGCTCGCCAGGCGCAGCGCAAAATCCACCGTCATCGGCGCGGTGCCGACGCGGCCGCGCACACCGTCGGTGCCGAAATAGTTGCTCAACTCTTCTATTCCTTGCAGCACCGCGCTCACCGCCACGATCGCATCGCAGGTCGCACCGACATCATGAGTGCGGATGATGCTCGCCCCGGCGCCCACCGCCAGCGCCGCCAGCCCCAAACCGCCATACAGCCGCTCATGCACATCTTTTCCCAGTATTTTGCCGATCACGCTCTTGCGCGACACGCCGACCAGCAGCGGCGCCTCCAGCGCCGCGAAACGCGGCAAGTTCCTTCAGCAGCGTCAAGTTGTGCTCCAAGCTTTTGCCAAATCCAAATCCGGGATCGAGCGCAATCGCATTCGCGCGCCACGCCGGCCTGCGAGGCATGCAGCGCGCTCGCGCACCAGGAATTCCGTCACCTCGGCCACCACGTCATTATAGTGCGGACTCTCCTGCATCGTACGCGGCTCGCCCTGCATGTGCATGAGGCACACGCCGGCCTGCGTTTCGGCCGCGATCTCGCGCGCGCCCGCCGCTCGCAGGGCATACACATCGTTGACGATGCAGGCGCCGGCAGCCACCGCCGCCGCCATGACGCCGGGCTTGGAAGTATCGATGGAAATGGCGACATCGCAGCGAGCGGCAATCCCTTCGATCACCGGCACCACGCGCGCGATTTCCACCGCCTCTTCGACCGCAAGCGGCGCCCGGCCGGGTCGACTGCCCGCCCACATCGATGATGCCCGCGCCCTCCGCCACGATCTGCGCGCGCGCGCTCCAAGCGCCGCATCGACGCGCCGCATAGCGCCCGCCATCGGAAAACGAATCCGGGGTGACGTTCAGAATCCCCATGACCACGGGCCGCGTCAGATCAATGTTCGATTTCGACAACGCCACTGCATGGGGATTGTAAGTAACTCTTGAAGGCGGCTTAGATCGATTGCGAGGCCGGTTGCCGGAGTCGCTGCATACTGGTCTTTTCGCGCCTGCCATGAGGTCACGGCGTCCGGGAAACGCGTTCCTGCCGTCTTAGTGTTGTCCTGCGGGATTCACCAACGGCGTCGTCGGCTTCTCGGCCGACGGACCGCGCGGCGTCGGTGTCGGCGTGTCGTCCCAATCGCGCGGCGGACGCGGCGTGCGGCCTTCCATGATGTCCTTGATCATTTCCTCGTCGATGGTCTCGTACTTGATCAAGGCCTCGGACATGGCTCTGCAGCTTGTCCATGTTGGTCTGCAGAATTTTGTAGGCGCGCTGATAGTTGCTGTCGATCACGCGGCGCACTTCCTCATCGATCACGTGCGCGGTCACGTCCGACACCTGCTTGTGCTGGGTGACGCTGCGGCCCAGGAACACCTCGCCCGACTCCTCGCTATAGGTTTGCGGACCCAAACGATCCGACAGACCCCAGCGCGTAACCATGTTGCGCGCCAGTTCGGTGGCGCGCTCGATGTCGTTGGATGCACCGGTGGTGACGGCGTCGGCGCCGAACACCAGCTCCTCGGCAATGCGGCCGCCGAACAAGGTTGCGATGCGGCTCTCGAGCTGCCGCTTGCTGGTGCTGTAACGATCTGCTTCGGGCAGGAACATCGTCACGCCCAGCGCGCGGCCGCGCGGAATGATGGTGACTTTGTAGACCGGATCGTGCTCGGGGACGCTCAAGCCCACGATGGCGTGACCGGATTCATGATAGGCGGTATTGCGCTTCTCTTCCTCGGTCATGACCATGGAACGGCGCTCGGCGCCCATCATGATCTTGTCCTTGGCGCGCTCGAACTCTTCCATGGTCACCGAGCGCTTGTTGCCGCGCGCCGCAAACAGCGCCGCCTCATTCACCAGGTTGGCCAGGTCGGCGCCGGAGAAACCCGGGGTGCCGCGCGCGATGACCGCGGGCTTGACGTTGTCGCCGAGCGGGACTTTGCGCATGTGAACTTTGAGAATCTGCTCGCGGCCGCGAACATCGGGCAAGCGGCACGACCACCTGCCGATCGAAGCGGCCCGGCCGCAGCAGCGCCGGATCCAGCACATCGGGCCGGTTGGTGGCCGCGATGACGATGATGCCCTCGTTGCCCTCGAAACCGTCCATCTCGACCAGCAACTGGTTTAAGGTCTGCTCGCGCTCGTCATGCCCACCGCCCAAACCGGCGCCGCGATGGCGGCCTACGGCATCGATTTCATCGATGAATATGATGCAGGGGGCATGCTTCTTGGCCTGCTCGAACATGTCGCGGACGCGGGAAGCGCCCACGCCGACGAACATTTCCACGAAATCCGAGCCCGAAATGGTGAAAAACGGCACCTTGGCCTCGCCGGCAATGGCCCTGGCCAGCAGGGTCTTGCCGGTTCCGGGCGAGCCCACCATGAGCACACCTTTCGGGATCTTGCCGCCAAGTTTCTGGAACTTGCCGGGATCTTTCAAGAAATCGACGATTTCGACGACTTCTTGCTTGGCTTCCTCGACCCCTGCCACGTCGGCAAAGGTAATGTTGACCTGATCCTCGCCCAAGAGCCTGCGCGCGGCTCTTGCCGAAGGACATGGCACCCCTGCCGCCGGACGCACCCTGCATCTGGCGCATGAAGTAGGCCCAGAAGCCAATGAGAATCAGAATCGGGAACGCCGAGATGAGCAGTTGGAGAAAGACCGACTGCTGCTTGGGGGGTTCGCCGCGGAATTTCACGCCGTGCTCGTTCATGAGCCCGATCATGGCGCTGTTGTTGGTCTCGGGATTGTAGGCAACGAATTGATCGCCGTCGCGCCGCTTACCCTCGATGATCTCCCCCTTCAAGGTCACCGAATCGATATTGTTGCTCTTGACCTCGGTCAGGAACTGCGAGTAATCGATGGTTGCGGGTTGGCCCGTGCGCATGCCGAATTGGCTGAAAATCGCGAGCAGAATGACTGCCAATGCGACCCACAAGAGAATTTGTTTCGTCAGATCGTTCAAGTGTCACCTGCCAGTACGCGTCCCAACTTACACCATCCCAAACTGCCGCGCCAACAGATAGATCTCAGGACTGCGAGTTCGTGACGCCTTCGGCTTTTTTGTCACCACACGGCCATATCGACGCCGCGCATCGCGCATGAATTGCTCGAATCCCGCGCCTTGAAACAGTTTCACCAGCAAGTCGCCTCCGGGCGCCAAAACACGATCCGCAAACTCAAGTGCGAGTTCCGCCAGGTACATGGAGCGAGGTTGGTCAACGGCATCTATGCCTGCCATGTTGGGGGCCATATCGGACAATACAAGGTCGACTTTGTCGCTCCCCACGCGCTCGAGAACCTGCCCCAGCACGGCTTCTTCCCGAAAGTCCCCCAGCACGAACTCGACGCCCGGTATGGCGTCCATGGGCAGGATATCGGTCGCCACGATGCGCTCCTGCCGCCCCGACGATGCGGGCGGCGTACTGGCTCCAGCCGCCGGGAGCCGCGCCCAGGTCGACGCAGCGAATCCCGGGGCGCAACAGGCGTTCGGTGTCCTGGATCTGCGCCAGCTTGAACACGGCGCGCGAGCGCCAGCCTTCCTTCTGCGCACGTTTGACGAACTCATCGTTGGCGTGTTCGGCCAGCCAGCGGGAACTGCTTTTAGAGCGCTTGGGCATTTTCGCTTGCGACTATAATCCCGCGATGGCCCTTTCCGAGAAACAAAAGAAGCATCTGCGCCGGCTCGCGCACCCGATGAGTCCCATCGTCATGCTGGGCAATGCCGGCCTGACCGAGGGCGTGGTGAAGGAACTGGAGCGCGCACTCACCGATCACGAATTGGTCAAGGTCGCGGCCCGCGTCGGCGAGCGCGCGCAACGCGACGCGGCGCTCAGCGAGTTGGCCATGCGCACGCAAGCGGAACTCGTGCAGCGCATCGGCAATGTCGGCGTGTTTTATCGACGGCGCGCCGACTTGCCCAAGATCCTCCTGCCCGACACTTAGGATTTATGTATCAACGCGGATTAATGGATCAACGCGCAGCCTGCCTCGCCGAGGCAAGATAGGCGTCAGCTGCCTGCACCAACGACTGCTTTTGCGTCCACTGAAAGCGCGCGCCTTCCATGCCGCGTGCAAGCGTGTCGTACGCACCCGGCGGAATTTCTGCCCGAAGCTTGGCTTCGAGTTCACTGAGAGGCAAGGCGTCCCAAAAAACGCCGGGAACCTGCTGGGCGATGACCAGCGGCCGCTCCGTGCTCGATACCCACTGCAGCAATTTGTCTTGATTGGCGGTGAAGGCATCCCAGGCAAGACGCGGATGTTCCCTCGCCAACGTGAATACCAGACGCGCCCCCAGCGTATTGGCCTGCGGCGGCAGCTCACCCGAGAGAGCAATCTGCACGACCTGCGACGCCAACGCGGGATCGCGCACCCGCGCAAGCGCCTGGTAGTAGCGCTCCAATGTGGGCTCGTCCTTGGCTGATTTGGCCAGCGCATGCAGCTGCGCAAAGGTCGGGGCATCGGCGTTTTGCGCCACGATGGCAAGCAGGGTCGTTTGCGCATCGGCGCCCAGGGTTCCAGGATCCTTGACGAATGCCGCGAATCGGCGGCGCGCCTCGTCAATCGTAGGCTGATCGCCCCAACGGCCTAAGCTGCGCAACAAGGTATCCCGCAAATCATTCACATCGGGGGTCTCCTGCGGTTTGGCGTCCCAGCCCAGGGAATCGGCCATCGGCTTGATGAGCGCACGGGCATAGGCTGTGAAGGCCGGATAGCCGGGCGTTCCCCGTTCGGCGTACTCGATGATCGCGAGTCCGCGCACGATTTGCTGCCACGCGCGAGTATCGCGGTTGCCGCCCATCCCGGAGGCCAATGCCAGGAAGGTCTGCAAGGGCGCCTCACCGGTTCCCACCAAGGCCCACTGGTCGTCCAGCAGGGCGATTCGATCTCCATCGATGGCGGTGGAAAACAAGCGCGTGTTGACGGCCAACGTGGCGGCGTCGTATTTGACGCGGTAGTAGCCGACGGCATCGGCGTTGACGCTCAGCGCCTCATCACAGCGGCCGGCTGCGGTCTTTTGGTCCTGAGCATCGAGAAGCAGGCTGCGCGGCGCCGCGTTGCCCGAGCGAATTCTCAAGGGAACACTCCACTGCGTCGCGTTGCGATCGGCGCCGCTCAAGAGGAAGCGCTTTTGGCTCAAGGCCACACTGCGATTGCCTGAGGCGTCGCAGGCCGCCGTCACGCTGATGAGAGGGAAACCCGGCTTCTCGATCCAGTTCGCCGAGATGGCGGCGACGTTCTTGCCGCTCGCGCCGCCCAAGGCGATCCACAAATCGGCTGCGGCGGCATTGGAATAGGCGCGATTCTTGATGTAGTTGCGGATGCCGCTGCGAAATACCTCATCGCCGATGTAGGCTTCCAACATGCGCAGCAGCGCCTCACCCTTGTTGTAGGTGATGGCCGAATCGAAGCTGGCAATCGCCTGCAACTCATCGGTCACATGCTGCTCGATGGCATGCGAAGTCGTCCGCGCATCCGCGGCCATCGCCCGCTCCTTGGAGGCATCCTCCTGCTCCCACCAAGCCCAAGCAGGATTGCGCGCGGCGGTTTCCTTCGCGCCCAGCCAGGATGCGAAACTTTCGTTCAGCCAGGTGTCGTCCCACCATCCCATGGTGACCAGATCGCCGAACCACTGGTGCGCCATTTCGTGCGCTTGAATGCTGAAGACGGTCTGCTTGTCCTGCATGGTGCTCGAAGGACTGACCAACAAAAGCTGATCGTTGTAGGTGATGGCGCCCCAATTTTCCATGGCGCCCGAAAAGCCGCCCGGCACGCCGATGGAATCGAGCTTCGGCAACGGAAACGGATAGGCAAAGTATTCGTTATAGTCCGCGAGAATCTGCTGTGCATTGGCGAGCGCCACGGCGCTTTCCGCCTCATGGCCGGCGATGGCCCAGATGCCGAAGTGCGTGCCACCGCTCGACGCGGCAACCTCGCGAAGATCTCCGGCCGCGAATACCACCAGGTAGGACGGCATCTTCGGGGACCGTTGAAAACTCACGATCGCCGCCTCGCCGCGCACCTCGCGATGGGCGATCGGCATGTTTCCCACGGTCGCCCACGACGCAGGCACCGTGACCGTCAGGCTGAAATAGGCGCGAAAGGAGGGTTCATCCCAGCAGGGGAACATGCGGCGCGCGTCGGTGGCCTCCATCTGCGTCGACAGCATGATTCCCTCGCCGCCGCCGAATTTCGCGTATTTCTGGAGAAACAGACCCTGAGCCTGGGTCTCGATTTTGCCGGTGTACGAAAAGCTCAGCGTGTGCGCGCCGACCGCAGGACTCCTCAGCGTCAAGGTGGTGAGTTGCTGCGCGTCGTCGGACTTCACGGACTTCACGGGCTTGCCATCCAGCAGCACGTGACTCAGGGTCTCGTTCAGGGAATTGAATTGCACGGTCGAGGTCGCGGTGCGGAATTGCAGCCGCACCGACTCAGTGCCCGTCAGCGTCATGGTTTTGATATCGGGCACCACGGCGATCTGGTAGCTCTCGGGCACCACATTCTTGGGCAGGCGGCCGGGTGCCGAGTCGAATGCGAACGGCGCTCCCGGCCATGCCGCCGGCGCGAGCAGCGAGCAAAAGATGCCGGCGGCGCATAACTGAACGAGCTTAAGCATGGTGGACCTCATTCTTGTAAACAACGACGACAACGCAAACACAGGCCAGCAGGTAGAGCACCGCGGAAAGGCCGTGCCACGCGCCGAAGCTCAAACCCCAGGCGCTGCCGTGAGACTGCGCCGCGCTCATCGCGCGCTTCAAAATCCATTCATTCGCTGCCAGCACCCCTGCGGCGGCAAACCCCAAACGGAATCGCGCACGGCCCGGCTGCAACAAGGCCATGGCCGCAACAGCCAGTCCGATATAGGTCTCGATGCTAAAAAGCCTGCCGGCGATGAGGCCGGCGCTGTGCCGATCGCTTTGCAACTGGAACAGCGTTGCCGCCACCCACAGCAGCGACCAGAGACTTCCCGCCCACAGCGCCATCGATACGCGAAAGATCCCTTGCAGAAACTTCACCCTTCGTTACACGTAGCGGACGGAGACGATCTCGTAGCTCCGGGTTCCCCCGGGCGTGGTGACATCCACCACATCGCCCTCGGATTTGCCGATCAGCGCGCGCGCAATGGGCGATGAGACCGAGAGCAATCCTTTCTTGATGTCGGCCTCATCGTCGCCCACCAGCTGGTACACGACCTTGGTGCCGCCGTCCTGATCCTCGAGTTCGAGGGTCGAGCCGAACACCACGCGGCCGTTGGCCGTCAGCTTGGTGACGTCGATGACCTCCGAATTGCCAAGACGTTGCTCGATCTGATTGATCCGGCCTTCGATGAAGCTTTGCTGCTCGCGCGCCGCGTGATACTCGGCGTTCTCGCTCAAATCGCCATGCGCGCGCGCCTCGGCGATCGCCTTGATGACGTTCGGACGGCTTTCGCTCTTCAATGTCTTCAGCTCTGCACGCAGCCGCTCGGCTCCGCGCAGGGTCATCGGGGTTCGCTTCACGCCGGCAATTCCTTGTGCAAATCCTGCAGCCGATTTACTTCGATGTCGCCTAGGTGGTCCAGTGCGTCGCAAGTCGCGCGTGCGGCGGCCACGGTCGTGTAATAGGTTACTCGTCTTGCAACGGCCTCGCGACGAATCGAACGGGATTCGCGCACCGCCTGCTTGCCTTCGGTGGTGTTGACGATCAATGCCACCTCGTCGTTTTTTATCATATCGACGACGTGCGGGCGACCCTCGCGCACCTTGTTGACCCGGCGGCAGGTCACGCCCGCCTCTTCCAGCACCACGGCGGTGCCGCCGGTGGCCGCGATCTCGAAACCGCGCGCAATCAGCATTTGCGCCAGCACGGCCGCTCCCGGCTTGTCGCGGTCGCGCACGCTGATGAAACACAGTCCGCGCGTCGGCAGTATCACACCGGATGCGGCCTGAGCCTTGGCATAGGCCTCGCCGAAGGTGTTGCCGGTCCCCATCACTTCGCCGGTCGATTTCATTTCCGGACCCAGGATCGGATCGGCTTCGGGAAACTTGATGAAGGGGAATACGGCCTCTTTGACCGAGAAGTACGGCGGTATGCGCTCGACGGTGCGCGCTTGCATGGCGAGCGTCTTGCCCGTCATGACGCGCGCCGCCACCTTGGCGAGCGGAATGCCGGTGGCCTTGGAAACGAAGGGCACGGTGCGCGAGGCGCGCGGATTGACCTCCAGGATGTAGATGACGCCGCTTTGAATCGCGAACTGGATGTTCATCAAGCCGATGACGTTGAGCGCCTTGGCCAGTTTGCGCGTCTGCGCCCGCAGCTCGTCTTGAATTTCCGGCGACAGGCCGTTGGGCGGCAGCGAACATCCCGAGTCGCCGGAATGCACGCCGGCCTGCTCGATGTGCTCCATGATGCCGCCGATCAGCACGTCGGTGCCGTCGCTCACCGCATCCACGTCCACCTCGATCGCGAGATCGAGGAAGCGGTCGAGCAGCACCGGACTGTCGTTCGACACCTTCACGGCATCGATCATGTACTGGCGCAGATCGTCCTCGTTGAACACCACTTCCATGGCGCGGCCGCCGAGCACGTAGCTGGGCCGCACCACCAGCGGGAAACCCGACGTCGCGCGCCATCAGGATGGCCTGTTCCTCGGTGCGCGCCGAGGCATTGGCGGGCTGCTTGAGCTTCAGGGAGGCCACCAGCTTCTGAAAGCGCTCGCGATCCTCGGCGACATCGATGCTGTCGGGCGTGGTGCCGATGATGGGAGCGCCGGCCGCGGCCAGCGCCCGCGACAATTTCAACGGCGTCTGGCCGCCGAACTGCACGATCACGCCCTCGGGCTTTTCCTTCTCGATGATTTCCATGACGTCTTCGAAGGTCAGCGGCTCGAAGTACAGCCGGTCCGAGGTGTCGTAGTCGGTGGAGACCGTCTCCGGATTGCAGTTCACCATCAGCGTCTCGAAGCCGTCCTCGCGCAGCGCCATGGCGGCGTGCACGCAGCAATAATCGAATTCGATTCCCTGGCCGATGCGATTCGGGCCGCCGCCCAGGATCATGATCTTGCGCCGCTCGGTGGGTTCGGCCTCGCATTCCTCCTCGTAGGTGGAATACAGGTAGGCGGTGGAGGTGGCGAATTCGGCCGCGCAGGTGTCGACGCGCTTGTACACCGGGTGCAGTCCCAGCTTGCGCCGTTCCCGCGCGGATGTCGGGTTCATCGCGCCCCGTCAGTTTCGCGATGCGCGAATCGGAGAAGCCCTTGCGCTTCAAGGCCCGCAGGCGCGAAAGATTCAGGCTTTCGAATCCCTCCTTGGCGCAGCTGCCGCTTCCTCGCGCAGCAGGTCCTCGATCTGCGCCAGGAACCAGCGGATCGATCTTGGTGGCCTCGAACACCTGCTGCAGCGTCCAACCGGCGCGAAACGCGTCGGCCACGTACAGGATTCGATTGGGTCCCGGCCAGCGCAGTTCGTACGACAGCTTCTCGGCCGCCTCTTCGGTGAGCGGCAGCGTCAGTTGTTCGTTGAATCCGTCGTAGCCGGTCTCGAGGCTGCGCAGCGCCTTTTGCATCGATTCCTGAAAGGTGCGGCCGATGGCCATGGCTTCGCCCACCGATTTCATCTGCGTGGTCAGGCGGGTGTTGGCACCGGGAAATTTCTCGAAGGTGAAGCGCGGAATCTTGGTGACCACGTAGTCGATGGTCGGCTCGAAGGAGGCCGGCGTCGCGCCGCCGGTGATCTCATTCTTGAGCTCATTGAGGGTGTAGCCCACCGCCAGTTTGGCGGCGATCTTCGCGATCGGAAAGCCGGTTGCCTTGGAGGCCAGCGCCGAGGAGCGCGACACCCGCGGGTTCATTTCGATCACCAGCACCCGGCCGTCGTCCGGATTGACCGCGAACTGCACATTGGAGCCGCCGGTGTCGACGCCGATCTTGCGCAGCACCGCGATCGAGGCATCGCGCAGCCGCTGGTACTCGCGATCGGTCAGGGTCTGCGCCGGCGCCACGGTGATGGAATCGCCGGTGTGCACGCCCATGGGATCGAGGTTCTCGATGGAACAGACGATGATGCAGTTGTCGTCGTGGTCGCGCACCACCTCCATTTCGTACTCTTTCCACCCGAGCACCGATTCCTCGAGCAGCACCTCGTTGGTGGGCGATGCGTCGAGTCCGCGCGCCACGGTGGCCTCGAATTCCTCGCGGTTGTAGGCGATGCCGCCGCCGCTGCCGCCCAGGGTGAAGGAGGGCCGGATCACGGTCGGGAAACCGATTTCCGACTGCACCGCCAGCGCTTCCTCCATGCTGTGCGCGATGCGTGCGCGCGCGGTCTCGAGGCCGATGTCGGCCATGGCGCGGCGGAACAGTTCGCGGTCCTCGGCCATGTCGATGGCACGCTGCGAGGCGCCGATCATCTCGACGTTGAATTTCTCGAGGATGCCCTCGCGCACCAGATCGAGCGCCGTATTGAGCGCCGTCTGGCCGCCCATGGTGGGCAGCAGTGCGCTGGGACGTTCCTTCTCGATGATGCGCGCAACGGTGCGCCAGTTGATGGGCTCGATATAGATGGCGTCCGCGGTTTCCGGATCGGTCATGATGGTGGCCGGATTGGAGTTCACCAGGATCACCCGATAGCCCTCTTCTTTCAGTGCCTTGCACGCTTGAGCTCCGGAATAGTCGAACTCGCAAGCCTGGCCGATGACGATGGGGCCGGCGCCGATGATGAGAATGCTGCTCGAGGTCGGTACGTTTGGGCACTACCCTTCCGCCGATTTCTGTTTGATCGGATTGCGGCCGCGCGAGTTGGCTTGCACGCGCTTCACCATCAAGTACATGAAGTGCTCGAACAACAGCCGCAGATCGTGCGGACCGGGACTTGCCTCCGGGTGTCCTTGGAAGCTGAATGCCGGACGGTCGGTGCGCGCAATCCCCTGCAACGAGCCGTCGAACAACGAGCGATGCGTCGCGCGCAGAGTCTCCGGCAGCGTGGCCTCGTCCACCGCGAAGCCATGATTCTGGCTTGAGATCAGCACCCGGCCGGAATCGAGTTCCAGTACCGGGTGGTTGGCGCCGTGATGGCCGAACTTCATTTTCAAGGTCTTCGCGCCGCTCGCCAGCCCCAGCAATTGATGACCCAGGCAAATACCGAACACGGGAATATCGGTTTCAAGGAAGCGCGTGATCGCCGCGATGGCGTAGTCGCAGGGCTCAGGATCGCCCGGTCCGTTACATAAGAAAATACCATCAGGATTCATTGCAAGCACTTGATCTGCCGGAGTTTGTGCGGGTACGACAGTCATCCGGCAACCGTGCTCGGCCAGGATTCGCAGGATGTTGCGCTTGATGCCGAAGTCGTAGGCAACCACATGCACCCGGCTCTGCGGGCGCGGCGGCTTGGCGGAGGTTTTCCAGATCAGCCCGTCGTTCCACTGATAGATCTTCTTGGTGGAAACCGCCTTGGCGAGGTCCATGCCCTTCAAGCCCGGAAATTTCTTGGCGGCGCGCACCGCCGCGGTCTCATCGATGGTGTCGCCGGTCATGATGCATCCGGATTGAGCGCCCTTCTCGCGCAGCAGGCGGGTCAGCTTGCGGGTATCGATATCGGCGATCGCCACGACCTTGCAGCGCAGCAGAAAGCTTTGCAGCGACTCGGTGGCGCGCCAGTTCGAGTGCAGCAGGGGCAAATCGCGGATCACGAGGCCGGCGGCGTAGACCGCGCCGGATTCCAGGTCTTCCGGCGTCGTGCCGGTGTTGCCGATGTGCGGATAGGTCAGGGTGACGATCTGCCGGCAGTACGAGGGATCGGTGAGGATCTCCTGATACCCGGTCATCGCCGTATTGAAAACTACTTCACCCGTCGTGTTGCCTTTTGCGCCTACTGAGACGCCTCGGAACACGGTGCCATCTTCGAGAGCTAGCACTGCAGGTGTCGACACTCCGGTTCCTCGCTTTGCGCTGCGGCGCTTGCCGCAGATGCGCAAAGCGGGAGGCGCTCATTTCGAACGTCCTCCCGCTTTATGGTTGAATTCGCGATCAGTTTCCGGGCGCGAATATTAACGATGCGCGCGATGACTGTCCATCGCTTCTAAAGCCCCAAGCACATCCTGCATGCCGTAGAGGCCTGCCGGCTGCCCGGCCAAGCCAGGCCGCCGCCCGCAGGGCGCCTCGCGCAAAGGTCATGCGATCCGTCGCCCGGTGGGTGATCTCCAGCCGCTCGCCGGCGCGCGGCAAAGGTCACCGTGTGCTCGCCCACGATGTCGCCCGCCCGCAGCACCGAAAACCCGATGCTGCCCGGGCGTCTGCGGGCGTTGCCGCCGGCGCTCGTAGACTGCGACATCGCTCAAGCGCTGCCCGCGCTCGCCGGCGACGACCTCACCCAGGCGCAACGCCGTGCCGGACGGTGCGTCGCGCTTCGTTCGGTGGTGCGCCTCGGAGATCTCCACGTCGTAGGTGGACCCCAAACTCGAGGTCGCCTCGGCGACCAGCTTGAGCAGCACGGCAACCCCGACACTGGTATTCGGGGCGATCAACACCGGGATGATCTCGCGCCGCCCGTTCGAGCTCTGCGCGGGCCTCGGCATCGAATCCGGTGGTACCGACCAGGATGGGAACCCGCTGCTGTGCGCAGGCCCGCGCATGCAGGGCAACCGCGTCGCCGAGGCTGAAATCGACGGCCACCGACCCGGGCCTCAAGGCAGCGCGATGGGTCAGCGGTGATCATCACGCCGCAGGGCTGACCCTCCGCGGCGGCATCCTGACCCAGCCGGCTGCTGGCGGCGAGGCGATGGCGCCGCTAGAGCGAAACCGCGAGTCCTCGCGCAGCGCGCGGATCAAGGATTGGCCCATGCGCCCGGTAATGCCGAACACGACCAGCGATTGCGCCGCCACTAGTCGACCGCGCCGGTGAAGAACTTCTTGACGCCCTCGAAGAAGGACTGCTCGCGCGGCTTGATGGCTGCCCTGCTCGCAGCGAGGCCTCGAATTTCTTCAGCAGTTCCTTCTGCTCGGCGCCCAGGCTCACCGGCGTCTCGACCACCACCCGGCAGAACAAATCGCCGGCGGCGCCGCCGCGCACCGGCCGCACGCCTTTTTCGCGCACGCGAAACACCCGGCCGGACTGGGTTTCGCCCGGAATCTTCAGAACGACCTCGCCATCGAGCGTCGGCACTTCGACCGTGCCGCCGAGCGCGGCCGTGGTAAAGCTGATGGGCACCTCGCAGGACAAATGACTGCCTTCGCGCTCGAAGATGGCATGTTCGCGCACGCGGATCTCGACGTACAGATCGCCGGCCGGACCGCCGTTGCGCCCCGCCTCGCCCTCGCCGTTCAAGCGAATGCGATCGCCGGTATCGACGCCCGCCGGAACCTTCACGGGCAGAGCTTTCTCCTGGCGCACCCGGCCCTGCCCATAGCAGGTGTCGCAGGGATTGGAGATGATCTTGCCGCGGCCCTTGCAGCGCGGGCAGGGCTGTTGGATGGTGAAAATCGATTGCTGCACCCGGACCTGTCCCTGGCCGTTGCAGGTGTCGCAGGTCTTGGGCGTGGACCCCTTGGCCGCGCCCGTGCCCTTGCAGGTTTTGCACTCCGCCAGCGACGGAATCTGGATTTCGGTCTCGGTGCCGAACACCGCCTTCTCCAGATCCAATTCCAGTTCGTAGCGCAAATCGGCGCCGCGAAACACCTGCGAGCGGCCGCGCTGTCCGCCGGAGAAGATATCGCCGAACATCTCGCCGAAAATGTCGCCGAACGCCTCGCCGGCGCTGAAGCCGCCGCCGCGACTGCCCTCCAGACCCGCATGCCCGAACTGATCGTACACGGCGCGCTTCGTCGAATCGCACAGCACCTCGTAGGCTTCCTTGCACTCCTTGAATCGATGCTCCGCTTCCGGATCGTCGGGATTGCGATCCGGATGAAATTTCATGGCGAGGCGGCGGTACGCCTTCTTGATGTCGGCTTCGCGTCGCGTTTCGCGGCAAGTCGAGGAGCTTGTAGTAATCCTGCTTCGCCATTGCCTACCCTACTGGATGCCCATAAAAACGAACCGCCGGTACTCTGCATACCGGCGGTTCGCGATTGCCAATCTACCCGATCACGAATCCGGCGTTAGGCCTTCTTGCGATCGCTTTCCTTGACCTCTTCGAACTCGGCATCCAGCACATCATCCTTGGGCGCCTCTGCCGGCCGCCGCGCCGCCGGCATTCGCTGCCCGGGCCGGCGCCGCGGCCGCCGCCGACTGCTCGTACATCTTCTGCATGATGGCGCCGATGCCTGCTCCAGGGCCGCGGTCTTGCGTTCGATCTCCTCGCGATCATCGCCGCTCATCGCGGTCTTGACCGCAGCCACGGCCTCGGTGGCGGTCTTCTTCTCGTCGTCGGAGATCTTGTCGCCGACATCCTTGAGCGCCTTCTCGACCGTGTGAATGGTCGCATCCGCCTTGTTGCGCGCACCCACCAGCTCGCGGAATTTCTTGTCCTCCTCGGCGTGCGCTTCCGCATCGGACGACCATGCGCTTGATCTCAGCCTCCGACAGACCGCTCGACGCCTTGATGACGATGCGCTGTTCCTTGCCGGTTTTCACATCCTTCGCCGACACGTTCAAAATGCCGTTGGCGTCGATGTCGAACGCCACTTCGATCTGCGGCATGCCGCGCGGCGCCGGCGGAATATCCGTCAGGTCGAAACGGCCCAGCGACTTGTTGTCGGTCGAGCGATCGCGCTCGCCCTGCAGCACGTGGATGGTCACGCCGGTCTGATTGTCGTCCGCGGTCGAGAAGGTCTGCGACGCCTTGGTCGGAATGGTGGTGTTCTTCTCGATCACCTTGGTCATGATGCCGCCCAGGGTTTCGATGCCCAAGGACAGCGGGCGTCACGTCGAGCAGCAGCACATCCTTGACGTCGCCGGACAGCACGCCGCCCTGAATGGCGGCGCCCACGGCCACGGCTTCATCCGGGTTCACGTCCTTGCGCGGCTCCTTGCCGAACAAATCCTTCACCGCCTTTTGCACCATCGGCATGCGGGTCTGGCCGCCGACCAGGATGACCTCGCCCACGTCCTTCATGGACAGCCCCGCATCCTTCAGCGCGATGCGGCAGGGTTCCATGGTCTTCTGCACCAGATCCTCGACCAGCGACTCGAGCTTGGCGCGGGTCAGCTTCATGTTGAGGTGCTTCGGTCCGGCCGCATCCGCGGTGATGTACGGCAGATTGATTTCGGTCTGCTGGCTCGAGGAGAGCTCGATCTTGGCCTTTTCCGCCGTCTCCTTGAGGCGCTGCATGGCAAGCGGATCCTTGCGCACATCGATGCCGCTTTCCTTCTTGAACTCGTCCGCCAGGTAGTTGACGACGCGAAGATCGAAGTCCTCGCCGCCGAGGAAGGTATCGCCATTGGTCGACAGCACTTCGAATTGACGCTCGCCGTCGACCTCGGCGATCTCGATCACGGACACGTCGAAGGTGCCGCCGCCCAGGTCGTACACGGCGATCTTGCGGTCGCCGCCGTCCTTGTCGAGGCCGTAGGCCAGCGCCGCCGCGGTCGGCTCGTTGATGATGCGCTTGACGTTCAGGCCCGCGATGCGGCCGGCGTCCTTGGTCGCCTGGCGCTGCGAATCGTTGAAATACGCCGGCACCGTGATGACGGCCTCGGTGACGGTCTCGCCCAGATAGTCCTCGGCGGTCTTCTTCATCTTCATGAGGACGCGCGCGGAGACCTCCGGGGGCGCCATCTTCTTGCCCTGCACTTCCACCCAGGCATCGCCGTTGTCGGCCTTGACGATCTTGTAGGAGACCATGCCCATGTCTTTCTTCACCACGTCGTCGGTGAATTTGCGGCCGATGAGGCGCTTGACCGCGGCCACGGTGTTCGCCGGGTTGGTGACAGCCTGGCGCTTGGCGGACTGGCCGACCAGCACCTCGCCGTCCTTGGTGAAGGCCACGATCGACGGCGTGGTGCGATCGCCTTCGCTGTTCTCGATGACCTTGGGCTTGCCGCCCTCCATGATCGCGACGCAGGAATTGGTCGTGCCAAGATCGATGCCAATCATTTTACCCATTGTGAAAACCCTCTAAAAATTCAACGCTGTGACCGCTACTTGGGGACGTACGGCGCATTTTTCAATTGCCGCCGTCCGGCGCCTTGGCTGACGATCACCCGGGCGGGACGCAGCAGCCGGCCGTTCAGGGAATAGCCTTTCTGAATCACCGACAAGCACGGTGTTGGGCGGTGCATCCGGCTTTCCTGGCCACCATGGCCTCATGCCAGGCCGGATCGAAAGGCTGCCCCACCGGGTCGATGATCTTGATGCCCGCCTTGTCGAAGGCCCGCTGCAGCTGCTTCAAGGTCGCCTGAGCGCCCTCCAGCAGCGGCAGGCCCGGGATTCGCCGGCCGCGGCATTGATCCCCGCCTCCAGCGAATCGCCCACCCCGACCAATTCCTGGGCGAACCGCTCGATCGCAAATTTGCGCGCATTGTCCAGTTCGCGCTCGGTGCGCTTGCGGAAATTCTCGAGTTCCGCCACGGCGCGCAGGTAGCTGTTCCAGTTCTCCGCGCGCCTTGGCCTCCGCCGCCGCCAATGCCGCGGCGCGCGCCTCCGGGTGCCGCCGGATTCAGGTCCGCCGAATCGCCTCCTCGGGCTGAGTTGTTTCGTTCACGCTATGCCCTCAAAAATGAGGCGGCTGAGGATGCCGCTCGAAGTCGCCAGCTATTGGGGGCTATTTACGGGCGTTCAAGGCCGAACCGAGCAGTTTTGCGGTGATGTCGACGATGGGGATGACCCGCTCATAGGCCATCCGGGTCGGGCCGATGATCCCGAAGACCCCCACCACCTGGTTGTCCACCATGTAGGGCGCGGTGACCACGCTGATGTCGTCCAGGATCCGGTAGCCCGATTCCTGGCCGATGAAGATCTGAATGCCGTCGGCCCGCAGGCAGCTGTCCAGGAGCCGCAGGATGTCGTGCTTCTCATTGAAGGCCTCGAACAGCCGCCGCAGCCGGTCGACGTTCGACAGTTCGGCAAATCCCATCAGATTGGTTTCGCCCGCGATGACATATTCCACGCGCTCGTCGGGTCCGGTGTCGAAGACCTTCTGCGCCACCTGGATGGCGTCCTGCATGAGCTGGTCCATGTGCTGGCGCGTTTCCTGCAGCTGCGCGAGCAGCATGCGCGCGCACATCGGGCAGCGAGCGGCCGGCAAAGGCCTCATTCAGATAGTTGGCGGCGCGGCGCAGTTCCTCCGGCGAGTAGTAGCGGTCCAGCTGCACCACGCGGTTTTGCACCTCGCGGTTGCTCATGACCATGATGGCCAGCGCCCGATTCTCCGACAGCGCGATGAATTCGATCTGCGAGAGCGCGATGTAGTGCGGGTTCGGCAAGGTCACGAGTCCCGCCATGTGCGTGACGCTCGACAGCATCTGCGACACGGTCTGCACCAGGGAGCGGCCATTGGCCGCATCCGATCCCCAAGCGCCGCTCGATGTCCTCGATCTCCTCGTGGTGCAGGGGCTTGAGCTTGAGCAGGGTGTCGACGAAGAACCGATAGCCCTTGTCGGTGGGTATGCGGCCGGCGGAGGTGTGCGGCGAGGCGACGAAACCCAGGTCCTCCAGGTCCGCCATGACGTTGCGTATGGTGGCCGACGACAGGCTCAAGCCCGAATCCCGCGACAGGGTTCGAGAGCCGACCGGCTGGCCGTCGCGAATGTAGTTCTCGATCAGGGCCTTGAGCAGCAGCTGCGCCCGCTCATTCAGCCCTTCGTCGGTACCATCTGTCATAGTAGGTCCATATAACATGTTTGAAGCTACCTAGCGCGTCGAGCCGAAGTCAAGTCCGGCGTCGACCAGAAGCCGATTTCAGAGGTGACCGCGGGCTGGCATGCTACAAGGGATTCGCTCATGCCCCACTCCTTTCAGTCCATCGCGCTGGTCGGCAACGCCAAGGATCTGCGCGTCGCCGAATGCATGCTGAGCCTGGCGGCGCACTTCCATGCGCGCGGCGTGCGCGCCTTGGTCGATCCCGGCGTCGGCCTGGCCTTCAACGCCGGACAGCGTCGTGCCCTGCCCGGAAGGCATCCTTTGCCACCCGCGCCGATCTCATCATCGCCATCGGCGGCGACGGCACCCTGCTGTACGCGGCGCGGTTGGTCGCCGGCCATTCGGTGCCCCTGCTCGGCATCAATCGCGGCCGTCTGGGATTCCTGACCGATGTCAGCCCCAAATCCATGCTCGAGGATGTGGACACGGTGCTGGCCGGGCGCTACAGCGAGGATCGGCGTTCGCTGCTGGCGGCCCGGCTGGAGCGGCGCGACGGCAGACACGGTGCGCGCGCTGGCGCTGAACGACGTGGTGCGTCAACAAGTGGGAGACCGGCCGCACCATGGACTTCGAGACCTCGATCAACGGCCGCTTCGTCAACTCGCACGGCGGCGACGGCATGGTGATCGCCACGGCGACCGGCTCGACCGCCTACGCGCTGTCCTGCGGCGGGCCCATCGTCGAGCCGGACCTCGACGTCTGGGTGCTGGCGCCCATCTGCCCGCATACCTTGAGCGACCGGCCGATCGTGGTGCGCGCCGGCAGCAAGATCCAGCTGCGCATGTCGGATCGCTTCGAATCCCGCGCCCAGGTCACCTGCGACGGCACGCGCGATCGGCGATCTCGAGCAGGGCGACAATCTGTATGTCGAGGGCGCCGATGCCCAAATCACCCTGCTGCATCCGCCGGGCTACGACTACTACCGGCTGCTGCGCTCCAAGCTGCACTGGGGCCGCGGCGCGTACGGCGGCCAGGCCGACGCCTGGCTAACCCATGCTGACGCATCTGCAATTGCGCGATTTGGTGCTCGTCGATCAGGCGGAACTCGAACTCAACGGCGGCCTCACCGCGCTGACCGGCGAGACCGGCGCCGGAAAATCCATCGTGGTCGATGCACTGCTGCTCGATCGCCGGCGGCCGCGCCGGCAGCCGATGTCGTGCGCCAGGGCGCCGAGCGCGCCGAGGTGAGCGCCAGCTTCGCCGCGCTGCCGGCCGCGGCGATCGAGTGGCTCGAAGCGCGCAGTCCATCGAATTCGACGGCGAGGTCGTGGTGCGGCGCGTGATCGGGGCTGATGGCCGCTCGCGCGCCTACGTGAACGGCCAGGTGGTGCCGCTACAGGCCTTGCGGGAACTGGCGGAGTTTCTCATCGAAATTCACGGCCAACAGGAATTCCAGCATCTGGTGAGCCGCGGCGCGCAGCGCGAACTGCTCGATGAGCGACTTGAGCGATGCCTGCCTTGAAGAAGCGGCGTCGCCGATCTCTACGAGCGCTACAGCGCCTGCCGGCGCGACTTCGAGTCGCTCAAGGCCGCCGCCGAAGACCGCGATGCCCGTCTCGATCTGCTGCGCTACCAGCTGCGCGAGCTCAACGCCGAGGTCAGCACCGCGGCCGACATCGAGGAACTGTTCGCCGATCAGAGCGCGTTGCCGGCACGCGGCCGCTTGGGCGCGGCCGCCCGGCGGCCTGACGGCCGCTTACGAGTCGGACGGCGACAGCGCTCATGATTTGCTGGGCCGGGCGACAGGCGGCGCTGCGCAGCGTCGCGCGACATCGACCCGCAGCTTGGCGAAGCCGGCAAGCTGCTGGGCGAGGCGACCATCCTGACCCAGGAGGCCGCGGACAGCGCTGCGCCGCTACCTGGATGATCTCGACATCGATCCTGCGCGCCAGGATGAGATCGAACGCCGCGCCGCGGCGCTCGAGGCGCTGGCGCGCAAGCATCGAGTCGAGCGTGCTGGAGCTGCCCGCGCAGCTGCGCGCGTGATCGCAACAGAAGTTGCGGCGCTCGACAATGTTCAGCTGAGTCTCGACGGCATCTGGAGGACCAACTGGCCGATTCTGACCCGCGAGTATCGAGCTGCGGCGCAGACCTTGAGCGAGGCGCGCAGGGCGGCCGCGCAGCGACTTGAGCAGCGAGGTGACGCAACTCATGCAGATCGCTCGGCATGGCAGGCGGCCAGTTCGCGGTCAGCGTCACTCCGGCCGACAGCGAATTTAACGCGGCCGGGCAGCGATGAGGTCGAATTCCTGGTGAGCGCGAATCCAGGACAGCCGCCGAAGAGCCTCGCCAAGGTCGCCTCCGGCGGCGAGCTGTCGCGCATCAGCCTCGCGGTTCAGGTGGCGGCAGCGGCCAAAATGTCGTCGCTGTGCATGGTGTTCGACGAAGTCGACGCCGGCATCGGCGGCGCGGTGGCCGAAATCGTCGGCAAGCAATTGCGCGGACTGGGCGAGCGCGCCCAGGTGCTGTGCGTGACGCATCTGCCGCAGGTCGCCTCGCAGGCGCATCAGCTCAATTCCGCGTCACGAAATTCAGCGACGGCAAGATCACCCGCACCGCCGTCAAGCCCTTGAGCGCGGCGGAGCGCGTCGATGAGATTGCACGCATGCTGGGCGGCATCGACATCACCGAACAGGCACGCGCGCATGCGCGCGACATGCTGTCGCGGCGCGTCGATCGATGAAAGCAAGAAGAAACGCACGCCCGCGGCGCGCCGCTAGGAGCGGACAGACTGCTTACGAAGCCGCTTTGGTGCGCTTCTGATTCGGGCAGTTCGGCTTGCGGCAGTGCCCGTACAGAATCAAGGCGTGATCGCTGATCTCGAACCCCAGGCGCTTCGCGACGGCGTGCTGGCGCTCTTCGATGCCGCTGTCCATGAACTCTTCGACCTTGCCGCAGTCAACACACACGATGTGATCGTGATGCGCGCCCTGATTGAGTTCGAACACCGCCATGCCGCCCTCGAAATGATGGCGCGTGACGAGGCCGGCGGCCTCGAATTGGGTCAGGACGCGATACACGGTGGCAAGGCCGATGTCTTCATTCGACACCAGAAGCTTCTTGTAGATGTCCTCGGCACTCATGTGGCGCGCGGAGCCATCGGCCAGGATATCGAGGATTTTCAGGCGCGGCAGCGTGACTTTGAGGCCCGCATTGCGCAGGTCGTTGCTTTCGCTGGTCGAATCGGGTTTCAGGCGCTGCGGCATGCTGGGCCTTCGGGTATGATGCGGACCCGATTATCAATCATTTGACGGCTGTTCACCACTTTCATGAGATTAATTCACTCCCTGGTTTTCGGATCTGCATTGATCGCTCTGGCTCGGGTTGCGTCTATCGCATCAACATTCAGCAGGGAAATTTCCTGGATCAAACCGCCGTTGAGACCGTTCAAGCCCGGCATGACGCGCAGCCAGGTCCGATACCTGCTCGGCACGCCCATGGTGGCCGACACGCTTCGACAAGGAACGTTGGGACTATATCTACTATCTCAAGAAGGGCCGCACGCGGCATGTCGACTCACGCCGCGTCACCGTGTATTTCGACGGCGACAAGGTCGCCAGATTGGACAAGCCCACCGCCGCGGAGGCCGCCGCGCAGGACGCCTCGGCGGCCAAGATCAAGAACGGCCGGATCTATTGAGGCTTAGCGGCGCGCGAGCGGCGCGCGACCTTCGGCTCCTGCGCTAGCGGCCGGTAAATCTCGATGCGATCGCCGTCCTTGAGCACCTGATCCGCGCGCGTCAGCCTGCCGAAAATACCCACCGGCGAATTCTCCAAGTCTACGTCGGAAAAATCCGGGTCCGTTGCGGCCTCTGCCAGGGCATCGCGCGACGCGCGAGCCCTGCGTCAGCGTGAAGGATTTGACGATGCCGTGCTGCGGCTCCGCATAGACGATCTCGATGCGGATCTCAAAGGGCATCGCCTCACCTCGCGTAGACCTGTTGCGCGCGCCGCACGAAGGCATCGACGATGCTCGCCGCACAGCGTCTCGAACACGGCATTGAAGGCCGCGGCGGTCAAACGGTTCTTGAACTCGAATTCCACCTTGAAGGTGACGCGCGAGCCGCGATCGCCGATTCGCCTCAAACCGCCATTCACCCTTGAGGTCCCGGAACGGGCCATGCGTGAGCTGCATGAGAATCCTTGCGTCGGGACTCAAGGTATTGCGCGTGGTGAATTCGGTCTGAAGCACCCCGTGGGAAATTTTCAAGGTCGCCAGCGTCTCCGTGGCGGAGGTTTCCTTCATCTGCGCACCCGACGCACCACGGCAGAAATTCGGGGTACCGCGGCACGTCATTCACAAGAGCAAACATTTCCGCGGGCGTGTACGTGACCAGGGCACTGCGCTCGACGATCTGCATGAGCGTATTGTCCGGCAAAAGCGCGGGCGCCGCCAGAATTGTCATGCGCCTCGCGCAACTATTCTCGGGGCCGAGGCGGCCCCGTCCTATAATGTCCTGAACCAAGATGAAAACCACCGAAAAATTGCCGCCGATCGCCGTGAATCGCAAAGCGCGCTTCGATTATTTCATCGAGGAGCGCTTCGAGGCCGGCATTTCCCTGCTGGGCTGGGAGGTCAAGAGCATGCGCGCCGGCAAGGCGCAGATCGCCGAAGCCTATGTGTATGTGAAGAACGGTGAGGCATTCCTGTTCGGCGCGCACATCAGCGCGCTGATTTCCGCCTCCACGCACGTCGATACCGACCCGACGCGGACGCGCAAGCTGTTGCTCAATCGCCGGCAGCTCGACCATCTGATCGGCGCAGTGGAGCGGCGCGGCTATACGCTGGTGCCGCTCGAACTGTATTGGAAGGCGGGGCGCGCCAAGCTCGAGATCGGCCTCGCCAAGGGCAAGAAGCAGCACGATAAGCGCCACGCCGAAAAGGATCGGGACTGGCAGCGCGACAAGGGCCGGATCATGAAGGCCATGCGGCGCTGAGCGCGCCGGCTATTTGATGGGCTTCCAAACATCGCAGGGCCTAAACCTGCGGCACCGCCAGATCGGCGTCGCGGCGAAACGCAAGCGACCATGTGCTGGTACCGACAAGAAGGGTCACCCCTGGGAACGCTCGCGCTTATGGTCGAACGACTCATCCCACTCGAGTTTTCCCATGAGGCTTACCAGGTATTTTTGCTGACGGCGTGCGATGTATTCCTGCAGAGCGCGCGTCACGGCGGCTTTTTTGGTTCGCTCGCCGCCAACTTTGACGGCCTGTTCTATTAGTTTCGAATCCAGCGAAAGATTGGTCGCCACGTGTCACCTCTTACACACCACTTTGCACAGTCGTGGAATGAACTTCAATTTGCGCGCCGCCGGCTGGAGCAGTGGCCAATCAGCTTATATATCGCCCTCGCCCGCCCGTTCGGTCAAGCAGTCAATCCGGCGTATTCATTAAGAAAAGCGGCGTACGGACCTCCACTTATGGCCGAAGAGCTCAACGCTCGCAAACGTGGCCTGCGGCCAGCTTGGACACAAAAGCAGATGCTCCGGCGGCGATTGGTCCGCCGCCGTCAAAAGGCGTAGACTAGCGCCTCGATTGGGGCCGACCGGTTTCGACATGGGTTGCGAAACTGCAGGGGCGTACCGAGGTGCAGGTTCCTCGTTAAACCATTTGCAAACTTATAGTTGCCAATCAAGACAACTACGCTCTAGCCGCCTAATCGCGGTTGAAACCTAGACGGCTCGTGCTGATGCGAACGTTTAGGTGTAGCGCTCATCAGATAGTGGAACACACGTGCCTGGGGTGTGTTAAACGAAAAATTACCGGGCTGGCTGCGCGCTTTCCCTGCCCGTTGGGTAGTGCGCGGTAAGAACAATAGACGCGGCTACGTACGTAGATCTTGTAGCGTAGGACTTATGGACGGGGGTTCGATTCCCCCCGGCTCCACCAGAAAATATATAACAATATCAATAGGTTACATGTTATTCTTCGCCTGCCATGGAGGTCGCGAACTAGGCCGATTTCTAATGTAGCCCGTGCCAGCTCGGGCGCCCACTGATAGAGTTATCAAATGAACTGGAGAGACCACATAACCCTCGATGCGGCGGTGCTGGCTGGAAAGCCAGTTATCCGAGGTAGCCGGTTGGCAGTGGATTTCATAGTGGGGTTGTTGGGCCAGGGGTGGACGGAAGCCGACATCTTGCGGAACTACCCCGGCATCACGCACGACGATATTGCCGCTTGCTTGCAATACGCGAGTGAGATTTTGCAATCTGAAAAGGTATATCCCGCAGCGATCGCCTAACGATGCGATTCCTCGCGGATGAGAACTTTCCTGGCGATGCAGTTATTGCGCTTCGTGCCGCAGGGCACGACGTTCTGTGGATTCGAACGGATGCACCCGGCATCACGGATCAAGACGTGCTCTCGCGCAGTCTACGAGATGCTCGCGTGCTCCTCACCTTCGATAAGGATTTCGGCGAACTCGCGTGGCGCTCTCGTCTCCCGGCGAGCTGCGGTACACCGCTACGCTACTCACGAAAGATCTCGGATGGCGGGGGCTTGTATCTGCTGGTGACTCCGAAAGGCGGGCGATGCTGGCGCTACGCCTACCGCTTTGGAGAGAAGCAAAAGACTCTCGCTTTGGGCACCTACCCCGAGATTCTTCTTGAGCGGGCCAGGTCTCGTCACGCATTCGCTCGCACCCTACTCGCCCAGGGACTTGATCCCTCGGCGCTGAAGCTCGCACTCGGCAAGCACAACTTCGTTGTGGCGATGCGCGAGTGGGAGATGGCACGAGGTCAGGTATCGGCAATACCGCATTACAGTCACGAGTAAAGCGGCGCCAACCAATTCCTGAAAGACATGAATTGCTGAAAATCGTGACCGACGCCAATACTCGCCGCCGCCGAGAACTTGGCGGATGCGGCCAGGTGGTTAGAAGCTTCGATTTGCGCCACCTTGTTTGCGACGGCTGGGCTTACTTGCCCGATCCTGCGGCTCCCGCCTGAATGGCTTCGAGGAACCGCGTAACCGTGGTCGATCCGGATACCTGGCTGGGCGGGTATTCCTTGAACGATTGGAGGAACTGACCCACGATGGCCACCGAAGGCACCAACGTCCAGAGCTGCTCGCCCCACCAGGCGGTATAACTCTCCGACTCGCTTTGATAGCGTTCCCATGGATCCATCCGTAGGTTTGTCACCCAAGGAACATTGGTTGACTCTTCCTTGCCGGTGAAGAGATTGCCCTGGATGGTCTTGAAGGCAATTTTCCAATCGTTGTAGCGCAAGGCCATGAGATCGGCGTTGTCGCTGAAATAGAAAAACTCGTGACGTGGACCTTCAGCCACTTCGCCCTTGAAGAAAGGCAGGAAGTTGTAGCCATCGAGGTGGTTCTTGAAGGTCTTGTTGCCTACCTGGAAGCCTTTCAAGAGCTTCTCTTTCACGTCCGGCTCCCCGGCGGCAGCCAGCAGGGTCGGCATCCAGTCCTCGCTGGCGAAGATCTGATTCACGATGGTGCCCGGTTTGATGACACCGGGCCACCTGGCCACCATAGGTACGCGGAAGCCACCCTCGAAGGTCGTACCCTTCTCACCGCGGAACGGATGGTTACCACCATCCGGCCAGGAGAAGATCTCGGCGCCGTTGTCGCTGGTGAACATCACAATCGTGTCTTTGGCAATGCCGAGGTCATCGAGCTTCTTCAAGATCTGCCCGACCTCCCAGTCCAGTTCCATCATGCCGTCGGCGTAGAGGCCGTAGCCGCTCTTGCCTTGCCACTTGCGCGAGAGGTGTGTCCAGGAGTGCATACGCGTCGAGTTGTGCCAGAGGAAGAACGGCTTATTAGCCTTCACGGAACGGTCGATGAAATCGAGCGATCGGCGCACCAATTCCTCATCGACGTTCTCCATACTGAACTTGGCCGCCGGATCCATGTTGGGGTGCGGCGGCAAAGGCCCGCCGTCCGCGATCGTCTGCTTGCCGACCCTGCCCCAGCGCGGGTCCGTGGTCGGATCGTCCTTTGTCGTGGCCTTCGTATCCACGATATTCCGTGGGCCGAACAACTCACGGAATTTTGGGTCCTTCGGGTAAGTCTCCGAGTACGGCTCTTCCATGGCGTTGAGGTGGTAGAGAATGCCGTAAAACTCATCGAAGCCGTGTACCGTGGGCAGGTATTCGTTGCGATCCCCCAAATGATTCTTCCCGATCTGCGCTGCGGCGTAGCCAAGCGGCTTGAGAAGCTCGGCAATTGTTGGATCTTTGTCCTGGATTCCCTGTTTCGCGGCCGGCAGACCAACCTTGAGCAGACCGGTGCGGAACGGAGTTTGGCCGAGAATGAAGGCGGCGCGCCCCGCGGTGCATGATTGCTGGGCGTAGTAGTCGGTAAACAGCGCGCCTTCCGCGGCGATGCGATCGATGTTCGGTGTACTACCGCCCATCATACCGCGGTGGTAGACGCTGAGATTCCACATCCCAATATCGTCGCCCATGATCATAATGATGTTGGGTTTCTTTTGTTGCGCTGATGCGCAAGGCGCGACCACCGTCAGGACGCATGCAAACGCCAGCAAGTACACAACCGCGAGTTTGCCTTTGGTTTCGATCACGTCTTGTGCTCCTTATCGAAGTGATTTCACTTTCACTCTAGAAAGACTCGCCGCAGCGAATCATTTCGCAAACCCATACGTCCACAATTGGACCAAGGTCTTAGTGTCCGAAATTCGATGCTTTTCCAGGTGACTACCACCGGTTCAGCGAGTAATGCTCTTCACAAACATTTACATTCCCATCTGGCCGCATCGACGGCAAATGTTCGATACCAGGAATCGGCCTGGCATTTGGCGACTGTCTGGAGCTCCTTCGATTAGGGAGAAACCCGGAGCGCAACCATAGAGCTATGCGTGCGCTGGTACCTGACGTATCCCTTGAGCTATCGAGATCTCGTCGAGATACCGGCCGACGCCTCAGCCTGCCGCCACTTTTGAGATGGGAGTCGTCTCGTAAGTGCCCGATACGAGATCTACGCTTACAGTCTTGGCAATAGCCTCCGGGCGGATTTCGCGCCCCTCGCGCACCAGCCGAATCAACCGATGTTTTGCGAGCAGCTGCAGCGAGCGCGAAATGTTCGACTGCGCCCGGCCGGTGAGTGTCACCAATTCAGTCACGTTCGCAGGGTGTTCGCGCAGCAATACGCCCAAGAGCTCCAGTGCTTCTCGCGATAAGGCGGCGAGCAGAGGTGCTGCCGGGAGCGGGGAGGCCCGCCTCTCGCCCCGTGCCACGGCACGCATTTCCTCCTTTAACTCAGTCATGGACTTGCGCATCATCGTCCTCCTCAGCCTCCAACTCGATCTCCTCGGCCTCAAACTCGAAGGCGCTGCCTTCTTCGGCGCAGGCCCGTTCAACCGCGGCGAAGAAGTCCACAAGCAACTCATCGGCACCCCGAAACTCATAAGGCACCAGCTCCCTGGCATGCCGAAAGCGATGTCGATGATCGTACTCTTGCGCACGCGGTACGCCGTGCGCGTTGTCGTACCCCAGCAACCGAGTCCCATCCAGGTCATGTAACGTGAACGAGTACTTGATGCCACGCGGCCGCGCCACGCTGACCTCGACTTCCGCGATCCGAAATCGGACGCTCCAACCGTTTACGAGCCAATAGCGTCGATGGTCGTAATCCAGGAGACGTCGCATCGACTGATCAAGCATGCACAAATATATCATCTGACGATATATTTGGCCAGTGCGTTCCGCGGGACGGAAGGGTCGCCATCCGCGCGGTGGTTACACCTGATCATTCCCATGCCTGCATCGCCTTACATGCCAACAGGGCGGATGTGGGTACTTCCGTTGGTATAATCTCGGCTAGGGTTCCAATATTGTCTTATTTTCAAGGAGTTGCATCGAGTATTGGATTCCCCCCGGCTCCACCAGAAAAATGTGATGGATATCAATATATTAAATGTATTTATTCATCTTTTACAAGAGCTATAAAAGGCCGATTTTTATTCATTTCTGAAAGCGCCCGGCAGGACTGTCAACAGGCGCCGAACGCGGAGTTCTTCTGCGGTCATCACAATCGTCGCGGGGCCGCGAAGCGTCGCGAACCTTTCTGGCCGCGATTTACCTGCCACCAGGGCGCTAAGATCGGCCCGCGCCATTTTCGATTTCACTCGATTCTTGGCTTCGCCAAAGGTGGATCGGCGTTTGCGGCTTCTAAAGTCTTGCGGTCATAAATGGGGTGGGAATAATCGGTCGTCCCATCGAATCGCCTCGATTCTAATAGGACGGATGCGTTTAGCGTCGGCGTGAACGGGATTGATCAGCGCGTTTCGCTCGACATCGAAGATGACGCTGGGCACCAGTAATATTGCCGTTTCCGTGGCGAGCAGCCAAGCGTCGCCGGCACGGCGGCTCGCCGCAAAATCTTCGTCCCGCCATCCGGGTGTTTTTTCCTCATCGAGTCGAGTTACGGCTAGGTCATCCGGGCATTCAAAGGTGACACACACTTGGTGTTTGGGAATCTGGCCGCCGGTGTGGACGAGCTTTTCGAGCATGGCGCCGGCATAGGTGGTGCAGGCATAGATGACGGCTCGCCCTGGGGAATTCCAACGCCCGCCGTAGACTCGTGCACCCTCCCCGCTCTCTGGATCAAATCGCGAGTCGGCAATTCGATAGAAGCGCACGCAGTTAACGCGAGGAGACTTTAGACAGGAAGGCCGTAGATCGCGCGCGTCACCACGTCTTCAAATTGGCGCGCGCCGAGTTCGGTGCCGGCGCAATCGAGCGGCGTTCGATTACCGAGCTCGGGATGTGGGGCGCTCAAAAAGCGCTGTGCTGCCTCGGGGTCGTCCCACAACAATTCGCTCAAGGCGATGACGCGGGCCAGCCGCTCGGTTTTTTCGCTCTCGTGAAGCTTCAGTCGCTTGCGGCGTTTGAAGGTAGCCGATGGGACCACTCGGTGCAGGAGCGCGAGACGCGCTTTGCCGGTAACTCCAGCCCGGGCGATCACGCGCATGAGCGCACTGCGCGGCAGTCCCTTCTCGACGGCAGCGGCCAAACCGGCCGTGCCCCGCGATGTGGGTTTGAGGCCTAGTATCTCTTCGACGCGTTCCGCGGGCATGGACATTTGGAGTCTCCGTGGGCACAAGTATCATAGGATCATTTGAGCTGCTATTCAAGATCAAATAAACTCACTTGAAACGGCTATTTGAGGCAAGGAGGCCTCGGGCGAGTACGTGGGTCTCATGCAACGAACGCCGCTTCAGGAAACACAATGCTGTGGCGAGCAACGGGACATAGACGTTCTGGCGAAACTATCGATAGTGAAGCGTCGCGCCACCTGCAGCAAGCGGCCAGAAGCCGTCAGCGACGGGCTAATAATGCGAAGAAGATAGCGGACATTGGCCGTCGCCGTGTGCAAAATATCGAGTCAAGATGCGGGTCCGAGCTGCGGGTGCTTGCGCCGTCTTTCGAATGCCTGGTTTCGCGGAGGATTGATTTGCAAGGCCAATGACGGGGTGCGCCGGCGGCGGCGAGACACCGCGCCTTGAACCGCACGGGTGACGTGAACCAGACCCCCACTGCTGAGCGCGTTCAATTCCTAGCAACAAGATCAATTCATTGCATCGCGTAGGCTGTAAATTGTCAGACAAAAGTGTTGCTAGCGCTATGGGGCCGAACTAGCATGACGCACAATAGTCCCAAGGGAACGAAACGATGGGAAGGATTGATGCGATCGCCGCGATCATGTTGCGATCTGGAGTAGGTCTCGCCGTTGCTGGAATAGCCATTCTGTTCAGCCTGGCGCCGGTTCAGGCGCAAGGCGACAAGATGACGGCGATCGCCATTCCGGCCCAGCCAAATGCGATCGAGCTGGGAACCGGAGCGCTTCCGGACGCGAAGGCGCAGGAATCTTGGCACCGCCAATATGGCAGCGTCTTTGCTCGCAACGTGACGATCGCGACGCTCACTCCTTTTCTCCCCCAACCGGGGAAAGCGACCGGCGCAGCTGTGATTGTTGCGCCTGGCGGCGGCTTCATGAGCTTGTCGATGGAAAATGAAGGCTGGGATGTCGCAAAAGCGCTGGCGGTCAAGGGCGTTGCGGCCTTCGTACTCAAATACCGGCTGAATCAGACGCCGGCCGATCTGCCTGGCTTCGAACGCTCGATGCAGCGGATGTTCTCCGGTGCGGCCGTCCGGCCGCCGCAGCCCAGCGCGGACGATGCCGCGACGCGGCTAGCTCCACAGATTGCCGATGCGCGCGCCGCCTTTGCGCTGGTCCGCCAGCGCGCCAAGGAATGGCATATCGATCCCGATCGAATTGGGATGGTTGGATTCTCGGCCGGTGCGGCGCTGACCTTGATGACGGCGCTCCATGGGCAGGATGCAAAGCCCGCCTCCATCGGGATTATCTACGGCCCTATGGCTTCAGTGACGGTGCCAGCCGATGCGCCCCCGCTGTTCGCAGCGCTTGCTGCGGACGACCCGATTTTCGGCAATTCCGGAAGTGGACTGATCGATTCCTGGCGGGCGGCGAAACGCCCGGCCGAGTACCATCTCTTCGAACAGGGGGGACACGGTTTCGGTATGTACCCGAAGGAGACGACCAGCACCGGCTGGTTCGACTCCTATGTCCGCTGGATCGGCATGCATGGCATGCTGAAGCCGGCGCATTGACCAATAAAGCCGACTCCCCAAGACTGAAGTTACGACGTTATCGGCACTTGTTTCCGAGAGCATTCTCAAACCGTGAGTTCCTCCAAAGCTGCCGTTGGCGATGGGCAGCAGAGGTCGTCACCAGCCGACGGAGCCTCGTTCCTATTCGCTTCTGGGATTAAGCGATCAGTATAAAAATTGCCCGCTGACCGAATATTGGAAAGTGCCTCATTGAAGCTTCTTTTGTACGAAGGTCCGATCCACGCCACGGTGATATAAGTCCGTCGCAAACGATGTGCCCGTCATAAAGTAATAATCCGGTCTCGACCAGCGCCCCTGACCCGCCGAGCAGCTCTTTGATCGGATTTGTTATGCCAACTGCGCCGTAGGCATGTATCCCCGTTTGTTCCATGAATATGGAGTAACGACGAGTATCGCGCAGGTACACCCAAGACTTGACTTGGAGGCTGGTTGCGGCGGCTACAACAGTTTCGTTCACATGTTGTCCTTGACCATGGATACTCGATACCGCATCGTCCAACGACGATACGTCGGACATGAGTTTCTTTCGACCCTTCACAAGCCGCTCGAGCAACTTGACGTCTTCGCCAGTAGGGCCGCAAATCTCCAGCAAAAGCTTCTGATAGCCATTGATGAAGATCGCTGCCGATCGCTCGTCGAGAATCATGATTCGTCAGTATTCTATTGGGTTCGTACCGTCCAGGCACCTCAGTAGCGCCGATGGCTGCGCACCTCTGGCCGAGGTCGTCGCCTTGCATACCGAGGTGGGCGGATGTTGGTACTTCCGTTGGTAGAATGGCTGTTGCAGCTCCAATATTGTTTTAGTTTCAGGAAGTTACGCTGGGTATTCAATTCCCCCCGGCTCCACCATAAAATATATAATAATATGAAACAGTTATTAGCGATTATTTAGGCTTAACACAAACTAGATAAAGGCCCACTTTATTGCAGCAAAAGCGGAACCCGCCCCGTCAGCGCGACACCCTGGAAACTGCCGGCTCGAAACATCGCGCAAAGGCAACGGTCTCTTGGGGACCTCCCTCAGAGCACAGGCCCGAGGGTGGCGATGAGGTTGTTCCACAGGCGGCGCGACATCGGCCATTCCGATACCATTTGCGCCGTGACCGGATGCGAGCGCGCGATGTAAGACTGCTGACGCTCGCGGACCGTGTTGGTGAGGACCGGGTCATAGAATAGGATATTGTTTTCGTAGTTGAGTTCGAAGCTGCGACGGTCCATGTTCGCAGAGCCGATCAAGGTCACTTCGCCATCGAGGGTCAGTGATTTCGTGTGCAAAAGACCCCCCTCGTACTCGAAGATCTTGACGCCGGCGGCGAGCAGGTCCGCATAGTAGCTGCGGCTCGCCGCTGCCACGATCCACGAGTCGTTCCTGGCCGGGAAGACGATGGTGGTGTCGACGCCCCGATAGGCGGTCGTGCATAGCGCATTTTGAAGTGCCTCATCGGGCACGTAGTACGGCGTCGTGAGGATCACCTCGCGATGCGCCGCATACAGCAGTGCTTCGAACACTTCGGGCATCGCCGAGTAACGCACAGTCGGGCCCGTACCGATGACTTGTGCGCGCGTACCGCCCGGGGAAGGCGATTGCAGTGGCTTGCGCAGGATGTCGTCGAGATTCTCATCCACACTCATCATCCAGTCGCTCGCGAACAGGAACTGGTTCTGACGCGCGATCGGACCCACGAAGCGCATCACGGCATCAACCCACGGCGCAAACTTGGCCTTCGGGAGGAATTCGGGATCGGCACAGTTCTGACTGCCACAATAGGTAATGCCATCGTCGATGACCACGATCTTGCGATGATTTCGCAGATCAATGCGGCCACCCAATATGCGCAACAGCGGATTGCCAATGGGTAGGCCGGCGGCCACGCGAACGCCCGCTGCGCGCATGGCCTGCCAATGCTCGCTGTGAATGATCGTACGCGATCCGAGGGCATCCGCCATGGCCCGGCAGGTCACGCCGCGGGCCGCCGCCCGCTTTAGTGCCTCGACGACCTTGCAGCCGTTCCGATCGGGCAGCCAGATATAAAACAGCACATGGACATGCTCTTTGGCGGCATCGATGTCGGCCACCATCGCATCGATCGTGGCATTGGAGTTCGGCAATAGCGCTGCGGTGTTGCCAACGATGGGCTCGAACCGGCTAATCGAGCGGCCCAGCGCAAAGAGATGTCGGTAGCGTTCCGGTATGGCGGCTGCGGGATGTTCCGCGTCCTCGCTCACGGCGGCTGGAAACGGCGGCATGCGCGCGATAATTCCGCGCAACCGCGCTACGCGGCGACGCCCGATGTTCGTTTCACCCACTAGCAAATAAGCAACCATTCCAAAAAGCGGCACCACGCCAACGACCAACAGCCAGGCGACTCGGGAAGACGGGTCGCGATGCGGGCGAAGCAGGATTCGCGCGATCACCGCCAATTGCAGCAGCAAGAAGGCTGCGATTCCGAACAGCGAGGGATGAGAGTTGCTGAACACGAGTTGGAGCGATGGTTGGGGTGGTCGTCGAGCGAAATGAACTACGCGGAGTTTAGCCTAAGCAACCATCATCGTGGCGTTATCGCTGGTCACGCAGATTACGGTCGCTTCTCTTCTTTTGTTGGTACCCGCGGGTCCCGCCGCCAGTCGCACCGCACATTTCACCATTCAGCGACGCTAATGACTCTTAAATGTTGTCGGGAAGTGCAGCGCGATTACTAGTCGTTAAGTGTATTCGCGAATAGTGATTGACTGCGGATCCTTTAAAGTCCGACGCCGAAGAACAAGGGAATATCAAGCAGGTAGGCGAAGGCCTCGCCGTGAGTGTTACGAAACAGTAGAGGGGCAGTTCGATTGCCCGCATATTCTTAACCAGAGTTCATACGAACAAGGAGCGAGTCATGTCAAGCGTATTTGTTTATGTCGCCACGTATCCCAATGTGGACGATGCGAAGATGGATTTCACCGCGGTGAAGGATCTGTACAGCCGGGGCGTAATCGACACCTATGATGCCGCCGTCGTCAATAAGGATGTCAACGGCAAAGTGCATGTCAGTAAGCAGGAGAAGCCCACACAGAAGGCAGCCTGGGCTGGAGCTGCCGTGGGCGCTCTGGTCGGGGTGCTCTTTCCGCCTTCCATTCTCGGGATGGCCGCCGCCGGAGGCTTGACCGGCGGATTGCTCGGTCACATTGCCTACGGCATGTCGCGCGGGGATCTCAAGGACCTGGGCGACGCGCTCGATTCAGGTACGGCGGGCATCATTGTCATTGCCAAAACCTCGCTGGCGGAGAAGCTCGCGAAGGCGACCGCCAAGGCGGCCAAGCGGATTGAGAAGCAAATGGAAGTCGATCAGAAGGACTTCGACAAGGAGCTATCAGCGGCGCTGAAGGTGGCCGCATAAGTTGACAAGAACTGCATCCCGCCGCGGCCTTTCCTCTCGCTTTAATGTTAGCGAGGTACCCGCGACGGGATGTCTGTTCTCCACCTTCGAATGCGACGCGAAGACGATCTTTTAGGTTCTCAATATACAACCACTTAGTACAAAGGCGGATGCTCGCGCGGTTGCCAAGGTGAAAGAGCATCGCGGAGAGATTCACGAGCGCGTTGCTAAGCTTCTGGATTCCGAGCAGCTCGGTAAGTGGGACACCGAAGTGGCCAAAGCCAAAAAATTTCTGGGCCAGAGGCTCGATGCATAACAACCTAACTCATCGTCCTTCTTACCTGGGCCGCCAGTGATCGACTGGACTCTTCTCGCCCAATCTTTGATCGAGAATCCGACTTTCGGACAGCACGAGCGGGTGCAACCAATTGATTGGGTCGTAGGGGATAGCCACTAGCCTATACGTATTCAATCCAATAGTTATGTAAAAGGATCTTCACTAGGATCTTAAGAATGATTCGCGAATGTCGAGTGCCCACGCAAGGGCTGGGATGCTGAGTGGTATTTTAAGGAGGAGTATTCATGGTTACGTTGAAGGGATCGATTGCCGACATACTTTCCAAGAACTGGTGGCTGTTGCTGCTTCGCGGCGCGCTGGCGATCGCATTTGGAGTGTTGGCCTTAACGCGGCCCGGGGTCACGCTCGCGGCGCTGATGATGTTTTTCGGCATCTACGTGCTGGCTGACGGCGTACTCGGCGTATGGACCGCCATCACCGAACGCAAGGAGCTTGACCATTGGATTGTGCTGCTGTTGTGGGGCCTGGTGGGCGTCGCCGTCGGACTCATGACGTTCGTGGCGCCTGGGGTTACCGCAGTGGTGCTGCTCTTCTACATCGCGATCTGGGCGATCGCCACCGGTGTTCTGCAGATCGTGGCGGCAATCCGTCTGCGCAAGGAGATCAACGGTGAATGGCTTCTCGTGCTCGGCGGCCTCATCTCCGTCGCGTTCGGCGCGATGCTGATATCGCGGCCGGCTGCAGGCGCGCTCGCCGTGCTCTGGGTCATCGGGATGTATGCCGTCATCTTCGGTGTCATCGTCGTGATCCTTGCATTCAAGGTGCGCTCATTCGGCAAGAAGCTCGCCGCTGCCTAGGGCGCAGCAGTCGATCACAGCGGATCGACGGGCCGCGGAAACTAAGGACAGGAGACTGCGATGGCATCGATCATGGCCCCGAATGCATCCGGTGTGGGCGCACCAGGCCGACGCACCGTCTACAGCCTGTGCGGCATGTGCGCCGTACGCTGTCCGATCGAGGTGACGGTCAACGACGGGAAAGTGGCCTGGGTGCAAGGCAACCGCAACGACGCCGCACTGGGCGCCAGCTTGTGCGCCAAGGGGTCGGCTGGAGTGCCGTTCGAGTACGACGACGAACGGCCGCAGACACCACTGATCCGTATGGGTGCGCGGGGAGCCGGCCAGTGGCGGCGCGCGTCCTGGGACGAGGCGCTCGACTACGTCGCCGACAAGCTTCGCGAAACGGTGGCGGCCTTCGGGCCGAGGGGCATCGCGCTGTCGGACCGTGGCGGCCCGTTCGTCGATCTGACGCGCACCTTCGTGGCTGCACTCGGCTCGCCGAATTATTTCAATCACGATGCCACTTGCGGCGGCAATGTCCACAATGCCTCGCGAAGCCTCTTCGGCTTCAGCCATTTGGCCCTGGTACCCGACCTGAAGAATACCAAGCACCTGGTGCTGTACGGCCGCAACATCATCGAATCGCTGATGGTCAAGGAGGCAAAGGCCTTCATGGACGCGGTCTCCAACGGCATGCGTGTCACTTACATCGATCCGCGCGCCAGCCGCACAGCGTGCAAGGCTTCGCGCTACTGGCGGGTGCGTCCGAACAGCGACTACGCGCTGAATCTGGCCATCATCCACGAGGTGCTGAAGCGGCATTGCTATGACGAGGAATTCGTCGCCCGCTTCGTCACCGGTATGGATGTGCTGCGCAAGGCGGTCGAAGACACGACGCCGGAGTGGCAGGAGCCGCATACCGGCGTGCCGGCCGATCAGTTGCGCGCATTCGTCGAAGAGATCGCTGGCCAGCGCCCGCGGGTGATCTTTCATCCAGGCTGGATGACTGCGCGGCACAAGCAGTCGTTCTATGTCAGCCGCAGCGCGCTGATCCTGAACGCGCTGATGGGCAACATCGAGCTGCCCGGGGGTCTGCTGATGGCCAAGTCGCCCGAATACTTCGGGCGCAAGAGCCTGAAGCCACTGCTTGCACGTGTGCCCAAGGCGACCGAGCCGCGCGTGGATGGGGCCGGGACGACACGGCCCTCGTGGGACCCGAGCATCGGCATGGTCCACGAGTTATTCGCCGCCATGGAAACGGCGCAGCCCTACGGCATGGGTGCCTACATCGCGTACCGGCATGACCCCCTGACAAGCCTGCCCGACGCCGATGCGGTGAAGCGCGCTCTGGACAAGCTCAAACTGCTGGTCTCGATCGACGTGCGCTATTCCGAAACCGGCTGGTACTCGGATGTCATTCTGCCCGAATCGACCTACCTCGAGCGGGCCAACATCCTGGCTGGACTCCCCGGCCCGATCCCAATGTTCATCATGCGCGATCAGGCGGTCGCCCCGCGCTTCGACAGCCGCCCTGCCTGGTGGATCTTCCGCGAGATCCTGCGGCGCATGGGCGTGAAGGAGGCGCTCGATTTCGAGTCGATCGAGGAGCTGTGGAACTATCAGCTCGAGGGCACCGGCATCACCATCGCCGAGATGCGCGAGGCCGGCGTGGTGACCCTTGCCGCCGCGCCCAAGCTCACCGCGCGCGAGGCGCTCAAGTTCCCGACACCGACCGGCAAGATCGAGATCGACAGCGCGATGCTCAAGCAGGCAGGGCTTTCAAGCCTGCCGCCCTACGAGCCCAAGGTGGCGCCTACCGGCGATCGCTTTACGCTGCTGTTCGGGCGGCCGGCCACACTGGCGCACGGCCAGTCCCTGAACAACCCGTTACTGCGCGAAATCGCACCGAAGCAGGAACTATGGATCCATCCCGAGCGAGCGCGATCGCTCGCAATCGGTGACGGTGACGAAGTCGAAGTCGACGGCGGCGGTGCGTATGTTGGGCGCCTGAAGGCGAAAGTCACGCCCTGGATCCATCCCGAAGCGGTATTCATGCTGCACGGCTATGGCGCCACCGTGCCCGTTGCCACCCGCGCCCTCGGCGTCGGTGTGGCCGACCAGCGCCTGCAACACGGAAAGCTTCACGAGTTCGATCCGGCGGGCGGGGGCTGTGCCCTGACCGAGACAATCGTCCGGGTCAGGCCGGCGGCGCCGATGGGAGGGCTTCGATGAGCATCTACGCCCTGCACCACGATGAACCCAATTGCATTGGCTGCCAAGCCTGTGAAGTGCACTGCAAGACCAACAAGGGGCTCGGTCCGGGCCCAGCTCCCTGCAAGATTATTTCCTCGGATCCGATCGACGTCGGCGGGCAGCCGCGCATGCGGCATGTCTTCATGCCTTGCTTCCATTGCGAAGAGCCCTGGTGCGTCAAGGCATGCCCGACGGGCGCGATGCAGCAGCGCGAGAAGGACGGCATCGTTTTCGTACAGTCGACGCTGTGTATTGGCTGCAAGAGCTGCATTTCCGCCTGTCCCTGGGGCGTGCCGCAGTGGGACCCCGCCACGAACAAAGTGGTCAAATGCGACTACTGCATGGATCGCGTCGATGCGGGGCTGCAGCCGGCCTGCGTCACCAAGTGCGTGACCGGCTGTCTCTCTTTCGGGCTAGCCAATGAAGTGCCTGACCCGCGCCGGGAGCGCTACGCACGTCTGCTGATGGCCGAACCGCTCGACGGCGCTCCCAGTGCTACGCCGCCGCAAGCAACACTGCAGCGCAGTAGTTGACAGGGTCATGCGGTCTGTGCACGCCTACGGAATTCTGCAATCAGCGCCAGCGACACGACGCGAGGTTGCAAGATGAGCGACCTTGCGCCGCCCTTGCCTGCCTGGCTGGAAGTCAATGCGGCTGCGCTCTCGGGTGCCGTCCCGCCGGCAGCAACGCTTGGCGGCTCGCTCCCCGGCTTCAACAAGGCGCGGTCACTGACTCCCCTGCAGCGTCTGCAGCGCGTGCAGCGCGCGGCCCTCGCCGAATGCGCGCCGGCGGCACAGCCCGTCCATCTTGCTTGGCGCCATTTTTTGCGAGGTCATGGCCCGTCGGTGCTGGTAATCGACGCCACCAGCTTCGATGAGCGCGCCGGCGGCGCTGCTGCGATTCTCGCCGGTGCTCCGTGGCTGCTGACCGAGGGGCTACTGATCGCCGCCGGTCTGCGCAATAGCGGCGCGGTCGAGTTGCGCTTGCCCGCCGCACTGAGCGGTCGTGAGGCCGGGTTCCTGAACGTTGTGGATGCGATCCGAGAGCTGGCGCAGGTGTCGAGTGCGCGCAAACGCATCGACGTATTGCGCAATTGCAAGCCGAGCTGCTGGGGCGAGAGCCCACCGGGTGACGGAGTGCGATTGGTACACACCCCCGAGACGTGGTGCCGCATCGCCTTGCTGTTCGCAGACGCATTGGGACCCGATGCCTCGCTGCTGACTCTGCGGCGCGGCATGAAGCAGCGTGGCCTGGTCGAGTTGATTCGATCAGGAAACCTACGCCAACAGATCGACAACTGGGGCGGAGGGGTCGAAGTCGAAGGCGCGGATCCGGTCGTGGTATTCGACGACGGCCTCGGCGGCTTCCTGCCACTGTCGCAGACCGACCTGTCTTGTGAACCGCTGGCGCTCACTGAAGCGGGCGTAATCCCCACGCCCTCAACACTGATGGTGATGGCGCCCGGGGCGTGCCTGATCAAGCAGACAGGGCGCGCGCTATATCGCCATTGGCTGGGTGCCGAGAGCGAGGCTGCGCCCGTGCGCGGACTGCTGGCGCGCGCCGCCCGCCTGGTCACCGAGATCAGCCTCGGACGCGGCGGCGAAGCTCACCTCGCCTCACTCGATGAGCTGGCGCTCGATCTCGCTACCCAGGGCCTTGCCGCAGCGTGGCCCTTGGGCTCCTCGTTGCGCTACTTTCGCGAGCAATGGGAGCAGCATGCGCGGCGAGAGTCGTGTCCCGAGGATTTGTGCTTCAAGCGAAACGCCGCGCCCTGCCACCGCACCTGTCCGGCCAACATCGACATACCGACCTTCATGGCTCATCTGGGCCGCGGCGACCATCACGCTACGATCGCGACCATCCGGTTGGACAATCCGTTGCCGCTGGTTTGCGGCCTGGTCTGTCCAGCACCTTGCGAATCGGCCTGCGTGCGCGCCAGCGGTAATGGCGCCGTGTTCATCCGGCCATTGAAGGCCAAGGCAGCCGAGCATTGCCTGGCCAACGGCGGCTACCCCAAGCCCGAGATCGCAGCCGCCACCGGCAAGCGGATCGGCATCATCGGCTCCGGTCCCTCCGGCCTCACAGCGGCCTATTATCTGCGCACCTACGGGCACCAGGTCGAGATTTTCGAGACACAGGAAAAAGCCGGCGGCATGCTGCGTTATGGCATTCCGGCATATCGCTTGCCGCCGCAGCTACTCGATCAAGAGCTCGACCAGATCCGGGTGCTGGGCATTCCGATTCACACCAGCGCCAAGGTCGGCAGCTTGGAGACATTTCGCAAGAACTATGACGCCGTTTTCCTCGGCCTCGGCACCCAGATGGCGCGCCTGTTGCCTATTGAAGGTGTGCATCAGCCGTTCGTGCTCGGTGGCATCGACTTCTTGCGTTCCGTGAGCAGCGGTGAACGCGTGCGCGTCGGGCCGCGCGTCGTGGTCATCGGCGGCGGCGACGTGGCGATCGACGTGGCGCTGACCGCATTGCGCCAGGGCGCGCAGCAGGTCGACATGGTGTGCCTGGAGAAACGGCGTGACATGCCGGCCAGCCCGCACGAGATTGAGGAAGCGGTGGCCGAAGGGGTTCAGGTGCGCGCGGGTTGGGGTCCGCTGCGCATTGAAGTGGAGGGCGAAGTCGTCTTTCAATTCTGCGACCGCGTGAAGGACGACAGCGGCAAGTTCAATCCACAGTTCGACACCGCGCGCTTGCTGACGCTCGAGGCCGATCATGTACTGCTGGCCACGGGCCAGGGCACCGACCTCGCGATCCTGAACGGCAGCGAGGTCGAGAACACGCGCGGCTTTATCGCCGCGGATCCGAAGACGCTGATGACCAATGTGCCGGGCGTTTTCGCCGGTGGCGACGCGCAGCAGGGTCCGCGCACCGCCGTGGAAGCGATCAGGGCGGGCAAGATCGCCGCGGCCGCCATCGACGCGTGGCTGCGCGGCACGCCGATCGACAAGACGGTTGGCAAACCGGTCCGCCGCGCCGAGGTCATCCCGCTGGTGGTCGAGGCACAGGATCGCAGCCATCGGCGGCGCGCGATGATGCCCGAGAAGAGCGTGGAAGAGGTGCTTGGCGAAGGGAACTTCGTCCGCATCGAGCAGGGCTTGACCGACGCCATGGCGCAGGATGAGGTGCGCCGCTGCCTGCGCTGCGACGTGTGTATCGGCTGCGGCCTGTGCATGGCTGCATGCAGCGAGATGGGCGTTGAAGCGCTGCGCATGGGCGACACCCCGGCCGGCCGGCTAGCCTATTTCGACTTCGCGCGCCCTGCGGAGCTGTGTATTGGGTGCGGCGCCTGCACGCAGGTCTGCCCGACCGGAGCGATCCGCCTCGAGGACCGGGATGGCATGCGTCGCACGATCATCACCGGTACTGTCGTGTGCGAGCAGCCGCTGCTCGTCTGCAGCCAATGTGGCGCAGCGACGCAGACCCCTGCGCACCGGGATTTCATCCGCCAGCGCCTGCCGGCGCACATGGCGCTCACGCTGGACCGTGAACTGTGCCCATCGTGTGCGCGACAACGCGCCGATCGGCCCGGCGTGTCGGCGATCAGACAATCCGGGCCGAGTCACCTGACAAGCACTCGTCAGGACGCGATACCGCATGGAATGAGTCGTGGCAGACCAAAGGAATAACACGTGAATATCACCAATGGTGCAGAGCAGAGACGGCTCAACGAGGCCCGCGAAGCGGGCGTCAGCTGGAAGAAATGGGGACCCTATTTGAGCGAGCGTCAATGGGGGACTGTCCGCGAAGACTACAGCGAAGGCGGCGATGCCTGGAGCTACTTCAGCCACGACCAGGCGAGGTCCAGGGCCTACCGTTGGGGCGAAGATGGGCTGGCCGGCGTTTGCGATGACCGGCAACTGCTGTGCTTCGCACTGTCGATGTGGAACGGCAAGGACGCGATCCTGAAAGAGCGCCTATTCGGACTTACCAATGCCGAGGGCAACCACGGGGAGGACGTCAAGGAGTACTACTTTTACCTTGATTGCACGCCGACTCACTCGTACATGCGCTATCTATACAAATACCCGCAGGCGGCCTATCCGTATGACGATCTGGTTCGCACCAACCACCTTCGGGGCCGGAATCAGTCCGAGTACGAGCTCATCGATACCGGCGTGTTCGATGAAGACCGGTACTTCGACGTGTTCGTCGAATACGCGAAGGCCTCGCCGGAGGACATTTTGATCAGCTGCACGGTTCATAACCGTGGGCCGGACTCCGCCATCCTCGACCTGCTGCCCAAGCTGTGGTTCCGCAACGAGTGGTCTTGGCATGCCGACGCGAAGCGCCCCCGCCTCGCGCAGGTCGCGGATCGCCCGGGCGACCGGGTCATCCGGGTCGATCACCCGCTGCTGGGCACTCGTTACCTCTACTGCGAGGGCGCCGTACCGCTGCTGTTCACCGAGAACGAGACGAATTCGCAGCGGATCTACGGCACTCCGAACACGTCGCGCTACGTCAAGGATGGGATCAACGATGTCATTGTCCATGGGCGCAAGGACGAAGTGAACCCGGACAAGAACGGGACCATCGTCGCGGCCCATTATCGGTTGACCATCGGTCCGGGCGAGTCCCAGGTAGTGCGTTTGCGGCTGTCCGATGTCGCGCCTGCTGCGCTCGCACCGGCCGAGCGTGTGCCGCAGAGCGTATTCGGCGACGACTTCGATCGCCAGGTCAACCGCCTGAGGCGCGAGGCGGACGAGTTCTACGGCACGATCATTCCGGCCTCGTTGAGTGCCGACGCCGCAGTCGTGATGCGCCAAGCGCTGGCCGGAATGCTGTGGTCCAAACAGTACTACTACTATGACGTCCATCAATGGCTCAAGGAACACGGCTCGGACCCGTTCAATCCGACGCGCAAGGCCGCCCCGCGCAATGACCGCTGGCACCACATGGACAATGCGGACATCATTTCGATGCCGGACAAGTGGGAGTATCCCTGGTATGCCGCTTGGGATCTTGCATTCCATGTGTTGGCGCTGACTCTTGTGGACCCTGATTTCGGCAAGCAGCAGCTCAAACTGCTGCTGCAAGAGCATTACATGCACCCCAATGGCCAGTTGCCTGCCTATGAGTGGAACTTCGGCGACGTCAATCCTCCGGTGCATGCTTGGTCCACGATCTTTACGTACCGCCTCGACAAGATTCAGACCGGGGTGGGCGACACCGAGTGGCTGAAGAGCTGCTTCCACAAGTTGACCCTGAACTTCAACTGGTGGGTGAATCGCATCGACCGGACCGGACGCAACGTTTTCGAAGGTGGATTCCTCGGCCTCGACAACATCAGTCCATTCGATCGCAGCGCGCCGCTGCCCGGCGGCGGATACCTGGAGCAGTCCGACGGCACCGCCTGGATGGCGCTGTTCTGTCAAAACATGGCGGAAATCTCCGCCGAACTTGCGATGAGCGATCCGAGTTACAAGGAAATGGCGCTAAAGTTCGTCGAGCACTTCCTGTGGATCGCCTCCGCGATGGACAAGCTGGGCGAAGGCACGGGCATGTGGGATGAGGAGGACGGCTTCTTCTACGACCTGCTGCGGCTGCCCGACGGATCCGCCCAGCGTCTCAAGGTCCGCTCGCTGGTGGGACTGCTGCCGCTGTGCGCAACCACCACGCTCGAGGCCGAGCAATGCGAGAATTTCCCTGAAATCCAAGAGCGCTTCGCCTGGTTCCTGGGGGAGCGGCCCGAGTTGGCGGTTTCGATCCATGATCCGCGGCGAATTGGTGTCGATGGCCGGCACCTGTTGTCGATCCTGAACGAGCGGAGGCTCCGCCGAGTGCTGGGGAAGATGCTCGACGAGAACGAATTTCTCGGTCCGCACGGCCTGCGTTCCATCTCGCGCTATCACGCCGATCATCCGTATGCCATCTCGGCCGGTGGTCAAGTCAGCCAGGTCTCTTATCTGCCGGCGGAGTCCGACAGTGGGCTATTCGGCGGCAACTCCAATTGGCGCGGCCCGGTCTGGATGCCGATCAACGTTCTGATCATCCGCGCGCTGATGCGGTACCACGAGTACTACGGCAACAACTTCACGATCGAATGCCCGACGGGCTCCGGTCGGCAGATGAATCTGCGGCAAGTCGCCGAGGAACTCTCTCGCCGGCTGACGGCCATCTTCCTGAGAGACGCGGAGGGCCGGCGTCCCGTCTACGGAGGGACACGCAAGTTCCAGGAAGATCCATACTGGCGAGACTGCCTGTCCTTCCATGAATATTTCCATGGAGACAACGGCGCGGGCTTGGGCGCGAGCCACCAAACGGGGTGGAGCGGCGTCATTGCCAGACTCATGCAAGTATTTGCTCCGCCCCCAAGCGCAGCTGAAGGCGGCTCGAAATCCGCGGCCCGGAAGTCTCCTGCATCGGATCGCGGCGACCGCGGTGCGCAACGGACCGCAGTGATCGGCGCCGAGCCGGCGAGATCACGATGAAGCGGCGCGTGAACGCGACAATACTCGCGCTGCTGGTGATCGCGGCCGCCTCCTGCTCCGGCGCCCAACACCGTGTGGTCGCAGCGGGCGGCAAGGTGCAGAAACTCGCCGGTGGCTTCGATTTCACCGAGGGTCCGACGTGTGACGCGCAGGGGAACCTCTTCTTCACCGATCAGCCGAACAACCGCATTCTCGAGTGGAGCGCGCAGGGTAAGTTGTCCACCTTCCTGCAGCCGGCCGGCCGCAGCAACGGCATGCATTTCGACGCCAGCGGCAACCTGATCGCCTGCGCCGATGAAAGGACTTCGTTATGGTCCATCGCGCCGGATGGGAAGGTCACCGTGATTCTCGACAGCTACCAGGGCAGGCCCCTGAACGGCCCGAACGATGTCTGGGCGCGACCGGATGGCGCGCTGTATTTTACGGACCCGTTTTACAAGCGGGCCTGGTGGACATACGACTCAATGCCGCAGGACGGAGAGCACGTCTACTTTCTGTCCGCCGATCGTCAAACCCTGGTGCGCGTGACCCATGATCTCGAGAAGCCCAACGGCATCATCGGCACTCCCGACGGCAAGACGCTGTATGTCGCAGACATCGGCGCGGGAAGGACCTATCGCTACGACATCGAGGTGGGCGGCGATCTCATTCACAAGTCGCTCGTCGCCCAGCACGGCTCGGACGGCATGACGCTCGACGATGAGGGGAATCTCTATCTGACGGGCGACGGTGTTCGGGTGTTCGACAAGGCCGGGCGGCAGATCGAGCACATACCGATCCCCGACGAACACTGGACGGCGAACGTCAGCTTCTGCGGCGTGGACAGGCACACGCTGTTCATCACGGCAAGCACCAGCCTCTATGCAGTCAGAATGCGCGTGCGAGCCGCCGACGCAGCCAAGTAATTATCGCCAGGAGAACTCACTTGAAAGCCATCACCGTAGAACCGCACAAGCCGCAAAGCGCACGCTTAGAAGAGGTCCCCGAACCGGACGTTCAGGGTGGAACAGTCCTTGTCGAAGCCGTTGCGGTCGGGGTTTGCGGGACCGACGTCGAGATCGTCGAAGGCAGCTACGGCTGGGCACCGCGAGGCAAGACACGCCTCGTGCTGGGGCACGAATCTCTCGGCCGCGTGTTGGATCCGGGAGGCAACTCATCGCTTCAAAAAGGCGATCTCATCGTCGGTATCGTCCGGCGCCCCGACCCCGTGCCCTGCCCAAACTGCGCGGTCGGTGAGTGGGACATGTGCCGCAACGGTCAGTACACCGAGCGCGGCATCAAGGAAATCGACGGATACATGTCCGAGCGGTGGCGGATCGAACCTGAGTACGCAATGAAAATCGACGGCTCGCTGGGTCTGCTGGGGGTGCTGCTGGAGCCCACGACTGTCGTCACCAAGGCGTGGGAGCAGGTGGTCGCGGTCGGCCAGCGCGCCTTCTGGGAGCCAAAGACCGTGCTCGTAACCGGTGCCGGGCCAATCGGTCTTCTTGCGGCCCTCGTCGGCAAGCAGCGCGGGCTCGAGGTCCACGTCCTCGACCGGGTCGAAACGGGGTCCAAGCCGGAACTCGTGCGTGCGCTCGGGGCCACCTACCACACCGGCACCGTCTCGGCTTTGGGCTTCGCGCCGGACGTCATCATGGAATGCACCGGCGTCGGACAGGTCGTCACCGATGCGATCCGAGGGGTCGGGGCCGGCGGTGTGGTATGCCTCACGGGAGTCGGGGCTGGCGGATCGACGACCGGCCCAGCCACGGCTGACATCGCTGCAGAGATAGTGCTCAAGAACAATGTCGTGGTGGGCAGCGTCAATGCCAATAAGCGGCACTGGTACAAGGCGGGAGAAGTACTGGCCCGCGCCGACCGTGCTTGGCTCGGCCGTCTCGTTACCAGGCGCGAGCCGCCGGAGGCGTTCATGCACGCTCTGCAGCGGCAACCGGACGATATTAAGGTCGTCATTCAATTTGCACCGGCATGATGCGGCGGAGCAGACGCGGGAGACGCAATCCGCCGCGGAGAAGTGATGAGTGACAATGACAGCGCGGGCAGAGTTTTACCGTGGCGAGTATTTTTGTCCGAGTTGGTGGGTACGGCACTGCTCGTGTTGGTCGGTCTGTCATTGGTCATTCTGATGTGGGGGGAAGGCAGCCCGGTCGTGGCCTTTTTGCCGAGCGAAGGGTGGCGGCGGCTGATTACCGGTTTTCTCTTTGGTACTACCGGCGCGCTGATTGCACTGTCTCCGGTTGGGCAGAGGAGCGGGGCCCACCTCAACCCGGTCGTGTCTCTGGCGTTCCGCTTGTTGGACAAGCTCGACTTGCGGGCGTTGATCGGCTACGTCATTGCGCAACTGTCGGGTGCGATTCTCGGTTCGCTGCCGTTGTTGGTGTGGGGCCCGATGGGTCGGAGCGTGGCGTTCGGTGCCACGCTGCCGGGACCAGGATATGCGATCGAGACCGTCTTACTGGGAGAAGTGATCACCACTTTTGCCATGGTCACGCTCTTGTTGGTATTTCTCGGCTTTCGCGCGATTCGCCCGTTCACGCCGGCGCTATTCCCGTTTCTGTATGCCGTCATGGTGTACGCGGAATCGCCGATCTCCGGAACGAGCACGAATCCCGCGCGCAGTTTGGGACCATCCCTCGTCTCAGGACAGTGGGCAGGTTGGTGGATCTACTGGGTCGGCCCGCTGATAGGAAGCATCGCAGCATGCCTTGTGGGTAGTGCGCTCGCCAAGCGGATCACGGTCGCGAAGCTGTACTACTTCGACAGCGACCACGACAGGCTGTTTCGGCGGATGAGCCACAATCCCACTGGCAAATAACTACATGGTCTCACCTGAAAATGTCGGGCAAAGCGCCCCGCTTGGCGCCTCGGTCGTAGAGGGCGGCGTCAACTTCAGCCTCTACTCGCGCAGTGCCACGGGCGTTGAACTCGTACTGTTCGATCGAGCCGACGACGCCCAACCCTCGCGCGTGATCACGCTCGACCCCGTCGCGAATCGAACTTACCACTATTGGCACGCCTTCGTACCGGGTTTTCGTGCCGGACAGATCTATGCTTATCGCGTTTCCGGCGCGTGCCTGCCGGGGAGCGGGCTGCGCTTCGACGCCACGAAGATTTTGCTTGACCCGTACGGCCGGGAGGTTGTCGTCCCGGAAAGCTATAGCCGTGAGGCCGCGAGCCGCGGGGGCGACAACGCCGGCACAGCGATGAAGAGCGTGGTGGTGAACTCCGCCGGCTATGATTGGGAAGGGGATACACCGCTGCACCAGCCTTCCTCACGCACGATCATCTACGAGATGCACGTGCGCGGGTTCACTGGCCACCCGAATTCCGGCGTGGACGACCACAATCGCGGGACCTATGCCGGGCTGGTCGAAAAGATCCCGTACCTGCGCTCGCTGGGCATCACGGCGGTTGAGCTGCTGCCGGTGTTTCAGTTCGACGCTCAGGCGTGTCCGCCTGGGTTGGTGAACTATTGGGGCTATCAACCCGTGTCGTTCTTCGCCCCGCATCGCGGCTACAGTTCGCGCAAGGAACTGCACGGCCCCGTGGACGAGTTCCGCGACATGGTCAAGGCCCTGCACCGCGCGGGAATCGAGGTGATCCTCGACGTCGTGTTCAATCACACGGCAGAGAGCGGCGAAGGCGGACCCACGCTCTGCCTGCGCGGGATCGACAACCCGACTTACTACCTCCTGGATCAAGGCGGAGCCCGCTATGCGGATTACTCCGGTTGCGGCAATACGCTCAACGCCAACAACCCGGTTGTCCGGCGCATGATCGTCGATAGCCTGCGCTACTGGGTGAGCGAGATGCACGTGGACGGATTCCGCTTCGATCTCGCCTCGATCCTGTCGCGCGACTCCGACGCACGGGTGCTGCCGAACCCGCCGGTGCTATGGGACATCGAGACCGACCCGATACTCGCTGGAACGAAACTGATCGCGGAAGCATGGGACGCAGCCGGGTTGTACCAGGTCGGGCACTTTGTTGGCGACGCCTGGCGGGAATGGAACGGCCGCTTTCGTGATGACTGCCGCGACTTCTTTCGCGCGGCGCCCGGCGCCCTCGGCCGGTTTGCCGACCGCCTGCTGGGGAGCCCGGAGGTGTATGGACAAAAAGGTCGCGAGGCGGAGCAAAGCGTCAACTTCGTGACCTGCCACGACGGCTTCACGCTCAACGACTTGGTGTCCTATGAGCGCAAACACAACGAGGCGAATGGCGAACGAAATCGCGACGGTGCGGACGATAATCGCAGCTGGAACTGCGGGACCGAGGGTCCGAGCGACGAGCCGGCAATCGAAGCGCTGCGCAACCGGCAGGTGAAGAACTTCCTCACGGTGACCATGCTCGCGCTCGGCGTGCCGATGATCCTGATGGGCGACGAGGCGCGGCGTACGCAATGCGGAAACAACAACGCCTACTGCCGCGACGACGAGTCGACCTGGTTCGACTGGTCGCTGCTCGACAAGCACGCGGACGTGCAGCGGTTTGTCGCGCTGCTCACGGCGCGGCGGCTGCTGCGTGATGTCGAGCACGAGGAACGGAGGCTGAGCTTGAACCAGTTGATCGCGGCCGCGGACAAGTCGTGGCACGGAGTGAAACTTGGTCAGCCGGACTGGGGCGAGCAATCACATAGCATCGCACTCTCGGTCAAGATGCAAAGCGAACCAACGACTATTCACCTAATGCTAAACACCTATTGGGAGTCGCTGGATTTCGAACTGCCGCAGACAACTGCTCCTTGGCGGCGCTGGATTGACACGTCGCTGGAGGCACCGGAGGACATTGTCGAATGGCAGAAAGCCAAAGCGGCGCCCGGCGGCACCTATCAAGTGAAACCGCGATCAGTGGTGGTTCTATATGCCTCGGCCACCTGAGCAGCTGAACGACCGCTGCGCACATGGAATAAAGGACATCTTATGAATCTCTCGTTTTGCCCGCGATTCCGTCAAGCCTGGCGCCGAGGAAGCAAATGGCCGCGGGCAAGTCTCGTCTCCGCGCTCCTCTTGGGTGCCGGCTGTCTGACCCATACCCATGTCGCATGGTCTGCAGAAGCCGTCACCGATCTGATGCAGCCGAGACAGTATCCGGTGGCGCAGATCTTCACGTTCCTGTTCCTTATGCTCGGGCCGTTCAAGATCATCGGACCGTTTTTGAGGATCGTGAAAGGAACGGACATTCCATTCATGCGCCAGATCGCTGTGCGATCGACCCTGTTTGCGAGTTTAATCCTGCTGGTCGCGGCATTGCTCGGCGAAAGCGTACTGAGAAGCTACAACATTCCATTGCCCGTTTTGGCGCTTTCCGGCGGCCTCATACTCTTTCTCGTGGCGCTCGGTCAGGTGCTGCGTGAGTTCTCTTCACCAACGCCGCCGCACGAGACAGGTACAAAACCGGCCTCGGTGCCGACCTTAGACATGGCGTTGTCGCCGCTGGCTTTCCCGACGATCGTCACGCCTTACGGAATCGCGACGCTCATTGTATTCCTCGCGCTCAGTCCGAATGAACAAGCTCGGCTGATCATCGGCGCGGTCGTACTGGCGATCATGCTTATGAACCTGATCGCGATGCTATTAGCTCGACACATGCGGCCGTGGATGGGTGCGCTGCTGCAGGTCCTGGGCGCCGTTCTCAGCGTCATTCAGGTGGCGCTGGGGCTGCGAATCATACTGTTCTCGGTGAAGGCCTTGGGGATATTGTGAGCATGCTCCTCGGACGAACCTGGATGAGGTGCTGGGCTTGACACCATTCGCGACATTTGCAGCCAGTTGTCCGGCAGCACAGCGTAATCTCCGAAATGAACAGCGAAAAATGCGGGTGCGCAGCCTTATGCCTCCTTCGCGTGATTAACGGCAAGGGCCATTATGATCAAGCCCCAGCCATCGAATATCGCTGGAACGCGAAAAACACAGCATGCGCTCATTACCACCCTGGACGCCAACAATCTCAAGGCCGACAAACCTCGGTGGCCTGCCCATTCGGTGAGGGGTTACTGGGTTTCGACATTTAGGATGAGTCCCCGTTTCACTTCATCCGCCTAATGCAATTGTAGCCGCGACGAGAGCAACGCCGAATCCCACGAAGGGAATTGCGACACGGAGGGGGCGCCCGCCAGTGTAGCGCGCTAACAGAAAGCCGCAGACGAACAACCAAAGGAGCGCCAGCGCGTCGGAGACGTGCTTCGCGATACCGATGTCGGCGATGAACACGAAGGGTGCGGCGATCGGCAAGAGCGCCGCGTTTGCAAGTACGAAGATGCTGGCGGCGCCGAGCAGGTCGTTGCGCGTGATGCGCGCGCGCGGGGGCACGGGCAGCTTGTTGAGGTTCTCCACTAGCTTCTCCCAGTCGCTCGGGGGCAGAAGTTTGGCAACGACAGACGGTACCGACGCGGCGACTTGTTGCAGCGCTGTCGTCGGGTCTGCACAAAGCGTCCGAAGCAGCTGATAGCTGCGGTTGCGCGATTCGAGTTGGCCGAAAACGTACATCACCGCATCCACCAGACCCCAGGCCAAGCTGCACCCTGCTGCCGCCCAGAGATTGGTGCGCAGGTCAGCCTGTCCTGGCGCCGCCACACGCAGCGTACCCGTACAGGTGAGTACGAGCAGAAGCCCGCAGAGCAGCTCCGTCAGACGGTCGATGGGGTTCAGGACGCCACGGTTGGCAGGGTTTGGATCCATGGTGGGACAGCGTACGTTAGATGAGCGGCTCTGACGCGACATTCCGATCAGAAGTTCACGCGCAGGGAGATCAAGACGGTCGCTTTGCTCCGGTCCGGATTGAAGACGTAGCCGGTTACTTCCAGGCGCTTGTATGACAACCCCAAGAGCAACCCCCGCTGGATGTCCCGGTCGGTTTGGTAGGCGCGCGTGCGCTGCGCCACGATACCAAATCGAATCCACTCGGCTGGGGCGAGCGTGAGCTCCGTCCAGTTATAAAAATACGTGCCTGATGATCCGGCCGTGTCGATAACGTACTCACCCTCGCTGTACAGCTGCAGCTTCCGCCATGTCAGAGTTCCTTCGTAGCCGGGGGCAACTCCGGTGGTGCTGCCGAAAACGAAGCCAAGCATGGGTGCGAACTCCCACGCAAGTGTCTCGCCTCCGCCGAGGTTGTAGCCGAGCCAGACTGAGCCGGTGTCGAGGGCCTCATAGTTGAATCGGGCCTCAAGATGCAACCAGTCGCGGTCCGCAGTGAGTGTGGGCTGGAGATAGTCCTTCGAGTCCGGTACGAAGTAGGCGTAGATCGACGCAGAGAAGTCCCACTTCTGTGCGTGGCCATTGCCGGGGGACGGCGAGGATTCTGCTGCCGAGGCGTTCGTCGGCGTCTGGCCTGCTGCGTACGAGGGACACAGCATCAGAGCCGCGAGCGTGACTAGAGGAAGGCGCATCTCTGCAACTCGCCACCTAAAAGAGCATTCGGCTAGGTCGCCCGCGACGCTGAGCCGCAGAGACACACCTTATGGCGGCACCGTAGACCAGTGCGAACGCCCGCGCAAGCTGGCCGTGACTGGAACACGTTGCTTTTGCTCGGCAAGGCTAGACGCACCGGACCGAATCCCGTGATGGATTAGGAATCCGCAATTGCCACAAGCATCCAAGTCCAACCCGAACCGGTTGGTACCCTTCTATGATCAACGCCTCCAATGCGGACGCCCCCACCTGAGCCCGCCCGTGCATTTCGTGGTCAAAGTGAGTAACTCCCAGCGAGTTCATTCTTCTCGCGTTCGGCGAACCGCACTTTTACCTTCAGTTCGATGGACAAGCCCTCTGAGGTTCAATGATCTCTGAAGCCGCTTGGCGCATCGCACGAGAGTTTTACTTCCAGCTACGTACAATCCCCAACTGTCGGCCGGCCACTATGAGAGTAGCGTCTTCACTCGCTTGCGCGATTTCGTACAACCATCCAAAGGAAATACAAAATGAACAGATTCAGATATCTCCTTGCAACCGCCTGCATTGTGGGGAGTGTTTGCCTTGCAACCGTCGCCACGGCTCAGCAGCCGGGGACCCCTATCAAGGGCAATGCAGTGATGGCCACCATTACGGTGACCGCGACTGTAGTGAAGATCGACCAAAAGACGCGCGTGGTCACCCTGAAGGCGGCGGACGGTGAGACGTACAGCTTCGTGGCAAACGAGGCCGTGAAGAACTTGGCGCAGGTCAAGAAGGGCGACCTCATCACTGCGACCTACACAGAAGCGGTCGCGTACGAGCTGAAGAAGGGAGGCAGCGCGACCGGAGCGGTGGTGAACACAGCGGGTGGGGCGGCAAATCCTGGCTCGAAGCCGGCCGCAGCGGTCGGCGGGACCGTGACGCTGACCGTCGTGATTGCCGCGATCGACCCCAAAACGCCATCGGTGACCTTCAAGAGTGCATCCGGCGAGACGCGCACGGTCAAGGTCCAGTCACCGGAGAAGCTTGCGGGCGTAAGTGTCGGCGACACGGTTCAGATTACCTATGCCGAGGCAATTGCCATGAAGGTCGAACCGGCGTCGGCGAAGAAGTAGCGATCACGATAATTAGGGCAACTGCGTTCGAGACTTCCGGGTCCGAAGTCCTCGACGCAGGTTGCCCCGATTCCAACCCATGGACATATCGCCCTCGTTCGCCGTTCCGTCAAGCTATCAAACCGGCGTATTCGTTGGGACAGACGCGAATGTTCCTCTGAGTGTTTTCCGAGCTCTGCCCTTAAGGGGCAACTCCGGGGGCAACTGCTAAACCGGGATTTCGGGTACCGTATTGGTATCAATGGCTTCCGGGGATTTTTTAATAGTCCCATATGCTCGCATGCTGACCGAGATCGAAGCAGTCTTTCGCTCCTGGGATCTCTCGATCTGGATTTGGACATAGCGGATTGCCGCTGTCTCTTAGGTATTAGGCCGAATAGGTGTCGAATAGAATCTTCCTTAGCATCGGAACTTCTCGTTGCACATCCATCATCAGCAAGCGAACCCGGTGGGGGATCACTCATGGCTTCTCGATTTCCAATTCAATGGCAGCCGCTTATGTTTGCGCTGCTGCTCGCGGCCGTTGCTCTGGTTCCGACCAGCGCGTCCGCACAAGACAGCGCGAAAAAACCCAACATCCTCGTCATCTGGGGCGACGACATTGGCATCTTCAACGTCAGCGCCTACAACATGGGCATGATGGGTTACAAGACGCCCAACATCGATCGCATCGCCAAAGAAGGTTCGCTCTTCACCGACTGGTATGGCCAACAAAGCTGCACCGCCGGGCGCGCGGCGTTCATCACTGGGCAGTCGCCAATTCGCACAGGCCTCACCAAGGTCGGCTTGCCCGGAGCCAAGGAGGGCCTGACCAAGGACGACCCCACACTCGCGGAATTGCTCAAGCCGCTCGGGTACACGACCGGCCAGTTCGGCAAGAACCACCTCGGCGATCGTAATGACATGCTGCCAACAGTCCATGGATTTGATGAGTGGCTCGGCAACCTCTATCACCTGAACGCGGAAGAGGAACCGGAGAATGTGGACTACCCAAAGAATCCGGCCTTCAAGGCCCGGTTCGGCCCGCGCGGCGTCTTGCACTGTTTCGCATCGGGCAAGGACGATCCTACCGATGACCCGCGTTTCGGCAAGCTTGGCAAACAAGTGTGCACCGACACCGGCCCGCTGACGCGAAAGCGCATGGAGACGATTGACGACGAAATCACGGCCGGGGCGATCACTTTCATGGACAAGGCGGCGAAGGCGAACAAGCCATTCTTCGTCTGGTTCAACACTTCCCGTATGCACACCTACACGCATCTGAGCCCGAAGTGGGAAGGCAAGAGTGGTCTGGGTGTTGAGGCGGATGGCATGCTCGAGCACGATAATGATGTCGGCCAACTGCTCGATGAATTGAAGAAGCTCGGCGTTGATCAGAACACCATCGTCATGTATTCCAGCGACAATGGTGCGGAGTTCTTTCTGTGGCCGGACGGCGGCACGACGATGTTTCGCGGCGAGAAGAATACGCAATGGGAAGGCGGTTACCGAGTTCCGACGCTCATCCGCTGGCCCGGCGTCATCAAACCCGGCACGATCATCAACGACATCGGTGCCCACGAGGATATGATGCCGACCTTGCTCGCGGCGGCGGGCGACTCCACGGTCAAAGAGGACCTCCTGAAGGGCCGTAAGGTCGGTAATATGACCTACAAAGTCCACCTCGACGGTTACAACCTGATGCCTTTCTTCAAAGGCGAAGTGGCGGAATCGCCGCGCCACGAGTTCATTTACTGGACCGACAGCGGCAGCGTCGCGGCGCTGCGCTACAACAACTGGAAGATGACCTTCCTGCGTCAGAACTCCATTGGATTCAAGGTTTGGGAGACTCCGTTCGAGGAATTGCGCTGGCCAATGCTGGCGAATTTGCGCATGGATCCGTTTGAGCGCGCCAATGATGAATCCGTCAGCTACATCGACTGGGTCGGACCTCGGATGTTCATGCTAGCACCCGCATCCGGATATATCGCGCAGTGGCTGCAGAGCTTCCGTGAGTTCCCGCCACGCATGAAGCCCGGTAGCTTCAGCCTCGATCGCGTGATGGAATCGATGAGTGCAGCGCATGAACGGAGCAACTGAACTCTACCGACGGCCAAGAACTAGCCCAATGGCGGACTGTGCCGAGTGCCCGCAACGGGTCGGGACCGTCGAAGCCTCTTCAGCCTTGCCCCGCCGGCACAGGATCACCAGATCATCCGCATAGGTTTGCATCGCCTTACGCCTTACAAACCGACGAGGCCGGATGTGGGTACTTCCGTTGGTATCTCCCGTGTTCCGGCCCCGATATAGGCTTAGTTTCAGGGTGTTACGCCGGGTATTCGATTCCCTCGGCTCCACCATAAAATATATAATAATATCAATATGTTACATGTTATTCTTCGCCTGCCATGGAGGTCGCGAACTAGGCCGATTTCTAATGTAGCCCGTGCCAGCTCGGGCGCCCACTGTAGAGTTATCAAATGAACTGGAGAGACCACATAACCCTCGATGCGGCGGTGCTGGCTGGAAAGCCAGTTATCCGAGGTAGCCGGTTGGCAGTGGATTTCATAGTGGGGTTATTGGGCCGGGGGTGGACGGAAGCCGACATCTTGCGGAACTACCCCGGCATCACGCACGACGATATTGCCGCTTGCTTGCAATACGCGAGTGAGATTTTGCAATCTGAAAAGGTATATCCCGCAGCGATCGCCTAACGATGCGATTCCTCGCGGATGAGAACTTTCCTGGCGATGCAGTTATTGCGCTTCGTGCCGCAGGGCACGACGTTCTGTGGATTCGAACGGATGCACCCGGCATCACGGATCAAGACGTGCTCTCGCGCAGTCTACGAGATGCTCGCGTGCTCCTCACCTTCGATAAGGATTCCGGCGAACTCGCGTGGCGCTCTCGTCTCCCGGCGAGTTGCGGTATCGTACTGTTCCGTCTGCCGGCGCTCGGTCCGACACCGTTCGCAGGGTGTTCGCGCAGCAATACGCCCAAGAGCTCCAGCGCTTCTCGCGATAAGGCGGCGAGCAGAGGTGCTGCCGGGAGCGGGGAGGCCCGCCTCTCACCCCGTGTCACGGCACGCATTTCCTCCTTTAACTCAGTCATGGACTTGCGCATCATCGTCCTCCTCAGCCTCCAACTCGATCTCCTCGGCCTCAAACTCGAATGCGCTGCCTTCTTCGGCGCAGGCCCGTTCAACCGCGGCGAAGAACCAGCACCAATCGAACTACACGATCGATCGATCCGACATTGGTATTCATGACATGATCTCCATTAGTTGTCTCCAGCGTCCGCCGGCGCAGGCCTGCGGCAAAAAAGCCATTCGCAGCGTCTTTATCTCAGTTCCTCTTTGGCGCCCCCTCCTTTGCTTTCTTGGCATATTTCTTCGAGGCCGCAGGCGCGCAAAACGCCGAATACAGAACCTCCATGATCTTAAGGGCAGGTCCTTTGGCGAGCGCGTAGTAGATCGTCTGTGATTGGCGAGTAGTTGTTACCAGGCCCGCATCACGCAGGACTGCCAAATGCTGGGAAAGCGCCGACTGACTCAGGGGCACACGCTCATTGATCTCCCCGACCGAGAGCGATCCCTCGAGCAGGCAACAAAGCATCAGGAGACGTTGGTCGTTCGCGAGTGCCTTTAGGAACGCAGCCGCTTCGGTCGCGTGCTCCTGGATCGCCGCCATCGCCGGCAGAGGCCGGTTTTTTCCTTCACGACTCGCCACCTCTGTTGCCATGTTGGGCCTCCGACTATCTGAATGGACACCTTCGTTAATCCGTAATTGCTAATTTAGCATCTTATGATATACTATGCCAGTGGAATCGATGAAGCGTAACCATTTAGTTCGAGGGAAATATTTATGAGCATCGATCGCTGGGTCATGAGATTTGCAGGTACGGTCGTGCTCGTGAGCCTGCTTTTGGCTCATTTTGTGAGCCTCTATTGGTTGTGGCTCACGGCGTTTGCGGGCGCCAACCTGCTGCAGTCCTCCTTCACGGGCTTTTGCCCGCTGGTGCCCATTTTGAGGCGACTGGGCGTGCGGCCCGGCCAGGCTTTCTCTTAAAAAGCAGAGCGCAAAACCATGCGGCCATCCCGATCGGCATGTTTGTTGGTCGTCCTTCCCGGGCTTCTTCTCGTCGTCGCGGGATGCGGCAGCAAAACGACTCCTCCCGCGGGTCCGGCGGCACGGCCGCTCGCGAGCATCGTGATTCAGCCGGTGCATACGCCGCTTGAGCGCACTGTCGATGGCACGATCGAGGCGGTGAATCAGGCAACGGTCTCGGCCCAAACAAGCGGCCGGGTCGCGGAGATTCTATACGACGTCAATGACGTCGTTCCGGCCGGCGCCGTCATCATGCGGCTCAAAGGCACCGAACAGCGCGCCGGTCTTCAGGGCGCGGATGCCGCGCTCACCGAAGCGAGGGCACGCAATATTGAGGCTGCGACAAGTTACCAGCGAGTCGCGGATCTATATCAGCGACGAGTCGTGTCCAAGGCTCAGCTGGATCAAGCGACGGCCAATCGGGATGCGGCCGCCGCACGCCTGGCGGCCGCGGAGGCGAGCCTCACCACGGCGCGCGAGGGAGTCGGCTACACGGAGATTCGTGCTCCCTATGGCGGTGTGGTTACCAAGAGACTCGTCGAGGTGGGCGAGACGGTGGGCCCAGGCACACCGTTGATGACTGGACTCTCGCTGCGCGACCTGCGGGTCAACACGACGATTCCGCAGAGTATCGTCATGCAAGTCCGCAAGCTCAAACAGGCGGCGGTGTATGTCGGTGATCAGCGCATCGATGCCACGAAAATCACGATCTTTCCGGAAGCAGCGACTCCCTCGAGCACTTTTCGGGCGCGGCTCGATCTGCCACCTGGCGCACTCGACCTCGCGCCCGGTATGTATGTCAAAGTTGGACTCGTCATCGGCGAGACCGATCGGCTCCTGATCCCGGCGTCCGCGGTGGTCGAACGCAGCGAGGTCACGGGCGTTTACGTGATCGACGCCCACGGAATGGTATTCCTCAGATACGTGCGTCCCGGACATCGCTTCGGGGAGCAACTCGAGATCCTTGCCGGGCTTGCCGCGGGCGAGAAAATCGCACTTGATCCAATTGCCGCCAGCGCCGAAATCGCCGTTGCAGGACCTCGGTCGTGAACGAACCGCTCGGCTTGAGCGGGCGGATCGCACGGTTCTTTCTGGAGAACCAGCTCACGCCCCTGCTCGCCTTGACGGCGCTCTTAATGGGCGCCTTCGCCGTTCTCGTGACTCCCCGGGAGGAGGAGCCGCAGATCGAGGTCACCTTCGCCAATATCCTGATTCCCTTCCCCGGCGCAAGTTCCGAACAAGTCGAAAATCTCGTCGCCACCCCGATGGAGAAAGTTCTTGGGGAGATCTCGGGAGTCAAACATATCTACTCGGTTTCCCGGCCAGGGCTTGCGGTCTTAACGGTGCAGTACGAGGTTGGCGTCCATCGTAACGATGCCATCGTGCGGCTCTACAATGCCGTCTATTCGAATCAGGATTGGCGGCCGGCGGGCGTCGGCATCGGACAGCCGCTAATCAAGCCGAAGGGGATCGATGACGTGCCGATCGTCACGCTCACGTTGTGGAGCCGCGATCCCGCGCTCGGTGCTCATGAACTCGGGCAAGTGGCGCGCGCCATCGAAAGTGAGATCAAGCGGGTTCCGAACACGCGCAACGTGTATTCGGTCGGGGACACCGAACCCTTGATCCGCGTCGAGCTCGATCCTGCGCGTCTAACGGCTGCCGGCCTCACCGCCGGCGAGCTGGCCGCGGCGTTGCAGGCCGCCAACCTCGTGCGCCAAGCCGATGGAGTCATCAATGGAAAAGTACGGTCGCCGGTGCAGGCCGGTCAGTTCCTCGCCAATCGCGACGATGTAGGCGGCCTCATCGTCTCTGCGCGCGACAGTAAGCCAATCTATCTCGACGATGTGGCGACGGTCACCGATGCACCGCAGACCCCGTCGCGTTACGCCTGGTTTGGCACGGGTCCCGCATCGACTAAACAGGGGGCGCCGGTCAGTCAGGCGCCCGCGGTGACCGTGGCCATCGCCAAGAAGCCCGGCAGCAATGCCATCGATGTCGCAACCGCCGTCATTGGCCGCGTTGAACAATTAAAGGGCATCACGATTCCGGCCGGCGTCGAGGTCACCGTGACGCGCAACTACGGCGTCACCGCGAACGACAAGGCGAAGAAGCTGATCGAGAAGCTCTTGTTCGCCACGGCGTCCGTCGTGCTTCTGGTGTTGCTCGCGGTGGGTAAACGCGAGGCCGTGGTCGTAGGCGCCGCGGTCGTCGTGACCCTCGCGGCCACCCTGTTCGCTTCCTGGGCCTGGGGCTTTACGATCAACCGCGTATCGCTCTTCGCTTTGATCTTCGCGATCGGCATTCTGGTCGATGATGCCATCGTGATCGTCGAGAACGTGCACCGGCATCTGTCGGTCGACAAGGGCTCCATTTCCGAGATCATCCCTCTGGCCGTCAACGAGGTGGGCGGACCCACCATTCTTGCCACCTTTACCGTGATTGCGGCGTTGCTGCCCATGGCGTTTGTCTCAGGTCTCATGGGCCCCTACATGAGCCCAATCCCGATCAACGCGAGCATGGGCATGCTGATCTCGCTCGCCGTTGCGCTGATCTTCACGCCCTGGCTGTGCCGAAAACTATTCACCAGCGCGGCGCACGATGCGACTAAGGAGTCCAAGACTGAAAGCAAGCTGCATCGTCTTTTCGAACGTCTGATGACGCCTTTTCTCACCGGCGATCACGCCCGCCGCAAGCGCCACCGCCTTTATTTCGGAACCGCCGGAGCCATCCTGGTCGCGGTACTGCTCGCCGTCGTGCAACTCGTTGTCTTAAAGATGCTCCCCTTTGACAACAAGTCCGAATTCCAGGTCATCGTCAACATGCCGGAGGGAACGCCGGTCGAGGAAACCGCCCGGGTGCTCGCGGGACTCGCGAGCATCGTGCGTCAGGTCCCCGAAGTCACTAATACCCAAGCGTATGCAGGAACGGCTGCCCCGATCAATTTCAACGGGCTGGTGCGTCAGTATTATCTAAGGGGCGACAGCAGCCAGGGCGATCTGCAGGTCAATCTGGTCGACAAGAGCGATCGCAGCCGCAAAAGCCACGACATCGCGCGCGCGATCCGCCCGGCGCTCGCGATCGAGGGAAAGCGCCTCGGCGCATCGTCCGTGCAGGTGGTCGAAGTGCCGCCGGGCCCGCCGGTGCAGGCGCCGCTGGTGGCGGAGATCTACGGCCCGGTATACGCCGCGCAGCAGAAAATTGGCCACACGCTGCGGGCAATGTTCGATTCGACCCGCGACATCGTGGACACGGACGACACCTTGTCCGCGCCCGCACAGCGCTACATCGTCGCGCTGGATCGAGCCAAGGCCTCCCTGCTCGGCGTTTCCCAGGCGCAGGTCATGGAATCGCTTGCCACGGCGCTCGCGGGATCCGATGCGACCTTCGTCCACTCGGGGCGGGAGCGCGATCCCATCGCGGTGCGGCTCGAACTCGGATCGGCGGACAAGCGCGGTTTGCAGGAGGCCCTCGCGCTCCCGGTACGTGCAGTGAGCGGCGCCCTGCTGCCGTTATCGGAAGTGGTCACCGTCGCCGAAATGCCGTGGGATGCCACGATTTATCACAAGGACCTCTTGCCGGTGGTTTTTGTCACGGGCGACATGGCCGGGCGGCTCGATAGCCCCTTGTATGGCATGTTCAGTCTGGTCTCGCAGATCAGCAAGGCAGCGCCGGCCGGCCAGCCCCTCATACAGCGCTTCGTGAGCCCACCGGATCGGTTAAGCGAGTTCAGCGTGAAGTGGGACGGCGAGTGGACCATCACCTACGAGACGTTTCGCGACATGGGCCTCGCCTACGCGGTGGGTCTCGTGTTCATTTATTTGCTGGTCGTCGCGCAGTTTCGCTCCTATTCCGTGCCCCTCATCATCATGGCACCGATTCCACTCACCATCATCGGCGTCATGCCCGGGCACGCCTTGCTCGGCGCGCAATTCACAGCGACCTCGATGATTGGCATGATCGCCCTCGCCGGCATCATCGTGCGAAACTCGATCCTTCTGGTCGACTTCATCAATCAGCAAATCGGCGCCGGTCAGCCGCTCGCCCAGGCGGTGATCGGTGCCGCGTCCATTCGGGCGAGGCCCATCGTGCTCACCGGTCTCGCCGCGATGATTGGCGCGCTGTTCATTCTCGATGATCCGATATTCAACGGTCTCGCCATCTCGCTGATCTTCGGGATCTTGGTGTCGACCGCGCTCACGCTACTGCTGATTCCATTGCTCTACTACGGCTACATCAGACGCACCCGCGAGGGCGCCGTGAATTAACGGGGTACTTTATGGCACACGTAATCGTTATTGGCGCAGGTCTTGGCGGCGTTCCCGCCGCTTTTGATCTGCGCAAGCATCTTCCAAAGAGCCACCGCGTGACCTTGATCGGTGCGCGGTCGTATTTCGAATTCACGCCCTCGAATCCCTGGATCTCGGTGGGCTGGCGCACGCCCGAGGAGACCCGTGTGGTCATGCAGGCGCCTCTCGAGGGAAAGGGTGTGCAGTGGCTCGTTAACACCGTCACCCGGATCGATGCGGATAATTCCAAGCTCACGCTCGATGACGGGAAGGAGCTCACCTACGACTACCTCGTCATTGCAACCGGCCCACGCCTCGCTTTTGAGGAGGTGCCGGGCCTCGGGCCGGACGGGTTCACACAGTCCGTTTGCAGCCAGGACCATTCGGCGCAGGCCTGGACGCGATACCAAGAGTTCTTGAAAAATCCCGGGCCGATCATCGTCGGCGCCGCGCCCGGTGCGAGCTGCTTCGGACCAGCCTACGAAACCGCAATGATTCTGGATGCGGACTTGCGCAAACGAAAGATCCGCGACCGCGTACCGATGACCTACGTAACCAGTGAACCTTATATCGGCCACATGGGCTTGGGCGGGGTTGGCGACAGCAAAGGGCTCATGGAATCCGAGCTTCGCGAGCGACACATCAAGTGGATTACGAACGCCAAGATCCTATCGGTGACCGCGAATGAGATGACGGTGCAGGAACTCGATGAGAACGCAGCCGTGAGGAAGGATCACAAGTTGCCCTTCGCCTACGCTGCCGTGATCCCCGCGTTCAAAGGTGTGGACGCCGTTGCCGCGGTCCCCGGCCTTTGCAATCCACGAGGTTTCGTGCTGATCGACAAACATCAGCGAAATCCGAAGTACAAGAACATCTTCTCGGTCGGTGTCTGTGTCGCGATACCGCCGGTGGAGGCTACTCCGGTAGCCACGGGCGCGCCCAAGACCGGCTACATGATCGAATCAATGGTATCCGCGACCGCGGCCAATATCGTCGCGGAGATCGCCGAGAAACCGGCGGTTGCTGAAGCGACCTGGAATGCCGTATGCCTCGCGGACTTTGGCGATACGGGAGCCGCGTTCGTTGCGCTGCCGCAGATCCCGCCGCGCAATGTCACCTGGTCGAGAAAGGGCAAGTGGGTACATCTTGCGAAGATTGCGTTTGAAAAATATTTCATTCGCAAGGTGCGCACGGGATCGCTCACGCCGATCTATGAAACTTACGTCCTCAAGGCGCTTGGCATCGTTTCGCTCAAGCAACGCGCGTAATGACGGGGGTACGCATGAAGGTTCGCATGGCGCCGGTAACCGGTAGAGCGCCCTTCCTAGCACTGGGGGCACTTGTCGTGATCGCCGCGTTTCCGTGGACCGCTCGGGCGGAGTCACTCGCGGATGCTTGGGCCATGGCGCAGCAGTCCGACGGCACCTTGGCGGCGGCGCATAGCGAACGGGAGGCTGCCGAGGCGGATCACACGGCCGCGCTGCGCCAGCGCTGGCTGGCGCTCGACGTGAATGGTACCTACACCCAGTTCGAGCATGCGCCGAATCTCGACATCGCCACTCCCGCGGGGCAATTGCAAGCCCCCATATGGGCACACAACGGCTATGCGACCGCCGGCGCCGATGTTTCGGTACCCGTCTGGACATCGGGCAAGATCAGTAGCTCCATTGGCGCGGCTGCGGCCGGCGCACGCGGGGCGAGTGCGCAGGAGGTACGCGGTACCGCGGATCTCAAGCTTGCGGTCGCCGAGTCCTATATTGCAGTGTTCCGCGCCCGCAAAGCGCTGCATGTGGCCGAATCCAACGTGGCGAGCCTCAAAGCCCATGCCGACGACGTGCAGGCGATGTACGACAAGCAGGCGGTCGCGCAGTCGGACTTTCTCGGTGCCCAAGTCGCGCTCGCTAATGCGACGCAGCAACGCCTCCGTGCCGCCAATGCGCTGCACCTCGCCATGGCCGCTTATAACCGTTGGGTCGGTCAGCCGTTGGATCGAGTTCCCGACCTCGAGGAACCCTCGACCGCTCCTTCGGCGGAAACCGCCGCACCACTCGATCAGCTCATCGCTCGAGCTCAGGAACGCAGGCCAGAACTAGCGGCGCTCGGCGCACAGCAGGACGGTTACGAACAGGCGGCGCGCTCCGAACGCGCGAAGGGGTTGCCCCAAGTGGCCTTACATGCGGGCTACAACCACCTCGACAATCAGATCCTCGATCGCGAAAACTTCGCATTCGTGGGGATCGGCTTTCAATGGCGCCTCTTTGACAGCGGTCAACTGCAGGCAAGAACCAGCGCCTTGCACAGCCGTGCCAGGGCCACCGGTCAACAGCTCGCCGATTTTCGATCGGTGGTGGCGCTGCAAGTAGAAACCGCCGTCCTGAATCGTGAGGAGGCATTTGCCCGAATTCACGCCGCGGCGGCCACCGTCGGTCAGGCTGAAGAGAACGTGCGGGACGCCAAGGAACTCTACGCGAGCGGGCTTGGTACAAATAATCAGGTGCTGGATGCGGAAACTCTGCGGATCATCGCGTTGACCAATCGCGATGACGCGGCATTTGATCTGCTCGTCGCGCAATTCCGGCTGCAGCGGGCGATCGGTGATCTGTAGCGGCGGTACGGCGGATGTTCGTAACAACGCGAGGGCTGTGGGGACTAGACATTTGATCATTGCGATTTATTGCCTTTACTGCCTTGGAAAGCTCTGCACAAGTCGTTAGTACAGGGGCCAGTTGATTAACCTAAGCTGATAGGTTAAACTGTCCCACAAGCCGTGTGTTCATTTCTGTAGGGACAGGAGCTGGGATCTACGTCTTCTCGGACGACCATTGCCCGGCGCACGTCCACGCTCGCCACCCCGGCGTAGGCTGGATCGCGCGAGTGAGATTCTCCTACCTCGATAGTTCGGTGGAGCTCATCAGCATCGCCCCGGTCAAGAACGTTCCTCTACAGCGTGTCGTGAATCGCCTCTTGAGCGATGTTCAGGTGCGACTCGCAGATTGTCGGCGCAGTTGGTGGTTGACCCGAGGAACAACTTGTTTGGTGAACCAGTGGGCCGTTGTGAGCGAACCGGGAAGGATCGAGCTTCTCTCGAAACCTGCTCCGAGAGCGCAGCAGATCGCTGAGGCCGAGTACGATCCGGCGCACGAGCAGGTTCACGTAATATTTCAGGATGGCACAATCGAACAGGTGAAATTATGACGAACGCACAACGAATCAGTGATGCCGAGTACGCCGCGGCGCTTGCCGCCGGTCGAATCGAGGCAGAGATCGAAATTCGGGCGCAAGCTGTTCGCTACGTCCCCGAGCGAGATGCCATCGAGATCGTCACGAACCGCAACGCTGGCTTCTTGATTCCACGGCAGTGGATAGGCGCACTGCAGGATGTGCCTACCGAAGAGTTGGGCAAGCTCGAAATGTGGCCGGATGGATCGGCGATTGAACTCGAAGAGCGAGACATTCACATCAGTGTGCACGGGCTCCTGACAGCCATCCTGCCGGCGATGCTGCCCTCGCGAACCATCGCAGCGATCTTTGCCAGCCGCGGCGGCCAGGCGACCTCGCGCGCAAAGCGCAAAAGCTCGCGAGCCAACGGCCGTAAGGGTGGTCGACCCCGAAACAGGTCATCCACTGATGTCGTTTGAGGATGTGGGTACTTCCGTTGGTATAGTCGCGGCTACGGCTCCGATATTGTTTTTAGAGTTCGAACGCAGTCGGTGCCATGATCGCTTGACGGGATGACTTGGGAGTCAAGCATGAATACGGAATCTGTTTGCTGCGATGAACATCGACGCCACTTTCTGCAAGGATCAGTGGGGGTTGCCATCGCCGCGCTAGGCGCCAGTGCTATGACGCACCGTGCAGACGCTGCCTCGCTCAGCGAAGCGCAACGGAATGCCATGACGCCCGATCAAGTCATCAAAGCAATGCTTGACGGTAATGCGCGATTTCTCAGCGGTGCACGCAAGGAGCGCGATTATTTGGCCGAGATGCGCACGAGTTCCTCGGGCCAGTATCCGGCCGCAGTGGTGTTGTCGTGCGTCGATTCGCGAGCGCCGGTTGAGATCATTTGCGACCTCGGCCTCGGCGATACCTTCAATGCAAGGGTCGCGGGAAATGCGGTGAACGATGATATTTTGGGGTCAATGGAATTCGCGTGCGCAGCGGCGGGCGCGAAAGCGGTGGTGGTGATGGGTCATACGGCTTGTGGTGCGATTAAGGGCGCGATCGACAATGTCGTCTTGGGAAATCTCACGCTCCTGCTGGCTCGTTTTAAGTCAGCGATTGATACGACCGTGTTTGACGGCTCGCGGACATCCAAGAACGCAGCGTTCGTCGACGCCGTCGCACGCACCCACGTCCAGCTGTCGGTCGCGCTCATTCGGCAGCGAAGCCCGGTGCTCGCTGCCTTGGAAGGGAAAGGTGGAATTAAAATCGTGGGCTCAATGTATGACATTGCGTCGGGAAAGATCGTTTTGATTTGACCAGAACGCCCGTTGCCAAAGTAAAAGAGCATCGTGGGGAGATTCACGAGCGCGTTGCTAAGTTTCTGGATTCCGAGCAACTCGGTAAGTGGGACACCGAAGTGGCCAAAGCCAAAGAATTTCTGGGCCAGAGGCTCGATGACTAAGAACACCGCGTAACCGCAATGGTGGCCACTATCGGATGGCCTGCAAGTCAGACCCTAGACCGGCCTGGAATCCCGCATGCCATCCTACAGCGCCAGCTTGGGCTGCCAACCAGTCAAGTGCGGCAGTGTCAGCCTACCGTGACTTTTCGCTGGCGTTTCTTTGGCATTCGCGCATTCACGTCGCCTTTCCTCGGCTTCTCGCCGCCACCGCGACGTAGGTCTCGAATCAACTGCGCTCCGGCCTTCGGATCGGCAGCTGCGATGCGATCGGCGAACCATTTGGCGGTCCGCATCTGCGCTAGCTTCTCGGCAATTGCGACATTGATCAATTGATTCACCGCGACCCCTTCCATATCCGACATAGACCTCAACTCCTCCAGCAACGAGGGTTGCAGCCTCAAAGCAAAGTTACTTGCCCGCATATTCATTACCTCAATCCTCGTAACGCCGCCGCCGGCGTAACGACCTCAATTTGAAAAGTCTTAGACGCTTCCACGAAATCATCTTGATTAAAGGTCACTAACATATCGGCTCGGCCGTTCATCGCCAAGTCCAAAACGTGTTCGTCGTCTGCGTCACCAACACAGGTCGCCAAAGAAAATGAATGGGCACGGGTTCTGCGACTGCAGCAAGTGCCGCCAAGACATCCCGAACCTCGACAGCGCTTAGCCGCATGGCTGTCAGCTGCAACGGCCGCGTCATTACCGCTTCGTACTCCAGCCACAAAGCGGTGGAGGCCAGCAGAACAAAGCGCTCATCGAGCGCCGCAATTAGCAGTTGACGTGAAGCCCCACGCTCGCTGCGGAACGCCGCCACCAACACGTCCGTGTCAAGCACCAAGCGCATGGTCAATTATATGATATTGCGGGCGATATTACAAAGTCGGCGCGACCTGGCGCAAGATTTGATCAATGCGGAGAAAACCAGGCAAGAAGCTGAGGGCTGCGCAAGTCGTTGGTGCGAGCCGGAATCGAATTGAATGCGGGAATCCCGTGTGGGTACTTCCGTTGGTATCTTCGTGTTACGGCACAGATATTGCTTTAATTTCAGCGGTTTACGCCGGGTATTCGATTCCCGGCTCCCGTTCCTCCTAAAGCGTCTGTGTCGCTGCGGATCGACGCGGATGTACTCGAGTGGTTTAAGTCGCGTGGAAGTGGGTATCAGACTCGCATCAATGCCGTGCTCAGAGCATTCAAGGAAGCGGCGCCATGACATTCTTACCCTAGATGCAGGAGTGCAGAATATGATTTTTCCCGCGGCAAGCGCGGGGCAGTGTTATCGACGGCAGGTAAGACTAGCATCACGATCTATCTGGATGATGTGATCTTGGTGAAATTCAAAGCCGAATCGGAACGCACTGGAAGGGCTAGCAGACCCTCATTAACGATGCGCTGTCAAAGCATGTTGGCACCACTGAGCAGCCGGTGACCTGTGGGAGATGGCGTTTCGCTAAAACCAAACAACAGCGCTCAACAGACCACGGCTTTAGTTCGCGGTTACAATTGCAGGGGCCGATGAAGCTCGCCAACGAGTCCGAAACCTCATTTCCCCCAAGACTTAGACTTGATCAAGATCCAAAAGATCATCAAGTGGGAAACGATTACCAGCGGAGCGTAAAATGTATAGACATACCAAAAGGTCGCTAGGTTGTAGCTCGGCACGTTCAACTGCACGACGCCGCGTACTCCGTTTAGCAGGTCCAAGAATCCCCACGTGTTGGTCACCCACACCAGAGGAACGGCGATGCGCCAGTTGCCCCGCAAAGCAAAGATGGAAGCGAACGCCAGCGCCGCTTCTAAGAGATCACCGTAAGCAGCACTGGAAAGGAACTCCCCGGGCAGTTTCGGATCGACCATACCCGCAACTAATAGAGTCATTCCCACATAGCGCGGTACATGCACGAAGAGCAGCGCAATTAGAGCGGAATTACGAGAAAGTTTGGTTAGGTACGGCCAAACGTACCACACCGCGACGATGCCGAAGACGACAACGCTCGTAAGAAGCTGCATCCAAAATATCTGGGTCGAGTCCATTTCCGTGTTCCTTTGACGTCAGGTTGTCGTAATGTCAGCGGCGCGCCGGCTAATGCTCGCGCCACTGTTTGCTCAGCCGTGCAGGTAGCGTAAACCTCGTTCAGGTTCCGCTCTTGTTCCAATGTTCAGTGCTCATCGCGCCGCGTCCCCGCGGCGGGACGCCCTTCCGTGTCTGTCTGAATGGCGACGCCATCCTTGCCTTCGGCCGTAATCACTCGCTTGATCTGCATCTTTGTTGCTCCTGTCTCTTCCTCAAACGGCGGTTAGCCCGCCATCGACCGCGAGGTCGATGCCGGCGACGAAACTGCTTTCAGCCGAGGCAAGAAACAGCGCCGCGGCGGCGATCTCTTCCGGTCGGCCGAGGCGATTGAGCGGGATTTGCGAGGTGATCTGCTTACGCGCTTCGGCGGCGCCCTCCTTGGACGGGAACTGCCCGTCGAACATCACCGTGTCGACCGGGCCCGGGCTCAGCACGTTGGTCCTGATCTTCCGATCCTTGAGTTCGCTGGTCCACGTCCGGGCGAACGAGCGAAGCGCCGCCTTGGTGGCGCTGTAGGTGCTGCGGCCCGGAAGGCCTTTGTTCTTCCCGGCGGATGCCACGAGGATGATGGAAGCGCCATCATTCAAGTGGTGCAGCGCCTTTTGGATGGTGAAATAAGTACCGCGGGCGTTGGTGTTGAAGGTCTTGTCGAAATGCTCGGGCGTCGCGGCGGCGGTCATCGTCTTTTCGACGAAGGCCGCGCACGCAAAAATCACATCGATTTTCCCCTTCTTCGCCACGGTCTCGTAGAGACGGTCGAGGTCCTCGAGCTTTGAGATGTCTGCTTTTACGGCAGTGACGTTCTCGCCGATCTCCGCGACGGCCTTGTCGAGCTCGGCTTGGCGGCGACCGACGATGAACACATAGGCGCCCTCTTCAACGAACCTCCTGGCGGTCGCGAGGCCGATGCCGCTGCTGCCCCCCGTGACGACAGCGGTTTTGTTATTCAATAGAGACATGGTGATTTCTTCTTCGCTGGATGCACAGCCCATGGGGGCGTTTCCCCGACACTGGGGCCGGGTCGGTATGCCGTTTCATTCAGGACTACACCTCGCCAGGGCCACGTTGCTTCACAGCTGACCCGGCCGGGTTGGTTGTTGTCGTCCCGCCGACCTTGTCGGTGGTCTCCAGCGGGACACGGCAGCCATTGAGCCACAGGCCCATGAAAATGAAGAAGGAGATCGACAGGATGTACTTGCGTGTCGAGACCTCGCCAAATGTGGTCAGGAGTTCGCTGAGCGTCTTGTCGCTCAGCGTCTTGGCGCCGGCGAGCTCGTCGGCGGCCCGGCAAAGCAAAATGTAGTCCGGCTCGATGCCGGTGACCGGCCCATCGGAGGCGAAGGCGGCGATGTCGTCGTCGCTCAGCCCTACGTTGCGGCCGATCGCCGAGTGGATCTGCCATTCGTAGGGTGCATTAAGAGCCTTGGCGACGCGCATCATGCACGTCTGCCGGTGCTTCGGGTTGATGCCGTCAGGGCCAAAGATCGCGTTGACCACATCTATCACGGGCGAGAAGTGAGCGCCCGTACCGGCGAACATTTTGACGACGTTCAGCGTCGTGTCGGGCTGATAGGCGCCGCCGTAGTAGGCCTCGATAACCGGCCTGACGACGTCATCGTCTGGGAGCGGCACTGCCACCTTCGCCGCGTAGGTTGTCGGAAAGTTCATTGCCGATGTCCTCGTTTTAATCTGTTCCATTGCGATTCCTCGTCCTGGTTTTTGGTGTTTCGTGCTTGATCCGCATGCGGAGCATTTAGACTTTTCCCGTCAGGTCGCCTTCCTCTCGGCGCCGAAGACGAAGATGAGGATCACGCAAGGGTCGTCCGAGCGGTTGCGGAATTCGTGAAAGGCGCCGTTCTGCACGATGAAGTCGCCCTCCTTGACCGTGGTTGTTTGCACTTGGCCGTCTTTTCCCGGATAGGCGATATCCACTTCGCCTTTGAGCACCACCAGGAAATCGATGGTGTCGGTCCGATGCATCCCACCGCCGTGCTCGCCTTGGGTCATACCTCCGCCGGTGCCGAAATCGATCTTGGCCATCAAGCTTCCGAGATCCAGAGCGCCCGCCTTCTCGGGGGGAACGACTTGGAGATCGACGCGAAGTGAGTCCTTTGGCCCGAAGATCCCAAGCCGCTTGTATTCACCGAGCACTTGCTCAGGCCTAAGCGGCAGCTGGGGAATTTTGTCGAACCCCCAAATATTCGTGACAACATCGGCAGTTTCGGTATCGAGAATATCGCTCACTTGCATGACGACACCGGCCTTGCCCTCGACGCTCACGATTCGTCGCATCTTCATTTCGCTATCTCCTTTGAAAGTTAAGCAGGGACACGACGTTTGCTCAGGCGGCGAATCGAGGCACCCCCGGTCGCACCGAGATAGGCGTGTTATCTAGGCAGTGATAATATAGTGCAAGCTATATTATTGGACGGACGGCGTCAAGCGTTTTATACTAGACGCTATACAATCGCTCGCTGAACGCGCCTAACGCTGACGTGGATTGCAATAACGAGAGATGCAAACAATGGAGGAATATAGTGATGGCAAAATTTCCGTATAAGACCGCCCTCATCGTCGGCGCCGGACCAGGCATCAGTGCCTCACTCGCGCGTCGTCTTTCATCGCTTGGTGTGGGAGTTGGCCTGGCTGCTCGCGATGTCGAGAAGCTCAAGGCACTGGCCGATGAGACAGGCGCAAAAACTTTCGCCGTGGATGCCACCGACCCCTCGGCCGTCGCGAAGCTTTTCCTCGACACCGAGCGCCTACTCGCCGAGCCCGACGTCGTCATCTACAACGCCGGCTCTCGCGTGGCCGGAAGGCTAGCTGATCTGGACCCTGCGGCCGTGGAGAGGTGCGTCGCTATAAATGCTTTCGGTGCCTTTCTCGTTGCGCAGCAGGCGGCAAAGCGGATGGAGCCGCGGGGACACGGTGCGATTGTATTCACGGGCGCTACGGCCGGCGTGAAGGGGTTTGCTAAGTCGGCCCCCTTTGCCATGGGTAAGTTCGCGTTACGAGGCCTTGCCCAAAGCACGGCAAGGGAGCTGGGGCCGAAAGGCATTCACGTGGCCCATTTCAACATCGATGGAGGTGTGCGTTCCGCGAGCCGCCCGGATCGTCCCGACCACCCGGACGGCACACTGGACCCGGATGCAATTGCTCAAACGTACATTGACGTGCTGTCACAACCACGAAGCGCTTGGTCGTTCGAGGTCGATCTCCGCCCGTGGACGGAGCCGTTCTGAGATGAATACGCGGCGGTTCCCGATTTTGTTCGCCAGCTTCGCTCCAACTGAGCGAAAGTGCTGGCATTTGTAAGATGAAACGTTAAGGTTAAGTACTGCTTGCTATACAACGGCGGAGTTAGACGAAATCGATGGGACGGCCACGCGAATTTGATATCGAGAAGGCGCTAGATACGGCGGGTGAGTTGTTTTGGCGCAAGGGCTACGAGGGGACATCGCTTTCCGATTTAACGGGAGCGATCGGGATCACGCCGCCGAGTTTCTATTTCGCCTTTAAGAGCAAAGAGGCGCTCTTCAAACAGGTGGTTGAGCGCTACCAACGTGGGCAGCAGGTCGGTTTCTTTGCGGAGGCCCTCTACCAAACGACGCCTTTAGCCGTCGCGGAGCGGGTGCTTTACGGCTTGGCGGACTCCTATACGTCGAAGCTACATCCGCCCGGATGTCTCGTGCTGAACTGCAGCTTGCCCTGTTCCGGCGAAACGGAGGACTCTGTCCGGCATGAACTGGCCGAACTAAGGAAGGCGAGCCGGATCGAGCTGCGGAAGCGCTTTAAGCATTTCCAGTCCAGTGGCGCGCTCCCTGCCGATGCCGACCCCGACGCTCTGGCACGGTATATCGTGACTGTCGCGTGGGGCATGGCGGTGGAAGCGCAGTCCGGGGCAAGCCGGAGTGATCTTCACCGCACGGTGAAACTAGCGCTAAAGTCATGGCCGGCGTGAGGGCGTCTGGCGGTTTCGGTTAGGTTGGCGCAAAGCTGAGGTGTTGTTCAGAAAGGCATAAAACGATGTCCGTCCATCGAGTGCTGACATGGCTGTGCGAGCGGCCGAAGGGCGACTTCACGGTGGGCTGGGTGTTGCGGCGCGGCTGGCCGGGGTTCGCCAGTGTCGTTTTGCTGCCAAAAGCAACTCGAACTTGGCCGCGCCGCGCGCCCTGGTCGAGCGCGTGATTTTCTTAGGAACTATGGCGGCCTTTGACGAGGGCGGAGATCAGACCGTGACGCCAGGCTTCAAGGGGGAGGACGCGGATTCGGCTTCTTTCCGAATTTGCTTGGCGACAAGTTGGTTGAACAGAGTGATCGCGCGGTCCGAGCTAGTCGGCATGATGCGCGGGTTTGGCGTCAGGTCGATCACCCGCTGTTGCGCTTCTATGATTGTTCGGTCCTCGGCAAAGGCCTTTCCCGCAATACCCATTAGCGTGTCCCGCAAGGCTTCGTTGCCATGTTGCCAATGCGGTCCCCAAGAGAAAAAATAGCGCGACGTTTTCTCAGACGTCGGGGTGACGGCCTGGCTCGTAAATGTCACCCCATCCAATGCCTGCTTGAGATCGGGTGCCTCTCCATCAAGCCGCGAAGCCGTGCCGAGGGGAAAGCCGCCGCCCGTCATGAGTAAAATCCCGGGCAGCAAGAATTCATAACGGGAATAGCGATCAACCGGAGCCTTCGCCGATCGCATCGCAGAACCGACGTGGCCAGTAATCCAGCGCTCAATACGAACGCCGTGCGCTATAGGCGTGATTTTGGGTCGCTCTCGAGCCCATTGTTCGGTAGCCCCGAAACTGTCGGCATGGATGTAACTTAGATGACTGAAATCAAGCAGATTGTCATTGATTAGACGGGCTTCCGCGGCGTAATCGAGCTGCCCAGACCCGAGAATGTAATCCGGGTGATCAAGACCCACAGCCGGCGGAATCAGCGTTGCGTCATGCGCTTGCGGATCGCCCATCCATATCCAGATCCAACTGTGTTTCTCGATCACCGGATAAGCACGTACTCGTGCTTGGGGAGGAATAACATCTTGCCCTGGGATTTCTACGACTACACCGGATCTCTCGTAGAGTAAGCCGTGATACATGCAGCGTAATCTTTCGCCTTCACAACGACCCAGTGAGAGAGGTGCGAGGCGATGCACGCAACGGTCTTCGAGTGCGGTGAGCGCACCCGACCCGCTTCGCCAGATGACAATGGGCTCACCCAATATTCGAACGGCCAGCGGGGTAGTGGTCTTCAAATCGTAATTCCACGCCGCCACGTACCAAAGATTTTTTGCGTAATTCATTAGGACTTACCCGAGAATTTAATTGCCTTAAATGAAAGTTTCATTTAATGTGATTAAATAGTCAAGGTTAGGTCAATCTCTCATGCGCAAGGGCAACAAGCCTCTTCGCGAAGGCTCCAAACTGGACCTTCCAGTCATTCTTGACGCGGCTTTCGCCGTATTGGATGCGAGCGGCTTTGACGGACTGAGCCTTCGCGCCGTTGCCGACCGGTTGGAAGTGCAATCCCCGGCGCTGTTTTGGCATGTAAAGAATCGCGCCGAACTGATTACTCGCATGGCAATTACCTATATGGACGCCGCCGCGCGCTCGAAAACGGAGGGCCACGGCTGGAGTGACATGCTCATACACTTCGCTCGGGGCCTGCGAGCGGCCATGTTGCAGCATCAAGACTCGGCCCGCCTCTGCTTGGCGGCTCAACCGCTGGGGAAGCCCAGGGATTCAGCAGACAGACTCGCTGGACCACTGACCGCAGACGGCCTTAGTAGAGACCACGCGTTGAGTTACCAAGCTGCCGTGACCGCGTATACCGTCGGCTGGGTGGGTTATCAGCAAAGTGAGGCTATGGGTGAGTTTTTGACACATATCATCGATTTCGATCTCAGTTTCGAGATGGGGCTGCAGGCCATGGTGATGGGGTTCGAGAACCAGCAGTTTAAGCCGCAGATATTTAAACAGTTGCAGGTCGTTCGCAGCATCAATGCCGACAAGAAAAGAGCCAAACGCGCGGCAAGACCCTGACACACGCTCGTCAGATCAATTCTCGCAAAATTAGGGGATCGTTTGCATGGCTACATCAGAGGAATTCACCCAGTTGGCAAAACAGGTGGCAGACCTTGCCAAGGAGGTGGGTGCACTTCAAGACGTGCACGCCATTCGCAAGCTGCAACATGCTTACGGGTATTACCTCGACAAATGTCTTTATGACGAGGTAGTCGATCTATTCAGCGAAACGGGTGAGGTGCGCTTCATGGGAGGGATCTTCAGAGCGCGAGCCGGATTGCGCCGCCTTTACTGTGACCGTTTCAGAAAACACTTCACCGGCGGCATTAACGGACCTGTGTACGGCTTTCTGCTCGACCACTTACTCCTGCAAGACATTGTCGATGTCGCCGAGACCCGTCAATCAGCAAACGGCCGTTTTCGCTGCTTTATGCAGGCCGGGAGCCACGAAAGTAAGGAGAATATGCGTCCCGGGATGCCCTCTCAATGGTGGGAAGGTGGTCTCTATGAGAATGAATTCGTCCGGGAGAATGCTGTCTGGAAGATCCAAGTCCTGAACTATCGAGCGATTTACCACGGATCGTTTGAAAATGGCTGGGCGCACGCCCCGGCGAATTTTGTGCCGTTCTTTGCGCAAACCTTCCCACAAGATCCGATTGGCCCGGATGATCTGATGCTCCCGAAGCCAGTGCTGTGGCCCGACACGGATGTCATGGCGTTTCATTACGAACATCCGGTGACAGGAAAACGCTGGACGCCGAGCGACGCTCCCAGTTCATAAGCGCCACGGCTCAATTGTTTAGCTTTCGCGTTGACGGGTGAAAAAGATGTCGCACAGGCCGATCGAGTGCGTATGAAGCCCCCTACCTCGACTCCGTCTCTGCACTGCGAGCCTTTCACCCGCCTCTATCGCGGATGGATGCCGCGACAACCGCTGGTATGTTTGGGTACCAGCGATAGGCCTTGCACTTGCCTCACCCCTATTGGAGATAGGGTTGTTGCAGGATTCGGTGGGGCGACTTATGTTTTGGGTGCTACCGGCGCAAATCGCTCTTTTCGTTTTCTACACCCACACCCTTACGATCGCGCAAAACATGGTCGGCGCCAACATGCGGGCGTCATCATCATTTGCGGTGCACATTGTTTTGGGACTCGTCGGAATCGGCCTGGGCCCGACATTGGTGGGGATCATCAGCGATTTAGCGGCGTCTCCGAATCCTTCACATCCTTGGCGTACATGATGAGCAGATAGATCACGCCATCTTTAAGACGGTTGCAGTGAATCACCCGCACACCGCCACGCTTACCGCTGCCGGGGCGCGACCAACGGACCTTTAGACACCCACCCTAACCCTTAATGACGTCACCAGCCTCGGGATTCAGTGCCAGCCACGCCACAAATTCACCGCGTTCCTCCTCACTCCAGCTAAATACGTCTAAGACGTATATACGTCAAAGACGTAGTTGAGGCGGGTCGAACTCGGTGAACCCGACACACCTGTCAAACCAGTGTATGTTGCCAATATCCTACGCTGGTAGTATAAAGGTAGGATGAAGGCAAAGACCTCATTGACCCTATCCGAGGACCTTGTTGCCAGTATCGACAAGCTGGCCGGCACGAAGGTTTCCCGCTCTGCGTACATCGAGCAAATTCTGCGCGAATTCGTCGACCGGCGCGCTCAGGCTCGGAAGGACGCCCGAGAAACAGCGTCAATCAATCGCCACTCGGCGCAGCTTAATGCTGAGATGACCGATGCGCTTTCCTTTCAGGCCAAACTGGCGGATGAATGAAACGAGGCGAGTTGTACCGGGTGCGCAGACCTCCCGGTGACCCCAAACCCGCCCGCGTGTTTGTCGTCGTCAGCCGCCAGGCACTGATCGACTCGACTTTCTCGACGGTAGTCTGCGCTCCGGTCTTCACTCAGTGGCATGGCCTGCCAACCCAGGTTTCCGTAGGCACGGCCGAAGGCCTCAAGCACGAAAGTGCGATCCAATGCGATGGACTGATGAGCCTTGAGAAATCCAGACTGACCGACCACGTCGGTGAATTGACGTTTGACAAGTTGCGGGAACTCGACGACGCGCTTCTTGTCGCCCTCGCCCTACCGGTCAGGAAGCAGACGTCGTTATAGACATCGCGTGGTCTTTGTCGTTGGTGTGGAGTGAGTGCACCACAGAATATTGTCTGCAGTCCCTGTTCACACGCTGGTCCCAAACTCCGCAGCAATTGTGACCCCCAGCCCTTGAGGCCTGGTCCACTCGCTACCGGTTCACAGCGGTTCCGGCGTCGCAGCAGAGCAACTGAGGGCGCACCGTCGCCGAGTTGCCCTGCTGCGGCGTCCCCCTTCTCCTTATCTGCTTTCTTCTGCAGCGCCTGAACCGTGTCGCCTAAGGAAGAGCAAATGCAATGTACGAGAAACCTTGCGCTGATTTTCGGTCGCGCATGTTATTCGTCTCGATGACGACATATTGTTTGCCGTCGACCATATAGGTGGCAGGAGTCGCGGTGCCGGCGTAGGGAAGCTGGGCTTCCCAGAGCAATTTCCCGGTGCTGGCGTCAAAAGCGCGAAATTTTTTGTCGAAAATCGTCGCTCCGATGAAAAGCAGTCCGCTGGCGGTCACTATCGGGCCTCCATAATTTTCGGTGCCGGTGTTGGCCAGTCCCTTCGCAGCGAGATCTGGATATTCTCCGAGCGGAATTTTCCAAAGGTATTTGCCCGTGTTGAGATCGATCGCGTTAAGTGTGCCCCACGGTGGAGAAACTGCGGGATATCCATCTGGGTCTAGAAACTTCTTGTAGCCGGTGAAGTGATAGGCAGCACCGGGGTCCTGAATCCCGAGCGGAAAGCTCATCTCCTTGCGCTTCGTATCGCCCGGCTTCTCGGCCGATGCCGCTTCTTTGCCGGTGCGCACATATTCGACCAATGCGAGGAGGATCGGTTTGGGGAGGGAGCCGAAGGCCGGCATGCGACCTTTGCCATTCGTTAGAATTTGTTCCACCTGCGAACTGTCCATGCGCTGCTCAAGATCGATCAGTGATGGAAATGCAGGGGGTGAACCCTTGCGGTCCGGCCCATGGCACGAGGCGCAGATGCCCTGATAAAGCTGCACAGCGAGCCCACCCTCGACCACCTTACCAGTGAGCTGCGCTGTCCAGGCTAGATCGTTCGCATTGATATAGATGACTCCGTGGCGCGGGTCCACAGCGGCACCGCCCCATTCCGCGCCCCCATCAAAACCAGGAAACACAACGGAGGCTCGCGAAACGCCAGCCGGCGTAAAAGGCCCGTCGCTTCGAAATCCTTGGAATTGCTCCACCGCCCAGGCATTGGCCGCAGGTGTGCGCGTGGTCAAGAGCGATTGCGACAATTGCTGTCGAGCAAACGGCTCTGGCAACAATGGAAACGGCTGCGTTTTTGATGCCACTTCGCCTGGTACCTCACTCGACGGTGTCGGCCTTTCCTCGATTGGGAACACGGGCTGCCCCGTCACGCGGTTGAATACAAACAATAATCCCTGCTTAGTGGGTTGCGCGAGAACGTCCACTTTCTTCCCTTCATGCATGACAGATAGCAAGGAAGGCGCTGTCGGGAAGTCACGATCGAGAATGTCGTGATGTACATCTTGAAAGTGCCAGAGTTTTCTGCCCGTGGCGGCATCTAGTGCAAGCAATGTATCCGCGTAGAGGTCATCGCCAATGCGATCGGCACCGTAAAAATCACTGACTGCCGAACCAGTGGGCACAAAGATAATGCCGCGCTTCTCGTCAAGCGCCATCCCTGCCCAGTTGTTGGCTGATCCGGCATTTTTCCAAGCATCGGTTGGCCAAGTCTTGACGCCCGCTTCTCCGGGCCGCGGAATCGTGTGAAACGTCCAGCGCAGCGCGCCTGTCCGAACGTCAAACGCGCGGATGTCTCCGGGCGGTGCGGGATGGGTCTCCATCGTGCGAAAGCCGACAATGATTAAGTCTTTGTAAACGACTCCCGGCGATGTGAGCGCGACGAAATGTTTCGAATCATCACCTAGCAAACCTTTGCGCAAATCTATCCGTCCATTGTCACCGAAGTCGCGAATCGGCTGGCCGGATGCCGGATCGAGCGCATACAGGTAGTTCATGATGCCGGCGAAAAGAAGCCTCTGATGGCCGTCCGACCAAATTGTCAATCCGCGACTGGGCTGACCGGCCTGTATGCCGGGATCAAATCGCCATAGCTGCTTGCCAGTCGCCCCATCCAGGGCCACCACCTTTAGGGTCGGCGTATAGGCGTAAAGCACCCCGTTTACGATGAGTGGGTTGGTCTCGGGATCGCCCTCTTCGGTGGAGTCGAATCGCCAGGCGACCTTGAGCCTAGACACATTGTTCCGGTCGACCTGCGTCAATGGGGAGTAGCGCTGTGCCTCCGCATTACCGCCATAGACTGCCCAATCATATTCACTGAACTGGGTTTGCTCTTGGACGGCGGAGCGCTGACACGCGCCGAGGGTGATCATCAAACAAAATAAGAGGCAGCTGCGACGCGTCATATGGTTTCTCCCCATCCCGGGTTTAGGGCTTCCTAGCGAGAATTAGGCGATTGGATGGATCGCTTGTCGCGGCAGCGAAGCCGTCGAGCGCTCGTTTGCTCACCGGGATAATGTGATTTTTTCTAAAAATGGCCTTCGGCCGCGCCCCGTTCAGCGTCCTTCAATCTTCGCCCTCCTGCGCCGGCCTGTTCTACGGTTCAATGATTTCTACCGTGGGGAAGTATGACGTATAGCGTTTGGAGTCCCGGGTGAGGATTCTCATGCGCTGCACCGCGGCGTGAGCGCCAATGTAGAAGTCTGGTAATGGCGCCGTCTTCGACCCGCCACGGCGGCGATACGCGAGAAAAACCTTGCCGGCGATAAAGGCGGCTTCCCAAGGGAGCGAATCGCGCCGAAAGTCCGCTCCAAGAAACTCTTCGAGCTCCTCGATCTTTTCAATGCCGACAGAGAGTTCGGCGTAGATGATGGGATTGATGACGAGCACGTCGGTGTCCGCCGCAGAGGCGATTGCCGCCGCGGAGCGCTCCTCCCAGACCTCATCCTGCGTATAGATGTCCAACAGGATATTGGTATCGACGATCACCTCGGCCACGGATTACCCTCCATCCGAAGTGGTCAGTCCAGCAATTACTCGGCTCGCGTGAGCGCCATCAATTCATCTGTGGTCATCGTACTTCGGATGGTTCCCCGAGCGGTCCGGCGAAGCCGAGCCACGATTGCTTCACCCCGATTTGGGCGCTTCATTGATCCGCGGCCGGGCGCCTTCTCCAGGAGCACGGCCCCCTTTCGAACCACAAATCGAACCTCGGTGTTCGGTTGAATTCCGAGCTTGTCGCGGATGTCGATGGGAATAGTGACCTGACCTTTGCTAGTAACCCGCATCGCGCCTCCAACAGTATTACTTGCTACGGTAATACTTTATCAGCTGTGCTGGGTGTCGGCAAACGAGACCTCCTTATCGCGTAAACGCGGTTTATGAACGCGCGGCACGCCAGCTTGACTGATTGACTAGGGAAGCCGAGCGCAAGTCGTTAGTGCGAGCCGGAATCGAATTGAATAAGGGGAACTCGGTTTATCGCTCGAGACGGTGAATAAACACCATCGGCAGCGCTTGTGCGACGGACCGAGCAGACCGCCTTGAGCCGCCAGAAATGCCCCCAATGTCATCCTCCGGAGCGGGTTTCAAATGACGGCTCTGCTCGCTCTATAGGAGTCGCTCAAAATCACAAGCGGCCACTTCCAGTCATAGGTGATCACCAAATCGACGCAACAAAGCGGACTGTCGTCGCGTGCTGTAATATCTTGCGACAAGATGCGCTATGGCAAGGGCGCTATCGCGCGCACTGCGATACCGGCTGCATAGAGCATCGGGCTCGTCGGGATCTAGAAGAACGGCGGGCGCCCGGCTATTTCCTCATGTCAATGCAAAAGCACAGTGTCCGAACTTTGGTGGTAGCCAGCACAATGATCCTTAGTGTTGCGTGCTCAACGCTGGAGCTCAAAGATGGGTACGCGCTGCCGGATGAGTCGCCGGAGGCCCGCTTGTCCGTACCAGACGGCGATCTTGGATTTGGATTTCAGCCTGCTACGCAGTTCTACTCAATCGGGGTGCTCGGGGCCCCGGTCATACCCACGGTCGCTCACACCGAGGAGCCGACCGAGATGAATCTACTGCTCAGACTGACCTTGCATGCAGATCACGAGTTTTCATTCAAAGATTCACTGTGTATTAAGGCCGGCGCGACCGATCTTTTGTGCTCGGAAAAGGCAGAGATCAACGCGATCGCCATGTGGCGAGACGATGGGTCAGCGTACTCCGACAAAAAGAGACGTTGGAACCACATAAAGCCTTTTTTTGATCCCAAGCAGCCGTACTACAACGCGATCTCACCACAAGAAGGTTCGGAGGAAATCGATAAGACTGCGATCTATCATTTCTATGGCTATCAAGGAATTCCAAAATGGGATTTGATGGTTGTAAAAGTTGTCTACCGATTCCCTTGCCCTGGTAAATGTCCTCAAACGGTCGTGGTGAATGCTAATAATTTAGTAAGCGTAGACTCCGTCGATGTCGCGCCAGGTAACCGAGACTTCCACAAGGTGCACGTGCACCACTATGAACCCACCAGCCTCGTGCAGTAACGTCGCGCAAAGAATGGTACTGGCGACGCAAAGAAGGATTTTGATACCCGTTAGCTGCCTCTTGCCGAGAGCCGCTTCGGGTCGACCAGAGACAAATGGCTGCAAAGAGACCGGCCAGAGGGGGAACATTTTGCCCTCGAAATCGCTTCCCACGCGCCGTCATTCACATTGTTAGGGGGGAATTTACTCGTATATTTGACTTTCGCTGGCGGCAAGTATTTTATCGATCCATGCACATCCGCTGGATTCCCGCCGTACTAATAGCTTTCCTGTGGTCTGGATTTACGCTGTTCACCGTTCGCAGATTTTGGCGCGCGCCCGATGACCCCGAAAGCCTGTCCCACTTTCAAGTAGGCAAGTGGTGGGGAATTCTGGCGAACGGCGCTCTTGCACTCTGTGTGCCCACTGTTGTTGAGTTACCGGGCCTGTCTTACTGGACAGAAGTCCTCTATTTTGGACTTATAGGTTTCCCATTTTTTGTGATCGGCGGCTATTATATTGAGCGAGTCACCAAGTTCCTCATCGAAGCGCTATCACGGAAATGACGCCCGTTTTTCCAAACTCGTGAGCGAAACGAAGCGCGTGTCTGCAGGGCAATTGCGGCCACTCGCGACTGTCAGCACGGGGTTGAGAAGGTGAGTTCGCCGCGCTTGCCAGCAACCGGATATTCATGGGTTACGGTACGATAGCCTACCGCTCATCCTGAAGGAGAAGCGGCCTAATGAAAAGGATTGGTGGGAAATGTCGCGGTTAAATACGCGTAGCGTGAAGGTCATTCCTGTCGCCGGAGTCTTGTGCTGGGTCGCGGCGCTCTTTTATTTCATCTACATCAAGAACTACGAAGCCCCTGGCTTTTTGATTCTGGTGGTCTTTTTTGGTTATTTCACTAGTCAGCGCAATTGGGGTGGTTCGGACAATGCCGGAAACCCCTTCAAGTTCCTGCAGCAAGATGGCGGCTCGCCGATTCGGGAATTGGCCAAGGGCCTGGGATGCGTAGTAGTCGGAGCAGCGATCGCCACCGCCGCTGGGCTGACTATTCCCAACGTTGATTTGGCTGTGGCCATTGATTTGACTGCAGTGGTTGTTGGATTCGTCGCCTTCGTTTTGTTTCTACTCCGCGCATTCAGTGCGTGGGGATCGGGCCGAGGAAGTCTAGAGTAGTTTGTTGACATACCCGATAGCTGCCGCTCGCGACCGTCAACAACGGGTCGTGATTTGCGGGATGCCGAGTTTGTCGCGCCGATGTCGGAAGACAATCGGTCGCTTGTCGGCCAAAAGTTGCGATTCCACGCGTAAAAGTCACGGCAATAAAGCCGACGTTCCCGAAAGGCATGTAGAAACCGGCTCGATTTGGCTGTACTTTTGGTGCCATGAGTACCAATGTAAGTTCCTATAGGCTAGGCGCAAAAATGGCAATTGCCGTGGTTGCGAGCTTTCTAATCGCCATATGTACTCGGCAAGCGCTGGGTCTTACGCAAAATGAAACGGATTTTCCGCAAGGATATGACGCCGTCACGGCGGCGCCTGGCAGTCACCGAGTCATATTCGAAAACGCGCTCGTCCGCGTCTTGGAGGTGACCATGCCTCCCCCGGGTAAAACGGAGCCGATGCATCATCATCATTGGCCTGGCTTCTTTCTGGACTGGGATACAGGTGGGAAGTCGCCACACATTCGCTACCACCAACCAGGGGATATCGTCAGAGACGTCCAGAGCACCGACAGCCCGGCTCACCCTGGTCACTGGTCAGTACGTTGGATGAAGCCTGAACCAATGCATGCAATCGAGACGGTGGAAAACTACTACTCACCCAATGATCCACCCTCGGTGCGTGTCGAGATAAAAGTTCGGCCGTAATGCAGTGGCAAGTAGATCTGACCTTCGCAATACTCGATCTCCGTACATCGTAGCCGCGCTGGTCTGCGCAACGATCGCGGTAACGGGATTTGCGCGCTCGTATTTTTTGAAATCACTGTTCGGAAGTCCGCCCCTTTCCGTGCTGCTGCACGTCCACGGCGTCATTATGTCGGGATGGTGTCTATTGTTCTTTGTGCAGGCGTATCTCATCGCCACACACCGCATTCGTGTGCATCGGCGACTCGGCATTCTGGGAGCACTCCTTGCCTTCGCAGTGGTGGCTATGGGCACATATGCGCGACCCTGCGCACGCGTCCGGCGTTCCACAAACGACTGATGTTACAGGCGACTTTAAGCATTCTGGCACCCGCAGTGGCGCGGATCACTCTTCTGTTCACTCACAACCCCATGGCGCAGTTGCTGGCATTTGATTTCTGCGTTTTGGCGTTTGTTGTGACTGACACAGTGTGGCATCGACGTTTGCATCCGGCATTCGCCTTCGGCGCCACGTTGCTCATCGTGTCATTCCACCTGACGGCGATGGCGTTGCGGGCGAAATGGTGGCTTCCTTTCGTTGCCCGAGTATTTTCGTGAAGATTTGGCTTCCCGAAAGCTGCCTACCGCATCCGTCTCCAACGGGGTCGGGACTCGATGATCGATCGGCGGGCTCAGAAAGGGTTGGTAACTCGCAACTGATTATCGATGACCTGCCCGTGCTGTAAGTCCTCTGTGTAGATTGTCTTAGCGCCCGCAATCAACGCAGCGGCGACCAGCATGGAGTCATAGAGCGAAAACCTGTAGCGTTCGAATACTGCCAAACCCCGATCATGGGTTGCGACAGTGATCGGTTCAATTGCGCAGACAGCCCGGATCGTATCGAGAATCTCACGAACTTCATTCAAGGGCATCTTTAGCTTCCGCAGCGCGACAGCGGCAAACTCTTTCAGTACCTGAACGCTTACAACGCCCCGCGCCGATAGTAGAGTCTCGATCCTATCTGCCTTGGCGGTGTCGTCCGAAAGCAGGTACAGCAGTACGCTGGTATCAAAAAATGGATCAGCGCCGCTCATTCGCTTCGAGACGATCGAACTTGAACGTCGCGGGCAACCTTCCGCGGAACTTACGCAGCCGCGCCAATAGCTCGCGCGTGCCCGGCGCCTTGGCTACGGCGAACGTGTGTTTGGCGGCAATCTGAATTTCGATCTGATCACCCTCTTTCAGTCCAAGGGCATCGACCACTGTCGCGGGAAGTCGAACCGCCAGGCTATTGCCCCATTTTGAGACTTGCATCATGCGCTCCGTAGATATACATCTGAATTAAAGTATATCATCGACGATGCCTTCGCGCCAAATCGCTGTCCGCAGTGACCGGATGCGCGCCGGCGATTGCGATTGATCTCTGCTTCGCAAGGTTTGATTTCCGGTCGGCCGACGTTCACGAAGGACCGCCGTGGGTCGTCGGGACGAGTCGAATCGAAGCTTGCGTTTCCTTGCATACCGAGGCGTTCGGATGTGGGTACTTCCGTTGGTATCTCCCGTGTTACGGCCCGGATATTGGTTTAACTTCAGGGAGTTACGCGGGGTATTCGATTCCCCCGGCTCCATCCGAAAAATATGCGGAATATCAATATGTTGCATGTTTTTCTTCGTATTTTGCAGAGGCCATACACGAGGCCGATTTCGGAATCAAGCTGCTGCCGTTGCCACTAGAGCACGTAGCTCTGAAGCGCTGGTACGAACTGGTATGAAAGAACTCGGCGCGCCTGCCGAGACGTGAAGGGTACGGACTTAACTCGGCCTCGGAGCCGGAGCCTGCACCATCCGCTGATCGATGGCCCCAAAGACCGACGTGCCGTCTTCCGAAAGAATTTCGATTCGGACCGTATCTCCAAATTTCATGTACGGCGTCGTTGGCTTACCGGAGCCTAAAGTCTCGATAGCGCGCTTCTCTGCGATACACCCTGATCCCACGGTCCGATAGTCCTCGTTGGAAACCGTCCCCGAGCCGATGATCGTTCCGGCACGAAGGAGTCGCGTGCGTGCCGCGTGAGCGATGAGTTCCTGAAATCCAAACCCCATAGCACCACCATGCGGGTGCCCAAACCAACGCTGGTTCCAGGAGACATTCACAGGCAGGTTCACGCGGCCGTTGCGCCAGGCCTCACCAAGCTCGTCGGGGCTGACGACTACAGGGGCAAAGCTTGTCGAGGGCTTTGCCTGAATGAACCCGAAGCCAGTCTGGATCTCGCGCCCCGCAAACGCGCGTAGACTGGCGTCGTTTACAAGCAGCAGTAACTTTACGTGCGACAGCGCTGCGTCGGCTGGCGTCCCCAGGGGCACGTTGTCGACCATCACGGCGACTTCCGCCTCAAAATCGATGCCGTCGTCTTCGCTCGGTAGGGGCATGTCGTCGTTGGGCCCGAGAAAATCATCCGACGCGCCCTGATACATCAGTGGAGTCTGCAGCTTTTCCGTACTGGAAACCCCGCCGAATACTCGCTCCATCAAGTTGCCGTGACTGTGAAACGCAGAGGCATCGAGCCATTGCGGACCCCTGGGCAAGGGGGCCGATAGTCGCAACTTCTTGAATTCCAGCACCTCGGCGCCGATAGCGCCACGATCACTGGAACAGAGCGCATCATAGATGTGCTGCAGGCGCGGCGCGGCGCGGTCCCAGCTCTCGATCGCGGTGAGAAGGGTGAGGTCTGGCGCGGGCGCCAGAATGGCTTTCTGCAGATCTCGCGAGACCACAACGAGTCGCCCGTCTCGGGAACCGTCGTTCAAAGATGCAAGTTTCATGTTAGCGGGCCTCTGAGGAGACTAAAAAAGGCAGCGGTGCGCGGCTAACCAGGGAGGGCCTCGGCAGCCTTTGCGTGATTTCAAGAATCGAGCGCACCAACTCAGGGGTGCGCGCGCGGGCAATGCCGCACTCAGTGGCGATACCGAAGTTGGGTGTGACTTCGCTTGCTGCCTTCATCCGCTGAACTGTGCCGGTGACTCCATCGGAGGCATGGACCAGGCCAAGAAAGAGGTCCACGTCAGTCCCGCGTTTGAGTGACGCCAGGGGCGCGAAGTAGGCACGGTCATGCCGATCGGCGGGTACCGGCATGTGCATCCAGTTGACCGCACGGGCCGAGACTGAGGTGATGAGATTGGCGAGTTCCACCGCCTTGGCAAGATCCACTGGATCCACAAAGTGCTTGGCATCCATATCGCCGTAACATAGGTGAAAGCCAAGCTCCACGTCTGGCGGAACGCTAGCGGCGAGCTGACCAAATGCATGGCGGAATGCGGTCTCCATCCCGGGGAATGGCGTTACGAGCGTTGAACGCCCATCCCATTGAATCATCTCGATGCAGACATTCCACTGGATCGCAAGATCTGAGTGCGGGATGGAATCACAGATTTGTTTGACCTCGCGCAGCATGCTCAGCGTGTAGGCCGCAATGAGCTTTGGGATGTCCTGCGGGACGACAAAGGCAGAAATCACGGCCGCCGGTGTGGGGAGACACACCTGGAAGCGTGAACTTTCTGCAATATCTCCGCGCTTCTTGGCCTTTAGGAAATCCTGATAGGAGACTCGAGCTTCACGCGAGTACCCCAACTCTCCGAACCGTATGTCACCGGGAGGGCTGTCTGGCTTTATCCGCAGCGTCGCGAGCCCCATGGCAGGGACGGTGCTGTCGCTTGCAGGCTCGAGAAACGACGTGGCGCGAAGGACCGGCCACTGATAACTGATCCAAAGGCGCCTGGCGGCGACTTCTCCATCCGGACATCGCTTGAGGAAGGGCTTTACCGTTTGACCGACGGCCGCGAAAACCGCGTCCGTGGAGTCGAGCCCGATACTTCCCACAAAGTGAACGTGCCTTGTCATGACTTCTTCCATTGTGAACTGATCATTCGAATCCTCATCCCGAGAGACGACCTCCGAGGACATCGGCGAGCCAGTCGGCAATGAAGTCGCGTCCGAAGCTCATGTTGTCGGCTCCGACGTGTTCGACACCGCCCTCACGTGCCGTAAAGATCTTTAACTCTCGGCGCGGGCTGTTTACCAGTTGCTCGAAACTCTGATGGGCATATTTCAGGGGAATCTGGCGATCCTTCTCTCCGTGCGTGACGAGGAAGGGAACGCGGATTTTCTGCATCTGACCGTCGAGCGTGATGTGTGGACAGAGCTTGAAGAACGCCTCTTCGTTCGGTGCGCCCCATACCCAGCAGACATGATTCCAGTAGTGCGGCACCGGGCGCTCACCCTCATTGCGGCGGCGTGCCTCCTGCACCTGTCCCCAGTCGTGATTGGCACCCCAGACAAACCCGCAGGCGAAACGAGGCTCGTTTGCGACGGCCCGAGGTGCGTAGTACCCGCCCAGCGAAATGCCACCCATGCCAATTCGGCGGGGGTCGACTTCGGGCTGCTTTTCTAGCCAATCAACGACCGGTGACGCCCAGCGCTCGGTGTCGTAGACGGCGTGCAGGTTGTGAAGGCGGAGAGCCTCGCCGGTGCCGGGCTGATCGATCGACAACGTCGAGATGCCGCGGCGAGCCAGAGCCAGCGGTAAACCGGACCAGGCGAGCATTTCTTTCGTGGAGTCGAGTCCATTGACATACACCACAGTGGGCGAGGGGCCGCGCCTTCCTTCTGCGAGAGTGAGGTAGCCGGCGATAACCCCCTTCTCGTAGGGGATCTCCACTCGCCTGAAGTTACGGTTCCCCGCCTCGATCGATCGTTGGAAGCTACCGACGGCCTTGGCGTAGGTCTCTTTTCTGGCGGTTGCACTTCGGTCCTGCATCCGCTCCGCGACTTGGAAGTACAGACTTGCGCGGTCGAGCTTTCCGGCGGCGGAGTAGCCGCGCCCTAAGGCGAGATCCTCATCGGCGAGGGTGACGAGGTTTTCCGCGCACTTAAGCCATTGCCGGAGAAATTCGCCTGTTCCCGCATCCTCCCCACGCGCGGCTGCTGCGCGCAGCGGAGCGCACATGTCTTCGATTTCACCAATTCGGCCGCCGCTTTCTAGCGCGATCGCGACCGAAAGGTTCCAAACGTAGTTGTTAGGAAAGTATTGAAAGAGCGCCATGCGATCACGCGACAGGTGTTTTAAAGAGTCCTGGATCGGGCTGCGGATGCGGCATGGTCTGGGGACCACCCACTCCGAGTCCCCACTGGTCCATGATCTGCGCCGTGGGCTTGTAGACCTGAGACTTCCAGGTCGCCTCATCGACGCGTTCCAGGCCGGCTGTATATTCGACGGCAAACCCCGCGGGGGTCACGAAATAACTGAATACGTTATCGCCGGCGGTGTGGCGCCCCGGGCCCCATCTCACGTCGACGCCGAGGGACTTGAGTCGTCCGACACCGCGCATTACGTCATCGACGCTGTGCATGTCGTACGCCACGTGATTGAGGCATGGCGGCCCCGGCAGAATCGCGACGCGATGGTGCCACTCATTGCAGCGCAGAAACACCATCATCTCACCGATCCAGTCGCTCAAGCGAAAGCCCAGTACGTCGATGAAGAAGCTCGCGGCGTTCTTGGGGCTCGGTGAATGCAGCACAATATGACTGACGCGCTCGGGCACCCCTTCATAACGTTGCAGCGCGCGCGCTTGGCCGCGTGCCACGTCGGCGGAGATTTCGAAAGGAAGGCCATCCGGACTGAAGAAGCGAAACCCATATCCACCACCCGGTTGCTTAATTTCAGCGGGCGACGAAATGATACGGGCTCCAGAAGCCTTGACGGCCTCATGAAGCGAATCCACGTCGGCTCGTGTCGCCGCCGCCAATGCCATGATATCCACGCGCTTTACCGGATCCTGGCGCAGCCGGACGACGAATTGCTCGTCACTACCGTGGGTTGCGAAGTAGCAGAGTTCATCCTGTTCCGCGACTTCCCGAAGCCCCCACACATCACGATAGAAGGCACGCTCGGCGTTGAGATCCGGTACGCCATAGCCGATGTAGCGGATTTCGTTGACGCGGCTCATTGAGGGTCCCCACGTTGATTGGAAAATTTGTGACCGTGACCCTGCTTCGTGACGTCGGGCAGACTGCACGGATTCTCAGACACGCCTCGCCGTGTGCGGGCCGATGTTCGCAGGTTTTTTCGTGGTGTACGCGCAGCGTTCATCAGATCGGCTGTGCCATGACCTTAAACATCTCCATCGTCGCCTTGGCCTAGTCGACTCGCTCTCTCTTGCCCAGCTGGCTGTCGCAAATACTTCGTGACAGGCGCACCGTGAACCGGCAACGCTCGAAGCGGCGTAACTGGTACGCGCGAAAGGCCTCTTCCGGCGAGCCGCAACGTGCGAGTTCCTCCGCCAATACGATCCCATCCTCGATGGCCATCCCGGCGCCCTGGCCGAGGTGCGGTGTGGTCGCATGAACAGCGTCACCGATAAGCACGATCCGGCCCCGATACCAGTCGCCATCAATGAAGATGCATTCCTCGGGCTTATAAACAACCGCGGCATCGTCGGTGATCTGTGGCACAAGTGCGGCAATGTCAGGCGCCGCCGCGCTCAGCTTTGAGCGCATAGCGGCCGCAAGTCCAGCTTGCGGATAGCGCGGATTGCCCGGCTCAGGCGTCGTGACGAACATGTACATCATGGATTGCGAGAGCGGTACCAGGCCGACTCCGACGGGCCCTTCAAATGCACGCAGGCAATCCACCTCGGGCGGGCGTTGAAAGTTATACCGCCACACCGATTGGCCCGTGAACTCAGGCTGAGGCTCCGAAGGCATGACGATGCGCCGCGTGTCGGAGTGCACCCCGTCGGCGCCGACGACGCAGTCATACTTCCCGGAGCTGCCGTCGCTGAAGTTGACGGCCACGGACTGCCCATCATCCTCGAGCGCAAGAGCGGTCACCCCAAGTCGTACCCGCGCACCCCTGGCAATCGCGTGGTCTCCGAGTACTTTGTGCAGCGCGGGTCGCGAGATGCCGAGATTCGCGGGTCTGCCCTCGATCAGCCTCGGGGAGGGAATACGCGCCACCCTGCGACCGTCCGGGAGATAGATCTCGACAAAGTCGAATCCAAAGGCGGCACTCAGGTAGTGATCGAGCAGGCCAAGTTCATCCATCGCGCGCACGACGTTGGACTGCTGGATGATCCCGACCCCATAGACCTTCCAGGCGGGGTCTTTCTCGATGATCTCGACATCGAATCCCTTACGCCGCAACGCAATAGCTGCGGTCAAGCCACCGATGCCTCCACCGATCACCAATATCTTTGCGGACTTCAACCTATCCCCCTCGGCGCACCGATAGGCGCGGATGGCGCTCAAGGGGTGCTGGGGGAAGGCTATCGCGTTCAGCGTATCTGTAAACTCGATTATGTGGATGGAAATGTATTGAGCGTTCTTATGGAAGCGCACTGACTTCTATGAGCTGTCTACGCAGCCACTGCAATCCAGCATCGGCGTCCCGCGCCCGATGGTGCTGTGCAAATTCCCGCATCGACGGAAAGTCAAACGGTACGGGCACGTAGGTGATAGGGAAGGTCTTTGCAACGGTGCGTGCCAAACGCTCGTGCATAAATGCCAACCGCTGCGTACCACTCAAAATCCAGGGGACCGCAAGAAAACTCCCTGTGATTACCTCGATGCGGCGAGGTTTGCCCATGATGGCAAGTTGCCGGTCTGCAAACGAAGCCGTTCCCGTGCGCCCGACTGCCACCGTGACATGACCGCATGCCATCACGTCCGCTTCGGACAGCGGGTGCGAGAAGAGCGGATTGTCTCGCCAGCCGGCCACCACCTGGTGCTCCTCGAAGAGCAGTTCCGCTGGGTGGTCAGGATGGATGTATTCCTCGAGCGTGATAAGCAAATCGGCCTTACCTCGATCGAGTTGCGCCGCACTATCGTCCGAAACCGATTGGAGTTCGAGCACGATGTGGGGCGCTTGCTCTGCAAGGCGTGCGATGACCGGCACGAGCAGCGACGCCGCAATGTAGTCCGAACAGATAATGGAAAAGCGCCGGTGCGAGGTCGTGGGATCGAAATTACTCGGGCTCGATACCAGGGCATCAAGTCGGCCCAGACAGTCCCGCACCTTGGGTAGGAGTAACTCGGCATACGGCGTCGGGTACAAGCGCTTACCATCAGCGACCAGCAGGTCATCTGCAAAGTAGTCGCGCAATCTGGCTAGCGCCGAACTCATGGCAGGTTGACTGAGGTTCATACGGGCAGCCGACTGCGAGACGCTTCTTGTCTCCAGCAAAACATCCAAGGCGACTAGCAAGTTGAGGTCGAGCCGCTTGAAGCGCATGGCAATTAACCTATCAGAGTTGTGAATGCAAAGGCATCAAAACAAAAAATTATTCTGATGCCAAGGGCGCTGGTCTAATCCATCGTCGCTGAGCTCCAGCGATTTAGAGTGACCAGAGGGGGACAAAATGCGTCACGCTCTTCTCGCCGTAACGGCGGGCTTCAGCTTATTTGTGGCCTCAACGACCTTCGCCCAGACCTCGCCGGTTTCTGGTGCTCAGCCTTCAGCGTCCACAAGCTCCGACTCACAGCTTCAAGAGGTTGTGGTTACCGCGCAACGTCGCGAGGAGAGCCTGCAGCGGGCGGCCGTGCCCGTATCCGTAGTATCCGGAGATCAACTCGCCCTCGCCGGTGTCACGCAGGTGGAGGATCTCTCCAAGCTGGTGCCGTCCCTTCAGATTGTTCCCGCAGCCGGGCCTTACACGCTTTTCTATCTACGAGGCGTGGGCAACTTTAACGGCAACGCTCTGTCGGACGCAGCCGTTGCATTTAACGTGGACGGAGTCTACGTGGCGCGCCCGTCCTCGACTTCAGGCGTTTTCTACGACGTCGACCGGGTGGAGGTTTTGAATGGTCCCCAGGGCACCCTTTACGGCCGCAACGCGACGGCGGGTGCCATCAACGTCCTCACGAAGGATCCTGATTACGTCCTCTCAGGCGGTGGGGAAATCGAGGGGGGTAACTTCTCCGATTTTCGTGCAACCGGTGATGTGAACCTTCCGGTTAATGACTGGATCTCCGTGCGTGGGGCCTTTCAGGTCGTGAGTCGCGATGGCTATATGGATGACGGCACAGATGACGATCACAGCCAATCTGGCCGTATCAAAGTGCGCTTCGATTTCAACCAAGACCTTCGGCTCATCGTGGGCGGGGACTACACCCACGAGGGCGGCACCGGTGTCGGGGCCTCGCTGCTGACCGGGCCGAATCAATTCGTCGGCGGCAATCCTTGGCTTGGCAATACTTCAGCGGCGGCGGGTGCTGTCTACGCCAGTACCCTCGTCTTTTCGGCTGGCAATACGCTCTCACCTCTGCCGATTGACAGTCAGGCAGCCGCGCACTGCGGTGTATACGAGCAGAATCATCCGGGCACGGGATGCCCTCTTGATAGCAACTCGGTATTCCAGGACAACAATTACAGCGGTGTGTACGGCGATCTCACGTGGACGACGGCGGCAGGCACACTGACAGTGATTCCGGCCTATCGACATTCCGAGTATCGATTACATGAGTCCGGAGGCGGGATTCCGCATCGACCAGACTGAGACCGACAACCAGACATCCTTGGAGGCCCGCTTCGCCTCAAAGACGGACCAGCCACTGCGCTATCTGCTCGGGGTGTACTACCTACACGAGGGTATCGACTCCAATCCTGGATACGACCAGGAATACAACTACAGCTCCGAGCACGTGGACGCTACGACCAATACCGTGGCTGGCTTCGGCCGGCTTACTTGGGCGTTCACCGACGCCTTTCGGGCAACGGGCGGCATCCGTTATACGTGGGAGAAAAAGGAGGCCGACGGCAACTATCTCACGATGAACACCATTTGCCCGGGCGTGTTTATCCCGCCTCCTGCGGGGCCCCAGTTCTGCTTCGGCGGTTTTGGCCAAGTGAATGTCCCGGCGCCCACAGATCACGCTTAACCAAAGCAATACTTGGGACAAGGTCACCTGGCGCGGCGCTCTTGAATACGACGTCACCGCCGACTCGCTTCTCTACGCCTCCGTAGAGACCGGCTTTAAATCGGGCGGCTTCTCGCTCTCGTCCAGCTATCCGGTCTATCAGCCCGAGACGATCACCGCATATACGCTGGGTTCGAAGAATCGCTTTTTCGACAATCGCCTGCAGCTGAACCTCGAGGTGTTTGACTGGGATTACAAGGACCAGCAGATCTCGCATCTCGCGTACGATGCCAATGGCACGCTAGTGTTTCCGACTCTCAATGTCGGCCACTCCACCATTCGTGGTGCCGAAGCCAACATTCAATGGCTGGCGACAACGAACACGCTGCTTGGCGTTGACGCGCAATACCTGCACTCGCGCTATGACGATTACAACTACGCAACGCCGTACTTCGGCGTACCGCCCGCGAGTGGTTGCCCCTACACGATTCAGCCCGGGCCGCCAGCCCTTGCCGTTCTCAATTGCAGTGGCATGACTCCTCCGCAGTCGCCCGAGTGGACGATCAATCTGAACGCGCGCCAGACAGTGCATATCGGCAGTTACAAACTGATCGGTACGGTCGATGCGCACTATCAAAGCCAGACGATGACCGGTCTCGACTTCCTCCCTGTCGAAGAGCAGAAGTCGTATTGGGTGACCGATGCCTTCCTCAGCCTGGAGCCGCCTAGCGGGCACTGGACGATCACCGGCTACGTCCGCAATCTGTCGAACACGCGCGGTGATCAGCGCGGCATTCCTGCAGCCGCTGGCCGGAACTGCCCTGCCGAATGCGGCCGTCGGTCCGCCACGCACGTATGGTGCGATTCTCAGCGTGCGGTTCTAGGTTTTGGGAACTGGATAGCCGCCACCGAGCTAGGCTGGGCACTGCCGCCAGCGAGGCGAGCGCAAGGGGCCATAAATTGAGCGAAGCGGGCACGATGCAGACGTGGCGATCGACCACAACGACCCGCACCCTCGGGCGGGTGGTGGTGATTGGAGCCGGGCCCGGTGGCATGTCGACGGCTTTGGCCTGTCATCGAGTGGGGCTTCAGACCCAGCTCTTTGAGCGCTATCCGGAGATCAAGGCTGCCGGAAACATACTGAACCTGTGGCCTCCGCCACAAAAAGTCCTGCGCCTGATTGGCGTTGATACCGAAGATCTCGGAGCGCCTTGCCACACTGAATTCCAACGTGCCGATGGGCGATTGCGTGCCGACGTCCGTCTTACGGCGGAGGTTGAGCAAGAGTACGGCGGGGGCTTCATCGGACTGCTGCGATGGGGGCTCTACAAGCGCATGATGCGGGCGCTCCCGGACGGCATGCTGAAGCTGGATCATCGGGCTACGGAGATCGAAGACCTAGGCAACGAAGTTCGCGTCAAGTTCGCCAATGGTCACAGCGTCACCGCCGATGTCGTTGTCGGCGCCGACGGCATCAGCTCCTTCGTTCGTACCGCTCTTTGGGGCGAGGAACCTATCCGGCATCAGCGCTTACACCTGGTAGGCGGCTATCTCTTCATCGATGGCCCGATGCCCACTGAAGGGGTCGTCGCGCACAACCGTACGACGCAAGCCAGCTATACCCCGATCCGCCATGAGGGTCGCTCGGGATACGAGTGGTGGGTCCTGGAGGCCTGCGATCCAGATAAGCCGATGACTGAGGACTATCTCGATTTCTCAATGCGGCGCAGCCAAGGGTTCTCGGAAAAGCTCCGCCAGATGATTGCGCAGACTCCTCGCGAGCATCTGCAAAGATGGGAAATTCGCGATCGACCGCCACTGAAGCAATGGTCCAAGGGCCGGATCACTTTGGTGGGTGATGCCGCACATCCGACCTCACCCTATGCGGCCTACGGTGCGGGCATGGCAATCGAGGATGGCTATTTCCTAGCGCGCGAACTTAGGGACAGCGGTGTCTCTGACACCGCTGTTGTCAGGCAGACACTGCAGCGCTACGAAGATCGTCGCAAGCCGCATACGGCGCAAGTGACGGAGCAGGCCTACTTCAATGGCAGGATCTTCCATCACATCCCGAAGCTCCTGCAGCCGCTGCGGGACTTGATGTTCGACCATACGCCGTTCCTTCAAAAGGTAATTGGCGATGCGACTCCCGGGCATATTCTCAAGCAGCTCGCGGAGATCGACGATGAGCCGCTTGGCCCAAGGAAACCGCCATGAAATCCGTTCCGCACTTAGACATCAATCCGTTCGACGAACGCGTTCTAAGCGACCCATATTCGTACCATGGCGCGATGCGCGATGCAGGAAGCGTTTTCTGGCTTCCAGCCATCGGCGCGTACGGAATCGCACGGTACGCCGAGGTCAAGTCCGCCTTGGCAGACCACGAGACATTTTGCTCCGGCCGCGGCGTAGGGCTGAGTGACTTTACGAAAGAGCCACCCTTCAGGCCGCCGTCTCTGTTGCTTGAGGCAGATCTCCCCCTCCATGAGCGGACGCGCAGCCTCATGAATCGCATCGTGTCACGCGCCGCGTTGCGCGATCGGCGCGCGTCTTGGCAGGGAATGGCCGACACCCTGGTTTCGGAGCTGCTCAACAAGCGGCAGTTCGACGGCATGGCCGATCTGGCCGAGACATTCCCGATGCGCGTTTTCCCAGACACGATTGGCCTGAGAGAAGAGGGGCGCGAGAATCTTCTGATCTACGCTTTCACCGTTTTCAACGCGTTTGGTCCACGCAACAAGCTCTTTGAACAGGGACAGCGCGGAGCTGAAGCTGCGATTGAGTGGGTTGGGCAAGCCTGCCGTCGCACCAATTTGGTTGCCGGAGGTTGGGGAATGGCAGTCTTTGAAGCAGCGGACTCCGGGGAATGCACGGAGGCGGAAGCCGAGCGCTTGGTGCGCTCATTCCTGTCCGCGGGCATCGATACCACTGTCAATGGACTTGGCCACATGTTGCTAGCATTTGCGACTCACCCGCAGGCGTGGGAGCTGGTGCGAGCTAACCCCGCGCTGGCTCGCACTGTGTTCGACGAGAGTCTGCGGTGGGACGGGACAGTGCAAACCTTCTTCCGCACGACAATGTGTGACGCGAACATCGGGGAGTACGTCATTCCGAAAGATTCAAAGGTCGTGTTGTTCCTCGCTGCCGCAAATCGCGATCCGCGCCACTTTACGCGCCCCGAACAGTTCGATCCGGCCCGCAAGAATACAGGTCACGTAGGGTTTGGTTTCGGCCTGCATCAATGTCTGGGACAGATGGTGGCCAGGCAAGAGGCAGAGGTCGTCCTGAACGCACTATTGGCGCGAGTAGCATCGTTCCGCCTAACTGGTCCTGTGACTCGCAGACTAAACAACACCCTACATGCGCTGGGCTCACTGCCGATTGAAGCGACACCCCTGTAATGATTTCATCCGCGATGATTCTAATGGAGTCAATTCGGTGAACAGAAAATTTGTCGATCTCTCCATTTACCTGGAAAACGATGTGCTTTCGGACCCGCCGCCACTGGCGCCCAAGATCGAATACCAGCGACACAAGGAAACGGTTCCGGAGTTTCTTCGGATGCTACCTGGCGTAAAGGCAGAGGACTTTCCGGACGGTGAGGCAGCCGCCGCCGAATGGGTACACCTGACTACCCACAACGGCACTCATCTCGATGCTCCGTATCATTTTCACTCGACGATGAATAAAGGCGAGCGTTCGATCACCATCGACGAGGTCCCCCTCGAATGGTGTTTCCAGCCGGGTGTTAAGCTTGATTTTCGTCATTTCCCGGATGGCTATGTCTGTACTGCCGCCGACGTTGAAGCAGAATTGAAACGCATCGAGCACTTGTTAAAGCCGTTGGAGATTGTCGTAGTGAACACCCGTGCAGGATCACGCTACGGTGAGAAGGACTACGTCAACTCTGGTTGCGGTATGGGGTATGAGGCAACGATGTACCTGTTGACCCGGGGAGTTCGATTGACGGGCACGGATGCGTGGAGCTGGGACGCGCCGTTTTCCTTTACGGCACAAAAGATCAAGGAGACAGGCAACAAAGCCTTGATATGGGAAGGCCACAAGGCGGGCCGTGATATCGGATATTGCCATCTCGAGAAACTGCACAACCTGGAATCAATCCCCGGGGATGGCTTTTATATTTCCTGTTTTCCTCACAAGATCAGGGGTGCGTCCGCGGGCTGGACACGCGCGGTCGCAATCTTCGATGACGCGCTGCTCCCTCACGGCTGCCGCGCACGCGAGTGCGACGGCTTGATACCTGCGGCGACACCGAGGCACCTTCAATGGAATACAAGTCTCTACAAGAAAAGATCGACAAGCTCGGCAACCCGGCGGATTTCTTGCGCAATGTAGGTATTGCAAGCGTTCGATGTATGCGTCATACATCAAAGCTGGCAACCTCGCAGCACAAGTCGTTAGTGCGAGCCGGAATCGAATTGAAATCGAGGAACCCCGTGTTGGTACTTCCGTTGGTATATTCCGAGTTACGGCCCGGATATTGGTTAACTTCAGGGAGTTACGCCGGGTATTCGATTCCCCCGGCTCCACCAGAACAATATATAACAATATCAATATTTTACGAGTATTTGTGGGGACTTTTGGCCAAACGACTGATCCCTCGAGCCGCGTTGTTTGATCAATCGGCCGTAACGCGTTACACTGTAACGCGTTACGAGATGGAGAAAGACGATGGCTCAAACTGCCGAGCGGATGAAGGCTATGCGCGAGAGGCGCCGAGTGCGCGGCTTGCGGGAATTGCGATTGATCGTACCAGATGCGCGCTCGAAGGCGGTCCAAAAGCGCGTCTCGAAGCAAGTGGCCGGTCTGGATCGTTCGCGCGAGTCGGAGGCAATGCGGTGGACCGAGTCGGTTTCGGAATTTGATGCCCAATGAAGCGTGGCGACGTCGTGACAGTCGCGGCAGCCGGCGATTATGGCAAGCCGCGCCCCGCGGTGATTGTCCAGACGGATGCGCTTCCGGCCGCACATGCGTCTGTCGTTATTTGCCAGATGACCTCCGAATGCAACGACGCACCAGATTTTCGGGTGACGATTGATCCGAGTAAGCAGAACGGATTGCGGGTAAGGTCACAGGTCATGGCAGATAAACCGGTCACCGTTCGGCGTGAGCGAATTGGCAGGCAGGTCGGCCATCTCAATGATAAGGATATCTCGCGACTGAATGTTGCTTTGGCATTCGTCATGGGCCTGGCGGACTAGCAACGTTCCCGCCTCAATTTTCAAGCGGCCAACGCCGGTTGGTTGATGGGCTAGAAAGACCGTCCTAAGCTGTCGCTCGTGCTGCCCCTCACCCCGCCACTGGCCCTGATTTCGACGTCCGGTACCAACCCCATATCCGGCTCGTGCATCTTTCGCATCGGTGCGAAACTCAACATTGTGAAGCCTCGAATACCGGGAACCACCACGTCTAGTGGTCTGGGCTGCCTTCGGGCCATGCTTGGGGAATCTTGCGGATCCCGCCGCGGGCATAACCTGGCCTCGAGCGAGACTTCCGAGGCGGTGCCAGGATCGCACCACGTCACGGATTCCAAATCGTCCACCGAATCCATGACTGGTTCGGCCGTTGTCTTGCGCAGCCGGTCGATTAGGCGACGCCGGGCAATCATCGCGACGAAGACTTTTTCAGAGCCTTGCGATGCATCGAAGCGGGCAGCACTACGCCAGATATCCAGAAAAATTTCCTGTGTTGCATCTTCGGCATCGGCAGCCGTTCGTGACAGCCGTCGCGCCAAACTCCACACAAGCGCACCGAATCGATCGATGCACTCGCGTACCGCGGTCGAATCGCCGGCGGCAATGCGCTGGAGCACGGACGGATTCATTGATTGACTAACAAGCTCATTCGCAGTACCAGCCAGGACGGTTTCAACCGTCATGTGATTAATTTCGCGAACAATACCAAGAAACTGGCGGGAATACTTACCAAGGCCCTCAGAATGCTCGTTGGCTTAGACTTCTATATAAAGCTCGCGGTGCGTTGACCTTGCGTCACGCGGTTATTGTATATACGAGCAGCCCGAATTGACGGAGCAGATTTAAAAGCCCGCCAAAATTAACAAGGGCGGCGGGCCGGTGTCTGCGAATCCACGAAAACTGATTTCTCTGCGGTTGTGATCGCACGCTGGAAAGCCACGGGACTTGGTTGGCAGACGCGCATGGCAGAACGACTGGCTAAGGTTCGATAACGGAACCCAGATTCGGTTCGTGCGATCGCAGCGCTGGTACCTGACGCCGGCGACGGCCCACAGGGTCGACGGTTACGTCGGGCATTCGATTCCCCCCGGCTCCACCATTGAATGTAACAATATCAATAAGTTCGGCTTCGTAAACGGCCGCCTACTCTGGCAGGAACTGGTTTTCAATTGCGCCTAGCTTGTCGATTTCCACGCGCACGACATCGCCGGCTTTGAGAAACTGATTCCTCGCAATGCCGACGCCCGAGGGTGTGCCGGTCGCTATGATGTCGCCCGGCTCCAGCGTCATGGCTGTCGAAAGATATTCGACCTGCTCGTAGATGTTATAGATCATGTCGGCAGTCGAGGTCCGCTGGCGCTCCTCTCCGTTGACCGTCAGCCACATATTCAGCGCATGCGGGTCGTCGATTTCATCATCGGTCGTGAGCCACGGCCCGATAGGGCCGTGCGTGTCGAAGCTCTTCCCCAAGGTGAAGGTCGGGGATCGCGATTGCCAGTCCCGCGCGGATACATCGTTCGCGACCATGTATCCCGCTATAAATCGACGTGCTTCCTCGGCCGGCACCCGCCGACATCGCCTGCCGATGACGAAGGCGAGTTCGGCCTCGTAATCGATTTTCTCCGAGACATTGGGAATTCGAACGACGTCGTAGGGACCATTGATGCAGCTCGTCTGTTTGTTGAACCAGAGCTGCGAGGTTGGAACAGGATAGCCGGCGGCCGCCGCCTCGTCAGCATGCGCTTTGTAATTCATGCCGATGGCCAAATACTTCTGAGGGTCGTTGATAGGAGCCGCCAAGCGAACTCTGTCTATTGAAAATCGCGGCCCGTCAGCAGCTTCAATTGCTGCGCGGCGTGAAGGCAATTCAGCAATGAACTCGCGCATGGATCCGGTCACTCCAGGGAATACGCTGAGATCGATAACCTCACCGTCCACGATTCGCCCGATCCGCGTGCGGTTACTTTCGACAAATCGACACAGTTTCATTCAGTCCCCCGGGTTTGAGACCATCGACCGCCCTGCATAGAGCGGCCTCAATTGTTAAATACCACATAGCGCGAATTGCAGATGACACTGACTTGAATCGATTCCAATCAATATAATCGATTTGTACAAACCATGCTAATCAAAGCGGCGGTTCGGAAGTTGCTATTCAATCGTCCACCAAACCCGCCGTGCTGTACTCGTCCATCCTCGGGCTTCGCTGGAAAGCCACAAACGCAAACTCAGCGGCCGCTTCAGTGTCGTCAATGAGAGGTGGGCGGCGGTCCCAGAAGGGCATCCGGCGGTGGTGAAGCCGGCGTACCCATCGGCGGCATGAGGGGCAACGAGTCACCCTGTAGAGCCTCGACTTGAATGATGAGCTTGACCATGGAATCGCCATCCTCGACAGCCTTGGTCAGCCCGAACTGTGCGCGGTCAAACTCGCCTGCAGCATCGCCCCCGCACACCTCGCGATTGAACATGGGATGCTGCCGGCACTTGAATGCCGTGAGGCTGAGCGTCACGGGCTTGGTGACGCCGCGCAGTGTAAGCTGCCCGTTGACGGCCGCGGGCTGCCCATTTTTGAAGATGATGGAATCAGAATGGTAGGTGGCCGTGGGGTATTTCGCCACATCGAAGTAATCCGGTCCCTGCATGATCTTGTCGAGCATTGGAAAGCCGAAGTTGATCGAGCTGACGTCGATGGTAATGTCAATTTTGCCGGTGGAGTGCTCGCGATCCAACCAGACTTTGCCGCTGCTTTTATTGAACTTGCCCGTCCAGTGCGAGATGCCCTGGTGGCCCGCCATGAACGAAGGATAGGTATGTGCCGGCTCGATCGTGTAGATCTGCGGCGCTGCCAGCGCACCTGCCGTCAGCCCGCACAAGGTGAACGCCGCAACCGGCGCGCTGGATCGAATCATATGCATTCCTCACGCGAATATAGTAATGGAGCGACGCACCTGAAGCCTGATCTCAAGGTGGCATGCGGGTCAATAGTCGATTGTAGCGCATAATAATCGATAATGGTGCATCGGCTTGCTGTGAGCCACGCACAAATCTGGTTTTGCAATAACGACCGGCTGCCAGCGTGCGCCCTTTCTTGGCTTCAATCTCAGCGTCGAGGTGGGTCAATTGCCCCTCCCCCGCCCATGCAGGCCCGGTGCCCATATCGTCATAGCCCGTCGGCTTCCGAAAAGGTATGCTGTCGATAAATGGGCCTGTCATGGATGAGCGTCGCTCAGGCGCAGTGACGGCCAAAATGGTGGACGCGTGAAAGTACCTGGCAAAGACACAACAATCTCGGGTGAAACGTATCAGTCGCTGCGTGCCGGCATCCTATCCGGTGAAATCGCCCCGGGGAGCAAGGTGCGCACGCAGAACTTGAGCGACCGGTTCGACGTCAGCCTCGGTGCGGTTCGCGAAGCCCTGTCCCAGCTGATGGCCGAGGGTCTGGTCATCGCCGAGGCACACCGCGGATACACGGTAGCGCCGCTTTCCGTCGAGGACCTGCGGGACTTGACCCGGGTACGGACGGAAATCGAAACGTTGTGCCTGAACTGGTCCATCGAGGCCGGCAAGCTAGAGTGGGAATCCGAGGTGATCGCCGCTGCGCATCGCCTCACCAAGACCTTGCGGACGGACGACCGCTCGGCGGCGAGCCCGCAGTGGATCGCAGCTCACGACGCCTATCACACTGCGCTCGTTAGTGCCTGCGGCAGCCCAAGGCTGCTGCAGATCCGCAAGCATCTCTACGATTTGAGCGAACGCTACCGCAAGATGGAATCGGCGCTGGTACCTCGTGACCGCAATCCTAGTGAGGAGCACAAGCGAATCGCCGAGGCGGCCGTCGAGCGCGACATACCGCTGGCCATACGCCTCATGAGGGCGCATATCGAACTCACCACCGAGAACATCGTCAAGGCGATGGAAAAACGCTCGATCAAGTCACTCCGCGGCACCGCCGGCGTGGCGCCCCGTCCAAACAACCGTCCCGGTCGGCTGGGCAAGTCGCCGAAGCGCGTGGCGGTCGCCGCCCGCTGACGCACGGCTGCGCGACGCGCAGCGCAGGGTTCACTGTACTTAACGCCACGGTTGGCCCGCTGCCCTTCAGATGAAACCGATCAAGCGGCCGCAGTCGGCAATGGGCCGCCAAGTTCGTGGCGCGGCTACGCCGACTGCCTTCGAGATGCGATTCAAAAGGTTCGCTCCGGCTCCGTCATTATTGATATAATATAATCGATAATTGTGTAAATTATCTAGTCATTCGTTGCGCACGCCAGAAGCTCACGCTGCTTCGAGAATGGCAAGACAACGGCAAGGTATGCCATCATGAACAAACCCGACAACTCGGTCATCATCACTTGCGCGACCACAGGTTCGGTGCACACGCCGACCATGTCGGACGCGATCCCGATCACTCCGGCACAGATCGCCGAGCAGTCGATCGCAGCGGCGCAGGCCGGCGCCGCAATCCTGCACCTGCATGCCCGAGACCCCGCCAACGGCCGTCCGACGCCGGACCCGAGGGTCTTCATGCAGTTCCTCCCGCAGATCAAGTCGGCCTGTGACGCGATAGTCAACATTACCACCGGCGGCAGTATGCTCATGACGCTGGAAGAAAGGCTGGCCGCGCCGCTGCAGGTCTCCCCCGAGATGTGTTCGCTCAACATGGGCACGATGAACTTCGCGCTCTACCCGATGGGCGCCAAAATCACGAAATGGAAGTACGACTGGGAAGAGTCCTTTGTGCTCAAGTCGGACGACAACATCTTCCGGAACACTTTCCGCGACATCGAGCGGATCTATCGGCTGCTCGGCGAAGGTCATGGCACGAAATTTGAGCACGAGTGCTACGACCTCGGGCATCTCTACAACCTCGCCCACCTCATCGATCGGGGTTTGTTCAAGCCACCCGTATTTCTGCAGATGGTGTTCGGCATCCTCGGCGGCATGGGCGCGGATCTTGACAACCTGATGTTTCTGAAGCGTACCGCGGACCGCTTGTTCGGCAATCAGTACGTCTGGTCGGTGCTTGCCGCCGGCCGGCATCAGATGCCGTTCTGCACCCAGGCCACCATGCTCGGCGGCAACGTGCGCGTGGGGCTCGAGGACAGCTTGACGATCGGGCGTGGACAGCTTGCGAGGAGCAACGCGGAACAAGTGTCCAAAATCCGGCGTATCATCGAAGAGCTGGGATATCGCGTCGCCACGCCGCAGGAAGCCCGGCAGATGCTCGGCCTCAAGGGCGCGGACAGCGTCAAGTTCTGAACTCCAGATCGCCTCAGTCGTCTAGGAAATCGCGCGTCACTCCCGGTCCCCACTGCGAAAGGCACTTGTCCGGATTGAATTCGGTGCGCCCGCCCACGTAACCATCGTTGACGAGGTCGCCGTCCGTCCAATGCTCGATCTTGTTGCCGAACGGATCGCGCCAGTAGTCAAAGATCTGGCTGCCTTCCACATGGCGCCCGATGCCCCAGCTGTGCGTCCAACGATTGCGCGACACGAGATGCGCGTTGCCGCTCATCAGGTCATCAAGATCGGTGACCTCGAAGGCACAGTGCTCGAATCCCCTGCGGCCGTTGCCAATCAGCACCACGGTGTGGTGATCGACGAACTGTTGGTCGAGCCCACAATGCAGGAACGTGGCAATGACATTGTCGACGGGACCCGCGTAGTACTCGTCGGAGACCCGCATGCCGAGCACGTCGATGTAGAAGGCCTTCATCTCTTTGAATCTGCCGGTAAACAGGGCCACGTGCCCCAGGCGTTGCACCAAGGATGGCGCGGCCGGTACGCGAACCGTGCCGTTGTGGCGCGGGCGGTCTCGACTGGCATTGAAGGCGAAGGGCGCCCGCGCATCGATCACATTCGGCGTGAAGCCATGGACCACCTCGATGCGGTTGCCGTCGGGGTCGTCGAGAGTCACACTCTCCCCGCCGCCCGGTTCACTCCGTTGCCCGATCTGAACCTTGTAAGCCCCGGCCACGCGCTCGAGATCGGTCCGCGAGCGGGCCGTGAGCGCAAAGCCGATCTGTCGAGCCGCACCACGCTCGGTGACGTGCGAGACGGGCATGGCGCCGTGCCCCCGCATAAACAACCGATCATCGGTCCGCTGCACCTTGACCAGTCCAAAATCGTTGAGAAACTCTTCCATGAGGTCGAGGTCTGGTGCGGCAAAGCGCACCCAGGCGATGTCCTCTACGTTGATCATGCTGCATCCTCCCGGAAGCCGTCGCTTGTCAATCCACGGTGCGCATGACCCCGGCGGAAACGCCGATGCCAGGCCCCGAAAACTCAACCATCTCCGAGCGGACATGTTTCAAAATCGGGATGTCCGCAAGCGCATTGATGATGTGAAACGTCGTCGGCAGCTGCTCGAACGTTGCCCGGTTCCACCGAACGGTCCCGGCGCCGCGCCACTTTTTGAACTGGAACTCGCCCAATTTGATCGGCGACGTGTCACCCGGCGCGCCGGGAGGCGGGAACGAACTCGTCACACAGCTGACGTCAGCCCCTTCCTTGCCGCCTATGCTGGTGCGCGGCATGTACTTGAAATACATTGTCGGTCCGCCGCTGCCGGGCAGCGCCTTATCGCCTTCGACCGAAATGAGATCGTGCACCTCGATGTCAACGAATTTGTGCCCGAACCAACTCGCCGATCCGGCCACCGACTTGCCGTCGGCCGCAAGGGACAGGGGCGGAATGTCTGCAAACAGCTTCGGGAATCCGAGCTCCTCGCGCCCAGTCATGATGGCATCTGGGGCGCCCTCCCACATGACCGGGCAGAACGCTCCCTCGATCGTCTGCGTCTTGCCCGTGTAGATCGCCGGCACGTCGACGATGACGATGCCATAGCCGCGCCCCGCAAGCCAATACAGGTTCGTGAACTCGGAAATCGACACGGATACCGTGGGTTCGCCGCGAAGCTCGAAATCCGGCGGCAGAAGGGCCTCGATCTGGGCGCGTTCCGTCGCGTAGGTCACCGTAAACCAGCGGCAATGCATCGTACCCGTTTCCTCCGGCTTCCAAGGTGTGCCGTCGGCCTTTTGTCGTGGGCCGGGGGCCGGGCCAAAAACGGCCGGCATGCGGTAGCGCAAGCCTGGCTTGACGGTGGCGGTCATTGCATCTCTCCTGGGCTGGGGTGCGAATCCTATGATAATCGATTCTCCATCAAAAGATCGTTTGTCGGGTAGATTTCCGTAATCTCTGATAAAGTTCCTTACGTATGAAGACTGACGGCCGCAGCTCCACCATCGCCGGCGAGACATATGCATCTCTGCGCGCCATGGTGTTGTCTGGCGAGCTGCGCCCGGGATGCAAGATGCGCATCGCCGAGTTGCAGGAGCGATTCGACGTGAGCCTCGGCACGGTGCGCGAGGCCGTATCTCAGCTGATCTCCGAGGGCTTGGTTATCTCCCAAGCGCACCGCGGCTTTACAGTCACACCGGTGTCCATCGAAGATCTGCAGGATCTGACCCGCGTGCGCGTCGAAATCGAGAACCTTTGTCTCTCATGGTCGATCGAACGGGGCGACCTGGAATGGGAGTCGCGGGTCATCGGTGCGAGTCATCGCCTGTCACGGACTTTTCGCGCGAACGGCGGCACGGTAGCCAATCCCGACTGGACCGCCGCGCACGACGAGTTTCATCTTGCGCTCGTCAGCGCCTGCGGCAGCGACCGCATGTTGCAGATACGCCGGCAGCTCTACGATAAAAGTGAACGCTACCGGAAGCTCGAGCTGTCGCTGCCCCGGAACCGCGATCCGGAGAGCGAGCACACCAGGATCTTCGATTCAGTGCTCTCGCGTGACGTCCCCGCCGCTACCCGCCTCATGAAAGCTCACATTTGCCGCACGGCCGACAATATTCTGAGCGTCATGCGGGCGAATGGCGCGCATCCGCAAAAACCGGCCGCCAAAACACCCAAGACGAGTCGACCCCGACCCTAGTCGAATGCAGGCGGACTCAACCCCAGAAGCCGGGTCGCAATGACCTGGGATGACCGCGGATTAAATTAGTCATCCAACGAGTCGCCCATGCGATTCATCATTGGATGGTGAAGCCGATCCAGCGGCCGAGGAACACGATCACGATCCACAGGCTCAGCGAGGTCGCCCCCGCGATGCGCACCCCCGCGCGGCGGCGGCAGGGCGTCGTTCCACTGGCCGATCCGCCGATAGGCGGTCAGGTGAAAGATTGCCATGTTGATCCCGGCGAGCAGCAGCACGACCATCTTGGACACGAACGGCGCATTGGCGGCGTAGTTCGGCGCATTGGAGGTGAACATCAGCGAACCGGTAACGGCCGCGAGCGCGAACGCCGCCCAGGTGAACGGCAGAAGGTCAAGGATGAGCTGCCGCGCGCCCCTGCGGTGGGACGGCGTAGCCGATCAGCCTGAGGTCTACGATCGCGATGCTGCCGACCACCGTGGTCGCCATCAGGACGTGGATGCTCTCGATCGAGGGGAACAGCACGCCGCTCTCGCGAATGCCCGATCCAACCGCTGAATCGTACAGGCTCTGCAGGAAACTGGCCCAAGTCATGTGGCCGCCCTCGATGGGATGCACAGAGCCGTTTCAGATCGCATAAGCGATCCAGCGTCCGCAGAAGATCACCGCGATCCAGACCAGCAGCGACACCCAAGCCATGGGCTTGGCGAGCGCCGCCCAGCGCGCGTGCTCGAGCCGGAACTGCGGATGCAGGATGGGATACCGGAAAAGGAGGGTCAGGCCGAAGGCGAGCACGACCAGGGCCATCTTGGTCCAGAACACGGGGTTGGCGAGGACACGGTTGGGTTCGCCGACGACCAGAATCGCGCCGGTCGCCAGCAAGACTGCGATGGCCGCCCACATCCAGGGCAAATAGCGCCGGACGACGGTCTGCGGCGTTTCGTCGGTCGCGAGCACGCCGGCGAGGCGCAAGTCCGTCACCAGGGCCGAGCCGACCACCACCGCGATGGCGATGATGTGGATGCTCTGGGTGGTCGGGATGACCCCCGCCGTTTCCCTGATCCAGGTGCTGATCGACGTCGTGTACAGCGCCTGGGAGATTTCGTGCACGGTCATCACTATGGTGTCCTGTGGTGGCGCGATCAGCGTCCCGGCGGCGCGCCCGGGGCGCCGGGCCCGCCCGATGGGCTCGGAGGGGGGGCCGCCCTGGCTGGCGACACGTCCCAGTGCTCCACCAGCTTGCCGTCCTTCACCCGGAACATGTTGAAGATGTAGGACGGCTTCACCTCGCCCGTGTCCGGATCGCGCTGCTCGCGACTGGTCAGCAGCATCACCCTGTCGCCCTCGGCCATGACGGCATCGGTCCGCTGACGCGGGATGGCCGTGGCCGCCGGGGCCTGGGCGGCTCTGGAACATCCTGATCAGCTTCTCACGGTCAGTGCCGGGACCCGGCAGGACCATAGTGTGCTGCTTATACTCCGGGCTGAGGTACTTCTCGGCGATGCCCGCGATGCGCTCCTTCATGCTGTTGGTCGCATCGGCCTCGTTGAGGGCGGCGTAGAAGTCGAGCACGGTTTTCTTGTTGGCCGCTTCCGTGGGCGTGTTCGCCGCCGCTGCGGTCGAAGCCACGACCAAACCGGCCGCCAGGACTAGGCCGACGCCGCTCAGTCGCAAAATATTCGATGCGTAGCGCATGGGTGTTTCCTGTATCCGAGATTCAGTCTTGGGTTCGGGAACGAGACCGGCGTCGGCACTCACGCTCGGGTCTCCGATCTGCTCTTCGCAGTTGTATTCGTTGAAGACGGTGAGGCCCGGATGCCAACCGAAGGTGCGGACCACCGACCACGGCCGCGTGTAGTAGGCAGGATCAACGATCGTGGTCATGATCTCGAGGAACGGCGCGTGGTCGCCGTTGTCCACCTTGCGGATCCGCTGGATCAGCTTGCCGTTCGCCGACAGCGGCGTGCCGTCGACGTCGAGCCACAGCGCCTGCTTGAAGTCGCTGCTTTCGACCACGAGGGTGTCGCCGTCCCAGTGGGCGACGGAATAGCCCATGTAGTTCTTCTGGGCGCGGCCGCGGCGCCTTGGCCGGATCCAGAATCACCTGCCAGCGGCCGTGGTACTCCTCGAACACGAATTCGATCCAATCTTTCGACTGGAAGATCTGGAACGGCATGTTGAGGTCGCGCTGCCACTGCGGACCGGGTGGGCGGCACATGGCCGAGGCGTTGATGAACGGCGCGCCGTTCTTCAGCGAGTTGACGCGGCGCGCGAGGACCTTGGCCCCGTCCATGTTGTAGGGGACGAGGACGCCATACATGTCCCGCTGCATGCGAAACTCGAGGTTCTGATTGTGATACCATGTCCCCTGCAGGTCACGCGGGTCGGCGGTCGGCATGGGCGCATCGGCGGCCACAGGCGGCACGGGGAGGACCGCCGCCGGGCATGGGCGGAGGCAGCTCGGTCACCAGCTTCTCAGCGGGGGTCAGCGGCGGCGGCGGCGGCGGATTGAACTGACTGTACACGGGAGCCTGACCGTCCGACGCCTGCGGGACGCTTCCGGGCGGACCGCCACGCCCGCTTGCAGCCGGCGGGGCGCCCCGGGTGGGACTTGCGCGCTCGCGCCGCCCGCGCCAAGCGCCAGCGCGGCGGCGCCCGCCACGGCGAGCCCCTTCAGACCGCGCCGTCAGAGGAATTCAGTCTTCATGCGGACAAAGCTCCAAATCTGAGATGAAAACCGGATCATTGCGACGGGAAGACCGGTTGATGCGCGTCGTGGCGGTCCAGGCAGACGTCCTCGGGGAACAGCGCGGCCGGCTGGCGCTTGTAGGTGATCACCGCGTCCCAGGGCCGCTTGAAATAGGCGGGGTCCTCGATCGTGATGCGGTCTTCGAGCGTGTCGGGGTCGACGAGCCGGAGGCGCTCGGTGATCTTCATGTCCTGGGTGTGTGGAACCAGGTCGTCGAGCAGTGTGCGGTCGGAGAGGTTGGTGGTCTCCGCGACGCAGGGTATTCCCTTCCCAATGCCCCTTCGAGGTGCCGGTCATGGTGGGGACCAGTCCCATGCCCAGAAAATCCTCTTTAGGCGGCAGACCGCTGGCGTCGATCTGACGGAGGGCGCGGTTCCACTCGAAGTCGAAGGTCACGACTCCGAACCGCTGCCAAATCTTGAAGCGCTCGGGCGTCAGCATGAGCCGAGGCGTGCCCGGACTGTTGCACCGAGAAAGCGTGATGTCGTAATCGTCGTAGGCACCCTTGGCCTGCAGTCGTTTGTTCTCCTCGTACTGCTTGCGCCCTTGTGCGGCGAAGGGAACGGGCCCGCTGACCGGCCTGAGGGTCGTCGTCGGGGCGATGATTTTCCAGACGCCTTCCAGATTGGGCGTGGCGGGCTGAGCCGCAGCTGACGCTGCGATCCGCGGCAGGGCGCCGGCCAGGACGGCGCCGATCGCGTGGAGAGGGCGAGACTTGATCATGAGCATGTCGCTCCGCTCACTTGCTCGGAGCACCGGCAGGAAGGGGCGGCGCGCCAGGGCCCCCTCTGGCGGCGGCCTCGTTGTCGATGAAGGTCCTGCCGTCGGGCAGGGTCAGGGTGGCCAAAGCGCCACCGAGGCCACCGCTGGTGTTGGGATGGTAGGTGACGGTCACCTTATCCCCGCGATGGAAATCGCGCGGCGCGAACCCTTGCTTGGAAAACATCAACGGGCTGCCGCTGACCACCGACATCGTCTGCTGCTTGCCGCTCTTGTCGAGGTAAATCAGCTACCATCGATGAATGCGGCGCGCCCCATCGAAACTCTTTGATGGACCCCGACACTGTCTCAGTCTTGCTCATATCGTAGGCGTTGAATGAATGGTGGGCGAAGGCCGGCGCGGCCGCGATGGCTGCAACGGCTGCCGCGAAAAGGCACAGCCGATGGACAACGGGTCGATGTGTCATGGAACTCTCCAACGAAGATCGTCGACTCACCGGCCTAAACAAACCAGCAAATCCAAAGGTTCAGAAGCGTTATATTCGAGATTGCACGATGAGCTAGATGCATGAATTCCGGGCTCTACCGATGACCGTTTATGCGAGCTTGCGATAACTGGCTTCGGACTGTTGGATCTCCCCCTTGGCGCGCGCCAAGGGGCCGGCTGTTTCGGCGTCGCCGGCCTCGATGGCCCGCAGGATGCGAACGTTGAAGGCGACGATGTCAACTCGCCTCTGCAGGCTGATCCTCGCCTCTAGGCTCAGCAGGTTCACCAGCCCCAGCGACCGTGTCATGATCGACAGGAGCGGGTTGCCTGCCAACTCCAAGAGCAAATTCTCGATACGGATCAGATCGATGAATTCCAGACTGTGGGCGAAGGAGCCCAGAACTTTAATCTGGGCCCGGCCATATTCGGCGGCTCGTACGGCAGCAAGGCGCGGAGCGCTGCAGGCCAGGAAATTCGCCGTCTCGGTATTGTCGCGCGTCGTCATGCCGGTTGCGATGAGACACGGGGCCAGGAGCCGAATGACGCCCGCCGGGCTGGCCGGTGCCCCCCAGAGCGCGCCTTTCCGGCCTCGTTGACAGCGGACGACGCCGAAATCCTGGAGAATCCGCCGCGCCTGCCGGACCACCGCGTCCGAATAGCCCAGTCGATCGGCAGTCTCCCATTCCGCCTCGACCTTTTCCGGCCGATGGATCATCTCCCGCGTCATTCTCGCCGCGAGGGCCATGGCCGACTTGCGCCCAGACCGGGCGAAGCTGCGCTCCATCGGCATCCAGTGCCAGCAACGGGGCAGCAAGATCCATGGGGTTGGCCAAATCTTCCAACCTGGAGAATCGCCTGCCGTGTGTCGCGGGCCCTCAAGGCGCGCTCGAGAAGGACATCGTGCCCAGGCGCCGGGCGCCCTTCACAGGTCCGGACGAGCATTTCGGCGATCTGGGCCGCCAGCGCCATGGCCGGGTTGCCAATCCGTTGAGCAAGATCGACGGCGAAACCCCATTCGCCGGCGTTGGCGGCACTGGCCGTGGCGCCGACGCCGCGGTCGATGGCGGCTTCGACGACCATGCGCCACACCAGAAGGCGGAATTCCTGAATGCAATTCCCGCTCGCGCCGCTGATGGTCAGATACATCAGCATCGCTCCGACCACGTCCTCCGCCGTGGGGGCCGCGACGAACAGCCCTCCGCCCGGACCACGCCGGATGTCCAGGAGGCCGCGAGCCTCTAGAATGATCATCGCTTCGCGACATGCCGGCCGACCGAGACCTAGGCCCTTCTGCACATCCGGAAGGACGCCGAGCGCCTCGCCGACGGGCCAGCCCCTCTGCAGAAGGTGCATTTCCACGGCCGACACCGCTTCGTGCGCCAGGTTGCCTGTGGGATCGTCGGCGCCGATGATGCAGGACGTCAGCCGCCGTGCGTCATCGGAGACCTTCCGCGGGGAAAAGCTAAGACGCCTACGCCCGCGGGGAAGCGCGAGCCGCCGAGGCGTCGATGCAAGTTGATGCAAGCTGTAATCTCCACGAAAGGCCCGGGACGGCGGCGCCAGACCCGTGACCCAATGACCATAGTTGGTCGATCGATGAAGGGCTGTCAGGACTCGGGCAGCTTTTTGTAAAGGTTTGGAAAAACCAGATGACGGACCGGGATCGGAGCGGCAGAGTTCGGCCAATGAGCACGAACAGCGCAGGCGCGCACGTCCTGCTGGTCGACGACGACATCGACTTGAGCAAGATGTTGCGCCAGTACCTCGAAAACGAGGGCTTCAAGGTCACGGTTGACTTCAACGGCAAGCAAGCCGTCGCCGCGGCCATCAGCGGCGTCTACGATGTTGTCATCCTCGACGTCATGCTGCCGACCATCACGGGGATCGAACTGCTCCGGCGCATACGACAAGAAAGCACAATCCCGATCATCATGTTGACGGCGAAGGGCGATCAGATCGACCGGGTGATCGGGCTCGAGCTCGGCGCGGACGACTACGTTCCCAAGCCATACTACCCGCCCGAATTGGTCGCACGACTGAGGGCGGTGCTGCGCAGGCGCAACGGTGCGCGTGTCGGTGCCGACGAAGAGGCGGAGATCGCACTGTCTGAACTTCGGGTCAATGCGCCGGCGCGCCGGGTGACTTGGCGGGGTGCGTCCGTCCAACTCACCACGACCGAATTCAACCTGCTCGTGGCGCTGCTTCAATTCGGCGACCGGGTCGCAACCCGTGACCAACTCTCGCGCAATGTCCTGGGCCGGCCATGGGAGAGCTACGACAGAAGCATTGACGTTCACGTTAACAACTTACGGCAGAAGCTCATCAACGCCTCGGAAGGAGGCCTAGAGATCGAGACGGTCAGGGGTGTCGGTTACCGCGCCAAGGCCCGGCAGTGAAGGGCGGCCTGTTCTGGAAACTGGTGCTGGCCTTCTGGGTGACCTTTTTCGTCATCACCCAGCTGATCTGGGTCCTCGTAATCGTCGAACCCCCCGTCACGACGCAGGACGACATCGTGGCCCAGCGTGCGGCCGCCGTGGTCCTGGACGCTGTGGGAGGGGCCTTGAGTCGGATGGGCGAGGTGGCCGCCGTGAGTGTGCGCGATTCCCTACCCGAGTCGGAACGCACTCGGGTGGAGATCCTGCCGCCCTCCGCACAGCCTGCACCGCCGACCAGGTCCGACGCGTTCATCGAGCGCCAGGTCAATGGACCGGACGGCTCGGCGTTCCGGCTCCGCTACCACTATCACGGCACCACACTGTTCCGAATGACGATGCCGCTCGTGCCCATGATCTTCGCCCTGTTCTTCGGGCCGCTCTTCGGGGGTGTCATGGCCTGGTATTTAGTTGCGCCTATACGGCGCCTCCGGCAGGGATTCGAGCGGCTGGCCGCTGGCGACATGTCGGTGCGCCTCGGGCCGGGCATTGGCAGGCGACATGACGAGATTGCCGACCTCGCCCGAGACTTCGACGTCATGGCAGTGCAGTTGGAAGAATCCATCCAGGCGCGCGAACGCCTGCTGCACGATGTGTCACACGAGCTTCGCTCCCCTTTGAGCCGTCTGCAGCTCGCAATCGGTCTGGCGCGGCAGGATCCAACGGGCATCAAGGCTTCCCTGGACCGGATCGAATACGAAGGGCGCCGGCTCGCTTCAGTGGTGCGTGAACTGCTCAGCCTAGCGAGGTCGGAAAGCGGACATTCGCCGGGCGAGGACTACTTCGATCTCCCCGACCTGCTGGAGAGTGTGCTGGCCGACGCCCGGTTCGAGGCGGACACGGCGGGCGTCAAGATCATATCCGACGTGGACGACTCCGCCAGGGACGACGACGCCCCAAGCCTGCGCGGCAACACTGAGCTCGTGCGCTGGGCGCTGGACAACGTCGTCCGCAACGCGCTTCGGTTCTCCACAAGCGGCCAGTCGGTGCACGTGAAACTGGCCTACGACAGGGCTGCTCGGCGCTACGAGATGGATGTCGTCGATGAAGGACCCGGAGCGCCGGCGTCCGCACTTCCCACACTGTTCGAACCATTCGTGCGCGCCGATGAAACGAATCCGGGGTTCGGGCTCGGCTTGGCGGTCGCCAAGCGTGCGGTCGCGGCCCACGGGGGAACGATCGAGGCGAGCAACCGAGCGGGCGCCGGGCTCGGGCTTCGCATCACCTTGCCGGTCGACCGCCTCCTCGAACCCGCCCGGGCGCCAAGCAAATCTGACCGTTAGTGCTTGTCGTTCTGCTTGAGCCGCTTGAGAACCTCGGCGGGATCTTCCTCGATCGTCTTGTCCTGGCTGGGATCGAAAATCAAAGTGTCGGCCGAGTTGCAGACCCATTCGTGGGGCCAACCGGCCTCCCCGCGGTTGCGCTTGAAAATCTTCCCCGGTTCGAGACGTAGGGTTGCTTCCAGACCGTGTCGTCATAGATCGTCAATTGGTCTTCCAGCGTGTCTGGATCGAGCAACCGGATGCGTTCGACCATGCGCAGATTTGGTCCATGCGGACCAAAGATCACCTCAGGAGGCAGGACAAATGGCCCTTTTCCCTGCCCGGGCAAATCGCCGTATTGAAGGAGAATGTCATCGAAGCCGACACTGTCCACAACCAGCGTATCGCCCTCGAAATGCCCAACCGACTCGCCCAGGAAGGTCGGGTTTGGGCGCGCGGAATGCTTCCTATTGAGTTTGATGAAGCGCGTCATGCTGCTGTTTTCGATATAGATCGCAATCATGCCCGGCTCATAGAAGAACTTCAGCGGGGAGCCCAGGCGCTGAATAATTGGCATCCCGGGGGTCTTGCAGGCTGCGCCCGCAAAAGGGATGTCTTGAATGGGCTTGTAATGGGCGATGTAAGCCTGTGCTTGAGCAGTGAACGGAACATTGGACGGGTTATCCAGAAACGATGACATGCTCTGCCAGTTGCCGGTGAAGAAATCGGGCAGCTTGGTGACGTCAGCCCAGCTCGATCCCAGTGGCTCGGCGGCGAGCGGCCGGCAGGGCGAGCATTGCCGAACACAGCGCGACGGCGAGCAGGGAATTGTGTTTGATCATTGAGCGGCCTCGGCAACTAGCGGGGGGGCGGGGGATTGCCCGCGGCGCCGGGAGGTGGCGCACCTGCCCCAGGAGGAGGCGCACCTAACCCAGGAGGAGGCGTACCTGCCCCGGCTTTCAGCACTCGGCCGCTTGGCAATTGGACCTCGTTCATCAATCCGATGTGATTGCCACTGCGCTCGGGTGACCCGGAAACGGTGACCTTGTCGCCCGGCTTCATATCGGCGGCGTTCCAGCCGCTGCGGGCCAGCATGCCCGTACTGCCGGCCTCGAAACCCCAGACCTCCTGGGAGCCGTCGGCTTTTACGACCCGGATGTAAAGCCAAGAGTGCGGGTTGGCCCAGACCCACTTTTCTACCGTGCCCTGCACAGAAATCTGCTTCGACATGTCGAACACGGCCGCGGAATGATGTGCCGACGCCGGAAACGCTACCGAAGCAAGCAGTAATGCCACCGATACGCCCGAAATACGGGTTGAACAACGCACATTCATTGCCTTTTTGCCTTTGGAATGTCTTCGGTAATGCCGCCAGCGGACAAGTGCGATTTTCGCCCCGAAAGGCTCGGAAAGATAGGTGCCACAATTGGCCGGAGCGCTGCCCCGGAGCGCCCTCCGGGGAGACCACCCGAGGCGCGCAGGATGAACTCAATTCATGCACCTAATCCTGCTCTCGAGCGGCTGCTAGCATCGGCCGTTGAGGTCTGCGCGGTCGGCGAGGGGAATCAAGGGCTTTCAACACAGGCGCGGTCCCGCCATTGCGGCCTGCGCCGTCTTGGCCGTGGCGCTGGGCGGCTGCGAGCGACTGTGGACGCGCCCCTCGTCGCATTCCGCTCCTCCGGCAGAACCTGCGCGCTCGGCGGGCGGGAAGATCTTCGACAAATGGTGCAGCGATTGTCACAGCACGCGGGAGGGCCGGGCAGCCTGGCTCTCCAGCGGAAGTACCGGGGCAACCTCCCCGCCGTTCTGGAACAGCGCAGCGACCTGCGCCCCGATTACATAAACGCTGGTGGTCCGGCATGGCGTGTCGTTCATGCCCTCCTTCCGGAAGACCGAGATCAGCGACGCCGATCTGGCGCTTGTGGCCGCCTACCTCGCGCCTTCGCCGTGACGACATCATCGAGTGACGAAGCGGCCCTGAACAAAGCCAGTGGGGAGTAAGCGCAAATGATGACGAGACGAACTGTTGTCGGTGCTGGCCTGGCCTTCGCGTCGTTGGCCTGCACCACCGGTTTCGGCGCGTATGGCCCGACGCGCGCGACCCCGCCGGGAAGCGCGATCGATCGATGCCCTGCTCATCGACGAAAGCATTGAGATGCCCCGCCAAATGGCCGCGCTCATCAAGGCCAGCAGGCGGACGTTGCCCGTCGTCGGAATCCAGCTCGATGCGGCTGCACACGCCGGATTGAGGCTCGTCTTGGACAAGAGCCATGCCATTGTCGGCATCAGTTCCGGAGCCACCCTGTTCTGTCTGGAGCGGATCGCCTGGGATCATGGCTTCCGCCTGACGGGGCGGAGTCAACGGTGCGCCAGCGACCCAGGCGACGACGCATGTCGGCAGGATGTGGCTGCATTTCTGAGCGGCGACGCATCCTCCCGCCGCAAGCCCTGCGCTCCTTGCCCGCGCCTACCGACCGTCGCGCGCGGACGGACTGCTGCACGCCTGGGTCATGCAGAAATCTGCCAGCCCTCAACTTCGCCAGGGCCGCCGGGACGTCTGACCATGAAACTGCCGCCCAATGTCAGCCAGACCGATTTCACGACCGCGCTTGAGGCGTTCGCGAGTATCGTCGGAGACCAATGGCTCTTCACTTCCGACGAGGACTTGGAACTCTATCGCGATTCCTACTCGATCTTGTGGGGCGAAGCCGATGAGCGCACCGCGTCCGCGGCGGTGGCGCCGGACAATGCGGACCAGGTGGTCGAGTTGGTCAAGGTCGCCAACCGGTATCGCATTCCCATCTATCCGATCTCCACGGGCAAGAATCTGGGCTACGGCGGGGCCGCCCCCGCCCTGGCCGGCAGCGTCGTTTTCGACCTGAAGCGGATGAATCGGATCGTCGAGATCGACGAACGGCATGGCTATGTCGTGGTGGAGCCGGGCGTCAGCTATTTCGATCTGTACAATTACATACAGGAGAAGGGCCTGAAGCTCTGGATCGACGTCCCGAGCCCAGGCTGGGGCAGTGTGCTGGGCAATGCGCTGGACGGCGGCGTCGGCGTCACCCTCGCGCCCTACCGCAACCATTTCGAGGCCCAGTGCGGCATCGAGGTGGTCCTGCCCAACGGCAGGATGATGCGCACCGGTATGGGCGCTCTGCCTGGCGCCAAGACCTGGCAGCAGTTCAAGCCGGGTTTCGGTCCTCGCATCGATGGCCTGTTCAAGCAGTCGAACTACGGCGTCGTGACCAAGATGGGCTTCTGGCTCATGCCTCCGCCGGAGAACTTCGCCACCGGCGTCGTCACGGTCCCGAAGTTCCGTGACATCATTCCGCTCGTCGACGCCATCGGCCGGCTCGAGCAGAGCAAGATCGTGCAGGGCTTGTGGACGCTGTCGAGCCCCACCACCGGCACGCCCGGCTTCGCCGCTCACGAGGCCGGTCCCTCCAAGCACGCAGGATCCCAAGATCCTCGCCATCCTGAACGATCCGGGCGGCGTCGACATGGACAAGCTCGAAGCCGCGGCCAAGTCCACTGGCCTCCCCTTCTGGGCGTGCGACTTCAACCTCTACGGCCCGAAGAAACTCATCGAGGCGCAGTGGGACTGCATCGGCGACGCTCTGCGAGAAATACCGGGCGCGCGATTCAAGCTCAACGAGATCCGCCGCCTGCCGCTTTCACCGGAAGAGCTGGCAAAGACGCGCGACCTCGGCCCCTTCGGCATTCCGACGCTGCGGACCTTCGATCTCGGCCCCATGTTTTCCTATGAGGGGGAGGACGTCGTCGGCCACATCTTCTTTTCGCCGGTCATTCCCAGGACGGGCGAGGCCGCGATCGAGGCCATGGATGTCTTTGCCGCGATCGCGCGTAAGTACAAGTTGCCCTGCCCGCCGCTTCAGTTTCCTTCGTCCCTCTTCGAAAGGGCTTTCCTGTTTGCCGTCGGCCTGCCGGTGACCCGGTCTCCCACCGTCAACGCCAAAATACGGGACATCATCCGGGAACTCGTCGCGATTTCCGCTGAACGCGGCTGGGGCGAATATCGGACGGCGCCCGCCTTCTACGACCTCATCATGGGCGTCTATTCGTTCAACGACCACGCACTGCGTGAGTTTCTGGAGACGATCAAGGACGCGGTTGATCCGAACGGCATCATGTCCCCCGGCCGCTATGCGATCAGGTCGCGCCATCTCCGAGAAGCCAACGGCTGAACGGCGGGGAGATCTCAACCCCTCAGCGACTTTGAGCCTTGTCCTTCACGTTGTATTCCAACGTGCCGGTCGTCGGGTCGAAGAAGTCTCGGTTGTCCGTGCAAGCCCACTCTTGGGGCTCGTTTCTGCGCTCGATACCGCGAATATACCGACGCGGCGGGAGGCTATAGGGCCGCTTGAAGACGGTATCGTCGTAGATCGTCGTCTGGACCTCGAGCGTATTGAAGTCGGCCAGCCGCATGCGCTCGACCAACCGAAGATTGGGCCCGTGCGGACCAAAGATGACGCCCGATAGCGGAGACGGATCTCCCTGCGCCAAGGTCTTTTTGTCCAGCTTTCCCATTTGGAACAACGTGTCCGGCGCGAATCCCGTCGAATCGACAACCAGGGTATCGCCTTCCCAGTGACCGATCGATTCTCCCAGGTAGGTCGGATTTGGGCGCGCGCTGTGCTCGCGACCGTCCGTATGGATGAAACGCGTCATGCCCGAGGATTCAATGTAGAGGGCGATCATGCCCGGCGACTGGAAGAACTTCATCGGCATGCCGCCGATGTTCATCACGAACGGCAGGCCGAGCGGCTTGCAATTGGCGAACGGGCTGTCTTCGACCGGCTTGTACTTCTTGATGTAGTCCAATGCCGATGGTGTGTAGTCAGGCGGCGTAGGGAAATCGTCGGCGATCGGGCTGACCGATTGCCAGGTTCCCTGCCAGAAGTCCGGCAAGGTCGCGATGTCGCGCCAGGCCTTGGCCTGTGCTTCCTTCGATTGCGGACGGCGGCGGCGCGCGCATCGCCCGACTGCGCCGCCAGGACCAAGGCGACGAGAGCGCAGACGCAAACACAAAGTATGCGGGTGGTGCCATTCCGAAGCGCATTCGCTGGAGCCGGCTTCATTGGTACGGCTCCCCCTGCGGCTTGGACGGCAGATTGGCTCGGGCCGCCGGCCAACGCCTCGCCGGTCTGGCCGCCCGGATCGGCCAATACTTTGCCGTCCGCCAGGAACACCGTGTGCAGTTCGCCGATCGTCCTGCCGTCGCGGGCCGGATGAATATCGACCATCAACTTGTCGCCGACCTTGATGTCGGCCGCGTTCCAGCCCCAGCGGCTCATCATGTTGGGACTGGAGCCCACCAACGCCCATTCCTCGTCGGTGCCATTGGCTTTTCGGACAACCACGGTCAGCCACGTATGGGGATTAGCCCATTTCCACTCGCGCACGGTGCCGCTAAGGGTCGTGAGCTTGGAGCGGTCAAACAAAGCAAACGAGTGATGCGCGTAAGCGACCGAAGTGCAGCACAGCGCGGCGATCACGACGAGCAGACTGTTGAGCTTCATCTTCTTACTCGCAGCTGAATGTTTCATAGATCACCCAAGTCCCGAGGCTGCGCCACTCGCGTCAGCCCCAGTCCTGCGGATTGCCGATTCTTGCCCCCAAAAGGCCCGGAGAGGTAGGTGCCACAATTGGTCGTAGCGACGACTGCGATCCAGGCCTTTCGCTTATCGAGCGGACGGAGGTCACAAACCCAGGAACAGCAACAGCGTGTCGTTGTACTGCATTGTCCGTCCGAAGAAGATGATCAGAACCCACGCAAAAAGCGAGAAAGCCGAAATCGCTTTGGCAGCGGCCGGCGCGTTTCCGCCCGCCGGCGTCGCATAGACCCTCCTCTCCAGATCGCTGAACTGAAAGATGAGCAGATTGACAAAGGCCAGCAGGAGAAACAGCATCTTGAGCCGAAACGACAGATTGTCAGTGTAGTAGCTGGGTCCCGAATCCTTGCCAGTCACGAAGATGATGCCCGTCAGCAGATTGCCGAAGAATCCCGCGACGGCCCAGGGGACGAGAGGACGGAGCGCTGCAATGGGTATGCTCTTGAACAGGCCCAGGATGCGCAGATCCAGGGTGCCGATGATTCCGACGATCAACGACATGCCCACATAGTGGATCATCTGGCAGACCGACCACATCCATTCATGCGCGTTGACAAAGGCCTGCATGACTAGATGCTCGGCCCGCTCAGATGCAGCCAGCCGTTCACCATGTCTGGATATGCGGTCAGGCGTCCGGCGATCAACGCGAGATACCAGCACCCAAGCGAGATGATCGCCAAATTGCGTCCAACACGGGTCACGACGCCGGCCTGAACGCTGGCGAGGTCCTTGAAATAGAAGCGCTTCAGCAGTTCAGCAACGCTCATACCCGCTGCAACGAACATCAACTTGGCCCAGAACGCCACCATCGCGGCCATCGTGTGCGCCTCAGCAATGAACAGCAGAAGCCCGGACACCAGATTGATCAAAAAGCCGACCCACACGAAGCCGTACAGCCGCCGCAGCGAGGCAAGCGGAATATCCCGCGCGACTCCGAGTAGTCGTAGGGCGATGACCGTGTTGACTCCAACGACGATCCCCAGACCCACGCCGTGTGCCGTGAGTACGGTTGAGTAGGCAAAGACGGAGGGCGATGATCTGACCCAGGTAGCCAATGCCAGGTTCTGCAAGATAATCAAGCACCGGCTAACACCCCCGATTGTTCATGCTCATCGCGGCGCGCCGCGTGGGCGGCCCAGTGCAGAACAATCGCGACTCGCGTGTAGCGATCGCGTAAAGCGCCCCCGAAACCCGAATTTGATCCATCATTGCCGGCGCATTGTCGAAAGATGACAGATCGGGTGCTGCGGCTTCGATCTATGGTGAAGACGGTGTCAAGCCCGGCGGAGGGCCGAGCGCCGCTTCGTCCCAATGCTCGTCGGCCTTGCCGTCTTCTATACGCCACATGTCGAAGTGCGTCGTGGTGTAGGTCTTGCCGGGACTCCTCGGATCGGGTAGCTGCTGCACGGCGCTGACGACGACGAAATCGCCTTCAGCCACGACCGAGACCACCTGCGCCGCCAGTTTTTCGGAAACCGGCTTCGGCTTCACCATGCTCAACATCTTCTTGAGCCCATCGTGGCCCGAGGGAATGTTCGGGTTGTGCTGGATGTAGCGCTCACTCAGATATTTGTCTATGGCCTCGATGTTGCCGCCCTCGAGAATGTCCTTGAAGATGTGATAAACGATCTGCTTGTTGGCATTCAATTTAGGATCGCTGCTATGAAATAGCGCGTCAGCGTCCTTGGCGCCCACAACTCGCTCCTGCGCGAATGTTCCTCCGGTTAACAGCAAGCCGGCTGCCGCCAATGCACAATACCAGTGAACTTTCATTTTGCTCTCCTCATGAGACCCGACGGCAAGGCGGCTGCGCTGCAGAAGGCGGACCCCCGATCGCTGATCAAAAGTGAGCGGACAGAATGACGCCATAGATACGTGGATCATTCCAATCGGCAAGGTAGCTTTGCGGACTACCTAGGAACGTGTAGGTGGTGTAACGCGCGTCGGTAAAGTTACGGACGTAGGCAGTAATCGACAAATGACCATTCTGAGCCGACCACGTGCCAGAGAGGTTTCCTATGGTCTGGGAACCGGCCTTAACGTACTGCTCTTGTCCTAACGCGAGCAAATCTGCATGCAAATTGTCGGTTAGGTGCGGCGAGAAATATTTCCCGTCAATGCGCGCCATCAAGGTTGAACCGCCGGGCAAGTTGAACGTGTGCTCGTAGTAGGCAGTGACCGTGTGCGGAATGAGCGCGCGTACTTCCTGCGGGTAGGCGGCTGCGAATGCTGCCGGTGGATTGTTCCAGCGAGACTCGACATAGTCGTAGTTCAGGCCAACGCGGTCGAGTGCCGTGATTCGATAGAGCGATTCAAGTTCGACGCCAAAATTTTGAGCCGGCACTGAAACGGGAATAGGCGATATATCGACGGCGTGTACTCGGTACGAGGTTTGGAATCCCTGGTAATCGTAGAAATACACGGCACCGTTGAGCTGCAGCGAATCGTCGAGAAAGCGATTCTTCGATCCAAGCTCGAACGAGGTCAGCTTTTCGGACGCCAAGATATTGGGTGCGTAGAGCCCGGGAGCTGGGGTGTAAATGCCTACATCGCCTGGCTTGAAACCAGTGGAGACCATGCCGTACACCAAGTTTCGGGGCGCCAGGTCGTATTCGATGCGAGCCTTGTAGTTGAAATTATGGAAGGTGACGGCCACGTTATCGATGGAGGCACCCGGGGGTGGGGGCACATTTGCCTGACCTGGGCCGGTGCAAAAGACTCCGGGGGGCAACATGAAGCCCGGACTATTAGCAATAAAAGTTCCGCAGAATGCAAAAGGGTTGTTAAAGAAATACTCGCTCGTCTCTACACGAGTAGAGTCGTAGCGCACACCGATCGTGGCGCGCAAAGAGCTGATCAGGGGGAAAGTCATCTCACCGAAGAAGCCCAGATCTTTGGTGTCCTTTTGGTCGTCTGTAACCGCCACACTAGCCAGTTCCGAATTGCTCGGGGTGGCCAGGAAGGTGTTGTCGGTCGTGTGTAGCTGGTTACGGTAATAGAAAGCACCAACCTGCCAACCCACTACGGTATCTTTGGAGGCAAGACGCAGCTCTTCGGTGTGAAATTGGTCCAGAGGCGTCAGAATTGTCTGCTCGAGGGGCACGCCGCTCCCAATGAAATTGGGCGTCTGCAACAGGTTATCGTCTTGATACCAGGTGCGAAATGCCGGCTGGTACGTGAGGACAGCGGGACCGATGTCCCAGTTGAGTTCAGCCCAATATTGCCGCTGCTGCTTATAGCCGGGGAAGATAGGGCTGGAGGTCGTCGTGATCGTGTACCCCAGATTGGTCGTGTCGACCGTGCTCTGGTTACCGCCGGAGTAGGCTTCATCTCTCTCGTAGGCGACGCCAACCAAGAGCGAAAAATCATCGCCAGGCTTCCACAGCACCTTCGCGCGACCACTTAGAGTGCTGCCCATTCCTCTATTGGCCTCATCGAAGTAGCCGTCGCCCTGATCTCGATAGTCGCCGGACAGCCGCACCGCAAACGTATTGTTGGCAGGTAAATTGACCGCGGCGCTGTAATGCCGCAGATCGTAATTGCCGACCTCGACTTCGGCGTTCCCGCCATAGGAATCCAAGCTTGGATCATGCGTATGGAAGGCCACCACACCGGCCGTCGCGCTACGCCCGTAGAGCGTCCCCTGCGGTCCGCGCAGCACCTCTACCCGCTCGAGATCGTAGTTGTTGCCTATGCCCTCATACACACCATCGACGTAGACCGCGGTTTCGGGCGTTGCTGAAAGTGGACTGGGACCGCCACCTGCGCCGGAACGGGCGGGGGTAACTCCGCGGATCGTTATGTTGTTGCCTTGCACGTCCGCGCTTCCGGTGTTATTGGAGTTGTTCAAGACGGTTACCACGCTAGGAATGTCCGCAGAATCTGCTGCATGGTATATCTACCTTGCTCTGTCAGCTCATCACCTGTCCGCACGCTCACCGATGCGGGAATGCGCTGAATATCGATCTCGCGGCGTTCGGCGGTTACGATAATTTCTTCCAGCGCGGTGTCATTCGAGTGGTCGGCAGTGGTCACGCCCGCAGCTGCCGTTTGCGCATGGGCCGGACCGGCCATGAACGCCAAATTCAACGTGGCCGCCGCGGCCAACACAGTGATGTAACGGAAACCGCCAACGGTAGACCTGATCTTCATGGTGCCCCCCCCTTTCCACAAACTTTTACGCTCTGTCTCTAACGGTTGACGTGTTCGTAAGAGCCGCTTCTATGGTTCCTAGACTTCTAGCGCAATATAGTAAAAATTACCGCTCTTGTCGATTTATCTTATAAAAATCTATTTCTATTAGAATGTTCCCACAAAGGCGATCGTTATCGATTTGACCTCCTGAGGATGCGCGACACCGACGTTGGCGTCAACAGTGGCTTGACTGCGCGGGCGTTTGCCTGCCGATCGGCGAGGAAGTAATGGGCTTCAGTGGCTCCGCTGGCCCCTGAACCACGGTCGGAGACTACTCACTCTTTGCTCGCATGCTGGCGATCAATGGCAGATTCAATGGCCGGCAATACCTGAAACCGCAAACCGTCAAGCAGATGGCAATCCAGCCGGATCGGTCCGCAGGTCCGTCGGTGTATTCACTTTTGGTTGATCATGGACTTGCGCTGAAGGATCCGCCACTCGCCATGGCGCTTCTCCAGGATGTCTTCGTAGTGGCCCGGCCATCCGACGATCGAAGTTCTGGCGTTTTGCATATTTCCCGCGTTTCCGCCTTCCCCTTTCTTTTCTGGTTGAGGATAAATACTGAGAAAGTATTCGTAGTGCGTGGCCCGGGTCGCGCTCTCGAAGTGGATGTAGCTGTCCAACGGTAAGTGCCAGACTTCGCCCTCCCCACCCCCTCCAGGGCCAGCCGGTCCGGCATTAGAACCAGGCGGTGGCTGCAAACCAGGTGGTGGCCCAGCGTTAGGACCGGGCTGCCCGGCGGGAGCCTGCGGGGGGAACCCTCCCTTCAAGGGCATACGGATCTCTTGGCCCGGGTTCGGCACGGCGATATCGGCGCCGTCCTCCCAAAAGGCGCTTTCAAGCGCCTTTCTGGTCGTGCTTTTCCACTCCGAAGCGATAGTTCTGGAGTGCGTCGTAAACGCCCAGATAATCCGCCATCGTGGGCACAAGCGAGAGGCCGCTGGTTGAGCGGCTTCAGCTGCTAGCGCAGGTGCGGCCGCGAGCAGCGCCACGACGCTGGCCGCCAGAGCACGCCGCAACCTTTCAAAATGATCTCTTGTGTACGCGCATAGGAAACGTCCTCGCAGGTGGATTAGAAATCACCGACCCAGCTTATCCAAGTACTTCACCATCTCTTCGGGATCTTTGTCCTTGTAAGTGTTGGTGTCCGGGTCGAAGCTGGTGATGGATACGGTGCAGACCCATTCTTCCGGCTCGCCGCTGAACGGCCCTATTTCGCTGACCCCCTTTTGAATGCGCTTGTAGTTGCGCGTCGCCGTCACAAAGGGTTTCGTCCACACGGTGTCGTCGTAAATCGTGAGTTTGACTTCCAACGTCTCCGGATTGACCAAGCGCATCCGTTCCACCATGCGCATGCCCTCACCATGCGGTCCCCAGATGGCCTTCGACAAAGCCGCGACTCCGCCGGGACCGCCGGGACCAGGACCGCCCGGACCAGGGCCGCCAGGAGCAGCACCGCCGAGAGGCGGTAGATTGCCCGTTCCGATGGTCTCCTCCGCAGGCAGACCCTTGCCAACACCGTACTGGAACGTGATCTCAGGCAAGAAGTCTTCGGTCTCCACCACCAGGGTATCTCCTTCCCAGTGGCCGACCGAATTGCCGTAGTACTTGGGCGATGTCTTGCCCTGCTGCTGGTTCATCTTGATAAACCGAGTGTGGCCGACCGCCTGCATGTAAATGCTGATCAACCCGGGTGCATAGGTGAACTTGATCGGGCCCGTGCGCATGGCGATCGGCAGACCAGGCGACGTGCAGCCTTCCTGGGCATAGGGAATGTCCCTCTTCGGCTTGTAAGCGTCGACATACTTCTGCGCCTTTGCGGTGTAAGGAACGTTCAGCTTTTCATCGTCCTCGACCATGCCGGCAAAGAGTCATCCACATTCCGCTAAACAGATCGGGCATCTTGGCCGCGTCGGCCCACGTTGAACCCAGCGCTCCACTCTGACCGCCAGCCTTCTCTGCCGAGCACGCCATCCCGCTCAGCAACAACATGATCGTCACGACACTTCCACTACGAATTGACATGATCGCCTACCCCGTTTTCAGCCGTGCTATTTGTAATCAGGGCAATTCGCGGGAGGCGGCAGGACCCGCACCGGGAGGAGGAGGACCACCCGCACCCGGAGGAGCCGCCCGCCGGAGCGGTTCCCGCTATTCCCGCTCCCGCCACATCACGTCCATCGGGCAAAATCAGCCTGTTCGCGGAGCCAGTGTGCTTCGTCACGTCGCGATTGGCATACGCCGTCACGCTGACCTTAGTGCCTATGGCGAAATCGGAGGGTCTAAAGCCCGCACGCGACAGACCACCGACCGTACCGAATTCGAACCCCCACAGCTCGGAGTCGCCTGCCCGGTTTTTGCACCTGCACGTATAGCCAGGCATGCGGGTTGGCCCATGCCAGTTGTCTGATCGTACCCTTGAAGGCAAAACACTTGGTCGCATCAAAAGTACCCCCGCCGTGGTGCGCCCACGCCGTCGACGTGCAAATGCTCAGCACCAACAACCAGCCTGCTTTCTTGACTCGAAGAATTGTTACTCATTGGTCACCTTGAAGATACTGAAGAGATTGAAGTGCTGGCCAATTCATGATTGCCACCGACACTAAAAGACGCACGAACGGAAGCTTTCCGGCATATTGAATTTCGGGACGCGATTTTTTACCCCCAAAAGGCCCGAAGAGATAGGTGCCACAATTGGTCGGCATAGTGGTGTCTCTTGCGATTCATGCCGTAGGGGTGCTCGGCGGCGCGGAAACGCGGAACCTGCCGACCAGCGCGATCGTCGTCGCGACGAGACAGAGGATGCCCAGAATCTGCAGCGCCTCGGGCAGGCTTCCGCTCATCTGACCGCGTAGGAGGGCAACCGCCTGCGTGCTCAGCGGCTGACCAAGCCACCATCCGGTCATGAACAAACCTGTTCCACGGCCGCGCACGTCGAAGGGCAGACGTCCCATGGCCCACACCACCAGCGCCGGGAGGAGCATTCCGCAACCGATCTGGTTGGCGATCAGACAGACGGTGAACAGCGCCGACGTCGGCGCATGGTTCATCTCGACGTAGGTGACACCGAGCAGACCGAACGCGATCAGGAGCTGAGTGGAAACAACGAGGCGAGCCGTGAACTGACGATAGAGCAGCGTGCCGCCGGCGACGGCCAGTCCGGCCAGGCCGGAGTACAAACCCAACTGGCTCGGCGAGCGGATGCCGTAGTACTCGCTCAGCACGTTGCTGACCTGGATCTGCATCGTGAAGAACATGATGCCACCGAACACGGCCAGCAGCGCGATCGGCATGATGGCGCCCCATGGGAAGCGCGCCGCGGAGCCGGCGACCTCGTTGCTGGGCTCTTCGCTTTTGCTCGGCTCCCAGGTCCACAGCATTAGCCCGATCGCGAACAGGATGCTGACGCCATAGGCCGCGAACGGCCCGCGCCAGCTGAGATTGCCCAGCGCGCCGCCGAGGAGCGCGAGAAAGATCGAGGAGATTGAAGCCACCGCCGTTTGGTTCGCCAGCCACTTCTCCCGCTCCCGCCCGTGGAAATAGTCCCCGATCAGGGTAGTGCTCGAAGTGACGATCAACGCTTCCATCGCACCAAGCACCAAGCGGCTGGCGATGATGGCGGTCAGGCTGTTGAGGATGATCGGCAGCATGCCGACAAGGGCGTAGATCACCAGAGCGCCGATGCAGGTCCTGCGGCGACCGAATGAATCCACGATGATGCCGGCAATGGGCCCCAGCGCGGCGACGCAGAGCGCGGGCAGAGTCAACATCAGCGGCACCAGGTATTCGACCCCCGGGACATCGTGGAATTGCGCCATCATTCCTGGAAGAACCGGCACCAGGACGATCAATCCCATGACCGCCATGGTGATCGGCAACAGGAGCAGCACCCCTTGCAAAGGACCTGCTCGATGCTCAGCGACATTCATTGGCATGCCCTCGATGATGTGAAAATGGGCCTTCGATCCCGACAGGCCTCACGCAAAACTCCGGCTCAAAAACCAGGCCACGCCCTCGGCGATGAGTGCGGAACCGAGAACATCGACCGTGATCGGCCGGGGCGAAGCCAGCCTCACCCGCCTGGCGAGCATGACCAGGCCCGAAACGGCGAGCACGATCGTGAGCTGGCCCACCTCCACGCCGATATTGAAGCCGAACAGAATCTGCGCGAGCTTTTCGGGCGGGAGCTTGGCCTCCAGCAAGTCTGCCGCGAAGCCAAACCCGTGAATCAGGCCGAAAATGGTGGTTATCGACCATCCTCAAACGGGCGCTGCTCGTGCAATTGGCCCGATATCAGGAGATAGGCGGCGCTGAAGATGGCCGCACCCAACAACAGCGCGGGCGGGAGCACGCCGATGCCCCCGATGCTCAATAAACGCCAGGACGAGCAGAAATCCGCCGGTGGCCAGCGCGAGCTTGGTGGGCTTCTCGAGCGAAACGACGATGTTCTCCACCCCCACCAGCGCGATGGTCAGGGCGACCAAGGCGTCGATATATTGAGCGTGGGGCCGGATGATTCCGGTCACGGCCAGGGCGAGGGTGATGCTGTGCCCGAGGGTGAAGCCGGACACCACGAAAACCAGGTCGCGGAGCCGACTCGAGATCAGCACCAGGCCGAGCAGAAAGGACATGTGGTCCACGCCCGTGAAAATGTGCATGATCCCCATCTTCACAAAATCGATGAACCCGGCGCTCTTGAACTTGCCGCCTTGGCTTTCGGTCAGATCGAACCGCGTGTCGCTCTGCGTGAAGAGCTGTTCCACGACCTCGCCGTCCGCGAGTTGGATCTGGGCGAAATCGAAGTGCGAAGGCACGAGATCGAAAAAGCCGTCGAACTGCAGGACAAGGTTCTTGTCTGTTGGGCAATCGAAGACGTACTCGCTTCGCCTATAGCCCGTCGCGGCCTCCAGCATGCGCCCGGGCGCCGTTGGACGACAGGCCCGGCCCCCGGCCGAAACGCCGATGCGCGGAGTCAGGTAGGTCACGATCTCCGCGTCGGACGGCCGGCGTCCGCGGGTGATGTTCTCCGCCTCCTTGTCCGGAAAGGTGATGGTGGTGCGCACCAGGCGCTTGTCGATCAGCCAGCTGGAATGGGATTCGCTGCGGGTGTGCGCTTGCGCGGCGGCGCCCGCCGACAGCAGCAAGAGGCTGATCAGCGCGGCGCATACACGCGAAAGATTCATTGGAGGCCCTTCGCGATCTGCACATCGGCGCGTTCGCGCAGGAAGCGGTCCGTTCCGGCGCGCATGCGCGCGATCTTATCGGCGCGGTAGTCCGCCAGCACTCGGTCCCGCGCCGCGCTGTAGTCCTCTGCGGCGGGCTGCCGGTTGTAGTGCATGGCGAGGACATGGACGCGACCGCCATCCGTGACGGGGTCAGACACCTGGCCATCGTGTAGACGCTTGGCGATGGCGAAGAGATTCGACCCAAGGTGCTGTTCGGCCGCGAAATAGAACTCTTCGCCGTCATCCGTCGCACCGCTGGACCGCAAGCCGTCGGCCACCATGGCCGACGCCAGATCCTTGCCCGATCGAACGGCCATGACGGCGCGCTGCGCGCTGCCCAGGTCGGCCGCCACGTAGTCGGTGACGGTCATCAGCCCCTCGGGCTGATACTTCTGGATATGGCTCTGGTAGAAATCGCGAAGTTCCTGCTCCGTGGGGACGGTCGCATTGGCGTCGATTTCCTGCTGGGCCTCGACTGCGCTCACCAGCGAATTCCGAACTTCAGTGAAGTCGTTCTGCAGGCCAAGTTCGATGCCGCGTTGGACGTAGAGCTCCTCGCGGATCATGGACTCGAGGGTCGCGCGCTTCTGGGCGGGCGTCGCCTGGCTCGGGGACACGTTGTAGAGCGCCTGCATCTGGGCCACGTAGTCGCTCAGCAGGATGGGGCTCCGATTCACAACCGCGGCGTCTTCCGGCGGAACGCTCGCTACGCGAGTGCCGCGGGCGGTGAACAGGCCTACGCCGGCGATGGCCAGACCCAGGACCGCCGCCAACGCGCAGAGCGTCAGGGATCGGCGCTCGTTGTGGACGTCTGGCCGCCACCATTCGCGTAGGCCCGCTTTCGTCTCACCCGCCGGGAAGTTCATTCATTTTCCTTTTGGGCGTGAAGCGATGCGACGTAGACGGCGACGGCCCTGACCTTCGCAGGATCGAGGCGTCCGCGAAAGGCGGGACTGACTCCATGGAGGCCTTCCCGAATGACGCGGCTGATGTCGCGCCGGCTACCGTCCCCGCGCAACCACTTGCCGTCCCTGAGGTTGGGAGCGCCGATCGCGGCGTCTCCTTGAGCGTCACGTCCATGGCAATCCCAGCAACCACCGTGCCCCTCGAACAAGAGGCTTCCAGCCGAAACGGCCGTCGGATCTTCGCCAATCGCCCCGTTCAGCGCACGGAGGTAGCTGGTCAGCTGCTCGATCTCTCCGGGCGACAGCGTGGGCAGCTGTCCCCCGGGCATAGGGAACTGGTTGGCCAAAAGCCGGCATCCAGGCCAGATCCCACCCCTTGTCGTCCCCCGATCGGATTCCATGGAGGACGATCTGCTCGATCTCGCTGGCGCGTCCAGTCCCGTACAGAAAGTCCTGGTCCGTCAGATCCGGCGTGCCCGTCGCAGTGCTGCCGCGGCCATCGGCGCCGTGGCAGCCGGCGCAATTGGTGAGGAAGACATCGTGCCCCCTGGCCAGCGTCTTGGGCGCCAGGCGTGGATCATCGAGGATGCGATCGGCGTCGGCCTGCAGGAACTCGGTGCGTTCCCGTCTTTCGATGACCGCGATCGCGACTACCCACACGAGCAGAAGAGCGACGGCGACCGGAAGAAAGAGGGAACGTAGGCGCGTGGATCGAGCCGACACGGTGCCTGTTGCGTGATCGACCTGCATCAGTCGTGCCCCAACGTTAATCGGGACGATGCGTTTAGGTTATTGAACATGACGCTGAAAACGTTATATTTCTTGGTCTGAACATCGATTTGCCCCCGCTCTGCCCCCAAGCGAGCTTGGCTTGCAATCCTACCAACGCGCGGAGATAGAGTTAGCTGTCACTTTTGTGCTGCGGCTCCGCGATCCGGCTGTTGCGGGGGACTCAAGACTGCCTTCTGCGCCCGATGCCCATCCGCGCGAACTCGGACATGCCGGTCGATGAACTGGTGCTTGAGCGCGCCGCCGACGTGCAGAATGAGCAGGCCGATCAGAAGGTAGCCGCCCACGCTGTGCCACTCTACGAATTCGTCGTGCAGTCTGTGCTGCGGCGCGAACTCCGCCCGGCTCCTCGCCGATAGCCTCGATGGGAGCGATCAGGGGCATCGGAACCAGGTTCCAAACCTTCAAGGTCGGCGGCGGCCCTGGCGGCTGCGCGGACATGGCCCCGGGGGGGCTAGCCCCAGGCTTCACCCCCGGAGGCATGGGCGGCGGAAACATGGCGAATTCGACGGCGGCGCCGCGGGAGCCCGGCGGCGAATGCGCCGACAGGATGGCCCAGCCCGAGAGCGGCATGAGCACCATTGCCGCGTAGAGCAGGAAGTGGACGAAATGCGCCGTGTGGCGTTCCCAGGGCTTCATTCCCGCCGGATACTGCGGCGGCTCGTTGAGCAAGCCTCCAGATGACCCGCGCCACGGTGAGCCCGAGCACTGTCAGACCCGAAGAAATGTGCAGCATCACAGCCATCATCCTGATCGGCGGCGGCCAGCTTTCCATGAAAAAGCCGATGCACAGATTGAAGACGATGAACGCGGCGATCGCCCAGTGCAGAACAATGGCGACTCGCGTGTAGCGATCCCGTGTCGCGCCGGACACGTCGTTTTGATGCGTCATTGCCGACGCATCGTCGAAAGGTGAAGTGGTCATGCATTAACCTCATTGCCGTTGGCGGGGTCAGGTCATCGCGATCTCGCGCACCGGGTTGCTGCCATCCCAGTCGATGCTTGCCCGATACATGCCGGTGAACATTTCATCGAGCGCGTGGTCCGACTCGATCAACTCGATCATGCCGGGCAGCACACCTTTCGTGTCGTAAGCTGCGACACGACCACCGGAGGGCACGACCGCTGTAAACAGTTTTTCGAAACCCCGTGCCTCCAGCCGCGCCGCATCCGCGGAGAAGTCCGCGGTCGCCATGCCGTAATGATGAAAACCGACTTTCAGGCCGCCATCGGCGCGCCGGTAAATGGAAGGTTCGTTGTCGGTCTGATGGATGAGCTCATATTGCATATGCCCGGCAAACCCAAACGCAACGTCGCACCGTGCCAAGGCTGGTTGACCGCGATAGCGCGGATCCAGCCCTGCAAATTTGCGCAAGACGAACCAGGGGCCGAGGCGCAGCAGCGAGCGCCACTCCTCCATGGCCGCGGCGAGATCGGTAACGACATAGGCCAGTTGGATGATGCCGTTGTCCGGTTGACCAAAACCCAGGATGCGCATGATTGTTTCCTAATGCGTGAACGGGTCGCGGCCGATCAGGAGCATCTCCTCGGGCGGAATGGGCGCGACATCGACCTCGACGTTGATACAAGCCGGACGCTCATTCGCCAGCGCTTCGCGCAACGCGCGATCGAATCCCGCTTCATCGGTCACGTGATAGCCGTCGGCACCGAGGGCTTTAGCCACGTCGTGGTACGCGCCATTGTCCAATCGCGTGTGGGTGATCCTGTCGGACCCCACTGCGAGTTCCTGAAAATGCAAAGTCGCGCCCCAACTGCGATTGTTCATGATGACCACCACGAGCGGCAGACGATGCCGGACGGCAGTGTCGAACTCCGCGAGGCTGTAGCCCACTGCACCATCCCCCGTGACCAGGATCGTGCGGTGTGCCGGACCCAACTCCGCCGCCTGTGCGCCGAGGGCCACGCCAAAGCCAACACCCATGGATCCCAGGTAGCCATGGCAGAGAAATTCGCCCGGCGCGGCATCGCTGATCACCTCGCTCAGCCACAGGTAGGTGAGAGCTCCGTCAGCCACAACCGTTGTGTTGCGGCCGACATGACGTGCCAGGATCTCGGATGCGCGCAACGGATGGAGCCGGGGAGTCGCTTTCGCAGCTTCTGAAACCCTGGCGCGACGCGCCTGGACATGAGCACGCAGCTGGCCCCGCCACGCGCTGTGGTCGGGCCACTCGATCGATTCAGCGACATCGGCCAGTGCCGCGATGGAGGGCGCAACATCGGCGGCAATGCCGAGCTCCACGGCCTGAAGTCTTCCGAGCTCGCGACCGTCCGGGTCGATCTGCAAGATGCGCGCATCGCGGGGCAGCAGTAATCCCGAGCCATGCGCAGTGTTGAGGCCAAAGCGCGTGCCGAGAAGAAGCACAACGTCTGGAGGAATACCCTTCGCCGCAAGTCCGTAAAGCGTCTGAACGAGACCGCCCCGATGGGTAACCGGTATGTCACGCAGGAGCCCGAGGCCCTCGAAATCGGCAAACACCGGTGCCCCACTCGCAGCGACCAACCGTTCCAGGCACTCGTGTGCTCCACCCGCCTTCGCTTCTGAGCCCACCACGAACACGGGCCGCGAAGCGGCTCTCAGAATCTCGATACAGCGCTCGAGCTCGCCCGAGGCAATAGCCCCGCCAGCAGCATGAAAGACGGGCAAGCGCACATCGCCGCCACCCTCCTCGGCCCGTGCAGTCAAAATATCCCACGGAATATCCAGCATCACAGGCCCGCGCGGGGCGGTCGTCGCGATCCGGATGGCCTGGGCAATCAGCCGGGGAATGTGGTCGATTGCGCGGATCCGGTGCGCCCATTTGGTGATGGGCGCCGCGATCGCAACTTGATCGATCCCGTGCTGCAGCGTGTTGGTTTCATCGTCACGCAGCGGCCCCGATCCGGCGATCACCAACAGCGGCGTGCGATCGAGGTGCGCCTGAGCCAGTGACGTCACGACGTTGGTCATGCCGCCACCGGCCGTGACGAGTGCAACGCCCACTTGTCGCCGGCTACGCGCGTAGCCTTCGGCGGCGTGTCCGGCGTTCACCTCATTGCGGGTATCAATGATCGGCAGACCGGCATCGAGACAGGCCTGGAAGATCGCGTCGATGTGAGCGCCGTGAAGACCGAACAGCCGGTCGACGCCGGCGGCACGCAATGTGCGCACCACCAGTTCGCCACCGGTCATGGTCACTTTTGCTGTCCCGTCGCCAGCAACGCAAGAAACTGCTCGGGTGCCAGTGCCTGCAACAGATTCGGGAGAAATGTGATGGCCTCTGCACCGACCAGGTATCGCAACGGCGGGTCCGCATCGGTCGCAGCGGCCGTGACGGTCTTAACAACAGGGGATAGATCGACCGCCGCGTGGTCCTCGAGCTTCGAGAAGAAGCTCTTGTAATTTCCATGAGTCGTGGAATAGGCCGCGCTGGGCGCGATATCGAGAGACTTCGCCGCCAAGCCCGTCTTGAACGGGCCAGCCACAATGGCAGCCACCCGCACGCCAAAACTTCGCGATTCAATGTCCGCAGCGACCGACGCCGCATCCAGCGCCTGCTTGCTCGCAGTGACCGCACTCATGAAAGGCGTGCTGAACAACGATGCCACAGATGTGATGTTGATGATGCGGCCGGCGCGTTGCTTTCGCATGACCGGCAGCGCCAACCGCATCAGTTCCAGCGGCCCGAAGAAGTTGGTATCAAAGACTTTGCGCAGGACAGACTCGGGCATGTCTTCCAGCGACCCCGTGGCGCCCACTCCCGCGCAATTGACCAGTATGTCGAGTCGTCCGAACGTGTTCAACGTAAGGTCCACGGCACGACGGCGCGCTTCCGGATCGCCGACATCCAATGTGGTGATTACTACGGCGGGGGGTCGTTCGGCGGCAAGGCTTTTCAACGAGGCGGGTGCCGTGTCGGGTCGCCGCATCGTTGCGACGACTTGATGTCCTTGCTGTGCAAAAGCCACTGCAATGGCCTCGCCGAAACCAGACCCGCTTCCGGTGATCAATACAACACTCATCGGCATTCCTCCGCAAGGGACATTGGCCTTCGGTTCGCCGCGCACGGTGTCGGCAAGATGGGCGCTCGTCGACGCCTCGCCTCACAGGGGTCCGTCGCCCGCTACGTTCCGCGAATGTAACAGAAGTTTTCTGGGATGGTACATTTAATCGATTCTTATATCGTTTTCTGTCATTTATAAATATAATAGATTTTTATTGGTGAAGTCTCAGGTCATGAGAGTCGCAGCTCGCACGGCGCCCCCTTTGGAGCACGCATGAAATTGGCATCTATTTGGCGTGACGGCCGTGAATCGGTCGGGCTGGTGCGAGACGACCGCTTTGTCGACATCGGTTCGTTGAACGGCGAGTCGTATATCACTTTGAGGAGTTTGCTTGCAAATGACGGGGTCGCGGCGCTTAAGGCTGCCGCTGTCGATTCCTTACCGGCGGTGCCGCTGGCACAGATACGGTTCCGGCCTGTCATCACCGATCCAGCTAAAATACTGTGCATCGGCATCAACTATGCGAGCCATGTAAAGGAAACCGGGCGCGAGATCCCGCACTTTCCCATGATATTCACGCGCTTCGCTGACTCGCAGGTCGGACATCAAGAGCCGCTGCTGCGCCCGCGCGAATCGGTCAAGTTCGATTACGAGGGAGAATTAGCCGTCGTCATCGGTCGGCACGCGCATCGCGTCAAGGAAGCGGATGCACTGAAATATGTTGCAGGATATTCCTGCTACAACGACGGCTCGGTGCGGGACTGGCAGAGGCATACGAGCCAGTTCACCCCGGGAAAGAATTTCCCCGGAACCGGTGGATTCGGGCCATGGTTGGTCACTGCCGATGAGATCGCCGATCCCTCAAATCTGCATTTGCAGACCCGCCTGAATGGCGAGGTCATGCAGGATACGGATACTTCGGACATGATATTCGGAGTGGGCAAGCTGATTGAGTATTGTTCGAGTTTTACGCCTTTGGCTCCCGGAGATGTGTTGGTCACGGGCACGACAGGAGGCGTCGGAGCATTCCGCCAACCTCCCGTTTGGATGAAACCGGGTGATATCGTGGAAATAGAAATCTCCGGCATTGGAGTTCTGCGCAACACCATCGCAGACGAATAGCGAGCGGTCGCGCCAATCCCGACGATGGCGCTCGGCAAGGAGTTCTGGATGGAAGTCTCAGCGACAACAGCACGCCGGCCAGCGACGTGGCTTAGCGCAACATTGCATCATTTGGTGATTGCAACCCCGAACCCGACAGCGCTGGCGGAATTCTATCGTGTTGCGCTGCGATATGAGGTCACCGAACAACAGGGCCGGGTTTTTGCCTCCGGGGTGGACCGGCAACTGCTATTTGTCCCGGGAACGGCAAAGACGCTCGCAGGCGCAGGGTTTGCCGTAGCCGATCGCGAACAGCTGAAGCGCCTTCGCCTGCGGATCGAAGGGTGCCAGTGGCCTTATCGCGAAGCAGCGTCGCCGTTCTTCTCTGACTCGATTTCGGTTTGCGATCCCGACGGTACCGAGATCATCTTCGGCGTGGCCAAACCAGAAGAGACGCCGATTCCTGAGACGCCAGCGCTCCTGGCGCGACTGCAACACGTGGTGATGTCCAGCCGCAATCCAGAGCAAGTGGTCCGATTTTTCATCGAGGTGTTGGGCTTTCGCCTGTCTGACAATGTGGTGGACGCACAGGGGGAAGTCAGGACATCGTTTCTGCGCTGCAGTCATGAACATCATAGCTTCGCGGTCTTCAAGGCATCCGAGGATCGGTTCGATCATCATTGCTATGAAACTAAAGACTGGAATCAGATTCGTGACTGGTGCGATCACATGGCGAGCAACAATATCCTTGTTCAATGGGGCCCTGGCCGCCACGGTCCTGGCAACAATCTCTTCATGTTCGTGCACGATCCCGACAGCAATTGGGTGGAAATCTCAGCGGAACTTGAGGTCGTGTCGGACGAGCGTCCGGTAGGCCGATGGCCGCACCAGGAGCGTACCCTCAATAGCTGGGGCCGGGGACTGCTGCGCAGTTGACGTCACACCAGTAGATCCGATTCCAGAGAACTTCAAGGATCCCTTCGAAGAGAACCATGCAAAGAACCGTCTTTCGGACCATCTTGCTTGCGCTGGCGCCGCTACTCAATCGGGCTGCTCGAACGCACTCGAGTTTTAGATTCATGCTGCGCGAATACAATATCGTTGCGCAGATTCAACTCAAAGACAGAAGCCTCGGGCGCCATTTCATCATCGCTGATGGCAAGGTGAAATCGCGGGCCGGCCTGCACCCTCGGCCCGACGTCGCGATGATCTTCAAAGATGTCGATACCGCGCTCGTCTTTCTGAATCCCAACCCGAAAATGAACGAGGTCGTTCATGCCGCCAAGAACTTCAAAGTCCAGGTCATGGGCCGTGACCTCCTGTGCGTGTGGTTCATGCAGCTTCTCAATCTTATGAATTCTTCGGGATTGGAACAGGGGGTGGCTGTGCGGGATGGCACGAGGCGGTACACCATGCTCACCAACGGCGGCCCGCTCTTCGTATTTGTACGCGACGGTAGAATCCTCCGCTGCACGCCCATCGACTTCGACGACCGCGATGCCGGCCCTTGGACAATTCGCGCCAGGGGCCGCACGTTTTCGCCGCGTCGGCAGGCTACCGTCGCGCCGCACGCGCTGGCGATGAAATCCGCCGTGTATTCGGCCAAGAGAATTTTGTATCCCATGAAGCGCGTGGACTTCGATCCGAACGGAGATCGCAACCCTCAAACGCGCGGCATCTCGGGCTACAAGCGCATCACCTGGGACGAGGCGTTGGACCTCGTCGCGGGCGAGATTCAGAGGCAGAAACGCGTCCACGGCCCAGGATCGATCGTCATCCCGATGTCGTCGCACCACCAGTGGGGTAATGTCGGTTATTACCTCAGCTCGCTGATGCGCTTCGGCAATCTAATCGGCTTCACCCGCATGGCTGCAAATCCGGATAGCTGGGAAGGCTGGTACTGGGGCGCCATGCATCATTGGGGTCACTCGCAACGGGTCGGGATCGCAGGAAACTACGGCACCGTCGAGGACTGTTTGCAGGAAGCCGAACTGATGGTGTTCTGGTCGAGCGATCCCGAAAGTACCAATGGCGCCTATATGGGGTTCGAAGGAACGCAACGACGATTGTGGGCCAAAGAACTTGGTATTCAATTCGTGCATATCGATCCGCATTACAATCCGACCGCGCAATTGCTGGGCGGCCGCTGGATTCCGATCCGGCCACAGACGGATGCCGCGCTCGCCATTGCGATCATGTATGTGTGGGTCGTCGAGAATCTGTACGACGCGGACTACGTGGCGACGCGCACCTCCGGCTTTGACGACTGGCGGCGACTATCTGCTGGGCACCCACGATGGCGTGCCGAAAACTCCGGAATGGCAGGTGTCCGAGACGTCGGTTCCGGCCAGGGAAGTGCGCGCTCTGGCCAGGCTCTGGGCCGGGAAAAAAACCTATCTTGCGGTGGGTGCCGCGGGCAGCGGCTTCGGGGGCGCGGGGCGCGGGGCGGGCGGCGCCCAATGGGCTCGATGCATGGTGATGATGATGGCCATGCGGGGACTGGGCAAGCCCGGTGTGAACCTGGGAAACCTGCAAGTCGGCACGCCTGTGGACATGGAATTTTATTTCCCCGGCTACGCCGATGGCGGCATCTCGGGTGAGCTTCAATGGAACGGCAACGCGGTCAACAACTACCAGCGGATGCCGCACGTGCTGACCGTCAATCCTGTCCGCCAGCTCGTCCCACGGCAGCAATTTCCCGAAGCCATCATCACCGGCAAAGCAACCGGTTACCTATGGGACGGAATCGCCACGGAGATTCAATTCACGCCGTTTCATTACCCGATGCCCGGATATCCCCGCATCCGGATGATTTACAAATACGGCGGCTCCTTTTTCAGCACCGTGACTGAATCGAATCGCATGGTCGATGCCTATCGACATGAAAGCATCGAATGCGTCGTCAATCAATCCATCTGGATGGAGGGAGAGGCGCAGTTCGCCGATATCATTCTACCGGCGTGTACGAATTTTGAGCGTCATGATATTGGTGAGTGGGCCTCCGGCGGCGGCTACCTGCAGCACGGCTTTAACGGCGTCAATCATCGAGTGATCGTGATGCAGCACAAGTGCATTGAGCCGCTCGGGGAGTCGAAATCGGACTACCGCATTTTCACCGAGATCCTCAGCCGCTTAGGCCTAGGTGCGATCTTTACCGAAGGATGCAGCGAACTTGACTGGTGCAAACGGGTGTTCGACTCCTCCGACGTGGCAAAGAGGATTTCTTGGAAGGAATTCTTAAGAAAGGGCTATTTCGTGGTGCCAGCCGAGAAAGAGTCCCTGCGAGCTCCTGTAAACTTTCGCTGGTTCGCCGAGGGTCGCATGAAGGACATCCCGGAGGCCCAACCCCTCCCCTCGCAGTGGTCCGCGGAGTTCGGAAAAGGCCTGCAAACGCCGAGTGGATTGATCGAATTCATGCCGGAGACGCTGAAACGCCACGACCCCGACAATCCCGAACGGCCGATACTGAACCGCTACATCCCGGCATGGGAAGGCTTGCACACTGAATCGCTGGTGAAACGCTTCCCGCTGCAAATGATTGCGACACATTCGCGATACAGCTTTCACACCAACGTCGACGGCAAGGGCGGGTATGCGAACGATATTACGGATCATCGGGCATTGGTGGATGGACACTATTATTGGTTGCTGCGAATCTGCGATTTCGACGCCCGAACAAGAGGCATCGCAGATCGCGATCTCGTCCGAGTGTTCAACGATCGAGGTAGCGTCATCTGCGCCGCAGACGTGTCCTCAATGGTGGCACCCGGCGTCGTGAAATCGTTTGAATCGAGCGCTGAATATCAAGCGCTCGAAATCGATGGGCAACGCGTCGAAGTCGGCGGTTGTATGAACACGCTCACATCGTCCCGCTCGCAGATCAAAGGTACGAGCAGCATGTCGCCCAATTCCTGTCTGGTGCAGGTTGAGCGCTGGCCGCTCCCAAAGGCTTCCTAGATGGACAAGTGGAATCTCATTGTGGATGTGCCCCTATGCGAGAACTGCAACAACTGCGTCATGGCGACCAAGGACGAGTTGGTCGGCAACGATTTTCCGGGGTACTCGGCGCCGCACTCCGCGCAGGGCGCAGGTGTGATACAGATCCTGCGAAAGGTCCGCGGATCCATGCCGATGGTGGACACCGCCTATTTACCCGTGATGTGCAATCATTGCGACGAACCACCCTGCATGAAGGGAGATACGTCCGGCGCGATTTCAAAGCGCGACGATGGGATAGTCATCATCGATCCGCTCAAGGCAAAGGGACGGCGCGATCTCGTCGGAGCCTGTCCGTACGGCGCTATCGTGTGGAACGAGACCGAACAGGTGCCTCAGAATTGGTTTTTCGATGCTCATCTGCTCGATAGCGGTTGGTCCGCCCCACGCTGTCAGAGCGTCTGTCCTACAAAAGTCTTTGAAGTCGCCAAGGTGAGCGATGCTGCCATGGCCGAACGGGCTGCGAGGGAGAATTTGCGCACGCGCAACCCGGAATGGGCGACCAAACCGCGGGTCTATTATCGGGGCATGGATCGATATGACCAGTGCTTCGTCGGCGGTAGCGCAACCGCCGTGATCGGCGGCGTCGATGAGTGCATCGAAGGAGCGACGGTCGAGTTGCGACGCGGCGATGCCATTGTCGCTCGCTCGACGACCGACGCCTTCGGCGATTTCAAATTCGATCCCCTGCCCTGCGATAGCGGCTCATACGAAGTTTCTGTGCATCACCCGGTTCATGGCAGCGCTCAACGCGAGGCGACGGTGGCGCGAGCCAGCATATACCTCGGCGCCATTGTGCTCGGCGAGGCAGCTCATCCGCCACGCTCTTAACCACCGACTCATTTCGAGGTAATACAAATGAATTCACAAATCCGATCACAGTCCGAAATCGCCGCCGCGCCGCGCACGTCCAAATTGCTGGATGCTTCCCGTTGGGGCAGCCGAGTATTCTCCGGCGAGTGGACCTCGGCGGGCTCGACTCTTGTGGTTCGCGAACCGGCAACCGGCGAGATCCTCGGTGAAGTGGGAGAATCGCAACCGGCCGATATGCCGGCCTTGGTTAACCGAGTCAGCGCCGCTCAGATCAAATGGGCGGCAGAGTCCTCCGAAGCGCGCGCCGCCCTATTTCGCCGCGCCTCGCAGATTCTGGAGGACGACCGGGAGTTCTTGCTCGACGCGATCATCCGCGAGACCGGTGGAGTCAGAGGCAAGGCAGAAGTCGAACTTCAGGGTACGATCGACGAATTGATCCACTCGGCCGCCATTTTGGTGCAGCCAGAAGGGCACATTATGCCGAGCCGCGATCCCTCGCGCTTGAGCCTTGCGCGGCGCGTGCCCATAGGTGTCGTCGGCGTGATAGCGCCGTGGAACTTTCCGATGCTCCTCGCCATGCGATCTGTCGCGCCGGCCATCGCATTGGGAAATGCGGTCATCCTCAAGCCCGACCCGCAGACTCCAATCGTCGGCGGGGTTGTGTTGGCTAGAGCATTTGAAGAGGCCGGCCTGCCTCCGGGCGTATTCGCGGTGGTGAACGGTGGAGCGGCGGTGGGCGAAGCGCTGGTTGAGGCGCGTGGCGTGCGAATGATCACCTTCACCGGATCTACCGCGGTCGGACGTCGCGTAGGGGAGCTTGCGGGTAAGCACCTGAAAAAAGTGGCGCTCGAATTGGGTGGTAAGAGTCCCTTCATTGTTCTCGATGATGCCGATTTGGGCGCCGCGGCCTCGGCCGGCGCCTGGGGTTCTTTCTTGCATCAGGGGCAGATTTGCATGGCGAGCGGCCGGCACATCGTGGACCGTAAAATTGTCGCAGAGTACCTCGAGCTATTGTCACAAAAAGCGGCCGGTTTACCGGTTGGCGATCCGTTCCGCCAGCAGGTGGCTATCGGTCCAATCATCAACGCGAAACAGGTCGCACGTATTGACAAGATCATAAAGGATTCTGTTGCGGCGGGTGCCCGTGTCCTTACGGGCGGCACACACGACGGTCCTTACTACAAGCCCACCGTGCTGGCCGACGTACGCCCCAAAACGCCGGCATACGACCTCGAGATTTTCGGGCCGGTGGCACCCGTCATCGTCGCCGAGAATGAAGCCGATGCGATTCGGATCGCCAACGATACAGAATACGGATTGGCGGGGGCGGTACAAACGGCATCGCTGGAACGTGGTCTTCGGGTGGCGCGCCAGATTCGCGCGGGCTTGGTGCACATCAACGACCAGACCATCCACGACTTCGCCGATATACCCTTTGGCGGCATGGGTGCATCCGGCAACGGCTCTCGCTTTGGCAGTCTGACCAATTGGGAAGAATTTACCCAATGGCAATGGATGACCATCGGCGGCACCCCTGTCAAATATCCGTTTTGAGTAACTGACGGACGGCCGGGAGGTGCTAGCTGATGCGCGTTCAGACAATTGGCCTCACCGGGAATGTCTCGCCCAGCACGCTGCGTCGACGCACCCATATCGGGGTCGCGCTCGTACTAACAGTTTTCCTGACCGGGCAAACCTGCGCGCATCACGCCGAATCCGCCTATGACCAGGGCAGAGTGTTATCCACGTCAGGTACCGTTAAAGAGTTCCTTTGGGCGAATCCTCACGTGCGCGTATACCTCGAAGTGACCGACGACAAGGGACGTACCGACGTGGACATCTTTGAATGCGGCTCGGTAATCATCATGATGCGCAACGGCTGGACGGAGAACGCCATCAAGGTTAAGGACAAGATGGTCATCACCTACCATCCGCGTCGGGATGGCCGACCGGGCGGCATGTTGCTCACGGCAACAGATGCCCTTGGTAAAACGCTCGGGTGGCGGTCGGGAAGCACGCCATGAGAGTTGGGAACTCTCGTCAGTTATTGGCGCACTATTTTCCATGATCCGCAGATCAATCCGTATTTCCCAGTCCTGCATTGGGCTCTTAGGGTTGATACTGGCGCTCTGCGGTCCCCTCGCTTGCGGGCAGCAAGCTGCTGAGTCCGGCGCGGCGGAACCAGCCGCTCCGGATCAGCTTGAAGAAGTCGTCGTCACAGCGCAACGGCGCGGCCTGATCGGCACGGCGACAACGGCGAGCGAAGGCGTGGTGGTCAACGACGAACTGGCGCTCACACCAGCGTATCGTCCAGGCCAACTGCTGGAAACGGTTCCGGGGCTGGTGGTGACCTCCCATAGTGGCGAGGGTAAGGCCAACCAATACCTGATGCGCGGTTTTAACCTCGATCACGGTACAAATCTGGGCGTATACGTCGACGGTATGCCCATAAACGAGCCAACCCACGCGCACGGTCAGGGATATACGGATCTGAATTTCATGATCCCGGAGCTCGCGACCAACATTCGGTATACAAAGGGGACTTATTACGCGGACGAAGGTGATTTCTCCTCGGTGGGGTCTGTTCATCTGAGCTATGTGGACGTGATCGATCCGAAGGCAACGGCCACCGCAGGGTCATTGGGATTTCAGCGTGTGTTCGTCGCCGATTCCACCGCGCTTGGCGAGAGCCGGCTGCTCGGCGCTCTCGAGCTGCAGCACTACGACGGGCCATGGGTCAATCCGGATGACCAGCGAAAAATCAATGCCGTGCTGCGCCTAAGCGAGGGCGATGAGCGTGATGGCTACTCGCTCACAGGCATGTATTACCGCGGCCTTTGGAACAGCACGACGGATCAGCCGGAGCGGGCGGTCACCGACGGGCTTATCAGCCGGTTCGGCTCGCTCGATCCCTCCGACGGGGGACAGGCGCAACGCGCGAGTCTCTCCGGACAGATTGTCAAGCGGCTTGCCGAAGGTCAGTTTCAAGCGACCGCCTACGTTACCAACTCACATCTCACGCTCTGGAACGACTTTACGCATTTCCTGGTAGACCCGCTCAATGGCGATCAGGAAGCGCAGCACGAGGGCCGCACGACACTTGGCGCCGCCGTCAGCTACTCAAGGACAGAGCAGCTCCTGGGGATCAACACCGATTGGACTGCAGGAGCGCAGCTGCGGTATGACCACGTCGGCGTATCGCGTCTGCCGACCAAGGACCGCCAGCCGCTGCCGACCACAGATGATCCACTAAGTTTCAGTGAGTCGGATAAGGCGCAGCTCGGCGACATCGGCATCTATGCGCAGGTCACGTCGCACTGGAACCATTGGTTCCGAAGCGTACTGGGCGTAAGAGAGGAATACTATGCAGGCAGTGATACCGGAACGAATCCGGGTGGCGCACATGAGTACCTGTTCCAGCCAAAGGTGAGCCTGATCTTCACGCCGTTCGACACTACGGAGCTATATTTAAGTGCCGGAAGAGGGTTTCACAGCGACGACATTCGCGGCGTGAATCAAGGCGCCATCACAGGTACGGCGGTTTCGCCGCTCCTGGCCTCCCAGACGGGCGAGGAATTTGGGCTGCGACAGCAGATCACTCGCCGGTTTACGGTCACGCTGGTCGCGTTTAACCTCGATGCCCAATCGGAGACCACCTACAATCCTGATATAGGCCAGGACAATGCCGGACCAGCAAGCCGGCGACGGGGAATTGAGTTAAACGCGACCTATCAGGCCTTACGTTGGTTGGAGTTCTACGGCAGCTATTCTGCCAACCATGCCCGCTTCAAGGCGCCATTTGACGACGGCACCGGCCATGTCGGCGAGTACCTCGCTAACGCTCCGTTCGCCACCGGATCATTAGCCGCGTACATCAAGAATCTCGGTCCCTGGAACGGGGGACTGGAGTACCGGTATCTCAGCGCGTTTCCGCTATCCGCGGATAACGTTGTGCAGGGCTCCGGGTACGGTGAATGGAACGGCGACATTCATTGCACCTTGCGCGGCGGTTGGGATGCCGGGCTCGGGCTTTACAACATTCTGAACGTCCACGCCAACGCAGCGGAGTTCTGGTACGTGGACCGGCTGCCAGGAGAATCCGCCGCCGGCGTTGCCGATCTGCATGTGCATCCGCTGGAACCGCGCACCTTCCGGCTCACCTTATCCAAGAGATTCTAGTGCGGGTAAGCGGTCGCGTCTCTCGTGTGCATTGCCCTCTGGTTGGTAAGCCGCTTTGCCGCTTTCATCATCGCCGCTGGGTGCGCCGTCTTAAGTCCGGTTTATTAACTTTAGTTGCTGTATTGGCGCGGGAATAAAATACGAAAGGTGGTTCCCTGGTCCCGGACCGATTCCATTTCGATGGTCGCATCGAGCATTTCACACAGGCGCTTGACGATCGATAGGCCGATCCCCTCGCCTGCCTCGCTGCGAAGGACGGATCGCAACTCACTCCCCGGAATCCGGGGGTCGCTTACGACCCGGGCGGCCTGCCCTGAGTTTTTGCCTGACACCGGCGGCGATGAGGCGGGGTCTGCCGCCGGATCGAGCACCGCGGCGAGGGGCTGGCCCGAGGGGGTGTGAAAACCCGGGCCGGTGTCCGAAATACATAGCATCCACCGTTTCGGATCGCTCGGGCCGCTATCCCCCCAGCTGACCGTAATGCTGCCCTCGTGGGTGTATTTAACGGCATTTAAGATCAGGTTTTGCGCAATGCGCCGGAGCTTGACCGCATCACCTTCGACGGCCAAACCGGACGGGCCTTGCGAGAGCAATTGCAGACCGCGCTGCTGCGCCAAGGGGCGAATCCCCTCACACAAGGGCTCGAAGATATTCGTCGCATCGATCATCTCGACCTGGCGCGACTCGCGCCCCGCCTGTAAGCGCGCAAGACTCGTGATGTCATCGAGCAGTTGGTGGAGCGAGGTGACGTTGCGCATCAAGATGCGCACGAAATCCTCCCGCGAGGCATCGCCTCGTCCATGACGGGTGAGCCCCACCGTGACATTGGCGACCACCCCCAAGTTGCCCCGCAGATCGTGCGCGGCCTCCTGCCACAGGGCGCCGCGTTCCTGCTCGAGTGCCCGGAGCTCGTCGAGCGCGCTTTCCAGATCCTTGACGTGACCCGCGGCCTCTTGCTGTTGCAGGGTAAAGTACTGGTGCACGCTCGCCTCAATACCGGTGCTTACGTGGAGTGCCCAGACTTCCCGCGCGCGAGCCATCGCATTGAGCGAGCTGGGTGTGTCCTTCGCATAGCGATCCAGTTCGCCGAGCACGCACTGATTTAGCGTGCCCCATTCGCGGGTCACCTCGCGCAAGTTATACCCCTGCTGCCAGCGCTGAAGGCCGTGCGCGGCGGCCTTATCCTGCGCATCCTCTTCAGCGTACTGTTCCGCGTTCGTCGAGGCGCCGCGCACCCCCCGTTCGAACGCGCGAAGGAGTGCCGGAATGTGATCGAATAACTCGGATCGAGGCAGAGAATCGCCGCTCGTGAGACCCGGATCCTTTTGGATGGCGCGACGCCAAGCGATCAAGATCGCTTCACGATGAACACTCAAATGATCGGCGAGCGTGGCGAGCTCGCTCGATAAATCCTGCACTTTATTTATCTCCCTAAAATCGACAATGAGGCAGGTTTTCTCCGCTCGCTCTTAAAGGAGTTACGGATTGCAGGTTACATTTTGAAGCCGACGGGCTGGTTTTGCCAGAGATTGCGGTCGTCCGCCACCTGAAGCTCCTAAATTGAGGTATCAACGGGGTCTCCATTGGCCACGGGCGAAGAGCCTGCGCTATCGCCTCTCGCGCGGCTAGCGTCGCGAAAAGCAGCTCGATCATGGAAATATCCACAGGTTTCGTGAGGTGCTCATCGAAGCCGGTGGCTTTTGATTTCAGGCGGTCCTCAGGACCTCCCCACCCCATGACCGCCACCAACACCGGACGGCCTACCTCGGGCATGGCGCGAAGCGCTCGGGCCACTTCATAACCGTCCACTTTGAGACGATCAAGCTTATAAATTGGACCCCGAAAAGCGGACGGTTAAGGGCGCGGAATGGATTACCAGCCTTCCTAGGTCGAAAGTCCCATGGCGCGGGAATGTCCAGCGTGAGATATCGGCACACATGACCGCATTCCCGTGCATCTTGATGGAATTAAAGGAACCTTCGCCATGAGAGTGATCACCAACCTCCTCATCTGCGCCACACTCCTCCTGATTGCCGCGGGCGGGGCTCGCGCCGACGAATACTCCGACACGATTATGCTGTTTAAAAATGCCGGCCAAAGCGCCACGTTCTTCAAAAACAGTTACGGATACGCGGTTTTTCCGACCATCGGTGAAGCGGGCTTTATCGTCGGTGGTGCCGGGGGCAAAGGACACGTCTATGAACGCGGCAAATACGTCGGCGATTCGTCGATGGCGCAAGTCAGTGTGGGCTTCCAGGCCGGCGGTAAGGCATTTAGCCAGATTATTTTTTTCCAGGACAAACGTTCGCTGGACGAATTCCGGACGGGTGAGTTCGAATTCTCAGCAGGCGTGAGTGCCATTGCGCTGACTGCGGGCGCCTCGGCGAGCGCGGGTACTTCTGGAGCAACGTCCGGTATCAGTGGCGGGAAGAAGGATGCCGACACTGCGAGTGCCGGATACCAGAAGGGTATGATTGTGTTCACAATTGCAAAGGGCGGCCTCATGTACACCGCCACGCTCGCCGGTCAGAAATTCAAATACACTCCGCGCCCCTAGCTACCTGCCGCATCATTCCAACGGCGGGTAGGTCACAGTGCACGTTCATAGCGAGGAGAGATGTGCCAAAGGCATCCGACGAAATCTCGCGCTACCAATGACCATCGCCGGAGTCTTTACTTTACAGGCATCGATTTCGGATACCATGTTGGTATCAATGGCTTCCGGGGATTTCTGGTTAGTCCCCGGCCCATTTGCGGTATCGACATGACTAAAATCGAGGTTGCGAACCCCACCGTGAAGCGCTCGGGCCGTTTCGGCCGTTTTCTGCTGATTCTTTTGCTGGTGGCGGTGGGCGGGAGCGCTCTTTGGACCTGGCTGACATTGTCCTGGAGCTACGCGGAGGGCGAGCGCGCCGGCGTATTGCAGAAATTTGTCAGACGCGGTTGGGTCTGCAAGACCAACGAAGGGGAAATTGCCCTGTACTACGGGGGTGGACCGTATCTAGGGCCCGCGACCGCGCGGCAATTCTGGGACTTCAGCGTGCGCGACCAATCGATCGCGGAGCAGCTCTACCGGGCGGTGGGCCATCGAGTGCAGTTGCATTACACCGAGCATCCGGGAATTCCGACTTCGTGTTTTGGCGAAACCCGGTACTTTGTCGATCGGGTGGTCGTGACCGACAACGAGCCGGGCGGCGCGCCCGCGCCCATACCGGCGCCCGTTCCCGCGCCGACCCAGCCTACCGCGCCCACCCAGCCTACCGCGCCGACCCCTTAGGAAAACTTCGCCATCGAGCTGGCGACCTGTTCGGTGATGCTCACCGCTGTGCGCAAAGCCAACAGCCCATCCTCGCCGCGTCACCGGGCGGCGGACTGCCGCGTGGCCACCGCCTCCAGGAACGCCTCGATCTCGGCCTTGAGCGCATCTCCCTGCTCGTAGGTGTTCTCTTCGATCGCCACCTGCGGCATGCCGTCCGCGCCCACGCCCGCGCCCTTGCGGATCACCGTAAGTATCTTTTGCTGCAGATCAAGAGACAATATAGGCATCGTCCTGAAATAGGCGCAGCTTGCGTTCGGTCTTCAGGCTGACGCGGCTCGCGGTCGCATTGGCGACGCAGCCGTTCGCGAATCGCAAGCGGGCATTCGCGATATCGATCTCTTTGGAAAAAACGCTGCTGCCGATCGCATCCACCGCCACCACCGGCGAGCGCACGATGCTCAGGATCAAATCGATGTCGTGGATCATCAAATCCAGCACCACGTCCACCTCGGTGCCGCGATGCTTGAACGGCGCGAGCCGCGCCGACTCGATGAAGCGCGGCACGCTCAAGGTCGGCTGCACCGCCTGAACCGCGGCGTTGAAGCGCTCCAGATGGCCCACCTGCAAGATGCGCTTGGACCGGCGCGCGATTTCGATCAGGCTTTCGCCTTCGGCGATCGTGACGGTCATCGGCTTCTCGACCAGCACGCTCGCACCGGCTTCGAGAAAATGCCTTTGCCACTTCGATAGTGCGAGGGAGTCGGCGTCACGATGCTCACCGCATCGACCTGACCCAGCAGCTCGCGATAATCGGCATGCGCCGCGAACCTTCAGTTCGGCCGCCGACCGCCGATCGCGCGCGGTCGCCGACGGATCGGCGATGCCCACCAGCTGCGAATTGGCCAAGGCGGCATATTTTTGCGCGTGGAATCGGCCCAGGTAGCCGACGCCGATCACCGCCGTGCGAATCAAGGCGGCGCGTCTCGCCGCCACTTGCTCTTCGCGCGGTAGTCCTGGCGCATCTGCAAAGTAGCGCCGCCGACGATGGCAAGTCCGGCCCCGACAAAACACAGCAGCCCGCGCCATACCGTCCACAGTCCCGCCGACAGCGACCAGAGCGTCATGCCCACGGCAAGAATTGCGCCGACGCACGATGAGGACCCAGGGTTTTGCGTCGTAAAGTGCTTGCGGTGTCCAGGAGCGCATAGCCGCGATTCTACAGCGGCGGGCGACGCCGGCGGGATTCGTTTACAATTGCGCATGGGATTTAGTTTCAAGCAGTTTGCGAAAACCACGCCCTTGGGCGCTGGAACTGGCAATCGCCGCGGTGGGCCTGCTGCTTGGGCTCGCGCTGATGCCCGTGCTCATCTTCTATACGGGCGTGGCGACCTTGGGGCGTTACGAGGGAGCCAGCCTCGGGGCTGTGTATGCGCAGCCTGTTTCAGGGCCTGCAAGAGGCTTCGATCGCCTCCTGGGTGGTGCTCCTCGGCCCCTACGGCCTGTATCTGCTGTTCAGGACTCTGCGCGGCTGGTGGCGCGCGAGCGCGCGGCTGCAATAACCATTCAAGTTTCAGGCGGCGCGGACGCTAATAGGCCATAAGCGGATCTTGATCCGTTTTTGCTTTTGGAGCCGCGTTTGAATTCCGAGATCGAAGCTCAACTTCGCCTGTCAGTGAACTTCCCGTCGCCGCCGGGCGTGGCGACGCACATCATCGAATTGGCGCAGGATCCGGAAATTGAAATGGGCAAGGTCGCCAAGGCCTTGAGCATGGACTCGGCGCTGTCGACCAAGGTGTTGCGCATTGCCAATTCGCCGCTGTATGCGCAGCGGCGCAAGAGCGAGAACCTGCGCCAGGCTCTGGTGGTGCTCGGGCTCAATGCCACCCTGACTCTGGCGTTGAGTTTCTCCCTGGTGAAGTCCCTGCGCGGCGGCAAATCCAACGGACTCGAACTACAAATTCTACTGGCGCCGCGCGCTGCTGGCCGCCACCGCCGCACGCGCACTCGGCGATGCCATGCGTCAATCACTGGCCGAGGAAATCTTTCTGGCTGCGCTTCTGCAGGATGTCGGCATGCTGGCGCTCGACCAGGCCCTGCCCGATCTGTACCGCGAGGGAGAAAAGCTGCAGCGCGATCATGCCGCGCTCGCCGAGCACGAAAAGAAGCGCCTGCAGGTCGACCATGCGCACGTCGGCGGCTGGTTGATGAAGAATTGGCATTTGCCGGAACGCCTGCTATCACGCCATCGAACACAGTCATCAGTTGGAAATGAGCTACAGCACCGACAGCGCCCGGATTTTCGATCGTTGCGTGGCGCTTTCCGGGCCGGTGGCCGATCTTTTCCTGCTGGATCCGGAGCAGCGCCAATTTGCCGAAACAGCGCTGTGCGCCGAACGCAGCCTCGGGCTCGACAGGATGGCTTTCGGACAGGTCTTAGGAACCATCGGCGCCATGATTCCGGAGACCGAGGCGATCTTCGAAGCGGAACTGCTGTCCAAGCAGCATCCGGAACTGATTCTCGAGCAGGCACGCGAGGTATTGATGCTGCGCAGCCTGCACGCCTTGCGCGAAATCAATACCCTGCGCGCCACGGCCGGATGCTTCGCCGGCGCAGCGACTGGAACTCGAGGAAGAGACGCGGCGCGACCCGTTGACCGGGCGTTTACAACCGCGCCTACCTGGAACAATTCCTGGCCCGCGAATTCGACAACTCGACGCGCCACAAATGGCCGTTGAGCGTCGCCTTCGTCGATCTGGACAATTTCAAGCAGATCAACGAGAGCTTCGGCCAGCAGGCCGGCGATCGGGTTCTGCAGGCCACCGCGCGAATTCTGCGCGGCAACACACGCGAGACGGACTTGATCGCGCGCTACGGCGGCGAGGAATTCGTCGTCGTGCTGCCCGCCACCGACGCCGAAACCGCCCACAGCATTTGCGAACGCATCGTCATGGCATTCCGCAACACCGGTCACGTGGTCGGCTCGGATCACGCCAAGGTCACCGTGTCCATCGGCTGCGCAACGCATGGCAATCAAATTCAATTCTCCAACTACACCGATTTCGTCAAGGCGGCCGACCAGGCGCTCTACACCGCCAAAACGCGCGGCCGCAACCGCTCCGTTCCCTTCGACCGCCACTTATCGGCCGCCGCCGCCCGTTAGCCGCGGCTTCTTGTTCCCGCCTTATGTTCAGATCGACGAGGAACTGCGTCACAGTTTTGCGATTTGCCTGCTTCTTGCCTGTCGCGATTTGGGAACATTGACATAGGGAAGTAATCTCAACAAAAAGAATACCGTTGTGGCGGTAATTCATTGACGAGGCAGGGTAATGGCGAGTAGTGACAAGACAGGCAAAGGCGAGGATGCGAGCTTCAGCTTCGGCGTGCGCGAACTGGCGCAAGCCAGGGATTCCGTGGCGCAAGCCAGAGACTCGCGGCCGCTCGCCTTGGATGGGGGCGCCCAAAAGGCGCAATCCGCGGATACGGGCTTCGATCCGTACAATACTTCCGGCAGTTTCGATCGCAAAAAGAACTGGACTGCGAGTCGGCAAGCGCTAGGAAGCCCTAGTTCTCCGGCGCCGCTTGGGCGGTGTGATGCGGCGGACGAAATTCGCTGTTCGGATACCATCGCGGAAAACGCCGGCTGTTCGCCACGCGATTTCCGACCAGGTAGTAAAGCGTCAGATCGTCACCGCGCCGCCGACATCCCAGTCGGCGGAATACTGATCGCTGGGCTGCCAAGTAGCGGTGCGCAAAGTAGTCATCGATGTGCGCCCTGCCCCATACAGGCCCGCGTGCCGCGCTGTCGATACCCGCCTGCGTGAACAGCACCGGCACGCCGCGCCGGGCAAAGCTGTAGCTATCGGAGCGGAAATAGCTTCCCCACTGTGGGTGCGGCTCGGGATGCGTTTCCCGCCCCTGCAGCAGCGCTTCGGCGCGCGCCATATCCTCCAGATCGGTGTTGCCGAAGCCGATGATGCTGACGTCGCGCGTCCGTCCGCCGCTCAACAGGGTGTCGACATTGATGACGGCAGCGGTTTGCCGCAGCGGGAACAACGGGTTGTCGACGTAGTACTGCGAACCCAGAAGATCGGGCTCGGCGGCAGTGGTGGCCAGAAATACAATGGAGCGATCGGGCCGGGATCGGTGTGCATGAAGGATTGCGCAATCACCAACAGTCCCGCGACGCCGGTCGCATTGTCGACCGCGCCGTCGAATATGTTATGCCCGGATCGCTTGGCGTCGACGCCCAGTGAGTCCCAGTGAGCCACGTACAGGATGATCTCGTGACCTCTGTTTCCGGGCCGCACCGCCACCACGTTCGCGGAGTTGAAGGTGCGAATCGAGTTATGAATCGCCGCATCCACTGTGACACGCAAAGCGACCGGCTTGAAACCCGGGCGGGCAGCCGAGGCGGCAAGCTTGGCAAAATCCATTCCTGCCTCTGTGAACAGCGTCCGCGCCGCATCATTTGACATCCAGCCCTCGATTGCCGCGCGGGTGCCGGCATCCACGCCGGCGAATTCCAATTGCGCGCCGCCCCAGGTCGCTTGAACCACATTCCAGTCGTAGCCCATCGCCTGAGCGTCGTGAACGATCAACACGCCGTCCGCGCCATGCCGGGCGGCTTCCTCGATCTTGTAGGCCCAGCGCCCGTAAGCGCTCATGGCGCCGCCCTTGAACACCGCGGGGTCCTTCGTGGCATAACCCGGATCATTGGCCAGAACCACCACGGTTTTGCCATGCACATCGGTACTCGCGTAGTCGTTCCAGCGTATTCCGGCGCGACGATGCCGTAGCCCACGAAAATCAGCTCGCTGCGCTTCAGCTCCACCTGCGGCACGGCGCGCTTGGTCCAAATCACCATCTCCTGGCCCAGAACCCAATTGCGAGAACCCCGCGGCCCGGTCATCGACAGCGTCGCGGTATCGGCGCCGATCTCCACCAGGGGCACCTGCTGCACAAAGCTCGAGCCGTTGCCGGGCTTCAAACCCAGTTTGCGAAACGCCGCCGATCAGGTAGGCGACCGTTTTGTCTTCCCCGGGGGTACCCGGCTTGCGGCCCATGAAGTCGTCCGACGCCAGCACGCGGACGTGATCCGCAAAGACCGTGTCGTCGATTTCGGTGGACGGCGGGGCTTCCTTGGGCGCGAGTCGAGCAGGCCGGCAAGCCCAGAGCCGCGATTGCCAGAGCAAGCCAATATCCCCTGGTGCGCATGGTATTAGCCCTTAATTGCGGCGCGGCCAATACAGCAAAACCACGCAGGCCAGGCAAATGGCCGTGGCGACGTGCGCCCAGACGGCGCCAGGGCCGTGCGCTTGGACCTGACCCAGGAAACTCCCGGCGCTGGCGGCGGTCAAACCCGCGAAGGCCGCCAAGCTACGGGCCAACTGCGGCATTTCGCGCGACAATTCGGGGTGTTCGCCCCTCAGGACGAAGAACACGATCAGGACCGTGCCCAGGCCAAAGGTTATCGATGCGGCCGATCCGAGGACGATACCGATCAAAACCGTGAACGGACGCATATCCTTCGGCTCATATACACTTGCTAGGAAGCACGAGCTTCTCTAGCCTTGAAGGGAATTGGGGATTGCAGTTTACAGGAGAACGGCGACGGTGATGACTCAACGGCTCAATGGCCAATCGTTCGCGATGGATTAACCGGCATTGCAATCTGCGCGAGCGCAGTAGGGCTGGCCGCGCTGTTGGGCGCCGCCATGACGCCTCCGGCCGCAGCACCCGCTGCCGCGGCGCGCGACGCCGACGCCGCAATCTCGCACCCACCGAGCAGGAAAACTACGTCGCGCGCCGCGTGGCGGACATCATCGCGCGCGAGCACTATCGCCGCGCGCCGCTCGACGATCATCTTTCCAGCTTGATCCTCGACCGCTACCTCGACGCGATCGACGGCGCCAGAAGCTACTTCTACGCCAGCGACATCGCCGAGTTCGAGCGCTATCGCTACGAACTCGACGATGCCATCAAGTCCGGCGATGTCGAACCGGCTTTCGTGATCTTCCGCCGCTACCAGCAGCGCAGCCGCGAGCGCATGGCCTATGCCATCGACCTGTTGAGCAAGAAACCGGATTTCGACATCGACGAGTCGTTCAATTTCGACCGCGAGAAAGAACCCTGGCCCGCCAACGCGGCGGAGATGAACGAACTGTGGCGCAAGCGGGTCAAGAACGACGCGCTCTCGCTTGTCATCGCGGGCAAGCAGTGGCCCGAAGTCGTCGACATCCTGCGCAAGCGCTACGAGCACGTGGCCAAGCGCATGGATCAGAGCAAGCCGGACGATGTGTTCGAGGCGTTCATGAACGCCTTCGTGCTGTCGCTCGATCCGCATTCGAATTATTTCTCGGCGCGAAATTCCGAGGAATACAACATACAAATGAGCTTGAGCTACGAGGGCATCGGCGCCTCGCTGCAACTGACGGACGACTACGTCACGGTGATCGACGTCATCGCCGGCGGCCCGGCGGCCATCAGCGGCAAGCTCGCCGCCAACGACCGTATTACCGCGGTCGGCGAAGGCAAAGCCGGCGAATTGGTCGATGTGATCGGCTGGCGCCTGGATGATGTCGTGCAGAAGATCCGCGGCCCCGGCGGCTCGATGGTGCGGCTGCAGCTGCTGCCGGCGGGCGCGGCGCCGGGTTCGGCGCAGAAAGTGGTGGATTTCACGCGCAATCGCATGTCACTGGAAAATCAGGCATCGAACAAGGCGATGAAGACGGTGACGCGCAACGGCCGCGAAGTCAAAGTCGGCGTCATTACCGTGCCGAGCTTCTACCAGGACTACGATGCCAGCAGCGAGTGGCGCCAAGGATTACCGCAGCACCACCCGCGACGTGCAGCGGCTGATCGGCGAATTACGCAAGGACGGCGCCGACGTCATGATCATGGACCTGCGCGCCAACGGCGGCGGCTATCTGCCGGAGGCGGAGTCGCTCACGGGTTTGTTCATCGATCGCGGACCGGTGGTGCAGCTGCGCGACACCACGGGGCACATCGAGGTCGACGACGATCCGAATCCGGCGATCTTCTACAGCGGTCCGATGATCGTGCTGGTGGATCGCTTCAGCGCGTCGGCCTCGGAGATTTTCGCCGGTGCCATTCAGGACTACGGACGCGGCCTGATCATCGGCCAGCAGACCTACGGCAAGGGCACGGTGCAAAATGCCCATCCGCTCAACTACACGATCTTCGGCCGCAAGCCGGAACTGGGGCAGCTCAATGTGACCATCGGCAAGTACTACCGGATCACCGGCGAGAGCACGCAGGATCGCGGCGTCACACCCGACATCGCGTTGCCGTCGTTGATCGATGCCAACGAGGTCGGCGAGAGCACCCGCGATCGCGCCCTGCCCTGGGATCACATCGAACCTGCGGCGTTTCGGGTCGAGGGCGATTTGAAACCGATGGCAGCCAGCCTCGAGAAGTTGCACCAGGAGCGCACCGCGGGCAGCGCGGACTTCCGCTACCTGCACGACGACATTGCGGCGCTCGAGGCGATGCGCAGCCAAAAGACGCTGTCGCTGAACATCAAGACCCGCGAGGCGGAACGCAAACGCCAGGAGAGCGATCGGCTGGAGCGCGAGAACGCGTGGCGGACCGCGCACGACGTCAAGCCGGTCAAATCGCTGGAGGAGATCAAGGACGACGCGACCGCCGGAATATCTGCTCGATGAAGCGTCGCAGATCGCCGCCGACCTGGTGATTGTCAGCGCCAAGCGCAACGCGCCGACCCAGGCGCGGCGCCCGACAACCGCAGCCGGCTAGCGCAGCAGTAGCGTGTACAGGTCCCAGTAGTCCTCGGCCAGCACATTCCAGGCCGGGGCCGCTGGGGGCCGCGGTTGCCGAGCTCCGGCTCGGGCACGGCCGGCGCCAGGGAATCGGCAGTCGGCACCGTGTCGGCGGTGTTGCGGTATTCGCAGCTCGCGCGCAACCGCTCCAATTTGGCCCGCACGGCGGTACCGATCTGCTTCTGGTTGGCCACCGCCAGCAGCGCCTTCTGCACGCGCTGCATGTAGCCCTCGCAGTCCGCGCGGATGCCGAAGCTCATCTCGTGCACGCGGCGCGCCACGGCCTCCTTGGCGCGCGCCGCCAGCCCGTACGCGTCGGCGTGTTCGCACAGCAATTCGGCGTAGCTGATGATGGCCAGATTGATGTTGCGGCGTGCCGCCAACGAGATGCCCGGAAATTCCGCCGCCGCCTCATGCTCGATGGCGCTGCGCTCGGCATGCAGGTCGCCCACCGCCGCGTCGGCCATCACGACCTGGTTGACGCAACGACTCCAGCGATTTCTGCCGGCGGCGGCGTTTGAAGTAATGCCAGAACGCGGTCAGTCGCTGAAATCTCGTTCTGCGCGTCCGCCAGCGCCCGGCGCTGCGAGTCAGCCGCCGCGGCCGCGCCACGCAGCCGTTGGTCGACGTCGGCGAGCCGCGCGTTCTTTGCGCCTCGACGTCCGCCTTGTGCTTCGCGACTTCCCGCGCTTCCTGCTGGCGCGTCAGATCCGCGGCGAAAGTCGAGAGCTGCTGATGGCAGGTCTTCCACAATGCTGCGCAGCTGAAAGAACACCAGCGCGCCGAAGCCGGTCTTCGGATCGCCGAGCAGATTCGCCGAGCGCATCCAGCTGCTCCTGCACGCGAATGGTCGCGCCTTCCTGCTGCTTGAGCTTGTCGCGCAGCAGGTGAAATTCGTCCTTGAGGTCGGCGTAGGCCTTCTTCAGACCGGCACGATTCTGGAACAGCTGCATGAGCCGCTCTTCGTCGGGACTCGCCGCGCCTCCTCGGCGACGTCTTTGAGAAAACTCAGCTTATCGATCAAGGTCCCGCCTCAGCCCGTGACATGTTCGCGCGCGGCCAAGCGACGGACTCTCGCGGCTAAAAGCGATGCCCCCGCTCGGCACAATATTCCAGCCATTTATTTAGCATCATGTTACGCGCCCAGCGCTGATCCAGTTCACGCTTGAGTCCCGACTGCAGCTTGGCGAGTTGCGGATGGCGTTGAAAGCCGCGAAAGCTGCGCACTTCCGCCAGCCGGGCATCGTGGTATACGCATACCTCCAGATCCGGGTCGCGGACTGGCGCGATCCCCCGAATTCGAACTCGTACGTGAGGCGAAACACGCTGGTGTAGCGGCACAGCTCCAGCGGGGTGAGATACAGATCACAGTCCGAGCCGACCTTGGAAACGCGCTGCGCCGTGACTGCGCGCAGCTCCTCGACCAGCCAGCCCAAGCGCACGAAATTGCTTTCGTACAGCGTCATCAGGCTGACAAAGCTGCCGGGCCGCGCCCGCCACGATGTCTCGCACCATTGATCCGCTATCATGGCTCGAACTATACCACGCAGCGCTGCGATGTCAGGGCCGCAGTCGACGCTCGATGCCGGTGCGGTCGAGAATTCTGCTGGACATTTCTTCGATGGAGACTTCGGTCGCGTCCAGCACGGGAATGCCGTGCCGCTCGAACAGGGATTCCGCGGCGCGCACTTCGAATGCCACCTGCGCCGCCGACGAGTAGCGGCTGTCGGGACGCCGTTCGTTGCGAATTTGTTGCAGTCGATCCGGACTTGATCGTCAAGCCGAACAGCTTGCGCACGTACGCTTCGAGCGCGCGCGGCAATTTCCGCGACTCCAGATCATCGTCGGTCAGCGGATAGTTCGCCGCAAATATCCCATACTGCATGGCCAGATACAAACAGGTCGGCGTTTTGCCGGAACGCGATACCCCCACCAGAATGACATCGGCGCGTTCATAGTCGCGCACCACCGAGCCGTCGTCGTTGGCCAGCGCGAAATTCGTGGCGTCGATGCGCGTCGCGTAGGCGTGCGTGTCCGCCATCCGATGTGTCCTACTCGCGACATGGCTGGACTGCGTCTTGAGTTCGCCGGCGAGCGGTGCTAGGAACGGGTCAAAAAAATCAAGGAAGAATCCGGTGCTGCCGCGGACGACGTTGCGCACATCTTCTTGCACCAGTGTGCTGAATACCACCGGGCGCACGCCCTCTTGCGCGGCCACCAAATCGATCTTGCGGACCGCCTCAATTGCCTTGTCAACGGTGGAGATAAATGGCACAGTCACTTGGCGAAATTCGATGCCGTCGAACTGCGTCATGAGGCTGTGGCCCATCGTTTCTGCGGTAATACCCGTTTGGTCGGAAACAAAGAATACGGTTCGTTTGATCACGGTAACCTCTTCGAGTCGGCATCCGGCGTGAAGTGTTTCACTTAAACTACCGTCGGACAAGCAGCGAACTATCATGAAGCCTTACATCATTCCGTTCGAGAAACTGAAGAACACGGACGTGGAACTCGTCGGCGGCAAGAATGCGTCGATCGGCGAAATGATCTCCGGTCTGGCCTGCTCGGCGTTTCGGTGCCCGGCGGATTCGCCACCACGTCGCATGCCTATCGCGACTTTCTGGCGCAGGACGGACTCGACGAACGGATTCGCAAGCTGCTCGAGACTCTCGATGTGGATGATGTGGAGCGTCTGGCGGTGGTCGGCGCGCAGATTCGCGGCTGGATGCTGGCCACGCCGTTTCCCGCCAGACTGCAGACCGAAGCATTGGATGCCTAGCGCAAGATGCGCGGCACCGGCGATGCCGGCGAATTCGCGGTCGCCGTGCGCTCATCGGCCACGGCCGAGGATTTACCGGAGGCTTCGTTTGCCGGCCAGCAGGAAACGTTCCTGAATGTGCGCGGCGAGGAACAAATGCTCAAGGCCATGCACGAAGTGTACGCCTCGCTGTTCAACGATCGCGCCATATCCTACCGGGTGCATAACAAATTCGATCACAGCGCGGTGGCGCTCTCGGTCGGCGTGCAGCACATGGTGCGCAGCGACCTGGGTTCGGCCGGCGTCATGTTCACGCTCGATACCGATTCGGGATTTCGCGACGTGGTGTTCATCACCTCCGCCTACGGCCTGGGCGAGACGGTGGTGCAAGGGGCGGTCAATCCCGATGAATTCTATGTCTACAAGCCGGCGCTGCGCGCCGGGAGACGCTCGATTCTGCGAAAAAATCTCGGCGGCAAGGCGATCAAGATGATCTATGCCGATCCGGGCTCGAAGGATCGGGTGCGCACGATCGAGGTGCCGGGGGCCGACCGGAATCGCTTCTCCTTGAGCGAGCCGGACATCCTGGAACTGGCCAAGCAGGCGTTGATCATCGAGAAGCACTACGGCGCGCCGATGGACATCGAGTGGGGCAAGGACGGCGCACTCAGGCAAAATCTACATCCTGCAGGCGCGCCCGGAAACCGTGCAGAGCCGCGCCGGGCGCACGATCCTGCGCTTCACGCTGAAGTCCCGCTCCAAGGTGATCAGCAGCGGGCGCAGCATCGGCCAGCGCATCGGCGCAGGGCACGCCCGGATCATCAAGGATGCGAAGGAAATGTCGCGGGTCAGGGCGGGCGACGTGCTGGTTGCCGACATGACCGATCCGGACTGGGAACCGGTCATGAAGCGCGCGTCCGCGATCGTCACCAATCGCGGCGGACGCACCTGCCACGCCGCCATCATCGCACGCGAGCTCGGCATACCGGCGGTGGTCGGCTGCGGCACGGCGACCAGCGACATCAAGGAGGATCAGGCGGTCACGGTGTCCTGCGCCGAGGGCGACACCGGCTATGTTTACGACGGCATGCTCGAGTTCGATCAACGCAGCATCGAAATGGACTGCGATGCCGGCGATTCCCGTGAACATCACCATGAACGTCGGCAATCCGGACCGCGCCTTCGATTTCGCCGGCATTCCGCACAAGGGCGTGGGATTGGCGCGCCTCGAATTCATCATCAATCGCATGATCGGCGTGCACCCTCGCGCGCTTCTGGAATTCGACAAGCAGAGCGCGGAACTCAAGGACACCATCACCAAGCAGATCGCAGGTTACGACGGTCCGGTCAATTTCTACGTCGACAAGCTCAGCGAGGGTATTGCGCAGATCGCCGCGGCGTTCGCGCCGGAACCGGTGATCGTGCGTCTCTCGGACTTCAAATCGAACGAATATGCGAATCTGATCGGCGGCAAGAATTACGAGCCGCACGAAGAGAATCCGATGCTCGGATTTCGCGGCGCGTCGCGCTACATCGACAAGGTATTCAGGCCCTGCTTCGAGCTCGAGTGCCGCGCGCTGAAACGCGTGCGCGACGAGATGGGACTGACCAATGTGCAGTTGATGGTGCCGTTCGTGCGCACCGTCGCCGAGGCGAAGGCGGTCACCCAGCTGCTCGCCGAGAACGGCTTGAAGCGCGGCGACAACGGCTTGAAACACATCATGATGTGCGAACTGCCGACCAACGCCCTGCTGGCGGACAAGTACCTGGAATACTTCGACGGCATGTCGATCGGATCCAACGACATGACGCAGCTGACGCTGGGACTGGACCGCGACTCCAGCGTCGTGGCCAAATCCTTCGACGAGCGCGACGAGGCCGTCAAGTTTCTCATGTCGCTGGCGATCAAAGCCTGCAAGGCGCAGGGGAAGTACGTCGGCATCTGCGGGCAAGGCCCGTCCGATCACCCGGAGCTCGCGCGTTGGCTGGTCGAACAGGGCATCGACAGCCTGTCGTTGAATCCGGACACCGTGGTCGAGACCTGGATGTTTCTGGCGAACGACTCGGTCAGAGTGAACGAGACTAAAGCGGGCGCAACAAATGCTCGCGATAGTATTGCAGCTCGCGGATCGACTCGCGCACATCGTCGAGTGCCAGGTGAGTCGACGTTTTGCGAAATCCCTCCGCCACATCGGGCGCCCAGCGCAGCGCCAATTCCTTGAGGGTGCTGACATCGAGGTTGCGGTAGTGGAAGAATTGCTCCAGCGCCGGCATGTGCCGCGCCAAGGAACCGCCGATCCTGGCAGATGCTGTTGCCGCACATCGGCGAGCGCCTGGGTTCCAGCCACTGCTCGAGAAATCGCAGCGTGCGCCGCTCCGCGTCCGGCGTATCGACATCGCTGGCCAGCACCCGGGCGCACAATCCTGAACGCCCATGCTGATTCTTGTTCCAGTCATCCATGGCGTCGAGCACCGATTCGCTCTGGTGCACCGCGAACACCGGCCCTTCCGCGAGCACGTTCAGGTGTTTGTCGGTTACGATCGTCGCAATTTCGATGATGAGATCGGACTCCGGCTTCAGGCCGGTCATCTCCAGATCGATCCAAATTAGATTTTCGGGGGATTTCATTGCTGCAGCGGTTCAATTGCAGCATGGTAGCAGGCGGCACCGGCACCGTCCTCGCCAGTTACGGCCGGGGCGTTCTGGTGCAAACCGGCGGGGGCATTCTGCGCTGCGGGCTGAAGGGCCGCAAATTGCGGGTCGTGTGCGGCGATCGGGTCATCTGGGCCTATCCGCCCGCCGCCGATGACCCGTCGGTCGAATCGATCGAGCCGCGGCGCAATCTCATCGAACGCATCGACGCGCGTGGGCGCCCCGAGCCGGTGGCTGCCAACATCGACAGACTGGCCATCGTCGTGGCGCCGCAGCCCGCGCCTGATTGGTTCCTGGTGGACCGCTACTGGGCGGGCGCGGCGCTGAAGGATCTTCAGGCGCGTGCTCATCGTCAACAAGAGCGATCTTCGGATCGACACGATCCAGCCGGAGCTCGAGGAGTACCGCAAATTGCACCTGGACTGCATCGCGGTCAGCTGCCAGACGGCGGACGGGATCGCCGAACTCGAACACCGGTTTGCCGGCAGCGTCACTCTGCTGGTCGGCCAGTCCGGCGTCGGCAAGTCGTCGCTGGTCAATGCCCTTGCGCCGCTCGCAGCGGCGCAGACCGCTGAATTGACGCGCGACGCGGAAGGCCGGCATACCACGACCACCGCCCGTTGGTATCAGTTGACGACGCATCCGCTCTCATCGATGCTCCCGGCGTCCGCGACTTTGCGCCGCCCGCGCACTTGGTGCGCGCCGCGGAGCGCGGTTTCGTCGAGATTCATGAACGCAGCGCGCAATGCCGGTTCAATGATTGCCGTCACATGGAGGAGCCCGGCTGCGCCGTGCGCACCGCCGTGATAAACGGGCAAATCTCGGCGCGCCGCTACGAAAGCTATCGACGGTTGTTTCGGCTGTACGAGAAGCTGATTTCCTAGGAAACCGCGGTGCGTCCGGCCAGGGCGTGCGCCAGCGTACCGCCATCGACGTACTCCAGTTCGCCGCCGACCGGCACACCGTGTGCGATGCGCGATGCCTTGATTCCCAAACGCAGTGCCAGCTCGCCCAGATAATGCGCCGTGGCCTCGCCCTCGGCGGTCGGGTTGGTGGCCAGAATCACCTCGCGAACCTCGCCCACTTTGAGCAACTGCTCGAATTCATCCAGTCCCAGTTCGGCCGGCCCGACGCCGTCGAGCGGCGACAGATGTCCCATGAGCACGAAGTAGCGTCCGCGAAAGCCGCCCGACTGTTCGATGGCGACCACATCGGCGGGCGATTCGACCACGCAGAGCTGCGCCAAGTCGCGCTGGGTGGAGGCGCAAATCGCGCACAATTCGCTTTCCGTCAGCATGCGGCAACGTTTGCAGTGACCGACCTGTTGCAGCGCCTCGGCCAACGCCTGACTCAAGGTGCGGCCGCCATCGCGATCGCGCTCCAAGCAGGTAGAAGGCCATGCGCTGCGCGGATTTCGGACCGACGCCCGGCAGGCAGCGCAGCGAATCGATCAGTCGCGCCAGAGTCGGCGTGTACTTCATCAATCCCTTACTCAAAACGGCAGCTTCATGCCCGGCGGCAGATTGAGGCCCGGACATGAGACCCGAGTACTTCTCCTGGCTGCGCGCGGCGATCTTGCGGACCGCGTCGTTGATGGCCGCCACCAGCAGATCCTCGAGCATGTCCTTGTCCTCGCCGAGCAATTTCGGCTCGATCACGACCTTCTTGGCTTCGTGACGCCCGTTCAGGGTCACCTTGACCATGCCCGCGCCGGACTCACCGATGACTTCGAGTTCCGCCAATTCGGCCTGCGCCTTCTGCATGGTCTCCTGCATCTGCTGCGCCTGGCGCATCAGATTTCCCAATCCACCTTTCATCATGATTTGAAGCCTCCGTTGCTAATTCGCCGGCTTGACCGAGGCTGCAGTCCACATCGGCGCCGAAGCGCTCGCGCAGACCCTTCACCGCGGGATCCGACTCGAATGCGCTCGCCGCGCGCGCGATCCTGTCCTGCTCCGCCAGGACGCGCTGCCGCGCCGGCGAGTCGAGGCCGGCTTCAGCGGTTTCGAACATCAAGCGAATGTCGCGGCCCAGATACTTCGACAAGCCCTGGGCGAGCTTTTCCTCGATGGGACGCGTACGCCGATCCGCCGTCGCCTGATCGAGCCGCAACGTCAGCACGTCGTGCTCGAAGGCTCGCCGGCACGCAGTTCAAGGCGAGCTGACGCACCATGCCGCTCAAATTCGCCGCTTCGACCACCGCCGGCCAATTGTCCGCATCGATGGTCGTCGGGATGCGCAATGGCCGGGCGCTGCGGCCCCGGCGCGGCAGCGGCAGACGTGCCGGCCGGTAATTGCGCCGCGTCGGTTGCGGCAACGCCGGCCGCCGGCGCGCTCAAGAGCTGCTGTCGCACGCATCCGGCCGAAATGCCAGCATGCGCAACAGTGTCATTTCGAAGCCCGATGCGCGGCTCCGGCGCCATCCTCAGATCACGGCGGCCGCCCAGCGCAATCTGATAGTAGAGCTGCGCATCCTCGGGCGAGATCGCCTGCGCCAGCTGCGTCAGCAACGCCGCATCGAATTCCTCGTCCTGCGCGGCCGCCTCGGGCACGATCTGCACGATGGCGATGCGCTGCAGGAAGGCCGCCAATTCCACCAGTGCGCGGTCATAGTCGGGCGCATCGCGATCGAGTTCCTGCACTTCGGCCAGCAGCGCGGCGCCATCACCGCGCGCCAGCGCCTCGATCAGCCGTGCCGACGTGGCCGCGATCGATGGTGCCGAGCATCGCGCGCGCATTGGCCTCGCTCACGGCGCCGCCGCCGAAGGCGATCAGCTGATCCAGCAAGCTCAAGGCGTCGCGCATGCTGCCCTCGGCCGCGCGCGCCAGCAGCGCAACGGCCGCCGGCTCGAACACGCAGGTTTTCCGCGGCGGCGATGAATTTCAAGCGCTCGCCGATCAGGGCCGCGGGCAGACGCTTGAGGCTGAACTGCAGGCAGCGCGACAGCACGGTCACCGGCAGTTTTTGCGGATCGGTGGTCGCCAGCAGGAATTTGACGTGCGGCGGCGGTTCCTCCAGCGTCTTGAGCAGCGCATTGAAGGAATGATTCGACAGCATGTGCACTTCGTCGATGAGGTACACCTTGTAGCGGCCGCGAGTCGGCGCGTACTGCACGTTGTCGAGCATCTCGCGCGTATCGTCCACCTTGGTGCGCGAGGCGGCGTCGACTTCGATGAGATCGACGAAGCGGCCCTCGTCGATCTCCCGGCACGCGGCGCAGACGCCGCAGGGATTGGAACTCACGCCCGCCGTCTCGCAATTCAGCGACTTGGCCAGGATGCGCGCAACCGTGGTCTTGCCGACGCCGCGGGTGCCGGTGAACAGGAACGCGTGGTGCACCTTGCCGCTGTCGAGCGCATTGCCGAGCGCGCGCAGCACGTGCTCCTGCCCGACCATTTCGGCGAAACGCTTGGGGCGCCATTTGCGCGCTAGTACGACATAGCTCATAACGATATTGTCGCACGCCTTGGTTAGGAGGCGGCCCGCGCCAGCAGGACTTCGGCGCCCGACTTAAAGCCTCTACCGCTGCTCCCTTCCGGGCCTGACGGGGTTCGTGGCCAGTCGTCGCGAAGATGCAAACGCGAGCCACCATTGACCGATGGTTGGCGGAGAGGGAGGGATTGACTCGGGCCGTCCCGGCCCTCGCCCTCGGGCGCACCGGCGTGCGTCCAAAATCGCTGGCGCGAGTTGTTGTCGAACCCAGGCGTTCGAACCGCCACCATCACCACCTACATTCAAAATCAGTTTAGTCGATAAAAACACGCTACTGCGAAAACACTCTGGCGGAGAGGGTGGGATTCGAACCCACGAACACCTTTTGGGATGTTACTCACTTTCCAGGCGAGCGCCTTCGACCACTCGGCCACCTCTCCTCGCGGCCGCAAGGGTACCGGAGCGTCACTCCAGGCGATCAAATCCTGGAGCCCAAGTGCTCTGGATATCCGCACTGCCGCTGCCGGAATCGATATTTTGCGAGAGTCCGAAAATCGGCCCGATGCGAAACTCCCAGGCCCCTCCTAAAAGGCTGGGTTGGGGGGCCGCAAGGGTTGGGCTTGCGGTCGCCGAAGACGCCGCTGCCGAAGGCGCCGTCGCCGCGGCTGCTTCGCCCGCCTTGTTCGACGGCGCCGGCTTGTAGCGCGGCGGAACATCGAAGCAGCTGTCTTTGGGCCCGGCGGCGGCGGCGCGAGCTCGACCGTGGGAATGACCAAGCGCGCCTGCCGTATTGGGCGAATCGAGCCCCGCAGGCACCTTCAGCGGCGGCGCCGACGGCGCGTGCTGATACTCCTGCGCGAATGGCAGTCGGGCGTCAGTTTGCTGAAAAAGATGGCAGCCGCTCATCAGCGTGCTCGCGGCAGCAACCAACAATAAGATCTCGATCAAAACTCATGCAGCTTGGTCCTCAAGGGTAACTCCGGCGGCCCGCATCGCGCGCAGCACCGTCTCATGGTGCGCCGCTGCCAGTTCGACCAACGGCAGGCGGATTGCGTTCCCGATAAGCCCCATTCTCGCCACCGCCCATTTGACGGGTATCGGACTCGCTTCGACGAACAGATCCTTATGTAAAGGCTGCAGACTCGCGTCAATCGCCCGCGCTGCCGCCAAATCCCCCGACAGCGCAGCCTCGCAGGCCTCGTGCATGCGGCGCGGCGCGACATTCGCCGACACCGAAATGACGCCGCGCGCGCCCGACGCTCATCAAATCGATCGCGGTGGCATCGTCGCCCGACAGCAGCGTGAACTCCGGCGGACAAGCGCTCAAGGATCTCGCGCGCCCGGCTCAACGACGCCGTCGCCTCTTTGATCGCCACGATGCGAGGATGTCGCGCCAGACGGGCGACGGTGCCCGGCAGCAGATCCACCGCCGTTCGGCTCGGCACATTATACAGAATTACGGGCACCGCGGAGGCATCGGCGGCAGCCGTGAAATGCCTGAAAAGACCCTCCTGCGGCGGCTTGTTGTAGTACGGCGTCACCAGCATCACCGCATCGACGCCCAGTCGGGACAATGCGCGGGTTCGCGCCACGGTCGAGTCGGTCGCATTGGTGCCCGCGCCGACGATCACCTTGATCTTGCCTCGGCAGCGCGCCACTGCCCGGCGCGTCAGTTCCTCGATTTCGGCCACGGAGAGCACCGGCGATTCGCCGGTGGTGCCGGCCACGACGATTCCGTCGGTGCCCTCGCGCACGTGAAAATCCAGCAACCGATCCCAGGCCGGCCAGTCCAAGGCCCCGTCGGCGGTCATTGGCGTGACGATTGCTACCATGCTTCCGGAAAACATCAAGGAACTCCGCGCGAAATATCGCTACCTTAAGTGCCGGACATACACCCTGGCAAGCGCCCATCCGGTAGAATTTGGCCCGATGAAACAACATATCGTGATTTCCGCGGTCGGCGGCGACCGCGTCGGCATGGTCCACGAACTGTCCAAGGCCATCGCCGATTGCGGCGGCAGCATCAGCGAAAGCCGCATGACTTCGCTCGGCAACGAGTTCGCCATGCTGCTGCTGGTCAACGGCAACTGGCACACGCTCGCCAAGCTCGAGGGCGAGTTCAAGAAGCTCGCCGATGCCACCGGCATGAACATCCAGTTGCGGCGCACCGAAGAGCGGCTCCGCGCGCAATGACATGCTGCCCTACTCCATCGACGTCGTGTGCCTCGACCAGACCGGCATCGTCGCCGGACTGTCCGGATTCTTCGCGCAGCGCGGCGTCGACATCGCCGAGCTGTCGACGCGCTCGTATGCGGCCGCGCATACCGGCGCGCCGATGTTTTCCGTGCAGATGATCGTCAATGTGCCGAGCCGGCTGCACATCGGGGTTCTGCGCGAGGAGTTCATGGATTTCTGCGATCACCTGAATCTGGACGCCATATTCGAACCCGTGAAGAGTTGAGATGTCCATGAGCAAGATCGAAATCGGCAAGAAGGCGCCGCCATTCACCCTCGAGGGCACCGGCGGCACCTGGTCGCTCGAAGACGGCAGGGGCAGCGCGCTGGTGATTTATTTCTATCCGCGCGACAACACCTCGGGCTGCACTCAGGAAGGCCTGGATTTCTGCCGCGCTGCATGCGCAGTTCAAGAAAGCCAAGGCGCTGATCTTCGGCATTTCTCCAGACAGCGTGGCTTCGCATGAGAAATTCAAGAAAAAGATGGCGTTTCCGTTCGACCTGTTGAGCGATCCCGACCAGAAGGTGTGCAAGCTGTACGATGTGTTCCAGGAAAAGAGCATGTACGGCAGGAAATACATGGGAGTCGAGCGCAGCACGTTTCTGATCGACGCCAAAGGCGTGCTGCGGCACGAGTGGCGCAAGGTCAAGGTCAAGGATCACGCCGAGGCGGTGTTGGCGGCGGTGAAGGCACTGTGACCGGCAACGTGCGGCCGCTCGGGGCCGCGTACTGAAGAGCCGTCAGGCCAAGCCGGAGCGCCGCATTTTCGTGCTCGATACGAACGTGCTGATGCACGACCCGACCGCAATCTTTCGCTTCGAAGAGCACGATATCTACATTCCGATGACCGTGCTCGAGGAACTCGACGCGGGCAAGAAGGGGTTGTCGGAGTCGGCGCGCAACGTGCGCCAGGTCAGCCGCTTTCTCGACGAGCTGATGCAGGGCGCCAGCAAGAAACAGATCGACCGCGGCCTGTCGCTGCCGACGGCCGATACCCATCAATCACGGCAAGCGGCCACCCGGCGGCCGACTGTTCTTTCAGACGCAATTGCTCGAATCGGTGCTGCCGGACAGCCTGCCCGGGCATGGCGCGGACAACGCCATCCTGGCCAATACGCTGGCATTGCAGCAGAAATTTCGCGCAGCACGGGTCACGCTGGTGTCGAAGGACATCAATCTGCGGATCAAGGCGGCCATTCTCGGCGTGCACGCCGAGGACTATTCGAGCGACAAGACCATCGAGGATGCGGATCTGCTCGTCGAGCGGCGTGCAGCAGCTGCCGCAGAATTTTTGGGAAAAACACGGCAAGGGCATGGAGTCCTGGCAGCAGCAGAGCCGCACCTTCTACCGGGTGCGCGGCCCGCTGGTGCGCGAGTGGAAGACCAATCAATTCGTCTACGACCCCGGCGACAACGGCGTGGAAGCCATCGTGCGCAAGCTCGAAGGCGATTCGGCGATTCTGGAGCTCACGATCGACTATCGCACCGAGCGCAACAATGTGTGGGGCGTCACGGCGCGCAACCGCGAACAGAATCTGGCGTTGAATCTGCTGATGGATCCGGAAATCGATTTCGTCACCGTGTTGGGTCCGGCCGGCACCGGCAAGACCTTGCTGACCCTGGCCGCCGGCCTGGCGCAAACGCTGGATCACAATCGCTTCAGCGAAATCATCATGACTCGCGTCACCATCCCGCTGGGCGAGGACATCGGCTTTCTGCCGGGCACGGAAGAGGAAAAAATGGAGCCCTGGATGGGCGCGCTGATGGACAATTTGGAGGTCCTGACGCAGAGCCAGCCCGGCGGCACCTGGGGCCGCGGTGCCACCAACGATTTGCTGCGGCATCGCATCAAGATTCGCTCGTTGAATTTCATGCGGGGCCGCACGTTCTTGAATCGTTTCATCATCATCGATGAGGCGCAAAACCTGACGCCCAAACAGATGAAGGCGTTGGTCACCCGCGCCGGACCGGGCACCAAAATGGTCTGTTTGGGCAATATTGCGCAGATCGACACGCCCTACTTGACCGAAACCACCACCGGGCTTACCTATGTGGTAAACCGGTTCCATGGCTGGGCGTTTTCGGGCCATATCACGCTGGTGCGCGGCGAACGCTCGCGTCTGGCGGATTACGCGTCCGAAGTTCTTTGATTTTGCGACGTTTTTGAGCGAACTTTGGAATTGCAGCGACACTCCAAGGTCAGAGCCAGATGTCAGCTCTTCAAGTCCATATCCGCACTTCTGGCCGCCGCAGCGGTCAGCGCCAGCGTCAGCGTGGGCGTGGCGCCGACGGCCATGCGGCTTCCGAGCAGGATCTTCCGGATTTGGGCAGCCCGGCCAATGCCGCGATCTCGATCGAGGATGAGTATCACGCGGGTCTCGGCTATGTTAACGAGATTCGCAACACCGGACTGATTCTCACCGATCCTGAGGTCAGCCAGTACGCCCAGGAAATCGGCCATAGCCTCTCGAGCCACGCCGAGGATGGCCAGCACCAGTTCTACTACTTCGTGGTGCGCGATCCGGTCGTCAACGCCTTCGCCATGCCGGGCGGTTTCGTCGCCATCAACAGCGGGCTGATCCTGGCGACGCGCAATGAAAATGAATTGGCCGGCGTCCTGGCCCACGAGACCGCGCACGTGACCCAGCGGCACATCGTCCGCCAGATCATCGACCAAAGCCACGACGGACTCCTGGCCTCGGCCGCCATGTTGGCGGCGATTCTGCTGGGGGCCACCGCCGGCCGCGGCAATCCCAGATGCCATCGGAAGCCGGCATTCTGGGGGCCCAGAGCGCGATGATTCAGCATCAGATCAATTACACACGTGCCAGCGAATTCGAGGCCGACCGCATCGGCATCGGTACCATGGCGAGCGCCGGCTACGATCCCTTGGGCATGGCCAGCTTTTTCGACTACATGTCGCATTCGGGTCCCGAACCGAGCCGCGTCAATGCAGTCCAGTTCCTGATCGATCACCCGATTTTTTCCGATCGCGTCGCCGAGGCGCGCAATCGCGCGGATCAGATCGGCCGTATTCGACACGAAGATTCCTTGAGTTACCGGCTGATCCGCGAGCGCTTGAGGATCGTGGCCGGCGATCCGCAAGGTGGCGCGCCAGTACTACACCAGCCTGGCCAAGAATGGCGCCGGCAAGACCATCGAGGAGCGCTACGGCAAAGCCGTTGCGGACATCGCCACGCGCAATCCCGCCGCCGCCATTCCCGACTTGCAGGAACTGGTGCGTGAATATCCCAAGGTGACGCAATTCTACGGCGCCCTCGGCCAGGCATACCTGGTCAACAATCAGCTCAAGGAATCCGAGGCGATGCTGGAACAAGCGATGACTCTGTTCCCGCGCAACGTCCCCATCACGATTCGCCTGGCTGAGACACTGATGCACTCCGGCGACAACAAGCGTGCGCATGTCGTGCTGCTGGATCTGTTCAATACCGTCGAGCCGACGCCGGATCAAACCCGGCTGATCGCGAAAGCCGCCAATGCCGCCGGCGACTTCGCAGACTCTTACGGCTACATGGCGGAGTTTTATCTCATGACCGGCGATCTGATGATGGCCAACAATCAACTCCAAATGGCGTTGGGGCTGCCGGGACTCGACCCGATACAGCGCGCGCGCTTCAGCGCGCGACTCGAAGAGGTGCGCGCCGCCATGCCGAAAAACCGCAGGAACCAAGTCGCCGACGATAATCGCAGCGGCTAGCGGCAATCTCGCGCTATTCGACTCGCCGCATCCACTGGAACGGAGCATCGGGAGAGAATCAGATGCTGAGAGCAAGGCACACCCGTGCGGTGCTGGGCGTTGTATTTGTCTTGGGAATTTGCGGCTGCGTCACGCTGCCGCCCAACAGCAAGCCCGCGCCTCAAGATCCCTGGGAGTCGTGGAATCGCGGCGTATACAAGGTCAACGACAAACTCGATCGCGCCGTTGCTCAAGCCCGTCGCGAAGACCTATGTGCGCGCGGTGCCGGCACCGGCGCGCACCGGGCGTCAGCAATTTTCTCTCCAATCTGAAAATGACCACCGTCATGATCAACGATGCGTTGCAGGGCAAATTTCGCGCCGCGGCGACTGATCTTGCGACGCTTTGCGCTCAATTTGACGGTCGGTTTCGGCGGACTGTTGGATCCGGCAACGCAGGCCGGCCTGGACCCGCAACGACGAGGATTTCGGGCAGACCCTGGGAGTCTGGGGAGTCCCGCCGGGCCCCTTCTTCGAGTTGCCGTTTCTCGGTCCATCGGACGTGCGCGACGGCCCTGGCGAGAATTGTGGACTTCTTCACGGGCCCGCTGCACTACACCCGGAATGCCGAGGTGGGCTGGGCTATTTTTGGCATGGGCTTGGTCGATCTGCGGGCCGATTTGTTGTCGCTCGATAACACTTTGAACACCGTATACGACCCCTATACCTTCGTTCGCGACGCCTACCTGCAGCGCCGCGCCTACTTGATCTCCGATGGGAAGATAACCGATGAGCCGCCGCTGGAGGATCCAGGGGCCGATGATTCGCCGCCGGCCGCCGCGCCGGCGGCGCCACCGGCGAGCGCCCCGCCACCGAGCACGCCTCCAAGCAAACCAGAGTAGTGATCAACTGCGTGCTGGAGGCTGGTCCGGCGGGCGCTAGTTCGGCGGGTTATTCTCTTTGAGAAAGGCGACGCACGCTTCGAGCATCTGCAGCCTCGTTTCGCCATGCGACAGCCAATGATCCTCGTGCTTCATCGTCACCAGCTCGACGGATTTTCCGGCGCGCTTCAGCGCGCTCTCCATCACGTCGCTCTGTTCGAAGGGCACCACGGTGTCATCGCGCCCATGGATCAACAGCACTGGCGCAATGACGGCATTCACGTGCTCGATCGGCGAGATGGCTGCCAACGCTGGGTCGTTCTTATCAGAGGTGCCGATAAATCGATCCCAATGGCGCTGACTCCAGCCAAGGAAATTGTCGCCAAGCCATCTGCGCATGCGGCGAAGGTCCGAAATGCCCGCCACCGAAACCGCGCATCGATACACGGTCGGATCCAGCGTGACCCCGGCAAGCGCCGCATAGCCGCCATAGCTGGCGCCGACAATGCAGACGCGCTTTGGGTCGATGGTCCCCTGCTGAGCCAGGTAGCGCACGCCGTCGGATAAATCGGTTTGCATCTTGCGGCCCCATTCGCCAAATCCCGCTTCAACAAATTTCGAATTCAGCGTTGAACCTCGAAAATTGGGCTGAAGCACCGCGTAGCCCTGGGCGGCCATCGCCTGCGCCCACCAATCGAAGTCCAGAGTATCCGCCGCAGCCGGCCCGCCGTGAGGAAACACAATAAGCGGCAGGTCCTTTTCAGCGATGCCAGGCGGCAAGGTCAAGAATCCGGGGATGGTCATTCCATCCGCAGCACGGTAGCTCACGGCCCTGACTTCGGCGGGCGCCGTCACTCCTGCGTAGACCGGACCCAGAATTGTCGTGCGATGGCCATACCACTCGAACACCGCAAAAATAAAACCCTCAGTGCGGCCAAATACGTTGACGACGATTTTGGAATAATCGTCGGAATGCGACTCGAGGTTTACGCGCGCGTTTGGAAAGGCCCGCAGCACGGCGTTCCAATGCGCCTGCAGTTCATTGTCGAAGAAAGTGTATTGACTGCCGCCGACCTCTTTGACGCCGCCGATGATCCGCCCGGATTTGCGCTCCCTGATTATGCTTGAATACTCGGCCATCGGCGGCCCCCAAGTGTTGTCCCGCAAATTGAGCGGTTTCCAGACCGGTTCGCCGTTTTCCACGAACCGCACGATGATAGCGCTGCCATCGGCGTTGAATCCGAGGATATCAGGCGTGTCGATGGCGGCGGTTCCCGACGCCACCTGCATCCAATGATTGTCTTTGTGTGCCTTAATTTCCCACAGCTTTTTGGCGTCGTGGTAGACGAATTGCGCAGACACGTTGCCCGACTCGTCGATAAACCAATCGGTGTTGGGCTCCGAGCCTCTTTCCAACAGCCGCGTCCGCCCCTGCGAGAACGAGAAGAGAGCCGGTAGCGTCCGATCAGTGATGTAGTAACCAGGCGCGAACAGAGTCGTTTGGCCTTTCACATCTCGCACCGCGGTCTCGCCGATGATCACATTGAAGGTTTTCGCTTCGGATACGTCGAAACTCACAGGAGTCAATTTCTGCTTGCTGACATTGTAGATGGCGAGCTGGTACCACTCTCTCGTCGGCCCGATGAATCCAATCGGCGGGGGGCTGGTACTCGATAGGGTGGCGAGGAGACTGTCGTCGTCTATCCATCCCACCTCCCGCAATTTCGTGTTGCCGACACGCACGCCCCCCATAATTTCGTGCTTATCCAACGGCTTCACCAGGACACTTCGCTCATCTCCTTTTGTGCGGACAAAGGCGATTTTGGTGCCGTCAGGTGAGATGGCCACGTCCTCCAGGGTCGGCAGACGCCCAAAAGCTTCCAGTGGAGGCGCAGCTTCGCCCGCAATTGAGTGGGCAGAGAATGCGAGGGAACCGACGGCCATCGCAAGAGTGAAACTCGCGAGCCAGGAGCGATTGCGTTCTTTTTCTTTTTCCATCCTGGATGCCTCTTCGGGCTGTTTGCGACGCTTAACCTATCCTAGCCTCCGGCCAATAATTCTTCCACATCGGAGAGATGCGCCAATTGATGCAATTGGGCCGGTATGTTCTCGTATCGCAGGCCCCGGCCCGCCGCTTTTGCGACACTGAGCCATTCGATCAGCAGCGCGAGGCCTGAACTATCACTGTCCTGCACGCCCGCCAGGTCGATGACAGCGGCACGGCCGCCGTTGATGGCCTCGCTTCCCGTCTCGAGCAACGCCGTGACCGTGGTGAAATGCAGCAGACCGGTGACGCGCGCCCGTTCCCCGTCCTGGACCTCGAAAGCAGCAGTGGGCAATGCGCTGTTCACCTGCGACGTCAGTGCGCGCTCACTGCGGCGCCATTGGGGCCCATCTTGCCCTCGGTTTCCATTCGCGTGATCACCTCGTCCAGTCCCTTTTGCTGGATCTCGGAAGCAAAATCAGTGCGAAAGCTCTTCACGTAGGAGATTCCCTCTATCACGACGTCCCAGGCTTTCCATCCATCGGGCGTCTTGCGCAGACTGAAGTTCACCGGCACCTTCGCGCCCGATGCACGCGTCACCTCGGTGCGAACCGTTGCCGTCGTATCGCCGGGATCGCCTCGATACGGTAGGACGGTAAACCGGTCGGCGGTAAAATCGACCAGCGCTGCGCCATAGTTTCGCAGCAGCGAGTGATAAAACGCCGCTATAAAGCGTTTGCGTTGATCCTCCGTTGCGGTCCGCCAGGTTTGACCCAGGACCAGCCGCGCCGAGTATTCGGTATCGAATTTGGGCAGCAATACATTGCCCACCAGCGCATCGAGTTTTGCCGGATCGCTTTTGTACATGGCGCGATTGGCATCCAATTCCGTGAGCATGCGCTTGGCTGAACTCTCCACCAACTCCTGCGGTGAGAGGTTATTCGCAGTGGCAGCGGGCGCCGTTGCCGGCGTATCGGCAGCGTGCGCGCTGATCGCCCAAATCGCCGACAATATTGCGGTCATTCCAAATTTCATCATTTAGATTTCTCCGTCGCTTTCGGCTGTGCAGGCGCAGCGGTTTCGGCGTCGGCCTTGCCCTTGGTGAAATTGGCGAGAACCTGGCCGATCAGGGTCTCCAGCACGAAGGCCGACTGCGTAAAATCAATTTGATCCTTGTCCTTCAAATAAGTCTCGGCGCCGCCGGCGGTCAGCCCGATGAATTTGCCACCCAACAGGCCCTGCGTGTAAATACTTGCATCGCTGTCGGTGGGGATTTTGCTGTAGCGCTGATCCAATCGCAGCAACACCACCGCTTTGTATTCGGTGGAGTCGAAATCGATCTTCGCGACACGCCCAATTTCGACGCCGGACATCGACACCGGCGCACCCACCTTAAGATCCCCGACGTTGTCGAATTTCGCGATCAGGTCATAATGCGGTGGCTTCAAAAAAGCCAGTCCACGGCTCGTGGTTTGCGTGGTCAGAAAAAACAGTGCCGCGAAGCCGAGCAGCACAAACGCGCCGGTGCCGAGATTCAATGTGCGTGACTTGCGCATGCCGATACTCCCTACAAAAACCGGCGGTAATCAAGTAGTCCAGAAACAAAGTTACAACTGCCGAGGTAACGACTGTACTGGTGGTGGCTCGCCCGACGCCCTCCCCGGTGGGCGTCGAATGGTATCCTTGGTATACGGCAATGAGGCTGCACGCCACACCGAATATCAGACTCTTCACGATCCCTTCGTTGATGTCCCTGAGTTGGACTGAGGCGCGCATTTGCGACCAGAAGCTGCCCGAGTCCACGCCCATGATCTGCACGCCAATGAGCTGCGCACCGAAAAGACCGATGACACTGAATATGGCGGCGAGCAGCGGCATCGCAAGGACGCCGCCCAGGAATCGCGGCACGACCACGCGCTGAATGGGATCGACCGCCATCATTTCCATCGCCGAAATCTGATCCGTCGCCCGCATCAGCCCCAGTTCCGCTGCCAGCGCGGTGCCGGCGCGTCCCGCGAACAGCAGCGCGGTCACCACGGGTCCCAGCTCCCTCACCAAGCCGATGGCTACGCCGGTCCCCAGGGCCTCTTCCGAGCCGAATCGCTGCAGCAGCTGGAAGCCCTGCAGGCCGAGCACCATGCCGACGAACAATCCGGACAGCATGATGATGACCAACGACAACGCGCCCGAATTGTAAATTTGCTGGGAGATCAAGTTGAATCTCACCAAGGCTCTCGGCGAATGCACAATGAGACGAATGAGGAAGCGTACAACCGCGCCCAGGCTCTCCAGAGCGTGTGCCAGACTCTCCCAAAGCTCGCGCAACACCTTCAAAGCTCCTCACTGCGCGCGAGCAGTTCGCCGAAGTAGTCCGGGGCGGGGAAGTGAAATCGGCACGGGACCGTCGGCGAAGTCCTCCAATGAATTGCTTGACAGTCTCATTCGGACTGGTTTTCAACTGTTGCGGTGTGCCGCCTGCGACCACCTTGCCGCCCGACAGCAGAAATACCTGGTCCGCTACGGTGGAAATCTCGCGCACATCATGCGACACCACGATGCTGGTGATGCCGAGGGCATCGTTCAAGCGCCGAATCAGCCGCAATATCACGCCCAGCGAAATCGGATCGAGTCCCGACGAGGGGCTCGTCGTAGATCAGCAGATCCGGGTCCATGACGATGGCTCGTGCCAGCGCGACGCGCCGGCCCATACCGCCGGACAGTTCCTGAGGCATCAATTCGGCGGCGCCGCGCAAACCCACTGCCTGCAGTTTTGTGAGCACCAATTGACGAATCAGTCGCTCAGGCAAATCGGTGTGCTCGCGCAACGGAAAAGCGACGTTTTCGAACACGGACAGATCGGTGAGCAGCGCACCGTTTTGAAACAGCATTCCCATCCGCCGACGCAGCACATACAGGTTGCGGCGCGACAGTGTTCGCAAGTTCTCCCCCGCCACCTCGATCGAGCCGTTGTCGGCCATCACCTGTCCGGTGATCAGCCGCAGCAGCGTCGTCTTGCCGGTGCCGCTCGGACCCATGACGGCCGTGACCTTGCCGCGCGGAATTTGTATGTCTAGGCCGGCAAACACCGGACGACTGCTGACCGCGTAGTCAAGATTCCGAATATCGACGATGGCGGCGGATTGGTTCAATGGGTTGCTAGCGGGGCCGCGTCTTCACAGACGAGTCCACATGGGCCTGGGTCAGGCCGCGGAGGCTTCCATGGCTGCGCTGTACTGACCGGACGCCGCCAAGCCGTTGAGCTTCGCGCGTTTCGCCAGCGCCTGTCTGGCCGCCGGCCAGCCCGCTGGCTTTCCCGCCCCAGGCCTTCAGCGCGTCTTCCTGCAGCGCGCGTCCATAGCTGAAGGTCAGCGCCCACGGCAGGGGACCTGCCGCGTGCATCAGACTCAAGTGCAGGGTCGCGTCGGTCGGACTCTGGCCGCCCGACAGAAAGGCTATGCCTGGCACGGCGGACGGAACCTGACGCTTCAGCGTGCGTACGGTGGCTTCGGCGATTTGCGCCGGGCTCGTTTGATTGGGCACTTTCTTGCCGGGAATCACCATGTTCGGTTTCAGCACCATGCCCTCGAGGGCAACGCGCGCGGCGAACAAGTGGCTGAATACGCTGTCCAGCACGACATTGGTCACTTCCTCGCAGCGCTCCAGGCTGTGCGCGCCGTCCATGAGCACTTCGGGCTCGACGATGGGCACGATGCCCGCCTCCTGGGACAACGCCGCGTATCGCGCCAGCGCTTCGGCATTGGCGTCGATGGCATAGCGGCTCGGAATTCCAGAATCGATGTTGATCACCGCGCGCCATTTGGCGAACTTCGCGCCCAGCTTGTAGTACTCGGCGAAGCGCTCGCGCAGTCCATCGAGCCCTTCGGTGATGGTCTCACCGGGAAATCCGGGCAAGCGGCTTGGCTCCCAGGTCGACCTTGATGCCGGGCATCATGCCCGACCTTGGCCAGATAGGCCGGGAACGGCACGCCGTCCTTGGTCTTTTGGCGCAGCGTTTCGTCGTACATGATGACGCCGCTGATGTAGTGCCTGCGCTGCCGGCGCGGTGAACAGCATTTCGCGGTAGGCGCGCCGATTCTCCTCGGTGGACTCGAGTTTGATGGTGTCGAAGCGCTTTTTGATGGTGCTGGTGCTCTCGTCGGCGGCCAGAATTCCCCGGTTTTTGGCGACCAGCGCGCGTGCTGTGGCGTTTAGCTCTGCGATATTCATACTGGCTTCGTTCTCGCTGATATTGATGGGTTAACTTGGCGGCAAGGATAACAAACCTCGGCGTGACTCCGCGCCCCGGGTGGAACTTCAGGTCAAATAGGACTAAAATAGTCCCAGATAGAAGATATCGGCCTGGAGGACGCATTTTATGCTGCGAATGGGAAAAATGACTGACTACGCGACCGTGGTGCTCGCGAGTTTAGCGCAAGATCCGACAACGCATCGCGCCGCGGCGGAATTGGCGGAGCGCACCCGCTCTGAGCCGGCCCACGGTCAGCAAGGTGCTCAAAGGATTGCAGCGCGCCGGCATGGTGATTTCCTCGCGCGGCGCCCAGGGCGGCTACCGTCTCGCCCGGCGGCCCGAGCAGATTACTGCGGCGCAGATTCTCGATGTATTCGAAGGACCGATCGCGATCACCGAATGCAGCGGCGCATCGAGTCATTGCGGCATCGAGCGCCTGTGCCGCGTCGGCGGCGCCTGGCAGCGGGTGAATGCGGCCATTCGCCGCGCGCTGGAAGACGTGACGCTGCACCAACTGGCCGGACTGGATTCCGAACGGCCTGCGGGTCGCGGACCTGGCCTCGGAAATTCGCGTGAATACCTGAAGATTCGACCCCATTTAAAGATCCACCATCGAAGTTGGAATATCGTGTCTAGCAAATCTCAAGATGTCGAAGCCCTGGTCGGTCAGAAATACCGGCATGGCTTCATCACGGATATCGAGTCGGACAGCCTGCCGCCGGGTCTCGATGAGGACGTCGTGGCGGCGATATCGAAGAAGAAACACGAGCCGCAGTTTCTGCTCGACTGGCGTCTGAAGGCATTCCGGCACTGGCAGACCATGCGGGAGCCGACCTGGGCGCATGTGCATTACAAGCCCATCGACTATCAGGACATTTCATATTACTCGGCGCCGCGCGCGCCGGCCAATGCGCCGAAGAGCCTGGATGAGGTGGATCCGAAGCTGCTCGCGACCTACGAGAAGTTGGGCATTCCGCTGCACGAGCGCGCGCGCCTGGCCGGCGTCGCGGTGGACGCGGTATTCGACAGCGTGTCGGTCGCGACCACCTTCAAGGAAAAGCTCGGCAAGGCCGGCGTCATTTTTTGTTCTTTCTCCGATGCGGTGCGCGATCATCCGCAGCTGATCGAACGCTATCTCGGCACGGTCGTGCCGACGACCGATAATTTTTTTGCCGCCCTGAACTCCGCGGTGTTCTCGGACGGCTCGTTCGTCTATGTGCCGCCCGGCGTGCGCTGCCCGATGGAATTGTCGACTTACTTTCGCATCAACGCCGCCAAGACCGGTCAGTTCGAACGCACCTTGATCATCGCCGCCGAGGGCGCGTCGGTCAGCTACCTCGAAGGCTGCACCGCGCCGATGCGCGATGAGAATCAGCTGCACGCCGCGGTGGTGGAACTGGTCGCGCTCGATGATGCGCAGATCAAGTATTCGACCGTGCAGAACTGGTACCCGGGCGACGAGAACGGGTGTCGGCGGCATCTACAATTTCGTCACCAAGCGCGGCGAATGCCGCGGCCGCAATTCGAAGATCTCCTGGACCCAGGTGGAAACCGGCTCGGCCATCACCTGGAAATATCCGAGCTGCGTGCTCAAGGGCGAGAACTCGATCGGCGAATTCTATTCGGTCGCGGTCGCCAACAATTATCAGCAGGCCGACACCGGCACCAAGATGATCCACATCGGACGCAATACCAAGAGCACGATCGTCTCCAAGGGCATCTCGGCCGGGCATGCCGAGAACACCTACCGCGGGCTGGTGAAAATCCTGCCGAGCGCCGCCGGCGCGCGCAATTTCACCCAGTGCGATTCACTGTTGATGGGCGCCGAAGTGCGCGGCGCATACCTTTCCGTACATGGAAGTGAAGAATCCGACCGCGACGGTCGAGCACGAGGCCAGCACCTCGAAGATCGGCGAGGATCAGTTGTTTTATTGCCTGCAGCGCGGCATCTCGGCCGAGGACGCGGTCAACATGATCGTCAGCGGGTTCTGCAAAGTGGTGTTCAAGGAGCTGCCGATGGAATTCGCGGTCGAGGCGCAAAATCTGCTGAGCGTGAGCCTGGAAGGCGCCGTTGGCTAGCCGTTAGAGAGAACGATCTTGCTGGAAATCTCCGATTTGACTGCCCGCGTCGCGGGCAAGGAAATACTGAAAGGCGTCAATCTCAAGGTCAACGCCGGCGAGGTGCACGCCATCATGGGCCCGAACGGCTCCGGCAAGAGCACTCTCGCGCAGGTGCTGGCCGGCCGCGAGGACTACGAGGTGACCGGCGGCTCGGTCACCTTCGAGGGCCGTGATCTGCTGGCCATGCCCGCCGAGGAGCGCGCTCGCGCCGGTCTGTTTCTCGGGTTTCAATATCCGGTGGAGATTCCCGGCGTCAACAATGTCTACCTGCTGAAGGCGGCGCTCAACGCCAAGCGCAAGGCGGCCGGCGAACCCGAAGTGGATGCCTACGAATTCCTGGCGTTGATCCGGCAGAAGATGAAGTTCATGCAGATGAGCGAATCCTTCCTGACGCGCGGCGTCAACGAAGGGTTCTCCGGCGGCGAGAAGAAGCGCAACGAAGTCCTGCAGATGCTCGTCCTCGAGCCCAAGCTCGCGATTCTGGACGAAACCGATTCCGGGCTCGATATCGACGCGCTCAAGGTGGTTTCCATGGGCGTGAACAGCCTGCGCGACCCGAAGCGCGCCGTGGTGCTGGTGACCCACTACCAGCGATTGCTCGACTACGTGATCCCGGATCAGGTGCACGTGTTGTCGGGCGGCCGGATCGTGAAATCCGGCGACAAGTCGCTCGCGCAGGAACTCGAGCGCCGCGGCTACGACTGGGTGCTGGAGAGCCGCGTCGCATGAGTGCGCCCGCGCTCTACGCTCGTTCGAGGCGCAATGGCGTGCGCGCGCTGCCGATGCGCTGCAGCCGCTGCGCGAACGCGGCCATGCAGCGATTCCTGAAACTCGGGCTGCCGACGCAGCGCGATGAGACCTGGCGCTATACCGATCTGCGCGAGCCTTGCCGCGCAGAGCTTTGTGGAGGCGCCGCGCATGACGCGCGGCGAGATCGTCCCTGAGGCCTGGCTCTCGCTGGTGGACGCGCCGCTCAAGGCGACGCACGCTGCTGCATGGTCAACGGCTTTCCTGTCTTGGGCGGCAATGACGCCAAAATTAACGGCTTTGAAATCAACAGTATACGAGAATATATCTAGTCTCAGATTCTAAGTCCTTGCAGCGCTTCTTCGAGCCGCCTCGGATGCCGATCAGCGGCGCTGGGTGTTGCTCAACACCGCACTGTTCACGGACGGCTTGTACTTAAGATCACCGGGCCAGTGGCCGCGCCGCTGGTCATTCTGCACGTCTCGACGGCCACGGCGCGCACGAACTGCGCCAACCCGCGGGTCATCATCGACGCCTGTCCCGGGTCGAGCGCCACGATCATCGAACATCACGTGGCGCAGGGCGAGCATTCGCCGCTCAACAATTCCAATACGCATATCGCGCTTGTCGCGCGATGCACAGTTCGAGCACTACCGCGTCTTTGCCACCGGTGCCGGCGCCACGCACATCGATTCTCTCGACATCCACCAGGACGAGGGCAGCCACTGCAAGCAATTCACCATCGCGCTCGGCGGCGGCCTGGTGCGCGCGACTCTGGAGGCGCATCTGAGCCAGTCGGGCGCGTCCCTGGACAGCTATTCGCTGCTGGTCGGCCATGAAGACCGGCACGTCGACTGCGTGAACATCGTCACTCACGGCGCACCCAATACCCGCAGCCGGCAAACCGCGCGCGCCATCGCCAGCGACGTCAGCCGCGTCATTTTCAACAGCAAGGTGATCGTCAACACGGGCGCGGTGAATTCCGATTCGCAGCAGTCCTGCCGCGGTCTGCTGCTGTCGCCCGACTGCGGAGATCGATACGCGGCCGCAACTCGAGATTCACGCCGACGAGGTCAAGTGCGCGCACGGCGCGACCACCGGCCGGCTCGATCCCGACATGCTGTTCTACTTGCTGTCGCGCGGCCTCGACCGCGAGACGGCGCAGAGCCTGCTGGTGTACGCCTTCCTCGCCGACGTGCTGACCGGCATGTCGGTCACTTCGGCGCGTTCCGCGATCGAGAACGCGCTGATCAGCCAACTACCCGATTCGCAAACCCTGCGGAAGTTTCGATGAACAATACCGCGTTCGCCCATTCCGATCACCCCTTCGACGTCGACGCCGCGCGCCGCGAATTTCCGATTTTGGCGCGCATGGTCCACGGCAAGCCTCTGGCCTATCTGGACAACGGCGCCTCGGCGCAGCGGCCGCAATGCGTGATCGATGCGGTGGATGACTACGAACGCCACCACCATGCCAACATTCATCGCGGCGTGCATACCTTGAGCCAGGAGGCCACGGCGCTGTACGAGGGCGCGCGCGACCGCATCGTTCGCTTCATCAATGCGCGCTCGCGCAGCGAGATCATTTTCGTTCGCGGCACGACCGAGGCGATCAATCTGGTGGCGCAAAGCTATGCCCGGCCCACCTTGCAGGCCGGGCGACGAGGTGCTGATCACGCACCTGGAGCACCACGCGAACATCGTGCCCTGGCAGATGGTCTGCGAACAGACGGGCGCAACGCTGGTCGTGGCGCCGATGGATGCGCACGGCGAGGTCCATCTGGATGCGGTGGTATCCCTGATGAACCCGCGCACCAAGATCTTCGCCTGCGCTCATGTATCGAACGCCTTGGGCACCGTTCTGCCCGTGCAAGCGCCTGATCGCCGCCGCCAAGGCTCGCGGCATCGTGACGTTGATCGACGGCGCGCAGGCCATTTCGCACATGCGCGTGGATGTGCAGGACCTGGGCTGCGATTTCTATGCATTCTCCAGCCATAAGATGTACGGACCCACCGGCGTCGGCGTGCTCTATGGACGCGAGCAGCTGCTGGAGCGCATGCCGCCATGGCAGGGCGGCGGCGAAATGATCCTGGCCGTGACCTTCGCCAAGACCACCTACAATGCCTTGCCGAACAAATTCGAGGCTGGAACTCCCAACATTTCCGGCACCGTCGGCCTGGGGGCCGCGGTGGATTTCCTATCGCAATTGGATATTGGCGCAGCACGCGCTCACGAAAGCGCCCTGCTGCGCCACGCCACCGCGGCCTTGGGCAGAATTCCGGCGCTGCGCATCATCGGAACGCGCCGGCGACAAGGCCAGCCTGGTTTCATTCGTGGTCGCGGGCGTGCACCCGCACGATCTCGGGACGATCTTGGATGAGGACGGGCATCGCGGTGCGCACCGGGCATCATTGCGCCATGCCGGTCATGGATTTCTTCAAATTGCCGGCAACCGCGCGTGCGTCGTTTGCTTTTTACAACACCTTCGATGAAATCGACCGGCTCGTCGCGGGCATCGAACGCGCGCGCAAGATGTTCAGCTAAGTCGCCATGGAACTCAACGATCTCTACCGAGATGTCATTCTCGATCACAACCGCCGGCCGCGTAACTTCGGCGCCTTGGAGTCCGCCGATGCCAGCGTCGAGGGATTCAATCCCATGTGCGGCGACCATCTCACGTTGCGCCTGAAGCTCAAGGACGACACCATCAGCGACATTCGCTTCGAGGGCCATGGCTGCGCGATATCGACCGCCTCGGCGTCGCTCATGACCGAAGCGGTCAAGGGCAAAAGCCGCGGCGACGCGCTGCAGCTGTTCGATCGGGTGCATCATCTGCTCACCGATGGGGCGGTGGCCGCAGACGAATTGGGCAAACTGGCGGCACTGTCCGGAGTGCGCGAGTACCCGGCGCGTGTGAAGTGCGCGAGCCTGTGCTGGCATACCTTGGCGTCCGCACTGAAGTCCGCGGACCTCAAATCCCTGCCGGCCGTGTCCACCGAGTGAGTTGAACAGTGCGCGGATACGAAAATGAACCCATTGTCGTGCAACGCGAGGTCAAGGCGGTCGCCATTCCCGCGGGCACGGAGATAACCTCAAACTAGGATCGGTCGGTTACATCACGCAGGCTCTCGGCGGGAGCTTTACCGTCTATATCGACGGCAATCTGTTTCGCATCGCCGGCCAGGATGCCGATGCCATCGGCAAGACTGCGGCAAAGCCGCCCGAGGTCCCTCCGGGCGCATCCGAGGAAGACATCAAGAACGTCATTTGGCAGCAACTCAAGACTTGCTATGACCCGGAGATCCCCGTCAACATCGTGGATCTGGGACTGGTGTACGAATGCGACGTCACCAAGAACGAAGACTCCACGCGCACTGTCGATATCAAGATGACATTGACGGCGCCGGGCTGCGGCATGGGTGAAGTGCTGGTGCAAGATGTGCGCGACAAGGTGCAGATCGTCCCGACGGTGGCGAATGCCAATGTTGAGCTGGTGTTCGATCCGCCGTGGAATCAAACCATGATGTCGGATGAGGCTCGGTTGCAGACCGGCATGATGTGAGAGCGGAGGATATTTTGTCCTGGATCGATGCGGGGCCTGCGGGCAATCTACCTGATGGACAGGCGAAATCCATCGCCGCCGGCCGGCGCATGATTGCGGTTGTTCGAAGCGGCGAGAAATACTTTGCGATTGAGGATATCTGTACTCACGATGGGGCCGAATTGACCGGCGGCGAAATCGAGGGCAATGAAATCATTTGTCCGCGTCACGGCGCCAGATTTTGTCTGCGCACGGGCGAGGCGCTCACGCCGCCGGCATACGAACCGGTGCGGGTATTTGAAACCAAGATCGAGAATGGCCACCTGTGGGTACGCGCAGACTGACGCTGTTGCGCCACGGGAAGGCGGCGGCCATCGACGCCTATCCGGAGGATTATGAGCGCCCGCTCACTCACCGCGGCAGCATTGATGCGCAAAACATGGCGACGCACCTGGTCAAGCGCAACCTGGTGCCCGATCTCATCCTCGTCAGTCCGGCTGAGCGGGCGTGGGCAACGGCGGAAATCGTTGCAACAACCTGCGAGTTGGAGGCCAAGCAAGTGCAGTGCGCTCGGGAACTGTACCTGGGGACGCCGGAGAGGACCTGGCGACTCCTCGCCCACCGCCCCGCTTCACTGCGCCACATCCTGATCTGCGGACACAACCCGGGCTTGAGTGAACTCGCCAGCCGATTTGGCCCCAAGCCGCGGCGCCGTGAATTGTCCACCGCGGCCATTGCCACCGCCGTCTGGCACCATGCCGAGTGGGCGACGATGCAACCTGAGTCGGCCGATGATTGCGAGATCGAGGACCCCGACGACCTGGACGATCTCGACGATTAGGTCACAAAGGCCCTCGATCGCCCAGCGGCCTGCCCTTCCCGTCGCGGATCGCCTGCTCGATGATCGGTTTCAACTGGCGCTTGGTGTCCTCGATTAGCTTGCGCTGCTGTTCCCCCAACAGCGCCTGCTGTTCGCCGAGCTTGCCTTGTTGTTCGCCCAGTTCACCCTGCTGCTCACTGAAAGCACCCAGCTGCGCGCCCAGCTGGGCCTGAATGGCGCCCACGCGGGTTTGAATCTCGCCCAAATGCGCCTGCACTTCGGCCAGCGCCCTTTCGTCGATTTGGACCGACAGCTCCTTGAGGCCCATCTGTTTGATCATGTTCTGAATGTCGGCCATTTGGCGCTTGAATTCCGCCGTGTCGGCCGCGTTGAAGGTCCGCCGCTGTTGACCCAGCATGCGCTGCTGCGCGCCGAGCATCCTTTGCTGATTGCCCAGCAAACGCTGTTTCTCCCGCAGGTCCTTCATGGGTGCGAGCAGCGTCTGCGCTTGCGCCAAAATGGCGGGGTCTTGAATGATGTAGGGCTTGCCTTCGTGTTGATAGTAGATGTAGTCGCCGGATTGCGGCGGCAGCAGCGCTCCTGAGTTGATCGCCAAATTGGAGTGATCAGTGTGGATGGCGAGGACGCCTTCGCGCGTGCCGGGGCCCTCGTGCACCTCAATATCGTCATCCCGGTGGCTGATCGTGTCCGACACCCAATCACGCGCCGGCGGCGCAACCGGTGCGGGCGGCGCGAGCGGCGCAGGCAGGCTCGGGGCAGCAATAGGCGCGGGCGGCGCCGCGGGCGCAACCGGGGCTGGTGCCGAAACGAGTACCGGCGGCGTCGCGGGCGCGGCGTGCACCCGGGCCATCGACGTGGACGCGATCAATGCGAGCACGCTGAAGCCGGCCGCAACAAAGGGTAGGCGCGCTTTCCCCGAAAAGGATCTCTCGAAGCCGCGCTCGCTCAACAGTCGCTCGATGCGCGGCGTCAAGCTGCTGGAATTCGCCATGGCAACGGCGGCCAGCGGCGCGCGGCAACGGGTCGCAAACGCGAGCAGGGTTTCAGCATAGGAAGCCCGGCTCGCGGCCTGTTCGACGGCCGCGCGATCGCTCAACGCTTCGCCAAGTTCCGAGAGCTGCCGCTGCAACCACCAGCTGAACGGGTTGAACCAAAACACCGCGCAGTGCAATCCCGCCAATGTATGCACGAGGAAATCCTTCTGCCGCACGTGAGCGCGCTCATGCGAAAGAACCACGCGCAAAGTGGCCTCGTCCCACGATGTGTGACTCAAGGGCAGCAGCACGCTCGAAGCGATGGTCACCGGGGTCGCGACGCGCGAGCTCAAGCGCACGTCGAGTTGCGCATCGAACGGAAACACCACACGCTCGGCCTGATCGCGCAGACGCAACGCGAACCCCACGCCGGTACAGAGGCGCAGCGACAGCACCGCAGCGACCGCGCAATAGCCGAGTACCACGAGCGATAGCGCAGTGCTCATCAGGTCAGGACTCCTGCCACCCTCCTCCTTGGGTGGCCGCACCGGAACGGTGATACCGCGCAATGAAACGGGCGCGACGCGGTCATCCTCACCGGCGGGCTGCGCGACGGGGATATTGACCACCGATAGGGCAGAAATTGCCTGCCCCGAAATCTCCGGCAGCAAGCGCGGCCCAATTTGCGCGCTGACCAGCACGGGCATGGACAACGCCCCGGCCAGCGCGAGCAGCCACGCGGTGCGGCGCGCGCGAACTTGATCGATGCGCAGCAGGCGCAATGCCGTGAAAATGATGGCTCCCATGATGAAGGAACGCATGGCCGCTTCAAGCAACAAATGAGTGCTCATGACTTCTTCCCCTTCTTCGATGCGGCAATGCGCTCGGCGAGACGTTGCAGTTCCTTGCGATCGAGAACCGCGGAATCAACCATGCCGGCGAGCAGCGTTTCGACCGAGCCTTCGCAGAACCAGTCGACGATGCGCTGCACGGCACGCCCGGCAACCGCCTGCCGCGATGCGGCCGGCCGGTACAGAAAGGTGCGGTTTTCGGTCGAATGCGCGACATAGCCCTTATCCTCGAGACGGCGCAGCACGGTCCGGATGGTGGATTCCTTGAGCGGGCCGGCCTTGCCGCGCCAAGTGCTCGCGCACCTGGTCGGCGTTCTGCACAGCGTGCTCCCAGATGAGTTCCAGGACCGCTCGTTCCAATTCGCCCAGTTCGGCGGGGTCGTGACCCTGAGTAGTGTTACTTGTCATAGTGCTACAGAGCGTAGCACATCTTTCGGTGTATGCAAATCTTTACCCGTTCAGGTTTGATCCCGGTGCAGCCGCATGAGACGCCGCCGCTCGCGCTTGTCCGGCTTCGCATCCGGGCGCGGGCGCGACAAACCGGCCAGCCGTTGCTGGTCCTTGAGGTGCGCGCGGCGCGCCGCGCTCGCCGGCTGTCTCTCGATAGTGGGTGATGGCCTCGGCCGCAGGTCCCCGCCGCACCGGCAGGCCCAGCACCTCAAACTCCGCGACGATGCCCTGCAGCGACATGCTCACCCGGTCGCCGATTCGCACGCGATGCGCGGGCTTGACGCGTTCCGCATTCAGATGCACTTTGCCGCCGGTGATGGCGGCGGTCGCCAGACTGCGCGTCTTGTAGAACCGGACGTGCCACAACCATTTGTCGAGGCGATGCCCATCAGATTTGTCATCGATTGTCATAATGGATTTAAGTCCATGAGGGGATACTCAAAAGCGCGGCGCACGAAATCGATATAATAGCGGGATGCAAGGCAAGGAATTCGTGAGCGGCTGCGGTCGCGATACCGAGGCGCTCGAGGCCGCAGGACTGCTGAAGCGTGAGCGCGTCATCGGCTCGGCACAAGGCCCGGTGGTCACCCTCGCCGACGGTCGTGAGATGATCAATCTCTGCGCCAACAACTACCTGGGATTGGCCAACCATCCGGCGGTCGTCAAGGCCGCGCATGAGGGCCTTGACGCGCTATGGCTACGGCGTGGCTTCGGTGCGCTTCATTTGCGGCACGCAAAGCGTGCATCGCGAGCTGGAGGAGCGCTTGAGCGCGTTTCTGTCGATGGAGGATACCATTCTGTATTCCTCGTGCTTCGACGCGAACGGCGGTCTGTTCGAGACGCTGCTCGACGAGCAGGATGCGGTGATCAGCGACGCGTTGAACCACGCCAGCATCATCGACGGGATTCGCCTGTGCAAGGCGCGGCGCCTGCGCTACGCCAACAACGACATGAATGAACTGGAGCAGGCGCTGAAGGACTCGCAAGGACGCGCGCGTGCGGATGATCGCGACCGACGGCGTGTTCTCCATGGACGGCTCGATCGCACGACTGCAGCGAGATCTGCGATCTGGCGGAGCGCTACGATGCCCTGGTCATGGTCGATGATTCGCATGCCACGCGGCTTCATCGGCGCCGGCGGCCGCGGCTCGCACGAACTGCGCGGCGTCATCGGCCGCATCGACATCCTGACCGGCACGCTGGGCAAGGCGCTGGGCGGCGCCAGCGGCGGCTTCGTCGCGGCGCGCAAGGAGATCGTCGCCTGGCTGCGCCAGCGATCGCGGCCTTATCTGTTCTCGAACAGCATCGCGCCGGCGGTTGCCGCCGCCACCATGCGGGTGCTCGACCTGCTCGAAAGTTCGCCGCAGCTGCGCGACGACTGCACGCGAATGCCCGCCACTTTCGCAACGGGATGCAGGCTTTGGGTTTCAACCTGATCCCGGGCGAACACCCCATCATTCCGGTGATGCTGGGCGATGCGCCGCTGGCGGTGCGTCTCGCCGAGCGCATGCAGGAACGAAGGTGTTTACGTCGTGGCGTTCTCTTTTCCGGTCGTGCCCCATGGAAAAGCGCGAATTCGGACCCAAATGAATGCTGCGCACAGCACCGCACAACTCGATCGGGTGATTGCGGCATTTGGCGGGTGCGCGCGCGATCTCGGCATCATTCACTAGAGGCAAGTCATGAAAGCATTGGTCAAGGCACGCGCAGAACCCGGCATCTGGATGCAGGACGTTCCCGAACCCTCGGTCGGTCACAACGACGTGCTCATCAAGGTGCATCGCTCCGCCATCTGCGGCACCGACATGCACATTTACAATTGGGATGCGTGGGCGCAGAAGACGGTGCCGGTGCCGATGGCGGTCGGCCACGAATATGCGGGCGAAATCGTCGAATTGGGCAGCGAAGTGCGCGGCTTCAACACCGGCGACCGCGTGTCCGGCGAAGGCCATATCACCTGCGGCCATTGCCGCAATTGCCGCGCCGGACGGCGTCACCTGTGCCGCAATACTTCGGGCGTGGGCGTGAATCGACCCGGCGCCTTCGCCGAGTATCTGACGATTCCCGCCACCAATGTGTTCAAGCTGCCCTGCGGCCATCGACGATGAGATTGCCTCCATTCTCGATCCGCTCGGCAATGCCACGCACACCGCCCTGGCGTTCAACGTGGTCGGCGAGGACGTGCTGATCACCGGCGCAGGTCCCATCGGCGTCATGGCGGTGGCCATCGCGCGGCATTGCGGCGCGCGGCACATCGTCATCACGGACGTCAACGACTATCGCCTGGAACTGGCCGAAGCAAATGGGCGCCTCGCGCGCGCTCAATGTCTCGCGCGATTCGCTGGACGAGGCCATGCGCGATCTGGGCATGGAGGAGGGCTTCGACGTCGGGTTCGAAATGTCCGGCAATCCGACCGCGCTGCGCGAGCTGCTGCGGACCATGAACCACGGCGGCAGCGTCTCGCTGCTCGGCATTCCGCCCGGCGACACGGCCATCGACTGGAATCAGGTGATTTTCAAGGGCCTGATCATCAAGGGCATCTACGGCCGCGAAATGTTCGAGACCTGGTACAAAATGTCGAGCATGCTGCAGAGCGGACTCGATGTGCGGCCGGTGATCACCCATCGATTGGGAATCAACGACTATCTCGAGGGCTTTCAGATCATGAATTCCGGCAAATCCGGAAAAGTCACCCTGGACTGGTCAAGCCTATAGGTCAGTGCCGGCAATGGCCGACTTGAGCGATTCCGACGGTTCGCGGCACCAGCAGTACGAATACAGACCGCGAGGATCGTTGAGCTTCGCGATGGCACGAGCTTGCTCGAGCAGCGGATCGAGAATCCGCTCGACATCGCTGCGCGGCGGTATCAGCCCCGCCAGCTGACCCAGCCGCACGGTCTCGGAGCGGATCTGCATCAGCAACTCCTCGCGCAAACTCAATTCGGGCTCGATGTATTCCACCTCGTAGTCCGTGCCCAGTTCGGCCAACTTTGCCGCCGCATCGGTGGCATCCTTCAGGCCGCCCAGGTGGTCCACCAGACCGATGCGCTGCGCATCGACCCCGGCCCAGACGCGGCCCTGCGCGATCTTGTCCACGTCTTCCACCGACTTCTTCCTGCCATCGGCGACACGCCGCAGGAATTGCGCATAGGCGTGATCGACCGAGGCCTGCAGAATCTGCTTGGTCGCCGGCCCGAGCGGCCGATCCAGGCGCATTTCACCGGCGAGCGGCGTGGTGCCGATGCCGTCGACCTTGACGCCGAGTTTTTCCAGGGTGCGCTGAAAGGTCGGTATGAACGAAAACACGCCGATCGAACCGGTCATGGTGGTCGGACTGGCGAAGATCTGATTCGCGGCCGCCGCGATGTAATAGCCGCCCGACGCTGCGTAGGTGCTCATGGACACGACGACGGGTTTGCCGGCCTTGCGCAAGGCCTGCACCTCGCGCAGGATTTTTTCGGACGCGAACTCGCTGCCGCCGGGACTGTCGACACGCAGCACCACCGCTTTCACGGCGTTGTCGTAGCGCGCCTGGCGCAGCAGCTCGGAGGTGCTCTCGCCGCCGATCGCCCCCGGCGATCTGACGTCCGTCGAAAATTTCACCCGACGCGACCACCACGATGCCGACCTTGGCGTCGGATTTTGATTTCAGCACGCGCTTCGAGCGCGATCGCCGCCAGGTACTGATTCATGCCGATCGCGTTGAAGGAATGGCTGTCCTCGTCCTCGCCCACCAGTCCTTTCAGATCGTCGGCCACCTGCCGCCGGCTCTTCAGCGCCGTGACCAAGCCGCGCTGCAATGCCATTTTCGCCATGTCGCCGTTCACTGCCGGCAGCGCGGCGGGCTGCTGCTCGATGAAATCCTTCAGCGCGCCGGCGGGCAGCGATCGGGCACGCGTGACGTCCTGGGTGTAGGCGTTCCACAGCGACTCGAGCCACACGGAGGTCTCTTCGCGTTCGCTCGGCGCCATGTCGCTGCGCGAAAATTGATCGGTGTAGCTCTTGAAGGTGCCGGCGCGGAACACATTGAAGTCGACGCCCAGCTTGTCGATGGCGTCCTTGTAATACATGCGGTAGTAGCTGAAGCCGGTGATCGGACACTTCGCCCATGGGATCGAGGTAGACCTCGCCGGCCTGGGCCGCCAGGTAGTACTGGGATTGATTGAGCGAGTCGCCCGTCGCGACCACTCGCTTGCCGGAGGCGCGAAAATCGCGGAGCGCCGCGCCGATTTCCTGCAATTTCGACAGACCCGAGGGATCCAATTCGTCGAGATTCAGCACGATCAGCTTGATGCGCGAATCGGACTTCGCGGCGGCGATGGCATCGATCACGTCGCGCAGCAATGTTTCGGGAGCCGGGCCGCCCGATGGCTTCACCGAACGCGCGCCGCACCGGATCGCCCGACAATTGTTCGACCAATTCGCCCTGCGGCGCGACGACGCAGCGCCGCGCTGCGCGGCACGATGGGTATCGATGTGTGCAGCGCCGCCAGCACGAATCCGAAAATCACCAGCAGCAGCACCAGATGCAGGACCTTGCGGATCCCTTCCAGGATTCGCCAGACCAGCCCGAAGAATCCTTTGAGGGCGGATCCGACGCTCATTCAGCGCTCAGATCTTCTCGTCGATGCGGGCGGCCTTGCCTGACAGATCGCGCAGGTAGTACAGCTTGGCGCGCCGCACCGCTCCGCGGCGCTTGACGCTGACTTCGCTGATCGACGGGCTGAAAGTTTGGAACACGCGCTCGACACCCTCGCCATGCGAAATCTTGCGCACCGTGAACGAGGAGTTGAGACCGCGGTTCTTCTTGGCAATCACCACGCCTTCGTAGGCCTGAACGCGCTCGCGATCACCCTCCACCACCTTGACCTGCACGACGATGGTGTCGCCGGGATTGAAATCCGGAAGTTTGCGCGTCGCGCGCTCGCCGTTGAGTTCTTGGATGATCTTATTCATAACTATTGCCTCGCACGTTCATTCTTGAATTCTTCCAACAAGTCCCGCTCTTCATCACTCATGCCGCGCCGCTCGAGCAGCTCCGGCCGGCGCAACCAGGTGCGCCCCAGCGCCTGTTGCAATCGCCAGCGCTGAATCGCCGCGTGATCGCCCGACGCCAGCACGGCCGGCACCTCGTGCCCGTCCAATGCCTGCGGTCGCGTGTAATGCGGCCAATCCACCAAACCGTCGCTGAAGGACTCCTGCAGCGCCGATTCCGAACTGCCCAACGTGCCCGGCATCAACCGCGCGATCGCATCGATGACCACCAGCGCCGGCAGCTCGCCGCCCGACAGCACATAATCGCCGATCGACCACTGCTCATCGACTTCCTGCTCGATGAAGCGCTCGTCGATCCCTTCATATCGTCCCGCCACCAAGCACCAGACCCGGCCAATCGCAGGCGTCGCGCGCCATGCGCTGCTCGAATCTGCGTCCGTCCGCACCCAAGTACACCCGCCGGCTGCCCGGCGGCAGAACCTGCATGGCGTCGCGCACCGCGCTGCGCATCGGCTCCACCTTCAGCACCATTCCCGGGACCGCCGCCATACGGACGATCATCGACCGTGCGGTGCAGATCAGCGCGTGTAATCGCGCGGATCGAAGCACTCGACCTGAAAGACCCCGCGCTCCAGTGCCCGGCCGACCACGCCGATGCTGCAGCGCCTCGCGGATCATCTGCGGAAACAGCGACACCACTGCAATACGCATGCTCAATCCGCCGCGCGCGTCCCAGTCCACCACCACCCGCCGCGCCTGCAAATCGACGCGCCGCAGATGCTGCGGCACCGCCGGCACCCAATATTCCTGCTCGCCACGCACCACCATCAAGGCCTGCGCCGGCGTCTCGACAAAATGCTGCACCACACCCAAAGCCGACGCCTGCCAGATTCACCACTTCGCAGCCGATCAGATCGGCGCGGTAGAAGTCCTTGTCGTCCCGCTGCGGCAGCTCAGCGCGCGGCACGCAGATTTGCGCGCCTCGCAGGGCCGCCGCTTGATCCCGATCCTCGATCCCCGCCAGCTTGGCGGTCAGCGCGCCGCCGCTTCGCCCGCTGGCCTCGATGCGATACATCCGCCACGCACCCTCGCGTCCGATCTGCAGATTGCGATGTTCCAGCAGGCGTTCGGGAGGATCGGTGTGTGAACGCAGCTTGACCCAACCTCGGACGCCAAACGGGGCGCCGACCAAACCCAGTTGGATGAGCGCCGATGAATCGTCGCTCATCGTGCCCTCTCAGCCTTTACGCGGCCTGCTTGCGGAAGCTGGTGAGAAGAAACTTGACGCGATCCGACATGTGGGCGCCCTTGCTCACCCAATGCTCGATCCGGGCGACGTCCAGACGCAGTTTGACTTCCCCGCCGCGCGCGACCGGATTGAACAGGCCCACGCTTTCGAGGCTGGTGCCGCCCTGGCGCTTGCGGCTGTCGGTCACCACCACGTGATAGAACGGCGTCTTCTTGCCGCCGCGTCGAGTCAAACGGATCGTCACCATCGTTAATTCACCTTGCAGATGCCTAGCCGCTAATTGTAATGACAATCAGGGGTTAAGAGCAACAAATGCTTTGACCGCAGGCGCATTTAGCGGCCAAATCCGCCGGGGGCATGCCCCCGCCCATGCCGCCCATGCCACCCATGCCGCCCATGCCGCGCATCATGTTCTTGCAGCATTCCGCCTTTGACCATCTTTTTCATGGTCTTCTGCATCTGGTCGAACTGCTTCAGTAGCCGGTTGACCTCCGGCAGCGGCACGCCGGCCCCGGCGGCGATGCGCCGCTTGCGGGAGTTATCGATCATTTCCGGACGCCGGCGCTCGCGGGGCGTCATCGAGTCGATGATGCCCATTTGCCGCTTCAGGTTCTTGGGGTTGACGGCACCGGCCGCCGCCGCGGCGTTCGCCTGCATGTGGGCGGGCAGCTTGTCGAGCACGGCCGCCATGCCGCCCATGTTCTGCAATTGGCTCAACTGGTCGCGCAGGTCCGTCAGATCGAAGGACTTACCCTTGCTGATCTTCTTGGCGAGCTTTTCGGCCTTTTCCTGGTCGACCTGGCTCTGAACCTGCTCGACCAGCGACAGCACGTCGCCCATCCCGAGGATGCGCGAGGCAATGCGCTCCGGCTGAAACAGCTCCAGGGCCTCGGATTTCTCGCCCGTGCCGACGAACAGAATGGGCTTGCCGGTCACCTGGCGCACCGACAGCGCGGCGCCGCCGCGCGCATCGCCGTCCGCCTTGGTGAGGATGACGCCGGTGAGACTCAAGGCATCGTTGAACGCTTTGGCGGCGTTGACGGCATCCTGGCCCGCCATGCTGTCGACGACGAACAGCCGCTCGTGCGGTTTGATCGCCGCCTCGAGTTCCCGGACCTCGGCCATCATTTCGGCATCGACGTGCAGCCGGCCGGCGGTATCGAGCAGCAGCACGTCGTAGGCCTGCAGCGTCGCCTCGGTCAGCGCGCGCTTGGCGATGGCCACCGGCGCCTCGCTCGCAATGCGCGGCCGCGAAGCCGGCGCCCACCTGCGCCGCCAGGGTCTGCAATTGCAGTATCGCCGCCGGCCGATACACGTCGGTGCTGACCATCAGCACTTTTTTGTTCTGCTTCTCGATCAGCCAGCGCGCGAGTTTGCCGGCGCTGGTGGTCTTGCCGGCGCCTTGCAGGCCGGCGAGCATCACGACCACCGGCCGCTGGGCGCGCAGGTTGAGCCCGGTGCTCGGCTCGCCCATGAGCCGCGTCAATTCCTCATGCACGACCTTGATGAAGGCCTGGCCCGGGAGTGAGGCTCTTCGTCACCTCGACGCCGACGGCGCGCGCTTTGACGGCTTCGGTGAAGCTCTTGACCACGGGCAACGCCACGTCGGCGTCGAGCAGCGCGAGGCGAACTTCGCGCACCGTCTCGGATATGTTGTCCTCGGTGAGTCGGCCGCGGCCGGACAGCGACTTCAGCGCCGCGGACAGGCTGGTGGTTAAACGGTCAAACATAGTGCGGCTATTATACTTGTGTCATGATCGGAACGTCATCCATTGGGCCAGCCGTGATCGCCATCATTTTGTTTCTGCTTTACTGCGCAAGCGCCTGGGCCATGCTGCGCAGCGTAAAGCAATCCGCGGTTGGAGCCCATTGCGTGGGTTCTGATTCTCGTCGCTATCATCGGCCACAGCGATGCCATCATGCACGATGATGCGCACCAACGGCCGCTTCTCGATCGGCCTGTTCGAGGCGATGTCGCTGCTCGGCTGGACGCTGGCGGTGCTGGCCTGCCTGATTTCCATCGACAAGCAGAATCGCGTGCTCGGCGCCATCCTGATGGTGAGCGCGGCGGTCGGCGCTGGCGCGTCGCTCACGAGCGCCGGACCGCAGCTTTGCCGAAGCCAGCACGTCGGGCTGGGAACTGACCGCGCACATTCTGCTGTCGATGGGCGCCGCCGCCCTGTTGTTCGCCGCGGCGGTCACCGCGCTGCTGCTGGTGTTCCTCGACCGGCGCCTGCGCACCCGGCGCATTGCCGATTTACCGAGCGCGCTTGCCGCCGCTCGATGCGCTCGAAAAAGTCATGTTCCGGCTGATCGCCGCGGGCTTCGGGCTGCTGACGCTGGCGCTGTTCACCGGTTTCGTGTTCGTCACCAATTTGTTCACGCAGAATCTGGTGCAAAAAACCGTGTTGTCGCTCATTGCCTGGCTGCTGTTCGGCGTGCTGCTCATCGGCCGCCTGCGCTTCGGCTGGCGCGGCCGCTCGGCCGTGCGCTGGACCTTGAGCGGTTTCGGCATATTGGCCGTGGCGTATTTCGGCGTGAAATTCGTCCTCGAGTATCTGTTCGGGCGGCACTGGGGCTAGAGCCCCTGCCTGCGCAATGCCACACCCGTCCCTGGCACTGTTGTTCGGAGCGCTGGCGGGATTGCTGATTCTCGCCGCATTCTTCGCCGGCAGCGAGACCGCGCTGATGAGCCTCAACCGCTACCGGCTGCGGCATCGTGCCAATGAAGGCAGCCGCGGCGCGCGCCTGGCGGAAACGCTGCTCGCGCGTCCTGATCGATTGATCGGATTGATTCTGTTGCTCAGCACCTCGTCAATGTGGCGACGCCGATGTTGGTGGGATTCATCGCGCTGCGCATGGGCGGCGAGTTTCTGGTGGCGCTTCGGCGACGCGCTGCTCACCTTCGTGCTGTTGATCTTTTGCGAAGTCGCGCCGAAGACCTTCGGCGCGCTGCATCCCGGAGCGCCTGGCACTGCCCGCGGCCTACATCTACACGCCGCTGCTGTTTTTGCTGTATCCGTTCGTTTGGGCCACGAATCTGCTGGCCAACGGCGTGCTGCGCCTGTTCGGCGTCTCGCGCGCAGCAGGCGTGCGAATTCCCTGAGCAGCGAGGAGTTGCGCACCGTGGTTGCCGAGGCCGGCGCCATGATTCCGCGACGCCACCAACAGATGCTGGTCAGCATCCTGGATCTGGAAAATGCCACGGTCGAGGACATCATGGTGCCGCGCAATGAGATCGTCGGCATCGACGTCGACGATGATTGGGACCGGGTGATCGAACAGCTGCGCCAAAGCCAGCACACCCGCTTGCCGGTGTATCGAGGGAGAGATCGATCGCATCATCGGCGTGCTGCACATGAAGCAGGTCGTGCACGAGTTGGCGCGCGGGCAGCCTGGACCGCGAAACGCTGACGGCCGCGGCCGAGCGCGCGCGAGGCCTACTTCGTTCCCTCCGGAACCACGCTCAACACGCAACTGCTCAATTTTCAGCGCGACAAGCGCCGCATGGCATTCGTCGTCGACGAGTACGGCGACATTCAGGGACTGGTGACGCTCGAGGACATCCTCGAGGAAATCGTCGGCGAATTCACCACCGATCCTGCGACCATGATGCACAAGGACGTGCACGCGGAGAGCCGACGGCAGCTTCGTCGCCAATGCCTCGGCCACGATCCGCGCGCTGAATCGCTCGATGCGCTGGAATCTGCCGACCGACGGGCCGAAAACCCTGAACGGACTGATCGTGGAATTTCTCGAGACCATCCCGGAACCCGGCACCACCTTGAAACTGGCGGACTACATGCTCGAGGTGCTGCAGACCGGCGACAACGCCATCAAGACGGTGCGCATCCGGCCGCCGGAACCGACCCGACGTAACGACGACGCCAGGGGCGAGAATTCGTATCGACTAGAATCCTTCGAGCGCCTGATTCAAACGCGTCACGCCGCGCACGGTCATGCCCTCGGGCGGCCGCTTCGGCACATTCGCTTCCGGCACCACCGCCAATTTGAATCCATGCTTCGCCGCCTCGCGCAGCCGCTCCTCGCCGAAGGGCACCGGGCGAATCTCCCCGGCCAGCCCCAATTCGCCGAACGCGATCAGCGAATTCGGCACCGGCACGTCATTCAAGCTGGAGCGCGCCGCCATGACGATCGCCAGATCGCCGGCGGTCTCCGCCAAGACGCACGCCGCCGACTACGTTGGCGAATACATCCTGGCCCTGCAGCATCAAGTCCCGCATGACGATGCGCCACCGCCAGCAGCATGGTCAGGCGATTGCCGTCGATGCCGACCGCCACGCGGCGCGGATTGGCGCCAGGGCTCATATCGGCCAGCACCTGCACCTCGATCAGCAGCGAGCGGGTGCCCTCGCGCATCACGGTGATGACGCTGCCCGGCACGGGCTCGGCGTGTCGCGACAGAAAAATGGCGGAGGGATTGGTGACCTCGCGCAATCCCTGTTCGACCATCGCGAACACGCCGATCTCGTTGGCCGCGCCGAATCGATTTTTCACCGAGCGCAGCACGCGGTAGCGGCTGCCGGTATCGCTCTCGAAGTACAGCACCGTGTCGACCATGTGTTCGAGCACGCGCGGGCCCGCGATCTGGCCTTCCTTGGTGACGTGACCCACCAGCAGCACCGCGGTGCCGCTGGCCTTGGCGAAGCGCACCAGCTCGGCGGTGCACTCGCGCAATTGCGAGACGGCGCCCGGGCGCCGATTCGACGCGCTCGGAGTACATGGTCTGAATGGAATCCACGATCAGGACCGCGCGCCTTCGAGGCTCGACGCGGCGCCGACGATGTTGCTCCACGCAGGTTTCAGCGATCGAGCCGGGCAGTGGCCGCTTCCAGTCCCAGGCGGCGCGCGCGCAGCGCAACCTGCTTCAGCGATTCCTCGCCCGTGGCGTACAGCACCGGGCCGGCACCGTTGAGGGCCGCGGCCGCCTGCAGCATCAGCGTCGATTTTCCGATGCCCGGGATCCCCGCCGATCAACGTCACGGAGCCCGGCACGAGTCCGCCGCCCAGGACCCGATCGAGCTCCGTCGATCCGGTCGACAGTCGCGGCGACTCGACGCACGGCCTCGGCCGCCAGCGACGATGGAGGCATCGGTGCGCATGCTGCGCGTGCGACGCTTGCCCGGCGTGGATTCGCGCTCGAAACCTCCGCGACCAGGGTGTTCCACTCACCGCAAGCAGCACATTGCCCCTGCCATTTCGGCGAAGATGCCCCGCAGTTCTGGCAGACAAACACCTCTTTGGACTTCGCCATGGGCTCCCTTCGCGTCGATTTGTGAATTTAGCATTGCCGATAGTGCGGCCCGATCACCTATACTGCCGCGGCTTCTTGGCTCGGATTATGTCTATTGCATGCGCAAATTTGGACTGATCGCGGCGATTGTCGGCTTTGGGATCCTCGCGGTGGGCCTGTATGCTCCGTCTGTCCGCAAATCAGAACGCCTGGCTATGGCTGCCCGGGCTGGCGCTCATGGGCGCTGGGGTTGCGCCTCTTTCTATGGTCCCGCTGGTCACGATCCTCCCCGGCGCTGTCCATTCCCAAGTCCACTGCGGCCCTCGGCACCGATACCGCCCGGCTGCTCGACAACTTCGAGCAGCGCTTCGCCGAACTCAAGGGCCGCAAACCCAATGCCACCGTGCTGGGCGATCTGTACACCCTGGGAAATCAGCTGGAACAGCGCGGCCGGCTGCCGCAGGCCACGGCGGTCTACCGCCACCTGGCGCGCTTCGACAACACCTACAGGGACGTCTCCGCACGGCTGCGGCGCCTCATGGACGCCGAGCGCGCCAAACCGAAGGCCGGCCACCACGGCCGCACAAGCTGCCTGCCGCCGCCACAGCCGCAGCGCCGCGCCTGCAGAGATCGCAAACCGCCGCCGCCTGACCGCGCCGGCGCCGGCGCGGCGCCCGGAGGTCGAGCGGCTCGGCCGCTACCAGCTCGAGCGCGAAATCGGCCGCGGCGCCATGGGCGTCGTTTACCTCGGGACGCGATACCGCCATCAACCGCATGGTGGCGATCAAGGCCATTCCGCTTGCCAGTGAGTTCAGCGACGCCGAACTGGTCGAGGCGCGATCGCGCTTTTTTCGCGAAGCCGAAACCGCCGGCCGGCTCAATCATCCGAACATCGTGACCATTTACGATGTCGGCGAGGAGCGCGGCCTCGCCTATATCGCGATGGAATATCTCAAGGGCCGGCATTTGAGCGACTACGCGCAATCCAACAATCTGCTGGAGCCGCGCAAAGTGCTGGAGATCATCGGCCGCACCGCCGAAGCCTTGGGATTTGCGCACAAACAGCAGGTGGTTCATCGCGACATCAAGCCGGCAAATCTTATGTACGACCCCAGCACGGACATTCTGAAAATCACGGATTTCGGCATCGCGCGCTTGAGCGGCGCCGGCAGCACGCGAACGGGAATCGTTCTCGGAACGCCATCATTTATGTCGCCCGAACAGCTCGAGGGACGAACTGTGACAGGTCACTCGGACTTGTTTTCCCTGGGTGTTAGCCTATTTCAATTGTTAACCGGCCAGCTGCCGTTCACTGCTGATTCGATGACCGGCCTGATGCAGCAGATCGCCGAAGCGCCGCATCCGCCGCTGCGCGCATTCCGCCCGGATCTGCCCGCGTGCGTCGAGAGCATAATCGATCGTGCACTGGCCAAGAATCCCGACGCGCGGTACGACTCGGGCGGCGCAGATGGCTGCAGCCCTGGATGAGTGTCGTTCGCGAATACCCAGCGGGTCGCCATGATTGGATTCAATTGCATGAATACGAACCATGAGTTTGAAGGGGAAAATCACCAGCGTGGCGCTCACGGATACGGGCAAGGTCCGCGAGCACAACGAGGACATGATCGGCAGCGAGGCCGATATCGGCCTGTTCGTGCTGGCCGACGGCATGGGCGGCTACAACGCCGGCGAGGTTGCGAGCGGCATCGCCGTCAAGACCATCATCAACCTGGTGCGCGACGCATTCGTGCGGGAAGACCTGAGCGTGCGCGACCCGGAGTCCGGATTGACCCGGCCCAGCATCATCCTGCGTGACGCGATTCACAGAGCCAACAAGATCATCTACCACACCTCGAAGACCCAGCCTCAGTGCGAGGGCATGGGTACGACGGTGGTGGCCTGCCTGTTTCACGACAACAAGGTGTCGATCGCGCACGTCGGCGACTCACGGGCTTACCGCCTGCGCGACAACCGTTTTGAGCAGATGACCCTGGATCATTCGCTGCTGCAGGAGCTGGTCGACCGAGGTTTCTATTCCCAGCAGGAAGCGCAGCGGGCGACCAACAAGAATTATGTTACACGGGCACTCGGGGTGGAGCAGAATGTCGAGGTGGAAATCCACGAGCAGCCGGCACAGAAAAGTGACTACTACGTACTGTGTTCGGATGGCCTTTCTGACATGATCGAGGACGAGGACATTCACTTAACAATCAGCACCTTTAGTGCTAATCTTGATACGGTTGCTAAACAGTTGATTCAGCTGTCGAACGATAATGGCGGCCGGGATAATGTGTCTGTGATTATGGCGCACGTCGAGGAGCCGTTCCCGGCGCACCGGCGTATATTTGACAAAATCTTGGGATGGTTCGGCTAGCGAAATGGAGTCTGAATGGCACGCCTGATGCTCAGCTTGGACGGTAATGTCCTCGCGGAATACAACATGAACAAAGAGCGCTACACCATAGGGCGCCTGCCGGATAACGATATTCGTATCGACAATCCGGCGGTGAGCGGTCACCACTCGCTCATCATCAATATTCTGAATGACTCCTTCCTGGAGGATTTGAACAGCACCAATGGCACCTACGTCAACGGCAAGCTGATCAAGAAACACGCCATGCAGCACGGCGATGTCATCACCGTCGGGCCATCACCAATTGCGCTTCGTCGACAGCCAGGACGGCGACGTCGAGCAGGACGAATTCGAAAAGACCATGGTCATCACGCCCAGCTCCCAGGGTGAGGACCGCATTCGAAAGGTCGACCGCGGCGGTCGATCAGGCCGCCAAGGCAGTCGCCGCGCAAGCGGCCCAGCGTGCCGGAAAATGCCACGGCCCTGCCGAAGGCGAAGCTGCAGGTATTGAGCGGCGCGTTCGCCGGCCGCGAACTCGAATTGACCAAGGCACTCACCACGCTCGGCCGCCCCGGCGTCCAGGTCGCTGCGATCACGCGGCGTTCCGAAGGGCTACTTCATCGTGCACGTCGATAGCGGCAAGGAGAACGACTATCCGCAGGTCAACGGCGTGCCGATCGGACCGCAGGCAAGGCGTTTGAACGACAACGATGTCGTGCAGCTGGCCGGCGTGAAGATGGGGTTCTTCGAGAGCTAAGTCGCGGGTAAGCCGACGGCTCCCCGTCAGGGAGTGATGCCGCGTCGATTGAAGTAGTCGGCAATTTGCGGCTGCAGTCCGGTGGCAGCTGCTATATCCGCCTGACCTGCGGCGGTATTCATCATGCGGAGCTTCGCGATACCGCGACCGTAGTACGAAGACGCATTCTTCGGATTATCCTTCAGGGAATCGTCAAAGTCGGAGATGGCTTTGCCGAACTCCCCCCTACGCAATCGTGTATAGCCGCGGTATTGCAACAGCCTCGCGTAGCCAATCAGGCTGGCCTTCCTGTCTGCACGCGAGACCGCCTTGTTGCAATCACTGAGTGCTTTATCCAATTCCGTATTCTGCATGGTCCTCGCCCAGCAGCTACCGCTTAGCGCGTCAAGCAATTTAGAGTCGTCAGGATGATTGGCGATCCACAAATCGAACTGCGCGATGGCGCTTTGCGGCTGCTCGGCTCGCTCATATAGCGCGGCAAGGGTCAATCGAATCTCCGCTTGCCTTGGCGCACTTCGATCGACTGAATCGAGATCGGCAATGGCGCCGGTCATATCCTTGCTTGCCAGGTGAAACTCCGCACGCGCAATGAGAGCGGAGACGAAGTCTGGCTTCAAGGAGATCGCATGGTCAAAGTCAGCGAGCGCGAGTTCCGCCTGCTTGGTCTGCCAGTAAACCATCCCCCGCCGATAGAAATGGTCCGACTCGTTGGGATCCAGTTCACACGCCTTGGTTAGGTCCGCGAGCGCATGCTCGTAGTCGCGGCGCTCGGCGAGTGCCGCGCCGCGCCGGGCAAAATCTGCTGCATCGGTCAATTCCCCGGCGTCCGGCTTTGCTTCGGTCGAAGTGACATCGATCGGCACTTTTGAAAGGTCGAAAACCGGGCCGCCGTTATAGGTGATGTACATTTTGCGCTGGCTGTTGGCGACGAAAATGCGATGCGAAAGGAAAAAGTCGAACCCAACCAGCATGTCGGCTCCCGGAAGCTCGACATCCGCGATACGCAGTCGCGCATTTTGGATTTCTTCGGCGTCGCCGACCTTGAAGCTGGCGAAACGCGCGATGTAGGTCTCAATCCGTGCCCGGCCTATGCCACTAGCCCATCCCGCCTTCTCGACTCCCGGCGTATCGAGACCCACTCCAGCACCTTTAGCGGCACTCAAAGACAGCATTGATTTAGCCGCTCCGGTGTCGAACATTGCGCGTATCTTCTTGCCGTTGAGGTATACCTCGGCGATGGTATGCGGATGTCCAGGCTTTCTCGCTTCGATATCCAGGACAGAGTAGCTCTGGCCTGGCGTCAACCAATAGGCTAGAAGGGTTTGCTTGCAGCCTTCAAATTGAAACAGCCGCATGGCGGCATGCGAAAAATCGTACTCCACATCAAATGGCCACAGGATATCCTGTCCCAACAAACCGACGCTTTCGGTGCCCGACTCGCTGCCACCCACAACAAATTCTTTGTTTCGAATGGGTATGCCGGCAAGCGTAAATTCCTTGACCGTCGCGACGCTGGCCTCTGCGGAACCGCCCACCCCTGTCATATAGATTCCCAAGGGAGCGTTACTCACCTTGAGGCCAAATTGCGCAGCGGTGGCAGCACTGATCGTGCTGTAGAAAGCGCCGCTGTCGAAGATAAATTTTGCGTCCTGACCGTTGATCTTTGCGTCGACCAATGCGCGATTGCCCGAAAGCGTCACGGGCAACTCCAGTTTCTGGGCTTTGCAATTGCCCGCTGCATGCGCGGGCGCCATGCTGAGAATGGCAGCCACAGATGATATGGCGCACAGGAGCGAGAGCTTGGAATTCACTGAATTCTCCTTGATTGGAATGTGTGACTTCCATGTCATTGCTCGAGTCCGAGCCAGTCTGCCCAAGCGAATTTCGCCGGTCAAGGCGTGGGGGAGTCTATCGGAGGCTGACTGCGACCCGCTGGCTGACGCCGCAGAGCAGCGCGTAAGGATTGGTCTTCGCCCAAGTGGCTACTTCCTCTACCGGCAATCCCTCTCCCCATAGAACGACGGGATCGCCTGCTTTCGGCGGTCGCTTCACATCCGTGACATCCATCGCGATCATGTCCATGGAGACCCGCCCGGCGAGCGCCGCGCGTTCCCCGTTCACCAACAACGGCGTACCGGACGCAAGACTGCGCGAGTAGCCATCACCATAACCCACTGCGGCGATCGCCAGACGCGTGGGCCGCGCCGCGGTCCATTCACCGCCGTAGCCGACCTGCTCTCCTATCGCGACATCTTTGACTGCGATCACGCACGATCGCAGCGTCATGACGGGACGCAACCCGTGATCCGCGCCTATCGAACCCGCAAAGGGGGAGACGCCGTACAACAAGAGCCCCGGTCTCACCCAATCGGCTTGCGATCCTGGGATCAATAAAAGTGCCGCCGAGCTTTCGATGCTGCGCTCTCCTTCGAGGGAGCGCGTCGCCGTTTCGAACAGCGCCAATTGCTCTGCCGTGGTGGGCAACTCGGGTTTGTCGGCGGATGCGAGATGCGTAATCAAGTTCACCGGCGTCCTGATCGCCGGGATCGCGCTCAGCGCCGCATGCGCGGCGGGAAACGCTGCGCTCTTGAATCCCAGCCGGTTCATGCCGCTGTCGAGCTTGAGCCACACTTTGAAGTCGGGCGCCCATCGGCGCCGCACGCAACAGCTCGATCTGCTCTGCCGCGTGCACGACGAGTTCGAAATCCGCGCTCGCCGCGGCATCCAGCTGCTCGCGGTCGAAAACGCCTTCGAGCAGGACAATGGGCGTTTTGATTCCGGCCCCACGCAGCGCCAGACCTTCTTCCACCCGCGCCACCGCAAATGCATCCGCCGACATCGAGCGCGCGCGCCACAGCGACGCAGTCCGTGTCCGTAGGCATTGGCCTTGATGACGGCCATGACGCGCGACTTGGGCGCCTGTTGCCGGATGATCTGCAGATTGTGCCGCAGCGCTCCGGTGTCGATCGATCGCGCTCACCATGGGTGTCACAGAGGATTCACCGCGACATCATCGGAATACGCCTTCGGCGTACGACTCCGGCGCGAAGTTTTCGAACTTCGTGTATTGACCGAGGAATGTCAGCTGCACATCGCCGGTCGGGCCGTTGCGCTGCTTGGCGACGATGATGTCGGCAATGCCTTTGCGCGTGGTGTTCGGGTCGTACACTTCTTCGCGATAAATGAGCAGAATGACGTCGGCGTCCTGTTCGAGCGCGCCGCTCTCGCGAAGATCCGACATCACCGGCTTCTTCTCGACCCGCTGTTCGACGCCGCGGTTCAGCTGCGACAGCGCAATCACGGGCACCTTCAATTCCTTGGCGAGCGCCTTGAGCGATCGCGAGATCTCGGAAATCTCGGTGGCGCGGTTTTCCTTGGTTCCGGCCACCTGCATGAGCTGCAGATAGTCCACCACGATCAGATCGAGCCCGCGCTCGCGCTTCAGGCGGCGCGCCCGGGCGCGAATTTCCGTGGGCGAGAGCGCCGGGCGTTTCATCGACGAAAATCTTGGCGCTGCCCAGCTGCGTCATTGCCGAGTCGATTCGCGGCCAGTCCTGTTCCTCCAGCCGCCCGGATCGCAGATGGCTTTGATTGATGCGTCCGAGCGAGGAGATCATGCGCAGCGTCAGCGATTCCGCCGACATTTCCATGCTGAAGATGGCGCACGACTTGTTCGAGCCGAGCGCGGCGTTCTCGGCGATGTTGACGGCCAGCGTGGTCTTGCCCATGGAAGGCCGGCCCGCAATGATGATCAGGTCGCCGGCCTGCAGACCCGAGGTCATTTCATCGAGTTTCTTGAATCCGGTTGCGACGCCGGTCATCTTGCCGTCGGAGTGATACAGCTCGTCGATGCGATTGACCACGTCCGGCAAAATGCTCTTGACCGTTCTGAATCCGACTTTGCCGCGCGAACCGCGCTCGGCGATTTCGAACACCGCGCGCTCGGCTTCATCGACGACTTCGCGCGCTTCGCGCCCTTCCGGCTCGAGCGCCGTGCCGACGATGAGATTGCCCGCGGTGATGAGCTGGCGCAGCACCGAGCGCTCGCGCACGATGTCCGCATAGGCGCGAATGTTGGCGGTGGTGGGCGTATCGCGCGCCAGCGATCCCAGGTAGGACAGGCCGCCAACCTGATCCAGAAGCCCGTGGCTCTCCAGATGTCCGGACAGGGTGACGGCATCGCAGGGCTGAGCTGCGTTCGATCAGAACCGCGACCGCTTCGAAGATCAGCCGATGATCGTTGCGGTAGAAGTCTTCGGCGGTGACGCGATCGGCGATCTGATCCCAGGCCGCGGCATCCAGCATCAGGCCGCCGAGCACCGATTGCTCGGCTTCGATGGAATGCGGCGGCAGGCGCAGGCCGTCGGCAGCGCCCAAGGTTCGATTGCTGACGCGAGCGGCCATGCGTAACCCGTTTGGGGACGCGAGTCGGCCGCTACTCTTCGGCGACGATTGTGACCGCCAGGGTCACATTCGACGTCGGTGTGCAGGTGCAACTGAACCTGATGATCGCCGGTGACGCGAATCGGACCCGTCGGCATGCGCACTTCGCTGCGGCTGATGGGCTGTCCCGCCTTGACGGCCGCCTCGGCAATGTCGGCGGTGCCGATGGAACCGAAGAGCTTGCCTTCCGCGCCGGCCTTGGCCTTGAGTTCGAGCTTGAAGTTCTCGAACTTCACTGCACGCGCCTGCGCCGCGGCCAGTTCCTGGCCCGCCTTGGCTTCGAGCTCATGCCGCTGCGCTTCGAACTTGGCGATGTTCGCCGCCGTCGCCATGGTGGCCCGGCCGGTGGGCACCAGGAAATTGCGCGCGTAGCCCGACTTGACCTTGACGCGATCGCCGATCTGACCGAGGTTCGCGACCTTCTGCAACAATATGATGTCCATGTGGGTTCGCCGGTTTAGTGCTGATCTGTGTAGGGCAGCAAGGCAAGGAAGCGCGCGCGACGGATCGCGAGCTGCAGCTGGCGCTGATAGTGCGCGCGCGTGCCGGTGATGCGGCTCGGAACGATCTTGCCGGTTTCGGTGATGTAGCTCTTGAGCGTCGCGAGATCCTTGTAGTCGATCTGCTTGACGTCATCGGCCGTGAATCGGCAGAACTTCTTGCGACGGAAAAAACGTGCCATGTTTGCTCTCCTTACCGCATGCCCATGGGCATGTCGTCGTCGTCGCCATCGTCGCCGAAGTCGTCGTGACGACGGGCATTCTCATCCGGCGCGCGCGCCATCGGCGAGGCTTCGGTGACCGCCTCGTCCATCTTGACCACCAGGCTGCGCAACACCGCATCGCTGAAGCGGAATGATCCGGTGAGCTCGGCCAGGGTCTTCTGATCGCATTCGACGTTCAAGAGGATGTAGTGCGCTTTGTGCACCTTGGAGATGGGGAAGGTCAGCTGGCGCCGGCCCCAATCTTCGAAACGATGCACCGCGCCGCCGCCGGCACTGATCATGCCTTTGTAGCGATCGACCATCGCAGGAACTTGCTCGCTCTGGTCCGGATGGACCAGAAGCACGATTTCATAATGCCGCATTGTAGTCTCCCTAAGGATTAAGCCTCCCGTTGCGAGCGGTGAGGCAAGGAGTAAAACCGGTTGCCCGGCAAAAAAGAGCGCGAAGGATACGGTTTCTGGCGTTGTTGGTCAACCTGTGCGTTGCCGCAACGCCTCGAATAGGGCGATTCCGGCGGCCACCGACACATTGAGCGACTGCACCTGCCCAGCCATGGGTATGCGCACCAAAAAGTCGCACGTATCGCGGGTCAGACGGCGCATCCCGCTGCCCTCGGCGCCCAAAACCAGCGCCAGGGGCCGCTTCAGATCGGCCGCATAGATCGGCTTTTCGGCCTCCCCGTCGGTTCCCACCACCCAAATGCCGCGTTCCTTGAGCGATTCCAAGGTCCGCGCGAGGTTGGTCACGCTGGCCACCGGAACGAACTCCGCGGCGCCGGCAGCCACCTTGCGCGCCACGCCGTCCAGCGGGGCCGCCCGATCCTTCGGAATCACCACCGCGTGCGCCCCGGCTGCATCGGCGGTGCGCAGACAGGCGCCTAGATTATGCGGATCGGTGACCCCATCCAGGATCAGCAGCAAGGGATCGGCGGTCAGTCGACTCCAGCGCATCGGTCAAATCGTGCTCATCCCAGGACTTCAGCGGCCGCACCGCCGCCACCGCGCCCTGATGCACCACATCGCCGACCAGTTTGGCGAGCGCTTCGCGCCGAAGCCGCGTGGACATGCACGCCGGCCTGCTGCGCACGATCTTTCAGTTCGCGCGCCCGCGCATCATCGCGCGGCTGCGCCATCCAGAGCTCCAATACGCGCTCCGGCGCCCGTTCGAGCACGGCATTGACGGCATGCAGGCCATAGACGAAGTTGCGCTTCGAATCAGCCACGACCGCCGCGTCCGCCGCGCTTTGCGCCGCCCCGTGCGCGCTGCTGGGGCGCGTTGCGCCGCGCACGCTGCCCGTGGTCCGCACCGCGGCGCGGTGCGCGCACCGTGCCGTGACTGGCGGAGGCTTGCGCATCGACCAACTCGAAGTCGATTTGCCGCTGCGTCAGGTCGACACGATTCAATCGCACCTTCACCGGGTCCCCCAGTTGCCAACGCCGGCCGGTGCGCTGACCCACCAATCCCATGCCGCCGTCTTCCAGTTCCCAATAGTCGCCCGGGAATGTTCGAGATGTGCACCAGACCGTCGATGGGCATTTCCTTCAGCTGCACGAACAATCCAAATTCGAGCGCGCTCGAAATGGTCGCATCGAAGGTCTCGCCGATTCGCGGCTGCATGTACAAACACTTCAGGTAGCCCATCACATCGCGCGACGCGTCGTCGGCGCGCCGCTCGCGCTGCGAACTCTCCGCGCCCAGGGTTTGCAGCTCCGCGGTGCTGTAGCGATGTCCCGATGCCGACTGCGGCAAGACCGCCGCCTTGATCGCCCGGTGCACCAACAGATCGGGATAGCGGCGGATCGGCGAGGTGAAGTGCGCGTACTCCTGCAGCGCCAGGCCGAAATGGCCGATATTGGTTTGCTGATAGACGGCTTGGGCCAGCGAACGGATCACCAACCCTTCGAGCAGCAATCCATCGGGGCGGGCTGCCAGCCTTTCCACCAATTGGCGAAATTCGCGAGGCGTCGGTTTCTCCGAGAAAGCCGCGCCGACCTGCAGCGCACTCAAGACCTTCTGCAGCTCGGTGACGCGCTTATCCTCGGGCTGACCATGCACCCGGTACAGGCTGCCGGCCTTTGCGATGCGCAGCGCCACGGCCGCCTCAACATTGGCGGCGATCATGCACTCTTCGATCAAGCGGTGCGCATCGTTGCGCATGACGGCATAGAAACCCTCGATCGTGCCTTGCGCGCCGATGCGCGCCTTGACTTCGCCGCCGCGAAAATCCAGGGCTCCGCGCGCGTCGCGCGCTTTCTTCAAGCGCGCCGTATACCGCGTAAAGGGTTTGCAGCGAAATGCCGACCGCCGGCGCCACATCCTTCGCGTGCGCTTGCGGATTTTGCAGATAGCTCCACGCCTGATCGTAGGTCAGGCGCGCATGCGAGATGATCACCGCTTCGTAGAATCGCGCCTTGCCGGGTTTACCGGATTTGCTGACATGCATGTCGCAGACAAAGGCCAGGCGTTCGACGCGCGGCATCAGCGAACACAAAGCGTTGGACAAATTTTCAGGCAGCATCGGTATGACGCGATCCGGAAAATACACCGACGTGGCGCGCGCTCGCGCCTCGCGATCCAGCGCGCTGCCAACGCGCACGTAATGGCTGACGTCGGCGATGGCGACGATCAGCCGCCAGCCGCCGCCGTTGACGGCCTCGGCGTACACCGCGTCGTCGAAATCCTGAGCATCCGCGCCGTCGATGGTCACCAGCGGCAGAGCGCGCAGATCCTCGCGGCCCGCATGGTCCGCCGGCGGTCACGTCCGGAGCAAATCGCTTCGCCTCTTCGATGACCTCGGGCGGAAATTCCTGCGGCAAGTCGTGGCGAAGAATCGCGAAGCGCGCCGCCAAATCCGAGGGCCGCAGGTCATCGAGCACTTCGACGATGCGACCATGCGCCGGGGCTTCGCCTTGCGGACGTTTGGTCAGCTCGACGATGACTTCATCGCCGTCCTTCGCGCCGTGCCGATCGCGCATGGACACTTCGATGGTGTACCAATGGCCCGGATCCTCGGGCGTTACCGAGCCGTGGGATGGCCCGCTGCGCCAGACGCCGCCGATGCGTGTCGGCGCATCCGCCGATGCGCCGGATCAGCCGCGCGATGCGCCGTCCGCGCTCGTTCATGCCGACGGCGAGCACCTCGACCCGGTCGTTGTGCATCAAGGCCGCGAGTGTCGGCGCGCGCCAACACCAAGGGGCGCGGATCCATCGTCGGGTATGCACCAGCACGTCGCCGTTGGCGCGGCCGCGAACCCGGCCGGCGACGCGTTCGCCCTCGCCCGCCACCGCGAACCCGTTGGGCCCCTCGATGGCCTGTCCGTCGCGCACCATCGCGGCCAGGCGCTTGGCCAGCGCATCGCGCTGCGCATCGGTGTGCAGCCCTAAGCGTTTGGCCAGGCGCGCCGCGCTCAACGGCTCGGGCGCCTCGCCCAAATGTTTGAGCAGCAGTTCGCGACTGGCGATCGGATCCGCGTAGCGCGACTTTTCGAGTTCGAGATTCGGGTCATCGCGGCGCCAATCCGCTGCGGTTTTTTGGGCGCGGTTGGCAGTAGATTTCGAGTTCGATCCGCGACGAGTCATTTACAGCAACAGGTTATCAGCTTTGCGCGCCGCCGGTGGCTTATTGCGCCGGCGAGCCGTTGCGGCTCCAGCGTCCTGGGCATGCGCCCGCGAGCGTTTCGCCAACCAGTAGTACGCGGGCGCGGTAAACAGCGAGACCGACGATCCACGATAAATCGGCGCCGCCGAGTCTTTTGGCCACGATTCCCATGTACAAAGGCGCCGCCGCAATAAAGGGCAACTGCACCAAAATCCCCACGCCGTAGCAAATCACCGCCGGCGCATTGACGCGGCCATAAATGCCGCCGTCTTGGCGAAAGAAGGACGCAATATCGTACTTTCCGTGTCGCAAAAGATAGTAGTCAACCAAATTGATGGCGGTCCAGGGGACGAGAACATACAGCAGTATGGAGATGAAGCTCTCATAGTTCGCCAGGAAGGATTCCTTGCTCAGCAGCGCCCCCGCGACCGAAATCCCAAACAAAATCAGCGATACGGTAATCCGAGCACGGGAGCCCGGAGACCACTTCGGTTTGAGCGTTTGGCCGAAGGTCAGCGTGGATAATGCGGCGCAGTACAAATTCATGGCATTGGCCGATGCTATTCCTAACGAGAACGAGATGAGCACCAAGGGAGCAATGCCCTGCGTCAACGCCCCAAGTCCTGCCACCAAATTCCCCTTTGGCGCCGCCAATCCGACCATCGCCCCCAAAATCATCGGGAAAAGAGAACCCAAGGTGCAGCCCCAATAGGTGGACCAGAACGCCGGCAGCACGCCGGTATCTTGCGGCATGTAGCGCGAGTAGTCGGAAACATACGGGGCATAGGCGATCTGCCACAACGCGGCCACGGATACGGCACCCAGAAATCCCGCCCAGGTAAAGGAATTTCGCATGAGAAAATCGGGCGGCAAATGATGGACCCAGATTATCCACCCGAAGGCTATCAACAAGACGGCCCCCACGAAGTAGCTCAACACCCGCGTGTAGGCATGGATGAGATCGTAGCCGTAGGTGGCGCCAATAATGCTGAGAACACCTACCAAGGCAATGCCGGGAGCATCGGATAGTCCCGGAACCAGGCTCGCCAGTGATTCGCCGCCCAACACCAGGTTCGACGACAGAAAGCCCGCGTACATGACGATGACAATGCCGATCACCAAGAGCGATCCGATGGAGCCGAATTGGCCGCGGGTCTGCACCATTTGCGGCACACCCAACGTGGGACCTTGCGCAGCATGCAGCGCCATGAAAACCGCACCGACCGCGTTGCCGATAATGAGACCCCACACCGCCGGCACAAACGGCAGCCCGAACACCGTCACCGCCAGGCCGCCGGTGACCACCGTCAACAACGTGATGTTCGAACCGAACCAGATCGTGAACAGATCGCGCGACGTGCCATGGCGTTGGTCCAATGCGATCGGCTGGATGGTGCTGTGTTCGAGCTGCGTTATTTCTTCACGATTTGCCATGTTGCCTCATTACTCCAGGACTCCCGCGGCCTCGAGCTGCATGCGCAGCCCCGCCAGTTGTTGTTCGTAATGCTTCCATTGAGACACCGAAGTATCGTAGATGGGCCGGCGCACCTGAGCGGCGCTTGCGGTGGTGCTCGGCGCAGGATTCTCATGAAACTGCGCGCAAGCCTCCTCCCAGTCCAGGCCGCAGAATTGCAGGAGCCTGCGCGTCTCACCCAGTTGATCGGCGATCAAGGATTCGTACTTCAATTCATGGACGACACCCGGCATGGTTGCCTGCCAGTGCGCCATCAGCCGCCGGTATCCGAGGTAGTAGCGCCCGATCTCGTTCAAGTCATATGAGAACGGATAACCATCCTTGAACAAGGTCTTGTACATGGCGTAACACACCGCCATGGGATGCCGCGTCAGGTGCACCAGTCTGGCGGCGGGCAGCGCCCTGCGGATCAGTCCGCAGTACAGGTAGTTCAATGGCATCTTATCGATGAACCGGCCGCGGCGTGCGGTGGCTACATGAGCGCGGTGGATGTATTCGCGTCCCAGCGCCGCAAAATCCACCTTCGCGGAGCAGGCAATCAATTCCTGTCGCGGCATCTGCGCCTTGCCCGCGACCTGACGCACGGCATCGACCAGGCTCAAGGCGAAGCAGTCCAACTCGCCTGCCGAGAAGAGCGCCGAATGAGCGCCCAGGATCCGTTCGACCAGGGTGGTGCCGCTGCGCGGCAAGTCCGATGATGAAGATGGGCGCATCGCCGCAGGCATTTGCGGTTTCGCGAGGACGGCGCCGCCGGAAACGCATCGATGATCCATTGCACGGTCGCCAGGTCGTTGGCTGCGTCGTAGCGCATGTGCTCGCGCCGTTTTTTGGCGGCGCGCGACAATTGCTCGAAGGATTTACCGTGCTCGCCGATATCCTCGTATTCCTTCGCCATGGCATAGCGGACTTGCACCTCGCCGCGCCAATCCGCGATGCCGCGGGCGAGCAGCGCTTCAAGATCGGGAATGTGATTTCGCTGGGGAGTCTGCGTGCGCAGATCCGTGCGATTCTTATAAGCCTCGTAGTCCAAGGGCTCAAGCGCAATGGCCTGGTCGAAATCGCGTTCGGCGCCGGCCAGATCACCGAGGAAGCGGCGAATGCTGGCGCGGTTATACAGAAATTGCGCATTGCGCGGGGCGAGCGCCACCGCTTGGTCGTAGGCGGCCAGCGCGCGTTGATGATCATGGCCGAAACTGTACAAGGATCCGGCGGCGTCGCGCACCAGCGCATCCTCGGAGCGCAGACTGCTCGGCGGCCGCGGCCGCTGCGAACGCTTCGGCGCGCAATTCCAGCCCCATCAGACACTGGGCGCGAAGCAACATGAGCTTGGCGTCCGCGGGCCGCGCCATGAGCGCCCGGTCGATTTGACTGAGAGCCGCGCGCCACTCGCCGGCTTGCATGAGGCGCGGTACGTCGTTCACGGCGCTTTGGGTTTGCGGCGCTTGCGCGACCGTCCGGCAATCGAAGCCGCCATGCCCGGGACGTAGGATTCGGAGATCAGTTCCTGGCAGTGGCGCTCGAAAGCTTCGACCAGACGGGTCTTTTTCAATTGCTTCAAGGTGGCGATGCCGATGCGCATCGGCGGCGGATCGCCCGCCAAGGGAACCCTGAATAAACGGCGGCCATCCAGTGCCACCTCGGCGCGCGGGCGTCCGTTGGCCAGCGTGTAGCCCGAGACCGTTCGCGACCATGGTCCGCACCACGTCCACTCGGGTGAAGACCATGCCACGGTTGCCTCGAGGCGATCCTTGAAAAACAGCGCAAGGAAATATTCGCGGCTCATCGGCATGTCGAGCAGCACCATGGGCAAGGGCGCCAGTTGACTCAGGCGCACGGAGCGCTCGCGTGCCAGCGGGTGCGACGCACCGAACAGCGCGTACGGCGGCAGGGTTGCCAGCGGCATGAAAGCGACGTCTTCGCTGATTTGCAGGTCATAGGTGATCGCCACCTCGATTTCGGCGGCGCGCAGGCTGCTGATCAGGTCTTCCTGGTGGCTTTCGACCAGGCGTATTTGCGTCTCCGGAAAAGCCTTGAGAAACGACTGCACCATTTCCGGCATGACGATCGGCGCAAGCGTCGAGAACCAGCCCACCGACAATTCGCCGCGCATCTGGTGGCTGATGTCCGCCGCGGCCGAGTACAGACCATTCGCCTGCTTCAAAAGCTGTTTGGCCTCGCGCAACAGCGCCCGGCCGGCCGGCGTCAAGGACAGGCCCTGCGCGTGATGCCGCAGGAACAACTGCACGTCGAGTTCGCTCTCGATGTGCGAAATGGCGGTCGAGATCGCCGGCTGGGAGATATTGGCGCGCTTCGATGCCAGCGTGATGCTGCCGGACTCGGCTGCCGCGATGAAATAGGTCAGCTGGCGAAAGGTGAATTTCATGGATCGCCCGCCACGCCGAATGCCGGCGAATGCTTCGGATCGAGGGCGCGACCCACGTAGGCATCGATTTGCGGGGCATAGATGGCCCAGACATCGCGCAACTGCGCTATCGGCCGGTCCTCGCTCCAATCGACACGCAAATCGACGATGGGCCAGCTCAAATCACGGACGATGAGCAGTGCCGCGGAATGGATGGGCCCGGCCTCGCCGCCCTGCGCAATCCCGGCACTCAAGGCCTCAAGCAAGCGATCGCCCAGGTGGCCGCGAGCCTGAGCGAACGCCGCAACCATGGCGGCGGGCACATCGGGGTGGGCAAGGAGATTTCCCGCGGCCGCACAGTCTTCTCCCACGGCCCATCCCGCCACGCCGAGCGCTTGGCGCCCCGAGTGAATCAGCGGTGGTCCGTGCGGATCCAGCACCAGCAACTGTCGATACTCGCGCGAATTCCGTGGAACTCAACGCGGCGTGCAGCGCTTCTTGCGCTGACCTGCCCCGCGCCAGCGAATCGAGTATGGCGGGTCCCAACGCCGGATCGGTGACGTTCTGCGTGGCCACCGCGCCTGCGCCGGCGCGCGCATGGGCGCAGCGCGCCCCCACTGCGGGAGACGAAGAGGCGATTGCCACACCGAACATCTGCGGCTCGGCGCAGCGCGCGACGATCGAAAACGTCACCGATCAACTCTCATCGGGAATGACGGCGGTTACATCCACCTCGACCAGCCATTCGGGCCGCGCGAGACCCGCGACCACGATGCCGGTGGAAACCGGAAAGACACCCTTGAGCCATTGTCCGACCGTTCTGTACACCGCTTCCCGATAGCGAGGGTCGGTAATGTAGATGGTGATTTTGCAGATGTGCTCGAGAGTGGCCCCTGCCTCGCTCAATAGCTGCTTGATGTTCGACATGGCTTGCTCGGCCTGCGCCGCCGGATCGCCCACCCCGACGTTGGCCGCGGTCTCCAAATCCTGCCCAACCTGGCCGCGAACAAATACCATGCGCCCGCGCGCGACCACCGCCTGACACAGATCGTTGTCGAGCTTTTGTTCCGGATAGGTCGTGCGGGTGTTGAACTTACGGATCCGGGTGTGCATGGGTCACTCCAAAGAACGAGCGGCAGTGGGCGGCAAACTCCAACGACATCGGGCTCAAGTTCCGCCCGGCAAAGGTTGCCAGCACCACACCGCTGTTCTTGACCGCCGCGCTCAACGGACGCACCGCCAATGCCCGTCCGTCATAGGTCATATTGTTCGCAGGTTTGGTTGCCAGAATGCTGTAACCCAGGCCGTGCCCCACGAAGCCGCGCACCATCTCGAGCGACTTGGTGCGAAAGCCCACCGTCGGCTGCAGTCCGCGCTCGCGAAACAGCGACAAGATGTAGTCGCGCGTGGGATCCACATCGAGCAGCACCAGAGGTTCCTGAATCAAATCCTCGAGCGCAATGGCAGGGGCCTGGCTCAACGGATGGCCTTCGGGCAGCAGCGCATAGGGGGTCAACTCAGCCAGCGGCGTCACGCGGAGGTCGTTGCCCAGATCGAAATCGTAAAGCAGCGCGACCTCCACGTCGGAGCGGCGCAGACTCGCGATCAGGTGTTCCTGATCGGACTCGAGCAGCGTCAAGGCAATCCGGGGATGCAGTTTCGTGAGCCGCGCCACCAAAGGAGGAATCACGAAGGGCGCGAACACCTGATAGCAGCCGATGGTGAGCGCCAGGCTGGCATCGGAACGCCTCTGCGCCCGACGCTGGTGAAATCGGCGCGGCACGCCATAGGCCCGATTCGCGTAGATCAAGGGCGCGCCGCCCCCGGCCACGAAAATATCCTGCACGGAACCGAACACCACGAAGTGCGATCCCACCCGTTCGCTCGCCGTGACGCGACAGTCGAATGCCACCAACGAATCGAGCACGCGCGGCGCACCGGTCACCTGCGTGGTCCACTCGGTGCAATCGAATTTAGCGCTGCCGCGCGCACTGCTGCGGCCCGCGAAACTATCGGAAATATGGGCCTGATCGTCCCTCAGCACGTTGACGCAAAAGACGCCGTTTTCGAGCAGCGCCGTGGCCACCGCGCTACGGTGGTGGATGCAGATCAGCAGAGTGGGATGCGGCCCATCGGCCGATACCGACACCATCGCGGACACCGTCACACCATGGCGTCCCGCGACGCCGTCGGTCGTAACCACATTGACGGTGCAAGCCGCATGGCTCATCCCGGACAGGAATCGTTGACGCAGCGCCGAGGTGCTCTCGTCGGACTGCGTGCCGATTGGCTTTTCTTTCATGCGCGCCCCGCGCTACCCGGATTTAGGCCGCTGCGTCGGTCGCACCCGGCGCCGTGCGTCCGCCGGCTTGCGCAGCGAACCATTGATTGACGGCGCTGTCTCCCACCAGCCGATCGGCGCCCTGCATGACTTGTTCTGATAAATCGGCGGCCTTTCTGACAAATTGCAACGACCCATCCCAATCGAAGTTTCTGCTCACCGCCGCGAGATGTGCAAAAGGCGGTGACTGCGCAAAAAGCTGAAAAGTCAGCCTGTGACCCGCGTAATCCGAGTTTAGCATGTCGCGGGCAAACGCCAGGAGCTTGCGCCGGTCTTCCGCTGCCCAGCGATCATTGACGGTATAGAACTTCTCCAGCCAGGGCTTGGTCTGCGGGGAATCGAACGAGGCCTTGTCAGGCGTTACGCAGATTTGTCCCCCGCAAAGCTCGCGCGCGATGTGCATCATTTCATGCAGCTGCGAGCAGGCGAGCACCCGGCCGGAAAACAGCAATGATTGATTCGGCATGAGCAGTCCGGCGGGACTTTGCTGCGCGAGCGAAATCGCCGCCGTCAGATGCGCATTGATGCCCTCGCGGTACACGGCCAATTGCGCCAGTTTTTCCTGCACCGCCTGCTGCTTGTCCAATCCGGTTTGCCGCACATTGAACAACGCAGCGCCGATCAGCATGTCCGCGAATTTGAGATTGCGCTGCACGAAGGCAAACGCAGAGTAGCGATGCAGGGTCTCGCGGATGAACATCGCAGCCCTGGTATGCCGGTAGAAAAGCACGTTCTCCCAGGGAACGAATACGTCGTCGAAGATCACCAACGCATCCACTTCGTCGAATTTGTTGGCGAGCGGATAGTCCGCCGCGGCCGCCCGGCCGGCAAAGCCGGTACGGCAGATGAATTTCAGATTGGGCGATCCCAAATCGCACACAAATCCGACCGCGTACTCCGACAGCGCGGCGTTTCCCCAATTGGCGATTGTCGGCTTGGTGAATGCCTGATTCGCATAGGCCGCGGCGGTCTCGTACTTCGCGCCGCGCACCACGATGCCGGCGTCCGTCTCCTTCACCACATGCAACAGCATGTCGGGATCCTGCTCCTGCGGCGACTTGGATCGATCGCCCTTTGGATCGGTGTTTGCCGAGACATGGAATGGATCCGACTCGAGCACTGCTTGAATGTGGCGGCGAATATTGGCTGAAAACCGCGGGTCCACCTCGTTCAGCACATCCTGGCCGTCGAACAGCGACCACATCTCGCCGACGGTTTCATCCCCGACGCGCGTGACGATGCCGCCGATCGCTTCCAGAACCGTGTCGGTTGCGCGGCGCTTGTCCCACCAATCCTGCTGAGTACGCGGCAGCTTGTTGGCGATTGCATGCCGCTCGCCATCCGCCTGGAAGCTCAGGATGTCCTGGGTCGCAGCCGCGTGCTGCATGTCATAAATGCGCGCACGGATGTCGACCAATGGCTTGAAGCTCGGATGCCGCGTCACATCCTTGACGCGTTCGCCGTCGATGTACACCTCGCGTCCGTCGCGAATCGAATCCAGATATTGCTGGCCGGTTCGAATCATCGCGACCTCCGCTCAGTGGTTACACGGGAGTGATGGTCGCTCATCCCTGGATTCAATTAAACTAGTGAATTATGACGTTTTGCTTTCGAAATACGGAAGCGCGCGCCGGTCACCACGGCTTGAATGAATAGGCCAGGGTCAAGCCGACGGTGCGCGGCTGCGCGATCGTCGCTTGAATCCGGTTGCCATAAATCGACGGATCGTTGTACGAGCTGATCCCCAGGTTGTTGGTGAAGTTGTTCATGAATACCGTGGCCAACAGGTGCGAATACGCATAGCTCAGACGCATGTCTCCCATGGTGTAGCCCGGCACCGTCGCCACCGTCGCGGACAGCGCGGGCACGACCGCGCTCTGATAGTGCGCATTGATGGCATAACGCCAGTCGCCGCCTGCGAAATGCACGTGGCCATATTCAAGTCCGACTGCAGCACTGTTCTTGGGCGTGCCGGGCAGCGGCGTACCCACCGCGGGGGCGGGAACGGCGACGTCGGGATATTGAAAATTTGGCGAAACCGCCGTCAATTTGGTCGGGTTGTAGGTGTAGCTGAGTTGTCCTGACAGATGATCCGTCAGATTCGCCGAGATTTCCGTCTCGAACCCACGGCTCTGCGCCTGCCCGATGTTGAGGGCTGCCGGTAGCACCAACGGCGTCAGCTGCACGCCTTCTTGAACATTGTGCCACTGGATGTCGAAAATCGCGGCGGAATAGCGCACGCGATTCGCGATGGTCCCCTTGACGCCGATCTCATAGTTGTCGGCCGTATCCGGCTGCAGGGTCTTGAGACTCTCCGGGGTGACGTAAGGCAGATTGGTGCGCGGATCAATGAAGGGTTCGGATGCGGGCAAGGCGTTGACGCCGCCGCGGCGAAAGCCTTGCGACCAGGTTGCATACACCAGATTGTTTTTGTCGATCTGGAACGCCGTGTTGATTTTCCACAGCGCTCGATTCCATTCGTCATTCAGCGAGGAGTTGGCGACATATGCCGGACCGTCGAACAGCAGCCCCGTTTGCTGCGATTGCGATAATCTCTGCTTGAACAGGCGCGTGCCGGCGGTGACGCTCCAAGGCTCCAAAATGTGGTAGGTCAACTCGCCGAAGATCGCCAGATCCTTGAAGTGCGTTTCAAAGTCGCCGATGTAGGCCTGGTCGATCTCGGCGGGCACGCCCGGATATGGCGGCGACGGCGTGCCGGGCGCGGTGATGTATTCCCCGAAACCGCAGGGATTGTAGGGCGGCGTAAATGAGCCGGAGCTCGGCGGATTGCCGGCGGCCAGACAGTCATTGAAGTACTGGTTGTATCCGGGGTAGAACTCATGCTCCCGTATCGTGGTGGTTTGGTCCTTGTAGAAAAGCCCGGCCACCCAATCGACCTTGCCGCCGGTTTTCGAGGCCAGGCGAAATTCCTGCGCCCAATTCTTGTCATCGAATTGATCGCGGCCCTGGATGAAGCTGCGGGGATTCAGGCCGTAGTATGGCTGATAGAACGGGAAATTCGTGTACAGCGCGGTCAGATCGGAATTGGTCTGATTGTTGTGGTGCGCATAGGAAGTCGACGAGGTCAACGTCGCGAATCCCATGTCGTAGTCCATGGTCAGCGCGGTAATGTCGATGTGATCCTTGGTGTTTTCCAAGCTGTTGGTGGACGACGATAGGCTGTCGACGCCGGGCGGTATCGGTGCATCGTACAGCTGCGGCAGATTGCCCGGAGGCGATGCGATGGGCTGGTTATAGGCCAGCGGCGTTGCCGCGATGTAGGGGAATCCACCGGCAGCTGCCGTTTGATAGTAGTAGGACAGCTGCGCCTTGAACTCATCGTTGGGCTTCCACAAGGCGGAGACGCGCGCGGTGCGGTATTGATACGAGTTGACGCCCTCCTCGCCATACTTGACCGGCGGACTGAACAAATTGCCCGGCTCGGCGGAAATCGGCGCCCCGGAGGAATTCAACACATACAGATTGGGCTGGTTGACGAAACCCGCATCGTCCGTCCAGCTCGCGTTCAATCGAAGCGCGAGCGTGTCCGACAACGGTAGGTTGAGCATGCCATTGATATCTTGGTTGGTCGCGTGCGTGTGCGCCGTCTTGCTGATCGTCACCTCGCCCTTGGCGTCGAATCCGCTCGGATCCGGCGCGTTTTGCACGAAACGAATCGTGCCGCCCAGCGATCCCGAACCGTACAGAGTGCCCTGGGGTCCGCGAAGAATTTCCACGTGATCCAAGTCCAGCAAGCGCAGATTGGCGAACAACGGCGTGTCGTCCAAATATGTCGCCACGGGCGGCACAACCGGCGAGGCCAGCGCCAACTGGCCGCCAGTCGCTTCGCTATTCAGGCCGCGAATGATCAGGGTGCTGCCGTTGACGCCGCCGAACGGACCTTTGTCGGTGTAGCTCACGCCGGCGACGTATTGCGCAAGGGTCGCAATGTCCTGCACGCCCTGCTTGGCGAGGGTATCGCCCGAAATGGCGGTGATGCTGATCGGAATGTCCTGCGCCGAGAGCGCCCGCCGGGTTGCCGTGACGGTGATTTCCTGCAACGCGTTATCGTCCGCGATCGCGGGCGTGCCATATAAAGCGGTCAATACGGCCGCGGTCAACGATGTGACTGTTCCCAATTGTCGTCGTCGATTTTGCAGGTCAACTACCGGTCGGTCGAATGGCAATGATCGTCCCGCACGAGAACCTGTCTTCATTCAGTATCCCTCATTTATTTTTTCGCATGACCGCGCCTAAGAATCCGGCAATTTCCTGCCGGGGTCCTTCGCGGCTGATCGATGGCATCACGCACCATGCGAGGGGTAAAGCGCTCTTTTGTAACGCACTACTTCTGAAAAACAGAAGCAAGAGACCCGGCGCCGTAAAATGCACGGCGTTGGTGCGTTTCGGCAGGAATCGAGGATTATTTGCGCCAAAAGAGTGCCAAATAAAATCCGCAAGATTTACCAACTGTTTTGCTCGTAAAGATCGGAAAATACGCACGCCTCCGCCCCGGCAGAACTCCGCGGCGCTCGCAGATGGTGCAATTTTCCGGCCATTGTCGTGACGCCGCTGTGCGCGCGTGCCGCGCGAAAAAATGATTAATTTTTCTTAGCTTGGTTCCAGAATTCGAAACCAAGGCGCGGAGGGGGTTGCACGGCGGGCGGCGGGGGTGATTTGACAAGCCCCACCCCAGTGCGTACATTTCTGCGCCTCGCGAGCGGTACCCATCTTGCCCAGGTGGCGGAACTGGTAGACGCGCTGGTTTCAGGTACCAGTGGAGCAATTCGTGGAGGTTCGAGTCCTCTCCTGGGCACCACCACTCAGTATTCGCGCTGCGACCCTCGTTACGCTATTCTCAGATAAACCCACTTTAAAGGTTGCGAGGGGGGATCCTAATGCGCGGGTTGTTGTTCCTGACCGTGCTGGTCGTGACTGGCTGTGCGAGCGAGCCGAAGGCTCCATCGGCAATTCCACCGACCATTGTCGCGGATGCGGTTCCTCCTTCAACACCCTTAACCGAAGAGCAGCGCATTGCCTATGCAAAAAAGATGCATTTCAAGCTGGTGACGCAAAACGGTCAGGAACTGTTTTGTCAAAACGAGCCGCTGACCGGCTCGCATATGTACACGGCACCGCGTTGCTATACGGCGCAAGAATTGGACGAACTGCAACGCCAATATGACATTCGCAACCGCAACATGTTTCGAGCGGTGACACCGTCGCCCGCGCAAGGGCAACCAGGGCATTGAGCCCGCGTTCACTGCCGGGTGGCGCGGCGAATCCCGGCGGTGGTGAGAAAACTCTCGTCGGCGACGCGCACCAGATCGCGGCCCTCGTTCTTGGCCACGTACAGTGCGGCATCCGCGCGCGCGATGAGTTCATCGAGCGAGCGCACGTGTTTTTCATGCGATGCCAGACCTGCGCTCAAGCTGACGTGCAGCCCCGCGCCCGAGGGCGGCAGATGGATCCCAAACACCAGGGTGCGCAGGCGCTCGAGCGTGGCCATCGCCATGTCCGTGGTTGCATCGGGCATGATCAGCAGGAACTCCTCGCCGCCCCAGCGGCCGAGCACATCGCCGGCACGCAAGCGAATCGCGACCCAATCGGGCGAATTCCCTCAGCACATAGTCCCCGGTGGCATGTCCACAGCGGTCGTTGATGAACTTGAAGTGATCCATATCGATGATCGCGATGGTCAGCGGCTTCTGGGACGTGGTGGCCGTCGCCAGCGCCGCGCTGGCCAGTTCCGCCGTGCGGCGCCGGTTCGGCAATCCGGTCAGTCCATCCTGGCTCGCCAAGCGCACCAACTGCTGGCGGAAGCGCAGGTTCGTGACCAGGAAGTAAATGAGCAGCGCGATCACCAGCACCGCCGACACCGTGGCGATGGCGTTCCAGCGCAGTTGCTGCGCCTGGCGTGTGGTTTGCTCCTGGGACAGGTCCAGTTCCCGCTTCAGCGATTCGTTGCGCTCGATCTCCCGATCCGTCTCGAAACGGGCGCGCAGCGCGGCGGCTTGCTTGGTGCGGTCAGAGTCGTTGGTTGCCGTGTAGCGCCGCATGTATTCCGTCAGGTCGCTGTAGGCGTCCGGTAGTTGTGCATCGCGGCGTTGGTGCGCGCGCGCCATTCGTACAGCGAGGCCACGCGCCGCGGCAAGCACATCGGCGCCGCTGTGATCGAGCACTTCGTTCAAGGTGGCGAGTGCTTTTTCAGGGTGACCTTCGGCCAGATCGATGCGCGCCAGCAAGGCCTCCGTGTCCTTCACCTCGTCGGAGAATCGAGAGGCGATGAACGTGAACAAAGCGTTCTCGCATGCCGCCCGCGCCTTGTTGAGCTGACCCAGCTCCACGCGCGCCTCGCAAGTTCTTACATCGGCAAATGCAACGCCTTGAGAATCGTTCAATTGCGAACTGAGCTTGCGCGCCTCGGAAAACTCGTCGATGGCTTTGGCGTACTTTTGCATCAAAAGGTAAATGCGGCCGCGCAGGAAGCGATCCACGGATAACGCGAGCGGCGACTGCTGCGCCGTATCCCAGTCGATGGCTTCTTGATTCAAGGCCAGGGCCTGAGGGTAATCGCCCATGCCGCGCAGCACGGTGGAGAGTACCCCGGCCGCGAGAATTCGCGGCTCCTCGAAAGCGGGCGTCGTGCTCGAGCGGTATGCCTGAGTCAAACTGCCGATCGCCAGATCCTGGCGATCCTCGCGATACTGCAACAGGCCGCGGCCGATCAACAGGCAGATGTCGGCGAGAGACCCGCGGGTTTGCGCCGCTTGCGCCTCCTCGGTGGCTTTTTCGGCCGCGGTGATTCCTGCCTCGTCGTACACATTCTCCGCGTAGGTCGAGAGCAGATTCACACGCACCGGATCGGTGTTGTCGGTTGCGAATTTGAGTCCCTTGAAGATCGCGTCGCGCGCCTTGGACTCCAGTTCGAGGATGCTGAAAGCTTGCGCCTGCACGCTGTACAGGGATGCAAGACGCTGCGGGTCGGGAAATGGCGCGCCCAACTCCGAATGCAACAACACCGATACCTTTTTGAGCGCGGCATTTGCATCCTGGTCGACCAACTTTTGCAGCGCCCGTATTTCAGGATCCGCGTTGGGAAGACAGGCAGCCCGGATTGGCGAGGCAGCCAGCGTCAAGCCCAGCGCCACTGCGGAGCAAATAGCCGCTATTCCCACCCGGGAAACGCGCCGGCCCGCATGCCTAGACTTACACATGATTACGCCGAAATTACGGGATTCCCTGCATCCGTTCGTTACCAAATGTCACGGTTTTCAACTTCTCAGAGGGTGCCTTGCGGCGGGCGTTTCATGCAAAGGATGAGTGTGAACCAAGTCGCAGGCGGAAGCGCCGTCCTGCGAACGCCAAGGATGACAAAATCGCTGTAAATGGCGCATATTGTGAGCCAGCGCAACATATATCTCGCCCCCGTACAAGCAAAAAAAGGATAGGGCCATCTATGTCATCCTCATTTTTGGATCGTCAAAACACGGTCGCCGGTCCCAGTTTCAACCGCTTCATGGTCCCTCCGGCCGCTCTGGCGGTGCATCTGTCGCATCGGCCAGGTCTATGCCTTCTCGACTTTCAACCTGCCCCTGACCAAGCTCATCGGCATCACGCAATCGGCGCCCGGCGACTGGAATCTGAAGCAATTGGGGTGGATTTTCTCCATTGCCATCGTCTTTCTGGGCTCCTCGGCGGCCGTTTTCGGGCGCTGGGTGGAGCGCGTCGGCCCTCGCAAATCGATGTTCGTCGCAGCATTGTGCTTCGGCGGGGGCTTCCTGGTGTCGGCGGTGGGAATCCAGCTACACCAGCTCTGGATCATCTACCTGGGATATGGCGTGTTGGGCGGCTGCGGACTCGGCATCGGCTACATCTCGCCGGTTTCCACGCTGATCAAATGGTTTCCGGACCGCCCCGGCATGGCGACGGGGATGGCCATCATGGGATTCGGCGGCGGCGCGCTGATTGCAGCTCCTCTGTCGGTGCTGCTGATGAAACATTTCGAGACGGCCGCCGGCAATGGCGTGTTCGAAACGTTCGTCACCATGGGCGTGATTTACTTCATGTTCATGATGATCGGCGTGGTGACAGTGCGCGTTCCTGCCGCGGACTGGAAACCGGCTGGGTGGGTTCCCGCCGCGCAACCGAAGACCTTGGTGACGTCGGCGAATGTGTCCGTCGACGTCGCATGGCGTACGCCGCAATTCTGGCTGCTGTGGGGCGTGCTATGCATGAACGTCACCGCCGGAATCGGCGTGCTCGGCCAAGCATCGCCGATGATTCAGGAAATGTTTCCAGGACGCGTGACGCCGATCGCTGCCGCGAGCTTTGTCGGTTTGATCAGTCTTTTCAATATGATCGGCCGATTCATTTGGGCCAGTACGTCTGACTACATCGGCCGGCGCAACACCTACATGGTGTTCTTCCTGCTCGGCATCGCGCTCTACTCGACCGTGCCGACGATCGGCCATATGGGATCGGTCCCGCTGTTCGTCGCCGCGTTCTGCATCATCCTCTCGATGTACGGCGGCGGATTTGCCACGATTCCCGCTTACCTGCGCGACATGTTCGGCACGTATCAAGTCGGCGCCATTCACGGCAGGCTGCTCACCGCCTGGTCGGTGGCCGGCGTGTTGGGTCCGGTGCTGGTGAATTACATTCGCGCCTACCAGATCGACAACGGCGTGCCCAAGGCGCAGGCCTATTCGGTCACCATGTACATCATGTGCGGACTGCTGTTGATCGGATTCTTGTGCAATTTCGCGATGCGCCCGGTCAAATCGAATTATCATCATCAAGGCGGGAGCGAACCATCATGAACGTCCGATTGGGATTGCTGTGGCTGGCTGTAGGAATTCCCCTATTGTGGGGCACTTGGAAAACCCTGGAAAATGCGTTGAAGTTGTTTCGATAACGTTGAAGTTGATTCAATAAATTGAGCCGCGACCGCGGCCCCGGAGTCCGCATGCATCTCAATTTGAGTCTGGCGCCGATCGTGGCGCTCATCGCCGGCATTCTCATTCTGATCATGCCGAAGCTGCTGAATTACATCGTCGCGCTGTACCTGATTTTCATAGGCCTGCTCGGCCTGTTGGCCGTGAACGGCTCACTGCATATCTGAACTGACCTGGCGGGCCGCGGGGGCGACTCGATATCGGCTAGCCAAACGGGTTTTGGCGCACGATGGTCTGTTCGCGGTCCGGCCCGGTGGAGATGATGGAAATGGGCACCCCGACCAGCGACTGCAATCGCTCCAAATATTTCTTGGCGTTGACCGGAAGTTCATCGTAACGCTTGATGCCCACTGTGCTTTCCTTCCAGCCCGGCGCATCTTCATAGACGGCTTCGCAGTCGCCGAAATTTTCCGACAGCAGCGGCGGTGTCGACGCGATGCCCGCATCGGTTTTGTAGCCCACGCACACTCGAATCGTATCCAGCCCGTCGAGCACGTCCAGTTTCGTAATGCACAGCAAGGAACAGCTGTTGTGCACGATCGCACGCCGCAGAGCGACCGCATCGAACCACCCGCAGCGCCGGCGCCGGCCCGTCACCGAACCAAACTCATTGCCGACGCGCGATAAATACTCGCCTGCTTCGTCGAACAATTCCGTCGGAAAGGGACCCGCACCGACACGCGTGGCGTAGGCTTTGACGATTCCGAGGACCTCGTGCAGACGCCGCGGACCTATTCCTGAGCCCGCGGCAGCGCCGCCGGCGGTCGTGGTCGAGGAAGTCACATACGGATAGGTACCGAGGTCTACGTCCAGCATGGCGCCTTGCGCACCCTCGAACAGCACATTGCGCCCATCGACACTCAGCTGTTCGAGTACGCCGGCGACATCGGTCACCAGCGGCTTGAGGCGATCGCCCAGTTCCAGGTTCGATTCAAGCACCTGCTGGAAATCGATCGGCGCCGCTTGGTAATACCGCTGCAGAATGAAGTTGTGGTAGTCGAGGATTTCCCCCAGCTTTGCCGCAAATCGCTCACGGTGGAACAGATCCGCAACGCGCAGCGCGCGCCGCGCGACCTTGTCCTCATAGGCAGGTCCGATTCCGCGGCCGGTGGTGCCGATGGCATTCGCGCCCTGCGCCTTCTCACGCGCGCGATCGAGCGCTACGTGCGACGCCAGAATGAGCGGGCAAGCGGGACTGACCCGCAATCGCTCGAAGACCGGCACGCCCTCACCTATGAGCATATCGGACTCTTTGAACAGCGCCTCGAGCGACAGCACCACGCCATTGCCGATCAAACATTGCACTTGGGGGTGCAGAATTCCGGAGGGAATCAGCGACAGGACCGTTTTTTTTCCGCCAATGACCAGCGTGTGTCCGGCATTGTGGCCGCCTTGGAAGCGCACCACCGCCTGCACTTGATCGGTCAGCAGGTCGACAATCTTGCCCTTGCCTTCGTCTCCCCATTGCAGTCCGATCACAACCAGGTTCTTACCCATTTCGCGCCACCCATAGCAATGCCAGTCCCGCGACCATGCTGATCAGTCCACCCCAGCGCAGCTGGGAGGGTTCGGTTTTGGCGAGCTTCATCATGAGCCGCTGCGCGACGGCGGGATTCACGAAGGGCAGGATGCCTTCGAGCACCAAATAAAGGGCGAAAGCGCCCACAAGATAGCGCGCGAATTCAGCCCAGCCGATATCCATCATGAACCCATACCCATCGTTGCGGTTCGCTAACGCTGCGGGGGCTGCGGCTGGGGCTTGTTGAAGTATTTGAAGTAGGCGCTGTCCGGGGCGATCACCAGCATGTCGCCTTGTGTGCCCACAGCCTCTCGATACGACTGCATGCTGCGATAGAAGCTGTAGAACTCGGCGTTCTTCGAATACGACTTCGCGTACACCTCGCTCGCGGAGGCATCCCCCTGTCCGCGGGTCTGCGCAGCCTGCCGGGCCGCGTCGGCCAGAATCTCGGTCTGCGCCTTGTTGGCCTCGGCCCTGATGCGCTCAGCCGCCTCCACGCCCTCAGCGCGCAGTTTCGCCGCCTGCGCCTTGAAGGATGCGCGCATGCGGTCGAACACCGAATCCTGCACCTGCTGCGGCAGTTCGATTTTGGTGATGCGTACATCGATCAGCTCGATGCCGAGCTGTTCCGCGAGCGGCCGCGCCGTTTTCATCATGGCATCGGTGAATTCCGCGCGCTCCGCGGTGACCACCTGCTGCAACGTGCGCTGCGTCACGACGCTCTTGATGCTGTCCTTGACGGTCTCGCCCAGGCGCGCGTTGGCCACATCCTCGGTACCGCCGGTCGTTTCGTAGAATCTGCGTAAATTCTGAATTCGCCACTTGACGTAAAAGTCGACGTTCAACTGTTCCTGTTCGCGCGTCAAGAAATGCTCGGATGGGTACACCTGGGTGAGGATGCGCTTGTCGTAACGGTAGACCTCATTGACCAGAGGGATCTTGAAGTGCAATCCAGGCTGGTAGTTCGATTCCACTATTTCGCCGCCGATCGACTTGATGGCAAGCTGCCCTTCGCTGACGGTGAACAGGCTCGTTTTCACCACGAGGATGGCGGCGATGAGCGCCAGCAAGGTGTAAAGCAGTCGGTTTTGCATCAGCGCACCCCACGCGCCCGCGAGGGGTCTTCCGGAGGTGAAACCTGGATCTCGGGCAGGCGCGCCGGCGCCACCGTCATCGTATCGTTCGGGTTGGAAACGGCCTGCGGCGGGGCCGCGATCAACTTATCCAGCGGCAGATACATCAGGCTGTTGCCGTTCTTGGTATCGACAATCACCTTGCGCGAGTTCTTGTAGACGTTTTCCATGGTCTCCAAGTACATGCGCTCGCGCGTGACGGCGGGCGCTCGTTCGTACTGGCCCAGCACCTGATCGAATCGCGAAGTCTCACCCTGCGCCAACGCCAGCACTTGCAGGCGGTAGGCTTCCGCGTCGAGGAGATTCTTGGCCGCAGCGCCGCGCGCTCGCGGCACCACGTCGTTGCGGTAGGTCTCCGCTTCCTGCTGGTAACGCTGCCGGTCCTTGTCCGCCTTGATGGCGTCGCGCTGCGCATCCTGCACCGGCTCGGGCACGATGACCTCTCCCAGCTTCACGCTGATGATGCGAACGCCCATGTCGTAATTGTCGAGCGTCCGCTGCAGCACCACGCGCGCCCGATCCGTGATTGACGGGTCGAAAGCGAGCGCCTTGTCGAGCGAGGCCTGGCCGACCGCCTCGCGCATGGCGCTTTCGCTGACCTGCACCAAGGTCTCCTCGACGTTGTTCACCTTGAAGAGGTATTTAAAGGGGTCGGGCTTGGTGTACTGCACCGCCGACTTGACCTCGACGAGATTGGTGTCGGACGTGAGCATTCTGGCGTCGTCCGTGACGCTGTATTGCTGCGACACGTTGACGATGGTCTTGCGTTCGATGGGCCAGGGCAGGTGCCAATTGTAGCCAGGACTCGTGGTATGCACGTACGCGCCGAAGCGCAAAATGATGGCGCGCTCCTGTGCGTCCACGCGGTACAGCCCGCTGCCGATCCATACCGCCCCGATGAGCACCAGGATGCTGCCCATCCCTTTGCCGAAACCCTGAGAACTCTGGCCGCCGCCAATTCCGCCGCCGCCGCGCCCAAACAGCGAACTCAAGCGGCGCTGAAAATTACGCAGAACGTCGTCCAGGTCGTTCTGCGATTGTTGCGGGCGATTCCACGGATTGCGTTTCTCGCCGCCAGGTTCGTTCCAAGCCATTAGGTTTCGCCTAGTTTTATGTTTGCGGAATATCGGGTTGATGGCAAGCCGCGCATTCTAACAGGCGGCCCGCCTCCGACATAGCGAACCCTATGCCACCCGCTGTTCAAGGGCCCGGGCGGGGGACACCAGAGTGATCCCCTTGGCACCCAGCAGTTTGGCAATTTCGGTCGGATCAAGTTCGACTTCTATATCCCAGCTACCGTCCTCGCATTGCCGCTCGCCGCGCACCGCGTTGCGCTGGTAGAGCTCCGATCGAACCGCCGCTGCCTGCAGTTGCAAATGCAACGTGCGGCGCACCCGGTTTGGACTCACCGCGTGCGCCAGCGATTCGCGCAACGCCGTCAAGCCCGCGCCGCTTGACGCAGATACCCAGGCCTGCGTCGCGATGCCGTCTGCGCCCGTGACGACCCTCGGCTCATCGCCGCTCAAATCGATCTTGTTGAACACGACGAGCGTGCGGATCTCGCCTGCGCCGATGCCGCGCAACACTTCGCTGACCTGTCCCATTCGCTCATCGCGCAAGGGATCGCTGGCGTCCACGACATGCAGCAGCAAATCGGCGTCGCGAGCCTCCTGCAGCGTGGAGCGGAATGCGGCCACCAGCTCGTGAGGCAGCGAGCGAACGAAACCCACGGTATCCGCGAGCACCACCTCACCGGCATCGGCCAATTTGACCCGGCGCACGGTGGGATCGAGGGTCGCGAACAGTTGATCGGCGACGTAGGAAGCGGCGCCCGTCAAGGAATTGAACAGGGTCGATTTGCCGGCATTGGTATAACCCACCAGGGCGACTGTCGGCACGGGCACTTCGCGCCTGACATGGCGTCCGGTGTCGCGTTGTCGGTCCAGTTTTTCCAAACGCGAGCGCAATGTCCGAATGCGTTTGGCAATCAAGCGCCGATCGGTTTCCAACTGGGTTTCGCCGGGGCCGCGCAGTCCGATGCCGCCTTTCTGTCTTTCCAAGTGCGTCCAGCCTCGGACCAGCCGGGTGGCGAGGTGCGACAGTTGCGCCAGTTCCACCTGCAGCTTGCCCTCGAAACTGCGTGCACGCTGAGCAAAGATATCTAGAATCAGGCCGTTACGATCCAATACTCGACGACCAGTCAATTTCTCCAGATTGCGCTCTTGGCTGGGCGTCAGCGTCTGATCAACGAGAATCAAATCGGCGCGCTGGGCCTCGGCAAAAGCATGAATCTCCTCGGCTTTACCCGAACCGACGAAGTACTTCGGATCCGGGCGGGCCCGCGACGCGAGCACAGTACCCACCCGAACCGTACCTGCGGAGGCGGCCAACGCCGCAAATTCGGCAATGTCATTCGGATCAACGGGATGTCCGATGCCGACGCCGACTAAAACAGCGCGCTCGCCACCCTGCGGGCGTTCAAACAATCTGCAGAGCGCCACCCACTCATTCAACGATAGCCGGTTCCGTCACTTCTCCATCCTCGCCTGTCGGCAATCGCACATTGCGCGCGGGCACGACAGTGGAAATGGCATGCTTGTAGACCATCTGACTTACGCTATTTCTGAGCAACACGACGAACTGGTCGAATGAATCGATTTGTCCTTGTAATTTGATGCCGTTCACAAGATAAATTGAAACTGGCACTCTTTCTTTGCGCAGGGCATTCAAAAATGGGTCCTGCAGAGACTGGCCACGGGCCATGGGTAATGCTCCTTGTTTTTGGTGTCGTTTGTACTGCCGAATAACTTCCATGCGGCGCGAGGCAGATAGCTGATTAATGCTAGCACAGCGCAGTGACCCCCGTTATGGGACCACTAGCCAATACCGCTCTTGGACAGTGCGTCAAAAATCAATCTTGCAACCTCCGGATGCATCGAATCCAACCACTGTGCGTTTGCTCGCCGCCGCAGCCAGGTGAGCTGCCGTTTGGCGAGTTGACGCGTCGCCGCAATCGCTTGTTCCTCCGCCTCTTTCAACGCACTGTGTCCTGCCAAATATCGCCAGATCTGTCGATATCCGACCGCGCGCATGGATGGATGTTCCGAGCTCAAATCGCCCCTTTCGTACAATCTCCGCACTTCCGCTACGAATCCGGCGTCGAGCATCGCCTCGAACCTCGACTTCGATCTTGGTGTGTAACTCAGCGCGTTCAAGGGGCGCAATCGCAAATTCTTTTATATTGACGTCGGAAAACACCGACACCCGCTGCTGTTGCAATTCTGTAATGGTCTCGCCGGTGAGCCGGAACACCTCGAGGGCGCGCTGGATACGTTGCGGATCGTTGACATGAATACGCGCCGCAGCCTGCGGATCAACTTCGGCGAGTTCCCGATGGACGGCGGCCCAACCCGCCTCGGCGGCCTGAGCGTCGATATCCGCCCGCATTTTCGGATCGGCTTCCGGCAACTGCGCGATTCCGGTGGTCAAGGCGTGGAAGTACAGCATGGTGCCGCCGACCAGCAGCGGATGCTTGCCTCGGCGCCAGATATCCTGCATGAGACGCTGTGCGTCGCGGGTAAATTCGCCCACCGAGTAGCTTGCCGCGGGATCCCGAATGTCGATCAAATGATGGGCGACTCGAGCGCGATCGCTTAAAGAAGGCTTGGCGGTACCGATATCCATGCCGCGATACACCAGCGCCGAGTCGACGCTGACAATTTCCAAGGGCAGCCGCTCCGCAAGCGCCAGCGCCAGATCTGATTTTCCGGCGCCCGTAGGACCCATCAACAACACCGCGTAGCGGCGTTTTGAGTCCCCGTGCATCAGCGCCCGCGCAGGAAGAGTCGATCAAGCTCGTTGAGCGGCAAACGCACCCAGGTCGGGCGCCCGTGATTGCATTGGTCTGCGCGCTCGGTACCCTCCATCTCGCGCAGCAACGCGTTCATCTCCGGCAGGCTCAAGAAGCGTTGTGCTCGCACGGCCGCGTGACAGGCCATGGTGGCCAGAATATGGTTGATGGATTCCTCGACGCGCCGTGAAGACCCCAGCTCTGCCAGGTCGGAGAGTACGTCGCGGACGATGCTCGTCGCGTCGCGCCCCGCCAGCAATATCGGAATCGCCCGCAGAGCCAATTGTTCAGGTCCCACGCGTGAGACCCCAAATCCCAACGCGGCAAATTCCGTGCAGATGGGATTCGGCGACATCTGCCTGCGCCGCCGTAACGCTCAAGATCTCGGGCATCAGCAGTTGCTGTTGCGCCGTGTTGCCGGCCAGAAGCTTCTTCATGTCCTCATACACGACACGCTCGTGTGCCGCGTGCATATCCACCAGCACCAGGCCCTCGGCGGATTGCGCCAGAATGTAGATCCCGTGCAGCTGCGCGATCGCATACCCCAAAGGTGCGTCGGGCGCGCCTCCATTGCCGGCCCCCGCCGTGCGCCACCCGTCTTGCGCACCCGGCACTTGTGCGCCCTCGCCGGCTGCGTTGGGACTTAAGTAACGACGATAGGCGTCGGCAGACGAGTGCGCAGCCGCCTCCGGCAAGCTGAAGCGGCCGGGGCCTGAGAACTGCGCGCCCGTGAGCCAGTCGAGCGGCGCGCTGCCCGGCGAGTTCGCGCTGGGCCGGGTGTCCGCCAGCACTTTCTCCAGCGTGCGAAACACAAAGTCATGGATGCGGCGCGAATCGCGAAATCGCACTTCGAGCTTTTGCGGGTGCGCGTTGACGTCGACCTGGCCGGGATCCATTTGCAAGATACAGCAAGTACGCGCAGAACCGGCCGTGAAACAGCACGTCCTGATAGGCGAGACGCGCCGCGCCCACCATCAGCTTGTCGCGCACGAAACGCCCGTTCAAGAATGCGAATTGCAGATCCGACTGGCTGCGCGAGAACGTCGGCAGCGCCAACCATCCCGAGAGGCGCAAGCTCTCGGTGTCATGACGCAGCTCGATGACGTGGGCGGCGAACTCCTCACCGCAGATCTTGGCGACACGCTCCAGCCGCTGCGCACCGCTCCGTGCGCCGCGGCAGCGTCCAGATCGATCTTGCCGTTGTGCATCAGCGTGAAGGCCACTTCGAAGCGCGACAGCGCCAGGCGCTCCAGCATGCGCACGATGTGCTGGTACTCGGTGTTCTCGGCTGCGCAGGAATTTGCGCCGCGCCGGAACATTGAAGAAAAGATCGCGCACCTCGACGCTGGTGCCCAAGCCGGTGCGAGGCCGGCGCCGGCGTGCCGATCACACCGTCGCGGGCCTCCACCGCCCAGGCGTGGGCGCCGGCGCCGGTCGCGAAGCGAGCGACAATCGCGATACCGAGGCGATGCTCGGCAGTGCTTCGCCGCGAAATCCCAGGGTCGCGACGCTCTCGAGATCCTCCAGCGAGGCGATCTTGCTGGTCGCATGCCGCGCCAGCGCCAGAGCAATTTCGCCCGATTCGATGCCGATGCCGTCGTCGCGAACGCGAATCAATCCACAGCCGCCGCGCTCCAGTTCAACCTCGATGCGCCGCGCGCCGGCGTCCAGGGCATTTTCCACCAGTTCCTTGACCACGGAAGCCGGACGTTCGATCACCTCGCCGGCGGCGATTTGATTGATGAGGGAGTCGGAGAGTAATTGGATGGGCAAGGGCGACCTCGGAGCGCGCATTTTCGCACAGGACGGCCTTGAGGGGCGCGCATCGCGGCGCCACCGCGAATCGCGGCCCATCGCGCAGCGCGACGAACGCTCGGTTAGTCGCCGGCGCCGCCGCCGCTCGAGGCTGAGCTTAGGACCGGCCGCGACGCGCCGGCCGCCAGCTGCGCGATGCGCGTTCCCGCCGGCGGATTGGCATAAAAATAATCGTGCACGCCTTGGTGAATGGCGCCGGCGAGCTTCGCCTGATGTGCCGCCATGCGCAGCCGCTGCTCTTCTTGCGGATTCGAAATATAGGCGGTTTCAACCAGCATCGAGGGAATGTCGGGGGACTTCAATACCATGAAACGCGCCTGCTGCACCTCGTGCTTGCGCACTTCGCCCGCCGTGTCAGTTGCTGCAGCACGCGCTCCGCCGCCACCTGGCTTGCGCTCAACGAGGCCGATTGCGACAGATCCGAGCAGCACCGAGGCGAGCACATCGTCCTTGTCATCCAGCGAAACACCGCCGATCAGATCGGAGGCGTTTTCGCGCTCAGCCAGCCAGCGCGAGGCCTCGTCGGTCGCGCCTCGCTGCGACAGGATGTAGACCGACGAGCCGTCGATGCTGCGGTCGCGAATGGAGTCGGCATGAATGGAGACGAACAGATCCGCCTGCTGCGCGCGCGCGCGGCGCATCCGATCGCGAAGCGGAACGAAGTAGTCGCCGTTGCGGGTCAGAACGGCCTTCATGCCTGGCTCGGCGTTGACCATGAGCGCCAGTTCGCGGGCGATCGCCAGCACCACGTCCTTCTCGCGCGTGCCGTTCTTGCCGATGGCGCCTGGATCCTCGCCGCCATGACCGGCATCGACGGCGATGATGAGATCGCGGGCATCTGCCGGCGCGTGCTCCACCTTGATGGGCCTGTCGGCGTGCGTGCCACCGACCCAAATCGATCACCAGCCGATAACCGTAATGGTCATTGGGCGTGGTCAGAAAACTCTTCGCTTGAATGGGCCGCGTCAGATCGAGCACGATGCGCAGCTCTCCGGACGGCCGATGCGCCATGCGCACCTGCTTCACCGAGCCGCCGCCCCCTGGCGGGGTGTGCGCACGCCTTGGCAAGCCGAGCACCCGACACGTCCAGAACGACTCGATCGGGATTTTGCAGCACCACCAAACTGTGCTGCGCGCTGCCGGACAGATCCAATACCACCCGGGTGCTATCCGGGCCTGCCCAGAGCCGCACGTCGCGCACGTCGACCGCCAGCGCCGGCTTGCGCAACAGCGTCCCAAGCAGCAATCCCAGCGCGTGGCGCCAACTTATAGGATTCATCGCAATAAGTTAACGCTTAAGCAGGGTCTTTTTCAAGTTAAATTAGACACATAGGGAATTAAGCTAGTGTCACGCCCTAAGTTCGGCAGCCATTCTCCTCCGAATGCGGTCCCGGCGCCGCAACATCGCTGTCCGCGTCCTGCCTCGAGATAATTGAGCGTCAACCTCAAGTCCGCGGGCGGCACGGCAACGCCCCCCTTCTCCGGCCACTCGATCAGCAAAAGGCTGCCCGGCCCCGTCATGTCGCGCAACCCCAGTTCCTCGACTTCCGCGGCGGACCTGACGCGATAGAGATCGACATGAACGCAGTCGAGTGCGGCAAGACTGTAGTGATCGACCAGGGTGTAGGTCGGGCTGCGCACCGGAGCGGTGACGCCCAGCGCGCGCAGCAAGACTGCGCACGCAGGTGGTCTTGCCGCTCGCCCAGTTCGCCTTGCAGGTAGATCGACCGCACCTGCAGCCGGGAGGCGGGAAACGCGCGGCGCGAGCGCGGCACCCCAAGGCCTCCGTGCTGCTGCTGTCGGGGAGGACGAAAATCCATCGATACGGAGCGCATCGGTATCCATTTGCTGCGTGAAGCGGCATTTTTGACCATTATACGGGGCTGCACCCATGAACACCTCCGCAATACCGACCGCCACGTTCGACCCCGCTGCCCTATCGGCCAGTTTGCGAGACTGGGCCAAGGACCTGGGGTTTACCGGGACTCGGCGTCGCCAACATCGATTTACCCGCGGACGAAGCGTTTTTTCTCGATTGGCTGCGCGCCGGATTCAACGGCGAGATGGGTTACATGTCGCGCCACGGCAGCAAGCGCAGCCGACCGGCTGAATTGGTGCCCGGTACGGTCAGCTGCATCAGCGTGCGCATGGATTATTGGCCGCAGGATGCTGCCGACGCCGCGGCCGCGCTCGCCGACGGCAGCATCGGCTACGTCTCGCGCTACGCGCTGGGCCGCGACTACCACAAGGTGCTGCGCGCGCGGCTGCAGAGGCTCTGCGATCGCATCCAGGAGGCCGTGGGTCCCTTCGGCTATCGGGTGTTCACCGACAGCGCGCCGGTTCTGGAAAAGGCGTTGGCGCGCAATGCCGGACTCGGTTGGATCGGCAAGCACACCAACCTGATCGATCGCAACGCCGGCTCGTATTTTTTTCTCGGCGAGATTTACTTGAACCTCGAAGCTGCCGGCCGACGCTCCCGAGCAGCGCGCACTGCGGCTCCTGCAGCGCCTGCATGCCGGCCTGTCCCACCGGCGCCATCGTCGCGCCCTACCGGCTCGATGCGCGTCGCTGCATTTCCTACCTCACCATCGAGCTTGCGGGCAGCATCCCGATCGAGTTCCGCCGCGCCATCGGCAATCGCATCTACGGATGCGACGATTGCCAGCTGGTCTGCCCGTGGAACAAATTCGCGCGCCCCACCGCGGAAAAGGATTTCGCGGTTCGCCACGGACTCGATCATGCGCAGCTCGTCGAGCTGTTCGCCTGGAGCGAGGCGGAATTCCTGGAACAAGACCAGCGGCAGCGCCATTCGCCGCATCGGCTACGAACGCTGGCTGCGCAATGTCGCCGTCGCGCTCGGCAATGCGCCGACCTCGCTCGAAGTCATCGCCGCGCCTCAGCGCGCCGTGCGCAGCATCCCTCCGCCCTGGTGCGCGAGCACGTGCAGCTGGGCGCTGGCGCAGCATGCGACGCCGCAGGCGCGATCTAGCTCGAGCGGGCAGCAGACTGCTGCCGGCGGGATTGAAAAAATGCCTGCCGCGGCGCGCCTTGGTGATCTCGGCGAACAGTTGCTGATAGTCGCTGTCGCTGTTCACCGGATCAATGGCCGCTGAATTGACGATCAGCAGCGGCGATGCGTCGTAGCTGTGAAAGAACCGCGCGTAGGCCTGGGTGAGCTTGTCGAGATACGCGCGTTCGATGTGCTGCTCGTAGCGAATGCCGCGCTTTGCGATGCGATCGACCAGCACATCGACGGGCGCCTGCAGGTACACGACCAGATCCGGCTTGGGCGCATCCACGACCACGCGTTCGTACACACGTTCATAGAGCGCATATTCGGCATCGTCCAACGTGACGCGCGCAAACAGCCGATCCTTCTCCAGCAGGTAATCCGCGACACGCACGGCGCCGAACAGGTCCTCCTGGCGAACCTCCTCCAGTTGGCGGGCGCGCTGAAACAGAAAGAATAGCTGCGTCTGAAATGCGGCCGCCCGCGGATTCTTGTAGAAGCGTTCGAGAAAGGGATTCTGATCGGCCTGCTCCAGCACCAGCTGGCCGCCCAGGGATTGGCTCAAGCGGCGCGCCAGACTGGTCTTGCCCACGCCAATCGGGCCCCTCGACGACGATGAATCGATGCGGTACTGCCACTGCCATTTAGAGACTCTTGTAACTCCAAGACCGAGATTCCGTCGCTGCCCGCGCGCCGACTTCAAGTCGAGCACGTTGCCCATGCCCTGGAATCTTGATCGTCGGGGCGATGTCCGCCAGAGGATACAGGACGAAGTTGCGGGTCGACACTCCCGGATGCGGCACCGTCAATCCGGGTTCGTCCATCACGCGAATCCAACATCCACACCAGATCCAGATCGATCACGCGAGGCCCCCAGCGTTCCCCGCGATCTCGTCCCATGCTGCGTTCGATTCCGAGCAAAGCGGCCAACAGATCGCGGGCCGTCAGTTGCGTCAGCAGCCCCGCGGCGGCATTGACGTATTGCGGTTGATCCTGCGGGCCCATCGGACGAGTGAGATAGAGGCGCGAGCGCAACACCGAGCGGGTCGCAGGCAATTCATCGCAGCCGCTCGATATGCTTCCAGCACGCGATCGCGCGGATGATTAAGGTTGCTGCCGATCGCCACATACGCCGGGCGCCAGAGCAATCATCGTTAACTGCGCGCCGCTCCGCCGCGCCGCCGGCGGCGGCGTCGACGTCCGGGCGCCGCCGTTCCCTCCGCGGCGGGCTCCGCCGGGCGCGCCTGAACCAGCGCCACCCGTTCTTCCTGCGGCAGCACCTGAATGTCGGTCCACCATTTCGCGAGCTCGGGATCCGCGACGCCGACTTGGGCGCGCAGCAGCAGGAAATCGTAGGCTGCGCGAAAGCGCGGATGCTGCAGCAGAGCTCAAGGACTTCACGCCGCTGCGGCGATTGAATCGCGGCTGCAGCATCAGCAGTTCGCGCATGGGCACGCGCGAAGCGCCGCGGTATGGCCACGCGCGACTGCTGCGCCTTCAGCACCGTGTCGCAGGCCTGCATGAGCTGCGTCAGATCCGGCGCCGGACCCGCCTGGCGCTCGTTCAGTTCGCGCAGCACCGCGCTCCACAGCAATACGGCGAACAAGAACGTCGGCGTGACCGGCTTGTCGGCGGCGATGCGCTCATCGGTGTTGGCAAGCCCCAGCTCGAGCATTTCCCCCGCGTAGGCGTACGGCGGCAATGCGAAGGCAGCGGCCGACAAGGGGAAACAGATGCTCGAACAGACCGTACTGCTGCAGCAAGCGATACGACTTTGCACCAAAACCCGAAAGAAATAATTTCAGAACCTCATCGAACAGCCGCGCCGGCGGCACGCCGTCCAGCAGGTACGCGAGCTCCCGGATCGGCCGCTCGGTGGCGGACTCGATGGAAAAATCCAGTTTGGCTGCGAAACGCACCGCGCGCAGCATGCGCACCGGATCCTCGCGATAGCGGGTCTCCGGATCGCCGATCAACTTGAGACGCCGCGCCTTGATATCGCTCACGCCGTCGACGAAATCCCAAATCGAGAAATCCTCGATGTTGTAGTAGAGACCGTTGGCCGCGAAATCGCGCCGCCAAACGTCCTCTTCGATGGTGCCGTAGATGTTGTCGCGCAGAATGCGCCCCGCGCTGATCGAAGGCCCGATGCTCGGAATCGCTCGGCGGCGAAATCTCCGCGCGCTGCCGACTCGCCCGGATCCGCATCCGCATCCACGTCCTCCGCGTCCTCGCGCTCGGGCGCCGCGGCCGCACGAAACGTCGCCACTTCGATGATTTCGTTGCCGAAGATACACGTGCGCCAGGCGAAAACGTCGGCCGATCAGCCGGCAATTGCGAAATAGTCGCCGTACCTCCTCGGGCAACGCATTGGTCGCCACGTCGAAGTCTTTCGGCGTAATGCCCAGCAGCAGATCGCGCACCGCGCCGCCCACCAGGAAGCCCTGATAGCCCGCCTCTTTGAGGCGGTACAGCACTTTCAGGGCGTTCGGCGAGATCGCCGCACGCGATATCGAATGCTCAGACCTGGGAATCACCAACGGTGGGAATGGCGTCGATGATGAGTTCAAAAAGGGGGTTCCGCTTGAGTCCAAAAAATTGGCCCGTATACTACCAGCCCTCTTGGGTCCCACGGGCCCAAAGATCGGCAAGTCCGCTCCCTTCGTCTAGAGGCCTAGGACACGGCCCTCTCAAGGCTGTAACACGGGTTCGAATCCCGTAGGGAGCGCCAATAATCAATGACTTACAAAAAGAGGATGCCTCCATGTCCACTTTTTGTCCACTATTTTGACGGTCTCGCGGCCTCGATTAGGGCCGCGACGAGGCTCTCCCGGACCGAGTCTTTTTCTTGATCGGAAGCAATCGCGCATCGAAGGTGTAGGCATCGGGACCGGCCACGATCCATGTCGGTGAGAACTGTGGGTGCAGTGGATTGATGAGCACATTCCATTCGCCCGGCGTAATGACCGTGGGTACGAGCATTGCCGGCGTGCTCTTGGTCTCAAGCGCAATGAACCGCCCGACCGAACCTCAGGACTGAGCGGCCGATGCTTCGCTAGGAAGTACCTCGCAGCGTTGGTGAACTTGCGCAGCCGCGGCGCATGCGGCCTGGGCTTGTGCCTCGCTGACGATGCCGGACGTCACTTGGTAATTCTTGTTAGTTGGCGAAGGCGGAATCAGGATAAGAGTGTGGACCGCGTCCCGCAGGCGCACTTGCAAGACAGAGCGTTGGCGCTCAGCGGCTGTGCGGGATCGCAATTCAGCGAATCTGGCACGATAAGACATCCCTGCCAGGCAATCGCGGGCAAGATTTGATTCCTGCCCTTGCGGGTATTGCTTCAAGAAAGCCTGCAGCGTTGCGTATGTTTCGTTGCGCTGCACTGCCAGCCAGGCCGTCGCGCGTTCCAAGGCAGTGATCTCAAATTGAGCCTGCTCCGCGTGCACACCACCCGGATATGCCTCCAAGTAGGTCTGATAACTCTGCTTGGACTGACCGGCTTGCGCGACCTTCCAAGCCTGATCGTCTTGCAATGCCAGGATGATGCCCCGCGCGGTGTCGGCTTGGTCGCTCTTCGGATGATTTTTCAGAAACGCTTGGTAAGAAGCCAAGGAGTTTGTCGCGGTCGCGCGATGCCAATCGGACTCGCTCGATCCGCAGGCTGCGGTTAAGAAAATGCTGAAGCCCAGCACAGGGCCTAGCAGTGATCTCTTCATGACACTCCTCCCGGATGCGCCCCAATAACAAAGCCACGGCCTTACCAATAAGATGCATACAGCCGTGTAAAGTTCCGGAACGACAAAGTCATGTTTCTCTTGCCTGCGCGCACACGGGAGGGACGCGTTGCGTCGCCTTGCGGCAATTGCTCTGATAATACAATGGCGAGATATCACACGTAGTCGACACAGTGGTCTGTGGAACTACTTGATTTGTCCCAGGCGGCGCAGCAGCGGGGTGATCGTCAATCCTTGAGCGAACACGGAAAATGCGACGACCGCAAAGGTGATCGTGACTATGGCGTCGTGGTGGGGCAGGTTTTCCGGGAGCGCCAACGCAAGGGCCAACGCCAAAGCGCCGCGCAACCCGCCCCAAAAGAGGATGTGCTGATGGCGGCCTTCAACTCTAAGCCGACTACGTAAGAAAACCGCACAAACCGGATAAATTGCCACCGCACGACCCAACGTCACCAGCACGATGGCCGCCAACACGGGGAACCATAGTTCGCTGAAGTGCTGCTGTGCTTCTTGCGCGCCAATCAAAAGAAATACCAGCGAGTTGGCGATAAAGGCCACGTACTCCCAAAACGGCCCCAGTACTTCGCGGCCGGCGGCGGTCACAAACGCCGATGAGCGAAAGTTCCCGACGACCAAGCCGGCGGTCAATGCTGCGAGTACGCCCGAGCACTGAAAATGTTCGGCGACAAAAAAGGAGCCGTACGCAGCGAGTGTAGTAAAGGTGATTTCGACCAGATAATCCTGAGTACCTCCTGCCAAAAACATGAATCCAGAGGCGACAACGGCGCCGATCAGCGAGCCACCGACGATCGCCAAAATCAAATCGCCGGTGATCGAAACGAAATTCTGCTGATTCCCCGCCAGGACACCAAGGGCCGCAACGAACGCGACGGCAGCCGTGCCATCGTTCATGAGGCTCTCCGCTTCGATCAACAAGCGCAAACGTCCGCGCACCCCAGCTTCTTTGAAAGTCGCAATAACGGAGACTGGATCGGTGGCGGAGATCAATGCACCAAAGACAATCGCGCTGCCCCACTCCCAATGTAATGCGTAATGCATGCCGATGGCCGTGACGGCAGCCGCCAGCAGCACGCCCATCGTGGCCAGCAACGCTACAACAGGCAGATCCTTCTTGAGGTCTCGCCAGTTGATAAATAGCGCAGCCTCAAATACCAACGGTGGCAAAAAGACTGAGAAAATCAGATCTTTTGATAGATGCCATTTGGTATAGATGTGCAGAAAATTGAGAGCCATACCGGCGAGCACCAATCCAACGGTGTAAGGCGTTCGCAATCGCCGCGTTAGCATCGCGACCAACGCCGACACGAAGAGCAAAAAGCCGAGCTGGGATAGATCGTAAGTCATCGTTTGCTATGGCACGCAAATATAAAGGAGCCTCGCTGCGGCGAGGGCTCTGCCGGTGTATTGTAGCGCCGTGAAGCTACGAAAACTCCGAGCATCGATTCTCGTTGGAAGGTCTGAGTCCCCTTGTCGCACGGATGGCGACTCCTGATGGAAGGCGATGAAAGCCGCCAACTGCCGCTGGCGCAACTCGCTTTGTTGGCTCTTGGACTCGGGGTCGTCACCGGGATCGGCGCGGTGTTGTTCCGCGATTTGATTGGCCTCATTCACAATCTATTCTTTACCGGCCAGCGCTCGATTCACTACGATGCGAACGTTTTCACGGCTCCCGCGCCGTGGGGCGTGCTGGTGATTCTGGTGCCCGTGCTGGGCGGTATCGGTGTGACCTTCCTGGTCACCAATTTTGCTCCGGAGGCCAAGGGACACGGGGTCCCCGAGGTCATGGATGCGATCTATCACAAAGGCGGCGTCATCCGACCTGTGGTGGCGCTGGTAAAATCATTGGCATCGGCCCTGGCGATCGGAAGCGGATCATCGGTCGGCCGCGAAGGACCCATCATCCAGATCGGATCCGCGCTCGGCTCGACAATGGGACAAATCATTCGGATGCCCGCGGGCCAGCGTATTGCGCTCGTCGCTGCGGGTGCGGGCGCGGGTATTGCCGCCACTTTCAATACGCCCATTGGTGGCGTGATGTTTGCGATCGAGCTGATGATGCCCGAGGTGAGCGTCGAGACGTTCCTTCCCGTCGCCATTGCGACGGGCACCGCGACCTTCGTGGGCCGCTGGTTCTTCGGCGACACGCCGGCATTTCATGTGCCGCCGCTTCAAGCGATGGCGGTCGATTCAAATGCACTGATCGTGCTGATCCTGTTCGCTGTGCTGGGTGCGCTGAGCGGGTTTGCAGCGGCAGGTTTCATCCGCGGACTTCATCTTGCGGAGGATATATTCGACAGAATCAAGTCGCGCTATTGGCGGCACATGTTGGGCATGCTCCTGGTGGGCGTGCTCATGTACGCGCTATTGCGCACGTTCGGTCAGTACTATGTCGACGGCGTCGGCTACGCAACGGTTCAGGCGATATTGGCGGGACAGATCTCCGCCTTTGGGCTGCTCGCACTCCTCGGCCTCTGCAAAGCGTTGGCGACTTCGATCAGTCTCGGATCGGGTTCATCGGGCGGTATCTTTTCGCCGTCTTTGTTCATGGGCGCTGCCCTCGGCGGCGCATTTGCGGCACTTTGGAATGCCTTCGGCCTGCCGATTCAGTTGAGCATTCCCGCCTTTGCGATGGTTGGCATGGGCGCGATGGTGGGTGGTGGCACCGGAGCGGTGATGACGGCTGTGACGATGATTTTCGAGATGACACTCGATTACAGCATCGTGATGCCAATGATCGTGGCGGTGGCAATGAGCATCGGTGCGCGCCGACTGCTGTCTCGCGAGACCATCTACACTTTGAAACTCGTACGCCGCGGACGAGCCATTCCGAAGGCGCGCCATGCCAACATGTTTCTGGTCCGCTCCGCACGCGAAGTGATGGACGCCGACATCCAGGTTCTGCCGGCGGAAGAGAGTTTCGATGACTATTTGCGCCAGCCCGAGCACGCCGGGCGCCTGCGCTACGTCGTAGTGACGGACAAGGGTCACCTCTACGGGGTAATCCGTGTCAATACCGGCCTTCGGCGCGGTCTGGAAGGTGCGCACACCGGCGTCAGCTTTAGGAGAGGTTGCCAGCCGAAACTTCACCATCGTGCGCGAAGATGAGACCGCTTTCGACGTTATCCGCCGCATGTGGCGCCGTAACGCCATCATGGCGGTGGTGGTGCGTGGGCGCGGAGTGCCACGCGGCAGTGATGTTGCCGGTGTGATCACCAAGGAACACGTCGCCGACTCAGTCGCGGACAGCGTGAAGGCGTATCCGCAATAGCGAATCCTGTTAGTGCTGGTTTGACTGAGTATTTTGCGGTGCCTTGGCCGCGTCAGGCTGCGCTGCCTTGGATTCAGCTCCAATGGGACTTGCGGTGGGATCGTCTGTTGAAGGTGGCTTCTCGGGAGGGCCCATCGCCGACTGATCGTCCTCGACCAATGCGGGCTGGCGAGCGAGGGAGCGTTCCAGCTCGCCGGAGGATGCCGGCAATTGCCGCGCTGATAGCGTAGCCAGATTGATCACGGCCGTATCATCTCGCAGCTTCACATACAGCGCCCCGCGGCCCGGGTGTGGAACCGGTAACGCGGATCCTAAGAACCCCTCGGGAACCTGTACTGAGTGCGCGAACTGCGGATCGCTGGACAGCGAGTCGATCAAAAACAAATTAGATCCGGAAAGTTTGCACGCCAGTTCGGCAGCGGCGGGGCAGTCGATTTTCTTAAGAGCTGGCAGACGGATCAGATTCGCCAACGGTTGCCAGTCGCCAGACGCGCCACCCGCGTTGACGCGAAATTGCAACGGTCCGAAAGCAGCTCGCCCAAAGGCCTTCATTGGATTCAGGATGATCACGGCAACGCGGGGATTCTCGAGTGTCATTTCCCCTTTGCCAATGCTTAAGGTCGTCGAGAAAGCCCCATCCGTCGTCGAAACCTCGATATTTTCATCCTGCGAGAACACGGCCGGCAAATCTGTGCGCACGGAAAATATTAGGGTCGCATCCTGTGGCAGTTCGCCCGGGTCAACGAGACTAATGTTGCTGTTATCGTTGGACGGGGAGGGTTGTACACTCTTATTGATCAACGTGACTCGCGGACGAGGCGAATCGATGGAGGCGAGAAGCGGAAAAACGCGACCATCGATCAGAGTAACTTTCGCCGCGATCGGGCGCCCGTGTTTCAGATCTCCCATCGCCTGCGAATCCTGAGCAACCATCAATAGCTCGTCGGTGCCGGATCGGGTGGAAAGTTGGCCCGGCACAAATACGGATTTACCTATCGCTAGAGTGGCCACCTCATCGAGGCGGCTGCCTTTCAGGATCCCCTGAGTGTCACCGGCATGTAGAGTAAAGCCCTCGAACCTTCCAGCTTCGGAAAAAGCATGTAGGGAAATGGCTTGAGGTTGGTTGGCGCCATATTGCGTAACCATCATTGTCAAAGCGCCGGGTTGTGCATCTTGCATCGGCAGCTTGACCTCGACCTCATCGGGTTTAACGGCTTTCCACTCGACGAGCAAATCCTTGCCCTGAGGATCCCTGAGCATGATGCCGTCGATGCACGTCACGCTGTCAGCGTGAAAGTGAACCGTATTCTGGCGCCCGACGACTATGGTTGGTGCATCCCCCGCATCCAACTTCCAATCGGCGGCGTGCGTATTGATCAGACGGAAACTGGGGCCCTCGTAGGAATCAAAGCCCCACTTGCCCTTCAATGATGCTTGGATGCTGTCGCCGAGATTCGAAGACCGCAAGCCCGACGTGTCAACAACATAGCCGCCCTGAAGCGCATCCGGCGTGGCGGGTAAGCGAATAATCTTGCCGTCTGGTGCGGTCAGATTCAGCGACATGTCGTGTGCGTACCCGGTGGCAAACACCAACGGCGCACCTTCGACCGGCAGCACCAGTTTCGCTTTGCTGGCGCAGTAGGTTTCCTTGGGATTGACAGCGTGCAACGGCGGCAACTGCGGTTGCTCCACGGCCGGCAGCGCGGCTACCAGGACTGATTTCGGATTTTGAAACGAGGGGGCGGTGTTCAGAGTCAGCGCTATTTTGTCGCCGTGCTGCGTGCCGAGTGCCGGAATGTATTGATATTGGGCCACGTGAAATGAGTCGAGGATTCGCGCGATATCCAATACCGAGGCGATGTAAGGACTGTAGTAGCCGTAGCTGAGTTGCGGGGTGTAGCTCGCCTCCATCGCCAAATCGCTGCCGGGGCCCGTTGTGAGGGCCTCGACGATCGAGGTGGTATGTCCGTCATTCAAAATGAGCGACTCTTGTCCTTGCATCAGGCAGGGCGCCTGCAGTTCCGGGATGCGATCCAGGCATTTATCGTCGACCTTGATGGCCAGGCTGCGTGCCAGGAGCGGCGCTCCTGCCTTGAGCTTCGAGGAGTCTTCGTTATTGAGGCTGCGAATCGCGAAAAGAAAACGCTCGAGGCGGGAGCGATCGAGTGCGGCCTGGTTAAGGTCCTGAGATGTGCGCACAAACGTGCCCGGCCGTCCGCGTACCGCGCCAACCAATGTGTTGAAATCACCGCCGGTTTCCGGCGCGAGGAATAGAAGTACCTGCTGCGCCCCAGGTGGTACCTTTACGGTCAATCCATCGCGCGAGCATTCCTTTGTCCACGTTTTGCACGGAAAGAACCAGTTCTTTGGCGGTGGATTGGTCGATCCACTCAAGAATGCAACCACCATCAAGTAATGTTCAGACTGAGTCGCAGGCAAATCCGCCTTGATCCAGATTTGGTCGCCGACGGAGAGATTCGGGACCTCAAATACAGGGAGAGATTCCGTCCCGCGGGTGATTTTCACCTCAAGAACGGGACCCGCGAGATCAAAAGGTGCAGGACCGGCGTGTGCGGCCGTTGCAAGACACGAGACCAATGCCAAGGCCCCAATGCACGACAGACGGCTCCGTGACCACCATGGCTTCATCGTGGTCGAGGATTGTGTGCGTTTAGTATGCGCTAGGGGGCTATGCACCAATGATTGCAACCAACGTCGTTTGACCGTTCAAGAAACATTCGACTCCAACGAATTGTATGCGTTCACAAAGAAGAGTGAGCCCATCCACCTGCGCATTTACGCTCCTGTCCGCAATTTAACGTGACGAATCAGTAATTCTTGGCTGCCCACCTCACGCTTGGTGCACTACCCAATCGAAGGCGGACGTACCATGGCGATCACATGGTCGACGATGGTGGTTACCAGCGCAGGCGTTGACGGCAGATGACCGAACAACGCCCGAAAGTAAAAGGGTGCCGTGAGCATGTCGATCAAGGCATCGATGTCGAGGCCGCGAGCGCATTCGCCGCGGGTCATGCCCCGCTCGAAAGCGGCCCGAATCGAGCGCCGGCGCGGCGCCAGCACCTTGTCGCGGATCAGTTTCGCAAGCACCGGATCGAGCGCCATATCCGCAACGAGTCCGGGAAGCGCTTTGCCGAGCGTTCCTGCAAAAGCAGCGGGCAGAGTTTTCACGGCAGCCATCAGGTCCCTGCGTAACGAGCCCGTGTCGGGCGCCGGTTGGGCCCCCAACTGCGCGACGACCGCATCCGCAATCAGGTGGCGTTTGCTGGGCCAACGGCGATACAAGCTGGTACGGGCACGCTTCACCTGGCGCGCGATACCTTCGATGGTGACCCCTCGATAACCGCGCACCAGGAGTCCTTCGAGAACGGCGGCAACCACCTCAATATTGATGCTCTCGTTTTTTGGCCGCCCGCGGCCGAAACCATGTGCGACTCCGCGCTCCCATCGCGGCCCCGCTCGTTCCTCGAATGATAGCTTCCGCTTACCGGTAGGGGACGGAGCGGAAAACTCGCGCCTCGCTCGGAACTTTTTCATACAGTATGTATCGTATATATGAAGTCTATCCCTGTGCAAGCCGCACGGCTCTTGCCGGACGGGCCTGCCGATGGGGAGGGCCCTGCTTGTGGCAAAAGAAACTGACTGGAGGTCTAGCGTAATGAATAACCACAACGAGTTCTTACTGGTGCCGGCGCTATGCTGCGCGCTGGTGCTGACGGCATGCAATTCCACAGATAAGGATTGGGCAACGGCGAGCAACGCGAACACTATCGCGGCCTATCAGAACTTTCTCGACAAGCACGCGGGTGATGCGCACGCCAACGAGGCGAAGGCATACATGTTGGCGCTACAGGATGATGCGGCATGGAGCGTAGCGAAAAACGCCAATTCCCTCGACAGCTACCGGCAATATCTACAGGCCGATCCGAATGGCAGTCATGCGCAATCCGCGCGCGAACAAGTAACAGAACTTGAGCAAGCAAACGCATGGAAGACCGCGCAATCCGACGGTAGCGCGACGGCTTTGCAGGCGTTTCTGCAGAAATATCCACAAGGAGCGGAAGCCGACCAGGCGCGGCAGAAACTTGCGGCGTTGAATTCCTCGTACCGAGCCGAACTGGGTGCGTTTCATAATGAGCACGCCGCGGAACGCAAGCGCTCGGAGCTGCAGTCCCGTTTCAGTGGCCTGCTCAAGGAAGTCGAGGTCCTATCGCCCGACTCCTCGGACAAGCGATATCGGGTAATGTCCGCGCCAATGGATCGTCATGAGGCCGCATCAACCTGTGCGTCGCTTAAGCGAGATCATCAGAGCTGCGAAGTCGTCAAGGCCGATCAACAGCAGAGCTGAACCCAAGATCACCTATGCACGGCGGCTGGGCGCCCGCGAATTCGCGGGCGGCCCCGCAGTCACTTCGCGCCAGCGCGAGACCAGAGACGCCTGATTTAATGAGGGGCCCTCCTAAAACGATCGTCTAGAGCAGCATAATAGCGTTTTGGGCGCGCAAGTCTGATGAGCAGAACCGATTCTTGGGGTGCATTGTTCATCGCGATTTTCTTTGCGGGAGCAACCGCCATTCTGCTCGTCGTTGGGACGGCGCTGCTGGCGCCGGGATCAGCATTCGAGGCAGTTTGGGGTCTCTATCCGGCACGCCGCTCGTTGCTCATGCCTTACAGGGCGTGGCTTGCGCCGGGGTTTCTATTTCTAGCCATTGTCATGGCATTGGCCAGCATCGGTTGCTTTCGCCGTCGCAGGTTTGGTTGGTGCCTGGCTGTTGCCATTTTTGTTGTGAACGGACTTGGAGATGTGGCACAGATTCTTTTCGGGCACTTGTTAGAGGGAGGTATCGGGGTGGCAGTCGCGGGTGCGATCCTCTTCTATCTGTCTCGGCCCGCAACTCGCTCGTTATTCGCGTGAGCGACTCGCCGCCATGAAAGGATCAACTGCTGTGCGTGTCGTCACCGTGGTATGCACTGGTCTCTACGCGGGGATCATCCTAGGCGATCGAATGGGAGCCAGCTTTGCGCGTCCAGCACTGAGTGCCACGGATTTTGTGATATTCCAACAGATCCAGCACGTTCACTTTAAACCGTTGCTGGTACCCGTTACGTTTGCGGCAGTACTCGGAGGACTCCTCTGGGTTTGGTCGCTACTATCCCGTCCGAGAGCGGCGGAGTTCTGGCTCGCGGCGGGTGGTACGGCAGCGATGATATCGGCGGCTGTGCTCACTCGCGTCGTGAATTTCCCCATCAACGATGAGCTTATGACTTGGAATGTAGCATCGCCGCCTGCAAACATTCGAGAACTGTGGGCTCCCTGGGAGCACGTGCACACCATCCGTGCGACTTTGAGTGTCTGCGCCTTTCTGCTCCAGGTGTTCGCATTGAGCGCACGGCAACCGCCGTGAGATCGCCCAAATGTGGGCTGTAGACATGCGTACAGAGTAAGAAATTCGCTCACTGGTTAGAAACCTGAGCATACTGTGCGCCAAATGCATGGGAACACGGTCCTAATCTCAGGTGCCGGGATAGCCGGGCCAACCGTTGCGTTCTGGCTGCGAGCAGCAGGGTTCACGCCAGTTCTGGTCGAATCGGCGCCCGCCTTGCGCACTGGCGGCTATGTCATTGATTTTTGGGGTCTGGGATACGAAATCGCCCGGCGCATGGGTTTGGAAACGGACATCAACCATGTCGGTTATCACATGCGTGAAATGCGGATCGTGAACGATCACGGTAATCGCGTAACCGGCTTCGGGACCAAGATATTCGGAGAGTTGACGGGCGGCCAATACGTAACGGTGGCTCGCAGCGATCTGGCGCGCCTGCTGTTTCAAATTATAGAAAATTCAACCGAAATTCTCTTTGGCGATGAGATCGTGGCTCTCGAAGAGCATACCGATCGCGTCGAAGTCACTTTCCGCCACGCGCCAACGCGTCGTTTCGATCTGGTTGTCGGCGCTGATGGGCTGCATTCCAACGTTCGCAAACTGGCGTTTGGCCCCGAGGAGGGCTTTGAAAGACGGCTGGGTTACATAGCCGCAGCATTTGAAGTCCCGGGCTATCGTCCGCGCGACGAGGAGGTCTATGTCATCTACGGTCGCGCGGGAAAGATGCTCGCGCGGTTTGCATTACACGACGATCGAACGCTATTCCTGTTTGTGCTCGCTTCCGAAAGAGACATTTCTGTCGCACCGCTCGATCTTGCAGCGCAGAAACTCATTCTGCACGAACAGTTCGGCGCAGAGTTGTGGGAGTGTCGACGTATACTCGCCGAGCTTGATCGGGCACAAGACCTGTACTTCGACCGTGTCAGCCAGATCACAGCGGAGAGCTGGTCGCGGGGCCGAGTTGTACTCGTCGGCGACGCGGCGTTTTGCATATCGCTGACGGGCGGTCAGGGATCAGCTTTGGCAATGACCTCAGCGTATGTCCTGTCTGGCGAACTGCTCAAGGCTCGCGGAGACCACGAACGTGCATTCCGCTTATACGAACAAACGCTGCGCCCGTTCATTGCCTCGAAACAACGGGGCGCGGAACGCTTTGCTTCCGCTTTTGCGCCAAGGACTCGTTGGGGATTGTGGCTGCGGAATCAAGTGATAAGGGCAGCAGCGATCCCTGGCGTGGCAAGATTGGCGCTGAGTCGGGATATTCTGGATACCCTCGAGCTGCCGAAGTACGATTGGCCTGGCGCGCTGCCTACCCGCCCTTAGACCCCCGATTGCTGCCGTTCGTCATCGTCTCAAAAGGGTCGCCTTGGCGTTCCCCCAATACCGGACCCTCACCCCGGGGTGTCTGCGGGCCGAAACTGAGCATGGGAGCTCCCATTCTGATACCGCTGCGTCTGTGGTAAAGACCCTGCGGCCGAGATTGCGCACACGCGCCACCCGCAAAATCTTCTCAGAAGTTTCGCTGGATAGCGATGCACGCTTGCCGCGTTTGCGGGCCATCGAGGGTCGGGCAATGCCCAATTTCGCGGCCAACGAACTGCCAGAAAGTCCCAACGTCGAGGCGACCTGCTCAAACATTGCCGCCGGCAATCCATTACGAACATGGGTGAGGATCTCCAAAGGGGGCCTTTCAGCCAGAACAAATACGGACTCCATAGAATCACCTTGGCGGGACTATTCGCCAGCGACTGCTATTCGGCGGGCAACAAAGCCTCGAACCCTGCCTGAGTGAACTGCCGGTCCGAGGTCAACGCTTGTGTAAGCTTTAACTCGCGCATCACGACGAAACTGGTGCAATCCGTGAATGAGTAGGCATGATCTGCATGCTTGCGAAAAAAGGTCTTCGTCGCGTCAAAGCGCGCCGTACCAATCCATTCGATTCGAATTCCGGCACTTTGTTCAAGTAGGTCAAGCACTCGGACTGCGACGCCCGCACCGCTGCGTGCGTTGGCGAGATTTACTGTTTCAGCAACCACGTAATCCGTGGCCAGAAGTCGTCGACCCGAGCGTACCAGTCGCTCGACCACTCTGCGAGCAGCCGGATGATGCGAGTCCTTTCTGTCCACCAATGCATACAATCCCGAGGTGTCGACGAAAATCTCACGGCTTGCCATACAAAATGGTGTCAATGTCAGTATTGGTTAAAGCGCCGCCCGCACCGTCGACCGCAAAATTATCGAGGTCTAATAGCGGATCATCCGGCGGCAGTGCGGCCGCGCGACCGGTCGGTTGGCGCCGGATAGTTTACTTTTAGGCACCCGGAGGCTGCCGCAAACTCGAGCCTTTAATTTGGAGGTCCGACTTCGTTCACACAATCGGCAGCGCGCAGCAGAAGAAGCGTGCGCTCTTGCTGATTTGTCGCCATCACTGCGGCCTTTTCGAGTTCCACCTTGGCCTCGACGCCTCGGCCCAGTTTCAACAAGAGATCACCGCGCACGGCCGGGAGTAGGTGGTAGTTCCGAAGCACGGGATCTTTCGAGAGCTCATCCACGAGCGACAAGCCTTCTGCAGGTCCGTAGGCCATCGATACTGCGACGGCGCGGTTCAACTCGACGACCGGCGATCCCGTCAGTTCGACCAGCGCGTCGTAGAGAGCCACCACTCGCGCCCAATCCGTATCTTCTGGACTGGCCGCCAACGCGTGACAAGCCGCGATGGCCGCTTGAACGGTGTAGGGACCCAAGGGACTCTGGAGCGTCTCGGCACGGTGCAGTGAGGCAAGTCCGCGCGTAATGAGTAGCCGGTCCCATTGTTTCCTGTCTTGGTCGTTCAAGAGCACGGGCTCGCCGTTCGGGCCAATCCGAGACCTCATGCGGGACGCTTGCAACTCCATGAGCGCCAGCAGTCCGTGGGCCTCTGCATCATTCGGCATGAGCCCAACCAGCATCCTCCCTAACCTCATCGCCTCATCGCAAAGCTCGGGCCTGAGCCAGTTATCCCCGGTGGTTGCAGCAAAGCCCTCGTTAAAGACGAGATAAATGACTTCCAGAGCCGGCGGTATGCGGGCGCGCAGTTCATGGCCCGCAGGGACTTCGAACGGTACCTTGGCCTCCGACAGAGTCCGTTTTGCGCGGACAATTCGTTGTGCCATCGTCACTTCCGATGTGAGAAAGGCGCGCGCAATCTCGACCGTCGACAGCCCTGTGATCAAACGCAGCGTCAATGCGACCCGCGCGTCCTTCGACAGCACCGGATGACATGCGATGAGCATCAGTCGCAGCACATCGTCTTCTAGGAACTCATCGAGCGATTCCAAGTCAATAGTCGTCCGCGATGCGGCGGCATGTTCGAGTTCGCTGTGCTTGGCGTCCATCATGGCGGCTCTGCGACCCTGATCCACCGCGCGATGCTTCGCCGTGGTCATCAACCAAGCGCCAGGATTGTCTGGAATACCGGTCTTGGGCCAATGCTCCAGCGCCGAAAGAAGTGCATCTTGGGCCAAGTCTTCGGCGCGATCGACGGAGCGGACAAAACGGACGAGGCCCCCGATCAGTCGGGCAGCCTCAATGCGCCACACGGCCTCGATGGTCTTGCGCGTTGGTGTGTCCGATCCATCCATGTCCCAAGCCTACGAGCGCTTCTGCCGGTCAACTTCGCCCCTCAGATTTTCTTCCTTTGAGCGCAGCTCGGGGGTGAGTTCCGCACCAAAGTCTTCCGGCCCGAAGATCGGGCGAATATCGATATCCGAGTCCGTCAGCATTGGGTTCGGACAGCGCTTTACCCACTCCACCGCTTCCTCGATCGAGCGAACCTGCCAGAGCCAGAAGCCGGCGATCAGTTCTTTGGTCTCCGTGAACGGGCCGTCGGTCACCGTGCGTTCCTTGCCTGAGAAATGCACGCGCTTGGCATAGCGGCTCGGCTTGAGCCCTTCGCCCGCAAGCATGATCCCTGCCTTGACGAGCGATTCATTGAATTGGCCCATTGCGGCGAGCAGTTCCTTGGTAGGCATGACGCCGGCCTCGCTGTCTTGCGTGGCCTTGACCATTACCATGACTTTCATAGTTGACCCCTTCCTCGGTTAGGCGCATCGGGCGCCGGTGGATTATTCATGTAAGCGACGAGTGAGGGATGGCCAGATCGACACGCTTGATGATCGTTTCCGGTCTGCGTCCCCACTATGGATCCGAATCCCATCTGGAGCGCCAATAAAAACAAATACTTATACTGCAGGATCGGTCGGACACGCCACGCGTTCTCGGCGCGGCCCGTCCATAGGCACAAGGTCCGACGGATCCCTTGCATCGCCGCGGGCACACTACTTGGCGTGTACGGGCTTACTATGTCACGCGGATCGCGCGTCTTCCAAAGTAGGGGTAGCCAATGATTCGGACATTGCGTGGAATCGCTGCCGCTCTGAGCGTCTTGTTTCCGATAATTATCCATGCTGATGCGATTGGCGACGCGGAAAGGCTCTTGTGTGCATCCTCAAGAGTCGCGCGGTGCGACGCGACTGATTGCGAGTTAGGGCTCCCGCAGAAATGGAACATACCGTCATTCGTGACCGTTGACTTGGCGAAGAAAACGCTGAGCACCACGGCCGCAAGCGCAGCGCAGCGGCAGAGTCCAATCGCATACATTTCGCGCGATCAGGGCAGCATATTTTTGCAGGGCACAGAGAACGGCCGCAGTTTCAGCATCGTGATCGACAAGGCAACCGGGCATGCGTCGATCGCGATCGCCTCGGATGGGTTCACTGTTAGTGTATTTGGCGAGTGCACGCCGATGCCCTGATCTCTTGGGTTTCGAATAAACGCTCAACAGGATATCCAATATGCGAGTCTTTCTTACCGTTGCGTGGGTCATTGCGGCTTCCGCGTTATGCGTCGCGTCGGCGCAGAATTACATTGCTCCTCCGACGGGTGGACAGACTATTGCGGGGGTCTTAGGCGTATATGCCTTTCCGGGGAATGGCCAATCATCGAGTCAGCAATCAAAGGACGAGGGAAGCTGTTACACCTGGGCTGCAAATAACACAGGTATTGATCCTTTTCGTGCGAGCCAGCAAGCCCAGCAGCAACAGCAGGCAGCAGCTCAACAGGCGCAGAACGTACAGCAGCAGCAACAAGGCGCTGGGGTGAAAGGTGCCGCGGGCGGAGCCGCCGGCGGCGCCCTCATTGGGGCGATCGCGGGCGACGCGGGAAAAGGGGCAGCCATCGGTGCGGCGGTGGGATTTGTGGCGCGGCGTTCGCGTGCGCGTGCTGAGGAGGAAGCAGCCGCACAACAGCAATCTCAAACGACGCAGTGGGCGCAGCAAAACTATGCCGCGCAAATGAACAGCTTCAAAAAGGCATTCAGCGCGTGCCTGGAAGCGCACAAATACACTGTTGCGTTTTGAGGTTTAGACGGCCAATCGGCGATTCAGTTGCTGATCGCCATGGCGACGGGATTGCTACCGGCTGCGAACGGCTCGCCGCCAACTGAGGTGAGAGACGGGCTGCCGGCGTCGATGGCGTAGACGGAGACATTGCCGACTCCCGTGTTTGCGACGTATACGAAGCTTCCCGTGGGATCGATCAACACGGATGAGGGGTGGCTACCCGTTGCAAATGGTGATCCGCCGAGCGGAGTTAACGTGCCGCCGCTACCGAGCGCATATGCGGATATATCGTCCGAGGCTTCATTGGCGACGAAGACGAACCTGTCCAACGGATCGATCGCCACCGAGTAAGGATGGGTGCCGGTTGCATAGGGCGACCCAGCCATCGCCGTCAATGTGCCAGAGCCTGGTTCGACCCCAAACGCTGAGAGGCCAGACGAGATTGTATCCACCACGTACATATATCGAACGGACGGATCAACGGCCAAGGACCGTGGGCCAGCTCCCGATGAAAACGGCGAGCCACTGACGGCCGACAGCGCGCCCGTGCCACTCTCTATCGATAGAACAGAAATTGTTCCGTCTCCTTGATTTGCTACGTAAGCATACTGGCCCAGTTGTTGGACAGCCACGAAGGACGGTGAAGGGCCCGCCGCGAACGGTGAGCCGGTTACCGTCGTCAGGGCCCCGGTGGCAGGATCGACTGCAAAAACTGAAACGCTGGCGCCGTTGCCGTTGGCCACATACACAAACGAGCCGCTCGGATCGATGGCGACGGACGTGGGCCCGGGCCCCACAGCAAACGGGGAGCCGCTCACGCTCTTCAGCGCACCGGTACCCCGATCGATCGTAAAGACCGAAACAGTCGAGTCCGTTTGGTTCGACACGTAAGCGAACCGGCCCATCGGATCAACGGCGATCGAATTGGGCGAGTTTCCTGACGGAAACGGCGAACCGGCAACGGCGCTCAATGCGCCGGCAATGTCGATCGCAAATGCGGTGACGTCGTTTGAGCCGCTGTTGGCAACATAGAGGTAACGCGCGGGATTAGTTGTGCAGGTCACGCGCACGTCCGTGACATTCGAATTATTGACCGTGCCCATGCCATTTGCGACCACACAGGTCTGCGACGGATTGGTCGGTTGGCTCATGACGGTGATGTCGTAAGTTGTCCCGCTCCCAAGAGCAATATCGGCGGGAAACGCGAAGGTGCCGTCAGGCGCCGTCACGGCCCCCTCAGTAGCAATGAGCTGCCCGCAGCAGTTGCTGGGGCTTACCAGCACAAGCCGAGATCCAACCAGGCCGGTCACCGTGCCGCCAATCGTATAAGACGGCGGAATCATCGGTTGGCCGTCCGGCAACCCGACGATGCCGCCATGGCATCCCGCGAACGCAAGTAGAGCGAACAGGGCAATCGGGGCGCCCCAATTCGGCACAACATGCGTGGCTGAATTCAAGCGATTTGCACCGCGCATAGGTCGTCTTGTTGTTGGAGGGCGAGCGCACAAGTATACGGCACACCGGATGCTGGACCGCGTCGAACATCCTGCGTTTTGGCAGCGCCTTTCGTGCTGCGCTGAGTCGTTGCAATGATTTCGCTTTTTTGCTATCGGAAGCGCCGTTGGCGGCAAAAATGGCAACTAAGTAAATGACAGATCTGAGGATTACGAATTATGACCCTGCGGATCTTGTCGAGGTTACCGACTTGGTCAACGCCGCCTATCGCGGCGAAGGCGGCCAAGCGGGCTGGACCAGCGAGGTTGGAATGGTAGACGGTCAACGAACGACCGCCGCGGCACTGCAGGAAGACCTCGCCAATTCGGACGCGGTATCGATCCTGGTCCTGCGCGACACCAAGGATATCCTCGCATGTGTCCGTCTGGAGCGGACAGCAGGCATCCGTGGCCAACCCATTTGCCAGATCGGCATGTTGGCGGTGCGGCCCGGTGCGCAGGATCGCGGTTTGGGCCGCATCATGCTCCAACGTGCTGAAGCTGAAGGCCTGGCAATGGGGGCGCAGGTCGCGCGAATAACCGTCGTGTCGGTTCGCAGGAGTCTTATAGCTTGGTATGAGCGTCACGGTTACCGGGATACAGGTGAAACCGAGCCCTTCCCCTACGAGGACGCTCGCTTTGGGACACCGCTGCGCCCGGATCTGGCGTTCGTGGTGTTGGAGAAACCTCTGGCCGCGACACCCGGGGCATGATGCCGCCGGGCAGACACGAGCCTGTCAGTCATTGCCTACAGCAAACGGACCCGACGGCGTACGCCGTCAGCGCATCACTCGCAGTAACGTTAGCCCGGTCTTTCCCCTGAACCCGCGAGGAGCCGGTATGCCAAGCGTCGTAATTGCTGATGATCACGCGATGATGCGAACCGGACTGCGTCATTACCTTGAACAAGACCCCTCTATTCACACGATTGCCGAGACGGGAAGCGGATCGGAAACCCTGGCTCAGCTGCGCAACGGCCAGTGGGATCTCGTGATTCTTGACATCAATATGCCGGACCGCAGCGGCATCGACATTTTGCGGCACATTCGCTCGGGCCACCCCAATACCCGCGTTCTGGTGATGAGCGGCTTTTCCGAAAAGCAATATGCCATCAACGTATTGCGCGCCGGCGCGTCGGGGTACCTGGCCAAGGATCAAGCGCCGGAGGAGTTCATGCGCGCCGTGCACACGGTGCTCGCGGGACGCCGGTTCGCCACCGCTGCATTGAGCGAGATGCTCATCAGCGCACTGGATGAGCCAACAGACCAACCCTTGCATGCGGAGTTGTCGCAGCGTGAGTTTCAGATTCTCTGCAAACTGGCAGTCGGGCGCAGCGTGTCGGAAATCGCCCAAGAGCTCTTTATCAGCGTGAAGACCGTCAGCACCTATCGCGCGCGAGTCCTCGAGAAAATGAATTTGGACACGAACGCCGATCTGACCGCATACGCGCTACGCAATGGATTGGTTCAATAATTTTCATACCTATTGTATTACTGACGTTAGTCAATCATCGTCAGCAGACAGTGAGTGAACCCCTACACGCCCCGCAGGCGTGTACCGGCAGCGACTTGTGGACAAAATAATTAGGCTGTGCGCTGTGGCACACCTTGTTGTCCCGCCCTTCAGGCAAGCGCTTAGCAAGCGGAATATGTCGAACTGACATGTCGAATACTTCCAGTCTGCGGGTGCTACTCGTTGAAGATTCGTCGCTGCTTGCGGCGCGTCTCTCTGAACTCATTCGGCGTCTGCCGGACGTGGATCTGGCTGACACGGTCGACACGGAAGCGGCGGCGCTCGCGAGCATCGCGGACTCGCAGCCCGATGTCGTGATCCTCGATCTGCATCTGCGCAGCGGCTCGGGTTTCGGCGTCTTGCGTTCGCTCGGCCGCAACAAGAGTCGTCCCAAGATTGTCATTTTGACCAATTTCGGCCTGCCGGCTTATCGGCGCGAGGCCGAATCATTCGGCGTCGAGGCGTTCTTGGATAAATCCAGCGACTACTATCGCTTGCCGACCTTACTGCGGGACTTTGCCAACGAGCGCACCGCTCGGAACGCGTGAGTAATCACGATCCCTGTGCAGCGACGCCCTATGCAGCGGCGCTCGCGCGGATTTTATCCAACGGCAGCCTAGCCTCGATCTCCGTCCCCTGAATGGGGGCGCGGGCCACGCGCAGCTGACCTCCGAGCCCGGTCACACGATGCCGCATGGCCGCCAAGCCGTGGGCTCTGAGTGTGCTTAGGCGCTCGGCCGGCAGCCCAACTCCATCGTCCTTGATCCGGATGATCAACGAATTGTCCTGCGGCTCTATGAAGATCTCAACATGGCGCGCATGCGCATGCTTGACGATATTGACGAGCGATTCCTGCACCACTCGAAATATTGCGATGGACGCATCCGGGGTCAGACGCAGCTCCTGCGGCGGATATCTCTCCGTGCATTTCAGGCCTGCTCGTTCGCACAGGTCCGCCACCTGCCAGCGAAGCGCGGGGAATAGCCCGAGATTATCGAGCAGGGACGGGCGCAGATTTTCGATGACGCGACGCTTGACGTCGACCCCGGCCTGCAAGGCCTGCTGCACTCGTTTGAAATGCGCCCGCACTTCCGGATCGCCGCTGGCGATATGTTCCTCGAGCCAGGAGACATCCATCCTCGCGACCACCAACAATCCCCCGAGCTCATCATGCAGTTCGCGAGACAATGCCGACCTCTCCTGCTCGGCCACCGATTGCAGATGGGTGGAAAGCTCCGACAACTCCTCGGTTCGCTGCTCCACCAGCAGTTCCAGCTCGGTTCGACGCTCGGCGAGATCCACCGCCTCGCGTTCTTTGAAGCGCAGGTAATTCAAGACCATCCGGCTCAGCGTCAGCACGAGCAGCACCGTCGCCGCAAGCGCCCCGCTGGTGACAATGAGGCTCTTCCAGCGGTCGCTACGCCATGAACGGCTCGCCTCCAGGGTGCCGGCCGTTTCCGCCACCTGGACCTTGCGCGCCATATCGGAGATTTTCGCCATGGTCCAGCGGCCAATGTCGGTTCTCACGAGATCGAGGGCAGCGGATTGTCCGCGCTCACGGAAGACGGCGAGCGACTGACCCATCTCGACGAACTTTGCGTTACTAAGGCGCTCGATCTGCTCGATATCCGCCTCCACCGGGGGATCCGCATTTGCAAATGCGAGGTTCAGCTGACTCAGCGCCTGGGGGATCCGTGCAGTGGCGTCTTGGTAGGGCTCGAGATAGGTGGTATCGCCGAGCAAGATGTAGCCCCGCTGGCTGCTCTCCGCCTGGGTTAGCAGTTGCAATACTTCCGCCAGTGCGCGCTCCCGCTGCTGGCTCAATTCAATCCGCCTGCCGAGATTCTCGAGGGTGCGCTGCCCTGTCTCGGCTGCCACGAACAATCCGAGCACAGCGGCGAGCAATAACGCGACCAGCGCCATTTGGCGAGGGGCTGAACTCATATTTACCTACTGCGGCCCATGATGGAGCTGAAAGCGATGTACGATGCGCTCCTCGTTGCGCAGCATCATACCGCGATCAATGCAATGCAACTGTCCGCGGCACCCGACGTGCCACGGCAGCAGCCGTTTGGCGATTGGACGGTCAGCGCCGGCCGAGCACGAAACCGATGGCCAGTCCCGCCGCGGAGGCAACCCCGATTGCCTCCCACGGCCGCTGCCGGACGTAATTGTCGCCCGCCTCAAGAGCCTCCTGGGTCCGACGTTGAACTTGTTCCGCGCGATCGAAAATTGATTGTTTGACCGCGGCAATCGAGGCTTCGACTCTTGCGCGTAGAAGACTTAGCTCAGGATCCGCAGCGTCCTTCATGCGGCCGATCAACTCCTGTATGTCTGCAATGAGTTTTCGCACTTCCCGATCAGCCGCCACACGCGCTTCTTGCGACTCGCGAACCTCGCCCACCGCATCGCGCGCCGCCTTGCTGATGGTTTTACCAATACTGAGACGCGATTCGTGGTTGAGTTCATTGACGGTTGTTTCCATGGGCTCGTGACTCCTCGGGTCAGGGTTTTCTCAGAAGGCCATATTCACTATCCATCGTGGCTGATTGACCGTCGGTAGGAACAGCAACCAAAGCCATGTAGGAATTCGGCTACAGCTGCCCACCCCGTGACCTGATCTTTGTTCACGGTGTTGATCCTCCGATGGGTCTAGTGGACTGGAAAACGGTTTCAGTTCGAAATTCTTTGGGTGAAATACACGCCAGGTATGCCGCGCGGACTCAGTCCGAGGGCGACCACGTTATTGTTCGATTGCCACAGATGTACGATCGGGAGCCCGCTTCGGCGCAGATTACGCGCGCGACTCACCACTTCGGGGCTCACCAAAGTGGGATGAGGACGCCACTGGATCGCAAATGCAACCGGCGAGCTTTCATCGATGTTCCTGCCCGGTTCAGGAGCGCCGGCGGCCGTCTCTTGAATGGATCTGGGCAATCGAGGTTGGTCGAGGGGCATGGCGCGAGAAGATTCCATCGTCATGGCCGCCGTTCGCGGCCACGGCAGGGTCAACGCGGGAATTCGCGCACTCGCACTCGATGCACGCGGTTGGGGTGAAAACTGGCGCGCCGTATCGGCGCCGAGCCCCGGACCGGCGTAGGCCATCGTGCTTGCGCTTAACAGCAATAATACGCCTGCCAGATGTGAAGATTTATGCATGGAATTACCCCTGCATGATGTCCTGGAAATGCATTCTCCACCGACCCGCAATCCGCGCTAGATGGGCAACCGCGCGGTGTGCTGTCAGTTGGTTCTTACCGTGGATGGGACGAGCCAATGCAATACAATTGTCGTAAGCTTCAGTCAGAGCGCTACCGTGACGCGCTAAATGGAGGAGGAGTGCCAAGCGTTCTCATTGCCGACGATCATGCAATGATCCGTACCGGGCTGCGGCACTATCTGGAGAAGGATCGTGCGATCAGCACGATCGGCGAAGCGGCGACCGGTGCAGAAACGTTGCAGCGTCTGCGAGAGGGTCATTGGGACCTCGTCGTCCTCGATATCAACATGCCCGATCGCAGCGGCATCGATGTTCTGCAGCACATCCGTTCCGGTTACCCCGCCATTCGGATTCTGGTGCTGAGCGGATTTCCGGAAAAACAATATGCGATAAATGTGCTGCGCGCGGGTGCGTCGGGCTACCTGGCGAAGGACCAGGCGCCCGAAGAATTCATGCGTGCAGTTCACACGGTGCTTGCGGGACACCGCTACGTCAGTGCAACTCTGAGTGAATTGTTGGTCACCGCCCTCGATGAGCCCACCGATCAGCCCTTGCATGCCGCGCTCTCGCAGCGCGAATTTCAGATTTTCTGCAAGCTGGCCGTCGGTCGCTCCGTTTCCGAAATCGCACAAGAGCTGTACATCAGCGCGAAAACCGTCAGCACCTACCGGACCCGCGTCCTGCAAAAGATGAATATGGATACTAACGCCGATTTGACGGCTTATGCCCTGCGCAACAGTCTTGTCTAGCGACGGGCGGCGGCGGCCGGATCAGGGAAGGTTGGAAGCGGCGAATTCCCAGTTGAGCAAATGATCCAGTACAGCGCGCACGTGATCGGCGCGCCGGTTCTGATAGTCCAGATAGTAAGCATGCTCCCAGACATCGATCGTGAGCAGGGGCTTAAGATGCTGCGGCAGGGGATCGTCGCCATTACCGGTCTTCGTAATGCGCAGTTCCGATCCATCGGCCACCAACCAGGCCCAGCCGGAGCCGAATTGTTCGAGAGCGGCCGTGGCGAATTCGCTCTTTAGCGCCGCCAGATCACCGAACGATTCCTTGATTGGCTTGAGCAGGCTCGCGGGTACTGCATCGCCGCCTTTTGGGATCAGACAACGCCAGTAGAAATTGTGGTTCCAGACTTGCGCGGCATTGTTGAAGATGGTTGCGTACTCTCGCTGCCCGGCCGTACGCAGAATGACTTCCTCGAGTGACAGCGCGGCGAACGTGGTTCCCGCCACCAATTCGTTGAGCTTGTCCACATAAGCTTTGTGGTGCTTGCCGTGGTGAAACGACAGCGTCTTCTGCGATATGAAGGGTTCGAGCGCATTCATTTCGTACGGCAATGGCGGCAATTGGTGAAGCTGCTCAGGCGTGCGGGACGGCGATCGATTCATCATGTCTGTTCTCCTGGTGCAACTCGATCTGCGGCGTTCTGCAATGCCGTCGCCAAAACACGCCGCCCCGCATTTGCGGCGTGTTGCGTTCCCACTATTGCCAATGCTTTGGCTGCGCGTCCCGCACTCGCGACGACACGCTTGGCGGCAGCCTTTACGGTGCCTCGTTTGGCGCGGGCCTTGGCACTCACCCGCTTGGCACCAGCCTTAGTGGTCCGGGTCGGCTTGCGTGGCCGCTTGGGGCTCTGCCGTCGCTGCGTACGTTTCATTTTGACCATGGTTCGCAAGTTTGCAGGAGACCCGATCATCCGACTGCCGTCCAACGTCGAGTTGCTTTGTAGGCTACAGCCGTCAATTTTGTGATCGACTTCCGCGGCCCAAGTCATCCGATGTGTTGATCTCGCGTTGACAATAGCATCGCGCTCATCGACCTTGGAGCCACCGTGAATCGTATATGTCAAAGCGGGCCAGTGTGCGTTGCGGTATTGCTTGGCGCGCTTTCGACAATCGAGACGGCGCGAGCCGACGCGGTATCTGCGGTGCAAGTGCTCCGGGAAGGGGGTTGCGGAGGCGTCCTGCCCCCCGCCCGGCCGTTGAATCGAAGCGCACTGTTGGACCGCGCGGCCGAGCAATGGGCGACCGGCAGTTCACCCGCCGAGGCCGAAAAGCGCAGCGGTTACGATGCCGACATTACAACCTCACTGCGCATCAGCGGCACTGATTCCGCCAGCGTGCAGTTGCTCAAGACATCGGGATGCCGCGCGCTTGCCAATCAGGCCCTGCACGACATCGGTGTTTATCGCCGCGGTTTGGATACCTGGATCATGCTGGCCTCCCGCTATGTGTCGCCGCCCAGCTCGCAGGGGCCGATTCTCGCGGCACGGGCCTTACAGCTCGTGAACGAAGCTCGAGCCCGCGGCGCGCGCTGCGGCGAACGTTCATTTGCACCGGCGCCGCCGGTCAAATTATCCGGGACACTCGGTACCGTCGCATTCGGACACGCGGCCGACATGGCGCAACATAATTACTTTGAGCATGAGGATCTGTCGGGGCGGTCTCCGGCAGAGCGGGTGCGAGCGGCGGGCTATGCGGAAAAGTTAGTGGGCGAAAACATTGCATACGGCCCGAAATCGGCCGAAGAAGTCGTGCAAGGCTGGCTCGACAGTCCGGGTCACTGCGAGAACATCATGGACCCCCGCTTCGCCGAGATGGGCATCGCCTTTGCGGCGGGTCATTCATCCAAACGCGGTTTGTACTGGGTTCAACTGCTGGTTGCGCCAAAGGTATAACCGGGCGCAAGGCGCAGCTGCACTGCGCTCGAAACTTACTGCTGCGCCACCACCGACGGATTGTGCTCGACGCTGGCGCGCATGTACGCCGGGTCCTTTGCGTCCATGCAAACGAAAGTCAATTCTTCCTGTTTCGGCGACCAGGAGTGCTGGCTCGATTCCGTGGATTCGCGAAACATCACATGCTTCGCCAGTTTGTCGCAGTAAGTCTCGGCGAGGCTGAGTGCTCTCACATTCGTATCCGCCTGGGTTTCATACCGCGCGCCGGGAACGCGCACGCTATAAGCATCGTCGCCGGCGGGCACCACTGCGGGTGCAGTGGCCGCACATCCGGCGAGCGCTGCGAAGGCCACAATTCCGAGCACGCAAGGCGCATTGCCGCATTTCATATGAAACTCCTTGGATCTTGCATTGACGATAGCGCGGAACGGTGGCGCGATAGCGTGATCGTCATCACGCGCTCACGCCAAATTTGTCGCCTATAGCAGACATCGGATGCGCGACCCGCAGATCCCCGACCTCATGACGCTCGACCTGTCGTTTGCGCGGCTTCAAAAAAGGCGTGTTTGTCAACGCGTGCCGCGCAGTGCCGTTGATGCATGCATTACCGCGCAGGAGCGCGTGCAAAAGCCGATGAATGCTTATGGTTAAATCAGAGGAGAAATTAGCCATGGTCCCGAATAAATTTCGAATACTGGCGATAGGTTTCGCCGGCGCCATGATGGCCGCGTGCGGCGGTGGCGGCGGTTCGATGAACTCATCCACCAATCCCAATCCTCCGCCTCAGTCGGCGAATATGCAGGTCGTGGTGAGCGATGCCTCCAGCGAGGACTTCGCCACCATCGGCGTGAAAATCCTCTCGATTGCGCTGGTGCCGCAAGGCGGCGGCGCGAATGTGACGGTGTACACCGCACCAACGACGGTGCCCATGGTTAACCTGGCCGAACTCGATCAGATTGCCGAAATTCTCGGCAATGTGACGGTGCCGCCGGGGACCTACACATCGGCGGTTCTGACCGTCAGCGCAAATCCCGGCGATGTAGCGTTGGTGGTTGCGGCCAATCCGGAAGCTGGATTTGCCGGCACTCCGGGCGAGACCATTCCCATGGGTCAGATCCAGATTCAGCACACCCAGGGTACGGCGCCGAATCTCACCGTGCCGGTCGATGTGAAATTCGTGTCGCCGCTGGTGGTGACGGCAAACACCAACAATGCCCTCGCGCTCGAATTTGATTTGGGACATCCCGCCTTCATCGTCGGCCACGTGCCGCCCGCTTCGGGCATGGTGCTGTGGGCAGTCAACTTCAATGGACCGGTCCACCACCGCCCCTTGCATGATCTGTCGCGTTTGGTGTTGCGGCACATGTACGGCGACGTGACCGCGATTTCGAGCTATAACTCCGTGGCCAACGCCGGCATCACCATCACCAAAGAATTTCCCACCTGGCCTACGGTCAGCCCCGAGACGCCGGTCTCGACGAGCACGTCGTTGCTGATTCTCGCCGATTCGACGAACGGCACTTTCTTCTACGACCTCGATGCGAAGACCACAACGGTCATCAAGGATTTCTCCGCTGAAAGTTCGGTGGTCGGGAAGAATGTGCGTATCGCAGCCCGCTATCAAGAAGATGGCACGCTGGTGGCGACGCGAATTTGGGCGAGCAGCCAGTTCAGCACTGTGTGGCTGAGCCCTGAAGGCCATGTGCTGCACGTCAATACCAGCACCAACGCCGTCACCGTGGAAGACGAGTCGGGTCAGCCGCGCGACGTCGTCGTCGACGCCAACACGCAGTTCTTCTTCCGCCAGCCGTGGAATACTCTCGCGGATGCCACGCCGATCGCCACGGGAACGTCGTTCCTCGCAGACAATGATCTGGTGCGCGGCTTCAAGGTGCACGTAAGTGTGGCGGACTTTACCGCGACTCCGTGGGTTGCGCAGACCATCGACATCGAAACCGCCGTATACGACGGCAGGATCTCAGCCCCCACCCTGTCCGGCTTCACCGACACGCGGGTGTTCAGAACCGCAACCGACGATTATTCGGTGACCTTGGACTATCTCGATAGCTCCGTCGCCAATGGCACCGATCCCATGAGCGGCAATCCGATCACTGGATTCAAGTACTGGAACTTCGCCTATCCCACGATGGTGACCAGCGGCATGAATGCGGTCACGGACTTCATCGCGGCGACCAACGACAGCGTCAACTTCGGCGGAACGGTGGGTGCGGTGCCCTCCCGCGGCGCGAGCTTCACCGTGTGGAACGGTGCCTCGAGCAGCTGGGCAGTCGCCGCAACAATATTGACGCCGTCCCTTCTGCCTCTGGGCAGCGTGGCGACGGGATTGGCCATGCCCATGGGATCGACCACCGGAACGTTCACCATGACGGTACTCGGCGGTGCGAATGCGGCTACCATCGATGTCAGCTCGGCTGGCGGCAGCGCCACCTTGGTGTATCAGGTGGATCGCACCAACGGCATCCTGACCATCAGCCCGATCGACATCACGACCTCCAGCGGACTGATGGATCTGACCAACGGGCTCGCCGCCGGCGCGCCGGTGGCGGTCTATGGCATACCGCAATCCGATGGAACGCTGCAGGCCTACGTGCTGACGTACTTCACAGGCATGATGCCGGCGGCGCCCGCCGAACAAAACTGAGACTCGAGGACCCGATCGCCGTGCGGCACCGCTTTGGACCGCACGGCGATTTTTTCAACGCCCACGCCGTATCGATACACGTTTTCTCCGCCCCGATAGCCGGTCACCACCAGCGCCGCCGTGGCGGCCAACAATAAGCAAATGAACGCCCAAGAAGGGCGCGATCCATGGGCGCTGCCGGCGCCGCGCCACACCGCCAACAAGACCAACAGCAGTGTCGCCAGCATGGCCCACTTCATGTGTATGGAAATGGCCTGACGCGCCGCCACGCCCACCTGCAAATCAAGCAGGGCGCCCACACCGCTGGCCACCGCAAACATCGCGGCCGCCGCACCCAAACATAGATTCCATGTACCCACCGTGGCAAACGTGGCCGCAAGCGCCTCCCGACGCAGCAGTCGCGCAGCGGTCAACAACGGCGTCGCAGTCACTACCAACGCCAGAGGAAAGTGCACGATGATGGGATGCCATCCCGGCAGCGCGCTCACTGGGAACGCTTTCTCCACCAATCGATGGTGTCGGTCAGCCCCTCATCGAGCGTAAAGCGTGGCCGCCATCGCACCTCGTCTCGAAGACGGCGCACAGCGGGCAGCAAGACGGCCGGCTCGTTGGCCGGCGCAACTCGCGCGCCCAGCCGCACGAGTTCAGGCCGTCCGATATGCCGTGCGATGCGGTTGACCAAATCAGCCACGCTGATGCTCTCATCGGAGCCGATGTTGACCGGCCCCTCGGCCGAAGCATTGAGCAGGCACGCGAAGGCAGCGCCCACGTCCGCGGCATGCAGGAAACTCCGTACCTGCTTGCCGTGGGTGCACAGCGCCGCTTCGCCCTTGAGCAAATTTCGTATGACGGAGGGTACCAATCGATCCGGATGCTCATTGGGGCCAAATTGAAAGAAGATCCGGCCCCAGGCCGCCGACATGCGCTCCTCGGCAGCCAATTCCGTCAATTTTCGAAACATGGCGAGCTTGCTCGCGGCATAGGGGCTTAAGGGGACGGCGCTCGCATCGGCCAGGGGACTCGATCGCTCGTCGCACACGCCGCCTCGAGACCAATCATATTCCACGCAGCTGCCGGCGAACACCGCACGCACTCCTCCGCCGTCACGAAACCTGCGCAGCAGATGTTCACCGGCCGCCAACCAGCGCAGGTTATCGGCGCTCTGCCAGTACACTCCCGGGGTCGCGATCCAGGCAAAATGCAGCAAGTGCGAGGGTCTGACCTCGTTCATCAACGCCGCGGCATCCGACTCGTCCAGCAAGTCTGCAAAGTGCGCCGTGCAGCCGTGCAGTTCCGAGGGCATGCTGCGGTTTGCCCTGGAAAGAACTGCATGCACTTCAAAATCTAAGTTGAGCAGGGCAGGTACGCTCCAGCGGCCGATGAATCCGCCGGCACCGGTAACCAGAACCCGTTTCGCTGCCGTCACTTGCCGGCCGATGCGCCCAGCAGCGGAAAGTGAGCGTCGCGCTGGGAGATGATGCTCGGAACCCCCGGCCATTCGATTCCAAAGGCGGGGTCATTCCAACGATACCCGCGGCTGTATTCCGGTGCATGCGACACCGAGATCATGTAGTACACCTCCGTCTCATCGCACAAGGTGACAAAACCGTGGGCGAATCCGGGTGGAATGAACACTGCGCGGTGGTTCTGAGCCGTCAATGTCTCACCGAACCACCGACGATAGCTCGCCGACCGCGGCCGGATGTCCACGACGACATCGTAAATCGCTCCGGCGGTGCAGCGCACCAACTTGTGTTCCTCATGCGGAGCGCGCTGGTAGTGCAAGCCCCGCAGGGTGCCCTTTTTGAGGTTGTAAGACACGCTGCACTGGCGCATTTCGATTCCCAATCCCTGCGCCGCAAATTCCTCGCTGCAGTATGCACGGGCAAAGAAACCGCGCTCATCCTGATGCGGCGTCATGTCCACCACAAATACCCCCGGCAGAGGCGATTCAGTGAATCTCATGCATCACGGATAGACACGGACCAGGGGAACCGGGGTCACGAATCGGCCGCCCCACGTCTTGATGGCGTCAAGCTGATGTCTGATTTCCTCCTGCAGATTCCACGGCAGGATCAACACATAGTCGGGCTCGGCTTGCATCAATTCCGCCGGTGATACCACTGAAATGTGCGTGCCCGGTAGTAGTTTGCGCTGCTTGTGCGGATTTCTGTCCGCTACGAACACGATTTGCGCGGCCGTGACCCCGCAAAAATTAAGCAGCGTATTGCCCTTCGCCGCGGCGCCGTAGGCCGCGACTTTTTTGCCCGTACGCTGGGCTTCGGCAAGGAACGCCAGCAAGGAATCCCGGCAGTCATCGACGCGTTTGGCAAACCGCGTGTACGTGTCGAGCTGCGCAATTCCCGCCGCGCTCTCTTGGGCGCGAACCTCGCGCAATGCATCGCTGTCGGCAATATCCGGACGGTCTGCATGTGCGGCGAATATCCTGAGCGAGCCACCGTGCGTCGACAATCGCTCGATGTCATAAATGCGCAGGCGATGACGGCTGAACACCTGCTCTATGGCATACAAGGAAAAATATGAGTAATGCTCGTGATAAATCGTATCGAACTCGACGTGCTTCATGAGCTCAAGCAAATGTGGAAACTCGATCGTCACGCTGCCGCGCGGCTTGAGCAGCAGCGCGATGCCGGCAACGAAATCGTTGAGCTGCGGTACGTGCGCCAGAACATTGTTGCCGATGATCAAATCGGCCTGACGTCCGCTCTCCGCCAGATCCTGGGCCACGGCAGCGCCGAAGAACTTCACCAACGTGGGCACGCCGATCTTCTCAGCAGCCGCTGCGACCGTATCGGATGGATCGATGCCGAGCACCGGGATGCCGGACTGCAAAAAATTCTTCAGCAAGTAGCCGTCATTGCTCGCCAATTCGACCACCAAACTGGCGGAGTCGAGCGCGAAGCGTTTTTGCGCCATGGCGCAGTAACTCTTCGCATGCGCCAACCATTCGTCCGAGTACGACGAGAAATAGACGTAATTGCCGAACAATTCCTCGGGCGCGACGTCGTAGTCCAGCTGCACCAGCTTGCAGGATTCACACACCTTGGCGCGCAACGGATAACGCCTTTCCCGCGCGAAGTCGGCCTTCGAATCGAGGAAGGCATTGGAGGCCGGCTGCAGCCCCAGATCCGCCATCGTCACGGTGAGACGGCCGCCGCAGGCGCGGCAGCCGGCGACAGGTCCTACCATCGGGTGGCTATCCTTCCCACAGTTTCCACGGCGCCGTGCCGCTTTCCCACAGCGAATTCAGGTGCTGCTTGTCGCGCAATGTGTCCATGGGCTGCCAGAACCCGCGGTGCACCCAGGCGGCCAATTGGCCCTCGGCCGCCAGATTTTCCATCGGATCCTTTTCCCAGACCGTGTCCAGGCCGTCGATGAGTTCCAGCACCGAGGGTTCGAGAACGAAGAATCCTCCGTTGATCAGGCCGCCTTCGGCGGAAGGCTTTTCTTCGAATGAAATGACCTTCGCATCCTGCGTGACGATTCTGCCGAAGCGCGCCGGAGGCCGCACGCAGGCGACCGTGGCCTTGCGGCCATGACCAGCATGAAAGGCGATCTGTGCGCGAATGTCGATATTCGACAAGCCGTCGCCATACGTCATGCAGAAAGGTTCGCCGGGGGACAGGTACTTGCCGATCTGCAGCAGGCGCCCGCCGGTCATGCTCTCCTCGCCCGTGTCCACCAGCGTCACCTTCCAGGGCTCGACGCGGCGGTCATGATATTCAACGCGATTCTCCGCCATATCAAATGTCACGTCGGCTTGATGCAGGAAGTAATTCGCAAAATACTCCTTGATCATGTAGCCCTTGTAACCGAGTGCGACGATGAATTCTGTGACGCCAAAGGCCCCGTACAATTTCATGATGTGCCATAGGATCGGCCGCGTGCCGATTTCCACCATGGGCTTGGGACGGGTATTCGATTCCTCGGCGATGCGCGTTCCCTTACCGCCTGCGAGAATCACGCACTTCATACGCGGACCGCCGGCAAGGCTTGATACTGCGCGATCTGATTTTCTGAGTACTTCACCATCTCCTCCCCACGCGCAAAAGCCTGATACCAATCCGCGGTCCATGCCAGGGAATCGCGGACATCCAGGCGCGGAGACCATCCCAATGAATTGCGCGCCAAGGCGGAAGACAAGGTCAGGATCGCTGCCTCCTTGGGATGGTCTCCCGGATCACGCTGCCACCCCGGCTTGCCTGAAAATCTCGCGCTGAAGGCTTCCACCACCTCACGCACGGTGCAAAAGGATGACGGGTCCGGACCAAAATTAACAGCGCGCGGTACACGGGCGGGCGATTCGCACAATGCCTGCGCCATGACCAGGTAGCCCGAGAGCGGCTCCAATACATGCTGCCAGGGCCGGATCGCGTCGGGAAATCTCAGGGCGACGGGGGTCCCGGCCTTGAGCGCCCGCACGCAATCGGGGATGAGGCGGTCCTGGGACCAATCGCCGCCGCCGATGACGTTGCCGGCGCGCAGCGTGGCGACCGGCGGCCCCGCCTTGAAGAAGCTCTCGCGGAAACTAGCCGTCAAAAGCTCCGCGCAAGCCTTGCTGTTGCTATAGGGATCATGGCCGCCCAGACGATCGGCTTCGACGAAGGCCTTGGTCTCGTCATGGTTCTCGTACACCTTATCGCTGGTCACGACGAGGACGCATTGCAATCGCTTAAGGTTCCGGCATGCTTGCAGCAAAATCCCCGTTCCCAGCACGTTGGTGGCGAAAGTGGCGATCGGATCCCGGTAGGATTCTCTCACCAGTGCTTGCGCGGCCATGTGAATGACCACATCGGGATCCGCAGCGCTGAGCGCCTCTTGAACCTTGGCGGCATCGCGAATGTCGCCGATACGCGATCCGCCCTTGGCATTGCAAAGTTCGTGCATGCTCGGCTGAGTGTGCGGCGCCAGTGCATAACCGATCACTTCGGCGCCCATCTGCTTGAGCCACAGATTCATCCAGGCGCCCTTGAATCCCGTGTGCCCGGTCAGGAACACTCGGCGAGTGCGCCAAAAATCGCGCGAAGGCTGTGTAATGTTCAGTTCCTTATCGGCCAGGGTGAGACTTTATTTCGTTTCGAGCAGCCGCCGCAACGCATCCAAGGCAATCTCGATGCCATCGGCCAACCCTAATTCGGCAGCGCGCTGCGCCAGCAGGCTGCGCGCGCGCTCATCGGCCAGGAGGGCGCTCGCCGTGCGCACGATATCGGCGGATTCAAGGGGCGCCGCGACCGCCACGGCGGCTTCGACGCAGCGGCGAACGCGGGCAGCCTGATCTTGCGCAATGGGAACACCTATGCAGGCGCGGCCGCAAGCGATTGCCTGCAACAGGGTCGAGCCGCCATTGCTGACGACGAGCCGGGCACCGCGCATCAATTGTCCGAGATCGGCTTGCGGCAGCGAATCGAAGCGGCGCAGCTGTGCGGCCGCCCCGGCCGCGCTCGCCGGACCCACGAACACCGTCGGTGTGCCGCTTTGCGCGATGCCATTGGCGGCCGCCAAAAAAGTCTGCGTCGCGTCGTTTGCCCCCGGATGACCGGTGCCTCCTCCCGGTACCAGCAGCACGTAACTTTCAGGGACGAGTCCCATGTTCCTTAAGATCGATTCGGGATCCAGCGCGCTGCGCGAAAGAATGACGTCGAGATAACGCACGGTGGGCCGGCCCAGCATCTTGAGCTTGAAGCGCTCAAGGAAATTGAGGCCACCGGCGATGAATTCCGGGTAGGCGATCCAATGCTCATCGATCAGCCGCATCCAGCGCAAACGAAAGGCCTTGCGCCTCTGGCGTGCGCGCGCGCTGATGTATACGACGCGCGCCCCCGACGCGCTGCGCCGCGCGGAGCTGGGCGGTGCGGCCGGCGTTGTCGAAGATCACGACATCGGGCCGGAAGCTTTCGAGCAGCGCGATGACGGCCGCGGAATGAAACGTAGGCGATGAATCCAGCAGCGTCGCCGGAAACGGCGCCCGGGCCGCATAGGGCGCTTGTCGGCTCAATAAAAAGTGTATGTCCGCCCCCGGCCAGCGCGCTTCGCCGCCTGCGCAATCGCCAAACTGCGCGCGTATTCGCCCATGCCAAAGGCCCCGGAGACCGGGACGAAGAGGAGTTCGCGGTCGCCTCAATCAAAGGCGGTGAACCAGCGATCCAGCACCAACAGGTACCAGGCACGGCGAAACTCGCTGCCCACCGCCCGCTGCAGGACGCCGCGATCCATCAACCGCCGCACGGCCTCCTGCAACAGCTTGGGGTTGCGCTGCAGCCATCGATGCACCGGGCAGTCCGAAGCCGGATTTCGGTCGGTTCAAGTGACCGGGGCGGCAGTCGTGGCTCCATCAGCTGGCGCACCAGCAGCTTTCCGCGGCGCACGCGTTCATCGACCAGCAGCTTCGGATCGACGCTCAGCATGAATTCGACCAGGCGATGATCCAGCAACGGCGGACGCACCTCCAGGGAATGCGCCATGCTGGTTCTATCGACTTTGGTCAGCAAGCCTTCCGCGAGATCGGTGTTCAAGTCCAGCCAGCGCAATTGCACGAGCGGCCGCAAGTCATCGCGCCAAAATTGCCGGTAGAACCACAGGTAGTCGTAGTCCGGCTCCTTCCAGCTTGCGCCCAGCAGCGAATCGATCTGTTGCGCCGTCATCCCGCCCAGTGCCGCGGCGTACGCCGGCAGTCCCACATAGCCCCGCCGCTGCATGGAGGAGGCAAATCGCGACAACGGCGGCAGGTAACGCGCCAGGGATCTGTTGAAGAGGGTCGATCGCGCACCGATCCTCGACCAGTAACGCGGATAGCCGCAAAAGATTTCATCGCCGCCCTCGCCGCTCAAGGCCACGGTGACTTCGCGGCGGGCCAGCTGCGCGATCAAGTAGTTCGACCAGGCGGCGCTATCGCCGAAGGGTTCATCGAACAGCGCCGGAATTCTCTCCAAAGCCCCCTCGAAATCCGCCTCCGGTGCCATCATTTCCAGATGTTGCGTCTTTAAATGCACGGCGACCTGGCGCGCGGCCTCCGCCTCGGAACGCGCTCCCGCCTCGAACCCCAAGGTGTAGGTATGCGGCGCATCCAGGTAGTAGGCGGTCAGCGCGGAATCCATGCCGCCGCTCAGGAACACCCCGACCGGAACGTCCGATATCGTGTGCTCAGGCACCACCTCACGCAGTAACGCGTCGAGTTGTTGCACGGTATCGTCCGCGCTGCGTTCGACGACACCCGGCGAGGGATTCCAGTAGCGCTCGATACTCACCCGTCCGGCCCGCCAGTCGAGCGTGTGCCCCGCCGGCAGCTTGAAGATGCCGCGATAGATGGTCTTCGGCGCAGGAATGTATCCGTGGAACAAGAAATCGCGCACCGCGCTCCGATCGATCTCAGGCTTGCCCAGGATCAAAAGCGACTTGAGCTCCGAGGCGAACGCAATACCGTCCGGGAGCAGGCGGTAGTACAACGGTTTGATGCCGAGCCGATCGCGGGCGAGCAGCAGGCGTCCTGAAACATTGTCCCAACACGCAAAGGCAAACATTCCCACCACGCGGCTCAAGGCCGCACTGCCCTGTGTCGCGAGCAGCCTCAACAGCACCTCGGTATCGCCGCTCGACGCCCATGGCCCCGGCAACGCGGTGCGCAAATGCTCGTGGTTGTAGAGTTCGCCGTTGTAGGTCAGCACGTGCGCCCCAAACAACATGGGTTGGTGCCCGGCGTCGGTCAGATCCTGGATCGCCAGTCTGCGGTGAGACAGCGCAACGCCCGGCTGACACCACACTCCCGCGCCGTCGGGACCGCGATGACGCAAACGTCGCGCCATGCTCTCCGCAATTTCCGCGCTTGCCAGCGAGCCAATAATTCCGGCTATTCCACACATGGGCGGCAGTCTAACGCGGCCCGGCGGCGATGTACCGCTAGCCATCCGGCAACGGTTCGTTTAGGGTGCACGCTGGAGCTGTCAGACATGGCAACACCCGCCGATCAACGATTGCTGGAATCTACTGGGAAGATGGCTCGAGAGCCTCGAGTTGCATACCAAGTATTCGTCGCTCGATGACGACAGCTATTGGAAGATCCAGCCTGGTCGGAGCATCAACGACCGAGCCTGTGGATTCTCAATCTGGCCAAGCAGAAGACGCTCGCTCTGCGCACCCAGGTCGAGGAGCGCGTCAAAACCGGGCGATGCGAAGTTCTCGGACGCGCTGGAACTGATGGCGTTTCTCGCCAATCTGGTGGGCTCCGAACATCTCGAGCGTTTCATTCCGGTGGCCGACAAAGCGAATGAGCGCGCCCTGCGCATCGCCGCTGCTGACACCACCACCGCTCAAGCTCCCGTGGTATCCGTCACGGCGACGCGGGAAATGCCGAAGTTCCTGGCAGTCAAACGCACCGCCGCCGCCTGCCGGCACCGCCCAGGTCGCGCGCACGGAGCGCAAGGCTGCGGCCGCGGCAAAACCTGCCGTTGCCGCCAAACCCGCGCCGAAAGTGCAACCAAAGGCGGCGGCGAGAAAGCCTGCACCCCAGGCGGAACGCGCGGGACCGTCGGAGGCGGCGCGCGACCAGGTGATCGCCGACGCGGCTCGGCTTGGTACAATGGGGCAGACGATGGTACGAGTTGCCCGAACTCATTGCACGCATGGCGGACCGCCCCTCGTTACCCGATGTGCGGCGTATACTCAAGGAAAATAAATCGGCCATCGAAAAGAAGGCCGGGTCCGCCTAGCCCTTCATAGGACGCGCCGGGCTTTGATCGCTCGCCGCCGCACACGTAAAATTTAGGGAACCTCGCTCGATGATTCACGCTCAAAGGCGCGCATGATTACGACAAAAAATCTGTCCAAACGCTATGGCGACAAACTGGCGGTCGATGACTTGACGTTTTCGGTGGCGCCCGGCGAGGTGTTGGGCTTCCTCGGGCGCCAATGGCGCCGGCAAATCCACCACCATGCGCATGATCGCGGGATTCATTACGCCCTCCGCCGGCCAGGTCTCGGTCTGCGGCCACGATATCGAGAGCGCGCCGGTCGCGGCCAAAGTCCTGCATGGGCTACCTGCCGGAAGGCGCCCCCAGCTACGGCGAAATGACGGTGCGGCGAATTCCTGGACTTCGTCGCGGATGTGCGCGACCTGCGCGGCGAACTGCGGCGCGCAACGACGCAGCGTCGTCATCGACAGGCTGGGGCTGGCGCCGGTCATCGACCAGGTCGTCGAGACACTGTCCAAGGGTTTTCGCCGGCGTGTCGGCCTGGCACAGGCATTGATTCATGACCCGCAGGTCCTGATCCTGGACGAGCCCACCGATGGTTTGGATCCCAATCAGAAGCATGAGGTGCGCCGGCTCATCAACGAACTGAGCAAGGACAAATTGGTGATCGTCTCCACTCACATCTTGGAAGAGGTTCACGAGGTGTGCACGCGCGCCATCATCATCGCCGACGGGCGCATCGTCGCCGATGAAACACCGAGCGCGCTCGAATCGCGTTCCCGCTATCACCACGCGGTCAGCCTGAGGTTCGAAAAAGCCGACGAGCTGGCGGCGGCGCGCCGCGAGATCGCGTCGCTGCCGGAGGTTGCCGGCGTCGAGTCGGATGCGCGCGAACTGCGGCTCACGGCGGTGCCGAAGCCCGGCGCCAACGTCTTGTCGGCGGTCAGCGCGATCATCGACCAGAACGACTGGGATGTGCCGGAATTGCATTTGGAATCCGGGCGGCTCGATGAAGTATTCCGCTCCTTGACGCAGCCCAACGGGATCGATGTCGAAACCCAGCGCAACGGAGCCTTAGCGCATGAACAAAGTCCTCGTGGTTTTCCGGCGCGAATTGCGCAGCTACTTCGCGACGCCTCTGGCCTATGTATTCATCGTCATCTTCCTGGTGCTGGCCGCGGTGTTCACCTTTCAAGTCGGCGGCTTCTTGGAACGCAATCAGGCGGACCTGCAATCCTTCTTTCGCTGGCACCCCTGGCTGTATCTGGTGCTGATCCCGGCCATTTCGATGCGGCTCTGGGCCGAGGAGCGCAACAGCGGCAGCATCGAGTTGCTGATGACCCTGCCGATCACGTTGTGGCAGGCGGTGGTGGGCAAATTCCTGGCTGCCTGGTGCTTTCGCGGGGATTGCGCTGGCGCTGACTTTTCCGGTCTGGATCACCGTCAACTATCTTGGCTCTCCCGACAACGGCGCGATCGTCGCGGCCTATGTCGGCAGCTTTCTTGATGGCGGGCGGCTTCTTGTCGATCGGCATGTGTCTTTCCGCCGCCACCCGCAATCAAGTGGTCGCATTCATCACCGCGGCGCTGGTCGGGTTCGTGTTCCTGCTGGCGGGATTCCCGCTGGTGCTCGATTTCGTGCGCGGCGTCCTGCCGCAAGCCATCGTCGACGCCATCGCGTCCTTGAGTTTCTTCACGCACTTCGACGCGATCTCCAAGGGCGTGATCGACCTGCGCGATCTGGTGTATTTCGGCGCCCTGATCGGTTTTTGGTTGGCCGCCACGGCCTTGGTACTCGACATGAAGAAGGCGGAATAGGTGAACGGTAATCGTTGGCGAAGAGTTGGCTTTGGCGTCGGCGGACTGATCGCGCTGGCCGTGCTTGTTCCTCGCCGTCGTGATGCTGTCGAACGTGGGCTTGCGCGGCATGCGCCTGGATCTGACGCAGAACAAGCTCTACACCTTGAGCACCGGCACGCAAGCAGGTGCTGCAGGAGCTTGAAGGAACCGGTCAATCTGTACTTCTATTTCTCGCGCGACGCCGCCGCGAAGCAGTCGCCGCTGATCATGCCGTATGCGGCACGGGTGCGGGAGTTTCTCGAGGAAATCGCGGCCCGTGCCGGCGGCAAGATTCACCTGCAGGTGATCGATCCGCAGCCCTTCTCCGACGATGAGGATCGCGCCGCGGAATTCGGCCTGCAATCGCTGCACGGCCGGTCTGCGGCGATCCGCTGTACTTTGGATTGGCCGGCACCAATTCGACCGACGGCCGTTCAGCGATCCCCAGTTTTCAGGCCGGATCGCGAGGAATTCCTGGAATACGACGTGGCCAAGCTCATCCAGGAACTGGGCACGCCGAAAAAGCCGGTGATCGGCCTCATGAGTTCGATCGGGATTGCAGGGACAATTCAATCCCGCGACCGGACAGATGGGCGAGCCCTGGCCCATCTACACGCAGCTGCAGCAGCTGTTCACGGTGCGCACCTTGACGCACGGATCTCGATCATATCGACAAGGACGTCGACGTGCTGATGCTGGTGCATCCGAAGCAGTTGCCGCCCAAGACCTTGTACGCCATCGATCAATTCGTCATGCGCGGCGGAAGGGTACTGCTGCTGGTCGATCCGAATGCGGGCGCGGATATCAGCGGCCAGGATCCGTCGAATCCGCTGGCCGGAGCGATGGCCAATCACTCGTCGGACTTGGCAGCCGCTGCTCGCCGCCTGGGGAGTCGACTACGACCCGACCAAGGTCATCGGCGACTTGAGCGCGGACTGGAGGTTCGCACCAACGCTGCGATCGCCGCCCATTCGCCACATCGGCATTCTCGGCCTGCGCCACGCCGACATGGATCCGAAGGACGTGGTGACGGCGTCGCTCGAATCCATCAATCTGGCGACCGTCGGTTCGCTCGCGCGCACGCCGGCGCCAAGACCACCTTCGAACCGCTGTTGCTGAGTTCGACGAGTGCGGAGCCGATTCCCGCGCAACGCTTCAACGCCTTGGTCGATCCTTCGACCCTGCGCGATGGATTCAAGTCGACCGGCGTGCGCTATGCCCTCGCCGCGCGCATCACCGGCCCGGTGGAATCGGCGTATCCCGAGCGGCCCGCCGGCGGATCAGAAACCCGCCGCCGGACCGCCGATCGCGCACTTGGCCAAGTCGACGGCGCCCGCCAACATCGTCGTGATCGCGGATACCGATTTCTTGATGGATTATCTGTGGGTGCAGACCCGCGAAATGTTCGGTCAGCGGATTGCTCAGGCCTTCGCCAACAACGGCGATTTGGTCGCCAACATTCTCGACAATTTGAGCGGCAGCAGCGCGTTGATCAGCGTTCGCGGCCGGGCATCCTTCTCGCGGCCCTTCGAGCGCGTCGAGGCGCTCAAGCGCCAGGCCGACGATCGCCTGCGCAGCAAGGCCTTGGAACTGCAGGCGGAGCTGCAGCAGACCGAGAGCAAGTTGACCGAGCTGCAGAGCAAGCGCAACGATCAGACCTCGATCATGCTGTCGCCCGAACAGGAAGCGGAGCTCAAGCGCTTCACCGCGGAGAAGACGCGCGTGCGCAAGGAATTGCGCGAAACGCAGCGCGGCCTGGATGTCGACATCAATCGGCTGAACTCCTGGCTGAAGGTCATCAACATCGCCATCGCGCCGCTGCTGGTGGCCGTGGCCGGCGTCATCATTCTGACGCTGCGCCGGCGGCGGCGCGCGCCGCGCCGAGCGCCGGCGCGACATCGAGGCTTCGACATGAGCCGGCAGCGATTCATCGTCCTGCTGATTGCGGCGTTGCTGGCGATCTCCGGGGCGCTGTACTTGAGCACCCAGCGCAATGTCGCACGCGACTCGCACGGCGTGCCTCTGCTGCCGTCGCTGGCGAGCGAACTGAACAGCGTGACCGAGCTTGAGCGTGCGCAAGGGCAGCACAACGCCGGCGGTGACGATTCACAAGCAGGGCGAGCAATGGACCGTGGCGCAGCGGGCGCAATTACCCGGCGGATGTGTCGAAGCTGCGCAAATTGCTGCTGGCCTTGAGCGATGCCAAGATCCGCGAGGAAAAGACCTCGAATCCGGCCAGCTATTCCGATCATCGGCGTCGAAGACCCTGCCCTCCCCGGCGCCGCCGGCGCGCAAATCGACTTCGTCGCGCAAGACGGCAAGCATGCCGTGATCGTCGGCAAGCCCGTGGGACGAAGGCAACTTTGTCAGGCGCGCCGGCGAACAACGCAGCTACATCGTCGAGCCGGGCATCTCCGTCGAAGCCGAGCCGCGCTATTGGATCGACACCACGCCTGCTCGATTTGCCGACCGCCAAGATTCAAAGCATCGAGGTGAAACCGGCCGGCGGTCCGAGCTATACGCTGCATCGGCGGCGGCGCCCGCCAGCCCGGCGGTCAGTAGCCCCGCCGCGAAGCAGTCCGGCGGCGCACAGCCCGGCCGCAACAAACCCACCGCCGACAGCGCAGCGGCCCCGGCCACGGCGCCCGATTTCGCACTGGACGGCGTGCCTGCCGGGCGCAAGGCGGCGGAATGTCAAAGCTCGCGCCCTCGCCCACCACATTCGGCGGCCTCAGCGCCGACGATGTCGCACAAGCCGCCGACATCGATTTCAGCAAACCCTCGGTGGCGATCGCTGACCCTGTCCGACGGCAACGTCATCACCTTCACCGGCGCGGCCATCGGCGACAAGCACTGGATTCAGGTGACCGAACCCAAGGACGCGGCGTCTCAGCGCGAAGACCACTGGCCGCGCCTTCGAGATGCCAGCTATCGCTACGATGCGATCTTCAGGCCGCTGGAACAATTGCTGGTGCCGAAGCCTCCGCCCGCGCGCCGAAAAGCAACCCGCGTCAGCGGCAAAAATGCCGGCGGCGCACACGACGACGCCGCCAAAGCCTGCGCCGAACCCGTGACCAGCGGCGCCAGTGCCGGCTTCGGACGCCGGCTGGCCGCGCTGCTTTACGACGCGGTGCTGCTGGCGGCGACTGCTGATGATATTTACCGTCGGCGGCATCTGTTCTTGACGCATGGCGCTGCGCTGGTACCGGCCACCGTGGGCCCCTGGGCCTACCTCTACCGCACGGGGCTCCTCGTGCTGCTTGCCGGCTACTACCTGCTCAATTGGCTGCGCAGCGGCCAGACCTTGGGTATGCGCGCCTGGCATCTTCGCGCCGTCACCGATTCGGGTAAGCCACTGACACTCAAGGCCGCGGTTCTGCGCGTTGGCTTCGGGCTACTGGCGTGGGCGCCGGCGGCATTGGGCGTGCTGTGGCTGTACCTCGATCCCGATCACCTGGCCCTGCACGACCGTCTGTCGAAGACGCGGGTCGTGCGCCTAGCGCGTTCTTGAGATCGCGATCAACGTACAGACGCCGACGATGGCCGTAGGCAGCCAGCCCACCAGGGCCGGATTGAGGTCGAACAGCTGTCCGCCGTTCTCGATGGTGCGGGTGATCAGAAAAAACACCACGCCCAGCATGACGCCGATCACGGTGCGGGTTCCGGCGCCCGTGGTGCGCAACGGACCGAACACGAAGGGCAGCGCCAGCAGCGTCACGACCACCACCGCGAACAGCCGCGCGATCCGCGACCAATAGCCGATTTCGTAGATGCGCGGTCTCCAGGTTGTTGCGCCGCAAATGATCGATGTACGAGGCGAGCCCGCGCAGCGTCAGCAACTGCGGATCGGTGGCGGCCAGCCCCAGGAACTCCGGATTCACGGTCGAGATGCATGGTGGCTTCGGCCACCGTATCGCCTTCGACGCGGTCCTTGTCGAAGCGCGAGGTCTGCACATTGTGCAGTCTCCAGCGGCCCGGATCGGCCACCGAAATCCGTGCGGCGCGCTGGATCGAGCGCAGTCGCGTGGGTCCATCCAGTTCGAAGACCGACACGCCGCCGAATGCGCGGTCCACTTCGCCGGTTTGCACCCGCAGGATGAGATTGCCGTCCTTGACCCAGGCGCTGCTCGAGCCGGCGAAACTGACATTCGCCAATTTGCTGGTGGTTTTTTCGCGCTTGGCGAATTGCGCCATCGGCGGCGCGGCGTATTCGCCGATGCCGTACATGATCAGCGACAGCGTCACGCCCGCCAGCGCCACGGGCCATGCGATGCGCCACACCGACACGCCCGAGGCTCGGGTCACCACCAATTCGCTGCCCGACGCAAGATTGCCCAGGCCCATCAGCGCGCCGATCATGGCGCCGATGGGCAGCAGTTCGAAGGCCTGCTGCGGCAGATTGAGCAGTGTGTACAAGAAGGCATCCGCCGGCGCTGTAGCTGCCCGACGCCGATATCGCTTTGCTGGCTGATGAACAGGAACAGGGCGCCCAAGGCCAGCAGCACCGCCATGGCCATGCAGGTGTAGAGGAGCACGGTTCGATACAAGTAGCGGTCGAGGGTGTTCATGCCGTCCTCGCCTCGCGAATCACCAGATACAAACCCAATGCCAGCGCCGCGGCATGAACCCACCACACGCCGATGGCCGGCGACAGGTCGCCTTTTTCGAGCCATACCTTGGAGGCAGACAACAAATTCGAATAGACGAAGTACACGACGATGGCGAAGCCCACTCGCGCATAGCGGCCTTGCCGCGGCCGCAGTTGGCTCAAGGGCACGGCCATCAGGGTGAGCACCAGCGCCATCAGCGGCGTCGATGTCCTGAATTGCAATTGCGCGATGTCCGAGGGGTCGTTCGAGCCGAGCAGCACGGGTGTCGGTTTGGTGTCCGGATCTTGCAGGTCGCGGACATCTTCCGGCGTCGCGATGGGGATGCCGTGTTCGCGAAATTCGATGACGCGAAAGTCATCCGGCCCGGGCACGCCTTCGTAGCGCTCGGCCGTTGAACAGCGTCACCAGGTGCATGCCGCCGGTCGTGGCCTTGGAATAGGTCGCCGTGTCGGCCAGCGCCACTTCGATTCGCCCTGCCGACTCGCGTTGCACGAATACATTGTGCAGCACGCCTTCCTGATCGACGCGCTCGGCGTAAAACACGGCATCGCCGCCGCTGAACGCGCGGAACCTGCCGGCGTCGAGTTGGCCGAATTGCGCCTCCTTGATCGCCGATTGACGCAGCAGCTGCACCTGCCCGTCGGCCCGCGGCACCTGAACGAACACCAGCCAGCCCAGGCCGATCGCGATCAGCACCGCGAAGCAGAACAGCGGCGCCAGCAGGCGCGCCGGCCCAAAGCCGCAGGCCTGCAGCGCGGCCATTTCGCTGTCGTGGTACATGCGGCCCAGGGTCAGCACCACGGCCAGCAACAATCCGACCGGCACGATGACCGACAAATTCATGATCGCGCCGAGCGCGATCAGATCGAATACGACGCGCCGGCCGTATTGGTTGTCCGCGGCCTGACCGAGCACCCGGGACAACTGGTTGGAGACCAGGATCGCCACCAGAACGCCGGTCACGGCCAGCCAGGTCTGCACGACTTCGCGCAGCACGTATCTTTGCACGGTCCATTTCATGGCGTCGAGCTTAGAGCCTTCGCGATAATCTAGTAAACTATTTGTATACACATCAGATCAGCGGCGACTTAGAAGATAAAAGACGGAGTTCTCGATATGGAATTCAAGGCCATTGTCGATGCCAAAGCGCGCGCACACCGCTGACTGCGCCGTGGTGGGCGTCTATGAGAACGGCGACCTCGGCGTCGCCGCCCGCCAAATCGACAAGCAGCTGGACGGCATGATCGCGAGACTGCACGCGCAGCGGCGATTTTGCCGCCAAGCTCGGCGATACGATCATGCTGCCCCTGCCGCGGATCGGCGGCCGCCCGCCTGCTGCTGATCGGCCTCGGATCGCGCGCCGCCTTCGCCCGCAAGCAGTACCGCAAGGCATTGCAGTCGAGCGCACAGGCGCTCGCCAAGACCGGCAGCAGCCGATGCGGCACGTGTACCTGGCCTTGGAGCCGGTGGCCGATCTCGACATGCAGTACCGCGCGCGCATCGTCGCCGAGGTATTCTGCTCGCAGGCGTACAAGATTCCGGATCTGAAGACCGCCGCCAAACCCAAGGCGCGGCCCCTGGCTTCGATCCTCGTCGCGGCTGCCGACGCACGCGGCGCGAAGGCGGCCGCCGAGGGCTTGCGCATCGGCGCGGCGCTCGGCAGCGGCCTCAAGCTGGCGCGCGATCTGGCCAATCTGCCGCCCAATGTGTGTACCCCCACCTACCTGGGAAAGCGCGCGCAAGCAGCTGGCCAAGGAATTCCCGAGCATCAAGACCAAGGTATTGGACAAAGCGCCATCAAAGCGCTCAAGATGGGCGCCTTTCTGGCGGTGACTCAAGGTTCGGAGGAGCCTCCGCGCCTCATCGTCTGCGAATATCAGGGGCGCAAGAAGCAGCCGCGCCCGATCTGTCTTGTCGGCAAGGGCATCACCTTCGATTCCGGCGGCATTTCCCTCAAGGATCCTCCCGCCATGGACGAGATGAAGTTCGACATGAGCGGCGGCGCGGCGGTACTCGGCACGTTGCGCGCGGTCGCCGAGCTCAAATTGCCGATCAATGTCGTGGTGATCGTCGCCGCGAGCGAGAACATGCCGAGCGGCAGCGCCGTAAAACCCGCCGACATCGTCACGACCATGTCCGGCCAGACGGTCGAGATTCTGAACACCGATGCCGAAGGCCGATTGGTGCTCTGCGACGCCATCACTTACAGCCGCCGCTACAAGCCGGCGGCCGTGATCGACGTCGCGACGCTGACCGGCGCCTGCATCGTCGCTCTCGGTAATCATACCAGCGGCTTGATGAGCAACACGACCGGCTTGGCGGCAGGAGCTGGAATCCGCCGGCATCCGCGCCGACGATCGCGCCTGGCGCATGCCGATCGGCGAGGAGTATGTCGATCAGCTCAAGAGCAATTTCGCGGACATCGCCAATGTCGGCGGACGCGAGGGCGGCGCCTGTACCGCGGCATCATTCCTCTGGAAATTCGCCAAGGATCTGCAAGTGGGCTCACCTCGACGTGGCCGGGACTGCCTGGCTCGGCGGCGCGCAAAAGGGCAGCACCGGGCGGCCGGTGCCCTTGCTGGTCGACTTCCTGATCAATCGCGCCAAGGCAAAATGACCGAGCGCGTCGACTTCTACGTCTTGAAAAGCGCCGCTGCCAAACAGCGTTTGGCCTTCGCCTGCCGCCTGACCGAAAAAGCCTACCTGCGGGATTTGCGCATCGTCATCGTCAACGAGACGCCGGATGACGCGAAAGTGTTGGATGAGCTGCTATGGACCTTCAACGAGCGATCTTCGTGCCGCACAAGCTTTGTCTGGATGAAGCAGTCGATGGACCCCGCGACGCCGGTGCACCTCGTCCTGGAATCCACACCAGCGCCCGCGGCGGACCTGCTGGTGAATCTGGCGACTGCGTCTGCCGGCGCAAGTGCAAAGGATCACGCGCATCGCCGAAATCATCGACGCGGATGACGAGCGCCGGCGCCTGGGCCGCGAGCGCTTCAAGGCCTACCGCGACTCAAATGGCTCCTGGAAACGCATCAGATCGACGAGACCGCGGAAGTCTAGGTCGCGCGTATGGACAAGGCCTTCTCGCCGGCCGACATCGAATCGCGAATCTACGCGCGCTGGGAAGCGTCCGGCTATTTCGCGCCCAGCGGTCACGGGCCCGCCTATTCGATTGCCATCCCGCCGCCGAACGTGACCGGCACCCTGCACATGGGGCATGCGTTTCAAGACACCATCATGGACGCGCTGATTCGCTATCCATCGCATGCGCGGCTTCGATACCCTGTGGCAGCCGGGTACCGATCATGCGGGCATCGCCACGCAAATGGTGGTCGAACGACAGCTGAATGCCGAGGGCTAGAGCCGCATCGATATCGGACGCGAGGCCTTCGTCGAACGCGTCTGGCAATGGAAGGAGACCTCCGGCGGCATCATCGCGAATCAGATGCGCCGCCTGGGCGCATCGGTCGACTGGCAGCGCGACGGTTCACCATGGATCCCGGGCTGTCGCAGGCCGTCACCGAAGTGTTCGTGCGCCTCTACGAGGAAGGCCTGATCTATCGCGGCAAGCGTCTGGTGAATTGGGACCCGGTTCTAAAGACCGCGCTGTCCGATCTGGAAGTGGTCGCGGAGGAGGAATCGGGCAGCCTGTGGCATTTGCGCTATCCCTTGACGCGACGGCGATGGGTATCTCGTGGTCGCGACCACGCGGCCCGAGACCATGCTGGGTGATGCCGCCGTCGCCGTGCATCCTGACGATGAGCGATACCGGCACCTGATCGGCCGCAAGGTGCGCCTGCCGCTGACCGTCGCGCGAACTGCCCATCATCGCCGATTCCTACGTCGATCCGACGTTCGGCAGCGGCTGCGTCAAGATCACGCCGGCCCATGACTTCAACGACTACGAAGTCGGTCAACGGCACGACCTGCCGCTGATCAACATCATGACCCTGGACGCCACGCTCAATGAGAATGTGCCCGGCCGCGTACCGCGGCCTCGATCGCATGCGTGGCCAGGCAGAAGATCGTCGCCGATCTCGACGCGCTGGGACTGGTCGAGCGGGTCGAGCCGCACAAGCTGACCGTGCCGCGCGGCGATCGCAGCAATGCGGTGCTCGAGCCGCTGCTGACGGATCAGTGGTTCGTCGACATCAAGCCCTTGGCGGCGCCCGCCATCCGCGCCGTCGAGGAAGGGCTAGGTGCGCTTCGTGCCCGACAACTGGACGCGGCGTGTATTACGAATGGATGCACAAGATCAAGGATTGGTGCATCAGCCGGCAGCTGTGGTGGGGTCATCGCATCCCGGCCTGGTACGACGCCGACGGCCGCTGGTATGTGGCACGCAACGAGAGCGAAGCGCGCGCCGCTCACGGCATCGACGCCTCGACGCCGCTGCGGCAGGACCAGTGATGTGCTCGATACCTGGTTCTCCTCCGCGCTGTGGCCGTTCTCCACGCAGGGCTGGCCGGAGACAGACGCCCGCGCTGCAAACCTACTATCCCGACCGTCGGTGCTGGTCACGGGTTTCGACATCATCTTTTTCTGGGTGGCCCGCATGATCATGATGGGCCTCAAATTCACCGGCGAGGTGCCGTTTCGCGACGTCTACATTCACGGACTGATCCGCGATCAAGACGGCCAGAAGATGTCCAAATCCAAGGGCAACGTCATCGATCCTCTCGACATCGTCGACGGCATCTCGCTGGAGGCGCTGCTCGCCAAGCGCACCACCGGGCTGATGCAGCCGCAGATGAAGCCGGCCATCGAGAAGGCGACGCGCAGGCAATTTCCGCAGGGCATCGCCGCATTCGGCACCGACGCACTGCGCCTGTGCTTCGCGCGGCTCGCCACGCAGAGCCGCGATCTGCGCTTCGACATGGCGAGGGTCGAGGAGTATCGCAACTTCTGCAACAAGCTGTGGAACGCGGCGCGCTACGTGCTGATGAATGTCGAGAGGACCAGGACCTGCAGCGCCGAGGGTGCGGAATTCAGCCTGGCCGATCGCTGGATTCAATCGCGGCTCGCGGCGATGCTCGCGCGCATCGAAACCGGATTCGCCGACTATCGGCTCGACAATGTCGCCAATGCACTGTACGAGTTCACCTGGCATGAATTCTGCGATTGGTATCTGGAACTGTCGAAGGCGGTGCTGCAATCGGAGGCAGCCAGCGCCGCCGCGAAGCGCGGCACCCGCCTCACCTTGATCGCACGTCTCGAGAAGTCTGCTGCGCGCGCTGCATCCGCTGGCGCCTTTCATCACCGAGGAAATCTGGCAGCGCGTGCGCGTCAGCGCGAGGCGTCTCGGGCGACACCATCATGCGCGCGGCATTTCCCAACGCCGGCCGGCGTCCCGATCGATGCGCAGGCCGAGCCGGAAATGCGCTGGGTCATGGATTTCATCCTCGGCGTGCGGCAGATCCGCGGTGAAATGGACATTGCGCCCAGCCGCAAGCTGCAGGTGCTGCTGCAGAATGCGGACGCCCAAGGACCTGCGAATACCTGGAGCGCAATCTGCATTACTTGATGCGCCTGGCCGGAATCGAGACGCCGCAGCTGCCGCGCCGGCTCTCAAGCTGCGCCTATTTCGGCCGTTGCGCTGCTCGGCACCCTGGAGATATTGGTGCCAATGGCGGGCCTGATCGATCCCGACGCCGAACTCGAGCGGCTGGCGAAGCGGCAGCGCAAGGCCGAAGCCGACCTGCAAAAATTGGAGGCAAAATTGACCAATGGCCAGTTCGCCAGCAATGCGCCGCCGGATATCGTCGCCAAGGACCAGCAGCGGCTTGAGGAATTGCGCACGGAAATCGGCCAACTTTCGGCCCAGATTGCGCGGGTGACCAAGCTCAAGAATCAATGAACACGCTGCACTCGCAGATCGAAGCGATCCTTGCTCAGATCAATCGGGTGATTCTCGGCAAGGACGCGCAGATCCGGCTGTGCCTGGCCTGCCTGCTGGCGCGCGGCCACCTGCTGATCGAGGACATTCCCGGCGTGGGCAAGACCACCCTCGCGCACGCCATCGCCAAGACCTGGGGCTGTCCTTTCAGCGCGTGCAATTCACCAGCGATCTGCTGCCGGCCGACGTGCTCGGCGTGTCGATCTTTGATCGCGAGACCGGCAAAGTTCAGATTTCAGCGCGGCCCGATCTTCGCGCAGCTGGTGCTTGCCGATGAAATCAATCGCGCCTCGCCCAAGGCGCAGAGCGCGCTGCTCGAGGCCATGGAGGAACATCAGGTCACGCTCGACGGCCAGTCGATGGCGCTGCCGGAACCGTTCTTCGTCATCGCCACGCAAAATCCGCAGGACCAGGTCGGCACTTTTCCGCTGCCGGAATCGCAACTGGACCGGTTCTTGATGCGCGTGCATCTGGGATATCCCGCGGCCGCCGCCGAGCGGGAGCTGCTGAGCGGCGTCGACCGGCGCGATCTGGTGAACACGCTTGCAGACCATTGCTCACGACCCGACAGCCTGCGGCAGCTGCAGCAGAGCGTGCTCGACATTCACGTCGCCCCGGCGCTGCTCGACTACGTCCAGGCGCTCGTCGCCCACACCCGCCGCGCGCCCGGACTGAACGCCGGCCTGTCGCCGCGCGCCGCCATCGGCCTGCTGCGCGCTGCGCGCGCCTGGGCGCTGATCGCGGGCCGCAGCGCCGTGATTCCCGAACATGTGCAGGCCATATTTCGCCGCGGTGGTCGAGCATCGGGTGCGGCAGCGCAGCAGCGATGCCGTTGCGGTGACGCCGGCTGCTCGAGGCCGTTCCGGTTCCTTAATCGTCAAAGGACTTCATCCTTGGGCACCTTGCGACAGGCGGCGATCAATCGATTGCGGGCCCGGGCCACACGCCGCACGGCCGCGAGTCGCTGCCCGATCACGCATCAACGGCGTCGCATCTACATTCTGCCGACGCGCTTCGGCTTCATGCTCGGCGGTCATTCTCGCCGCCATGCTGATTGCGGGACTCAACTACAACAGCAATCTCGGACTGGCGTTCGCCTTTCTGATGGCGCAGCATGGCGCTTGGTCACCATGCATCACTGCAACCGCAACCTGTTGCGCCTGAGCGTGGATGTGACCCCGGAGGTCGACGCATTCGCCGGCCGCGAGGCGGTGTTCGAGTTCGTGCTGCGCAACGATTCGAAGCTGGATCGGCGCGACATCGAAGTTCGCTGCAACTCGGCCCGCGGCATGGGCAGTGTACCGGCACGGGAGAGCGAATCCATCGCAGTCGTCGTCCCGGTCTCGCAACGCGGAGTAACCCGCATCCATCAGTTCGAACTGCGCACCTGTTACCCATTCGGTTGGTTCTACTCCTGGACCTACGTGCAAGGATCGCTGGCGATTTACGTCGCGCCGGCGCCGGCCGGCTCGCGAACCCTTCCTTCGGCCGGAGCGCGGGGGAACGCACTGCATTCCGATGCACGCGGCGATGAGGATTTCTCCGGTTTACGCGCCTACGAACCCGGCGTGCCTTTGAAGCACATGGCCTGGAAGGTGCTGGCGCGCGGCGGCGAGGCGGCGGTGCGCAGCTATTCGAGTCTGGCTGCGCAGCCTGAGTGGTTGGAATGGTCTTCGCTCGCGGGACTCGACGACGAGGCACGCCTATCGCAACTCTGCCTGTGGGTATTGGAAAGCGATGCCGCACAGCGGCCGTATGGCCTGCGAATTCCGGGCAAGGAGATCGCGCCTTCCGGCGGCGCGGCGCATCGATTTGCCTGCCTGCGGGCACTCGCAGCGTTCGGGCTCGCCGAGACTTGAATGAACACGGAACGCGTGTCGCCGCAGCAATTACTGGGAATCTCGGTGTGCCTGGCGCTGGCGTTGGCGGCACAGCTGACCTCGCTGCCGCTGTGGGTTCCGGCGCTGGTGGTCGGGCTGTGGACTGATCCGTCTCGGGATGGCGCGCAGCAGTCGTGCCACGCCGCCGCGCAGCGTATTGGTGACCCTCGCCGCGCTTGCCATCGCGCTGCTGTTTCTTGCGCTTTCACACCTTCAACGGTCTGCTCGCCGGCACCGCACTGCTGGCGGTGATGGCGGGTCTGAAACTGCTGGAAACCCAGACCAAGCGCGACATCTACATCATCACGCTGATCATTTATTTCCTGAGCCTGTCGGCGTCTTCTGGAAGGCCATTCCTTCTGGTTGCTCGCCTACCTGATCGGCGTCTGCTGGCTCACCACAGCGACCTTGCTGCGTCTCACAACAGCGGCGCCCCTTCCGGATTGGCGCAGCAGTCTGCGTTACGGCGGACGCATCCTGGCTCAAGCGCTGCCCTTGACGCTGGTTTTCTGGCTGCTGTTTCCGCGCTTTGCCGCGCCTCTGTGGCAAATTCCGAACGATTCGCAGGGTTGCCGAATCCGGATTGAGCGACACCATGAGTCCCGGGGATATCGACCAGCTCGCGCTTTCGGATGAAGTGGCGTTCCGCGTGCGCTTCGCCTCGGCGGCGCCGCCGCCGCAGGAGCGCTACTGGCGCGGCCCCGTGCTGCACTGCTTTCGACGGCCGCACACTGGACCCGGGGCTTGCATTCCGACCTGGCCCCTGCGTCCGCTGCGGCCGCGAAGGACCGGCATACCAGTACACGGTGAGGATGGAACCGCATCAGCATCGTTGGCTATTCACGCTCGATTGGCCCTCGCAATGGAACTGCCGCGCACGCCGGCCTCACCAGCGATTACACCTTGATGCAGCATCGATCCGGCTGTCGCGGCCCATCGATGTGGCGGGCACCTCGTATACCCGGGTGCAGGCGAGCGAGCCGCTGAGCGCCGGATGCGCGCAGACGCGACACGCGCCTGCCTAGCCGATCGCAATCCGCGCACGCTGCAGCTGGCGCAGAAATGCGCGTCGCTCATCCGGACGACCTGGAGCTATGTGCACGCGGTGCTCGACATGTTCACGCAGCAGCCTTTTTTCTACACGCTGACGTCCGCCGAAGCTCGGCGACGATTCCGTGGACGAGTTTCTGTTCGATACGCAAGCGCGGTTTCTGCGAGCACTATGCGTCGGCATTTGCCGTCCTGATGCGCGCCGCCGGCATCCCGACGCGCGTCGTCACCGGCTATCAAGGCGGCACGCTCAATCCGCTACGGCGATTATTGGATCTTGCGGCAAAGCGATGCCCACGCCTGGAACGAGGTCTGGATCGAAGGCCGTGGGTGGGTGCGCATCGATCCCACCTCGGCGATCGCCCCAGCGCGGGTCGAAGGCGGCTTGAGCGAATGTCGTGAACGCCGACGAAGCGCTGGCGAGCCGCTGGCAGCGAGGTCCACACTGGTTCGCCGACGCGCGGCTGCGGCTCGATGCGCTGCGCGAGATCTGGCGCGAGCGCATCCTGGATTTCGATCAGGACTCGCAGCGCAGACTGCTCGAGATTGCTGCGGATTCCCGAGCCGGACGGCCAGAAGCTGGTGCTGCTGTTGGCGGCCGCCATGACGCTGGTGTTGTGCTGGCTCACCTGGCAGGTGCGCCGCGAACTGGCACCGCAGTCGAAGGATCTGGCGGCGCGCGCCTACGCTCGGCTGTGCGCCAAGCTCGCCGCCGCGGGCTTGCCGCGGCTGCCGCACGAAGGCGCGGAAGCCTACGCGCAACGAGTGGCGCGGCGGCGCCCCGATCTGGCCGCTTCAGTCACGGCGCTGTGCCGGCAGTATTCGTACCTGCGCTATGCCGCGCCGTCGAGCGGCGTCACGCTCGGTCAGTTCGAGGCGGCGGTGCGCGCATTCCGGCCTCGCCCTCTGGCTGAATAGACTCAAGCGCCAGACAAGCTCAGGCGGCGAGATTCTCGCGCGTCTTCAGGAAACTGTATTTCCGGCCAGCGCTCCTCGGTCAATCCGAGATTGACCCGGGTCGGCGCGAGATACACCAGTTCGCCGGCGTGATCGATCGCCAGATTGTCGTAGGCCTTGGCGCGAAATTCCGCCAGCCGCTTCTCGTCTCGAGGCTCACCCAGCGCGCCACCGCCACGTTGATGGGTTCGAAGACGCATTGCACGCTGTATTCATCCTGCAGCCGAAATGCCACGACCTCGAACTGCAGCTGACCGATGGCGCCGAGAATCAGATCGTTGTTGCGCAACGGCTTGAAGAGCTGCGTGGCGCCCTCCTCGCATAGCTGCGACAGCCCCTTCTGCAGCGCCTTCATGCGCAGCGGGTCCTTGAGCACCGCGCGGCGAAATATCTCCGGCGCAAAATTCGGCACGCCCGTGAAGGTCAGGTTTTCGCCTTCGCTGAAGGTGTCGCCGATATTGATGGTGCCGTGATTGTGCAGGCCGATGATGTCGCCGGCGTAGGCCTCCTCGGCCTGGCTGCGGTCGGCGGCCAGAAATGTCAGTGCGTCGGCGATGCGGACATCCTTGTCGAGCCGCACGTGATGCAGGCGCATGCCGCGCGCATAGCGGCCGGAGCACAGGCGCATGAACGCGATCCGGTCGCGGTGCCCGGGATCCATATTGGCCTGGATCTTGAATACGAATCCCGTGAGTTTGGGCTCATCGGCATTGACGAGGCGCTGCAGGGTCGGGCGCGGCAGCGGCGCCGGCGAGTGCGCGACGAACGATGACAGCAGTTCCCGGACGCCGAAATTGTTGACGGCGGAGCCGAAGAAGACCGGCGTCTGTTTCGCGGCGAGGTAGCGCTGCAGATCGAATTGCGGACTTGCGCCGCGCACCAGCTCCACCTCGTCGACGAAGTGCCGGTATCTGTCGCCCAGGAACTCGCGCGCCGCATCGCTCGCGATGCCCACAATGGTCTCGTGCGTGCCGACGCGCCCTTTCTCCACCGGAACGTACACGTAGATCGTGTCCTCGATCAGATGATAGACGCCGAGCAGATCGCGCCCCATGCCGATCGGCCAGGTGATCGGCGCGCATTGAATCTTCAATACGCTCTCGATCTCGTCCAGCAGTTCGATCGGCGCCCGGCCGTCGCGATCCAGTTTGTTGACGAAGGTCATGATGGGCGTGTCGCGCAGCCGGCATACGTCCATGAGCTTGATGGTGCGCTCCTCGACACCCTTGGCGCAGTCGATGACCATCAATGCTGAATCCACCGCAGTCAATGTGCGATACGTGTCCTCGGAGAAATCCTCGTGCCCCGGCGTGTCCAGCAGATTGACGATGCAATTGTCGAAAGGGAACTGCATCACCGAGGAGGTCACGGAGATGCCGCGCTGCTGCTCCAGGCGCATCCAATCGGAGGTCGCGTGACGCGTCGCCTTGCGGCCCTTGACCGTACCTGCCATCTGGATGGCGCCGCCGAACAGCAGCAGTTTTTCAGTCAGCGTGGTTTTGCCTGCGTCGGGGTGCGAGATGATGGCAAAAGTTCTTCGACGCTTGATTTCATTGACAATTTCAGATTCATTCACCGGCCATTTCCCCACGCGTGTACACATTTATGTACACAAAACACAATTCTCTCCAGGCAACTGGGATGGCACACACGGTGCTACCGGCCTGAACGGCTCGGCCTAAACCCTTGGAGCATTATAGCCGAGCCACGCTGTGGCGCTGGGATCAGGAGTCGCGGATTCAGCTCCGCCTCGTAGGCAATTGATTTAATTGATATTTTTGAGTTTCCTCTCCAGTACTTGATTTTTTTATCGTCGCCCTTAGTTTCTGCCGCGAATGCCCACACGGGCATCTCAACGGTTTGAAACAACGGTTAATAAACCCATAAGGAGTGGTGCCATGAGTACTGTGATGCGACAAGATCCCTGGGGCGTGATGCCGCGCCTGCAGGAGGAAATCAATCGTCTATTCGGCAATACGCGCGAGAATGACAGCAGTTCTGCGACGGCCGCTTGGGTTCCGGCGGTGGATATCCATGAGTACGCGAATCGCTTCGAACTGTATGTTGACCTGCCCGGGATCGATCCAGCCGACGTGGAATTGACGCTCGACGGAGGAGTACTCACTCTGTCCGGTGAGCGACGCGAACAGGCCGTAACGAAGAACGGAGAAGACTTGCAGGGTCGTCGTATCGAGCGAGGCCATGGATCTTTTCATCGGCGCTTCGTTTTGCCCGATACGGTGGACGGAGAAAAGGTCAATGCAACCGGAAAGAACGGTGTGCTGACCGTCACGATTCCGAAGCAGGCGAAAGCGATGCCCCGACGGATTCAAATCGGCGGCTGATTGAAATTGCCACCCGGCCCATGGCGCGGCGAGATCCGTGCCATGGGCACGGCAACTTTTCCGTAGGCGGGCTTAAAAGAGTCGCATTATGCCGCGGACGAGTGCGCGGCCGCGAACAGCTTGGCGATCTCACGATTAAAGGCGGGAATATCCTTTGGATTGCGACTCGTCACGAGATTACCGTCCACCACGGCCTCTTGGTCGACCCAGCGGCCGCCCGCATTTCGAATGTCGGTTTTGAGAGAAGGCCAAGACGTGAGGGTGCGACCCGTGGCGGCCCCGGCCTCGACGAGCATCCAGGGTCCGTGACATGTCGCGCCTACCGGCTTTTTGGCTTCGAAGAACGCTCTCACGAATGCCACGGCCTTTGCGTTCATTCGAAGATTGTCCGGATTCATTACGCCGCCGGGCAACAGTAGCGCATCGTAGTTCTTTGCATCGGTGGAATCGATGGTCTTATCGACAGCGACCTTTTCACCCCACTCCTTGTGATTCCAGCCTCTGATTTCACCGTTCTCGAGCGATACCACCTCTGTTTTGGCACCAGCCTTATCCAGAGCTTGTCGCGGTTCAAGAAGCTCTGATTGCTGGGCGACCGATGTTGAAGCGCGGAGTGGTCGCCGTAAATTGCGACATCTCTTGGCTTGCAGTGGGAAGAATCCGACAGCGATGGACGCGCGCGGAGCGGCCCAGGGCACAGGTAATCGATCTCATGGCGGCGCTCAAGGCAAGCTTGGGCAAATCGGGTCGGAGCGCGCCAAAAAGCGCGCGCAAGGCGGGCAGCGCGCGTAGGCGTGCCTCCTAGCTCCCCAATTGCTGGCACCCGAATTGAAGTCCGAGCCGCCTGGCGTGGTGCGGCGAGAGCATCGACGTTTGGCCTCGGCAGCGGCCTACAGCGACCGACACAATTGTCGGACGAGGTCTCGAGTGTTCGGCCGTGATACTGGTGCTACTTTTTTTGTCAAGCTCGTGTCCGCGCTGTGGGTGGGCGGCTTTCTATGAGGAATACAAAGATGCGAATCGGACTATTGGGACTACCAGAACTAGTCAAAAGCACCGGCATTTGCTTGGTGATCGCGTCGAGCGTGGCCGCGTGCGCCACCACGCCAGTCCCAAATGAACAAATTGCTGTGGCCAAATCATCTGTGCAGCGCGCTGAAGAGAGCGGAGCGCCCGAACTCGCGCCGGTGGAAATATCGACGGCACGTCAGGAGCTGGCGAGCGCCGAAAAGGCGGCCGCCGATCGTGACGCATTGGCCGCAAAGCGGTGGGCCGAAAAGGCGAACGTGGATGCGCAGCTCGCTGAAGCCACGGCGCAGCAGAATCGTGCGCACAAAGCAGCCACAGAATTTGACGCTAGCATGTCCGCGCTGCGACAAGAAGCTCAGCGCAGCGCGCCACCCACGCAATGAGGATGTTGACCATGAAAACAAAATTACTGGCGGGAATGGGCGTGCTGGCGCTCGCAGCCTGCGCATCAATGCCGCAACCGAACGCTGCGCTCGAGAGCGCGCGAATTGCGGTTCAGACGGCTGAGGCGGATCCGCACGTCAACCAATATGCCGCGCTGGACTTGGACGTGGCAAGAAAGGATTTGAGTAACGCCGAAAACGCCGCGCTCCATCATCAAGACGCGGAAGTCAATCAATCCGCGTATCTCGCCGCGCAGAATGCGCGGTTGGCTCAGGCTCGCGCAGCCACCAAGGCGGATGAAGCGCGAGTGGCCGCGGGTCAGGTCGAGCGCGAACAAATTATCCTCGCGGCGCGCACCCGTGAAGCCGACCAGGCAAAGCTCGAAGCCGCTAATTCCAAGCAGGAAGCCGCCCGTGTGCAAGCCGAACTTGATGAGCTCAAGGCCACCCCCACACCGCGTGGCATAGTCTTAACGCTGGGCGATGTTCTCTTCGATACCGGCAGAGCTGAATTGAAACCCGGGGCGAGCCGTAACCTGGACCGACTGGTGCAGTTCCTCAGCGAACACCCCGGGCGCCGAGTGCAAGTCGACGGATTCACCGATAGCGTCGGCAGCGACTCGTATAACGAAGAGCTGTCACAACGTCGTGCGAATGCGGTCAGAGAAGCGCTAATCGCGCGAGGCGTCGAACCCTCAAGAATCGGCGCGCAGGGATATGGCAAGGCATACCCGGTGGCGAGCAACAGCGATTCCGGAGGCCGGCAGTTAAATCGGCGGGTGGAAGTGGTCATCGGCGAAGACAACGGCAGGCCGATCGAGTCGCGGGCCGCACTTTAGACGGGGCAGATGCGGAGACGGACTCGCAGATGAGGCGAGCGCACACTCAACGCGTCACGCGAGTCCATTGCCGGTAAGGTCCGAATCAGTTGCCCGCATTCAAGTGATTCGCCTCCCAGCTGTCCACAGCAGCGGGCCGCTGCATGACGGTCCGGTGTTGGCTCCTCACCAGGTAGGTCGCACCATCCTCGAGCTGCACGATAACCGCTCGGCCGCGAATGTCACCGCATTGTGGCGGGCTCTCGAGTAAAGCTGCCTGAATCACGGCCGTATCGTTGATGGGTTGCGCCTGCGCGGCTGTTGCCGCCGAGGATCCGAACGCGACAAACGCCGCCGTGATGCCGCCCAAAATTCCAACGTTGCTCTGTCCTTTCATCGCAAGTCTCCTTGGTTGCTGCCCATCAAATATTGATTGGCTGTACCGATAGGGACTGCAATTCAACAGGTTTTATTCCTCAACTATTTGATGTCGGAACCGAGGACTCGGCGAAGCACCGCGGCATCTTCGCGGCCAACGGTGGCTTGATAGTATCCGCGGCGCACACCCACTTGTTCGAAGCCCAGGGAATGATAGAGGCGGGCTGCCGCGACGTTGGACGGTCTGACCTCGAGAAAGGCTTCGTGCATGCCGGCGGCGCGCGCGCGCTCGAGCAGGTACAACAGGACCTTGCGCGCAAAGCCTCGCGAGCGATATTCGTCGCGAATGCAGACGTTCAAGATATGCGCTTCGCCGGCGCCGACCGACATGATTCCGTAGCCTCCCAGATCGCCGGCGACATCGACCACCCGGCAGACGTAGCCGACGCGCAAGCAATCGCGGAAAATTCCCTCGCTCCAGGGGAATTGATAGGCCGACCTCTCGATGGCCGCCACCACGGGGATGTCGAGTTCGTGCATGGGCCGGATATCGACTGTCGGCGAATTCGTCTTCGAGCTTGACGCTAGACACGCGCGCACACCTCGCGCGCGAATTTCAAATCCTCCCAGGCCTTGCGCTTGTCGGTCGGCGTGCGCAGCAGGTAGGCCGGATGATAGGTCACGATCAGCGGCACCTGGGAGACGCCGAAGCGGTGCACCTGCTGGCGCAAACTGCCCAATGTCTTGTCGGTACGCAGCAAGTTCTGCGCCGCGATGCGTCCCACGGCCAGCATGATCTTCGGCTTCAGCAGCGCGATCTGCTGCTCCAGATACGGCAGGCACTCCGCGGCTTCGATTGGACAGGGGATCGCGATTGCCGGGAGGCCGGCATTTGAGCACGTTGGCGATGTACACCTGCTCGCGCGCCAGTCCGATGGCGCGCAGCATGGAATTGAGCAGCTGGCCGGCGCGGCCTACAAAGGGCTCGCCCTGGCGATCCTCCTCGGCGCCGGGCGCTTCGCCGACGATGAGCCATTCCGCCTGCAGGTTGCCGACACCGAAGACGGTCTGCGTGCGGGTGGCGCTCAACGAGCAGCGGGTGCAGGCGGCTACGCGCGCGCGCAATTCGGGCCAATCCACTCCGGCCTCGCGCGCGCTCGCTGCACTGTGCCGGCCACTGGCGCACCGCAGCCGGCGGCGTCCGGCGCCGGCTGGCGGCAACGCTTTGCCGCGCAGCCGTCCAGGTGCTCAGCCCCAAGGCCGCAAGATATTCCTGGCGCAGCGCGCTATTCATGGGTCTGCAGCGCGGAGCGGCTGCGCCGCCGCAGTTTGCGATACAGCCACACCGTCGGGCGCCGACAGGGCATACAACCCGAACATCACCAGCAAACTGATGGGCAGGTGCAGAAAAATGAACACGAAGGCGAGCGGCACCAGCACGATGTAGGTGAAGCGCACCTTGGCGCCGGGATTGACGTGCTTGAAGCTGTTGAATGCGAAGCGGCTGATCATGAGCGCGCCGGCGGACGCAGTGACCAGGAACGCCAGTATCAGTCCCGGCAGGCCGATATTGGTTTGATCGCTGGCCAGCCACACCAGCGCCGCGACGATGGCGGCCGCCGACGGGCTCGGCAAGCCCTCGAAGTAGTGCTTGTCCTGGGTCGCCGATCGCGAATTGAAGCGCGCCAGACGCAGCGCCGCGGCGGCGCGCGTAGAAAAAACACACCAGCCAGCCGATCCGACGCCACAGCGGTCCGTACTCGGCAATGCGCGCCACGCCCCATTGATAGGTGACGATGGCCGGGCGCCACGCCGAAGGACACCATGTCGGAGAGGCTGTCGTATTCCTTGCCGAACGCGCTTGCGGTGTTGGTCCAGCGCGCCACGCGTCCATCCAACCTGTCGAAGAACATCGCGACGAACACCGCGATGCCGGCGTGACTCGAATCGCAAGTCGATGGCCGCCACGATGGCATAGAAGCCGGCGAACATTGCTCCGGTGGTGAGCAGGTTCGGCAGCCAGTAAACTCCGCGCGGCCGTGCTGGCGATCGTCGTCGTCGCTCATTGGCCGCCATAATACCAGGGGGGCTCATGTAAGATATGCGGCTATGCGCTTATCCCAATACCCCATTTCCACCCTCAAAGAGGTGCCCGCCGACGCCGAGGTGGTCAGCCATCAGCTGATGCTGCGGGCCGGCATGATCCGCCGGCTGGCGGCCGGCTTGTACGTTTGGCTGCCGCTCGGGCTGCGCACCTTGAGAAAGGTGGAGCACATCGTGCGCGAGGAGATGGACCGCGCCGGCGCGCTGGAATTGTGCATGCCGACCGTCCAACCGGCCGAGTTGTGGAAGGAATCGGGCCGCTGGAGCAAGTACGGACCGGAACTGCTGCGCTTCAAGGATCGTCATGACCGCGAGTTCGCCTACGGGCCGACGCACGAGGAAGTCATCACCGACATTGCGCGGCGCGAACTGCGCAGCTACAAGCAGCTGCCGGTCAATTTCTATCAGATTCAAACCAAATTCCGCGATGAGATCCGGCCGCGCTTCGGCGTCATGCGCGCGCGCGAATTTCTGATGAAGGATGCCTATTCCTTTCACACCGACGAGGCGAGCCTGGCCGAAGGCTATCGGCTCATGTATCGAGGCGTACTCGCGCATTTTCACGCAGACATGGGACTGAAGTTTCGGGCGGTGCAGGCCGATGGCGGCAGCATCGGCGGCAGCACGTCGCAGGAATTTCACGTCCTCGCGGATTCGGGCGAGGATGCGATCGCGTTCTCCGACGGCGACGACTACGCGGCCAATCTGGAAATGGCCGCTACGCGTGCGCCGCCCGCGACGCCGCGCGCCGCGCCCACGCAGCCGCTGAGCAAGGTCCCCACGCCGAATGCGCGCACCATTGCGGAGTTGAGCGCGCAGCTCGGCGTGAGCCGCTGCGCAGTGCGTCAAAACCTTGCTGGTGGACGGCAGCGCACGGCGACGTGGTCGCGCTGGTGATCCGCGGCGATCATGAACTGAATGCGGTGAAGTCCCAGAAATTGCCGGGCGTGGCCAATCCCCTGCGAATGGCGGGCGCTGAACGCGTGCGCACGGCCACCGGCACCGAACCCGGCTTCATCGGTCCGATCGGGCTTCAAGGGCACGATCTATGTCGATCATGCCGCGGCGCACGCTGGCGGATTTCGTCTGCGGCGCCAATGAGAAGGACATGCACTTTCGCGGCGTGAACTGGGGACGCGATCTGCCGGAACCGCAGTCGGTGGACATCCGCAATGCGCAGGCCGGCGATCCCGAGCCCAACCGGGCGCGGCACCCTGCAGATCGCCCGCGGCATCGAGGTGGGCCATATTTTTCAGCTTGGGACAGCTGTACAGCGAGGCCATGAATGCCAGCGTGCTCGACGAACAGGGCAAGGCGCTGACCATGTTCATGGGCTGCTACGGCATCGGCGTGACGCGGGTGGTCGCGGCGGCGATCGAACAGAATCACGATGCCAACGGCATTCTCTGGCCGGAGGCGATCGCGCCGTTCCAGGTGGTGTTGGTGCCGATCAATTATCAAAAATCCACGCTCGCGTGCAGGAGACGGCCGACGCGCTGTACCGGGACTTCAACGCCGCCGGCATCGATGTGTTGCTCGACGATCGCGACGCCCGTCCGGGCGTCAAATTCGCCGATTCCGAGCTGTTGGGCATCCCGCACCGCATCGTGATCGGCGAGCGCACCTTGAGCGCCGGAAAACTCGAATATCGTCACCGGCGCGAGACCGAATCGACGGAAATTCCCGCCGCGGATCCGGTAGGCTATATTCGGCATAAGTTAAATCGCTGAGGATGTCCCATGCGGCCCCTGCCTGGCCACACTGACTCTGGCGTGCTGCTCCTGGCCGGGGCGCGGCGCAGCGCGCGATCAGCAGCGCGATCCGGAGCTCAAGGATCTGCTGCAAAAGATCATCGGCAGACACCGATTGCTACACCGATAAATACGATTCCGTAGGTCTGGTACAAGACCATGGAGCCGCGTCTCGCGCAGTTCGTGCCCGACGCACGAGGCGCGCGTCGAGATCCTCGATCACGTGTACTGCGAGGCCAAACGGGACCCGACGCTGCAAATCCCCCCGGACCTGGTGCTGGCGTTGATGGAAGTGGAGAGCCGCTTTGATCGCTGGGCGGTTTCGCCGGCCGGCGCCGTCGGGCCTCATGCAGGTGATGCCGTTTTGGCCGCGCGAACTGGGCGTGCAGAATCAGCTGGTCAAGGTCGCGCCCAACATCCGCATGGGCTGCGAGATTCTGCGCTACTACCTGCGCGTCGAGACATCGCAATTGGTCGCGCGCGCTGGCCCGCTACAACGGCAGCATCGGCCGCAATACCTACCCGGCGCTGGTGATGCAGCGCTGGCAGCGGGTCTGGCGCTATCTAGCGAACTTCGAAATCCGGCCGGCATTCGCAGCGCCGTCACGCTCGTCAGCTGGCGTGATCTCGCGTACCGCCGTCGACACGCGCTCCGCGCGGTCCCCGGTGCAGCCACAGGCCGCATTGCAGCCGACCGCGGCTGCCGCTCCTTGCGCCAGCACTTCGACGGAGCCGTCCGGCAGATTGCGCGCCAAGCCGCGCAACCTCAGGCGCTTGGCCTCGAGCCGAGTGCTGTGGCGGAAATACACGCCCTGCACCTTGCCGAGACACCGAAAGCGGCGGACGACTTCGACCATAGTACATCGTCAGTGAGGTACGGCGGCCGCCGGTGCTCCGGACTGCTGGGCATCGGCGAGGGCCGCGGCGGCATGGCGCTTGGCCTGCATCGCCGCCAGCCGGGCCCGCGTGTACTCTTGCGCCTGCAAGTGCGTTTCCGCGCGCGCAATGGCGGCCTGCGCAGCGGCGTAATCCGGCGAGGTACCGTTGGTCGCACCCGCCGCCGGGCGGCGGCAATGGCCTGGCGCGCGTCGCTCATTTCCTGCACGGGCGGCCCGCTGCGCAGCCAAGCGAGCAGGCGACACAACCCAGGACAATCAATGAACCGCAACATAGGGTTCGCGACACTAGCAATAAGCGCCAGAGCCGTCAAACAAGCCGCCGTTATACAATATACCGTCTGAGCGCATGCTCAATGCCGTTGCGCCGACGCAGCACGCGCGTCAGAATCCCGCGTGATTCCACGGAAGACAACCGATGAATGAGATACTGGTTTTGTATTATTCGCGCCAAGGGAGCACCGCCGCCCTGGCCCGACAAATTTGCCGCGGCGTCGAAGCGGTCCCCGGCATGCAGGCGCGGCTGCGCACCGTGCCGCCGGTCGCTGCCACCACGGAACGACTCGATCCGCCGGTGCCGGAGCAGGGGCGCTCCTATGCCACGCACGAGGATCTGATGCAGTGCTGCGGACTGATCCTCGGCAGCCCCACGCGATTCGGCAATATGGCGGCGCCGGTGAAGTTCTTCCTGGACGGCACCAGCGCGCTGTGGATCGTCCGGCGCCCTGGCGGGCAAACCCGCCGCCGTCTTCACCTCCACGCAGACGCTGCACGGCGGCCAGGAGTCGACGTTGCTGTCCATGATGCTGCCGCTGCTCCATCACGGCATGTACTTGGTGGGCCTGCCGTTCACGCGAACGCGGGACTCGCCGATACGCGCGGCGGCGGCACGCCCTACGGCGCAAGTCATGTGGCCGGGACTAGCGACCACGGGCGGAATTGTCGGAGCATGAGGGGGCATTGGCGCGCGCGTTGGGCACGCGGGTGGCTGCGCTCGCCGGCACAACTTGCCGATGCGCGCTTGAGTACTCAATCGGTCGCGCGCTCGCTGACCATTTGGCTGTGGCTGGCGATCGCCGCGAGCCTGCTGGCCTGGATCGCTGGTCGGCTATTCCTGGCCGATTTGCGTTCTTGCCGTGCTGCCGCTGCTGGCGCCGCTGAACGGCCTGGTGCGCGGCCGCCGCTACACCTATGCCTGGGCGACGCTGTTCGCCATCCCCTATCTCGCCTTCGCCGTGACCGAGCTGTTGGTGAACCCCGCAGCACGCTGGGTGGCCGCGATCAGCCTGCTGCTGGTGTTCGCCTGGTTCTGCACTATGATTTTGTTCTTGCGTGCTTCTCGAGCGCGTCGCGAATAAAGGGAATCGTCAGCCGGCGCTGCGCCACCAGCGATGCCTCGTCGAGCTCGTCGAGGATCTCGAACAGCGAGGGCAGGTCCCGCGGCATGCGTTTCAGCAGGTACTCGGAAGTCTCGTCGGGCAGCTGCAAGCCGCGCTGCGCAGCACGCAGCCGCAGCGCTTCGATGCGGCCCTGATCATCGAGCTCGCGCAGCTGGTAGACGACGCAGGCGGCGGCACGCGAACGCCAGTCCTCGAGCTGCCATTCGGCCTGGCGCGGCGGCACGCCGGCGGCAAAAATCAGGCGAGTCCCCAGTTCCGCCGCTTCGTTGAACAGACGGAACAAGGCCCGCTCCCAGGCCTGATCGCCGGCCACCGCGTCGACGTCGTCGACGCACAGCACGCGAGTGCGCTCGAAGCCCGCCAATGCCTCCGGGCGGCACGCGAAGCCGGCGAGGTCAAGGGAAAATAGGCGGCCGCTTCCCCGGCTGCGCGAACAGACCGCCTGCAGCAGATGAGTCTTGCCCGAGCCCTTCGCTCCCCAGAGCCACAGCGGCGTCGTATCCGGCTTGCGCAGCGCCGTGACGATCTCCCCGTTCTGCCCCGGCGCAAAACTCTCGAACACGCGCTCCGGCGCGCAACCGCACGCCGAGCGCGAGCTGCTTCATGCCGCAGCGGCCGCCCGCTTGCCGTAGACCAGCACGTAGTCGATGCCGCTGACCACGACCGTCGCGAATACCAGTGCGCCGAGCCACGTCACGCCCACTCGGGCGGCACCGAGAATTGCGCGCGGCCGACGACCGCCAAGATGAAGGCAGCCTGACACAGCGTATTGAATCTTGCTGACGAGCGAGGGGTGCGCGGTCAAGGCGGCCGATGACAATGCGGTAGGCCGCGGCGCCCGAGCACGATGATCACATCGCGCGCGACCGCCGCCGACCATCAGCCACAGCGGCACGAGATTCAGAACGCCCAGGGTGATGAAACCGCGTCACCAGCAGCAGCTTGTCCGCCAGCGGGTCCGAGTACCCCGCCCAGTTCGCTCTGCCAGCCGAAGCGCTTGGCGAGATAGCCGTCGGCGGCGTCCGACACGGCCGCCACGGCGAACAGCAGCGATGCTGAGTCGCTAGCCGATCGTGTGCGCGAGCGCGATCGCGATCGGCACGACCAGCAAGATTCTGATCGCACTGATCACGTTCGGGATGTGGCGCAGAGCCGGACCCACGGGCTCAATGATGCAGTTGGAAGCGCTGAATTCCATTCTCGCCGGCGGCGACCGGCTGCAAACGCCCGTTCAGCGACAGTGCGCGCTGCAAGGAATCCGACTCCGCCGCGCGTCGCCAGGCGGAATCTGACGGTATCGCCGGACAGCGACTCCACACTGACGTGCGAGATGAAGGTCAGCGACTCGAGATAGGTCTCGCACGCTGGCGTAATCGCGAAGATCGTCGACGACCGGTCACCTCGATGTCGACCGGCACGAGATTGCCGCTGGCGGCGAACATTCCGGCATACAGATCGGCGGCGCGATTCACGCCCTCCAAGGTGCCCGGAGAATTCGCTGCTGCGATCCTGAAACAGATGAATCCAGCGGACATTGGCGTTCGCGCCGCCTCCGCTCGCGCGCCCGATCAGCACGCCATCGGCGCCCAAATGCCGCCCTGCCTCGGCCATCGTCGCGGGCGAACCGGCATTGACCGCGGCAAAGTCCAGATGGAATCTTCGCCGCTTCCGCCGCGCTCGGCCAGACCAGCGGCATGCCGCGCGCGAGTGCCGCCGCATCGATCGCCGTCTTCAGCTCGGAGGTGTCTTCGGCAGTGATCAACGCTCCGGACTGAGCCAGTTGGGGACTGCCAGCAAGACCAAGGTGGTCGGCCGCTCGCGACCCCACAAGGGCTGGCCGTTCTGCGTGAGCCATCGCTCGATGGCCGGCCCATCGAAGGCCACCCACACCTGATTGTCCGGCGCAGCGCGATACTGCTGCACGTAGCGACGAGCATTGACGACCAGCGGCGCCAGCGCCGGGTCCTCCTCTGCCGTCGCGCCGGCCGGTGACCCGAATCAGCACGATCTTCATCGCGGTTTGGAAGGCCGCGGACTGCGCCGCTTCGGAGCGGTCGGCGACAGGCGCCGTGGCTTGATACAGCTCGGCGCGCGTCAGCGCCTGTCCAACGCCCGAAGACACAGCGCCGCAAGGCACAAGCACAGAATCGGTGCCGGACGCAGCAAATGGTATGGAAATGCGTGCCAAGTACTGATGTCATGGTGTGTGTAAAATACCACAGCTGAGCTGACCGGCCGCGTCGGCCCGTCCCACCTGACAAGGATAATGAGATGACTGAGCGAGCGCCCGTAACCTATCGCGACGCCGGAGTCGATATCGACGCCGGCGAGGAACTCGTGGAGCGCATCAAGCCGCGGGTCAAGCGCTCGATGCGCCCCGAGGTGCTGGGCGGCATCGGCGGTTTCGGCGCCCTGGTCGAGGTGCCGCTGGATCGCTATCGCAAGCCCGTGCTGGTGTCGGGCACCGATGGCGTCGGCACCAAACTGCGCCTTGCCATCGACACTGCGCCGGCATGACGGCGTGGGCATCGATCTGGTGGCCATGTGCGTCAACGATGTCGTCGTGCAGGGCGCGGAACCGCTGTTCTTTCTGGACTACTTTGCCAGCGGCAAGCTCGACGTCGACGTCGGCGAGCGCGTCATCGCCGGCATCGTCGAAGGCTGCGTGCAGGCCGGCTGCGCACTGGTGGGCGGCGAAACCGCCGAGATGCCGGGCATGTATCACGGCGCGGACTACGATCTCGCCGGATTCTGCGTCGGGATCGTGGAAAAAGACGCCATCATCGATGGCTCCGAAACGCGGGCCGGCGATGTGGTGTTGGGACTTCCCTCCTCCGGCCCTCATTCCAACGGCTTTTCCTTGATCCGCAAAATACTGCAAGTCTCCGGCGCGGACATACACGCGGATTTGCAGGGCGCCAGCCTCATCGATCGGCTCATGGCGCCGACGCGCATCTACGTCAAGCCGCTGCTGCGTTGATGCGCGAGGTGCCGGTGCACGGGCTGTCGCACATCACCGGCGGCGGACTGGTCGACAATATTCCGCGCGTGCTGCCCGAGGGATTGGAAGTGGTGCTGGAACGCAAATCCTGGCGCCGCGAACGTGGTGTTCGACTGGCTGCAGCACGAGGGCAAGGTTTCCGATGCGGAAATGTACCGCGTGTTCAATTGCGGCATCGGCATGACCATTCAACTTGCCGCCGGGCGATGCCGACCGTGCCATCGCCATTCTGCGCGACGCCGGTCAGGAGGCGCTCATCATCGGCGAAGTGCGCGCGGGGACGCGCGGCGTCGTCATCGCTTGAGCCGCGCGCCTCGCCAGCCGATCGTCATCCTCATTTCGGGACGCGGCAGCAACATGCGCGCGCTCATCGAGCACAGCCGCGCGCCGCGCGCCTATGTGGTCGCCGAGGTGATTTCCGACCAAGCCGACGCCGCGGGACTGGCCGCTGCACGGCGGCCTCGGGCATCGCGGCGCGTGCACTGCCCGCGCGAAAGGCCATGGATCGCGCGAGGCCTACGACCGGGCCTGGCCGCGGCGATCGAGGAGCGATTCCCCGCCGCTGATCGTGCTTGCCGGATTCATGCGCATCCTCTCGGCCCCATTCGTGCAGCGCTTTGCCGGAAGAATTTTGAACATTCATCCCTCGCTGCTGCCCAAGTACCCGGGCTTACACACGCATCGGCGCGCCATCGAAGCGCACGATGCCGAGCATGGCGCCACGGTGCACTTCGTCACGGAGCAGCTCGACGGCGGCCCGCGCATCATTCAGGCCCGCGTTGCGGTCGAACCGGGCGAAACGGAAGACCGAGTCTGGCGAGCGCGTGCTCGAGCAGGAGCATCGTATCTATCCCATTGGCCGTCAACTGGTTTTGCGAGGGCCGCTTGCGCTGCGAGGCGGGACAGGCCTGGCTGGACGGCAAACCTTTGAGCGAACCGGTGCAGATTAACCGACCATCGAGCCGGAGAAGACCCATTATCGCAATTCAGCCGAGGATTGACCGCGTTGTCGCTCGCCCGCCACGGCGTCGGCGCGCGGACGCGCAAGCGGCCGACTCGACCCATCGCGCCATTCTCCGCGCACTATTCAGGCGGACTGGAAAGGCATCAGCGTCGGCACCAGCGACTTCGAGCTCAAGCAAGGCGCGCGAGCCCGGTCACTATCGTCTACACCTGGACCATCACGGCGCGCGGCATCTTCCGCCTGGCCTACAGCGACGATCTGGTGCAGACGAGCTGGCTGAGCGTCAGTCGACGAGCATGCTCGACCGGAAAAGTACCGCGGCAAGCAGGGCTCAACGACGCGTGGAACTGAATTTCGATTGGCAGAACAAGCGCGCCAGCGGGTACATCGGAGAGAAAGCCGGTCGACATCAAGCTCAAGGATGGCACCCAGGATGTCATGTCCATTCAGGTCGAGGTGATGCTCGATCTGCAAGAGCGGCAATATGCCGAAGACCTTTCAGATCATCGACAAGGATCAACTGAAGGAATTCAACTACACCCAGGAGGGCACCGCCAAACTCAAGACCGCGATCGGCGAGCTCGACACCGTCATCGTCGACCAGTCAGCGCACCGGCAACAATCGCATTCTGCGCATGTGGTTCGCGCCGTCACTGGGATTCGTACCGGTGCAGGCAGAGCGCACCCGCGACGGCAAATCGGAGTTCGCGATGCGCATCAAGAGCTTCGATCGCGCGACGCCGGCCGCGCCGCGTCCTTGAGGCTGCCTTAGGTCTTCGGCAACGTGACGCCGCGCTGGCCTTGGTACTTGCCGCCGCGATCGTGGTACGAGGTTTCGCAGACCTCATCGGATTCGAAGAACAGCATTTGCGCCACGCCTTCGTTGGCGTAGATCTTCGCGGGCAGCGGCGTGGTGTTGGAGAATTCCAGCGTCACGTGCCCTTCCCACTCGGGTTCCAAAGGCGTTACGTTGACGATTATGCCGCAATTCTGGACGAAGACGCCGCTTTCCAGGGCGAAGTTGCCCGCTTCTGGAACCGTCAGACAGTACACATCGTGATCACCCGGTAATTCGCGAACCACGGCCACTTTGTGATTGCGGTAGGCCGGGGTACCTCTAAAATTGCTTCGACCAAAGTCCAAATGGTGCCGGTGTCTCCCAGGAATATCCTGGTAGAAATTGTGTCTCAGGTTCCATTCGTCTGCCAATCGATGGGTGGCGTACAAGAAACCGTCGATCGGCTGATACACTTCCTCATAGCCTCGGACTAAGTCTCGGTACAAGGGCATCAGCGCATCGCCTGCCGAAGCAGATGGGCGGCCTGCATCTGCCCGTCCCTGCGCATGAAGAGGTGATCGGGAGTTGCGTGAATGCGTTCGCCGTTGTCCAGTTCAATTTCGAGCAGAGAGTCCCGGCCAATAAAGCGCGGCGTGTCAAAAGGCTTACGATCAGCCGGCCGTTCTGCGCCGATGCTGTAGCCCCAAAACAGTTCACCGGAGTCGTGTCGGCGCGCCATGTCTTCGAGAGTTGGCGCGGTCCCGTCGACCAGCGCAACGCGAGTGTCGCCGCGAAAACAACGTGCATACGTTGAATTGTGCACAATGAGATCGTTGGCCACGAAGTTGTGCAGCGTCGGCACGGAGATGTCAAACACCTCTTCTTCGCCAACGGGCTCGATGCTTTCGACCACGTCCCACATCGGCCCGTCGATGAGAGGACTGACATACGGATCCCCGGTTGCCAGCGCCACTTGAGCTGCCGCATGGAACGGTACCGACTGGCTCGGGTTGCGTTTGTATGTCGATGCGAACTCAAGGTCACGCCGCCGACGCGAGCCGCCATGCCGATCATGGGCCACGCTTCTGTCGGCAAGGTATCGAAATTGCTTTTGCATCGCGGTTGCGCTCGAATCATCGGCAGCACTTCAACGTCGAGTCTCTGTTGCTTCAGGGAGCCCGGCGTGAAACCGATCTTTTCAGCAAAGCGTCGAATCTGATCCTTGTCCGTGATTTGGATTTTGCAAGCACGCGTTCCGATCGCGGTTGTTTTTTCGCGAATCAGCGAGAACACGCCGAATCGCAGCAATAGATGGTGCACATCCTCGATCAGCCGCCGGGATTTCGAGTAGTACTCTAGAAACACCCCGGCTTTGGAGCTGTACACGCTGCCGTCGCCGCTGAACAGCGCTTGAAGAAACAATCGCACCGAGCATTCAGGCGCGGTGAATATGCACTGCGGCACGAACTTTTCGCCCGCTCCGACATTCAGTTCGTATTTTTGCAGCCAGATGTGCGTGCGGTTTCGGTCTGGCACGCCTCTTCGGCCTTGTCGATTGACGAGTCGATAGCCGTAGCGCCCTTTGCAAGTGACCACTCCCAAGCCGGAGTCCGCCATGCGCACTTCCAACAATTGCACCATGGCCGGGTCGGCCGTCGTGTAGGTCGGACTGTGCCCGGGCGTGTCGCACTGCCCTTCCGAGATCATCAATCCCAGTAAACTCGCTTCCCAATCAGGAATGGACGTCTTTCCGAAGACCGGAATGTCGCGAGCGGCCGCGATCCGATCGCCCGGACGCAAGTCGCCGAGCGGCACCCATCCCTTCAACTTGAGAAAGGGGTGATTCGCCGTTGCGCGAATGCGCAGACCGGCTCGGGTGCGCAGCTCGAAGACCTCTTTTCTGCCCTGCGGAACAAACGCCGACACCTTGGCGGCTTTGAGCTCCCAGGAATCGAGCGCGAGCGTCGATTTGCCCCAGCGCATCTCGGTGATCGGCACATAGGCGCCGGTATCGGCGTCGACGACCCGGGTGTCGCCGGTGACACACTTTCCCAAGCAAACCGTCAAAACGCTGCGCGGAATGCGGAAGTACTCCACCGTGCTCGCGAGCGCAAAGGAATTCGGCGGAATGATGCACACCGGTCCTCTTGAAATCGACGAACGATTTTTCGTCGAAGTTCTTCGGATCGACGATGGTGGAATTGATGTTGGTGAAGATCTTGAAGTCTTCGGCGCAGCGCACGTCGTAGCCGTAGCTCGAGGTGCCGTACGAGACGATCTTGTGACCGTCCGCCATGCGCACCTGTTGCGCTGAGAACGGCTCGATCATGCCGTGCTCCGCGGCCATGCGCCGGATCCAACGATCGCTCTTGATGCTCATTAGGTTGCTTCGATCGTGATTTTGGGGAATGCGCGGCTGTAGTCCTTGTTCAGGGTGGCCAGGCGCGCGGCCGTGCGCCGCGCCATCAAAAGATAGGCGCGGGCGCGCGCGCTGCCGGGCTCCGCCACCACCGTCGGGCGCGCCGCCGTCGGCATCCTCGCGAATGCGGATGTCGAGCGGCAATTCGCCCAGCAGTTGCACGCCGTACTGCGCCGCCATGCGCGCGCCGCCGCCGCTGCCGAAGACATGCTCGACATGACCGCACTGGCTGCACACGTGCATGCTCATGTTCTCCACCACGCCGAGCACGCGCACTTCGACCTTTTCGAACATCTTGAGACCCTTGCGCGCATCCAGCAGCGCGATGTCCTGCGGCGTGGTCACGATGACGGCGCCGCTGACCGGAACGCGTTGCGCCAGGGTCAGCTGAATGTCGCCGGTACCCGGCGGCATGTCGACGACCAGATAGTCCAGATCGCCCCAATTCGTGTCGCCCAGCAGCTGGGTCAGCGCCTGGGTCACCATCGGACCGCGCCAGGCCATGGGCTGTTCCTGATCGATCATGAAGCCGATGGACATGACTTCGACGCCATGGGCGCGCAGCGGGGTCAGATGCTTGCCGTCGGTGCTGACCGGCTTGGCGCCGGTCAAGCCCATCATCAGCGGCTGGCTCGGACCGTAGATATCGGCATCCAGCAGGCCGACCTTGGCGCCCTGCGGGGCCCAGGCCAGCGCCAGATTCGCGGCGGTGGTGGACTTTCCGACGCCGCCCTTGCCGGAGGCGACGGCGACCACGTTCTTCACGTTCGCCAAGCGGTTTGAGGGTCCGCTGTACGGCGTGCGCGGTGATCTGCGACTGCAGATTGAGGGCAAGCCGCGGCGTCGCCCAGCAGCGGTTTGCAGGTGGTTTCGCAGCGCCGCCTGCAGTTCGGCCGCATAGTCGGCGCAGGGGAATCCCAAGACCAGTTCGACGCTGACCAGACCCGTGCCGCGGCTGCCACCGACACCACGGCCTTGGCCTCGCCCAAGGTCTGGGCCAGGTAGGGATCGGTATAAGTGCTCAGTTTCTCGCGGATGGCGCTATCCGCGGCGGGAGGTTGATTCATAAGAGGCCGCGTATTGTACCGCAGGCAGGCTAAAAGCGTGCCGTATGGCATAATTCGGAAATTGAGAATTACGACCACGGAAGGCGCCTGACATAAGGTGAGAATGGATGGCTCCCCGGGAATGTGCAACTTAGGCACCGAATGAGTTTATTCGCCAATTACCGTGCCGATCGGCTCATCGCCGAAGTTAAATCCAGCGGCAATCCAGGCAGCCCGCTGGCGCAAAAGGCATTGGAAAAACTGGTCGCCCTGGGCTCCGACGCCATCGATCCCATCGTCGACGCCTTGTCGACCTCCGAGAAACGCGAAACCACCGCCTACGTCGAGGCGCTGTCCAAGCTGATCGACTCGAAAACGCTGCCCCACCTGTTGAAGACCATGGCCGAGGCCAACGGGCGGGCCATGTCCGGAATCGCCTGGGCGCTGTCGCTCGAGCCGAAATTACCCTGCAAGCGCGCTGCTCGATGCGTTGACCAAGCCGGGCATGCCCAAGCAGGCCCTGCTCGACGTGATCGCCGCGCAGAAAAGCCGCTTCACGGTGCGCGAACTGTTGAATTCCGCCTATGCCCAGGAACCCAGCGAAACGCACCGGGCTGTTCAAGATCATCGGCGAAATCGCCGACGAATCGTCGGTCGACGATTTGATCGCCAGAATCGAGGGCAAGGACCCGGTCGCACGGCTGCACATCATCAACGTGCTGGCACGCTTCAATCATCCCCAAGGTGCAGCAGGCGGTGCAGAAGCAACTCAAGGACAGCAACAAGTTCATCCGCTCCGCCGCGCTGTCGGCGCTTGCCGAAGATGGACGGTCCCTTCGACATGCCGCTGCTCTGCGGAATGCTGCGCGATCCGGAAATCGAGGTGCAGAACAAGGCGGTCGACGTCGTGGTCAAGGCCAATCATCCGGAGACCGTCAAGTACCTGGTGGAAGTGCTCAAGGACGAAAACGAATACGCGCGGCGCGCGGCGGTCGAGGTGCTTGAACGTCGTCGGCACCTCGAAATCCGTCAAGTATCTGCTGGAAGTGATTGCCGACAGCGATTGGTGGGTGCGCACCCGGGCCGCCGACGCGCTCGGCAAGATCGGCGGTCCGAAGGTCGTCGATGCCGTGCTCGCGCTGATCAAGGACGAGAACCAGGACATCCGCCGCGCGGCCATCGAAATCCTGAACCAAACCAAGGACGAGCGCGCGGTCGCGCAGCTGATCGAAGCCACCAAGGACACGGATTGGTGGGTGAGCGAGCGCGCCGTCGATGCGCTGGCGGAAATCGGCAGCACCAAGGCCCTGCCGCGCTTCGTCGAGATGCTGCAGGGCGAAGCCAAGTCCCTGCCGACCGTGATCCGCGCCATCGGCAAGATCGGCGATCAGAAGAGCCTCGAGCATCTGCTGCCGATGCTGTCGCGGCCGGAAAACGAGATCAAAGTCGAGGCCATCGCGGCGCTGGCCAAGCTCGCCGACGAGCGGCGCGCCGACACCATCCGCGTGCGGCTGCAGGCCGTATCGACCAACGACGAGGGAACCATCAGCCAGGCGGTCGCGCGCGCCATGCAGGAGCTGGACAACCGCTTCTCCACGCAGCAGATCGCCGCCAATCAACGCGCGCGAGAAGATGCAGGAACCGGCCAAGACGCTGCTCATCGACAATCAGGAGACTCGCGAAGGTCGTCAAGGAGAACGAGGACACCGCGGCATCGGCCAAGCTCGACATCGCCACCTTGAAGACCGGGAGATGTCATCGAGGGCCGCTACAAGTTCATCGAGAAGATCGGCAAGGGCGCCTTCGGCACGGTGCTGCTCATGGAAGACACGGTGGTCGAAGAGCGGCTGATCCTGAAGTTCTTGAATCCCAATGTCGTCGTCGGACGAAGAGATGATGAAGCGCTTCGTGCATGAATTGCGCTACAGCCGCAAGATCACGCACAAGAACGTCATCCGCATCTACGACTTCCTGTACATCCGCGGCAACTACGCGATCTCGATGGAATACTTTCCGTCGCACACCCTGGGCGGCGAGATCGTCAACGAGAAGCCCGTGGCGCTCAAGCGCGCCGTCAAATTCGGCATCGACATCGCCACCGGCATGGCGGTGGCGCATCAGGCCGGCATCGTGCATCGCGACTTGAAGCCCGCCAACGTGCTGATCGACAACGACTGGCTGCTCAAGATCGTCGACTTCGGCGTGGCCGCGGCGCAGAGCCAGGGCGACACCCAGTTGACCAAGACCGGCTATGTCATCGGCTCGCCGAAGTACATGGCGCCGGAGCAGATTTTGGGCAAGAAGGTCGACGAGCGGGCCGACATCTACAGTTTGGGCGTCATCCTGTACGAGATGTTCAGCGGCGTGCCGCCCTATTCGCGCGGCGATCACATGTCCGTCATGTACCAGCACGTGCAAGGCAAGGCGCGCCCGCCGATCGAAATCAACAAAGAATCTGCCCGTGGAATTGAACAACCTGGTCATGAAATGCATGTCGCTGGACAAGGCCAAGCGGGCGCAAAGCATGGACGAACTGCGCCTGTCGCTCGAAAAATTCCTGTAGCGGTTGACGGACCTCACGTTTATGGGCTAATCAGGCCCTAAACACTCGAAAAACCAATCGCTTACGGGTAGCCTTATGCGTTATGGCAAGAATCGACGCGTTCCTCAAGTTGGGCGTGGCCCAGGGCTGCTCGGACTTGCACCTCGCCGTCGGCGTGCCGCCGATGCTGCGCATGCACGGGGATCTGATGCCCATCAAGTTCCGCGATCTGGGCGACGCGGAACTCGAGGCCTATATCACCGAGGTGCTGACCCAATCGCAGCTCAAGGTGCTGCGCGAGGGCCACGACCTGGACTTCTCCTACGTCTCGACCGAGGGCGGCCGCTTCCGCGTCAATGTGTTTCGCAAGGAAACCGGCATCGGCGCCGCCTTTCGCGCCATTCCGACCGCCGATGCCGACCATGGAGCAGCTCAACTTGCCGCCGATCGTGCGCAAGCTCTGCGACTACCACCAAGGCATGATTCTGGTGACCGGCTCCACCGGCACCGGCAAGACCACCACGCTGGCCGTCGATGATCGATTATCTGAATTCGACCCGGTCGCTCAACATCATCAGCCTGGAAGACCCCATCGAGTTCGTCCACCGCAGCAAGACCAGCCAGGTCATTCAGCGTGAACTGGGCACGCATCTGCCGTCCTTTGCCGAAGGCGTGCGCGCCGCCATGCGCGAAGACCCGGACGTGATCCTGGTCGGCGAGTTGCGCGATGCGGAAACCATTGCCATGGCGATGACCGCCGCCGAAACCGGGCACCTGGTGCTCGGCACGCTGCACACCACCAGCGCCACCAAGACCATCGACCGCATCATCGACGCGCTGCCCAACCGAGGAGCGCGAGCAGACCAAGAGCTTTCTTGCCAACGAGCCTGATCGCGGTCATCACGCAGGTGCTGCTCAAGACTCCCGACCAACGCGCACGGCGCGCCGTGTGCGAGATCATGGTGCTGACCAAGGCCATCGGCAAACTCATCATGACCGATCAGACGCACCAGATTCCCAGCCAGCTGCAAATGGGCAAGGAATATGGCATGCAGCTGCTGGATCAGGCATTGCTCGCGGCCATCAACGCCAAGGAAGTCGATCCGGACCATGCGTATTCAGCTACGCCTCCGACAAGCGTCAGTTCCAGCGCTTCGTCACCGACATGTCCGGCGCTCCCGTCGCGGAACCCGCGCCCACCACCTAGAGAATTGCGTGCCGGCCATCGACCAATACTTGACACCAGGTTCTCGAGCGCAACGGCTCGGACCTGCACTTCCTGGCCGGCGATCCGGCGCGCGTGCGCCAATACGGCGAACTCAAGGCGCTTGAGCGACCGAACCGCTGGCCGCGGAAACGGTGAAGACGACGCTGTACGAGATCATGCCGAAGCTGGCGGTCGAGCGCTTCGAGGCCAAGGACGGCACGGACTTCGCCTACGCCATCCCGAACGTCGCGCGGTTTCGCGTCAACGTGATGCGGCAGCTGAACGGCATGGGCGCGGTATTTCGCGCGATTCCCTCGAAAGCGCAAGACCGCCGAGGAGCTGAAGCTGCCGGCAGGCCGTGATGGATCTCTGCAAGATCAACAGCGGCCTGATCTTGGTCACGGGCAAAACCGGGTCCGGCAAGTCCACGACGCTGGCCGCCATGATCGATGACATCAATTCGCGCGAAAAAGGCCACATTCTCACCATCGAGGATCCGATCGAGTTCGTGCACCTGCGCAAGAACTGCCTGATCAGCCAGCGCGAGATCGGCGTCCATGCCGCGACCTTCTCCACCGCCCTGCTGTCGGCATTGCGCGAGGATCCCGGACGTCATTCTGGTGGGCGAGTTGCGCGACCTGGAGACCATGAGCATCGCGGTCACCGCCGCGGAGATGGGCATTCTGGTCATGGCCACGCTGCACACCAACGGCGCCGCGGCCACGGTCGATCGATTGGTGAACGCATTTCCCGCGGACAAGCAACCGCATGTGCGCACCATGCTCTCGACCAGCCTGCGCGGCGTCGTCTCGCAGCAGCTCATTCCGAAAGCCGACAAGCAAGGGCCGCGTCGCGGCCCTGGAGATCCTGATCAATACCCCGGCGGTGGCCAATCTGATCCGGCAGGGCAAGATGGACCAGTTGGAAAACGCCATGCAAAGCGGCGCCGCCACCGGCATGCGCCTCATGGACACGGCCATTCAGGCGCTTGCTCGATTCGCGGCAAATCACCGGCAAAGAAGCCTTCAAGAAGGCCATCAACAAAGTCCAAATTCGAAGCAGTTCCGGGAGGCTCCGTAGCCGCCGCCCGCCGCGCACGACGCGTCGCGCCGCCACCGGCCGCGTTCGGCGTGGCATAATTTGGCATGACTCAACGACGCCGAATTCTCGTCACCAGCGCGCTGCCTTATGCCAATGGTCCCTTGCATCTGGGTCACATTCTGGAGGCCGTGCAGACCGACATCTGGGTGCGGTTCCAGAAACTTCGCGGCCATGAGTGCTACTACGTCTGCGCGGACGACACGCACGGCACGCCCATCATGCTCAAGGCGCAAGCCGAGGGGATTACCCCGGAGCAGCTGATCGCGCAGGTCAACATCGAACATCAGCGCGATCTGGCGCGACATGCTGATCGGCATGGATAACTTCGGCTCGACGCACTCGCCGGAGAACCAGGTCCTGTGCGATCGCATGTACCTGACGCACGCAGAAGGCCGGCTACATCGATACGGCGCAGCGTGCGCCAGGCATACGACGAAACCGCCAAGATGTTTTTGCCGGATCGCTACGTCAAAGGCATCTGTCCGGTCTGCGCCACGCCGGATCAGTACGGCGATTCCTGCGAGAACTGCGGCTCGACGTACACCCCGGCGCGATCTCAAGAATCCGATCTCGGTCGTCAGCGGCACCACCCCGGTGTGGCGCGAGTCCGAGCACTACTTTTTTCGCTCAGCGCCTTCGAGAAACGCTGCACGCCTGGGTGGCGCAGCGGCGCGGTGCAGGAGAGCGTCGCTCGCAAGCTCGATGAATGGTTCTCGCAAGGCTTGCGCGACTGGGACATCTCGCGCGACGCGCCCTACTTCGGCTTCGAGATTCCCGGCGCACCCGGCAAGTACTTCTACGTCTGGTTCGATGCGCCGATCGGATATCTTGCGAGCTTCACGCAACTCTGCGCACGCACCGGCCTTAAGTTCGACGATTTCCTGGCCGCCGATTCGACCGCCGAACTGCATCACTTCATCGGCAAGGACATTCTGTATTTTCACACGCTCTTCTGGCCCGCGGTGCTTCAGGCATCGGCCATGCGCCGTCCGACCGCCGTGCATGCTCATGGATTCCTGACCATCAATGGTCAGAAGATGTCCAAGTCGCGCGGTACCTTCATCACCGCCCGTCGCTACCTGGAAAATCTTCCGGCCGAGTACCTGCGCTACTATTTCGCCGCGAAATTGGGATCCGGCATCGACGACATCGACATGAATCTGGACGAGTTCACCACGCGTCTCAATTCAGAAATTGTCGGCAAGCTGGTGAATATCGCCAGCCGCTGCGCCGGCTTCATCGTCAAGATCCTCGGCCGGCAAACTGGCGGGCCGCCTGGCCGATCCCGGGCTGTACGCTGCGTTCGTTGCCGCCGGCGAAGCCATCGCCAAAGCTTACGAGACACGGGATACGGCGGCAGCGGTGCGCGACATCATGGCGCTGGCCGATCGCGCCAATCAGTACGTGGATCAGCACAAGCCGTGGCTGCTCGCCAAGAATCCCGATAAGGCCTCCGAGGTGCAGGCGGTGTGCACGCAGGCCCTGAATCTGTTCCGGGTGCTGATGATTTACCTGGCGCCGGTGTTGCCCGAGATGGCCGCGAAGGCGCGCGCTTTTTTGCAAGAGCCGGGCTGGACTTGGTCGAGCGCCGCCGCTCCGCTGCTGGGCACCACCATCAAGCCCTATGAGCCGCTCGCCGTACGTCTCGATCCCAAGGTGGTTGCGCAGCTGGTCGAACCGTGCCGCCGGCGAGCCGCAAGCTCCAGCCCCGGCCAGCGCCGGCGCTTCGGACGTGGCGACGTTGGCGGCAGCCGCCTCCGTCGAAGGCAACCTGATTTCGATCGACGATTTTTTGCGCGTCGATATGCGGGTCGCCAAGGTCTTGGAGGCTGATCTGGTTGCCGGCGCCGACAAGTTGTTGAAGCTTCGCATCGATGTCGGGGACCTGGGGCAGCGCGAGATTTTTGCCGGGATTCGCGCCGCCTACGATCATACATCCTTGGTCGGCCGGCTCATCGTGGTGGTCGCGAATCTCGAGCCTCGCAAAATGCGTTTTGGCACCTCGGAAGGCATGATGTTGGCCGCGGGACCCGGAGGCAAAGAGATCTTCGTGCTGTCACCGGACTCGGGGGCGACTCCCGGCATGCGCGTCAAATGATCATGCGCGGCGAAACGGCGCCCGACATCGCGGCGCGCATTGATGCCTTATTGCCGCAAACTCAATGTACTCGCTGCGGCTATGAGGGCTGCAGGCCCTACGCGGCAGCCGTCGCCAGCGGGGACGCGCCAATCAATCAGTGCCCGCCCGGCGGCGAGGCGACGATCCAAGCGTTGGCAAAGTTGCTGAATCGCCCGGTGCTGCCATTGAATCCGATCCACGGCGTCGAAGCGCCGCCGCGCGTCGCTTGGATCGATGAATCGCGCTGCATTGGGTGCGCCCGATGCTTGTCGCCTTGCCCGGTCGATGCCATTGTCGGTGCCCAGAAATATATGCACACGGTGCTCGAGGATATCTGCACCGGGTGCGAGCTGTGCCTGCCTCCCTGCCCCGTCGATTGCATCGAGATGCGCAGCGCAGCGCACCCGGTCCCCAACCAGCCGCAGCTCAACCGTGAGCGATTCCAGGCACACGGCTCGCGCATTGCAAATCACGCCGCGGAAAGGCAGCGGCAACTGGACGCAAAAAAGGCACTGGCCGCACGACGCTCAGAGCGCAAAGGGTGAATCCGCAAAAGCGGCTGGCCATTTTCGAGCGGCTGCGCCGGGCCAATCCAACGCCGCGCACCGAACTGGCATATGAATCCCCTTTCGAGCTGCTGGTTGCCGTCATCCTTTCCGCGCAAGCCACCGACAAGATCAGTGAACAAGGCCACGGCAGAGTTGTTCCAAGTAGCGAACACGCCGGCCGCGATTCTGGCTTTGGGCGTCCGCGGACTCTCCAGGTACATCAAATCGATCGGGCTATACAATGCCAAGGCCAGGAACATCATTGCGACCTGCAGAATGCTGCTCGAACAACACGGCGGCGCCGTGCCGCAGACGCGCGATGCCCTCGAACAGTTGCCGGGTGTCGGCCGAAAGACCGCCAATGTGATTTTGAACACGGCATTCGGCCACGCGACGATGGCGGTGGATACCCACATTTTCCGCGTTGCGAATCGCACCGGGTTGGCGCCGGGCAAGACCGTGCGCGAAGTGGAGGACAAGCTGTTGAAATTCGTGCCGGCGGAATTCTTGAAGGACGCCCATCACTGGCTGATACTGCATGGGCGATATGTCTGCAAAGCCCGAAACCCTGCCTGCCCCGTCTGCGGTATTGCAGATCTTTGCGAATATCGGCACAAGACCAAGCCGTGAGCGCCTTTGACTCATACTCTCGCGAGCAGCTCAGGCTCACGTATGACGCAGGCCTGGGCCAAGCATGTGGCTCATCTGCCCCTGACACCGCTCGAAGCGCTGATCACCGACGTTGTCGGCGCGCACCCTGAGTATCAGGGCATCTGCGCCGATGCGCAGGCAGCCGTCGACTTCGAACCGAGCGCCGCCGGCGAGGAGAATCCTTTCTTGCACATGGGGCTGCATCTCGCGGTCCGCGAACAGCTGTCCATCGATCGGCCGCCGGGAATCCGCGATTTGCACCGTCAATTGCAGATTCGGCTTGGTACCGAGCACGATGCGGAACATGCCCTGATGGAGGCCCTCGCGGAAGCCCTGTGGCTGGCACAACGCAGCGGCGTCGCCCCGGACGAAAAGCAATACCTGGAGCTTGCGCGAAATCGTCTGAATCGATCCTGAGGATTAAGGCAGCCCCTGCGACTCGCAGGTTAAGAAAGCTTCATGCGCGCTTCATCGGTGCGCTTGGCGCACGACGCTATCCTGGCAGAGTTCCTTTGTGTCGATCGAGGGTAGTCCATGCGTGTTGCATTCAGGGCGAGCGCTCTGTGTCTTTGCTTGAGCGTCGTTGCCATCCAAGCAACCTCCTCACAGACCCCCGCATCCTCCGCCGCGCCTGCCGCCACACCGGCCGCCACGGCAATGGCGGATGATGCGGCCGCAAAGCACGCCAAACGGACCGCTTGCCTGGCTCAGGCCAAGGCTCAAAAGCTGGTCGGCGCCGAAAAAACGGCCTATCTCAAGAGCTGTATCGACGCACCGTAGCGGCCATAATTTCAGGCTCAGAATTTCCTCGACGCCACCGGCGTGATTGTCAGCCTGATGTCGCCCTGCGCGGCGTTGCTCAATTGCAAAACCAGCTGGCGAGTTCCCGGCAATTCGAACTCGACGATTTTGTGCGGCGCGCTGCAGCTGTGCTGGCCTTGATAGTCCTTGGGCGCCAGCAGTGCACCATTGGCCACCACATCGATCCAAAACGGCGCGTCGATGGCGACGCGATAGCTACCCGACTCCGGCACTTGAAATGTCGCGAGACCCGCATAAGAGCCCGCATAGGTCCCCTTGGCGCCCGGCTTGGTCATGAAACTCACGCGGTCCTGCGGCAGCAATTTCAGCGCGTATAGATGATTCGGCTGGAGGGCCGGCGCGGATGTCACATCCGTTCCCGCCGACAGCGACTGCGCGGCGCCGGCAAACAGCGCGCGCACTTGAGTCACGTCCCATTTAAAATCGACGCAGCCGTCTTCGGCCCGGGCCGAGACGCCGATGCCGCACGCTGCCGCGAACAGAAACATCGAAGCAATACCGTGGCGGCTCATCGGTAACTCTATCGTTTGGGTTTGTACAGATCGGTCGCAGTGCCTTCGAAGACCTCCGCGGCCAACATAACCGTTTCCGACAAGGTCGGGTGGGCATGAATGGTCAAGCCGATATCGGAGGCATCGGCGCCCATTTCGATCGCAAGCGCCACCTCGGCCACCAACTCGCCGGCATTCGTGCCCACCATGCCCGCGCCGATGATGCGGTTGGTGTCCTTCTCGAACAGAATCTTGGTGAATCCTTCGTCGCGATTGAGCGCCAACGCGCGCCCGCTTGCCGCCCAGGGAAACATTCCTTTTCCGTACTGCACGCCGCGCGCCTGCGCCTCGGTCTCGGTGAGTCCCACCCAGGCGATCTCAGGATCGGTATACGCCACGGAGGGAATGCAGCGCGCATCGAACGAGGACTTGTGTCCGGCCGCCACCTCGGCGGCGACCTTGGCCTCGTGCGAAGCCTTGTGCGCCAGCATCGGCGCGCCCACCACGTCGCCGATCGCAAAAATATGCGGCACGTTGGTGCGCATCTGCTTGTCGACCTCGATGATGCCGCGATTGCTGACCGCAACACCCGCCGCAGCGGCATTGACTGCGTTGCCATTGGCGGTGCGCCCGACCGAGATCAGCACCCTGTCGAAAACCTGCGGTTCGGGCGAATCGGGTCCGGCAAATGTGGCGCGAAGCCCCTGAGACAGCGCTTCGAGCTTGGCGACCTTGGTATTCAGCAGAATTTTCTGGTAGCGCTTTTCGATGCGCTTCTGCAACGGGCGCACCAGATCACGATCGGTGCCCGGCATGAGACCGTCGCTCAGCTCCACCACCGTCACCTGCACGCCGAGCGCATCGTAAACGCAGGCCATTTCCAAGCCGATGATGCCGCCGCCGATCACCAGCAGACGTTTGCAGTCGAGCGGCAATTCCAGCGCACCGCTCGAGTCGATCACCCGAGGATCGTCCGGCAGCCCCGGCAGGCGGGCCGACTCGGATCCGACCGCGATGATGCATTGCTTGAAGTCCAATCGGCGGACGCCTTCGGCGCCCTTCACTTCCAAGGAAAAGGGGCCGACGAATCTTGCTTCGCCTTGAATCACTTCCACTTTGCGCTGCTTTGCCAGCAGCGACAGCCCGTTGGTCAATCTCGTGACCACGCGGTTCTTCCACATTCGCAGGCGATCGCGGTCGATCTTGCGGAGGCGCGAATACGATTCCGTTGGCCGCCATGTCGGCCGCATCTTCGATGACCTTGGCCGCATGCAGCAGCGCCTTCGACGGAATGCAGCCGACGTTCAAGCACACGCCGCCCAGCACCGGCCAGCGTTCGATCAGCGTCACTTTAAGACCTAGATCCGCAGCGCGAAATGCCGCCGTGTAGCCGCCGACACCGGCGCCGAGCACGACCAGATCGACAGCACCCTCGGGGGCCGCCGAAGCAGCGCCTCCGGCGGGGCGCGTGCCTTTCGAGGCAGCCGGCTTCGCCGCAGGTGCCGGTGTCGCTTCGGGCGTGGCTGCCGGTTTCGCTGCGGGCGTGGCCGTTTTTGCCGCGGGTGCTGGTTTCGCGGGCGCGCCGGCCGTCGCGGACGGCGCCGCGGCCGCGGCAGGATTCACCGTCGCGATCAGGGTGCCGGAGCCGACCTCGTCGCCTTTTTTTACCGCGATCGAATCGATCACACCGCTGACCGGCGAAGGCACATCCATCGATGCCTTCTCCGATTCGAGCGTAATCAATGGGTCGTCGACGGCCACGCTCGTGCCCTTTTTGACGAGCACTTCGAGCACTGCGACACCCTTGGCATCGCCAAGATCAGGAACGCGGACCTCGACCGTGCTCATAGCACAGCCTTCACGTCACCCAGCGTCTTGGCGAGGAATACGACGAAGCGAGCGGCCTCGGCGCCATCGATCACGCGATGGTCATAGGACAGCGACAGCGGCAGCATCAGGCGGGGAACAAAGCCACCGCGTTCGTAGACCGGTTTCTGGCTGGACCGCGACACCCCAAGAATGGCCACTTCCGGCGCGTTGATGATGGGCGTGAAATACGTTCCGCCGATGCCGCCCAGACTCGAGATCGTGAAGGACCCGCCCTGCATCTCGGCGGCTTTGAGCTTCCCGGATCGAGCTTTCTCCGACATGTCCGCCAAAATGCGGGCGGTGTCATAAATGCTCAGGCGGTCGGCGTTGGGAATGACCGGCACCACCAGACCGTTCGGCGTATCGGCTGCGAAACCGATATTGAAATACTTCTTGAAGACCAGATTGTCGCCGCCGGCATCCAGCGAGGCGTTGAATCGCGGAAATTCCTGCAGCGCCAAAATGCAGGCCCTGATGATGAACACCAGCGGCGTCAGCCGCACCCCTTCCTGGGCCGCCTTGTTCTTCAGGGCGCCGCGCGCGGCCTCCAGATCGGTGATATCCGCGTCCTCGTGCTGCGTCACATGCGGCAGGTTGAGCCAGCTCGCCTGCAGTCTGCGCACCGGAAATCTTCTGGATGCGCGACAGCGGCTTGACTTCGACGGGCCCGAACTTCGCGAAATCCACCGCCGCCACCCGCGGCAACGCGGACCCGGCCGCAGGGGCAGCGGCCGCTGCGCTCAGCAACCCTTTGACGTGCGCCTTCACGTCATCCTGAGTGATGCGGTCCTTGACGCCGGTTCCCTTGATTTTGCCCAAATCCGCGCCCAGCTCGCGCGCGAATTTCCGCACCGACGGACTGGCGTGCGCTTTCGAAAACGCCACCTCGTCGATCGAAGCCGCGGGGCCCAGCGCAGGCGCCGCAGCCTGCGCAGCAGCGGGCCGCTCGACAGCTGATACCGGCGCTGCAGCCGACGCAGGCGCTGCAGCCGGCGCGGGCGTAGCAGCCGGCGCAGGCGTGGCAGCCGGCGGCGTGGGCGCGGGCTTCGCCTGGGTGGGCGGCGCTGCGTCGGAAGCCGCCGGCTCGAGCATCAGGATCAAGGACCCTTCCGATACCTTGTCGCCTGTCTTGAGCTTGACCTGCGCAATCTTGCCCGCGGCGGGCGCCGGCACATCCATGGCCGCCTTTTCCGTTTCCAGGGTGACCAAGCGGCGTTTCTTTCTCGATCTGCTGGCCGTCCTTGACCAGTACGTCGATCACGTCGACGTCCTCAAATCCGCCGATGTCCGGAACCAAGACTTTGATGGGAGTGGCCATGTTCCTAGACCGACAAGGGATTGGGTTTTTCTGGATCGATGCCGAAGGACTGCATGGCCATGCTCACCGTTTGCTTGTCGATCTTACCCTCGTCGGCCAGCGCCTTGAGCGCGGCAACCACGATGTAGTGCCGATCAACCTCGAAGAACCGCCGCAATTCGGCGCGCGAATCGCTGCGGCCAAAGCCGTCGGTGCCCAGCACCGTGTAGGGTCCGGGCACCCACTGCCGGATCTGATCCGCGACGGTCTTCATGTAGTCGGTGGCTGCGATGAAGGGGCCCGTCGCGATCCGCCAACACTTGCTGCACGTAGTTCTGCTTGCGTGCCTCGCTCGGATGCAGCATGTTCCAGCGCTCGACGGCGAGCGCATTCTTGCGCAGCTCACTGAAGCTCGTCACCGAGTACACATCGGCCGGCACGCCGTAGTTCTTTTCCAGAAGCTCCGCGGCCGCCAGCACTTCGCGCAAAATGGTGCCCGAGCCGAACAGCGTCACCCGCACCTTGCCGCGGCCGCCGATCTGCAGCAGGTACATGCCGCTCAAAATGCCCTGCGCCACGCCCGCCGGCATCGCCGGATGCGCGTAGTTCTCGTTCATGCAGGTGATGTAGTAGAAGACGTTTTCTTGATCTTGATACATGCGGCGCAGTCCGTCCTGCACGATGACCGCCAGTTCATAGGCGTAGGTCGGATCGTAGGCCACGCAGTTCGGTACCGTGGTCGCCACCAGCTGGCTGTGCCCGTCCTGATGCTGCAATCCCTCGCCGGCGAGCGTGGTGCGCCCGGCGGTGCCGCCCACCAGAAAGCCCCGCGCCTGACTGTCGCCCGCCGCCCAGATGAAGTCCCCGACGCGCTGGAAGCCGAACATCGAGTAATAGATGTAGAACGGCACCATGCTCACGCCGTGATTCGAGTAAGCGGTCGCCGCGGCAAGCCAGGAACACAGGCTGCCCGCCTCGTTGATGCCCTCCTCGAGAATCTGCCCCTGTTTGTCCTCGCGATAGAACATGAGCTGGTCGGCATCCTGCGGCGTGTACAGCTGCCCCACCGACGAATAGATGCCGATCTGGCGGAACATTCCCTCCATGCCGAAGGTACGCGCTTCGTCGGGAACGATGGGCACGATGTGCTTGCCGATGTTCTTGTCCTTGACCAGCGAGGTCAGCATGCGCACCAGGGCCATGGTGGTCGAGATCTCGCGATCGCCCGTGCCCTCGAGCAGCGCGTTGAACGCCTCGAGCGGCGGCACGACCAGCGGCGGGGCCGCGGAGCTGCGCGCGGGCAGATAGCCGCCAAGGGAGCCGCGGCGCTCCTGCAGGTAGCGCATCTCTTCGCTGTCGGCAGCCGGTTTTCTGAACGACAGCCCGGCGATCTCTTCGTCGGTGATTTGAATATTGAAGCGATCGCGCACTTCCTTGAGTGCCTCGTCGCTGAGCTTTTTCTGCTGGTGCGTGGAGTTCAAGCCCTCGCCGGCCTTGCCCATGCCGAAGCCCTTGACGGTTTTCGCCAGAATCACGGTGGGCGCGCCCTCATGCGCAACGGCCGAGGCATAGGCCGCGTACACCTTCTGCGGATCATGACCGCCGCGATTCAAGTGCCAGATTTCCTCATCCGACATGTTGGCGACCATCTCCTTGAGTTCGGGGTACTTGCCGAAGAAATGTTCGCGCGTGTACGCGCCGCCCTTGGATTTGAAGTTCTGGTATTCGCCGTCCACGCACTCTTCCATCACGCGCTTAAGCAGACCCTTTTGATCGCGCTCGAGCAGCGGATCCCAGCGCGAGCCCCACAGCACCTTGATGACGTTCCAGCCCGCGCCGAGAAACGCCGCCTCGAGCTCCTGAATGATCTTGCCGTTGCCGCGCACCGGTCCGTCGAGGCGCTGCAGATTGCAATTGATCACGAAGATGAGGTTGTCGAGTTTCTCGCGCACCGGCATGGTGAGCGCGCCCATCGACTCGGGCTCATCCATTTCGCCATCGCCCAAGAATGCCCAGACCTTGCGGTCGGACGGCGGGACGATGCCGCGATGCTCCAGATAGCGCACGAATCGCGCTTGAAAAATCGCCGTCATCGGACCCAAGCCCATCGACACGGTCGGAAATTGCCAGAAGTCCGGCATCAGCCAGGGATGCGGATAGGACGACAGACCGCCGCCGCGCACTTCCTGGCGAAAGCGCTGCAGCTGGCTCTCGTCCAAGCGGCCTTCGAGGTAGGCGCGCGCATAGATGCCGGGACTCGAATGTCCCTGCATGAAAATCATGTCGCCGGGATGCGCGGCGCTGCGCGCGCGCCAGAAATGATTGAAGCCGACTTCGTACAGCGTGGCCGCCGACGCGTAGGTCGCGATGTGGCCGCCGTATTCGGAATTCGAGCGGTTCGCCTGCACCACCATGGCGAGCGCGTTCCAGCGTATGTAGGCCTCGTTGCGCCGCTCCAGGGATCGGTCGCCGGGATAATCCGGCTCCTGGGCCTTGGAGATGGTGTTGAGATAGGCGGTGTTCGGTTTGAACGGCAGGTACGCGCCGGAACGGCGCGTGAAGTCCACCAATTTTTCCAGCAAAAAATGCGCGCGTTCCGGTCCCTGTGCACGCATGACCGAATCGATGGATTCGAGCCACTCCTGGGTTTCGACTGGATCGATGTCTTCGAACGGCGATTGTTGCGTCATAGAAATGCACACACCCACGTGTCCTGTTAAGATGGCAGGCACGTTACAGCGCCGCTGCGCCAACTGCCACTGCGTTGTCTACTCGGGCTATCTTCGGGGTTTGGTTTTTCACGGTCAAGCAAGGGATTAGTCGCGTACCTTGCGGTTTTACGCTATGCCGACTCGCTTGCCCTTCGACCAACTCCTCGTACCGGTGCGCCAAATCGGCGCGCGCATCAGCCGCATCGAGCTCTGGCGCGCTATGCGAGCGCCCTGCTGTTCCTGCCGCTCGCGCCAACCGAGGCGGACTGGCAAGGCGCTGCCGCACGGCGCCGTGCTGCGCGCGCTGTTCGCAGCGCAAGGTGCGCAAAGCCGGCGACAGCTTCCACCTGCGGGTCGGCACGCAGGCGCAGACACTGCTGGTCGTCGCGTGTCTTGCCGAGCGAGGCCAGCACCTTCGAGCGCCTGCAGGCGGCCGGCAAACTCGCGCGCAGCGCGCTGGATGGCGATCCGCAATCGCTGCTGGTGTGGCAGCAGGGCTGCGCGCCGCGACGCCGCCGAATGCGGCCTGCATCGCCGCCATCGCGGCGCTGCAGGCGGCTGCGTTTCGCTTCGCGACGTTCAAGAGCAAGCCGAAAACGCGCGCGCCTCTGCGCGCGCATCGACCTCGCGCGGCGCGGCAAAATTGCCCGAGCTCGATCTGACGCTGGCGACCGCCGCCGGCAACAATCTCGCGCGCTGGCTGACCGCGCTGCCGCCCAGCACGCTCGACGCGCGCGCCTATCGCCGGCTGCTGCAGCAATTCGCGCGGCGCCTGAAGCTGCGCTTTCAAGTTCCACGGCGAGACGCAACTCAAGCGCTTGGGCGCCGGCGCGTTTCTCGCGGTAGCGCGCGGCAATGGCACACGCGATGCCGGCATCGCGCATCTGTCGCTATCGTCCGCGCGGCGCCGCAGCACCCGCTGTCGAGCCTGGTCGGCAAGGGCATCTGCTTCGATACCGGCGGCACAATTTAAAGACGCACAAGAGCATGCTGGACATGCACACCGACATGGAAGGCAGCGCGGTGGCGCTCGGCAGCCTGTACGCGCTGCACGCGCTGCGCTCGCCGCTGGCGGTCGACTGCTGGCTGGCGATCACGCGAAAACCGCATCGGTCCGCTCGCCTACAAGCCGCAGGATGTGGTGCGCGCCGCGAACGGCACGACCATCCAGGTGATTCACACCGACGCCGAGGGCCGCATGGTGCTGGCGGACACTCTGAGCCTGGCGGCGGCCAAGAAGCCGCGCGCCATCATCGACTACGCAACGCTGACCGGCGCCTGCGTCTACGCACTCACCGAGCGCTACAGCGGCGCATTCACCAATCGGCCCGAGGCGCGCGAGCTGATCGAGTCCGCGGGCAGCCAGCAGCGGCGAGCGCGTCTGGTGCTTCCCCATGGACGCCGATTTCGATACGGATCTGGAGAGCAGCGTCGCCGACGTCCTGCAGTGCGCCGCCGATGGCAAGGGCGATCACATCCTGGCGGCGCGCTTTCTGAGCCGATTCGTGCCCAAGCAACATTGCCTGGCTGCACCTGGACCTCGCGGCCGGCACGCGTCATGGCGGCCTTGCGCACATCGCCAGCGAGATCACCGGGTTCGGCGTGCGCTACACGCTCGATCTGTTGCGCCGCGGTTGGCCGCGCGGCATCGGCCGCGCGCGCATGAGCACGCTTGCGCATCCAGCGGCCGGATGACTGGCACGTGCACCTGCGCGACGGCGCCGCGCTCAAGGCGGTGGTCGGGTTCACCGCCGCAGCGCTTCGGCCGCGCCATCGTGATGCCGAATCTGCAAGCCGGCGATCACCACCACCGCGCTGGCCCAGGCCTATCGGCAGCGTATCCTGGCGGCGCTGCCCGCCCGGAGCCGATTCGAGCCGTTGCTGACGCTCTACCTGACCAACACCACGACCGCCGATGAGATCGATCGCGCCCGGGCCAGCGGCTTCATCCACGGCGTCAAGCTCTACCCCGCCGGCGCCACCACGCACTCGGATGCCGGCGTCACCGACATCAGAACGCGTGTACGCGGTCCTCGCAGCGCATGGAGGAGATCGGCATGCGCTTGCTGGTTCACGGCGAATCGCCGCAGGCCGACGTCGATGTGTTCGATCGCGAGACTCACTTCATCGATACGGTGCTCGCGCCCGTTGCTCGAGCGCTTCCCGGCGCTGCCGCGTGGTGTTCGAGCACATCACCACGGCGCGTGCGGTCGAGTTCGTCGCCGCGCGCCAGGGCCGGCGTCGCCGCGACCATCACGCCGCAGCATCTCCTGCACAATCGCAATGCCATTTTTCTCGGGCGGCATCAGGCCGCACTACTATTGCCTGCCGATTTTGAAGCGCGAACGCGATCGGCAGGCGCTGCTCGACGCCGCGACCAGCGGCAATCCGCGCTTTTTTCTGGGCACCGACAGCGCACCCCATCGAGCGCGCCGCCAAGGAGAGTGCCTGCGGCTGCGCGGGCATGTTCACGGCACATGCGGCGCATCGAGCTGTACGCCGAGGCCTTCGAATCGGTCGGCCGGCTCGACCGCTGCAGGCCTTTGCCAGCCATTTCGGCGCGGATTTCTACGGGCTGCCGCGCCACAGCGACACCATCACCCTGATCAAGGAACCCTGGGTGGCGCCGCAGTCGCCTACGATTTCGGCGACGGCACGCTGGTGCCGTATCGCGCCGGCGAGATCGTGGCCTGGCGTCTGGTCGTCTGACAGGATCATCGCATGCCAGCGATCGCGCCCATCACTTTCGCCACGCGCTTTCGCGGCTTTCTGCCGGTGGTGATCGATGTCGAAACCGGCGGCTTCAACTCGCAGACCGATGCGCTGCTGGAGATCGCGGCGGTGCTCATCGAGATGCGCAGCGACGGCACCCTGGCGCGCGGCGAAACTCATCGCTACCACGTGATGCCGTTTCCCGGCGCCAATCTGGAGCCCGCGTCGCTGGCGGTGAACGGGCATCGATCCGCATCATCCGCTGCGGCCGGCCATCACCGGAAGAGGATGCGCTGCAGCGCATCTTCCGCGAAGTTCGAACCGCCATCCGCGCCGCGGATTGCACGCGCGCGGTGCTGGTGGGCCACAATGCCTTTTTCGATTTGAATTTCTTGAATGCCGCGGTGGCGCGCACCCAGGTCAAGCGCAATCCGTTCCATCCCTTCTCGAGCTTCGATACCGCCACTCTCGGCGGCGTCGCCTTCGGTCAAACGGTGCTGATGCGGGCGACTCTGGCGGCCGGCCTGGAGTGGGACACCGCCTCTGCGCATTCCGCGGCCTACGATGCCGAGCGCACCGCCGATCTTTTTTGCATGGTGTGCAATCAGTTTCAGGGCGTGTTCGACGCCAGCCGCAGGCGGCTGGCCGCCGATGGGACCGCTGGAGATCGAGCCCGTCCTACGAGCGACGGCCCCGATCCTCGAGGCCGACGCTTAGGCGGCGACGGCGCCGGCCTCGGCCAGCAGCTGCTTCAGTTCGCCGCTCTTGTACATCTCCAACGTGATGTCGCAGCCGCCGACCAGCTCGCCGTTGACGTACAGCTGCGGGAACGTCGGCCACTTCGAGTAGGTCTTCAGCGCTTCGCGCACTTCCGGATCTTCGAAATATATTGACGTGCGCAAACTGCGCCTTGCAGGCGCGCAGTGCACCCACCGTCTGGGCCGAAAATCCGCATTGCGGAAAATCGGGCGTGCCCTTCATGTACAGCACCACCGGGGCGGCCGACAGCTGGCTCTTGATTCGTTCAATCGCGTCCATAGTCGACAATCTCCACAGTATTCAGGTGAGTCAACCCGCAGGCAGGCCTCAATTGTACGATAACAACCCAGGCAGTACCCATCGGCGTCCAAAGTACAGCTTTTGACGCAGGGCGATTAAGGCGGTGCTGGAATGTCGGACATCGTTGAATTATTGGGGTCAGTCCCCTATTCTTCCAGGCTGCCGCAACGCACGATCCGCGCCGTGGCGGGATCCGACGTACTAATATTAAGGAGGGGAATCGCATGAACCCGTTAACAACCGTCAAATGGCCTCTAATCATTGGATTCGTGCTGGCCGTCGTGATCGCAGCCCTGGTAGGACGGCGGCCTCACATTCAACTCCATCACTCTGGCGGCCCTGACCCGCTGGCTGCACATCATATTCGGCGTTTTCTGGATCGGCCTGCTGTACTACTTCAATGCGGTGCAGACCCCCGGCATGGCCGCGGCGGCGGCCGACAAGGGCGGTCCGGGCGGCGCCGGGGTCAACAAGTACATCGCGCCGCGGGCCCTGTTGTGGTTTCGCTGGTCGGCGCCTCGGCACCTGGCTGCTGGGCGCCTACCTGCTGTCCCAGACCCCCGGCCGCTTCTGAGTGCGTTTACCTTGGGCTCTGTCGGACTCCCAGTTTTCGCGCCCCAACCTCATCATCGGCATCGGCGCCTGGTTCGGCACCATCATGCTGTTCAATGTTTGGGGCCTGATCTGGCCCAATCAGAAGAAAATCCTGGGGATCGTGCCGGCCACCGACGAGCAGAAGGCCCAGGCGCGCAAAGTGGCCCTGTATGCCTCGCGCATCAACTTCTTGCTGTCCATCCCGATGCTGATGTGCATGGTCGGACCGATGCACGGACTGCCCTTCTGAATGGCGGGATCAGTACCGCTGGCCCTATCAGGGGTCATCGGTGCCGATCCCTCCGGATTTGCCGCAGCAGGTCGGCGCGGCGCTGGCCGAGGATATCGGCGGCGGCGATCTGACCGCCGCGCTGATCCCCGCGGAGAAGAGCGGCCGCGCCACCGTCATCACGCGCGAGAGCGGCCATCGTCTGCGGCATCCCCTATGTCGAGGCAGACCTTCCGCCAGGTCGATGCGCGGGTGCGCTTCGATTGGCTGGTCGCCGAGGGCGACTCCATCCGCGTCGAATCAGCGGCTGTTCACCGTCGACGGCCCGGCCCGCGCGCTGCTCGACCGGCGAGCGCAGCGCGCTCAATTTTCTGCAGCTGCTCTGAGCGGCACCGCAACCGCCGCGCACGCCTATGCGGCGCTGCTTGACGGCACGCAGCTGCCGGCTGCTCGATACCCGCAAGACCATTCCCGGATTGCGGTCGGCGCAAAAGTACGCGGTGCGGGTCGGCGGCGGCCACAATCATCGCATGGGATTGTTCGACGGCATTCTGATCAAGGAAAATCACATCACGGCGGCCGGCTCGATTGCGCTGGCGGTTGCCGCAGCCAAGCGCCACGGCGGCGCGGTACCGATCGAGGTCGAGGTGGAGGATCTGGCGCAATTGCAGCAGGCGATCGATGCCGGCGCCGATATCGCCCTGCTGGATAACTTCTCGCTGCCGGCGATGCGCGAGGCGGTGGCGCTGAACGCGCGGCGCGAAACGGCCGCTCAAACTCGAGGCGTCCGGCGGAATCACCACCGACGACGATTCGCGAAATCGCCGAGACCGGCGTGGACTTCATTTCGGTCGGCAGCATCACCAAGCACGTGCGCGCCGTCGATTTGTCGATGCGCTTCGACTGGCGGGCTTGAGCTAAGCTGCAACGCTGCCAGGCTCAGACGCTGTTGGCGGCCTTCAGCACACGCTGCGGCTGCGACACGCCGTAGCCCTGCGCGTAGTCGACGCCCAGGCTTTGCAGCATGTTGATGATTTCCTGATTCTCGGCGAATTCGGCGATGGTCTGCTTGCCGGTCAGGTGGCCGATTTCGTTGATCGAGCGCACCATTTCGCGGTCGATGGGATCGTGCAGGATCTCCTTGACGAAGCTGCCGTCGATCTTCAGGTAATCGACCGGGAAATGCTTCAGGTAGCCGAACGATGACAGCCCGGTGCCGAAATCGTCGAGCGCGAACTTGCAGCCCAGTTCCTTCAGCGCCTGAATGAAGCGATTCGCCTGCGAGAAGCTCGCGATCGCCGCGGTCTCGGTGATCTCGAAGCAGATCTTGGTGGCATCCAGGCCGCTGCGGTGGAACTGATCGATGACGTAGGGCAGGAATTTGTCGTCGCCCAGGCTCTGGCCCGACAGATTGATCGAGCACATGGTGAGCTTTTCGCGCTCGTCGGCCTCGGATACCAGCCAGCGGAAGGCGTTTTCGATCACCCAGCGATCGATGCTCGGCGTGATGCCGTAGCGCTCGGCGGCGGTCATGAAGTTGTCCGGCGCGACGATCTTGCCGGTCTCATCGCGCATGCGCAGCAGCAGTTCGTAGTGCGCGCCGGCTTCGGTTTTCTGCAGCGGCATGATGGTCTGCCGGAACAGCTCGAAGCGGCCCTCTTCCAGCGCATTGTTGATGCGCGCCGCCCACTGCATTTCGCGGCGCCGGCGCATCAGATCGATGTCGTTTTCCTCGAAGCTGTGCACGCGATTGCGGCCGGCCTCCTTGGCGGCCTGGCAGGCGCTGTCGGCGGCGCTCAAGCACCGAGGCCACGTCGGCATTGTCGGCGGAGATCGGCACGACGCCGATGCTCGCGCCCAGGCGGAAGGTGCGCTCCTCCCAGGTGAACTTGAAGTTGCGCACCGCCTCGCGCAGCGCCTCGGCGGTGCGCATGGCTTCATCCAGCGAGCAGCTTTCGAGCAGAATGCCGAACTCATCGCCGCCCAGGCGCGCCAGCGTGTCGCGCCAGCGGACCTTGGATTTCAGCAGCGCGCCCACCTGGCCGAGCAAGCGCATCGCCGGCGCTGTGGCCGCAGGTGTCGTTGACGATCTTGAACTGATCCAGATCGAGGACGCACAGCGCGTAGGAGGTTTCGCGCGCCTTGGCGCTCTTCAGCGCCCGCTCCATGCGATTTTCGAATTCGCGCCGGTTCACGAGCCCGGTCAGCACGTCGTGGCTCGCGTGATAGCTCAAGCGCCGGTTGAGCTCGCGCGCCTCGCTGACATCGTGGAACACCAGCACGCCGCCGGAGACCGCGCCGCTGCCGTCGCGAATCGGCGATGCGGTGCTTTCGACGTAGATTTCGTTGCCGTCGCGGCGGATGAGCAGCATCGGGCGCACCGATTTGATCGAGCGCGTGCGGCGGATGGCCACCGCCAGCGGATTTTCCAGCGGCTCGCAGGTTTCCTCGTGGAAGGCGCGGAAAATCTCCTCGATGGCGCGGCCCTGGCTGTCCTCGAGCCGCCATCCGGTGAGCGCCTCGGCCACCGGATTCACGTAGTCGATGACGCCCTTGGCATCGGTGGTGATGACGCCGTCGCCGATGCTCTGCAGCGTGATCTGCGCGCTTTCCTTCTCGCGAAACAGCGCTTCCTCGTAGAGCTTGCGCTCGGTGATGTCGAGTTCGACGCCGACCAGGCGCAGCAGCCGGCCCTTGTCGTCGACCTTGGCCTTGGCGCGGCTGATGACCCAGCGCCACTCGCCGGTGGCATGGCGCATGCGATGCAGGCTCTCGAAAATCGGCGTCTTGCCGGCAACGTGATCGCGAATGGCGGCCTGCACGCGCGACATGTCGTCCGAGTGCACCAGGGTGCGCCAGTCGGGCGCCTGGCCCACATCGCTCTCGTCGTAGCCCAGCATCGCCTTCCAGCGCGGCGACAGATAGACGCGGTTGTTGAGCGTGTCGAAATCCCACAGCCCGTCGTTCGCGCTGTACAGGGCGAGTTCGTTGCGCTCTTCCAGATCGCCCAAGTGACGCTGGATCTCGATGCGCTCGAGTCCGGTGGCGAGGCTGCTGCCCACCAGCTTCATCAGCAGATGCAGCTGCACTTCCCAATTGTCGCGCGGACGCGCATTGGCGATGCCGAGCAGGCCCGCGGCCGGCCCTTGATGAAATAGCCGATGATCAGCACCGAGCCGATGCCGAGGTGACTCCACAGCGCGGCATCGTCGGCTTGATCGGCGCGCGGCGGCGCAGGTATCGCGCAGCTCGGACACGCGCAGCGGCGCCAGTCGCGATTGCAGCCAGGGCAGCGCATCCAGGGACTGACCGCGCAGCTGTTCCGGATTGCCGGTGGCCAGCATGCCGCGCGCAACCTGGACCTCGCCGATCGCTCCGAGTTCGGCATCCAGGCAGATGTGAAAGGCCGTGTCGACGCGAGTCGCCTCGCGCAGCAGTTCCAGATTGACGATGATGATGTCGAGCGCGGTGCCGGCCGTCATCGTTTGAAAGTCGACGGCGATCTTGGTGCAGATCACGTCGAGGCCGACGGTGGGTCGACGCCGCGCCGCGGCCACGTCTGCGGGGACAATATGTCCGAGGCGGTCAGGTCAGGGTGGCGGGGATCGTTTGGAGCTATTGCCATGCGCCTTCACTGGTCCCACGAATGGAGTTACGGTTGTAGATCAATAGTTTGCCACTCAATCCCGATGAGAAACTCGAATGCGTCACACAGTTCCTTGGACTGCAGTCCACAGCATACCGACTGGATTCTCGCACAAGTTATAAGGAATACAAGCTAAGCGATTGTATTAATAGGGCTTCAGCGAAAGACTCTGGCCGCAATTGCTTCGATCGAGTCATGCTGGCCGCGAGGAGCGCCGCCTTGGCGGTTTCGAACAAGCTTGTAAGCCTCTGTTCCATGTCGGCTTGCAACCGCTCCAGCGCCGGCGGCATCCAGGCCCTTGGCGACATAGACCGGTTCGCCCACCGCGATCACGATGCGCGCGCCGATTTTCGGGATCACGAAGCGGTCCCAGCCGATCTTCCAGGCGCGCGAGGCGCAATAGCTCAAGGGAATGATGGGCCGTTGCGACAGTTGCGCGAGCAGCAGCGCTCCGGGTTTGAACTTCCAAGGCGGTCCGCGCGGACCATCCGGCGCGATCACGGGCGAGATGCCCTCGTGCACCAGCGCCTGATAGAAATCGCGCAATGCGCGCGCACCGGTGTGCGTGGAGGAGCCGCGAATGACCTCGCCGCCCAGATCGGCGCACGATCATGCGCGCCGAACTCGCCGTCGACCGACGGACTGATCAAAAGTCCCGAGTTTCACGCCGGCGTCGCGCAGATCGAACAGATATTTGACGCAGAACAATTGGTGCTGATGCCAGTACACCGGAATGAACGACGGCGCGCGCGCGAGCGCCGCGGTCGATGTGCTCGGCGCCGATGATGCGCACCACCTTGCACCAGCCCACGACCATGCGCATCAGCGCCAACGCAATCGGCGCCGCGATTTTGTACAGCCAGCAGTCGCCCCGCCGTCAGGCGCCGCCCCGAGCGGGTTTGTTGGTCGTAGATGGTGTTGCGAAGGCCCGCCGTCTCTGGTTTCTTTTGCACGGCTCGTATTGTCGGGAAGCACTCCGTGCGGCGCAACGCCTAAGTTACAATGCCGCCATGCAAACCATAGCAATTCCGCCGGGGCCGACCGAAGGCTTCGATCTCGGCGGCAGCGATGAATCGCTGGCGCGACTGCAGGACTATTTCGCCCGATTCGGCGATGTCTATCGCGTCTTCGCGCCCAGCCGCGGCGTGTACAACTACGTCATCAATCATCCCGACGACATCAAGCGGGTGCTGCTGTCGAATCACCGCAATTACACCAAGGGCGAGGGCATGGATCGGGTCAAGATCCTGCTCGGCAACGGCATCATGACCAGCGAAGGGCGATTTCTGGCGCCGGCAGCGGCGCATGATGCAGCCCTCCTTTCATCGGCGCGTCATCGATCAATTCAGCACCCTGATCAGCGAAGTCAACGAGAAATACGCGCGAGCGCTGGGCGGCGCCGGCGGCGCGCGGCGAGGCGGTCAATCTGTCGAGCGACACCAGCGAATTGACGCTGGAAATCGTGCTCAAGTCGATTTTCGGCACGCGATCTTGACGCGGCTCGAGCAGCAAATGGGCGTCAATCCCTTCGAGGTCGTCGCCAAGCAATCGAACCGCGATTTGAAATTCGCGTTTCAATTTCGCTCGCTGGCGCGACTGGTCGGCGAGCTGATCCAGCGGCGGCGCCGCGAACGCGAGGAGCATTTCGATTTCCTGGAGCATGCTCATGCTGACGCGCGATCGCGAAACCGACGAACCCATGACCGACAAGGAATTGATCGACGAGGTGCTGACGCTGATCGTCGCGGGCCACGAAACCACCGCCGCCGCGCTGACCTGGACCTGGTATCTGCGTCAGCCGCCACCCGCAGGCCGCGGAGCGGCTGCAGGCGGAGGCCGACCGCACCGCGCGGCGAGGTCCTGGGACTCGATGCCGCCGAAGCGATGAGCTTCACGCACCAGGTGCTGCAGGAATCGCTGCGGCTGTATCCGCCGGGATGGCTGATCACGCGCCGCTCGCATCGAGGCCGACGAACTCGGCGGCTTTCCCATCGCGCCGCGCACCGATGTGTTCATCAGCCCCTACATGCTGCATCGGCACCCGGCATTCTGGAGCGATCCGGAGGAATTCAGGCCCGAGCGCTTCGCCGATGCCGATGCCGACGAGCGGCACAAGTTCGCCTATATTCCCTTCGCCGTGGGCCCGCGGCACTGCATCGGCGAGAACATCGCCATGTTCGAAATGCTGGTGCACATGCATACCATGACGCGGCGCTTTCGCCTTGAGCCGTGCGACCGATGAACCCATCGAATTCGAGGCGCAGATCAATCTGCGTCCTCGATCCAACCTCATGATGACGGTGGAAACACGATGAACGACGCCGGCAAAATCATGACCTACACGACCTTGGTCGACATCCTCGAAAGCAATCGGGACGTCGATCGCAGCGTCACTTACGTCGGAGGGCGAAAACAGCGAGCGGCGCGTGTCCTTCAAGGACGTTTATGCGCGCGCGCTCGGCATTCTGCATCACCTGCAGGCCGCCGGCGCGCAGCGCGGCGACAAGATGATCATTTTCCTGAACAACAACGAGCAATTCCTCGACGGATTCTGGGCCGCCATGTGCGGCGGCATCGTTCCCGTGCCGCTGGCCGTCGGCATCAGCGATGAACACCGCCACAAGCTGCTGCGCGTGGCGCGCAAGCTCGGCAATCCGCTGCTGTACACCGACGCCAAGAACCTGGAGCGGTTGGAGGCACTCGCCGCGCAAGTGGGCGAGTCCGCGCTGTTCGCGCAACTCAAGGCGCGCTCCTTCCTGGTGGAATCGATCACGGACATCTCAAAGCCGGGCAAATTGCTGCGCCCGGCGCCGCGAGGACCTGGCGTTCATCCAGTTCTCGTCGGGATCCACGAGCGAGCCCAAGGGCGTGATGCTGAGCCACGGCAACCTGCTCGCCAACACGCAAGGCGCCACCTTGGTGGATAAATTCACCCCCGACGATGTTTCCTTGAGCTGGATGCCGCTGACGCACGACATGGGCTTGATCGGCTTTTATTTCATGCTGTTCGCGAATCGCGCGCACATCAATCTCATGCCCACCGACTTGTTCGTGCGCCGGCCGCTGTTGTGGCTGCAGCTCGCGGCCAAGAAGCGCGTCACCGTCACCTGCTCGCCGAACTTCGGCTACCGGCATTTTCTCAAGGTGTTGGGCGATCGGCGTCTGGAGAACTCCGACCTGTCGTCGCTGCGACATGATCTACAACGGCGCGGAACCCATTTCGGTGTCGCTGTGCAACGAATTCATGAACACGCTCGCCTATACCGGCTTGAAGCATCAAGCCATGTATCCGGTATACGGTCTGGCGGAGGCCTGTCTTGCGGTAACGTTGCCGCCTCTGGGCTCCGACTATCGCTGGATCCGCGTGAATCGTCACCGACTTGAAGTCGGCATGCCGATCGAACTGAATCCCGCCGAGGCTCGCGATGCGCTCGAAGTCATGTGCGTGGGGCACGTGGTGCCCAACACCGAATATGCGCATCGCGGACGATGCGCGCGCCGGCGCTGCCCGACGGCACGGTGGGGCACATCTTGATTCGCGGCGCCAGCGTCACGCGCGGTTACTTCGCCGACCCGGCGGCCACCGCCGCCGCCATCGACGCCGACGGCTGGTTGGACACGGGGGATCTGGGCGTGATGCACGAGGCGGGCCTCTACATCGTGGGCCGCGCCAAGGAAATCATTTTCGTCAACGGGCAGAACTACTATCCCTACGATTTGGAAAACATCGCACAGCGCGCGCCCGGACTGGATTTGAACAAGGTGGTGGCCGCCGGCGTCTCGAAGCCCGGCTCGCAAGGAGAGGAGCTGGTGGTGTTCGTGCTACATCGCAGCGACATGGCGGAGTTCCTGCCGACCGCCAATGCGGTCAGCCGGCTGATCAACGAACACACGGGTCTCGAGGTCGCGCAGGTCATCCCGACCAAGCGCATTCCGAAAACCACCAGCGGCAAAGTGCAACGGCATTTGCTCGAGGAGGCGTACGTCGACGGGCGAGTTCGACACGGAACTCGCAGAGCTCAAGGCGCTGCGCGAGGCGCGGGGCAGCTCGGAGCGCGAAGCCGGCGAGGGATTGGAAGCGCGCTTGCAATCGCTTTGCGAGACGGCGCTGCCCGGCAAGAGAATCGAGGTGAACGACAACTTGTTCGAGATCGGCGCGAGCTCGCTCAAGTTGATCGAAATCCACGAAAGTATCGATCGCGAGTTCCCGGGACTCATCGATCTGACCGAGTTGTTCGACTATCCCACCATTGCCCAGCTCGCGCAGCACCTGGAAGCAAAAATCAAAGCGAAGCCCCCGCGCTGAACGTATCGCAGACGGCAGCATCATAGGCCGGTCAACTGGCGCCGTATAAGGGCTTCTTCAAGCGCCAGCGCCGGTAGGACCACAGCCAGTCCGCGGGACTCTTGAGGACGTCGACCTCGCAGGCGCGCGCGTAACGCTCAGTAATCTCATGAGGTTCGGCGGCCTCCCGGCCATCCCACAAGGACGCGAACTCAACCTCATAGTGGCTGCGCTGCACTCGATGCAGGCGCACGTACAGGATGGGCAAACGCGTCGCGCGTGCAATTTGCTCCGCGCCCACGTAGAAGGCGGTGTCCTGGCCCAGGAAACGGGTCCAGTAGCGCTGATCCGTCGACATCGGCGCCTGATCGGCATTAACGGCCACCGCACGCACGGTGGCGCGCCTGCGGATCACGTCCGCCAGCAGTTGCTTGGCGGGTACCAGACGCGCGCCGAACCGCGAGCGTACCCACAGCATCAGGCGATCCGCCCATTGATCGTGCAGCGGCTTGTAGGCTGCATCCACCGGGTAGCCCAACTGCAGCGTGACCCCATGCAGCAACCATTCCCAATTGCACAGATGCGAAGTGATCAGCATGATCGATTGGCCTGCATCCAGATAACCGCGCGCCAACTCGATGTTCGTCACGCGCATGCGGGCTCGCATTTGTGCTTCGCTCATCGACACCGACTTCAGCACCTCGATCAAGACATCGCAGAAATTCTTCAAAAATTGCTTGTGGATGACGGTACGTTCAGCGGCGCTCGCGGTGGGGAACACCTTTTCGAGCTGCTCATGAATCACGTGCTCGCGGTGACGAGCGACATAGTAGGCAAGCAGGTACAGAAACGCAGAAAACGCATACAAGGCTGCCCACGGCAGACGTGACAAGAGTTTGATCATGGATACCCGTGGTCCTCGAGCAGCAATTCTAACATATTGTTTATAAACGGTTTCGCAGCCCACCCATGCGAACGGCGCTATCATGGCGACGTGAGCAGTGAATTAATTGCGCCAGGTCAGGCTCCGCCAGCCGCGAGCGGCACCATGCAGGTGCGCATCCTGCGCACTGACCGGACGTCGCGGCTCGAGAAGGACGACCGTGTCGCGGTGGAAGCCCCGCTGGAATACATGCTGCATCATCCGGCGCTCGGACTCGAACCCGTATCCTTCGGCACCACCATGAGAACGCCGGGAGAAGATGAGAGCCTCGCGGTGGGGTTGTTATATGGCGAGGGCATCGTCAATCAAGCCGGCGATATCGACAGCGTGGAATCGAGTACCCGCCGCCCCAACGTGGTGAACGTGCGCCTGCGTCCCGAAGTTCAAATGGAAATGCAGACCGCGACGCGGCGCTTTTCCGCAGGATCGAGCTGCGGCGTCTGCGGCACGACGGGGCTCGATGCCGCCATCGCTCGCGCGGCCGCCACCCGGGTCGCGCCCAGCCGCGCAATCGAACTGTCGCTGTTGCTGAGCCTGCCCGAGCGGATGCGCGCCGCCCAGTCCAAATTCGGCGGCACCGGCGGCATCCATGCATCAGCGCTTTTTGATTTTCAGGGAAATATGATCAGCGTGGCGGAGGACGTCGGCCGGCACAACGCCTTCGACAAGCTGGTGGGAGAGAACCTCATGGCCGGACGCTTGCCGCTGCACGAGCACATCATTCTATTGAGCGGACGGGCCAGCTTCGAGCTGGTTCAGAAGGCGTTGCGCACCGGTGTGTCGATTCTCGCGGCCATCGGCGCCCCATCCAGTCTTGCCGTCAATCTCGCGCTGGCATCAGGGCTGACGCTGGTCGGCTTCATCAGAGAAACGCACTGCAATGTGTACTCGGGCGAGCAGCGCCTGATCTAGCCACTGGTCTGCACCGGTCTAGCGGCTAGTCTCCGCCGGCAGGTTCTTTCTTGGTCGCGACCGTTTGGTTTGCCAGCCGCTGCAAAGCCTCGCGAGGCAGCTCGTCCAACCCCGCGTCGCCATGCGCCGCCATTTTTTGCCGCATGCGCTTGGTCCAGAACTTATCGATGTGATTGGCGATGCCCGCGATGGCGTCCTCGCGCACCGGCTCGGCACGAAAGAAGTTGCCGATGTCGTTCGCCATCTTCACGAGATGCTCTGCGCTGTCGTGTTGCGCGCTGTGCTCGCCGCCGCTCATGCGGCGCTACTTGGCAACGAACACATCGGCGCTCTTCAGCAAGGTTTCCTGCGTTTCCGTGAATTCGCGGAAACGCTTCTGCCACTCGGAAGGCTGACTGACACGCGTGGCCTGCACGGCCGTGACCTTGTATTCGGGACAATTGGTCGCCCAGTCCGAGTTGTCGGTGGTGATGACATTCGCTCCCGATTCCGGGAAATGGAAGGTGGTGTAAATCACTCCGGGCTGAACGCGCTCGGTGACGCGTGCACGGAGTACCGTGTCCCCCGCCCGGCTGGCAATGCCCACCCAATCACCCTCGGCGATGCCGCGCTCCTCGGCATCATGCGGATGGATCTCGACGCGATCCTCGTCGTGCCAGCGATTGTTCTCGGTGCGCCGCGTCTGCGCCCCGACGTTGTACTGGCTCAAGATCCGGCCCGTGGTCAGAATCAAGGGGTAGCGCGAATTGACCTTCTCGTGGGTCGGTACATATTCGGTTACCAGGAACTTGCCCTTGCCGCGCACGAACTCACCGACATGCATGGTCGGCGTGCCCTGCGGGTGCGCATCGTTGCATGGCCACTGGATGCTGCCGAGTTCGTCGATGCGATCAAAGCTCACGCCCGTGAAAGTCGGCGTCAAACTTGCGATCTCGTCCATGATCTCCGAGGGGTGGGCGTAATTCATGGGGTAGCCCAACGCATTGGAGAGCAACTGCGTGATCTCCCAGTCCGCATAGCCTGATTTCGGCTTCATCACCTTGCGCACCCGCGAGATGCGCCGCTCGGCATTGGTGAAAGTACCGTCCTTCTCCAGGAAGGAACTCCCGGGCAGGAAGACATGCGCGAACTTCGCCGATTCATTCAAGAAAAGATCCTGAACGATGATGCACTCCATGGAGGTCAGAGCCGCGGTCACATGCTGCGTGTTGGGATCGGACTGCGCAATGTCCTCACCCTCGATGTACAGACCCTTGAATTCCCCGTCCAACGCCGCTTCGAACATGTTCGGAATGCGCAGCCCCGGCTCGCTCAACAAGCCCACTCCCCAGGCTTTCTCGAATGATTGGCGCACGGCGTTATCCGAAACATGGCGGTAGCCGGGAAACTCGTGCGGGAAGGAGCCCATGTCGCATGAACCCTGCACATTGTTCTGGCCGCGAAGCGGATTGATGCCCACCCCCTCGCGCCCCACGTTACCCGTGGCCATGGCCAGATTGGCGATTCCCATCACCATGGTGGAACCCTGACTGTGTTCGGTGACGCCGAGGCCGTAATAGATGGCGCCATTGGGCGCGCTCGCGTAAAGACGGGCGGCAGCGCGCACGCTCTCGGCCGGCACGCCCGTCACCGATTCCATCGCTTCCGGGGAGTTCTTCTCCAAGGCGATAAAGTTGCGCCACTTTTCGAAGGACGGCAGTTCGCAGCGTTCGCGCACGAAGTCTTCCTTGACCAAACCCTCGGTCACGACCACGTGAGCGAGAGAATTGATCAGCGCCACATTGGTGCCGGGGCGAAGTTTTAGGTGATGCTGCGCCTCGATATGCGGAGTGCGCACGATATCGATGGTGCGCGGGTCGGCGACGATGAGTTTCGCGCCCTCGCGCAATCGGCGCTTCATCTGCGAGGCGAACACGGGATGTCCATCGGTGGGATTGGCGCCGATCACCACAATGACGTCGGCCTTCATGACCGAATCGAAATTCTGAGTGCCCGCCGACTCGCCGATCGTGTTCTTGAGGCCATAACCCGTGGGCGAGTGGCACACGCGCGCGCAGGTATCGACGTTATTGTTGCCGAAGCCCGCGCGCACCAGCTTTTGCACGACGTAGGTTTCCTCATTCGTGCAGCGCGACGAGGTGATGCCGCCGATCGAATCGCGGCCGTACTTGGCTTGAATTCGTTTCAATTCCGAAGCCGCATACGCGATGGCCTCCTCCCAGGAGACCTCTCGCCATGGATCGCTGATCTTGGCACGGATCATGGGTTTGACGATCCGATCCGAATGAGTGGCGTAGCCGATCGCGAAGCGTCCCTTGACGCAGGAATGGCCGTGATTCGCTCCGCCATCCTTGTTCGGCACCATGCGCACCACTTCCTCGCCCTGCATTTCGGCACGGAACGAGCAGCCGACGCCGCAATAGGCGCAGGTCGTCACCACGCTATGCTCGGCTTGTCCCTTCGAAATCAGCGTGTTCTCGGACAGCGTCGCCGTCGGACAGGCTTGCACGCAGGCGCCGCAGGAGACGCACTCGGAATCCATAAAGGGAACATTCTGGCTCGCGGAGACCGTGGAATCGAAACCTCGTCCCTGGATGGTCAGCGCCAACGTCCCCTGCTGCTCATCGCAGGCGCGTACGCAGCGCGAACAGACGATGCACTTGCTGGCATCGAAGGTGAAGTAGGGATTGCTGGTGTCCTTCTCCGCGGCAAGATGATTCGCTCCCTCGTAGCCATAGCGCACCTCGCGCAGGCCCACCACCCCCGCCATGTCCTGCAGCTCACAGTGCCCGTTGGCCGGGCAGGTCAGGCAGTCGAGCGGATGGTCGGAGATATACAGCTCCATCACGCCGCGGCGAATATCGGCAATCTGCTTGTTTTGCGTCGTGACCTTCATGCCCTGCGCCACCGGCGTGGTGCACGACGCCGGCAATCCCTTCATGCCCTCGATCTGCACGAGACAAAGGCGGCAGGATCCGAAGGCCTCGAGCTGGTCGGTCGCGCACAGCTTAGGGATCTGGGTCTCGGCCAGGGCGGCGGCGCGCATCACCGACGTTCCTTCCGGAACCGTCACCTCGCGATCGTCAATGGTCAGCGTGACGGTCTTCGCGCTGATTCGTTGCGGGGTGCCCAGATCTTGTTCGGCGATGGATTGCATGGAAAAGTCCTCTTAGGCCGGAACGCGAGCGCGCGCCGGTTTGGCAAAATCCTGAGGGAAATGATTGATGGCGGAGAGCACGGGGTATGGCGTCAAGCCGCCGAGCGCGCACAAGGACCCATAGGTCATCGTCTCGCACAGATCACGTAAAACGGCTTCTTGCTGGTCGCGATTCTCGCCGGCAATCAGCCGGTCGATGACCTCGACTCCTCGAGTCGAGCCGATGCGGCAAGGCGTGCACTTGCCGCAGGACTCAATGGCGCAGAACTCCATCGCATAGCGCGCTTGCGCGGCCATGTCCACGGTGTCATCGAATACGACGATGCCGCCGTGCCCGAGCATCCCTTTGATTTCCGCGAAGGCTTCGTAATCGAGCTCGGTATCGAATTGCGATTCCGGCAGGTATGCGCCCAAGGGCCCGCCCACTTGAACGGCGCGGATGGGCCGGCCGCTCAATGATCCGCCACCGTAGTCGTAGAGCAGCTCGCGCAAGGTAATGCCGAAGGCTTTTTCAATGAGACCGCCGCGCTTGATATTGCCGGCCAACTGGATGGGCAGCGTGCCTCGCGATCTGCCCATGCCGAAGTGTTGGTAGTGCTCCGCGCCCTTGTCCAAAATAATGGGCACCGAGGCCAGAGTAATCACATTGTTGATCACGGTGGGTTTGCCGAAAAGGCCCTGGATCGCCGGCAAGGGTGGTTTGAAGCGAATCTGCCCCCGCTTGCCCTCCAGCGATTCGAGCAAGGAGGTCTCCTCACCACAAATGTAGGCGCCTGCGCCCAAGCGTACCTCGAGATCAAATCGCCTGCCGCTGCCCCGAACGTTGGCACCCAGATAATGATGCTCGTAAGCTGCGGCAATGGCCGCCTCAAGCGCGCGATGTGCATCCGGATATTCCCAACGCAGATAAATAAAGCCGGATGTCGCTCCCGTGGCAAGGCCGGCGATGGTCATTCCCTCGATCAGAACGAACGGGTCGCCTTCCATCACCATGCGATCCGAGAATGTGCCGGAGTCGCCCTCATCCGCGTTGCACACGATGTACTTCTGATCGGCTGAGGTCGCGAGAACCGTCTTCCACTTGATGCCCGCCGGGAACGCGGCGCCGCCGCGGCCGCGCAGGCCCGAAGCGGTGATGGCGGCGACGATGGCCGCCGGCTCCATGTCGAGCGCCGCCTTCAATCCCCGGTAGCCCTCATGAGCGATGTAATCTTCGATGCTGACCGGATCCGTGATGCCGACGCGCGCAAAGGTGAGGCGTTCCTGTTTCTTGAAGTAGGGAATCTCTTCCGTGATTCCATGGCCAAGAGCATGCGGCTTGCCGCTTTCGAATCCCGCGTCGAACAAGTTCGAGACATCTTGCGCGCGCACGGGACCATACGCGACCCGCCCGGCGGCGGTGGCTACCTCGACCAGCGGCTCCAACCACAGCAGGCCTCGAGAACCGTTGCGGATGAGTTCGATGTCGATGCCGCGCGTTTTCGCCTGCTCGAGGATGGCGGCGGCGGTTGCATCGCTGCCAACGCTGCGCGCTGCGGCATCGCGAGGCACGTAGATTCGCGTGGCGCTCATTCTTCCGCCGTGGCGGCGGCGCGGGCGCCCGCCATCAATTCATCGAAGCGTTGCGCCGACACGCGGCCATGCAACCGATGATCGATCATGATCGATGGCCCGAGCGAGCAATTGCCCAGGCAATAAACCGGTTCGAGCTGGATCGCGCCATCTTTCGTCGTGCCATGAAAATCGACGCCGAGGGAGCGCTTCGCATGCGCTTCGACAGCGGCGGCGCCGACCGACTGACACGCTTCCGCACGGCAAAGATGCACCACATGGCGGCCGCCGGGTTCTTTGCGAAAGTAATGATAGAAAGTCAAAACACCATGCACTTCGGCGATGGACAAATTCAACTCACGGGCAATGACCGGCACCGCATCGTGAGGAACGAAGCCCAACTCACTTTGGACTGCGTGCAAAACGGGCATCAAGGCACCGGCGGTGCTCTTCAGTTTGGAGCAGGTGTTCACGACCGCATCCTTCTGGGCGCGCGTCATGAACCGCCCGATCGTACCCACCGTTGCTGTGTGCTCGTTGGTCATGGTATTCGACGCATCTGTGACAAAATCCGAACAAGGGCCACTAGATATATCACCCAAGCATACTCGATTTGGACCTCACATCTAAGTGTCCGTTGCCCCAATTATCAGTATTCTTCCAATGACTTGCGTCAATCTCGGGGTAATAGACCTCATTTATCGACCGATAGAGCACCGTTATTAGACTACGGGTCCGGCGCTCATCGATGCCTTAAATGGCCGATTGCCGCGCGGGGAATGCCGCGATTGCCTCCTCGACATCCCGCAGCCGGTCCTTACCAAAGAAAATCTCCGTGCCGACATAGAAGGTCGGAGCGCCAAAACTGCCGGCGGCCACCGAACGCTGGGTATTTTCCAGAAGACGATTCTTGATCTCGGGATCTTGCGTCAGGCCGATCAAGCGCGTGGCGTCCAATCCTGACTCCTCGAGCGCAGCACGCAGAACCTCCGGATCGTCCATCTTTTTTGGATCGGTCCACATGTGGCGGAATACTTCGTCGACGTAACGTTCGAAGACGCCGAGGGCCTGCGCGGCGATCGCCCCGCGCATCAGAGTCAAGGTATTGACGGGAAAGAACGGATTGAACCGGTACGCAGTGATCTGGTGTCGACGCAGGAAGCGCTCCGTTTCGAGCCGCTCATATTCCGGCTTGTTCTTGATCCCGGCGAGGCTCTCCATGGGAGAACGATTATTCGTCGCCTTGAAAATGCCTCCCAACAGCACCGGCACATATTGAAATTTCGCGCCGGTACGCTGCTCGATTGCCGGCAGCACCAGATGCGACAAATAGGCGTTGGGGCTGCCGAAATCAAAGTGAAATTCCACTCGCATCGTTTTCACCACTTTTCCCCAAATGGGCGGATCTCATGCTCAAAGGACCAGGCGTCACGGGGTTGCAGATAGAGATGCCAATAGGCTTCAGCGACGGCCTCGGGCCGCATCAATCGATACGGATCGAGATGGCTCAGGGCTTCCGCTCCCTCGCGCTGCGCAATACGTTCGCGCACCCATGCCGTGTCGACGCCGGCATCAATGATCAAATGCGCGACATGAATATTCTTCGGCCAGAGCTCCCGAGCCATGCTTTGCGCTGCGGCGCGCAGCGCGGACTTCGCGCTGGCAAAGGCGGCAAAGCCGCTGGCGCCGCGCAGACTCGCGGTGGCGCCCGTGAAAAACAAGAAGCCGCGGCCCCGGGGCAACATCAATCTTGCACTTTCGCGCCCCGCCAGGAATCCTGCATAGCAGGCCATCTCCCATACTTTGCGAAACACCCTTTCCGTGGTTTCCAGCAACGGAAAATTCACGTTCGCGCCGATATTGAAGATGCAGCCCTCGAGAGGAGCATGGCCGTCCGCCTCCTCCAGAAAGCGAGCCACCTCTTCTTCTTTGCGCGCATCGAGCGAACGGCCAAGAATACTGCTGCCCGCCTCCTTGGCATGCGCGGTCAGTGCCGCGAGTTTTGTCCCGTCGCGGCGGCCCGCGAACACGGTGAATCCTTCCGCCGCAAACTTCTTTGCGATTGCCGAGCCGATGAAATCCCCCGCCCCGATCACGGCCACCGATGCGTTTCTCTTTTCCACGCAGTTCTCCGATCACTTGAGCCGCATCATAAGACAGAGTCAGGCGCTGATGGGCTTAGCCTGAGGTACCATTGGCGATAAACTTGGGAGCGCGAGATGCCTAAAACGAAAGACTTGACCCGCCGTGAGTTCGTCGCCGGCGCCGGTAATGCCACGCTGGGTGCGATCGCCGCCGGGAGTGTGCCCTTGATCGTGCCGCGGCGCGTCCTGGGGCGCGGTCAGCGCGCGCCCAGCGACGTGACGAACGTTGCCATCGTGGGCTTCGGCGGGATGGGATCTCAAAATGCACTGGTGCTCGCGCAAACCGATCATATCGGCGCCATTTGCGATGTCGACTTCGGCTACAGCGAGCGCTGTGTCACCAGCAAGCTGGCCGATGCCCAAAAACAGCCGCGTGCCGACGGCCTGAAACTCAAGGAGCAGTTCGACAAAGCCAAACGATATACCGATTTTCGCGAGATGCTGGCCAAGGAAAAAGGTATAGACGGCGTCGTGGTCGCAACCCCCGATCATTTGCACGCCACCGTCGCGAGGGCGGCAATGGATGCCGGCAAACATGTGTACGTGCAAAAGCCGCTCACGGCCACCGTTCATGAGGCGCGCATGTTGCGCGAGCGCGCCATCGCGCACCCGAGACTCGTTACCCAGATGGGTAATCAAGGCCATTCAAGCGAGGGCGCACGGCTCATCAATGAATGGATCGCGGCGGGCATTTTGGGTTCGGTGCGAGAGGTGCACGTTTGGACCAACCGCCCGGTCGTCTATTGGCCGCAGGGATTGGCGCGTCCTACCGGCATGGTGCCGGCAGAGCCTCTCGGCGGTTTCGGCAATGTCTGGACGTTTCGATATGTACAGGACGTGTTGGCCGCCGCCATGGGCGACGGTGGCGCGCCTCCCGCGGGACTGGATTGGGATAAGTATCTGGGCCCGATTGCGGAGAACATTCCCTATCATCCCATCTACCACCCCTTCAACTGGCGCGGCTGGCTGGCGTTCGGCTGCGGCGCACTGGGCGATATGGGGGCTCACCTGATCGATCATCCTTTCTGGGCGCTGGGGCTCGAGGCTCCCTTGAGCATCGAGGCAACTTCGACGCAGTGGGGCACCATGCCCGCGCCGGCCGCGGGCACGCCGCGCATTCCCGTGTCGTACCCCGTGGCAACGACGGTGCATTATCAATTCGGCGCCCGCGGCACGGAGCCGCCGGTAAAACTTTCCTGGTTCGACGGCGGCATTTATCCGCCGCGCCCGGACGTGCTGCCGGATGAGGTGGTGCTCAAGAGCGAAGGCGGCGTGATATTCATCGGGGAAAAAGGGATTTTGTTGCACGACACGTACGGTTCCAATCCTCGTCTGTATCCGCAAACATTGATGGAGGCGGCAGCAGCCGTACCCAAGAGCATTCCGCGCATCGCGTGGAGTCATGAGCTCAATTGGACCAAGGCCATCCGCGGCGAAGCCAAGGCGAGTTCCCCCTTCGAGTATGCGGCGCGGCTCACCGAGACCATGCTCTTGGGTCTGGTCGCGTTGCGGTCGGGACAGGGCAAGAAGATCCTGTACGACGGCGAACGCGGGCTCATCACCAATGTCGCCGAGGCAAATGCATACCTGACTCGCGACTATCGCGCCGGATGGGAAATTTAGGCCTGTAGCGCAAATCGGTCTGACCGCTCGAGCCGCTGGGCCAGCACCAAGAATGCGGCCAGGCCGACCAGCATGGTCACGGCGGTCAACGTATAGAGCGGCGTGTAGCTCGCGCCCGTGAGCAGTGAGCCGGCGACCGCCGGCGCGATCGCGCCGCCCAGCGAAAGCGCGGCCGGAATGAGCGAAGCGACGCGGCCCGTCGCATCGGCGGAGCTGATCAATCCCATCTGGTAGCTGAGCGGCAAACTCAATGTGCCGTAAGTCAGCAGCGCGCCGGCCGAATAGGCATAGACGTCATGCCCGAAGGTCAATACCACGACCCCGACGAATGCCAGCAGCATCGAGATCGCCAGCGGCAGCACGCGTCCCCATCGATCGCCGATGAGCGCGGCTGCCACGCCTGAAAAGGCATTGACAATCAGCGTGCCGAGCACCAGTTGTGCGGTCAAGCTGCTGCTCAAACCGAAGGTGGGGGCGATCCGCTCCAGAAACCCCCACACCGCGGCAATCCCGCCGAACGACACCAGCAAACCACCGAGACCCAGCCACGGCAGCCAATTGCGCGCGGCTGACGTTGCCGTCTGCGCGCTCGCAGGGCCGGACTCTGTGATACCGGCTTCGCGCCGCGCAGGAATTCGGCGCAGGGCCAAGAGCCCGCACACTGCCGCGACCCCGGCGATCGCCATGGCCACACCGGCAAATCCGAAGCGATCGGCAATGAGGCTCGGCAGGACCACGAGCATGGCCACGCCGACGAAGGTCTCGAGGGCGAGCTTCACGCCAAAGGCGCGATCCGGCGCGTGATTCTCGGAGACCACGGAGGTGCCCACCGTGTACAGCGCGCCGCAGCCTAAGCCGGCGACGGCCATGGCGCCCAGCAGAAAGGCGTAACGCGGAGCGAGTGCACTGGCGGCCAGGCTCAACGCTGCCAGCGCCGTGCCGAGAGTGACAATGCCTCGCCAATTGAAGCGCGCAATCCAGAAAAACGAGGTCACGGTAATCAGCGAATAGCCTGCCCCATAGCTGGCGCCCACCCAGCCGATTTGCTCATCGCTCAATGCATACCGAGTGGCGGCCGAGCCTAAAAATGCCGGCAGCACATTGAACACCAGCGCACCGGCCGCCGAGATCCAACAGGCAGCGACCAAAACCGCGTTCGGCTGCCGGTAGATGCCGCCTGTCGAAATCTTGTGGCTGGTTGATGCCACAGCGTTTACAGCGGGTAATCGGTGAAGGCATCCATGGCGCCGGTCAAAAACCTGCGAGCGGCTTCCGCCTGGCTTAAGTCCCCGCCCATGCCGCCACCGTATCGGCCCCCGCTTTTCGGCTGCGCCTGGGGCGGGTGTCGGGCGTAATCGACCGCAGCGGCGAGATCCTCTGCGAAGGCGGCGACGACTCCCGGCTGCGTCTGCGGACCGGTCACGCACATGTGGATCGCGTTCGGCCGCTGCTGGCCGTTGAAGCGCCAGCCACGGGACGCCATGAAGTCATTCACGTGATAAATGTTGAACGCGTCCGATGTGAAGGAGAAGCAGAACGTCGGCTGCCCCATCAGCCGCAGATCTGCGTGGGTGCGCACCGCATCCTGCATGGCGAAGGCCGCCTCGAATACTTTTCGCGCGCGTTCGCGAAAACCCTTCTTGCCCAGGTGCACCAATGAGGCCCAGGTCGCCGCGATCAAGCCGCCCGAACGGCTGCCCGCAATGCCGGGCGAGGCATAGGCGCCGCCCTTCCAATCCGTGAGCATGTAGTACTGATGCTGCCTCAGCGACTTGTCCCGCCAGGCGAGCACCGACGTTCCCTTCAAACCATAGCCGTACTTGTGCGTGTCGGCGGAGATCGAGGTGACTCCCGGGTGCCTGAAGTCGAACACCGGGATGTTCGCGTTGCCAAGATCCTGGCCCCAGGGCAGGATCCAGCCGCCCAGGCAACCGTCGACGTGCAGGCAGGTACCCTTCTCAATCACGACATCCGACAGCTGCTGGATTGGATCGATCGTGCCATAGGGATAATTGCCGGCCGAACTGATGACGACCGCCGTGTTCGTTGTGATGTGGTCGCGCACGAAATCCACGTCCACCTGAGTCGTTATGGGATCGGTCGGCGCCACGATCAGCTCGAGTCCGAACAGGTGGGCGGCCTTGTGAAAAGCGGGATGCGCCGTATCGGGCCAGATCATCTCGGGCCTGCCAACGGAGTGCTCTTCTTGCCACTTGTTGCGGTAGGCCAGCACGGCGTTGAGGATGCTCTCGGTGCCGCCGAAGCCGATCGCGCCGCAGGCTTTCTGCGAGGGATTCTGCTGCTGCACAGCCTCGCCGTGCAGCATGTCGAGCGCCATTGCGATGATTTCGCTCTCGAAGCGGTTCATGCTGGGACAAATATCGCGTTGCAAGGCATTAACATGGCTGAATTGGGCGTAGCACTCGTTGAGAAATTCATAGTGCTCATGATCGCCGCAGTACATCGTGCCGGAGCACTTGCCATTCTCCCAGCGCTTGTCCTCGGCGCTCGACATCTCCTTCATCTGCGCCAGAATCGTGGCCTCATCGAGGCCCTCCTCCGGGAATGAACGGATGACGCCATAACGGTCGGCGTAGGGATAAAGAGCGCGCAGCATTTTTTCGACGTCCATGGAATCTCCTTGACCGACTATTGCGCCGGTATCTTCGTATTCATGATCTCCAGCGCCGCGGCGTGCAGCGAGGCGTTCGCCGCCGCGATCACGGTTCCGCCGCTTAAGGGCGATTCGCCGGCGAGATTGGTCACGACACCGCCTGCCCCCTCGATGATCGGAATCATCGGCACGATGTCGTAGGGCTGCAGCATGGCATCGACCATGAGGTCGATGCAGCCTTGCGCGACCAGCGCAAAGGCGTAGCAGTCGCCGCCCCAGCGCTGCAGGCGGCAGCGCGCCGCCAGGGCCCTGAACTGCGGCATCAGTCCGGAACCCTGGATCATGAGCGGATGCGTGCTGTAGAGCACCGCATCCGGCAGCGTTGCCTCGCCGCGGGTTGCGAGCGGCGTCTCGCGGCCGCCATGGCGATAAGTTGCGCGCCCCGCCGGGCTCCCGAGGAAAGTCTCGCCGGTGAACGGCTGATGCATGATTCCACCCAAGGCTTTCCCTGCCACGACGAGCCCGAGCAGTATCCCCCAAGTGGGCATGCCGCTGATGAACGATCGCGTGCCGTCGATCGGGTCGATGATCCAGTAGCTCTCGCCCGTTCCGCTCGCCCCGAATTCCTCGCCGATGATGGGTACGTCGGGATATTGCGCCGCGAGGCGCTCGCGGATCAGCGTCTCGATACGCCGGTCCGCCTCGGTCACCGGGTCGTAGAATTGCCCCGGCGTCTTGTCTGTGACGGTCATCGGTTTCCGGAAGTACTCGAGCGCTATCGGCCCCGCCGCCAGCACCGCAGCCAAGCCCGCTTCGAATTGCTCGCCGATCTGTGGGTTGCTCATCGCCCCATTCCCCCGCGGTTCAACGCACGAAAGATCGGCCGCGTAGCCCCGAATGACTGCACTAAGAGCTCGGACATCTCGTCGTACACGGCCTTGTTCGCCACATTCGGATCGTATACCGCCCGGATCGGCACGCGCCGTTCGAACTCATCGAAGCCGATGAGCCCGAGTCTCTGAAATGCGAGCAGGGCCAGTCCGACGCAGGTCGCGTACTGCGGATTCTGCATCTGGTGCACCGGCACGCCGTGGACATCGGCCATGATCTGCGACCAGACATCGGACTCGGCGCCGCCGCCGTAGAAGATATAGTGAGTGAACTGCCGCTTCGCAAACGCCTCCACCGGGCCCCTCAACCAGCGCAGATTCATCGCCACGCCCTCGAGCACGGCCCGCGCCATGTGGCTGCGGGTGGTCTTGGCGGTGATATTCAGGAACCCGCCGCGCATGCGCTGCTCCGCGTGCGGCGCAATCGCGCCGCCCATCCACGGCAGAAACAGCAAGCCGTCGCTGCCCGGGCGCGCCTGCGCCACCGCGCGTGCCAGCACCTCGTAGCGATTCTGCGTGGTCAGTCCGCCGAAGTCGTCGCGCGCGAAGATGACATTCTCGAGGAAGTATTCCAGCGCCGCGCCGCCAATGCCGTTCTCGGCCATCACGAAGTAGGTGTTCGGCACTGGGCTGGGCATGCTCAAGATCGAGTGCCGGATGTCCGTCCGCTTGAAATCGACGTGGGTAATCATCACGCTGGTGGTGCCCACCGAGATCGCCGCGTGGCGGCCACTGAACGCCGCCGTTCCCATGCCCCCGGCCTGGGTGTCATTGATGCTGGTCAGAACCTTCGTCGCCGGCGACAGACCGAGTTCCGCCGCCACATCCGGCAGCACCGTGCCGACGAGCGAGTCGAGCGGCACCAAATCCGGGAGCTTGTCCTCATCAATCAGCGACTGGCGGACGAGCCGCCGATCGTACGCCGTCACGTTGAGCGCCCGGTTGTCCGTGAGCAGGGACATGAACACCGTGCACTGATTGGCCGTCGCGCGTCCGGACAGCCGCAGGGTGACGAAGTCCATCGGCTCCAAGAATTTCGCCGTGCGTTCGTACACCTCGGGTCGCGCGTACTTGATGTAGCGCATATGAGTCAGCGACATGCCTCCCGAAACCGGCGGCAGGCCGTGGAGCTTCAGCCAGCGCCATTGCTGCAGGGGCGTGTCGGTTCGCCGCGGGTAGCCGGAGAGCTTGCTCAGCCGCTCCTTGGCGCCGCGCTTGTCGAGCCACAACATCATGTTCATGGTCGCGCGGCCCGCGGCGTCCACGGGCACGATCGAGGAATACTGGCTCGAGCAAATGACGGCGAGCACGTCCTGCGCTGGGACCGCGGAGCGCCGCATCGCCTCGCCGCAAGCCGTCTTGACGGCGCCCCACACCGCTTCGGGATTCTGCTCCACAGCGTCGTCAGGCAGGTACTGCGTCTCGACGGGCGCGCGTGCCGTTGCAACGATCCGCCCGTCCAATGAAACCACGGCCGCCTTTGGTCCACTGGTTCCGAGATCCACCGCGAGCACGTAACGGCCTACCGGCGCCATCTTCGCCTCACGACAGACCGTAGGTGCTTCGAATCAAGTATTCCGTTACGGCCTGCGGCAGGTAGGGCCGAAGCGCCGCGAATACACGCTGCACCGCATTCGCGCGCGGGTAGCGCAACGCGGGACGGTCGCTCGCAACGATGGCACGGACCGCGTCGACCACGGGCGACAGATCTTTATTGGCTTGCTCGTCGTGGGCCATGCGCCGTACTGCCGCGACGCAGAGTTCATAGTAAGGTGAAGTCGGTGCGTGTGCGGCGACCATGCGCCGGTTGGCCGTAAATGCAGTCGCAAAATCGCCAGGCTCGATCATGCTGACCTGTACGCCGTAGCGGCGCACTTCCATGCGCAACGCCTCGCTGTAGGCCTCGATCGCAAATTTGCTGGCGCTGTAGAAGCCCTGGAATGGAATGGCAATTTGGCCGGCGAGCGAACTCATATTGATGATGTGGCCGCCGCCCTGCCTGCGCATCTGGGGCAACACCGCCCGGCACATGCGGTGCAAACCAAACAGATTCGTGTCGAACTGCGCCCGGGCCTCCTCGACGGTCGTGTCCTCGATGGCCCCCGCAATACCCAGCCCCGCATTGTTGACCAGGACGTCCATGCGTCCGCCGACGCGCATCACTTCCTCAACGCAACTGGCGACGGAAGCCTCATCGGTCACATCGAGACTAAGATGGGTTGTCCCCGGAACCGGCGCGGCATCTCGCGCACGCGTGGTGGCAAAGACACGATGGCCATCGAGCGCCAAGGCCGCCGCGATGGCGCGGCCAAAGCCGGAACTCGCGCCGGTCAGCAGAATCACTCTCGAGATACCCTTCATCGTTATTCGCTCCCAGGCGCCATTCCCGATCAGAGCACAGTCCGCGGTGCACTGGCAACGCGCCTTGGCCTCGATCATCTATACTTCGGCGGCCAGTACTGCCGCGATCAAATCTCACCGAGGGATGACATGAACAAGGCAATCGAGAAGATCAAGGAAGAGCTCTTGGCGATGATTCCGCCGACGGTCTTCTTTTTCTTGACCCTGAGTCTGGTTGCCGTGGTGCGAACGCTGATGACCAGGGGGACAGGGATCTCTGCCAGTACGCCGATACAGGTGGCGGTCGGCGCCCTGATTCTGGGCAAGGCGGTGTTGATTGCCGATATGCTGCCCATCATCAATCGCTTCCCTGACAAACCCTTGGCGTACAACGTGGCCTGGAAGACCGCGATCTACGTTTTGGTTGCCCTGGTCATCCACTACCTGGAACGGCTGATCGATTTTTGGAAAGCCGCGGGTGGTTTCGTGGCTGGCAACGAAAAGCTGCTGGCGGAAATGGTATGGCCCCACTTCTGGGCCATTCAGATCCTTCTCACGGTGCTGATCTTCGAATATTGCGTCATGCATGAAATCGCCCGCGTCATCGGGGCAAAGAAATTTCGGGAGATGTTTTTCGGACAGCCGGCCTGAACCGCCAGAGGCGCAGGCTTGGCGCCTGCGCCTTTAACCTATCCTTTAGTGCTGCTGATAGTAACTGTCGACCCGGGTACCGTACTCGGTATCGTAAGTCGGTATCTGGCTCTCGCTGTATTTCGGTGCCTTTTCCAATATCGACTTCGGCAACGGCACCACGTAGCCACCGTATTCGTTTGAGTACTTCAAAATCTTCCAGGGTATGGGGTAACGGTCCGTACCCATCCCCAAGAATCCGCCGAACTCGAGCACTGCATAGCGGACCTGCCCGGACCACTTGTCGATCATCAAGTCATCGATCGACCCGAGCTTGTTGCCGTCCGGGTTGTAGACCGACGTTCCTTCGACTTTATCGGAGGAAATGACCATCAGGTCGGTGTCGCTCAGGGTTGTCATGATATTGCTCCTGTGATGTTTGGAAGGAGCAGGCTATGCCACTGTTCGCGATGCGTCTGTCTCACTAACTCGACATAGTCCGTCAGATGAACCTGTCGCGGGCTGTTGAGCCGCCGCAGTTCAGCGATTGATTTTCTTATCAATCTTTTTCAAGAACCGTTCGCGAACCTCGTTGGGATTGGTCGGATCATTAGGATCGTTCTGAAAACCCCCGGGCTTGGAGATCGGGTCATGTTTGCTTTCTTCCTCGGCCTGACGCTCATCCTTCGATTTACCTTTCTCCCGCAGGGCGGCCGGCTCATCAGCGGCACTGGCTAACAGCGTCTTCAGCAACTCGAGGTCATCACCTTCCTGGCGGCGGCGCATGCCGGCCCCGTTAACGTAGGCCATAGATGCATTCATGTTAAATCCTCCATCCGCAGTGCGAACGAATCAATTGAGCATGGTGGCGCTACGCACGAAAGTCTCTTCTTCCAGCTCTATGTGGATCTTCAGTTCGACAGTCGCCTCGTCCTTGAGCTTGTCAAACTCGCCAAAAAGTTTCTTGACCTTCTTGCGTTCCGCCGACGTGGGCGTCGCGACGGCATCTTGCGCATCGATCTCAATGTCGCCGCTCTCGGTCTTGGTGCACATTGGGCAAAACTCCCACATAATTGCGGACGACGATGTCAGTGAAAGCAACTCGTTGGTGTAGGACGGATTGCTGCCCGGCGCAGCGTCACAACGCTTGCCTGGAAAAATCGCAGTCAACAACCCCCCCCCCCAAAGGAAAGCCAAGCGATTGGTAAGAATACTGAATACCTGGACGCCCCCACTTGGCCAAGCGTTCAGTTCATGAGGGCTGACAGGATCAGATTGCAACCGTACATTCGGACTTTTGTCGCGGCCTGGGCCGCTGTCCCTGATGGGTTTGGCTGATCGGCTCCCCTTCGCTTTGTCGCACTCGAAGTGCTCCGGTCGTTCTGGGTTTTGCCAACCACGGTCCTACATGTTTTGCCATCACTGCGTGATCGCCTGAGCAATCGGTGGTGTGTTCTCCTGTGCTGCCGTTCTTGTGAGTAACTGAGGTGGATTATGCGGCCATGCGCGTCGGCACATAGTCGGCTTTAAATTCGCGCCCGTGGGCGAGTATCGCCCACACGGTGCGTACGTTCTTGTTGGCCAGTGCCACCGCGGCGATATTCGGATGCCGGCGTTTGAGCAGATCGCTCAACCATCCATTGGTGTTATCGACCTTGTTCGTTGCAGCCAGGATAGCCGAGCGCGCCCCATGGATCAGCAGCGTGCGTAGGTACGCATCGCCGCGCTTGCTCATCCCGAGAAGCGTTGGCTTGCCGCCGCTGGAGTTTTGGCGCGGAACCAGGCCCAGCCACGCGGAGACTTGCCGGCCATTGTCAAAGCTGCGTGCATCGGCGATCGATGCAACCAGTGCGCTCGCAGCCAGCGGGCCGATGCCTGGGATCTTCTCGAGCCTACGGCTGAGCTCGCTACTGCGGTGCCAAGCGATTATCTCCCTCTCGAACTCCTTTACTTGCCGATCCAGTTCCTTCAGATGCTTGGTCAAGCGATCGATCAGGTGCCGGAAGGGCACAGGTAGTTCATTGCTCGCATCCTCGAGGATCTCGGGCACTCGCTTGGCCACGTTGTAGATACCTTGGGGAATGACAAGTCCAAATTCTCCGAGTAACCCGCGGATCTGATTGGCCTGCGCGGTGCGGGCCTTCACAAAACCCTGGCGCACCCGATGCACCGACAAAATCGCCTGCTGCTCGATGTTCTTGATCGCTACAAAGCGCATGTTCGGCCGGCCCACCGCCTCGCAAATCGCTTCGGCATCGGCCACATCATTTTTGTTCGGCTTGACGTAAGGTTTAACAACTGCGGCGCCATCAGCCGTACCGTATGCCCAAAGCGCTGCAGTGTACGGGCCCAGTGATGTGCACTCGCGCAGGCCTCCATCCCAATGACGCACGGCGGCAAATTTGCAAAAAATACGGCAACTTGTGCGCGCCGCAGTTGTTTGCAAAGCGCTGCGTTGCCCCGTTCGTCGATCCCATGCACTTGGAACACGTTCTTCGCCAAATCAATCCCAACAGTTGTAATCTTCATGGTGGACGCTCCTATCCGCTTCAGTGGTTGCTCGACACATCCATACATGGACGCCCCTTTTGCCAACCGCTTCTTGCGCTTCGGAATCACACGGAGAATTGCAGCCATACATTCGGCCTCTGGAAGCGACGTATTGTCGCGGGCCCTGATGGAATAAGCTGGTTGACGCCTTATCACTTTGTCGGACTTTTAATGTCCCCGGAAGTGTGCAGGTTGAGCCAACCACGGTCTGACCTGTGATGCCATCACGCTCGAAACGCCTGTGCAATCGGTGGTGGGAGTAGTGGAGCACTAAGAAATCATCGACTTCCCTGTCGTCGCAAATACCGCGATCACGCGGCCGCCCCTGCCGCCCGTGCCGAGACATATCCAAATTGATAGTCTCGATCATGCGCCAGGAGGGCCCACACGATGCGCGCATTCTTGTTGGCAAGCGCCACGGCGGCGACATTGGAGTTGCGCCGGCGGGCCAAGCGCGCAAGCCAGCCCTCGGCCTGATCCGCATGACGCTTTAGATGAAACAACACCGCGCGTGCACCGTGAATCAGTAGTGTTCGCAGGTACGTGTCACCGCGCTTGCTGATGCCGAGCAGTCGCTCTTTGCCGCCTGAGGAGTTCTGGCGTGGCACAAGACCCAACCACGCCGCCAGTTGCCGGCCGTTCTTGAATGCCTTCGCATCCCCAATGCTCGCCACCAGCGCACTGGCGGTCAGCGGTCCGACCCCCGGGATCCTCTGCAATCGCTGACTCGCCGCGTCATCGCGATGGCTTGCTTTGATCTGTACTTCCAACTCGTGCACATGTCGATCGAGCTGTCGAAAGTGGTCGAACAAACGGGCGAAGAGATCACGGCTTGAGCAGGATAGGCCATTCTCGGCATCCTCAATAATCTCGGGTAACTTACGCTCGAGATAGCGTGTCCCCTTTGATATTGTGAAACCAAACTCGGCCAGCAGGCCTCGGATCTGATTGCTCTGCGCCGTGCGCGCCACCACAAATCCTTGCCGCGCTCGGTGCAGCCCCAATATTCCCTGTTTGTCAATGGTCTTGATGGGCACAAAGCGCATAGTCGGCCGACTCACAGCCTCGCAAATGCCTTCCGCATCACGCGCATCATTCTTGTTCGTCTTTACGTACGGCTTTACAAACTGCGGCGCCATGAGCCTGACCGTGTGACCGAGCTCAGTGAGCTTGCGTGCCCAGAAATGCGCGCTCCCGCAGGCCTCCATCCCGACGAGACACGGCCGCAGCCTCTCACTACTTCCGTTCGCTTCAATGCCTTGCGCAGCACCGCCTTACCCCGCTCGTCTACTCCGTGCACCTGAAACAAGTTTTTTGCCAGATCAACGCCTGCTGTCGTAATGTTCATCGTGGACGCTCCTGCCGGTTTAAGTGGTCGAACAAAGCGCTTCCACTTTGGCACATCAGATGCCGTGCCGAGCGGGGGCGTCCATACCATTACTTTGGCACGTTGATGCCGTAGGGTGGGGGCGTCCATCCCATTGCTTCGCGGCGGTGATTTCGTGACCGCCACTGCCCGCTTTTGGGCCGCCAGCCGCCCCACGGGCGCGAATTGCCTCGTGATTGCCGCGCTGCTCTATCGCCGGCTTTTGCGCGTTGCGCGGCGAGTCGGCTTGACCGCTCGCTTGGATTTGCGCTTTCTCTTTTCGCCGAGTTGGCTAAGCAGCTGTCTCGAGGTAACGATCCGGGTGCGATAGAAGGCATCCAGCGCGAGCAAATCGTGCTTATCACCGGTTACGAGAACGTCTGCCTCCCCTGCCTGCGCCATTGCTAGGAGAAAATTGTCGGCGGGATCTGAAGTCGCATCGACTGCTGGGGGCTTCTTGAGCAACACCGCGAGGCGGCGCAGCTCGTTATGCATCGCACCGGCCGCGGCGGGCTCGACGAAGCGTCGCAGGCGCGGATAGCGCGTCACGCGCCGGAATTCCTCGAGCTGCTCCTCGCTGGTGAGGAGCACGAAGCGCCCGTCGCGCCAGGCTCGGTAGAGCCCATCCGTCGGTCCGCCAGGGGTGAGCAACGCGCTACAGAGTATATTGGTGTCGAGGATGACCCTCATCGGCGCTGAGCGAAGCGCTCGGCGCGCACCGTATTGAGCGCCTCATCGATCGTTGCCTCGATTTCGGCCAAGGGCGCTTTGGCGTTGCGCGCCTTAGTCTCTGCTACTGTCCGATCGAGGACGCGCCAGCGCACGGCCTCCTCGATGAATTTAGCAAGATCGCCCTTCTTCATACCGCGCTGGGCCAGGAACGTGCGAACGGCAACATCTGTGTCTTTGGAAACCCTGACGGTCCATCTCACCGGCTCATCCATGGTCACTCCTCACCTTTGCGTCTAGACGTCTAGACGTCTAGACGCCATCATACTCCAACCGCGCTGGTTGGGGCTTTTCGCGCCGACCACCCAGTTCGAAATGCTCAGCATGTCGCACGTCACGAGCGATAGATGGCTAGTCAAAACTGACAGCGAATCGCAGAGTGCACATCTGCGCATAAATCATGTAACTGTATGATTTTATTGATATTATTCTGGTGCCGCAAAGAGGATTCGAATAAACCGACTAAGCATCTGAATTAGTGTTGGTTTTTTTACATCGTAATTTGACGTGCCCCCAGATATGCCCCCACTTATTGCCGCTGCCCTGAAGACGCGAGATTCTTGCGCAAGTGCGTCAATCCCCCGACCACCTGGTTCCAAGCTCGAAGGGACAGGCTAGTTGGAAATTCTGATATTTGGAAGTCGTTGATTTTTAACAACCACGCTCGCGGAATGTCCGTTGCAAATTCACCCAAAAGCACGACAAAGCACCACTGAGTCCCGCAAAAGTCCCGCAACCACCTGATCTTTTTCGGCGAGGCCAACGACATTTGAATTTCTAGGAGGTCGGGACTCTCAACCACCTGGTCATTTAGTAAACCGCCAAAACCGTCGTTTTGTGGCTAGGTGTGCGGGACTTGCGGGACTTTCAATGCAAGCGGCGCCCAGAGGTCATCGTACCTCTGTTTAGACCGCTTCTGGCAGACTGCCGCCGGTGACTGCACTTCCGGTGTCGACGCCAACCGGACGATCCGTCAATGACCGCGTCACGCCTTCCTAAACAGCGTCGCAAAGTCCTGCTTGTGCTCCTTGGCCGATTCGAGGGCTCCGATGTCAACCGCGTAGTTCGCTGCTGTCAGTAGGCGGTCGTTGATGAAGCTCTTGCTGCCATCCTCGCTCTCGAATGCGAAGTAGGCCGCGAGCACGCGAACACCTTGCTTGTTCAGAGCCCGAACCAACGGGACGAAGTCGCCGTCGCCGGTGACTAGCACAGCTACATCCATCATCCGGCCCAAACCGACTTGCAGGGCGTCCACTGCGAGAGCGACGTCTACGCCCTTCTCACCCTGCTTCTGCGACATGGGCAGATATTTTGGATCTACGCCTGCGTGCATCAAGTCGTGGTACCGATTGCGATCTCGCGTCAACTGATCGGCGGTCGAATCCTTGGCCGTGAAGAGACCTTGATGCCATGCTGCATAGACTACCTTGTAGCTAGCAAACCCCTGCTCTCTCAACCCGACGTACTTCTCCAGGAAGCGATGCAACTCGGGGAAACGGAGCCAGCCAAGCTTCCGCTGGTGGTAATAGTAATTCTGCGCATATGAGAAAAACGATCCGTCGTAGAAAACGCCCAACCTGCAAATCGCTCTGTGTTCTCCCATATCGGCTGCTCCCCAGTTCGGGCAAACTATTTTAATTTGGCGGCAGAATCGCCGCTGTAAAACGCGAGCTTGTTTACAGGCCGCGCGGCCTAGCAGACCGCTCCTTTCACGCGAGCTTCGCGAGGTGGATCAGTTCTTCGACGATGACCCTCAAGCCGTCGCGAACCCGGTCAATGTCTTCCTTCCGAGCATTGAACCTGCGGTTGTGCGCGGAAAGATCACCGAGACTTTTGAAATCCCGCAGTCCTTTCATGCCGTTGCGTCCCACGTTAAATGTCTTGTCGTTCTCGAAGTAATCTGCGAGCCCATTCAGCATGAGAAAATTCCCATCCGGCCTCTTAATCTCGGACGCGCGGCCACAATGCTCGTAGACCTCTATTATCAGCGTTTCCAATAGCCTGCGGCACATGACAGCGCAACAGTCGTACAGCTGGGCGTCATAACTGGCGTTTAGCTGCAAAACCACCTTCTCCAGATATCCGCGTGTTGTGGCGAGGCCCAGGGGGATAATACTGCCGGTATCCTTCGGCGCAGCGCCCCGCTCGCCAAGCCTTTCTAGTGCTTTTGCACGTATGTCGTGAAAAGTGAAGCGATTGTGGCCGCTGTCCTGCCATATGCGCATTGTTCTTTGCCACAGCGCGCGAAAGCCATCATCAGTGTAGCGCGTGACAGACCCAGTCCGAGAATTGGTGTTGACCACATAGGCGCTGCGACCGGAGCGCTTCCGACATTCTTCCAAGACGGCGCTTATGGCGGGTGTGATTTCTACAGTAACCTTTTTGTGCGTCTTGGAGTCCCGAAAAAGAATTTCCTTCTCCTTTTCGTGTACCTGAGACCACTTCAAGGTCACCAGATTCGCTTGCCTCAGGCCAGTCAGCAAACATAGCTTCATGACATGTTGGATGCTTACAGCGGCAATCGAAAGCACTCCCTCAAACTCCTCATCAGAAACTTGTCTGACCGGACCCTTTTCTTCGTGATGACGCGGAACAGAGGGACATACGTTGTGGTCTAGCCAATGCCACTGCTTCACTGCCGTCGACAGGATCGTCGAAAATATAGTTAACATCTTGTTGCGATGGGCCTTCCCCGTCGAAACACTCATAAACTCCTGGAAATCAGCCGCGACCAAGGAACTGGCTATCTTCGGCCCAAATTCAGCTCGGAGGTTTTTGATGGTTCCCCGATACCCTCGCTGAGTGCGGTGGCCTAAATTCGGAATGACCTCCTTTTCGTAGCGATCAAATATGTCATTGACCGTTCGCAATTGATTTGCCATGCACTCAATTCTAACCGAATCTCGCCCTAGGGCCCTTGAAAGCCCGCTCGGTGCCTATACATTCGCGAATAACGGGCCGCAGTGGTTGAAGGTGACAGCCGAGGCTTGATATAAATTCAGACAGGAACCTTCACACTGGCTCCATGCACGATGGCGGCTCCTTCAAGGGTCCTCGTGCAACGAGAAAGGAGATCGAGTGATGAAAATCGCTCTATTCTGTCTCGAAGCCAGCCGGGACGACTTTGGTCGATTGCGCATCCGGTTCGCACTCTGCATTTACATGCGGATGGCTTCGGAGACGCGAGTGACTACGGTCTAGCCCGCAAAGAGGGGCGGCGCTCGTGGCCGCCCTTTTTCAATTCAACCAATTATGGGCTTGCGGACCATCTCACGCGTATCATCGCCCGCAACACTGATCTCGACGAATCCGTTGTCCTCATACCAGGAGACGAGCTGCTCGGTCGAAAGCGTCGCAGGACAGCCCGGCAAAATTTCGAATTCCAGAGGCCGTGCGATTAGCTTGATGGTTGCTGCGTTCGCGTCGCAGAGCGCCGTGAGCATCCTCAGCGCGCGCGTAGCGTGGCCCTGGTGCTGGTACTTCTCGTACACGCCAATCGAGGTCAGTTCGACATAGGGTCCATTGGCAACCACTTGGGGCTCGCGCATCACCTCCGGCAGATCAGACCGCCCCCACTGTTCGAGAAAATCATCAACAATTCCATCCGGTGAAAGCAAGGCTGTCCACATCCTTCGAAACTACGCGCCGCTTGACTAGTGGCGCTTGGCGTCACGGTGCATTACCAATTCTTAGCGCGTCATTTCGATTTCACGAACACGTGGTTTACGAGCGTGCTCTAACAGTTTCGTGGCTATCCATTCCTTCTCCGTTAACGGCTTCGGCATCTGCTCCACATATCGCCTAACCTGCGCAGCGATCTCGGGGTGCCCTTGGCGAGCAAGTTCATCGCTTACAGCCTGCCATCCAAGACGGACCTCCTGGCGCGTGCGGATCAGTTTCGCCTTGCCTGATTCCGCTTGAAGTTTGCCTTGCACTAGTTCCTGTGCCACGGTGTTGACCCGTTTTTGCCAATGAGTCGACTCGACTCGTGCTCTGGCGCGATATATGCCGTCCGCCTTTTGCGGGGTGATTTCGCCTCGGACGTAGCGCGGCGTTGCATTTGCGGCTACCCCCAGTGCCCGAAGATGACTGGCGAACCCTTCTCGCCATTCCCGCAAGGTGGCCTTTTTAATGTACAGCCGCTGCCCCTCATTGCTTGTGGCCTTGATGAGCACATGGACATGGGGATGTGGCTCATCCGTATGCAGAGCCATCACATAGCGATGCTTAAGTCCGAACTCCTCCCTGGCGAAATTTCGCACCGCCGCCTGGACCTTCTCGGGCGGGGTCCCCGCGGGCATCGAGAAGATGAGTTTGTAGACGAGTCTTGGCGGCTGCTTTGGCTTATTGGGGGTCAGATTGACCTTTCCGCGTGTCTCGATCAGATCAAGATTCCATTCATCCTTTAAGGTATTCGCGACGTGCTCACCTTGCAGGATCTCCCCGTCATCGGACTCAAGCTCCACGTCACCCTTCCGACCGATATAGCCAAGATGGCCCTGGACCGCCTTTGAGCTACTCGAGCCTTTATTGATTACCTTGAGCATGACTTCGGGGGTACGTCCCACCGTGCGGGTAATCTGTTGGATCTGTCCTATCGAGAGCGACTGCCGGCGGCTGGGACTGCCACGTCCGTAGCTGACGAAGTTGAAAAGCGCTTCTTCCTTACTCACCGTGGATCCTCATACCCTTGTCGCCACGCCTTGGCATTCGCCTCGAGCAATCCATGGGTGTGAGCGCGGAGTGCTTCGCAGATCTTAAGGAAGTACAGGAGGTGGTTCTGCCCGGGGGCGGTTACCCGCTCTCCCCGGTTGGCAGCCCGAGCGATCTGATTCATATTTCTGCCCAGCCGGCTGAGCTCGTTCACGATTTTCTCCAGGGTCAGCCACTCCGCCTTTGGCAGCGGTGAAAGACCCCTTAAGTGGGCTCGAGTCAGGACCGACACGTAGGTTGCCGCTGCCATTCCTCGCGCCTCCGCCCGTTCACGCAATAACATCTGATCGTCGGGGCGGATTCGCACCGTCAAGCGCAAGGCCCGCGAGGCCCGCTCTGCACCCCCTGGTGTCCCCACTGCTGCGGCGCCGGCGCCCTGCAGCATGAGGTCAACCAGGCGCTTCAAGAGCGCCGAATCCGACAACCCCTGGTGACGCGCAACGGCTGCGAAACGATCCTTCGTCTCCTTTGTCACCCAAGTCGCGAGATGTGTTCCATCGCTCATCGTGAGCGATAGTTGTAGCAAATAGCAGCCGTAAGGCAATCCTGCGTTTTGGTCTTTTTTAAGCGAAACTCAAACAAGACTAAGTTCGTCCCTTATGCGATCTTGAACTCACTTGACGCCGAGAACGACCTTGAGCCTGGAGATCAACAGGGCTATCCCGCCCTTCTCCGTCTCATTTGGATAGTTCTAGTTCGCGAGGCGTGCCGCCTGTCACCTATACGGAGTTTCTATTAAAGTGAGCTGAACTGTGCTGGGGAAAGGCATAATCCATGTTGTGGCACGACCTCAGGGTTGCCCTGTTAAGCATCCGGCGCAATCCGTTCATTTCGGCGCTCATCCTCGTGGTCATTGCGATTGGTATCAGCACATCGGTGGTTGCGATCACGCTCTATCATGCGAAGGCGGGCAATCCCATTTGGTGGAAGAATGATGTCTTATACCGTGTGATGTTGGATAGCCGGCCGTTAGGTCGCGACGTAGAAGGCTCTCGGCACCCGGAATACCCACCTCTCGTGATGATTTATCGGGACGCCGAGGCAATTTATCAATCAAAGATTCCGACGCGAAGCGTAATGACATTCGTCTCTTTAGGGCTGGTTGATTCATTGCGCCCCGGAAGTCGCCCGCTCAATCGGCCTGGTCGCCTGACGACGCGAGAATTCTTCTCGATGTTCGACGTCCCGTTTCTGTACGGTCACGAGTGGTCGAAAAGCGATGATGATGGACCCTCACAAGTCGCAGTCATCAGCAGCTATCTTAACGATCGATTGTTCGGCGGCGGTAACAGTGTCGGCCGAACGCTGTCCTTCAGTGGTCAACAATTTACAGTCATTGGGGTGATCGATCGGTGGTTACCGGTGCCGCGCTTTTACGATGTGGGACGAAGTTTTATGCCCCCCGACGACCTGTTCATCCCCTTTCGCTGGGCGGAGTCCTTACCGGACTTGGACTTCCCTGGATATTGCCAAGGGACGAAGACGTCGGTATCGAAGTTTAAGGACCTCGCACCATCGGAGTGCCTGTCGACGGGTTTGTGGGTCGAACTTTCGGGCAAAGCACAGTACAGGGAGTATCGGGCATTTCTGGATAACTACGCCCGAGCGCAGCTGCAGGCCGGGCGGTTCGTGAGGCCGGAGAACAATCGACTGGCCAATGTGTCGACCTGGCTTGAAATGAATGACGTGGTGGGCAACGAAAGCAAGTTCCAAGTGATTCTCGCGTTGATTTTCCTCGGCATCTGCGTTCTAAACACACTGGGTCTGCTACTTGCCAAATTCATGGGTGCCGCGCCGCTTGCGGGCCTGCGTCGAGCTTTGGGCGCCACGCGAGGCGATGTCATGCGCCAGCACTTGATGGAGGTGGTGGTTTTGGGCGCTATCGGCGGCGCGATAGGAATCGGTCTGGCCGCTGTCGGCCTGCGCTTGATCCGCACATTCTTTTTTTGGCAGGCCACTATGCCGGACGACAATCCGGACTATGCGAGAGTCGCACAGTCGCTTTCGCATATGGATGGGCAGATGATACTGTCCGCGGTGGGCCTGTCGCTTCTTGCCGGGGTGCTTGCTGGTATCTATCCTGCGTGGCGAATCGGACGAATGCCCCCGGCGACGTTCCTTAAGATCCAATAGAAGATCAGCGACGTGGGGATTAAATCCATTGCCCGTTCCTTATGGCGAAATCCTCTGGGACCCCTATTGCTCGCGGCTCAAGTTGCCTTGAGTCTGATGGTATTTGCCAATGTTGCGTATGTGATATTTGTCCGCCTGGAGACTACCGGGCGCCCCACCGGAATGGACCTAGACAATGTCTTCTGGATCTCGAGCCAAGGATACGCCAAGGACTATAACCAACAGAGCACGGTGAAGGTTGATCTCGAATACTTAAATGCATTGCCTGGAGTCTTAGCCGCCTGCGCTACCAATGCCATCCCTCAGACTTTTACAGGTTTGGAAACGGCGGTCTCCGGTAATTCAGAACTCAAGGGAGACAAGCGTTCGGTTATCGTTTACCAGATGACAGAGAGGTCCGTGGATACTTTGGGACTGCATCTCATTCGAGGCCGAAGTCCCCTCTGGGACACAGTCTCGTCGGCGCCATCGAGCCCAGGTCCCGCTCAAGATCTATTTGGGCCTGAGGTGGTCATTACTAAGCAGTTAGCCGAGAAGCTGTTTGGTGACAGCGATCGCGCGCTCGGCAGATCGCTCTATTTCAGCTTGCAGGAAGGCCGGTCCGCGACCATCGCCGGCGTCGTTGAGGTCATGCAGGCTGCACCCTTTTTCATCCCCGGCACCGATTTCGTCAATGAGGTCGTGTTGGCGCCGGCAGTTCCCGCAGGACCCAACGCGCTCTATCTCGTTCGCACCAAACCAGGCCTTCAAGATGAAGTCATGAGGCGAGTCCGACAGGAATTTGAGCCGCTGCAGAAAGGTAGATACATCGATCGGATCCGAACTCTCGCCGGCACGGCGAAACAGGCGCGTGCAACCGACCGAAACAGCGCCGTTGTACTCGCAATTTTGTCGTCATTGGTGCTCGGCGTCGCGATGCTCGGTCTCTTCGGATTTGCGTCGTTTGCGGTGACCAGCCGCACCAAGGAGATTGGGACACGCCGTGCAATTGGCGCTACCCGGTCCGATATCATGAAGCACTTCCTTCTGGAGAACTGGCTCATCACCACGTCGGGAATCGTTGTCGGATCCGTGGTGACGCTGGCTTTCGCGCTCCAATTGAGCCTGCTACTGGAGCTGCCTCGACTTCCCATCGTCTTTCTCGTGGGAAGTATGGCCCTTGTGTGGATTGCCGGATTGTCGGCTGCGTTGGTCCCCGCCTTGCGAGGGGCCCGAGTACCGCCAGCGGTGGCAACACGCGCTAGCTAGTATGGCGGCGTCGGCGTCATTAAGTTTATGAGAACCCGCTCGGAGCTTCTACTGGTCGGTCGCCATTTGGCCGTCCACCATGTGAACCTTGCGGCGTGCGCGGCGCGCCAGTTCGTCATTGTGCGTGACCATGACAATCGTCGTGCCCTGGGCGTTTATCGATTCCAACAGATCCATAATCTGTGACGACATGGTGGTGTCAAGATTTCCAGTCGGCTCATCGGCAAGGATCACCTGTGGGTCGCCGCCGATGGCTCTCGCTATCGACGCGCGTTGTTGCTGCCCGCCTGACAGCTGCGCGGGATAATGGTGCATTCGCGAGGTAAGCCCCACCCTCTCCAGAGAATCCTTGACTCTCGTGCGCCGCTCAGCGGCGGGCATGCGACGATAGTGCAAAGGAGCATCTACATTGTCGTAGATATTCAAGTTGGGAATTAGATTGAAGCCTTGAAAGACAAAGCCAATTTTTTTATTGCGAATGTGAGAGCGTTGATTATCCGAAAGCGCTTTGACGTCTTCGCCGTCAAGTCGGTAGTCGCCCGCTTCAAACTCCTCCAGTAGGCCGGCAACGTTTAGTAAAGTCGTCTTTCCGCAGCCGGAATGCCCTGTAATGGCAACAAATTCGCCCGCGTTAACGGACAGATCGAAATCTCTCAAAGCGTAAGTCTCAACGATATCAGTTCGAAAAATCTTGCTGACTGATTTAAGTTCGATCATGTTTGTTTCTAGCGCACGCTTACAGTGCGTTGCCTGTAGTCGAAACACACTCGGTGTTTTTCAAAGAAGTTATACCCAATCAGGCCGTCAACCTCAGGAACCCCATTTAGCTCAAGAGCAACCAGATCCATGACGCCCAGATCAAGATTACCAACGATGAAACGTTGGGTTGAGTAAAGCTCGTCGTCGAGTGACAACTGCCGGGCATTCGCCACTGTCTTCTGTACAAATGAATAGGTTGCGCCCGTGTCCCAACCCAGGTTCATCGTCCCATTATCCGTTTGTATGGCGGAGAACATGAAGCCGTTACCGGTCGGTTGAATCTTCGCTGTGGGTTGGCCACACACCTTCGGTGCTTGAGCGGCCGGATGCAGCTCGAAGCGTTGACGCGGGTAATCGACCACGACTGCGTAGCGCTGCAGAAAATCGCGGCCAATCAGGGCATCGAATAGCGGCGGCCCGCCGAAGTCACCGCTGGCGGCCTCGTGCCTTTCAAAACCCAGAATATTGTGGAAGGTGTGGCCTCCAAGCTGCAAAGTTGGGATGAGAAACTCGCGGCCTTGAAATTTGCTTCCTCCGCCGTCGGTGCGTTCGGTGATCGTTCCAGTGAAACGCACATGTAGTCTGGCCAAGGCTTCGGGCGTGATACCAATATCATGCCATCCTCCAGTGTCGATGACCGCTCGGAGGACCACATCACCGATGCGAATAGAGGTGAAATTGTTTCCGCCCTTAAGCTCGACCGGAATCACGGTGCTCTCGGTCTCCCCACGGTGAGGGAACGCGCAAAGTAGTAATAGCGCCAATGCCGCGCCGTCCACTATAACCGAGGATCTCAAACTACTTCTCTCCCATCAGCAGTGATACTCGATTTGCGGGTGGCATGGCAAAGTTCGTGCCGGTTATAGCACGCGATACGATTAGTTTGGTGCTGGTCCGAGGTACTGCTGTTCCGTAGCGTAAACGCCTGCTCGCCGGTTGTCGCTCCGTGCATAATAAGTCGCGTGCTCACGTAGCTAAGATATGACAGACAGGTGGGGTATTCGTCGGGAGGTTCAACTTCTTCGGCTATCGACCCTCTGCTGCCTTTGGGCTTCAGAACTGAGTTACCCCGACCGGAGATCCTCGTGATGTACGAGAATTGCGCTGGGATCTTTTAACCACTCAGGCGCTTCAAATACCGAGATGTAAGCCGCGTGCATTTGACGCGCTGCCCTGGCCAAAGGCATAGCTCCGATCCCCGTCCCCAAGCCTGGGACTCTTATCGATTTGATTAACGTCGGAGCCCGGCCATTATGTGCGAGCACTGCCAGAAGGGCAGCCCGGAAAGCGAGGTAGACATTAACTGTATCGCCAATCTGGTCTGGAATGCGCATAGTTGGCGCAGCCACTAAGTAGGGAAAGGCTTCGTGGCCTGTCGGTACTACCGTCGCTTGGCCTACGGGCAGCTCGCCGAAGAACTCATCTTTGATTTTCGCTTGAACCCGAGACTGCAGGTCCATGCCGAAGTAGCGACGATAGGCAAGATCGATGCCGCCGTCCATAAAACCAAAGCTGTTGGCTGGGCTGACGACAGCATCACACCGGCCATCTAGGATGTCGCCCTCGACGACAACTACCCCGGCCATACCAGTAAACTCATTCCGCCAAGCGACCGCCATGTCGGCGTCGAGAGTGTGAAGAAAGATGCTCGGGCGAGTCATTGCTTCAAACGAATGTCAGCCGTCGCCCGCCGCCTCGTTGGCTAAGCGCAATTCCCGCATCTTTAGCGCAACCTCTAGCTGCTTCATAGGCACTTTGTGAACTGGACCGCCTCGCATCCATTCTAACTCCTTGCGCAGATGGCCAATATAGGCAGTGAGCTGAGAGGCCGTCATCTCGCGCAGCAGTGCTTTTGTAGGATGCGGGTCGGGATGCCTCGTCATACGATTTCCTCTTAAAACAGCATAAAGCTTACCGCAGACAGCAAAAGGCTGCCTTGCTCCGCGTATTCGTGCATGCATCGGAAAGACGCGTCGCGGACCCGGAGCTGCCGGTCAGTAGGACTTCTTGAGCGTCTGCAAATACAAGTTGAAAGCAATGGGATGGACGCCCCCACCCTAAACGGCATCAACGTGCCAAAGTGGTCACTCGATGCTATTCGAGATCCGCAAGCCTGAGTGCGTCCTCTAGCTGGCTTAACTTCTCGGGCGACAATGCGCCCGCATATTCGACCAAGTCCGCTCGCGTCAGCGTGACCAGCCAGTGACAGTTAGTGTAACCAGGTCGCGGGATGGCGACACGCAATACACCTTCGCGTGGAAGGCCTTCGAGAACACCAATTGGCACTTCGACCGCGTAACCTTGAATATTTGTGCTTGCGGGAGCGACGACGCGCATCGCCTGAATATCGGCCATTCCGTCAGCCGACAAAATCACCAGGGGAATCCGTTCGTTGAACGCCCACCAGACCTGGCCACGTTTTAGAATTGTGCCGGTAGGCATTCTGGGTTCTACCTGTTTGTTCGATCTAAGGGCTGTCACGAAAGTGTTTTAAGAGTAGCAATAGATTGATGAGCAAGGCGAATGACAGCTCCTGACCGACAGTCGCCCGACACTCGTCAATTCCCGGTGTCGACCTATTGTGTTGAAAAACTATTGAACGGTTTGATGATGTCGAGGTCTTAATTGCGGGAGCAGCGAAGGGAGCGCACCTGCATGATGGGACAACGCAGCGGCAATCAAGACCGACTGTTTTACACCTTCAACCTCGACGAGCACGTGCCCGCGGACCATATGCTCCGCAGTATAGATCGATTCCTCGATCTGTCGGATTTGCACCAACACCTTGCAGCGTACTACAGCCATACCGGTCGCCCTTCTGTGGACCCGGAGTTGATGATCCGGATGCTGCTGGTGGGCTACTGCTTCGGTATTCGATCGGAGCGACGGTTGTGTGATGAAGTGCACCTTAACTTGGCGTATCGCTGGTTCTGCCGGCTTGGCCTGGAAGACGGGGTTCCTGATCATTCGAGCTTCTCGAAGAACAGGCACGGTCGCTTCCGGGAAAGCGATGTGTTGCGTCACGTGTTCGAGGGCGTTGTGCAGCGATGCATGACCGAAGGACTGGTACGAGGCGAAGGGTTCGCGGTCGATGCAAGCATCGTAAAGGCCGATGCCAACCGCCGCCGCGGTGTTCCAAGCGAGGAAGGGATCGACTGGAGCAACCCGCAGCTCGGCACGCGCGCGGTACGCGAGTATCTGCAAGCGCTGGAGGAAGAAGGCCAGATCGGCACGACGCCGAAGAACATCTCTCTCACCGACCCCGGAGCGCGCTGGACCGCGGCCCCCGGATGTCCAGCGTTCTTCGCCTACTCGACCAATTACCTGGTCGACATCCATGCCGGCGTAATCGTCGACGTTGAAGCGACATCTGCGCATCGCATCGAAGAGAACGATGCCGCCAAGACCATGGTCGATCGGGTCGAGGAGCGCTTCGATCTGAAGCCCGAGTGGTTTATCGGTGATACTGCCTACGGTACTGCCGCGATGCTGAACTGGCTGGTGCATGAGAAGCAAATCGAACCGCACGTGCCCGTAATGGACAAGACCCAACGCGCAGACGACACGTTGTCCAGCAGCGACTTTCACTGGGACGAACAACGCAACGAATACCGATGTCCGCAAGGATATGCGCTGCGCAGCGATTGGCGCGTTTTCACGAATCCGCGCACCCACATTACCAAAGACGACACGATTAATTACAAGTCCAGGCAATCCGATTGCGCGAATTGCCCGATGAAATCCCGCTGCTGTGCGAACACACCCTATCGAAAGATCACTCGCAGTATTTATGAAGCCGCGCGCGATGTGGCTCGTGCCCTCGCCAAGACCCGCCGTTACAAGCAATCGCGCAAGGATCGCAAGAAGGTCGAAGTGCTGTTTGCGCACCTCAAGCGGATCTTAAAGCTCGATCGATTGCGACTACGCGGGCCGAGCGGAGCGCACGATGAGTTCCTGCTCGCCGCGACGGCGCAGAACCTGCGAAGAATGGCCAAATGGCTATGTCCACCGCCACCCAGACCAGCATTTGCAGCCACATAGGAGCAAAAACTGCAAAGCGGGAATCCAAGAAACCAAGACCGAAGCCTCTAACCGAAAGAACCCATCTAATCCAGGGCGTTCCTGCTAAAAATCCAACGACACGGAGGTCTGGAATCACTTAGTTTTTCAACACAATAGACCCGGTGCTGCCAATGGTCAGTGTCGGCTCTCGGGCATCAGATTCGCAAATCGCTCGCACCGATTGTTATGCACCTACGCGACGTGCACCGCTATAAAAGCCTCGCACAGCAAGTAACGAGAGCGCTAGTAGAACAAACGTTTCGACAGCATTGGCTTTTTCGTACGAATATTTAACCAAGCGGAACAGTTCTAACATCCACGGTCCGAATGCGCAAAACGCCGCGGCGCAAGCAAGTACTAAGAACCCCCAACGCCTCCCAAACATAACCGCCACACCCCCAACGCTGATGGCTGCACCGACGGTGGCTGCCACAGAGCTCCACCATATCCACCGGGTTCGCCACGCGCAAACGTCCAGCGAAGAGCCGCGGCGCAACGCGGTCGCTAAATGATCTACCGCAAGTGTTGGCGCATCCAGGACGCCCCACACCCCCAGCCCGAGCAGCACCAGGCCAACAAGAACTGAGAGCGCACCGACTACGCGCGGTAGCATCGAGGGTGCCTGACGACACGGTTGAGCGGCACGGGTTGCGCTGGCGACCAACGAAGCTGATTTAGCCCGATCATTGACCCTCTCCTTGTCTGAAGACGCGACCCCGTGATCGCTCCAACCGATAGTTAACAGTCTCGCTGCCTAGAATGGTGGGCGAGGAAGGAGTCGAACCTCCCGAGCTCTTTCGAGCGCCTGATTTACAGTCAGGACCGCTACCACTTACGGAATACTCGCCCATCTAAAAACATGTGACCGAAAAAGAAAAGGCCCCTCAAGCAGACTGCCGGAGGGGCCTTTGGATGATCACTTGACGTCGCTAAATCAAATGGCAAAACCTCCCCGTCGCGAAATGTCGCGGAGGCAGTAATATGTAAGAGCGAATGTCCGGGTCGTCATGGGAGGCGGATCGTACGGTCGACCCGGCGCTGTGTCAACCGATGAACTGGCGCTTTCGACCCCTTGCTGCCGGTTACGACCGGCCGGTTTCGGGCACCGAGATCTGAACTGGTAAGATGACTCCATGAGCGCGTGGCGTCGTACAGCACTGGAAGCATTGCCAGATTTCCGAGTTCTCATTGAGCGCGCCGGTTCGCCGATGGCGCTATGGATTGATCTTCTCGCAGAGTTTCAAGAGGCGTTCTCTCGAGACGACTCTGATCTCATTGCAAAAATACTCAGCTATGCGCGCTGGTGTTGGCGTTCTCCCGATGGAGATACAGTTAACGCAGTCGCGTGCGCCTTTTATGAGCACCTGCCTGATCATCGCGGCATGAGGGGGGCTATTCCACGCTGGTTCACCAAGGAGGAGTTCGAGGAATTGCGTTCTGTATTTGAGTATCACTCAGGCGCCGCAGTCGTTTCGGAGATCGAAAAAGAATACAGGTTCGCCCGTACATAGCAGGCCGCCCTCGACCCCAAGGAGACAGATGCGACCGACTGCTTCCGGGGACCCTGATGTAATATGCCGCAATGACTATGCGGGAAAGAATGAAAAAGCCTATAACGCGGGCTGCTTTCTACACGATGGTCGTGGGTGCGGGCGCCGCGGCCGGGCTTGTACACTACCTGTTGGGTTTGATGATTCTAATACTCGTAAGTTGGGGTCTTATTTCAATCGCGATCCCGTTGGCAATGCAGTGGCGTACCCGATGCCCGAACTGCCACACCTTGTTGGGTGCGAAGGGACGAGCGATCTTAAAGGACAGACCAACTATCGATAATTGTCCCCACTGTGGCGTGAACTTCGATCAGCCGCTGGAGGCCGTCGCAAGCACGGAGTGAAACCCGAGGCAGCCGATCACGTGTGTCGGCTGTTGGCGCTTGCCGAGGCTATACTACTATCCGATGACGACCCGCGAGTATCTAAAGGCGCGCGCAATGCGCATTAACAGCCGCGTCTGGCCAATCCCATTCGTTGTACTGGGTTTCGCCCTGTGGGCACGGCCAGGCTCTTGGCTCAACATCTTGGTTTTAATTGCGGTAGCCTCATGTTTCGCCGCTTACCTCACGTATATGCGGCGCACTCCCTGTCTTCGCTGTTCAGCACCCCTCCGAAATCTCGCACTACAATGGGGCTCAAAGAGTCTACCCGCGCCGCGGTGTCCGCATTGCGGACTGAATATTGATGATCAGGTCGCCGATCCGATTTCAATTGAGGATGTTGCGAAGGGGAGCGATAAACTTTAACCCTCGGTCCGCCCGCCGTCCTCTCGTTGATAGTCCATGACTCTGCCCAGAAATCTAGACAACTTCAAAACAAGCGGCAGCACAATCGTGATGGAGATCGAAGCACCAACCATTCGACCAGCCGCGGAACAGAAGAAACCCGCGCTGCCTGGCTCGCAATCTTCGGCCCCAAAAAGCCAAATAAACGGCAGTATCGCAGCCAGGCATGCCAACCAAAACTAATAGGGCGAATGCCAGCATTCCAAAAAAAGACGCCTACACCGCTCGGCCAGTATGCGTTCAATGCGAGCGGGAGGCGACCGATTTTCGGAATTCATTAGTAAATTTCCCCGCGGTTTTGTCTGCCACGCATTCCGCGCAACTTGTCGATTTTACTTAGGCCGCGAACGGCAGCTTCGAGGCTACAATTTAGAGGGGTCCAGTGACGGGTCATGGCCCGACACGAGACCATCGCCTTCCCGGTAACAGCTGCGAAGCCTCGTGACAGTCTTGACTGTGCTCGAATCCCCTACTCAAACAATGCTACCGTCGAGGACGACGAGACCTCAATGATCACACTTCTTACGAGGCCTTCCGTGCATATCGACGATCACGCAAGTGCAACGCGTGGCGCGCTACGGCGCGAACGAGACTTCTGCGCCGCCTGTACCGTCAGGCGCAATCCAAAAGCCGCCAAGATCACCGCGAGGGTATCGAGCCGAGGATTGCCTCGTTCGGATAGTGTCCGGTACAGCGTCTCGCGGGAAAGTCCGGTCTTGTCGGCTAGTGCGGCCATACCGCCCACGGCGTCGACCACGGTGCGTAGCGCAACGGGCACCGCGCGTGCGTCACCGTCCTGGAGCATGGCTTCAATGTACGCCGCGACCTCGGCCTCGCTTCGCAGGTGATCCGCTGCTCTGAACGGGCGGCTTGGGGAGGCGCGCTTTGTAATCTTTCCAGTACGCATGGGCTCTCTCGATATCCTTCGCTTGTGTGCTCTTCTCGCCACCGCATAACAGCAGGATGAGCGTCTTACCTTCCTGCCCGTAGTACACGCGATATCCGGGGCCGTGATCAATCCTCAATTCACAAACTCCGCTGCCGACGGTCTTCCAGTCGCCGAGCAGGCCTGCCTTGAGCCGATCCAGTCGGGCCACGATGCGGGCGCGAGTCGCGCCATCTCGTAAGCCCTGCAACCACTCAGACAGCGGGGTTTTGCCCTCGGCAGTCTGGTACTCGCGGACTTCTACACTGGCCATTGTAGCTTAAAAGCTACGTCGTTGGATAGCGCGGGACATCTCAGATCAGCCAGTCATGCGCTTGAAGGGCACCACATTCGCGCCTGCGCGTAGCCCGTCGAGGTAATCCGCCCACGCTTGCATCATCTTGCGGCGTTCGGGTAAGCGCTGTGCTTTGTTATAGGCGGCTCGCACCTGATTGCGCTCGGCATGCGCAAGCTGCAATTCAATTAGGTCAGGGTGATAGCCCTGCTCGTTCAAACAAGTGGATGCCAGCGACCGGAATCCGTGGCCGGTCATCTCCTCCGTGGAATACCCCATGCGACGCAACGCCGCGTTCACCGTGTTTTCGCTCATGGGCCGGGAGCCGCTGCGAAGGGATGGGAATACATATTGGCCGCGCCCCGTCACCGACTGCAACTCACGCAGCAGCACCAGCGCCTGCTTGGCCAACGGTACGACATGCTGCTCGCCCATCTTCATTTTCTCGGCTGGAATGCGCCAATGGGGTTCGGCGCTGTCGAGATCAAACTCCGTCCACTCCGCATGACGCAATTCACCGGGGCGCACGAACAGCAGCGGTGCGAGCTTCAACGCGTACGCGGTGACAATGTGGCCGGCGTAGCCGTCAATGGCCCGCAGCAACTCTCCTATGCGAGCAGGCTCCGTGATCGCCGCATGGTGCTCGGAAACCACCGGCGCCAGTGCTCCTTTAAGATCAACGGTTGGATCTCGCTCGGCGCGCCCCGTTTGCACGGCATAGCGAAACACTTGGGCGCAGCGCTGGCGGGTGCGATGCGCGGTTTCGTGAATCCCGCGGCCTTCGATGCGTTTGAGCACTTTGAGCACATCCATAGCCCCGAGCTTGGCGATCGGACGTGAGCCGATATACGGGAAGACTAGGGTTTCAAAGGTCCATCCGGCTTTGGCGAAGGTGGCCGGCGCCAGTTTCTTCTCTTGCAGCGCCAGCCATTCACGTGCGACTGCTTCAAACGTGTTCGCGTTGGCGAGCTTCTCGGCCTGGCGCTGACTGCTTGGATCAATACCAGCAGCGAGTTGCCGGCGCGCCGCGTCGCGACGTTCCCGGGCTTGTTTCAACGAGGTGTCGGGATGGGCGCCCAACGCCAGGCGGTTCTCTCTGCCGTCGTGGCGATATTTGAGCCGCCATAGTTTGCTGCCCGTCGGGGCTATCTCGAGGTATAGGCCGAGACCATCGAACAGCTTGTAGGGCTTCTCACGCGGTTTAGCGGCACGTATCGCAGTTTCGGTCAGCATTTGGGGGCATGGACCTTTCGGAGAGTGACGATGCCCCCAGTTATGCCCTCACTTTGGTCAGGCTGTCAAGACGCGTATCTGGACATTATTAGACGAAATTCGCCTTGTTTTGCAGTGTTTTCGCTTGTTTGATGGACGTCTCTGGACGTTCTTGGAAGAGGGACTGGTGCCGCAAAGAGGATTCGAACCCCTGACCCACGCATTACGAATGCGTTGCTCTACCAACTGAGCTATTGCGGCGTTGACCCGAAAAGGGGCGGCATTCTACCCCGTGGGATCACACCGACGTAAGACTGGTGCTCCGCCTTGGCCACCTCGCGCAGCGCCTTGGGCAGGGCGAAAATCACGTGTTCCTTGCGGCCCTCCAGTTCCTCCGCGACTTCGCCGCCCCATTGCGCGCAATTGCGCAATGACACCCTGCACCAGAATCTCCGGCGCCGAGGCGCCGGCCGTCACGCCCACGGTCTTGATCCCCTCGAACCATTCGCGCTTGAGATCTTCCGGTCCGTCGACCAGGTATCCGGGCTTGACGTTCTTGTCCGCCATTTCGCGCAGCCGGTTGGAATTCGAGCTGGATTTCGAACCGACCACCACCAGTACCTCGCAGCGGCCGATCAAGTCCTTGACGGCGTCCTGGCGATTTTGCGTTGCGTAGCAAATGTCCTCCTTCACCGGCGCCTTGAGCGCGGGGAATCGGGCTCGCAGGGCCGCGACGATGGACGCCGTGTCGTCGACGGACAGGGTGGTCTGCGTGACGAACGCCACATGCGCCGGGATTGCGCACTGTCAGCGCCTCGACATCCTCGACGGTCTGCACCAGATAGATCGAGCCGCCCAGCGAGGCATCGAATTGCCCGATCGTGCCCTCCACTTCCGGATGCCCGGCGTGGCCGATCAGGAATACTTCGCGCGCCTCGCGCGCGTAGCGGGTGATTTCCATGTGCACCTTGGTGACCAGCGGACAGGTGGCATCGAATACATTGAGCGAGCGCCGCTGGGCTTCCTGCTTGCACCGACGCGCGGCACGCCATGCGCGCTGAATATCACGGTGGCATCGTCCGGCACTTCGTGCAAGTTCATCGACGAACACCGCGCCGATGGTGCGCAAGCGATCCACCACGTACTTGTTGTGCACCACCTCGTGACGCACGTAGATGGGCGCGCCGAACAATGTCACGGCACGCTCCGACGATGTCGATGGCGCGGTCCACGCCGGCGCAAAATCCGCGTGGATTAGCCAGTAGTATTTGCATCAGGTTTTCGCCTTCCTTCGAGAAACGCATCCAACAAAAGACAGGCAGCACCGACGGTGATGGCCGAATCCGCCACGTTGAACGCGGGAAAATACGCCCGATCCCAGTGAAAGTGAATGAAATCGATCACATGGCCCAGGCGGACCCGATCGATCAGGTTGCCGAGCGCTCCGCCGAGCACCAGAGCCAGTCCGCACGCCAGCAAGGCCGTGCACGTGCCGCGCAGCGCAGCAACCAGACACACGATGCCGATGCTGACGACGACCGCCAGGCCGATGAACACCCAGCGCTGCCAACCGGAGGCGGAGGCGAGAAAGCTGAACGCCGCCCCCACGTTGTGCATCCGGGTGATGTCCAGGATCGGCAGCACCTTGACGAACTCGAATTCGCCGAAGTGCTCAGCGATGTAGTTCTTGCTGACCTGGTCGGCCATGATCACCAACAGGGACAGCATCAGCCAGCGAGCCGCGCGGCGGGGTCGTTGCTCGGTGCTCATGCGAAGTGCCGCTCCTCGCCCGGACCTTCGACGTTGAGGACGCAGCGCGCGCATATTTCCGGGTGGCGCGGATCGCTGCCGACATCCGCGCGCAGCTGATAGCAGCGCACGCACTTCGGCTGGGTGCTGGGCGTGACTTCGATCCAGACATCCTCCTGACTTGCCTTGACCGCGGTCGCCGGAAGCTCGCTCGGCGTCAATATATGCGCATAGCTCGTGATCAACAGGAATCGCAGCTCGTCACGCAGATGCTTCGTAGCGCGACACCTGAGCCTGCGGTACGTATACGGTCACCTCCGCCTCGAGCGATGAACCCAGCAATCCGGCCGCGCGCAGACGTTCGAGTTCGCGCGCCACATCGGCTTTGAGCGCAATCAGCGCCGGCCAGTCGATTGTCGGAGCATGCGCTCGGCGCCGGCGGGAAATTGATGCCACAGATTCAAGAACACTGATTCATTGGGTACGCCGGGAAGATGGCTCCACGCCTCCTCGGCCGTGAAGCTCAAGATCGGCGCCAGCCAGCGCACCATGGCCTGCGCCAGTTGATGCAGCGCGGTTTGCGCCGAGCGCCGCGGCTCGCTGTCCGCGCCGGTGGTGTACAACCGATCCTTGATGATGTCCAGATAGAATCCGCCGAGTTCGACCACGCAGAAATTGTGAATCGCCTGGTAGATATCGTGAAACTCGTAGTTGCGATAGGCGGTAATCACCTCATTTTGCAGCGCGAAGGTCTTGGCGATCATCCATTGATCGATGGCAACCAAGTCATCGAATGCCACCGCGTGTTCCCTGGGATCGAATCCATGCAGGTTGCCCAAAAGAAAACGCAGGGTGTTGCGCATGCGCCGATACGAATCCGCGATGCGCTTGAAGATCTCCTCCGAGACGCTCATCTCGTTGGCGTAGTCGGTCGCGGCAACCCAGAGCCGTAACACGTCCGCCCCCAATGTACTGGTCAACTTTTGCGGCGCGAGAATGTTGCCCAGCGACTTGGACATCTTGCGGCCGGTCTCATCCACGGTGAATCCGTGCGTCAGCACGCCGCGATACGGGCGCACGCCCGTGCATCGCGACGCGAGGTCAGCAGCGAGCTGTGGAACCAGCCTCGATGCTGGTCCGAGCCCTCCAGATACAGATCGCTCGGCGAGGTGATTTCAGGTCGGGACACGGCGACGCAGTGATGCGCGACGCCCGAATCGAACCACACATCCATGACATCGGTGGCCTTGTCGTATTGATCCACCTCGGCGCCGAGCAGGGCCGCTGCATCCAAATCGAACCACGCATCGATGCCGTCGCGCTCGACCAGCTTGGCGACCTCTTCGATCAACTCAGCGGTGCGCGGGTGCAGTTCCCCGGACAGCTTGTCGACGAACAAGGGAATGGGCACTCCCCAGGTCCGCTGGCGCGACACGCACCAGTCCGGGCGCACGGCAATCATGCTGGTGATGCGCTGCTCGCCCCAGGCCGGCATCCAGTCTACGTGCTCGATGGCTTCCAACGCGGCCTTGCGCAGTCCCGCCTGTTCCATGCTGATGAACCATTGCGGCGTCGCGCGAAAAATCACCGGCGTCTTGTGGCGCCAGCAATGCGGATAGGAATGATGATAGGGCTCGTCCTTCAGCAAACGGCCCTTCTCGATCAGCACCTTGATGATATGCGCGTTCGCGTCGAACACCTGTTCGCCGGCAAACAGCGGCGTCATCGGGCAGAAACCGCCCATCGCCGCCGACCGGGTTATCGATTTCCAGGTTGTAGCGCCGCCCGACGATGTAGTCATCGAGCCCGTGACCCGGCGCGGTGTGCACGGCGCCGGTACCGGTGTCGAGCGTCACGTGATCGCCCAAGATGACGGGCACCTGCCGATCATAGAAGGGATGTTGCAGGGCAAGATGCTCGAGCGCCGCGCCCTTGGCCGTCGCCATCACGGTCCAGTCGTCGACGCCAAGTTTATTGCAGCACCGTCTCGATCAGCTCGGTGGCCAGAACGAGCCGCTCGCGGCCCGATCCCAAATCGAATTCGATCAGTGAGTAGTCGAATTGCGGATGCAGCGCCACCGCACGATTCGCAGGCAGCGTCCAGGGCGTCGTGGTCCAAATCGCAATCGAAGTGGGGACCTCGTCCGCATGGCCTCGGCGATATTCTCGTCCATGCGCCGCGCCAGATCGACGCGATCGACCACCTCGAAGCGCACATAAACGCTGGGCGAGGTCTTGTCTTCGTATTCGACCTCCGCCTCGGCCAGCGCCGAGCGGCAGTTCAAGCACCAGTGCACGGGCTTGAAGCCCTTGTACACGTGGCCGTTCTTGATGATGAGCGAAAAGGCACGCAGCTGCTCGGCCTCGAATCGCGGCGCCATCGTCAGGTACGGATGATCCCAATCGCCGAGCACGCCCAAGCGCTTGAACTCGCTGCGCTGCAAATCGATCTGTTTCTGCGCATAGTCGCGGCACGCCGCGCGAAAGGCCTTCGGCGTCGATCTTTTGTCCGACGCGGCCATGCGTTTTCTCGACCTGCATCTCGATCGGCAGGCCGTGACAATCCCACCCCGGCACGTAGGGCGCGTCGTAGCCATCGAGGGTGCGCGACTTGACGATGATGTCCTTCAAGAATCTTGTTGAGCGAATGCCCCAGATGCAGGGCGCCGTTCGCATAGGGCGGACCGTCGGTGAGAATGAAAGCCGGCCGGCCCTTGGCGACGCTTTGCGGATCTTGCCGTACAAATCGTCGCGTTCCCAGGCCGCCAGCATCAGCGGCTCGCGCTTGGCCAGATCAGCCTTCATCGGGAAACCCGTGTTCGGCAAATTAATCGTACTTTTGTAATCAGCCACTAATCACCCTCGACAAAAGATCGCGCGCCTGCGCGGCATCGACCTGCATTTGCGCAATCAACGCATCCAAAGAATCGAACTTCGACCTCGTCGCGCAATTTGGCAACGAACTCAACCTCGATTTCGCGTCCATACAGATCGCCGGCGAAATCGAATACATGCACCTCGAGCAACATCTCGACGCCATCCACCGTGGGCCGTGTCCCCAGACTGGCCACCGCGCGTCATCGGCTGCTGCTCGATACCGAAAACACGTACCGCCAGCACGCCGTTCACCGGCGACTTGCGGCGCATCAGCCGCAGGTTCGCCGTCGGAAAACCCAGCGTGCGTCCCAACTCGCGGCCGTGCACCACGCGGCCCATCATTCGATAGGGACGGCCCAACAATCGCTGTGCGCCGGCGAAATCGCTCCTGGCCAGACGCTCGCGCACCGCAGTGCTGCTCACCCGCACGCCGTCGACGACAAACGGCGCGATCTGCTCGACGCCAAAGCCATGCGCCGCGCCTGCCGCCCGCAGGCTTTCGATGGTGCCGCCGGCGTTGCAGCCATAGCGAAAATCGTCCCCGACCACCATATGCCGCGTGCCCAAGGCCTCGACCATCAATTCATCGACAAAGCAGTGCGGCGTCATCGCGCGCATGTACTCGTCGAAGCGCAATGTCACCAGTCGATCGACCCCCAGCGCCGCCAGCGCCAGGAATTTCTCCCGCCAGCGCGTCAAGCGCGGCGGCGCGCCCTCAGGATCGATGAACTCCTTGGAGCTTGGCTCAAACACCAGCACCGTGGCCGCGGAGCGCAATTCCAGCGGCGCGCGACTTGAGCACGCCGATCATCTGTTGATGGCCCAGGTGCACGCCATCGTAATTGCCCACGGTCAGTACGCAGCCTCGGTGTCGCCGCGAGATATTATGAAGACCGCGAACTAGTTCCATGGCGAAAGGCTGTGATTATACTCAGGTTTCCCGCTTTTCAGTGGCCGCACTATAGCAGGTCGGCCGCGCACGGCCGATTCGACCTAGATTGACAAGCACGGGGCTAATCGGCAAGCTACGCGGCTCTTTTGGACGGAGTTCAGGAGTCTCGCTTGGCGAATACGAAATCTGCTGAAAAAGCTGCCCGACAGTCGACGGCGCATCGCGCCCGCAACGACGCGCTCACCTCGCAGCTGCGCAGCGCCATCCGCAAGGCGACCCTGGCGCTCAAGGCCGGCAAGCATGCGGAAGCCGCCACCGCGCTCGCCGAAGCCACCCCGGTGATCGACAGCATGGTCAACAAGGGCATCATTCACCGCAACAAGGCCGCGCGCCACAAGAGCCGCCTCACCAAGCAGGTTCGCGCGCTCGCGAATAACGTTGCGGAAGCAAGAGCCGGCCAGCCGGCTTCTTTATTGGCGCGACAACGCGGCGGACTGCGGGTGCGCGGATGCTCCTCGAGATAGCGCATCACCGCTTGCTTGAGTTCGCGGTGCCCGCGCCGGTCGCCCCGGAAATCAGCATGACCGGCCCCTTCCAGCGCAGGCGCCGCACGATTTCCTTGGCGCGACGCTCCGCTTCCTTTGGCTCCAGCAAGATCGATCTTGTTGATCAGCAGCCAGCGTTCCTTGGCTGCCAGATCGGCCGCAAATTTCTTGAGTTCCGCCACGATGGTGCGCGCGTCCTTCACCGGATCGGCATCAGGATCAGGCGGCGCGATGTCGACCAGATGCAGCAACACGCGTGTACGCTGCAGATGCTTCAAAAAGCGGATGCCGAGACCCGCGCCGTCGGCGGCGCCCTCGATCAATCCCGGAATGTCCGCCATCACGAAGCTGCGCCCCGGACCCACCGCAACGACGCCCAGGTTTGGATGCAAGGTGGTGAAGGGGTAATCCGCCACTTTCGGACGGGCGGCCGAAACGGCACGGATCAAAGTCGATTTGCCGGCGTTGGGCAGACCCAATAGCCCCACATCGGCGATCAACTTCAGTTCTAGCAACAGTTCGCGCTTCTCGCCGGGCAGCCCTAAGCCCGATTTGCGCGGCGTGCGGTTGGTGCTGGACTTGAAGCGGGTGTTGCCCCAGCCACCCTTGCCGCCCTTGGCGACCAATAGCGTCTGACCCTCGACGGTCAAATCGCCCAAAGTCTCGCCGGTATCCTTGTCCGTAATGACGGTGCCGATGGGCACGGATACATAGGTGTCGTCGCCGCCATGACCGGTGCAGTCATTGCCGCTGCCGCTCTCGCCGTTCTGGCCCTTGTAGGTGCGCGAGATGCGAAAGTCCGCGAGCGTGTTCATGCCCTCGACCGCGCGCAGGTAAACGCTGCCGCCGAGTCCGCCATCGCCGCCGTCGGGGCCGCCGAAGGGGACGAATTTTTCGCGCCGGAAACTCACGCAGCCGCGCCCGCCGTTGCCGGCCTGCACCTTGAGTTTGGCTTCGTCGACGAATTTCATTGCGTATCTTTGTGGCGCCGAAAAAAGCAAAAAGGGGGCGAACCGTGCCCCCTTTTTCAGTCTACCGGCGAGCTTGGCCGCCGTTATTGCTGCTTCGATATGACGTTGACGTAGGTGTGTTGCTCGATGCCCTTGACGCGAAATTCCACCACACCGTGCGCCTTCGCAAACAAGGTGTGGTCGGTGCCGATGCCGACGTTCACGCCCGGGCGATACTGGGTACCGCGCTGGCGGATCAGAATGTTGCCTGCCAGGACGTCTTCGCCGCCGAACTTCTTGACGCCCAGTCGCTTGGAATGCGAGTCGCGGCCGTTTCGAGTACTGCCGCCAGCTTTCTTGTGTGCCATTTAAGTGATCTCCGAAATCGTTAAGCGACGATCGACGTGATCTTCACGTCGGTGTAAGGCTGCCGATGCGTCTTCTCGCGCTTGTAGTGCTTGCGGCGGCGGAATTTGACGATGCGCACCTTGTCGCCCTTGCCGTGACTTTCGACGGTCGCGACCACCTTGGCGGTACCCACATAGGGGGCACCGATGGTCACGGATGAACCGGCACCGACCAGCAGCACCTGATTGAATTCGACACTGGCACCCTGGTCGGCGTCGAGCTTCTCGACACGCACCACGGCACCTTCTTGGACGCGGTATTGTTTACCGCCCGTGGCAATCACGGCATACATTGTTGCAACTCCGAGGGCGGCCAGTGGGGCCGCAAAAGAGCCGCGAATTGTAGCGGGCGGGCGACCGGCAGGTCAAATAACCCGGGATGGGGTCCCCTCGGGCCCAGGCACCGGCCTATGGCGTTGGCCTGAGTGCATTGCGCCAGGCAGACCGATCTTAGGTACCATGGCGCATTGTTCGGGCGCTGCATGACACTAGAACAGATTCGTGGGTTGGTAACCGCTGATTTTGAGGCCGTCGATAAGGTCGTCAAACAGCGGCTGCACAGCAAGGTAGCACTGGTCGACCAGGTCGCCAGCTACATTATCTATGCTGGCGGTAAGCGCCTGCGCCCCCTTTTGGTGCTTCTCGCGGCCCGCGCCTGCGGCCACTCGGGCGAGCGGCATATCGATGCGGCGGCCATCATCGAGTTCATCCACACCGCCACCCTGCTGCACGATGACGTGGTCGACGAATCCTCGTTGCGCCGCGGCCGCGACACGGCCAACGAGGTGTTCGGCAACGCCACCAGCGTGCTGGTGGGCGATTTTCTGTATTCCCGCGCCTTCCAAATGATGGTGACACTGGATCGCATGCGGATCATGCAAATTCTCGCCGATGCCACCAATGCCATCGCCGAGGGCGAAGTCCTGCAGCTCATGAACGCACGCGACCCGAATACCACCGAAGAGCGCTACATCGATGTCATCCGGCGCAAGACCGCCCGGCTGTTCGAGGCCGGCGCGCAAATCGCCGCCGTTTTGAGCGACGCGCCGCCGGAAACGGAGAAAGCCCTGGCGCTGTACGGCCGGCATATCGGCACCGCCTTCCAGTTGGTCGACGACGCGCTGGATTACCAGGCCGACGAAGCCAGTCTCGGCAAGCACTTGGGCTACGATCTGGCGGAGGGGAAACCCACCCTGCCTCTTATCTATGCGATGCAGCATGGCAGCGATGCCCAACGCAGCATGATCCGCCACTCCATCGAACACGGCGGATTGGACCATCTAGAGGAAATCACCCGCGCCGTTGCAAGCCTCGGGGGGCTTGCGTACACTGCGCGCCTCGCTCAATGCGAGGCGGATCAGGCGCTTGCGGCGCTGGCGCCCCTTCCCGAAAGTGCTTTCAAAGAAGGCTTGAGCGAACTGGCAAAGTTCGCCGTGGCGCGCAAGAACTGATTCCGTCGAAGATTTCGGGGTGTAGCTCAGACTGGTAGAGCGCTACGTTCGGGACGTATAGGTCGCAGGTTCAAATCCTGTCACCCCGACCATTGATTTTGTTAGAGTTTTTTCTCCAAAATCGCCAACGGTTCCAGCTCTCCGAGGCTCGCGGTTTCAGAAACGGTTCCAGTTTCGGCGCCGGAAAATCGCGCGAGATTTCGGCTGTCCTTGGATGGCAGCGGACAACATGATTTGATGGCCAACTAATTACGCTGCCATCCGCCTGCCGGCTCGCTTGGCTTGCCCACGTGATATGAGCAAATCCGCAGACACGTTAAATCGCTCGCGAAGCCTACGAACCATCGTGAGACTCAGTTCACGCTTGCCATTAAGAACCTCGCTGACACGGCTGGACGTTCCGAGCACCGGCACCATGTCTGCACGGGATAGACCGTGCTGGTCCATGAGATAAATCAGAAGAGATGGAAGAGTCACCTGACGACGTGGCCATTGCACTCGCTCGTAAGCCTCCACCAAGCGCGCTTGAGCCATCATCCGGGCGCGATCCTTGGGGTCCTCTGATCCCATCAGCGCCTCAACCAGCGCCTTTGCTTCGGTAAAGTCCGCGTCATTCTGAATCACAATCAACGTAACTTTCATCAAATATTCTCCGCATCTACCTTGTCGTATTCGTCATGTGATCCGAAGAATCGGATCATCACGACGCCGTCCACATATTGCACCAAACTAATCAAACGATAATCATTTGCCTTGATATTGAAAACTACCCGACCTCCTTTGAGAATGCTCGCCTTCGGATGTGCTTTTTTTATATCCTCCGGCGTTTTCCACGTGTCCGTTTCTACCAGAGCCCTCCAAGCATCATATTGAGCGCGTGCCGCCCTGATGCCTTTATGACCCGCGCGAGCAGCGAAGTAGCTTTCTACGACGTCCATACCGATCAACAGCATTTGCCCAAATCTACATCGATGTTCCATAAAATGGAAATATATTTCCATATTTGGGATCGCGGTCTCGCAAGCACGGAGGCCACCACATTCTTCGGCGCCTGGGTCACGTAACGCTTTCCAGGTATGGCGCCATGACGCGATCCTGTCGCAGTAGCCGCGCGAATTGGAGGATTTCCCGATTGCTGACCCGCTTTCGGGCTCGTGCAAAGCGAAGCGCCTCGATGGCCACGTCCATCCCGAGCTTGTTTCGATACTTGAAACAATCAACCAAAGTGCGGGCGGCACTATAGATGCGAACGGGAATACGATCGATCACGTGCACTTCAATTCCCTGGCCGAAAGTCGGAACGTCAAAGCGATAGATCTTTACCGGAGGCGTACGGAGGCGGAGGCCTGCGTATCGTCCCCGCGGAACAGCCAGATGCACGACTCTCGGAACTTGCGTCGTGATGCCGTGGAAGGCCAGCGCCGAAATCAGGCACACGACCGCATCCGGGGCTTTGGCCGCCACTACTGCGAGGTCCGGGTTGCTGAACTCGTGAGCGGTGGTGAGTCGATATAGCCCGCGTGCGAGTCGCACGAGTTGACCATCTTCGACGAGTTGATATAGCGCCGCGGGATGAATGCCTCGCATCAGGGCCTGGCTCGTTCTCATCACGCCGCCGTGCTGACGGAAGCTTTCAAGAGCGCTATGGATATCGCGCGTCTGAGCCATGATGGATAATATCAGCACCATTTATAAATATTTGGTATCTTTTGTATCCAAGCTCCTCCCATTCGGGACGTATAGGTCGAAGGTTCAAATCCTGTCACCCAGACCATTGATTTTAAAGAATATTTTTTAGTAATCGTTCGTCTAGGTGTCATGTAAATTGGCAGCTGATGTCAAGACAGCATGCAAAATTTCGGCTGTCCTTGGATGCCTGCGGACGACATGTAACTGGAATGTGGCCCGACGTGGCGTCCGGGCTCGCCTAGGACACCACGTGGGTTGCGCCGTATGACAAAGTCCTACGCCTCAGAACTGAACAGGCCCCACCGCTCCAATCCAGTGACGCACCTTGGTCGGAAAAGAAGACCTGGGACCGACGGTAGCGCTTGCCGTAGCGAGATACCTGGTTGTCTTCATGAAACGTCCAGGCGGACAATCGCAATTCAGTACAGCGCTGTCGCTACAGTTGGCCGACGATAAATTTGCCGCGCTTCACGACTGGATTGGCAAGCACTTGGGCGATGATCTACCTCTTGCCGTATTGGCCGATCAAGCGGGAATGAGTGAACGTAGTTTTAGTCGCCACTATGCAGAGGCAACAGGCTTCACCCCCGCCCGCGCAATCGAGCGACTGCGAGTCGAAGCGGCGCGGAGATTGTTATCAGAATCCAATCTACGAGTGAAGCGGATCTCTCAACGGTGCGGTTTCGGCTCGGAGGAAACCATGCGCCGAAGCTTCCTACGGCTGCTAGCAGTCACTCCTCAAGAGTATCGCGCGCGATTCAGCGCGTGACGGCTACGGCCGTTCAGGTGGAATAGGCCTTATTGGCGCGGAATACGCATCCAGTCGCGGTGTTCGGTATCCGGTGCACGAGGTTCGTGCCGCCACCGCGCGATCATCAGGCCTTCGAAGGCTGCACGAAGCGGTTCGTTCGCTATTCTAGGTGGGGCGCGAGCACATTTTCAATCCATTTCATGAATGCGCGGACTCGGCGCGACAGGTTGCGCCGATGCGCTACCACGAGGGACACGGCAAGCGACCGGCGACGATAGTCGGGTAGAATTTCCACCAGCGCACCACTCTCCAAGTATCGGCCAATCCCAAGAAGTGGGGCCTGAATCAGGCCAAGTCCGGCGAGGGCAGCGGCTTCGTAGGTTTGCGCGCTGTTGACGTGCAACGCACCTGGCAGCTGAAGTGTCGCGTAGCTATCGCCGTCCGGGTATTCCCATCCAAAGGGTCTTGCGCCCAACGTCGTCTCAAAGTGAATTGTCCGGTGTTCCTGGCGCTCGAGATCTCCCAGCGATTGGGGGACGCCATAACGCGCCAGATAGGCGGGACTGGCGGCGTTGACTATGCGTAGCTTGCCCAGCGGGCGGGCAATCAGCCTCTCGTCTCCGATGGCACCCAGTCGCAATACGCAGTCAAACCCCTCTTGAACCAGATCAACTTGGCGATCCGTGCTCGACACCTCCAGCTCCAACTCGGGATGAGTCGCCATGAAATCCGGTAAGGCCGGCACGATCGTTGTCCGTGCCACCTCGGTCGGAAGATCGACGCGTAGACGCCCACGAAGTGCCACGCGATCGCCTGCGAACATCGAGTGAAGATCGTCAACGTCCGCGAGCAAATCGCGGGCACGCGCATGAAATACCCGTCCGTCTTCGGTCAACTGCACGCTACGCGTCGTCCGGTGTAGAAGCCTGACACCGACATCTTCTTCCAGCTTCCTGACCGCCATTGAGGCTCTGCCCTTATATATGCCCAGACTATCGGCCGCGAGGGTGAAGCTCCCCATGTCCGCGACCGTGATGAAAATGAGGAGGGGTTCGAGATTCTGCATTTCGTGCCCCGGTATTGTTCACCTCAGAGAGAACAGTGAGTTCATTTTCTCGGTGATTATCATACCCAAGAGACACAGTAAGCTACAACCATTGGGATTCCCCCATAGGAGAACGACCAGTGTTCGAAACTATGAAACTGCATCGGGTGCCTGAAACCACGAGCTTGCATGGCGCCCTGTGGGCCGGGCGGATAATGAGCGCGTTCGTTGTGATCGCTCTGGTGGCAGACGGCACTGTTCAGCTTTTCGCGCCGGCACAGATCGCGAGCATGCTGCAGGAAACCGGGTTCGCGATCGACCTGACGCGAGTCCTGGGTCCGATCATCCTCGCCTGCGCCATCCTTTACGCCATCCCGGCCACCGCCGTGCTCGGCGCGATCCTAGTGACAGGCTTTTTGGGAGGTGCCATCTGCGCCCATGTCCGCATTGGTGAGTTGGGGTCGCCGCCGGAAATCATTTCCCTGCTTCTGGGCGTGATGACATGGGTCGGCCTCTACGCACGCGAACCCCGTATCCGGGCCATTCTGCCGCTCATCCGTTAAACCAACCGGGGCATTGCTCTGTCCCTCTACATCAGGAGAAATCGCATGTTCTTAGTAATGGGAATTACGGGAAAAGTGGGCGGCGCGACGGCCAACCATCTATTGGCGCAAGGCAAGAAAGTACGCGCGCTAGTGCGCAATCGCGAGAAGGCGTCAAGGTGGGCGAACGTGGGCGTGGAACTAGTTGACGGCGATTGGAATGATTCAGCAGCCATCGAGCGGGCGCTCAAAGGCGTCGCAGGCGCGTTTGTCATGTTGCCGGCTGTCTGGGCCCCCTCGCCCGATTACAAAGAAGCCAAGGGCGTGATTGCGAACTATGTCGAAGCGCTCACCAAGGCAGCGCCGCCGCGGGTGGTAGCGCTTTCGTCTATGGGTGCGAACCGGACCAGCGGGCTTGGGATGATCACGGCCTTGTCGCTTCTGGAGCGTGGGTTTAGCGACCTGATATCGCCAATCGCATTTGTGCGCGCAGGTGGATTCTTCGAAAACTTCCTCTACGGCTTGCAGGTCGCCCAAGGCGGAACGCTACCGGTCTACTACAATCCGACAAACCGGAAATCGACCATGATCGCGACGAACGACATCGGCGCGGAGGTCGCAACCCTTTTGACCGGGCCAGCGTGGTCAGGGCGGCGCGCCGTCGAGCTTGGTTCGATGGTCACCGCGGATGAAGTCGCGGAGCAATTGGGTGAAGTCCTGAATCTCGACGTCAAAGCCTTTGCAGTCCCGCGCGCAGGGTGGGCGAAAGCGTTCGAGCAATTCGGCATCCCGAAGGGCCACACCGGGCCTGCCGAAGAAATGTTTGAGGCCGTGAATGCAGGATGGATGGACCTCGGAGTCGAGGGTACGGAGCACGTAGCGGGTACGACGTCCGCACGCGACGTCTTCGCGGCGGCCCAGAAGGCCGTGACGGCGTGAATCGCGACGTTCACACCAACCGTTGCATCGCTTGAAATGGCCATTTATAATTCACAAATGGCCATTTCGGTTTCTAAGTTCAAGAACTCCTGCCTCGACGTGATTCGCCGCGTAGAAGCAACGGGGCAATCCGTGTCAATCACACGTCGTGGCAAGGTTGTGGCCCGCCTCGCGCCGTCATTTCAGGCCACGCAAAGTGTGGACGTCAAGCCTTGGCAGCAGCTTCGGGCATTGGGAGGCAAATTGCTTGCTAAGCCAAGTGAATCGGTTGTGCGCGAGGAGGACTTCGAGGCCCTGAGTTGACCTTGCTCCTCGACACGCATTTCTGGATTTGGTGGCTTACCCCGAAATCGCCCCTTAAGTCCGCTGAAAGGAATGCGCTCGATGCCACGGCGGAGGCCGGAGGCGTTTACTTGGCCGCAATCAGTTTATGGGAGGCGCAACTGCTGCACTCCAAGAAGCGCTTGCAACTACCATTGCCGTTTTCTGACTGGTTGACCCGCGCGACGGAATCGCGAGTCTTAACTGTGCTGCCGCTCGATCGTGACGTCGTAATCGCCGTAGACGGTCTGCCCACAAGATTTCACGGTGATCCAGCCGATCGGCTCATCGTGGCTACTGCCCGTACACACGGTATACCGTTAGCAACACGCGATCGAGCGATTCGGCGTTCGCGCACGACCAAGCTGTGGTCGCCATGAGACGACTGTTTCGCGCACCAACAACCTTCGGGACTCCTAGGTGTCATAGCGCATTTGGCAGCTAGTTGTCAGTTTCAACGCCCGAAAGGCATGCAAAATTTCGGCTGTCCCCGGATGCCTGTGGACGAATCGAAAGTGAAAGGCCCGTGACGACGATTCATTGCGCATCAATTCTGCGATGATTTTTCGTCCATCCTGGCGGGCACCAGTTCGCTATGTTGGGCCCCTCTGAGCGCGCTGCCACGGCAGGTGACCTTCGATTTCGGTCTCGAGGGAGAAGCTCAGGAAAGTCCGGATCGCCACGATACCCGCCAGCAGCCCGACGCTCTGCGGGGCCTCTGCCAAGCGCCACGGCGACAGTTCAACTCCGCATCCTTGGGCCGCTGATCAAAAGTAGCCACCGAGATATTCGGCACGATTGTGTGCGACGACCGCGCGATCGACTGAAAAACTCCCAGGCCTTCGGATGATCACTGAAGGTTTCGGACCGTCGTCACGGTCGGTGATGCACCTATCTATGATGGTTTGCCCCGCAACAGGCGGTGGCACACCCCATCAACGTTGGTGGCCTCAAACACCGGTGCCGGCTCGGAACCGCGAAGAATCAATAGGTTAGGGGTTGGCACGCGCCGTGCTATGTCAACGCTGGTAGCGATCGATCGGGAATGTCTCCGGATCGTCGCGTTTCCTCAAACCTATAGGAGCATCGAGATGAAAACGACGAAGGCTGCGTTTGCGGCCATTGGAAGTTTATTGGCGTTGAGCGTTGCGACGAATGCATTCGCGTCGGAAAAACCTCAAATGGATATGGAAAAGTGCTACGGCGTCGCCAAGGCCGGCAAGAACGACTGCGCGGGTGCCACCCATGCGTGCGCAGGACAAGCCAAGGCCGACAACAATGGCAAGGAATTCCTGTCGTTGCCGAAGGGCACGTGCGAGCGCCTGGTCGGCGGCAGCTTAATCTCCAAATAGACCCGAGTGATGGATCCTAAGATCCAATTGATGTCGGATCGCAGGTCGATTCCCGCGCAAGCGGGGATCGGCCTGCGCTCGCCGCATCACGAAGCGATCCTGTCGCAGCAGCCGGCCGTTGGGTGGCTCGAGGCACACTCGGAGAATTTCTTCTCGCTCGGCGGCTCGCACATCGATCAACTCGGGCGCCTGCGCGCGCACTATCCGCTGTCGCTGCACGGCGTGGGCCTTTCCTTGGGTTCCACCGATCCGATTGACCGAATCCATTTGAACAATCTCAAGCGCGTTGTGGCGCGATTCGAGCCGCAGCTGGTATCCGAGCATTTGTCCTGGAGTTCCGTCGAGGGCCGGTTCGCGAACGATCTCCTACCGATGCCCTATACGGAAGAGGCGATCCGACAAATCAGCAGTCGCATCGATCAAGTACAAAACGAGCTAGGCCGGCAAATTCTGGTCGAAAACGTTTCCAGTTATCTGCGATTCGAGTGCTCGCAGCTCGCCGAAAGCGAGTTTGTCGCGAGCGTGGTGGCCGAATCCCGGTGCGGGTTGCTATTGGACTTGAACAATATCTACGTATCGGCCTGCAACCATGATTTCGATCCCTACGAGTATCTCGAAGCCATGCCCATTGAGGCCATTCAAGAGATCCACTTGGCGGGTCATACGCGCGTGCCCTTCGGCGCCGGCGAGATCCTTATCGACACGCACAGCACCCACGTATGCGATGAGGTCTGGGCTTTGTACGCCGCGGCCATTCAGCGCTTGGGCAGCATTCCGACTTTGATTGAGTGGGACAGCGAGCTGCCCAGCGTTGCGGTCCTTGCCGCCGAGGCGAGGCGCGCGGACCGCGTGCGCTTGCTCGCCTTGAGACTCTCGGGTGAACACCGTGTTGCGTGAGGTTCAACGGCAGTTCATGCAGGGCATCCTCTACGGCACTGCCGTGCCAGGAGTGCTCCCGCCCGTCGCGCTACCGATTTACGCGAACAATGCACGCGTCAATTTCACTCAGACGCTGAAGCTTACCTACCCCGCCATTTGGCGTCTGGTTGGGGAGGATTATTTCCGCCAATGCGCCCGCGATTTTCAGAAACTCCGCCCGTCCCGTAGCGGCGATCTGCAACATGTGGGCGAAGGCTTTGCCGACTATCTCGAAACGCTGCATGGCGCCGATGCTTACCGCTACCTTCCGGCCGTGGCGCGGCTGGAGTTGGCCTATCAAGAGGCATTGATCGAATCCGAACTCGCGCCGCTGGACCTCAATCGATTGGCGCAGGTCGAGCCGCATGACTATCTTGCGCTGCGATTTCGCCTGCAGCCCTCAGCCCGGCTGCTCGTTTCCGCCTTTCCCATACTGGCCATCTGGGAAGCCAACGCCCTCGAAGGGGCGGCGTCCGAGGAACACATCAATCTTGACGCCGGCGCCGATCAGTTGCTGGTGGTGCGAGCGTTTGAGGAAGTGAGAATCCACACGCTCACGGCCGGTGAACTTGCTTTTCTGACCCGGCTTCTCGCCGGCGACGCCTTCGCCGCGGCCGTTGAGTCCGGCTGCGGTGCCGACGCGCAATTCGACCCGGGCGTCACGCTCAAGAGATTTGTGGCGCTACGCGCCATTGTTGATTTCTACCTCTAGGAGATTCCGATGAACCTCGCTCACTTCGTGCGCAATGCCAACGCCTCGCTGGGCCGCCTGCTCGACCGTTTTCAATCCGTGTTCTGCCTCGGCGCTCGGTGGTACGTGAGCTGGCAGTTCCTGAAATCCGGCTACCTCAAAATTACCTCTTGGGAATCCACTCTGTACCTGTTCCAGAACGAATATCACACGCCGCTGCTGCCGCCCCACGTCGCCGCGGTCACGGGTGCATTCGGCGAATTATTCTTTCCGACACTGTTGGCTGTGGGCTTTGCCAGCCGCTTCGGCGCCCTCGGCCTATTCGCAGTGAACGCCATGGCGGTTATTTCATATCGCCAGGTCCTGCTCGCGGACGGTTATGAGGCCGCGCTCGCTCAGCATGTCCTGTGGGGCACTTTGCTGGCATTTCTCGCCGTCTTCGGGCCCGGCAAGCTGTCGCTCGATCACTTGCTGCGGGGCAAGCAAGCGACGCCACCACTGGCTGCGGCAACCGCGACGCACGGTGGCTGAAAGTGTATTGGATTTCTCCCGCTTCACGCATCGTGAGAAAGGCAACGCAGCGATTTCCGTCAAACCATGCGTATTTGCAGGGTTTTTCGAGGCGATCTGATTTTCCTGATTGCGGCAAGGTCGATTGGCACGCTGATTGCTAAGTAATGCAGAGACCCAATTTGCTTTTCATTTGTTCAACAAACAGGAGATAAATCGATGATCAAGAATGACCAAATGTTGCGGCTCGCCATCTCGAGCCTGTTCGTCTTAGGCGCCTCTGCCATCGGCGACTTCGCATTGGCTGATGCTCCCGCGATGGAGCAGTGTGCCGGTGTCGTCAAGGCCGGCGCGAATGATTGCGCCACCTCGACGAATGCTTGCCACAGCCACGTCACTGCGGACAGAAATCCCGAGGCTTGGGTGTATCTGCCCAAAGGGACCTGCGAACGCCTAGCGGGCGCTCACCTGGTGAAGGTGGCCGATCCGACGCCGTCGAACAAGTAACCGAACATCACAATCGCGTCGCTTCCACTCGGCTGACACTGAAATCTGCCGAGTCGGAAGGGACCCTTACAAAGGAGAGATCGATGAAGCACAGAAAGGCCCGCTCAAACCACCGCCGCAGTTGGATGCCGGTTATCGACAACCAGATCGGCTCAGCCGACTCTCGCCTGTGGCAACGCGATTCGGCATACGACTTCGATTGGCAAACCACCGATCCTTGGACTCGGCGCGTCGTCTACTACGCCGACGCCAACTGATTTCAAGTCGGCCCACACCAGGAGACTTCAGGATGAGCAATCGTCAACATACTTGGGCACTCGTGCTGGCAGCGGGGGAAGGCTCGCGTCTGCGGAGCCTGACCACCGACGCCAGTGGCACTGCGATTCCAAAGCAATTCTGTTCTCTGTACGGCGGCACATCGCTCCTGCTGGATACCTTGCGCCGCGCCCACGGCTTCGCTTCTCGCAATCACATCGGTGCCGTGGTCGCTGAGACGCATCGGCGTTGGTGGAGGACGGATTTGTGGTCGTTGCATCGCGACAACATCACGGTGCAGCCTGCCAATCGCGGTACCGCGAACGGCATCTTGCTGCCTTTGTTGTCCATTCTCGAGCAAGATCCCTTTGCCAAGATCGTATTCCTCCCGTCCGACCATTACTTCGCGGACGAAGCCGTCATTGCCCGCGCCCTGCAGCGCGCGGTTGACCAGGTCTATGCGCATCCGGAGTCCCTGGTGCTGCTGGGGATTGAACCTGACGAGGCGGACGCCGAGCTGGGCTATATCTTACCCGGCGATGCGCTTCAAGCAGATGCCTATCGAGTGGCCCAATTCGTCGAGAAGCCCCCACTGGACATCGCGCGCTCATTGATCTCGCGCGGAGCGGTATGGAACAGCTTCATTTTCGCAGTGGACGGTAACACGCTGCTCTCGATGTACCGGCAATTGATGCCGGAAATTGTGGATGAAATGGAGACTGCGCGGGCCCGGGATGCCGCACGCGGTTCGCGATTTGACGCGCTGGCCGAGCTCTATGAACGATTGCCCAGCGTGGATTTCTCGAGCCACATCGCACAGCGCTCCGAAAGCCGGCTCACGCTCTTGAACGTACCGCGCTGTGGCTGGAGTGATCTGGGAACGCCGAAGCGCGTCGCGGATACCCTCACGCGCTCATCGGCAACGCGAATCGCTCCGGAGAAACACCCCAGACCGACGGCCTACTTCAGCCTGGCAGCCAGCCACGCACAACTGCAGATCGCCGGCTGATCAATAAAGGAACCCACATGAACACGCTACTGAAGATTGTCACGCCCCTGACCCTGTTGATCGCCCACGCCGCTGCCGCAGCCACCCAACCCGTGCTGACTTTGACCGACGCACAGAGGGCCATGACCGGCGCCTTGAACTACGCGCGCATTCACAATGCGCCCGGCGCGGCCGTCGCAATTGTCGATGCGGGCGGAAGCATCGTTCTGCTGCAGCGCCTGGATAAGACCTTTCCCTCGGCGCCGAATATTTCCATCGGCAAGGCGCGCACTGCCGCCGGATTTCACAAAGCCACGCGCGATCTGGAAAAGCTCGTGAACGGCGGCCGCGTCACCATGACGGCGCTCCCCGGCGTCACGACCTTTACGCCGCTGCAAGGCGGCGTGCCCTTGACGGTGGGCGACATCTATATTGGCGCGGTCGGCGTGAGCGGGGGCGCGAGCGCCCAACAGGATGACGAGATTGCGCAGGCCGGCGCCGACGCGTTCTCGGCCGCGCCCACCGCGGACGCCAAGGACACGAGTTTCGTTCCGGCGGAGGAGGTGAAGCGCGCGCTCGGCCGCAACGGCTCCTTGCTGTCAACTCCCGAGTACAAGGTCAATGCGAGTCGCCGCGACTCTGCGGGTCAGGCCGAGATCCATTTACAAGACACGGATATTTTCTACGTGCTTTCGGGCAGCGCGAGCCTGGTGACCGGCGGGGAGATCGTCGATGCCAAGACCATTGAGCCCGATGAAATTCGCGGCACGAGCATCAAGGGCGGTGTCGCGCAAGAGATTCATCCCGGCGATGTGATCAGCATTGCACGCGGCGTGCCCCATTGGTTTCGAGCTGTCAATTCTCCGTTGGAATACTACGTGGTCAAAACCACCGCCCGGGGTATATAACATGTCGGCTTCCACGCATCGCGCGGCCTTTGCGGCCGCCACGGTCGCGATCAGCCTGATTCTTGCGGGCTCTCACCAGGCGAAGGCCGAGTCCGCGACGGCTGAGTCGCAGGCCATTGCCGTGATCGATCTCGCCACGACAGCGGGCGCCGCCAGCGTCGGGGCGCAGTGGCACTATCACGATGTCGACATCGTACCGGTGCAGTTCCCCGCGGCAGGCGCGGACCAACAGCCGAGCGGTGCTTCGGAGGCGACCTTCGATTACCAACCGCACGCCGGCAGCGCGCGATTCGACGATTCAAGCTGGGCACTGATTCAGCCTGAGAGCCTGACGCAACGCCGCGGGCACGGACGGCTTTCCTTCAACTGGTATCGACTGCAATTGACCGTGCCCGCGCAAGTCGGCGGCGTCGATGCCGGCGCGGCGTCGCTGTACTTTTCCACGCGTCTCGATGACTACGCGGAGATCTGGGTTGACGGGGAATTGGCCCGGCCCTTTGGCGGCAACGGCGCGTCCGTGATTGCCGGTTGGAACGCCGTAAACCGCGTGCTCCTGACCCGCCACGCCAAGCAGGGCCAGCAGATCCACATCGCCATCTTCGGCATCAACGGCCCTATTTCCGATACGCCCAGCAATTACATCTTCGTGCGCGAGGCGCAGCTCGAAGTGCGCCCGGCGCTGCCGGGACCCACCGCAGTGCCGGTGCAGGAAGTGAATGTCGAGGTGGATCGCACCGATGTCGCGCTCGATGCCATCGTGCCGCGCAACGCCAAGCTCTTTAAATTGGCGGAGGGCTTTGAGTTCACCGAAGGACCGGTCTGGTCGCGCCCCGGCAGCTACCTGCTCTTCAGCGATCCCAACCACAACACCATTTATCGCTATCAAGACGAGGCCGGTTTAAGTGTCTTCAAAGAAAAGAGCGGCTATGACGGAGAGGACATCGCCGAGTACGGCCAGCCGGGCTCGAACGGTCTGACCTTCGATCCGCAAGGCCGGCTCACCATCAACGAACACGGACGTCATCGGGTCAGCCGAATCGAGCCCAATGGCATGCTCACGGTGCTCGCCGACCGCTACCAGGGCAAGCGCCTCAACAGTCCGAACGACCTGGTCGTGAAGTCCGATGGCGCGGTGTACTTCACCGACCCGCCCTTTGGTCTGCCGAAGTTCTTTGACGATCCACGCAAGCAGCTGCCCTTCAGCGGCGTATTTCGCTGGAAGAGCGGACGACTCGATCTTTTGACCAAGGATTTCACGGGACCCAATGGACTGGCGTTTTCTCCGGATGAAAGATATTTCTATGTCGATAATTGGGACGCCGCCCACAAGCTCGTGAAGCGCTATCCCGTCAAGAGCGACGGCACGCTGGGTGAGGGTACGGTCTTCGCAGATCTCACCAAGGACGTGCCGGGTGAGGAAGCCCTCGACGGCATGAAGGTCGACAAACTGGGCCATGTTTTCGTGTCGGTCGCGGGCGAAATCTGGATCTTCGACGAGGCGGGCAAGCACTTGGGAACCATCCGGGCGCCCAAGCCCGTGCACAACTTTGCGTGGGGCGGCGCCGATGGCAAGACGCTGTACCTGACCGCACGATCGACGCTGTATCGAATTCCGCTGCTCGTGGAAGGCATACGCCCATGATCAAGCCCGCGCGCGAACCCCAATCCGCCCCCCGCATCGCCCAAACGATACCGCCCTGTGTCCTGGGGCGCGATATCACCAATCTCTGGGAATCGGCCAGCCGACGCGAATGGCTCGTCACCAACGGCATCGGTGGATTTGCCGCGGGCACCGTGGCGGGGGCCAACACCCGCCGCTACCACGGCGTGCTGGTCGCGAGTTTCAAGCCACCGGTGGAACGTACCGTGCTCGTGTCCAAAGTGAACATCGCCGTCCACTATCTCAATGAGCGTCACGAGCTGAGTGCCGACGAATTTGACGGCGGTACTGTGACTCCGAGGGGCTTCACGCAACTCGAGTCCTTCCGGATTGAAGAGGGCCTGCCCGTCTGGCGTTTCGCGATTGCAGACGCTCTCGTTGAGCAGCGTCTCTTCATGGCGCCAGGCCACAACATCAGCTATATCGGTTTGCGCGTGATCAGGGCCTCGGCGCCCTTAACGATGGAGCTGAGACCCTTCTGCACTTACCGGGACTACCATTCGCATAGCCGCGGTGCGCGACCTTTCGAGTTGGATGCCGCCCCGGGCGAATGCAGCATTCGCGCATTCGAAGGCGCACGGCCGATTCGCCTCTCGATCAGCGAGGGCTCCTTCGAGGCTGCGCCTGACTGGTATTGGAATTTCTTCCATCGCATGGAAAGCGAGCGCGGCCTCGACAGCGGAGAAGACTTGTATACGCCGGGCCGCTTCACCACACAGCTCGAGCCCTCGAAGGAAGTATTCTTCATCGCCTCGGCCGACGCGGCCGCCCCCGTCGCGGGGATGAAAGTGTTGGACGAGTTACGGCGGGCTTCAGCGGCGCTCCTCGGCGCTCTTCCGGAGGACTCGCCAGAGTGGGTTCAGCAGCTCGCCCTGGCATCGGATCAGTTCTTGGTGAAGCGCGGCGATGGCAGCGACTCGGGCTCGAGCGTCATCGCGGGGTATCCCTGGTTTGCTGACTGGGGGCGCGACACGATGATTGCACTACCGGGACTCACCTCGGCTTTGGGGCGTCACGGCATCGCGGCCGACGTCTTGCGCACTTTTGCACGCTTCATCGACCGCGGCATGTTGCCAAATCGTTTTCCCGATGGGGGTGAAGCCCCGGAATACAACACGGTGGACGCCACCTTGTGGTTCTTTCAGGCGATCAGAGAGGCAACGCTTGCTTCCGGCAACCCCTCTTTGGGGCGCGATCTCTACCCTGCCTTGATCGACATCATTCGCAGCCATGTTGCCGGAACGCGCCATGGCATCGGTCTGGATCCGAAGGATGCACTGCTGCGCGCCGGAGAGTCCGGGGTGCAGTTGACGTGGATGGACGCCAAAGTTGGCGATTGGGTGGTGACGCCGCGCACTGGAAAGCCAGTTGAGATCAATGCGCTGTGGTTGAACGCACTCGCGATCGCGCATGATCTCGCCAAGCAGTGCCGCGATCCCGCCGGCAAGCAACTGTGCGCCGATTTGTTGACGCGCGGCCGTACCAGCTTTTCCAAGTTCTGGAACAAATCGGCTGGGTATCTCTACGATGTCATCGATGTTGACGGCGGCACCGGGACCGATGCCAGCCTGCGCCCCAACCAGCTCTTTGCGGTCTGCCTGCCGTTCAGCGCCATCGATGCCGCACAAATGCGTTCGGTGGTCGATGTGTGCGCGCGCGAACTTCTGACCAGCTATGGTTTGCGCAGCTTGGGTTCGCGCGATCCTAAGTATGTCGGGCGATACCGCGGTGACCAGCGCAGCCGCGACGGTGCCTATCACCAGGGCACGGTATGGAGCTGGCTGCTGGGACCCTTTGCACTCGCTCACTACAAGGTGTATCAGAACGCCGCCGCGGCGCAGTCGTTTCTCGAACCCATCTCGCATCACCTGCGCGATGCATGCTTGGGGTCGATCAGTGAAATCTTCGATGGCGATGCGCCGCACGGTGCCAATGGGTGCTTTGCGCAGGCGTGGAGCGTGGCTGAGGTTCTGCGCAGCTGGCTGTACTTGCAGAGCGCCGCAGATAAAGAGGTTTCAGGTGAATACTGAGAAGCAGCGCCTGCAAAGTGACATTCCCAGCAAGGAGAGCTGGAAGTACTGGGGTCCCTATTTGAGCGAGCGCCAGTGGGGAACCGTGCGCGAAGACTACAGCGCTCACGGAAACGCCTGGGACTATTTCCCACACGATCATGCGCGCAGCCGCGCCTACCGCTGGGGCGAGGATGGATTGGCGGGATTTTCCGACGTGCGCCAGCGCCTCTGCCTGTCCTTGGCCTTGTGGAACGGCCGCGATGCCATCTTGAAGGAGCGGCTTTTCGGTCTGACGAACGGCGAAGGCAATCACGGCGAGGACGTCAAGGAGCTGTACTACTATCTCGACGCCACGCCCACTCATTCATATCTGAAGATGCTCTACAAGTATCCGCAGTCGGCCTTTCCGTACTCGGACCTGGTCAACGAGAATCGTCGCCGCGGCATCGGCGCCCCGGAGTATGAACTCAGCGACACGGCCGCATTCGCGGACAACCGTTACTTCGATGTGTTCGTCGAGTACGCGCAGGCGGAGCCCGGCGATGTGCTCATGAGAGTGACCGCTCATAATCGCGGGCCCGAGGCCGCGCCGCTGCATCTCATTCCGCAGCTCATCTTGCGCAACACCTGGAGCTGGGATGCCGAGGCCTCGAAACCCACCCTCACGCTGGCGGCAGATGGCAGTGTTCGGGTGGAGCACCCCGAACTCGGCACGCGTCATTTCTATCTGGAAAAGCGCGCCACGTGGCTGTTCTCGGAAAACGAGTCGAACGCGCCCAAGCTCTGGGGGTCGGATGGCCGGGGCTTCTTCAAGGATGCCTTCCACGAACGCATCGTCGGCGGGCGCGTCGAGGCCGTGAACCCGGCCGGTGTGGGCACCAAGGTGGGGGCCTGGCACGCGCTCGAGGTTCCGGCCTTCTCGAAGGTGGAGGTGCGCATGCGCCTCACGCGCAAGCCGTCTCGCACGCCGTTCGCGCAGTTCGATTCGCTGCTCTGCGCGCGCAAGGGCGACGCCGATGATTTCTATGCCGAATTGCAGCACGGCATGAAATCGGAGGATGCACGGCTGGTGCAGCGCCAGGCCTTCGCCGGACTCGTTTGGAGCAAGCAGTATTTCAACTTCGACGTCGCCGCCTGGATCAACGGCGATGCAGGCCATCCGGCGCCCCCCGCCGGCCGTGAGCGCGGCCGCAACGCCGAGTGGGGCCACTTGAATAATGCCGATGTCATTTCCATGCCGGACAAGTGGGAGTACCCCTGGTACGCCGCCTGGGATCTCGCCTTTCATTGCATCCCCTTCGCGCTCATCGATTCAGGATTCGCCAAGCACCAGCTCGAATTGCTGACCCGCGAGTGGTACATGCACCCCAACGGCCAGATTCCCGCCTACGAATGGGCCTTCGGCGACGTCAACCCGCCGGTTCACGCCTGGTCCGCCTGGCGCGTGTACCAGATCGACCGCAAGCAAAACGGCGGCAAGGGCGACGTCAAGTTCCTGGAGCGGGTGTTTCACAAGCTGCATATTGAATTTCACCTGGTGGGTGAACCGCAAGGACGCAGAGGGCCTCAACGTATTTCAGGGTGGCTTCCTGGGCCTGGACAACATCGGCGTATTCGACCGCAGTTCGCAGCTGCCCACCGGCGGTCACATCGATCAGTCGGACGGCACGAGCTGGATGGCCATGTACTGCTCTCAATCTGCATGCGCATCGCGCTGGAGCTGGCCCAGCACAACCATGTCTACGAAGACATCGCGAGCAAGTTCTTCGAGCACTTCCTGCACATCGCCGAGGCGATGAGCAGCCGATGCAATGGCGGCGGCGGGCTCTGGGACGAAGAAGACGAATTCTTTTATGACGTGCTGCACCTGCCCAACGAGCAGAAGATCAAGCTCAAAGTGCGCTCCATGGTCGGTTTGATTCCGCTGTTTGCCATCGAAACACTGGAACCTGAATTACTCGAGAAGCTGCCCGGCTTCAACAGACGGCTGCAGTGGCTGCTCAAGAACAAGCCGCGTTTGGCGGGTTTGGTCTCGCACTGGCAGTCGCCGGGCCGGGGCCAACGGCGGCTGCTGTCGCTGCTGCGGGGCCATCGGATGAAGAAGCTGCTGCAGCGCATGTTGGACGAATCCGAATTCTTGTCCGACTACGGGGTGCGTGCCATCTCACGGAACCATTTGGAACATCCTTACGTATTCCGCCTCGACGGCATGGACCTGGCAGTCCAATACACCCCTGCAGAATCTTCCTCGGGACTGTTCGGCGGCAATTCCAATTGGCGCGGACCGATATGGTTTCCCCTCAATTTCTTGATCATCGAGAGTTTGCAGAAATTTCATCACTACTACGGTGATGACTTCAAGATCGAATGCCCCACCGGATCAGGGCGCTTCCTCACCATCGCACAAGTGGCTGAGGAACTCGGTCGCCGGCTGTCACGAATCTTCTTGAAGGATGCTTCAGGGAAGCGGCCGGTGCTCGGTCACCAACCCCAACAACAGAGCGATCCCTTGTTCCAGGACTACGTGCCGTTCTACGAATATTTTCACGGCGACAGCGGTCGCGGCGTGGGCGCTTCGCATCAGACCGGCTGGACGGCGCTCGTGGCCAAGCTGCTCATGCCCCGCATTGACCACACTTAAGCGCGACCACCAATTTAGGAGATCTCATGGATTCCGTAACCAGTGAAAATTATCTGCCTGCGCCGGTTAGCCCTAGGTGCCCTCCGCAAAAATGGCTGGCCGGCCAGACTGCGTTGGTTACCGGGGCGAGTTCCGGCATTGGCAAGGAAATTGCCCTTGCGCTCGGTGCCTATGGCGCCAACGTCGTGGTGAACTTTGTTTCGGATGAAGCCAAGGCTGCGGAAATTGCCGACATGATCAAGTTGTCCGGCGGCGAATCGATCGCGCACAAGGCAGATGTGTCCAGCGAACATCAAGTCGAATTGATGTACACACGGCTGCTGCGCCAGTTCGGCACCATTGATATTTTGATCAACAATGCCGGCCTGCAGCAAGATGCCTCGATCGAAAATCTCAGTCTTGCCCAATGGAACAAGGTGATCGGCGTCAATTTGACCGGCCAGTTCCTGTGTTCGCGGGCGGCTATCCGCGAGTTCAAGCGTCGCGGCGTGCGAAAAGAGGTGTCTTGCTCCGCGGGCAAGATCATCTGCATCAGCTCGGTGCACGACGTCATTCCTTGGGCCGGCCATGTCAATTACGCAGCTTCGAAGGGCGGTGTCATGCTCATGATGAAGAGCATCGCGCAGGAAGTGGCGCCCTACCGCATCCGGGTCAATAGCATCTCGCCGGGAGCGATTCGCACGCCCATCAATATGCAAGCCTGGGATACACCCGCCGCTTACAACGAACTCATGAAATTGATTCCGTACAAGCGTATCGGTGAGGCCGCCGAGATCGGCCGCGCCGCCGCGTGGCTCGCCTCCGATTACGCGGACTACATCACCGGCCAAACCATTTATGTGGACGGCGGCATGACCTTATATCCCGGCTTTGAAACGGGCGGTTGAACCATGGCCGCCGAACTGACCTGGCGCACGGCCCTCGCCAAGCACTGGCCCGAATATCTGATCGAGGCCTGGGCACTCGGCCTGTTCATGGTGTCCGCCAGCCTGTTCACGCTGTGGTTCGAGGATCCCGCGTCGCCCTTGAACCACGCCATCCTGAACGGCAACGTGCGACGTGCCTTGATCGGGCTTGCCATGGGCATCACGGCCGTACTGCTCATCTATTCGCCGTGGGGCAGGCGCTCCGGTGCGCATATGAATCCGGCCGTGACGTTCGCCTTCTTCAGCCTGGGGCGCATCGAGGCGTGGAACGCCGTGTTCTACATGATCTCGCAATTCATCGGTGGATGCCTGGGCGTGTTCCTCGTCTGGAGTCTGTATGGTGACGCCTTTGCCTCACCGCCAGTAGCCTTCATTGCCACCATGCCGGGGAGCGCCGGCAACGGCGTCGCGTTCGCGGCGGAAACCGCCATGTCGATGGCGATGATGCTGACCGTGCTCACCGTGTCGCAGCATGCACGTTGGTCGCGGTATACCGGCGCCGTCGCCGGCATGCTGGTGGCCTGCTTCATTACCTTCGAGGCGCCGCTCTCCGGCATGAGCATCAATCCGGCACGCACGCTGGCCTCCGCGTTGCCGGGCGGCATGTGGCACGCCATCTGGATCTACTTCACGGCGCCGGTGCTGGGCATGTGGATGGCCACGCGCGCCTTTCTTCACTGGGGGTACTCACCATGAACACGCAATCTGCCCCTGCCTACGCAGCGGACGTCATCATCATCGGCTCGGGCGCCGGCGGCGCGGCCGCCGCCTATGCGCTGGCAAAGCAGGGAATTCGCGTCCTAGTCCTCGAAAAAGGAGCGGCGCTGCCGCGCGACGGCAGCACACTCGACATCAATCGCGTGGTGCACCGAGGCGAGTTTTTGAGCCGTGAGCGCTGGATGGGCCGCCACGGCGAGCGGCTCGTGCCGCAGGAACATTTTAATTTGGGCGGCAAGACCAAATGGTACGGTGCGGCGCTGATCCGTTATTCACCGCACGAGTTCGACGCGGATTTGCCGTACGGCGCTCCTGGCTGGCCGATTCGATACTCGGAGATTGAGCCGTACTACGCCCAAGCCGAAAACATGCTGGGGGTGAGGTACTACCCATGCGAAAAGTATCTGCAGCGTATTCTGAATCGGCTGTCCCGCAGCGCGCCGCCCTGGTTGTCCTCGCCCCTGCCCTTGGCGCTCTCGAAGAGCATCCTGGATAACCGCATGGAGGCGACGCATTTCGACGGATTTGCGAGTGTATCGGACCTCAAAGGGGACGCGGAGGTTTCCTTCCTGGCGTTGCTGCGGCAGCTGCCGACCCTGGAGATTCGCTGCGAAACGGAAGTGGTGAATCTGCTGCCAGCCGCTTCCGGCCGCGACCGTATTGATGGCGTGCGGCTCAACAATGGCGAGTCGCTGCGCGCCAAAGCCATCGTGCTCGCAGCCGGTGCGCTGCACTCTCCCAGACTGTTGAGCCGCTACATCGCCGCGAGCAATCCGTTGCTGCCGGCGGCATCCAATGTCGGCAGACATCTGAAGCTGCACTTGCTGACGGCAGTGGTGGCCGTGTCTCCCAGCCGCAAGACCGACGTTCTGCGTAAGACCATGCTCACCGTCCACGAGCAGTTTCCGCACAGCAGTCTGCAGCCGCTGGGATTCGACGGCGAGCTCATCGGTACGCTGGTGCCGAAGTTCATCCCTCGATTCCTAGCCAGGAAAATTGGCGGGCGCGCCTACGGCTTCTTTCTGCAGACCGAGGATGGATCGGCCGGCGACAATCGTGTGCTTGAAATCACCGATCGGAACAGCGGCGAGGTGATGCCGGTCCTCGATTACGACGAAGCGCGCACGCCGCAAGCATCCATCGAGCATCGGCGTTTCGCGCGTGCATTCCAGGTGGGTCTGTTAAAACTAGGCATGCCGAGCTTCAGTCAGCGTATCGGCCTCAATGGCACTGCGCATGCGTGCGGCACCTTGATGGCGGGCGGCAATTCGCGCGATTCGGTGGTGGACTCGCGCGGCGCCGTCTTCGATGTGAATGGCTTGTATGTGGCCGACGGCAGCATCCTGCCGCGCATCAGCCGCGTGAATCCATCCTTGTCGATTTACGCCTGGGCTCTTCGGGTCGGCACCTTGCTCGGACAGCAACTCTTGAAATCCGCCCCGCAATCCCGTCGGGAGGCGCCTGTGAGGATGGACGTATGAGGCGCGCCCGAGCGATTCTGCTAGGTGCGGCTTTCTGCTGCCTGGCTCTCGCCCAAGCCGGCACCTCGGCAAGCGCCGCACCTGAAATCGTACAATCCGTGGATTCGGTCGCCATTCCGGTGCTCGATGCGGATCGCTCAATCGATTTCTACTCGCGGATCTTAAGATTTACCAAGATCTCGGACCGGGAAGTGGCCGGCGATGCCTACGAGCATTTGTTCGGACTATTCGGCGTACGCATACGCATGGTTAGAATGCGCCTGGGTGACGAGTCCATCGAACTCATGCAGTTCTTGAGCCCGCACGGACGCACGCTGCCTGTGGACAATCGCAGCAATGATCGCTGGTTTCAGCACATCGCCGTCATTGTCAGCGACATGGACAAGGCGTATGCGACGCTGCGCGGGCAAGGCGTGACCTTCGCCTCGCCCAATCCGCAAGTGCTGCCGGCCTGGAACCCGAATGCGTCCGGCATCGCGGCGTTTTACTTCAAGGATCCGGATGGCAACCACCTGGAGATCCTGCATTTCCCCCCGGACAAAGGCGCCCGGAAGTGGCACAAACCCGAGAACACTGCGGGCGGCACCTCGAGCCTGTTTCTGGGCATCGACCACACCGCCATCGTGGTCGCTCACACAGAAGTCAGCGTGAAATACTACCGCGACGCGCTCGGATTTGAAGTCGCCGGCGAGAGCGACAACTACGGTCCGGAGCAGGAGCGCTTGAACAATGTGTTCGGCGCACATCTTCACATTACGGCTCTGCGCGCGAAAACGGGTCCGGGCATTGAATTGCTCGAGTACCTCACGCCGCGCACCGGCCGCCCTTACCCGACTGACAGTGTGGCGAGCGATCAATGGCAATGGGTGGTCAATCTGCGTGCGCAGCCCCAGACGGCAGTCGAATCCAATGATCAATTTCGTGATCAAACTTGGATTTCGAACCACCCAACCGCCCTGAATGATCGTGTGTTGGGATACGCTCGAGCCTTCATGCTGCGCGACCCCGACGGTCACGCCGACAATCTCATCCTTGAATAGTGATCAAGGTTTCAAGACTGTAAGTCCGCCACCGATTGCCTGTTCTCGACCGCGCCCGTGATCAGCCTGATGCCGCCGCCAAAAGTCAGATACGCCCAGAACCAATTGAGCATCGTCGAGACGCGGTTGCGCAGGCCGACAAGAAATCCCACGTGCAGAAGTCCCCACAACCACCAGGCCGGCGCGCCCCACAGCTTGACAAGGCCGAAGTCCGCCACGGCGGACTTGCGACCGATGGTCGCGAGGCTTCCCAGGTGCCGGTATTCAAATGGCCGGGATGAGGCTTGCTGGTCGATCGACGCGCAGATTTGGCGCGCCACATACTGGCCGCCCTGCTTTGCCGCGGGCGCAAGCCCGGGGACCGGCCGACCCTTCCAGCCGCTGCTCAAGGCCGTGTCGCCGATCGCATAGACGCCTGGGAATCCTGGTACCGCAAGGTCGGCCCCCACTTTGACCCGGCCGGCATTGTCCGCCTCGCACTTGAGCCAAGTGGCCGCGGGAGATGCCATCACGCCCGCGGCCCACAGCACGGTGCGCGCTGCGATGCGTTTGCCGCTCACCAGCACGCCGTCCGCGTCGATTTTTTCCACACGGCTGCCGATCAACACCTCCACACCCAGTTTTTCGAGCGAACGCTGCGCGACGCCGGAGAGTTTTTCGTTGAAGGTGGGGAGAATTCTCGGCGCCGATTGCACCAACACCACTCGCGCGCTGGCGGGATCAAAGCGGCGAAACTCCTTGTCCATGCCGAATCGCGCCAGTTCCGCGATCGCGCCGGCGAGTTCGACACCCGTGGGACCTCCCCCGACGATGAGAAAGGTCAGGAGCGCCTCGCGTTCCCCAGCATCCTCGGTGACTTCCGCGAGTTCAAAGGCCGTCAAGAGTTTGCGACGGATTTCCGTAGCATCTTCGATGCGTTTCAGTCCCGGAGCAAAGGCCGCCCATTGATCCTTGCCGAAGTAACTGTGCGCCGCACCGGTCGCGAGTACCAAGTAATCGTAGGGCAAGTCCTTATCTCCGAGATTCACCAGCTTCTGCTTCGCATCCACACCCGTCACCGTGCCCAGCAACACCCGCGTGTTGAAGGAATCCCGAAACAGCGGTCGCACAGGCGCGGCGATGTCGCTGGGATTGATCGCTGCGGTGGCTACCTGGTAGAGCAACGGTTGGAACAGGTGGTAGTTGGCGCGGTCAACCAGCGTCACCGACACGCGTTTGCTGCGTAGTTGTGCCGCGCAACTGAGTCCGCCAAAGCCCGCGCCCACGATCACGACGCGCGGCACGCCCTCGAGCGCGAAGGTCACTCTGCCGTAGAGCTGCGGGAATCGGCGCTTCAATTGAGCACCAATCCAAGCGTCGATGGAAAACCAGCCTGCGCCATGAACGGCCAGCAGTCCAAAAATCATCAGCAGGTACAAATCGTCGGTGAGCCTTGGGTCCATCATTGCGCTGCCAAAGGTGATGAGCACCAGCGCCAGCGACCACGGTCGCGTCAACAATCCCGACAGCAAAAAGGAGCCGCTCGCGAGCGCCAGCGTCGAGGTTCCATAGTGAGCAGAAGTGCTCAACGGCAACCAGTTTCCGGATGCGGGCGCAGCCAGTCGCAACAGCGTGCATGCCATCCAGATGCGCACCAAGCTGAGGTACACCGGAGTTACATGCAGCCGAATCCACGCAGAAGCGCGCAGCACGCGCGGCGCCATCGGCAGAGCACTGTCGGCCAATCCCCGGCGCAGCAGGTTGTCCGCGGAAATCGGACCCGCGCCCTGGATGACATACCAACCAAAGATCACCGCCCAAAACAATTGATTGTCGAACGGCAGATAGCTGAACTGAATCACCAGGGACAGAATCAGCATCGGTATCGCGGCATACCGCGTCATCAATCCGAGCACCAGGAATATCGGCGCGATCAGTTCAATCGCTGCCCCTGTATACGCGGCCGTGACCGGACTCATCCAGGAGACGGGATATTCGGTGGCCGCGAGGTTAAGCGCCGTCTGCCAGTGCGTTACCTTGATGACACCGGAGACAAAAAAGATCTGGGCCAGCCACACACGCATGCCCAAATCGATGACGGGCCAGGCCGCCACTTTGAGCCTCAAAAAAAAGGTCGAACTCAGGTTGAAGAACCCCGCCAACCAAGTCGAGGTGGACGAAGTCTGCGCGGATTGAGGGTTTGCCATGGTCGTTCCTTAGGATTTCGAGTGATCGAGCAGGTCCGCCACAAAGACTGATGCGGCGACGATTTGCAGTCCTTGCCGGCGAAGCGTGGAAAGCAGGTCCAGGCCTGCGGCATCGATGTAGTCCACATCAATGAGATTCAGGCGCATCGCGTGGATCGGGGTGTCGCCTTCGAATAGGGCCTTGAACTCGTGCAGCCAAGGTGTCAGCAGTTTCCCCGAAAGGCGCACCGTACAGATTCCATTAACCTCAGTCGTCTCAATTCGCAGCATCGCCGTAGGCTTTCCCTTCGTGACCTGCCTTGGGAAGTGCAAGTGCCGGGCCAGCTCTCATGCAAGGCGCTCACGGTTGTAAGCCGTTCATTTATAATGACTAAATGAGCCCAGCAGGCAATGGGTGCATCCGCGACGTGGGCGGCACCACGATGCGCGGTGGCTTTCCACGGAGGGCGGTGGGGTCCAAAAAAATCGCTGCGTCGCGGGCTTAGGCGTGGGTGCGCGTAATGCCGAGTTTCTTCATCCGATGGCGCAGCGTCGCCGGCTTGACGCCAAGCCGCACCGCGGCTCCGCGGCGACCCTCAATGACCCAGTTCGTGTCACGCAAGGTGTTGAGAATGTGCGTGCGTTGTACGCTGTTGAGATTGCCGTCTTCGGCCGCCTCTTCGCTCGAGTCCGGCCCATCCCGGCCGGTCGCTGACGCCGGCGGATTGATGGACAGTCCCACGGCCTCAGGATCGATTCGCAACAGCGGCGTGGTCGACAAAATCAAGGCCCGCTCAATGATGTTCTCCAACTCACGGATGTTCCCGGGCCACTGATAAGCGCACAGGCGCTCGAGCGTTTGCGCGTCCACCGACTCGATCCGCCGGCCTACTCGCGGGCCGTATTTTTGCGCAAAGAATCGCACCAGCTGCGGAATATCTTCAGTTCGCTCGCGCAGCGCCGGCATATTGATGGGGAATACGTTGAGCCGATAGTACAGGTCCGCTCGAAACTCGCCTTCTTGAATGGCCTTTTCCAGGACCCGATTCGTCGCCGCAATCACCCGCACATCACATTTGATCGTCTGAGTGCCGCCGACGCGCTCGAATTCGCGTTCCTGCAACACGCGCAGCAGCTTGACCTGAACATCCTTCGGCACTTCGCCGATCTCGTCCAGAAAAATCGTGCCGCCATGCGCCAGCTCAAAGCGCCCGATGCGCCGCTGAATCGCGCCGCTGAAGGCGCCGCGCTCGTGGCCGAATAGCTCACTTTCGACCAATCCTGCCGGCAAAGCGGCGCAATTGATTTTAATGAAGGGTTTGTCCGCGCGGGCGCTGGTGGAGTGAATGGCACGGGCGATCAGCTCCTTGCCCGTACCGGATTCACCCCAGATCAGCACCGAGGCATCGGTGGGGGCCACGCGATTGACCGAGTCGAGCACCTTTTGCAGCGCCGGACTGGCCCCGACAATTTCCTCGAAATTGTGAACCGACTTGATTTCCTCCTGGAGGTACAGGTTCTGCGCCTGCAGCCGGGCCTGCTCCTGTTCCATCAAAACGCGCTCGGTAATATCCACGAACATGGTGCGTGTATAGCTGCCGCTGGGATCGGGCTTCGACCACCATTGGATCCACAGGGGCGCACCGGTGTCCCTGCGCCGCATTTCCAGCACCACCCCGCTGGTATCGGTGCCCTTGCCCACTGATGCAAAAGCTTCATCAAATCTCTTCAATGCACTCGGGGTATCCGGGATGAACGAGCGTCCATAGGTACCGATGACCTCGTCCGCCGAGATCCCCAATGATTTCAAGGCCGCACGATTGGCGCGAACGAATCTTGAATCCAGGCCCTCGTGCACGTAGGCGATGGGCGCTTCTTCAAATAAATCCCTGTATCGGTCTTCGCTCTCCCGCAAGCGTAATTCCACGCGCAATCGGTCCAGCTCCGCCGCGGCGCGTGCGGCGAAGATCTGGAAGATTGAAATCTTGCGTGGATCCTCCGGCATCGGCGCTTCGTCGAACACGCACAGATGACCCAGCGCCTTACCTTCGTGCGACAAGAGCGGCACACCGAGATAGCTCTCGATACCGAGTTCTTTGGGAAACCGGCGTTGAACGCCGGTGGAGAAATGGCACGTGCCGCCGGAGACGACTTCTTCACAAGGCGTGCCACTCAATTCAAATTCTATATTGGGTACGATTCGATCGCCCTTCCAGTACGCGAGCGTGCGTACCCGGCCCTTATCCGCAAACTCCGCGACGAATGCGTGACTCGTGCCGATCGCGAGGGCCATCTGACGCACCAGGTTGCGCAGAAAGTCATCGCCGACGGAGCTGGCGGTACCTTCAACGATTGACCGAAGCCAGGCAACATCGTCTCGCTGCGCGGCACCATCTTTTAGGTCGGGGTTCGAGTCCGTGCTCATCGTCCCTCCGCTCCGGCGATATTGCCACAAGCGACGTGGCGCAACGCAATCACCCACGAATGGCCAAACGGCGTTACGTTCTTATGGTTGTTTCAAGACCGCAATATCAGGTCTGGGATCTTCCTCTTCGAATACTTAAATAGACAGGCGATTTGGCTGGATAATTTCAGACCAACCATGGGGACTCAACAAAATCACTGCGGTACCATAGGTATTCGAATTCTTCAGTCGGTTGCGCGCATTTCACAAACCTTCGGGACGTATAGGTCGCAGGTTCAAATCCTGTCACCCCGACCATTGATTTCATTCAATATTTTCGCAGTTGGCAACCGAGAGGGTCCAGCTACATTTCTGTTTAGGGGCCATTTAGGGCCAATCTATAGGAGCCCCGCACCTGGGTATTAATAGACTCACTTACATGATAGTGGTGCTATTACTACCCACTACGAAAAGCCGAGATCTAGACACTGCACTCAAGCTTTACTTTCCGTCCATAGGCCAAACAAATTTGGCAGGCCGCTCCTAAATACCTGCATACCATTCATATCCGCGATCTTCCCAAAAACCACCCTTACCGCCGCCAATGTGGTTGAGACCCTGGATCGCCTGGATTCTCATCACATACTTGGCATGTTTGTAACCCAGTTGACGCTCGACGCGCAGCCGAAGCGGCGCGCCGTTCGCGACGGGCAGTTGTCTGCCGTTCAGATCATAGGCAAGAATTGTCTGAGCGTGAAACGCGTCGATGAGATCGATACTTTCGTAGTAGGGATCAGCACCGGTCTCTAGAATGTCAGCGCAGTAAAATACGATATAGCGGGCATTTGGGCTTAAGCCCGCTGTGGTCAGCACGGCGCTCAACGGCACACCCGTCCATTGACCGATTGCGCTCCATCCCTCGACGCAATCGTGCCGGGTAATCTGTGTACGAGATGGCATAGCACGTAGCTGATCCAGCGACAATTCTTGCGGACGCATGACCAGTCCGTCGATTTTCAGTCGCCACTGACGAAAGTCCCCCGCCCTCAATGCATTATAGGCAGGTGTATCCGGGTCGCCCGTTCCATTTGAGCGAAATACCGGCGAAAGATCGGACTGCTGAAACTCCCGCGCGAGCGCGTTCTGTCCGACCAGTAGGCGCTGAGCGCGATAGGAAAGTCCCTCGGCACTTTCAAGCATGCCGCGAAAGGACGGCGAGTTCGACAGCCGATCGCATCCGGCCAAAAGAACACCGCCCAATGCGGTCGAACTGCGCAACAGCATTTGACGTCGAGTCAGTAGGCGGCTCGTCATTTCAAATCCTCAGGCGGCAATGCATAGCGGCCGCTGATCATGGAGCGCAGTTCGTTCAATGGACCGGCCAACAGCACCATGGCCAAATGAATGGTGATGAAGAGGACCACCGACATGGCGCAAATAAAGTGCAAGGTACGGGCACTTTGCCTTCCGCCGAATAGATTGAGCAACCATGGAAAACCAGCGTCCAACCCCGGGGACATGGTTAGACCAGTAGCAAGAATCAGCGGTGCAAGAATGAAAAGAACCACAAGATACGCAATCTTCTGCAGCGGGTTGTACCGCCGCGCCGCTTCCCCTTTGGGGAAACGAAGCCGTAAGTGATCCCAGAAATCGCGGGTGATGGCTCTGGGCGACCATTGCGCTCGAGTTGGCAACAGATCATGCTGAACGTGCCGGGTGACAAAACTCGTGAGGAAATACACCGCGCTGCTGAACAGGAGCACCCAAGCAAAGAAAAAGTGCCATCGACGTCCCGTGGCTAGATCTTGATAACTGGGAATCGTGGCCCAGTCCGGGAAGCCTCGCTCAATCAACTCACCGCTATTATTAGACACCCCAAGAAAACCGGTGCTCGGAATGTCATAGCGGCCGATGCGGACGACCCCTAAGGATTGTCCTTTGGAGGAATCGCGCGCTGTGATTTCCAACGCGGCGTGGTCGGTGTTGGCCCCATACTCTCCCCAATAAAGCCGCGGATGCGCATTGAATATCTGCAGACCGCTCATAAGCATCATGAAAACGCAAAGCGCGCTTAGCCAGTGCAAGACTCGCGTCGCAATGGAGTGACGAAAAACGATGGTAGAGATCGACATTCGCTTATACCAGTGTGTCGCGTGTACAGCCCGAACTCGGGCCGTCGAACTCAGAATCCATTGCAAACTGCCTCACGTTTGGCAAACGGTTATTTCAGCCCCTACGCTCGCCGGCCTGTTGCTCGCTCAATGTATTGATTGCCTCGGGTGTAGCATCGAGCCGCTCCTTGGGAATCGGATCACTGCTGACATCCGAAATTCCATAGCTCCCCTCCTCGATTTTCTTCAGCGCACGATTTACTTGTGCAAGCCTCGCCACATCACGAGCTGCCAGATGGCCCTCCCTTTCCAGGGCGTCCAACTTCTGGGCGTCATCCTCGTATTCACGCGCTTGCAGAGTTGACTGCCTATCGGTGTCGATTTCGTCGATCTCCGCGACGTGTGCGGTACTTTGAAGTTCATTGCTCAGCTTCGTCAACTGTAGCCGTTTTAGCTCGATATATGCCGCATCCAGTCTGGGTGATTGATTTCCCACGATAGCCCTCCTTTGTACGCCGCCTCGTGCGCTTCGCGCAGACGCGCCCCTAACGTCTGATTATCCTCACGCAGCTCGGCCGCCATGTCCAGCGGACCAATGTTTCCTTTCGGGAGCACTCATTCATGAAGACGTGACGGACTGCTGAACGCTCTGCTGCAGTCACTCGCGCCTATGCCAAAATAGCGTGGTCAGTGATGCGACAAATCAGACGCAGTCATGCGCAGAAAGCCCAATCTTGGGGGTTGCGCCACTAAGTACTCGAGAGACTCGTCGGACTCAGCGGTTGGGCGCTCATTCTGCAGACCGAGTTGACTTGGATGAGAGCCTCCGCAGCGATTCCCTCTTCTCGCCGACTTCCGCGACGATTTGTGGCCAGCGCACTTTGTGAAGGGCCGTCGTGGTTCGAAAGTCCTCGAGCGGAACACCTTTCAATGGATCGATGCCATAGAGGAGAAATACCCTGACTGCGGCCATGTCACCAGCGATTTCGGCGACTCGCTCAAGAAGCTTGAGGCCAGCCCTCTCATCGCGCGTGGCAACCTCCTGCCGAATGAATGCACGAGCGACATCCACAGCGAGCCGCGCCTGGGCGATTCCAGCATCGGTGCGTTTCTCGGGAAGCAAGTGCAGATTCTGGATGCGGCTGTCCAGCACATCAATGGGGTGGATAACTCGCAGTTGACCAATCTTCGGAATCTCCAGCTCAATCGCGCGGCGAGCGAGGTCTTTGGTTGTAAGACCGACAACGCCTGAGAGGAAATCCACCTGCTTCACCTGCCCGCTCTTCGTGCGGTGAGTCACCTTGCCGGTTTGCGGTGTCGAATCATCAAGCGTCGGTATCCAGATCTGCCAGCCGAGACGTCTAGCAAGATCTCGCGCCAGAACCGAATCGCCGATGAAATCGGCATCGGCCGTCACTCCCGAAACCAGATTTTGTGGGCGCTCGACCTGCAGATGATCGGCCCAGAAGGCGAGCGCCTGGCCGCCCACGAGCAAGCCGCGCGGCGAGCATATGCTTAGGATCTTCTGCACCTCCTCAGGAGTCAGGGGCGCCTCGACATCGCGCTCACTCTTCATCGAAGGTGCTCGGGCGATTCAGGATCCGCGCAGCGCGCGCAAGCTCTGGGGGAATCATGTGCTTCTTGCTCCACTCGCCCTCCGTCGGCCCGGCTACACCTACCGCCAAAGAGGAGTCGAACGCTCGCGGGGATAACACCACGGCCACGAGCCGCCCGTGCTTCACGATGTTCACACGTCCCAACGCCGCAACATCCTCGAGAAGACCGCCAAAATTGTTCTTGGCTTCGCTGGCGGATACACTCTTTGGCATTTGGCTATTTTAGCTAAAATAGCTGTTACGGTGCAATCGCGCCGATGACCGATAACGGATTCAATAACCTTCGGGACGTATAGGTCGCAGGTTCAAATCCTGTCACCCCGACCATTGATTTAATTCATTATTATCGCGGATAGCATTCTTTAGGGTCCAGCTAGAGTTCCACTTAGGGGCCATTTAGGGGCAAATCCTGTTTCCGTCAATCTGGCGGCAGCTTCCCTGGCCCGTGTAACCACCATATTTTTGGCGCTAGCCATTGATTTATAAAGCAATAAATTCTACCCAATTCACCGATGCCCCCATGAAGGGTGGCTGACGCGGGACGTCGCTGGACATTTACGTCCGCACTTCAATCCGGCAGTTTGTCGACAATACCCTTGATTGCTCTCATTGCGACTTTGATCGAGGGGGCCGCGTCACCGGCATCAAACGCTTCTAGCCCAACTACTGCTGTCTTCAAATGACCAATCACGGGGTCGTTTTCTGTTTCTTGGTCTATCGCCGTACGGCACTCGTAGATCACCCGGATAGCCATTTCGAAATTCTTATAGCCCTTCTTCGCCGCTACCTCACGCTGCGCTTTTTCTATCCCTTCAGCGACTTCTCGGAGTTTCTGATCGACGAATTCGTGCGAGGCGGGTGTCATCAGTACCATGAAAATTCCCCCAAATTTGACTGTCTGCAACCGTCATTGGACATTAACCGACTTCTGACGGCGTATGCCGCTAATTTCATCCTTGGCTTGAGTCCAGCCGACTAGCAACTGGGGTCGGCGCTCGGCCAAGGCTCCTCGCGAGTGCCGGTTACCGTACATTTCCATAATCCCTCGACGCTAGGTATCTTTACGTGCACGACTCCTCGTTCCGATAGGCTGTCGCAGGACCAATGCGTCAGATGCTTTCGAGCGTGCGGCCCTTTGTAATCGTTCAGCTATTCCGGACCGCAAGTGTGGGACGGAATGCATAACGCAAAAATAGGTGGCTGCCGCCCCGTCGAGCATCGACCAGGGTGCCCCATCGCGCGCCGCCCGGCGGAAACGTCTGACCCATCACGAGACTGAGTCGTCCATCACCCTCCTCGCGACCAGCAATTTGAGGCGCCAGGGTCAGGAATTGCTCGTCCACTAGCTGCCGTGCGTAGAACTGCCCGAGTAGTCGGGGTCCTCCTTCTATGAGGATTCGTTTGCCGACATTCATTCGACCGACCGCATCGAGGATCAAATTCGGGGGAATCTCGCCGCGACAGCGAGGAATGGCGCGGATCTTGAGCCATCGAGGCGCCTTTCGCTTGAGCAAGCGCTTTGCGCTCGCGGTGGTTGTTACGACGAGCGTTTGCACGCGACCCGATTTGAACACCGGCAATCCTAGGTCGACGTGGCCACTGCCGCTCACGATGACGTTCATTGGCATTGCGTCTTTGCGAAGCGCGATCCGTAGCAGCCGGTAATCATCGTGCAGCTCCGGACAGATGGAGTCCGGCGTCCACACTTGCTGAGGGTCCGCCGCGAGCGTACCGGAGCCGACGATCACGACATCGGCAATGGCACGAAGCAGGCCCATGACCATGCGATCTTGGATACTGAACCCGCTGATGTCGCCGCCGCCGGCATGTCCTCGCGCTTGCAGCGATACGACACCATCCAAAGTGGTTACAAAATTGCTAAAGATGTACTGTCGGAGACGCGCTTGCGGCATTCGCAAATTCCCGTACAGTCGCAGTAGATTCGGCGTCAACCTCAATGCGCGGCCGTGCTTACTTTCAGACAGCGTCTCGAGCGGTGAAAGAACAGGTTTGGGTCGCATTCAGACTTCTATGGTATGTCATCCGCGTTCGGTGCAACCTTCGGTGCGCGTCGCAAATATTTGAGCATGTCCTTCGGTTTCGCCGTTCCAGCGCGTTCACGCATGAAGTCATCCGCGGCGCGCAGCGAACCCACCTTCTCTGCTACGGCAGCCGCGATGAACTGGTTCAGCGATACCCCGTCATTGGCCGCCAATTCGGCGGCCGCCTTCTTCACCGACGTGGGAAGTTTCAATGGATAGGTGTTCTTGCTCATCTACGCTTTGCTCCAATTATCCATTTTGAGATCCGGGACGCGACCGAACTCCTCCGTGTTATTGGTCACAAGCGTAAGTTTGAGAGCACGGGCGTGCGCAGCGATGAAGAGATCGTTCGCGCCGATCATGGTTCCACGAGCTTTGAGCACCGCTCGGATCTGCGCATAGTGCAGCGCTGCTTCGTCGGGAAAATCCAGGATCTCGACGTGACGTAGATACTGATCAAGCGCAGCATGATCTTGCTGCCGCCGTGGCGATACTTCGACCCCGAAAAGCAATTCGGATTTCGTGATTACGGATATACAAACGACGCCGATCGGAACCTTCTGGAGTCTGCTCAAGACAGACTCATGAGAACGCTTCATGATGTAGGAGGAGATATCTGTATCGAGCATGTACTCCGCCATCAAGGTTCACGCTCTTGGACCGGCAAATCGTCGACTTCTTCCATGAACTCCTTCGAGGCAACGGCTCCCGAACTAAGATACTCAGACCAATCTGTGGGGCGCGCCGAAAGAATCACATCGTTACCTTGCCTTCGGATGAATACCTCGGAGGTGCTGAACTGGAACTCCTTGGGCAGCCGAACTGCTTGGCTCCGGTTATTCAGGAAGATCTTCGCTTTACGGTGCACGGCTGACCTCAGGGGATCGCGACATATACAAAAGTATATGCCACGATTGCGGTCAATGCCAGCCCTTGGAGAGACGAAATCGCGTACGGAACTAAGTATATGTTTTTATTATACTTTATGGTCTGCTATGTTCCGGACGTATAGGTCGTAGTTCGAATCCTGACGCCGGCGCAACAGCGGCAGCCTGGAAGACGAAGGCGAGCTGGTATCTACTGACCACAGACGATCACATGATCGCCCGGCTCTTCAGCGATTCATGTCGAAGCGTGCCGGCTCCAAGGTAACCGAGATCAAGGGAAGCCATGCCATCTACGTTTCGCGGCCCGACGCAGTGGCATCCATCATTGAGCGCGCGGCGGCCGGCAGCGCCTCGTCGAAGTAATGACTTCGGTTCAAGCTTAGCAGCGGCTATGGATCAGGTGCGCCCATCTCAACGTGCAGTTGCGATCCGGCGCACCCACCCTTGCATGATGCCGCGGTTGTTCGAATCCCTCAGCCGCATCGATTGTCATTGCAGCGCAGATTAAGCAGCGTGAGGAATGCCCGACGGTGGGGGAAGGCTCCGCAGCGGCGTCGGGCGCGCGATCAGATCGTTCACCCAGACTTCCAGGACACGGCGCATTTCTCTGACGTAGGCATACCGATTATAAATGGCAGTCACGCTGTCATCAGAATGCCCAAGAACGTATGTCGATAGCGATGAGCCCATCGGTGTTCATGCCCTGAGCGTGCCCCGTTCTCGGAAGTCCCGGATCCATTCGGCAGTCGCCCGCATTCCGCCAAACGGGTAGAAATGCAAGCGCACCTCGCCATGAATAACCGGATCCAGTCGTGCGGCGTATTCCTCGATCAGCGAGTCAGGCCCAGCCGCCGCAAGCAGTTTCGTGAGGGACATGCCGTATTTCTTCATCACGCTGGTCGAGGCGCCGACGCCGCACCGTGATGCAAATGCCAGCAGCCGCTTTACTGTGGCCGGGCCGGGAACACCGACGCGAACCAATGCGTGGACGTCGGCCTTGCGCACCTGCTCCAACCAACTCAGGACCGGCTCGGCGTCGAAGGCGAACTGGGTAACAATGGCAAAATCATGGCCGCGCTCGAGGATTGCGGCTTGCTTATCCCGCTTCGCCTGCCACAGCTTTTCGTTGCCGATTTCGGGGTGACCTTCGGGGTAGCCCGAAATTCCGATCCGCCGAATTCCATATTTCGCGAGTAGACCACTACGGATGATCGAGAGCGCATCCTCAAAGGGACCCAAGGGCTGCGGCGGGTCGCCTGCGACAACGAACGCATGATCGGTTCCTACCTCGCGCTGCAAAGAATCGAGATAGCTTTCCAGTTCGCTTTGCGACTGTAGCCGGCGTGCCGAAATGTGGGGAATCGGCAGAAATCCCAGCTCCCGCACCCTCTTCGCCGCGGCAATCCGCATCTCGAAGGTCTCGCCGGGCAGAAATGTGACCGGAATTTTGGTTCCCTTGGGAATGATGTCGGCGGCCGCCTCAAGTTGTGGGACATCCTTAGCGGTCATCTCAATCGAATAGTTGTTCAGCCAATCCGCTGCAGTGTTACTGGTCGGCATGTTAAGCGCCCTTATCGAAAGATGACGCAATGCGTGTGGTACGTTGTTGAAACATGGACCGAGCGTACAGATGCGAGCCAGGGTTCGCGCGACCCATAGCGAAACGGGGGTTATCTGCTAGTACAGTGGAGTCGTGGGACCAGATGACCCAGAGTGTTGCGCCAGAAGTCGGTGCGCCGGGCGGCATGAGGTCTCCCACGAATAGTGCTCAGGATGACCCCTTTCTGACACGCCAATAATCCATACCCCCGAACCTTCAACTGCAAAAGCGATGACTACTCCGCCGCGATAGTTCGTGAGGTGAAGGCCTGGCCGTATGTCGTCGCGGCGGACCGAGCGTGCGGGCAATTCTCGAAAGCGTTCGCAATGATTGACGATTGCATCGGTAAACCGTTGTGCGATCGCAGGCGATGCATCGGTTGCGATGTAGCGATACAACGCGATCAGTTGAGCCCGAGCCTCCGGCGTAAAGACGACGGAGTAAGGCCTTACGTTTTGGCGAGGGTCGCTTCATGTTCTGCTGCGAGACTTGCCCGAACATCATCGATCGTTACCGCACGCGACGGATCAGCTTTCAATGCGTCATAGGCCGGCCCTACTTGCTCCAAGAGCCAATTCTCGACGGCGCGATCACGCGCCAGGAGGGCCCGTAAACCGTCCCGGATTACCTCACTTTCGGTCGCGTACTCCCCGGTGGCGACCTTGGATTTAACAGCCTCTGCCATTTCGTTGGGCAGGGTGATACTCAATTGCTGGGTTGTTCGCATAGGCGTCTCCGGGCAATAGGATTAAATCCTACTCTCTTCCTCCGATATCGTCTGCCCTGAGTGCTAACCCCATTGACGGATCAGGCTATTCTCAAGGCACGGTGGCTATGGACTGGCAACGTACGCGACCAGCGAGGCAACTTCCCCCGTAGCTGCGAAGCGCTTGATAAGCGACGTCGGACGCACCAGAGCGAGTTTGCCTTTTAGCTGCAGATCTATCTGAGCAGAACGAACGCGACCAGCCTACTTAGGTCGATCGTTCGCCTGGGCCGGCTGCGCGAATCTGAAATCCCCACATTCAGACCTCCAATCTCCATGGTTTGTCCACAAGCGAGCGCCTATACTTTTTGCCCGCGCGGACGATTCAAGAAGAATCGCAACCGCTGCAGCGTAATCCATGGGGTCCGGCGATGGATGCACAGTGCAAGGGCTATCAAGGGATTCGCGTTCCTGTGCTAGCGACTGTCGCTGCCGGCGTTCTGTGCGCGTGCCAACCCGGGAAGAACCTGATTATTGATAGCGTCGCTTTTAACACAGAAAAAGCGACGGTGGTCGCCATCCCTGATGGCGAACGCGATGTGCTGCAGAATGCGCAGTGCCTCTGGCTCGGAGCGCCGCAGTTCGTTTCGCTGAACTGGGAGGCGATTGCGACGGTGCATGCCGAAGGTGACAGCACGAGACATCGTATCAGCGGCTGCACGTTGCAGGATGTCGGCGCGCCGCAAGGAAGTCCAGTGGGACCACCCTGGGCGAGCGTCGGTGTTACGGGATCACTTCAAGCCTGTTCCGGTACCGTCGCTCCGAATCCATTTGATGAATGCCGAGTGCAAACGAATTCGTGCCTGGATTTGTCTCCGGGGTGCTTCAGCCCTCCCCACTCCAATCATCCTTACTGCGGTACGGATTGCACTCAACGCGCGGATTTTTCGACTACGTTCAAATTGCGTAGTCCGCCGGATCCTGAAGCGGTGCTTTCACCCACTTTGTACCCGTTGCAATACACGCGCGCGCTGGCGCGGCCGATGATTTTCGATGCCTTGCATGGCGATCCGGCGTCCGGATTGCTCGCATGGAGCTGGACGGTCGCAAGAGCGCAGGGTGCCCCAATCGAGAATTTCACTCGACAGCTCGGAATCTCCAAAGTGCGTGCATTCATTCCGAGTGCTTCCTCCGGCGCGCGCGACTACCTGTACCTGACGGGAGTTCGGGTCGGCGGGACAATCGGACAACATCGCGGTCTTTTGAACAACTGTGTGCCCAACCCGCAAGATCGAACGGAGATTTCTGCGGATACCTGTCCCGAACTCTTTCAATATACGCCCACCTACCTCAAGGTTGGACCCGACATCAACCAGGACATTACATGGGAGCTCGATCTGTTCGACATCGACCACGGCGGCAATCTGAGCGGATTGTCTCAAAACGCGAATGTGATGATCGAGTTCACGCTGACGAATACCGTCGACAACAGTGCGGGCCCACGGCTCGACCCGCTCGCTTGGAATTTTGGGTCTCTGAATCGATTCAGTTCGCCGGCAAGCCACACAGCCTTCATTTCGATACGCAACGATGATTCCGCCGCGAAGTGGAGTCTTGCTTCCGTTTCGTTGAGTGGCCCGCAGGCAGCGGATTTTTACGCCACATTGAGCCCGCCGCGTCAGATGGGGGATCAGCTCGGGCCAGGCGGCTCGGCGAAGATTTCAGTCGACTTGCCAGAACAAGCACCACCCGGCGGGAAACAGGCTGTGCTGAACGTACACGTGGTGTCTGACGACAATCGAGAGGTGACTTTGCAAGCTCCCCTGAGCGGCACGCTCCTGGCCCCTGCGCAGCTGTCCATTGAGCCGGCGTCAATTTCGTTCGGCAACCAAGCGACGCCGCTGCCGTGGCTGCGACGCCTGTTGCTGGAGAATGATGGCGAGCAGCCGTTGATGCGCAACTCAATTGCTCTCTCCGGACGGGACGCGGCGCAGTTTCATTTATTTGCGGAGGACGGTCACTCCGCAGTGGCGCCAGCGCATGCATTGGATCCAGGCGCAGGGGAGGTGATCGCCATTGCTTACTGCCCGTCAGTGCGCGGAACTCATCAGGCGACATTGAACGTGATGAGCGACGTTGGTCTGAACGCGGTCGCTATTCAGGCCGTAGCACCCGCAGCGCCTGCCCCTTTGTGTCCGCCATAACGTCGCGCACGCCGCAGGTCTTGTGCTCTCAACGACGCTAGACGGAGCGCGGCTGGCTGCAGCCACGCCGGTCGGCAAGATCCGATCGCCAGCCACTCGACACCCCACTTTGATGCGCCCCAAGCGGCGCGAAGCGGGCTTCCGCGCGGCGGTACGCCGGTGGATACACTTATGGTGGCTGGCGGCCAGGGCGTTGAGGCTGCGGCCGCGAACCCTTTGATCATCGATTGGGTGCAGGCACGAGCCAAGCGGGTACGCTGCATCGCCTCCGTGTGCACTGGAGCATTTCTGCTGGCCGCGACTGGGCTGCTCGACGGGCGCGAGGACGCCATAGCGCGCCAGATAGGCGGGACTGACGTCACTGCCGAGAAGTGACATGGACTTTTCTCATGAGGGCATAAAGGCAATGATGGCAGAATCACATTCATATATGTCGACAGTCCGCCTTCACATCTACATCCAACCGCGAGCCTCCAAGACGGAGCTTGCTGGCATGCACGACGGTATGATCAAGATCCGCCTCGCGGCGCCGGCGGTCGAGAATGCTGCCAATCGCGCCTTGGTGGAGTTCATTGCGCAACATCTCGGCATTGCGAAGGGCCGCGTGCGTGTCATTTCCGGGCGTGCCAGCCGACGGAAAGTGCTGGAAATCGACGGCGTGAGCGCCGACGTGATCGCGACCACGCTGGGACCGGGAGCTCTGCCTCATTGAGCACCACCGGCACAATTACGCCGCACGGTTGAGGTCATCGAGCAAATGGCGGTCCATGACGTCAATGTCCAGCAGTACAGTGGTAACGCCGTCAACATTACGTGCAACGCGTTCCGCATTTCTCACAGTTGCGAGGTCACGAACGCAGCCTGCAAGTTTGACGACCCCGTTATGTACTTCGACGCCAATCGCGTTGTTGTCGATGTGCAGCTCGCGCTCGAGTTGCACAACCACATCATGCTGAAGTAGTACGTCGTTTTTCATTGAACTCTTCGTTTACTCCATTCAGAAGAATAAATAATCGCTGTTCTTGTCCCTTAATGCAGATCCTCCCCTTAAATGGACCGATTCGGCCGCCCAAAGTTGCATCATCGCGATCAGTCATCGTCTAGAAAATTTCCCGTTACAACGTACCATCAGCATGCATTGAGAATTACGCCGGTGAAATAACGGATTCCCTCTATCCCCTACGGAATCCACGTATAGCCGTACCCGGGGATTCTGATGTGCTGCCGCACTCCTCACCAAAAAAAGGGAGGGTGTGCGAAATAATTCATCGTATGGCGGGCAGAACGCTACTCACGGTGGCGGGCTCGACGCTGCCCATCTTTTGCTCTCGCACCATTGTGCGCGCTTCGCGCTCGCGCAACCGCACACCGCGGCCGCCCACCGCGCTTGTACCGCCCTCTCCAATCAGCTCAATGCCCATATCTTCAAGGGCCCGTACGACCTTCACTAACGAATCGACATTCCCGCGTATCAATCCGCCGCTGGTTTCCATTCTTTGAATCGTTGGCAGGGACAGCCCTGAGCGTCTCGCCAGGGTGGGTTGATCGATGCCCAGTAGGGCGCGCGCAGCACGGAGTTGAGGTGCAGTTATCATGTTTTAAACATCACTATACACTCTTTTTAATTGATAAACAAAGCTTAAAGTATTACTGTAGAAACCGGTATTGAGGGCCTATATTTGCGGTCGGAATACGCCTGATGATTGCGTTGCTCGAAGCGCAAGCAGCCGCTTGCTCGTCGCACAACTGCCCGTCGCTCTTGCGGCATCGCGATTCGCACGGGCAAGCGTGAACAAAATGAGTGGGAAGACAAATACATTGCTCGCTGTAGGAGGCCTCACCAACAATCGGCATGCGGTGTTGAAATTCAACGAGCCTGCAGGTACCTCGAGAGAAGCATTGTTTAATGGATTACAAGAAGGGACTTACACCAAGGCTTTCTTGGTCGATGAGTTTGATTATCGATCGCTGTGTTTCGCGCTCGATGGCTGCACTCAAAGCGAAATGCGCCTTGATGATCCCTTTGCCTTGGTGAACGAATACACCCGCAAGATGATGGGCTTCTTGGCATTCCAGCCACGCCCTGGAAACGTACTCGTCGTAGGGCTTGGCGGCGGCTCCTTGGTCAAATACTGCTACCGGCATTTGCCCGCTACGCGGATCACAGCCGTCGAGATAGATCCCGATGTACTGGCGTTGCGATCACAATTCTTTATTCCTCCGGATGATGAACGACTGAGAATCATTCAGGCCGACGGGGCCGATTATCTCGCGCAAATGGTCGATCGAGGTGAGCGGACCAACGCGATCCTGGTGGACGCATACAGTCACAAAGGGATCGCCAACGCGGTGGTCAACAGATCGTTTCTGGAAAATGCCCAACGCAGCTTGCGCACAAACGGTGTCTTGGTGATGAACGTAGTTGCCGAGCGCGCCGAAGCTGAGCGTCACGTCAGCGCGATTCGGCAAGTCTTCGGAGACTCCGTACTCGTAATCGCCGTGCAGCAGGGCAATAACCTGGTGGTCTTTGCTGGTCGGACTTTGCACGACCCGCAGCGCGTCAGGCAGGATAGCTGTGCGCAACGCCGAGCGAATTGAAAGCAGCCTTGGGCTCTTTTTCCCAACATTGATTCAACGCCTGAATGAAATCGCGGATTCATGGATCAACGAGGCACAGCGTGTCCTCAAATAGCAGTCGGTCGAATTCTTCTCCCACGAGCGGTGACCGTCTCTTTAGGAAACTGTGGGTAGCCGGCTACTCCGTTCCCAATTGAAGCCATCATGAAGTCGCCGATCATGCTGTTCGATCCGGACCCTGTCGCAGCGGCCGTCTTGGCGACCCAGTTGCGGCATGCAGGATTTTCAACATATGTGGCGCCCGACGGCGCCTCGGCCATTTCGATCGCCGGCGGCAAACGGTTTGCGGCCATTGTGGTCATCGCTGATTTGACAGACTCGCAGATGCGTCATTGTCTGCATCAAATTCGAGACGCCGACCCTGAAGCGTGGCTCATTGTCATTTCGGATCCGACCTTAAGTCACGCTCCTGATCTTGTTAGTCAACTCGGCGCTGATGCCACGATGGCGGTCCCCTTTACAGTATCGGACTTGGCGCGGCGGTTAAGTGCTGTGCCGGCCCGTATGCGAATCGACGCGTGAAACCACGATCACGCAAGGTTTTAGGGCACCGTTCTGGTAATCGCCGTCAAAATGCCACTGAGGATTTGCCGAGGACTGGGCGGGCATCCGGGCACCGCCACATCGACCGGGATCACTGTGGAGACGCGACCGCACGTCGCATAGCTCTCGCCGAATATTCCGCCGGTGCAACCGCAATCCCCGATTGCAACGACGAGTTTCGGATCCGGCGTTGCATCGTAGGTACGGCGCAGCGCCACCTCCATGTTTTTGGCCACGGGTCCCGTTACCAAAAGTAGGTCGGCGTGCCGCGGACTTGCTACAAACCGGATGCCAAGTCCTTCGATATTGTAAAGAGGATTATTGAGCGCGTGAATCTCCAGCTCGCAACCGTTACACGATCCGGCGTCAATTGCTCGAATACAGAGGGCACGACCGAGAACTTCGAGAATCCGGGATTGCAGCGCGTCAACGATACGCAGTGACTCGTCACTCGGCGGAGAAGGCTCGGTGATGATCCCTGTGCGACAGATTTTGCTTAGCGTTTTCAGCATGATTATAAATCGTGTCCGCTGTAGGACAGGTTGAAGGACTTATTGATCAGCGGAAAATCCGGCACGATGTTGTCGATGACGGCGTGCTCAATCACCGGCCAGTTCTGCCATGATGGATCATGCGGATGACATCGTCGGATCATTCCATCCGTGCCCGCATCAAGTGCCAGAAATATGGGGCCGCGCCATCCCTCGATCATTCCGACGCCTTGTGCACCTTCATCGGGTACTGAAATCGTCACATGATGCGGCCCCGCAGGCAGCTCGCGCAGGATCTGCTGCACGAGACGCAGCGATTCGGTCACTTCATCGAAGCGCACGGCCACACGCGCTGCCACATCGCCTTCAGATCGCACGACTTTTTTCGGCGCGAGGTGACTATACGGCTCACAGGGTAGATCGCAGCGCAGGTCAAAAGCCTGTCCGCTCGCGCGTCCGGCCAAGCCGGTCAAGCCTAATTGCGCGGCCAGAGTTGGCGTGACGACGCCCGCCCCTACAAACCGGTCGCGCAACCCGGCGTGATCGTCATAGATTGCCCGCAGTGCTGTGACCTCGAGTGCAATCGATTCGATCGAGTCAACAAGCAGGCGCACTCCGGCGGATAGAAGGTCCACGCGTGTGCCGCCCGGCACGACGAAATCCATGAGATATCGCTGTCCGAGTGCTTGCTCGGTCGCGCGCAGCAGCTGCTCCTTGAGCCGCGAGAACTGGCTGAGTCCAAAGGCAAATCCGGCATCGTTCGCAATCGCGCCGAGATCCCCTAAGTGATTGGCCAGGCGCTCCAATTCCAGCGCGAGCGCCCTTAACGCTATGGCTCGATCGGGCAAGTGCGCCGCGGCCATGCCTTCCAGCGCCTGGCAATAAGCCCACGAAAAGGCGACGGCAGAATCGCCGGAGATGCGGGCCGCCAATCGGTGGCCATTGAGCAGCGAGAATTGAGTGAAGCGCCGCTCAATGCCCTTGTGGACATAGCCCAGCCGCTCCTCGAGCCGAAGCACTTTCTCGCCGACCACCGAAAAACGAAAGTGCCCGGGTTCGATGATACCCGCGTGCACGGGCCCGACCGGAATTTCATGCACGCCGTCCCCTTCCACGGGAATGAATGCGTAGTTATCAATGACCGGTATCGAGGGAGATGACGGCGTGTCGGTCTCAATCAGCGGATGAAAGCTCTCCGGCCAAGCCGCGTGGCGTAACCACGGGCGCGTATCCGGATCTGTGGAACGCAATCCCGACAGATCCGCCACGGCGCGCTGCATGCGGCTGGCACTCGGAAACCATTGCTCGATCCCTGGGATAGTTGGCCTCCCCTTCCGGTAAGGGCAAGCTGAGCACGAGGCACGCCCTGGTCGGCGGTGTACGCGACTCGGACGCTGTCACGGCCATCTCGATCGCGACTTGCCCAGAGAGACTGCAATCGGCCTCCTCCGGTCGCCACGTGTTCGGCGGCCTGCTGCCATTCCTCGCGTGAGACCACAAGGCCAAGAACTTTCGGCGCGCCCGCAATCACGCTCCCTCCGTTGGATTCGGAGTCCTGGGCCGCCTGCTGGAACCATCGTTGCAGAGCCATCTCACTCTCCGCCGATCAGGCGCGCCGCCGCGCGATACCAGTCAGCAAGATAGGGCGGAATGAAAAACCCCAGCATCAGCACCAATCCGAGGTGGACAAACACGGGCACGAGCGCGGGCGGATGTGGCAGGCGTTTGGCCGTGGTATCTCCAAATACCATCGACTGCACACGACCAAAGATTGCCGCGAAGGCCACACCGAGCGCCAACAGCAATATGGGCGTCGCCCAGGGTTGCTGTTTCATGGCGGTCGTCAAAATAAGAAATTCACTCGCAAATACGCCGAACGGTGGCGTGCCGAGAATGGCGAGGCTGCCCATCATCAATCCCCAGCCTACGGTGGGGCTCAAGGTGATGAGCCCGCGAATGTTGTCCATGAGTTGTGAGCCGGCTTTCTGCGTCGCGTGTCCCACGGCAAAGAAAATGGACGACTTGGTCAGTGAATGCACCGTCATATGCAATAGCGCGGCGAAGTTCGCCACCGGCCCGCCCATTCCGAACGCGAAGGCAATGATCCCCATATGTTCGATCGAGGAATAGGCAAATAGGCGCTTTACATCGCGTTGCCGCCACAGGAAAAACGCCGCGAGCACCACCGACAGCAAGCCAAAACCCATCAGCATTCGGCCCGGCAAGGCCGATTGCAGCGAGCCCTCGACGAGCACCTTGCAGCGCACGACGGCGTACATCGCCACATTGAGCAGCAGTCCTGACAAAACGGCGGAAATTGGTGTCGGGCCTTCGGCATGCGCATCCGGCAACCAATTGTGCAGCGGTGCAAGGCCCACCTTGGTCCCATATCCCACGAGCAGAAAAACGAATGCCAAGCCGAGAACAGAAGGTTCCAGTTGAGCCTTGACCGAATTAAGATGCGTCCAAAGCAGCGCACTGACGCCCTCGGAGCCCAAGACCTTCTCGGCCGCAAAGTACATGAGGATGGTGCCGAACAGGGCCTGGGAAATACCCACACCGCAGAGAATGAAATACTTCCAGCCGGCCTCGAGGCTCGCGGGGGTTCGATACAGCGTCACCAGCAGCACGGTCGATAGGGTTGCAGCCTCCATCGCCACCCACATGAGCCCCATGTTGTTGGTCGTGAGGGCAACCAGCATGGTCGCGATGAACATCTGGTACATGCTGTGATACAGGCGTAGCTGTCCGGCCGTCACTCGCCCGTGCTCAGCCTCTATGCGCATGTAGGGGCGCGAGAACAGTGAAGTGGTTAGACCGACGAACGCAGTCAGCGTCACCAGAAACACGTTAAAGGCATCGATGAAGAATTGCTCGTGTCCGACCAGACAAGTTGCCGTGCGCAACGACTCTTGCTGTGAGCGCACATGCCGCGAAGAACGTGACTAGCGAAAAGACCACATTGGCTTCGGGTGCCCAGCGCCGGCCGCCCTAACATGCTGAGAGTCAGGGCGCCCAGCAGCGGTGTGCCCAGAAGAACGATGAACTCCACCTTATTGATCCTCCTTCAGAGTCTCGAAGTTCTTCAGGTCCAGACTGTCGAATTGTTCCCGAATCTGAAAGAAAAATACGCCGAGAACCAGCATCGCCACCAGGACATCGAGCGCCACTCCCAACTCAACGATCATCGGCATGCCGTAAGTGGCACTCATCGCGCCGAAGAACAATCCGTTCTCCATCGATAGGAATCCGACCACTTGCGACATCGCTTTTCGGCGCGTGATCATGGTGAGAAAAGCAATGAGGATCACGGCCACGGCGATGCCGATGGAATTGCGCGTGGCCGTGCTCGCCAGTGCCGAAATCGGTTGCGCTAGTCCGAATGAAAAAATGACGACGAGCACGCCCACCAGCATGGTCCCGGTGATGTTGAGCAGCGGTTCAGTGTCCCAGTAAACACCGAGGCGACGGATGAGGCGATGCAATAGCCAGGGCAGGAAAATCACCTTCAGTCCGAGGGTCAGACACCGCGGAAAAGTACAAGTTGATGATCGCCGGTCCGCCAGGCAAGCAACAGGGTCGCGATAAATAATAGAGCCCCTTGCAGCGCGAGCAGATTGACCAGGGAGACGATGCGCCGCTGCGACAGCATGGCGAATGAAAGCAGCAGCAATAGCGCGGCCAGTGTGTTGAGCAGTTGCAGATCCCAAGACAGCGCATTCATGTTCATGCCCCCAGCAACAACCGCACCAGCAGTCCGAGCACGGCGAACAGAAACGCCGTTGCCAGAAACTCCGGTGCGCGAAAGACGCGCAGTTTTGCCGATACCGTCTCAATGAGCGCCAATGCAGCGCCGGCGACGGTGAGTTTTGCGCCCAGCAACACAACCGACTACGGCCAACCCCAACGGCGCGTCGCCGGTCGCGATGCCCCAGGGAATGAATACTGCAAACCCGATGCACGCATAATTGAAGAGCTTCAACGCCGCGGCCCATTCCATGAGCGCTAGGTGACGTGCGGAATACTCCAGCAGCAGCGCTTCGTGGATCATGGTCAATTCAAGATGCGTGGCGGGGTTGTCAACCGGGATGCGGGCATTCTCGGCCAGCAGCACCATCGTGAACGCGACCGCCGTAAAGGCGAGACTCGGGTTGAGCGCGAAGGACTGCGCCGAGAGGCGTTCGGCAATGATCGGCAATGCCGTGGTGGCGCAGGTCAGGGAAACGACGAAGATCACCACCAGCAGTGCAGGCTCCGCGAGGAATCCGATCATCATTTCCCGGCGTGCACCGAGCGTACCGAAGGCAGTCCCGATGTCCATCGCCGCCAAAGACAGGAACACGCGCGCAGTCGCGAGAAGTCCGACCAGCGCAATCGCATCCGCGGCTCGCGTGATGGGCAAGCGCGTTGCAATCGAAGGGATGACGGCGGCGGCCGTCACCATCGCACCAAAGACCACGTACGGCGCGAGCCGGAATAGTTGCGAGGCGTTCCTGCGCTATCACCGCCTCCTTGTGGAATAACTTCCGGATTCCACGGTACGGCTGCAGAATGCTCGGCGCAGACTTATTCTGCAGCCACGCTCGGCACTGATTCACCCAGCCGAGAAACACCGGCGCCGCGGCCAGCGCCAACACGATTCCCATCAATTGCACTGCCCAGTCGAATATGTTCATAGCATGAGCGCCAGCAGGACGACGAGTGTGACGAAGCTGTAGAGCAAGTAGGTCGCGATGCGACCTTGCTGCAGCCAAGCGACCTTATCCGCGACTCGCCGAACGAGCGGACCCAAGGGCTCATACAGAGCGCGCCAAATGCGATCGCCGATTTCCAAGCGATACTTGGGTTTAGTGTCGAAGGGCCGCGGCAGCTCGCGAATGAGAAAGAAGAGGGGTTGGAACAGGTGGCGAATCGGCTGACCGAATCCTTCCGCCGTGTCTTGCATGCGGCTCGTGAGCGCCACCAAATCCGCAGTCCCAAGCAGCCCCTTTGCGCACGCGCTGATGATAGAAGATACGCACATTGACGATAGCCAACGCCACCACGACCAGAATCACTGCAAAGAACACCAGCGGTGCGTAAGAGGACTCTCGTTCGGGAATCGGCACGAGCAGCCACCAGGGCGCATTGCTCGACGGCAGTTCACCCAACCCGAGCTGCTCCGTGACGATGCTGAAGAAGGAAATGACAGTGGTCGGGAAAAATCCGAGCAGCACGCAACCGAGCGCAAGCCACGCGAGCCCCAGGCGCTCTGCAAATCCAGCGTCGTGGGCCTGTTGCAGGGTGGGTTCCCTCGGCTGTCCGAGAAAGATCACGCCAAAGAATTTGACCATGACATAGCCCGCGAGTGCCGCAGCGAGTGCGAGCAACGCAGCACCCAGCGGCAGCAGCATGTTGATGAACGCGTGCGGCACCTTGTATGAGAACAGGAAGGATTGGAGCAGCAACCATTCCGACACGAATCCATTGAGGGGCGGCAATCCAGCAATGGCCAGCGCGCCGATGAGCGTCAGCCACGCGACCCAGGGCATGCGATGGATAAGACCACCCAGTCGCCCTAGATTGCGTTCCCCGGTTGCGTGCAATACGGCACCCGTGCCCAGAAACAGCAGGCTTTTCATGAATGCATGATTGAGCGCGTGGTACATGACGGCAATCAACGTGAGCGCCGCCGCAGCGCGCATTCCGACGCCCGCGAACACTATCGCGAGCCCCAGGCCGGTAAACATGATCCCAATGTTTTCGATGGACGAGTAGGCCAGCAGACGCTTCATGTCGGTTTGTGCGGCTGCGAAAACGACACCATACAGCGCGCTAAAAAGCCCAAGAGACAACGGCAGCAATCCCCACCACCATAAAGGCGGCTGGCCCAAAAGATCAAAACTAACGCGAATTATTCCGTACAGCGCCATTTCAAGCATGATGCCGCTCATCAGCGCAGAGACAGGAGATGGCGCGGCGGGATGTGCTTCCGGCAACCATACATGCAGAGGCACCAGGCCAGCCTTGGCGCCAAATCCTATCAGCGCAAGACAGAATGCAACCGTCGCCCAATTTGTCACTCAGGTGCGCGCTGCGCATCGCATCGAAGGTGAAATGCCAACTGCCGCCCTGCAGGATGCCAAAGCTCAAGAGAATCGCGATCGCGCCCAAGTGGGCCATCAGCAGGTAGAGAAAACCGGCCTTGCGAATTTCGGGAATGCGGTGCTGGGTAGTGACCAAAAAATACGACGACAGCGCCATGGTTTCCCACGCCAACATGAATGCGTACGCGTCATCGGCGAGCAAAACAAAGCCCATGCTGGCGAGAAATAAGTGATATTGCAGACATAGGAGTCCCGGCGCCGTGCCCTCACCCCGCCGGAAGTAGCCGGCCGCAAAAATCGAAATTCCGGCGGATGCGCCGCCCAGCAGCACTAAAAACACGCCCGAGAGTCCATCGAGGCGCAAGTGAACCGGCAAGTCGGGCAAGCCCGATGGGCAATACGAGCTGTTCGGTGATGTGCCCAAGACTTGTTGCGGCAACGACTGCCAGCGCAGCACCGACCAGGGCGCCCAACGGAAAGAGTGTCCGTCCCACGAATGCGAGACTTAAGGGCCGCACCATCCCCGCGAGCCCAACCGCGCACCATGCCGCTAGAAGCAGTCCGCAGAGCGTCAAAGGCGAGGTGGATCCAAAGCTCATCAGGCGCCGGTTCTCATTGTCGTGAAATGGCTAATTCCACTCGATAAACCGAAGGCTGCCATTTGCGGTCATGTGCGTTCTATTATAATCTTATGCGAATTGCCCTGTCACCTAATGTGAGTCTCATTTGACTACGGAAGATCGCACCGCTCGGCTTACCATTCTGGTTGACCCCCGCAAGAAGGAGCTGTTTGAGCGATTGTGTGCACAAGAGGATCTGACACCTTCGCAGGTCGTGCGGCGCCTAATACGCGATTACATAGAGGTCCGCACCGGTAAGCCGTGGACGCCCACCGAGGAGCACCCGAGCGCGGGGCGTCGTCGTATCGCGGTTCGTCGAACCTGAGCGCGATTCCCACGCGGTTTTCCTTAAGAAACGACTTGCATTCGCAAATGGGAATCTTTTGACTCAGAATCGGTCGGCGACTCTGCTATGCGGGATGGAGATGCCTTTGAGATCGATATCCACTCCGTAGTTAACCAATGAACTTTCAATGGCATGCTGGCTACCCTTCCGTTCGATTGCCGATCTTCGCGCGCAATATCGTATCCACCTCCCATCCGCTGGCCGCACAAGTAGGCCTATCTCTACTGCGACGAGGCGGCAATGCGATCGATGCGGCCATCGGCGCGGCCGCCGCGATGACCGTCTTGGAACCGTGCAGCAACGGCCTGGGCTCCGATGCTTTTTGCATACTATGGGACGGCCAGCAATTGCACGGCCTCAATGCCTCAGGGACCGCCCCCGCGGCCTGGACCCTCGATTATTTTCGGAATAAATACGGCGCCGCGCGGCAGCCACCCATGCGTGGCTGGGATTCGGTGACGGTGCCCGGGGCGGTCGCCGCCTGGATTCAGCTTTCCAAGCGCTTCGGCAAACTGCCGTTTGGCGATCTGCTTGGCGACGCAATTGAAATTGCGGAACGGGGATATGCGGTTCCGTTGGTGGTCCAGGAGAAATGGGCGGCGGCGGTCCCCGAGCTGAAACATTTCCCCGGCTTCGCGGAGGTCTTCATGCCCGACGGCCGCGCACCCAACGTTGGCGAGCGCTTCGTATTCCCAAGCGCTGGCGCGTGCTCTTCGACTCATCGCGGAGACGCACGGCGCCGCCTTTTATGGCGGCGAGATCGCGACCGCGGCGGCTGCGCATGCGGCAAAACACGGCGGCTCGATGCGCGTTTCTGACTTCGAAGCGTTCTCAGCCGAATGGGTGACGCCGATTGGCATCGATGTCTATGGTCATCGGCTGCACCAAATCCCGCCGAACGGTCAGGGGATCGCGGCCCTGATTGCGCTCGGCATCCTGCAGCATGTGGACATCGCGGACCATTCGGTGGATAGCGCGGCAGCTCAGCATCTGCAAATTGAAGCGATGAAATTGGGGTTTGCCGACACCTACGCACACGTGGCCGATCCAATTGCGATGCACCGCTCGGTGGAGGAGATGCTCGATCCGAAGTATCTTAAGAGGCGCGCCGCGCTCATCGATCCCAAACGCGCGCAAGCATTCGGCGAGGGCCATGGAGACAAAGGTGGAACCATTTATCTGACCGCAGCGGACGAGCGCGGCATGATGGTGAGCTTCATTCAAAGTAACTACATGGGATTTGGCTCTGGCGTGGTGGTACCGCAGTGGGGACTATCGCTGCAGAATCGCGGCCACGCCTTCTCACTCGATGCAGCGAGTCCGCAATTGTGTAGCTCCGCGCAAGCGGCCGTTTCACACTATTATTCCTGGCTTCCTCACTCGGGACGGATTGCCGCAGATGAGCTTCGGCGTGATGGGTGGCAATATGCAGCCGCAAGGACACTTGCAGACGCTGGTGCGCATGCTGGTGTACCGGCAGCAGCCCCAGGCGGCTTGCGATGCGTCCCGATGGCGGTTCAATCAAGGCCTTTCGATCAACGTCGAGGCATCGATGCCCAGTGCGACCGTACGCGACCTTCTCGCCTATGGCCATCAAATCGAAGTCATCCAAGACAGCTATCAGGATTTTGGCGCCGGTCAGTTCATTTGGCGCTTAGGGAGTCCGACCGTTGAGGGATATGTTGCCGCCAGTGACTCAAGGCGCGATGGCCAAGCGGTTGGATATTAGCGAATTTGCTTGCGCGTCTGGCTGGGTGCGCGGCTGATCACGATCGTGCAGCTCACCACGGAACCTTCCGGCCCAGGTAATCCAGATATTGAAGACCCGCCTTCCCGGCCTGCGCGTCCATGACATTCGCGAGGTTGGGTATGCTTTCCTCGACGCTCAGGCGCGCCTGGGGTCCTCCCAGTTCCGTTCGCACCCAGCCCGGTGCCATGAGCAGTAGCGTTCGCGGATCATCGGCATGCCGGGCGGCGAAACTGCGCATGAACATGTTGAGCGCCGTCTTGCTTGCGCGATAGATCTCATAGTGTCCGTTCTCATTGTTTGTGATGCTGCCCTGTCCCGAGGACATGATGCCGATCGTGCCAGTTGGCAACACGAGCTCCTGCAAATTCTCGACGACACGCATGGGACTCAAGGCATTCGTTACCATCATACGTATGAATTCGTCGGTGGAAATGTCGGCGACCATGTCACGAGTACCGATGCCGGCATTGACGAACAGCATGTCGAACTGTCTCGATGCCAGACGCACCCGCAGCGCGGCAACCTGATCTGGATGAGTAATGTCGACGGTCTCGATTTCGAGTCGACCTTGAGCGGCTCGCAACAGATCGTGCAGTTTTGATGTAGCGCTGTCCCGTTCAGTGGCCACTACGTGCCAGCCGCGCTTGAGGTACTCCTCAGCCAAGGCGAAACCAAGGCCGCGGGACGCGCCAATGAGAAGGAGCTGTTTATTGGTGGTGGGCATGGGTCAGCGCCTCGCGAGTGTTATGGCCTGTTCGGGGCACGCAGCAACACACAATCCGCAAGACCTGCACGCGTCAGCGCACAATCGCCCTTGCCTTCGCATCCTTTCAGATCGACAACCGGGAAGACGACGCCGGGCTCTTGTTTGCAAGCCGGCAACGGAGTGCTCACGTGCGTCCCTCGCGACCGCCGCAGCGCGCCGCATAGGTTTGTCGAAGTTGCTCGCGTTCTTCCGGTGTCATGGCCTCCCATCGACGCCAGCGCCGACCTTTCCAGCCGCCGCGGCCGCGAAATCCGCCGAAAAGAATGCGGCTGAGCACCAAGAGGCCCAGCGCATGCCAGTAATCAATGACGCGGCCGCCGACGAACACCACGGGAACGACGGCGTTCCACAGCATCATCACCACCCACCCCAGCACGGCCGCCGCGCCCAAAAACAACACCGGTATACCCAAACGCCAAATTCCGTACTTCATCGCTACTCCTTCACGTATCTAATTCGTCGTACACGGTCTGTAAACGGCTCCGCAGGTGTAAAACCGCGCTGCGCTTGCGCGCCAGCAGGGTATTCAGCGGAATGCCGCTCTTCTCCGCCATGTGTTTGAAGCTACTGCCTTCGAGCTCATGCTCCACGAACACATCGCGTTGATCGGGCGGCAGCTCATCGAGAGCTCGCTGCAACGCTTCCAAGACTATCGATCGTGCGTAGAGCGCTTCAGGTCCTTGGTCGAGTGCCGGTAATTCAAACTCCAGCCGGTTCTCCTGATCGGACTGATCCGCAGCGCCTTGGGGGTCCTGCATTCGGCGTTTGTACCTGCGAAATCGGTCAATGAGGCGATTGCGCGCGACACGGAACAGCCAAGCGCTCGCCTGCTCAAGGGGTTCGGGAAGCCGATAGGCCTCGACGAGCTCCTCCAGCACATCCTGCAATAGGTCCTCCGCCTCCATCGGATCGCGGATGCGGCGCCGAATATAATTGCCAAGCCGGGAGCGTTCGCGCACGACTGTCGCTGCGAGATCGCTGTCTCTGTCGGTCGCGGGAGCGGAAGCTTGCGGCGGTTGCATAGGTATGATGACGCTCGAAGGTCGCAGATATTGTGATGATCTTCTTATATTGTCGGTGCGGACGAAATTTAGGGGTGGAAGTGTCGGCCCCCGCCCCTCAGCTTGGAAACATGAGTTGCCGATAGATCGCCTGGAAGCGGGGCTCGTTGCGCAGGGGATCCATGAGCGGGTCGGTCTTGAGAAACACCAATCCCGGATCACGCAGGCGCATCGCTGTGGCGAGCCAGTCAAGGGCCTTGGCATGATCACCCCACTGCGCATAGATCGTGGCGTACTCATAAGCGCCGGCATCGCCAGCCTTTGCCCGGTACTTGGCAAGCGTGGCCTCCGCGTCGGGGCGCTGTCCGAGCTTGTCGTACACCACTGCCAGGCACCACTGCGCTGCCCAGTAATCCGGCTTGCTCTCGCATGAAGAGCGCGCGTTCTGAAAGTCATCAAGCCCATAGTAGGCAAGCCCGCGAAGTCCGTAGGGCTCTTGAACCGCGGGATCAAGAGTGATGGTGTCAGCATAGGCCTGAATCGCCTCCCGATAGCGGCGAGCAAAATAGAGTCCGGCACTAAGGACGAGGTGGGTGCTTCGATTGATGGGGTCCAGTGCCACTGCGCGGCGGGCGGCGGAGATGCCCTCGTCAAACTGCCCCATCGAAACCAGAAAGTCGCCGCTCAACCTGAGTACCGTGGCATCACCCGGCGCGAGCGCGAGTGCCCGTTCGAAGGCTTCATGCGCCCGAGTGAAATCAAGGGCTCCGTCTTCAAAGAAATACGCCAAGGCCAGGTGAGCCTCGGCGAGCTCGGGAGCGAGCCTAACCGCCTCGCGCGCATCCGCCTGAGCCTTGTCAAAGAACGCACGAATCGCAGCTTCGGTCGCGAACTCTGTGCCGTAGCCTGTATACATCCTGGACCGCGCCGCGAACGCAAGCGCATAGTTCGGGTCGAGACGGACCGCTTCCGTGTACGCGGCAATCGCGGTTTGGAGGTTTTTGGCTTCCGTTCCCGAGTTATAAGCCTTTGTGCCCCGCAGATACGCGTCGAACGCGGCGGGATTGTGCGTCCCGCCGACCTCGATTTTTGCGGAGAAGTTGCCCAGGAGCGTGACTTTGAGAGCACTCGCCACGGTGTTCGCAATATCGGTCTGCAGCTTCAGAATGTCGCCCAGGTCCCGATCATAGGTCTGTGACCAGAGATGGTAGCCAGTTACCGCGTTGTTGAGCTGTGCAGTAACGCGGATGGTATTCCCCGAGCGCCGCACGCTCCCCTCCAACACCGACGCCACATTCAGCTTGTGGGCAACGGTAGCGATGTCCGGATGCTCGCCCTGAAACGAGAACGACGAAGTGCGCGCTGCGACCTGCAGCTCGTTGATTCGAGTCAGCGAATTCAGCAGCTCTTCCGTGAGCCCGTCGGAGAAATACTGCTGACTCGGGTCGCCGCTCATGTTGACGAACGGCAGCACCGCGATGGAATGCGCGGGCGGATCGAAAGGGACTGCGGGTGGGGTGACTGCGCTGATGGCGCGGTCGGAAACGGCCGCGATTGCCGGCGCTGCGCGCTCGTGACTGAACCGCGAAATCAACCAGAGAACGCCGCCGGCAACCACCAGGAGCCCCATCAAAATCGATGCGGACCGCAAACCGATACGGCGCTCAACCACCTGGCTTCGCTCAAATGGCGCCACCTTTTCAAGTTTGTCCTCCGCAGCGATCTGCTGATTTTCGAGGTCGGTCGCCACTGCGGACGGCCGCACCGGATCCGACGTCTGCGCAGCCACGTTGACCGGGGCAACCAGCCGGTATCCGCGACGAACTACGTTGGCGATGTAGGTGGGATCCTTGGGGTCGTCCCCGAGCGCTCGACGCAGCGCCGCGACCGCCTGGTAGACGGAATACGGCGTTACAACCAAGTCTTTCCAAACGAGGTCGAGCAGCTGATTGACACTGATGACCTCGCCGGGTCGCTCTGCGAAGCAGACGAGAACCCGCATGGTTCGTGGTTCGAGTTTGACCGTCTTGGCGTCACGGGAAATCTCGTCGAGCGCCGGATCGATCCGCCACTCCCCCAAGTAAAAAGGCACGTTGCGGGCGACGTTCATTGAGCGCTCACGCTAAGTCTTTGAGGCCACGGCGAATTCTCGAATCGGAGGCATAGCTGTCGGTGCCTGTCCTGTGCCCTGGCGAGCTCGGTTTTTCACACCTTCCACTCTCCTTTAAGGATTCCTCAAGTCCGCATCACGACACCCTCAGGACGTCGTGATTTTACATCGGCACTGTTGCACCGGGTGGCGGCGGATTCGCCCACACCCGGTTTGATTCACAACATCAGTCAATCTGATTCATTCATGGAGATCGAGATGGAATTAATCGTCATGTGCCTTGGCGGCGTGGTGGCTCTCTTATTTCTGGACCTGTCAGAGTTCGTCCAATCGGCGCGCACCGCAGCATGCTGAGAGACTGCCGGGGCTGGAGGGATATGCGTTCTCGCGATAAGTCTATGGGAAGCGCTAGGGTCGCAGGTCAAATCCTGTCACCGAAAGGTACGTTAGAGAGAACTAGGCAATTTTTGGCGTTCCGCTCCTCCGAGACTCGAGTTGGGCTGCTCTGTTTGCGCGTGATTCACGAGCGATACGGGCAGCCTCAATAAGTTGAGGCCAACGCTTCGCCTGGAATTCTGGTACGTCGATCTCGCGGGCCGGAATTGATTTAAGCGGATCAAGCCCGTACCGATCTAGTGTGTTGCCAAGAGACTTATCGAGCGCGATTGTAGCGATATGTTCGACCCACTTAAGCAATTCGCGACGATGAGGTGTGGCTAGCAGAGTTGCGAGAAACGCTGATGCAATTTTAATTGCAAGATGCGCCTGAGCTTCGCCAACCTCGTTTTGTTTTTCGGGTAAATGTTGAAGATTTTTCAGTCGACTCGTCAGCACATCCACGGGATGCAGAATGCTAATCTTGGATGACGGCGGCAGATTGATCGCGACAGCTCGTTTTCGTATTTCTTTCGTATCCAAGCCAACAATCGAGTGCAGAAAGTCGATTTGCTTTACGCCGTTGTGATCAACCCTCTTAGTTAGCTTCGCTGTTTGCGGGGTCGAATCGTCCAACGATGGAGTCCACATCGTCCAGTGCAATTGTTTGTTCAAAGCACGAGCGTTCGATTTACTGCCTATAAAGTCGGCATCCGTCGTGATTTTGTCGCCCAATTCCGATGGGCTCTCAATTTTGAACCAAACTGCCCAAAAGGCGAGTGCCTGGCCGCCGACAAGTAGCGGCTCAGGTCCGCAGTACAAAAGGATGGTGTCTTTTTCTTCTTCCGTTAAGGCGACTTCTTGGATCGGTTCACTCAAGTACGGGCCACGTTATTTGAGCATTGCGCATTCGGTCTGGAGAGATGAGTAACATTTCGCCAGCGGACACATCCCCGTTGGCTGCAAGCCTTCTATCGCGCTGCTGGGATGCACGCTTCATCCTTTGGAGCTGATCACCGGAAACTACGTGCCTCGCACGAACCGGAAACGGCAAACCCCCTTGCTTGACGACCTGTCCCAGAAAAATACGTACTGCATCGCTCAACCCGAGGCCGCACGATTCCAATATCGCAGAGGCTTCGGCCTTGAGATCGTTATCGATTCGAGCTCTAACAACGCTTTGTTTCATGGAACACATTGTAGCTACATTATGAACCAGCTGCAATAAGCATTGTTGGCATAACATATTGATAATAATCAATATTATTACGAGCTAGCTAACTCCCCTATCCATCCCCACTATCTATCCGAAAAAACGATGGATAACATCGAATAATCCAGGCTTCAAAGCGGTATCGCCCGAACGTAGCCTGTTCTCCGTCGGGAATTATTCATTGGAGAAGTGCCATGTCAGACACGAAAAAGCTCATCGCCGTCGTCGGCGCAAGCGGACATCAGGGCGGCGCCGTCGTGCGAGCGCTGCAGGCGAGCGGTCAATTCAAGGTACGCGCGTTGACGCGCGATCCGGCCAAGCATCCGCAGTTGGCTGACAAAGTGGTGTTGGCGGACCTGAATCGTCCGGAAACACTCAAGGCTGCGTTTGCCGAAGCACACGGGGTTTTTCTGGTAACCAATGCCTGGGAACCGGGCACGGACGAGCGCAAGCAGGTGCTCGCGGCCGTGCAGGCGGCGAAAGACGCCGGCGTTCGGCACTTCATCTGGTCAACGCTGCCGAACGTGGAGACGATCAGCCGCGGCAAGCTTCATGTGCCGCATTTCACGGATAAAGCAAAGAGCGACCGCGTCGTGGCGGAGGCTGGATTCGCGTACCACACATTCGTGATCGCGCCATTCTTCTATCAAAATCTGCTCGGCGTAATGGCCCCACAGAAACAAGCGGACGGGGGCATGGGTTGGGCGCTGCCTCTCGATCCGCAGCGGCGCGTCATTCACATGGCCGACATCACCGAACTCGGCCACATTGTGGCCGGTGCATTCGCACAGCCGGAACTCGCGGGGCACGGCGAACATTTGCCGCTGGTGGGCGACTTCCTGAGCTTCAACGAGATCATGGCCACGTTGAATCGGCAGGGACATCAGTTCTCGTTCAAGCAAGTCCCGAAAGAACTTTTTGCGGGCTGGTTCCCAGGCGCCAAGGAAGTCGCGGAGATGCTCGCCTACTTCGAGGCCCACACCTACCTCGGTGCCGAGTCTCGCGAGGCAATTACGCTGGCTAACAGAGTCGCCGGCCGACAGCCGACGAAGTTTGCCGATTGGGCTCGGGCGAACTTCGCGATCCCGGCGGCAGCCTGAAAAAGTGCTCTCTCAATGGTAGTTGTTCAGGAGATGCTTCATCTGATTTTACCAACCATTGATGTAGCTAATCATTGCGGGCGTAAGCTGAGGATGTAAGTCACAACGTCAGTGACCTGGGAATCAAGCAGTTCCGGATTGGGCATCCTCAGAGGCACAGTCCTCTCATCCCAATGAGTGCTGGTGATAAAGTGGCGCAGTGAGGCGCGTGTCAAACTCGCACGATTGACAATTTCCGCAAACGGCGGTCCGGGAGGATTGAGCAGCGGCGAGAATTCTTGCTCGGTCGCGACCACGTGACAGGCTGAACAGACTTTAAGAGCGATCTGACGCCCCCGCTCCTGCGAGGCTTCGTCTGCGGACGAGGCACACGCACTCCACGCACACAAGCCTAGCAACAAGAAAAAATGGCCCTTTCTTGCCAACATAGAACAATCTCCCAATTTCCCAAACGCGGCCAGTATTTGGCCGGACTCCACAAATTGGCTATCCGTGCTTCCCGAAGCGCGTAGCAGACTTCCTTGCTGCCGAATCCGACCGGCGCGCCGCATCATTGATAATCGAGAGTCCCGGCGCTGACTGGGAGATAAACGCAGAAACGCCGGCAATGTCGGGATTCAGTAAGTGCACTCGCCGCTGAGCCGCGCGTCCACCTCGTTTTCGGCCTGAAGCCAATCCTCGAGTTCGTGACCTGGAGTAAACCCACGGCGCTTGGCAATAAGATAGGCGGTCTCGGCAATGCATGCATTTCGATCCTCATGAATATGCGGTGCCATATACATCGTCAAGACACTGGGAAGACGCGCCGACACGTTCGCGTCACATGTTGCCGGGGGTGCGCTGCGCTTTGCTACCATGACTGTCATCCTACGGAACCATCGTCCCGAGCCGTAACAACCTGAGCGTGCCGCTGGTACTCTGGCAGCGATGATCTAAATTGCGCCATACGACGGCAGCGCTAGCTGCCGTCGGGTTTATCAGCCATCGTCACTTCACCGTCACTGCACAGTGATTTGTTTCGGCTTCTGCTTCAACGTTTCGCTCTTGGGAATGTGCACGGTCAGAATGCCATCCTTGCTGTCGCAGGAGATAGTATCTGCATTCACGTTTTCCGGCAGCGAGAAGCGGCGCTCGAAGCTTCCATAAAAGCTCTCCACGCGATGGAACTTCTCGTTCTTGTCCTCTTTCTGACGCGTACGCTCGCCCTTGATGGTGATCATTCCATCGTCGAATGTTACCTGCACGTCCTCCTTCTTGACCGCAGGCAGCTCGGCTCGAATCACGTATTCCTTGTCGGTTTCACTGATGTCCGCCGAGGGCGCCCAGTCGAGTTTCTTGCCGTTGCTCTCTATCGACAGGCGTGGGTAAGTCGCGTAACTGCCTGGCACCAAGCGATTGAAAAATGTATCCACATCGCCATATGGATCCCAACGAATAAGACTCATAAAATTCTCCTTGAGACAATCTGGCATGAGCATATTGAACCCGAGCGTCGGAGTTTGTGATCCGCGAATATACGTACGCGGTCCGCACAACTCCCTTAGGATGGAGAGATAATGCCAGCCAGCGGTCAGTGCGATTCGACAACGGCGACAAAACGCATTGCATTTGCACTGCTGCTTTTCGGCTGCATCGGGGCGGTACACGCTGCTACGGAGTCTCAAGATGCCGGCCACAACCCCTTGCCGTGCGCAGCCGCGCCGCAAGAGGCGGCGCCGGTTCAGTCGATCTACGCTCGATCGGGTTCGACTCTGCTGTGGAGCAGCGGTAGCCAGGTCACCGCTCAGGGCCGAGAGCTCGTCAATATTCTGAACGCCGCCGCCACCCTTGGGCTCCTACCTGGCGACTACGATGCCGATCTGATTACGCTAACAGCCGCACAGTTGAACAGAGAGTCTTCCTCGGCCGACTTTGCCCGATTCGATCAATTGCTCACGCTCGCCACGGTGCGCTTCATTTGCCACGTGCATTACGGTCGCGTGAATCCGCGCGCCGCGGGCTTCGAATTCCCGGGAGTACGCAACGATCTGGATGTTGCGGTGACTGTAGCAGCACTTGCCACCGCACCAAACGTTGCCGACGCAGTGGCGGCCGCAGAGCCGCATTACTATCATTACGCCCTGCTCAAATCGGCCCTGTCCCGGTATCAGGCCTTGATGGCAGATCCCGATCTAACCACCTTGCCAAGCATCGGAAGCCGGTCAATTCACCCCGGTGATGTCTATACCGGTGCAACCGCACTGCGAAAATTGCTGCTGGCGGAGGGCGATCTTTCGCAACAAGATGCAGATCGGTCAGCAGCCGGTCAGACGCTGGATGCCATCCTCGCAGAAGCGCTCAAACGCTTTCAAGACCGCCACGGGTTGGACACCGACGGCGCCCTCGGCACCTCGACCTATGCCGCGCTGACCGCGCCCATGGCACAGCGCGTGCGCCAAATCGAGCTGACGCTCGAGCGCTGGCGCTGGCTTCCTGCTTTCGAGACGCCGCCGATCATCGTCAATATTCCGGAATTCAGATTGTTTGCATTCCACAGCACCGCTGATCGGGTTGCCAGCATTCTGCAAATGCCCGTAATCGTCGGACAAACCTACCCGAGCAAGCGCACGCCGGTGTTCGTCGGTGACCTGAAGTTCGTGATATTCAGGCCTTATTGGGACGTTCCGCGAAGCATCACATTGCACGAAATGCTACCGCAAATTCGTGCGAACCCTGATTATCTACAGCGCAATGACTTTGAAATTGTGCGCGGCGACGGTGATGATGCGGCGATCATGAGCCCGACTCCGGACGCGATCGCGGCCCTGGCGGCCGGCCAGCTGCGCCTGCGACAGCGGCCGGGCGAGGACAATGCACTGGGGTTGGTCAAGTTCCTATTCCCCAACGCGCACAACGTCTATATGCACTCCACGCCGGCACATCGCCTGTTCTTGGCATCGCGTCGCGCATTCAGTCACGGCTGCATTCGGGTCAGCGATCCCGCCGCGCTGGCGGCGTACGTGCTGCGCAACCAGGACGAAATATGGGACAGCGCAAGAATTGAAGCCGCGATGCACGATACGCACTCCTTGCGTGTCGAATTGCATGACCCAATTCGCGTCATGATCCTGTATGGAACCGCCATGGCCACCGAGGCCGGCCCGGTGCAATTCTTTGACGATATCTATGGCCACGACCGTAAGCTTGAGCTCCTGCTCGGGCTTCAACGGCACGAGAGTCAACCATGACATCCACAATACCCACTGCCGAGACCCCTGCGCCATCTGGGGCAGGCAGCCGATACCGACAGCTTCTCGACGCGGCCCGTCAATATGGACCCATTCGCACCGCGATCGTGCACCCATGCGACGCCGTGTCGATCTTGAGCGCCTTGGAGGCACAGCAAGCCGGACTCATTGTGCCGGTGCTTGTCGGCCCACGAGCCAAGATCATCAAGGCGGCGGCAGACGCGGGCTGTGACCTCAAAGAGGTGGAGATCCTCGATGCACCGCACAGTCACGCTGCAGCTGAACGCGCAGTAGCGCTCGGACGTGAGTGCAAAGTAGAGGCGTTGATGAAGGGCGCGCTCCACACCGACGAGTTGATGGCATCGGTGGTTGACAAGGCCGGAGGACTTCGCACCGAGCGGCGCATGAGCCATGTGTTCGCGCTCGACGTGCCGCACTACCCAAAGCCGCTCTTCATTACGGACGCGGCTGTCAACATTGCACCGGACCTCGACACTAAACGCGACATCGTTCGAAACGCGATCGACCTGGCACACGCTCTCGGCATTGCATCTCCTAAAGTCGCGATTCTGGCGGCCGTTGAGACGGTAAGCGCCAAGATGCAGTCAACCCTCGACGCCGCCGCACTGTGCAAGATGGCCGATCGAGGGCAGATTATCGGGGCCGTTCTTGACGGACCGCTCGCCTTCGACAACGCCATCTCGAGCGAGGCCGCGCGCAACAAAGGCATCGAAAGTCCGGTGGCCGGTCAGGCCGATATTCTCGTGGTACCCGATCTCGAGGCGGGCAACATGCTGGTCAAGCAGCTCGTTTACCTCGCCGGCGCTCAGGCCGCGGGCATCGTGCTCGGCGCTCGCCTGCCAATCATCCTGACGAGTCGCGCCGACGGTGACCAGGCGCGCCTCGCCTCCTGCGCCATCGCACAGCTTCTCGTGCGGCGGCGGGAAAAATCGGTGCAGCTCGAACTCGAGTAAATCCTTGCACTCGCCCCTCGGCATCGAGAGTGATTTCAACCTTCAGGACTTTGCGCCTCACTGCGCCTATTGCCGATCCGGCCTCGAGATCGCAGGCCTCTGTCCGTGCTCACGCAGAAATTGATCCGTCATACCGAGATAGAACTGGTTGCCGATACCATATTGGTTAAGGTTGAAGGCGTGATCGCCATACGGAAATCGGATGCTCTCAATGTCGATGCCTGCATTCCTTGCTTGTTGGGCGAACCTGTCCGTCGCATCCGACGGGACCAAGTGATCGTTGGCGCCGAAGATGATCAGAGTCGGAGGAGCAGCGGCGTTGATGTGAGTCGCCGAAGCCACGAACCGGTATCGCTCCGGGAATTGCCCAGGACTGCCGCCCACGTAGTAGGTGTTGAACTGGCGCGCTATGTCCGAAATCGCGGGTACCTGACTGACCCACGCGGCGGCAAGATCGACCGGCGGATAGAGCACGCTCACCGCCGACACCCGCGGCACGACTCCACCGCAGGAAGACTCGAGCCTGCCGGCATTGGCGAGGTACCCGGCATTGATCGCGAGATTGCCGCCCGCGGAAGAGCCCAGCAGGGAAACGCGGGCGGGATCGCCACCAAGCCGGACTGCATTCGCCGCGAGCCAGGCCATCGCGCAACCGACCTGGCTTGTCGTGATATCCCATGTATGTCGATCGACGGACGACAAGGTGTAGTCGATCGACAATACCAGCCATCCGCGATCGGTGAACCAGCGAAGGTTGGTTCCGCTCTCGAATCTGTTACCACCACTGAATCCTCCGCCATGGATGTAAAGGAGGATGGGTGCAGAATCCCCCGGTGTGGTCGACCCGGGTTTGTAGATGAGAAGGTGCAGCGGCTGATCTTGCCAGGTCCCATACACAAGATCTTCGTCGGGACGCGAACCGCCTATGAGCCGTACTCCGAACGCGCGAACCAGATTGACCGGCACGTCATGATAGTGAAACTCCGCCACCATTCGGACGACAGCCACCGACGCCCATCCTGTCGCCGCAACGGCTATGGTCGTGATGAGAAGGGCGGCGCGCGAATGCGACGCGCGCCATCCCCAAAACTCGAACGCACCGATCGCGATGGGCACAGCGATGAGCCACGGGCCGAAAATCGACAAGACTGTCGACCCGACGGGCGATAGAAGCGGAATGCTGTAGAAGTGAGCGCCGATCAGGACGAGAACGCAAATCACCAACACAGCAACTGCCACTATCCGCCAGATTGCGCGCACAACTCTCATTGGAATGTCAGTCCACGAACCAGCATCATCTAGTCCCCTGCCGGCGCGGCCCCAACCCGCTGTCTGGGGATCAACGCCCCACCATCATTTCCGCCGCATGTGATTGGGCAGTTTGCAGGTCTGCTGAGCGTTTAGTGGAACACTGCTTGAGCCGTTCGATGAGCCAGCGGCCTGCAGGGCCCGGCGGTTTGGCCGTGAGATAAACGGCCGACATCGGCAATATCAAACTCTCATCGGCCGAATCTTCGATCGACAGCTTGACGAGTCGGCCTTCCAGAAGATCCTGCTTCACCGCATGCAGCGGCATGCCGCCCCAGCCCAATCCTTTTAAGAGAAACGCGTGCTTGGCAAAAAGATCGCCCAATCGCCAAGTGAGCGGCGACATGACGCCGAATTCGCGCCCGGCGGTGAGCTCGGACCTGTCGGTCAGTACGAGCTGCACATGTTTGGCGAGTTCTGATTTTGGAATCGCGCCATTGAACGATGCGAGTGGATGTTCGCGCGCGGCGACCATGATCATGGGCAGCCCTTGCAATCGCTCCAAGGTCATGGAGTCCGGTGCGATGGGCAAAGAGCCCACGACGCCCAAGCTGCAGCGACCGTCGAGCACGGGTTGGTAGGCGCCGCCGAGCGCTTCGACGTACAGCCGCAGCGGCGTACGGGGAAATCGGTCCCTGAATTCCTTGGCCGATTCAGCAATCGCTTCAAACGGAAACAGCACGTCCACCACGGCGGAGAGTTCCGACTCGAGGCCACGGGAAATTCCCTTCGCGCGCGCCTTGAGCAGATCCACATTGGCCACGACACCGCGCGCATCGGCAACCAACTGAACGCCGGCGGGTGTGAGCTTTGGGTAGCGCTCGGAGCGATCGAAAAGAACGACACCGAGCTGTGCTTCGAGGTTACTGACCAGTTCGCTCACCGCGGATTGCGCACGATGCAGTTTGCGGGCTCCCGCCGAGAAGCTGCCTTCGTCAACCGCGGCGATGAAAGCCCGCAATTGGTCCAAGGAGACGCCGTCCAGCATGTTTTCCGATCCTTATATCGGTATCACAGATGGATAATATCGCAATATAACGGCTATTCATAGGAGAAGCGCCGGCGCAACATACGCCTCAGATTCGGTTTAACTCCAGACGAGGCGCGTAAATCATGCAACTACTTCACATCGATTCCAGCGTTTTGGGACCCAATTCGGCCAGCCGCGCGCTCTCGGCGGAAATCGTCGCGAGACAAATTGCGCTGCATCCCGGCATTGAGGGTGGTGCACCGGGATCTGGCGACCGATGCGGCGCTTCACCTTTCGTCAGCCCACTTGGCCGCATGGCAGGGCGGTGCGGTTGAGGATGCGAATCTCGGGGCCGACCTGACGAAAGGCGGAACTTTCCTGGAGGAGCTTTTCGCTGCCGACATCATTGTCATCGGCGCCCCGATGTATAACTTTTCGATTCCGAGCCAGCTCAAGGCGTGGATCGACCGCGTGGTCGTTGCCGGCAAAACATTTCGCTACGGCGCGAATGGTGCGGAAGGATTGTTGAAGAACAAAAAGGTGTTCATCGCATCCTCTCGCGGCAATGTCTATGCGCCGGGTTCTCCCGCAGCGGCCCTCGAGCATCATGAGAGCTATCTGACCGGCGTGCTCTCCTTCATTGGGTTGACCGATGTCACCATCGTCCGCGCGGAGGGACTGGCGTTCGGACCCGAAGCCAAGGAAGCCGCCATGCTCAAGGCGCGCGCCAACATCGCGGCGATGGCGGCATGAGCGCAGTCTTGAAAAATTCGCTCCCGCAGCGCGACATCGCGCTGCGGACCCGAGGACAACGGCACGGCCCAATCACGCGCCTGGTCAGTCCGTCCGACATCGGCGAGATCATCAAGCCGTTTGTGTTCCTCGATCTTTTTGATATTTCGGCGGGCAGCGCACCTAACTTCGGATGGCATCCGCATTCCGGAATCGCCACGCTCACCGTTCTTCACGAAGGCGCGATCGAGTATCAAGAGACCACCGGCGTGAACGGAATTCTTCCCGCAGGCGGCGTCGAGTGGATGCGCGCCGGCAGCGGCGTGTGGCACACCGGCGCGGCCTCGCAGCAAGCAAAAGGCTTTCAGTTGTGGATCGCCTTACCGGCGGAGTTGGAGAACTCACCCAGCCAGAGCCAATATTTGTCCGCCGACCAAGTGTCCGAGGACGGGCCCGCGCGGGTCATTCTTGGGTGCCTATGGTCGTGCAAAGAGCGCGATCCTCTCCCCTCCACGCATCAACTATCTCGACGTTCAGCTCGCGGCGGGCGAACGATGGACCTATGAACCACCGTTAGATCATGAGGTGGCCTGGCTGGCCGTCTCCGCAGGGTCCATACGCACGCCCGATCCTGTATCCGCAGGTGAGTTTGTGGCGTTTGAAGAGTCCAATGGCGCCCTTTTCATTCAAGCGGACCGTGCCTCGAGATTTGTCCTTGGGTCCGCTGCCAAACATCCACACGAGTTGGTGCTCGGCCACTATTCCGTGCACACCAGTCACGCCGCTCTCGTTGCGGGCGAATCGCAAATTGAACGCATCGGAAATCAACTCGTCGCCGCTGGATTGCTCCGTTAGCGCCAATTCAATGAACCACCCTTGCAAGGAAACTCCATGAAACCCACCTACGCGCTGCTCCTTTCGATATTCGGCATCACATCGGCAACTGCCGCATCGACGACTTACAATGTTGATCCGGATCATACCCACCCGAGCTTCGAGGTGGATCATTTCGGGGGCCTGTCCACGTGGCGCGGGACCTTCAAGAAATCCAGCGGTACCGTCACGCTTGATACCGAGGCAAAGACTGGAACGGTCGATGTCGTGGTGGACACCGCAACGGTCGATTTTGCCCATGACAAGCTCAACGAACATGTGTCGAGCCCGGAAATGTTGGATGTGACGAAATTTCCGACGGCGGAATACAAGGGAAAATTTGTTGAATTTGCCAATGGCGCACCGCGCACCATTTCAGGCGACTTGACCCTGCACGGTGTCACCAAGCCCGTCACGCTCACGATTAATTCCTTTAAGTGCTTTGAGCATCCCATGCTCAAGAAGCAGGTGTGCGGAGCGGATGCCAGCGGCAGCTTCAACCGCGCTGACTTCGGGGTGAACTACGGCCAGCAATACGGCTTCAAACAGGATGTGTTGCTGCGCATCCAGGTCGAAGGCGTCAAGGTGAATTGAAGCGGAGCCCCAGGCGGCGTGCTTCTATGACATCCCGAGCCAAACGGACAGGGCGCGTCCGACCCGAATCATGAGGGTATTGGCGAGATGGCCCACCCGCTTGCCAACTTTTTCACGTGGCAACGTCAGGACCTTATCAACCATGATTTGTGACACCCGATTGAGGCCATTTTGCCGACTCGGATCGAGCGTGATGCGAAACAGCGGTGCATCGATAATCGTACTGGTCAGCGGCACGACCGTAATACTACTGTGAATATCGTTGAAGACATCCGCTTGGATGATCAAGGCTGGCCGAGGCTTTCCATAGTCCCCGGGCGCCGCGATTGTCACGATGTCACCGCGCTTCAAGTCCAGCCTTCCACGGATCCTGCGGCAACGTTGAGCAAGTCGTCCAACTGCGCCGATTGATCCGCCACGCTCGCCAGCCGCGATTGACGCCGGCATTCCTTGCGAAACTTCGCCGATTTGGTGTCCGGAACCCAAATGCTGATTTGCCGAAATCCCAGTTGCTTCATTTTCGCCCGGTAAACCCGAACGTTTTCGTGGGCAGAGCTACGCTTGCTGGCCATATATTTCTCTTATTACCGTAGTAATAACTAGTAATATATCACAGACTATGGAGTGCACGAAGCAATTACTTACAACCTCCGGGAGGTATCGGCCGCAGCTCGGAAATGTCGTCCACCTCCAGGAGCATTGGCAGGCGAACGACGAACTCACTTCCATGTCCCAGTCCGAGGCTTGCCGCCGTGACACAGCCCCCGTGACCATCAACCAGATTGCGCACCAAGGCCAGTCCAATCCCCAGCCCCGCGCCCCTGTGATCGGACGACGGATCCGCTTGAACGAAGAGATCGAACACGCGTGGTAAGACGTCAGGCGCGATGCCGATGCCATTGTCGCGAATGCGCACCAGCGCTTCGCCCTCCTCCCGTTCCACAGACAGGTGAATGTTGCCCCCGGAGAGGGTGTATTTCGCGGCATTGAGGAGAAGGTTCACGAATACTTGCTCGAGCCTGGCAGGGTCCCCCTGCAGCCATAGCGATCCAACAGGTAACGAGACGGTCATGAACTGACCCCTCTGCTGCATCGTGAACTCTACCGATTGCAGGGCTTGCGCCGCGACGACGCACAGGTCGACCTTCTTGCACTTCAGAGCCAGATGACCGTTTCGCGCCCGTGACGTATCGAGGAGATCCTCCACGAGTCGCGACATGAGAGCGGTCTGATGTTCGATCAGCGTTCGCGCCTTTCCCACCGCCGGGCTAGCGGGGAGTTCCATTTTTAGGATGCCTGCGGCCATTCGGACTACGCATAGAGAGTTGCGCAACTCGTGAGCCAGGACCGCCAGGAACTGGCTATTCAGATCATCGCGCGCATGTGCCCGGGGACGACGCAACCACGCGGGGTTTCCCAAGGAATCGTCCGACCATTCGCGCAAGGGAGCTGCTGAATCCTGCAGCAGGCGACAACTTGCTTGATGCTCACTGGATCTCACAACATTCAAATTTCGCCTGGTTACATGGGCATAGCGATTCGATGCTAACTGCTCACTCATTTCATTCTCCATCCGAAATGCTGACACCACATTCTCCTATCGTCCGATAGCAGGTTAGTCAGTATTCCGGTACGGGTCTGTGCGCCGACGTACAGTAAAAATGGCGATTAGACCGTTCGCAGACGACATGAACCCAAGTCAGCCGCCGCTGACAACAAATCATCTCGCGTTGCTCTAGACGCAGATCACCGGTCCGACCACGCTTCGCTCCATTCTTGGAAGGTTTTCAATGCCATCATGATCGAAATACCATCAGCATCATTAGCGTTAGACGAAGAAACTCGCTTAAGGGCCGCCTCCGCAGTCTCTTGGGCCGCCATCCTCGCCGGCGCCGCCGTGGCGGTTTCGCTATCACTCGTGCTTTTGACATTGGGCGCGGGACTTGGCTTCGCATCAGTCTCCCCTTGGTCGGATCACGGTCTTTCGGCAAAAGCCTTGACGACCGCCGGTACCATTTGGTTGATTGTGACGCAATGGCTCTCAGCAGCGGCAGGCGGCTACATCGCAGGTCGCTTGCGCCGGCGATGGCTCGCAACGCATACGCACGAAGTTTTCTTTCGGGACACGGCGCATGGCTTGGTGACGTGGGGGGTTGCTACCCTCTTTGTCGCGGGAGTTCTCGCGAACTCATTGACAGGTGTGGTCCGGGGCGGCGCTCATGCGCTGGGCGATCTCGCCAACGAGGGCGGGCAAGGCCTCGCGGTCATGGAACATCAAGACATGCCAGGACCCCGCGGTCCCTTAGGTTACGATTCAGCGGGTTCGGCCGGCGTCTACAACGTCGACAAATTGTTCCGCGGTACCAACGCGGCCAATTCGCCTGATTCCAATGCGCAACGCCCTTGGGCGAATGATGCGCGAGGAGAGGCTCTGCACATCGGCGCCGCTGCCGCCACGAGTGGCGCAGTGAGCGACGAGGATCGTTCCTACATGGTCGGTCTTGTGGCGGGCAACACTGGCGTTGCTACCGATGAAGCCCAAAGGCGCGTCGATGCATTCATTCAATCGGTCAAGGACGCCCGCGATCACGCGAAAACTGCGGCGGATGAGGCGCGAAGAGCCGCGACCAGCGCTGCTCTTTATACCGCGCTTGCACTGATAATAGGCGCCTTCATAGCGAGCGTTTCAGGAGCGATCGGCGGCCGGCTGCGCGACCAACATCTTTAGGAGAAATTGATGACAAGCAAAATTCAGTCTCGTCGCCGCGGCCGCGCGCAGCTCCCGGACGCAATTGCCTTGCTGAAGGCCGACCATCGCCAAGTCGAAGGCTGGTTTGCGCAGTTCAAACGTACAACGAATGCGCAGAAAAAACAGCAACTCGCGGCGAGGATTTGCGCTGCCTTGACGATTCACACGAGAATCGAAGAAGAAGTATTTTATCCGGCTTTCCTTGACGCCACATCCGATAAGAACATGCATCACGAAGCGATAGTCGAACACGCCGGCGCCAAGGCGCTCATTGCGCAGATTCAGTCCATGTCGCCGGGGGACGACTATTACGATGCCAACGTGACAGTGCTGTCCGAGATGATCAAGCATCATGTGAAGGAGGAAGAGCAGCCCGGCGGTATGTTCGCCGAAGCAAGAAAATCCGATATGAACCTTGAAAAACTTGGCGAGCAGTTGCTTGCTCGAAAGCGGCAACTCGAGTCGACCGCCGAAGCGGCTTAGGAGTCCTTGTCTATGCCGTACCGCCGAATCAACTAGTACCGGGTGACGACCACAACGTCGCCGTCCCGCCGTGTCACAGTTACCCCGATGTTGTCGTCCTGGCGATGAAGAAGCAGATCCACCGAGCCCGTGCTCAAGCGCAAGTTGCGCAATCGCACATGGTCTAGGAAATCCGGCAGCATCGGGCGATAGAACTTGACCTCGCCAGTCCGATCCAGAAGCTCTAGGCCAAGCGAGGCCTGCAGCAAGCATAGCGGTGTCGCGCTCGCCCAGGCCTGCGGGGAACAAGCGACGGGATAGTGCGTGGGGCCGTTGTGCTGCCTTCGGGGGAAGCCGCAAAAGAGTTCAGGCAGGCGGCGCAGATCCATGTAACTAGCAGCGTCGAAGACAGCGCGAAACACCCGCGCGGCGGAGCTCTGCAGTCCATATCGGGCGAAGCCCATGGCGATGAGCCCGTTATCGTGCGGCCATATCGACCCGTTGTGATAGGACATCGGGTTGTACCTCGATTCAGACGAACCGACCGTCCTGATACCCCATCCGCCGAACGATGCCGGCGACAGCAGCGTATCGGCGACCCGCTGTGCGCGATCGGCTGAGGCAATGCCCGTGAATAAGACTTGCCCGGCGTTGGATGAGATCACGCGACATGGCCGCTTTTCGCCGTCCAGCGCGAGTGCGTAGGTTGAGAGCTCCTCGCACCAGAACTGCGATTCGAATCTTTGTCGAAGGGACTCGGCCTGCGCGCTGAGAGCGGCGGCGCGCTGCGGATGTCCGAGAGCCTCGGCCAGCACCGCAGCATGGCGCTTCGCGCCGTATACGTACGCCTGCACTTCGCAAAGTGCGATCGGCCCCTCTGCTAAGCGGCCGTCTCGATGAAAGACTGCGTCGAAGGAATCTTTCCATCCCTGGTTCGCCAGGCCCTCCTTCGTCTGACGATGGTATTCGATGAAACCGTCGCCGTCGCGATCGCCATAGTGATCGATCCAGGCGAGCGCTGCTTCGGCATTCGGCCACAGCGAGCTCACCGTCTCAAGGTCGCCGGTTCGCCGGAAATATTCGCCGAGCAGCAGCAGGAAGAGCGGCGTCGCGTCAATGCTCCCGTAGTATCGCCCGAATGGCACCTCGCGCAGATTCGCCATTTCTCCATGACGCATCTCGTGCAAAATCTTCCCGGGCTCGGCGTCGCGTTCCGGCTCGATGGCGATCGCCTGCGTGGCGCCGAGAAACCCGAGCACACCCCGCGCGATAGTGGGGTCGAGCCACAGCGTCATGAGTGCCGTGATAATTCCGTCCCGCCCAAACGGCGTGCTGAACCAGGGAATTCCGGCATAGGGGTATGGTCCCTGAGGCGTGTCGCTGATTAGCATGTACAGGTCAGACACGGACCGTCTGACAATTTCGTTGTATACGGAGTTCGAGCTGTCGACGCTGGCCGCCCGTGCGCTCGACTCGATGAGCGCCTGGCGGGCGGCGCGCTTCCGCCGGTAGAACGTACGGCCGGTCCAATCACCCCGCGCGGCACTGGTGAAACCGATGCGCACGAATATCCGACGCATCGCACGGGGCTTTAAGGAGACTTGAAAAGTCGCACCACCGGTTGTCAGCGTATTTGGCGCCGGATAGAACGCAATCTCGGTCAGCCGCTCAATCGCATCGAGTCCCTTGTATCGGAGCGTGACACGGTGATCGTCCTCGAGGGCGCCGCGAGCGTCGCCGCGCGCGCTTCGACGCTCCCCGCGGACCTCGAAAAGGTCCGCGAAGTCGGCGGCGAATCGGAACGTCAATCGCAGATCGAGCGGCCGATTGCTGAAATTCCTCACCACAACGCGCTCGTAGCAGGCGTCGTTCCAGATGAACTTCATGCGGTTCAAATGGATGTTTTCGCGTCGCAGGCCGATTCTGCCATCGAAGAGAAAATCGGGGTTACTGAGGTCCGCCGTGAACACGGCATTATCGTCCTGCGTCGTTGAGGAGAGCAGCAGCGGCCGCGCTCCCTCCAGAAGCAACTGTAGCTGCGAAAGCATGCGAGTGTCGCGATGGTAGAGCCCCTCCGGATTCCCGGGCTCGCCGCCGATGTCGCCGCGATAATCGAACACGGCGAATGTGTCGCCGTGCTTCAGTGTACGCGTGCGCCGTTCCTGAACCGTCGCCGAGACTGCGATGACGAATTGCGGGGCCGGCGACTCGTTCACCGAATGGGAGGAAGTCGTGGCGTCAACCGCCGAGGATGTATTCATGGTTGTCCCGAAGCAAAGGTACACTCACGGTGCGATTTGTAAAGCATTCAGGCAAAAGCCGCGTAGAGCGGAACTTTCGCAGCCTAGGACTTCACTTACAACGTACAGTTCTAATTGTGAAGCCGACAATGTACGTCGAAGCGGATACTATACGTCGCACATTCATCATTTCGTCTATGGGGATAGTGTGAAGATAGCGCAGATCGCACCGCTTGCCGAAGCTGTACCTCCAAAACTGTATGGTGGCACCGAGCGGGTCGTCGCTTACCTGACCGACGCCTTGATCGAACTGGGGCACGACGTTACTTTATTTGCCTCCGGCGACAGCGCCACCAAAGCGACTCTCTCGCCCAGTTGGCCGCGCGCGCTGCGCCTCGACCCAAACGTGACGGATCACTTGGCGCCGTTGTTTATGCAGCTGGAGGCAGTGGCGCGGCGCGCTCATGAGTTCGACCTGATCCATTGCCACATCGACTACTTTGGCTATCCCTTGCTGCGTCGCCTCGCCACGCCGTCGATCACCACCCTGCACGGCCGCCTCGATCTGCCCGAATTGCCGGCCCTTTATAAGCTGTACGACGATATTCCGGTGGTGTCGATTTCCAATTCACAGCGTGTGCCCCTGCCGGAAGCAAACTTCGTCGCAACGGTTCTTCATGGCCTGCCACAGAATCTGCTAAGCATGGGCGCGGGACGCGGAGGATACCTTGCCTTCCTGGGGCGCATCTCCCCGGAGAAGGCGCCGGACGCCGCGATTCGAATTGCAGCGCGGGCCGGAATTCCCCTGAAGATCGCGGCCAAGGTAGATCGCGCCGATCGGGAATATTTCAAAACCACGATCGAGCCGCTGCTCTCGCAAGGCGATATTGAGTTCGTTGGTGAGATTTCAGAGCACCAGAAGCAGGAATTCCTGGGGAATGCCGCGGGGCTCCTGTTCCCAATCGCGTGGCGCGAACCCTTCGGACTCGTAATGATCGAGGCGATGGCCTGCGGAACTCCCGTGGTCGCGTTTGAGAACGGCTCGGTCCCGGAGGTGCTGCATGACGGGCTGACCGGCTTTATCGTTCAAAATGAGGATCAGGCGGTCGAAGCGGTGCGGCGTTTAGGCACGCTTGACCGCAGTTGCATCCGCAATGAATTCGAGCATCGCTTCACAGCGCAACATATGGCACAGAATTATCTTAAAGTTTACGCACGCGTGTCCCAGGGACGCCGATTCCCCGCCGTGGCCGTTCGCGCGGTCGGCGACGAATTTCTTGCTCGCTCAGCAGCCTCTCACGGGACGGCGCTGCGTACCCCCGCTGGCCGACGCGGTAGTGCGAGTTCTCCAATCGGAAATCGCAATCCATCCGCCAACCTTGCGACACGCGAGCCAGCCGGCTAAGCGGCCGCAGGAGCTCAAGTCGCCAGCGGGACTCATTTGCGCCATCCCGTATATCCATCTAGAAACAGCTTCACCGCGTTATCCGCCCAGAGTTCGAGTTCAGCCTGCGTCATGGGAGTTCCGAACCCGGTCGCGCGCCGCTGCGGAACTGCCACCACCATGTAAATGAATTGCTGGGCAGCGAACGCCTGGTCTTCGGGACTCAACCTGATCTTTGGCAATTCCCTCGTCAGCAATCCAGCAATGAGGGCTGTTGCCTCAGCCTGGCCGCCGTCGTTCTCAACCGCATTCGCGAGTTCCGGAAATCGGCTCGATTCGCCGGTCACCAATCTATGCAGGGCAATCGCCTGGGGAGATAACGCGGCTTGTAGGATCAGGCCCGCAAGGCGCCGTAAGATCTCACCCAAGTTCGGACCGGCGAGTAACGGCACATTCGCCGGAGGTCTGATGTTCTCGATGATCCGATGCACAACGGCGGCGAAGAGGGCCGCCTTGTCATCGAATCGATCATAAAAGGTGCGCTTCGAGACACCTGCATGGGCCGCAACGGCTTCTATGGATGTCGATCCGTAACCTTGCTCCAAGAACAGATTGGTGGCGACCTCGAGGATTTTTGCGCGCAACTTGACAGCGTCCGCACGCTGTGGACGCCCTCCCTTTCTGACTCCCTTGAGACTCCTGGCGGGATTTTTTTTACCGGCTCGGATACGGATGGCCACCCGAACGATAATACCCGCGTCCGCCATAGCCGGGGCGCGCACCGTAATACGGGCGCGGTCCATAACTGGCGCGCGGCGCCGCGTAGTATCCCTGATACGGCGCGTAATACGGCCGAGGCGCCCCGTAAGCAACCGGCGGCGCATAGCCATACCCGGGGGTTGCGTATCCTTGTGATTGATAGGGTGCAACGGATCCGCTGACACCCGCGACGACGTTAGACGCGATCACCAGAGGCAAGGTCGCGAGCGCGACCGCTGCTCCGAAGAGTCCATGCCCAACCGCGAAAGGATATGCCGGTCGAAAGCCAGGGCCATGGGCCATGGCCGGCGCCATCGGCAGAAGCGCGATCGCCGCCGCCGCGGCGACGCCTAAACGTATTTGTCTCTTGATCATGGCCGACTCCTTGTAAGAGGACGAGCAAACAAGACTTCACACTACTCCTCGCATTAATGCAACGCAACCGTACCGTACCGTTCAATACCACAGACGAGACCGCGGTAAGCGCGGCAGCGTACCGACCGGCGCACACGCATGTGTTCCTATCTGACCTCTCAAGGCGCTCCGAATGAATTCGAAGATCGCGGCTCTCAATGAACAAAGGTGAATACCATGAATCTCAGGCTTTTCGCAGCGATCAGCGCTGTTGCGTTCGCTACTCTTTCGGGCTGCAACAATGCCAAGTCCCCCGACACGGTCTCAAATAACGTTGCGGCAGCTCAACAAGCGGCGAATAAGGAAGTGGCAAACGCCCGAGTGGAGGCCGCCAAGGATGAGGCTGTAGCCGCCGACAAGGTGAACGCTGGGAATCATGATCTCAAGAACGCCGAGGCGACCGGTGCCTACGATGTCGCAATGGCGAAGGCCGAAGGCACCCATAAGGTCGCGCTGGAAAATTGCAATGGGCTGAGCGGCGACTCGCAATCCAAATGCAAGGACGTGGCGGACGCAGATTATGCAGCCGCCAAGGCCAATTCAAAACTCACGGAAGTCTCGGCCAAGCGGTAGCGCACCGGAGCGGGCTCAATGGCTGCCCGCCCAGCGCTGAACGCTCTTTCATATGACGCTCGATGATTTGCTGATGGTGGTGGTCGTGAGCGGATTGGTCATGAGCACCTGCTATATCGTCGCCGAGTGCCTGTCTTGGCGATCGCGGCAAGCAGCTGAGGCCAAAGGCCTTTTGCTCCTGCGCGAATTGCACAAGCGAATCCATTCGGTCACAAGACCGCTGATTCGAGCCATACGTAGAAATTGAGGCGCCGTGAGCGGCTACGCCGCAATTGTCTGAGGAAGGAGTCTGTCGTACTCCTTTTTGACCACCGCATAACACTCACAGGTGCGCTTCTCGAGTCCCTCCCGATCCAATACCGTGATGCGCCCGCGCGCGTATCTGATGAAGCCCAATTTCTGCAAGTTAAGGGCGCTTTCGGTAACGCCTTCACGTCGAACTCCCAGCATGTTTGCAATGAGTTCCTGCGTCATGACGAGATCATTACCCTCCAAGCGATCCAGGCTCAGCAGCAGCCATCGACACAACTGCTGGTCAAGGGAGTGGTGGCGGTTACACACGGCCGTTTGTGCCATCTGCGTAATCAACGCCTGCGTATATCGCAAGAGCAAATGAAGCACAGGTCCCGCCTTGTTAAATTCCGCTTTCATCAGCTGCGCATCGAGCCTGCATCCTAGGCCTCCGCTTTGCACGACCGCTCGGCTCGGTGTGGACTCGCCGCCCATAAACAAGGAAACGCCCACGATCCCTTCATTCCCGACGACAGCGATTTCCGCCGAGGCTCCGTTTTCCATGACATAGAGCAGCGAAACGATCGAAGTGATCGGGAAATACACATATTTGAGCGTTACCCCGGGCTCGTAGAGCACCGCGCCGAGCGGCATTTCAACGGCTTCGAGCGAGGCCGACCAATGCGCCCATTCTGCGTTCGGCAAAGATGCCAAAAGTTGATTCAATTTGAATTTATCAGTTTGCGGCATCGGCGTATCAGAAGACCTATTTTGAGACGTGCGGGATCGGCGGGCGTCCCAGGTTAACGTTAAATTGTGGGTCGGAATCGACTGGTCGGTCTGTTCGCTTGCGCACATACAATACACCGTATCCAAACGGCAATGCGGCGATTTGCATGCGCTCCTGCCCGGCGAAACTCGGCTGGGCCAAACCCCCGCTCCGGAAGGCAATTATTGTCAATTCCCCGTCAGGCTATCGCCGTCAAAGCCGTCGGCTCGATAGCCAGTAGCTCGGTACGGTAGCAGACAGTGTTGTTGACTGCGTTCACTCACACTGGGCGGTCTCTGATCGGAGCGCCCCCGGTTGAACACGCCTGAAAACCAACTGATCGAACTGCTGCCGGATAAGGCGCGGCGGCGGGTGCTTGGAATCGCAGAGCAGGTCCAACTGGTGCAGTCCGCTGTTTTGGGCGGCGCGGGTGAGCCGACTCGCCATGTCTATTTTCCGGTCAATGGCTTCATCTCTTTGGTCACCTCAATCGACGGCAAACCGGTCCTCGAAGTGGGTATGGTCGGCCGCGAAGGCATGTGCGGCGCACAGGTGGCGTTACGGGTTCTAACACAGCCGTTGCATGCCTTGGTCCAAGGCCCAGGCACTGCCTGGCGTGTGCCAATCGGCGCATTCCGCCGGGAATTGGAGCAATGCGTTCCGTTGCAGTTGATCATGAGTCGATATTTGTACGTGCTGATGAGCCAGCTCGCCTGCGCGGCCGCCTGCACGCGCTTTCATCAAATTGACGCACGTCTCAGCCGCTGGCTACTGATGATGCACGATCGCGCCCATGCCGATACGTTCGGTGTGACTCAGGAATTCTTGAGTTTTATGCTGGGAGTGCGTCGGGTGGGCATCTCCGGCGCTGCCGCTTCCCTACAGCGGAAGGGTCTGATCGAATACAGTCGGGGTCGCGTGACCGTGCTCGATCGCAAGGGACTGAAAGCCGTCAGCTGTAGTTGTTATGCCGACGACCGCCGGGCATATGCTCAGGTCATGTACGACCAGGTCATGCATTAAGACCGATATGCGGCCGTCGGACACGCAAATGATCCGACTCGCTCCCCTCGCCGCGTCCAATCGGCGACGGCTACTCTTCGCGCGATCCCGCGTACTCTCGGGCGTCGCCACGGTCATCCTGCTTGGAGCATGCTCATCGGTTCCGGCGAAATTCAACGAACCGAAGTCCTGGTCCGTCGCGCTTGTCGATCCGGAAGACACCCGTCTGGGAACGCAGTTTGACGGCGCCTCGCGGCAGAGAGACGGCAATTCCGCGTTTCGAATCATCTCCGCGGGAGTTGATGGATTCCTGGCGCGCGTGGAGATGATCGACGCGGCGGAGAAAACCCTTGATCTTCAGTACTTCATCTTTCGCGGCGACGCAACGGGACGGCTGCTCACCGATGCCCTGATTCGGGCGGCCGATCGCGGCGTCCGGGTGCGGGTGCTGGTCGACGACAGCGACACCGTTGCGGGGGATGAGCAAATATTCTCCTTGGATGCCCATCCGAACATCGAGATTCGGATCTTCAATCCGTTCGTCTATCGCGGGCACAGCACTCTGCGGCGCGGCCTCGAGTTCACGTTCAATGCCCCGAGACTCGACTACCGAATGCACAACAAGCTGCTGATCGTCGACAATGCTGCGGCGCTCATTGGCGGCCGCAATATCGGCAATCAGTACTTCCAAATGGACCCAGATTCCCAGTTCGCCGACGACGACGTATTCTCCGCTGGTCCGATTGCCATAAAACTGTCCGCCACTTTCGACGAGTTCTGGAGAAGTCGCTTCGCCGTCCCAGCCGCCGCGCTGTATGGTCACCAGCGCTCCGGGAGCGCACTCGCAGAACGACGCGAGCGTGCCGGTGAGCACTCTGAACGTCACATGGAGCCGCTAAAAACCGACGGCGTCGACTATGCGGCGCAGCTGGCAACGGGTGAACCCTATGCCGGCATCGTCTCGGGCCGGCTCCCGCTGGTGTGGGCCCACGCGCAAGTCATCAGCGATAGTCCGGACAAGAAGAACGTCGATCGAGGTGCGTCGTCAGGCCGCCTCATGGCCGAACAAGTCCTCAAGGCCGCTAGCTCAGCACAAACCGAGTTGCTGATGATTACGCCCTACCTGGTACCCTCGCCGGATGAATTAGAGGCGCTGCAGGAACTTCATGGGCGCAACGTTCGCGTCAGTATCCTGACCAACTCGTTGAATTCAACCCCGGATTTGATCGCGCAATCCGGTTACGTGAAGTTCCGCGTACCGATGCTCAAGGACGGCGTTGAGCTTTACGAGATCCGATCGCTCCTGGGAAGCACCCGGGGAAGTGGTGAAACGGCAGTGGTGTCGCGCTACGGAAACTACAGTCTGCATGCCAAATTATGGGTGTTCGACCGCAAACGAGTCTTCATCGGTTCAATGAACTTCGATGAGCGCTCAAAGCACTTGAATACCGAGATCGGTTTGATCATCGACAGCCCGGAGCTCGCCCAACAAACCGCAACGCGTTTTGACCACATGGTGCGACCAGATAACGCATACGCCCTCAGTTGGCGCGAAGCAGTTGCCGGTGCGCCGGCACATCTCGTGTGGTATACGCGCGAGGACGGCAAAGATGTTGAATATACGCAGGAACCGGCGCGCAGCTCATGGCAGAGATTCGATCTGACCTTTCTGTCGTGGCTGCCATTGGACCGTGAACTTTGAGAGCCGCAGCGCTCCTTGCGCACCGCGCAGTCCGCGCGGTACGCAAAGGATTCGCCCTTCGAAGCTTCAATCGTCCAGTCTGACCGTCAGATCGTTATGGACGGACTTCACATGTTCCGTGTCGCGCGCAAGGGACCCCGCTTTCGCGATTGCCTCTTGGCTCCTCGCCGTACCGGTCAGCCACACGACTCCATTTTCGTCGGTATCGACATGAATGCGGCCGAGACTGGTCAGATGGTCCGCCGCGAGCTTGGTCTTGATTTTCGTTGTGATCGCTGAATCCTTGACGAATACCGTGGCGCTGTTCCCGGCTGAAGTCGCATCGTTGTCCGCCATGGCTGCAGCCGAACCAAGTAGCGCGCCGAATAACACGCAACTTACCGCTAGTTTTGTTTTCATAAAATGTTCCTTATGTTGATTTTCGCAGCAAGTTTCTCATGTGCTGTGAATGAGGGCGGTCCGTTACCGTACATAGGACGGCACTTTCCATCGCGCTTCCCGACTCGGCCCGGCGCATCAGTGTGCGGTATCGGACCGACCCGACGCCCGGCTCGCGGTAATCTTCTGCGTGAACGACCCGGGAGTCCCGATCTATGAGTACCGGAGCGCATTCTGGTTTGAGTGCTGATTTTGACAACTTTTTGTATTCGGCCATCAGCGACGATACAAACCAAATACCCGTGAGTGTCTTATCGGTACTCGCGCGTCACGACATTGATCCCTGGCACGAGGCGGCTCAGCTGGCGCAAATGCCGAAGACAACTGCCATTGCCAGGCTTGCTTCCATGATATCGTCGGTGAACTTGGATTTAACCCCGCAGTCATCGGCCGAAACAATCGCCGCGCGCCTCATAGAGCTCTTGCCGATGCATTCAACACCTGTCGCTTCGCGACGCGTCGGGATTCCCCACCCCCGACTTGGCAGCCGCCTCTACACAATCGCGGGCGTCGCCATCGGCCTGTTGTTGCTTGCCCTGGTGGTTTTCGGTAACTAGCGTATATCGCTTAGAGTCGGGAACCTCGGCTGCCGCGATATCCGTGCAGAAGGAAGGCGATCACGACAACGGCAATGATCAATCCGATGGGACCGATTCCCCAACCGGCTCCCATTCCCCAGTACAGCCCCCCTCCTCCGCCAAACAACAGCAAGAGAACGATTAAAATGATCACAGTATCCATGCTGCATCCTCCAATTGCGGGCGATCCTTCAGCTTTCGAGCTTGTGTACGCAATTCGCGGCTTTCCAGGCTCAACGTGTATCTTTCCCTCGCTGCAGTTTTCTCGTCCAAATTCATCGCTTCGATATCGCGCGATGCTGCCCTGGCCTCCAATGACCAGATTTGTGCGGAAAGATCCTTCACTGCGTAGTCCGCGAGCCACATCTTAAAGGCCGGTTCGCGGCGCGATTTGCGTACCATTGTCGCCGCCAATGATCACTTCGACGCGTCGATTCAATTGCCGGCCGCCGGAATCGGCGTTGTTCGCCACTGGATACGACTTGCCGTAACCCTCGGTGCCGATTCTCGAGGATTCGATACCTCTGGCTATCAGGGCTTCTCTGACCGCATTTGCTCGGCGTTGCGAGAGTTCCTCGTTGTATGAGTCGGTGCCGACGCTATCGGTGAATCCGTCTATTTGGACACGGCGGGAAGGATGTTCGGTTAGGAACTGCGCCAGTTGATCCAGCTTACGGTCGGAACCGGACTTCAGTTCAGCCCTGCCCGTATCGAACAGGACATCGCCCAGCGTCAAGACCATGCCGCGCGGTGTGGGAGTCGCCTTGAGTGCATCGAGTTCGGCCAGCACCCGGGCGGTATCCTCCTTCGCCTGATCTCTCTGAATCAGCGCCGAGTCGGCCAATTGCTTGGAGTTCGCAGCTGCGAGATTTGCCTTGTCGGCTTCGCGGGTTCGGGCCGCCAGCATGATTTGGTCGCGTTCCACCTGGCCCGCCGCCACCCGGGCGTCGTCCGCCTTGGCGGCCGCATGTGCCTGCGCAAGCCGTGCATTCTGCGCGGCCAAGTAAGCCGATTGAGCCACATCCGCATCTTGATGATGCAGCGCTGCGGTTTCGGCATTGTTCAAATCTTTCCGCGCCACATCCAAATCAAGCGCCGCATATTTGTTGACGTTGGGATCGGCCTCTGCCGTTTGAACCGCGACGCGCGCGCTCTCGAGCGCAGCGTTCGGCTGGGGCATCGAGGCGCAGGCGCCGAGGGCCAGCGCCAGACCCATTGCAGTGAGCACTTTTGTTTTCATGACTAACACCCTCATTGAGTTGGTTGCGAGCTGCGCTGCGTCTCTTGACGCAGCGTGGCCATACTGGCGTCGAATTCTGTGGCCGCCTTGTGAGCCCGGCGCTGTTGCGCCGTAGCTTCAGCGAGTTGCGCGTCGACGTTTGCCTTTTCCGCCCACTGCGTTGCAGGCAGCGCTTGGCGATCGGCTGCGGCCTTCTCGGCGCTGGCCAATTCTTCGCGGGCAATTGACATTTCAACCGGCGCCAGTTCTGGAGCTCCGTTTTGTTCAGCGCGCTGGACCGACGATTTCGCCACCGCAATTTGCTCGTTTGGGATTGGCGTGCTGGCGCACCCCGCGACGCAGAATGCGAGCGCGGTCCACAGGGTTGCGCCCTTGGCCAGGGTTGATGGATCAATTGACATATCGATACTCCTGATGACGTCGCGGCAAAACAGGCGAACTTGAACCCGCCGCGTTCGATGTCTCCACCCTATGCTTTCGCCGTGTTGCGGTCTGTTCGTCACCGAACTCTCAGCGAACAATTCGAGATGTTGTCGCCGTTCGGTAGCGCACCGACTATTGCGATCTGGGATCAATTTGAGCCCAGATCGCCATATAGCGCGGTATCCCTGGCTCCGAGCGAAAGTACCGCTAAATGCGCGTCTGTGACGTGAGGGACATTTCCGGCCGCAATTGCGCCTGCAGGAGCGCCAAATCCTGACGCGACGTCGCATCGGGCAGCAGCCGATCCATTTCGTTCCTGACGGCGAAATAACACTCGCAGGCGCGGGACTGCAAACCGAGCCGGTCCAACACATCGAGATGTCCGCGTCGGTAACGGATGAAACCGAACTGCTGCAATCGCCCCGCCGCCTCGGTAATGCTTTCGCGGCGCACACCAAGCAAGCCGGCCACCAGATCCTGGGTCATCGTCAATTGCTGCGTAGGCAGTCGATCCACAGTCCACAGGAGCCAGCGGCTGAGCTGCTGTTCGATCGAGTGGTGGCGATTGCAAGCGGCCGTCTGACACATCTGCATGATCAGCGACTGCGTGTAGCTCAATAACAAACGCTGCGCGGCGCCGGCGCGCGCGAACTCCGCGAGCAGGACGCGACGCTGCAATCGATAAGCATGCCCCGCCGTGCGCACGACCGCAGAGCTCGTCGTGGTATTGCCACCCATAAACATCGGAATGCCGACGATGCCTTCGGGGCCGACGCCGGCAATCTCCGACGACGCACCCGATTGCGTCACGTACAGCAGTGAAACGATGGCGGAGATCGGGAAATAGGCATGTTCCAGCTTCCGACCCGGCTCGTAGAGTGCGTCGCCGAGGCGCATCGGCACCAGTTCCAGTCCCTCGGACAATCGCTCGAATTCTGCGACCGGCAAAGCGGCAAGCAACTGATTTTGACTGGGGTGATGAGCCATGGGCAACGTCGTGCTCGGGACCTGGTGTCCTAATGGCCGCGGGAGACTTCCACGCCGATACCGCGATAACCCATGAAGCGACAGCCCGTGCTGAACATGGGCTCGCCGCTGACACGAAACTGCTGGCGCGAACCATCCGGATTCGTGCGACTCAAGTTGAAATCCAAAAAAGGCTGCCGCGCGCCAATCTTGGCTTGCAGCGCCTGGCGCTGGGTCTCGTCCCACCCCTCTACCGGCGTAGGGCTCGCATCCCCCATCAATGTGTCGACGCGGATGCCGAGCATCTCGAGGACCGGGCCGGAGACCTTGGTGAAGCTGCCTCGCTCGTCCTGCTCCCAATACCAATCGGAGGCGAGTTCGGTGAGACTGCGGTAGCGCGCCTCGCTTTCACGCAATTCCGCAGTCCGTTCCTTCACCGTTTCTTCCAACAGCGCGTTGGACTGTTCAAGCCGCCGGTACAGCAAACGCACTTCAATCATGTTGTGGATGCGGGTTTTTACTTCGACCAGATCGAAAGGCTTGCTGATGAAATCCTTGGCACCGGCCTGCAGTGCGCGCAGCTTATGGCCGGGTTGCGCCGTGAGCACGATGACCGGCAGGTAAGCGTCAGCCTCATTGGTTTTAAGGCCTTCCATCACCTGGAACCCGTCCATGCCCGGCATCTGCAGGTCGAGCAGAATCAGGTCATAGCGGCTCTTGCGATGCAACGAGCAGACTTCGAGCGGATTCATCGTTGCGGTCACGTTGCGATAACCGGCCTGCTCCAGCACGCGCGTGAGCAACAGCACATTCGCGCTCTGATCGTCGACGATCAGAATGCGCGCGGCGAGAATGTCATCTGCATCGATCATGGAGCCCCTCCAGGCGCGCTGGTGCGGTCTGCCTGATGTTTCACGCATGCCAACGCGTAATCCAGGGTCTCCATAAACTCGTTGACCTTGATTGGCTTGGTCAGATAACGGAGAAATCCTGCCGCCAGGCCCTTCTCGATGTCGGCCGGCATGGCATTGGCGCTGAGGGCGATCACCGGAATGCCGGCCGTTCGCGGATCCTCTGCCAGGATGTCGAGGGCAACGAGTCCGCTGATACCCGGCAGGTTGATATCCATGAGAATGACATCCGGCCGCGCAGCGCGCGCCGTCTCGACGCCGCGGATGCCGTCCTTCGCCACCAGCAGGCGGATATCCGGCCGTCGCTCCAAGAGCTTCTCGACCAACAACAAGTTGGCCGGGTTGTCCTCGACGCACAGCAGCGTGTGTTGCGGCGCATCGATGTGCAAGGACGGTGCTTCAGGCGCCTTAGACTCGGTCGTGGCGGCAAGAAATCGCGGCGCGTGCGTCGAGTGCAGGTCGATCCAGAACACGCTGCCCACACCGACCGTACTCTCGGTGCCAATTTCCCCGCCCATTAATTCGACCAGGCGTTTGCTCACCACCAGGCCGATGCCAGTCCCTTCTTCTCTGCCAGTTTCCTGACCGAGACGGTTAAACGGTTGGAACAGCTGGGCCAGCTTCTCGGGCGGCAATCCATTGCCGGTATCGCGCACGGCTATACGTGTGCGTTGCGTCAAGCTCACGGTGCAAATCACTTCGACACTGCCGCCGGCGCGATTATATTTGATCGCGTTGGACAGCAAATTGATGAGAACCTGTTTGACGCGGGTTCGGTCCGCTTTCACGTAGGGCGTGTCGTCGAAGCGCGGGAAGGTCAATGAAATTCCGTTTTTCATCGCCAGCGGCTCGATCATGCCGCGGCAGTCGCTCAGTACGTCGGCGAGCGAGATGGGCTCGGGAGATAGCGAGAGCTTGCCTGACTCGATCAGTGCAAGATCGAGAATTTCGTTGATGAGCACCAAAAGATACCAACCCGCTTGGAGGATCTGTTCGACGCTTTGCCTCTGAGCCGGTGTCGGCGGCGGCGTACCCGATTCCATCAGCTGGGCGAATCCAAGAATCGCATTCAAGGGGGAGCGCAATTCATGGCTCATATTGGAGAGAAAATCCGATTTTGCGAGATTGGCCTTTTCCGCCGCCAGCTTGGCGGCCTGCAACGCAAAATTAGATTCCTGCAGCGCTTGATCGAGAGTTTTTCGCTCGGCTTCGAATCGACTGCGCAGCGTGTTGTCGGTGCCGATCAACAGGTAACCGATGATGGCATCGTGCAGATCACGCAACGCCGTGACGGATACCAAGGCCGGAAAGCGACTGCCGTCCTTGCGAATATAGCTAAGCTCGTAGATGTCTTCGATACCGCGCGATGCCTTGAACACCAGGGCATCGAACCCCGGCTCGATAGGCGTTGCCAATTCCGTGCTCAGCAGCTTGGCTCGTGCGATCACTTCTTGGGGATCGGAAATGTCTGCCGGCGTGATTTTGTTGGTGACTTCCGCCGCTGTGTACCCGAGCATGCGTTCCGCGCCCACATTGAAAATCTGAATGACGCCCCGGGCATCGGTTGCGATACTGGAGAAATTGGCGCTATTCAATATCGCGCGTTGTAAGGCGGGGACGATGTCGAGCCTCTCCCGTGGAGGCGCGTCAAGTGTAACGGCCGTGTTGCCGGGATCCTTTACGCTGATATAGATGTTTCCCGTCATGCTGATTTGAAACCCATTTGAAGCCACATGGAATGACCGCGGCGGGCGCAGTCAGCTAGTCATTATCGTCTGTATGCCTTGGCGCGTCCGTGCGCTGCCGTACGCAGCTCCATTTCGTACGGCAGCGTCCCGACAGCCTGACTCGCGCGTGCTCCAATGAGCGTGCGGATCCGCCAGCGGAGAACCTGATGTATGACGGCGACATTCTCGGAAGGATTCATGGCGCAATGACGCACACGAACAGACATCGACTGACAGGTGTTACCGCGGGTGTATGCGGCTTTTGCTTGCTGGGTTCGGCCATTGCCTCCCCACCGATGAGCCAGGAAAGCTCTGTACTCTCCGTCAAAGATCTGGTGCGATCCCTGGCCAGTCGGTCGGTCGTCCGTCAGGAGCATATGCCAAGCGCGCGCTTGGACCTGCGGCCACCACGAGTTTCCTCGCCGACGATCATTCGCGGCGGCGCCGATGCACCCGCCTTCACACCGTTCCCCTCTGTGACTCACCCGTTGGATGCCGGCAAGGCGAGTCTCGCGACAGATGATCGCAGGCCGACCGCCTTACAGATCGGCGAGCTGAATTTTCAGGTCATGGGTCAAGCGGAGATTCTGGCGCGCCGCATACACCGGGAGGGGCTGCCGGTCGCGCGTCTATTGGAAACCAAATCGGCCCTGCTCAGCATTGGGCTGAATCAAAGAGGTAAGCCGGGATTGTGGCTCACCCAAAAGACTCATTAAACTCTCATACGACTTTCGCTATGTACGCTAGCGCACTGCACCACCGGGGTCCAGCGCGCAATATCTGACCGGCGCACGGCAGACACCGAATACCCCGGTGCAACCATTTGTTCCGACGTCATCCCGAGGTGTGTTCATGAATCTAAGCCTGAGTTTCACCCCGATCATCTCGCTGATCGCCGGCGTGTTGATTTTGATCGTACCGCGGCTATTGAACTATATCGTAGCCATCTATTTAATCCTCATTGGCCTGACCGGACTGTTCGGTGGCAGCACGTTTCACCTGCGGTAGTAAAAAGAGTCACCCTGTGTGGCGGGAGAAATGGAGATGAATACACGCAAATTAGCGGCACTGATGTTGATCGTGGCGGGCGCCCTGGCGCTGGCCTATGGCGGATTTTCCTATACCAAAACGACCCATCAGGCCGACGTGGGTACCCTTCACTTGTCGTTAAGTGAAAAACAATACGTCAATGTCCCCCTCTGGGCGGGTATTGCGGCGATTGTCATTGGCGGCGTCCTGCTCCTACGCGGCAGCTCGGACAACTAATCGACGGTGCTTCCGAGCAGCTTTTACACCCTGCGGCTTATCAAAGCGTGATAGACAATGAGGAAAACCGCGGCGCCGATCACTGCGACCACCAAGCTATACACATTTAAACCGGTTACGCCCGCCATTCCGAACATATTGAACAGCCAGCCGCCGACCACGGCCCCGACAACACCCAGAAGGATATCGAGCAACATCCCGTCGCCCGATTTGTTCACCAGCTTGCTCGCAATGAATCCGGCAATCAGCCCCAGCACCATCCAGGCAATAAATGACATTTTGGCACTCCAGTTAGTTACTAACTCGTCCGCCCGCGCTTGGCGCGGGTTGCCGCCTAGATCCGACGGCCTTGGATGACTTGCACCAAAATCATGATGACCGCGAGGACGAGCAGTATGTGAATGAATCCGCCCATCGTGTATGAGGTAACCAGGCCCAGTAGCCACAGCACCGCCAAAACAATCGCAATTGTGTACAGCATTGATGTCTCCGTTATGTATCTGAACCCAAGTTATTTAAGAAATTCGACGGGAAGCATTAGGTGTGTGGTTCCTCGTGCTTTGCTTCAGGCGGCTTCGACTGAGTCTCGTGTAACGCGTTCTGCTCCGTCGCATGATGTTGCGCGATGGCCTGCGTTTGCGCCTGATGCTGCGCTTCAAGCGACTTCGCACTGCTGCTCGAAGCGGGTTGCTTCGCTGCTTGCGCGTGTTCCGCCATTTGCTTCTGCTGCAGCTCTTGCCGCTGCTGTTCCTGGCCCTGACGCAACTCATTCTGCTGCTGCTGATTCACCTTGTCGCGTTCGGCATTTCCTGTGGTTGGCGGCGCTTGGTGGGCGATCGCCGGCAGGTCCGCAACGTGCACAGGGACGGGCTTTTTCGCCGATGTCGCTACCGACTTCTGCGGGGCGTTGCCCGGTGACCCGGCCGCCTTCGCCTTGACCGCATTCGAGTCGTTGAACTCGGCAGGTCTGGCGGTCGCTGCAATCTCCGGCTTGCCGTGATTGACCGACGCCGAGAGCGCATGAATGGTCATCGCTCCTTGTTGATGTTGTACTTGCACAGGCGTAGCGGCCCGGTGCGGCGCGCGGGCGGCGGCCTGTTCCTCGGCAGTCGGCCGCGCCATGACGCCGCCGGTCCCGCCGTTGAAACTGACCCGGCTGATCGTCGTGTTATTGACTGTCGTCTGGTTGTAGACATTGTGAATGTTGGTGACATTCACGTGGCTGACCGCACGATTGTAATAAAATTGTTGACCCTGCCAGTGCCCGCCGGTGTAGCCACGGCCGGAGTAGCCATAACCGTAATTGATGCCGCCGTAGAACCCGACCGTCGTGCCCCAGTAGCCTTCGTTCCAAGCGTACCCTCCGTTGCCCCAACCCCAATACCCCGGCGTCCAGAGCAGTCCAAATTCGGGTGGTTGCACCCAGGTCCCGGGAACCCAGAAATAGCCGTCCTGATTGTAGGCCCAATATCCTGGGGCCCAGATGCCACCTTGCTCAGCGAGTACCGGTTGTTCATACACGGGCAGTGCGGGGGGCGCCAGCGTGATTGACACGGATATCTGCGCCATCGCGTGCTCGGGCAGAGCGATTGCGGTCAAACCCAGTGCCATGGCGCAGGCCGAGGCAAGGAGAAGTGAATTGGATGTCTGTCTCACGATGAATTCTTTCCCGGGGAGTTGCGTAGCCGGAAAATTTGCGGCCGATCGTTCCCAATGCGCGATGAGAACACCGAAACCACCCGTTTGTCGGGGCGTTACCGCACCCAACGCGTTACGACGCTGCCATTTCAGAAGCCGTAGCCGAATTTCAGATAGACACCCTGGTTGTCACTCTTGCCCTTGGCGTATTCCAGGTTCAACACCATACCTTCCTTCTCTTTAATGACGTACTGAACCCCGGCGCCCACGTTCGGATAGACGTTCGCCTCGTCCGTACATTTAAGATCTCCTCCGTAGAGGCAGCCGATGCCGGCAAATACCGTGGCAGTCCACCGGGTTGCGAGGCGCAACCGCTCCTCGGCTTCCACTGAGGACATATATTTTCCAAGGTATTGCCCGAACTTGTAGCCGCGCAGCGAGATCGGCGCGTATGCGCTCGAAGGCGCGTCGGATGTCCATTGATTATTCTGACGAAGGGCGAGCACATTCCCATCACCGTGTCCCCAGTAGTAGCGCAGGTCCGCCCGATAGGTATCGTAGTTCTCCTGACCGGCGATCCAGTCGCGATACGCAAGATTGTTGATGTTAACGAGCCAGCCTTTGTGTGGACTGTACTCGCTGTCGCGGGAATCCAAATAGATATTCGCACCGATGCCGCCGGCGCTGAGCTTGGTCAGCCCAAGCGTTTGTAAAATCTGGTCATCGAGCTCCGTCACCCCGAGAATTTCATAGTTGGTGTTGACCGCTTGTGCGCCCACGAACCAGTCGCCCCAGATGCGATACTGGTAGCGCACCGCGAAGAATCGCAGGTTGTCATCGCTTTTGAGCGGCATGCCGGTGCCCAGGAAATCGTCGTAGTTGTTCTTGATGGTGCCGCCGGCGGCGGCCGCGCTCAGACGTTGGTGGTCGGCGTCGAACGATGTCTTGGCGAAGACGCTCGCGACGATCGAATCGGTCGAGGTGTATTGCGCGCTGGCGCCAAACAAGGACGCCTTCGATTGCGGATCAAAATAAACCATGTAGGCGCCCATGCCGCCGAATGAGGTACCCAGCTTCGGGCTTGAGGATACGGTCGGCACCAGCAGCCAGGGTGACTCGGAGTCTTCGTCCGCACGAACGGACGCGGCAAGGACGAGCATGGTGGCCGCCGCAACTATAAGTGGCAACCAGAGGGCCTGCGGGTGCAAAACGCAATCAGCGAATCATTGAGACCCTAGGCGGGCGGCAGGCTCGCAATGTAGGCCGCGACGTTGGCCGCGTCGTCGGCACTCAAGGTGAGCTTTTTGGGGTGCTTCACCGTGCCGCCGACGATACCCGTGATCTCGGTTTGCAGTTCAGCTGCTGATTTGCCGGCGAAGACCTGCATCTTTTTTGCATGACAGGCATTGCAGGTTGCTTGAAAAGTCTTTTGCCCTGCCGCCGCGTCAGCGGCGTACGCGGGAATGCCGTATAGCCAACCCACCAGCGCGGTCGCCGCCACCAATTGAATTGCTTTCATATCTACCTCCGAGATTCGGTCAAACAAAGTTTAGCGAACCAATTTAGTCCTAGCGTTTTTCTCGTTCAGCTGCCCTTGGGCAGCGTATGCGCAATTCCCTTGTGGCAATCGATGCAGGTCACTCCGCCGCCCGGCGTCAACGAGGAATGCGCTGCGGCCGCCTCTTCCGGCTGCTTTTTGAATGCCATGACGGCGGGATTGTGGCAGCTGCGGCACTCGGCGGAGTCGTTGGCCGAGAATTCGGCCCAGATTTTCTCTGCCATCTCCAGCCGATGCGCTTCGTACTTGGCCGGTGTGTCGAGTTTGCCCGTCAGGCTGCCCCAAACTTCCGTGACGGCTTTCATATGCCGCCAGACGCCGGCCACGAATGTGGGCGGCACATGGCAACTGGCACAACCCGGCTGAATGCCGAAAACATTGGACTCGTGCGCGGTGCCCTTGAGTTCGTGGAGAGCCTCTTGCATCTCGTGACATGACGTGCAGAACGCATTGGTCTCGGTGAGGTGCAGAGCAACCAAGGAGCCACCGGTCAAGAAGATCCCCGCGAAAAAGGCAATGAATCCGCCAATAGGAATGCCGAGCAAGAACCAGCGTTGCGGACGCCGCCACAGCCACGCTCCCAATGCTCGATACCACGGTTGAGGCGAATTCACTTCGGACCTTTCCATGCCATCATTGCTGTTCCCTTGCGCCACCGCCGTACGGACACGCAGTACCGCTGCTGCGTCGCTCCTAAAACGTTGCAGCCAAGACTAATGGGAACCGTCACCACTGGGCGTGAGACCATGGTCCTATATCGGTTCGGCAATGCGCTTCGCATACTGATTTTCATTGGGCCTGCGCTATGATTTTGCGCGGTCGAGGCCTATGCTGGCCACGCTCAACGCCCCTGTCAAGACTCGGTGATCTCGGGAGATTGCAATATGGATTGCATATTTGATGTCACCGCGTTGCCTCGGACAACCCGGTCCGCCACAGTCGTTGCCCTTTTGCTTCTCGGTTCACTCCTCGCTGCATGCAGCGGAAGTACCGGACCTGCCGGGCCCCCCGGCCCCGCGGGCCCGCCCGGTCCTTCCGGCCCCCCGGGTACCGGTGGTGGACCGGGATCGGGTTCTGCGATGGCGATCGGCAAGGCGAGTGGCATCGTCGGCACCATTACCAGCGTGACCGTCGGCGGACCGACGGTCGTCAAGTTTCAACTCGCCGACCCCAGTGGAGTGCCTCTACAAGGCCTGACGTCGGCCGACATCAGCTTCGCCGTTGCGCAGCTGGTCCCGGGCGTCAACGGAACGGCCAGCCAATGGAATTCGTATCTATTCAATACGGTCACTTCCGCTGCGTGCCCGTCCGGCGTCTTAAGTTGCGCACCGCCCGGCTCCGCGACGCAGGCAACCACCGAGGCGGCCACCAACGGCACGCTGGTCGACCACGGTGACGGCACCTATGAATACACCTTCTTGGCCGACATCACGAAGGTACCCAGCGTCCCGTATAACGCGGCTTTGACGCATCGCGTTGCCTTCCAAATTAAAAATTACGCGCAGGCAAATAACGGCGCCTACACTTTCCAGCCCTCCACGGGTGCGACCACCGGCATATTCAGCCGCGAGATCGTCGAGACCTCGACCTGCAACAACTGTCACACGTTTTTGAGCGCGCACGGCGGCTCCCGGGTCGAGGTGCAGTACTGTGTGATGTGCCACAACCCGGGAACGACTGATCCGGAGAGCGGCAGCACGGTGGATTTCAGAGTGATGGTGCACAAGATCCACAGCGGCATCACACTGCCCAGTATCCAGACTTCCAGTGGCCCGGACACCACGCCGACCTACGGACAGGGCTACTGGATCATCGGCAATAAGAATTCGGTGAACAATTTCAATACGGTGCTCTACCCGCAGGATACCCGCAATTGTCTAACCTGCCATGTGCAAGGTATTTCGACGCTGCCTGACGCCGCCAACTACAACACCGTGCCGACCATCGAGGCCTGCGGCGCCTGTCATGACACGGTGAACTTCGCTACCGGAGCGAATCATGCCGGCGGCGTTGCCAATGACTCGCAGTGCGCCACCTGCCATGCGCCAACCGGCGGACTCTCGGCTGCGTCCAAACATGTGATCCCCGAAATCACCGCCGCAGCCAAATTCCAATTCGTCGTCAACAAGCGTGAGCTTCGTGACAAGCGGCGGGTCGATTTATCCGGTCGTGAATTTCTCGGTGCTCGATCCCACCAACAACAATGCACCCTACAACATATTGACCGACGCTCCCTTTGTCGGCATCGATCCAGGTACTGGGAAGCCGGTGTGCGCTTCCGGGGGCGCGACAAGGCTTACTTTCGACATCGCCTGGGATAGCCGCGACTACACCAACTGGGGCCGCGGCACGACGGCCGCTGCTTGGGGTCAGCCCCTCTCCTTGGGCGTTGCTCTCGGCGCTCCCGGTTGCACATCCGGCGCGACGCCTTCCGGGCCGGACGCCACCGGCGCCTTTACGCTGACATCCCCCACCGCGCTGCCGGCTGCGCCGGCCGCCAATTGCCCTCCCACCAGTGCCGCAGCATGTCCTGCGATCAGCAACGTGGGCGTCGTCATGGAAGGACGAACGGGCGTGGTCACGACCGGACCGGGAGCGGCGAAGATTCCGGTCACGAGCGCGGTCGGCTATGGCAATGCCAGCGGCGCCACGCCTGTGGTGCGGCGCACCGTCGTCGACAGCGGCAAATGCAATGTGTGCCACAGCCTGCTCTCCGAGCACGGCGGAGGCCGAAACGGCAACGTGCAAATTTGCACCGTCTGCCACAATCCGGCCTCAACCGATGTAAGTCAGCGCGGGATACTCTCTGCCACGACCCCGGGCGCCGACGGGTTGTGGGAGCAGGCGATTGATTTCAAGTTCCTGATTCACTCGATTCACAATGCCAGCAATCGACCTGCGGGGTCGCCATTTATCATCTACGGCTTCAATGGATCGATCAACGATTTCACCCGCGTGGTCTTCCCGGGTCAAATCAATCGTTGCGATGCCTGTCATGTCCCCGCGAGCTACTACCCCGTGGACGACACCATGGTGCAGGCCACGACGTTCCTCACCGGATTTTCCACGCAGGTGCCGAACCCGACGACGCCGGGCAATCCGATCGCGACCTCGGCGAACATGACGGTGTGCTCGACCTGCCACGTCGATGCCTCGACCCAATCGCACATGCTGCAAAACGGCGGCAGCACGATGATCAGCAAGGACGCGGAAGGCCGCACCATTCCAACTTCGAGTTCCACGAGCACCGAGACCTGCAGTATCTGTCATGGTCCGGGCGGCGTCGCGGACGTCCAGGTAATGCATCACGTCCCCGCGGGCAATTAAGTGAAAGCGGTCCGGCGCAACTTCGTGATGGTTGCGTGGGTGCTGATGATGGCGGGCCTTGTACGGGCTGTCGGCGCGGACCAGCCGCCGACACCAGCAGCGCAGACACCCGCAGCACCGGAGGCGCAGACGCCTGCACCACCGCCTTCTGCCGCGCCCGCCGCACCAGCGGCTGCCACGCCTGCTGCGCCCGCGGCGGAGTCGGCACCAACGCCCGCAGTTCCCGCCACGCCGCATTACAGCGAGACGGGAGCGGACACCTGCTTGATTTGTCACGCCGAACCCAACGTCACGAACATCTTTCGCACGAAGCATGCGCGTCCAAATGATCCGCGCGGCCCCTTCGGCCATGGCGGGTTGCAGTGCGAAGCGTGCCATGGAATGGGCGGCGCGCATGTGGATGGCGGCGGCGGGCCGCTCGAGGGCATGGTGGATTTCGGCAAGCAAGCGCAAACCCCCGCGGCCAAACAGAACGCGCAATGTTTGGGCTGTCATCAATCCAATACCGCCCATGATTGGGCGTCGAGCGCGCATGCCGCGAACGACGTGGCCTGTGCCAGTTGCCATACGCTGCACACGATAAAGGATCCGGTGCGGGAGGCTGTGGCGCAGATCGAGGTGTGCGGGGGCTGTCATCAAGCCGAGCACGCCGACCTCAACAAGCTGTCGCGCCATCCGCTGCGCGAGGGCAAGATGGCGTGCACTTCTTGCCACTCACCGCATGGATCGACGGCACCGGTACAACTCGATCAAGAACACCACCAACGAAACCTGTACCTCTTGCCACAGCGAAAAGCGCGGACCGTTTCTGTGGGAGCATCAGCCCGTTGCGGAAAATTGCGCCAACTGTCACAACCCGCACGGTTCGGTACAGCCGGCACTGCTCAAGCTGCGGCCACCGTTCCTCTGCCAGACCTGCCATGAAGGTGCGGGACATCCCTCCTTCGTGAGTACGCCGCAGTCGCTCCCAGGCGGTACGAATCCCAGCGCGTACCTGCTCGCGGGCGGTTGCACCAACTGCCATTCGCAAATTCACGGCTCGAACCACCCGTCGGGTCGCGCGTTCATGAGGTGACCATGAAATACCACCTCCCTGCCGCTCGGCTGCTCTTGGCAATCCCTGCCGTTTTCACGGGTGCGGCCGCATGGTCGGACCCGCCGACCGCCGACACCAGCGCCTGGAAGTGCGAGATGTGTCCGTTCATGCAAGGCTACGCGGCCGAAGCAGAAGCGGGTGTGATCGGCGCCAGCGGCGCCAACGCGACGTTTGGGCGCTATACGGGGATCGATCACGGCGGCGCTTACGCGGACGTCTCGGCATCCGGCCAGTATCGTAGCCAGGATGGGACATTCGCCAACTACGATCTCGAGAACTTGGGCCTCGACTTCGCGCGCAGGTTACGTGACCGGCGGCCGCGAGGGCCGCTACGACGTTCGCGTCAGTTACGACGGCCAGCCGAATCGGCTTTACGACACGGGCGCAACCCCATTTCGAGCCGGCGGATCCAATCTTGCGCTACCCGCAGGATGGGTGCCGGCGGCCAGCACGGCCGGCATGAGTGCCCTCAACGCCAACCTTGCCTCAGTGGATATCGGATCGGATCGGCGAACGGTCTCGCTGCTCGCTCGATATTTCGCGACTCCCAGTTGGACGGTGTTCGGCGAGTTTCGGCACCAGGAGCATCAGGGCACGAATCTCACGGGCGGGAGTTTCCTGACAGAGGCCTCGCAGCTGGCGCAGCCGTTCGACTATGTCACCGATTCTTTCGAAGCGGGCGTGGCCTGGGCCGGCCGCAACGCGAGTGTTCACTTGAGCTACTTGGGCTCATGGTTCACGGACAACTATGATTCCACGACATTCGCGAACCCCTACCTACCTATCGTACCGGGCTCGACCCAGGGTCAGCTAGGGACGCCTCCGAGCAACGACTTGCAGCAGCTGTCCGCGACGGGCAATGTACAACTCCCCTGGCACTCGACCCTGACTTTCGCCGCTTCGCTCGGCACGCTCAAACAAAATAGCGCGTTCTTGCCGGACAGCACCCTGCCCGGCTCCGTGCCGCCCACGCCGGGCTCACTCGATGGCGACGTGCATCTATCGCACTACGCGCTCGGGTTGGGGTCTCGGCCGCTGCCGAAGCTGAGCCTGCGCGGCAATGCGACCTATGACGGGCGCGATGATAAGACCTCTGCCCTCACCGTCCCGTACGTGATTACCGACACCTATCCCGGCCAGCCCACGCTCACTCCGCGCTACAGCGAGGATAAGGTGCACCTCGATGGCGGGGCTGATTACACCTTGGTTCATTGGATGAAAATCGGTGTGGGCGGCACGTTGAATGACATTCACTACGGACCCGGACAGGTCGTCACCTGGACTCAAGATGCGCAAAGCTGGGGTGTTGCCACGTTCACGCCGATCGAAGCCTTGAGTTTCACCTTGAAGGGCGGCAATGCTCTGCGCAAAGTGTCTGCATTCGACGCTGCGGCGCTGCCCCCCAACGAGAATCCGCTGATACGCATGTACAACTATGCACCGCGAGATCGGGCGTTCTATTCCTTGACCGGCTCCTGGAATGCCACCGATAAGCTGACCTGGTCGCTCGAGGGCGCGGTCAACAGGGACGACTACCGCAATTCGCCGCTGGGATTGCAGGCGGTGCATGAAGAGCGCGGCTCGACTGCGCTGACTTGGACACCGAGTGAAACCTTGAGCGCGTTCATCGACGGCGGCTATCAGCATCTGTCCAATCTGCAAAGCGGTTCGACCGGAGCGACCACGCTTCCGCCCTGGCTGGCCCAGGACAACCAGCGCTACTGGAACTTAGGTATAGGCGGACGCTGGGTCCCCCAGGAACGTTGGACCTTGGGGCTGGACTACCTTCTGGCGCCCTCGTATGACAATACTGAGACCACGGCCTTAGGCATGCCGCAAGCCTTTCCGCAAAACTGGACCAAGCTCAACATCGCGCGGCTGGATGCCGCTTACCGCTGGACATCGGCCCTTCAGGTGCATTTTCAATACTTATATGAGACCTACAATTCGAGCGACTGGTGGCTCAACGGTGTGGGCCCTCAGACGCTGCCGAATTTGCTCGCCCTTGGAATCAAACCCCAGCAAGACCATGTCAACTTGTTCGCGCTCACGGTACGCTATCAATTCGGGCGGGATGACGCCGCCGCCGCAAGCAAAACGCCATGAGCAGGGGGTAGTATGCCGCTCGCCAAGTACGTGAAATTCCGCGAGGAAAAATTCGGGGGCGTTCTGTTCGAAACGCGCTCCGAAAAAGTGTTTACGCTCAACGCGGCGGCCGCGGCCGTGGTGCGCGAGATCAATGCGGGCGGCGACGAACTGCAGATATCGGCCCGGCTCAAAGAGCGCTTCGATGATCGCGACGCGAAGATCGAATTCGACGTATCCGCGTTCATTGCGGAATTGCGGCAGAAGGGCTTGATCCAGGACTAGGGCCTAGCCACTTGAATGCCTCGACCCAGGATGTTGCGGGCGACGCGCCGGCGCCGCATGAATCGGCCGATCTGAGCGCTCCTCTTTATGTTGCGTGGCAGGTGACCAATGAGTGCAACCTGGCTTGTTTGCACTGCATCGAGGAAAGCGGGCCGGGCAAGGCCTTTCGCGATGAACTCGACGAGGAACAGATTTTCGGCATCCTGGCGCAGTTCATGGATCTGGAAATCCCTTACGTGTCCTTTTCCGGCGGGGAGCCGATGGTTCATCCCCTGTTCTTCAAGATGGTGGAATACGTCTGTTCGCGCAACTGCCAGCTCAAGGTGGAGACCAACGGGCATTACTTGTCGGATGAGAACTGCGCCCGCTTGAAGGAGCTCGGCGTAAAAGCCGTGCAAGTGAGCCTCGACGGCGCGACGCGCGGCACCTTCAATCGCATGCGCGTACGCGGTGAATTCGATGTGGTTACCGCGGGCATGCGCAATTTGCAAAGAGCAGGCGTGCCCGTCGAAGTCAATTATTCTCCCACCTGTTTCAACGTGCACGAAATCGGCACCGCCATCGACCTGGCGTACGAGATGGGTGCCTACAGCTTCTATACCGGCCGCACCATGTATACCGGCAATGCCGTGAAGGCCTGGCGCAAGATCGCCTTGTCCGAAGCGCAGTATGTTGATTTCTTCGAGACGCTGCACCGAAAGGCCGCGGAATACCGCGGCCGCATGCATGTGCATTTTCACGAGATGGGCCTGCTCGAGGAGCTGCGTTATCGCCTGCAGCATCCGGCGGCACTGGTGATCGTGCTGCCGAATGGACTCGTCAAGATGATCAACGCCCTGCCCTTCATCTGCGGAGACCTGCGCCGCCAACCCCTCACGGAGATCTGGGGCAATTTTCAACGGGCTTGGCGCGATCCCCGCGTGGCCGGTTTCATCGAGGACCTGGCGAAAGATCCCGGCAAGACGTCGACGTTGCACCGCTGGGTCTTCGTATGAGTGCGCCGGCCGCGGAGATCGGGGGCGCATCCTCGTTGCAGCGGCTGATGTCGATCTTCTCGATGGTGCGATACCGATTTTTTCTCTACGCAGGTCTCTTGCCGTATCTCCTGGGTTCGGCGTGGGCTTACGCGACCAGCGGCGCACTCGACGTGCGAATTTTTTTGAGCGGCCTGGGCGGTGTCGTGCTGTCCGTCATCGGTGTCGAGGCCTTCAACGAGTATTTCGACTCGCGCATGGGGACCGACCGCGTGTTCAACCCTGAGGACGTGCCGCCGATGTCGAGCTGGGTGCTGTGGCTCGGGATTGGCGCATTCGCCGCGGCGCTCGCGGTGGGCGTGTATCTGACCTTGCGCGGCGGATGGCCGATTTTCGCGTTTGCGCTGGCGGGCGGCATGGCCGCCATTTTCTATGTCGCCCCGCCGATCCGCTGGGCCTATCGCGGCTTGGGCGAACTCGTCATCGCCCTGTCGTATGGACCGTGGATGGTGCTGGGCAGCGTGTACCTCTATACCGGCGCACTCTCGTGGGGCGCGCTGTTGGCTTCGCTGGTGCCGGGCCTTCTCATCATGGCGCTCGCGGTGGTCAATGCCATCCCCGATTTTCACCAGGACCGGCTCGTGGGCAAGCGCAATCTCGTGGTCAGGCTCGGCCGCGCGCGTGCGGTACGGCTGTACCTGGGGCTCGCCGCGGCGGGGCTCGCGGTGGTGCCGGTCGGCGTCGCCTGCGGCATGTTTCCCCCCGCAACTCTGGCAGCGCTCCTGGCTCTGCCGCTCTGGGTGTCGAGCGCGCGCAGCGCCATCCACACCTTCGAAACACCCCGGCTGTTTGTGCCGGCGATCCGCAGCATTGTTCGCTGCTATCTGGCCGCGCTGCTGTTGTTCATCGGCGGAATTCTGCTGTCGGCGTTACCGTTGCGCGGATGAGCGGCCAAATCAACCGTCTGCGAGGGCCGCTGCTGGTCTCCTGGCAGATTACGCGCGATTGCGACCTTGCCTGCCTGCACTGCTGCACGGACTCGGCGCCGGGTAAGCGATTGCCTGGCGAGCTTAACGCCGAGGAGGCGATGAAGCTGGTCGATGACATCATTCGCTGCGAGGTTCCGTACGTCATGCTCTGCGGGGGAGAACCCTTGGTGGTCCCGCATTTCATGGATTTGGCCGAGGCGCTGGGTCGAGCCGGCGTATTGCTCAAGATCGAAACCAACGGTCAACGTTTCGACGCGGCCATCGCCGAGCGCCTGGCGCGCTTACCCATTCGCTCGGTACAGATCAGCCTCGATGCTGACACCCAGGAAACCTATGGCCGGCAGCGCCCCGGCGGCTCCCTCGCCAGGGTGCACGCAGCGTGCCGTGCCGCGCGAGCGGCCGGCTTGCCGCTCGAGGTCACTTTCGCCCCCACCCGTCTCAATCTGCATGAAGCGGATGCCGTCATCGAGCGGGCACGCAACTTGGGAGCATTCCGCTTCAACACCGGCAAGCTGATGCGCATCGGCACGGCGGCGCGCTTGTGGGGCAAACTCGAGCCGTCGGCCGCGGACTACACGGAATTTAGGGGCGCGTTGGATCGTCAAAGCAACCGTGTGGGCTCTGAAATGGAACTTTGTTATAGTCCGTTTGAGATGAACGAAGCGTTGCGGCAAAATCTGACGGAGCCGCCGGCAACGCTTTTGGTACTGCCTACCGGCTGGGTGAAAGTGGCCGCCGCTCTGCCGCATATCTGTGCGGACTTGCGGTGCGACACGGTCGCCGAGGCCTGGGCTGCATACCGCAAGGCTTGGGCGAGCGACGCGGTAAGGGCGGCAATTCGCCGGGCGATTGGCGATGAATCGCTTCACGCTGAAGCGAACATGTGGAATTCGATGTCGGCTGTTCAGGTTGGGACCAAATCCATGGAGTTTATGTGAACGACCTTAATGTGAAGCTGGAAGACAAGAAGACTGCCACCGCCAAATCCTCCGAGCCGGCCGATGCGACCCGCAAGCAGGCCTGGGAAACTCCCAAGCTGGAGGAAGTGTCTGAACAGGTGATGGCGCAGCCCTACATTCGCTTTACCTGAGTAGTCAGGTTGGCGCGGGGCGCACGGTCGATGAGTACCGTGCTGCGCTCTTTTTCGCTTGGCAGCTCACCAATCGGTGCGGCGCACGCTGTCTCGCCTGTTGCGAAGAATCCGGCCCCGACAAGGCCTGGCAAGACGAGCTGACACGAGCCGAGGCGCTCGACGTGGCTCGGCAAGTGGCCGACTCCGGTATCCCTTATGCAGCATTCGGCGGCGGCGAGCCGCTACAGTCCGCGCACTGCTGGGAGATCTTTGATGTTTTGGCCGCCGCCGGCGTCGGAATCAAACTAGAGACCGACGGCAGCCGTATCGACGATGCCGCCGCCGACCGGCTGGCCGCGCTCAAGGTGCAATGTATTCAAATCTCGGTTGACGGAGCCACCGCCGCCACCCACGAGCGCGTACGCCCGGGATCGAGCTTCGCCGCCGCTGCCGCGGCCATCGCAAAGCTAGTCCAGCGCGGGTTGCAGCCGCAATTGGTTTTTACACCCACGAGAATCAACGTCCACGAGATTGTCGCGGCCTACGATTTGGCCGCATCCATGGGCTGCAGCGCGTTCGTCACCGGCCCGCTGATGCGCATCGGACGGGCCGCGGCCGGTTGGGATAAGATCGCCTGCAGCGACGAAGACTGGCGATCCGCGGTGGATGCTCTGACGAATCACGTCGCTGCCCGGGAAACCGGCGTCGCGCTCTCGATCTATCCCTGGGATATTTTGACGGAAATGCGCAAGCGGCTCGAGAGTCCCCAGGCCATGCTGCTCATGGTGCCCAATGGAAAGGTTAAATTGCTGAACGCCCTCCCCTTTGCGCCCGCCGACCTGCGCCGCGAGTCGCTCGATCAGGCTTGGGCGGCGTACCGGCGCGCCTGGCGCTCGCGCGAGGTGCGCGAGTTCGTGCTCGCGTGCCAGACAAACCCGCAATTGCTGAGCCATGCCAACGAAACCTGGCCCATGCGAGGTCATTGAGTATGGTTCAGCGTGTCCTCGAACCCGGCCAAATTGAGACCCTTGCTTCGCGATCCATCCCGCGCGTGCGCTTGCCGGAGCGTGGCTCCGTGTTCGCCAAGCGGGCGGCGCGCTTGCGTCAGCTCAGTGTCGGCGCCTCGCTGGCTGACTACATGCAGTTCCTCGCCGTGTTGGTGGATACACAGCAAGCAGCGCTTTCAAAACTGACCCCGGCACTGCCCACGGAGACCGAGATTGCCCTGTCGGGCGAACACGGCATGCCGCCGATTCAAGCCTCAGACTGGTTACCCAGGCAGCCTTGGCGAGAAACGCTCGAGTTCCTGTGCGCAGAGATCGCGGCCCATTCAGGCTTCCCCGCCGGTGTCGGACAGAGCATTGCAGTGATCCGCGAGGCGACCCCCGCCTGGCTCGAGGCACAGGCCGCATCGATACTCGACTCGCAGAGCGATGCCATCGACGCGCGGGCTGCGCTGTTCATCATGGCCGCGCTACAAGTGCACGGCGCTGCACTCGCCGCCGGCTTCGTGGCCGACAAGGTCAATGCACTCGATATTCCGGGCGTCTGCCCACTTTGCGGCACGCTGCCGGTGGCCAGCATGGTGTGCGCGCAGCCACCGTACAGCGGGTATCGCTACCTGCACTGCGCGCTCTGCGCGACCGAGTGGCACATGGTTCGCGTGCAATGTACGCAATGCGGCGCGTCCGGGAAGGATATCGCTTATCAATCAGCCGCAAGCAGCACTGCGGAGGGTCCCGACGCCGGCGCTGCCGCCGTGCGTGCCGAAACCTGCGAGCATTGCCACGGATATTGCAAAATCCTTTATCAAGAAAAGGACCCGGGCGTTGAACCCGTAGCCGATGACATTGCGAGCCTCGCCCTGGATTTGCTGCTCGGCGAGGCGGGCTATCATCGCACCCGCAGCAACCCGCTGCTGTGGCTGCCAAAGACCGGCTAGAAATTCTGATTTGAGGCCGCGGAAATCCGCATGATTTCGTCGGCATTTTGCAATGGGACTTTCGGGCATGCGGGCGCAGCGTTCTCGACCATCGTCGACCTGTCGGCGCTTGCGCAGCAACATCGACGGTTCTAGACTCAGGCAACGTTGACGCACGGAGGGTCTATGGCGCAAGTAACACGGCGCGAGTTCATGAAGTTCACCGGCATGGCCATCGCCGGTTCGAGCCTCGTGGCACTCGGCTTTACTCCTCAGGTTGCGCTCGCGGAGGTGCGTCAGTTCAAGCTGGCGCGGGCCACGGAGACCCGCAATACCTGTCCCTACTGCTCGGTGGCCTGCGGCCTGCTCATGTACAGCCTGGGCGACGGCGCGAAGAACGCCAAGCCTTCGATCTATCACATCGAAGGCGACCCCGATCATCCCGTCAACCGCGGCACGCTGTGCCCGAAAGGCGCAGGTCTGCTGGATTTCGTCAACAGCAAGAGCCGTCTGCTCTACCCCGAGTATCGCGCGCCGAACTCCAAGGAGTGGACGCGCATCACCTGGGACGATGCGCTTACCCGCATTGCGAAGCTGCTGAAGGCCGACCGCGACCAAAACTTCATTGCCAAGACGGGCGACGGCAAAACCGTCAATCGCTGGACGACGACCGCCATGCTGGCGGCTTCTGCCAGCAGCAACGAAGCCGGTTACGTGACGGCGAAAGTGGTGCGCAGTCTCGGCATGGTGGGATTCGACAACCAGGCTCGTATTTGACACGCCCCGACGGTGGCAGGTCTTGCCCCGACGTACGGCCGTGGAGCGATGACGAATCACTGGGTCGACATCAAGAATGCCGATGTTGTACTGGTCATGGGTGGCAATGCGGCTGAGGCGCATCCCTGCGGCTTCAAGTGGGTCATGGAGGCGAAGGCCCATAACAATGCCAAGCTGATCGTGGTCGATCCCCGCTTTACCCGCACCGCGGCAGTGGCGGATCTGTATGTGCCGATCCGTTCGGGCACCGATATCATCTTCCTCGGCGGCGTGATCAAGTACCTTTACGACAACAAGCTGTGGCACCGCGAGTACGTCAAGAACTACACCGATTTCACCTTCATCGTCCGCGAGGACTTTGGCTTCGCCGATGGTTTCTACTCCGGCTGGGACGCCGAAAAGAAGGCATACAACAAAACCTCTTGGGACTACGAGAAAGGGCCTGACGGCTTCGTCAAGACTGACCCGACGCTGCAGCATCCGCGTTGCGTCGGCAACTTGATGATGAAGCACTACGCGGCGTATACACCCGAGATGGTCGAGCGCGCCTGCGGTTCGCCGAAGGATAAGTTCCTCGAGGTCTGCAAGCTGCTCGGTTCCTGCGCGAACCCCAATCGCGTGGCGACCATGTTGTACGCGCTCGGCTGGTGCCATCACTCGGTGGGCTCGCAGATGATTCGTACCGGGGCCATGGTGCAACTGCTTATGGGCAACATCGGCGAAGCCGGCGGTGGTACCCAAGCGCTGCGCGGTCATTCGAACGTGCAAGGGTTGACGGATTTAGGTCTGCTGTCGAACCAACTCCCCGGATATCTCACCCTACCGAATGATGCCGAGCAGGATTATGGCGCCTTCATTGCTGCGCGCGCCAAGAAGCCTCTGCGCAAGAATCAGATGAGCTACTGGCAGAACTATGGAAAGTTTCATGTCAGCCTGATGAAGGCGTGGTGGGGCAGCGCGGCGACTGCGGAGAATCATTGGTGCTACGACTATCTATCCAAGCACGACAAGCAGTACGACGTCATGCAACAGATGGACCTGATGTACGACGGAAAAATGAACGGCTACATTTGCCAGGGCTTCAACCCGCTGGCCACGGCACCGGACAAGGCCAAGACGACCGAGGCGTTGTCGAAACTCAAATTCCTCGTCACCATGGATCCGCTCGCCACCGAAACGGCCGAGTTCTGGAAGAGCCATGGTGCGCTCAACGACGTGGATGCCGAGAAAATCGGCACCGAGGTATTTCGCCTGCCGACGGGCTGCTTCGCGGAGGAAGAAGGCGCCATCGTCAACTCTTCGCGCTGGCTGCAATGGCACTGGCAAGGCGCAGAACCGCCGGGCGAAGCGCGGCTCGATGGCGAAATCATGTCCGAGCTGTTCTTGCATCTCAAGAAGCTCTATCAAACCGAGGGCGGCGCTTTTCCGGACCCCATCCTCAATCTCTCGTGGCCTTATGCCCACGAGCACGAACCGACCGCCGAGGAGATCGCCAAGGAGTACAACGGCCGCGCACTCGTCGATATCGCAGACGCCAAGGACCCGACCAAGATCGTGCGCAAGGCCGGCGAGCAGGTCGCCGGGTTCGGGGAATTGAAGGACGATGGCTCGACCGCCTGCGGGTGCTGGATCTACGCCGGCTGCTGGACCGAGGCCGGCAACGCGATGGCCCGGCGCGATAATTCGGACCCGAGCGGCATTGGCCAGACCCGCAACTGGTCGTGGGCCTGGCCGGCCAACCGGCGCATCCTGTACAACCGCGCATCGTGCGATGCCGCCGGCAAGCCATGGGACCGGTCGCGCAAGCTCATCGAGTGGAACGGCAAGAGCTGGAGCGGCGTCGACGTACCGGACTTCAAGGCCGACGAGGATCCGGCCAACGGCATGGGTCCTTTCATCATGCAGCCGGAAGGCGTGGCGCGCTTCTTCGCCGGCGGCGGCATGGCCGAGGGCCCATTCCCGGTACATTACGAGCCGTTCGAATCGCCGGTGGGCTACAACCCGCTGTTTCCCGACAAGCCGAATTCCGTGCAAAATCCGGCCGCCCGCGTCTTCAAGCACGACCGCGATCAGCTCGGCAAAAAAGAGCAGTTCCCGCATGTCGCCACGACCTATCGGCTGACCGAGCACTTTCATTATTGGACCGAGCACTCGCACTTGAACCAGGTTGTGCAGCCGCAGCAGTTCGTCGAGATCGGCGAAGGACTGGCGAAAGAGGTCGGGGTCAAGGCGGGCGACTGGGTCCGAGTGAGCTCGAATCGCGGTTTCATCAAGGCCGTCGCGGTGGTCACCAAGCGGATCAAGGTCATGCAAATCGAGGGCAAGCCGGTGCACCACGTCGGCATACCGATTCACTGGGGATTCAAGGCCATCGGCAACCCCGGTTATCTCGCCAATTCCTTGACGACGGCGATCGGCGACGCCAATTCGCAGACGCCGGAATTCAAGTCCTTCTTAGTCAAGGTCGAACGAGCTTAGGAGGCATCGTGCCATTACAGTCATTGGATATCAGGCGCCGCTCGGCGACGACCATACATCCCCCGGGGGCGCGCGTCGAAGCCATTCCCCAGGTTGCCAAGCTGATCGACACGACCAAGTGCATCGGCTGCAAGGCCTGCCAGGTCGCGTGCATGGAATGGAACGATTTGCGCGATGAGGTCGGCACCTGCACCGGTCACATCGACAACCCGCCGGACCTTTCCAGCCAATCCTGGACCGTGATGCGCTATGCCGAGTACGAGAACCCCCAGGGGGATCTCGAGTGGCTCATCCGCAAGGACGGCTGCATGCACTGCGAAGACCCGGGATGCCTCAAGGCCTGTCCCTCGCCCGGTGCGATCGTGCAGTACGCGAATGGCATTGTCGATTTTCAAGAGGAGAACTGCATCGGCTGCGGCTATTGCATATCGGGCTGCCCCTTCGATGTGCCGCGGATTTCGAAGAAGGATAAAAAGGTCTACAAATGCACGCTGTGTTCCGATCGCGTTGCGGTCGGCTTGGAACCTGCCTGCGTGAAGGCCTGCCCCACCGGCTGCATCACATTCGGCAGCAAGGATCAATTGCGGCACGACGCCGAGGAACGGGTCGACCAATTGAAGTCCGGCGGGTTCGAGCAGGCCGGACTCTACGATCCGCAAGGTGTCGGCGGCACGCACGTGATGTATGTTCTGCGTCATGCCGACGACCCCACCCTGTACAACGGACTGCCGAAAGAGCCGAAAATCAGCCCGATGGTCCGATTGTGGAAAGGGGCCGCAAAACCGTTGGCGATGGCCGCCATGGCTTTCGTTGGCCTCGCCGGCTTCTTGAATATGGTACGCGGCGGAGCCAGTGAGACGACGGCAGCGGACGAAGAGGCGGCACAGCGCGAGAAGGAGAAAATCCATGTCTGAGCCCAGCGGAGAACTCCCCCGTCACACCGTGCTCGATCGGATTTTGCACTGGATGCTGGTGCTGGCCTTCTTCGGTGCAGCCGCATCGGGCTTTGCGCTGTTTCATCCGTCGCTGTTTTTTCTGACCGCGCTGTCGGGCGGCGGGCCGTGGAACGCCCTGCTACATCCCTTTCTGGGCCTCGCGATGATGCTGTTCTTTTTTTGGTTTGCCATCCCGCATTGGCGCGTGAATTTGATCGGCAAGCGCGATATTCAGTGGCTGAAGCAGTTCGTCGACGTGATGACCCATAACGAGGCGGCACTGCCGGAACAGGACAAGTACAACGCCGGCCAGAAGATGCTCTACTACATTCTGATGCTGTGCATGATCGGGCTGCTGTTGACCGGATTCCCCATCTGGCGTCACTACTTCTCGGGTTACTTCCCGGTCGACATCGTGCGCTTGAGTCTGCTGACGCATGCCTTCGCGGCGTTTGTGCTGGTGGCCAGCGTCATCGGGCACGCGAGTTTCGCGGTCTGGGTGAAAGGCTCGATCCGCTCAATGTTTAAGGGAACGGTCACGCCCGGCTGGGCTTACAAGCATCATCGTGCCTGGTTTCGCCAGATGATCCGCCCCGGCGGCGGCGGGCACTGAGAGTAAAACACTCGGTTTCAGGCAGCAGCGCCGGATACCACGTGCACTTCCGGGCTGCCCTGAATCATGCGGCCGATCACCGACGCCTGGGTAAATCCCAATCGCGCGAAAATCCCCTGCACGCCCGGCAATTCGCCGGGGTCGCACGCGACCAAGAGGCCGCCTGAGGTCTGCGGATCGGTCAGAATCGCCTGTAGGTAAGCCGGCATGGGCTCGAGCGTCCGCACCTCTTTGCCATAGGACTGCCAATTTCGGTTCGACGCGCCCGTCGCGATGCCGGATTTCGCGAGCGCCGATACCCCCGGCAGCAAGAGTATGTTCTGCGCGTCGATCTGCGCACTGAGACCGCTCCCGCGACAGACCTCGAGAAGATGACCCAGCAGTCCAAAGCCGGTGACGTCGGTCATGGCGTGCACGCCCGCCAAATTCGCAAGTTCCATGCCCGGGACATTGAGCTGCGTCGTCGTGTCGATCATGACGCGATAGGCGGCCTCATTCAATTTTTCTTGCTTGAATGCCGCGGAGAATATGCCGACGCCGAGCGGCTTGCCGAGCACCAAGAGATCCCCTGCCCGAGCCCGGCTGTTGCGCTTGACCTTCCTGTGGATCGACCACGCCGGTCACCGCCAGACCGTAGATGGGTTCGACGGAGTCGATGCTGTGGCCGCCGGCGATGGGGATGCCGGCCTGCGCGCATACCGCTTCACCGCCGCGCAGGATGTTGCGGATGGAATCGTGGGACAGGGTATTGATCGGCATGCCGACGATCGCCAGCGCAAACAACGGCCGCGCCCCCATGGCATAGATATCGGACAAGGCGTTGGTGGCGGCGATTCGGCCGAAATCAAAGGGATCATCGATGATGGGCATGAAAAAATCCGTCGTCGAGACGATGGCCTGCTCATCATTGAGCCGATACACGGCCGCATCGTCGGAGGTTTCCGTCCCCACCAGAAGATCGTCATACTGCGCGCCGGGCGCCGCGCCGCGCAGAGCTCGGCCAGAACGCCGGGCGCAATCTTACAGCCGCATCCGCCGCCATGTGACAGCGATGTCAGTCGCGGAGCTGGCAAGGATGCCGATCGGTTCACTCATTGAACCTCGAAAGACTGGCGGAAGGTAGCAGGAGTCGAACCTACCGGGAAACGCTTGACGTCCCCCACCGGGTTTGAAGCCCGGCCGCACCACCGGATGCGCATGCCTTCCGATTCGTTGTTTCGCCGTCCGCGCGCTACACCAAGTCCGTTTCGTGCCAACTGCTGTCGGCCCGCAGCACTCGTCCTCGGGGGGTGCGGCGAGTATAGCCAACGCGATCGAAGAACTCCAAAACCTGAATGGTGCGTTTCCTGCCGACTCCGATCAAATCGCGGTACTCGGCGGCCTCGACAAAGCCCTGTTTCTCGGCCAGCGTGCGCAGTGCTCGAGCCAGCATGCGAGTGGCATCGCGGTGGTAAAACAGGTCGCGCACCACCTGATACACCTCGCCCTGCACCGCGCATTTGCGCAACACGAGTCGAACCTCGTCGTCGTCGGCGCGCACGCTCAGCGCCAGCTCCCGGACCCATGGCGGATCGAATTTCCCGGCCGCCAGGGCGGATTGCAGCTTCTGACGCCAATTCGCGTTCCCGATCGTTCAACGTGACCCGATGTTCCGGAAGGTGCAGCCAGTGTTCGCTTTGCCGCACACGTCCTTCGTGCACCAGCTCATCGATGAGAACGCGCCAAACCGGATCGGTGAGGGTCGGCGCAGTCATGCGCCGCAGCCGACCCCGATCAACCCCGGGTTCGCCGGGCTCCAGACCGTGGAATGTACGCAGCGCTATCCAGCGCTCCTTGGCGCAAGCGCTTGCCAATGCGAATCAAGAATGACGACGCTCTTCGCGTCAGGATCGACAATCCGTGCCCCCGCGGGCAAGGCGATACGCTCGGGTGGGCTGCCCGTGAGCCGCATGAGCGTGCCCCTGTCAATTCCTAACGGGCAATTCTCCAGCAGCATCTCCAGTCCCTCGCCGCGCAGCAGCCCCTGAATCGCCGCCAGGTAAGCCAGACGTTGCGGGCTTCGTCGACGGCGTACCGGCGCAACCGGATCAATGATCACTCCCCCGCCCAGAGTACGGCGCGCCTGCGCATCGCGGGCGATGAAGAAGTCGCCGGGGGCGGCACAGATCGGAGCATCGAACACCAGTTGCACGCGCGTGTTGCCGCCGCCGACCAGATGCTCAGCCTCCAGCATGACCACTCGGGCGACACGATCGGCCGTGCCCAGATGCACGTGCAGCGGCGCTCGGTTCGACAGGGACGCGCTATCCGGCAGCCAACGCAGCTGCGCATCAAGCCGCGTGCAGCCCACGAGCGCGCGCGAATCCGCGAGCCAATCCCCGCGCTTCAGTGCCGCTTTGTCGATTCCCGTCAGATTCAACGCACAGCGCTGCCCGGCCCGCCCGGTTGCGGAGTCGCGATTCTGCGCGTGAATGCTGCGCACGCGAACTTCAGTGCCGGCCGGCATCACGCTCACGGTATCGCCCACCCGAACGCGGCCCGCCAATACTGTGCCGGTTGCCACCGTGCCGCGGCCCGGCAGGGTAAACACCCGGTCGACCGCCAATCGAAATAACCCCTCTTCAGAACGCATCGGCCAACCGGCAGCGACCCGCATCAAGTGAGCACGCAATGCGGCGACGCCCGGATCATCGGGCACGCTGGCATTTACCTTGAACAACGGCGCCTCGCGCAGCGGCGTTGAGGACAGCGCGGCCCTGATCTCGTGCCGTTACCGCGAGGCATCGCGCTTCGTCGACTCGATCGACTTTGCTGAGTGCTACGGCGCCATGACTCACTCCCAGCAGCTCCAGGATGGATAGGTGTTCGCGCGTCTGCGGCATGACGCCGTCGTCTGCTGCAACGACGAGGAGCGCGAAATCGATGCCCCCGGCCCCGGCCACCATGGTGTGCACCAGGCGCTCATGACCCGGCACATCGATGAAGCCCAGAGTCTCCTGGCCCGCCGTGGGAACGTACGCGTATCCGAGCTCAATCGAGATGCCGCGTTCCTTTTCTTCCTTGAGCCGATCGGTGTCGACGCCGGTCAGGGCGCGCACCAAACTGGTCTTTCCGTGATCGATGTGACCGGCCGTGCCGATGATCATCGGCCCAACTCGCTCCACTGCGCGATGAACTCCGCCTCATCGGCTGCCTCCAGGCAACGCAGGTCCAGCCACAGCGCCCGATCGGCGATGCGCCCGATGACCGGGCGCGGCAACTCACGCAGTCTGGCCTCGAGCCCTTGCAGGCTCGAGCGCGCGCCACGCTTCCGCTCCACTCGCAATCCAAAGCTCGGCAACCCATCGGCCGGCAACGCACCGCTGCCCACCTGCGCGGTCATCGGCGCGGCCGTTGTCAGGAATTTATCGCCCAACGCCGCCTGCACCACGGGTAACACACGTCGCGTCTGGCTCTCGATGTCGGACTACCATCCGGGTCAGCAGACGCAGTACGGTCAATTTCTCCGCCAGCAATTCCGGTGCCCGGTACAACGCCAAGACCCCTTCCAGAGCGCAGAGCGTCAGCTTGCCCACGCGCAGCGCCCGCTTGAGCGGGTTCTTCTTGATCCGTGCAATCAGGTCAGCGCGCCCGACGATGATGCCGGCCTGGGGTCCTCCCAACAGCTTGTCGCCGCTGAAAGTGACCAGATCGGCACCGGCGGCGATGGCCTCGCGCACCACCGGCTCCTTCGGCAGGCCCCACTGCGCCAGATCGACCAGGCTGCCGCTGCCCAAGTCCACGACCACCGGCAACCCATGAATCCGCCCCAGTTCCTTTAGCTCGCGGATACCCACCGATGCCGTGTATCCGGTGATCGCATAGTTGCTCGTGTGCACCTTCATGAGCAGCGCCGTGCGCGCGTTGACCGCGTTCGTGTAGTCAGCCGCATGTGTGCGATTGGTCGTGCCGACCTCGATGAGTTTCGACCCGGCACTGCGCATCACGTCGGGGATGCGGAAAGCACCGCCGATTTCGACCAGTTCGCCGCGCGACAACACCACCTCGCGTCGGTTGGCCAGGGTGTTCAGCATCAGCAGCACCGCCGCCGCGTTGTTGTTCACCACCGTCGCCGCCGCGGCACCCGTCAGCTCACGCAATGTCGGCTCGATCAAGTCATCACGGTCGCCGCGGCCGCCGTTGTCCAAGTCGTATTCCAGATTGACGGGGCAGGTGAGCGCGCGCACCACCGACTCTTGCAACTCGGCGGGCAACAGAGCGCGTCCGAGATTGGTGTGCAACACCGTGCCCGTCAGATTGAACACCGGCCGCAACCGTGGACGTGTGTCGCGCTGCAACCGCGCCTCGACGCTTTTCGCGATTGTCCCCGCCATCAGCGCATCACGAGGCAACTCACCCAGGGCGACCTGTTGGCGCAATGCCGCCAGCGCGTCGCGGAGTGCCGCTGTCACCGGAGTCCGCGAATAACGTGCAATGGCGGCAGCGAAGGCCCCATCATTCAGCAGCCGATCCACCGACGGAATCTCGGCTGCACTCACCGGCGTTTCAATCTCGCCGGGCTCGAGGATGCGTTGCACCATCGTGGTCACACCTCGTCTAGAAATGCAGCCAAATCGCGATCAGTCCGGCGATCACTCCGGTTACGAATACCACGGCAGAGACGACCGCCAAAAGGCTTGTACTGAACACTTTTCGCGTCATCACCAGCGACGGGAGGCTAATGGGAGGCAGCGTCATCATCAGTGCCGCCGCCGGCCCCGCGCCCACTCCCAGCGCCAACAGGGCTTGAACGATAGGAACTTCACCGGCCGTCGGGATGACAAACAGCAGTCCGGCCGCGGCCATCAGCACGATCCAGTGCAGTTCGACCATCGGTCCAACGATCGGGAACAGCCATGCCCGGGCGGCGCCGAGCAGCAGCACCAAAATCAGATACTCCGGAATTAAACCCAACGCCAACGTGGCGAAACGCTTGAGCCAGTTACTGATGGAGGGAATCCGAGATTCGGATTCGGCGACGGCCTGGCTCAACTGCTTCCGCAGCAAAGCGATGTCCCCGGACCGTGCCAAATGGTTGATGAGGTATCCGGTGCCAAAGACCAGCGGAATCCCCAGCGCAAGGCGCAGGCCAACCCATTTCCACCCCAACACGAATCCCATGAAGACCAATGCCGCGGGATTGAGCACGGTATTGCCCAGCCAGAAAGCGACCGCCGCGGCCGCCGATGCGTTCGCGCGACGCAGCCCGATCACCACGGGGGCGGCACAACAGGTGCACATCATGGCGGGCATCGCCAACAAGCCCCCCAAAGTCACGCTGCGGGCATCGCTGCGTCCCAACTGGCGCGCAATCCAAGCGCGAGGTGCAAACTCCTGGATCGCGGAACCCAGTAAAAGACCGAGGACCATTGCCTGCCAAATGGCCTTTCCATATGCCAGCGCATAATCAATTGCCGCGTGCCAGGACGCTGGAGGAGCTTGCGCCGCGGTACCCATCAAAATCGACTTGCCGATCGAATGGTTACTGGCAGCCAAAAATGCCTTGTGGTAGTACGGCATCCACTTCACATAGAAGAGTCCCGCGATCGCGATCAGCATCAGAAGGGTGATCCGGGTACCGAGCGTGAGGGGCCTGTCGTAAATTCGCGCAGTGGGCATGTCCGTTCCTACTCCATAGACCGTCCTGACGCGGCTCTGCGCCCAGTCTTCGCAAATGTTCCTGCCAACGGTTGAACGACGCGATGTACCAAGCGTCCTGTCCACTGAGGATTCTCGTCGGTTTTAGCATCTTAGGTCATGCTCTCGTCTGCCTCAAGGTGCCGATGCCCGTCAGGTACGCACATGTGCTGACGGACACCGGCGCCAAGCCCGTTTAGTCGCGATCTCCGAAGGTGCGAACCGCACCGGTGCCCAGCCAACGGCCGGCGGCCGCGGGCAAGCTGGGTCCGATGCGTACCAGAAACAACGGACTGGCACACGCGGCCGGCAATCCATCGAGTTGCCCACGGAAGTGAGCATTGCCCTCGGAACTCAATTTGACTTCCGCCGTGTCGATGATTTCCTGGCTACCGGTGCCGGCATTGCACACCAACGTCCCGTTGAGCGTGGTCACCGGTCCTGGGGTACCGCTCGAGTTACCGCCGACCAACACCAGACCCTCGACGTCGAAGCTGGCGCGACCCGTGAGAAGGTCAACACGGGCATGGCCGTCGCGAACCGCCCATGGGCCTGCTCCCGCCCTGATGCCGGCGACCGGGTTGTCGACATTCGGCGCGGTGATGACACCAACGATCCGCTCCCACTGCACCACTGAGTCGTCGGCCTGCTGCGCAAACAAGGCCGCAGGTGCCAGCAACAACGCCAGCGACAAAATCTTCGTCATCGCAATCTCCTTGCAAGTGTATGAGGTTCGTCGGCTCCCGCTTAAGCAAGGGTCCGACCATGCTTGAGTGACGCCAATGATGTGTTCGGTTCAATCTCTTCAAGGAATCGTCAGGCGCATGCCGTTCCAGCGAGTCGCGGCAAGAGCGTGCGCAATTTGCCGCGTGCGTGAAACATCCGCGTCTTTACGGTATTCAAGGGGCAACCCATGATCTCGGCAATTTCCTCGCAGGAATAGCCCTGCCCGTAAGCCAATTCCAACGTCAGCCGTTGATCGATGGGAAGTTGCTGCATCGCCAGCGCAACCCACTCACCCGTCTCAGCCGCATCCAGCTCATTCGGTGCCGGCAAGCTTTCGTTCTCGATCGGCACGGCGGTAAGCAGTTGATGGCCACGACGGCGCAGTGCCTTGAGAGCGCATCGGTACGCGATCCCCATGATCCAGGTCGACAGCCGCGAGTCTCCGCGGAACTCGCTGGCCTTGCACCACACGACATACAAGGTGTCGTTGATGACCTCCTCCACCAAATCCCAGCGCCGCGTGAATCGCAGCAGAAAACCCGCCAGCGGCCGCTGATAGATCAAATACAGTTCCCGCAATGCCTCGCGATCGCCCTCCACGACCTTGTTCAGCAGGTCGCGATCGTTCTGCCCATTGATCAGGGCGTTCACGCTGTTGCCACTCACATCCCGTCTCCTCTAAAGGCATGGGGCGTCCGTTAGTGGAGACAATAAATGGCGTGCCCGCAGCGCGAATCGGCCGAGATCCCCATATTTTTCCAGTCGAATCCCTAAAAAATTGGGCTAATGCTTGCTCGCGTGGTGCGGCTTTCCCGAGACGCCCAACCCCAGCCGATTCGCGACTGCCGCGGCCTCGCCGCGCGAGCGTACCTGCAGCTTCTCGAGCACGGCGGACACATGGTGATCGATGGTCTTTTCGGTCACAAACAGGCGGCCGGCGATCTCGGCATTGCGACACCCCTCGGCCAGCAATGCCAGGACCTGCAATTGCCGCCGCGTCAATTGGTGCGGATTTTGCTTCGTGCGCTCTTGGCTGCCGCGGGGGATGTTGCGCACACCGCGCTCACGCAGCTTACGCCGGGTGATGCCGGCCATCGGCGAGGCTCCCAGGGCTTCGAAGATTTGTAGTGCCGTACGCACCGCGCTCTCGCTCTTGCACTCGGCCAGCGCCAGGGCCCGCTCATAAGGGCAATTGATCGCCTCCCACCCGTCCGCCGCGCCCTGCCAATCGCCGGCAATTTGCAGCGCCCAGGGTTGGGCGATCTGCCCTGGTATCTTTTTGAGGCGACCGGCGCGCCACAGCCAAAACGCAAGCTCCCCTTGCATCCAGCTGTCGGAAATTTTGCAGGTCATTTCGTACCCACGAGTGATCTCATCCAGAGAATCGGCGAGGCTGCCCGCAAGCCAAGCGGCTTCCGCGCGTGCGGCGATGACCGGCGAAATCCTTTGCGCTTCCCCGCTGGCAAACGCGAGATCAGCCGCTTCGTCCAAGGTCTTCGAAACGCCCGGATCGCCGCGGCGCAAACGCACTCGCGCCAGCACCACCAGGGCGGTAATCCGGGCCACCGCAGCAATCTTCATGTCCTGACTGATCAGCTTCGCGGCTTCGGCGGCGGCGTCCCATTCGCCCTGCGCCAGCAGGGTCTCGGCGCGCGTCGCCGTCATGTAACGCACCCATACATAGAGATCGCGTTCCTCGCAATAGGCTATACCCTCACTAAAGTATCGGCTCGCCCGAGCAAAATCCCGCGCGCGGGCGGCGCCGGTGGCCATGTTGCTGTATGCGCGCGCCGCGTGTTCATGGAAACCGCCCGCGAGAGCCAGGGCGAGACTCCGTTCCATGTCCGCCAGTCCGCTCAAGTCTAGTGCCGCAAGCTTGGTCGAGCCGACATTGTTGAGCGCGTGGCACTCGATTTCCGGATCGCTGAGCGTGCGGGCGAGCGCAAGCGCCTTGCCGCCGACGATGAGCGCTTTCTCGGGCTCATCAGCGAGCATATGCAATTGTGAGAGATTGCTGTACGCCATCGCGAGTTCGCGCCCGGGGGTCAGCGGCTCCAGAATGGCGACCGCCATGGCGGCATAGCGATCGGCCGCGGCTTTGTTCATGGTGAACCACGCGAGGCGCGACAGCCAACGCAGGGCGTCGCCCTCCTTGTAGCGATTGCCGGTCGCTTTCCACAATGCGTAGGAGGACTCCCGGGCGCTGACCGCCTCGGCGATTTGGCCGGTCAGATGGCACTCGTATGACAGCCGATCCAACAGCAGCGCCTTGGCATCATCGTTCAACGTCGCGGCGTGGCCCAACGCCGTGGCCAGGTGCGCGGCGACCTGCCGGTGCGCGCCCAAGCTCAGTGCCTCATCGGCGGCTGCGGGCGCGAATCGCAGCACCGCGGCGCCGTCGCCGGCCCGATCCGCATGATGGACCAGTCGCGCGGTCTGCATAGCTTGCGGTGAGTGCGCCTGCAACGCCGCTAGAATACGCGCGTGTAGATGCTGTCGAACCAGCACGCCCAAGCTTTCTTCGACGGCATGTCGCGCCAGCTCGTGGCGGAACGCGATGGCGTTGTCGCGAGCCACCATACCCGCGGCGAGACATTCCTCCACGTCGCTCGCAGCGGGCGCGATGATTGCGTCCAGCAACCATCGTTCAAGCTTCCCGGGGCAGAGCGCCGCCAGGTTTGCCACGCGCCGGGCAGGATCGGACAGGCGTGAAATGCGCGCCAGCACCGCATCGCGCACCGTTACAGGCACTTCATGTTCCGCGACGGCGAGCGCTTCGGTTACGAAGAAGGGATTGCCGCCCGTGACCTTGCACAAGTCCGCGGCCTCCCGACCCGCACGCAGCGCCATGGTTTGAACGGCGCTCTCGCTCAAGGAAGGCAAGGAGAGGCGCGTCAGGAGGGCAACCGGCAAGTCGCCGATGACGGAGCGCAAGGGGTGATGCACACCGACTTCATCGTCGCGATAGGAAATGATCAGCATGACGGGTAGATGCCGCATACGGCGACCCAAGAATTTAATGAGGTCCAAGGTCGCTTCGTCCGCCCAATGCACATCCTCGAAGACCACGATGGTGGTTTTGAGGCCTTGCATCAGATGATCGATGGTGGCGCGAAAAATGAGGTCGCGATCCGTAGCCGCTGCAATGATCGCCGGCAGCCCGCCGCCGGCCTGACGGGCGATATCGTGCAAGGGCGCGAGAGGATGTGGCGTGAATAGCGCTTCACAGCCGCCCCAGTAGACTCGTGCCGCCTGGCGGCGCCGAGCCGTAAATTCCTGTATGAGCGCCGTCTTGCCGATACCCGCCTCGCCCGCGACCAAGGCGATGCACCCGCTTCCCTGGGCGAGGCCGGAGAATCCTGAACTCAGTGCGTCGAGATAGATTTCTCGCTCGAGGAGGTGCATGGGAACGGGTGCTCCAAGACCGCGGCGTCTGGTGCCTAGTTTAGTGGAGTTGCCCGCCGGAATTCGACCGTCCGCTTCGATCTTTGGGGCGTCATCCCGATTAAATGGGTATGACTCCCGATTTGCAGGCTACGCAGCCGGTTTAGCCTTTTAGTCATGGGTTAGCCCGACACATGCAAGGAATTCACAATGCCACGATACTTGGTCGAACGATCGTTTCCCGACGGCTTTCAGATCCCGGTCGATGCTTCCGGCGTACGCGCCTGCCTCGCCATGGTGGAATGCAACCTTGAGGAACACGTCTCCTGGCTGCAGTCCTATGTCAGCGTGGACAAGCGTCGTACGTTCTGTATTTACGATGGCCCTTCTCCCGAAGCCATTCGGCGAGCGGCCATCCGCAACAAGCTGCCGATTCACAAAATCATCGAAGTCAACGTCCTGGAGCCTTACTTCTATCTCTAGCTCCGCAGTCGCACTACCAACATCGCAACGCCATCTGATCGCGCCCCTCATTGCGATTAGCCGCAATGAGGGGCGAGTCAGAGGCGAGTTTCGTGGTCGACTAAACGCAAGGCGCGTTAGTTGTTTGGGGCGCCGCTCGAAATCCACGACTTGATCTGATCGATCGTCGCTTGATCGAGGAACGGCCCGCCCAAGGGCATTCGTGATCCGCTGATGCCGGCCGCACCCTCGAGCTTCTGGATGAGGTAGCTGTTGTCCGGATCACCCGCCTTGACGCGCCGCAGCGCCGGCTGCTCGAGGCTCGCCACCCCGACGAGTGCGGCGAAGCTGTTGCCGGCGGTGAGATTCTGCGAGCCCGGCAGCGCACCGCCCGGCGGATTGCTGCCGCTGTGACAACCCGAGCAGATTGGCGTGAATACCGCGGCTTGAATCTGCGACAAAGTGGCCGGTGCAGCACCATTGCTCACCACGACATCGGCCGCGGCCAAGCCGACATTGCCATCGACATCGGTCGCTTTGGCATTGATCGCGACCGTGCCGTTTGCAATCGTGGTCGTATCCCAGACCACGGTGTAGGGCGCGATCGTCACGGTACCAAGCGAAATGCCGCCGGCGAAAAACTCCACTTTCGCAATGGCGACGTCGCTCCGCGCGCTCGCCGTGACGTTGACCGTTCCGGACACGGTACCGGTGGGCGCGGTCAGCGTGACGATCGGGGCGGCGTTGAGAATGGGTGCCGCACCCGCATCGATGCGCCCGAACTCACCGTTCGACTGGTCATTGACGCCGGCGGAGAAAAACAGCGTGTTGTGCGGCTGGTTATTGGCGTCGTTGCCAAACGCAATGCTCCACAGACCTGCCTGCGCGAATGCAGCGCCCTGCGAATCGGCGACTGCGCCGACAAAGGAACCCGTACCTGTGGCAAACGCATTGATCTTGCCGTCGCCAAAATTGCCTATCAGTACCGCATTGCTCAGGGTTCCGAAGTCGGCCGGCGCCAGCGCGACACCCCAGGGCGCGTTCAGCAGACCCCCATTGGTAACCAGGTGGCTGACGAATGCGCCGTTGGTGTCAAATATATCGACGAGGCCCAAGCCTGCGCCGTTTGTCTGATCATGGTTGTCCGTGCCGTTCTGCTGCGCGTAAGTCACGTAGATCTGAGTCGCGCCGGCAGCACCAGTGTTGAGTGCCTGTATTCCGAAGGGTGCGTATCCGGAGGGCAGAGTCGGGTCCACGAAGCCGAACACCGTTGCGGAGGTGGTCTGCTTGGCGAAATGCGCATCGAACACGTCCACCTTGTTGCCATGAAAGTCGGTGGCGTACAGGAAGTTGCCGGTGCCGTTGTTCGCAGTCGCCAGTCCCTTGTACACCGCGCCGTCCGCAGCCGTGAAAGTTGTGATGGCGTGCGTGCGATCGACACCGGGCGACCAACCGGCGATCATTCCGCCTTCGCCGGCGAAGATGAAATGCGACGCGCCCGACGCCGTCGCACTGACCACGAAGTCGCCTGAGGCGTTGAAGACGATTCCGGTCGGATTGAATGCCGCACCGGCTGCACTCGGCGCGAAATTGACGACGAGCGGCGCGGCGGCCGGCTGAGCCTTGCCGTTGCCGTCGTATTGCGTGGCCGTTGCCGTGCGGTTGTTGGCCACCCAAATCGCCGTCGTTGGTCCGAAGGCGATGCCCCACGGATTCACGAGGTGCGCATCGGTGGTGGGCGCCGCGGTGCCCAAAGTATCGCCGACCAGGCTCGTGATGGCGAAAGCGGTCGGCGCGGTGACGGTCAAGCTCGCTGATTTCGCGGCCGTGCCGGCGCTCGCACCGCTGCAGGTGAGCGTGAAGGTGAGCGCGCCAACGGCAGTCGGTGTCTGCACGCTCGTGCCGGATGCCGCTTGATTGCCACTCCAGGCGCTGCTCGCCGCGCAGCTGCTGCTGTTGGTCGAGGACCAGGTCAAGGTCGCGCTCTGCCCGAGCACGATGCTGGTTGGCGCAACCGACAATGAGACGGTCGGTGCCGGGGTGGCGCCGCCGTTATAGCCACCACCGCCGCCGTAGCCGCCATTACCGCCGCAAGCCGCGAGCAGCGCTGCGAGCAAGCACGCTCCGGCCGCAAGGCGCGCCTTGATTGAATTCTGCACAAATGATTGCATGATCGGATCCTCATCGGGTGTGATGCACGCCAAAAGCGTGCTTGCCGTGATGAGTAACTGGCGGAGTTGCGGAAGTTTCGACGTCGAGAACAAAGAAAAATCGCCGAGGCATTGAACCTGAGCGCGCTTTCGAGGCACGTGCCGGACGACAGTACATTGGGGCGCCCGCTGTTTCTGCCGTCACACTTCATCATTTGCAATTATCAGCTCCTATAGTCAACCTCTCGCGTGGCCCACCGTGCGGGGGATTGTCTTATGCCCATCATTCTGACCATCAATGCGGGTTCCTCGAGCATCCGCTTCGCTGCATTTGAGACATCCGGAAGGCCGATCCGGGTTTTGGATGGGAAAATGGAGCGGATCGGCACCCCGGAAGTTTGCTTCGTGGTCGGTCGAAGCGGAGAAGCCCCGAATCAAATTGACCCGCGTGACGCGCGAGGTCAGTCGGCCGCTGAATCATTGGTCGATTGGTTGAAAACGCAATCGGTCGTCGCAAAGCCTGCCGCCGTCGGCCATCGGGTGGTTCATGGCATGCTCCATACCGCGCCGCAGCGTGTCACGCCGGAGCTGCATGGCCGAACTCCAGCGCATCACGCCGTATGATCCTGAGCACCTGCCGCGGGAGATTGAACTCATTGAGGCGCTGCAAAGCGTTTACTCCGATGTGCCGCACGTCGTTTGCTTCGATACGGCGTTTCACCGCACCATGCCCCGGGTAGCCACTCAATTACCCATCCCGCGCCGCTATTTGGCGAACGGAGTTCAGCGTTACGGCTTTCACGGGCTCTCCTACACCTTTCTCATGCAGGAATTGATCCGCATCGGCGATCCGGCCGCAACGCAAGGCCGCATCATCCTGGCGCACCTGGGCAGCGGCGCCAGTCTCGCCGCTATCCAGAACGGCCGATGCGTCGATACCAGCATGGGTTTTACGCCGACCGCGGGACTGGTGATGGGTACTCGCTCGGGTGATCTGGATCCCGGTCTCATGAGTTACCTTGCGCTCAACGAGTCCATGAGCGCAGCGCAGTTTCAGACCATGGTCAACCACGAATCGGGTCTTCTCGGAATCTCCGGGACGAGTGCCGACGTCCGCGATCTACTCGGCCACGAGGCCGGCGATCCGCGCGCAGCCGATGCGATTGCGATTTTTTGCTATCAAGCGAAAAAATGGATTGGCTCCTTCGCGGCGGCGCTGGGCGGCCTCGACACCTTGGTGTTCAGCGGCGGCATCGGCGAGAACGCAGCCCCGGTGCGCCGGCGCATCTGCGACGGGCTGCAGTTTCTCGGCATCGAACTCGATGAATCGCTGAACCGAAGCAACGCGCCACGAATTTCACCCGATAGTGCAAGGGTCGCAACGCGGGTGATACACACGGACGAAGAATTCGTCATTGCAGAATTGACTGCCGGGCTGGTGAGAATGTCCGAACACGGAGCGGGAACATGAATACAGTGACAACTTCAGCGGCGCTCGATGCCGACACAGCGCAAAAGATCGACGCCTACTGGCGCGCCGCCAATTTCCTGTCCGTCGGCCAGATCTACTTGTGCGATAACCCCTTATTGAAGCAGCCGCTGAAACTCGAGCACGTGAAGCGCATGTTGTTGGGGCACTGGGGAACAACACCGGGCCAGAATTTCATTTACACGCACTTGAACCGCGTCATCAAGAAATACGACCTGGACATGATCTACATGTCAGGGCCAGGGCATGGCGGCCCGGCAGTGGTCAGTGGCACGTATTTGGAGGGCACCTACAGCGAAGTGTATTCGAACATCAGCCAAGATGAGGCCGGATTGAAAAGGCTCTTCACCCAGTTTTCATTTCCGGGCGGAATTCCGAGCCATGCCTCGGCCGAGTGTCCTGGATCGATTCATGAAGGCGGCGAACTCGGCTATTCGTTGAGTCACGCCTTTGGAGCGGTATTCGACAATCCCGCTCTCATCGTCGGCTGTGTCATCGGCGACGGAGAAGCGGAAACCGGCCCGCTCGCCACCTCATGGCACTCCAATAAATTCCTCAATCCCGCCAGCGATGGCGCCGTGCTGCCAATTCTTCACCTAAACGGCTACAAGATTGCCAATCCCACGATATTGGCGCGCATCTCGCGCGACGAGCTGACCCAATTGCTGCAAGGCTACGGTTGGACCCCCTACTTCGTCGAAGGCCACGAGCCGATACCGATGCATCAGGCGATGGCCGCGGCACTGGACACGGTCATCGAGGAGATCCGCGGCATTCAGGCGAAAGCGCGCGCATCGGCTGGTGATGCGCATCAGTTGGCCCAACAACGTCCGCGCTGGCCCATGATCGTGTTGATTTCCCCAAAGGGTTGGACCGGCCCGAAAATGGTCGATGGAAAACGCAACGAGGGCACCTTCAGAGCGCATCAGGTGCCGCTCACGGACCCTGCCAAACATCCGGAACATTTAAAGCAGCTGCAAGAGTGGTTGCTCAGCTATCGTCCCGCGGAGCTCTTCGATGAAGGCGGCCGTCTGAAGCCGGAATTGGCGGCGATGGCGCCGCTCGGCGAACGCCGCATGGGCGCGAACCCGAACGCCAACGGCGGGCTGCTGCTGCGCGATTTGCGCATGCCTGATTTTAGCCAGTATGCCGTCGATGTGCCCAAACCGGGGATTGCCGGCATCGGCGATACCCATGTGCTGGGAAGGTTCATTCGGGACGTGGTGAAGTTGAATGCAGCACCGCGCAACTTCCGGGTCTTCGGCCCGGATGAAACAGTATCAAACGGGTTGGAAGCGGTATTCGAGGCGGGCAGTCGCCAGTGGCTGGCCGATATCACGAGCGACGATGAGTTTCTGGCGCGCAGCGGTCCGGTGATGGAGATGTTGAGCGAACACCAATGCGAGGGCTGGCTCGAGGGGTACTTGCTCACCGGAAGACACGGGCTGTTCAACTGCTATGAGGCGTTCATCCACATCGTTGATTCGATGTTCAACCAACACGCCAAATGGTTGAAGGTGACGGCGGGACTGCCCTGGCGGCACAAAATCGCATCCCTTAACTACCTCCTGAGTTCCCATGTTTGGCGCCAGGATCACAATGGATTCACGCACCAGGATCCCGGCTTCATTGATCATGTGGTGAACAAGAAAGCGGAAATCGTGCGCGTGTACCTGCCGCCGGACGCGAATTGCTTATTGTCCGTCATGGATCATTGTCTGCGCAGCCGCCACTACGTCAACGTAGTCGTGGCGGGCAAACATCCCGCGCCGCAGTGGCTGTCAATGGACGCTGCGATCAAGCACTGTAGCGAAGGGATCGGCATATGGCAGTGGGCAAGCAACGATCAAAACAATGAACCCGACGTGGTCATGGTCTGCGCCGGTGATGTCCCGACGCTGGAGACGCTGGGCGCGGTTTCGATTCTGCGCCGGGAACTGCCACAGTTGAAAGTGCGTGTGGTCAATGTGGTTGATCTCATGAAACTGCAGCCGAAGTCCGAGCATCCTCATGGCTTGAGCGACAATGATTTCGATGCATTGTTCACGCGGGATAAGCACGTCATCTTCGCCTACCATGGCTACCCTTGGCTCATACACCGGCTGACCTATCGTCGCCATAATCACGAGAATTTGCATGTGCGAGGCTACAAGGAAGAAGGCACGATCACGACGGCCTTCGACATGACCGTGCTCAACGATATGGACAGATTTCACCTGGTGATCGATGTGATCGATCGGCTGCCGCAGATAGGCAGCCGCGGTGATTACCTGCGTCAGCAATTACTGGACAAGCTGGTCGAACACAAACAGTACATAGATCGGTACGGGGAGGACATGCCGGAGATCAGGAACTGGTCATGGCCCGGCTAGATGGCACGGCTGTATCTGCCTACATTGGCCTCGGCTTGGTATGGCTTTGAATGGAAGATAGGTATTCGTTCAACCGATCGATCAATTCCGCGACGCGCCGGCGACGTGTGGTGTCCTCGCCCTCGTATCCATAGAACTCCCATCCCCAAACGGGCATCTCGGACGTCCCATGTGTCCGTGGCATGGATCTCCCATCGATCGATTGACGGACTGTCTCTGCCGGAAACTGGCCGCCGTTGCGTTTGGCAATCAGGGTAAGGTCCGGGACTCGCCGCTTCAGGCTAAGCGCTACCGGTCCGTCGCCGTGACCACTGACGCCATGACAAGTCGCGCAAAATTCCCGGTAGAGTTCCCGGCCCGTCATATCCGGAGCTTCGCCTGCCTCGCAGGTTGCCGCCCATATCATCGCCATATTCGCGACGCAGAGAACGGTGGCGTAGATTCGCGTTGAAGCGTTCATCTGTCGTCCTTTATTGGCTGAGTTGCGACGCCAGTATACCGTCGCGGTTGAATTTCAATCGTAAAGTTCGGGCGATCGTGTCGCGCTGGGAGTCGAGCACACCGGCTGTCTTGGCATAGCGCGGCCATTCTTTGATCGCATCCATCACTTCGGCGAGGATGGTCTCCGGCCTTCCACGCTTGAGTCCCGCGACTTGCGCAACCGCGTTGAAATCCTCCCCGGTGAAGTCGTCTCTCTTGCCGTTGATCGTCATTTGGTGCCGGCTTGTCCACAGCCCTTTCGGGTTATACGCGTAGGTCACATCGAATGCGGGTGAAAGCGTCCATGCGCCCGCCTTATCCATCAAGAAGGCAATATTCTTCACATGATCGTCTTGGTTGCGTGCGGCAACGTTGAAGATCATCCGGCGAAACTGTTCTTCGCGCGTGTGCATGGGAAGCTCCAGACGTTTGATCACATCGAAAGCTTGCTCATAGGCGTAAGCGCCGGCGGAATTGAAATCGAAGTGGGCCAACGCTCCCAGGGACTGCATATGCAGCTTGCCGCCGTCGCTCAGACGATCAAACCGCCGCGTCATGAAATGGCGCCGTCCGTTCTCTTCCAACAGACGACACTCACACATGTCGATACCGGCATCGGCGGCCATGAGCGCGTAGGCATATTCGATGACGGTGTATCCTCTGGGGTCCACGAGCTCTTCGTCCCGGTTGGCGCTGACCCCGTCGAACTTGAGCAACCAGTAGTCAAAACCGGCCGGGGCCTTCACTTGCCCCGAACGCACCTCGTTCGTTTCCCGGTTCCACGCGACAATGGCCTTGGCCCGCGCACCGCCCGCGGACGTGCCCACACGCAGCATGTCCTGCAGTCCCTCGTGCCGCCGACCAGGAGCAAATGACACTTCCAGTGAGCTGCGGTGGGTCAGCACCTGGGAGGCAAGTTTGACCAATTCGTCCACATGGACCTTGGCCGATCGCCTCAAGGGGGGACCCTTGGCGGGTGCGAACTCGAGCGCACCCATTCCGCGAACGCCGATGTAGCAAAGCCGTTCAATGGCGTTGAAGCTCTCGGGCCGTCTGCCCTGAGTGGCGAGCCATGCATCGATCAGTGCGTTGCCGAATTTGTCCGGCAGAGAATCGGCGAGCAGACCCGGCAGGCCGTGAAAGGACACTTGCGCCAGGGATGGAAACTGATAAATCTGCCGCGACAGAGGCATGGTGATCGGCGAGAGTTCAATGCCGCTGGCGAGAAACGCGGGGTCATATTGAAACGCGGAAATACGGGCGCCCTCCTCGAGGGAAACCGCGCCGATCGTTCGGCCCCACAGCCGCACTTCCGCTACCGTGGCCACCGGCTACTCGCCCCACTTCCAAGGCGGGGCTGGCTTGGGTGCCGCGGTACCGTCCGGTGATCGCGCATGTCCCACGCGCTTGCGCGCACGACCTCGGCCCTTGAGGAGCACCAGGGGGCTTTGCGGCAGATCGGGAACCACTTGATCCAGCGGCGCCAGGAGTTTCAGTACCCTCAGCAGGCGCAGCAGCATGACAAAGTCAGTGCTGTGCCCCGCCTCGATCCGCTCCACCGTGCGCTTGGAGATGCCGGCTTCCTCCGCCAGCTCGGCTTGCGTCAATACCGCATCGATCCGACGACGCTCCAGACGTTCGCCGATTTCACGCAGGACCGCCTTATCCGTCAACTCAGTTGTGATCTTCATAACTCGTCCATATGGGCGATTTAAGAGACTGACGCCCGTTTATTCGTCTATTTAGGCGAATATTAACATCTAATATGGTTTATCGCTAGTCGCCTAATATGGCGATTAACAGCATATTTAAGGTATTAATCGCCTATTAGGACGAATAACATGCGAAGACCAATCCAGAAAGCTCAAGTCCGGCGCGCAATGATCTGCGTGGCCGCTCGATGGCCCCACCAAGCCGCCTCCTCGAGCGCAAAAAGCCGGGTTCCGGAAACGCCATCGTGTGTGCGCGCACCGTGATGGCGGTGCGCCGCAGCTGCGTGACGCCGTGGCTCTCGAGGCCCTGCTGCGTGCCGCCGCCCGGCAGGCCGGCGCACAGGTACTCGGCAATCACTTCCATGCCTTTGGCGAAGAGGACGGGGTCACCGGCGTGGTGCTACTGTCCGAGTCGCACGTCTCGGTGCACACCTGGCCGGAATCGGGTTTCGCAGCGATCGACATCTTCATGTGCGGCTCGGCGGATCCGGAGCGTGCACTCGAGGAATTGGCACGGGTCCTGCGCCCGGCTCGCCGTCAAGTTACGCGCGCATCGCGGGCGGCGCGCCGACGAGTAGCGTGCATCGCGGAAGAACAACTCCTAGTCGCCACCGCCCGCCCCGTTTGGCGGGGCGAAGACGCACCAAACCACAAATAGGAAGTAGAACGGAACCAGAACATTCATAAAATGGGACGGCATGTCGTTGCTCCGATGTCGAAACCATGTACCGTTAGCTCATGGTGGACAGGTCGTTGATGCCCGTCTGTCAGCGAATATCGCCAAATTCATTTTCATCGCACTTCACCGCGCGAATTCCAATGAGCCTGTCGGCATGTGCCGACGGTTGGGGAAGGAGACAGTAAATGAGCGATCCCGCATCGAGGGAGGAACTGCGCAAGATTTTAGAGCTACTGAACGAGGCATTGCCGGCGCGCGATGCCGCGCGGCTGCCGCTGGCCCGGGACACGCGCTGTACGGAAAACGGCCAAGCAGTTCCGCCAACGGAGGGCATCTGGGCTACCGCCACCGGGGTGCGGCCGCACCTTCTGGACTTCATCGATTCGGGAACGGGTCAGGCGGGATTCATGACCGTGGCCGAGGAGCACGGACAGCCGGTTGGACTTACGGCGCGTGTGAAAATCGCAGATGGGTTCATCAAAGAGCTTGAGCTGATCGTCGCCCGCGCGGGCGCGCCCTTGTTCACCCCAGAAGGCATGACCGGCCCCTCACCAATGCTCAAGTACATCGAGCCCGCAGGGCGGGCCACACGGGGCGAGTTGATCGGCGCTGCCAATGCGTACTTCGACGCTCTTGTCTCGGGAGAGGGCGACAGCATTCCCGTGACTGCTGAGTGCCGGCGCCTCGAGAATGGGGCACATACTGTTCTGGTGGACTCCACCGCATTCGGATCGAGCTTGGCCAGCCAGGGCCTGAATCTGTTCCGGATGGGCGTGGCTGAACAGATCAACACAAAGTTCTTCACGTTCGTCATCAATCGCACTCGCGACCGTCGCTTCGTGGTGGACATTGAGCAGAGCTTGGTGGTCGGGTTCGCTGCGTGGGACGAAGGCGCCCGTCACACCTCCGCCGAGGTCCGCGGGCATGGCAGGTTCAACCTGCCTCCTCCATTCCTCAGGCCGCATACCAACCTTGTTGCAGAGGCTTTCCAGGTCGAGAACGGCCTTATCCGAGCCATCCACGCGATCTTTGATTACTTCCCTTATGGAATGAAGATGGGGTGGTAGGCTTGAACTTACGCGACCTATTTGTGTACCGGGATCTCCACATAGCTGTCGCCATACCATTTAATCTTGAGCGGAATCTTGCCGTCCGCGACCGACTCCTCACCCACGTCGCCGCCCGTGCCGTAATTGATCTCGCGATCCGGCCGCTTGCTGATGCCGAGCACCATCACCAGTCGGCTGCCTTTTTGCAATTGTCGCGCCGTCATCTGTTCGCTCTTGAACGTCAACTCCTGGCGTTCTCCCGCCTTGAGAAGATGCCGATGAGCCCGGTCTTGCGCGTAACTCGCGCGAACCTCGTAACTTGGACTGAATAGACGAACGTAGTCGCCGTTGGCAAGCAGTTCGTACAGCGTGATGTTCAGATCCATGTCCATCTTGTTCACCGTAAAATCGAGCCGGCCGGAGAACAGTCCGGCGAACTCGATGGGCTTTATCAGCGGGTCACTCACGAACATCGCTCCGTGACGGGGTGCCAGGCTCCTGTTGATGAGATCGGTGGATGGAGTCCAGGCCGCATCCCGTCGATCTACGAAGCTCACTGTCTGCTGGAAAATCACTGCATTAGTTTTCGTGCGTAGCGCCAGATGATGGCTCGACGCGCCCACGGTACCCTGCAGATAGAAACGCAGCGATTCGCCCGCCATGCTCTCGATCGAGGCGGCATGCTGCCACTCGTTTGCACCCATGACTTCGTAGTTGACGCCATTACTCAAGAGGGCCGGCGGCGCCGTTTCCTTGAAAACATGATCAAACCATTGGTAGCGCAGCTCACGAAGATCGATCAGCGCCGCCGAGTCAAGTTGGTAACTGTGCAGAATGGCGGGGACGCGCTGCATCATGTCGTCATCGTAGGGACCGATAACCAGAGTTTGTTCGGCACGCGGGTTGTAGCGATGACGCTGCGTGAAGAGGTAAAGATCGCCCGGCTCGCTGGCCGCGTAATATCCCGTCATCGTCAGTACCGGGATATCGATGCGCGAGAGTTCTTTCCCATTGGGGATCAACTGTTGCCAATATGCATCGTAGCTCGGATGATTCAGCCAGCGGACAAAGATTGGATTGTGCTTTCCGTACACACGACCCAGATCCCGGTACCGCCGGCCGCTCACGTACCACTTTTCATCCAGTGAGCGCCACCGTTCGGCATCATCATACTCATCCCGGTTCAAGGCCTTCGAGTCGGTCATGTACAAGGACCAGCGGTAGGCGGAGTTTCGAAAGATATTGCCCTCCATGGGAGAACTGATGCCGGGTACATTGGAGGCCGACGTGGCAATGGCCTTGAGCGCGGCCGGTAGGCGTTTGGCGGCAGCCCAGGCCGTAAAGCCGCCATACCCTTCCCCGTACATGCCGACGCGGCCGTCGCTCCATGGCTGCTTGGCGATCCAATCAATCACCGCGCGCGCATCGTCCCCATCCCGTTCATAGGGAGCGCTTCTCTCGGAGCTTTTGTGCCTTCCGCGGACATAGGCAACCACGCCTGCGTAGCCGTGAGCAGCGCTCTCTTTCGCATAGTTCGGAGAGTCCTCGCCAGTGAACTCCAACAGAGTGGGAAGCGGGTTGCTAAAGCTCTTCGGACGAATGATCACGGCGGAGATGTCCGCCCCGTCCGGCGTTTTGATCATGACATCGCCATCGACCGCGTAACGCCGGCTATCGTCCTCGGCATCGAGCAAAATAACCAGCGAGCCGAAGGTGCGAAAGGCATCAAAGTAGACATACTTCCAGATCAAATCCACGGCTGCTGTCTGATCGATGCTGTCCTGGGCTCGCTGCTGATCAAACGCCTTTTGCAGCGCTTCCCGATAGGCACTCGGAGAGGCGCCCAGCCATTGCGTAACCGCATGGGCATCCCGATCGTCGAGGCGGGAAATCGTCTCGCGAAATGTTTTCGTGAAGACTTCCGCAAAAGTAAATCGATTTTCGGCCTCCACCGCCTTGGCGTGGGCGTACATGTCGAAGATCACCGAGCGGCCGACCGGTCGCCCGAAATCTGTTTTTCGACGTCGCTCGCGCAACGATTGGCGCGATATATCCGCAGCCGCATAATTGCCCATGGCCATTTGCAAAGCAGACAGATTCGCGAGGTAACGATCTGCATCGAGATCCTGATAAACGGGAATGAGTCGTGCCGCCAGATCGCTGATAATCGCCGGCGTCGAGGCATCCTCCACCGTCGACGGCGGGTGAAAACTAAAATCCGCCCCGGCCGCCCAAGCCGGCAATGCCGCAATGATCAAAAACAAAAAGAAGGATCTCGTCACGCGGGTGTCGTCGCTTTGACGAGATGCAAATGGGTCGCAAATAGATCGTTCGCCCCGGCAGCTGCGCCAATATGGATGACCGCCGTTCGCTTGAGTTCGGTGATAAATAGGTCCATGACCAACTCGAGTACATCGTCATCGAGCGAGCTGAACGTGCCGTCGATGAGCACCCACGGGGGCATCTGTATCAACATGCGCGCAAATACCAGGCAGAGCTGCTCATCCTGGCTCAGCTCGCGGTCCCATCGGCGAGTCTCATCGAGCAGCGGCGCGAGGCGTTCAAGTCCAAGCCGAAACAGTGCGCGCGTGAATGCCGCTGTGCTGAAACTCTCGGCCTTCAGCGGGTATGCGAGAACCTCACGCAAGGATCCGTGAGGCAGGTAGGGAGTGCCGCGTGGCAGGTAGAATATCTGCTCGCCTCGCGGGCGCGTGACGCGGCCCGCGCCCCACGGCCACAAGCCTGCCAGGGCCCGGAATAGCTGGGTTTTGCCTGTTCCAGGCGCGCCCAGGATGACAACGCGTTCCCCCGCCTTTACTACCACGCTCCTCTCCCTGAGCATGTCGTCGTGGGCGGACGATACCGTTTCGAGACCTTCGATTATTATGGCGCCCGGTTCACCTTCCGCGTAGTCGATTCGGCTTGCAAATCCATGAGGTTCATCCATGGTGGCCACAGCGTGACGGAAACCCGCCACCCGAAGCAACGTCGCGCGCCAGTCCGCAATGGCGCTGAAATTATCGATGAACCAGCGGAGCGACGATTGTGCCTGCGTGAATGCGCCTGCCGCCATCATCATTCCGCCAAACGTGACCTTACCCGTGAAATACAAGGGTGCCGCGACAAGAATCGGCGCGACGATCGTTACCCAACCAAATCCCGCGGTGATCCAGGTGAGATTGGTGTGTCCCCACACGATGCGGCGCGTCGCTGCGAGCACATCGCGCAGATGGCCTTCGATTCGACGTCTCTCGTCCCGTTCGCCTTGCGCCAGTGAAATGTCATCGACGTGCTCGTTGAAGCGAACCAGGGAAAACCGCAGGGTGGCCTCACGCGCATAGCGGTCTGCATTCCGGTTGATGAGCCCGCGCCCGACCCAGTAGCTCAAGAGAGATCCGGCGCTCGCATAGATAATGGCCGCCCACAGCATGAACCCCGGAATCGTGTAGTCCCACTCGCCGATCCGAAAACTGAAGCTCCTCGAAAGACCCCAAAGCACGCCGGCGAAGGTCGCGAACAACACTGAGGCCTGGAGCACGCCGATGGCAAGATCCGCCGAAAGCTCGCAAAGTTTCCTGGCGTCCTCGTGGATGCGTTGATCCGGATTCACGCCCATGACCCCCGCGTTGGTCAACCAGAACGCCCGCCGAGGCAGCAGCCAGTCCTTCAGCAGACTGTGTACCAGGCCATCACGGAGCTTGAGCTCCAGGGTTTCAGCCAGCCATCTCTGCACCACGTTGAGGATCAGAAGAAACCCGGCTATCAAGAAAAACACACCGAGCTGGAACAGAAAATCCCGTAGGTCGCGACGCGACAGCGCGTCGTAGAAAGGCCGGTTCCAGTTGTTGAGCAGTATTTGCCCATAGGCCGTGGCGGCGATGACAATCACGATCGCGCTGATCAAGATCCACAGCGTTTTGCCCGCCGGCGAGGCGAAAATCGCGTGGGTCATTGTCCGCATTTGGTGCACGAGGCCCAGGTGCGCGCTGTTCGTTTCGGCCGCGGTGCTGGATATTTTTGTTCCGGGATCTGGCACAGTGCCTGGTACTCTGGCACGTGCGATCACCGCTGCAAAGCCCTGCGCAAGTTCGCGATCGATGATGGCATGGTTTAGGCCCCGTTTTTGTCGGAAACCGCCGACGTGGCAAATTTCCCTGCTGTAAGATTGCCGGCCATGGACAAGCTGTTCATCTCCGCCGACTCACTTCTCCGGGACTCCATGGAGCTCGCCAGGCTGGTCGTGAGCAGCGGTTTTCGACCCACCTTTCTGGCTGCGATGTGGCGCGGCGGCGCCCCCATCGGCATCGCGATACAGGAGGTGCTGGAATACCATTCCATTTATGCCGATCACATCGCCATCCGCACCTCTTCTTATACCGGCATCGATACGCAAAACAAAACGGTTCGCGTGCACGCGGTGGATTATCTGGTCTCGCATATTTCGGCCGACGATGAGCTGTTGCTGGTCGACGACGTGTTTGACTCAGGCCGCAGCCTCGAAGCGGTGGTCAAGGAGCTCAAGCAGCGATGCCGGGCAAATTGGCCCAAGAAGTTTCGCATCGCCACCGTGTATTACAAGTCCTCCCGCAATCAAAGCGAGATGGTGCCGGACTACTACGTTCTTGACACCGACAAATGGCTGGTGTTCCCGCACGAGCTGGTGGGCCTGACGCGCGAGGAGATTCTCGAGCACAAGCCGGTCGGGCCGAATTTTTTCGATAAACCCTGAGCTCTACCCATGCGATACCTGCTCACGAAGCTCTTTCCGCTGATCCTTGTCGCCCTGACAGCCTCGACATCCGCTCTCGCGCAAAAGCGATTGATCATCATCGATCAGGACACCTCCGGGCCGGGAGGCTCGAACATCATGTCCATGATGGCGCTGCTGCAGTCGCCGCAGGTTGAGGTTCTCGGGATCACGGTCGTGACCGGCAATGCCTGGCGCGATGACGAGGCGCGGCATGCGCTGCGGATGCTGGAACTGATCGGCCGCAGCGACGTGCCAGTTGCGCTCGGAGCCGTGTTTCCGCTGGTTCGCACGCAGCAGGAGACGCGTCTCCTGACCCCACTGGTGGGAAAGGTCGCGTGGTTGGGCGCCTGGGGCCAGCAATTGAGCACGTTGCCTGCGGCGCCGGCCGGACTGGTCGAGCCGCCCCGACCGGCGGCGCCTCTCGGTCCCTGGGATACCCCGCCACTGGTCGAGGGCGAGCCGCATACCAAACCCGCCACCGAAGACGCGGCGCACTTTCTCATCCGGCAACTCCATGCCCACCCGCATCAAGTGACCATCTATGCTGCCGGGCCTCTGACCAACATTGCGCTCGCGGTGGCACTCGATCCGCACTTCGCCGAATTGTCCCAAGGATTGACGGTCATGGGCAGCAGCCTGAATCCGCATACCGATGATCCGGAATTCTCGACCACTCCCCGCCACGAATTCAATTTCTGGTTCGACCCGGAGGCGGCTCGAATAACCTTGCGCGCTCACTGGCCCCGCATCGACGTCACGACTGTGGACGTATCGATCAAGGCGATGTTCACGGAGGAGATGCTGACCGCGATTTCCAAGTCCCCCAATCCGGTTGCCCAATACATCGCGAAGCATTCGCAGGAGCGGTACTACTTGTGGGACGAGATCGCCGCCTGCGCCTGGCTCGATCCGAGCATCATTACCCAGCGAAAGGATCTCTACATGGATGTCGATGTGAGTCATGGTCCCACGTACGGCGAAACGCTGACCTGGAGCGAGCCATTGAGGCCGGCGGTCGATCTGCAACTCGTGCATGCTCAGGTCGATCTCGACCTGCCGCGATTCACCAAAATGTTTGTGGAATTGATGTCCGCGCAGACGCCGCACAGCAATATTGCGGCGAAGCGCTCGGACTCGGCCAATTAGGGGCCGGGTATGACATCGCGGTATCGTGACCAGCCTGCCATCAGTGCCTGCACCACGCGATTCGCAACCTGGTACGCAGCTTCGAGCGCCGGAATCCCTGCTTCGGGGTATTCCGCGGTCATGCTCCACACCGCACTTTTCCCGGGCGGGGGCATCGAATAATTGCTCGCCGTTCGCAGTACCAGCACACGTTTTAGGTCCACCCGCCCTGCTCGCGAGAGGCGCCGCAAGGCGGTCAGCGTGCCGCTATCTTCCATGTTGGCCATCATGAAATTGGCACCCTTCCCCGCCTGCAGTTTCACCCAATCATTGGCCCACTCATTCATGCGTTCGCCATGCCAGTACTTGCTGGAAGACAGTGAATCGCCGATCGTCACGAACGGCGGACGGAGCGCGGCTGGATAGCCCGCGAACTGCTGCCTGAATTGAGCGATGCCGGGACTGTCCGCCACGGGGTGATCCTTGGTGAGTGCATAGGCCCAATCCACCAGCGCTGCATTGAGTTCATAGTGAATCGTATCGACCGTCCAACCGTTGGCAACGTCGTTGGGCTTTTTGGCGCCCAATGGCAGCATGCCGTAAGGCCAGTCAGCGGGAATCTCGCGCGCGTCGATCTCGTATAGCAAATCGCCGTCGACCACGTGCTTCGCCCAGGCCGCGGTGCCCAGCGACACATCGAGCGGATCGCCCCCGGCGATGCCGGCGATCAGCCAATATGCCTTGGTCAAATCGAAGCGTTGATCGAGACCCAGCGCCATGATCGAAGTACTGGAGTTGCTGATACCGCCTCCCGTACAGATCAGCAACAAGCCCGCGTCGTTCATGCGCAGCTCATACTCGCCCAGCGGAAAGGGGAACACGCGATCCAATTTCTGCCGCTCGACCCAGAATCGGGCTTCGCCCGGCTTGTCTCCGGTCAGCTTGCCGACTTGGAACATGGTCACCACGACCACCTTGACCGGAATCGGTGCCGCCGGAGATATCGGCGAGGCGCGTGCCGGCGACGACGCCCACCACATCGGGAACGCGCAGATCAGCGCTCCGAATACCGCGGATCGTGTGATCACCGAAAATAATTTGCGCATGACCAAACACTATTCCATTGGCGAGCGGTAGTCATGAATTTCTTGTCGCGGGCGCGCCACGCTGCCATGTACAAAGATGGAGCGCGTCGTGTACATAAGTGGTGCACGGAGTCGCACCTGAGCAATCAGGCAAGTCTGCGATGGGCGGACCCGCGGTTCGATTTAGGGGCGGAACTTTTGCCATCATTTTAGTTAGTTACAGTCTCTTCAAAATGCTCTTTCCACGAAGTGGACGGTTCGCGGCAAGCTCGATGCCGGGTCTCGTTGCTTCCGCGCACGATTCTTGCAGAGTGCGTCTGAAGACGCGCAGGACATCGCCCTTCGGGTCAGAAGAATAAACTTGGGATACAAAACAAATAAGGATGACGCAATGAATCGACGCTCATGGGCTCGTGGTTTGGGAACTGTGGCGTGTTCTATCATCGTCGCTCACCACGCGGCCCTTGCGCAGCAAACCACGGGATCGGCAAGCACCACGGTCACCCAGGCAGCCGCCTCCGACAATCTGGATGAAATCGTGGTTCACGGCATCAAGCGCGGTGAACTGATTCTCCCGACCACGGTGACGTCCGGTTCAGCGTACGGACTGGACTTGAGCGTGATGGACACGCCGCGCAACAACACTGTGCTCTCCAAAGCCCAACTCGACGCCCTCAACATCCGGAATCCGGGTGGATTTTCCTATCTGACGTCGAGCAGTTATTCAGACGCGTCGTTCGGTCAGCCGAATATACCGCGCATCCGCGGCCAGTACGCCGACCTTTTCTTCAATGGCATGCGCGACAGCTTCACGCTGAACGGTTACGGCGCGCCAATCAGCTTCAATAGCGTCGAATCCATCGATATCGTCAAAGGGCCGGCGAGTGTTCAAGCGGGAGCCGGGGCAGGCGTGGGCGGTTCGATCGACGTCACCACCAAGATGCCCTCGCTGGTGAAATTCTCGGCGGAGGTCAATGTGGAGTTCGACACTCAGGAAAAGCGGCGCGCGTCCTTCGACGTGGGAGGTCCGCTCTCATCTACTGTGGCCGGGCGCGTGAGCTTCACGACTGATGACAGCGGCAGCTATTACTACGACATGTATTTTCATCAGCAGTCGCTGTTTGTGTCGCTGCTCAGCGAATTCACGCCGCAGTACTCCGTCCTGTTCACCGGTGGGTTCGAGGATACGACCTACCGCGAAAACGACGGCGTCAATCGGGTCAATCAGGCACTCATCGACAACGGCACGTATCTCACAGGGGGGCCCGAGTACATCTCCGGTTTCGGCTCGCCGATCGACCTGACGGGTACCATTGCGCTCGATCCCAGAATCAACATCGACCAGCCTCCGGGTACCGGCGCGCATTCGCTACACGCCAAGGGGCAGATCATCCAGACCTTCAAGGCCTCGGATACTTTCAGCATCGTCAACAACACCTTTTATGACTACCTCGACCGCTACAATCAGACGATGGATTACTACGCCGACACGGCGAAGGGCAGCTATACCTTCGAGAACAAGACTGACTTCAAGGTCAAGTTCGCGACCGGCTCGGTCAACAATGACATCGATGCCGGCTTTACCTACCGCTACGCTCATGTAAACGATATCCAGAATTTCGTGAACGAACCGGTGAGCATCTACGATCTGTCTCAGAGTCCCAATACCTGGATATTCCCCGCGGAGCTGCAGGCTCCGGCCGGAGCGTTCCTTTACAACGCCGCTTTCAATCACTCGCAGTGGGGGCTTCCGGGTCGCTTTCAGGGCCCGCCAGGCCCGGATGGATATCCCGTCAGTGGATTCCTGAACGGCACCGTCGATTCGAATCTGCAGGACGCCGCGATATTCCTCGAACATCGGCTGCAGTTCTCGCCGCAGTGGAGTGTGCTCTATGGCCTGCGCGGCGATCTGGTGCAGCTAAATTATTCCGACCCGCTCGGGGGTCCCGATTACGGTGCGCCTCCGGGGCTGGCACTTTTGCCGCAAAGTGCGTCCACCGCTTGGTATGGCCTGTACAACGGCAATATCAGTGTGGTGTATAGCCCGTCCTCACATGTCTCCACGTACGTCACCTACAACAAGGCGCAATACGTCCTTCCCACCGCGAATGACGGCGCGGTCGCCGTGTGGGGGGAGGATCCGACCTGGCAGCTGCGGCAGAACACCCTGTTGGAAGAACTGGGCGTGAAGTTCGACCTGCTGGACAAGTCACTCTTCATCTCGAGCGCGGTTTTCAAGCAGGAGCGCACCGTCACCACCGGCGTGGGTGGACTGGCGCATTCCTTGGCTCACATCCGAGGTGCCGAGATCGAGCTCAACTACCAGCCCAATCCGCATTTTTTCGCCACGGCGAGCTACTCCTATTTGCACACCACGTTGGATACGCCGGCGACTTTCTACAACTTTCCAGCGGTTCCGGGGACAAACAACGACGGGGCCGGTGTGTCGACGGGCAATCCGTTCCTGCCGAACCAGACGTTCCTGGACCCGGGCGTGCCGCAACACCTGTTCAACGTGCTCGCGAACTACAAACACGAATCCGGCTTCGGCGGTCAGGCGAACATTCAGGTCACAGGACCCATCGAAACCACCCAATCCGGTTATCTTGACTTGGCGGCAATCGAAAGTGGTTACCCTGGCATTGCGCCATCCCAGATTGCATCCTTCACGGCCAGCGGCGGCTACTACCAGTCGCCCAAGATACCGTGGCAGTACACCTTGAATGCCGGCGCGTTTTACACCTATCAGAATTATACGGTGCACTTCACGATCTATAACCTGACCAGCCAGCACAATCTCATCAACGATATACCCTTTTACGGGAATGACTTCATACAGCGGGTCCCGCCGCGCAGCTATGACTTGATGCTCACGGGTAAGTTCTAGCCGATGATTCGGACTCAGGCCAGATAGATGAAGCGTGCGATGAAAAGGGCCGATAGAAGGTATACCAGCCAGTCCCGCCAGCTGGCTTTACCGCGCACCAGTTTGAGTACCGCGTGACTGATAATGCCGAATGCGAGCCCGTTGGCAATCGAGTAGCTCAATGGAATCATGATGACGGTGAGGAACGCCGGGATGGCCTCGAGGGGTTCGATCCAATCCACTTCCTTGAGCGCGCCCATCATCATGCCGCCGACCAGAATCAGGGCCGGCGCGGTCGCGGCGGTCGGGATCGCCTGCACCAGCGGCGCGAAGAACAAGGTGCACAGGAACAGTATTCCCACGACGACACTGGTGAGACCGGTGCGTCCGCCGACCGCGACACCGGCCGCGCTTTCGATGTAACTGGTGACCGGACTGGTTCCGGAAGCGGCCCCCACCATCATGGCCAGCGAGTCCACGACCAGAATGCGCTTCAACCGCGGTATCGAACCGTCGGGCGCCGTGAGCCCTGCCCTCTTGGTGACGGCCACCAGCGTACCCACATTGTCGAACAGATCGACCAAGAGAAACACGAGAATGATCTCCAGCAACGACAGGCCGATGCCGCCCTTGAGGTTCAGCGCCGCCGGCACGTCAAGCTTGAATGCGGCAGCCGACAGATCTGCCAGACTGTAGGTTCCGGGTGCGAAGTGGGACATGCCCAAGAGCCAGCCGATTGCGGCAGTCACGAGGATGCCGAGCAGCATTGCACCCTTGACCCGCCATATCTGCAGCGAGGCGATCACCAACAACCCCAGCAGCGACAGTGCCGGGGTGGAAGCGGTGAGATTACCGAGGCCAACCATGGTGCCGGGTTTGGCGACGATGACGCCGGCATCGGCCAGCCCAATGAATGCGATGAACAAGCCCACTCCGCCGGCCACAGCCGCGAATAGAGAACGCGGTACCGCATTCATGATCAGCTGGCGAACGCCGAAAAGGGTCAGGATGAGAAAAGCAGCACCCGACAGAAACACGCAACCGAGCGCGGTCTGCCAGGGCACGCCCATGCTCTTGACCACGGTGAAGGTGAAGTACGCATTGAGTCCCATTCCGGGCGCGAGCGCGAGTGGATAGTTGGACGCCAGTCCCATGAGAATGCTGCCGAATGCGGCGGCAAAACAGGTCGCGGCAGCAACCCCGGCCATGGGTATGCCGGCTGCGCCCAGTATCACGGGGTTGACGACGACGATATAAGCCATGGTCAAAAATGTCGTGACACCGGCAAGCAGTTCGGTGCGAACGGTTGTGCCATGAGTTGCGAGACCAAAGAAGCGATCGAGCATGAGCCATCCTTTTTTTTCTACTTTTACGTGACATCTGTTCCGCAAACAAGCTGATTTCAAATCGCCGGGCGAACGTGCTGTAATGGTCCGAAGCGCGAGGCGCCAAGAACGCTGACAACGCGCGTGGGTACCCACATGACCATTCGAACGCTCGCGCGATACCGGCACATGAGATTTGCGGTGCAGCCTTTCGCGGCCTTGGCGCTGTGCCTCTATCTGGGCGGACTGCAACCGGGTTGGGCGGCCGAGCGCTGGTTCGAGGAGGTCAAGGCCAGCGCCACTCCGGCGCAGCTCTATCGGTTTCTATACGCCATGCCCAAAGGTGCAGACCTGCACAATCATTTGCCGGGCGCTGTGCGCTCGGAATGGTTCTGGGAGGCCGCGTTGCTGCAGGAACAGCGCGGCTACATCTACTACACACGCGTGCGCATCGAGAATTGCGCACCGTATGGGCACAATGAATTCGGACCCTCCAAGGCACTGCTGCTCTTCAAGAACATTCAAGCCGGCACATTTGAATCGCTCGACAGCTGCGGCAAGTCCGAGTTCAAGCGGTTGCAGGATCTGGATGCGCGCGAAAAGCAAGCCTGGCTCGACAGCATGCGGCTCGATCAGAGCTACGAAGGGCGCAACGAGTTCTTCGAAGCCATCTGGGACCGCATCAACGACCTGCTGCAAAATCCCCATCTGATCTGCGACATCCTGTTGCGCAATATGGAGGCCTTCGGGCGGGAGGGCGTGGTGTACCTGGAGACCCAACAGGGGGTGCAGGGCGCGGTCCAGGCCGACGGCTCGCCCTACAGCATCGACGATGCGGTGGGCATCTACCGGCAGTGTCTGGCGTCGCCTCGCGCCAAGGCCACCGGCGTGGAGGTGCGCTTTCAGAACGCGCTGCTGCGATACCTGCCCGACGCCGAGCAGCGGCTGCGCGATCTCTACGCGATCACCGATCGTTACCGCGACCTGTACGTCGGCATCAACATGGTGGGCCGGGAGGATAACGACAAGGGTTATCCGCTGCGCTTCCTGCCGGTGCTGCGCGAGCTGCGCCACAAATATCCTGACATCAATCTGTCCATCCACGCCGGCGAAGTGGACGAGCCGAACTATCATGTGCGCGATACGCTGCTGCTGGGTGCGCAGCGCATCGGTCACGGCGTCAACCTCATAACGGACCCGCAGACCATGGTCCTGATGCGCAATGGACCTTACCTGGTCGAAATCAATCTCATCAGCAATCTATTGCTCGAGTATGTGAGCAACTACTCCCAACATCCTTTTCCCGAATATCTGCGCGTCGGCATCCCGGTCGCGTTGTCGACCGATGACCGCGGCATGTGGGACTCGAACATGAGCGATGAATTTTTCGTTGCGGTGAAGGAGTTCAACCTGTCGTGGGAAGAAATTGTGAAGCTTGGCCGCAACTCGCTTTACTACTCCTTCCTGGACGAACCCACCAAGCAAAGGCTGCTTGCCGGCTACGACAAGCGCGTGACGGCATTTGTGGAGGGTTTCAGACGCAAGGGCTGGAACGCGCTCAGCGCCACCCAGCCTGTGAGCTACGGTTTCTTGTGCAGGCATTACCAGATATGCCTGGCGCCCTGAGCGGCACGTCACCGCGGGCGGAGCAGGCCAGGCGGCTGATCGCACTGACTGATTTGACCAGCCTGAACGTGTCCGACGATGCGACCTCAACGCATGCATTGTCGCGGCTCGCCTGCTCTACTCCGCTGAAACCCGCAGCCGTTTGCATCTTCGCACGATGGATTCCAGCCGCATTGGAAGCGCTCGACGGCAGCGGCATTCCCGTGTGCGCGGTCGCAAATTTCCCGAGCGGTGAAGCCGCCCCTGACGCTGCGGCGGCGGAGACCGCTGCGGCAGTCGCGGCGGGTGCCTCCGAAGTGGATGTCGTGTTCCCTTACCGTGCACTGCTTGCCGGAGATTCAAACGCGGGCTTGAGCCTGGTTCGCGGCTGCCGCGAGGCGTGTGGAGAACGTGTGTTATTGAAGGTGATCCTGGAAACCGGTCAGTTGCAAAATGCAAGCAACATTCGCCGTGCGGCGGAAATTGCCATCGATGGTGGAGCGCACTTTCTCAAAACGTCCACCGGCAAGACGCAGCCCGCTGCCACACCCGAAGCGGCGGGCATCTTGATCGAGGTCATTGCGGCCGCCCGGCGTGCCCGCTCGATTGGGTTCAAGGCATCCGGCGGCATCCGCAAGATTGACGATGCGATGGTTTATGTATCGCTCTTTGAAAGCAAATTGGGTGCCGGTAGCGCTTCGGCGCAGAATTTCCGGATTGGCGCCTCCGGTCTGTTCAAGGAATTGTTGACCGCGGCGGGTGCGTGAGCACCGCTTGGAGCAACCGGCATGCCTAGCTCACCCCGCATTGCCGTGATCGGCAGCGCCAATACCGACCTCACGACCTTCGTGGACGTGTTTCCGCGCCCCGGCGAGACGGTGTTCGGCAAGAATTTTGAAATGGGTTTCGGCGGCAAGGGCGCCAATCAGGCGGTCGCCGCGCGCCTCTGCGGAGCGGAAGTGTTGATGGTGGCCAAAGTCGGCGGCGACTTGTTTGGGCAGGCAACGATCGACAATTTTGCCTCCTTCGGTATCGACACCACCCATGTCCGGATCGTTCAGGGCGCGCCGACCGGCGCGGCACCCATTCTGGTCGAACCCAACGGCCAGAATCGCATCATCGTCGTCAAGGGCGCCAATGACCTTTTGACGGCGGCAGACATCGACGCGGCGGCGCCTGACCTGCGGCGCGTCGATGCCATCATCCTTCAGTTCGAGATTCCGCTTGAAACGGTCTATCACGCCGTCCGTTTTGCGCGCGCCCATCAAATCCGCTGCATCGTCAACCCGGCGCCGGCGCTCCCGGCGCAGCTTGCGCAGCTGCTGGGCGCGGACCTGTTCATACCGAATGAGACCGAAGCCGAGCAACTCACGGGACAGCCGGTGCGCTCGGAAGCGGATGCGGCCGCCTGCGCGGCCAACTTGCTCGACCAGGGATTTCGGCGGGTCGTCATCACCTTGGGGAAGCGAGGTTCTTTGGTGGCCGATGCCGCCGGCCACCTGCACATTCCGCCGTTTTCGGTCGCATCGGTCGACACCTCGGGCGCGGGGGATGCGTTCATCGGCAGTCTCGCCGTATTTCTTGCGGAAGGCATGGCCGAGCAGGAAGCCCTGGCGCGAGCGAATCTGTACGCCGCGCTGTCGACGATGCGAATCGGAACTCAGAAGTCTTTCGCGCGGCGTGCCGACTTCGAGACGGAATGGGAACTGCGCCGGAGTAGACCGTCGCAGTCGCGGAGTTAGGATCGCACAGCATCAGTCCACGTGGAAACGTCGATAGGGATACATCATGTTCATCGTTCATAGCTATTCTTTGGCCGTTGTTTTTTGTGTGATTACCATGCTCTGTTGGGGATCATGGGCAACGACCCGGAAGCTCGCGCCTCCCGCCTGGCGCTTTGAACTCTTTTACTGGGATTACACCCTTGGAGTGTTGTTGATCACGCTCGCCCTGGGGCTCACGCTGGGCAGCAGCGGCCCAGAGGGTCGTGGATTCTTGCCCGACCTATCGCAGGCATCGGCCGCCTCCATCGCCTCGGCGCTGCTCGGCGGCGCGATTTTCAATCTCGCGAACATTCTTCTCGTCGCCGCGATCGAGATTGCGGGCATGGCGGTTGCTTTTCCGGTGGGGATCGGACTCGCGCTGATCATCGGCGTGATCACGAACTATCTCGCATCTCCCGTTGGCAACGTTGCACTGCTTGCCGTGGGCGTATCGCTGGTTGTCATCGCGATCATTCTGGATGCCCTGGCATACCGCCGTTTGGCCGGCGGGTCCGCCGCCGCCGGCACCAAGGGCAGTAATAAGGGCCTGCTGCTCGCGGTGACTTGCGGCGTTTTCATGGGCATGTTCTATCGCTTCGTCGCAGCGTCGATGTATGCGGATCCCGCCCATGCGGAGAGCGGCAAGATGGGCTCCTATGCAGCGGTCTTCGTGTTCGCCGTCGGTATCCTGCTGAGCAGCTTCGTCTGGAATGTCATCGCGATGAGGAAACCCGTGACGGGCGCGCCGGTCGCCTTTCGCGACTACTTCGCGGAGAACTTCCGGACGCATGTGATCGGCGTCTTGGGCGGTGTGATCTGGGGAACGGGCATGTCCCTCAACCTCATCGCCTCGGGGCGTGCCGGGTTCGTGATTTCCTACGGACTCGGCCAGGGCGCCACGATGGTTGCGGCATTTTGGGGGGTATTTATTTGGAAGGAATTTCGCACGGCGCCCCCCGGGACCTCAACATTGCTCGCCGCCATGTTCGGGAGCTTTCTGGCCGGACTGGCGCTGATCGTACTCGCGCGCACATAAGTAAGCCGGCGGTCGCGCGGGCGAATATACGTCACTATTTCGGGAGGGTATCGTGCTCTCACTCTATAACCGTCTCGCCGCTCACGGACTCGATCGCCTCGCTGCGCTGAGCGACGGCGTCTTTGCCTTTGCCATGACCGTCCTGTTCCTCGATATCCGCGTGCCCAACATGCACTCGGTGGCGAGCGAGCATGATCTTTGGATGGCGGTCGTTGCGCTCGCGCCCCGCTTCGTGACCTATCTGATGAGCTTCCTCACGCTCGGCATCTTTTGGGTGGGGCAGCAGACCCAGCTCGATCAACTGGCGCGCGGTGATCGCGATTTCACCTGGATCCATATACTCTTCCTGGCGACCATCGGAATGGTGCCATTCTCCACGGCGTTGCTGGCCGAGTTCATCACCTATCGAACGGCGCTGTTGATCTATTGGGTCAATATTCTCGCGCTCGGCATCGAAGTGGCCGTGAGCTGGACCTATGCGGTGCGGCGCAAGTTGGTCAAGGACGATGCGCCCAAGCAGATCAATCGGGCGATCTACGGCCGCGTCGCCATCGCCCAGCTGCTTTATGCATTTGGCGCTGCGCTGTGCTTCTTCAATACCTATTGGAGCATCGGTTTCATCGTGGCGGTGCAGCTTTATTACGCGTGCGCCCCGTTCCAGCGTATCGTTCGCCGCGCCCGCTGAGCCGGTAATCGCATGGGATTACTGTGCGCCGTTGCGATAAATCGTTCCGTCCTTCATCACGAAGAACACTTTCTCGGTCGCACTGATGTCGCTCACAGGATTGCCGGGCACGGCCACGATGTCGGCGGCCTTGCCCGCCTGCAAGGTGCCGATTTTGTCGGCGAGGCCCAGCAGATCCGCGCCGCTGGCGGTGCCTGCCATCAGCGCTTTCGCCGCCGGCATGCCGTTCTTCGCCATCAACACGAATTCCTGCGCGTTCATCCCATGCGGTTCGACGCCGGCGTCGGTGCCCATGGCAATCGGCACGCCGATTTTCACCGCATGTTGAAACATGGTTTGCGCGGCGGCTGAGGCAGCCAACGCCTTTTCCTTGATCGCAGGCGGAAAGGTGTCCGCGTTCTTGCGCACCCAGACGGTGGCAAACAGCGTCGGCACAAGATAAACATGCTTCTTCTTCATTTCGGCCAGCGTGTCATCCTGCAGAAAACTGCCATGCTCGATTGAGTCGACGCCGGCGGCGATAGCCATCTTTGCGGCCTTATCGCCGTGGCAATGCGCCGCCACCTTGCGCTTCCAGGCGTGCGCCTCGGATACGATGGCGTTCATTTCCTCCTGCGTCAGTTCCGGCACATCCACCGGATCGGACAGCGACAGTACGCCGCCCGAGGGCATGAACTTGATCACGTCCGCGCCGAATTTCATTTGATAACGCACCGCCGCGCGGCATTCATCCGGCCCGTTGCACACACCCAGCATGGGACCTGCGAGGGCGATGCGCTGCGGCGGATAGGGATCTTGATCCGCATGGCCGCCGGTGGAACCTACGGCATTGTTGACGATGAGCATGCGCGGTCCGGGAATCACGCCGTCGTTGATGGCATTGCGCAATCCCAATGAAATGTAATCGCTCGAGCCCAGGTCGCGCACGGTGGTAACGCCGGCCTCCAAGGTCGCCTTCGCATATTTCGCGCCCCACAGTGCCTGTTCAGCCGGGAAGCGCATGATCCCCTGAAAAAAATCCTCGTAGTAACTCTTGCTGGCCTCGGAGCTCAGATGCACGTGGGCATCGATGAAACCGGGCAGCAACGTGGCATCGCCCAAATCGACGACCTTCGCGTTCGCGGGAATCTTCACGTCGCTCCCCACGGCCTGAATCTTGTGATTCGATATCAACACGATGCCAGGCGCGCTAATTTTTCCAGAGACCGCATCGAATAAGTGATCCGCCTTCAAGACAATGGGCGGCGCCGGGTCGGCGGTTTGCGCCACACTCACCGTCGAAGCGCCGGCTAATATGGCGATGCAGGCGCAAAGCAATCCGGTACGTGAATTCATTTTATTAGCGGCTCCCCAATTGTGACGGCGACGCATCCTCGCACTGCGCCGCGAGCCGCGCAACTGCGGATATGCGGATCGGCACCGCGTCGATGAGCCCGGGACCGACTTCATGCCTGAGTAGTAGGCAGCCTTTGCCGGTTCGGAGGCGTTGCGCAACTCGGCCGTTATTTCCCCTTCGCCCCCTCCGCTCCCTCCGCTCCCTCCGCTCCCTGGCCCCCGGCAAAGCAGAATCCAATGGATGGCATCGATAGGACCGGCACCAGGGTCAGCATGGCGATGGCGTGTCTCGTGGAAGTCTCCTGTGCGCCGGGATCTTCCCCCGGGCGACATCGGATTTGCAAGCGCAGCAACTCGGGACCCCGTCGCCCCTGGACTTGCCCTACACTAGACAGGGCAACACACTCACGCGAGTTGGAGGAACGATGCTTACATGGTCGCGCAGAGATTTATTGATCGCGGGAGGCAGCTGCATAGTCGTGGGTGCGGTTGGCTGCGCGACGACGACAGAACCCTTCTTCCGTCGAACCGGCCTTCCCTTGGGACTGCAGCTTTACACCGTGGGCGCGGATCTCAACAAGGACTTCGATGGGACACTGAGCACCATTGCCAAAACCGGCTATAAAACCGTCGAGATGGCGGGTCTTATGGACCGCAGCCCCACCGCATGGCGGCAAGCTCTGGAGCGTGCGCAGCTGCACTGCCCCTCCTCCCATGTTCCGCCTCGCGCCCCAAGGGGTGGCCAAAGCCTCAGCGATGATCTTGGGACTCTCGCGCAAAGCGCGCATGCCATCGGAATCGGTACCATTGTTTGCCCCTCGATCTACGTTCCGGACCGATTCTCGCTTGAACCCCTGCCGGGCGAAGACTTCGGCAAGATGTTGACGCGTATCAGGACGGCAATGACGGTCGATGATTGGAAGTGGAATGCCGAGTATCTCAACGGCAAAGGTGCGGCGCTCAAACAGTATGGCCTGCGCTTTGCATACCACAATCACAACTTTGAATTTGCTCCCGTGGGCGACAGCACCGGAATGGCCATTTTGCTCAAAAATACCGATCCGGCACTGGTGAGTTTCGAAATGGACGCAGGATGGGTGGCCGCGGCCGGTATTGACCCGGTTGCCCTCTTGGCCAAATACCCCGGCAGGTTCACGGCCATGCATGTGAAGGACATCAAGGCAAGCACGGTTGCCAATTTTGAATTGCGCCAAGACCCCACCGAAGTGGGCCAAGGCACCATCAATTGGAAGGTGCTGCTGGCCAAGGCGTATGCGGCGAATGTGCGCCAATTTTACGTGGAACAAGAGCCGCCGTTCAGCCGCCCGCCGCTCGAGGCGGTGGCGCTGAGTTTCAACTACCTGAACGCCTTGGTCGCGTAAGTTCCGCGGAAACGATGAGTTCGCAGACGGACAAACCGGCGGCGGGCGCGATTCGGATCGGCATCGGGGGCTGGACCTATGAGCCCTGGCGCGGGACCTTCTACCCCGAATCACTCACACAGAAGCGCGAGCTCGAGTACGCCAGCCGGCAGCTCACTTCGATCGAAATCAACGGCACCTATTACGGTTCGCAGAAGCCCGCGACTTTCACCAAATGGCGCGACGAAGCACCGGCCGGATTCGTTTTTGCCGTCAAGGCGCCACGCTTCGCCATGAATCGAAAAATACTCGCGGAGGCCGGGGGCACCATCGCGCGCTTCTTCGCCAGCGGCGTCATGGAACTCAAGGACAAGCTCGGCCCCATCAATTGGCAGCTCGAACCCACCAAACCGTTCGAACCTACGGATTTCGAAGCGTTTCTGAAACTTCTGCCGCGCGAGGCGGATGGCCGCAAGCTGCGTCACGTCGTCGAGGTTCGTCACGACAGCTTCCGCACCCCCGATTTTCTCGCGCTGGTGCGCGAGCACCAAGTGGCTGTCGTGATGGCCGGCGATTCCGCTTATCCGCAAATCGCGGATGCCACCGCGCCCTTTGTTTACGCGCGCATCATGGGAACGGTGGCGAGGGAAGAATCAGGCTATTCCGACGCAGCCCTCGATTCGTGGGCATCGCGTGCACACGCGTGGGCATCGGGTGCGGCGCCCGAAGACCTGAAGTACGTCGAGCCGCGACTCGCTTACGGTAAGCCGCGCGATGTCTACCTCTACGTGATCAGCGGCCACAAGGTGCGCAATCCGGCCGCGGCGCTGTCCTTGATCCGGCGGCTCGAGCAGCACCGCAATCCCTGATGCACGCGATCGACTATCTGAATCCCGATTTGCCCGCGGGACTCGAGCGGGTGATGCTGCCCGTCATCGACGCGACCCCGGAGGCCTTGAGGGGCTATGGCTGTTTGATAGACGACCCCCACGAATGTCGTGTCGAGATTGTGCGCTGGCCCGCCCAGGGGACGCGGCCCATCGATCCCGACACCGGCGATCAAGGAGGCACGACCGAAGGAGTATTCGTCAGCGAGTGGCGCGGCGATGTCCTGTATGGCCGAAACGACGCAGTCGACGGAAACTACATTCTCGCGTACGGTCGGCCCCCGGAGTTCGCGCGCACCGATCACGCGGAACCTCCGCGTCGGATGCTGATGTGGCATGCCAACTATCATCCCGACGGCGGGCAGTTGTTCTTTCCGCTGCAGCGCCGTCCTTTTTACGTGCCGCTGGCTCTGCCTGGAGATGACGTGACGCCGCAGCGCTTCGTATGCTTTCGCTGCGACGGCCGTCAAGGACTCTACATCCATCCCAATATCTGGCACGAGGGCGTGTTCGCCCTCAGTGGCCAACAGCGTTTCTTCGACCGCCAAGGCAAAGTACATGCGCGCGTATCGGTGGACTTCGCAAGAGAATTCGGCTGCTTGCTCGAGGCGCCGATCGAAAATTGAGCGCAACTTAGCGCAAGGGCTGCTCAGTAGACTTCCGGCACCAGCATATCGGCGGGTACTGCCTGCCGGGAATAGTGCTCGTGACGTTCGCGCTCCGGCAACACAATCGGCGCCTTGACAATTTCATTGTAGGCAAACTGCTTGAGCAGATGATCGATGCAATTCAACCGCGCGCGCTTCTTATCGACCGCGTGCACCACCCACCATCGAGCCTCGGGTATGTGCGTTCGCTCGAGCATGACCTCTTTAGCCTTGGTGTATTCCTCCCATCGGCGCCGGGATTCAAGATCCATGGGACTGAGCTTCCACTGCTTCAAGGGATCGTGAATGCGGCCGAGAAACCTCAGGTACTGTTCCTCGTCGGTGATGGAGAACCAATATTTCAATAGATGAATCCCGGAGCGCACGAGCATGCGCTCGAATTCGGGCACGGACCGATAGAACTCCTCATACTCGTCAGGGGTGCAGAAGCCCATGACGCGCTCGACCCCGGCGCGGTTGTACCAGCTGCGGTCGAACAGAACGATTTCGCCGCCCGCTGGCAGATGCGGAACATAGCGCTGAAAGTACCACTGGGTGCGCTCCCGATCGTTGGGTGCCGGCAGCGCGACCACTCTGGCCGTGCGCGGATTGAGCCGTTGCGTGATGCGCTTGATGGCACCGCCCTTACCCGCGGCATCGCGCCCCTCGAATAGGATCACCACTTTTTGCTTTTGATCGACCACCCAGTCTTGCAGCTTGACCAATTCCGCCTGCAGCCGGAACAGGTCGCTGAAGTAGTGCTGCCGGTAGGCCCTCTCGGCGTCGCCGTTGGCCCCTTCCGGCATGCCGGGCAGCGGGTGGCGATCCTCGATCTCCATCTCCAATTCCTCATCGTAGCCGTCGGCCAGATCTCGGCTGATTCGGCGAATTAACTCTTCATTGTTAAGTGATGATAAATCAGGCATTTTTTTATCTCGGTGCGACCCGTGGTTAACAGCTGACAATACCGCATGAATGTTTGCGATTTATGAATGCCTTGGGAGCCGATCGGTCGCTATCGCCCCCAAAAGCTCGGTTCCCGTCGTTCGTTGCTCGCGAGGATGCCCTCGTTGAAATCCTCGGTGTTTCGCAATCGGCTCTGCTGAGCCAACTCTATTTCAGTCGCCGCGGCAATTCGATCAGCCAGGTGTTGCCGCATCGTGGCGCGCGTCGCGACCACTCCCAGGGGAGCGCACCCTGCAATCTCCCTTGCCAGCGAAGCCGCGGCCTCGCGTACCTCGCTTTGCGCCGCCAGGACATTGGCCAGACCGATACGGTGCGCCTCGCTGCCTTTGATCCGGCGACTGGTGAGCAGCAGCAGTTCCGCCGTACTGCGGCCGACCAGTTCCGGCAGGGTCACGGTGAGTCCAAAGCCGGGATGAAATCCCAGCTTGGTAAAGTTGGCGCTGAACGTTGCCTCCGCGCAGGTCACCCGAAAATCCCCCACCAGTGCCAGTCCCAGGCCCCCGCCGATTGCGGCTCCGTGGACCGCCACGACGATGGGCTTGGCGGTACGAAATAAGCGCACCGCCTCGCGGTAAAGCTGCGCCGTGCTCGCGTCGCGTCTGCCGGCGTCGGCGGACGCGTCGTTGCCGCCGAAATTTGCCCCCGCACAGAACGATTTACCCTGCGCTGCAAGCACGATGACGCGGCACTCCTCCACCGTGTCCAGCGCCTCGAGGACCGAAGCGATCTCGCCGATGAGCATTGCATCGAAGAAATTGTGAGGTGGCCGCCTGATCTCAATGGTGGCCACATGCCCCGCCAACTCCACGTTCAGATCTGCATATGATTGCGGCAGCGGCACCAGCTTCTCCTTATCGCAGTCCCAGACCGCGTGCGATGATTCCTCGTAGCACCTCGGTGGTGCCGCCCTGGATGGTGAGCTTCGGCACGATCACCGTGGCGTGCGCCAGCAAACGATCGAAGCGGGTGCGATCATGCGTATCGCCGTCGATGAATGCCGCAAGATCACGGGCCTTGTGCGGCAGCCTCTGCTGCCACAAAGTGCCCAGGTCTTTCACAATGGATCCCTCCAGCATCGGATCCTTCCCGGCCTGAAGCATGCCGTTCACCGATATCGACATGCGCCGCAGCGCGTGCAACTGCGCCACCAAGCGGCCGATTCCTTCGGCGGCCCGCGCATCCGGTGCGTCCCCCAGGACCCGGACCAGTTCAAATAGCATGTAAGAAGTCTCGAGAAAGCGTTCCGGGCCGCTGCGTTCATAAGCCAGTTCGCTGGTAGCTTGCTTCCAGGCCATGTCGATGTCGCCAAGCGCGTGTTCGAAGGGCACAAACATGTCATCAAACACCACTTCGTTGAATTCGTGCTGGCCGGCTGCATTCGCGATGGGATTGACGGTGATGCCCGGCGTAGTCATGTCCACCAGGAATTGCGTGAGGCCGTGGCGGCGATTCTCCTGGGTCGGCGCCGAGGTGCGAAACAGGCCGATCATATAATCGGCGTGGTGCGCACCCGTGGTCCACAATTTTGTGCCGCGAACCCGCCATCCGCCTTCGCAGCGGTCGGCACGCGTGCTGGCGGCGAACAGATCCGAACCTGAATTCGGCTCGCTCATACCGATGCAAAAACAACATTCGCCGCGAACGATGCGCGGCAGAATGTCCGCTTTGATGCGCTCATTGGCATATTTCAGCAGCATGGGGCCGCTTTGCCGATCCGCGGTGAAGTGCAGGCCGACCGGCGCGTTGGCAATGCGGAATTCCTCTGTCACCACGTAGCGCTCCAGAAAGCTGCGCCCGCCTCCACCGTAGCGTTTGGGCCAGGTCATGCCGATCCACCCTTTGGCGCCGACTTTGCGGCTGAACTCCGGACTGTGACCGGGGTAGCTCGCGCCGCGATATGGATCGAAGGTACCGGCCTTGATTTCCTCCAATACGAATGCGCGCACGTCGCTTCTCAAGGATTGTGCTGCGGCCGGCAGACGAATTGGATCGAATTGAATGCCGGCCATCGTCAACACTCTGCCAGCATGGGCCACAGCGCGTCAGCGCCATTCCTTGCGACAAGCTCTCCGAGCCTGACCGCCCAATAGCTCTCGCTGCCAAAGTCGTCACGCCAAGCCCACAATCGCCGCGTATAACGATGCAGCACATACTCCTGCGAAAAACCGAGCGCTCCATGAACTTGGTGAGCAATGGCGGCGCCGGCGTCCGCGGCCTCGCCCACGCGAATCTTCGCGCTTGCGACTTCCAGGAACACCTGCGTGCCGAAACTTGCCGCTCTGCTGATGGCGTCCGCGGCGGAGCCCGCGGCCGCCAGCGCCGCAGCCGCCTCGCCCGCGAGTCTCGCGAGGCTGTGCTGGATGGCCTGAAATTTACCGATGGGCCTCTCGAACGCGATGCGCTCGTTCGCGTAACCCACCGACAGATCAAGAATCCCCTGCAGGGCGCCTGCCATCTGCATGCAGCGCACGGCTGCTCCCATGAGCAGCATTGCGTCAAAGTCGATCCTTGTTGGCGACAGGGCGCGCAAGGCGGCGTCACGTACGGATACCGTATCCCGTGGGTCCTGCGCCAGATTGGCGTGCTCATCCACGGCGCAAAGATTTCGATCGATCAGCCCCACCCAAGAACTCTGATCGCGTCTTGCCAATACGGCCATGCCGGAGGCACTGCGGGCGAACGGGATCGCTCGCGCCGTGCCCGACAGCATTCCGGTAGCGCTGACGCTGAAATGATCTCTCAAATCCACCGGTGCAATCGTCATGATGCCGCTTGGAACGGGAATATTGCCTTGCTGCAGCAGCCAGCCGGCGAGCAGCGCCTCGCCGAGCGGGACGCCAACGGCAAATTCGCCGGCGATTCTCAAGACATCAAAACCATCGCTGACCGAAGCGCCGGATCCGTTGAGCGCCTCGGGCACCCAGGTTCGCGTGAGCCCGGCTGTTTCGAGCGCGCTCCACAGCCGATCGCCGTCTTCGCGCGTCCTTAAGACTCGTGGATCACCCAACTCGCGAAATATTCGCCGCGTGCTTTCCGCAATCAAGTCGGCGCTCTCGTTCATTCCGTCGCCTTGATCTCATGTCGTGGCACGACGGCGGCGAGGTTTGCGCTCGATACCCAGCCGGTGCGCCCCGCCCCGGTCTCAATGAGTACAAATCCCTCGTGTTCAGCCTTGATCATGACAGTCTCAGCCTCGGGCAGCACAAACAGCGAATCGCCCATGGGGACGGGCGACACACGAACCGGAGCCGTCCCGCTGATGATGACGCCGGCATGCAGTGTCGGCCAGAGAACCACGCCGTTGCCGACGGTCATCCCGACCAGCCCGATTCCAGCCGCCACGGCAATGCGACGGATCCATCGGAATCGAGAGTCAAGTTCGCCGGCAAGCAGGCTTAAGCCCGCAATCAGGACACCCAGGGCGCCCAGCCAGGCCATGGCCCGAGGACTCATCAGGGTCACCACCCGCTCCAACCTATTGCGTGATCTTGTCGGCAAGTGCACTGACTCGCGAACGAAGCGCAGGTTGGCCTCGATGTCCGGATCATTGGGCGCGAGCAGCCCGGCGCGTTGATAGTTGAGAACGGCCATCCCCGGTTTGCCGGTACGCGCGAAAGAGTTGGCTAAATTGTAAAGACCGGCAGCGGAATAGCCCGGCTGCGCCGGCTCGGCGCGAATCTGTCCGCCGAGCAACATCGCGGAGGCGATCAGCGCGACTACTTGCACTCTGCGGCTCATGCAGCCCTCCCGGCCAACAGCTGCCGGCGCACGATGCGCATCCAACGCGCAAAATCGATGCTACCGAGTTTGTTGCCGGAATAATTCGATTCGTCGGCAAGCACGAACAGTTGACGTATTTCCACTCCATCCTCGCCCACTCGATCCGCAACCTCGGCCGTTGTCACTTGCTCGGCCGGCATTTGCCACCGCGCGGCCAAAGCCTCCTGCATGGCAGACCGTGCGAGACCGAAAAACAAAGCGACCTCGCCGCCGCGGGCCGCCGCCTCCATGCCGGCGAGAACGCGGTTCGCCGCTTTGAGGGCGGCGCGATCGCCCCGTGAGGCTTTCCGGGTTGGATCTTTGCGCCGCCGCGCAGTCAACCAACCACCAGCGAAGGCAAGTGCGAGCAACGAGGGAATCGCCAGGAACCGTGGCTGCAGGTAAGGAGGCGTCAAGGAGTCGGCGACCGTTTCGCCCATGGCGTGATCCGGCCGCAGGCCGCTGTTGCCCTGGTCGGTGGCGGCCGAGCCCGCATCAGTGGCTTTGAGTGGCGCGGTCAATGACCTGTCGGCCAAAGATGGCGTGATATTCACCCTCAAGGGCGCGCTGTGGACAGTCTCGTAGCGGTGCGCCAGGGGATCGAAATAAGAGAAGGACAGTGCCGGCAAGGTCTGGACACCGGGTTTTAATGCAATGAGGGGCTGCTCGAAAGTCTTCTCGCCTTTGCGGCCGGTCGGATCGCTGGTCATGAATGACGATTTTGGCGGGTAGGTCTTCCACTGGTCGAGATGATCCAGCATGGGGCTGTCGACACGGTCAAAGTTACCGGAACCGGTCACGCGCATGCGCAGGGTCAGTGGATCGCCTGCATCGGCGGTGGCGGGAGAAATATCGGTCTCGATACTGAACGTACCGATCGCACCGTGGAAATCGGGCGGCCGGCCTTCAGCAGGCAACGACAGCACCTTTAACTCCGCGGGCGGGCTGATGACATTGATATCCTTCGGCACCGACGCACCAAAAATATTTTGCAGAAACGGATCGCCGAATTGATCGTCCAATAAGGATTCGCGTCGCGGACGAGTCCTAATCTTTACTATAAGCGGCGTCTCCGCGGAGAACGAGAAGCTGCCGGGCTTGACCACCGCGAGCACACTGCGCCATGTCATTAGGACAAAAGGCTCGCCGTCCAGTATTTCCTCACTGCGATCCGGCGAAGTGGTGAAATTGTTCAGCGTAAAGTCATCGCCGGTGAGGTGCGGCACACTGAACCTCAGTACAAATCCGGATCTCATGCCTAGCTGAATTTCGACCGGAACGTTTTCGCCGACATAGAGTTCCCGTTTGGGCACCTCCAGCCGGAGAAAGGCCGAGCCATCCTCGGTCAATCGAATGCCTTTGGGCATCGCTGCTCCCGAGAGAATGGGCGCACGGTACGGAGCTGGGCCGCGGCCCGCTTTGGGCGAACTCGCACTGCTGCCAGGAGTGTTGACTTGCAGCACCAGCGGCTGGGACCTTGGCGTCAGGGCGGGAATCGTAAAGATGCCCGCCATTTGCGGGATGACGCGCACCACGATCTGTGAGGACGGCACCATGGTGCCGTTGATAAACTCAATCTGACGTCTGCGGCCCACGACTTCAAACTTCAATCCCGAAACCGCCGGCGCCGAGAGGGTATCGATGCTGTCGCCCAGATTGGTGATGGTGTACACCGCCGTCTCTCCCAGGGTGATCTGCGCCGGTTCGATGGTCGCATAGACCAAGGGAGCATCGGCCAACGCTCGCGCGCCGAGGATGAATTGGACGGCGATCACCGCCGCTAACCATCCGCTGAAGAATCTTTTCGCCATCACCAATTCTTGTATGGCGTTTCCGGAGGATCAACGCCCTTGCGTTGCGCAAGGGGCGCGCCGAGAGGATGACGCTCGTCCCCCTTGACCGAGTCGAGAAGCTCGCGGGCTTCTTCGCGGCTCATTTGACCGGGTAATCGTTGGTCGTCGGCTGCGCCGGCAGCGTCCTCCGCATTCTGTGGCCCTTGTGTGCCGGGTTGCGGCGGCGGCTGGCCGGCACTCTGCGGCGGCTGCTCGCCATTTGGCCCGCTGCCCGGCGGTGGCGGTTGGCCCTGGCCCTGTTGGGGTTGGCCTTGCGGGGGCGGCTGACCCTGTCCTTGCCGGGGCTGGCCCTGCGGCGGCGGCTGACTCTGTCCTTGCTGGGGCTGGCCCTGCGGCGGCGGCTGACCCTGTCCCTGTTTCGGATCATTGTTTTTTGCGTTCTGCCGCGGATTGGGGGGTTGCCCGTTACCCTGATTCTGCTGCTGATCCTGATTGTTCTTTTGATTCTGGCTATTGTCTGGGTTCTTATCCTTGCTTTGGTTGTTTTGATTGTTCTGATTCTGGTCCTTGTTCTGATTCTGGTCCTTGTTCTGGTCCTTGTTTTGATTTTTGTCTTGATTCTGATTTTGCTGTTGCTTGAGCGCGTCGATCTTGCGTTTTACGAAATCGCGGTTGAACTTGCTATCGGCATCATCTGCGCGCATCTGCAACGCCGTGTCGTAGGCTTTTACGGCGTCGTTCCACTTTTGCAGCGTGTCCTGCACAGAAGTCTGCTCGGTCTTCTGTCCCGCGCGATACAGGGTATTGCCAAGATTGTAGTAGGCGTCTTGTTGAACGGAAAGTCGCGAGGCATCGTTCGACGGTAAGTGGCTGATGGATTGCTGAAATGCCTGTGCCGCCTGTGGAAACTGGCCGGCGCGATAGGCGGCGGTACCCGCGTTGTACTCCAACAGCGGCTTCTTTGAGTCGCCCGCCGCCGGTGCGGCAACAGCCGCGGCACCCTGCGTGTCCCCGCTCCCGGCACCGGTTGCATGAATCGGCAACACCATGAGCACTGCAAGACAGGATAGGGCGGCGGCACTGACAGCCACCGATCTTCTCGCGCCGCGCCTTTTGCGAGTGCCTACCAAAAGGCTCGCAAGTAAAGCTCCAAAGGAGGCCGCCAGCGGCCATTGATAGCGCGGCGTATAGATTTTCTGGCGCCGGGAGGCCAGTTCGTGCTTGGCAATAGAACCCAAGACCGTATTGAAAATCAGATCCAAACCTTCCCCTTGCGCTCCCAAGGGGGCGTAGATTCCTCCGGTGGCCTCGGCGATCGCTTTCAACCCCGGCTCATCCAAGCGCGATTTGACGAATGCGCCGGTCTCGTCCTTGACAAATCCGCCGCCGAGCTCCGGCGATATAGGAATGAGATCGCCGGCGGCGGTGCCCACTCCCACGGTGTAGATCTTCAGACCTTCCCGCGCGGCTGCGCGGGCCGCTTCCAAGGCATTGCCCTCCAGGTCCTCGCCATCCGTGACAACGATCAGTATTTTATCGCTGCCCGGGCGCCGGCGCAGCGCGGCTTGTGAGCCTTGAATGGCGCTCGAGATATTCGTGCCGCCGCGCGGAATCGTGTTGGTGTCGATGGCCTCCAAGGTCTCGTGAAATGCCGCATAGTCGAGCGTGATGGGGCACGCCAAAAAAGCCGTGCCCGCGAACGCCACGATGCCCACCGCATCGCCATCCAGGCGTTTCGCAAAGTCATCGATCGCGAGTTTTGCCCTGGTCAAGCGATTGGGCTTCACATCCGGCGTCAACATGCTGCGCGATGTGTCTATCGCGAAAATAATGTCATTTCCGCGGCGGCTGACTTGCTCCCAGCGAAAACCCACCAGCGGTCCCGCAAGTGCGACGAAGAGGCAGATGAGGGCCGTCAAAAACAGCCCGCGCTGCGCGCGGCGTCCGGCATGGGAAATGGATTGCGTCAACTGCTGCCGCAGGTGGGCCGAGACAAATCGCGCCAGCGCAACCTGCTGCCGCGCATCGTAGCGCTGCCACATCCAGACCACCAGGATGACAGAGGCAAATCCCGCCGCCAACCACCAGGGCTCGCTGAATGTCACGGCAATCTCCGCAGACGAGTGTGCTGCAAAAGCAGGCCAAGCCCCAGAATTGCCAATGCCGGAATCAGCGCCCAGGGATACAGCTCTTCCACATGCTCGAATTTCTGCACTGTTTGCGCCGACTTCTCGAACCGATTGATCTGCTCATAGATCTCCTGCAGCGAATCGGTATCGGTGGCCCGATAGAATTTTCCGCCCGTCTCCCCTGCGATGGCCTGCAGGGTCTTTTCATCCACGTCGACCCTAGACATGATCAGCCGCCTGTTTCCGGCAGCGTCGCGGACAGGAATGGGCGCTTCTCCGCGAACGCCCACGCCGATTGTATAGATCTTCACGCCCATCGCCTTGGCTGCTTCGGCGGCGGCGAGCGGCGATATTTTTCCGGTGTTGTTGACGCCGTCGGTGAGCAAAATGATGACCTTTGATTTCGCGGAGCTTGCCCGCAGCCGGTTGACGCTGGCAGCGATCGCCGAGCCGATCGCCGTTCCGTCATCGCGGTCCCCGACGCTGACGCGCTCGAGGTTCTGCAGCAGCCAATCGTGGTCGAGGGTGATGGGACTGACCAAGTACGGGGCGCCGGCAAAGGCGATGATGCCGATGCGATCGTCGGGCCGCTCCTCGATGAATTTGGAGACCACCGATTTGACGACATCGATCCGGTTCACCCGCTGCCGATCGATTTGGAAATCCAGCGCCTGCATGGAGCCGGAGACATCGAGTCCCAGCACGATATCGATGCCGTGGGCGATCACTTCGGTGCGGCTGTGGTCTCGCTGCGGTCGCGCGAGACCTGCGATCATGAATATGCCGCCGGCAATGGGCAGCACCAACAACCACAATCCGATCCGGCTGCGAGTGCTGCGGGCAAGGCTTCGGGCGAGGCTCACGTCGGAGTATTCGATGGCCGCGACCGGACCGCGCCTGCCGCGCCAGAACAGCAACAGCGGCAGCAATGCCAGCAGCCAAAACCACTCAGGCTGCAGAAAGCGAATCATGCGGCTTCTGCCGCGGCCGCTGCCTCGGGCTCGGCCGTCGCCAGCACAAACGCCCGTGCGCTTTGGCGCAGCGATTCCATGTTCTGAATGGTGAGCGACTGCGCGGCGAACTTCACAACGTCGCATTGCTGGAGAAACTCACCGAGCAGCGTGCGATGGCGCGCCAGCGATGCATTGGCGGATTCGAGAAGTTCGCGAAGAAACTCCTCGGTGGTTCGGCGGGTGGCGGTGACATCAAATCGCTGTTCGATGTATGTTCGAACGATAGCGGATACCTCGGTCGAGAACTCGCGCGCGCTTCCGGGCAGCATCCGTGCACGAATCTCCTCGAGGCCGTTGAGGGCAATTTCGAATGGCGTCAGAACCCGGGCGCGGCGGCGGTGCTGCCGGCGCCAAAGCCAGTAGCCGCACAACGCCAACAGCAGCGCAGCCGCAATGGCCGCCCACCAGGCCCAGGCCGGCAGGATGAACTTCGGTCCGCGAATATCGCGAATGTCCTCGGTGGGTACCGCCGCGGCGCAAATACCGCCAAGCAAGGTTCCCGCGACGCCATGCGCGAGTGCCGCCCACGGGCGCGAACGACATGCGCTCATCACCGTCTGCGCTCCCGGGTTTTGAAGAATCGCTGCAACGCAGGCATGTAAGGCGAGTTGGTCAGCAGCTGCAGAGTGTCCACGCCCTCAGACCTGAAGTCGTTCACCAGGCGCCGGCTCCTTTCCAGGGATAGTTCCTTGAATTGTTTGCGTATGGCAGCGCTCGCGGTATCGATCTCGATCACTTCCCCGGTCTCCGCATCCTCCAGCGCCACGATTCCGACATCCGGAAGATCCTGTTCGCGCGGGTCCTCGACGTGAACTGCGATGAGATCGTGGCGGCGATTCGTACGGCGCATGGCGCGGCACAATTGTGAGCGCGTGGCCGCCGCATCCTTCGGCAACTCGAAGTCCGAAATCAGAAATACGATCGCCCGTCGATGCAGCAGCCGGTTGGCGACATCGAGCGCCTTGACGATGTCCGTGCCGGTACGCTGCGGATCGTGATACAGAATATCCCGCACCACGCGCAACACATGGCGCCGCCCTTTCTTCGGCGGCAGGTAGCGCTCGACCCGGTCGGTGAAGAGCAGCAGCCCGACTTTATCGCTGTTGCGAATGGCGGAGAATGCCAGCACGCTGGCCAGCTCAGCGGCCAGGTCGCGCTTGCTGAATGCGCCGGATCCGAAATTGCCGGACGCGCTGATGTCCACCAGCAGAAGAATCGTGAGTTCGCGCTCTTCGGTGTACTTCTTGACGAAAGTCTGGCCGGCGCGCGCCGTCACATTCCAATCGATGGTTCGCACTTCATCGCCGGGGGTGTATTCGCGGACCTCGTCGAAGTCCATGCCGCGGCCCTTGAATACCGAGTGGTATGAGCCGGCGAGACTGTCGTTGACCATGCGACGCGTGCGGATCTCCAGCTGCCGCATGCCGCTCATGATGGCTTTGCTCGACTTGGCTGCTTCCCTCGGCATACTTCAAGGCACGGGCAGTGCGTTCGAGAATTTTCTCGATGACATTTTCCGAGGAGATATTCTCCGCCTCCGCCTCGTAGGTGACGGACACGCGGTGACGAAGCACGTCGAGTGCTATCGATCTTGACGTCCTGCGGAATGACGAAATTGCGGCCGCTCAGAAAGGCCATGGCGCGCGCGCCCAGGGTCAGAGCGATGGTTGCGCGCGGCGACGCGCCGGTTTGGATGTAGCCATTCAATTTCAAGGACGCTGCGACGGGCGGACGCGTCGCGAGCACCAGATCGACGATGTAGTCCCTGATCTTATCGTCCACGTAGAGCGCATTCACCACGTGCCGTGCCTCGATGATCTGCTCGGCGCTGACCACCTGACGCGGCACCACCAAGGCCTCGGTGGTCGCCATGGCATCCAGGATGGCCCGCTCTTCGGCACGATTGGGGTAAGTGACGATCACCTTCATCATGAAGCGATCGATCTGCGCCTCCGGCAGCGGGTAGGTTCCTTCCTGCTCCAAGGGATTCTGCGTCGCCAGCACCAGGAAAGGATTCGGCAGCGGATAGGTCTCGTCGCCGATGGTGACCTGGCGCTCCTGCATGCGCTTCCAGCAGTGCGCTCTGCACCTTCGCCGGCGCTCGATTGATCTCGTCGGCGAGGATGAGATTGCTGAATATCGGTCCGTGTTTGGTGCGAAACGCCCCGTCCTGCGGGTTGTAGATCATCGTGCCGACGATGTCGGCCGGCAACATGTCCGGCGTGAATTGCAGCCGTTTGAATTGCAGGGCGATGCAGCTGGCCAGTGTCTTCAAGGCGAGGGTTTTGGCCAGGCCGGGCACGCCCTCCAGCAGCACATGGCCGTTGGTCAGCAACGCAATCAGCAGTCTGTCGAGAAGATGCTTTTGACCCACGATGACCCGGGCCATTTCTTGCTGCAGCGGCCGGACCCAGGCCGAACTCGCCGAGACCGAGAGCGGAGCCTGCGGTTGATACCTCGCGTTCTGCTCGCTGAGCGGCAGGGCAGCTTTCTGATTCATTAACGATCCTTTTGACAAAATGCTTGAAATTCCAGGCGAGTCAATGCTCGAAATCGTCCCGGACTCCGGAAAACCACGAAACAAGCTTGGAACTACCGTGCGGCCCCCCGGTTCCCCGGGTCCGGCAGGGAATTCTAGAATTCCCCGTAGCCTCGCGCCATCGCGGCGGCAAATATGGGCAATAACGCGAACAGGGACAACTCGACGTGAAGATAGCGCTTTACCGAGCGGATGTCCGGATCATTCGGCGCGATGCCCGATTTTCTCCAGCGGATAAAGGCAAACGTGGGCGGCAGGGATAGCAACCCGATCGCAGCGAAGCAACCGAGCTTGGCCCAAAAAAATGCATTGTGGGAGTAGTAGGGCCATCCCTTGGCGGCAAAGATGGCACGGCAAAAACCCAGGACCACGATGGCGCCGGCTAAAATTCCGTACCACAAATCGATTGATGCTATGCGGCTCGCCGAAGCACTGTTCAATCCGGGCCGCAGAATCCAAAATTCGGCGAATAGAATTCCGAATATTGCGAAGATCAACAGATGGTGGCCAATGGCAAGCATCAGATCGAGCATGAATGATCCTTAAAATGCATTTGAGCGCCCATGACTGAAGCTACGTGAAGTGATTGCCATACTGCTCGCGCAGCATCGCCTTCTGGACTTTTCCGGTTCCCCCCACCGGGAGCGTCTCCAGGAAGATCACCGCGTCCGGGATCCACCATTTGGCGACCCGCTCCGACAGGAACGCGAGAATCTCATCGCACTCGAGCGGCTGGTCTGGCTTTCGGACAATGAACATCAAAGGCCGCTCCTCCCAACGAGGATGTTTCACACCGATGACCGCGGCCATGGCGACGCACGGGTGACCCATCGCAGCATTCTCCAGATCGATCGAGCTGATCCATTCACCGCCTGTCTTGATGAGATCCTTGGCACGGTCCCTGATTTGCATCGTGCCTTGCGCATCGATGGTCGCGATGTCGCCGGTGGGAAACCATCCCTCCTTGAGCAGCGGCTGGTCTGACCGGTAGTACCCGGAGACTGTCCACTGGCCGCGCACCATGAGTTGGCCCTGCGACTTTCCGTCTCGCGGCAAGTCGCATCCGTCATCATCCACCACCTTGATCTCGACACCGAATACCGCCTTGCCTTGTTTGGCCATGAGGGAGTGCCTTGCGGCAGGCGGCATGAGGGCCTGCTGAGAATTCAGAGCGCTCATCGTGGCAATGGCGACCGTCTCGGTCATACCCCAGGCATGCCGGACTTCGATACCAAATTGTTCGTCGAACCGTGCAATCAGCGATTGCGGCATCGCCGAGCCGCCGACGAGGATGCGCTTGAGAGTCGAGAGCGGCAGATTGTCCTGCTCCAAATGCCGCATCAGCGCGATCCAGATCGTGGGGACGCCCGCGGTCACCGTCACCTGTTCGCTCTCCAATAGTTCGTAGAGGCTGACGGCATCCAGGCGCGCGCCGGGCAAAACCAGCTTCGCCCCTCCAATCGGCGCAGCATAGGGAATGCACCAACCATTGATATGGAACATCGGCACAACCGGCATGATCGTGTCCCTGGGAGACAACGAAACGATCCCCGGAAGACAGGCCGACAGAGCGTTGAGCACGATTGATCGATGCGAATACAGCGCGCCCTTGGGATTTCCCGTCGTGCCGGAGGTGTAGCAAAGCGCGGCGGCGGTGCGCTCATCGAACTGCGGCCAGGTAAAGTGTGCCGCGAACGAGGCGATGAACTCCTCATAGCACAGCACGTTCCGCACGTTCGTCAAGCGGGGCATATTCCCGGCGTCGGTCAGGCAAATCCAATGCTTGATGTTTGGACATTGCGCGGCAATGCCGTCGATCAAGGGGGCATAGGTCGGATCGAACAGCAACGCGCGGTCTTGAGCGTGATTGATGATGTAAATCAGCTGCGACGGGTGCAGTCGTGGATTGCAGGTGTGAATGATCATGCCGCTGCCGGACACGCCGTAATAAGCCTCCAGATGCCGATGATTGCTCAGCGCCACCGAGCCAATCGAGTCTCCCGGGGTGAACCCTAAGTCGGCCAGCGCATTGGCAAGCCGCATCGCCCGCACCCTGCAATGCGCGTAGCTGTATCGAAAGACGGCTCCGTGAGATTCGCGCGACACGATCTCGGTTTCGCCAAATTGAGCGGCCCCGTGCTCGATCACATCTGAAATCAGCAGGGGTCGATCCATCATGATGCCGGCCTGAAGCATGCCGCAATTATCCTACAGGCTGTCCCGAATAGATCGTGGCAAAAGACCGGCGCAACTCATTTTTCTGTACTTTGCCCATGGCGTTTCGCGGCAACTCCCCCATGAAAATGATGCGCTTTGGCACTTTGTAGCGCGCCAGCTTCAGCTTGACCGCCTCGATGATCTCCTGCTCCGCCAGAACCGCGCCGGGCTTGGCCACCACCGTTGCCGTGACGCCTTCGCCGAAGTCCGGATGCGGAACGCCGAACACGGCGCTTTCAAGGACGCCGGGAAGCGCGTCCAGCTCGGTTTCCACCTCCTTCGGATACACGTTGTAGCCGCCGCTGATCACCAGATCCTTGGCACGGCCGACGATGTGCACGTATCCCTGGCCATCGATGCAGCCCACATCGCCGCTCTTGAACCAGCCATCGGCGGTGAATTCAGCGCGCGTCTTCGCTTCGTCCTGCCAGTAGCCCGCAAATACGCTGGGGCCCTTGATCTGTAGTTCGCCGATGACACCGGCCTGGGGATCGATAATGCCGCCCTCGGCGGCCACGCGAATCGCCGTGTCATGAAGCGGCGGCCCGACCGAACCCGCCAGGCGCACACCCTCGTATGGATTCGATGTGTTGATCAACGTTTCCGTCATCCCGTAGCGCTCCAGAATCACATGGCCGGTGCGCTCGAGGAATTCTCGATGGGTTTCGGCCAGCAAAGGCGCCGAACCGGAGACGAACAAACGCACAGTCGCGGCGCTCGTCTTGTTCAGGCCGCCGAGCTGCAGAAGACGGGTGTAGTGGGTTGGTACGCCCATGAACACGCTCGCTTCCGGCAGGTGTTTGAGCACCAACTCGGCATCGAATCTGGACAATAGCAACATGCCGGATCCGGATGCGAGCACGGTATTGACGGCGACAAACAGTCCGTGAATGTGAAACAACGGCAGCGTGTGCAGCAGCATGTCGTTCTCTGAAAAACGCCACGCATGTGCCAGGGCCGCTGCGTTCGCGGCGAGATTCGCGCGCGTCAGCATGGCGCCCTTTGAGCGTCCGGTGGTTCCTGATGTATACACGATGGCCGCAATGGCGTCGGGTGCGAGCCGCGGCGCAACGAAAAGTGCCGGCTCGGACCGGGCCGCCAACTCGAGCAACGACCCCTCGCCCGCGGCACCCAGCGTCTCGACCCGGGCCACGCCCGCCGATTCTGCAAGCGGCTGCAGTACGGGCCGATCCGCCGGCCGGATGATCGCGACCCGCGCCGCTGAGTCGCGTAGAAAGTAATCCACTTCGCTCGCGGTGTTGGCAACATTGATCGGCACGAACACGGCGCCCATTCGCAGGCATGCAAGGTAGAGCAACACCGCTTCCGGCGATTTGTCGACCTGGACCGCGACGCGATCGCCGGGTACCACTCCAAGCCGGGTCAGGGCCGAGGCGATGCTCCCCGACGCTTCGCGAAGCGCAGCATAATTGACGCACCGGCCCTCAGGGGTTTTAAGGAACGTGCGCCCTGGGTGTGTGCGCGCGAATTCATCCACCCAATCGGAAAGATCAACTGCGTTTGGCATCCTTGCATGATGCCATGGGCCCTCGAATCTCAGTAGTGAGGCGGCCGTTCCTCGGCGCTCGAACGCACCTCCTCGGAAGCCGGGCCTTCCAAACGTTCTTTGATGATCTTGAGCCGCGCTTCCAGCACCTGTATTTCCTGATGCTGGCGAAAAACCACGTCGCTCAGTTCGGCCATCGCCCGCTCGAGATACGCAATCTTGGATTGCACCTGCTCCAATGACTCGTCATTCATGGCGAATTCCCCACCTAGGGCTGTCGCTGCGCGCGATCACTTCGCCCGTGACCTTGCTGCCATCACCATTAAGCTCCGGGAGATGGAAGGCACCGATACTCGTCGGTGAAACATATTGTGTCAAATGCCGTGACTGTCGAGTCCTGCTTGGGTGCGCTATTCTAAGGAATGCAGCGAAAGCCTCAGCGGCGCGTACTCGTCATCGATGTCGGCGGCAGTCATGTCAAAACTCGCGTGTCGGGTCATCGCGATATGCGTCAATTCGAATCCGGCCCCACCATGACGCCGCGCCAAATGGTGTCGCGGGTACTCAAGCTGGTGGGCGATCTCAAATATGACGCTGTTTCGATCGGCTACCCGGGTGTGGTGGTGCACGGCAAGATCGTGACCGAACCCTACAACCTCGGACGCGGCTGGGTCGGATTCGATTTTCGCAAGGCCTTTGGCCGTCCGACCCTCATCATGAATGATGCCGCCATGCAGGCAATCGGCAGCTATGAAGGCGGACGCATGCTGTTCCTGGGCTTGGGAACGGGATTGGGTTCCGCCCTCATCGTCGATGGCACCGTCGCGCCGATGGAACTGGCTCATTTGCCGTACAAGCGCGGCCGCAGCTATGAAGACTATGTTGGCGATCGCGGCCGGCGTCGTCTTGGCGCCAAGAAATGGCGCCGCGCGGTGGCGGAGGTCGTCGAGCAACTCGCCAAGGCCCTTGAAACCGATTACGTGGTCATTGGCGGCGGTAATTCCAGAAAATTGAAGAAGTTGCCGCGCAATTCTCGGTTAGGGAACAACGATTTTGCGTTCCTCGGAGGCTTTCGGGTCTGGCGTCCCGGCGCGTCGCACTTAAGGTCTTGATTTGCGCATCGTGCGTTGCGCGATGTACGCCACGATCAAGCCGAAAAGAATCATGGCCAGGACATTCAGGGCGAACGAGCGCAACGTCACGTGCCCCCCTTTGGCCCTCGATAGCGGCACCACCACGAAAGTCATGACGAAGTAGACGCCGATTCCGTAGGCGATTCCGGAAGCGATCCAGCGGCGCAGGAGCACGGGAGCACCGGCCGCGGCGGCGGCAAATATGGCCGCGATGATCATCGACATCGCCCATTGCAGCCCCACACCTAAGCAATAAACCCAGTTCTCGTGAGGCAGCGGCGCGCCCAACAATCCACTGGCAATGAAACGAAGTATCGGCCCGGGCCCGATCAGGTTGATCGCGCAGGCAGCGCCAATATCGATGGTGCCGGCGATGAGGCCCGCGTAAACCGCGACTTTGAGTATTGGCGACACCGCGCTCCCTATTTGACGCGGCGCATTTCGAAACCGACCCGGGGGAAATGCACGACGACCTTGCCCGCACGCACATCTTCCCGCGCAATCGAAACCCTATCCCTGGCCGTTGAGTACAGCGTCCCTTCGATGGGATCGACTCCCGTGTCGGTCGCCGCCACGATCACCCTCTCGCCGAGCGCAATGCCATGGGTATCCGCACCAAGACCGGTCGAGGCGTCGGCCACCGCGTCGTGTGCGATGGCAATGGCCGCGGCGCTGTCGAGCTTGTCGAAAGTGCCGTGGCCGAAGGCCTCCATCCGCGCGCGCCAGGCGATGAGCGCCGGATAGGACTCCAGGATCTTGGCCATCGGTCCGGCGCGCATGACGAACCAGAGATTGTGATAGATCGAAAAATCCGCAATGCTGGCCGCGCCGCCGAAAAAATAGGTTTGTTTGCCCAACGTTTCGGAAAGGCGATCGAGATAAAGAACAAACGCACCGCCGGCATCCGCCGGCCGCATGCGCGGCATATTCGCTCGAAAGATCATCCGGTCGTCGTTGAAGGCCTTGAGAGCCTCGGGCGGCAGCCCGCTGAACATGTGAGCCACCCCGGCCGGCTGCAGCGAGTAAGGAATCATCGTCCAGAACAGGGTGGAGTCCGCCCATTGCGCGAGAATTCGTGAAGCGCCGGCGATGCCGCCGGGATACAAGGCGGGCTGGGCAGCCTGCGCATCGATGACATCGGCGATCAGCGCGGTATCGAAGTAAATGTCCGCGCCGATCTGCAGCACCGGCGTCTTGCGGTATCCGCCGGTCAACGCGATCAAGTCGGGCTTCGGCATGATGTTGGGGATGATCACCGAGGACCAATGCAGCCCCTTGAAACCCAGGATCAACCGGATTTTCTCGGCGAACGGCGAGTTCGGGTAGTGATGCAGAATGAGCTGTTTCATGAGGTTTCAGTGAAGCCTGACCAGTTGTTTACCCAAGTTTTGTCCCTTCAGCATTCCGATGAATGCGGCAGGCGCCTGGGCAAGACCATCGGCGATGGTCTCGCGATATTTGATTTTTCCGGCGGCCACGTACCCGGCCAGCGCCGTCAGCCCCTCGGGCCATAAATTCAGATGGTCGGAAACGATGAAGCCTTCCATCTTGATGCGGGAGACCAGGAAAATAGCCGGATTCACGATGGCGCTTTTCAGCATCTGGCCCGGGGTGGCGTTGTAGTCGGCGATGAGGCCGCAGATCGCGACCCGGGCAAACGGGTTGAGCAGGGTCATGACCGCATTGAGCACATCGCCGCCGACATTCTCGAAATGCGCATCCACGCCTTTTGGCGCGGCCGTGCCGATCAATGCCGCCAGCGCTTTCGCGTCGGTGGCCAGTTTGTAGTCGATGCATGCGTCGAAGCCAAGATCGTCAGTGACGTGACGGCATTTGTCGGGCCCGCCCGCGATCCCGACCGCACGCGCGCCCGAGATTTTTGCCAGTTGGCCTACCACGCTGCCGACGGCGCCCGCGGCGGCGCTGACGACCACGGTATCTCCCGCTTTGGGAGCCATGATCTTATTGAGTCCATACCATGCAGTCATGCCCGGCATTCCCAGCGCGCCGAGGTAGACCGAGAGCGGAATCTGCCGCGCATCCACTTTGCCCAGTCCTTGAGCATTGCTCACCCCGTATTCGGCCCAGCCCAGCATGCCTCGAACCGTATCGCCCACGGCGAAATTGCGATCGCGGGATTCAACCACCTCGCCCACCGTGCCGCCACCCATGGTCTCGTTGAGCGCCTGCGGCGCAGCGTACGACTTTGCATCGTTCATGCGTCCGCGCATGTATGGATCAAGTGAAAGGAAGTGATTGCGCACGCGCACTTCCCCGTCGCTCAAGGCAGGCAGCGGAACCTCCTCGAGGCGGAAATTCTCCTCGCGCACCCAGCCATGAGGACGGGACGCCAGCACTATGCGGCGAAATGAGTCAGCCATCGGCGCCTCCTGATTTGCGGTATTTGAATGTGCCCATTGCCTTGGCGATCAGTCGATCATCGGAGTCTCGCACTTCGCCCTCGCAAAATGCCATGGTACTGGAGCGGTGAAACGCCCGCGCCGAGGCCGTCAGCCGCGTCCCCGCCTTCGCGGGTTGCAAAAAACTGGTCTTCATCTCGACCGTCACGCCGCCGCCCGCCTTGGCATCGAGCGATCTTCCCGCGACCGCCATGGCCACATCCAGCAATGACATGAGCACCCCGCCATGCGCAACCGACCAACTGTTCAAATGCCAGGGCTCGAGATTGAGCGCGACCACCGCGTTGCCGTCGGCTGCGCTGATGAACTCGACCCCGAGTTCCTTGATGAAAGGGACAGTGAGCCGAAAGGCATTGGATTGGGTCACACGAAACCGCGAACCTAGTGAAGTACCGTGAAGCCGTAGCGTTGAAATGCGATCCCGGCGGGACCGCGGATGAAGCTCAAGAATTTGGCCGCATCCTCTTTTGCCATCGGGGTCAGTGCCACAGGGTAGATGATGGCCTTGTGCGTATTGGCGGGAAACTCATCGACCACGCGCACGTTTTTGTCGATCAGCGCATCGGTCAGATAGACGATGCCGAGCGGCGCTTCGCCGCGATCGACGAACGCCAGCGCCGAACGCACGCTGTCGGCGCGCACCAAACGCGTCGGCGACCTCGTCCCAGACGCCTAGATTGGTCAACGCTTCTCGCGCGTAGCGGCCCACCGGTACCGAATCCGGATCGCCGGTGGCGAGACGACCCTTGCCCAAGGTCGGCAGCCAGCGCAAAATGCGGCTCGATCTTCAGCATCACCTTGCTGTCCGACCGGCGCGATCAGAACCAGTCGATTGCCCAGCGCATCGTGCCGGGTCGCCGGCTGAATCAGTTTCCGCGCCTGCAGGTAGTCCATCCACTCGAGGTCCGCCGAAAAGAACATGTCGGCGGGCGCACCATTCTCGATCTGGCGCGCGAGCGTCGAACTGGCGGCAAACGAAAATCGCACCGGGATCGACGTGTCCTTGGTGAAGCCGTCGCCCAGATCCTGCAACACATCGGTCAGGGAGGCGGCGGCAAACACCGTGATCGGCGTCTTGCGCGATTGTCGCGGCGATCGAGGGCGGCGCGCAAAGAACACGCGCTCAAGATGCAACCACAAGCCGGCAATTTCTTCGACGGCCGCCATTAGTTGTGCGCCAATACCGGTTGTCCGCTATAAAGTTCCGGAAATGTGCGCTTGAAATTCTCGACTTTGGGCAGATCGTACATCGCGATATAGGGCTGGGTCGGATTGTGAATCAAATAGTCCTGGTGATAGCCCTCGGCCGCATAAAATCCCTTGAGCGGATCGACGCGGGTGACGATCGGCCGTGCGAAACACGTGCGCCTGATCCAGTTGGCGATGTAGGCCTGCGCGATGCGCTTCTGGTCATCGTCGGCGTAGAAGATCGCCGACCGATATTGTGTGCCGACGTCGGGGTATTGTCGATTGAGTTGAGTGGGATCGTGCACCACGGAAAATGCGATTTGCAGCAGTCTGGCCGTAGGAAATGACGGCCGGATCGAAGACGATCTTGACCGATTCGGCATGCCCGGTGCTGCCCGAACTCACGGTTTCGTATTGCGCTGTCGACTTCTCGCCGCCGGCGTAACCTGCGAGCACGTTCTTCACGCCGCGCACATGCTCGAACACGCGCTTGTACGCCCCAAAAGCAGCCGCCCGCCAACACCGCGGTCTGCGCCGGCTCCCGCGGCCTTGGGATTATCGACGCCGGCGGCGCGATGATCACCGGCGCTTCCGCGCCGAACAGCGGCGAGTGCCAGACAAAACACCGAGCGCGATCGCACCCGACCAGTGCACGCGACGCGCAGGCGGAGTTGCGAACTTTGCAAATGACATGACTGCTCCTTAAGTCCCTAGGCGCGAGCCGCGAAGTGCAGCGCAACCGAATTCATGCAATAGCGCAAACCGGTCGGCCTCGGGCCATCGTCAAACACGTGACCCAAGTGCGCATCGCAGCGCCGGCAGGAGATGGCGTCGCGCTGCATGCCGAAAGTGCAAGTCGCTGGTCTTGACGATGTTCATGCGACGAAATCGGCTGCCAGAAGCTCGGCCACCCAGTGCCGGAATCGAACTTGGTTTTCGAATCGTACAGCGCGGTATCGCAGCAGATGCAGCGATAGAGCCCGTCAGCATGATTGTTGTCGTATTCGCCGCTGAATGCCATTTCGGTTCCCGCCTGGCGCGCCACGCGGTAGGCAGGCCGGCGAGAGCTGAGCCTGCCACTCCGCTTCGCTCTTGACGATTTTCGGCACCCGCGCGACTCCCCAGACTCTGGCCGGCCGGCGAGAAATTCTCGATCGACACCTCGTTGCCTTGCATCGGCCCTGACAGGGTTGCCGCCGACGACCCGATAGACCATGGGAATGACCGACAGGGCTCCAAGGCCCGTGACGAACATCGCGACGACTCACTAATTTCTCATGACCCGCACCCTCACCCGAATGTAAATGAATACGCCTGAACGCCGGAATCCAGGAACTCGATGGAAAAAACATGCTCACCCACCTCGCCCGATCTGCCGGATCAGTTGGTATAGCCGTTGCCCGTCGATCGATGCCGGCGCCGCTCGAATCCGTATCGGCGCCATGATTTGCGGCCGGCGGCGCGCCATCCAGCGTCACCCGGAAGCGCACCGGCTTGCCATCGCTGCCGGGCCCCAGCACCAGATGCAGGTCGCGGGCGTAGAAGCGAAACACGATCTTCCCCGGCGCCGCCTCCAGAACCGCTTTTTCCGGATCCACAATCCATGACCCATCCAACGCCCATTGATTCAATTTTAATGCCGCCGGCGCCGCGTAAGTGTGCGACTGATCCTGGGCGAAGCCGCCGGGAGAGGCGAAATTGTCGGCGCGTCGATATCCCACATAGGTTTCCGGCGACTGATCATGCGCCTCATCGGCCGGCGCCTGAACACCCACGGCGTTTCGCGCGATCCCATGCCGGGCGGCGGCAGACTCGCATTGCCCGCCTCGGTCAGCAATCTGCGAATGATCTGTTCCGATTCATCGTAGTTGCCTTCGCCGAAGTGATGGGCGCGGATCTGTCCGGTGGCATCGATGAAATAATGCGCCGGCCAGTACTGGTTGTTGAATGCCTGCCAGATGGCATAGTCGTTGTCGAGCGCCACGGGATAGGCGATCTTCAGATCGGCGACGGCGCGCCGCACGTTGGCGGGATCCTTTTCGAAGGCAAATTCCGGCGCGTGCACGCCGATCACCACCAATCCGTGATCCTTGTATTTCGCGTACCAGGACTTGCACGTAGGGCAGCGCGCGCAGGCAATTGATGCAGGAGTAGGTCCAGAAATCGACCACCACCACCTTGCCGCGCAAGGCCTCCGCGGTCAGCGGCGGCGAATTCAGCCACAGCGTGGCGCCCTCGAAGCGAGGGGATTTCGCCCTTCCACCGGCAGATCGTCGGCCGACTTTGGCGGCGGACATCATGGCGTGCCCGTCCGCCTTGCCATTGTTCATCGCCATGGTGGTGTTGCTCATGGCCGTATTGCTCATGGCCATGGTGTTCTTCATGGCCATGCTGCCGCCCGCGGCGCCGGGATTCTGCGGATCGATCTTGTCAATCAGCGACTGCTCGAGACTGTTGGTACCGTTCAGCGATAATCGCGTGAGCACGCTCGTGTCCCAGTGCAAAACGATGGCCACGACCGCAACCAGCACGGCGACGCCCAGCGCCCGCCGCACCCACTCGCCGGTGCCGAGAGATTTCTTCAACAAGGCGAAAACCCGCCCGCCGGCCAGCAATGCCACGGCCAGTGAGCGTCGCCGCACCCGCCGCGTAGGCAAAGAGCAGCAAAGTGGTGCGGGCATTCGGGCCGGAGATGGCCGCGCCGGTCAGGATGAGCCCCAGTATGGGGCCTGCGCAGGGCGCCCAGAGAAGACCGGTCGCCACGCCGAGGAGGAGGGAATTTACGCAAACCGCCCTCCGCCCGATGTCCCAGGTTCCGTCAGGCGGTTGCCCAACGCGACGAAGGGTTTCGCCAGTCAAGTCGGCCAGGCGCGTCGATATCAGCGTGGCGGCAAATGCGCTCAGCAGCACCAGCGCAAAAATGCGGCCGTATTGATTGACTCTCACGGCCCAGGAACCGCCGACCGCCGCCAGCGTCGCGATGGCTGCGAAGGTCACCGCCATACCGACCAACATGGGAAGGCCGTTGGTGAGAAATCTCTTCTCGGAGCGGGCAAACACAAAGGGCAGAACGGGCAGGATGCAGGGACTTAGAATCGTCAGCACGCCGCCCAAAAACACCAAAATTACGAGGGTCATCAAAAGATCTTACTCCTGCCCTATTAGACCGGCGACTCGAGGATTACATTGCAGACCGCGCCTAAGTACCGCAGAACGTTTGCAGCACACGCTCGTTTGACAGCGGGGCATCGGTATAGCGCTCAAAGGCGGCTCGAGTGACGTAGGGCTGCGAGAGTACATTCGACAGCTCTTCGAACGGCGAGAAGTCCTGCCGCTCGACAGCCGCCACGATTGCCTGTTCGATGCGATGATTGCGCGGAATGTAAGCCGGATTGGCCAAGCGCATCGCTGCGACGCGCGCCGCCGGCAGCTGATCTTCAAGCGCCAACCGCGCACGCCAGCGCAGCGCCCACGCATCGTATTCACGACCGTCGACAAAGCGTTCCCGCACCGGTGCGTCGGCTGACATGTCCGCGGCCGCATCGCAAAGGGCGCGAAAGGTCAGGGTGAAATCCGCTTGGTTGCGCTGCATTGTTTGCAGGAGGTCCTCGGCAAGCGCCTGATCGTCGGCCCGCCGCAGCGACAAACCCAGCTTTCGGCGCAGACCATCGAGCCAGGCATCCTTGAAGCGCGTGGTGAACACCGATAACGCTTCGCTGGCGATCTCAACAGCTCTCTCCGGATTTGCATCGATCAGCGGCAGCAGCGTTTCCGCAAAGCGCGCCAGATTCCAGGCGGCAGCATGAGGTTGATTGCCGTAAGCGTAGCGGCCGTGGCTGTCGATGGAGCTGAAGACCGCCGCTTGATCGTAGGTATCCATGAACGCACAAGGACCAAAATCAATGGTCTCTCCCGACACAGCCATGTTGTCGGTGTTCATGACACCGTGAATGAAGCCCACATGCATCCAGCGGGCAATCAGCGATGCCTGGCGCGATCAATCACCTCGGCCAGCAGCGCGAGGTACGGGTTGCCTGCCTGCGCGACCCGCGGATAGTGCCGCTCGATCACATAGTCCGCGAGCAACCGGACGGCCTCGACGTCGCCCCGCGCCGCGAAGTATTGAAACGTGCCGACACGAACGTGACTGGCGGCGACACGGGTGAGTATCGCACCCGGCAGCAGCGCCTCGCGTTGCACGCTCTCGCCGCGTGGTCACCGCGGCCAGCGCTCGTGTGGCTGGGATCCCCAACGCATGCATGGCTTCGCTCACGAGGTATTCGCGCAGCACCGGACCCAATGCCGGCGCGCCCGTCCCCGCCTCGCGAATAGGGAGTGCGGCCGCAACCCTTCAGCTGAATGTCGCGACGCACTCCACCGCGATCGCAGCGACTCTCGCCAGCAGAATGGCGCGGCCGTCGCCGAGCTGCGGCACAAAGTGCCCGAATTGATGTCCCGCATAGGCCATCGCGATCGGCGCCGCTCCCGGCGGCAGCGAATTGCCGGAAAACAGCTGCGCCAGCGAACCGTCATCGAGACCGTCGAGCCTCAAGTCCAATTCTTCGCCGAGCGCGCGATTGATTTTGATCAGACGCGGATTGGCAACCGGCGTCGGCGTGACCCGGGAGAAGAATCGATCCGGCAGACGGGCATAGCTGCTGGGATTCATGATTGCCAGCTCGCGCACGGCCTCCCGGCGCGCGGGTCGCCAGCCACGAACCCAACAGAATGAGCGCGAAGGCGCTGTAGCCGCCTATTCCCAGCTGCTCGCGCAGCACCAGCACGCCGAGCAATGTCGCCACCACCGGATTGATGTAGGTGATCACGGATGCCGCGGGATGCGCCCGCGTGATGCACCAGGTAGAACATCAAGAGCATGGCGACCGCGGTGCACACCACGCCGAAAATCACGATCGACACCACGGCCGCCGCCGACGGCAGCGTGCGCGGGAAATTCGGCGGCCGCGGGGATGAATAGTATGGCGCTCGCCACCGCCAAACTCGCGGCGAGCGGGCCGATGGAATCGAGCCCGTGCAAATGACGCTGAATGATCAAAGGGCCAATCGCATAGCCGATGGTCGCCAACAGCATGCAGCCCACCCCCGCCCACCCGAGCGGCCAGGAAATCGGGCCCGTTCCCAATAGCGCCGCAACGCCGATGAAGCCGAGCGAAAGACCGATGATCCGCCAGACCCCCAACGATTCACGGACCCCGAAGAAACGCTGCAGCAGCGCAATGGACAGCGGCACCATGGCGATCAGGATGCCGGTGATCGAGGAACTGATCCAACGCTCACCGAGGGAGATCGACCGAAAAGGGAATGACGAACTCCACCAAGGCGAACGCGCAGATCGCCATTTTGTGCCGGCCTGACGAGCGCAGCGCACCCCGCCGCCACGCGATGGGCATCAGGATCAACGCGGCCAATGTCACCCGGCTGAACGCCAGGAGCAGCGGCGAGACCTCCTGGACCGCTATCTTGATGAAGAAATATGGTAAACCCCAGATGATTCCGAGCGCCACAAAAGCAGCCCATCCGCGCCATGTCAACCTAACACCCCTTAAGCTCGTTGCATTAGACATGCTAGCAGGGATCCGTCGGCGGTCTGCTGTCAGCGAGAACTGACATTGCAGATTGGGTGTCGGAATGCGTGACGCAGCCCGCTGGCAAGCCGACACTGATGCCAAAGTAATCACGCCAGGGACGGCGGCCGAGGAGCGACTGCGATGCCTTTTTTTCGTGATGATGGGTTGACGATTCACTACTTGGAACGCGGGCGCGGTGAGCCATTATTGCTGATTCACGGACTGGGCTGCAGCGGCGCGGATTGGGCTTTTCAGGTTGCAGCTCTCGAACATCGCTTTCGAATCATTGTTCCCGACCTGCCCGGCAGCGGACACAGCACGCCGCCGCGCGGCGAATATTCCATCGCTGGATTCGCAGATGCTCTTTGGAAACTCCTGGACCATCTTGAGATAGCCCGGACGAATATCGTCGGGTTCTCCCTCGGCGGCGCGGTCGCACTCGAGATGGCCGCGCGCCGGCCGACGAGCGTGCCGCGATTGGGCCTCATCAATAGTCTCGCAACCTACGAGCTGCGCGACATGCGCAAATGGCTCGAGACCTACGGCACGGCCTGGCTGGTGCGGCTGTTCGGCATGCCGCGTGCCGCATGCTTGATGGCGGCACGCCTGTTTCCGGAGCCCTGGCAGCGGACCATGCGCGAGCACGCTGCCCGCGTCATCGGCGCCGTGTCCGCGGCGTCCTATCTCGCCACCGGGATGGCGCTGGCACGCTGGGCCATTCTCGATCGGCTGGATCGATTGAAGAGCCGGGTGGTGCTCATTGCGGCGGAAAGGGACTTCACGCCGCTGGCAGAAAAGCGCGAGCTGGCCAACAGGCTCAATGCCGAGTTGGTCATCGTGCGCGGCTCACGCCACGCCACCCCGTTTCGACTCCGTTGAAGTCACCAACGAAAGTCTGCTGGCGCTGCTCACCGATGGCAAGCTTCCGCCGAAAACGCATTGGGTGAGCGATACGCCCGCGCGCGCGCGCGCGTTATCGCTGGCCGGCAGCATCGCCGAGGAGCATCAGTGGAGTCCGCTGCTGCTGGATTAACGCAATGATTCGACCGGCGGTCGGTCAACGGCTCATTGCTGCCAGGGCAGACGGTCAAGATCGAGATTTCCACCGCTCAAAATGATGCCGATGCGCGCGCCCGAGGGCGCGACCCGGCGTTCGAGCAATGCGGCGTAGCTGACGGCGCCCGAAGGCTCCACCACCAGCTTCATCACCTCCCAGATTTGCCGCATTCCCAGCACGATGGAATCCTCACTCACGGTGACGATGTCGTCGACCAGTCGAATGATCTCCGCGAAGGGCCGTTCGCCCAGCGATGTCTTGAGCCCATCGGCAATGGTTTTCGGGTTCAGCATGGGAAGGATTCGGCCCGCTTTGAGCGAACGCGCCGCATCGTCCGCACCCAAAGGTTCAACGCCGACCACTCGTATGGCGGGCTTTATGCTCTTCGCCGCCACCGCGATGCCGCTGAGCTGTCCCCCGCCGCCCGACCGGACAGAGGATCAAATCAAGATCAGGCACATCCTCCAACATCTCGATCGCGGAGGTTCCCTGCCCCGCCATCACTCGCAAATCATCGTAAGGATGGATGAAGGCTGCCCCGGTTCGCTCCATGACCTCGCGCGCGGTCGATTCGCGGGCGGCCAGCGTCGGTTCGCACAAGACGATTTCGCCGCCGTAGCGGCGCACGGCAGCCTGTTTGGCCCGGGGCGCGTTGCTGGGCATGACAATGTGTGCGGGGATACCGCGCAGTTTTGCGGCGCGCGACAATGCCGCCGCGTGGTTGCCCGAGGAGTGCGTGACCACGCCTCGCGCCGCCTCTTCGGTACCAGTAGAAACACCGCATTGGTCGCGCCGCGCGCCTTGAAGGCGCCGCTCTTCTGCAGGTTCTCGCATTTGAAGTACAGGCGGCTGCCCGTCAGGCCATCGAGCACTTCGCTGGTCATCACCGGCGTGCGGTGTATTTTGTCGCGGATGCGGGCATGCGCCTCGCGAATCGACTGCATGGTCAAGGCCGCGGACGATGACGGTTGGCTGCGTGTATTCATAAAAAACTGTGCTAAAAGTACCGCATGAAATCGCGCCTGACATGGTTCGTCATCATCGCCATGATTGCCGGTCCGCTATTTGGATTGGGGATGCACGACATGCTCGGGCCAGGCCCCGGGGCCGACAGCCTGTCGGCCGGCCTGTCCATCATCACCACCAGTTTCCTGCGTCTCATCAAAATGATCATTGCGCCGCTGGTATTCTCGACACTGGTCGTCGGCGTGGCCCGAATGGAGGGTGCCGCTTCGATCTTGCGAATCGGCGGAAAATCCCTGGGATGGTTCATCGTCGCGACCATGGTTTCCATGACTATCGGCATCGTAACGGTGCAGCTGTTCAAACCCGGTCTTGGGCTCGCCCCCTCGGCGGCCGTCGCGGCGGCCGGGTCCAGTATAGCGGGGCCCGTGCAATTTAAGGACATGCTTGAACATGTCATCCCCAGCTCCATCGTTCAGGCCATGGCCGGCAACGAGATACTGCAGATTGTGGTGTTCTCCGTGTTGTTTGGCGCCGCCGCGTCCAGCTTGGGCGCGAAGGTCAAAGGACTCATCGACATCATCGATGAAGTGGCGGCGGTCATTCTCCGATTGACCCGGTACGTCATGGCGCTGGCCCCGATCGCGATATTCTCCGCCCTCGCCGCCACCGTACTGAGCCAGGGCGCGGGCGTGCTGCTGGTGTATGCAAAATACATCGGCAGTTTCTATCTTGCGCTCGTGCTGCTGTGGGTGTTTTTCGCCGGCGTTCTGTTCGTGGGTATCGGGCGGCATCGAACCTGGCAGCTGTTGCAGACGATTCGTGCGCCGCTGCTCCTGGCCTTTTCAACGTCCAGTTCCGAAGCAGCCTATCCGCTGACCCTGGAACGCCTCGAGTCCTTCGGCGTCAGCACGCGAATCGCCTCTTTCGTGCTGCCCTTGGGTTACTCTTTCAATCTGTGCGGATCCGCAATGTACTGCTCCTTCGGCGTGTTATTCATCGCTCAAATATTTCGGATCGATTTGAGCGTACATCAGCAGATCATGATGCTGCTCGTGCTCATGGTCACCAGCAAGGGGATCGCGGGCGTACCGCGCGCCGGGCTGATGGTGATCGCGGCTTCACTGAGCTACTTCGGCTTGCCGGAACAAGGCCTGCTGTATGTCATCGCCGTCGATCATGTGCTCGACATGGGACGCACGGCGACCAATGTCTTTGGCAACGCGGTCGCGTCGACTCTCGTGGCCCGGTGGGAAAATGAATTACAGGAGACAACGGGATGAATATGAGTGACCGCGACAGCGCCCTGGCCAGGGCACGGCGGCTCCTGGCTCACGACGATGCGCCCCACTCGGATCAGGCGGTGGTTCCGTCCATCGTACAAACATCGCTTTTTACATTCGACAGTTTTGCGGAAATGTCGGATACCTTCGCAGGAAAACAGTCACGCAACGTCTACTCGCGCACCACCAATCCCACGGTGTCGTTGTTCGAGCAGAAGCTCGCGGCGCTGGAGCATGCCGATGAGGCGATCGGATTTCCCAGCGGCATGGCGGCGATCTCCGGCACCGTGCTGGCATTCGTGCAACCGAAGGACCGTGTTGTCTGCGTCCGCCATGTGTACCCGGACGCCTACCGTTTCTTCCAGACGCTGCTCAAGAAGTTCGGAGTATCGGTGGACTTCGTGGACGGAGCCGACCTTGAGGCGGTCGAAGCGGCACTGCCTGGCGCGAATCTGCTGTACCTTGAAAGCCCGACCAGTTGGACCATGCAAGCGCATGACGTCGGAGCGTTGGCCGCGATCGCCAGGCGGCACGGAACGTTGAGCATCATCGACAATTCATGGGCCACACCCTTGTTCCAGCGCCCGATCACGCTGGGCGTGGATATGGTGATCCACTCGGCCTCCAAATACATCGGCGGCCACAGCGATACGGTGGCCGGGGTGCTGGCGGGCCGCGCAGAACTCGTCGGTCATGTGCGGCGCACGGTTTGTCCCTATATCGGCGCGAAGCTCGCCCCGTTCGAGGCCTGGCTGCTGCTGAGGGGACTACGGACCTTGCCCGAGCGCATTTTGGCGCACGAGGCCTCGGCGCTCGAATTGGCGCGCCGTCTATTGGGGCACCGTTCGGTGACTCAGGTTCATCACCCGGCCCTGGCGGGCTCGCTGCCGCCCGGGCTCACCGGCACGACGGGCCTGTTCTCCATCGAGGTCGATGAGGGCGTCGACATTCCCGCGTTCTGCGACGCATTGGAGTTCTTTCATATGGGCGTCAGTTGGGGTGGCCACGAAAGCCTGGTCGTTCCCGCGCTGGTCACGCGTGTCCAGGCAGCCGGGCCCAATTCAGCGGTGGACTTCGGCGTGCCGGCCCGCATGATTCGTTTGAATGTCGGGCTCGAGGGAACCGACACGCTGTGGTCGGATCTCGAGCAGAGCCTCACGCAGGCGGCGCGCTGATCATGCGGGCCGCCATGCTCTCCTGTGCGCTTGTCGGCTTGGCGGTGCTCGGCACTGCCCGGGCCGATACCACCCTGAAACTCGTCGAAGTTCTGACCAGTCCCGAACGCACGGAGACCTTGAAGAGTTTGGTGAGTTCGTTCGAAAAGCAAAATCCCGGCGTACATGTCGAGATCACTTCGCTTGCGTGGAGTTCCGCATTCGAAAAACTCGCCACCATGGTTTCCGCCGGCGATACCCCCGATGTGGTCGAGATGCCAGACCGGTGGCTGTCGCTGTACGCGAAGAACGGCAATCTGGAGAGCCTCGAACCCTACCTGGCGGCGTGGAAAGAGACCCCGGACTTGAGTGATCGTGCCATGCAGATGGCCCGCTCCGTCGACAACACCGCTTACTTGATTCCCTACGGCCTGTATTTGCGGGCCCTGTTCTACAACAAAGTCTTGTTCAAGCAGGCCGGCATTGCCGCGGCGCCCAGAGACCATGGATGAGTTTCGCGAGGATGCAAAAAAAATCTCGGCGCTGCCGGGCAAGTCGGGCTATTGCCTGCGGGGCGGCCCCGGCGGTCTCAATGCATGGATCATGTTCGGCGCCGCAATGGCGGGCAACAATACTTTTTTCAGGCCCGACGGTACCTCGACGCTGTCGGGCGAGGACTGGATCAAGGGCACCGCCTGGATGGTGAGCCTGTACAAGGAGGGACTCGCGCCGCGGGACAGTGTGAATTGGGGCTTCAATGAAATAGTCGCGGGATTCTACTCGGGCACCTGCGCCATGGTGGATCAGGATTCGGACGCGCTCATTGCGGTCGCCGAACGGATGAAGCCCGAACAATACGGAGTGGCGCCCATGCCCAAGGGGCCTTCCGGCAAAGGGTTTCCGACGGTCGGCTATATAGGATGGTCGATTTTCAAATCCAGCACGCACAAGGATCTCGATTGGAAGCTGATCCAGGCACTCAATGACCCCGCCGGTAATCTGATCTGGAACCGGCGGCTCGGTGCCCTGCCCGTCTACAAATCTGCGGAGCGGGCGCCGTTTTATTCCAGCGATCAGCTCAAGGGTTGGTTCCAGGAACTCTCGGACCCGGATGAAGTGCCCACGCTCATGCCGACCAATCTGCCCGGCTTCGCCTACTTCGCGGATTCGCTGGTGGTAAAAACCGGGCAGCAAGCGCTGCTCGGACAAATTTCGCCGGATGAGATGAACCGGCAATGGGCCGCCTACCTGACCAAGGCGAAATCGAAGCAGAGTGGCGCCAAATGACCTGGCGCCGTGCGCTGCACGCGGCCGAGCCGTATTTTTACATCATGCCTTCGGTGTTGTTGATTTGCGCGGTCATGCTGGTGCCGCTGCTCGTCGGCATCACCTATGCGTTTCATGATGTGACGCTGCTCGACCCGTTGAGCGGTGACTTCGTGGGTCTCGACCATTTTCGCGAACTGTGGCGCCGACCCGGCATTTTGGAATGCATTGCGAAACACCGTCACCTGGACGGTGGCCTCGGTGTCGTTACAGTTCGGATTGGGTCTGGTTCTCGCCTTGCTGCTCAACAGGCTGTTTCCCGGGCGGACACTGGTGCAAATGCTGGTATTCCTGCCCTGGGCAATTCCCAGTTTTCTGTCCGGTCTCAACTGGGCATGGCTGTTCAATCCGGTCGTCGGCCCCTTGCCTTACTGGCTGCATGCGATCGGAGCGATGTCGGCTCCCGACAACCTGCTTTCCGATCCACGCCACGCCTTGTGGGGACCCATCATTGCAAACGTCTGGTGGGGCATTCCGTTTTTCGCGATCACCCTCCTGGCGGCGTTGCAATCGATCCCCACGGACATCTATGAAGCCGCCGCGATCGATGGGGCCGGTGCGTGGGTGCGGTTTCGCAGAATCACGCTGCCCCTTCTCGCGCCCACCATGGCCATCGCGATTTTGCTGCGGACCGTGTGGATTGCCAATTTCGCGGACCTGATCGTCATCATGACCAAGGGAGGCCCGGCCGACTCCACCCAGATCCTCGCCAGCTATATTTTCACCCAGGCCTTTCAGCGATTGGATTTCGGCTATGCCTCGGCGGTTGCGACCGTGCTCCTGGCGCTGCTTCTCGCCTACGCCGCCCTGCTGATGGGCCTGCGCACTTTTCTCATGCAGCGGCGCTGATGTTCATCGAAAGACATGGCAGGGGATATTGGACGCTGCACTATGCGCTGTTGTCCGCATTCGTCGCATTTGCGCTATTCCCGTTGTTCTGGGTTCTCAAGGTGTCGGTGACCCCTGACGATCTGCTGTACGGCGAGGGGCTGAGGCTGTGGCCGTCGCACGCCGTGCTCGACCATTATCGATCGGTGATCTCGCACACCCAATTTCCGTTGTTCTTCCGCAACAGCGTGCTGGTGTCGACCGCCACTGCGGCGTGTGCGACCTTGCTCGCCACCGCGACCGGATACGCCTTTTCGAGATTTCAATTTCGCGGCAAGTACCTGGTCGCGGGCTTGATGCTCGTGACGCAGATGTTCCCGCTGGTCATGATAGTCGCGCCGATCTTTCGCCTGTTGAAGCCCCTCGGGCTCACCAATTCTCTCACCGGCCTTGTCATCGTGTACACGGCGTTCAACGTGCCGTTCGCAAGTTTCCTCATGCAGTCCTTTTTCGACGCCATTCCGGCCGACCTCGAGGAGGCGGCCATGCTCGACGGCGCCACCCGCTTCACGGCTTATCGCCGCATCATCGTGCCGCTTACGCTGCCCGGTCTCGCGGCGACATTGGGATTCGTGTTCACGGCGGCGTGGAGTGAGCTATTGTTCGCGCTCATGCTGAACTCATCGAGCGCCGCCAGTACTTTTCCCGTCGGATTGCTGGCCTTCGTATCCAAGTTTTCCGTGGATTTCGGCCAGATGATGGCCGCCGGCGTGCTGGCTTTGCTGCCGGTATGCATTTTCTTCGTGTTTATTCAGCGCTACCTGGTGCAGGGCCTCACCGCCGGCGCCGTCAAAGGCTGAGCATGGCCGCGATCCAGATCAGCGCTTTGTGCAAGAACTTTGGCGATGCCGCGGTCTTGCGCAGCATCGACCTTGACGTCGATGACGGCGAATTCGTGGTCCTCGTCGGACCCTCGGGATGCGGCAAATCCACGCTGTTGCGCACGATTGCCGGCCTGGAGGCCATCACCAGCGGCGAGATTCGCATCGGCGGCCGGCTGGTCAACGACCTGCCGCCCAAGGACCGGGATGTCGCCATGGTGTTCCAGTCCTACGCACTGTATCCGCACATGAACGTGCGTGAGAACATGAGCTTCGGACTGAAGCTTCGCGGCATGGCGCCGGCTCGCATCGATGCCATCGTGCAAGCTGCCGCCTCGAAGCTTGAAATTCAGGAACTGCTGCAACGCAAGCCGCGCGACCTTTCCGGCGGGCAGCGGCAGCGGGTCGCGATGGGCCGTGCCATGGTGCGCGAGCCGCAGGCGTTTCTCTTTGACGAGCCGCTGTCGAATCTCGACGCCCGCTTGCGCGAGCAAATGCGCTACGAGATTCGCAAACTTCAGCGTGATCTGGGCACCACATCGATTTACGTGACGCACGATCAGATCGAGGCGATGACCATGGCCGACCGCATCGTCGCCATGCATGAAGGCATCGCCCAACAGATCGGCACGCCGGCCGATCTCTACGACAATCCGGCGAACCTGTTCGTTGCCGGATTCATCGGCGCGCCGGCGATGAATTTTCTCGACGCAACCCTGCAGGACGAAACGGTCATGATCGAGGGCCATGTCCTCGGCGCGATTGGCCGCCCACAAACCAATCTCAAGGAACGCCGTGTCACGGTGGGAATCCGGCCTGAACGCATCTCATTCTGCGACCCATCGCGAGGACTGACGGCGCGCGTGGATTTCATCGAACCCACGGGCCTGGGAACGATCCTGCACTTGCGGCTGGGCGCGCAACGAATCAAGGTATTCACCAGCGATCGGCTCGGCTTGCGCGCGGCGGATACCGTCGGCATCGCCGTGCAGGCTTGCGATTTGCTGCTGTTCGATCCGGCCAGCGGCCGCAGACTGCAAGCCGCCTAGCCGCGCCCGGCGATGAGCACGGCCAGCATATCCTCGTCCCCTTCCTTCTCGGGCTGCGCATCATCGCGCAACAGCTTCAGGATCTCGTCGGCGGGCATGGGCCGCGCAAACAGGAATCCCTGGCCCACCGTGCAGCCCAACCTGCGCAGGATCTCAACCTGCTGATAGGCCTCGATGCCCTCGGCGATGACCTGGATCTGCAAATGTTTGGCGATTGCGATGATGGCGCTCACGATGGCAAGATCGCTCGAGTCGGTCACCAGATCGCGCACGAAACTCCGGTCGATCTTGAGTGCGTCCACCCGCCAATTTTTGAGATAGCTCAAACTCGAGTAGCCGGTCCCGAAGTCGTCTATTGCAATCCTGATTCCCATGTCGCGCAGCCGCGCGATGGTGTCCTGACGATTTTCGCCGGCCGGCGCATGCGAATCGAACATGGCCCGCTCGGTCATCTCCAGCTGCAGTGAATCCGGCCGCAGATTGTGCGACTTCAGCAACGTGGAGATCGTGGATTGCAGCTCGCCTTTTTGCAGTTGCGCAGGCGCGATGTTCAAGGATACCGGGACCAGCGGCACGCCTTCCTTGCGCCACGCACTCATGGTTTGCAGGGTTCGGTGCAGCACGAAATTTCCCATGGGCACGATCAATCCGGTTTCCTCGGCCACCGGAATGAACTGGTCTGCCGGAATCATCCCGTGGACAGGATGCGACCAACGCATCAGCGCCTCGAGGCCCACGATTTTGCGCGTCTGCAGGTTGACGAACGGCTGATAGTGTACGTCCAATTGCTTCAGCCGCAGCGCCTCCCGCAGCGAGGCCTCCACCGCCACGCGATGCTTGAGCTTGCGGTTCATGGCGTGACTGAACATCTGCACATTGTTGCGGCCGCGGTCCTTCGCCTGATACATGGCGGTATCGGAATGCTTGAGCAGCTCGATCATGTCCGCGCCATCGCGAGGATAGAGACTGACGCCGACGCTGCCGGTGGTCTGCAAGGCGTGCCGGTCGATGATAATCGGCCGATTCAGCGTTTCGATGATCCGGCCGGAACCCAGCGTCACTTCGTCATAGTTCTTGACGTTGCGAAATACCACGACGAACTCGTCGCCACCCATGCGGATGACGACATCGCTGTCGCGCACGCAGGCGCGCAGCCTGGCGGCCACTTCCTGCAGCAGCTTGTCGCCGGTTTCGTGGCCGCGTGTGTCATTGACGTGCTTGAACCGGTCCAGGTCCAGAAACACGACACCCAGCATGGTGTTTGCCGCCTTCGCCTCCTCGATGGCCTGCGGCAGGAAGGTGGTCAAGTAGTGCCGGTTCGGCAAGCCGGTCAGCTGATCATGATGCGCCATGCGATCGAGACGCTGTTGGTTCTCGATGAGTTGCTGCTCCGCTTTTCTGCGCAAGGACACATCATGCGTCACATACGCCAGCACGTCGCGTCCATCCACATCGAGCGCGTTGCAGCGCACTTCGGTGTCGAAGGAAGAACCATTCTTGCAGCGCTGCTGCATATTCGTCACCATTTGCGAGTGCGCATCGAGCAGCCGGGCGACGACGCTTTCGGCCGTGGCGGCACCATCGACGAAAATATCGGACAGGGTCAGCGCCTGCGCCTCCTCATTCGAATACCCCAGCCTGTTCAAGAAAGCCGGATTGGTGTACAGCACTTGAAGCGATTTGGCATCGACGATGACGATGCCGTCGTTCGCCTGATCTATCAGCGCCTTGTAGCGCGCGTCCACGGAACGCTGATGACGATAGTGACGCCGCAGAAGAACCGCAACCGCCGCGGTTGCTGCGAGCAGCACGAGCAACGCGGCCAACAGAGCGAACACCAGGCCGTGGCCCTCACTCGGACCCGGCTGTTGCAAAGAGCCGGCGCCGGCCGGCGCCGTGCGCACCACCCGGAACACCAGCAGCGGCAGATCGCCTGAATCGCGCAGCACCACAAATCCGGCATCATCGGCCGACAGATGAGTCGTGATCTGAAAGTCGCGCGATCGTGACGTCACCCGGGTCGGCGGTGTGGGTGACAAGGCGACAGCGGCGAATTCGCGCAACGGCTCCATGTTCAAGGATCCATTGAACGAACTCTTGAGTTGTGCGATCAGCTGCGCGGACAATTCGCGGCTCATCACCACCCATCCCAGGATCGGAGCCGCGGCACGCTTCACGGGCTGGGCGATGATCCATCGATTGTTCGTGAAGGCTGCCGATCGCACCGGGCGATCCGCTGATTCGACCAGCTGCATCAACGCCGGATCCGGGGACTGCTCATTGAGCTGGCCATTCACGGAGGTGACGCTGAAGCGCACTGCATGCGATGAGCCCAGTACCAGCAAAGCGTCGGCGCCGGCGCGCGCCATGTTCGCGATTTCCAAGCGCTCGGCGGAGGCATCGGAATTTTCCGACAGCAATCTCGCGACGGCGTCGGAATCCGCCAACTCCCGCGCTCGATCGGCGAGCTGATCCGACTGCGCAGCCAATTGCCCCGCCAGCTGTGTGAGCTGCAATTCGAGGTTTTCGCGCTCGAGCACGGCGGCGCGCTGGCGCCAGTCGTGCCGGCTCGATACGATGAGGCCCAGCAGCACCAGGGCGAAAAGAGCGCTCAGCGCGAGCCACGCCCACGGTCGCCGCAATGCCGCCTGAAGCCAGGCGCGACGACTCATGCGCTGGCGCTCTCAGGGACAAAGATTCTTCGCACCGGATGCCGGCTATTCGACATAATTATGGGCAATTTGATGACTTGGCCGGAGTATCTGTCATACCGCCTGAAGTATCCGATATGGGGTCCACAAAAACGGCGATGAGCCATGGCGGCGAAGCGCGCCTGGACACCAGCCTGGAGCTGTTGCTGGAACGAGCACCGCCCAGCCCCGATCCCCGTGTCCTGGCCACCGTGGTTGCGACTGCCGGCTCAACCTACCGCAAACCGGGTGCGCGAATGTTGATCATGGCTGATGGCAGCTACATTGGTTTGCTCACCGGCGGCTGCTTCGAATCGGACCTGGGGATTCATGCGCAAGAGGTGATGCAAAGCGGATTGGCTCGCGCTGTGGAATACGACATCCGCGGCCCCGATGACGCGTTATTCGGCACCGGCGCCGGCTGCGAAGGCTCCATGCGGGTGCTCCTGGAGCCGGCGGGCGCCGGCAGTCCGGCGGCAAACGCGCTGGCCGCGGCGGGACGCACGACACGGGAAGGCGCAGCCGCCTCCTTGGTGATGGTGCATGAATCGGCCGATGTGAGTCTGGGTACTTTTCTTGCAGGGGCCAATTTGCCCCCGGCATTGACCGCCGCTGCGAATCAGTCTTTCGCTGATCGGCGCTCCCGTGCGGTCGAATTCGGAGCCGGTGCAAAGCACTCCCGCGCCTTCGTGCAATATTTGCCGCCCCCGCCGTACCTGTTGATCTGCGGCGGCGGGCCCGACGCGCAATGCGTCGTCACCATGGCGCGAACGCTGGGCTGGCGTGTCTCGGTGGCCGATCATCGTCCGGCCTTCGCCACGGCGGCGCGATTTCCGGGCGCCGCCGTACACCTTGCCAAAGCAAGCTCGCTGCGTTCGGAAATCGATCTGGCAAGTTGTCATGCCGCTGTCGTCATGAGTCATCATCTCGCCTCCGACGAGGCATATCTGCGGGAGCTTGCCGACGCGGGCGCTCCTGCTTACGTGGGATTGCTGGGGCCGGCGGCGCGCCGCAATCGTCTTGTCAGGGAACTCGGAGCAACGGCGGAGCGTCTCATTTCTCGAATTTACGGACCCGTCGGCGCCGATATCGGAGCGGCAACACCGGAAGGGATCGCACTGGCAATCATCAGTCAGATTCACGCATGGCTTGCCGGCCGCAATCCTGCAGGGGCCGCAATCCCTCAGGGATTCTCCTGAGCATCGGCGTGTGCGATGAGGGCTGGGCCGCGCTAACGCGGCGCAGGATGAATCGGATCGATCCAATAAACCTCTTCGAATCGTTCCGCCGCATCAATGTTCAGATTGACCACGACGGATTCATTGTCGCTGCGCACCAGCACGCATTCGAGCGGCGCGCTGCTCAAGGCGTTGATCTCCTGGTGCGGCACGTATGGCGGTACGAAAATAAAATCGCCGGCTTCGGCCTGCGCCGAGAATTCCAGGCGCTCGCCCCAGCGCATGCGCGCGGCGCCGCGCACTACGTAAATGACGCTTTCCAGCGCGCCGTGATGGTGCGCGCCGGTCTTGGCATTCGGTTGAATGATGACGGTACCGGCCCATAACTTTTGCGAGCCGACCCGCGCGAAGTTCACCGCCGCAGCCCGCTGCATACCCGGCGTCTGCGGCGTGTTGCCGTCCAGCCGGTCGCTTTTGATGACCCGCACACCCTCGGTGCGCCAATCCTGCTTGAGCTTCAACTATTTGCCTCGACGCTGTATAACTGGGCCCAATCTCGGCTGACCGCAGAATAACCCAAACCCATGACGTCAGACACTCCCGCTTTGGTGAGCCGCCGGCTTTCGCTGCCGCTGTGGACCATCATTGCGCCCGCTGTCTGCAGGCGTGCTTCTGATCGCCGCCGGATTCAATTGGGCGTCGGGCGGGGCTTTTCTGGCATTGCTCGCCTTGAGCCTGGCCGGCAGCGTGTTCGCCGCCGTGCATCATGCCGAAGTCGTTGCGCACCGCGTCGGCGAGCCCTTTGGCAGCCTGGTGCTGGCCTTGGCGGTGACGCTCATCGAAGTCTCGCTGATCGCCTCGCTGATGCTGGCCGGCGGCCCACAAACCGCGGCCTTGGCGCGCGACACCTTGTTTGCCACGGTGATGATCATCTTGACCGGCATCCTCGGGCTGTGCCTTCTTCTCGGCGGCCTCAAGCATCGCGAGCAAACCTTCAGCCTCGACGGGGTCAGCGCTGCGCTGGTGGCGTTGGCCGCGATCGTCATATTGGCGCTGGTGCTTCCCGATTATACGGTCACGACTCCGGGTCCCTTCTACTCTCCGAGTCAGCTGGTGTTGATCGCCATTGTCTCGCTGATCATCTATGCAGCGTTTATCTTCACCCAAACTTTCGAGCATCGCGGTTATTTCGTGGTGGACGATGCTGCGGGCGATACCTCGGAACATGCGGCGCCGCCGCCCAGCAACGCCGTGGCCGCGCTCAGCGCAGTACTGTTGCTGGGCTGCCTGGCGGCCGTGGTATTGCTGGCGAAGAAGCTCTCGCCCAGTCTCGAAGCAGGGGTGTCGCGAATCGGCGCGCCCAACGCGGTGGTCGGCGTCATCATCGCGGCCATCGTGCTCATGCCGGAAGCGCTGGCAGCGCTGCGTTCGGCGCGCGCAAATCGCCTGCAAACCAGCCTTAATCTGGCGCTGGGTTCGGCGCTTGCCAGCATCGGATTGACCATCCCTGCAATAGGCATCCTATCGCTGTTCCTGGGTGTCCCGCTGGAACTGGGTATCGACACGAAGTCCACCGTGCTGCTCGTTCTGTCGCTGTGGACCACTACCATCGCGCTGCGTACCGGACGTACCATCGTCCTGCATGGCATCGTGCTTTTGGTGATATTCGTGGTCTATCTATTCACCACCATCGTGCCCTGACGATGCGGCAGGCAACGGTTTTTCTGCTCGCTTTGAATTTCGCGGCTTTGAGTTACGCTGCGGAACCGGTGATCGACAACGAACGCATCACCGTTTGGGACACCAAGAGCGCATTGCCTCCCGCGCAGCATGATTTCGTCGCGGTATCGCTGACTCACAAAGGCACCGCCCGATTCGGCCATGCGGGACAGACGGCGGGCAAGGCCGGCGCGCGCACCATCGTGATCTACCTCAAGGATCACCCGGTGGCGCCCATCGCGAATACCTCCGGCCATCCGCCGGCCTTTCCGCGTCCGCATGTGACGAAATTATTGGAAAACGACAAAGTCATCGTTTGGGATTACGTCTGGCGGCCCGGCGAACCGACGCCCATGCACTTCCACGATAAGGACGCGATGGTGGTGTACGAGGCCAACGGTTCCCTGCAATCCACCACGCCGGACGGCAAGACCAAAATCAGCGAATACAGCTTCGGCGACATTCGCTTCAATCGCCGTGATCGCACGCACACCGAACTTCTTGTCCGGGGTCACGCGCATGCGGTCATCACGGAATTGAAATAGCCCCTGCCGTTCAGCGGCGCGGTACTGGCGTGGTGGTTTAATTTCCGCCGTTGCACCCCATAATGTGCCGTAGGATTCCAAGGAGTCGTTCATGAAAGCTCTGATCGCCGCGTACGCCCGTTCGCCCCAGCACTTCGCCCGCAAGGGTGCGCTCGCCCAGGTGCGTCCCGATACCATGGCAGCCCAGGTCGTCAAGGGCCTTCTCGAGCGCACCAAGCTCGATCCGGCGCTGATCGAGGATGTGATACTGGGATGCGCCTATCCGGAAGGGCCGCAAGGCTCGAACCTCGCGCGCATCGTGGCATTGCTGGCGGGTCTGCCCCTGGAAGTGGGCGGCATGACGGTCAATCGTTTTTGCGGCTCATCGATGTCGGTCATTCATATTGCCGCTGCGCAGATCGAAGCCGGCATCGGCGATGCGTATCTGTGCGTCGGTGTGGAATCCATGAGCATGGTGCCGCAGGGCGGATTCAACCGATCGCCCAATCCAGAGCTGCTGAGCAGTTTCCCCGATGCGTACATCAGCATGGGACAGACCGCCGAGAATGTCGCTCAGCGCTACAAGATCTCGCGCCATGATCAGGAAGTCATGGCCGTGGACTCGCACCGCAAGGCGGCGCAGGCGCGCGAACAGGGCCGGCTGCGGGATGAGATCGTGCCGATTCGCCTCGAATCCGGCGAGTTCGTGAGCGAGGACGGCTGCATCCGCCCCGCCACCTCGCTCGAGGCGCTGGCCGCGCTCAAGCCCGCGTTCGCCGCGGACGGCGTGGTGACGGCGGGTACGTCGTCGCCATTGACCGATGGCGCCTCCGCGGTGTTGGTCACCAGCGAGGAATTTGCCGCCCGCCACGGTCTGCATCCGCTTGCGCGCATCCGCGCGGTTGCCACCATCGGTTGCGATCCCGCGGTGATGGGCATCGGACCGATTCCCGCGACCCGCAAAGCCATGGGGCGTGCCGGCCTCGAGGTCTCCGCGCTCGATGTGGTCGAGATCAATGAGGCCTTTGCGTCGCAGTCGCTTGCCTGTATTCGCGAACTGGCCCTCGAGCCGGCCACGATCAACCTGGATGGCGGCGGCATGGCGCTCGGTCACCCGTTGGGCGCAACGGGTGCGCGCATCACGGGCAAGGCGGCGTCGCTGCTGGCACGCAATAAGGCGCGCTACGCTCTCGCGACCCAGTGCATCGGCGGCGGACAGGGAATCGCCACCGTGCTGCAGGCGCTGTGATCTAAAAGTCTGCTCGAGAGTGATGCTGACCGGGCAGTGATCGCTGCCCATGACGGACGGGTGAATCTGCGCGCTTTTCACGGCGCCGCGCAGTTGCGGCGACACCAACACGTAGTCGATTCTCCATCCGACGTTGCGCGCCCGCGAATTGGCGAAGTGACTCCACCACGAATAGTGGCCGTTGCCCTGCGTGAACATGCGGAAGGTATCGACGAATCCGGCGTCGACGAACGCCTGGAATCCGGCACGCTCCTCGTCGGTGAATCCCTTTTTGCCGCGATTCGGCTTCGGATTCGCAAGGTCGAGCTCGGTGTGCGCCACATTGAGGTCGCCGCAGAAAATGACCGGCTTGGTCTTTTCGAGCTGCTTGCAATAGGCAAGAAACGCTGGATCCCAATGCTTGAAGCGCAGCGCGACGCGGCTCAAGTCGTCCTTGGCATTGGGCGTGTACACCGTCACGATGTAGAACTTGGCAAATTCCGCGGTGATGACCCGTCCTTCATCGGCGCTGTCGCGCTTCAATTCGTCGGCAAACGTGAAGCGCTGCGCGAAATCGCTTGGAAAGCCGTTGACGACGGTCAGCGGCTCTTGCTTGGAAAAAATCGCTGTTCCCGAATAGCCCTTTTTGACCGCCGAATTCCAGTGCTCGCGGTAATTGGGCAGGTCGATTTCGACCTGCCCGCGCTCAGCCTTGGTCTCCTGCAGACAAAGGATGTCGGGCTGGTGCGCCTCGAGGAACGACAGAAACAGCCCTTTCTTGTGCACGGCACGAATGCCGTTGACGTTCCAGGAATAAATCTTCATGGCGATGTTCTCAAGGGTGAGGTGATGATGGGTTAGTGCGCGGCCGCATTTGGCGCGGAGGTCTGCCAGCCGGCACCGAGCGCCTTGTAGACGGCGACCAGTGAAGTCGCGGCGTCGGTGCGGCTCTGCGACAGCAGCAACTCGGCGCTCAACGCCGTGCGTTCGTGCATCGAGCACCTCCAGAAAATCGATCAGTCCGCCTTCGAAGCGCTTTTCGCGCCAAGATCGGCCGCCTTGTCGCTGGCGGCCGCGGCGACCCGCAAAGACTCGCGCCGCGATTGCGCGCGGCCGTAGCTGATCAGCGCACCCTCGGTGTCCTCCAGCGCGCCCAATACCGCGCTTTCGTAAGCGGCGAGCGCCGCGTCGGTCTGTGCCTTGGCGGAACTGATTCGCGCGCGCACCCGGCCAAGATCGAAAGCCGCCCAGGTAATGCTCGGGCCGACGGAAAAGAACCGGGCCCCGCTCTGTCCGAAGTCGCCGAAGGTGGGTGCGTAGTAGCCGACCTCGCCGAGCAATGTCACCTTGGGAAACAGATCGCCCATCGCCACGCCGACTCGCGCGGTGGCTGCGGCCAGGTGCCGTTCCGCCACGCGCACGTCCGGTCGGCGCCGCAGCAGTTGTTCCGGACGTGCCGATTGCGTTTAGCGGCGGCAGCGCCGGCAACGGGGCCGGCGGGGACAAGACCCCCAAGAGCGCGGTCGGCTGCCGTCCGGTCAGCACGCTCAATCGGTAGATGGTGGTGGCAATCGACGCCTCCAAGCGTCGGAATGGACGACAGCGTCGTTTGCCATTGCGCCTCGGCGCGCGAGGTATCGAGTTCATTGCCCCGGCCCGCCTCCAAGCGATTGCGCGTGAGTTTCAGGGAATTGAACTGATTGTCGGCATTGCGCTGCGTGAGCGCCAACTGATCCTGCAGGCCGCGCAGGATGAAGTAGTCGCGCGCCACCTCGGCGATGACGCTCACCCGCGCATCCTGCAGCGTTGCGGCACTCGCCCCGACATCGGCGCGCGCCGCTTCCACCGATTGCGCCTCACTCGCCCGAACAAATCCAGTTCCCACAACCCGTCGAAATCCCGCTTGCGCGACATCGAACTCGCGGTCATGCATGATCGACGCCGGGCAATTGTTCCTGCGAATCGAGATTGTGGGAGTAACCGGCCGCCAGATTGACGGTCGGATATTGATCGAATCCGGCCAGTCGTCGCGGTGGCGCGCGCGGCCTGCAGATTCGCCTCCGCGATGATCAGGTCCTTGTTGTGGCCGAGCGCATCGTCGATCAAGCCGGTCCAGCAAGGGATCCGCGAATCCGATCCAGTACTGCTCCACGGCGTCGTTCTCGGCGAGTCCCGGCTCGCCCGCATTGGCGAAATGCGCGTCAACGGCTGTGTCCGGCCGATGATAGTTCGGACCCACGGCGCAACCTGCGCCAGGAGCGCAGCAGGCCGCGGTTCCCGCGACGCGCCTAAGCATGAGGCGGCACCTCGCCGGCACTCGGCAACGCGGATAGTCCAGGTGCCGCTTTCGCCGCGCCAGCCACGTTTCGATGGTCACGAAAAATACCGGCGTCAGGAACAATCCGAACGAGGTCACACCCAGCATGCCGGAGAACACCGCGATGCCGATGGCCTGACGCATTTCGCTGCCGGCGCCGCTGGCGATCACCAGCGGAATCACGCCCATGATGAAGGCGAATGAGGTCATGAGGATGGGCCGCAGCCGCAGGCGGCAGGCTTCGATCGCCGCCTCGACGGGCGCCAGTCCCGTGCTCCACGCGCTCGCGCGCGAATTCCACGATGAGAATGGCGTTCTTGCAGGCCAGGCCCACCAGCACGATGAAGCCGATCTGGGTCAAGACATTGTTGTCCGACCCCTTGCAGCCACACCCCGACCATGGCCGACAGCAGACACATCGGCACGATGAGAATCACCGCCAGCGGCAACGCCCAGCTTTCGTACTGCGCCGACAGAATCAAGAAAACCAGCATGACGCAGATCGGGAATACAAGCAGCGCGGTGTTGCCCGCGCGTCTTCTGCTGAAAGGTGAGATCGGTCCACTCGTAGCCGAAGCCATTCGGCAGGGTCTCGTGCAGCACCCGCTCCATGGCGGCGGTGGCCTGGCTCGGAGGAGACGCCCGGCGCACCCTGGCCGTTGATATCGGAGGCCAGGTACACGTTGTAGTGCGAAACTCGATCCGGCCCGGCTTGGAAGCGAATGTCGGCGACCGCGCCCATGGGCACCATGTCGCCGTTCGAATTGCGCATTTTCAGATTGGCGATGTCTTCGGGTTGATCGCGAAATTGCGCCTCGGCCTGCGCATAGACCCGATAGGTACGTCCGAACCGATTGAAGTCATTGACGTACACGGACCCCAGGTAGGCTTGCAGCGTGTCGAACACCTTCGACAGCGGGACCCCCTCGCCGCTTGGCCTTGACACGATCGACGTCGGCGATACAGCTGCGGCACGCTGTTCTGAAATGTCGTAGTAGGTGGCGTAGGGATTCAGTTCGTGGCTGCTGCCGGGCCTTGTTCAACACCTCGGCGGTGACCCGCGCCAGCTCGTCGTAGCCATGCGCCGCGCGGTCCTGCAGAAAGAGCTTGAATCCGCCGGTGGTGCCCAGGCCCTGAACCGGCGGCGGCGGCACGGCAAAGATGATGGCGTCTTGAATGGCGCAGAATTTGCTGTTGAGCGCCTGGGCGATCGCGCCGGCCGATAGATTCTTGGTCTTGCGCTCATCGAAGGACTTCAGCGGAAAGAACAGCACCGCCGCGTTGCTCAGATTGACGAATCCCTGCACCGACAGGCCGGAGAAGCCGATGACGTGATCGACGCCCGGGGTCTCCTTCGCGAGCGCCGAAATCTGCCGCACTACTTTTTCGGTGCGATCGAGCGAGGCGGCATCCGGCAGCTGCACGATGCCGATGAGATACTGCTTGTCCTGCGCGGGAATGAAGCCGCCCGGCACCAGTCGAAAGATTCCCCAGGTGCCAGCCAGCAAGACCGGCGAACACGGCCAGCACAACCGCGCGCATCGCCGTCAGACGCCGCACACCATGGCCGTAGCGCTCCGAGGCGCGCTCGAAGCCGCGATTGAACAGCCGGAAAAATCCGCCCAACACCCGGTTGATGCCGCGCTGGAAGACATCCGGCGGCGCATTCCTGGGTTTCAGCAGCAGCGCCGCCAGCGCCGGCGACAAGGTCAGGGAGTTGAAGGTCGAGATGATGGTGCTGGCCGCAATGGTGATGCCGAACTGCCGGTAGAACTGACCGGTAAGTCCGGAGACGAATGCCACCGGAACGAACACCGCGCACAGCACCAGCGCGATGGAGATGATGGGCCGCGTGACCTCGCCCATGGCGGCATGCGCCGCCGCGTGCGGATTCAGGCCTTCCTCGATCTTGCGCTCGATGTTCTCGACCACGACGATGGCATCGTCGACGACGATGCCGGTGGCCAGCACCAATCCGAACAGCGTCAGCGAATTGATCGTAAATCCCGCAAGCAGCAACGCCGCCAAGCGTACCGACGATGGCCACCGGCACGGCCACCAGCGGAATGACGCTGGCGCGCCAGGTCTGCAGGAACACCACCACGACCAGCACGACCAGCAGCACCGCTTCGAACAGGGTGTGGATCACCGACTCGATGGAGCTGCGGACGAACACCGTCGGGTCGTAGTCGATTTCGTAGCTCACGCCTTCGCGGAAAGCTCTTGGCGAGTTCCTTCATGGTCGCGCGCACCGCGTCGGAGAGCTGCAGCGCGTTGGCGCCCGGCAGTTGGAACACCGGAATCGCCACCGCCGGGCCGCCGTCCAGCATGCTGCGCAGCGCGTAGTTATCCGGGCCCAGCTCGAGCCGCGCGATGTCGCGCAGATACGTGGTCTCGCCGTTCGCGCCGCTCTTGACGACGATGTTGCCGAACTCCTGCTCGGTCTGCAGCCGGCCCTGGGCATTGACGATGTATTGGAACTGCGTGCCGGGAAGCGAGGGCTGACCGCCGATCTGCCCGGCCGCGACCTGCACGTTCTGTTCGCGCACCGCCGCCAGCACTTCGTCGACGTCCATGTTGCGCGCGGCGATCTTGCCCGGGTCCAGCCACAGGCGCATGGCGTAGTCGCCGGAGCCGAACACGCGCACGTCGCCCATGCCGGGCAGCCGCGCCAGCACGTCCTTGATCTGAATGACGGCGTAGTTGCGCAGATACAGCGAGTCGTAGCGGCCGTCGGCGGATTTCAAGAACACCACCATGGTCAGATCCGGCGAGCGCTTCTGGGTGACCAAGCCGATCTGCCGCACCACCTCCGGCAGCCGCGTCTCGGCCTGCGCCACGCGGTTCTGCGTCTGCACCTGGGCGATATCGAGATCGGTGCCCGAGCTTGAAGGTCACGGTGATGGAGAAAGTTGCCATCCGGGGTCGCCGTGGAATTCGTGTAGATCGCGTTTTCGACGCCATTGATCTGCTGCTCGAGCGGCGTGATCACGGTCTCGGCAATGGTCTTTGGCGAGGCGCCGGGATACTGGCCGCTGACGACCACCGTCGGCGGCACGATTTCCGGGATATTCGCTGATCGGCAGCTTCGGCATCGCCAGCAGGCCGGCCACGGTGATCAATGATCGCGAGCACCGTGGCAAATATCGGCCGTTCGATGAAGAACGAAGAAATGTTCATCGCAGGTTATCCCTAGGCGATGCCGGCGCGCGCGCCGCCTCGCCGCCCATGGCCACCCGCTGCGGCGTCACCGTGACGCCAGGATGCACCCGCTGCGCGCCGTTCACGACGATCACATCGCCGGGCTTCAGGCCCTCGCGCACGACGCGCAAGTCCATCGATCACGCGGCCGAGCTTTACCTTGCGATATTCGATTTTGTTGTCCGCGCCGAGCACGCAGCACGTACTTCTGATTCTGGTCGGTGTTGACGGCGCGATCATCGATCAGGATCGCCGAATATTCGCCGCTGCCGAGCAGCTGCACGCGCGCAAACAGGCCGGGCGTGAACTGTCCATCCTTGTTCTGCAGCACCGCGCGCGCGCGAATTGTGCCGGTCTGCGGATTCAATTGATTGTCGACGAAATCCAGCTGTGCCGGCATGCGGAAAGCCTTCCTCGTTGGCCAGACCGACTTGAACGGGATTGCCGGAGTCGCGCGAACTGGGCCGCTCGCCCGTCGCGCGCCATCTGCGTGTAGCGCAGATAAGCTTTGCTCATCGGCGTCGAAGTACAGGTAGATCGGATCCATCGACACCACCGATGTGAGCAGCGTGCCGCCATTGCTGCCGCCGGTGACCAGGTTGCCGCGCGTCACTTCGGCGCGGCTGACCGCGCCGTCGATCGGGGCTGGTGACTCGGGTGAAATTCAGATTGAGCGACGCTGCCTCGAGGGCCGCTTCAGAGCCGGCCGACATTGGCCTCGGCCTGCGCCACCGTGCTCTTGCGCTCGTCCAATTCCTCCTCCGATACCGCGCCGCTGTCCTTCAAGCGCTGCACGCGCGCCAATTCGATCCGCCCCAGGTCGAGCGCCGTCTTGAAGCGCTTCACATCGGCGGCCGCGTGGTCGTATTCGGCCTGATAGGGACGTGGATCGATGACGAACAGCAAGGTCGCCGCGTTTGACCAGGCTTCCCTCGGTGAACGCCACCTTGTCGATGTAGCCGGATACTCGCGGCCGGATCTCGACCGTTTCGACCGCCTGCAGTCTGCCGGTGAATTCATCCCAGTCCTTGACGCGTTTTTGGATTACTTGAGCCACGGTCACCTGGGGCGGGGGTGCGGTTTGCGCGCCGCCCCCGGATTTGCCGCACCCGACGAGAATCAGCCCGGCACAAACCGCCACAGTTTGCGCCGTCAAGGTATTGATTCTTATCATTTTCTCGATCTCTGGCTGGCCACGCGAGACACCATTTCAGCACATCGACGCGCCGTTCGACATAATGGAACGGTATTGACAATCATTCGCATTCGCGTTCACAATAGCCGCATGATAGTTTGTGTATGCAAAGCCGTATCAGACAGACACATCCGTGCCGCCGTGAAGGATGGTGCCAGTTCTTTGCGAGACCTGACTCGCGATCTGGGGGTCGGCACCTGTTGCGGCAAGTGTCTGCCCGAGGCCAAAACGGCTTTATCCACGGCGCTCAATTCCTGCGGATCCGCAAGGCCCAGCCTCTTCTCCCCCGCGGCCGCTGAGTTCGCCGTCTAGCCCGATTCGCCGTCCCTCTCGGTTCGCCTTCCAGCTCGGTGGTTCGCTGCGACGGGGGTTCGGATACAATCCCTGCTCGAGTTTGCAGCGCATTTATAAGGGGATGCCGTGCAGGGTGACAAGAAGGTTCTGGAATTCCTCAACCAGGCGCTGAAGAACGAACTCACCTCCATCAATCAGTACTTCCTGCATGCGCGCATGCTCGACAACTGGGGCATGAAGCGGCTCGGCAAGATTGAGTACGACGAATCAATCGACGAGATGAAGCATGCCGACCGCCTGGTCAAGCGCATCCTTTTTCTGGATGGATTGCCCAATCTGCAGGATCTTGGCAAGTTATTCATCGGCGAGGACGTCAAGGAAATCCTGCAATGCGACTTGCGCCGGGAGATGGAGGCGCACCCCATGTATAACGCCGCGATTGCCTACTGCGAAACCGTCAAGGATTTCGTCACCCGCGATCTGTTGGTCCACATCCAAAAGAGCGAAGAGGAACACATCGATTTCATCGAAGAGCAGCTGGGACTGATCGACAAGATGGGATTGCCGAACTATGTGCAAAGCGCCGCGGGCGAACTAGAAGAAAGCGACTCCGCTTGAGACGGACGTTTCGCAACAGGGAGATGCCATGCTGAAGAGAATTTTGGTTGCCATGGTGGCGGTGCTCTTGTTGGCCGTCGTCGTGGGACTGCTGCTTCCGCGCCAGGTGCGTGTTGAACGCTCGGTTTCCATCAACCGACCGGCGAGCCTGGTTTATGCCGTCGTGAATTCCTTTCAGTTGTTTCCGAAATGGTCGCCGTGGCAGGACCTCGACCCGAACATGCATCAATCCACGGAAGGGCCGCGCGAGGGAGTCGGAGCAAAGCTGGTTTGGTCGGGCAACGACAAGGTCGGCAGCGGCACGCAGCTGATCACCGCCTCGAATCCCGATCATTCAGTGATGAGTGATTTGGACTTTGGCGGCAGCATCGCGAAGTCGACCGTGACATTGACTCCCGAGGGTTCCGCCACCCGCGCGACGTGGACCGTCGACATGGACATGGGCGCCAATCCCATCGCCCACTACATTGGGCTCACCATGGATAACATGCTCGGCAAGGACTTTGCGGGCGGCCTCGCCAAACTCAAGACCCTGGTGGAGAGCATGCCGAATGCGGACATCGCCGGATTCGTTGCCCAGCCGGTGCAATTGCAATCTGCGACCATCTTGGTGGTCACCGAGTCCGCGGCCCCCGACGCCATCGCCAAAGCCTATGCCGACGGCTTCGGGCAAATTGGCAAATTCATGGCCAAGAACAAGCTTCACCAGGCCGGCGCTCCGTTCGGAATCGACGGTGAGACAACGGCAAGCGGCTACACCTTTGACGCCGCCATCCCGGTGGATCGCGCCGACGTGCCGAGTGCCGACGGCGTACGCGTGATGCAAAGCTATGCGGGCAATGCGCTGAAAACCACTCACGTCGGGCCCTACGAAGGACTGCCCAAGACTCACGAAAAGCTGCTCGCCTTCATCGCGGCCCACGCCTACACGCTGAAGGGCGCGACCTTCTCTTGGTACGTCGATGATCCCGGCAACACGCCGGTCGACAAGCTTCGAACCGAGGTTTACGCGCCCATCGAGTAAGCGACGCTCAAGCACGCGTGCCGCTAAAGGTCGCGTTCCCCAGCATGTGGCGGGCAGCGCCGCTGATGCGATTCCCTTCGACGACTGCCGTGAATTTGAAACTCAAGCGCATGGGCTTGGTGATTTTTGCCGACCAGCTGAGGCGGTTGCCGTCGATCGTACCGTCGCTGATCGGACGTGGTGATCGGCATGGACAGCGATCCCGTCAAGGTATTGCCCTCGACCTGCAGCTCGAGCACGCCCGCTTTCTCGCCCATCGGCGTTTTGATCGTGATATTCCACTTGCCTTGCACCGCGGCCGTCATTGACCCTCCGTCCTCGCGCCTGTCAGGCGCAGGCCTGCGGCTGCCGCGGACAGGCGCCGCTGCGCGGGCAGATGACGCTGGCCTGCGAGCTCGAGCGCATCGGCGATCCACGAAATGTTGAGCACCTGCGAGGCGGCGCGAATGGCGGCGGCCGCCTCGGCCGGAATCGCGCCGTCGCCGCCGCCGCGCCGGCAGGATTCGGCGACCGCGCCGACAATGTTCTCGCCGTCAAAGCCCTGCGCGTCGAGCGCCGGCAGCAGATCCACGCCGACGGACAGCACATGCAGTTCGTCCAAGGCGTCGCGCGTCAGCAACGAGTGACAGCAGTACAGGCGCGCGCGCTTGCCGTCCTGCATCACGGAAATCTGCGATTTCGGCGTTTCTGTACCGACGGCGCGTCCGGCGTCCGATTGCAGGAGGCGAAATACCGCCCAGCGCGGACAGGGGTCGGACACCAGGCTCATGTTGCCCCAGGGCAGCGGAATGCCGTTGCCGCGATAGACCGCGCGCAGGTAGCCGGGCGGGTAGGCATCGAAAAAATGCCAATGCCGATAGGGCGACACGGCCGTCATGCGGCGCATCACCAGCGCCGGCGTCACGCCCAGCTTGCGGCAGGCCGTCACGCTGTGCGCCTCGCGAATCAGGAAGCGCCGAAACGGAATGCGCGGACAGAGCAGCGCGCCGGCGAAAAAACTGCATTCGAAGTCGCGCCACGCATACAGCACGTCCTGCGCACCCATGCCGCCGGCCGATCCAGCCGATTCGCCGTCGCCGGGTTGCGCGGCGCTGTGCGGCGATATCATGCCGTCGCCGTTGTGCAGAATCTTGTGGCCGATGAAGAATGCCAGTTCGTACTTCAGGCGCTCTTCCTGGCTGCGCAGCCGCTTGTTGATCCACACGGTCGCCGGGCGCCTCGAAGCGGGAGCGCACCAAGGCGCCGCTCGGGCTTGCGGCCATCGCCGTCGAACCACTTGACCTCCAGGCCGTGCCGCTTGCAGATCGCCATCACGGCATCCAGGGTCAGCGGCATCTGCCGGTTGCCGCACTCCTCGGCCGCGCGCTCGATGTCGGGAAAATTGTTGTGCCGCGTTTCCTGCCAGACGCGGATCAGCAGCTGCGCGAATTGCCGGCCGGTGGTGCCGGTCTGCGACAACAGCTCCGGCAACGCGTTCTGCAGCAGTTCGTGCGAGAACAGGAACGCCGGCTCCAGCGGCATGGCCTCCAGGCCGCCGCGCTGGCGCGGCGCCGGCGCCACTTCGACGTCGGTGTTCTCGTCGAGGAACCAGCGCGCATCCTTGCTGAATATGCCCGCCAGCATGTCCAGCATCTCCGCCGAGGGCATGCGCTTGCCGGTTTCCACCATGCTCAGATAGGACACCGACGGCGCGCCGCCGGCGTCGATCTGCACGCAGCGCGCCGACAGTTCATCCAGGGTCAAGCCATTGCGCTTGCGCAGCGAGCGCAGCTTGGCCCCGAGAAAGTGCCCTTGTCGGATCAGTCCTGCCATATCCGTCCCAGTGAAATTCACACTGTGAAATTTCTAATGTGTAAATACTCTCTTCTAGACACTTTAAGCTGGCGTCATCCGAGACGCAAGCTCAACGCACTTGAGGAGAATCGACATGAGCGAACATACGAATGACCGATGGCACGGCGTGGAACGCCCCTACAGCGAGGCCGACGTGGCCCGTCTGCGCGGTTCCGTGCACATCGAGTACTCGCTGGCGCGGCTGGGTGCGGAGAAGTTCTGGCGGCTGCTGCACAGCGAACCCGTGGTGGCGGGCTTGGGCTGCATGACCGGCAATCAGGCGATTCAGACGGTTCAGGCGGGCCTGAAGGCCATTTACTGCTCCGGCTGGCAGGTGGCCGGCGATGCCAATTCCGCCGGCGAGGTGTACCCCGATCAGAGTCTGTACCCGGTCGACTCGGTGCCGAAGATGGTCGAGCGCATCAACAATGCGCTGCTGCGCACCGATCAGATTCATCACATGGAAGGCAAGTCCGACATCGACTGGCTGGCCCCCATCATCGCCGATGCCGAAGCCGGTTTCGGCGGCAATCTCAACGCCTTCGAACTGACCAAGGCGCTGATCCGCGCCGGCGCCGCCGCCGTGCATTTCGAGGATCAGCTGTCGTCCGCGAAGAAATGCGGCCATCTGGGCGGCAAGGTGCTGGTCTCGACCGCCGAGGCCATCAACAAGCTGGTGGCCGCGCGCCTCGCGGCCGACGTCATGGGCGTGCCCACGGTGATCATCGCGCGCACCGACGCCGACGCGGCGGATCTGCTGCTCACCGATCATGATCCGCGCGACACGCGCGTTCCTCACCGGGGCAACGCTCCAGCGAGGGATTCTTCTACGTGAAGGCCGGCATCGAGCAGGCGATCGCCCGCGGCCTGGCCTATGCGCCGTACTGCGATCTGATCTGGTGCGAGACCTCGAAGCCCGACATGGCCGAGGCGAAGCGCTTCGCGGCCGCCATTCACGCGAAATTTCCCGGCAAGCTGCTGGCCTACAACTGCTCGCCTTCCTTCAACTGGGACGCCAAGCTCAACGCCGCGGCGATGAAGAAAGTGGCGCGAAGAACTCGCCGCCCTGGGCTATCGCTTCCAGTTCATCACGCTCGCCGGCTGGCATGCGCTGAATCTGTCGATGTTCGAACTGGCATCGGCCTACCGCGCCGACGGCATGCTCGGCTATTCGCAGCTGCAGCAGCGCGAATTCGGCCAGGAGGCGGCCGGCTATCGGGCCACCAAGCATCAGGCCTTCGTCGGCACCGGCTATTTCGATGCGGTGCAGACCGCGATCAGCGCGAAGAGCTCGACCGTCGCGATGGCCGGAAGCACCGAAACCGAGCAATTTCACGCGCCGCGCCGGCGCCGCAACGCGTGGTGGCCTAGAGCGATGACGCGGATGGCCGCCAACTCACTGAGCGCCGTGCGAATCTCGCCGCCGCAACCGCGGCGGCGATCGCCGAACATTTTCGTCTGTACAACGAGGAGTTCGGCCGCATTACCCGGCGTGCGGCGCGAAATTTTCTCGCCGAAGACTGGCATACGGCGCAGCTCGATGCCGTCGAGCGCATCGAGCTGTACGAGCAGCGCGTGGCGCGCTGCGTGGTGCCGCTCGCCGACGAGTTGCAGGGGCGGCGCACCGATGTCGCCCTCTGGACCGAGATCAAGCGCCGCTACGAGATGCTGTCGCGCGCCGGCCCGACAGCGACTTCTACAACACCTTCTTCAACTCCGTCACCCGCGATTTGTTCGGCACGGTCGGCGTCAACCCGGAGGTCGAATTTTGCGCCACCAGCGTGGGCCGCGCCTCCGGGTTCCGTGCCGATTCGCGTCTATCGCGTGGGCAGGCTCGCTGCCGACGGCGGTGCGCGAAATTCTCGCCGATCTGCCGTTCGGCGCGGCGCATCGCCGATACGGACGCGGCCGTGCATCGGATCAGCGCCGAGATCGGCCGCTATTTCGAATCCGGCCGGCACAGCGGCGCGCCCGAATCGATCGAATTGATCGAGCCCGTGTTCTATCGCGGCATGCATGCCTTCGTGGTCGGCCGCCTGATCGGCGACGGCGCCATCACGCCGCTGGTGCTCGCCTTCACGAATTCCGTCGCAAAGGCGTGCAGGTCGACGCGGTGATGCTGTCGCGCGCCGATGTGGGCTCGCTGTTCGGCTACGCACGTTCCTATTTTCACGTCGATCTGCCGGTGGTCAGCGCGGCGATCACCCTGCTGCGCTCGTTCATGCCGCGCAAACCCGTCGACGAGCTGTACACGGTGCTCGGCCGCGCCAAGCAGGGCAAGACGGAGCGCTATTTCGCGTTGCAGCGCCATTTGGATAAGTCGATCGACAGTTTCGTTCATGCGCCCGGCGAGCGCGGCCTGGTGATGATCGTGTTCACCCTGCCCTCGCACGATCTGGTGTTCAAGGTCATCCGCGACCGCTTCGGCGCGCCGAAGACCACCACCCGCGCCGACGTCATCGAACGCTATCAATTCGTGTTCCGGCACGATCGCGCCGGCCGCCTGGTCGATGCCCAGGAATTCAAGCGGCTGCGCCTGCCGCGGGCGCGCTTCATGCCGGATCTGGTGGATGAGCTGCTGCGCGACGCCAGCGAGAGCTGCCGGGTCGAGGGCGAGGATCTGATCGTCGAGCACTGCTACATCGAGCGCCGCTTGCGGCCGCTGAATCTATTCCTGCGCGAGGCGGATCCTGCCGCCGCCGAGTCGGCGATCATCGACTACGGCAACGCCCTGCGCGATCTGGCCGCGAGCAACGTATTTCCCGGCGATCTGCTGCTGAAGAATTTCGGCGTGACCAGCCACGGCCGCGTCATCTTCTACGACTACGATGAAATCTGCCTGGTGTCGGACTGTGTGTTTCGCGATCTGCCGCAGCCGCGCACCGAGGAGGAGGAAACCAGCGCCGAGCCGTGGTTTCACTGCGGGCCGCGCGATGTGTTTCCGGAACAGTGGCTGCCGTTTCTCTCCATACCCTGCCGCACTCCGCGAGGTCTTCGTCGCGCCATCATGACCGCTTGCTGACGGCGGCCTGGTGGCGCGCGCAGGCCGCCATGGCCCTGAACGCAGCGTCTGTTCAGTCGTCGAACGCCGCGTAGACCAGATCGCGAAACAGCGTGCGGTAGTAGTCGCGCTGCCCCGGCGCCTGAATGAGCATGATCGCGAACAACTGCTTCGGCCGGATCGACCCAGAAGGTGGTGCCGGCCAGGCCGCCCCAGAAGTACTGTCCGACCGAACCCGGCACGTGGGAAATGCCGGGTTGCAGCCGAATCGCGAACCCGAGGCCAAACCCGTAGCCCGGCAGCAGCAGATCGGGCGCGCCGGTGATGGGCCCAAGATGGTCCGCCGTCATGAGCTCGATCGTCTTGCGGCTCAAGAACCGCGCACCGCCGAACGTACCGCGATTCAGCAGCATCTGCAGGAAATGTGCGTAGTCGTTCGCGGTGGAAACCAAGCCGCCGCCGCCGGATTCGAATTTCGGCGGATCTTTGACCTTCACCAATTGCACCGTTCCGCCGCTTTCGGGATCCTGGGCGAATGCCTCCGCCAAACGCGCATGCTGCGCGTGCGGCACGTGGAATGCGGTATCGATCATGCCGAGCGGCGCGAAGATGCGGTGTTCGAGGTACGCGCCGAGAGTTGTGCCCGACAGCACTTCGATCAGACGGCCGAGCACATCGGTCGAGCGGCTGTATTCCCACCTCGACCCCGGCTGATGCAGAAGCGGGATCTTGCCCAAGGCGGCGACCTGCTCGGCGTTGGTCTGATCGCGGCTGTAAATCCTCGCCGCCATGTACATCTTATGGATCGGCCCGTTGCCGCGGAATTCGTAGGTCAGCCCCGAGGTGTGACGCAGGAGGTCTTGCACGGTGATGGGTCGCACCAAAGGCACCAGCTCGCTCTCTGCCGTCCTGTTCGACCGCCACTTTGAGATCCGCGAGTTCGGGAAGAAATTTGGCGATCGGATCGCTGAGCAGAAATCGACCCTCTTCCCACAGCATCATTGCGGCGACCGAAACGATGGGCTTGGTCATGGAATAGATGCGAAAGATGCTGTCCCTTGCCATCGGTGCTCCGCTGGCGGGGTCGCGTTGACCGAAGCATTCGAAATAACCCACGCTCCCGCGGCGCGCGACCAGCACGACGGCGCCGGGAACGCGCCCTCGTTCGACCTCGTCGCGCATTTTTGCGCCAAGACGCGCAAGCCCGGCGCTGGAGAGACCGATATCCTCGGGTGCGGTCAGCGGCAGGGGGCTTGAAGTCATGAAATGAATCCTGGTTCGGGTTAGAGTTCGTCGCTCGATTATAATTGAGCAAGCGGTGCGTTACTGCGAAAGGCATTAATGAAGCTCTACAACGAACACAACCCCGCACCCAATCCGCGCCGGGTCCGGATATTTCTCGCCGAGAAGGGCATCAGCATTCCGCAGGTGCACGTGCCCATGCGCCAGGGCGCGCACAAGAGTCCCGAGTTCGTCGCGAAAAACTCCCTGGGACAGGTACCGGTCTTGGAACTCGACGATGGCTCGACCCTGTCGGAAAGCATCGCCATCTGCCGCTACCTGGAAGAATTGCATCCAACACCCGCGCTATTCGGTGAAGACCCCTGGCGCCGCGCACAAGTGGAAATGTGGACGCGGCGCATCGAATTCGGTTTGATGAGCCGGCTCGGCGCGGTGTGGATCAACCTGCATAAGTTCACCGCGCACCTGGGCACGCAATACAAGGATTTCGGCGAGGCCAGCCGCGAGCGCGCGCTCAAGTCCATGCACTGGCTGAACGATGAACTCAAGGAACGCGAATTCATTGCGATCGACCGCTACTCGATGGCTGATATCGTTGCTTTGACGACCATCGATTTTGGAACTTTCATCGGCGTTGACATGCCGGAGCAACTCGCGAAGTTGCGCGCCTGGCATGCACGGGTGTCCGCTCGCCCCAGCGCTGCGGCCTGAGCGCTCCATGCCGCAGTCCCGCATATCGATCACCGTGGGGCCGCGGCCGACGGCGCGATGGGTCGAGGCTGCCCGCAACGCCATGGCGGTCGGACGTTTCGGCGAGGCTATCAGGGGACTGCGCAAGGCCTCGGCGGCCGAGCCGGGCAACGCCATAATCTTGGTTGAACTGGGCGAGGCGCATCTGTTGGCCGGCCAGCCCCGAGAGGCACTTGACCCTCTTCGCAGGGCACTCACCCTCGATCCTCTTTCCGCGAATGCAAGGCTTCGCCTGGGCATGGCGCTGGGCGCGCTGGGTAACCCTGCCGGCGCGGCCAGCGAGTATGAACAGGCCGCCGCTTTGCAGCCATCGTTAGCGGAGGCCCACTACCAGTTGGGGCTATTGCACGAAAATTTTGGTCGGCCGCAGCCGGCCTTGGCCTGCTTCCAGCGCGCCGTGAACGCGGCGCCCGAGATCGACTCGCGTCAAATGGCCGAGGCCAGGGTGCTGACTCTCGAGGGTCATGAAGAACGCGCGGCGACCCTGTTGCGCGAGGTTCTCGGCCGCCGGCCCCGCAATGCCGCGGCCCTGATCTTGCTGGGCGATTTACTCGCCGGCATCGGCCAATTTGATGAGGCCGAGAAGTGTTTCGAGGCGGGCCTGACGCTCCAGCCGCACAGGGTGGCGTTGTTCTACAACATCGTCCGCTGCCGTCCGATTACGACCGAGGATGGAGATTTGATCGAGCGAATGCATGCCTCTTTAAGCCTGCCCGGCCTGGATGATCAAGCGCGATCTATGCTGGAGCTGGCGCGCGGCAAGGCCTTTGAAGACCTCGGCTGGTACGATAAGGCGATGGCGGCGTTCGACGCCGCCGGCGAAGCGCGTGCACGCCTAGTCCCCTTCGATCTCGATCGCTTCAGGGAATCGGTCGACACGCTCATCGCCGGCTTCGACAGCACGGCCCTCGCCCGCGCCTATCCTGGTGCAAGCAACGACACTACACCGGTCTTTGTTTTAGGTATGCCGCGTTCGGGGACGACCCTGTGCGAGCACATTCTGGGCAGCCACCCTGATGTCGCCTGTCCGGGGGAATTGCAGTTCTGGACGGTGCACGGTCCGACCCTCGCCAGAACCGGACCGAAGAGCCTCGAGGGAACTTTTGTCGCCGACACAGCGGCCTTTTATCTGCAGTATCTACGCGGCATTTCCGGTTCAGCGACGCGCGTCGTCGATAAGACTCCCCTGAATTTCTTTTGGATCGGCCTGATCCACATGATCTTCCCCTGCGCGACGATCATCCATTGCCGCCGACGTCCGATCGACACAGCCGTCTCTATCCACCAGACCGCCTTCGCGCCCTGGCAGAGGTTTCCGACCGGCGGGGCTGAGCTCGTTGGCTACTATCGGGAGTACCAGAGATTGATGGCGCATTGGCGCGCCGTTCTGCCGCCGGGGCGGATGCTCGAGGTCGATTATGAGACACTGACCCGTCAGCCTGAAAAAGAGATGCGGCGGATAATTGCTTTCACCGGTTTGGATTGGAACGACGCATGTTTGCGCCCGCAGGACAGCAAGCGGGTCGTCAGGACACCCAGCCGCTGGCAAGTTCGCCGGCCAGTCCACACCGACTCGGTGGACCGCTGGCGCCGATACGAATCCTGTCTGGGGCCACTCGCGGCGCTCCGCGACTGCGATTAACTGCCTTCGCCGCAAACCGGAAACCTGGATCATGAAAATAGCCGTCCCGCACGCGGCTCGTCTTGCCGAAATCGAGGAGGCGACGCGCGGCAGCGATCGGATCTCAGCCATTAACAAGGCCGTTGACGCCCTTAAGCAGGGCGTCCGCCACCCCCTCGTATGGGGCTTGGTGGCCGAGGGGTTGGAGATCCAGGGCCGCAAGGGGGAAGCGCTCCGCCTGCTCCAGTTGTCGGCGGACGCCGCGCCGGACGTCGCCCAGACGTGGTTTCGGCTTGGGCGGATTCTGTTTTCCCTGGATCGCCGAGTCGAGGCTCGCGATGCGCTGACCCGAGGTTTGACGATCACGCCGCGGGACTATGGCGCATTGATCGACGCCGGCACAGTATGCTTAAGGCTGGGCGATCTGGTTGCAGCAGCAGGTCACTTCCAGCGTGCGGCCCAAGTGGACCCGAAGGCAGCCGAGCCATTATCCGCCCAAGCGGTGGTGGCGGCCCTGAATGGAGACATGCCCGCCGCTAGGGGCTTCGCAGCCGACGCTTTGGCCATTTCTCCAGGTCTGGTCAGCGCTCAGATCGCCATCGCCCGCGCCGATGCGGCCGAGGGCGCGCCCGGCCTTGCCGAACAACGCCTCACGGCCCTGCTGGAACGTCGGGATCTCAGCGACGCTCAACGGATCGACGCCTTCGACTTGCGCGCCGAATGCCGGGACGCATTAGGCCGTTGCGGCGACGCATTTGACGACTATGTGAGCCGCAATGCCGTGACGCTGAAGATGGAGTCCCCGATGTTCGCCGTCGCCGGCACGGAGACTCAGGAGCACCGCGCGCGCCGACTCGCCGCGTGGCTCAAGACGGGCCTGCCCAAGGCCTGGAGTTCATCGGCAGGCCCCGACACGGTGGGAGCTCATGAGGCGCGCCGCCACGTCTTCCTCATCGGATTCCCGCGGTCGGGAACTACTTTGCTGGAAAGGGTCCTGACGAGCCATCCGGACATCGTCGCACTCGAGGAAATCGACGCCCTGGGCGTCGCAGGGAACACCCTTCTGGACACTGACGCCGGCCTTGCCAACCTCCGTGAACTTAAGCCCGAAGATGCCCTTGAGCGCCGCCGTCTTTATTGGAGCAGCGTCCGCCGGTCGATGGAAGGAGCGATCGGGAATCGGATCTTTGTCGACAAGATGCCCCTGCACACCATCGCTCTTCCGCTCATCTCCCAGCTTTTTCCAGACGCCAGGATTCTGTTCGCATTGCGTGATCCACGAGATGTCGTGCTCAGCTGTTTCCGTCGGCGTTTTCGCATCAACTCGGCGATGTTCGAGTTCCTCACCCTGGAAGGCGCCGCACGCTACTACGATACCGTGATGCGGCTCGCCGTGTTCGCCCGCGACCGGCTTCCGTTGAATTTAATCGAGGTGCGGCACGAGGCAGTGGTCGCTGATTTCGACCGTGAGATTCGCAAAGTCCTGGACTTCGTCGGAGTGCCGTGGGACCCGCGGGTTCGCGATTTCGCGACCCAGGTGCGCGCCATTCCCAAGACGCCGAGCGCACCCCAGGTTGCCCGAGGCCTCAATGCAGATGGCGTGGCGCAATGGCGCCGCTATCAGGCGCAGCTTGCGTCCGTAACGCCCGTGCTTGCGCCCTGGGTGCAGCGGTTCGGCTACGACACGGCACTCGCTTAAAAGAAAAGGGCGGCAAGGTTTCCCCTGCCGCCCAAACTCACCAGGCTCAGCTTAACTTTTACGGATTGCTGGGCGTCTGCGGCAGGCCGGCAGCCGGGCCCCTGATGCCAAAGAGCTTACGCACATCCGGGCTGCCGATGCCATAGATGTAGTCGTAGTTGGCGCTGGGGAATCCGCCGTTGTAGACGCCGTCGAAACCAGGAATGCCCCGATGGTAGAACTGCAAGGCCTCGGGAGCGTGTGTTCCGCCGGTCAGGCTCTGAAGTGCACCCTGCGCATAGAGAAAGTAGTTCACATTCCCCAAACGATGATGCTTCCCTAACTGCTGCTCGAACAGAGCCAGCGCGCCGACGAACTCCGGCGAGGACACCGATGTGCCGATGGTGAAGTAGAACCCGCCCCCGATGCCGACCCCGTAAGCTGTGAGCACGGAACTATCGTCCGGGCTGCAACTGATGGCATTGCCATTGCAAAAGCCCGGGGCGCGGCCGTTGAGATCGCTGAAGCCGAGGCCTCCGACCTGCATGCCCACATCCGGATTGGTGCGCCACTTGAATGTGCCCGTATCAGCCAGGAATTGGTACAGAGGCTTTTTGAAGAACGAACTGACACCTCCGCCCGCGCCCCAGTAACCGCCGGAAACGAGCTGCCCTACCCCGTAAATGTCATATGGAAATTCCGGGTCCCCGAAAGCGCTCTCTCGCACATAGGCGGAGTTGAGCGTCCCGTCCGAAGTGGTGATGAGATTGCCGCCGCCCACAGCGGTCACATCCGGATCATCCGACGGGCTGCTGATGCCCGGCTGGAAGGTGTTCACGGCAGGGGGCGCGCCCGCCGGGAAACCGTAATCCGCGCTTGGGCACGCCGGACCTCCCTGGTCACCCGAACTGGCCACGAAGGTGATGCCCTGGGCATTTCCCTGCGCGAAAAGCTCATGAAGCTGCGTGAGAACATAGGAGAAATCTGTTCCCGCGTTATCAGCCGGCAAGTATTCGAGCTCGCAGCCGCCAAACGACGAGTTAACGAGGTCGAAGGCATTGCTGTCGACGATATAGGCGTAACCGTCCGCGATACTTTGATTCGACAGGTCAGGAATACTGACCAACGTCACGTTCGATCCTGGAGCGCCGCCGAGCACCTGCTGCACGTCGAGGCTGGCCTCGAACGAGCCGTTGCCGTTGAAGACACCTCCGCCATCGACGGTCACCGTCGTGACGGTTGGCGCTGCTTTGCCGGTTATCGTGGTGAATTTTTCGTGGTTGAAGGCTGCCGCGACATCATCCGGGAAGATCAGGTCGGACATGAGTATCGCCACGTTGATGCCCGTACCGTCCGTCTTGGCACTGTAGGCCGGGTAGTCGTAGGCTTGTTTCAAATCGTCAAACCAATAGGCTCCAATCGTCGTGTACCGATTGTCCGGAGAAGCATCGGCAAGATCGGCCTTTCCCGTCACCTTCGAATGCACATGGCGATCTGGAAGAGCTTCCAATCCCAACACCCGCGCGTTGAGCGACGCGAGTTCATTGGGGAGCTGCAGCGGACCCTTGGCCATGAAATGTCTGCGGCCATTCTGAGTGTGGGTGTGAATCGATGCGCTAAAGGCTCTGGACACCGCGCTGGCCGGACCCTGCACGCGCATGCCATGGGCATTGCTTTGCAGAATCGTAAAGCCATGGGCAGTCAGAGAGGTGCGCAGCGCTGCGAGGTCAGCCGCGCTCGGGCCAAAGCGTTGCATGAACTCCGACGGCTGCAGCCACTGCTGATACTTCGATGAATTCTGGTCGTGAAGCTCGGCAAGTAACTTGTCGAGTTCCTCCTGATGCCGCAACGGCAGATACACGCTGAACGCCACCATCTCTGACGCCGAGGCGGCTTGCGTCACTGCCGGGCTTGCCTGTGCGGGGCCCACATGCGGCGCAGACGCCACTGTGTAGGAACCCAATCCCAGAGCCAGCGCGACCGCTGCCCTCACCAAACTATTGGTCTTCATTTACCTTCCCCTGTTGTTAGATCCTGATCCGCTGAATGACCGCAAAAGACTGGAGCCGAATAATAAGACAGCGGTCGCCAAGATGACAGCCAATAACTTGCAGCCACCGAAGACATGCAACGCGATTGACATAATCTACTTTGAGTGCGCGGAGCTCTGCGCTGCGCAGTCGGCGAGTACCAGACTCACACACTCGGTCAATCGCGTCGCGTAGTCGATATGCAGGAATTCGTTGGGTCCGTGGGCGTTCGAGTGCGGCCCCAACACCCCGGTCACCAGAAACTGCGTTTTCGGAAAGCGCTCACCCAGCATTCTTAAAAAAGGGATTGTGCCGCCGCCGCCGAGACTCACGGGATCGTGTCCGTAGACATGCAGCGACGCACGTTGCATCGACTGCTCGATCCAAGGCGCAAAAGGCGGGGCGTTCCAGCCGCCCGATGAGGATTCAGGCTCGAAACTGACGTGCGCTTCATAAGGCGGGTCATGCTCAAGTGCCGCGCGAACCGCTTGGGCGGCGCTGTCGGGATCCACCGATGGCGGCAAGCGCAGGGAGATTTTCAACGAGATTTCCGGAAGCAACACATTGCCGGCCACGCCCAAGGGCGGCAGTCCCTCCGCACCCGTGACAGCCAGCGTCGGACGCCAGGTGTTGTTGATCAGCAGTTCCACCGGATCGGCGGAAACGGGCCTGGTGCCCGCCGCAAAAGGCACCTTATCCAGGATGTGGGTGCCCAATACATCGGCCGCCACTTTGATTTGCGCGCGCCGGTCCTGCGGGATGTGCGCGTGCAGCGCCTCGAGCCTAAGTTCTCCGGTCGACGGATTTTCGATCCGCTCCAGTAGTTGCTGCAGCAGCCGAAAGGGCGCGGGCGCAATGCCCGATGCCAGGCCGGAGTGCGCTCCTTCGCTGAGCACGCGCACCGTGAGCCGGCCCACAAGATTGCCGCGCAGCGAGGTCGTACACCAGAGCCGTTCGTAGTTGCCGCACTCCGCATCCAAGCACACTACCAAGGACGGTTCGCCGAGATTGCCACCGAGCGCATCAAGGTGCGCCGGAAGATGCACGCTGCCGCTCTCCTCCGATGCCTCGATCAACAAAACGCAACGCGGTAGTGCAACCGCCTGTGCCTTCAAGGCAGCGATCGCCGTCAACGAACTGAAGACCGCGTATCCGTCATCCGCGCCGCCACGGCCGTACAGTTTGCCGTCGCGTATCACGGGATCCCAGGGACCTAAGCCCGGCAGCCAACCGGTAAACTCCGGTTGCTTGTCGAGGTGACCATAAAGAAGCACGCACCCGGGCAACTCTCCCGGGACATCCACCAGCAGCACCGGAGTCACGCCGGGCAGTCGGCGCACTTCGACGTGCATGCGCGGCACGGGCTGGGCGCGGCACCACGCCGCCATGAGTTCGATGGCTTGATCCATGTATCCGTGACGTTCCCAATCTGGATCGAATGCCGGCGATTTGTTGGGGATGCGCACATAGGCTTGCAACCGCTCGATGATCGAGGTGCGCCATACGTTTTCAATGAAATGCCGCAGATCCGTTTTGTTCATCCGCCCTCCTGAGCGATTTGACACCGTGCTCCATTCAGGGTTGTCTGTCCACCTGCCCGATGGAGTTCAAGAATGGAAGCATTCTGGGTTTCGATTACCACGATATCCGTTGCCGAGATCGGCGATCGCACACAGTTGTTGTCGCTGCTGTTGGCCGCGCGCTATCGACGGCCGTGGCCCATCATCGCAGGAATCCTTTGCGCAACATTGGCCAACCACGCAGCCGCGGGAGCCGTCGGATATTGGTTCGGCGGTTTATTGAAGCCCCGCATTCTCGAATTTGTCGTCGGCATCAGCCTGCTTGCAATGGCGATTTGGACCTTGAAACCGGACACGCTGGATGAAAAGACCGCCGGCAGCAGCGCCATGGGAGCGTTTCTGGCCACGTTGACCAGCTTCTTCATAGCCGAGATCGGCGATAAAACGCAAATCGCGACGGTGGCCCTGGCCGCAGCGTATCCGCATCTGCTCGCGGTGGTGTCGGGAACCACGGCGGGCATGATGCTCGCCAATGTTCCCGTCGTGTTTCTCGGCAAGGCTTTTTCGGACCGACTTCCGCTGAAAGCCATCCACTACGGCGCCGCGGCGCTATTCGCGATTTTGGGGGCGGTGTTCGTGGCGCGCGCCTTCTGGATGAAGTAAGCATCGATCCCGCATGTTCTCGCGCGCCGCATACCGTTTGCTGGTCGGACTCTTGTTGCCGAGCGTGGGCGCAGCCGCAGCTGCAGCCGCGGACGACGACACGTTCGCCTTGCACGGACAATTCACCTACGTCGGACAAGCGACTTCGGATTTCAACGCGCCGTATCGGGGCACCAACAGCCTCTCGCCCGACATCAGCGCGGAAACCACCGATGCGACGCTGTACCTGGGGACGAAGCTTTGGCGAGGGGCCGAAGGCTGGATAAACGCCGAGCTCGACCAGGGTTTTGGGCTGGATGACACCCTGGGCGTCGCAGGATTTCCCAGCGGCGAGGCTTACAAGGTCGGAAAGAATCAACCTTATCTGCGGATGCCGCGTCTGTTCGTCCGCCAGAACATCAACCTGGATGAGGCGACGCAGACGGTCGCGGCCGGGGCGAACCAGTTCGCGGCCAGCGAGAGCGCCGATCGGGTGGTCATCTGGTTCGGCAAGTTCAGCGTCGTCGATGTGTTCGACACGAATCAGTATGCGCACGATGCGCGCGCGGATTTTTTTAATTGGAGCGCCATCGATACCGGCACTTTCGACTATGCGGCCGATGCCTGGGGATACACGGTGGGTGCAGCCGTGGAGTGGTATCAAGGTGCTTGGACGTTGCGCGCGGGCGCGTTCGATCTGTCCAGCGTGCCCAACAGCGTTCATCTGGATCCGGGATTCCACGAATTTCAATTCGATGCCGAGCTCGAGCATCGGCACGAGTTCGGACAAAGGGCCGGCCGGCTTCTGCTCACGATATTCGATAGCCGCGGTGAAATGGGACTGCTCGACGAGGCGGTCGACCTTGCACAGAGCAGCGGCATGCCGGTGGACATTGCAGCAGTGCGCAGTTACCGCAGCCGCACCGGCTTGAGCCTCAGCGCGCAGCAAGAGATCAGTGACGACCTCGGTGCCTTCGTTCGCGCCGGCGTCGCGGACGGCAACACCGAGACCTATGAATTCACCGAAATCGACCGCACGATAGCGGCCGGACTTTCCCTGCAGGGCACGGGCTGGCGGCGGCGCGACGATCGCATCGGCCTTGCCGCCATCGACAATGGCATTTCCGCGGCTCGCCAACGCTATTTGAATGCCGGCGGCCTCGGGCTTCTCATCGGCGATGGTCGATTGCCGCACGCGGGCCCCGAACAAATCATCGAAACCTACTACTCAGCGGCGTTGTTGAAATTCTTGCATTGCACACTCGACTATCAATGGATCAATCATCCCGCTTACAACCGCGACCGGGGACCGGTGTCGGTGCTTGCAATCCGCGTGCACGCCGAGTTCTAACCCTTGCCCGGGCCACCCCGGCTCAGTAACATGGATCGAGCCCCGTCGATAAGGAGATTGATCATGAGCTTGGCTTCGGATTTCAAAGAATTTGCGATGAAGGGAAACGTGGTCGATCTCGCGGTCGGTGTCATCATCGGGGCGGCATTTGGCAAGATCGTCTCTTCGCTGGTGGGCGACATGTTCATGCCGGCCCTCGGCAAAATCATCGGTGGCGTGAACTTCTCCGACCTGGCGATTTCGCTCGGAAAGGATCCGACCGGCAAGGAAGTGCTGATCAAGTACGGCTCATTCCTGCAGACGCTTTTCGATTTCGTCATCATCGCGCTGGTGCTGTTCATGTGCATCAAGGGAATCAACAAGCTCAAGAAGCCCCCGCCCGTGGTGGTGGTCGAGGCGCCGCCCCCCAAGTCCGAGTTGCTGCTCGCGGAAATCCGCGACCTGCTCGCCAAGCGCGCTTGAGCCGCAAGTGGTCATCAACCGCACTCTCGCCGCTTGCTGGTTGGCGCTCGCACCTGCGGTATGTGCTTGGGCCGACGATGCGCCGCCGCCGCCGCAGGGAGTTTTAATAGGCAAGGGACAACTTGGATTTTTGAACGCGCACGGCAACACCGACGCCGAGTCGCTCAACGGAAAAATTGACCTACAGCGCTACGACGGCGCATGGAAGAACCAATTTGCGCTGGAGGGTCTGTACGGCCAGAACTCCGGCATCACATCCGCTGAGCGATGGGAAGCCCGGGCGCAATCGAGCTACACCATCTCGGGAAATCTGTTCGCCTTCGGCGCTCTGCGCTACGAGCATGATCTGTTTGACGGCTTCGAGTACCAGGCGAGCGTGAGCGGGGGTATGGGATATAAGATCCTCAACAGCGATAGCGACAAGTTGTCGGCCCAAGCCGGCGCGGGTTACCGAAGCTCGCGGCCGGAAACGATCCTGAAGGATCCCGCCGGCGCCGTGATTTCCAGAACTCCGTTGGATGTGGAGAACGAGGCAATCTTTACGGCGGGAGTCGATTATTTGCATACATTCAACAAATCCACCGCTCTGACCAATAAATTTCTCGTGGAAGCGGGTTCCAGCAACACCATGCTGCATGATGAGATTGCGCTGACCGTCAAAATGTCGACCAAACTGGCGTTGAGCGTTGGTTATGGAATCACCGACAATACCAAGCCACCTGCCCCGCTGAAGCAGATCGACACGGTGGCTACCGTGAATCTGGTTTTTGCGTTTTAGCACCCAGTGACAGACTCAAGGAGGACTTTATGGGCATGTTCGACGGCATTCTGGGCGGAGTGGTCGGTGCCGAGATGGCCACCGTGGTCAACAGCCTGATCGAAAAACACGGCGGCGTGCAGGGCATCGTCGCACAACTGGAACAGCAAGGATTGGGCGGCACCGTGCGCTCATGGGTGGGCACCGGCGCCAATCAGCCCATCTCTGCGGATCAGATCCATCAAGCCTTCGGTTCCGACGCGATGAAACAACTGGCCGCCAAGTTCGGCCTGTCGCCGGATGTCTTGGCGGCGAAGCTCTCGCAGGTTCTGCCACAGGCGATCGACAAGCTTACTCCGGCCGGTACGGCGCCCAAGATCTGAGATTGCGGCCTTAGGTTAGCCGTCGATGAATTTCCTCAGCCGCTCGATCTGATCACCGAGCACGTGATCGGCCGCCTTCGACAATGCGTCGAAGCCGTCTTTGCTGTAGCCTCCCGCGGCGTAGCTCACGGAGATCTCCGTGCCACTGGCATTGCTCTTGACGCTCCATGTCAAGGAGCCGTCGACCCCCAGTCCTTGGAAGGGTCCGAGGGCGCCGCGCAGGCGCAATACCTTGCCGGGAGCGACGTATACGACTCGCAAATGCTCCACTGAACCGCCGTCGGGCAAGCTCTCGCACCAACAGCCGCCGGCCCGCGCATCGAGAGTGAGATTCGCGGCGTTTCCAGAGAATGTGTGATCGGAACTCCACCAGCGGGCGGGCAGCAGCAGCGCCGCGTAGGCTTTGTCGGCGGATGCCGCGACATGTACGGATTCGCGCACTTCGAAGCCGTTGCTCGCGACGCTCAGCACCTCGGCACGCGCAATGCCGGCGAGCGCAATGCCGGCGAGCGCGGCAAACAACATGAAAACTCCCTCTGCGGCAAGCAACCGATTCTGCGCAATCATGATCATCTCCCTAAATTACAGTCACACAATTCTTGAACGCCTCGAGCAGGGCCCCCCATCCGCCCGGCGAATCGATGCTGATGCGAACCTGCGGCGCTTTTTGTCCCATCCGCTCCAGCAGACGGTGTTCCAATTCGACGCGGGTGACTTGTTCGCTCTCGGCAACGAAGCGAACTTCGACTTCGGTGACAAGCTGCGGGTCATATTGCCAGTCGGCATTGATTTGCCAGGCCAGCACCAGCAAGCCGGGCGGATCCCATTGGATGACGTATCCGGTCTGGCAGGTTGAGCCATCCTCGCCCACCGAGTACCAGCGGCCGCCGACGCGAGGTTCCACCACGCACTCCTTCAGCGGCGATTTTAGAATGGAGTGCGTCGGCGGCCACCATTTGGACATGCTGCCGGTGAACACTGCGAATGCCCGCCCCTGGCTCGCATTGACTCGCAGCTGTTTGCGCACGGGTGCGATAGCAATCATTTGGCCGCCTCCTGACTGTCGACCTCGGCTTGAAACGCCAGCAGCGCCTCGTCCCAGAATCGATCGAGCCACGCGCGCAGCGCAGCGAGGCCCTTGGGATCGATGTAGTAAACACGCCGGGTTCCCTCGGCCTTATCGCCGACCAATCCTGCGTGTTTGAGGACTGCGAGGTGCTGGGATACCGCTGGGCGGCTCACCGGCATCTTTGCCGCGATCTTACCGACGGAGCGCGGACCACGCCGCAACTCCTCGAACACGCGTCTGCGAGTGGGGTCGGCGAGAGCGGCAAATGCCATATCGTAAGCCATGGCTTACGGTAAGCGATTGCTTACGGAATTGTCAAGGGACCTAGGTCGCGCGCGCCTGCTCGACGAGGATCTGATAGATCTTGAGCACCCGGGGCACGTAGGCGAGCGTCTCGGAAAACGGCGGGATCTGGCCGCCATTCCGATCGACGGCATCTTCGCCGGCGTTGTACGCCGCCAGCGCCAACCTGACGTTCTGGCCGAAGCGGTCGATGAGGAATTTCAAGTAGCGCGCGCCGGCATGCACATTCTGGCGGGCGTCAAACGGGTTGGAAACGCCAAAGCGGCTCGCGGTGGCCGGCATCAATTGCATCAGCCCGACGGCGCCGCGTTTGGAAACGGCGCGCGAATTGAAGCCGGACTCGACCACGATAACGGCGCGCAATAGATTGGGTTCCAGGGCGGAGGAAACCGCGGCGTGCTCGATGATCGCATCGTACTGCGTCGCCTTGGCCAGCAACTGCATGTCATATCGATCACCGCTCGCGGTCCGGTCCTGCGGCGCGAACGACAATAATCGATAACGATTGTCGTCCGGAATATCGGTGTAGTGCCTCAGTCCCTGGGCATCCAGGTAGGTATAAATCTTGGTGGTCGCCGCGACACTTGTGGTGGCCAGCAGGGTCGAGGCAAGAATGGCGAGCCTGAGTAGCATGGATTGCGTTCCTTGACGCAATCTATCCGGAAGGCCGTCAAACCGATGGGATCTGAGTCAAGAAACAAGGGGTTGCGGCTCTGTGACGCCGTTCACATTACTGGCGCGCACATCCACTCAAGCTTGCGCACCCTATGTCGATCACAAGCCTATTCCTCGCAAAGTCCAACCCCGTGTCCGAAACCGCAGACTGGAAGCAGAAGTATCGCGACTCCCTCACCGAAATGGAGGCGGAGGAGAATCGCTGGCGACACATCGAACAGGTTCTGCGCCGCCTGATCGGCCGTCTATGCGCTGCCGGCATGGGCGTGAATCCGCAACTCGACTCGGAGCTCATGACACTGGCCGCCGCCAACCGACGCAATGCCGACGCCGATGAGCTGGCCCGACTGGCGGAGTCGCTGACGAACACCGTGGTGGCCGTCGATGCAGTTGCGCCCGTACCCACGATCACCTTTCCACCCACCGACACACAAACTCGAAACGCCATAAAAGCGTTGCTGGAGCGCCTCCCGCCCAGCGCCGGCGACAGCGCTGCCGCGCAGACTTTGATCGCCGAGCTGGCAACGGCCAGGAGCGATACTGCGTTGGCGGCAATCGTCAGCCGCGCCGCCGATATCATTCATGAACACACCGAGCAGCTGGCGCGCGAGCGCCTGCAGACGGCGGCCATACTCTCCGAGGTCACCAAGCGCCTGGAGGAAATGGCGGGTTATCTGACTGAATCGAATCACGCGAATCGCAGCCATTTCGACGACACCCAATCACACAGCGACAGCGTGATGTTGCAGGTTCGCGAACTCACCGACGAGGTGGGCAGCGCCACGGAACTGGGCCTGCTGCAGTCGCTGGTGAACGCCCGGCTGGAGCGGGTTGCCAAGCACGTCAATGATTTTCGCGCCCGCGAGGACCATCGGCTGCAGGAATACAACGGGCGCGCCGAGCGGATGCGGGCGCGCATCGCGGACCTGGAACGCGAAACCGAGGAACTGCATTCGAAGTTGGACAGTGAAAAACAGGTCGCGCGTCTCGATCCTTTGACCGGCGTTGCAAATCGCAAGTCCTTCGACGAACGCTTCGCCCAGGAAATCGCCAGAAAGCCGCGTGCAGCGTCGCCCATGGTCATGCTGCTGTGGGACATCGACAGCTTCAAATTCATCAACGACAGCTACGGCCACCGCGCCGGCGACCGCGTCCTGCAGAGCGTCGCGGCGTGCTTCATGGCGGCGGTGCGCGGCAGCGATTTCGTCGCACGCATCGGCGGCGAGGAGTTCGTCGTGCTGCTTGAGCGGCGTTACGCTTGCCGAGGCCATGCACATCGCCAATCAGGTGCGCTCCGCGGTGGAAGCATTGCGATTTCATTTTCGCGGAACGCCGGTGCGCGTCACCGTCTCGTGCGGGGTCACGGAACTTACCGAACAAGATGCGCCGGAGGCCGCCTTCGACCGCGCCGATGCCGCGCTGTATCGGGCAAAGGATGGCGGCAAGAACCTATGCGTCGCCGCTTGAGCGGGGCCCTGCCTCGCCTAGTTAACAGATATTTAACGCATATTCTGGCTGTTCAGCACTGATTTTCTGCCCATCGTCGCTAGAATCCAATCTCAGCCGACTTAGCTTCTCCGTTGCCCTGTAACTCATTGCGGCCCGGCAATGGCGTTGAGACGATGATAGATACTGCGTTGCAGCATTTGAGGTGCCTTTCGAGTATGATCAGCGTCCCGAAGACAGTCATGACCGAAGCGGCCATCGCCGTTCCCATTGGGAGCCCGGGTGCGATCGCGGTGCCGCGCAGCGGATTGCGCCTGCGCGCCTGGATGCTGACGGCCATGCTGTTTCTTGTGCCGCTGCTGGCCTATTGGCCTGCGACTTTCCACGACTACGGACTGCGCGACGACTATTCCAATCTGCGCGAAGCGCATGAGGAACTCGGCAAGGTCGTGAAATTCTGCGCGTCGCATGCGCGGCCCATTTACGGCTGGCTGCTGCAAGCCACCTTCAGACAGACCAGCAGCGTCCAGAATCTTGCAATGGATGCGTTTTTTCGCGGCGCTGCTGCTGGGCGCCATCTCGCTGGTGAGCTTTCGAGGCTTGCGAACGCTCGGCTGGTCGTTCAATACCAGCCTGTGTTTTGCGGTGTTGCTTGCGTTGGTGCCGTCCGCGCAGGTGATCGCCGGCATGGGCGGTCGGCTGGCCGTACGCCGCAACCGCACTGCTGGCGATCGGCGGATTTTTCACGGTTGAGGGTGCGTTGGCCGTCGGGTTGCGCGCCGGCCTCGGCCGCGCCGTGGGTCAGTGGAGCGTGGCCCTGGGCCTCATGGTGGTGAGCGGCGCTCATTTATCAGCCGAGCGCAATGTTCTACGTGGTGCCTTTGGCGGCCGCCCTGATCGTGCAACCGCAAGCGCACGCTCAAGGAATGCGCACGCTGGATGGGAATCCATCTGGGCTTCGTGGTCGGAACTCTGGGATTGGCTTACGGCGTGATGTCGGTGCTGTACGCCGGCGGCATCTTCGTCAAATCCGGGCGGATTGCCTTCGAATCGCATTGGGGCGAAAAGATTGCGTGGTTCCTGCAGGAACCCCTGCCGAATGCGCTCAGTTTGTTCGTGCTGAACGACAACAATCACCGCGACCAGGCTCTCTACCTCGGTTGCGCCGCCGTGGTCGGCGCGATATTGATCGCGGGTGCGTATCTCGAATGGCGCCGGCACGGCGCGACACGCGGCATCGACCTGGCTGGCCGGGCTGTTGATCCTTCCGCCATTCGCTTTCGCTGTGAGCATGATTGCGTCGGAGCGCTATGCCACCTACCGCACCATACTGGCAATGACCGCGGTGCTGCTCTGCTTTCTCGTGGCGTCGTTCAGCGCGCTGACGGCGCGCTGGAGCAGCAATGCGCGCAGAATGGTGGTCGTGTCCGTGGTGTCGCTCGCTTTTTTCACCGCGCAACATCACTCTACGCGCTGATCGCCGTGCCCCAAGGCAATGAGTGGCAGTTGATCATGGCGGGCGCGAAGCATGTACGTCTGGAGGAGCGGCCGCCCGCGCATATTCGCAATCGCGTCGACGCCGGCCGACATATCCACCGCGACGATCTATCACGATGAATTCGGCTCGCTTTCGTCGAATTCCGAATGGGTGCCGCGCGAGATGTTCAAGCGCGCCATGCACGATTTGCATCCCGAAATCGCGAATCTGGACTCGCGCTATGATTTCGCGACCGGCCCGACGCTGCCGGTGGGCCAATCCTTCGACGTCATCATCGACATGCATCGCCTACGGCAGTTCTACGTAAACAATTGATCACTGATCCCCTGCTCTGGGTATTCGCGGTTTTGGGCGCCTTCATGGTCGGCGTGTCCAAAGCAGGCATCACGGGGCTGAGCATCTTGTCGATCGCCCTGTTCACTCATGTCTTTCCCAGCAGCAAGCAGGCCAGCGGCCTGGTGCTGCCGCTGCTGATATTCGGCGACATGGTGGCCGTGTTCTCCTATCGCAAACATACGCAGTGGCATTATTTGTGGCGCCTGTTTCCGTGGACCGCGCTCGGAGTGGTGATAGGTTACCTGACGCTCGGCCGGATATCGGATCATGCGGCGCGCACCCTCATAGGGTGGATCATTCTTTCGCTGGCGGTCCTGAGCTTTTGGCGAAGGTACGTAACGATCGCGAATGACGATCTTGATTTGAAAGTCCACTGGTCCGTCGGCGCAATCATCGGCGTGACCTCCGGCTTCATCACACTGGTGGCGAATGCCGCCGGACCGCTGATGGCCATCTACCTGGTGGCGATGCGCCTGCCCAAGATGGAATATGTCGGCACGGCCGCCGTGTTCTTCATGCTGCTCAATCTGTTCAAGGTTCCCTTCATGGTGGACCTGGGACTGATCACGCCACAGAGCTTCGGGTTCAATCTGGCACTGGCTCCCGCCGTGCTGGTGGGCGCCTTCGCCGGTCGCTGGCTGTTGGTTCACATCAATCAGAAGCTGTTCGAGCAACTTGTTCTGCTACTGAGCGCGATCGGGGGAGTACTATTGATTCTTTAGCCTGATCGCGAGGAGAGGGTCCATGGGGTTTCAGGGCGGTTTGGGAGGTCTGATCGTTCTGGTCGCCGACATCTGGGCGATCGTCAATATTTTTCAAAGCAGAGCCGACACCGGCATGAAAGTGGTCTGGACGGTGTTGGTGATCGTTCTTCCGGTGCTTGGATTTATTCTTTGGTTGATTTGGGGTCCGAAGACCGCTACAGCCTGACTCGATCGGAGCCGCGTTGCACGGCGGCGTGGCGGCTTGGCCCCAGCAACATTGCCGCCTCATAGCAGCTGTCGCGCAGGGTTGAATCCGCGGCGGCCAGCACGCGCTCACGTGCCGGCGGTGCGCTCGCCGGCAGCAGCTCCGCCACGACGCCGAGTTGCTCCACCGCGGCGTCAAGCGCCTTCTGCAGCTTGTCCGCGGCATTCTGCGTCGTCCCCGCCGCCAGCACGTTGCGATCCAGCAGATGCAAATCGTTCGTGAGTGCGGCGAGCTGACGCTTGGAGCGCGCAATCGCCTCGATGCCGCGCGGGCTGACGGCCCTTCCTAAAATCACCACGTCCTGGCGCGCGCTGCGAAGCACCCGATCAAGACGGTCAAGCCACTCTATCCAGAACAACGGACTGTGCATTTGGCTATCCTTACGGTGCGGCGGCCTACTGATGCGTTGGCGGCATTTATTATTTCAAGCAAAGACTACCCGGCTTGCGGGCGGCTCGCTACCATTGGATTCGCCGCAGGGCGGTTAACCCGCCCAAATCACCTGTTCATACATACAGGATTGCCATGCATTCCAAGGATCATGACCGCCATAAGCTGGGGACGGCCGGATGGTTGCGTGCGGCGGTTCTTGGGGCGAATGACGGCATTGTCTCGACATCCAGCCTGCTCCTGGGCCTGAGCGCAGCGCATGCCTCGCACACCAGTCTGATTTTGAGCGGCACGGCCGCATTGGTGGCCGGCGCCATGTCCATGGCCGCAGGCGAATACGTTTCAGTGCATTCGCAGGCCGACGTGGAAACGGCGGCGCTGAAGCAGGAGCGTGCCGAGCTGCACGCAGATTTCGCGGGGGAACGGCGCGAGCTGACTGAAATCTACGTGCGGCGGGGACTCGATTCCGCGCTGGCGCGCAAGGTGGCGGATCAGCTCATGGCGCATGATGCCCTGGGTTCCCATGCGCGCGATGAGCTGGGATTGTCGCCTACCTCGCGACCACGGCCGTTGCAGGCCGCATTGACCTCCGCGGCCAGTTTTGCAGCCGGCTCGACGCTCCCGCTCTGCGTGGTGAGCTTCGCCCCGGCCCGCTACCTGATGGTCTCCATTGCCGTCGCTTGTTTGGGCTGCCTGCTCATCCTGGGGGGCTGGTCGGCGCGAGTGGGCGGAGCGAATGTGCGCATCGGCGCCTTGCGCGTTGCCTTCTGGAGTGCGCTGGCGATGGCCGTCACCAGCGCCGTCGGCGCCCTGGCCGGCGCGCTATGAATTGTGCGCTGCTCAACGTCGCTCAGATGCAGGAGGCCGATCGATTGACGATCGCCGCCGGCACGCCGGGATCCGCACTCATGCAGCGCGCAGGCGAGGCGGTCGCGCGCGAAATCACGCGCCGCTTTGCGCCGCGGCCCGTCACGATACTGTGCGGCCCCGGCAACAACGGGGGCGACGGATTCGTCGTCGCTCATGAGCTGGCAGAGTCCGGATGGCCGGTGCATGTCGCGCTGTACGGCAAAGTGCAAGAGTTGCGGGGCGATGCGCGGTTTCATGCGCAACGCTGGACGGGAGGCGTGGAGCCGTTGACCCCCAAGGCGGTTGAAGGCGCGGCGCTGGTCGTCGACGCCTTGTTCGGGTCCGGACTTAATCGCCCTCTGGCCGAGCAGGTCATCGACACACTGGCTTTCGCGACGCAGGGTCGCATCCCCATCATCGCGGTGGACGTGCCGAGTGGAGTTGCGGGAGATAGCGGCGAATCCTTTGGCGCGGCGCCCGCAATTTGCAGCGTCACTTTCGCAAAAAAGAAACCCGGCCACCTACTACTGCCCGGTCGCGACTTGTGTGGAGAAGTCGTGATCGCGGATATCGGCATCCCCGCGGCGGTGCTCGATGCGCTGTCCATAGACACCTGGGAGAACGATGCCGCGCTCTGGCTGGGGAAAATGCCGCAGTTAAGTCCTTCGGACAACAAGTACGGACGCGGCCACGCGCTGTTATACGGGGGGTATCCGGTGACGGGAGCGGCGCGAATGGCGGCGCGGGCCGCGGCACGCATCGGCGCCGGACTCACGACAGTCGCGGTGCCCGACAAGGCGCTGTCCATCTACGCCTCAGCGCTCACCAGTATCATGGTCCAGCCGCTGATCGAGCCGGGAGATTTCGAGCGCCTGCTTGCCGACACCCGATACACGGCATTCTTGATTGGCCCGGGCGCGGGCGTCAATGAAGCAACGCGCGGCCGCGCCTTGAAGCTTCTGCAAACCGCGAAACCCGTGCTACTCGACGCCGATGCCATCACCGTATTCGCCCCGCAAGCCGACGCGCTTTTTCAGGCCATTCGCGGGCCCTGCGTCATCACGCCTCATGAGGGCGAGTTCAAACGCCTATTCGAGACCGAGGGCGATAAGCTGTGGCGGGCTCGTACAGCCGCAAGACGCAGCGGGGCCATCATCGTATTGAAGGGCAGCGACACCGTCATCGCAGCGCCCGACGGCCGCGCCATCATCAACGCCAATGCGCCGCCCACTCTGGCCACAGCGGGTTCCGGAGACGTTCTCGGCGGACTGATCCTGGGTCTTCTCGCTCAGGGCATGGAGCCGTTTTTTGCCGCGGCGGCGGGGGTGTGGATGCATGGCGCGGCGGCCGCAGCGTTCGGGCCTGGTCTCCTTGCCGAAGACCTGCCCGATCTGATTCCCGCCGTGCTGCGTCGGCTCGCGGCGCGTAACGAACCTACGTGACCGCCTGGTTTCCGCGTATCACGCTCCATTCGCTGGTCGTACTCGTCAGCGTGCTGGTCTATATCCTGACCACCCGTGCGCAGCGCGAGCGCCGCCCCCCGTCCATCGCGATTGCCTGGGTCTTGGGGCTCTTCGCCCTGCCTTACATCGTGCTGCCCATGTACTTGATGTTCGGCAGACGAAAATTGACGCGCAGGAATTTTCGCCGCCCGAACCTCCAGCCCCTCGTGGGACATTGGGCGGAGGATCTCATTGAGAGTTTTGGACTCGCGGCAGCGGCGCCTGCATCCATCAACATGCATCAGGACGGGGAGGATTCGGCCGCGGCATTATTTGCGGCGATGTCGGGCAGCCGTTTTCGGCTCGACGTCTGCACCTATATTCTCGGCAATGATGACTTCGGCCGCGAGGCCATGCGGCGCCTGATGGAACGCGCCGCGTGCGGCGTCGAGGTCAGGTTGCTGCTCGACGGCGTCGGCGCAATTCAATTGCCACGATCGTGCTTCAGGCAAATGCGCGCCGCCGGTATCAAGATCGCGATCTTCAGCCCGTTATTGGCCCGCAAGACCCAGGGTCCACGCAACCTGCGCAACCACCGTAAAATGGCAATCGCCGACGGCGCCACGCTTTGGGCAGGCGGCCGCAATCTGGCCGCCGAATACTTTTCCGGAAAGAGCGGGGCCCCGCCCTGGCGCGACTTGACCTTCGACCTTGAAGGCCCGGCAGCCGGCGCTGCGGCCGCGCAGTTTGAAGAGGACTGGATCGCGGCCTGCGGCACGCCGGCGCGTGGATCCGCCGCGCCGCAGAGCGACGCCGCACCAATCGCTGCGCTCCGTCCGGCCGCTGCCCCCAAGGCGCAATTTCTGCCGAGCGGACCGGACCAAGCGGAGGACACGGTGCACGCGCTGCTCATCGACGCCTGTTTTCACGCCCGCGCGCGCATGCTTGCCGTGACCCCGTACTTCGTTCCCGATTCCGCTTTGGAAACCGCGATGCGTCTGGCCGCACGGCGCGGCGTGCAGATCGACCTGGTCATTCCCGCGGCCTCCAATCATCGCCTTGCGGACTTCGCGCGCACCCGCGCACTTCGCTCCCTGAGCAACGCCGGAGTCGGCATTCATTTGTTGCCGTACATGAATCACGCCAAGGCCGTGGTATTCGATGAATCGCTTGCGCTATCGGGATCGGTGAATCTCGACTCGCGCAGTCTGTTGTTGAACTACGAGTGCGCCGTCGTGTTCTACGGCCGCCGCGAAATAGAATGGCTCGCAAATTGGATCACGGCGCTGCGCGCCGACTCGACGCCATTTGATTGCCGCCGGCCCGGCTTGATGCGCGATCTCGCCGAAGGCTTGCTGCTCTCGGTGGCGTATCAATTGTAGAGTGAATGTAGAGTAAACTATTCGGCCCGGCTTCGGACAGGTGATCGGTGGAGTTCAAGGATTATTACAAGGTGATGGGTGTTGCGCGCGATGCCACCGAGGCACAGATCAAGCAGGCCTATCGCAAACTCGCACGAAAATATCATCCGGACGTCAGCAAGGAAAAGGACGCTGAGGCGCGCTTCAAGGAGGTCGGCGAAGCCTACGAGGTGCTCAAGAGCGCGGAAAAGCGCGCGGCATACGATCAGTTGGGCCAGGGACATCGGCCCGGAGAGGACTTCAGACCGCCGCCCAATTGGGACGCGGGCTTTGAATTCAGCGATGCCGGCCCGGGCGATTCTTCGTACAGCGATTTTTTCGATGCCTTGTTCGGTGCGCGAGCACGATCAGGCGCCGCAGGCCGCGGCACTTTTCGCGAAGGCCGCGGCGAGGACCATCACGCCAAGGTGTTGCTCGACCTCGAGGCATCGCTGCACGGCGGGGCACGCACATTGACGCTGCGAATGCCCGAAATCGACGCTCAAGGCCGTTTGACGATGCAGGAGCGCACACTCAACGTACAGGTACCCAAGGGAATACTGGCGGGCCAGCATATCCGGCTTGCGGGACAGGGCGCACGCGCCGCAGGCGGTGGACCTTCCGGCGATTTGTACATCGAAGTCGAATTCCAAACGCATCCCCTGTACCGGATCGATGGACGAGACTTATCATTGGATTTACCCGTGGCGCCCTGGGAAGCGGCGCTCGGCGCCACGATCAAAATTCCGACCCCCGGCGGCACGGTCGAATTGAAGATTCCGCCGGCATCGCACGCCGGCAGTAAATTGCGGCTCAAGGGCCGCGGCATACCGGCGGCTCAACCGGGCGATCTTTACGTGGTTTTGGAAATCGCACTGCCGCCGGCGAATGATGAGAAGGCCAAGGCCGCTTATGCGGCCATGGCTGCCGCCCTACCTTTCAATCCTCGTGCAACCCTCGGAGCCTAAGATGTCTCCATCGAATGATCAGGCCTTGGCAGGCACGCTGTTCGACGAAACCGCCATCCTCACCCTCGAAGAATTGAGCCGGATTTGCGCCGTCGATGAACGGCACATCGTGGAATTTGTCGAGGAAGGAGTATTGAGCGTCGTCGTAATCGAGAGCGAATGGCGCTTCAACGGCGCGGCGCTGCGCCGCGCGCGCCTGGCGCTGCGGCTGGAGCGGGATCTGGAACTGAATCTATCCGGCGTTGCGCTTGCCCTGGAATTGATCGAAGAAATCGAACAGCTACGCCGGGAACTCGGAGCAAGACGCTAAATGGCCAATATCGAATCGGATGCATTCGTCTTTTTTGGCGCCACCGGAGATCTGGCGTACAAGAAAATCTTTCCGGCTTTGTATGCCATGGTGCGGCGGGGCGGGTTTCACATACCCATCATCGGCATGGCGCGCGCCGGTTGGAACCTGCAGAAGCTACAGGAACGCGCGCGCGACAGCGTGCAGCATGCGGGCGACTATGACGAAGCCTGTTTCGCGAAATTGGCCGCGCTGCTGCGCTATGTGGACGGCGACTACACCGCCCCGGAAACTTTTGCCGGGCTGCGCAAGGCCTTGGGCCCGGCAAAGAATCCCATTCACTACCTGGCCATTCCGCCCAGCATGTTTGGTGTCGTGGTCCAGGGACTCAAACAGTCCGGATGCGCCGACAACGCCAGGGTCATTGTCGAGAAGCCCTTCGGCCGCGATCTCGCCACGGCGCAAGCGCTGGACCGGACGCTGCATGCGGTGTTCCCCGAGTCGTCGATTTTTCGCATCGATCACTATCTCGGCAAGGAAGCCGTGCAGAATATTCTGTACTTTCGCTTTGCCAATACCTTTCTCGAACCGATTTGGAACCGTGAACACATTCGCGACATACAGATCACCATGGCCGAGAATTTCGGGGTGCAAGGACGCGGCGGCTTCTACGAGGAGGTCGGTGCGATCCGCGATGTGATCCAAAATCACCTGCTGCAGGTGATCGCGTTGCTGGCCATGGATGCTCCCGCCGGTCAGGATCCGGCGACCTTGCAAGCGGAAAAGCTGCGCATATTCCGCGCCATGCGCCCGCTCGATTCCAATGAAGTCGTGCGCGGGCAGTTTCGCGGCTATCGCGAGGAAAACGGCGTCGCCAAGGACTCGCAAGTCGAGACCTTCGCCGCGCTGCGCCTGCATATCGACACCTGGCGCTGGGCTGACGTGCCCTTCTACATTCGCGCCGGCAAATGTCTGCCGATCACCGCCACCGAGGTCAGAGTCACCCTCAAACGCCCGCCACTGGCGATATTCGATTCCAGCGCATGCCATGCCCGCCAATTATTTCCGCCTGCGCCTGAGCCCCGAAGTGGTCATTTGCACCGGTGCGCTGGTGAAGCACAACGGCGAGGAGATGCGCGGCGAGCCGGTCGAACTGATCGCCCGTCATCAATCGGCTGCCGAGAAATCACCCTATGAACGATTGCTGGGCGATGCCGTTCGCGGCGACCCGACGCTGTTCACACAGGATGACAGCGTGGAAGCGGCCTGGCAGGTGGTTGATCCCATCTTGAACTCGGCGCGGCCGGTCATCGAGTATGAGCCCGGCACCTGGGGCCCGACCGCGGCAACCGGCATCGTGGACGGCGGGGAGACCTGGCATGATCCGCAGCCCGAAACGAGCGCGCCGTGCTGAACAACGGCGACCCGATCTTTCTCCTGGACGTGGACAACACGTTGCTCGATAACGATCGATTCACGGCAGATCTCGGCGACACGCTCGAACGCGCCTTCGGCGCCGCGGAACGTGCCCGCTACTGGGATATTTTCGGCCGCCGGCGCGCCGCGCTGGGGCTCGCGGATTACCTCGGTAGCCTGCAGGATTTTCGTACCGGCCTCGATGATCATGCGGAACTGCTGCGCATGTCGGAGTTTCTGCTCGAGTATCCATTCTCGCAGCGTTTGTTTCCGCGGGCCCTGGAGGCCCTGGCACACCTCAGCGAACTCGGGCAGCCGGTGGTGCTGTCGGACGGCGACATCGTTTTTCAACCGCGCAAGATTCAGCGCTCCGGCATTTGGGCGGCGGTCGAAGGACGAGTGTTGATCTATCTGCACAAGGAGAAGGTGCTCGACCATGTGCAGCGGCGCTATCCTGCAAAGCACTATGTCATGGTCGACGACAAGCCCAATCTGTTGGCCGCGATGAAATCGACTCTCGGCGCGCAGCTGACCACGGTGTTCGTTCGTCAGGGGCACTACGCCATCGCCCCGGAATCCGCGGCGGTGGAGCCCGCGCCGGATCTGGTGATCGAGCGCATCGAGGATCTTATCAACCATTCACTAACCGATTTCGAGGTACGCTCATGAGCAATACGAAAGCCCTGCATGATCTGGGTCAGAGTCTTTGGCTCGACAACATCACGCGGGAGATTCTCGATGACGGCACGTTGCGCCGCTATGTGGATAAATTGTCGGTGACCGGACTGACCTCCAATCCGACGATTTTCGACGAGGCGATCGGCAAAACCGCGGCCTACGACAAAGGCATCCGGCAGAAGGCGGCACGCGGGCATGTCGGGCGAGAATCTGTTCGTCGAACTGGCGCTGGAGGATTTGCGCCGTGCCGCCGATCTTTTCCGGCCTGAGTTCGACCGCACACAGGGGATCGACGGCTGGGTCTCCATGGAAGTATCGCCGCTGCTGGCAAACGACACGCAAGGCACCATCGACGCTGCGCTGCGCATTCACAAGCAGGCGAATCGACCGAATCTTTACGTGAAGATTCCGGGAACAGCTGCCGGCGTGCCCGCCATCGAGGCGGCGATATTCGCCGGCGTGCCGGTCAATGTGACGCTGCTGTTCTCGCGCGAGCAATACCTGCGGGTCGCGGAAGCCTACATGCGCGGCATCGAGCGCCGCATCGCCGCGGGACTCGATCCGCACATCAGTTCGGTCGCTTCCGTTTTCGTCAGCCGCTGGGACCGCGCCGTTGCCGACAAGGTGCCGGAGGACTTGCGCAATCGTCTGGGCATTGCGATCATGCAGCGCACCTACCGCGCGCACTGCGAGTTGCTGGCCACAAAGCGCTGGAGAGATCTTGAAGCCAAAGGCGCGCGCAAACAGCGCATGCTGTGGGCCAGCACCGGAACCAAGGACCCCAAGGCCCCGGCGGGACTGTATGTCGAGGCGCTGGCCGCGCCCGACACCATCGATACCATGCCGGAGAAGACCCTGTTGGCCTTCGCGGACAAGGGCAGCGTCAAGGCGGTGATGGCGAAGGACGGCGGCGACGCCGAAGCAGGTCCTCGGCCGCTTTGCGCGAGCCGGCATCGATGTCGACGCGCTCGCCGCACAGCTGCAGGTGGAAGGCGCCGCTTCGTTCGTCAAGTCGTGGACTGAACTCATGCAGCGCATCAAGGACAAAAGCGCGGCACTGGCGACGACTTGAGTTCGCAGAGTCAATCCGCTCGCCGGACAGCCGGCGCCGGCATCGGTCACTGGTAAACGTACCGCGGCTGATTACCGCGTACTACAGCGAGCGGCCGGACCCGGCCATGCCCGCGCAGCGGGTTGCCTTCGGCACGTCGGGGCATCGCGGCACTTCTTTCGACATCGGATTCAACGAGGCACACGTGCTGGCGATCAGCCAGGCCATCTGCGAATACCGCAAGCAGCCGGCATCGACGGACCGCTGTTCATCGGCTTCGACACTCACGCCCTGTCGGCGCCGGCCTTCGCCAGCGCCCTCGAGGTGCTCGCCGCAAACGGCGTCGAGGTCATGATCTCGGCCGGACGATGAGTACACGCCGACCCCCGCCGTTTCGCACGCCATCCTCAACTACAACCGCGGCCGCAGTTCGCGGTCTGGCCGACGGCATCGTCATTACGCCCTCGCACAATCCGCCGGACAGCGGCGGCTTCAAGTACAACCCGCCGAACGGCGGCCCGGCGGACACCGAGATCACGCGGTGGATCGAAACCCGGGCGAATGATTTGCTGCGGCCCGCCGCCTGGCGGCGTCAGAAGAATGGCATTCGCTGCCGCGCGGCGCGCCTCGACCACGCATTCCCACGATTACCTGCAGAGCCTATGTGGGCGATCTCGGCGCCGTCTTGGATATGGATGTGATCCGCGACTCGAGCATTCGCATGGGCGTCGATCCCCTGGGCGGCGCAGGCGTGCATTACTGGCCGCGAATCGCCGAGCGCTATGGCCTCGATCTTCACGGTGGTCAACGACGAAGTCGATCCCACCTTTCGCTTCATGACGCTGGATTGGGACGGCAAGATTCGCATGGATCCGTCCTCGCCTTACGCCATGCGGCGGCTGATCGACCTCAAGGACCGGTTCGACATCGCGTTTGCCTGCGACACCGACCACGATCGCCACGGCATCGTCACCGCCGAGCAGCGGCCTGTTGACGCCCAATCAATACCTGTCGGTGGCGATCGATTATCTGTTTCAGCCATCGCAGCGCTGGCGCGCGGACGCTGCCGTCGGCAAAACCGTGGTGAGCAGCGCCATGATCGATCGGGTGGCCGCGCGGTTGCAGCGCAACCTGTACGAGGTGCCGGTGGGCTTCAAATGGTTCGTCGCGGGACTGGTGGACGGCACGCTGGGATTCGGCGGCGAGGAAAGCGCCGGCGCCTCCTTCAGCCGCATCGACGGCCGCGTCTGGACCACCGACAAGGATGGCTTGGTGCCCGCGCTTGTTGGCGGCGGAGATCACCGCGCGCACCGGCAGCGATCCCGGTCGAGCGCTACCGGGCACTGGCGCAGGAACTCGGCGACGTTCTTCGCCGATCGCATCGATGCGCCGGCGAACGCCGGCAGCAGAAGAAAAGCTTGCCAAACTCGACCGGCAACAGGTCCGCATCAGCGAACTCGCCGGCGAACCGATCGACCAGATCCTCACGCAGGCACCGGGCAACGACGCGCCGATCGGCGGCATCAAGGTCACCTCGCGCGGCGGCTGGTTCGCGGCGCGTCCGTCCGGAACCGAGGACATCTACAAGATCTACGCTGAAAGCTTCCACGACGATGCTCATCTGCGCCGGCTGACTTGCCGAGGCGCAGACCATCGTCGATGCGGCACTGGCCGGCGCCTGAGGCCGAGCGCCTTGCCGGATGCCGATGAAACTTTGAGCGCGACCGCCAAGCGCCTGCTGCCCTGGCTGGTGGCGGTCGGATTCTTCATGGAATCGCTGGATACGACCATCCTGAACACCGCCGTGCCCGCGATTGCGCAGGCGCTCAATGTGCCGCCGCTCAGCATGAAGGCGGTGCTCGCCAGCTATACCTTGAGTCTCGCCGTCTTCATTCCCATCAGCGGCTGGATGGCCAATCGATTCGGCACACGGCGGGTGTTTGCCTCGGCGATCGGCATCTTCACGCTCGGCTCCATTTCTTTGCGGCATCTCGAACAACATTCACTGGCTGGTGGCCTGCCGCATCCTGCAGGGCAGCGGCGGCGCCATGATGCTGCCGGTCGGCCGGCTCACCATGGTTCGCACCTTCGCCAAATCGGAACTCATCAATGCCATGAGCTTCGTCGCCATACCCGGTCTGGTCGGACCCATGCTCGGGCCGGTTATCGGCGGCGCCATCATCGGCTACTTTCATTGGAGCGTGATTTTCTTCGTCAATATTCCGATCGGCCTGTGCGGGCTGTACATGGTCTATCGGCATCTGCCGAATTATCGCGAGACGCGCAATTACCCCTTCGATATCGATCGGGTTGGTGCTGTTCGGCTCGGGAGTCGCGCTGCTGTCCTACGTCCTCGAAGTGTTCGGCGAAACGAACTTGAGCGGCGGCGAGATGCTGGGCCTGCTGTCCATCTCCGCGGCCCTGCTGGCCGCCTATGGACTGCACACCAAACGTACCGTGCATCCGCTGCTGCGTCTCAAGCTGCTGGGTATCCGCACCTTTCGCGTTTCGGTCAGCGGCAATCTGTTCACGCGCTTGGGAATAGGCGGCATTCCCTTCCTGCTGCCGCTGCTCTATCAAGTCGGGCTGGGCTTCTCGCCCATCCAATCCGGCTTGCTCATCATGCCGCAGGCGATCGCCGCCATGAGCCTGAAGCTGACCATGCCGCTTGATCCTGAAGCGATTCGGCTACCGGACCGTGTTGATCACCAACACCCTCATGCTCGGCTTCATGATCATGCTGTTCGCCACCATCGATATCGCGCACGCCGGTATGGCTGATCGTGCATGATGGCCTTCATGCTACGGATTCCTGACTTCGTTGCAGTACACCAGCATGAATACGCTGGCCTACGCCGATGTCGTCGACGCAAGAGGCCAGCGGCGCCAGCACCATCGCCAGCACGGTGCAGCAAATGGCGGTGAGCTTCGGCGTCGCCACCGCTTCGCTCGCGGCCGCCCTGTTCATTCCCGATCATTTTCGCGCCACCGCGCCGCAGATGATTCACGGCATTCACCTCGCGCTGCTCTCGCTCGGTGCGCTCACCATCGTGTCCACCGTCGTGTTCGCGCGGCTGCGCGCCCAGGATGGTGCGTCCGTGTCACGTCACAAATCCCCGCTGCCGACCGCCATCTAGAAAAGTGACCGGCCCCTGGGCTTGTGCCCCGCGGCGGCTAGGCTGATTTCGCCGACAAGCGTGCGTCCGCCTCGCGCCGGCGCCGCGCTTCATAGGCCCGCAGATGCGCATTGGCCGTAGAGAGCAGCGGCGTGGCCGATGCTGCGGAGGAGCGTTTTAGAAGGTCGCCGACGATGTGATCCGCTTCAATCCGGCCGCCCTGCTCCATATCGCGCAGCATCGATGCGGTGAATGGCGAACCGGGCGTCGTGAGCACCGACAAGCCTATCCTCATCGATGCCTCGCGCGGCGCGAAGCCGTTTCCGGCGGCGATGGCGCCGCATTCTTGCAGCAGACCGGCCGGGATGTCCCGCGCATCGGCTGCCATGATGTCGCCGATGGTTGCGCGCATGAGGCAGGTCGTTGCCGCCGCCGCCGCGATGAAAACCCACTTCTCCCACATCTCTTGCAGGATATCCTCGCTCAGCAGCGCGTCGAATCCGGGCACTTTCAAGGCAGCGGCAATATCGTCCAGGTTGATTCGCGGACCGGCCTTGCGGGCGCCAAACGCCAGGCTGTTGAAGGTGCCCAATTGGTGGATGCGCCCGTCGTCATCCAGGGTCGAGGAGATGCGCGCCAAACCGCCCAGAACCCGCTGCGCACCGAATCGGCCGTCGAGAATGTCCAGATGCCGCAAGCCATTGAGCAAGGGCAGCACGCAAGACTTTGGACCCATCGCCGCGGCGAAATCTTCGATCGAATTCTCCAGATCGTACGATTTGCTGCTGAGAATGATCAGATCATAGTGATCCTTGATGGCGCCGGCACTCACCAGCGGCGGCGTCGGCAATTCGAGATTGCCCAAGGGACTGATTATGGAGAGACCGCTGCGGCGCAGCTGCTCCGCCCTGCGCGCTCTGACGAGAAAGGTCACATCGCGGCCGGCCGCCAGGAGCCGCGCTCCAAAATAGCCGCCGATCGCGCCCGCACCGACCACCAGAGTTCGCACGCTCGCTCTCTGATTCACTCTTTCTTGATTTCGTGCCCACCGAACTGATTGCGCATTGCCGCCAGCAACTTGTCGGAAAACGAGTCGTCATCCCGCGAACGCAGCCTCTCGAGCAGCGATAGCGTGATGATCGGGGCGGACACGCCCAGTTCGATGGCATCGGCGACCGTCCAGCGACCCTCGCCTGAATCCGCGACATAGGGCGCAATTCCCTTGAGCGTCGGATTCTTCTCCAGCGCGTTGGCGGTGAGATCCAGCAGCCACGAGCGCACGACGCTGCCGTAGCGCCAGATCTCGGCGATCTGGTGCAGGTCGAGATTGAACTCGCTTTTATGTTGCAGAATGGAGAAGCCTTCGGCGTACGCCTGCATCATTCCATACTCGATGCCGTTGTGAATCATCTTGGTATAGTGGCCCGAGCCCACCGGCCCCACACGGCCCCAGCCTTGATCCTTGGCGGGCGCAAGCGTCTCGAAAATCGGCCGCAGGCGTTCCACCACCGCCTCGTCGCCGCCGACCATCATGCTGTAGCCTTCCGCCAGACCCCAGATGCCGCCGCTGGTGCCGCAGTCGACATATTGAATCTGCCGCTGCGCCACCATGGCCGCCCGGCGAATCGTGTCGCGATAGTTCGAATTGCCGCCGTCGATGATGGTATCGCCTGCAGCTCAGCAGCGGTACCAGACTCGTGATGGTGGAGTCGGTAATGGCGCCGGCCGGAATCATCAACCACACGGTGCGTGGCGCTTTGAGCTTGGCGACCATGGCATCGAGTGCAGATGCAGTCTCCGCACCGTTTTTCTCCAGCAGTTCGCGCGCGCCCGCGGCGGGATCGTAGCCCACGACTTTGTGACCGCCGCGCAGCAGTCGCTGCGCCATGTTGGCGCCCATGCGCCCCAGTCCAATCATTGCGATTTGCATAGTTGATCAACCCTGATTGCGCTCGCGAGACCTCAGTATAGCCCGCCGCGCCGCACGGTACAGCGATGTTGAATCAGGGTCGTTTGAGCATGGTCATCACTGCGGGACTGCCCACCGCCTCGAAACGGCCGGTGAATGTCAGCGCGCCGGATGCTGCATTGAGGTGAAACGAGGTGATCGAGTCACCCCGTTGATTGCAGGCATAAAGAAATGCCCCGCTCGGGTCGATGCACAGATTGCGCGGAGAGTCGGCGTGCACCCAGGTCTCGGCCATACTGCGCAGTTGACCGTCCGCCAGCCACGGCGAAACTCGTTATCGCATTGTGCAGCCGATTCGCGACGTATAGAAACCGGCCATCGGCGGTGGTAATCACTTCGGATGCCAGATTGCTGCCGGCAAATTTCGGCGGCAAGCTCGATACGACTTGCTTGAGTTTGAGGCCGCCCCGCGAGGCGTCGTAGTCGTAGACCGCCACCCTGGCATCGTGTTCGTACAGATTGTAGAAAAAGCGGCCATTGGGATGAAAGACGAAATGCCGGGGCGCAGATCCTGGAGGCGCGCGCGATCACCGGCACCGCCGCGGGCAGCAGGCGCCCGGCCGCCGCATCGAAGCGCCACACCAGGGTCAGATCGAGCCCGGCATCGTTGGCGATGACGAATTGTCCGCTCGGATCCGCCGCCACCATGTGCACATGCGGACCGTCGTGATCGCTGGACGGCGAATTGTCCGGGCGGATCCTTGCGCGTGCGCGCGCGATGATGCCGCGGGCCGACACTCGGCCTCATGTCGGTCGCCTCGCCGAGCGCACCGTCCGGCCCCACCGGAAACACGGCAACGCTGCCGCCGCCGTAGTTGGCGACGAACACGAACTTTCCCGAAGGATGCACGCTGGCATGGAGGGCGCGGTACCGCCGGAACTCACCGCACCCACTCGCGTGAGCTGCATAGTCTCGCCGTCGATCGCATAGGACACCACGGCGCCGCTGCGCGCGCCCTGGTAGTTGTCGATTTCGCTTACCGCATACAGCCGGGTCTGTGCGGTATTGAGCACGAGCCAGGTCGGATTGCGGATGTCGTCGATCACCTGCAGCTGCGTGAGTGCCGCGGTGATCGGATCGACCCGAAACAGATAGATGCCGCCGCCGTTCGGCGTGTAGGTACCGACGAAAGCATAATTGTAAGGCGCGCGCCGCTCCGGCCGCTGCGGCGGCCGTCGCATGAAGCAGGCGCGGCAGGCTTGCCGGCAGGACCAGCAGGGAGGTCGCCCGAAGCAACTCGCGGCGGGTAATTCTTGATTTCAGCAACCGGCCTACTCCATTAGACGTCGCCCGAGTGTCAGTTATTCAAAAAGATCGTAACGCTCGCGGCGGAAAACGCAAAGGTCAGCGACGTGTATTGCCCGACGGCCGTAATCCCCGTTGCCAAGCGTGGTGCCGTTTAGTTCGGTTTGCAACTGGGTGAGGAATGCCGCGTACGTGTCGAAGCTCTCGACCGTCGCGCTCGCCGCGTGTGCGATGGCGAATACCGCGGCCGAACCGGTGCTGCTCGGAGTGATCACAGGATCCGAGGAAAGGCCAACGAGGTCGACAATCTGCGAACCCACCTGGATCTGATGCCGCAATCCGATGCTGCTGTTGAGGACATCGAGGGTGATTGCAGAACTGTTGAAGGTGGTGAACGGCGCCGGCGTTCCGGCGCCCCAGTCGATGACCAATTCAGCCTGAATCGTGGTGGTATCAAGCAGAGTAGCAGCGTTGAAGTTTGGCGGCGCCGAGCCAAACGCACCGGGCAACCCGCCCGCCACGACCGGAGCGCCCGCGGCCGAGTTGGATAAATCCAAATTACCGGTGGCGACCTGGTATTGATCCGGGACCGCTCCGCTCCCGGTAAAGTCAAAGGCACTGATCGCGCGGCCGCCGAGTGACGCCAGGTTGAGAGTCAGCGCCCCGACTCCCTGCGCGGTAACCAAACCCGACGCTGCGGTTGCATCGAGACGGACTCGTCCGGCACTCGCGTCCAGAACTACATTCGATCCTCCTGAGCTGACGATGCCGAATGCATCGATCGTCGAACCCACGGATATTTGCAGTGGACTGCTGAAAGTCGCCGTGTTCTGACCGAACACGGTAACCAGCGTATTGGCGCCAAGATTGACAACGGTGGTGCCGGGAATGAAGAAGTTGCTGCCGTCGTTCGCGATCAAAGTGGCATCCTCGATGCCGAGCGTGTTGCCGCTGCGCGCGGTAACCACTCCCGATATGCGGTCAAAGCCAGAGCCCTGTACGCTGCTTCCCGCGAGGACCTGCGAGGCGGCGAAAGTGACGGTGCTGGTGGTCGTGGTGCTGGATGAGGTCAGCGTGCCGTACGTGACCGCGAGGCTGCCGGCGGAGAGGCCGGTGAGCTGCGATAGTCCCGCACTTCCCGTCGATGCGGTGCCGTTGATCTCAAAAGTGGTCGTCGTGCTCGGTATGACCGCCAGATTGCCGAGTCCGGCGACGCTGCCGTCAAACGGCATCACGCCGCCGTCGAAAAAAGCACTCGTCGAACTGACGGTCCCGAGCGGACCGCGCAGGCGAACCGCTTTGGTGTCGATGGGCATCGCACTGGCGACGAACAACGGCGTGATGGTCACGGTTTGCGCCGACATGTTGACCACATTTGACGCGGCCAGATTGAAATTCAGCGCCAGATGCGCGGCTTGCTTGGCGGCGATTCTGAATGGATCGCTGGGATCCAGATTCACGGTGACGGAGATCTGACCGGCGGGCTGGCCGTTCGCGCCCTGCGGCGTCAGCGCCAGGCCGTCGAGGCTGCCGTCGTCATAAATGATTTGCGCCGCACTGTAATCGAGAGTGATCACAGCACTCGTGTAAGTTCCCTTCGACACTGCGGGTGCGCCCAATACCTCGCTCAAATCCAGCAGCTGCGTGAAATCCACCGTCATTTCCGCCGGCAGCACTTTCAGCGTGGACTTGCCGTCCGAGGTCTGCAATTGCACCGCCGCCAGCCCGACCCGGTAGGCGAGAAAGTTGTCTGAAGAAGGGGTGGCCGTGACCGTAACCACCGCCGTTCCGGTGCATGCGGCGGCGGCCAGGAGCGCCAATCCCAGCGGCAAGCAGAGCAGCCTGGGGCCGCGGGCGCACAGGTTGATTGGCGCAGTTCTGGATTGCATACGCAGTATTGTTGTGCGATTCGCGCGGCCTGAAAAGCGCAAAACGCGCAAAGATCTGTGAAGTCTGCGTAATGCACATGCCGGGCCGGCAGGTCCCGTCGCTTGGCGACGACAAATCAAGGCTACAACGCCCGGGAAATCAATTCCTTCATGATTTCGTTGGTGCCGCCGTAGATGCGCTGCACGCGACAGTCGGCGAACATCCGGCAGACGAGGTACTCGTTCATGTACCCGTAACCGCCGTGCAATTGAACGCACTCATCGAGCACTTCCTGCTGCGTATCGGTGACCCAATACTTGGCCATCGATGCCGTGATTGTGTCGAGGGTTCCGGCGACGATCTTCGCGATGAGGTCATCGACGAACACACGTGCGATATGTGTCTTGGTGGCCAGTTCGGCCAACTTGAAGCGGGTGTTCTGGAATTCCGCGATGGTCTTGCCGAACGCCTTGCGATCCTTGACGTAGCGGATTGTCTCGGCCAGCGCCCCCTCCATGGCAGCAACCGCCGAGACGGCGATCAGCGCGCGCTCATACGGTAGGTCGCCCATGAGTTGATAGAAGCCCTGTCCCTCGTTGCCCCCCAGTAGATTGGCGGCGGGTACGCGCACGTCCTCGAAAAATAACTCCGCGGTGTCCTGCGATTTCATGCCCATCTTGTCGAGAATTCTGCCGACCCGGAAACCCTTGAGATTTTCAGTTTCCACCATCAGGATCGAGGTGCCCTTGGCGCGTTCGCCCGGCTGGGTCTTGACCACCAGCGCAATCAATCCGGCCAGAAAACCATTGGTGATGAATATCTTGGAGCCGTTGACGAGATAACTATCGCCGTCGCGCAGCGCGCGGGTTTTCAGTCCTTGCAAATCGGATCCGGCCGCGGGTTCGGACATGCCGATGGCGCCGATCAATTCGCCCCGCGCCATGCGCGGCAAGAAGCGCCGTTTTTGATCTTCGGTGCCGTGGTTGATCAAGTAGTGCGCGCAGATACTGTGCACGCCTTGGCCGAAGCCGGTGATACCGCGCCGCGCAGTTTCCTCGTAGAGCACGACTTCGTGCCGAAAATCTCCGCCGGCTCCGCCGTACTCCGCCGCAATATCGGTGCAAAGCAGCCCCATCTCGCCGGCCTTGCGCCAGATTTCCTTGCCCACGTGCTGCTGCTTACGCCACTTTTCATCGTTGGGGACCATTTCCGCATCGACGAAGCGCACTACCGCATCCCGATAGATCGACAGATCCTCATCCATCCACGGCGAAGCATAGGCATTGTTCATTCGGCCGGCTTGGCGGGCGAAGGCTCCGCAGGCACATCCGGCACGGTGGAGCGGCGCAATTGCTTGGCGTCCTGGCGAGCCTTTCTGGCGGCCTCCTTGAGCTTCTTCGCGTGACGATAATTCGGTTTGGCCAAAGCGATCTCCTTGAAATGATTCGTTGAATTGATATTACTCTGCCTGCGCCGAAACGCGAACCGATAAACGAGATGCGGCTATACTGCGCCGTGGCCGCACCCAAGCAAAAACCCTGGATGTCTCCCGCGAACTTCGGCTTGGGCGTTCTCGCCTTCATCAATTTACTCAGCTACTTGGATCGCTATGTGGTCGCCGGAGTGCTCGAAAGCCTGAAGCATTCGAATCTCGGCCTGTCCGACGCCAATCTGGGATTGTTGATGTCCGGCTTCCTGATCGTCTACACCCTGCTCGCGCCGGTTTTCGGCGCATTGGGGGACCGCCGCTCGCGGCCCCGCTTGATTGCATTCGGGTTGCCTGTTGGAGTTTCGCGACCGCGCTGTCGGGGTTTGCCGTGAACTTTCTGACTCTGTTCATCGCGCGCTCCTGGTGGGTGTCGGTGAAGCGGCTTACGTCACCATCGCTCCCAGTCTGTTGTCGGATTATTTTCCCGTGCGCCAGCGTGGCCGCGTCATGGCGATTTTCTTTTGCGCCATCCCGGTGGGATCCGCGCTGGGCTACGTCGTCGGCGGTCTGGTCGACGTGCACTACGGCTGGCGCATGGCATTCTTTGTCGCCGGAGTCCCCGGCCTGGTGTTGGCGGCGCTGTGTTTGATACTGCACGATCCGCCGCGCGGCATCCAGGATCAGGCGCCGACGCCGGACGCGGCGCCCCTTTCCGAGATCCCACAAGACGTTTCGCGCGGCAGCATCGGCCGCGAGACTTGGAAAACCTATGACCACCTGCTTCGAAACAAACCCTATGTGCTCACCGTGTTGGGATACGCCGCGTACACATTTGCCGTGGGCGGACTCGCCTACTGGATGCCGGCTTTTTTGGAACGGGCCCGCGGAATGCCGCGCGCCGAGGCCACGGTGAGCTTCGGCACCATCGTCGTCGTGACCGGATTCATCGGCACCTTTGTCGGCGGCTGGATGAGCGACTATTTCGCCAGGCACTCGCGCCAGGCTTATCTGTGGCTGTCGGCCGGCGCCACCTTGGTGGCGGCGCCCTTGGTTTGGATGGCGCTCACCACGGGTTCGAACTCCCTGTACATGACCTACATGGTGTCTGCGCAGCTCTGTCTTTTCCTGTCCACGGGTCCCATCAACGCCGCCATCGTCAATCTTGTCCTTGCCAACCAGCGCGCCTCCGCCATCGCGCTCAGCGTGTTTGCCATTCACTTGCTCGGCGACGTGTTATCGCCATTTATGGTGGGCATTCTCTCGGATATGTATTCGTTGCAGGACGCGGTCAAGATTCTGCCGCTCGCGGTGCTGGTCGGAGGCCTCGTCTGGGTCTGGGCGGCGCGCGCTCAAGGCTCGCACGCCGCCAGCGCGACCGCGCTCGCCTAACCGCGCTCGCTCAATCGCGCTCGCTCAACCGCGCTCGCTCAACCGCGAGCACGATTGACCTCGGCGAGTTGTGCGGCAAGATCGGATCGCGCCGCCACTTCCTCGATGTTCATCGTCAGCTTGCGTTGCCAGTTCGGGTATTCGTCATCGGTGCCCGGCACATTCACCGGGTCCGCCATGCCCAGCAGGTCTTCGATTTGCAGCGCGACCAGAGCGGCATCGGACCGCGCCAGATAAAGGTGCAGCGCGTGGGCGAGTTCGGCCGTGAAGGGTTCCTGAGGCGTCGCCGGTTGAGCCGGGTTCAGTGCCTGATCCCGCAGCGCCGCCAGCAACCGCTCCCGATCGCGCGCGCGTTCGTGAATGATGTCGCTCTCGATTTCGACGCTGGGATACAGATCCAAACGTCGGCGCAGATCGATGTCCCGGCCTTCCCAGAAGCTGCGCAACGTCGGCATGTCATGGGTGGTGGGCGTCGCCAGCGCACGCCTCACGTACTCTTCCGGCCGGCGAAAGCGATCGTCGGTCTTCTCGAACAGCATCACCTTGTAGTGGTAGAGGCCGAATTCCGGCATGGCGTGACGCATTTCGTCCGGCACCACGCCCAGATCCTCGCCCACAACCAAGCAGCGGCTGCGCGCGCTTTCCAGCGACAACACGGTGAGCAGCTGGTGCAGCGGGTAGTGCACGTACGCGCCGTCCCTCGGGGTGCATCCGGCTGGGACCCACCACAATCGGAACAGCGACATGACATGATCCAAGCGCAAGGCGCCGTAGTAGCGCATGTTGTTGCGAATCAGCCGGGCAAAACCCTTGAACTGTTGTGCTTGCATCGCGGCGGGATCCTGCGGTGGAATCCCCCAGCCCTGTCCCTTCAGTGCCAGCGGGTCGGGCGGAGCGCCGATCTCCGCGCCGAGACAGTAGCTGTCGCGGTCCATCCAGGTCTCCGATCCCGATGGATTGGCGCCCACCGCATAGTCGCCATAAAGACCGATCGGCATGCCGAGCTCGCGCGCCAAAGCCTGCGCGCCTGCCAGCTGCTCGCGGGCCAGCCATTGCAGATAGGCATAAAATTCCACTTCCGCGGGATGATCGCCGGCAAATCGCGCAGCCGCCGCGCCGTTCACATCGCGGTACTCCTGCGGCCAGCTCAACCAACCCGATGCGCTCCCCGTCGTGGCGCGAAAATATCGATCGAGCGCATCGAACCGGGCGTGCAGCTGAAGCGGCGCGCCGCCCGCGGCCACAAAGGCTTTGAAGCTGCGCCCGCGTTCGCTGTCGCCGTGCGCCAGGTGCCGCTCGCGAAAGTCCTGGTACAGCAGCGCAAGCACTTCGAACTTCAGCTCCGCAACGCCGGGATAGTCGACATGATCATGCGCACGGAGCTGCTGCAATCGATTTGCAAACTCTGCGTCCGAGATGCGAGCACGGGCCGCAGCGCATTCCTGGAATTCCGCCACGGCGGGCACCGCGATGTACAGGACATTGAGAAAGTGGCGGCTCGAGGCGCTGTAGGGACTGGATCTGACGGGGTCCGCGGGGGCAAGCGCATGCAGGGGATTCAATCCGATGAATCCCGCACCGAAGGATGCCACCCAGCGAATCAACATCTCGAGATCGGCGAAATCGCCCATGCCCCAGTTGACTTGCGATCGCAACGTGTAGAGCTGCACGGCCACGCCCCACAGCTTGCGGCCGGCCTGGATCGCCGCCGGTTCATAGCATTTGGGTTGGCAAACAATCAATGCACATCGATCGGCCGAAGCGCCTATCTTGGCCTCGAATTGGTGATATCCCGGCGGAAGGTCAACGGGCAGATCGAAACGCCGGCGCGTAATCCACGACCCGGCGACCTCGCCGCGCCAGGTTTCCGCGCAATCGGCGGTCGATGCGTGGCCGCTCAACTGCGATCCGTCCTCGAGATTCAAGTTCCACAACAGCACCGCGCCGAATTCGCCTGCGGAAATATTTATCTCGATACTGGCTCGCGATCCGTTGGCAGTCGCCACCGCGGGCAGGAGCTTGCGCCGCCGGTCGCCTTCGATCTGCGAAATGTTGGCAGCCAGGCCGCCCTCCTCGTCCACTGCGCATCCCATCGCGCGCAGAATGCCGATCTTGGATTGCAAGCTGAAGAATTTGAGCTCGCCGCGGTAGTCATGATAGGCCTCACCGATGCCGCGCAAGCCGGCCAATCTCTGGACGAGCGCCGCATCCGTCATTCAGCACTCCAGAAGCGCCGCGCAATGCGCGGCCAACTCGTAGCTCGGCGCGCTTCCCAAGCTATTCGCGCCGATTGTGTCGCGTGCGGTGTCGAACAGACGGATCCACGGCGCATCAGCCGGAGCGGCGGGAAGCACAAAGCTCTGTACGGCGTTCGACGAGTTCACCAACAACAGGAGATGCTCCACCGAACCCGTTTGTTCCCCGAACCAAATGCCCAGTGTCCGCAGGCTCGCGTCCTGCCAGTCTGCCTGGGTCATCTCCCTGCCGCCCGCATGGAGCCATTTCACGTCTTTCACATGGGCGCGAGATGCTGCGCCTTTGAGGAACGTCTCGCGGCGAAACTCCACGTGCCGGCGGCGCAGCTGAGCCAGAAGTTGCACGAATTCCAACAGGTCGTGATTCACCGCGCGCAGACGCCAGTCAACCCATGATATGTCGTTGTCCTGGCAGTACGCGTTGTTGTTGCCGCGTTGGGTCCGGGCAAATTCGTCCCCGGCTTGCAGCATCGGGACTCCCTGCGACAGGAACAGGGTCGCCATAAAATTGCGCATCTGGCGCTTGCGCAAACCGAGTATCGCGGCATCGGCCGTGGGGCCTTCGATACCGCAATTCCAGCTCAATTCATTGCTGTGGCCGTCGCCGTTGTTCTCGAGATTCGCTTCGTTGTGCCGCTCGTTGTAAGAGACCAGATCGTTCAAGGTCATGCCGTCATGCGCGCTTGGAAAATTGATGCCGGCCGTGGGCTTGCGGCCATTGTGACGAAACACATCGCTGGATCCGGCAAACCTCTCCGCGAATTCGCCGATCTTGCCCGAATCGCCGCGCCAGAATGCGCGCATGGTATCGCGATAACGGTCATTCCACTCCGACCATCCGGGCGGGAAGTGACCGAGCTGATAGCCGCCCAGCCCCACATCCCAGGGCTCCGCGATCAGCTTGACATAGGCGAGCGCCGGCTCCGAACGCAGCGCCTTGAAAAAGGGCGCGTGATCGTTAAATCCGTCGCCGTCGCGCGCCAGCACGGTTGCGAGGTCGAAACGGAAGCCGTCGACGTGCATTTCCTCGACCCAATACTTCAGGCAATCGATGATGAGGGCGCGCACCCTCGGATGTTCGCAATTCACCGTATTGCCGGTGCCGGTGACATTCTCGTACTCGCTGAGATTCTGCGGGTTGAGCCGGTAGTAGACCTTGTTGTCGATGCCGCGCAGCGACAGCAGCGGACCGTTCTCCCCGCCCTCGGCGGTATGGTTGAACACCACATCCAGAATCACTTCGATTCCCGCTGCATGCAACGCCTTGACCATGGTTTTGAATTCGACCACCGGATCTTGCACGGCATATTCGTCGGCCGGTGCAAACCACGCGACCGAGTTGTAGCCCCAGTAATTCGTGAGCGAGCGCTCCAGCAGAAACTGTTCGCTGGCAAATGCCTGGCAGGGCAGCAGCTCGACCGCCGTCACTCCGATGGACTTCAAATGCTCGATCACGGGGGCCACCGACAGGCCGAGGTAGCTGCCGCGCCACTGCTCGGGCACCGCCGGATGCAGGCGGGTGAATCCCTTGACGTGCAATTCGTAAATGACGGTGTCGCGCCACGGAGTGCTGGGCGGCCGGTCGTCGCCCCAGTCGAAGGTGCGGTCGATGATCCGCGCGCGCCGCAGTGTTCCTCTCGACAGTGCGTGCGCGTAGGGATCGATCAGGGGTACGGCGGCGTCAAAGCGATGGCCGTTCTGCGGTTCGTTGGGTCCGTGTACGCAAAATGCATAATGACTCCCCGGTCCGACGCGCGAGGCCGGTACCAAACCATGCCAGACGTCGGCGGTGCGTCCCGGCAAATCGCAGCGCGCGACTTCAGCGACGCCTTGCGCGTCGTACAAACAAAGCTCGACACGCGTCGCATTGCTCGAATACATCGCAAAGTTCACGCCCTGTTCGCTGCAGGCGACGCCCAATGGCCGCGGTGACCCGGCGTTAATTTGCATCACGGCGGAATCCCCGTGAAAAACATCGCCGCCAGCGGGGGCAGGTTCAGCTTCAGCGACAGCGGATGTCCGGAAGCACCCTGGGTCGAAGCCTCGACCTGTGATTGCCGGTTGTAGCCCGAACCGCCGAATCCGACGTCGTCAGAATCGAATAATTTTCGGTAGCTGCCGCCGTCCGCAACGCCGATTTCGTAATTATTGCGAGGTACCGGCGTTGCATTGAATACGCAGACGATCGGTGCACCTGAATCCTGGCCGACGGATCGGCGTGCAAAGGCCCAGACACTGTCGTTCGCGTTGTGCAAATCCAGCCAGCGAAATCCTTCCGGGTCGCAATCGCTGCCGTACAATTGAGGGTTCGCCAGGTACAATTGATTCAATGTGCGCGCGCAATCCCGCAACGCGCGGTGTTCCGCGGATGCCAGCTGCATCCATTCCAACTGCTCATGATCCCGCCACTCCTGAAGCTGACCGAATTCCGATCCCATGAACAGCAGCTTCTTGCCGGGATGGGCGCACATGTAGCTGAGCATGAGGCGAAAATTCGCACGCCGCTGCCACGGATCGCCGGGCATCTTGCCGAGCAGCGAGCCTTTGCCGTGCACCACCTCATCATGGGAGATGGGCAGCACGAAATTCTCCGACCACGCGTAGACGAAGGAGAAGGTGATCAGATCGTGGTGGTGGCGGCGGATGACCGGGTCCAGGGACATGTAGCGCAACGTATCGTTCATCCACCCCATGTTCCATTTGAAGTTGAAACCGAGACCGCCGAATTCCGGCGGCCGCGTGACGCCGGGGAACGAGGTCGATTCCTCCGCAATGGTCAACACCCCCGGAAACGCGGCATGCACCGCATTGTTCATCTGGCGCAGGAACTCGATGGCCTCGAGATTCTCGCGGCCGCCGTGACGGTTCGGCAGCCATTCGCCGGCTTTTCGGCTGTAATCCAGGTACAACATTGCGGCAACGGCATCGACGCGTAAACCGTCCACGTGATATTTGTCCATCCAAAACAGCGCATTGGCGACCAGGAAATTGCGCACCTCATGCCGTCCATAGTTGAAGATTTTCGTGCCCCATTCGCGGTGTTCACCGAGACGCGTATCCGCGTGTTCATAGAGGGCACTGCCGTCGAATTGCACCAGACCATGATCGTCCCGCGGGAAATGCGCCGGCACCCAGTCGAGAATCACGCCGATGTCCGCCGCGTGACAGCGATCGACGAACCGCATGAAGTCGCGGGGTGTCCCGTAACGGGAAGTCGCCGCGTAATAGCCGCCCACTTGATAGCCCCAGGATGCATCGAGCGGATGCTCCGACACACCCATGAGTTCGAGGTGCGTGTACCCCATATCGAGCACGTAGGGAATGAGCTGGTCGGTGGCCTCTGACCAGCTCATGAAGGGCGGAGTGCGCTGATCCCAGGGCCGGCGCCAGGAGCCCAAATGCACCTCGTATGCATTGAAGGGGCGGCGCAGCGGATCCTGCTGCGCACGGCGACCGAGCCATGCGCCATCCTGCCATGGATAACCCTCAAGTTCGGTCACCACGGAACAATTGTCCGGCCGCAGCTGCATCGAGAACCCGTACGGGTCCGCCTTGAGGAACAGGCGGCTATCGCGCCCGCGGATTTCGTATTTGTAGAGAGTTCCCGCGCCGACGCCGGGGACCGTCAGCTCCCAAACGCCTGAGCTGCCCCGGGGATGCATGACGTGGGCGCGGCCGTCCCAGTGATTGAAGGGGCCGACGACGCTGACACGCTCCGCATTCGGCGCCCACACGGCAAATCGGGTGCGCTGCGCGCCTGGCAAGTCCGCGTGCGCGCCGAGCTTTTCATAAATCCGCTGGTGATTGCCCTCGCCGAATAGATAAAGATCGAAGTCGCTGATCGCCTGATCTGTCAATTCGAATGCACCTTCATATCACCGGCTTGACCGCCCAAATGCGGTCCGCGTACTCGCGGATACTGCGATCGCTGGAGAAATAGCCCATGTTCAGGCTATTGAGCACCGCTTTTCGACTCCACTCATCCTCCTGGACATAGAGCGCATCCACTTCATCCTGCGCCCGGGCGTAGGCGGCAAAATCCGCGAGCACCAGGAACGGTTCGCCATCGCTCAACAGCCGGTCGACGACCGGTTTGGCATCGTCGGGCCGCTCCGGCGAGAAGAATCCAGACCTTATCAGATCCAGCGCGCCTTTAAGCTCCGGATTGCTTTCCAGTTCCCGCATCGGGCTGTATCCGGCGGCCCGGCGCGCCGCCGACCTCATCGGCCGTAAGACCGAATATGAACATGTTTTCCGCCCCCACGTGGTCACGTATCTCGATATTGGCGCCGTCGAGCGTGCCGATGGTCAACGCCCCATTCAAGGCGAGTTTCATGTTACCGGTTCCGGACGCTTCCATTCCGGCGGTCGAGATTTGCTGCGATAGATCAGCAGCGGGCATGATCACCTGCGCCAGCGATACGTCATAGTCCGGCATGAAAACGACACGCAGCTTGTCGCGCACCGCAACGTCCGAATCGATGGTGCGCGCCACATTGTTGATCAGCTTGATGATGGCCTTGGCCATCGCATATCCAGGGGCCGCCTTGCCGGCGAAAATCACGGCGCGCGGAACCACGGGCGCGCGCAGATTCTCGAGAATTCGGCGATAGCGGGTCACGACGTACAGAAGATTCAACAATTGGCGCTTGTATTCGTGAATCCTCTTCACCTGTACATCGAACAGGGAATCGACGCTGATCTCCACGCCGGTACGGCGCATCACCTCGTGGGCAAGCCTCAGCTTGTTGGCGCGCTTGATGCCGCGGAATTGGCGGCGGAACTCGGCGTCCGCGGCCGCACCGGTCAGCCGCGCGAGTTCCTCGAGATCGTTTTCCCAGGATCTGCCCAGGTGTTCGGTCAGCAAGGCGGCCAGACCCGGGTTCGATTGCTTGAGCCAGCGGCGCGCCGCAATGCCGTTGGTCACATTGATGAATCGTTCGGGATACATCTCCGCAAAATCGCGGAACACATGCTTGCGCATCAGATCCGAGTGCAGTTGCGCCACGCCGTTGACCCGATGGCTGCCCACGATGGCAAGATGCGCCATGCGCAGGCGGCGCTCGCCGCCGTCATCAATGATGGACAAGCGCGCGAGCTTCGCCGCATCGCCGGGAAAAGATTCTTCCGCGGATTGCAGCAGATCGCGATTGATCAGATAGATGATCTCCAGGTGCCGCGGCAGCAGCCGCTCGAACAGCGCCACCGGCCATGATTCGAGCGCCTCCGGCAACAAGGTGTGATTCGTGTACGAGAACACACCCTGGGTGATTTGCCAGCTTTCCGCCCACGTCAACCCATGCTCGTCGATGAGCAACCGCATCAATTCGGCGATCGCCACCGCCGGGTGGGTGTCGTTCAACTGAATCGCGATCGCGTCGGGCATCGACGCGAGCGAACGTCCCTCGCTCAGATGAGTCAGCAGGATGTCCTGCAGGCTGGCGCTGACGAAAAAATACTGCTGCTTGAGGCGCAGTTCCCTGCCCTGCGGCGTCGAATCGTCGGGGTACAGCACGCGCGAGAGATTCTTGGCCTCGACCTGTTCGCGCACCGCCTGCGCATAGTCGCCCGCGTTGAATGCCTCGATGCGAAACGGTGTGATGGCGCGCCCGGACCAAAGCCGCAGATGGTTGACCGTTGGGCCGCCATTGCCGGGAATCAATTGATCGAAACCGATGGCGTGGATGTCCTCGGTATCGACCCATCGATGCAGGTCGCCCGGGACCGCGTCCGGCGGCGCTTCGCTGCGCCCGCCGAACCGCACCGTGTAGCGCACGTTGCCGCGCGGCGTCTCCCAGACGTTGCGCAGGCGCAGCCAGCTGCTGGCGACTTCGCGTTGACCGCCATCGCTGCCGATGACCTGCGTGAAGATGCCATAGTCATAGCGGATGCCGTACCCGACCGCGGGGTAATGCAGTGTCGCCAACGAGTCCAGGAAACATGCCGCCAATCGGCCCAGACCGCCGTTTCCCAGGCCCGGATCGACCTCCTGGGCCGCAATGTCATCCAGTTCATGGCCCATGCTGAGCAAGGCTGCCCGGGCTTCGTGCACCAGGTTCCCATCCAGGCTGTACAGTGCGTTCAGCAGCGAACGCCCCGGCAAATACTCAACCGAGAAATAGCAGACCCGCTTCACGTGCGCGTTGGACACCCGCCGTTGGGTCGCCAGCCATCGCAATGTCAGCTCTTCTCGAACCGCCAGCGATAAAGCATCGTAGATATCCCGCGCCGTTGCCGCATCGGAATTCTTGCCCAGAGTCCGCGTGAGGCGATCGAGCAACGCTGCCTGCAGGGTGCCGGGCTGCAGCGCGGCGTTGCGCCGGGTCGCGAATTGAGGATCTGCGGATTCCATACCGGTTATTATAGTGTCGTTACCCCAGCTTAAGCGGGCAAAACACGTGCGGCATTCCGTTTGAATACTTCGTCCCTGGCTGTCGGCATTGATGTCGGCGGGTCCTCCATCAAGTGCGCGTTGATCGACCTGAGCACCGGCGAATTCGCCGGTGAGCGATTCAGCACGCCGACCCCGGCGCAGGATTCGACCGATGCGCTGCTCACCGCACTGGCCGACGTGGTCTCGAACGTGCACGGCGATCATCCCGTCGGCCTGGCATTCCCCAGCGTCATACGCCGAGGCATCGTGCGCACGGCCGCCAATCTCAACAAGGCGTGGATCGGCAAGCCGCTGGCGGAGCTTGCTGCGAAGCATTTGCGGCGGCCGGTGATCGCCATCAATGATGCGGATGCTGCCGGTCTCGCGGAGTTGCGTTACGGAGCGGCACGCGATGTCGCCGGGACCGTTCTGTTGCTGACGCTGGGCACCGGCATCGGCAGCGCGTTGTTCATCGACGGCGAATTGGTGCCGAACACCGAATTCGGCCATGTTCAGGTCGCGGGCCGTGAAGCCGAGAAACGCGCCTCAGGGCGCGCCAAGGTGCAAGGCGATTTAAGCTGGGACGCCTGGGCTAGCGAACTGAATTTGGTCATCAACGAAATGCATTCGCTGTTGTGGCCCGACCTCATCGTTCTGTGCGGCGGGATCACCGAAGAGCCCGAGAAATTCATGGATAAATTGCATTGCGAGGCGCGGTTATGTGTCGGCGCACTGCGCTCGGAAGCCGGCATCGTGGGCGCGGCATGGGCCACGACGCAGTCGGCGAAGCGACGCTAGCAAGAACGCTGCGCAACGCATTGCTCGCCGCAGCCGCGGCATTGGGCGTGGCCGCGTGCGCGACGACCTCGCACGACGTGACGTCGCCGCCGATGCCGACTCGCGCCGAAACACCCGAATCCCCCGAACCGTTGCCGGCGCCCGGCACTCCCGATGCCCGCAGTTTGATGATCGCGGCTGCGAGTTCCATGCTGGGCCAGCCCTATCGCTACGGCGGCGCGGCGCCCGGCGGATTCGACTGCAGCGGCTTGGCCGTGTATGCAGCCGGGGGCGCCGGTGTGCGTTTGCCGCGGACAGCCGCGGAACAGCTGCATTTCGGGTCAAAGGTGGCCCGCAGCGAACTCGAGGCCGGCGATCTGATTTTCATGCGGCTTGCGGGCAAGGAATTGCATGTGGGCATTGCGCTCGACGACCATCGTTTCATTCACGCGCCATCGAACCGCGGTTTTGTGCGAATCGATTCGCTGGCATCGCCGCCTTATTCGACCGGATTCATCGCCGCGCGGCGCGTGATCCCACCTTAAGCAAATACGCTATGATTTGCCTCCCACACTCAAGGATGTCCCCATGAAGCTTTACTATTTTGCAGGTGCGTGCTCGCTGTCGCCCCACATCGTGCTGCGCGAAGCGGGCCTGCCGTTCACCCTGGTCAAGGTCGACTCCAAGACCAAGAAAACCGAAAGCGGTGCGGACTACCTGGCGATCAATTCCAAGGGCGCCGTCCCGACATTGGAATTGGATGACGGCCGGGTGCTGACCGAAGGGCCCGCGATCGTGCAATACCTGGCCGATTTGAAACCCGATTCCGGTTTGGCGCCTCGCGCCGGCACCTTCGAGCGCTATCAGTTGATGGAAATCCTGAACTACCTCACGTCCGAGGTCCATAAGACGTTCACGCCTTTGTTCAATCCCGCCTCCTCGGCGGAGATGAAGGAAGCCGCCGTCACCAATCTGGGGAAAAAATTTGATTGGCTATCCGGCTTTCTCGCCAAGAAGAACTTTTTGATGGGCGACCATTTCACCGTGGCTGACGCATATCTTTTCACGCTGCTCAACTGGACTCACTTCGTGAAAATCGATCTCGGCAAATGGCCGGTGCTCAAGGACTACTCGGCGCGGGTCGCGCAGCGACCGAAGGTTCATGAAGCGCTGAAGGCGGAAGGGCTCGCGAAGTAGCGGGCCGATAACGGCCGCGAGTGGCCGGACTGGCCGCTAAATTGCCTCAGCCTCGAGCGACTCGTGTGAGGCTGCGGCAAATTGCAGGGATGCCAGGCGGGCATACAGCGGACTCTGCGCAAGGAGTTCGGTGTGGGTGCCCACCGCGATCTTGTGCCCATGATCCATCACCACGATGCGATCCGCTTTGAGCACCGTGGCGAGCCGATGCGCAATGATGATGGTCGTGCGGCCCTGCATGAGTTTTTCAAGCGCTTGCTGCACCAGGCGCTCGGATTCCGCATCCAGCGAGCTGGTCGCTTCATCGAGCAGCAGGATGGGCGGATCCTTGAGAATGGCCCGGGCGAGCGCTATGCGCTGACGTTGGCCTCCGGAGAGCCGTGTACCGCGCTCGCCCAGAAACGTGTCGTACCCTTGCGGCAGCTTGCGTAGGAACTCGTCGGCCGCGGCCGCCGCCGCGGCTGCCTCGATTTCCGCGTCCGTGGCCGAGGGTCTTCCGTAACGAATGTTTTCCCGCGCGCTCGCGCCGAACAGCACGGTGTCTTGCGGCACCAAGCCAATTTGTGCCCGGATATCCTCCGGCCGCAGATCCGCGAGCCGCAGATCATCGATCAACACCCGGCCGGAATCCGGATCGTAAAAGCGCAGCAGCAATTGAAAAGTCGTGCTCTTGCCGGCGCCCGAGGGGCCGACAAAGGCGATGGTCTCGCCGGGCGTCACTTCGAGACTGAAATTATCGAGTGCGGCGTGCTGCGGCCGCGATGGATAGTGAAAGACGACATGATCGAATCGAATGCTGCCCCGCACCCGCGCCGCCAGCGGCAGAGGATGCTCGGGCGCGCGAATGACCGGCCGCGCTTGCAGCAGCTCGCTCAATCGTTCCATCGCTCCGGCGGCGCGTTGAATCTCGCCCCACATTTCGGTGAGTGCGGCAGCCGATGTGCCGACGAATGCGGCGTACAGCAGGAACTGCGCCAGCTGACCCCCGGTCATCGTGCCGGCGAGGACCTGGCGCGCACCCAGCCACAAAACAAATGTGATGCCGCCGAAAACCAACGTGATGCCGATGGCGGTGAGGGCCGCGCGCACCTTGGTACGGCGCACCGCGGTCGCGAAGCTGGATTCCACAGCCCGGTGGTAACGCTCGCTTTGCAGCTCCTCCATGGTGAAGGCCTGCACCGTTTGGATGGCATTCAACGTCTCATCCGCCAGGCTGCTGGTGTCCGCAATTCGATCCTGCGAGGCGCGGGACAAACCGCGCACACGCCTGCCGGTGACAATGAGCGGCACGATGACCACGGGGATCAAACAGAGAATGGCGCCCATGAGCAAGGCGTTGGTGATGCCCATCAGTACCAGCGCGCCGATGAGACTCAATGTCGAACGCAGCACGATCGACAGATTGACCCCGGCGATGGCCTGCACCAGCGTGGTATCCGCCGTCAGGCGCGACAGCACTTCGCCCACCCGGGTGGTTTCGTAGAACATCGGATCCATCCGCACCACGCGCCGGTAGATCGCGGTACGCAGGTCCGCGACCACCCGTTCACCGACCCAGGTCACTGCGTAAAAACGCAATGCAGCGAACAGGCCAAAAACCATGGCGGCAGCCAGGAACCCAAAGAACCAACGATTGACGAGGCCCAGGTTTTTTTCAGCGAATACGTGATCGATGAGCTGACGCAGCGCCAACGGCAGCGCCAGCTGCGCGGCAGCGGCTATCAACAGCGCGAACAGCCCGGCGATGATCATGACCCGGTACGGTCGCAGGAAGGGCATCAATGCCAAAAGGGGATTCAGGGACTTGGCGCGCGGGCGCTCGGCGGGGGTGCTCATGGCGACCATGATATATTGACGACACCGTGAATTTTGCAAAATCACAAGGTGTCATCGGTAACAAGACCGCCGAATGGCACAACGTCGATGTTGCGAAGTTCCGCAATGAGATCATGCCGCAAGACAGGCCGGCGGTTCTCAAAGGCTTGGTCAATGATTGGCCCGCGGTGCGGGAGGGGCGCAAATCGCCGCGAGCCCTCAGCGATTACATCAGATCCTTCGATTTGGGCCGCCCGGTGCAAACCGCCGTGGGACCACCCGCCATCAAGGGGCGTCTTTTTTATCGCGATGACATGAGCGGTTTCAATTTCGAGCGGATCAACGAAACCTTTCAAACGTCGGTCGAACGCGTGCTTGCGCACATGGCCGACCCCGAGCCGCCGGCGCTGTATGCGGGCGCGGTATCCACCGCCGATGGTTTTCCGGGCTTTGCCCGCGAGAATTGCCTGACTCTGCTGGATGAATCGATCGTTTCAAGAATCTGGGCCGGCAATGCGGTGACCGCCCCGACGCATTTCGATATGTCCGACAACATCGCCTGCGTCGTGAGCGGCCATCGGCGTTTCACGTTCTTTCCGCCCGACCAATTGCCCAATTTGTATGTGGGGCCGCTGGAATTCACGCCGGCGGGCCAGCCCACGAGCATGGTGAATCTCGCCGCGCCCGATTTGAACCGTTATCCGCGGTTCAGGGACGCCCTTGCGGCGGCGGAGTGTGCGGACCTTGAACCCGGAGATGCGGTCTTTATTCCCAATCTCTGGTGGCACAATGTGGAATCGTTGGATCCCTTCAACCTGCTCGTGAATTATTGGTGGTACGACGGTCAGCGCGGCCCAGGGTCGCCGTTTGCTGCGCTCGTCTACGGATTATTGTCGATCAAGGACCTATCGCCGGATCGCCGGGATGCATGGCGCAGCATCTTCGATCACTACGTATTTCAGAAAAATGGAGAACCCGCGGGCCATCTTGCCCCGGAACACCGCGGGATGCTGGGGAGCATGACCCCCCAGCTTGGCAACGACATCCGGACATGGCTTCTCAGGGGGTTGCAGCGTCCGTAGCCATCCGAGGCTGGCCTTTCAGCCGCCGAACCGATATGTTGCGGTGTATCGGGGACTTGGCGAAAAAGCGTGCGTCGCTCGCGCGCCTTACAAAAGAATGGGGATGACACATGTTGAAACTCCGAATTCGTCTTCCACTCATGTGCGCGATGTTCGGCACCTTCGCCGCGCTCCATGGCTACGCCGCGTCCGCCGCCGAGGCCGCCGCTCCGGCTGAGGAGACAGGACCGTTGCAGGAAATTACGGTTACCGCGACACGGCATGAGGAGAGTCTCAGCAAGGTGCCCATCAGCGTCACCGCCCTCACCCAGGAAGCCATGGATTTACGCGGCATCAAGGATTTCCAGGATGTGGCGCGTTTTACCCCGGGGGTCAATATCGACAACTCGGGCACCAATAACATCGCCATTCGCGGCATCGCCTCGAGCGGCGGATCCGGCACGACGGGCATCTATATCGACGACACGCCGATCCAGATTCGCGCCCTGGCATTCAACCCCGACGATGCACTGCCGAAGAACTTCGACATGGATCGCATCGAAGTATTGCGCGGCCCGCAGGGCACCTTGTTCGGCGCCGGTTCCGAAGGCGGCACGGTGCGCTATATTACGACCCAACCCAGTGTGACCACCAATAGCTTCTACAGCCGCGAGGAGGTGTCCACCACCGCGGGCGGCGCGCTCAGCTACGAAGGCGGCATCGCGGCAGGCGGCCCATTGATCGACGGCAAGCTGGGGGCGCGCCTCTCCATCTGGTACCGCCGCGACGGCGGTTATATCGATCACATTGACCCGGTTTCGCTGGCCGTGGATCAGCAGAACGCCAATTTCGCCCAGACGGTGCTGTATCGCCTGGCGGTGGCTTGGGTGCCGGCCGATGGCTGGGCTGTCACGCCCAGCATCTTCTATCAAGATCGGACCCTCAACAACGAGGACAGTTACTGGCCGCTGTACTCGAATCCCAGCAACAACCAATTCGTCAATGCCGACCCGACGGCGCGCTCGGACCCGGATCGGTTCTATCTGGCGGCATTGAAAATCGAAGGCAATGTGGGTTTTGCGAAACTCATTTCGGACACATCGTACTACCATCGGCAGGAATTGACCGGTTACGAGGGCACGCTGTACAACCTGGGGTTCTATCAATCGGGGGTGTTCTTGAACGCCGACGGTTCGCCCGCATCCAATCCGTATCCCCTGCTGGATGGGACCGGCTTACACTTACCGGTCGGCGCAATGGACTACCGCTCGCCGGCCACGATCAACAACGGTCAACAAAACATTACCCAGGAAATCCGGCTGCAATCCCTGGACTCGAGCTCGGCACTGTTCTGGACCGCGGGATTTTTCTTCAGCGAGAACCGCCAGTCCTACCTCGAGCAGATCCACGATCCGATGCTCAATGAGCTCTCCGTCGCAGCGACGGGGTTGACCTTTGACAATTGGTTCGTGGATGCAAATGGCAACCCGGTGGGTTACGATCCTCGATTTCCCAATGATTCTTATTTCCTGCAGACGTACGCGACCGACAAGCAGTACGCTCTGTTCGGCGAGGGTACGTACTCGTTCAGCGATCAGTTCAAACTGACGCTGGGCGCGCGCTACTCGAAATTGAAGTACACATTCAACACGCTGACGGGCGGGCCGCAGCTGTTTGCGGCGCCCGCGACCGGCAGCGGCGAACAAAACGAGAATGCATTCACGCCCAAGGTCAGCTTCTCCTTCCAGCAGGACCCGAGAAATCTGTACTATTTCACGTATGCCAAGGGCTTTCGCCCGGGCGGCGCCAACAATCCCGTGCCCTATGCGGCATGTGCGGCGGACTTCGCGAGCTTCGGCATACCCGGCGCGCCCGTAACCTACAGCTCCGACTCGGTCAACAGCTTCGAAGTGGGTGCGAAGAACAATATCGACAACCGCATCAAGATTGCCAGCAGCGTGTACTACATCAAGTGGAACAATATTCAACAGACGGTGGTTCCGCCGATTTGCCAGATCTCCTTCATCGCAAACCTAGGTCAAGCCGTGGCCAAGGGTTTGGACATTCAGGTTGAAGCAGCCATCACCGATAATCTCACGGCGGAACTCGCCGCCGGATATACGGACGCGCGCTACACGAAGGATTCGTTGTTGGCACCGCCGGTGACCGGCCAACCGCCGCCGACCCCGGTAGTGGCCTCAGGCGATGCCATCTCAGGTCAGAGCGGTTCCGGCCAGAACGGCCAGGCCAGTCCGCCGTACACCATCACCCTGGGTCTCGAGTACAAATTCAAGCTGTTCACGCGCGAATCCTACATTCGCTTCGACGATGAATATGAAGCGCGGCCCAAATGGCCGGTGGCATCGCAGGATCCCAATACGCTGCAGTACGATTCTGCCAACTACACCCTGTCATCCACGAACTTCGCCTCCGCGCGCGCCGGAATGACCTTCGGCGGCTGGCAGGCAAGCCTGTTCTGCGACAACCTTTTCGACACGCATACGGTGACGGCATACGAATGGAGCATCGATCCGGGCGACGGCAACAGCCGCCTGGAGCGACAGTTCACGTTTAGACCGCGCACCGTGGGGTTGACGGTCGCGTACCGGTATTGATGGCGTGACCGATCTCGCGCGGACCAGCCTGAGGCCATTGTTACTGGCCTTGGGATTCGCGGCGGGGCCGCACGCGCAGGCATCGACTCTGCTTCACGAGGTCTTCCAGGATCACGGCGTATTGCAGCGCGAGCGCCCCATTGCGGTATGGGGAAATGCCGCGGCCGGCGAAGCGTTGACCATCTCGCTGGCGGCCTCCGTGGCGCAGGTCAAAGCAGATGCGCAGGGACGCTGGAGCGCCGTGCTGCCGGCGATGAGCGCCGGCGGCCCCTATGTCCTTCGCGTGCAAGGGGGTTCCGGCACCAGCCAATCGGTCAGCGATGTCCTGGTGGGCGATGTGTTTCTGTGCTCCGGTCAGTCGAACATGGAGCTCCCGGTGCTGCGCGCGGGCAATTCCCAGGGGGAGATCGCCAATTCGGCCAACAACAACATCCGCATGCTCACGGTGGAGCACGATGTCAGCCCGCTTCCGCTCGCGCATTTCAAAAGCGCGGTGGCGTGGGAGGTTGCCGCACCTGAGACCGTGCCTCATTGGTCCGCAACCTGCTTTTTCTTCGCGCGCGAACTGCAGGCCAGCACGCACGTCCCGATCGGATTGCTGCATTCCTCCTGGGGCGGATCGAACATTAGACCGTGGATGAGCGCGGCGGCATTGCGTGCCGCCGGCTATGACTCCGCACTCAAGGTTTTGGCAACTTATGCGAGCGATCAGCCGGCTGCCCAACAACAGTTTGCAGCGCAGTGGCAGCAATGGTGGCGCGACAAGACGAAAGATCGCGCGGGCGAGGAACCCTGGAGCGCTCGCGCTGGAGATTGGCGCCCCGCGCCGGCCGGCCTTGGTGACTGGCGAACCTGGGGCGTCCCGGAGTTGCAGAGCTTCACCGGCGCTGTCTGGTTGAGGACAAAGCTCACCTTGACCGCCGCGCAGGCAAAATCGGGCGCAACACTCAATCTGGGACCGATCAATCAAGTCGATGAGACCTGGATCAACGGCCGCGCCCTCGGCAATACCTTCGGCTATGAGACCGTGCGCAGCTATGGCGTTGCACCGGGCGTTCTGCACGCCGGCGACAACATCATCGTGATCAACGTACTCAGCACTTACGGGGCAGGCGGATTGCTCGACAATCATGCAATGCGCGAGTTGCGCCTGGACAATGGTGAGTCGGTCTCAATGAATGGCCGGTGGGAATACCGCATCGTGCCCGCTGCAATCGGCTACCCGCCCCGCGCGCCGTGGGAATCCGTGGGTGGTTTGACCACGCTCTACAACGCCATGATCGCGCCCTTGGGTCCGTACGGCCTGCGCGGCGCGCTGTGGTATCAGGGCGAGTCCAACACCGGCGAAGCGGACACTTATCAGTCCTTGCTCAGCGGATTGATGGCGGATTGGCGGCGGCAATTTGGGCCTGACTTGCCCTTCCTCATCGTCCAACTGCCCAATTTCGGCCCGCAACCCACCAAGCCCATGGAGTCAGGCTGGGCTGTCGTCCGTGAGGCGGAGCGCCTCGCGGTCGCGCAAGATGCGCACGCTGGGCTGGCCGTGACCATCGACATCGGAGATGCGCACAATCTGCATCCCACCAACAAGCAAGACGTGGGCAGTCGTTTGGCACGGGCGGCGCGTCACGTGATCTACGGCGAATCGATTTCACCGTCAGGCCCCGTTGCACTCAGCGCGGCGCGCAGCGACGGCAAGATTGCAGTTCAATTCGGCGACGTCGAGCGTGGACTGGTCGCCTACAGCCACGACAATCCGATCGGTTTCGAACTGTGCGCCGATACGCCCGGAAGTTGTCAATTTGCCGAGGCCCGTATCCAGGGCGCCCAGGCCCTGTTGTCGGCTCCTATTGGCGCACCCACGCGGGTTCGCTACTGCTGGGCGGACAGCCCCGTGTGCACGCTATTCGACGGCTCTGGGCTGCCCGCCGGGCCCTTTGAGTTGCGAATTCAGCCATAGCAGCCGTTCGGACATATTCCGTCGGGAATCGCACCGCAGCCAGAAGGCTCCAGAGATTGCTGGAAGCGTCTGATAGCGCTACCATCCCTCCATAAATACAGTGTCGGCAGCTCTGACCGGGGGACACTCAATAGATGCATTCGTCAGTCCATGCGATAGAGAACCTGCTGTTCGTCACGCTGCTGCAATTGATCGTCATGATCGCCGCGGCGCGCATCGGCAACCAATTGCTGCGCGCATTGGGCCAGCCCGGGGTGGTCGGCGAGATTGTCGCCGGCTTGGTATTGGGACCCTCGTTGTTCGGTCACTTTTTTCCGGACGCCTCGGTGTTCATGTTCGGCGATAAGCCCTCCACGCCCATCACGATCATCAGTCAGGTCGGCTTGGTGCTGCTCATGTTCCAAATCGGCACCGATTTCGAATTCGGCCACATGAGCAAGCCGCGTATTCGCAACGGCACGTTTGGCATTGCGGCGGCATCGGTGGCCATACCGTTTGCGCTGGGGTTTGCCATTGGCCAGGTGTCCGCGCCGCTGCTGGCGCCGGGTATCGATTCCTTGGCCTACAGCCTGTTCTTCGGCGTTGGCTTGGCCATCACGGCCGTCCCCATCCTGGGCCGCATCCTGCGCGAGTTCAATCTGACGCGCACGGAGATCGGGGTAGTCGCCATTTCCGCGGCCGCCATCAACGACGTCATCGGTTGGATGATGTTGGCCGCCATCTCGGCCCATGCCTCGTCCCACTTTTCATTCAGCAGCGTGGGATTTCAGTTCGGCGGTATCGCTCTCTTGTTGCTGGCCGCCTGGTTCATTCTGCGGCCGCTGGTGAACCGAGTGCTCGCCAGATTGCCCATCGTCGATGGGCAGCTTCCCCCAAATTTGATGACAATCGTCATTTGCATGATCTTCGTGATGGGCATTTGCACCTACAAGCTCGGCATCTTCACCATCTTCGGCGGATTCCTCGCGGGCTTGTTGTTCCATCATGACAAAAAGTTCGTCGAAGCCTGGCGTGGCCAGGTCGGCAAGTTCGTGATGGTGCTGTTCCTGCCGGTGTTTTTCACCTACACGGGTCTTCGCACCAATGTCCTGGGGTTGGTCAATTGGTCGGATTGGCAATGGCTGGGCGTGGTGCTCGTCGCTTCGATTCTCGGCAAAATCGTGCCGGTATATGTCGCCGGCCGCGTCGCAGGCTTCAAGCATAAGGAATCCACTATTTTGGGTTCCTTGATGAACACACGCGCGCTCATGGAGCTGATTGTTCTCAACATCGGCTTTGATCTGGGATTCATCCCGCAAAACGTATTTACCATGCTGGTGATCATGGCCGTGGCGACGACGGTCATGACCGGACCGCTGCTGCGCAAGCTGCTTCCAAGTGCGGGCTATGTGATTCCGGTAGGCGTAGAGGCTTAAGCCTTGGCGTCCGGCAAAGACGCGTGAGTTGATGCCGCGCGTTCTTGCCATCCGGGTGATCGCCGCGGTATCAACCCTGCTAGGGTTTGCTCATGCGGCTGTCCCGGCGCCGCCCGCCGCACAGAATTCAAACGCACCCGTCCAATTAACTGCTGAGCAAGATCATCAAAGGATCCTGGTGCTGCTGAAGTTAAGCGCCCTGCGTCGCGGGCCTGACGGAGATCCGGCCTCGCCCCATGCAGCGAATTTCGACGAGTCCAAAGTTGCGCCTTATCCGGCCATCCCGGATCCCCTGCTCCTGAACAACGGCGCGCGCGTGCGCAGCAGCGATGTCTGGTGGAAACAGCGGCGGCCGCAAATCCTCGAGCTGTTCGACGAGCAAATCTACGGTCGCGTGCCCAAGGGTGTGCCATCGGTGTCGTGGCAGGTGCAACGTACGTTGCGCGAGACCATCGGCAATATGCCGGTGATCACCAAGGAAATCGTCGGCCATCTGGACAATTCGTCCTACCCCTTTATCGACGTCAACATTCAATTGACATTGACGACACCTGCCGGTGCCACCGGCGCGGTGCCGGTGGTACTGGAACTCGGATTGAGTGCCGATGCGTTGGCTGCCATGCGCAAGCGCTTTACGGAAGCGCAGTGGGCCGCCCTCCGTGGCAGCGGACCGTCGTGGCAAAACCAAGTTCTCGCCAAGGGGTGGGGCTACGCCACGCTGGTTGCCGCGAGCGTGCAGGCGGACAACGGCGAAGGATTAACCCAAGGGGTGATAGGGCTCGCCAATTTCGGCAAGCCGCGCAAGCTCAATGACTGGGGAGCCTTGCGTGCCTGGGCCTGGGGAGTCAGCCGCGCACTGGATTATTTTGCCACCGATCAAGCGGTCGACTCCGAGCGAATCGGCATCGAGGGCCTGTCGCGCTACGGCAAGGCGGCGCTCGTTGCGATGGCTTATGAGCCGCGCCTGCGCATCGGCTTCATCGGCTCCTCCGGCGCCGGCGGCGCCAAAATCTTGCGGCGAAACTTTGGCGAGCAGGTCGAAAATATTGCCTCGAGCGCCGAGTATCACTGGATGGCGGGAAATTTTCTGAGGTACGCGGGTACGCTCACCGCCAACGACTTGCCCGTGGATGCGCATGAACTCATCGCGCTGTGCGCGCCGCGGCCTGTTTTCATCGGCAGCGGTTCCCAGGAGGTCGAGGGAGGCTGGGTCGACGCGAAGGGAATGTTTCTGGGCGCCGTGGGCGCCGGGCCCGTATACACGCTGCTGGGAAAGAAGGATTTGGGTACCAGCGAAATGCCGCCGATCAAAACCGCGCTGATTCGAGGCGATATAGCATTCAGACAGCATGATGGCGGCCACAGCAACGCGCCGAACTGGCCGACGTTCTTGCAATTCGCGGACCGCTATCTCGGCACCCCGAATGCGCAGCGACCCGCCGGGTTGGGGCTTTTCGACGGCCAATCGACCGTCGGCAGCGCCGCGTCATCAGGCTCGGGGCATTATGACGCCCCGGCAAACACTTACACGCTCGTCTCCGCCGGCGCCAACACTTGGTATCACGTGGACAGCTTTGACTATCTTTGGAAAAAGGCTGCGGGCGACGTGACGCTGAGCGCCGAAATCTCGTTTCCGCCGCACTCCTACGATCACGAACCCAATCCGCATCGCAAGGGGCTGTTGATGATTCGCCAATCGCTGGATGCGGGCAGCAGTTACGCCGCCGTGGCCGTCCACGGCTCGGGCATGACGGCGTTGCAATTCAGGCGAGCACGCGGCGCGAATACCGAGGACATCGAGTTGAACATCGAGGCTCCCAGGACGATTCGGATTGAAAAACGCGGCGATGCCATCAATCTGCTGCTGTCAATGAAGGGCGAGCCCCTCCATTCGGTGGGCGCCGCCGTCAAATTGCATTTCACCGAGCCTTTCTATGTCGGTCTGGGGGCGCTGTCGCACGACACGTCGAGTGTCGATCGAGTCGAGTTCTCGCGCGTGAGCCTCGCTGCACCGGAGAATCCGGACGACAGCCAAACTCGCGCGCGTCGCCACCTTGCAAACCATTCAAATAGATGACCAGTTTCGCCGTGCCATGGTGATCCGCACCACCTCCGCACCGATGCAGTCGGCCAACTGGGCGCCGGACGGGAAAAGCATCTACGTTCATGAGAGCGGCCGGGTCATCAATATCCCCTACCTGACCCCCGAGGCCGGCGGTTCGCCGCGCGTCATCGACGTCGGCGCACTGAAGGATTGTTCGGGAAATTTCGGTGTTTCGCCCGACGGGAAGCGGCTGGCGATGAGCTGTGCACAATCAAGAGGCGCGCCACACCAGATTTATGTGCTGCCCGCGCATGGCGGCGCCCCGCGCAAGATAACGACGGGTGCGGCGCCAAGCTATTTTCATGCCTGGTCGCAGGACACCAGGACAATTGCCTTCACGCGCGGCAGTGCAGGCCGCGCCGACATCTTCACCACAGCGGCGGCCGGCGGCACGGAAATCAGGCTCACCACCGATACGGTTAACGATGGCCCAGACTTCTCGCCCGATGGAAAATTCATCTACTTCGATTCATCGCGCTCGGGAACGACGCAGATTTGGCGTATGCAAGCCGACGGCACCGGTGCGGAACAGTTGACGGACGATGAGAATGAGAACTCTTCTCCGCATGTTTCTCCCGACGGTAAAAACGTTGCGTATTTGAGCCGGCCGCAGGGTAGCGGTGAGACCTTAAGCGATGCAACCTTGAAAGTCATCGCGCCGGACGGATTCATCCGCAGCATCGCAACCTTCGAGGGCGACCGCGGCAGCCTTTCCATGTACTGCTGGGGGGATTCCAGCCACATCGCGTTCATCACCTACCAAATGTCTCCGATCCGGCAAGAGCCGCGGGAATCACGATGAAAACCACGACCGGAACGATTGCGCTCATAACCTGCGCTGCCTGTGCCTCGTTCGCCGGCGCACAGCCGCGCACGCCAATCATTTCCGTGTCCCACATCGCTCTGTACGCCGCAGACCCCTCGCAAAGCGAACACTTTTATGTGCACGACCTCGGCGCCGTCAAAGGAACGGATCCCGAAAACCCGCGCGGCGCGCGTTACTATTTTTCGCCCATCCAGTTCGTCGAGGTGCTGCCGCTACCCAAGGGGCCTGTTTCGATCAATCGCCTGGATCATGTCGCCTTTGACACGACCGATGCCCAAGCACTGCGCCGATACCTGGCATCGCGGAAAATCGCGGTGCCATTGCAAGTGCAACGCGGCAGCGATGGCAGTCTTTGGTTCGATGTACTGGACCCCGAGGGCAACAAGATTGAGTTCGTGCAGCCGCCTGCCACTCTGCCATCGGTGCCGGTCAACGGACTGTCCAACCACATGATCCATGTCGGATTCATCATTCACAATCTTGCCCTGGAGAACGGCTTTTTTCGCACGGTGCTGGGGTTTAGGCCTTACTGGTTCGGCGGCATGCGCGACGATGTGCCAACCTGGATCTCGCTGCAAGTGCCTGACGGTACGGACTGGCTGGAATACATGATCGTGGGCAGCCCCGACAGCCGTGGTATTCCGCCGGACATGAATCCGGCCGATTTAGGCGTGCTCAATCACTTTTCGTTGGGGGTGCCCAATGCGGAGATTGCCTACACATATCTGTGGAACAACGATCGGCTCACGGGACAGGCGAATACGCCCAAAATCGGCCGCGACGCCAAATGGCAATTGAACCTGCTCGACCCTGACGGCACGCGCGCCGAGATCATGGAGTTCCAAGCCATCGGCAAGCCCTGCTGTTCGCCCTTCACGGCTGCCGATCCGCAGAAAGCGCAGGCAGCCGCGCCCATCGACAGAGCGAAAATCGACGCAGCGTTGGGCGCTCTGGTCGATTCGAAAGCGCTGGTCGGCGTCTCAGCCTTGGTTTACCAGGATGGACACGAGGCCTACTTCGGAGCGTTTGGTCAGTCGGATCGCGAGGCCGGCAAGCCGATGACTCGCACCACCTTGGTGCAGATCTTCTCCATGACCAAACCCATTGCCGGTGTCGCGCTAATGACGCTGTACGAGGCAGGCAAGTTCAAGCTCGACGATCCCTTGAGCAAGTACGCGCCCGAGTTTGCCAATCTGCGCGTCTATGCGGGAATCGATACGCATGGCGATGTCATCTATGAAGCACCGCGTCGTGCGGTCACGATTCGCGACATCACGCGGCACACAGCGGGATTTTACGGGGGCACGGACCACTCGGTGGTTGGCGAGATCTATCGGGCGGCTGATCCCGGAAGCGCGAACAATACCCTGGAGGCGGAAGCGAAAAAGCTTGGCTCGTTGCCACTATTGTTCCAACCCGGGTCGCGCTGGCTGTACGGACCATCGGTGGACGTGCAGGCCTTCCTGGTCGAGCGCTTGTCCGGGATGCCTTTCGATCAATACTTGGAGCGAACCATTTTCAAGCCGCTCGGCATGGTGAACACGCGCTATGTGCTGCGGCCGCAGGACCGTGTCAATCTGGCGGCCATGTATGAATGGCACGAGGACGGCACCCTGACGCGCGTCCCCGACGACGCAGCATTCGAATTCAATAGCCGAAATTGGCCGCTCAAGCCGGGAAGCTTTGGACTGTTATCGACCCTCGATGATTACATGCGGTTTGCCCGCATGCTGCAAAATCGGGGCGAGCTCAACGGCAAGCGCATCCTGAAGCCGGAAACCGTGCGTCTCATGGCCACCGACGCGATGCCCAAAGAAGTGACGGACACCTCCTGGCTGCCCAGCAAGGGCCGCGTTGGTTTCGGCATCGACTTCGCTGTGCGCACCCTGCCGCCCATTGATTCGACGGAAGCATCCGGGGCCGTTGGAGAATTCTTCTGGGACGGTGCGGCGGATACTCTTTTCTGGGTGGATCCCGTCAACAACATCTCCGCCGTCTTGTTTACCCAGTATCGCCCCTTCGGCAAGGTTCCGCTGCACAAGGCATTTCGCGACGCGGTGTACAGCAACATCCCGGGAGCGCTCGCCCATTGAATAACACCCGCCGCAAAATCATCGTGCAGGCCGCGGCCCTGGCCGCGGCTCCCCTTATCAGCACACGCGTCACCCGTGGCTTGGCGGCCGCCTCGCAAAAAAAACTGGGGTTCGCGCTCTGTGGACTTGGCAGCCTCAGTACGCATCAGCTCGCACCAGCGCTGCAGAAGACCTCGAATTGCCGCCTGGCCGGGATCATCACCGGCACCCCGGCGAAGGCCGCCAGATGGAAGGCGCAGTACGGCATCGCCGACCGGAACATTTACAACTACGAGACCATGCACCGTATCGCCGACGATCCGGATATCGACGTGGTCCACATCGTCACGCCGAACGCCCTGCACCTCGATTACGCGTTGATCGCCGCGAAAGCGGGGAAGCATGTGCTTTGCGAGAAACCGATGGAGATTTCGGTCGAACGATGCCGCCAAATGATCGATGCAGTCAAAGCCGCCAACCGCATGCTGGCGGTCGGCTATCGCTGCCGATTCGAGCCTCACCACCTGGAATGCATACGCATCGCTCACGATCGGGATTTCGGCGCTCTCAAGGTGATCGATGCGCACTTCGGGTTCGACATTCAACCAGGGGTCTGGCGCTTGCAACGCGCACTATCCGGCGGCGGACCCTTGATGGATGTGGGCATCTACGCTCTGCAGGCGACGCGTTACCTCACCGGCGAGGAACCGGTTTGGCTCGCGGCGGCCATAACCAGCGGCGGATCCGCCCGCTTTACGGAAGTCGAAGAATCCGTCACCTGGCAGGCCAAATTTCCCGGCGGCGTGCTCAGCCATTGCAGCAGCAGCTACAGCGGCGCCCCCGCCGGCTATTTTCGTGCGATCGCAGAGCGCGGTTGGTTCGGATTGGAGCCGGCCTTCGATTACGGCGGCAATCATGGCCTGCGCAGCGACGGCAGGCGCATCGAGTTTGCACAAACGGATCAGTTCGCGGCCGAAATGGACAACTTCGCGCAGTGCATCCGCGACCAGCGCCCAAGCATCGTGCCGGGCGAAGAAGGGTTGCGCGATGTGGGCCTGATGATGAGCATCTATGAATCGGCGCGAACGGGAAGGGCGGTTCAAACAAACCTAAAGTCGATCGACACTCCCAGCTGAGCCAGTTGACCGCAAACCGATGGCGGCAAGGTGAAATCGGCGGCCGATTCGCGTTCGATGAGCAGGATCAGGGAGACATCGCCCCCGTCCGCTTGTATCCGCTGCAGAAACGCCTGATGAGAATTCAATCGCATCAGAAAATAAAGCAGCACGGCCTCGACGTTCTCATCCCTCAAACCTTGAATGGCCTTGCGCCACTCTTCCTCCAGTAGGGCCGATTTCCAGCCGGGGTTGCGCGCGGCAATCGCAGCCAGGAAGCTCGGCTCGATTTGCTCAGACCACGTTTTAGCCGTCACCGGCGCCAGCCAGTAGCTCTGCGTATGACGTCCCGCAATTAGCCCTTTTGCCCGCGGCGTGCGCGCTTCCCCTGCCTTGAAAAAATGCTCCGGCTCGAGGTCCAGCGCGGCGGATATTTCCTGGGGATCGATCGAGGGATGCCGAATACGAATCGACAATTGGATTGGTGCGGCCCTTGTTTCCGCAAGTTTACGTGCTTCCATTTGGCTCCGGCCTTTTGGTGTTTCCGCGTTCGGGGCCGTCAATATACGGCATCAATCATCCGCCCCGCAAAAGGTGCATCACGCGTGCCCGAATCTTGCCGTAATTGTCGGGCTTTAGCGGCCCCAGCAAGCCGTGCTGGTCGGCGGGTATATGGGCCAGCGGATGCCCCCCGCTGCGGAATACATAATGATCAAAAAAAGCCCGCCACGCACGGCGCTCCTCGGCCGGCCGCTCGGCAATGGTAATCAGGCTCAGGAGCAGCGCCGTATAAGGGGCATCGGGACCTGAGCTGAAGGCATCCCACCAATAATTGACCAGTCCGTTAAAGGGCGCCAAGGCCTCCACTTTGTGCCACCAAAGCTTCGGCAAAAACAGTGCGTCCCCCGCCTGAAGCTCGGCGGTCAGCGCTTGGTCCTTGATTTCTTGGAAACGGGGAAAGCGCTCGTCATCGGGAGCGGAGGATGCCGCCAGACTCACGGGTTGGCCGGCCATGGTATTGTCGATGGGACCCACATACAGTTCACCGATCAACTCCGGTGGGAACAGCGTGAAGCGGCGCGTGCCGGCGATGACGCAGGCGAGATTCTCGAACGCATCATAGTGCGAGGAAACATTGGATGCGTGGCCCAGCCAGATGCGCGCGCCGACGCCCGCCTTGAGCAAGGGCATGGGATTCTTCAGCGAAAACCCCGGCAAAACGCTGTCGGTGGGCACCGATCCGACGTAGATCGAGGGCGAATCCGCCAGATCCACAGCCGCCACCATCGCCGCGAGCGCGTCCGAGAATTTCATTCTCTTGCGCTCGAAATTGAATCCCTTCAGATCATCGTTGTAGAAATACTTTCCGGCAATTCGCCGCTCGCCGTAGAAGGCCTCGATCTGCCCCCCGACATCGAATGGCGCGAGGTGGTCGCGCAATGCGGCGGCGGAGCGTTTGCCGGCTTGCACCGCCTGCCAATCGGTGAGAAGACCGCGCAACACCACGGGGCGACAGGGCTCAACCACCTCATGAAAAAATTGTTCAGCGTTGTTGAGATCCCGGCCGGCGACTTCTCTGGGACGTAAGGTCGTCACCGGAGTCGATTTCGCATCAACCGACGCGGCTCGCAAGCGCTTCGCTGGCTTGCAGACAGCCGATCATTCTTTTTGCGTGCCAGGACCGGCACTTGTTTCAGCGAAGCGATCATCAAATAAATCAGCTGCAAATAACCGCGGCGGAAAAGCTCCAGTACCGGCGCATCGGGCAACGCCCGCAACACGGGTTGATTGATGGTGTAGAGTCCGGCCAGCTCGCGCTTTGACCCGTCATCGAATCCCAACTTGATGTCGATGGGTTCCACCAGCTTCAGCCGCAGCAGCATATCGATGAACGCCTTGGTCATCTCGATGCCGGGCTTGAGGTCGCGAAAAGCCGCCTTGATGCTTTCCAAATACGGAGTTGCCTCGCCTGCTTCGGTAAACAACGCCTGTCCCCGTTCCTGCGCGACGCGAGGATGATCCAAATCTATGCCGAGCTCAACTCCGGAGACATAGAAGGGCATGCGCTGCAGATTGAGCGGGCGATAACCTTCATGGCCGCCTTCCTTCAGAAACAAATTCTCGCCCTCATCCACCCCGAGCATGGCCCCGCAGAAGAAGGCTCCCGTATCCGCCGACTTCGACAAAAGGATCGGACACTGCAGGACCAGATGAGAAAACTCCCCGACGATGATTTGCACGAATCGTTGATTGTCCCCATATCGCGCGGAAGGCTCCGGCTGCACACGCAGCGAACGATGGGTCTGATTGTTCAAGACGACGATGTTGGTCACGGTGAAAATGCCAGAGGGCTAGATGGGCTGCAGGCCGTGTTCGAGGATCTTGCGGATCAGATCGCGATTCTTGGGTAATTGGGAACGCATCTGCCTGGTAACGGCCATATTTTCCTTGAGGAACCTTTCGGCCAGCGGGGCGGTGTCGGCGTTATCCATCGGTCCGACCTCGGTGCGAAACCCCATGCCGTAGAGAACGTATTGATAGCTGGCCGCGGGAAACACTTCCTCGAGCCGATCGAACTCGTCGAAAAACCAGGGCGACTGATATTTCCAAAGCTGCAGCAGATTCTTCAATCGATCCGGAATACTCTGCGGGTCAAGATTGTCGCGCCAGAAGGGCTCCGTTCTTTGTGTCAGGACATAGTGCAGCTTGAGGAAATCGATGATCCGGCCCCAGCGATAGTGATTCACGTCATTGAAACGCGCGGCAACGATATCCATCACCTCGCGGTTGGCCGGCATCTGTTCGGCAATCAGTTTTGCCGACAATTCGACCAGCACGATGGCGGAGGACTCCAGCGGCTCGAGAAATCCGGCGGCAAGCCCGACGGCAACGCAATTGTTCTTCCAGAATGTCGCGCGATGTCCCGCGCGGATCGGAATCTTTCGGATCGCCCGATCCTTGTGCTTCTCGCCCGCATAGCGCAGCAGCGTTTCGTGGGCGGCCTCCTCGCTGCTGTAGCGGCTGGAATAGACGTACCCAATGCCGCGGCGCGTGGGCAACCCGATGTCCCAGATCCAGCCCGCATCCTGGGCGGTCGAGATCGTATGCGATGCCATCGGGGTGTCCGGCGTGTCGTAAGGCAGCTGTACGGCGAGCGCCGTGTCGCAAAACAGGACATCGGTGCAGTCTTTGAAGGCCACACCCAGGGTCTTGCCGAGCAGCAGCGAGGCAAACCCGGTGCAATCGACGAACAGATCGCCTGCGATCTCGCCCGCCTGGACGGTGGCCAGGCTCTTGATATCGCCGTTTTCCGCCTGATTGACGCTTTGCACGTCGGCGAGCACGTGGCGCACGCCCAATTTTTCCGTGCAGTGCTTCTGCAGGAACGGGGCAAACTTTGCCGCATCCAGGTGATAGGCGTAGTTCGCGACCGCTTTGTACTCGGGTGTCGCAATCGTCTTCGGCGCCAGCCCGTTTTCACAGAGCTGTTCCTGCGGACAGACCGCATCGCTGAACTTCATTCCCTGGCCATTCTTGAGCCAATGGGGCGCCAGGTTCAGCTGAGTGAACCCTTGCGGAAACATCAACGGATGGTAGTAACCGTCATTGTCGGCCCCGGTGGTCCAGCGCGCGAATTTGGCACCCTGCTTGAAGGCCGCATCGCAGTGGCGAAAGAATTCGGTTTCGGATACCCCCATTTTTTCGAGGGAGGCACGCAAGGTGGGCCAGGTACCCTCCCCCACGCCGATGATTTTGATGTTCGGTGATTCGATCAGCGTGACCGAAAAACCAGCCTTCATCCGGCCCTGGTGACGCGCTGCGATAATACCCGCGGTCAGCCAGCCTGCAGTCCCGCCGCCGACGATGACGATGGATTGAATCGGATGAGCCATGCCGAAATCATACTCTCACAGAAAAAAAAGGGGCCGCCAAGGGTTGCCGGCGGCCCCTATTCCGTCAGGGGGAGGATGGAATTACAGTTTCGCGCGAACTCCCAGGACAAAAGACGCACCATAGTCGACGACATCGAGCAACTGTTCGCTGAACCGACCGTGGGTGCTGTACACCGCATCGTTGAGATTGGTGCCCGTGAAATACACACTGAAGTGCTTGCTGAAGTCGTAGCTCGCGCTCATGTCGACTTGCGTCGTGGCATTCACGAAGGTCGGCTCGGTGCCGAATTGCGAATTATTTTGAGCCTGGCCGAAGCGATCCAGATACTCGGCCCGATGATTGACCATGACTCGGATGTGAAATCCGTATTTTTCCCAGAATGCCTGGAAGTTGGCGGAATTGGCCAAGCCGGTCACGGCAAAACCGCTGGTGCTCAAGTCATACGGATTGTACGGCTTGTTGGTGCTCACGAAGGTTGCGTTCGCCTGCAAACCGAAGCCGGTGTCCCAGAATGTGTGCTGAACCGCCAATTCGACGCCGCGGACCTCGGCCGACGGACCGTTGATATTCGTGGTGACCGCGAAAATCGCCGGCTGGCCGGTGGTTGGATCAATGACCCCATTGATGGTCTGATGGGTCGTGCCGCCGACAATGAAGTTGCTGACTTCCTTCAGGAAGAAATCGGCCGACACATAGGAGTTTCTGGCGTAATACCATTCCGCGCCGAGATCCAAATTATCCGAGCTGTAAGGCAGCAGGCCCGGATTTCCGCCCGTCGCCACAAGCGACCCCACGCGCTCGCTGGTCGCGAGATTCGTGACCGGGGTGATCAAGTTGATCGGCGGCCTCGACAGACTGCGCGATGCGTCGAATCGTACCTTCACATCATCCGTGACATCGAGGTTCAGATCCAAACTCGGCAGCATGTACTTGTACTTGTTTGAGTTGCTGACGACCGATGTCGGTCCATAAGTCACCAGAAATGCCGTGTGATCCGACGCCTGCACGGTCAACGCGGTGGGTACCGCGCCCAACCCCGATGAGTACACCGTCGTATCATCGAAACGCACACCAAAGCTCTCATGCAATTTCATGGAGCCGATGGGCGTTTCGTCCTGGATCACCAGGTAAGGCGCGTAAGTCTTCTCCTCGACGGTCTGCACGCTCGAATTATTGAGCGCCGTCCTGTAAATGCCATCGAACGGCGGCGTGCAACAGTTCACGTTTGCACCGGGGATGCTGGTGGTCTGCGGATTACCCAGACTTTGCAGATAATTCAAGATCGTATACGGGTTGTACGCCAGGATTGCCGCCGGCAAGTTGCCGCTGTTGGCGAAGCCCTTGATGAAATTCGCGGTGCTGAACGAATTGGTGAAAAAGTTCTGCGGCAGCGCGACGCCGCCGGAGTTGTCCGACGCCGGCCCGTAGCCCGCATAGGCCTGCCAATTATTGTTCTGGAAGTCGTCGTATGACTTGAGGTCCTTTTTGTCATCCACATACTGGAAGCCGAACTTCGCCTTCAGCTTATCCTGCGACCACTGTCCTTCAATCTTGAACTGATTGGTCGTGTCCTTATTTTCCGGCTGCCCGATCGGCAGCACATGCGAGCCGATGATGCCGTTGTTGATGAACAGTGCCGCATCGCCGTTCGGGCCGATGTTGGTCGGATACGGCAGACTGCCTTGACCAACACCGGCGATGCCGACATTGGTACCGTTGCAAGCAGGAGCGCCTACGCCCGCAAGGCAGCTGCTGCCCGGACCCGAAGGACCGTAGCCCACGTCCGCGTCGATGCTGCTGTACTGCCCGCTGGGATTCAGTTTGGAGATCGCCTGGGACGCGTCGAGAACTCCCTTGAAGTTGCTGGTGATGTCCCATGCAGCATTGAAACCCAACACATTGCTCTCATAAGCAGAGCCGTTGATTTGGCCCTGAAAATCCGTTGGGGTATTGGGCTGCACGAAGCTGGTCAGCGTGCCATTGGAGTTTCTCGTGACGTCCGTCAAGCTGCCCTGGTTGAACCATACGCTGTATCCGTACTGATCCTGGGTCAATGTGTCGCGGTTATAGTTGTCGTCGAGCGTCAACATCAACGCATCGTTGGGATGCCATTGCAGAGCCAGGCGCGCGTCGACTCGTTCTTCCTTGTTGTGTTCCTGATAAATGCCGTAGTCCTGAATATCCCAAGAGGGGATGCTGCCCACCGTCGAGGCACCGGCCGCGGCGCCCGCGAGCTGGGACGGCGCCAGTTGAAAGCCTTCCCAACCTTGAATGTTCACGTGGTTGGCCAGCCCCTTTTGTTCCGAGTAGCCCACGTCGGCCAAAACGCCGAAGGTGTCGTCGGCGAAAGTGTCGCTGAACAAAATACCCGCGCTCGGCGCCGCTTTCGATGCTTTAGCGGAATAATCTCCGGACACGGACCCCGCCAACCGTAAGCCCGGATGATCAAAAGGCTTGGGATAAAGAATATTGACGGTGGCGCCGATCGCACCGCCCGACAACCCGTAGTCCGGTGTCTTCAGTACCTGTACTGAGCTGACGAAGTCGGCACCCAGCGTGCTGAAGTCGAATCCACGATTGCCGGTGGCCGTGCTCACCGGACGGCCGTCGAACAAAGTCTCATTGAATTGCGGACCAAAGCCGCGAACCGTAATCTCAGTGGCGTCGCCAAAGGTGGTCGGTACCCCGCCCACGCATGGTCGTGCCGCGGCTGACCGTGACACCCGGAATTCTCTGCATCGCGGAGGCGAGATTGGTGTCGGGGAATTCTCCGATGTCTTCGGCCGAGATGGCATCGATTACGCCAATGGCATCTCGCTTGATATCCAAACTTTTCTGCAAGGATGCGCGGATGCCGGTGACGACGATCTCCGACAGATCATCCGACGGTGCAGGCGCATCTGCCGCGAATATCGCACTGCTGAACGCCAATGACCCCAAGGCCAAGCCTGACAGACTCATCCGGGTGTAGTTAAAGCGCTTGGTGCTCGGTTGAATCCCCTTGCCAGCGATCTTCGAAGCATTCCGCCGTGTCTTTCGGCTCATTAGCAATCTCCCCGATGCAATTCGTTGTTAAAAAACAGCAGCCAGCTTTGCGCCACAGGGCCACACAGCTCAATTAGTTAAAAGTTTTCTACAGCCCCCGCACATCAACAGCATCTCGAGTAGCTGCCAAAGTTAAATGGTAGCGCTACCTTCTGTGGCGGAGTATAGGCACGGTTGCAAACCGAAATCAACTGATCATTGCGATATATCAGCGCGCCCAGGCCTCTATTGGCGCGAACGTGCGTAGACCTGGTAGCGGTATCATGATGTCTTTGAGGGAATGTCGTGCAAGCAAGCTGCGCGCTGCGAAAATTTGCTGCATCGCCCGCCGTCATACTTCTATTGGGGCTGTTGACTGGGTCGCACCCAGCACTGGCAGAGGACGGTCATGCGTTGTGGCTACGCTACCCTGCCGCCCAGGGGCCGGCGCTGACGTCCTACCGGCGCGCCGGCACGCAGCTGGTCGGCAATACCGACTCGCCAACCCTTATAGCCGCGGCCGACGAATTGCGGCGCGCTCTGCCCGGCCTGCTGGCCGCCCCTTTGCCGACGGCAGTCCACCTGACACAGGACGGCGCGATCATCATTGGCACCCCGAAATCCTCGGCAGTCATTGCCCGACTACGGTTGAATCTGCGTCCGCTGGGCCGCGATGGGTTTCTGATCCAGAGCGTCGCGGTCGACGGGCACCCCGCCATCGCCATCGCCGGCAACGAGGACCTAGGCGTGCTTTACGGCGTGTATCACTTCTTGCGCCTGATTCAAACGCACCAGCCCATCGGCCATTTAAGCCTCCAATCCACGCCGCGATTGATGCATCGCATCCTCGAGCATTGGGACGATCTCGACGGCTTCGTCGAGCGCGGCTATGCGGGCGCGTCGCTGTGGGATTGGCAGAAGCTGCCGGATACCCTGGCGCCGCGCTACACCGACTACGCTCGCGCCTGCGCATCGGTGGGAATCAACGGCACCGTACTGACTAACGTCAATGCCAGCGCATTGAGTCTCACACCCGCGTACTTGGAAAAGGCCGCCGCCCTGGCCGATGTGTTCAGGCCATACGGCCTGCGTGTTTATTTGAGCGCAAAATTTAGCGCGCCGGTCGAGATCGGGGGCCTTACCTCGGCCGATCCCTTGAATCCAGCGGTGCGCGCGTGGTGGCGCGCCAAGAGCGCTGAAATCCATCGCTACATCCCTGATTTCGGCGGCTTTCTCGTCAAGGCCAATGCGGAGGGCCAGCCGGGCCCGCAAGATTACGGCAGATCCCATGCCGACGGCGCCAATATGCTCGCCGACGCCCTCGCCGGCGGCGGCGGCGGCGGCGGCGGCGGCATCGTGATATGGCGCGCATTTGTATATTCGCAGGATCAACCGGCGGATCGCGCGACGCAGGCCTATTCTGAATTCGCGCCGCTCGACGGCAAATTTCGCGACAACGTGCTTCTCCAGGTAAAAAACGGCCCCATCGATTTCCAACCGCGTGAGCCGTTCCACCCGCTATTTGGGGCAATGCCCAGGACGCCGGTGATGATGGAGGTGCAAATCACCAAGGAGTACCTGGGTTTTGCGACCCATCTGGCCTATCTCGGGCCGATGTGGCAGGAAACACTGACCGCCGACACCTTCGCGCACGGCCCTGGCTCCACGGTCGCCAGGTCAATTGCCGGAATGGCCGGCGTCGCCAATACCGGCATGGATCGGAATTGGACAGGATCGCATTTCGATCAGGCCAATTGGTATGCGTTCGGCCGGCTGGCGTGGGACCCGCAGCTTGAAGCCCGCGCCATCGCAGAGGAGTGGGTGCGAATGACATTCTCCAACGATCCCAAATTCGTCACGGCCGTGGTCGGCATGATGATGGCTTCGCGCGAAGCGGTCGTAAACTACATGACGCCGCTGGGACTACACCATCAGATGGCGCGCGGCTCTCATTACGGCCCCGGCCCCTGGGTGAGCGGCGGACCACGCGCCGATTGGACATCGGTTTATTACAACCGGGCGGATTCATCCGGGATCGGCTTCGATCGCACTTCCCACGGCAGCAATGCCGTGGGGCAATACGCACCGCAGGTGGCCGCCAGCTTCGAGGATGCGAGTCGCACGCCGGAAAATCTCCTGCTCTGGTTTCATCACCTTGCATGGGACTACCGCCTGGCATCGGGAAGCCTGCTATGGGATGAACTCGTTCGCCGCTATTCACAGGGGGTGGCGGCTGTCGCTACGATGCGCAGCACCTGGTCGGGACTCGCCGCGTATGTCGACCCCGAACGCTATTCGCAGGTTGCGGGCTTTCTCGCCATCCAGGAGCAGGAAGCACAATGGTGGCGCGACGCCAGTATCGCGTACTTCCAGAGTCTCTCTCGCCGACCGCTGCCGGAAGGCTTCGCGCCGCCGCGCGGGCCGCTCGAGTACTACGAGTCGCTGTGCTTCCCCAATGCGCCCGGAAATCCCGGCGTGCATAGTCCGACGTGCGAGTAACCATCTCGCAGCGACGATTCAGTTAACTGTCAGCTCCGTCTTCTTCAAATGCACCGAATCAGGCCCCACCATGACCGTGAACGCACCCGGTTCAACCACACGGTGCATATCGGCATTCCAAAATTGCAATGAACGCGGCGTGATCTCGAAAGCCACGGTTTTGGTCTCGCCGGGGTTGAGACTCACCCGCTGAAACCCCTTCAGCTCTTCGACCGGCCGCGTGACCGAGCTGACCTCGTCGCGAATGTATAGCTGCACCACCTCGTCGCCCGCGCGGCTGCCGGTATTCTTGACCTCGCAGGTCACTGTCACTGAGCCATCGGTCTTGATCGACGGCAACGACAAACGCGGTGTGCTGATATCGAAGGTGGTGAAGCTCAAACCGAAGCCGAACGGAAACAGGGGTTCCGTGGTCCCGAACAGATACCCGCGGCGCGCGCTGGGCTTGCGGTTATAGAACATCGGCAGCTGGCCCACCGAACGGGCTACTGTCACAGGCAGCTTGCCGCCGGGATTGAAGTCGCCGAAGAGAATGTCCGCCAGGGCGGTGCCGCCCTCCTGCCCCAAGTACCATCCCTCGATCAGAGCGTTGGCGCGTGCGGCGATATTCACCACCGACAACGGTCTGCCATTCAGCAATACGACCACGGTAGGTTTGTGAAGATCGAAAATCGCCGCGGCGAGTTCATTCTGTTGCCCCACCAGGTCCAGACTGTCCCGATCTCCCAGATGATTGTCGGCCCATGCCTCGCGGCTGGTCTGCTCGGTGTCTCCCAAAATCAGCACCACTTGGTCGGCCTTGGCCGCCACTTTCACGGCCGCGGCGATGAGTTCACGATTCCTGGCAGGGTCTGCGAGCTTCACGCTGTCGGCCCACCAATCATCGTCCTCGGTGATGCGCACGCCCTCCGCGAACACCACCGACTCTTTGTTGCCCAGCTTGGCGCGAATCCCCTCCAGCGCGGATACCGCCTGGCGCGGCGTTACCGAGTAACCGCCGAGCCGCGCCACCGCCGCATTCGGACCGATGACAGCGAGCGTTTTGCCCGGCGAGACGGCCAATGGCAGGGTACCGTCGTTCTTTAACAGCACCGCGGCACGATGCGCGGCGTCGAGCGCCACGGCGCGCGCTTCTGCGTTGCCGGTCAGCGCGTCGGCCGCCGCTGCGTCCGCGAACGGGTGCTCGAACAATCCCGCAAGAAACTTCAATTCCAGGATGCGGCGTACGGCGGCATCGATTTGCGCTTGCGTCACTCTGCCGGCGCGCACCGACTCCGCCAGCGTGCGGTAAGCCGTGCCGTCGGGCAGATCGATGTCGACACCCGCGTTGAGCGCTCGAACCGCCGCGGAAGGCAGATCCGGCGCAATGTGGTGCAGCGTGGAGAGTTGCTCGACACCGAAGTAGTCGCTGACCACCGCGCCCTTGAATCCCCACTCGCCGCGCAGCACGTCATTCAGCAGCCAGCGATTCGCGTGGGAAGGCACGCCGTCGATCTCATTATAGGAAGGCATCACCGCGCGAATATTGGTGTGCAGCACGATCTCTTCGAATGGCGGAAAGAAATTCTCCCGCAAAGTCCGCACCGATATGCTGGCGGGGCCCACATTGGTGCCGCTCTCGGGTTGACCGTGGCCGGTCAAGTGCTTGAGCGTCGCAAAAACCTTGTCATCCGCCAGCGGCAGGGTGTCGCCTTGCAGGCCGCGCACCGCCGCCACGCCCAACTGCGAGACCAGATACGGATCCTCGCCAAAGGTCTCCTCGATCCGGCCCCAACGCGGATCACGCGCAACATCGACCACGGGAGACAACGCTTCGCGCACGCCGCGCGCGCGGATTTCCCGGCCCACGATGGCGTTGACGCGGCGAATCAGTTCCGGGTCCCAACTGCTCGCCAGGCCGATCGCCTGCGGGAAATGCGTGCCATCGACAGCGGCATAGCCGTGCAGTCCCTCCTCGTGGAACAACACCGGTATGCCAAGGCGGGTCTTCTCCAAAGCGAAATGCTGAATGGCATTGACCAGCTTGACTGTCGCTTGCGCATCCCTGCCGCGGGCCACCCGCGGCGAGACCGCACCTCGAAGATCGGATGGCCTCGAGAAACTGCCGAAGCCGTTCGGATATTTGACCGCGGCCTTCGCCGCATCAAATTGCATGTCGTTATCGAAGATCTCGACCTTGTCCAGCCAGACAGCGAGCATTTGAGCCACTTTCTCTTCCAGGCTCATGCGCTTGAGCAGATCCTCGACCCGGGTCTTCACATCCGCGCTCGGATCCTTGTATACCGGCGTCGGCGCGGCACGCAAAATGCCGGGGACGAAAATGACCAGCGTCAACGCGGCAATACGCGCCACGAATGCAGGTGTACCCACTTCGATTACTCCTGTGGACCCGGTCCCGAAATATCGGCGACAGGGTTGCCTAATACTTCGAGTGCCTGGCGATGATGCTTTCCGCCAATTCCTGACGGCCCGAGCGCGGCGCGGGATCGAGATTCTTCTCGGCGGCGAGGTCCGCGAGGCTGGCGAGATTCAATTCGCCGCTCAAAATCCGCCTGCCGAGTTCGCCGCTCCATTCCTGGTAGCGCTCCCGCCGCAATCGCTCCAAGCCACCGTCTGTCACGACGTCGGCTGCCGCCAACAAGGCGCGCGCCAGGGTGTCGATGCCGCCGATGTGAGCGACGTACAGATCCGTCGGATCCACCGATTGCCGCCGCAATTTGGCATCGAAATTAAAACCGCCGTTGGTAAAACCCTTGTCCTCGACCAATTGCACCAGCGAGGGCACGAGTTCTTGGGCGTTGTTGGGAAACTGATCGGTGTCCCAACCGTTGCGCGGGTCGCCGCGATTGATGTCGATCGAACCAAAAATTCCGAAGCAGCGCGCCGCGGCGATCTCGTGCTCGAAGTCGAATCCCGCCAGCGTGGCGTGGTTGACTTCGATATTGACCTTGACCTCCTTGCTCAATCCATAGCGCTGTAGAAAGGCATACACAGCGGCGACGTCGTGATCGTATTGATGCTTGGTGGGCTCAAAAGGCTTTGGCTCAATGAGAATCGAGCCTTTGAAGCCGATCTTGTGCTTGTGCTCCACCACCATGGCGAGAAAGCGCGCGTATTGGTCGAGTTCCCGCCGCAGGTCCGTGTTGAGCAGGGAGTCGTAGCCCTCGCGCCCTCCCCACAGCACGTAGTTTTCGCCGCCGAGCCGTTGGGTGGTTTCCAGACATGCGCGCACCTGCGCAGCCGCCCAGGCGTACACCGACGGGTCGGGACTGGTCGCGGCGCCGCCGGCATAGCGCGGATGGCTGAACAGATTGGCGGTACCCCACAGCAGCTTCACTCCGGTAGCCGCAATTTTGGCGGCCATGCCCTCCTCGATTTTGCGCAGGTTGACGATGTGTTCCTTGAGCGAGGCAGCGGTCGCCATCGCGTCGACATCGTGAAAAGTGAAATACGGCACGCCGAGCCGCGAGAAGAAATCGAAAGCGGCGTCGAGCTTGGCATCAGCCATGTCCTGAGTAACCACGGGGGCAATCCAGGGACGCGTCAGCGTGCCGGCTCCAAAGATGTCTGCTCCGGGCCAATTGAAAGAATGCCAGTAGCAAACGGCGACCCTGAGCCATTCCTCCATGCGCTTGCCGAGGATCACGCGATCCTTGTCATAGACCCGATAGGCAAACTCGCTTTTTGCGCCGGCTCCTTCGAAGCGAACCGGTTCGACACTGGAAAAAAGACTCATGATGCATACTCCGCGAAGGTGTTCTTGAGATTCTGATATAGCCGCACAAAGATGCGGCGGCGAACTGCCAGCAATGACGCCAATGCGGCGTCCGGTTCAATCACGCGCTCGGCCGGCGGCGCGACGCATACTTCTTCTGCACGCTCGCCGCTGAGCGCGATGCGTGCAAGCCGGGCTGCGCCCAAGGCCGCGCCGACTTCACCGCCAACCCGGTATGTCAGGGGACGATTGAGCGCCGCCGCAAGCAGTTGCCCCCAATACGGCAGGCGTGCACCGCCGCCGGTGACGCTGATCTCGCCTACCGTTCCGCCCGTCTCCAGCAAAACATCCAGGCCATCCGTAAAGGCATGGGCAACCCCCTCGAGTACCGCCGCCGCCAGATCCGTGGCGGTGGTAGCGGAGCTGATTCCGAAGAAGACCCCGCGGGCGTGAGGATCATTGTGAGGCGTGCGCTCACCCGATAAATAGGGCAGAAAAACCGGCGAGTGGCGGTTCAATCCCCTGGCCTGCGCGGCGGCGACCAATCGCGGCAAATCGGTTTCGCCGATAATCTGCGCCGCCCAATCGAGCGCGCTGGATGCACTCAGCATGACGGACATTTGATGCCAGCGGTCCGGCAGACAATGGCAGAACGCATGCGCCGCGCGATTGGGATTTGGACGAAAACGATCCGTCACCACGAACAAAACCCCGGAGGTTCCCAGGGAGAGGAACGCCTGGCCCGGCGAAACCACACCCAGACCCGCGCCGCTGGCCGCATTGTCGCCGCCGCCGCCGGCAACGACGACGCGCGGCACCTTGAGCTGTTCCGCGGCAGCCGCTGTCAGAGATCCGGAAGGTGCCGTGCCCTCGATCAGCCGCGGCATGTAGCTACGATCGAGCCCGGTCGCCTGGAGCATCGCATCGGACCAATCTCTCGCGCCCACGCTCAACCATCCGGTTCCTGAGGCGTCGGACATATCGCTGACTTTTTCGCCGGTCAACTTCAGCCGCACATAGTCTTTTGGCAGCAGCACACTCGCCGTGCGGCGAAAAACATCGGGTTCGTGGTGCGACACCCACAGCAATTTCGGCGCGGTAAAGCCGGGCATCATGATGTTGCCCGTGATCGCGCGCGAATCGGGTTCGCGGCGTTCGAGGTCGACGCACTCCGCAGCCGAGCGGCCGTCGTTCCAGAGAATTGCCGGACGCAGCGGCCGATCTTGCTGGTCCAGCAGCGTTGCACCATGCATCTGCCCGCTCAGGCCCACAGCCTGTACCGCAGCGCGCGCCGCTGCCGGCAAGGTCCCCACGGCATTGACCGTGGCGCGCCACCACGATTCAGGATCCTGCTCGGAGAAGTTTGCCTGCGGACGGCTGACATCGAGCGGATAGGACCCTTGCGCAACAACCGCCCCGCCCTCGTCCAGCAACAAGGCCTTGACGCTGGACGTGCCGATATCGATGCCGAGATACATCAGGCCGCTCCGACCGAAAAATCCACACTGATCGCGAAGCGTTCGCCAGGAAGGACCACCGTGGCCTCTCCGGCGTCACGGCCCAGAGCGCCATTGGCGGATGTCTGCGGCTCGATGCAAAAGAAATCCCGCTGCGGCGGAACATACACATGCAAGTGACTGCAATCCGTGGCGCGCACCGTGACCGTCCGCCCAGGCCAGCACAGCACGGCGGTGCCGTTCCAGCCTGAAAAGCAATGATCGAGCGGCACCGCATCAACGGCCCGGGTCGGCTCGAAGCGCCAGTCCACGGGAGTCGGGGCCTCTTGTACCGGCAGCGCGGCGCCGTCAGTCAACCATACGCGCGGCACCTGGGCATGCATTCGGGCGCGGCCCACATCGTTGAAATACGGGTGCAGGCCGAGCATCGCCGGCATGGGGGCATCGCTCAAGTTTTGCACCGAGAGTTCAATGGAGAGGCCGTCGTCGATCAGATTGAAACACTGCTCGCAGCGGTATCGTCCCAGCCACTCATCGGCTCCACCCTCGAACCGCACGGTCGCCTGCGCCCCTGAAGCGGCGACGACGCTCCAGGATGAGCGCCAACCGTTGCCATGCAGGGGATGAGGATCCGCCTGCCAATTTCGTTCCAGCTGTACTGAACGGCCGGCGAAATTGAAGCGCCCGTTCGCGATGCGATTGACGTAGGGCACCATCGGGAAGCACGCCATATCGAACGGATCAGCGCCCCCGTCCGCGGGTGTAGGCCGCAATATATCCTGGCCGCGCCAACTGAAATCACGGATTGCACCGCCCCGCTGCGGATCCAGGGTGAGGCGCATCGCCTCGTGACGTAGCACCAGAAAATCCTCGTCGATTTTCACCGGGCAATTCGACGCGGCGGTCAGCCGGCCGCCGGCAATTTAACCGCGGCCGAAGCACGCGCGCCGCCACGCGTCCACAGATTTTGAATTTCCTCTAAGGTGCGCTGCTTGGTCTCCGGAACGTAGAAATACACGAACGCCGCCGCGAGGAAGCTCATGACGCCGTAGATCCAGTACGGAAAACCATGATTGAACATGGCGTTCAAGGCCGAATTGCCGATAAGGATCTTGAACGACCAAGAAACGAACAGATTGGCGATCCACTGCGCTGCCACCGCAATTGCCAACGCCCTGTTCTTGATGGAATTGGGAAACATTTCAGACAGCAGCACCCAGGTGACGGGGCCCCAGGAGAGCGCGAAGCCGGCGATGTAGGCGATCGCCGCGATCAGCGGTCCTGTGCCGACGGCGTTGGCCTGAAACTGGAAACCCAGGGTGATCATGGCCACGCCCATGACCAAGCCGCCGATGATCAGCAAGGGTTTACGCCCGAGTCGATCCACGGTAAGAATCGCGACCAACGTGAAGATCACATTCGCCAATCCCACGATCACCGTCTGCCACAGCGCGGAGTCCGTGGACGCTCCGAGGTTCTTGAACATCAACGGGGCGTAATAGAGCACCGCATTGATGCCGACGAATTGCTGGAACACCGAGAGCATGATGCCGGCCACGATCACCAGGCTGCCGAAGGCAAAAAGATTGGTGCCGGTCGAATGCGCCGGAACGACCAGCGAGGCCTCGATCTCCTTGATGGTCAAGCGCGCTTCCGCTTCGTCAACCAGGCGGCTGAGCACGCTCAAGGCCTTGTCGCTGCGGCCCTTCATCACGAACCAACGCGGCGTATCGGGAACCAGCATGAGCAATCCCAGGAACAATACGGCGGGGACGGCTTCGGATACCAGCATGAGGCGCCAACCGGTGGATTTGATCCAGGCGTCGTCGCCCTGCGATGCGATGGCCCAGTTGACGAAATACACCAACAACATGCCGAGCACGATCGACAGTTGATTGAAGGAAACCAGCCGGCCGCGAATCCGACTCGGCGCGATTTCCGCAATGTAGAGAGGCGATAACATCGACGCGATGCCGACGCCGACACCGCAGAGAATCCGGTAGAGAATGAACGGGGTCAGTGCCTTCGGGCCCATGCCGCCGATGGGACCCAGGCCGAATTCAGGGTAGGCCGAGCCCGCCGCCGAGATCAGGAACAGGGCGCCGGCGACCAGCATGCCGCCTTTGCGGCCGATCGCATTGGAAACCCAGCCGGCGACGATTGCGCCGATGATGCATCCAAAAAGTGCGCTGGATACTGTCCAGCCCGACAGGCTGCTGCGGACCGTTTCGGACAGATGTTGAGGGTCGATGAAATTGGCGTCGATCGAACTGACCGCGCCCGAGATCACGGCGGTGTCGTAACCGAACAGCAGACCGCCCAATGTGGCGACGAACGTCAGTCCCGTCACCAAGGATTTGGTGTTTTGCTTAATGATTCCCCCTTGCCCATGTGACTTGACATAGGACGATTTTCGCTAGCCAGCCGGCTTATGGTAGCGCTATCACTGCACTGTCGTCAATTTGACGGACAGGGCCGCGCAATGCGCTGGTCCGCGATGTTTGCGCGCCGGCGCGGCCGCCTAGATCGGCGGCGCAGAAGACTCCCGCTTCACCAGAGTAAAATTCATGAAGTGCAGCAGCGGCTCGAGGGTTTCCCCAAGCCGTCGCAAGCGAATCTCCTCGAGCAAGAGTTCCACGGCCTTTCGAGCCATCGATGCAACGGGCTGACGCACGGTGGTGAGCGCGGGCCAGATCGTGGTCGCGAGCGGCGTATCGTCGAAACCAACGATGGTCAGATCCTTGGGAACATCGAGGCGCGCGCGGTGCGCCGCGGCGATCGCGGCGGCCGCCATATCATCGTTGCTGGCGAATATCGCGCTGGGGCGATGCGGTGCGCTCAAAATCTGCTCGGCAGCCGCGAGTCCCGAGCGATAGCTGAACGAACCCTGCTTCACCCATTCGGAGTGAACCGGCAATCCAGCTTCGCGCAGTGCCGCACCGAATCCAGCCTGGCGCTGCAAGCTGGCGGTTTGATTGGGAGCGCCCACGATGAAACCGATATTGCGATGGCCCAGCGACAACAAATAGCGCGTCATGGCCGCCGCCGCCTCAAAATCGTTGATCCTGACGGAAAGTCCTTCCACTTCCGGGCGGCCGGTTGCCACCGCAATGAAAGGAATTTTCGCTTCACGCAGTGCCGCCATCGCGACCTTCGAGTCGGACAACGGCGGCGGCAAGATGATGCCGCCGATGCCGTCGCGAAGCAGCCTCTCGATCGCCGCCCGCTCGTTTCGCGCGCCGCACTTTTCCAGCACAATCTGGCAGCCGACTTGGCTGCTTTGCTCGAGTACGCCCACCAGAAGCTCGTTCAAGTAAGCCGCGCTCGGATTGTTGTACAACAAGCCGATATGCACCGTGGCGGCCTTCGCCAAATTGCGTGCGGCCACATTGGGGGTATAGCCGAGTTCTCTGATCGCCTGCTGAACGCGCTGCAGAGTTTCGGCTCTGACGTTCGCGTCGCCGCTGATGACCCGCGATACAGTCATGGGCGAGACGCCTACGTGCTTCGCCACCTCATGCATGGTCACCGCGTTTCGGCTGCGTCTGGGCGTCCTTTTCACTGCTTTCCTCTGCGACTCGATCGCATTGTAGCGCAACAAATACCAAGACACGGCCCCGGGCCGGGTTTCCTCAAGAAGGCGCCGGCGCCCTGGTCGGGTATGATTGGTAGCGCTATCGTCAAATCTCGAGGCGACTCCATGAGCGACAACCGTATCCGCAGTATTGCCATCATCGGCGGCGGGACGGCGGGCTGGATGACCGCCGCGAGTCTCTCCAAGTTCCTAAAAAACCTGAATTGCCGTATTCAGCTCGTCGAATCCGAGTTGATCGGAACCATTGGCGTCGGCGAGGCCACCATTCCGCCAATCATGGATTTCATCAGGGCATTGGGAATCGACGAAAATGACATCATTCGCAAAACGAAGGCCACCTTTAAACTAGGCATCGAGTTCAGGGATTGGACGCGTCTCGGTCATTCGTACATCCACCCGTTTGGCCAAACCGGCTTCGATATGGGGCGCGTAGCCTTTTCGGCGTACTGGTTCAAGATGCTGCAACAGGGAAAGGCCGCGCCTTTGGAGGAATATTCTCTGCAAGCGGTGGCCGCGCGCTTGGGTAAGTTCATGCGCCCGATTCGTGCGCCGGGCACGCCGCTTGACACCATCACCTATGCCTTGCATCTCGATGCCGGTCTATTCGCGCGATATTTGCGCGACTATGCGCAGGCGCGTGGCGTCCTGCGTACCGAGGGCAAGGTAAAGCAGGTTACTTTAAGGCCGCAGGACGGGTTCATCGAGTCGATCAGCCTTGAGAGCGGCGAACGCATTGCGGCGGATCTGTTCATCGATTGCACCGGCTTTCGCGGCTTGTTGATCGAGGACGCCCTGAAGAGCGGCTATGAAAACTGGAATCGATGGCTGCCCTGCGACCGCGCCGCTGCAGTGCCCTGCGAAAGAACCGGCCCGTTTGCCTCCCACACCCTGGCGACCGCCAAAGCGGCAGGGTGGCAGTGGCGCATTCCGCTGCAGCACCGCGTAGGGAACGGTTATGTATTTTGCAGCGATTTCATCAGCGACGCGCAGGCACAGGAAGAATTGATGTCGAGCCTCGAGGGCAAAGCTCTGGCCAATCCGCTCAACTTGCGCTTTGCGACCGGCCGGCGCAAATCGTTCTGGAACAAAAACTGTGTTGCGATCGGTCTTTCCGCCGGCTTTCTCGAACCCCTCGAATCAACCAGCATTCACCTGATTCAGCGTGGAATAGCGGTGCTTCTGAAATTGTTCCCTGACCGGGACTTCCGCTCCGCCGATATTGATCGCTACAACAAGATCTTCGCCTCCGAGTACCAACGAGTACGCGATTTCTTGTTCATCCATTATCGAATGACGGAGCGCGACGACAGCGAATTGTGGCGTCACTGCCGCAACATCGCTCCGCCGGACAGTCTGCAGGAGAGAATCGATCTGTTCAGCAGCTACGGGCGCATCGAACGCGAGGACAATGAGCTTTTCCCCGTGCAAAGCTGGCTTTATGTGCTGATCGGCCAGAATGTCATGCCCAGCGGCTACGATCCGCTCGCCGATATGCTCGATCCCAAAACAATTCAAAGCAACTTGGATGACATACGCTCGGTCGTCAGGAAATGTGCCGAGGCCATGCCGCTGCATCAAGAGTTCGTCGATCAGCACTGTTCCGCGAGTTCGCCCGCGGCCCTGATCAGCGACTGAGGCGGGATTTCATCTCCAAGTCGCCGGATTCCATCGCATGACCATGCGCGATCTTGTCAACGAGGGCTTGCGCCGGGTCGAGAACCGTGATGTCGCCGCGGCGCTGACCCTCTTTGAAAAGGCGGCCGAGATTGACCCCGACTCGCATATTCCTCCTTTCATGCTGGGCAATGCCTTCAGTCATCTGGGCGATCTCGATACGGCGGCGAACCACTATCAGCGGGCTCGCGGGTTGAGATCGTCCGAGGCTGTCATTCGCTTTAATTTAGGCCTGAATGAATTGGCCCGTGGTTATACCGAAAGTGCGATTGCCGAACTCCGCGAAGCTTGCCGGCTGAATCCGCAGCATACGGCCGCGCAATCCACGTACCTTGTGGCATTGCTCAATTCGGACCGGCATGGCGCAGATGACATCGCGGCGGCCGCGAGGACCTGGGGAACCCGGTTTGCCGCGCAACATCCGCAAGCCGGAAAATTGCATCAATTGCGGGGCGCGGGCCCGCCGCGACGACTACGTGTGGGCTTTGTTTCCGGCGATTTCCGAACACATTCGGTGGCCCGTTTCTTTGAACCCATCGCGGGCGGTCATGACCGCGATGCATTCCAGTACTTTTTCTATCACAACTTCCCCGACCATGATGAGGTGACGGAGCGGCTGCGCGGTCATGCTCATCAGTGGCGCGACGTTTGGCGGCTCGACGACGACGCCCTGGTCGAGCGCATTCGCTCGGATCGAATCGATATCTTGCTGGATCTTGCCGGGCATACGGCGTTCAACCGGTTGGCGGTCTTTGCGCGTCGCGCGGCGCCCGTGCAGGTCACGTATTTGGGCTTTCCCGCTTCGACCGGATTGCCCACGATGGACTACCGCATCACCGACGCGTCTACGGATCCCATACCCGCCGCCGAGGTATGGCATAGCGAAAAGCTGTTGCAGCTGCAGCACCCGCAATGGTGCTACCGGCCGTTCGCTGCGCGTCCCGCGGCGGGCGCCCTGCCGGCGCGCTCCTCCGGCTTTGTCACCTTCGGCAGTTTCAACAGCCTGAGCAAAATTAGCGCAACCACGATCGAATGCTGGGGCAAGATTTTGGGTGCCTTGCCGCACGCGCGTTTGCGCCTCACGCGTATCCGCAGCCCGCAGCGCGCCGCCGATATGATCAGCACCCTCGAGAAATGCGGTATCGAGCCAGCCCGCATCGATTGCTTACCCTACACGATGGAAGTACCCGTGGAGTCGCCATTCACCGGGGTCGATATCGCGCTCGACTCCTATCCGTACAACGGCGTCACGACGACCTGCGAGTCCCTATACAGTGGGGTGCCGGTAGTCTCACTGCACGGCGCGCATGGCGCGTCGCGTAGCGGCCTGAGCATTCTCGGTGCCATGGGTTTGAGGGACCTGGTGGCATCGACACCAGCGCAATACGCGCAGATTGCCGTTAACCTCGCCCGTGATCTGCCCAGACTCGAGCAACTGCGCTCGTCGCTTCAGACCATATTCGAAAGATCGTCGCTGCGTGACGAAAATAGTTTTGCGCCGGCTTTTGAAGCTCAACTGCAGGCTGCGTGGCATGCAGCTGAGCGGACCTGAAGCGGGTGGCCTGCGTCAGTTGACTTGATAGCCCCGGCCCGTCAAGCAAGCCGCCATCGCACGGTCGTAGTTGTTGCGATTCGCAGGTGAATTGCCCGACGTACCGTCCGGCTGCGTGGGATCGAAACCGGTTTGGCCGTTCGCCCAGTTGTTGCAATCGTACTGATCCGCCGATTGTTGATCCTTGGTCTGCCCATTTTTTGGGTAGATGATCAGATCTTGCTGCGGATCCTGCTGTTGCGAGTCTTCGGGCGGCGCCGAAGGTGCATCGGCGTTCTCCGGCGGGTCGACCACCGCGTAGCCGTTCTGATCGGGCTGCCACGAGTAGTACACGTTGTTGGCGTAGTAGTAGGGAATTCCGCTGAACCACACCGTCGAGTAGTACGGCGGCAATACCGCAATCACCACGCCGACGGGAGGCCTTACCACCACAAAACCCGTGCCGCGCGGTGCATACCAAACGCCGGCATTGAAATAATAGCGTTGACCGCCGCGGTAGTAGGGCCGGTAGTCAGTCGGCAGGGACGGCCTTACGGAACCCGCCGGCGGATAATAGCGGCCGTGGTTGTATCGCGGATCCAAAACCTGGCCGTGACCGTCGTAGGAAACGGTGTGCGGCGGCGCAGGGGTGGCGACGTGCGGCGCGGGCACGGTGGCGTGCGGCGGGGCCGGAGCTTTGGTTTGAGGAACGGGTTGCTCGGGGCGTGCGTGCTCATCGGCAGCCGCCGCCAGATTGGCACTGAGCGCCGCGCACAAGATTGCCGACCAAGAGAGCGCCGCGAATTGGGTCATGAGACGGTTTGGGTCATGAGACGGTGTAGCCGCGGCCCACCAAGCATGCGCCGAACGCGCGGCGGTAGGCGTCTGAACCACTTCGTACTTGAGCGTTGCTCTGATTGACCTGCTGCTGCACTTGTTGTGCCTGAGCCTGGGCATTCGCATTGGCACTGGACTCCGCGGCGCCGCCAATGAGCGCCCCGGTGGCACCGCCTAGCAGAAATGCACCCGCATTCCACGGACCGCCAATGACGGAGCCAATGATGGAGCCGGCGACGGCACCCGCCGCGACGCCCGAGCCCGGCGGCACAGTCGATGGCTGCACGACGACGCGCTGGTACGCATTGGCATCGCCTCGGCTGGGATCCACGCCGGTTTGCTGTACGGCCCATACATGGCATTCATAACGGTCCCGCTCGGTCTGATCGGGGCTCTGGCCATTGGCCGGGTATACAAAGACTCGCTGCGGGGGCGGCGCGTGGGCCGGCACGGTGTAGACACGAGGCGGCGGCGTCGCGCAAGCGGTCAGCAATCCCAACAGGACGGCTGGAACAGCCATCCGTAATGTAAGCGAAATCATGAGCTTAAATCCTCTTGTGCCCACAGGCATCAACGCGGCAGCACCCCTACGGTTGACAGCGATTGCAGCCCCAAAGTTCGCTTTTTGGGCACGACCGCCCTTAAAGCCCCGGGATTGCCCGGGGATGAAAAAGCATCCCGTCACCCGGTTATTTCTTGGGCCGGCGGAATTTCAGGATGAACTGGTCGGTCTTTCCCCGAATGCCGGGGTCAAACACGTTCGCCGTGCGGGGATCCGCCGGGTTCGCCAGCGCGTCGCTGCTGCCCACGAACTCGAATCCCGCCGCCATGACCTCGGTTTTCACGGCCTCGCTGTCGACCCGGTGCAGCGTTTTCGTGTCGCTAAACCCGGAGCCGGCCGGCGCCGAATGGTCCTCCACCACGTACAAGCCGCCGGGCTTCAAGGAATTGAACACATTCTTGTTGAAGGCGCCGATGTCGATGGGGAAATTGTGCAGGTCATGATAGTTCTGCGCGGTGAATACCAGGTCCACCGGCGCAGGCGCGGCGAGTTTGGTAATCGACATGACCACCACGCTCACGTTCGCATAGTTGGGATTGGCCGCAATCGCCTTCACGGCGCCGGCCAGATCCGGCAAATCCGCCGGCGCATTAGGCGGACGCTCAGGAACCAGGGCATAGACATGGCCGGCGGGTCCAACGGCCTTGCTGTAGATGCGCGTGAAATACCCGCCGCCCGGCAAGAGCTCGGCGACTTGCTCGCCGGGTTTCACGCCGATGAATTCCAGCACCGCGGCCGGCTTGCGGGCGGCATCGCGCGCCTTGTCGGTATCCGGTCGGTTGGCGTCGGCAACCGCCGCGGTGATATTGCCGGTGTCGACCACCGCGTGTTTGCTTGGTTCGTTCTTACACGCGACAAGCGACAACGACACCATCAGCGGCGCAGCAAGAATTAACGGGTAGCGAGTCATAGCACACTCCATTGAAAAGCCAGCCAGCGAAATACCCCAATTGACCCCCAAGTTTAGCATTTTGCCACCCCACACAGTTCCCCCACAGCGCTTCGGCGGCGGCGGTATCATCCGCGATCCAAATCAACGTGGCTGCGCGCATGAGTTTGAGTGTTTTCGACATCTTCAAGATCGGAATCGGGCCCTCCAGCTCGCACACCATGGGACCGATGAACGCCGCGCGCGGCTTCGTCGAACTGCTCGAGGCTCGCGGCTTGTTGACCCGCACCGCCCAGGTCTCGGCGCAGCTGTATGGTTCTTTGGCGCTCACCGGCCGAGGCCATTGCACCGATCGCGCCATCCTTCTGGGACTCGAGGGATTCAATCCGGCGACGATCGACTCCTCGGCGATCGAGCCGGCGCTTCAGCGAATTCGCGGCGCGAAACGCATCCGCCTGTTGGGCAGGCACGAAATAGACTTCGATGAGCCGCTGAATCTTCTGTTTCACAACGACCAAGTGCTGCCCGGCCATTCCAACGGCATGCGCTTCACCGCGCACGACGCACAGCTGAAGATCCTGGCGCGCGAGGAATACTACAGTGTGGGCGGCGGATTCGTGGTTCGGGCCGGCGCCGAAGCTGAGGCTGGCATGGTGCGTCCGCCGCCGCCGTTCGAATTTGATTCCGGTGCCCGGTTGCTCGAGCATGGCAAAGCCGCCGGTTTGGAAATTCACGAGTTGATGCTGGCGCGCGAACGTACATGGCGCAGCGAAGCGGAGGTGCACGCGGGTCTGTCGCGCATCTGGCAGGTGATGCAGGATTGCGTGCGACGCGGTTTCGACGCCCAGGGTCTGCTGCCGGGGGTGCTCGGTGTGAGGCGCCGAGCGCCAAAACTCTTTCGTCAGCTCATGAGCGGCGATCCCTCCAACCCCATGTATGCGCTCGATTGGGTCAATGTCTACGCCCTCGCAGTCAATGAAGAAAATGCCGCGGGCGGTCAGGTGGTGACCGCGCCCACCAATGGCGCCGCGGGCATCGTGCCGGCCGTACTTCACTATTACCGGCGCTTCGAGGCCGGCGCCGACGATGCCGGCGTGGCGCGGTTCCTGCTGACGGCCGCTGCCGTCGGCATGCTGTACAAGCAGAATGCATCGATCTCGGGTGCAGAGATGGGATGTCAGGGCGAGGTCGGCGTCGCTTGCTCCATGGCTGCGGCCGGATTGGTGTCCGCGCTCAACGGCAGCAATGAGCAGATCGAGAACGCAGCGGAAATCGGCATGGAACACAACCTAGGATTGACCTGCGATCCGGTCGCGGGCCTCGTGCAGATTCCCTGCATCGAACGCAACGCCATGGGGTCGGTGAAAGCCATCAACGCGGCGCGGCTCGCGCTGCGCGGCGACGGATCGCACAAGGTATCGCTCGACCAGGTCATTACAACCATGCGGCAGACCGGCCTCGACATGTCGACCATATACAAGGAGACCTCGCAGGGCGGTCTTGCGGTCAACGTGCCGGAATGCTAAGGAACATCCCTGCCCGCTAGCCGGTGGCTTGCAAACCCTGCGCGATCCCGCTGATCGTCGCCCGCAAGACCGCGAACAATGCGGAATCCTGGCGGTCCGTCGCACGCCAGCGCCGCAATAGATCCACCTGCATGAGGTGCATGGGATCGATATAGGGGTTGCGCAGCATGATGGAGCGCTGCAAGGTGGGATCGCCGTCGAGCAGATTGGCCGTGCCGCGGATGCGCAGCACATGACGCATGGTGAGCGCGTACTCTTTCGCGATGGGCTCTGCATGCGCCCGCAGCCCCGCGCCCGCCAGTTCATCGTAGTGGTGGGCGATCTTCAGGTCGGTTCGTGCCAGCATGGCCTCCACATCGTCGAGCAAGTGGCCAAAGAAAGGCCAATCCGCGGCCATGGCGGAGAGGACCTGCTCACCGTGCAAATCCGCCGCCGCCTGCAGACCGCTGCCGAAACCGAACCATCCCGGCAACATGTGCCGGCTTTGGGTCCAGGCGAAAACCCAGGGAACGGCCCGCAACGCTTGCACACCGCTGCCGGCGCGCGTTGCCGGCCGCGACGCGATGTGCATGCGCTCGATGACATCCAGAGGCGTGGCGGCACGGAAATACTCGAAAAACTCCGCGCCAAACACCAGTTGGCGGTACGTCTCGAGGCTGTGTGCGGCAAGGGTGCGCATGGCCGCAATTTGATCGGGGGCGATGGGGGGCGTGTCGGCCGCCTGGGCGGTCGCAAGCGCGACGGCCGCAAACGTCCTCTCGAGGGTGCGCATGGCGATGGGACGCAGGCCATAGCTTTGATTGACCACTTCACCTTGCTCGGTCAGACGCAGCACCCCTCGAATTGCCCCGCTCGGCACCGATTCCACCAAGTGCTCGGTACGGCCGCCGCCGCGCGCCGGCGTACCGCCGCGGCCATGAAAGATCGTCAGGCTGATACCGGCCGAGCGCGCCGCCTCCAACAGTTGAACCTGCGCCACCTGCAGTGCCCAACGCGAGGCAGCGATCCCTCCTTGTTTATTCGTATCCGAGTATCCGATTACCACCATCTGCCGATTCGCGCGCGATTCAAGATGACGGCGATACGCCGGCTCGGCGTGCAGCGCTCGCAGCACTTCGCCGGCCGTTTCAAGGGAGTCGATGGACTCGAGCAGCGGCGCCACATCGAGAGGACTCTCGCCGCTGCGTTTGTCGGTGATGTCGGCCCATCTGGCCAACAGCAGTACCGCCAGAATGTCTTCAGGTCCGCGCGCGCCGCTCACGATGTACTGGCCTATGGCACGCCCACCGAATTTGTGCCGCGCCTGGGCAATGGCTTCGAATACCCACAGACTGCGGCGGCCCATGGCGTCGAAGGCCGACGTAGGACCTTGATCGCGCAACAATAGATCCCGCAGCTGCCGCAGCCTTTCCTCCGCCGGCAGCGCCGGCCAGCCTTCCACACCCAACCCCTGCGCAACGACCTCGTCATGAAAGTGCGCATGCTGAATGACGTCCAGCGTCGCAAGATGAAAACCGAATGTACGCACCCGCCGCATCAGACGGCGCACCAGGAAATATCCGGCGTGACGCCCTCGATTCTCGAGCAGACTGTCCGCCGCCAGTGCGATATCGGAGAGCAACTCGTCGGGATTCTGATACGCGTTGGGCCTGCCTTCGTAGGTCGCCTGGAGCCGCTCGCTGATTTGGCCGAAATACACGCGGTAAGGCATGCGGTCATGGCGCGCGGGCGCCAGAGCCTTGGCGCCCGGAAGCAGGTTGCTGTAGGCATCGACGCGCGCAGCAAGGGCGGCGCTCACGGCGACGCGGTTCGCGCTTTGGCTCAAGGATTCGGCGAGCTGCTCGCACTCCGTGAAATACGTGGAAATGATCAGCTGCTGATGACGGTGCAGGGTCTCGCGTATGGTTTTGCCGTGCACGTCCGCATTGCCGTCCATATCGCCGCCGACCCATGAGCCGAAGCGCAGGATGTTGGGCACATCGAGTGTTTCGACCGGAACCTCGTAGGCATTGGCCAGCGCCGCCTCGATCTCCTCATAGAACAGCGGCACGACCCGGTAAAGAATGTCGATCAAATAGAACAATACGTGCTCACGCTCGTCGACCACCGTCAAACCTTCACGAGGATGCTCCTCGGTCTGCCAGATACTGGTGATTTCCAGCCGCACCCGCGCCCACAGCGTGGCCAGCTCGGTGCGGGTCGAGGCAAGGTTTTGACGTTCCAACAGGTCGTGGGCGATGTGCTGCTGCTTGCGCAATATCGTGCGGCGCGTCGATTCGGTTGGGTGCGCCGTGAACACCGGCTCAATGCTCATGGTGCCGATCAATTGCAGCGTCCGCTGCAGCGAGAGACCACTGCCCCGCAAGCGGGTGATGCAATCCGCGATTCCGCCGGGCTGCGATGTTTTGGAATCACCCAGGTATTCGCGGCGGCGGCGCACGCGGTGTGCTTTTTCGGCGGTGTTCACGGCCATGAACCAAATCGAAAACGCCCGCGTCAGACCGGTGGCGGCCGCGGGTGTGCGGGCCATCGTGCGATTTTGCAGTTCCGCCGCGCCGACCGCATCGCCTTCGCGGCGCTGAATCGCGGCGAGTCGATCGCCCTTCGACGAGCTTGAAGAACTCCTCGCCACCCTGATCGCGAAGCGTTTCGCCGATCAAGCCACCCAGCGCGTGCACGTCCTCGCGCAGCGCGGCGTCCTTGGCCGGAAATTGAATGCTTTGGCGATACATAATGCTAGGCTCTGAAGGTTCACACTGGGGAAATATTATGAGCTTGTTGGCGCAGATCGCTATATTTCTCGCGGCGGCGGTCATCGCGATCCCGATCTTCCGCCGCTTCAAATTGGGAGCAGTGCTCGGTTACCTGACCGCCGGCATCATCATAGGTCCGGCCAGTTTGGGGCTGATCAGCACCGTCGACACCGCGCAAAATATCGCGCAGTTCGGCATCGTACTCCTGATGTTCGTGATTGGCCTCGAATTGCAGCCCTCGCGGCTGTGGGTGCTGCGAAAATCGATTCTCGGCCTGGGCACGGGGCAAGTCGCGGCAACCACGCTGTGTCTGGGCGCGGCCGCCTTCTATGTGTTCGCTCAATCCTGGCAGTCCGCGCTGGTCATCGGCTTCGCCTTGTCCATGTCCTCGACGGCGCTGGCCCTGCAATTGCTCGCCGAGCGCGGCCAGCTCAATTCTCAGTTTGGCCGTGCCTCGTTCAGCATATTGCTGTTCCAGGACGTCTCGGTAATGCCGGTGCTGGCGTTGCTGCCTCTGCTGGGCGTGAACGCTGCGAAAACCGCGGACTCGGGCGGCTGGCTGGTCATCAAACTCATCGCGGTACTGGCCGCGGTCATCATCGGCGGCCGCTATGTTCTGCGTCCGATGTTGCGCATCATCGCAGCGACACGCGTAGCCGAAGCATTTACGGCAGCGGGTCTGCTGATCGTGCTCGGAACGGCGCTGCTCGTCAGCCAGGTGGGATTGTCTTTGTCTCTCGGCGCATTTCTCGCCGGGGTATTGCTGGCGGACAGCGAATTTCGCCACGAACTCGAGGCTGATATCGAACCATTCAAAGGCTTGCTGCTCGGCCTGTTTTTCATGAGCGTCGGTATGTCGGCGAATTTGGGATTGGTGCGTGAGAGGCCCTTGCTCATCATCGGCTTGACGATCGGGTTCATGGTGCTGAAAATCTTGATTCTGTGGATCATCGGCAGGCTCTCGGGATTGTCGCCCGTTGCCAGCCGCGGGCTCGCCATCAGTCTGCCCTCCGGCGGCGAATTTGCCTTTGTCCTGCTGGGGCTCGCCGCATCCTTCGGCATCATGGGCACCGGGACCGCCGAGTTGCTGGTGCTGGTGGTGACGGCTTCGATGATTTTGAGCCCGGTGCTGCTGTCGCTATACGAGGTCACTTTCAAGGCGCCTGAGGCGCCTGGCAGGCCATTCGACACGCCGGCGGAGATCTATCCCAAGGTCCTCATCGCCGGCTTCGGGCGCTTCGGCCAAATCATCGGCCGCATTCTCCTGGCGCCGCAATATCGCCTTCACGGCACTCGAGGCCAATCAGACCCAGGTGGATTTCCTGCGGCGTTTCGGCAACCAGGTGTACTACGGGGACGCATCCCGCCTGGAGCTGTTGCGGGCGGCACATGCCGAGAACGCCGAGATTTTCGTGCTCGCCATAGACGACGTCGAGGCATCGGTGCGGACGGCGGAAATGATCCGCAAGCATTTTCCGCATCTGAAAATCTTCGCGCGGGCCCGCAACCGTCAGCACGCTTTCCGATTGATGGACTTGGGCGTGCGCTACCAGATCCGCGAGACCCTGGCAGCGAGCCTGGAGATGTCATTGCAGGTGCTGGAGGCGCTCGGTCTGCCGAAATCGAAGGCCGTCCAAACGGTGCAGCGCTTCCGCGTGCACGATGAACAGACCCTGGCCAAACAACAGGCGGTGAAGGACGACGAAACCAAGTTCATGCAAACCACGCATGAATCGGCCGAACAGCTGCTGCACCTGTTCGAAGCGGACACCCTCGAATCCGCGGAGCCGGATGAGCGCCGCCCGGCGGCGCTCGCTCAATGAGTGTTCAGCAGCACCGTCGTATCGAAGCTTTCGAAGCTCGTTAGAACCCGGCGGTACGCATTGTGCATGATGCGCTGCGCGTTTTTGTCGGCGCGCGCACCCAGCAGCATCCGGATCACCACGTCATCCTGCGGACGTGCCGGATCCTCGCCCAGCAGCTGGTAGGTAAAGCGGGCCAAGCGCTGGCTCATTTCGTTCGCGAACCTGAAGCGCAATGCGTCGCCGCCGTCCCCCGTGCCGACCTTGGCCTCCTCCGCTATTTCGCAAATCAAACGCGTGACGAATCTTGCCTTGTCGACCAGGCCCAAGTCGCTGAAGAACTCGATTTCGGATTGAATGTTCATCCGGCTGGGAAGAAGTCTATGGGTTTGGTCGCGGTCAGGGCCGCAACATCCCGTGCGTCGAACTTGAACAGACGAATGCGCGCGAGCAACTTGCTCTCGAATTCCGGATCGTTCAATTCCGAGGATATGATTCGTGCCGCGGTGATGTCTCCGGCGGGCGAGATGGTCATCTCGATGACGACCTTGCCCTGGAGGGCCGGGTTGTCGCGCAAGGCGCGCGCGTACAACGCGTCGATCGCACCCTTGTTCTTGGTGAAAACCAGCGCGATTTCGTCCGCGCTGCGCGAGGCCTTGCCGCTGCCGCCCGCCCGCGTGGCCGCCTGTCCCGAAGCGCCGAGATTCGGATCCTTGACTTGAGTGGTGGAGATACCGTGCAGGGATCCGGAACCCGACGCCAGACCACTGCTGGTGGGCGCACTGATGCCGCCGCTGCTGCCGCCGACTTTTGACGTGATGAGGCTGCGGGTGACGCTGGTATCGCCCGGATCGTTGGTTTTCTTCTGATCCTTCGCAAATTTATCGAGATCGATCTGACGCAGGGCCGCAAGATCGTCCAGGTTCGCAAGCAATCCGCTTTTTAAGGCCTTGGTCCGCGGATCCACCGGCACCGGTACTTTTTCCACCGGCACCTTCTCGATCGGCTTCTCCGGCTTCGGCGGCGGCGGCGGTGGCGGCGGTGGCGGCGGCTCCATGACCAGTTGCACCACCCGCTCCGGCAAAGACTCCGTATTGGTGATGACCACGTGCCGCGGCAGAAACGGCATGATCAGCGCAATCAGCGAGGCCGCAATGGCGAGATTGCGCAGGATGGCTCTAAATCGCCGCTCCGTTTCCTCCGATGGCGACCACGGCAGATCGTAGCGCCGGTAGTAAGGCACCAAACCCGAGGGAGTGCGGACTGCCGGATTGGAGGCGGCCATTTAGGTAGCCGCCTTTTCGCGTTCGACAACCGCGAAGGAAACCTTGCCGTATTCGGCTTCGCTGCAGGTCATCATGATCTTCTTGAGCACGGCATAAGGCGTGCTCTTGTCGCCCATGATCGTCACTTCCCGCTTGGCGATGTCGGTATTCTGCTGCAGGCTGCGGCTGTTCTGCGCCATCAGCGCGTTTTTCAGGGGCGCAAAGAAAGGGCCCTGGTTCTTGATCAGGTCCTGCAGGGAGCCGACCACTTGACCGTCGACGTACAGCGAGTCGGTGGTGATCATGACCACGATGGCGGCGCTCGGTTTGCGGTCCGAAATGGACTGCGGAATCGAAATGTTCTTGGTGTTGGGCAGTATGTCCACTTCGGCCGTGTGCGCCAGCAGGAACACCACCAGGATGGTCATCATGTCGATGAAAGGAACCAGCGCGAAATGGCTCGCGCCGTGCTTGCGCTGGCGATGCCGCTTGATGCGATAGGAAGTCATGTCGGCGCGTCCCCAATGGCGATGTCAGGGAACAACTCGGCCTTGGAAAATGGCGGGGTCGGTATTTGATACACACGCACCGTGTCCATGACCTGCACCAACGTGTCGTAGGCCACCGCCGGTCCCGACAGGATGGTGGCATCGGTCATCTGCGGAAATTGCGATTTGACCTGGCGCATGAATTCCGACAGGTGGTCCAAATCGTAGCCGGTCGCGGTATTTTCGATGACCTTGAGCGGACCCGAATTCTTGTCATTGACCAGCAGATCGTTCGGACGAATGATGACCTCGAGCTTCAGGCCCTTCGGCAGTTCAACAGGAGCGGTGTTGTTTGCCGGGAGGTTCAGCTGAAGGATATTCGTCTTGGAAAATACGGCCGTAAAAATCAGGAAGAACACCAGGATGACCATCATGTCGATCATCGGCACGATGTTCAGATCGTCGCGCCCCTGATGGTAGCGGGCGTGATTGCGTCGGACGCGCTGTGCAGCTTTTGACTTCATGAGCGGATTTCCATCCTACGATCGACCGGCCTAGATGCTGCCGCGGGCAGTCGCAGAGCTTCGCACCGTCGGGGTGGGCGCCGCAGGTTCATGCATCTTGTCGGTCTGGCGCTCGGTGATCGAATTCAAGAACTTCACCGACGCGATTTCCAGGCTGTCGATCAGCGAGGTGGTCTTCGATTCGAGAAACATGTGGGCCAGCAACAGGGTGATGGCAACGCCGAGGCCGGAGGCGGTGTTGTTCATGGCCACCGAAATTGCCGCGGCCAGCAAGCTGGCCTTCTCGGCCGGATTCGCGGTCGCCACCGCGCTGAACGCGCCGATCAAGCCGGTGATGGTGCCCAACAACCCGATCAACAAGCCGACGTTCGCCAGCGATGAGAGATAGTGAGTGCGCTTCTCGATTCGCGGGATGACTTCGAGCAGGCTTTCGTCCATGGCCTTTTCGATGTCGTCGCGGCGCCGGGCGCTCGCGACACGGGCCACGCCGTAGTTCAAAATCGTGGCGATCGACGCCTTGGAGTTGTGGGTGAGTGACACCACTTGCTTGAAGTTTCCTGCGCCCAAGGCGGGCACCAAGGAATCCCACAAGCTGCGATTTCGAATGGTTTCGCGGGTCAGGTACACGTACCGCTCGATGGCGATGGATACGCCCACCACGAAGATCAAGGCCAGCGGGTACAGGAACAGCCCGCCGTCCTTGAAGAAATTGACTGCCGAATTCATGAAATTCATCTGCGCGCTCCTAATAGATCCTTCTTCCGAATATGTGATTCAACCAGATTCCGTAAAATCGGCTATGACTTACTTCTCACCCTGTTGCGACGGGTGGCCGGGTGCCCCATTTTGGGACGCGTCGGCTTGCACGGCCTTGTAATAAACCACCTCGCGTTTGAAGACATCCCGATCCACGGGCGCGAGAATCTCATCGACCAGGCTGTTCATGGGCTTGCCGGCCAAATCCCCGATATCCGACTTCTTCCAGGGGACGATGTACATGACCTTCGGCTGTTCCCGGTCGCCGGTGACCGTTGCCGTGCCCAATTCCAGGCGATCGGCGCTGGCGGGGCCCTTCGGAGCCGGGCCGGGGGCCGTTCCCCGGGCAGCTTGACTCGCGGCTGGGCTCGGCGGCGGGCCCGGCGGGGGGCGCGAAGTATTGGCGCGCGGCTCGCCGGCCTCGGACTGGGCGGTGGCTTTGGCCTGTTTGGGCTTAGGCGAGGGTGCCGCGGTCTCGGTGGGAGGTGCCGCTGCAGCTGATGGGGCTGAAGCCGGGGGCTGCTGTGCGTTCGCCGCGCTCATGACAAATCCGAGCGCCGCCGAACTCAAGGCGGTCATTGCGATGTTCATGCGGGCTCCTTCTTGACGGCGGCGCGGCGCACCGACTCGCTTGCGCAATTCCACGACCCAACCGGCGACCTGCTTATTCTCGCCGGCAATCTCAATGTAGCGTTCAAATTGCTCGAGCGCCTTTTGCGGCTCGCCCATATACAAGTCGTAGAGTACGCCCAGGTTGAGGTGCGCCGGCGCGTAATTCGGATCTGCGGCTATCGCGCGCAAGTAAGCGGCCTCCGCTTCGGCAAATTTCCCCAGGCGACGCTCCGTGATGCCGAGCTGATCGCCCGCGACGGCACTGGATGGGGAGAGTTCGAGCGCGGCTTTGAACGCCTTCTCGGCTTCCGGCAAGCGCGAATCCCGCAGGTACAACAATCCAAGATTCAGCTGCGGCCCCGCGAATTGCGGATAAGCCACCGCCAGCTGCTTGAATTCAAGTTCCGCATCTGTGTTGCGGCCTGACTTCATCAGCTGCAGCGCCTGTCCATATTCCTGTGCGGCGCGCGGCGGTACCGGGACAGCATCGCCAGCCGGAGCAACACCACTTCCAGGGGCGGCACCGCCGACAGGCGCCCCGCCGGCAGATGCACCACCGCCGGGGGCGGGGACCGTGCCGCTGCCGGCCGCAGCCCCGGCGGGCGCGGCCTTGCCAGCCGAGGGTGAGGTCGCGACCGGCGCAGGCGCGACCGGCGCTGGTGCGGCCGCGCGCGCCGGCTGAGGCGGCGTGCTGTGGCAGCCGGCCAACAGCGCGGCCAGGCCGACGCTAACGAATCGATTCAACCAGCTGTTCACTGATTTCTACCTTGCCGTAACGACCGGGGTTAAGTTGTGCAAGCGCGGTGAAACTCTTTTGCACCCATTCGTCGTAGGTGCCATCTTTGGTCCGCGCGGCGTTGACCTCGTGCAGCTTGATGGCCTTCTCCTCGAAGGGGAAGGCTTGCTCCTCGAGCAGCACGTTGTATTGTTCCAGTTCATCCTTGTTGAGATTCCTCGGGCGTTCCGAGCTCATCAGATCCTTGCCCAGCTGCCGGTATAATTCTGCGCTCTCGAAGGTTGCGGCCGTCGTGACATCGGCCACCTGGTAGTCGGCTGCCGCCTCATATGCCTTGAGCGCCGCCTCCATGGCTTTGCGTTTCTCGGCGAGAGATTTCTTGAGCGGCGCCACCAGCTTGATGCTCTTGAACTCCTCGCGAGCCGGCGCGGCCAGCGTCAAGGTCGCCCGGGCGGCGAGCACCTTGCTGCGATCGGTGCGCGATGTTCCCGCGGAGCGATCGGCGGCAATGATGTCTCGGAGCCAATAATCGCGGCCGCTGAAATCGCCCGACTTGGCGGCAATCACGCTCAACTTGTTGCGCGCTTCCATGGCGGGATTCAAGGGCGACGGAAAGTGCTTCACAAAGGCTTCCAGCATCGCTTTCGATTTCGCCGTGTTGCCGGCCTTGTCGTACAGTTCGGCCGCCTGCAGGGTCGCTTCACGCTGTACTTCCGGTGTTTCCTTGGGCGATTGCGAGATCAGTTCGAATTCGACCGCTGCCTGGGCGGATCGATTCGTTTCGGAATACGCCACCGCAAGATCGCGCGTGACTTCCGCCTGCAGCGGGCTCTCCGGGAAGTTGCGGCGGAATCCCTCAAGCACGGCGATCGCCCGGTCCCATTGCTTTTGTGTAACGAGAAGCGCCGCAGCGTCGAAGTCGGCATTCGCACGCACTTTCGAGGTGGGCGCCAAAGCGGAGACGCGCAAAAAATCGTCGACGGCGGCCGCGCTGTCGCCGGATTTGCTCTTTTGTTCGCCCTGCTTGTAGATCGAGGCGGCGAGCCGCTCGACGATCACGGAGCGCTCCGGATCATTCGCCGGCATGAGCGCCTGCGCATGCGTATAGGCAACTTCGGCCTTGTCGAACACGCCCTGATCGAAATTGGAATTGCCGATCACGGTCCAGGCGATGCGCTGTTTACCGACATCCACCGGGCGGCTGCTTTGCCAGCAGCGATTCCGACGCCGAAACCGCCCGCAGATAATCCTTCGCCGCATATAGCTCGGTGGCCGCTCGTGTCAGAACCTGAGCGCTTTCGGGGTGCGCGGGAAAGGTCTGCGCAAACTTCAACGAACTGTCGAGAGTCTTGAGATGCAGCGTCGCCCTGGCCTCGCCGGTCAGAGTCTCCTCTTGCTTGCCGTAAGCAATGATGGCCGCGTAGCCGGCTGCTGCGGCCTTGTCGTGATCGCCGTAATGATAGGCGGTGCTTTCATATTCCTGCGCCGCGTCCAGGTATTGCTTGCTCTCGAACAGCGTGTCGGCAAGCAGGTAATTGGTCACGGCTGAACCCGGCTCATCCGGCCAGGATCGCAAATAGCTGCGATACCACTTCGCGGCTTCCTGATAGTCGGCGACATCCTTGGTTTTTTGCGCCTGGGCGTGATAGTACTGAGCAACGTCCTTGAGGTTCGTCTTGAGCACCGCCACAACTTTCGGTTCGCTGTTGGGGTCGCGCCCCTTCCAATAGGCAGTCCCGTAACTATAGTTCTCGACGAACTCCTTCTTGCCCTGCAATACCAATTGCGGGAAGCCGCCCTTGGAGTAGGCCTCGATCGCCTGCATTTCGAGCAACGGCGCTTTCTCGTTATTCTTGTCCTGGGAAACGAAGGCGCGGTAGCTGTCGGCCGCATCCGTCCAGCGTTCCTTCTCCACGTAAAGATCGCCCAATCGAGCGTACAGGAGATAGGAATACGGACGCGGCTTGCGATGCTTCACGAACTCATCGACGGTTTTGGGGCCGTCGAGGTAGGAAAAGGTGATCGACATCACCCTGAATGTATCTTCCACCAACTCCCGGTTGGCGCGGCTCAAGGTATCGATCTCGATCAAAACATTCGGATCTCGCTTGGCCACCAGCATCGAATCGAGAACGCCCGCGAATGAGTCGAGGCTGCGTTCATTCTCGCCCTGCTTGAACAGCGACCAGCCGTGCTTGTAGAGGCTCTGCGAGTAGAACGACGACGAGGAACCGATCTTGATGACCGCCTCGTAAGCCTTCTGCGCCTTCGGATAGGCTTTGTCCGAGAACAGCAATTCGCCGCGGCGAAACTGCGCCTCGTCCATGTAACGGGTGTTGGGGTACTGCGCCACGAGCTGGTCCAGGGCTGCGAGGGCTTTATCGGGCTGCGCATTCAATTCGTAGGCGCGCGCCAGCTGGTAGAGCACCGAATCGTTGCGCTCGTACTTAGGATAGGTCTTCAGCAATGCGGTATACAAATGAATGGCTTCCGTGGCGCGCAATCCTTCGTTGGTGGCGAGCTCACGCTCGATGCGTTCGGATTCCGAGCTCTCCAGGTTCAAGTCCCCCAGGCGGCGCAGCGCTTCGGCGCGCAAGGCGGCATCGCCGGCGTTCAGGTCGAGAAAGCGCTTGTAGCTCTCCATGGTCTTGGCCGCGTCGACGTCTTTCGGCGGATCAGGACTGACATCGACTTGCTGATTCTCAAGGTCCTTGATGGTCGCGGGTTTTTTGGGCGCGGCATGAGCCGCGACCGCGACGCGCCCAAGGCCAACCCTGCCAGTATGGCGGCGGCGCATGTCAGTTGTGAGACCGGGCCCTTCATGGTTTGACCGGCGGCGATTCGGCCGGCGGCGCGGCCGGGGGAGACTCGGCCGGCGTCAGATCCGGCGGCGGCTGTGCCGCGGGTGGCGCGTTGGAAGGCCCGTTTGAGGTGCGGTCATAGATTGCCGCCAGCTCGTAGCGCGCCTGAATCTGATAGGTCTCGATGCGCTGTTTCTGCCCTTGCAGCTCGTGAATCGCAAGCGACTGCAGGAATTCGTTCTGCTTGTCCGACGCGTCGGCCAGACGTTGATGCATCTCCTCGATGCGCGCCCGCAGCGCAGCAACGCGAGCAGCGTATCCCCCGGTGGTCAACGGCGTGCCTTCGCGCGCTTGGCGGACCAGAACGGCACGCCTTTGAGTCTCCTTCAGCTGACCTTCGAGTTCCTTGACGGAGCGGCGCTCATTCCACAGCCTCGCTTTGAAACTGGATGACAGCCGCCAGTACATGACGCCTTTCATGAGACGGTGCTTCTCGCGCATTTCGGTGAGATCCGGATCATCGGGATGCGCGGCCAGGTAGTCCTCGATGGCCTTCAGACGCGCCCAGGTCAGCTGTTCCTCAGGTGTGCCCAAGGCGGCCACATTGTTGGTCTTCTCGATCTCGTTTATTCGCGATTCGAAGTCCACCCGCTTCTGGGTCAAGCCGTCCAGATCGGTCGCCGCCAGCACCGCATCGGCCTTCGGCACGCGCTGGTTGTAGGCCGCTTGGCGGGTATCGAGCATGTCATCGTAAGCCAGCACATCCTGGCCCCAATCATCCAGATTGCGGCTCATGAAATTGAGTTCGCGGTAGTTCTTGAGTCCCTCTTGAAACTCATTGCTGGCCAGGAGCGCATACAGATAGCGCGACTCGGGCGCATTCGGCACCGAGGTCAGCTGCCAATACCAGGTCAGCGTATCCTTTCGGTCGTCGCTCAGCAGACGATCAAGCAACTTGCCGGTGCGGATGCCTTCGATTGAATCGTCGATGCTCTTGAGCTCGGCGTCGAACGAGGCAATGGCTGAATTATAGTATTCCGCGGCCTGACCGGTGGCCGCGAGCTGCGCATAGGCGTAGGGCACGGTGAGAAAGGACTCCTGCACCGCGGAATCGAGCAGGCTGCGCTTGCGCAGCGCCAACCACGGCACCAACGCGTGTTTGAATTGGCCCATGCTGGCGTCCGCCCAGCCGACGCCGAGCAGCGCCTTGCTTGAATACGGGCCTTCGAGCCGCACGCGCTCGAGGATCGGTTTCGCTTCGGCCGGGCGCTGCCCCTGCAACAGCGCGAACCCCAGCGCGAGATTGGCCTTGTCCTTCAGCGACAGCAGTTCCTCGCTGCGGGTCTGGATGCTGCCGACGCGATCCAGATAGGTGATCGCTTCCGCCAGCCGGCCGCGGCGCACCAGCGCCACCCCCAGGTTGAATTGCGCGTACGCGGTCCAGTCCGGCGCGCCTTTCCATCTGCTCAGGGCCGCGATCGCATCATCGTAGCGGCCTTCCCGCATCATCAGCTGTGCGAGCAGCATGTAGCGCTCGGCATTGATTCGCGGATCGATCTTGTCCGATACCTCGTGCAGCGCGCGCTCGGAGTCCTCCAGATATCCGCGTTGATACCAGACCTTTCCCAGGTAGTACCACGCCCGATTGCGCACGGCCTCGGAGGTGTTCTTGTTCAGCAAGGCCTGAAAGATCCTGCCTGCTTCGACGTGCTCGCCCAGCGACAGATACAAACCTCCCAGCAGCAGTTCCGCCTCCTCCTGGGTGTGCGGAATCCGCCCCAGTTGGCGCGCGGCCAAGAGACGGGTGATCGAATCGAAATAGTCATCTTGATAGAAATAGAACAGCACGTCGCCATAGTGCAGATCCTGCACCTCATGCGGCGCCAGGCCGTTTGGATCCGGCTTGACGTTCTTGGCATGGGTCGCCGCCAGCGGCAACGCCAGCAGCAATCCGCCGAAGATCAGCGGCCGAAGTCTGTTAATCACGCCTTGCACGCATCATTCCCAGTCTTTGATCATGAACTCAGGTTGATGCTTGGGAACGCGGTCGGTGATCTTAAGTTCCAAATACTTTGCGCCGACGCCCTTGTCGAATGTGATCGTGGCGCCGCGCTTGTAATTGCGCTCGACCGGTCCCTTGCCGGCGAAGAACGCAACCAGTTCATGCTTACCCACCTTCAGGTTGCCCAGGTAGATCTGCTGCACGCCGCCCTTGAGCAGCGCGTCCGCCTCGCGCGCCGTGTAAAGATAATTTTTGACTTCCTTGTTATCGATCTTCACCGTGACCGAATCCAGCGCGAAGAAGGTGCCGACGTCCATCGACACATAAAGTGCAACCTGAGTATTGGCGGGAAACAGCAACTCCTCCTGCAGCACGAACAGATCCTTGTTCAGATCGACGACATCCTTCTTCAGACCCTGAACCTCCTGATCGAGCGTCTTGAGCTCCGGCGGCGGCGCATCGGGCGCGACCGGCGGCGGTGCGTCCTGGGCGGCCGCGGGGGCCGCGTCCGGGGCGGGCGGCGCAGGCGACGCCGCCGCTGCGACGGCGTCGGCCGGCGAAGATTCCGAGGCAAGCGCCGCCATCCACAGCAGTAGTAGACATCAGCGCTGCGCAGAACAGGATCGACACAAGTGAATGCTTGAGATTCATAACTGACCTATCGTTTTACTCGCGCAGCAATGCGCGGATTTGATCAAGGTAGACGCGCTCATCGCCGGGCTTGTAGCCAACGACCGAATAGCGCACGACGCCGGCGCGATCCACGAGGATCGTCACGGGCATTTTCTGCAGCAAATAATCCTTGCCGATCTCGGAACCGGTATCGAACAGGATCGGATACGACACGCTCATGGCCGCCGCGAATTCCCGCGAACGGCGCAAGTCATCGTCCACCGACACACCGAGGACCACGAGACCCGCGCGTTGATAGGTGGCATTGATGCGATCGAGCGCCGGCATCTGCTGCCGCGAATCGCCTTCCCAGCGCGCCCAGAAGTTCACCAGCACGACCTGTCCGCGAAATTCGGACAGGCGCAGATTTCTGCCATCCATGCCCCGCAAAACAAAATCAGGCGCATCCTTGCCCACCATGTTGGGTGCGGCGGCAATCGACGATGAAGCCATCGCAGCGCTGAGGATCAACGTGCCGGCAAGCCATGCGCTACGCATGCTGTGCAAAATCAAAATTGACGCCGAAACGCCGCGACTCATCAATCACGCTGGTAACCCCGCTGTCCTAGGAACACCCGTAGACCGGAAGCTTTGCGCCCCCGCCTTTCGGCGAGTTTGCCCTGATCAGACCTTATGCAAAATCGCACAATGCGAGCCGCAGTGTCAACGCAACGACCGCGCGTTCACACTGATTCTGTATGACCTGGCGCACATTCGTGCAAATTTTCCCTGAGCGACAGATCGGGAAGCGAAAGCGGGCGGCGCCGGCACAACAATCTGCCGTGCGTACCTTACTCAAGCGCGCAATCGATGAGCAAACATGTCTCCGGAATGAGACAGGGCCCGACGTATGTCGGGCCCTGCTGGGTTTGCATCTCTTGTGCGCTACGTCACAAACCGCAAGCCTTTCCGGTTTGCTTAGGCGACCTTTCCATTCACCAATCCGGCGAGCGGCTGGAAGGCGATCAAAGGCTCCAGTGCGGTGCCCGAACCCAAACCGTTGTTCAAGTTGGGCGCCGGCCAGAGCGTCGGCCAGGCGTTGATCGCATTCGCGCTGTGCAGCGCCATGTAGTTGAGCACGACCATCTGCGCCAGATTCGGCACGTTGTTGCCGGCGGGACTGCTGGTGGTATTTTGCGAGCCGTCCTTGTTGAAGTTGCCGATCTGCAAGCTCATTTCCGGATTGGTCTGGGCGGGTACCGGCTTGCCATTGGGGTTGAAGACCAGGAAGTAGGTCGCCGCCACGCTTTGGTTGTCCGCGGTCCAGACGTTCTTGCCGCGGCCGCCGACCGAGTTGTCGATCATGCCGTTGCTGGCGAGCGAACCGTCGCTGAACACATAGATCATGACCGGCTTCTGCACCCGGTTGGCGTATTCCAGAACCGCGCCGATGCAGTTGCCGAGATTCAAATCCTTGCCTTCGCCATCCATGCGGTTGCCGGAGTGGTAATCGAAGCCGCCCATCTCGATGGTTCCGCCAGCGGCGTTACCGTCGATGACGAGTTTCATGACCGCCGCGGTCGTTCGATAGGACCCGTTGGATTGATACTCCGCCGTTTGGAAGATACCGCTGGTGCCCACGATGTTCGGATCCAGGTCCGGATTCACCGCGGCCGGATTGTTGTAGCGATCGACGATGTAGGCGGCCTTGGTGTAGCTGCACGCTTCGATGCCGTTGGAACCGATGGCGGCGGCGTTCAATGTCGGGTCGCTGGGATAGGCCTGTACTTTTCCGTACTTGCCAGTCGCTGATGCGCTTCATGGACTCCAGCACGTTGGTGACGTCGGACGCGTTGGGCAACAGCGTACTGAGCTGTCCCGTGCTCACCAGGCCCGCACTGTCCTGCGAGCTGGAGATCTTGGTCGGTTGCGCGGCCGGAATGACCATGGTCGGGGGCGCCATGGAATTGCCGCCGGACACCGAGCTGCTCGAGCCGATGAGATTGAGCAGACCGCCGCGCGCGCCGACTTGATAAATGCCGTACATTGGATTGTGCGGATTGGTATTCGTGTCATTCTGCGACAGCGCCGGAATGATCGTACCGTTGGTGCCCGCCATCGCCGCGGCGCTGGCGCGCGCCTTGATGCCGCGCAGGTGGGCGCTGTCGGAGTGAAAGCGCAGTCCCAGGCTCGAGTCCACGAAGCTTCCCGTGGCGCTGGCGTTCGGCACCATGGAGCCCGGCAGTCCGAGCTTGCTGTAGCCCGCCACCGACAGGAAATCGAGCTGTCCGCCCGGGCCGCCGACCAATACGTTGGAGCCGGCGATATTGCCGCCGCCGGCCAGATCGAAGGCGATGAACGGGATCAGCCCGGCGCCGGTCGTGATACCACAGGCGCTGACCATGGCCTGGATATCGTTGGCGAGGTTGGCCCTGGCCGCCCGCGGATAGGCCATCAAGCCGGCGAGGGTCGGCGCAACCACCGTGGCCGCACCGGTGATGAAGCCCTGCGCGAGGAATTCGCGGCGGGTCCGGGGCCGGGGGTGATCCTGGTGGCGGAACGGTTCGTTCAATCCCGCCGGAGCTTTTGACTTCTTGCGCATAGTATTGAGACCTCTTCCGATGCTTAATTGATCAACACGTCGGCGCTGCCCATGGCCGTCGCGCAGGCTGCGGCGGTGACCGCCTGTACCCGCGCCGCGGTGTTGCAGGCGACCGTCGTGCAAAGATTGTTTGATCAAAGTGTCGAGCTCGCCGCCGGAACCGGTCGATGGTCGATGCGGCCGGCGAGTGGGTCAGACCGCTGCCGAGCACGCGGGCCGCCAGCGGACTGGTGACCGAATCACGGCCGGCTTGCGTCGAGAACAGATTCGCGCTCAAGGTCACGCCCGGGAGCACTGCGTTGAGATAGGTCGGGTTATTGACCATCTCGTTGCAGTACTGAATCGCGAGCTGCGCGACACCGACCTGGTTCGCGGAGGAGAAGCCCTCGAGGTCGCCGACGGCGGCAGCTGCTGCTGCACGGCCGCGTAGGTCGACACGACATTGGCGTTGGTCGTGGGTACGGTCGTGAGCCGTGACAGCGTGGAGTTGATCTGCGCGAAGGTGCGCACGCCGACATCGGCCACGATCGGACCCAAGGCCGGCGCCGGTGCGGTCGGGATGGGCTCGATCACCACGTCGGACATTGCTGCCCAGCTTGTCGAAGGTCAGGAAGAATTGATCGGTGAGCGGTCCGGCCTGCAAGCCGATGACCGTGCCGAGAGGCGACAGCACCTCGCCTGCAGAAGTGTAGTTCGCCGGCGTCACCGTCGTGTTCAAGCGGTATGTAGGCCTGACCCACCTGCGGGACCGTGCCGTTCAAGCCGATGCGAATACCCTGCACCGGAATGCTGGGCAGGTTGGCCGAGGTGACGGTCGGATCCAGCGAGATGAAGGTCGGCTGGTAGAACAGGTAGCTGTAGCTGTCGTACTGGCTGACCGTGAACATCACGTAGGCCTGCGACACACCGGTCACGTTCGACACGTTGAACAGCATGTAGTAGCGCTCGCCGACGCCGGCGTTGAAGTTCTGCATCACCTGCGCAGCGGTCATCGAGCGGCTGTGGATGGCGACGAACTTGATCAGTCCCTGCCAGGAGCGATCGCCCGACACTTCGTTGCCGAGCACCAGCGCGAAGGTGCTGTCCCAGTTGGAGATCGTGCCGCCCTTCTGCGCGTCCGGCACCGGCACCAGCACGCCGTTGACGTAGATCTGACGGCCATTGACGGCGTCATACGTGAGCACGACGTGCTGCAGGGAGGCCTGCAGCGCCATGGCAGCATTCGGCGTCTGCAACTGCGGCATGCCGGTGAGCGCCGTGGTCGAGGTGCGCAACATGAAGTCATAGTCCTGGTTGGTCTGAGCCCAGCGTGAAGTTGCGCGTGGTATCGCCGCCCGAGTAGCTGACCATGTAGGACTTGTCGACGGCCACCAGCGCGGGCGCCACCCAGGCCTCGATCGAGAATTCGCCGGTGGCCTGAATCAAGTTGTAGATCTTCGAGCTCGCCTGCGGTCGTCGCCTGCGCCTTGCCGCCGGCACCGACATTGATGCCCCAGCCGCCGGCCAGGGTGACGTTGCCGGAAATGGTCAGATCCGCCGACGGATCGATACCGCTGGTGTCGTACGTCGTGTTGTTGACGACGGATTGGAACTCGTACTTGGCGATGGTATCGGCATCGTAGCGGCTCGCACCGCTCGCGATGGTGCCCTGCGTAGAGGGTGATGGCCTCGCTGACCACCAGCGTTCGGGTCGATGTTGGACGGCGTGACAGCATCGCGGCGAATGCCTGGATCTGCGCCAGCATCTGCGCCGCATCGGATGCGCAGTTGTCCCAGCAGTTGTGGTTGTCGGTCAGCAAGCGCTGATAGAGAGCGCGAGTTCGTACCGCAGGTGCCGCCATTGTTGCCGCCGGAGCCCGCGCAGCCGGTGAAGTCGATCTTCGGGATCGCCGCCGGATAGGCAATCACCAGGTTGGGATCCGCGAAGTACGGCGACTGCTCCACGGCAGGATCCGCCGTCGTCGAATGGCAGCGCACGCAGTACTTGCTGGTCAGCGTGTACACCGTGTTCTGATAGTCGACGTAGGACGCCGGGAAATTCAGGCTCTGTCCGACCGTCTTGAACCGGCGGCGCCACCAATTGCACCGTGGTGGCGGACGGCGGCGCCCGTGGCATTCGGCCCAGTTGGTGATCCAGGTGGTCAAGATCTGGCCGCAGGCGTTGTTGTCGGCGAGCCAGCAGTTATGTCCGCCGCTCACCTTGGTGACGATGGTCGAGGCGAGGGTGTGCGCCAGATTGACGACGGTGTTGGCCTGCACGTAGGCGAGGTTCACGTCGTCGCTGCGCGCGAAGTTCGGCATCTGTGCCGGCGAGGTCGCGTTGTGGCACTGGCCGCAGCGGTTCTTGCACGCGCATGTTGTTCCAGAAGATTGACCTCGAAGGCCGGACGTCGGCGGTGGCCGGCGCAGGTCCGGTGTAGGCGTTCGCGGTGACCGTCTGCGAGGGCGCAACGTTGGTCGCGGTCGGAGCGCCGGCGCCGCCGCATGCGCTCAAGGCGAATCGACGCTGCGAGAGCGATCAAGCCGGTGATGCGTGTAGCGTTCATGCTCAATTCCCCATGCAGTAGGCGGCGCCTTCAGCGAAGACTTGCCGCAGCGAATAGTTGTGCGCTTGGAACGAAGAGATCATCGAATTGATCTGGGTGAAGTCGGCGGCGGAGTTCGGCGCGCGCAGACACACGGTCTTGAACACCCGCGTGACCTGGCAGCTGGCGAAGGCCGCGCTGTTCTCGAGCTCCTGGCCCATGGACTTGGCACCGTTGCCGCTGCCGGGCAGGGACGCGCTCCAGCCCAGGACATAGTTCGGTCCGGTGCGCCAGTGGTTGTTCCAGCTGTCATCCGGGGTGTTGAAGCCTTGCGGGAAATTGGTGTTGTTGATGTGATACTTCGGCTGCACCTGACCGGCGGTGTACACGATCTGGCCCATCGTGTCGGTCATCGTCGGGTCGGTGCCGGTGAAGTTGTAGTAGGCAAAGGCCTGCGCCATCGGATCCATGCCGCTGTGGCAGCCGATGCAGTTGTTCAAGAACAGGGTGCTCGCGCCGCCCGGGCTGCGCGTCACGTCCTGGCGGATGCGATCCGGCGGCCGCGTGATGTCCATCACGGTGCTGCAGGTCGTTGCACAGATGATTCAGCATCGTGAAGCGGAACATCGCCCGGTTCGTGCCGTTGATGAAGAAGGCGCTGGCGGCGCCGCGCGTGGTCATCACGCCGGCGGTCGCCGCCGCCGGAATGCCGGTCAGCGCCGACTGGGTGCTCGTACACCAGGTGCGCGCTCAGGTCGACGTTGTTGGCATCCAGCGCATCGTACATGGCGTTGTTCGACGGCGAGTAGGCCGGCTCGCCCGACTTGCCGTCGCCGATGTACACCAGATCGGCGCTGAGCAGCGTATTGAACGGAACGTTGTCGCGCACCATGCCGATCACGGTGGCGGTGTAGTCGTTGAGCGGTACGAACACCGACTGATTACGGTTGGTCCAGGGCGCCGCCATGTTGCGGATGGTGTTGTTGTAGAACGCCGGATCGTTGGTCGCGATCAGCGCGGCGGTCGACCGGGTCGGCCGCGCCCGTCATTTGCGAGAGCTGTGCGGCGGTCGGCGGCACGCCGGCGATGCGATTGTACATGCGCGTCGCTTGGTCGGCGTTCGGGTGCCCGGGCAAGCGCATGGCCGGCCGAGCAGCGCGACAGCGCACCGGCACATACGGCTGCGCGCACCGCGAGCGTTACAAGATGCGGCGTCGCGGCCGCACGGCGTGCAATCTGCGTCATTGGTTTCTCCATCCCGTTCTTCATATGCACATCCACTCGCGTGAGTTGTCGGTTCGACTTGGGTGCGAATATACGCAGCCGCAACAGCACCCAGTAATGTCTCATCGAACGACGTCGGCGATTTCGCGACAGTACCGACCGTCAGGAGTGCACCTATATCCTGAGCCTCGATTCCCGCACGGTCTGGCACTGCGTGCACAGAGAAACGGATATGGACGAGTTCTTCTGTGAGTGCGTTAACAGTATGCGTATGAACATCGAACGAAGATGCGCCTATGAGACCGATTAAGTTCAATGACTGCCGTCTGCACGCGTGCCGGGCGATCGCTGAACCGAACCAATGCGTACAGGTAGCCACAATATGAACACTTGCAGTCCGCGTGAACAATGTCACGGTTTGCTGAAATTCGCAGCGCTCGCTGTGCCGATGCTGGCGCTGCTCGGCTGCAGCAGCGCCACGACCGGTCATGCGCCGGGTCTGGCCGGCGGTCAGAACCTGACGCCCGGAATCACCAATTATCCGCTGGCATATATCAAGCGTCCGGTCGCTAACCAAGGACTTTGACAATATCCGCGATCTGATCACCTCGATCACGGGCGGCGATCTCTACATTCGCGATACCAGCGAGCGCGGGCGGCGCCGAAATCAACGTCACCGCATCGATCACCAAGGGCAAGGGCGACGTGCGCGATCTCGATGTATCGCCGGACGGCACCAAGACTGTGTTTTCGCTGCGCCTGCCCCTGAATCCGAAGCTCAAGAACACCGATCCTCAAGCAGCCGAACTGGCATATCTATCAGTACGACGCGACGGCCAAGACCGTCACGCAGTTGACCAACGACAGCATCACCGCCGGCCACGATGTGGGCGCGCACTACCTGCCGGACGGCACGAATCGTCTTCTCCTCGACGCGTCAGCTCGCGACCCAGTCGATCCTGCTCGATGAGGGCCGGCCGCAGTACTCGGCCCAGACCGACAATCAGCAGCAGTCCATCTTCCTGCTGCACGTGATGAACGGCGACGGCACGCAAATGCATCAGATCAGCTTCAACACCAATCACGATTTCACGCCGTCTGTTTTAGACAACGGTCAGATCGTCTTCTCCCGATGGGAGAGTCACCAACGGGCGATCAGATCAGCCTGTATCGCTCCAACCCGGACGGCACGGACTGCGAGCTCTACTACGGCGCCAACAGCCACGCCACCGGCGCCAATATTGCCGGCACCAATAACAATGTCGATCCAGTTCCTGAATGCGCGTGAACTGGCCAACGGCGCGCTGGTCGCCATCGTGCGGCCGTTCCTGGGCACGCAGCTCGGCGGCGATATCGTGACGATCAACGCGCAAGGTTTCGTCGAAATCCATCAGCCGCGACGCCCGGCGGCGCCGCCGGCACCGCACAGATCAGCGCCACCACCCTCGGGCGTCACCACGGATGCGAACATGCCCTCCCTGGGAGGCAGATTTGCCTCGGTGTTCCCGCTGTATGACGGCACCAACCGCATGCTGGTGAGCTGGTCGCCCTGCCTGGTGCTCGACACCACGGTGACGCCCAATACCACCAATCTTTGCAAGTCGTCGAATACCGCCGGCGCCAATGTCACTCTGGCGCCGCCGCAGTACACGCTGTGGGTGTACGACCTGGACAAAGGCACCTTGGGTCGCCGCTGTTGAGCGCCGATGTCGGCACCATGGTCATCGAACCGATCGTCCTGCAGCCCCGAACCCCGGCGCCGCCGACCTTGGTGGACGCCGCACCGGCGCCCGGGAGCGGCCGAGACCATGGCCAGCAATGGCGTCGGCTTGCTGGATATCAGCAGTGTGTACGACGTCGACGGCGTCGATACCGCAACCCCCAGCATTTCCGCGATATCCGATCCCAGCCAGACGGGTTACTACACGCGTCCCTACCGTTTCATCAGAATCCAAAAGGCCGTGGAGATTCCCGGCAAGACGGTGCGCAAAATCAATCAATCGGCATTTGGCCCGGCAGGCATGGGCATGCGCGAGATCCTGGGATACGCGCCCATACAACCCGATGGATCGGTGCAGGTCCAGGTGCCCGCGAATGTGCCCTTTACCATCGACGTCGTCGATGCGAACGCCCGGCGCATCACCGCCAGGCACACCAGCTGGCTGCAGGTGCTGCCCGGCGAGACGAAAACCTGCAACGGCTGCCATAGCACCGTCAACATGACTTCGCACGGCCGCGCGGGTTTGACCAACCCGGTGAATCCAGGGGCGCCGACCACGGGGCAGCCGTTCCCGAACTACCAACCCTACGCTGTTCGCCAATGCCGGCGAAACCATGGCGCAGACCCTGGCACGCGTCACCTGCACCGCAAACGGCACGCCGATCAGCGGCAGCATGCCACGCCGTGCTCGCAAATCCTGAGCATCGGATGTCATCTATGACGGTATCTGGACCGCCGGCACCACGCCGCCGCAGGCCGACACCGCCGTTCTCGTATACCTACCAGGGTGTGGCCGGCCTGAACGAATCGCCGCCCATCAATTCGAATTGCGTGCCGTGGAGCGCGCAATGCCGTATCACGATTCATTACGATATGGACCCGGTGAAGCAACTCTTCATGCAATCGGTGTGGAGCCTCGCGACCCGCACCAATACGGTCAACGGCGTGGCGATGACATCGACCACCTGCACCGTCTGTCACAATCAGGTCAATGCCATGGCGATGCTGCAGGTTCCGCAGGGGCAGCTCGACTTGACCGGCAGTGCATCGAATGTCGATACCACCGTGGTCACCTCCTACGAACAACTTCTGTTTGCACATAATGAGCAGACGCTTAATATGGGCGTCCTGCAGGATTTGCTGGTGCCGGCGCCCGGTCCGCCGGACCCGGTGACCGGCGCGCCGACCACGATCATGGTGCCGGTGTCGCTGGCGCCGCCGATGACGGCCGGCAGCGCCGCTGGTTCGACAACTTTTTTGAGGATGTTTGACGGTAGCTTTCATGACCCTGTACTCGATCACACAGGCTATCTGTCGCCTGCTGAACTGCGATTGATTTCCGAATGGTTGGACATCGGTGCCCAGTTCTACAACGATCCATTTGTTGCGCCCGTAGCGAACTGACCTGATGCGTCGTCTGCTCGCGCTGGTGCTGTTGGTGCAGGCGTTACATCTCGGTCAAGCAAGAGCTTCAGAAAAACACCTGGTGCTGGTCGTCACCGAGCCGTACCTTGAGATGCACTCGGGTCCGGGGCGCGGTTTCCCGATCGTCTACGTGATCGGGCGCGACGAGTTGGTCACGGTCCTGTACAGCCGCACCGATTGGTTCAAGGTGCGCGCGCCCAGCGGCAACGAAGGTTGGGTGCGGCGCACCGATCTGGCACACACACTGCTCGAGTCCGGCGATCCGGCGCCGATACCGCCTTATCCGGATTTCGCCAGCCATCGCTGGGAACTCGGCGCCGGATACGGTGTTTTCAATCGCGAGAATCTTGTGACCGCTTACGCGGATTTCAGCCTGACCTCCAGCCTCGATGCTGAGTTCGTGGTGCAACAGGCCTTCGGCACCATCGACAACCGCTATATCGCGAGCGCGGGATTGCGGCACACCTTCATTCCTGAATGGAAGTGGTTCTCACCCACCGCGGGCATCGGCGCGTGCGTATCAATATATCGAGGACAGGGTGCCGCCGGCGCCGCTGCAGAAAACTAATTCGATGGCCTACGTCTCGTTGGGAGCGCGGGGCTTCATCACCAGGCGATTCTTGTGGCGCGTCGATTGGCGCCACTACGTCGTCTTCAATGACCTGAATGTGTACGAGGACTTAGAAGAATGGAAATTCGGCTTAGCAGTGTTCTTCTAGCCGCAACGCTGCTATGCGGCTGTAGCTGGTTTCACCGCGGCGACAAGGCCCCGGCCGAAGTCGTTGTCGACGCCCCTGCGGGAGAGCCGACCGTGGTCGAGCCCCAGGTGACGCGCCGCGAGGTGAAAACGCCCAAGATCAAGGCCAAGGACATCGAACTCGGCGGCTACTTCGGCGTGATCAGCATTCAGGACTTCGGCACCAATCCGATATACGGCGTGCGCGCCGCATACCACATATCCGAGGACATTTTCATGGAGGCTTATGTGGCGCGCTCCAAGGCGGGAACCACCAGCCTCGAGGATGTATTTCCCGATATCACGGTTCTCAGCGACTCTGGGAGGCACTTCACGTATTACGACTTGGACGTAGGCTACAACGTACTTCCGGGCGAGATATTTCTCGGCCGCGGGCGCGCATTCAATTCGGCTTTGTACGTGACTGTCGGCATGGGCGACGTGAAGTTCGCCGACGACGATCAGTTCGCGTTGAACATCGGAGTGGGTGAGCGGCTGCTGGTGACCGATTGGCTGGCACTTCACTTGGATGTGAGAGATCACATATTCGAAACCAGCTCTGACCGGCCGAACCAAGAATGTCGACAACATTGAAGCCACATTGGGTTTAACCGTTTTCTTTTGATCAGGAGAAAGGATCATGCTTAGTTCCACCTCAAAATTGGTCAAGCGCTGCGCGATGGCGGCGATCGTAATCGCCTCGAGCGCGTTTGGCGGCGCGATGCCACGGGTCCTGCGCCGGTGTTTCAGCTCACCACCTTGAGCGGACAGTCCGCGCGGCCTCAGCCAGTACAAGGGTCAAGTGGTGATGGTGAATTTCTGGGCGACCTGGTGCGGACCGTGCCAGCAGGAAATGCCGCTGCTCGATGCGATGTACAAGAAGTACAAGCCGGCAGGATTCACCCTCATCGGCGTCAACGTCGACAAGGAAGCGCCCGCGGTCAAGGAACTGCTGGCGCGCAAGCCGGTGAGCTTCCCGGTGATGCTCGATCCCGCCAATCAGGTCAGCAAGGCGTATCACGTCGATGAGATGCCGAGCTCGGTCATCATCGACCGCAAAGGTCAGATTCGCTACATTCATCGCGGCTACAAGCCCGGCGACGAAAACGATTATCAAGATCGAATCCGTCAATTGATCCGGGAGTAGCTCGTGCGCATCCGGCCGGTGCTTGATGCTTGGGTTGGTCCTGCTCTCTCAGCGGTTGCAGCATTCAACCCTGGGTAAAGCCCTATGAGCGCGACCGCCTGGCCGATCCCATCATGGCCTGGGATCGCGACGCCATTTCCAACGCATACCTGGATCACATTCGCGAATCCAGGGAAGGATCGCGCGGCGCGACCGGCGGCGCGGGCGGCGGCTGCGGCTGCAATTGACGTATGGCATATAGGCACATCGTCGCTCGCGCAGCAGTGGTTGCCGCGTTGTTGCTGGTTCGCAGCACGAGCGCCGATGTGCTTCCGGACAATCGCGCCGACGTCTTTTACAGCAAGTACAGCGGCGGCGGCATGGATATCACGGGCTATTCGGCGACCGTGCGCGCGAAGATCACGGAGAATTTCGCGGTCGAAGGCAATTACTTCATCGACAAGGTCAGCGGCGCGTCAATCGACGTCTTGAGCCAGGCCAGCGTCATCAAGGATGAACGCAAGCAAAAGACCGCCACCGTGGAGTACCTCCACGACAAGACCACTTATACGGCGTCTTACATCGACAGCGTGGAGCGCGACTACGTATCCGAAACCGTGAGTCTGGGATTGAGCCAGGACATGTTCGGCGATCTGACGACGGTAACCCTGGGATTCGCCGAGACTCACGACAAGGTCGGCGAGAACAACGGCACCGCCGACAATCCGAACGTCGCATGGCTGGGTAATGCGATCGAGCGCAGCTACAGCGGCGGCGTCTCGCAGATCATCAGCAAGGATTTCATCACCGGTATCAATCTGCAGGTCATCACCGATGCAGGGTACCTCGCCAATCCCTATCGTTCGATCCGGTATCTCGACAGCACCAATCCGAAGGGCTATTCGCTGGCAAGTCAGGTTTACCCTGACACGCATACCAGTGCGGCAGTGCAGATACAGGGGAAGTACTACCTGCCGTACCGGGCCGCCATCACCGGGATCTATCGCCGCTATGGCGATACCTGGGGAGTGATCGGCAATACCTTTGAGCTCGACTACACCCACCCGATCCGCAATGTGTGGATATTCGAAGGCAGGCTGCGCTACTACAAGCAAAACTCGGCGACGTTTTACAGCGATCTGTTTCCATTTGCCGATTCGCAGAACTTCACGGCACGCGACCAGAACCTCGCGGCTCAGAACAATTCAACGATCGGCGCCAAGGTCACGTACGCGTTCTTGCCCGACGGTTGGAAGGTATTCAAGCGCGGCACCGCCACCCTGGACATCAGCCGGATTCGCTTCAACTATCAGGATTTTCGCAATATCAAGTACTACGGAGTGCCGCAGTACCCGCCGGGAACCGAACCCCTGTACAATTTCAACGCCAACGTATTTCAGTTCTATATTTCGATGTTCTTCTGACCCGAGCTGACCTGCCGGCGCCACCAGACCAGCAGCATCGGCGCGAGCGCCGCGGTGATGGCCGTGGTATCCGCCACCCAATCCCAAAAATCGCAGTCCCGATGCACCATGGGCAGCGCCTGCACCAGTTCGATCAGCGCGCCGCATGCCGACAACAATCCGGCGATCAAGAACAGATTGCGCTTGGGAAAGGCCGCGACGGCAAGACCGGTCAACCCATAGAAGGCGATGAAATGCTCGGCCTTGTCCCAGGGGATTAATTGAAAGGCGTAACTTGGCGGTATCACGGCGCTGTAAAACGTAAAAATCAGGGCGGCGAAGAAAGCGATTCGCGCAAGGTTGAGCAAAAACGATATGCTGGGCACTGATTTTCCAAAAATGGCAGCATACCAAATAAAGAGGGACACGCATGAGCCCACCACCACTCGTCGATGCCGCGCGCCGGGCGTTCATCAGCAGCTTGGGATTGGCCGCGAGCGCCGCCGCACTATTGCAGTCGCGCGCCGCGCGCGCCGCGGAACCTTCCCACCTTGACGTCAAGGATCCCGCCGCCGTCGCGCTGGGCTATGTGGAAAACGCGGCGCAGGTCGATGCCAAGAAATTTCCCACGTACGTCAAGGGTTCGAGCTGCGAGAACTGCCTGCTGCTGCAGGGGAAGGAAGGCAACGCCTACCGTCCCTGCAACTTGTTCCCGGGAAAACTCGTCGCCGTGAACGGCTGGTGCAGCGGCTGGACCGCTGAGATATAAGCATCGCGAACCCGCACCCCCACCGCCGGGAAGTCGACGAAAAAACCATCGATGCCGGCATCCAGATATTGCCGGATCTCGCCCTCCAGATTGCCGTGCGCCTCCGGCGAGGCGCCGATCCGGAAATTCGGCGCGAGAAACTCGTTTTCCGCGCGAAAGGTCCACACATGGACCTTGAGATTCGCGGCATGTGCGGCAGCGACGCTCTGGGGGTCCGCCAGGGTTTTGGCAATGCCAATGGCATCGGCATATTTCGCGATCTCCTCGAGTTCGGTGAGGTTGCGCTCCAGCAGTTGCACCAGCGGCAGCCGGGTCATCTCGCGAAGTTGCCGCAGATTTTGCGGATCGAAGGATTGAATGAACACCGGCGAACCGGCGCCGGCGTAATCATGACGGCGCAACGCATCCAGTAAGGCCAATTCCTGCGGCAGTCCGATGCGCGCAAAATGCTCGGGGTGTTTGGTTTCCGGGTACACGCCGATCGGCCGATTCCTGCCGCCTGAAGCATTGGCAAGCACGACGAGCTGCATGATTTCATCGAAGGTGGGCACGCATAACAGGCCGTCGAATCGGCGATTCTGCGGACGCAACTCCCCAAGGCGCTCGCGCGCACGCAGGCTCTTGATCTCCGATAGGGAGAAATCCTCGGTGAACCACCCGGTCATGGTCTCACCGTCGATGGTCTGAGTACGGCGGCGGCCCGCGAACTCCGGATGCTGCGCCACATCCGTGGTGCCGCTGATCTCGTTTTCGTGCCTCGCGATCAGCACACCGTCGCGAGTCATGACCAAATCGGGTTCGATGAAGTCCGCGCCCTCCTCGATCGCCAAACGATACGACTCAAGGGTGTGTTCGGGACGTTCTCCGCTGGCTCCGCGGTGGGCAATCACTATTACACTGGACAACACGCACCTACTGATTGGTGGCTGTCAGTGTAGCGCCGATCCAAGAGGCACGAGGCTCGTCGAGCCTCGTGCCAGTCCTTAAGATGCCTCAGCGCTATCGCGGTGGGGTCAACAGCGTCTCATTTGGATCATGTGCCGACATCGGGCTGGCCGTGCCGGGAATCCATGGCAACCGATGTTGTACTAGTCCCTGGCCCCAATCCGCACGAAGCGATGTAGGTTGAGCCGCAAATGCGGCGCCGATTGCGAACACAGCCGCAGCGGCAACCGTCAGTCTACGTCGATGCATCTCGGCCCCCCGTTAAGCGACGCGCGGCGGGGTGAGCGGCGGCAGATCCGCCAGCCCCATGCGCGGCGGGGTGAGCGGCGGCAGATCCGCCAGCGCCATACGCGGCGGGGTGAGCGGCGGCAAATCCGCCAGCCCCATGCGCGGCGGGGTGAGCGGCGGCAGATCCGCCAGCGCCATGCGCGGCGGGGTGAGCGGCGGCAGATCGAATGCCACAAAAGCGGAACTGGCGATAGCACATCCCGTGACCAAACCGATTAGACTTACCTTCATATGAACTGCTCCGAAGTAGATTGTTGATAAGGACAGCGGGAAGGGACTCCAAACTCCTGTCCTATAGATGTAAGCGACATCGGCACGCGATTCCCCTCACATTGCACAACAATGTGCGTTTAAGGGAAAGCCTTAGTCGCTGGGTTGCCCTGGAGTGTTTCGCGGTGGTGAGTACCTGACGATGCAAGTGCCGGCGAATTTCACCCAATTGCTGACCGAATGGCGCTCCGGCCAACCCCAAGCATTGGAACGATTGACGCCGCTGGTTTACGACGAGCTTCGCCGGCTGGCGCGCGGTTACATGCGGGCGGAACGCGGCAGTCATACCTTGCAGGCCACCGCCGTCGTGCACGAAGCCTTCTTACGTCTGATCCAGGCAAATGTCGCATTGCAAGATCGCGGGCATTTCTTCGCACTGGCCTCGCGGCTCATGCGCCGTGTGCTGGTGGATCATGCGAAATCCCGTTCGCGGATCAAACGCAATGCAGCTCCCCGCGAACAGACCGCGGATGGTGCGGAAGACGCCGTGCCGCACTTCGACGTCGATGTGATCGCTCTCGATGAAGCCTTGGAGAGCCTGCTGCAGCTCGAGCCCCGTCTGGCCCAGGTGATCGAATTGCACTATTTCGGCGGAATGACCTACGACGAAATCGCCGCGGGCGATGGGCGCATCCGCGGCCACCGTCCACCGCGACATACGCCTGGCGCGAGCCTGGCTGCTGAACGAAATCCGGCGGCATTTGATCCCAATGTTACCGCGCGCGCGCTGGCAAAAGATCCAGTCCTTGTTCGAGGAACTGGCCGACGTGAAGGGTGCCGAGCGGCTCGTGCGCCTCGACAAGGCTTGCGGCGATGACTCGGACTTGCGGGTGTCGGTGCAGTCGCTGCTTGAGCGCGGATGGCTGCGCGTACCGATCCGATTTTGAGCGCCATCGGCACAGCCGCCGAATCATTGCTCGAGGATCACCGCGATCGGTTGATCGGCACGCGCGTCGGCCCCTATCGCGTCGTATCCATTCTTGGCTATGGCGGGATGAGCACCGTATATCGCGGCGAGCGCGACGACTCTCAATATCATCAAACCGTGGCGATCAAGGTTCTGCAGCAAGCGGCGGTACACCCGCGGCTGCGCAGCAGGCTGCACAGCGAGCGGCACATCCTCGCAACGCTCGATCACCCCTCGATCGCCCGCCTGATCGACAGCGGCGATCTGGATGACGGCACGCCGTATCTCGTGATGGAACATGTGGACGGCGAGTCCATCGACGAGTACTGCGATAGCCGGACCTTGTTCATTCGCGAGCGCATCGAGTTGTTCATCGCCGTGTGCGCAGCGGTGCACTATGCGCACCGCAACCTGGTGGTCCACCGTGATATCAAGGCGTCGAATATCTTCGTCACCGATGAGGGCGCGCCAAAGCTGCTTGATTTCGGCATCGCAAAGCTGCTTGCGCCGGAGAGTCTGTCGCATACGCTGCCCGTCACGCAGGCTGCAGGAACGCATACTCACGCCTGAAAATGCGGCACCGGAGCAGGTTCTCGGACGCCCGATCACGACCGCGACGGATATCTATGCGCTCGGCGTGCTGCTCTACCAATTATTGACGGGCCGTTCGCCCTATCGCCTGCTGAGCTATAGTCAGCTGCAGCTGGAGCGGGCCATTTGCATGGACGATCCCGCTCGTCCCAGTCAGATCGTCGTCTCCAAACTGCAGGGCGAAGGCGATCTTGATCGCAGCCGCATCTCGGATCGGCGCGGTCTGTCTCCGCAACGTCTGCGCGCCCGACTGAGCGGTGACCTGGATGCGATCGTCGCGATGGCGATGCGCAAGGAACCGGACCGGCGCTACCCTTCCGTCGAGGCCTTGGCGGATGATCTGCGCAGGCATCTCATGGGCCAGCCGGTACGCGCCCGCCAGGGCGATTGGCGCTATAACTCCTCCAAGTTCCTGCGGCGAAATCTGTTCGCGGTGGTCACGGCGGCCGCCATATTCGTAGGCCTCGTCGCCATTGTCGGGGTGACGCTCTGGCAAAACCACCGCATCGGGATCGCGCGCGACGCGACGGCTCAGGAGCGCGATCGGGCGCAGCAGGTGTCGGGATTCCTGGTCGACGTATTCTCGAATGCGGACCCATTCAAGGCTCAAGGTCGGGAGGTCACCGCAAAGGACCTGCTCGATCAAGGCGCCGAAAAGATCAAGAACAACGAGAGCCTGCAACCTGAAGTCCGCGCGCAGCTTCTCGAGAGCATCGGTCTTGCCTATCGGCGGCAGGGATTGAGCGAAAATGCCATACCCTTGTTCGAGCAGGCCGTCGCCATTCGCCGCGAGGCGCGTCCATCAAACAACCACGTTCTGGCGGCGGCGCTTGCCAATCTGGCGCAGGCATTGACGGATGCCGGTCACCTGGTCAGCGCCGACGCCTATCTGCAGCAGGCGGTCGCGCTTTCGCAAAGCGGCCAGGAGCCGCCATCCGCGGAAACGGCCGATATTTTGTTTCAGTACGGGCACTTTTCACTGAACGCGAAAAGCGATCCGGAGCACGCCAGAAGGCTTTTTGAAGATGCGCTGCGCCTGTACCGCAGCGTTCCCGGCGATCAGCACCTGTCGATTGCCGCGACCCTGAGCGCGCTGGCAAGCGTCGCAACATGGTCGGGCGACTATGTGATCGCCGAGCAAAACCAACGCGAAGCACTGAATTTGTTTCGCGCGACGGTGAGCCGCAATCATCCGGATCATGCCGTCGCCATGGCCGGCCTCGGCTACATCCTTACGCAGCGCGGAAAGTATGCTGAAGCGGAGCAGACTCTCAACGAGGCCCTCGATATCGAGCGCAGCGTCTTCGGCGCCGACAACCAAAGGGTGGCGTCGATCGAAGCCGATCTCGGTCTCATCTACCAGCGCAAGGGCGATCCGGCGCGAGCGATGAGCGCTACCTCCGACGCGCTGAGAATAACCACCGGCCGCCTGGGTGCCGGTCACTACATGAGCGGCTACTATTTGGATGCGATCGCCAAACTCGATCTCGACGACGGGAATCTGAGCGCCGCGGAGAGCCATGCCCGTCAAGCGCTCGCCGTTTATGCGGAGGCGTTGCCCGCGCAGCATCTTTTTGTAGCCGCCACACGACAACTGCTCGGCGAGGTGCTGTTGCGTCGCGGACAATTCGCGGCCGCCGAAATCGAGTTGCGCGCCGCACTGGATATTGATGTCGCCCTGGCAGGATCCGCCAACTGGCGCACCGCTCGCACCGAAGCGAGCCTGGGATGGCTGTTGATTGAAGAAAATAATGCCGCCGCAGGCGAGCCGATACTGGTGTCGGCGCAAAAAGCACTGGTGAGCACCTTGGGTTCGAGTCATCCCGAGGCCATGCTGGCAACATCGCGGCTCGCTTCCTACTACCGCGCGCATCATCGCGAGAACGACGCGAACCGGGTTCTCCCGATTGCCGGAGCCGGCGCCGCGCCGTTGCGGTAAACTACCTCCAATTTGGAGGACCGCTCATGCCCAACAGAATGAAATCGGCGGGTATCGCGCTGCTGGCGGCGCTTTGTGCCGCGACAATCGCAGATATCGCGCAGGCCAGTGCGCGCGAAGAGGGCCGTCTGCTCACAGCGACCGAGGTGTTGCAAGAGGTCAAGGCCATGCCGGACGTGCGCCTGCCGGACACCCTGCTGGCTCATGCATATGGCATTGCCGTGATACCGGACGTCACGCAAGTGGCGTTCATCTTCGGAGGCCGCCACGGTAATGGCGTCCTGACCATCAGGGACAAGCTGACGGCTCCCTGGAGCAATCCCGTGTTCATTTCATTGACCGGCGGTAGCTGGGGTTTTCAAGCCGGCGCGGAATCCTCCGACATCATTCTGGTATTCACGACAAAAAGCGGCGTTGAAGGCATTGCCGGCGGGAAGCTGACCCTGGGTGCCGACGCTTCGGTTGCGGCCGGGCCTGTCGGACGACAGGGCTCAGCCGCGACCGATATGACCTTCAACGCGGAGATTTATTCCTACGCGCGCACGCGGGGATTATTCGGCGGCATCGCGGTGGATGGAAGCGTCATTTCGATCGATAAATCGGCGAATGCCTCCCTGTATCACAAGCCCGGCGTCACCGCTTCCGAGATCTTTTCCGGCCAGGCGCCGGCGCCGCCCGAAACGGCGCAACGGTTTCTCGATCAATTGGCGCAATCCACAGGAACAACCGTGCGGACTTCACCGGCACCGCAAGCGGATGCGCCGGCAGCCGCGGCCGCGCAGGCTCCCGCCACCGCGCAACCGGCGCGCACCTATCCTTTGGAAGATCAGAAAAAGTGATTTTTAGGCGTGTCCCCGGCCGCGCAAACCCGCGGTTCGCCCGAGTATTGCCGCTCGCCTGCCTCGCGTTTTTTTCGACCCTGGCGGCCGCACGCACCCCGCTGGTGTTGTTGACGGACTTTGGAACGCAGGACGGCGCAGTATCCGCCATGAAGGGGGTCGCCTATGGCGTTTCCGAAGACCTGTTGATTTCGGATTTGAGTCACGAAAATCCCAGCATTTTCGAGGGCGCGTACCGGCTCTTCCAAACCGAACAGTTCTGGCCGCAGGGCACGGTCTTTGTCGCGGTCGTCGATCCTGGCGTGGGGACCGAACGCCTGTCGGTGGTGTTGAAGACGCGCACCGGCCACTACTTCGTCGGCCCGAATAACGGCCTGTTGTCACTGGTCGCAGAGCGCGACGGCATCGAAGGCCTGCGGCAAATCGATGAGCGGGTGAATCGCCGACCGGGCTCGAACGACTCCCACACATTTCACGGCCGCGACGTATTTGCCTACACCGGCGCACGGCTCGCGGCCGGCGTGATAAATTTCGAGCAGGTCGGTCCGTCGTTGCAGGCACAGACGTTGATCCGGCTCGAATATCGCCAGCCACAGCGCGTCGGAAGCAAAGTACAAGGCATCATTCCAGTGCTGGATGTGCAGTTCGGCAATGTCTGGACCAATATCCCCAAGCCCCTGTTCGACGAGCTGCACGTCGCTCTGGGTACGCCGCTGCACGTACGGATTTTCCACAAGGACAAATTGGTCGATGAAACTCTGGCTCCGTACCAGCGCACCTTCGGCGAAGTGCGGGTCGGACAGCCCTTGGTGTACGTCAACAGCCTGCTGAATCTCGCCGTTGCTCTCAATCAGCAGAGCTACGCCGCGAGCCACAAAATCGAATCCGGGCCGGACTGGTCAATTGAAATCAGCAAGAACTGAAGTGAGTTGGGGTGCACCCACGTGAATTCGCAACGCCGGCCCTTGTTTCGCTGCAGCGGACAGCAGGGATTCTCCGACACGGTTGCCGCCAACCCGCGGCATGTCGAGGCACGAAAGCTCGAACGAGAAGTGGATGTTAGATTCACCGAGGATGCCTGCATCGTGCGCACGCCGGAGGGCTTTGTGCATGCGCACCCGGGGGATGCCATTCTCACCGGCAATGGCGGCCAACATTGGCGCGTCTCACAGGCAAAGTTTGCGAGGAAGTACCGGGCGGTGGCGCCGACGTCGGCCGGACATTCAGGTCGCTACATGAGCCTGCCGAACCGTATCCTGGCCGTGCAAATGCAGGAACCGTTCGATGTGGCGCTTGCGGACGGAGTATCGGAACTGCACGGTCACCCAGGCGATTGGCTGGTCGACTATGGCGACGGTAGCCTGGGGATCGTCTCCGAGGGAATTTTCGCAACCACATATGAAATCCTGGGCTAGTTCCCATGGCACTGCATCAGACAATTCAACGCGTACTACTGATCGGGGCGCGTTTGAACTATCCATCGCCGCCGCCGGCTTCAAATCCGCCCGGACGGCTGCTGCCGCTCATCGAGTCGCTCGCTGCTTCGCATAAAATGTTCGACGAACGCGCGGTGCACTTCGGACACCGCTATCGCAGCGGTTTCTGGGCCATTTATCTGTTGAGTGCGCTTGCGGTGCTGTTCGCGGTGCTGCCGCTCGCGCTGGGCTGGGATGACCGGCGTCGACTGCTCCATCCCTATGTCGGTCTGTGGCCCGTCGCCGAGGTCATTGTCATCGGCGCGGTCAGTGCGATTTATTGGATGGGGCATCGGCGCGATTGGCAGGGCCAATGGCTGCGCGCGCGGACCGCGGCCGAAATGATCTGGTACCTCCCGCTGGTTGCACCTCTGCTCGACTTCACCCGCAACGGATCGCTCGAGAATTGGTATACCCAGGTATTCGAGCCGGATCAGCATCCCGCCGGCAACGATGAGCTTGCGACCATCTGCATGAACAATGAGCCCTTGGCGCGCCAGCTGCTCGCGGACGCCTGGTCGGATCCGGTATTCATATCGAGTTACGCGCTATGGACCGTGAACATTCTCGACGGGCAAACGCATTATCATCATCGGGTTGCGATCAGACAGCACGCGCTGCTGCATCGTGTCCACTCCGTGAACATCGGATTGTTCGGACTGACCGCCATCGGGGCGCTGATGCATCTGGCAATGCACACCGTGTGGATTTCGGTGATCACGACCTTCTTCCCGGCGCTGGGGGCATCCCTGCACGGCGCCTTGGCGCAATCCGAGGCCTATCGCTTGAGCGCGACTTCGGAGCGTCTTGCAGTGGACCTGCAAACCGCCGTGGTGCGTATTCGCACCGCATTCGAGCAGCACGACCCGCCAGCCGGCGCCGCGGTGATCAAGCAGTGCATACAGGCAGCGATCGAGCTGGTCTTGGAGGAACATCAGGATTGGCACATGCTGGTGCGGCCCCATCATCTGCCGTTGGCCTGAGAGGGTAATGCACCCGCAGGCGATGTTGATCGATCGGGCGAGCGCTCCGTATCGTGGGGCCGGCCGATTTGCATATTATTTCGCGCGCGGCAAGTTGCAGGCGGATCCCGTGTTTCGCGCCTTGCTCGAGCTGGGATTGCTGCGCGATCGCATGCACATTCTGGACCTGGGCTGCGGCCAGGGACTGTTGACGGCCTGGCTTCAGGCTGCCGCGGCCAACCACGATGACGGCAACTGGCCGCAAGGCTGGCCGCCGCCGCCGAGTTCGAGGATTCGCGGAATAGAATTGATGGCTCGCGATGTGCAGCGTGCACGCGTTGCCCTGGGGCCGCATTGCGAAATATCCCAGGGCGACATCCGAACCGCTGAGCTCGGCACCGCCGATGCCGTGGTCATTCTGGACGTCCTGCATTACATGACCGACGAGGAGCAGCTTCAGGTGCTGAAGCGCGTGCGCGCCACATTGCCGGCGGCCGGGTTGCTGCTGCTGCGTGTCGGCGACGCCGATGGTGGCCTGCGCTTCCGCTATAGCCAGTGGGTCGACAAGATCGTGATGTTGTTGCGCGGTCATTCGCTTGGCAGGACGTACTGCCGCAGCCTCGCGCAATGGCGCCGGCTGTTGCAGGATTGCGGGTTTGAGGTGCAGTCCAGACCCATGAGCCGGGGCACACGCTTCGCAAATGTGTTGCTGGTTGGAAAAACGATGTGATTGGGAAAACACATATGAAATTAATGTCCTCGATGGGATCGGCGTCCAAATGGACCGGTGTGTTCGCGGTCCTGATCGTTGCGTGGCTCTTGGCTCCATTGGCAGCGGCAGCGCAGGTGAATTCGTCCGCCAAGCCGATCACGCATGAGGCCCTTTGGATGATGAAGCGTGTCGGCACGCCGCTCGCCAGCCCCGATGGCAAATGGGTGGTGTACTCCGTCCTGGAGCCCTCTTATGAAACCGACAAAGCCGTGAGCGACCTATGGTTGGTGCCGGTCGACGGCTCGAAGCCGCCGCGCCGCATCACCAATACCAAGGCCCCCGAGAACAACGTGGCCTGGTCGGCTGACAGCGGCAGCATCGCATTCGCCACGAAGCGCGAATCCGACGACGTCGAGCAGATCTACATCCTCAATCTTGCGGAGGGCGGAGAGGCGCGTCGGCTCACCAACATTTCCACGGGCGCCACCAACCCGCAGTGGCGGCCGGACGGCAAGGCAATGCTGTTCGAGTCCATCGTGTACCCCAATGCCGTGGACGATGAAGCCAACAAGAAGATCGCGGCGGAACGCAAAGCGCGCAAATATAACGTGCGCGAGTACGAACATTTTCCGGTCCGATTCTGGAATCAATGGTTGGACGACCGCCAGCCGACCATCATGGTGCAGTCGATTGAGCCCGGCTCACAAGCCCAGGACATTCTCTCGGGCACCGCGCTGGCGCGTACCTCGGGATTCTCCGGCGCGGAGACCGAGAACAGCGTCACCCTGAACCCGGCATGGAGCCCGGACGGCCGCGAGATCGTGTTCACCGCGACCACGGAACACTGGAACGCGGCCTTTGCGCACGTGGGCTATCACCTCTATCGCATGGCTGCGGGAGGCAATGAACCGAAAGTTGTCACACCTGCTGCAGGCGGGTACCAGGAAGCATCATTCAGTGCGGACGGAAAGGCGCTCTACTTCAAGTATGAACCGCAGGACACCGAGGTCTATCACCTGCCGCGTCTTTACAAGATCGCGTGGCCCGCGGTCGGCGAGCCATTGCTGGTGACACGCGACTTCGATCGAGAAACGGCGCGTTATGCGCTGACACCCGACGGCAGGATGGTTTATTTGTTGGTCCCGGACGGCGCCAAGGAAGATCTTTATCGCGTTTCGTCGGATGGCGGCAATCCCGAGATGCTGATCGAGCCGCCTACCGGTGGCTATACCTCGTTGCAGATTCCCGAGAAAGCCGCAAAGCTGCTGTTGATTGCCAGCTACGGCAGTTCCGTCGCGCCGGCCGAGATCGTTCGAATTGATCCTGCCGCGCAGATCCCATGTCAATCTCACCCACGTCAATACCGCGGCAGCCGCGGCCATCGATTGGCGGCCACCGCAACACTTCTACTTCGTCAGCGCCAAGGGCCGCAACATCCACAACATGATTGTTCTGCCGCCGGCATTCGACGCCGCGAAGAAATACCCGCATGCTCGTCTTGATCCACGGCGGTGCGGCCAGCAACAACCCGGATCAGATCGGACTGCGCTGGAATTACCACCTGCTGGCAGCCCCTGGCTACGTGATTTTGATGACCGATTACACCGGGTCGACCGGGTTCGGCGAAAAATTTGCGCAAGCCATCAAGCTCGACCCGCTGAGAACGCCCGGCGAGGAGATCAATCAGGCCGTTGACGAAGCCATCAAGCGCTATGCCTTCATCGATGGGTCAAGGGTGTGCGCCGCGGGCGCCAGCTACGGCGGACATTTGGCGAACTGGATCGAAGCGACCACTACGCGCTACAAATGCATCGTCAGCCACGCAGGCGAAGTTGATCTCACCAGCCAATGGGGAACCAGCGACGGCATCTACGGCCGCGAGGTGACCAATGGCGGGCCGCCGTGGGAGGGCAACCCGGTTTGGCGCGATCAGAGCCCCATCACCTATGCAGCGAACTGGAAGACTCCGATGCTGCTCAGCATCGGTGAGCGCGATTTTCGCGTGCCGATCAACAATACGTTGGAGAATTGGAGCACCTTGCAGCGCATGCATGTACCGAGCCGTCTGCTGGTGTGGCCGGACGCCTGGCATTGGATCACGAAACCCGAGGATAGCCGCCACTTCTACGAAGAAGTGCATAAGTGGCTCGCCATTTATCTCAAGGACGCAGCCCCGGCAGGTTAGTTATTGCTGGTTCGACGAATGAACCCGGCGACGTTGTCGTGCAGCGACTTGAGCGATGAATCTTTGGCATAGACCATGTGGCCCGAGTCGTAGAACTTGTATTCGATATTCGCTTGCAGGTTTGCCGGCATGGGCAGGTGATGCATCTCGTAGACGCCCTGGTAGAACGGTGTGGCGAGATCGAAATAGCCGCGCGTTCAACTGAACCTTCAGATTGGGATTGATCTTCATCGCGTTCGCCAGGTCCGGCATGACATTGGAGCCCTGGCGTGAGGTTCCGGCCTGCTGTTGCCCGGGCTGTTGGTGCTGGAAGTTCCAGGTTCCGAAGGTCCGCAATGCTGCTGTTTGAAGGTCTTGCCCTCGCCGTAGCGCAGATCCTTGCGCACGTATTCGTTGAACGCGGATACGTAGGCCGAACTCAGCGCACGTGGATTGCGGATCATAGTCAGCACGCTGAGCCAGGGGATCGAGGTCGGGTCCGGAAAAGCGGGTGTCGAGCCGTCCGGTGGCCAGGCCAGCATCGCCCTGCAATGTTTGGCGAAACTCCCCGCCGTCGATGCGCAGATCCGCCCTGAGAATGTATTCGACGGAAAGACCCGTGTACTGGTGCAGCTTCTCGGCAATCGCACTGCGGTCCGTGGCGCTCAAGTCCGAGCCCGCGGCAAGCGCCCGGGCATAGTCGCCCATGGCGAACTGCTCGACTTCGGCGAGCAGCGCCTCGAGATCCGGATGCTCGCCGGACAATTTCTTGTGATACCAGGCCGTTGCCGCATAGGTGGGCAGCACGGTCTGGTAGGGAAGATCGATGCCGGGATTGCCGGTCGGGCGGTCGGGGCTCAGATCGAAATTCAGATATCTGCGACAGCAGCATCACCCCGTTGAAATCGATCGAGCGCTCAGCCTGGAGCTGGTTGATCAGCACTGCCGAGCGCGGCGTTCCGTAGCTCTCGCCGAACAAGTACTTGGGTGAATTCCAGCGGCCATACTTCGACAGAAATTGGGAAATGAATTCAGCGAAGGCATAGGCATCTTGATCGACGCCGAAGAACGCCTTTTCCTTGTCCTTGCCCGCGATGCGGCTGAATCCGGTTCCCGGAGCGTCGATGAACACGAGGTCGGTTGCATCGAGCAGACTCGACGCATTGTTGACGAGGGAATAAGGCGCCGCCGGCGTGTGTCCATCCGTGGCCGTGACGATACGGCGCGGACCAAAAGCCCCCATGTGCAGCCAAAAGCTGGCCGAGCCGGGCCCACCGTTGTAGATGAAGGTGACAGGCCGGGAACCGGCGCCGCTTTTGAAATAGGCGACATAGAACATCGAGGCAACGGCGTTCGGATTCTTGTCTCGCGCCCTCCTCGCCCGCCCCGGAGTTCGCCGCCTTCGGATCGCGCGGAACGTCGTCCCAATCCTTCGGATGCACGACCAAGGTGCCGGCGACCGCCTGGTACGAGATGGCCGACCCGCCGATGGTCACCGAACCGGTGCTGGTCACTGCCTCGGGCTTGAACGGCTCGAACTTGCCGCCTTCCGATTTCTCCGACTCGCCATCGGCTTTCTTGTCCGGCGCAGCCGGCGCCGGTGCGGCAACCGCAAACGCGGTTGATATCAATGCGGCGGCCGTCATGAGGCAGGCACCGAATTTATGTCGACTCATGATAACCCCGGGGAAATTTGCCACAGCTGTAATGCCTTAGTTCGCCGCGCGCGCCGGCGGTGGGTTTTCCTTCAACCAAATCATCGCCGCATGCACGCGCTCGTAGCCGCTCGGATGATCGTAGAATAGAAATTCTTCCAATTTACCCGGCTCGAGCTTGCGATAGGTGGAGAGCCGCATCGCCGACATGGCCCAGCCATAGGGTTCCCGTGAGGCGTTCAATCCGAATGCGTCGGCTTCGCCTTCGTAGCTGCGCGTAATCAGATTCTGCAGGGGAGTCAGCAGAAACAGTATCAATGAGAACAACAGCACCGCGAGGGGCAGTGCGGCGGGGTCGGCGCGGTCCGCCAGTTTTAGACGCCCGCCCCATCGCTTCAGCGCGTGGTCGAAGGTGACCGCGAGCAGCGCCATTGCCAGACCGATGACCATTGACAGGAAGATCGACCCCTTCCATTCGTGATTGAGCACGTAGTGCCCCATTTCATGGCCGAGTACTGCCTTGATCTCCGGCAAGGACGTCTTATTGAGCAGATTGTCGTTGAGCGCTATGCGTGTCGTGCCAAGCAGCCCCGCGACATTGGCGCTGACCCGCGTGGTCTGCTTGGAGGCATCGAACCATTCCACATGGTTGGTGGGCACCTGATTTGCCCTCGCCAACGACAGCACGGCTTCCCTCACCGGACCCTCGGGCAGAGGCTTGTAGTCATTCAACAGCGGCTCGAGATACACCGGCGCGATCAGCTGCGTCGTCATCAGGACCACGAAGCTCAAGCCCGCGGCCCACACCCACCAGCGGGCCCCGGTGCGGCGCACCGCCGCGTAAATGGCTGTCAGCGCCACTGCGAATACCACCGCATTGGCCATCAAAATAACCATCTGATCGCGCATCCACCCGCCAAAGGACTGCTCCGTCAATCCATACTGGTGCTCGCGCAGAAAGTCGGTGTATATCGACAGCGGCAGATCGAGGACATATAGCGCGATGACAAACTGCAAGACGTAGATCGGCGTGCTGATCCATTTGCGGCGGCTAACGCGCTGCGACGCCCGGCTCATCCAGCTCGAAGCGCCGGTGACGAGCAGCAGCACGCATGCGCCCACGTTCCATAGAAGCTCCCACAATTGCAGCCAGTAACCCCCTTCGAAGTAGCTGTTCGACAATTTGCGCTGCTCCGGCGACAGCAGGTCGAGGTACGCGTGCGTCGCCGTGTCCACATCGAAGTTCGGCCCGGGCTGTGCCGCCGCGGGGATCTGCAGTCCCGGCGGCAGCTCGCGAGTGATGGGCTGGGCAGCGAGCGCGCTGCCGGCCAGGCACAACAGCCACACGGCTACGAAACAATTGCGCCCTGCGCGCGCGGCGGCGGTCGACAGTCTCATGGTGGGTCCCCAAAAAATACCTTGGTATTCGAGTCGTTCAGGCGCGTGATGTCTGAATTACAATGTCATCCGCCGCGATCTCCAATTGTTTCGCGTCAACGGGAGATTAGTCAATGACATACGCAACCTGGCCGGCATTTTTTTCTCTTTGCCGCGCCGTTCTGCGTGACCGGCGAATGACCTCGAAAACGCAGCCAAATGTCGTGGCGGATTGACATTCGCGCCCATTGGCGCGCAAATGGCGGGAACCACGAAATGACGGGGAGCAGCCAATGGCGGGGACCATGAGAAACACGGCTCTGTATCTGTGCGCTTGGCTGATCTGCGCTGCAGCCGCCCCTGCGGCATATGCCGCCGCAACGCCCGCGCCACCCCCGCCGCAGCCGCCGCCGGTACACTCCGACAAGCATACTCCCGAGTGGTTCGACGACGCGGTTGCGCAAAAATGGACCGGCGATTTGGACGGCATGGTGAAAAAGCGCGCCATTCGCGCGCTGGTCGTCTACAGCCCCACCTACTACTTCGTCGACAAGGGGACGCCGCGGGGCCTCAGCTATGAAGCGCTCACGCTATTCGAGAAAGAGCTCAATACGGCATTGAAAACCAGGAAACTCCCCGTCCACATCGTCTTCGTTCCGGTGCGGCGCGACCAGATCATTCCGAAACTGCTCGACGGGCAGGGAGATATCGCAGCCGCCGGCCTCACCATTACGGCGTCGCGGGAAAAATTGATCGACTTCTCCGACCCGCTCTACAAGAACGTGAACGAAATCGTCGTCAGCGGACCCGCCTCTCCGGCCGTCACCAGCCTCGACGACCTGTCCGGAAAGGAAGTCTTCGTGCGCGCATCGAGCAGCTTCTATGAACATCTGCAGGCGCTCAATGCGGGCTTTCAGAAGGCCGGCAAGGCTCCGGTGAAACTCAACCTCGCGCCGGAGAGCATGGAGGATGAGGATCTCCTGCAAATGCTCAACGCGGGATTGGTCCAGTTCGTGGTGGTGGATGACGCGATTACGCCGCTATGGACACAGGTCTTGCCGAAGATCACGCCGCACCCGGACCTGGTCCTGAACTCCGGCGGCTCTTACGCATGGATGATTCGCGAGCACAGTCCTCTGCTCATGGAGCAAATCAACGCCTTCGTCAAGCGCCACGGGAAAAGCGATCCCACTCGCGCAGAAATCCTGCGCAAGTATTTCAAGAGCACGAAGTATGTCAAGAACTCAACCTCTGCCGCGGAGTTGCAGAAGTTCAATACCACCGTCGATCTGTTTCGCAAGTACGGCGACAAATATAGCTTCGACGCTCTCTTGATGATCGCGCAGGGATATCAGGAATCCCGCCTCGACCAGCACGTCAAGAGCCCGGTCGGCGCCGTCGGCGTGATGCAGTTGATGCCTGCCACCGGCAAGCAAATGGCTGTGGGCGATGTCGCCAACCTGGAGCCAAATGTGCACGCCGGAATCAAGTACATCGCATCCCTGCGCGATAAGTACTTTGCCGACTTCCCGATGGACGATTTGAACAAGGCGTTGTTTTCGTTTGCCGCCTACAACGCCGGGCCGAATAGAATACTGTCGCTGCGTACGCTGGCCGGGAAGCGCGGCCTTGATCCCAATCTCTGGTTCGGTAATGTCGAGGTCGTGGTCTCCGAGAAAATCGGCCGCGAGACGGTTACCTATGTCAGCAACATATTCAAGTACTACATTGCCTACCGGCTTCTCCTGGAGAAAAAGCACGAACGCGACGATGCAATCAAGGCTGTTGGGCAGAAGCAGACTGCGCCTCAGAAGTAATTAAATCGCCAAGGCGCTCGAGTGAACACGAATCCACTCATACTGGATCGCATTTACGAGCACGAAGCAGCGCAACGCGACCTGGTGTTCATGACTCAACCCGTCCGCGGTGGGCAGCTTGTGGACATTACCTGGGGCCAGGCGGTCGGCGAGGCGCGGCGCATGGCCGCTTACTTACGCGAGCAGGGCTTACAGCCGGGTGCCCGCGTCGCCATGCTCGCCAAAAATAGCGCGCATTTCATCATTGCGGAGATCGCGATCTGGATGGCCGGCGGCGCCACCGTCGCCATTTTCCCCACGGAATCGGCCGAAAACGTGCGTTATGTGCTGGAGCACTGCGAAGCCAGTCTGCTGTTCATCGGCCGGCTGGATAATTGGGCGCAGCAACGCAGCGGCGTGCCGGCCGGATTGCCCTGCATTGCACTGCCGCTGGCGCCCGATGCTTGCGCGGCGGAGGGCTGCGCCGGCTGGCATGACATCGTGGCGCGCACCGCGCCCCTCTCCGGCCGCCCCATTCGCGCCGAACACGAATTGGCGATGCTGCTCTATACCTCAGGCTCCACCGGGCAGCCGAAGGGTGTCATGCAGACCTTTGGCAGCATCTCGCGGCGCGTCGAAGCGGGGCTGACGGACCTGGACGTGCAGTTGCCCGAAGGCACGGCGCGCCGCGTCCTCTCCTATCTACCTCTGGCGCATGCTTACGAGCGCGGTGCCATTGAATGTCCGATTCTGTTCTCCGGCGAAGGCCATATCTTCTTCGCCGACTCGCTGGCCACCTTTGCGGAGGATCTGAAGCGCGCCCGCCCCACTGTGTTCGTGTCGGTGCCTCGCCTGTGGCTGAAATTTCAGCAGGGTGTGCTCGCCGGCATGCCAGGGGCGCAGTTGGATGCCCTGCTCGACAATCCGGCCACCGCCCCGGCGGTCGGACGCAAGGTGCTGGCGGGATTGGGCCTGGACGAGGTGCGCCTTGCCGTCAGCGGTTCTGCACCTATTCCGGTTGAATTGCTCTCCTGGTATCGGCGCCTGGGACTGAACCTGGTCGAAGGCTATGGAATGACTGAAGACTTTGCCTACTCGCATCGCACGACGGCGAAGTTTTGTGAACCGGGCTATGTGGGGGTGCCGTCCCCGGGAGTGCAGGTACGTCTGGACGAAGACGGTGAGATATTGATCAAGTCGCCGGGCGCACTGGTGGGTTACTACAAGCGCCCGGATCTCAATGCGCAGTGCTTCACCGAAGACGGTTTCTTTCGAACGGGCGATTTGGGTGAGCAGCGGCCCGACGGGCAGCTGCGAATCACCGGCCGCAAAAAAGAGTTGTTCAAGACCGCCAAAGGCAAATACGTGGCGCCGGCGCCGATCGAGAACCGCCTCAATGCCCATCCGATGATCGAACAGTCGATGGTATCCGGGGTTGGCCAGCCCGCGCCCTACGCGATGCTGATGCTCAACGAGTATCTCAGACCTCGCCTGTCCGAGCCGGCGACGCGCCGCCAGGTCGAGGCCGATTTGGCGGAGCTGCTGCGAGTGACCAACGACTCACTGGTAAGCCACGAACGCCTTGCGCGCTTGGTGATCAGCAACGAACCCTGGACGATAGAAAATGGCTGCCTCACGCCGACCATGAAAATCAAACGCAGTCGTCTCGAGGCGATGGCCGCGCCGGCAATCGGCTCCTGGTACGCCGCGGCCGGACCGATCGTGTGGGCCTAGGAGCCGGTCAGGCTCTTATGGCTTGGTTTGCCCGACGATGGGCGATTGGGAGTCTTTTGAACCAGTCGCAGGCGGCGTAGCTTCAACCGGCACGACCGGCAGGTTATACACGTCCACCTTGGGCTTCTTGGCCGCTTCTTCCGCACGCCTCTTGTCTTCGATCATTCGCAGTTGCTCGCGACTGCGCTCGAATTCTTCCTGGCGCTTGGCCTCCTGATCCGGGTTGACTTGCTTGCTTGCGAGACGCTCGACGGCAATGCGGGCATTCTGGCAGTCCGTATCCGACCGGGACTTGGCGGGATCTTTGTTGCACTTCAAAAGCACGCCGTCCAGTGCGACCCGATCTTCCATCATATCGGACACGGTCATCGGCGGAATGCGCCGCGGACTGCAGGCAGCCGCCGCCAATACCATGGCTGTCAGGCACCCGCCGGCAACGATTGATTTGATTGAAATTGGCATAAAGCTTCCCAATGGCAATGTTACCCAAAACAAGGCGCACCGCGTCCCCCGTGGTTGTGATACGTATCACGGCCTGACAATGTTCCTGGGTCAGTCCTGCGCCGGCGGGCGCGTTTGACCCCGGAGTAGCGCATGTGTACCGTTCCAAAGGTCATGTCCGCACCGAAAAGCGCAAAACAACCCGTTCCCGACTTTGAGACCGCCATGCGCGACCTGGAAGAACTGGTCGAGCGCCTGGAACACGGCGATTTGCCGCTGGAGGAGTCCCTGGCGGCCTTTGAGCGCGGGGTGATGCTGACGCGGGCCTGCCAAAGCGCACTGAAGGAAGCTGAACAAAAAGTCGAGATTTTGCTCAAGAAGGCCGGAGAACCTTCGGTGGAAGACTTCATGCCCGACGAATCCAAAATCGGCTGAACGATGAAGGTGGACGCGACGGAGGCGCGAATGCGCGGCTATCAAGCGCGCGTACATGGCGTCCTTGACCGCGTGCTGCCCGGCGCCGATTTGGTGCCGCAACGCTTGCACGCGGCGCAGCGCTATGCGGTTTTGGGCGGCGGCAAGCGCTTGCGTCCATTGTTGGTCTATTGCACCGGGGAAGCGCTGCAAGTTCCCATCGAGTCGTTGGACGCACCGGCCGCCGCAGTGGAACTCATACATTCCTACTCGCTGGTCCATGACGATCTGCCCGCGATGGATAACGATGATCTGCGCCGCGGACAGCCGACAACCCATCGCGCCTTCGACGAAGCGACCGCCATCCTGGCCGGCGATGCGCTGCAAGTGCTGGCGTTCTCGCTGCTCGCGCGTGATCGCGCGCCCGCAACGACAGCGGAAGCCCGGCTGCGAATGATCCAGATCCTGGCCGATGCCAGCGGCACGGCGGGTATGGCGGGCGGCCAGGCAATCGATCTGGCAGCGGTCGGACGCAGCTTGAACTCGCTGGAGCTCGAGGCCATGCACCGGCTGAAGACCGGCGCGCTGATCCGCGCGAGCGTGCTCATGGCTGCTGCCTGCTCGCCTCATCCCAGCAATGCTGCGTGGGATGCGCTGGATGGATACTCGCAGGACATCGGGCTTGCGTTTCAAATCCAGGACGACATTCTCGACGTCGAGGGGAATACGGAAGAGATCGGCAAAACCAGCGGCGCCGACGCCGCTCGCGCCAAGCCAACCTACCCCAGCGTGCTCGGGTTGGAGACCGCCAAGGTCCGCGCCCGGGAACTGAAGGAGCGCGCCTGCGGAAGGCTCGCGCTCCTGGGCGAATCAGCCGGCGTACTGGCCTGGCTGGCCTCCTACGTGATCGAGCGCCGAGCTTAGAATTCAAGGCCCCAGGGCCGAAAATCGCGGAAAATCACGCCCCTGCGGGCCAATTCCGCCTGTCGGTCGGCGATTGCACGACGCTCCTCAGCCAACAACGGTCGAATGGTCTAATATTCTTGAGATTGGCGATTTCGGCACCAGCTATGGTCCGATCGCTTCAAGGAATCGCATATGAACGTCGCTGTCTCCGCCAAAAATCCGAGTGCAGAAACCGTGGAGGACGTGCAGGGCCACGCCGATACCCGCCAGATACCCATCAACAAGGTCGGTATCAAGGATATCTACCATCCGGTGAAGGTTAAGGACCGATCGCGCGGCGAGCAGCACACGGTGGCCAATTTCAATATGTACGTGAACCTGCCGCATAATTTCAAAGGCACGCATATGTCGCGCTTCGTCGAAATTCTGCACCGGCACGAGCGCGAAATTTCCGTCGAGTCATTCGGCGCAATGCTTCAGGAAATGACAGAGCACCTGGCCGCCACCTCGGGCCACATCGAAATGACCTTTCCCTACTTCGTCATGAAGAAGGCGCCGGTATCGGGCGTGGAAAGCCTGATGAACTACCAGGCGACCATTTCCGGAGAGCATCACAATGGACAAACCGAGGTCTGGCTCAAAGTGGTGGTGCCCACGACCAGTCTATGCCCTTGTTCGAAGGAGATTTCAGACTACGGCGCGCACAACCAGCGCTCGCACATCACGCTGAAAGCCAGACTGGCCGAGCACATGTGGCTCGAGGAGTTGATTGATCTCGCGGAGCGCGAGGCCTCATGCGAGGTCTACGGAATCCTGAAGCGGCCCGACGAAAAATTCGTCACCGAGCGCGCTTACGATAATCCGAAGTTCGTCGAGGATACGGTGCGGGATGTTGCGATGGCGCTCAACAAGGAAAAGCGCGTTCGCGCATATGTCGTCGAATCGGAGAATTTCGAGTCGATACACAATCATTCGGCCTACGCGATGATCGAGCACGACAAGGACAACGCCGCCTAGGAACCGCCCCGCTCCGCGCTTTGCAGGCGCCCGATCATGCTGCGCAGGAAGACTTGATTGAATCGCAGCTGGCACTCGGTCGACACCTGCTCCAGCAACGTCGAACTGACCTTCATGACAGTGACCGCACTCGCCGCGATGATCGTGGCGGTCCTTTTTGCCCCGCGCACATAACTGGTCTCGCCAAAGCAATCGCCGCTGTCCAAATAACCCAGCGCCTTGCCCAGCCGCTGCACGCCGACCCGGCCCTGCACGATGATGTAGAAGCGGTCATCCATCTCGCCTTCCTTGACGATCTCCTCCGCATCCGCGTAATCCTGCCAGCTGCTGGCGCGCAGCACTTCCCAAATCTCGCCATGCGAAAATTCGTGGAAGAACTTCAGTTTGCGCAGCAGGCTGAACTGCTCCTGCTGGTCGATGCGGTTGTACTGGGCGCGCAATTTCTGGTGCACCCTGGTCAACTCAGCCGCGAAATCGAGGCCGGTCTTGTAGCGCTTTTCCGGATCCTTTTGCAGCGCCATCGCGGTGACGTTTTCGAGTTCCTCGGGAATCTCCGGCCGCAGGGTGTGAATCGGCGGCGGTGTCGCAAATACGATCTGGTGCAGAAGCTTCTGCAGATTGCCGGCGCGGAAGGGCCGGGTTCCGGTCAGCAGCTCGTACATCACCGCGCCCAGCGAATAAAGATCGGAGCGGTTGGTCAACTCAATCGACTGAACCTGCTCCGGCGACATGTACGACGGGCTGCCGGCAATGCCCTCGATCCGCGAAATCTCCGAATCGGCCACCAGCGCAATGCCGAAATCGATGATGCGCACATCGCTGTCGAGTGTGAGCATGATGTTGCTGGGTTTGATGTCACGGTGGATGACGCCGCGGCTATGCGCGTAGTGCAGTGCGCGTGCCGCCTTGTAGATGAGCTCGACGACATCGTCGATGCGCAGCAGATTGTCCGGGCGGCAGTACGCTGCAAGCGTGCGCGCACCATGCACATGTTCGGTCACGATATAGCAATGGCCGTTCTCTTCGCCGGCATCGTAGATCGGCAGGATGTTCGGGTGCTGCAGCATCCCGACCATGTGGGCTTCGGAGAGAAACATTTTGCGCGCGATGCGTTTGCGATTCTCATCGCCGCTGGCATCGACATTGTAGACTTTGATGGCGACGTCGCGGCCGTAGTAAGGATCATGCGACAGATAAACGACGCCGGTGCTGCCGCGCCCAACCTCATTGATGATCACATACTTGCCGATTTTCTCGGGTAGCGATCCGCGGCCGGTCGGGGCTTTCGCGAGACTATTGGTGCGAGTTGTGGTCAAGGGTAACCGTGCGCGCGGGACGTCATTCGACTTCGATAAGGCGAGGATACTGGGCCGGCTGCGCCTAAACTGTGATACGGGTCGAGGCTCGGCCAAAGTGGTCATAACCTGAGGCGCTCGGCGTGAAATCACCGCCATTTAATGACCACGTCACGCCCCCACCGGAATGCAGTTCGCCGATAATGGTCAACGTTAAGTTCAATTGCGCCGCCGCCGACTGCAGGGCGGCAGCTCGCTGCGGCGGCACGGCGAACAGCAACTCGTAGTCATCGCCCGCGCTCAAGGCCCACTCGCGCGCCTGCTCGGCGCTCGCGGCCTCCTCGCAGCGCCTGCGATAGCGGCAATCTTTCGACCGCCACGTGCGCAGCAACGCCGCTCGCTTGCGCGAGTTTCGGCAAGTCCCCGATCAGACCGTCGGACAGGTCCATCGCCGCCGTGGCGATGCCGCGCGCAGCAATGCCGAGCTGAACGCGGGGTGTCGGGTAGTCGAAACGCCGGATGAGCTCCGCGGCATGGCGGCTTTCGGACTTGGCGGTTGCGTTGCGCAGCGCGAGTCCGGCGCCGGCGTCTCCCAAGGTCCCGCTCACCGCCAACAAGTCGCCTGCCCGGGCGCCGCCGCGGCGCAGCGCCGCGCCTTTGGGAACGTATCCTAAGATCTGCACGCTCACGGTGAGCGGACCGCGAGTCGTATCGCCGCCGACCAGCGTCACGCCATGGGCATCGGCGAGATTCAGCAGTCCCGCCGAGAATCCGGTCAACCAGGAGGCGTCGGCTTCCGGCAGCGTCAACGCCAGTGTCGCCCACTTCGGCGTCGCGCCCATTGCAGCCATATCGCTCAAGTTGACTGCGAGCGCGCGGTGGCCGATCGAGCGTGCCTCGCTGCCCTCGGGAAAATGACGGCCAGACACGATGGTATCCACAGCGGCCACCAACTCATTGCCCTGCGGCACGTCGAGCAAGGCCGCATCATCGCCGATTCCCAGAATAACGCCCGACTCCGCCCGCTGGTTGCCGGGGCGCGAAAAAAATCGGCTGATCAGTTCAAATTCATTCAGGTCGGATGACTGACTCATCCCACATCTGCCGGGCGACCGTACTCCTGCGGCCGCGATTCCTGGGCGGCGCGATCCAGCACCGCATTGACGAACTTATGCCCGTCGGTCGCGCCGAATTGTTTGGTCAAGAGCACGGCTTCGGCAAGCGCCACGCGATAGGGCAACTCCGAGCGCGATTGCAGTTCATGCAACCCCAGCCACAGGACGGCATGCTCGATCGGGTCGAGTTCCCGCGGCGGAATTTCGCAAAAGGCCGCCAGTTTAAGATCGAGAGCTTCGCGGTTCGGCGCGATGGCCTCGATCAAATCCCGGAAATAATCCAAGTCGACGCGTTGCGCCTCGGGATCTTCAGCGAATTGCCGGTGAACATCCTGCCAGGGAAGCGGGTTGACCTGAATTTGATACAAGGCCTGCAGCGCCAATCGTCGCGCGAGGCTTCGGGCCCGGCGTGCTCTGGCCCCTGCGGTCATTCAACCGTCCAGGCGGCGCAATAGATTCGCCATCTCGATGGCCACCAGAGCGGCATCCGCACCCTTGTTGCCGGCCTTGCCGCCGGCGCGATCCACGGCCTGCTCCACCGTATCGGTGGTCAGGACTCCGAACGCAATGGGCACGTTGGCTTCGAGCGCGATGCGTGCGATGCCGCCCGCGCATTCGCCGGCCACATAGTCGAAATGCGGCGTTTGACCGCGAATCACGGCACCGAGCGCTATCAGCGCCTCATAGCGCCGGGACAGCGCCAGCTTGCGCGCGACGATGGGAATGTCGAAGGCTCCCGGCACCCGCACGATGTCTATCTGCTTCTCGTTCACGCCGTGGCGCTTGAGCGCGTCGAGCGCGCCGCGCAGCAGCGGCTCCACCACGAAATCGTTGAAGCGCGCGGCGATGAGCGCAAAGCGCAAATCGCGCGCCAGCAGCTCACCCTCGATTATCTTCGGCAGGTCGGTCGGCACAAGTCATCCCTCGCGATGGATCTGGCGGCAGTATAAGCCCTGGGGCTTATGAGTCGCCGTCGACGTAGCTGGTTATCTCAAGATCGAAGGCGGCGAGTCCCTGCAGTTGCTTCGGGGCGCTCAACACGCGCATGCGCTTCAAACCCAGGTCCTTGAGGATCTGCGCGCCGATGCCGTAGGTGCGCACCACGGTGGCGCCGGCGCCATGCGCGACCGGTTTCGCGTCCAACAATTGCAGCCGGGACATGAAATCCCTCGGCGATTCCTCCGCGCGCAGAATCACCACCACGCCGGAATCCTCCCGGGCAACCCGGCGCATGGCCGCTCGCAGCGGCCAGCCGAGCTTTTCATTGTCAACGCCGACCACATCGCGCAAGGTGTCCTTGATGTGGACGCTGCACCAGCGGCGGTTCAGCACCGTTCAATTCACCTTTCACCAGCGCGATGTGCACGGTCTTGTTGACGTGGTCTTCGTAGCAGCACAATCGGAAGGCGCCGTACTCGGTGTCCACGGGTTCATCGTAGATCCGCTCCACAGAACGTTCATTCTTCAGGCGATAGCGGATCAGATCGGCGATCGTGCCGATTTTCAGGCCGTGGTTTTTCGCGAACAGCTCGAGATCCGGCCGGCGCGCCATGGTGCCGTCGTCGTTCAAGATCTCGACGATCATGGCGGCCGGCGGAAAACCCCGCGAGGCGCGCGAGATCGCAGCCGGCCTCGGTGTGTCCGGCGCGCGTCAATACGCCGCCCGGTTGTGCCATCAGTGGGAAGACATGGCCGGGCTGCCTCAAGTCTTCCGGACGGGCGTTCGCCGCCACCGCCGTCTTGATGGTATGCGCGCGATCGTGCGCGGAGATCCCGGTGGTCACCCCTTCGGCGGCCTCGATCGACAGCGTGAAGTTCGTCCGATGCGAGGTGTCGGTGTCGCTCACCATCAGCGGCAAGCGCAGCTGACGGCAGCGCTCGCGCGTCAGGGTCAGGCAGATCAGCCCCCGCCCGTAGCGGGCCATGAAATTCACGTCCTCGGGCCGCACGCACTCGCCCGCCATGATCAGGTCGCCTTCATTCTCGCGGTCCTCATCGTCCATGATCACCGCCATCTTTCCGTGGCGCAGATCCTCGAGAATCTCATCGATGGTATTAAATGCAGCCATGTAGCCTCAGTTTTTTGTCTTCGCCAAAGATAGCGACAATGGGTCTATCTCGGGCATAACCGATTGTTTAAAAAGAGTTTTTTGGGCCACGCTCTTATCTGGTGCCGTCAAGGCTACCGTCAAATGGGGGCGGCTAGGTGGGGCCATTGTACCAATAGACCCGTCGGTCTGTGCCGTAAACCGACCGCTGCTTCGATTCGCAGTCTTTTTTGCGAACGCATCGAGAATCGACTGGAAGTTGGAGGACGAAATCTCAGTCGCGTTTGCGAATTGCCCACTCGGACGGCTGCTTGTCGAACATGAGCTTACATGCCGGCCGCTCATTGATCCGGTGGATCCAAGCCACCAGGTGCGGCGTGACCGTTTTGTTCACGAGCTCGGCGAAGCCGTTCTGCATGCCGTTAGCGATCGCGAAGTTGCAGACGTCGGCGAGCGTATATTGCTCGCCCGCGAGCCATGGACTCACCGCAAGACGCGCTTCCAGTTTTTTGACCGAATATTCGATCTTGCGCATTTCCTCCTCAATTATCTCCGACGGGAAGCCCGCCCGCGCGCGTCGCCATTTAACCTGTTGCTCCTTTAGAGGAATGCGCTCGACCATTTTCTCGAATTCCTCGTCACTCAGATGGCGCACCATGCCGCCGACGAAGCGCTGCCAGCCGATCGTCGAAACGCACCAGCAGAAGTACTCATCCACCCACTTCGTCCAGACACGCATCTGCGCGCGCCCGTAGGAGTCGGCGGGACGCAACGACGGCGTCCCGGGAAATTCATCCTCCAGATATTCACAGATCACCGTCGATTCGGTGATGAACTTGGCCTCGTGCTCCAACACCGGCACCTGGCCATTCGGGTTGATTTTCTTGAACCAGTCCGAATGATGCTCGAATGTCGCAGGATTCAGGAAGCGGCTCGTGAATTCGATCCCCTTCTCGTAAAGCGTGAGCAACGGCTTCAACGAATTGGCGCCCGGACCGAAGCTGTACAAAGTCAACATGTCATTCTCCTGCAGAAAATCGAAGTCCATCGTAATTGGAAATATCCGAGAGCGGACCAGCGGCCCAATGGACTTTCTCAGTCTTTGCGTGAACTAGTGAAAGGCTGCACAAGCCGGTCTAGATATCGCGCCACCACGTCAATTTCGATGTTGACCTGATCGCCGCGCTCCTTCTCGCCCAGGGTGGTGACTGACAGCGTGTGTGGAATGATGTTGACGTCGAAACGACGGCCGTCGACATCGTTGACCGTCAAACTGACGCCGTCGACACAGATTGAACCTTTGGGAGCGACGAAGCGTTTCAGCTCCTCCGGCAGTTCGAACTGCAATCGTCGCGAGCGCGCTTCCGGATCCACCCGGCAGAGGGTTGCGACCGCATCCACGTGCCCGCTGACCATATGGCCGCCCAGCGCATCGCCGGCCCGCAGGCTGGGTTCCAGATTGACCCGGGAGCCGACAACCAGTTTACCCAAGGTGGTCTTGGTCAATGTCTCGAGCGAGACGTCGGCATGGAATGCCGTGCCCTGTTTGCGGGTCACTGTAAGACACACGCCCTGCACGCAAATACTGTCGCCAAGACCTAAACGCTCGGTGTCGATCCCCGCGGCGTCCACCGCCAGCTGAAGATCGCCTCCCTGGTGCGCCAGCGAGAGCACGCGGCCCACGCTCAGTACGATTCCCGTGAACATTTATGACTTCTTTGGATTCAGGATGAGCCGCACATCATCGCCGATTCGCTGGACTTCACGAAATTCAAATTCCTGCAGCGGCTGCGATTGCTTGCCCAGCCGCAGGTGCAAGAGGGGCGGGGCCGCGCTGCCGAGCAGCTTGGGGGCGACGTACAGCACGAATTCGTCGACCAATTGCTTGGCGATGAAGGCGCCGGCGAGCGTCGGTCCGCACTCGAGCAGCAATTCATTGACCTCCAGTGCGGCCAGATGTCTCATCACGGCGTCCAGATCCAGGCCGCCCGCGGCGCGCGGCACCCGTTCAATTTTCAGGTCCTGCAACGCCTCGGGCGGTGCCTCCTCGGCGGCAAACACCAGCGCGCCATCGCCATCGAATACCTTGGCGCCGCGCGGGCAGGTCAACATGGTATCGAGCACCACGCGCAGCGGCTGCCGAACCCAGGAACCGTACGACAACCGCACCGTGAGCCGCGGATCATCGGCTCGAACGGTGCCGGCACCGGTCAGCACCGCGGAACTGCGGGCACGCCAGATCTGCACATCGGCGCGCGCGGCCTCGCCGCTGATCCACTCCTTGACACCGGAAGCGTGCGCCGTTCGCGCATCCAGACTCATGGCCAGCTTCAGCCGCACGAACGGACGGCCGCGCTCAAAGCGCGAGAAGTAGCCGACGTTCAGCCTGCGGGCGTCATCGGCCAGCATTCCGACCGACACTTGGATGCCGGACTGCCGCAGTCGCTCAGCGCCCGCGCCGGCGACTTTGGGGTTCGGGTCCAAAGTGCTGCACACCACGCGGGCCACACCGGCGCCGATCAAGGCATCGGCGCAGGGCGGCGTGCGGCCCGTGTGACTGCAGGGTTCGAGCGTGACATATGCCGTGGCGCCGCGTGCCTGCGCGCCCGCGGCGCGCAGCGCCAACACCTCGGCGTGCGGTTCACCGGCGCGAGCGTGCCAGCCCTCGCCGAGCACATGTTGCGTATCGGCGATCACGCAGCCCACGCGCGGATTCGGATCGGTGGTATACAAACCGCGCGCCGCCAATTCCAGAGCACGCTCAAGATGCGCCCGGTCCTGCGCTAGGATCGGCCCGCTCATTCGTCCTCGTCGTCCGCGGCGTCGGTCGGCAGCAGCGGCAGCTGATCCTTGCTGGGTTCGCGGCGCCGGCGATGGCGCCGCAGTTGATCGATTTCCGTCCGGAAGGCGTCCAGATCCTGGAAACTGCGGTACACCGAGGCGAAGCGCACATACCCGACTTCATCCAGATGGCGCAGCTCTTCCATCACCATCTCGCCGATTTTTCGCGAGGCTACCTCCCGCTCTCCCAGACTGCGCAGATTGTGGCAAATTCGCCCCGCGGCCGCTTCGATGGCCTCGCGCGAAACCGGCCGCTTTTCCAGCGCCTTTTGCATTCCGGCGAGCATCTTTTTTTCGTCAAAAGGCTCGCGGCTGCGATCGCCTTTGACCACGATGGGCAGCAGCAGCTCGGCCGCCTCAAAGGTGGTAAATCGCTCGCTGCACGCCAGACATTCGCGACGGCGACGGATCTGCCGTCCTTCGCCGGCAAGACGCGAGTCGATGACCTTAGTCTCCGTGTGGCCGCAGAACGGGCAGTGCATCGGGACTTCTCATGCTTCGTAAACCGGGAATCGCCGGCAAAGGGATTCGGCCTCGGTTCGGGCGCGCTGGATCGCCGCGGCGTCGCCCATATGATCGAGCACGTCGGCGATCAAATTGGACAGCTGCTGCATCTCGGGTTCCTTGAAGCCGCGCGTCGTCACGGCAGGCGTCCCCAGGCGCAGTCCGCTGCTGATGGACGGTGGACGCGGATCGTTGGGAACGGCGTTCTTGTTGACGGTCATGTGCGCAAGGCCCAACGCGGCATCGGCGTCCTTGCCGGTGATGCCTTTGTCGATCAAATCGAGAAGAAACAGATGATTGTCCGTGCCGCCGGAAACAATCTTGTAGCCGCGCTGCTGCAGCGCCTTGCTCATCGCGCGGGCATTGGCAATCACCTGCGCCGAATAAATCTTGAACTCGGGCCGCAGCGCTTCGAGAAACGCGACCGCCTTGGCGGCAATCACATGCATCAGCGGACCGCCTTGAATGCCCGGAAACACCATGGAATTGAATTTCTTGTGCAGTTCGGCGTGCGGACGCGCCAGAATCAAGCCGCCGCGAGGCCCGCGCAGGGTCTTGTGGGTGGTGGTGGTCACCACATCGGCGAGGGGCACTGGATTGGGATAAGGCCGGTGGCGACCAGGCCCGCGACATGCGCCATGTCCACGAACAAGTAGGCGCCCACCGAATCGGCAATGGCGCGAAAGCGCGCCCAGTCGATGACGCGCGAATAGGCCGAAAAACCCGCGACGACCACTTTCGGACGATGTTGGTGGGCAAGGCGCTCAACTTGTTCATAGTCGATGAGGCCCGTTTCGGCCACGATCCCGTACTGAACCGCGTTGAAGAACTTTCCGGAAAAATTGACCTTGGCGCCATGCGTCAAGTGGCCGCCATGATCGAGACTCATGCCGAGAATGGTGTCGCCGGGGTCGAGCAGCGCGAAATAAACGGCGGCATTCGCCTGCGAGCCGGAGTGCGGCTGCACATTCGCGTAAGCAGCGCCGAACAGCCGCTTGGCGCGCTCGATCGCCAGACTCTCCGCGATATCGACGAATTCGCAGCCCCCGTAATAGCGCTTGCCGGGATAGCCCTCGGCGTACTTGTTGGTCAGTACCGAGCCTTGCGCCTCCAGCACCCGCGGGCTGGCGTAATTCTCCGAGGCGATGAGTTCGATATGATCCTCTTGGCGCCGCCGCTCGCCTGCGATAGCTTGTGCGAGTTCAGGATCGAAGCCGGCGATGGCCATTTGGGCGCTGAACATGAACGAACTCCCTAGGATAGCCGGTAATTGTAGCTCATTGGTGTAGGGTTCCCTAGCGACAAAGCCGCACCGTGACAAGCGTTGGCGAGTCGCGGATAATTCGGCGGTTCCCCGCGAGTTCACGCGTACTTCTACACGGGCTATAGATGGCTCAGTTCATTTACACCATGAACCGGGTTGGCAAGGTCGTGCCGCCCAAGCGCATTATTTTGCGCGATATCAGCTTGAGTTTCTTTCCCGGCGCCAAGATCGGCGTGCTTGGACTTGAACGGTTCGGGAAAATCGACGCTGCTGAAAATCATGTCCGGCGTCGACAAGGACATCGAGGGCGAGGCGCGGGCACAGTCCGGCATCAAGGTGGGCTACCTGCCGCAGGAGCCGGTGCTCGATGAGTCCAAGAGCGTGCGCGAGGTGGTCGGCGAAGGCGTCGGCGACGTCCAAAGCTTGATCGACCGGTTCAATTCGATCAGCGACAAGTTCGCCGAACCGATGCCCGACGATGAAATGAACAAGGCTCTGGAAGAACAGGCCAAGTTGCAGGACCAGATCGACGCGGTGGGCGGCTGGGAACTGGAGCGCAAGCTCGAGATCGCGGCGGACTCGCTGCGCCTGCCGCCCTGGGACGCGATCGTCGGCAAGCTCTCGGGCGGCGAGAAGCGGCGCGTCGCGTTGTGCCGATTGCTGCTGTCCAAACCCGACATGCTGCTTCTCGATGAGCCGACCAACCACCTCGACGCCGAGTCGGTGGCGTGGCTGGAGCATTTTCTGGAGGAGTATCCCGAGCACGGTGATTGCGGTCACCCACGATCGCTACTTTCTGGACAATGTGGCGGAGTGGATCCTGGAGCTCGACCGCGGTCACGGCATTCCGTGGCAGGGAAATTACTCTTCGTGGCTGGAGCAGAAGGGACAACGCCTGGCGCAGGAAGAGCGTCAACAGGATGCGCTGGCGAAAACCCTGAAGCGCGAACTGGAATGGGTGCGCGCCAATCCGAAAGCCCGGCAGGCAAAATCCAAGGCGCGCCTGCAGCGCTACGAAGAACTGGCCTCGCAGGAATTCCAAAAGCGCAACGAGACCAACGAAATCTACATCCCGCCGGGCGATCGTCTGGGCGATCTCGTGATCGAATGCACGAACTTGCGCAAAGGCTACGACGATCGATTGCTGATCGACTCCTTGAGCTTCAGCCTGCCGCCGGGAGGCATCGTGGGCATCATCGGGCCCAATGGCGCCGGCAAGACCACGCTGTTTCGCATGCTGTCGGGCGTTGAGAAACCGGACAGCGGCGAAATACGCCTGGGGCCGAGCGTCAAGCTCGCCTACGTCGATCAATCACGCCAGGCGCTGAACGACAAGAACACCGTATGGCAGGAAATATCCGGCGGCCTCGATCTGATCAAGGTCGGCAACTACGAGACCTCCTCCCGCGGCTACGTCGGGCGCTTCAATTTCAAGGGCGTGCAGCAAGGACAGATGATCGGCGAATTGTCGGGCGGCGAACGCAATCGCGTGCATCTCGCCAAGGTGCTGAAAGCCGGCGGCAATGTCCTGCTGCTGGACGAGCCGACCAATGACCTGGACATCGAAACGCTGCGCGCGTTGGAAGACGCGCTGGTGGCATTTCCGGGTTGCGCCGTGGTCATATCGCACGATCGCTGGTTCCTCGATCGCATCGCAACGCATATTCTGGCCTTCGAGGGCGATTCCCAGGTCTTTTGGTTCGAAGGCAACTATCAGGAATATGTCGAGGATTACAAGAAACGCAAGGGCGAGGATGCCGTACAACCGCACCGCATACGCTACAAACCACTGACGGGTTGAATCATGAGCATGTACATCACGCCGCAGGATGAATTGCATGTCGAGTATCAGGGCATCGCCCTCACCTGCCCGCATTGCCAGACGTTGACCCACCTGACCGCGGTTGCGGTGCCAAAATTCGAGGAATTGAGCAGGCGCAAACCCAAGCACATCGGCATCGTGTTCCGTTGCGACACCTGCGGCGAGCCGGTTTTCCTCAAGTTCGCCGCCAAAGCGTATACGGCTCTGCGCGTGGAACTCGGCGCCAATTACGCCGAGATCGAACGCGCGCGGGAGAATTTCCCGTTGACCTATCTGCCCGATGAGGCGGAGGGCTTGTTCAAGGAGGCGCTCAATTGCTACGCGAATTCATGCTTCAATGCGTTTGGCGCGATGAGCCGCCGCACGGTCCAATCGCTGTTTCGCGAGCTTGGCGAGCGCGGCAAATTGGAAATGTTCGATACCCTGCAAGAGACCCGCGCTTTGGCGGAACTCGACGACGACACATTTTCGGTGCTGCGCACGGTGCTGTTCGGCACCGATAGCGACCCCTGGCCGAATCTTCCGAATCTGAATTCGGAACGCGCCGGAATTCTCCTCGAGGTCATGCGCGACCTGTTGTATCAAACCTTCGTGCGCAAAGCGCGCTTGATCCAGGCCGTAACCTTTCGTCGGTTCGTGGCACCCAATCAGGCCGAAGCGGGCTAACCGACGAACACCCGCGCGTTGCGGAACAGCCGCATCCAGCCCCCGTCTTCCGACCATTCCCTGGGCGCCCAGGAATTTTGAACCGTGCGGAACACCCTTTCCGGATGCGGCATCAGCGAGGTGACGCGGCCGTCGATGCTGCACAGCCCCGCCAGACCCAATGCGGATCCGTTGGGGTTGCCGGGATACTTCTCGGTGGGCCGATCGCGATTGTCCACGTATTGCAGCGTCACCTGCGCCTGATCAATCAGCCGCTGCGCGCTCGAACCTGAGTCGAATTCCGCGCGGCCCTCGCCGTGCGCCACGGCGATGGGCAGCACCGATCCATGCATGCCGCTGAACATGACCGAATTGGATCGCGGCACGCGCACCAGCGCCAGGCGGGCCTCATATTGTTCGGAGCGGTTGCGCACGAAGCGCGGCCAATGCTCGGCGCCGGGGATCAATTCCTTGAGCGCGGCGAGCATTTGACAGCCGTTGCACACCCCCAGAGTAAATGTCGCCGGCCTCGCGAAGTGGCTTGCAAATTCCTCGCGGGCGCGTGCATTGAACAGGATGGACTTGGCCCAACCCTCGCCCGCGCCCAACACATCGCCATAGGAGAATCCGCCGCAGGCAACCAGGCCGTGGAATCGCTTAAGAGCGATGCGGCCCGACAGGATGTCGGTCATGTGCACATCGTAGGCATCGAATCCCGCGCGCGTGAACACCGCGGCCATTTCCGTGTGACTGTTGACCCCTTGTTCGCGCAGCACGCCGACCGCAGGGCGCGCGCCGGTTGAAATGAAAGGCGCGGCAACATCGGCATTTGGATCATAGCTCAAGGCTGCGTGCAGACCGGGATCGCCGGCATCCTCGAACCGCGAATACTCCTCGAGCGCGCAATCCGGATTGTCGCGCAGCTGCTGCATGCGAAAAGACACTTCGCTCCAGCGTCGATGCAGATCCAAACGCGATGCCGAATGGAGAACCGCTCCGTTCGCGCTGATCTTGATCTCCGTGCCGTCGATGGGCTCGCCGATGTCGCGAGTGAGCTGCTCAAGACCATGGCGCGCCAAAATGTCGCGCGCCGCCCCGACATCGGCCGCGGCCACTTGGATGACCGCGCCCAACTCTTCCGCAAAACAAGCGGCGATGACGTCCGGCTCCGATCCGAGTTCAATCCGCAAGCCGCAATGACCGGCACAGGCCATCTCCAGCACGCAGAGCAGCATGCCGCCGTCCGAGCGGTCATGGTAGGCCAGCAGCAGCCGCTGATCCTTCAACTCGCGCAGCGCCGCAAAAAATGCTCGCAGCAGTTCAGGACTGTCCAGATCCGCGGGCGCTCCCCCGCTCTTCATGTGCACCTGCGCCCAGCATGAACCGCCCAGTCGATTTTTTCCCGCGCCCAAATCTATGAGCAGCAGCCGCGAGGGCCCGGATGAGTGAAGCTGCGGCGTCAGCGTCAAGCGCGCATCCTGAACCGGTGCAAAGGCCGAGATGATCAAGGAAACGGGCGCGACCACGGAGTGCTTGCCGCGATCGTCCTGCCACTCCGTTTTCATGGACAAGGAATCCTTGCCGACGGGAATGGTGATGCCCAGCGCCGCACACAACTCCACGCTGACTGCGCGCACCGTGGCGTACAAATCGGCGTCCTCGCCCGGCGCGCCGCAGGCGGCCATCCAATTGGCCGACAAGCGGATGTCGGTCAGCCTGGCAATGTCGGCGGCGAGAATATTGGTAATCGCTTCGCCCACCGCCAATCGGCCCGATGCCGGCGCGTCGAGCACGGCCACCGGAGTGCGTTCTCCCATCGCCATGGCCTCGCCGCTGTACTCATCGTAGCTGCTCAAGGACACCGCCACATCGGCAACCGGAACCTGCCACGGCCCGACCATTTGGTCGCGGCTGATCAGCCCGCCCACGGTGCGATCGCCTATGGTGATCAAGAAGGACTTATCGGCGATCGTGGGCAGACACAGCAGCCGGTCGAGCGATTCGGCGATGTTCGTGCTTTCAGTCGACAGTGTGGAAACAATCTTGGGACTCGAGCTGACATCGCGGATCATGCGCGGCGGCTTGCCCAGCAGCACGTCGATCGGCATGGCCACCGGCGTGCCATGCAGCAGCGGATCGTCGACTTGCAAGAGTCCGTCGCCGGTAATCTCCCCGACCACGGCGAAGGGGCAGCGTTCGCGTTCACACAGCGCCGCAAATTGAGCGACGCTGTCGGGAAGCAGCGCGAGCACGTAGCGTTCCTGCGCCTCGTTGCACCAGATCTCCATCGGCGACAGTTCCGACTCGGCGCTGGGAATCTTGCGCAAATCGATGCGGCCGCCGCGATGGCTGTGCGCGATCGCCTCGGGCAACGCGTTCGAAAGGCCGCCCGCGCCCACGTCGTGGATCAACAATATCGGATTCTTATCGCCCAAGGCCACGCAACGGTCGATGACTTCCTGGGCACGACGCTGGATTTCGGCGTTGCCGCGCTGCACCGACGCAAAATCCAAATCGGTGGAACTCTGGCCGCTGCCGACCGACGAGGCCGCGCCGCCCCCCAAACCGATCAACATGGAGGGTCCGCCGAGCACGATCAGCGCGGCACCCACGATCACGTCTTTTTTATCGACATTGGGCCGCCTGATGGCGCCCAGTCCGCCGGCGATCATGATGGGTTTGTGATAGCCGCGGGTCACGAAACCGCCGGCCTCGCGCGTGCGCTGCTCGTACACGCGAAAATAGCCGCAGGTGTTCGGCCGTCCGAATTCGTTGTTGAATGCGGCCGCACCCAGCGGTGCGGCAATCATGATGTCGAGCGCCGAGGCGATTCGCTCCGGTTTACCGAACTCGGTTTCCCATGGCTGCAGCATGCCGGGAATCTTCAGATTGGACACCGAGAAACCGGTCAATCCGGCCTTGGGCCTGGCGCCGATTCCCGTTGCACCTTCGTCGCGAATTTCCCCGCCGGAACCCGTGGCCGCCCCGGGAAACGGCGATATCGCGGTGGGATGATTGTGCGTCTCCACCTTCATCAGGATATCCATGGGCTCGATCTTTCCCGAATAGCGCCGCGTATGCGGGTCGGCAAAAAATCGGGTGGCGCGGGCTCCTTCGATGACCGCCGCATTGTCGCGGTAGGCGGACAGAACACCGGCGGAATTGCGCGCGAACGTGGCACGGATCATGCCGAACATGGACAGGGACTTAGGCTCGCCGTCGACGATGAAGTCGGCATTGAATATCTTGTGCCGACAATGCTCGGAATTCGCCTGCGCGAACATCATCAGCTCGGCATCCGTGGGGTCGCGGCCCATCGCGCGAAATGCCTGCACCAAATAGTCAATCTCATCGCTTGATAGGGCCAGGCCCCATTCTTGATTGGCGTGCGCCAGCGCCTCGCGGCCGTTTGCACCCAGCGCAACTTTGCGCAAGGCGCGCGGCGCGGCCGAATGGAACAGACCTGTGGGTTCGAGCGAATCCGCCCAGACCGATTCCGTCATGCGATCGTGCAGGTGGGTGGCCAATCGTCTCAGTTCCTCCGCGGCGAACACCGTGGCGGACTCGATGAAAAACACGGTGCCGCGTTCGACGCGCCGGACCGCATCCAAGCCGCAGACATGCGCGATATCCGTGGCCTTGCTCGACCAGGGCGACTCCGTGCCGACGCGCGGCGTAACCAAGATGCGTTGCCCTGCATGCGGCGCTCCGCCGGAACCGCGCCGCGCATCGGACGCACGGGGCCCGTAGGTCAGGAGTTTCGAGAGCACGGCGGATTCGGTCGCACTCAATTCGCGATGAATTTCGATGAAGTGAATCCAGCAGGACGCGAGGGAGGCGACACGGGAGTCCTGCAGTTTCAGCGCGCGCAGGAGTTGGTCGAGTCGAAAAGGCGATAGCGCCGGCGCGCCAAACAGACTAAACATGAATCATTCTAAGGGATGAGCTACTTGCGCGCGCTGGAGTCTCCTCCCGGGGTATAGATGGGCACGGGAAATTGAGTCACGTTCGAGCCTTCCAGAGCCACCACCTTGCTGACGCCTTGTTTCTTGACCTCGTCGATGCGCAGCACCGAGTGCATGGGCAGGTAGGTACGCTTTACTTCGTTGAATTCCGCCTTTATCTTCTCTTCGCCCGGGTCGACGACCACCGTTGAGCGCTCCCCGAACACCAGTTCCTCGACCTCAATGAAGCCGAACAAGCTGCCGTGGCTCACTTTGCGGGCGTAGATCTCGTAGACCTTGCCTTGATTCACGAACAGAACTTTGAAAATGTGACTCGCTGCCATTTAGAAGGCTCCAACATTGCTAGTATTTCACCATATTATACCGGCACTTAGGACAAACCCTTAGGGCGCCGGAGGGATCGAATATGGCCTTGCGCTTACGCGTCGTCAGCGAGCACTCCACCCGTCTCGGGCCGCAAGCCACCAAGGTCTTTGGCGTGCATGGCGGCTCCATTGGGCGCGCCACCGACAATGACTGGATTCTACCCGACCCAGAGCGTTACCTGTCGGGCAAACATGCCCGGGTGGATTTCAGGTCGGGTACCTACGTATTGGTCGATACCAGTTCCAATGGGACCTACGTCAACGGCGCGCAGGTACCCTTGGGCAAGTATCACGATTACCCTCTCAAGGACGGCGACTACGTCCGCTTGGGGGAGTACGAACTCCTTGTCAGCATCGACAAGTCCAATGACTTCCCACCCGAAGAAAGTGCAATCGTCGCCTATGATGGGAAATCAACTTCCTCCGCGGTCAAGAAATCCACGGCCAATGACTTGGGCGCGGATCTCGACTTGAGCCAGTTGTTGGAGCCGAGCGGGCTGTCGATTTCCGAATCCGGCTCGCGGCCGCGCGATCTTTACGGACAATCCATGCCGCCCCTGGATATCCCGGATTCGGCGGATGCGCCGGCGACTCCCTGGCATATGATGACGCGAAAGATGGATGCGCCCAAGAGCGAAGCCAAGAACGAGGCCAAGAGCGAACCCAAAAGCGACAGGGAGTTGCTCCATGCTTCGATTCGCTCGCAACCTCCCACCCTCTACGAGGGCGATTTTGACATTGGACTGGCGGCCTTTTGCCGCGGCGCGGGTATCGATCCTCGTTCCGTCACCTCGGAAGCGCGCGGGGCGGCGTTGCAGCTCGCCGGCCAGATGCTGCGGGAAGCCGTGACGGGATTGCTGGAGCTGAATCAAGGGCGCAACGAATTCCGGAATAAATTTCGAATCTCGGCACCGCCTGTCGATGCATCCGAGTCGCCGTTGAATCTTTCGCGGGGAGTCGACGAAGCCCTGGTGCGGCTGTTGAGCACCCTGTCCACCCGTTCGGGTTCGGTCGAGGCATTGCGCGATGCTTTTCGCGAACTCAAGGCGCAGAACAGTGCCACCCTGGGAGCAATGCGCGCCGCTTTCGAGGAGTTTTTGAGCCGCGTTGACCCGAAAGAATTGGAGGACCGACTCGAGAAGGCCGGTAAGCGCGGCGTGTTCGGCGGTCAAAGCAAAGCGAAGAATTGGGATTTCTACTCCGAGATGTTCGCCGGCCTGGCGCAGCGTCCCCCGGACGGATTCCCGCATGTATTCATCGAGACCTTCGCCAGGGCATACGAAGCGAGACTAAAGGCTTTGATGCCGGCGCCGCGGCGCCTGGGTGTGGGCGCGGAAGCGGCCGCTGCGATCGATCCTGGCACGAAAGCCGTCGGCGATCAGCATTAGAGTGGCCGGTGCGGCTACTAATCGTTGAAGACGATGACATCGTCGCTGACGCCATCACGCGGGGATTGGCGGCCGCCAACTACACAGTCCACCGGGTCACCAGTGCCGAGTCCGCTCAAGCTGCCTTGGCGGACGAGGAATTCGCACTCGCGGTGATCGATGTGGGGTTGCCCGGCACCGACGGCCTGAGCTTGGTCAGACGACTGCGCAGTACCGGCAAGACACTGCCGACGCTCATTCTCACGGCCCGCTGCACGCTGGCCGACAAAGTCAAAGCGCTGGATCTTGGCGCCGATGATTTCATGAGCAAGCCCTTCGAGGCCGCCGAACTGGCTGCCCGCTGCCGGGCCTTGATGCGCCGCTCGAGCGGCGCGCTGAACGGTATCATCAAGCTCAACCGATTGACCGTCGACCTGGTCGGTAAGCGTCTGTGCATCGATGATGCGGAAGTCGAGCTGACCGCCCGCGAATGGTCGGTGCTCGAATGTCTCGTGCGGCGCATGGGTCTCATCGTCTCCAAGGATCGGCTGCAGCAAGCGGTGGCCAGTCCCGATCACGATGTCACGCTCAACGCGGTGGAAGTGCACGTCTCGCGGCTGCGTGCCAAGCTCGGCGATGCAGCATTCATTCGTAGCCTGCGGGGTTTGGGATATCGCCTGGAAGAAGCCAAGCCGACGTGACTCCTTCCATCAGCCGCAGATTGATTTTCTGGCTCGCGATACCGCTGCTGTTGATGGCACTCTGCGGTGCTTTGGTGCATTACTTCAACAGCGTGGCTCCCGGCGTCATCAGCAGCGATCGGCGCCTGCGGCAGGCGGCGAACACCTTGATGGCACATGTACTGATCAAGAACGGCCAGGTCACGCTGGATGACAATTCGAACGGCAAACCACCATTGCCGGCGCCCGACTCGATAAAGTACGCGCTGCGCGATATTAGGGGAGGATTGCTTGCCGGCGATGCGCAGCTGCCCTTTGTTCCGATGAACAATGAGACCAGTCAGCTTTTCGCGATGTCCCAGGTGGATCAGCGCAGCCTGCGCACGCTGATCACTCGATTCGATACCCGCGCCGGAGTCATTTTCATCACAGTGGCGGACGCGCACCCGCAAAGCGATTCCGCCGCGCGCTATGGCTTCATGAGCACGCTGCTATGGGATTTCGTGCAGCTCGATCTCACTTTGGTGCTGGTGTGGGTGGGCATACAACTCGGTTTGCGGCCGGTGAAGAGACTGCGCGACGAGATCGCCGAGCGCTCGCCGCTGGATCTACGTCCCATCGTCGAGTCCTCCGTGCCACGCGAGATTGCCCCCCTGGCCGTCACCCTGAATCGTCTGTTTGCGACGCTGCGCGCTGCGGCGCAATCGCAACAGCAATTCATCGCCAACACTGCCCACCAGTTGCGCACGCCGATTACCGGCATGCAGGCGCAGCTGGATCTGCTGGCCGCGGAACCGGCGGCGTTGCCGGTCAAGGATCGGCTGTTGACGCTGCAGGAGGGCATCCGGCAATTGGCGCGCGCCGCCAATCAATTGTTGACTCTCGCGCGCGCCGACCCGGCCGCCAATATTGCCATCAAGAACCAGCGGGTGGATCTCTCGGCTCTGGTCGCCGAAGTGGTTGCGAAATTCTTCGATCGCGCTTTGCAATCCGACATCGATCTGGGCGTCGACATCCAACCGGCGCAAGTGCTCGCCGACCCGTCTTTGCTCGATGACCTGCTGAGCAATCTGGTGGACAACGCCCTGAAGTACACTCCGGCTGGCGGCAGCGTCACGGTCAGCGCCGGCACTCACAACAACAAACCATTTCTCGCCGTCGAGGATACCGGGCCCGGTATTCCCGAGCCCGAGCGGCAGCGGGTTCGGCAACGCTTCTACCGGCTGCCGAATTCACCCGGGCACGGCAGCGGGCTGGGGCTGGCCATCGTCGATGAAATCGCCCGGCTCTACGCCGCGCAGGCGTCGATTGGCGCGGGATCCGCCGGCCGCGGCACCAGGGTGCTGGTGCAATTTGCCGAAATGAGCTCCTCCAGTGCTTGAGGTTATGGAAAATCCCGTATTTTTGCGAACTCCGTCTCACTCTTTAAGCGGGCAGCAACTCCCGTCAGTTTCACGAAGGCTTCAATCGGTAAGGTGACCCCCATGATTCAATTAACGCGCGCAGTTCAGAGTTACCGGTCCGCAAGGCGATCGGCTGGATTCACTCTGTTGGAACTGATGCTCACCATCGGTATCGCGTCGATCTTGTTGACGATCGGCATTCCCTCATTCAGGTATGTAACGACGGCCAATCGCGCGTCCTCTGAAATCAACGCCCTGCTGGGCGATATGCAATTCGCACGCGGTGAGGCCATCAGGGAAGGCCAGGCCGTGAGCATATGTGCCAGCTCCGATGGCGCCACCTGTTTGGGTACCACGGCTTGGAACTCAGGTTGGATTGTATTCTCGGGCGCCTCCCCGCCCGCGCCTCCGCCCGGTTCCATCCTAAAGATTCAGAGAACCTTTTCGAACACCGACACGCTGACGGCCGACAATGCCACCACCCAGGTGACATTCAGCCGCGAGGGCTTTACCTCGAGCCTTCCGGGCGCGGTGACCTTTACGCTTCTCGACTCGACGGCCAACGCGCAATACACCCGCTGCCTGTCCGCCACCATCGTCGGCGCGCTATCCACTCAAATCGGCGGCAAACTCACGGCGGAGAACAACCCATGCTGATCACGCGTCAGCGGCGGGTCGCGGGCCATCAGCGGGTCGCGCCTCGTCAGCAGGGCTTTACGCTGCTCGAAGTGATGGTCGCGCTCTTTGTGCTGTCGGTGGGACTGCTCGGCGTGGTGAAGCTCGAGGCGCTGGCCTACTCCAGCACCAACACCGCCGCCAAGCGATCCATCGCCGCACTCCAGGCCGCGAGCCTGGCCGCATCCATGCATGTGAATCGTGGCTATTGGACGACCGCCGACCCTTCCGGCGGGACCATCGTGGTGAACGCAGCGACGGTGGCGCCCAATGGCATCGCGGTATCGGCGGCGGCGCCCCTTCTGGCGGGGGTTGCCGGCGTACTTCAAGATTGCAAATCGACCGCGACTCCCTGTCTGCCCCTGAACATGGCGGCTTACGATCTGCAGCAATGGGCGCTGGCTTTGGAGACTGTCGGGACGACCGCGGTCGCGACCATCAACTGCGGTAACGCCACTCCTGTCAGCTGCATGATCAACATTGTGTGGGCAGAAAACACCGTCAACATGAGTGCGCAGGAAACCGGCGCACTGGCGAGCCCGAGCTATACCTTGTACGTGGAGCCCTGAAGCACATGACATCGCGCGACGAACAATTGGCAGCATCGGCCCAAGGCATGATCACCGGGCGCCAACGCGGCTTTACGCTGATCGAACTCATGGTCTCCATCGTGATCTCGGTGTTTCTCGCCGGCGGCCTGGTGATGATGGTGCAAAGCACGCGCACTGCATTCGGCAGTCAGCAGATGCTGGCGCAGCTGCAGGACAACGAGCGCCTTGTCATGACTTTCATGTCAGAGATCGTGGAGTCGACCGGTTATTTTCCGAATCCGGTGACCAACACGAGTTTAGCGGTCTTTCCGGCCGTTGGCGTATTTGCGAATTCCGGTCAGGCGGTGTTCGGCACCTACAACGCGGGCGGGACGGGAGATACCATCACCGTCCGCTATGCTGCCGCGCTCAATGACAATGTGTTCAATTGCAGGGGCCTCACCAACACGACGGTCGCCAATTATGACGTCTTCGTCAACAAATTCTCGATCCAGCCCAATGCCGCCAACCCACTGTTTCCCATTTTAACCTGCACGCTCACCAGCACCGGCATCAACCCGCCGCCCGTCCCGCTGGTGAACGGCGTGCAGAAATTGGTCATCCTGTACGGGGTCAAGCGCAGCCTGGCCGACACGGGAAGCTGCGCTGATACCTACTTGAATGCCAGTCAAATGGTGGTTCCGACCGACTGGAACAACGTGTGCTCGATCAATGTGACGATGTGGTTCACCAATCCTCTCAATCCCGCCGGACCGCCCATCGTGATTCAGAGGGTTATCGCGACCATGAATGCCGCGGGGGTCAATTCGTGAAGCAGCCAAAGTACACGCATCGTCAAAGCGGCGTGGTGCTGGTCACCGCCATGCTCCTGCTCATCGTCGTCACCATCATGGCTTTGAGCATGTTTCGCAGCTACGGCGTCGAAGAGAGGCTCGCGGGCAACACCCGCGACAAGCAACGGGCCATCAATGCCGCGATCAGCGCCCAGCAGTTTGCCGAATTCACCTTGGCCAGCGGCGCGGCGCCCATTTCGGGCCTCTGCCCGGCCGGGGTATTGCCGACGGGCATCGAGGTCTGCACCAACAGTCCGGCACCGAATTTCATGACTTTGCCGTGGACTGCGGGCGCGACTTTTTCACAGTTCGCCAGCACGCCGATCAACGGCTTCAGCAACGTCATCAGCGCAACAGGCACCCCCGATACGGCGACGCAATCGGCTTCCTACGTGCAAGCGCCGATCGTTTACATCACCGATCTTGGCCCGAACGCAGGAACACCCGCAGGCGAGGTGTACCAGGTTGACGCGTTGGGCTACGGCGGCAGCACGAATACCGTCGCCGTCGTCGAGAGCACTTTCGTAATTGGTACCAACACCGCAACACCGTTGACAGGACCATGAAACACACAAACTTATCACTTTCTATGGCGATCCTTGCGAGTTCGCTGGCGGCGGGTTTTTCGGCCGGGTCATTGGCCCAGGCTGGCACCACCACCGTGTCGAACGATGATTTCACGCAAGCGAACGACACCAACAGTTGGCAAACCTTTGACGGCGCCTGCCTCACCGCCGGCGACGGCACCGGCAGCATTCCCGCGTGCAAAGGGCTGCCGTACTACGGCGGTCAAATCCAAATAGGAGGCGCCAACGGCTTCCTGGGTAACGCGAGCGCCCCTTCGAGCGGGTATACCCAAACGCCGGACCCCCCCGGCCAGGGCGCGCTGCGCTTCACCAATTGGTACGGACAGGCCGGCAGCATCATCTCCAGCGGCGCACCCTTCCCGACCGGCACCGGCATTCAAGTCGTGTTCAAGACCGTCACCTACGACGGCGATCGAGGCGGCGCGGGCAGAGACGGTGCCGACGGCATGGCCTTCTTTCTGATGGACGGCAGCTTGCCGCCGTACGACACCGGCGCTTTCGGCGGCAGCTTGGGATATACCTGCGCGAACAACAACAATGACAACACCCTGCGCGCCGACGGTACGGTTCGAGGCTACGACGGCCTCATCGGCGGTTACATCGGCCTCGGAATCGATGAATACGGCAACTTCTTGAATCCCGGCGACAACACGGCGACCGGTCCCGGCTATCAACCCGGACGCATCGGCGTGCGTGGCGCCGGCAGCATTGCCTTCGGCTGGTTGAACCAGAATTTTCCGGCGCTGTATCCCACCAGCTTGTTGACGACCCCCGATGGTGGCACCGTCACCGCGGCGCGACGGTCGGTGCACGACACCTGCCGCACCGGCCACCTGTGGGATTACTCAAACCCTGCAGCCCCCGTGCAGACTTTGATTCCGGTCCCGGACTACGCCCCTGTGGGCGCTCCCGTCATTCTGAACAACATCCTGCCCGGTCAGTTGATCGCGGCGGAAGGCGCCACCACGCGCGCCGCGGCAAATCCAATTACCTACAGTCTGAAGATTACGCAAAACGGCATCTTGAGCCTGGCCATCAGCTACAACGGCGGCAGCTACCAGCCCGTCATCACCAAGCAGGACATCACCGCCAGCAATGGCCCTCTGCCGCCGAGTTTCCGGTTCGGCTTCACGGGTTCGACCGGCGGCAGCAGAAACGTTCATGAAATTCTTTGCTTTCAGGCGGAGCCGGCTTTCGTGGCGGGCACGTCGGTGGGTGTGAACGAACAGGAAGCGGCGAAGATCGCCACGGGCACGCAGGCTTATCTGGCTTATTACTACCCGGGTGATAATACCGGGCGATTGACTGCAAACGACCTGAACTATGACGCGGTCAATCAAACCATCACCATCAACCCCACCTCGAACTGGGATGCATCGTGCAACCTGACCGGCATTGCCGCGGGCGGAACCTGCGCCAGTACGGGGGTCACCGGCCCGCTGGCGCCGCAAACCGGATGGAACGCCCGCACCATGCTGACCTATGACGGCATTTCCACGGGCGTGCCATTCCGCTGGATCGGCGAGGTCGGCGTCACCGCGATCACCGCCGCCGAGGAAAACACCCTCGATCTGGGCGATACCACCAGCGCTCCGCCGCTTTACGCCGGCCCAATCAATAATCTGCGCATGCACTATCTGCGCGGCGAACGCGCCAATGAGATCAACACCCTGGGCGTCGGCTTGTTCCGCGCGCGAGATGGCGTGCTGGGCGACATCGTCGACTCGAGCCCTACGTGGGTGGGACCGCCGACCACGCACTACGCGGCCCTCTGGCACGACCGGTTGGTTGCGACTGACCCCGTGCCCGAAAATACCGGTACCCAGACATTCGCCCAGTTCGTCATGGCGGAACAGTCTCGTTTGAACGTGGTTTACGCCGGCGCGAATGATGGTTTCCTGCATGGGTTTGAAAGCGGCTCGTTCGACGTCAACGGCAACTACGTGAACAATGCAGCCACTCCCAATGACGGCGCGGAAGTGCTGGCCTACATGCCGGGTGCCGTCCTGAACACGATTCACAATGCAATTGACGGCACAATGGACTACTCGGGTCCGCAGTACTCGCACAATTTCTATGTGGACGCGACCCCCGAGTCCGATGACCTGTTTTACAACGGCACGTGGCACACGTGGCTGGTGGGAGGCTTGGGCCAAGGCGGACCGGCTATTTACGCGCTCGATGTCACCGATCCTCAGGATTCGAGCGGCCAGCACAACTTCGCGGAAGCCAACGCCAGCCGTATCGTGATGGGCGAGTGGTCCGCCGCCACCATCGCCTGCCAGAACGATTCCACAGCGCCAGTGCCGTGCAGCAACAATCTGGGCAACACTTACGGCACGCCCATCATTCGCCGCCTGCACGACGGCAATTGGGCGATCATTTTCGGCAACGGCTTCGCCAGTGCCTCGGGCGACGCGGGCATCTTCATCATGCTGCTCGATGCGTCGGGTCAAACGCATGCAGCCAGTAATTACTACTTGAGCACCGGTAAGTCCGGGACCAGTGATGGCATTGCGTATGTTTCGTCAGCCGACCTGGACGGCGACCACATTACGGATTATCTCTACGCCGGCGATTTGCTGGGCAATGTCTGGCGCTTTGACCTGACCAGCGCCACCGAAAGCGCCTGGGCTGCCTCGTCCACGCCGCTGTTCACCGCCCCCGCGGGTCAGCCCATCACCACCAAGTTGCAGGTGATCAGCGTGCCGCAAACGGCAGGTACGCCGCGCGTGATGATCGATTTTGGGACGGGACAGAAGTTTCCGCCCACGAATCTCAATCCGGCCTACTACCAGTCCGGCGTGCAGTACCTGTACGGCGTCTGGGATTGGAACTTCGCCAACTGGAACTCTCTGTCCGGCACCAAGTACGCGAGCCTGCCGTCAGGTGCGACCCCGGCGCCCCTTTCGGCCCTGACGCCGGCGAACCTGCAATCGCAGACGCTGACGCAAACCGGCAGCGCGGCCACCAATAATGCCGCACTCACGGTCACTTCGAACGCGGTGTGCTGGAATGGTTCGACCACCTGCGGCAGTGGCAACAATCAGTACGGATTCGCGGTTGCACTGCCGAATGCAGGGGAACAGCTGGTATTCAATCCGCTGACTTATCAGAATGCGCTCATCGTCAATACCACCATCCCGGCGGTGAATTCGCCCTCGAGCTGCACCGTGCTGCACGACACCGGCGATACCATCGCCATCTCGCTGTCTACAGGCGGCTCGCTTGGCACCGGCAGCAACGGTTTCTTCTTGAACGCCTCCTCCACCAATGCCGCCGGCTCTCAAACCAATGGAACGGGTACGCCATTCATTGCGCAGGCGGGCGGCAACACTTTCGTCCTGACGCAGTCCCTCGGTGATGCAAGCTTCACCGTGCCCCCGGGAACCGCGCTGCCGGCGGGCGGAGATGTCGTTTGCACCACCGGCGCCAAGTTCTGCACAGGTAGAATACAGAGCGCCAGTCTGAGCTCGAAGCGTCTGACTTGGATCCAGCGTCGATAAAAAGGAATCGCATGAGCAATCGATCTTCGTTTCCGACTCTTACGCGTAGCCGAGGCTACACGCTGACCGAGTTGATGATCACGGTCGCAGTGCTGGCAATCATCGTCGCGATCGCCGTGCCGGCCTACACCTCGCAAATGCAGAAGTCGCGGCGGGCCGATGCGCGCAACGCGCTGCTTGATATCGCGGGGCGCGAGGAAAGATTTCTGAGCGTCGCTAATTCTTACAGCGCTGTCCCAACCGATGTGGGCTACGGGGGTGCAGCTTGGCCTGCGCCGCCCGGCGGCTTGCCGGTCTTCAATAATTATTACGTCGTCAGCGTGCAGGTGCCCGATCCCAACCAACCGGCGGTACCGACATCCTTCCTCATCACCGCGACTCCGATCAACGCACAGGCCGGCGATGCTTCTTGCACTTCCTTCACGCTGAATCAGTTGGGCACGCAAGGTGGCACCGGAGCCTCGACGCCCGCGACCTGCTGGGGCTCCTAACTACCTGCCGGGGTCCCCGGCTGGCGGGCGGCGGGCGAGAGCCCGACTTCCAGGCCCAAAAAAAAAAGCCGCGCTCGAAGCGCGGCTTTTTATCATTGCCCTAAGCCAATGTGCGTTGAGCCTTAGCGGGCGGTGTAGCCCCGTCCCTCGACACAGGCCACCATGGCGCGGTTGTAATCCGAACCATTCTGCGCAACTTGTCCTGCCTGCTCCGATGCCCATTGCTGACATTCGGCCTTGTCGGTCGCTTGCTGTTCGGCGCTCTGTCCGTTCTTCGGGTACATGAAAATCTGACCCGCCGCGGGGCCGCCTGGGCCCGGGCCCGGATTCGGCGCGCCGTTCGCGCTGGGTGCCGGACCGGATCCCTCGCCGCCCGCAGCGTTCGGGTCGGCAAGCGGCGGCGGGTCCGTGGCGACGTAGCCGTCTTGATTCTGGTCCCAGGTGTAGTAGACATTATTCGCGTAGTAGTACGGGACACCGCCGTACCAATAGGTGGCGTACGCCAATGGCAGAATCGGCAGGAACCAGGCGAATCCGTAGCCGTAGTAGGCGTACGGCCAGTAGCCGCCGTGCCAGTAACCGCCGTGCCAGTAGGCGCCGCTATGATAGTAGCCACCATGGTAGTAGCCGTTCGTGGCATAACCATGTCCGTAGTAGTGGCCCGGGTAGCCGTAGGCACCGTGGCCCACATAGCCTGTCCCGTGATATCCAGCCGGGTAGGTGGCATGCACTCCCGCGCCAGCGTAGTGGCTAACCCCGGCATAGTGGCCGCCGGCATAGTGCCCGCCGGCATAGTGCGCTCCGCCCGCGTAAGCCCCGCCCGAAGCATGGGAAGTAGCGCCGCCGGCATGCCCGCTGCCACCCCCGTGGCCGCCACCGCCGCCACCGCCGTGGCCACCACCACCGCCGCCGCCGTGGCCCTGAGCCAAAGCCTGTCCTGCGCCCGCCAGGATCAATCCCAACGCGCTTACCGCCGCCAGAACGCCTTTGCCCTTGATAATCATACGTTTCTCCTTACCTCACGCACGCGGCCGTTTATCAACGCCGCATGCTCAATAAGACCCTATATAGTCAACGCGGTTCAAGGCATTTGGTGTACATAACAACAGCTTAATTGCGCACCGCCGCGGTGAACATCACATATACCGTCGTCCCGGGCGCGGGCTCGTAATACCTCATATTGGCTTCATTTACGATCACAGTTCCTACATAGGCTCGATTCGACAGATTATCAAGTTGCGCGAATTCGCTGAATCGCCAGTGCCTCGTTTCCTGTTCGAAGCCAGCACGCAGGTTTTCCACCCAGTAGCCCGATGCAAAAGCCGTGTTGCGGTCGTCCGCGAAGATTCCTGCCCGTCCGATCACTTCCAGGGTCGTTGTAAAACCCAACGGCGCATAGTGCCAGGTCAGGCCCGTGTACAAAGAGTTTCGCGCGACCGCCGGCAAATAACTCCCGGCCGCCACGGGCAGGTAATTCGGCGGCGGCGGCCCTGCGGGGTTGGCCAGCGGATTGCACGGCGCCGCGATGCAGGTGAAGTAAGGCTCCGCGACCACTGCGCGAATGTAGGTATAGGCGAGTTGAGCGCTGAAGCCGCCGGCCCACTTCCCCTCCATCCCCAGTTCCAGGCCGCGGCGCGTGGTCTCGGCGATGTTCTGATTCACGGTGCGGCCGCTCAAGTTTTGCAGCACCGCCAATTCATCCACGGTCTGGATGTAGAACGCGGCGAGATTGGCGCGCAGGTTGTCATTGCCCGCCTTGATACCGAGTTCGTAGTTGTCGCTGCGCGCCGGTTTCAATCCCAGATTCAGTCCGGGCAGACTGCCGTCGACCGAACGATACGCCAGGTCGTTCAAGGTGGGCGTCTCGAACCCTTTGCCGTACGACCCATATAAATTCACCGCGGGCGCCGCTCGATACGTGACTCCCGCGACCGGATTCACGGCAGAGTAGTGAACTTCGCTGTCCGCGCCATCGATCACGGGGATGTGGCCATGCGAGGTCACTTGCACGTAATTGTTACGCACGCCCGCGATCAATCGCCAGCGGGCACCCGGGTCCCACTGTGCCTGCAGGTATTGATCGAAATCATAGACATTGTTCGATTCGTCGCGGCGCAGCGCTCCCTGCACACCCAACTCCGAGCCGACGTAGTTCAAGTAGCCTTTGCGTGCTTCGGCCAGATCGTCGTAGTTAAGTCCTGCCACGAACACGACGGGCGCACCCCCCAGATCCCTCTGATCGGTCACGTGCACATCCACGCCCCAAAACGACGCGGTCCAGATCGATCACGCCACCGGGATACAGCGGCGCTGCCGCCTGAGTGGCCTTCGGTATCGCTTGGAACTGCATCGTGGCGCGATGCCCGGCATAAGTGGTCGCGAAAATCTCATCCTCGGCGCTGAACTTGTTTTGATAGTTGAGACCCAGCTGTTCCTGGGCCAGCGATTTGCGGGTGTTATAGGCGATTGCGCCCGTTCCGGCTTGCTGCGGATCTGCCTCGAGCTGCGCGCGAGTGAGCCCCAAGGGATCCTGAACGAACGGCGTTTGGATGGCATTCGCCACCAGCGTCAATTTCGACGTGCCGCTGGGTTCCAACCAAAGCTTCGAGTTGAATATATTGCGCTCGGCCTCGCTGTGGTTGCGAAAGCCGTCGGTTTGAAAGTGCGATGCGTCCACCACGTAGTTGACGGCGGCGTTCGATCCCGTGGTTTTGAGCGCATAGCGCTGCATATTGAACGTGCCGGATTCGGCGGTGCCCTCCGCGCCATAACCGGGTTTGGCGTCTTCGGTGAAAATCGAGATCACCCCGCCGGATGAGTTGCCATAGAGTGCGGAGAAAGGTCCTCGCAACACTTCAATGTGATCCGCCGAGCCCAAATCGAATTGCGAAAACTGTCCTTGCCCATCGGGCATGGTTCCGGGAATGCCGTCGGCATACAAACGCACGCCGCGAACGCCGAAACTGGATCGCGCCCCGAAGCCACGCACCGAGAGCTGCAGATCCTGCGCATAATTCTGGCGGTTTTGCGCCGAAACGCCCGGCACCGTATCCAGCGATTCCGACAGATTGACCTGCAGTTGTCCCAGACGGATGGTTCGCGCCTCGACGCGATCGATCGAGACCGGAAGATCGCGGCTGTCCTGCGGGATCCGTGTAGCCGTGACGACCACTGTGTTCAATTCCCCGGTGCTCTCGCCCAGCGCCGGCGCGCCGAGCAGCCACGAAATGATCGCAACGTTGCCGATTGCAATTCGCGCACCCTTTTCTATAGCATTCTCCCCCAAGACTTACGTTATGTCAGGCAGGTCAACCACAGTCAATCGCTAAAGTACCGAGAGTGCTTGCCGCTATTTATGGACTTGAGCAGATCTTCGCACAATCCGGGAATGAGCACGGCGCGTCTGGCGCTGATCGTCGCTGCGAGCGTCGCCGCAGCAGGCGCCAAGGACGTGCATTCCGAATTTGCGGTCAGCGCGACCGTGCGGGCCGTGGCCGACATTGAGCTGCAATCGGCGCCCGCCAGTCTGCTGATTTCCGACACCGACGTGAAGCGCGGCTACATCGACGTGGTGCAGCCGACGCAGTTCACAGTTCGCAGCAATTCAGAGAGCGGTTTCGCCCTCGAGGTCATGACGGTCGCACCCATGCTGTCGTCCATGACGATAGCGGGACTCAATTCCGATCTGTATCTTGGCGCGGAGGGCGGCACCATCGTGCAACGCTGGCAGAAGCCGCAGGCCGTGAGAATCTCTTTGCGATTTCGCCTGGCGCTTGCGCCGGGACTGCAAGCGGGTAATTACCCCTGGCCGGTGCGGCTCGCTGTGCGGCCGCTGGAGTCGATCTAGTACGTCACTGTCACGGTGATCACATCGGAATAGGCGCCCGGCACCACATCCTGTGATGCCGGAATGAGGCCGTACAGCGTTCCCGTCGCGGTGTTGCTGCCGCCGGCTGCGACCGGGAAGGGTCCTGCCGTGCCCGCGAAGGATCCGCCGGTGCCATCACCGATGATCTGGTTGTACGCCGCGCTCCAAAAAATGTTGTAGTTGAGCGAGTTGGCGCCCGAAAACATTTTCCGGGTCGAGTAGGTCCCGCTCATTCCGGTGCTCAAGGTCACACTGAGCGTGACATTGACCGTACCGCTGCCGCTGCCGTTGCAGGTGACCTTCAGGGAGCCGGTCGATGCGTCTGACACGGCGTTGAGCGGATTGTATATGCCGAACGCGATGCCGCTGGCGCTCGCGGTGCAGTTGACGGTGACGGCGGCCTGCACCCGGTGCGCCGCGCCGAAGCCCGCAATCATGATGGCGATGATGCAGCGTGTTAAGTTGCGCGCGTTCATCGGCCGATACCCGCGGCGCCGTTGTCGCGTATCGACCGGCATTGAATGGTGCCCATGTCCGGCAAGGGATCATCGGGTGGCGGCGGCTCCAGGCGAAAAGCGCAATGCCCGCCCGGCCAACTCGCTTCAGCGGACATGCCGTGATCGTAGCCGGTGACGTACACCATGCCATCGAGGACCACCGGAAACGCCGTGCCCTTCAGATTGACCACAGCGCCCACCGGCACCGGTTTCCCGTCCTCGGTGATCAGCCTGAAGGTGCCGCTGCGCACACGCTCAACCGGAAAGCGGGCAATCACGCCGCTGCGATACGGCGGCGCCATGATGGTGCTGCTGGCGCCGATGCTGGTATCGAGCGGCAAGTCCTCGGGGGTAATGCTGATGTGGTTGGCTTCATAAGGCCGCAGGTTGTAGAGCAACGCCTTGCCGTCCACATCCGTGTGCGTGGTGAGTTGGTTTTCAACGTACACCGGCACATTGGCAAGCCCGGCCACATCGACCATGGCAAAGCTGCCGTTGACCTGGCGGGTGGTGTTCAACTCGCCATCCAGATAAGTCATCGCGCCGCTGAAATAGGCACTGCGGCCCTCGACTCCGGTATTGCGCGCGATTTCGAATTCCGCGTCGGCGCTGGAAAATTGCTGACGCCAATCGGCATCGTAATTTCCAGACGACGACAAGGCCAGCCGATAGCCGTGACCCGGGCCCGCCGGCGGGCTCTCGGTGAGCGACAGCGATGACCTCATTGCCGGGAGCACCAGGACCGCTGCCTCCCACGGTGGTGAAGGTCGCGGCGCGGCGGAAGTCCAGGGGAAGTACAAAAATCAGATAGGCGCTGGTTGAATCCTGGGCAGCCGTCGCAAGTTGCGCGGCGGTGCGCGTGCGTGTCAGCGTCAGATTGAGCGATCCTAAGCGCCCGAAGCTGATGCTTTGTGTCAATCCCAGGGTTTGTTGGGTGGGCGAGTCCCGATACGTCTGCCGCACGTAGGCGAGCGACAGCGAGCCGAAGCGGCCCATGCCAATGCCGGTCTGCAACAGATTGCGCTCGCGCATGCGCATTGCCGGATCGAGCGGCTCGCCCACTTGGGAAAAACCACTGCTTGCCCACTGGCTGCTGGCGATGAAGCTGGTGTTGGCGCCGCGATGCTCTATCCCGACGCCGCTCAGCCAGCCTGACTCGGTTGGATCGCCGCCACTGGCCGCGGTCACGTTGATGACGCCGATTTTCCCGATGCCGAAGGCGGCGTTCAGACCCGCGGCATGCGAATTACCCTCAAGATATTCGCCGTGACCTTCCAGCGTGAAGAAATCGGTGATGCCGCGCCGATAAGTCGCCTCAGCGAGCACCGGGCCGTACTGATTGCTCTCGAGTGCGTAGTTTTCGCGAATACTGCCGAAGTCGATCGAGAATTGCTCCAATCCCTGCGCCAGCAGCGACGTACTGGAATAAAAGGGCTGCGTGAGCACCTGCTCGCGCCCCAACGCATCGCGCACGACGACGCTGACATCGCCGGTGCCGGACACGGTCGGTAGGCGATCGATGATGAACGGCCCCGGCGGCAGCTGATTGCTGGTCACCAATTGATTGTTGACGAAAACATCCACGGTCGAGGGCACGGTGGCCACGCCCGACGTCGCCAGCAACGGCGTGGTCAGCAGGTCGGGACGCAGTCCGAAATTTCGGCTCCAGCGCACGCCGCCGAAGCGCACCGCGTCGCCCCAGCTGCCGGGATCGCTGATGGCATCGCCGACATTCAGGGTATCGAGGGTGGCGGGGAAATCACGCGTGTATGTCGTATCCAGCCTGACCAGCTGGCTATCCAAGTCGCTGTAACGCGCGACCTCGGTGCTGGTCAGTACGCCCGCGCCGGCAAACAGTCCGAGTTCGACATAGGCGCCATCCTGGTTCTGACCGTTGATCTGCTGCACCGATACTTGATAGTTCAAGAACGCCCCAGGTGAGGCGGGCGTCACCGGCGGCGAACGCCGCTCCGCGGCGCTCAAGCGAGTGGTGTCCAGCACCGACGCCGGTACGTTGATCACGGCGCGCTGCGCGCTTTCATCGATCTTCACCGTGCAGCCCTTGATGGCGCGCGGATCGAAGAATCGCTTGCCCTCGTGGATGAGGGGTTCGGTCTCGGGCAAGCGCAGGCGCAGGGCCGCAAAGTCCTTCTCATCCAGGTACAGCTCACCGTCCGGACCGCGCAATACGATCAACATTTCGCCGGGGTCCTTGTCGCTCAATGCCACTTCCAGCACGGCTTCCGTCAGGTTGGGCGGCGTTTCCGCATGCGCCGGCGCGAACGCCAGCATGAGCGATATCAGCAGCGCACCAGAATATGTCTGCCTGGCCTGCGCAATCCGGATTCGCGATGTCACGGACACGCCAATCCACGACTCTTAAAGATCGCTGGGCGCAACGTCGGCGGAGAAATCCCCTTGGTCGCTGTGGCCACGAATCGGGATCGCTCCACTACGGGTCGCGTCCGCGGGCGGAGTCAAGGTCCAACTCATGCGGCTGCCCGGCAACACGTACTTCGATGTCACGCCGCGCAGCGGCATCAACGAGCCGGGAAAGCGCGCTTCGAAATCGGTGATTTGCAAATGTCCGCTGCCGTTGTTGGTGGCCGCGAGCTCGAGCTGACCATTGGGAAGCCAGCGCGAATCCCACGCCACCTCGGGGCTTGCCTTGCCGTGCGCAGGTGCGACGAACACGGGAATGCTCAAGTGCAGCGCGACGCGCAGGCCGACGAAATCCTTCGGCGCCGCCTGCGGCACTTCCTCGAATATGACCCGGTAGGTGAGTTCCTGGGCGGGATCCGGCTCACGCCGCAAGGCGACACGGATGATTTGCTGGCCCATCGCCGGTATTTGCAGCACCGGCGGAGTCGCCAGCAACTCGCGCGTATCCACCAGCTCCTCGGCCCCGCTTTTCTGCGACCAGCTGACGACGCGGATCTGCACCACCACGGGGCTGTCATCCGCATTGGTGATGGTGAGCGCTTCGGTGCGATGCGAGCCGTTGAGCTCGGCGCGAATCGGCGAGATGTTGAAGGTACTGGCGGCTGCCGGCACCGTTGCGACAGCCGCCGCAGCACCGATCAGAAGCACGGCAGCGGGGATGCGCATGCGTCAGTAGGTGACGGTGACGGTGATGGTATCGGTGTAGTTTGCGGGGACCGCGAGCTGGTTGGTCGCGTTATCCGGCAATTGACCGAAGACCGTCACTGAATTCGCCGTCGCGACACCTGAGCCCGTGCCCGCCACGGTCTGGCTCGATCCTGAGCCGTCGCCGAAGATGATGGTGTGTGCCACAGTGGTGTACAGGTTGTATTGCAGCGTGTTGGCGCCCGACCGCCATCAAACGCTGTGCCACCGTTCCGCCCGCGGTGGCGCCGCCGTTCAGCGAGATGGTGTACGGCGAGTTCTTGGTGCACTTGACGCTGATGGTGTTGTTGTTGGTCACGGTGCCGGCGCCCGGCGTATAGGCCGGAAACGCGAGCGTGGTCGCCGTCGCCGAGCACGTTGCCTGCACTTGCGATGTGACTGCAAAGGTCGTGGTCGTGGTTGCCGAATCGGCGATGCCTGCGGCCATCGCACCTAAGATCAGCGTCATTGACTGAATCTTGCGCATCTAATCCTCGAGGCCGTTACATCGGCCGCCGCAGCGGCGGGCGTTCTTGCCCGCCGCACGGCATGTGTCATCAGTAAGTTACGGTGACCGTAATCGTGTCGGAGTAAGCGCCGGGAACGGCGGCCTGGTTCGTGGCGTTGTCGGGGAGCTGCCCGTAAACGGTCACGGCGACCGCGGTCGCAACGCCCGTACCCGTGCCGGGCACCGTTGCGGTGCCGCCGGTGCCGTCGCCGAAAATCGTGCCGAGCGCGGCCGTGGTGTACAGGTTGTATTGCAATGTATTGGCGCCCGAAGCCATCAGGCGCTGCGCGAAGGCATCGCCCACCGTGCTGCCGGCGTTCAGCGATACCGTGAACGGCGTGTTTTTCGTGCACTTGACGTTGATATTGGTGTTGCCCGTCAGCGTGCCGGTGCCCGGGGTGTAGTTGGGGAACGCCAACGCTGCCGCCGTCGCGGAGCAGGTCGACTGCACGGTGGCAGTCACCGCAAAAGTCGTGGTGGTCGTCGCAGCCTGCGCAACGCCAGCGGCCATTACTCCGGCAGCGAGGGTTGCGGTGAGGATCTTGTGCATGAAAACTCCTGAAAATGGCCTAATGACAGACTTCATTTCGGGGTAAACCCGAGCTGGCGGCCATTGTTGCGGGATATGCTCAAAACCCTTGTGACCCCCTTCGCAGATCAGTCAGCCGGAACTCAAGTTTTGAACCATTCTGCCGGCCCCATCTCAATTTGCGGGCCGAAAGCGGCCGGATGGCGCCGCGGTTGCTGCGCCGTATTGCCGCCTTGTGTGAAGCAATTCCGCTATTTTTCGAGGGAATCGCGCAAGGAGGAAGCGCGAGAGAGGGCGCTAAACCTTTTCCAGGGCAGCGCCCAGGTCGGCGATGAGATCACCCGCGTCCTCGATTCCGACCGAGATTCTGATCAAGGCGTCGGTGATCCCCAAACGATCGCGTGTCTGCTTGGCGACACCTGAATGCGTGGTGCTGGCCGGGTGCGACATCAAGGTCTCGGTGCCACCCAAGCTGACCGCCAGCTTGATCACCTGCAAGGCGTCGAGCAGCCGAAATGCCTCGGCTTCCCCGCCCCTGACGGCAAAACCGAAGGTCGATCCCGCGCTTTCGCACTGTCGCCGGAATACGGCTGATCGCGGGTCATTGTCCTCAAGAAAACCGAGATAGTTCACCGCCGCAATCTTCGGGTGCTGACGCAGGTAGTTGGCGACCAGCGCGGCATTCTCCGCCGATTTGTGCATGCGCAGAGACAGGGTCTCCATCGATCGCATGATCATCCACGCAGTGTTCGGATCGAGCTGGGTGCCGAGAGCGCCGCGCAGTCTCTTGACCGGTCCGACTGCATCGCGCGAACCCACGACCCCGCCGGCCACCAAATCCGAATGGCCGCCGACGTACTTGGTCAATGAATACATGACGAGGTCGACTCCGTGCAGCAGCGGACGCTGGAACACCGGTCCGAGAAAGGTGTTATCGACCGCCACCGGGGGCCGGCCGCCCTTTTGCCGAGATCCGATCAGCTCCGATAACTCGCGCATCAACTTCAGGTCAACCAGGCTGTTGGTCGGATTCGCCGGCGTCTCGACCATGATGAGGCAGACACGGCCGCCGGATCCGGCTGCCTGCTTCGAGGCTTGCGCGGCCGCCTCGATGACGGCCTTGCGATCATGTCCCAAGTTAAATCCGACGGCGCTCACGCCGAAGCCCGGCAGGGTCCTTTCGATGAGCGTTTCGGTTCCGCCGTACAGTGGCTGGCTCATCAGAATGACATCGCCCGGACGCACGTGCGTCCAGATGACGGTGGATATCGCCGACATGCCGCTGGAGAACACCGCCGCGGTCTCGCCCTCCTCCCACAATGCCAACCGATCTTCGAGCACTTCCAGATTGGGATTGTTGAAACGAGAATAAACCAGACCGGATGATTGCCCTGCGACCGGCTCGCGCCTTCCCGATGTATAGTCGAAGAAGTCCTTGCCGTCCTGCGCGGTTTTGAAAACAAAGGTGGAGGTCAGAAAGATGGGCGGCTTCAACGAACCTTCCGACAAACTCGGATCAAATCCATATCCCATCATCTGGGTCTCGGGCTTGAGGACGTGTTTTCCTATTTTGCGTTTATGATAGGTGTCGTAACTCACGTTGCCCCCAATGAAGTCATTGTCTTGGCTCGCAATATAACACCGTGTTGCTGCTAATCATCGCCGCGGCGGCGTTCTCGAGCACGCTCGCGGGGGGCTTGTTGGCGCTGCGCCTGCGCGACAGCCTGCATCTGATATTGGGCTTCAGCGCCGGCGCCGTCATCGGCGTTGCGTTTTTCGATTTGTTGCCCGAGGCAATTAATTTCGGCGTGCCGTTCCACACGCCCGCGACCGTTTTGTCCTGGACCGCGATCGGCTTCCTGTTCTATCTGGTGCTCGACCGGATTTTGCGCATTCACGGCGACTCCGTGCCGCGCGGCCGCGTTGCCGCAGGCGTGCTGTGCCTGCACAGTTTGCTGGACGGCATTGCGATCGGACTCGCCTTTCAGGCCTCTCACCAGGTGGGAATTATCGTGGCCGTTGCGGTGCTCACTCACGATTTTTCCGACGGCATCAACACGATGAACATCATTCTCAAAAACCACGGCAATCGATCGCAGGGCTTGCGCTGGCTGCTGCTGGATGCGGCAGCGCCCATGCTTGGGGTTGCCCTGACCCGCTTCTTCACGTTGCCCGCCGCGGCAAGCGGCACCGCGCTGGCGCTGTTCGCGGGATTTTTCCTGTATATCGGCGCAAGCGATCTCATCCCAGAGAGCTATCACGCACACCCGAAATTTCTCACGACCGCCATGACCCTGGTCGGCGCCGGTGTTCTGTATCTGGCTATCGCGCTAATTGGGCAGTAGATCGCGAGTAGCGGCGCTGCCGGCGGAAGCCACCATGATGCTCGCGATGGCGGCCCATTGAACCAGCGTAAGAGTCTCGCCGAGAAAAATCAGGCCCGCGACCGCCGCAAGCGCGGGATCCAGACTCATCATCACGCCAAAGGTGCGGGTGGGCAGCCGCGGCATGGCGAACATCTCGAGCGAATAAGGCAGCGCGCTCGACAATATCGCCACGGCAATGGCGACGGGCAGTACGGCCCAGGAGAAAAGCTGCAGGCCGTTGCCCGCCAGTCCGACCGGGACAATGACCAGCGCGCCGATCACCGTTCCCCAGGCGGTAATCTGGCTGCCATGCGCGGCGCCGGCTTTGCGGCCGAATACGATGTAAAGCGCCCAGAAGAGGCCGGCGCCCAGCGCGCAGGCGCTGCCGAACAGCGACAGCGGTTTGGCGCCAAGACCCAGCGGCAACAGCGCCGCCAATCCCAGTACCGCGAGCAATATCCATAGGAAATCGACCGCGCGGCGCGATGCGAACACCGCCAGCGTGAGCGGGCCGGTGAATTCGAGCGCCACGGCTATTCCCAACGGAATGTGGCGCAGCGAGAGATAAAACAGAAAGTTCATGCAGCCCATGGCGATACCGTAGCCGAGGACGGTCAGCAGCTGTGTCCGGGTGAAGCGAATCGGCCAGGGGCGCCAAGCGGCGAGCAGTATCACCGAGCCGATCGCCAAGCGCAGCGCCGCGGCGCCGCCCGCACCGACGATCGGGAACAGGCCTTTGACCAGCGTGGCGCCGAGCTGGAAGCTGATCATCGCGACCACCAGGGCGGCGAGCGGCGCGAAGGCAGAAGACATTTTTGAATTGCTGATCAACTTGCGGGGGCGTCGTCCTGCGGATCTTCCGAAAGATGCAGATGCTTCATGACACGCCTTAGGTTTCGGCGAATTTCGTTGAGATGTCCGATGCTCACTGCGGTCCGCAGCGCCTCCTTCAACGGCTGCAATGGGTAGCCGCCGTAGGCCCCTGGATTCGGTACATCGTTGGTGACGGAGGACCTGCCGGAGAGCACCACGTTGTCGGCCACCGTGACATGCGCGGTGACGACGGAATTACCGCCGGTGACGAACTGCCGCCCGATCTTGGTGGATCCACCCATCATGAACCCCGCGGTGAAAAATCCGTTCTCGCCCAGGTCGCAGTTGTGCGCGATATGGCAGATGTTATCCAGCTTGGTCCCGGCCCGAATGTATGTCGAGGTCAGAGTGGCCCGGTCGATCGCGCAGTTGCTGCCGATCTCCACGCAATCGCCGATTCTGACATTGCCCAGATGAGAGATCTTTCGCGGTCTGCCGTCAGGATCCACCGCGTAACCGAAACCATCGCTGCCGATGCTGGTGTGGGGGTGAATCTCACAGTCGTGCCCGATGTGGCAGTCCGCGCCGACAAAAACATGCGCGTGCAAAATGCTTCGGTCGCCGATCGTGGCCCGGTTTTCCACCACGGCATGCGCGCCGATCAAGCATCCGTCGCCGATCTGCGCGCCCGCGCCAATCACGCAATAGGGCCCGAGAAAGACATCTTGGCCGATGACTGCCTCGCTGTGCACCACCGCTGTCGGATGCCGCTCGCCCCATTGGGTGAACCGGCAACGCTTGCTGTCGAAGTACTTGAGCAGAATTGCCATGCCCATCGAGACGTTTTTAACGGCGAAAAAGCAACTGCCGCCGGGTTCCATCGCTTTGACCTGGTCGGCCAGCTTTGCATGTACGATGAGGATGGCCGGATTGCGGCGCTTGGCCTCCGCAAGTTGCGCGGCGTCGCTCACATAGACCAAGCTATCCAATGAGGCTTCTTCCGGCACACGGCAATGATTCGCCGCAGCCGCCAAGCTGCCATGAAGGAAGGTAAGAACATCCGAATGTTGATTCTTGATGACCTGAGCGGTGAGCATTTCTGGGAGACTACCATCGTAGGCGCGGCTTGGCGCGAACTTCAGGGAGCGATTGCGCGGATTCCACGCGATTCCGTCCCGCAGGATACCGTCCGGCTGGCACGCTTCCTGCTCGGCAAAGTCTTGGTGCGCGAAATCAACGGCGTTGTGGTTGCGGGCCGAATCGTGGAAACGGAGGCATATTTGCAAAACGATCCGGCCTGCCATGCCTTTCGCGGCGAGACGCCGCGAAATCGTTCCTTGTTTCTAAATCATGGCCACGCCTATGTGTACCTGTGTTACGGCACCTCATACATGCTGAACGTGTCGAGCGAAGCGGCCGGCGTCGGCTCGGGGGTGCTGCTGCGCGCGCTCGAGCCCCTGCATGGCATCGACAAGATGCACCGCAATGCGGGCGGCGCAAGAATGAGCGATCTGGCCCGCGGTCCCGGGCGCCTGACCAGCGCGCTCAAGGTGGACCGACGGCACGACGGGCTCGATATATTTTCCGCCAAGGAGCTTTGGATCGGCACGGACGGACTCGCCCGCGTCAAGGTCGGCCGAAGCGTGCGCATCGGGCTTACCAAGGGTGCCGACATGCGCCTGCGATACTTCATCGCCGGCAGCAGGCACTTGAGCGGGCCGCGAAAACTCAACTTTCCCGCGCAAAGTCGGCGTAAACCGGCCTGATCATGTGGCGTATCGGCTTGATCGCAATGGGTTTTGCGCTCCTCTGGGCGCCGGGCCTCGCGTCAGCGCAAAACGCCGCAGCGCGCAGCGCCTGCCCCGAACACGTTGCGATGCACATGGAAATCGGCGGCGGAACACTATGCGTGGACATCGACGATGCCGCATGGTCAAAACAACCGGCATTGCTGCGCGTGTGGATCGAGCGCTCCGCGCACATCGTGGCCGATTACTACGGCCGCTTTCCTGCGCCGATGCTGGTGATCAAGGTCCAAGGAATGGACGGCAGCGGCGTGGGCGGCGGACGCACCACGAATGACTCCGGCCTGTTGATCGAGGTGCGCGTGGGCCGTCTATCCACGGCCGCGACATTGGCGGAGGATTGGGTGTTGGTGCACGAAATGGTGCATCTTGCGCTGCCGGAAATCGGCCGCTCGCATAACTGGCTGGCGGAGGGTCTCGCAGTTTACGTCGAAGGAATCGCCCGGGCACAATCTGGCAACCGCGACATCGCCGATGTATGGGCCGAGGCTCGCCATTCCATGCCGACGGGACTGCCGCGCGAGGGAGAAGGCGGCATGGACGAAACGCACACCTGGGGGCGCACCTACTGGGGCGGCGCTTTGTACTGTTTGCAGGCGGAGATTGCGATTCGCGAACAAACCGCCAACCGGGTGGGATTGCAAACGGCGCTGCGCGCCATCCTGCAGGAGACCGGTGGTTACGCGTTTGAACGCAACATCGGCGAGGTGTTGCGCATCGGAGACTCGGCCACGGGGACGCATGTGCTGTACGACTTGTACAGCCAGATCAGAGCCAAGCCGCTCAAGCCGGATCTGGATTTGCTCTGGACCTTGCTCGGCGTCCCCGGCGATCCCAAAACCGAGCCGTTCGACGATCGCGCGCCGCTCGCGCCCATCCGCATCGCCATCACCGCCCGGCCCTGACAGGGAGCCTGTCCGAGTAATCCCCGTGGCCGCGACCTTGCAGGCCCCTAGTGTTCGGAAAAATTCGGCTCGCGCTTCTCGAAGAAGGCCCGCACTCCCTCGACGCAATCCTGAGTTTCAAGGGTCATTTCCTGTGCGCTGCGTTCGGCACGCAACTGCTCCTGCAGCGAATTGTCGAAGGTTGTCGCGTGCAAGGTGCGAATCTGACCCAGTACGGCGCAGGGACCGGTCGCCAACCGGTGCGCAACCGCTTGCGCGCGCATGACCACTTCGGCGGCCGGCACGACCGCATAGACCAGCCCCCAATCGAGGGCTGTCTTGGCCTCGATCCTTTCCGCGAGCATCAGCGAGGACAGCGACCGTCCCGCGCCGATCCGGCGCGCCAGGTGAAACGTGATGCCGGCGTCGGGCACCAGGCCGAGACGGGCGAAGGACGGCAGGAAATAAGCCGTGTCGGCAGCGATGATGATGTCGCTCGCCAGCGCGAGACTCATGCCCGCGCCCACCGCCGCGCCATTGACCGCCGCGACAATCGGATAGCGAAAGCCGCTCAGGCGCAGGATCAACGGGTCCATGAAGCGACGCATTTCGAAATGCGCCCGTTGCCGCGCTTCCTGCGTCTTCAGATCGATGGAATGCAGATCAAGGCCGCTGCAGAAAACATCGTTGCTGCCGGTGATGACCACCGCCTTGGCGCCGCTATCGCTTTTTTGGATTTGATCGAGCGCGAGGTGTACGGCGCGAATGACGCCGATGTCGATGGCATTGCTGCAGGCCGAGCGCTGCAGCGCCAAGGTCGCAACTCCGTCGGAGACCGTGAACGACAAGGAATTCATGATTACCTCCCCGCTTACAACGAACCGCAACTCTCGAAAGGCATTGACTTATTTTGTTAAGACCGCCGACCATGACGGCCTTTCGATCATGCCCCCTCGCAACCGCCACCGCAAGCCGATTGAGTCCCGCGCAGGGCAATTGCGCGTGCGGGCTCGATGCAGCAAAATTCGCATTCCCATATCGTACCCTTCCCCCCTCGGAGCTTAACCATGTCGATACGCCGTGGGCGCAACCGCGCCCAATTGATGCAGCAGAGCGCCCTGCTGTTGCTGTTTGCGGTTTCACTGCCCGCGGTTGCGGATGAACCGCTGCCCAGCGAAATGCCCACCACCTTCGTGCCCCGCGTCGAAAGCTTCGACTACATCAAGCGCGAGGCGATGATTCCGATGCGCGACGGAGTCAAGCTGCAAACGGTCATTCTGGTTCCGCGCGGGGCGCGGCGCGCGCCGATATTGCTGTCGCGCACGCCCTACGGCGCAAGCTCCCGGATCGGAAAGAATGACAGTGCGCACCTCGCGGCTCTTCTCGACAGTTCCGACGTGGCGGACGACGCCATATTGAACAGCGGTTATATTCGCGTCCTTCAGGATGTGCGCGGCAAGCACGGGTCCGAAGGTGACTACGTGATGACGCGGCCGTTGAGCGGGCCTTTGAATTCCACGGGCGTCGATCATTCCACCGATACCTATGACACCATCGATTGGCTGATCAAGAACATTCCCGAGACCAACGGCAAGGTCGGCATTCTCGGTATCTCCTACGACGGATTCACCTCGTTGATGGCGCTGGTTCATCCGCATCCGGCGTTGCGCGCGGCAATTCCAATCAACGCCATGGTCGACGGCTGGATGGGGGACGACTGGTTTCACAAAGGCGCCTTCCGTCAGGATTCCTTGACTTACATTCACGATCAGGAAGCGACGCGCGGCAGCGACATTTCGTGGTGGACGGATCACTACGATGACTACGACACCTGGCTCTCCGTCGGATCGGCCGGCGAGATGGCGCGCCGCCACGGCCTCGAACAAACGGGTTTCGCAGCCAAGGTCATGAACCACCCGGCGTACGACGAATTCTGGCAGGGCCAGGCGCTGGACAAGATCCTCGCCAAGCAGGGTGTCACCGTGCCCGTCATGCTGGTTCACAGCCTCTGGGACCAGGAAGACATCTACGGCAATATCGCACTGTACAAGGCGCTCAAGGCGAAACAGGCGGACACATCGAACGTGTATCTGGTGATCGGCCCGTGGTTTCATCACCAACAGCGGCTTGACGGCAGTGCGATCGGACCGATCCGCTTCGGCAGCGACACGGCAGAGTACTTCCGCGAGCAACTGGTGCGGCCGTTTTTCGACCACTATCTGAAGGACGATGCGCCGCCGCTCAAGATCGCGCAGGTCACCGCCTTCGAAACCGGCGCGAATCGCTGGCAAGCGCTGGCCACCTGGCCGAGCGGCTGCGACTCAGGCTGCAGCATCCACGACGAAAAACTATATCTGCAAAGCCGGGGCAGCCTGCGCTTGGGTGCGGAATCCGGCGTCGCGCCACGGGCGGGAACCGCGGAATTCGAATCCTACGTTTCGGATCCCGCCAAGCCCGTGCCCTATATACCGAGGCCCGTGCATATCGGCGGCGATGAAGGCGCGCGTTGGCAGACCTGGCTGGTCAGCGATCAACGCGACGTCGCATCGCGGACCGATGTCCTGAGCTTTGCGACGCCGGTGTTGACACAGGCGCTGAAAATCAGCGGTGAACCCATTGCGAATTTGATCGCCTCGACCAGCGGTACGGACGGCGACTTTGTGGTGAAGTTGATCGATGTCTACCCTGATGAAATGGGCCGTGAGCCCAAGATGGGCGGATACCAATTGATGGTGTCGGCAGACATACTGCGCGGCCGCTACCGCGATTCCTTCAGCAACCCAAAGCCGATCCCGGCGAATCAGCCGCAGACCTTTCGCTTCGCGCTGCCCACCGTCAACCATGTATTTCTGCCGGGACACCGGGTCATGGTCCAGGTGCAATCGAGTTGGTTTCCGCTGTACGACCGAAATCCGCAAACCTTTGTGGACAACATCTTCTTCGCCAAACCCGGCGACTATCAGAAGGCAACCATCAAGATTTTCGACGGCGGCTCGAGCGTGAGCTTCGTGGAGTTGCCGGTGGTGCGATAGACCGCGCGCAAAAAAAAAGCGGCCGAGTTTCAGCTCGGCCGCTTCGCTACGTTGCGTTTATTCGCCGTTATTTTTCCTTCTCGCCCTCGTTCTTCTGCGGCTTAGGATGCACAGTGTTCGCCGGCTTTGGCGCGGGTTGAGCCGCAGGTTTCGCCGCGCCGGGTTGACCGGGCTGCGCGGGTTTCGCGGCGCCCGGCTGTGCTGCACCAGGCTGGTAACTCTGCGCCGTCTTGGTCGCGCCCTGTTGGCCGGTCTGAGCATACGGGGCGGGCTGTCCATGCTGACCTGCCTGACCCTGTTGGCCGCTCTGACCGTGCTGGCTGAGCTGACCATACTGACTAGCCTGACCCTGTTGGCCGCTCTGACCGTGCTGGCTGGGCTGACCATACTGACTAGCCTGACCCTGTTGGCCGGCCTGACCGTACTGGCCCGTCTGACCATGCTGATTGGGTTGACCATACTGGGCCGGTTGGCCCGCGTGCGCCGTTCCCGGCGCGCCGCCCAGCTGCGCGCCGGGCTCATGACCCTGCGGGTGCATGGCGGCCGCAGCAGCGGGCGTCATCGCCGCACCGTGCGCGCCGACGACCCCCGGTCCGGTGAACGCTGCCGGGCGCGCCGTCGCCGCGATGGCAGGATGGCCGCCGTTGGCTCTCGCCGCGAGCGTCGGATTGCGAAATGCTTCCTGCAGGTGCTGATGCTGCATCGGTGTCGGCTGCACATGCGGTTCGGCTGCGTACGTTCGCTCTTGGAGGCTGGGCCTCGCCTCGATGCCGCCGGCACCGCCATTGAAACTCACCCTGTTGTGGACGTTGACGTTGTTGACGACAGTTTCGTTATAAGTGTTGTGCACGTTGACGACATTCACGTTCACGACGGCGCGATTGTAGGCAAATGAATTGCCCACCCAGCGCCCGCCCGCGAATCCGACGCCACCGTAGCCGAAGCCGTAGTTGACGCCGCCGTAGAAGCCGACGTGCGGACCCCAGTAGCCGACATGAAAGGCGTAGACGCCGCCCACGAAGCCCCAGTAGCCCGGTGTCCAAAGCAGACCCACTCGGGGCGGCTGCACCCAGGTGCCCGGTATCCAGTAGTAGCCGCCGGCCCCCCAGGCCCAGTATCCGGGAGTCCACAGGTAGCCGTCGGCTGGAGGCGGCGGTTGCTCGTAGTCGGGCAACGGGGGCGGCGCCTCGCGGGCTTGCGTCTCCACGTCCGCGTCCACGGAGGGCTCCACGATCGCCGGTTCGGCCGCCGGAGGCGGTACATAGGCTCGCGGCGGCGGCGAAGCAACCACGCACCCTGCCAGTAGCGCCACGGCGACCAAAGCCAGCGCAGCGCCGCTCAGCGGAAGCCTTGATTTCAAAGACTTTTTGTTCAGGATCATGGTAGTTTCCCGGTTATATGTTCAATGACGCAGTGTACGTATAAGTACGCTGTCCTAGAACCCATAACGTCACACTTCCGATACCGGCTAGCTCCGTGACGGGAATGTAACTTCAGCGGGAGAAGGGCACCGCCGCTGGGGTCCAGCGGCGGTGCCCTCTTTCGGTGCGCGCGTCAGCGCGACAGCATCAGCCCTCGATTGACCGCTTGAAGGTTTCGGGCAGGAAGAGCAGCCCCAGAACCAAGGTGATGCCTGCCACAACGATGGGATACCAAAGACCGTAATAGATATCTCCGGTTGCCGCCACCATGGCAAACGCGGTGGTTGGGAGAAAGCCTCCAAACCAGCCATTGCCGATGTGATACGGCAAAGACATGGCGCTGTAGCGGATTCGCGCTGGGAACAGCTCCACCAGCAGCGCAGCGATCGGTCCGTAGACCATGGTCACGTACAAGACCAAGATGAACAATATCAACACCAACATGGGTTTGTTGACCGCGGCGGGGTCCGCTTTGTCCGGGTAGCCCGCGGCCGTCAAGGCTCCCTTGACCTGCTTCTGGAAGGCCCCGATGGCGGCCTTGCGCTCTGCGCCTTTGAGCACGCGCGGATCAGGAGCGGTAAAGCTATTGCTGCCGCTGCGAATCACGGCCACGGTTCCAGCCGGCGCGTCTTCCCGTTGGTACGACACGCCGGTCTTCGCAAGATAACTCTTAGCGATGTCGCATGAAGTGGTGTCGAAAGGATTTTTGCCGATGGGATCGAACTGGAAGGAACATTCCTTGGGATCCGCAACCACCGCGACCGGCGCGGAAGATTGCGCGGCGTACAGCGCCGGGTTGGCATAGCGGGTCAATGCACCGAACAACGGGAAGTAGGTCAGCAGGGCCAGCAGGCAACCCGCCATGATGATGGGCTTGCGGCCGATCTTGTCCGACAACCAACCAAACACTATGAAGAAGGGCGTGGCCAGCACCAGAGCGATCGCCACCAGGACATTGGTGGTGGCGCCATCGACTTTCAGAATGCGCTCGAGAAAGAACAGCGCGTAGAACTGCCCCGTGTACCACACCACCGCCTGACCCATCACCGCCCCCAGCAGGCTGATGAGCACGATTTTCAAGTTGGGCCAGCGGGTAAAAGCTTCCGACAGCGGTGCTTTCGAGGTGGTGCCCTGATTCTTCATTTTGACGAATACCGGGCTCTCCGCTAGTTGCATCCGTATCCACAAGGAAATGCCGAGCAGGACCACGGAGATCAGGAACGGAATGCGCCAGCCCCAGGACTTGAAGGCATCCTCGCCGAGACTGGTGCGCGTGACGATGACGACAATCAGGGCACCAAACAGTCCCAATGTGGCTGTGGTCTGAATGAAACTGGTGAACAAACCACGTTTTCCAGGAGGAGAATTTTCGGCGACGTAGGTCGCGGCACCGCCATACTCACCACCGAGCGCCAGGCCCTGGAGCAGGCGCAGCGCCACCAACAGCACGGGCGCCAGCACGCCGGCTGTGGCGTAATTCGGCAGCAAACCAACGGCGAATGTCGATCCGCCCATGATTCCCATGGTGATCAGGAAGGTATGCTTGCGTCCGACCAGATCACCCAGGCGTCCGAAAACCAACGCGCCGAACGGACGCACAAAGAAGCCCGCGGCGAACGCAGCCAGCGCAAATATGAAGCTGGTGACCTCGTTGACGCCGGAAAAGAATTGCGAGCCGATGACACTCGCGAGCAGGCCGTAAAGGTAAAAATCGTACCATTCGAAAACGGTGCCGAGCGATGATGCGCCGATAACCAGCAAGTTGCTTTGCATCGCGCTCGATGACTTCGGCAAGCCTGCATCCGCTGAAGTGGTGGCCATATTTTTCCCCTGTTATTTTTTAAAATCCTGCCGTAAAAAAATCGTGCTATGCAATCAATGCTTGAGAGCTTCCGCGGTGATAACCGCGCGAAGTTCCGTCAATTTGGCTTCGATGGCCGCGGCGTTCTCGGGTCCCATCCGGATCAGCAGTTTTTGTCCGGCGGGCAGCGCCTCGAGCGCCGGATCGGCAAAAGTGTACATGACATTCGGACGCACCAGCGCGATCGTCCCCGGTGGTTGCGGCGTCGCCAGCAACAGGTCGATCACCTGCACCAGCCGGTCATTGAAATAGCCGGTGGGGTAGCCTAAGTTTTGATACGCCTGTTGAAATAACGGATAGAAGTGCACGTAGACCGCGCCGAGTTGCCGCATGTCGATCTGGCTGATCACGTTCACCAACGGCTTGTAGCGCTCGAAATTCTTCGGATCGATGGTAGCGTGCAACTCATCGCCTTCGGCCATGAACGATCCTGCAACCGGGGCGGTCGGGCGCTTCTCGACGGCCACCTTTTGCCGCGGCAGATTGTCTATCGTCACCACCAGCCGGCGCACGACGTTCTCCGGCAATAGATAGCGTTTTACGGTGTCGGCGCCGGTTACTTGCGCGAGGGCATCGCGCAGCGGCGCATCGCTGTCCGCCAATTCCGGCAACGGCGCAGCCGCCGCGTTATCACCCACGCCGGCGGGTACAGGATGTGCAATCGAGGGCTCCGCCGCATTCGGCTGGACAGTTGGCTGAGGGGCCGCAACCTCCGGCAGCGCCGGACTGCGGTTTCGCAGGTAGTAGACGCCTGCGGCAGCAAGCAGGAAAACCAGGGCCGCGACTCCGACGATCGGTTTATTGATCGAACGTTCCACGGTCACGTTTTCCGCATGCGCAACTGCAGTTCATGGCGGCGATAATCGATGACCAGCACGTCCAGCAATCCGAGCGAATCCATCCCGATCAGAATTGCGGGTTCATTCGTCAATCGCCATTGCTTGAATATGTACAAGTCCCCGAACGTCACGCCGGGGTCGCGAATTTGCACCGCGCCCAGCCCGATCGAGGGCGTATCGATCAATTCGCCCTTCTCTATGTCCTTGGTTGCGCCCTGGATGAGATCGGCCTTGCTGCGAGGCGTTGCCGCGATGCGTGCCAGCGCATCCTTCAGGGCGATATTGGCAATGGTTGCCTGTCCCCCGGTATCGATGATTGCCTTGGTGCGTACCTGGCCTACATAGGCATCCACCACGACCAACGTTCCGCGCAACGAATGGAACGGGACACTGATGTACCCCGGGGCAGAACGTTCATTCTTTGAATAGGCAATATTGATCACGTCATTGCGGAAATCGATGAAGATTCGTTTTCCCATGAGTCCTTCGGACCCCAAAATACCTTCGGCGCCGCCCAGCGCATCCGGCACGATGGGCAGTATCGGCTGATCGACCGCCAGATCGCCAATGCTCAAGGTGTCGACACGAATGGTCGGCACCGTGGCAAAACCCGTCACGCCGCGCAGAATCACCGGCGGCGATCGATCCGTCGGAATACCGAGCGCCATCGCGACCAGCGCCGTGATGGCGCTGTGGCTGGCACCGGTGTCGAGCACCAGACGGAAAGGTCCGCGCCCGTTGATCATGACCGGCGCCCAAATGCGCCCAATTTGGTCGCGCTTGGTGGGTGAAACATAACGCGGCTCGCGTGCCTCGACCATGATCTCCGTTAGTTCCTCGATGGGATCGGCCGCGCGGACGTCGGGCGGAGTCACTTCGGGCGAGGTCGCGCCGCTCCAAATAGGCACCGCCGCGAAGGTACAAATCAACACGGCGGGTACACACCAGCGCGTCCATTGCGAGGCATGGCTGAAAAAACTGCGTTGTGTCTTGTTCAAGTGCCCGCCTTAACGTCGTCCACTGATAAGCGCCGATCGAACCAGTACGCCGGCGCAGCGACCGGCGGTCCAATATAGCACCGCGCTTCACCCCCGCCAAAATCGCGGTTTCAGGCGTCGAACTGCTCCGTATCGACATCGCGCTGCGCCGCTGCGTTGTAACGGGCGCCGACGATGCGCCGCCGATCGAACAAGACGTCCAGCTGTCGGATCAGGTCCGGCCGCAATCGAACGTCGCCGCCGTGGTTCTCCGTCAAATGCGCCCGGCTGGTCGTGCCCGGTATCGCCACGACGTGCTCGCCACGGCTCAATATCCACGCCAGCGCGAGCTGCGCCATGCTGAGTTGCGCGCTCGCGGCGAGTGAGCTGAATTCATCGAGCAACTCCAAGTTGGCCGCGTACGCGCCGGCCTCGAATCGCGGCATGCTGCGGCGAAGGTCGTTGGCTTCGAGCGTCGACACATCCCGCAGGCAACCGCTCAAGTACCCCCGCGCCAGAGGGCTGAAGGCGACGAAGGCGGCGCCGATCTCCCGGCAACATTCGAGAACGCCGATTTCAGGCTCGCGCGTCCACAGCGAGTACTCGCTTTGCACGGCAGCGATGGGATGGACGGCGTGCGCGCGGCGCAGGGTGGCGGCCGAAACCTCGGATAGCCCGATGGCGAGGATTTTTCCCTGCGCCTTGAGATCCGCGAGCGCGCCGACGCTCTCCTCGATGGGCACGGCCTTGTCCCAACGATGCAGGTAGTACAAATCGATCGCGTCGGTTTGCAGCCGCCGCAGGCTGTCTTCACAGGTCTGCTTGAGTGTGGCGGGCCGCCCATCGATGCTACGGCGCATTCCGCCCTGCGCCTTCACCCCTTGAGCGCCGCACTTGCTGGCCAGCGTAAATTGAGAGCGATGTCCGGCCAGGACTCGGCCCACGAGTTCCTCGTTGGCCCCGAATCCGTACAAGGCCGCAGTATCGAAATGCGTCACGCCGAGATCGAGCGCATGCAGCAGAACTTCCGCGGCGATGGTGGGCGGCGGCGGCACCCCATAGGCGTGGCTCAGATTCATACAGCCCAAACCGATGGGCGCAACCTCAAAGGGCCCGAGTTTGCGCAAGTATCAAGGTCCCGCAACGGCGACGCGCTGCGCGCCGGAAGCCGGCATTTGGCCGAATTTACCTGAGCGAAAATCGTTCATGGCGGTTTCGATCTCCTGACGCGAGTTCATCACGAACGGCCCGTATCCCACAATGGGTTCCGCGATCAGCGCGCCGCTCAACACGAGCAGCGCCGTGTCCGCGGCGGCTTTAATTCTCACGTCCTGGCCACTGCGATCGAGCAGCACGAGCTCGGCACCGCCTACGGTTCGGGATGCATTCGCGATGATGGCACCGCGCAGCACCGCAAGCGCCGCGCAGTGTCCCTCAGGCAGCGATAAAGCGACCTCATGGCCGGCACTCAGCTTTGCATCCCATACATTCAAGGGGCTTTGCGTGGCGGCGGGCCCCGCAACACCCGCGAAATCGCCGGCAATCACGCGCAGGCTGCCCGCGCCCCCCTCGAGGGTCACCTGTGGAATATCCTTGCCGAGAATGCCTTGATAGCGAGGCTTGGACATTTTGAGGGCGGCGGGCAGATTGACCCACAATTGCACCATTTCCAAGGCCCCGCCCCGCTGCGAAAAGGCCGGCGAATGAAACTCATCGTGCAGTATTCCGGAGGCTGCGGTCATCCACTGCACATCGCCGGGACCAATCACGCCGCTGTTGCCGGCGGAGTCCCGATGGGCGACTTCGCCTTGATACACGATGGTGACGGTTTCGAAACCGCGATGCGGATGCTCGCCGACTCCGCGCGGATGCGAGGCAGGCGCAAAGCTTGCCGGCCCGGCATAGTCCAGCAATAGAAATGGACTGATGCTCTGACCGAATGAGTCATAAGAAAACAGGCTCCTCACCGGAAAACCATCACCGACCCAATGCGCCGTCGGACTGGTATAAACGCCAAGCACTGCTTTGTTCACAAAAGATCCTCAGCCGGTCCTTAAGACAACGTAGATGAGGCCGGGAATCCGCTTTTCCAGATCCCAAAAGATGCACTTGTGCGATCATAGGGGCAAGCGAGGATCAACCTTGAAAACCTATCAAAATATAGCGGAGCTCGAGGCGCTGGTGGGTTCTGCCATCGGAACCAGCGATTGGGTCAGCATCGACCAAGCACGCATCGATCAGTTTGCCGCCGTAACCGGCGACGACCAGTGGATCCACGTCGATCCGGTGCGCGCCGCCGCCGGCATGTTCGGCACCACGGTGGCGCACGGATTTCTAACCTTAAGTCTGCTGCCCATCTTCGGCAGAAGTTCGTTCAAAGTGAGCGGCGTGCGGATGACGGTCAACTACGGCTTGAACCGGGTGCGATTTCCCGGCGCCCGTGCCCGTCAACAGCCGACTGCGGGCGCATTACAAGCTGCTGTCCTATGAAGCCATCGCGGGCGGCGTGCAACTGGTCACCGAAGCGACCATCGAACGGGAAGGTCATGCCAAGCCGGTGTGCGTCGCTGAAGGCGTGGCGCGCCACTACCTCTAAAGCTTTTTGGCAACTCGAGCTGTGGCCTCGAGCTAATCCTCGCTTAGCGCCCGGACATGGGCAACGGCGCTGCGGCCCAGCGCGGACAGGTTGTAGCCGCCTTCGAGCATCGAAACAATGCGCCCCTGCGCATGCTGGGCCGCAAGTTGCTTCAATTCTTTGGTCATCCACACATAATCGGCCTCGACCAGCGCCATGCCGCCCAGAAGGTCCTCGCGGTGCGCATCGAACCCGGCGGAAATGAAAATCATCTGCGGCTTGAACTTCTGAAGAGCCGGCATCCACTGCGTTTCCACGGCCTTCTTTGCGGCCGCTCCGCCGCTGCCGGCGGCCAGGGGCACGTTGATCATATTCGGCGCCGGATTGGAGGTGCCGCTGTAGGGATAAAACGGGTGCTGAAAAAAGCTCGCCATCAATAACCGCTTATGCCAATGCGGCGGGCTGAACATGTCCTCCGTTCCATTGCCGTGATGCACGTCGAAATCGATCACCGCGACGCGTTCCAAGCCCTTCTTTTCGAGCGCGTATGCCGCCGCAACGCCGATATTGTTGAAGATGCAAAAGCCCATGGATCGTTCCTGGGTTGCGTGATGCCCGCAGGGGCGAACCGCGCAGAATGCATTCTCCGAGCGCCCCGCCATCAGCTCGTCCACCGCCAGCAAGCCGGCCCCCGCCGCGCGCTGCGCCGCGGCCAGGCTGTGTTGATTCATCGCCGTATCGGGATCCAACTGCAAGTAGCCTTCGGTGGGCGCGTTCTCGAATATCAAATCCACGTAACCGGCGCGGTGCACCCGTTTCAGATCGTCGGCGCCTGCCAGCGGTGCTTCGAGACAGCGCAGTTCATCCAGCAGACCCGATTCGCGCATCTCCGTGTTGATGGCGCTCAGGCGATCCGGGCATTCTGGATGTCCGGCACCCATCTCATGGCGCAGGCAATCTGCATGCGTGATGTAGGCCGTTTTCATGGCGTGCAAACCCCGCCCGGGCGAATGCCGGATTTCGCAAGCTTAGTGAACCTACGCGTCGAGCGCCAGCCACACGGCCTTGGGCAGGCTAATCCAAGGCGAGATCGAGCCGGCGCTGCAGATCGAGGCCTCGCGCAATCTCCCAAACGGCAGCGGTAATGGGTGCGAGTGCCGGCCGATTGCGCGCGATCAGGCCAATGCCGCGCGTCGACTCCGGCAACAAGGGCGTGGCCCGCACCTTGGTCAGATCGAAGAAATTGAGCAGGCTGTGCGGCACCACGGTGAACAGTCCCGCCTCGCTGACATGCGCATACATCGAAAAAATCGAGTCGGTCTCGAGAATCACTTCGGCTTTCACGCCCGCACGCCGAAAGGCCGCATCGATGATCTGGCGGTTGCGCATTTTCCCCGTCAGCAGGCATAGCGGCAGCCGCCCAGCTTGCTCCCAGGTCAGGGTGGGTTCGAAGGGCGCCTTGCGATCGGACAACAGTACATATCGTTCATCGAAAAGATGCAGCGATTCGAAGCCGTCAATGGTTTTCTCGTCGAGATAAGTCAGTCCCAGATCCAATTCGAATCTGTCCAGTTGGGCGGCGATCGCCTCGGTGCTCAATGAGGAAACGGAGTAGCGCACATCTGGATACGCCCCGCGGCACGGCGCGGTGATGAAGGCCGCGACACTCATGGTCGTGGGTATCGCCCCCAGGCGCAGCGTGCCGGCGAGATTGGACTTGGCGATCGACGCGTCCTCGCGCATGTGAGACAGGGAAGTCAGCGTTTGCTGTGCCCACAGCAGTACTCGCTCGCCCTCCGCTGTCAATCCCATGTAGCGTCGTCCGCGCTGCACGATCATGATGCCGAGCTCCTTCTCCAGGCCGCGAATCGCCGAGGACAACGCGGGCTGCGAAACGTGGCAGACTTCAGCGGCTTTGGCAAAGTGCTGTTCGCGAGCCAGGGTGACCAGGTATTCGAGCTGTCGAATGAACATGGACGGCATATTGCCGCAAAAGACCCGAATCAGGAGAACCGAATCATGTTGCCCGCTCAAATGAAGGTGGTGGAGATTGCGGCGCCCGGCGGCCCGGAACAGCTGAAGCCCGCTACACGCCCGCTGCCGCAACCCGGCGAGGGCGAAGTGCTGGTCCGCGTGGAAGCGGCGGGCGTGAACCGGCCCGATGTCATGCAACGCCAAGGCCGCTACCCGCCGCCGCCCGGCGCCTCCGACCTGCCGGGAATGGAGATTGCGGGAGAAATCGTGGCACTGGGACCCAACGTTTCGGATCTGGCGCCAGGCGACAAAATTACCTCGTTATTGCCCGGGGGCGGCTATGCCGAATACGCGATCGCCGCCGCCCCGTTGTGCATGCCCGTCCCGACAGGATTGAGCATGGTGGAGGCGGCCGCTCTGCCGGAAACCTTCTTGACGGTGTGGACCAATCTGTTTGAGCGCGGCGGTTGCAAGTCCGGGGACGTGGTGCTCATTCATGGCGGCACCAGCGGCATCGGCACCACCGCGATCCAGCTTGCGAACGTGTGGGGCGCCAAGGTCTTCGCCACCGCGGGATCAGAGAAGAAGGCGCGCGCCTGCGAGCAATTCGGCGCGGTGCGCGGCATCGATTACAAGACCGAGGATTTCGTTCAAGTGATCCGCGCCCAAACCAACGGCTATGGCGTCGACATCACGCTCGACATGGTGGCGGGCAGCTATGTGCAGCGAAATTTGGAAATTGCGGCAGTCGAGGGACGCGTCGTCACGATATCGCTGCTCGGCGGTTCGCGCGCCGAGATCAATATGGGCATGGTGCTGGCCAAGCGGCTGACGCTGACCGGCTCGACCTTGAGGTCGCGAACCGTCGCTCAAAAGGCGGCGGTTGCCGATGCCGTGCGCCACAACGTTTGGCCGCTGCTGGCGGCGGGCCGCGTACGGCCCATCATTTACGCAACTTTTCCACTGGCCGAGGCAAGTGAAGCGCATCGACTCATGGAGTCCTCGAATCACATCGGCAAAATCGTACTCACGATCTGATTGGTCACGCGCCGAGTATGGCGCCCACGCTTATCCCTGACTCGGCGCAAACCTGCGGCGCGGGCAGCTTCTTGCCGCCGTCGAACTTGAGCTTGAACACTTCGATCTGACCACCCTGCGCGGTCACCATCAGGCTCTGGTCGCCGATGGCGGAGACGGCGCCGATGGTGCCTTTGACCTGTGAGAAGGTCCGCGCGGGGTGCTTGCGCGCGTCGAACACCCGCAGCGTCTTGTCGTTGAACAGAGTCCACGCCCCCGGCGCCGGATCGCAGCCGCGAATGAGGTTGTGGATAAGATCGACGTGGTTGTGCCAGTTGATCCGCGCTTCGCCGTCGCGGCACCAGCCCTCATAGCTGGCGCAGGATTCGTCCTGGATCGCGGGCACCGCCCGCCCGCTCACCACCAAATCCGCCGCCTCCAGCAATGCGGCCACGCCCATCGGAAACAGCCGGCCGAAATACACCTTGCCCACCGTCTCGTCGGGACCGATGTGCGTCTCCTTCTGCAAAATGATCGGACCCTCGTCCAACCCATCGATGGGCCTGAAAATACTGATGCCGGTACGTGTGTCTCCCAGGATGATGGGCCAGTTGATGGAACTCGGACCGCGATAACGCGGCAGCAGCGAGGGATGGAACTGAATCGCTCCGTGCCGCGGGATGGTGGCGAAGTCCTGCGGCACGAACTGCAGTACGTATGCCAGGACCGCAACGTCGGCATCCAGAGCGCTCAAGGCCTGCCGCGCCTCCTCCACTCTCAACGACGGCAGCGCGTAAACAGGGATGCCGATTTTTGTGGCAGCCGCGCGCAGCGGATCGGCGGGCTCCCCGGCCTTTTCCGGCGCACAAAATACCCCTGCCACCGTATCACCGCGCTGCGCAAACGCCTCGAGCACCGCTGTGCCGAAGTCCCTTTGCCCCACGATGGCAATACGCATGATCGTCCGAAGCATACTCGTTGCCGGGGACGGTCAATGAATGAGAATCGCCTCGAGATAGCGGCACGATCGACGCATTTCAACGAATATAGTGAGTATATCCCTGTTTTTTTCATCATTTCGCAACGCGCAATCGCGGTTTGTTACTATGACCGCGGATGACGAAAAAGCTGCTCTACCAATTCGATACCGACGCGCTACCTTCCGTCTTTGACAATGTTGTGGGCTACGACGGCGGCGCCGATCACATCAGCGCCTACGGCGGTGTGAACGAAGCCAATGTCGGCAGTCTGGTTGAAGGCGCGATATTCACACGCTCGCCCAAGGATAAAAAAAATACCGCCATATTCGTCGGCGGCTCGAACCTGCATCAAGGCGAGGCGCTGTTGAGGGCGATTCGCGGCAAGTTTTTCGCAAAGTTTCGCGTGTCCGTCATGTTCGACTGCAATGGCTCGAATACCACGGCGGCCGCGGCGGTCGCGTGGCTGTCGCATGGGCGGAATCTCAAGGGTAAGCGCGCGGTGGTACTGGCCGGCTCCGGTCCGGTGGGGCAGCGGGCCGCGGTGCTGCTCGCGCGCGAGGGCGCACAGGTTGCGGTCACCGGCCGCAAGCGCGCCGTGGTTCAGGCAGCCTGCGATTCGATCAATGCCAAATTCGGAATCAGCGTGCAAGCCATGGAGGCGCCGACTCACATCGAGCGTGCCGCCGCCCTCGATGGCGCGCACATTCTGCTGGCCACGGGCGCGTCCGGCGTGACGCTGCTGGAGGCCCGGGCGTGGCGGGAAAATCCGTCGCTTGAATTGATTGCCGATGCCAATGCCTCGCCGCCGGCCGGCATCGAGGGTGTGGGGTTGAGCGATCGCGCCGCACCCAGCCACGGCAAGATCCTCTTTGGCGCCTTGGGATTCGGCGCGCTCAAGCTCGCTTTGCACCGCGCCTGCATTGCGCGATTGTTCGAGCAAAACGACCTGGTACTGGACGCCGAGGAAATTTACAGCATTGCCAAGGGCATGGTCGGGACATGATCACCCAAAGCAGCGTGGCGGCTTTCCTTGATGATCTGGCGAGTGCCGCGCCCACGCCAGGCGGCGGCAGCGCCGCGGCCGTGATGGGTGCGATGGGCGCCGCACTGGTGTCGATGGTTTGCAACGTGACCCTCGGCAAGAAGGGCCAGGAAGCCGTCGAGAGCGAAATGAAGGCCGTGCGTGATCTATCCGAGCGGTTGCGGGCGCGATTGACCGCCATGGTGGCGGCGGACATCGCCGCGTTTGACGGATTGATGGCGGCTTACCGGCTTCCCAAGGCCAGCGAGGCAGAGAAGGAGAGCCGAGGCACGGCGATTCAGGACAATTTGCGCGCGGCCACCGAGACCCCCCTGGAATGCGCGCGGGCGTGCGCGGAAGTCATCGCGCTATCGCGTCGCGCGGGCCAAAGTGGCTTCAGCGGCGTCGTCAGCGACGCCGGGGTCGCCGCGCTCAGCGCTAATGCGGCCCTGCGAAGCGCAGCACTCAATGTCTTTATCAATGTGCCCACCTTGAAGGATCGCGACTTCGCTGCGCAGGCAACCTCGGAAATAGAGCGCCTGCTCGAGCTCTGCGCGCGCGAGAGCGACGCGGTATTTACGTTGGTGCGAAACAGGCTGGGATAAACGCCGGGCTGCCCGGTCCAACGGCGAACCGGCCCTCCCCACTGCTCACAACCCTCGTCTTTCCCCCGAGGAATTGACATCCTTTAATCAGGCTGGTACCTTGTTATACAAAGGTAGCTTTACAAATGATAGGCGATCAAAAATTCAATCCCATCCGCAAAGGGCTGCTGGAGTTCCTGATCCTGCAAATCATTTCCGCGGACAAGGTTTATGTCGCCGACATGATGAAACGCCTGGCGGACACGGACTTCGCCACGCAAGAAGGCACGCTCTACCCGCTGCTCAGCAAAATGCGCCGCGAAGAGTTGGTGGATTACGAGTGGCAGGAGTCGGATTCCGGTCCGCCTCGCAAGTACTACAAATTGACCGGGAAAGGGAAATCGCAGCTGGCAGAGTTCAAGGACTATTGGGCTTACCTCAACACAACAATCAACCAGTTAGGTCGCTGATCATGAACACCGTCATCATCGTTAATCTTAACGGCAACGCCTTTCATCTCGAGGAGCCGGGCTATCACAGCCTGCGCGACTATCTCGAGCGGGCGCAGGCTCAACTGAAGGACAATCCGGACCGGACCGAGATCATGGCGGATCTCGAGCAAGCCATCGCGGACAAGTGCGCGCATTTCCTGCGGCCGCACAAGAATGTCCTGAGCGCCGCCGAGATCGACGATGTCTTGCGGCAAATGGGGCCGGTGCAAACGGACAGCGAGCAGTCCTCACAGAATTCCGCGGCCAATGACCAATCACGCGCGCAGGCGTCGAGCCGCGACGCTGCCGCTCCCAAACGGTTGTATCAGATTCGTGAAGGCGCAATGCTCAGTGGCGTTTGCACGGGCATCGCCGCCTATTTCAACGTCGACGTAACCATTGTGCGGATTGTGTTCGTGCTGCTCACGTTGCTCACGGGCGGATTATGGATTCTCGCCTACATCGTCATGATGCTGGTCATCCCCTTCGCGAACACCGGCGAGGAGCACGCGGCGGCGACCGGCACGCCCTTCAACGCGCAGGAAGTGATTGACCGGGCAAAGAAGCACTATTCGGAATTCAAGGACAGCAAGGAATGGCGCCGCCACTGGCGGCAGCAGCGCCGCGAATGGCGGCGCAAATGGCACGACGGCGCCTATTGGTGGGGGCACAATCTGCAGCGCAATTTGTACGAAGTCAGCTCGCGCACCTCAGGCTATGGCGGCCACATCGCAGTCGGCCTGCTGATTCCATTTCTCGCGCTCATCAGCGTTCTACTATTTTGCATGTGGCTGGTGGCGATTGTTTCGCTCGCGACCACGGGCACCATCTTTGGCCTGGCCATGGCGGAATCCCTGCCCTTGTGGGCATCCGTCCTCATCCTGATCATTCTGTACGGCATCATTGCGCGGCCCCTGCGCCACCTGCGCCGTGCTCTTTATTTCCATCGCGATGGACACAACTTCATTTGGTTCGCGGCGTGGTACGAACTGATGTCCACGGGATTGTTGATCCTGATCGCCTGGCTGGCCTATACCCATCTGCCGCAGGTGCACGACTTCTTCCAGCACTTCGTGCAAAACGTCACGCTGATGTGGAACAACATCCTCGACTCGCTGCGCCACGCTGCTCCCGCCGCCAAACCGACGGTTTCCGGGTAGTGATATTCTCTGCCTCGACGATCGCACGAGGGAGACAGAGCAATGCCAGGCAGATTGGACGGGAAGGTTGCAGTCATCACCGGCGCAACCAGCGGAATCGGCGAGGCCACGGCCCGCCGCTTCGTCGCCGAAGGGGCACGCGTGGTCATCGCCGGCCGTTCGGAAGAACGCGGCAGCGCTCTCGCGAAAGAACTTGCAGGGCGCGCCTTCTTTCATCGCGCGGATGTGATGCATGAGGCGGAGATTGCCGCCGTCATCGACGCAGCCGTCGGCCGCTTCGGCCAGCTTGATTGCCTGTTCAATAACGCCGGCGCGGCGACACCCGGCGAACTCGACACGATCACCGAAGAACAGTTCGACTACGGCATGAAGCTTCTGGTCGGCAGCGTCATGTTCGGCATCAAGCATGCGGTTCGGGTGATGCAGACGCACGGCGGGTCCATCATCAACAATTCGAGCATCGCCGCGCATCGGCTTGGCCAGGGCGGCACCTTGTATTCCGCGGCGAAGGCCGCCGTCAGCCACATTACACGCATCGCCGGGGCAAAATTCGGGCCGAGCGGCATTCGGGTGAATGCCATTTCACCCGGCGCGATCGCGACTCCCATCTTCTGGGGCGGTTCGGCCAAGGCGCAGACCTTAAGTCCGGACGACAATGCGCGCAAACTCGCGAAATTGACAGGTAATCTGGCGCGCGCCACGCCCCTGCCGCGCTCCGGCGTGGCGGACGACATCGCATTCGCCGCCGTCTTCCTGGCCAGCGACGAGGGCAGCTTCATCAATGCCCACGACCTGGTCGTCGACGGCGGACGCATCGCGCAATTCTTCGAGCGCCCGCAAGCATAAAGGCGACGATTCCGATGTTCAGAAAACTGCTCATCGCCAACCGCGGCGAAATCGCGATTCGAATCGCGCGCACCGCAGCCGACATGAACGTCGCGACGTTGGCAATCTTCTCCCAGGACGACGCTGGCTCATTGCACAACGAAGCAGCGGACGAAGCGGCTGCGCTCGCCGGTACCGGTCCCGCCGCCTACTTGGACGGGCCGCAGATACTGCGTCTGGCACTCGAGGCAGGCTGCGATGCCCTTCATCCCGGTTACGGTTTTCTCAGTGAAAACGCGGCCTTCGCGCGGCTCTGCAACAATGCCGGCGTGGCCTTCGTGGGTCCCTCCCCGGAGACGCTCGTGCTGCTCGGCGACAAGCTTCAGGCGCGAGCTCTGGCGCGCCGGGTCGGCGCCCCGGTTTTGCCCGGGTCCGCAGGCCCGGTCACTCTCGCAGAAGCGGAGCGCTTTCTCGGCGGGCTGGGCAACGGCAGCGCCGTGATGCTGAAGGCCGTGGCCGGCGGCGGCGGACGCGGCATGCGTGAAGTGCATCAAGTCGCTGAGATGGCCGGTGCCTTTGAACGCTGCCGCTCCGAAGCGCTGCAAGCATTTGGGGATGGCGCTCTTTACGTGGAACAATTCTTTCCGCGAGCGCGGCACATCGAGGTACAAATCGTCGGCGACGGAGCGGAAGTCTCCCATCTCTGGGACCGCGAATGTAGCACCCAACGCCGGCGGCAAAAACTCATCGAAACCGCGCCCGCCTTCGGTCTGACCGCCGATTTGCGCACAAGACTTCTGGAACTGTCCGTTGCCTTGGGAAAAGCAGTCAATTATCGCGGCCTGGGCACCGTGGAATTCCTGGTCGATCAAAGCGCGGGCAAGGGCATGCCTTTTGCCTTTATCGAAGCCAATCCGCGCCTGCAGGTGGAACACACGGTCACCGAGGCGATCACCGGACTGGATCTGGTGCGCATTCAACTGCAGATTGCCGCCGGCAACTCGCTTGCCAAGATGGGCTTGCGGCAATTCGCCATAGCGGCGCCGCGCGGCATCGCCATCCAATCACGAGTCAATCTCGAGACCATGGCCGCCGACGGCACGGCCCGGCCGGCGGGCGGCACGTTGAGTGTGTATGAGCCTGCTTCGGGTCCCGGCGTTCGCATCGATGGCTTCGGCTATTCCGGTTATCGCACCAGCGTCAGATACGACTCTCTTTTGGCCAAGCTGATCGTGCACATCGGAGAGGGTGATCTCGCCGCCGCCGCACGGAAAGCCGAGCGGGCACTGTCGGAGTTTCGCGTCGGCGGCGTACCGACCAACATTCCCTTGCTGCGCGCAGTCTTGAACTCGCCCGCCTTCGCGGCCGGCGAAGTGCATACACGATTCGTCGAAGAACACGCCCAAGAGCTGTATGCCGCGGCCGCGGCGCTTTCCCCAAGCGCCGAATCGAAACAGGCTCGGGGGCCCGGCGCCAAGCTTGAGACCGCGGATCCGCTGGCCGTGCTGGCGCACGGCAAGAGCAAGGGCGAGGCCGCGCGGCCTTCCGAGGCGGGGATGCGTGAAGACGGAACCATCGCGCTACCCGCTCCACTGCAAGGCACCATCATCGGCATCGGCGCCGCGGTGGGAAAGAGCGTACGCGCCGGCGATCCCATCCTGATCATGGAATCCATGAAGATGGAGCATGTAATCGAGGCGCCGTTCAGCGGTGTGCTGCATTCTTTGCATGTTGCCGTGGGCGATACGGTGTTCGAGGGGCACGTGCTCGCGTTCTTCGAACCCAAGGTACTGGCGGGCGCCGACAAGAGAAGTGCCGAGAACGTCGATCTCGATTTCATCCGGCCCGATCTTGCGGCCGTGCACGAGCGACATCGCGGGATGTTGGACGAGAAACGTCCGCAGGCCGTCGAACGGCGCCGCAAGACCGGACAGCGCACGGTCCGCGAGAATGTGGATGATTTGCTCGATCCGGGCTCCTTCGTCGAATACGGCAGTCTGGTGGTCGCCGCGCGGCGCAAGCGCCAATCGCTCGAGAAGTTGATTCAGCAAACGCCCGCCGACGGCATGGTCATGGGCCTCGGTCGCATCAACGGCAAAACCTTCGGCGACGAGGCCGCGCGCGTGCGCGGTGATGGCCTACGACTACACGGTGCTGGCCGGGACGCAGGGTGCTTACAACCATCGAAAAATGGACCGTTTGATCGAGGTGGCCGAGCGTTGGCGCTTGCCGACGGTTTTCTTTTGCGAAGGCGGCGGCGGCCGCCCCGGCGACACCGAAGGCGGCGGCTATGTCCGCGGCTTTGAACTGTGGGCGCGCATGTCGGCCGTGGCGCCCTTGATTGGAATCACCTCGGGCCGCTGTTTTGCGGGAAACGCCTCCGTGCTCGGGTGCTGCGATGTGATCATCGCAACCAAAGACTCGAACATCGGCATGGGCGGACCCGCCATGATCGAGGGCGGCGGTTTGGGCATATTCAAACCGGAGGAAATCGGACCGGTCGAGGTGCAGGAGCCGAATGGGGTCATCGACATCGTGGCCGAGGATGAGGCCGACGCGGTACGAATCGCAAAGCAATACTTGAGCTACTTTCAAGGCACCCTGCCCGATTGGTCCTGCGCCGATCAGCGGCTGCTGCGCCGGGCGATTCCGGAAAATCGTGTGCGCGTCTACGACATCCGGCAGTTGATCGCGACACTCGCGGATTCAGGTTCGGTGCTGGAACTGCGCCCGAAGTTCGGGCCGACGATGATTGCCGCCTTGATGCGCATCGAGGGCAGGCCGATGGGGGTGATCGCAAACAATCCCAAGGTCTTGGGCGGTGCGATCGACTCGGACGGCTCGGACAAGGCTGCGCGATTCCTGCAGGTTTGCGAAGCTTTCGACATCCCCGTCCTATCGTTGTCCGATACCCCCGGCATGATGGTCGGGCCGGAGATCGAAAAGACCGCGCTGGTGCGGCACTGCTCGCGATTGTTCATCATTGGAGCCAATTTGACCGTGCCGCTGCTCAGCGTCGTGCTGCGCAAGAGCTATGGTTTGGGCGCGCTGGCAATGACCGGCGGCAGCTACCCGGCTTCCGTGTTCGCCGTCGCCTGGCCCACGGGAGAATTCGGCGGCATGGGTCTCGAGGGATCGGTCAAATTGGGCTATCGCAACGAGCTGGCTGCGATCAGCGATCCCGTAGAGCGCAAAGCCAAGTTCGACGAAATGGTCGCGGCGGCTTACGAACACGGCAAGGCATTGAATCAGGCATCCACGTACCACATCGACGAGGTCATTGATCCCGCCGATACGCGCCGTTGGATCATGGGGGCGCTGCGCTCCTTGCCGGCGCCTTCGAAGAGAATGGAAAAGAAGATAAAATGGATCGACGCCTGGTAGCGCTTTCAGGAGGGGACCCATGCCATATGTAGAGAACCGCATCGTTCATGATGCCGACTCGCACCTCATGGAGTTACCGGATGCCCTGGATGAGTTTCTGGAAGGGAAATTCCGCCCGCGCTACGATTCACTTCCGAAACTCAAGAAGCACCCGCGCAATGCCGAGTACGCGGCGCGAGCCCGCGCCCAACACGAGGACCCGGCTTTCCGGCAGGGCGCCGACGAGAACATCTTGCTGCGCAAGAATTACGAGGCGCTCGGTTCATTTCGGCGCGAGGACCGGCCGCGTGCACTGGATCAACTGGGCTTCACCAGTCAGCTGATATTCACGACCTGGTGCCTCGGCAACTTCGATCTCGACGAATCCGGCGACGTCGATCTGTGCTACGCAGTTGCCCGCGCCCACAATCGCATGATGACTCAATTCTGCTCGGTCGATCGGCGGTTCCTCGGCACCGGCTACGTGCCGTTGGTGACCTTCGAGGGCGCCCTCGCCACGGCGCGGGACGCAATCAAATTGGGCTGCAAGGCCCTTTTGATCCCATCGCGCTGCCCGCGGGGTCACTCTCCCAGCCACGTCGGATTCGAACCTCTGTGGGCGCTGGCGCAGGAAGCAGGGCTGCCGATCGTGTTTCACGTCGGCGGGGAGGAGAAGCTGGCTCCGGATTACTTCAACAACGGACTTCCCCGGGTCAAGGATTTCCATGGCGGCGAGGAGAATTTCACCTCCTTAAGCTTCATGCCGATTCCGCATTCGGTGCAGCTGACCGTGGCGGCGCTCATCATCGACGGCGTGTTTGACCGCTATCCGCGCCTGAAGTTTGGCGCCATCGAACTCGGCGCATCCTGGGTACCGAGCTGGATGCGCTTCATGGACTCGGCCGCGCAGTGCCTTCATCAAGAACGAACCGCGACTGCAAAAGCTGTCGTTGAAGCCCAGCGAATTCGTGCAGCGCCAATTTCGCGTCACGCCCTATCCGCACGAGGACGTCGGCTGGATCATCGCCAACACCGGCGAAGAGGTGTGCCTGTTCTCCTCCGACTATCCGCACGTCGAGGGCGGCCGCAATCCGTTGAAGCGCTTCAACGACTCTCTCGCGCACACGCCCGCGCGCCGTGGATCGCTTCTATCGCGATAATTTCGTCGATCTGATGGGCGAGGGATTGGCCAAGGAATTGCGCGCACCCCAAGGACGAAACGCGGCCTGAGGCGCGATCCCGGATTGCGTCGGCAACCGGCTTAGCCGAAGGGTCCTTTTGGCGGCGGCGGCGGAGGCGGCGGCGTCCACGAGCCCGTCGCGATCTTTGCCGCCCTTGGCCGACACGGCCAGTTCGATGATCTTGTCGGTGACATTCGGCTCGTAGCCTTCGGTGTGACCCTTTTGCAGCTTCACGATGTCGGCGATGACGCGGCCGTCCTTGCAATTGGGAAACACGAAGACCAGCGCCCGGCCCGACTTAGGATAGCGTCCCCAGCCGTCCGCTCCGGGGTCCTGGCGCGTGGGATCCCAGACAAGTCCCGGCTTGGGATCGATGCACTTCAGGCAGTTCCTCGCGTTTGCCGCAGGCGTATTTGTCGGCCAGCGGCGAGGTTCGCGGCCGGTATCGACTCGTATTCGCCATTCGAGAAGATGAACGAGTAGTCGCAGGCGCCGCCCGGCGGGCCGGCCGGCGTCGGCGGCAGGCGCAACGGCGGCGGCGGCGGCGGATTCCCGCCGCTCTTGTACACCGGCGTGCCGCCGAAGAAACCCCGATTGGCGTAAGTCACGGGCCCTACCCGCCCGCCGGACAGGCTGATGCGCACGTCGACTTTGTCCTTGAAATAATCGGTGCAAACCAAGCGGCTGCTGGTGAAGGCCGCCTTGACTGTGTCCGGCCAGGATGAAGTGCTGCACGTTTTCCTTGCCGACCGAGGCGACACGACGAGATCGACGATGTTGTGCAGATACTCGTCGTCGGCATCGCTCCAGTAGCGAACCGGCGACCCCGGCGTGATGACGACGAGTTTGTACTTGTCCTTGACGTCCATTGCCGGAAAATAATTTCGCTGCCAGTTGGCATACGAGCCGTAGCCGTGCAGGCTCAGTAGATGTTGACCTTGTCGCCCGGCTTGTAATCGGCCGGACAATCCAGGAAAAAATGTGCGGCGCGATTTCAATTCGACGGTATCGCCGGGCTGCGTCACCATGGTGCCGGGGCAGTCCGTATCGGGACAGTGATACGCCGGCGGCGCCGCGCAGTTCACGCCCAACAGAGTGTGCGTCTGCTGCGCCATTGCCGATCCGGCGGCGAGACACCCAGGGCCGTCAAAGCACGGATTAATTTCATCGGTCCTCCACCCGCATCGTGATCCCGACGCGCCGGCATTTGCGGATTATAGTTAATATAATGCGACTATACTATTGCCACGCGCGGCCTCGGCCAGCTTCAGCCGATAGATCGGACGAACCTTCCACAGCAGGATGATGGCCGTGACGGCCGAACAGAACACCACGATCACCAGGCTGTAGCGAATCTTCACCGGATCGTGAAACACGTGATCATTCACGAAGGGCACCAGCCGGGTCCCACCCCTAAGCCTATGGCGTTGACCACGAACAAGTAAACGGCCGAGACCTGGGCGCGAAATTGATTCGGCGTGACCTGATTGACGGCCATGGGTCCGACTCCGTTGTAGGCGTTGAAGGTGATGCCGGCAACGAATATCGCCATCCATACCAGCGGCACCGTGGGCATCAGGGGCGGCAGACAGCTGAATGAGGCGATACCGCAGGCCGAGATCAGCGCGACCACGATGGGCGCGTCCTTCGAGCCGCGACGGGTCAGGCGATCGCAGACGACGCCGGCCAGGAGCATGCCCGGACGAATTCATCAGAATGGTGCTCACGCCCATGACCTTGCCGACCTGCCCAGCGCTTACGCCGTAGGCACGAACCAACGAGGCGGGAAGCCAAGAGGCAACGGCGTAGCCGCACAGGGCCAGCAACGCCATGGCCACAAAGTGAAGTGCGTAGAATTCCCGGTTCAACCAAACGTAAGTCAGGACTTCACGCAAGGCAGGATTGACGGGAGCGCCCGTCTGGCCGGGCGCGTTGTTGCGCAGCAGCCCGCGCCGTTTGGGCTCGCGAAAGGTGAGCAGCAACAGCGGCAGCAGCATGCCCGGCGCCCCGGTCACAATGAACACCATCTGCCAGGCACGCACCTCCCCGAACAACGGCAGGGTGTAGCTCGCGCCGGCATGCGAAACCGCGCCGACCACGATGCCTCCCAAAAGCAAGGCCGTGCCCGCGCCGATGGTGATGCCAATGTTGTAGACGCCGAAGGCGCCGCCGAGCTTGGAGCGCGGGAAACTGTCGGTGATGATGGAATACGCTGCCGGCGACAGCGCTGCTTCGCCGACCCCGACGCCGATGCGCGCGATGAACAGCTGAATCGCAGATCGCGCCAATCCGCACAACGTCGCCATGATGGACCAGACGAACACGCCCGCGGCGATGATTCCCCGCCGGCTATGACGATCCGACAGGCGCGCGATGGGCAGTCCGAGAAAGGTATACAGCAACACGAATGCCAGTCCCTGAAGCAGGCCTATCTGGGTATCGCTGATTTGCAGATCGCGCTTCATCGGTTCGACCAGCAAGGAAATCGTGGTCCGATCGATGAACGAAAAAATGTACATCACCATCAGTACGGCAACGCTGTACCAGGCGGCGAAAGACGTTGGGTATGACGTTGATGACGATGCATCGCTGCCGGCCGCCGCGAGAACCTCGGACTGCGTTGCCATTCAACCCCCGGGCGTCTTATGTCTATTTCATTATCCGCAGCCCGCCCCATGCCGGACGGGATCGCCCTAGCATACTCTTTTTCTACTAAGTTGAAGCTAGGCGGGCGCCGGGGCCCGCTGCGCGTCCGCCATCGCCACGCCGTGCCGCTCTGGGCCGCGCAGCACCAGGAGCGCGATGACCACGGCCACGGTCCCGACCACATAGGCCATCGCCAGACCGTAGTTATTGCCATGCGCTTCAGCGATCGCCACCTGAATGGGCAGATTTCTCGAGGCGATGAGATTTCCCAGTTGATAGACAACACCGGGAAAAGTAGCGCGAATCTCCGCGGGCGACAGCTCGTTCAAATGCACCGGGATGATGCCCCATGCGCCTTGCACCGAGATCTGCATGAAGAAGGCCCCCACGGCCAGCACGACGGGCGTGGTTCCAAACGCCCAGAACGGAATCACCGGCAGTGCGAGCAGCGCCGCCGACATGATGGCATAGCGCCTGCCGATGCGCTGCGACAGCCAGCCGAACCCGATGCCGCCCAGAATCGCGCCGACATTCATGATCGCCGTGATGGTCGATGCACCGTGGGTATCGAAGCCATGCTGAATCTTCAAAAAGAGATTCGCGTAAGCATCCTGCGAACCATGACTGAAGAAGTTGAAGGCGGTCATCAGAATGATGGCGTAGAGCGCCAGTTTCCAGTCGCGGGACAGGACACCCCACAGATTGACGCTGCGCTTCGTTGCCCGCTGCTCGAGCCACGCGGGGGATTCATCGACGCCCATCCGGATGAAAAACACCAGGATGGCAGGCGCGACACCCAGTAGGAACATGTAGCGCCAGCCAAGACTGTCGTAAAAGAAGTAGGTGGCGATCGAAGCGACGAAGTAGCCGCTGGGGTAGCCCGCCTGCAGCAGCCCGGATACGCAGCCGCGCGCGCGTTGCGGAATGGTCTCGAATGTCAGAGCGGATCCGATGCCCCATTCGCCGCCCATGGCAATTCCGAAGAGAAATCGCAGAATCAAAAATGTCGTGAGGGTCGGCGCGAACCCGGAGGCCGCCTCGAGCAGCGAGAACGCCAGAATATTCCACATGAGCGTGGGTTTGCGGCCGAACCGGTCCGCGAGCCTGCCAAAAATGAACGCGCCGATCGGCCGCGCGGCAAGGGTCAAGAACACGGCCTCGGCGACGCTTTTGACATCGACGTGAAAGGTCGCGGCAATGTCCTTGAACATGAACACCATGAGGAAGAAATCGAAGGCGTCCAGGGTCCAGCCGAGATAAGCCGCCACCACGGTATTCTTCTGACTTTTTGTCCACTTCATCCCGTTCTCCAAGAGTGGCTTCTATTCCGTGTTCCTGATCCTAGCGGCCGCCGCCCCGGATGTCGACAACTGCGGCTTCCATTCCGGAGCCATTCGGCCGAAACTTCGCCTTGCGGCGAACAAGAATCGACAGGCGGGGGGCAGAATGCTGGGCAGGCTGGATAAACCCTTGAGTGACTTTCCGATGCGTGTGCTCAATCGTCCGGAACCTTGTGTTGAGGTGCGGCGTGCGGCTAACGGCATCGTTTATTTAACCTGCGGTCTGAAGTTCGAACCCGGCTTGCCGTCGTTGATCGACTATCTGGCCAGGGCAAGCGAGCTGCGCCCGAATACGACCTTTCTGGCCGAGCGGGACGGCTCCAAACAGTGGCGCCGACTGACCTACGCTGCGGCTTCGCGCGATACCGCCGCGGTCGCCACCTGGCTGATCCGTGAAGGCTATGGCCCGAGCGGCCCACCGATCATGATTTTGTCCGAGAACAGCATTGAACATGCGCTGTTGACCTTGGGCGCAATGCGCGCCGGGGTCGCGGTGGTACCGGTATCGCCGACCTATTCCTTCGGGCAGGATCTGTCGCGTCTGAGATACGCGCTGGAGCTGACCACGCCGGCGCTGGTTTACGCCAAGGATGCGAACCGATACGCGGCTGCTCTCAACTTTGCGAGAGCCCCTGGGCGACAGATCGTCGCCGGCAGCGACTTCTCGAAGCTGTTGCTCGAGGTGGACGAGGCGGCGGTCGCCGCGCGCCGTTTGCAGATCGTGGACGACACGATCGCGAAGATCCTGCTGACTTCCGGATCCACCGGGCGCCCCAAGGGCGTCATCAACACTCACGGCAATATCGCGGGCTCGGTGCAAATGATCCGCTTGGTCAGCGAGCCGTTTGACCCGGCGCGCACACACGCAGTGGTCGATTGGCTTCCCTGGCACCACACGTTTGGCGGCAACGCACAGTTCAATGGCGTGCTGGCGAATGCCGGCACGCTTTACATCGACACCGGTCGGCCGATCCCGGGGATGTTCGAGGCCACCATCGAGAACTTGAGGGAAATCTCGCCGACCAGCTTCGGCTGTGTCCCGGCCGCCTTCGGCGCGCTCGCCACGGCGCTGGAAAACGATGCCGATCTTCGCCATCGATTTTTCAAGAACATGCGTGCCCTCGGTTACGGCGGCGCTCTGCTGCCCCAGCCCACGTGGGAGCGCATGCAAAGATTGGCGGTGCAGGAATTGGGCGAGCAACTGCCGTTCGGCACGGGGTGGGGAATGACGGAAACCACCGCGACGGGCGTTGCGGTGTACTGGAATACAACCCGGACGGGGCTGCTGGGACTGCCCCAACCCGGTGTCACATTGAAGCTGGTGCCGATCGGTGATCGGTTGGAAATGCGCATCAAGGGTCCGCAGATCATGCGCGGCTACTACAATGACGAGGCATTGAACGCGGCGGCGTTCGACGAAGAAGGATATTTCATAACCGGCGACGCCGTACGCTGGGTGGACGCAGATCGCCCCATCGAGGGACTCGAATTCGCGGGACGCACGGCGGAGGACTTCAAACTGCTCTCCGCGACCTGGGTGCAGGCCAGCCTCGTGCGCCGCGATCTGGTCGAGGCGCTGCAGCCCTATGTCAGCGATGCCGTGATATGCGCACCGGATCACCCCTGGCTGGGCGCGCTGATCTGGCTGACCGTGCCCGACGATTCAAAAGTGCGCGCCGGCCTGGCCAAAAAGCTCGCTGCGTTCAACAGCAGCCGCCAAGGCAGCGCCGATACCATTCGAAGGCTGCTGATATTGAAAGAACCGCCCTCGCCGGAAGCGGGAGAAATCACCGACAAGCGCTCCATCAACCAACGCCTGGTGCTGGAGCGTCGCGCACGCGAGGTGGCAATCCTCTACGCGGATACCCAGGACCCGCAAATCCTCGAGCCTGCGGACGCGCAAATTCAATAGTCCGGAACGTTACAGCACCGGCAAAATCATCGCCGAGGGATGCGCCTTGTCGAAATAAACCGTGTTGGTCGCAACCCGCGGCTTGGTGGTCGTCGCCACGCCAAACGGCTCGCCGGTGTTCGGGTTGATCTCGAATTTCGTCGAGTTGGATGAGGTCACCGTCACTTGGATCTTGTGACCCTTTTCGAACGTGAACGCGGTGTTCCACAAATCGATATGCAGCTCCTCAGGCTTGCCCGGCGTCATCAGCATCACATCATCGGGATCGCGGCCATGGCGGTAGCGGGTGCGTATCGGGTTGTCCAGGATGATCTGCTCATAGCCATCGGGATAGACATCGACCAGCTTGATCATGAAATCCGTATCAAGCCCGTCCGTTGCCGCCCATAGCGTCATGTCGACATGACCGGCGATGGCGATATTCTTGTCCAGAACCGGGGTTTCGAAGCGTAGATAGTCCTGGCGCTGGCCAATCGGCCGCTGATCGAGCGGCCCTGCGGTTTGCAAAAGATTCGAGCCGCCGTAGGTCTTGACCGGATTTGCGGGGTCGAACTTGTAGCTGATCTTGGCATCTTTTGCGGAAGGCGCCTTGGTCGATAAATGCATATCGCCGGTGAGGTAGTACCGCGTCGGATGATTGGCCGGCGGCCAGTTGGGAGATTTGAATACCTGACTCAAGGCCGACGGGTGCCCCTTGCGGCCCGATGCCATCATGAACAGGGTGACCGGCGGCTCCTTCATGATGCCGTTGTCGATACCCTTCAGCCAGTAATCCCACCACCGCATTTCTTCCGTCGCAGGCACGGTCGCGCCGGGCTGGTTGTATTCGATATCGCTTTTCTCGCCTCCCAGACCTCCGTGCCCGCCCGGCACCATGTAAAGCTTCTGATTGCCGCGCGCACCCTTGGAGCCGAAATTCTGCAACCAACGAAAATTCTCGACATTGCCGTCATTGAAGATGTCATACCACGCGCCCTGGTTGTACATGGGGATGCGGATGAACTTTCGCTGCGTGGTCATCGCATGCTCGTTCCATACAGCAGAATTGGTTGCACTGCCGCTGACGATATCCAATTGCGCCTGGCTTTCGCCTTGACCCTTGAGCCATCCCAGAGTGTCCTCATCCTTGAGCACGCCGCCTGGAAAAGTGTTGAGCAGCTGGTCATAGGGCGCGACGATGACAAACGCCGCCACCAAGTGCGGCGGTGCGGCCATCGCGGCCAGATTGGAGGTGATTCCGAGTGCCGAGGCGCCGACCATGCCCACCTTGCCGTTCGACCAGGGTTGTTTCGCCACCCATTCAACCGTGTCGTATCCATCCTCGAGATCGGGCACGAAGGCTTCATAAAACCCTTCTGATTTGCCCTTGCCCCGCACATCCTGCATGACGAATACATAGCCGGCATCGGTGTACTTCTTGGCCGTATAGCCCGCCAGCTCACCCAGCGCGTCCTTCAAGTAAGGCGTACGCGACAGCACCACGGGATTAGGTCCCGTGCCCGCCGGCAGGAACACATTGGCCGCGAGCTTCACACCATCGCGGGTGAGCATGGTCATTTCCGTCCACTTGGGCAACGCGGCAATCTGCTCGGGCGTCAACTGCGGCAAGAAGCGCGGCCTGGGAGTCGCGGGCTTGGGCGCTGCGGCGGCATTGGGGGCTGCGGCGGCATTGGGGGCTGCGGCGGCGTTGGGGGCTGCAGCGGCACTGGGCGCGGGCTGGGCTTGCGCCGCCGCCGGGTTCGAAAACGCGATTTGTGCGAAGACGGCTGCTGCCATCAGCAGAGGACGGACGCAAAACTTCATAACTTCTCCCCGGATGCGGTGGCCGACGAGGCGCGGCCTTGAGCGTAGTGTGCGACGCTGCGCGCGCTGCAGTCAAACCGCTGGAATTGCCGCGGCATGCGAGAATAGCAAAGGGGAATGGCAATTTTGCGCCATCGATTCGAGGACGTGCACGTGGGCAAGAAAGTTTGTGTCATCACCGGTTCCTCCTCAGGTATAGGCGCCGCAAGCGCCGTATTGTTTTCGCAGCGAGGATGGGACGTGTGCGTCAACTATTCGCGCGACCCCAAACCCGCGGAAGCCGTTGCGGCAACCTGCCGCAGCCATGGCGCCGAAGTGATGGTGGAGCGCGCGGATGTGTCCGACGACGCGCAGTGCGTGCACTTGGCAACGCAGGTGAAACAGCGATTTGGGCGCTGCGATGTGCTCGTCAACAACGCGGGAACGACGAAATTCGCCGACTTGAAGGACCTCAACGGGCTCGATGCGAAGGATTTTCAACGCATCTACTCGGTCAATGTCATCGGACCATTTCAAATGACCCGCGCGTTCGCCCCGCTGCTGCGCGACGGTGAGGGCGCTGCAGTCGTCAACGTTTCATCGATTGCCGCTCAGTTTGGCGCAGGCTCCAGCATCGCCTACGTCGCGTCGAAAGGCGCCTTGAACGCGCTGACATTGAGTTTGGCCAGAGTGTTGGGACCGCAGGTCAGGGTCAACGCGGTCGCACCCGGAATGGTCGATTCTCCCTGGCTCAAACAGGGCCTCGGGCCGGAGCGCTTCGAGGCCCTGCTGCGCAGCTACCAGTCGACCTCGGCGCTCGGCGCCTTGGTGTCGCCCGAAGAGGTGGCCGAAACCATTTATTACCTGGCGGTGATGGCAACGAAAACCACCGGCGAAGTGCTGCTGGTCGACGGCGGACGCCGGCTCGGCCGACTGTAGAGCAAGCATGCGAGTGCACGCGAGCACACCCCTTTGATAAGCTTCGTGGCCGGCCACCGGCGTACTCTTTTTTCTGGAGCAGCACATGCAAGGTAGATTCGAAAAGCGCGGCGATGTCGGCATCATCTGGATCAACAATCCGCCGGTCAATGCCATCAGCGTCGGCGTGCGTTCGGCCCTGATCGATGGCGTCGCGAAGCTCGCGCAGGATCCGGAAATCAAAATAGGCGTACTCGCGTGCGAGGGCCGAACCTTCATGGCGGGCGCCGATATCACCGAATTCGGCAAGCCTCCTCTGTCGCCGGGCTTGCACGAGGCGATCAACGCCGTGGAAAATTCTGCCAAGCCCATTGTCGCGGCCATTCACGGCACGGCGTTGGGCGGCGGATTGGAAGTGGCGCTCGCCTGTCATTATCGGGTCGCGATCGCAAGCGCCAAGGTCGGGTTGCCCGAAGTCAAACTGGGCATTCTTCCGGGCGCCGGCGGCACGCAGCGCCTGCCGCGATTGATCGGCATCGAAGCCGCGCTCGCCATGATCATTTCGGGAGACCCGATCGCTGCGGCGCAGGCGGCCAAATCGGGCATCATCGACAAGATCATCGATGGCGACCTGCTCGATGGCGCAATCGCCCATGCCAAGACCCTGATTGCGCAAAACGCCCCTGCCCGCAAGATACGCGATATCAACATCGATTCCGGCAAGCTTCCCGCGGGCTTCTTCGACGCCGCCCGCAAACGAATTGCACAGGAGAAGAAGAATCTATTCGCGCCGCAGCGCATCGTCGATGCGCTCGAGGCCGCGGCGACGCTGCCATTCGACAAGGGGTTGGCACGCGAGCGTGAGTTGATCGTGCAATGCATGCAGAACAGCCAGGCAAAGGCCCTGCAGCATGTATTCTTCGCCGAGCGCAAGGCGGCCAATGTTCCGAATCTTGACAGCAAGGCGGCGAAGCGCGAAATAAAGTCGGTGGGCATCATCGGCGCCGGCACCATGGGCGGCGGCATTGCGATGAACTTTCTGAACGTCGGCATTCCGGTGACGCTGCTCGAAATGTCTCAGGAGGCGTTGGATCGGGGCGTCGGGGTGATTCGCAAGAATTACGAGAATACGGCGTCCAAGGGCAGGTTGACGATGGAGCAGGTCAAGCAGCGCATGGACCTGTTGAAACCCACGCTGGCCTACGAGGATTTGAGCCAGGCGGATCTCGTCATCGAAGCGGTCTTCGAAACCATGGCGGTCAAGAAGGATGTGTTCGGCAAACTCGACAAAGTCGCCAGGAAGGGCGCGATCCTCGCGTCGAACACCTCATACCTCTCCATTGATGAGATAGCGGACGCAACGACACGGCCAGGCGACGTCGTCGGCATGCATTTCTTTTCCCCTGCCAATGTGATGCGGCTGCTGGAAATCGTGCGCGGCGCAAAGACGGCGCAGGATGTTCTGGTAACGGTGGTCGACGTCGCGAAACGAATCAACAAAATCGGCGTCGTGTGCGGCAATCGCGACGGCTTCATCGGCAACCGCATGTTGGGCGGCTATGCCTATCAAGCGTCGCTGATGGTGCTCGAGGGAGCGATGCCGGAACAGGTCGATGCCGCGCTGCGCAATTTCGGCATGCCAATGGGCGTTTTGCAAATGAGCGATCTTGCCGGCCTCGATATCGGCTACAAGTCGCGTAAGGATCGCGATCCTAAGAGTTTCGACGGGCGGGTCACACGCTCGGCGGATCTGCTGGTGGAAATGGGCCGGATGGGTCAAAAGACCCAGGCCGGCTACTACGACTATGCGCCCGGCGATCGCACGCCGCGGCCATCGCCGGTGGTTGCCGAAATCATCGAGAAGGTCTCAAGGGAATATGGCATCAAGCGACGCCAATTCTCGGATGAGGAAATCGTCGAACGCTGCTTTCTGGCGCTGATGAACGTCGGCTGCGAAGTGCTGCGCGAGGGCGTGGCATCCCGCTCGAGCGACATCGATGTGGTGTATTTGTACGGCTACGGTTTCCCCGCCTATCGCGGCGGCCCCATGTTTTGGGCCGAAAATGAGGTTGGCCTTCGCAAGGCGCTCGACAAGCTCAGGCACTATAGCGCCGCAACCGGGGGCCAATGGCTCACAGTGTCGCCGCTGCTCGAGCAGCTGGTGAGCGAAAACCGGGGCTTCGCCAGCGTCGGGAACTAGAGGAGCCTGTCCGAGTAATCCCCGTGGCCGCGACCGAGACGGATTTGCCTTCAATCGAGGCGGAGCCGACGAAGTTTGGCAGGGCCAAATTAGGAGGCGACAACGATGAGTGAAGGCAAATCCGTCCGGTCCCGAAGGGTTGGCTCTGCAAGGGGCGTCTGCGGTGTTGCGCGGCTTGGTCGTGGAACCCACCACGACCTGCGCCGCGCGCCTTGCATCCGCTCCTTGCAGAGCCAACGCGGCTCACGTGGATTACTCGGACAGGCTCCTAACCGGTTATTCGCTCAGGCCTCGATACTTCATCATCGCGTCGATGGTGGGAGTCTTGCCGCGCCACGCGACATACATCGCCGCCAGGTCTTCGCTATTGCCCCGCGATAGGATCATCCGGCGAAAACGGTCGCCGTTCGCGCGGCTCAAGCCGCCGTGATCGTCGAACCATTGGTAGGCATCGTCGTTCAGCATCTCGGTCCAAAGATAGGCGTAATAGCCGGCGGAATAGCCGCTGGCCCAGATATGGCTGAAGTAGCTGGAGCGATAGCGCGGCGGAACCGCCGCGATGTCGAGATGCGTCTTCGCGAGCGCCTGTTTTTCGAAGTCATCCGGATTCTGCGGCGGCGCGGCGGCGGGCAGCGCATGCCATTGCATGTCGAGCTCGGCCGCGGCCAGCAACTCGGTCAATGCATACCCTTCCGAGAAATTTTTTGCCTTCTTTATCTTATCCACCAACTCCTCGGGCATGGGCGCACCGCTCTTGTAGTGCCTGGCGTAATTCTTGAGCACGGCTGGATAGAGCGCCCAATGTTCATTGAACTGCGAGGGAAACTCGACGAAATCCCGCGCCGTGGAAGTGCCTGAGAGGCTTGGGTACAGCGTGTCGGAAAACATGCCATGCAGCGCGTGCCCGAACTCGTGGAACATCGTGGTGACATCGTCGAAACTGATGAGCGCCGGCTCCCCGGCCGCCGGCTTCGGCAGATTAGCGACGTTGTAGACGACCGGCAGGGTATGCAGCAGCTTCGATTGGCCGACGAATTCCGACATCCAGGCGCCGCCGTTCTTGTTGTCGCGCTTGAAGTAATCGCAATAGAACAGCGCCAACGGTTTGCCGTTGGCGTCGATCACGTCGAATACCCGCACGTCGGGCTCGTAGACAGGAATGTCCTTGCGTTCCCTGAAGGTGATGCCGTACAGTTGGTTGGCGGCGAAAAAGACGCCATTCTGCAGCACGCTGTCGAGCTCGAAATACGGCTTGATCTGCGATTCATCGAGGTCGTACTTGGCTTTGCGCACCTGTTCGCCGTAAATATCCCAATCCCACGGTTGCAGCTGGAATCCTCCGTGCTGCGCATCGATCATGTCCTGAATGGCCTTGGCCTCGCGCGCGGCCTTGGCGGTGGCAACGGGCACCAGTGCATCCATGAACTCGAGCGCCGCCTGGGGCGTCTTGGCCATTTGATCCGAGAGCTTCCACGCCGCATGGCTCGGAAAACCCAGCAACTGGGCGCGCTGCGCGCGCAGCTGCGCCAGGCGGGCGATGATTTCCCGGGTGTCGTTTGCATCGCCGTGTTCGGCGCGGTTCCATGAGTTCGCGAAGATGGTCTCGCGTGTGGCGCGAACGCTCAAGGAACCGAGAACCGGCTGCTGAGTCGTGTTCTGCAGCGGCACCACGTAGCCGGAGGCGCCGCCGCTTGTGCGCGGCCTCCGCCGCAGGCGGCAAGCTGTGCATCGCTCAAGCCCGCTAGCGAGTCCTGATCCGCGGTCGAGTAGGCGCCCGCCTTGGTCGCCGCCAGCAACCTCTGGGAGAACGCATCCGACAACGAGGATGCTTCCTTATTCAGCTTTTTGAGCTGCTCCTTGTCAGCATCCGATAGATTGGCGCCGGCATGCACGAACTCGTCGTACTCGCGCTCGACCAGCCGCAGCGACTCCGGATCGAGCTTGAGTGAATCGCGCCTGGCATATACCGCTGCCATTCTCGCGAACAGTTTCTTGTTGAGATGAATCGCGTCCATGTGTGCCGCGAACTGCGGCGCCAGTGCGGTTTTCGCCGACTGCAGCACAGGATTGGTGTTCGCTTCGCTTACGCCGTTGAAAGCCGCAGACGCCCTTTGCAAAAGCCGCCCGCTGCGTTCCATGGCGACGAAGGTATTTTCGAATGTCGGCGCAGCGCTGTTGTCGGCGATGCGATTCACTTCCGCGAGCTGTTGGGCCATGCCCGCCTCGATGGCCGGTTGATAATCCGCATCCTTGATCCGATCAAAAGGGGGCGCGCCGAACGGCAGCGTGCTCGGGGCAAAAAACGGATTGGAGGGTCCGAATTCGGCGGCGGCCGCATTTGACCAGCTCCAGAACAGCCATGTCCCGATTCCCGCCGCCAACAGTCGATTTTGGTGTTTCACTCTTTAGTTACCCCAGGAAGCCAGGCGCGGGATTATATGCAACTTTATGCGGCTTCGTTCGTTGGAAAACGCCGTGCAGCAGTCTGGCGTAGAATAGGACCAAAGAACGAGACAACCGATGGGGATGGTCCGCACAATGCTTGGAAAGAAGCGCGCTCAGCGCATGTCTCCGGAGAAAAGGCGCGAACAAATACTGAACAGCGCCGTGGATTTGATCGTCAGCCGCGGGCTCTCGAGCTGCACCCTCGAGGCGGTGGCGGTCGAGGCGCGAATCAGCAAGCCGCTCATCTACAAGTATTTCCCCCGGCTCGCGGATTTGTTCAAGACGCTGGTGGACCGCGAATACCGCTATTTGCGGGGCCGCGGTCTGAATATCCTGCCAAGGAATGCCGGGTACGTGGAAGTCATTCATCGCTCCAACTTGCGCGCCATGGAGTATCTCTACGAGCGCGGCCCGATCATGCGCCTGCTGGCCAGCGACCGCTCGATTGCGGGCCTGGCAAAAAGGCAGGATCGCGACGAACGCGGCGTGATCGCGGAGTATTTCACCAAACGCTGCATGGAGGAGTACGGCCTGCCGCGCGACGTCGCCACGGTGTGCTCAATTCTCACCGTCAACGCGCCAATTCTGTCGATTCGCGCCCTGCGCCGCAGCGGAATCGCCGCCCACCGGGCCGCGGAGATTTGGAGCGAGTTCATTGTCGGCGGCAACTATGCGATGCAGTTGAAGTACGGCAGGCGCAAGAGCGCGAAGCCGCCATCGGCGGCGAAGCGCAAGATCGCCGCCAAGCGCTAATCTGGCCGGTAATCCGGGCGAAAATGCCCCTGCCTTGACGCGCCACCCCCGGCTTGACTTGCCTGGCGCATAATTATAACTTGAGTCTAATAACGGTCCCGCGGGAGCGGCCATGCCATATGCGACCGATCGTCTCTACTTCGACGCCGACAGCCACATCATGGAAACCAAGGATTGGATCGCGAACTTCGCCGATCCAGAGGTTGTGCGCAAATTGCCCGAGATGAGCCTGCTGAAGTCGGGGACCAAGAGCTTTGACCATCATCAACGATGCCGTGCTGCAGCAAAAAGCCCGCGCCGCCCGTGGGGCGCCGGCAGTCGACGTCGTGAAGGGATTGAAAGGATGGAGTGCGCCCGGCGCATTCGACTCCACGGAAAGGTCCGCGGCTCTTGATGATCTGGGTTTCAGACGGCAATTGGTCTTCTCGACCTTTTCGGCCACGCAATATCTGCACCACGACGACATGGACGTGCGCTACGGCGGCATCCGCGCTCACAATCGTGCCATGACTGCGTTCTGCAACCACGATCCGCGCCTGATCGCCGCGGGGCAGGTGTCGCTCGCCGACCCGCGACGCTGCGTGGAGGAGATGAAGGAAGGTGTCCGGCTGGGTTGCGGTGCATTCTGGATTCCGGGCATGCCCGTGCGGCGACAAGTCCCCGGGACACCCCGATTTCGACGTGGTGTGGCAGACCTTCTGCGATCTGGGTGTGCCGTTCCTGCTGCATGTCGGTCCGAACAGCCCGACCAAGATTTCGGCATACGAAAACAACGGGCAACCGCGGCCCAAGGACATCACCGGCGCCGAAGGCGGCGAGAATTTGCGCGTGCGCGACTTCATGCTGCTTTCAATCGGTCCTCAGCAATTTTTGACGGCATTGGTCTTCGACGGCGTGTTCGAGCGCTTCCCCAAATTGCGCGGCGGCGTGATCGAACTCGGCGCCGGCTGGGTACCGGACTATTTGCGCACGCTCGATCTCAGCCAAAAGATCTTCAAGAAAACCGATCCGGCGGTCGCCGCGCTGCCGATCAAGGCCTCCGACTACATTCGCCGTGCCGTGAAATTCACGCCTTTTCCCGGGGAGGATGTCGGCCGTTTGATCAGCGATGCCGGGCCTGATCTTTTCATGTTCTCCAGCGACTATCCGCACCCGGAGGGCACCGACGACCCCATCGGACGCTTCGAGCGCACATTCAAGGACGTCTCGGAGGAAGCCAAGAACAAGTTCTACAGCGGAAACTTCCAGGAACTGATGACGGCGGCGAGCTAGCGCCCGCGAGCCGACTGGTTTCGCGCGCCACGCCCCTGATTTCGCGCACCCTCGCTACATATGCGCGTCGGCGGGCACGGCATCCTTGGGCGGGACCTTGGGCCGTTCACGCATCGGCAGTTCGGGAATCATCGAAGTCGCAAACAGGGCGATGATCACCACGATGAGACTCAGCAGAAAGACATGCGTCACGGAGTCCGCGATCAGAATTCGGATGGCTTCGGGAATATTCATGGCGCCGGCATGAATCTGCGCATCCATCGACAAGCTCCTTAGTTTGGACATGCTGAGCGAGGGCAGACCGTTGGATGCGGCCCACGCGGCGAGTTTGACATTGAGATTGTTGGTGAGCAGCGTTCCGAATATCGCGACGCCCACGGTTGAGCCGATCTGACGGAAAAACTGATTGGCGCTGGTGACGACGCCGATCCGGTTGAGCGGCACCGCATTCTGGATGGCCACACCATACAGACTCTGCAACGGGCCGAGACCCACGCCGAGGATCGCCATGCGCCAGCCCAGATCGAGCCTTGTGGTGTTATGACTCATCTGGCTCATCAGGAAAGTGGCGATCAACAGCACCGTTATGCCGAACAGCATGAAGGGCTTGTAGCGGCCGGTGCGGGTAACCAGCCGCCCGCTGACCGTCGCCGCGCCGATCAGGCCCAACATCAAGGGCAGCGTGGATAGCCCGCTGGTCGTGGCCTGTACACCCTGCCCCAGCTGCATGAACAAAGGCAGGAAAGCCACCACGCTCAGGAACGACATCGACGAGAAGAATCCGGCGGTATTTGCCCAGGCGAATACCTTGTTGCTGAAGAGCTCCATGTGAATGATCGGATCCTTCACCTTTTTCTCGACGATGACGAACAAGACCGTACAAACGACGAACATGGCCAGCAATCCAAGCACCACCGGCGAGTCCCAGGGATACTTCTGGCCGCCGAAGGTCAGCGCCAGCAAGCAGCGGCACGCATGCCGCGACGATCAGCACGGCGCCTAGATAGTCGATGCTGCCCTTGGAGGCATGGGACAGCTTGGGCATTTTGGCGATGACCATGAACAGCGCGACCAGACCGATCGGCAAATTCAGATAGAACACCCAGCGCCAGCCTTCGACGACGTGGCCGGCGATGACCAGCGTTCCGTGGTCGGTGAAATAGCCGCCCAGCAGCGGGCCGATCGCGCTGGCAATTCCGAATACGCCGCCAAACAGCCCGGCGAACTTGCCCCGTTCCCGCGGCGGAAACAGATCAGCGATGATGGCAAACGCCGTGGTGAACAAAGCCCCGCCGCCCAATCCCTGGATGGCGCGGAACACGACGAGCTGGACCATGCCGCCGCCCAACAACGGCAGGTCGCCGAATTCGCCGGCGAGTCCGGACAGCCACGAGCCGAATAGAAACAGCCCGATGCCGGCCAGCAGTATCGGCTTGCGCCCGTACAGATCGCCGAGCTTGCCCCAGATCGGCACCATGACCGTGGAGGCCAGCAGATAAGACGTGGTTACCCAGGCATAGAGTTCAAGACCGTGCAGCTGGCTGATGATCACCGGCATGGCCGTCGACACGATGGTCTGGTCCAGGGCCGACAACAGAAAAACGATCATCACGCCGATGATGGTTATCTTGCGCTCGGCGTCGGTGAAATGCGCGGTGGTCAAGATGGGACTCCGGTACTAGCGATTTCTTCGATCGAACAGTCATTGCTTCAATATCGCAGCGCGACCGCCGCGCAATACGAACTTTTGAATCTTGCCGGTTGCGGTTTTCGGCAATTCAGCGACGAAATGAATCGCACTGGGCACTTTGAAGCGCGCCAGCAAGCCGCGCGTGAATTCGCGCAGCTCCGCCTCGGTAACGGATGCGCCGGACCGCAGCACCACGAATGCATGGGGCGATTCGCCCCAGGTCGCGTGCGGCATGCCGACCACCGCGACCTCGAGCACAGCCGGATGGCGCAGCACCGCGCCCTCGACCTCGATCGAAGAGATGTTCTCGCCGCCGCTGATGATGACATCCTTGAACCGATCGCGAATCTCGACATAGCCATCAGGGTGAACGACGGCGCCATCGCCGGAGTGAAACCAGCCGCCTTGGAATGCGGCCGCCGTCGCCTGCGGGTCATTGTAATAGCCGCGCATGACGACATTGCCGCGGGCGACGATCTCACCCATGGTCGTTCCATCACGCGGCACGTCGCGCAACTCGCTGTCAACCACCCGCAGCTCGCCGGAAGTGATCAACTCGACACCCTGCCGTGCTTTGACGGTCGCGCGATCGGCCGCGGAAAGCGGCACATGTTCCGGCAGCGGTTCGCAAATGGAAATGAACGGAGCGGTCTCCGTGAGACCATAGACCTGCGTGATCTCCCAACCGAATTCCGATTCCATGCGTTCGATCGTCGCCGCGGCTGGCGGCGCACCGGCGGTCAGCACCCGCACTCCGCGCGGCAACTGTCCGCGGGCAGCCGGCGGGCCATTGGCGATGCTGATGAGCACGGTGGGCGCCGCGCAAAGATGCGTTACCCGTTCGGTACGCACCAATTCAAAGATCGCCGCCGCATCGACCGCACGCAGGCACACGTGCCCCGCCCCGGCCGCGGTCACGGACCAGGTGAACGTCCAACCGTTCGCGTGAAACATCGGCAGCGTCCACAGGTAACGGTCGGCCGGCGTCATGGGCCAGTGCGCCAGTGTCCCCACCGAATTAATCCAGGCGTTGCGGTGCGTGATCATGACGCCCTTCGGCCGCGAGGTGGTACCGCTGGTGTAGTTGATCGCCAGCAAATCGGTCTCGTCGATATCGGGAGCCGCGAAGGAGTCGCCGGCGCCTTGCAACAACGACTCGTAAGCCAGCCAGCCGGGCTTGCTGCCCTCGAGGGCGACAAAGTGCCGCACCTCCGGCATGCGGTCCCGAACGCTGTCGACCGTGTCGAGATAGGCGGCGTGGACGCAGAGTACTTTTGCACCGCTGTGGGTAACGACGTAAACGAAGTCGTCCGCCGACAGGCGGTAATTGATCGGTACGATGACGGCCCCGAGCTGCGGGATGGCGTAGAACTGTTCCAGATGTTGATGGGTATTGGGCGCAATCGTCGCAATGCGATCACCCTTGCCCACTCCCAGTTTCGCCAGCGCCGCACTGGCGCGATCGCAGCGCTCGCCGAATTGCGCATAAGTCAGGCGAAGATCGCCATCAATGACGGCCTCGCGCAGCGGGTGCAGCTTGCGCGCGCGGCGCGCAAATTCGAGAGGCGTCAGTGGGGTTTCCATGGGCGCGACAGCCTACCAGATAGGCCCGGTAGATAGACAAACTCGGTCACACCGAGCCGCGATGGGTCCAGAGTTTTTGTAGGCGCCTCAGGGACTTGCTGAGAACAACGTCTCCGTCGGCAAGTCTAGCCGGCCTCGATGCCTTGCGCCGTTGCAATAGCTTGTATCTTCTTCAGGTGTGCTTTGATGGTCGGCAAGGTGGCGGCGGCAAACGCCTTCGCATCCGGATCTTGACCGGAGTTCGCTTCGGTCTCGAATAATTTGATGGTTTCTTGATGACCCTGCACCATGCCCTTGATATAGGATTTGTCGAAGGTCGAACCGCTCAGCACTTCGAGCTTTGTCTTCGTCGCCATCTGTCCCGCGCTCGGGCTCGTCGGCAGTTCGACGTTCTTTTTGGCGGCGATGACCTTAAGTTTCTCATTCCCGGCGCTGTGATCAGCCACCATCATGGCGCCAAAGTCCTTGACGCTGGCGTTCGATGATTTATCCTGCGCCAACTTCCCCATCTCGACTTCAGCGATGCCGCCTTCAGCCGCCTTCTTATAGAAGTCTGCGTCGGGATTTTGTGCTGCTGTGGAGAGGGAGGCAAAGCATGAAAATGCCGCAGCGATGGCAAGACGGTTGAGTCGATTCATCATAACCCCCTCGGAGTGGACACACGTAGCAAACCACGCGTGCCCATCCTTGCGCTGTCAGCGGTCGTTGGCTCACTGCGCAGGAATTTGCCGACCCGCACGAGATCCCACCAAGCTTGGCGCTCGCGTTGCCGAGTCCTGCATCCCGCATCTCCATTCTCCGATATCCATAACGCAGCCGCGGCGCATGCAGACGCGTCGCAGGACAAAGCGATCACCAGTCAAGTGAAGAGCGCTTTGAGCAGCAACCCTGATGTCGGCAGTGAAATTAATGTGGAGACCATGAATGGGACTGTTTACCTCAAGGGAAAAACGACAACTCCGCTCGCTAAGTCCCACGCCAAGGATTTGGCAAAAGCGATTCCCGGAGTTCAAAAAGTCGTTAACGATATCGGAACCGAAAAATAGAATGGGTTTGGCGCGCGGCACAGCGCGCGATCCGGAGACGAACGTCTAGGGCCGCGCCCCGACGAGAACGGCGCGGAAATCATTGACGTTGGTGAGCGTCGGGCCGGTAATGACCGAGTTGCCCAGCGCGGTAAACAGGCTGTGTGCGTCATTGTCCTTGAGCATATCTTTGGGCCGCAAACCCAAAGCCGCGGCACGCGCCAGGGTATCGGGCGCAATGCAGGCACCGGCGATTTCCTCCTGACCATCGACGCCGTCGGTGTCCCCCGCCAGCGCGTGTATCTGCGGATGCCCATCGAGCGCGATTGCCAATGCAAGGAGAAATTCAACGTTGCGCCCGCCGCGCCCTTTGCCATGCACGGTAACGGTGGTTTCGCCGCCCGACAAAAGCACGCAGGGCGCATCGAAGGGCTGGCTGCGCCCGGCGACCTGCAGCGCCACTGCGGCGAGAACCTTGCCGACCTCGCGCGCTTCGCCCTCGATGGCATCGCTCAAAATATGCGCCGGTATTCCTGCAGCGCGCGCGACCTCCGCCGCCGCCGCGAGCGCCATTTGCGGCGTCGCTACCGTGCAGACCCTGGAGCGAGCGAGTCGCGGGTCGCCCGGCTTCACGGATTCTGCGCGGCCGCTTTCAAGCAGTTCGCGCACCGGGCTTGGCAGCTCAATACCATAGCGGCGCACGATGGCGAGAGCGTCGGCCGAGGTCGTGGGATCGGCAACCGTGGGTCCGGAGGCGATGTCGACCGGACGGTCGCCGGGCACATCGGAAATCAGCAGGGTCAGCACCTGCGCCGGGTGGCACGCGACGCCCAGGCGCCCCCCTTTGATGGCGGAGAGGTGGCGGCGCACGCAGTTCATTTCGCTGATGCCGGCGCCCGAGGCAAGCAGCGCTCGATTGACGTTCTGCTTCATATCCAGCGTCAGTCCCTGCGCCGGCAGCGGCAGCAGCGCTGAGCCGCCGCCGGAAATCAAGCACAACACCAAATCGTCGGCGCTCAGGTTCGCCACCCGTTCGAGCATGCGCTGCGCCGCCCGCATTCCCGCCGCATCCGGTACAGGATGCGCGGCTTCGACGATTTCAATGTGTTTGCAGGGAACGGCATACCCGTAGCGGGTCACCACCAGCCCGGAGGGCGAGCCCGGCCAGTGATCTTCCACCGCCCGCGCCATCGCGGCGGAGGCCTTGCCCGCGCCGACGACGATGAGCCGGCCGCGCGGCGGCGGCGGAAGATGCGGCGGAATGCAAAGCGCGGGCTGAGCGGATGCAATAGCGGCGTCAAACATCTGCCTCAGCAACGCTTCTGCGGAATTCATCGCGCGCGCCGTTTCAGCGTTGCCAGATTGCCGGCTCACTCGGCGGCGATGAGCCCCGCGCCTCGCGCCCATTTGTATTTTGCGCCGAGAACCGCGACCGGAATTTCGGTGGAATAGGCGTAGGCCGGAATGCCGTGCTGATACAGATACTCCGCCGCCTCCTCCACCTCGACATCGCCCGCGAGCGATGCGACCACCGGCTTCTCGATGCCCTTGGCGCGCATTTCGGCAACCACCTCGACCATCAGTTTTGCAAATACCATCGGAGGCGTGATGATGGTGTGCCAGTACCCCAGTATGAGCGCATGAATGCGCGGATCCGACAGTCCCAGACGCACCGTGTTCTGATACGTGCTTGGCGGCTCGCCTCCGGTGATATCCACGGGGTTGCCGGCCGCGCCGAACGGCGGAATGAATTTGCGAAATGCGGCATCGAGATCGGCGGGCATCGCCATCAGCGACAGGCCGTTGTCGACGCACGCATCCGACAACAGCACGCCGGAGCCGCCGGCGCCGGTGATGATGACCACGTTGTTGCCCTTGGGCGTCGGCAGTACCGGAATCCCGCGCGCGAATTCGAGCAGGTCGCGCAAGCTGCGCGCACGAATGACGCCCGATTGCTTGAGGACGTCCTCGTAGATCTTGTCGTTGCCGGCGAGAGCGCCGGTGTGCGAGCTGGCCGCTCGAGCGCCCATGCTGGTGCGTCCGGCCTTGAGCATCACGATCGGCTTTTTCTTCGAGACCCGTTTCGCCACCTCGGCGAAGGCGCGGCCGTCCTTCAAATCCTCGCAATGCTGGGCGATGATGGTGGTGTTGTCGTCCTGCTCGAAGAACGTCAGCAAGTCATCTTCGTCGATGTCGGATTTGTTGCCCAGGCCGACGATGGCCGACACGCCCATTTTGGCGGAACGCGAAAAGCCGATGATGGCCATGCCGATGCCGCCGGATTGCGAGGACAGCGCCGCATGACCCTTGACGTCGTATGCCGTGCAGAACGTGGCGCACAGATTGCTCCGGCGTGTAGTAAAAGCCGTAAATATTGGGACCCATCAGGCGCACGCCGTACTTGCGGCCGATCTCCACCAACTCGTTCTGACCGGCGACATTGCCGGTCTCGGCAAATCCCGACGGAATCAAGATGGCGCCGGCAATCTTCTTCTCGCCGACTTCGGTCAGTGCTTGCGCCACGAACTTGGCGGGAATGGCGAATACGGCGACATCGATATCGCCCGGAACGTCCTTGACGCTCTTATAGGCTTTCTTGCCCATGATGTTCTCGGCGCTGGGATGTATCGGATAGATCTCCCCCTTGTAGCCGCCGTTGATGAGATTCTTCATCACCGAATTGCCGATCTTGCCGTTCTCGGCCGATGCGCCGATCACCGCCAACGCCTTCGGCTTCATGATGCGGTTCATCTTCTCGACGATTGCCGCCTGAGTCGGCCGATCGCGCGCCGGCGCTGGATTGAAATTGAGGACGATGCGCACGTCCGCAGCCGTGGCGCCATGCTCGGTCGCGAACACCGGATTGAGGTCCATTTCGGAGATTTCCGGGAAAGTCCGCCACCAGCGCCGACACTCGCTCGATCATGCCGGAGAGCGCAGCGCGATCCACGGGCTTCGCGCCGCGCACGCCGCGCAGAATCTCCGCCGCTGAATGCCGTCCAGCATCGAGAGCGCCTCTTCCTTGGTGGCGGGCGCCAGCCGGAAGGTGATGTCCTTGAGGACTTCGACCAGAATGCCGCCCAGTCCAAAAGCCACCAGCTTGCCGAAGGCGGGATCGGTCACGGCGCCGATGATGACCTCCTGGCCGCCGCTCAGCATCTGCTGCACCTGCACTCCGAGTATTTCCGCCTTGGCATCGTACTTGCGGGCGTTGGCGACGATGGTCGTGTAAGCGTCCTTGGCCTGTTCGGCCGATTTGACGCCGACGATCACTCCGCCCGCCTCCGTCTTGTGCAGAATCTGCGGCGAGACGATTTTCATGACCACCGGGAATCCGATTCCGGAGGCCAGCTTGACCGCCTCATCCGCGGAAGCCGCGACGCCTTCCTTCGGGATGTTGATGCCGTAGGCCTCGCAGATGCCGCGCGCCTCGGGCGCCGTCAATGACTCGCGACCGGCGGCTTTGGCCTGGTCGAGAATCTTGCGAACAGCGTTCTTATTGTCATGGCATGCGGCTTCCTATATGACTTTCTGCTTCAAGCGCAACTCAGCGACTTCGGCGCTCCCGAGTCCCAATTCCTTGAGCACTTCATCGGTGTGTTCTCCGAGCAGCGGCGAGCGCGTGACATGCGTGGGACTGTCGCTCATTTTGATGGGGTTGCCCACGGTAAGATACTTGCCGCGCTTGGGATGATCCACTTCGACGACGGTACCGGTCTTGCGCAGCGAAGGTTCATGCGCCAGTTCCTCCATCGAGAGGATCGGTCCGCAGGGAATGTCGTGCTCATTGAGCAACGCCATCGCCTCGAATTTGGTCTTGGTGACGGTCCATGCCTCGACGGCCGCGAATACTTCCTTGAGCCGCGGCAACCGTGCATTCGGCGTGGCGTAGTCGGGATCGGTGATCCACGATTCCTTGCCGATCACCTGGCAGATTTCCTTCCACACCGGGGCCTGCGCGATGAAGTACAGGTATGCGTTCGGATCGGTCTCCCAACCCTTGCACTTGACGATGGTGCCCGGCTGTCCGCCGCCGGAGGCATTGGCGGCGCGCGGCACGGCGCTGCCGAATTTGCCGTTCGGATACTGCGGATACTCCTTCATGACGTGGGTGCGCTCGAGCCGCTGCTGATCGCGCAGCTTGACGCGGCACAGATTCAGAACGCCGTCCTGCATCGCCGCCAGCACTTTCTGCCCGCGGCCGGTGGTGTTGCGCTGATAGAGCGCGGCGACGATTCCGAGCGCCAGATGCAGGCCGGTGCCGCTGTCGCCGATTTGCGCGCCGGTCACCAGCGGCGGACCGTCGTCGAAGCCGGTGGTCGAGGCGACGCCGCCGGCGCACTGCGCGACGTTCTCGTAGACCTTGCACTCCTCGTAGGGGCCGGGACCGAAGCCCTTGACCGATGCCACGATCATGCGCGGATTGAGCTCCTGGATGCGCTCCCAGGTGAAGCCCATGCGATCGAGCGCGCCGGGCGCAAAATTCTCCACCAGGACATCGCAGTGCTTGACCAGCTTCTCGAGACACCGCCTTGCCCTGCTCGCTCTTGGTATCGAGCGTCATGGAACGCTTGTTGTGGTTGAGCATCGTGAAATACAGGCTGTCGACGTCCGGTATGTCGCGCAGCTGTTCGCGCGTGATGTCGCCCGCGCCCGCCTTCTCGACCTTGATGACATCGGCGCCGAACCACGCCAGCAGTTGCGTGCAGGTCGGCCCCGACTGCACGTGCGTGAAATCGAGAATTCGAACCCCGTCTAACGCCTTACCCATGAGATCTCCCGCCACGCATCATTTGTACATCGTCTGATTCTTGGTGCCCGGCGCGTACTCGCGCGGATCGACCCAGATATTGATCACCGCCGACTTGCGCAGCTTGCGCACCGACTCGCGCGCGCGCTGCAGCGCCGGCGCGATCTGCGCCGGATCGCGGACCTCCTCGCCGTAGCCGCCGAGCATTTCGGCGAATTTTCCGAACGGCACGTCGCCCAGCAGATTGCCGACGTTGCCGCGCTGCTCGCCGTACTTCGCAAGCTGGCCGTAGCGAATTTGATTCATGGCCGAATTGTTGCCGATCACCGCGATATAGGGCACGCCGAAACGGTTCGCCGTCTCCATGTCGAAGGCGGTCATGCCGAAGGAGCCGTCGCCGTAGTAGCACAGGACTTCCTTGATCGGATTCGCAAGACCCGCCGCGATCGCGAATCCGGTACCCACACCGAGCGAACCCAATGCACCCGGATCCATCCATTGGCCCGGGCCGCGCGGCCGCACCGCTTGCGCTGAGATCGTGACGACGTCGCCGCCATCGCCGATGTAGATGGTGTTGTCGGCGAGAAATTCGTTCAGCTCCCAGGCGACGCGATACGGATGAATCGGCACGCTGTTCGACTTGAACAGCGGCATGAGTTTTTCGCCCGCCAGCACCTCCGCATCGCTGAGCTGCTTCAGCCATGCTGGCGCGCCTGCCGCTTGTCGCCCTTGATCCGGCCGCTGGCGGCCGCCAGCACCGCGCCGAGGATTGCGCCCGGATCGCCGACCAACCCTAAGCTGATGTCGCGGTTCTTGCCGACGGTGCGATAGTCCATGTCGATCTGCACCAGCTTCAGGTCCTTGCTGATGCGCTTGCCGTAGCCCATGCGGAAATCGAACGGCGTGCCGACGATCACCAGCACATCGGCGCTCGCAAATGCCTGCGTGCGCGTGCGATCGAAATGATGCGGATCGCCCGGCGGCAGCAGCCCGCGGCTGGCGCCGTTGAAATAGCCGGGGATGTCGAGTCCGCGCAGCAGCGCGATCGCCTCCTTGTGTCCGCGGGCGGTCCAGACCTGCTGTCCGTACAGAATGGCGGGCCGCTCGGCATTGACCAGGATGTCGGCCAGTTTCTCGATGTCGCGCGGGTCGCCGATGGACTTGGTCGAGGCGCGATACCTGCCGGGTTGCGGAATGACCGCCTTGGCGACATCGACTTCGCGATCGAGCACGTCGCGCGGAATCTCCAGATACACCGGGCCGGTCGCGCCGTTGAAGGCCTCGCGCGCCGCCATCGAGATCATGTCGGCGACGCGTTCGGTGCTGGAAACCGTGGCCGCGAACTTGGTGATGGGCGTCATCAATGTCGACGTGCGGCAGATCCTGCAGCGATCCCATCTTGTGCTGGGTCAACGCACCCTGGCCGCCGATGTGCAGAATCGGACTCTCCGAACGGAACGCGGTGGCGATGCCGGTGACCGCATTGGTGCAGCCCGGACCGGCGGTCGTGACGACGCAGCCGAGCTTGCCGGTCTGGCGCGCGTAGCCGTCCGCGGCGTGCGCCGCGACCTGTTCGTGCCGCACATCGATGATGCGGATACCCTCATCGACGCAACCGTCGTAGATGTCGATGATGTGGCCGCCGCAGAGCGTGAAGATCGTATCCACACCCTCGTTCTTGAGCGCCTTGGCGACCAGATGGCCGCCGGAGATCACGCTCGCGTCGCGGCTCTTGCGTTGCAGGGTATCTTCGGCCGTCGTGGCCTTCGCCGGAATCGGCGCGGGATTTACGGTTGCCATGTTGCTCTCCAGATTGCGGAAACGCCTCACGCGGCTCCGGGCGAGCGCTCGCAGAGCGCTGCGGCCACCGGCTGCGGACAGTCCGCGGCTCTTCGCAAAATGCTTGACCCGCATCGGCTTCAGCACGAAGAGCGCCAGTCAGCGCGGCGATCATGTTGAAGGTCATCGCAATCGATGAACACCGAGCGCCCAGCCGTGCGCCTTGGCGATGCCTGCGGCAATCGGCACCAGCAAGGAGCCTGCGCCCTTGGCGGTGTACAGCATGCCGTCATTGGCCGCCGCGTACTTGGCGCCGAAGGTGTCGCCCTGGGTGGCGGGAAACAGGCTGAAGATTTCGCCGTAGACGCCGAAGTACAGCGCCGTCACCAGCACGAAGGCCACCGGATTGGTCCCGGTCTGACTCAAGGTGAACAGCGCGACGGCGCCGATGGAGAACGCCAGCGCCATGGTGTTTTCGCGGCCGATCTGATCCGACAGCCAGCCGAAGAACGGCCGCCCGACGCCGTCGAAGATGCGGTTGAAGAACAGCGCAAACCCAGCGCCGGCATGACCATGCCGAACAGCGCGACCGGGATCTTGCCGATCTTGAAGTCATCTGGCGATCGGCGCCATCGATGCCGCCATGGTGAGGCCGCCCGCGGCGATCAGCACGAACATGATGTACATCACATAGAACACCGGGCTCTTCAGGACTTCCATGGGCGTATAGCCGTGCGCCGTCTGGCTGGGTTTGACGACGACACTCGTCAGCTGACGGCGGCGGCGCCAGCAGCATCCACGACATGCACGAACACGATGCCGCCCTGGATGAGACCGAAGACCAAGAAGGCGTGTTCGTAGCCCGACGATTCGATCATGGTACGAATCGGGCCGACGGTGAGAGCCGCGCCGGCGCCGAATCCCGACGCGGTGATGCCGGCGGCGAGTCCGCGCCTGCCCGGGAAACCATTTCAGCGCATTGCCGACGCAGGTGCCGTAGACGCAGCCGGTGCCGATGCCGCCGAGCGCGGCGGCGAAATACAGAACCGGCAATGAGCTCGCGACCGAGTTCAGTGCCCAGGCAACGCCGACCAACACGCCGCCGACAAGCACCACCCAGCGCGGCCCGAAACGGTCGACCATGTAGCCCTCGATGGGAATGAGCCAGGTCTCGATCAATACGAAAAGACTGAAGGCCACCTGAATCGCCGCGCGGCCCCAGTGATACTTTGCGTCGATCGGGTTGACGAACAGCGTCCAGCCATACTGCAAGTTCGCGACCGCAGCCATGCAGATGACGCCGATATCAGTTGGATCCATGGATTTGCAAACGGTGAGTTCGATGCCTCGTTCTCTTTCATATAATAATTCTCCGTGTGGCGCCGAATTGATGCGAGAAGTGCACTGAAGCGAATCTGTTGCGCGAAGAGCGATGCTCTAAGGCGTCTCGGTCCCCCAAAAAGCATAAGCTCGAACCATTAAATTTCGAAGCTCAGTCAGCCAATTAGTGTTCTCGTGGTATACCATATATGAACGACTTTCAGGGTGTCAAGCAGACAGCTTTGTATTGCAAAGCACTGGGTTCCGGGCCACCCAAGAGTACCGCGATGCAAGACTTCACTCGAGAAAAGAGGGAATTTAACAATAGCGGGCGGGCGGCGAATTCATTAGAAGATTTCGGTCCCCCATGTAATATATCTTCCACGCGCGCGCTCCGTCGGCGCGATCAATACCCATCGGCAAACCGAGAGACCCCATGAATTCCATCGTGACCCTGGTTCAACGCACTTCCTCGGCCACGCCGCTGGCGCTCGCCCCGTTGAACGCCACCAGCCTGCGCGATCAGGCCTACGCCCTGCTCAAAAATGCCATCGCCGATACGGATATCTATGATCCGCAACAGGAATTGCGGCTCGACGAGCGGCAGTTGACCACGGCGCTCGGCGTCAGCCGCACGCCGATTCGTGAGGCGCTGTCGCTTCTGGAACAGGAAGGCTTCATTCGCACCGTGCCGCGCCGCGGCATCTACATCATCCGCAAATCGAAGCGCGAGATGATCGAAATGATTCAAGTGTGGGCGGCGCTGGAGTCCATGGCCGCACGGCTCGCGACCTTGAATGCCAGCGACGCGGACATCGCCAAGCTGCGCCATCTGTTCGATGAGTTCCAAAATTCGCCTCCCTCGGAGCACCTGGGCGAGTATTCGGATGCGAACATCGCCTTTCATACGGCGGTCATCGCACTGGGCGGATCGCAAACGATCATCGATGCGACCAAGAACCTGTTGCTGCACGTGCGCGCCATTCGCCGCGCAACGATCACGCAAAGCGACCGGGCTGCCCGCTCCATCATCGATCATCTGAAAATAATCGAAGCGCTGGAACGGCGCGACACCGAATTGGCCGAACGGCTGACGCGCCAGCACACGCTGGACCTGGCAGCGCACGTCGATCGACACTGCGGCTTCCTAGGTTAGCCAACCCCATTGCCCGAGAGTCGGCAGCGTTGCGCTGCCGCCCCCGCCGCGCAGGTACAGGGCGCTCTGCAGATCAGGCACCGCGCCGCGGGTCGCGTCGGGTGCCACCAGACGGATTCCTGCCAATGTGTCCGCATCCATCGCCGCCGCCCGCAAGGCTGCCGCGTCCTTGATGACGGGAACTCCGGATTCAATGCGCAGGTAAATCCGCCCGCTGGCCTGCTCGGCAAAATTGACGCGGCGAAATCCTTCGATGCAGCGACGCAAGAAAGTGGTGTTTTGCTCGGGCGCCAGCGAGGCCCGGTCCGGGTACAAGCTGTCCGCAGCCGGCGCGCCAACCGCAACGCGCGCAAATCGTTCGATGTCCAGAGTTCCCTTGACGTCCAACACATTGAAGGTCTCGTTGTCTCCAAAGGCCACGGTGCGCGGCCGTTCTCCGAACAGCACGCTGTTGTCGAGGAACTCGAACTGGATGCGCTTGTCACTGCGGCGCACCCACGTAAAGAACACATCGGGAATACCCGAATAGGCTTCGACCGCATGCGCCAGGGTATCGTCCACCGCCTTGTAGCGGCCGACTTCCAGTCCGCGTTTCCATGCACGCTCGACCAGTTGCTGCGGCGGCGTGATCATGAAAAAAAGATACACCGACTGGCCAAAGCGCGTCAGTAGATTGCTGCCCGCCTCCACGGAGTCAGGCGCAAAACTGTCGAATCGAAATCGATCGATCAACAAGTGCGTCATGTCGCCTCGCAGGTATTTGCGCGCCATGTAACGATCGAGCTTCTGATCGACGATTTGCAACTCTTCCGAGGTGAACGCGCCGGCGTACTTGTAGGCCGCACCCAGCGCGGAATAGTCCAGCAGCTGCTTGCGCCAGATATCGGGACTGATAAGCGCAAAATCGCTCCAGTCGATGCCGATATCGCCGGCGAGTTTTTTCTGCAAAGGCCGCAGGGTGCTTTTGCCGGACGCCGACGGACCTTTGGTATTGATCACAATCGGGTGCTCCTGCCGCGGAAGCAGCCTGTATCCCTCACTGTGAGCAGCCCGGCGCAAAATCGGCTCGATCGCCGCACCGACGCAATCGCTGCCGAAGTCATTGCACGCAAGATCGGTGGCGATCGTGGCGATGAGATGCTTGGTGCCCCACGCCTGACCTTGCGCACCGAACAATCCCGACAGCACCCGCGCAAGCGACTTGTAGGCGATGGCGCGCGCGCCATCGCCGGCGGCCGTCGCCGGCCGTTCGAGCTGCGCTATCTCCGTCGGACCCCAGTCACGACGCAGCGCCTCGAGAGCCGTGGTCACGATGGCCGTCATCTCCTGCCGCGTGCGCTGATACGCGCCGACAATGGCATTCATGTCGGGTTCGAGATAACGAGACAGCATGAGGCGCGCCATCTCACGAAAGTTGAGTCCAAGGTCTTCGATGCGTGATCCGTCCGGAACCGCGAAATCCGCCGTGATGCGCACCAGAAGTTCATGCAATGCCAGCCGCTGCGGCCGGAATACCGCCAATTCGCTCATGGCAATTCCGGTCAGACCATGCAGTTCGGCAGCCGCATCGGTGCTCGTGTAAACATTCTCGGTGCGGAAGATCGTCGACAAATGCAGCAATTCTTTCGGCACCTGCGACCCGATGCCAGGATTCCACGGACCGCTTTCGGTGCTGGCGGACATGGGGTCAGCCGCTGTTGCGCAATGCCGTTGCAATCGCGTTGATGGAAAGTTGAATGCCTTCCCTGATCCGAGGATCGCTTTCGCCGGCCCGGTGCCGCCTGAGCAATTCCACCTGCAGCAAATTGAGCGGCTCGATGTAGGGGAGGCGTAATCGTATCGACGCATCCAGCACCGGATGCTTCTCGAGCAGGCGCGTCTGACCGGTCATATTGAGCAGGCTTTCCTGGGTCGCCACCCACATGTCGCGGATCCGTCCGAACATTGCATCGCCCAATGCCCGATCCTCGACCAACGTGAGGTATCGCGCGGCAATGCCCATGTCGGATTTGGACAGCACCATTTCCAGATTGTCGACGGTGGCGCGAAAGAAGGGCCATGCGTCCAACATTTCGCGCAGCAGCCCGGTATCCGCGGAACGCAGCGCCTGACCCACGCCGTACCATCCCGGCAGCATCACTCTGGCCTGCGCCCAGCTGAAAACCCAGGGGATCGCCCGCAGGTCCTCGATGCGTTGCGAGTTGGATCGCGACGCGGGGCGTGAACCGATTTTGAGTTCCGATATTTCCGTGAGCGGCGTCATCTGCCTGAAGAATGCCGCGAAACCCGCAGTCTCATACACCAGAGCCCGATACGCGCGAAACGCTTCCTTCGAAAGTTTCTCCATGCCGGCCGCGAAGCGCCGGCCGCTGTCGCCGGACAGCGAGGCATTTTCGAGCGAAGCCAGCAGGGTCGCGGCTGTGATCGATTCCAGATTGGTCGCCGCGCTCTCGCAGGTGCCGTACTTGGCCGCGATGATTTCACCCTGCTCCGTGATCCGGATGCGTCCGCGGACCGTCCCATGCGGCTGCGCTCGAATCGCGGCGAACGATGAGCCGCCGCCGCGGCCGACCGCGCCGCCGCGGCCATGGAAAATCTGCATGGCGACGGCATACTTCTCGAAGACCGCCGCCAGCGCGCGCGTCGCTTGATGCAGGCTCCAAACCGAGGTCAGGTACCCGCCGTCCTTGTTCGAATCCGAATAGCCGACCATGACCTCTTGAAATCCATGGGCCCGCGTGATGTCGGCGGTCTGCGGAATCTCCAGCCATGCTTGCATGACTTGCGCGGCTCTTTCCAGATCCGCGATAGTCTCAAACAGCGGCACCGCCATGATGGCAGCCCTGGCTCCGTCCGTGCCCTCGCCCTGGTAGAGGCCTGCTTCCTTGAGCAGAATATTCACCTCCAGCAAATCCGATACGCTCTCGCACTTTGAGATGATGTAGAACCGGATGCATTCGGCTCCGTAGCGCTGATGAGCATCCGCCGCCGCGCGCACGATTCCCAGCTCCGAGAGAGTTTCAGCCGAATAGCTTGCATAGGGGCTCGCCAACAGCCTGGCACTGGCGAGCTCGCGGCGCAGCAGCACAACCCGCTCATCTTCCGGCAGGGACTGATAATCCGCCGATACGCCCGCGACCTTGAGCAGTTCCGCCACGACCCGCGCATGCACATCCGAGTTTTGCCGAAGGTCCAATGTGGCCAGATGAAAACCAAAGGTCTCGACCGCGCGATTGAGGCGAGCCAATGCCCCGCCGTTCACGGAGAGTTTGCTCGCCCGGGTCAACGAGTCCTCCAGTACCGCCAAGTCTGCCCGCAAACTCGTGGCATCAGGATAGGCCGGCGCCTCGACGGTGGCCGGCCTGGGAGGAGCCCGCCCGTTGAGAATTTGATAAGTGGCGGCGAGCCTCGCGTACATGCCGGTGATCGCACGACGATAGGGCTCATCGGCGCGCGCCGCGTTCTGATCGCCGCTGCGTTGCGCCAGGTCCCGCAAGGCCTCCGAGACCTCCGCAACTTCGCTGGAGAGCGATAATTCCGCGCCAACGGCGTTCAAGTGCTCCAGGTAAAAAACCAGCAGCGCCTGACTGGCCCTCCCCAAGGCCAGACGCAGCGAATCCGCGGTGACGCGCGGGTTTCCGTCGCGGTCGCCTCCGATCCAACTGCCGAGGCGCAGAAAACTTGTGGGTCTGGCTCCCAGCAACCGCTCCCAGCGCGCGTACAGCGCCGGTATCACGGGCAAAAATATATCCCGAAGATAAGTCAGCGCCGTGTCGACTTCGTCCGCGACATACAGGCGCTCGCGTCTGAGCGCGCGCGTCTGCCACAGCAGCGCGATTTGCGCGGCGATGGCCTCGTCGATCACCTCGCCATCGACGGTCTCCTTCTGCCCGAGGTCTCGCAGCCGCATCAATGCCGCAATTCGATTGCGATGATCCAGCATGCTTTTGCGCATCACCTCGGTGGGGTGCGCGGTCAGCACCGGCGTGATGCGCGCGTGGTCGAGCAACGCCGCGGCTTGCGGCAGCGCGACGCCTTGTGCGCCAAGAAAGCTCAATGCAGACGCCAGCGTGCTGTCCTTTTCGGCCGCCGCGCCCTGCCGATCCTCGGCGAGATTGGCCAGCATCGAGAACAACATGAAGCTGCGCACAAATGAAACTGTCTCGTCCAGCGAGAGGCTCTCCCAGCCGGCGGCCAATCCCCGCGGATTGGCGATGCCGCGGTAACGATCTACGGACGCGGCGCGAATCGATTCGATGCGGTCAAGCAGCGCATCGCCGCCGTAAGTCCGGATCACTCTTCCCAGCAGCTGCCCCAGAAACCGAACATCCGCATTTTGAGTAATGGCAGGGGCAATGGTCATATGCGTTCATATTGACATACCGGGGCCACGGGCGAGGCTGGTATCAGTCCCCTCCTACAAGCACGGCTGGAGCCAGCCGACTGGGCGCGCAAGTCACTCTATATATAGTGGCCGCAACGAATTCCAGCGATCGATATCGCCTTCTTATATTACGGAGTCATCCAATGCTATCGAACATCCGCAATCGAAGTATCGCGACGCTGTTGGCTCTGATGCTCGTGCCAATGATGTCGATGGCTCAAGTGTCGATTGGCGTTTCGGTCAACCTCGCGCCGCCGCCTCTTCCGGTTTACGTCCAACCGCCGATTCCCGCGGACGGCTACCTCTGGACGCCGGGATATTGGGCGTGGAGCGATGATGCCCAGGACTACTATTGGGTGCCGGGCACGTGGGTTGAGCCGCCGCAGGTTGGATTTCTCTGGACACCCGGCTATTGGGGGGCGGTGAACGGGGCCTTTTTATGGCATGCCGGCTATTGGGGCCCGAGTATCGGTTTCTACGGCGGCGTCAATTATGGATTCGGCTACACCGGTGTCGGTTACCAGGGGGCTTATTGGCAGGGCGGACATGTCTTCTATAACCGTGCCGTCGTCAATGTCGGCAGCGTTCACGTCACCAACGTTTACAACAAGACGGTGATCAATAATGTCAACGTCACTCGGGTGAGCTACAACGGTGGCAGCGGCGGCGTACACGCCCAACCCAGCGCCGCGGAGATGGCCGCCGCGCGCGAGCGCCACGTCGCAGTGACGGCCGCCCAGCGACAGCACGTAGAGGCCGCGCGGAGCAGCCCGGCACTGCGCGCCAGCGCGAATCATGGCAATCCTCCGATCGCGGCCAGCTCGCGCCCGGGAGCCTTCGAACATGAGAATCCGGCGCATCAGCCGGCGGCCGCACACGAAAACCAGGCTCGTCAGTCTGAGGCCGCTCGCTCGCCTGCGGCAGCTCACCAGCCGGCGCCAGATCATCAGGTGGCGCGCGCTCATGAGCCGGCACCCGCTCATCAGGAGACCGCTCACCCGCCCGCGGCAGCCCACCAGCCCGCGCCGGCTCATCAGGAGACCGCTCACCCGCCCGTGGCAGCCCACCAGCCCGCGCGCGCTCATGAACCGGCGCCCGCTCATCAGGAGACCGCTCACCCGCCCGTGGCAGCCCACCAGCCCGCGCGCGCTCATGAACCGGCGCCGGCTCATCAGGAGACCGCTCGCCCGCCCGCGGCAGCCCACCAGCCGGCGCCAGTTGAGCCGCGCCCGCAAGCGGAGCAAACTAGGCCGACGCGGACCGCGCAGACGCAACCCGCGAAGCATCCTCCGGAGCATCCCGCGCCGCATCCTGATGACCATGAGCACCATTAGCCACGATCAAAATGCACATCGGTTTATGACCGAGGTCGAAGGGCATCAAGCGGAATTGGATTACACGGTGGCAGGGGCCGTCATGACCATAACCCACACCCGCGTCCCTCAGGCTATCGCGGGACGGGGTGTGGCTGCGCAGTTGATGCAAGCGGCGCTGCAATTCGCGCAGGAGCGGAGCTGGTCCGTCGATCCCGCCTGCTCTTACGCGGCCGCGTACATGCGAAGACACGGATTGCAGCCCGACAAGAGCCACATGGACGACTTGTTGGACGAGGCCCTCGACGAATCCTTTCCCGCCAGCGACTCGCCCACGGTGGGCGGCAGTAACTAGGCGGTAAGCGCCGCATCCAGTGCGGCCAGAAGCGGACCCAACTTGGGAGGACTCGCTTCCAGAGTCGGGTTCACGCCGTATTCTCGCAAGGCGCGTGAGCATACAGGGCCAACGGAAGCAATGATCGATCGATTCAATTGAGTCGCCAGATGCGCTGCAGTTCCGGACTTCTGCGCAACCGCGTAGAGATTGTGCATCTGCACCGCATTGGTAAAGACCACCGCATCAACCCGGCCGCCGGCCAGCGCCCCCAGCAGCTCAACCAGCGGTTGCGTGTTTTGCGGCAATGCCCACCGATAGGTCGCGATTTCCTGTACGCGGGCGCCCCGAGCTTCCAAACCCGATCGCAGCGCCTGATTCGCCGCACCATAGCGTTGAACCAAAATCGAGAGGTCCTTGATTTCGACCTCCGATAGGGCTGCCAGCACGGTTTCCGTGGTGAAGGGCGCAGATGCGCGAATATCGATGCGAATGGCGCGCGAGTTCAGCTCGCCAATCGGCTTCGGGCCTCGCACCACCACGGTCGCCGCCGCCAGCAATTCCTTGAGATCCGCGCTCAGCCCGAGCGTCTCGGCGGCGCAGAACAGCCCGCGCGTCCCTACGCCGGTTTGAAATATGCAGAGGTTGAACGGATCGGTGCGCCACCGCTCGAGAAGCGCAACGATTGCCTGCGAATCAACGTCCGGCACTTCCTCCAGAGCCGGCGCGAGCAGCGCCACGCCGCCCCGGCGCACAATCATCTCGGCGAGATGGGCTCCGGCGCGAGTCTCGAGGATGGCCACAACTTTGGATTTCATCCGAACACCATTCAAGCACCATAATGTGCGCATGTCGACTTGCCGCAGATCGATCTTGGGCATTGCGCTGTATCTGACGGGAATGCATCTCGGCTTTGCCTCGCCGCCCGCCGATCCTGGCACGGCCCGACAAGACTTCATCGGCGCCATGCAACGTATCAAGCTGCATCAACCGGATACGGCCGACTCGCCGGCGCTCGAGGCCTACGCCATTTACGACTACCTGGTCGCTGCGAGATTGCGGCGCGATCTGATCGCCGTGGCGGACGAGAGCCTTGACGCAAAAATCGATGCGTTTCTCAAGTCTCATGCCGGCCAGCCGGTTGCACGCGGCTTGAGGCGCGACTGGCTCTTGAGTCTGGCGCACCGCCGCCGTTGGGATTGGTTCTTGCCGCGCTCTGTGGATGTCATTGATCCTGTGCTGATCTGCGACAGGCTGCAGGGACGCCTGACGGCCGGTGATACGCAGGGTCTCGCAGCCGGCGCATTGATTCGCTGGATCGCTCCGCAGCAGCCGCCCGTGGAATGCCTGGGGGCGTTTGCGTGGCTCAGGCAACAGGGATTTCTAACGCCTGCGCTGGCGCTCAGCCGCGCGCGTGCGGCGCTCATCGCCGATAACCCGCGCCTTGCGCGCGAATTCGCCGCCGATGTGCCTGTGAACTTGCGCGCGGGACTATTGCAATGGTCGGATCTGCTGCAATCTCCGGCGTCGGCGCTGCGCGTTCTGGCGGCGCACCCTTCTTTGACCGTCGAACCCGAAGCACTCGCAGCCGGGTTCGACCGGCTCTCTCGAGCGGAGCCTTCGGTCGCGCTGGATCTGCTGCCGCATCTATTGGCTCGTGACGGGATGACGGCGGCACTAGAGGGAGAACTCCAGCGCAGCGCGGCGCTGGGGGCCGCGTACGATCACGATGAACGCGCGATCGCCGCCTTCGACGAGTTGCCGCCGGAAGCTGTCGATGGGCAGGTACAAGAATGGCGGGCGCGCAGCGCCTTGTGGAGGCGCGACTATGCTCGCGCACTGGCGTGGATAGAACAGATGCCCCCAACCCTCGCTACGCAGCCACGATGGCGCTACTGGCGTGCGCGCGCCACCTTCGCGCTCAAGGGTGAGTCAGAGGCGGCCGCGTTGTTCGGCGAAATCGCGGGCCTGCGCGACTACTACGGTTATCTCGCGGCGGATCAACTGCACGAAAAATACAATTTGAACGTGCAGCCCTCGCGGATCGACCCCGCCGCGCAGTCTGCGCTGGCGGGCGAAGCTCCCATGATCCGCGCGCGCGAACTCTTTTTTTGCGACCTGACGGAGGAAGCGATCGCGGAATGGACGCTGGCCTTGGATGGCGCGGATAACGCCACGAAGGTTCAAGCCGCCGTGCTGGCCAACCGGTGGGGCTGGTACTCCCAGGCCATCGCCACGTTGGCGCAAAGTGGTGAATTCGATGATTTGAATCTGCGCTATCCCCGCCCCTATCAGGCTGAAGTGAGCGCGGCCAGCAAGCTCGCCCAGGTGCCGCAGGACTGGATACTGTCGGTGATGCGCCAGGAAAGCCTGTATCGCAAGGACGCGGTGTCGCGCGCCGATGCGCGCGGTCTCATGCAGATGCTGCCGTCAACGGCGTCGGCGCTCGCGCGCCGCTGGCATATCGCTTCGGGACGCGACGGCCTGTTCGTCCCGTCGATCGCCGTGCCGTTGGGTGCAGTCCAATTGCGGGAACTGCTGGATCACTACCGCGAGCAGCTGGTGCTCGCGCTCGCGGCCTACAACGCAGGATCCGCAGCCGTCGCACACTGGATGCCGGCGCGGACCACCGATGCCGACATCTGGATTGAAAATATCCCTTACAACGAAACCCGGGGCTACGTGCAACACATACTCGAACACATCGTTGCTTTCGCGGCAATGCGCGGCGCGGAACCGCCGCGCCTCGACATCTTGCTGTCCGATGTCGAACCCGCAGCGCCCCTCTTGTGATAGCGTGCGATCAGCATAAATCGCGGGGAAGAATAATGAAATCAAATGTCTTTGCGGGGACCGCCGTTATTGCCCATGCGCTCATCGGCATGATGCTCGCCTGCGCCGGCGCACCGGCAGCCATGGGCGATAGCGTTGTCGTGAGCGCCGACCAAATGATTGACGTGCAGACGGGACGCATCATCGATCACCCGCTGATCACCGTCACCGATGGCCGCATTTCCGCCGTGGGGATGCAAGGCTCGGCCGTGCCGGCCGGCGCGCGCCGCGTCGACCTGCCCGGGATGACGCTGCTGCCCGGATTGATCGACATGCACACGCACCTTACCTCGGATCCGCATTTCAGCGGTTATCGCCATCTGGAGTTCACCGATAATTTTTGGACGGTGGTCGGCGTGGCCAACGCCAAGAAGACCCTGGAGGCCGGCTTCACGACGGTGCGCAATGTGGGCTCCGCGAATTACGACGATGTGGCGATCAAACAGGGCATCGAACAGGGCATGGTGCCGGGACCGCGCATCGTGCCGGCGACCTATGCCATCGGCGCCACCGGCGGCCATTGCGACGGCGGAGGATTGCCGCCGTCGATCTCCGCGCCCCGGCCGGCGGTGGCCAATGGTCCGGAGGAGATTCGCGCAACGGTGCGCAAGCTGCGCAAGTACGGCGCCGAAGTCATCAAATTCTGCGGCACCGGCGGGGTGCTCTCCAAGACCGACACCGTGGGCGGTCAACAGTACGATCTGAACGAGATGAAGGCGCTGGTCGATGAGGCACATATGCTGGGATTGAAGGTCGCGGTGCACGCCCACGGAACATCGGGGATCAAGGATGCGATCCGCGCCGGCGTGGATACCATCGAGCACGCCAGCCTCGCGGACGAAGAAGCCTTCGCGTTGGCCAAGCAACATGGCACCTGGTTCTCCATGGACATCTACGATGACGACTACATCCTTGCCGAAGGCGAGAAGAACGGCGTATTCAAGGAATCGCTGGAGAAGGAGCGAATGATCGGCTTGAAGCAGCGCCAAACCTTTCAAGCTGCGGTGAAAGCCGGCGTGAAGATGATTTTTGGAACGGATGCGGGCGTGTACCCGAATGGCTACAACGCCCGGCAGTTCGTCACCATGGTCAAATGGGGCATGACGCCGATGCAGGCCATTCAGGCAGCCACCGTCAACGCCGCCGAAGCTTTGGGGCGAACCGGTGACGTGGGTGCGATCGCGGTCGGGCGCTACGGGGATCTGATCGGGGTGGCGGGCGATCCTTTGGCGGACGTATCAAAGCTACAATCGGTTGCCTTTGTCATGAAGGGCGGCGAGGTCGTCAAGTTGCCGCGCAACTAGCCCGCCGGTTGGATCGTCATCGGCGCGGTTGTATACTGAAGAGACGATTCCGGAGGTCGCCCATGAAGAAGCAATGGATGTCTGCTGCGGGCTTTTGTGCTCTCGCGCTGTACGCCACAGCGGCGCAAGCTACCGATGCCTATTCGAATCTTTGGCTGGAACGCGCACGCCACGTTGGCTTCAATCCGGAGATCCTGGATGGCAAGTCGGTGTATTGCCGGTCTTACACCCCGATCGGCTCGCACATCCTCAAACACGAGTGCGTGACTGAGGCCAAGTTGATCGAGAACATGATGATGGCCCCGGGTCCCACCCCAAGCCTGCAAATTCTCAGCGGCCGAGGCTAACTGCCGCCGATCAATCCGGCGGTGACGTTGATCGCAAACCCCAAGATCGATGCGTTGAAGAGAAAGGAAATGACGGTCTGCGCAATGACCACTTTGCGCATTCTTGCATTGCGCGTTGATACGTCCGAGGTCTGGCAGGCCGCGGCGATGGTAAACGAGAAATACGCAAAGTCCCAGAATACCGGCATGGTGGTGTTCGGAAAATGCAGCGGCCGGTCGGTTTCTTTGGCGCTGTAGAACATGTTGGCATAGTGCGTGGTAAACATGATGGGAACCAGAATCCACGAATTGACCAGGGTCAGCGCCGCAAGCGCGAAATGAGCGGCCCGCAGCGGGCCGCTGACCTGCTTCATGGTGGCCAATGGTTCGATGATGGCGGCCAAGCTGAGCAGCGCCGCCACGGTCACGAAGACGAGGAGAAAAGGCGCCGACTCGTCTTCTTCGACGAATCGAGTGCAAATCTGTTCGGCGGTCTGACTGACCATCCAAGCGATCACCAACACCAGGAACAATGCGACGCCGACATTCCAACACACCAGCACGCGGCTCAAGATCCCCCAGTGCCGGGGAAGAAAGGCAAAGATCGCCGCACCTAGACCTGCAGAGATCCACAGCCTTGGATGATAAGAGAAGAGCCGCTTCACCGGCAGTTCTACTTAAGGAAACGTCGCAATGCGGCCAGACTGTCGCGTTTCGCGGCGGCGGCGATTGGAGCGTTCGTCAGGACATCGAACGCGTGGTACGCCCCGGCATACACGTGCATTTCCACCGGCACACCCGCTCGAATCAGACGCCTCGCGTACTCCATGTCCTCTTCCACGAATAGATCCAACGCGCCGGTGGAGATGAAAGTGGGCGGCAACCCGGAAAGATCCGTGGCGCGCGCGGCGGCTGCGTAAGGTGAAACGTCCGGCGTTCCGGGCGCGACTCCGAGCAGCGACGACCATCCGAATGCGTTGTTATCCGGCGTCCAGAGAAATTCCCCGGCAAAAGGATGCGGCGACCGGGTCACGCAGGTCCGGTCATCCAACATCGGATAGATCAGATGCTGAAAGGTCAGTTTGTGCTCGCGCCGATCGCGTGCGAGAAGCGCCAGCGCGGCTGCGAGTCCGCCGCCCGCGCTCTCCCCCATCACGCCGATCCGCGTGCCATCAACGCCCAAGCTGCCCGCCTGGGCAAACAACCAGGAAAGGGCCGCGTAGCAGTCCTCGATGGCGCCGGGAAAATGAGTTTCAGGCGCCAGCCGGTATTCGACCGACACGATGCAACAGCCGGCGGCTGCTGCCAGAGACAGATGAATGGGCTCGAGCGCCGCCGTGTCGCCCACCACGTAGCCGCCGCCATGCATGTGGAATATGCAAGGCATCGCGCCGCTTCGGTTGCGCGGCGTATAGATGGCAATCTCCACCTCAGGCGCTCCCTGCGGGCCAGGCACTTTGCGTCTTGCGACATCGACATCGACCGCAACCGGGTCCATGTGCAGGGGCAGGCCGCCGGCACGAATCGTCGGCAGCAGTTCCGCCGTGAATTCGATGCGCGGCAAGGTGTCGAACACCTCGAGCAGATCGGGATCGACGAGGTAGCGGCTCTTCACGCTGCTACCGGGTTTCCTTGCCCACCAGGTACTTGACGAGCTCGATCAGCTGATCATTGCCGCCCGCCGACTCGACGTGCAGCCGATACTTGCCGTTGACGATGATGGTGGGAGTCCGGTCAACCCGGTACGCCGCGGTGAGATCCTCGGCCGTGCGAACCTTCAGATCGACCGAGAAGGACTTCGACGTGGCGATGAACTTGTCGACCGGTACGCCGGCACGTTGATTGTAGAACTTCGCCGCGTCTTCGATGGTCGGCATGTGTGCCTTGAGACTGTGGGTCGAAGGATCAGAAATGGTCAAATCTCCGCTGCCCTTCCACACGGCGTCGAACATCGCATCATGCGTCTGTTGATCGACGCCCAGGGCCTGTGCGGTGTAGTAGGCGAGCCTGAACATGGGCCAGTCTTCCACCGTGTTGAATGCGGCCGGCAAATAAGTGAGCACCGCATTCGGCGGAAGGCTCTGTTTCAATTTGTGCATGGTCGGCTGAAACACATTGCACGCCGGGCAGGCGTACGAAAAGACTTCCGTGACTTCGACCTTGCCCGCCGGCAGCGATGTCGGGCGCGCCGGCTGAATCAAGAAATAATTGACGCCTTCGGTCCAAACCTGTGCGCCCTGCGCCGATACGGAAACGGCCAATGCCAACGCACTCAGGAAGACAGCGGAATACCGGAATTTCATCACCCACCTCAGACTTAAATGCCGCAACCCAAATTCTAACATCCAAGAAATGGGGTATTCGGGGATTCCATGCACCGCTGTTGACAATACTTCACATTAACCTCTGAACTTATGAGTTTCTGTGCCGCTCTACCTAACTTTGCTGCCGGCATTGTGTAGTTCGCGGCCGAATCTGGTTATAGTCTGCGGCTCGCCCGGACCTCCTCAATTGGCAATGCATGCCAGGGAATGGGCTCGCGCATTGGTGATTTAGTGGCAAACGAGCAAGATCCACAATTTTTCCAGCCGACGCAGGAACAAAAGCCTTTTATCGTCAGACATTGGAAAGCACTGCTGATCGTGCTGGGTATTGTGCTGCTGATGACGGCGTTCGTTCTTTATCTGCGCCAAAAGCAGCCTGTTCAGGCGCCGCCGCGCGGCCGTAATGGGCAAAATGCTCCCGTCGCCGTGTCGGTGGCCACCGCTGCATTGGGCGATATCCAAGTCAAAATACCGGCCCTCGGGACCGTCACGCCCCTGGCCACAATCACGGTCAGAACCCAGGTTACCGGCACATTACAGAAAATCAATTTTACCGAAGGTCAATTGGTTCATCAGGGCGACTCGCTGGCGCTGATCGATCCACGGCCGTACGAAGCCGCGTTGGAGCAAATGACAGGAAATTTGAAGCGCGATCAAGCGCTCCTGGCCGATGCAAAATTGGATTTGAAGCGCTATGAAGGATTGATCAAGGAAGACTCGATCGCGGAACAACAACTGGATACGCAGCGCGCGCTGGTCGATCAATACATCGGCACCGTCGAGGCGGACCAAGGTCAGGTAAAAACGGCGCAGGTGAATTTGATTTACACGCGCATCATCGCTCCGGCGACCGGCCGCGTTGGAATACGCCAGGTCGATCAGGGCAACTACGTGACGCCTGGCGATGCCAATGGCATCGTGCTGCTCAATCAGCTGCAGCCGATCACTGTGATCTTCTCCATTCCCGAGGACAATGTGTCCGCGGTCATGAAACGGGTTCGCGGCGGTGCAGTCCTTACCGTCGAGGCATTCGATCGCACCAATGCCACGAAAATTGCCGATGGCAAACTGGCTACCGTGGACAATTCGATCGATGTAACGACCGGCACCATCAAGCTGCGGGCGAACTTTCGACAACGCCGACGGTGCACTGTTTCCTAATCAGTTCGTCAATATCTTGCTGCTGCAGGATACCTTGAACGATCAGATCATCATGCCGAATGCAGCGGTGCGCCGCGGGGCGCCCAATGGCGTTGCGTCGACGTTTGTTTATATCGTCAACGCGGATAAAACCGTTTCAGTGCGCCAGGTCACCTTGGGTGTGGTCGACGGCGAGAAAGTCGCGGTGACGGCCGGGCTCAAACCCGGCGGAGATTGTCGTCACGGAGGGCGGCGATCGCCTGCGAGAAGGCGCGCAGGTCATCCTGCCGAGCAGCACGCCCGCCGCGCCCGCCGGCGCGGACGCAACACAGCCAGCCGGCAAGCCTCGCACCTCCGGCGCACCCGGCTCGAATCGCGGCCGGCCGCCCGCCAAACCACCGCAATCTCAATGACGGGCAATGCCGGCAGCAGCGGCGCATGAATCCCTCACGCATATTCATCCTGCGTCCGGTCGCCACCACGCTATTGATGGTGGCGATACTGATCGTCGGCGCGATGGCTTACTTGCAGTTGCCGCTCTCGGCACTGCCGGAAGTCGCGTATCCGACCATCCAGGTGCAGACCTTCTACCCCGGCGCGAGTCCCGAGGTGATCACCTCGGCGATCACCGCGCCGCTGGAAAAGCAATTTGGTCAGATGCCGGGCCTGAACCAGATGTCCTCCACCAGTTCGGCCGGTGCCTCGGTCATCACCTTGAAGTTCAATTTGTCGCTGGCCATCGACGTTGCCGAACAGGAAGTGCAGGCGGCGATCAGCGCCGGACAGAACCTGCTGCCGCAGGACCTGCCCGCGCCGCCGATTTACGCCAAGGTCAATCCGGCCGATGCGCCGGTACTGATTCTCGGCATCACCTCGAAGACCATGGCGCTGACGGATGTGGAGGATCTGGCCGATATCCGCATCGCGCAGAAGATCTCCCAGATCAAGGGCGTCGGCGTCGTCAGCATCAGCGGCGGTCAACGGCCCGCGGTCCGGGTGGTCGCCAATCCGCGCGCGATGGCGGCTTACGGAATCAATCTCGACGACCTGCGGACCACCATCAGCAACGCCAATCAGAACGGCCCGAAAGGAACGCTCGACGGTCCGACCAACGCGTACACCATCAACACCAACGATCAGATCCGAAACGCCGACGACTACGGCGAGGTCGTGGCGGCATACAAGAACGGTGCACCGGTGCGGCTCAGGGACGTCACCACCCTGGTATCCGGCGCGGAGAATTCCAAGCTGGGCGGCTGGATGAATTCGGTACCGGCGCTGATACTCAACGTGCAGCGTCAGCCTGGCGCAAACGTGGTCGACGTCGTCAATCGAATCCAGGCCATGTTGCCGTCGCTGCAAGCGGACATGCCCGCGGGTGTGGACGTGACGCTGCTCACCGACCGTACGACCACCATTCGTGCCTCGGTGAAGGATGTGGAATTCGAGTTGGTGCTCGCGGTGATTCTGGTGGTGCTGGTAATCTGGCTGTTCCTGCGCAATATCCCGGCCACCATCATTCCAAGCCTGTCCGTGCCGCTGTCGCTCATCGGCACTTTCGCCGTGATGTACCTCGCGGGTTTCAGCCTCAACAATCTCTCGCTGATGGCGCTGACCATCGCCACGGGCTTCGTGGTCGATGATGCCATCGTCATGATCGAAAACATATCGCGCTATATCGAAGCGGGCGACCCGCCGCTCGAAGCGGCGCTCAAGGGCTCGGGTCAAATCGGCTTTACCATCATATCGCTGACGGTGTCGCTGATCGCCGTGCTCATTCCGCTGCTTTTCATGCAGGATGTCGTCGGCCGCCTGTTTCGCGAATTCGCGGTCACTCTGGCTGTCACCATTCTGATTTCCGCAGTCGTTTCATTAACGCTGGTGCCGATGATGTGCGCCAAGCTGCTCAAGCATCGCCCGGCCAATGAGCGTGCGCAGACCGAGACCGGAAAATGGTTCGCGGCCGTGGTCGCTTGGTACGGCAAGCGGCTGACCTGGGTACTCGATCATCAACGGCTCACTCTGTGGGTCGCGACCGGTACCGTGGCCTTGACCATTCTCCTTTATATCCTCATTCCGAAGGGATTCTTTCCGGACCAGGACACCGGATTGATCCAGGGGGTTTCCGAAGCGACGGAATCGATTTCCTATGCCGGCATGGCACGGCGCCAGCAAGCGCTCGCGGCCGCCATTCTCAAAGACCCTGACGTCGTCAGTCTTTCGAGCTTCATCGGCGTCGACGGCAATAATGTGACGTTGAACAGCGGGCGTTACCTCATCAATCTGAAGGCGCGCGCGAATCGTTCTGCGACCGTGACCGATGTCATTCGGCGATTGAAGGAGGAGACGGCCGATGTCAATGGCATAACGCTTTACATGCAGCCCGTTCAGGATCTGACGCTCGACAACACGGTGAGCCGGACACAATACCAGTTCACCTTGGAAAGCGCCGATGCCGTGGCCCTGTCGAGCTGGACCCCCAAGCTGGTAGCGGCATTGCGTCAGTTGCCGCAGCTTGCGGATGTGGTCAGCAATCAAGAAGACAACGGGCTCGCGGCCTACGTCACCATAGACCGCGACAGCGCTGCCCGCCTCGGCATCAGCGTGGGCACGGTCGATAACGCCCTGTACGACGCCTTCGGCCAGCGCATCGTGTCCACAATCTTCACCCAGTCAAATCAGTACCGGGTCATCATGGAGGCGGACCCGAAGGAATACCGTTCGGTTGACTCGCTGCAGTCCATTTACGTGCCCTCGGCGAGCGGCGGCCAAGTACCGCTGTCGGCCATCGCCAAGGTCGACGTGCAGACCCGGCCCATCCTCATCAATCATATTGCGCAGTTTCCGGCGACCACCGTTTCCTTCAATCTCGCGCCGGATACATCGCTTGGAGCCGCGGTCTCCGCCATCGAAGAGACCGAAAGCAACTTGGGATTGCCCATCAGCATCCGCACCACCTTCCAGGGTGCGGCGCTGGCCTTTCGCAGCAATCTGACCAACGAGCTGCTGCTCTTGATCGCGGCGGTCATGGTCATGTACATCGTGCTCGGCGTGCTGTACGAAAGCTTCATTCATCCCATCACCATTCTTTCTACGTTGCCCTCGGCGGGCATCGGCGCCCTGCTGGCGCTGATGCTGTTCGGCGACGACCTGACCATCATCGCGCTGATCGGGATCATCCTTTTGATCGGCATCGTGAAGAAGAACGCCATCTTGATGATCGATTTTGCCATTGTCGCACAGCATGAGGAGGGCCTATCGCCGCGCGACGCGATTTTCAAGGCCTGCTTGCTGCGCTTTCGGCCCATTCTCATGACCACGGTGGCGGCGATCTTCGGCGCGCTGCCGCTGATGTTCGGCACCGGCACGGGTTCCGAGCTGCGTCATCCCTTGGGCGTCAGTATCGTGGGCGGACTCATGGTTAGCCAGATCCTGACCTTGTTCACGACGCCTGTGATTTATCTGATGTTCGATCGCATCGCCGCACGCATGCGCGGCCGATACCCGGTCTCTGATGCCCCGCTCGAGGAAGGCTCGACGTGAATATTTCCGCGCCCTTCATCAAGCGCCCCGTCGCCACCACGCTGCTGACCATCGGCGTGGCCTTGTGCGGCGGCGTGGCCTTCACACTGCTCGGGGTCGCTCCACTGCCGCGCATCGATGTGCCGGCAATCTTCGTATCGGCGCAGCTTCCGGGAGCAAGTCCCGAGGTGATGGCCAGCACCGTGGCAACTCCATTGGAGCGCCACTTGGGCGCGATCGCCGATGTGGACGACATGACCTCCAACAGCGGCGTCGGCACCACCAGCATTCAGCTCACCTTCGGCATCGATCGGGATGTCGATGGTGCGGCACGCGATGTGCAGGCCGCCATCTCGGCCGCGCGCGCCGATTTGCCCACATCGCTGACCAGCAATCCCCAGTATCGCAAGCTCAACACATCCGCCTTCCCGGTGATGTCCATCGCCATGACCTCCTCTGTGCTCACACAGGGGCAGATCTACGATGCCGCGGACGCCGTGATCTCGCAACGCCTATCGCAGCTTCCGGGCGTCGGGGGAATCAGCGTCAACGGCAGTGCGCTGCCCGCCGTTCGCGTGGAGCTCAATCCGTTGTCGCTGTCCAAGTACGGCATCGGCCTGCAGGACGTGCGTGCGGCCATTTCAAATTCGAACGCCAACTCGCCGAAAGGCTCGATCGAATCGGATGAATTGCATTATCAAATCTACACCAACGACAACGCCCGCGACGCGGGACCTTATCGCGATCTGATCATCGCATATCGCAACGGCTCGGCGGTTCGCCTGCGCGACGTGGCCACCGTGCTCGATATGCAGGATGGCGCCACCGAGAATATCCGCACCTACGGTCTATACAACGGCAAGCCGGCGGTGTTCGTGACGGTTTTTTTGCAGCCCGGGGCAAACATCGTCGAAACCATCGACTCGGTCAAGGCGGAGCTTCCCTTTCTCAAGAGCGAGATAGATTCCAAGATCGACCTGGTGGTGAACTTCGACCGCTCGGTCACCATCCGCGCCTCGCTTCGGCAGGTGGAACAGACGCTTGTCTTGGCGGTGGCCTTCGTGATCTTGGTGACCTACATCTTTCTCAACAGCTACCGGGCCGCGCTGATTCCCGCTCTGGTGGTGCCGGTATCGCTGATCGGCACCTTCGGCGCCATGTATCTTTTGAACTATACGCTCGATAACTTCTCGCTGATGGCGCTCACCATCGCCACCGGATTCGTGGTCGATGACGCCATCGTGGTCATGGAGAACACAACGCGGCACATCGAGGCGGGAATGACGCGCACCCGCGCCGCTTTCCTGGGTGCCCAGGAAGTCGGCTTCACCGTTCTTTCGATGAGCCTGTCGCTGGTCGCGGTGTTCATTCCTTTCGTACTGATCGGCGGCATTATGGGGCGCCTGTTCCGCGAGTTTTCCATGACGCTGACCGTGTCCATCCTGATCTCGCTGGTCATATCGCTCACGACCACGCCCATGATGTGTTCGCTGCTGCTGCGATCGGAACACAATCGCAAACCCTCGCGTTTCGCGCAGGCGTTCGAGCGCGGCTTCGAGCATTTGCGCAGCAACTACGCCAAGACGTTGAATTGGGCGCTGCGCCACCGGCGAATCATGGTGAGCATTTTCTGGGCGATGATTGCCCTCAACATTCTTCTCTATGTCGTCATCCCCAAGGGATTTTTCCCGCAGCAGGACACCGGCCAATTGCGTGGCGGCATTCGTGGCGATGCGGCCAGCTCCTTTCAGCTCATGAAGAGCAAGCTACAAGAGGTGGCGGCGATCGTTCAGGCGGATCCGGCGGTCGACACGGTCACAGGCTCCGTGGGATCCGGCGGCTTCGGGCCTTTCGGGGGCGGCGGCGCCAGCGCCAACATCACTGTTGCCCTGAAGCCCTTGAAGGAGCGGCGCATTTCCGCGGATCATGTGATTGCGCGGCTGCGGCCGAAACTTGCGCGAGTGGAGGGGATGAACACCTTCCTGCAGGCGGTGCAGGACTTAGGCGGTGGCGGCGGCCGATCCGCGAACGCTCAATATCAATACACGTTGCTCGGCGATGACTTGACTGAATTGCGTACCTGGTCGCAAAAGCTGAGAACGGCCCTGCAAGACATTCCGGAAATCACCGATGTGGACACCGATCTGCAGCCCGGCGGGCTCGAGACCGATTTGATCGTGGATCGCGACAGCGCGTCGCGCCTCGGACTATCGGAGATCCAGATCGACAACGCGCTGGGCGATGCGTTTGCCCAGGCGCAGGTATCGACCATTTATAACCCATTCAGTCCGCAGCAATATCACGTGGTCATGGAAGTGGCGCCTGAGTTTTGGCAAAACCCGGAAATACTCAAGAGTCTCTATGTGAGCACGTCGGGGGGTGCGCCCTCCGGCACGCAGTTGACCCAAGCGGTCGCGGGAACCACGGTGCTCAAGGGCGCGACCGCGGCCTCGAGTGCTTCGGTGGCTCAAGACGTGGCGCGCAATCTGGCGGCCAACTCTCTGGCGAACTCCGGGCGGGGCAACACCTCCACCGGCTCCGCCGTCAGCCTGACGCGGGAAACCATGGTGCCATTTTCGGCTTTCAGCCATTTCGTGACCGGTACCACTCAGATCTCGGTCAATCACACCGGCACGTCCGTCTCCACCTCCATTGCCTACAACCTGCCGGAGGGTGTGGCCCTGGGGACGGCAACCAACGCGATCGCCAGGAAAATGGCCGACATTCACATGCCGGTCAGCATCCGCGGCGGCGATTACGGCACCGCGCGGCTATTCCAACAGGGCGTCGGCAATCTGCCGCTGTTGCTGCTGGCGGCGATCGCCGCAATCTACGTGGTATTGGGGATGCTGTATGAGAATTATGCTCAGCCGCTGACCATACTGTCGACCCTGCCCTCGGCCGGAATAGGGGCGCTGCTGGCGCTCATGGCGACCGGAACCGAATTCAGCCTCATCGCATTTCTCGGAATTCTTCTCCTGATCGGCATTGTCAAGAAGAACGCCATCATGATGGTGGACTTCGCGCTGCACGCCGAGCGCACACTGGGCATGGATCCGTTGAGGGCTATCGAACATGCCTGTTTGCTGCGCTTCCGGCCCATCATGATGACCACCTGCGCGGCCATCGCCGGCGCGCTGCCGCTTGCCATTGCCACGGGCGACGGCACGGAAATGCGCCGGCCTTTGGGGATTGCGATCGTCGGCGGCCTCATCGTCAGTCAGCTGCTCACGGTGTACACCACACCCGTCATCTACTTATACATGCGCCGCTACTGGAAGCATCTGAAACAGGGCAAGTACTCTCCGCCGCCCAAACTCAACGACAGTGGAAACGCCGGCGATCGCGACCTGGGGTCCCTGGGGGTCCCCACGTGACCAATCTAGTCGCGCGCGGATTTGCTGTGGCGATTGGCGCCGCGCTGGCCACAGCCTGCGCAGTCGGACCGGACTACCACCGCCCCGAGGCCGTCACCACGATCGCGCCGGATTACAAGGAATCCGCGGACTGGAAGCCCAGCGAGCCCAACGACGTGATGACCCGCGGGCCCTGGTGGAAAATCTTCAACGATGACGCGCTCGATGTACTGGAGGCGCAGATCGCTGTTTCGAATGAAAACGTCAAGGCCGCGGGGGCCGCGTTCGAACAGTCGAGGGCGTTGGTGGATCAGGCGCACGCCGGATTTTGGCCGACTATCGCAGCCACGTTGGGGATGCAGCGCCAGGGCTCCCCGATCGTGGTGAACAATGGCGCAGGCGTGCCGATCTCGACCTACCGCACGCAAAACACCTACAACGCCGGGGTGTCTGCCAGCTGGGACCTGGATATCTGGGGCCGCATCCGGCGCACCTCGGAAAGCGAGCTGGCGTCCGCGGAGTCCAGCGCCGCGGCGCTGGCCGCCGCGCTACTGTCGGCGCAGGCCGAACTCGCCACCGACTACTTCGAATTGCGCGCACAAGATCAATTGGAAAAACTGCTGGACGATACCGTCGTGGCCGAAACACAGTCGCTGCAGATCACCCAAAGCCGCTACAAATTCGGCGTCGCCGCCCGGGCCGATGTGGTCACGGCGGAAACCCAACTGCTGTCGAGCCGGGCGCAGCAGGTGAATGCCAAGATTCAGCGCGCCATTCTCGAGCATGCCGTGGCGGTGCTGCTGGGCAGGCAGCCCGCGGAATTCTCATTGGCCCCTGCGGCCATGCGCAGCGACGTGCCGACGGTGCCCGCCGGCCTGCCGTCCGCCCTGCTCGAGAGACGGCCGGATGTGGCCGAGGCCGAACGCAAAATGGCGGCGGCCAATGCGCAAATTGGCGTGGCCAAGGCCGGTTATTTCCCGGATCTGACGTTGACCGGCTCCGACCAGTATTCCACGGCTTCCTTCAGCAACCTGATCCGCAATTCCAATCGTGTATGGGCTGTGGGCCCGGCGCTCGCGCAAACCTTGTTCAACGGCGGGCTGGTTGCGGCGCAGGTGAGGGGCGCGAGGGCAACCTACGAGGGGACCGTCGACAGTTATCGGCAAACCGTGCTGATGAGTTTTCAGCAGGTTGAGGATGAGCTCGTCACCTTGCGCGTGCTCGAGCAGGAAGGGGCGATCGAGGATGAAACCGTGAAGGCGGCGCGAGAGGCGGAGGCGCTCACGCTCAATCAATACAAGGCCGGCACCGTTCCCTACAGCAGTGTGATTACCGCTCAAACCACCCGTTTGAGCGCCGAGGAAACCGCTCTTTCGGTGCTATCGAGCCGCTTGCAAGCCAGCATCGCATTGATCGAGGCTTTGGGCGGCGGCTGGGACGCCTCCATGGCAGTCATCAAGTAACGCCGGCGTCCTGATCCGCGCCCGACTCCTCGACCGCGAGCGGCACGTGCCGGCGCAGCAGCGCGGTCTGGGCCTCCCATTGTTCCTTGGCCGGCAACTGTTCGAGGTAATGAATCCCGCCGGCGGCATAAGTGGCCACGGGCAAACCATCCCGGTACAGCAAACGATTGGCCGCCAGCGACGGCAATCTTGGACCGGGCGTCAAAATCCCGATCAGGTTGAGAGGATCGGCCGCCGACAGAGCCAGGTATTGTTCCGTCGGCGCCTTGCGGCGCACATCGCGCAGCAGTCCGACTGCCTCGGTTGTCGCATATTGCTCGCCGGAGAATCCCGCCACGAAACGGCCGCCGCGGATCTCCCCGCGTGCTTCCAATCGGCGGCAGCAGCTCAATATGTCGCGCCAGGGCGGCAACCAATCCGCCTCCCTTGTGAGCAATTTCCAGAAAATCACGCCCCAGCGCCGCAGCAAGGTGCGCACAATTTGTTCAACGGCCTCATCCTTGCGCTCGGCAGCGGCCGCTGAGCGGCGCACCAGCGCCCAGCGCCCGGCATCCGCCATGCCGAACAGTGCCAAGCGACGCTTGCGCCGCGCGGTGTACGAGGTTGATTTGCTGCGTCTCCCGCTCGGCATCAACAACACACGCAATCCCGCGAAACTATCGGAATTGACCAATCCTGTGGCGACCAATTCGGCGAGCGCATCTTCTGCTTCGGACGGCAGCAAAGCGACGCCATCCGCAATTTCATCAAAGAACGAGGCGCCATTCGCAGCGATGAAATCCGCCACTGCCTGCGCTCTCGAAGTCAGGTGAGCGGGATCGCCATGGGCGACCAACGACGACCATATGGGCACATTGCGTCTCGCCAGGAGCACGACGGGCGTGGAGCGCAGCGGAGAGGCGCCGCGCGTCGCGCCTTCTTCGGAGCGGCCCGCGCCGCGCGCCGCCAATCGCGTCCAAATGAATCGTCCGGCGCGGCAATGCTCATCCAGCCACTGCGGCTCGTACTCCGTGATGCGCGCCGGAATGATTTCGGTTTCCCACGCGCCCGCGGGCGCCTCGAAGCCTTCGAGCTGCGCAAGCACGGCGGCCAGCGCATCGGGTCCCTGCATCCTCGCGCCCGGCAGCACTCTGTGCCATTCGCACAGGAAACGCAGGAAATCTCTTGCCGCGACCGGCTCGATTTCGGCACGCAGGCGCTTGACGGTGTAGCGGTGGATTCGCGCCAGCAGCCGGCGCTCGCACCATTCCTCCGGCGCCTCATTTCGCGCGGCTCCCGGGCTGAAGCGGCCGCGCATGGCAAATCCTTCCGCCTCCAGTGCCGCGAGCGCGCTCACGATCTGCCCTTCGCCTGCCGACAGCGAATCAGCGATCTGTGCAACCGTGATTACTCCCAGGCCTTCCAGGCGGCCGCGGACGATGTCCACCATCGACTCCTCGCCCAGCGGTTTGAACAATTCGCCCCTCTCGGCGGCAACCCACAACGTGTGTTTTGGCTGTGAAACGCGCAGCACCCTGCCCTGCGCGGCCAGGTTGTCCATCATGGGCGGCCAGGCCGCGTTGCTGCGGCACTCCTCGTCCGTCATGCAGGTCAGCCACAACAGAGCGTCGTGCAGTTCGTCCGGCGTCGTTGCATCGGGCCACGCCTCGGCGTGCACGCGCGCAATCGCCTCCGGATCCAGCTTGCCGATATCCGCCGCCTGCGCGGGATCCAGCCAGCGCCGGCTCATGACCGCCTGCGTGCGCCTCTCCTCGAGCGGGGCGTCATCAAGATACGCGTAAGGCCTTGCGGTCAAAGCTTCGAGTGCCAGCGGCGAGGGTTCGGTCAGATCGCGCGCGACAATGCGGATTGCGCCGCTTTCCAGCCGCCGCAGCACGGCCTCGAAGGCCTCGATATCCATGGCGTCTTCAAGACAATCGCGGATGGTTTGCCTAACCAAGGGATGATCCGGCACTTCAATTTCGCCGGGTAGATTCTCGGCGCAGGCCACCTGGTCGGGGAAGACCGAAGCGAGCAGATCCTCCGCGTTCATGCGTGCAATCTGCGGCGGCACCTTCTTGCCGCCGCGAAAGCGCGGCAGCGCGAGCGCGATGCCGGCGTCCCAACGCCACCGCACCTCGAACATGGGCGCCGCGCAAAGCGCCTGGATCAACACGTGGCGAACCGAATTCGAATTAAGGTAGCGCGCGGCCTCGGCCAACTCGAAGCTATGCGCGTGCGTCAACGAAAGGACAATGTGATCCTCGGTGGCCGCGGCTTGCAGCTCGAAATTGAAGGTTCGGCAGAACCGCTTGCGCAGCGACAGGCCCCACGCCCGATTGACCCGGCTGCCGAACGGGGAATGAATGATCAGCTGCATGCCGCCTGATTCATCGAAGAAGCGCTCGAACACCACGGTGTCGAAGGTCGGCAAACAACCGAGCGCCGCCTTGCCGGCGCTCAAGTACTGGATGATTTGCTGCGCGGCCGGTTCATCGAGACCGATCTTGAGCAGCCATGCGTACGCCTCGCCCGGTTCGCCTTCGAGCCGGGTTTCGATTTCCTTTCGCAACTCCGAGACCGCCGCCGACAGTTCCGCCGTGCGGCCGGGCGCCTCACCCAACCAAAACGGAATCGAAGGTGGGGCACCCTGCGCATCTTCGACACGCACGGCGCCGCGTTCCACGCGCAAAATCCGGTACGAGGTATTGCCGAGTTGAAATATATCGCCCTGCAAGCTCTCGACGGCAAAGTCCTCGTTGACCGTGCCGACGAGGATGCTTTCCGGCTCGAGCATTACCCGGTAATCGGCGTTGTCGGGAATGGCTCCGCCCGAGGTGATCGCCGTCAAGCGCGCACCCTTGCGGGGGCGCAACATCTTGTTGATCGCATCGTGATGCAACAGGGCACCGCGCCGGCCGCGGCGGGTGCTGAACCCTTCCGCGAGCATGGTCACGCACGCATCGAAATCGCTGCGCGCCAGATTGCGATACGGATAGGCGCCGCGCACCAGAGCAAACAATCCATCTTCCGACCATTCCCGCGCCGCCACCTCGGCGGTGATCTGTTGGGCCAGCACATCGAGCGCGTTCTCGGGTATCCGCACATGATCCAACTCCCCGCGCCTGACGGCATGCAGGAGTGCCGCGCACTCCACCAACTCATCGCGGGATAGGGGAAACAGCCTTCCCTTGGACGTCCCGCCCACTGAGTGACCGGCGCGGCCGACCCGCTGCAGGAAGGTATTGATTGAGCGCGTCGAGCCAAGCTGGCAGACCAGGTCGACATCGCCGATGTCGATGCCCAGCTCCAAGGACGCAGTGGCCACCAGGACTTTGAGATCGCCGCGTTTCAATCGCTGCTCCGCATTGAGCCGGCGCTCCTTGGAGAGGCTGCCATGATGCGCGGCGACATTCTCGACACCCAACCGTTCGGACAGATGGCGCGCCAGGCGCTCCACCATTCTTCGTGTATTGACGAAAACCAGGGTGGTGCGGTGCTCGAGCACGAGCGCAGCCAACCGATCATAGACCTGCGTCCAGACTTCGCCCGACATGACCGCCTCGAGCGGGGCGGGAGGAATTTCCAGGGCAAGGTCCCGCGAGCGGACGTGGCCGCTGTCGACGATGGTGCAGCGTGGCCCAGCCGCGCCGGTGAGGAACTTCGCGATCTCCTCGATGGGCTTCTGCGTGGCCGACAGTCCGACGCGCGTCATCGCGCCGCCGGTCAATGCGCCGAGACGTTCCAGCGACAAGGCCAGATGCGCGCCGCGCTTGTTGCCGGCAACGGCATGAATCTCATCGACGATCACGGTGCGGCAGGTCGACAGCATGTCGCGGCCGGATTGCGAGCCCAACAAGATGTACAGCGATTCGGGGGTCGTGACCACGATGTGCGGCGCGCGCCGGCGCATCGCGGCGCGCTCCGTCTGCGTCGTGTCGCCGCTGCGCACCTGCGCGCGAATCTCCACGTCCGGCAGGTTCAACGCCGCCAGTTCCTCGCGAATGCCGTTGAGCGGCGCTTCGAGATTTCTTTGGATATCGTTGGACAGCGCCTTCAGCGGCGACACATAGACCACTCTCGTCTCGTCGGGCAACGCACCCGCGCACCCTTCCTTGACGAGTTGATCGATGGCGGCAAGAAAGGCTGCGAAGGTTTTGCCCGATCCGGTGGGCGCGGCCACCAGTACGTGCTCCTGGGCGGCAAGCGCCGGCCACGCGGTCATTTGCGCCTCGGTGGGCGCATCAAAAGTCCGCGAAAACCAAGCGGCTACGGCCGGATGAAACGTGCTGAGTGCGTCCATGTTTCCAGCGGGTATACTACCGCGTGCGCGACGGGGCGCGTCACAAAAAATCACGCAAAGGAGAACGAGCATGAGTGTAGGCATTCATCCTGCCGTCGACAACGGGGTCAAGGCCGGCAATCCGAAATTCAGCGGCGGCACGCTCAAGTGCAAATGTGCCACTGCGCCGGTGACCGTCAGCATCCAGTCCAATGTCGCCTTCAATCATGTCTGCGGTTGCACCAAGTGTTGGAAACCGGCCGGCGCGAGGTTTTCCCTGGTCGCGGTGGTGCCGCGCGACAAATTGTCGGTGACGTCGAATTCGCAGAAGTTGAAAATAGTCGATTCATCGGCACCCATCCAACGTTATGCATGCACCGGCTGCGGCGTGCACATGTACGGCCGCATCGAAAACAAGGGTCATCCGATCTATGGCTTTGATTTTGTCCATCCTGAGCTCCTGGATGCCAACGGCTGGGCTGCACCGGAATTTGCCGCATTTGTATCCTCCGTCATCGAGTCGGGGACCAAACCCGATCAAATGGGCGCCGTGCGTGCGCGGCTCAAAGAACTGAAGCTCGAGCCTTACGATTGCCTGTCGCCGGCGCTGATGGATTTGATCGCCACGCATACGGCCAAAGCGAAGGGCGTGCTCGCCGCATAACACCCGCGCCCGCGGGCCGCCCGATTATTGTGCGCCGTCATTCCGGCGGCGCACCCGATCGGTGCGGCCTGTTGGCGGGCTTGCGCGCCGGCCCAATTCGTTGAAGTATGTAGAGGGTACTGTCCACATAGGACTGCGATGCTTTCGATGCTCACGCGATCACTCTTTGCAGGCGCGATACTGGCATTGGCCGCGGCGCCGTGCATGGCCGGCGGCGCCACCACCACGTTGGGGGTCGTCACCTGGATCGGCTACGGTCCCATCTATTGTGCGGCCGCCAACGGCTATTACAAGAAGTACGGGCTGGATGTGCGGCTGGTGAATTTCAGCGACAACTCCGTCATGGCGGGCGCGCTGCAAAGCGGCGAAATCGATGCGACCACGCTGACATACGACCAAGTGCTCGCCTCCAATGCCCGAGGCTGGAAGCTCAAGGTCGTGATGCCGGTCGATTACTCGGTGGGCGGAGATGCGATTCTCGCCGCCATGCCGATTCGCAGCGTCAAGGATTTGAAGGGCCGCAAGGTCGCCTTCATGGCGGCATCGCCGTCGGACTTTCTGCTCGGCTACGCGCTTGCCAAGGATGGCCTGTCGCTGAAGGATATTACCGCGGTCAACACCACACCCGAGGGTGTCGTCGGCATCATGGCCGGCGGGGCGGTCGATGTCGGCGTCACATACGAGCCGAATGTTTCCGTCATCGCCAAATCCGGGGGCGGCAAACGCTTTCACGTGCTGCTGTCCTCGCGCGACGCGCGCGGCATGATCACCGATGTACTGGCGCTCAAAGAGAGCGTCATTGCAAAAAATCCACAGCTGGTTCAAGGATTGATTCGCGGCACGATGGACGGCGTGGCTTTCATGCAGGCGGAGCCGGTGAAGGCAGCGGCCATTATCGCGAAAACATTGGATATCTCTCCTGCTGAGGTGACCGAGCAGTTGCCGAATATCGAAAATCCGTCGCTTGCCCGGCTGGCCGACGTATTCAAGAAGGACGATGCCCTGCCCTCGTTCTATGCCAGCGGCAAGGTCATCAATGACATCCTCAAACGTGAAGGACAGATCGATTCGCCGCCCGCCATCGATGCAACTTTCGATGCCAGTTTTGTGGCCGCCCTGCAGGCCGCGAACCCGGGAGGGACATGAGCCGGCCGCTCGCGCGCACGCTGAACGCCTGGCCGAACTGGCTGGCGATTGTCTATACGCTGCTCGGTTGGCCGGCGGGGATATGGTTGCTCACCCGCGACGGCGTGGCGCTCAATGTCGTCGGCGTATTGCTGACGGCGCATACCCTGGTGTACTCGGCCTATCTGATCCACGAATGCGCGCACCACGCGATCTTCGCCACCGCAAAACGCAACGACCGGCTTGGCCTGTTGATGAGCTGGATCAACGGTGCCTGCCTCGCCGACTATGGGCGCTTGAAGAAAAAGCATTTGCGCCATCACAGTGATCGGCTGGATGTGGTGACTTTCGATTATCGCGCCGCGCTGCGGCGCATGCCGCGTTGGTTGCGAGGTGCGCTTCTGGCGTTGGAATGGACCTATGTGCCGACGGTTGAACTCATCATGCGCTGCATGATCATCGCCAAGCCCTTCAAGCAAGGCAGCGCCGCCGAACGCATCCGCATGGTGCTGTTACTGTCGGTCCGGATTGCTTTTTTTGCGGCACTGGCGATCTTTTCCCTGCGCGCGGTGCTGCTGTATGCACTCGCCTATTTGATATTCGTCAGCGTCCTGCGCTTCATGGATGCCTTTCAGCACACTTATGATGTGTTCGCCTCGACCTCCTTGGAATCCGCCCCCCTGGATCCGAAGCGCGACCTGCGCTATGAGTATGAAAACACCTACTCCAATCTCATCGGCGAGCGCTTCTGGTGGCTGAATCTTCTGGTGCTCAATTTCCCCTACCACAACGCGCATCATGTGCGCCCCAGCCTGCCCTGGTACAAGCTGCGCACGCTGCATCGAACGCTCTACGGCGAGAAGGACCGCCAGGTCATTCCCTGCCGTGAGCTGATCGGCAGTTATCACCGGCATCGCGTCGCGCGGGTACTGGCCGATGACTATGGATCCGTGGCCAGCGAAGGCAAACGCGCCGACAGCTTTCTGGGCGCCGTCGGCGTTTCATTTCTGACCGCGGTTTGAGCATCGCGCATCGACAGCGCTTAAGGGCAGGCGCGACCGCGCTGCTGATCATCGACATGCAGCGCGATTTTCTCGACCCCAAAGGCTACGTGGCCCAGACCGGAGTCGACGTCGGCATACTGCGCAAGACGATCGATCCCACGCGTCGCCTGTTGGATGCCGCGCGCGCGGCGCGAATCCGCGTCATCCACACTCGCGAGGGGCACCGGCCGGATCTCTCCGACTTGAACGCGGTCAAGCAGCGGCGCGCCAGCGGCGCCGGCGCACCCATCGGCAGCGTCGGTCCCCTCGGCCGGTTGTTGGTGCGCGGCGAGGCGGGTCACGCCATCATCGATGAACTCGCGCCGCTGCCGCATGAGACCATCATCGATAAGCCGGGATTCGGCGCCTTTTATGCCACCGATTTGGAGTTGGTCCTGCGCGCGGGCGGCATCTCGGCTCTGGTGATTTGCGGAGTCACCACGGACATCTGCGTGCATTCCACCTTGCGCGAGGCCATGGATCGCGGATTCGAATGCACCACTGTCGCTGATGCCTGCGCCGCGGGCGATCCTGCCGTGCACGAGGCAATGCTCGCATGCATCGCCGGCGAGGGCGGCATCCTGGGCACGGTGGTCGGCAGCGATGAGGTGATCGCCGCCTGGACGAGCGCGTGATCTGGTGCATTCGCGGATCTCTCGAGCGCCGGCTGTACCTGGCGATCGCGGCCGCCAGCTTTGCGCTGGGATTGTCGTTGTGGTGGGCGGTCACGGCGCTGGAATGGGTGGATCCCCTGTTTCTGCCCAGCCCCGGTGCAGTGGTGCGGCGTTTTTTCTCATGGCTGCTCACCGGCGATCTCATTGCGGATGCGCTCATCAGCATTTTTCGTGTGACCGCAGGATTTCTGCTGTCTGCCGTGATGGCGTTGCCTCTCGGTCTGGTGATCGGCGCCTACCGGCCGGTACGGGCGTTCTTCGAACCGCTGCTGGAGTTCGCCCGCTACTTGCCGGCGGTGGCCTTCGTGCCGGTGGTGCTCTTGTGGGCGGGCATCGGCGAGGCCTCGAAAATCATCGTGATCTGGATCGGCACATTCTTTCAAATGGTCATCATGCTCTCCGAGGACGTGGCCCGCGTGCCGATGCCGCAAATCGAAGCCGCGCGCACCATCGGTGCCACCGATCGCGAAGTCCTGACCCTGGTGCTGCTGCGCTCGGCGCTGCCGGCCATGTTCGATACGCTGCGCATTACCCTCGGCTGGGCCTGGACGTATCTGGTGGTCGCCGAGCTGGTCGCGGCCAACAGCGGCTTGGGCTATGCCATATTGAAGGCGCAGCGCTTCCTGCAGACCGACCGCATTTTTGTCGGCATCATCGTCATCGGACTCATCGGCCTGGGGTGCGATCAAATTCTGCGCCTGGCGCACCGCAAATTATTTCCCTGGGCGAGCGTGAGATCCTAAATGAGCGCCAAATTGAGCGTGCAAGGCTTGGGCAAGCAGTTCTCGACGGCGGCGGGACCCTTCACGGCGCTTACCGATATATCCTTTGATGTCGCGGCCGGAGAATTCATCGCGTTGGTCGGCGCTTCGGGCTGCGGCAAGTCGACCCTGTTGCGCATCATCGCCGGCCTCGAGCCGCCCAGCAGCGGCGCGGTCTTGGTCGGGGACAAACCGATCGCGGGCCCCGGTCGCGATCGCGCCATGATCTTCCAGGACTACAGCCTTTATCCGTGGCTCAGTGTGCTCGAGAACATTGGTTTCAGCCGGCGGTTGCACGCAACGCAGCGGGGCCAATCCGCCGCAGAACGCGAGGGCTTGGCCGAGCGTTCGCTGCTGCTGCTCGAGTTGATGGGACTGGACAGAGTGCGCGATGCGCATCCGCATGCGCTCTCCGGCGGCATGCGCCAGCGTGTTGCCATCGCCCGCGCCCTGCTCGGCAAACCGGAAGTCTTGCTCATGGATGAGCCTTTCGGTGCGCTCGATGCGCAAACACGCGAGGTGATGCACGACTTGATTCTGCATATCGTGGCGCTTGAGAAGCGCACGGTGCTGTTCGTCACCCACGATGTGCAAGAAGCGGTGTATCTGGCGGATCGCGTGATCGTGCTCGCGCCTGCTCCCGGCCGCATCGATTCAGTCTGGCCGATCGCCCTGCCGCCGGCACTGGAACGCACTCAGGATCTCAAATTGTCGCCGGAATTCCTGAGTCTGGAGCGCCAGATCTTGAACCGAATTCGCGCAACTTCCGGCCTGCAGAGCGATCTCAAGGCGCTCAAGCGCCTGACGGCTCAGCGCTGAGATCAGGAACAATTCGACCGCCCCGACAGGGCGCAATCCTGAAGAGCTGCCATGCTTCCCAGCACGTGCGCGAGAAACAATCCGCCGATGATGAGCATCAGCACCAGCACGAGACCGATCAGCGCCGACCGGCGTGCGGTTGGCGCCGGTTCTTCGTCCGCCCCGCCGGGCTGCCAGGGATCTGGATTTCTCATCTTCCGGCAGTCAAATTGGGCATGTCAAATCATCCCCTGGCGCGGTTTGTAAATCAAATGTGGCTCAGCCGATAATGCGACAGTCACAGGGGGAGCCCATGAAAAAAGAACCGCTCAATCAGCAACCAGCAAACGGCGAGCAGCCGGCCCAATCGAGCCGCCGCGAATTCTTGAAAACATCCACGATGACGCTGGCGGCGGCCGCAGCCGCGGCGTCGGGCACCGCGCGCGCTCAGGAAGCAGCCCCGCCTCGAGGGGCCTTAAGCGGCAGCGCCACGGGAAACATATTTGTCGAGACCGACACGGCCACCGGCAGGGTGCAGGGCATTCAAACCGCCGGCATCAAGGAGTTCAAGGGTATTCCATACGGTGCGCCCACCGGCGGCCGCAATCGATTCATGCCGCCGAAGAAGCCGGCCGCGTGGAAGGGTGTGCGCGAGTGCCTCGCCCACGGCCAGATCAGTCCGCAAGTGCCGGCTGACCTGCGTTCCGATTACGCCATGATGATTCACTGGGATTACCATCCCGGCGGCATGGGCGAGGACTGCCTATCGCTGAATATCTGGACACCCGGCCTCAAGGACGGAGCCAAGCGCGCCGTGCTGGTGTCCTTTCACGGCGGTGGCTTCACCACCGGATCCGGCAATGCCATCGGCTACGATGGCGCGCAGCTGGCGCGATTTGGCGACGTGGTCGTGGTCACCGTCAATCATCGCCTCGGCGTGCTGGGCTACACCCATCTCGCCGATTTGGGCGCATCCGCGGAGTTCGCCTATGCCGGCGTGGCCGGCATCATGGATCTGACGGCATCGCTTGCAATGGGTTCGCGACAACATCGAGAATTTCGGCGGCGACCCGAACAACGTGATGATCTTCGGCCAATCCGGCGGCGGCGCAAAGACCAGCAGCATGCTCGCCAACCCGGCGGCCAAGGGCCTGTTTCACCGCGCCGCGGTGCAAAGCGGCTCGATGCTGAAATTCGTGGCTCGTGATCGCGCGACGCAGAACTCCGAGGCGCTGCTCAAGCAACTCGGAATCGAGAAATCGCGAATCGCGGATCTGCAGAAAGTATCGTGGCAGCAGTTGCTGGAGGCTCAGGCCGCGGCCAGCGCCGCCGCGCCCGGTCTCGGCGGCGGCCCGGTACTCGATGGCAAGTATTTGACGCATGACCCTTTCGATCCGGCGGCACCGCCGGAATCGGCGGACATTCCGCTCATTGTGTCGACGACGCTGGAGGATGCGGCGCTGGCCCTGACAAATTTCTCGCTCAGCGAGCCGGACCTCAAGGCTCTATTCGATAAGCGCTACAAGGACAAAGCCGCCGACCTTCTGGCGATGTACCGCAAGTACTATCCGGAGAAGTCTCCCTATCTCATTCAAGCGATGGCGTTCACCGATGCCGGATTTCGCCGTTCGGCGATCAAGCAAGCTGAACTCAAGGCAGCGCAGGGCAAGGGCGCAATCTACATGTACGAATGGGACTGGCCGACGCCCTCGTTCGGAGGGCGCTATGGCGCGGTACACGGCCTCGATGTATCGGGATCGTTCCGCGAAGCACGCGATGGCAACGATATGGCGCGCGTGGCGGATCAACTCTCCTCGAGCTGGGTCGCTTTTGCCAAGACGGGTAACCCGAACAATCCGCGGATCCCACCCTGGCCGACTTTCGATGTCAAGACGCGCGCAACCATGGTCTTCGGGACGCCGACGCAATTGGTGGACGATCCGCGCAGTGAAATTCGCAATTTCTGGGAACACATGGCACCGCCGAGCGGATTGCTGGGCTGACGCTGGTCGACACAATCGTCCGGCCGATGTGCGACACTAAAGGGTCGCCATCGCCCGGACATTTTTTGGGGAGTTCTTAATGTCTGTCAGTCCGCAATCGATCGAAGGCGTTCCGCACCGCAGTCCCTGCCGCCGGGGTCATGCAGAAGGCCGCAGCGGGCGCGAAGTTCGCGCTGTTCCTCCTGTTCGCCATCAATCTGCTGAATTTCTTCGATCGCCAGTTGCTCGGTGCCTTGGCCGAGCCGATTCGCCAGGAATTTCACTTGAGCGATACCGCACTGGGATTTCTGGGCACCATGTTTCACCGTCGATGTACGCCTTCGTCGGGCTGCCGTTCGGCGCCTTGAGCGACAAGTGGTATCGGAATCGGCTCATCGCGCTCGGCACCGCGTTTTGGAGCCTGCTCACCGCCGCAACCGGCATTGCGCAGAATTACGCGCAGATTGTTCATCGCGCGGCTGGGGGTCGGCATCGGCGAGGCCACCTGCGCTCCGGCCGGCCAGTCGCTGATCGGCGATTTGTTTCCGCCGAATCAACGGGCCAAGGCCATGGGCGTATTCATGCTCGGCTTGCCGGCGGGTATTTTCCTCGCCTACTATCAGCGCCGGCACCATCGGCGCCACGCTCGGCTGGCGCGCAGCTTTTTGGTTTGCCTGCGTTCCCGGATTGATTGTTCGCGGCTCTGGCATTGCGGATCCCGGAACCGGTGCGCGGTGGCTGGATGCCGGGCGCGTGGTGACCACCGCCAAGATGGCCGGTGAAGCATCCCTACGCCGCCGTGCTGGGCTTGCCGACCATGTGGTGGATCATCCTGTCGGGCATTTTCCACAACTTCAATATGTATGCCATCAACTCCTTCAACACCGCGTTCCTGCAGCGCTTTCACGAAATGAGCCTGCGCGACGCGAGCCAATGTGTCGGCGATTTCGGTCGGCGCGGTGGGTGCCATCGGCCTCCTGGTCGGCGGCTGGCTCGCGGACAAGATGAGCGCCAAACGCCGCAACGGACGCCTGGTGCTGTCGGCTTGCGCGCATGAGCATCGCTGCGCCCTGCATTTTCTTCGCGATCAATCAGCCCAAGGGCGCCGATCACCGCCTACGTCGTTCTGATGGCCATGGGCACCATCACCATGTACGTGTACTACGCGACGGTCTACACGGCGATTCAGGATGTCATCGAGCCGCGCCTGCGCGGTACGGCGGTGGCCATTTACTTTTGCTGCATGTACATCTTGGGCGCCAGCATGGGACCGGTCGGTACCGGCATGCTGAGCGATCACTTCGCCCACAAGGCGATGACGCGACGCGGGGCGACCAGCATGACGGAGGCGTTCAAGGCCATCGGCCTGCACAACGCGATGTATGCGATTCCCATCCTGGCAGTGGCGGCAGCGGTGGTGCTGTTCGCCGCCTCACGCACCATGGATAAGGACGTGCGCAAGCAGGAGCTTGCGCATCACGCCGGCTGAATGCGGCGGCCTCGAATGGCATAGCTCGCGCGAAGGGGTGAAATGATGAAGAACGCCGGACTTCTAATGGCGGTTGCCGGTTTGACGTTCTGCGCCGGAATCGCGATTGCAGAGATGACGCCGCAGACCGGACGCGAACCTCAATTCGCTTACTGGCTCGACGCCAACGCTCCAGGAACCCTGCATCAGGACATCAATGTCGGCGACAAACCCATCGAGGTCATGGTCGTGGAACTTGAGAGCGAGAAGTAGCGTCCGCATTTCCACAGGCGCCAGCCTCCCACCAGACGCCTCTCGACGACTGCTTCTTGGGCCACAGCCGTCGGAACATGATGTTGCAAAACGGCGAAGGAATTCTTTTTCGGCTCAACCTTTGGCGCGTTGCGTCCTGGTAGCAGGCGCCTCTTGTTCTAATCTGCTCTCGATTCAAGCACAAAATAAACTCACAATCCGCGCGCGGAGCCCCTTGCTGCTCGATTGTTGAAGTTTCATTTCATTCATGCGAATCATCACGACCGTCGCGTCGTGCACCTCAATTGCAAGTGCTTGTGCACCATTCGCGAGTTGCTTTTACCGGATCCCGCACACACTCCAAAAAAGGTCCATAGTGATCGCCTCAACCGAATACGTTGAGTTGGCCGGCAAATTCTTGCGGGCTATACATCAAGGTCACTATTTATGGAACAGTCAAAAAACACTTCTGCCAATCAACAAGCCAACGCCCCGCGTGCAACTCCATCGAAGAACATCGTCGATACGGCGATTCAGGCGGGCAATTTCACCACGTTTGTTGCTGGCATTAAAGCAGCCGGTCTTACCGATACCCTCACTGGCAAAGGTCCATTCACTGTCTTTGCACCTGCCGACGAGGCTTTTCAAAAACTTCCCACTGGCGCGCTGGATGCGCTGCTCAAAGACTCGGCAAAACTCAAGGCCGTCTTGAGTTATCACATGATAACTGGCCACATGTTGGCGCAGGATTTGAAATCGGGTGACGTAATGACCCTGCAGGGGAGTTCGCTGACGGCCGTGGTGTCAGGTGCGAACGTACAGGTGAATGGTGCGCACGTTAGGCAGCGTGACATCGTTGCATCGAATGGCGTCATTCACGTTATCGACGCGGTCATTATGCCAAGGAACTGGCAGTTGCTCGCAGCCGCCGCCTGAAAAAAGCGTCGGTCGATCGGCACTTGACGTGCACCGAAAGGCCCTACGCAGGGCCTTTCTTCACACCTAGGCGGCCGGCAACAAAGTATTGCTGAAGCTCGCCAGATGATAGTCGGCGTCGCCGAGACTCAGATCGATCATCGTGAGCCGCTTGAAGTAGTGACTCACGATGAGTTCATCGACCACTCCCATGCCGCCGTGCATTTGCACCGCGTGCTGCCCGACCAGTCGACCCGCCTGATCCAATGTAGGCCTTGGCGGCAGCGATGGCGCGCCTGCCGATCGGCCGCGTCCTTCGAATCGGCGTGCACAGCGGCGATGATGGCCATGGAGCGCGCCTGTTCGGCCGCGATGAGCATGTCCGCCATCTTGTGTTTCAGCGCCTGAAACGTGCCGATGGCAACGCCGAATTGTTTGCGGGTCTTCAGGTAATTCAGCGTGGCCTGATTGAGCGCATTGATGATGCCGACTGCCTCAGCGCACAGCGCGGCAATGCGCATGATCCACCGCCCGCTCGATGATGGGCAGCGCGTGCCCAGCCTCGCCGATCAGCGCATCGCCGCCGACCGCCACATTCTCCAGCTGCAAGTCCGCGGCGCGCGCGCCGGATTGCGTGGGATAGGCGGCCAGGGTCAACCCCTTGGCGTCGCGCGGCACCAGGAACAGCGATATGCCGTCGCGGTCGCCGACTCTTGCCGCCGCTGCGCGCCGATACCAGGAAGCAGTCGGCGGACGGCGCCATCGAGCACCACGGTCTTGCTGGCCGGACAGGCGTCCAGCCGCCGCCGCTTTGCTCGTGCGGTGCAGTGCGACATACGACAAATCGTAGCGCCCGGCGGCCTCGTAGGCCGGCCAGCGCCAACTTGCAGCGTGCCCGCCGCGATCTGCGGCAGCAGTTTTTGCTTGAGCGCATCCGAGGCGGCGTCGCGCATCAGGCCGCCGCAGGCCACCACGGTGCTCAAGTAGGGCTCCAGCAGCAAGCCCGCGCCGAACTGCTCCATCACCAGCATGACATCGACGGCGTTGCCGCCCAAGCCGCCGAATTCCTCGGGAAAGGGCAGCGCCAGCAATCCCAGTTCCGCGTACTGCTTCCAGGCTTCGGCCGAATAGCCCAGCTCGGACTTGGAGAACGCGCGGCGCTTGTCGAAATCGTAGTCGCGGGAGATGAAGCGCTGCAAGGTGTCCTGCAGCGCCAGTTGTTCTTCGGTGTAGTTGAATTCCATGATTGCTCTTAGAGACCCAGGATCATTTGCGAGATGATGTTTTTCTGAATTTCGGTGGACCCGGCGTAGATCGTGGTCTTGCGCTGGTTGAAGTACTGGCCCGAGAGCGGCGGCGCATAGGCGCGGTAGTGCGCGTTCGAGCAACGGATTACCGCGCCAATCCAATATCGAGCGCCTCGCGCACATAGGGCAGCGCATCGTGCCCCAGTGCATGCATTTTGAGCTCGGCCAAGCTGCTGGATGATTTCGGATCCCTTGATCTTGAGCACCGACACTTCGGGTCCCAGGGCTGCCTTTGCTCCTTGGCCGCCTGCTCGACAGCACGCGCAGATTGGTGATCTCGAGCGCCATCAGCTCCATTTCGACCTGGGCGATGCGGTCGCGAAAGCGCGAATCCTCGATGAGCGGGCGGCCGTTCGACGATCTGCTCGGCGGCGATCTCCTTGAGTTTCTTCAGCGCCTGCTTGCACATGCCGATGCCGGCATTGCCGGTGCGCTCGTGGCGTCAGCAGGAATTTCGCGTAGGTCCAGCCCTTGTTTTCCTCGCCGATCAGGTTCTGCACCGGCACCTTCACGTTGTCGAAGAAGATGTCGTTGATCTCATGCCCGCCGTCCAGCATGATGATCGGGCCGCACGCGTGATGCCCGGCGATTTCATGTCGATCAGCAGAAACGAAATGCCCTGCTGCTGACGCCCCTCGGTGCTGGTGCGCACCAGGCAGAAGATCCAGTCCGCGTACTGGCCCAGGGTGTTCCAGGTCTTCTGACCGTTGACGATGTAGTGATCGCCCTGGCGCACCGCGCTGGTCCGCAGCGAGGCGAGGTCGGAGCCGGAACCCGGTTCGGAGTATCCCTGGCACCACCAGTCCTCGCCGCGAAAGGATCCGCGGCAGAAAATATTCCTGCTGCGCCGCGTTGCCGAATGTCTGCATCACCGGCGCCAGCATTTTCAATCGAAAAGGGGTTCTGCGGCGGCGCGCTGGCGGCCGGCGCGCTCTTCCTCGAATATATGCTGCTGCACGACGTTCCAGCCGGTGCCGCCGAAGCGCGTCGGCCAGTTGGGCGCGCCCCAACCCTTGCGCGTACAGGATCTTCTGCCAGCGCACCATGTCGTCCTTGGCGATGTGCCGCCCCAGCTGCAGTTTGGTGCGAATGTCGGTGGGCAGTTCGGCATCGAAAAAAGCGCGCACTTCGGCGCGAAATTTTTCCTCTTCCGGATTGTATTTGAGATCCATGTGGTTTCCTTCGAACCACTCAGCCCATTGTTACGACGATCTTACCGCGCGCCGCCCGCGCGCCCAAGCGGGCGATCGCCTCGCCGCCGCGCGCCAGCGGAAACGTTTCGGTGACGGCAGGCTTGATTTTACCATCGAGATACAGCGCCATCAGCGCCGCAACATTGGCGGCAGTGCAGCGCGGGAAAGCGACTGCGTGAATTCGCCCCAGAACACGCCGACGATCTGGCAGCCCTTGAGCAGCGGCAGGTTGAGCGGCAGCTTCGGGATGCCGGCGGTGAATCCGACCACCAGGTGCCGGCCCTGCCAGGCGATGGCGCGCAGCGCCGCCTCGGTGTAGTCGCCGCCGATGGCGTCGTAGATGACATGCGCGCCGTCGCGCGCCGCAGGCCGCTTTGAACGCATCGGTCAGCGCGCGCGCCGCATTCTTGTCCAGCGGCCCAGCCGGATACTGCACCGCCTCGTCGGCGCCGTGTTCGCGCGCCAGCGCGAGTTTCTCCGCGCTCGAGGCCGCGGCGATGACGCGCGCGCCCATGGCCTTGCCGAGTTCCACGGCCGCAAGCCCCACGCCGCCGGCCGCGCCCAGCACCAGCAGGGTCTCGCCGGCGCGCAGCTGTGCGCGATCCTTCAGCGCATGCTGCGAGGTGCCGTAGGTCATGAGCAGCGCCGCGGCCTCATCGAACGGCATGGCATCGGGGATCTTCCAGCAATTGCCGGCCTGGCCGATCGCCTTCTCCGCCATGGCGCTGCGCACCGGGCTGACGAGCACGCGATCGCCGGTCTTGCAGGGTCGTCACGCCCTCGCCCAGCGCTTCGACCACGCCGGCGAGCTCGGCGCCCGGCGAAAATGGCCGCGGCGGCTTGAATTGATAGAGATCCTGGATGATCAGCAGATCCGGAAAATTGACCCCCACCGCGCGCACCGCGATGCGCACCTGTCCCGGCCCCGGCACGGGATCGGGCAATGTCTTCGAGCATCAGGGATTCGGGACCGCCCGGCTGGCGACTGAGTAATGCCTTCATGATTGCGCTGCCGCTTTGCGGAAGTGTTGTCGCGTTTTCGCGCTCCTGCAGCTCGCGCCACATGATCTTGCCCGACGCCGGACTTCGGCAGTGCGTCGACGAATTCGATGATGCGCGGCACCTTGTAGGCCGCCATGTTTTCCCGGCACCAGTCGATGATGGCCTGCGCCGTCGATCTTGCCGCGCCACTCGGCTCGCAGCACGATGACGGCCTTGACCGTCTCGCCGCGATGCGCGTCCTTGGTGCCGATGATGCAGGCCTCCTGCACCGCCGGATGCTGGTACATGAGCGATTCGACCTCGGTCGGCCAGACCTTGAAGCCGGAGGCGTTGATCATGCGCTTCAGCCGGTCGACCATGAAGAAATAGCCGTCCTCATCCATCCTGCCGAGATCGCCGCTGCGGAAGAATCGCTTGCCGTCGATCTCGACGAATGCCTGCGCGGTGTCCTCGGGCTTGTTCCAGTAGCCCAGAAACACCTGCGGCCCGTGCATGACGATCTCGCCGACTTCGCCGGGCGGCAATTCGCGCAGCGTCGTCGGGATCGACGACGCGCGAGTCGACGCCGTAGATCGGGATGCCCAGGCACTGCTTCTTCGGATGATGCGGGGGATTGATGTGCGTGGCCGCGATGGTCTCGGTCAATCCATAGCCCTCGATAGTAGGTGACGCCGATGTCGCGCAAGCCGCTGCGCCACCGCCGCCGGCATGGCGGCGCCGCCGCCGCTCAAGCGCCGGATCGGACGACAAATCGTACTTGGCGATATCGGGATTCAGCGAAGAAATCCTGAATCATGGTCGGAATCGCGGTCCAGCTCGACGACCTTGTAGCGCTGCACGCACTGCGCGGCGGCGTCGCGGTCCCAGCGCGGCAGCAGCACCATGGTGTTGCCGATGTACAGCGGTCCGTTCATGCCGCCCTGCATGCCGGTCACGTGAAACATCGGCGCCACCGCCAGCAGCGTCATCTCCGGCTGCAGGGCAAACCACTGCATGCTGCGCCACCGTGGTATGCATCACGGTGCGATGCGTGTGCATGCAGCCCTTCGGCTGCCCGGTGGTGCCGGAGGTATAGGGCATCACGCAAAGATCGTCCGGACCCGCGGTCAACGGCCCCGGCGTCGAGATTGGCCGCGAGCACGTCGCTTCCACAACGTCAGCGCCCGGCGCCTGCAAGTCCGACGCGCGGCGCGGCGATGAAATCCGGCACCGCGAGCGTGGTCGGCTGCCTTCAGGTAGTCGGAGTAGGCCGCCACGATCACCGTGCTTGAGATCACCGCTCTTGAGCAGCGGCTCGACGCGCGGGTACAGCTCCTGCGACACGAGCATGGTGGTCGCGCCGCAATCCTCGACGTAGCGCAGAATCTCCTGCGTCAAATTCATGGGATTCAAGGGCACGACCACGGCGTTGGCGCGCAGGATGCCGTAGTAGCCGATCATGAACTGCGGGCTGTTCTGCATGAGCAGCAGCACGCGATCGCCCTTGGCGCACCGCCGCACTTCTGCTCGAGAAATCCCGCCACGCGCTGCGCTTCGTCGTGAAACTCCGCAGAAGGTGACCGGCGTGTCGTAGAACACCAGGTAGGGCTTGTCCGGATAGCGCCGCGCCGACACTTCGGCGTTGTAGAACAAATTGGTGGCCGGCGCGATCAGGTCATGCATCGCATGGGACGGCCAGAATTTGAAATGCGCCTTGGGGCATCATGCGTTCAGTTGCCGCCGGTCGGCACTTCGCGACACGTCCTTCGGCCGATAGCGCGACAGCTCCAGCTTGGCGATCTGTTCGCGATGCACCTCGTCCGGACCGTCGGCGAGACGCAGCGTGCGCGCGCCGGCCCACAAGGCCGCCAGCGGGAAGTCGTCGCTCACGCCGCCGGCGCCGTGCATCTGAATGGCCCAGTCGAGGACCTTCAAGGTCACGGTGGGCGCCGCGACCTTGATCATGGCGATTTCCGCCTTGGCGGCGCGATTGCCGACCGTGTCCATCATGTAGGCCGCATTCAGCACCAGCCAGCGCACCTGGTCGATCATGATGCGCGACTCGGCGATGCGCTCCAGCGTCACACCCTGCTCCGACAGCCGCTTGCCGAATGCGACTCGCGTCTGCGAGCGCTTGCACATCATTTCCAGCGCGCGTTCGGCCACGCCGATGGTGCGCATGCAGTGATGAATGCGGCCCGGCCCGAGACGGCCCTGCGCGATTTCAAAGCCGCGGCCCTCGCCCAGCAAGCATGATTCTCCGCCGGCACGCGCACATTCACGAAATCGACTTCGGCGTGGCCGTGCGGCGCGTGATCGTAGCCGAACACGGTCAATGTTGCGCAGCACCTTGACGCCCGGCGTCTTCATCGGCACCAGGATCATGGACTGCTGAGCTGTGGCGGCCCGCTTCCGGATTGGTCTTGCCCATGAAAATCAGGATCTCGCAGCGCGGGTCGCCGGCTCCGGAGGTCCACCATTTGCGGCCGTTGATCACGTAGCTGTCGCCGTCGCGCACGATGGCGGACTGGATATTGGTGGCATCGCTCGACGCGACATTCGGGTTCGGTCATCGCAAACGCCGAACGGATCTTGCCCGTCGAGCAGCGGCTCGAGCCAGCGCTGCTGCTGTCGCCTTGGTGGCGTAACGCGCCAGCACTTCCATGTTGCCGGTATCCGGCGCCGAGCAATTGAACGCCTCGGGCGCGATGTGCGAGCGCCCCATGATCTCGCACAGCGGCGCGTACTCCAGATTGGTGAGGCCGGCGCCGTGCTCGGAGTGCGGCAGAAACAGATTCCAAAGATCCTTCCGCCCGGGCTTTCTTCTTCAGCTCCTCGATGACCTTGGTCACCTGCCAGGGATTGCCGGCGCGCCGATTCTCCTCCAGCTCCTTGTGGTAGGGCGCCTCGGCGGGATAAACATGACCTGTCCATGAACTGGGCTGAGCCGCTCCTGCAGTTCGCGAACCTTGTCACTGTGCGAAAAATCCATGGGAATCCTTTGATTGGTTCAAACGTCGAATGATTGTTGAACCAAGCTTCCAGCCCAGCTCGGCCAAGCGGCCGCGCTCTGCGGCCCGCCTGCAGCGCCGTGGCGCTCGAGGCATTGCCCTGCAGGGCGCGCGCCAGCACGCCCTGCAGAATTCCGGCCAGCCGGAACATGCAGAACGCCGAGTAGTAAGTCCAATCCTGCGGCGATACCGGAGCAATGCCGCGCAGGCGGCAGTACTCGGCGACGCATTCGCGCTTCGGTGGGAATCATGTAGCGCCGCGGGGTCGACTCCGCCGAGTCCGCGAAACTCTGCTGCCGGCAGGTGATAGCGCATGCAGAAGTAGGCGAAATCGACCAGCGGATGACCCAGCGTCGACAGTTCCCAGTCGAGCACCGCCAGGATGCGCGGCTCGGTGGGATGAAATATCGTGTTGTCGAGCCGGAAGTCGCCATGCACGATGCGAGGTTTGTTCGTCGGCCGGGAATGTGCTTCGGCAGCCATTCGATCAGCCGCTCCATGCGCGTCGATCTTTTCGGTTTCGGACGCGCGATATTGCTGCGTCCAGCGCGCCACCTGGCGCTCGATGTAGTGGCCGGGCTTGCCGAAATCGCGCAAGCCCCACCGCCGCGTAGTCCACCGAATGCAATGCCGCGAGCACGCGCACCATCTCCTCGTAAATGGCGCGGCGCCTCCGGCGCGGCAACCTCGGGCAACAGTGCATCCCAGAAAATGCGCCCTTCGACGTAGTCCATGACGTAGAACGCGCTGCCGATGACCTCGGGGTCTTCGCACAAGGCATAGACCCGCGGCCACCGGCACCTGGCTGTCCGGCAAGCGCCGCGAGCACGCGAAATTCGCGATCGACCGCGTGCGCAGATGGCAGCAACTTGCCCGGGCGGCTTGCGCCGCAGCACATAGCGGTGGTCCGGCGATTGCACCAGGAAGGTCGGATTGGACTGGCCGCCGGCAAATTGCTGCACTTCGATCGGACCGGAGAATCCGGCGATGTGCGTCTGCATCCATTCGCGAGCCGCGCCGTATCGAAGGCGTGCTGCGTCGGGGTTTCGCGCAGACCCGCCGCTTCGATGTTCATGCTCATGTGCTCGAGGCGCCGCCATCCACGGCGATGTACTGCCCCGTGACATGCCGCGACGCGTCCGACGCCAGATAGACCGCCGCACCCTGCAGATCCGTGTCGCCGCCGATCCGTCCCAGAGGGCGTGCGCGCGATCACCTCAGCCTTCATCGGTGTCGAGCAGGCCGCTCGCCATTTTGGACGGGAAGAAGCCGGGACAAATAGCGTTGACGCGAATGTTGTACCGGCCCCACTCTCGCCGCCAGCGCGCGCGTCAGATGCAGCGCCGCCGCCTTCGAGGCGTAGTAGGCCACCGCCTTCATCTGCATCCCGGCGCGCAGCGCCGCGGTCGAGGCAATGACGATGATGTTGCCCGAGCGCTGCGGTATGAAGCAGCGATTGGCGACCGCCTGACTCAAGGCAAACACGCTGGTGGCGTTCGAGCGTCATGACCTTGTTCCAGGCTTCCAGCGGATGCTCCTCGGCCGCCGCGCCCCAGCTCGCGCCGGCATTGTTGACCAGGATATTGATCCCGCCGTAGTGCTTGACCACTGCCTCGACCAGCGCGGGCACCTGGTCAGCCTTGGATAAGTCATTGGTGACGGTCAGCGCGTCGATGCCGTGTTTCTTCAGATCGGCTTTCGCTTCCTCGAGTTCGGCGGCCTTGCGTGCGCTGATGGCGATTTTCGCGCCCATCTCACCCAAGCCCTTGGCGATCTGCAGTCCGAGGCCGCGCGAGCCGCCGGTGACGAGCGCCACCTTGCCGCCGAGCTCGAATAGAGTCGCGCACATCCCACGTCAGGCCACCTCGAACAGGCCCGCGGCACCCTGGCCGCCGCCGATGCACATGGTGACCACCACGAGCTTGGCGCCGCGGCGCTTGCCTTCGATGAGCGCATGACCGGTCAGGCGCGCGCCGCTCACGCCATAGGGATGGCCCACCGCGATCGCGCCGCCGTTGACGTTCAAGCCGCTCATCCGGAATGCCCAGCTTGTCGCGGCAGTACAGCACCTGGCACGGCAAACGCCTCGTTCAGCTCCCACAGATCGATGTCGCTGACCTTGACGCCGGCGCGCTTGAGCAATCGCGGCACCGCAAAGACCGGGCCGATGCCCATTTCGTCGGGCTCGCAGCCGGCCACCGCGAAACCGCGGAATATTCCCAGAGGCTTGAGGCCGCGCTTTTCGGCGAGCTTGGCGTCCATGACCACGACCGCGCTGCTGCCGTCGGAGAACTGGCTGGCATTGCCGGCGGTGATGACGCCGCCCGGCATGGCCGGAGCGGATCTTGGCAACCGCCTTCCAGCGTGGTGTCCGGACGAATGCCCTCATCGGCCGCAATCGTCACCTCGCGCGTGCCGATGGCGCCGGTCTTCTTGTCGACCACGCCCATGATGGTGGTCATCGGCGCGATCTCGTCCTTGAACTTGCCGGCGGCCTGCGCGGCGGCCGCGCGCAGCTGGCTGCGCACGCCGTATTCGTCCTGCGCCTCCTTGGAAATGTTGTAGCGCTTGGCCACCGTTTCGGCGGTCTGCAGCATGCTCCAGTACAAGCGTCGGCTTGTGCTCGATCGATCCACGGATCGCGGCGCATGTGCGTGTTGGCTTCGTTCTGCACGCAGGAAATGCTTTCGAGGCCGCCGGCGACGATGACTTCGGCGCCCTCGGTCATGACGCGCTGCGCCGCCAGGGCGATGGACTGCAATCCCGAACTGCAGAAGCGATTGATGCTCAAGCCCGCGGTGGTGATGGGCAGTCCGGCGCGCAGCGCGATCTGGCGCGGCGATGTTGCCGCCGGTGGTGCCCTCGCCGAAGGTCGATCCCATGATCACATCCTCGACTTCGGCGGGATCGATGCCGGCGCGCGCCACGGCGTGCTGCACCGCATGCGCGCCCAGCGTGGCGCCATAGGTCATGTTGAATGCGCCCTTCCAGCTCTTGCCGAGGCCGGTGCGCGCGGTGGATACGATGACTGCTTCTGTCACTTGTCTGATCCTTTGATATGCGCTGAATGTTTTGCCTTCCTGCAGCCAAGCGCGTCGAGCAGCGGCGCCGGCGTCCAGAACGGCCTTGTCGGCATCGGGTTGCGCGGCGATGTGCTTCAGGGCGCGCGCGACCTCGCTCAATCCCACCTGGTCGGCATAGAACATGGGGCCGCCGCGCCAGGCCGGAAAGCCATAGCCATTGAGGTACACGATGTCGATGTCCGAACTGCGCTGCGCAATGCCATCCTCGACGATGCGGGCGCCCTCGTTGATCAGCGCATAGATGCAGCGCTCGACGATTTCCTCATTGCTGACCTTGCGCGGCGTGATGCCCTTCTGCTGTGCGGTACTTCTCGATGATGGCGGTCACCGCGGGATCCGGTATGGGTTGCGCGAACCGGCTTCGTAGCGATACCAGCCTGCTCCGGTCTTCTGGCCGAATCGGCCCGCCTCGCACAGCATCATCCGCGACGTTCGAGAGGTCGCGATCGGGAGATTCGGCGGCGCGGCGCTTGCGCGCTGCCCAGCCGATGTCGAGGCCGGCCAGATCGCTCATGCGGAACGGCCCCATCGCCATGCCGAAATCCTGCAGCGCCGCGTCGACCTGCTGCGGCAGGGCGCCGGCCATGATCAGATCGTGAGCGGCGGCGCCGTAGCGCGCCACCATGCGATTGCCGATGAAGCCGTCGCAGACGCCGGATATCACCGCGACCTTGCCGATCTTCTTGGCCAACTGCATGGCGGTGGCCAGCACGTCCTTCGCGGTCTTGGCGCCGCGCACAATTTCGAGCAGCCGCATCACGTTGGCGGGACTGAAGAAGTGCAGGCCGATGACATCCTGCCGGACGCTTGGTGAATTTCGCGATCTCGTCGAGATTCAGCGCCGAGGTGTTGGAGGCCAGAATGGCTCCCTGCTGCACCACCTGGTCCAGCTTTTCGAATACCTGTCTTCTTGACGTCCATGCTCTCGAAGACCGCCTCGATGACCAGGTCGACGTCTTTCAGCGAGCGCATAGTCCAGAGTCGGGAGTGACGAGCGCCATGCGTTGACTCGAGGCATGCCTCGGTCGAGCGTGCCCTTGCTTCAGCGCGCCGCCGTAGTTGCGGCGCATGGTCGCCAGTCCCTTGTCGAGCGCCTCCTGCTTCGTCTCCAGCAGCACCACCGGAATGCCGGCATTGATGAGGGTCATGCTGATGCCGCCGCCCATGGTGCCGGCGCCGATCACGCCGACTTTGCGGATCGGCCGGGTCGGCGTGTCGCCCGGCACATCCAGTATGTGCGAGGCGGCGCGCTCCGCCTGAAACACGTGGCGCAGCGCCGCCGACTCGGGCGAGAGCATCAGTGCGCTGAACAATTCGCGCTCGCGCTTCATGCCCGCATCGAACGGGCGGTCGAAGGCCGCTGCGACCGCTTCGACGCAGGCCACCGGCGCCGGGTAGCGGCCGGCCGCGGCCTTTGACCGTGTTGCGCGCGAATTGAAAGAAGGCCTCATGATTCGGCATCGCCGCTTCGATATCGCGCACCCGCTTGACGCCGCAGCTTTTCCGCGATGACTCGGCGTGCAAAGCCGATGGCCGCCTCCAGCAGGTCGCCGTCGGCGAAGGCGTCGAACAAGCGGCGTGCCGCGCGAGTTTCTCGGAAGCAACGGTTGCGCCCGAGACGATCATGTTCACCGCCGCTTCGGCGCCCAACAGCCGCGGCAGTCGCTGCGTACCGCCCGCTCCGGGCAGCAGGCCCAGCTTCACTTCAGGCAACGCGATCTTTGCGCCCGCGGTCGCGACCCGATAATGGCAGCCCAATGCCAGTTCGAGTCCGCCTCCCATGCACACACCGCCGATGGCTGCAATCACCGGTTTGGCGCTGTCTTCGACACTGCTGGATGACGGTCAACAGAGTGCGGCTGGGCACCCGCCTTGGGCGTGCCGAATTCGCGAATGTCGGCGCCGCCCGAGAACCCGGCACCGGAGCCGATCAAGACGATGGCCTCGACCGCCGGATCGGCGTTCGCTCGTTCGACTCCGTCGACAATCGCCTGGCGCAATTCCAGGCCCAGACTATTGACGGGGGGATTGTCGAATTTGAGGATGGCGATACCGCTCTTTACCTCCAAACCAGCCTTATTCGTGCTCATTTAGTTGTTCCACTCTGCAGAACTTGGTTCCGTCGTTTTGGCCGGCTAATGTACCAGTGCTCGCTGCCCTTTGAGAAGTTAAAGGCGAGTTGCCTGGAGCCTGTCCGAGGCTCCTGATCGCGGCAAGAGACTTAGACCACGGCGTGCTTGTACAGAGCGGTCAGTTCGCCCCAGGCCTTTTCCGCGCCGCCTTCGTTGTAAAGCGGCTTGCCATCCGGCCCATTCGGCATGTCCTTGACGCACCAGCCGTGATTGCAGCCCGCATAAACCTCCTGACTCTCCGTAAGACCGGCGGCCTTGAACGCCTCGGCAAGCTTGGTCTTCGCATCCGGCTGGCGCTGATCATCATTCGTCGCAATGGCAAAATAAAATTGCGCTTTCATCTGCGCCACCTTCAGGTGAGGGCTGTCGGGCTTGTCAGTCACCAGGCCGCCGCCGTGGAATGACGCGCCGGCGCCCACCCGGGCGGGATTCGCCGCCGCGGCTTGCATGGTCATCGGGCCGCCCATGCAGTAACCGAACACGCCCATTTTTTTCTTTTTATCGACCGTCGCTTGCGAGTCGAGAAATTTCACATAAGCCGTTGAGTCGGACATGACGGCTTGATCCGTCATGGGTTCGCGCACCTTGGCAATTTTCGCGCGATCATCGGCGCTGGTGAAGTCCAGGGTCATGGGCAGTCCCGGCGCCTTGGTGGTGCGGTAGAACGGGTTCGGCACGAGCACCGTGTAGCCGTTGGCCGCCAATCGCTTTGCCATGTCGCGCATGGTCGGCCGCAGACCGAACACATCCACGAACAGGATGACGCCGGGCCATGGACCCTTGCCCTTGGGATAAATCAACGCTGCGTCGCAACTACCATCGGCAGTGGTCACCACCACGTCCGTATCCACCATGTCGGCAGCCGCGGCGCCGGAAGCGCTCGTCGCCGCGGCGACACCCGCCGCGAGCGACAGGGCGGTGAAATCCCGGCGCGATAACCTGCTTGCATCGTCGGTCATGTTGATAACCCTCAGGAGCGAATTGTGAGAGGACGCGGAGTATAGGCCCGGACTATCAACGCATCCACCGCGATCTGTTGTGAATCGCTGCAAATGATGGGGTTGATGTCGATTTCGGAAATTTTATCCTGCTGATCCGCGGCGAATTCCGAGACGCGCACGATGATGTCGGCGAGACGATGGAGATCGACGGCCGCAGCGCCGCGAAATCCCTCGAACAGCGCGCTGCCTTTGAGCTTGCGCAGCATCGCCAAGGCTTCTTCCGCATTGATCGGGGCGAGGTCCACGGCGGTATCGCGCAGCAGCTCCACCAATACACCGCCGAATCCAACCACGATGAGCGGACCCAGCAACGGATCCACCCGCGCGCCCACCACCACCTCGATGCCGGCGGGCACCATGGGCTGAAGCAGCACCCCGTTTATCCTGGCCTGCGGTGCGAACGCACGGGCATTCGCCAGAATGCGAGCGTAGGCTGCGCGCAATTCGTCAGCGGAGCGCACATTCAGGGCAACGCCTCCAGCTTCCGTCTTGTGCGCAATGTCGGGAGATTCGACCTTCAACACCAGCGGAAACCCAAGCCGCGCGGCCGCGGCCACGGCTGAGTCCGCCGAGTCGGCCCTGAATTCACGCACCGTGGGAATGCCGTAAAGATCCAGAATCGCTTTCGACTCCCGCTCCGTGAGCCGATCGCCGGGCGCCGCTTCGATCAGCCGCGCGGCTCGCGTGGCGGCCGCCGGATCCGAAACGCGAATGACCTTGCGTTCGCCCCGTTCAAGACGGTCCGCATGTCTGTGCCACGCCGCCAGGGTGCGAAAACACCGATCGATCGATCGAAACAGCGCGACATGCGGAGCCAGCTCCCCGTCCAGCGTGCCGGGACCCTGCAACCAATTGGAAATGAGAACGCTGCATGTGATCTTGCCGTGCTGCCGGGACTGGCTGGACAACGACGCCAGGCGCGCTTTGTACATCTCGAATGCCAGCGTTTGCGGCACGACCAAGGCACCGTAGGCCGGATCCGATAACAATGCATCGCTGCACGCCGGCATCGAGAGCGGATTGTTGACGACCTGACCCGTTACATCGCAGGGGTTTCGCGCCGATCCAAAATCGGGAATGTTCGCTTCGAGGATGAGGCGCGCCGCATCGCCGGGTTGAGGCAGTACAATGCCGTAAGCCTCCGCCTTGTCGGCGGCCATGATGGCGGCGCCGCCCGAGGCCGCAAGCACCGCGACGCCACGCGCCTTGGGCACAGGCGCCTTGGCGAAAAATGCGGCCGTTTCCATCAGAGCCTCGAACTCTTCGACCAGAATGGCGCCGCCGCGCTCAAATGCGGCGCGGTAGGCACTGTCCGAGCCGGCGAGGCTACCCGTATGAGAAATCGCAGCGGCGGCGCCCGACTCCCCCGTGGCGATCTTGTTGATCAACAGCGGTTTGCCGCGCTGCCGGGCGATTTCGGCCGCCTGCAACAGGCGCAGCGGATGCGCCATGCCCTCGAACACGCACGCGATGGCATCGCAGGAGGGCTCATCCGCCAGATAGGACACGAGATCGGCGACATCCACATCGGCTTGATTGCCCGCGGAAAATGCGTGGCTCACCGAGACGCCGCATTCCATCGCCTGGGCCAGCGATTGGGACAGGGCGCCGGATTGACTGGCGATGCCGATGGACACGCCGCGTCGCTCGCGCGGCGCCGGGTATTCCGAGAACGATATGCGCGCGCGGCGTACGTAGTTTGCTATCCCCAGGCAATTCGGGCCGATGATCTTCAATCCGGTCCGCAGGCCGATATCGCCCAGACGCCGCTGCAGTTCAATGCGGTCGGCCAGCTGCGTCTCCGCGTAGCCGGATGCATAGAGGATCACGCCGCCCACGCGCTGCTCGGCGGCTTCCAATACGATTTCTTCCACGGCATCCCGAGGCGCGACCACCGCAACGCAATCCGGGTTCTGCGGCAAGGCTGCAATGCTGGGGTAGCAGCGTCGCTCGCCGATCGAGTCGTAGCGGGAGTTGACCAGGTAGATGTTGCCGGCGAAATCGGCGAGGCCCGCCAGCACGCGCTCGCCGAATGATCCCGCCTTGGGAGAGGCGCCTACGATGCAAACGCTGCCGGGATTCAAGACCCGATCGAGTTCGGCGTGCCGATACACCGCTCGAGTCGATGCGGGAGATTTCACGCGAATCAGCCTATAGCAAAGAAGCCGAAGGGGTCAATTTGCAGCTGCATTGAAATATTGCCTCTGCAAGGTGCTTGAGGGGATACTGCGATGAAGGGGAGATCAAGCATGAAGATTCTCGAGAACAGGACGGCCATCGTCACGGGCGCGGCCAGCGGCATCGGGCGCGCCAGCGCGATGTTATTCGCCGCGGAAGGCGCGGCGGTCATCGCACTGGACCGTGCGCCGGAGGTCGAAGCGACCGCGGCGGCGATTCGTGACAAGGGGGGCCGCTGCATCGCATTGATCAAAGACTCCTCCGCGGAAGCCGATGTTGCGGCTGCCGTGGCCACCACCATTCAAGAATTCGGCGGTTTGGATGTCTGTTACGCGAATGCCGGCATCAGCGGCGGCCTGGTTCCTTTTCTCGAGGAGACCGTCGAGCACTGGGCGGAGGTCCTCAAGATCAATTTGATCGGCACTTTTCTCCTGGCCAAATATGCGGCGCGGGAAATGGTGAAGCACAAGCGCGGCTCGATCATTTGCACGGCATCGGTTGCCGGGCTACGCTCCGGCGCCGGTGGTGTTCCTTACAGCGCCAGCAAGGCCGGGGTCATCAGCCTGGTGCAGACCGTGGCCAATCAACTGACCGGTACCGGCGTTCGAATCAATGCGATTTGCCCGGGACTGATCGAAACCGGCATGACGCGCCCAATGTTCGAACGAGCGCGGGCGCGCGGCACCCAGGGAAAAATCGGACAGCTTAATCCTCTGCAGCGCTACGGCGAACCGGAGGAAATTGCCAAGGCCGCATTGTTTCTGGCGTCCGACGCGGCGTCCTATGTCAACGGTCAGGCCATCGCGGTGGATGGCGGCCTGTCTTCATCCCATCCCGTCGTCAGCTCGCGCCACCAATCATAAATAGAGCGCGGCGGCCTCGCCGCTCGCGATCCGGCGCCCCAGACGGCTGAGGTCGATCTGCGAACCCTTGCCGAGAAGCACGTAGCCGAGATTGTTCCGGCGCCAGGCAACTGTCTGCATCTCGCCAACGCGCTGCGCTTGCAGCGAGGCATCCGCCTCTTGATCGCGCGTCACGCACAACGCCACGGGGTCGCCGCCTGTCTCGGGCAGATACACGATTTGCACCACCGGCCGGCCGTGATAATTGAGCCGCTGCACGCGCTTGAAGGCAAGTCCGGCGCTGCGCAGATCCGGGATCTGGATCGCCAACGCGTCGGCGCTACGCAGCTTCCCGACTATCTCGCGAGTCAACTGCGGATCCTCGGTCGTGCTCACCAGAGTCTCGCGCGAATAGAGCTGCTGGTAATCGGCGACCGCCTGAATCCATGGGGCGACCGGTGCGGTCGCGGAAAACAAAGTTCCCGTGTGCGGCCGCAGTTCGAGCGCCGCCACGCTGCACAGTGCGCCGGCCACGAACGCGGCCGCCATGCGCGGCCAGACCCTGGCCGCCCTGGCTCGGAGCGGAGTTGCCGCGCTCGCGGCAGCGAGCTCACCAATGCGGCGCGCGAGTTGCGGCGGTACGGGCGGCAGAACCTGCCGTTCGAATGCAACGCCGTAGGGCAGCATCGAAGCCCGCATCGCGGACAAGCGTTCGGCGAGATCGGGCGAGCGCGCGACGGCGGCCTCGACTTCGCGGCGGGCTTCCGCCGACAGCCCACCATCAACGTGCGCCATCAACAAACTATCGTCGATGTCCATTACAACGCTCCTCGCTGAGTTCGCACTTTGACAGGTTGGTCGTTGAAGAGGCGGCCGATGGTCAGACGGGCGCGAGCGAGCCGGCTCATGACGGTGCCGACGGGAACATCGAGAGCCTCGGCCGCTTCACGGTAGCTCAAGCCTTCGACCGCCACCAGCAACATGACGGCGCGTTGCGCGTCCGGCAGTTGTTCGACCGCAGCGACGACCTGGCGATGCATCGCATCCGTCTCGGGAGTGAAGGCTGCCTCGGCGAGCGTGTCGCCGAGTTCGTCGCTCCACATCATGCTGGCGCGGGCGCGGATCTGCCGTGCGCGCAACTCATTCAGCCACACGGTGTGCGCGATCGAAAATAGCCAGCTCAGGACCGATGTCCCCGGCTGCAGCTGGTGACGACGCTCGAGCGCACGCACGCAAGCCCGCTGCACCAGGTCCTCCGCGTCATGGCGGTTCATGGCGAGCCGCAGCGCGAAACGCCACAGGCGCGGCAGCAGCGCGGGCAGTGCCGCGCCGAGATCTTCGGTCGGATTCGCAACTTCTTCCTGCACGATAGACAGCTTTTCATTGTCCGGATGCCAAAGAACACGCCGCGACCGGGATTTATTCCCAGCGCCGCGCGAAATATTTATCCGCTTGCGCCCGGAATATCCGGACCTCGGCGGCTGTTATTCACCGCATACGTCACAGCAAAGGCAGCCGCCCAAATCACGTTCGCACTTTTTACAGGAGACAACGATGTACTCAAATTCCAAGATCAAACGCGCGATTCTTGCCGCTTTCGCAGCCGCTGGAATGAGCCTCATATGCATAATCGGCGTTGCCAGCGCATTTGTTCCGAAGGAGACGGTCAAATTTCAGGATCTCAACATCGACAGCCTCAGCGGCGCGGCCGCTCTCAATCAGCGGCTCCACATGGCAGCGCAGCACGTCTGCTATGCGGGGTGGGATAAGGACCCGGTCAAGGTGCGCCGAGCCGAGAACTGCGCCAACGAAGCGGAGGCTCGAGCGGCAACTCAACTGCATGTCGCCGCACTAATCGCTTATTTCCAAATGGACACAGGCCGCCACCTCTAGCCTGACCGGCAGTGAGCCTGTTCTCATCAACTGAGGGGCGCGACGCCGGTCCCGAAGGACTCGCCGATCGTAAGGCGCGCCCGCGCGAGACGACTCATCGCGGTGGCGATGGGGATGTCGAGAGCCTCAGCCGCCTCTCGGTAGCTCAAGCCCTCGACCGCGACCAACAGCAGCAGCGCTCTCTGGGCATCCGGCAGCGCCCCGACCGCCTCGATCACCCGCCGATGCAGCCTGTTCAGCTTGGGGTCGAGCGCCGCGCTGCCCTCCAGCGTGCTCTCGGGACCCTCGATCCATGGCAGCTTGGTCCGGCCGCGGATACGGTGGGCACGCATGTCGTTGAGCCAGACCGAATGGAGGATGGAAAACATTTTGTTGAGTGCTGCGTTGCCCCGTTGCAATTGCTCTTCCCGCTTGAGCGCGCACGCGCAAGCACGCCGCACGAGGTCCTCGGCATCGTGACGGTCGCGTGTGAGTCGCAACGCGAAGCGCCATAATCGAGGTAGCAGCGATTGGAGCAGGATCGCCGGGGCCACGATTTCGGCGGCCGCACCGTGCTGCGCCGCAAAAACTGGCGAAGGCGCATCTCGTTTCGACGGCTCCACCTGTTTCCGTTCCGAACCTGGCATTGCGCGCCCTTCAATCAATGGTGTTAAGTTAATAATGATCGCTGCCCTCGGGCTGATGCAGCAAACGAGTTTTCAGGCAGGTGGTGCATGAACGCGACTCATGGCTTGGGCGGGTGAGCATGGCGCTCCCTCCATTGGATGCCCTGTACGTTTTCTCGGTGGCCGCGCGACACTTGAGCTTCACGGCCGCGGCTGCCGAGCTGCACCGCACCCAAAGCGCCGTCAGCCACCGGATCAAGGCGCTCGAGGCGGAAGTCGGCGTGCAATTGTTCGCCCGAACCGCGCGCGGGTTGAAGCTCACCGCCGCAGGCGAGACGCTCGCCCGCCGCGTGGAACGTGCGATCGCCGATGTGGGGCGCGCGATATCCGAGCTCGGCGCCACCAGCGCGACTCGGCCGCTGCGCGTGACGATGCTGCCATCGGTCGCCTCGCGATGGCTGCTGCCGCGCCTGCCGCGCTTCTGCGAGCTGCATCGGCGCCTACAGATTCAGGTCATTGCCGATTCACGCATCCTCGACCTCAGATCGGAAGGAATCGACCTCGCGATCCGCTTCGGTCGCGGCCGCTATCGCGATCATGTCGCGACGCTGCTCATGCCCGACTGGGTGCTGCCCGTCTGCAGCTCGCAACTGCTCGCCGCGCGCGGCTCGATCACCAGCATCGATGCCCTGCTTGAACTGCCGCTGCTGCACGATACCAGCACGGAAGGCGACGGCAGCCTGTCCGACTGGCGCAGCTGGCTCGACCAGCTCGGGCGCCCGGAGCTGCGCTGCGAGTCCGGGCAGCGACTCAGCCATGCGGGACTGTCCATAGAGGCGGCGGTAGTGGGTCTGGGTGTGACACTGGCGCGCATCAGTCTGGTCACCGACCATCTGATGCAGGGCACCCTCATCAGTCCTCTCCCGCTCACGACCGCGACGGCATTCGCTTATTACCTCGTGGCGCTGCCCGAAGTAGCAAAGCTGCCGAAGACGCTGCTGTTCAGCCGCTGGCTGCACGCCGAGGCCGAGGAGACGGTTCGGCTGGCCACGCACATCGCTCACCCCAAATCGCCGATCGCTTTCAACGGCTCAGCAGTCGTCGGATCTCGCTAGCGGGACACCTGTTGTGAGCGTTCGTTCGCGGCCAAGGGGGCGCGGGTAGCGTGCGGCGCCGCTCCCCGCGTTGAGGCCTCAATAAGATTCAGGCTACTGCTTTTTCGTGCCGACCGGCGCAGCCGGTGCCTCGGCGGTTTTGTTGGCCGCCGCCGCTTTCGCCTTCTCGGCGGCCGCTGCCTCGTCGGCACGCATGCCGGAGAGGATGCCTTCCAATGCGTAGTTGCCCTCATGGCAGGCGTATTCGAATATGCGCCCCTTCGATGGGGTGAATTCGTATTCGCCGCTCCACGGTCTTTCCCAAACGGTCGGATCCTCGACCGTGAATTGATAGAGGATGCGATTCGGCGCGACACGCGTGAAACGTTCGGTGACTTTCAGTTCCTTCCAAGCGCCGCGCAGCGCGGTGGCTTGCGGGAAGTTGGTGGTTTCGACCACCAACGTCGGACCTTCGTACCAGCCGATGGAATCGCCCATCCACGGCCGCTCGCCGTCGGTGCGATGCTTGCCGCCAATATGAATGATGCGCACGTCGTGGACCATTTCCACGACGATGGCGACGGTGTCCTTGCTCTGCGCGATCTCGTAATTATTGTTGTACAGCAACGGCAGCATCACGGGGCCCGCGCTGTAGCCGAACGAAGTCAGGCAGCGTTCCGCCAGCGTTTGATTCTCGGGATTCTCGCCATAATGCGGGTAGTTATAGGGACCCGGGACTACCACGCCGGGCTTGGTCGGCGGCAGACGTCCATCCGCCGGGTCGGTGATGAACGAGGTGCGCGGTTCGCCGTTGACCCGCATGATCGTGTTGCCAGGATCGATCCAGGCTGCGTTGTAGCCGCAGCCCGCGCCGCTGAAGCCCTTGCCGCAATCGTGCGGCAAATCCGTGGTCTTCACCTTGGGGTCTCTGGGCGCCGCGTCGGCGGCATACATCTTCGCATCCTCGCCCTCGATCTTCTTGACCTCCTCGGCGGTCATGACCTTGCGGGTACCGTATTCCTTCGGCCGCTCGAGCACCGTCAAGGTCGCATTGGTCCAGGTCCCTTCGAGGTCCGGCTGACCATAGGCGTTGAGCGGCGCTTTGTAAGCGCCGGCCGGCGCGGCGGTTGCCGCGAACACGGCGGGAATGGTCAGCGCCGAAATCGCCGCGCTCAGCCAACAAGGCAGTTAATTTCTTCGTGCTCATTTCAGAGGCTCCTTACGCAAGTCGCCATACATCAGTTCTTCAACGAACTCGACGCACTTGAACTGCTGCAACCGCGCATCCTCGCCGAGGCGCCGATAAATCAGCATGCTCATTTTCCACGGTCGGGTGAATGTGGCCGGATCGGTGATCTGCGCTTCGTAGCGGATGGTGTTTTCATTCATCAGCGTCCAGCGTTCAACCACCTTCATGTCGCCGGAATGAAAGTTCCCGGCACGGTCGAACCAGGTGCTGTCGTTCTGTCCGGTCACGGTGACGACCAATGTGTCGCCTTCCCAATGGCCCACCGATTGACCCATCCAGCTGTCGATCGGCGCAGGACCCGGATCATTGAATAAAACGTCGCGGACCGCGCCGTCGTATTCGTACGAAATCAACATCGTCTTCGAGGACTGCACGATTTGGAACGGCAGCGGCATGTAGTTGGCGCGCGGCACGCCGGGCAGGTTGCACTTGACCTCCGGATCGCGATCCAAGTAGTGCTTTTGATTGTCCTGTCTTTTCGCCAGAGCCTCGGGCGTGTAAGGAATCGTGCCGCCCTCGACGACGCCCATGCCCGCAGGCACGGAACCCACGGCGCCCAACGCTACGATGGCTTTCGCGGGTACCGGAACCACGGGGCCGGGCGCTGAGTTCCAGCGCCGCGCCCGCCAGATGCGGTTCGATATTCCAGTTGGCGGTGTTCATCACCGACCAGACGCCGCTGAAATTCGGGTGACCGCCCACCCTCTCGATCGCGCCGCCGGCCGCCTTATGAGCGGCCGCGCCGGGTGCTGTGCCCGGCGCAGCGCTTGGCGCCGTGCTGGTTGCTCCATAGCTTGCGGTCATTGACGCAGCCAACCCCGTCAGGCTCACCAGAGCCAACACATTCATCTTCTTATTCAGAACTTTCCCCTCGTTTACGCCAGACCTGTTCCCAAGACTTGTTGATCACTTCTCGTTGGGATCGGCGCCATCCTTCGGCGCGCCCGTACCGCTCGAACCCATGAACACCTTGCGTCCATCGGTGAAGGTCACATCACGTCCGTTGGCCTTGCAGGCCGGCCGGCAGCGCGCGTCCTTGGCGCGATAGCCGCGCACGATGATCACTTCACCGGCTTTGAGCGAGTCCTTGGTCAGGCCTTCGCGCAAAAGCGTGTTGGGTGTGCCGGCCTCGACCATCCATTCTTGCGTCACGCCGTCGGTGACGACGTTCATGTGAACCCAGGTATGCGGGTTGATCCACTCGACCTTGGTGACCTTGCCTTGAAGCATGATGGGCTGGTTGCCGTCGAACTCGGCTTGAAATGCATGATGCGCCAGCACCGGCGCGGCGGCCAGCTGCGATCAAGGCGCAGGCAATTCCTGCCGCTTTGTCAGTACGTAAATTCATTCGAGAATTCCTCCAGCCAAATGCTTGAAATGACGCCGAGCCCGCGGACCGTCAAAGGGCCCTTATAATCGCCGCTTATAATCGCTTTAGATCAGCTGTATTTGCAATACAATTTCTATTGCGCCCTTGATTATTCAGGCAAATAACAAAAAGGGTGTCGTGGCCGGCAATCAACACGCGGGGAATCGATGCTCGAGGGACTCGTCACCAAATTGGCCGATACGCCCTGGAGCATCGCGCTGCACGAATCGCTCTACATGTACGCGATCACCGAATCGACGCATGTCATATCCATCATGTTGTTCGTCGGCACCATCGCCATGGTGGATCTGCGGCTGCTAGGTATTTCCTTATAATAACGTTCCGGTCATCCCAGATGCTCTCCAGGATGCTGCCGTGGACGGTGGCGGGTTTCGTGCTGCTGGTGATCACCGGCGCGATGCTGTTCCTGGCCATTCCGATCCGCACGTATCACAGCCTCTGGTTCAGGCTCAAATGCCTGATGATTCTCATCGCCGCGGTCAACATTGCAGTTTTCACCTTTAAAGTGGAGCGGGACAAGGCGGCCTGGGATTTGGGCCCGGTGCCGCGCAAATCCAAAATATGCGCGGCCATCTCGTTGAGCGCCTGGGCTTGTGTCATCGTTTTCGGCCGGCTGATCGCCTACAACTGGTTCGACTGCGACAACATCAACTCCCCCGTCATGTCGCAGCTCACCGGCTGCCCTCTCGATCCGGGATGACGATGAGCCTGTATCAAACCGCACAACACATCGAAGCCTCGGCGCTCGGTCAAACCATTCGCGAATCCACCTGGCTGTTTCCAGCCATCGAAGCGACTCACTTGTTGGCTTTGGCGCTGCTCGGGGGCGTCGGTCCTGATCGTCGCACTGTCGGTACTGGGATGGGGATTGAAGACCCCGGCCGCCGAACTGTACAAGAGCGCTCACCACTACTTGAACCTGGCGGTGATTCTTCTGATGATCACCGGCCTTCTTCTTGGAATCTCCGAGCCGGTAAAGCTCTACGGTCGGGAGGCGTTCTGGGTAAAGATGATTTCGCTTGCCATTGCTCTGTTGGTCACCTACTTCGTTTTCAATCCCATGGTGAGGCGCGGCGCTCACGGGCGTTGCCGTGCGCAGCGTCACCGTGTTCACCATGGCGGCATGGTTGATGGTGGCGATGGCGGGAAGGTGGATTGGATTTTCTTAAAAGAGCGCGCGATCTCTCGGAGCGGAGAAATGAACAACAATCAAATCCGGATCGGCGCCAGCGCCGCCCTGGTTCTTGGCTTGAGCATGGCAGCCGTCGTGCCGGCGCAGCAAACAGGCACTTCACCGGCAAACGGCGAGGCGCTATTCAATGCCCGCTGCAAGAGCTGCCACGAGCCGGCGATCGAACGAGCACCCGGGCGGACGGAACTCGCGTTGCGGCCGCGCGAGGGAATCGTCACCGCTTTGACCACCGGCGTGATGGCGCCGATGGCGCAGGGCTTGTCGCGGCCCGAGATCGAGGCGGTCGCGCTATTTCTGACCCCAAGCCAAACGGCGGTGCCCGCCGGCACCGACAAGATGTGTTCCTCGAACGAGCCCATCCAAGCGAGCGCGACCGATTGGGCCACCTTGGGCCTGGATGAAAACTCCACCCGTTTTCAGCCCAGTCCCGGTCTCAAAGCAGCCGACGTGCCGCGCCTCAAGGTGAAATGGGCGTTTTCCATGACGGGCGGCGGGCAGCCCATCGTGGTCGGCGATTGGCTTTTCATCACGAACCGCGGCGGCAAGTTCTATGCCCTGGATGCGAAGAGCGGCTGCGTTCATTGGGCGATCGATGATGCTTCATCGCGCACCACACCCATGGTCATTCGATCGTCGATATCGCCCAGCGGCTGGGCAACCTTCGTGGGTGTCGGCAAGCGCGTCGTGCGCGCATTCGATGCGCAGAACGGCAAGGAGCTATGGCACAGCGAATCGCTGGAAAATCACGTTGCCTCGGGAATCACCGGTACGCCCGTTGTTTCGGGCGATCAATTGTTCGTGCCCCTGTCCTCGGGCGAGGAAGTGGTGGCCATGCAGCCGAAGCTATTCGTGCTGCACCTTCCGCGGCAGCGTGGCAGCGCTCGATCTGAAGACCGGTCAGAAGCAGTGGCAGACCTTCATGATCACCGAACCGCTGCTGCCCACGCACGACAACGCCAACGGCGTGCAAATGCAGGGACCCGCGGGCGCCCCGGTATGGGCCTCGCCGACGGTCGATGCCAGGCGCGGCCTGGTTTACGTGGTCACCGGGGACAGTTACACCGACGCGGCCACGGATGGAGATGATGCCATCGTCGCCCTGGAAATGAAGACCGGCAAGGTGCGCTGGAGAAACCAGGTCACCACGAACGATAACTTCATCGTGGGCTGCAGCGGTCCCGCCAAGCCGGCCAACTGTCCCAGTCCGACCGGACCGGACTTCGATTTCGGTGCGACACCCATTCTGTTCAAGCACGGCGGCAAACAGATTCTGGTCGCCGGCCAGAAATCCGGGATCGTCTACGGCGTCGACCCGGACAGCGGCCGCACGCTCTGGAAAACGGCGGTCGGCGCGGGTTCGCCGCTGGGCGGCATCGAATGGGGAATCGGCGCGGACCCCAAGACTATTTTTGTTCCGAATTCCGACATCGGTGAGCTCTTCAATGAATTCGCCCTCGCCGCGGGAACCGCGTCGCCGGCGCCCGAGAACAGCGGCCCGGGCAAACCAGGCCTGTTCGCCCTTGATCCTTTCACCGGCAAGATCATGTGGAACACGCCTGCTCCGGATCGCCCCATGCCACTACGCGGGAGACCGGTCGAAGGACTTCACGAAGGGAGCGTGCGTGCGCGCGCAATCGGCGGCCCCGCGCCGTCATGCCCGGCATCGTTTTCTCAGGCACGCTGGATGGGTGGTTTCGCGCCTACGATAGCGCGAGCGGCAAGATTGTCTGGGAGTTCAGCACCACCGCCCAGACCTACGACACCGTCAACGGCAATGCCGCGCAACCCGGTGGCGGGATCGACGGCATGGGGCCGGCCATCGCCGGCGGCATGGTGTACACGATGTCCGGCTTCAACGGCGCGGCGCGCACCGGCGGCAATGGCGTCAATGTGCTGTTGGCGTTCTCGGTCGACGGAAAATAAGGCGCGGAGCGCGAGCCTGGTATCCGGCGCTATTCCAGGCAGACCACGAGCTTGGCGGAGTGCGTGCGCCAGTTGATCGGGATCACGAAGGATCGGGTGTGCGGCGTGGTCACCTTTTCCGCATCGTGCGCGATGACGATCGGCACCGAGATGACGAAATTCTTGCCGAAGTCGCGGCGCGCATTGCCGGAAATCGTGTTGGCGACTTCGCCGACGAGATCCTTGATGTTTTCGTCGCTGGTGTCGGTTTCCTGCATGCGCATCAGCAGCACCGTGAGCATGCCGCGCGGCGCGGTGAAATACACGATGCCCTTGCGCGCGCCGGTGATGCCGATGACGCCGGTGTACTCGTAGGCGCCGGGCTTGCCGTCGGTCACCAGGTACGGCGATCCGACCGTGGCCGACTGCTGCGCGGATGTCTCGAAGTAATTCGTCGTGCCTTCGATAAATGTGCGAATTTCTGCTTCCTTGAACATTCAAGCCTCCGACAGCAGCTCTTCCAACGCATCGTTGAGCTGTCGATCGGTGAACGGCTTGCAGAGAAATCCGTTGGCGCCCTTTTCGATCGCCTCCACCGCGGTCGCCTTGTCGGCAAGCGCGGAGACCACCAGAATCAGCACATTGGAATTGATGGCGACCAATTCCTGGACGCATTCGATGCCGTCCATCTCGGGCATGGTCAGGTCCATGGTCACGACATCCGGCTGGGTGCGGCGGAACATTTCCACGGCCGCGCGGCCGTTGCTCGCGGCGCCCACCACTTCCAGGCGGTCGATCTGCTGCGAGCGCTCGATGCGCCGCCGGATGATGTTCGAATCATCGACGATCATCAGCTTCAAGGTAGCCTTGCTGCCCGCGGACGTATCCATTACGCGGCTTCCGTGTTCCCTGCGCGCTTGGCGGGCGGCAGGCTCAAGGTCAGGCGGGTGAATTTCCCGGGCATGGTGCGCCACGGACACCTTGCCGCCGATCTGCTGCATGAGACCGGCCATCAGATTCATGCCGACGCCGCGCCCGGCATCCTTGGTGGCGGTCTCGACCGTGGAGAATCCCGGCTGAAACAGCAGCGAGAATACCTGCTTGGCATCCAAGGTCTGCGCCTTTTCCGGGCGTGATGAATCCCTTCTTCAGCGCGGCCTCCTTGATCTTCTCGGTCGACAAGCCCTGGCCGTCGTCTTCGGCGATGAGCTTGTAGCCGCGCATCGCCGAGATCCTGGAATATCAGCTTGAGCGTGCCCTGCGCGGGCTTGCCGGCGTTCAGGCGGTCGCTGCTGGGCTCGATGCCGTGCACGATGGCGTTGCGCACCGCCTGCACCGCGATGTCCTTGACGATGCGCCGATACTCATCCGGCACCGTGTCGAATCCCACGCATTGCAGAGCCGCTTCCTTGTTGATTTTCGCGCTGCGACGCGCGCGGTCAGCTGCTGCAGCATGGCGGTTACGCTGCTGTCGGGCCTTGGCGACGAGCTCCGCGCTGTCCCGTTCTCGATCACCGCGGTGTCCGTATGAGATCGTTGGAATCAGTGCTGGACGCCGCAACGTGCAGACGCGACAGGCGCGACACCAGGTCGCCGACCGATTGCAGATGGGTCAACAGGTCGTCGAGCTTGATGACCAAGCGGCAGAAAGTCGTTTCCCGACAGATCGGCTTTGTCGCGCAGCATCTTCAAGTCGTCTTCGAAGGAATGCGCGCGGCTTTCGATCGAGGACAGCCCCAGTGCCGCGGCCTCGCCCTTGACCGAATGCACCTGCCGGAACAGGGTGTCGAGTTTCTTGCGGAACGCGCTTTCCTCGCGCGCCGGCTCGCGCAGCACGGCGTTGATCATCTTCATGGCCGCGTTGGAGTCGTTCAGGAAGGAGGCCAGCTGCGTCGGGATCGACGTGCAGTATGCCGAGCAGCGTGTCGACCTGCGCCTGCGCCTGGGTTTGCGAGGATTGCAGTTCGCGCGCCAGATCCACGCGCGCGCTCACGTCCGACACCGACACCAGCACGTGGGTGATTTTGCCGTCGACGCGCACGCGGTGGAATTCGAACTGCAGATAGCGCGTGCGAGACTTGCCGTTGCCGTTGTCGAAGTGCACTTCGACCTCGCCCAGAGGATTGATGCGTCTTGACCAGGTTTTCCTTGGTGCGCTCCGACCACAGGACGCCGACGAATTTCAGGGCGGTCGCCAGCGTCTTTTCGGACACGATGTCCTTGAGCAGATTCTCGAAATGCAGCCCGGCGAAGTCGTTGCGCTGAAACAGCGATTCCAGCGCGCCGGAGTAGGACGCGCCGATGATGAGATTCTCGTCGAGCAGGAACAGGCCGTCCTTGACGGTGCGCAGAATGTCGGTGGTCTGCTGACGCGCCTCGCGCAGGATGGCTTCCTGCCGTTGCCGTGCGAGCAGCAACGCGTGCACCAGCGCCACCAGGACCACGCGCGATCAGCAGGCCCGTCAGCATGACGAGCCGCAGCTGCGTGGCCGATCGTGCATTGCCGGTCTGCAGTTCGGCGACGATCGCCGTCAATTCGTTGTCGAGCAGCGGCAGCGCGTGCCGGCTGGTGCGCATCGCCGCGCTGACGTCGCGCTCCAGTTGCTTGCCGCTCTCGTTGAGCACGGTGCCGGTCGCTTCGTTGTCCTGGTAGGGCACGCCCGTGAATTCGAGCAACGGGCTCCAGCGCCTCCTTTCCTTGGCCCAGAGGTCGCGCAACGCCGCGGCGTGCTTTCCGGCGATCGGTTCGCCCGTCGCGCCGGTGTCGCCCGACAGCGCGAACCAGCTCGCCGGCCGCGGCGCGTTCATTTCGCTGCAGCCCGGCGTCGAGTTTGCCGCTGGCATCGCGCAGCTGATCCAGGGACTCTTGAATGTAGCCGCGGGTGGCCAAGCGGTCATGCATCGACTCGAGCGAGGCGCGGATCAGCGGCGGGATTGCGTTGCTGCTCGCCCAGCGAATTTGAGCGCCGAGGCTGCTGTCCGCCAATTCGCTGGCAAGTTCCAGACCCGGAATCAGCACGATCGCGACGAAGCTGAAGGCCAGAATGACGACCAGCACCATGAGACCGCCGGGCGAGACACGCGGGGCCAAGTGCTTTGGCGAGACGAGGGTTCATGAATCAAGTGACTCCGCTGTGGCTTGCTGGGTTTCCGAGCGTTCAATTCCGCGCGCAACGCATCCAGGGCATCGAGAAACTCCGCGGCCGACGCATATCGATCCTTCGGATCCTTGGCCAGCAGGCGATCGATGATCGGCTGATAGCTGCCGAGACGTTCGGGCAGACGCGGGATCGGCGCCGAGCGGTGCGCCGCCAGGATATCCGCCAGCGTTTTGCCGATGAAGGGCAGCGCGCCCGAGAGCATCTCGAACAGCACGACTCCGAGACTGTAGAGATCGCCGCGCGCGTCCGGTTCGCGGTCGTCGATCTGCTCCGGACACACATAGTAGGGTGTTCCGGTGCAATCGTCGGAGCGCGTCAGGTCGTTGCGCCATGAACTGCGTGCGCGCCGATCCGAAGTCGATCAACACCAGCCGATTTTCGTTGGTCAGCATGAGATTCGACGGCTTCAGGTCGCGGTGCACGACGCGCGCGGCGTGCACGATCTGCAGCGCCTCGCCGATCTGATGCGCGTAGTTGACCGCATCGGCCTCGCTCACCGGATGCTTCGAGCCGCTCGCGCAGGCTGCCGCAGGGAAAATACTCCAGGGCGAGATACAAGTAGTCATCGGTGACGCCGAAATCCAGCACATTGGCTATCGAGCGGTGATTCAGCTTGGACAGAATTTCGCATTCCTTGGCGAATCGCTCGCGATCGGCCTCCGACACGCACCTGCTGTCCCTTGATCGCCTGGATCTTCAGCGCCACCGGCTGCGCGAATTCGTCGTTGCGGGCCAGATATACGCTGGCCGCCGCGGACTGCGCGATCTTCTTCATCAGCGTGTAGCCGGCGATCTCGGGTTGCCGCCAGCGGTCATGCGCCGCAGTCGCCGCGGCGCGGCCGGCGGCGCTTGCGGCGGTTCGATCAGCGGCTGCAGGGCGCTGCACAGTTCGCCGACGATCACGGAGTGGATCGGCCAATAGTCGCTCGCGCCCAGTTTCATGGCGCGCGCGGCGCTGCGCTCGTTGCCGCCGCGCGCAAACACGAATATCGGCAAGCCGCGGCGCCTGCTCGTGCAGACGCTCGAGCGATGCCAGCGAGGCCGCAGCCGCCTCCGGCGGGCTGAATTCGACGATGAACATCACTGCAACATAGGCGCGCAGGCGCTCGATCGAAATCGCGTCGAAGCCGGCGCGCGTGACGGTGTCCGCGTCAATCTTGGGCATCGCGCGGCGCACCAGGCCCGCCAGCCGCAGATCGCAATTCCAGTTCGTCGTGCACGATGAGGCACAGAACCGTGCCGCGGCCGCGTTCGGCGGAGGTCGGCACCGCGAGAATTTTGTCGTGATGGTCGTTGACGTTGTGGCGGCGGCGTGGTGGTGGCGGCGGTTTGTGTGCTCATGACGCGGCCACCCTATTTGGGAACGCGATAGACGATACGCACCTGCGTGCTGACGCGATCGCCTTGCCGTCTTGCAGCACCGGCTGGTAGCGCAGCCGCCTTGACCGCCTTGGTCGCCGATTGCTCAAATGTTCTTGGCAGGCGATGCATTCGATCACCTGTATGTTGCCGACAGTACCGTTGGGCCCCACGAGGTAGCCAATCTCCACCCAACCCTCGACATTGTTCCTGCAGCGCGCGCTGCGGGTATTGAACTTCGAGCTTGTTGAGGCGCGTCAAGGATTCTGCTCGGCGATCTGGCGGACACCGCCGCCTGCTTTCCACTGGCGAATTTGCTCGTTCAACGCGTCCAGGTCGGCGGAGCCGCCCAAACCGGCCGCCGATTGCGCCAGCGCCTCGGCTTTATCCACGTCACCGGCATCGAACGCGGTGCGCGCGCGATCGACAATCTGCGCCTGCACGGCGCCGGAGATCTGCGTCAGTCCGCTGTTCTTGGGATCGGCGGCGCGCAGCTGATTCACATAGTAGAGCGCATTGTCGTTGTCGGGCTCGGTCAATTTCCCCTGCGCGAGCCGCGCCTGCGCCAGATCGAGAAACTGCGGCTGATCCGCTTTCTGTGCAGCTTGCTGGTTGCGTGCAAGCTCCTTCTGCAGTCCGGCAATGACCGCCGCCGGCGCACCGATGCTGCGCATCTCGGTGAGCACCCGGTCAACATCCGCGAAGCGACGCTGATCGATGCCGGCGCGCGCCATCTGCACCAGACGCTTGACCATTTCCTGCGTTTGCGCCTGCAGGTCCGCAGCGGTCGCGCCGGCCTGTTTGGCCTGATCCAGATAGTAGACAGCGCTGTCGTTGCGCGGATCGATCAAATGATCCTGTTGCACGCGCGTATCCACCAGCTTGAGAAGCCGGGCGACCTCGAATTCATCGCGCCGCCGGCGAACCTCGTCGCGCAGTTGCGTTATTTTCGCGGGCGGCAGGGCCTTGGTGCGCGCCGCCTCGTCGATCAGTTGCGTGGCACGATCGAAATTCTGCGCGTTGAACGCCGCCAGAATCTGCGCCGGTCCGAGTTCGGCGCGCAGGCGGCAATCTTCTCGTCCAGAGCCGAGAGCCGCTTATCATTGGCGTCGATGCTTCTGGCGGTTTCCAGAGACTGCAGGGCGACGTCGAACTTGCGCTCGTCGAGTGCGGACTGCACGCGAGCAATCAAGATTTCCGACAGCCGCTGCAGGCCCTGCTGCGCTTCGCCGTTGTCGGGATTGATGACCAATACTTCCCGGTAAATACGAGAGCGCGCTGCCCGCCAGCGGATCGATGAAATGCCGATCCTGCATGGCCTGCTGGGCTTTCTCGATCAGCAAGTCCACCTTTTCGTCGGCGTCAGCCGCCGGTTTGTGCGCTGCTGCAGGTGATTCCGTTTTGTTGGGCGCGCTCGCCGCCGGCGTCGCCGGCTTGATTTCGGGGGAGCCGGGACGCGTGAAAAAATAAGCCATGACTGCGGCAATCAGCACACCACCGATGAGCGCCGGCGCCAGCCAAGGCTTCTTCTTGCTCGCGCTGGGTTCCGCAGTTTGCGACTCACTGCCGTCGCCGAGCAGAGCCAATCGCGAGTTCACTTCTTCCTGCGCACCCTCGAGTGCGGAACCCAGGGCTTCATCCGACGATCGGCAGGCCTACGTGAGCCACGATTTGGCGATGTTGAATCGGAAGCGTCCACGCGGCGGCGCTGCTGTCTTCGTCCAGGGCGACAATGGCGAAGCGCGACGAATGTAAATGGAGTTTGGACAGCACGCTGGCCGGATCCGAATTGCCGCGCGCATCCCACAGAACGATGCCGCCTTGACCGGATGGCGTGGCACCGATCAATTCATCGACAGAATCGTGCTGCTTGAGAATCAAGCCGCCGCCCAAGGTCTTACCGATCTGCGGCCACAGGGTCTCATCATCGGTGACCAGATGCACCGTCAGCTTTGGTTTTTTCACGGCCTGAACCGAGGGGCGCTCCGCGGCCTCTGGCCCGGCAACCTCATGTTTTCTAAGACTTTTCGGCATCGTTATAGTCCCATATCGCGATCGCCATCGACCCAACCGTGCTGCGCTGCGACGCGCATTCGCCCACTACGAATGTTTGAATTCGGCTTAACACAATAAGGGTCCGGCAAATGAAGGGTTTACGACTTGCTTTGGGTCACATTTGCGCGCGCCGGCTGCATCCGAAAGGCGGTCGCAGTCGGGGCAATCATTCAAGATGAGAACTGCTTCGCAGGTCGCACTGCAGGATCGACGCGGAAACGCCGCAGACGGGCGCGAAATTGCGAAAAAGGCCGCCGGCCAGCCTGTTTCGCGCACTTATTTGGGTACTTGCGGAATTACTGCCTGGTGCCCTTGAAAGTGCCTTCGGCAAACTGGCCCAACACCACCTTGCCGCTCATGGAATTGCCGTCGACCTTACCCGAGTACTTCACAGCGAGGGTCTGGCCCTGCGCGTCGATTTTGTACTCGATGGTGACATCATCGCCTTTGACCGTGCCGGTCACTTGCGCCTCGCCGAGCTGACCCTTGTAGCTGCCGGTCAGCGCCTCGCCGCTTTGTTTCAGAACGAAGGTCGGCGAGCCGCTGCCCGCTCCGGTTTCCACGGCCATGATCCATGTACCGGTGACATCAGCGGCGCTCGCAACTTGCGCCACTGCAAGCACGGCCACCGCAAACAGTGCGCCCAAGCTCGTCTTGAAACCCCTTGTCATATCCATCCCCCGGTAGTCATCAAGCGATGATGATCACGCATGATACGCGATCGTCACGCGCCATCTACAGGGAATTCAGGAACGCGACCAGTTGGCGTTGCTGCTCATCGGTCAAATTCATCGAGAATCGGATCGTGAACGACGGTCACCGTGAATTGCGCGCCGACCGGCAGCGTCAAAGGAATACGAATAAGACCGTGCTGCAGCAGCAGACTGCGCGCCGCGGCATTTCCGGGCCGGGCGTTCGAGCAGTTTGCGCCGTCGACGGCCGCGAACAATGGATCGGCGCCGCGAGTCTGAACGAAGCGCTCGCGGATTTGCGGCGGCGACATGCTCATGGACTGGCTCGCGACATGGCACGTCGAACAACTACGGCCGTTGCTGCCCAGACTCTGGAAAAACGCGCCATTGGCGTTCGTGGGACCGTTGGCGTTGAGTGTTTCGATCGCTCCGGTCGGGTCGAGAAAAACTTGGACGCCATGGGCTTCATTCGCAATCGTTCGACCTGCATGCAAGATTCCCGTTGCGGTAACGACGAGCGCCGAGATCAGCAGCGGGATGCGATGCCGCGCGCAATTGACATATTCATGGTCTTTCTCCCAGATGGGAATCGAGATTCCCCTTGAACAGTTAGAATCGGAAAGCGCGCCGCAAAAGGGACTTTCACTCTGTATCGCAGAGTACTTGACGACACACGGTCAATGGCCTAAGTTCCGCGCAGGACTTCGATCCCATGCGAACCAACACAGTACGTCTCGATTCACATGCGGCCGGCACGCTGCGCTACATTCGCGCCTCGATGGAAGGCGCCGTTTCACTCGCGGTTCCCGGTTCCGCCGGCATCGTGTTGGGCATCATTGGTTTCATCACCGCGGCACTGACTTCCGCTCCGGCCTTGCACGAACATTGGCTGGCCATCTGGTTGGTTGCCGCTCTGCTCGCCGGCGCCGCCGGCAGCATTCTGATCGTGCGGCAATCGTCGCTGCAGGACCTGCGGCTGGTCGGTACGCCGCTGCGAAAATTTGCCTTGTGCCTTTTGCCCTCGTTGGGCGCCGGCGTCATCATGACGGCGGTTCATTGGTCGGCCGGCAATGTGCACGCGATCCCCGGCACCTGGCTTCTGCTCTACGGTTGCGCGCTGACGACTGCCAGCACGGCGACCACCCGCATGATCGCAGCCATGGGTGCGCTGTTCATTCTGCTGGGCCTGGTGACGCTGTTGCTCCCCGACGAGCTGCAGATTCTGATGCTGGGCGCCGGCTTCGGCGGCCTGCACATCCTCTTTGGAATTTTGATCGGGAGAGTAGGCCATGGCCGCGAAATCTAATGCCCGTCCAATCCCTCCGGCACAGGCCCCGGCGAAGCTCGCGGCCGTGCCGAACTCGACGCGAGGCCATGAGGATGCGACGTTCGACCGGTTGGTGTACGAGCGCGTGCGGCTGGGAATCATGAGCGCGCTCGCGGTGCGTGAGGAACTGACGTTCACCGAGCTCAAATCGCTGTTCAACGTGAGCGACGGCAATTTGAGCGCGCATGCCCGCAAACTGGAAGAAGCGAAGTATCTGACATGCACCAAGTCGTTCGCAGATCGCCGTCCCAAAACGCTGTATCGACTGACGGTCCTGGGGAAAAATGCTTTGAATCGCTATCTCGACCACGTTGAAGCGGTGATCAAGGCAACCCGGCGCGCGTGATTTTTTTTAGTCCAAACACTTTGTGAAATAAAGTACTTTACTATGCACATTGCCATCATCATGGACGGGAACGGACGCTGGGCGCAGCAACGCAGGCTGCCCCGCGCCGCCGGTCACCGCGCCGGGGCCGAAGCCGTCGACCGCACTGTCGAGGCGGCAGCGCGTCACGGCATCGACACGCTCAGTCTGTACGCTTTCTCCGCCGCGAATTGGGGCAGACCGCAAAACGAGGTCAGCGCGCTATTCGGATTGCTGCGCCGCTATTTGCTGACCCAGACGCCGCGCTGCCTGGAGCAGGCCATTCGCATCAACGTGATCGGCCGCAGAGATCGACTGCCTGCCGATCTGAAGCGCGTCATCGAGCACAGCGAGCGCAGCACTGCCCACTGCACAGGGCTGCGCCTGCGCATCGCCGTCGACTACTCCGCGCAATACAGTCTGCTCGAGAGCGCCCGTCGCATGTCGCTCGAATCCCGCACCGATCGCGCGCGGTTCAAGGAGCATCTGGCGGACGTGGATCACTGTACGAGCGGAGCACCCGATGTGGATCTCCTGATCCGCACCGGCGGCGAAAAACGCATGAGCGACTTCTTGCTGTGGGAATGCGCGTATGCGGAGTTGCACTTCCTGGACATTTTCTGGCCGGATTTCGACGCGGCAACCTTCGCGCAAGCCCTCGAGGAATACGCGAAACGCGACCGCAGGTTTGGACGCATCAATGCGTCTGAAGCGGCCGGCGCAGCCGCCGTGAAACACGGATAGAGGACCAGGACCCACGCCAGGACCCCGGGCCGCCGGGAGTGCGCTATTCTCACCGTAGTTGCGGGAGATCAAACATGAACGGACGACATCTCGGGCTCCTGGCCGCTGCGGCAACCCTGCTGTTGCAAACCGCACACGCCAGCAATTTCGGCAATGTTTATTACGACAAGAAAACCGACCAGCTGGTCGTCACGATGCATTATAGCGGAACCAATCCAGACCATAACTTCACCTTGAATTGGGGCGAGTGTCTGGCCAACCAATCGGGAGATCTGCCGGGAGCGACGGCTGAGGTCCTGGACGATCAATTCGACGACCATGCGCAGCAGGATTTCGAGAAGACCATGCACTTCAGTCTCGCAGATATGCCCTGCTCCCGACCCGCGAGCGTTACGCTGCGCAGCGCGCCGAGGTTCTTTGTCACGCTGACCATCCCCGGATAGAGCGCGCGGGGGCGGCGGGGAGAGCCGGTCACCATGCGCCTGTTGCTGGTCGAAGACGATGGCATGATTGCGCAAGGCCTGCAGACGGCGCTTCGCCAGAGTGGCTTCGCGGTCGATTGGATGCGCGACGGCAAGAGCGCCGCCGCCGCCTTGCAGACATCGGCCTTCGATGTGGTATTGCTGGACCTCGGGCTGCCTCACCGCGACGGCATCGATGTGCTGCGCGAGTTGCGCAAGCGGGGCGATGGCACGCCGGTCATCATTCTCACGGCCCGCGATGAAATTCAACACCGTATCGCCGGGCTGGACGCGGGCGCCGACGACTACATCGTCAAACCTTTCGACCTCGACGAGGTGATGGCGCGCTTGCGCTCGGTGCTGCGCCGCGCGGCGGGACGTGGCGACCCGAGCATTCAGAACGGCGAAATGCCGGCTGGATCCGGTATCGCACACGGTTGAACGCAATGGAGTACCGGTCGCCCTATCGGCCCATGAGTATGCGGTACTCGAGGCCCTGCTGCAGCGCCCCGGCGCGGTGCTGTCCCGTGCGCAGCTGGAGGATCGCCTGTACGGGTGGGACGAGCAGATCGGCAGCAATGCGGTCGAGGTCTACATTCACGGCTTGCGCCGCAAGCTCGGCAGCGATGCCATTCGCACACTGCGCGGCGTCGGCTACTTCGTGCCCAAATCATGAGATCGATTCGCGCACGGCTGCTCGATCGCCTTGATCATCCTGGTGGCGCTGATTTCGCTGCTCGCGGCCGGGGTCACCTATCGGCGCGTACTGAATGAAACCTCGACCCTCTTCGACTATCAGCTGCGGCAGATGGCGCTTTCGTTGCGCGGCCAGATTTCGCTCGCACCGCGCATCGAAGTGCCCCCGGATCAGGGCGATACCGACTTCGTGGTCCAGATCTGGGATGTCTTCGGAGCGCGCACTTACCTGTCGCGACCCGGCCTGCCCTTGATCAATCAAACGGTTTTGGGCTACGCGGATTTGTCGCTGCGCGGGCAGGCCTGGCGGGCTTACGGACTGCAAACGGCGGACGGCGTGATCCAGATTGCCCAGCCGGTGCGAGTGCGCGAGGCTTTGGCGCGCGCCGCGGCCGAGCGGGTGGTGATACCCCTGGCCTTGTTGCTGCCCATCATGATCATGGCAGTCGTGTGGATCGTGCATCGCGGGCTGCAGCCTCTGCGCTTCGTCACCGCGCGAGGTGCAGCGCCGCGATGCGCAAAGCCTGGCGCCGCTCGGGCAGCGACAATCTGCCGCAGCGAGATCGCGCCGCTGGTCGGCGAACTGAATCGGCTGCTGGCGCGCCTGCAGACGCGCCTTCAGCGCGCAGCGCGCCTTCATATCCGATGCCGCCCATGAACTGCGGTCGCCGCTCACTGCATTGCGGCTGCAACTGCAATTGCTCGATCGCGCTCCGGATGAACCGGCACGCGCCGAGGCGCGCGGCCGGCTCGGCGCAGCGGTGGAACGCGCCATTCACCTGGTCGAACAGTTGCTGGCGCTGGCGCGCAGCGATCCGCAAGAAACCGCTCGGAAATTTCCAGCAGGTCGATCTGTCAGCCGCCGCCGCCGACGGAATTGCCGATACTCACGATCTGGCGCTGACACGCAACATCGATCTGAGTCTCGATGCGCCGCACGAAAGTTCTGATGCGCGGCGACCGCGAAGCGCTGCGCACGCTGGTGCGCAATCTTGTGGACAATGCCGTGCGCTACACACCTTCAGGGCGGCTCCGTGCAGGTGCGTTGCCGCGGCAACGAACACGAAGCGCATGCTCGAGGTCGCCGATACGGGTCCTGGGATTGCCCTGGCGGATCGCGAACGGGTCTTCGATCGCTTCTATCGGCGGGCTGCGGCGCAGGAGAGCGGTTCGGGTCTCGGCCTGGCCATCGTCAAAGCCATCGCCGAGCGCCACCATGCGCGGATCCAACTCGATGACGCCCCGGGCGGCGGCCTGCGCGTCGCCGTGAGCTATCCTCGCGGGCTCTTAAGATTGCCTTAAGGAAGGCGTGTGAAGTCCGTCTCCGAGCCCAATGGCTCGCACAGTTTTCACCTGGAGGAGATCGACATGCAAATTCGCACCCGCACGCTGGCATGGTCGGCGGCAGGCCTGCTCGCTGTCGGTACCGCCACGGGCCTGTCGGCGCCTACTCTATTACAGACGGCCGCGCCGTCCGTCAGCGCGCGATTCCAGCGCCCCGAATCAAGTCGCGCCGTCGCAGCCCATTCCGCTGATCACCGCGCCGAACTATCGCGCGATCGTGGCGCGCAATCAGGCCGCCGTGGTCGGCATCACCACTGCGGGCCCATCAAGACGGCTACGCCGCAGGAGTTCCACTTTGGCACACCCTTGGCGATGATGATAACAATCCATTTGGTCAATTCTTTCGCGGCCTCCCCATCCCTCAGCACCATGGCATGCAGCATGCTCAAGGCTCCGGATTCATCATATCCGCCGACGGCTTGGTGCTCACCAATGCGCACGTCGTGGACGGCGCCAAGGAAGTCACGGTGAAACTTTCCGATCATCGCGAATTCAAAGCGAAGGTGCTGGGCGCGGACCGCAGCAGCGATATCGCCGTGCTGAAGATCGACGGCCATGACCTGCCGACGGTCGCGCTCGGCAACTCGGACCAATTGGGCGTCGGTGACTATGTGCTCGCCATCGGCGAACCGTTCGGACTCGAGGAGACCGCGACCGCCGGAATCGTCAGCGCCAAAGGCCGTTCGCTGCCTGGCGACGGTTATGTGCCTTTCATTCAGACCGATGCCGCAGTGAACCCCGGCAATTCCGGCGGACCGCTGTTCGACGCAAACGGATCTGTGGTCGGCATCAATTCTCAGATCTACACCAATTCTGGTGGATACCAGGGCGTGTCCTTCGCCATCCCCATCAATCTGGCGGTGCAGATCAAGGATCAGATCGTGAAGACCGGCAAGGTTGCCCATTCACGATTGGGTGTCGAAGTGCAGACGCTTGATCAATCGCTGGCTGATTCATTCAAACTGACGACGCCGAACGGCGCGCTGGTGGCCAAAGTGGATCCCGACAGTGCGGCTGCGAAGGCGGGCGTGAAGGTTGGCGATGTGATCCTGAAATTCAACGGCGACGCCATCGTCGATGCCGGTCAACTCGCGCAACACGTGGGTGTCGTCGCACCCGGCGCCAAGGTCTCTTTCGAGATCTGGCGCAACGGCAAGTCCATTGACTTGACGGCAACCGTCGGCAACGCGGCGCACGGTGGCGTCCACCGATGAGACATCGGGCGATGCAGCGCCGGCACGACTGGGCTTGGCACTGCGTCCGTTGACCCAGGAGGAGCGCCGGCAAGCCGGCGTCTCCGGCGGACTCGTGGTCGAGGATGCTCAGGGCCGTGCCGCTGAGGCGGGCATCCAACCCGGCGATGTGGTGCTGTCGGTCGATGGCATCTCCGGTGGAAAGCGTTGCACAATTGCGCAAGATGGTGAAAGAACATGACAAGCAGATTGCGCTGCTCATCCAACGCGGCGACGCTCGGTTGTTCGTGCCGATTACCCTGGGTTAGGGCAACAGGTTAGATGATCTTGAGACAATCGCCGGTGCGCGCATGCGTACCGGCGATTCGCTTATGATGAGTACAACATGGACGATGCTCTGGTTTGGGATGGAAACTGGGCCTGGAGCCTGCCGCTGATCGTCGTGACGGTCATCGCTCACGCGCTCAGCATGGTGTCCATCACCGACGGCATCGTTCGTGCAGCGCACCACGTCACGCGCCGCTATCATGTGTTTTCGCTGCTGATAGGCGCCGCAACCCTGCTCGCCATCTCGTTGCATGCCCTCGAAGCGGGAATTTGGGCATGGGTCTACCTGGCTCTCGGGGCGTTGCCTGATGGCAAATCGGCGCTGCTGTACTCGTTGAATGCAATGACAAGCTACGGCCATGAAAACATTCGATTGGCGGAGCACTGGCGGCTGATGGGGGCTCTCGAGGCCTTGAACGGCATGATCTTATTCGGTCTGACCACCGCTTTTCTCTACGGCATGATCCGGACATTGTTGCTCGAGCGGGGCGAGTAGAATATGGGCCTCATCGAGAGGAGCACATGGCAACAGGCTGGGCAAAAGAAGGCGCGGTGCAGGAGCAGATCGACGCCACAGTGACGGACGCGGTGAAACGCGCACAAAGCCGTTTGCCGCAGGGTCCGAGCTTGTCTCATTGCGCCGAATGCGGTGCTGAGATTCCGCAGGCCCGCCAAACCGCAGTACCGGGGGTTCGCCTGTGCCTTTCCTGTCAGGACGTTCAGGATCGCGAGGCCGCGCGGGCCAGCGGCTACAATCGGCGCGGCAGCAAGGATAGCCAGCTGCGGTGAGTCCATCAGCCCGGGCTGAGCGGTATGCGCTTGGGCGCCGGCCCTGACTTCGGCGCGCCAAAATCAGCAGGAAGCGGCGGAATGACCTGATTTGGATACCAGAATGTCAGGTGACAGCCCTCGCAAACTGCGTCCATCGCCGCGCCGGCGTTCATCATGGCGGTCGGGTCCTTTTTATCAATTGCGGCGAGCATCTGTCCGCCGGCGTCACGCAAAGCGCGCGCAAATTGCACAAAGGCTGCATGCTGCGTGTCCAGTTTTTTTTGCCCTTCCTCGGAACTCAGCACACCCCGTATGTTCTGATCTAGCACAGCCCCGCCCGGCGCCACGAGTTTTCGGCCATCCATGACGAGTAGATTCGTTCCCTCGATCAAGGCGATGGCATGCCGACGCGCTTCCTGCCATTCATCTTCGGTTCGGGGTTGATGGAATTCAGTGCCCTTCAGCGTGTTCGTGATGCTCACGGAATCCCATAGTGCATCGGCGGAGGGATCAATGATCGCATCCATCAATTCTTGGATACTGGCGGTGATTTGAAACGGCGGCGGCTCCGCAGCCGGGGCTTGAGAAGGAACGACAGCCGCGACGTCATTTTTCTGACATGCGGCAAGTCCGAATAGGCAAAGAACCAGGGAACTTGTGAGTGTCAAAGCGCTTCGCATGCAGTAAACTCCCCATCATCCGGGCCGAGCCCCGAATTCTGCGGCTAGTCTCCCATACTTCTGCTGCATACGCCGCATGTGGACGGATCGCCCGGCCGGCTCGGCGGATCTTGCACTCAGTATTCAATTCCGGGTACTTTGTGCTGCAAAGTTCATAGGACGCGCATCGCAATCGAAATAATGACTGAGCTACGGTTAGCACTCGAGATTTGCGGATACTTGTTCGCTGTCGCCGCGATGAGTTACAGCCTGATCGCAGCATTTGTGGTACGCAGGCCCATTTCGTTTGCGCAATCAGCACCCGTAAAACGGCCGGCCGTAACCATACTCAAACCGCTGTGCGGAGCCGAGCCGGAGACTTACGATTGCCTGCGCTCCTTCTGCGAACAGGATTACCCGGAATTCCAGATTGTATTCGGGGTATTCGACCCGGATGATCCCGCAGTTGCGATCGTTCAGAGGCTGCAAGGCGAATTCCCTCACCGCCCATTGCAATTGGTGATCGAACAGCGGCTTCATGGCAGCAACCGCAAGGTCAGCAATCTGATCAACATGATGGCGGCGGCTCATCATGACTGCTTGATCATTTCGGACAGCGACGTCCGGGTCGAAGCCGATTACATCGAGCGCGTGATCGCCCCGCTTGGCGACAAACGCGTCGGAATGGTCACGTGTTGCTATCGCGGCGTTCCGCGACCGGGCGTATGGTCGGTTCTGGGCGCGATGTTCATCAACAACTGGTTCATACCGTCCGTTCGCGTCGCCGAGGTATTGGGATTCCGCACCTTTGCATCCGGCGCGACCATTGCGATGCGGCGCGAGGTCTTGAACAGAATCGGCGGATTCACGGCGATCGTCGAGCAGTTGGCGGATGACTATAAACTGGGAGAATTGACGCGCGCCCTGGGACTGCGCACCGTGATCTCGGATGTTGTGGTGGAGACCATGGTTGCCGAACACAGCGCCTGGGACTTGATCTCGCATGAGCTTAGATGGCGAAAAACAATTCGCATGCTGGCGCCTTCGGGATATCGACTCTCCTTCCTCACCATGGGGCTGCCGGTGACCGCATTGCAGATTGCCGTGACCGGCGGAGCCGCGCCGGCGCTCGGCATTTTCGGGGTGACCGTGCTATCAAGCACCCTGCTGCACCTGCGCGTCGGCCGCGACGATCTGTCGGGAGCCAATCTCCTGTTGGTCCCGCTGCGCGATTTGCTGCATTTTGGTTTGTGGGGCTGGAGCTTCGCCACGCGCCGCGTGCAATGGCGCAGCGACCATTATCACGTCACGCCGGACGGTTCGGTCGAGCCGGTCGCAAGGGTGTAATCGTCTCGAGATTGGCCGCCATGAGCCGCTTGATCGTCACCGCTGACGATTTCGGTGTGCACCATTCCGTCAATGACGCCATCGAACAAGCGCATCGCTCGGGTATCTTGAACGCCGCGAGCCTGATGGTTTCGGGCCGCGCATCGCGAGATGCCATCCTAAGAGCGCACAGACTGCCCGGCTTGCGCGTCGGTCTGCACGTGGTGCTGGCCGACGGTTGGGCGACCCTGGATCCGCAGTTGATTCCGGCAATTGCGGATTCAGGGGGACGAATGAGCGGCGAGATGTTTCTCAAGGCGGTCCGAATGTTCGCCACACCCTCGGCACGCCGGCAACTCGAGTCCGAAATCCGCGCGCAATTCGCCGCCTTCGCTCAAACAGGCCTGAAGCTCGATCATGTGAATGCACACAAGCACTTTCACATACATCCAACGATCTTCGGTGTCCTGCTGCGCGTTGGCCGCGACTACGGCTCGCCGGCGATACGCGTCCCGGATGAACCCTACTGGTTTTCGAAACAAGTGGGCGGCATATGGGCCGGTACGGCCAATCGGCTGATCCTGCCGTGGGTTGCCTATATGAAGCATCGCCTGCGCGCGGCCCGCGTATTTCACAATGACCACCTTTTTGGGATCGCAGGCAGCGGCGGCATGAACGAGACCAGATTGGTCGATGTTTTGCAGCGGCTGCCGCCCGGCGTGAGCGAAATCTATTTGCATCCCGCCACCGAGTCCGGAGGCGCAATCGCGGCGTCCATGAGCGAGTATCGGCATGCGGAGGAACTCGCGGCGCTGATGAGTCCGCGCGTTCGCGCGGCGCTCGATGCCGTCGCCATTCGCGGCGGCTACCAGGATGTGCGCGTCGACTCAGAGCGCGAGGCTACACCAGGTGCAGATCAGCCGGCGGCGTCTGCTCAAAGATGAGCGCGCTTTGCGCGGGCGATAGATCCCACAGCGACCGGAACAGTCCGCCGAGCACGGCGCGATAATCGTTCAGCACGGGATAATCGCGATCTTGAAACAGGGTGCCGCGAGCCAAGCGCTGCTGCTCGCCCGCAATGTTCCCGCCATTGATCGAACCGCCGAGCACCCAGTACACCGTGCCATGGCCGTAATCGGTGCCGCGATTGCCGTTCTCGCGAAAGGTCCGGCCGAACTCCGAAAGCACCACGACCACGGTATTGGTCCACTCCGAGCAGCGGCGATAGGATCAGGCATCGTCGGATCATGAGGGTGCAGTTGCTGTTCGAGAAATCCTTCGCGGCCAAGGCGGCGGCAATCCGCAACGCTCGCGCGATCAAGACCGAAAGAGACTCGCTCCAGCCATAACATGTCGGTGCGGTGCAGGACCGGCAATGAAGCCGAGGCGGCGTGCGCCGGTGGGCCGACGGCCTGAACGTTCGTCGCGCCGCCGGTTCATGAGTCACCTTAAGATCGGTCTTCCCCAATATAACGGATGCCTTAAGCGCCCGTTGACACCCAGGGAATCGGCCCGCTCCGGCGCAGGCAGGGTGGTGCTTCAGCGCGCTCCCGCATCCTTGAGCAGCTGCGCAATTTCGGTGAACTGAGATCGATTGGCCAGCTGCAAAGGCGTGCTGCCGGTTTTGTCCGCCGCATTCGGATCGGCGCCGTGAGCCAACAGTAGTCGTACGATCTCGACCTGCCCTTCCGTTGTTGCGACCAGGAGCGGCGTGCGGCCCAGGCCATCGCGATCCTCAGTGGAAGCATGCCGGTCCAGGAGCATCGCTGCGCCCCTGAGGTCCCCTTCGGTTACGGCCGCCATCAAGGGAGTCCGCGATGTGGACGTGGCCGGCGGCGGCGCAGCCGCGGCTCCCGCGCTCGCCGCGCTCGCCGCACTCGCCGCACTCGACGAGAAGGATCGGTTCGGAGCAGCACGCGCTGCCGTGACGGCATCGGAATTGACGTGGTCGGCATTGCTCGGTAGACCGAAGATGCCCGGCGCACCAGGCGGTGCGTTTTCCACGATTTGATTCGTACTGGACTGCGTAGGCCGCTTGGCCGGTGCGCCGGCCGCGATCTGTCGTCCAGCCGCGCTGGGCGGCTCGGACCTCGACCTCGCCAGCTGCGGGACTGAAGTCGCGGCCGGCGCCTCTGCAGGAGGCGGCGCAGCGGCAGCCGCGGGAACATTCTCCTTCGGCTCGGTTTCCTCCTTCAACGCAGCCGCATCCCTTGCCGATGCGGGCGCAGACTGGGTTGCTGCCATCTGCGGCCGGGAAGCCGGGGATATCAACCAGCGCGGAACGATCAGCAGCGCGGCAAGAATTGCGACGCCAAACGTACCGAAGGCTGCCAGTCTAAATCGCGATTGATTCGCCGCCGGCCGCGAGGTGTCGAATGAGCGCAATGGCGGCGCGGCGGCCCGCTGCTCTGCGATTCGGCGGCCCTCGGCCAGAATCGCCGCACGCACAACTTCAGTGGGCTCCAGGCCCTCGGCGCTGCTGGCCTGTCGATACCGCTCCAGGAGCGCCGCATCGACGGCATCGGGTTCTTGGGATGTCATGCGTACTCCCACAACAACTGGCGGAGCTTCGCCCGTGCGTAACGCAACCTGCTCTTCACCGTCTCGACGTTCGAACCGGTCGCTTCCGCAATATCCGCCAGGCTGAGTTCGCCCTCCGCCTGCATCAAAAAAGCCGTTCTCTGTTCAACCGGCAAGGCTGTTACCGCCTGCAGCAGTGCCGCGGCCTCATCCTGCGATGACAATTCGGCCGGCGGTTCCGCGCGCGGATCGGCGGCCAACCTGTCCGCCAGACTGAGACTATCGCCATCCGCAGTATCCGTGCCGTCCAGGCTTGCGTGCGGACGCGCCTTTCTCAAGGAATCGACCATGCGATGATGCGCCATGGTAAAAAGCCAGGTCGTAAATTTAGCGGTCGGTTGATATCGTTCGGCGCTCCGAGCGACCGCAAACCAGACCTCCTGCATCAAGTCGTTGGCGTTCGAGTGACTGCGCACATGGCGATACAAATAACGAAACACCCGTGATTCGTGACGACGGTAGAGGGATTCGAACGCGGCGGCATCGCCGCGTCCGAATCGCAGCATCAGATCCTCATCACTCTCCGCAGCCGACTCCATTCATCGCATTATCTACGCCCATACGGCAAATTGCTCGGAGGATCCGGTACGAACTGCGAGACCGCCGACTCCGGGAAAGCATTGGGTGTCGGTGCGAGGGGTCTGCGCGGCTGAATGACGCCCATGGCAACCAGATTGTCCCAACTGTCGTAGCGGATGCGAATAACCTCATTCGGGGTATTCGAGAGGCGATCGAACTGCGTCGAGCTGACCACCGAGGTCTCGCGCGCACCGTGGCCGGTGCCGAGCTTGGCCGCGGGTAAGGCCGGCGCCGGAAGCTCTCGCCCAGGCTGCGCGATATTCGAGGCAGAATTCGCGAGGCCCGCGAGGGGGCCTTCGCTGCGCGCACGGGGCGATGTGGGTTCGCCGGCGGATGCCGCGGGTGCGGCTGGCGCGGCGCGACTCGAATCCTCGCTTCCAAACCGGGGCGAGCTATAGGAAATCGCGGGCGGCGCCACCGGACGCTCCAGAAACAGGGCGACGCCAATGACTCCCACATTCGCCGGCCGGCCCGTGCGCTCGGCATAGGAATTCGGCGAGGCGGTGAATTCGAAGGCGGCGATTTCCTGATTGTTCTTACGCCAGCCGTCTATCGCGTAACTTTCCCCGGGCCCATAAACGTAGCCGCTTTGACCCCAGGAGGCGGTCTCGCCGCTGATGACATTGATACCATCCACCGCCGTAACCGCGAGCAGCCGATCACCGCGGTCGTTGCGAATGAGAACGGAGTATCGGTTGCCGGGCGTGCCGGCCACCCAGTACTCGCCACGATAGCGATAGGGCGTCAGTACCGCGCCGGTCTCGCGATCGACAATGTGCACATTGGCGATACGCCCGAGTGCTTGTGCGTTCGAGGCAAGGCCGGCAAGAACTAATCCAAGAAAGGCGGTTTTCATATCGACTCCTGGTGGCAATCCTTCCACTTGAATCGATGCAACTCCCGCTAAGGGGTTAGAATTCATTTCCATCGTTTGACATAGTGCTACCTTCACGTTTCCGGCGGTCATGCTCAATCGAAGCGTACTTGTTATCTGGCTGTGCCTCGGGATGCCTGGCCGGCCGGCCTTCGGTTCCGCGGCCACGGCCACGGAAGAGCATCGCCCAAATGAGGGGCTCGCGGGCCTGTGGGCCGCAGAGCGACGCTTCGGTCCTGAAGCTCGAGGTCCGCTGATCCTCGAGCGTACCCCCAGCGGCTGGGTTGCCGATTTTCTCGGCAGGCGACTGCGCGTGCGCGAAGTCGCTTCCGTGCTCACCTTCGAGCTTCCGGACGGCGCAGGTTCATTTCGCGCGCACCTGAAAAGGGACGCAGGAATCAGCACGGGTCAATGGTTTCAGCCCGAAGGCTTGGCCACCGCTTCCTACGGAACCAACATTCTCTTCGAAGCTTATGGACCCAACAGATGGCGGGGCGAGATTCTGCCGATCGACGATACCTTCACGCTGTACCTGAAGCTCGAGACGCAGGCGGATGGAATCCTTCATGCGTTTATTGAAAATCCGGAGCGGAACATCGGCGTGTTCTACAACGCCGATCATCTGGAGCGCCAGGACGATCAGATACGGCTGATCGGGCGGCGCCGCGGAGATGACGCGGACAGCGCCCTGATGAGCGGCGAGTATGACGCTGCTAACGATTTGCTGCGCTTGTACTTTCCCGATCGCGGCGGCAGCTTCGATTTCCGGCGGGACAGCGACAACAGCGCCTTCTACCCGCGCGGCCGCCATCCCCTACCCTACGCATACCGCCCGCCGCCCGCGCTCAGCGACGGGTGGCCGGTCGCATCGCTCGAACAAGTGGGCCTGGACCGCCGCGGCATCGAAGCCTTTGTTCAGCGCATTCTCGATACATCCATGGATTCCGTGCAGGCTCCGCAGGTCCACGGCATCCTGATTGCGCGCCACGGGCGACTCGCGCTCGAGGAATACTTCCATGGCTATCACCGCGATCTGCTGCATGACACGCGCTCGGCCGGCAAGAGCCTGACCGCCACGCTCGTCGGTGCCGCGATGCAGGCCGGCGCCGATATCGAGCTGACATCCCGCGTTTATCAGGTCATGAATCGCGGGGCGATTCCCCCGGATCTCGAGGCGGGCAAGCGTGCGATGACTCTGGAAAATTTGCTCACCATGAATTCCGGTTATTTTTGCGACGACGGCAGTCCGAACGCACCGGGCAATGAGGACGGCATGCTCGATCAACGCGAGGAGCCGGACTACTACCGCTACACATTGAGGGTGCCGCTCGATCGGGTGCCGGGTGAGCGTGCAGTTTACTGCAGCGCCGATCCCAATCTTGCGCTCGGCATGTTGACGTACGCCACGGACGAACACGTCATGGACCTGTTCGATCGGCTCATTGGAGGGCCGCTGCAAATTCGCCGTCATGCATGGTTCCTATCGCCATCGCAGCAACCCTATGGAGGCGGCGGCGTGCGGATGACACCGCGCGATTTCATGAAGCTGGGTCAACTGATGCTGAACGGGGGGACCTGGGAGGGCCGAAGAATTTTGAGCCGCGATTTCGTACGGCGCGCCTCCTCGCCCTTGTACAGGCTCAATCGCATTCAGTATGGCTACCTGTGGTGGAGCATCGACTACCCGTACAAGAATCGCAGCGTCCACGCATTTTTCGCCGGAGGCAATGGAGGCCAGGGCGTGATCGTGATTCCTGAACTTGACCTGGTCATTGCCACTTACGCAGGAAACTACGCCAGCCGCGTCGGCCTGGAAATTCAACAGGCCTACGCTCCGCGCTACATCCTGCCGGCGGTTCGCGAACGCGGCGATCAACTCGATGCGCCGGTCGTCCCCCGGGATTTCACTGTCGACTACGGGCGCGAGCCACCGCCGAAATAAAGGCCAACCCCATACCTGACGCGAGTTGCCGTTCAAGCTCAGCCGCGCGCGCCTCGAAACCATCGTTCCAGGAGTTCATCGATTGCCAACTTGCCGGCGCCCGCAATGGCGAGCCACACGAATAGCGCCAGGTATTCGAACTCATCGAATCCCAGCAAGGTTTCCAGCGAATCCACGTCAGCCCATTTGGCCGACTTGATGGCGACGATCATCGTGACGCCCAAGGCGCCGGCGGAAATCCGTGTAAACAGCCCGAGCAGCAGGAATAGGCCGCCGATGAACTCGATGCCGGAAGTCAGCGGGGTAAAGAAGTGCGGGAAAGGGATGCCCCACCCGATGAAATTCTCGGTCACCTGAGGCAGGTTGTTGAGCTTTCCCCAGCCGCTCCACAGAAACACCCAGCCCACGGTAATGCGGGCAAAAAGCGGAGCCAACCAGACCAGATGTTGGGCAACGCCCTTCGGCCATTCGATCAGCCACCGAACCATGAATCGCATGATCTCTCCCGTATGACAACCACCCTGAGGAGACCGTAGGGACCCGAGGTTTATTTCCGGTAGAATCGACGATACAACCAAGCCTTCGATTCTTGAGGACCAGAACATGAAAAACATCTGGCTGGCAGCAGTGTGGTCGTCGGCGCTTTCCGGTGCGGCGTTCGGCCAGTCGGTACCCGAGATCGCCTTTGAGTCGACGCCGAATTTCTTCAAGCTTCCCGAGGGCACCTACTTCGGCGAAGTCACCGGCATCGCCGTGAATTCAAAAAAGCACGTATTCGTGCTGTCGCGCGGCAACACCAGCGGACCTGCCTATGGGGCGGCCGCCGCGCAGTTGCTCGAATTCGATGCGAACGGAAAATTCGTGCGCGAAATCGGCAAGAACTTGTATGCCTGGTCATTTGCACACGCCGTGCGGGTGGATCATGAGGACAATATCTGGGTGGCGGACAAAGGCTCGGATATGGTGGTGCGTTTCGATCCGCAGGGCCACGTGATGATGGTATTCGGGCGCAAGCCGGAAGCTTCGGACGAGGGCGCCCATCCGCTGGCGCATCCGAAACCGCCGCTGCCGCCCGTCGACGGCATGTTCCGTCAGGTCACCGACATGGCGTGGGACAAGGATGACAACGTGTACGTCAGCGACGGCTACATCAACTCGCGAGTGGCCAGGTATGACAAGAACGGCAATTGGCTTGGATCCTGGGGCGAACCGGGATCAGGCCCCGGACAGTTCAACACCCTGCACTCCATCGCGATCGATTCCCAAAATCGCGTCTTCATCGCGGATCGCGGCAACGCGCGCATTCAAGTTCTCGACACCGCCGGCAAGCTGCTGAACATCATCAAGATCGAGGTGCCTGCGCCGGCCAACAGTCCCGTTGCCATAGGCAATCAACCGACTGAGGCCAGCCCCGGCAACCTGCAGCCGGGCTCGCCCTGGGCGCTTTGCATCACGCCGGGTCCCGTTCAATACTTGTACGTGTCCGACGCCTATCCGGGGCGCATCTACAAGCTCTCGCTCGACGGCAAGGTTCTCGGCTGGCTCGGCGGTTCGGGCAAGACTTTGAAAAAATTCGGTTGGATTCATGAAATGGCGTGCCCATCGGAGAATGAGCTCTTCGTCGCCGAAATACTCAACTGGCGCGCGCAAAAGCTCACACTGCATCCGTAGGCAGATCAAAGATCGGGGTGATCCATGGAATTTGAAGGCCAGACGGCAGACGGGCATACGATTCGCTACCGCGACGGCAAGCGTTACTTGTGGCTTCTGTCGCTGACGGGCGGATTTCATGTCGCGTTTGCCATTGCGCTCTATTACGCCACCGGCGGCAATCCCTGGACACTGCTCTACCCGCTGGCCTACACATTCATCGGCGTACCCATCATCGATGCGCTGATGGGCGAGGATGGTCACAATCCTCCGGAGGAAGTGGTTCGCCCCATGGCGCGCGACAATTACTATCGGGCGCTTCTGTACGCCGGCATTGGACTCTTGTTCGCCACGTTCTTCCTGGTCGCGTGGTTTCTCGGCACCCATGACCTGCATCGAGCACAATGTCGGACATCACGTGCACGTGGCCACCCCGGAGGATTGTGCGAGCGCACGCATGGGCGAGAGCATCTATAAATTCGTACGCCGTGAAATTCCAGGCGCGTTCAAGCGCGGCTGGATGCACGAACGCGAGCGCCTGGCCAAACTGGGCGCCGGCTCATTCAGTTGGCGCAACGAGATTCTGTTGTCGTGGCTGCTGACGATTGTTATCGGAGGCGCGTTGATCGCGGCATACGGATGGAAAATCGTGCCTTTCCTGGTCATTCATCATTTCTACGCTTGGTATGGCCTTACGCAGGCCAACTACGTCGAGCATTACGGTTTGATGCGGCAGAAGCTGCCGACCGGACGTTACGAGTCCTGCAAGCCGCGTCATTCCTGGAATACCAACCACATCTTTTCAAACCTGATCAGTTTTCATCTGCAGCGCCATTCTGACCACCATGCCAACGCATTGCGCCCGTATCAGACATTGCGCGATTTCGACGACCTGCCTCGATTGCCAAGCGGTTATCCGGGTTCGTTCGGGTTGGCGGCATTCCCGTGGCTGTGGTTCAGGGTGATGGACCGCAAGGTCATGCAATGGGCGGGAGGCGACATCACCAAGGTCAACGTCGACCCTGATAAGAAAGAACGCCTGTATGCCAGATACCCAACATCACAAACTTAGGGGATTGCAAATCATGAAAATCCATCGTGCCATCCAATGCTCGGCCGCTCTCGGGGCCTTATTGCTATTTTCGGTCACGGCTGCGGCGCAAAAGAAGGAGCTGGAGGAGGCTGCGAGTTACGACGGTTTGCAGCAAGTGAAGATCAAGGGCATCGATCTGGCCTATGCGCTGCCCGGTGCGACGCTCGCGGGCTACAAGCAGGTGATGATTGAGCCGGTCAGTGTGGCGTTCGCGAAGAACTGGAAGCCCACGGTAACGGGAACCAGCCGCAGCCTGAGCACGGACGACATCGAGAAAATACGCTCGGGCGTAGCCAAGGTCGTGTACGACGCCTTCATCGATGAACTGAAGAACGGCGGCTACACCATTGCCGCGGGCCCCGGTCCGGAGGTGCTCGATGTGAGGCCGGCCATCATCAAGCTGTACGTTACCGCGCCGGATGTGATGACAGCCGGCAGGTCTCGTACCTACACCACCTCCGCCGGAGAGATGTCATTACTCGCCGAACTCGCCGATTCGGAGACTGGTCAGGTGATCGCGCGGATACTGGACCGCTACGAAGCGCGCAACACCGGGTCCTTCAGGATGACGAACAGCGTCACCAATTCCAGCGAAGTCCGGGTCGCAGCCTCCAATTGGGCCAAGATTTTGCGCAAGGCGCTCGATAACGCGAAGAGCATCGGCAGCAACTAATCAAGTCGACGATCCTGATTTCTAGCGTCCGGCGGCGGCGGCCGCCGGCGTGAACAGCAGGTCCTGATAGTCGTAACTGAAGTCCGCGATCGGCGACACCGCCTTCATCGTGACGCGCTCCACCTTGCCGTCGGCATTGAGACCAAATGTCACGTAGGCGGGCTCGATGGTGTTGTCATCGAAGCGCGTGACAAAACTATCGTACTGCCAATGCTCGAGCCTGCCGCCCATCCGCGGCGTCGATTTGAAATCGATGGTGAGTTGTCCCTTCACTTGTGCGATTTCGATGTTGCCGTACCAGGGATCGGTATAAGTGCCGGCGTAGTGCGCCAGGGCGAGAGAAGGCCCGACCTTGGCGGGCTTGGCCGTTGTCGCCTGCAGCGCTTTCAGCGCCTCGCCGACCATTTGATGCTTGAAGGAAATGAACTCCTCGGGCCAGTTTGCCGTGGGCAGCCCCAAATAGTGATCCAACAGCTCGAACATCAACCCGGTGATGATCTCGCCATCCTCACTGTTGATCTCGATCGAGAAGCCGACGTGCTTCGAAGGGATAAGCACCACCGCCGTCTTGAATCCGAGCACCGCGCCGCCATGCCACACGATCTTAACGCCATGATAGTCGCGCACGTCCCAGCCGAGCGCGTAGGTATTGAACAAGGGCTCCGTCAGCGCCAGCGCACCGGGGCGCGGCGAGATCGGCTGCAGCGTCACCGGCGTCCACATTTGCTGGTGCGCGGCCTCGCTGAACAACCGGCCGCTCTTTCCGGGTAGAACGCCGTCATCGAGCTGAATCATCAGCCAGCGCGCCATGTCATTGGCGCTCACGGCGAGTCCGCCGGCGGGCGCCGCGTTGCGTCCGAGATCGTCCCGTTCATCGAGCAGCGATTGATCACCGGCCCCGCGCAGGCCTCCGTTCAGGCGCGCGTGCGGCGATGCGCGATCCGCGGTGGCAAAACGTGTTTCATTGTCCGATGTCGAGCGCAGCATGCCGGCGGGCTTGAGAACCCTCTCGGCGACAAATTTCTCCCACGTGTCGCCGGTCACAGCCTCGATGAGCTGGCCCGCGACCATATACAGCACGTTGTCGTAAGCGAAGCCACTGCGGAAACTGGTTGCAGGCTTGATGTAGCGCAACCGCCGCACCGATTCCGCGCGGCTCAAATTGGTTCGCGGCACCATCAGCAGATCCCCGGCTCCCAAACCGAGTCCGCTGCGATGCACGAGCAGATCGCGGATGGTCATCTCGCGCGTCACCCAGGCGTCGTACATTTGAAAGCCCGGCAGTCGATCGATCACCTTGTCGTCCCAGCCGATCTTGCCCTCGTCAACCAGAATGGCGAGCGCGGCCACCGTGAAGGCCTTGCCGGTGGACCCTGTGGGAAAAATCGTATCGGGTCCGACCGCGTCGGTCTTGCCGAGCCGCTTGATGCCGAACCCCTTCGCGAGGGTCACCTGATCGTTCTCGACAATGGCGACGGCCATGCCGGGAACGCCGATTTGATTGCGCAATGCCTCCACGCGGCCTTCGAATCCGGCCGGCGGCGCGGCCCAGGCCAGGCCGGCATGCAGCAATATCAGGGATGCGAGGACGGCAGTTTTCATACGGGCTCCGGTTGAATTCGGTGCAAGGCGATGATTTCGGCGGTGCGGGCCGCTTCGATTCGACGAGTCGCAGGATCAAGCGAGTACAGAATGGCTGACGCGCTTGCGGCAATGACTGCGAGAATTGCAAAAAACAGCGCGTGGCTGGTTTCGCTCCACAGCATGCCGACCGCGCCCGCCGACAGGGTTCCGATGGAAATCGCAGAGAACCAGACCGCCACCGTGGTGGCGCCGAATCCAATCGGCGCCAATCTGGCGAAGAGACCCAATCCCATCGGCAAGATGTAGAGTTCACCCAAGGTGAAGACCGCGAAAAACAACGCCAGCCACAACCAGCTGGCGCGCTCCTTTCCGGCAGCGAAGGCGACGACGCTGAGCATGAGATAGGCGGCCGCGACGATAAGCGCACCGAGCGCCATTTTGCGCGCGGATGAATCCTTTGCCCCTGCGGCTGTACGCCGCCGCCAACGCGCCAACAACGCCGGGGTCATCAGAATGACCAGGAGCGGGTTCAGCGATTGAAACCAGGTCATCGGGATCGTCATCAGCGCGGTCGTGCGATTGATTCCCACATCGGCCCACAACGCAACCGTATTGCCGACCTGCTCGTAGGCGCCGCGAAACACGGTGGCCGCGAGGGCAACGGCAAATAGCAGAATGAATGTCGAACGGTGCGTACCGGCGGAAACGGCGACCGGGGCCGTCTTGTTCGAAGGACGAATCTCCTCGGGTAAATATCGGGCGCCGGCGATATAGATGGCGAGTCCCGCCAACATGCCGATGCCGGCTGCGCCGAAGCCCCAGTGCCAGCCGTAGAATTCGCCCAGCGTTCCGCAGACCAGCGGCGCGAGAAATCCGCCGATATTGATTCCCACATAGTAGACGTTGTAGGCCCAACCTCGACGCGGATCCTCAGGCCGGTACAGGCCGTCGATTTGGCTGGGCAAACTTGGCAGGAACAGGCCATTGCCGAGCGCAATCGTTGCCAGTGCGGCATAGAACAGGGGCTCGAAGGTCATCATGAAATGACCCGCGGCCATGATGCTGCCGCCGATGATCACCGCACGCCGCTTGCCGAGCCAGCGGTCGGCGATCAGGCCTCCGAATATCGGTGTGAAGTAAGCGAAGGCGACATAGGTGCCGTAGATGAACGACGATTTCTCCTGGCCGATCATCAATTGCTTGGTCATGTAGTAGACCAGCAATGCGCGCATGCCGTAGTAGGAGAACTGCTCCCACATCTCGGTCAAGAAAAGAATGGTGAGCCCGCGCGGCTGACCGAACCAGGTCTGGCTCGTGTTCATACCGATTCCGCGAGTGCTCCCCCCCAAACATCCTCGCCGCTCCACACCGTGCCGTTGGCGTAAATCATGCTGGGCCTGCGATCCTGCGCCAGGAATATCGGCCCATCCAGGTCCACCAGATCGCACAACTGTCCGAGCACAAATGCGGGCGCCATCGCCAGACTGGTACCCACCATGTTGCCTACCATGACGCGCAACCCCAGGCGGCGCGCTTCACGCGCCATGGCCAATCCTTCGGTCAAACCGCCGCACTTGTCGAGCTTGATGTTGACCATGTCGAAGCGCCCGACCAGTCCCTCCAGATCAATCAAGCTCAATGCGCTTTCATCGGCTGCAATCGGGATGGTGGACTTGTAGCCCTGAAGATCCGCCTCGCGCCCACGCTTCAGCGGCTGTTCGAGCAGGGATACCTTTGCGGTCACCAGCGCAGTGACCAGCGAGTCCAGCTTGTCGATGGTGTAGCCCTGATTCGCATCGACGCCGATCCAGGCATCGGGACGCGCCGCGCGAACCGCGTACACCCGCGCGACATCGAGATCCAAGTCGCCCGTCAATTTCAACTTCAGCGACCGCGCCTGCGCGTACTTGCGTGCACCCGCCGCCATGGCCGAGGGCGCGTCCGCACCGAGCGTGAAGGTGGTGACCAACGGCTGCGGCGCCCGGATCCCCGCAAGTTCCCAGACCGCCGCGCCCAGGCGCTGAGCGTCGAGTTCCCACAGGGCGCAATCGAGCGCGTTACGCGCTCCCCCGGGCGGCAGCAAGCGCTGCAGCGCGGGACGATCGACCCCCGCCTCGATCGCGCCGCGCACGGCGTCGATTCGCGCGACAATCGAATGCGCGTTATCGCCCAGATAGTAGACGCCCGAGGCTTCGCCCCGGCCGCGATGCGCGCCATCGTCCAGCGTTGCAACGACGGCGTCCACTTCCTCGAAAACAAAGCCCGAGATTCGAAACGGCGCGGCGAGGCGCAATTTCTCCACTTCAACGCGCAGCCTTAAGGTCGACATCAGTAATACAATCCGAAGTTGAACAAGTTGAAGACGATGGCCACATAGAGCACGATCAGGGCCGAGAGAGCGAGCACAATGCTCCAGACTTTCGCGGGCCAGCGACGCTTTCCAGTCCATACCATCCGCAGATTCCAAAGAATCAGAGCGAAACCGCCGATGAAGGCGACCACGCCGAAGAGCTGCGTCAGACGCACGGTAAAGTCGAACTTGGCGCTGAGATTGTCCAAGTCATTCAGCATTCTGGTGAGCGTCAAGGCCCATACGCCCAGGCCCGCGAGACTTAAGATCGCGCCGATCTTGCTGAAGCGATAGGCGCGCAGCGCCTTGGAATCGAGAGCCAACGTCGCACCGTAGCGGCGGCGCACTATGGCAGTGATCGGCCATGCGAGCGCGGTGAGAAGCAATGCGCCCAATGCGGCGCAGAGCACCGGGACCAGCCACGCGGCATCCTGGTACGACGGCACGCGGTCGAACACCATGAACGGCGAGAGCTCGTCCATGCTGAAGCGCACGGCTTTGCCGTCGACCACCTTGGCCGCGACGAGCTTATGATCATCCGGATCGTGCCAAACGAAGGGCGCAATCTCGACCCAATGCCGCGGCTTGCCATTCAGACCGTTGAACGGCAGAACGAGTTCGCCCTTGGCATTCACCGCGGCCTTGGTCTGCCCCACCAAGCCGAGCAAAACCAGGAAACTTGACTGCGATCCGCGCGAATTGACCCAGTTGCCCTTCATCATGGCGGCGTGCGCCGCAGCCGTCTTGGCATCGATGGGCACACTGTTGTCCGCGAGCGGGAAGTAGCGGTCGGCGAAATCGTCGAACAACGCGTCGCGCAGGACACCGGCCGCGCCGGCCTTGCCCAGGCTGTTGAAGGATACATAGAAGCCGACGCCGTCCTTGAGAAACAAGTGCAGCGAGGTGTGAAAGTTGTTCGTATCGCCCAGGTGTGCGATGACTTCGTGGCCGTTGATGTTGGTCTCAAAAAAGCCCAGTTCCATCCGATTCAGCGGCGGCAGCACCGTCAATGGGCTGTTATGCATCATCTCCGCCGTTTCGGCGCGCAGGATCCGGTTGCCCTGATATTCGCCATTCTGCAAGTGAGCAATCATGAAGTGCGCCATGTCCACGCCGGGAGCAGCGAGCGAGCCGGCGGGCGCGGGTCCCACTATTTCATACTTGTGAGGCGGCTCCGAAGCCGTCGAGTAGCCCTGCGACATCAGCGGTACAAGATTTGCCGGCAACGGTTGGCGGAAGCTCGAGTACTTCATGTCCAGGGGCGCGAAGATATGCTTTTCGATGTAATCGTCAAATGACTCCCCGGACACCCGCTGCACGATGTAGCCGGCAAGGGAAGCGCCATAATTGGAATAGGCCGGCGTTGAACCCGGCGCGAACACGCGATGCGGAACCCATTGTTTGAGCAAAGCCTCAAAACTCGGCCCTTTGGGGTCTTCCGACATGATGCCCTTGGCCTGCTCCTCGAAACCGGCCGTATGCTGCATCAGGTTGCGCATCGTGACGGGCTTGCCCTCGCGCGGCGGTATCTGAAAATCGAGATAGCGATTCACATCGGCGTCAAGATCGATCTTGCCCTGCTCCACTTGCTGCATGACCGCGGTCCAGGTGAGCAGCTTCGACACCGATCCCGGCCTGAACAAGGTCAGTTTTGGATCCACCGGAGTACGCTTCTCGACATCCGAATACCCAAAGCCGCGCTCGGTCAGGATCTGGCCATCCTTGACCACGACGACGACCGCGCCCGCGATATCGCCCGTCTGCAGGGCATAGGGCATGTAACCGTCGAGCCATGCATTGACATCCTGCGCAGTCAAGGCGACCGCGGACACAGGAGCGGGAGTTGCCGCGGCGGCGGGGGCCGTAGTTGCGGTTGCAGTGGTTGCGGTAGCTGTGGTTGCTGCAGGCCCGGTGGTCGGCGACGCCTGGTTTTGCGCGGTCGCAGCAGTTGCCCCCAAGGTCAGTACCACAGCCAGCATGTTGATTGAACGCATAGTTCCTCTTTGCGATTCTTAAGTCGCAGTTATGCTATATTTTGTTGGACGAGACACGCGTCGACCAGCCGTTGCAGCTCCGGTCCCGCGCGCATGGGATCTGCGACCGGAATTCTCAACCGCGCACTCTCTGCCGCAAGCAATCGACTAGCGGCGTTCGCATCCAGTTGCGCGGTATTCAGGCAAATGCCCGCGCAGCGGATCGCCGGATTGGTCCTGCGTCCGAGACGCAAATTCATATCGATGGTCTCGGCGACATCGGGCAGCGCGTAGCCCGGATGACCGAGAAGTTGCGCACGCCCAAGTTCGTGGCAGACGACAATCACGTCCGGTTGACTGCCGTGCAATAGACCCAGCGACACGCCCGCGTAGGCCGGGTGAAACAATGAGCCCTGTCCTTCGATGACATCCCAATGTTCAGGAGCGGCATCCGGACTGAGCAATTCGGCCGCGCCCGCCTCGAAGTCCGCGACCACGGCATCCATGGGAATGCCTCCGCCTGAGATCAGAATCCCGGTTTGCCCGGTGGCGCGAAAATCGACGTCCAGACCCCGCTTTGTAAACTCGCGTGCGAGCACCAAAGCGCTGTACTTTTTACCGATCGCACAATCCGTGCCGACGGTCAGCAGGCGCTTGCCGGACCGCTTGCTGCCCGACGCAATGGGAATCTTCGGCGGCGGGGTACGCACGTCGATGAGCCGGCGGCCATGGCGTTCGGCGGTGCTTTTCAGCTGCGGCACATCGCGAAGTCTGGCGTGCATGCCGCTGATGATGTCGAGGCCCGACTCCAATGCTTCGATCAGCGAGGGCACCCAGTTGTCACCGATCACGCCGCCCGTGTTCGCCACGCCAATCACCAATGCTTTTGCACCGCGCGCACGCGCCTCTTTGGGCGACAGTCTCGCCAGACCCGTGGTCACCGTGGCGCCCCCGCAAGACCATTCTCCGACACAGCGATCGGCAGCCCAATCGCGCAAGCCGAACGCGGTCTTGGCGTAGCCCGGCTCGGTGGTATCGCCGAGAAACAGCAGGTACGGATGAGGCAGTTCCAATACCTCCGCCATGGCTGTCTCCGGTTTGCGCAGTTCAGGATGCGTGTTCATCAAATCGATTTTAAAACTTCGCGGAGAGAGTCACGCCGATCGTCAAGGGTTGAATGACGTTGATCTCGCCATTGAGGTTCGGAGCGCCGCTGCTCAAATAGTTGGTGATGCCTCGCGAATCGGTCAAGTTCTTGCCGTATACCGATATCCGGTATTTGTCATTATCGAGGCCAATGCGCGCCGCGACGGTATTGTAGCTGGGCAGAGGCACCTGATGCATACCGTCCACCGAGCTGCCGAAATCGGTACTTCTCGAGCCGACGTATTCCCAGGTGGCGCCGACGAAACCCTTGTAGTGGCCGAATGCCGGCCAGGTGTACTCGCCGTCCAGTGCAGTGCTCACCTTGGGGACATAGGGCATCGGGTCGCCGGAATTGCCGAACACGGCGGGCGCGGGAGCGGTTAGATTCGCGTCCGTATAGGCCCCGGTCCACAAGAACGTCAGGCCTTGCACCGGAACGTATCCAATCGTCCATTCCAGGCCTTGGCTGCGCGCTGTGCCGCCGTTGCCGTTGATGGTGACGCCGTTGACTGTTTCGAGCAGCTGAATGTCTTTCCAATTTATATGGAACAGCGCCAGGTCGATGGACAGACCCTGGAAAGTGGTCGATCTCACTCCTAATTCAATGTTGGTGGTCTTGTCGGCACCGTACTCCCTCGGCACATCCGGCGGGACAATGGGAGGCAGCACATTGGGACCACCGGGACGATATCCTGTGGCCAGTCGGGCATAAACCATGGTGTTGTTGTCCACGTGCCAACGCGGCGCCAACGAATAGGTAAACACATCGCCGCTCGACGGAGTGCTGAAGTTTTGAGGGCCGACGAGCAGTCCTGAGATATTTTCCGTGGCGGTCTGGCTATTGCTGGAATACCGGCCGCCGGCTTGAACATCCCACTGCGAGTTGAAGTGATAGGTTAGGTTGGCAAATCCCGCCCACTCCTTATAAGTGGATTGGACGGTTGCCACCTCAAGCGAGGGAAGTCCGGCCGACGCCCCGCCCGGAATCACAATGGCTTCCAGATGCTCATCGAGCAGTCCGTCCTCATGAGTGTAGTAGCCGCCGACCTGCCATTCGAGCGTCTGGGTGCCGGTCGAGGAGAGTCGAATCTCCTGCGTGAACTTCTTCAGGCCTGCGTTGTTGTCGAATGTCCCGCCGAGACCCGGTCCAACCCCGGCAAGGATGTCGCCCAAGGTGATGTTGGGAGGAACGAGGACGGTGTTGGTGGCGTCGTTGAACAAATTCGAGTTCAGAATGCTGTAGCTCGTGGTCGATACGATGTCCACCGGTCCGGTGTTCCAGTTGATGAGAGCGTTGTAGTTCTCATACTTGAAGCTGCTGGGCTCAGCCACGTTGCGCTCTTGCGTCAGATCGCCGTTGACCGGCTGCAAGGTGACCGGGTCGACATCGACGGCACCGGTGCTATCGTATCTTGAGGTCTGGGTGCTGGCGGTCAGCCGAATGGAGAAATCGTCCGTCGGCTCGGCCAGGAAAGAAGCTCTACCGCCGTACTTGTGCCCGTCGTTTACGTCGTGTGTGCCCTGCAAAGGGTCGTCGATGTAACCGGGAATATCCTGAGTGAAGCCACTGATACGAAACGCCATCTTGTCGCCCAGCGGGAGGTTCAGCACCGCCCGGACGTCTCCTCCATTGCCGCCGTGATCGACGCTTTCGCCCGTCACCTCGGCCGCCCCTGAAAAACTGCCCAGAACCGGCGCGTTGGTAACAAACTTGAGCAATCCACCTTCGCTGTTGGCACCGTACAGAGTGCCCTGCGGCCCGCGCAACACTTCGATGCGTTGCAGATCCCAAGTGTCGAAATCGCCAGTGATGACGCCGCCGTTGAGCAAGGCGCTGCTCGATCCGAACGGCGACTCGTCAAGATAGACGGCCACCGTTGATCCGTCGCCGCCGGCGTTTTGACCGCGCAGTGTGAGTCGGGTGATGCCCGGCTGAGTGGTCACCAGCGACAAGCCCGGCACCAGGCCGGCATAGTCCTGAAAATCCTTGGCCTGCAGATCGTCCAATGTCGCACTGCTCAAGGCGGTTACGCTCATGGGCACATTCTTGAGAGGTTCCGCGCGCTTTTCGGCGGTGACGATGATGGTTTCCAGTCCATCGGAACCGTTGGGGACGGTCGAGGCTGCATCCAGCGCCAGGCTCTGCTGGCTGAACAAAGGCGCTGCAATTCCCACAAGACCCAGTGCTGCCAGATTGGCTTTGCGCTTCATGATTTTTATCTCCCGTAACCGAAGAAATAGTGTCGCTTCGACGTTTGTCGCGATTGAGACAGCATAGGCCTGGATAGAGAATTGTCAATAATAGTTTCCAATCAGGACTGTAAGGAAAACCCTGGAAAATTCGCTTGCGGCGCGATTATGTCCATAGGTATGCACCGCAAACGGTTGACCTGACACGCACCACAGGTATGCTGCTTGCGCGACAAATCAGGCGATCGGTTACGCGAACAGGATTCTTGCTATGGACATGAAAACCCGTCATCCGACCCTGGGTGGCTTGCTGCGCTCGCTGCGATCGCGCAACGGGTGGACGCTGAAGGAGATGAGCCAGCGCACCAGCATACCGGTGTCCACGCTCTCCAAGGTTGAGCACGATCGGTTGACCCTGACCTACGACAAGCTGGTGCAGTTGAGCCAACGGCTCAATATCCGCATCTCGGAATTGTTTGCCGAGCCCCCCGGCACCGTCGAATCCGCCGTCACCGCGCGCCGCAGCATCGGCCGCACCGACGATGCGGTACGTGTGAATACCAAGAATTACGATTACTTCTATTTGTGTCCGGAGCTGCGCAAGAAGCGCATGATTCCGATATTGACGCGCATCCGCGCCAAGAGCGCCCAGGAGTTCGGCGCGCTCGTCAATCACTCCGGCGAGGAATACATTTACGTTCTGGAGGGCGGCGTCAAGGTTTTAACGGAGTTCTACGACCCGGTGGTTCTCAACGTGGGCGAATCAATTTATATCGACAGCAACATGGGTCATGCCTACGTCACCGCCGAGGGTTGCGATGAAGCGACGGTGCTCGGAGTGTGCTCCAGCCCGGACGAGAGTTTGCTCGACTCGTTGCTGACGCTGCATGGAGAGGTGACGGTTTCCATTCCCCCGAAACTTAGCGATACCGCGCGGCCGCCCGTCAAGCTGATCAAGAAGCGTCGGCGCTGAGGGATCGCCTGCCCGCGAAGAGCTGACGCAATCCCAGGGTCATCACCGGCAGGACGAAGACGCAAAGAAAGATGTAGGCCAGCCCGCGATATCCCTTCGCGATCAACGTCACCAATCCGAAGCGCGCTGCGAGAAATATCGAGCCGAACAGCAGTGCCGCGGTGATCCACAGGCGGGCCGACTTCGACAGCGCGCGGCCGCTGCGTGCCAGATGGGCCTCGGCAACGCGCTCATTGATCGCGTGCACGCAGCCGGTGCCGCTTTCCAGCAGCGCCAGAAAAATCATCATCTGAAACAAATAGTGGAACGCGGGAAAATTCAGGCGCTGCAGTAGGAATTCCGAAGGGAGGGGCTCCTGCGAAATCTGCGGATAGTAGGCGATCATGCAAACGAAAAAGAGCAACGCCGGAATCATGGCCAGCGGGCCCGAGAGTATTCCGGCAACCAGCGCGTCCTTGCTGCTGCGCAGATGCCGCAGCACGGGAAGGATGATCACCGCTCCCACGACGTTGTAGCCAGCATAGGTCAATCCGCCGAGCACCCAGCCATCGCTGGGCGCGGCGCTCGCAAAATTGGCGACAATTCGATCGCCGAATGCGAAGAACGAGAGCACCACGAATACCGCGTACACGCCGTATAGGAAAAAAGAGACCCACTTGAACAGGCGCTCCACCGACGCATTGCCGAAAGCTGCGACCAGGCTGATGCAGGCGATCAGGCAACAGGTTCCCGCCAGCGGCGGCCAGCCCAGCACCGCGGCGCCGATGGCGCCCGCGGCGGCACCGAACACCGCGAGGATCAGTATGATGAACAGCAGGTAGGCAGCCTCGAAAATCACCCAAAACCGGCCCAGCAGGTTGCGAAAGAAAGTCCGGTAGTCCCAGCTCGAAGCCGCGTAGGCCAGACAGAAAGTCACCGCGCACACCGCGCTCCAGATGGTCATCGCCAGCAGGATGGCGAGGAGGCCGCCGCGAGGCCCTGAAGGAAGGAAAAACTCCGCGAGTTCGCGGCCGGTTGCATAGCCACCGCCGATGACCACAGCCTTGAACGCCAACCCCGGCAACAGGTAGCGCTGGAACCAGGATGACTTCACTGAAGCCTTGCGAACAGCGGCGATTTCATGCGTGCGCAATCTCGCACAATTGCCAGGCAAATGTGCTGGTTTTTGAGATTTCGGCTGCCCCCCCTTTAAAACCAATCGGTTGGCGGCCGCGCGCCGGGCACCATTCGCGACCCTCCCCTGCCACTCGCGCCGTGAATCCGACGGTTTAGCGCACTCCCGAACGGGGTATCTGAACCGTGATTACAGTGCTCCCAAGGTCCGCCATCAGGGAGATGCCAATGAAAGCCTTAACCCATGTTGCAGCAGTATTTCTGTCGATTGTTCTAGGTCTGGTTCCCTTTGCCGTCATCGCGGTTGACGATTCGGCCGTGGCGAAGGCAGAGGCAGTCCAAGGAACGCGTTGATTCCATTGTTTTGGCCAAGGAGACTACCGTGAACACCCGATCAATCATTCGTTTTTCTTCAGTCGCGTTATTGAGCCTGACGGCAACATACGCGCTGGCAGGTGAATTTCTCGAGGAGAAAGGCGCCGCGCTCAATAGCTACGACCCGCTCACCTACTTCACGCCTTCGCCCGATCCGGCGACCGGGGTGAAGCAACTGAGCTACGTCTACAAGGGTTCGACGTTTTACTTCCTCACACCGAGCCACCTGCGCACATTCGAAAGCAACCCGGAGCAGTACGCGCCGCAGTTCGGCGGCTATGATGCCTACGGCGTTTCGCAGGGACTGAAGGTGCCCGCGCATCCGCGCGTGTTTGCCGTCGTCAACGGCAAGCTCTATATGTTCAGCGATGTCGAAGCGAGAAAAAACTGGAAAAAGGATGTTTCCGGCAACATCGCCCGCGCATCCGAGCGGTGGCCGGAGGTGACGAACCTCGCGCAGAACCGCTAGGACCCTCCGTCAACTCGCGGTAACGGTCTCGTTGCTTGTCTCGAACGCCATTCCCGCACATCGACAACGATGTGTGCGGAATGGCGAATTAATTTCACCTGCCCGCGCACAGGTAGGCGATAATCCCGGCGGTGATGAAGCCCCGGACACGTCAATTTTGGTCGGCATTCACACCTAAGCTCGTTACTGTCGTTCGCAACCCGCCATCGCCATGAAGCGATTGCCGGGCGACTATGATTTCATCATCGTCGGGGCGGGAACCGCGGGCTGCATTTTGGCAAACCGTCTCTCCGCCGATCCCAAGCGCCGTGTACTTCTGCTCGAGGCTGGCGGCCCCGACAACTGGATTTGGTATCACATTCCGGTCGGCTACCTCTTTACCATCGGCAATCCGCGATCCGACTGGATGTTTCGCACGGAAAATGAACCCGGCCTCAACGGACGTGCGCTCGCATATCCACGCGGTAAGGTCATCGGCGGCTCATCCGCAATCAACGCCATGATCTGCATGCGCGGCCAGGCGGCTGACTACGACACGTGGCGTTCGCTCGGCTGTGATGGCTGGGGCTGGAGCGATGTGTTGCCGGTCTTCACGCGGCTCGAAAACCACTTCCTGGGAGAGAGCGAGCATCACGGGTCGGCCGGCGAGTATCGCGTCGAAGCGCCGCGCGTGACCTGGCGCGTGCTGGACGCGGTGCGCGACGCCGCGGTTCAGGCTGGAGTGCCAGCGATCGATGACTTCAACTGCGGTGACAACGAGGGTGTTTCCTACTTCCACGTCAATCAGAGGCGGGGCCGGCGCTGGTCCGCCGCCAGGGGATTCTTGAAGCCGGTGCTTAGCCGCGAAAACCTCAGGCTGGAGATGCAGGTACTGGTAGAGAGCTTGCTCATCGAGGAAGGTCGCGCCTGCGGCGTCAGGTTCACGCGCGCCGGCGAAACGATCGAGGCCCGCAGCCGCGGCGAGGTGCTGCTGTGCGCCGGAGCGATCGGATCGCCGCAGCTCCTGAGCTTGTCAGGCATCGGCCGGAACGAGTGGCTGGCGCCGCAAGGCATCAAAACTTTGGTGGAGCGGCGCGGCGTGGGATCGAACCTGCAAGATCACCTGCAGCAACGCGCGATTTACCAGGTGAGCAACGTGAAGACTCTCAATCACGCGTATCACTCGCTATTGGGGCGAGCGGGCATGGGGATCGACTATGTGCTGCGCCGTCGCGGACCCATGACCATGGCGCCTTCGCAGCTCGGCATATTCATGCGCTCGGATCCGACTCAGACCCGGGCGAATATCCAATTTCATGTGCAGCCGCTGTCGTTGGATAAATTCGGCGATCCCCTGCATCGCTTTGCGGCGATAACACTGAGTGCCTGCAATCTGCGCCCGACGTCACGAGGGTCGGTGCGCATCAAGTCCCCCGATCCGCGGGTTGCGCCGATGATCGCGCCGAATTATCTGGCGAGCGATCAAGACCGTGCCGTCGCCGCGGATGCCATTCGCGCAACCCGGCGCATCATGGCCCAGCCGGCCGTCGCAGGTTTTTCGCCGCGGGAATACCTGCCCGGTCCCCAATTTGGAGACGATACGCCTTCCCTCGCCAAGGCCGCCGGGGACATCGGTACCACGATCTTCCATCCTGTTGGAACGGCCAAGATGGGACCTGCCTCGGACCCGGACTCAGTGGTCGATGTGCGTCTCCGCGTTCACGGGGTTACTGCGCTACGGGTGGTGGATGCCTCCATCATGCCGACGATCACGTCGGGCAATACCAATACTCCCACCGCGATGATCGCTGAAAAAGGGGCGCAGATGATCATCGAGGATTCGTGACGCCGGCAAACTTCACTTTCCCGCCTTGCGCAACAATTGACGGCCCTTGGTGCTGACCGCCACAGCCCCCCCCGCAGGCATTGGAGTCGACCAATCCATCAATGCACGCATCTTCCCAAATCGACAACCTCGGGCAGGATGTGCGCCAGGCTTCGAGCACTTCCGTGTAGGTGCGAGGACGCTCGGACAGCCATTCCAGCAGCTGCAGTGTCAGCGCTTCCGTCGGTCCACTCACGATCAGGCACGCCGCGCAGGCGCTATACAACCTGATCCGCAAGCAATCCCTTCCGGCCGCATGACGAGTTGCCGCCCTCGCGAGTTGGCGGTTATGCTGGTTTGACGCTCTCTTCGTGCCGCCATGCAGGGAAGCGCTTTTCAAGGAGGCCCTGTATTGCGATCTGTCCATCCGAAGATTCCCAGTTTTGCCCTGTACGGCGAGCGCGGCGCGGCGGCCGGAACCGTTGAACCCGTGCATCTGGAAGACATTCAATCGCGCAGCCGGAAGTATCTTTGGCAGATCGGCACGCATCGGCATACCGAACTGTGCCAATGTGTATTGGTGACCGCCGGCCCGGCGAGCGTGGTGCTGGAGGAGTTGCGCAGCCAATACGAAGCGCCCGCCTTGATCGTCATTCCCGCCGGGACCATTCATGGCTTTCGCTTTCGCGCCGAGACCCGCGGATTTGTGCTCACTGTGAACCTGGCACGCTTGACCTCGTTCGCGTCGACTGCGCACCAGGCGCCCATCGAGGAACTCTTTTCCGTGCCGCGCGCGATCGACCTGAGCGCCAATCAGAGGCTTGTCGATCGCGCCGCGCAACTGCTCGAATGCTTGAGTGTTGAACTCAGACATTCGGAGACCGTGTCCGAACCTGTCGGTAGTTGGCTGGCGTGCTGCGTTCTTCACACGGTAGCCACCGCCGTCAAGCACACGAGCGCCGCCGAGGCCTGCTGCGGAACCGATTTCGAGAGGCTGCGCCGCTTTCGCCAGCTCATCGAGGATCGCTACGCGCAGCATTGGCCGATCGAGCGATTTGCCCGGCAGTTGGGTCTGTCCGAGACCAGCCTCAATCGATTGTGCCGCCGTTTGACGGGTTGCACGGGCTTCGATCTGTTGCAGCAAAGATTGGCCTTGGAAGCGCGTCGGCGGCTCATCCATGCACCCGATTCCGTGAGCGGCATTGCCGGCGCGTTGGGGTTCAAAGACTCCGCCTATTTCTCGCGCTTCTTCCGCCGGCATAGCGGCGTATCGCCGCATGAATTTCGCCGGCTGCATGGTGGCGGATAAGTACCCACCGCCATCGAAATCGTACGCTTCTTGGAAAATTGACGCTGTTACGCTTCCTGGATGTCGCGTACTCAGGTGGCAATCATCGGCGCCGGCCCTTCGGGACTATTGCTGTCGCGGCTCCTGTCCTTGAGCGGCATCGACAATGTCGTATTGGAGCGCCAGAGCCGCGAGTATGTGGAAGGCCGCATTCGCGCCGGCGTTCTCGAGCAGGGCACCGTCGACTTACTGGTGCAGGCAAAGGCCGGCGAGCGCATGCTCAAGGATCGCCTTGTTCATGATGGCGTGGCGCTGGCCTTCGCCGGACGCAGCGTCAGAGTGGAGCTGAAGGCCCTGACCGGCAGCAGCGTCTCGGTTTACGGGCAAACCGAAGTCACCAAGGATCTGATCGGTGGGTTGACCGCCGCCGGCGCCAATCTGATTTTCGAAGCGACCGACGTTTCGATCGAAGGCTTCGATCGCGTGAACCCCACCGTGCGCTATCGACGCGCGGATCGGAACGAGGAACTCACCTGCGATTTCATCGCAGGATGCGATGGCTATCATGGCGTGTGCCGGCAGAGCATTCCGCGCGAAGCCATCCAATCATTTGAACGCATCTACCCTTTCGGCTGGCTGGGCATCCTGGCCGATGTACCCCCGGTCGATCACGAATTGATCTACTCGAATCACGAGCGCGGTTTCGCGCTCTGCAGCATGCGATCTCTCACACGAAGCCGCTACTACGTGCAATGCGCGGCCGACGAGAAGGTGGAAGCGTGGCCGGATGCGCGCTTCTGGGACGAACTGCGCAGACGCCTGCCCACGCGCATCGCCGAAAGCCTGATCACGGGTCCCTCCATCGAAAAGAGCATCGCACCCCTGCGCAGCTTCGTGGTTGAACCCATGCGCTTCGGGAAGCTTGTTTTTGGTGGGCGATGCGGCCCATATCGTACCCCCGACCGGCGCCAAGGGATTGAATCTTGCGGCCGCCGATGTACGCGTGCTGCATCAAGGATTCGTCGAACACTACGGCGGGACACGGTCCGCGGGCGCTGCGCTTCTGGACCAATATTCGGCTCTCTGTCTGCGCCGTATCTGGAAGGCGGTCCGCTTCTCATGGTGGTTCACTTCCATCATGCACAAATTCTCGGACGATGCCTTCAACCATCGCATGCAATTGGCTGAACTCGATTATTTGAGCGGATCCACCGCGGCACTGACCAGTCTCGCCGAGAACTACGTCGGACTGCCCTTTGAGAGGCCCGCCTAGCGCCGCGCTTTGCCGGAGTCAGCTCGCCGGCAGGATCGGCAACTCGATGACCGATGGGGCATCCTTGGAATTGTAGATTGTCATGTCGTGCGCCGTGTTTGCGGTGTCGCGATCTCGTTCCCGATAATCCGCCCCGGCAATGCTCACTCTCATGCGGTGGCCGGCTTTGAAGATATAGGAAACCGGCAGCAAATCGAATTGCAGGCGCACCGGGACGCCCGGAACCAGCGGCTGAACATCCTCGCGATTGCTGCGCCGCCAAGGCAGACCCATGGTGTTCCACGGGGCATCGACGACTTTTCGCAGCGACGCGCGTTGGCGACCGTCGGTCACCGATGTCACGCTGCCATCCGGAGCGACATCCTCCAAATACACGAATACGTTCGCTTCCGCGGCGTCCGCGGAAATCGTCAGATCCGCGATCGGATGCCCGGTGACCTGCGTGTCCTTCTTCAGGACTGCGGAGAGAAAGTGCGCGGCGGCCTGCTCCACGGGACAAGGTTGGGCGAATGGACCCGACTGCAAGGCCTTCTCGAAGGCAGGCGCACATTGCACGTCGTATTGAATATGAAAATGGGTTGGGCCTCCGACCATCGCCGCCGTCAGCCGCGATTTGTCTACCAGGTGAAATGATGTGACTGCCGCCTGGGAAAGCGGCCAGGTCGATGCCGTCTGCCACTCGTGTCCGGCCGGCGCATTGACGGTGAAGTAGTGGATGGGGGCATCCCCGTCAAAGCCGTTCGCGACCCCCTTCAAGTAGTAGTCAAAAAAGCGGTGCATTTCAGCGAATAGATCGAAGCCCTCATTGCGGCAATGGATCCAGGGTCCGATGACGATATGACGCCTGTCCGGCGACCAATTGTTGAAGGTCACGAAGCCGTCCTTGCGTAAATCGTCGCGCCAGCCGCCTGTAATATAGAGCGCCACGCCGGACTGACGCATTTGATCGGCATACGCGGCAATGCTGCCCTCGCTCCAGAATCGGCTCAAGGTCAGCGGACTCAAATCGTTGCGATAGGGAATGCCGCGCCACATCGCAGCCAGATTCGTGCTCATTTGGTGTTCCTGTGCCGCTTGCAGCAGCAGCACCTTCGCTTCATCGCCGTCCACCGGTTTGGATTTCAAATCCTCTTCGACGGTGCGCTGGACCCCTGTGCCCCACTGGGCGAATATGCCGCCGCGCAGCGTCCAATCGTAGGTGTCCCAGGCAAAACAGCCGACGAACGCCGCCAGCAAGTGCGGCGGCCGCACGGTGATGGCATGCATGGCGGCCGCCCCGGTATTCGAACACCCGATGATGCCAACCTTGCCGTCAGACCAGGACTGGTGCGCCAGCCACTCGTTGATCTCGTACGCATCCTGCGCCTCAATGCGATCGTTGTAGCCGCGGCGAACGCCGAACGATGCGGCCATTCCGCGGCGCTCCACGAGCGCGACGACATAGCCGTACTTCGTCAATTCCGGAATGGCAAAGGCGGCACTGGCGCTGGGCTGTGAGACCGCCCTTCTATCCAGGGTGTGATGCCAAACCACGGGAAATCTTCCCTCGGCGGGTTGACTGCCAGCCGCGGGCCGATATAAATCCACCGCCAACCGGACCCCATCACGCATCGGCAGGTAAAAGGAGGTCTTGACCTGATCGGGATAGATGGCGGCCGAATAACCTTCGTAGATGCCGAAAGCCGATTCTTTTGCGGGCGCGTCGGCCGCCGCGCTGCCGTTGGCCATGGCGCAAAGAACGCACAACGAGGCTAGACTGACACTTTGAAATGGGCGGTGCATGTGATCTCCTGGCGAAGCCCTATGAGTGCTGCAATATCTCAGCCCGTTGGCCTGCATCGAACCCAAGCCAGCGCAACAATTCTTCGGTGTGCTGACCCTGCAACGGCGGCGGGTCGCTCAAGTTAGGGCCGTCGTTCTCGAACAGGAAACCGGCATTGAGGATTTCAACCTCGTTGCCGGCCGGCAGTCCGGGGACCTTCAAGGGAATCTTGATCCCTCGCCGTTCAAGATGCGGCAGGGCGGATGCCTGCGCAACATCCCGCACCATGCCGCAGGGAACGCCGGCCGAACTCAGGAGTTGTTCCCAGACCGCGGCCGGTCGCTGACGCAGGACGTCGGACAGCGAGGCTTGCAGCGCGGATGCATTGGCGCGGCGAAGATCCGGCGTGGTGAAACGAGGATCGATGAGCCATTCCTCACGCCCCAGCAGTCGCGCCAACGATTCAAACTGGCTCTGTTGCACCACTCCCAATGAAATGAGATTTCCATCGGCCGCTTCGAATAACGCGGCAGTCGGCTGGCCGCTGTAGCCCGTATTGCCCGTGCGCTCCATCGGCTGGCCGGTCACCAGGAAGGGCACCACTGCGGAAGCCATGAAAGCAAGGCTCGCGTCCATCATGGCCACATCGATGTATTCACCTTGGCCGCTGCGCTGTCGCTTGAGAAGCGCGGCGAGGATGGCGAAAGCGGCCGTTTGTCCGGTCAAAGTGTCGACGACGGGAAACCCCACGCGCATGGGTGGATCGCCCGGTTCCCCTCCCAACGACATCATGCCGCTGGTGGCCTGCACGATATTGTCGATGGCCGGCCAGTCGCGCAGCGGCCCGGACTGCCCGTAGCCGGATACCGAGCAGTACACAATGTCAGCCTTCAGGGCTTTGGCCGCCGCATATCCCAAGCCGAGGCGCGCCATCACGCCTGGACGAAAATTCTCGACCACCACATCGGAACGGGCAATGAGTCTGCGCGCGGCCTCGACCGAGGCCGCATGCTTCAAATCCAGGGACAACGATTTCTTTCCGGCGTTGACCGCGATAAAGGCGGGCGCCATGCCATCGTAGGCGCGGTTGCTGCCGTAGTTGCGCATGGCATCGCCGCGGCCGGGCGATTCGACTTTGATGACCTCAGCGCCCAGTAGCCGCAACAGATGCGTGGCATAGGGGCCGGCCATGATATGGGTGAAATCCGCAATGCGAATGCCCTCAAGTGGCTGCATGGGCCCTCCTGGCGCAGGTCACGATACCCGTCTCTTGTAATGTGCTTGCGATTTGCCGCGCGTCGCGAAATATCGGGACCGCATCGATGCCGAGCCGGCTCAAGGATTGCGCGTCGCGCAATGCGTCCTCCTCGTAGAGCGCGTCGAAACGCCTTTGAACCTCCGCGGCCACGGGGATGAACCGCACTTGTTGCGTTCGCCCTTCCGCCTCGCCCGTTCGAACCGCGGCGCGCGTCTCCTGGGACAGGGCCGCCTCCCAGATGGGTATCGAGGCTTCGAGCACCTGCTGCTGCTGCGGCGTCAGGGCGTTCCATCGGCGCACCGGCATCGCGCGCGCGGGGTATGCCCCACGCGGCACTTCGAGCTCCGTGTAGTACTTGGCGACTTCGCCAAAATGCAGCGACCGCAGGGTATCGGCGGGCGCCACGACCGCATCGAGCACGCCTTTCGCCAAGCTCGAATACACCTCCCCCATGGGCATGGTGACAGGATCTGCGCCGAGATCGCGCATCACGTTGAGCAACTCGGTCGGAACACGAATGCGCATCCCTTTCAGATCATCGAGGGTGTGTACCTCGCGGGTGCGGCTCAATAGACCGGGCAACGTGCCTCCTTGAATGGCCAGAATTTTCAGGCCCTGAAGCTCCCGGGCATATTGAGGCGAGTCGGCGGCGAGACACCGGTACATGTCCACCTGCTGCTCGAAGGTCTTTGCGCCTCCATAGAACCCTGTCTGCACGCGCAGCAAGTGCGTTCCGCCGTGCGCATAAATCGGCGTGATCAGACCAATATCCGCGACACCATGGCGCAATTCGATCAACGATTGATCCGAGGAGATCAGTCCACCTGACCATATCGGCCGGATCGAAAGGGAGCCCGCGGATGTCTGCTCCACCCACGCCATCCAAGTTTTGTCGGCGCGGCTGAAGGTGTGGTTGGGTCCATAGGGCGTGGCGTAAGTGAGCACGGTGGCCGCACCCGGCTGACCGCCGGCGAGCAGCAGAAGCGCACAACACAAGAAAATGCCGGACCGCTTCACGCCAGTCCCGCCTTTTTCAAGAAATCGGAAACGTGATTCACCATGTCCTCATGGCTCCATCCCTTGGAATCGACCATATCGGCGTTCAGTGCCAGGGTCGGCACACCTGCCTGCTCGAGTGACAGGCGGGTCAACTTGGTGCCGCTTTGCGAGAGCCGGCTATCGGGGGGTACCAAGATCACGGCTGCGTCGATTGCGCAGCGCCGCGCTTCGCTGACCATCCAGCCGTTCATCCACGGCGGCAAGTGCAGCACTTCGTTCATGGAACAAATTCGGCTGGCCAATGCATGCAATGGTTTGCCGTGCAGGGCGCGGATGTACTGCGGGCCGGCGAACGGCATGTACATGGACCAGACAAAAACGGCGCCGAGCCGCTCCTCCAGCGCATTGTAAAACGAGGCGTCGTGCCATAGACCCGCCCCGATCCACATGAGACGAATTCGCTCATTGGCGCTGACACCAATCTTCGCTTCGACCCGCTCGCGGACTTCGTCGCGAAAGCGCCGGGCATGCGCAACCGCCCAATCGGAGCCTCGATGCCACTGCGGAATCATGGTGTTGGGCATCTGATCGACGATCGAAACAGGACAGGGTCTGGCGTCTCCGATCAACCTCGCGGCCTCCGCGATATACCCCTCCTGCTCATTGATCTTCTCCATCAACATATTGAGTTTCTGTTCGCTGAAGGAACGACCCGTTTTCTTTTCCAACAGTTCGATCAAGTCGCGCATTTCCGAGACGAGCAGCTCGATGCGATCGATCTGGTATACCTCCTCCCAACGATCGTTCGATTTCTCGAACCACGCCGCATCCTTGTGAGTCCAGGCCGGCGCCTCGAGCGGAAAGAACTCCGTTCCAAGCGCACTCGCCCAACGGCCAAAGACATGCTGTATGCAGTCGCAGGTCAATCGGGCCACCAAGGCGATGGGTTTCGGCAAGCCGCCCCACGGCGCGGTGGCCGGATCATTGGCGAGCGTGCAGGCGAGCCCCAGGGAACAATACCGGCAGCCGTTGCCCGGATAGCCCTGTTCCTCAAGAACCTCGAAGTAGCGCGCCGAGAGCTGCTTCGCCGAGATGTAGGCCGACCACCATTGGTTGGTGATCAGCGGAATGTCCATGGCATGAAACAACTCGTGCGGCGTGTCGGCCTGCGCGACCACGAACGGATCGCCGTTCTCCACCACCCGGCGTTTGAGTTCGGCCGCGAATTGCCGCTGATGCGCCAACGCCGCAGCCGTGCATTGCAAGTCCTTGCGGCTGCGGGATGCGTCGGCGGCGCTCATTGGAATACTCCCAGGGATTGAAGCTGTGCAATACGCGCCGGTTCGAGCCCGCAGATTTCGCGCGAAATGACCAGAGAATGTTCGCCGATACCCGGAGCTCTAAAGGGTTGCAAGTGGGTACGGGACAACGTCAGGGGCGTTCGCAGATGTCCAAAGGTACCCAGCACTGCATGCTGCAACGGCACGAGGCTGCGCCGGGCTGCCAACTGCGGATCCCGTTCCAATAGATCTTCTATGTCCTGAACGACGCCGGCCGCGAATCCCGCGCGCTGCAAGGCAACCATCAGGGCATTGCCTTCCTGAGGGCTGCTCCATGCTTCGATGGCCGCATCGCGCGCATCGACGTCCGATGCATCTGGAAGGTTGGCGAACTCTCTCAATCGCTGCCAATCGACGGCGCCCGGCAAGGCAATGGCGATCCATTGATCCTCGCCTTTCACCGCATATACTCCTTGGTGAAAAATTCTCGAATCGCGATTCCCGCAGCGCTTCGGAGCGTCCCCGGCCTGCACCTGCAGGATGGCGTCGCGCATTTGTTGGACGCAGATCTCGTACATGGATGCATCGATATGCGCGCCCCCGCCGCCTTCACGCCGCCGCTGGAGCGCAGCGCAAACCGCGCCGGCCATGACATAAGGGACGATGACGTCGCCATAGGGAACCGCGCCGGGGATGACCGGATCCCGGTCCGGCCAACCGGTGAGATAGGTTCGCCCCGATAAGGCCGCTCCGGTGCCGTCCACTCCCCAACTTTGCGCCAGCGGTCCGGTTTGGCCGTAGACGCTGCCCGACACCATGATCAGTGCAGGATTCGCCCGGGCCAGCGTTTCATAATCAAGACCCAGCTTGTGCATGGTCCCCGGCGAAAAATTCTCCACAACCACGTCTGCCCAACGAATCAAGGGATCCAGCACCTCCCGGCTTTCGCTGCGTTTCATATCGAGCGCGAGGCTGCGCTTCGATGAATTCAAGTGCGCAAACCAGGGCTTGTCGTCGAAGTTGCCGGGCTTGGAAACACTGACTTGAACGTCGAGACGCGTCAGACAAGCGCGCGTGCGGCTTTCGACCTTGATGACGTCCGCCCCCAGATCACCCAGTGTCTTTGTCGTAATCGAGCCGACCAAAGCCCACGAAAAATCGAGAACCCGAACACCCGCCAGGGGGCCTGGCCGCGAAACGCCGCTCGCCGCGGGCGCTTTCGAGGATGCCGGATCGATCAGACCGGCATTGGAGAGGACGGATACAAAGCGCCGTGGTACCCGGCTGCGGTCTTGCGAAATTGTCCAGAACTCCCGAGCCGCCAGGTGCGTGTCGGCCAGCACGTCGGCGGGCTCTGCAATCACGGTGGCGTTGATGCCGCGACGCTGGCCCTCCCCCGCGATGTCCTTTTTGGTTCGCGTCCGGAAAAAAGCGCTGATCGCATCTTCCCAAACAGCGCGGGTGGCCAGTTCGAGCGTGGACCGGTTGTAGGACAACCAATCGACCCCCTGCAGGGGATTGGGCGCGCCCTCCTCGTCCATCCAGTCGCTGAGCGCGCGATTGGCCGGCGCGCCAAATCTACCCGTCATCAAGGTGTGAAAGCACCAGCCGTCGGCGAGCGGCCAGATGCAGCGCACCGTGGCAATTCCATAGTTGAGGGCACCGCCGACCCGCGACAATTTGCGCCGATCGAATTGCCACGCCAATACGCTGTTGAACAATCGCGAGAATGCCACCTCTTGGACCGACACATCCACGAGTTGTCCTTCTCCCACAACATTGCGCTCGTAATGAGCCGCCAAGGCCCCGGCGGCGGCGACCATGTCTGCGTGGAAGCCGCAGGCATCCAATGCCTCCTTCACCGGCGCGCGATCGGGCGAACCCGTGAGCCGCAATACACCGCTCATGGCCGATGCAATCAACTCATTGCCCAGCCAGTTTGCGCGCGGAGCATCCGCCCCAAATGTCGTGACCGAAACGTGAATCAGACGCGGCGCGGCGATCTGCAGCCGCTCGCGACTGAAGCCGCGTTCGGCGAGTTTGGCGGGTCCCAGAGACTCCAGGAGAAATGATGCCCCGGGCAAGTGCACATCCAGCTCGGCCATCGAGACAGCGCGCACCGTCGCACCCAGCGAGGCCAGGAACCGCGGCAGGGCGGTGTCGGCGGCCGACTCCAAGGCGAGCACTCGGTGGCCCTCCAACAGGTTCATGTTGCTCCTCCCAGAGCACGCGTGAACGATTCGATTTCCGCCAGGGCACCGTCGCCGGCGTCCCAGCGGCGCCGCACCAAGCGCAAGGCGGCGACGCCACGCGTTTGCAGCGCCGACATCACTGCCGGCAAATCCCAAATCAGCGCATCCTCTTCCTCGACCAACCAGATGATCACGCCGTCCGCTGCCACCTCTGCGGCTAGGCTTTGAATCGCCGCGGCGCGATCGACAAAGGCGCGCGTGCTATTTGCCAATGCGTAGTAATGATCGGCAATCGCGTCAAATGACCCGTCCGCGGGAATCGCGGGCTGACTGACCGCGCTGGAGGCATGCGCGTCGCTCTCGGCCACGATGTTGCCGCCCGCTTGTTCGACTGCCCGGTGCAGCCGTTCATCCGGCGGCGCGCTGCCGGCGAGCACGATACGCGCCTTGGGTTTTGCGCGCTCGGCGGTCGGCAGCCATTCGCTCAGAGCGGTGTCGAATGCGTCGGGGCCGCACCGATCCGCGGCGCGGAATATCCGATCCAACTGAGCGCCGCTGGGCGCCTCGCCGCCGCGGCGTAATTTGGCGGCCGAGAAAAATAACCGGCGCCGGCGATTGCGCACTTCTATGGCGCCGGGCAGCGCATCCGCGACCGTGCCTATTTCGGCGGCCAGACGCCGCGTGGCCGCGCGGCTGTGAAGCTTGCTCGAGTCCCGGGGAATCTTTGCGGAATCGTAGATCAAAGGAATCGGCGCCTGGCGCAGCCGCTGCGTATGCAGTTCGCTCAGATAATAGTAAAGACGCTGAGCGCTGTCGTTGCTGCGGGGCAGGATGATCGAGTCCAGGAAATCGAACGTGCCTTGAAGGTATTGCTCGGCGATCGAGCGCACCTCGGGCATGAAGCTCGATTCCAGATATGAATCCGCGGCGTCAGTATTGGACTGCACCGCGCCGGGAAGACGCAAGGGAAACGCGCCGGCGCCGATGATGAGTTCCACGGGTATTTCCGAGCCGAAAAAACCGATTACGCGGCCGCCGCGCCGCGCGTGTGCCTGCGCCGCCGCCAGCGGCTCGCGCAGTCCGTTCGCCACCAGATTGTCGAGCGCGCTCATTGCCCCAACGCCTTGGGCAGGGCGAGCACCAGCGCGGGAACGAAAATCAGCAACAACAGGTGCACGAAATCGGCCGCCAGAAAAGGCACCACCCCGCGAAAAATCCGCCCTATGGAGACATCCTTGGCAATCCCGTGAATGACGAACAGATTCATCCCGATCGGCGGATGCACAAACCCGATCTCCATGGCGCGCACCAAAAATATGCCGAACCAGATTGGCGATAATCCCATTTGTTGGATGATGGGCAACAGTATCGGAGTGGTGAGCAGCATCAGCGCCAGGCCGTCCAATACCGATCCCAGCAGCAGCAGGAACGCTGCCATGATGAGCAACGAAATGATTCTGCTGCCGCTGAATGCGGCGAGCAAAGACGACACATGCTCGGCAATGCCGGTGAGGCTGATGAACACCGAAAAGATCAGCGCGCCGACGATGACCACATAAATCATGCCGCTGGTGCGCAAGGTCTGGCGAATTGCGCGGCCCAGGCTGGTCCAATTCAGGCGCTTGCGCCAGGCGCAGAGCACGAGTGCACCGAGCGCTCCCACTGATCCGGCCTCCGGCGGCGTAAACCAGCCGAGCGCGATTCCGCCGATGACCAGCAACACCAGGCATCCGATATCGACGATGCGCAGCAAGGCGGAGCGCCGCTCTGACCAGGTGGCCCGTACCGTGGCGGGCGCAATGTTGGGTTTAAAGTGGCACAGGACGACGATCACGAGGCAATACAAGGCTACCTGGGTGATTGCCGGCACAATGGCGGCCGTGAACAAGCGGCCGATCGACTGTTCAGCGATGATTCCGAACACAATCAGCGCTCCCGACGGCGGTACCAACTGCCCCAAAGTGCCGCCTGCGGCGACGGCGCCCGTCGCCAGTTCATCGGAGTAGCCGCGCTTGCGCATTTCCGGCAGCGCCACCAGACCGATGGTGGCCGCCGTGGCCAAACTGGACCCGCTGATGGTGCCGAATCCAGCGCAACCGCCGATCGACGCAAGCGCCAATCCGCCGCGCCGATGTCCGATCAGGCGAGCAGCGGCGTCGAAGAAATCGCGGCTCGCATCGGCGGCAAAACATAGGTGGGCCATCAACAGGAACAAGGGCAGCACGCCGAGCTCGTAGCGCGACAGGGTGTCGAACAGAATTACGCTGGACTTGATAAGCGCCGGCTCGAGACCCAACAACAAGGTCATACCGGCCATGCCGACCAACCCCAGGGCCACGCCGATGGGAACGCCGGCCGTCAGGACGATGAGCAGCGCCGCCACTCCCAGAAATCCAACCAGGGGCGAACCGATCAACGCGCGGCCCGCCGCTCGAAAACCCGGAATAGATAGATCGCCGCCACCGCGAGAACCGCCGCGATGCTGACGATTCGCAAAGGCGCGTACGGTATGTGCAGCAGCTCGCTTTGCTCGTGCCCATCGCGCAAATCGAATGCGATCCAGATGCTGCCGACGGCAAGTGCAATGAAGAATACGGCGCTTAGCAGGGCGTGCAGGCGTTCCATCGCGATTCGAGCGGAAGGTGACAGTCGATCGATCAACAGATGCACGACCGCGTGCCTCTTGGCAGCCGTGGCCAGCACGATGGCCGCGGATGAGGCCAACAGTATCGCGGCCTGCATTATTTCGATCGAACCGAGAAGGGGAATGCCGATGTGGCGGCCGAGCACCGCCAATGCGTCCGCAGCAATGGCGATCAGAAGCCCGGCGGCGCCGATATAAAACAGTCCTGCTTGAATGCCGCCGGCGTTCCCGACCTCCGAATCCTGTTGTGAGTCCTCGCTCATGCTGCCACGACCATATCAGCACGCGCGGTAAACATGAGCGGTTTCAGACCGGCATCCGTGGTTATCCTGCCCATGTACGCAGTCACTGCGGCCGCCTCCGCCGGTTGAGCGACAACAGGACGGCCCGGCGCTTCGACGTGCACGGGCACGAAACCCGCTTCAATTTGACCGTCTTCATGCCATTTGAGCCGGCCCAATATGGCGTTGACCGCTTCCGGGTGAAACGGCGCCAGCCAGTATTGCGGATCCGGCTCGAAACCGAACAATTGCCTGCGACGTTGCACCCATGCCGCACGCGCTGGATCATCCTGGCCCGCGTTGAGAGCGCGCGTCACGACGCAGCCATTACCGAGTCCGTGAAAAATCGGCCTGCCGCGATAGAACTCCATGCCGCGAATCAAGTGCGCGTGATGACTGATCACCACATGCGCACCCGCATCGATCGCCGCTTGCGCCACCGGCCTCTCATAGGGGGCCAGGCGCGCCGGCGTGTGGACCAATCCCTTGTGCAAGGCGACGATGACGAAATCATTGTCGCGCGCGGCAGCGGCGATGTCGCCTTGCATCTGCGACAGGGACCCAGGGTCCGCACTTTGCAAAGGCGCCGTTGGCGAGATCGCGCCGCCATCTGATGAGTCGATGCGCACGTAGGCGCAGCCGGCGCGAGTGCGCGATGCCCAGCCTGCCTCAGGTCCCACGCAGTTGTAGCTCAGCAGCGCAAGGCGTCGCTCCGCGCACTTCAGGAGTGCGGGCTGCCGCGCCGACTCAAGGTCGGCACCGGCGCCGCAACACTCGATTCCCAATCGCGCCAGTTCCGCGCGCGTATCCGCGATTCCCGGCGCACCGCAGTCGGCTATGTGATTTCCGGCCAGCGTGACGGCATCGAAGCCCGCGCGCTTAAGCGCTGCGAGATGAGCCGGTTCGGCGCCCGGAGCCGGCACGTCGGTTCGCAATTCGGCGCAGCGCCTGGTGTGCGGGACTTCGAGGTGACCGATGGTGATATCCGCGCCCAACGTCGCAGGCGCAATGCCGCTCAGCCAATGATCCGGTCGCGGCTCATCCAAAACCAGATCGCCTGTGAATATGAAGTCGAGGGCTGCCATGGCCGGATAACTGCTGCAAGCACTTCAGGAACGCGCCGCGCTTCCCCCAATGACGATATGCCGTTGAAAATTATTCTTCTTTATGCCAGTGACGAATCTTGCCTCAAGGTCAATTCGTTTGCAATGCCAACGAATTTACCGGAGGCTGCGGGAGTCGGGGAGACGCGTTCCGGCAGTTTTCTGCGCAAAATATGTCAGTTTTGCACCCCCGCAGGGATGCCGGCCACGAAATCGACAAATCGTTAGTATTATCAACCAATATATCCTAGAATTATGCGAACGGCGGGCGGCAATTCCGGGGAGCTACGCAGTGATAACTCGAAGAACAGCAACTCTGACTATTGCCGGTGCGGGGATCAGCGCCGCATTTGCTATGCGAATCGGGAGGGCCCGCGCGGATTCCGCAACGCAGGCCTCGCCGGTGGTCAAGACCGGGACTGGATCAGTGCAAGGATCCGCACAGGACGGGGTATTGAAGTTTCTCGGCATCCCATATGGGGCATCGACGGCCGGCGCGGCGCGTTTTATGCCGCCCGGGCCGCCGGCTCCCTGGAGCGGAGTACGCGACGCCAAGGCTTACGGCGACAGTTGCCCGCAGGTTCCCTTGGGACTGACGCCCTTCGCTAAAAAGGGGGCGGGCACGACAGCGGCTCCGCCATCCTCGATGCAGCGCCAGTTGGCTGCTTTGTTTGCCCGTCCCAATCCGGAACCGGCGATGTCGGAAGACTGTCTGGTACTCAACGTATGGACTTCGGCAGCCGATTCGTCCAAGCGCGCGGTCATGGTGTGGCTGCACGGCGGCGGATTTGCGGTGGGCTCGGGATCCGGTCCGGCCTACGATGGAACGCATCTGGCAATGCGGGGTGATGTCGTCGTCGTGACGATAAATCATCGCCTGAATGTCTTTGGCCACCTCTACCTCGGCGGTATTGCAGGCGAGGCGTTCGCGCAATCCGGAAACGTCGGAATGCTTGATATAGTCGCCGCGCTGCACTGGGTGCACGAGAACATCGCCAATTTTGGCGGCGATCCTTCGAACGTCACGATTTTCGGCGAGTCCGGCGGGGCTGGCAAAGTCAGCGTCGTTTGCGCCATGCCCGGCGCCAAGGGACTCTTTCACAAGGCCATCATGCAGAGCGGTCCATGCTTGCAGATCGCGGACAAGACGCGCGGAACCGCAATCGCCCGGCAGCTGCTCAAGGACCTCGATCTATCGTCCAATCAGATCGGCGAATTGCAAAGAATGGATGCGCAAAAACTGTCCGCGGCCGCCAACGCAGCCGAGGTGAAAGTCGTGCCTCGGGTCCTGGGGTTTGGCCCCATGGGAATGATCCCGCTCATCGACGACGTGGTGCTCACTCATCACCCTTTCGATATTGCCGCCGCACCGGAATCGGCGCACGTGCCATTCATGGTCGGCTCCACCAAGGATGAAGCGGTGTTGTTCGTGGGACCATTTCCGCAATGGGGCCAGTTCTCGGAGAGCGAGGTGGTCGAGCGTATGCGGCCTCTGGCCGGAGCACGAGCGCAGCAGGCCGTCGACCTGTACAAGAAACTGCATCCTGCCGACTCTCCTTCCTATCTATTGGTCGATATGGTCACCGACTACTGGATGCGCCAGGCCGCCAATCAGGTCGCGGAGCTCAAGTTCAAACAGCACGCCGCGCCTGCCTATGTCTATGTTCTCGATTGGGACATCAACGCCGAACTGCGCACGCCGCACGGCACCGATGTCGCCCTCGCCTTCGACAACCCTCGTGCCTCGCCGGTCATCGGCGCGGCCCCGCATGCCCAGGCGGTTGCGGATCAAATGAGCTCGGCGTGGGTCGCGTTTGCGCGTACCGGCAATCCCAACAATTCCAAACTGCCGCATTGGCCGGCGTATTCACTGCGATCGCGCCCGAACATGGCGTTCGATGTAAAGAGCCGCATCGTCGAGGATTACGGGGCGCAGGCCCGCGAGTTTTGGGAAGCGGGTTGAGAGAGGGGCGGTCGATTCAAGGGTGGATCCGGCGAAGCAGGGTAAACAGCTGCGCGAGCTCGTGCGCTGAAAACAGCCGCGTGAAGCGCGTCTCGTGCTCCAGCATTTCCTGGCGCAACTTGTTGAGTTCGGTCTGTCCTCGGGCGGTAAGATAAATGCCCTGACGGCGCCGATCAACCGATGACTGGCGGCACACGACGCATTGCCGTCGCTGCAGTCCTTGCACGAGGCCGACGATGGTGGCCTTGTCGATGTCCAGCTGATTGGCGATGTCGATCTGCGCCACGCCTGGATTGGCTTCAACAAGAATCATCAAACTAAAGAGCGCAGGCCTCACTTCCCCCTCGCCCACCGTCCGGCTGAAGTCGCGCCACAACGCGATCTCCGCGCGACGGACGTTGTAACCCAGCAGGTTGGGTAGCAATCCCACGCTCAACGGCTGCGACGGCGCTTTGATTATCTTGGCTCGGGTCTTGGCGCGCCCGCCCCCTGCACGACGACTTTTAGCGCCCTTCATGATTCCCTTGGGTTATGTCAGATCGCTGTTCTACCCCTAGATTGCCACACACCGCCCGCGGCCAACAAATTCGCGGACCCAAAAGCGCGAGCGTTGATGAGAAAAGCGCGTGGCACTCGCCACGCGCCTGGCAACCCCTAGAATTTCTTGGCGATTTGCACCGATATGAGGCGGCCCAGCGCGCTCGCGACATTCGGATCAAAGCCGCCGCCGCCGTTCGGGCTGATCGGGATGTTCACATAGGGAGGATCCCTATCAAAAATATTGTCGACGTGGAACGTGAAGTTCAAATTCCTGGCCCAGGCCGCGTCAGTTGCCTTGCCCAATTCGAACAACAGATTCAAATCAACCGTCGTGAAGCTGCTGATCGATGCGTTCGGCGTGACTTCGGTATTGGTGTAAGGGTTCTCGTAATTCAGGAACACGAGCGCCGACAGCGGGCCGATGGCCCATCCGGCGTTGCCGCGCAGGCGCAGGCGCAGTGGGAATCCAATGTTGTTGAGCTCGTCGAAACTGGGACCGCCGGGCGTATAGGCGACGTCGTACTGGAATGTATAGGTGCCTGCCAGACCGGCCGAGAAGGTTCCCGCATCCGTCGGGATGGAATAGTTCGCGAGAAAATCGAGCCCTTGCGTCTTGGTGGTTCCGAGATTCAGTTCAGTGCCGTTCACGAACACGCTCGGATTGGCCAGGATCGGCCCGAACACGGGTCCGGGCACTACGTACTGATTGATCAGCGACGTGCAATCGGCCGACGGGCACCGGGTGATCAATGCTCCCAGCTTGGCTTCCTGTTGCAGAATGGTCAGATCACTCAGGTAGCTGGAGATTTGATTCTTGTAATTGATGTTGTAGTAATTGAGGTTAAGGTGCAGCTGCTTGTTCGGCTGATAATCCAGCCCTAAGGAGTAGGTTGTGGCCGTCTCGGGCTGCAAGTTCAGGTTGCCGCCGCCCAAGGTGTAGCCCACGGAAGTACCGGTGGCCGAGAGGGGGTCGGAGTAGGTCTGCACGAACACACCTTTGAGCGGTCCGACCAATTCGGACAGCAACGGCGCCCGGAATGAGGTGCCATAACTGGCGTGCGCCGTCAATCCGTCCAGCGGAGTCCAGTTGAGTCCGATCTTCGGGTGCGTGGTGCTGCCGAAATCGCTGTAATTTTCGTAGCGCCCCGCCACATCGAGTTCCAGCTTCTGCAAACCCGGTCTCGCATTGTCCGGGCCGAAGAAAGGCAGCAGCACTTCGACGTATCCCGATTCGGAAGTGCGGCTCAAGTTCTGCCGAAGAATGAGATCGGCGCCGCCCGGTATGCCGGAGTTGATGCCGTAAATCAGCGTATCGTGACGCCACTGCCCGCCGAAGGCGGCGCGCACATCGCCGCCCCACATGTGAAACAGAGGTCCGTCGATTTTACCCTCGACCGCCTGGTTACCCGTGTCGCCGGGAGCATAGAAGCGGTTTGAGAAAACACTGTCCAAGACAGCCTGGGAATTTGGCCCGCCGAACACATTGAGCGCGGTCGCCGGCGAGTTGCTTGCCAGGGCGGCGGCAAAGTGGCCATTGTTGAGTTCGCGGTACTGCACCGTTTGGTCGTGATCGATTCCCGCGGTGCCGTCGAATCCCAAGTGCCAGGCCTTCGGCAGTTTAAAATCTACGCCCAACGTGCCCTCGTAATTTTCGGCATGGCCGAGGCTGTAAGCGTTGTTGCCCAAATCGTTGCCGAAAAAATAATCGACCGTTTCGCAGTTGGGCGCACCCGGCGCCGGCGAACAGGGAGCGAGAACGGATCCGGGGGGCGCGACGAAGTACGCGTTGGTCGTCGGCACCTGTGCCGGCGCGGTCGCCTGCTGCACCGCCGAGGTGAAGTTGCGCCAGGAATAGGTCCCGTCACCGTAGATGCTGATCGAATCGGTGATTTTCTGATCGAAATCCATCGCAATGTTGTTGTTCTCGACTTCGGGCAGAATGTCCTGATACTTCGCCACGTCGCAGCGATTGGTGGTGTTCGGCAAGAGCGCGGCGGCGTTGGCTGGTGTAACGCCGCCGGGCGGAATCGCGTGGCTGACGCCGCCGACCACGATATTGCCCGGATTGCACATCACGCTGCGGTAATCCCCGCCACCCTGGCCGGTTTGATCGGATTCGAAGTAGCTTCGATTCTGACCATTGAGATCGGAGTGATAGGTGTGTTCGTACCCGAGGCTGATCTGGCCGCTGCCCCAATTGTGCCCGGCCAGCACTCCGAACCGCTCTTCCTTGTAGTCCGCCGCCCACCCGCCGCGCGCGCTCACTTCCACACCCTCCACGTCGCGGCGCAAAATCAAATTGGCCACGCCGGCGATGGCATCAGAACCGTAGGTGGCCGACGCACCATCAGCGACGATATCCACTTTTTGCATCATGATGGAAGGATAGGTATCCGGATCCACGGTGGCACCGGCGGTTCCGGAGGTGGGCACCCGATGACCGTTCAATAACGTCAAGGTTGCATAGGGACTCAAGCCGCGCAAATTGATCGAGTTGCCCAGCACGATGTTGGTCGCGCCGCCGGTGCCGCTGCGTTGCGCCTCGGAAACGCCGAAGGCCGTCACCTGCGGGACGTCGCGCAACATGTCGATGATGGTATTGCCGCCGGTGGCCTGCATCTGGGATTGATCAATCGTGATCAAATTGGATCCGACCGGAGCCGTTCCCCGAATGAGAGTGCCGGTGACCACAACCTCCTGCAGTTCATCGGCGGGGTTGCTGACCGCAATCACGGATGGCGCTGTTTGCGCCACCGCGGCGGCAGCAGCAAAGAAAGCGATTGAGGCGGTAAATGAGCGATTAAGCGCCGCACGGTGAATTTTTCCCGTCCCGAACCGCGCGTCCATAGGATTAGTGATCACAGCATTCCCCCTGTCGTCCAGCGTTTGTTGTATGCGCTTACATTGCCAGCAGCCGGAGAATATCCAATCGGCCGCCTGATGTAAACATTCGTTTGTAATATCAACCATTGTTGTTTTCGGTGCACAAGCCAATTTGGTTCGGCCTGCGCCTTATATTCGCCTGGCCGCCGCCCGCGTTGCAGATTTTTCGGGAATCGCAAGCCTTGGTCGCCCAACCATATCGTTTGTACTTCAAACCAAAGCAGTGGAGGCGGAATACAGCGCGCCTTGCCTGCCATTAGCTTTCGGTGGTATTGCCAACCAGTTTGAAACGCGCGACCATGCCGACGGCGCCCCGCGGCCCCATAAAAATATCGCGGCGCGACTCGTGATACCTGGAGCGAAGAATGCCGAGCACTACATTGGGTTGGTCGCGCCGCGATGTCTTGTCCGCCGCTGCCTTGAGTGTGCTGGGGCTGCAGATCCCGGGGCGCGCCGGCGCCGCTGTAAAAGACGCTATGCGCCTGTCCGGACCGCTGCCCGATACACCGGCAAAGGGCCTCATGGTTTGGAACGTGGCCTCCGTCGGTTATGTCGCCGGGGAGTATTTTCTCTCCGGCCGCACCAACATCTATCGTCCGGTATCGATGGCCGACGCTTCCGATGTCGCATCCCGCGACAACATCAAGGATCTCGGCGCGCGCGAGTTCACGCGGCAGATCCTCAAATCCGATCAACCCTTCACCACGCGTCTGATCGTTTACCGGCCCAGTGAAGTCCGGCATTTCAGCGGCAATGTCATCGTCGAGAGCTTGCACCCCACGGGCGGCGGCTCGAGCCTCGCTTGGAATACCCTGCACAGTTTCTTTGTTGCCAACGGCGATGCGTACGTGGGCGTCCAACATCCGCTGACGATCGCCGGCCTCAAGGCGGCCGATGCGGACCGCTATGGCGCGCTGACCGCCGACGATGCAACGCAGCTTTGGGGCATGCTGGCCCAAACAGGCGCGGCGATCAAAATAGGGGTCGCCGGCAGCCCGCTTCGAGGCTATGGCGTGCGTCACGTCATGCTCACCGGCTACTCCTACACCGGCGTCGCAACCGCAACCTTTGCCAACTACCATCATCTGGAGTCCAAACTGGCCGACGGCCGAAATGTGTTCGACGCCTATCTGCCCATGGCGGATGCGCAGTACGTGCGGCCGCTCGACGTACCGGTGATGCGGCTGAATACCCAGAGCGATTACAACGGCTTCGGCGGCTTGAATAACCGCCGCAGCGACGATAACCGATACCGCCACTACGAGGTCGCCGGCGCATCGCACGTGGCGTTGCCACCTCCGGCCGATGGAGCAATTCCGCCCGGACCGACCAAGCTGGCTCCCGCACCAGGACAACCGCGTTTCTCAGCCGCCGAGTGTCAGGCGGGGTTTCCCAAAGGGTCGCGCCCCAATGACTTTCCGCTTTATCTGGTTCAAGCCGCAATGTTCGCCAACATGTACGAATGGCTCAACACCGGCAGGGCGCCGCCGCCGTCGGCGCTCATCGAGACCAATCCTGGCGGTTCCACTCTGCTCGACGAGTGGGGCAACGCCAAGGGCGGCGTGCGTCTGCCGCAAGTGTCCGTCCCTGTCGCGACCTACGGTGTCGGATCCAGCGCCGCCTGCCTGCTGTTCGGATACACCGATCCTTTCCCGGCTGCCCGCTCGCAGATGTTGTATGGCGATCATGGTGCGTACCTCGACAAGGTTCGAACCAGTATCGAGGGCTTGGTTGCGCAGCGATTGATCCTGCCCAGCGGCGCCGAGAGGTTGCTGGCCATCGCGAGCGCCAATGCGAGTTTCTAGCCTCACCGCCCTTGCCGGCGCGCTCCTGATATTTCTAGCCGGCACCGCCACATCGTCCCTGTCCGCGGCGTCAGTCGACATGGTGCCGCTCCCCGATCGCCCGGCTATCCTGCCCGTTATGGATTGTGCGGCACTCCAGCAGCAGGATTTTTCCAGCCTGAACGACGCACCCGCCCGCATTCAGTCCGCGGCGATTGAACCGAAGTCCGCGGAACGTGCCGAGTTTTGCGTGGTGAAAGGCTACGTGGCGCCGACCATCCAGTTCGAACTGCGCCTTCCGACCCGGCAATGGTCGGGGCGTTATTTGCAGGGCGGCTGCGGCGGCAATTGCGGCTTGATCATGAGCTTTCTGTCGCCGCGCTGCGATATGCAAACGGCTTACGCCGGAAGTTTTGCCGTCGGATTCGAGAATTCAGGACACGTCGGCGGCGATGGGGTGTGGGCACTCGGCGGACAGAGCGCGCGGGAGGACTTTGCGTATCGGGCGGCCCACGCCTTCTCGATTGCGGCGAAGGCCATCATCGCCGCCTACTATGGACGCGCGCCCGACTATTCCTATTTTCAAGGATGTTCTGACGGCGGGCGCGAAGCGATGGTGGAGACCCAGCGCTATCCGGCCGATTTCAATGGTCTCATCGCAGGTTCCCCTGCGTTTGCCATCGCCGAGGCGATGGAACGCTTCATCTGGGAAGCTCGCTGGGGACGAGATGATCGCGGCGCTCTGCTATTCGATACCGCCGCCGCAACCTTGCTGCACGATGCGGTCATCGAGGCCTGCGATGCGCTCGACGGGGTGAAGGATGGGCAAATCGACGATCCGAGGCTCTGTCACTTCGACCCGCGTTCGCTGACTTGTTCAGGGGCACACTCGCCGCGGAACTGCCTCACGGCCGCCCAAGCGGGCGCCGCCGCGAAATTCTACGAGGGTCCCATCGATGAGCGGGGCCGGCATTTGTTCTACGGCGGAGAGCCCTATGGTTCCGAGTTGAGTTGGGTGGAGCGATTTGCCTTGCCGATCGCGGGTGGAGTGATGTTCGAGGATGTGGTCAAAAACATGATCTTTCAGCAATCTCTCGGTGAACAAGCGACCGTGGCATCCTGGCGCTTCGACGGCGCGACCTTTGACCAGCTCACCAGACGCGGCGCCCTGTTTGACGCACGCGGCGCCGATTTGGATGCATTTCGCAGGCAGGGCGGCAAACTCATTCTTTGGCAGGGATTCGCCGATCCGGCCGCGGGCGCTTACGGCCTGCCTGATTACTACCAACGATTGCGACAACACAGCGGCGATCTGGCGGCAGTGCGCAGCTTTGCCAGAATGTTTTTGATCCCGGGTGTCTATCACTGCGGCGGCGGCTACGTTGCGTACGAGGAAGACATGCTGGGTGCATTGGTGAATTGGGTCGAACTGGCACACGGGCCGGATTTCCTGATGGCCACGGCAACGCTGAAGGATGGGAGCGTGCGCAAACGTCCGGTGTTCGCCTATCCCGTTCAGGCCCGCTACCGGGGGCGAGGCGACATCAATGATCCGCGAAATTTCGTGGGGCGCATCCCCACGCGGGAGCCGCTGGATTTATATCAGTGGGCCGGCGCACCCGAGTAGCGAACCCGCGTCGGGTTCCCGCTCCAAATTCATGATTCGATCCGCCAGCCGTTGAGCTGCCTCTTGGCTGAAGGGGACGGCGGCACGCATCGCGCAGTCGACAAACTTGGCGCGCAGGATCACGTCATCCAATGGACGCGCAGCATCGCCCAGCGCCCCTGCAACACTTTGAGTCAGGACGCTTCCATCGCGCAGCACCACGGTCAATTGGCCGGCGGTAGCTTGTTGCGAAAACTTAGGGTCGAAGTCAAAGCTGAACTTGGCCGCGGCCGACAGCAGCGCCGGGTCGCGCAGAGTTTCGGGCGTGAAACTGCCCAGAGTGACTTCCGCATCCCGCAATGCCGCTGCGAGCGTGAAGGGGAGGCTGAATTTGGCCTCGATGACCGTTTGCGGCGCACGCTTCTGAAGCATGGGCTCGCACAGCATGCGCTGCAATTCGCCGCCGGCGACCTTCAGTTCAATCACCTCGTCGGCGTCGAAGCGATGAATGCCGCGCAAGCGTTGCGCCGCTTCGATGTACGCGTGCGTACCGCGGCAACAGGGCCATTTCTTGAAACTCAGCTCATCGATCCAATAGCGTTCTCCCAACCGATTCAGAAGATCACCCGGTGCGTAGCAGCCATCAGCATACAGGGCAAAAAAGCCGGCCTGACCCTCGAGGGGATGCGCAAAACCCCTAACGCCGCGCTCAGCCAGCAGTGATGCCAGCACCGAAGCTTGCGCAGGAAAGGCTTCGCGGATGGCCCGAATCACGGTATCGGGACTGTGCTTGATCTCGCCCGGGCAGGTGTTTTGGCAAAGAAGCAGCGAAAAGGCATCCGTGATCTGCACCGGGGTCAAACCCAGTGCACGCGATACGGCCGCCGTTGCGCCGAACCCTCCCAGGATGGGCGGCGGATACCAACCGCCGTTCTCCATCGGCCGGCGCAAAGACAAGGCCATGCGGCAGACCAGGTCGCAGCCCGTCGCAATGGCCAGGATGAATTCGCGGCCTGGCAGCGGAGATCGCAATTCGGCCGCGCTCAGCAAAGCCGGCAACAGCGAGGCATTGGGATGACAGGGAGCGGCATCGAAGGCATCCTCGAAATCCAGAGCATGGGCCATGGCGCCATTTGCGAACGCAGCCATCGGCGCGCTCACCCGTTCGCGAAATCCCAGAATGGTGGCTTGCGCCGAGCCTCCGTGCGTGCGGGCCAGATCCACGAACGGCAGCACATCCTCCGAGGTGCCGCTGGCCGCCATGATGACTCCCAGGCCATCGAGAATCGCGCGTTTGGCGGCGGCGATGGTCGTGCCGGGTAAGTTTTCATAGCGGGATTGCGCGATATGCCGCGCTATCTGCGCGCTGAGCCCGCATCCCGATTCGACATTCATCCACTTCTCCAAAGAGTTGGCCGGTGGGCTTGAAATGAAATCGCTTACATGTTGAGCTTATACGCGTACCGAGCCCGATTGAAGGGACTTATTTCGACCCTCAGACATCAGGATTTTGTGGCCACGATCGACGAAATGCAGCGCGCGATAGGCAGCAAGGTGATGCTGCGGCTGGCCTTGCCCACGATTGTGTTCATGCTGTTCAGTTCGCTCGACCGCGTGAATATCAGCTTCGCGGCGCTGCAGATGAACAAGGAACTGGGCTTCACACCCACTCAGTACGGTTTTGGCGCCGGCATCTTGTTTCTCGGATTTTTGGCGGGCCAGTTCCCCAGCGTGCTGCTGTTGCAGCGCATTGGCATGCGCCGCTGGATGGCGCTGTGCGCGATCGTGTGGGCGTGCTGCGCCGCCGGCATCGCATTCGTGCATGCGGCGCCGCAGTTTTATGTGCTGCGCGTGTTGCTCGGATTTGCCGAGGGCGGCCTGGCCCCGGGCATCGTGCTCTATCTTAGCCAGTTCGCCACGGAGCGCGAACGTGCGACCACCTTTGCGCTGCCGATGCTTGCCATCCCACTGTCGCTGGTGATCGGCAGTCCCTTGTCGGGGTGGCTCATGAGCCTCTCAGGCCCGATGGGACTACCCAGCTGGCGCTGGATGCTGATTGCGGAAGCCTTGCCGGCCTTTGTGCTGGGGGTCGTCGCGTGGTTTTATTTTCCGGATCGACCCGAAGATGCCCGCTGGCTCAGTTCGCCGGAACTCGCCTGGCTCAAGCTCCATGCCGCCAATCGCGAGCGCCCCGACCGGCGCAACGATTGGCGGATTCTGCGCGAGCCGATGATCTGGTCCTCCGCGCTGATGTGGTTCTGTCTGCTTTCAGGCGCCTACGGCATCATGTTCTGGCTGCCGCAGATGATCAAGCAGCTCTCAGGACTCAATGCTCTGCAGATCGGTTTCGTCAATGCACTGCCCTGGCTGGGCGCCATGATCGGCACATATTTTAACTCGAGGCATTCGGATCGCACCGGCGAGCGTTTTCACCACATCAGTATTCCCGCGGTGATTTCGGCATTCGCCATGCTGGCCGCGTTGTCTTTCGGTGCGGGCATTTCCGGACTGATCATGTTGTTTCTCGCCGGCTTGGCGCTTGGCTCGGCGCAGGGCGCATTCTGGGCGCTGCCCACCTCGACGCTCAAGCCCTCGACATTTGCGGTGGGCGCTGTCGCCATCAATATCGCGGGCAGCTCGGGCGGCCTGGTCGTGCCGCACTTGGTGGGCTTTGTGCGCGAGCAAACCGGCGGATTCGCGGCACCCGTCGTGCTCATCGCCGCGATCTTGATCCTCGCAGCCCTTCTCGTGGGAGTGACGCGGCGGCTGCTCGCGGCCCAACCCGTGCCCGACGCCGCGGCAACATGACCACCCTTCTCGCATGCGGCGATGTCGGCGTGAAAAGATCGGACTGCTCGTCGATCTTCAAGGGCTGCGCGGCGAGCATGACAGATGCCGATCTTTGCTTCGCGCAGCTCGAGACACCGATCTCCGAGCGCGGCGTCGCGGCACCGGGCGCGAAACTTGCGATGCGGGCGCCGCCCGCCATGGCGCGCGCCGCGAAAGACGCAGGGATCGACGTCATGTCCTTCGCGGGAAACCATTGCCTCGACTACGGCTACGAGGCGTTTGCCGATACCCTGCACCATGCGGCGCAAGCGGGGCTCATCCTATGCGGCGCCGGCGAGAACCTGAAGGCCGCTCGCCGACCCGCCATGATCGGCGCAGGCGGATCGCGCGTCGCGGTGCTGGCAGCGAGTTCCATCCTGCCGGCTGGTTACTCCGCCGGCGCAGACAAAGCCGGCTGCGCTCCCATGTGGGCGCACACCGTCTACGAACAAACGGAGCTTGATCAACCCGGCACGCCGGCGAAAATCAGAACCTTTGCCGATCGCGACGACCTTGAGGCTCTGATCGGAAGTATTCGCGCGGCGCGAACCCTGGCCGATATTGTGCTGGTATCGCTGCATTGGGGTATTCACATGGTACCCGCGACCATCGCGGATTATCAGATCGAAGTCGCCCATCAAGCGATCGATGCCGGCGCCGACGCCATCCTGGGACACCATCCGCATATCCTGAAGGGCGTGGAGTTTTATCGCGGCCGCCCCATTTTTTACAGCCTCGGCAATTTCGCGATCGAGCAACCGCATGTGTGGGATCCGGCGATCACGCACAGCGCATCATTCAGGCATCTCGTCAGCCTCAATCCCACCTGGAATCTTGGGAACACATACATGTTGCCCCCCGTCACCCGGATGACGGGTATCGCCAAGATGGTCGTTGATGCGAGACATGAGATGCAGGTGAGATTTCTCCCCGCGTGGATCGGCGATGACAGTGCACCCGTCGTACTGCAATCGGGCGATACGCGTTTCGGCGAAGTGGCCGCGTTTATCGGTTCGAGCAGCCGACAGGCCGGGTTCAACACCCGGATCACGATGGAGCGCAACGAGTTGCTGCTGCAGCCCGGCGATCAGGCGATCGGCAGTCAAGAGAGAGCGGCTTATGGACACTGAAGATTTCAATCCGCTCACGCCCGAAACCTTCGATAGTCCCTACCCGGTATACAGCGAATTGCGCGCCCGTTGTCCGGTTGCACATTCCAACGCATGGGGAGGATTTTGGGCGCTGACGCGCTACGCGGATGTGCTGCAGGCATTGGCAACACCGGATGTCTTCATCACCTCGAAACAAAATGTCGTGCCGAAATTGGCATTTACCGGCCGCCGGCCGCCGCTGCATCTGGACCCGCCGGAACATACGCCGTACCGGCGCGCGCTTAATCCGTTGCTAAAGCCCGAGCGCATCGCTGCGCTGGAACCCATCATCCGCAGAACGGCGGCTGATCTTCTCAAACCGCTGGTGACGGCCGGCAGCTGCGATGTGTGCGCGGATTACTCCAGCCATTTGACGATACGGGTATTTGCGGACTGGATGAAGGTGCCCGAGGAGATGGTCGTCGATCTGCAGCAGATGGGCCGCGCCTACAATATTGCCGTTCAATCCGCCAATGGCGAGATGGTTCGTGAAACCAGTCTCAAGCTTTATGAAATGGCGCGGGCCATGATCGCAGCACGCCGCCGGCAGCCGCTCGACCCGGCCACCGATCCCACCTCCGCGCTGCTCGCTGCTCGAGTCAACGGCGAACCCTTTCCCGACGAGATGATTCTGGGGACGATCAGGCAGGTGTTGGTGGTCGGCATCATCGCGCCGACCATTGTGGTCGGCAGCATCACGGTGCATCTCGCGAGACATCCGGACCTGCAGAGCCGATTGCGCGGCAACCCGAGCCTGATGCCGAGCGCAATCGAGGAATTCCTGCGCCTGTACACGCCCTATCGCGGGTTTGCACGCACTGCCAATCGCGACGTCACCATCAACGGCCGCACCATACGCGAGGGCGAACCGATTGCGCTTCTCTATGCCTCCGCCAACCGTGATGAAGCCGTATTTGAAAATGCAGAGCAATTCGTCATGGACCGTCCCAATATTGCCGATCATCTGGCGTTCGGCATGGGGCCGCACGTGTGCGCCGGCGTACCCCTCGCGCGCCTGCAGCTGCGCGTGGCTATCGAGGAGCTTTTGAAATGCGCTCCCGGCTTCGAGCTCGCAGCGAATCCCGTGCAAACACGATTTCCGGAAATCGGCGCTCTCTCAGTCCCTTTGAGGTTTACAGCTCCGCGCGAATGATGACGCGGCGCTTGGAGGGCTCCACCAGCCCATCGTCAGCCGCCACCGCCTCGGGATTTCCGTGCCATGAAACCCGCATTATCCGAGGATCCACACCCAGACGCCGCAACGCTTCCGCCACGCTTTCGGCGCGCACCTTGGCCAGCCCCTGCGCCTCCGCCAGAACACGGCCGGACACCTGCAGTGGCTGGGTGGCGCTGAATCCTGTGACCAGAACGCGCTTGGCTCCGCTGGCCAGGATGTAGCGCGCCGCGGCATCCAGGATGACCTCGCTGTATTGGTAGAGAAGGAAATCCGACTGGAAATTGAATTCAATGAGCCATTGCTGCGAGGCATAGGGTGGCGGGGGCGCCGGCCGCTCCACATCGATGGGGGGCAGCACCGAATTCAGCGATACATGGAAAGCGCGTCCGGGAAAATTTTCCGGCGGCAACATGACGGGAGGACACCGCGTCTCCAGTACAGCCGTGTGCAACGGCGCCAGCACGATGCCGCCGCAGGCGTCGGGCGCATCCGAGACCACGCCTTCCACCAAGACCTCGCGGCCAATCTGAGGTTTGGCGCGTCCACCGCTGATGTCGTAGCGCGCACCGCTCTCGTGATCGTCCGCCAGCCAGCAACCGGACTTCCGGCCCTGATTCGTGTCCCGATAAATAGGGCAGGAGATGAACGATAGCGATTTTTGCGCAGGCAGGCCCGCTGCGAAAGCCGCCGCCGCCGTTAGAGAAAGCAGCGCGGCGCACTTGATCCCAATCGCCCTCGATAATTGCCGCGCCTTCATAGCACACTCATCAAATTGGTGAGATCTTGCGTTTCCTGCTCGCTGAGCGCGATGTTATAGCGCCGGTTGTAGTACTCCACGACGTCGCGCAATGTTCGCGCGGAGCCGTTTGAAAAATAAGGAGGCCGCGCGGCCAGCCCGCGCATGGATTGGAGGGTGATCTTGCCGATGTCGACGCACCGCCCGGTCGTGAGCGCAAAACCCGGATCGTGGCTGTAGACCACACGGCCCAAAAAGGGATGCGGCGCGGCATCCTCATGGCAGGTCAATTTGAACAGCGGCAGATCCGGAGCGGGGTCGGCGAAGGGTTCATTGGTGGTGCCAAGATCCACCTGACCCGGCGCAACGTCCATTCCGGTGCGCGTCATGTTGTGACAGAAATTGCAGCTGTCGCGGGTTGGATTGCCGAAATTCATGGAGTTGATGCCGGCAGAGTCGCTCACCAGAAATGTCCGCTCGCGAAATATCTTCGCGCCCCTTGCGACCGATTCGCGAAATGCGCGCCTGGGGTCATCGCCGCCATCCGTGGCGGGCGCCGCTTCCGGCGCGGCCCAGCCTGCATACTCCACCCACTGCACATCCTTGGCGCTTTTCAGCACCCCAGGTTTTGCCGCTGCAAGAGTCTCAGGGCCTCCAAGGGCGCCGCCTTCGTCCAATTTTCCAGCCGCTCGATCGAAGCTCTGCGCCGTAAAAATATGCGATTCGAAATCGATGATGCGTCGAATCTGGCCCTCGCCCAAATCTCCTTTTGTTTCAAGATGCGTGTGCGCGGCATCGAGTATCTGTTGTTTCAAGGTACCGGCCCGGGAATCGGCCAACAGATTGCCGCTCATGCGAAATCCGGTCTCTGGATCGATGGGAAGGGGCCAGCCGTTCTTCGGTTCGAACGTAAACCCGACGGCGGTCAAGTACTTGATGTTGGTCGCCGGACGCGGCCTTCGATACACCGATATCATCGGATTCCTGGCGTGCAAGCCATAAAGAGGACTTGAGTTGCAGCCCGTGGGATCGTGGAGTACTTCGATGTCGAATTGCGGGAGTATCCGTTTGCCGTCGGCCGCCAGCGGCGGCCAGGGCCGCGCGACGCGAAAAGTGCCCCGCTCCAGCAACAATGAGTGCGATGCGCGTTCATCCTGCGGCAGCATCGGGCAATTCGAGCCATCGATCGCTGCAAAAAGGGGGTCTTTGCCGCCGGTTGCGGTCCAACGCGATTGAATGTCTTGCACCGACAGGCTCATGCCATCCGCAGGCTGATGACAGGTGACGCATGCCCTGCCGTTTGATCCGAGTGAGGTGAAGAAAGGATGTCCGCGCGTGTCCGTCGGACCCTGCAAATTCAACGTGGTGACGATTCCTGAGGCGTCGGCGTAGCTCAAACTGGCGGGAAACTCGCGGCCGCCGTTCGCGGTCCACCACGCTGCATCATCAGCAGGCGCTGGCGGTGCTTCCGCGGCGCTCAATTGAAGCGAAAGGATGACGCACAGCGCAATGACCGCGCAGCCTGCGGAAACGGCCGCGCCGAGTGTGCGGTGGGCTGGGAGCATGGTGTTTTGTAAACGCTTGCATTTGACTTGTCAAGAATGCCGGGCTCCGCGAAAATGCCGGTATCCGGTACAAATACGAGGCGTCGCCTTACACTGTGAGGATGTCTGCGTCCAAGCGTTCAAAGTCCAAGCCTCCGCGCACCCGGCGACGCAAAGAATTTTCACGTCCGCCGCTGAGCACGACAACGATCAGTGATGTCGCCGTGGCTGCAGGTGTTTCGACCGCCACGGTATCGCGATTTTTCAACTCGCCGGCAAAGCTCAAGGACCGTACGGCATCGAGGGTGCGCAAGGCCGTGGAGGAAATCGGATACGTTCCCAATATGATGGCCGGCGGCTTGGCCTCCAGCCGCTCGCGCCTCGTAGCGGCCGTGATCCCGGCAATTTCGCAATCGATCTTCTCGAGCACCATTCAAGCGCTCACCGATGCACTGTCCGATGCGGGCTACAGCACCATCCTGGGATTGACGGGCGCGGGAGATGAGTGGGTGCAACGTGAACTCTTGTCGATCATCGGCCGCCGTCCCGACGGCATCATTCTGACCGGCTCCCTCCTCGACAACAAAGCCCGGCGGCAGCTCAAGGCCACTGGAATCACGATCATCGAAACCTGGGACCTTCCCGCAAATCCGATCGATTTGGTGGTGGGCGTCTCGCATGATGCGATCGGAAAGGCCGTGGCGCGGCACGTCCTGGCGCAAAACCGGCGCCGCGCATTCATTATTTCCGCCACTGGCGTGCGCGCACTCGCCAGGCGCCATAGCTTCGCGCGGACAATGCTCGAAAACGGCGCGCCCGAACCCGCTGTCGCCACCTTTGCCGGCACCACGACCTATGGTCAGGGCCGCAGCGCGATAGCCGCGCATCTGGACAGCGGAAATTCCTTCGATGTCGTCATGTGCTCCTCCGATTGGAGCGCTCACGGGGCGCTGGATGAGCTTCGCGACCGCAAGATCAGAGTACCGGAAGACGTCGCCGTGATCGGATTTGGAGATCTGGACTTCGCGGCGGAGCTCAGGCCTTCATTGACGACGGTGAAAATCGACGGCGGGATGATTGGCCGCCAGGCCGCCACCTTCCTCATGCTGCGCGCGCGCGGCGAAAAGATCGACCGGCCTGTGATCGATATTGGATTCTCGCTGATCGGCCGCGCCAGCGGTTAGCCGCGCACTGGCAGTCTGGGTGCAGGCCGTAGTCGCGGGCCGATCGCAAGAATGGCGATCGCCGCAATGAGCAGAATTGCGCCCGTCAATTCCGCCGGAGTCGGGGGTTTTCCCAACGCCATCGCCGCGAGAATGTAGGCAGCCGCCGTTCCCGCCAGAACACTCGCCGAGCGCTCGAGCGGTACGCAAAATGTGTTCTCTCGCGGATCGAGCAAGATCAATAGTGAAAAAATCGAAATCAACACCAACAAACCGGACAGCATCAGGATCGCGCCCAACTGATTGCTGCTCCAGATCTGAATGAAGCCGAAAGTGAGTTCGCCGCCCTGCGCTCCCAATCCGGAGATGGAAATCAGCGCAAGCGCCGCCACTGCCAAGGGGATGGCGACCAGCTTTTCTTCCACGAAATATCCCTTGGTGGCATCCGGATCTCCCGTTTTCCCGATCTTGGTCATCACCGCCAAGCGCACGAAGTAGCCCAGGGCGTACAACACCACTGTGACAACGGCGAGCGGCGGCAGGTGCAGGCCGCCGCGATGGCTGATGGTCAATACCAGACCCGCGGCGACGAGCAGCAACGCCGCCCACGAGTACCATGCCACCCGCCGGCCGGAGACCAAATCGACCAGCGGTGCGATCACCAGTACGTCGCCGCGCATCAAGAGCTGCATGAACGGAATGCTGACGCCTTGAAAAGTGAAGGAAAGCGGCACGGTGAAAAGCAGCAAGGAAGTGCCGACTCCCGACAGCAGCGTCCAACGCGTCGGCCAAGGGATGGAAACGCCAAGCAAATTTCGGTGATGCGCATGCTTTGACCAACCGCTCAAAACTGCGAAGAGCAAAGTCAGCGCTCCGCTCAAGATCATGGTTGCCGGCAGGATTTCGAGACCGCTCAGCGGTCGCCCGAGCGGCGAGTAGTTGACGCTGGCAAGCCATCTAACCACGAGTGCGTAGGGTATGTACGCGAGCAGATACAGCAGCGCCAGCACTTCAATCGAGAAACGCTTACGCATGGACGAGCGGCCTAAACAACCATGCGAAGCCTCGAGCCCCGGGGGCTCGCCGCTCGGCTCATGGCCTCTTGTTGCCCTGCTTCGATTTGTCGTAGGCGCCAAGACCCGGCTTGAAGGTCTTGTCGTCGATGAATTGCTTGATGCCCTCTTTGCGACCCTCGTTGTCGTAGGAATTGGCGGCTTCCTGAGCGCGAATCAAAAAATCCTCTGCGTTATCGTAAGTCATCTCGCCCACGCGGCGAACGGCGTCCTTGGTGGCCTTCAATGCCACCGGATTCTTCTGCAGAAGCGTGCGCGCGACATCCTCGACGCGAGCCTTCAGTTGGTCGTGCGGCAGTGCCTCGTTGATCAAGCCCCACTGCGCGGCGGTTCTGCCATCGATGTTCTCGCCCATCAGCGAGTGGTACATCGCGCGGCGAAAGGGCAACAACTCGCGCGCCACCTTGGTCGCGCCGCCGCCGGGCAGAATGCCCCAATTGATCTCGGAAAGCCCGAACTGCGCGTTCTCGGATGCGAACGCCAGATCGCAGGCGAACAAGGGACCGTAGCCGCCCCCGAAGCACCAGCCATTGACCATGGCGATCGTGGGCTTTTGATACCATCGAAGCCGCCGCCACCAACTGTAGGCTTCGCGCTGTGCCCCGCGTACGGCGCCCAACCCTTGCTTTTCGATGTCGCGAAAATACTCCTTCAAATCCATGCCTGCCGACCAGGCGTCGCCTTCCCCCGTCAGCACCAATACGCCGACGTCGGTGCGAAACTCCAGCTCGTCCAGTACGCGCAGCATCTGACGATTCAATTTCGGGTTCATGCAATTGCGCTTCTCGGGGCGGTTGAATTTCACCCACGCTATCTGCTCGGTCACGACGAAAGAGACCGTTTCCGCCTCGGCACGTTCGGCTGCCGCACTGGCTGTGGTGTTCATCGTATTTCCTTGTCGCGTTAAATGGGGAAATGGCCCGCTTGCGTTTCGATGGTTATCCAACGCAACTCGGTAAATTGCTCAATGCCCGCTTTGCCGCCGAACCGCCCGTAGCCGGACGCGCCCACGCCTCCAAACGGCATTTGCGGTTCATCGTGCACCGTAGGGCCGTTGACGTGGCAGATGCCGGAGCGGATCTGGCGCGCAACCCGCAAGCCGCGCGCGGTGTCGCGGGTAAAAACCGCGGCCGACAATCCATACTCGCTGTCGTTGGCCAAGCGGATGGCATCGGCCTCGTCCTGGGCGTGAACGACGCCGACCACGGGACCGAAGCTTTCGTCGCGATAGATGTTCATGCCCTTGGTCACTCCGTCGACCACGGTCGCGGGCATCAGCACCGTGTCCGCTTTGCCGCCCGCCACGACGGACGCGCCCTTCGCGAGGGCGTCATCGATCAAGCTATTCACATGCTTGACCGTCTTGCGATCGACCACGGCGCCCAGCGGAGTCTTTCCCTGACGCGGATCGCCGACCGGCATCGATTGGGCCTTGGCGGCGAAGCGCTTGACGAAATCAGCCGCCACGGCTTTCACAACGATGATGCGTTCCGTCGACATGCAGATCTGACCTTGATTCATGAATGCGCCAAAGGCGGCAGCCTTGACTGCTTCATCGAGATCGGCATCCTCGAGGACGATCAGCGGTGCTTTGCCGCCAAGCTCGAGCAGGCAGGGTTTCAAGTGTTCTGCCGCGCGTTTGGCGACGATTCTGCCGACCGCGGTGGAGCCGGTGAAGTTGATACGCCTGACGGCCGGGTGATCGATCAGCGCTCCCACCACCTCCGCGGCATCTTTGGGCGCATTGGTGACTATACTGACCACACCGTTGGGAAATCCGGCGCTGGCAAAGGCCTCGATGATGAGCGAATGGGTGCGCGGGCAAAGTTCCGAAGCCTTCAAGATGACGGAATTGCCGCAGGCGAGCGGCACCGCGATGGCGCGCACCCCGAGAATGATGGGCGCGTTCCAGGGAGCGATGCCCAAGATCACGCCCACCGGTTCACGCAGCGCGAGCGCGAGGCATCCCGGCTTATCGGACGGGATGACTTCTCCGCCTATTTGCGTGGTCAATGACGCCGCCTCGCGAACCATTCCCGCGGCAAGCATCAGATTGAACATGGCCCAGCCGGCGGTTGCGCCGACCTCCGCCATCATGGCGCTGACAAATTCTTCCTTGCGCTCCTCAAGAGCGCCGGCCGCTTTCATGAGCAGTGCCCGGCGGGCGTTGGGTCCAAGCGCCGACCAACCGCTGAACGATTTGGCCGCTTGGTCGGCGACGGCGCGCGCCTCGGCCGGCGTCATGGCGACAGCCTTGCTGGCAGGCTCATCGGTGAGTGGATTGATGCGTTCGAAGTCCATCGTCGCCCCCTTGTCTATAGTTTAGTGCCGGCCTCGAATAGCTATATAGTATAGCAATGATGACAAATCAAGTGAAAAGGGTGTTTATTTCATGATAGATCCGATGAGTGCTTACCCCGGGTATTTGCTGCGACGCGCATCGGCGCTGGCCATGGCACGCCTCGCCAAGCGCTTGAAAACATTGCATTTGAATCCCACGGACGCGACCGTACTGATCGTCATCGACTCGAACCCGAACGCGAAACAGAGCGAGATCGGCCGCTTGCTGGACATCGCGCGCGCCAACATGGCCCCGCTAATTTCGAGAATCGCCGCACGCAAGCTCATCGAGCGCCAGCCGGTCGATGGGCGCTCGCACGGACTCATTCTGACGCGAACCGGGCGCGCGCTCATTCCCAAAATCAAAAGCGCGATCGCGCAACACGAGGCAGAACTGATCGGCCGGGTGCCGGCATCGCTTCGTCCAATTCTCGTGGAAGGCTTGCGCGCGCTCGCGGAGGAGGTTCCCTAGCGCGGCGCTCTGCCGACTTGGTGTAAACTTTGATGCTTGTTCTCATTGCGCTATTGGGCCTTTCCCAGCAAGCAATCCTTACAACAAAAAGGGAACTCAAATGACGACAACGCTGCACCTTGTGATCTACATGGCCATCATCACATGGCTCACATTTCTCGCCGCCAGCCTGATCCGGGTCAAAGGCTGGACGCCCTCGGGAATGCAGATTGCCCTGGGGAATCGCGACAATTTGCCCGAGATTACCGCACTCGCGGGACGCGCCGAGCGAACGGCGCGAAATACCCTGGAGAATTTCGTGTTGTTTGCCGCGATCGCGCTGGTCGCGCACATCGCGGGACGCGCCGGCTTGAGAGTCGACAAGGGCGCCGAGATCTTTTTTTGGGCGCGCGTGGCGTACATTCCGGTGTACTACGCTGGGATAGTGTATTTACGCACTGCGGTGTGGCTGGTCAGCATCGTAGGCTTGGCCATGATGCTCGCCGCCATCCTCTGAGCTCTCCCCGTTCATCATCTAATGTTGCGCGCCAAAGACACCATCCTTTCGCTATTGACGCTGACGGTGCTTGCGGTCAATTCGCATGCCGCTGCGCCCGCGGCAACGACCAAGGTCCTGACCGGGGAGTGTCCGGACGACTATCAGGTCAAACCGGGGCTGAACATCGACTTCCCGATTGAGGGGACGAAGAGAGCTTTCGTCGTGATCCCGCCGGCCAAACTATCCAAGCCGGTTCCGGTGTGGGTCCCCTTGACCGGCACGGTGGAGTCCACCAACGACAATCTTCATGTAGCCCGCAGCGGCGCGAACGCCCTCATGGCCGGCAAGGGCTTCATGATCATCGGTCCGGTTCGAGAATGCGCGAATCAAGATCCGGACCTGCGCGCCGGTGCCTGCAATGGTCCCGGGATCGGCGGTTGGAATTGGCGGCCTTGGGCCGAAGGTCGTGCAGGCGGAGAGGAAGGCGATCAATTCAAGAATGATGAAGGGCCGGATTCCCGGTTTCTGATCGCGGCCGTCCGTTGCGTCGCCAAATATTACCCGCTTGATAAGCGCCGGCTTTTTTTGGGCGGCATTTCTTCGGGCGGCACCATGACCTACCGGGCTTTGACATTTCGCTCGGACTTTTGGGCCGGCGGCCTGCCGATCTCAGGCGAGTGGTATGTGACTCAGGACAGCGGCAATGCGCTGTCCTTCGATGCCGCTCGAGAGGCGGTTCAGGCAGCGCCCGCCAAACTTTTCCAAGGACGCGTCGGTCCCTACCCTCTCAAAACCAGACTCTTCCCGATGATCGTCATCAACGTCTGGGGCGGACCGAACGACATCTGGCGATGCTCGGGGGTCCTGTGTGCCGACTACCGACCGGCGACCCAGGCCGCATCCAACTATTTCAGTTCCATTCCAGGCGTGGTCGAGGTCTCCTGCTCCAGCACCCATGGCCACAAGTGGCCGCAGGTCAACACCCAGGCCTTCAACCTCTGGGCGCTGACCACCCTTGCATCGTTCCCCAAATGGAGTCCGGCCGCGGATTTTCGCCTCACTGCTCCGCCCGAAGGATATAGCTGCAAATTGGGCCGGTACGCGGACCACTACTAGGCGATCTCGCGCCTGATCAGAAACGCAAGGAGAGGCAGCTCAATCCTCCGTCCATCTTGGCAAACTCCGACATGTCGAGAGCGCGTATCCGAAATCCCAGCTTGGTTAGCGTGGCCGACAGCTTGGGAAATGCCGCCGCAATAAGCACGTCATCATTCACCCGAACGGCATTCGCCGCATAGGTTTCGCCTGCCGCGACCTCGATCCGTTGGGTATCGGCAAGCTCCCTGAGCGGAGGAAATGCGGGGGCGACGAGAAAGCGGCGTTCGCCGAGATAGGCAATGCCGGATTTAAGGTGCAAAAGCGCGCTATGGCCGCGAATGTCCACGGTAGATGAAGTGTGTTGATAACGGGTGAGAATAGCCGCCAATTGCGCGGCACCCGCTTCGTTGGTGCGGGCGGATAAGCCGATCAGAAAGTGGTTGTCCACCTGGCAAATGTCGCCGCCGTCCACGGTGCCGGGCGGCTCGATTTGCTCGAGTTGTTGCCGGAACCGGCGCAGTACAGTGGCCACCGCGGCAACTTCGCCCATGCGGGTTTTTGCGCCGGGCCGAGTTGCAATGGCCACTCTTTCCGAAATGACGAAGGTGTCCTCGACGAACGTCCCGTCGGGATACCCTTCGTCAGCGGCCATCACCGTCACCTTGAGACCGCACGCGGAAAGCGCGCGGCAATAGGCCGAATGCTGCGCGAGCGCCTTTCCCACATCCGGGATGGATTGCATGCCCATCGTGGTCAGACCCAACGCGAAGTTGGCACCCGGAACACGAACGATGGCCTCAGTGAAATGCATGACGCACTATATCAGTACCGTCGCAATATCCTGATTTGCTTGAATTTAAAAAAGATGCGCAATTTTGAGCGATTGCTGTGTATTGAAGCTGTAGTCAACGAGGAATGCATATGCGCCACGTCACGGCCTGTCTTGTCATTACCGCATTCGTGGGAATCATGCCGGCGGTGGGAAGCGCGAAGGGTTGCCTGAAAGGCGCCGCCATCGGGGGTGTCGTCGGTCATGTGGCCGGTCATCATGCCGTGCTGGGTGCGGCAGCCGGTTGTGTCATCGAGCATCATCGGGAAAAGGCCAAGGAAAAGGCCGCCCGTCAAAACGCTCCATCGCAAAACAGCGCCGCCGGCAAAGACGGCCCGCAGGCCTAAGTAGACCCGCTCCGGCTCTCGCGCGGCAATATACAGCGCCAGGTCATTCCCCGGTCCGGGTTATTTTCGGCCAGCAATTGGCCTTTATGCGCGCGAACGATTTCGGCGCAGATTGACAGTCCCATGCCCACCCCGCTCGACTTGGTGGTGAAGAAGGGCTCCAGCAATCGTTCAAATTCGCCCGGCGGAGATCCGGGTCCCCTATCCTCCACCCTCAATTCGATCGCATCCGGGCGGATATTTGTCGCGACGATCAATTGGCGCTCGGGTATGGGAATGGCGTTCATGGCCTCCGTGCCATTCAGCATGAGATTGAGCAGCACTTGCTGCAACTCGCCCCGATCGCCGTGAATTTCGGCGACGGCCGATTCCAACTTCGTGGTCAGGCGCACTCGGTGCAAAAGCAGGTCCGAGCGCATCACATGCGCCACCTCTCGAACCAGCTTGTTCAAATCCACCGCGGTATGGGGTTGACGCTCCTTTCGCAGCAACCCTCTGACATGCTGGATCGTATCGCCGGCGCGCCTGCCGCTCTCGACGATATCCTCGAGCAGTGCCCGCATCTCCGAGGATGCCCCAACTTCGCGGATCTGAAGACCCGTCTCGGCGTTGGTCACGATGGCCGTGATCGGTTGCAATAATTCATGCGCCAGCGAGGAGGTCAGCTGCCCCACCAGCGAGACACGTCCGATGTGCGCCAATTCCTGGCGTGTCCGTTCGGTCTCAATTTGCGACTCCCGGCGCTCGGTCACATCTTGCAATTGAGAAACAAAATAAAGCGGCTCATTCAACGCATTCCTGACAAGAGAGGCCGTCAGCTGCGTCCAAACGATCCGGCCATCCTTGTGCATGTAGCGCTTGTCCATTTCGTAATGCGAAATCTCGCCCGCGAGCGCTCGTTGCAGAAAGTTGCGGTTCGCTTCCAGATCCTCGGGGTGCGTCAGCGCCTGAAACGTGGTCGAGAGCAGTTCCGGTTCGGAATAGCCCAGAATGCGGCATACCGCAGCGTTGACCTGCAGCCAATGCCCATCGAGGGAAACCAGCGCCACACCAATGGCTGAATGGCTGAAGGCAGCCCGGAACAGCGCCTCGCTGTCCCGCAATTTGTTTGCCGCACGATAGCGCTCGGAAATATTGCGCACCACGGTGATGGTGGCGCCATCATCACGCCGTGCCATCCGCGCCTCGAAGTGCCGCTCTTGGCCCGCAATCGACAGCACGTACTCATGTTCCACCACTTCGCCGGTTTCGGCGGCCCGCTGGGAGAGTGCTCGAAACGTCCTGGCTATCTCGGGCGGAAGAACCTCTTCCATCGCCCGGCCCATGAATTGTTCGGGCGTTGCATAGAGATCGATCGTATCGGGGCAATGACAATCGACGAACGCGCCCTCGGGGCTCAGAATGAATATTAGATCCGGCAACGCCTTCAGAAGCGCCCGATTGCTCGATTCGCGGGCCAACAGCGAGCGTTCGGCGCGCTGCCTGACCAACGCGCTCGCCAGGATCTCACCGACCAGCTGCAATCTTCTGACGAGAGTTTTCGGCCATTTACGCTGCACGCTGAGGCTGGTGAACACAAGGACATAGCGCGTTGCTCCGGCGTGAATCGGGATCGAAAGCACGGATTTCGCTCCGATCCGAATCAGGTGCGCGAGTTCCAAGGAGGCGGCGGCCGGGACATCCTCGGGGATTTTCTCCCAGCGGATGATGTTTCCCAGTCGATACTGCTCGTACACCCAGGGGAAATCAGAGTTGGATGCGGGCGCGTTGACTTGAAGCCCGGGAACGCAAAAGTAATACACCTGCTGCCAACGTGAGCCGCTTTGCTCGCACTCCCACAGACTGATGCGATCGATTCCCATGAAGCGCGCGAGCTTTTCAATCCATTCGTCGATGCCCTTTTCCACGCCATCCGCCGGCGCCGTTGCGAAGTAGGCACACAACTCCAGAAGAAAGGACTCGAAGGGCAGGCGCATTGGAACATTGCCGTCGGGTTTGGCACGCCGCGCACCCGATGCCATGGCCCGTGCTCGCGTGGATTTGCCGGTTGCGGCGAGTCTGAAACGTTTTGGCGGCCTCGCCGACTTCACGATTCGTCTCAAAAAGACACCTCGTTGCTGTGCGAACGATTGGACATTATCCTAAACCAAACATCGGCGTCGAGATTCGACCGGGGTACATTCCAATGGATCAACTGCTCGCTTCGGAAGACAAGGTGGGCCAGACGGCTGAAGATCGGCCCAGACGGCTGATTTTACCGCCGCCCATGTCCATGCTCGGAACCGGGCAACGCGATGTGGAAGAAGAGCTCATGGCACAGTTGGGTGCGGGCACGGTGTTCATGATGGGCGATAACCCGGCCTTGTCGAAAATGCCGGAGAAGCCGCAGCTTCTTGATTTCTTTCATCAGCGCTTCACGCCCTTTACCCGCAATCATCTCCTGCAAAGTGCCATGGTTGCGCTCAAGAGCGGCATGGAAGAGAAAGTGGTCCTGGCTTGTCTTTTACACGACATTTCCAACGGCGCGCTGATTCGGGTTGATCATGGCTATTGGGGCGCTCAACTCATCGGGCCCTATGTATCGGAAGAGATAAGCTGGGCCGTTCGCAATCATCAGGCCTTGCGATTCTTCGCCGATGAGTCGGTCGGGTATCAGTATCCGGACGCCTACATCAAATTTTTCGGCCCCGACTACACGCCTGCGCCATACATACACCGGGCGTACGCGGAAGCTCGCCGGCATCGCTGGTATATGACTTCCCGCCTCATTACCTTAAACGATCTGTATTCATTCGATCCGAACGTGACCGTGGACCCGGAGCAATTCACGGACATCATCGGCAGGCATTTCAAGCAGCCCGAGGAGGGTCTTGGCTTCGACAACTCAGCGGTGGCGCACATGTGGCGCAGCATGATCTGGCCCAACAACCTCCTTTGAGCAAACCCCCGGAGGAGGACCGGTCCGATTGATGATCAGATACGCTCGAAGCGGGCGGCGATTTCGACATGCTCGGTGAATGGCATGAGATTGAATGCGGTGAGCGCGGCCAGGCGCAGCGTGCCGCGCGAGATCAGTTGCGCGGCGTCTTTGATAAAGGACTCGAGCCCGCAGCTGATGTAGACCAATCGCTCCGGCGGCAACCCGCTCAAATGCAGGCTCAACCCAGGATCCAGGCCTTTGCGCGGGGGGTCCACGATCACTACCTCGGCGCCGGAGGCGCAATCGCCCACCGAACCCGCCTCGCCGGGGACCACCAGGATCTTGGCCCTGTCCACAGGGTCCAGCTCGGCGAGTCCACGTTCCAGTCCTTGCAGTGATTGTGAACTGGCTTCGTTCATACGGATCTCGCTGACCCGATCCAGGATCGACAAGCCGATGGCGCCCACTCCGGCGTAGAATTCTGCGACGCGCGCGCCTTGTGGAACTTCGGTGCGCACGTGCTCGATGATGCATTGCGCCATGTCGAGATTGTTCTGTCCAAACGCACCCGGGGGATAGTGCACTGCCGCGCCGCCGAATCGTTCTACCACGCTTGGCGGCCCGCACCAGTTTTGGAATTCCGGGCCCAGGATGGTATTGACGCGCCCGCAATTGGCGTTGAACCACAGGCTGTGAAGCTCGTTGCCCAGCCGGTCCTTTATCAGATCCATGCATGCCGCCAGCGGATCCGGGTTCGCGCTGTTGGCGACAAACACCACCTGCGCGGTTTGCGAGCTGCGTTCCACGACGACCTGCAGATAGCGCGCGAGACCCAAATGAGCCTTGTCCGAATAGCTGGTCACTCGCGCTTCAACCAGCGCGCGGCGCACCACGGAAGCCACACGGTTGATCAAAGCATGCTGGACGCTGCAGTGGGGGATATGCACGACGCGGTGAGTATCGAGCTCAAATAGCCCGATCTTCGGCGAATTCAAGCGACCGCGGATGGCGAGCCGCGCGCGAAGCCGGAATCCCCGGCTCGGTCCGGATATGACCGACACCTCCGGCAGGCCGTGAGCGCGCGCCAACGCGTCGAGCACCGAGCGCGCCACGCCCGCGATACCAGGTTCGCCAAACCGCGGACAGCCCGGGCATGGCGGTCGGTGCGGACACGTCAAATCCGCGGCCATCGGTGCATAATATCGCCGGCAGCACACCGGCTAAAGGAGATTTCGATGACGCTAGGGGATGAACTGAGCAAACTCGGAGACCTTCACGAGCGCGGCAAATTGTCGGACGAGGAATTTGCTCGTGCAAAGGCCCAACTGTTGGGCGCTGAAGCCACGCATGTCAACGAGCCCTTCGTGTCTGCAGTCAATTCCTTCCGCCGCAGCCGCAGTGACCGGCGGATTGCCGGCGTATGCGGCGGTATCGCGCGGGCGACCGGGACCGAGTCGTGGGTTTGGCGGCTGATCTTCGTCCTTTTATTTCTCTGCGGGGGCGCGGGATTACTTGCCTATGTATTGCTGGCGATATTCGTGCCCAGCGAGTAATCGGCGCGTCCGAGAGCCAACCGAACCGGCGCTGAACTTGCGTTGTCTAAATCGTGTATTCGGCTCAGGAGTCTGAACATGCGCATTAGTCAAATTCTACAGAACAAGCGATCGGACGTCGTCATTATCTCGCCGGAATCCACAATCCGCTCCGCGGTCAACTTGATGAAGAAACAGCAGGTCGGGGCGCTGGTGGTCGTGGATGCCGATCGGCGCCTGCTCGGTGTCCTCTCGGAGCGCGATGTGATTCACAGCCTCGCAGCGCAGGGAACGGATGCGCTGCATCAGCCGGTGGGCGCCTGCATGCGGAAAGACGTTCCGGTGGTGAGGTTGCAGGACACGGTGCAGTCCGCGATGCATGCGATGACGGCTCAACGCGTCCGCCATCTGCCGATCATCGATGGCGGAGAAATCATTGGGGTCGTCAGCATCGGCGATGTTGTCAAATCGCGCCTGGACGAGAAGACCCAGGAGAACAGTGTTCTGCAGGACATCGCCCTCCTTCGCGTGCTGTAAATTGAGGCGACGACCAGGTGCGCACCCTTAGGAGCGCAAGGCGTCGATCAGCACTCGATAATCGCCAAGTCCAGGAGTCGCCAAACCCGCGACCTTGCCGGCGTCGTCCCAACGTCGCACGCGAACGGCTTCATGATGGAAAGGTTCGCTCTCGAAGCGCACCGTCTCGGCGGGCGACATGGGGCCGCCCTGCAATTTGAGCGTGACGACGGATGCGCTGCTCAGCTTGGCGAAATAGGCGCCGTCGGTGGCACACAGGTAGCGCTTGGCAGGAACGTGCAGGCGCACGGGCTCTGAAACCGAAAGCGGAAATCGGGACGCCAGCCAGCGGCCGCCCACCTCCTCGTGCCGTGCATCGATCTTCCAGTCTTCAAGATCGTCGGGAACTTCTTCAATGAGGTGTCCCACATCGTGAAGCAAGGCGGCGATAACCAGAGCCGGCGGGGCGGCATCGGCTTGTGCAAAATAGGCTGCTTGCAGCGAATGCTGGGTCATCGACACCGGCTCGCCGAAATACGCCGTCGCTCCGCGCCGCGTGAAAAGTTCCGTGATCTCATCGGCCAGCGTCATGCGCAATGCTCCCTCAATTGCCGGCGCAGCAACGCCGCGTTGCTGTAGACACTGTCGCGCGTCAGATAGCAGCCGCGCAGATGCCGCGGATATTTTGCCGAGGAGAACGGTGTGCGGCCATGCAGAATACGCTGGTTGTCGAACACGACCAGATCGCCGGCGGACATCCGGATTCTCAATTGAAAACGCGGATCGCGCAGCAGTAGCGCGAATTTGCGATACGCCGCGTAAAATGCCCGAGTCCGATCGAGCGCAAGGCGCAGCGGCGCGATGGAACGATTGTTGTAATGCACGCCGGTGACGGCACCCTCACACGAGAGTTGTATCAGAGGCCGCTCGGCGCTCAAGACCGCGTCCTTGGATCGGTACTCAAAGGGCACCAACGTGCGGGTCAATTGTGCAAATGACGGAGGATCGTCATTGCGCAGATGCTCGGCCAGCGCCAAGCCATCGGCGAACAAACTCTCGCCGCCGTCAGGCGCCGCGATCAACACATGCAGCGCCTGAAAACCCGGTACCGGTTCGCGATAGGGATTGTCGGTGTGCAAGCCCAATCCCAGGTCAGAGTACGCCAGGTTATCGGGCTGGGCCACCGAGCGCACATCGAACACCAGACCATAGTTGGTCTCGGCGACGCGACCGACGAAGCTCATCGCCGCGAATATGGCGTCCTCGCTGACCGGGACCCCGCTCAGGAAGGCCATGCCATCCGTCAACAGACGATCGAGCCATTGCAGGCGGTCCGCTGCGTTGTCCCGCGCTTGCGCAATGTGCAGCCAGGCAAAATCGCTCGAGGCATTCAAAGCGCCGCCGACCCACGCTTGCATCGGACTGCGGCTGGATTGCGAAACGTCTTCGTGCGCAGCCAACCAGGCAACATCGAACGACGCGCTTCGCGCCTCGTTCTCCCACTGAATCTGCACCACCCCCTCCTGCAGAGAAACCGAACGAATCCTGGGTGCTGCGGGAAGATCGGCGATATCGATCAGGCGCTGGCCGCTGTGCGCGTCGCGCTGCCCTGACTCATTGTCGCGCAACCAGATGCTGGCGAACCGGCTGGTCTGCCCGTCCGTCCACTGCAATGTCAACGAATCGGAATCGGCGTGAACGCTTTCGACCATCGCTGCGGTTTTCATGGCAGATGTCTGCCAACACGAGCCGCGCGAGCGCTAAGGTAGTACAACCACGCCGCGCCCGCAGCCGCCATCGCGCTCACCCCGGCGAGAGTCACGAACACACCCTGCCACCCAAACGCCACGGACAGTCTCGCCACGCTGTCGCCCGCCGCCACAGCCCCCAGGTAACCGATTCCGTCAATGATGCCCGATGAGGCGGCCGCCGCTTGCTTGCCGCCGAAATCGAGGGCAAAGGCGCCGCCGAGGTACGAATAAGGCCCCAGCAGACAGAAGGCGATGATGCCGATCGCGACCAGCGGAAGGTGTGAACCGGCCGTGCCCGAGCGCATCGTCGTCAAGAGCAGCAGCGCCAGCGCAGCGGCCGCAAGCCCAAGAAACAACACCAGCGCGCGGCCGTTTACGCCGATCCGGTCGCTCAGCCAGCCCGAGGCAATGACCGACGCCGCGCCCACGCCCGGGAATATCGCGCTCAACCGAGCCGCATCGCTCACGCTGTAGCCCAGGTAGTCACGGAGGTACACCGGCGTCCAAGTGTTGAAGGTTTCGCGAATGATGGTACATCCCAACGAAAGAAAGCAAACCAGCAGGAAGGCGCGGCTGCGAAGCAACGGCAGCAGCAAGCTGCGCAGGTTGGGGCGGGTCTCGGCGTCGCCGTACAAATTCAGGGGATTCGGTCTGGCCTCGGCGAACTTGAGTTCGACGCGTGATTCACGCAGGAAGAACCAGTTGCAGATCAGCATTGAACCCGCCACAGCCGCCGCAAAATAAAACAGCGGCCGCCAGCCGAAGCCGTGCTGGATCAGCATGCCCATCGACTGACGCGCCGCCGCGTCGCCAACCAGGTAACTGATACTCAGCACACCGATGATCGTGCCGTACGAGCTGTAGTCGAACCATTTCGAAGACACCTTGATAAGCCCCGCCCACGCAATGGATTGCGTGAGCCGGTTGCCGATCCACGCCAGCATGAACAGCGGTACCGTGCCCCCGGCGGTGAATAACAGGGTGAAGGCCGTCGCACCCGCCAGCCCGATGAGGAAACTCGTGCGACCGCCCCAGATATCGCCCAGGCCGCCAAGGAACAACTTGCCGAGGGCATAGGCCATCACGCCCAGCGATGAGATCTGACCCATGCGCACGATGCCATCGGCATGGCCAACTCCGCGCTTGCCCAGCTCGTCTATCAGCAACGGCGTCGACACGGACAGGTCGGCCCGGCAGAAGTACAGCGATGCATAGCCGCCGAACAACAGGGCGATGACGGTCGCCTGACGGATACGCAGCGGGATATTCTCGTTCATGCGATTCCAAGCAGGGTTTTGCTTCTTATCGCAGCGCATCGTAGCATTCATTCAAACGCGTGCCCGGGAGTTGTCATGCAGGATTTGGAACAGCAGCTGCATTCCGAAGGCTACGCCATCGTGCGGGGATTTTTTGGCGCCGATGAGATGAAGCAGATCGGACTCGAGACCGACCGCATGTACCAGGAAGGCCTCAAGCACCACGCTACCTATCGCGACAAGAACCTGCTGTTCGAAGTGCTCGACGATCCGAAAGCCCGGCGACGCGTGGTCATTCAGGCGCATTGGACCGCATGGATCAGTTCCTACCTGGAAGGCATGCGCCGCACGCCGAAATACTTTGAATTGTTGGGGCCTCTGCTCGGCCGCGACATCAAGCAGATCACGCACCAGATTCACTGGAAGCCCCCGGGCGCCAAATACACTTACTATCGCTTCCATCAAGATGCGAAATTCCGCAATCAAGCGGCGATGCGCAACCTGCTGTACGGGAGCATCAATACCGGTCTTGCCATCGACCGGCAGACCATCGAGAACGGCGCACTGCGCATCGTTCCCAAAAGCCATCTGAACGGCTATCTCGGGTTGTCGGAGGATCAGACGCTGATGACGGGGCAAACTCCCGACGACGACCTGGTCCGGGTTGGACTCGATCCCGGCTCGATCGTTACGTGCACCATGGAACCCGGAGACCTCTTGCTCTGGACCTTGTATACGGTGCACGGGTCTGCACCCAACGTCAGCAACTACGATCGGCGATTCATGATCAGCAGCTACGTGCGCGCAAGCGACAGCGATCGCGGCGAATGGGCATTTCGCGACGGCGCCTCCACTCCTTTGGGGCCCGAACCCGAAATCTGCAAGTATGAAGAGTTGCGGGAGAAGCCTGGCCCCTTTTATATCGAGCCTGACTGGACCGAGGAAGCCCGAGCCGCGCGTGCTCAGTGACCTGGCTTGAGCGCTCCTGCCGGCGCGGCGCGGATGGACTATTCGGCCGCTTACAAACGATCTGTCGTCCTGCTGTTGACGCTGGCCTATACGCTGAACTCAGCCGACCGCACGCTCATCGCCATCATAGGCCAGCCGCTGAAGCTCGATTTGAATCTCTCGGACGCGCAGCTGGGGATATTGATAGGCACGGCGTTCGCAACTCTGTATGCCTTCAGCGGCCTGCCCATTGCCCGTCTGGCGGAACGCCACAATCGCGTGTCGATCATATCGATTGCACTGGCTGCATGGTCCGCGCTTACAGCCCTGTGCGCCGTGGCAGCGAACTTTCCACAGCTCCTCATGCTCAGGATGGCGGTGGGCGTCGGCGAAGCCGGCTGCACGCCGCCGGCTCACTCGTTGATTTCCGACTATTTCGGATCGGCGCGCCGCAGCACCGCGCTCTCGGTCTACTCTTGCGGCATCTCCTTTGGCTACATGCTCAGCGCCATCGTCGGCGGCTATGCAGCATCCCACTATGGTTGGCGTACTGCCTGCGTGGTGGTTGGAATCCCGGGAATCGCCGTTGCCCTGCTGGTCCGCTGGTTGATAGAAGAGCCGCCCCGCGGCAATTCCGAACCATTCCAAGGTTTGGCCAAGGCGCAAGCTTGCGCCGAGCAGCCCCCACCGGCGGCCGCAAGCCGGATTCGGCTCGGTGGCGAACTGAAGGAAATGGCGGAGGTGGGTCGACTACTGTTCTTCAGGCGGCCCATTCTCAATATTCTCTTCGGCTTGATTTTGGCGTCGTTCGCCGCGCAGGGCTCCTATGCTTTCGTCCCCGCCTACTTCAGCCGCGCCTTCGCTCTTGACTATACGACCATTGGGATCATCTCGGCCATCACCGGCGGCGCCGCCGTTGGCGTCGGGCTTGCTGCCGGCGGCGTTATCGCCGACCTGCTCGGTTCGCGCAATGCGAAATGGTATGCGCTCGTGCCGGCCATCGGACTCTCCACCGCGCTCCCCTTCTATGTTTTCGCATTTCTGCAATCCAGTTGGATGATGAGCGCCGTTTTGCTGGGGATCGCGGGCTTCTTTCAGTACCTCTCCTTTGGTCCCACCTTGGGTGTGGTGCAAAATGTCATCGACTCGCGCCGCCGCGCAACCGCCACGGCGTTGGTCTACATATGCTTGACGGTGGTCTGCCTGGGGTTCGGTCCGCCCTTCACCGGGTGGTTGATCGATCGTTTGGCGGAATCCAATTTCACGCTGAACGGCTCCTTCCGATTGATATGCGCTTCCGGCAACGCGTTGAGCACGGCGGCAGCGGGCATGAAGCAAGCTTGTGAATCGACGCTGGCCCTCTCGTCTCGTGAAGGCATCATCGTAACCGTGCTCCTCTATGCCTGGGCAGCAATTCACTACCTGGTGGGATCTGTCGGGTTATCCGAGGAAATGCGCGCCGCGCGGCTGCGCAATGCCGAGCTTGGCAGCCGCACGGCTGTTTGACTCATTCCGCCGACGCTCTACACTGGACGGGGTTTGTTCGCCAGTTGAGTCCATCACCGGGAGAAATGGATGGAATTGCACATCAATGGTCAGACCGTCACCGTGGCCGCCGAACCGGATTTACCCCTGCTCTGGGTGCTTCGCGATCTTCTGGGAATGACGGGCACCAAATTCGGCTGCGGCATGGCGTTGTGCGGCGCCTGCACGGTGTTGGTCGACGGCCAGGCTCTGCGCTCCTGCGTGTTGCCGGTCGGCCAAGCAGCCGGGAAAAAGATCACCACAATCGAGGGAATCGGCGCATCGCCGGTGGGTGCAGCTCTGCAGGGGGCCTGGCTCAAGATCAACGTGCCTCAATGCGGTTATTGTCAGGCGGGACAGATCATGTCCGCGGCCGCGCTGCTCGAGGCTAAACCGGACCCGACCGATGAAGACATCGATGCCGCCATGTCCGGGAATATCTGCCGCTGTGGTACCTACACGCGAATTCGGTCCGCCATCAAGCAGGCCGCAAATCACGGCGGGAGCGCGAAATGAGTGCAGCAGCCAATACCTTCTTGTCGGCGGCAGCCTTGAGCCGTCGCGAATTTTTACGGCGGCTTCAAGCCGCGGGCGGGCTGCTGCTCGTGGCGGACGCTCTGAGAATTGCCAAGGCAGCGGATGCGCCGAAGTACGGCGCCGAAGGCATGCCGCATGGCACCGTCGACAGTCCCCTGGTGTTCGTGGCCATCGGCGAGGACGGATGGGTAACCATCATCTCGCATCGCTCGGAAATGGGCCAAGGAGTTCGCACCGGTATGCCGCTCATCGTCGCGGATGAAATGGAAGCCGACTGGAGCAAGGTGCGCGTCGAACAGGCGCCTGCCGATGAAGTGAAATACGGCAACCAGGACACCGACGGATCGCGCAGCACCCGGCATTTCCTGGATCCGATGCGCCGCTGCGGCGCGGCTGCCAGGATGATGTTGGAGCAGGCCGCTGCATTGTCGTGGAGCGTACCGGTCACCGAGGTTCGCGCACTCAATCACGAAGTGGTGCATCAGAAGACCGGTCGAAAATTGGGCTACGCCGCGCTGGCCAAACGCGCCGCGAAGCTGCCGGTCCCGGCCGCGAACGCCCTGCGCCTCAAGACGCCCGATGAGTTTCGCTACGTCGGCAAGGGCGGTGTACAGCTGGTCGATGGCCACGACATCGTCACCGGTCAAGCGCAATACGGCATCGACCCTTGGTTCAAAGACATGGTGTACGCCGTCATCGCGCGCTCGCCTGTTTTGGGCGGCAACGTCAAGCAGTTCGACAGCAGTGCCGCGGCCGCCTCGCCCGGTGTGCAGAAAGTGTTCAAAATGCCTGCATCGAACGCGAAGGCGACCTTTCATCCGCTGGCGGGCGTGGCCATCATCGCCAATTCCACGGGTGCCGCCATCGCGGCGCGCAAGCGGTTGCAAATCGAATGGGATGACGGCCCCAACGGCAGCTATGACTCCGACACATATCGTGCCTCGATGCAGGAGTCGGCCCACAAGCCCGGCAAGGTGGTGCGCGAGTCAGGAAATCTCGATTCAGCCATGTCCTCCGCCGCCAAAACACTCGAAGCGGAGTACTACATCCCGCATATTGCCCATGCCACCATGGAGCCGCCGTGCGCAGCGGCCCGCATTGTTGCAGGCCGGTGCGAGGTCTGGGCGCCGACCCAAGCGCCGCAGGTGACGCGCGAGGATGTCGCGAAGCATCTCGGTATCCCTGCCGAAAATGTCACGGTGCACGTGACGCTGCTGGGCGGCGGATTCGGACGCAAATCCAAGCCCGATTTCGCCATCGAGGCGGCGCTGCTGTCGCAAGCCATGGACGGGCGACCCGTCAAAGTAATCTGGACTCGCGAAGACGACCTGCACCACGATTTCCTGCACACGGTCTCGGTCGAATATTTGAAGGCCGGAGTCGGTACCGACGGCAAGGTCAGTGCCTGGCTGCATCGCAGCGTGGCACCGTCGCTGGCGACGATCTTCGCGCCCAACATCAATCACGAAGTCGGCGCTGAGCTTGGGATGGGATTTATCAATCTGCCCTACGACATTCCCAATCTGAGGCTGGAAAATCCTGAGGCCAGTGCGCATTGCCGGGTGGGCTGGTTTCGCTCCGTATCGAACATACCCCACGCCTTTGCCGTGCAGTCCTTTGTGTCGGAGCTGGCGGTCAATGCCAACAAGGATCACCGCGATTATTTGCTGGAACTCATCGGGCCCGCGCGCAAGATCGATCCGCATAGCCAGCACGACGATTGGAATCACGGCGAATCGCCGCAACGCTATCCGGTCGATACCGGCCGCCTGCGCGGCGTGGTCGAGACCGTCACACAGGAAGCCGGCTGGGGCAGGAAATTCTCCCGCGGCCGCGGTCAAGGGCTTGCCGCCCACTACAGTTTTTTAAGCTACGTCGCGGCCGTGGTGGAGGTCGATATCGATGAACAGGGTCGAATCATGGTTCCGCGTGTTGATGTGGCATTCGACTGCGGTCCGCAGGTCAACCCGGAACGCATCCGCTCCCAACTCGAAGGCGCCGTCATCATGGGACTGAGTCTGGCGCTGTTCGGGGAAATCACCTTCAAAAACGGCCGCGCGCAACAGGACAATTTTCATCAGTATCGCGTGATGAGAATGAATGAAGCGCCGGCCGACATACGAGTACACCTGGTCCCGACGGCCGATTGGAACATGCCCTTGGGCGGCGTCGGCGAGCCGGGAGTTCCGCCGATTGCGCCGGCCTTGTGCAACGCCGTGTTCGCGGCCACCGGCAAGCGAATTCGCCGATTGCCCATCAAGGATCAAGCGAAAATCTCAACCTGAGACGATTGAATTCATTTCGCATTATTTGGCGAGTTCGAAAGGATCAGGTCATTCGCTAGCGAGGTGCCTATGGACCGTAACATCGTGGAGTCGCACGCGAAAATCGACGACCGAGTGCAGATGACGCAGTTCTTGGCGCCCATGCCCAATGCGAGCGGTCTTGAGGCGCTGCTAATGGAGCGACGGGTCGTTTCCACTCGCACCTATGACGATGAGGCGATGGTCGCGCGGTTCGTGCGCAGCAATGGCTCTACCGTCGCGTGTTATACCGTGTCGGACATCACCATCGATGAGAGCGAGATGATCGCAGCGCAGTGCGAACTCTTGAAGGACTGGAATGCCGAGAGCTTCTCGCAGGCCGTGCACGTAGCGCTTGATCCGGAAATTTAGGTTTCCGTGACTGCCGCCGCCTTGGCATAGGGCCCCAACGCCGCCAACAGAGGCCCCAGGTCGTGCGAGTGGCGCCGCCAACGACAAATCGATGATTGAAATACGGGGCGGCGCACCTGAGCGGCACTGGCCGTGCGGACCGCACCGGGCGACTCATGGAACCGCAGGCAAGCAGGCTCCCAATCCAATTTGCAGACGTCGGTGATGAGCCAACGGATTTGCCCACCCGGATCGGCTGCCAGTTTCTCGTGCTCGACCTTGATCACCCGGCCGGGCAGCACACGATCCCAATGTTCCATCACCCGGCGATAACGGACATAGGCTCGGCCGATCTGTGCCAGATCGTACAGCGTCTCGTTGCCCTCGGTGAACAGTTGACGGTAGCAGGATAGGCACGTGTCCATGGGATTACGCACGCAGTCCAGGATGATCGCATTCGGAAACATCAGGTGAATCATGCCGACGCGCAGATGATTCTCCAGGGTCTTATCGACGAAGTACGGCTGGGTCCAGCCGCGTTTGCGCATCAACTCCAGATAACCGTCGGCCAGAGCGCACCAATTCTCCGACCGTTCGGCTTCCGCGAAGCCCTGATCGATCACGTCCGCCAGCACGGCGTTCTCGCCCGTGCTCTGAACTTGTGAATGACTCGATAGGATCTGTTCGATCAAGCTGGAGCCACAGCGCGGCATCCCGACGATGAAAATCGGGGCCGCCGAGGAATTGGCCTGGTGTGGCCGGGTGAGACTGGCCACATCGAATCGATCGACGATGAAACGCGCTGCGAGCTCGTGGCCGCGCTCGATGGCATCGGGGCGCGCGCCGACATCCGCGGAAGCGGCGAGCGCCTCGTGCTTCAACCGATTGCCGAGCGTGAAAACCGCAAAAGCTTCGCGATCGGCGCCTCGCTGTTCGAGACTCGAGCCCAGGGCAAAACAGGCTTCGATCCTGGTGGTGGGTGCAGTGGCGGGATCCTGCGCCCCGCGCCGCAATGCGGTCAGATCCGTCTCGTCGATGGCCGCCGGATCGAGTACCGCGAGCCGGCTCAGTGCTCGAATCCGCACGACAGGATCGGCGGCCAGCGTTCGATAGCATGCGCTCGCCTCCTGCACTTGCCCCAGTACAACAAGCGCGCGCGCAAGACTGAAATGCGTCTCCACCGCGCCGGGGATCAGGCGCAGCGCACGACGATACGCTTCCGCAGCCTCCGGCCACAGATTGAGATTCTGGCAAATCGCGCCGAGATTCTGCTGCGCGGCGTAGTGATTGGGATCGATCGCCAGGACTGCCGTCAATCGCGACCGGGCGCTCTCCAGGCGGCCGAGGCGGATATCGATCATCGCCAGGGAATAAATCGGCCGAAGGTCCTGCGGAACCGCAGCCGCGGCCTGCGCATACAGGCCGGCAGCGTCAAGAAAGCGGCCTTGGGCATAGGAGGCCGCGGCGGCATTCAAAATCACGGTCAAATCCTGCGGCGGTTTACTCATGCCCCCATCCGGCGTTGAGACACACCGGATGGTAGCCTGATCGAACCAAAAGTCTCGATACTTGGATCAGTGGAATCGATACCGCAACTCGATACCGTAGACTCTGGGCGGAATATAGCTAACCACAGGATCGATGACTTGGCCCGGTCCAGCGTTGGTAACCGCCAAACCGAATGAGGCGTCCTGCCCAATCTTGTCGGTGACGTTGTCCGCGTAGAGGATGACATTGTAGCGATTGGAGTTATCGCTCCAGATCGCGCGCAGGTTCACCAGCGAATAGGATGGCGCCAGGTTATACGAGCGATTGAACACGGAGTCGTATGTCTGATCCCTCCAGATATAGGCGCCGGTCAGCGCCAAGGACCCCGGATTGAAGTGCATGGTATAAATCGCGCTCAATGAGACCTTCTCGCGCGGCGAGGCCGGCAGCGTTGCGCCCACGATGTTCTGCGTCTGCGCACCGGTAGGGGTAGCGGCCGGACAGCCACCGGTGTTCGCGCCCGGCGCAAGCGGCATTCGGGTCCGCTGCATCCTGGTAACAAACGCCGTTCGTGCTGTGGATGGTCGCGTTCAAATAGGCGTAGTTCAGGATGAAGTTAAGATCGGTGATCGGGGTCCAGATGGCTTCCAGTTCGACACCGTAGGTGTGCACCTCCGGCAGATTGACAATGATGGTGTTAATAATGTTCTGCGGATCGAGTTCTCCCAACGGCTGCTGATCGTTTTTGTAGTTGTAGTAAAACGCCGCCACATTCGCCTGAAACACTTTCGCGAAAGTCTGCTTGTAGCCGATTTCGAAAGCGTCCACTGTCTCCTCGCTCGTGAGCGGGTCAACGGCGTTGATGCCGGAGTTGAAGCCTCCCGCCTTGTAGCCGCGACTGTATTTCGCGTAACCGAGAATGGTCGGGGTCGGCGTCCAAGACGCACCCACTACGCCGGTGATGGCATCCCAGTGTGCATCGAGGTTTCGCTGCGCCATTCCGGTATCGGGATTGATCGCGCAAGGTCCGGTGCCGGGATAAGTCCCGGGCGCGCAAGCCGTATAGTCCCACGAAGGCGTATTGGCGCCGAACGTGCCCACGCCCAGCCCAACGGCTGAGGTTGAAGACCACCCCGCGAAAGCCGTCGTTGCCGCTCTTCTTGTCATAGGAGTAGCGCAGGCCGCCGGTGAACTTGAATTGGCTGGTTGCCTGCCAATCAATCTGACCGAAGATGCCATAAGAATCCTCGGCGAGCGCGGTAAATTCGCTGTACGACGAACGCGATGGATTGGGGGCCGTCGGCAGCACCACTCCCGCACCGAGCAGAGCGTCGAGATCTGAAAGGCGAGGCAAGCTGCGGCTGATCCGCGCTTACCACGTTGATCGGTTGTTCGTAGTTTTCGTGATATTGATAGAGACCGCCGATCCATTGCAACGGACCTGTGCCGGTCGAGGCAATGTTCAGCTCGTTGCTGAAGAATTTTTCACGCTCATCGAATGTGAACCAATTGTGCGCCGAGTTGATCTGCAGTTGCTGCGTGCATCCGGCGCCGAGGCCGAATGGGGCGTATACCGCCAGGCAAAAACCGGTAGGCGCTGCAGGTCCCTGCAAGGTGTACCCAAGCACTCCGCTGGAAACGCCCTGGCTGTTGGTCCAGGGCGCCGTCAGATCGTAATTGAACTGTTGATATCCACCCAGATATTTAATATCCATCCCATCGGCGTGCCAGGTCAGATGCGTCGCGACGATGACATTGTTCTGTTGCTTGGACTGCGACTGGAAGCCCGAGTCGAACGTGCCGGTCCCGAGCGAGCTTGGATTTCCGGCGATGGTGTTCTTCCCGGTGATCACACTACCCGGAACAATGGTGTCAGGACTGCTGAGACCGGGCGCAACCCAAGCCGCCGGCGCCCCCGGGCAGCGCGCAAGTGCCGAAATTGGCGTTGGGAAACAGCTGGAACGGGAATTCTCGCGCGTATCCAAGGGCCCCATTAGCGTTTCAGTGTGATAACTCACGTCATAGTCGCTGGTCGCGAGTTTGACCCACCAATCAAAGGACGATCCGACATTGCCTTCGAGTTGACCTTCGATGTGATAGCTCGTGCCGTTGCCTCCCTGCGCGACACCGCCGCCTTCATCGACACCGTTTAGATTCTTGTAGAAGCCCTTCCCGGTCTGATTGGTGTAATTGGCTCCGAATCGATAGCGGACCGAGTCGCTGATCGGCCCGGAAAATGCCGCCTCGATGAAAGCCTTCTGATAACTGTCGTAACCGGTGCGCACTTCGCCCTCAAACGAGGTCGTGGGGCGCTTGGAGATGTAATCGATGGCGCCGCCATCGGCGTTGCGGCCATACAGGGTGCTTTGCGGGCCGCGCAGGACCTGTATTTGGTCGACGAACAAGGTGCTGTTTTGCAAGATCGTCGATGCGTTGGCGCCGTTGTAAATACCGTCGACATACACGGCCACGCCGGACTCGACCGCGAGGTTATCGGTGTTGCGGCCGATGCCGCGAATATAAGGGCGGTTATCGTAGGTCGTGTAATACAGGCCGGGCGTAAAGTTGGTCAGATCTTGAACCGAGTTTATGCCCTGCAGATCAAGTGACTTGGAGGTGAAAGCGGTGATCGAAGACGGCACGCATTTCCAGATTTTCAGAGCGCTTTTCGGCCGTGACCACGATCTCGGTCAGTCCGGAGGTTTCGGCGACATCCGCGGGTGCCGCGGCATTCGCCGCGCCGGCGTTCAAGTTTGCCAGCAATGCGAAAGTCACGGTTGAGCCGCCGCTCAACAAGGTCGATCGGATGATCCTGCGCAACCGGTATGGATCCGATCCACATTCCGCGGACGATTGAAATCCACGCGTACTGCTTGCAAAAGACATGTTGCCTCTCCCTGTTAAAGTCGTCTTGTTACGACGATTCTTGACATCGGATTGGACGGCACTGGTTTGGCAAATGCTACAGGCCCACTAGTAGTTAATAATTCTATTAGCAACTGTCCGACAATCAGAGCAAGTAAACACAAATGCAAACTCGCTCTGCAGAACGCGCCACTCACCCTTGTTTGCGAAATGCCGTGGGCGTAAGTCCGGTAAACTTTCGGAAGTTCGCCGAGAAATGACTCTGAGAGAGAAATCCGCAGCGCTTTGCAACGATGCTCAAGGGATCGTCGGTCTGCTTCAGCATCCGCTTGGCGGTCTCCAGGCGACGACGGCCGACGAACGCCAGGGGCGACTCGCCCACGGCATTCTGGAAGGCGCGGCCGAAGTGGAAGCGGCTCAACTTGGCCACGTGCGCCAGATCGTCGAGTTGGATCGGGCGCGAGATGTTCGACTCCACGTAGGTGAGCACCTGGCGCAGACGTTTGGGCGCCAACGAGTGTCGTGCGTGAGCGCTCACCGATTTCATCGTCGTATGGCGCAATGCCAGCTGCGCCAGCGCGAGATCGAAAAGCCGATCGAAGTACGCGCCATGCTCGGGGCCGGCGGTCACCACTTCCTCCAACATAGTCCTGATTAGCTCGGACAATAGCGGGTCGACGACGCCAATCGCCTCGGTAAGCTGCACCTCCGTATGATCCCGATCGAAGTCGGCATCGATGGCATGATTGAGGCGGCCCGGATCAACGTAAAGATGAGCAAAATCGATCGGACCCACGGTGCGCCATCGATATTGAGCACCCGAAGGGACGATTGAAATCGCGCCATGCGGAATGTCGATCCAGGTTGTGTCGCCCCCTTCGCCAATTCGTCTGATGCGCTTCGGACCGCTGATGTGGAGCACGACCAGGTGATGGTCCAGCGGCGGCTGGAATATTTCGACGTTCTGACCCGACCACTTGCGAATGCAGCCCGAACGGCCGCCGCAGAGGCGTCCCGTTGCCAGCACGGCGGAGAGGCGTTCTCCCCAACCCGCCGGCGACACTGTTGTTCCGTGCGCGCCGACATCTCCGACGTCATTCATCAGACCACCCCCCGACACACATGGGTCGCTACCGGCGGAATTCGCCGGCACCAAACCCTGTTCCGCTCTTGCTTCGATTGTTTTTATTGTGCGAACGCTGGCGCAAAAATACGCTCGCATATCCAACGAAACAAGAGCGGGAGGCGATGTTGCGAAATTCCAGACGGATCAGCCAATGAATGACTGGAAAGTTCAGCACTTCCGCCCCACCACGGTGGCTCTCCGGACCTTCAGGAGGATTTGCGTGTTTCCCCGGATCCTTGGTCTATCAGGTTCACGCGCGTGCCGGCGAGCATCACGCTGCCATTGGCCACCAATCCCCTGGCCGCAGCGCTCGCGCGCACCAAGTCAACGTTGCGCACCACGACATCGAAGGCCCCAAGCCCCTCACCCCGCCCATCGATATCGGCGATGAACCGAATCACGCCCCCATCCAATTGAATGCGCCAGATGCCTGCGTCCTCGGCGGCTGGACGGCCGAGAACTTGCGCCCATCGAGCCGCCATGACCGCCGGATTGTCGGCCTGCAGCTCGGCCCCGATAATTTGGAGCGAGGTGTCGGTGCAAACGTTCGACTGCCACTGGGGCCCACCCCACTCCCAGCGTTCCTTGGGGTTCATGAAGTCGAGGGAGAGGATCGCTCCGCCGATGTCTTTCGGATGAATATGCGTGAAGGCCACGCCGTCCCCATCCATCTGATCCGCGATTCGCGCCGATGCGTCGCGCACCCGCGCCCGGGCCTTCGCCAAATCATCGACTTGAAGAATCACCATATACCCACCATCGCCACGGCGCTTCTGCAACAATCTGCCGGCTGTCGTGCCCGATACTTTGGGCGAGACCACCTCGAGAAAGGTGTCTCCTATCGGAAATACCGCGTTGTGCAGGCCATATTTGCCGACACCCGGATCGTCATAGGCGTAGTCCACACCCAGGACAGCCGCGATGTCGGCTTGGGCGGCGGCAAGATCATTGGCGACCAGCGCGATTTGTCGAAGCCGCATTTCCTATGTCCCCTACCGGCCGCGAAACTCGGGCTCCCGCTTCTCAACGAACGCGCGCACCGCCTCCCGATAATCTTCGGTTGAGACACAATGTACATGGTGGGTCGCCTCCAGATCGAGGCAGTCGTCGACTTCGCCGGCCATGGCGCGGTTGAGATTTTCCTTCATGTAGCGATAGGCTATCGTCGGCCCCTTCGCCAAACGGCCCGCGATTTCCCTTATGCGCGTCGCAAGTTCATCGGCCTCGCATACCCAATTGGTAAGGCCCAGCCGCAGGGCCTCCTCGGCGCTGACGCGTTCGGACAGATAGTACAGTTCGCGTGCCTTCGCCGAACCCACCAGCTGGGTCAGGAAATACGTGCCTCCATAGTCACCGGAGAAGCCGACGCGCGCAAACGCCGTGGTCAGAAAAGCGCTGCGCGCCATGATGCGCAGATCACAGGCGAGCGCCAGCGCAAGTCCCGCGCCGGCGGCAGCGCCCGGCAGTGCCGCCAGGGTGGGCTTCGGCATCTTGAACAATCGTCCAGCCGTCGCACGCTGATTGACGCGCTGGCGGTGAATCGCTTCATCGACGGTCATGGGGCGCGCCGACTCATCGCGTTCGGCCATGCCTTTCACGTCTCCGCCGGCGCAAAAACCCTTGCCCGCGCCGGTGAGGACCACGCATTTCACCGCTGGCTCAAGCTCCGCCCAGGCGAGCTGCTCTCCCAGGGCTTTATTCATGCCCTCACTCATGGCGTTGCGCGCCGCAGGTCGATTGAGCGTCAGGGTGAGCACGCCTTCATCCAATGAGGACAAAAGATCGGGCGTGCCGGTATTGTTCCGATCAGTCATGGGCCGATTCTAACCCCAGTCAGGTATGGGTAGGCCGATGCTTTTCAGGTAACTCACCATCGTGCCGACCACCTGTTTCACCGCCGGACGTTCAGCCATGCGTGCCCTCCACGCCAGCAGCCTCCCATGGTCGGAGCTCAGCGGAACGGTGTGTCTCGCTGCGAAGAATTGCGCCATGTAAAACGCAATGTCGGCGTAAGTGAACATGCCTGCAAGATAATCCCGATCAGTGAGCTTCAGCTCCATCTTGGCGTAGTACAGCTCGATCCCCTCGCGTGCCTGAATCCACTCAGGACTGTCGATGGGATCCGGGTTGGCGCGCAGTCCCATCAAGTTTATGACGTGAGGGAAGAAAATTTCATCGGAGGCGTGCTCGAGCTGCCGTGCCCGAACGCGCTCCGCCGGCGAGGCCGGCCATAGCGGCGGCATTGGCCATTGATCTTCCAGGTACTCAAAGATCTGCGTGGAATCGAAAATCTCGACTGACTTGTCGATGAACACCGGCACCTGGCGTTTCGGGTTGATGCGCAACACTTCGGGATGCTTCGGTTGATAGCCGGTCTGCCTGTTATAAGGAACCATCTCCAGCTCGAAATCCAAACCCTTCTCACGGAGAGCGATCTCTACCTTCGCACCGAACATGCTCAAAGGACCGGAATACAGCTTCACCAGGCGCCCCCTCAATGGCGCGGCATCATAGCCCCTCTTTTGGCGACCGCCGCACCTTTCCTGAGTCTTCTTTGAAAGAACCACAGGCCGAGTGCCATCAGCGAGCCGCCCGGCAGCAGCAGCTCAATAGCTGCGTAGGGCCCGAGAGCTTTCAACCCAGCGACAATGACGGTCAGCCACCCGGCCATTGCTTGCATCACCCTACCTCGGGGCCGAGCCGTCGCGCAACCTACGCTGCAGTCACTATTGGAGTTCAAGTCAGTGCCCTCTGCCAGATTCAGCGGTCGCGATTCGATCGCCTGTCTTTAAGACGAATGAGCGATCAAAGATTCGACCCGCACAATCAAATTAATCTTCAATCCGATGGGCACAGAATGCGACCGGCAGGGACCGACAACAAATGCAATATCTGACCGTCGATTAAGGAAAGCTTATCGCGCAGGGCAGTGCGGACTGGGACTGCCCGCGGGCAGAGTCCCATAATCGAGCGGACGTCGTTGGATCGCGTCTTCTAGATCTTATCCGCGTAGATCAGCCGGCCGGTACCCAGCGTCGCCAATACATCGCCGAGACTTGATTGGGCTACCGCCAAGCAGCCCTCGCTGCGCCCCAGAACGCCTTTATTCTTTGCGATTTCCTCGCTGACATACCAGGCGCCATGGATGACGATGCCCCTCGACGCGGCGTTGCTGTTGCTCGCGTCGAGTCCATCGAGGCGAAGCGATTGACCATGCTCACCGATATAAAGACGCTCAGTGACGTAGGCTCCCGCGGAGCTCGCCTGCGAGCGCGGCTGGTTGGAAAAGTGTTCGAGCCATCCGGTGTGTGCCGGATCGGAACCCCGGCCGTGGGCGACAAAATGCGATGTGAAGCGGCCATCCGCGAGCCGCAGCAGGTGAAATCTCGGCATGCTCGACGGCAGGGAAAAATCCGCGATGCCGATGAGGTCGCGATGAACAATGCTGTCGCGATGCCGTTCCAAGGCATCCAGTGCGCGTCGCAGCAGAGCGGCAGAAATCGGGGCAGGCGCTTCTTGGGCACGAGACTGCGCAGGCCGCAATGCAGCACCGGCCGCTGCGGCAATGACTGTCCGCAGAATCACACGGCGCGAAATTGACAACTGATTGCTCCTTAGGCGCGTGCCCAACGCCGCCAACACAGACTAAATACCAGGGATCGAGCCGTTTGACTGCGTAACAATCTGCAAGTTCAGACGGCCTTCTGCGATATGTCTCATTTTCGGCCCGCACCCGCCACCAATTGCGCGGCGATACGTGCCACGTGCTCGCCCTGATAGCGGCACATTTCAAGTTCGAGCTCCGAGGGCATGCGGAACTCCGCACCGGATCCGGTGACGCAACTTGCGCCGTAGGGAGTGCCGCCGGTCACCTCGCGCATGGTGGTCAGATCCTTGAACGTGTAGGGCAGCCCGACGATGATCATCCCGTGATGAAGCAAAGTGTTGTGAAAAGAGGTGATGGTGGTCTCCTGGCCTCCGTGTTGGCTGGCGGTGCTGCAAAAGACACTGCCGACTTTGCCGACCAGCGCGCCCCGCCCCCATAGCGCACCGGTCTGATCCAGAAAATTGCGCATCTGCGCCGCCATGTTGCCGAAGCGAGTCGGGGTGCCGAATATGATCGCATCGTACTGCTCGAGCTCATCGGGCTGCGCGAGCGGTGCGGGCTGATCGAGCTTGAAGCCCGACGCCTTCGCGACATCGATCGGGCACAATTCGGCGACTCGCTTCACCGTGACCTGTGCGTTCGCCACTTTGGCGGCGCCCTCTGCCTGCGCGTGCGCCATCGTTTCGATGTGTCCGTAGCTGCTGTAGTAAAGAACCAGAATCTTGGGCATGGCGACTCCTAGTCGGCTGGACTTATTGTGTGGCGGGAGAGAAATGATCGGCACAGTTCGCTGTAAACCGCAGGTCGATCCAGATTGAGGAGGTGGCCGGCATCGGCCACCACCTCGTGCTCAGCGGCGGGCAGCTGCGCGCATAGCCGCCGTGCTGTCTGTAGACGGCTCGGGAGATCATGCGCCCCGCTCAAGATCAGTGTCGGCGCCGTCATCGCATGAAGCGGCAGTGGGGCCGCGCCGGCGTCGGCCCCGTCGAAGCTCGCGAAGTCGTCTCTCGCCGCCAGGTCCTGTCCCGGGTATCGCGCGATCATACGATTGAGCATCTCACGGATCTTCGGGTCATTGGTGCGCAGCCGCATGAGCGGGTGTGTGCTCCACTCGCGGCGGAAGGCCTCGATACCACGCGATGCAAGAACCTCCCTGAGGTGTCCGATCGGCACATCGTCTTCGCCCGCGGCGCGCTCGATGGCCGGCGGACCATCGAGGATGAGGGCGCTGACCCGTCCGGGTGCGCCGGCGGCAAATTGCAATGACGCGCGTGCTCCCTGCGACATCCCGATGAGGGCAGCACGATTCAGACCCAGATGCTCACACAGCGCTGCAAGATCCGACGCATCTTGACGCGCATCCGGGCGGCCGCCGGACAGTCCGAAACCGCGGCGATCGAGGCGCACCAGCCGAAACTCATTGCGCAACGCCGCCACCTGCGGATCCCACATTTCCAGATCGAGGGTCCAGCCGTGCACCAGAATCACGGCGTGGCCGCGGCCCTCGTCGCGATAGCGCAGCCGCGCATCTGCACGTCAAGATATCGGTCGCGCGGAATGATTGTCCGCCGTGCCGGGCGGCGCAGTTGACGATCGCGATCATGCGGCTCCAGAATTCGAATAGCGAAATAGTTTTCGCTTTCAGGCTACGGCCTGGCCTGCGGCAGCGTCAAGCCGCTGCAGTGTGGCTCAGATCTGTGCGCTCAGGGAAAGCCAGGGAACGGTCGCCAGGTCGGTGGAGATCTGCCGGCTGACCTGCTGCAGCATCGCCAGGCGTTCGCGCACCAGCTTGGTCTTGGTGGTGCGGCGCGAGTGACTCGAGGAGTTGAGTGCCGCGACCACGCGGCCCTGCTGATCGAACACCGGTACGGCGAGCGCGATGACCCCGTAGGCCAGTTCGTCCTCGACCGCGGAGTATCCGCTGCGCCGGCACTCCTCGATCAGCGAGCGCAGCTTCACCGGATCGGTGACGGTGCGTTCGGTGAGCGCCTCGAGATTGGCGGTGTCGAAGTAGCGCTGCAGGCGCTCGGCGCTCACGCCGGCGAGCAGCACGCGCCCGGTGGAGGTCGCGTGCGCCGGAAAGCGGCTGCCGACGTGGGCTTCCAGGCGCAGCAGCGTGCGCACCGAGGTGCGGGCCACGTAGACGATCTCGACGCCGTCCAGCACGCACAGCGCGGCGGAGTCCGCGGTGTTGCGCGCCAGTTCCTCCAGATGATTCTTGGTGAGCTGCTCGATGTTCATCGACTCGAGGTAGGCGGCGCCGAGCTCGAGCACCTTCGGCCGCAGCAGGAAATCGCGCCCGCTGCGCGTGACGTAGCCCAGTTCCTCGAGCGTGAGCAGGCAGCGCCGCGCGGTGGCCGCCGGAATGTCGGCGCTGCGCGCGACGTCGCTCAAGCTCAGGGCCGCATGATCGCGCGAGAAGGCGCGGATGACGGCCAGACCCTTGGCCAGTCCGCCCATGGCCTCGCGGCGCGGCGGTGTTGTTTTGCGGCGCGCCACTGCGTTGCAGTCTATTTCGATATCCGAAAACCAGAAAGGGCTTAACGCGTTCGCTTGACGATTGCTCGACGAGCTGAGTCCAGTATCGTTTCGTATATCGACGTTATTTTCGGTATGCGAAAAAACGAGAAGGGGGAGTCATGAAGATCGGGCGGCAGGACCAGCACAGCTCGGCGATCTCGACCTCGAACGAGGAAACCATCGTGGTCCGCGGGCGCGATCTTGCCCGCGAGCTGATCGGCACGATCAGCTTCACCGAGCACTTCTGGCTGCTGGTCACCGGCGCAATGCCCGTGCGGCGCGCAGCGCCGGGTGCTCGATGCGACGCTGGTCGCCATCGCCGAGCACGGCCTGGTGCCGAGCGTGCAGGCGTCGCGCATGACCTTCGCCGCCGCCCCCGAGGCGCTGCAGGGTGCGGTCGCGGCGGGCATCCTCGGCTGCGGCTCGGTGGTGCTCGGCTCCTCCGAGGCCGCCGGCAGTTTTTCGCCGCGATTGCCAAGCCGGCATCGATACGGCGTGAATCCATCGCCGATGCGGCGCAGACCGTCGTTCGCGAATACCGCAGCGCGCGGCGCTCGATCCCCGGCTACGGCCATCCGCTGCACAAGAGACTCGATCCGCGCGCGCAGCGGCTGTTCGAGATCGCGGCCGAGGCCCGGTATCGCGGCAGGCACGTCGCAGATCGCACGCGATGTCGAGACATTGCTGCCGGAGCTCGTCGGCAAGCGCGCTGGCGCTGAACGTGTCGGGCGCGATTCCGGCGGTGCTGCTCGATGCGGGCTATCCCGCTGGCCGGCGCTCAAGGGCGTGCCGATTCTGGCGCGCACCGCGGGCCTGATCGCGCACCTTCTCGAGGAGCAGCAGCGGGCGATCGGTTTCGTCATGTCGCACGCCGCCGCGCAGGCGATCGACTACGACGGCGACGCTGCCGCCGGGATTCGAGGCGAGCGAGGACGGCTGATGAGCACATCATCCGCATCTGGCGGGCATCCGCGTCGTCGAGCAGGGCACGTTCATCACCGGACCCTGCGCCGGAATGATGCTCGCCGATCTCGGCGCGGATGTCATCAAGATCGAGAGCCCGGAAGGCGATCCGTACCGCGCCTACCAGGGCGGCCAGTATTCGCCCCATTTCCAGGCCTACAACCGCAACAAGCGCAGTTTGGCCCTGGACATGAAGCTCAAGAGCGACTGCTCAGTATTTGACCAGCTGGTGCGCGAAGCGGATGTCTACATCCAGAACTTCCGCCCCGGAACGGCCGAACGCCTGGGAGCTGGCGTCGCGCAGGCTGCAGGCATCAATCCTCGCCTGGTGTACTGCTCCATCAGCGGCTTCGGCTCGAGCGGTCCTTACTACGATCGGCCGAGCTACGACTCGGTGGCGCAGGCCCTGAGTGGCTTCTTGAGTGTGGTGGTCGACTACCGGCGGCCGCAGTTCCTGGGTCCGGCGCTCGCCGATGCGATCACCGGCCTGTACGCCTCGCAGGGCGTGCTCGCTGCGCTGGTGCAGCGGGGCCGCACCGGCCGCGGCGCTCATGTGGAAGTCTCGATGCTCGAGGCCATGACGCACTTCGCGGTCGAACCGTTCGCGGCCTTTTTCGCCTTGGGTCAAACGCCGACGTCCGCCGACCGGCCCACGGCTCGCGCAGGCCTACATCTTGCGCACCGCGGACGAGCGCCTGATCGCCATTCATCTCTCGTCGCTGGAAAAGTTCTGGCAGGGTCTGATTGCCGCGCTGGAGGCGCCGGAGCTGCTCAAGGATCCGCGATTCAATCCACGCGATCGGCGTGTCGCCGAGTACGAGACGCTGCGCGTGGAACTTGATGCGCGTTTCGCGCGCCAGCCCCTTGAACACTGGGTGCGGCGCCTGCAGGCCGAGGACGTGCCGTACGCGCCGGTCAACCGCATCGACGACGTGGTGCGCGATCCGCAGGTTGCGCATCTGGGCATCGTCGTACCCATCGAGGAGCCGCACACGGCAACCCAGGCGGTACGGCCCGCCGCGCAGTTCGACGGCGTGCGCGCCTCTCGGTGAGCGCCGCGCCGCTGCTGAATCAGCACGGTGAATCGATCCGCGCGGCGCTTCAGAGTGGGATCTCCTGGCCGGAGCCGGCGCGTGGACAAGCGGCGAATCGCCTCTGAGGCGCAAGGGAGATCCGATGCTCTTTCCAACCACGCTCGTCGGCAGCTATCCACAGCCGGACTGGCTGATCGATCGACAGCGCCTCGCCGGCCGCTTCCCGCCGCGGGTGCGCGCGCGCGAGCTGTGGCGCGTGCCCGAGCCGTATCTGGCCGAGGCCCAGGACGATGCGACCATCATGGCGATCAAGGCGCAGGAGGAAGCCGGCCTCGACATCATCACCGACGGAGAGATCCGCCGCGAGAGCTACTCGAACCGATTTGCGACCGCGCTCGAGGGCATCGATCTCGACAATCCGGGCACGGCGCTGGATCGCAGCGGCCATCCCAATCCGGTGCCCCGCGTGGTCGGGAAGATCCGCCGGCGCCATGCGGTGGGCGTGCGCGATCTTCGACTTCCTGCGACGGCACACCCATCGACGCGTGAAGGTGACGGTGCCGGGTCCGTTCACCATGGCACAGCAGGCGCAGATCGATCACTACGGCGGCAGCCGCGAGCTTGCCGCGATGGACTACGCGGCGGCCGTGAACGAGGAGATCCGCGATCTGTTCAATGCCGGCGCCGACGTGGTGCAGATCGACGAGCCTTACATGCAGGCGCGGCCCGAGGAGGCGCGAGCGTTCGGCCTGGCGGCGCTCAATCGGGCGCTCGAGAACGTGTCGGGCACCACGGCCGTGCATATCTGCTTCGGCTACGCGGCCATCATCCATGTGCGTCCGTCCGGCTATTCGTTCCTGCCGGAACTGGCCGAGTGCCGCTGCGCGCAGGTCTCGATCGAAACGGCGCAGTCGAGCCTGGACTGCGCGGTGCTCAAGCAGCTGCCCGGCAAGAAGATCATCCTCGGGCGTGATCGACTCTGTCGGACCCCACCGTCGAAACCCCGGAGCTGGTGGCGCAGCGCATTCGCCGCGCCCTGCCCTTTGTCGAACCACGGCGATCTTTTGATCGCGCCGGACTGCGGCATGAAGTACCTGCCGCGCGAAGTCGCCTTCGGCAAACTGCAGGCGATGGTCGCAGGCACGCAGATGGTGCGCGCGCAACTGGCAAATCGAAGAAGGATGACGAGGCTGAGTCCTCAATAATCGAGGGGGATTTCACATGTTCACTGCAATGACGTCGAATACTGTCGATTCTAATTGCCGCATTGGCAATCGTCGTGCTTATCGAGCCCGTATGGGCGCAAACCGCGCCGAGTTCGGGGCTCGAGGAGATCGTGGTCACGGCGCGCAAACGCAACGAGAATTTTCAAGACGTGCCGATCACGGTGGATGTGTTCACCGCGCAGGAGATCCAGGCGGCGGGAATCGAAGCCCCTCGCGATTTCATTGCGATGGTACCGAACATGACCTTGGTTGAGACGCAGAACGTCGGCAACTCCTTCGTCACGATCCGCGGCATCTCGCAGGCGCGCAACAGCGAGCCTTCGGTCGCGGTGCTGGTCGATGGCGTTCTCGAGACCAATCCGTACGAGTTCAACCAGCGGGCTTTACGACATTCAGCCAGATCGAGGTGCTGAAGGGGCCGCAAGGCGCTTTGTATGGGCGCAATGCGATCGGCGGCGCGATCATCATTCATACCGCGGATCCGACCGATCATTTCGAGGCCAGCACGCGGGTGGGCGTGGGCAACGGTCCCTCGCAGAAGGCGCAGCTCTCCTTGAGCGGCCCGCTCGATTCTGCCGGGACTTTAAGATATCGCGCCTCCTTCAACTACTACAATACCGACGGCTATTTGGAAAACACTTATCTTGACCACAAGGCCGACCCGTATCGCGACTACTCGGGGCGGCTGCGCCTGTTGTGGACGCCCTCGGATGAATTCAGCGCGGACCTGCGGGCCATGTACGACAAGGTGGACACGACGGCTTACTACTTCGTCATTCCGCGCAGCGACGAGTCGAATCCGTTCACCGATTTCACCACCCCGGGGACGCCAACAACACCAGTTCACCGATTCAAAACAACAATCTGGGTTCGGACAACCGCGAGATCACGGATGTCTCGCTCAAGCTCGACTTCAGCCCGGGGTATGGAACGATTACCTCCACCACCAACTACAACCAGACCCGCGAAATCGATACCGGAGATGCTTACGATTTCCGGCCGGTGACCACGTCGGTGCTGTACGCGCTTACCGCGACGGTGCCCGCGGCCCTGGGCGGACCCTTTGACGAGAGTCAGAGCCAGTTCATCTACAACAGGTCTTGGAGCCAGGAGGTGCGCTTCACCTCACCGGTGGTCAATGGCTTCTCGTGGATCGCGGGCGCGTACTACGTCCATACCAACCGTTTCATTTCCACAGGAAATCTGGCGGATCGGGGACTGGGTGTCCCCGCCGTGTATTACACGCCGTTGGTCGATCCGACGAATCCTGTCGCGACCAACACCAACCAGACTTTCCTGGCGGACACTCAGGACAATAATGCCTGGGCGGTGTTCGCCGATGCGACCTACGAGTTCAACAAACAGTGGGAACTCGATGTGGCGATCCGCTACGACGAGGATCAGCGCCAGAACACCACCAACACGCCGACCTTTTTCTTGCCGACGACCACGGCCTTCACCGGCGAGGTGCGCAAAGCCACCTTCAGCGAGCCGCAGCCCAAGGCCACCGTGCGCTTCAAGCCTAGTGATGATTGGACCATCTACGGCGGCTACAGCCGCGGGTTTCGCAGCGGCGGCTTCAACCAGACCGGTGTGGGAGCGGTGGCCGTGGCGAACGGCGTGGCAGGGGTCAATGATATTTTCCAGGCGGAGGTTGTGGATACTTACGAAGTGGGCTTCAAGAGCCAGTTTCTCGACCGGCGAGTGACCTTGGATGGGGCTGTTTTCTACACTCAGTCCAAGAACGGCTACTTCTTCGTCTACATCGCCGCTGACTCGACCCAGAACCTGGGAAATCTCAGCGCCGACTACAAGGGAGCCGAGCTCTCGATCGCGGCTCATCCCACCGACCGGCTCGACCTGTACGCCGGGGTTGGCTTCACGGATAGTAAAATCACCGCCATCGCCGACCCCTTATCGGCTCAGGCCAGTCCCCTGGTGATCGGCAATCAAGCGCCACTGGTGTCGAGAAACACCATCAATGCCGGTGTGCAGTATCAAGCAGCCGCTTGCCAGCGGCCTCTTTGGGACGGTGCGCGTCTGGACTACAACGAAATCGGGCGCACCTGGTGGGAGCCCTACAACATCACCTCGCGCGATCCGGTCTCGCTGGTGGACCTGCGTCTCGCGCTGCAGGGGGACAGATGGGCAGTCACCGCCTGGTCCAAGAATCTCACCAACACGATTTATAATGCCGAGTTCTCGCCGGGCAATGTCGGCGGTTCGGGTTCCTGTGGCGGGCCCTGCCGCGGCGCTACGGCGTCGACCTCGACTACAAATTTTGATTCGGAGGAATGTCTCATGGCTAGCACATCCAAGTTGCCGTCCCGGCTCCATCACACGGCCTACGTAACCCGCGACCTGGAGGCGACGCGCAAGTTCTACGAGGAGCTGATCGGGCTGCCGCTTGGTGGCGACCTGGTGCGAAGTGGATGAGCTGTTCGGGGCCGAGCGCGTCTATTGTCACTTGTTCTTCGCATTGGGTGACGGCGGCGCGCTCGCCTTCTTCAAGTTCGCCAAGCCCGAGGATGAGGAACTGTTCGGCCCGAAGATGCCCGCATCGCCTTTCCATCACATCGCGCTCAATGTCGACCAGGAGACACAGCAGGCGATCGAAAAGCGGCTCGCCGCAGCGGGCTACAAGGAACCGCAATCGTTCGTGCTCGAGCACGGGTATTGCCGCTCGGTTTACGTGACCGACCCCAATGGGCTGATCCTGGAATTCACTCTCGATAGTCCCCGGGCGCAGGAGATCAACCGCGCCCGGCTCGGCAGCGCGCATGCGGACCTCAAGCGCTGGATGGCGGGCGATCACACCTCCAACAACACTTATCGGTAGGCGAAGCGGGCGAATGAAGCACAGCACCGATCGCATCCTGACCACTCACGTCGGCAGTCTGCCGCGCAGCCAGGCGGTGACCGATGTGCTGTTCGCGCGCGAGCGCAATGAGATCAAGCGACGTGCCGGCCGCGGCCGCCGTCATCTCCGATGCGGTGGCGGAGGTGGTGCGGCGGCAGGTTGCCGTCGGCATCGATGTGGTCAGCGACGGTGAGATGAGCAAGATCAGCTACGCCACTTACATCGCGGAGCGGCTTTCGGGATTCGGCGGCGATACCCCGCGCGAACCCGGTCAGGATCTGGTGGAATTTCCGGGGCTGCTGCAAGAAGCTGGCGGATCGGGGATCGACCGCCAAGTACCGCCGGCCACGATGCATCGGCGAGATCCGGGTCAAGAATCTGGCGCCTCTGCAGGCGGACCTTGCGCAACTTCACGGCAGCGATCGCCGCGGCAGCGCCGGCCGAGGCGTTCATGAACGCGGCCTCGCCGGGAGTGGTGGCGCTGTTTCAGCCGAACGATTTTTATCGCTCGCAGGACGAGTACCTGACTGCGCTCGCGGAGGCGCTGCGCGAGCGAGTACGAAGCGATCGTGCAGGCGGGAATCATCCTGCAGATCGATGCGCCGGATCTGGCCATGGGCCGCCATACCATGTACCGCGACCGCTCGCTCGCAGAGTTCGAGATTCTCGCCGCACGGCACATCGAGGTTTTGAATCAGGCCCTGAAGAACATTCCGGCGGAGCGGGTGCGAATGCATGTGTGCTGGGGCAATTACGAGGGACCGCACCATCACGACGTGCCCATGGAGCGCCTGCTGCCGATTGTCCTCAAGGCAAAGGCGCAGGGGTTGTTGTTCGAGGCGGCCAATCCGCGGCACGCTCACGAGTGGACAGTGTTCAAGGACGTCCGCATTCCGGACGACAAGGTGTTGATTCCCGGGCTCCTCTCCACGACGACCAACTACATCGAGCATCCGCAGCTGGTTGCCGAGCGCATCGAGCGGTTTGCACAAATCGTGGGGCGCGAGCGGGTGATGGCGGGCACGGACTGCGGCTTTGGCACCTTCGCGGGATTCGGCCCGGTCGAGCCGGACATCGCGTATCTGAAATTGCAGTCCTTGTCCGAAGGCGCGCAGATCGCCTCCGGCCGGCTGTGGCGTTAGTGCATGAGCGCACCCGCAGATCAAACAAGCCCGCTACCCGCGAATTCGTCGGATGAGCCGCGCGAGGGAAGCAACGCCGCGCAGGCGACGCCCTTTCGTTTCTACGACAATCGCCAGAAGTACCTGGCCTTCGTCACCACCTGCAACGAGAAGTCCGCGATCGCGCGCCGCGCCGCCCACGAGATGACGTTGTTGCGGCCGACGCCGCCGGCGATGCGCATCTTCGATGCCGGAATGGGTGATGGCACGGTGCTCACCCGGGTCATGCGCAGCACGCATCGGCTGTTTCCGACCGTACCGGTGTTCGTCGTGGCCAAGGAGATCAGTCTCGAGGATGTGCGCCTGGGACTGGAGAAGCTGCCGGACCGGCTGTTCGAGCATCCGGCGACGGTTTTCGTGGTGACCAATCTCAACTACGCCGAGGCGCCGCGCCTGATGCCGCGCGATGCGCAGCCTGGCAGCCGCACTCAACTGGCAGGAAGTGCGCCTGACCGGATCCACCGCCCATGAATACGCCGAACAGATCGAGGATCTCGCCCCCGCACTTGCCAGCGGCTGGCAGACCACGCCCAGTCCCAAGACCGGCAATCCGCAGGTGGTCCGTCCCTCGGTGCTGGTGATCTACCGCGAGGATCACAAGTTTCTGCTCGACAGCGTGATACCAAAGCCGGGGCAGATCTTCGAGCACTACGACTTGATCCTCGCCTCTCAGCCGTGGCGGGCACGAATGGGCGCCGATTTCAAGGTGCAGAAGGTCCTGGCGCCCCTGGCGCGCAGCCTGGCGCCCGGGCGGTCGGCTGCTCGCCATCCAGTCGTACGGCCATGATCCGGGACTCGAGATCATCCAGCAGCTGTGGCCGCAGGAGCGGCCTTTCCAGGTCGATCGCCACGAACTGCTGGCGACATTACGGCGCGAGCTGGGGCGCGATGCGCGCGACTTCAGCCTCGCGGCCCCGCCGGACGACAAAGCGGTGTTTCGCTACGAAATGCACACGCTGCCCTCGGAAATCGGCGATCGGATCGGCACCTCGACATTGTTCGCGGCCTGGAATGCCGCCATCTATGTGAATCAGATCGAGGATGAACGCCTCGATGCCGTGGTTGCCAATGGCGCCTACCTCGCCGCCACGCAAAATGTGCTGCAAAAACATGGCGGGCTGTGGTTTAACGACGAGGCCTTCGTGGTCGCGCGCCGGCGTGCCTGAACGCATCGGGAAAAGCCATCAAAAACTATACACCGCAGTCCGTGACCGAAGCCGTGCTGCAGCAGATGCAGAGTACGGCGGATGAACGGCTGAAAACAATCATTGAGAGCGCGGTCCGCCACTGCCACGCGTTTGCCCGGGAGGTCAACCTGACGCCGGCCGAATGGCTGAAGGCCATTGAGTTCTTCACCCGGGTCGGTCAAACCTGCACGCAAACGCGACAGGAATTCATTCTGCTGTCGGACGTCGTGGGTTTGAGCACCTTGGTGAACACGCTGCATGATGCGACCGCGCTGGAGAAGGCCACGTCCACCAGCCTGCTCGGGCCATTCTTTCGCGAGGATGCTCCGCCCTTGCCGCTCGGCGAACAGATTTCCAAGAGCGACAAATCCGAGGAAATTCTTTTGTGGGGCGCGGTGCGCAACGCCGCCGGAGAGGGCATCGCGAACGCCAAGCTCATGATCTGGCAGACCTCGAGCCATGGCAGCTACGACCTGCAGGAAGGAGATGGCAGCGCAATCGATTACCGCGGCACATTCCACACGGATGCGCAGGGGAATTATCATCTTCGAAGCGTGCGACCCCTCGGTTATTTCATTCCCATGGACGGCCCGGTCGGCGATCTGGTGCGCGCACAGCGGCGTCAAGGGTGTCGGCCGGCGCATATCCACTTCCTCATCAGCGCGCCGGGCTATCGGGAAATGGTCACGGCACTGTACTTTCGAGACCAATACTTCGAAACCGATGTGGTGTTCGGGGCATCCCCGGATCTCGTGGTAAGCGAAAAAGCCGACGACCCGCAAGCGCCGGTGCAGGGCTTATCGAGTGTGCATTTCGATTTCGCGCTGGCCCGTGCGGGATCGGCCGATCACGCGCAAGGACGCGTGGGCGCCGACCCCACCAAACTGGGATCCCCCTAAACCGCTCGCGAAAAGACTTCAGGCGTGCGGTTGCTGCTCGGGAATCGGCAGAATCTCCATGATCTCGACCCCTTCGCCCGGAAAAATGGCGAATGACGGGTGCTTCTCGAACATTTTGGCGGCCGCATCGTGGGACTCGGCTTTGACGACAACATAGCCTCCCATATTATTCTTGGTGTCCGATACCCCCGTCGCCGAGACGCGCTTGGTCTTCCCGAGAGGACCTCCCGTCTCGACAATGACCGAGCTCTTGTCGGTCATCCAGTCGTGCCACGCTTTCATGCCCGAGGCTTCCAGCTTCTTGCGCTTGGCTTCGTCCATCGCGTCCCACTCCGCTCTTTTGGATGACGTTACAGTACCGGTAAAGACCGCCAGGAAATTTTTCATAGCTTGCTCCAATCGTATAGTTGCAATTTGAATGCGCTCTTGCGCAATGTCAGCCCGCCGCCGCGAGCGCCGCGCGCTGCACCGGCCAAGGATCCGCCCACGCGGGAATTCGTTTCAGACCGTCGATCCAACGCACGATGTTGGGGAATGCCTCCAAGGGCATCTCCGATTCTCGCCAATAGTTTGCCATCGAAGCAAGCTGGAAGTCAGCAATCGTCAGCCGTCCGCAGGCCGCGTAGGTCTGATCTGTCAGATGGCCGTCCAGCACCGCTGCGTATCTCAACAGCTCCGGCACTTTGGATTTCAATTGCTCGCGATCCGGCGAGCCGAATCTGAATGTCGATTTGACCACGTGCTCGAAGTAGAACGGACCCACGGCGGGCGCCCAGTGACAATCGTTCCACGACAGCCACCGCAGCACCTCCACCTGTTCCGCAGGGCGATGCGCGGGCCACATGTCCGATCCGGCTTTGAGGCACAAATAAGCCATGATGGCCGAGGATTCCCATAGCACTTCGTCCCCGTCGACCAGCACGGGTGCCTTCATGTTGGGATTGAGTTTGGCGTACTCCGGAGTTTTGAGCCCCCCGGCCATAAGATCGAGCTCCACAAAATCCGCCTTGATGCCGAGGTGTTTTGCCAGGGCCAGTACCCGCAGGGGAGCCTGCGCCTTGATCCAATAGATTTTCATGTCGATTCCTCCGGCATTCTCTTATTCAATGGGGAACAATGCTCGCAATCCGATGCGTGATATCGACCCGTGCGCTCGACTATGCCGCCGAGGTCGTACATGTTGCGGGGCCGCACCCAGTCCGCGAGCGAATGATAAGGACCGTTTTCGGCGCGGCCTTTGGGCGTCGCATCAAGGTACGCGTAGACACCCAGAAATTGCTCCCCGCCACGCGAAAATGTCGAGTAGGTATGGTAGACCCGACCTGCATCATCTTTGACGAAAACACTGTCGCCGGACAGATCCACAATGCCGGGATACACGTCCACTTCCCTGTAGTTGTAATAGCCACGGCCGTGGGCAATTTCGTCATCCGAAAATGATACGTTGAAATCGAAGTTGAAATCGTTGCGGTAGGATGACACCCAGGTGAAGTCCCAACCCATTTTCCGCCGCAATTGCTCGATCTCTTCAATTGGTGCGCGAGCCACGACCGCATAGGTCAGATCGTGATGCTCGAGATGCACGCGGATCCCGGCCAGATGATCAACCTCCAGCGAACACCCCACGCATTGCTGGGCCTGTCCCGGGCCCATCATGAAGTGTTTGATGAAGAGCTGGCTGCGTCCCGCGAACAGCTGCGACAGTGTCACCGAACCGGTGGGGCCGTCGAACACATATTCCTTCTCCACCCGCACCCACGGCAACGCTCGTCGTTCGGCGGACAGGCGGTCCCTCATTGCCGTCAGTTCCTTTTCCTTGGCAAGCAGCGCGATTCGAGCTGCACGCCATTCTTCCTTGGAAACGATGCGTGGGGCCGCTTCATCACTTTTCACCTTTGCACTCCTTTCGAACTTGATCGCACACCGAAGAACCAGAGAAGCCATTTCAGCAGGGCCTGGAAGCGCGCGATGATCGATTGACCCAAGTCCAAACTCCAAGTCGCGATAGCGGTCGTTGTGGCCGTCGCCGTTACCGCAGTCAAAGCGGCCGTTGTTGTACACAGTGCGCACATCGGCGTCTCCAGTGGTTTCTCATTCTAAAGACGAGCGACCACCGGTCATTTCGACAACCCTGCCTGACATGGCGGCCCGGTCGCGGCGGTGCAACAGAAATCCCCGCACGGCTTCATCCGCCGTCAACTCGATTGCGCAAGTGTAGGCGGCGACCGCGGCAGCATCCTGGCGCAACTCGTCCAGCAAGTGGGCGCGTACCGCCCAATAAGGTTGGTAGGCCGCGGACAAGGTCCGATTGATTTGGTCGAGAATTCTCAATGCCGCTGCGGGCCCCTCCACCTCCGCATGCGCCGCTGCTCTGCCGACCTCGGCACCGACCGCGCCGGTCATTGTCGCCAGACGGTCGTAGAAAGCGGCGATTGCAGCCCACTGGGTTTCGCCGCTGCGGCGCCGTTCGGCGTGCACGGATTGAATCGCGGCCTCCAGTTGAAACCGCTCGACGCGCGAGGCTCGAGACGCGAGGGCGAGTTGCCGTTCTGCTTCGACGATCAAGGGCTCGCGCCACTGCCGGCAGTCTTGATCGGCCAGCGGCACATACCGGCCGTCATGGCTGCGGCGCGCGGGGCGACGCGCCTCGCAATGCAACATCAACGCCAGAAGTCCGCGCACTTCCGGCTCTTCCGGCAACAGATTGCTCAAGAGACGGGCGAGCCAGACGGCTTCGTCGGCCAGTTGGGCACGGTGTGCGTCGGCGCCGTCGGCATCTTCCCAGCTATCGCCAAAAGCCGCGTAAATGGCATTCAGCACGGCGCTGAGACGTCTTGGCAGCTGCGATGCTTCCGGAATCTCGAACGCAATGCCGGCCTGACGGATTTTTGTCTTCGCGCGTACCAATCGCTGTCCCATGGTGTGCGGAGCGATCAGGAAGGCGCGCCCGATCGCGGCGGCGTCCAAACCAAGTACCATCTGCAACATCAGCGGCGTGTGCATTTCGGAATCGATTGCCGGGTGGGCACACACCAGCATGAGATTGAGCCGCTGGTCCGGCAAAACGTCAGAATCCTGCCAGTCTCGCGACTCCATGATGATTTGCAGGGTGGGTTCGCTCTGCGCGTGAACCCAGCGATGACGTGCGCGGTCCGTGATCCGGTTGCGCGCCGCAGTGAGAAGCCATCCTTCCGGGCTGGCCGGAATTCCGTCCCGGGGCCAGGTGGTGAGCGCCGCCAGCAGCGCATCTCCAAGCGCATCTTCCGCGCCGGCGGGATCGCGGGTGCGCGCCGCCAGGTAGGCAACGAGCCGGCCGTACGATTCGCGAGCGACGGACTCTACGGCATGCTCTACAGCCTCAACCGTCTGCACGAGCGCTGGTCACGCGCTGATGTACCCGGGGTGCGAGTGGGCGTACCTCGACAGCGCCGCTTGCGGCGGTCGGGCAGCGCGCAGCCCACTCAAGCGCGGCATCGAGCGATGGCAACTCGAGCAGGATGAACCCGCCGAGCTGTTCCTTGGTGTTGGCGTAGGGTCCGTCTTGGATCTGACGCGTGCCGCCGGGATGCGCGACGGTGGTACCCGTTTCGGGAATGTCCAGCGGCTGCCCGCCCAGGTAGATGCCGGCATCCACGATCGATTTGTAGTACGACCGCCAGGCACCCATGTAGGGCTCATTCTCGTGTTCATTTTCACGCCTCGCGAAGGCATCCGGGGTTTCGTAGATCAGAAGCGCATATTGCATTTCGGTTCTCCACATGCGGCGTTCGGAATCCTCACCATCACCATGGATGACGTGTGAGGCGGCCGAGTTTCGACATCAGCGGCCCACTAAGCGCGCCAAATGCTCCGGGTAGCGCGCGCCTTGCACGCTGACCTTGGACGCCGCGGTATCGATGTCGCGCAGGTCATCCGGGGTGAGCACAACCGCCGCCGCACCCACATTTTCCTCCAGGCGCTTCAGCTTGGTGGTGCCGGGGATCGGAACGATCCAGGGTTTCTGGGCCAAGAGCCAGGCGAGCGCGAGCTGGGCCGGGGTCGTGTGCTTACGGGCTGCGATTTGGCCAAGCAAATCAACCAGAGTTTTATTTGCCTTGCGCGCCTCAGGCGTGAAGCGCGGCACATTGTTGCGAAAATCCGTGCTATCGAATGTGGTGTTCTCGTCGATTTTTCCGGTCAGATAGCCCCTGCCGAGCGGACTGAAGGGGACGAAACCGATGCCGAGTTCCTCGAGCGTCGGCATCACCTCCTCCTCCGGGCTTCTCCACCACAGCGAGTATTCGCTCTGCAGAGCGGCCACCGGCTGAACGGCATGCGCGCGGCGGATGGTCTGTGCACCCGCCTCGGACAGACCGAAATGCTTGACCTTGCCTGCCCATATCAAACCCTTCACAGCGCCCGCGACGTCCTCAATCGGTACGTCGGCGTCGACGCGATGCTGGTAGAACAGGTCGATAACATCGATCTTGAGGCGCTTCAGCGAGGTCTCCGCCACCTGCTTGATATGCTCGGGTCGACTGTCGAGGCCCGCTTGGCGCCCCTCCTTGTCAATTTTGAATCCGAACTTGGTGGCGATCACCACCTGCTCGCGAACCGGCGCCAGCGCTTCTCCCACCAACTCCTCGTTGGTAAACGGCCCATAGATTTCCGCCGTGTCGAAGAAAGTAACACCGTGCGCCACGGCCGACCGGATCACGGCGATCATGTCCTGCTTGTTGCCCGCCGGCCCGTAGCCAAAGCTCATGCCCATGCAACCCAGGCCGAGCGCCGACACTTGCAGGCCGCCTTTTCCCAGTATCCGCTTTTGCATATCCGCTCCCGGGGTAGAAAATCGCCTGCCGGTCAGTCTGCGGGGGCGGGGCTGGACTTTGCTGCCTGAGCCGTACGCTCTCCCCGCGCTCGACTGACCGACTGAATCATACCCTCGAGGAATGAGAAAAATACATCGACGGCATAGCCGACAAGAAAAGCCACCGCAAGAGGCGAAAGGGACGCGCCCTGGCCAAAGTTCAGATTGCTGAACAGGCCAATGACAGCGCCGCTGATTGCGGCAACCACGAAATGCGCGACATGACCGTCGGTCTCCGTGAGAGTACGAGTTCTCAATTGCTGCTCGAAGAGCCGCAGCAGGTAGGCGCACGCGCCCAACAGAGCGTACAAGACCGGCAATACGCAGGCGGAAAAAGCGCCGTAGATGGTCGCGACAATTCCTTGCACGGATTGCGCAAAATATCGGATGCCCTGGTAAACGGCTATTCGTTGCGTGGTTGCCTCCACCAGATCAGGAAGGCCCGGGGGTAGCTCGAGGTCCACAATCCGATTGTTTTTGTCGGTCTCGGCGTGTGCGTACGGATCCGGAATCGCGTAGCCCGCAAACCAGTTAAGCTCGCGCGCGCTCGAATAGATGGCTCGCGTGCTCGCGGCGAATTCCTGCAGGTCTCGGATCACCTGGGCCTCGGAAATCCCACGCTGGAGGGCATCGGCAGCGCCCCTGCGAAGCGGAGATGCGTCAGGCCGCGAAGCGGGCGTCTGGGAAAGCGGACTGACTTCGTTGGTGGCTGTCACGGCAAGCGCGTTCGCCTTCACCAACTCGGCATCGATTCCCTGGGATATCCTCGAGGCGACGAAGGTTGCGAAGGAAAATGGAATGATCACGAAGGCGAGCGCGATGACAATCCACTTGTAAGCGCGCAGAACCTGTTTGGCCCCCTTGTCCTTCGCGGATAAGCGCAAGCTTTCCACGGTCACCGGCCGCAGCTTCGCCGACAGAGCCGTGACAGCGGAAAACAGTTCCTGCGCGATGTGCGGTGTCCAACAGGCGCCGTCCTCGGCGATTCGTGCGCGCAGAACGTGCTTGCCGATCCTTGGATCGAGTTCTATGCCCGATTCGGACGCATAGGCAACCAACAATTCGGCGTCCTTGAGAATCGATGAGAGATAGTCGAGCTTTGGAAGGACACAAGTTCCCAAAACTTCCGCATCAATTCCTTTGGCGGTATCGTCCATGTGATACTCCCTTGGATGGATCGATTTCACAGTGTCTCGCGGACTTGCGGGACAATCAATGCGGCGCCGCAATGCGCCGCGCGACTTATCCTTTGATGAATGCCAGCAAGTCCCGATTAATGGATCCGCCTCCGTGGTGCACGTACCGTGCGGAAAGGTTATCACGGCACTGGACTGTCGTCCCCTGGCGAGCTCAGTGCCGCTGCACTAGACTCAACGGTTAACATACCGAGGGACCGCCATGACACTTTCATTGTATGCAGCGACCATTCCGTCCTACCGTCAAGTACTTGGCTCGGTCGCGGCCCTTCTGGAAAAAGCAGAGAAGTTTTGCGCCGAGAAGAGTTTGGCGCCCGAAGCGGTCATTCAAGCCAGGCTCGCCGAAGACATGTTGCCTTTTGCCTATCAAGTGAAAGCTACGGCCGAGCATTCCCTGGGTGCGATCGTGGGCGTCCGCAAAGGTGTGTTTAGTCCGGACATCTCGCCGCCGCCGCAGAGCTTTGCAGCCCTCAAGTCCAAAATCGCAGAAACCCTGACGGCCATTGAAGCGGTCGATGCCGCGGAGATCGATTCCTTTGTTGGCCGCGACATGCGCTTTTCATTTCGCGAACACCATCTGGACTTCACGGCGGAGGATTTCTTGCTGTCCTTTTCGCAGCCGAATTTTTATTTTCATGCCAGTACCGCCTACGACATCTTGCGTTGGAAGGGCATGTCGATCGGCAAGCGCGACTTCATCGGCAGGCTGCGTCTCAAGACCCCGGCCTGACCGCGCGAGGGCGGCGCCGCTAAGCTCGATCCAGCGCCTCCCGATCCCAACCCGCAAGCCCGGCGGCGCGATCGTAGGTGCTTGCAACAAACGCCAGGACCGCCTGATCGGGAGAAGCGGAATGCCTGACGGCCTCGTACGGCAGGATGAATTCGCCGAGCTCGAGGGCGTAGTACGCCGCCTCCGGCTGCACGCGGACATCCTTGAGTCCTGGCGGCTCGGGGGCCGCATAGAAGTAAAACGCCGGCTCCGCGAATGCATCGTTACCGGGCCAGAATCCGTGGCTGATGACCTCGTGCGAATACGCTTCGCGCATGAACGCGGGGCCTTCGCGCGGCGGCGCCCGCTTTCCGGAGAATCGCGTCACGGCCAGATCGAAGCTGCCCCAAAAGAAATGCACGGGACTGCACTTGCCGATGAACGCGCAACGCGACTGTGTGAGCACTCTCGCGGCCTGGGACAAAATCCGCCAGCAGCGGTTTGCATACGCCGGATCGTAGGTACGATGCACGGTGTCCAAATCGAAGCGAATGGGCGACGGGATCTCGACCGGCATCGGCCAGATCTTCACGGGCAGTCCCATCTCATCGAGCAACGCCATCAGCTCACGGTAAAAATCGGCAACCGTCCTGGGCTGAAGCGCCATCGATCTCGTCTCATCGTCCGATGCACGAACGATGAGCTGGTGATCGATAAAATCGAATTGAATACTGAAGGTGCGATCGCCGTGGGGCAGCGTCTTCGTCGAGAGTCCGCGCGGGGTCACCTCCATCGCGATTGACCATGAATGATTGAGCGGCGGCGCCCTGGCAAGCGCCACCTTGCCGACGATCTGCGCCCACATATGCAGCGTGGCGTAAGTATCCTTCCAAGCCGCGTACGGAAGCGCCGGCCAGACATCGTCGGTTGCCGAATTCAGCATGCTTGCCCTCGCTCGAGCGAATCGCGATCAGTGGTTGCCGCAAAAATGCAGGCCGCCCCCGCAGCATACAGGATGGCTTTGCCGGGGGGGCGAACCCGGCTAGGGAGGGCAAAGCACCATGCCGGCGATGATGGCCGCAACGCAGCCGTATTGGAGTTTTGAGATGCGTTCCTTGAGGATCAGCGCCGCGAACGCCAGCGTCACCACCGGATAGGCTCCGGTCAAAGGCACCACGATTGAGATCGGGCCGTAGCGGCTCGCAATCATCACGCCGAGGTCGCCGCCGGCCATCATCCCCATCGGCACAAACGAGTGCAGGTACTCGCGCACGGAATGCGTTCCCTGCCGGCCTTTGAGCAAGGCGTAGAGGCCGAGCGATAGAACGCCGCCGAGGGTGTTGCAGACCATGAGATTGATCTCGCTCGCCTCGGGAAACGAATAGGCGTGCTTGACGATGGTGTTGGACGTCGCCCAGCACGTCAGCGCGAGGAACGCCAAGGGGATCCAGCGCCGGCTGAGAATCTTTGAATCCGCGTCCGGCGGAGAATAGGAGAGCCCGAGGCAGCCGCCGATAACCAGCGTCACCGCTGCATACTGCACGGCACCCAATTGCTCGCCGAGGAAGATCCGCGCGAACACGACGGTAAGCGCGGGGTACGCTGCGGACAACGTGCCGACGATCGTGATGGGACCCGCTATGATCGACTCGAAGTACAGGATCCAGCCCGTGCCGTCGATTATGTAGGCGAGGACACCGAGTTCGAGGAAGGACCGGCCGCCGGCCGATAGCAGCGACGGGTGGTCATGGGTAAAGAACCATGACAGGTTGACGATCGCCTTGGCGAGCACGAAGTACAGGCAGAAACGGGCCGGTGACACCTCTCCGATGTACTTCTTGACAAGCCCCTGTCCAACGCCGTACAGGAACAGCGCGAACATCGAGGGCGTCAGCCAGACGAGCAGATCGGTGGTGACTGGGGCCGTGGACATTCAGGCATCATAGCGGGGCCCTGGTTCTTCCCGTATCGTGAACGCAAGCCGCCGGGGACAACGGGAAAGGCTGAACCTTGAGCACCGGCACGAGTCAACATTCCCATGCGGCCCGTCACCCTTCTCGTAGTATTGGCCCTCCACCTGGCGATTCTCGCGTTGCTTTTGACGGCCACCCGAACCTGGCGCATCGATTCCGCCCAGCGTCCCATTGAGTTGGTATTCCTTGCGCCCCTGAAAACGCCAAAGGTGATGGTCGAGAACGCTCGTCCTCGACACTTGGGCACCAGCCTTGCGGTGGCGCCTGCCCCGCCGGTGCTCAACTCGGCGCTGCAACTGGGCAGCGCCTATGCGGCCGATGGCCACGGTTCGGCGGTGAATTGGGCGGCGGAAGCTCGTCGTGCCGTTCGCGCATTCGAGATCCGCGAGAATCAGCCTACAGACAGCTATCAATCGGTGTCATCTTCGTTGGGCGAGCCGGATCCGCTCGGCCATCATGCCGGCGATCAATTAAGAACCGCCAACGGCGATTGGATCGTATGGATCAATGCCAACTGTTATCAAATCGCGAGCTTGCATTCGGGTGTGACGGCACTCGGCGCATTCTCGCCGCAAACCATCTGCCGCAATCCGGACGACCGCTAGCTGCGATTCTTGAGGGTCAGGAAACCCGCGGCCATGAACCTGGCCATGCGTTTCTTCACGGCCGGAAAATCATCGGAGTGGCAAATGCCGCCCGACAGTCGATCGATGCGTCCCGTGCGCGCCAGCGTGTTCATGAGCGCGCCGGTCACGAAGTGATAGCCCCAGAAGATATCTTCGTCCGGATAGTCAGGCAGTGCGCGCTTCAAAATGCCGACGAGCTTCAGAACCACCGGGTCGAAGTGAACGTCCATGAGCGCCGCCCCTTCCGGCGTATTGCTGACGCGGGCACCGAAGGCGCCGTAGTTCATCCATGCTTCGCCGCCTTCATAGTAGAGGTCCAGATCGGTGTCCAAAAATGCGTGCAGCGCGCCCTCCACGGTCGGCTTATCTTTTGCCTCGGCTTCGTATTGCTCGAGCGCCGCCATTCTGCGTTCGCTGGTAACGCTCGCGCGCCGGGCGAACACCGTCTCGAAGAGGTTGCGCTTGTCCTTGAAATAGTAGTGCAGCAGCGTCGTGTGGATGCCGACTCGCTGCGCGACGTCGCGCAGCGTTACGCCATCAAGTCCGTGTTTCGAGAACAGATACTCCGCCGCATCGAGAATTTGTTCCAAGCTTTCGGCGCGCTGTTGCGCCTTGCTGCGCCGTTGGCGCTTCTGAGCTTTCGCCACCAAGCTTGCCTCTTTCTGTCGACCGCGAAAATTTAGGATTTGAATTAAGTCAATTGAATTGCTTCAGTCTTGCTTGAGTCTCCCATTTGCGTACTCGGCACGCAATTGGTTCTTGTCGATCTTTCCCGTCGCGGCCAGCGGCATCGCGTCGATCTTGAGGATCTGCTCGGGAAGCCACCAGTCGGCGACCTTGCCGCGAAGCAGCTCGAGCAAGGCGGGACCATCCACCGATTTGCCCTTGTCGCGACTCCACGATCAGGACCGGGCGTTCGCCCCATTTGGCGTCTGCGCGGGCAATGACCGCCGCGAGGCCCACTGCCGGATGGGCGCCCACGATATCTTCGATTTCGGCGGGGTTTATCCACTCGCCGCCGGATTTGATCAAATCCTTCGAGCGTCCGCAGATCGACACATTGCCGGCATCGTCGATGCTGGCGAGATCGCCCGTGTCAAAATAGCCCTCGATGATCCAAGGCGCTGGTCTCGGCCTTGAAGTAGCGTTCGATCACGCTTGCACCCTTGACCTTAAGATGCCCGACCACGCCGCGCTGCCGTGAAAGGCGCACGCCATCGGCGTCGGTCAGCTTCAGGTCGAGGCCCATTGGCGGGCGCCCCGACGCACGCGCTTCGCTCGCAGCGGCATCAGGCGGGGCGATGGTGCCCAACGGCGACAGCTCGGTCATGCCCCAACTGGTTTGCACCGTGGCACCCAAGCGCTCTTCCATTCGTCGAATCAGCGCGTCCGGACAGTTCGCACCGCCGATCAGCACGCGCTTCAGCGCGGGCAGATCGCCGCCGACCGCGTCGAGATGATCGAGCACCCCGAGCCAAAGCGTCTGGATCCCGGCGGCAACGCTCACGCATTCGTCGCGCATGATCGCGGCGAGACTGGCACCGTCGGTGTGACGGCCCGGCAAAACCAGTTTGGCGCCCACAGCCGGAGCGGCGAAGGGAAGACCCCAGGCATTGGCATGAAACATGGGCACCGCAATGAGCAGGACATCGCTGCCTGGAGAGCGCGATGGCATCGGCCTGCAGGGCGCGCAGCGTGTGCAGGTAGTTGGAACGGTGGGTGTAGAGCACGCCCTTGGGCGCGCCGGTGGTGCCGGAGGTGTAGCAGAGCCCGGCAGGAGTCTCTTCATCGAAGCCACCCCACGCTCTCTCGACACCATGCGTTTCGAGCAGGGCCTCGTGACTCCACACTTGCGCCCGGTGACCGCGCAGCACATCGACTGGCGGCACCGTCTCGCCGTCCATGATGATGACATGCTCGAGACTCGGACACAGCGGCGCCAGCTCGGACAAAAGCGGCGCGAGGCTCGAGGCCACGGCGAGGGCGCGGTCTTCTGCTTCGTTGATCATCGCAGCGAGGTGGGCCACGGTCAGGCGCGGATTCAGCGTGTGGCAGACCATGCCGGCGCCCATGAGCGCGTAATACATTTCCAGATGATGCTGAGTGTTCCAGCCGAGCGTGCCGACGCGATCGCCGAATCGCAGCTGAAGCGCCGCCAGCGCGCCCGACAAAGAGTTGCTTCGCGCCCTTAACTCTGCGTAGTTCGTCCGCCGCGCCGCCTGTCCCGCGTCGTGCCGTGACAATCTCGCGGTCGCCCGACCACTTTGCGGCGTGATCGAGAAACTTGTCGACAGTGAGGGCATAAGGTTGCATACGCAAGCTATGTACGTGGCGTTGAAAAGAACGGCCGCCGGCTTGCAGCAAGGCGGCCGATTGTTCGCCCTTAGAACGTCGTCAGAAACCGTATGCCGTATTGGCGCGGATACCCTGCGAAACGCAAGCCCGAGTTCAGGGCCGAGACGTAGTGAAGATCGTTCAGGTTGGTGCCGTAAAGCGTCGTGACATAGTGCGCGTGCGTCCAGGCCAGTTGCGCGCCCCAGATGTCGCGCCCTGCAAGACGGTCTCCCAGCGATTCATTTTCGAACAAGCGTCGCCCACTGCGGCCCGACATAACCGAAATTCACGCGCGGCGTCAGGCTGTCTTCAGCCCCCAGGGGAATTTTGTACTGGGTGCCGATGTTGAACGTGAAATTGGGCGCATAGGTCTGCGAGTGTCCCGTCAGGTCAACGCACGAAGCGCTCGAGGGACCGGTCTCCGGATTGCAGGGCGTGAAAGTTGGAATTCTCGGATCCGTGGCAAAAAATTGGCCCAGCTCGCTGTGCATGAATGCCGTTCCGGCGTCAAACGAGAAATTCCCGAACACCGCTTGTGTCTGCGCCTCGACACCGTAGATATGGGTGGGGTTCGGGTTGTTCAGCTCGAAGCCGAACACCGGCAATTGTGGATAGCCGACAATGACCTGGAAATTCTTGTAGTTGTAATAGAACGAGTCGAGTTGAGTGCGCAAATGCCCATCAAAGCTGGTGTTCTTCCAGCCGATTTCGTAACTCGTCAGCTTCTCTGAATCAAACGCTGCGGGAGTGCCGATGCCGACCGGAACATTCAGACCGCCGGGCCGAAACCCGGTCGACACGAAAGCGTACGCAAAGTTGTTTGGATTGATGGTCCAGTTCAAAGAGACCTTGCCCGAGGTATTCGTATATTTTTGCGATTGCTGGTCGGGGATGTAAAGGCCGTACTGCAGTATGTCGACATGATTGGTGGTCTTTGCATCCGTGTACCGGGCTCCGATCTGCAGCTGCCAGGCCGTCGATAACTGGAAACTCAACTGGCCGAATGCGGCGACTGCCTGTTCGGGATTGGTGCCCTGAAGCCGGTACTCGGTCGCCGGCGTGCCAAGGGGTTGAGGCGGCGTGCCGATCAGGAATTGATAGGAGGGCAGGAAATTGTAGGTGTCGTGGTCAAAATAGACACCGACGATCCAGGTCAGAAACCCCGTGTCGGGTGAAATGACATTGAACTCCTCGGACCAGAGCGTTTCATCGACCGTGTCTTGGAAGAAGGACTGGCCGGCAATCGTGCTGGCATTCGTGCCGTCCAAATCGGCTTGATAAGAAGTGTTGCCTTTTTGGTAGCCCGTGACGGAGCGCAGCGTGATGCCATCCGGCAGCACGTAGTCGATTTTCAGCACCGTGCGACCAAAGCGGTCCAATGCTTGTTGCGGAGAATTGACTCCGATGTTGAACAGATCTTCCGTGGAGTAATAGGGATCGGCCGGGTATGCGCCGAAATCCAGATAATTGTAATCAATCTTGAGCAGGACACTCAGTGCGTCGTCAGGCTTCCACAGCAGGCCAAAGCGCCCGCTGGCCTCGCGCAAATTACCCGGATTACCCGTGTAGGGACCGCCGTTCGGCCCGGCGATATTGTAAAAGCTGTCGCGCGACTCGCTGTTGAACGCGAAGCGCGCCGCCAAGGTGTCACTGATCGGCAGATTGATGGCGCCCTGCACTGCGAAGTCATGATGATTGCCGAGTTGGCCCGACGCGTAGCCGGTGTAGCCCCCGCCGATAACCGGGTCATTCGTGTTCACGAAGACGGCGCCGCCGGTGGCGTTCTGGCCGCCGAACGTGCCCTGCGGTCCACGCAGAATTTGGATATTCGCGATGTCGTAGTACGGCTCCCCTTGGAAATACCCGGGGAACGTGGCGACGCCGTCGCGGTACGTGACGACGCCGACGGTGGTCTGGGAGTTGTGCTCCGCTTTGCCGACGCCGCGAATGTTGAAATCATTTCCTTGGCCAAAATTATTGACCGTCGCTCCCGGGGTGGCGAACTGCAGCTGGTCGATTGTGAAGACGCCCAAATTGGCGAGATCTCCTCCGCTCAGTACCGTTGCGGAGATCGGCGTTTGCTGAAGGTCGGTGTGCCGGCGTTCCGCCGTGACGATGACCTCCGCCAATTCTCCGGAACTCGCCCCGGTCGTCACCGTCTGCGCGGCAGCGACGCCGCACCAACCTAAGGTGACCGCGGAAACACTCATCCACAATGCTTGAATCTTCATGGCTCCCCCTTGCGTTGTGCGCTCTTCTGGCGCCTCTCAAAAGTCTTACATTAACCAGCCATACAGTCAATATTCACTATTGTGATAGCGAATATGGGTTTTGAAGTCGCGAACCCGAGGGGGGCCCAGGATTTTCAATACCTTGGCCGCTATCGGCGAGGGAAACGGCAACCGCGTTATGTTTGGTGCAACTACTGCGGCCGACCGGAATATCCGGCTGCCTTTCGCAGCGCATCGGCATCGAGCAGTTTGCCATCCAGCATGACCACCCTGGTCTGGCGCAAAGTGCTGATCTGCGTCGAGGGATCACCATCGACCAGAACAAGATCGGCCGCCTTCCCGGTTTTGATGGAACCGGTATGCTGATCCTGACCGACCAGACGAGCCGGAACGATCGTCGCCGCAGCCAACGCTTCCGCGGCGGTAAAGCCGGCCTCTTGATAGATTTCGAGTTCACGCACGATTTCAATGCCCGAACCATCCGTGCCCGCCACGATGGGGATACCCGCGTCGTGCATTTTCTTCAACAGAGCAACCATCTTGGCCCAACTCGCGCGGTAATCCGCGCGCGTCAGATCCTTGGGAACAGCAAATCCTCCCGTGCGAAATCCACGCTCGAGCACCGGCGGCAGTGTGCCAATGAAGGGCGCGTACGAGGGTGACAGATCGCCGTTGTCTGGAACATAAAGACTCTCGAACGCCACCATGGTCGGGTCGCTGTAGATATGCTTTGCGGCCATGGTCCGCACGATCTCGGTCATGGCGGGACCCTCGAGATCCACGTCCTTCCCATATCGGCCCGGGCCTTCAAATCGCATGATGCCATTCGATTCGGCGATGACGCTGTCGGGCATGGCCTGCATGATGATCCAATTGATGTGAGTGACTTCGTCATAGCCGTCGTTGATCGCTTCCAGGGTACGAATACCCTTGGGAATGTGCCCATGGACGTGAAGACCGAGCTTGTGCGCTTCTTTGATGGCCGCGGGCAACCATGCGGGATTGAACGTTCCGTAAAACTTCACCCCCGTAAAACCGTTGGCTTTGGCTCGATCAACCAGGGCGACGGCCTGCGCTTCAGTGGTTGCCACGTTGGCGACTTGAGCGGTATAGGGGCCTTTGCCGTCGATCAGCGACGATGGATAGACGTGAGGGAATAGTAATTGGCCGGCACGGACCCGGGTGCGCCGATCGATGGTCTTCAGGTCGTCGTTGCCCGGATCACGCACCGAGGTGACGCCGAGCGAGAGTTCCTGCACACCGGTGTAATCATCACCGACATGCATGTGACAATCCCACAGGCCCGGAACCAACGTCTTGTTGTGCCCATCGATGACTTGCGCTTGCGCGGGAACTTTGATCGAACTTGCGGGGCCCACCGCCGTGATCCGGCCCTTATCGACCACCACGGTCTGATCAGCCAGGAAACGCGCACCATCCGCATCGAACAGACGAACGTGCGCGAAGACGACGGGGGTCGCCGGCATCTTGACCAGTTCTTTGGCCAGTACCACCGAGCGCGCCGCCATGGCGGCGGTTTGAGCTTTCTCCAACTTCGCCTGCTCGCCGGAGTAGCTTTCCGGCAGCCATCCAATGCCAGACGTTACCGCAAAGAATCGGCCGCTTCGATCGGCCCAAATGGGGACGGGCGAGTTGCTGACTCCGCTGATCGCCCAAAGATCCACCGTCAGCTTGTCGGTCGGCGCTGTGCCCTTGACCTCCAGACTGGTGAGCTTGACCGCGTGCGCCTCTCCACTCGGCAGCAACGATAAGGTGTGGTTTGGCATCGCGAGCAGCCGCTCCAGGAACCAGGCGGTGGCATCCATAGGTGCATTCAATGAAGCATAAAAGGCGGCGCCCCCGTATGCCTTGGTTCCCGCATCGATGGGGCTCTTCCAGTGGGCCGCTCCCCCGCTGATATCGAAAGTCTCTGCAGCGTCGCCTTGGGGATTGATGCCTCGGACCACGAGACTGGCAGGCATCCCGTCCGACCCCGATTTGCCGCTGTAGTCGATTTCCCACACCTGACCGCGCAGGTTCATGCTTTCTCGGCCCATGCGCGTGCCATCAGCGGTCACCCAGATCCAGGAGTCGCCGTGCTTTCCGCCGGTCGATTCGATCACGAAGTGACGCGCGTCGGCGGGAGGCTTGATCAATTCAGCCGTGGGTACCTGCGCGCCGAGCGGCGCCGCAGCCGCGAGGAGAATTGTCAGAATGTATGCTCTGCCTGCTTTCATGTCTGTACCACCGTGCGCGAAGGGGTCGCCCTGAATGTGTATTATGCGGATTCGCTTGATCGGATGTTAGGCGTATGAGGTCTTTTGGGCGTGAGCGACAATAGCGCGATTGCCGCCGGGCATTCCGATTTGGTATTGGAGGGCGAGTGGGCCGGGTGGCGCATGCCGGATACCGATCCATTCGAACTCCATGCCGGGCCATTTTATTGCCGGCAGACCGCCGATGGCGCTCGACAATGCGCTTTCCGCGTGACCCGCCATCAGCTTAATTGCAATGAGGTCGTGCATGGAGGCTGCCTCATGGCATTTGCGGACTTTGCGCTATTTTGGATTGCTTACGATGAGTTGCGAGCCGCGGGAGCCGTGACCGCATCATTCAGCAGCGAATTTCTGGACAACGCCCGGCAAGGCGATCTGATTGAAGCGACCGGCGAGGTATTGCGCTCCACCCGATCGATGATATTCGTGCGCGGCCTGATTTCGTGCGGACCTCGGCCGCTTCTCAGCTTCTCCGGGATATTGAAGAAGTCGAGTCCCAGGGGCGCCGCGGTCTAGCCGCGGTCTAGAAGTAATCGTTGACGAATCCAATCTTCTGCAAACCACGATGCTGCAGATCCGCCAAGGTCTGCGCCACGATCTCATACTTCGCGAACTTGTCGACGGTGATGCGCACTTCGGGTTGCGGAGTCTTCAAGGCATCGCGGCTGACATAGCCCTGCAAGGTCACACGATCAACCGGCTGGCTGTTCCACAACAGTGTGCCGTCGAAGTCGATCGATAGGTCGACGACTTCGCTGACAGGCGGCGGATTGAGACTCGGAGAAGGATTGTCAATTTTGATCGCGTGCGTCTCACCCGGCAGCGTGATGATGAAGATGATGAGCAGGACCAGCATCACGTCGATCAGCGGCGTCATGTTGATATCTGAATATGATTGGCCGTCACTGCGGCCGACCGCCATGGCCATTGGAGCCTGTCCTCAGTTTCTCAATTGGAACCGGATGCGGAATGGGTAGCAGGAATTCACGGGCTGACCGTCTTCAGTCGTGGCTCGATAGTGACCCGAGCCGGCCCTCGCCAGTTTCAGAGCGGCCTGATCGAGCCGCGGACTTCCGGTCGATTGAATGATGGTCGGCTCGGAAAAGAGGTGTCCCTTACCATCCACACATGCGTTGACGGTGGCGGCGCCCGCCTCTGCCGCACGAATAGCAGCGTCTGGATAGAAATCGTTGGTACTCGGAAATCCCGTTCCCGGTCCTCCTTCAATGCGATTGATCACGCTTCGCGGTTGCGGTCGCAAGTCGGGAGTCACCGGCGGCTCATCGAACTTTGCTTCTATGATTTCCGTCGGGTCCTGTTGGATTGGAGGCAGTGGTTTCGGCAGCGGCAGATCGAATATGGTTCGCAACATTGGCGGACCGGGCGGCGGCGGCGGATTACTGCGCGGAAGCGAATCAATTACCCGAGCCTCGAATGGCTTTACGATTGGCTTGGTGAAATGCTGGCTCAGACCCACTGCCAGTCCGTACAGCACCGCCAGATGAAGCGTTGCGACCAACACAAACGTAATCGTACGGCCCGTGAAGAAGGGAGAATCGCCCGGCGAGAAGTGGATGACGCCGCGCGTCTGCGCAGAGACGGCCGCGGGCATAGGCGCTATGGCAGCATGCTCACGCGCAATGACATTCGTCGCCCAGCAACAGCCGATTCCGAAGCGTAAGCGAGCCAATTGACCACGCTGTTCAGCCAAGTCCGCGAGCCACTCTTCCTCGAGGCGATCGCCCAGCGAAGCTGGGGCGCGCCTGGCAGCGCGATGGATCAATCGATTGACAATTCCATCCACCCAATCTCGTGTTCGCTCGGAAGTCATAGGCCCTCCTGGCGCTGACGGCTACGCCCGCTTATGCAAGAACACCGCGACTGAAACCCGCGAAAACTTCGCTCGCTCGCCTGAGTCCCGTCGGCGTCAATCGATACAGACGACGCCGCGGACGGCCGGCCTTCGAGGGGTCAATGGACTCCCATCGACTCACAAACCATCCCGCTGCCTCAAGTCGAAGAAGAATGGGATACAAGGTGCCGGACGCCAGGTGGCAACGCTGGTGCACTTCGGCGCCCGAAAGCTGATCGGCGGGGCTCTCGAGAAAGGCCTCCAACACCTTCAGCGTTTGCAGCGACATCCGAACTTCGCGATCTTCCTTACCCATAGTAGTAAGTCTACATAGGGTAGCGCTTGAATGCAAGCGTCATCATCTTTTACTTCGCTTTGAAACTCTCTCTCAGTTCCGCGGCTGAGAGGCTGCTGAAGAGCGGCGGGAAATTATGTTGCGTCGTGACGCTGCCGTCTTTGTTGACGACCAGAAACTCCGTTTTGTCATCGCTCCAGGCAGGCCAATTGGGAAGATCGGAAGCATTGGGATCTCCCGATTTTGCGAAGTTGGTCCAATATGTCTGGAGCAGGTTCGAGAGAGCCGCATCCTCAGGCGTTGATGGCAGCCATTGCCATTCGCGGTCGCGCAATGTTCCAAAGACATAGGGGACTTCCAGGCTGTGAAAGGCTCCGAGCTCGGCCTCGCCCTTGCCTGGAATCGTTCGATCGAAGCGGTACACAAAAACCCGCTGGCCGGACGCCCGGGTGAGACTTGCCATGGCCCCGACGGGGCAAGCGCCCACCAGATCATTGGCGGCCTGATCGAGACCGGCCGTGCCACTCACGAGAATCTTGCCGAAATACAGCGCGATCGCCGGATAAGTCCAGTGTCCAAAATACGGATGCGCAGCGGCGGAGAACCTCTTCAGTGCACCGGATTCCGCGATGTTCGTCTGGCCGGAAGCCTTGGCGGCCGCAGCGGCCGCTAGGCGAAAAGCGCTGAGTTCACGCCCGTTGAGGCCGATCAGTAAATCCACTTTTTGGATTGAACCGGTAAGGAAAGCTTTTTGGGGGGACTGCGACTGCACCCATCCATCCGTTGTGGCCGAGGTGATATCAGTCGGCAAATGCTCCTTGGCTCTTACCACCAGTGCTTCAACCTCGGCCGCAGGCAGGGCACGCAATCTCTGCAGCGGCGTCAACTGCGCATCGGCGGGCGCCAGTGCACTCACCGCGCTACCGAAGGCCTCTGCTTCCGACAGTGTTCGTGACGTCTCAAACGCCGGACCGCTCTCGGAAATGACCCTGCGAAACAGTCCCGCTGAGAGCGGCGAGGCCATGAGCCGGGCTGAATCGATCGCGCCTGCTGACTCGCCGAACAGAGTGACATTTTCAGGATCGCCGCCAAACTGGGCGATGTTTCGCTTCACCCAGTTGAGTGCGGCAATTTGGTCCAACAATCCATAATTACCGGACGCGTGGTGCACCGATGCGGCCGTGAGTTCGGGATGACTGAAAAATCCCATCACCCCCAGCCTATAATTTAAGGTCACCAACAAGACGCCGCGTTGGACCAACGAAACACCGTCATACGTTGACTGGGTCCCACTTCCAACGGTGTTGCTGCCGCCATGCAGCCAGACCATTACCGGCAATGCCTGCTTCGCGGGCCACTGCGGCACCCATACATCGAGATAAAGGCAGTCTTCAGACGACTGGATCGCGGGCTGTTCAAAGTTGGATCCATACGCCTGAGCCATGGGCGCGAAAAAGGGAGTGAGACCTGAGGCACGCTGCGTGCAGGCGCTTCCGGGCTGCGTCGCTTCTTTCACACCTTGCCATGGAACTGGCGGCTGAGGCGGCTCCCATCGCAATTCGTCCACCGGCGGGCGGGCGTAGGGAATCCCTCGGAATGCGATCGCCGTTCCGATGTGAGTCCCGCGCAGTGTTCCCACATCGATCTGCACGAGAGCATCGCTCGTCGCGGCAGTGCTCGAGGCCGGCGGTGACAGATTCAAGAATCCGGAGGCCGGGTAACTGGGGTAGTGCCCTCCTCGGCTTTGAATATAGAGCGCGAAGGCAACGATCCCGAGCAGCACTGCGCCGGCTACCCCCAATACCCATCTCCACTTTGACCGCACGTGACCTCCGCAATTTCTATTCGTTGCACAGTATCGCGCGGCCGAGAAGGACCGCAATGGGCAAGTAACAGGGGGAACGACCCGCGCACCTGTCATTCACCGGGTATCCCGGTGCATCCACCGAATATCGCATGAACCTCAAAGCCCCCTGCGGCAGCATGCCCCCGTCGATCAACGGGAGCCGAGACCATGGAATCTCAAGTGAAAATGCACGCGGGTATCTGGCTGATTGCGGGTACGATATTCGCCATGGCCGGGATCGCCTTGGCCCTCGCGAGTTCCGGGCTCTACAAAGCCGTTGACCTGCAACGAAGCTGGCCGGTGATACTGATTGCCCTGGCGCTGGCGCAACTTGCGATGACGATGCGCAGCCCGCGCCTGAAAGGATGGGGATTACTGCTGTTGGGTGACTGGTTTCTGATGAATACCATGACTGACTGGGTGCATCTGCAATTCATGTTTCCACTGCTGGTGGCGGGCGTCGATTGTTGGATAATCTCAGGTGGTTTGAGCCGTACGAAACGTTCTTCCTTGAACATGGACCGTCATGTCCTCTGAAATGCAATCACCACCGCCGCGCCGACCCACCTCAATTCCGAGGCTGCTCATCGGCGTGCTCCTGGTGTTGATGGGCGTGTTAATGGCCCTCGACCAATTGGGTTTGGTGGAAGCTCGTCATTTGATGCGCTTCTGGCCGGTGCTGGTGGTGCTCTACGGATTGACACTATTGCAGCGGGGCGGTCGCGGGGTCGTCCACGGCAGCATCATCGTGCTGATTGGCGGATGGTTGCTGCTCAACACCCTACACTTGCTGACCCTCATGCCGTGGCAGTTTGTGTGGCCGCTGATCCTGGTTGTCCTGGGTGCGCAATTTCTGATGCGAGGCTACACCCCTCGACAGCGGCCCGCGCCGCCTCCTTCGGTTGGCGGCTTCCCGCCTTCCGCGAATACGGCACCCTTGAGCGGGTCACCGCCTGCGTCGGATCACATTTCCATGTTCGGCCTGATGGGCGGTACCAAACAGCGTGTCTCGGGCGTGATTTTTCGCAGCGCCGATATGACCTCGCTCATGGGCGGCTGCGAGCTTGATTTGCGCGACGCCCTGCTCGGCGCCGATGGGGCTGCCCATGTCGAGGTGTTTGCCCTCATGGGTGCGGGCCACATTATCGTGCCGCCGAGCTGGAAGGTTGTCGTACAAGTGACTCCTGTCATGGGCGGCGTCGAAGATAAGACTCGGCCCATCCTGGGCGGCAATCAGTTCCTCTACGTTCGCGGCACCGTATTGATGGGCGGCGTCGAAATCAGTAATTGATCGGCAGCGGAGCCTGCCATGCATCCTTTTCTGACCAATGGAAAACAGCTGGCGCTGTATATCCTGGGATATGTGCCCATCGGCGCCGTGCTGGCAATCGGCTTCGGCCATGCGGACGCGTGGGGAACGGCCGCGGCATTCTTTCTGCCTCTCACCGTGCTTTATGGGTTTCTCGGAATGACCGCGTACTACGTATGTCTGGCTTTTCCCATCACCCAGGAGCATCGGAATTGGCGCGCCCTGCCCGCTCAGGCCATGGCGGCCGTCACTGCCGGCGGAATCTCGGTCGGCCTGGCATGGGCATGGTCGGCCATGTTGGAGTCGCTGAACCTCAATCTCCATTCCAAAATATATCTGGATCAGCCGTGGACGCTGTTCGCGGTCGGCGTGCTGCTATTTTGTCTGGCGATTGCCTTTCACTATGCGCTCATCGCGTCCCAGGAAGCGCAGCGGTCGGAGAGTCGGACGCTGGAATCCAGTCTCTTGGTTCGCGAGGCGGAACTCAAGGCCCTGAGGGCGCAGCTCAACCCCCATTTCCTCTTCAATAGTCTGAATTCTGTCAGCGCGTTGACCACAAGCGATCCCGCATCCGCCCGGCACATGTGTCTTTTGCTGGCCGACTTCTTGCGCGATACCTTGCGACTGGGATCCGCCCAACGAATATCGGTAAGAGAGGAGTTCGTGGTGCTGCAACGCTATCTCGCCATTGAACAAGTGCGCCTAGGCTCGCGATTGAGTGTGCAGTGCGCCGGCAGCGATCAGGCCATGCTGGTAATGATCCCAGCGTTGCTTCTACAACCCTTGGTCGAGAACGCCGTGGTCCATGGCATAGCACACCGTTTGGAGGGAGGTACCGTGTCCATTCATGCGGAGTGCCGCGATTCAGTCCTCTTGATCAGCATCGCGAATCCAGCCGACTCGGATCGGCCTCGCAGCCAGGGCAGCGGCTTGGGATTGAGCCTGGTGCGCCAGCGTCTGCAGGCACACTACGGCGCGTCCTACCTGTTCCAGGCGATCGAAGCCGACGGTATTTATCGGGTGAACATCCACGTGCCGCTCGCAATCGAGGAGGCCGCAGCATGAGCACGGCCGATGCGCTCACCGTCATCGTGGTCGACGATGAGTCGCCGGCGCGAAGCTTGGTTCGCGAGTACCTGGCAGAGCATGCGGACATGCGCCTGGTTGCCGAATGCGCGAATGGCTTTGAGGCGGTCAAGGCGGCGAATACGCATAAGCCGGACCTCATCATCCTGGATGTGCAGATGCCAAAGCTCGATGGATTCGAGGTTTTGGAATTGCTCGGCAACGAAACTCGAAGCGTCATTTTTACGACGGCCTACGACATGTACGCACTTCGCGCCTTCAATGTGCATGCCGTCGACTATCTGCTCAAACCCTTCAGCGCCGAGCGTTTCGGCGAGGCATTGGCGCTGGCGCGAACACGACTGCGCAAATCCGAGCCGGTGCCCACCCGCGAGCTGCTGGAAACTCGTCGGGCCGGCTCGGCACTCGATCGCTTGCTCATTCGCGACCGCTCCAATGTCCATGTCGTTCCCCTGGACCAGGTGGATTACGTGGAATCACAGGACGATTACATCTCGATCCGAGCGGCGGGCAAGAACTACTTAAAAGAACAAGCCATCAGTGATTTGGAGCGGCAATTGCCGCCGAAAGGTTTCGTGCGAATACATCGGAGATTCCTGTTGAATATCTCCAGACTCGCCAAAATAGAGCTTTCGGAGAAGGAAAGCCGCATCGCCATCCTGCTCGACAAGACTCAATTGCCCATTTCACGGGCGGGTTACGCAAAACTGCGCGCCGTGTTGGACGGCTAGGCCCACTAAGGCGTTGCTGGGCGCGTGGCCGGGACGCCCTTGTCCTTGAGGATAAACACCAGGAACTTAGCCGGCGCCGTCTGGCTGGCGTTCGCAGATAGCGCATGCACATCGGTAGGGCTCTCGTAAAAGGTGTCGCCCGGTCGAAGCGTGACCTTCGGTCCACCCTGCACCTGCATGATCAGCTCTCCCTCGAGCACATACACAAATACTTGCGCGTCGTGCCGGTGCGGCGGGGACGCTCCGCCCGGGGGATAGGTGACTGTCGACATGAGCACTTCTTTGCCGGATATACCCACCAAGTCCCTGAGCAACAACTGCTTCACCACGGCGACCGAAGGCGATGGATCGGCTGCCAAGGCGAAATGAGGGAGACTGATGAGAACCAAGCTCAGGGCCAAACGAAACTTGCGTTGCGGCATGAATGCTCCCGATCATAGAATTCAGAGAACCGCCGGAGATCCATCATCTCACGAGCCTGATTGCAATGCCGCGTCAACCGCTGCGCGGGCGAGCAGGCGCGTTGAATCGAGCGACGGAAGCGGGCAATCATCCGGTCGAACGAGCAGAGGGATCTCCGTGCAGCCCAGTATCACACTATCGCAACCGCGCGCCCTCATCCGATCGATGACCTCGTTATAGCGAAGCCGGGATGACTCGCTGAATATTCCGTTGACGAGTTCCATGAAGATGATGTCATCGACGATTTTTTGATCCTCTCCGGCCGGCGTGCTGATCTTTAACGCGTGTTTCTCAAACATCTCCGGATAGACCGGCCCGCGCATGGTGAAGCGGGTGCCGAGCAGCGCAGCATGCCGGAAGCCGGCCCGCGCCGCGGCCTTTGCGACTTCCTCCGCAATGTGCAGCCACGGAATAGGTGATCTCGCTGCCACCTGATTGAAAGCCAGGTGCGCGGAATTGTCCGGACAAATCGCAAGCTGTGCGCCGGCGTTCGCAACGATCTCGGTTTCACGCAACATGAATTCGGCCACGGCCGCATAGTCGCCGCGATTGAATGCGGGCATCCATTCGCCCATCGCGATGCAGCTCAGTGTCACCTGCGGATGCAGATGCTCGCCCATGAATTTCAGCGAGTACGCGGCAATCTCGCGAAAACACAGGGCGGCGCCCTCAACGCTGCAAGCCACGATGCCAATGTGCTTTGATTTTGCAGGCATACCTTAATCTTATCAGTGGTTACGGGGCGCACCCCACAATGCGCTAAAATTGGCGGTGCAAAGAGGAGCAGCGCATGCCCAAGATAGAAATTGCCACTGTGCCGGCACGTAAGGGTTCGGGCTATCCGCCGCCGTTTGACGCGCCCTGTGCCGCGCGTACGCGGCGACGCCTGGGCGAGGCCGGCGGCCTTCGCGATTTCGGTGTCAACCTGATGACATTGCCGCCCGGAAGCTGGTCCAGCCAGCGCCACTGGCATAGCGATGAGGATGAATTCGTCTACGTGCTCGGAGGTGAGGTGACGCTCATCGAAGATGGCGGCGAGACGGCATTGCGCGCAGGCGATTGTGCGACGTTTCCGAAAGGCACCGGCAACGGGCATCACATGATCAATCGATCTCCCGCGATGGCCGTGTATCTGGAGGTGGGCTCGCGCAGCCCGCACGACCTCACCACTTGCTCCGACATCGACATGATGAGTTCCAGTGCAGACGGCCGGTTCGTCCACAAGGATGGCGCACCTTATCCCAAGTCATAGCTCAAGGTTGTAGCTCATTTCGCCTTGCCGTAGTCGTACCACACCGCCTCGATATTGTGCCCATCGAGATCGTGGACAAACGCGGCGTAGTAGCCGGGCCAGTAGTCCCGATACCCGGGTTTGCCGTTATCCTTTGCTCCTGCCGCGAGAGCGGCCTTGTGGAATGCCTTGACCTCCGCACTGCTCTTTGCTTCAAACGCCAAGTGCGTGGGGACGATCGTGCTCTCCCTGGTTATCCAGAAATCGGTGTTCTTGCCATCATTGAACCCGGCAGCCTCACCGTATTCCATGTTGTTTCGATAGCCCAGCGGTTTGAGCACTTTGATATAAAAATTCTTTGACCTGCGGTAATCGCTGACCGGAAGTGTGGTGTGCGCGATCATGCTCTGCTCCTAAGACGCCGATGTGCCTGCCGATGAAATCCTCCCGGCACCGTTGGAGTTGATGAGCTAAGATATTATCACTAATATAGAAGATATGAGGAAGCGCGAATATCTCGGGCAGCTCGAACTGATGGTTTTGTTGACGGTAATCCGTCCGACGAAGGACGCCTATGGCGTCTTGATCTGCCGGGAAATTGCTGAAAAGAGCGGCAGAGAGATTGCGCTTGCGAGCGTTTATGCGGCGCTGGAAAGACTCGAAAGCAAGGGATACATCAAGTCGTTCCTCGGTGCGCCTACGGCGGCCAGAGGTGGCAAGGCAAGAACCTACTTCGTCCATACAAGCAGCGGACTGGCAGAAGCGCGAAACTCTCAAAATACGTTGGTCAAGCTCGGCGCCGGCCTGGCCACTCTTCGAGGCAGCACCGCATGAGGGTTCGCAAACCTCCTGCGCTGGCGCACTGGATGTTGTGCCGGTGGACCACAGGACCCTACAAGGATGCATTGATTGGCGACTTAATTGAGCAGTATCAGAGTGCTCGCAGCCGCGCGTGGTATTGGGGCCAAACAGCGATCACGATTGTTATCACGCGCATGGGTCAGATTCGACCGCCAGGGCGAAAGCTCATGAGGCTCGCCGCCACCGCCTTTGCGATCCTGGCGCTGGGGGTCGGTACATTCACCTGGGCGAAGACGATCAGGGAAGCCCAGCCAACCTTCCAGGACCGAACTCGCTCGGTGGGGGGATCGCCCAATGTTGGACCGATGGATTAGACGACGACTGGCGAAGGCGCCTGCGCTGCTCACCGCGTACCTGGTGTGGGTGAATCGCGGCAGGCGGCGACTGCGAAGGGATTTGTCCATTGCATTCTCGCTTTGTATGGCTTGGGCGGCAGCCGTGTTGATGTATGTGAACGCCGATCGTTCGGCTGCGATATCGACGCTCGCATGGGTCCGACGACATGAGCTGATTTGCGCCTCGATCTGTGCAATTGTGGCTGGGATGCTGGTCTCACGTCGCCGCGCGCTGAATCAGATTGCGGCTTCCCGGTCCTGGACGGCCGCGCTACCGGTTGAGCGATCGATCGCCGGATGGCAGGCGATTGCCGTTGAGTCCGTACCAGCCGTTGTACTGGCGTGCGTCGTGACGATCACGCTTGGCAGCACGAGCTTGATCGCTATTTTTGAACCCGGGATACAGGCACCGATCATGACGTGGTTTGCAGCGACGGGAGGGGTAGCGCTAGGCGCTGGATTAAGCCGTTTGCTGCCGTCGGCCAAGCCGGAGGAGATATACGAAAGATCTCGATACGTGCCGCACCGTCTCCGGGCTGAGTCGCCCATTCCCAGAGGGTCTCTTTCAGCACTCGGAACCTGGCCGGTGCGCCAAATGCTTGCGAGCGCCCGACCAAGGACAATTGCACGTGCAATGATGCCGATGCTGATTGCGGTTCCACTGGGATCCACGGCGGCCGACGTTATGCTCGCGACCGGGTTGTTGACGGCAATGGGTGCACTGGTACTTCTGGTCGCAGCGGCCATGGCGGTGTGCGCCAGGGCGTCGCGCTGGCTCAAACCCCTTCCGCTCGGATCGGGCCTCCTGGCGCGAAAAACACTGTTTCCTGTTCTCGCTTCCATGTTTTCCGCGACGGCAATCGAGTCATGGCTGATATGGGTTCTCGGATCACCAATCGCGCGATGTATTTGGATCGGAGTCCTCACGCTGGCCGCCGGTTCGATTCTCGTCCTTGCTGGAAGCTTTTTCGCGATTTACGCAGGCAGCAACGGCAACCGTGGCCGATTGTAACCTGGAGGTGCGGGGTCTCGACGCCGCGTATGGTAGCCACGTGGTTCTCAAAGACGTCTCGCTACGCCTGCCGTCGGGAGAATGGTTCGCGTTGATGGGTCCAAATGGATGCGGGAAAAGTACGTTATTGGATTGCATTGCCGGAAAACTCGCGCCTTCCGCGGGCGACATTCGAGTTGCCGGCTGCTGTCTGTTGAAGGATCCCGCAAATGCCAAACGTCTGCTCGGCTACGCGTGTGCGCCCGAGAATTTGCCCCCGCTTCTCACGGCGCGACAGTGCTTCGAGATCCATGCCGGGGCGAAAGGGCTGTCGGCCGTCGACGCCGATTTAATGACGCTTGCGGAGGAACTCAAGTTCCTGCCCTATCTGGAGTCTTTCGTTGACACGCTATCGCTTGGGACAAGGCAAAAGCTCGCGGTTCTTCTGTGCCTGATCGGAGATCCGAAACTGATTGTTTTTGATGAAGCATTCAATGGCCTGGATCCCGCGAGTTCATTGGTGCTGAAGCGCCACTTGCGCCGGCGACTCAAGGAACGGGGAGCGACCCTGGTACTCGCCACACATTCGCTCGATATAGTTGAGCACTATGCCGATCACGCCGCTTTGCTCCTCGACGGCGTCCTCACACGGGAGTGGACAAAGTCCGAATTGGAGGACTTTCGAAGGAACGGCCGGGAATTCGACACGGCGCTTGCAGGCTAAGACCCCGGTTCGTTCGTCGGCGACGTCCCTTTTTCGCACCGAGCAACCACCGGAGGGCGGCCGTCTCGCTGGAGAACACTGCAACGGATGCGCCGTGGCTGCGAGCGACGTTCTGAAAAATATAATCCACTATCTCAGCGCGAGCCACGACCGCCAATTTCATGCGTGGATCAGCTGCTCTTGCAAGTTCAACCCCGGCCTCGAATCTCTCAAAGGCACCCGGTGGCGGCGTCAGCTGTGACACGTCGCACAGCACCGGCCAAGTACCTCGAGAGGCGGATTCACGGGCTATCGTCGCCACTGCGTGGAGAAGATGCGCGTGAGTACCCGGCCCTCTCAAAGTAAAGCGAAGGATGCCGCGTTCTTCAAGTATCCCGATGTCAAACGTAATCGCGCACCCTATCAAGTGAGGAACTGCATAGTGTCATCTTGGCAACCAGGCCGCATTGCCTGTGCGGTGCGCAGATATCGACATTAACGAATCGAAGACGTATAAATGTCACGACCGGCTACTAATATGCTTCGGGTGAACTGTTCAATGCCGATACGAATTATCCAATCATTGTAAGCGAAGGAGTCAACTACCCCTCTATGCACCAATCCAATCCCTCTAATTCCTCGTCCCGCCGCCCCATCCTCAAATTGAAACTTGCTGCTCGCAAGTCTCCGCGCGAAGTCAAGACCCCGCCGCCACGACCTCAAAGCAAGCTGAGCCAAAAGCCCGGCGCGGCCTGGTCGGATGAACTGAATCAGCGCATGCAGATTGACATGGATGCATTAATGACACGCTGACGTACTCGTTCGTCGAAACACAATTGAGTCGCCCACCTCGTGGCGGGGCGCTGCGCACCCTACGGCGCCAAAAAATGATAACTAATCGTCTCCGGTCATATATCACTGCGTGAGCCGCCGCGTTTCAACCGTCCCTGATAAGGTCGTGTCACCCAACGACACGTAAAGAGTGCGCTCCGACACCGACAAATCAAACTCCATTCGCCGCTCCAGCCGCGACGCCAGCCCCGCAATTAGCTCCCGATCCACGGCGTAAATTTCCAGGGTGTCCGCACGATGGATTCGTTCACCCTCGAGTCGAGCCAGCCAAGGCTCCACGTCCCGGTGCGCATAGACCACCACCCGGCGGGCCGCTTTGCCTGCCCTGTGCAAACGCGCCGCTTCCGGCATTCCGACCTCAATCCAAGTTTGAAGTACGCCGGTCAGATCGCGCACCAGGATGGCGGGCTCTTCCGGATCCGAAAGACCCTTGGAAAATGTGATTCCCTCCGCGTACTCGAGGCAATAGGCCAGAACCCTCGAAACAAGATACTCCGGAGTTTCTGAGGGGTGCTGCGCCACTCTTAGAAGCAACGATTCATACACCGCGCGATCCGCATCCGCGAGCCGCACGGTAAAGACGTGCATTGTCGAATTCAGCGCCATAGGGAGGGGATCATAATCCCCGATTCTACAGTCCGCCGTCGGCTTCCTTATATATAGAGTGTCGCTTCGCCTACGGACGCGCCGGCGCGCGCCGGCTGCGCTAGCTTAGTGCGCCTCCGGGAACGGGCGTAAGTTGGCGCATCAGCATTTGAGGAGGTCAAGTCATGCAGCAAGTTGAAGGTAAGGTGGCATTCATCACGGGCGGAGCCAGTGGCATCGGCCTGGGGATAGCCGGCGCATTTCTTGAAGCGGGCATGAAGGTCGTGATCGCCGATCTGCGTCAGGATCATATCGACTCAAGCATGGCCAGTCTGGGCCGTTCAGCCAAAACGGCCGGCAGTTTGCATGCGATCCGGCTCGATGTCACGGATCGCGCAGCGATGGCGGCAGCCGCCGACGAGACTGAACGCGTATTCGGCAAATTGCATGTACTCGTCAATAACGCCGGTATTGGCATCCAAGGACCCTTCCAGGGCATTACTTACGCCGACTGGGATTTCGGTTTGGGCGTGAATCTCGGCGGCGTCATCAACGGAATCCAAACCTTTCTGCCGAGGATCCGTGCGCATCAGGAAGGTGGACACATCGTCAGCACCGCCTCGCTGGCTGCACTGGTGCCGATGCCGTCGGCGTTTGTGATTTATGCCGCGGCCAAGGCCGCCGTGGTCACAATTTCAGAATCAATACGCGGCGATCTGGCGAACGATAATATCGGTGTGTCCGTGCTCTGCCCCGGACCGGTCCGAACCAACATTGGCGAACTGGCGAAGAATCGGCCGCCGCAGTTCGGCGTCGGTGATGCCTACCGCGAAGCCGAGGAAGCCGGCGCCACGCGGGTGTCGTTCCCCAGCGTTATGGAACCGGCCGACGTCGGCGCTCTCGTCCTGAACGCCGTGCGCAACAACGACTTTTACATCATTACTCACGGCGAGTGGCGGTCACAGGCGGCCGCTCGTCACGCCGCGGTGCTGGCCGCAATGCCGGAAAAGCTCGACCCCGCACTCGTCGCGATGCTCGCGGGAAGATGACTTCCATCCAAGCCTAAGACGATTCGCACAAGAGTTTCATTTCCCCATCCTTCCACGAGTCTGGTTGGACGCGGTGCCATGCGGTTGATGAAATCAACGCTGAATCGGCGACCCAACGCGTTCCGTCCTCGTAGTAGTCGGTTCGGGCCTCCAATTTGATTCTCTTCTCTGTACAGTCGAATTCCCAATGATCCAACTCATAGTCCACCCACTTACCCTGCCACTTTTCGGTACGAGCCGGGAAGATGTGCTTTTCCCAGATCGATCGCATTTTCCCGTTGCTCTGGATACTCGCGGAATCCACGAATAGCTGTCCGGCCGGATCGTTCGCAACTGATAGACGCACCCACCCGGTTCCGCGGTTGATACCTCTGACATGCGTTGCATTCAATGGCGACTGACTCGCTGACTCCGTAATCACCAAGGCTTGGCGCTCGTTATCAATGGACCAAGATTTAAGCCGCGAAAGAAAGCTCTGTCCCAGCAACGGCGATCCCGCGGAGGGAACGACAGACGCCATGACGTCCAGCAGTTCCAGGTTACCCACTCGCAAAGATCTGATTCTAAATCGCTGGGAGAACTCTGTGGATCCGTCGGCTAATTTGTATGCCCGCTTATCCAAGAAATCCGCCGCTGACACCGACCCGGCGCGAATCAGAGTGGCATATACATTCTCGGGAACAGAAACGTCTGTCGCGCCGCTGTCGATTGTGAAGTTAATGGATATCTTGTCATTGATGACGACCGGCACCTGCAATGTGCCGTGATCGCGAATCAGCGGTATGGACTCCGAATACGCAGCGCCACAGGAGAGCAGCATTGTCCAAAATGCCGATCTTTTGATGATGCTCATCAAAACCTCGCTGTTACACCTGCCAGGAGCTCCCCGTAAAACAGGCCCTGTCCATTCACAGCGGCGGTACACCCAGCCGCGCCGCCGCAAAAGAGCGACCCACTGCCGTTGAGCAAGATGCCGTAGCCGCGTGCTTCGAACCGAAACCCCACATTTTTCGATACGGAAATCATCCAACCGACACCCAGATTACCGGAGAAAAAAGTCGCGGAATTCAGCCCGCTGGCTTTAGGCGTCGCAGTCGTGCCGCCGATGCCGCCCATGACGTATACACCGCTGCCGATTTCGTCAATGAAGAGAGTCCCGCCGAGATGATAGTTATGGAGAGTAAGCCCTACATTGCCGGACTGGGGTGAGAATGCGCCCGAGGTCAGTGCCGTATTCTGTTGGCTGTAGAAAAGCTCTACCTGCCTGTTGCGGTCCAAACCAATATCGACCGCCAAGCCAAAACTTGAACCGTCTTTGAGATCGATGGACTGGTTGGTGGTCGTGTCGGTGATCGTACCGCCGAACCGTCCGCCGCCATAGAGCGTGACGCTGCTTTCGTTATTCGCAGCGGTAGTGGCTTGAGCGCTCGCGTATGCCGGCATGCACGCAAACACGATGAGCGGCGCGATTAACCTAAATTTCCCTGGAAAATGAACGCTGGAGTGCAAAGCGGTATCGATGATCGCGGACCTCATGGTGATGGGCCGACTCTACGCCTTGGCGATTGTAGCGCCGCATGCCCTTGATCGCTCGCCTGTCGGCTGCCGTCTAGCCCCTGGGTTGTTCGCGCACGCCGGCGCAGTTAGGCTTCAGTTCGTGCAATGGACCAATCGGAGGTGAATCACTCATGGGAACGGTTATCTCGTATCTTCGCCCTGATGGGAAGAAAGTAGACGGCTATCTGGCCGAGCCAAAAGTTGCGGCTGACGCTCCTGGGATTGTGGTCATCCAGGAATGGTGGGGTGTGAATGACCAGATCCGTGGGGTGGCGGAACGATTGGCCATTGCCGGCTATCGTGCTCTGGTGCCGGACCTCTACCGCGGCAAGTTCACGGTCGAGGCGGAAGAGGCGCACCATCTGATGACCGGTTTAAATTTTGCCGATGCGGCCGCGCAGGACATCCGGGGCGCTGTACAATTTTTGAAGAAGAACAACACCAAGGTCGGCGTGACCGGCTTTTGCATGGGAGGCGCGCTGACGCTGCTCGCTGCGTGCATGGCGCCGGAGATTGATGCGAGTGTCGTCTGGTACGGCTGTCCACCACTCGAGTACATTGACGCGACCAAAATCAAGGCGCCTCTGCAGGGGCATTGGGCCACGCAGGACGAGTTCTTCAAGATCGCATCCATAGATCAGCTCGAGGAGAAGCTACGCGCCGCGAATGTCGGTCATGACTTCCACCGCTACCTGGCGCACCACGCGTTTGCCAACGAGACGGCTGTCGGGCCGCACCGCATTCCGCAGACTCAATACGATGCCGTCTGGTCTCAACAGGCCTGGGACCGGACTTTCAGATTCCTAGGCCGTTGGCTTGGTTGAGCTGTAAGCGCGATGCCGGATAGAAGAGCGGCGGCACCGGACAGCACGGCCGTTCGCGTCGCCTTGTGGCGCGCGTTGCACATGGAGATTGATCCTCCTCCCCACGTGTTCGAAGACGAAATCGGTTTGAAGCTCGCGGCCCCGGGCGACGGATGGCGCAGCCGCGCGGATATGGACCCGCAATTCACGCGTCCCTTCCGAGCCTCTATCGTGGCTCGTGCCCGCTACATCGAGGACCTGGTCGTGGACCAGGCCGGCCGCGGCCTTGATCAGTATGTGATCCTTGGCGCCGGCCTTGATAGCTTTGCACAGCGGAGAACGGAGATCGCGTCCCGCCTCAAAGTGTTTGAGATCGACCAGCCAGGTCCTCAAGCTTGGAAGCGGCAGCGCCTGATGGATCTCGGCTTCGGGGTGCCGGAATGGCTGCGATTCGTGCCGGTCGATTTCGAATCGGGCGAGTCCTGGCGGGCCGGACTCGCGAATGCCGGCTTCGATGAGCGCAAGCCGGCGACCGTAGTCTCTGCAGGCGTCAGCATGTACCTTACGAAGAACGCGAACATCGCCGCCCTGCGCCAAGTTGCGGACCTCGCCCCTGGATCGACGCTCGCGATGACGTTCCTGCTACCGCTGGAGCTGGCAGACCCCGAGATGCGTTCCGGGCTTGAGATGGCCGAGAAGGGAGCGCGGGCAAGCGGAACACCCTTCCTCAGCTTCTACTCCCCTGCGGAGATTCTGACGATCGCTCGCGAAGCGGGATTTGCCAATGTCCAACACGTGTCGGCGACGATACTCACGCAGCGCTACTTCGCCGGCCGCACAGACGGCCTTCGTCCACCGGGCAATGCGGAGGAATTGTTGGTGGCGGCCACCTAAGGCCACGCGAGTCATGTTAGCCGCCAGGACGTACCGGTGTAGCCGCATCCTCGCCCACTACCGTTGTCCATTCGCGAACGTGCCATCGGGTCACCAGGCCCCCGATCACATAGGGATCAGAAGCAACGAAGCGCTCCGGTACCGCCCGTGAATCGCATCGAAACAAAAGCGCCGCGCCGTCGACCGGATCGGCATATGCACCCGCCAGAATGAGTTCGCCTCGCGCCTGCGCTTTCCAAGCAGCCAACAGGTGCGCCGTTCGAAACGGTGCGCGGCGTGCGGCGTAGTCAGGGACAAATTCGTAGAAAAGCAAATAATGCATATCCGCCTCCTCATTGGACCGTGCTCGCTTTGGGCTTCATATTAGGATGTTTCGAGACCAATGGTATTCACCCCTCAATGAGCTTTCTCATCGTATTCCTACCCTCTCTGATATTGACCGCCATCATCGGCGCATTCCTGCCCCTGACCTGGCGAGCAGGAGTCAAACGCATCGCGATTGCGACTTATTGGGGATTTGCCCTGCTCGTGCACATCGCGTGGCTGGTGCTGCCGCAACTTGGCGCCGTCGCACCCGTCGCGCGGTGGCTTGCGATCATGTGGATAGGCAGCATGCTAGCGGCGCTCGTGCTGCTGATTCCGTTTGCGGTGCTAACCGCGATTTCGGCACGGTTCAGGCTGAAAACCGTGTTCGCCTACCTGCCCATCGCCTACGCAGGTTGTTTCCTTGTTGCTGGAATGGTCCTAACGCTCACCAGCACAGCAGGCTTCGTTGTGCGTGAGGAAGACATTCGTATCCCCGGCCTGCCGGCAGGCCTTGATGGAGTTCGCATTGCGAACCTGGGTGACGTCCACATCGGGCGCTTCATAGACGCAAAGGAACTTGGGCGCGGAATCACTGCGATCAACGAGCAAAGGGTGGATCTACTCGTGATAACCGGAGATCTGGTCGACGATGTAAGCCAGCTCGAACGCTCAATGCAGGTATTGGAACGAAGTAATACACCATACAAAATCGTCGCGATTCTCGGAAATCATGAAGAAATGGGTGATTTGCAGAAGATCCTGACGATTTACGGCGAACACAAGGCGCGAATCACCCTGCTGGTTAATGAGACAATCGACATTACTCACGACGGCGCCGCATTGCACATTGTCGGTGTCGATTACCCGATGAACCCAAGAAGCGGCCACATGTTGCCGCGCCCCGAACAAAACGCCGCCATGAGTGCTCAAGCGGACGCTGCCTTCAACGGCCTTACCCCAGGTGGAACGATTCTGGCGTTGTCACATCATCCGGCATTTTTCGCATTCGCTGCCGCGCACGGTGCACAATTGACGCTCGCCAGCCATACGCACGGAGGACAATTCAGGCTATTCGGCCGCCCGCTGATCGACGCATACCTTTATCTGCAAGGGCTCTATCGACGTGGGGACGCCTTTCTCGATGTCTCGGCGGGATTTGGCCATTGGTTTCCCATTCGTTTTGGAGTTCCGCGGGAGATTGTAATAGTTACGCTTCGCAGCGAAGCAAAGCGCTAGCAATGCGCAAGTTTTCGACTGCCATCAATCCGGTTTCTTGAAACGAAAAAGGAACTGATCGGTGTGTCCGCGGACAGACGGGTCGAACACATTTTTGGTGTGATCGTCAGCTTTGTTCTCAAGAATTGCACTTTCGCCGTCCAGCCTAAATCCGGCGGCCAGCACATCTGCCTTCACTCTTGCCGGATCGATCCGGTGCAGCGTATCGGTTGCGCCGATCCCTGAGCCCGCTGTCGCTGCGTGATCCAAGACGACATAGACGCCGCCGCGTTTCAGGGCGGCAAAGACGCCCTTGTTGAACGCGGGCACATCCGCAGGTCCCATAAACCTGTCGTAGAGATCGTGATAGTTCTGTCGAATGAACACGGCATCGAGTCCCGACGGCAACGGCGTTGCGACCGGATCCGCACTTAGGATGACATTGGGAGACTGATTCGCCAGCGCTTTCATCTGCACCAATACTTGGGGATGGGCTTTGACAACTTCAGCCGTTTCAATTGCATACACCTTTCCGGACGGCCCGACGGCCTGCGCGAACGATGCGGTGAGGCGTCCCGCCACGATGTCGGCTATTTTGTCGCCCTTTTTGAGCCCGATAAACTCGATAATCTCCGGCGCCTTCCAAGCGGGATCGACAGTTGGCGCGGCGGATTGCGAGATTGCGCTCGCTGCAGTGCCCATTAAGATGGCGAACCATAAGAGAAATCCGAGCTTACCCATTTGGCGGTCCTTCTATAGAACAAACACAGGGCCGAAGAATAACCGGTCCGTCCGCCGCCGGCTTGATCGGCATTGCGGCGACAATTCGAACCGCCGTGACTTCCCCCTGGGCCCCGTCGGAAGCGTGATGATTCAAATTGTTTTAGCGCCGCAGTTCCGCCATTGCGTCCAAAGGGGTGGGGGCGTCCCGAGAAGGGCGTTCCTTCATCAGCAGCGCGCCAATGACAACCATGAGTGAGCCAAGGAGCAGAAGGTGCGCGGCGTAAAAGGGGCCGAGGTACGCATACAGAAGTATGGTGATCGCTCCGGGAACGAGCGCCAGGAGCAGGAGAAGTACCCGGCTTCCATAGGCGGGCCGAAGCGACAAAAGGCCCAACGCCAGCGCCAAACCGACGAGAGTGGTGGAATCGGCCAGCCAGAGGACCTTGAGCTCATTCCCAAAAAACGTTTTCACGCCGGCACCTTCGATCACAGAGCGCGCCTTTGAATAGTATGCCGCCGCATGCAGCACCCCACCGGCGGCGAAAATGAAAGCGGCACAAGCGAGGAGAGCCCGTGGTAACACATCATTTTTCATGCGAGGTCCTTTCATTGGCTCGAGTCCGCGTTTTAATCTCCTAACTTGAGATTGTCAAGCGTTAACTTGATTTTATTGTCTATGGTGCGATAATGCGTCAATGCGCTCATACCAACAACGTTGTGGTCTGGCCAAGGCACTAGACGTCATCGGGGATCGATGGACTCTTTTGATCGTGCGTGAGCTGTTAATTCGTGGCGCGTGCCGTTACACAGATGTGCGCTCAGGGCTGCCCGGGATTGCCACCAACCTCTTGGCTGATCGGTTGCGAGCAATGGAGGAGACGGGCATCGTAACAGCGACAGCCGAGCCGCCTCCGATTGCAGCCACGTTGTTTCGGCTCACCGACCGGGGTCGTGACTTGCAAGAATCACTGCTCAAGCTGGGTCAGTGGGGAGCGCCCTTGCTCGCTAGGAGGGTCAAGGCGGAGGCAATGCAGCCCCACTGGCTGGTTTTGCCGCTGAAGTTACTGTTGGTGGACCGCGCTCGTTCGGACCCGAAGTTTTCCGTCGAACTTAGAGTAGATCATGAGTCGATCGTGATAGAGGCGGACAACGGCAAAATCGAGGTTCGTCTGGGAACGACCGCCAGCCCGGATGCCATCGTGAGCGGCAAGCCCGATCCCATACTGCAACTGTTGAGCGGTCGTATAAGTTTCGCAGCGGCATCCGAAGCCGGCGTCAGAGTGCAAGGGCAGCTGCAGAGGATCCAGCGAATCATCCCGGATAGTCCGGCGACGAACTAAACAGAATCTGTCAAATCCGCGAGCCCTCAAGTTGGAGCGTGAATTGCCGATACCCTTAAGATGAACCCCATCAGCGGCCCATCGTCCTCAGCTGATCTTGCAAGCGCCCAGAACAGCGGCCTTGCCGCGATCGCGACGGGCAGCCAGAAACTGAGCCGGGATGCTCAACAGATTGCCAATCCAGATCGCCCAGATATCACCAGCTCCGTAGCGGACTTAAATGCATCTCTGGTACTGGCCGAAGCCGGCGCGCAGGTGATCAATACGGAGAATAAGCTGCTGGGAACGTTGCTGAACTCGTTCGCCTAGGCCCTTTGGGGGACTCTTCGCCTGGCCGACCCCGTTCAGATCACCTGCCAATGCCACTTGGATGATGCAGCGCAAGGGCAGTCCGTGGCCGAATCTTTGGATGCAACTCCCATATCCATCCCCGCCTGCATCACCAGAACGTCACTGTGATTGGTGGCATCCGCGATGCCGTGGGCCCCGTTCGGCGGGTCCGCCATCGCGCAGGCGACATCCACTCGCCACACCGTAATCCCTGCCATCACGACTGGCGTACCAAATACCAGCAACCACGCCATCATGGCGGTCATCACTGGCTTTCGGTTCAGCCAAAGTGAAACTGCATCGAAGTAGCGGGTGGGACCGTTCAACATGGCGACATTCTCCCTTCGCTTCACCATTGAACACCGCAGGAATAGAAAAGTTTCAGTCTTTTCGTCTGACCGGACCGTTTAAGGCCTCGATGCCCTCGCCTCGCAACGCATCACCTCGCTCTGTGACAATTTTGTTGCCGCGCCAATGTCGCGAAGCGATTCCTCTCAGTCTCGAGGGGGCGCGCAGGGAGGCGGTGTGCCGTCGTTGCACAAACCTGTGTGAGGATCCCGATGTCCGGCCCCGCTGGAGTCCTCATCCGCAGAGGTGGATGCGCAACCAAACATCAGCCAAGCCGTCGCAAGAACGCTGATTATTAACTTCATGAATGGCTCCTTACTCCGTCTGGTCGCACCGGTTGGGCGTCCTCAAATCCGCTGCCACATCCTGTCGCATATTGCTCTGGATTACCACTGCACCCACCCTCTCACGGGCGGGTCAAACGGCCCTCGTCTATACTACTAAAATCTCATGAAGCGCATTTTTCTTTGGGCCTTAGCCCTCCTGGTGCTGGTCGGCGCTGCCGCCGCCGCGCGTTGGCGGCCCGATCGGGCACTAGAAGTGGCATCCGGGTTGACGGCGCACAACGTGTGTTCCGCGACCTTCATCTCAGGTCTCGACGCCCAGGCGACCGCGGATGAGCTCGTCAAACCAATGCTGCCCGGATTCGTCGGACGCCTCCTTCGCTATCATGTCGACAGAACGCTCAAAACGGTCGACGCCAGCGTCGCGGGCCTCAAGCCCATGCGGGCAGTGTTTACACCGGGATACGGGTGTCGATTGATACTCGATCCACTCCATAGCGGACCGTCGCCTGCAATCCCGCGTGACGCATCGCCTGTCGATTCTTTCGCCCCGTCAACACAGGTCGTCACCGAAGATTCCGACATCAACGCAGCCCTCGACCGCGAATTCACCGAACAGCCTTCGCAGCGTCCGCGCTACGTGAAGGCGATTGTCATCGTCAAAGACGGACACGTCATTGCGGAGCGATACGCTGCGGGATTCACCCTCGATACCCCTCTCTTGAGCTACTCGGTGGCCAAGTCCTTCACGAATGCTCTTCTTGGGATTCTGGTTCACCAAGGGCGATTACGAATCGACCAACCCATTGAAGCACCCGAGTGGGAACGATCCGGTGATGCGCGTAGCGCCATCGTAATCGACGATCTGTTACGCATGGACAGCGGCATCGACGCCCCGGAGACAGGCTCGGGTTTCGACCCGGTCTCGCAGATGCTTTACGGCAAGGACGACATGGCAGCCTTCGCCGCCGGATTCCCCTTAAAAGAACCGCCGCGATCCAGATGGGAATATACGTCCGTCGACACGATCATCCTCGACCGACTTCTCGGTGCAACCGTGGGGGACGGCGCACCCGGCATGCGGGCCTTTGCCGATCGGCAGCTGTTTGCACCGCTGCACATGGACCATGTCACCATGGAATTTGACGGTGCAGGAACTTTCGTCGGCTCAGCTCACATCTATGCACCCGCACGCGACTACGCGCGGCTGGGTCAGCTGTTTCTCAACGACGGAATCAGTCCCGACGGACAGCGCATCCTCCCCGAACACTGGGTCGAGTATTCCCGGCGTACGACACTCGGGTCGCCGTATGGCGCGGGATTCTGGACCAACGATGGCCCCAGTGCGCAGGCCGCCGCACGCATTGCCCGCGGATTTCCCAAAGACGGTTTCTTCGCCAGCGGTAACCGCGGCCAACGCATCTACATCATCCCCAGCGAACACCTCATCGTCGCCCGCTTCGGTTACTCACCGGGTCCCGATTTTGGAATCGTCGAAGACCTGCAGCTCATCAAGACAGCAATCAGCGCGTTGCCATCTCCAGCCGCGACATCAAAGTGATCGACGAGGCGATCTCATTTCAAATCTTCAGCGCCGATTCGCTCAGCGGTAGTTTGCGGATGCGCCGTCCACTCGCCGCGTAAATGGCGTTGCACAGCGCCGGCAGCGCCGAGGGGTAGGCCGGCTCGCCCAGTCCGGTGGGTGCGTAATCGGTCTTGATGAAGTCGACATGCATTTGCGGAATCTTTCGATTTCGCAGCAATGTGTAGTCGTCATAATTGCTCTGCACGACCCGGCCTTTTTCGAAAGTGATTTGTTGCCCAAATGCGGCCGACATGCCATCGATGATCGACCCAACAATCTGATGTTGCGCATTGCTCGGATTGACGATGTGTTTGCCCACATCCGCGGCAACCCAGACCTTTTGCGGCGACACGATGCCGTCCGGATGGACACTCACCTGATGGACTTGGGCGACATAGCCGGCGTGACTCCAATAACAGGCGAAGCCCAACCCCGTGTGCGCCGGCAACAGGTGCCGGGATCGCCACTGCGAGGTTTCGCGCACGTGCTCAATCACCGCAATCATCCGGGTCGACAAGAAGCCCGGGCCAAAACGCCCCGCCGGTTTGCCCTCGCCTACGCCTGGATTGGGGTTGCGGAATAGATCCAGCTGGAAATCGATCGGATCGCGCCCCGCGGCAAACGCGACCTCATCAATAAAGGATTGAAATACCCAGGCGTGAGCGTTATCACCCGGGGCACGCAGCGGCCCTACCGGTACATTGAAGGGGATGCGCGAGGTGCGCAGCGCATAGTTTTTGACGAACCCGCCCGGAAAGGAATCCGCTGCGGGCACGGAAAGCCCCGCGAAATACTCGTTACGCGCAAAACCCGCGAAGTGATTGTGCCATGCGTCAAGCTTGCCATCGCCGCTCAGACCCGCGGTCAAGTTGTGATAACCGCCGGGCCGATAAAAATCGTGCTGTATTTCATCTTCCCGTGTCCACAAGACCTTAACGGGCGCACCGATCTCTTTCGAGACAGCCGCCGCCTCGATCATGTAGTCGTTGGCCAACCTGCGTCCGAAACCTCCGCCGCAACGAATTAAATGAATGGTGATGTCGTTGGGGTCAACGCCCAGATTTTTGGCGACGCCGGCGCGGCCCGGACCCGGATTTTGCGTGGGCGCCCAAATCTCGACCTTGCCATCCTTGAAGGATGCGACGCAGTTTTGCGGCTCCATGGGCACGTGGGAAATGAAAGGGTAGGAGTAGGTGGCGCGAACCACTTTGGCCGCACGGCGCAACGCGGCTTCGACATCGCCATCGACGCGCACCTGTCCTTGAGGCGGCTGCGCAAACAAGGTCTTGGCTTGCGCATCGAAGCCTGCGCTGGAATCGCTTGCATGCACACCCTCATCCCAATCGACCTGCAGTTTGCCGCGAGCCATTTGGGCGCGCCACCAGGTGTCGGCAACAATCACGACGCCGCCCCGCAACCCGTCATCGATGGAAAATCCCGGCGTTCCCGGCGGCATCTCCATCACACGCGGCGATCCTTTCATGATGAATACATGGCTGACACCGGGCATGGCCTTGATCTCATCAAGATTCGCGCTCTTCACCTCGGCATCAAATACCGGGCCCTTGTGGTACACGGCGTATTTCATGCCGGGCACTTTGACGTCGATGCCGAACTGCTGCCTACCCTTCACGATCCGGGCTTTATCGGGATCGATGACCGATTTGCCGATGATCTTGAACGTGGCTTCATCCTTCAGCGCGACTGTGTTCAAGTCCGGCACCGCAAGCTTCGAAGCATCCTCAGCCAGCGAGCCGTAGGTGAGCGAGCGGCCGCTTCCGAGATGACTGACAATGCCTTCCGAGGTCGAGCATTCGGAAGCGGGGACGTCCCATTTCGCCGCCGCCGCCGATATCAACATCTGGCGCCCCGCGGCACCGGCCTTTCGCAACGGCATCCAGTTCGCGGGCGTCGAGTAACTGCCGCCCGAACCCTGACTTCCCATCCTGCCACCCTGATAGTCGGCCATCTCGATGACGACGTCTTTCCAGGCCACATCGAGTTCCTCCGCGAAGATCATCGGCAACGCGGTCTTGGTTCCCTGCCCTACTTCAGGATTGGGCGCAAAAATCGTCACCACCCCCGAAGGACTGATGCGCGCGAACATCGTAACCATGGACGCATCCGCGCCCGCGGCCGTTGCGCGGCCCTTGATCGCCGGAAAAGTGGCGGACAGCAATAAGCCGCCGCCCGCGGCCACGCTGGCGACGAGAAAGCTGCGGCGCGACATGGCATCGGTGGGATTGGCTGCCATTTTGGAACTCCTTAGGCTTTCTGGGATTCGCCGAGCTGCTTGATCGCGTCGCGAATGCGGTTGTAGCAACCGCAGCGACAAATATTGCCGGCCATCGCGGCATCAATATCGGCATCTTTCGGTCGCGGGGTATGCATGAGCAACGCCGTGGCCGACATAATTTGTCCGCCCTGACAATAGCCGCACTGCGGCACATCCAACGTAAGCCAACGATCTTGAACTCTCTTTCCGACCTCGGTGTCGCCTATTCCTTCAATCGTGGTGATTTTCAAATCAACTGCGGCTTCCAGCTGCAGTTGGCAGGACCGAACCGGCGCACCATTTGCGTGCACGGTGCATGCACCGCATTGCCCGATTCCGCAGCCGTATTTCGTGCCAGTCAGGTCCAGGAGATCGCGTAGCACCCACAGCAGCGGCGTATCGCCTTCAGCATCAACCGTATGAACGACGCCATTGACGTGTAAGGTGTAATTCATTGGAGCGCCTCGTGTCTCGAGAATCTCGGTGACCAAGCACCAGCTGTATTCTACACCTGATCAAATTTTAGTCAGCCTCGGTGTCTCGAATGGGCAAACGCCGCCATCGTATCGCCATCTTCTTCGCTGACCGCGAGTGCACGCTGCAAGTACGCGTTTGCGCCAAGATGAAGATCTCCGTCATCTCATCGAGCGTCCCGCAGCGGCCGCGCCGCGTCGCTTTCAAGAAATGTTTGATTGAGGCCGCTTCGCGTTTCTAGCTTCGCCCGTCATCGCAGCGGTGCCGCGTAGGCCTTGATCTCTCCGGTACGTCCGTTTCTTATCCTAAACGAGCCATTCTCCTTTGCGACCAGCTCGATCCAGTGAGCAGTGCTTTCGTCGAGATTGGCGATGTATTGCGGCGGAAAGTTGCTGTCGCCCGCATCGGCGGAAGCGTGCAGTTGCCAGACATCCTCGAGGCCCGCTACATGATGCAGGACCTGATAGGTCGCGAGCGCGCCGCCCTTTGTCACACCATTGTTCATGATGGCTATGCGCGGGCGGAATGCAGCGAATGTTTCCGCGCCTGCCGCATCGGGTCCGCCATGGTGCGCAACCAAGTACGCATCCACAGGCCCAATCAAGTTCTTTGGACAGACCAGATTGAACAGCGGTTGCCCGGTCAGATCGCCGAGGTCCAGAAAGCGGAACCTGCCGTAACGAACCACGACTCCTGTCGAGCGAGGATTCTCATGCGGGTCCCGCGGCGGGATTACCTGGTCCGGGCAGGCGGAATTACCGGCGCCGGCATTCGACAGCGGCGCGGCGAGCGTGGAACCCGCGGAACTCACCACGATTATTTCGATGTCCTTCAAAGGCAGATGATCACCGGGGCGGGGCTGCAGGTGCTGTCCCGAGCGTCGCACCGTCGTGTACGCTTTGAATGCCTCCCTCGTTTCCGCACTGCCACTTTCCGCTTCGGCGCTCGGAGACCCGTGGTCGACGAACACCTTCATGGGCATCAACTGCGAAAGCTCCTTCACACCGCCGTCGTGATCAGGGTGAAAATGTGTGATGAGCAAGTAGTCGATCTGTGTGAGCCCTGCATCGTGCGCGGCCGCTACGATGCGATTTGCGTCGCGCGCTTGACGAGGATCGCCCGGGCGAAAGCCCGCGCCATCACCCGCAAATCCCGCATCGATCAACAGGGAGTGTCGGTCGGGGGTCACGATCAGGGTCGATTGCCCTCCCTCCACATCGATGAAGTAGATCCGAAGGTTCTTCTCTGCTGCCGCACGGGCGGCGCTGGCCGAGGCGATGGAGATTATGGCGGCGATGACGAGGGCACGAAGCATTGGCAACTCCCCCTGATTTGGGGCGGTGGGCGTTTCGGGGTGATAATGTACATGTGTTGGGATGCCGCGCCCAAGTCCGAAGCGAGACAGGGAATCAATTAAAGGACCGCTTAAGTGGCCACATCTAAATTTCGCGAGTCCATCGCGATCGCTGCCGTCCTAATCGCCTTTTCCGCATTCCCAACCGCGCCGCTGCAGGCGCAGTGGCTTCATTACAAGACTCCGGGAATCCCACGCCTACCCGACGGTAAGCCGAATCTATCGGCGCCAGCCCCGCGGACGGCGGACGGCAAACCGGACTTCTCCGGCTTTTGGCGAATCGACGCCGCCGGTATCGCCGAGACCGGCACGGCGGAGGATGCGATCAAGGTGCTGCCATGGGCTGCAGCGGTGACGGAAGAGCGCAAAGAGAGATTGGGCCGGGACTCGCCGCGCATTCGCTGCCTGCCGACCGGGCCCATCATCGATGATGACGTCGGCAAGGTGGTGCAAACCCGCAATCTCTTGCTGATGCTGTGGAACGGAACGTTATATCGCGAGATCTTTCTCGACGGCAGGCCGCTGCCGAAGGATCCCAATCCCGACTGGATGGGCTATTCGGTGGGACATTGGGAGGGCGACACGCTGGTAATCGTAACCGCGGGATATAATGATCGGACTTGGCTGGATGATCTCGGCCATCCGCACACCGAAGCCTTGCAGGTCACCGAGCGATTGCGCCGGCGCGATTTTGGACACATGGAAATCGTCAGGACCGCGGTCGATCCCGGAGCGCTCGCGGAACCCTGGACGGTGCCGGTCAAACTCGAACTCTACGCCGACACCGAACCGCTCGAGTACGTGTGCAATGAAAACGAGCGTGATGCCGTACATCTGGTGGGCAAGGCTTCGGACGAAAAAAGCGTCCCGGTGACGGCGGAGATACTCGCTAAATACGCCGGCACCTATCGGTTCACTGATCCCGTCACCCACGAACTCGTCGACTTCATTTTTAAAGTCGACGCCGATCATCTGGTCTTAAGCGGCGTGGGACCGACGGAGAAGTTGGTCGCGGTATCCGAAACGGAATTTGCCGCGCCGAACGCCCATATTAATCTGAAGTTCGAGAAGAACGACGCAGGGACCGTCAATGAGGTCGCCATTCAGACCGTCGAGGGCAACTTCAAGGCGATTCGCAAATAAACCGGCAGGACCCAAGCCTAGCGCCTACTTGTATTTTGGCGCCTCTTCCTTCGCTGCTTCTTCGGCGGTCGTCGTTTCAGAAAGAATCAGCTTGCCGTTGGCGGTGATGCGGCTGGCATTGGCAAGGCGCGATCCGTCTTTCGCAAGGAAGCCCGCGACGACGACTTTTTCACCCGGTTGCAACGTATTGCGGGTCCAGCCGGCACGCAAAAGGCCATTGGGGCTGCCCAACTCCAGTTCCCAGTTGACCATCGCGCCGGACGCATCCGGTACATCCAGGTAGAACCGTATATGCGGATTTTGCCATTCTATTTTTGTGACGGTCCCTTCCAAGGTGACGGGTTTGTTGCGGTCAAATTCCGCTGCGAAGGAATGATGTGCTTGTACCGTGGGACACAGACAACTGGCCGCCATGATGAGTGTGAGCGCGGACCGCTTAAATGTGTCCATAGCGTTTCCGATCCCTGATTGAGCTACGTAAAACGGTTGCTTGAGTCAGCTGGAATCATAGTCCACGGAGGCATGGAGATGAAGCGGCGGCGCGACCGGTGTAGAAAGGAGCGATGAGCGCCCCCGCCCCCCCTTTGCATCCAAAGCTGGTACTGACGTGCACCATACTGGCTTCGAGCCTCGCCTTCGTGGATGGATCGGTGGTCAACGTCGCGCTGCCCGCCATGGGCAAAGACCTTGGCGCCGGCGCGAGCGCGCTGCAGTGGGTCGTCAATTCCTATCTTCTGCCTCTGAGCGCGCTGCTATTGCTGGGTGGCGCGGCCGGCGACCACTACGGGCGGCGTCGGCTTCTGATGGTGGGCACGGCATTGTTCGCTCTCGCGTCGCTTGGCTGCGCTCTAGCCCCCGGGCTGCCCGTGCTGCTCGCCAGCCGATTGTTCCAAGGCATCGGTGCGGCCCTGTTGATGCCCAACAGCCTGGCCATCTTGGGCCAGACTTTCTCCGGCGAATCCAAGGGGCGCGCAATTGGAATCTGGGCTGCCGCGGGAGCGGCGATGGGCGCGATCGGACCGGTACTCGGCGGTTGGCTCGTTGACCTGGGCAGCTGGCGCGCCATATTCCTGATCAACCTGCCGCTCGCATCCGCGGCCATCGTCCTCGCATGGCGCTACGTGCCGCGCGATCTTTTCACTCGCGATAACCCGCTCGATATCTATGGGGGACTGTTGGCAACCGTCGGACTTGGCGCACTGACCTGGGCCCTGACGGTCGGCTCAGGGACGAACGGTTGGACGTCCAGCGCCATTCTGGCGGCAATCCTCGCCATGGGACTGCTGCTCTACTTCGTGTGGATCGAACGCCGCCGCGGCGAACAGGCGATGATGCCGTTGGGACTCTTCGCCTCCAAGATCTTCCTCGGGCTATCGGTTTACACCTTCCTTCTGTACGGCGCCCTGGGCGCGCTATTCGTGCTCATTCCTTTCATCTTGATCAAAGCCGCCGGCTATTCCGGCACCGCCGCGGGCGCCGCGCTGCTGCCCCTGCCGCTGCTGCTGACAGTCCTCTCGCCGATTGCCGGCGCACTGGCCGGCCGCATGGGTCCGCGACGTCCGCTGACGATCGGACCGATCATCGTCGCCGCCGGGTTTCTGCTTGCGTTGAGGATCGATGCCAGAGCCGACTATTGGCGTGATGTCTTGCCGGTGATGCTGGTGATTTCGCTTGGGATGAGCGGCGCGGTCGCGCCGTTGACGACGGCAGTCCTGACCTCGGTCGATGCGCGACATACCGGCTCGGCATCGGGGTTCAATAGCGCCGCCGCGCGCACCGGTGGGCTGGTCGCCACCGCTCTGCTGGGCTCGGTCCTATCCGCAGGCCCTCAGCTGCCGGCTGCATTTCACGCCGCGATGATCTGCTGCGCACTGGCGTGCGCCGCGGCCTCCTTGAGTGCGTTCGCACTCATCGACGGGGAGTGAAACTCTGCCGTTCGTAGGGATTGAAGCAAATGCAGGTGCTATATTCATGGATTATCTGCGAAGCGATGACTGCGATCGCGAACGACGGAAGTTGCCATGACGACAAAAACAGGGCCGCTGCGTTACCAGCGCAATGGTAGCGTCGTAGACCGGGAATCGCATTGATGGCTGCCGCGCGCTTTGTCGCCGGCGATTGGGGAACGAGCAATTTGCGGCTCTTCCTCTGCGATAGCCGCGGCAATGCGCTGGAGAGCGGCACCGGCCCCGGGGTGGCGGCGGTCCAGGAACCCTTCGAGGATCTGTTCGAGTCCTTGCTGCAAAACTGGGAGGCGCGTTACGGCACACTGCCCGCCGTACTTTGCGGCATGGTCGGATCCAGCATTGGTTGGGTGCAAACACCCTATGTCGCATGCCCGGCGGTTCCGGAGAGCATCGCCGCGGGCTGCATCGCGCTGCGCGCGGGCCGGGTTCACCTGATTCCCGGCCTACGCTGCGAAAACCGGCTGCGCACCGCGGATTTCGTACGCGGCGAGGAAACTCAAGTGCTGGGCGCCCTCACCCTCGATCCGACCCTCGGCGTCGGGCGGCATCTGCTCTGTCTGCCTGGCACGCACACGAAGTGGGTGGTCCTGGAGGACGGAGTAATCAAGGAATTTCTGACGGCGGTCGCCGGCGAACTGTTTGGCGTTCTGCGCGACCACAGTGTGTTGGTACGCGCTGAAGCTCGCGATGAAGAAGGCGCCGCATTCGCGGAAGGCTTGAAACGATTCAGCGATTTTCCGAACGTGCCTGTGCTTCATCGGCTGTTCGAGTGCCGCAGCCGCGTACTCAGCGGAGAAATGCCTGCAAGCCACGCCGCAGATTTTCTGTCGGGTCTGCTCATCGCCGGCGATGTCGCCGGGGCGCTGACTTTGTTTGCGGATTGCGTCCCACAGCGCACCGTGCGCGTGATCGGTACACCGCAGTTGACGCAGCGCTACGCGACTGCGCTCAAGGTTCAAGGCTACGGTGCGGCGCAAGTGGATGGCGCGGCGGCATCGCTCTGCGGCCTGACCTGCGTGCACCATCATCTCGCATCGCAGGTGCAAGCCCGTGCCGGCTGAGGTTGGAATCGCCGGAAAGGATGCGTTGGTCGCAATCTTGCGCGGCGTGGATCCGGAGCGGGTCAGGGATGTGGCCGGCGTGATATATGCCGCGGGCATTCGCATCATCGAGGTGCCGCTGAATTCGCCTCAACCTTTCAAAAGCATCGCCGCACTGTCCTCAGGTCTCGCCGCGTATTGCCTGGTGGGCGCCGGCACGGTCCTGAACGCAGAGGATGTGCGCCGCGCGTCTGAGGCCGGCGCGCGGCTGATCGTATCGCCCAATTTCGATGCCGACGTCGTCGGTGCGGCGCTTGCAGCTCGACATGCAGGTGTTGCCGGGCGTGGCGACGGCCACCGAGGCGTTCAACGCCATCCGCGCCGGCGCAAAACGATTGAAGCTGTTTCCGGCGTCAAGCTACGGACCCAAGCATTTGCAGGCACTGCGCACGGTCCTGCCGGCAGACGCAGGCATGCTGGCGGTCGGCGGCGTCGCCGCGGAACATATCGCCGATTGGCTGGCGGCCGGTGCAGCCGGTTTCGGTTTCGGATCGGAACTATTCCGGCCCGACTACGCCTTGAGCGAGATCGAACGTCGCGCACAACTTCTGGTGCAGACGTTGCGCGAGGCCCGGCGAGCGGCTGACGACAAACAGGGGTACCGCGTGAGCCTTTCGCCCATCGACATTGCCATCATCGGCATCTACGCCGTCTCGATTTTCATCCTGGCACAATGGGTGTCGCGCGACAAAGGCACGCATCAGAAGGATGCTCAGGACTATTTTCTCGCGAGCCGCACCCTTCCATGGTGGGCGATCGGCACCTCGCTGATTGCCGCCAACATCTCGGCCGAGCAGATCATCGGCATGTCGGGCTCAGGCTACGTGATCGGACTCGGCATCGCCTCCTACGAGTGGATGGCGGCGCATCACCCTGATCATCGTCGGCAAGTATTTCCTGCCGATCTTTCTCAAGAACGGCATTTACACCATGCCGGAGTTCCTGGAGAAGCGCTACAGCACCAGCGTGCGCACGGTCATGGCGATCTTCTGGCTCGGCGTCTACATCTTCGTGAATCTCACCGCCATCCTCTGGTTGGGAGCCACGGCGGTGCACACCGTCGCAGGAATGAATGTCGAGGCCGCGCTCGTGGCCCTGGGCCTGTTCGCGGGCGCCTATGCGCTGTATGGCGGACTCAAGGCCGTGGCGCTGACGGATATCGTGCAGGTCTCGCTGTTGGTGCTCGGCGGTCTCATCATCACCTACATCGCCCTCAATAAAATTTCCGACCACACCGGAGTCATCGCCGGCTTTCACGAACTGACCCGAGCGCTTTCCCGAGAAGTTCGACATGATCCTCTCGCCGAGCAATCCGTACTACAAGGATCTGCCGGGACTCTCGGTGCTGCTGGGCGGGATGTGGGTGATGAATGTCTCCTACTGGGGATTCAATCAATACATCATTCAACGGGCGCTGGCCGCAAAGGACATCCGCGAAGCCCAGAAGGGCATCGTGCTTGCCGCCTTTCTCAAACTGCTGATGCCGGTGATCATCGTGCTGCCCGGCATCGCGGCTGCGGCCTTGGCACCCAATCTCGAGCGGCCCGATCAGGCGTATCCGCATCTCATGGCGATGCTGCCGACGGGTATCCTGGGACTGGTGTTCGCGGCGCTGATTGCCGCCATCGTTGCCTCGATGGGATCGAAGATCAACTCCATCGCCACCATCTTCACCATGGATGTGTACCGGCCGCTGCGGCCGAATTCTTCCCAGCGCCATCTGGTGTTGGTCGGCCGGATAACCGCCGTGGCGGCTTTGTGTATTGCCATCATCATGGCGCGGCCGCTGCTCGGCAGTTTTGACCAGGCGTTCCAGTACATCCAGGAGTTCACGGGATTTTTCACGCCGGGCATTTGCGTGATCTTCCTGCTCGGCATGTTCTGGGAGCGCTGCTCGTCGGCCGGTGCGCTGGCGGCGGCCGTCGCGTCCGCGGTTTTGTCGTTCGCCCTCAAAATCTGGTGGCCGTCGCTGCCCTTCATGGATCGCGTGGGCTGGGTGTTCCTGGCGTGCTTGGGGCTGGCCATCGTGATCTCGCTCTCGCAGCCGCGCCGCGAGACCGCACTCAAGGTTGAGCTGAAACAGATCGACTATTCCACGAGCACCGGCTTTAATGTGGCAGCACTGGCGATAGTCGCCATTTTGATCGCACTTTACGCAATCTGGTGGTAGGCCGACCCGAAAGCCCATGGAAAAAATAAAGATCGGGCTTGTAGGCTTGGGGAAAATCGCCCGCGACCAGCACATTCCTGCGCTGCGCGCCAGTGAGGCGTTTGACTTGGCCGCCGTCGCCAGCCCGCACGCGAAGCTCGACGGGCTGCCGAGCTTCAAGGACTTGCCGGCGCTGATCAGGGGAACGCCGGGCGTTTCGGCAGTCGCCGTTTGCTCGCCGCCCCAGGCGCGCTTCGAGATCGCGCGCGCTGCCCTGGCGCGGGGTTTGCATGTCCTGTTGGAAAAACCGCCCGGCGTCGCGGTCAGCGAAGTCGTCGCGCTGGAAAAACTGGCTCACAATCGCGGCGTCACACTATTCGCATCCTGGCACTCCCGACACGCCCGCGGCGTCGAGCCGGCGCGTGACTGGCTGCGAGATCGAAGGATCCGGCGCATCAACGTGACCTGGAAGGAAGACGTGCGGGTCTGGCACCCCGGGCAGACCTGGATATGGAAATCTGGGGGTTTGGGGGTGTTCGATCCGGGCATCAATGCCCTATCCATCCTGACCCGCATCGTGCCCCACGTCTTGGTGCTGACTGGCGCGGAATTGTCCTTTCCGAGGAACTGCGCGACGCCGATTGCTGCGAGCCTGTCGCTCGCGGGCGAGGACTATACCGTTCTAGTGGAACTCGACTTTCTTCAGACCGGCACACAAACGTGGTCCATCGACATTGAAACTGACGCCGGCCGGCTCGAAGCTCTCGATGGGCGGCAGGGACCTCGCCATCGACGGTCATACCCTGCAAATGCCGTCGATTGGCGAGTATCCGAGCCTGTACGAAAGATTCTCAGCGCTGATCGGCGCCCGGCAGAGCGAGGTGGACGTCGCTCCCTTGCAGCTAGTCGCTGATGCTTTCCTTTGCGGCCGGCGCATCGATGTGGCGCCTTTCCTGGAATAGGCTTTGGTCGTCGCGCCCTTCTTAGGCGGGGTTCCACCCGTCGGGCAGTAGATCGAAAGTCAGGGTATCGCGATAGGCGAATTGATTGCCTTCCAGCGTTTCGACCGGCGTCAGCATGTGCCAGATCCGGTCGTCGTCGAATACATAGCACTCGCCCGCCTCGCGCATCGTGAAGCGGGCCAATTCGCGTTTGTCGTTATCGGTGATGACGACCTCTCCGCCCTTGGCACCGCAGCGCGACAGTAGATGCGTGGCCAGATACTTCTCCCCATCCTTGTGCAAGCCCGGCGGACTGGTGTCGCAGGGGCGCGAGGGTGTGGCGGCGAAACGCATCACGTGCATATTCACGGAATAGGCAGCGCCGATCTGCGATAAAGGCAGGTAGGTCAAGTGGTGAGCAATCAACTTGCGCACGCCGGCGGAGCCGGCGATTGCGGCGGGAAGCGCGGCGTACTTGCGCGGCTGGCCCCCGAGGGTAGTGTTGTACTTCGCCAGCTGCAGGTAGGGCACGCTGTCATCGCAGGGTGAAATTTCCACTCCTCCCTGCACGATGTGCGCTTTGAGCCGGTTCAACGATCGGTAGCGCGCTCCCGCATCATAGTATTCATCCCTGGGAACCGACCAGGCGGCGTGCGAAAGCTCGCCCAAGGCGCGCGCCACATCATGGTCGATGTTCAATGCCCGGCGAGTGAAGCCGCGCTCGAGGATTTCCTCGCGAGCGGCGCCATCCATTGGCATGGAAATGAAACCACCGTCGTGCATGACTCAATCATACACCGCGCCCGTGCTAGGCTTGAGCCTCCGACGGTGGTGTAGGGATGGCGGATGCAGCGGGAAGAAATCGCCTTTGTCGGGACCAGCGATCTCTCGGGGCACTTTCGCGGCAAGAGTTTTCCCACGGCTGATTTAGCGGTCCGACTGCAGCGCGTTGTGGGCCCGGCTCCCACCAACATCTTTTTATCGGCGCTCGGCCCCATTCAGTACACGGCCATCCTCAAGGGGAAGTGTTCCTCATTCCCGATCCGGCCGCGGCGCAATGCCGAATCCTACTGATAACCATCGATTACTCGAGCCCGACGAGCCGGCCGCGGTGCTCGAGGAGCGCCGCAACGGATCGTCGAATTTCGTCATCGTCGTCGATCACGCCAGCCGGCGCATCCCGCGTCGCTTGGGAGATCTGGGCTTGCCGGCCGCTGAGCTGGAGCGGCATATCGCTTGGGACATCGGCGCCTTGGGCGTTGCAACGCAGGTTGCGGAGGCCCTGGATGCGCCGCTGGTTGCGCAAAATTACTCGCGGCTGGTGATCGACTGCAATCGCGACCCGGCGGTTGCCTCGTCCATTCCGAAGGTGGGCGAGTCCATCGACATTCCCGGCAATATCGGCCTCGACGCGCGGCAGGCACAGGCCCGCTGCAGCGAAATATTCGACCCCTATCACCGTCACATCCGGGCGTTGCTCGATGAGCGGCTGACGGCGGGGCGCACCACCATTCTCGTGGCCCAGCACAGCATGACGGATGTCTTCAAAGGCATGCGCCGCGAGATGCAGGCCGCCGTGCTTTACAACCGCGACCGAAGGTTCGCCGGTATGGTGCTGGACGCACTGCGCCGCGAGCCGGGTCTGATCATCGGCGACAATGAGCCCTACTTCGTGAGCGACGAAACCGACTACACCATTCCGCGCCATGCCGAGGCGCGCGGCCTGCCGCATGTCGAGATCGAGATACGCCAGGATTTGTTGACGGATGAGGCCGGGCGCGCGGCGTGGGCGCAGTGCTTAACCCGAGTGCTCCGGCAAGCCGAGACGATTCTGTTGGAAGCCCCCTGATGTTGGGCCCGATGAAGTGGCACCCGCGTGTTGCCAGTGCACCTTTGCACAACTTTGTGTGAAACTAGCCCAATGAAAATCCCTGGCGGCAAAGTCTTCTTGGCGATTCTGGCCCTGTTGGTCGGTCAGGCGGCGGGTGCGCAGCAATCCGACCTCGACCCTCGGGCGCAGCTGCAGCTTGCCGAGTCCAATACCACCGCAAAGCTTTCGCCGACCAACTCGCGGCGTCTGTTCGTGCTCGACACCGCCTTTCCGGCCGCCGAAGCGGCAAAGACCTATGTGCTCAATGGCACCACCGGTGCCATCGAAGGCATGTTCAACCAGGCCTACTGGCCGAACTTTGGCATTTCCCCGGACGGCACCGAGCTCTACGCGGTCGACTCCTATTGGGAGAAGCACACCCGCGGCAAGCGCAGCGATTACATCGTGGTGCGGGATGCAAGCACCTTGGATGTCAAGGAAGACATTCCATTGCCGGATGGGCGGCTGCTGATCGTCTCGAAGAAATACAACTTTGACATCACGCCGGACGGGCGCTACGGCCTCACTTACAACCTGGCGCCGTCGACCGCCGTGACCGTCACGGACTTGAAGGCCCGCAAGTCGGTCGGCTCCATCGGCATCCCAGGGTGCGGCCTGATCTTTGCGCAAGCCGCCAATCGCTTCTCCTCCTTGTGTGCGGATGGGTCCGTTTCCACGATCACCTTCGATGAAGCGGCCAAGGCCAGCACGCAACACGCCGCGCATATCTTCGACGCCAAGAACGATCCCGCGTTCGAGCACTCGGCCTGGGACAAAAAGAACCAGATGCTCTATCTGATCACTTATCAGGGCGACGTCGTGCCGGTGAGCCTCGCCGGCGAGGCGGCGGTCGCAGGCGTCAAGTGGTCACTCACCTCGCCGGCCGAACGCGCCGCCGGCTGGCGGCCCGGCGGCTGGCAGGTCAGTCATTTCCACTCGGCCAAGAAGCTCCTGGTCGTGCTCATGCATCAAGGGCGGCCTTGGACGCACAAGAATTCCGGCAGCGAAGTGTGGGAATTCGACGCAATCAAGGGCAAGCGCCTGGCCAGAATCAAGCTCAAGGAGCCGGCGCAGTCCGTGGCGGTCTCGAGCGATGCGGATCCCTTGATCTACCTCATCTCCGACAGCAACAGGATCTATGCCTATCCGCTCGCGACGGGAAAGCTTTTGTATCGAACTGATCCCTTGGGCTTCTCACCACAACTGTTGACCGTCTGGGGCGAGTGACATGGATCCTATGTTCGAGCTCACTATCGCGTGGTCGCTGGCGGCGTTATTCGCAGGCTCGACGCTGCACAAGATTCAGGCTCTGTCCGAGTGGCCCGGGGTGGTGCGCAATTACCGGCTGATGCCGGATAGGTTCGGCGGCGCGGCGGCCTGGCTCATTCTTGGTGCCGGCGCGCTCACGGCCGGTGCCCTGCTGTTCGAACCCACCCGCCGCGCGGGCGCGATCGCGGCCGCACTGCAGTTGCTCGTTTTCGGCGCGGCCATTGGGATCAACATCGGCCGCGGCCGAACGGCCATCGACTGTGGTTGTTTCGGCTCGCGGCTGCGCCATGGCATCTCGCGCTGGATGGTGGCGCGCAACGCTGTGCTCGCGCTGTGCGCGCTCAGCTTGCTGCTGCCCGTCTCGCCCCGCATGCCCTCCGCCATCGAGGTCGCGGTCTGCGCAGGACTCATCCTCACGCTGGCCTTCCTCTATCCGGTGTTAGGGGTGGCATTGACTGAGCCCGCCGTCCGCCAAGCGGGGCCCCGATAACATGCAAACGGCTCTTCCCTATATCGTCGTCCTGCAGTTGATCATTACGTTGGTGCTGGCGGTGCTGCTCTTCGCCCTGGCCCGTCAGGTGGGCATCCTTCACGAGCGCGTGGCCCCGATGGGCGCGATGAGCAGCGACCAGGGTCCGGTGGTCGGAGACATGGCTCCCGTTCTGGTATCCGCAACGCTCGGCGGAGAACGGATATCGATCGGCGGTGCCAGCCCAAGGCAGCTCAGCCGGTTACTGTTGTTCGTCTCGCCGACCTGCCCGGTTTGCAAGAAGCTGTTGCCGATCGCAGCCTCCTTGGCCAAGGCGGAACATCTTGATGTGATCTTGATTGGAGATGGTGAGGAGGCATCGCAGCGCGCGATGATCCAGCAATTTGGACTCGAGAATATTCCCTATGTCAGTTCGCCGCAGGTCGGCATGACCTTCCATGTCGGTAAGCTGCCGTATGCCATCCTGCTCGATTCAACCGGGGTCATTCGCGCCAAGGGGCTCGTGAACAGCCGCGAGCACCTGGAAAGCTTGATCATCGCCGAAGAAACCGGCTTCGGCACCATCCAGGCCTATCTTGCCGCGAAGGCACGCAAAGAAGAGATCCGAGCATGAAACCGATTTCCAGATCTCGATTCGACCGGCTCATCGAACTGACCAGCCGCCGTGTCGCGCAGCGCGTATCGCGGCGCAGTTTTCTCTCGCGCTGTGGCGTCTGGCTGGTCGCCGCTTCCGCCTTGCCGCTGTTGCCCGTATCACGTCAGGCGCAGGCCGGCGATAAGCCGGCCAAGCCGAAGAGCAGCGGGAAATTCCTGTCGGATTTCGCCAATCAGGCGCAAACCCACGACCCGACCCAGTGCAATTACTGGCGCTATTGCTCGAGCGACGGCTATCTGTGCGCGTGCTGCGGCGGCGGTCCCAGCACCTGTCCCCCGGGCAGTTCGCCCTCCCCGACTTCCTGGATCGGCTCCTGTATCAATCCGGAGGACGGCAAGACCTATCTGATCGCCTATCGCGACTGCTGCGGCCAGGACGCCTGCGGCAAGTGCAATTGCGTCAATCAGGAAGGAGACATGCCCGAGTATCGGCCGCAGGTGAACAACGACATCATCTGGTGTTTTGGCGCGTCGAGCATGGTGTATCACTGCTCGAGCGCCGGCTTGGTCGGTCTTGCCGAGTGAGATGCGCCCTGGCATCCGGCGTGGCGGTGCTCACGTGCACGATCTCATCGGCTGTCATGGCGCAAAACGCGCAGCCATCCAATGTGCCCGACGCCATCACCCGCCAAACCGGACTGCGCTTGAACCCCATGCCGCGCGCTGCGCAGGTCTACGCCAGGAACTGTCAGGGCTGTCATGGCGAGAAGGGAGTTTCGGTGACCGAGATCCCTTCGCTGGCGAACCGCATCGGGTATTTCGCGCGTTCGCCCGAAGGACGCCGTTACCTGGTGCAGGTGCCGAATGTGGCCCTGAACCCGAGTTCCGATGAGGACATTGCCCGGATGATGAACTGGCTGCTCGACACGTACAGCCGCGCGCAATTGCCGCATGATTTTGAGCCTTACTCGACGGAGGAAATCGCTCTTCTGAGAAAGGCGCGGATCGATGCGCCCGCCGAGCGTCGCCGCGTCGTCGATCAACTTGTGCTCTTGAAGCAGATTCCTTCCGCCGATGTGCTGGCGTTTCCCAATTCCTCGCTGTACTGACCTAAGCGCCCTCGCGTGCGTCGCGGCGCTCCTCGCGCTGGGTCAGGTGCAGGCACAGACGCCATCGGATGCGCTCGCCGCAGGGCGCGAGAAATTCGTGCAATGCGCCTCGTGCCACGGCGCCGATGGGCGCTCGACGGTGGTGGCGGAGTATCCCAAGATCGGCGGACAGAGCGCCGCCTACACCATGAACGCGCTCAAGGCCTATCGCAGCGGGCGGCGCCAGGGTACATACGCGGCAATCATGAGCGAGGTGGCCAAGCCGCTGTCGGACTCGGACATCGCAAACCTCGCCGCCTATGTCGAGTCGCTGGGGCCCCCTTGAGTACCTGTTACCCCTGGCTCGCCGATCACGCCTGCTGAGCCGCCGGCTTCTTCGTCCACAACGCGAGACCCACAAAGTACAGCGAGCCCAGCGCAATCCAACTTAAGCCGAGGATCTTTGCGGCGCGGTCCATTTCATACAGCACATAAACGATGATCGCTAAGCCGGCGAGGGGCAACAAGAGATGACGCAGCCAGTCGCGGCTGCGTTCTCTCAAGATATAGTGCCGGATCACCGACAGATGCAACAGCACGAAACTCGTCAACGCGCCGAAGTTGACGACCCGCGATAGATCGTCCACGCGATCGGCAAAGAACACGCCCACCAGCAGCGACACGATGGCGACCGCGATGGTGCTCACATAGGGAGTCTTGAAGCGAGGATGCACGCGCGCCAAAACCTTCGGCAGCTTGCCGTCGCGCGCCATTGCGAAAAGAACGCGCGCAACGGCTGCCTGCGCGGCCATGGCGTTGGCGATCGCCGACGCCAGCACCACGGCGACGATCGTGACGAGCCTGAGCCAGGCCCCGCCCGCACGCTCTGCGACCTCGTAAAATGCCGTCTCCGGCGAGGAAAAGTGCATCCCCCGGGCGAGATCCGTCGCAATCCAGGTCTGAGTCATGAACAGCGCACCGATCAGCAGCAGCGACAGCACGGTCGCCCGCCCCACCGCGCCCTCGCTTCCCCGGTTCTCCTCAGCAAGCGTCGAGATGCCGTCGAATCCCAGGAAAGACAGCACGGCGAGCGATGTGGCGCCGGCGACGGTGGCAAATGAAAAAACACCCGGGTCGTAAATGGGCCTCAAGGTCAAGGCGCCCGCGCCCTGTCCACCGTACAAGGCGAACAACCCCACGACGATGAACAATCCCAGCGCCGCAAGCTCCATGGCGAGCATGTACCGATTGACGCGCGCGGTGAATTGTATGCCGATGAAATTGGCGACCGCATTGAATGCCACGAAACCGCTCAACCAGACGTAAGCGGGAATGGCGGGAAAAATGGGCCGCAGCGCCAGGGCGCTGAATAGATAAAGAAGCGAAGGTACGAGAATATAGTCGAGCAGGATGAGCCAGCCGGAGAAGAAGCCGGCGATCTCATGCAATCCGCGGTGCGCGTACGTGTACACGGAGCCCGCCAGCGGAAATGCCCGCGACATCGCCGCGTAACTCAAGGCGGTGAACAGCATGCCGATCAGGCCGAGGAGGTACGCCAGCGGAACCATGCCCTTGGCCACATCCCATACGAGTCCGAATATCGAAAAGGGCGCGATCGGCACCATGAAGATCATGCCGTAGATGATCAAATCCTTGGTCGTCAGCACTCGACGTAATTGTTCTTGGTAGCCGAATTGCTCCAGCGACATCAGATTCTCCGGAAGAGACATGGCCAGCTTATCGTGAAATTCCGTACAATGAAGCGAATCAAGGCGAAATCAGCGCATGACTCACCGCCATACCATTCATCACCGTCATCACGGCTGGGACAACAGCCTCGCGCCGGCGGCGCGCATCGCGCCGGGCGCGTCGCTGGAATTCGACGTGGCCGAGGCATCCGGCGGGCAGCTCAAGGCGAACTCGACGGTCGATGATGTGCGCCGGATGGACTTCGGCAAGATCAACCCGGTGAATGGTCCGGTGTTCATCGAAGGCGCGGAGCCGGGGGACGTTCTCAAGGTCACCTTGCTTTCCTTCGCGCCATCCGGCTGGGGTTGGACCGCAAATATTCCGGGGTTTGGCCTTCTGAGCGACGAGTTCAAGGAAGCCGCGCTGCATTTATGGAAGTACGACCCGCAATCGCTGGCGCCGGCGTCGTTCGGCAAATGGGCCAACGTGCCGCTCAAGCCGTTCACCGGCACCATCGGCGTGGCACCCGGCGAACCCGGTCTGCACAGCATCGTTCCGCCACGCCGGGTCGGCGGCAACATGGATGTGCGCGACCTCGCTCTCGGCACCGAACTGTATCTCCCGGTCGAGGTGGATGGAGGGTTGTTTTCCGTCGGCGATACGCATGCAGCGCAGGGGGACGGCGAGGTGTGCGGCACGGCGATCGAGAGTCCCATGCGCGTTGCGCTGCAATTCGACCTGATCAAGAGAATGCCGCTCAGCTTTCCGCGATTCACGACGCCGGGACCGGTCAGCCGGCATCTGGATGAAAAAGGCTACGACGTTGCGATGGGGATCGGTCCCGACTTGATGGAAGGAGCGCGCGCCGCGGTACGATCGATGATCGATCTGCTCATGCGCCGGCATGGCATGCCCGCGATCGATGCCTACCTGTTATGCAGCGTCTGCGGCGACCTGCGCATCAGTGAAATCGTCGACCTGCCGAACTGGACGGTCTCGTTCTACCTGCCGCGCGTGGTATTCGAGTAGCTGCCACCGGAGCGCGCGGCTAGCGGCGCAATTCCACAAATCCGCTGTATTCCCATGGACGCAGGGCGAGCACGAACGCCACGCCAAATTGGTCCTTCGAGCCATGATCCCGCTCGGTGACTTCCATGCACTCGCGAAATGCGTGCTGCATCGCCCGCTTCAGCTTGATCAACCCTTGCTCGGATATCGCATCGCCGTGGAAAAAGAATTCCTCGCGGTCGCCGGCAAAATGATCGGAGAAGAATTCCTTGAGCAGTTTCTGATTGATGAACCGCTGCACTGGCCCGCCGCGGCGCCAGCTGAATCGGCGGCTGACGAGCAGCCTGGCGCGATTGCCCGGTTGCAGTTCGATGATTTTCAACCGGTCGAGCTTGATGAGATAGCGCTGCACCTCGAGTGCGGTGAACTTGTAGTTTTTGACGATTTCCTCGAACGGCGTACGGCTCAAGGTGAGCCAGGCGATCAGAAACAGCCCTGGGTCGGAGACAATTTCCTTTTCCTGGCTCGCCGAAAGTTGATTGGTCGGCGCGCGTTGATTCTGAGCACGCTCGAGAATGATGGGCAGTTCCAGACCGAGCAGATCGCAGATCTGATCCACCCGCTGCAGGGTGAAATCCTCGGTTGCGAACAGGCGTTTCACGCTGGCCAGGCTGAGCTGCAAATGCTCCGCGACGGCGGCGTAGGTGTGGCCGCCTTCCCGCAGCGCGCGTTTGAGTTCCGAAACGATCAGAGTTCTGGTGGTCATTATTTTACGTTCGTTGCAGCAAAGTATCGCTATACGATACCAAAAGCCTATCTTCCTGCAACTTCTCCTTTCAAAGTATCTTTTCCATACAGATTGCATACGCTTGGCCCGTCGACATATCGAGGAGACGCGCGGTGGATAGCACGACACGTTTGGCCAAGCTCACACGTCCAGCCCTCAACGCTGCATACGCCCGCACCCGCGTATTTGAGATTCTCGATCGACACAAGAACTCGCCCATCATCTGGTTGGCCGGTCCGCCGGGTTCGGGAAAGACCACGCTGGCGGCCGACTACACGCAGCGCCGCGGGCTGAACGGTCTTTGGTACCAGATCGACCGCGGCGACAGCGACATCGCATCCTCGTTTTTCTATCTGGCGGAGGCGGCCCGGGCACATGGCCGCAGCACGCCCTTGCCGCCGTTTCAGCCCAGCTATCTCGGCGATGTGGAGGCTTTCGCACGAACTTTTTTCCGGGAGTTGTTTCGAACCGAGTCGCCCTATCTGGTCTTCGACAACTATCAGGAGGCAATGGACGAGCCGGCGCGCCGGAACATCGTACTCGCGGCCATGAGCGAGATTCCCGAAGGCGGCCGCGTGTTCGTTCTCAGCCGCACCGAGCCTTCCGCGAGCTTCGCCGGCTTGCGCGCTCAGGGACGCATCACCGTGATCGGCTGGAACGATCTGCGGCTCACCAAGGAGGAAAGCCGCGGCGTCGCCAAGGCGCGCGGCGTTGCCTTGAAGGACGCGGATCTCGAGCAATTGCACTCGCGCACCGGAGGATGGGTCGCGGGACTGGTGTTGCTTCTGCAGGGATTGCGCGCGCGCGCACCGGCTCAGCCGGAGTGCCGCAACTGCGTCACGCCGACGGTGATCTTCGACTATCTTGCCGAGGAGATATTCGAAAAGTTCGAACTTGCGGTGCGGGAGTTTTTGCTCGAAGCGGCCTACCTGCCGCAGGTCACGACGGCGATGATTTTGCAGCTGGGACTTGGCACCGAGGTGCAAGATTCTCTGCGGGAGTTCAGCAGCAGCGGTTTCTTGGTGACGCAGGTACAGGGCGAACCCCAGCTGGTATTGCAGTTTCATCCCCTGCTGCGTGAGTTTCTGCTCGCGCGCGCCGAACAGAGCGGCACCTCCCTCGAAATCGAAGGCCGCCGCCGCCGGGTGGCACAGGTGCTCGATGATCACGGCCATCCGGAGGAAGCTGCCGGCCTCCACATCCGCAATCGCGACTGGGGTTCCCTGGTGGCCGTCATCCGGAAGAATGCCGACGCGTTTCTCAAGCACGGACGCGGACAGACCCTGCAGGGTTGGATCGAGGCGCTTCCGGATTCGCACCGGAATAACGATCCCTGGATCATCTATTGGCTCGGCGCCGCCCGCTACCCCTTTGCGCCGCGCGAAGCGCGGCAGATGTTCGCACAAGCCTACCGGCAATTCAGCGGCATGCAGCCGATCGATGTGAATGGCGCGGTGGCAGCGCTCAGCAGCGTGATCGAAACCATCATCAACGATCCGAACGATTTCAAGCTGCTCGATCCTTGGATCGAGGCCGGCACCCTGTGGGCGTCGCGGCTGTCGGAATGCCGTTCAGCGGAACTGCAGGCACGCATCACGGGCAACATGTTCATGGCGATGGCCCTGCGTCAGCCCCAGCATCCGGACATTCGCATGTGGCGCGAGCGCACGCAGGAATTGATCCAGTCCACTTCCGACCCGAACGTGAAGGTGTGCCTGTGCGCAATGGTCATTGCTCTCGCCGCTTGGATCGGCCAATTCGCACGGGTCGAGCCTCTGCTCGACACGATGCGCTGCGCGCTCAAGTCTCCGGAGATCTCGCCGGTCAGCGCGACCAAGGCCGCCCAATCCGAGTCCATGTTCTACATGCTCGCGGGCGACCGCGAGCGATGCGTGGATGCATCCATGCGCGGCCTCGAGATCGTTTCCCGCACCGGTGTGCGGATCTGGAACGACACCTTTCTCATCAATGCCCTGTGCGGAGCGTTGGCCGAGGGAGACGTGGAAGGCGCCGGCGGCTTTTCGCGGCAGATCGAATCGCTGCCGATCGGCGACCGGAAGTTCGACATCTTTCTACGCGCCTATGCGGCCGCCTGGTTTGCAATCCTGCAGGGAGATGTGTTCCTTGCGCACCGCCATCTCAAGCTCGCAGTCGGCACCGCGTCGGAACTCGGGTTGCCGTTCTTCGAGGTCGTCGCCGGCATCGGTCTCTCGCAGGTTCTTTTCGACAGCGGCGATGAGCAAGGCGCGCTGCAGGAAATGACGCGTGCCCGGCAAATCGCCGGCAAGCTGCGCAACAAGCTGCTCGATTTCACCCTGTTGATGTCCCGCGCGCACATGGCCTTGCGGGGCCCGGAGGCAGAGGCGCTGAGCCTGCTGCGCGCCGCACTGGCGCTGGGGCGCGAACACGGCCTGATGCATTTTCCCTGGTGGCAACCCCGGAAGATCGCCGAGCTCTGCCAAAAGGCGTTGGAGGCGGATATCGAGCCTGACTATGTGCGGCAACTCATCCGGTGGCGGGAATTGGCGCCGGCAAGGCCGCCGTATCAGCTGAACACCTGGCCGTGGCGCTTTCGAATCGAAGCATTGGGCAACTTTCGCCTGACCCGCTCAGGCCCGTCGGCATGTTCGAATGCCAAGCGCGCCGGCCGCCCGCTCGATCTGCTGAAAGTCCTGGTGGCGAACGGCGGCGAAGGCGTCAAGCTCGAGCGCGCCGCCGAGGCGCTGTGGCCGCACGTCGATAACGACTACGCAATCCGCTCGCTGACCACCGCCTTGCATCGACTGCGCAAGGATTTGGGCGACGATAGTGCCGTGCTGGTGAAGTCGGGGGAACTATCGCTCAATCGACGATATTTCTGGCTGGACACCTGGGCCTTCGAGCAGGCAAGCGACAGAGCTTTCGCGCTCGCCTCCGCGGCCCGCACCCCGGAACAGGCGCAGGCCTTGGTGGGCGCCACGCGCGCCGCACTCATCTACTGTCGAGGAACTCTGATGGCGGACGACGCGCAAAGCGCCTGGACCGTGGCGCCGCGGGAGCGTTTTCGATCGCAGCTGCTGCGGTTGCTGACGACGGTCGGCGCAATACTTGAAAAACAGGGCCTGGTCGAGGATCTGATCAATATGTATCGGCAGGCGCTGGAATCGGATTCACTCAATGAGGCCCTGTACCGCCGCCTGATGCTTTCCCTGGTGAATGCAAAGCGGCCGCATGAAGCGAGCGAGGTGTACCAATGCTGTCGCGCCATCTTCAAGGCCGAGCAGCAATCCGACCCATCCGTCGCGACTCAGGAACTGTACCGCTCACTCTTCGCCGCCAGGACCGTTACTGCGCTGTAAGGCGATTGCGACTTACCTGTAAGCGGTCCGAATCAGCGCCGCTGCTAGCTTGGAACCCGTCGAAGCATCGCTCGACCGTGCGGCCCGAAGGCGCACGAAACCTCGGGCTGCGCGAGCGCAGCGGGAGCCGTCATGAATCGCTTAATCGTTGTCATTCTCGCGTCGATGACCGTCCTCGCGCCGCCCGTGCCGGCGCGCGCGGCCGATGACCCGCCGGGACGCCTTTGGCTGGATTTCGGTTTGGGATACGGAAACATGAATTCGAATTCCACGATCGTGCCCGCGGGCGGCGGCGGCCTCTGGGTTGATGCGCAAATTGGAGGACGCATCACCAGCCAGTGGCTCGCCGGCCTTGATATCGGCGGCCTCGGCATGCAGGCGAACAGCGGCAACTATGATCCGAATAATTATTATTCGAGCATCTACGGCCAGACGCTCACCAACGTCTTTCTGGTGACGCAGTTCGAACCGAAAACGAATCACGGCTGGTTCTTCGGCGCCGGTGTGGGCGAGGTCATCTACGGCAACAAAAGCCTGGACGACTATTTCGGCTATACGAAGACCTACTCGGGTCTTGGCGGTTTGGCGCGCGTCGGCTACGACTGGTCGTTTTCGAACCGCAGCCACTTTGAGACCGTCATCAACTACGAAATGGGATCCGTATCGCTCGCTGCGCCGATCGGCGAGAACCTCAAATTCTCGATTGCCTCGCTCAGTTTTCATGTGGCCTTCCACTGATCAATCAAATTTCACTCTAGGAGAGACTCAATGAGTATTCATTCGCTGACTTCGTGGGGATTCAAGTTTCTGGCCTTGACGTTGATCGTCTCCGGGCCGGTGTTGGCAGGCGAGGTTGGGCATCGATTTGTGGTTTTCGGCGACAGCCTGTCGGATCCCGGGAACTACTACCACCTGTTCGGACAGGTATCCGAGCCCCCGTTCGCGCCCATTCCGAGCGCACCCTACGATGAGCACGGCCATCGCTTCACCAACGGTCCGACCTGGATCGAGCAACTGACCTTCCTACGCCTTGCGCAGGACAGCGGGCGGCCGGCATTCGAGAGGCCGGGAATCTATACTAACTATGCGGTCGGGCGTGCGCGCGCGCGGCCGGGCGCCGCGGAATTCGCGTACTACGACCTCGGCACGCAAGTGGCCGCCTTCCTCAATGACTTTCACGGTGTTGCGCCGGAAAATTCCACCTACGTCATCTGGATCGGCGCGAACGACCTCGATGATGCGTTGACGGCCGCAGCGACGGGCACCGATGTGAGTGCGCTCATCATCCAGTCCGCGTTGAGCGCCCTGGCAACCAACATCCAGACTCTATGGGCCGCGGGCGCACGCTCGTTTTTCGTGCCGAATCTGCCGGACTTCGGCTTGACCCCGGCAGTGCAGTCGCTGGGGCCTGCAAGCGTCGCGGGCGCCACGCAGCTCAGCACTCTATACAACACCTATCTTGCACAGACACTGACGCAACTGGGCGCATTACCGGACATCAAGATCACCACATTGGATGTTTTCTCCGTCCTGCACATGGTGGCGGCGCACCCTGCCGCATTCGGAATTCTGGATGCGCAATCTCCCTGCCTGTCTTTCTATGTGACCGTCGATGCAATCTGCTCCTTCCCGAACACGCACTTGTTCTGGGATGCCATCCACCCCACCGTGGCCGGGCACGTGGCCCTGGAGGAGGCAGCCGCTCGGGCGCTGCGCGCGGCGCAGTCTGCGGGGCATGAGGACAACCGCCAATAGCCTGGGTTTTCCGGCTTGCCGGGATCGGACAAGGACGTCTGATCTGACGAAAACGTGGCGGGGATAGCGAAATTTCCCCAACTTCCGAGACCCGGTACGCATCTCCCGGATCAAGAAAGTGGCGCAATAGGCCCAAATCCACCTGGAGGTCGCCCCTTGTTTAGCGGATTCAAGTTTCAAGTCGTGTTTCCCATCGCGGCGGTCGCCCTGCTGTTCATCAGCATCGGGGCCATCGGCTTTTCCATTTGGGCCACCCAGCACGAAGAGACGCAGGTGAGGCAACAGGTGGCGGACAACGTGGCTTCAGTGCGGGGCGTGTTCGTCACGACCGCTGCCCTGATGGACGAGCGCGTGCACATGAGCATGGCGCTGCTCAAGGAACAGGTCAGCGCGCGCGGCGGCGCCGAAAAGGGCGGCTCGGTCACGGTCGCCGGTAAACCCATCGGCGACATCTTCGTCGGAGGCAAAGGTCAGGCTGGAAATTTCGAGATCGTCGATTACGTCACCCGCATGGACAAAGGCACCGCCACGATCTTCTCCAAGGACGGCGGACGATTCGTGCGCATCGCAACCAACGTGATGAAGGACGACGGCAGCCGGGCGGTGGGCACCGAACTGAATCAAACCACCAAGGCGTACGCGAACTTGAGCCAAGGCCAGGCCTTCTACGGCGTGGTCGACATCCTGGGCAATCCCTATATCACCGGTTATGAGCCCCTCTATTCCAAGAGCGGGGACTACATCGGCATCGTCTACGTCGGCTACAAGGCGGAAATGCCGGTGCTGAGCCAGGCCTTGGAGCAATCGCGCGTGCTGAAGAACGGCTTTGTCGCGGTTGTGGACGACAAGAACACGGTACGCTACCAGCCCTCGTGGGTCACCAAGGAAGAGGTACAGCGGATTCTCGAAAACAAGGATAGTGCCTGGGTGGTGGAACCGGTACCCCTGACCGAATGGGGGCTCACCATCGTCTCCGCCTACCCTCGCGCCGAATTGCAATCCGTGGGCCGTCGGATCGGCTACGGTGTGGCTCTGGCGGGAATTGTGATCGGTGCCGCCACGTCCTTGATGCTGTTTTTCCTATTGGACTGGAAGGTGCTGCAGCTGCTCGGCGGCGAACCCCGCATCGCGGCCGAGTACATGAAAAAAATTGCCGGGGGCGATTTGGCCGTGGATATAAATGCCGCCGCCGACCGTCCCGACAGCCTGATGGCCTCGTTGAAGCTGATGCAGATGAAATTGAAGAACTTGATCTCGGCCGTGAGCGGTGCCGCCACCGAGGTCAGCGACCAGTCGCGCAAATTCGAGGCCACCTCGGCCGCCTTCCAGCGCAGCCGCGACGAGTCCTCGATGCAGGAGCTGTTGCGACAGACCAAGGGCGTGAGCCGAACCTTGTTGTTGCTCGATAAATCGATCGGCCGATTCAAATTTAACTAGGCGCTACGAGGCCGTTTCGTTTATCTCGCGCACACTGGCGGCCAATGCCGGCAGCCGGTCGCCATGGTGATTGAGGACCTCGGTCCGAATCAGACTCAGCACTTTCTGCAGGCCTGGCACGTCACGGCACCGATTGACCGCGTCCACAAACTCCTGGCCGCGCACACCGAATTGATTGAGACAAAATTCGGAGAGCGTGTAGCGCGCCTGGGCGAGAGAGACGCCCGAGTCAAGATGCATCGGATCCGCGGGCTCACTGGGCGCGGGTTTCCGAACCGATGCCCGCCGATCCGGCGCAGCCGCAGAGGCTGCCGCGGGCGGCGCGGCGGTATCGTCGGTTTCGTTGATTTCCCGTACACAATCGAAGAGCGCGGGCAGCTGGTCCGGAAAGCGTTCGTCGACCTCGGAACGAATGCTGTTCAGCACTTCCTGCAGGGTCATCGCATCGGCGCACAGGCTGATCGCATCCACCAGGTATCGTTCTTCCGCGCCAAAATGGTCCATGCAGAAATTGGACAATGCGAAGCGTGCCTGGGCGGGAGAAATGCCGAACTTCAGCCGCAGTTCGCGGCGGCCTGAGCGTGCCGAGGCTGATTTGCCGGACGCTTGCGGCGCGCCAGGGCCATCGGCCGCCGCCGCAATCAGCTTGTTGCTGAGAAGCCTGCGCAGTCCCGCCATGACCGTGTTATGCGGAAACATCGAGCGCTCGAGTACTGCCTCGGCGGTTGCGGCGCCCTCCTCGATCAGCTGCAAAATATTCTTCGCGGTGGCATCGAGCTCAAGGTGACGATTGTGCAGTTCCTGCGCACCTTTCGGCGTAAGAACAAAGAACTCCCCGGATGACTTCCCGGTGCTCAACCCCCCCTCCGCAGTCCGTTCAGCCCAGCGCATAGTATCAGGCGCGGGATTATTAGTGTCATTCGCCCTTGAGTTGCACCACTGGAAAGTACTGCCCCAAGAGCCGCCGGTCCCACCATCGCCCGCCGGCCTTTTCCTCTTCGGTGGCGTAGGTGTAGTCGTAGAACTGCGCCCGCAGATACCGCGGCGGCTTTTCGGCAAAGGGATTTCGCCTCAGTAAAGCCGTTACCGAGGGTTCATTCTGCAGGAGCCTTTCGAGAAAGTGCGGAAACCACGTCACTCGCCGTGGATCATCCAGCGCCGCAAACCACATCTGCCAGTCCAGGCGCGGCTGATGCGGGACATTCCACGGTGGCCGGCGCTTGAGGTCGCCGGGCTTGTACCAAAATTCGTATTCGCGCCAGTCGGCTCCGTCGTACGAACCTTCAATGATGATTTCGTCGCGCTGTGTGGTCATGACGGCGAACAGACCGTAGCTGTTGACGAGGCGCAGCGGTTCGACGAAACGATCGAGGATTCGCGCCGCTGCGAATGACGTGCCGCCAAAGCGCAGATCCATCTGCACCAAACTCAGGAACACCATCAGGACGCTCAAGGCCAAGGCGGCAACCCTCGCCGCCGATCGCGGCGGCCTGTCGCCTTCTGCGCCCGGCAGCCGCCGGAGCAGCTGCGCGGGCAGCACCTTGCGCAGGGCCGCGTCGTCGAACAACAGCAGGCACAGCAACATGGTTTGAAGATTGAACCAGTTGTAATTGCCGGTGATGGAAATGCACCTCTGCAGCAGAAGGATGCCGAAGGCAGCGAGGAAACGCAGCCTGCGCGGGCAGAAGATCAGGAACGGCAGTATGAGTTCGACGAAGAATGTGCCGCCGGTGGCGAATTTCAGCACGGACAGGGGCAAGTGCGCTGCGTACCAAGCGAGCGGCGTGGGCAGTGGCTGGGTGAGAAAATGCATGGACAGCGCAGATAGATTCCACCAGTTTGGATCGCCGCTCAGCAGCTTGACCATGCCCGACATGAACAGGAAGCGGAACAACAACCAGCGCAGCAACCAGACTGCCCGGCATGGTCGCGAAGCTCAACAGCAGCGCGACGAAACCCGCTCTCGAGGAGAAACGTGTCCCACTGGTAAGTCATGAAAACCTGGCCGCCGTAAAGCAGCGAGAGATAGAGCACGTACAGCAGACACAGGCTCACGCGCGGCAAAAGATTCAAGACCAGGAGCAGAGACAGCGCGGCGCCGGCCCAACAGACCACTTGAATGGCCGGGTCGCTGGCGTTCCACCAGAACAGCATCGGCATGAGAAAGAAGCGCTCCGTACCGGCCCGGCTGCTGATCGCGTCCACCAGTTCCGACAGCGGCAAGATGCCGTGACTGCCGATCAGTCCTTGTGCCTGCACTCCGAAGGAGACGAATGCGGATAGGTAAATGAGTCCAAACAGGCGCAGGAACAGAAACGCGCCTAGATCGTAACGCGGCGGCCCAAAATCTTTGCCCCAGAGAATGAGGCTGATGCGATGAAAGGCCGATCGGTGCGCGGCGATGAAGGCGTAAATCAGTTCCGAGAGCGCCGCGAAACCGGGCAATCTTCGATACAGCGTAAGCCCAAGACCCTTGCCGCGCGCGTGGCTCAAGGTCCGGAAACTGGCATCGGCACCGCTCGCTACCTGTCCATCGGGCGCAATGTATTGCACGGCGCGCCGGAAATCAGTCGAGGGAGATCGATGGGTACTGCGCCGCCGCTTCCTGGTATGGCCGGTAATCGACCGTGTCGCCGGTCAGCTTGCGCCAATAACGGGCCCAGTAAACGCAGAAGCCGCAATCGGCGTCGTAGACCAGCACCGGCCGTTGATCGGGCACCGAGGCTCTCCCCTTGCGGGCACCTTCTGGATCATAGCAGCCCGCGCGGGATTCTTACCTCGCGATCTCGTCGATCAGCGCGCTGGTCGGCACAAACTTTCGATAGTGCAGCGGGACCGATTGCCCCACATTCATGCGCGGGCGAATCTTGCTAGGACGCCGCCAGGGTGCTGCGGGCGAATTCAAGGGCGTCGACATAGGCATCGAGCAGCGATGCCGCCACGCTTTGCTCGTCGACCGCGAGCGCATTCCATTGACCCGTTTCGCAGGCAATCGCCCGACGCAGCGTAATCGCCAGCTTCGAGGTGCTGTGACCGAGCAGGGCGTCGCGTAGGTTGTCGCCGAGCGGCAATTCGGTCACGACGATCGCCATGGGCTTGTCGAGCAAGGCGTCGAGCACCGAAAGGAGACCCGCCGTGAACAGCACGTTCGGCTCGAGCTCCGTGATCGACTCACCGATCTTCTGGCATAAACGAGCCCGAACCAGCGCCATGTTCAGGAGCTCGCGCGGCTTGTGGGTGGCGAGCCGCGCCATCAGCAGCAGCGAGGCCCACTGACGGATGACATCCTGGCCCAGCAGAACCACCGCGTCTATGAGCGAAGAAAGAGCGCGCCTGCGGCGGAAAGCGGCGCTGTTGGCGAGGCGCAGAATTTGATGGCTCAGGGCAACATCCCGCCCGATGGTCTCGGCCAGCGCGGCCGGCATGCCGTCGGGCCGCTGCAACTCGCTCAGCAGGGTGATGACCGAATGTACCTGTACGCCGACGCGCTCGCCGTCCTGCTCTTCCGGGCGTGCAAAGAAGTAGCCCTGGAAAAATTGGAAGCCAAGATCCGCGCAGGACTTGGCCATGGCCAGCGTCTCAACCTTTTCCGCAATCAGGGGAATGCCGTAGGGCCGCAGACGCTCCGCCAGCGCGCCAAGCCCCGCGCCGGCCGCCATGACATCGACCTTGACGTAATCGGCGTGCTCGAGAAACGGGGTCACACCGGACTGGAAGGCAAAATCGTCGAGCGCGATCAGGATGCCCCGGGACCGCAGGCGGGCCACTGCCTTGAGTCCTTGCTGCGACGCTTCAACCCCCTCGAGTATCTCGATCACTCCCTGGCCCGCCGGCAAAACCGACGCCAGCACCTCCGCGGCGCCATCCTCGAGCAAATCCTGGCCAAGATTGACAAACATCCGTGCCGGACCCACCACGCGCTCCGCGCCGATGTGCGCCAGCGTCTCGCAGATGACGCGCGCTGTTGCCACCGAATCGAATGACTCCGCGCGCTCGCGCAGGCCGCGATATAGAAGTTCGTACCCGAGGACTTGCCGCGATACATCCATGATCGGCTGGCGGGCAAGCAAAACTGACCGCGATTCCGCGGGTTTATTTCCGTTGGGCGATGCGCTCACGGCTGATTTTCCGTATTGTCGGACCCACGTGCCGGTACAGGTCCCTCAACATCTTCCAACCCTTGGCGGCGGGCACGAGCAGCTGTTTGCGCCCGTCGCGCGCATGGGGCGCATAGGTCAAATAGCCGCGCCGCAGCAGCGTCTCGCACAGCCGCTGGCAGGCGCTGCGCGACATGCCGGCGATTTGTGCAACATCCGCCTGCGTGAGCTGCGCCGGCCGCTGCAGCGTCAGCAGCATTACGCCCACTCCGCCACGCTGACGAAGATGCAGAAGCTCGCCGGCCAGCTTCAGGGTGCGCACGCCGATGGTGAGGCCGATCGTGAGCTCGAGGAAATGCTCATCGGTCAGATCGTAAGGGGTTCGGCCCATCAGCTTTTGCATGCGGCAATCATACCCGATGCCGGGTCGACCCACATATGGGTTTTGTGGCGGCAATGCGATGCCGGTTCGAAGCAGCGCGCCGCCGCGGGCCCCCGGCGGGCAAAGCTTGTCCTGCTTCACAATTCGAGCCATTTCTGGTTGAAATGATTCGACGATTGGCGACATTCTTTTTCGCCTGACATTTGCGGCGATTTCCTGGATTATGGTGAGGTGCAACCACAGGAGACACGAATGGGCGAACGCCCCGTCAAGCACTATCTGCTCGCTTCGGACTTTGATCAGACCTTGAGCTTCAAAGATTCCGGATTGGTGCTGAGCGAACTGCTCGGCATATCCGGTTTCGAGGAACGCGTTGCCGGCCTCGCGCACAGCAATCTGGTTCAACAAGGCGGCGAGTTGGCGTACTTGATCCGCCACGATCCCGAATTCCGCGGCGTACGCCGCGAGCACCTCGTCGAGGCCGGCCGGCGCGTGCGCCTCAAGAGCGCGATTCCCGCATTGGTCGATTTTCTGCGGCAGGGCACCGATGGCTATCAGTTTTCATTTTACGTGATATCGGCGGCGCCCCGGGACATCGTCACTTCGGCGCTGGCGGGCATCGTTCCGCCTGAGCACATTTTCGGTACGGAGCTGGAAATGGACGTGCGCTCCGGCGAGGTGAGAGCAATCAAGCGCGTCCCGGCCGGCTACGGCAAGGTCGCGGTCATCGAGGAGCTTCAGAACAGACTGGGAATCTCCTCCGATCGCGTCATTTATGTGGGCGACGGCGGTTCTGATGTCCATGTGATGCTGCATGTCAACAATCACGATGGTCTTACGATCGCGGTCTCGGAGAACAAACAGCTCGCGCGGATTGCGAAACGCATCGTCCTGAGTGATTGCGCCTTCAGCATCATGCTGCCGATACTCGACCAACTCATGCATTGGAAAACCGGCGACATTCGCGAGGTCTTCGAAGCCTATGGATTGACGCTGAATGAGTGGGAGAAGGAACGGACGGATCGCGTGAATATCGTGGAAACGAGCGTGTTCGAATCGCGCGCAAAGGCCGGCGTGCTATGAGTCCGGTGTGGATCGAGATCCTGGGATGGGCGGCGACGGCGACCTTCGTCGCTTCATACTTTTTTGCGCGCCCGACATGGCTGCGCGGCGCGCAAATGCTCGGCGCGCTGCTCTGGATGACGTACGGTTTGTTCATCCATGCAACGCCCGTCATCGTGGCCAATATATTGGTTTTTGGCGCCGCGGCCTGGACCGCGTTCCGGCCGTCAGCGGTGCGAACCGAAGGCGGCCGCGCGTAGCAGCGAGTTCAAGCGGATGTTGGCGTAGAAGAGATTGTAATCGTAGATGTGATAGCTGCCGAACAGGGTCAGCGGGTCGGCAAAGCCACGACGTTCGAAATATGGGATCTTCACCGCGAGATCGCCATTCACGCAGCGTGCGCCGGTCAGCCCCGGCACCGGCGCCTCCAGATCCGCGGACGCTCGCACGGCCGGCAATGCGCCCATGTCCATGCTCGCGGGTGCATCGCTGTCCAGACTCCAATTCAGCGGATTGACGCATACGATTGGACGGCCGGCCAGACGTTGATACCTGCCCTCGAGCCAAACCAAGCGATTGTTGCGGCGGGCATCCTCCGAGGCTCCGTCCTTCACCGTGTTCCAACTGATGACGCAGCCGGTCCGCGATGCCTGTCGGCAAACCGGCAATCCGGCGCGCTCGATATCCATGGGTACCAGGTAGCCAACGACGTAAGCCGCCACCATTTGTTGCTGCAGTGGGCTCGAGGCGATGCGCTCCTGCAATAACCGCAAAGCATGCAATGAGCCCTGACTGTGGGCGGCAATGATGAACGGCCGCCCATGATTCTCACGCGACACAAAATAGTCGAAAGCCCGCAACACATCTCCGTATGCCAGCGACAGCGCCGCCTCGTTGCGCGCCTCATCGTGCCGCATGAAGGCCGACAGTGCCGCTTGGCGGTAGTGCGGCGCATAAATGCGGCAGCATGTATTGAATGCACTGGCTTGAAATCGCAGCACGCCGCGATCGATCATGGTGCTGGTCGCACCGGGTTCGTCGAAGCGCGCGTTGTCGGCCGAGTTCGACAGGTAGGTGGTCGGGTGAATGAAAAAAACGTCGACTTGCGGGGCGCTGGGTGCCGGGGTATTGGTGATTCCAGGCGGAATGGCATCCGCTCCGCTGGCGTGGCCCGGCCAAGCGGCCCAGCTATCCGGCTGAGAATAGTCCGGCGCGGGCGGCGGTGCGCGCGCCGCGGCTGAGGCCGCCGCGCAGCTTAGAGAGAGTGCCAGGCCGAGCGCGAGGTTCCGGGCATCAGGCATGCGCCGCCCATGCGCTTTCGCCGGGCGTATACGGTAGACAGGGATCAAAGCGTCCCGGCACCTCGACGTAGCGGAGCGCGTGTGTACAGCCGACCTCTGAGGTGAAAAACCCCAGAAGCGCAAGCTCTTTCATCATGCGAAAGTAGTGGGCGGGAGCGTTGACATCCGCCTGCGGCGCGGCAGCCGGTGCGCCGGGCAGCGGCGCCAGACCCAGCCTCTTGCGATTTGCCGCATCACGCGCGTCCATGACGCGCTGCTGCTCAAGGTCCAACGCCGTGAGCACGGCGAGCCGCTGACCGGGCGTCGCCGCCATGAAGGAGACCTGATTCGCCTTCTGGGTCGCATCGTCCAGCCTGCGCATCCCTTCTCGGAACACCTTTTGTTGGGCGGGACTGTAGCAATCGGTCACCATGCGCGCCATGAAGGCGCCGGTCTTTGCCGCCTTCGCTCCCGGAGTCTTGGTTTGACGGGAGAATCGTCTCTGCGATCTCGTCCAGCAATGCGATCTGACCGGCGCTGAACTCTCCCGGCATTCCCTCAAGATGAGAACCGGCCTTCTCCGCGGCGGCCAGAAGACCGCTGCCGCCGACGAATGCGACTCCCCCAAGCAGGGCGCTGACGCGGCGAATCGCCTCGCGGCGATTGATCAGCCGTTCCCGTTCCGTTTCGGATGACGCGTTCATGTTTGGCTCAAAGGTTGCGGCGGTTGAGTTCGTTCACGGCAAAATCCACGGCGCGCGCGGTGAGCGCCATGTACGTGAGCGAGGGGTTTTGACAAGCGCTCGACGTCATGCAGGAGCCGTCGGTCACGAATACGTTGGGCGCATCCCAGACTTGATTGTGCGAGTTCAAGACCGAGGTCTTCGGATCGCGGCCCATGCGTGCCGTGCCCATCTCATGAATACCCATGCCCGGATAGGATTCAAGGTCGAAGGTCGCCACACTCTTCGCGCCCAACCTGCTCGAGCATGTCGGCCATGTCGGCGATCATGTCCTTGCGCATCAAGCGCTCGTTCTCGCCTGTGGCGCAATCGATTTTGAGGACCGGCAGACCCCACTTGTCGTTCTTATTGGTGTCGAGCCCTATCGAATTGGCGTGATTGGGCAGCATTTCGCCGAATGCCGTGGCCCCGAAAACCCAGGGGCCCGGCAGCGTCATCTCGTCCTTGAAGGCCGCGCCCACCCCCAATTCCTTGACTGCTCGCGACCAACCCTCGCGGCTCGCCGCGCCTTGGTACCCGAAACCGCGCAGATACTCCCGTTTGTCGCCGAACAGGTTGCGATAGCGCGGAATGTATATGCCGGTGGGTCGTCGGCCGTAATAGTACTTGTCGTCCAGTCCAGGGAGTCTTCCCTGCGCGCCGCAGCGAAAGTGATGATCCATGAGGTTGTGACCGAGCTCCCCTGAGCTGCTGCCGAGTCCTGCGGGCCAGATGTCCGTCGCTGATCGCATGAGCAGCCAGGTCGAGTTGAGCGTGGAGGCGCAGATGAAGATGAGCTTCGCGGTGTAATCGGTGGTCTGCTCGGTGACTGCATCCAGTACCCTCACGCCGCTGGCTCGCTTGCGGTCCTTGTCGTAGAGAACCTCGGTGACGATCGACCAGGGCTTGAGCGTGAGCTTGCCGGTTTTTGCCGCGGCCGGCAGCGTGGAGGACTGGGTGCTGAAGTAGGCGCCATACGGGCAGCCCAGCCAGCAAGCGTTTCGATACTGGCATGGCGCGCGGCCTTCCAGTGCCCTGGGTCGAGTTGGCGGTGCGCCCGATGATGACGCGGCGATGACCGCCGAAAGCATTTTTCAGCCGACCGGCCATCAACTCTTCGCCGCAATTGAGCGGCATGGCGCGGTTGGAATTGTCCATCGGGAAGCTGCGGCAGACCTTCGCGAGAACCGGAGATACCCGCATGCCTTTCCACGTGGTCGTACCACGGCGCCAGTTCGTCATAGCGGATCGGCCAGTCGACCGCGATCCCCTCCTTGGCATTGGCCTCAAAGTCGAAGTCGCTCCAACGGTAGCTTTGTCGTCCCCAGGTCAGCGAGCGACCGCCCACCTGATAGCCTCGATACCAGTCGAACCGCTTGATCTCCGTGTAAGGCGATTCCTTTTCGTTTACCCAAAAAGCGAGATTTTTCTCATTGAGCGGGTAGTCCCGCTTGAGCACGGGGTAGGCCTCCTCCATGGCATACGTGCGACCGCCGCGGTGCAAGTATTCCCACGGAGCCTTGGTGGCGTTGACGTAGTCCTTGACGTGCTCGACGTTGCGGCCTCGCTCCAGCAGCAACACACGCAGCCCTTTCTCCGTCAGCTCCTTGGCCGCCCATCCGCCGGAAATGCCCGAGCCGACCACGATTGCGTCAAAACCAGCCGACTGCATGTTCGTTTCCTGCGTAATTTGCCCCGCGATGCCCAATAGGGCTCCCGGGATGCGATTTTCGACTTATTCTATCCCGATTCCAGAGATGTACTATCGCTATCCTAAAATGCCAGAAAAGGTCCATCGCGTCAGCCGCCGCACTGTTCTGCGGACCCTCGCCACCGCGGCCGGCGTTGCCGCCGCCGGGGCTGTCCGCGCGGGCGCAGCGCCGCCGGCATCAAGCGCAACCGCCGCTCCACTGTCCGGCCGGCTCAAGCAATCGGCATGCCGGTGGCCGTACGCGCGCATGGCTCTGCCCGATTTTTGCCGGCGCTTGAAGCAGATCGGATTCGCCGGGGTCGATCTGCTGTATCCCGATGAGTGGTCCGTTGCCCGCGACGCCGGGGTGGTCGTGTCCATGGGCTATGCCAGCCGGCGGGACAAATTCATCGCCACCGGGTTCAACGATCCGGCCAATCATGCGCTGCTGCTCGGCGAGCTGGAAGCTGCGCTGCCGCTTGCAGCGAACGCGCAAGTGCCCAATGTCATCGCCATGTTCGGAAATCGCGTTCCGGGTATCGACGATGATATGGCGATTGCCAACTGCATCGCCGGCCTCGCAAAAATTGCGCCGCTTGCCGAGCGACAGGGCGTCACGGTCTGTGTGGAGTTGCTCAACAGCAAGGTGGATCACCCAGGTTATCAAGGCGATCACACTGCTTTCGGTGTGGCGGTCATGAAGGGAGTCAATTCGCCGCGCGTGAAGCTGCTGTACGACATCTACCACATGCAAATCATGGAGGGTGATGTGATCCGGACCATCCGCAACAACATCAACTGGATCGGACATTTTCATACCGGCGGCGTGCCCGGCCGTCATGAAATCAACGATAGTCAGGAGCTCAACTACCATGCCATTGCCTCGGCGCTGGCCGACCTGAACTACCAGGGCTTTGTCGCACACGAGTTCGTGCCGACTCGCGGCGATCCCTTTGTCTCGCTCGAGGAGGCTTTTCAGTTATGCACTGTGTGACCTGTCAGTTCCGACCCGGTGCGGCGCTGGCGGCGGCGCTGGGAATCGGCCTGGTTTGCCTGGCGCCCGCCTTCGCGCAATCCCCTGCGGGCGACCCGAAGGCCACAGAACAGTGGGAACCGGTGCCCCCGGTAGTGGCGCCCGGCAAGGACTTCGGCGCGCCGCCTGCCGACGCCATCATCTTATTCGACGGCCGAAATCTGGATCAGTGGGTGTCCACCAAGGATCACACGCCGGCGCAATGGAAGGTCGGCGGGGGCATCATGACCGTCGTCAAGGCCGCTGGAAATATCGAGAGCAAGCAGCTCTTCAGAAATTATCAGTTGCACTTGGAGTGGCGCATTCCTGAGGGCATTAAGGGCGAGGGTCAACTGCGCGGCAACAGCGGCCTTTTCCTGGCGTCGACCGGTCCGGGTGACGCGGGTTACGAAATTCAAATCCTGGATTCCTGGCAGAACAAAACCTATGTGAATGGTCAGGCGGCCAGCATCTACAAACAGGCGCCGCCCTTGGTGAATGCCATGCGCAAACCGGGACAATGGCAGACCTACGACGTGGTGTGGACGGCGCCAAATTTCGAGGCCGACGGGTCGCTGAAGAGCCCGGCCTTTGTCACGGTATTTCACAACGGCATTCTTGTTCAAAATCATGTGCAGCTTTCCGGCGAAACCGTCTACATCGGCAAGCCCGCGTATCGGCCATACGATCGGGCGGCGATCAAGCTGCAGGCACATGGCGATCCGTCGGCACCCATCAGCTTCCGCAACATCTGGGTCCGTGAACTTCCCTGACGCGGGCGCGCTATTGCGGGGTCAATCGCCGGACGATGACCCGCCGTCGGCGACGATGAGCTGGCCCGTGACAAAGCCGGCGGCCTTCGAAGCCAGGAATACGGCGACTCCGGCAATATCGACGGGTTGACCGATTCGGCGCAAGGGCGCACGCGTTTCGACGGACTTCAGCAATTGAGGATTCGACCAAAGGGCTTTCGCAAAATCTGTCTTGACCAGCCCGGGAGCGATGGCATTCACGCGTATACCGGCAGGTCCGAGTTCGGAGGCCAGATTGCGCGCCAGCTGCGCTTCCGCCGCCTTGGAAATGCCATATGCGCCCAGGACCGATGTGCTTCTGAAGGCCCCGATGCTGGATACAAGAATGATATTTCCGGAGCCTCGCTCCAGCATGTGCGGCGCGACCAGATTGCTGAACCACCAGCTGCTCTTGACGTTACTCACCATGATTTTGTCCCAAGCATCGTCGCCGAGCTTGGCCAGGGGACCGTAATAGGGGTTGACTGCGGCGTTGCACACCAGGATGTCGACGCGTCCGTAGTGTTCCAGCGTGCCTCTGACCAGATGTTCGACCTCCGGCTTGTTGCCGATGTTGCAGGTGATTGAGATGGCATCGCCGCCGGCAGCCTTGATTTGGTCGCGCACCGCGTCGCAAGCGTCCTGCTTGCGCGAACTGATGACCACCTTGGCACCCGCGGCCGCCATCTCTTCAGCGATTGCTTTGCCGATGCCGCGGGATGAACCCGTCACCAACGCCACCTGGCCGGTCAAATCGAATAATGTGCTCGCCATGGGTTGACACCTTCAGTTCGTGATCGCGTGAAGTTTACTCCCCGGCTGCTACAATCGCATCGATGTCGGACGCGAATGAACTGATCGCCGAGGGCCTGCGCCGACGGCAGGAACACGGCGTGGCGGCCGCGCTGGATTGCTTCAATCGAGCGGCGCAACTCGAGCCCAACTCGCACCTGCCGTTCTTCATGCGGCTGCGCGCCTCGCGGTCCACGCGATTCGAACAATCGCCGCTGCGAGACGGAAAGCGCTTCGCACGGCATGGAGAGATACTCATGAAGAACGCGTTTATCCTGTGGAATGATGCCTTCACGCCCGGCGAACTCGATGCTATCGAGACCTACGGCGATCGCATGGTGCATCAAAAAGCCGAGATCGCGGTCAAGAGCACCAATGACGACCTCATTCGAATCACCCGAATAGCTTGGCTGGAACGCAACGCGGATACCGCGGCGCTTTACGCGCGCGTGCAGGAAGTCGTGAGCAGACTCAACAGCGAGATTTACCGCTTTGACGTGACAGATCTGGAGAACATCCAGTATTCGGTCTACGACGGTGTCGAAGGGGGCCACTATGGCTGGCACCTAGACCATGGTCCGCACAATGCGAAGCCGCGCAAGCTATCGATGAGCATCCAGCTGACCGATCCATCAAAGTATGAGGGCTGCGACCTGCAGTTTCAGGTCAGCGACAAAATCGGCGTTGCTCCGAGAGACCGAGGCGCCATCATCGCCTTCCCGTCATTCGTACTACACCGTGTTACGCCGATCACCGCCGGCGTCCGCAAAGCCCTGGTTGTATGGGCGACCGGCCCCGAATTCCGTTAGCCTTAAACGAAGCTTCGGGTGATGAACCAAAACATCCCCAGCCCCACTAAGAACGCGGAGGCAGTGTCGACGACGATCGGCCGCGGCAGCAGGCAACCGGCGGGGCGATGATCGCCCCGCCGGCGCCCGAGAGGGTTCTAAAGATCAAGAACCCCGGGGCGTCAGACGGCTGACTTTTGCTCCCTCGAGAGACAAGTCAGCGATCAGACCGTGTTCATCCATCACAAAGCCGACGATCGGGCGACGCAAGGTCTCGGAATCATATTCCCCCCCGGCACCCACTTTGGCCACAGCGACTCCAGCATCAGCGCCGATCGTCCAGCCCTTGCTGTTCTGGAATTTATCGCGCGCCTCGCGCGTCATGAACAGGATGATTTCCGAGCGGCGCGCAGCGCCGAGCGTCGCGCCCACCGAGACGCCGCTGACCTTGTAGTGTCCGACGATCACGCCATCGACGAGAAGCGCGCCTTCACCGTGTTCACCGGCAATACCGGCGCCGCCCTTGGTCACGGCGGGAAATACCAGCACGCCCGCGGCCTTTTTGACAAGCTCGCGGTCGCCCGCATGCTCGGCGTAAAACCTTTCGAGTGTTGCCTGCACGCCTGCGTCTATCTCCGCTTCGGTCGCAGCCAGGGCCGCACCGCCGGCGAATACGGCCATTACAGCCAAAGACGCCGTCCAAATGCCCACCTTGTTGATTGCGCTCATTAGTAGTCCTCTTGGTGTCGATTGACTGTCCCACTCTCTCGAAATAGACATGTTGCGTGCATCGGCGTTTTGCCGCGGCGTCATGAGAGACGACGCCTACAAGTTACAAAAAGCGTTGTGTCAGGCTCCAAAAGTGCTCCTTGCATCGTTCACCCAGGGAGCGGTGGCGCCACGACTCGAGAGAAATGGGATGTGCATGTTGCATGTCGCTGTCGAATTGCTTTTCCATCGATTGCCCCGTTGTCGTTCCCAGAATGACGGCGTCCACTTCGTCATTGAATAGAACGCTGCGATGGTCAAAGTTGGAGGACCCGACGGCAGACCACACATGATCGACCACGACGGTCTTCGAGTGCAGGATGGCCCCGTCCTGCTCGTAAATCTTGACGCCCGCCTTCAGCAGTTCGCCGTAGTTCGAATGCTGTACGGCAAGAGAGGCCACTGAGTCGCTCACTGACGGAAGCATCAGTCGTACATCAACACCCCGGCGCGCGGCGGCCGCCAATTGCTGCCGCTCCTGGCGCGTCGGGACAAAGTATGCGGTGGTGATCCGGATGGTCGTGTCGGCGCTTTCAATTGCGGCGAGCAAGGTCACGTAGTATCGCGGCTCTGAGTGTTCCGGGACGCTGCCGATGATCCTGACGACATCGCTGCCCTGCGCCTCGACGTGAGGAAAGTATTGACCGTCGCCGAGATCGTCGGGGTTCTGCTGCGCCCAACGTGCAAGATATAGGCTCTCGAGCTCCGCCACGACCGGGCCGGTGATCTCAATATCTGTATCGTGCCAATACTGCGCGTCCGGATCGGTCGATTTTTCCTTTTCAGATCCCCCCACAGGCAACGAGCTTTGGTAGCTATGGCTCATGTTGATGCCGCCGACGATGGCATGAGTGCCGTCGACGACGAGCATTTTCCGGTGGTCGCGGTCGTTCACCGAGTAAGGGCCCTTGGCCTTGAGGGGATTCAGCGGGTGAAACTCGAAAATTTTCACGCCCGCGCTTTTCAGGCGATCGAAAAAAGGCGGCGGCGTAGCGTGCGACCCTACCGGATCGTAAATGATGGCGACCTCCACGCCGGACTGACGCTTTGAAATCAGCAGGTCGCCAAGGTGCTCACCGGAGCATTCGATATCCTCGAAAATGAAGTACTCGAGATGAATGTGATGGTGCGCAGCATGAATTGCTGCGAACATCGCAGGAAACGTCTCCTGCCCATCGTGCAGGATCCGCACTTTGTTCGACGTGTAGAGGGGGCTGCTCGCCACGGCCTGTTCCACCGCCAAGTGGTGCGCGAGGTCATCGCCATCCGGAGCGCTCGCCTTGAGATGCTCCAAGACGAGGCGCGCCTGCTTCGGGCTCAGCGAACCGCTGGTGTTTCGCACGTCGAGCCGGAACTGACTCGGTTGCCGCTCCACGGTCGAGGCGGGCACGGTAGGCACGGATCGACACGAAGCGCAAAGAGCGAACAAACCAAGCAGTGCGGCGCCCGAGAGCTTCCTAGATGCGGCGCCGACCCACAAGAAGCGCAACGACCGCACCAATGAGAAACACCACGAAAAGGATTTTCGCGATCCCTGCGGCTCCCGCCGCGATCCCGCCAAATCCAAACAACGCGGCAATCAACGCAATGACAAAAAAGACAATGGCATAGTGCAGCATGAGGATTCCTTCTGGCTTTGCGGCTATGAAAATCTCGACTTCGACCATACGTGAGAGTGGATGCCGATTTGAGGCGACCACGACGCCTATTGATGTCGGACTGCTCTGACGCCGACGTCCGCAGCGCGGTTGACGCTCCGCCGCACGGCTACCGGGAGACAACCGTTATCAATTGCAGTACATTCCCCCGTGAACGGAACCCAAGGATTCGGAGCACGCTCCGCGTAACCACAAACACCAGTCAGGGAGACATCGATGAAAGAAATCGCTCGCCCCCAACGATTCGGCGTCAGACCATCGGGTTGGCTATCAGGGATCGCAATTACTTTCTTGAGCTTGGCGCTGGTAGGCGCCGCCTCTGCATCCGCAGAAGGGGTCCGCACCGACAGAGGTGGACCGCCGATACTCAAACATTCGACTGATCTTGGACTCGTTGATCCGGCAAGCGCGATCGAAATCACCCTGTGGCTCAAACTGCGCGACGAAAAGGCGCTCGACGGCGCGCTTGCGGCGCAGCGCGATCAAGGAACTCCGTTTCTCTCCGGTGCGCAAATCGATGCGCAACTTGCGCCGACGGCAGCGAATGTCGCGGACGTGAGCCAATTCCTCAAATCCCAAGGCCTGAAGGTGACTGGCGTCGGCCCGCACAATCTATTCGTGAGGGCCGCAGGCACGGTAGGTGTGGTGCAATCCGCCCTGAGCGTTGAAGTACACCAGTATCGTTTAAAGGACATGACCTTCCGCGCCAGCCCCAAGGTGGCGACGTTACCCCCGGCGATTGCGCCGTTGGTCGCGTCGGTGAGCGGGCTGTCCAGTCTCGCGCCCATGCCGAACGTTTCACACGCAGTAATGGGTCTTCGCAGTCAACCCAATGTCTCGCGCCAAACCGACCCCGAGGGTTTGCGCGCCAGTCCCATCAAATTGGCGGCGGGCGCAAACGGGTTGATCTTCTCCGCGCAGTGTTTCCTGCCTCCGACCAGCGTCAGTTTCAGCGGCGGTGGAGTCAGCGCAACCTATTCGGGCAATGCTTACGGTCAACCCATCGGCAATTCCGCACCCGGCACCCTCGCGCCATGCGGCTATCAGCCGAGCGATGTGCACACCGCCTACGACATGAACCAGCTATATAAGAAAGGCCTCGACGGCACCGGCGAAACCGTCGCCATCGTCGATGCCTACGGCTCGACCACCATCCAAGCGGATATCGCGACGTTTTCCGCGGTCATGGGTCTGCCGCCGGCTGACCTCACGGTCATCGGCACGTCGACGGAATCGAATTTCTCGGGCGATGCGAATTCGGGCTGGGCCACCGAGACCACCCTCGATGTGGAGTGGGTGCATTCCATTGCGCCGGGCGCGAAGATTGTCCTGATAGTCACTCCCACCAACAACTTTGACGACCTGTTCGGTGGAATCATCAGAGCCGCTGCGATACCCGGCGTGGTGGCGATCTCAAACAGCTGGTCAGGGTTCGAAATAGGCCTTGATCCGACCTTCCAACAGTCATCGGATGCTGCCTTCAAGCTCGTCGGCGCGCAGGGCATATCCCTGCAATTCGCAACCGGAGATTCAGGCGACAATGTCGCGGCGATCGGCTTCTACGATGTGGGCTGGCCGGCAAGTTCGCCGAACGTCACCGCCGTCGGTGGGGTCAGTCTGGGGCTGAAGAACAACAAGCACATCGCTTTCCAGACCGCGTGGGGCAATAACATCACGGAGATCGCGGACACGGCAGCGCTCGGCAATCCGCCGCTCCAGTTCCCGAACAGCGAGGCATTCGTTTACGGCGGTGGCGGCGGCAAGAGCGATGTCTATCCCCTGCCCAATTATCAGCGCGGACTCGGCGGATCAACCCGTAAAATTCCCGATATCTCCTGGTTGGCAGATCCTTACACGGGTGTCGAGATCATCTTTACCGGCGATACTGCGGGAGACCAGTTTATTGAAGTGATTGGCGGCACGAGTCTGGCCACACCGATGTTTTCGGCGCTTTGGGCCATCGCCAATCAGAAGGCCGGTCACCCGCTGGGCCTGGCTGCACCCAACCTGTACCGGCTGCCGCCCGCGGCCATCACGGATGTGGATGCCGTCAGCTCACCGGAAAATGTGACCGGCACCATCACCAGCTCCAGCGGAGCCGAGTTCTGGGACTCCCGCTATCTGGCGTATCCACTTCAAGGTCTGGAGGAATTCTACAGCGCCCTGTACAACAGTCCGTTCAGCACTCGCTGGTTCGTGCTGACGTTCGGGACCGACTCGACACTTCGGGTTGGTCCAGGTTGGGATCCGGCCACCGGATTGGGAACTCCGGATGGCTGGAATTTCGTGCAGTCATTCGGGCATGGCGAGGGCAACGGTAACGGCAACGGCAACGGCTGGTAACTGAAATCCATCTCGCGCACCGGCGTACAACCGGTGCGCGAGCCTTCGTCGATATGCATCCAGCTCATGGCAAGTAGCGTTGCAACCAGTCGATCCAGCGTTGATAAACGTCCATTTGACGGACGGGATCACTCGGAAAATGCCCGGCCGTTGGAATAGCGTAGAACTCCGTCGTGACTTTGTTATCGACCAGCGCGCGGTAGAGGCCGAAGGATTGCGTGATCGGCACACGGAAGTCGCCGGTGTCGCACATGATGAGCGTCGCAGCCTTGATCTTCGTCATGGAGCTCGAAGGCGATTGGCGTCGATTGATGGCCATGCCATTGCCGATGTACGGTGAGGCTCCGGTCGCTTCGGACTGCGCAACGTTGCCATCGGAGAGGTCGTACATCTCCACCCAGTCCGTGAGCGCCGCGCCCGCAACCGCCGCTTTCCACACGGGATAGTGCCCGGCAAGCCAGGTGGTCATGAATCCACCATAGGACCAACCGGTGACCGCCATGCGCGCCGCGTCTACGAGGCCCTGCCCTTTCAAATATTCGACGCCCGACATGACGTCCTCTCCCGGTCCCTGTCCCGCGTCCTGATAGATTGCCGCATAGAACGCGTTGCCATCGCTGTCGCTGCCACGATAGTTGGGTTCGAACACCATCCAGCCATGGGCTGCCATGACTTGCGAGAGCAGATTGAACTTCTCGCGCGAGGAGGAGTTCGGACCGCCGTGAATGGCGAGCACCAGCGGATAGCGGCGGCCGGCTTGATAGTCCGACGGGTAAGTTACGATGCCGTTGAGGGTTCGGCCGCCAGGCCCTTTCCAGGTCACGGTTTCCGCACGCGCCAGGGATAGATCAGCGAGTCCCGCATTTTCGTGGGTGATCGCTGTGGCCGCGTGGCCGCCGCGGGGCATCAGGTAAACTTCATAGGGATCGGTCTTGGTCTGACCGATGAACACGACCTCGCCATTCGCGCCTTCGTCGAGATCCATCCAATACCCGTTGGTCGGCATCACGCCCTCAAGCGGAATCCGCTCGGACGAGCCGTCCAATTGAAGTCGCCACAAACCCACACTGGTGCCCGAGTTGCCGCCGACCAGGAGCGACTTTCCATCGGGCGCCCACCATGTTCCGTACACGTTGGCCTCGACGCGTGCGCTCACATCGTGACCGGCACCGCCGGCAAACGGCGCCAGCCACACATCCTGAAATTTCCAAGCTTGGCCATCCCGATTGCGCCAATACGCGACGCTCGTGCCGTCCGGCGAGATTTTGGGGTAACCCTCCAATCGAGTATCACCCGTGAGCGAGCGAATCTGCCCCGTGGCGATATCCAGCACTTGAATTCGCGTGAGCAGTCCGTCGCCGGTGGACGGGGTTTCCTGCCTGACGAGCACGATGGATTTGCCGTCCTTCGACCATGCGATCGGTGAGGACGGCGGTCCGGGGGGCAAGGACGAGGGGAGCGACCAGGTGCCGCTGGTAAGCCGCTTCGCCTCCCCACCTAACGCGGGTATGAGCCACAAATGAGTGGGCCGCACCGCCTCCGAAATGGTCACATCGTCGTTGCCCACGCGAAATGCATTGCGAAATTTATCCTCGCCTTTGAGCTCGGGTTTGGGGTCGGCGACGGCGTACGCGATGTTCTGCCCGTCCGGACTCCAGGCGAACTGCGAGACCCCGTCCTTGCCATGGGTCAGCTGCAATGCGTCGCCGCCGTTCATCGGCATGACGAAGAGCTGCCCGTTCTTCTCGGAGTCCGGCGCGATGAATCCGATCCGGTCGCCCGCGGGCGCCCAGCGCGGCGCCCCGGCGTGGTGCCGGTCGCGGGTCAGCGGTCGAATGCGACCGGTCGCGACCTCGACCAGCACGATCTCCGAACGAAATTCGTCGCTTTCCAGGTCCGCGCGAGTCTCAACCAGCGCCACGGTCTGACCGTCCGGAGACAGGTGCGGATCGGCAAGACGCACCTGGCGTGCGAGATCGCGCACGGAAGCGCTTTGCGCTGCCGATGCGGCCGATCCGGCCGATGCGGATGACAAAAGGACAACGGCGATTGCCGTGGCAGCCACGCTTCTCTTCATTGGAGCACCCCGGATGGTTATCCAGTGCAGGACTATAGAGAAACTTGCCGCTCAACTGGAGTTTCTGTTCAACTGCTCGCCACGCTCCGACGGGACGCCCATGAAACTGTACCAGACTTACTATTCCCCTTTCCCAACGCGTGTCCGTCTCGCCCTCTACGCGAAGGGCATCGACTTCGAGACGATTGAACCGCCGTCCAGCGGCGAGTCGACCGGACCCAAGGGTGCATTTGTCGTGGGCAACCCCATGGGGCGAGTGCCGGTTCTGTTGTTGGACGATGGACGAGCGTTGCCGGAGTCCGAGGTCATCTGCGAGTACCTGGAGGACGCCTTTCCCACGCCCGCCCTGTTGCCGGCTGACCCGTGGCAGAGAGCCCAAGTTCGACTCCTCACGCGCATCAGCGACATCTACCTCGTCATGGCGATGGTGCCGCTCTTTAACATGATCGGAAAGCCTGAGTCCGTCGAAAATCGGGGCGTCGTGCAAGCGGCGGTACACGCTATCGCAGAGGCGCTGGGGTTCCTCGAGTTTTATATCGGCGTCGACGGCTATGCGTTCGGCACCGCTCTGACGGTGGCGGATGGGGCCCTGGCCCCCATGCTCATCCTCTCCGACGAATGGGTGCCCAGGCGCTTCGGTTGTCCATCACCCCTGTCCGGATTACCCAAGCTATTGAGGTATTGGCAGGCGGTGCAGGCCGACCCGATCGTCGCACGAGTCGTCGCCGAAACACGGGACGCCCACGCCGCGCGCCGACGCCGCCAGCCAGCGTGACGCAAAACCCCATCCGCACCTGGAGCATCGCCGCTTACGCCGCACCGGGGGTTCCGGAGGCCATGCTCCTCTATTGCGCGGGACTCGTGATCCCCGGCTACTATGCCACCGAAATTGGCCTCAGTACCCAGGCTATCGGCGCCGCGATGATTATCAGCCGGTTATTCGATGCCGGCATGGACCCCATCGTCGGATACCTGTCTGATCGGACCGCCCTGCTCACGGGCGGGCGGCGGCCATGGCTGATCGCCGGCGCCGTCATCTCTTCTCTTGCCGTGGCCTTCCTCTACGCGCCCTCAAAGGGCGACGGCGTGGCCTACTATCTTGGCTGGACGCTGTGCCTGTATTTCGGTTGGACCTTGGCAATCATCCCCTATGATGCCTGGGGCGCCGACATCTCCAAAGAATACATGCAACGAACGAAGATCTTCACATTTCGCGCCTTTGCCTACTACTTGGGGAGCCTGCTGTTTCTGTGTTCACCGTTCCTCGGCATCTCCAGCGAGCACGCTTTCAATGCGCTCGTCCTGCGGTTCAACGCGCACATGGTGGCCGGGCTGTTCCTGGTGACCGTGCCAATCGCGCTTTGGTTTGCGCCTCGCGGCAGAACCGGATCTGCGCGCGCGGCCATCGGCTTCTGGAGCATCCTCCCGAACGTCAGCCGCAACCGGCCGATGCTGCTGTTTCTCTTGAGCTATAGCATCAGTGGCATCAGCCTCGGCGCCTTTCTCGCGCTCTCCTATATCTACGTCGTCAACTATCTGAAGCTGCCCGATGCCTTTCCGGTCATTCTGCTCAGCTACGCCACCGCCACTCTCGTCTCAGTCCCGGCATGGTTGTGGATCATCCGCCGCATCGGCAAGCATCGCGCCTGGGCCTTGGGCGTGTTCTTCGACGCAGCCATCTACCCATTTCTCGCGCCGCTGCAACCGGGGCGCGCAAGCTTTGTTCCCGCGCTCATTCTGATCACCGTCAGCGGCTTCGCCGACGCGGTGAGCCGCGTGGCATCGGATGCCATCGTCGGAGACATCGTGGATTACGATGAGCTCAAGACCGGCAGCAATCGCGCCGCGAACTACTACGCCCTCAAGGCTTTGGTGACCAAGGCGAACGTCGCGTTGGGCGGCGGCCTGGCGTTCTTGAGCATCGGACTCTTTGGCTACGACCCGGCAGCGGCTGTCAATGACGGCCGGGGCGCCTTCGGGCTGCTTCTCACCCTTCTGTTCATCCCGTCAGTGCTCTACGTGATATCGGGTTTGCTGATGTGGAAGTTCCCCATCGACCGGCAGCGCCAGGACATCATTCGCCGCCGTCTTGATTCCCGCGGTGCTCGAGATTCATTACGGAGTTGCTCATGACAGAGTCAGTGCTTTCCAGATTATCCGCCAATGGCCGTGTACCGGAGGATGTTCGCCACCTCGCCGCGCAACAGCGCAAGTTCGACACCGAGAATACCGAGCGCAGCGTGGGCTACATCATGCTGGATTGCTCGGGCACGACCATGGATCGCTATGTCGATGCTCCGGCGATTGTCTTCGTCGAGGTGTTCAAGAAATACGGAGTCGAGGTCACGATGCCCGAGGCGCGCGGCCCGATGGGCTTGCGCAAGGATCTGCACATCAAGGCCATGACGCAGATCCCCTCGGTGCGCGATCGTTTCATCACAAAATTCGGTCGTGAGCCCAAACAGAGCGATGTGGATGCGATGTTCGCCGATTTCGTTCCCACCCAGCTCGCACTGTTGCGCAACGGCACTTACCACACCTTGTTGCCCGGCGTCGGCGAACTCTGCAAAGAGTGGCAGAAGCAAGGAATCAAGATCGGCGTGACCACGGGCTTTACACGCGCCATGCTCGATCTGCTGCTTGCGGGCGCGGCGACACAGGGCTTTATTCCCGATACTCATTGTGCGGGCGACGAAGTCGAAATGCCGCGTCCTACCGCCTACATGGTGATCAAGAATCTCGAAAGAATGGGCGTATACAACGTTGAGAACGCCATGCTGCGCACCATCAAGGTTGATGACACTGTGTCCGGTGCCGGCGAAGGAGCGCCGCTGTGCTGGCGGGTGGCCGTTTCCAAATGGAGCAATTACGTCGCCGACAGCTGGGACGCGGTGCGAAAAATGAGCGCCACGGAACTTGCGGATCGTGAACGGGCATCCAAGGAAAAGCTGGTCAAGGAGAGCGGCGCGCACTATGTGATCGATGACCTGCAGGACATGCCGGCCGTGATCGCTGATGTCAACAAGCGCCTGGCCGGCGGCGAGCGGCCATGAGCGGGACACGAGGAGCATAAGAAATGCTTTCACCGGCACAGATATTTTCCGTCGCCAATTCGATCGCCCTGCTGTGCTGGGTCGGTCTGGCGCTTTCGCTGTTCGTGTCCCGCACGCGTGTCTGGCTTCATCGCATTACCGGACTCGTCGTTCCGGGACTTTTCGCCGTTGTTTATCTCTATTGCATCTGGCGGGGGTTGGGCGAGACGCCGGGGGGTGGTTTCAGCTCCCTGCCTGAAGTGCGCACCCTGTTCGCGAACGATGCGGCACTCTGTGCCGGCTGGCTGCATTATCTGGCGTTCGACTTGTTTGTCGGTACGTGGATCGTGAGGCAAGGCACGCTGGAGCGGGTGCATCCGCTCCTATTGCTGATCTGCCTGCCGGTTACCTTTATGCTGGGGCCGGTTGGATTTCTTCTGTTTTTGATCGAACGGGCCGTGCTTTCGCGCCGGGGCGCCGAAGGAGCTGCGGTATGAACGAATTGTCCTTGATGCACACCGGCTCTCGCGGCATCTTTCGCGAAGTTTTTCACCGGCAACGGGTATTGGCCGCGTACGGTTTGCTGCTGGTCGTGCTGACGCCTTTGATGCTCGCCTTGCAACAGTTTGACCTGCGCACATTTGATGGCGGGGACGTGTGGATCAAACCCACCAAATTCGTGTTTTCAATCGCCGTGTTCGCACTGACGGCCGCCTGGTTCTTCGGTTATGTTCGACCCGATCGGCGCAGCGCGTGGAACATGCGAGCCATCGTGGCCATTATCGTCGCGGCGGGCAGCTTCGAAATATTTTACATCGCATGGCAGGCCGGCCACGGGCTCGCATCTCATTTCAACAAATCGAGCGTGTTCTACGAGGTCATGTACGCTCTGATGGGGCTGGGCGCCGTATCGATGGTCGCCACAACCCCGCTGCTCGCATGGGAGATTTGGCGTCGCCCCGCTCCCGGCCTGCAACCCGATTATCGTGCGGCGGTGGTAATCGGTCTGGTGTTGTGTTTCGTTCTGGGCGGCGGATTCGGCATCTATATGTCGCAGCAACCGGGTCACGCCGTGGGCCTCATCGGCGGCCGCGCACCGATATTCGGTTGGAATCGTGCGGGCGGCGATCTTCGAATCGCTCACTTCCTTGGGATACATGCTGAGCAGGCGATACCCCTGCTCGGTTGGCTGCTTGGCGGCGCATCACCGCGATTGCGGCGGCCCGCCTTGATTGGCGGCTCACTGGCTTATAGCGTGCTCGCCATCGCGTTGTTCATTCAAGCGATCGAGGGCCATCCTCTGCTTCCCAATTTGTTTTAAGGATCACACCTTCAGCCGCAGCGCGCCCGGGGCTGCAAAAGCCATCAGGCGCCAAGCTCATGCCGCTCCCCGGGTATGGGCGCAGTGCCTACAGGAATGGATGACAAGTACTGACGGGAATGGCGCAAAGAGTAGGTTAACTTGCATAAGTCGTCGTGACATGCCGCTTATGAGGATTATTCATGCCAAACACTCTAGGTATTTTAAGAGGCACCATCGCGCTGGGGCTGATTGTCCTGGCATCGGGCTGCGTGGTCGTGGAACCGCACCATGCTTACGCCGAGGGTTATTATGATCGCGACAACCATCGCTACTGGCATGAAAACCGGTGGCACGAGTGCGGTGAGCACAACGACTATTGCCGCTAAGAGGCCGTCTTTCAGCCAGCACGCACCACAGCGAGTTTGCACCATGAGAATCCGATTTGGTTACGAGCTTGTTTACGATTGCCCGCAGAATACATCGATGATCTTGATGCTCCAGGCGCAGCCTAACTCCAGCCAGCGCTTGTTGATCCCGGACAATTTGTCGACCGAGCCCTCGTTGCCGCGCGAAACCTACCGGGACGGATATGGGAATCTTTGCACTCGCTTGGAAGTTCCCGCGGGTTCCATCCGAATCAGCGCCGACGGGTTGCTGGAGGATTCGGGTCTGCCGGAACCGGCATTTCTGAATGCACAGGAGATGGCGATTGGCAGCTTACCGCCGGAGGTGCTCTTGTACTTGCTGCCGAGCCGTTACTGCGAAAGCGATCTACTGGCCTCAGAGGCGTTCAGATTGTTCGGCCACCTTGCCCCGGGATGGTCCCGGGTGCAATCGATTTGCGATTTTGTGAATCGGCACGTCACATTCGGATATCAGTATGCGAGATGGACCAGGACGGCGCTGGAGACATTTCGGGAACGGCAGGGTGTCTGCCGGGACATGGCTCATTTGGCCATAGCATTCTGCCGGGCAATGAACATACCCGCGAGGTACGTCACAGCCTACCTCGGGGACATTGGAGTGGACGCGGTCGACGCCCCCATGGATTTCGCCGGCAGCATAGAAGTCTATTTGGGCGGCGGATGGCATACTTTCGATCCACGTAACAATGCCCGACGGATCGGGCGTCTGACGATCGCACGTGGCCGGGACGCAGCCGACGTCGCCATCAGCACCACGTTCGGCCAAGCCCCGCTGCAGCGATTCCGTGTTTGGACGGACGAAGTTACGGATGCGTCGTTGCTGCGGCCGCGTTTTAATGGGCGTGATGCCCAGGCCGCATAGCGTTCTTCCTCGTTTGATAACCGGCTGATTGTCATGATCAGCGTAAGAGTTGTCCTACGTTTCTTCTTCGTAGGAAATGGCGTACCTCCTTTCGCGTTCCATTCCCGTTGTCCCCGACCATCAAGAATCGGAGGATGGGTGACACGCCGTTGAATTTTATCGAGGATTAAATTATGAAACGACCTGTTCTCGCCGCAGTTGCCGTTTCATTGGTTGTCATCGCACCGACCGTCGTTGTGATAGTACCGGCGGTCGCCGGAAACAAGGCCTCCGCCGTCAGCTCGCGTGAAATCGCGCACTGCATGCTCAAGCGGATGATGGCAGACCGCACGGAGTCCTATCACGACGCACTCAGAACGTGTCGGGAGCAGCTGCAGTCCGCTCAACGCGACGGCGCTCCTGAGACCGCAATGAATCAATCGAATGCCCCGGACGTTCCGAAGAAATGACATGTGAAAAAAGAAGCCGGCAGTCGGCCGGCTTCAACCTAGGGACTAGCTGCTTAATGTGTCCATAGTCCCGCTTTCGGGCAGTTTGCGCGGCCATGCTCCCTCGGGCGCATCGTCGCCGGGCTTCGCTTCCAGCTCCTGCTTGCGCAGCGCCAGTTCCTCCCCTAACGCGTTCAGATCCACAAGCTTGCTGCGCTTGGCTTCATCGAACATTCCACCCGGCCGTTCCTCCTCCTTGATGTGACGTTTGATCATTTGCGCAAGCACGTTGACCCGGGTATGAAAATAAGCATGCGACGGACTTAATTCTGCCACCTCCTCAATGATCTTCTTCGCCTGTCTGTGTTCGCTGATCGCTTCCGCATACATATTCCTGTCCTTGGTCGCCGCCAAGAAAGCGGGATAAAAAACCTCTTCCTCGATTTGCATGTGCACTTTCAGCGCGCTGCAAATATTGGCCGCGAGATCCTGCTGTTCGCTTTTTGCCTTTGCTGTTTCGAATTGAGAAAACCAGATCTTGACTTGCGCGTGATCCGCCTCCAGGAGCGCCACGGCATTCTGAGCAATCGCCTTAACCTTGAGCATGTTTGCCCCCAAGCAATTTCTGGAAGAATAAATGCGTTACGAACGCGGGAGATTGATGCCTGCCATGCACGACCGAAATAGGCTTCGGTCGCGCCATTGTGTAGGCGAATATGAAGGTTCGGGAGGACTTGGCGCGCGGCTTGGGGTGTCAGCGCAATCCCACAGCAACTAGGGGGGAAAACCCATCACCATCTCGGCGGATCACGCGTAGGGTCAGCACAGAGATTTTCTAGATCACCACTTGGATCGTCACCACCTGGACTTGGGGGATTCTTATGCTGCACTATGCCGCCGTTTTTCTGGTTATCGCGATTATTGCCGCCATATTTGGATTTGGTGGAATTGCGGCGGGCGCCGCCGGAATCGCCAAGATTCTCTTTGTCGTATTCCTGATTGGCGCGGTTGTTGCGTTCCTATTGGGACCACGCCGGGTTTAGGCTTACCAGACAGACATTCTGTGTCACGTTGCGGTGCGCATATGCGCACCGCTGCGTTTTGCCGTGTCGATGTCAGGAACGCCGCTTGAAGAACTGAACCGCGCGCTCGTGCTTTTCCGCGGCGGCAAGAGTCGCGAAAGTTCCCAGATTTCGTCGGCGCTTCGTCTTGGGATCAACCTTTCGGCTGTACAATCGGTACTTGCCACTGCTCAGTTTGCGGATCATGTTGCAGACTTCAATTTCGGCACCTTGTTTCCAGCCTTGCGCGCCTCGGATAGTCCGATGGCGATGGCTTGCTTGCGACTCTTCACGGTCCTTCCGGACCTGCCGCTCTTGAGCGTGCCGCTGTTACGCTTCCTCATTGCCCTCTCTACCTTTTTTGCCGCTGCTTTGCCGTATTTGCTTGCCATGGTTGCTCCTTGTGTCGAAACTGGTCTCGTCGGACGCATGGGCAATGATGGACGCACCACGGCTCAGGTAAAGGCCATGAGCGGAGCGGGTTTTTGTGCGAGAAGTCCTACGTCTTTTCCGGCATGAGTCGTGCGAGGTCTTCCTATCCGTGAAAACGTATCATTGCGACGTCTGTGATTCGCTGATTTTTTTTGAGAATACGCAATGCCTGTCCTGTAGATCCGCGCTCGCGTATTTGCCCAGTCATTCCACGATGGTGTCTTTGGGCAAGGACGGTGAGTTGTGGAAGCGACTGGGCAGCAAGGGGCAGCAACAGCAACAATTCAAGCTCTGCCTGAACTACGCGGAACATGGTGTCTGCAATTGGGCGCTTCCAGGCAATGATCCAGAATCACTCTGCTCCTCCTGCAGGCTGACCCAGGTCATACCGAATCTTGACGACGCCGGCCGTGATGCTTGGGCAAAACTGGAAGCCGCGAAGCGCAGGCTGGTGTATGGACTGCAGTATTTGAAATTGCCGCTTCAATGCCGCAGCCAGGATACCCAGAATGGGCTCGAGTTTCGATTCCTAAGCGACAGTGTGGATGCCGATGGGGACCAAAGCCGTGTGTTCACCGGCCACGATAACGGCCTCATCACCATCAACGTGGCGGAAGCGGACGATGTCTACCGCGAAATGCAGCGACAGCGGCATCGTGAACCGTATCGAACGCTGCTCGGACATTTCAGGCACGAAATCGGGCACTACTATTGGGATAGGCTGATCGAAGGCAGCGCCTACCTTGAACAGTTCAGGGCGCTGTTCGGGGATGAGCGATTGGATTATCAAGAATCCCTCGATCTGCACTACGAAGCAGGCGCGCCCGCGGACTGGCCCGATAGCTACGTCAGCGCCTATGCCAGTACTCACCCGTGGGAAGACTGGGCGGAATCCTGGGCGCACGTCATGCATATGGTCGACGCTTTGGAAACTTCCCGTTGGATGGGACTCTCGGTGAGCCCGCACAGGGCGGATGAGCCGTCGCTCCCGGCTCCCGTCGATCCGCTTCAACCGAGATTTCGCGACTTCGACGCTCTGATTAGGGAGTGGGTTGCGCTCATGTATGTCCTCAACAATTTGTCGCGCGGTCTGGGCCTTCCGGATGCATACCCGTTTGTCTTATCGGATACCGTAGTCCAAAAACTGCGCTTCATTTGCACGACAATGGACGGCGCAGCCTCGAGGTGAGCCGGGCCGTGCCGGCCATCCTGATTCAGCTGCGGCGGGCAGTTCTGGTCACGCGATTCGCGCGCCATAGTGGTTGTTCTACGGCATGTTCGTGTTCAACCTGTTTGCGATAATGCGCGGGCGCTTGAAGAAAGCGCCGTTCGAATGCTCGGTTGAAGCTGGACGGGTGCTCGTATCAGACAGCATGCGTAATCTCTTTGATGCTCAAGTAGCTGTTTGCGAGGAGATGGGCAGCTCTCCGGAGTCTCTGTTCGCCCAACCACTCACCGAGACGAACACCCGTCTCCTTTTTGAAAAGGCGTTGCAGGTAGCATGGGCTGAGGCGAAGTTCGGCGGCCAAATCACGAATCACAAAATCGTGGACGGTATTAAGTGCCCGCTGCGTGATGCCCGCAACGGAAAATGATTAGCATATTTTGTCTTTTCTTAGCATTTGCTGTGACGACGGCCCGGCAGCGTGCTTGTGCCGTGCGCCAAGAACCTTTCAGCCCCGCGATGTCAGCCGTTGCATCACCTCTGGACGGTCACGACAATCTTGCCGACCTGCTGGTTCGATTCCAGGTAGCGGTGCGCTTCCACAATCTCCCCGAGCGGGAACGTTTTGGCGATGACGGGCTTCAAGTGCCCTTCCGCCAGGCCATACAGGATGAGATTCCGATTGCGGGCGAACCGCTCCGGTTTGTTCCAGATGGAAGAAGCGACCCAGCCGCGCAAGGACAGCCCCTTCAGCGCCGCGGGCCAGTGTGGGTACGGTGTCGGCTTGCCGCTCAATCCACCGTAGATGATGATGATGCCTTCCTCCGCGGCCGCCTGCGCAAGAGCATCAACGTCGGGTCCTCCCACAGGATCGAACACAATGCGGGCTCCCTTGCCGCCGGTGATGCGCTGCACCTCTGCAACCACGTCCGACTCTTCCGTCGCAATCACGTGTTTCGCACCGTGCTCTTTGAGCGCCGCTGTCTTGGCGCTGGTGCGAGTGGCCGCAATCGGGATGGCGCCGGCCCAATTGGCGAGCTGAATGGCGGCAAGGCCGACGCTGCTCGAGGCGGCGCGGATGAGAACGGCATCTCCCACCCCCGCATGCGCGGCTTCGTAGATGGCGAGCGCGGTGAAATACTGCATCCAGATCGAGGCCGCTTCGACCACAGTCAATCCAGGCGGCGGCGCAATGAGGCTGCGCGCCGGGACAATGGCCTGCTCCCCACACAGACCGTACTCGCCTAGACGGAAACTCGGCATGACGCACACCCGCTCACCCAGGGAGAATCCTTGCACTTGGGCTCCCAGGGCTTCCACGATGCCAACGCCTTCGTAGCCGATTAGCGACGGAAATTTCGGCACTTGTATATAGGAACCGGCGCGAAACATGGCCTCCGCGCGGTTCAATCCGATGGCTTCAACCCGGAGTCGCACCTCTCCCGTGCCCGGATCGCCGACGTCGAGGTCTTCAATCCGAAGCTTCTCCGGACCCCCATGCTCGTAAAATCGAACTCCTTTGCTCATTGCTGACCCTCTCGAAGGCTATCGGGAACTCAAAAACGCAGATTTCGACCTTGGTCATCTGTCTTGGACTGTCGGCATGCGCCACGGACCCAGTCGCAACAGCCGCCATCCGGTTGGGACCCCTAGGGGACCGCTAGGCACTACAGCGCCGGGGATTGCAGCGGGCAGGCGATCACCTGCTCGTACGTGCCGGCGCCCAGCCCCTCCGGTCCGAAGATCTCATGCTGCGCAATCCACTCGCGCGAGCGGTTGAAGGCCTCCTCGGTGTACGGCTCGAACACGATGCGCTCGCCCGGTCCCCAGCGCTTCGTGTCCATCGTCGCGTGATAGCGCACCGGGAACTCGTTTTGATAGTAGTGCGTGTAGGCCTCGGGCCGTAGATCGATGTCGCGTTGAGCCCGTTGCAGCGCACGGAAGTATTTGCGCAGCTCGGCCGGCTCGCGTGTTGCCGGTGACCATGGTCGCGATCATGAACGTGGTGTCGATGATCTTGCGGAATCCGAGCTGCTCCGCGAAGTAGTACGGACCACTGAACAATGCAGCAGCCGGAATCGCGCCGTCGATCAGAAGCTGCATGCGCTTGAAGAGCATGCCGTCGTTGAAGGACAGATGGATCTTTTCCGCCGGCAGGTACTGTTCCAGGGACTGGATGCTCGAATAGTGGCTGCCCGACTGGTAGCCCACGGAAATCGGCACGCCCGCCAGATCCGCTGGATGACGGATGGCGGAATCCGCAGGGACGAAGATTCCGGCCGGGGCCACGGAATAGGCTTCGGAATAGAGCTTGCCAAGCCCGTTGGACGCGGCGACGTTCACGGTCCAGTGACACGCGCAGCTCACATCGGAGGCGCGGCCCGACTCGAACGACTGATAGGCGCCGACCTTCTGTCCTTGGTCATGCACCTTGCCGTCCGTGGCCTGCACTTCTTCGTTGAACACATAGTCGAGGCCTTCGGCCGCGAAGTAGCCCTTCTCGTCGGCCACCCATTCCTGCAACCTGAAGTGGGGTTGTATGACGAATTTGCTCATGGTCTTACGGCCCTGTTGGCGAGTCTGGAAGCAATTCGAAGGTCAATCCCGAGCGGGCTGCCAGCCGCTGAATGAGTCGGTCGCCGAAGATCGTGGCGGGCGTCCAGAAGCCGCCGCTCGTGGCGGCCTTGTCGACGTCGAGCGCGAGGCAGGCCGCGGCCTGGCCAAGCATCTTGCCCGTCGAGCCGTAGCCTGGGTCGCGGTCGCCCGTGACCTTGGCGCGTATTTGGCGCCCGTCCGCCGCCGTGCCAAGGAAGCGAAGGTCGAAGAAACCCTTGCGCTGCGCCTCCATGCTCGGCCCTTCACCGGGCTTGGGCAACACGAATCGCTCGAGCACCGCGCGAGTTGGCCCGATGGCAGCCGCGAGCATGAAGGCGGTGGTCCCCGCGGCCGCGGCGGTGGCAGCGAATCGACCTTTGAGTCCATCGCCGGTGAGCATAGCCTCGTCGTAGGCAAAGTCAGCGCCGTAGGACTGTTTTGAAAGCGCGTTGGTGCGGTGGACGATGCGCGTGTTGATGCCACTCATCACGAACGGCGCGAGCCATGAACCGAAGTCGACATCGAATTCGGCCGAACTGACGTCAGGTTGCCGCACCGTTGGCACACTCCCCGGCGGGCACAGCGAGTAGGGGTCGGCCAGCTGCTTGCGCAGCGCTGGGTCCGCGGCAGCCTCCTTGACCACATTCATCAGGCTGGCGACGGTGCCGCCTGAGAATGCGCCCCGCATAGCCTTGACGCGCATCTTGACCCGCGTGCAGGGCCTGCCGAGCCGCATCATTGCCTGGCGCTGCAGGAAGTGCACACCCAGGTCGGACGGGATGGAGTCGAACCCACAACAATGCACGATTCGCGCGCCGGACTTTTGGGCCGTCGCCTCGTAGCGTTGCACCATGCGGCGTATCCACTGCACCTCGCCTGTCAGGTCGCAATAGTCGGTGCCGGATTCGGCGCAGGCCTTGACCAGCTGCTCGCCATACAGCGCGTACGGGCCGACCGTCGAGACGACAACGCGCGTCGATGCGCATAGCCTCTGCAGCGAGGTCTCGTCCGCCGCGTCAGCGACGATCAGCGGCAACGCCGCCGCCGTGGCGCCGAGCGAATTGCGCAGCGCCTCGAGTTTCGCCTGCGAGCGCCCGGCCGCAGCCCACTTGAGCCCGCCCTTTGCGCCGAACTCCTCCCACAGGTAGCGGCACAGGATCTGGCCCACGAAGCTCGTGGCGCCAAAGGCGATCAGGTCATGCGATGGAGCACTCATAGTTTCTGCATTCTGCGCCATTCAAGTGGAGGGGTCTAACGCCGTGAGTAGTTTTCATAGCATCCATGAATATTAAGAAATTGTGGAAATGGCGGTGCAAACGCATGCTGGCAGCCAGCCAAGATTGGTCAGAGCAAACAGGTATAGAACGATGCCGACAGCAGCAGCCCGAGCGTCCATGACGCATCGAAATGTCCCGATCTTTCGGGCCGATCATATCGGCAGCTTCCTCAGGCCCCCCTCGTTGTTGGCGGCACACGAGAAATTCCGCCGAGGCGAGATCAGTGGCCCGGAGCTTCGGAAAATTGAAGACCGGGCCATCTCGGAGGTGGTGAAGCTTCAAGAGTCCGCGGGTCTTGACTGCATCACGGATGGCGAGTTTCGACGCGAGTACTTTCATCTTGACTTCTTGTCGCAACTGGGCGGCGTTGAGACCAGCCTGCCCGTCATAGCGGCAGGCGCCGACGGCAAACCGCATCTCACACCGCCCACGATCCGTGTCGTTGACAAGGTGCGGCATGTGAAGGATATCCAGCTCGCGGACTTTCTCTATCTGCAAAGCGTTACTGGCCGCACACCGAAGGTAACCATCCCGTCCCCGACCATGCTGCACTTTCGCGGTGGACGCGGCGGAATCAGCCATCAGGCGTATCCGGATTTGGAGGAATTCTACGCGGATGTCGCCGACGCCTATGCCGCCGAGCTTCGGTCTCTGGCAGCGGCCGGCTGTCAGGTCGTCCAGCTTGATGACACGAATCTAGCGTACCTGTGCGACTCGAAGATGCGTGAAGCGGCGCGGCAGCGCGGCGATGATCCATCGCTACTTCCACACCGCTATGCGGTGTTTCTCAATCGATTGCTGGATCAAAAGCCGGCCGGCATGTCCATCGGGGTGCATCTGTGCCGCGGCAACTTCAAGAGTACTTGGGCGGCAGAGGGCGGGTATGAGCCGGTGGCGGAGGCGCTTTTCGGCGAGATGAACTTTGACTCGTATTTCCTCGAGTACGATGACGAACGCAGCGGAGATTTCAAACCGTTACGCTATCTACCCAAGGGAAAGATTGCCGTGTTGGGTCTCATTACGACCAAGCTGGGAGTGCTCGAGGATAAATCGAGCATCAAACGGCGCGTCGAGGAGGCGTCGCGATACGCGCCGCTCGAACAGCTCGCCCTCTCTCCGCAGTGCGGCTTTGCCAGCACATTGCACGGGAATGATATCGCCGCCGACATGCAGCTGAAAAAGCTGCAGCTCGTGGTTGAGCTCGCGCGCGAGATTTGGCCGTAAACTCTTCAGCCGGGAGCCAACGAATCCGAACCGGCCATCAGGGACTCGAGGTGGCCGAACTGGTTTTCGGTGACACCGGTTCAGCCATTTCGTCGAGCTGCAAACTTCCGAGTCTGCGATGGCAAAGCCTTGCAACGAAGACGGATGCGATGAGACCGGCCATCATCGGCACGGCGGCGAAAATGAAGAACTGCCGCGGGGGGACCTTCAAGCCAACCAGCAGTCCGCCAACGAGCGGGCCGGCAATCGACCCAAAGCGCCCAATTCCCAGTGCCCAGCCGACGCCGCTGGAGCGGGATGCGGTCGGATACAGGAGACCGGAAGCGGCGTTGTTACCGAACTGGGCGCCGAGGGTGCAGAACCCTGACAGCGTCACCGCCGACACCATTGCGACATAGGAGAGTCCGGGAAGTCCGATCGCGGCAATCGCCAGCGTCGCGAACAGAAATAACAACGCAATGACCGTGAAGCCGAATCGGGCAAGCACCAGGCTGACGAGCAATCCGCCAATCGTCCCGCCGCCGTGATAAAGGCTGACTGCGAGGCCGCTTTGTTTTGCGCTGAGCCCGCTGCCCTCGAAAATCAGCGGCAGCCAACTGTTGAGAAAAAAATTTGCCATGAGCGCACTTGCAAAACACACCCACAGCAAGGGCGTAATCCAGGCCAAGGCCCCCCTGAAAATCGCCTGCATTCCCAAGCCGCTGCCCGGCGCCGCGGCAACGGTTACAAATTGCGCGTCATCGGCAATGGCCAGATCGCGCCTGAGTCTTCGTACGGTATTCAAGAATTCGGCGCGCCGCCCGGGCTTGCATGCGAGAAACTTCACCGATTCCGGCAAGGTGAACAACAAGCCTGCCGCGAGAACGAGGGGTGCGATTCCCCCGATCCAGAACATGACCTGCCATCCATGGTGAGGGATCAGCCATGCTTGAATCAGTCCGGGAAGCGCCGCTCCCGCCGTAATGCCGGTGAACATCAATACCACCAGCGTCGCGCGCAGTCGCTTCGGTGCAAGTTCCGCGTTGAGCGCGATGGCGTTCGGCATCAATCCTCCAATGCCGATGCCCGCCAGCAGTCTCAACGCCACGACCTGATCCAGATTGGTCGCCCAGACCGTGGCCACGGTGCCGAGCGAGAAGATAATGCATCCCGTGACGATCAAGGCCTTGCGTCCGAAGCGATCGCCCGCGTGACCCAGCAACGGGGCGCCGAGCAGAATGCCGAACAAGCTCGCGCTCAATGCCGGCGCAAACGCCTTGGGGGCGACGTGCCATGCTCTGGCGAGCTCCGGTGCGGCGGAAGCAAGGCCGGCAATATCGAAACCGTCGGCGACCATCGCAAGAAATGACCAGACGAGCAGGTTGATATTGAAACGGCCGAATTTTTGTCCGTCTACCAGCTCTTCGAGGTTTATTACCCGGCTCACAGCCCCACTCTGCTGAAGCGCGTCGTCCGGCGCAACTTTTGCAGGGGCGGCGGGTGACCCGGTCGCTCAAAGTCGATAGGCTTGCTTTGGCAACTTATAGGCGAGATCCACTGCGGTTTCCGCGGCCTCGTGCTCCGGCAGCCGGTGTTCGGCAACGAGGCGGGCAAGAAACGCGCAGTCGATCCGTCGCGCCACATCGTGACGCGCGGGAATGGACAGGAATGCGCGGGTATCGTCGTTGAAGCCCACGGTGTTGTAGAAGCCGGCGGTTTCCGTCGTCTGCTCGCGGAAGCGTCGCAAGCCCTCGGGGCTGTCGTGAAACCACCAGGCGGGACCGAGCTTGAGCGCCGGATAAATCCCTGCGAGCGGAGCAAGTTCGCGACTGTAGGCCGACTCATCCAGGGTGAAGAGGATCACCGTGAGCTGCGGGTGGTTGCCAAAGCGATCGAGAAGAGGTTTGAGCGCGCGCACGTAGTCGGTCCTTTGCGGAATGTCGGCTCCCTTGTCCCGGCCGTGGCTCTCGAAGAGCGCGCGATTGTGATTTCGAAATGCACCCGGATGAATCTGCATCACCAATCCGTCATCGACGCTGAACTTCGCCATTTCGGTGAGCATCTGCGCGCGGAACAACTCGGCGTCGGCCGGTGTGAAGTTTCCTGAGATGATCCTGCCGAACAGGGCTTGCGCCTCGCGCTCCGGCAAATCGGCGGTGGCCGCGCTCGGATGGCCGTGATCGGTCGCGGTCGTGCCGAGGGCGGCGAACGCCGCACGGCGAATCCTGTGCGCCTCGAGATACCCGCGCCAAGAATGAGTGTCCTGGCCGGAAATGCTTGCGAATTGCTCGAGTGCGTCCCGAAACATTTCGTGTTCGGGATCGACGACCGGATCCGGCCGGTAAGTGCTGATGACCCGCCCCCGCCAGCCGCTGCGGCGAATCGCCTGATGGGATTCGAGCGTGTCCAATGGACTCTCGGTGGTCGCCAGCACTTCGATATTGAATTTCTCAAAAAGCGCGCGCGGCCTGAATGCAAGGGAGGCAAGCGCGGCGCCGATGGCATCGAAGTAAAAATCCGCCGTTTCAGCCTCCAGACGCACCGAAATACCGAAGATCTGTGCAAATACCTGGTCGAGCCATAGCGCCGAGGCGGTGCCGCGAAACAATTTGTAGTGACTTGCGAACAACCGCCACGCCTCGCGCGGTTCGAATGCCGGCGCACCGCTGCGCGTGCTCACCCCCAATTTGTCGAGAGGCGCGCCCTGGCTATAGAGCATGCGGTATAGGTAGTGATCCGGAGCGAGCAACAAATCCACGGCATTACCGAAGGGCTCATCGTTCGCGAACCAGGCCGGATCGGTATGGCCATGCGGGCTGATGATCGGCAGGTCGCGCACGGAACCGTAGAGCGCGCGCGCCAACGCACGAACGCCGGGTTCAGCCGGGAACAGACGGTCAGGGTGCAGGACGAGTGGCCGCGGCATGGGGACAGTATAGGTAACCGGTGTCAGTTTTTGCAACGCCCGGCGCCGGTCGGCTTGAGGCCGATGCGATGACAGCCCGTTAGGAGCGGCGCGGCGCAACGCCCGGCGGTCGCGCCGTCGACTGACGTTCGATCAAGTTGGGGGTGAATTCTGCGGCGGGCGCCTTGGCCGCTTCCTTCGGCGTCGCGAACAATTTTTCCACCGCTGCTCTGCCCATCTCCCGTACCGGCAGGCGAACCGAGGTCATGGCCGGCCACATGCGCGTGGCGATGGGAGCGTCATCAAAACCGATGATTGAGAGATCGTCCGGGATACGCATGCCTAATTCATGCGCGGCGCCGTAGATGCCGCTCGCCATCTCATCATTGCCGGCGAAGATCGCCGTGGGCCGGTCCGGCCGTCCGAGCAGCTCGCGACCGCGCGCCAATCCCGACTCATAAGTGTAAGCACCGAGAATGGTGAGCTCCGGCTTGAGCTCGAGACCGTACTCGGTCAAGCCGGCGATGAACCCCGCCCCTCGCTCGTGCGAAGAACGGAACAAAGGCGGCCCGGAAATATAAGCGATGCGCCGGTGACCAAGCTGCGCGAGCCGGCGGGCGGCCGCCGCAGCGCCGTGCCAATCATGGGTGAGCACGAGCCGGGCCGGCGTATCGACTAGAGCGCAAGAGATGCGCACGTATGGGCAATCCACGTTCTCGAGCAGTTTCGCGAGACGGTCGTCCTCCGACACCGAGGGGATCAGCACGACGCCAAACAGTCGCAGCCGCTCCACGAAGCCGCGCATGTCATCGAGAAAAGTGGGGCTGCGCCGGTCACAGGGCCGGATTACCAACTCGTAGCCGCGGCTCGCCAGTGCATCGAGGATCCCGAGGTGAACATTCTCCACGTACTGCGAATTGGGATTGTCATGAATCATCCCGACGAGGAACGAGCGGCGAAATGCGAGGCCGCGAGCCTGCGGATCCGGTTTATAGTCATGCTCGGCGATGATGGCCTCGACTCGGGCGCGAGTTTGCTTGTTGACGTAGGGCGCCTCGTTGATGACACGCGAGACGGTCTTCTTTGACACCCCGGCGAGGCGCGCAATGTCGGTTATGGTGAGTTTGCCGCGGCTTTTGGCGTCGTTCGGGCGTGAAGGCTCGCGGGCCGCTTTCTTGGCGCCACTCGCGGAACGGCTCGACGTTTTTTTAGCGCGGCTGGTCATCGGGGGACCGCGCAGAGTGTAGCAAACCAGCCGCCGCTGGATCAGCGGACGTGCCCGCTGTCCGCCGGCGCCACCGCGTGTGACGCGGCTCAGCCTCCACTGTTTGCACAAATTATAATTCCGGCTACCATTGCCATATGATACCGGTTACCGACGCGCCGATGGCTGTACCGATGACCGGCGATGCGACGAACTTTCGGCGCCTGAGCGAGCGCACGCTGGCCCATGCGGCGCCGGAGGTGCTGCGACCCGGCTACGACCGGGCAAGCACCCGTGTTGGCACCGTGCACTTTGGACCCGGCGCCTTCCACCGGGCGCACCAGGCGTTTTACTTCGATCGCCTTCTGGAACACGACGCGAGCCGTGCCATCTGTGCCGTTTCCTTGAAAAGCTCCTCGGTGCGCGATGCACTGGCCTCACAGGACGGGTTGTACACACTCATTGAGCTTGACTCGGCACCGACGGTGCGCGTGATCGGCGCGATCAGTGAGGTGCTTGTGGCCCCGGAGGATCCGGCCGCTGTCAGCCGCCGTCTTGTCGCGCCCGACACATCACTGGTCACCATGACCGTCACCGAGAAAGGCTACTGCCTCGACAGCAGCGGCGAGCTTGATTTCGATCACCCGGATATTTCCCACGACCTGCGCCATTCTGAGGCTCCCCGCAGCTTGATCGGCTGGCTGGTGCGCGGATTGCAGCTGCGGCATGCACGGGGTCTTGCACCCTACCTGGTTGTCTCCTGCGACAATCTCTCGGACAACGGCCTGACCCTGCGTCGGGCGGTGTTGGCCTTTGCGGCGCGCCGCGATCCCGGCCTCGCCGAGTGGATCGGCGAGCGGGCGCGCTTTCCTCGCACGATGGTCGACAGCATTACGCCCGCGACGGACGTGGCGTTGCGCTCGACCGTCGCGCAGGCGCTCAAGCTGCAGGACGCGTGGCCGGTGCAGCGCGAGCGGTTCGTGCAATGGGTGGTGGAGGAGACAGACTTTGCAGCACAGCCCGACTGGGCCTCCGTCGGTGTCACGCTGAGCCGCGACGTCTCCGCTTATGAGCGGGCGAAGCTGCGCCTGTTGAACGGCGCGCATTCCGCGCTGGCCTACCTGGGTATCCTCGCCGGGCTCGAGACGGTAGCACAGGCGATGGCGGAGCCCGCCCTGCGCGCATTCATCGAGCGACTGATGATCGAGGACGTTCAGCCAACACTCAGCGTCCCGCGAGGCGAGGAACTCGCTGCGTACCGGCAAGCCATCCTGCAACGCTTCGAGAACCCTGCGATACGCCACCTGCTGGCTCAAATCGCCTGGGACGGATCGCAAAAGCTGCCGATTCGTCTCCTTGGCACGATCGCCGATGCGATTCGAGCTCAGCGCCCGCTGGGGCGGCTCGCCTTGGCCGTCGCGGCCTGGTTGCACTTCATTCGCTCGCGGGTCGCCATTGCCACGCCGATCGTCGATCCGCTGCGCGAGCAGCTCGCCGCCTGCGGGGAATCAGCAACGGGCGACTCGCGGCATGATCTGGCCATGTTTCTCAACCTGCCCGGTGTGTTTCCCGCCAACCTTGCGCGTAATGCCGAGTTCGTACAGGCGCTTGGCGGCGCCTATGACCTCATCGCGGCGCGCGGCCCGCTGGCCGCTGTAGCGCTCGTGTGATGCGAACACCTTCCGAGAAGAAACGCGTTGTTCTCATTGGCGAGTGCCTCATCGAACTCAGCGGCAAGCAGTTCCGTCCTTTGCACCAGACTTTTGGCGGCGACAGTCTGAACACGGCTCTGTACTTGGCGCGGCTTATGCGCCATACAATCGATGTGAGGTACGTCACCGTGGTGGGGACAGACGCATTGAGCGACGAAATGGTTCGGCGTTGGCAGGACGAAGGAATCGATACCGCCCTCGCATTGCGCGACCCCGGCCGTCTACCCGGGCTTTATCTGATTCAGGTCGATGCCGCCGGCGAGCGGACTTTCCTATATTGGCGCAGGGAATCAGCGGCGCGGTTCCTGTTGCAACATCCCGGCTACCGTCATGTCGCGACCGAGCTGGTTGCGGCAGATCTGATTTATTTGAGCGGCATAAGTCTGGCGATCCTGCCCGAGCAGGATCGATCGAAACTCCTCGATCAACTGCAACAAATCGCCGCGGGCGGAACGGATGTCGTCTTCGACACCAACTACCGTCCTGCATTGTGGTCTTCGGCCGACTCAGCGCGCGCTGCGTTGTCCGTCATTTTCCCCATGACGCGGCTCCTCTTCGCCACCTACGATGATGAACGGCGCTTGTGGGGCGACGGCTCGCCGGAGGCTACATTGGCGCGTTTGCATGCTGCGAGAGCTCCGCGTGTTGTGATCAAACTCGGTTCTGCCGGCTGCCTGTATAGCGATGGCGTCACCGTGAGGAAAATCGGGGCTGTCCCCGTGGCGACGGTCACAGACACCACCGCCGCCGGGGATGCGTTCAATGCGGGATTCTTGGCGGCCTGGCTCGAAAACCGCAGTCCCGAGGATTGCTGCCGGGCAGCCAACGCGCTGGCCGGCGCCGTGATTCAGCATCGCGGCGCCATCATTCCCGCAAGCGCGACGCCGTCGCTTGCACAACTGATGGCTCATCGCAGCAACGAGACCGCTGCACCATGAGCTTGAAGGAAAACGAAGCATACTTCGCCCGCGCCCGGGTACTACCCGTTCTGACACCCGAGTCGGTCGCGGGCGCAGTTGCCGTCAGCCGCGTGCTATTCAACGCCGGGCTGCGAATGCAGGAAATCACCCTGCGAACCGAGTGCGGGCTCGAAACCATCGCTGCACTCACTCGGGAATTGCCCGGATTGATTGTCGGTGCGGGGTCAGTGATCACTCCGGAGCTGGGAAAAGCCGCGGTCCGGTCAGGAGCAAGTTTCCTGGTGAGCCCCGGCACGAACGACGCGCTGCTGCAGTTCGCCGCGGATTGCAGCGTGCCCTTCCTGCCGGGCGTTTCCACCGTGAGCGAGGCGATGCACGTACTGGCGCTTGGATGCACCGCCGCGAAACTCTTTCCCGCGGATTGTCTGGGCGGCGTCGCGTTTCTGCGCTCCGTGGCAGGGCCATTGCCATCGATGAAGTTCTGTCCTTCGGGGGGTATCGATGCGCGGGTCGCACCGGGCTACTTGCAGCTCAGCAATGTTCTCTCGGTAGGCGGTTCGTGGATGGCACCTGTTGAACTGGTCCGCCAAAACCGATTTGACGATATCCGCCAACTGGCCGAAGAGGCCGCGTCGCTCTGATGCATTGTGCTTCGAAATTTCTTGACACGCCGTAACTTCGGCGTAAATTGCGCGCCCCTATGGATCATCATTCAAAAATCTTTAGCAAGCGACAGCGCTCGGCGCTGACAGTCCGCGCAGTGAATCCCGTGAATTCTTGCGGTGCGCGGCCGCGCGTGTTGGAAATTGTGATGCGTTAGCCAAGTTCGCAAAAGTTGCGGGGCTGACCAGATGGCAGTCCCGGAACATCTCTCTGAGACCCCGGAAGGCACTGCCGACCGGGGTCTCGTCGTTTTGGGCGACGAGAAGTCGAAGATGAGAACGAAGGAGGATTTGAGGCCGTGGATTGCCGCGGTCTAGCAACGAGGTCGAAATATCGATCGTGCAACGACAGTGGGTTCGCAAGCCCACCTGGCGCGCTTGTGCCCCATCGGGTTGCACAGGTGCGTGCCGCACGGCCGCTCTATTTCATGCCACCACAAGTTAGCTCAGATGGGTAGAGCAACGGTCCGATAAACCGTGTGTCGTGGGTTCGACTCCCGCACTTGTACCAGTCCAAAAACTGGGACTTGATGGTGTTGAGGCGAGGTTAGCACCTCGCATCGAGGTGAGCTTCGGTGGGGAACGATGCGCATTTAGGCATTGCTCTTGCACAACGCATGCAACGCTTTGAGCGGTGGGACGCGCGGTGTTCGCTCCGATGGCCGCTGGGTCGAGTCGATGAGGTCTGGTTCGCTCCCGAGAGGACCCAAGCTTCAAGATCGCGGATGGCAGCGAATCGGCTTGGTGGATGCCGTGGCCCCCACGGACCCGCGCGGTATGCGGAGGCGAACCTCGACTTGTTGGAATGGCCGCCGTACATGGGGTACGGCGGCCGGGTGAGGAGAAGAGAGATGAACGCGATGATGGGAATGAAGCGAATCACGATTGCGCAGCACGAGCGCGGACTTCTGTTTCGTAACCGCAGCTTCGAAGCGGTCATGGAGCCCGGCGTGCACTGGCTATTCGATCCGCTCAACCGGATCGAGATCAAGGTGTACGACGTGACGGTGGCGGAGTTCGAGCACCCGCGAATCGATGTCCTGATCACGGAGGCGCGCGCGCTGATCGAGCGGCACTTGATGATTGTGGAACTGGGCGACCGCGAGGTCGGACTGGTTTACAAGAATGATCGACTGGTGTCGGTGCTGTCACCGGGTAAGCGTCAGCTGTACTGGCGCGTACCGGTCACCGTTCGGGTTGACGTGAAGGACATCTCGCGCGATTTCGCGCTCGATGCCGACACGGCTCGGATCCTGTCCCGCGCAGGCAGTTCGGTGGTTACTGCCGCGATCGGCTCGGTTGAGGTGCCGGACACCTCGGTGGGTCTGTTGATCGCGGACGGCGAGCTGCGCGGCGTGCTGAAGGCGGGCTTGACTGCCTTCTGGAAGTTCCAGCGCAACGTCAAGGTGGAGTTGGTGGATCTTCGGTTGCAGACGATGGAGGTCGCGGGCCAGGAAATCCTGACTCGTGACAAGGTGAGCTTGCGCGTCAACCTGACGGCGCTCTGGCAGGTGCTGGATGCGGTTCAGGCCCGGACGCGGCTCGTCAATTTCGTCGAGTACGTCTACAAGGAGCTGCAGTTCGCGCTGCGTGAGGCGGTGGGCGCACGGACCCTGGATGAGTTGCTGGGCGATAAGGGAGCTTTTGATCGCGAGATCAGCGCCATTGTGGCCGGGAAGCTCGAGGGCAGCGGCGTAGTGGTCCGTTCGGTGGGTGTGAAGGACGTCATCTTGCCGGGTGAGATGAAGGTGATCCTCAACCAGGTGGTGGAGGCGGAAAAGGTCGCACAGGCGAACCTGATCCGCCGGCGCGAGGAAACGGCGGCAACCCGCTCCTTGCTCAACACCGCGCGCTTGATGGACGACAACCCGACGCTGTTGCGGTTGAAGGAGCTGGAGACGTTGGAGAAGGTGACGGAGAAGATCGACAAGTTGACGGTCTTCGGCGGCCTCGAAGGCGTGTTGAAGGACGTCGTGCGTATCCAGGTGCCAGGTGCCTAGTGCCGCATGACAAACAGCTGCCCGGCGGTCGCAAGACCGCCGGGCTTTTACATCGATCGCGAAAATCGCGTTGTCCGCAGTCGACGCAAGGATCAGTACTTCAGATTCTCGAGGTAGGAGGCAATATTCTGTTCTCTGTCTTTGAACACCGGAGGAATCTGCAGCCGGCTGCCGAGTTCTTCGTAACGTTCGTCGATCAAAAAGCCCTCTGGTTTGGATACCGTTGCTTCGAATAGAGCTCCGGCGGGCGTCCGCACGTAAATCGAATCGAAATATCCTCGATCCTTGCGATCAGATGTGTCCGTGAAACCCAGTCCTTCGAGGCGAAACTTCACGTTGCTTTGAATGTCGAGATTTTCCACTTTGAACGCACAGTGATGGACAACGCCCTCTCCGTACGCCCAAGAGCCTTGGGGACGGCCGGGTTCCAACAGAAAGTCGATAATACAGCCGCTTCCGCCGGCACCAACCTCATAACGAATGCAACCGCCGTCAACGCGACGGTGCTTTCCGCTCCATCCGTATTGCATGAACTCTTCCGAACTTTCGGCATCCCGCAGCGAGACCGTTATTCCGTGCGTGCCTCGAATGCCGAATTCAGACGGAACTTTCCCGTTGGAATAAGGGCGACGTCCGTCGTCGTCGATGGCGACCATCGCATAGCCAATGCCACAGGGGTGACTGAAACACAGCATGCGCTCTCCAAATCGCTCACTGTGCTGCGTCTCGATGCCGTGCCTTTTCAGCCGATCTTCCCAGAATTGCAGTGACGAGCGCGGAACAGAGAGAGCCAGTGTCTTGATCTGTCCCGTTCCGGGGCGGGCTTTGCGACCGGACTGGCGCATGGGAAAGCAAGTGATCAGCGTGCTTTCGTCGCCCAAGTCATTTCCGTAGTAAAGGTGATAGATGGGTTCGTCGCCATCGTAGAGCGCCGTCTTCTTCACGCTCTTCAGGCCGAGCACCTTCGTGTGAAAATCATAGTCTTCCTGTGCGGTACCCACGCTTAACGTGATGTGGTGGTGTTTCAAGATGTGTGGATTGGGTTCCATGTTTCTTCCTCGATCGCGCTCAGGTGAATCACATCCGGCCGCGCATACTTTACTCGCTCGGCGACTGGCTTGCATTTCCGCTCAAAATTTATAGCGGACTCCGACCGTGGGGTTGACGTTGGTCGTGGATAGATAGCCGCTGGCCACACCATCGTGTACGCCGCTATACATGGCACCGAGGTAGGCATCGAAGTGAATGTTGAACCGGTAGTCGGCGTCGATGGAATAGGCCTCAAAGCTGCCGCTGCAAACACTGTGTGCGCTCGTTGTGCAACCTGACAGCGCGCCGGTGCCGTAAGCGTTCTGGCGATAGCCGTAGTAAGCCGCCGTCAGGTCGAGGTGCGGAATGATGGTGTAGCGAACGCCGGCCCAATAGACTTGCACTGTTTTTGAACTGTTGTATGCATTGTTGGTGACGAAGGCGAGAACATAACCGCCGATGTTGCGGAATCCGGCGCTCAAGGGAGTGTTCGGATTGGTATAGACGATGTGCTCGTAGCCGGCCAGGAACTTCACGGGGTCGAACCTGTAGGACGCCATGAACGCATACGCCGTATTGTCCGAGATGGTTGCCGCGAGGGAGTTTGATACGGAATAACCGAGTGCCGGAAGTTGCGCGACTTGAGCGGCGCTCAAGGAGGTCGCGGTGATGGCGCTGTTCTCCTTCGAATAGTATGCGTCCACCGACGCGCCCGCATAGTCGCCGCCTATATTGGCTTGGAGGACCGTGTTGGCCGATCCGTTAGCTCCGCTAAACTTATAAAGAGCACCGAAGTGAATCAGATCGCTGAAGCTCGCGTGGTACTTCACGGTCGAGTCGAGCCGGTTATCCTCCTGGGCGCCGCCGCCGGAATAGGTATTCGAAGCGCCGAGCAGGCCGAAGGCGCTCGCGTTGTAATTGGGGTCGTACTTGATGGCGCCGTCCAACAGCAGCGCCGTCTGACGGCCAAACGTCAGAGTGCCGAATCGCGCAGATTTGAACCCAACCCATGCGGTTTGGAAGGCTTGTCCAGCCGAGCTCCCATCGACCCCGACGCTCTGGTCGGTCAGCGATCGACCGTTATTCACTGTCAGCGACTTCAGTGAATCGGCGATTTCTCCCGACTGCGGATTGAAGAATGTCTCGATCTGGAACACGGCCGACCAATCGCCGATCAGCGCCTCCGTGCCCTGCAGGCCGACTCTCGACTGCCCCATGTTGCTGGGCGTGAGGCCTACGACCGACTGCCGGCCATTCTGCCGGACGATGTTCCCACTGGCTGACGGCCGATAAGGAGTGAACGGCGCACTGTGCGTGTCATATTGCACACCGATATCGATGACACCGTAGAGCGTGATGCCCTGCCATGTCAGGCTGTCCTCTCCGGTGATGCCAGGTCCGGTCTTCTGCTGCGCGCGTGCGGGAACCGCAGCCGCAAACGCCATCAACAACAACACCCCTACGCGCTTCATCGTTTTCCCTCGCACCGGCTTTATCGGCTGATATCGCCTCAATGCCGCAGAAATACCATGAAATCCCGCTGGGCCGTCCAATGCTCGATTGGCATATGACCATAGTCATCGCACCCTGCGATGCCGCGGTTATGGGCTAATACCATATTGAGCTAAGCGCCCGTGCCCCTGAACGATAAGATCAGCGCATGGCGGCGCCTGCGGGCGCCTTGACGACGGCCCAAGTAATGGACATCAAAGCACTGCTCTCGCAATTGTGGGCGAGCGAGTTCGGCCCCGGGATTGCCCCGGAGCTTGCTGAACTCAATCGTGCCATCGAGCACCTCGCGGCCGGTCAGCGTATTGAGCGCGCCCTTGAACTTCTTCCCGGCGAGCATGTGCTGACCTCGAGTTTCGGCGCCCAGTCGGCGGTCATGTTGCATCTCGTGAATACAGTCATGCCGGGCTTGCCCGTCGTCCTGCTCGACACGGGGTATCTCTTCCCCGAGACCTATAGTTTCATCGACGAAATGACCGAAAGGCTCAATCTCAACCTCAAGGTATTTCGCGCCGAGTCCTCGCCGGCATGGCAGGAGACAAGATTCGGGAAATTATGGGATCAGGGCCTCGTGGGCATCGAGCGCTACAACCGCATTAACAAGCAGGAACCTCTGGACCGAGCGTTGAATGAACTCCATGCGAGCACCTGGTTTGCGGGGCTGCGTCGCTCCCAGGCCAATACGCGTTCACGCATTCATCCGATTGAATTCAAGCGCGGACGCTACAAAGTTCATCCGCTGTTTGATTGGAGCGACCGCGATATCGGTCGTTATCTTGAAAAACATAGCCTCCCCTATCACCCCTTGTGGAATCAAGGCTACGTATCGATTGGCGATTGGCACACGACCCGCTCGCTCGCCGAAGTGGATCACCCGGACGAACTGCGATTCTTTGGGTTGAAGCGCGAGTGTGGCCTGCACGAATAAGCACCGCTGCTCGGTTCAGCCGAATAGCATCCGCTCACTCACGGTTCCCAGCATCAGTGCGATGAATATGCGGGTCATTCTGGCCGGCAGACGCAGGGTGATGCGTGAGGCAATCAACACGCCGGGAATTGACCCAAGCAGGAGAGCGGCCAATACGTTGAAGCTGACGTGACCCAAAAACGCATGACCCAGGCCGGCTATCAACGTGATCGGAAGTGCATGAGCGACATCGGTCGCAACAAGCCGGTCTGCGGTGAGCCTCAAGGGATACAGCGCCAGCAGCATCACGACGCCGAGCGCCCCTGCGCCGACTGAAGTCAGGGTGACCGCGACACCCAATGTCAAGCCTGCAAGTGCGGTAAGCAGGACTTTGTGACGTTCCACGTGCGCAAGCGCTCGTGCCGTGATCTTCAGGCCGACGCGCTGCAGTTGAATCTGAAAAATGAGCGCTATGGCGGTCACCAGGAGAATGACTGCAAGGGCATGCGAGGTGATCGTATCGGCAGCACTCGGCGCGCGCCGCGCGAGCCAGAGACCGATAACCACCGCCGCCGATCCCGGGATACTTCCCAGCAAGAGTCTTCCGACGATCGGCCAGTCCACGCGCCGGCTAAATCCGAAGGAGGCGGTTGCCACCAGCTTGGTGGTTGCGGAGAACAGCAGATCCGTTCCCACCGCAACCGACGGTGACTGCCCGAAAAACAACATCAATATCGGCGTCATCATTGAGCCGCCGCCGACGCCGGTGAGGCCGACCATCGTGCCCACCAGAAATCCCGCGGCTGCGTAGAGAGGAATGTCGGTCATAGGTGTTTCAATCAAAAGGCCACGCGAGTCGAATCGCGGCCGCAAACAGACTACCAGCCGCCGCACCAATCATTTAGATCAGGTTGCTATGAGCGTATGCCCAGATCGCCTATATGATTGCTGTGACCCATACGACGAGAGGAGCCTGGCGTCACGTGCGTTCGTTATTTCGTAACCTAATCGGTTTGGTGGCGGCCAGCCTCGCCGCCTGCGCCTCCCTTCCGCCGCGAGCCGATTTGCCGTTCGAAGCTGCCAAACCGCCCGGGGACAGCAGTTTACTGGATCGCGCCATCTCTCCGGCCGAAACGCTGCATGCGGGGCAGTCCGCTTTTCGTCTCGTCGACGACGGGCGGGAAGCATTCGTCACCAGAATGAAGAGTGCGCAGACCGCGGCTCGCAGCCTCGATGTACAAACCTACATTTGGCACGCCGATCTCACCGGCGAGTATCTTGCCCAACAGCTGATCGAATCGGCAGATCGGGGCGTTCATGTCCGGCTGCTGCTCGATGACCTGGACGCCCGAGCGAAGAATGAAGGCATCGCGGCGCTTGCCGCGCACCCGAATATCCAGGTACGGCTGTTCAATCCCTTTGCTTCCCGAGAAGGCGCACTACGCAAGGCCGGCGAAGGACTGAGTAATTTCAAAAGACTCAATCACCGGATGCACAATAAAACGTGGATTGCCGACAATCGGCTTGCAATTGTCGGCGGACGCAATGTGGGAGATGAATATTTCGGAGCCAGTGACGAAAAGAACTTCGTCGATCTTGATTTCTCGATGATCGGTCCCGTCGTGCGCGACGCATCGGCATCATTTGACCGATATTGGAACTCCTCGCTTACGTATCCGATTGAAATGCTGGATCCGGAAGACGTCAATTCGGGCGCCCTGGAGAAGCTGCGCACGCGGCTGGCATCTCAGCTGAAAGAGGCCGCGGCCAGCCGTTATGCCGAGGCTCTGCGCTCCGGCGACGCGGTGCAACGGCTCGTGACAGGAAGCTGGCCCATGGAATGGTCGGCGACCTACGCGTTTGTGGCAGATGATCCGCTCAAGCTGACATTGGAAAAGGACGACGCACGAAAATCAGAGGTTGTTGCGGCGATCGCGCCGCAACTCAAAGCAGCGCATACGAGGGCCGATATCATCTCGCCCTATTTCGTACCCGGTAAGCAGGGTACGGCCCTGCTCGCGTCGCTCGCCCAGGAGGGCAGACAGATTAATGTGCTCACCAATTCGCTGGCCGCCAACGACGTGGCGGCCGTGCACGGTGGATATTCGCAGTATCGCAAGCCCTTGCTGGCGAGCGGTGTGCGTCTTTGGGAACTGAAGCCCCTGTCGGGAGTCCCGGTCAATTCCAGTTTGTTTGGGTCCTCCGGCGCCAGTTTGCATACCAAGGCCTTCTCTGTGGACGGTCGGACGCTGTTCGTGGGCAGCTACAATCTTGATCCGCGATCGACGTGGCTGAATTGCGAACAGGGGGTGCTTGTCGAGAGCGCGGTACTTGCCCGTCAATTCGAAGCGATCTTCGAGTCGCAGAGTTCGGGTTCGAATGCCTGGCGTGTCACGCTGCGTGACGGTCACTTGAGTTGGAGCGACGGCAGCACAATCTTCGACAGCGATCCGCAGGCTTCTGCATGGAGAAGATTCCAAGCATGGCTCTCGAGCACGCTCAATCTCGAGGCCCAACTCTAGCGAACCCTACCCGTCGCATTGTTGCCCAAATGCCTCGTTTTAGGCCGGTGCAGGCTCTGACAGTTTACTTATTCCGGGCTCGCCGTAAGGATTGTTCTCCGGAGGTGCGGCGCTGCCATCGAGATTGGCTATAATAATCCAAAGACTCCCTGCTTCGCTTTGGATCCCCCGATTGTGTAATGCGATAGGCCAGGTGCGCGCTTGACTATGGGGCAAATGGCGACATACGCGGACGATCGCTCGAGTAACCCGGCTGCGGTGGGCGATTCTAGTCCGCATGTGAGTGAAGATCAGCTCCTCGCATTCCGTCGCGACGGTTTCCTGTTGGTCGAAGGATTGTCCTCGGACGACGAGATCGCCTCGCTTCGCGTGCTCTTCGATCGCATGTTCTCCGAGCGGCGAGGCTGGGATGCCGGCGACCTGTTTGACATGATAGGACCGGATAGCCCGGAGCAGGAGCTGGCACTCCCTCAACTTTTGCGAACTTCGCAATACGAGCCGCTTTTGCGGCAAACGAAACTGGCCGCGAGCGCACGCTCGATCGCCGAACAAATTCTCGGACCGAAGCTTGAGAACGATTTGGAGCATGCCATCCTCAAGCCTGCGTTTAACGGCGCGGCTACGCCATGGCATCAGGACGACGCATTTCATCGCAAGGGCTCAGGAGTCTTGGAATCGATCTCCATTTGGATGCCGCTGCAGGATGTCACTGTCGAAAACGGCTGCATGCTATACATTCGCGGCAGCAACCATGGCCCTTTGTATCCGCACAGAAGTCCGCACAATGATCCGCGAATCCACGGATTGGAGACCATTTCGCTGCCGGATCTGACCAATTGCGTCGCGGTTCCGATGCGTGCCGGTGATGCAGTGATTCACCTGTCTCGTACGCTTCACAGCGCCGGGGTCAACACCACGGACCAGCCGCGCCGCGCCTATGTTCTCGGTTACTCCGTCAGGACCCGACGGGATCAATTTTTTACGCGTGACTACCCGTGGAACCTGGAGAAACAGACCGCACGCGCGCAGCGCGCGTTGCAATCCCTGCCCTTGCTTAGACGCACGATGCGCAGATTCAAAGGTTTTGTGCGCGGTAAGATGTTTAGCGGCATCTGAGCGAACCGTCAGTCGGCCAAGGGAGAAGGGCGAACCTGAAAGTGGACCACCAACGGCTTGGTGCCCTGACCGCCTTCTTTGTGCCAGGGCGTTCGGTCGCCGCTCGTTATCCAGATGCCGCGCCCTTTCCAGCCCGCTGCAGCGTCGTCAATTCGACCTTCGAGGCCCTTGGCGTAAAAGCCCAACGGATAGGGAATGCGCAGCGTCACAAATTTTCCGTCGACCAGGGCGTGCACGCCGTCAAACAAATTACCCGTGGCAATCGGCACGTTCGCCCCGAGTCCCAATGTGTTGTGTTGATCTACCCAGGTGTAATAGCTTGATTCGACACTCATTTGCGGCACGTTCACAAATCCCGGTCCCGGTAATCGATGGAAATTCCAACCTTCCGGGCAGTGATCGCCCGTCGCTTTCGGCCCGTTGAGCGGAGCCTTGCACTTGCGCCGATCAAACTCCCCCAGATGCCCGCTTGCGAGGGAAACCCACACCACGCCATTGCGATCGATGTCGCCGCCGCGAATACCGAACCCAGGCGCAGGCACATTGTAGATTTCGCTGAGCCGGGTTGGGGGATCGAAGCGAAGTAAGGCGCCAGGAAAACGGAATGCCACTGTGCCCCAGACGCTGCCATCAGCAGGATTCGGCATGACTGCGTAAAAACCGACCGCCAGACGCTGATCACGAGCGGGATCCAAAGGCTGGCCCGGTTCCGTCCATCCATCCAGTTTGCCGTTTCCGTTGATGTCCAGCACAAAAGGGGCCCAACCCTGGGAAGCCGCCGCATCAGCCGTGAGATCAAATTTCTTGGTGTCGAGCCATCCCACGACCTCGCGAGCGCCGCTGGTCCACAGGGTATTGTTCGCGTCTTCTGCGAATTGCAGATGGTGGGTGCCAAAGCACGTATCGACGAATGTATATTTGCCGCTCTTCGGCTCATACACCGCAAGTTGGCGCTCCGAGGCGTCGAGAGGGAAAGCCAGAGCTGACGGAAGAATCGAACCCTTTTTGCAAAACGGCGGATTGTTCGCGGCGCGAATTCGTGCGGTGTACCACACGCGACCGGACTGATCGAGCATCGGATTGTGCGCAATCGCTTTGCTGTCCCAGATTCTCTCCTCGCCCCAATAGGGCGATGGCGCCAGCAGCGGGTCGTCGTGGATTGTCGGCGTATCCGTGTCACGCACACTCGCCTTGAATGTGCTGGCACTGTTTTGCAATGGATCGAGCACAGGAAAATTATCGGTGCTGAGCTCCGGAGTGCCGTAGAGCTTGCCATAGCCGTTCACTGTTGGATTCCGGCGATCGGTTCCCGACAGATCGTGCAAATAGGCTTTGCCATCCGACCAATCGCGCACAGTTGCGACGATGTTGCGCTCGACGCCGCTCGGACGCGCAGGCGGCACAGCTGGAAGCTCGCCGGCGGCGATTCGATCAGTCCAATCGGCGAGATAATGAATGGGAATGCCGCCCAGCGCACCTTGCACGATGTTGATCATTTGGACGCCGGCCTGCCCGGACCGAAGGCGTCGCAGCCAAGCCTCCTGCGATGAGTTGAAAGTGCCCAACGACTTCGGGATGGTGCGTGTTGCCAGATTCCCCAGTTGATGACAGCCGACGCAACCCATATTCTTCATCCACATCAGATAGCCATTGCGGCCGCCCGGCACCTTGGCTACCTGCGTCTCCTCGGGAATTTGCATCATCGCGTACCAATATGCCGCGGGATAGATCTTTGCAGCCGCCGCTGCATCGGGTGCCGTGATGGTCGCAATGTTGAGATGCTGTCCCGGGGTTGCCTCGACTGCTTGCGAGTCGAGGAGTCCATAGCCGCGCACCCAGACGCGATACTTCGCCTTGGGCAATTCCGGAAGCAGGTACCGACCCGCCTGGTCAGTCACGACAACTTTGGCGAAGCGTGTTTGAAAGTCCTGCGTTTCAGCAATGACCCATACGCCGGCTTCCGCGCCGTGAGCACTGGTAACGGTGCCGGCTATCTCACCTGCCGATATCCGCGGCTCGTTGCCGGCCGCATGCGAGGCGCCGATAAGACATAGCAACAATGCCGATCCAAGATTGAGGTTGTTGAAACACGACATCAACTGTGCCTTTCGAGTTAGTCCGACATGCTGTATTGAAGAGCCGTTGCAGGAAAAATCGCGCGCCGCTCACCAATCGTAATTCGCCATAGCAAGCGCTGATGGCCTTGATAACCGCCGGTCGCGGTATGCAGTACGCAGCGATTGTCCCACAGCGTCAAAAGTCCGGCTGACCAGCGGTGCCGGTAGACGAACTCGGGACGGCTCTGATGCGCGAAGAGTTCTGTCAGGAGTGCCGTCGCGTCCGCGTCGTTCATCCCATCGATGCCGATGGTGTACCCCAAATTGACAAACAGCGCGCGGCGGCCGGTTTCTGAATGGATTCTCACCAACGGATGCAGCTGCGTCGCCATCGCCCTTTCCGAATACCGAATGGCCATCGAGCGCCCCTTGTCGCGTTCGCCATAGACGCCGCCGGGGGAGTAGCTGCGGCGAGCCGAATGGATGCCCCGCAGGTGCGCAATTTTGACTTTCATCGTGTCCGACAGTGCATCGTAAGCCGCGTACTGATCGGCGAAGAGCGTATCGCCCCCGACGGGGGGAATGACCTTGCCGTACAGCAGAGTGCCGGCGGGCGGGGCTTCGAGAAAACTCCAGTCGGAGTGCCACGCCTCTGCAAACACGGGTGTGGTCTCATTGGCTTCGCGACGGACCTCGACGACGCGCGGATGGCCTGCGATCGAGGCAATGAATGGATCATCGCCATCGGGCCCGAGTGCGGCGGCGAAGCGCTCTAAATCGGTAATTTGCAGTTCTTGGCCGCAAATACCGATGACCTGATGTTTGAGCCAGGCATCGCGAATTGAATCGATTTCCGCCGGCGAATGCGGTTGTGAAAGGTCCGCGCCATAGATCAGCGCACCGCAGCTCGCTCCGCAAGGCTCGACGCGAAGCGTCATGCCAAAGCCTCGAGCAAACGGTCGACGTCGTGTAAGTCGTTGTAAATGGACGGGGCGATGCGCATGTAGTACGGCGTGACGGTTACGGCAACGCGCGCCGCCTGCAGTTTTTTACTGATCGCCTCGGCGTCCCTGTGCGCGAACGTCACGATCGGCGAGGTGCTGTCCGGGGGCGTTTGAGGCGCAAAGCCAAGACGCGGCATCTCGATCTGAAGCTTCTTGAGCATCGGCTGACGCCACGCCTGGATATTTTCGACCCCGAGCTCCCGGATGTAGGGCAGTGACACCCGAAGGGCCGCGGCCACGCCATTCGCCATGGTGCCCAACTGAAAGTAGCGCGTCGCATCGCCGCCGGGAGTCCAGGTAACGGGCGTCGGAAACTGTGGATCAAGAGGTGAGAGATGAATACTGGTATCCGGGCTCGACTCGTAGCTCCAATGATTGCGGCGGATCACGGTGCCAAGCAGCTCCTCGCGTACGAACAGGAAGCCCAGCCCGAAATCTCCCATCAGCCACTTGTAGGTTGCCGTAGCGGCGAAATCGACGCCCGTCGCACGGACATCCAATGGCACTGCGCCGACGCCTTGAATGATATCGGCGTACACATATGCGCCGTGTGCGTGTGCCAGGTCACAGACCGCCTTGAGGTCGTGCTGGAATCCGTTGTACATCGATACCAGCGAGACTTCGATCAGCCTCGTGTTGCGGTCCACCACCCGTTCCAGTTCGCGCATATCGATACGACCCTCGCGCGGCATCACCAGGCGAAGGTCGAGACCTTGCTTTTTCAGCTCCAGCAAGTGCACCAGCGCGCCGTCGAAGTGCAGCGCGTCCGTCACCACATTTCCCTCGAAGCGCGTGATGCCGAGTGCTTCGACGACCATATTCTCCCCACTGCTGGTATTGGGGATGTAGCTGATCTCTTCCCGCTTCGCGTTAATGAGCGCGGCAAAGGCGTCCCGGGGATCGACCGGCATGGGCGTCGTGCCGGGCGGGGGATTCAAAAAGACGAAGGGTACACCGGGTGGCGCCAGCGTAGCGCGCCGTTCCACGGCTTGGTGGCACGCCTCGGCCGCTGCGCGGGGAATGGGATGACTGAAGGCGCCATTTAGGTAGGAGTATCCATCAACGATCGTGAAATCCGCCTTCCGCGGGAAGCGAGGCGCGACCGCGCCTCGGACCGCGTCCGCCGCTGAAGTCCCGGAGGCACGTGCCTCGAGGCGTCCGAGCGCCGCGGAGGCGGCCAATGCGCCAAAGGAGGCCCCGAGCTCCCGCCGTGTCATGTTCATTCTGTCACCTCTCGCCCGGTAGCCTCATCCCGTCATCCAGCCAACTCACGGTCCAGGTCCGTCGTATCCAGTTCAAAGACATGATTGTCGTAGTCGAAGAAGTAGAGCGCGGTGTCCGATCTGGCAAGAAAGAACTCCACTTTCATTCCTTTGAGTCTCTCCGCCGTTTCCAGCAGTGTGGATTTTGAAACCGAGAATGCGATGTGATCACCGCTGCGGGGACGATCCACTTCGGCCTGCACAAGGACGAACCAAGTTCGACCCAGCCTCACGAAGGTTTCCTCGTGGCCGTCGGCATCGTTGCGCACCACAATCGACGCACCGAACAAGTCTTCAAAAAGCGCGGCCGTTCTGCTTGAATCTTTGACGATCAGGGCGATATGGCCGATTGTGTCCAGCACAGGTACTCCAAAGCTAGATGGCAGTATCGTATCTTGCCTTAGACCGGCTATTTTCCGCTGCCGGCGGGATGTTGGGCCGCCTCGAGCGTTGGCTTGCACATGTCGGCCTCGCCCTTGACGCGGTCCACGATTCCCCCGGCGACCACCGTGGCCCCGGCAGTCGCCACGGCCAATGCGCCGGACGTCACGCCCTTTGCGCCCGCGCTCACTTTGGGGCTTGTCAGTGTGCCGTTCAGTTCCAGGAATGGGTTTGTAAACATGCCGGGGCTCACCCCGATGCCGCTGCGCGGCCGAGTATTGAAATTGAACGCGAGAGCTTCAGTGAGAAGATCGACCGTGCCGTCGGCCGTCACGGTGACCTTGCCGGTCTGCAGAAGCACCGGCGCGATCTTAGCCTTGCCGTTCAGGATATCGATCCGTGCCACGGTGCAATCGACCACCGTGAAAGGATCTTCCTTTGCGAACGGATTCAGCTTGCCGAACAGCTGGCCAATCACACCACTGCCGACCACATCCAAGGCGCCGCGTCGGGCCTTGCCTGGCCCCGCGGAAAGGAGAAGATTGCCGTTTGCGCCTGATGCCAATTGGCGGGGAGAGGCACCCGTCACAGTAATATCCGCCGCCATGCTCAGCGGCGGCACTTCCTCGTCCCGGACCGCGTCGCCGCCTGCGAGGAGGCCGGCGCGAAAGTCCTGCAGCTTCAATTCGATCTTGAGTGTTGCCGCGTTATCGCCCGAGGGCGTAAGGCCGACCGAACTTTCGAGGCTGCCGCCGTAGCCGCCGTTGGCGCGCGCCTGTGCCAGCAGTTTGTCGTTCTCGACGTTTATCGTGGCGTCGACACTTTTCAAAAGCATCGTAGCGGCTCGCACCTCGCCCGCACTGAATTGCAGGCGGGCATTCAGCCCCTGCAGTTGCACGAATGGCAACGGCGTTGTCGGGAACAGGTATTGCTTCTTCGGTGGGTGCGGTGCCTGTTGGGCATGTGGTTTGGCCGGCTCTGGCTTGCTGACGAGGGGAGTCAGGTCGAGCAACGGGGTGCTGACCTCAGCCTCGATATGCCGGTGCGCGCCGCTCTGGAACATCGCTTTGCCCGTAAGATCAGTCTTGCCGACGTGGGCGACGAGGTTCGTCAATTCGATCCGATCCGGTCCGCGGCTCAAGTCGCCGCTGACCTCCAGGGGCAGCGGGGGCAGTGTCCGCCTGCAGCTCAGCGAGGCTCTCTGCCGAGACAACAAAGCGAGCCGTCATGGGCTGATCGCGATTCACCGGCAACGTGCCGTCGATCCGGGCCTGTGTCCCTCCGAGCCTCACGGTGACGCCTTCGAACTTCAGTTCCGTGCTCGAAGCGGCAATGTGACCGGCAACCTCCAGCTTTGCTGCGGGAACACTCTTCACGTCGAACGCGGCCGCGAGTCGCGCGGCGTCCAATGCCTCGAGGTTGAAATCCAGGTTTGCGTCGCGCAGGCCGAGCTCTGCAATTGTTCCAGTAATGCTCGTCGTGATGTCCCCGGCCTTCCCCTGCAACTCGACGCGCGTCTGTTGGCCGGCGGCCTTCAGGCTGGCGGCGATGTGCATGGGACCATCGGCGAATTGCGGTGCACGGAGTTCTTGGAGCAGCTTGCCCAGGTCCGGATTATCGACTGTCAGCTCCAGATCTGCTCCAGCCAGCGGATACAGTTGACCCACCGCACCCTTCGCAGTGACCTGCAGATTGCCGAGTGAAGCCTGGATCGACATCCGGATATCCCGCCCAAAGAGTAGTGCGTGCAGTGGCCCAAGCTCGCCGGCGAGCGTCGCCGCGTCGGCGTCCACTGAGCCCTTGCCGTCGACTGCCAACAGGCCGTCGGATGCAGGCAGGACCGTCAGGGATTCGACACGGGCGATCCGGTCGTCCTGGTCGGGCACGCGATAGGTGAGGTGCAGGTTGCTGAGCGTGGCGTTCTGGAATGCAATCGGGAGTTTCTTCAGTCCCGCGTCGGACTCCTGCGGCGGAGGTTTGGGCGCATTCGGGTTACCGAAGGTCCAGTTGTTGCTGCCATTGCGATCACGCTCGAGGGTGATCGTCACATCGCGCAGCTCCAGTGTTCGGACGTTGACGGGTCCGGAGACCAAGGACCACAGGTCGATCGTCGCGGCGATGCGTCCAACCTGCAGCATTTGAGGCGTCGAGCCCCACGGAGCATTGATGACGCGCACTTTTTCGGCCTGCAACTGGATCGCGGGGATCAGCTTTAGCGAAAACGGGCCGTCGATGGCGAACTCGCGGCCGATGCGCTGGGTCACGAATCGCTCGATCCGCCCCTTGTGCGCGCCCAGATCGCCGAACGCGAGGTACAGGCCCAGCGCCACCAGCAATGCAACGACGGCTAGGGAAACGGCGGCGAGCACGCGCAGCGATATCTTCATTTGAACTGGAACCCCGAGATCTTCGTCCCAAGGGATTTGCACATCGAGTATAGCGCAATCCTCGCCGAGGAAGTCAGGCGCGCCCGCGCGTTCGGCGGCCGCGACGGTTGGGGAGATCAATTTCCAACGGCGAGTAGCTGCTCGCCTTCCAGAGACGCATATTGCCGAACCACGCCGGCAGCCGGGTTCGTGCCCAAATCAGCACCAGATCAAAGAAGCGAGCATCTCGCGCGCACAACAGCATGCACACCCCGTGGATCGGCGTGCAAAGCAGCAACGTCAGCAGGTTCTTCGACAGCAGAAAGATTTCCATGGTGAACACCATGTTGAAGAGCAGCGCCGAGTACGTCACACCCCAGCGCATGGATGGGCGCGTGGCGCCGACAAAAAGCGTGTCGGCCGTCAGTCCCGCGTTCAGTTCCGTCATGACGTGCTCCTATACACCGAACATTCCGCGTACCCAGGTCACTATCTGCGGCGCGCCGAAACCAATGGCGATGCCCAATATTGCGCCGATGCACCACCCCCAGGACATTCGGTTTGCCATTGCCATTCCCCCCAGCACCATCACCAAAATAATGGCAACCGGCGTGAGCCATGCGAGGATGTTGGTCTGAAGCGAGCTTGCACCCGTCATGAAAGGCGAGGCCTGGGCCATCGCCGTATCGGGAGCGACAATCACGAGCACAGCCAGCAAAGCAGCCAGCGCAACGCGATGCAATGGGATGCGGGATAAACGGGGATGATGCATATCGGAATTCCTTTTCCGGCGGGCGTTATCCAAATTGCAGCCAGATTTAGATCTCAGTCTCCAATTCGATCTCACTGTTGCTGCGCCGCGTGGCCAGCTCCTCGCGTTTTGCTTTGCCGGGCGCGCCAAATCGGAAAGCCTGGATCACGTAGGAATAATCGTACTGCTTCTCACCCTCCTTGTCGGTCCAATTGTTCGCACGGATCTGCGCCTGAACGATGAGTTGATCGCCCACGCGCGCATTCTTGGCAATCGCTTCTCCGAGGCTCTCAAACGCCACAAACCAAAGGCTGGTGACGGCCTCCCGCGCATTGCCATACGCATCCTTGCCGGCATAGTCATTGCCGACGAGGCAGATTCGGGCATAGGTCGTATCGCCCTTCTGCCCGAGCTCCGGGTCCTTGGCGAGATTGCCTACGGCGGTAACGTTGAAACTGTTCATGACTGCTCCTTGATGTATTGTTTGCGAGGCGCTAATCCTCGTCCCGGACAGTTTGTTGGGAGCAGGCGAGATCTAACACTCGATTAACTGGCGGCTTTGGGAAGATATGGAAAACGAGATCCGCGCATCGACGCGACGATCTGTTCATTTATAGGCCGGTTCTTCCCACCACGGAAAATAATCCGGCATGTCAGAGGACACGCGGTTCGGAAAGTGCGCAGGGCGCTTCTCCAAGAAGGATGAAACGCCTTCGGCCACGTCCTGACTGCGGCCTCGGGACAGGATGGCGCGGCTGTCGACGCGGTGCGCTTCCATCGGATGTACCTGACCAAGACCGCGCCACATCATCTGGCGAATCAGAGCGATCGAAACCGGTGCCGAGTTATCGATGATTTCGCGTGCGATCGCGCGCGCCGCCGGCAACAGTTCGTCCGGCGCATGAATGGCCTTGACCAATCCGCCACGGAGCGCTTCCTCGGCGGCAAACACGCGTCCGCTGTAGCACCATTCAAGCGCTTGGGAGATGCCAACGATGCGCGGCAAGAAGTAGGACGAAGCCGCTTCGGGAACGATCCCCCGCCGCGCAAATACGAACCCGATTCGAGCGGTATCGCTTGCCAGGCGAATGTCCATGGGAAGCGTCATGGTCGCCCCTATTCCCACCGCCGGGCCGTTGATGGCGGCGATGACCGGCTTGAGGCTCTGGAAGATGCGTAGAGTCAGCTTTCCGCCTGAATCACGCGCCGACTCCTTGCCATAGTCGGGTGTGCCATCGGGGCGAAACGGTGCGTCGGGTCGCTGCTTCGAATCAAAGGTCGCGGTGCCACCGCTAAGATCGGCACCCGCGCAGAAAGCTCTACCCTCTCCGGTGACGATCACCGCACCCACTGCATCATCGGCGTCAATTTTGTCGAACGCGTTGACAACCTCGCTCATCATCGCCAAGTTGAATGCATTCAACTTTTCCGGGCGATTAAGGGTGATGGTCGCGATATTGTCGGCAACTTCATAACGGATGGTTGAATAAATCATTGGTTCTCCTGGCGGGCCAGCGCCTGTTGAGCGCGCGCTTCCCGGGGCGTCTTGCCCGACCACCGCTTGAATGCATGCGTGAATGCGCTCGCTTCCTGATAGCCAAGCAACCACGCAATTCGCGATATCGACAAGTCCGGGTCCGTCAAATACTGCTTCGCCAGATCGCCTCTCAAACTCTCGAGAACGGCCGAAAATGTCAGGCCTTCCAGAGCCAGCCGGCGCGCTGCAGTTCGCTGACTCAAACCGAGCCTGCTGGCGATGCGCGATGCGAGCACCTTTCCATGCGGTAACATCGGCACGATGGCATTCTCCACGGCCGCTCGAAATGTGCCGCGATTCGCGCGACGATGGGAAAGAGCTTGCTCGCAGTTCGCCACCAATAGCTCGTTAAGGTAAGGATCCGCGCTGCGGATCGTCATGTCCGCGATCCTTTCAGCGAACGTTAGTTCATCTGTTTTTGCATCAAAGCTTATGTTTCGTCCAAAGCATGCAGCCAGCATCAACCCCCCCTGCTTGCTGCGGCGATGGTTGATTCGCACGCGGCTCGGGGTCAGACGCACGCCGGTCAAATTCCGGCACAAACGGACCAAAATGCCCATGAAGAATTCAATCTGATGCCGATCCGAGTGACGGGCGACACCGATGTATTCGAACACCAGCCGGGTTTCCCGCGCCATATGACACTGGAGCGTCAAGCCCTCGTTGCCAATCGAGCTGTAGCGCGCCGCTCGCTGCAGCGCGTCGCCCAGCGTCTCTGAGGAGGCCGCCACGTAGAAGAGCAGGCCCAATTCGCGAAGATCGGACAACTGCGCGAGACGGAAGCCAAGGAACTCGTCCCTCAGTGCATTTGCGGCGACATTCAAGAATTGGATCTGATGGTTGACGGCCAGCCGAACGCGGCTGTCTTTCATCTGTTGTTCGGTCAAGCCCGCTTTCTTCAGCAGCGGTTTCAGGTCAATGCCGGCCCGCTGCGCGCGTGCGTAGGCCAGCCGGGCAAGGGTACCCGTCGCAGTTGGGAGTGTTCCGATACGCTTGGTATGAACCCCATTCACGGTTTTCGTGCTCTGCGGTTACGGCTGGCCTGCGGCGACAACGCCTTGGCACAGGATAGCAAGACCTGGATGCGGGTTCGCACATATAAAGGCGCCCACCAGAAACCCGCCCTCAAGACGGCGCTCGAGCCCATGGCACACCGAGCCTCAGAGCCGTTCGACCTACATTCGGAACCACCCACTCATGACAACACGCAACGTAATTGCGGTAATTGACGATAGCCTGCCAATCCTCGGAGGCCTAAGCCGGTTGCTGGCGAGCCTCGGCTATGGCGTGGAACTCTACGTCTCGGCGAAAGAGTTCCTTGATGCTGCTGCGAGTAGCAAAGCAATCGGCCTCATCGTCGATATCCAACTTGGCGAGTCTTGCGGCATTGAATTGGCACAAAAACTTGCCGACGCCGGCTTCACCATCCCCACAATATTCATGACCGCGAACGACAATGCGCCGGTCAGAGCGCGCGCCATGGCAGTCGGCTGCGTTGCTTTTATCGTCAAACCGTTTTCCGCGGAAACCCTGATCTGGGCCTTGGCCAAATTGAATCCTCAAGGGCTCATCTGACGTCGATTACAGTTTAGTGGATGGTATCTACCATCCAGTCTCCCGGCCCTACGCTCCTCGAGTTCGGTGTGCCAAAATGGCTGTTCTCCGCCAACCAAGGGAACCCAAATGGAACCGATCGCCGGGCTTCGCAAAAATACTTCGCGCGCCGTCTCTCACCTCCATCGTGGGCGATTGCCGCGTGTCCCAGGTCGTCGACATCCGCAAGGGCGTGCACTGCCTGATTCCGAAGTCCGTGTTCGTAGGGAAGTGACGTGAGCGACGACAAATCAGCAGCGTCGGACGCATCGATCGAGATTGCGGATTCGAGCGGCGTCACTGTCCGATTCGAGGCGCGACGCTGCATACATTCCCGCTTCTGCGTCCTGTGGCAACCGCAGGTGTATCGTGCGAACGTCAAGGGTCCTTGGATCGCCCCGGCGGCCGACAGTGTCGAAGCAGTGGCTGCAGTGGCGCACAATTGCCCGTCGGGCGCGATTCAGTATGAACGCCATGACGGCCAACCCGATGAACAGGCGCCGCCAATCAATCTGATCTACATTCGCGAAAATGGGCCGCTGGCATTTCGCGCGCAGATCGTTCTTGACGAGAAAGCAATCGGCTATCGCGCAACGCTGTGCCGCTGCGGAGCGTCAAAGAACAAACCGTTCTGCGATAACTCGCACCGCGACCTGCCCTTCACCGCCTCCGGAGAGCCGCCGACCGTCGACGCACCTGCCCTTGAGTCGCGCGATGGTCCGTTGAAAATAAAGTCGCAGCCCAATGGGCCCTTGCGAATACGCGGCAATATGGAAATCTGCTCGGGCACCGGGCGCACGGTGAAACGCTCAACCGACGAAGCGCTCTGTCGCTGCGGGCAATCGGCCAACAAGCCCTACTGCGACGGCTCGCACAGGCGCGTCGGATTCGTGGCGCCCTAGGCGCTACTCCCTGGCGAGCTGCACCACCATCTTTCCCGTGTTGGCGCCGGTGAACAGACCGATCAAGGCGGACGGCGCCCGCTCGATGCCCTGCTGGATGGTGGTGCGGTATTTGATGCGCCCGTCCTTGATCCAGCCCTTCATATCCTTCAGGAACTGCGCGCGCTTCGATTCGAATTCATAAACGACGAACCCCCGCATCGTGATCCGGTTATAGATCATGTTCGAGAGCGTCGTCACCCCCTCGGAGACGGCGCCAAAATTGTTGTAGGCGGAAATCATCCCGCAAACCGCGATGCGTCCCAACGCATTCATACGCGGCAGCGCCGCATTCAAGTGTTCACCGCCGACGTTCTCGAAGTACACATCAATGCCTTTGGGCGCCGCCGCCTTGAGTGCGTGGCGAAGCTCGCCCTGCTTGTAATTGATGGCGGCATCGAGCCCCAGATCCTCTTTCAACCAACGGCACTTCTCGTCCGAGCCCGCGCTGCCGATCACGTAGCAGCCCTTGATCTTGGCGATCTGCGCCGCCACGCTTCCCACGGCGCCCGCGGCCGCCGACACGAACACGTTCTCCCCATCCTTGAGCGCTCCGATGACCAGCAAACCGCCATACGCGGTGAGGCCGGTCAGCCCCAATACGCTCATGTAGGCAACCAGCGGCATGCCATCAGCGTCGAGCTTGGAGATGCCCTTGCCGTCGGAGAGGAAATACTCCCGGAATCCGCACATCGACTCGACATAATCGCCTTCCTTAAAGGCCGCATGGCGGGAACTGAGCACTCTACCAATGGTGCCGCCCATCATGGCTTCATTGAGCGGCGTTTGCGCCGCCAGCCGCGGGCGCATGGCCGGGTCGACGGACATATAGATGTTCTCGACCAGCACCTGACCGTCGGTGGGTTCGGGTAACTCGGCTTCCACGATCCGGAATTGAGCTGTGCTGGGCAGTCCCTGCGGACGTTCAATCAAATGCACTTCTTTACTTCGCATAACCAGAACTACCTCGCATAACCAGTTCTGCCCCGCCTGACGAACACTTTCAAGCCGCGAAAAGGCGTTTCGCCAGCGCGTGTTTCCAGCGACCTGATCTGAAGCGCCAGATGAGCAGGGACCCCTTGAGCATGTAGTCGCCAATAATGGAGCTATACACCCAAATCACCGGCAAGTGAAACCAGGCAAATGTCGCGGCCAACACGCAGCGCATCCCGATCAGCCCGAGAAACGAGGTCATGAGCGGAAAGCGCGTGTCGCCGGCGCCGCGCAGCGATCCTCCGATTGCCATGTCGACGCCCAGCAGCGGCAGCATCGCCGCCATGATGTAGGTAAATTCGATGGTTCTTTGGACCGCTATTTCATCGGATCCCAGAAAAAACCGCGCCAGAACCGTCGCATTGATGGCGGTAAGGAAGCCGATCAGGGACATGGCGGCAACCGCCATGCTGCACGCGCGCCAACCGCTGCGGGCCGCGCCTTCCATGTCGCCCGCACCCAAGTGCTGGCCGACCAAGGTTGCGCCGGCGATCGAGAATCCGCTCCCAACCACCATCGCCGCGTTCAGCATGTTGACGCCGACGTTGTAGGCCGCGAACGCCTCGGTGCCGTAGTAGCGCCCTATCAGAGACATGAATAAAAAGAAACCGAACTGCAGCACCAATTGTTCGAGCGCCACGGGATAGCCGATGTGCAGCAGACGTTGATAGCGCATCTTCTCGAATAGATGGCCGGGATGGAACTTGAGGGACAGCTTTTGGCGCATCCATAGCGACACCAACACCGCGCCGCACAGCAGGAACGACAATCCGCCCGCAAACGGCGCGCCTGCCGCGCCCATGCGCGGCGCCCCGAATTTTCCGAATATAAAAGCATAGAGCAGCGGAAGGTTCACCAGGTTCACTGCCAGACCGAACAGCAGCGGAGTCCAGGCATTGCCGGCGGCGCGCAGCGCACTGGAGAGGATGATATCGATGGCGAATCCAATGACGAACGCCGCCAACCAAAAAATGTTGCGCGACGCCAATTGGGCAGTGGGCTCGTCCAACCCGAAGACCTCGGCAATTTGGTGCGAGAAGGTCATGCCGAAAATCATCAACAACAATCCCACCAAGCCGCCCAGCATGAGCGACGAGGAAGTGATGCGGCTGGCCTCTTCCTGCTGACCTGCGCCCCAGGAGCGCGCAACCAAGGCGGTGGTTCCGACGCCGATCGCCATCAACAGCGCCTGCAGCGCGAAGAACACGCGCTGGCCGGCGCCGACCGATGCCACCGCGGATGCGCCCAATCCGCCCACGAACTTCGTCTGGATCATCGCGACCAACGAGAACATGAGATTGGCCGTGATCGACGGTGCGGCCAGTTGCCAAATGGTCGGGCGCTTGTAGGGTTCCGGCTGCGCGGCCGCTGCGTTCATGAGCCGCAGTATCGCATTTCAACTGCGCACGGTCTGCGTTTATCGCGTGGCGTTCGAGCTCAGACGTCCTTCGTATATTCGATGAAGCCGGATCGCAGCGCGACCTTGTCGTAGAGCCTCCTCGCAGCCGCGTTGGACTCATGGGTCAACCAATAAACGCCGGGCGCTCCGGAGGATCTCGCGTGAGCGTAAACGGCGTGGATGAGTGCACGCCCCACGCCTCTGCCGCGCGCCGCCTCGACGCTGAACAAGTCCTGAAGATAACAGGTCGGACCGAGCTGAATCGTGCTGCGATGATAAAGAAAATGCGCAAATCCCAAGATCCCGCTCGATGTCTCCGCGACCAGTGCATGCATCGGCTCGTACGAATCAAAGAACCGCAACCAGGTCATCTGCGTGATTTCCGGCGCCAACGCCGTCGGACCCTCGCGCCCATAGAATGCGTTGTACCCATCCCACAAGTCTTTCCACGCCAGGTAGTCGGCGCGCCGTACAGTGCGTACTTCGACTGCGGTCACGTTCCGCCCGCCTCGAGGGATTTCTCCTGTGCCAGTAGGGGATCGGACGGATCCAGATTCTGTTCAAGATGCGGCCGCGCTTCCCGCGCACTCGCAGCAGCGGCCGGCTTATTTCCCATCGCCGCTTCGCACCGCGCGCGCACCATCAGCGCTTCGCCGACCCACGCCGAGGAGTTCGGATCGACGGCCTCGAGACGGGCCCGCGTCACGGCTGCTTGCGCATCGGCGTCGGCGGCTGCATACGCGCGCTGCGCCAGTTCGATCTCGGCTCTCAATTCCAAAATACGCTCCCACTCAGGATCGCTGGCTTGTTGGCCTGCGGAGTCCAGCGCGGCCGCTCTTGCCACTTCATCGGCCGCGTCGGTCAGTTCTTGCTTCGCCAGATTCAGCCGAGCATGCGCCATCAACAGCCGTTTCGCATCACGCTGCCACGCCGGGTCTGCAATATATTTGGCCTCCAGCCCACTGATCCTCGCCCAATCCGCTTCCGCCGCGGCGAGATCACCGCGATCCAGTGCGGCGCGAATGGCCGCAATGCGATAGCTCGCCACAGCTGAGGCCAGGCCCTGCTTTTCGGCCTGATCGGCAGCCTGCATCAAGCCATGCTCTTCAATGCCCGGCACGCCTTCCGATGACTGCGCGATCAGTCTCGATGCCTCCAGGTAGAACGGCAATTCGGCGTTGGCGGAAACCTTGCGCGCGCTCTCGATCGTCGTGTCCAGCAATTCGAGGGCCTTCTTGGGCTCGCCGCCGGCGATGAGCGCCGTGCTGGCGACGTTGACCATGGCGTAGTACGCATCGCTATCGTCGCGTCCGACGTCTTTGGCAATGGCCATGACCGACTGCTCTGCGATCCAGGCTTCTCGATAGTGACCGGCGAGCGTCAACGAGCGGGCGTATTCGTGCGCGATGCTCGTGTACCGCGAGGTACGCTCAAGATGCGCCTGCCGCAGAGTCTTCATGGCGTCGCTCATGGCACCCGTGGCCCGGCCGTAATTGCCTTCGCGCTCGGCAATGTACGCGGTGGCCATGGCGCATTCGGCAATCATGTCGGGCGGCACCAGCGTGAGGCGCTGCAGGTTGGCAAGACCGATCTTCTCCTGTTCGTGCGCCGCCGCCAGATTTCCGGTTTCCACGGCGTCCTGCGCCTTGCCGCAGGCGATATCTGCGTTCAGCGACGGATCATTCAGGCGCCGGCTGATGGCCTCGGCTTCTTTCATGACATCGCCGCCGCCTTTCATGTCGCGCGCATCGATGTAGCGCCCGGAGAGCCCGATGAGAAGTTCCGCCTGAATTTGAGGCTCATCGGCGAAGCGGCGGTGAATGAGCTCTCGGGCGCGCCCGAGTCGTTGCGCGACGACCTCGCGCGGCGCCTGACTCAGGCTATCGCCGAGCAGGAACTCCGTCAGTTCGCTCTGGGCACCTACGTGCGTGGCCTCGAATTGCGCGAGGTCGCGCTGCGCGCGCGCCTCAAAGAGATTGATCAAGGCAACTATGCCGACGGCAATCAGCGCGATCGCAACCAGTATCCCGGCGATGACCCCGCCGCGATGGCGGCGCGCAAACTTTGCAATGCGATAGGGCAGAGTATCCGCGCGGGCGCTGACCGGCTGGTGGTTGAGATAGCGCGTCAGATCATCGGCGAACGCGCCCGCGGAAGCGTAGCGCTCAGACGGATTCTTTTTGAGCGCCTTGCCGATGATGTTATCCAGATCGCCCTCGAGTGCCCCCGGGTCCACCCCGTCGCCCGTGGCAACGTCGGAGGGACGCGGCGGATCTTCGGTCACGATCGACCGCACCAGGTCTGCGCTCGAACGCGTGCGCGCCGGCACCGGATGGCGCCCCGTCAGGCAGACGTATAGCACGAGGCCAAGCGCGTAGATGTCGGTCGCGGTGGTCACCGGTTGGCCGAGCAGTTGTTCGGGAGCGGCGTATTGAGGCGTCAGCGGTGCCAACCTTGATTGCGTGACGGCAACCGACACGTCGTGCGCATCAAGCAGCTTGGCGATACCAAAATCCAGGAGCTTGACCGACCCTTCGTGCGTGATCAGGATATTCGCCGGCTTTAAGTCGCGGTGCACGATGAGGTGGCTGTGCGCATGGCCCACCGCCGCGAGAACATCGAGAAACAATCGAACACGGGCCTCAACTTTCAGGTCGTGGCCCTTGCAATAGCCGTCGATGGGTTCGCCCTCGACGTACTCGAGCACCAGGTAAGGCTGAGCATCATCGAGCATGCCGGCATCGAGCAGCCGCCCGATATTGGGATGATCGAGCTTCCCGAGCAGCTTGCCCTCGACCCGGAAACGTTCGTCTCCCGGCCGCTCCATCCATGCGACATGCACGAATTTGACGGCGACAAATCCCTCGTAGCGGCCATCGTCCCGCCGCGCCCGCCACACGCTGCCCATGCCGCCGCGACCGATCTCGGCCTCGATGACATAGGCCCCGACGCGCCGGCCCACCAAGGAAGGGATGCTCGCGGCTTCGATGGAAACGGGCGGCGGACCTTCGAGAAATTCGGAATATCCCGGCTGTGACCGCGCCTCCAGGAGGTGCAGCAATTTTGCCGTCAGCGAGGGATTCTCCTCGCGAAATTTACGCAGCCAAATCGCGCGCTCTGACTCGGACAGATCGAGCGCCTGGTCCAAGTACTGGCTTAAGGTATGCCAAGTCTCGTCGGACATGCGAGGATTGTATACGCCTTTGTATTCGCGCCGCCCGGCCTTAGAATTGGTTCGCAATCCAGCGGAGTTCACCATGTCGACAACGTTTACGCTCAACGGCAAATCCACCACCCTTGACGCCGATCCCACCATGCCGTTGCTGTGGGCGTTGCGCGAAGTCGCGGGCCTGCACGGCACCAAGTTTGGCTGCGGCATGGCACTGTGCGGCGCCTGCACCGTGCATCTGGATGGCCAGGCGGTTCGATCCTGCGTCATGCCGCTGTCATCAGTGGCAGGCCGCGAGGTCACGACCATCGAGGGCTTGCAGAGCAAGCAAGCCAAAGCGGTGCAGTCTGCCTGGATCGAACTGCAAGTACCGCAATGCGGTTATTGCCAATCCGGCCAAATCATGTCCGCGACGGCGCTGCTGGAAAAAAACCCGTCGCCCAGTGACGCCGACATCGATGGCGCGATGAGCGGCAATATCTGCCGATGTGCGACCTATTCCCGCATCCGCGCCGCGATTCATTCAGCGGCGGGGGCCGCCAAGGCTTAATCCTATGAAAACACAAACGTTCCGTTCCCCGTTACCCACACGCCGCGACTTTCTCAAGAACGCGGGCACTGCGTCCGCGGCGGCACTGACCCTCGGATTCGACTGGGCGGGCACGTCCCGGCGGGCGGCCGCGCTCGCCGCGGCGGCCCCCGGCGCCGCGCCCTTTGCGCCCAATGCCTTCCTGCGGATCGGCTCCGACAACAGCGTGACGGTCATCTCCAAGCACCTGGAAATGGGCCAGGGCTCCTACACCGGCATCGCCACCATCGTGGCGGAGGAACTCGACGCGGATTGGGCGCTGGTGCGCGTCGAGAGCGCGCCCGCCGACGCGAAACGCTACGCCAATCTTGTCTTCGGCACGATTCAGGGGACAGGCGGCAGCTCAGCCATGGCCAATTCCTGGGCTCAGCTGCGCGAAGCAGGGGCCAAGGCGCGCGCCATGCTGCTCGCCGCGGCCGCCAAGGAATGGCATGTGCCGGCCACCGAACTGACCACACAGAAAGGCGTCGTCTACCACGCCGCCAGCAAACGTCAGGCGTCATACGGTTCGCTGGTCAAAACCGCCGCGGCCTTGCCGGTACCCGAGACCGTCGCATTCAAGGACCCCAAAAGATTTCAAGCTGATCGGCAACCGCCCGCCGCGCGTCGACGCGGCGTCGAAAACCGATGGCACCGCGCAATTCACCTTGGATGTGGTGTTGCCCGGCATGCTGGTGGCGCTGCTCAAGCGGCCGCCGCTATTCGGCGCGACGGTCAAATCCTTCGATGCTGCCGCAGCTGCGGCGGTGCCGGGCGTGGTCAAGGTGGTGCAGGTGCCGCGCGGCGTCGCCGTGATTGCGAAGAGCTTTTGGGCAGCGAAGCAAGGCCGGGACGCCCTCACGGTTGAGTGGGACGAGTCGAAGGCCGAGAAGCGCAGCTCGACCGCGTTGATGGAGGAATACCGGCGCGTGGCCGATCAACCCGCCCTCTCCGCCCGCAAGGAAGGCGATGCCAAGCGAGCCATCGGCGATGCGGTCCATAAGATTTCGGCGAGCTACGAGTTTCCCTACCTCGCGCACGCGCCGATGGAACCGCTCGATGCGGTGGTCAAGCTGGATGCCAACAGCTGCGAGATCTGGGCGGGCGATCAGTTTCAGACCATCGATCAGATGAATGCCGCGCACACCGCGGGCCTGAAGCCCGCAGCAAGTCAGCATTCACACCCTGTATGCCGGCGGCAGCTTCGGCCGGCGCGCCAATCCGGGTTCCGACTACATCGTCGAGGCGGTCTCGATCGCCAAGGCATACGGCGCTGATGGCACGCCGATCAAGTTGCAGTGGACCCGCGAGGATGATCATGCACGGCGGCTTGTACCGGCCCATGTACTTCCACAAGCTCGAAGCAGGCTTGAATGCGCAAGGCCAACTGACCGGTTGGCAGCATGTCATCGTCGGGCAGTCCATCATGGCCGGTACGACATTTGCGGCGGTGATCAAGAACGGAATCGATGCCACCTCGGTCGAAGGCGCGGCGAATATCGCCTACGCGATTCCCAACATCGCGGTCGATCTGGCGACGACCAAGACCGGCGTGCCGGTGCTGTGGTGGCGCGTGGTCGGCAGCTCGCACACGACTTTTGCGGTGGAGGCCTTCATCGACGAGGTGGCGCACGCCGCGGGCGAGGATCCGTTCGCGTTCCGCCGCAAGCTGCTCGAGCATGAACCGCGCATGAAGGCGGTGCTCGAACTGGCGGCCGAAAAGGCGGGTTGGAACAGCGGTCCCATGCCCAAGGGCAAGGGGCGCGGCATTGCCGTCGCCGAAGCCTTCAAGACCTTCGTTGCGCAGGTCGCCGAGGTCAGCGTGGATGCAGGCGGGTCATGTCAAGGTCGACCGGGTGGTGTGCGCGGTCGACTGCGGAACGCCCATCAATCCGGACATCATCGCGGCGCAGATGGAAGGCGGCATCGGCTTCGGTCTGGGCGCCGTGCTGTACGGGGCGATCACCTTGAAGGATGGCCGCATCGAACAGGACAATTTCAACAGCTATCGGGTGCTGCGCATGAACGAAATGCCCAAGGTCGAAGTGCACATCGTGCCGTCGACGGCGCCGCCGACCGGTGTGGGCGAACCCGGCGTGGCGCCGATCGGGCCGGCGGTCGCCAATGCGATATTCGCCGCCACCGGCAAGCGCATCCATATGCTCCCGTTTCCAACAACTGGTGTCGCATGAACAATTCCACACAAAGCGGGCGCGCAGCCCATCCCATCTTGTGGGGCCTCGCGGTGATCGTCGGCTTAGGCGTCGTCGTATTCGCCTATATCGTGCTGGGTCCGGGTCCAACCGACTTCGCGGGCGGCAAACGCGTGACGCTGGCGGAGTACCACGAACAGGATCCCACCGGCGTGCCTGCCGAACTCAGATCCGCAAGCGTGGTCGAGCGCGGCAAGTATCTGACACGCGCAGCGGATTGCATGGTCTGCCACACCGCCGACGGCGGTGCGCCCTTCGCGGGCGGACGCCCATTCGTGCTGCCGTTCGGCACGATCTACTCGACCAACATCACCCCGGATGCGGAAACCGGCATCGGCAAGTACACGAATGCCGATTTCCTCGACGCCGTGCACAGGGGTATCGGCCGCGGCGACACCAAGCTGTACCCGGCCATGCCGTACGCCAGTTACACCTACATGTCCGACGCCGATGCACTGGCGATCAAGGCATACCTTTTCACCCTCCCGCCCGTGCACTCGCCGGCGCCGCAGAACACACTGGTATTTCCCTTCAATCAACGCAGTTTGATGACGGTCTGGTCGGCTCTGTTCAATCCCGACAAGCGCTTCGCGCCGCACATCGAGCGCAGCGCGCAGTGGAATCGGGGAGCCTACCTGGTGGAGGCGATGGGACATTGCGGCGAATGCCATACACCGCGAAATCTCTTCTTTGCCTTGAACAACCGGCAAAAATTCACCGGCGCAGTGCAGGCGGGTTGGCGTGCGTACAACATCACGCCGGATCGCAACAGCGGCGTCGGTGCTTGGAGCGATGCGGATCTTGCCCATTATCTATCGATGGGTCACGCGGATGGACGCGGCACTGCGTCGGGTCCCATGGGTGAGGCGGTGGATGCGAGCTTGAGTTACCTCACACCCGGTGACGTCGGAGCCATGGTGTCCTATTTGCGTTCGGTGCCGGGTGTGGCCACCGCCGATTTGCCTGAACCGAAAGTGGATACCGCAGCGGCCCCGCAAACTGCGGGGCTCGACACTGCGCACGCGCGCGGCAAGGAAGTGTACGAAGGGGCTTGTGCCGGATGCCACGGCTGGACGGGAGTCAGCCCTGTCATTCCCTTTGCAACGCTGACCGGCACGCGTTCAATCAATGATCCGACAGCCAACAATGTGGCGCAGGTGATCCTTGGCGGCGGCCATCGGCATCGGCCTTACGATGCCGAAAACATGCCCGCATTCGGCAGCACCTATTCGGACGCTGAGATCGCCAGCGTGGCGAACTATGTTACCGCGCGTTATGGCGCGAAGGGATCACAGCTCACTGCCGCGCAGGTCGCGAAGTTGCGTGCCGCGGAATAGGCAACGGACCGCAGAATGGACATGGCGCCGGAGACTGGACGACCCGGAGACTGGGCGAATTTTACTGAACGCGTGGTCCGCGGTAAAATACCGCCATGGATTTGGATGATGTCCTGATTGCGATGCTGGCAGGTGGACTGGGGCTGTCGATCGCCTATCTCGCGGCGGAATATCTTGGCTGGCGGGCACTGCGAGCCGCAGAGCGGAGCCGCGAGATGCTTGAGCGGGAATTGCATGCCGCCAGATTGGCGCAGCAAGGCGCTGCAGCTCCCCCGCCGAGCGTCGCGTTGCGCGCGGAATTCACTGAGGCTGCACCCGAGCGCCGCACGCCGCGGCAGAGATCGATGCGCATTTTCCCATTCGTCGAACGGCGCAGACGCTCAGGGTCCCGCGACCCGGGCGGCTCAGTCGGCAGGAACGGCTAGGGCACGCGCCAGAAAATCGGCCGCGGCCTCGTCCGCTTTGAGCACGGAGGCGTGGCGCAAGAAGCCGTGAATCTCGTTGGGAACGATCAGTTCCTCATACGGAACGCCGTGCGCCTCGAGCCGGCGCGCCAGATCAATCGTTTGCTGAAACTGGACATTGCGATCATCGTCGCCGTGGATCAGAAGAACCCGCGACTTCCAGCCGTCCATTTGCGCCACCGGCGATGAGGTCCAGGCCACCTTCAGCGCTTCTTCCCGGTCGCCCTGCTCGAATCGTGTCACCGGTTTACCGGTGATCTCATCCAGGAGTCGCGACCAATCGTGAACGCCGTAGAGATCGACTCCTGCCTTGAAGAGATCAGAGTTGCGCGCGAGCGCGAGCGCCGTCAGGTAGCCGCCATACGAACCGCCCCAAATGCCGATGCGCTTGCCATCCACACTCGCCAGCGATTGCAGGTAGTGTGCGCCCGCCACGACGTCCTGATATTCGGCGGCGCCCGCGTACCCGGCGTGCGCCGGATGATGAAATGCGCGGCCGTAGCCAATGCCCAGCCGATAGTTCACCGAGAGTACGACAAAGCCGTGCGCGGCCAGATACTGATTGACCGCGTAAGCGTTGCTGTAGCCGCCCATGTAGTGCCAGCCCAGCAGCATCTGTCGCGGCGGACCGCCATGCACGAATATGACACCGGCCTTACGCGCCGAGGGTATTGCACCGCCGCCGTCGAACAGCTGACCATGGATTCGTGTGCCGTCTACCGCCTGAAACATGACTTGTTTAGGGATAGCCAACCTTGCCCGCGGAAACTCCGCGGAAGCGGTGCCGGCCAGCGACACGCGGCGCGATCCGTCAAGCCCGACCAACTCGATGGACGGCGGCTGCTGCGCGCCTGCGCCAACGAACGCGACCCGGTCGCCGGCAGCGGCCACCGGGGCCCACTCCAAGGTGTCTCCCGAGGTCAGCGCCACGGATCCTGCACGATCCACGGCAACCCGGAATAGATGGCGGCGATCGTCGTCGCCGGCGGTCGCGCCCGAATTGGCGTCATAAATCATGAAGCGGCGATCGCGGCTCGCAACGACATGCTCCACCATGTAAGCACCAGGCGTGAGCAATATCGGGTTGCCGCCGCCGGCTGATATCGAATACAAATGCGGCCAGTCATCAAGATAGGCCAGGAATACGATACGGTCACCGGCCACCCAATTCAGATTGGCTTCTCCGGCCACATCGGGAAATGAACCGGCAACGGTGCCCGGGCTCCGCCACACGACGTGACCGGTACCCTCGTTGACCGAAGCAACCCAGATCGACCAGGGGTCGGGCGTTTCAGTCAACACCGGGCGCGGCGGGCCCCCGTCACCTGCCGTCCGGGCGAACACGACCCGCGTGCCGTCGGGCGACCAGCGCGGCGAGATATCTTTACCCGTGGAGGGGGCAAGAAAAACTATCGGCGCATCTTTGGCGGAGAAAATTCCGATGAATGAGTGATCCCCGCGGCCGGAAACAAACGCGAGTCGGCCGCCATCCGGCGACCAGCGCAAATCGCTGTCCTTGCCGCGATCGAAAAACAGGCGTTCCGGCTTACCCCCTTCGAGGGGCGCGCTCCAGACGTGATCATCCTTAAGGTATGCAAGCACTCCGCGGGAGGAAATCACCGGTGCGTCCCCCTCGTCGATCTTTACCGGCGCTCCGCCGTTCGCGGGCAGGGACCAGATCGCGGTGACCGGTTGTTGCGTCGAGGAAGCCGGATCCGGCGCGAGATTCCCCTCCGCGGGCCAATTCGCGTCGTGATCGCCGCCCAGCACGAACACCAAACGCGTACCGTCCGGCGAGAACGTCAGTTGCGTAATCTCCTGTCCGTCATCTTCCGAGTAGCGCGTAATCTGGACCGGCCTGAAGGCGGGACCACGCGCCACCCATATGTTGCGCACGCCGTCGATGCTGTTCACCCAGGCAATGGCATCGGCCTGTTCAGCCGAGGCAAGCTCCGTGGCGAAGGGATAGTGAAGCGCCTGCGCCATCGTGAACTGCGCGGACGGGCTCGCAATCGCGCCACAAGGCGCAAGGACCAGCGCCGGCAACAAGGAAGCCAGGATCCGCAAGCTATTCATGACGTTTATTGCTCCGCAACTCGAGTGAAAGCAATATTAACGTCAAGCCCAGGCTACGTGCGCAACTACCGTTGCTGCCTGACTGACCTGCCTACTGAACAGGTAGCTCACACCACCGATGAGCAAGGTGTTCATCATGAGCGCAATAGCGAACGCGGCGAGTTTCGACGAGATGCGAGTGTTCATGTTTCTCTCCTGGTGAATCAGCAGTGATGACTCAAGAACACTCAAGATCAGAGCAAGAGCCGTGCCAAGCCCTAAACTCGCGCGGCGCGCCGGTATTTGCGGGTGATTTCTCATGGTGACCGCCGGGGAATGGCCGCGGACAGTGTCCGCGGACAGACGCGGCGGACACTATGATTCAGGGGACTGCGTTAGCGGGAAGGGAAAAGGCCGGTCTGACCGGTGCGGAAGGTCCCGGTTTCAGACAAAGCGGCGGCCGCAATCCGTTTTCGTCGGGCGACCAACTCGTCCGTTATCTCGATGACCGCATGCGTGCCCGTCTCGCCCACATCCTTGCGCGCTTCGACGCGCTGATGGGCAAATCGCTCGCGTTCCGCGACGCTTACCCGCCTGATGGTCGGCTTGTTGTAGTGTGCTCCCAGGTAGCTTGCGACCATAACGGCGGCAATTTCTTCCGTGAAAAAGCCCAAGCGCAAGGCGTGCACAGTTCGGCCTTGATCCACTCCCGCCACCGAATACAAGCGGTATTCGCTGAATATATCCAGGTTCGGCACGGCTTCAGGATCGAACGCGTGATCGGCGAGGGCCAGCTGAATGACGAACCACCGCGATGATTCTTGGTCTTCCAGCTCCGGCGGCGTCAAGGCGCGAACAGTTTGGGTGGATTCAAGATCCGGCAACGGTTCGTTCAGCTGCTTGACCTCGCGCGCGGCGGGCACGGACGCTGTCGCGACAATCGTGGGCTGCATCGCTGCCAGAACCGCCGGCTGTGAAAGGACTGCCGGCTGCGAAAGAACGGGAACTGTGCTCGCGGGCCGTGCGGATGCCGCGGGCTTCGAATTTGCGGCCTTCTGATCGGTTTCCTTCGGTGCCGGCACCACGATCACCCGCGTGGCGAATTCGCCGGCGACCGGCGCCGCCGCAACCTTCGGCACGCGGCCTTTGCGCCCCGGTTTCACCATCTCGGTCAGCAGGGGAGCAGGAGTTGCCGCGTCGGCGGCAGTACGCGACTTGGTTTTCAATATGCGCGCAACCACCTCGGTGAGCATCGGCGCGGCCTGGGGAGCCGCCGGTCCAATATCTATGGAGACTTCCGCGACCAGTTTCTCGGCTGCCCGCTTTTGTTCGGCTCTTTCGGCAGCTGCTTTTGCCGCAGCGGCCTTCTCGGCAGCCATTTTCTCGGCCGCCGCTCGTTCCGCAGCCAGTTTCTGCGCCGCCTTTTCCGCAATCACTTTTTCAGCAGCCGCACGCTCAGCGGCAGCCTTCTCTGCCGCCAATTTTTCCGCGGCGAGTTTTTGCGCAGCACGCTCCGCAGCCGCACGCTCGGCAGCAGCACGCTCGGCAGCAGCACGCTCAGCGGCGGCGCGTTCGGCAGCGGCACGCTCAGCGGCGGCGCGTTCGGCAGCGGCTCTTTCGGCAGCCGCCCTTTCAGCAGCCGCCTTCTCCGCCGCCAATCTTTGCGCGGCGCGTTCCGCGGCAGCGCGTTCGGCAGCGGCTCTTTCAGCGGCCGCCCGTTCTGCGGCCAGTTTCTCCGCGGCAAGCTTTTGCGCAGCTCGCTCGGCAGCCGCTCGCTCCGCGGCCAATCTTTCAGCGGCCGCCCTTTCCGCGGCCAGTTTCTGCGCCGCTCTTTCGGCGGCGGCGCGTTCCGCAGCCGCCCGCTCGGCGGCGGCTCTTTCGGCAGCCGCTCTCTCAGCAGCCGCTCTCTCCGCGGCGAGTTTTTCCGCGGCCAGTTTTTGTGCCGCTCGTTCGGCAGCCGCTCTTTCGGCCGCCAATTTCTCGGCGGCGGCTCGTTCAGCTGCCAGTCTTCGCGCCTCCCTTTCGGCAGCCGCTCTCTCGGCAGCCGCTCTTTCGGCAGCCGCTCTTTCCGCGGCTAATTTTTGCAGGGCTCGTTCAGCAGCGGCGCGCTCCGCAGCCAGCTGTTGCGCGGCTCGTTCAGCGGCGGCGGCGGCTCGTTCTGCGGCAGCTCGTTCCGCCGCGAGTCTTTCCGCGGCCAGCTTCTGCGCGGCTCGTTCGGCAGCGATGCTGTCGGCAACCGCTTTCTCAGCGGCGGCGATTTCAGCAGACGCTCGATCCGCAGCGGTTCTCTCCGCGACCACCTTGGCGGGCTTGCGTGATTGGGGTTTCTTCGAATCGACCTTGGCTTGCATGGATTCGATGGTGCGCACATCGAGCGCACAGGCCGTTGCGGTCAGCGCGGCGGGATATATCTCGCGAACCTCCCGCAGGACCGCGTCGGCGTCGTCTTCGAAAACAAATGGGCCCAGTCGTAGCCGGTAGCGCGTGCGTCCATCTTCGTTCACTTGGATCTGGTAGATGTGCGCTTCCGGGCAACAATCAAACGGTTTCTTGGGAACGTTGATCGGCGCCGTCGAAACGCTGAGACTGATCACGAAGGGTCCATCGCCGCCCAAGCGCTGCGCTTCCTGGACCGGTGCAAACAGGTCCTCGATGCTCAGGTGCCAGATTTCACCAGCTAATGGCGTATTGACCCGCGTTGCCATAGTTTGTTTTCCAAGAACGATAACGGCTGCTCAAGATAGTGACGAAGCGCGCGGAAGGAAACCGTGATCGACGTCTCTTGATGGCGACACGCGCGCGCTTTATGTCAAGGCATACATCATTAGTTCTCCGCCGCGGCTCAAGCAGGCGCGCGATCCTCGCTGCTTGCAAATAATAAGTCACGTCGCCTGCGCAAACATTGAGTCAAACAATCGCCAGGCCGCCTGCTAGCTGTGCGATGTCCCGTGCTGTTGTGTCGAACGCCGGCGGTGGCTGCATCGCCGCTGCGACCGGGATGTTGCGAAGCAATAATCGAGCTGATGCCCCGCTGGAACGCAACAAGGGCTAGAAATCGCGCGCAGCCGCGCTAGACTGGCGCAGGATTGTGCGCGGGCAGGCAACAAGGAGTTTTAGCCCCAATGGATGGCGATGCTTGATCATCAACTGATCAAAGGCAAACCGATGCCCGAACAGAGTCGCGGCAAAATCAATCCCAAGACTGTTCGCCTCCTGATCGTATTTGCAGCCGTTTTCCTGGCCGGGGCGGTCGCATTTGCGCTGCCGCACCTTGGCGGCCGGTTGGCCGTGCCGCTGCTGCCGAGCGGCTTTGCGTTGGCGTTGACTTATCGCTGGGGACGCGGCATGTGGCCGGCGGTTTTTGCAGCCGGCCTCGCAATCGATTTGTGCTTTGGTCAACCCATTCTCGCCTCCATTGGCGTTGGAACCGGCCTCGCGAGCGGCACCTGGGTGGCGGTCCGGCTCTTGGAGCGCGGCGGGTTCGACGAGAGTTTTTCGCGAGCCAAGGATGTACCGGTGTTTCTTCTCGCGGTAGCCATCGGCATGACGTTGGCACCGACATTCGGCCTCATTGGGTTCTACTTCTCCGGCTCGACATCGTTCGCAAGCAGTCCCATCAATTGGGTTCGATGGTGGAACAATGCTGCCTCCGGCGCATTTCTGGTCGGCCCGCCCCTGATGGCCTACAACCGCCGGAGCTTCGATCGTCTCGTGCAGCACTGGCGCGAGAGTGCATTATTTCTGCTCGGTTTGTTCATCCTCTGCGTCGCAATTCTCGCGGCAACGGCAGACACCCTCAGGCCGTTGGTCATGGTGTCTTCGCTGTTCCTCGTCGTGATCAGCGCGGTCCGCTTCGGGCTGGTCGCCGCCGCCGGTGCATCCTTCGCTGTCTCGACGGTCGCGGCCAGCAGCGTGATCTTCGGCATCGGACTGTTTGGCCGATACGAACCGCTCGGAGGCCTGGTCCTTATCTGGTCCTTCGTCGGCGGACTCGCAGGCGTCAGCCTCATCATCACCGCGCTGCTCGGAGAGCGCGACACGGCAAGCCTCGAAGTGCTGCGTGCGGAGCAGCGCTACGCACAAATCTTCAATGGCAGCCCGCAGCCGCTGTGGGTGCACGATCCGGGCAGCTTGCGCTTTCTTCTGGTCAATGACGCGGCGGTGCGCCAATACGGTTGGACCCGCGACGAGTTAATGTCGCGCACGGTGGATTTGCTGGCCGGCTCGACGACGAGGACCGTGCTGCCGCCGCTGCGGGACACCGGCGCCACCTTTGATCTCGCCCCGGAACCGTTCGAAACGCAGCACGTCACCAAGGACGGACGCGTGCTCGAGGTCGAAGTGTGGACCCAGTCGATCGACTGCGGCGGCTTGCCCGGGGAACTGGTGTTCGCCATCGATGTCACCGAGCGTCGTGCGTTCGGTCAGGCGCTGATGGATGCGATTGGCGGCGAGCAGCGCCGGATCGCCCAGGAGATGCACGATGGGTTGGGCCAGGAGCTGACCGGCCTCGCGCTCTCGGTGCGCGCCCTGGCGAATCGCGCGCAAAAGGAGCGGGATGCCATTTCCGTCGATCTCGACCAGCTGGCCCTGCTCGCCACGAGCTGCATACAGGATGCGCATCGAATCGTGCAGGGCCTCTCGCCCCTGACGAACTCCGATGGCAACCTGGACGCCGCCCTCGAGGCGCTTGCGCAGCGCAGCTCGCTGAGCGGCACGCGGGTGCGCTTTCGAAGCCGTCACGAGACGCCGCCGAACGTCGAACTCAAAATGCGCAACCATCTGTACAGAATCGCTCAGGAAGCGGTGCAAAACGCTCTGAAGCATTCCGGGGCCAAGAGCATCGATATCGAACTCGCGGCGCGGCCGGGTGATCTGAGGCTTTCCGTCGTCGATGACGGCCAGGGGGTGATCGCGGCCAGCGCCAGTTCGGGCCTGGGGATGAGGACCATGCGCTTTCGCGCCAGCGCCATCGGCGGCAGGCTGTCGGTCACACGCGGCGCCAACGGCGGCAATTCGGTCGTCTGCGAAGTGCCGACCAAACCGATATTCGCCGCGACCGCCTGACTTCCTTGAATCTCGACTGGAAAGCCTATGCCGCGCTGTCGGCGCTGTTTGCCGCGCTGACCGCTATTTTTGGGAAGCTCGGGGTCTCCGAGATCAATTCCGATCTGGCGACTTTCCTGCGCACGATCGTTGTTCTGGGGATCAGCGCCATGATCATCAGCGCGCGCAGCGAATGGCAAAATCCAGCCGGCCTGGCGCCCCGGGGAATGGTCTTTTTGATTCTGTCGGGAGTGGCGACGGGATTGTCGTGGCTTTGTTATTACCGCGCCCTGCAGTCCGGCCCGGCATCCCGGGTGGCCCCGATCGATAAACTGAGCGTGGTCATCGTGGTGATTCTCGCCGTCTGTTTTTTGGGTGAGCGGCTGACCTGGAAAGTGGGATTGGGGGCCGTTCTGGTCTCGAGCGGAGCCGCGCTCATGGCGCTGTAGTTTTGCCGCTGCGATCTAAAGTTTATGCGTTGGCGGGATCGTCGTCGGGGAGCCTGTCTGGATTGAGTGCGACGGCGCCATCCAGGACCACTTGCTCGAGCACTGCCAGATACTCCAGGTAACGCCGCCGGCCCAATGCGGTGATGCGGCAGTGGGTCTGCGGGCGGGATCCGCCCAACGTCTTCGTTACGCTCACCAGTCGCGCCTCCTCCAGAACCAACAAATGTCGATTTAAATTGCCGTCGGTCAACGCGCACAGTTCCTTGAGTTCACTGAACAAGAGTCCTTTGGGGTGCGTGAGCAGCGAGGTGAGAACGCTCAGGCGCGCGCGTTCATGAATCACCCGATTGAGGCCGTCATAGGCGAATCGGGAAGCGTTCTGCGATTTGCCGCTACGGTTCTTCATTCGATTCCTCAAATCCGTAATGCAAAACTCCGGCGACCAACAATTGGCCGACTCCGAACGGGATACCCATGGTCCAAGGGGAAAAGCTCTTCGTACCGCTTTGCACCGCCAGGCAGGTCAATCCGGCGATCAGGTACCAGATGCCAACCAGCATGGTCTGACGCGGCAGAAAGCGGCACGAGGCGAATACCCCCAAACTGAACAACAGTTGCCACAGGCCGGGCAACATCCACAGTTCGCGCGGCGCGGACCACAGCATCACCGCTGTCAGCAGCAACCCAACGATCAACGCGGGCAGGAACTGTTCCACCGCGGCCTGAAGCATTTCGTTGGCCAAGCCGCTATGAACGCGCCGGGCGCGCCGAATGGTCTCGGTGGCGGTGAGCGCAATGGAAATCGCAGCGGTTGCAACCCAGACCGCCAGAAAACTCAGAAAATCGCTGCCGTCCCTGTTCAGCAGGCTCTGTGAGGCGGCCACCAGCAATGCCAGAAGACCGCTCGCCGCGATCGTTACCGGACCATAGCCCCGAAATTGAGTATCGCGCGCGACTTGCGTGCGGATGGCGTTGATTTCCGCCAGCGCCTGCCGAAAATCGCTCACAGCCCACCTCGCAGCGTCCCGTCGCCCTTCATGCGCTGGATTCTAGGCTGAGCCCGCCGCTATGACCACTCCAGAAGCTCCCAGCGGAAGCCGTTCTCATTATAGGGCGTTACGATGGTCGAATCGGCCAGATAGTAAGTCCCCCGGCTTTCGCGCGCGACCCACCTGCCCACTTCGGGTGCGAACCAAATCGTTTCCTGCCTTTGGGAGTCCGTTCGTGAAAAATCGCTGTGCTTGAACCTAATCGCGTTGGTAAAGCGCAGTGCCTTGAACTGGCCGGCCGGCACGGTCACCGTCTCCCAGGCCTGCGCCTTCATGGTCTGGTCCCAGGGTCGCGCCGCCTGGTCGGCAGGCGTTTTGTAATCGGTGCTGATCCGAGTCATCCAGCCGGGCTCCAGCACCGTCGGCCACAGCGGAATCGGCGTCTCATACACTTGGACTTGGCTCCAATGCGGATCCACCGCCACCATGCCCCAGGGATCCTGTATCTCGCTCGGGAGTGACCCTGCGGGGATGTTTTGATGACCGGTTAACTTCTGCAATTCGGCGGCGCCCCATCCCTGCTTCGCAGCCTTGGCGGGTTCCTGGTAGCTTGAGCTTATTTCGACGGCACGATCGACGGTCGCGACCCGATCCAGCTGTTCGTCGACGACCTTGCGCGTGAAAATGTCACTCTTCGCATAGCGCCACGATTGACCTGGGACGGGCTGGCGAACGTTCTGCGCGCCTGGCGCCGTCGCATCCGCCGGCGCGCGAACCGCGCATCCAACCGACAATGCCGCAGATGACAACAAGAAAAACCTTCGTGTCACATGAGCCATAGATCCTTCCCCAATTGCGCCTCAGCATACGACCGCAGAGGCGCAGGATAATTCCTCATTTGACCCGATGAGACGCCGAGCGCAGGACCAGGGTATCCCTGGTCCTGCGTCGCGGCGAGTCCTGACCAAAGCTCGCAGCGACCCTTGAGTTCTACGGCGATACCTCAGAACTTGTAGTTTACGCCCACCGAAATCGCCTTGGGCTTGCAGCCGCCCCAGGTCGTATTACCGGCACTGGTGTAGTCGATGATGGGCGAGGTGGTGCCATCATGGCAGTCGGTCTTGACGCCATGGCTACCGGCGCCCAGGTCGTAGTGCGCATTGCCGTGGTTGATGGTTTCGGCAATGTCGGCATACCAGTACAGTTGCTTGTCGAAGCTGTGCTTGTAGGCGAACGTGATCATGTCGGCCGTATTGTCCGTGCTGTTCGGGTTGTAGTTATGCTGCCCGCCCGGGTCTCCCGGTGTGCTTCCGGCATGTGCCCAACCCAGGTTCAAGTTGTCCTTTGCGCCGAGAGTCTGGGTCAACGCAAGCCAGTAGCCATTGCGCTGCCGCTCGTTCTGATATTCCAGCGCGGCGGGAATCTTGCGCGTCATGCGTTCGAACATGGCGTTCACCGTCAGGCCAAAATCGAACGCATACTGCCCACCGACGTGGAATGCCGCCTCGTCGCCGATGTCGCCGACAAACTCCGGGGTCGCATTGACGCAGTAATACGTGCCTGAACTGGGCGCCGTTGTGCAGGAACCGGTTGCGCCGTACGCACTTGCAATGAAATTGTACTGATCCCAGTTCAGGTACTGTGAATCGGGCCCGCCTGCCCCGGCGGAGGGGTCACCTTCACCGAGCCAGTTGCCATAGACGGGAGCATTGGATCCGATGCCATCGCTGTTGCGATTGACATGCTTGTGCAGTTCGTACGCCGCCATCAGGTACAGGTGCTCGAATTCGAACTTCAGGTCCACGCTGTACGCATTGTCGAAACCGCCGTCATCGCAGGCGAGCGGCAGGTTGCCGCTGCCGGGCTGATTGCCGCCGCTGCAATTGGACGAGCCACCCGCCAGGCTCAGGTTGGCGTCCGCGGTACGATTCTGTCCGGGAGAGAAAAACGCGTCAAAACTGAATCCGCCAAATTTCGGCGATTCGTACCAGATCGCGTGATCCATCGAGGCGTTGAACTCGACGCGGTTGTCGCCTCCGCTATTAGCCATGATGGTCGGCATATCGCCGACCATGCCGGCGAAGGGGTCCAGCCGCCTGCTTGAATTCTGGTACGGTGTCGAACCGTGACCGACCTTCAGCGAGCCCCAGCTGGGGCTGGCGAAGCCAAGAAAGGTCGTGCCCGAACCGATCCCGCCCCGCACACCGTACGACTGCTGGGTATAGCCGGTCTGCAGACCCGGCGAGTCGGTCAATGAGGCAGTTGCTTCGATCTGGATGACGAACTTCGTATCCTCGAGACCAGGGATCGCATGGCTGCCCCGCCAGCCCAGGGTGGCCGCATTGGCGGCAATCGACGGCTGCCAATTGACCGGTCCATACGGCGTACCTTTCACGCCGGTGGTGGGATAGACCCCGTTGACGGGGTCGCCATAGTGATACGCGACCATTCCGTCCATGCCCTTGGTGGTGCCATCGACGGATACGTCCAAGGTTCCATAGAATCCTTTGATAAAGGCATCGAACTTCGGCTCTTCAGGCTTCGCGGCTTTGGCGACCGGCGCCGGCGGCGGCGGCGGTGCGACCACCACGGGCGGAGGCGGGGGCGGGGGCGCCAAGGCCTTCTGATTCATCTGGTCGAGTTGCCTCTGCATGGCGTCCATGCGCTGCATCATCTGGCGCATCTGCTCCTTCAGCGCCTTGTTCTCCTGCGCGTCGTCGGCCAAGGCGGTGCCCTGAACGACAAAATTCGCGGCACATGCTGCAAGCGCGATCAGCATGGGCCTTGCCAGTCTTAGATTAAGCATCGTGTGCTCCTCATAGCTCGTGTAGTCAAATCGTTCTAGGTATCCACTCTCGCCAGCTGAGTTGTATGCACCTCCCTCGATTGATGTACCTCGATTGATGTGATTTGCAGGATCAGCAGCTGCTGTTGGGGGGCGGGTTGCACAATTGGCGCGGGCGCACTCTCCCGCGACTGCGGGAACGCGCTCGCCAAGGCTGGCCCCATGCATTGACTCCCATTGCTCGCCCAAATCAGTGCGTTCGAGCGTTAAACCGCTTCATATTCTTTTCGTGGTATACCATATATGAATGTGGTTTGCGATGCAAAGCACCGGAGTTTGAAGGAAGGGGCTTTTAGTTACGCCGAAAGGCCGAACGATTCTTAAGGTTCGGACGCGAGTGCGCGTTTAGAATGCTTTGTCCCGCAAAGTTACATGAGGGTGGGTTCATGCGTTCGAATTATTCCCGCTGGGCGTTTTGGATTGCGCTGACCCTGTTCTCAGGACTGATCGTAGTTTTGCCCGCCGGCGCGGCATCGGCCGATCCCAAAATTCAGGTACTGCAGCGCTGGCAAATTGGCGGCGCGGGGGGATGGGATTATCTCACGGTCGATCCGGGCCAGGGCCGGCTGTTCATCAGCCGCGCGACGCACGTCGATGTGATCAGCACCGAGTCGGGAAAACTCATCGGCTCCATTCCAGACACGCTGGGCGTGCATGGCATCGCATTGGCCCCTGCTTTGAAGCGTGGCTACACCAGCGATGGACGCGCGAATTCGGTGACCGTATTCGACCTTGATACCCTCAAAGTCATTCAGGAAGTGAAAGTCTCCGCGGGCAACCCGGATGCGATTCTGTACGAACCGGCCGGCAAGCATGTGTTTACGTTCAATGGCGCGAGCAAGGACGTCACCGTGCTGGATGCGGCAAGCTTGGGCGTGCTGGCGACGATTGCGGTGCCCGGCAAGCCGGAGTTCGCGGCCGACGATGGTAATGGCCAGATATTTGTGAACATTGAAACCGATCCGGGGCAATTGTCGGTGATCGACAGCCGCAAGCTCGCCGTCAAAGCGACCTGGCCGCTGCCGGGGTGCGACAGCCCCTCGGGACTTGCCATCGACAACATCCATCATCGGCTATTTTCAGTTTGCGATGGCAAGGTCATGGCGGTGACGGATTCCTTGAGCGGCAAGCAGGTCGCACGGGTACCGATCGGCGAGCATCCCGACGCCGCTGCCTACGATGCAAAACGCGGGCTGGTGTACAGCTCAAATGGTGAAGGAAATCTGACCGTGGTCCGTCAGGATTCGGCCGACCATTATTCGGTGCTCGCCACGGTTGCCACGCAACTCGGCGCGCGCACCATGGCGCTCGATGGCGCAAGCGGCAAGGTCTATCTCGTCACTGCGGAATTCGGACCGGCGCCTCCCGCCACCGAGGCGCAACCGCGCCCACGGCCCTCGATCAAGCCGGATTCATTTGTGGTGCTGACGGTCGGCACGACTCCCTAGTTAAGCGCGCGCGCCTCGCGTGCGCCGCGATCAACGCGCAGGCGCCGCGAATCAAAAGGACCGATGAATTCCCAGGTAGGCCCCGCCGGGCAGCAGCATGAAGACAAATGGATTGTTGCGATGCGCCTCGTACGCGCCGATCGCAAACCCCAGAGCCGCGCCGGCGATCACGTCGGTCTGCCAATGCTCCTGCGCCTTCACACGCGCGATCATCTCGTAGGCAGGCAGGACGCCCAGCGCGGCCACCCACGGGTTGTCGGGAAAGTATTGATAGATGACCGGCGTAACGACTGCGGTGGTGACCGAGACGTGCGTGCTCGGAAAACTGCCTTTGCCCCCGGCGAACCATTGACCCGGGTCGCTGGTTTGAGAGGGTGAGCGCCGCCCAGTTATCCACTGCAGCCCCTCCGCCGCCAAGGCGCTGGCCACAGCCGACTCGCCGGATTCCCAGCAAGTCTTGCCGAGTCGATCCTCCGTTCCCAGCCATAGGGCGCAACCGGCCGCCGACAGGGCCAGCACGACCGGCACAGCGTCCTGCACCCCCAGATCGTAGATTCCGCTCGTGTCCTTGGTGACCACATGATCGATGCCGGCGCGAACCGGCACGGCGTGCAGTGAAAAAATGCCGGCCAACATCGACAGCAATGCAGAGCGTGTGTGTTGCGACTGACATGCGCGCCGCGTTGTGTTCTGATGGCCCACTATAATTTCCTGGTTCGATTGCCCTTAATTTCACATTGTGTTCCATGGTACTTTGTATTGCAAAGCAAATAGCTGCGCGAAAGCGGACGTACTGACAGGGTGTGGCGTCATTGAAAAGACACGCAACGAACATTTCGCGCGGTTGGGGTTCAGCGCGCCCGGATCGGGCGCTCTCGGCCCGATGAGCGCCTGACCGTGCCTTCCGCAATTCACCTGCCCGGCGCTTTGCAACGCCATCTCGACGACAACCTGCAAACTTTTTTTTACGGCTCCCAGGGCGATTTCGTTCGACCCTTGCACGAAAGCGCGCTGCTGCCGCCGAGTTCAACGTCGTGGCGCATTTGGAAGAATCCGATTTCCCTGTTCGTCGGTGGAACCGCCGCGGTCATCCTGGAACTGTCGGAACCGGCCGTTCGCGCAGGGGTCTGGGAGCATTCATCCTTCCGCACGAATCCCCTGCGCCGATTGCAGCGCACCGGGCTCGCGGCGATGGTGACGGTGTATGGCGCCCGCAGCGTGGCCGAACCCATGATCGCGCGCATCGTACAAATGCATGGCGGGATCCGCGGCAAGACCGCCGCGGGCGAAAGCTATTCGGCCAGCGATCCGAGCCTGCTCAAGTGGGTACACGCGACTGCCGCTCATTGCTTTGCAGAAGCGTATAGCCGGTATGTGGATCCTCTGAGCACGAAGGGCTTCAATGATTTTTACCGTGAAGGCGCGCCCATTGCGGCCCTGTACGGCGCGCTCGGCGCGCCGCAGTCGGTGCCGGAGATGCAATCGCTGTTCGCGTCCATGCGAACGGTGTTGGATGCATCACCCGTGGTATTCGAGTTCCTGAGGATCATGCGCGACACGACCGCTTTTCCGACCCCCTTGGCGTGGCTGCAACCCATGCTGGTGCGCGCAGCAGTGGAACTGATTCCCGACTGGATACGCGAGCGCCTCGGCCTGACCGAGCGCTTCGGTTTGCATCGCCATGAGCGCTGGCTCGTTCGATTCGCCGGCGCCTCATCGAACCGCATCGTGCTGCCCGCAAGCCCGCCGGTTCAATCCTGTGTCCGCCTCGGCCTGCCCGCGACATATCTTTACACCTGACTACTACTTGGGGGGCGCTATGTGGCTGGTATTCAATAAGGTGATGCGGGTTGTCAGTAGCTTGATCGGCGTGGTGATGGTGCTCATGGGCACGGTGTGGATGCTGCAGGGCCTTAATTTGGCCTTTCGGGTGGGATTTATGGTCGGGGACCCTCATTGGACTCTGTATGGCGCCATCCTGGCATTGTTCGGCGTCGCCCAAGTGGTATGGAGCAACACCCGGACGAAGTTCTAGGCGGTCATTCCGTCAGCGGATGGCCCTTGGGCAATTGATGGGCGTACCAGGTGGCGAGCCGGTGCCTGATAGTTTTCTCGCTAACCTGATCTTCGGGCATTGGCGCAATCACCTTGTCGTGAACCAATAGACGATAGACATACAGCGCCTTGAGGCTGGCCGAATCGGTGGCTTCGAATTCCACGGCCTTTCGTCCCTCGGCATATTTGACGCCGGCCAGCAGCGCCGCCTTGAACAATTCCGACTCGTGTTTGAGCTTTTTCATTTGGATGCTCAGCGGCCGGTGAGATGAATGAGTTCCTCGGCGTCGCGATCAACCGCAGCGCGACTGAACCGCAGCGGCACGTAGCTGCCCTGCGCCCACAGCGGGAAAAGATCGCGGTAGTGTGCGCTCATGGGATCGTCAGATTGGCCCGGCGTGTTGATAAACACTGAATTGTCCCAGGCACCCACATCCAACACCATGCGCACCGAAGCACCGGCGATCACCGCGAAATCGGCGGCGCGGTAGGTTTGCGCACGCGGCGTCGACGCCGAACCGGGCACTTGCAATGGACCGAGCGACATCTGAGCACGAAGCTGCGGATCGGCCAGCACCGCCACCGCCGGTTCGAAAGTCACGTGATGCAGCCGGCCCCAACTCCACTTCGTCATGTCGGCGCCCAACCGCTCCTTCAGCTCCTCGAGCGCGGCCTTCAGGCTTTCCAGCAGGATGGCGCTGCGTACCGCGGTGGGATCGGCGCCAAGCGCGCCATCGGGATGCTCGAGATAATTGATCACCGCCTCCAGATGGCCGTCGCCGACCAGCTTGCGCGCCGCGTCGGGCGTGGCCCGGGCCACCGTCGCCTTCCCCAGCTGCTGCGTCGCCCACACTTCGTAGATTGCAGCGGGAGCGCTGGATGCACTTTCGTCATGATTCCATGCCGTCAGAAGGGCCAGCGCGGTAGCGACCTCGGCGTCCGCGGAGGAAAGCGATGCGAGCAGCGCCACGGCGCGCCGCGATTGCGTGCTGACCGCGTCGGTCTGAATCGCCATTGAATCGGCGAGGCTCGAGTGCGTATTGGCGCGCAGCAATTCAGTAATCCGATCGATGCGCGAGCGATCGGTCCACTCGAAGGCAATTTTATTCTGCTCGTTGGGATAACCCGCGGGCAGGTTCATCTCATTGGCGGTGGCAAAGAATCCTTGTGCCGGATTGAAGCTGGATGGCAACACGTCCCTGCCGTGAAAGCCGGTCCATTCGTAGCGGCCATCGCCGGGCACGGGCAGGAGGCCGTCCCAATTCCTGCGCAAAGGCGCACGGCCTGACGCGGCCCAGCCGATGTTTCCGCGGGTGTCGGCATAGACCAGATTCAGCGGCGGGGCACCCCAGGCATTGCTGGCCGTCTTGAAATCATTCCAATTTTTTGCCTCGAGCAGTCGCGATGAGCCGAAGTACCCCGCAACGCCGGGTTCATTCCATGCCGTGCGCAGGGCAAATGCCCGATGACTGACGGGATCGGCGGCCAGGACCGGTCCGTGACGCGTGAATTGCAGCACCACGTCGCGCGCCGCGCCGCCTTTGACTTCGATCGTCTCACGGACCGCTTTCATTGGCTCCCAGCCGGACCCGTAGCGGTAGCTTCCCGGATCATCATTCTTCAGCTCATAAACATAGAGGTCCTCTTGATCGATCGCGAAGATCGTTATTCCGAATGCAATGTCATCGTTGTGTCCAATGGCGATTCCCGGCAATGCCGGTTCACCGGCCCCGATGATGTCGAGGCCCGGCGCGCTCAAGCCCACGACGTAACGCAGCGACGGCACGCCGAGTTGCCGGTGCGGATCGTTCGCAAGAATCGGCCGGCCGGTTTGCGTGCGTGATGGCGCAATCACCCAATTGTTTGAGCCTTCCGCGGCCTGCCCCGCGATCAGCTCGGCCAATTGGCGTTGACGGGATCCCGGCGCCTGTTCCTTGCCGGCAAGCGCATCAAAGGCCACCGGTTTCGTCGCCAGCACATAGTCCTTCAGCACATCGGCCGGCACATCGCAGGGATTCAATCCCTTGGGGACCGACACCTTGTGACCTACCGGTTCGATCTTGCGGCGCAGCCGGTCCGCGCCGACTCCTGCCGCGCAGACGACGCGCGCCCGTGCGACTTCCGAGGTGACATTCGACACCAACGCATGGCTTCGGATGCGCAGCACATCCTCCGCCATCCACTGATCCGGCTCGCTGGCGGTGAGCTTGAATTGAACCGGCAACGGCTTGGCGCCGCTGCGCACTTCGGCAACGTAGGCATTCACGCCGCCGACAAAGGCTTCCACCCATGCTCGCGAATCCGGTGCGTACGAGCCCCACTCCCCCTCCATGTTGCCTCGATACAGAAACAGCCGCGCGGCACGGTCTTGATCGACATAGGCGGGACCGAAGGATTTCGACAACAATCCAAGCCCGCGTTTGCGCCACAGGTCGATCTGCCAGAGCCGATCGCGTGCCGCGTTGTATCCCTGCAGGAAAAACGCATCGTGCACACTGGCTGCAAAGATGTGTGCGACACCCCAATGATCTATGACGATATCCGCCGGCGCCTGCAGCCCGTCCACCGTCCAACTGCGCACGTAAACCGCCGTTGATTCGCCGGACGCAATCTGACCGTGAGCGTGTGTCGATATCAGCGCCAGCAGCAAGAGCAGCGCTGAAGTCGCCCGGTGAGTGCGATTCATGGGTTCAAGGCAGGACTTCTTTGGGCAGCGGCAACGCCGCCGATTCGGCCTGCCACTGTATGCCCGACACTCTCCAACCGCCGCCGACCTTCACGGCCTGGATGCTGTTGATGCCGCGCGCCACCTGCTTGCCGTCGCTGTGCAGAACATACGTGCTCCACAAGTGGGCTATTCCGCCGAAGTCTTCGATACTGTACTTCACCTGCTTCTCCTCGAGCAGCGCATTGCCCCGCGCCTTCACACGGGTTATCCAATCATCCAGCGTCAGCACCGAATACTTCAGCGCACCGTCTGCGCCTTCGGCGACGATGATGAGACGCGCCTCAGGCAGGAATAACTGCTGCAGGCAGGAACGATCTTTGTCGGCGGGCCCGCTGATGGCGGCGTCGATGGCCGCGGCAATGGACTTGGGGTTTGACGGCAATATGCAGGCGGGTGCTTGCGACTGCGCTGCTGCCGCGTTGCCCGCCGCCATGGCGCCGAGGGTCGACGACAACAATAATCTTTTTAGCATCCTGCCTCCCCGCAATCGCGCACACAGGGAATCATATCACCGGCAAGCGGCGCGCTGCGGTTTACGCCGGCAGGTGTCCCAGCGGTATGCGGTTGCTGCGCTTCACGGTCGCGAGCACCACGCTGGATTGCATGTCGCGGACATTGGGCACGCGTATGAGCTTCTTGAGCACCACATTGCTCAATGCCTCCAGGTCCTTGCCGTAGACTTCCAAAATAAAATCATAACTTCCGGTCATGGCAAAGCACTTGGTGACTTCGTCCATCAGACCGATTTCTCTTTCGAATCTCGCCACCGTTTCATCGGTGTGCTCGGTGAGCTTCACCTGAACGATGGCAAGTACCGCGAGGCCAATGCGCGCGGGATTGAGCACCGCTGCATAGCCCTCGATGGCGCCCGCCGATTCCAGCGCCTTGATGCGGCGTGCACAGGGCGTGGGCGATAGCCCGATGGACTCCGCGAGGTCCACCACGGATAAACGCCCATCGCGCTGCAGTGCAGAAAGTATCTTGCTGTCAAAGCGGTCGAACTGCATGTTTTAGGCTCCAAACTGGCTAATATTAGTGATTATCACTAAAAAAGTAGCACGTTTGTAGGTATTTTGGCGTTTTTGACCCATGGCCTGACATAGGCTTACGTGGATGGCCGTTAGCACCTTGCATTCACACCCAATACCGACGCCCGGCGCCATCGATTGGCGGGCGATTCTGCATCAGGTGGCCATTTCCCGCGCGCTTGACGATCTCGAAGAATCGACCCTGTTGCGCGAACGCAAGGTCCTCTATCAATTCTCCGCGCGCGGCCACGATCTCACCCAGGTGTTGCTGAGCACGCAACTCAACGGGCTGCAAGACGGTGTGGGCAGCTACTACCGATCGCGACCGCTGCTGCTGGGGTTGGGACTGCCGCTGCATGAGGCTCTCGCCTCCACCATGATGCGCGCGGGCGGCATGAGCGACGGCCGGGACATTGGCGTGGTGTTCAACATGCCGCGGAAGAGCGGACCGTGCGTGCTGCCGGCGTGCGGCGGCGTGGGTGCGCAATACACGCCCGCGGTGGGCTGGGCCCAGTCCCTGCGCTATCGCTTGAACATCCTCGGCGAGGAGGAGTGCCGGCACAGCATTGCCGTGGCGCATGGCGGCGAGGCATCGACCGCGACCAATGGGTTCTGGGCTGCCCTCAACATCGTCACCACCGAGCAGCTGCCATTTTTGTTTTTCATCGAGGACAATGGCTACGGAATTTCCGTGCCTTCTGGCCGCCAAACCCCCGGCGGCAACATCGCGCGAAATTTACAGGGCTTTCGCGGACTGCGCGTTCTCGACGGCGATACCTCGGACCCGACGGCCGCCGCCGCGATGATCGCGAGCGCCGTGGCCGGCGTCAGGGCCGGCAGCGGCCCGGCGTTGATCAGACTCGTGGTGCCGCGCCTGTCCGGACATTCTGGGCAAGACACGCAGACCTACAAGAGCGCCGCCGAGATCGCCGCGGAAAAGCTGCGCGATCCCTTGGCGAAGCTGCGCGAGCAGTTGGTTCCCGGTACGCTCTCGGCCGGCGAATGGGACCAGGAAATGGACCGGGGGCGCGCACTGGTCGAGGAGGCGCTGCGCCACGTTGAACGCCGCGCCGCGCCGGACCCCGCCCGTGTGCGACGCTATGTGCTGTCCGAAACCCTGGCCGATGGTTCGATCGACTTACAGCAGCAAGGCGGCCTGCTCGGCGCGGGCTTCGTGCCGCCGCCGGGGACTGTTGAGGCTCACAGCCACGGACCGCGGATCAACCTGGTGACCGCCGTGCGCCGCACGCTCGATCACGAGCTTGCCATCAATCCCCGGATGCTGGTCTTCGGCGAAGACGTCGGCCGCAAAGGTGGGGTGCACGCGGCGACACTGGGATTACAAGAGAAGTTCGGTGCGGATCGAGTGTTCGACACCAGTCTCTCCGAGGAAGGCATCATTGGCCGCGCCGTCGGCATGGCGGCTGCCGGACTTCTGCCGGTACCCGAGATTCAATTCCGCAAATACGCAGACCCCGCTGCCGAGCAACTGAATGACTGCGGCACCATGCGTTGGCGCACCGTGAATCGGTTCGCGGCGCCGATGGTGGTACGTATCCCCGGCGGCTTTTTCAAATGCGGCGATCCCTGGCACAGCCAGTCGAACGAGGTGCAGTGGCTGCATGGACTTGGGTGGCGCCTGGCCATGCCGTCGAATGCGGAGGACGCCGTGGGGCTGCTGCGCAGTGCGTTACGCGGCAACGATCCCACGATTTTTTTCGAACATCGATCCTTGCTCGACGGCTCCTGGGCGCGTCGTCCCTACCCTGGCGATGAGTTCGTCGTGCCGTTCGGCAAGGCCAGTCTGTTGCGCGAGGGCGGCACGATCACCGTGGTCAGCTGGGGCGCCATGGTGGAGCGCTGCGAACAGGCGATCGACGCCAGCGGCAAATCAGCCGATCTGCTCGACCTGCGCACGCTCTCACCCTGGGACCGGGACGCCACAATCGCTTCGGTGCGCAAGACGCGGCGTTGCCTGATCGTTCACGAGGACACGATGACCGCAGGCTTTGGCGCGGAAATCGCCGCAGTCCTCGCCAAGGAAACCTTTTTCGATCTGGATGCGCCGATCGAGCGGCTTGCCATGCCGGATGTTCCGAGTCCACACGCTCCTGCGTTGCTGGACGCCGTGCTGCCCAGCGTCGAAACTATCACCCGCACGATCATCGACTTGTGCGAGGTCTGAAGATGAGCCGCATTACAGACGTCGTGGCACCGGCCAACGAGGAAGGGACCCGCGCGACCGTCCTGCGTTGGTGCAAACTCGTCGGAGATACGATCGTCAAGGACGAACCCCTGCTGGAGCTCGAGACCGACAAGGTCACCGTGGAGATTCCCGCACCGGCCAGCGGCACACTGATCGAGGTCCTCAAGCCGGTGAACGCCGAGGTCAGTCCCGACGAAGTGCTGGCTCGGCTGCAATTGAGCGGCGAGCCAATGTCATCGCAGACTTCGGGGGCACTTGGCGGGCCGGCACAGCTTGCCGTCTCATCGCGGGCTGCCGCATCATCGCAGGCCACCGCGTCGTCGCAAGCCACGGCGCCGCCGGGTGACAAGCGCTTGAGTCCGTCGGTGCGCCGTTTAATGCGCGAACATGCCATTGCCCCCGGCACCATTGACGGTACGGGACGCGACGGCCGCGTGACCGCCGGGGATGTGACGCGGCATGTCACCGCGCGACCGCCCTCGTGGCCGCGCGTTGAACCGCCGGTGCCCGCGGAACGCACTCGGATTGCGCACAGCGCCATGCGGCGGCGCGTGGCCGAACACATGGCGCGCAGTCTGGCCAATGCACCGCATGTCACCACATTGTTCGAGGCGGACCTGACGCAGGTGCTCAAACATCGCTCGTTGCACGCGGCGAACTTTGAATCGCGCGGCGCGCGCTTGACGTTGACGGCCTATTTCATCACTGCCTGCGCGCACGCCTTGCGCGAGCACAGCCGGGTCAATGCCACCTTTCTCGAGGATGCGCTGGAGCTGCACGGCGACATCAACATCGGCGTGGGAACGGCGCTCGGCAACGAAGGCCTGATTGTCCCCGTGATTCACCGCGCGCAGCATTTGGATCTGTTTGAAATCGCTCGTCATCTCAATCGGCTGGTGGAGGCGGCGCGTGCCGGCAGACTCGCGCCCGAGGATGTCCGCGGCGGAACCTTTACGATCTCGAATCACGGCGTCGGCGGCAGCCTGCTGGCGGCGCCCATCGTCATCAATCAACCGCAGGTGGCTATTCTCGGCGTCGGCAAGGTGGAACGCCGCGTCTGCGTCATTCAGGCGGGCGAAGATGAAAGCATTGCCGTGCGCTCGATGTGCTATGTCACCTTGACCATCGATCATCGAGCACTGGACGCTTTCCAGGCAAACTCCTTCCTGAAATCGGTGGTGACGACACTGGAGCAGTGGCCTCAAGCTGAAGACCGCCGAAACGCTTCATGACCGATGAATCGATCGGCGGCAGGGGGCCATCGAGCCTGGCCGCGACCCGCGACAGGTACTCGTCCGAGGGCTTCGACCACCCGCGCATAGATATCGCGGCACAGGATCGCGGCCTGCGCTCCCGGCCAATCAGCCCGCAACAACTGCGCCGGCAGCAACGGATCGCGCAGATGCAGGCGCCGATACTCGTGGATCAGCAACGTGCGCACGATGAAGCAGTGCTGTTCATCGTTATCGGTGCCGCGCCGGAGAGCCGCGTGTACGCTTGCGAACCGATCGACGAAGCGCCGATACCTGGCCGCCAGGTCCTCTAGATCCCAGCCCAGTTCGATCAGGCGTTCCGGAACATCATCGGCCAATGTGGCCTCGAACGCGACGACCTTGGCCAGCAGTCCGGCCGCGCGGCGCTGGGCGCGCAGTGTTCGAGAGTCGAATTCCGGATGGGCGAATACATTGGCGGACAGTTCCCCGAATCCCAGCCAGATCAGTTCCTCGACGAATGTCCCGCCGGATCGCCGCCCGCATCGGCGGTACGACGATCACGGTCCATCGCCCGGACCACTCTGCATCGGGGGCGCTGTAGATGCGCAGAGTGGCCTCGGCGAAACGGTCGCGGCCGTTCTTCGACAGACGATATTCGCTGAGTTTTCCGGCGCGGCGTCCCTCGAGCCAACCGTCCTGCTTGAGACGTGCTGTTGCGGTGCGCACCAGCCGCTCATTCAGCCCGAACGGCCGCGCCAGCCGCGATCAGTCCACCCAGGGCAATGGCGCCGCCCCGCGGCATGATGGAATCGCCAAACAAGGTCACGATCAAGGAGCCGCCGCGCAAGCGGACGTTGGCGACGGAAGCGCGCCACCAGGTCGGCGGCCGCATTGGATAGAGTTATAGGCCATTTCTCGCCCTTGAATTCCGACCGGATCCTTATGACACACAAAACATTGCAATACCATATTTTGTGTATCAGAATTGGTGAGGATCAATCCGGTGGGAGCAGGCATGTATACCCAAGCCTTGGACACGCAAGGAGCGGACGCGGCGTCGCCCGCGGATGAGGCCGCGCTCGAGCAGCGCTTCCTGGCACGCGTCGACGCCGAGGAAAAAATCGAGCCCAAGGATTGGATGCCTGCGCGCTATCGCAATACCTTGATCCGGCAGATTTCCCAGCATGCGCATTCCGAAATCGTCGGCATGCTGCCCGAGGGAAACTGGATCACTCGCGCCCCCACGCTCAAGCGCAAGGCGATCCTGATCGCCAAGGTTCAGGATGAGGGCGGCCACGGGGCGTACCTGTACAGCGCCGCCGAGACGCTCGGCGTCAGCCGCGATCAGCTCGTCGAACAACTGCTGTCCGGCAAGGCGAAGTATTCGAGCATCTTCAACTACCCGACACCGACCTGGGCGGATGTGGGTGCCATCGGCTGGCTGGTCGACGGCGCCGCCATCATGAATCAGATTCCGCTGTGCCGCTGCTCATACGGACCTTACGCGCGCGCCATGGTGCGTATCTGCCGCGAGGAGAGTTTTCATCAGCGGCAGGGCTTTGATCTCATGCTGCAGCTGTCGCCGAGGCACGCCGGAGCAGAAGCGCATGGCGCAGGAGGCACTCGATCGCTGGTGGTGGCCGGCGCTCATGATGTTCGGTCCCTCGGACGCCAATTCGACGCATAGCGGCGAATCGCAGCGCTGGAAGATCAAGCGCTTCTCGAACGATGAACTGCGGCAAAAATTCGTCGATTTCACGGTGCCGCAGGCGCGCTTTCTGGGTCTTACGATTCCCGATCCCAAGCTGCGCTGGGATGAGGACAAGCAGCGGCATGAATTCGGACCGATCGACTGGAGCGAGTTCGATCAGGTTCTCAAGGGCAACGGTCCGTGCAATGCGGAGCGTCTGGCCGCGCGGCCGCAGCGCGCACGCTGCCGGCGCGTGGGTGCGCGACGCTGCGATCGCTTATGCGGAAAAGCAGCGGCAGCGCGCCGCCGAGGCCGCGGCCTAGGAGCTGGACAGGAGCAACGCATGGAAGATCAACCGCCAATGGCCTCTGTACGAAGTGTTCGTCCGTGCTCGCGGCGGTCTCGATCACAAGCACGTGGGCAGCCTGCATGCCGCCGATGCGCGCATGGCCATCGATCACGCCCGCGATCTCTACACGCGACGCCAGGAAGGCGTCAGCATCTGGGTGGTGCCCTCGAAGGCCATCATCGCGTCCGATCCGGCGGAGACGGACTCCCTGTTCGAGCCGGCGCGCGACAAGATCTATCGTCATCCGACTTTTTACGAGATTCCGGATGAGGTCAAGACGCTGTGAGCGCCGATGCGCCCGTCGATAAGGCGGCCTTGTTTCGCTACGTGCTGCGCCTCGGGGATTTGAGCCTGGTGCTCGGGCAGCGACTCGGCGAATGGGTGGGTCATGCGCCCGCGCTCGAGGAGGATTTGGGACTGGCCAACATCGCGCTCGACCTGATCGGCCAAGCGCGGCTGTTGCTGACCTACGCCGGCGAGGTCGAGGGCCGCGGCCGCGACGAAGATGCACATCGCCTTTCTGCGCGAGCAGGGCGAGTACTTGAACGCCGATCCTGGCGGAGCAGCCGAACGGCGATTTCGGCCAGACCATCGTGCGGCAGGTGCTGATCGATGCCTTCCAGCTCGAACTGTACGAGCGCATGACCGCCTCCGACCGATGCGAACGCCTGGCGGCGATCGCCGCCAAGTCGGTGAAGGAGGTTCGCTATCACCTGCGCTACAGCAGCGGCTGGCTGGTGCGCCTCGGCGACGGCACCGCGGAAAGCCACGCGCGCGTGCATTCCGCGCTCGAGGCCCTCTGGCCCTACACCGTGGAATTGTTCGCCGAGGATGAATTGGATCGCACCATGGCGGAGCTGCGGAGTCGCCCCGCGCTTGTCGGAGGTGCAAGCGGCGTGGGCGGCGCGCATCGATGCGCATTCTGGCCGAGGCGACGTTGCAGCGTCCTTTGGATCGGCCGCATTCCTGGCATGGCAAGCGCGGCCAACACAGCGAGCATCTCGGCTACTTGACTCGCGGAAATGCAGTATTTGCAACGCAGCCTATCCGGGAGCCCGCTGGTGAGCCGCGCTGCCGCGATACCCGGATTCGGCGACTTCGGACGCGCATCGGTTGGCATTGACTTGGCAAGCGCTGGCCTCCGTCGAAGATCCGGAGATCCCTGCTTTGAGCATTGTCGATCTCGGCCTGATTCGTTTTGTCGAATTGCAGCCCGACGGCAGCGCTCGAGGTGGGTCTGTCGCCGACCTATGTCGGTTGTCCGGCGACGGAGGTCATTCGGCGTGCCGTCGCAGATGCGCTGCGCGACGCCGGCGTCGGCGAATTTGTCGGTGACGACCGTGTTGTCGCCGGCGTGGAGCAGCGATTGGATCACCGGCCGAGGGCCGGCGCAAGCTGCGAAGCTACGGCATCGTGCCGCCCGAGCGAGCGGCATCAAGCATGCGCGATGTGCTGCGCTCGCATCGGCCGGTGGCCTGTCCGCGCTGCCACTCGACTCGACACCGAAATGCATCAGCGAGTTCGGTTCGACACCCTGCAAGGCACTGCATCGCTGCCGCGCCTGTCTCGAACCCTTCGAATACTTCAAATGCATCTGATCCGGCCATGCTGAATTTCCATCCGCTGCAACGTTGCCGCGGTCGAGCGCATCGCGGAAGACGCGGCCTGTGTGACGCTGGAAATTCCGCCGGAGCTGCGCGAGGCATTCGCCCACCACGCGGGCCAGTACGTCACCGTGCGCCGCATGATCGACGATCGCGAGGAGCGCCGCACCTACTCCATCGTGACGGCGCCCGGCGCCAGGCGTTCTCAAATTGGGAATCCGCCTGCAGACAGGCGGCCGCATGTCCGGCGAGCTCGCCGCCAATTTGCGCCCCGGCGAGCTGCTCGATGTCGGCACGCCGATGGGGCGATTTCGCACCGACGTCGATCCTGCGCGCGCGCATTTCCTACGTGGCCTTCGCGGCCGGCAGCGGCATCACGCCGGTTTTGTCACTGGCGACGGATATTCTCGCCCGAGAGCCGCGCAGCCGATTCACTTTGATCTACGGCAACCGCAGCATTGCGCGCACCATGTTCCTCGAGGAAACGCTCGCGCTCAAGAATCGCTACATCGACCGTTTGGCGCTGTACTTCGTGATGAGCCGCGAACCACAGCAGACCGAATTGCTCAACGGGCGCATCGACGGCCACAAGGTTCGCGACCTGGCACACCAGTTGAGCGACATCGCGAGCGCCGATGAGTACCTGATCTGCGGTCCCGGCGACATGGTGGACGAAGTTCGCGGCGCAATAAAGGATCTGAATGGCGCGGCGGCGATTCGCTTCGAGCGATTTGCCGCGGCGGCACTCGCCTCCTGTGCCCATGCCCGCCGCTGCCGATGCCGTAGCTGCCACGCACACGCGCAGGAAGTCATGGCGACGATCACCGTCGTCATGGATGGCCGGCGCCGTTCCTTTCCCATGGCACCGAGCGATTCATCGGTGCTCGAGGCCGCGGAGCGAGCCGGCCTGGAGCTGCCCTTTTCCTGCCGGTCCGGCATCTGCGCGACGTGCCGCGCGCGAACCACCGAGGGCGCCGCGGTGATGACGCACAACATCGCCTTGCAGCCCTGGGAGATCGAGGCGGGATTCATTTTGTGCTGCCAGGCCCGGCCTACCACCGCCACGCTCGAAGTCAGCTACGATCACAAGTAAACGCCTTTAGGGCGGGGGAAACATGTCATACGACACCATTCTTTTCACGTCGACGATGGCATCGCCCGGTTGACCTTGAATCGACCCGACAAGCTCAACAGCTTCAATATCCAGATGCACGGCGAGGTGCAGCAGGCCTTGGCGCGGCTCTCCGCCAGCGATGCCCGCGTACTGGTCCTCACCGGCGCGGGCCGCGGATTCTGCGCCGGTCAGGATCTCGCGCGATCGCGCAGTGCCCGGGCGCTCAGATCGTTCGATCTCGGGCGAATCCATGGACAAGAACTACAATCCCCTGGTGCTCGCGTTGCATGCCCTGCCCATGCCCGTCATCGCGGCGGTCAACGGCGTCGCGGCAGGAGCGGGCGCCAATATCGCGCTGGCCTGCGATCTCGTGATCGCCGCGCGCTCCGCCAGCTTCGTCCAGGCCTTTTGCAAACTCGGATTGGTTCCCGACTGCGGCGGGACCTGGAGCTTGCCGCGCCTGGTCGGTGATGCGCGCGCGCTCGGGCTCACCTTGCTCGGCGACAAATTGCCCGCTGAACAGGCCGCCGCCTGGGGCATGATCTGGCAGCTGCGTCGAGGATGGCGAATTGACCGCCACCGTCGATGCGCTCGCCAAGCATTTCGCCGGCGCGCCCACCCGGGGCCTCGCCGCGACCAAGGCGGCCATACGCCGCACCTGGCAGCACTCGCTCTCTCGAGCAGCTGGATCTCGAGCGGGATGTGCAGCGCGAACTCGGCCGGTCGGCAGACTACGCGGAGGGCGTCGCCGCATTCAGCGAAAAACGCATGCCCCGTTTCACCGGCAAATAACGATCGCTGACTTGAACCTCCCAGGCCAAATATGAATCTGCAAAGTTATGTGTGCGGAGTCTGGCGCAGCGGCACCGGCTCCGGGGTCGCCTTGCGCGACGCCAGTACCGGCGAAGTGATTGCCGAGGCCTCCTCCGCGGGGATCGATTTTGGCGCCGTGCTCGAACACGCGCGCGAGCTCGGCGGACCCGCACTTCGCGCCCTGACCTTTCATGAGCGCGCGAGCCTGTTGCGATCTGTCGCCAAGCGGTTGTCGGAGCTCAAAGAAGAGTTCTACGTGCTCTCTTACTGTACCGGTGCAACCAAGAGCGACTCGATCATCGACATCGACGGCGGAATCGGCACGGTATTTTGCTTTTGCCGGCAAAGGCTCCCGCGAACTGCCCAACGCGCGCGTCGTGGTCGACGGCGATGTGGAGATTCTGTCCAAGACCGGCAGCTTTGCCGGCCAACATCTGTACGTCTCCCGCGAAGGCGTCGCGGTGCATATCAATGCATTCAATTTCCCGGTGTGGGGAATGCTCGAGAAGCTCGCGCCCGCGATCCTCGCTGGCATGCCGGTCATCGTCAAGCCGGCGACCTCCACGGCTTACCTGACCGAACTGGTGGTCCGTCGCATCATCGATGCCAAGATCCTGCCGGAGGGTGCGCTGCAGCTGGTGTGCGGCAGCCTTGGGAATTTGTTCGAGCACTTGAACTGCCAGGACACGGTCTCATTCACCGGATCCGCGCACACCGCGGCGCAACTGCGCGTTCATCCGACTCTCATCCGGCACGCGGTTCGCTTCATTGCCGAAACGGATTCCTTGAATTCCAGCATTCTCGCGCTGGACGCGGTCCCGGGCACACCGGAGTTCGATCTTTTCGTCAAGGAAGTTGTGCGCGAAATGACCGCGAAAGCGGGACAGAAATGCACGGCAATCCGCAAAGCGCTGGTGCCGGCCGCGACGATCGAAGCGGTGACCGCCGCCGTACAAGAGGCATTGCGGCATGTCGTGGTGGGTGATCCCCGTGCCGACGGCGTACGCATGGGGCCGCTGGTCAGCCAGGAGCAGCGAAGCAATGTATTGGCGCGGGTCGCGGAACTGCAGCGCGAGTCGGATCTGGCCGCGGGTTCCTTGAACGAATTCGACGTCAAGGGTGCGGATCGCGAACGCGGTGCCTTTGTGGCGCCGCTTCTCCTGCGCTGTCGAGATCCGCGCACGGCGCGCGCCGTTCATGAAGTGGAAGCGTTCGGCCCCGTGGCGACATTGCTGTCGTACGTCGACACCGCCGAGGCCATCATGCTCGCCCGGCGCGGCGCGGGAAGCCTCGCAGCGTCGGTGTTTACCGCCGACGATGCCCTCGCCAACCGGATTGTCGCCGGGCTCGCGCCCTATCATGGTCGTATTCTCGTGGTGAATCGCCAATGCGGCAAAGACTCCACGGGACATGGTTCACCGCTCGCGCCGCTGACTCATGGCGGTCCGGGGCGCGCCGGCGGCGGCGAGGAGATGGGCGGTATCCGCGGCGTGCTGCACTACATGCAGCGGGTCGCCATTCAGGGCTCGCCCGACACGCTCACCGCGGTCAGCGGACGCTGGCTGCGGGGCAGCCGGCTGCGCGATCCCGGCGTGCATCCGTTTCGCATCCCGTTCAACGAACTGCAACTGGGCGATACATTGAAATCAAAGGAGCGCGAGGTCAGCATCAACGACATCGAGCAGTTCGCGGCGCTGACCGGCGATAACTTCTATGCGCACATGAGCGAAAAGGAGGCCGCGCGCAATCCCTTGTTTGGCGGCCGGGTCGCGCATGGCTATTTTCTGATCTCCGCGGCGGCAGGTCTATTCGTGGATCCCGATTACGGTCCAGTGCTCGGCAACTATGGTATCGATGAGCTGCGCTTCGTGAAGCCGGTGAAGCCGGGCGACCGGATCAAGGTACGTCTCACCTGCTCACGCAAAAGCCTGCGCGCCGACAAGGGTTGGGGCGAAGTCGCGTGGGATACGGAGATCACCAATCAGAACGATGAAACCGTCGCTTCCTACAATGTGCTCACCATGGTCAGCATCCAAGCGATTCCCGACTCGATCAAGAGTTAGGACAGGCTCCTGATGTCCTTGGCATCGAGCTCAAGCATCGGGGATATGGTGACCGCGGAGCCGATTCTGGGCGCGACGCGCCGTGAATTGGAATCCCTGCAGCTTGAGCGCCTGCGATCGACGCTGCATCACGCCTACGCGAACAACGAAAATTATCGGCGAAAATTCGCGGCGGCCGGCGTCCACCCCAACGATGTGCGCACGCTCGGCGACTTGGCGCGTTTCCCCTTGACCACCAAGGCGGACCTGCGGGGGGCTTATCCATTCGGTTTTTTCTGCGTGCCCATGGACCAGGTGGCGCGCATCCACGCCTCATCGGGCACCACCGGAAAGCCCACGGTGGTGGGATACACCCGGAACGACATTGCCGCGTGGAGCGCTCTGGTGGCGCGATCGATTCACGCCGCGGGAGGCCGGCCCGGCATGAAGGTGCATGTCGCCTACGGATACGGCCTCTTCACCGGAGGCCTTGGAGCGCATTACGGCGCTGAAGCGGCCGGGTGCACGGTCATTCCGATGTCCGGCGGCCAGACGGAGAAGCAGGTGCAGCTGATCCGCGACTTCGAGCCGGATATCATCATGGTCACACCCAGTTACATGCTGGCCATTCTCGATGAATTCAGACACAAGGGAGTCGACCCCCGCTCCACGTCCTTGAAGATCGGCATGTTTGGCGCCGAGCCCTGGGGCGAAGGCATGCGCGCCGAAATCGAAAGTGCATTCGGCATCGACGCCTGCGACATATACGGATTGTCCGAGGTGATGGGTCCTGGCGTGGCGCAGGAATTTGGCTGCGCGAAGGACGGGCCGACCATATGGGAGGATCATTTCATCCCCGAGATCGTCGACCCCGAGAGCGGCAAGCCGCTCGCCGACGGCGAGGAGGGCGAATTGGTGTTCACTTCCCTGTGCAAGGAGGCCATGCCGGTCATCCGCTATCGAACGCGCGATCTGACGCGATTGCTACCCGGCACCACGACATCGATGCGCCGCATGGCCAGGATCAGCGGCCGCTCCGACGACATGCTCATCGTGCGCGGCGTGAACCTCTTTCCCTCGCAGATCGAGGAATTGATCCTGCGCTGCGAGGGGTTGGCGCCGCACTTTGAGATCGAGCTTAGCCGCCCGAAGCGCCTGGATGAAATTCGCATCGTGGTCGAAGCGCGACCCGATACGGCACCGGACGCGCATTCGGACCGGGCTGCGCGCCTCGCCGCGAACCTTAAGGATCATATCGGGATTTCGGCGGAAATCTGCATCGTGCCGTGCGGCTCGCTGCAGCGATCCGCAGGAAAGGCGAATCACGTTCGCGATCGGCGCTAATTCGTGATCAGTTCTTGATCGGCGCCGTCCTGATCTGCCTTCAGCGCTTCGGAGGTATCGAGTACGTGCCGACCGCATGCGCCACCATTTCCTCGGTGCCGTCCGAATACAAGGCGACCTCGCCGATCGCCAAAATACGACCAACCTTGAGCAGGCGGCACTTCCCGATGATCGGGCGATCTGCGGGTGGCTTGCGCAGGAAGTTGATGTTGAGATTGGTGGTGACAGCCAGCGGCACGATGCCGATGGTGGCGAGCACCGCGACGTAAATCGCCACGTCGGCGACCCCCATGAGCAAGGGACCCGAGACCGTGCCTCCGGGGCGCAGCTGATTTTGGTCGACGGGATGGGAGATGATGGCTGATCGGTCGCCGACCTCCTCCACCACGCACTGGCTTTGGGGAAATTCGCGCGCAAGAAATTCGATAATCTCTGCCTTGGTCGGGTGCGGCATAAAATTCAGGTCGAGGTGGAGGGTATGCGCAAAATAACCTATCTCGGCAACGCCGTGTAGCCGCGCGGCTTCTTTGGAGGAAATGCCTTCAAGGTGCAGCGCTTCTTGCCGCATTTCGAGCAGCGCATGCGCCTAGCAACGTCCTCGAGCCTCGCATCCCAGCCGCAAAGCCGGCCGAGAGTGCGCGGTTCCGCCCGACGCTCATGGCCGCATTCAGCGCACTTCAGCACCAGCGTGTACTGACCGAACTCATCGCTCAACTTGTCGATTTGAAATCCGGCGGACATACGGCGGATTGTTACGGTTCCGACGCATTCGAGTCCATCCAGTTGCGGCGCCCGGCCTATACTGTATGAATTCAGCGATACTGCTCGGAGGGATGCGGCAATGACGCCTGAGATACGTGCTTTCGAATTTGCCATCGGGGTCTTCGCCGTACTCATCGGACTCGCGATCGCCGACATTGCCACCAGCTTTCAGCGGCTGCTGGGAAGTCCATCAACCGTGAAATGGGATCCGCTTGCACTGCTCGCCGCCACTTACGCCCTGTGTATGGCAATCTACATGTGGTTCGATTTGTGGGGCGTGCGAAACTTTGCCGCGACACGGGGTTTCTTGTTTTACATTGCGCTGTTTGCAGAGTTATTCGTGCTTTATTTAATTGCGGCGTCCAGTCTGCCTGCCGACGGTACCGACCACGATCTGCGAGAGTTCTATTCGGGGAACCGCCGCAGGTTTTGGTTTCTGATCCTCCTGTTCCAAGTCGGCTATGTTGCCGCCGGTTTTTATTTTATCTCCGGCGAAATTACGAAATTGTCCGGCCCAGTGGCGGCGCTCGCCTTGACCAAAATGTGCGCCCCTTTGATCCTGTCAGTCATTTTGTATCTGACAAAATCAAGGGTTGTACACTACATCGGGCTTGGATTGCTGTTCGCCGTCATGCTGGCTCACTACAGCAAAATGTCCATCAATTGAAGTTTCGATAGGGCGGCGTTCACGGCGGTTGTAATCTTACTCTGGCTGCATGCAGCAGCACCTGCGAGTACAGCACGTGAAACCGCAACATCAGCCGAAATCCTTTGACGCGCGGCTTATGACCGTTCCCGCCATCGCGCGCCGCGGCCACGGCTGAGCCGAAATGCAGCCGCGTGCGGTTACCCGCGATCGGTACCACCCGAAACCAGGATCGTGTGCGTTCGTAGCGATCACACATTAAAAGCTGAGTCGCGCTGCGCTCCCCGACATACCACGCTGCAAACCGGCTTGCAGACCCTTCCGCCACCGCGCGGGCGTCGGCCCGGGTCGATGCCGCTCCGATGAGAAGACGCAACAGAAGGCGTTCGATTCGAAATGCCGGCGACGTGTAAAAGGCATAGACGAATTCCGACAGCGTGACGGTCCGATCGACTGTGACCTCGAAACAATCGGCGTATCGGCCCCAACGCTCAGGGTGCGCCCCGCCGCGAAAGGTCTTGAGGAGCGAATCCTCCGGCACGGCTTCACGCGTGACTGAAAACTTGATGCGATTACACTCCCCGGATCATGCTTGGGGCGGCATGTGAAACTGCGGATGCGACAGCACCGCCTCGCGCCAGGAATCATCTTGTTCCACGCTGCCGAAGGGCGCCTGCGCATCGCTGCGCCGCCACTTGGACAGCCACTCGAGACCCAGCAGGTGGTGCGGGTGCGGTGCTGAGGCGGCGCGCGGCGACAACGCGATCGTGGTCTCAGATTTGGGACCGGTGGCGCGGCCTTTGGCAACATAGAATCCGGCTGCCAGCATCGCAGCGCGCACGCTCGTGGAATAGGTGTAGGTATAGAGCTCCGCGGGCTTTTGCGAGCACAGTGCAGCGAGCTCGCGAAACGCCGCAAGCGTCCATAACGCGCCATCGGTCCTGAATGAAAATGGATCGAAGAAAATGATATCAGGCACGGGGGCATCGAATTTGCGCAGCGCAAAGTCGCCCGGCCACAGCACCCACTCGATACTCGAGGCAGCATTCGTCCAGCGGTTGTCGGACAACAGCGCCCGCGGCGCCGCGTGCCGCAAGTGTTTGAACCAGCGCATATGATCCAGCGCGAGCTTCAAGGAATCCAGGTCGTTTTCGAAGCTGATCATCACCAGACGTCGAGGGCCGATGCTGGGTTGTGCTTCGATCGCGAGGATGGCCGCCATGGCGTTGGCGGCGGCGCCCAGACCGACGTCCCAAACAACCACGGGCTCGTCCGAGGGAGATTGCAGGCGCTCAAGCAGTCGCGACTGCTCTATGTACAGTGAACACGCCTCGTGAGCCGGATCGGTACCCGGATGCATCACCTCGCCTGAACTCATGTCGCGAATGAAGCCAACTTCATCGCGCACGATGACTTCGTATCTTCCGCGCCGCAATTTGAGTTTGCGCTGCGCGGCCCGCGTGACATGGGTGGCGGGAGTTCCGTAGCTGTCTCGAGCGTCGAGTACGTTGCGCTGCGCCTGATAAAAAGGCAGCCAGGTGTCCGCGAGTATGTGCTCGCGCATGGTGCGCATCAGCTGCATATAAAAATGAATATTGTGCAGGCTGAGCAGCTGCCACCCGGCGGTCTCGTGAACGCGCTGCAGATGAAACAGGTATGCGATGGAATAGGTTCTGCAGGTATGACACCCGCACGCAGGATCGATGGGACCCTCCATACCCCGATAGGCCGCACGTCGCAGATCGCGTCTGCCCAGGCTGGTGAAAGCCACGCCCTGCCGCGCCAGAGAAGTCGGCAGAATGCAGTCGAACATATCGACCCCGCGGTGCACCGCTTCGAGCAAATCGCGGGTCGTGCCGACCCCCATGAGGTAGCGCGGCCGGTCGCGCGGCAGAAACTCCGTTACCGTTGCGGTGCAGTCTTCGCGCTGCGCCCTGCTCTCGCCTACGGCGAGACCGCCGATGGCGTACCCGTCAAAGGGCATCTCGCTGATGGTGCGCGCGCTCTCGATTCGAAGATCCTGGTAACTCGCTCCTTGCACGATGCCGAACAGGGCTTGCTCGGAATCGCCGCGCGCCGCCAGGCTGCGAAGCGCCCAGCGATGAGTCAGCTGCATCGCGTCGCGCGCGATCCCACGCTCGACAGTCGAGGGTACGCATTGATCGAGCGCCATCATGATGTCGGCGCCGATCATCCGCTGCGCCTGCGACGCTGCGTTCCGGACTCAGGCGAACCAGGGTATTGTCCACATAGCTGGTAAATTCGGCATAGTCTTCGCACAAGGTGCGGCTGCCGGGAAGTGAGAATATTTGATAGCCGCCCGAATCCGTCAATACCGATCGCGGCCAATTCATGAAGCCGTGAATGCCCGCGAACTTCTCGAATATCTCGAGCCCGGGCCGCAGCATCAGGTGGTAGGTGTTGGCGAGCAGCACCTGGGCGCCGCTCTCGAGAAGATCCTCGCGGCGCTGCGAGCGGACGGCCGCGTGGGTTCCCACCGGCATGAAGGTGGGGGTCAGAACTTCGTTGTGCCGTGTCGTGAAACGCGCCGCGCGCGCGTTGGAACCCGAACAGGTGGCTTCGAGTTTGAATTCCAGCCGCCTCATGGCGGCGGCATCACTTTGCGGCTAGCTTGGTGGATGAGATGACGCTTTTCGCATGCTCAAGTTCCGGCCGCACCGATTCGGCCCCATTGTCCGTGGTCTTGAGCAACGCGGCGTAATATCCTCTCGCTTGCGAACCATCGCCTGCCAACTCGGCGGCCATTCCGGCGTTGAACAATCCGTTGAACCGGTTGGGGCTCAAGGCGAGGTCCCGGGTATATTCGACCAACGCTTCCTGCGGCTTCTTGAGCTCGAGCAGCATATCGGCGAGCATTTCGCGCGCGGGTATATCGACCTCGCCCTGACCGACCTTGTCCTGCAGATCAGCGCTGTCACGCATGAATTTCAGCGCCTCGGCCGAATTGCCCTCTGCGAATGCGGCCCAGCCGAGCATTTCGCCATGCACGATGCGCGCGCCGGTCGAGTCAGCGAGGTACGCCCTCTTGCCCATTCTGATCTGCGCGAGCAGCGATTCGTAGTCGGCAACACTGGCGCGAGCCTGTTGCGCCTGGCGCAGATGCCCAGCCGCCACGGCGCGCGCCCAGTAGGTCAGGGTTCGAGTCTCCGGGGGCGCAGCCGCGATCGGTTCCAGGGCCGCCGCCGATTTCCAGTCGCGCATTTCGAGATCGAAAATAATCGGCATTTCGGTGCGGTAATAAGGGAACATTCCCGCCATGTAGTGCTCGCCCATCTCCGACATGCTCTCAAAGCGACTCATGGCCGCCTCGGAAATCTTCAGCACCGCGGTGGCTTTCGCGTCCTGGCCGCTCTGCAGATAGGCATACAACAGAAAGTCGTTCGCGTGAAACTGATCCATCGTACCGCCGCTCAGGTTGTGAGCTTCTGCGGCATGCGAGGCCGCCACCGAGGCCTCGTTGACTTCGATATCCTCCTGCCACATCCCCAGGCGGGCGAAAATGTGACCCGGCATATGCACCGCATGCGGTCCGGACGCGGCGATCTCCCCATAGTGCCTGGCGGCGGCAAGCCCTTCGGGCGCCAGCGTCGGCGTGTCGCAGGCATGAATGATGTAGTGCACGACTCCCGGATGATCGGGGTGCGTCGCAAACAAGGGCGAGAGTACGGCCATCGCCCGGTGATTCAATGCCAGGGTGGTGTCATCGGGCGATTGCGTCGCCAGCAGCGACAAAGCATAGAACGCACCGGCGTCGGTATCGCCGGGAAAATCCTGGTACAGCTTGGCCATGGCTGCCGAATAGGTCGCGACACGCGATTGATAGTCGCTTCGCTCAGCCTCATAGAATGCGCGCAATGCCGCGATGTATTCCCGCTCACGCGCGCTCCTCGCGGGAGACGATTTCGCCGCCTTCATTTCGCGGCGCCCATGCTCAAGGGTTGCATCCGCCGGCCGTTCCCAGATTTGATGGTAAATACTCATCGCGATGCCCCAGTGCGCCATGGCGCAATTCGGGTCCTTGGTCGCGATTTGTTCAAACTGGCGCTGGGCTTCCTGGTACCAGAAGTCATGCAGCAAGGCGACGCCGCGGTTGAATGGTGCGCTCACCGATGGCGCGCAGGTGACCGGGAACGACACGATTCCCAGCTGTTCCGCGCCCTCTGCGCTCGATGCGAGCGCGAGGGCGCAAGCCAGAAGCACTGTGGGTATTTTCATGGGCGAATTGTAGCTAAGATCGCAGGCCTCGGGGGTGCTCATGTTTTCCAAGAGTCGGATGTTTGGCTGTCTCTCATCGTTGGCCGCAACCCTCTGCGTCACGACCTGGGCGGCGACGCCGTCCTACGGTCCAGAGCTGCAGGGATTCGAGTATCCGTACAAAGTAGCCCAATTCAATTTCACCTCGCAGCGTCAGCCGATGCACATGGCTTACATGGATGTGCTTCCCAAGCAAGCGAATGGCCTCTCCATTGCACTGTTGCACGGCAAGAATTTCTGCGCGGCCACCTGGCGCGGAACCATCGCGACGCTGGCCGCGGCCGGCTATCGCGTCATCGCGCTGGACCAGATCGGATTTTGCAAATCGAGCAAGCCTGAACGCTACCAGTATTCGTTTCAGCAGCTGGCGCGCAACACTCATGATCTGCTGACATCGCTTGGAATCGGCGAGGTGCGGCTGCTCGCTCACTCGACCGGCGGAATGATCGCGGTGCGTTACGCGCTCATGTATCCCGGGGAGACCAAGCAATTGCTTCTCGTCAACCCGATCGGGTTGGAGGATTGGAAGGCCAGAGGCGTTCCCGCCATTTCGGTGGACGATTGGTATGCGCGAGAGCTCAAAACCAATGCCGACGGCATCCGCCGCTACGAGCAGGGAACCTATTACGCAGGACACTGGAGCGACGAATACGAGATCTGGGTACAGATGTTGGCAGGATTGAACAACGGCCCTGGCAAGGAACTGGTCGCGTGGAACTCAGCACTGATCTACGACATGATTTACACGCAACCGGTCTTCTACGAGTTGCAGGATATAAGGGTTCCCACGGTGCTGATGATCGGCGACAAGGACAACACCGCCATCGGCAAGGACTTCGCACCGCCGGCAATTCGCGAGTCACTGGGACACTATCCGCAGCTCGCCAAGGCGGCAGCCGCACGCATTCCAGGAGCGAAGCTGATCGAATTTCCCGATCTCGGCCATGCTCCGCAAATCCAGGATCCCGCGGCGTTTCACCAGGCCCTTCTCAAGGAGCTGCCATGATCGATCTTCGGCAAGCCAGCATCATCGTCGACAAGGCCTTGGCGCACGGCAGAGCCCTCGGGCTGCCGCCTCTCACCGTCGCGGTTCTCGATGTGCACGGATGCTTGGTGTCCTTCAAACGCGAGGATGGCTCGAGCCTGCTGCGCCCCGAGATTGCGCAGGCCAAAGCCTGGGAAGCGCTGGGCCTCGGAATCGGCAGCCGCGCGATTGCGCAGCGGGCAGCGGTGGCTCCCGCCTTCGTATCCGCGGTCAACGCGCTTGCCGGCGGCCGTATCATTCCAGTTCCCGGCGGCGTGCTGATTCGATCGACGGACAAGTCCCTTGGCGGAGCGGTGGGGATCACAGGGGCCATATCGGAGCAGGACGAGGCCTGCGCGGTGGCCGGCATCGAGGCGGCCGGATTCACAGCCGACACCGGCGCGGAGCTTGGGTGAATGCAGGTCAGTCCATTCGCGATGAGTTCACATTGAGGCCTGCCTTAGGGGGAGCTCTGGTGAAACGCATTTCCCGACGCACCTGGGCATTTGTGGGTGTCTATCTCGTAGTGTGGGTCAGCGCTGCCTTGTATCTTGCGTTGAAGGGTGCGGACTGGACGTTGCCCGCCGCGTCGCTGGGAATATTTGGCGCCGTGCTCCCGGCACTTGGCGTTGCCCTGACCCGTCACGCGGCGCCTCCGCCCGTCGTCGTGGCCCGACCGAATATCGAGCTGGCAAGCATGCTGGGCTTCCTGGTCATTTACGCCATCGTGTTCCTAGGCTGGGGCATGAGCGCGACGCGGGCCGCCCTGCCGGCGGGGCGCGAGCAAGACCTTCTGGTCCTGGCGGTCAAGCTGGCGGTCCATGTGGGCGTTCCGGCGGTGCTGCTGGCGATGCTCGGCGCCAAACTCGGTCCGCTGTTCAGCAGCGGTCTGAAGCGCCCGGGGTTCTGGCTGCCCCTGATTGTGCTCAGCGCAATCATCCTCGCGCTGATGTGCGTGATCTCGCCGGCGCTCAGCGAGATCGCAGCGCTGCACGCCTCCGCCATCACGCTGGCGTGGGCCGCGCCGGCCGCATTTGTCTGGATGGCCATCGAGGCGGGCCTGTGCGAGGAGTTTCTGTTTCGCGCTGTCCTGCAGACCCGACTCGCTGCAGTGCTCAAGACCGAGGCGGGAGCGGCCTTGATCGGTGCGCTGATATTCGCTCTGGCGCATGCGCCCGGGTTGTACTTGCGCGGCAAGCCCGGCGTCGATGGCTTCTCCACCGACCCGGTTCAGGTAGTCGCGTTCACTATCGCCATGCTTTCGCCGGTGGCGCTGCTCTTCGCAACGTTGTGGGCACGCACGCGCAGCCTGCTGCTGATCGTCTTACTGCATGCTGTCGTCGATGTGCTGCCCAATCTGCCCGACTTTGTCCGAACCTGGGCCCGTTAGCGGGGAGCATTCGAAAATGCACACGCCTTTCGTCCGATTGCGGTGCTTCCTTCCTCTGCTATTCATCGCCTGCTGTACACCGACCGGCGCGCAGTCCGCGCCGGCGCTCGATCTGCTGGTACTCGGCTCGGGCGGTCCGGGCGCAACGGGCCGCGCGTCGTCCAGCTACCTCGTGCTCATCGACGGCAACGCACGGATCCTCGTCGACGCCGGCCCGGGATCCTTTGCCCGTCTGGGAGAAGCGCAGACTCCATTGACGAATGTCGACATCGTGCTTCTGACCCACCTGCACATCGATCACGCGGGAGAATTGCCGGGGTTATTCAAGGCGCGCGCGGTCTCTTCCTCCGCTCCAATTGTCTTCAACATCTGGGGCCCGGAAGGCTCGCCGCCCGCTTCCCAGGGTGCGTACTTCCCTTCGACAAAACGATTTCTGCAGTTGCTGTTTGGGCCGAAAGGCGCATTTGCGTATCTCAGCGATTTCTCCGCGCCCCTCGTCATCCACGCGCACGATATTTCCGCGCAGCCCGGCACGAGTGCCCAGCCGCATGTCCTATTGACAGAAGGGGCGCTGGCGATCAGGGCAATCTCGGGACACCATGGCGATGCCCCGGCGGTGATCTATCGCGTCGATTACGCCGGGAGAAGCATCACCTTCTCCGGAGACATTGACTCATCGGGTCTCGAGAATCTGCTCACCGCAGCCAAGGGAAGCGATCTGTTGGTCTTCAACAGCGTCGTGCTCGATCCCCCAGGCTCTCCCGCCATTCTCTATACCTTGCACACGCCGCCGCATGCCATCGGACTGCTCGCCAAGCAGGCGGGGGTGCGCGCGATCCTATTAAGCCACCTGTCGCCGGCGACGGATGAGATGCGCGATGCCGTGTTGCAATCCATTCGCCAGAACTACGCAGGTCCGGTGAGTTTTGCGCGGGATGGCGTGCGCATACAGCCTTAGCTACATCCGCGCCTCGACGCTGTTTCGCGTGAGCGACAGGCACACGGTTCGCGAGTGAACGATGCCGCGGCTGGCACTGCCACGCAGATGCGGAACGCGCCAGAATACCCGGTGGTCGCGGCGAACCAAGTGGCCGCGGACATGATGCAGACGCGGGGCCAGGCGACCGCTGCCATCGTCCCTGGGATCCGAGACGCTGACGGCATCCAAGCAAGCGTTCACTTCAATGTGATCGAGAAGCGGCGCGCGCCCATGCGCCACTCGCTTGCGATTTATCGCCGTTCGCGACACTTGAACCCTGCGTGTCGCGTCCTTGGCCGACAGCAACAGCATGAAAGCGAGAAGAAAGGGCGCGTCCCGGACGACTGCGGCCAGCGAGTTGCGGATCAAGTGCCGCCTGAAGACGGTGTCGGCCGCGGCGGATCGATAGTACTCGGCCCAGGATTCCTCGAAGCGAAACCGGACATGGTTCAGCAAAGAAGCCATGGCCGGATCTGCGCCGTCCGTGACGTCAGCGAATCCGCCGTTCAAGGCATCCAGCCCGCAGTGGGCCTGCGCAAATTCACCGCGCAAATCGATATGAGTCTCGAGCGGTGACAATGTCACCTCGGAGCCTTCATCCGCGGCCGCGTCGGCCCAAAAAGTTCTGCCAACCGCCTTGAGTCCATCTGCCGATGCGTTCAGCAGTACTCCGACTTTACGCCCGGCCGCTTCGCGGTCCGGCTCAGCAGCGGATTTTGTTTCGCAAATCACACGCTTGTGCTCTTCATCATTCCACTCGATCCACAGACACGGTGCCGGCATCCGCAGCAAATCCAGGCACCCGGCCAGACGCGCGCCGTCGGCAAAAGCCAGCTCGGCGCTGGCGCGGGTCAGATCGTCGCCCAACACGAATCGCAACGGGCACTCAGTCATTCTTGGAGCAAAGCAACGGGAATCTGTGACCTTGAGGGGCAGCGGTGGGCGGTAGCGGTCAATACTATCGAGTAGACGCATGCGAAAAGACCTCATTGCAGGAGGCTATGTGCCTTCCTCCATGAGATCCGATTGCCCATGCCGGTGTTTACCGTTGGCCATCGAGTTCGTCCCGCCGGCCGACGGATTCGTCCCGGGGCGAATGACCCAAAGTGCCCGCGTCCGATGCGAGCCGGCGGCAAGCGGCCAAACCCGGGCCGTTCGCTGTTGCGAAATCACCGGTGCGAAGCGGCAGTTCCCGGCCTACGGTAGGCTAACGCCTAGGTCTCGCATCCCCTACGGCGATTCTGTCGCCAATTGATCGTTAGGTGCTAGGAGAGCGCAGCTGTGGGTAAAGCTACATACTCTGGCAAATGTTTCTGCGGCAAAGTTTGCTTCACCGTTACCGGACCCATTCGGAATTGCTGCTTTTGCCATTGTGAAAGCTGCCGGCGGGCGACGGGCTCCGCCCTCGTGGCATGGGGCACGGTAAATGAGGCTGACTTTAGGATTCTAAGTGGCGAAGTGTCTGTGCATCGATCCTCGCCCCAAGTGGAACGTGGCTTCTGCTCGGTATGTGGAACGTCGCTTACCTACCGACATGAGCTACGTGTCGGCGACGTCGACTTCACGTTAGTTTCCTTGGACGCTGCGGAGGGAATTGAACCTCTGATGCACATCTGGGTGCAAGACAAGCTGGCATGGGTGCACATCAATGACGGGCGGCCTCAGTTCAAGACGGTTCCCGGTCATGATGGCGCCTAGCTACGCGTTCGAGAGGGGGGAGGACCATACACTTGTCACGATCGGTTTCATGACCGTGGGGATTGCCATTGTTAGTGCGTCAATCCTGCTTCTTTTCAGCCTTCGAAAAAACGCCGCCTACTAATGATCACAATGCGCCGAAATGATGTTTTAGCTGGCCAATCATTTACGAGGAGAACGCCGCAAATGAAGATCCATTTCAACACCCCCGTATACAACGGGATTTGCGCGATAGCGCACAAATTGGGCCGGGTTGCTGCGCCTTCTCGCCGCCGCGCTGGTTGCTGCAACTCTGGGCTTGGATAGCGGGTTATCGCAAGCGACTGAGTCGGCTGGACCGCCCGCGGTGCAGGTGGCAGTGGCAGCACCTCCAGCAGGAGCGTACAAACTCGATAAATCCCACGCCAGCTTGGTGCTGCGTGCCAGTCACATGGGTTTCTCCACCTACACGACGCGCTTTAGCCGTTTCGACGTGGACTTGACGTTCGACCCTCGTAATCTACCCGCCTCCAAGGTGGTGACGACCATCGACGCTTCATCATTCGAGATGGACGCCGCGCCGCAGATGTGTCTCGATATCATGAAGGGGCCACAGATGCTCGACACCGCGAAGTTTCCACAGATCGTCTTCAAGTCTGAAGGGATCCGGATGACGGCGGCGAAGTCGATGGAGATATCCGGCACTCTCACGCTGCATGGCGTCACGCGTCCGACGGTGCTACTGGCGACCTATAACGGCGGCTATGCCGGCATGCCGAACATGGATCCGCAGGCGCGGGTAGGGTTTTCCGCGCACGGTTCGTTCAAGCGCTCAGATTTTGGCATCGTCTATGGCGTGCCTGCTCCCGGTACGACGATGGGCGTTGGTGACTTGATCGATTTCTCGATCGAAGCGGAGTTTACTGGACCGCCGCTGGCAGCGGCGGCCGCTCAGACGCATTGAGGGGATTCTCCACAACGAATCCTCCTCCTAAGCGGTTGTCGGTTCGGCCCGAGCGACGAAGAACTACTTTGGCAGTCGCCAAATCATGGTGATGCAGGCCTTATTTGGGTCGAATATCGCACGGTAGCTCCAATCGGTGCCAAGACTTAATTTAGTCTTTTCATGGTCCTGTCGCGATATCCCAAATGGTTTCACCACTTAGGATAGGGAGGGGCGGTATGCTATGCTCCACCGATGAGTCATACGATTCGCGATCAGAAAAAATTGCTTGCGCGCGTTCGTCGACTTAAAGGACAGGTCGACGGCATAGAACGCGCTCTTGAGAAAGAGGCGGGGTGTGAGGAGGTTATGCACCTCATCGCAGGTGCGCGCGGCGCTATGGCGGGTCTAATGGCGGAAGTCGTCGAAGATCATGTGCGCTCGCACCTCGTCGATGCGGCAAAACATCCAAGTGCGCTCAACAGCGACGCCGCGGAGCAATTACTCGACGTAGTTCGAACCTATTTGAAGTGAGTGCTGCCATGCCCATGGATCCTGCAACCGCTGAACCAGCGTTTCATGAACACATTTTTCTCGGTGAGGGCCACGCGCAAAACGAGCGCAAGACCTGGATCGTGATATGGCTATGCGGCGCGATGATGTGCGTCGAGATTGTCGGCGGTCTTTTGTTTGGATCAATCGCGCTCGTGGCAGACGGTCTGCACATGAGTACCCACGCCGGCGCGCTGCTCCTCGCGGCGCTTGCCTACACGTACGCGCGCAGGCATGCCGGGAATACGAACTTCACCTTCGGCACGGGCAAATTTGGCGATCTCGCTGGTTTCACCAGCGCCATCGTGCTCGCCATGATCGCGATCCTGATCGGCTACGAATCCGTGACCCGCATTCTGGCCCCCGTTCAGATTCACTTCGCTGAGGCGATTCCGATTGCCTGCGTTGGTCTTGTCGTCAACATTGCAAGCGCGTGGCTCCTAAGCAGCGGCGGCCATCACCACGGTCACGGCCATGGCGGCGAGCATGAACATGACGAGGCGCATTCAATCGCTACCCCTTCAGGCGATCTCATCCTCGAAGTGTTCGAGGAAGGAGTGCCGCCGCGCTTTCGCTTGCGCGCGGCTCTCGGGCCTCCGCCCGCCGCCGCATCGACGCTCATCACCACGGTCCGTCCAGATGGCACACAACAAGCATTTACCCTAGTCGCGCGCGGCGATTTTCTGGAGTCACAGGCAGTGATCCCGGAGCCGCATGCCTTCACCACGCAGGTCAAGGTCGGCGCCGATACCTACACGACCGTCTTCGAGGAACACAACCACGAACACGGTGCCACAGGGCGCGACAACAATATGCGTGCGGCGATTGTGCACGTGATGGCTGACGCGGCGGTGTCAGTCTTGGTGATTGTTGGGCTGCTGCTCGCCCGAGCATTCGGATGGCTGTGGATGGACCCGTTAGCCGGTATTATCGGGGCCTGCGTGATCGCCAGTTGGTCTTATGGACTCATTCGCGACACCGGCGCCATCCTGTTAGATAGGATTCCTGACAGCCGATTAGCACAAAATCTGCGGACAACGATCGAGAGCGACGGCAGCACGCTGGCCGATCTGCATCTGTGGCGCCTTGGACCCGGCCATCTTGGAGCTATTGTATCGGTGTGTCCGCAGAACGGGCGCAGCGCGGACTACTACCGGGCGAAATTATCGCGGTTCCCCGCGCTCTCGCACGTCACAATCGAGATTCAGAAATCAATCTGACCTAGGATCGGCGCCCATTCTTTGAAGGGTTTCGGGGCTCAACCTGCGACGCGCCGTAGGAAAACTCCTACCGGGAACTTTTTACTCGCCCCGATTCGCTACGTGCTCTACGAAGAGAGGACCGATTGCATGCTTGGTGCCAATGACGATGGGCTCTGCGGATATTAGCAGCGCCAGCGGTCACCGGGCTTATCGCTTCTTCCCGCCGAAGCCAGGGATGGCGGTAGCTTGTTTCATCCACGACGCAGCCTGGCGTTCGTCGAGGTCGTCCACTGATTTGAGGTCCACGCCCCTCGAGTCCTTGCCCATTCCCACCGGCGTAACCGGTGGTACGGGCTTGAGCGAGGTGCCGCGCCCGAACGTGAGCTTGACGTGGCCGGCGAAACCGCCGCAGCAGAAGCACCAGCCGTCGCCAACTCCATACCACGCAATTCCCCACTTCACGGAGCGCTTCAAACCCGGTAGCGTCTTCGCCGCCAGGGCATCGACGCGTTCGGCGATGCCGCGTTGCGGCTCCGGCAGACTGCTGATGTAGGCGAAAACCGGTTTGTCCCCGTCCGCAGCCTTCGCGGGACTTGCCCTGCCCGTCATGGCGGCGGGCAGCGCGTAAGCGACTCCTCGCGCGGCTACGCGCTCACTGGGTTTGCGTGCCTGCGACGTGGCCTTTTTGGCAACTGGTTTTTTCGCCGCCGTGCGGCTTACCTTTTTGACGACAATTACGCGTGCCACTCAGACCTCCAATCGGAACATCCTTTGAGCCCGCGCCGGAGCCTGCACGGCGTGCTTGGAACGCATGCGGCCCGCGGCGATGCTGGTGTACAGACAGAGTACCCGAGCCCTTTGTAAAAGCGATCTTCATGCCAAGACCTTGAGCATTTACGCACAGACTAATGCCAATTGGATATGACAATTTCACCACATTGAGTCGCAAAATCAATTGACTCCAATTGTTTGCTCTCAAGTCGACACTCGCCGGCGGCCGAGGGTCTGCGCGTACGCCATGTCGAGGCGGCCGTCCGCTGATTGCGCTACGCTGGTGATACTACTCCGGCCGCAGATCTGGATACCCCGTGAGGATCGAATGCCAACGCAAGACCCGGAACGACAGCTCGCCGAATTCATTGCGAAATTTACCCCCGAGATGAGCAAGTTGATTCGTGCTGCGCGCGCAAAGATGCGCCGTTTGATTCCGCGAGCCGTGGAACTGGTGTACGACAATTACAATTTCTTCGTGATCGGCTACGGACCCAATGAACGAGCCGGCGACGCCATCTTCTCTCTCGCCGCTCAGGCGAAAGGGCTCACACTTTTCTTTCTTCAAGGCGCAAAGCTGCCGGATCCGCACAAGCTGTTGCGCGGCAGCGGCAATGTCGTACGCAACATCCGCCTCGGGTCCGCGGATGCGCTCGATGATCCCAAGGTTCGCCGGCTTATGGATAGCGCGCTGACGCGGGCAAAGTCGCCAATCCCAGCCGATGGTACCCATCAGTTGATCATCAAGTCTGTTTCAGCCAAACAACGGCCGCGCCGGACCTGACCGGCAGATCGTTCTCTGGGCGCGGACAACCCGTGTCGCTGCCACCTTGACGCTGTGCGCGAGGAGCAGATCCACGTACTGCCATTCTTCTTCGAGGAAACGCACTAGAAAACAGATAACGGAAGGCGTCTATGCGGCGCCTTCCGTCGGTGCGCACTTTCTGTTACGGAACGATCTCAACACGCGCCTGAGGCGCGGTGAGGTTCCAGACTTCCTGCAAATCCTCATTGGACAGCGCGATGCAGCCGTTGGTCCAATCGCGTGTTTTATAATAAGAGTCCGGCTTATTCGGTTGATTGGGCTCCCCGTGAATAAAGATATCTCTGCCCGCGGGTAGGTGCTGCGCGGCGGATCGCTTCAAGTCATCGGGGCTTGGATAGGAGATGTGCAGAGCCTTGAAGTAGTGGCTGTGCTCCTGACGGAAATCGACGATGTAGCTGCCTTCGGGCGTGCGAAAGTCCCATTCGCGCTCTTTTGCACCAGTGGGACTCAGTCCCAGCGCGATGCGATAGCTGCGAAGCGGCGAGTTGTCGCGCAGTAAATAGAGTTTGCGCTCGTGTTTGACGATGAGAATCGTATCGGCGTGCGGCGCAGGCGGGACAGATTGAGCGGGACTTTGTCCGCTCAGGCCGAGTACCAGCAAAAATAACAGCGGCAGTGACCGGAAACGATTTGCACATCCCTCAACAACGCGATTCCTTCGGCGAGTTGCCAAATCCGCGCTGCTCAAGGCGTCCATGGACATAAGCGGGTCGCTGCTCGTTGGAAGGTGAGCCCACCTTAGCCAAACGAGGAGCTGTGAATTTAGGGGCAGATCGCATTCTCAGCAAAATGCCTTTGGCAGCATCGCGCAATCGAGATGAAGTCCGTCACACTTCTCTCGATTTAACAAAACGAGAATGAAAATTCGTCTGAAATGCCGGCGCGTTCGAGTACCGGTGCGCGGTACCGAGCGTCGAAAGTGTCAATTCTCGCGCGTGATAACGATATGCGTGACGGCGGCCGTGGAGACGTGCTCGGTGCAACGATAGCCGAGCGCAACTGCATCCAGACCCGCAAACAGACGTTCACCTGACCCGAGGAGGGTTGGGGCAACGGCCAGGTGCATCTCGTCGATCAGGCGGGCACGAAGGTATTGCTGGATGGTCGCGACACCGCCGCCGAGCCGAACATCCCGCCCGTTGGCAGATTCTCTGGCTCTTGCCAGCGCCGATTGCATGCCGTCCGTGACGAAGTGAAAAGTCGTACCGCCTGCCATCGTGAACGATGCGCGCGGATGATGGCTGAGCACGAAGACCGGCACGTGATAGGGCGGGTTCTCTCCCCACCACCCCTTCCAATTGTCATCGGGCCACTCTCCCCGAATCGGCCCGAACATGTTGCGGCCGATGATCCACGCACCGATATTGGAAAATCCACGCGCTGCGAAGTCGTCGTCCACTCCCGTTGATCCCCCTCCGTTGCCGAACATCTGCTGAAACGTTCGGGTTGCGAATGCCCATTCGTGCAACGCTACACCGCCGACCCCCAGAGGATTGTCAATGTCCTGTTTCGGGCCGGCTCCAAAACCATCGAGCGAAATGCTGAAGCTGTGAACACGGAGTCTGGTCATCGTTTGGCGCTCCTTCGTGAAATCTTGATGAATCTCAGAAAATGACCGCAGCACGCAAGCCCGGTTTGGCATCCGTGAGTTCAAGCCTGGCGTCGTGGACCTTGACGATGGCATTGGCGAGACTCAGTCCCAGTCCGCTGCCGACCGTGGTGCGACTGGCCTCGAGGCGGAAGAAGCGCTGCAAGACCTTCTCGTGCATGTTCTCCGGGATACCGGGGCCATCGTCGACGACGCTCACGACCAGGTCGCCGCCCGATCGCGCGGCGCAGATCGTTACGGTCGAGCCGCGCGGCGTGTGACGAAGTGCGTTTTCGATCAAATTGGCAAATAGCTGCATCAAAAGTTCGCGCTCACCTTGCATCGTCAGGGAAGCGTCGACCATTTCCAAAAGGTGCTGGCCATTCTCCTCCGCCATGGGTCTATAGAGTTCTGCGATGGTGCTCAGCAGCGCGCTCAGATCAACCTCCTTGAAGGCGGCGCGGCGCGCCCCACCCTGCAGCTGCGCAATGTGCAGCAATGCGGCGAATATCGCGAGAATTGAATCGATTTCCAACACGGTGAGGCCGAGCGTTTCGCGCACCTTCTGCGCATCGACCTCCGGCCGGCTCGCCAGTTCGAGCCGTTGGCGCAGCCGTGTCAGCGGGGTGCGCAGATCATGCGCAATGTCGGTGGTCACCTGACGAAGATCCTCCATGAGTGTTTGAATCCGGTCGAGCATGGCGTTGATGCTGCCGGCCAAATGATCGAGTTCATCGCCTGCTTGCGTCACCGGCAGGCGTTGCCGCAAATCCTCACCGATGATGTTACGGCTGGTGTTGCTGACGGTTTCGATTCGACGCATCAGGCGGCTGCTCATCACCCAGCCGCCGGCCAAGGCCAGGGCGATGGAGGCCGCGAGGCCCCAGGCGAATGAGCCCACGACCATCTCCTCCATGTCGTTCAACTGATTCGTGCTCCAACCGACAAACAAATAGCCGCCGGCCACGCCGGTGCCCCGGCCGCGGATGGCGGAAAAAGGCGAAGATGTCGACTGGGTCGACTTTGGCCATTCGCGTATTCCCTCTCGAGCATCGAGGGCCGGCAGGTTCCCGGCCAGCACCGCGCCGTGCGAATCCTGCAGCAAGTAGTAGAACCCGGCCGGATGACTCGACAGTCCATGAACCACCGAACGGAGGGCGTCGAGTCCCTGACCTCGCGTATCCGCCAAAATCTCGCCGACTTCGCTGCTGACGCTGTCGTCGATCTGATGACGCATGAATCGCGTCGTCGAGAAGAAAATCACGCCCAACAGAATCACGAAGCTCACGCCGGTGAGCGCCGCATACATCAGCGCGAGACGAAAGCTCGACGTTCGAAGGACTCTAGTTCGCAGCACTCAGCATGTATCCGGCGCCGCGCACGGTATGAATGAGCGGAATGAGGTGGCCGCGATCGATCTTGCTGCGCAGGCGGCTGATGTGCGTCTCGACGACCGTCGTGCTTGGATCGAAGTGCACGTCCCACACGTTTTCAAGGAGCATGGCGCGGGTCACGGTTTGTCCCGCGTTCTTCAGCAAATACTCGAGCAACAGAAACTCGCGGGGCAGCAGCTCGATGAGCCCGCCGGCGCGAGTGACCGTGCGCGTCAACAAATTGACCTCCAGATCGGCCACCGTCAGCACCGTGTCGATCGCAAAACCCGGCCGCCGTCGTCCCAACGCCGCGACCCGCGCCAGCAGCTCCGCAAACGAGAAGGGTTTCACCAGATAATCGTCGGCGCCGGCGTTGAGTCCGTGCACGCGGTCATCGACGCCGCCGAGCGTGGTTAGAAACAGAATGGGCGTGGTGGCGCCTGCCCCGCGCAGCTTGCTCACCACCTCCACGCCGTCCATTTGCGGCAACATTCGATCCACGATGAGCAAGTCCCATGCCTCGGCCATGGCGCGGTGCAGACCTGCCGTCCCGTTGGCGGCGATGCTCGTCTCGTGCTTGTCCTCTGACAAACCGTCGGCTACGAACTGCGCGGTTTCTGCATCATCTTCGATGAGTAAGATCTTCATACTTCAGCGGCGATCGTAGCACGCTAGGAACTTTGAACAGCCTCGCGCGCGGGGCTCGGCAATCTCACGTAGCGCATTGCAAGCGCCGGCAAAACCAATAGATTCAAAAGAGTCGAGGACAATAGTCCGCCCAACACCGTGACCGCCATCGGGCCTTCAATTTCCTGACCTGGACGGTGCAGGCCGAAGGCCAAAGGCGCGAGACCCAGCGCCGTCACCGCCGCGGTCATGAGTATGGGTATCAGTCGCTCATTCGCGCCACGCACGACGAGGTCGAGATTCCATTTCGCGCCCTCCACTTCCACCAAATGTTCATAGTGCGCGAGTTGCAGGATGGCGTTGCGGGCGCTGACTCCGAAGACCGTGACCAGTCCGACGACCGTGCCGAGGGAAATTCCCAATCCGATGGCGGCGATTGCCAGCACGCTGCCCATGACGCTGAAGGGCAGATTAGCCAGCACCAACCAACTATTCGCCCGCCAATGAAATGACATGAATAAGATCATGACGATGAGCGCCAGCGCCAGCGCCGAATAGAGTATCAACTCGTTGCGAGCCTTCAACTCGGCTTCGGCGGCCCCGGTAAACTCCACGAATACATGAGGCGGGAGCACCACCGATTTGGCGATGGTCTGTTGCGCCTCTTGAACAATGCTTTGCAAGGATCCTGAGCCGACATTGAATGTCACCGCGACCAGGCGCTGCCCGCCGTCGTGTCCGATACTATAACGGTCCTGCGTGACTTCGACGTTGGCGACCTGCGACAGGGGCACGGGACCGAGCGGCGAGGCGATCATCAACTTTTCCAGTTGCGCCGGCTGGTGCCGCACCTCGTCGGGAAGCAGCACCACCACATCGATGGTACGGGTGCCTTGAAAGCTCTGGCCCACTTTGGCTCCCGCGTACGCCGTCTCGATCGTTTCCAGAACGTCCTGCGCTTTGAGGCCGGTGGCCGCGAGGGCCTGCGGAATCAGGTGAATGGAGATTGCCGGCGTACCGCTCTGGCGCCCAAATTGCAAATCAACGATGCCCTTGATGTTGCCCAACGCCGCCATCACCTTCTCGGCGCTTTTGTCGAGCAGGTCGAGGTCGTCGCCGAATATCTTGACGACCACTTGTGCATTGACGCCGCTCAAACTCTCGCTGATGCGATCACCCAAGAAGGTGACCACCTCACTCTGCAGCCCAGGATAGTGTTGCAGGATGCCGCGCAGTTCTTCCTGGGCGACCTCCTGATCGATAGTCGCATCGGCCTTCAATTCCACATGGAATTCGCTGCGTTGCGGACCCCAGGTGTCCTCGCCCAGCTCGGCCCGCCCTATCTGTTGTTCAACCGACGCGACGTAAGGCAGTGCCAGCACATCTTTGCTGATGCGCTCCCCGACATACTGCATCTCGCTCAGCGATGTGCCGGTGACGGAGCTGACCTGCATCACGAAATGGCCCTCACGAAAATCCGGCATGAAGGTGCCGCCCAAGAAAGGCAGCGCCACGACCGCTGCGATGAACAAAACCACGAGCGCGCCGATCGTGACATTGATATGAGCGCCGACCCGGTGGACGGCGGCGCTCTGCCAGGACTTCAAGCGCACGAGCCAGCCGGCCTCCGCCCGCACATCATGCTGCCGCAAAAATAGCGCGCACAGGGCCGGCGTTGATGTCATGGCAACGATCAACGACGCGACCACGGCGAAAATGAAGGCGAGGGCCAGAGGTCCGACGAAGCGGCCCTGCACGCTGGAGGTAAACAGTTCCGGCAGAAATACCGCGATGACGACGGCGGTCGCATAGATCACGGGTCCGCGCACTTCGAGTGAGGCCTCGAGCACAATGTCCAGCCGCGGCTTCGGAGCATTGAGTGCGGCGTTTTCACGCAGTCGACGCAGGATGTTTTCGATGCCGATGATGGCATCATCGACCAGAACGCCCAGCGCCACTGCGAATCCGCCCAGCGTCATGGTGTTGAGCGTGAGGCCCAAGTGACGCAGCACCGCAACTGCCGCCAGCAGCGATAGGGGTATGGCGGTGAAGGCAATCAACGCGGCGCGAATATCCCGAAGAAAGAGATACAGGACTGCCAATATCAAGAGGGCGGCGATGACGAGTGATTCCTTGAGATTTTGCAGCGCGCGCTCGATGAAATTGGCCGGCCGGTGCAGACTCTTGTATACCGTGATGCCTTGCTTGGTGAGCGCGGGCTCCAAATCCGCCAGCGCCTTTTCCACCGCCTGCGTGGTGCTCAAGGTATTGGCGCCGAACTGGCTCGCCAATGACAGCATCACGCCTCGCTTACCCATGATCAGCGCGTCGCCGAATCGCAGAGCGGGTGCAATGTCGATCTGGGCCACATCGCGCAGCAGGATGGGGGTATTGTTGCGCACGGCCACGACCGCCTGACCAAGCGCTTTTAAGTCCGGCTCGGGTGTCGGGGATTGCAGCAGCACGCGCTGCGCCGCCAAATCAATGAAGCCGGCGCCTCGCAGCGGCAACGCCGCCTTTGCGGCATCGGCAATCTCGGAAAACGACAAATTGAAACTCGAGAGCTTGCGAGTGTCTGGAAGGATTTGAATCTGACGCACATCGCCGCCGAATACGATGACATGAGCAACCCCCGGCACCGCCAGTAATCTGGGCTTGATGATCCAATCGGCGTTATCGCGCAAGGTGAAGGCGTCAACCTTGTCGGACAGCAATCCGATCTTTAGCAAGTCCATCGTACTCGAGACGAGCGGCGACAGTTTCGGCGTGGCCACGCCGGCCGGGAGCGCGCTGCCGAGCTCGGATAAACGTTCCGAAATGCCCTGACGTGCGATGTGCACATCGATGCCGTCGGCGAAGGTCACGGTCACCACGGAAAGGCCGGGAATGGATTCCGAGCGCAGCGTGGCGAGCCCGGCGGAACCGTTCACGGCATTTTCAACTTGTTTGGTGACCAGCTCTTCGACCTGCTGCGGAGCAAATCCCGGCGCCTCGGTTTGAATGTCGACCTGCGAAGGCACGAACTCGGGAAAGACGTCGAGCGGCGCCTGCAAGGCTCCCCAAGAGCCGAGAATGAGCGCCAACAGCGTGAGCACGGTAATCGCGCCGTAATGGCGCACGCATAACGCGATCAGGGCCCGCATCATGGTTTAATCCGCTGCCGCCGAACTGGGATTGATTTCGCGAGCCAAGAGCTGGCCGGCGGACGCGGTTACGATCTTCGCCCCCGCTTCAATGCCTTCCTTGACGAAGTAGCCCTCATCGGTGGCCATGCTCGGATCCAGCTCGTTGCGCACAAACTGTCCGGGCTTCTCCTCGACGTAACACCAATACTTGCCGGCATTGATAATCGCCGCCGATGCGGGAACCAGCACGCCGGACTCGGCTTCGCCGGTCGGCAACCAGGCAAGTAAATGCTCCCCTTCACCGAAGTCGCTCGATTTCAAATAGGCGAAGTAGCTGCGTCCGGGTACGCTGGCGTCCGCCGGTGCGCTCCACAGAGAACGCGCCACCATGCTCTTGCCGCCTTGTGAGGCGTTGATCCGTGCGAGACGCAGGCTGGCGGGTGCCGCTTCGCCGCCCGCGCCCAGCGGAAAGGTGACGCGCACCAGCCTGGCGTCGCCGCGCGCCAACGCAAGCAGTTGTGGACTGTCGGTTTGATTCTTCCACGGTGAATTCTGGCCGAACGTCGAGGAAAGTTTGCGATGCGCGAGTTCCAACGTCGCCTGATCGACCGCCGCCTGCCTCTGCGCCGACTCCAGGGCATCGGCCGGCATGGCGCCCGCCGTACCCGCGAGGCGCCGTGCGCGATCGAGCGCAGCCCGACTCTGACGTTCCGCCGCCGCAGCGGTGTCCAGTTCCGCCACCGCCGTGGCGATATTCTCGTGGCTGAGGACGACTCCAAAGCCGCTCGTTTCGGAGGTATGCATGATGGTCTTGGCTTCTGCCGTGACGATGCCCATTTTTTGTATTTCTTCGGGCTTCAAGGACACGCCCTCTGATTCCTCCGTTGCGCCGGCTTTGTCTTTCGCGACCGGCTCGTCGGAAGTTGCATGCGCCGCCGTGGGTGTCTTGTGACAGGCGCTCAGCATCAGAAGCGGCGTACACAGGGCGGCCAGGCCGAGAACGGCGCAGCCTTGCCGGACAGTCCGCGGTTTCAGATTCATTGGGCTCGGTTCCGGGTCAATTTTGGGGCGTCAGGATCCTGCGTTGATGGATTGGTCCAGCCGCCGCCGAGCGCCTTGCACAGGCTGACAAGCGCAGTCAACCGCGCGAGCTTGTACTGCACGAACTGGTCGCGCGCGAGATAGAGCGTTCGTTGCGCCTCGAGCAAGGTCAGATAATCTCCGGATCCTGCTTGATAGCGCAGTTTTGCGCCCTCGAGGGCATAGGCGCTCTGAGCGGCATTCTCCAATTGAAACTCTCGCGCCATGTCCAGGTGATGAATCATCGCCAGGGCGTTTTCGACGTCGGCGAACGCGGCGATGATTGAAGCGCGATACGCGGCCAGCAGTTCCTGTTCTTTGGCTTGCACCTCGTCGCGCTGCGCTACGAGGCGCCCATGGTCGAAGATCGGTTGTATCAAACTCCCGCCCAGCGCGAACGATGGACCAACGCCTGGGATGGTCAAAACCGCGGCGGGCAGCGCGGGATTTTGCACGCCGGCGCCGGCCGTGAGGCTGATGCTCGGGAACATGGCGGCTCGCGCGGCCTCCAAGTCCGCATGTCCTGCCCGCAAATGTTCTTCCGAGAGCAGGAGGTCAGGTCTGCGCATGAGCAAATCCGATGGCAAGCCGGCGGCAATCGCGGGTTCATGCAGCGCATCCAAAGGCGTGCCTTGGACTTCGAAATGCTCGGGCGCACGTCCCAGCAGCAGCGACAGGGCGGCGCGCGCCTCGAACTCCGTTTGTTCCAGATCGGCGACGGCAATTTGTGCCGTGTCGTAGGCCGTCTTTTGCGTGGCGAGTTCCACAGGAGTCGCCATGCCCACCGCGAAACGTGCCTGGACGACGTCGAGCACTTGATGCGCCACGTCACTGTTTGCGTGCGCAATGGCCAGCCGCTCGCGCAACGCCAGAATCTGAAAATATCCGCTGGCAACGCCGGCCAATGTGGTCAGCGCAATGGTGTCGCGATCCGCTCGCGATGCACTCGCCAACAGACGGGCCGACTCTGCCATCGCATGGTTTTTTCCCCAAAAATCGAGTTCGTAGCTGGCGGAGAGCATGCCGGACCAGTCGAGTTCATGGCCGCCGCCTTGGGAAGAATGACCCGCGAAATACGTTGCATTGCCGACGGCATCGACGCTCGGAAGGAGCGGGGCTCCGGCCTGTCGAGCGCGTGCGTCCGCCTGCACCACTCGTGCGCGCGCCGCTGCCACATCCCAATTATGGCTGGCCGCCAAATCCACGAACGAGTTCAACTCATCGCTGCCGAAATCGCGGTACCACTCCTTTGACGGCGGCTGGCCCGCGTCAGGCCCGCGGTCGCTTTCGAATGCGGGGGGCAGATCCGGCGGCACGGGAGGCGCGGGCTGCTGGGTGGCGCATCCCGCAAGGGCCAAACTCAAGGCGATTCTGATCACCGTATTGCGCGCAGCCATGGCGTATCTCAAAAACGGCTCTTACCCGGTGAAAAGCAAGGTAGCACGCTCCGCAGAGTCGAAACTTTACAGTTTTTTATAGAATCAGAATCGGCGGATGTTCACCGGGATGGCGCAATTGGCCATGGCGTGCGCCCGGCAAGGGCGGGCGCACGCCTAATGTACGATCAGTGCAGCGATCCGAGCAGATCGTGCGCCTGTTCAATCAATACCCAAGCCGCGTCTCGATCGATGGGCGTGTTCTGGAACTCCGCGGCTTCGAGCATGGCAATCATGCTGTTCGCAATGGCATTGCGCCGCGACGTCAGATCGTTGATCCGGCCATCGAGCGCATCGATCGTCGCGGCATCGCTCGTCAGGTCCTGCGTGGCAATTCGCAAGGATTTGCGGCCGAGTTCGCCGAGCGGCGCGTTGATGGCTTTATAAGCGGCGGCCAACGCCGAGAGCGTGTCGTCGTGCTCGCGCAGCGAGTGGGGCAATGCCTGGTGGTCGAGTACTTCGAAGACCACCCGACCGTCGTGACTGTAATCATCGGTCAGTCCCGCCAGGCTGACCAGGGTGGGCCTGATGTCGGTGTGATCCGTGAACACTTCGCCGGTCCGCCCTAATTTGCGCACGCCGGGCCCGACCATCCCGAGCCAGGTATGCGTGATGTCGTTCTGAATGTCGCCATGATTCCAATTGAATCCGGGCTGCTCATCTGAGCAGGCGGCGATCGAGGTGCAGGCGGTAGATTTGGACCCCGCGGTGATGAAGAAGTCATCATTGGCGAAATAGACCAAGGTCGGCGCGCGCGCGGGATCCTTGGTCACCATGTGCAGCAAGGCCATTTCCGCGGGATCTCCCATGGCCTTCAGCAGCGGGACATTGCCGCCGACAATCGGATCGAACGCCACCAAAGCCGCCGAGGCCTGCTCGAAAGCGCGCGTGACGGGATCGACCGGACCGGGGTTCCCCGCGATGTACACCGTGGGCGCATCGTCGCTGTGCACGGCGAAGGATGGCACGGCGAACGTGGGCGCCTCGGTCAGCAGCAATGAGCGCATGTCGACGCCGACTTCGCCCAAGTTGGTCGTCGTGCAGGGCACGAAGTCGCCGTCGCAACCGGCGGGCAAACGTATATAGTTGCAGGCGACGTGGATGCCGTCGCAGCCCGCCGGCGTGCCGGCCTGGCCCGCGAAATGATCGTTCTCATCCGCGGTCACGATGAATAAGGTGTTGTCGCGGGTGATTCCGTCGGCCGCCAATCGGGCGAAAAACTTGCCGAACGACACGTTGTACGCAGCGAGTTGCTGCACATAACCGGCTTCGCCGGGTCCGTAACTGCCGGACCCCGTAAAATGATTATCGTGCGCATCGGCGATATACGCATACACCACCGGTATGCCTGCCTCGAGCATGGTCGCGATGTAACCCAAGCTCTGAGAGGCGGTGGGATCAAAACCCGGAAAGCCGGGATTGCCGCTGCTGTCGGCAATCGGATTGCCATCGAGGTCGTCCACCACCCCACTGCCATGATTGATCTGCGGCGCCACGGCCACATTGCCATACAGCGCATTGAACCCGACATAGCCGCCGGGCTCGTCCGGCAACAGGTCCGGCGCCGCGCCCTGGCTGCATAACGTGCTGTTTTTGGCGCAATGAACGGCGATGCCTTCAAAATCCGCGACCGCCTTCTTCGGCGTCGCTTTGGCTTCGGCCGCCTGCGGGGAGGATGCACCAAAAACGTTGGTGATATCGCTGGAGATATTTTCAAACTCGATGTTGGCCGTGGAGAATGCGCCCACATCGCATCCCGCGCGGGTAAAAACCGCCCAGGGCGCGGGGTGGACCTTGCCACGCTGATCGATCATTTGCGGCTGGCCGTCCGGCGCCGTATCGGTCCAATAGACAAATGAGCTGGAAAAGCCGATCGAGCCGTCGGCTCGAAAAAATCCATACGAATTCGCCACGGGCTGGCCGTGCTTCTCGCCGTAGACTCCGGTGAGCGTGGTGATGATGTCATCGGCGGTGTGCGAAATGAGCGGCGTGTGATGATTGGTCAGCATCGTGCCGTGATCTTCAATAAAGTTGAGCAGGTTAGGCATCTGCTCAAGGTCCGAAGGGACATTCGGGTTGTCGCGGCGCAGATGCACGTTGTCGAATTGAATGTGCACGATGTGCTTGATGCCATTGTCGAGCCGGCAGCCTGCCGCACTCGAGGCGCCGCCAGGGGCGGCGCGGACCGCCGCACCCATGAAAGTTGAACAGAGAATTGCCAGCGTTGCGCTTACGCGCAGTAAATATGCGAAATCCTTCATATCGCCCCCGCAGAGATGTTGAGATTGTTCCTTGATGCGACCGACACAGCTGTCGGTAGCCGGAGGCTAGCGGCATCGCGCTACCCGCTGATGTCACTCACATTGCAAAATCATGGCTTGCGCCATGCCGTGAACGCTGCAGGCAGGGGATGCGCAGGACGGAGTCGTGATTGTTGAAGTGTCGCCGATTCCGGCTGGGCAGATGCCGCATCATTGCGGCCGAGCTGGTTAATCTTGAAATATCCTTAGATCTTGGATTGCGCGGCCGCCCGCACCGCTTCGGGGACTGCGGCGAGCTTGGCTTTAACGGCTTGCAATTCCTGTTCGTCGGTCACGCGCGCGCCGCCGCGTTGTCTCATGGCGCTCTCCAGTTGCGCCTGGCGCGTGAATAACTCCAAAAGATCGTTGACGGATTTCATCATCTCATCCTGGTCTTCAGTCCAAAAGTGGTTCGCGCATCGCGGCGCCAATATGACCCGAGGCGCGACCGTCACAACGTGATCCAAATCCCGGTATCGAGCGCGTTCCGGCTTCTGTAAAACGCTGCCTGTAACTCTTCGGCGACGACGACGGCGGGGCCGTTAAGGCCGACCACGGTTTTCTCCGGTCTGTGACATGAATTCTTGAATTCGCCGCTACATGCCGAGCAGCGAAAATTTGGCTGATTTCTTGCGCCGCGAACGATCCCAGACAACGCCGGGAAATCCCTTCAACGGCGCGAGCTTTTCACCCCAATACGCCCATTCCGGCGACTCTTCGATGCCAATGTGATAGCGAGGCTGCCGGCCGGTGCGCGTTTTGAACAGCGCGCGAGGGATATTGACCATCTGCGGCGAGCGGCTGCGTTCATAGGAGATTGGCGTGCCGCAGCGGGCACAAAAGCTGCGCGTCGTTCCCGCCGACGGATCCTCGAAACGGCTGATGCTCGACAAACCGCCGGTCACCCGGAATCGGCTTCTCCAACTGCCCACGTAGGTTGCATACGCGGCGCCGTGAACATGGCGGCTCGCCGCCGAATGATCGTGCCAGGCCCAGCGTGCCGGAAAATCGATTTCCACGCGCACCTCGCCGCAAAGACATTCGCCCGGCACAGCGTTGCTCGCCACCTTGCGCAATTTCGGGTCCGGCGGTTTTCTCATGGACTCTCGCTACATGTCGATGATCTTGACCAGAAGTCCGGCCGCCGTGGCACCCAAAATCGGTCCCACGATGGGCACGAAAGCGTAACCGAAATCCGAGCCGCCTTTTCCGGGTATGGGCAGCATGGCATGCATGATTCGCGGCCCCAGATCGCGCGCCGGATTGATGGCATAGCCCGTAGGACCGCCCAGCGACAGTCCGATTCCCCAGACCAGGCAGCCGACCAGCAGTGGGCCGAGTCCCGGACTCAGTCCCAGGTGATTGCCATATTTCGAGGCGATCGCCGCTGCGACCAGAATCAGCACAAACGTCCCGATGAATTCGGTGGTGAGGTTTGCCAGGGGTGCGCGGATCGCGGGTATGGTGCAGAAGCAACCCAGTTTGTCGGCGGGATCGGGAGTCTTCTCCCAGTGGCTGAAGTACGCCAGCCAGACCAGGAGGGCGCCCAGCATGGCCCCGAGGATTTGCGCCGGAACATAGGTCGCGATGCGGCTGAAATCGCCGCTGGAGATCGCGACGCCCACCGTCACCGCAGGATTCAAGTGCCCGTCGCTGCCGATCGCAAGTGCGGTGAATACCCCTGCCATGACTGCAAAGCACCAGGCGGTGGTGATGACCATCCAACCCGAATTCCCCCCTTTCGTCTGCTTGAGCAGCACATTCGCCACGACCCCGTTGCCGAGCAAGATCATGATGGCCGTGCCGAGAAACTCCCCAAGAAATGCTGAGTGCATTCTGTCCCCTTTCGTCGTTGCGTGATTGTTATCGAATGCGACCGGGCGCTCGCTCTTAAAGTGGATCAATCCAATCCAGGGAGCGGCCGACGGCCTTCTGCCAGGATCCGAACAGGGAGGCGCGCTCGCTTTCTTTCATGTTCGGCTTCCAGCGCTTATCGACCGCCCAGTTCGCGACGAGATCCTCGCGATTGCGCCAATAGCCCACCGCCAAGCCGGCGGCATAGGCTGCGCCCAAGGTGGTGGTCTCCGTGATCTTCGGCCGCACCACGGGGATACCGAGAATATCGGCCTGAAATTGCATGAGCAGTTCATTGACCACCATGCCGCCGTCGACCCGCAGTTCCGGGATGTCGATCGAGGAGTCCTTGGTCATCGCGCCGAGCACTTCGCGCGTTTGAAATGCCGTCGCTTCGAGTACGGCGCGCGCAATGTGGGAACGCGTGACATAGCGCGTGAGCCCGAGGATCGCGCCGCGCGCCCGTTCGTTCCAATGCGGCGCATACAGGCCCGAGAACGCGGGCACAAAGTAAACTCCGCCGTTGTCCTGGACGTCGCCGGCCAGCTTTTCAACCTCATTGCTGCTGCCGATCAGCCCCAAATTGTCGCGCAGCCATTGCACCAGCGCGCCGGCGATGGCGATCGACCCCTCCAATGCGTAGCGCGCGGGTTCCTTGGCGATCTGATAGGCGACCGTCGTGATCAAACCGGCCTTGGACACGATCGGCTTCTCGCCAGTATTCATCAGCAGAAAACAGCCGGTGCCGTAGGTGTTCTTCACCTCGCCGGGGCGAAAACACGCCTGCCCGACCAGCGCCGCTTGCTGATCGCCGAGGATGCCGGCGATCGGCGCCCCGAGGAGCGCGGACACCTTGGCCTCTCCATAGACCTGGCTCGAGGCCACGATGCGCGGCAAAATCTCCCGTGGAATCAGGAACTGCTCGAGCAATTCGTCGTCCCAGGCCAGCGTCGAAAGATTCATGAGTTGCGTGCGGCTCGCATTCGTGACATCCGTCGCGTGCAACCCGCCGCCGGCGCCGCCGGTGAGATTCCACAAGAGCCAGGTGTCGATGTTGCCGAACAGCAGATCGCCGGATCGCGCCCGGCCTCGGGCTCCGGGAACGTTATCCAACAGCCACTGCACCTTGAGGGCGCTGAAGTAGCTGGCCAGCGGCAGTCCGGTCTTGGCGCGAAAGCGATCGGGTCCGCCGTTTTTTGCGTACTGCGCAACCAACTGATCGACCCGGGTGTCCTGCCAGACGAGCGCATTGTGCAGCGGTTTGCCGCTTTTCTTGTCCCACAGAATCGTCGTCTCACGCTGATTGGTGATGCCGACGGCGGCCAGATCGCCAGGCGTCAAGCCCGCGCGCGCCAGCGCTGCACCGGCAACTTCCTGCGTGTTCAGCCAGATTTCGATCGGGATCGTGCTCGACCCAGCCCGGCTTGGGGAAAATCTGCTGATGTTCCTTCTGCGCGGAAGTGATGATGGTGCCGCCGCGGTCGAACACGATGAAACGCGTGCTGGTGGTGCCTTGATCAATCGCTCCTACATACCGCGTCATCAGCGCGCTCCTTCGGCGTCGGCATACAGCTTCACCAGATCGGTGAGAAAGTCCCTTCCGACATACACGGAACGAACGCTGCGGCGCTCGTTGAGTCCGTGCACGCCGTTGCCGTCGGGGTCGCCCCAGCCACCCGGTGCGCCATAGACGGGAATGCCGATGGCCTCGAGAAAGATTCCGTCGGTGGCGCCGGTCGACATCGAGGGAATCAAGGGTACGCCGGGAAAGTATTTCGCGACCAACGTCTCGGCCGGACCCAGGATTTTGGGATCGAGCGGCGGCGGCACCGCCAAGGGGCGAACCGGCTGAACCAGGGTCACCTTGACGCCGGCATCGTCGATGGTGGCAACCAATGCAGCTTGTGTTCCCTCCACGGTTTCGCCGGGGAAGATGCGGCAATTGACATTCGCCGCGGCGCGCTGCGGAAGCGCGTTATTTGCATGGCCGCCTTCCAGAAGGGTCGCAACACAAGTGGTCCGCAGCATGCTGTGATATTGGCGATCTTTCGAGACCAGGGCCTCCGCGGCCTGGTCGTTCGGGTTTTGCGACAGCGTCACCATGGCCCGGCCCAAATCGTCGCCGCGCGCGGCGCCCGCCTTGGCAAAAAAGGCTCGCGTGGTATCCGATAGCGTGACGGGAAATTCATGATCGCGCACTTTGGCCAGTGCATCGGCGAGCTCATAGATCGCATTGTCCCGGATGGGAACCGAACTATGACCGCCTGCATTGACGGTCTCGAGCCGATAGTTCTGCGTGGCCTTTTCACCCACCTGAATCTGTTGCACCATCAATTTGCCGTGCCCATCGGTGCGGCCGCCGCCGCCCTCGTTCAGTGCGAACGCCGCGGCGATGAGTTCGGGCCGATTCTTCGCCAACCACTGCGCGCCGTTGAAGGCGTAGGTGGTCTCCTCGCCGCAGGTCAGCGCCAGCTTGATGGTGCGCTTGAACGTGTGTCCGTCTTTTTTGAATCTCATCAGGGCATCCACCCAGGTTGCGTCCATCGCCTTCATGTCGGCGGCGCCGCGGCCATAGAAATAGCCGTTCTCTTCGATCAGGGTGAATGGATCGCGGGTCCAATCCTCGCGCTTGGCCTCGACCACATCGAGATGACCGAGCAGCAGCATCGGTTTTGCGGTCTTCGAACTTCCCGGCAGGACCGCGACGAGCCCGCCTTCCTTGGGATGGTCCGGCGCCGAGAACAGGGTAACGTCCTTGTCGGTAAAGCCCGCCGCCTTGAGATGCGCGGCGATTCGTTCGGCCGCGAGCGTGCAGCTGCCCGCCGACAGAGTGGTGTTGGTTTCAACCAGTTCCTTATATAACGCGCGAAACGTGACCTGATCGGGCCGCAACGCCGGCATCGGCGCCTCCTGCGCGATCGCCGCACATTGCACCGCCATCGCGGCGCCGATCGCACCGAACACATGTTTGAACATCCTGATCCCCTGTCGCTCTTCTTCTACGCCTCGATACCCGCAATCTTCAGCGACAACATCCACAGTCTCTGCGCCGCGGCATCATCGCGGGCAGCGGCTGTCGGCGTCGCAGGGCGGCATTGATAAAAATATTCGCCGCTGCGGCCGGCGACGTCGGGAGCAGCGGCCAGATAGACAATGGTCTCCGCCCCCTTCTCCGGCGAAATCGCCAGAATCTTTGCGACGCGCACCACCCACGAGAGAATGCCGCCGCTGCCGTCGCCGAATCGCGTATCAACGAATCCGGGATGGAGGCAATTCGCGGTGACACCGGTGCCGCTTAGGCGGCGCGCCAGCTCCCGCGTAAAAAGAATGTTGCAAAGCTTGGAGCGCCCGTACGCTTTGTAGGCCGAATATCCCTTGGCGGCTTGCAGGTCGTCGAAATCCAAGGTGTTTCCCCGGTGCGCATCCGAGGCGGTATTCACCACTCGCGCCGGCGATCCCGCCAGCAGCGGCGCGCGCAGCAAGAGGGTCAGGACGAAATAAGCCATGTGGTTGGTCGCAAAGGTCTTTTCCAGATTGTCCTCGGTCAACTGACGCGAGCTGAACAAGGCGCCGGCGTTGTTGATGAGCACATCGATTCGCGGTTCCGCGGCGGCAACCTCGGCTGCCACGCGCTTCATTTCCGATAGGCGCGACAAATCGCCGTAATGGATGGTGTGCGCGCCGCCCGCGCTGCGGGGCAAACGGGATAAAGCTGCCTCGCCACGCGTCCGATCGCGCGCAATGAGCACGAGCCGCGCGCCCATCGCCGCCAGGCGCTGCGCCGCGACTTCGCCTATCCCCGAAGTCGCTCCCGTGATCACGACCACCTTGCCCTTCATTTCGCTCCCCCTGATAAGACGGCGCACTGTAGCAGGGACTGCGGCCGCGGCGGTATCTCCCTCCAAGGGCGCCGCGGCATCTGCAAGGGATTCCTTATTCATAGACGACGCCGCTCGCGGCAGGCTTGGATGAGGGCGACGAGACGGCTCTCCCGGGTTTCGGCCCGCTTGGCGCTGACGATTCGCCAGACCACCAGCTGCCGATAACTTCGCGGCTGCTCTTCGAAGAACTTCCACGCTGCCTTGGGCTTGCCAAGCCGTGCTTCGTCTTCAGGCGTCAACCGCGCCTGTTTTTGCTGCTCGTAGGAATAGATCTTCGACCGCTGCGCGCTGCGATTTGCAAAAGCTGACAAACCGGGTGCCTTCATTCGTCCCTGGCGCTTCAGCACGCGCACCTTGGCGGTGTTGATTGCACTCCAGATCGACTGCGGCTTACGAGGCGTGAATCTAATTTGATAGGAATGCTCGTCGATGCGCTTGCGCACACCGTCGATCCAGCCGAAGCACAACGCTGCATCGACTGACTCGGACCAGCTCATGCACCGGCGCTTTGATCCTGTCTTGTGGAAGCCGACCACGAGCTCTTTTGCACCGGCGCCGTGTTTTTCGAGCCAGGTTGCGAAGTCATCGGCCGTTTCGAAGAAGATCATCACACCTTGCGCCGGCTGATTGCACCCGTGCTGCCCGCACCATATCCGCTAGTTATACGCTCGTTCAGCAACACTGATATATCAAGTCTTTTCAATGGCTTATATTATATCTGAACTCTAACAATCCGATCCGGCTGCCGGCGTGCACCAAAATTGCCTGGTGATTATTTAACCAGTCGCGGTGGTTGCCGGCGCCGGATTTGCGGCATAATCGGCCGTCAAATGACCGCGCACGGCAGCGGGATCAACCAACAAGCAAGCAGGGAGGGCCGATCATGTCCGCAGAAGACGATCTCATTGGGGGCCTCGAAAAACTTCTCGATAAATTTCCCGAGAGCCGAAGTTTGGAGGATTGGCAGCACCTGTTTCTCCGGGTGATCTATACGGTGGGAATGCGGATTCTCAGGGGCCATCCGGAGATTGTGACAGGGCCGGTGAAATCAGCGGGAGGACCGCGGCCGCCGCCTCATCCAAGCGAATTCTTATGCTTGACAGCGGGCATTTGTCCGCCGCAGCCTGGGACGGGTACGCAGCAGAAGTAAGGGGAGGTCTCTCTCCTTCGGCCTAGTTGGGCTTGGTGTTTAGCGTCAGCCCCTCATTGGATCGGCTTACCTCGGCCATGAGCACCTGAAAGTCGGCCCTGCTCCACAATGATGCAAGGTAGGGTTCGTGTGTAGCCCACCACGCACTTCGCCAGCCCAGTTTGACTGCCCGGCCGAGATCTCGCATTGCATCGTCTGCGCGCCCTTGCAGGGCGTACGCTCGCGCGCGCAGCGCGTAAGTCGCATTGCGTTCGACGCCGGCCGCGATCATGCCATTGAGCAGCTCGAGCACCTTATCCAGCTCATGCTGCGCCGACGCGCGATCTCCGAGAGCGAGTTCTGCGGCTGCAAGATCGATTCGATAGGAGTCGCCGATCGGCCAATCGCCCCTCGCGGACCATGCATCCTCGGCATAACCGCTCGGCCGATCAGGCGCGGCCAAAGCGCGCGCAATCAAGTCCTTGACGGCCGGGGCATCGCCCAGCAGCAACCGGGCATAGGCCGATTCGAACAGCGCCTGGAAGTGAGACGATTGTTCGAGCCGCGCGGAGTCAAGATAACTTCGCAGTGCCGCAGCACCGCCCTCGCGGTATACAACTCGCAACAGCGCCGTATTGGCATCAGCCTCATTTTTTGTGAGCTGGCGCCCGAGCTCGACCGCGGCGCGCGCCGGCGCCGCCGGCCCCACGGAAAGAAACAGCAAGGCTCGCGTCCAATAGAGGTCAAAATCACCGTTTGGATCCGCTTTCAGGGATTCGCTGTTCCACTGCAGCGCCTCCGCGACGCGTCCCTGCGAAACCGCAAGCCAGGTCAAGCCATCAAGGGCCAAGGAATCGCCGGGCTGCAGGGTGCGCGCGGTTTCGCAAGCAGCGGCGGCGGCGGCGTACTGCGCCATGTCCGCCAGCAGCGTGCATCGCGCATTTTGCAGCGTAGAGTTCAGAGGATCCAGAGAGGCCGCTTGATCGTAACTCTTGAGCGACTCGAGCGGCCGCCCTTCGACCAGACGTATCCGGCCGATTTCCGCAAGTGCTCCCATATCGCTGGGATTAAGCGCTATCGCATGCTGCAAGTCATCCAGCGCTTCTTTCGTTCTGGACTGGGCTGCTCGCAGCACTCCACGAACTGCATACGCCGAAGACAGGCGATTATCGAGCCGTAATGCTGCGGCAATCAAGGGTTCGACCTCCGCGGCGACGTCGGCTGTGGGGCGGTAGCGGAACAGCCCCTGATTGATCAGCGCATAGGCAAGTTGCGTATAAGCCGGCGCAAAATTAGGATCCGCGGCGAGCACTTGCCGGTACAAATCAATCGCAAGATCGATCGATTGGGGCATTTGCTGGGAGTAGTGTCGAGCCAGCAAGTACAGTTGATACGCCTTGGGATCCGCGATTCGCCTGGCCGCGAACTGGCGATCGGAATCCGACGTCAGGCGCACTTGTAATGTGCCCGCCACCGACCGCGAAATATCCTCCTGCATCTGGATCATGTCGCCGATCGGTTTATCGAAGTCCTGCGACCATAAACGATAACCGTTGCGGGCATCGACGAGTTGCACCGTGACCCGCATGTGATCGCCTGATCGGCGCATCGAGCCCTCGAGAACATGGTCGGTATCGAGCGCCTTGCCGATTTTGCGAACGTCAACACTCTGGCCGCGGAACGAAAACGCAGAGGTGCGGGCTACGACGCGTAACGTGGGAATCTGCGCGAGCCAGTTGGAGAGTTCCTCCGTAAGGCCGTCGCAAAATGATTGGTCGAGTTTGTCCACCGTCATATCGACGAAAGGCAGCACAGCGATTGAATTGGCGCTCGCCGCCAGGTGCGTCGATGTCGTTATCCTCCATATCAGGGCGCCCGCAATGGCCAGCGCGATAAGCGCGGCGCCCATTAAGGCGATCGCGATGCGCTTGCGGCCGCGCGTTGCCGGCGGCGCGGCGACGGGCGGCGCGGCCACGGGTGCTGCGGGAATTGTCGTTGCGGCATCCGGCGCCGCCGCGCCCGGCAAGCTTGGCGCCTCGACAGGACGAACCGCGGCGATGAGTCGGTAGCCCTTGCGCGGAACGGTGGCGATATAGGTCGGGTCCGGGTCCGTATCGCCCAAGAGCTTGCGCAATTGAGATACCGCTTGATACACCGAGGCTGAGCCGACGACGACGCCGCTCCAGACTTCGGTCAGCAGCCTGTCGACACTGACCACCTCGCCCGCGGAATTGGCCAGGAACATCAGCAGCCGCGTGGTGCGCGGCTCGAGCTTGTGTGTCTCGGTGCCCCGCGAAATGGTATCGAGCGCAGGCGTGACGGTCCACTCGCCGATCTGCATCGCGCCGTCCAATTTTCCGGTCGGCATCGCGGCCTCCTTGCACCTAGTATAAGGCCAGCAAGCATCTGCTATGCTGATTCCATTAGCCTTCCCGGGGGATGACATGCAAAAAAACATCGCACTTTGCTTCGCATTGGTCGCCGCGATTTTGGTGGGTGCATCGTCAGTGACTGCGAAGCCAGGCGAATCCAAGGACCTGTGGGACCGGGTCGAGCATCACTATGCGGATTCGAACGGCGTCAAAATTCACTACGTCGCATTGGGCAAGGGACCATTGATCGTCATGATCCATGGCTTTCCGGATTTCTGGTACACCTGGCGCAAGCAGATGGAAGTATTGAGCGCACACTATCGCGTCGTCGCCGTGGATCAGCGCGGTTACGATCTGTCGGATCGCCCCGCCGGCGTCGAGCAGTACGCCATGCCGCTGCTGGTCGGCGATATTGGCGCGGTCATCAAGGCCGAGGGCCGCTCCAACGCCGTGATCGTCGGGCACGACTGGGGCGGTGCGGTGGCCTGGACGCTGGCGATGACGCATCCTGAGTGGATCCAGGCCCTGGTGATATTGAACCTGCCGCATCCCAATGGCATTCAGCGCGAAATCAGAAATAATCCGCAGCAACGCAAGAACAGCGAGTACGCGTTCAATTTCCAAAAGCCCGGCGCCGAAAAGAACTTGAGTGCGGAACGCTTGGCGGCCTGGGTCAAGGACGATGCCGCGCGCGTGCACTACATCGATGCATTCAATCGGTCAGATTTCGAGGCGATGCTGAACTACTACCGTGCCAACTATCCGCGGCCCGATCAACCCGCCGACGCTCCCGCGCCGCCGCCGCCGCCCAAGGTGTCCGTGCCTGTTTTGGAGTTTCATGGTCTTGGCGATCAAGCCCTGCTGCCGGGCGCGCTCAGCGGAACCTGGGAGTGGGTGGACAAGGATTTCACCCTGGTCACGATTCCCGGCGCCGGGCATTTCGTGCAGCAGGACGCGGCCGATCTCGTGACCTCCACCATGAGCGACTGGCTGGCGCGCCGAATTCACTGAGCCGCGTCGCTTCGTGAGGCGGCTGTGGTCGCGGGTCCAAGCTGCTCCTTCAGGAAAGCCAAAGTACGCTCGAGCGCTTCGCGTGTCGGCTGCCCGGCCTCGTCGATCAAGTGATTGGTGAGCACGCTGTGCGCCGGCTCGGGTCCTTTGGGATTGGCGTATTTCTCGTCGATCTCGATCGCCTCGAAGGCGTCGCCGAACTCGCGGCGCAATCTCGCGAAACGTTCGCCCGGACACATCGGGTCCTGGATGAATCGCAGCGCCAGGATGCGCGCGCCGTCATCGTCGATCTTCGCATGCGCTGCCTGTATTTCCTCAGGTGACGCGTGCAAGGCGCCCCGGCGGGATTTGCCAAGCGCAAAGGGCAGCGACGGTTGCGACAACACCGGAGCCAGGACCGGGGCATTAAGCATCATGGCCAGCGCAAAGTTCCCCGTGAAGCACATGCCGATCGCACCGACGCCGCGGCCGCCGCACTCGGCATGCGCATGGCGCGCGAGCGCGCGCAGCCAGTCCACGATGGGGCTCGATCGATTGGAGGCCAGCACGCGAAACTCGCGGCTGATGCACGCTTTCAGGATCACGCGCAACGCGTAGCCGCGTTCCAGGGGCCGCATCGGCTCACCGAACAGCAGCGGCATATACACGGTGTGGCCCGCATCGACCACCCGTTGCGCGAATACCGCCACCGCGGGGGTGATCCCCGGAATCTCCGACATGACAATGACGGCCGTACCTGAACCGGCCTTGTAGACGCGGCGGGCCTCGCCTTCCAATTCCAAGGTCTGCGCGTCGAATCCTGGGACATCCAAGGCGGCATCCTCTTTTTAGGAAGCCCCAGTGTATCCGAGATCAACCGTCCTTTAGGTCATGACGGATTCCAGGCTGCGCCGCGGACTCGCCGGGCCCGGCCGCGTCGGCCACCCGGCTCGAAACGCAAAGGTGGCTTGCCACTCACGATCGCCGCAGAAACCCGCCAGCGTCTTGTGGAAAGTTGCGGCGCTGCCCAGTTGCAGTTCGCGATCCACGCATTCGGGCAACTGATTCAAAGGCTGCATGCCCAACCCCAAGAGCGTCCCCTGTAGGTGCAGCCGTTGCCACAAGCGACCGGCCAGCAACGCCTGTTCGCGATCATAGAAATCGCGCACGGCGATCAAGCCGATCACCGGCCGGGTGCCAAGCTGTGCATCGCGCGTTTGATCGATCCAGTGCTGATGGGCGCTCGCGGGTGCGATCGAGGGCATGAGGCGTGCGAAGGAAAGAACCAGCGGCGAGAGTCCGACACAGTACAGCGTCGGCCCATCGCGATGTTGCTCGATCTCTTTATCCGTGCCGCGAAACCAAGCATCGCTATCGGCGATCATGGCGCCATCGGCCACAATGGATTGCGTGGCGGCCAGCGTTGCTGCGGCGAAGTCGCTGCGCGCCCGGGTGTCGGTGAGCCAGATCAGCCGCACCGCGCCATCGCCGGCCAGAGCGCTTAAGGTATCGAGCGCCTCGTTTGGCACGCTCCGATCGCCCTGGTAGGGCGCGCGATTCGTGTGCCGATGCGGAATGGCCGCCACCAGCGGCGAGACTTCAGCAGGCGCAGAGGCCAATCCGATGCGGGCCGCACATGCGGAAGCCTCGAGAGTGGACGCCTGCAACAGCGATCCGCCGGCGATCCTGATGGGTGACGCGTATCCCAGGGACCGCGCCGTGAGTGCGGCATTTTCCAGCGCACACCCCAGGCTTATGTGCATTTCGCGGCGAAAGGGATCCATGGCACCTAAGTTGCGCGGAAGATCGGCGCACACATCGATGCGATCGGCAGCGATGCGAAAACTCCAGGGCTGGGTGTCGTGCGCATTGGCGGCCAGCACCGCGGAGTGAACGACTGACCGCGCCGACATCGGCGCCGCAGCGTTCCATGACGCCCAAGGCTCATAAGCAGCGTGGCGATTCGGCAGATTCAAGCCGGATTCATCGGCAGCCGCCTGAGCCGTGCTCATCCGCGCAGCGCCGCCCAATGCCGCAAGGCTCGCCCCCGCCAGCAGAAATTCCCGCCGGCTCAGTGCGCTCATGCGGGGATCCTCGAGTCGGCATCGACATCGCGGCGGGCGCCGAGAGTGGCCTCGAGCGCCGCTTCGATCGGCGTATGCGGCTCCGGGCCGATCTGCGCACAGAGTTTGGCATTGTCCAGTTGTATCGGCACCTGCCACAGATAGCGCATTTCCCGCATCTCGCGGCACACCTCGACGAACGGCGCGGCGAGAGTGATCGCCCACCACGGGAAAGCCTTGATGCGCCGCGCATCGATGCCCTGTGAGCGGCAAGCCACCTCGAGAATCCTCGCTCCTTGCTCGAACCAGTGGCCGCGAAAATGGAACACTTCGTAATCGCCCATCGGACGATCGCTTTCCACCAGCCGCACCATGGTCTCGGCGAGATCTGGCAGATAAGCCCAGGAATGCCCAACCCCGGCGGCGCCCGGATTGAACACGAGGGTGCGGGATATCATCATCATTCGGGTGAGCCCGCTATTGCCGGCGCCCGGCCCGAAGAAATCGCCGCATCGCACGACGATGGAGCGCACGCCGTACAAACTGGCCCTTTGCAGCCGTAACTCCATCTCGACGCGCACCTGCCCCTTGCGCGAGTTGGGAATTTGCGGCGAGTCCTCGCGCAGCAGGTGGGTGCCCGCCCCGAAGTTATAAATCGTGGCCGGCAGCAAAATGCGCGCGTTGCAGAATTTCGCCGCGGCAATGCTGTTGTCGAGCATCGGCAGCGCCAGCCCGCGCCAATTGCGATAGTTCGGTGGATTCGCCGCATGCACGATGAGTGCTGTGCCGCGCGCCGCCTGGATCACGTCGTTCAATTGCATGGCATCGCCCTTGACCCATTGGACGGCTTTGGGCAAAGCGACCGACGCTGCGGCCGCGGTGGGATCGCGGTGCAGCGCCCGTACCTGCCAGCCGCGACCCATGAGCGCCGCGGCCACTTCCCTGCCGATACTGCCGGTGATTCCGATGACCAGAGCGACTCGATATGTGTTTTGCATGATCCTCTCCTTGTTGCGGCCATTGTTGCAAGCGGACTCGCTAAAGGAAATTGCTTAATCTCTTAGATCTGCTATACATAAATGCATGGAAATCGTCGAGCCTGGCTGGGATCTGTACCGCTCCTTTCTGGCTGTTTTGCGTCTCGGGAGCCTGTCGGCCGCCGGCCGGTCCTTGGGGTTGACCCAGCCGACCATCGGCAGGCACATCGCGCTGCTGCAGGAATCCATGGGTGGACGCGTGCTGTTCACGCGATCGCAATCCGGTTTATTGCCGACGGCGGCGGCGCACGAGCTGAGGCCGCATGCCGAGGCCATGGCCGCCGCGGCGGCGGCGTTCATGCGCGCCGGGTCCACAACTTCGGAGGAAGGCGCCGGTGTGGTGCGCATTGCCGCCGCGGATGTGGTGGGGGTCGAGATACTTCCCGCGATCTTGAGCGAGTTTCGATTCAAGAACCCGACCACGATCATCGAATTGTCGCTATCCAATCAAATGGCGGATCTATTGCGGCGCGATGCCGATATCGCGGTGCGCATGGTGCGTCCCCAGCAAAAAGCCCTGCTGGCCAAGCGCGCAGGCAAGGTTGCGCTCTGCTTCTACGCGCACCGCCACTATCTCGAGCGTCATGGACACCCGGAACGCCTGGAGGATCTGACGCGCCATGCGCTGCTCGGCTTCGATCGCACCCTGCCGTTCGCGAGCTTGACCAAAACGCTGCCGCTGCCGATCTCGCGCGAGCTGTTTGCCTTCCGCTGCGACAACGATCTGGCGTTGCTCGGGGCGCTGCGTTCCGGCTTCGGCATCGGCCTGTGCCAGACCCAGCTCGCCAAGCGCGATCCAGATTTGCTGCCGCTGCTTCACAAGCAATTCAAGGTCGAGTTGGAGATCTGGATCGTCATGCACAGCGATTTGCGACGCAGTTCGCGCATGCGATTGATGTTCGAACACCTGGCGACCGGTCTTGCCCGGTACGCCGGCGCTTCATAAAAGAAGAGCTTACCGATTCCCGCCGACTGATGCGAGAGACAAGGCTCGTTCGAACACCGGATCGCGCCCTGCGCGCCACTGCGCGAAGGTCAATGGTATGGTTTCATCCGGATCCAGCGATCGCACGCGCGTGGGGTAGAGATAGTTCAGCCAGAAGCACACCTTCAAATCATGGCAGGGATGCTGATAGTCGTGCTTGCCGGTGGCATAGGACACGCACAGCGGATAATTCGGCAGGCAACCGCGATTTCCCTCGGAGAGAAATTGCAGCCGATCGCCCACCGGCTCGCCAAGAATAACGACGCGATCGCCGCCGGCCTGCTTGATGAAGGCGGCCGACACGATGCCTGCTGAAAATGTCGCGGGTCCCAGCAATAAAAAAATGCGTCCGTTGGGCGCAATATGCTCGGACAGGCTGCGCATGAATCCGGCGGTCTTCAGATAATTCCCGCCATCGTCGTAACGCAGATCCATGATCAATTGGCACGGCGGCCGTCCCCGCATGTCTGCAGCCGTTTCCGCGCTGAACGCGCGGATGGATTGCGCACCCTCATCGTCGTTCGATTTATATTGCAGGAACATGACGCAGGAGTTCGCCAGCCGCCGGCGGCGAAACGCGATGTCGAAGTCCTGAAGCGACAGGGGCAACCCGGAATCAGGTTGAAATACCTGCCATCCCTCTGTCGTGCCCGCGAAAGGTTCGCTCGACAGCCAGCGCTTGACGTACGCATACGGCGCCGACTCAGGCTGTACTTTCGCCTCGAGGGTGCTAGTCACCCTCGCCCCCGACGGCGATTCCACGGTCCAGGTGGACTTGTCGGGGTCTTGCGCGATGTCCGTGCCGTACAGAAAATCTTGGTAGTACAGATAAAGAGAGGCGTAGGCGCGGCGCCATTGCGGTGTGCCGCCGCGCAATGCTTCGAGACGCCTCATCACCTCATCGATCGGCATGCCGTCAATCTCGACGAGACGGCCTCCGAGCAATTCGGGTGCGCCCGCCGCGCGCATCACGTACAAGCCGTCCGGGAAGGCGAGCACCCGCACCGGCAATTCCTTGGGGGCCGCACCGGGATCAAATCCAAGTCTCGAGTGTCCGTTGTCCGCCAGCGCGACGATCTGCATCAACGCCACCCGCAAATGTGCATGTTCGAGCGGCCTAGGCAGCGCGTTCAAAGCCGCCAATCGCCGGCTCGCCTCCTCGCGGGCCGGTGCTGAAAACGCGCGATCCTGAGCAATCAGCCTGGCAAAGTAGTCAAGATCCTGGCGTTGCCCGGCCAGGGCGTCGGCGGGGTGCGGGTAGCCCGCCTTCGGAGGCGAAGGATAGAAGTGCAGGAAAAACGCCAGAATCAAGGCTGCCGCGACGGCCACGAAGGCGCCCGCAATCAATGCCGTCCACCCAATGGCTTTGAGAATTTTCCGCCGCATCGATGCGATGATGAGGAACTGGCGCGCCTGGCGCAACCGACCAATGGCCTTCGCATTTGAAATATGGTCAAGTAGCCGCATGACGAATCAAACGCGTCCGCTGGTATCGCTCAAGTCCGCGGATCTTGCCGCCGAGATCGATCCGCAGGGGGCGCAGCTTTTTTCCCTGAAAGATCGCGCCTCGCGCGACCTTCTATGGGACGGCGATCCCAGCGTGTGGGCCGGACGCGCGCCGTTGCTTTTCCCAATCATCGGTGTGCTGGCGGGCGGCCGCTACCGGATCGGCTCGAACACTTATCAGCTTTCGCGGCACGGCTTCGCCCGCGGTGAATTATTTGCCATCGACAGCACGAGCCCGACCAGCGCCGTCTTCAAACTGAGCGCCGATGAAGCCACGCTGAAGCTCTATCCGTTTCCCTTTGAATTGACGGTGCGCTTCGAAATCGCCGGCGCCGCGCTGTCGGTGGACGCATTGGTGCGCAACCAAGGCGATGAGGACATGCCGGCGAGCTTCGGCTATCACCCCGCATTTCGCTGGCCCCTGCCGTTCGGACAGCCGCGATCGTCGCATTTCATACAATTTGAGAGCGATGAACCGGCCCCGTTTCGACGCATCGACGCCGCCGGACTGCTCAAGGCCGAACGCTTTGATACGCCGATTGCGCGGCGGCGCCTGTCGCTGAGGGATGCCCTGTTTCAAGAAGACGTCCTGATCTTCGATCAGATCAAAAGCCGTTCCCTCATTTATGGCTGTGATCAGGGGCCCCGTATCCGCGTGGACTTTCCCGATTCACCCTATCTTGGCATCTGGACCAAGCCGGGAGCGCCGTTCATCTGTATCGAACCCTGGCACGGCGTCACGGATCCGGTGGGATTCTCAGGCGAATTCGCTGAAAAACCGGGCATGTGCAACCTGCGGGCCGGCGAGGCCCTGCATTCGCAAATGACGGTGACGTTGCTGCCCGTCTAGGGCCTTGCCGTTCGCGACCTTGGGCGGCAATCCGCGCCGCCGCACCGCCTATTTGGCGCAAATTCCCCGGGCCGCCCGGCCGTTATCTACAGTGCGCCCCAGGTCGACAACTAACGGGAGACACCCATGAAAACCTTGAGCAACCTGGCAGCCCTATCCCTCTCTCTGGTCCTTGGCTTGATGCCGTTCGCCGTGATTGCCGTCGATGATTATGTCGCCGTGCAGCCGGAAATCGTCCAGGCACAAGCGGGCATCGTGCCGCGCGATGCACTCGGAACCGAACAGCGATAAACTCGCGAAATGCAAAAGGTAAGCCTCGAGAAGGGGCCTTTGACGACTCACGGCTCCTTCTCCCCGTTTGACGACACCAGCGACTCGGTGATCGATTTTCTGCGGCGCCGGCTGCCGATGACGCTGGCAGTCAATACCATCATCGCGCTGCTCATCGCCCTGCTGCTGCATTCCTGGGACGAGGTCATCCCGAATCTGGTCATCGCCTACTGTATAGGCCTCACCATATTGGCGCTGGTCGCTTCGGTACGTTGCACGGTGATGCAGCGATTCCGGGGCCGCGTGCAAATGCGCTACATGATCTACTTCGCGCTGATCGTGGCCGGCGCCATCGGCGGCGAATCGCTCTCCAGACTGTTCCTGCGCGGCAGCGGCTCGAGCATCACGACAAGTCTGCATGAAGGCTACATTTGGATCGTGGCGGTGGTCTTTTCGCTGGTCGCAGGCAGCATCGCGCTGTTCATCAATTTCAGCTGGGTCAAGCTTGCGCAAAGCAGGCGCGACGTGGAGCGCGCCGAGCGCGCGGCCATCGAAGCACAGCTTCGAGCCTTGCAGGCCCAGATCGAACCACACTTTCTATTCAACACGCTGGCCAATCTCGATGCGCTCATCGCCGTGGATGCAACCCAGGCGCGAGCCCTGCTTGCCAACCTGATCCGCTATTTGCGGGCTGCCTTGACGCACGCGCGCAGCGAGGCGGCGACCCTGCAAACCGAGGTCGAACTGTTGAAGGCCTATCTCGCCATCATGGGACTGCGTTTGCCCAATCGCCTGACCACCGAATTCGATTGCGATCCGGAGTGCCTGCGGCTCAGGTTCCCCGCGATGCTGCTGCAGCCGCTGGTGGAAAACGCCATCACCCACGGCATCGAGCCGGCGTGCGAAGGCGGTACGATCCGCGTCAGCGTGCGCCGTGCCGGTAACATGCTGATGCTGAGTGTCGACGATACCGGCATCGGGCTCGGCAACGCGCATACCGCGGGCACCGGCGCAGGCATTCAGAACATTCGCGCGCGATTGAAATCCCTGTTCGGCGAGGCCGCCCGCCTGACGCTCGAATCGCGCACGCCGTCCGGAACTCACGCCGGTATCGAGGTCCCGCTGGAATTGCTGTCCAGGCCCGCCGTGTGAAGGATCAGCACAGCTACATCATCGCCGAAGACGAACCCCTGCTGGCGCGCACGCTCGCAGACCAGCTTGCAACGCATTGGCCGGCCGCCCGCTGCGCCGCGATTGCCGCCAATGGCAAAGAAGCACTGAAATTGGCCGAGGAGTTTTCGCCCGACGTCGCGTTCTTGGACGTGCGCATGCCGCAGCTCGATGGGCTCGAGACCGCGCGCCAGCTTTGCTTGAAGGAGCACCCGCCGCTCATCGTCTTCGTCACTGCCTACGATGCCTATGCGCTCGATGCCTTCGATACCGCGGCGCTGGATTACCTGCTGAAGCCCGTGGAGGTCGCGCGACTGACCAAGTGCATCGAACGATTGTCGAATCAGCTCAATCGCGGCGCCGGCGACCCGTCGGCCGATGACATGGCAAGCAGGATCGCGGAGCTGCTGGGAAGTCCGGCGGGCCGCAAGGAGAAGATGCGCTTCGTGCGCGCCGGCGCGGGCACCACGGTCAAGCTCATCCCGGTGTGCGACATTCTGTGGTTCGAAGCCGAGGACAAATACATCACCGTGGCAACCCGCGAGGGCGATAGCATCATCCGCATGCCGCTAAGAGAATTGCTCGAGCTGCTGGACCCGGAAATTTTCTGGCAGGTGCACCGCGGCACCGTGGTGAATTCGCAGCATATCGCTCATGCACGGCGCGACGATCTCGGACATCTGGCACTGAGCATGAAGGGGCGCAAGGATGAGATTCCGGTGAGCCGCCAGTTCGCGCACCTGTTCAAGCAGATGTGATCGACACTCGCTCCGGTTGAGACTTCACAGCTGGTGCGCCGGCCTCCCCGCGAATGCCTCGTCCGAACAGTTGGCGGGCGCATTGATGGGATTGCACCGGGCAACGGCGCTGCGCGGCAGGCTGACCGAATATCCCGTCCACTGCGCCGGTTCGGATATCGGGTAATCCGTGCTCAGGATTTGCGCGCCGCTGGCCAGGGCGATGTCGCGGCGAGCCGTGTCATTGGTTCGCCCCTGCTGGGTGTCGGCATCGGTTCGCGTACGCACCAGGTAGCCTTTACGCACCAACGCCGCGATCTCTTCCTGTGAGCCCGCATTTTCTTCGGTGAACGCGGCGTCGGCCTGACCCGGCGCCGCGTTGGTGAAGATGATCCGGCCGCGAAGCGAGGGATGGCCCTCGAGATACACCGGCCCGACCGGCCGCTGATCCATGAGGAACATCACTTTACCCCGCGCCGCCGCCAGCGTCGGCCACTCGCCCGCAAGAACCGCCTCCTCCAGCGTGGCGTGCGTTCCCCGCACTTGATCGGGCGTGATCATCTCGCCGTCCTTGAATACCGTGCGGATTTCCGCATCCAAAGCATCGAACGTCGCGCCGGTAAATCTCTCGGGACTGCGCGCGTGATACTGGGGCGGCAGTTCAGCCTGCTTGGTCTCGATGAGAATAAAAATCGGAAGGTGCTTGGGGTGAAACCGCGACCATTCGTGCACGATTTGCAGACAGGCGACGAGCTGCTGGCAGGTGCTGCGATAGTCGATGTCCTGAACGTGCATCACCTTGAAACCGGGCAGCTTCATGAGCCCCTGCGGATCGAAATCCGGATCCTTCGGGAGCTTCGCTGGCGCGACAGCATCGGCGCCTGCCGGGTGAGAGTAGCGGCCTCCTTCGCTGTCGGCATAGATGTCGAGCTCGATCTGGCGCACACCGAAGGTCAACTGCTGATCGAGCGGAGCGTGACGGTATTCCAGCGCTTGATAGAGCTTCGCATTCTTTTCCATCATCAGTTTTGCTTCGCTCGGCGCCAATCCTGAGTGATAGCTGTTATGCGTGCCGATGATCTGAATTTGGTTCAGCTTCACCGAAGCGTTGGGAGATTCGGCTGCACCCAGCGGGGCGCTGCCGCACAGCGCAGCCGCGCACAAGAGAATCACAGGTTTCGCGGTCATCATTTGCTCCGTTTCGTATGATCAATTCAGCGCCTCGCCGAATAATTCAAACAGCCGTTCCCAATGCCGTTCCGCCGCAGCCTTGTTGTAAACGGGGCGCTCCGCGAAGGCAAAGCCATGGTGTGTGCCGGGATAGATCTCCACCTCCGCGTTGGCACCTTTGTTCTTGAGCTCCGCGCGCAACACGTCGATCATCTCCATCGGCGCGTATGGGTCGGTTTCAGCGCAACCGAAATACAGGCGTGCATCCGTGCGTTGCGGCGCAAGGTGCGGACTGTCGGGCTTGTCGGTTACCAGCGCAACGCCGTAAATCGACGCCGCGGCGCGGACCCTGGGATTGCGAACGGCCGCATTGATTGCATATTTGCCGCTCATGCAGTAGCCGACACAGCCCATCGGCCCCTTCGATGCGGCGGGATCCTTGAGCGCAAATGCCGTCAGCGCCTCGGTGTCCTGCATGATCATGGGTATGTGTATCGTTGCCATGAGACCCAACGCTTTCTGCCGCGTGGCGGTGTTCGCCTCGCCCACGACCGAGCCGAGTTCCTCGACGCCGGAGCGGTAATAAAGATTGGGCAGCATCACGTAGTAACCCACCGTTCCCAAGCGGCGCGCCATGTCACGGAGCCCCTCGCGTATGCCCGGGGCATCCATGAAAAACAGAATGACGGGATGCGGGCCATCGCGCTCCGGGTGGCATATGAAGGTATTCATCAGACCATCCTGCGTGACGATTTCGATTTGTCTCTCGATCATGAGCCGCTACTCCTGCGCGTCGGCACCGACCGCGACCCATGCCAGATCCGAGTTCGACACGGACTCAATGTTGAACTTCTTGACGGCTGCCGCCATGCGCGTGAGCGCCTGCGCCAGCGGCATGGGCGGCTTGGTCTCGCCTTTCTTCACTTTGTGAAAACGCACCGGGTTGATGCGCGCCACCACATAGTTTCGCAGGTAAGGCGACTTGAATCCGCGCGCCTGCAGGGCCGCGATCACGCGCTTGGTGCCGGCATCGATCTCGAGCAGGCGCGCGGCATACCCTTCGCGTTCGCGCAGGCTCGCAGCGAGCGTGCGCTCGCTGAAGCGGTCCACCTTCTTCAGGAAGGAGCTATAGGCCCCGCCCGCGAACCGGGTGGATTTCTCGTACACGATGCCCAGCGTCAGCAGCTCGGCGGATTCGAATTCCGCGCTGTACTGCGCCTCCTTCGAGGAGGCCTGACGCTTCGCCAGGCTGCGCGCCATGCGGATCACCTCGAGGCTGCGATCGCGCAGGTTGTGCGCTTTTTCGGTGTTGAGTGCGAGGATGCGGTAGGCGAGCGTTTCATCCGGCGAGATCAACGCGGTGATTTGTTTCAAGCCGAGTACCTTGCCGGCGGCCAGGCGATGACGGCCGTTCGGCGTCCACAGGCGTCCGTCCTCACCGCGCACCACGATCAGCGGATCCAAGAACGCGGCGGTCTCATCGATCTTCAGCGCGAGGCGCTTCGCATGCGTCGGCGATAGATCGCGCTGAAAAGGCGTCGGCTGAACGGCGCTCAAGGGCAGCGATGCGAGAACGAGCGCCCGGCCGCCGAGAGGGTCGCGATAGGCGCCGATGGGCGCGCCGCCGGCGTCTCGCACCAGGGCCACCACGCCGGCAATCTCCGGGCTGTCCAGGGCAATCGCGACCTCGGCGGCCTCCAACCCCCGTGCGCGCGCCGGCGCCAGTTTTCCCCGTCTGCGCGTGGCAAGGCTTCCTTTACGGGCCCGGGTGGCTTTTGTTTTGGCTTTTGTAGTGCCCATGGGAACCCATCTGATCGCATCTATCTTACTGTTTTATAACGAAATTATGACAGTTTAGCGCGCGGCTATGAGCACAATGCCCGCCACGGCCCGTCAGCGCAAGCCTAGTGCAAGATTGGGCGGAATTCACTTGAATCGCGGCGATTTTGTTTCTAGGCTACATCGCAAAGCGTAGGCAATCGAAGGTCTTGCGCGCGTTTATTCATTTAGAATCCAAAAGAATCGCACCCCAAGGACTATTAAGGGACTGACCATGGCTACTCAGGCTCGATCAATTGCCTCGCTGACGATCTCATTCGGGCTCGTCGCCATCCCCGTCAAGCTTTACTCGGCGACCGTCTCCTCCGAGCGCATCTCGTTCAACTTGCTGCGTCAAAAGGACGGCTCGCGCGTCAAGCAACAATACGTCGCGGTCAATGACGGCAAACTCGTCGAACGCTCGGAAATGGTCAAGGGCTACGAATTCGCCAAGGACCAGTACGTCATGTTCAGCCCCGAGGAATTGAAGGCGCTCGAAGACACGACCACCCACGCCATCGACATCGGCCAGTTCGTGCCGCTGCGAATCGGTGGATCCTCTGTATTTCGACGGCACCTATTATCTGGCGCCGGACAAGGGCGGCGCCAAGCCCTACACGCTGCTCGCCACCGCACTGCGCAAGGCGCGCCAATGCGCGGTGGGCCGCTGGATCTCGCGCGGCAAGGAACACATCGTCGTGATCCGACCCATCGACGATGGCCTGGCCATGCATCAGCTGCATTTCAAGGCGGAGGTTCGCGATCTGAAGGATCTGGGCATCGAGCCGGCGCAGGTGTCCGAGCCGGAGCTGAAGCTCGCGCAGCAGCTCATCGATCATCTGGCGGCGAAGCGCTTCGATCCCAACGAATATGCCGATGAGCACCGTGCCCGCGTGCAGGCGGCGATTCAGAAGAAGGTCGAGGGCAAGGAGGTTTCCCTCGCCGAGGGCCCGGTGACGGCCAAGGGCGGCAATGTCATCGACCTGATGGAAGCCCTGCGGGCGAGCATCGATGCGCGCGGATCGAAGGGACCGATCTCAAGGAGCGCAAGGCGCCGAAACGCGCAGCCGCGCAGGGATCATCGCGCAAAACCGCCCGACGATGAAATGCATGCCTATGACACGAAGGACCTCGAGCGCTTATTCGGATTGCCTGCTTCGGCGGTTCGCGCGCTAACGCGCGCCGGCAACATCCAGCCCGGTCCGGCGCGCAGGCCGGCTGCACTACTCCTTCCACGACCTCGTGGTGCTGCGCACGGCCAGCGCGCTGCGCGCCGCCAAGATCTCCTCGCAGAGGATCAATCGCACCCTGCAGGAACTGCGCGCGGCGCTGCCGTCTGGCTCCGCACTCAATAAGATGTCCCTGACGGCGCTCGGCAATCGCATCGCCATCCGCGAGGGAGCCACGTTGCGCGAATCCGATTCCGGCCAGTATGCCCTGGCTCTTGAGATCGTGGAGGAGAAGGGCCGCCTGCACGTGATCAAGAGACCCGAGCAGGCTGCCTCCGACGCATCCGCCGACGAGATTTATGACAAGGCGATGGCGCTCGAGGACAAGGACGTCAAGGATGCCATGAGTCGCCTACGAAGCCTGCCTCAAAGCCGATCCTCATCACATTGAAGCGCGCATCAATCTGGGCAGGCTACTGCACATGCAAGGCCGTCTTGCCGAGGCGGAACGGGTCTACCGCGATGCCGATCGCGCCGAGCCTTTCCTTGCATTCAATCTCGCGGTGCTGCTCGAGGACTTGCACCGCGAGCCCGACGCCATCCTCGCATATCGCGAAGCGCTTGCCACTCGATCCGCAGCTCGCCGATGCGCACTTCAATCTGGCGCGTCTCTACGAGCGCGCCCATGATCCCAAGGCCTCGTTGCGCCATCTGCTGGCGTACCGGCGCATGATGGATGGACAAGGCACCTGACGATGGCAAGCCGGCGCTCACCGTCTATCGAGCCAAGCGCGATTTCTCGAAGACCGCGGAACCCTCGGGCCGAGCCCAAGTCGCGCCCTCCTCCCGCCTGCGATTCGTCGTGCAGAAGCACGCGGCCCGGCAGCTGCACTACGATTTGCGTCTGGAATGGAATGGCGTATTCAAATCCTGGGCGGTTACGCGCGGCCCGTCGCTCGATCCTGCCGAGAAACGTCTGGCCGTGGAGGTCGAGGATCATCCGCTCGACTACGGCGATTTCGAGGGCACGATCCCTACGGGAGAATATGGCGGCGGGACGGTGCAACTGTGGGATCGCGGCTACTGGAGCCCCGAGGGCAAACAGACCACCGACGCGGCGCTGCAGGCCGGCGATTTGAAATTCACGCTGGAGGGCGAGAAGCTCAAAGGCAGCTGGGTTCTGGTGCGCATGCGGGGCGACAAATTCGGCGGCAAGCGAATCAATTGGCTGTTGATCAAGCACCGTGACGCGGCATCCAAATCCGGCGATGAGGATGCTTTGCTCAAGAAGGATCGCTCGGTCGCCTCCGGCCGAACCATGCAGCAAATCGCCCAAGGCAAGGGCAAGGGACCTGAACCCTTCATGTTGGCTGGAGCGGAGCCGGCTCGAGCCGATGCCGTGTGGACGGGCAAGAGCGAAGGCGAAATCAAATTGCCTGGGCCCGATGTGCAGAGGTCCGCGGGCAGCAGCGAAGACGCGAAACCCCGCAAGCCCACGAAGCCGAAGACGCCCGCCGGCAACAAGCCGGTGCTGGTGCGGTCGATGCCGACGTTCATCGAGCCGCAGCTGCTCAAGCTGCTGGCTCGGCCGCCGGATCTCGAAGGTTGGGCGCATGAAGTCAAGTTCGACGGCTATCGCGCGCAGTTGCGGGTTGAAAAAGGCAACGCGGTGATCCGCACGCGCAAGGGTCTTGACTGGACCGAGCGCTTCGCTTCCATCGCACTCGATGCAGCGACTCTGCCTGACTGCCTCATCGATGGGGAAATCGTGGCGCTCGATGAGCGTCAGCTGCCGAGCTTCGGCAAGCTGCAGGCCGCGCTGGCGGCGGAGGATTCGAAGGACCTGGTGTTTTACGCGTTCGATCTTTTGTTCGAGGACAAGGAGGATCTGCGCACGCTGCCTTTGCGGGAACGCAAAACGCGCCTCGAAAAGCTTTTGAGCACGCGGGACGGCCATCGGATTCGCTACGTCGCGCATTTGGAATCCAATGCCGAGGCGGTGCTGGCGTCCGCCTGCAAGATGGGACTCGAGGGCATCGTCTCAAAGAGACTGGACGCACCGTATCGCTCCGGCCGCGGCGAGACCTGGGTCAAGACCAAGTGCCGCGCCGGGCAGGAAGTGGTTCTCGGCGGCTGGACCTCGGAGGGCGGCAGCGTTCGCTCGCTGCTGGCAGGCATTTATCGCGAGGGCAAATTGGTTTATGCCGGCCGCATCGGGACCGGATATGGACAAGCGATCGCCAAGACCCTGTCGCCGAAGCTGGAGAAACTCACCCGCTCCGCCAGCCCCTTCATGGGTGCCCATGCGCCGCCCAAGGAAAAGAATGTGCGCTGGCTCAAACCTGAATTGGTGGCGGAAATCGAATTTGCAGGCTGGACCGAAACGGGAATGATCCGCGAGGCCTCCTTCAAAGGCCTGCGTGAGGATAAGGATCCGAAGGATGTCGTGGCGGAGGTACCGGGCTCAGCGTCGGCGGCGGCGCGCGCGCCGCGGCCGCCGAGCGTCTCGGTCAAGGGCGTCCCCGCGAAACGCCCAAAAAAAATCGCGAAAGCCTCCGACGGTGCGACCGTCATGGGAGTGACCATATCCAAGCCCGACAAGGCGCTGTGGCCGGATGCGGGCGACGGCAAAGCGGTCACGAAAATGGATCTGGCCCGCTACTACGAGAGCGTGAGCGAGTGGATGCTGCCGCATCTCGCCGGCCGTCCGTGCTCGTTGCTGCGCGCTCCGGATGGATTGGGCGGACAGCAATTCTTTCAACGGCACGCGATGGCGGGAATGTCCGATCTGTTCGATCTGGTCAAGGTTCGCGGCGACAAGCAAGCGTATGTGCAGATCGACCGGCTCGAGGCACTGGCCGCCGTCGCCCAAATCGGCGGACTGGAATTGCATCCCTGGAACTGCGCGCCCAATGACCCCGAGCTCGCCGGGAGATTGGTCTTTGATCTGGATCCTGCCCCGGATGTGAAATTCGATGCCGTGATCGCGGCGGCGCACGAAATTCGCGAACGCCTGGAAAAAGTCGGCCTCGTCTCCTTCTGCAAGACCACCGGCGGCAAGGGGCTGCATGTCGTCACGGCTCTCAAGGTCGGCAAGCAGGCGGTCAAGTGGCCCGTCGCAAAAAATTTCGCGCACTTGGTCTGCGCGCAAATGGCGCAGGACAGCCCCGATCGCTATCTGGACAACATGTCGAAGACCCAGCGCGTCGGAAGAATCTTTCTCGATTATCTGCGAAACGACCGCATCGCGACGGCGGTGGCGGTGCTGTCGCCGCGAGCGCGCGAGGGCGCTCCGGTGTCGATGCCCCTGTCGTGGCGCGAGGTGAAGGGAGGACTGAGTCCGAAATCCTTTACGGTGAGAACCGCTGCGAAACTCCTTGCCAAGGCCAATCCCTGGAAAGATTACGCCGATAGCGAACGATCTCTCGCCGATGCCATCAAGCGCATCACCAAGAACTGAGCGTCAAGGCGACACGACCCGTGTTCAGGTCCCTATAGCCCGGTTCCCCGGCCGCGATACCCATACAACATTATCGCGACCGCGACGACCAGGACGATGAGCCCGATGGGACCAATGCCCCAGCCGGCACCCATGCCCCAATACAAGCCGCCGCCGCCGCCCAAGAGCAGCAACAAGAGGATCAGCACTAAAATAATGTCCACGATCGTCTCCTTTGGGATGTCTGGCTCGGGTGTTCGTCTGTGCGCTTTAGCGGTGAGAACACATGGCAAGCAGCAGAATGATCGGAAGCGGTACGCCGAGCAGCCACAATAATATTCCACGGCCCATGTTTGCATTCCTCGGTTAAAGTGAGAAAACCGAACACTGATATTTCGTCTCGCGAATACTGTCGGTTTTATTGATCGGGAAAACCATCCACCGATTCGTCTTACTTCACGTAAGTGGCGTCCTACTGGCTTTCGCCTTTGCCTACTTGCGGAGCGGCCATTCGCTGGCGTCAATTGCTGTTTGGCTTTGCGAGGCTGGGTCTGCGGTTCACCCGCTCCATCCATTCACCCAGGAGTATGAAATGCAGAACGAAATTCCAAGCCAAAAGACGGAACATCCGAACTCGGACTCCTCTGAAGTACGTGCCAATGATCCGAAGCGCTCGGGGGGCCAGCCATCCCAACGCGAATCGCAAAGGGGCGGAGCAAGCGATCCGCAACGTAACGGCGACACGCGCACCGGTGGTAAGGACGACACGCGTACCGGCGACACGCGCAAAGATCAGCGCTCGGAGACGGGTCGGCAAGGTAAATAAAGCGCGCAAGGCCATGCCGGAGGGGCGATGGAACCGCGCCCCCGGCTTGCCGGCTACGGTTCGGCGGCTGTTGACAGCAGTTCGACGGCTGCCGCGAATTCCTCTTTGAAATCGGCCACCACCGTTCGAGCAGAGCGAATGCTGTCGACGAGCCCGACGCCTTGCCCCACCCAATACGTCACCAACTCCCGGGCCGCAGGATTCCCGGAGTCGGCGGCCTTGTCGATCGCGGCCAGCGCGGGCGAACTCAACATTTGCATCAAGGGCATCGGCAGGACCTCCGGGCTGTCCGCTCTGCCCCAGGCGTCGTGCCACTTTGAGCGAAGTTGCCGGCTCGGTTTGCCCGTCCGAGCCTTCGAGCGGATCGTGTCGCGCGATGTTGCCTCGATCATTTTCTCGCGAAATGTCGCGCTGGCTTCCGACTCGGGGGTCGCAAGCCAAACGGAACCCGTCCATGCACCCTGCGCGCCCATCGCCATGCATGCAGCCATCTGTCCGCCCGTCATGATGCCGCCGGCGGCGATCACCGGAACGTTTTTGCGCGTCGATTCAACGGCGCGGATCACCTCGGGAATGAGCACGAGCGTCGAGACTTCGCCGCAATGACCCCCCGCCTCGCCTCCCTGTGCGACAAGAATATCCACGCCGGCGTTGACCTGACGAATGGCATGTTCTTTCGCGCCGATCAACGCGGCCACCGGCACACTGCGCTTGCGAGCGCGCTCTATCATGGAGGCCGGCGCGATCCCGAGTGCGTTTGCAATGAGGCGTATCGGATGACGAAACGCGACGTCCATCAGTGCTTCGCCCACGTCGGTCAGTGTCGGGGGGCGTCGCTTGCTCACCACCTCGTCCATTGAGAGGCTCACGCCGTGGCTGCCCAGGAGATCGACCATGAACTGCCGGTGCCTGGGGGATATCTGCTGCGACATCGATTCCACACTTGCGCCGGCGCCAAAGGCCTGATGCTCGGGCACCAGAATATCGACGCCGTAGGGTTTGCCGTCGATATGCTTGTCGATCCACTCCAACTCGATGGCAAGCGATTCAGGCGTGAAGCGACTGCCGCCGAGTACCCCAAATCCTCCGGCGCGGCTGACGGCCGCCACCACGTCGCGGCAGTGACTGAAGGCAAACAGCGGAAATTCCGCGCCGGTCATGCGGCAGAGTTCGTTGTTCATTTTTCTCCTCCAAACAGTTTTCAGGCTATTCGGCGCCGGCCGCGAGATGAACGGGCTTTTCAAGGCGCGTGTGTTTCGTCTCAACCAGCCGGTCAAGCAGCGCCTCGACCTCGCATTCGACGATGAGCATGTCGCGATGCGCGGCGGTAACAAATCGTTGCTCGCGCATATGATCGAATAAACTCACCAAGGGATCGTAGTAGCCTTGAACATTGAGCAAGCCGACGGGTTTGAGATGCAGTCCGAGCTGAAGCCAGGAAAAGACTTCGACGATTTCATCGAGCGTGCCGATTCCACCGGGCAACGCGGCGAACGAGTCCGCGAGATCCACCATTTTGTGTTTCCGTTCGTGCATGGTCGCGACGGGAATCAGTTGGGTGAGACGGCCGTGGGCCCGCTCCTCCGTAAGCAGAGCGTGGGGAATGACTCCGATGACCTCCCCGCCCGCAGCCAACGCCGAATCGGCCAGCACCCCCATGAGGCCCGCCCGGCCTCCTCCATAAACAATTCCGAATCCGCGTCGGGCACAGGCTGCCCCGAATGAGGCAGCAACAACCGCGTATTCGGGGGCCGCGCCGAAGCTGGACCCAGCATAGATGCATATTCGTGCCATGATCGCCCGGGTGAGTAATTGTTGATGGGCCGTACCAAAGGTTAGGGGAGGCTACTCCTCGTGGCAAGCGCCGATTCCCATTCCGTGGACATCAGGGTTGATGAGACCACGCGCGTTTCCGGCATCTTGATTGCGCCGCCGCAATCAACGGCCTGCTTCGTGGTGGCACACGGCGCCGGAGCGGGCATGCTGCACCCTTTCATGCAGAATCTCGCGAACGATCTTTCGAACCGCGGGATCGCCACGCTGCGCTATCAGTTTCCCTATATGGAAAAGCGCGGCAGGAGACCTGACCCGCCGGCATTGTGTCACGCCACGGTCCGTGCGGCCGTCGCTGCTGCGCGCGCAAGCTTGCCGGCGCTGCCCTTGTTGGCCGGCGGCAAATCTTTCGGCGGACGCATGACCTCCCAGGCGCAGGCGGCCGATCCGCTCCCTGGAGTGCACGGCTTGGCATTCCTGGGATTCCCGCTGCATCCGCCCAAGGAGCCCTCGGACTCCCGGGGCGAGCATCTTCTGCGCGTGCAAATACCGATGCTTTTCGTGCAAGGTGCTCGCGATGCCTACGCGGAACCCCCGCTCTTGAATGCGCTGATGCAACGGTTGGGGGATCGGGCCACGCTGTGTCTGCTGCAAGATGCGGATCACTCCTTCCACGTACCCGCCCGCGCCACGGTCAATGCCGTTCAGACCAACGAGGCCATGCTGAATGCGCTCGTGACCTGGGGCGAATCGATCGTCAACGCATGATCTAGCTTCGCCAAGCTGCTAATTCACGCGATCGATCCAAGAGTCCCCCTCATACATTCGCATCGGTCGCCCACTCTGTTCGACAAATCGTACGACCTCGCCCACGACGCCGCCGCCTGAGGGTGAGAGGAATCGAAATTGTCCACCGCCGAGGGGTTCGAGCGTTACGCGATTGTCCAGGCTCGGCGCGTTGGGCGTGATGATGATCAATTTCTTGTTGAGCAGAACCACCTGCCGGTCTCCACCTCGCCCGCGATAAAGCCCCGCGAATCGCTCCCAAGAGGGATCCCAGGGAATTTCCGCAGGCTTTGCGGCTGCCGCCTTTGCGACCGCCTGGCCCACGGTGCCCATCAATTGTTGGGCGATGTCGGAGGGGTTTGAGTCATTCGTGTTGGTCAGCACGATCACCCCCACCTTGTCGTCGAGCTGAATGAGTGTCTGCGTCGTGTTGCCGGGATAGCCACCGCCGTGACCGATGTAGGTCCGGTCCTTGACGCGACTCACATCAAATCCCAGTGCAGTCCCGGAACTCCAGTTCTCTTCCACTGAGCGAACACGCAGGAGTTCGCGCCAGGTACCGCTGCTCACGATTTGCGCGCCGCCTCGCGGGCCGCGTCGAAACTGCGCCGACATGAACTTGGCCATGTCTTCGACGTTGGAGGTGAGACCCGTGGCCGCCGCCATCCCATGCGAATCGACGAAGGGCAGGACCTCGCGGGTCCCATCCGGCATGCGGCGGCCGTAGGGAACCGCCATGCCGGAAACGATCTTGTCCACGCTCGAGTCGTTCATTCCCAGTGGGTTGAATATATTTTGCTGCACATAGTCGGCCCATTTCTCTCCGCTCACCTTCTCGACCACCATCCCGGCGATCGAGTAAGCGAGATTGGAGTACTTCCAGCGCACCGAGGGGGGAAAAGCCGCGTGCCGGTCGGCGAAGAGACGTCGTAGTTCATCTTCTGTCGGAAACTGATACGAGACCCAATGATCTCCGGCCTCGCGCTGCAGCCCCGAGCTATGGGAAAGCAATTGCTCGATGGTAATCGGGCCGTCATCGTCGCCGGCCGGCTTGGGCTTGAACCAGGGCAGGTACTTCTCCACCGGATCGTCCAGGCCCAACTTGCCTTGCTCGCGAAGCTGCATGATCGCGATGGCGGTAAATAGCTTGCTATTGGACGCCATGCGAAACTTTGTCGTCGCACTCATCGGCGTCTTCGATTTGATGTCCCGCAAAGCCGAAGCCCTTGGACCAAACGAGATCTTGGTTACTGACCACGCCCACGGCCACCCCCGGCAGTCCGCGGTATGCGATCTGCCCCTCTATCCAGGCCGAGAACAACCGTTCCGCCCCCATCACGTCTGGATCCGCGGCAACACCCGCGGCGTTGGCCTGGGGCGCGGGGGTCTGCGCACACAATGGAAGTGCGGATAGGCCGACGAGAATTGCCGCGCCAAAGGCGACTCGACGAGTCTTGATCATCGCAATCTCCGGCGGTCCGCTAACGGCCGCTATTCGTTGATTCGCGGAAAATCCGGGGGCACCACCGGCGTGTAGGGCGTTATCTTTCGCGGCCGGCGCGCGAACTCGAATAAGGCATCGATGTCGTCGAACGTGTCAATCTGACCCAGAAGCGTGCGCGTGGGAAACATCAGCTTGAGCTCGCCGCGCCCGTACTGAGCGAGCGCTTCCGCCGCGGTAATCCACAGCAGCTCGGACATTTCGTCGCTCGCGAGCGAGGCGCTTTGCCCGGCAGGCACGGGACACAGGAAAAATCGCGTGTCGAAGCGGCGCGGCACGCCGGGCGGCGTAATCCAATGGCTGTAGAACACCAACTCCTTCACCGCCAGATGCCAGCCGTGCAACCTGCAAAACGCTGCCAGAGTCGACCGGCCCGAGGAAATCTGCCTCCGGATTTCGCGCAGCTCCGATTCCTCCCAGGCGGCGAGGTTCACCCACTCGCCGCTGGATTCGCGGGCCAACAGCAGGCCACACTCCTCGAATGCCTCGCGCACCGCGGCCACGAAATGCCGCAGGCCGGCAACCGGTAATAGAAGGCGCTCGCAGGCTCGCCTGTCGTCCAAGTCCCTGCATAGACCGTAGACCTCGTCGCTTTCATCGCTCTCATCGACTGCGCCGCCGGCAAAGACATGGGCATTGGGCATGAAGTTCGCGCGCGCGCCGCGCTTCAGCAGCAGGATCTCCGGTTTAGCGGCGCCTTCGCGTGCGAAAATCGTCGTGGAGGCGGCCCGCGGAATCACTTCACCATGAGGCATCACGCGATATTACCATCGCAGGCGCCCGCCATACTTTGCCATCATTGCTTCCGCGAGACGCCATATTGGCCGCATAGAGTTCCATCATGCGGGATGCGGCGCGAGAATTCCTCGCCTTTGGCCTAAAACAAGTACGCGCCTGCGTGTTCGTCGGCCTGTTTTTCGCGGCGGTATTCTTGCTGCCGCGTGCCGGCTTATTTTGCATTTCGCGCTACGATTTGTTGTTTCTTTACGCATTGATATTGCAGGCCTGGATGGTGCTGGCGAAGCTCGAGACCCTCGATGAACTCAAGGCTGTCTGCCTGTTTCATGCGATCGGCTTCCTTCTCGAGGTCTTCAAGACCTCGCAGGGCATCCGATCGTGGAGTTACCCCGATCCCGGCTACACCAAGCTGTGGGGCGTGCCTCTGTTTTCCGGATTCATGTACGCCGCGGTGGGCAGCTACGTCATCCAGGCGTGGCGCCTCTTCGAACTTCGGGTGCGCCATCATCCACCGTACTGGATGGCGTGGCTCATCGCGTTTTCAATCTATGCCAATTTCTTCACACACCACTACATCGGCGATCTACGTTGGTACATCGCCGCATGCGTGCTCGGCTTGTACGCGCGAAGCACCGTGTCGTTCCGCCCGCTCGACAAGCAACGCAGCATGCCCCTGCTGCTGTCCTTCATACTCATCGGCTTCTTCATCTGGCTGGCCGAGAATATCAGCACTTTTTTCGGCGTGTGGCGCTACCCCAATCAAATCGGCGCCTGGGCCACGGTGCACATCGGCAAGTGGAGTTCCTGGTCATTGCTGGTGATCATGACGTTCACCATCGTCGCCAACTTGAAACACATCAAGGCGCACATTCACGTTCCGGAGCCTTGATTCTTGGTGTTGTGATCAACCTGAGTGATGAGACAGGCGCTGTGTGCCCCGGTGGCGTAAGTCCAAAACCAGCTCAATGCCACCGCGAGTCGATTGCGCAGCCCGATCAAGAAGTAGATATGGGCTAAACCCCAAAACCACCAAGCGAGCCAGCCGCGCAGTTTGAACCACCCCAAATCGATGACGGCGGAGCGCTTGCCGATAGTGGCCAGATCCCCCGAGTGCCGGTAGCGGAAGTTCCGCGGTCGCGAATCACCGGCCAACCGGCGCTTGATGGTGCGCGCCACGTGCATCCCCTGCTGCTTGGCCGCAGGTGCAATCCCTGGAGCGGGCCTGCCCTTCCAGACGTTCAACGTCGCGGTATCGCCGATGACAAAGATGTCGGGGAATCCGGGCACGCTCAAGTCCGCGGCAACCTTGACGCGGCCGGCGCCGTCCGCGGGCGCACCCAGCCACGCCGCCGCCGCCGATGCACGCACGCCGGCTGCCCACAGAATGACATTCGCGGCCACTGATTTGCCGCCGACAACGACGCCGCTTGAGTTGCAGTCGGTCACAGCGGATCCCAAATGCACTTCCACCCCCAGGCGCTCCAGTGCCCGCTGGGCATAGGCAGATAGGTCGGGCGCAATGGTCGGCAAAATCCTCGGCCCGGCCTCGATCAAGACGACGCGCGCCTGGCGCGTATCGATGGCGCGAAAATCTCCCACGAGATTTTGATGCACCATTTCCGCGATCGCGCCGGCGAGTTCCACGCCGGTGGGCCCGCCGCCGACGATGAGGAAGGTGAGCAGCGCGGCGCGCCGTTCGGGATCCGACTCGCGCTCGGCGCGTTCCAACGACAGCAGGATTCTGCGGCGGACCAAGGTCGCATCCTCCAGGGTCTTGAGCCCCGGTGCGTACGCTTCCCATTCATCATGGCCGAAGTACGCATGGCGAACGCCGGTCGCGAGTATGAGCGTATCAAAGGCCACCGCGGCACCGTCCTCCAGGAGGACGCGTTTCCCGGCGGCATCCACGCCGCGGACCACCGCCAGCAAGGTGTTCACCTCCTTGCGCTTGCGCACCAAGCGACGAATCGGCCACGCTATCTCCGAGGTCGCCAGCACCGCGGTGCCGACCTGGTATAGCAGCGGCTGGAATAGGTGATGATTCCGCTGATCGATGATGGTAATTCGAACGGCGGCGCCCTTCAGTTCCTGAGCCGCTGCGAGGCCGCCGAATCCCGCGCCCACGATCACCACATGATGCAAGGATGTCTCCGTCCGCGATGTTCTCTATACTCTAGCAGCATGATGTTGAGGCCGGATCGCGTGGACCCATGAAAATATTCCGGTACGGCGAGCGGCATCATGAATACCGGCTCCGCACTGGCCGCCATCATCAGTCCGGTGGTCTCCGGTTATCTCATCGACGTCAGCGGCAATTGGCAGCTGCCCTTCGTGGGCAGCATGCTGCTCATGGGACTGGGGCTGGTGCTTTCCCTGCGCATGCACCCGGAGAGGAGTTTTGCGCTGGGGTCACAGCAGCCAAGCCCCGCGACCTAGGCTGGCGAGCAGTGCCGCGAATCGGGATCGAAGGGTTTCCCCGGCCGGGCTTTGCTCTTCCGTGGTGTCCGCGCGCTTGCCGAAGGATGCGAAGACTTCCGGGTGTGTCAGTCCCAAAAGGCCCTTGGCGATCGATTGAATTTCACTCATGTGCGTAAGCCCCGGAGTTGATCTGTCTGTGGGCTACTGTGAAACAGACGACCGCTCGGAACAAATGCAATGAGTGAACGCGCGTTAAGCATTCCTTAACGCGCGATCGTGTCAGGCGCCGTCGGATACCCAGCTGCCGTGAAAACCCGCGGGCACGCGCACCGGGGCCTCCAGCACCGCCTCGGGTTCGCCCGCAATGTCTTGCGCATTGAGAATCTGCAGCTCGCTCAAGTTTTTCGCGGCGCGGTGCACCACGGCCAAAATCCATCCGTCGCCCTCCGGCGCATCGGCACTGCGTGGCACGAAGACCGGTTCACCCACGGTGTCGCCGCCTGAAAAACGGCGCAGCGTGGTCCGGTTGGTTTTGAAGTCCACGTGAGCCAGTGCATCGAACAGCAGTGGCGCGTTCATTTCCAGGTTGGCGGTGTGCCAGCAGTGACGGTATGGCAGGCCCGTGAAGCGCTCATCGATGCGCGGGAATTCTCCGATCAAGTCATCGAGCGGCGTACGCACGACTCGAGCGTCGCGATCGTCAAGATCGATCGACCAACGCACGATGCGCGCATTTGCGGCCACGCCGCGCGAGCCGTCCGGATTGGGGAACAAGGGTGCCTGCGGGTACTCCATCATTTCGCAATGCAGCTGGCCGTTCGTCTCGTAGGCATTCACCGGATGAAACACATACACCGGGTCCACCTCGATCCAGCGGATCGAATCGACGCTCGCCGACCTCGCCATTAAACCGACGAAGGCGCCTTTTTGCGGTTCCCAGGCAAAGGCCGGGAGTCCCCGCTTGGCGCGCTCCAGGTCACCCGTCAAGGGCAGCACCGGGAACACGGTATGTTTCTCGGTCACGATGAAGTCGTGCACCATGGAACAGTAAGGCGCCTTGAATTGATCGCGGCGCAGTACCCTACCGCACGCATCGGTAATCCCGTAGTCCATGAAGGCGTTCAAGGGCGTATCGCCCGTGGAATAGCCGAACCACAGCATCTCCCCGCTGTGCGGATCGATCTTAGGATGCGCCGTGAACCGGCCGCCGGTTTCCACCCAACCCCTCGATGCCAGGTCAGTCCGGTCCATTTCGAAGGGATTGGAGCCTTCCTGCAGCGCCATCAATTTGCCCGCGTGAAACACGATGTGCGTATTGGCGCCCCCGGCTTTGATTTTTTCCACCGATGGATCGCTGGGCAACCCTAGACCGCCGAACAGTGCCCGACCGGCCGCGTGTTCGGTCAGCCAACGCGGCGTTCGCACATATCGATTGGCATAATGCGCGCCCCGCTCGTTCAGCCAGAAGCCATGGATCATGCCGTCGCCCAAGAAGGCGTGATACCTCGGGCCCGGATCGAATTGCGGGTTCGGGCCGTTGCGATACAGCGCCCCGCTCAAGCCTTGAGGAATCTTGCCGCGAACGTCGAGTTCCGCGGTGGTTTCGATCCGCACCGGCGCAAGATTCCCGCCGAGGTGCGCATCGTTTGCCGAATGCCGCTCGCTGTGCTGCGTCTGTAGGGGTGCAACCGTGGCCATAGCTTTACTCCAGGGATATTATTTATGTTGTAAATTTATCATGTAAACTATACTGAGGTCAATGCCCAAAACCCTATCGCCCGCCGACATCGAGAGCTTTCGCGCTCGCCTCTGCGATGTGGCCGAAAAGCAGTTCGCGTCGCACGGTCCCGACGGGGTCACCATGCGCGAACTGGCCGATGCGCTGGGCGTGTCCTCGATGACGCCCTACCGTTATTTCAAGGATAAGGACAGCATCCTTGCCGCCGTGCGAACGCGCGCGTTCAATCGCTTTGCAGCAGCGATGGAGGCGGCCGCCGCCGCCGGCAAATCCGAATCAGGTAACGCGTATCTTGATTTCGCGCTCGCGAATCCGGCGGCGTACCGGCTGATGTTCGACGTGAGTCAGCCAACCTTTGCGAAGTATCCGGACCTGGTGGCAGCCATGGACCGCGCACGCCTCACCATGGGCGATGGACTTCGCGACCTGGCTGCCGCGGGGCACTTCAAGGGCGATGTGGAACTGGCGGGCTACGTTTTTTGGTCGGCCCTGCATGGCGCGGTCATGCTGGAACTGGCGGGGCTTCTGGATGGCAGCAGCCTGGATGCGCGCAAGATTGCCCGGCCCGCCGTCCAGGCGCTCGTCAAGCACTTCGGAATCGGCAAGGATCGTCTCACCTGGTGACGGCCGCGATGCCGGCGTTGATGGCCACACCGCCAAAGATCAGCCAGGTGAAAAGCAGCGCGGCGAGCGCGAGCGGTTTGACGCCGGCGGTACGCACCGCCGACACATGCGTGGTGGCGCCCAAGGCCGCCATCGCCATCGCCAAAACAAAAGTGTCGACGTTGATCGCTTGCGCGACAAGCGGCTGCGGCAGTAGCGCCAATGAATTGAATCCCGCCACCGCGATGAAGCCCAGGGCAAACCAAGGAATGACGACGCGCCGCGATTTCACCGCGTCGTGCCGCGATTTGCCGGCATCGTCCGCGGCCGGCGGCGCGCCTTCATCGGGGTTGCGGGACAGATAGGCTGACAGCATGATGAGGAACGGCGCCAGCATCATCACCCGCACCATCTTGGTAATCACCGCTGTGTTCGCCACGTCCTCGCTGACCGCGCGGCCCGCGGCCAGCACCTGAGCCACTTCGTGGATGGTGGAGCCGGCGTAAATCCCAAATCCGGTCGGCGACATGGGAAGCAGCGCGTAGCGCTCGTTGAGATGGTATAGCGCGGGGTATAAGAAGATGCTGACCGTGCCGAACACCACCACCGTCGATACCGCCACGGTGACCTGCGCCGCGCGGCCACAAACCACGGGCTCGGCGGCCATCACGGCCGCGGCCCCGCAAATCGAGCTGCCGGCGCCGATGAGCAGCGCGGTCTTGCGATCCAGTCCGAAGAGCCGGGTTCCGGCCCACCACGACAGGGCAAAGGTGCTGCTCAAGACCAGGGCGTCGATCGCCACGCCGGCGAGCCCCACGTCGGCAATGTCCTGAAAGGTCAGTCGCAGCCCGAACAAGATGATGCCTGCGCGCAGCAGGGTCTGTTTGGAAAAGGTCACGCCGGGGCCACCCCTTGCGGCAATGCGCGGGTAGACCGTGTTGCCGACGATCATCCCGAGCACGATGGCCAGGGTGAGTGCGCTGATGCCGTTGGCCAGCAGCCAGGGAATCCGGGCGAATTGCATCGCCGCCAGCGCCAGCGCGCCGGCGAGGGCAATACCCGGCGCTATCTGCACGAACTTGTTGATGAGGCGCTCCCGCCGGTAAGACTGTTGTGCACGGTGCCACCGGCGTCTATATTTGTAAAACAGATTGTTTATCTATAATTAATCGATTTTCTAACTCGATTTTCGCCATGCACATCACCTTACGGCAACTGCAAATATTCCGCGCCATCGCGCTCAGCGGCAGCACCACCGCGGCGGCCAAAAGCGTACCGCTCTCGCAGTCCGCCGCGAGCGCATCCTTGAATGAACTGGAGCGCACCCTGCGCGCGCCGCTGTTCGACCGCGTGGGCAAGCGATTGCAGTTGAACGACAATGGCAGGGCGCTGTTGCCCATGGCCCTGGGTGTGCTCGATGGTGCCCGAGGCCTTGAATCGGCCTTCCTGGAGCACTCGTTGGCGCCTGATCTGCAGCTGTTCGCGAGCACCACCATCGGCAATTATGTGCTGCCGGATCTCTTGACCCGCTTCGAGCGCCTGGCACCCGGCGCGCGCATCAACTTGCGCATCGGCAACACCCAGGAAGTGGTGACCGCCGTCCAGGAGTTTGGCGTTGACTTAGGATTGATCGAGGGACCCTGTCATGCGGCCGATGTCGTGGTGATCCCCTGGCTCGAGGATGAACTGGTGGTGGTCGCTGCGCCCTTTCATCCCCTCGCGGGAGCAGCCAGGCGCAGAGCGCTGAACATCGCGCAGCTGGCCAAGGCGCGATGGCTATTGCGCGAGCCCGGCTCCGGGACGCGCGTCGCCGTCGAGCAGGCGTTGCTCAACCACCTGCCCGACCTGGCGTCGGCCATGACCCTCGGCAGCTCTGAAGCCATCAAAAATGCCGCGGCTGCGGGACTGGGACTCAGTTGTCTGTCCAGCAGCGTGGTTCAAGATTTGGTGAGCGCCAAACGCCTGCGTGTGCTGAAGACCAGGCTGCCGCGCCTGACTCGGCGCTTTGCCTTGGTCCATCACCGACGTAAATTGCTGTCCGATTCCCTGCGACGATTCATCGCACATTGTGAATCCTACGGATGAGAGGAACCCACCCATGTCAGTGACCACAACAAGAATGGATCGCATCGCGCTCATCCGCTTGCAGCGCCCGGAACGGCGCAACGCCGTTGACGCCGCCACCGCGGCGGCGCTCGCGCAGGCCTTCCGAGACTTTGATGCCGATGCGGCGCTCGATGTCGCCGTGTTCGCCGGCGCCGATGATGTCTTCTGCGCCGGCGCGGACCTGAAAGCCATCGCAGCAGGCGAGCGGCGCGAACTGTCGCGCAGCGGGGATTCCCCCATGGGACCGCCCAGGCTGCGCTTGTCCAAGCCGGTGATCGCCGCCATCGAAGGCCCTGCGGTCGCAGGCGGCCTCGAGCTGGTGCTGTGGGCGGACCTGCGCATTGCCGGCAAAAGCGCCGTGTTCGGCGTTTTCAATCGCCGCTTCGGCGTCCCCCTCGTGGATCTGGGCACCATACGCTTGCCGCGCATCATCGGTCACGGACGCGCCATGGATCTCATCTTGAGTGGGCGCGCCGTCGACGCGGCGGAAGCACTGGCGATTGGGTTGATCAACCGCTGCGTGCCTGACGGCGAGGCGTTGGCGGCGGCGCTGGCGCTGGCGCGGCAACTCTCGAGCTTTCCGCAAACCGCCATGCGCCATGATCGACTGTCCGCCATCGAGCAATGGGACTTGGGCGAGCAAGAAGCGATCGACAACGAGATCGCGCACGGGGAGGCGACCGCGGCCTCGGGCGAAATGCTATCGGGCGCACGCACGTTCAGCGAGGGCGCCGGGCGGCACGGAAAATCCTTGCCCTAGGAATTGGTTGGGACTTGATCGATCGGCAGATAGCCGGGCGTGGCAGCGACGCGGACAAACCACCGCTGCAAGTTGGGATAGACGCTCAGGTCAAAACCGCCTTCGTCCGCGCAGTGCGTGTAAGCGTACAAACCGATGTCCGCTACCGTATAGCGTTCATCGACAAAAAAGGTCCGCGACGTCAAGTGCACCTCCATGACGCGCAAGGCCGCGCTGCCCTGGCGCAGCCAGGGCCCGAATTCTTCCTCGCGCGTTGGAATTGCTTGGGGAAACGCACGCCGAAAACGTGCTCGCGAGATCACCCGATCCACGTTGCTCTGCTCGAAGCACAGCCATTCCAGCACACGCGTGCGGCTCAATTTTTCCGTCGGCAAGAAAGGCGTGCCTTCACTCAAGTACATCAGGATCGCGGTGGACTCGCGCAGCAGCGTGCCGTCGGGCAGCTCGAGCGCCGGGATCTGGCCGGCCGGATTTTTCTCGAGGAACCAGGGTTGCGACGTTTCGCCCGCGATAATGTCGACCGCACGGTACTGGTAGTCCATGCCGAGCTGGCTCAAAAGCAGCCGCACTTTGTAGGAATTACCGGAGAACAGGTAATCGTAAAGAATCGGTTTGGTAGGCATGATGACCTCAATCGGACAAGGCGAGTCTCTGAAGCAATGCATTCCAGCGTGGGTCGCTGTGCAGGCCGGCAAACAAAGGATCATAGGCGACGCCGTTCAGGCCGCTGTCGTGTTGTTGATAGGCTCGCTCCAGCCACTCGAACGCCTTGTCCTTCTCGCCGCGCCAGGCGTAAACATTACCAACCTGGTAGGCCATGTCGGCGGCATGCTTGGCAATCAGTTCCGCCAGCGCCTGTTGCGACTGCGCTTCGTTTTTGCGCGCATGCTCGATCATGGCATCGCCCATTTCGCGGCCGCCCTCCCCGCCTTGCTTTTGAAACTCAGCCTGCGCCTCGTTCAGCCGGCCTTCGAGCATGTCGAGTTGGCCGAGCGCGAAATGAAACGCGTCCGCGGAAGGGCTGATGGCCAAGGCACGATTGAGAGCCCTGCGCGCACCGGCATAGTCGTGGCTTTGGGTGAGGAACAGGCCCAGGTTGGCCCAGGCATAGCCGTTCAGCGGGTCCAGTTCGATCGCCTTGTTCATTGCGCCGATGGCTTGGTGAATCCGGCCGAATGCTGCGATCTGCGCGCCGTACAAGCTCTGCACCGCGCTGTCGCCGGGCGCGAGCGCGAGGGCCTTTTCGCTGTCGGCCCGGGCTCCGGCGAAATCCAGGGTCTCCAGTCTGAACAGGGCGCGAGCACGGTAAGCGTCCACGAATTGCGGCGCCAGCGCCAAGGCTTTTTCCGCCGCATCGTGCGCCCGGGCAAATCCCGCGGCGTCCTGCGCGGAATTGGCAATCGCAGTCTCGGTGAAGGACAGGCCGGAATAGGCCGCGGCGTAATCGGGATCGAGCGCGATGGCTTTGCGATAACCGGCGATCGCTCGTTTGATGTCCTCCAGATTGCCGCGGCGGCCGTATTGCCTGGCCAGCAGGTATTCGTTGTACGCCTCGGGGTTGTCGCTGCGATGAAAGTCCGTGGCGGGAGTGGGCAGCAGCTTCAGCTTCAGGGCCGCGACGACGGCTGCCGCAATCTCGTCCTGCACCTGAAAGATGTCCTTCTCGTTCCGTTCATACGTCTGCGACCACAGATGCACCCCGCTGTCGGCGCGGATCAACTCGGCGGTCACCCGTACCGTATCGCCCGCGCGGCGCACGCTTCCCTCCAGCAGGTGCGCGACGCCCAAGGTTGAGGCGATTTCCGCAATGGGGACCTGCTTGCCTTGGAAGTGGAAGGAAGAGGTGCGGGCGGTGACCTGCAGGTCCCGGTTTTGCGCCAGCAAGCTGATGAGTTCCTCGGTCAGGCCATCCGAAAAATATCCCTGGTCCTTTTTCTCGCTCATATCCAGGAACGGTAAAACAGCAATGGATTTTTCACTGACCGGGCGCGCCGGTTCTTTCGAACCGGTCAACGCGAAGCGCGCCTGATCGGCGCGACGTTCCATCTCGTACGCGGTCATCGCCAGGATGGCGAGCGCCGCGGCCGACACGGCCACCACCGCCGTTCGATTGCGGCGCACGAATTTTCTCATCCGATAAGAAAGCCGGATGCGCTGGGCCGTCACGGGCCTGCCGTCCAGGTAACGCTTCAGATCATCCGCCAGCGCATCGGCACTCGCGTACCTGGCCGATGGCTCCTTGGCCAGCGCCTTGAGCACAATGAGATCCAGGTCCCCGCGCAGTTGCCGGCTCAACTGATCGTGCGTGCCGCCGCGCGCCGCGCAGGCCGGCTTCGAAAGCATGGTGCTGGGCTTGCTGACTTCGGCGGTGGCGATGGCTTGCTCGAGCATGCCACGCGTGGCGCCGGCATTCAGTCGGTAGGGCCGGTCACCGGTCAGGACCTCGAAGAGCACGACGCCCAGGGAGTAGATGTCGCTCTTGGCGTCGACCGGATCGCCCCGCACCAGCTCCGGACTCGCAAAAACAGGGGTGAGCACCTGCCCGTAGACACGGGTGAGCGGCGCTTGAGTCGCGGCGTCGTCGCCCAACAGCGTCGCCACACCGAAGTCCAACAGCCGCGCCTGCCCCGACTGGGTGACCAGAATGTTGGAGGGTTTCAGGTCCCGATGGATGACGTTGCGATCGTGAGCGTACTGCACCGCCTCGAGCACTTGCAGAAACAATCGCAATCGTTCGCGAATGCCGAGGCGGTGTGCATCGCACCAGTCCGTGAGCAATTCGCCTTGTACGTACTCCATCGACAGGTACGGCAGGCCCTGCGGATCGATTCCCGCGTCGTACAGACGTGCGATGTGCGGGTGTTCCAAGCCCGCCAAAATATCCCGCTCACGCTCAAAGCGTTGCTCCAGGTCCCGGCGCACGCGCGTCAGCAGCGGCAATTTCAGTGCCACCTCGCGCTTGAATACGCCGTCGGCGCGTTTCGCGAGCCACACCTCGGCCATGCCGCCGGCACCCAGCAATCGAATCAATTCATACGGACCGACACGCTCGCCGGATTGCAGACCGGTCGCGCCGGGCCTTCCGCACTCATCCTCCGCAGCCCCTTCCAGCATGGTCAGAAAGGGCCTCGAACTGACCGGCTCTCGAAACTCCGGGAGGAGGGCCTGGCGAAGCACCGGCAGCAGATCCTGGTATTGCGGCGAAAGTGATTGCAGCCAACGGCGCCTTTCGGCGTCATCCAATGGCAGCGCCTCATCGAGCAGGCGGCTGATCAGTGCCATCTGGGGGGCGGTAATCCGCATTTGGCTCCCTGGATCCTTCCGCTATTCGGTTTCTTCGGCGAAAGAGCAATTTAGCGCATCCACAGGAAAGGATTGGATAATTTAGCGCCGTCGCCGGACAATGCGCGACACATTATTAGCAGGTGCCAAAGGGGAGTTGATGACTCACGCTGCCATCGTCGGTTGGGGCAAATGCCTGCCGCCGTCAATACTGTCAAATCGCGACCTCGCCACATTCCTGCCCACGGACGATGAATGGATTACGACGCGCACCGGCATGAAAGAGAGGCGCATCTCTCACGTGCCCGGCATCGAACTGGCCATCACCGCATCGCGGCGCGCCATTGCCTGCGCCGGAATGTCCGGCAAGGACATCGAACTCGTCATCTACGGCAGTTGCAGCAACGACGAAACAGTTCCGAACAGTGCCTCGGGGGTGCAGCAGCGCATCGGTGCGACCCAGGCAGCCTCATTCGATGTCAACACCGCGTGCACCAGCTTCATGTACGGGCTATCCATCGGCTCATCGATGATCAAGAGCGGCATCGTCAAGAATGCGCTCATCATCGGCGTGGAACTCATATCTCAGTACATGGATTGGGACAACCGCAATGTGGCGGTGCTGTTCGGCGACGGCGCCGCTGCCGTGGTGCTCAAGCAGTCGGAGCAGCAGAGCGGCGTGATCGCGGAGAAGCTTCAGTGTTACGCCGATGCGCGCCAGATCCTGCGGGTGCGCGGCATGGGGACGATGTACGCAAATCTTGGCGTGCCCTTCGGACTGACCCGCTGGGACTTCGACGGCCAGGAAATCTTCCGCAAGGCCGTGCAGGGCATGAGCGATGCCAGTCTCGACGTGATGCGCCGCGCCGGCGTAACCATGGATGACATTGCGCTGGTGGTACCGCATCAAGCCAACTTGCGCATCATCGATGCCGTGGCCAAGCGCGCGGGCGCCGGCGCAGACAAGCTGTATCTGACCGTGCAGAAATACGGAAACATGAGTTCCGCGACGGCGCCGGTCGCGCTCGTGGAAGCGGTGGAGGACGGCCGCGTGCCGCCCGGCAGTCTGGTGCTCATGCCGGCCTTCGGCGGAGGACTGACCTTGTCGGCGCACTTGATCCGCTGGGGTGAACGTACCACTCCGCTCGAGCGCTGCGACGCGGAACTGCCGCCTTGCTCGAAAACGGCTCTTGAGCTGGTGAACGAAATCCGCGCCCAGAAAAAGATCGGCGAGGCCGAAGCCAGGCTCTTCGAGACCTTGAGCTTCCCGGAAAATCGAACCGACTAGGCCGGAGATTCTTTTGGCGCGTTCGCGCAAGTATTCCGCCGATCTATTTCTGCCGCACAGCGGCAGACGGCCGCAAGCCAAAAGCTCGACACGCCCGGAGGACAGTCCCGAGATACAGGAAATTTGGGCGGTGATCGGCGCAATCCCGCGCGGACAAGCGGCGACGTACGGCGCCGTCGCTCGCGCCGCGGGGTTGTCCGGTCGCGCGCGCCTCGCCGGCCGCGCGCTGCGCATCTCACCGCCGGAGATGCAGCTCCCCTGGCATCGCGTCGTCGGCGCCGGCGGCCGCATCGTATTTCCGCGATCGTCGGCGCAGCACCGCGAACAAACCCGTCGATTGCGCGCCGAGGGTGTCGCGGTCAAGGATGGCCGCGTGAGCAAAGCAGCGATGACGGATCTGGAAGGCTGACGACCGCCGTTACCTGCGTCTGTTCCAAACCACCGCGCTGGGCTTTAATGCCTGCTTCCATTGTCTTGCACGACGCTCGCGCCGCGACCCTATTGGCGGATCCGCCCGCTTGCTCAGCTTTGCCTTGGCGCCGGTAACCTGCACCCAACCCTTCTGCGGGTCGAATTTTTGCGCATAGCCGCCGCTCAAGACCGCAAATGCCGCGCTGGCGTGGCGCTTGAAGTCGATTTGCGCCTGCGAGTGCTGGTGCCCAAACCAGTTGGGAGTGACGAAATCGGTCACCAGCGTGCTTCCAATCTGATAGCCGTACTGATCATCTTCCACCGGATCGCAGACCTCGCCGGCCCAAAACACGCCTTGCGAATCTTGATAGGCGCTGTTGAGCCAGGGGTCCACCGCCATCTCGCAGATCTCATGGGTGGCGCCCACGCTGACGCTCGCCTTGTCGGAAAGAATGCTCTTCACGAACACCTTGGAAATCGGCAATCCCTCATTGGTCAGGTCATGATAGGCGAGCGCACCCGCTTGATCGCTATCGTCCAGAAACACAATCCACCACGTACCCGCAGCGGGGGTCTGTCCCTGCGGAACGAATGTGAATGTGCCGGCCTCGACACCCCAAATCGAAGCCAGATCCTGATTCCACTGCTGGCTGAAGGCCGGCAGCATGGCCTGGACATCGGGTGCGGCAATCGCGGTGGATTCGTTGATGACAGCCAGCTGCAACATATGAACCTCCTTGTGTATATCCGTCGCGGCGAAATCTACGCCCGCTTGACTATAGTAGCGCTATCAAGCGGCGAAAAGTCTCATCCAGCGTGAAGGCTGCATCACCCCGCCGCGGTCAGCTCAGCTCTTGCTATCCAGCATGGTGATCTTGAATCCGGAGAATGATATGTCACCGATCGATCCGTTCTCGCCGAAGACAAAGCCGAGCACGGGCTTCTTCAAGGTCTCCGAATCGTACTCGCCGCCCGCGCCCTTCGACACGACGGCGATTCCGGTTTGCGCACCGACGATCCAGCCCTTGCTCGAGACGAACTTCATCAGCGCCTGGGTGGTCATGAACATGATGACCTCACTGTGCTCCGCGGCGCTGGTGAGGCCCATCGATCCGCCTTGAACGAGGTAGTGACGCACCGGACGCCCCTCTATCATCAGAACGCCTGCGCCGTAATCTCCGGCGGCGCCCGCTCCTCCTTTGACCACGTGTGGAAACACCAACAGCCCTACTGCCTTGTCGGCCAGCTCCCGATGAATCGCATTTTGCTGATAGAACAGCGCCAATGCCGCGAGTGCGTCTCCATCGATCTTCGCGCTGCGGCCCGCAAAGGCTCCAGCGGACGCAAACAGGCTCAGGGCGCAAACACTCAGCGACATGAGCCAATGCTTGATGATCATTACGCACCTCCGTAACGACGCCTTCCCTTCCGCTCTCAAATAACGACCGCTGGTTCTTGGGATCGGTTCTTCTTTTTTACGTCTGCGCGAGGCGACAAAGCCGGTGCGCCGCACGCATGAAGGCGCTCGCCAGCATGCCGTGTAGTCGATGTCTGACACGCGATATCGGACAATGCGAGCCACTCTTTCGCCTATAGTGCAAAAGCTCAACGCATCCCTAGAACGCGGACAACCCCATGATTCAATTGCCGCAGAATTCCCCGCTGGATTTGGCGATGGTGTAGGTTCCGCGATGTTTCGAACCTCCATCATCCGCATGGTGTTGGCACTGGTCGCGGCGACCGCCCTCGTCGCGTTCCTGGTCACGCCGTATATCAGCGAGGTGCTGTCCGCCTGGTATCGAGTGCAATCGGAGAATCACGCCAAGTCGTTGGTGCGATCCCTGGAAGACGAACTCGGCGCGCTCGTCGATCGCAATGACGCCGTTCATCTGCGGGCGCGCCTCGCGCAGGTCGCTCGCGCTGAACCGCACCTGGTTGCCATCAAGCTCTGTCGGGCTGACGGCACCGAAATTGGCGAGACCGGCAATGCGTCGCGCGCCATCGTGTGTCTGCCGGAACGCGCGGCAGTCACCGACAGCAACCGCATCGTTCAAGGACCCGACGGTCGGCTGCAGATCTCCGAGTTTGGCGCGCGGACCCTGAGCGAGCGGCCGTTTAGGGTCGTCCTCGCTTACGATCTGGCGTTCGCCGATTGGAATCGAACCGGATGGCGCCGATTCGTGGTCGCCTTCGTCGGCGTATCCACTTTGGGATTGTTGCTGATCGTCGCGCTCCTGGTGTGGTGGCTGCTCAGGCGCTGGGCAATGCTGCTGTTGAGCGACATCCGCAGCGGCCGTCTGATCGGGGATGCGAGGTCGCCGGAATTTTCGCTGCCCATTCTGTCGCAAATCAGAAAGCTCCTGCTGGAGGCGGAAGAGACTCAGCGATTGGAGATCGACTACCGGGAGAATTGGACGCCGCAGGCACTCAAGCAGGTCGTTGAGCATCAACTCAACTCCTGTCAGGTCATGACGGTCTCGAATCGTGAACCCTACAGCCACGTGCTTGACGCCGAGGGTCATGTCAACGTTGAAGTCCCCGCGAGCGGCATGGTGACGGCGCTGGAACCCGTGATGCGCGCCTGCTCCGGTGTCTGGATCGCCCACGGCAGCGGCAATGCCGATCGGCAGGTGGTGGATGCCTACGACCGAATCGCCGTGCCTCCCGATGATCCCTCATATGTCTTGCGCCGCGTCTGGTTGTCCGAAGAAGAGGAACAAGGCTACTACCTCGGCTTCTCCAACGAAGGCCTGTGGCCGCTGTGTCATTTGGCGTACGTGCGGCCGGCGTTTCGCGAGAGCGACTGGCAGAGCTACCAATCGGTCAACCGCAAGTTCGCCGCCGTGGTTGCGAAAGAGGCCAAAACGGATCACCCGGTCATTCTCATCCAGGACTTTCACTTCTCGCTGCTGCCGGGACTTGTGCGCGAGCGCATTCCGCGGGCGACCATCGGTCTGTTCTGGCACGTGCCGTGGCCGAACGCGGAAACCTTCGGAGTGTGTCCGTGGAAACGCGAGATCCTGGCGCACATGCTGCGCGCGGACATCCTGGGCTTTCACACCTTGCAGCACTGCCTGAACATGCTCGACACCGTCGACCGGTTCGTCGAGTGTCACATCGATCGCGAGCACCTCACGGTCACGCTGCAAGGACACACCTGCCACATCGCGCCGTATCCCATCTCGATCGAATGGCCGCCGCGCTGGCTGAAGGACATACCGGACGTCAAGGATTGCCGCGAGGCGGTGTGCCGGGAACACGGCATCGATCCGTCCGTTCGCCTCGGCGTGGGCGTCGAGCGCTGGGATTTCACCAAGGGTATCGTGGAGCGCTGCCAGGCGCTGGAGCTGTACCTGGAGCGAAATCCCGGAGAACGCGGACGAGTCACGTTGATTCAGGTTGCCGAACCATCCAGAAGCCAGCTGCCCGCTTACCAGGCGGTGCAGGAAAACACCATCCAGGAGGTGGATCGAATCAATGAGCGCTTCGCGACGCAGAGCTGGCGCCCGATCGTGCTGGTGAAGAAACACCAGGATCCGCACCTGGTCTTTCAATTGTATCGTGCCGCCGATTTTTGCCTGGTCACCAGTTTGCATGACGGCATGAACCTGGTCGCCAAGGAATTCGTGGCGGCCCGCGACGATGAGGATGGAGTTCTGATTCTCAGCAGCTTCACGGGCGCCGCGCGCGAGCTGGTTGAGGCCCTGCCCGTCAACCCGTTCGATGCGGCGGAAACCGCCGCGGCGATCGCCACGGCGATGAAGATGTCCCGCGATGAGCGCCGTCAACGCATGCGCCTGATGCGCCAGACCGTCAAGGACAACAATGTCTACCGTTGGGCCGGACGCATGCTGGTGGACATTGCCCGCATTCGTCAGCGCCAAGCCTTGCGGCTGGGGAACAGAAATTGATCAATTTCGGTTACTGGCGGCCCTTGTCCAGCGCCTGTTCGGCTTCACGCAGCCACGCGTCGCGATCCGGGCCGGGCGGCAGCGCTTGGGCCGCGCCGCGCGCACGGGCGTAGGTTTCGCGAGCACCGCTCAAGTCCCCCGTTTTTGCCTGTGCCTCCGCCTCTGCCAGAAGGTTCGGCGGGTAGTCGGGATTGAGCGCCACGGCGCGGCGCGCGGCCATCAATCCCGTGTCGGCGTCGCCGGGACCCAAGGGCCAAGCCGGCGCCCGGACCAGTACCAAGGCCTGCACTCGGGCTGGGCCGGCGTGGTCATACGAAGAATCCGCGGCTTCCGCGCTGCTGAGCGCCTGGAGCATGGACTTCAAATAATCGCCGGCCTGAATCGGATGGGCTCGCGCCTGCAACCCCAGGGCAATCGCGTGGTAGTAAAGGCATGCGACATCCTGCGGCGCTTGCTCGAGACAGGCGCCGGCGCTGCGCGCGGCGTCGCTCGCCAGCTGCTCCCGGATCTTGGCATCGGATTCGCGGTCGCTGCGCCTTGCATCCTCCGCGACCGCCGCCGCGAGCTCCGCCACCGATCCCGGCGGCGGCGGTATCCCGGTGTCCGGCCGCAACGGCGCCTTGCAGGCCGCGAGCAGGAGCGCGCTGGCCCCAAGGCTGATCCAACGCTTCACGGCTTGGCGGGAAGCTGCGGCAAGACGAAGCCCTTGAGCCGCAGCGATTCCAATATTTCGGCATTGCCGGCGACCGAGCTCATTTTAATGAGCGTCGACTGCAGTGCCTTCGCGCGCGCGGCGGGCACTCGTGAATCGACGACGGCAATCAACGCCACCGGCAACGGCGCGGATTGCGCCAGGGTTTGAAGCTGCGCCGCAAACGGCAGCGTCGGCAAAGCCGCGGCCTGCGTCGAATCGAGCAGCGCCACGACCGGTTCACCCGCGGCCACGCGCCGCAGTGCACTCAACAGTTGCCCGGTCGACTCGATTTTCACATCCGCCGGCAGAACCCATTTGTCGAGGGCCGAATGCCGCACGAACTCCGGCGCGTAGCCTGCGACGCTCAAAATGGTATAGCCCGCCATCGATTGCGGGCCGGCCGCGCCGCCCGTCTTTCCCACCAAGGTCCAGCGTTCCTGGGTGCCGACGCCCGCCACATCCACTTGCACCAGCGGCGTCAAATGCAGTTGCGCGCCGTACTGCACGTAGAAGGCATAGGGCACGAAGCCAAGCGCCGCGTCGGAACTGCCGAGTTTCGCAAGACCCCCCTGCTCGGTGGGTTCATATATCGCGCCCAGACTGCCCGCATTCCAGCCTGCGGAGGCGGAAGCCGTGCTGACGAACTGGTTGAGCACCGGCTGCGAATCCCCCGCCCCTCCTGGGTATCCCGGTGCGCAGAAAACGAACGTCGCGACCGCGGCCAACATGAGTGTGCCCATGACCGTAGGCTATCATTAGCTCAGATAAAGACTCCACTTGATCGGGGCCGATTGACCAATGGCTATCTCCGTCTCGCCGACCATCCTTGGACTGTTCCTGCGTGTACTCAAAGCGCGGGTTGCGATCGTTGGGATATTCATCGTTTTGACGTCGGTGGGGATCTACGGCGCCTTGCAAATAACCACTGACACGACCATCGACCGGCTGATCGTGGCGGGGGATCCGGTGGCGCAAGCCACGCTCGAATTTGAACGGGTATTTCCCGAGGCCGAGCATGCGCTCATCATGCTGGAGTCGACGGATCCTTACGATCCCGTCGCTTTGCAACGCGCATACGAGATCGAGCAAGAGCTCGACGCGATCGCACAAGTCCAGGCGCACAGCATCCTCACGCTGTATTTCCGATCAAAATCACCCACCGCAATCAGCGCAAGCGATGCACAGCACATTCGAGCTTTCGCCACCGGGACGTCGCTGTTCCGCCGCGCAGGGCTGGTGGGCGATCACTACTTGGGGATAGCGCTCGACCTGCAGGTCAACTCACCTGTCGAGCGCAACCGCGCGCTGGCGGCAATTGACGCACTGGTACTGCCTGCGGAGCGTGCCGGCAAGCCCTTCACGGCCATCCGGCGCGTCGGCTCGCCGTGGCTCGATGCCTGGCTCGAGCGCCAAACCGGCCTCTCCTCCCGAAAATTCATGCCGCTCTTCGGGGTCTTTCTGGTGACGCTGGTGTTCGTTGTGTATCGTTCGTGGCGCACCCTGGCTGCGATCATTTTTACGCTGGGCGCGGCCGTTGCAATGGGAGTCGGCTTGGGCCACCTTTTCGGCTGGACCAACAGCATCGTCTCAACGCTGGTGCCGCTCACCGTCATGGTCACCACAACGGCGACGCTGGTTTACATTCATTCGCGCTACATGGAGCCGGATGATGCGCCGACTCCTCTTGATCATCACGCGCGGATACTGGCCAATAAATTTCTGCCCTGCACGGCGTCGATGTTCGCCACCGCGGTCGGCTTCGCGGCATTGGCGGTTTCGGACATTCGTCCGGTGCGCGAAATGGGACTATGGACGGCAGGCGGCCTGATCCTCGCGTGGTGCAGCAGTTTCACGCTGTTTCCCGCGCTGCAGTCCTTGCTGCGAGTACCACGACGATCCCGTTCCACGGTTGAGGGCAGGCGGTTTGCGGCCTTGGTCGATGTGCTGGTGCCGACGACGCACCGTTATCGTTGGGCCTTCGTGGGCGGCGCGTTATTGATCATGCTGTGCGGGGCGGCCGCATTATTTGGCATACCGGGCCGACTCGCCCCCATGGCGGTCGAGACCGACGCCCTGACCTACGTGACTCCCAGCGAACGCGTGGCCCAGGATACGCGGCGCTTCGAGCAGTCGAACGGCCTTGATGTCGTCGACCTCTGGCTGCAGACGCAGCCCGGGCATGCGCTGGACCCGGAATTTTTGCGCGGCGTGGAGCTCTTGAGCCGGCGGCTCGAACAGCACCCGGCAATCGATGCGGTCGATGGTCCCACGTCGATCTTAAGATGGGCGCGATACATTCAAACCGGATCCGACCAATTGCCGACGGCAGCGGCGGACTGGCAGAAGCTGGCCGCGGATCTTGAACAGATTCTGCTGACCGAACCCGGGGCGCGCAATTACATTGACATGGCCAATCTCGCCAGCGTTCGGCTCACGATTCGCGGGCGCGGCGATGTGTTCGGGCCCACCGGCGCGATGCGCAAGTTCGTCGAACGGACGTGGTCGGATGAACAAGCCGGCAACCCGGCATTGCGTTCCGTCCACGGTCAACTGGCGGGCAAGGGTGTGGTTTCGGGAAACATCACCGAGCGTCTGGTCCCCACCCTGATGCAAAGTTTCGCGCTCACGGCCAGCGTGATTTTTCTCGCATTTCTGGTGGTGTTTCGCAGTCCATCCGCGCGCCTGATGACCATGATCCCATCGTTCTTCGCCATCTTGTCGACGTTCTTGGTCATGCGCATCGTGGGCATTCCTCTCAACATCGCCACCATCCTCATCGGCTCGACCATATTGGGCGCCACCGAAAACGATCAGGTTCATTTCTTCTACCATCTTCAGGAAGGCCGCTTGAACGGCTCCGCCGCCGGCGCGTTGCGGCACGCGATGTCCATCGCCGGGCGCCCGATTCTGTTCGCCACACTCATCAACACCAGCGGCTTTTTGGCGCTCGCCCTATCCGACCTTCCCCCGATGCGCCAGTTCGGCGTCGTCTCCGCTTCGGCCTTCGTCCTCGCCTTGCTCGCTGATTTCACCGCACTGCCCGGCGCACTGTGGATCTTGAGTCAATTCGAACGCCGCAAACCCGCGCCGGCCGGTTAATGCGAGCGACGGTTGGCCAGGGGTAACGCCTCGAGAATCGCGTGACGGTAGGCCGCACCCGAATGCAGACATGCGCCTGAACCCAGGGTGAATGCAAATCTGCCGCGGCCGATTGTCTGCGCGTAAACGACGGCGCGCACATTGACGAGAAGCGAGCGGCCGATCCTGACGAAGCCGAGCTGCTCGAGTTCCGCCGCCAGCCGTTTGATGGTATCCCGGCTGATGTACGCGGTATTTCCGGAGCGGAACGACACGTAATTTCCGTCCGATTCGATGTAGTCGATCTTTTGCGGATCCAACGGATACAGGCGGTGTTCACGCTCGCCGACCAGTAATCTTGGAGTCAAGTCATACCTCCCATGAAACAGCGTGCGGCGTTTACCGCATGTGCTCTCGCTCCATGAAATCTCATGCGCGGCGGCGCATCCACCCGCGCCCTTCGAGTTCGTCCCCGCAATCAACGCATTCGTCCCTTACTTCGCTTCCGCGGGGGTAAGCGTCTCCGGCCCCATGCCGACAATCTCCAGTATCGTGTCGCCATCCTTGGCGCCGTCGTAATGCACTTCATTGGCGTAGTGGGTGACGAAACTTCCGGCGGGTACCGGCTTCATATGATCCGGATCGTAGTTGCGGCCGGTGTTCACCCACCAAGTCCCCGAGAGCACGGTGATGAACCGGTCGTTCGGATGAAAGTGAGGGCGACTGTTGTGATGGGCGCTCCATTTCACCAGGATGACGTACAGCCCCGGCTTCGAGGCATCGCCAGCGAGCGCGATGGCTTCCACTCCGTTGGCGCTGCCCTTCCATTGAATGTCCGCCGGCAGCCGGATCGAAATCGCCTTCGGATCCAGGGCGGCGAAGGGACCCTCGGCCGCCGGGAAAGCGGCTGAACCCGCCAGACAGAGCGCCAGCAAGTACACCGGCGCGCGGCTCGCCTTGAGCAAATGCAGCATGATGTCCCCCGAAATAGTTAACCGAGAAAATGGGTTGCGTTAGGATGCGCTTCGATATGCAAATTGGGCAACCGCTCCATTGGAGAATCCTTGAAGACCCGGATCACACAACTCTTTGGTATCCAGCACCCCATCATTCAAGGCGGGATGCACTACGTCGGCTTCGCGGAACTGGCCGCGGCGGTTTCCAACGCCGGCGGTCTCGGCATCATTACCGGACTGACGCAGCGCACGCCTGAGAAGCTCAAGGCGGAGATCGCACGCTGCCGCGACATGACCGACAAACCGTTCGGCGTGAATCTGACCTTCCTGCCCATGATCACTCCGCCGGACTATCCGGGGTTCGTGGATGTCATCGTTAAAAGCGGCGTCAAGATCGTCGAGACGGCCGGAAACAATCCGCAGAAATACCTGCCTGCGCTCAAGGAAGCGGGGATCAAGGTGATTCATAAGTGCACCTCGGTGCGCCATGCGCTGAAGGCCGAATCGATCGGCTGCGATGCGGTGAGCGTCGATGGCTTCGAGTGCGGCGGCCATCCTGGCGAGGACGACGTACCCAACATGATTCTGCTGCCGCGCGCGGCTGAGACCCTGAAGATTCCCTTCGTCGCCTCCGGCGGCATGGCCGATGCGCGCTCGCTGGTGGCCGCGTTGGCGCTGGGCGCCGACGGCATGAACATGGGCACGCGCTTCATTGCGACCCAGGAAGCACCGGTGCATCCCCATGTGAAGGAAGCGCTGGTGGCCGCCTCGGAGCTCGACACGCGTCTGATCATGAGGCCGCTGCGCAATACCGAACGCGTGCTCGCCAATGCCGCCGTCGATCGGTTGCTCGCCAAGGAGCGCGAATTGGGATCCAAATTGACCTTCGCCGACATCGCGGGGGAGGTCGGCGGGGTCTACCCTCGCATCATGCAGGAAGGAGACATGGACGCCGGCGCATGGTCCTGCGGCATGGTCGCCGGACTGATCCACGATATACCGACCTGCAAGGTGCTGATCGATCGCATCATGGTGGAGGCAGAGAGCTTGATCCGCCGCCGATTGGCAGGAATGCTCGCATGAGAGGCTTCCATACCGAAGTTGCCGAACAAGACGGTGTGCTGTCCGGACCCTTGCGAGGGCCGAGGCAGATGCTGGCGGCGCAGGAATACGATGGCCACACCTCGATTCACGACGAGGCCACGGCGCAGAAGCTGGGCTTCAAAAGCGCGACCATCGAGGGCCCCACACACTTCAGCCAATTCGCGCCGCTGGGATTTGCTCTCTGGGGCGAGCGCTGGATCAGCCAGGGCTGCATCTCCGCGCACTACCGCTCGCCGGTATTCGAAGGCGAAGAAGTCAAAGCCTTCCTGCGCCGGCCGGCCGGCAACGGCGTGCAGGCGGAAATCTGGATGCTGCGCGCGAATGGCGATGAGATTCTGCGCGGCACGGCGTCGGTCGGACCCCATTTTCCGCCATCCGCGCTCGATGAGCGCCTGAGGGGCCTCGCACCGCTGGCGGATCCCGTGATTCTTGCCGATGTGAAAATCGGCATGCGTTCTTCGCGCACGCCGGTGCGCATGGATTTGCAGCAGCACATGGGCGCGCTCTACCCTTTCAGTCTGGCGCAGAAATTGACGCGAATCACCGAGCCCTCCACCTTCTACAGCGGCGCCGATCACGCTTGGGGCCGGGCGCTCGTTCCCATGGAGATGATCAGCGTACTCATGCAATACAGCGCCCGCGACAACGCCTTCAAGACCCGCGGACCCGCCGTGGGACTCTTCGCCGATCAGGAAATCCGCCTCCTCGATGGGCCGGTGCTGGTGGGCGAGCCTTATGAGGTCGAACGGGAAATCGTTGCTTTGAGCGGCAGCCGCCGCACCGAGAGCATGTGGGTGCGCTCCACCCTGTTTGCGCCCGGCGAGGAGCGCAAGATCGCGCAGATGCTCCTCAATCTCGCAACGATGAAGGAGACCTACGCCCCTTACGCGAAGGAACACGCCGCGCTCTACGGATAAACCAGGCCGTCGACATCGGCTGGCGGCCTTGTGGTGGTCAAATCAAAATCCGCGGGCGTCAGGCGCTGCGATACAGCTTGGTCATCACGAATTCCCGGTGGCCCAGGGCTTCGGCGCAGGTGAAACGACCGTTCGCGGTGCTGACGATGCTGTCGATCAGCTGATCACCCGCCTGATCAATGGTGATTTCGCGGCGCACGATTCCAGACACATCCACATCGATATGCTCGCTCATGGTCCGCACCGTGCGCGGATTACCGCTCACCTTGATCACCGGCATGATGGGATTGCCGATGACGTTGCCTTGACCCGTCGGGAAAACATGCACCACATAGCCCGCGGCCGCCTGCAACGTGCAGCACTCCGCCGCTGCGGAGGAGGTGTCCATGAAATACAGCCCCGGACCGCGGGCAGGCATTTCGGCCGGCTGCAGCACGTCGATGAACTGCACTTTCTTGCCGATTTTCTCGAGGTTTCCCAGCGCTTTTTCTTCAATGGTGGTCAAGCCCCCGGCAATATTGCCCTTCGTCGGCTGGCTGTCGGACAGATCCGAGGTCTTGTGCGCCTCGATCACATCCTGTTGATACGCGGACCAGGTCTTCATGAACTTGGCGCTGATTTCCGGGGACGCCGCACGCTTCGCAGCCAGATGTTCCGCGCCGGTCAATTCGGAGGTCTCGCCAAAACAACCGTACAATCCCAAGGGCACCAGCTTGTCGTACATGCTGCCGACCGTCGGGCAGGATGCGAGTCCGGTGGTGGTATCGCTTTCGCCGCATTTGGCCGCGACCCAGATATCGGTGAGTGCGCATTTCTCACGCACCTTCTCCGTCGCGAAGTGCACGAATTCCTTGGCCTTGCGCGATGCGGCCGCCACGGTCGCGATGTCGCCGTTGCCTTCGATCCAAAAACCCGCAACGGGCTTGCCCGTATTGGCGATGCCGTTGACCACCGTTTGGGTCCAGTGCGGCTCGATGCCGATGACGACGCAAGCGGCCACGTTCGGATTGGCACCGGTACCGATCATGGTGCGAAAGTGCAGTTCCAAGTCCTCGCCGAATTGCAGTCGCCCGTAGGCGTGCGGCAACGCGATGGTGCCCTGGATGTGCGCGGCGACCGCTTCGCAGGCGGCGTTCGAAATGTCGTCCAGGGGCAGGATGGCCACGTAATTACGGACCCCGACCCGGCCATTTTCGCGGCGGTAGCCCCAGACGGTGCGATTCGCGAGATTCATGGCTACCAGCGTTTGGTTTTCAGATTGTGGGTATGAACATGATCGCCCTTGGCGATGGGCGCGACCACCTTGCCGATGTCCTCGCCGTACTTGATCACGGTGTCGCCGACTGCGAGATCCTTCAAGGCGATTTTGTGTCCGATGGGCACGGCTTGATTGCTGCGCGCATGGATTTCACTGTCATCCTCGGTGATCACGCACAGCATGTCGGTCCCCGCCGCGAGGTTCTCGACCACCACGACGCCGACGTTGTCGCGGCGGTCGTGAATCAAGAGTTGCGGCGTGTTGGCCATTGCAATCCAGACGGGTTTTCGTCGCTGTTCTTAAGAGGTCTTCGGCAGCGCGCCACTGCGCGCCTGCAATGCAATCGTCGTCAACGCCAGTCCGCCGAAGAAGAGATTGATGCCGACAATCAATCCAATGGCCCAGGCCGCCGTGCCCGGAAGCCCCGCGACGATGATGCACGCGAGCAGCAAATCGACGATACCGCTCACCAGCATCATCTGCCATCGGGACGAACTTTCACGCCGGTGGGCAAAGGCATACATGATGGAGATGACCCCTTCCATGGCGAGGAAGACCGACAGGATGAGGGTCAAGGAAAACACGCCTGACAGCGGCCACATCAGCAATACCGCGCCGGCGGCAATGCCGATGACGGCGGACAACAATGACCACCCGAATCCCGGGGAGCCGCGCGTTTGAAAGGTCATGACCAGACCGAGAATGCCGCTCAGCAACACGAGCCAGCCAATGAAGATCTCCACGGTCACGGTGGCCAGGGGCGGAACACAAACTGCAACCACGCCCAGCAGCATGAGCACCAGTCCTTCGATCAGAAAGAACTTCCAGTGTGCGTGCAGGGACGCCGTGATCGCCGCTTGCGCTTTTTGAATATCCGATTTGTCAGCAGACATCGCGCGGACTCCTTGTTGTTGGATTGCCAAGGGATAATCCCATCATCACTCCGTCGCGGCGCGCTCGATCAGCGGTATGACCGCGGCGAGATTCGCGCCCAAAGCGGGTGCAAGACCATGGCGCCTCACTATGTACCGAGGATCGTTGTAAGCGATCCAGGCCTTACCGGCGGTATCTTCCCAGACCAGCGCCTTCAACGGTAGGTCCAGACCCGAGGTGGGTTCGGCCACCATCAAGGGCGTGCCAGCCTTCGGATTTCCGAAAATCAGCATCTGTTGCGGTCGCAGGGTCAAACCCGCCCGCTGCGCGTCGCCGCTGAAGTCGATCCGTGCGAACACCATCACGCCTCGCTCCCCAAGCTGTGCTTCGAGGCGATCCATCGTGACGGCCACGGAATGCTGCGACGGAATCCGGACGATGCCGGGGCCTGCGTCGTTGCCAATCATGGGTTGCTCCTGGGAAATGCCTCGGGCCGAGAAATCTTGACCGGCCAGCGGTATTAGTCAAGTACGGGGCCCCTGAACACCAAAAAACGTGACGGTGACACACGGCCGGAGTCGGCTTTTGCTACATTCTGTCGGCATGAATGATACGTCGGTGCCGCAGGACCCGCGCCGCGAGCTGCAATCCTTGCTGGCCTCGCGCCTGGCGCTCATCGTGATCGAGTCGCGCGAAGAATCGCGCGTGCTCGGCATGGTGCGCGATGTGAGCCTCAAGGTGCAGCAGGGCCGGGGCTGGGGCGTGTTTCAGTGGACCGTCACCGAAGGGCTGCAGCGCATCGATATCGATCTCGGCGGCCCGCAACGCATGCTTGCCGATCCCGAGCAGTTCCTGAAGCATCTCAAGGCGACGCCCATGCCGGGCATCTATGTGCTGCTGGATTTTCATCCCTACCTCAAAGAACCGGTGAACGTGCGGCTGCTGAAGGACATCGCTCAGAGTTACGACCGCGTGGCCCGCACCGTGGTGCTGATGAGCTACGAGGTGAGCCTGCCCGAAGAGCTCGAGCAGTTCGCGGCCCGTCTGCATCTCGCGCTGCCCGTCGAACAATGAACGGTCTGATGATCATCACCCGCATCGTCAAGGAGTGGAATACGGCGAATCCCGGACAAACCTGCGCAGCTGGAACCGGGAGGTGCTCACGAAGCTGGTGGACAACCTGAACGGCCTCACGGCACCCGACGCCGAGCGCCTGGTGCGCCACGCCATCTTCGATCATGGCGCCTTCACGTTGTCGGATCTTCCGGACGTGCTGAACGCCAAGTATGAGCTGCTGAATCGCGGCGGTACGCTGTCCTACGAACCGGCCAATGCGAAATTCACCGACGTCGGTGGGATGCAAAACCTGCGGCATTGGCTGACGAGCCGCAAGCCGGCGTATGACGGGACCGCCCCGCAGCTCGACCCGCCCAAGGGCGTGCTGCTCCTGGGCGTGCAGGGCTGCGGCAAGAGCCTGGCGGCGCGCGCCGCCGCCGGTATTTTCGGCGTGCCGCTGCTGCGGCTGGATTTCGGCGCGCTCTACACCAAATGGCAGGGCGAAGCCGAGAAGAACCTGCGCGAATCGTTGCAGTCCGCGGAAGGGCTGTCGCCGTGCGTGCTGTGGGTGGATGAAATCGAGAAGGCGCTGGCGGGCGGAGAAGGCGATAGCGGCGTATCGCAACGTGTGCTCGGAACCTTTCTCACCTGGCTCGCGGAGCATCGCACACGCATCTTTGTCGTCGCCACGGCGAATGACATCACGAGTCTGCCGCCGGAATTGATCCGCAAGGGCCGGTTCGACGAGATCTTCTTTGTCGATCTACCCGATCGCGCGGCGCGCGCCGAAATACTTTCCATCCATGCGCATAAGCGGGGTCTCGAACTGAGTCCTGCGGAAATCGCGGCGCTGGCCAGCCGCTGCGAGAACTTCTCGGGCGCGGAAATCGAGCAGGCCATCGTCGCCGCGCTCTACAGTGCACATGCCGCGGGCCAGCCCGCCACGGCCGTCATGATCGCGCATGAGATGCAGGCAACGCGGCCGCTCGCCGCTGTGATGGCCGAGAAAGTGGCGGCGCTACGCGCCTGGGCCGGCGGCAGGACGGTCTCCGCCGACTGATGGCGGCATTGTCGCGATGGTCAGCGTTATTGATTGTCGAAGAATGACTTGACCGCGGCAACGCAGAACGGCGCAACCAGCGTGGCATGATAGGCCTCGGCGACCGCGACCGCGCCGCCGTCGGTCGCGCCTTGGGCGACGGCGTCGGCAGCAACCAGCGCCTTGGCCGCCTCGAAACCATTTTTTAAATTCTTGTAGGGATCATTGGAAGCCACCGCCGCCTCCAGATCGAGCACGGCCAAGGAAGCGGGCGGTGCGGTCTGTGAGGCCCAGTAGCTCTGCATCAGCTGCGTGTTGAACCAGAATACGATGGGGTCCAAAGCGCCGCCACAGAGCAGAACCGGAGCGGCGGGAACCCAGCTGCGCAAATCGTTCATGCGCAGCGCCTGACGCGCCGGCAGCATCGGGGCCGCTGCAGCGACACCCGAGGTCACCGTCGGAAAGCCGCCGTCAGGATTCGCCTGCGCATCTTGCAGATAACTCAAACGATAGCTGTTCTGCAGCAAATTGCCCGCACCGAAACCTTGCGCGAATACGAACGCCAGGTTTGCCGGCGTCGTTGGCGGCGTGATGTCGGCGTATGCTGGCGCGGGCGGCGACAGGCTGAACAGCGCAAATTCGGGAATCTTGCCGTCGGCATACAACTGACTGCGCGGCATCGTGCTCGGCAGCAGCGAATCGATGCCCGCTGCGTACTGCCCTTCGAATACTTCATCGGCGCTGCTGTAGATGTTGCCGTAGGAATGCTGATAGCCGGTGAACAGCAGCGTAGCGGACAACGGACCACTGCCGTTGACCTCACCGTAGAACACGGCATCGACGAATGCGGCCAGTGCATAGGGCCCAGACATCGGCGCCGCCGCGGTGACCCGCATCCCGAGGTTCTGCATGGCTCGGTGGGTTGCCATGGCCACGAAGCCGCCCTGCGAGTAGCCGGTGATGAACAGCTGACCGTTATCCTTCGTCAACGTTGCCGAGGCCAGCGGCAACGCGGTGCGCGCCGCGGTCAAGGCATCGATCATGTCCTTCGACTGCTGATCGGCCACCAGGTAGGGTGTGTACGGCAACGTCGAGGTGTCATAGCCCGCGTAGTTGGGCGCAACCACGATGTATCCCTGCGTTGCAAACAGGGCCGCCAGGGTCAGCGTCTCCCCATTTTGGATATTGGTCATATCGAACGCCCGATCCGTGGTGGTTCCGTGGGCGTACAAGACGACGGGTCGACTACCCGTGCAGTTGGCGCCCACGCCGGTCGGCACCATCATCGCGGCGGAGGCCGTGGTGGCTTCGTCGGCACCGCCCACGGTGGCATATTTGAGGTGATACATGAGGATGTCGCAGACCGGCGGCCCGCTGACCGATAGAAGCAACACATTGGTCGCAAGATTGAGTTCCGTCAGAAGGCTCGATGCCGTCACCGTCGACAGCAGCTGCGGCGGCGTCTGCAGCAGCGCACCCCTCGCCGGAGGTGGGTTCACGCCGGAACCGGGCGAGCTGCCGCCTCCGCCGCAGGCGGCCAGCAGCCCTGCCGCCAACAGGTATAGAGACCATCGCATAATGGGTTGTCGGAAGCTTGGGGTTCGGTTCACTCCAGTTAGGCCCCGCCAGGCTGTTCTAGTTCCGCTTAGGTACGATTGGTTGCGCTTGGTTACGCAAGCTTCACGGGCCCTCTTGAAGGCGCTCGAGTATCCCTTGCGCCATGGCCACGGTGGCGGCGTCCCGTGAAATGCCGGTATCCAGAAATATCACGGCATAAAAAAGCGCCCAGCCCCTTGCGCGCGCCCAGGTCGCGTTTGACACCGTGGGGCACGCGGCCATGGCGCGTTGCCGGGCCCCACGCTGCGGAAGCAGCGTCCACACGGCAGCGAGATCGCTTGCCCGATCGCCTTGGGCCACATCGCCCCAATCGATCACGCCGCTGAACGCACCGCCCTTAACCAGCACATTGCGCGCGTGAAGATCGCCATGGATCCACGTGGGTGCCGCGTCGTCTGCTGCGGCAAGCGCATCTTTCCAAATTGCGTGCATCGAAGCACTCAACGCGCCGGTCCTACCGCGAAGCGCCGCCACCCGCTCATCAAAGCTTCGTTCGCGTGCCGCCAGCGGCACGCCGCGGAAGGGATTATGCGGAGCATCGGCGGGCGCGCTCTTGTGCAGGGCATGGAAGAACGCGGCCAGCACTTCGCCCTGATCGCCGCGCGGCGGCGACACATCCGCCGTCTCACCATCGATCCAGGGCGTGATGCTCCAGGACCACGGATACCATCCTTGCGGCACGCCGATGCGCACCGGCACCGGTATCTTCAGCGGCAGAGCGGGCGCAAGTTGCGGCAGCCAGCGCTGTTCGTGCAACACCAGCTGGGCAGCGGCTTTGCGGCGCGGCAGGCGCAGCGCCAGATCCTGGCCGAGACGGAACATGACGTTGTCCCAGCCCGAGAGCGTGGGCGTCAACTCCAAGGCGGCGAGGTCCGGATGCTGGACGATGAGCAATTCGCGGACCCGGTCCTCCTCGATTGCCAAATCCGCGGGCGGGATCCCCATCCATAAATTGTGCGCCTGAGCATATGCAAATGCGCAATCGATATATCCCGAGCGGGGGCGCGCCGGCCGCTTTTCCTTGTAATCCATTGAATCAACTACATTTCATGGACAGTTGACGCCGGAATGGTGAAGCGGATAATAGCTGCCTAAGCAGTAACTGCCGAGGCACTCAATGTCCAAGCAGCATTATCAAGTGTCGACCTACAAGGCGCAGTCGAGCGTCGGCTACCTCGTCAAACGCGCGCACTCGCTGATGCTGGACGTCATGGAGCCGATGTTCGAGGAGCATGGCTTTACCTTCATCCAGTACGTGATCCTGTCGCTGGCTGCGCGACGGCATCGCGGTCAATCCGAAGGAGATCTGCGCCAAGTATCGTCACGACAGCGGCGCGCTCACCCGCGTCATCGATCAGCTGGCGGAGCGCGGCCTGCTGGAACGCGTGCGCCGCGATCGCGACCGCCGCAAGGTGGAGTTGCAGCTCACGCCGGCGGGACGCACCGCGGTCGAGAGTCTCATCCCGCTGGTCGTGGAGAAGCTCAATGTAGCGCTGGCCGATTTCACGCAAGAGCGAGGTCCGCGAATTCCTTCGCCTGCTGATCAAGCTCAATGACACCATGCTTTCAGCACATTGAACCGGCTGCCGCCGCGGGCCGTGGGGTGATCTCCATGCAGCTTCAAGTCGCTGCTGGTATTGGTTACGCGCCCTGCTCTCGGGCTGCGTCCTGCGCGCCGAAGGAAGCGGCGCATCCGGCACAGCTTGCAAGAGAAGCAGGCTGGCCTCTCCGGTGCCGCCGTCGAACCTGTTGCGGAGAGCTGGTGGGATACCTTTCAACGACCCGCAGCTCGACCGGCTGATTCGGGCGGGATTGCAGGACAGTCCGACGTTGGCGCAGGCGCAGGCGCGGGTGGCTCTGGCGCTCTCGCAAACGCAAGTCGCGCAGTCCAAATTGCTGCCGAGCGCGAACCTGGATGCCAGCGTCCTGTACCAGCGCGCGCCCGAGAATTACCTCATTCCACCGCCGCTCGCCGGACACAGTTTCTGGATGGGCCAGGCCGGCGCCTCGCTGGGTTGGGATCTGGATTTCTGGGGCCGGCAGGCGGAAGCCGTGCATCGCGCCCAGGCACTGGAACAGTCCGCACGCCTCGACTTGGACAACGCGCGACTCATGCTCGCCGGCGCCATCGCGCAGTCCTATGTGGAGCTCTATCGCCAGTACGCACTCGCCGAGATCGCGGAGCGATCCGCCGCACAGCGCGAGAATATCGTGAATATCACACGCCGCCGCGTCGCCGCGGGGCTCGACACTCAGCTCGAACTGCGCCAGGCCGAAGGCCAGTTGCCGCAGGCCCGCGTGGCACGCGAACAAGCCCAAGCCGCTGCCGAACTGGCTGTTCACCAACTCGCTGTCTTGAGCGCACAGGGTGCCGACGCCTACGCATCGATAGCGCGCCCGGTGATGAACGTGGACGCAGCGCTGCCGGTACCCGCAGCGCTGCCCATCAATCTGCTGGCGCGGCGACCCGATGTCCTGTCCGCGCGCGCCGGCGTGGCGGCGGCGGATGCCCAGCGCCTGGCCGACAAGGCCGCGTTTTATCCCGACGTCAATTTGAAGGCGCTGGCCGGCTTCGGTGCCTTCGGACTCAATAATCTGCTGCAATGGAGCGCCCGCGGCTATGGCGTCGGCCCGCTGATTTCGCTGCCGCTCTTCGACGGCGGCCGTTTGCGCGCGGAGTACAAGGGCAGCGAGGCGCAGCTGGACGCGGCGATCGCCGGCTACAACGACACGGTGCTGCACGCCGTACAGCAGACCGCGGATCAACTCACCCGCATCGATGCCCTGGCGCGCGAGCGCGTGGACCAACAGGCAGACGCTCGAGGCCAACGAAGCCGCCTACAAACTGGCCGAGGAGCGCTATCACGCCGGCCTCGCCAGCTATCTTTCCGTGCTGAACGCCGAAACCCAGGTGCTCATCGCGCGCCAATCCATGGTCGACATCATCGCCGGCCAGGCGATCGCGCGCGTGACCCTGCTCCTGGCGGTGGGCGGCAGCTTCGATCCGCACGCTGCAAATACCGATCAAGTCCTGACGAGGAATTCTCCATGAGCCCGCAAGAATCCGCCGACACTTCCAGCAAATCCAGCCCCGCGCCAAATGGCCGTACGCGCCGCGTCGGGCTCATCGGCTTGGGCGCCGCGGTGCTCTTGAGCGGTTTCGGCTACCTGGGCTATTGGTTTTTTGATGGCCGGTACTTCGAGAGCACCGATGATGCCTACGTCAACGGCGATGTGGTGCAAGTGACCAGCGAAGTGCCGGGCACCGTGCTTTCCCTGAACGTCGATGACACGCAACTGGTCCACGCCGGGCCAGCTGCTTCTGAGCCTCGATCCGGCGGATGCGAAAATCGCCGAAGCGAATGCGGAAGCCGACCTGGCCCGGGCCGTGCGGCAGGTGCGCGGTCTGTTCGCACAGCAAGCAGGAGCTGCGCGCGCAAATCGAGCAGCGCGAACAGGCGGCACGCACGGCCGACGATGACTTGCAGCGGCGCGGCGGCCTGATCGCCGATGGCGCCATCTCCGCCGAAGAGCTCTCGCACGCGCGCGATGCCGTCACCACGACGCACGCCAACGTCTCCGCCGCCCAACAGCAATTGAGCCAAACCGTCGCGCAGATCGACGGCACCACCATCGCCGATCACCCGCAGGTGCTGGCCGCGGCCGCCGCCGTGCGCAATGCCGCCCTCGCGCTGCACCGCACCCGAGCTGACCTCGCCGGTGAGCGGCGTGATCGCCAAGCGTTCCGTCCAGGTGGGACAGCGGGTGGCGGCGGGCACACCGCTCCTCGCGGTGGTGCCGCTCGAGAATGTGTGGGTGGACGCCAACTTCAAGGAAGGGCAGCTCGAGCGCATGCGCGCAGGCCAGCCGGTCACCGTTGCGCACCGACCTGTATGGTCGCCAGGTCACCTATCACGGCCATCTCGCCGGCATCGCAGCGGGCAGCGGCAATGCCTTTGCCCTGTTGCCCGCGCAAAATGCCTCCGGCAACTGGATCAAGATCGTGCAGCGCGTGCCGGTGCGCATTCTGCTGGATTCCGCGGAACTGAAGGCCCATCCGCTGCGCATCGGCCTGTCCGCCAACGTGCGCGTGGATTTGCATGACACCTCGGGCCCGCTCATGACCACTGCAGTGCGCAATGTAGCCGTTGCCGCGCCAAAGCCAGCGCCGGCGATGACCCGGCCGTTGATGCACGCATCGCGTCCATCATTGCCGACAATGCCGGACCGAAGGCGCACGAGCCTGCACACCTGAGCCGCAAGTCGCGTGAGGGGGATGCGACTGCGGTGCTGGCCGCCCGCCCGTGAGCGCGAATTCCGCCATCGTCGCGGCGCCGCCGTTGCTCGGCGGGCGCAAGGCCCTGACGGCGGTGGCACTGGCGTTGGGCACCTTCATGCAGGTGCTCGATACCACGATCGCGAATGTCTCCATTCCCACCATCTCCGGCAACCTCGGTGTCAGCACCGATCAGGGCACGTGGGTGATCACCTCCTTCGCGGTCGCGAACGGCGTGTCGGTGCCGCTCACCGGCTGGCTGATGCAGCGCTTCGGCGTGGTGCGCACCTTCGTCGTTTCGGTGGCGCTGTTCACGATCGCCTCCCTGCTGTGCGGATTGGCCTGGAGCCTGCCGTCACTCATCGCCTTTCGCGTTCTGCAAGGGGGCGTGTCGGGACCCATGATTCCCGGCAGTCAGGCGCTCCTCATCAATGTGTTCGGGCCGAACAAGCGCAACACGGCGTTGGCCCTCTGGTCGATCACGACCTTGGTCGCTCCCATCGCCGGGCCTTTGCTCGGCGGTTATATCTCGGACAACTATGTGTGGCCCTGGATTTTTCTCATCAACGTACCGGTGGGCGTGTTCTGCGCATTCTTGTGCTGGAACAATCTCAAGTCCCAGGAAACACCGACCCGGAAGCTGCCCATCGACCGCATCGGGCTGTTGCTTGCTCTTCATCTGGGTGGGGGCGCTGCAGATCATGCTCGACAAGGGCAAGGATCTTGATTGGTTCAATTCGCCCACGATCGTCATCCTGGTTGTCGTCACCCTCATCGCCTTCGCCGCGTGGCTGATCTGGGAACTCACCGAGAAACATCCCATCGTCGACTTGAGCCTGTTCAAGTCGCGCAACTTCGCCCTCGGCACGCTCGCCCTGTGCCTGGGCTACGCCGTATTTTTCGGCAACGTGGTATTGATGCCGCTGTGGCTGCAGAGTTATCTGGGATACACCGCCACCTGGGCGGGTCTCGTGGCCGCTCCCAGCGGCGTGACGGCGGTGCTCACCTCTCTCGTGGTGGGACGCTTGATGCGCCGCTTCGATCCGCGCGTACTCGCGGCCACCGCCTTCGCCTTGTTCGCGGCTTCCTATTTCATGCGCGCACAGCTCACCGCCGATTCGAGCTTCTTGGTGTTCGTGGCGCCGCAGCTGGTGCAGGGCCTGGCCATGGGACTTGTTCTTCGTCACCATGCTCGCTGTAATTTTCGACGGTCTGCCGGCGCCAAAGGTCCCCGCGGCTTCCGGCCTCTCGAACTTCCTGCGCATCACGGCGGGCAGCTTCGCCGTCTCCCTGACGACCACGTTCTGGGATCGGCGCGAAGCGCTGCATCAGAGCCAGCTCGCTGAAACGGTCACGCAATACGCGCCCGCGTATCAACAATCGCTGACGCAGTTACACCAATTTGGATTCACCGATCAGGGCGCCGCGGGCGCGATGACACAAACGCTGGTGGGCCAGAGCTATCTGCTGTCATCGCTGGATCTCTTCTACTTCTCCGCGTGGCTGTGCGTGGCCTTGATACCGCTGTGCTTTCTCGTACCCCGGCTGACAGGGGCGCCCGCGGCGGCGGTGGCGGCCGACTGATCCAAGCTGTTGCCGATTCAGCGGCGCTCCGGGATCATCCGGGCGGCCTGCCGCCGGCAACGACGATGGGTTCTTCGAGCGCCCGCCTATATTCCTCCTCGCCGATCGCATCCACCGACCGCAGCTTCGCCAGCAGCTCGTCGATCAGCGAACGCAGCCCAGGCCCCGGGGTGCCGTGCGCGAATGAACTCTGGTATTTGATCGGCCCGGGAATGATCGCGACCAGGAAGGCCATCTCGGCCGGTGTCAGCTCCCGGGGTTCGCGACCGAAATAGCGGCGGGCCGCGGGCCGCAGGCCACGCAGGTCCGGTCCCCATTCGATGATGTTCAGGTAGATCTCGAGGATACGATTCTTGCCGAGCGCCGACTCGAGCAGGAACGTGATCGCCAGTTCCTGCAGCTTGCGTCCGAGCTGCTTGTCGCGCGACAGGAACAAGTTCTTGGCCAGCTGCTGGGTGATTGTCGACGCTCCGCGCGCGGCGCCGCCGCGCGACCAGTTGGTGAGCAGCGCGGCGGGTAGTTCGCGCAGGTCGATGCCGCGATGCCCGTAAAAACCTGCGTCTTCGGCAAGCAGCAGAGTGCGCACAAACAGCGGCGGAACGTCGTGCAGGGCGATGAAGTCGGGGGACGCGAGCGAGACGTCGATGGGGCGGTGCGGCCCGGGGCCGTCTTCGGATCTGAAGATGAAATCGCCGCGCAGGCGCGCGATTGCCGGCGGCATCTGACGTGGCGGCCTGAAGTCGAACTTCTGGCTCACCGAAAGCGAGGCAGGGTCCGCCAGGCGTCCGCGTACACGCACGTCGATCGTGGCCGAGCCAAGGTCACGGCCGGCGCCGGGCGCCATTCCCAAGCTTTCGGGCACCGCGAGCCCGGATGCACCCAGCAATTGCGCGAAGTCCAGATGCTGCATGCCGAGTGCGAGATCGACAACCGGATCGGTGTCGAGATCGCGCAGTGTCATCGAGCCCGACAGGGCGGCACCGGCCACCGTCGCGTGGACCTCGGGGATCTCGATCGTGCCCACGATCCGGCGCCAGGCGCCATCGAATTGAATGGTCACGTCTGTCGGATCGCCCAGCTGTGGATCGTCGTCGGCGTTATCCGCCAGCGCTCCAAGGCGCGCGCCGCGCGCGCCCATGTCCACGTGGAAACGGAGCGCATCGGTGCTGGCCTGAATGTCCACGCGGGCGTCCGCGATACCACCATCGAGCAGCGGGTGGGCGTCGCGCCGCACGTCGAGCAGACGTCCGACGCCGAGCCCACGCGCCTCGATGTTCCACGCGCTGCCCACCGGATACGCCACCTTGCGGATTGACAGGCCGGCCTGTGGGTCCACCAGCGTGAGCCAGAGGTCCCCGTCGAAAATTCCCGCCACGTTCCAGGTAGTGGCCGCCGAGCTGACCCTGACCCCTGCCGGCCCCGCGAGAGTGGCGGCGCGAACCGCGAGTCGCAAACGGCCGGGCCACGTGGCCGCGATCATGTCGGCATGCAGTTGCACTCCATGACCGAAGTCGAGATCGAATCCCTCCAATCGCAGCAACGGCCAGACGCCGACGTGTACCACACCGATTCGGGCAACCGCGCCATGGCGCACGGCCGCGGACTCTATCCGCGCTCGCACCCCGCGCTCGAGCATGGGCCTCAGCAACAGCGCGGCCAGGCTCACAACCAGCGCCGTGGCGATCGCTCCGAGCCAGAGTCGCCTGCGGGTTCGAAACGTAAACATCGACGCAAGGATGCCACAGCCTGATCGCGCGCCGGCTGTTGGGCGGCCTAGGGTCGCAGACCGCGTCGATCAGGTCCGCTTCAACCGGGCCCTTCGAGTCGGCAGCGGTCCCCTAACATTGGTGCCGCACCGCAACTTCGCATAATGCCCAGTGACTGCTGGAGCGGGGCCCAGAAGCAGCGTCACTGTCACCACCTGAGTGCGCGCCAAGGCGTCCTGCAGCGTCAAGCGAGACGCAAATACACTTTTTACCTTATTTGAAGCCCAAATGATTCGACGGGCCCATCTAGCACTGGACCGGCCCAGAACCGGATCTCCCCGATCGCGAGCCGCGGGCGGATGCGCCTCGCCTCGGTGAGCGCCTTCACCGCCTCGGCCTCCTTGCCAAGCTTCGTCAGAACCACGGCGAGTAGGATCTGCGCCGGATAGAACTTCGCGTCGGCGCGGCACGCATCCTGTGCCGCAGCGAGCGCTTGGTCGAATTTTCCGATGCGGACGAGAGCACGGGCGAGTGCCGTAAGCCATACCGATCGCCGGTAGTCGGTGGGGCTGATTCGCAGGCCCCGCCGCAGCGACTCGACGCCCGCTTCATATTGCCGGCGCAGCAGCTGGGCGGCGCCCAGTGCGGCCCAAGCTTGCGCGTTGTTTGGGTTCTCTTCGATCGCGCGTTCGAGGAGCGGCAGAGCCCGCTCCGTATCGCCAAGGTCTGCCAGAGCACAGCCCGCGTAGCCCAGCACCTCCGATTTTGTTGGCTCCAGCTCCAGCGCCTTCTCCGCATCGGCACGTGCCTCTTCCCGAATATCATTACCGGGAAGCAATCCCCATTGTGATGCCAGCGCTATGATGAGCGCTTTCTGCGCGCGTGCGAGCGCGAGCATCGGATCGAGCGCGATTGCCTCGCGGAACAGACGCACCGCGGAGGCTACCGCGTCTTCGGACCAGCCAGCTGACAGTAGAGCACTGTTCGCCTGGCGCACCTTGCTCCATGCATCGGGTGCAGCTCGTTTGTGACCCTCCCGCGCCTCTACGAGGGTAAGCTGCTGCTCGATTTTTGCAGTGGTGCCCGCTACGAAGTCGTCGATATCCCGGGTGGCGCAAGGTGCCGCAATATCCTGCTGCATTGTCCAAACATATTGAGCGCTCTTGCCTTCAATAATCTGTATGGCCACGCGCACACACCCTGGCTCGCGTTGGCGCACGCTGCCGCTAATCACGTAGAATGCACGCGGTGCAGCGACCGCTGGCTGTGCGACAACCTGAAAACCCGGTGTGCGCGCCAGTTGGCTGGCGAGGTCTTCCGCCATGCACTTGGCGAGCGTATCGAGTTCGGGCGTGAGCGCGTGATTGGTAAACGGCAGTACCGAGATGGACTTCTCCGGAATCGACGCGCCGGATGCCGATCGGATAGGCGTCGGCTCCATATCGATATATTGCGAAAGCAGATGCTGAACTCTCTCCACGAAGGCGGTCGAAATTTCGCCGGTCGGGAGATATGTCCACTGAACTGCGCGGAACTGCTCTGGAACTCGCGCGTCCTGGTCTCTTGTTCCGTCGATGACCAATGGCACAAGAAACGGCTTATCATCGGCCATATCATGCGTGCGTGCGACCGCGAGGTTCCACTCGCGACGGAAATAGCCCTCGAGTCGCGCCTGAGTGTTGGCCGATATGATCGGAATGAAGAGGGCGCAATCTCGGATCTCACGGCGGATTTTCTGGTCCCAGGCATCACCGCCACGAAGCTCGCTCCGGTCGAACCATACCTGGATGCCGGCAGCGCGCAATGCCGCACAGAGCCGCTGTGCTTCGTCAGCGTCTTCCGCGGCATAGCTTAAAAAGACCGCATTCTTCGACTCGGCCACGGAATCCCTAAACTGGTTCTTGCCCGTTGGGACCTTAGAATGCAGGACAGAAGACGTGCGCGCAACGTTTGACCGGCATTTCCAAACTAGTCGCACGCGTTAAGGCGGGGACGGGCGCGGAAACGCGCGCCAAATGGGGATGCGCTCAAGGCGCGAGGCGGCGGCGAAGCATTCGAACAAATTGAGCTTCAAGTAAGCTGACGGTCATGATCGTCAGCAGAGGGTCGAAAGTGACGGTTCGCACGTCGATTCGCTTTTCAAACTGTGTAACGATTGCATGCAAGTGCGGCACCCCAATAGGCATCTATGTTTTCCGATGTTGAAATCGCCAAGGAAGTTTATGGTCACCTTCTTGAAGCGCCGAAGATACTTGCCAACTCAGTCGCAGACATCAAGTGCCGTTGCTCGGAGCAGGAGTATTTTCGACATCGCAAAGGAATCGCTGACGCACTTGGGTTGCTTATTACTGACGTGATGACCCCGATGGACGATCGTCATCCGACGTTGGTGCCGCCGGACGAGGCACGATAAGGCATCGGATTCCTAGATCAGTAAAGCGGACCGTGACCGCTGGCGCCTTGGGGAGAGGACTCATTCCCAGCCGGCGGAATCACCATAGGCGCGTGTTGGTCAGGCCAATCCTGCACGCTACAGGCTTTCCACAAACTCCTTCAAGCATCGGTTATAGACAGCGGCGTCGTCCCAGAAGCAGGCGTGCCCTGTAGCTAACATCCGAATTTTTGCGGTGCTGATGCGAGCCATCTGCCGATCGATGACGGCCGGTTTAACAACCGCATCGTTGGTGCCATGAGTGATTAATACAGGTTTGCGAAGCTTCGGCAGCAGATCGTCGTTATCGAACGAGCGAGAGAGCAACCCCTGACGCACATACGGGGGAACGCTGACGTTATACCCCAGCATTAGGTATCGCTCTTCGGACGAAAGTGCTTGCGCAAAACACAAGCCCAGCAATGAGCCGAGACTGCGCACGCTTTCCTCCGCGTCCATGGAAAAGAATCCCGGTATGAGGCTAAGGAACTCAACAGTTAGCACCGACGCTGCATCATCGCTGCCGAGCTTGGTGACGCCACCGACAAAATTGACTGCAGCGATGCCGTCCTCGCCGTAATGCCGTAAATAATCAAGGATCGCGAGCGGCCCGTATGACCAACCACATAGGACGGGTTGATCAAGATTGAGCGCTTGTATGACCGCCCGCAGATCATCGGCCCACAGTTGCGAGTCAGCGTATCCCACTCGAGGCTTATCGGAGAGTCCATGGCCCCGCATGTCGATGGCGACCAGCCGGTAATCATCGGCCAATGCAGAATGCATCTGTCGAGTCCAGGCTAACCAGCACTGAGAAATGCCATGGACAAATATAATCGGTCGTCCGCTCGTGTTGCCCGTTTCAACGAGGTGAAGCTGAATGCCTCCCCCGCCGCCCACCATGTGATGCTTCATTTGCGTTGCTCCATTGTTCGTGCCCTGTGCGCAAGATGGTCTCGCCGCCGCCTTCAGTTGAGCCAGGACCAGCCATAGTTCTCGGCCGTTCAAGTCTTCTCATGGGTTGGTCCCTTTCACGCTCGAAATCAACCGATCCCAAATTGCGTGCCGAGGAGCATATTGATTGAGAACTTCCTCATAGGTATCCGCAATCTTCTGCATCATGCCTTCGCGCGCCAGCATGCGTGCAAGAGAAGCCCGGCGGTAGCGCCAATTCCGCCATGCGTCGTCCGGCCAATCCTCACTCCGACCCCGGTCCGCCGCCGCTGCGTAGTACCTGAATGATTCGAGCCAGTATGAATTCCTTTTCGCGGCGTTCTCTTCGGAGAATGCCGCGCCGTCGGCCCTTGCAGCAAATCGCGCCAGTGCGTTCGGCTCCCCGGCGTCGCTGGCCTTCTGATACCAGAACCACGCCCGAGTCTCATCGGGGACCAACACGTATTCGTTGTTGTTGTCGGAGTGCTTCGCGCCGTGCTCGTAGAGATTCCCCAGCTCAAATGCCGCAATGGTCACCCCGTCTGTCCAGGCCTGCTCGTATAGCGCGATCGCTCTTCGAATGTCCATTTCACCCGACGGACGGGAAAGGAGTAGCCCGAGATCGACGCAAGCGGCGCGATAGCCGCGCGCAGCAGCCGCCTCAAAATCTTCAACGGCCGCGGAAAATTGGCCGTTCGCCATGAGCGCCCGGCCTTGTTGATACAGCGCTCGGGCTTCGTCATCAGAGTGCTTATCGATGTTCGCGCAGGCCCCGACCGCGATATCGGCGACAATTTGATCCAGGAAGAGCCCCGGCGCGCGTCGATCAGGATCATACGGCGCTGCGGCTGATGCATCGCATTTTGATTTGTTGACTGGCCATTGGCGCACATCGGGCCGAGCAGGCAACCCCAGCTGAAATCTTTCTGAGTTCGGCAGCGCGTCAAGCTGTGCCGCCGACGCCCAACTAATCTGGGTCTCGATCGCTGGCGTGTTAGCGTCCCAGATTCGTGCGATATTGTCGTCCGACGCGGTAACGATGCTGCGACCATCCGGAGAAAAGTCGGCGACTTCCACCAGGTCCGCGTGCTTGAGCACCATGAGTTGTTGACCTGTCGTGGCATCCCAGATGCGCGCCGTCCGGTCAGTCGACGCCGTGACGATCCGTCGTCCATCAGGGGAGAATGCGGCTGAAGCCAACTGGTCCGTGTGACCGCTCAGCAACATGATTTCTTCGCCCGTCCCGGCATCCCAGATGCGCGCCGTCTTGTCGTCCGACGCGGTGATGATGTCTCGCCCGTTGGGCGAGAAGACCGCTTTCTCTACTATGTCCGAATGCCCGTTGAGCACCGTGATCTGCCGACCGGTCTTTGCATCCCAGACGCGTGCGGTTTTGTCGTTCGATGCGGTGACGATGCGTTGGCCGTCGGGCGAGAACGCAGCAAACTCAACCGGAGCCGCGTGTCCCTTCAACTGCAGGAGTTCTTCGCCCGTCGCGGCATCCCAGACACGAGCCGTTCTGTCGAGTGACGCCGTCACGACGCGCCGGCCATCGGGTGACAGTGCGGCCGAGAAGACGAGGTCCGTGTGCCCCCGCAACACCATAATTTGCTGACCTGTCGCCGCATCCCAGATACGCGCGGTCTTGTCGAGCGAGGCCGTAGTGACGCGCTGACCGTCGGGCGAAAACGCAGCCCAGATCACCCGGTCCGTGTGCCCCTTAAGCAGCAGCGTCTGTCTCCCCGTTGTGACGTCCCAGATGCGTGCGGTCCGGTCGAACGATGACGTCACCACGCGCCGCCCGTCCGGCGAAAACAAAGCGGATGGCAATGAATCCGTATGCCCGATGAGTCGCGTGATTTCCCGACCTGCGGTGTCCCAGACGCGGGCAGTATTGTCGCTTGATCCGGTGATGACTTCACGGCCGTCGGGCGAGAACGCCGCACTCTCAACCGCATCCGTGTGCCCACGCAGCACGGTGATCTGCTGGCCGGTCGCAGCATCCCAGATGCGCGCGGTCTCGTCGTAGGACGCAGTGACGACTCGCTGGCCGTCGGGTGAAAACGCAGCGCCAGCCACCAACTGCGTGTGGCCGATCATTCGCTTGATCTCTGCACCGGTCGCGGCATCCCAGGTGCGGGCGGTCTTGTCGCCGGAGGCAGTGACGACTCTCTGGCCATCGGGCGAGAACGCCGCAGAAGTCACCCGGTCCGTGTGCCCGCTTAAAATGATCGATTGACCGGCCGCGATGTCCCAGATGCGCGCCGTCTTGTCATACGACGCCGTGACGAGATGCCGACCGTCGGGCGAAAACGCGACTGAGGTGACCACCTCCGTGTGCCCGCTCATCAGCCTAACCTCTGCACCCGTTGCGGCGTTCCAAACGCGGGCGGTCTTGTCATACGACGCGCTGGCGACGAACTGGCCGTCCGGCGAGAAAGCTACGGATCGCAATCGATCCCCGTGCCCACTCAACCGCACGACCTCGCGTCCGGTGGTGATGTCCCAAATGCGAGCGGTCTTATCATACGATCCGGTGACGACGCGCTGACTATCGGGCGAGAACGCAGCAGAAATCACCCGATCCGCATGCCCGCTCAACCTTACGAGCGGTTGACCGGTTTCGGCATCCCAAACGCGGGCAGTGTTGTCGAACGATCCGGTGACGACGCGACGACCGTCCGGTGAGAATGCAACGGATCGCACCCGATCCATGTGCCCGATGATCACGGCGACCTGTGCGTCTGCCGCGCGTGCCTCCTGGAACACGCTGAGCGCTTCCGGTGTATAAGGCCTCCTCGCTCCCCGATGTGGCAGCACCTCAAGAATGATGCCAAGCCCGGAAGGGACATCGGAGTCCTTGACGCGAGCCGCTGCCGTTTGAGTCAACGAACGCAACTGCGCCTGCAGTGCCGCGTCCCGTTGCGCCGAGGCAACTCGTGCCTCATAGGCGGTTGCGGCCAGTCCTCCGGCAAGTGTCAGCAGAAGTACGCCGGCTCCGCCAATGGCCAGTCGATGGCGCCGCACAAACTTGTAGGCTCGATAAGCAATATGGTCGCGCTGGGCCAGCACCACTTCCCCAGAAAGATAACGCGCAATGTCTTGGTCGAATGCATTGACCGTTGGGTAGCGCTCGCCCGGCGATTTTTTAAGCGCTTTGACGATGATCGTGTCAAGGTCTCCTCTCAGCGACCTCGAGAGCTTCTTTAGGGTGGTCTTGCGGACGCTTGCCGCCTCTGCAGGTGTGGTTCGCTGACTGGGCAGCACCGGATCCTCAAGCAGGATTGCCTCTTCGAGTGCGGCGCGGGAATCACGCGTGAGGCGGTAGGGTCGCACTCCCGTCAGCAATTCGTAAAGCATTACGCCGAGCGAATAGACATCCGCCGCCGTCGAAATCGGCGACCCGGCGATCTGTTCGGGCGATGCGTACTCGGGCGTCAGGGCGCGGCCGCCCAGCCTCGTGAGTTCCGTCGCTTCCACTTCGGCCGCAGTCAGAATCTTGGCGATCCCAAAATCGAGCAGATGGACCTGACCGTCCTCTGTTACTAAGATGTTCGAGGGTTTCAAGTCGCGGTGAATCACCAAATGCGCATGGGCAAACTGCACAGCTGCCAACACTTGCCGAAACAGCTCCAGACGCTCACGGATCGAATGCTGGTGGGCGTCGCAGTACCCTGTCAGCGGCACTCCGGCCACAAACTCGAGTGCCAGGTAGGGTTGCGCGTCGTCGGCAACTCCAGCATCCAGCAACCGTGCAATGTTGGGATGATTCAGACCGGCCAGGATTTCCCGTTCCCGAGCCAGGCGCTCAGTCATCGCCGGGCCGAACAGCGCCGGATGGATGAGCTTCAAGGCCACTTGACGCGTGAACATGCCATCCACGCGATCGGCCAGCCACACGCTACCCATTCCGCCATGTCCCAGGAGCGACAACACCCGATACGGTCCAAACCGCTTTCCGATCAGACTGGGATTCCCAGCAACGACGGCGCGCAAATGGCGCGGCACAAAGTCCCGCGTCTCGAGGAATCCCCGTGCCTCGATCTGGCTTTGGGAAGCGAACAAGTTGCGCAGGATTGTCGCCAAGGCGGGCTCGATGTGCTCCAGTTCACCCAGCCACAACAGCCGCGCCACCGGATCCAGGTCAATCGATTCGTCCAAGAGCTCCGAAAGACGCGAGAACTGAGCCGGGCTCAAGTCCTTGATCGATGCAGCTGAGGAAGGTGATTGATCCACGGTCCGGTACTTGCGTGAACTCTTGATTTAAGCGAAATCGATAATCCCTGCCGCGCTTGATTGCCGATTAGGCGCCCGGCGACCCTTCAGGTTTCCGGACTCCGCGCTCCATGAAATCAGCGGTTCATTGCGGGCAGCGCATTTTCATTAAGGCTTCGCACCCGAGCGTCCGGCGGTTCGGCGCTTGGCGTCCACAAGGCCCACTAGTAACCGGCGTCCATCCAGGCGCGATGCTGCTCAGGCGATACCTGGAGCCCATATCCAGCAAATCGTAAAATCCCTCTGAAAGACGACAGCTGCGGCCTCTATGACCGATGATCAAACGCCGAAAGCGCCGTTCAGCTGCTGAAATAGGATGTATCGCGCCTTTTCCCAATCCCGTTGCACGGTGCGTGTCGACGTCCCGCGCTGCGCGGCAATTTCTTCGAACGTAAATCCGCAAAAATATTTGAGGTCCACAACCTCCGCCAGGCGCAGGTCCCGCTGCCCCAACTCGTCGAGCGCCGCCGAGAGTTGCGACAAATCGCGCTCATCCGCACAGGGCAGCTGCAGGTCGGAGTGCAACTCGGTGATGTGGAATTCCGATCCCCGCTTTAGCGCGCGCCCTTCGCGAACCAAATCGATGATCAGGCCGCGCATCACTCGGGCCGCGTATGCCATGAATCGCGCACGATCCGGAAACACCATTTCCCGTCCGGACATCCCAAGATACGCTTCGTGAAGCAACGTGGTTGGACTGATCGACGCGCTGTCGTTGTGCCGCAACTGACGTTGCGCCAGGGCGCGCAACTCGCCGTATAGGCTCGCAAAGAGCTTCTCGTTCACTCTAGCCGCCGCCGTGGCCGTGGATTCCACAGAGGCTCCCGACTGCCCCGCTGTCATACGCAGGCTCCCTCGGATTGGGCCGATCCAGATTGCCAAATTCCGGGATGCTAGGCAAGCGTCCTTGGATCCGTGGCGACCGGCCGGCGACTCGGCTCACCGATGTCGAAGGTTGCGCTCGAATACCGAGACAACGCCCACGACCACCGTGGAACGCCGTCGCATGGTTGCCATGCGTAGGGAGCGTGCGGCAGCGCGGTAGTCGTCGGGCCCGCTCCCCAATGTCGTATTTGCTCCCTCAAATCCGATCCATGACATAGGGACCCTAAGCGATTAAGAGGTAAACATAATGAATACATTCACTCGGCGGCCGAAAGCGCTAACCCGTTTGACCTCCACTCCCGCACGTACGTCGATGTTCGCGCTCGCAATCGCGGCCATGGCACTCTGCGGCGGCGCGCACGCTGACCAGCCCTCGGGGACGCCGAGCATGCAGCTCTTCTTCGACCGCACCGGGATCATCGGAACCCTGGACCTCAGAGGGCCGGTCGACAAGAAGGGCGCATTCTTTCAGAGCTTGGGAACCAACGGGCGCACCTGCGAGACCTGCCATGTCGCAAGCCAAGCCATGAGCCTGAGCGCCACGGGAATTCAGCTGCGATTTGCGCAGTCCAGGGGTCAGGATCCATTGTTCGCCGCGATCGACGGTGCGAACTGCCCGAACGCGCGAGCCGGTAACGCAGCGGACCACAGTTTGCTGTTGAGCCATGGACTCATCCGTATCTTTTTGACGTTGCCGGCGAATGCACAGTTCAGCGTATCGGTAGTACACGACCCCTATGGCTGCGCGATCGTGCCGGATTCGTCCAGCGGCCAGCCTGTCGTTTCAGTGTACCGACGGCCGCTGCCGACCACCAATCTCGGGTTCTTGAGTACGATCATGTTCGACGGCCGGGAGACGCACGCGCTGCTGAACAACGGGCAAACCTTCCTCGCAAACCTGAACACCGATCTTACGCAGCAGGCACTGGATGCTGTCACGATTCACGCGCAGGCGGCCCAACCTCCGACAGCGAGCCAACTCGCGGACATCGTCAGTTTCGAACTCGGCTTGTTCAGTGCACAAGTCTATGACGCGGATGCCGGGTTGCTGAGTACACGCGGTGCGTATGGCGGCCCGGTCAATCTTGCTGGCGCAGCTGTATTACCCGGGAATCAACGATTCCTTGGGTGCGGATCCCTGACGCGGTGCGCCTTCAACCCAGCTTCCATGACGCTGTTTGCCGCGTGGTCGAGTCTGATCGGCGACGGCAACCTCATCGACGCGTATCGGGACGCGCAGCGTCGAAAGATCGCCGCAGGCGCGGCGCTCTTCAACAGCGCACCCGTGCAGATCTCGAACGTCCGGGGCTTGAACGACAATGCCACGCTCGGCAAACCCAGTAGCTTTACGGGCAACTGCACCACGTGCCATGACACGCCGAATGTCGGAAATCACTCGTTTCCGCTGGCTCTCGATATCGGTACCGGACACTCGGTGCTGTCGAGCGTCGAGCCGGATCCGAACATTGCCGCGGGGCTCGCGGAGCTTTCCATGCCCGACCTGCCGGTCTATGTGATCGCGGTTGTCCGAATCCCTTCAATCCGGGGCAGCCGGAATCCTTCTACACGACCGATCCAGGCAAGGCGCTCATTACCGGGCTGTGCAGCGACTTCAACCGCGGCAAAGGTCCGATTCTGCGTGGACTTGCAGCCCGCGCTCCGTACTTCCATAACGGCGCAGCCGCGACTTTGGACGAGCTCGTCAATTTCTACAATCAGCGCTTTCAGATGAATTTGACGGGAGCAAAGAGAGGATCTGGTCGCGTTCCTCAATTCACTGTGATCGATCGTCAGCGGATGGACTGCAGAGTCCGCTCCCACGTGCTCACCTTGCGCGAAGGCGAGCTCGGCTCGCGCGTGCGCGATCGCGACCGCACCATCGCTGACCTCCAACAAAAACTCCGAGAACTCACTGGAAGGCTGCGCAAAGAACAAGTCACGCGCGAATTGCAACTTCAACACATCGGATCGTTGGAGACCCAACTCTTAGCGCGAGTGCCAGCGCGCAGTCGGACCGCGCACCCCCGCAAACCACCGGTCCCAAGAAAAAAGGAAAAACCCAATCGCGCCGCCACCCGCCGACGCCTGGCATCCACCAAAAGACGCGAGCAGCGTGGCCCACAAAGTCGTCGCGGTTGACACGCAAGGACGTTCTGCCTTCCCTTGATCGATTAGGAGCTCTGATTGGGCGGCGGTACCCATTTGAAGCGCCGGTGCGCAAATGCGGAAGGACCCCTCCATGACCGACCCCAAACCAGCTATCAAGAATTTCCTCGAGACGCTGTGGTCTTCCTAAGCGACTCTCTGCTTGACGTCATCCTTTGCTTACCTGCTGCGTATGCCATCGGCAGGCTCAAGCCACCCAGGCTGCCGGTTTATTTGATCCTTGCAATTGTTCCGGGCTTCATTTGGCACCTGTCCCTCGTTTGACTTATCTATCCCCAAACCCTGGTGATAACCTTGTGCATAACCGGTGCCTAGTCATTTAAACGTCACCGCGATTCAATCGTTTGCTTTGACCTGCCGAAATTTTGACCACATCGCCCGATCGGAGAAAACCCGCCGACCAAGAGGATCGAGGCTATGCCGGTGATACAATTCTGTCACAGTACAGTAATCGGATTGCTGCCGAAGCCACCTAGCTTTGCTCGCCATCGGTAGGGATGATCAACAAATTCGCAAAAAGAGAAAAATAAAGGGACAAGCCCTCGACAACCTTCTCGACGCCCTAGTTTGGATGCGCCGCAAGGCCAAGAAGCGCCACGAGGTCGATGACCTGATCGACGAGCTCATCGGCATGCGCCGCAAGGCAAAAAAGAAGGCTGCTAAACGAAAAGGGAAGCGCCCGGCGCCTCGCAGTTTGAAACCCAAGTGAAACGCTCGCTGACGATGCTCAGCATCATGGGTGCTCGGCGTGCCTGCTACAAGCGCCAATACCTCAGAGGCGCTTACTTGCGCCGATAATTCTCATGGGCGCGCATTCCGAAACGGGGTGGCCAATATGAAAATCCTTTTGTTGATGGTGTGCCTGGCAGCGCCGACGGCCTTCGCCGCGGCGCCACCGCATGTCATCGAATCTATGGAGTGGTCCGTCACCCCATCCCTCGTGATACGCGGCGAGGAGCACCCGCGCGTCTCTCTCGCGACACGCATGTCACAACTCAACGTCAACGCCGTCAGCATTGCGGTCGTCCGCGACCGCAAGCTCGACTGGGTCCGAGCCTACGGATTTGCAGATAAAGAACGCAATATCGCCGCAACGCCCGACACGCTGTTTCAAGCGGGCTCCATCAGTAAACCCATTGCCGCCCTCGCCGCTCTCAAACGCGTCGACGCCGGCACGCTCGATCTGGACCGCAACGTCAACGAGTACGTGAAAAGTTGGCAGCTGCCAGATAACGAGTTCACGGTCGTCCACAAGGTCACAGTCCGCAACATTCTGAACCATACGGCGGGTCTGACGGTGTGGGGTTTCCCCGGCTACTCCCGCGACTCAAAAGTACCCACCACCGTGGAGGTCCTCGACGGCAAGGGCAATACCCCGCCGATCCGGGTTTATAAACAGCCCGACTTAAGCTGGCGTTACTCCGGCGGGGGCTACACGATTCTGCAGCTTTTGCTGAGTGACCAGAGTGGGTTGCCTTTCCCCGCTCTCATGCGCGATACGGTTTTAAAACCCCTGCAAATGAACCAAAGCACCTACGAACAACCGCTACCCGAGTCGCTGCGCACGATAGCCGCATCCGGCTACGACCGCAGCGGCAAAAAGGTTGAGGGCGATTGGCATGTCTATCCTGAGATGGCGGCCGCTGGGCTCTGGACGACTCCTCGCGATCTGGCCAAGTACGTTATCGCGATCCAGAACGCAATCCTTGGCCGGACCCATCTTTTGTCGGCGCCGCTTTTACACGCCATGCGCACGCCTGGCATGAATGACCACGGCCTCGGCCCCGTCATCACCTCCGACGGCTTAAGATTCGGCCACGGCGGCGCCGACGACGGGTTCCAGGCCGAGATGACCGGCTTCCTCGACGGTCGCGCCGGCGTTGTTGTCATGGCGAATTCGGATAACGGCGGGCGCCTCGCGCAAGAGCTGATACTGACGCTCGCTAATCTGTATGGGTGGCCTGGAATCAAGCCCGTCGAGCGCTCCATCGCCGATGTACCCATCGCCGCACTCGACGCCCTGGTCGGCAACTACGCGATTCCATCCGGCCAGGACGACGGCAAGACCGAAGATCTCAACATTACGAGGGAGGACGCCACCCTGGTACTCACCTACAAGGGCGAAAGACAAATGACGCTGCTACCCGAATCCGACAGCAAATTTTTTAGCCGCGACTCGGGTAGAGAAGTCGTGTTCGGGTTCGAGGGCAAAACCACTACCCTGGATCTCGGCGGCGAACAAAAAGCGGTCCGACACAACCACGACTGAGCTACCGCATTTGCCGTCACCGATTTGCGCTTCGTGACCATCGCGACGGATCCTGCCCGATGTCTCTCATCGGACCCCTACCTGCCGGTCACCAATGGCGGCCTTTCAGGCAAGCCATAACAAAAACTCGGCACTATCCCGCGAGAGCCGAGCTAATGCAGTGGCCTGCAAAGCGCGAATCGGGCGACGTCGATGCAACCAGCTTTCCTGCTGCCTCGGTCGAGGAGTATCTTGCCATATTGCGAACTCTTTATCTCGACATTGAACGGGAGAACCATATGGCCACGAGTGTCAAGCAAATGCTGGATGCCGCCAACGCTGCAGTGCCGCGCGTTACGCCGGTGCAGGCTCGAGAGATGATAACCAAAGGCAATACCCTCGTAGTCGACGTGCGCGATGCCCCGGAGGTCGACAAGAGCGGTAAGGTTGCCGGTAGCGTGAATATCTCGCGCGGCATGTTGGAATTTCGGGCTGATCCTGATTCGCCTTACTACGACAAGAGCTTCTCCAAGGATAAGTCAATCATCCTCTACTGCGCCTCGGGCGGACGCTCGGCACTGGCGGGCAAGGTGCTCAAAGACATGGGCTACGACCGCGTCTATAACCTCGGGGCCTTCAAAGATTGGGCCGAGAGTGGTGGAGCACTGGGGTAGGAATTTGCGGTTAAGGAGGTCAGCGGCTATACGCATGCAATCTGATTGGCCTCCCAAAACTGGAAGTCTCCCCCGAACTTCCGCGTTCGACCCTCTGCGGTCGGATGCGAACGGCGGGCAACGGGCAACTCAATGATGCGATATTGCGGTCCCGCAACGCTGTCGCGGCTGTCGCACAACATTACTACTGCTACCGCTCACCGGCGGCCGCAGCGACATCTCTGGCGTCCCCAACTTATCAAGGTATTGGCTCGACGCCTTGCCCCAGCTGCGCGTACTCGTGATAGAAGTCGTCAAGGTACGTGGCTAGCTCATCAGGTGGCAAGTCGGTTGGGATCGCAATGTCATCGATTCGGCGGCGCTTGCCGAGGTCCAGACGGTATGCAACCCACCCGGTTTGCTCGCGGATAACTTCGAGGCGGAACCGGCCGTAGATACTGAAGCGCAATGTCATGGTGTGAACCCGTAATGGCTAGCGTTTGTCCTCAGTCGACCCGGAGCAGTCCGTGGTCAGCGTCTGCTTTGCAGTACCCCAACCGGCGATCGCTATGGACTCCGTGCCACGATGAGGCTGGCAACCAACAGTACTATTGTGACCGGTAGCCAAACAATCCGCTCCCACATGCTTGGAGTGATCGCGTTCGCGACGACGCCCAGTGCGCCGTACCCAACCACGACCCAGATTAGGTGCCTCGTTCTGCGTTTCCAGGACTGCAGGAGCAGACCGGCTCGAACAAGCACGACGAAAGCCAGTGCGAACAAAACAGCCACTGACGCGCCCGAAGCAATTCGCAGTTGTCTTGGGAGGGTGCCTGGATGACTCCCGCCCCAGGCCAATTCGCCCCAAGGCATGCCGGCGGCCAGCGCAATTTGGAATAGAATTGTGCACGTGATGAGCGCGGCGTATAGGCGGGCTGCAATAGTGGAATTCATCTGTTGCTCACAGAAATCTTGCGCTCCGTCAATTTGCCGGGGGTCGCTTCTCGACCCGTTCCTGCCCGTCGCGAACGGCCGCTTTGTCGACGGCTGTTCAAGCCGGACGATCTAGAATCCGAGAAGGACACTGGAGTCGCTTTCCCCGGAAGTCTTGGAACGCCTGTTTGCTTAAGTGGCCGTCAGTCATGCTTCCGCCTGGAACGTTGAAGGATCGGAGGAAGGATGACAGACGCTGGAATAGACTTAGCACCGAGTTTGAAAGCTATTCGAAACGGACTCGAATCGCAGGTGGTATTGTGGTTGTCCTCTTGTTCATTGGTGCAATCGTTTGCGCCGGGAAACCCGACACGTCGGACAAGGTACGCCACTCTGCCGGCGGGCGCGTGCCGACGCGCGCCAGGTCCCATTACCATAAGCCTGTCCCGGATGGCGATTTGTGAAGCGATCCAGAGTTTCCCAGGCAGGCTAAGCTTGGTCGACTCCCGTATGCGCATGTGTTACATTTGTAGCCTATACGAGCTGCAATAGGGGTCAAACATGGCCGCGACCACCACCATCCGCCTTCCCCCCAAATTACGCGCCCGTCTTGGCGCACTCGCCAAACAGACCGGACGTTCCGCTCACAGCTTGATTGTTGAGGCGGTGGAACGGCACGCCGCCTATGAAGAACAGATTCGCAGCCTCGTCAAAGAAGCGCTGGCCGCGGATGCGGAAATCGAAGACACCGGCGAAGTCTATCGTGCCGAGGACGTCCACGCCTGGATGCAGCGACTGGCCGTCGATGGGCGCGCACCACGACCTAAGTCGTGGCAACGGTAGTCTATTCGAAGCGGGCTCTGGATCACATCGAACGCGCATTTGCATTTCTGCGCGATAAGAATCCTGATGCCGCGCGAAATGCCGTGACTGCGATCCAATCCGCGGTCGACAACCTCGCCGCGCATCCCCTAATAGGGCGACGGGTTGAAGGGGACTTGCGAGAGCTGATCATCTCCTACGGCCATTCCGGCTACGTAGCGCTGTACCGATTCGTCATCGCAACCGATGAAGTCCGTATTCTCGCGATCAGGCACCAACGCGAAGTGGGATTTCTTCCGTAGGGTTTCTTCATCTGGACGACAGACGACCCATCATCTTACCCAAACCCCACGGCGCCACGACCGAATACACCAGCAGCGCAAAGGTTAAGACTGGATCCGGCCCGTTTGTTCTCGGCCAGAGTCCACTCATCGCCCCGCCGAAAAACACGAGTCCCAGCGCCACGACCGCACCGGCCACCAGCGCCGTTATCACTGACACCGGTCTCGGCGGTTGCTTAGCAGTTCCAGCGCCGGTTGCGATGAGCATGCCGGCAAAAATCACCCAGGCGGTGACAACAGCCTCTTGGCTCGTCAAACACTATGCAGTCAAAGCTCATTCCTCATGACTCTGCCCAAGAAGGTATACACCAATGGTAAGGAAGCCTCGGGCGCGGATGCCTCAACGATCATCTGGGATTCCACCGATCCGGCTCCCTTTACTGGCACCCCGCCCTTCGTCCCGATGAATTCAAAGAACTCCGAGTCTCCGATTTGATACTGCTGCTTAATTGATACGTCCGCGACGGACCGAGATTGCAAGCCGGCAACGAACTCTAGAAGGGTGGTCGGCTTAAACTCAGATATCTTCGGGTTACTGCTTTGAGCCTTCATCAACAACATGCACCCGGAATACGCCAGAACAAGTTGTTCGTTGGTGAGTCTGTCGTATGGCAAATTCCCAGCAAACGCCCAGGTGATGGGATTTACGAATCCCTTTCCGTAGGTCCCATCTGCCATCCGAAACTCAATCACGTGAGCAGGGATTAGACCCGGTGTTCCGGCAATGCGAGTTTCTATGGTCGTCAGGTACGTGATTGTCTTCGGCCGTTCCCCGAACTCCATCGGGTGAGACAGCCACGTGGCCAGGGTTTGCTCGACCTTATGCACCTCTTTTCCAGTCAAGGCTGGATCTCTCCACGTAAGCGTTGGGGCCAGCGCAAATATGAGCACAAGCGCGCATTTCACGGGGAATCTAACTCCTAATTAGCCGCCGATATCGGGGTATTACTATGTGAATTCTGTTTACCCTCGGACCTCGGTGTTCAGTATCGTAACGCGCGTCACGAATGTCCGCTAACTGGAGCGCAATCTCGAGTGGTCAATGCCGGCAGTTGGCCGATCGGCGCCAGTGTTCCCTGACAGCTTCGCTTCGTAGGTGCTTCCGAAAGCTCTGGCGTACTATCCTGGGCTCTCAAAAGTTAAGCGCAAGGATCCCTCAATGCCGGCGGCCATGACGAAAAGTTTTCTGTTGATGACCTATCTCGCAACGACGGCGTTCTTCGCCGCCGTGCCGGTGCTTGGCCATGCCGAGGAAGACCCGCACGTCCGCGCCCTGGCGGCGGGGTATAAAGCGGCGTTCGTATGCAGCGGTGTGTTCAACGCGGGGCAGACGCCTGAGCAGATCGCTGCCGATGACCTCGAAGGAATATACGCGCAATACCAGGAGCTGGTCCGCAGCCTGCCGGCGCCCCAGGTTGACCGCACCGAGCACAGGGTGAGCGTGGCATTCGATGAGAAACTGCCGCCGCGCATTTCCGTGTGGCGGCCGGGCCTCGGTTGTACGCAACTGCCCATTGGCGCGGGGCCGGAAATGGCGGCGATACTTCCGCAGCTAAAGGCGCCTCGCCCCGCCGGCGATCCGGACACGCGAGCCTGGCCCAACGGTGACGTCGACGCCGCCGCCACGAAGAAGCCCTCCGCCGCGCTTTCCCTCATCGTTGCCAAACCCTTCGATGGTCGGACCTATGGCGCGGGCACAAAAACAACCGCGGTCATCGTCATCAAGGACGGCAAGATCCTCGCCGAGCGCTATCGCGAGGGCTATGACCTGCATACGCCGCAGCGCACCTGGTCAGTCGCCAAAAGTATCACCGCGACGGTTGTTGGCCGTGCGGTTCAATTGGGATTGTTGAAGGTCGACGCTCCCGCCAACATCCCCGAATGGAAACATCCCGGCGATCCGAGGGCCACAATCACGCTTGCAACACTCATGCATATGAACAGCGGGCTCTGGACGGACGGGCCAGGCAACCGCACGGACGAGGTCTACCTTGGCGGAGGTTCGGTTACCCAGTGGGCCACCGCCATGCCGCTCGAGGCCGCGCCCGGATCTCGCTTCCGCTACGCCAACAATGATGCTCTGCTCGCGGCGCGCAGCGTGCGCGCAACGCTCGGCGACGGCCAGGCGGCGATCGACTTCCCATTCACTGAACTCTTCTGGCGCATCGGCATGTTTCATACCGCGCCGGAGACCGACTGGCAGGGAAACTACATTCTTTCCAGCCAGGTCTGGACCACGGCGCGCGATCTCGCGCGCCTCGCGCTGCTCTATCTCAACGACGGTCTCTGGAACGGCGAACGTCTGCTGCCCGAGGGTTGGTCGAAGTTTGTCGCCACGCCCGGCGCCGCGCAGCCGCCACAGGATGCGGGCTACGGCGCCTTCTTCTGGCTCTACGGGCCCGCGCAAGGATTGCCCGAAGGGACCATCCTGATGAACGGCAACCGCGGGCAGTACGTATTCATCGTGCCTTCCAAAAAGGTGGTCATCGTGCGCCGCGGCTTCGACCCGGCCAACGGCGGCATTTTCGACATCGCCCGCTATGGCCGCGACATCCTGGCGGCGCTCGACTGATCTGGCGCCGCTCTGCAACTCAGCTGCACCAGCGAGCGCGCTCAAGGTCGAGCAAGCAGGCAGTGTTTCATTTTCGGGAGACGCGCGATCGCGTATCTCGCATCCTGCGCTCGGCCCATGTAGTCGTAGTTATTTGTATGTCAAACCCAGCCGGCCCCCGGCAGGAAGGGATTGACTGGCTGGTTTAGTTATTCCATTAGATCAAAGTGATCGAAGCCACCCAGCAGCGTCGAGGTATATTCACCTCCGGCACCGCAGGCCGCGTAAACCATGCTGAACTCCCCCGTCCAGCCAGCCTTATGTCGAGGCCTGCGGATGCCACCATCAGCTACGTCTCGCCGGAGCGGCCAGTCACTACTGCCTCGAGAGGTTCTTCGGGGAGTCCTAGCTCGTGCGTCGCAATTTGTTAGCCTGATATAGTCCTATCGCGGCTGTGATCAAGCCAATTCCAGTCAGAATGACATCACGCCGTTGGATTTCCGTCGAACCGAGAATATTCTTGATACCGAAGCCGAATGCGATCAGGCCAAGAATGCCGATGAACAACATCAATGCGAGCCCTGCCCCATCGTCAGAAGGATAGAAATACCTGTGGAGCCGAGTCTTCGGACCGCGAATCCAGTATGAAGAACGCTTCTCATCACTGTCCGCTGGGTGCTTCATTCGACAATATTGCGCCACGGCTGCTGCCGCCACAAATGCGAGGCCCCTAAAGCTGCGATCCCAAATAAACTAACCGTTGACGAATGATCTGGCTCGACCCGACCCCTGTTGTTTGACTTATATCCCCATTCTCTGCTGATAACCCTGTGCATAACCGGTTCCTAGTCATTGAAACGTCACTGCGATAGATGCAAAGCGCCGCAGCGCTGATGAAATCACACACATGTCGGACACCACAGCGGATGGCAGGAGTAGATTACCAGCGAGGATGCTCGCCGGATCGCTGGCAAGTGCGCTGCTGATGTGTGGTGCGCTCAGTGCCTGCGGCGGATCCTCGAGTCTGAACACCGCCGCCCCGCCGACCCCGTATACCGCATTCGCCAAAGAAACGCCGGTGACGATCACCGGCTACAGCGGCGATGCCATGGAACCCTTCATCTCCAAGGACGGCCAGCATCTCTTTTTCAACAGTCGCAACGATCCATCGATCAACACCGACCTCTATTACGCTTCGCGTGTGGACGACCAGACATTCACGTTTATCGGCCCTCTCTCTGGAGCCAACAGTGCGGGGCTCGACGCCGTCGCTAGTCTCGATACTCTCGGCAATTTCTACTTTGTCTCGACCCGCAGTTATGCCAATTCACTCTCCACGATTTACAGCGGCCAGTTCTCAGCATCGGGAGTAACTGCCCCAGCATTGGTCGCGGGAGTGTCGCTGCAGCAGGCGGGCGAGGTTAACTTTGACGCCGAAATCAGCGCGGACGGCCAGACCCTGTGGTTCGACGACGGCCAATACTCGAATGGGACCCTTGAGGCAGCGAGCATCACCATTGCCAATCGAGACGGAAGCACATTCGTCCGGGCACCCAACAGCGCCTCGTTGCTCGCGGAGATCAACAACGGGGACCTCAACTACGCGCCGTGCATTTCCGTAGACGGTCTGGAACTCCTCTTTACGCGTGTATCGACAGTTGCCGGTGCCACGCCCGCGATCTATCGCACCATTCGCCCCGACGTAAATTCACCCTTTACCGCTCCGCAGCTGGTGAGCGGTGCCACCGGTTTTGTTGAGGCACCCTCGCTATCCGCTGACGGCCACATTCTCTACTTCCACAAAATGGTCAACGGGACTTTTGTTATCTACACCCTTCAGCGTTAGCCATCGGCGGCCGCTAAAGCGGCTGCACGCGCACTTCGACCTTTAGTTTGTGGCGGCCGCCTCCGACAATCATGCCGTGAAGCGGGGAAACGTCGCCGAAGTCCCGCCCCCACGCGACCGTGACATGATCCTCGCCGACCAGGGAATCGTTGGTGGGATCGAAATCCAGCCAGCCGAGCGGCGGGCAATACACCGACACCCAGGCGTGCGAAGCATCCGCACCGACCGACTCCTCCCCGCTCTCGCGCAGCGTTTTGATGTAGCCGCTCACATAGCGCGCCGCCAGTCCGGATGATCGCAGGCAGCCGATCATGAAATGCGCGAAGTCCTGGCAAACGCCGCGGCGTTTCTCGAGAACCTCGACAATGGATGTCCGATTGGTCGTGGATCCCGGTACGTACTTGAACTCGCGGTGAATCTTGCGCATCAGATCGGTGGCAGCCGCGACGATCGAGCGCCCGGGAGCGAAACACTCCTCCGAATAGTCGACGAATGCCTGCTTGAGAGGCACATGGCTGGATTGCATCCTGAAGCGACACGCATCAAGATCCTCGGGCGCCATGGGAATGGCGTGATAACTCAAGCGATTGCAGACCGCCTCCCAAACTTCAGCGGATTCCAGCGCTTGCGAGGCCCGCGGGAATATCTCGACCTGCAATTCCGAGGTGACCGCGAGGCGCTCATGCGAACGGTCGTATTCCAAGCGCACGATCGGGTTGCCGAAGGCGTCCACATCCTCTTGGATCCAGCTCGGTTCCGGATCGAGCAGCAGCGCATGCGAGAGGCTGCGCTGGTACGCGGACTCGCGGGGCCGCAGGTGCAAAAGATGGTGCGAGTGCGCGACGTCGCCGCCGTATTCGTAGACGGTCGCGTGATGCACCGCATAGCGCGTCATGCCGACACCGAACGCAAATCGAAATCACTGTGCGAGAAGTGCTGCGAGGTGAGCTGCTCGGAAAGCTGCGCGGCCGCCAGGACAATATTGTCGAGGCGATGCGCCAAGGCCCGATGCGAGGCACGCAACTTGTCGCGCTCATCGCCCAGGTGCGCGTACTTCAGCTCGACGAGGCCCGAGACCGCCTCATACAGCGTCTCCTGCGGTTTGGCCCCCAACGACTCCGCCACTTCGATGAGCAGCGAGTTGACGGCGCGCCATTGGAAGGCCAGGGCGCGGGGATTTCTCTCGTCGTAGACCAGAAGATCGATGGTGGACGTCCACACCGGCGGAGCGCGGTAGCGCGTTCGATAGGTGATGGAGGAATCGCCGATCTCCAACAACCATTCCAGTTCCTGGCGCAGCGGCGTCTCGGCGCTCAGCAGGCGGCGCGACATCAATTCCCCCAGGAATTGCAGCCGTTCCAACCGGCGTCCGATCATCATGAAGCGCCAACCGTCATCCTGCGTCATGTCATCCAGCGCGAATCCGGCGAGCGCCGCCAACGATAGAAGCAGGCTGTCGAGCGTCTCCCGGGCATCGCTGCGCGCGCTTTCGGCGCGCTTGAAGTCGCGCTGCAGCACCGTCAGGGCGCGCCAGTTCTCGCCCGACAGGCTGCCCCGCACCCGCGCGGCGCATTCGCCCAGGCGCGCGATGTCACCGCTCAAGGTAAAACTCTTCTCGGTATCGAACACCGATGCGGCACCCGATTGCTTGCAGATTTCCACGGCCTGCGCGAGAAACGGCAGATTGCGGCGCAGGCTCAAGGTGGCGCGCAGCAGGCGCGTCTTGGATTCGCAGCGTTCGGCATAGCGGCCCATCCAGAATAGATTCTCCACCAGCGTCGAGGGCAGATCCTGATGTTTGAGCGGCGCTCGATCTGATCGGACAATGGGCGCGGTCGTCTCCTCGGGGCTGGCCGCGGATTCGGACAACACCCAGATATCCTTGCTGCCGCCGCCGCGCTGCATCGAGACGATTTCAGCGTGCGCATCGGATGCAAAGCGCGCCAGCCCGCCGGACATGACCCGATAGCCATTCGGCGTGGCGATGGCATAGACACGGATCCCTAAGGCGCGTGCCGAGAATCCATCATCATTCTTGGTGTACCAAACCGGCGCCTGCGAAAAGGCCAGGTGTTCCTGGGCAACGAAGGCGTGCGGGCGCGCGCGCATGCGTGCGATCAGCGCCTCGCGCTCATCCTGGTCCAGATCGCTGCCGAACAGCGCGGCGAACTTTTGATTGGGGTAGGTCGATTTGATGACCAGATTGGTCAGATTCGCGATCACCGATTCAAACGCCGGCGCCTCGCCGCACCACCACGTCGCCACGGAGGGCAAGAGCAGCTTCTCGCCGATCATTTGTTCGGCAACGGCCGGTAGAAACCCGAGCCAGGCCGGGGATTGGAGCACGCCGCTGCCCAGCGCGTTCGCGACCGTCACAGTGCCCTTGCGGACGGCGGTGAGCAGTCCGGGGACGCCGAGCGCCGAATCGACGCGCAGCTCCACCGGGTCGCAAAAATCATCGTCGAGACGGCGCAGGATGGTGTGCACGCGCCGCAGGCCCGACAGGGTCTTGAGAAATACGCTTGCGTTGCGAACCGTGAGATCGTGGCCTTCGACCAATGGAAAACCCAGCTGACGCGCAAGATAGGCGTGCTCGAAATAGGTTTCATTGAACGATCCCGGCGTGAGCACCACGGCGAGGGGCTCCTCCTCCGCGTCCCGCAACAGCTCATCGCGCAGCGCTGCGAAAAAGGCTCCCAGCGGCCTCACATCCATCGATTGCGCGAGATGCGGGAACGCACGGCGCACGATCTGACGATTTTCCAGGGCATACCCAGGACCCGAAGGCGCCTGAGTGCGATCCGCGATCACCCACCATCGGCCATCCGCCGAACGGGCCAGATCCGCGGCGTATATCGACAACCATCGATCGCCGGCGAGCTTCACGCCGGAGCAAGGCCATAGAAAATTGGGATGCCCGTACGGAATCTCGGGTGGCAGTGCGCCTCGGGACAGGAGTTCCTGCTTACCATAGAGATCGACCAGCACGGCATTCAGGAGGCGGGCCCGCTGGGCAATACCCGCCTCGATCCCCGCCCAATCCTGCGCGGAGATGAGATATGGAAGAGGATCCAAAACCCAGGGACGGTCGCGGCCTTGAGCATCGGCGTACACGTTGTACGTGACGCCGTTCTCCACGATCATGCGCCGCGTGAACTCGGTGGCGCGGCGCGCGGCTTGCGCATCGTCCTCGAATATTCCCTCGATCAAGCCCTGCCAATGCGCGCGGACATGTCCTTCGCCGTCCAAAAGCTCGTCGTAGCGATTCGGATCGCTGCGATAGCTGCCGAGTCGCGGATCGTTATCGATGATTGCGCAAATCCAGCGTGAAGGGGAATTCAAGGCTTGGCGCGACGGGCTCGACGTTCATCGTGCCCGGTGTATGGTCCATCCGGAAGAATCGGGCGAGGCGCCTGCTTTCGGCCTCGAAGGCATTCACCGGAAAGGTCTCCTCGCTGCGGCCGCCGGGATGCACCACATGATATTGAAAACCGCCTGCCGATCGCTTCATCCAGGTATCGACTATATCGAATGTCAGCGGCGAGTGAATACCGATCGTCGGATGCAACGCCGACCAGGGCTGCCAGGCGCGGTAGCGTACGCCGGCGACGAATTCACCTTCACGCCCCGTCGGGTGCAGCGGTACCGCGCGGGAGTTGCAGGTCACCGCATAGCGATCGGGCGCGAGTCCCGTGACCTTGATCTGCACACGTTCCAGGGAGGAATCCACATAGCGCGCCGTACCCCCGGCTGCACCTTCCTCGCCCATGACATGCCAGGGCTCGAGCGCCTGACGCAACTCGAGCAGCCCGCAGCTCGAGGCCCAGTCGCCGAGCTTCGGAAATCTGAATTCGAAATGCGGCGCAAACCATTTGAACGGCATGTCGAAGCCGGCCTGCCTTTGCTCCTCCATCACATCCGCGAAATCCTGGGCCACGAAGTGCGGCAACAGAAACCGGTCATGCAGCTGTGTTCCCCAGCGCGTCAGGCGGGCGGGCGCATAGGGCTCGCGCCAGAAGCGCGCGACGAAGGATCGCAGCAGCAGTTGCTGAACCAAGCTCATGCGCGCGTGCGGCGGCATTTCAAAGGCCCGCATCTCGAGCAGCCCCAAGCGGCCGCTCGATGAATCGGGCGAGTACAGCTTGTCGATGCAAAATTCGGCGCGATGGGTATTGCCGGACACGTCGATCAAAAGATTTCGCAGAAGCCGGTCCACCAGCCAGGGGGGAACGTCGGCGGCGACCTTGGGAAACTGCTTGAACGCGATCTCGAGCTCGTACAACGAATCGTTGCGCGCCTCATCCACGCGCGGCGCCTGCGAGGTCGGACCGATGAAGAGTCCGGAGAACAGGTACGAGAGCGAGGGATGATTGTGCCAGTAGGAAATGAGGCTTCGCAGCAAATCCGGGCGTCTCAGGAATGGAGAGTCCTGTGGCGTGGCTCCGCCCATCACGACGTGGTTGCCCCCGCCGGTGCCCACATGTTTGCCGTCAATCATGAATTTTTCCGCGCGCAGCTTGCACTGTTGCGCGGTCTCGTACAGGTGCGTCGCGACTTGCGCGAGTTCAGCCCAGCTCGCGCTCGGCTGCACATTCACTTCGATGACGCCGGGATCCGGCGTCACCTTGAAGTTGACGAGGCGCGGATCCGGCGGAGGCTCGTAGCCCTCGATGATGACCGGCTGCTCGAGCATTTTCGCGGCGGCTTCCACCGCGGCGACCAGTTCCAGATAGTCCTCGAGGGTGCGCGTCGGCGGCATGAAAACGTACAGCACACCATGGCGCTCCTGCGCGCACAGCGATGTCCTCGCGACCGCGGCCTCCTCGCCGGCAGGCGGAGGCTGCGCCGCCAATTTCTGGCGGCGGCTTGCGGCGGACGCGAGACTCGGCCGCAGCAACTGCCGATGCGGCGCGAGGAATGAGAACTCCTGGTTGGGGTCCGGCGGATACACATGCGGAAAATCGCCGGCAGCGACCCAGGTCAGCGACTCCAGCGGTAGGCGCAAACCCAACGGCGAATCGCCCGGAATCAAGTAACATCGCTGACGGCGCAACAGCCAGGTGCCGCTCTGCCAGGCCGTGCCCTTGAGTGCACGCGAAATCGGCAGCACGTAACCGGCCGGTTTCTTCAAATCGCCTTCGAGGACACGCGCGAGGCGCGCCCGCTCGAGCGGATCGGTGAGCTTGGAATCGAAGGGATCGACATTGACGGGAAGCTTGCGCTCGCGCCACAGGTAATAGAACGCATCCTCGTAGGCCGGGAAGACATGCTGGGCCGGGACACTCAATCGATTGGCCACCTCGTTGAGCAGTTTCTGCGCGTTCGCGGACGCCTCGGGGTACTTCAGGGTCTCGTCGGCGACAAGCTTGGCATCAAGCCAGATCGATTCGCCGTCCTTGCGCCAGAAGCAATTCAACGACCAACGGGGCAGTTGCTCGCCGGGATACCACTTTCCCTGGCCGAAGTGCGCAAGTCCGCTCGGGGCATAGCGATCCTTTAATTTGCTGAACAGTTGCGCGGCGATGCGGCGCTTGTCGCCGCCCAAGGCTTCCGTATTCCACTCCGGCGCCTTCGCATCCTCGCGCGAAACAAAGGTGGGCTCGCCGCCCATGGTCAGGCGCACATCGTCGGAGCGCAGGTGTTCGTCGATGTACTGGCCCAAGGAATCGATCGCCGACCACTCGTCTTCCGAGTACGGCTTGGTGACGCGGGGCGCCTCCCACACCCGCGCGACCTTCATGGCGTAATCGAATGTGGTTTCGCATTCGTCGACTGCGCCAGAGAGCGGTGCCGCCGACTGCGGATCCGGCGTACAGCACAGCGGGATGTGGCCCTCACCCGTCAGTAAACCCGAGGTGGCATCCAATCCAATCCATCCGGCGCCGGGCAAGTACACCTCGCACCAGGCATGCAAGTCGGTGAAATCCGCGGCCGGTCCCGCCGGGCCTTCCAAGGGTTTGGTATCGGCAACCAATTGAATGAGGTAACCCGATACGAAGCGCGCGGCCAACCCCAGGTGCCTCAGCAGCTGAACCAGGAGTTCCGCCGAGTCGCGGCAGGATCCGGATCGAAGCTTTAATGTCTCCTCCGGCGACTGAACGCCGGGCTCCATGCGAATCACGTAGCGCACGTCGGACGCGAGCCGCCGATTCAAATCCACGAGAAAATCATTGGTCGAGCGCGAGGCCAGGGAGATTCCGGCGAGATAGCGGGTGAACAAGGGCGTGGCCGGCCCGGTTGCCAGGAACGGCGCCAACTCGCGCTTTTCGGCGGGACCGTACTTGAAGGGAAACTGTTGAGCCCCGGGCTCCAGGAAGAAATCGAAGGGATTCAAGACCGCCATCTCCGCTGTCAAATCCACCTCGATCCGGAGCTCCTGTGTGGGCTTCTGAAACACCAGCCGGGCCAGGTAGTTCGACTGAGGGTCCTGCTGCCAGTTGAGAAAGTGCTCGGCAGGCGTAACGCTCAGCGAGTAGGACAGGATTCGGGTACGGCAATGCGGCGCGGGGCGCAGCCGAACGATCTGCGCGCCCAGGGTGACCGGCCGATCGTAGCGATAATGCATGACATGATTGAGCGCTACGTGAATCGACACGGGATCCTCGCGGAGGGGGGCCGGCCCATTCTACCTGCCTCCCGCCCCGATGAGTGCTTCCGCGTGAATTCCACCACTCCGATTCTTTCAATCAGATGAAAGTTGGATCAACGATTCGTATTTCGAGACCGGAAGCTCAAGGCTCGCCTTTTTTGGGGAATTTCCTGCGGAAAATGGCCGGTTTTGTGACCTCACGCAACTCTGTTGGAGCTGGAAATGTCAGAGTGCGCCCCCATAACGATGTACCGCCACCTTGGTGCGGATAAAGGAAATTTGACATGCTCACGACAGTCGCTCAATGGAGCCACAACGCCTTGATATTGGCCTTTGCCTTGCTCACCGCGCTGGTCGTTTTCTCGATCTAGTCCGTGTCGAGCGCCGAAGGCGCCGTTTGCGCTAGCCTGTTCCCTGGTGCATTCTCGCAGCTCCAAATCAGACCCCGGAACAAAACTTGTCGAACGAACCGGGACTCGGTGGCCAACCCCTAGGCGGGAGCAGCCATCGGGCCGTCTTTTTGAGCTATGCATCCGAAGATGCAGAAGCCGCGCAGCGAGTCTGCGCCGCGTTGCGGGCCGCCGGCATCGAAGTTTGGTTCGACCGCAGCGAGCTTCGGGGCGGCGACGCCTGGGACGCCGCGATCCGCAAGCAGATCAAGTCCTGCGCCTTATTCATACCCATCATCTCCGCCAACACTCGTTCGCGCATCGAGGGGTACTTTCGACTCGAGTGGAAACTCGCAATTGATCGATCGCACCTGATCGCCGCGGAAAGGGCATTTCTGCTGCCGATCGTGATCGACAACACCCTCGAGGGCGACGCGTTCGTTCCCGATCGGTTTCGCGAGCTGCAATGGACGCGCCTTCCCTCCGGGGAACCGTCGTCTGAGTTCATCGCACGGGTGGCGCGCCTGCTCAAGCAAGATGAACACGCCGGCCCGATGACGCATGGGATCGCAGCCGGCCCGGCGGCCATCGCGGTATCACCGCCCGCAGCCGCAGATCCAGCTTCATCCGCGACCCAGGCGTCATTGGCACCCAGGCAGACGAACCGCTTTTTATGGCTGGCAGCGGCTGCGCTGGTGATTGCGGCCGGGGTCTTCGCGGTCGACCGGTTGGTGGTGTCGCGGCGCTCCGCCGGCGCTGAAGTTGCGGCGCCCGCCAGCCATTCCGGGGCGGCGCCCAGTGCGGTACCGGACAAATCCATCGCGGTGCTGCCGTTTGTCGACATGAGCGAAAAGCATGACGAGGAGTACTTCTCGGACGGACTTGCGGAGGAATTGCTCGATCTCCTGGCCAAGGTACCCGGGCTGACCGTCATTGCCCGGACCTCGTCGTTTTCCTTTAAGGGTAAATCCGAAGATATTCCGACGATCGCGAGAAAGTTGAATGTCGCGAATGTTCTCGAGGGTAGCGTGCGCAAATCGGGCCGGCGCTTGCGAATCACGACCCAGCTCATACGCGCCGACACCGGCGTGCACATCTGGTCGGAGACCTATGATCGCGATCAGGACGATGTATTCAAGGTCCAGGAGGACATCGCGCGTGCCGTGGTCGAGAAGCTGAAACTCGCCCTGCTCGGCGACGTGCCCATATCCGCCGCCCGCACCTCGAATCCTGAGGCCTACAATCTATTGCTGCAGGGTCGTTACTCAGTCGCGTTCGATACACCCAAGGAGTTGGAGAAATCGATCGACTGCTACCGCCGGGCGATTGCGCTTGACGCCGCTTACGCGCCGGCGTGGGCCGGCATGTCCTACGCAATTTTCCGGCAGGTTGCCAACGGTTATGTCGATGTTCAAGGCGGCGCTGCGCAAGCGATGGCCGCGGCAACAAAAGCTGCGGAACTTGATCCGAAGCTCCCCGAAGCCTACACCATGATTGCGTCGATAAAGATGCTGGAGGATTTCGACTGGTCGGGAGCGAGGGAGGCTCTCGATCACGCCCTGCAGCTCGATCCCAACAACGTGAACGCGCTGTTCTCCTCGGCGCACCTGACCATGACCGTCGGCAACACTGACGACACCTTGGCACAGTTCCGGGACGTGCTCGAACGCGATCCGCTCAACCTTCTCTACCGCCGTTATGTGGCGCGAGTGCTTTATTTCGCCGGGCGACTCACTGAGGCTGAGGCGATGATTCGCCAGGTACTCGCCATGAACCCATCGTTTCCCGCAGCCCACTACGAACTGGGGCGCATCCTGCTGGCGCGCGGCGAGATCCCGGCGGCGGTGGCGGAATTCGAGACCGAAAAAAGCAATTGGCGGGCGTTCGGATTGCCGCTGGGGTATCACGCGCAGGGCCGATCAACCGAAGCGAATGCCGCACTCAAAGATCTGCTGCAGAATTCGGCGGGCGCGGAATTCCAGGTGGCCGAAACCTTTGCCTTCTTCGGCGATGCCGACAAGGCTTTCAAGTGGCTCGACCTGGCGGCGGAGAGACGGGACCCGGGCGTTCAGTGGCTGCGCGGCAATCCCATGATGAAGGCGCTGGTGGCCGATCCGCGCTACGCGGCGCTGCTGCATCGGTTGAAGCTGCCGCCGTAGACACTTGGAGCTGCTCGGGTACGATTCGCGCGCCGGTCAGTCGCTTAAGCCCGCGCGCAATGATCGAATCTGGTCGGCGGATGCGGCCAGAATCCGGGTGCAGTCCTCGGCAGCCAATTTCAATCGCTGGAATGCCGGTACGGCCGCGACGATTTTGCACAGCATCGCACGATCAAAAACACAGGGTACGAGCGCCATCGCAGCCGTCAGGATGTCGGTAAGGCGATCATCGCCATGGCCATCGCGACTTCCGGCGTTTTGGCTGCCCACGGCCGCGATGATGGCAGGCGCAAACTTCCAATGTTTCAGAATCAAAACGGCAATCTGGGGATGCCACTCGCGCACCGCCTCGGCCCAGGCCTCTCCGGTGGTGGCTGATTCGCCGCGGGGCGCGCTCACTGTGATGTAGAGCCTGCCGATGTTGTGCATGAGCCCGGTCACCAGTGCCTCATCGGGGTTCGCGGCGCGCGACTCGCGCGCGAGCACGTAGGCGATCGAAGCCACCAGCGCCCCGCTGCGCCACAGTTCCTGAAGCTCGGGCCGCAGCGCCGCGTCGCCGCCGCCGAGCTTCATCTGCTGCAGAGCGAACGACACAGCCGTACAGCGGGTGAGCTGCACGCCGAGACGTGTCAAGGCGATCCGCAAATCGTTGACGGGTTCTCCCGACGGGTTCAGGAAGGCCGAATTGGCGAGCCGCAGGATGCGGGCAGCCAGCGCCGCTTCGGATCCCACGACCACGGCCACCCGCGCGGGCGAGGTCCGCGGATCATCGAGCACCTTTTGCACCCGGATGGCGATATCCGGAAACGACGGCAGGCGGATGTCGCCGAGCGTCAGTTCGAGCATGAGTTTGCGCACAGTCGCTGTCATATGGCCGACGTATCGGCAGCGGCCGCTGGATCTGAAGCCAGAGCTAGCCTGCTTAGGTATACTGCGCGGCGACGCGAGGCTCGAGTGATAAGAAGAAGGGCAACGAGAATGCGGGGATCTTGAGTGGACGCGCCAAAATACCGCGCCTTCATCAGTTACAGCCACCGTGATTCAACATGGGCGTCCTGGCTGCACTCGTCGCTCGAGAAATACCGTCCGCCCAAACCCCTCATCGGCACGGTGACCGCGCGGGGCGCCGTTCCCAAGCGTCTGACCCCGATCTTCAAGGACCGCGACGAGCTGCCGAGCGCGACGGACTTGGGCACCCTGATCAACGCGGCGCTCGAGGACTCGGCCTCTCAGATCGTGATCTGTTCGCCGCAGTCGGCGAAATCCAAGTGGGTCAACGAGGAGATTCTTGCGTTCAAGCGACTGGGCCGGGAAGACCGGATCTTCTGCCTGATCGTCGATGGCGAACCCAATGCGACGGATCTTCCGGGGCGCGAGCAGGAGGAGTGTTTCCCGCCGGCGCTGCGTTTTCGTCTCGGTCGGGACGGCCAGCTCAGCGATAATCCGGCCGAACCGATCGCGGCGGATGCGCGTCCGCGCAAGGACGGCAAACAGAACGCCAAACTGAAACTGATCTCCGGAGTCCTCGGGGTGGGTTTCGACACTCTGCGCCGCCGCGAGCAGCAACGGCGCATTCGTCGTATGTTCTGGTTCTCTTGCGCTGCGTTCGCCGGCATGGTGCTGACCAGCGGTCTGGCGGCTTACGCGCTGGTGCAGCGAGCGGTGGCGCAGCGCCAGACGGTGCGCGCCGAAGCCGAGGCACGCACCGCCAAGGAAACTACCCGCTTCCTGGTCGATCTGTTCAAGATCTCCGACCCCGGCGAAGCGCGCGGCAACACCGTGACGGCGCGCGAGATGCTCGACAAGGGCGCGTCGCGCATCGAAGGGGAACTGGCCAAAGAGCCCGCCATCCAGGCCACGCTGATGGATACGCTGGGTACGGTGTACATGGGGCTGGGCCTCTATGCTCAGGCGCGGCCGCTGCTCGATCGCGCGGTGGCGACGCGGCACACATTGCCGGGCGTCGATCCTTTGGATTTGTCCGATTCCCTGAGTCATCAGGGCGACCTGTTGGCCTTGCAGGCCGAATTCGACACCGGCGAAAAGTCGTATCGGGAGGCGATTCGCATCGAGTCGGCAAGACCCACTGACCTCGCCAGCCAGGTGGAACTCGCGAACTCACTGTATGGCTTGGGCACGTTGCTCGCCAAGCAAGGGCGTTTCGCGGACGCCGAGAGGACCTTGCGCGAAGCTCTCAAGCTGCAGCAGGCGCTTTATGGCGCATCGCATCCGACGGTTGCCCGCACTCTCAAGGATCTTGCCAGAGCCGTGGACGACGGCGGCGATCTTGGCGCCGCGATCCCGCTGATGCAGAGCGCGGTGGCCATGCAGCGTGCGCTGCGCGGCGACGAGCCGCATCCGGATCTCGCCGAAGTGCTCAACGACATGGGCCTGCTTCTGTACGAGAACGGCGAGCTGGACAATGCCGAGAAGTTTTATCGGGAATCGCTCGCCATGAACCGGCGCCTGCTCGGCGACAAACACCCGGAAATTGCCAACGGGCTTGAGAACGTCGCCATGACGGAGCAGGACAAGGGCAACCTGGCCGGCGCCGAAACGCTCTACCGGCAGTCGCTCGCCATGCGCCGCGAATTGCTGGGTGCGAACCACCCGGAGTTCGGGCGAACGCTATTGAATCTTGCTTCTCTGCAGTACGATCGTGGCGAAAGTCACGAAGCGCTCGCGAACATGCGGGAAGTGCTGGCGATATACCGTCAGGCGTATCCCAAGGATCATCCGGAAACCGCCCGGGTGTTGAACACGATCGGATCGTGGCTGACCATGGCGGGCGAGTACCCGGAAGCGGACCGCTATCTACAAGAAGGCCTGGCGATGCGGCGGCGGCTGTTCGACGGACAGCATCCCGATGTCGGCTCGAGTCTCATCGCGCTCGCTATCTTGCGAGTGGCCCAAGGGAATTATCCGGAGGCGCTGCAGCTGGCGCAGGGCGCGAAAGGCATCTACACGGCCGCCTTGTCCGCCGATCACTGGCGTACCGCACTCGCCGAATGCGCGGAGGGAGCGGCATTGACGGGACTGGGCCGCTACCGCGACGCCGAAGCGCGGCTTGCGCATGGCAATGCCATCTTGAGCAAGCAAAACGGTTTGCCGCTGATCTATCGCAGCCTCGCGCAGCGCTACGTGGACACCTTGCACCGGCGCGAAAAGACCCGGGTTGCGGACGCGGTGAAACAGAATCCCGCAGGACCATGACATAACGCAAAAGTCTCGGCGCGAGCACAATCTAATAATCACATTAATTGGAGTATGCTCACCCTCCACATTCTCGGAGAGCGCGGATACGGGCGGCACAAAATCCGTGACGGCGCCTTAGAAGAAGAAATTAACGAGGGGATCCGTGATGGACTTTAAGTCAGTGGCCACGCTTGCGGCCGGTACTGCCCTATTGGCGATGTTAACGGCTGCCAACGCGCAAACCGTGGTCGTACAGCAGTTCGGCGTAACCGCCGTGAACAGCAACGGCGATGCGCTCTACAACGTCACCGTCACGCCGAACACACCGGCGAACACCGGCGCGCTCATCACCGGTACCCAGACACTCAACACTGACGCTGCGACCCATGGCAATTTTTTTGCAGTCACCCGTGCCGCCAACTCCGTGACCAGCGCGCTGGATTTGATTGTCGCGGATGCCTCCAAAGGTCAGATCGTGCGCTACCCAGGCCCCGGCCCGGGCAGCTACGCGACTGCCACTCCCATCTTCACCTGGTCGGGACCGGGCTCGGGTCCTAAATATCCCATCGGCCTATCCGCAGATGTTTCAGGCAATGTGTTCGCCGTCTCGGCAGGCGTGCCCTTCGACACCAAGCCGGCGCTGTGGGTGCTGCCCTTCAATGCGACGACGGGCGCCTACGGGGCGCCGGTCCTCATCGACAATACCTGCGGAATCGTGACCGAAGTGCTGGTTGCCGGTACCGCGGCGACCGCCATCGGCACGGCGGCGCCGGCATGGAATGTGGGTGACGTGCTCGTCCTGGTGAACGACATCGTGAATCCGCGCGTGCTGGTTTATTCGCAGGCGGCGATCGCCGGCGTGCTTTCGAATCCGAGCCAGCCGCTTTCCGGCCCCACCTCCACCGCGGTTGCCCCATTCCTGCTGCGCGGCACTTTGCCGATCGGCATGGATGTGTGGCCGGCCGATGCGACCCATGGGGTGAGCCTGCTTCTCACCACAGTCGGTGGTCGAATCATGCGCTTTGACTCCGGCAGCAACGCGTTGACGACAGACTTCGCCAATGGCTTGGGATTCGGCTTGCAGAGAATCAAGGTGGGCACGTACTCGACCGTCACCTACGCCTTCGCCGCGCAATACACGCCGGGCAGCGGCAGAATCCTGCAATTCAGCGCCCCGCCGGCGAGCGGTTCGAATGCTCCGCTCGCGCTTTTGAGCACGGGCACCAATGATCCTCAGGGCCTTGCGGTGACGAGCTCCGGTTCCGTGCCGGTCAGTGCCTGCATCGCGCCGAGCGTCTGCGACCCGCTGGGCCCGCAATTGACGACGCAGATTTCGGGACCGGGAACCGGCAACATTCCGCCCGCGGCGCCATTGCTCGAGGAGAGCTGCATCGTCAATGCGGATCCCCGCGTCACGGTTGCCGGCAGCAACTGGAGCTGCGCCGGCGGGAATCTGGATGTCGCGAATTTCTGTCCCGGTTTTCCCAGCACGGTGCTGACCGGCGCCCTGTGCGGCCACTCCGGACCCACAGGTTCGGGATTCGTGGTCGTGAAGGCCACCGCGAAGACGGTGGACCAGAACGTCAACAATACCTTCATTCAGAACACGGTCGATCCCAATCTGCCCCTGCCCGGACCTTTGAATTTGAACTGTCCGCAGCTGCAAGTATTTGCCTGGGCGCCGCGTTCGGATCTACCGTCGATCGAGGGAACCGTCGTCGAGGGGGGACCTGCACCCGGCAGCAATTACTTTATTGACCTCTCAGGATTCTGCGACAACGGCGGAGGTACCAGCCACGTCCTGTCCATGCTCGCCTATGGCCTGGGCCTCAACAGCGCGCCCAGCGGATTGGCGAACGGCCTCCCCGGATTTGTCACGGACAAGTTCAGCAATCTCAGCAACACCATCACAGCGGCGAGCGCTCAAATCGACCCCGGTGTGACCGCAACCCTTCAAGGCTATGTCAGTCAAGCGCAGAGCTACTTCAACAGTGGTGTCGCCGAATCTGCCTCGAATGGCTACAGCTGCGCCTTGAATTCGCTCGCATCCGCGGATAATTTTCTGCGCGCAAATCTGCCTTCGTTCATGGGCGCAGCGCCGCCCGGTAATCCCAATCCGGCGGGTGAAATAGACGGACGTCTAGGCAACCTGTTCCTGCCGATTGACCTGTACTTCCTGCTGCAGCCGCCGAACACCGAGTGGCCGACGAACGACGTGCCGCCGTGCGCAACTTTAAGTGCCGCGCCGGCGACCGTGACCTTGAGTTCCGCGGCGCCGGCCGCGACGACGCTGACCTGGGGTGTTGCCACACCGACGTTCCCGTTGTCCTACCCGCCCGCGCAGTGCACCCTTCAAGCAAGCGATGGCGCATTCTTGACGCCGACAACCGTGGCCGGCAGCGGTTCGGTATCGACGGGCGCGCTCACCACCGTGGGCACTTATTCCGCACAGCTCATGTGCTCGGCGGCGCCGGGCAATGCCATCATGAGCTTTGCGCAGACGACAGTGAATGTCATCGCCCTCGTCTCGCTTAACGTGACGCCCCCCTCGCCGCAAATTGCCGCCGGGGGCTCGGCGCAGTTGACCGCGACGGGTATTTTCACGGACAACTCCACGCAGAATCTCACGCCCTCGGCCACGTGGCTTTCCAGCGCCCCGAATGTGGCCACGGTGTCGGCGGGATTGGTGATCTGCAATCCCAACGCGACCACCGGCGGGTCGGCGACGATTTCCGCCACCGGCGCCACGGCGACGGGCACCACCACAGGATCGGCCGCGGTGACCTGCGCCGCGCCGGTGCTCAATTCCATCGCGGTCGCACCGGCCGCGCTCACACTGGCAACCGGCGGCACAGCGCAGCTGACCGCGACGGGAGTCTTTTCGTCCGGACCTTCGCAGCCCCTCACCAGTGCGGTGGTGTGGAGTTCCAGCGTTCCGAGCGTCGCCACCGTGTCGGGAACCGGCCTCGTGACCTGCAACGCCTCAGCGACGGCGAGCGGCTCGGCGACGATCTCCGCCACGAGCGGCAGCATCACGGGATCGGTCGGCGTCACTTGCCAGGCCCCGGTGCTCAAGTCCATCAAAGTCTCAGCGGCGAACAATTGCGAGATTCCTGCCGGCGGCACGCTGCAGCTGACAGCGACCGGCACCTATGCATCCGGTGCGACGAAGAATGTCACGTCGACGGCGGCGTGGAATTCGAGTTCCACCAGCGTGGCTACGGTGTCGGCGGGCCTCGTGATGTGCAAGGCCCCTCGCTCCCGTCAGGACGGCCTGGCGATAATCTCGGCCACCGTCGGCAGCACGACGGGATCGATCAGCGTCGTGTGCGAGGGCTTGGGTCGGTGAGAGAGCCCGGTTAGGACGCCACGCAAAAAATCGGGAAGAGAGGACGGGGAGCTGACCGTCACTCTCCTCCCGCGGGGTCGATGTGGCTCAGTCTTGAATCGCGCAGTCTTTCGACTCGAACTCCCAGGGCGCCGTGCACCCAAGGACCACTCCATGAATCCAAAACATTCCAAAGTGAGAGTTGGCGGGTGCCCCGAACATCATGGTGAAATTCGAGTACGTGACATAGGGCCCCGGCACGACATTGGTCCCTCCGAGAACGCAAATCGTCAGCGTTGAGGGGTTGCCGAATGGCGGCGGGCCCCCGTTCCCGGTTACGAGCGCCGTGCCGGTGATGGTAAATCCCCCGGTGACCGCCGGATTAAACTTTGGGCAACCCGACCAGCCGGGGCTGATCATGCCGTCCGTCATGACGATGTGGTGTGTGTGGGCGCCCCGAGTGCTGGGATCATCTTTGTTCACCAGAGGCACCACCATGCCCTGCGCGTTGGTGACGGTCTCCGTCATCCCATAATCCGACGTCTCCATGTTCATGACGGCTGAAAACTTGGCGGTGCCGTGTCGTGTGTCCACATCCAGCGACCATCTGCCGCGCATTTCGTAGGGGCCGTTTTTGACCACTGCGGCCGACGGCGTGTAGTCGTTGATCAGGCCGCTGTAATGCACCGGCGGCGAGGACGGCGGTGCCTCTCCCGCCAAAGCCGGAGTAAGTGCGCCCAGACCCACCAGCACTGCGCCGCGACGCGCCATCCAGCTCAAGGCTTTGCTGTTCATCGGAATCTCCCAATTGATGTTGCCAGTGCGGCACCATCGGACGCAGCCCAGATCGGGTCAAACGGCAATGCACGGATTTTGCCCGATGCCGTCGAATACCGTCTTTTACCGCCCCGGCTCCGAGGGCGAGGCCGCGCTTTGCGGCTCTGGGCCTTGGAACCTAGAATGCTTGCACAAGAATGGGGAACCACGAACCTGGATGGATAAGCCAACTCCTGACCCGCCGCCAGGATCCAATGAGGGTCGCCTGGACTCGTGGAAGAAGATCGCGGTTTATCTGAAGCGCGATATCACGACCGTGCAGCGCTGGGAGAAGCGCGAAGGTATGCCGGTGCACCGGCAACTGCACGATAAGATGGGTTCCGTCTATGCGTTCCGGGCGGAACTCGATGCCTGGTCGCAGAGCCGGAGCGAGCAACATCCGTCCGGCGGGACCGAGCCTTCGCCGGCTGATATCGATGCAGCGCCGCCGCCCACGCCGAATCCCCGCGTTCGACGGTCGCTCATCGCACTCGCTGCCGCGGTGGCGGCCATCGCCATCACCTCAGTCATCTGGTTGGCGAGCCGCGACACCTTTTGGCGGAATCCCATCGCGGGTGCGGTTTATCAGTCAGTCACCGGATTCGACGGAGAAAACGAGGCGGCTGCCGTTTCGCGCGACGGTCAGTTCATTGCTTTTTTGTCCGATCGCGGCGGGCGCACCGATGTTTGGGTCACGCAAGCGGGATCCGGTCAGTTCCACAACCTCACCGCGGGGGTGGAAGGCGAGTTCATCAATCCTTCGGTGCGCACGCTCGGCTTCTCGCCCGATGGATCGCTGGTGACATTTTGGCTGCGCAGGCGATCAAGCCCGCCAGGGGAAGACATCAGCATTTGGGCCGTCCCGACGCTGGGCGGTGAACCGAGGCCTTATCTAGAAGGCGTGGCCGAAGCCGTCTGGTCCCCCGACGGCAGCCGACTCGCTTACCACACACCCGGCCCCGGAGATCCTCTGTACATCAGCGACGGCAAGGGCCCGTCCCGCAGTCCTCCCATCTTGATCGCTGCGCCGGGCCTGCACAGCCATTTCCCTGTCTGGGCATCCGACAACCTGATCTACTTTGTCAAGGGCACGCTGCCTGACCAATTGGACATCTGGAGAGTTGGCATCCACGGCGATTCCTCCGAACGGATCACCTCGCAGCCCGCGCGCCTGACTTATCCGGTGCTGCTCGATCGGCGCACGTTGTTGTTCCTGTCAAGCGCGCCGGATGGTTCCGGTCCTTGGGTTTACGGCATGGATGTGGAGCGCCGCGTACCCCACCGGCTGACCTCAGGAGTCGAGCAATACACCTCGCTCGCGGCGAGTGCGAACGGGCGCCGGGTGATCGCCACTGTATCCGAGCCCGAGCGCTCGCTGTGGCGCGTGCAAATCGTCGATGAATCGCAGAGCGAGTCCTCCCCGGTACGCATCACGCTCGCCACCGGCGCCGGATTCGCTCCCCGTCTCGGGCCCGACTATCTTTTGTATGTCGCCACAGCCGGCACGGGCGAGAGCATCTGGAAGATCTCGGGTGCAACGGTCACGCAGTTGTGGGCCGGCAGCGACGCCAGAATCATCGGCGAACCGGCCATCTCCACCGACGGGCACCTCATCGCCTTCTCCGTGAGGCAGCGCGATCAGACGCTGTTGTACACCATGGGAGCCGATGGCTCGCGGATGCGAATCGTCTGCGACTCGCTCGATCTGCGGGGTGCGCCGGCCTTTGCCCCGGATGGACAATCGATCACCTCGGCGGCGGACGATAAAGGCATCCCGCATTTGTTCCGTATTCCGCTCAAAGAGGGTGCTCCCACCCCGCTGGTACGCGCCTACTCCGTCGATCCGGCCTGGTCGCCGGATGGCCGATTCGTCATTTACTCCGGACCTGACATCGGCACCAAGTTCAGCGTCGCAGCCTCGACCGCGGATGACGCTGCCTACTCGCTGCCGTCTCTCATCCTGACGCGGGGCGCGCGGCATCTCGCTTTGCTGCCGGGAGGCCGCAAACTGGTTTTCCTGCAAGGGGATATCCGACACAAGAATCTTTGGTCGGTCGATCTGGAGAGCGGCGAGATGCAACAGCTAACCCACATGCCCGCAGATTTCGATGTGCGCGATTTCGATATTACCCCCGATGGACGGGAAGCCATTCTTGAGCGCGCGCAGGCGCGTTCGCACGTCGTGGCGATCGATCGGCGTTGAATCGGGGACTTTGAAGAACTCCTCGGCTACTTCGCGCGCGGCTCATCCCGCTGCACCCATGTTTCCAGCAGGGTGTAAGTCACCGCCAGCACCACCGGACCCACGAACAATCCGATGACTCCGAAGCCGATCAGCCCGCCGATGACGCCGGTGATGATCAGCAGGAGGGGCAAATCGACGCCGCGCCGAATGAGCATCGGGCGCAGGAAATTATCGAGCAAACCCACCGGTATCGCCCACACGAGAAGCGCGGTTGCCCACCCTGCGCTTCCCGACCAGTAGAGCCAGATCACCGCGCCCGCCAGAACCAGGATAGGTCCGATCTGTGCCACGCACAGCGCAAGGGTCAACGCACACAGCAGGCCCGGCCGCGGCACACCGGCCACCCACAGCCCCAGCCCGGTAAGCAGTGATTGGACCAGGGCCGTAACGATGACTCCCAGCGCCACGCCGCGGACCGCCATTCCCGCCAGGCGCACAGCCTTCTCGCCGTTCTCGTTCCCCAGTCTTCGCGCGAGCAGCAACACACCCTTCGCCGCCAGTTCCCCCTGGGAAAACAGGATGGCGACGATGATAACGACCAGGAACATATGAACGACGGCCAATCCGACGCCGCCGCCCATTCCCAACACCCAGGCGGATGCCGAGCGCACATAGGGTTCGAACGCGTGGGTGAGCGCCGGACCGCCGCCCACGACAAACTCCTGCCATTTCGCGGTAATCGGCTGACCAATGAGCGGCAGCTTCGACACCCACTGCGGCAGCGGCGCCAGTCCGTTCGCAAATAGTGATTTGGCCAACTCCGCGCCGTGCTCCGCCGCATCGAACAGCGCGCCGATGGCGAAGGCGAATGGCACAATGACAATCGCCAGGATCAAGACCGACATGATCGTCGTGGCAACCCATCGGCGTCCGCCCGCAAAGCCCTGCACCCGCAGCATCAGCGGCCAGGTTGCCACGACGATCGTGACAGCCCAGATGAATGAACCCACGAACGGCAGCACCGTCCACAGACTGGCCGCGATGAGCAAACAGATAATCAGAACCAGCAGTGTGATGCGAGCGAGATCGTATGGAGGCTGGGGATTCACGGATCACTCCCATCGGCTGAACCCAGTCTATGTTGCACCCAAAAGCCGCTGTTTGGCGAGGCGCCGATTTTCATACGCCCTAAGTCCAATTGATGGCCGATAAATCCTGGGGACAGTGTTGCGCTACAGTGAAAGCGTGCGAGGGTGGCCGCGGGAAGTGCCTATAATGGCGCCGGAACTCGACGCAAAAAGCAATCGGAGATATCTCATGAAAGTCGTCGCGCGCCGCCGCGAGAATAAGTCCCTGGTGGCTTGCAGGCTGGTCCTGCCTGCCTGCCTGTACGCTGCCACCGCGAGTGCTTCGTTGTCGGGACCGCTCGCCGACAAGGTAGCGGACTGGCTATCGATCTTCATACTGTTCGCATTGCCGCCGGGGGGTATTTATCTCTTCTGGATGCTGCACATCCTCCCGGAGAAAGCGGCGATAAAGCGCCATCATCCTCAGAAAGATGCGATTCACATGCTGTGCCTGCTGTCGCTCGTATTCGGCGGGCTGCTCTGGCCGATCGCGATGCTGTGGGCGTATTTGAAGCCGATGGGCATGCGTGTCGCCGTCGTCGAGGCCGAGCACCTTCATCCCGCTCCCCCGGCCATCGCCGCTGAACCGATTCCGCTGCCTGACGAAGCCGCCGACGGGGAGCAGGGCTAGTGGACGCAATTATCCTCGGCCTTTATGCGCTGATCGTCTGGCTGATCTTTTTCAAGTTCAAGCTGTTGCCGTGGAACGCGACCTCGCAAGTCATCGTGGTCACGATCCCGGTCGTCGGCATGTTCACGTTGATCATGTTGCTCAACCGATTCGCGCCATCGAGCGCCGACGTGCGCGTCATCAAGTACACGATTCCCATCGTTCCGCAGGTGCGCGGCCGCGTCATCGAGGTGCCGGTCGAGCCCAACCGCCCCGTCAAGAAAGGCGATGTGCTGTTCAAAATCGATCCGACACCCTACGTGCTGCAGGTCAAAACGCTCGAGGCGCAGCTCGCGAATGCGGTCGGCGCCAACGCCTCCTTGCGCGAACAGCTCAAGGCCGCCTCGGCCAAAAGCGATTCCATCCGCGCTCAACTGGATCTGGCCCGCTTGCGGGTCAGCGAGTACCGGGAGATGGTCGCCGGCAACGCCGGTTCGAAGTTCGAACTCGAGTCGGCCGAGGGCCAGGTGCTCTCGCTCACCAGTGAGCTCGCCTCCGCGCAGGCGGCCGCCCGCCAGATCACCGAACAGTTGGGGGCCGTGGTCGGCGGCGATCAGGCCCAGGTCGCTCAGATCAAGGCGCAGCTCGAGAGCGCCCGCTGGGACCTGTCGCAAACCACCATGCTCTCGCCCGCCGACGGCACCGTCGTCAACGTGCAGCTGCGCCCAGGCGGCTACGTCACGCCTTTCCCCGTGCTTGCGCCGCTCAGCGTCGTCGAGGACGTGTACCAGATCTATGCGCTGTACTACCAGAATGAGCTGGGGGCGGTGGCGCCCGGCAACGCAGCCGAGATCGTACTGCCGACCCACCCCGGCAAGATCATCAAGGCCACGGTCAACTATGTCATCTGGGCACAGGGGCAGGGCCAGGCGCAGGTCACGGGGACCATTCCGCTCACGGGCTTCGCGCCGGCCTTACCGGGCCGATTCGCTGTCCGCTTGGACCTCGCCGATCCCGACAAGGATGAGTATCTGGCGGCCGGTGCTGTCGGCGAGGCCGCGATCTATACCGATCGCATGCAGGCGATACACATCCTCAGAAAGGTGCTGTTGCGTGTGTCAACGAAACTCAATTACCTGATCCTCAAGCTGCACTGAAATGCGCACAGGCAGGAATGGCGCTGCTGGAACCGGGTTGCACTCCATTGCGCGTCGCGGTGCAACGTTGTTGCTGGCCGCCGCGCTCACACTGCTGTCTGGTTGCATCAACCTGCACGAGGCCCCCGCCACACCCGAACTGGTCAAGCAAACCATGCCGCACCTGCAGCTTCCCGAGCAGTGGGTCGCGCAGGGGACGCGTCCGGAGGACGTGGAGCGCGGATGGCTGAAGGAATTCAACGACCCGGAACTGTCGGCGCTGGCGAGCGAAGCACTGGCCTACAACCTGGATCTGAAAGTGGCGCAGGCGCGAGTCGAACAAGCGCGCAACCTGATGGAGGCCGCCGGTGGCGCACTGCTGCCGACTCTGACTCTGGCCGGCAAGCTCGGCGGCAAGCTCGGCTCGGACGCCAGCGGGGTCAACGGCGCGTTCCTGCAGGCCTCCTGGGAAGTCGACCTGTGGGGGCGCGTTCGCTACGGGCGCCTGGCAGCGACGGAACAATATGCATCGGCGACCGCTGACGCCGCCTATGCCCGTCAGTCGCTGGTCGCGGCGCTGGCCCGGGCCTGGTTCGGCGCCAAGGAAATCATCGCGCAGATCGGCCTGACCGATCAGACCATCGCGGCCTCGGAGCGCTTCCTGGAACTGACACAGACGCGGGTTCGCGTCGGCACGGCGAACGATAGCGACCTCGCCGTGGCGCAGGCCTCGCTCGCGGCGTATCGCGACAGCCGGCGCGAACTCATCCGCGCGAAGGAACAGGCGCTGCGCGCCATCGAAATTTTGCTCGGCCGCTACCCCACTGCGGAACTCGTCGTGAGCGCGGATCTGCCGCCGGTACCGGCGCCGGCCGCCGCGGGCCTGCCCTCGCAACTGCTGGAGCGACGCCCGGATGTCATCGCCGCGCAGAAGCGCGTGGCCGCAGCGTACGCTCGAGCGGAGCAAGCGAGCGCGGAGCGCTGGCCAAAAATCAACTTGACGGCCGCGGTCGGGACCATCTCGAGTGAGGTGTTCGTGCTGAAGGATGCCTCCAACCCCTTGTGGGGGGTCGGCGCAAACGTCGCGTGGTCGGTATTCAACGGCGGCCAGCTCAAGAACGTCGCTGCGGCGAAAGCGGCCGAGGCGCAGGCGGCCAGCGCGGAATTTGCGCGCATCGGCGCGCGTTCATTCGCGGACGTCGAAGATGCCATCGGCGGTGAGGCCGCGCTGCGCGAGCAAGCCGACTACGCCGCCGCCGCTGTCGACGCTCAGCAGCGGAGTCTGAACACGACCCAGGTGGAGTTTCGCGTCGGCCGTACCGATGCCCGTCCGATGGTCCAGCAGCAGGTACGCGTGTATTCCGCCCAGATGCGCGCGCTGCACCTCTGGGCCGAGACCTTGTCCCAGCGGGTTGCACTGCACTTGGCGCTGGGGGGAGACTTCGGCGACGAGCATGCCGAAGATCCGAAAGTCGGCGCGCTGGCCCCGGTCGCCGGCGAATCGACCCCGAGCGCACGCTGAGAGCGTTGCGTCCATGACGCAGTCCTCGAGCCTGCTTACTGCTTGAGTTGTCCCGTGCGCGCCGGCGAACCCAGTGCCTTCAGCAATTTCGGATCGCGGCCATAGGGATCAGCCTTGAACACAATCTCGCCGGCATCATTTCGATCCACCGTCCAGTAAAGCAGCAGAACCGGCACGGGTGAAGGCAGCCGTAGCGTGCGTGTCTTGCCGCCATTCAATTCCGCATCGAGCGCCGAGCGATTCCATTGACTTGATCCGGCGAGCAGCAGATCCACCAGTTCGAATGGACGCTCGGTGCGAATGCAGCCAGAGCTGAAGGCGCGTCTTTCTTTCTCGAACAAATTTTGGCTGGGTGTGTCGTGTAGATACACCAGGTAGGGATTCGGAAACATGATCTTGACCCTTCCTAATGCGTTCGTTGGACCGGGATCCTGGCGGATCATGTAAGGGAAATTGCCGCCGGTATACTTCGCAAAATCGATACTGCTGGGATCGACGTTTCGCCCGTCGCGGTCAATCACCCGAAGACCTCGCTTTTCCAGGTAGGTGGGGTCCTTGCGCACCGCGGGCAGGATGTCGTTTCCGAGGATACCGGGCGGCACGGTCCACGTCGGGTTGATCACCACCTCTTGGATGGTCGAGCGAAAAATGGGGGTCTGGCGGTAGGGCTTCCCCACTTGAGCGCGAGTCCGCCAGACGACGGCGCGATCGCGGATATACCGTACTTCGAATCCGGCGACATCGACCACGACAAATTCAGGGTCAGGTTTCTGGTGAAGCACCCAGCGGCCGCGTTCCAGGTTAACCCGGATCTGGTCGATGCGCTGCGCGACACTGACATTCAACTCGCGTCGAGTCTCGGCACCAGCGGTTCCATCCGCCGGCAAATAGTGGCGCGCCTGAAAGTGTTTCAATGCGGTCTCCAAAGACTCATCGAAAGTTGCACTGTCGGTGGCCACACTGGCCGCATCCTGGCTCGCCGCCAGGCGAAGCCTGAGGTTGGGCACGCGCGGGTCGGTCATGCCGCGGCGCAAGGTGGGGCCATCCGCAATTGTGGGCCAGCCGCCAACTTTCTCTATCGCGCGATAGGCGGCCAGTGCGTCGATGAGATTCTTGTACATCCAGTGATTCGGACGCACCACGCTGATTGCACCGGCGACATCGGGGCGCGACAAGGCATCGAGAACAAATTGTGCCGCATCGCGCTCTTCGATCTGGCGAGAACCGAAGTTCCACCGATTATCAAGCGAGACCGGGTCCACTTTTCCGAAGTAAAGATTCGACAACAGCACGACGTAGGCATCGGTCGCGATGAGATCGAGTTGGGCCGATTGCAGCGGCGTTCCGTTGGAGCCCGCAAGTTTCTCGAGTGCGGCGAGATGATAGTCGGCGGGCGTCAAGCCGTCCTCGGCGCTGCCGCGAACGAGGTTAATGAGGCTCGCAATCCGCGACGCGTCCCAAAAGGGTTGGTAGCCGTGAAGTTCGTACAGTGTCGGCAGAACTCGGGCGGCAACCAGGGGCTCGCCCTCAATGGCCAAGTTGCCGGACGCGGAAAGATCATCAACGCGTTGCCGGACAGCTTCGACCACGGCATCCGCCGCTTGGGGCGCCTGAGCGTTCGCAGTCAGGACATGAGCCCCCACAAGCGCGATGCACAGAACGCGGAATTTACGGGTGCCGGAAAATCGTGCCATTCGTGTCCCCTGCTGGGCGGTTGATCTCACTCAGACCGCCGGTGCGAGGCGTGGTTCGATGTTGCCATAACATCGAGCGTAGGCAAGACAAAAGTAATCGTGTAGAAGAGATGGAATCGTCCGAGCTTCCAGGGTCATCACGGTTCCGCTGATGCTGATTCACGGACGCGACGACACCACCGTGCCTTATGATCAGAGCGAGGCTGGATGAGGGCCCTCGGTACCCCACTGATCGGTGCAGTACTGCTGATCGTTGCTGCGAGCTTTGCCGCGGCCGGCGAGCAACAGCTCAAGCGCGTGCTGATATTCCACTCGTTTGGCCCCGATTTTGGGGATCTTTATTCGAAGGACCTGCGAGCCGAGCTCGATCGAGATTTGCCCGGGCGGTTGGATCTGTACGAGGAATGGCTGGTATCCGCCCGTTTCAGCGCCCCTCAGGAAGACACGGCGTTTGTGGACTACCTGAGCAAATTATTCGCGGATCACCCCCTCGATCTGATCATCACCTTGGGCGCGCCTGCCGCTGACTTCATACGGAAACATCGGCAGACACTGTTCCCTCATACTCCCGAACTTCTGGCCGATGTGGAGCAACGCAGGGTGGTTTCCACCCTTTCCCAGTCGGAGGAAGCCGCCGTTCCCATCTCGGTCAGTTTTCCCGACGTGGCCGAGGATATCCTGCGGGTGTTGCCGCGGACCACCACATTCGCTGTCGTGATTGGCAATTCGGCCATTGAGAAATATTGGGTGGGTCAAATTCGAGACTCGCTGCAGGTCTTCAATGATCGCCTGACGTTGATTTTCTTGAACAATCTCTCATTCGACGAGCTGCTGAAGCGAGTCGCGAGCCTGCCACCCGATTCTGCAATCTTTTACGTGCTGCTCTCCCGGACCGTTTCCGGTATTCCAGAAGACGAGGATGTCGCCCTTTCCATGCTGCACGCAGCGGCAAGTGCCCCTATTTTCAGTTACTCCGATGCGTATCTCGGCAAGGGGATCGTCGGAGGACCGATGATTTCCTCCGACGCGCAAGTGAAAAGAATTGGCAGTGTCGCCGTCAGAATCCTGGGCGGGGAGCGCGCTTCAGGAATCGAAACGCCGCCCCTGCAATTCGGAAATCCTCAGTACGATTGGCGGGAGCTCAAGCGTTGGCACATCTCGGATTCCATTCTTCCCCCGGGAAGCTCAATCCGCTTCGTCGAAAAATCGGCGTGGGAACAGTATCGGTGGCAAATCGCAACGGGCGGCATTTTCATGCTGCTTCAAACCATTCTGATTTTCGGTCTGCTCTACGAACGCCGGCGCCGCCGGAATGCAGAGTATGTGTCCCGTCAACAAATGGCGGAACTCGCGCGGATGAATCGGCTGTCAACTGCGGGGGAGTTATCGGCATCGATTGCACACGATCTGCGTCAGCCGCTCGGTGCAATCCTCGTCAACAGCGAGGCCGCAGAGCTGATCCTCCGCTCCGAGACGCCCGATATCGCGGAGCTGAAGGCGATCGTCAAGGACATCAAGCGCGATGATCTGCGTGCCAACGATGTGATCACTCAGCTGCGGGGTTTTCTGATGCGGGCCCCGATCGAGGCTCAGGACGTCGATTTGAACGACTTGATCAGAGAGGTGTTTGGTTTTCTCACTCCCCAGGCAGCGGCGCGTCAAATTATCTTGAGCACCAACTGCGCTCAGCCATCGCCGCAGGCGCGCGGCGTTCGGATCCAGCTACAGCAGGTCATATTGAATCTGCTGTTGAACGCAATTGACGCGATGGGCAGCGCGAATGGCGGGCAGCGCACAATCGTGGGCCGCACGGCGGTGCGCGATCAGCGCTTCGCGGAGGTTTCGATCGAAGATTCAGGCCCCGGCATTCCCGCAGGAAAGGAGACTCAAATATTTCACCCTTTCTTCACCACCAAGGACTCCGGCATGGGGATGGGCTTGTCCATCGCGCGCACCATCGTAGAGGGTTACGGGGGCGAAATAACCGCCGCGAATCGCGAACAGGGCGGCGCGATTTTCCGTTTTACGTTGCCGCTTCTCGAGTCTGAGCATGCGGACCAGCGTGGCGCAAGGACCTGAAAACCGGCTCTTGTTGCGACGCCGCAAGTAGGACCAAGGTCCCATACAGTCATCCTATGGCGAATGAGCACGCAGTCCTAGAATTGACCGGTGACTGCGCTCCGCCTGCCGCTCCTGGATTGGCTGCCCCGCTACCGTAAGGATTGGCTGCGTCCGGATATCGTCGCGGGTTTGACCACTGCGGCCGTGGTGGTCCCGAAGTCCATGGCCTATGCAACCATCGCCGGATTGCCCATTCAAGTCGGGCTGTATACGGCGTTCGTGCCTCTCATGGTCTACGCCGTGCTCGGCACCTCCCGGCCGCTCAGCGTCACCACCACCACGACTATCGCGATTCTGACCGGCGCCGCGCTGGACGCGGCTGTGCCAACGGGCGACGTGGCGACTCTCTTACAGGCAACGGCCATCCTCACCCTGTTGGTCGGCGCCGTGCTGATTCTGGCGTCCATACTGCGGCTCGGATTCGTGGCTTACTTTATTTCGGAACCCGTGTTGGTGGGGTTCAAGGCCGGAATCGGCGTCGTGATCATCATCGATCAGCTGCCGAAGGTCCTCGGTGTTCATTTCACCAAGGGTACTTTCCTGCACAATGTGCAAGGCATCTTCTTGAACCTCTCCCACCTGTCGCCCACGACATTGGCGGTGGGGCTGACGACCATCGTCGGCCTGACTGTTCTCGAAAAATGGAAACCCACGTGGCCCGCGCCCCTGATCGGCGTCGCCGCCGCCATCGCGGCGGTGGCATTCTTCGATCTGCAGCATCTCGGGGTCGAGTTGGTGGGCGCCATCCCCGCCGGCCTGCCCGCTTTTCAGTTACCTGACTTTAGTCTCGCCGCGGCGCTTTGGCCCGCCGCGGTCGGCATTGCCCTTATGAGCTTCACGGAAACGGCGGCTGTCGGCCAGGCGTTCGTCAGAAATGACGAGCCCGCGCCGCGACCCAACGCAGAATTGTTCGCGACCGGCATGGCAAACGTCGCCGGCGCATTTTTGGGGGCGATGCCGGGCGGCGGCGGCATGTCGCAGACGGCTGTCAATCGCATGACCGGCGCACGCACCCAAATCGCGGGCCTCGCAACCGCCGCCGCGACGCTCTTGACCATGCTGTTTTTGGCGCCGATGCTCGGGCTCATGCCGCATGCCGTGCTGGCGGCCATTGTGATCGTCTACTCGGTCGGGTTGATCAAGCCGGCGGATTTCCGCAACATTCTTCGAATTCGCAAAACCGAATTCATCTGGGCAGTCGCCGCGTTCTTGAGTGTGATGCTGCTCGGCACCTTGAAAGGCATTCTCGTCGCGATCATCGTGTCGCTCGTCGCACTGGCGCAGCAATCGGCCAATCCGCGCGTCTACGTTCTCGGTCGCAAGCGCGGGACAAACGTGTTCAGGCCGCGCGCGTCTGCGGATGTCGCGGATGAATACTTTCCGGGGCTGCTCATCGTTCGCGTGGAGGGTCGTGTCTTTTTCCTCAACGCGGAACGGATCGCGGAGAAGCTGCGCGCGTTGATTGCCGAGACCAAACCCCGCGTCGTCCTGCTCGACTTGAGCGGGGTCTTCGATCTCGAATACACGGCGCTCAAAATGTTGATCGAGGCCGAGAAGCGGCAGCGTGCAGCGGGGGTGTCACTCTGGCTGGCCGGCATCCCGCCCGACGTGTATGAAGTCGTGCAGCGCTCGGCGTTGGGCGAGGCTCTTGGCCGCGAGCGCCTCGCGCACAACCTTGAGATCGCGGTCGACCGATATCTGACTTCGAGCAATAAACCTGAGGTTGCGCCATGAAAGCAAAGAACAAGTCGGGCGGGAGTGAGAAGAAGGAGTCCAGCCGCCTGACGCGCAAAGAATACGAAAAGAAACTGGAAAAGCTGCACAACGAGCTGGTCAAGGCACAGCAGTGGATCGTTCACAAGGGGCTCAAGGTGTGCATCGTGTTCGAGGGGCGCGATGGCGCCGGCAAAGGCGGCACCATCAAGGCGATCACGGATCGCGTGAGTCCGCGGGTATTTCGCGTCGTTGCGCTTCCGGCACCCAGCGAACGGGAAAAAAGTCAGATGTACATGCAGCGCTACCTGCCGTATTTGCCGGCAGCAGGCGAAGTCGTCATTTTCGACCGCAGCTGGTACAACCGCGCCGGGGTCGAGCGCGTGATGGGGTTTTGCAGCAAGGACGACGTGCGGCACTTCTTGCGGATGGCGCCGTTGGCCGAAAAGACCGTCGTCGACTCTGGCGTGATCTTGCTCAAGTATTGGTTGGAGGTGAGCGCCGAGGAGCAGACGCGCCGGCTGCAGGCCCGCATCGAGGACGGCCGCAAGATCTGGAAGCTCTCGCCCATGGACCTGAAGTCCTACAGTCGCTGGTATGACTATTCCCGGGCGCGGGACGACATGTTCGCCGCGACCGACACCGCCTTCGCACCGTGGTATGTGGCGCAAAGCGAAGATAAGCGGCGGGTGCGCCTCAATATCATCACGCATTTATTGGAACAGATCCCGTACAAGGCACTGCCGCGGGAAAAAATAAAGCTGCCGAAGCGCCAGAAGCGCGGCAACTATAAGGAATCGAAGCATCCCCTCAAGATGGTCAAAGACATATTCTGATGGCGCGCATCGTCAACGCGCGACAGCACGGTTCTCAGCGGGCGTGACGCGCAACACGGCCATCATGCCGTTGTCCTCATGATCGACCAGGTGGCAGTGAAACGGTATGTCTCCGGCGAGTGACTCGGGAAAGTAGAGCTTGATGCGCACGCGCCCGGGTCTCACCGGACCTTCCTTGCTGTGATAACCGGTCGCTTCTGCATATGGAACGTTGACCACATCGAGCAGCGGCGGGTCCGCCACCGGTTTGCCGTCGATGGTCAGGACGCGAAAGTGCACTTGGTGAATATGAAAGGCATGTAGCTCGTGGGTCCAATTCTCGATGACCCACTCCTCCGTCGTTCCGGCGCGCACGGAAATCGCCGGCGGGCCTCCCATGCTGTAGGGCTTCAGAACCGCCCCGGGCTTTCGCTCCGCAATGTAGAAATCGACCTGGTCCGTGAGACCCGGCCGCGGATACTCGGCCATGGCGATCACGCGTTCATGTTCGGTCGGTCGCGCCATCAAACCGCTGAAAAGACTGCTTCTGATTTCTTGGTTAACCCGGGCGACCGGCGGGTCGGTTGCCGTCCCAGTGCTTCTGACGACCGCGAGACGTCGCTCCGGGAGTCGATCACCGGCACAACCCGTGTCGACGGCATGAGTCACCAGATACGCTTTCACGCCTACCGGTGGAGCTGCGAGCAAAACCTCGAGTCGGCCGGCAGGCGGGACAAATTGCGAGCTCAGTGTTTCCGTGACGGGCAGCGGCACACCCGCATCGTCGGCCAAGGCACTTCCATCACGCGCAATCACTTCGAGCGGCAAAGGCTTTCCGTTCTCATCGACCAGCGCAAGATCAAGAAAGGCATCCGTCGCGGCGTTCAATATGCGCCACAACTGCTTCCTGCCTGCCGGTATGTCGAAATTGGCCAGCGCCGTATCCGCTGCTTCGCCAACCGGGATCGGCGTCCCGTTCAAGCTGATGGCATCGATCCCGGAATTGGAGGCGCACAGTAGCTCGTGCACGGTATCGATCGCCGAGGCGGCGCGCGGGCGCTGCGGTGCCGGGTGCGCGTGCGGTGAGGACATTGCGGCCGTCATCGCGGCGGCCTGAGCCTTCCCGGCATCGAGATCCTGCGTCTGACGCACGATCAACACACGCTCATCGATGCCGGCCGCGCGTCGCGCATCGTCCTGGGGCCCTTCGACCACGATCGCCCCGCTCAAGCCCATGAGCATTTGCGCCTGCACTTCACCGTGCACGTGCGGGTGATACCAATACAGCCCCTCGGTCATGTCGGCCGGAATGTGAAAGTGATAGGTGAAGGCTCGCTGACCGCAGCGCCGAGGCCCGGTGGCGGGATCGGTGCAGACCCTCAGCACATCATCCTGCGGTTTCACGGGTGGTACGGCGAATCCATGCACGTGCAGATTGGTTGCCCCCGTCGCGTGGTGCTTCATCCCCGGGATGACGGGAATGAAGTCCCGGGACCGCGGCACGCGTGCCGTCGCGACGGAGAGTTTGCCGGGACCGGTCACCGCATCAATGGCGGCCGGGTCCGTGATCTCATTGAGAAGCGTGATGGTGAGATCCGAGCCCAACCTGACGCGAATGGTCGGCGCGGTGGCAATTCCATTGGCCGTATAGCACAGCCGATCGCGATCCTGACGAACCGTCAGCGTGAGGCCCTCGAGGGGCGCCCACACCTCCGGCGCAAACTGACCGGGGGGCGGTACCCCTATTCCGCAAGGTGTTTCGGCCGTGCTGGCCGAATCGAACGGAGGTAAATCGGCGCCGCAGGCGCTCGCCGTGAGCAGCGACAAAAAAAAGACCCGCCAGATCATGGAAGGTCTTTGCATCATCGCTCGAATCATGGGAGGCAGGATAACCGCCTCCCAGGATTTTCGTGCGCTTTATTCCTGAAACAAGTCGGACATCACCTCGACGCCGGCATCGCAGGCATGATTCAAGCAGGGGAGCTTGAGGGCGGCATCCAAGGTCTTGGTGAGCGAGTAGTGATTGTAGAAGCGAGAGCTTTGTATGTGATGATCGCCGTAGTTCGTGTCGACGATGGCCACCACTTGATTGGTGGTGATGCGGCTGTAGTCGTTTTCGTCCCACACAATCACAATGGCACTGCGGCTGTCGGACCACACCGGCGACGCCTTGATCGCCGTCACGATGCGTTGCACCGCGAGGTCGCCCTGCAGGATCAGGGAGGGGTTCAGACCCGTCTGGGTGCCGTTGTCATCGGCATCGTAGTTGCAAAAGGCGGTGCCGTTGCCCCGGCCGTGCTGGTCATTGCATTGGTTCGGCGCAATGAATGCGAAATCAGGCACGCGGCCCGTCTTCAGGTCCGCATACAGACCATGCTGACCTTCAAAGGAAACGATGCGCTCGAGGCTCAGGGCGCGATCCTTGCCCTCTTGCACGGCGGCGAAATAGGCAAATGGATCGTGCTTGACGGCGTAGAGATACACCACGTCCGCGGAACTGACCGGATTGCCGTTCGTGGAGAGCGCCGCGAAGTTTGAGGTGACGTTGACACCGGCGGCGTTGGGTCCACCGATCGAGTAGAACCCGTCGCTGACATTGACGCCATCCGCGCCGGTGATGGGCAGGCCTTCCTGATAGGACTTCCAAGACTTGCCCGCATGCACCAGTTGATCCGCGATCGTGATACCGGAGATTTTGCTGCCTGCGGGAATGGAATGCTGTCCGTCGATGGTGGTCAGCGGAGGGGTCTTGGTCTCGTTCAAGCTGTTGTCGATGACCGGAGCGGCTGCGTCCGTGCCGTTACCCCAGATGGGGCACACCAGACCCGTGCTCGGATTGTCTGTATTGGTCGGCTGACCGGGAACAATGTTCGGCGTGCAATTCGCGTTGTGCCAGTCCGGATACTGGTCCGAGAGATTGTTGAAGTTCGAACCGCCCACCACTTCCAGATAGTTGGTGGAACTCGGATGTGCAATGGCAAAGTAGTTTTGCGCCAGATTGGCCTTTGTCATCAACGAGTTAATGAACGGTGCCTGGGGGTTGCCGGCGATTTGCGCGTAGGCGTGATTTTCCATCATGATGACGAAAACATGATCCAGTCGCGGGATTCCGTTGGGTACCGGTCCCTGCTCGGCGCTAGCGCTCCCCGCAGCCATCAGCGCCCCCATACACGATGCCAGTGCAAGCTTTTTCATCGACTGAGTACTCCGGTGTGGTTTCTATTTGGGATCGCGCACGAACACACGATCCGGCCGCTGCGAAGATCGTAGGCACCCTGTGTGACACTCCCGTGTCATCGGCCTTACCGGCGGATAACATCCCGTGCGCCGCCGTCGGCCGGCGGCGCCATGGCGGTTTCTTATTGTTTCGTGCCGCCGTGCGGCGCGATATCGGCCAGTCGCTTCGAATACAATTCGGCGCGCTTGACATCGCCGTCATCGCGGGCGTAGGCCGCCAAGGCAGAGAGCAGTTCCGCGTTGCGCGGGTAGCGCGCGAGCGCCCGCTCCAATACCGCGATTCCCTGTTTCCGCTCGCCGCTGTCGTGCAGCGCTATTCCATATACATAGGCGTAGCGCGGATTGCTCGGATCTGCGCGCATCGCCGCGTCGAGGAGCGGCAAGGCGTCGGCCACGCGTTTCTGGCGCACTCGTAGCAAACCCAACGCGTGATCGAGATCGGCGTTGCCGGGGACCGCCTGCAGGCCGGCGGTCAATGTTGCCTCGGCATCGGCTTCACGGCTGTACTTGCGGTAAAGATCCGCCAAGTTGACGTAGGCCGGAACGAAATCCGACTGTAGCGCCAGCGCGGCCCGATACTCGGCCTCCGATTTCTCGGGATCGCGACGCTCGGCATAGAACAGCCCAAGATTCAGATGCGCTTCCGGACGATCGGCGTTGGCGCGCTGCGAGGCAATGTATTCGGTGAAGCCCCGTTCGAGTCGCGCGCGCATCGCCGCATCCCCGCCCTGGTCGGGCATGATGGCCAGCACTCGCGCGGCCTTGATCCGAACGATCGCGGACGGATCATCGATGAGCCCAAGCGCCAGCGATAACCGCTCCTGCGGCGGGGCGCTGAGCAGGAGGTCCAAGGTCGCGCCGCGCACCATCGGGTCAGGATCGGCCGCGCCGGCTTCCAGCGCCGGCGTCACCGCGGAGTTCAAATAAGGGTGCAGGTCGGCCATCGCGGTCGCGCGCACAATCCCGGGTGCTTGGTGGTCCGCCGCCAAAATCATCAGCTCCGATGCGGCGTCGGGGGCACCGACGCGGCCATCGTGCAACGTGCCGCCAAAGGACTGGAATCCCTTACGCTGCGGGCCAAAGGCGTGCTCGATGACGGCAGCGGCCCAGGAAGCGTTGCGATTGCTGTGACAATTGGTGCAGGAGTTTGGCGCGTCAAGTTTCGCACTCAGGTCGGGACGCGGAATGCGGATCGAATGATCACGCCGCGCATCGATCCCCATGTAGTTGCGCGTGGGCATGTGACAGGCCGCGCACTGCGCGCCGGTCGATGCCGCCGCGTGCAGGGTATGCGCCGGGACATCATATTTCGCCGCCGCGTGACACCGCGCGCAAACTACATTGCCCGGGGCTCGCAACTGCCCCGAGTGCGGATCATGACAGTCGCTGCAGGTCACGCCGTTGGCGTGCATCTTGCTCTGGAGGAAGGAACCCAATTCATATACCTCGTCGCGCTGTTGGCCATCGTCGAAGTACAAACGCGCGCTCAATAGGGCGATATCGTGCGTGTCAAAGAAGCGGCCGTCGTGATCCATTCCCGCGGCAAAGGCAGCGCGGCGCGAATGGCATTGCGCGCAGACCGCCAGTTCACGCTCGGATTTAAGCGGCACGCTGCGAAGCGCATTGCCGGTCGCGGCGACCGGTGTCCACGTCACACCCGAACGTTCATCCAGTGCAACGATCAGTCCGTGATCGGCGAGACCCGCACCAGCCGGTTCGTGTCTGGCCCAGGCAATATGATTCGAACCCGGCCCGTGGCAGGCTTCGCAGGCCACGTTGATCTCCTTCCACGTGGTCGCGTAAGTATTCGCGGCCGCATCGTAGTTGCGGTCGAGTTTCGTGGTGTGGCAATCCGCGCACATCCAGTTCCAATTCTGATTCAATCGGGTCCAATGCAGCGGATCTTTGTAGCTGATGTGATCGTTGGGGTACAGATGATACCAACGCGCCCCGCCCTGGGCTGACGGCCTTGCGTCCCACGCGATCGACAAAGCCTGCATGCGCCCGTCCGGAAAGGAGACCAGGTATTGCTGCAGCGGATAAACCCCGAAGGTGTAGAGGATTTCGAAGTCGGCCAACCTGCCGTCCGGCCCGTCGGTGTTGACGAAGAACTTGCCGTCGCGGCGAAAGAATGTCGACACGATCCCATCGTAGGTGAAACGCGCATCCTTGAAGTCGCCCAGCACCGTATCCGCGTTCGCATGCTGCATGGCCTTCGCGTGATGCGAGGATTGCCAGGCGGCGTTCTCGGCGCTGTGGCAGCCGGCGCACGCGCCGGCGCCGACAAAGCTCGCGTGCACGGCTGTTGCCGGCGGCACATCGGCGGGCGAGACCGGCGGCCGCGCGGTGTGTCTCCACCAGCCGTACGCGAGCGCCAACGTCAGCGCGCCGATCGCAGCGATCGCGAACCCGCGGTAGCGGCGCGGCTGGGGTCGACGGGGGTTCTCATGCGGCGCCGGTTTTTTGGGCGGCATCTGGCCGGGCCTGTTGCGATTGCGCTTATTCTTACCCATGCGTCGTTGCCTGCATACCTCGTAAACGCCAGCCCGGCCATACCCGGGTACGCGAGTGTGGCCCATCACTCTACCTCGAAGTGCTGAGCGGCACTCGAATGGATCCTGAATACCCGGTACGTTTGTACTTCTTTTGCGACATGGTGTAGCGTAGGTATTTCGCCGACAGTTCAAGGAGTCACCCGTGAAGCAGCCTCCACGCATCGCAAAATATCTCGCGTTGTATACCGCCGCTTTCCTGATTGTTGCCTGCACGAGCCGGATGGGGCCTGCCGCCAAGAACTCGATCGACAACATCAATGCGGCATTGGCCGCTACGTCCGCGGATGCGCAAAAATACGTTCCGGACCAGCTGACTGCCGTTCAGGGAAAGGTCGCGGCGCTGAGCGCCGCCTATGACAAGAAGGACTACGGGACGGTGATGGGCAGTGCGCCCGGCGTACTGGCCGACGTCAATGGTCTCGCCACTGCGATTGCCGCCAAAAAGGACGAGATGCTGAAAGCGCTGGGCGACCAGTGGAGGAGTCTGGCCGCATCCATACCTCAATCGGTGACAGCGGTGCAGACACGCATCGACGCGTTGACGAAAACCAAGCATGTGCCGAAAGATATTGATCTCGCGGCTGCCAAATCGGGACTTGCCGACGCGACCTCGGCATGGGAGAACGCGCAGTCCGCATTCAAATCGGGCAACCCATCGGATGCGGTGCCCTTGGCCAAAGATGCCATGAGCAAGCTGGAGTCGGCCGCGGCGGCACTGAAGATCAGTTTGCCTCAAGCCGCGTAACCAGGTCGGATCGTCGAATCCGGCGACGCCGCGCCACTCAACCGCTGGGTCGTTGCTCTTGTTAGCGAATAAATCGCACGTCGGCAGTCGCTACGCGAGCTACGTGCTGATTGTCCTGACGCTCGTCTATGTGTTCAATTTTATCGATCGACAGATCGTTTCCATTCTCGCCGAAGACCTCAAATCAGATCTCAGGGTGACCGACGCCCAGCTGGGAATACTATACGGCACCGTTTTTGCCGTTTTTTATGCGTTGTTCGGAATCCCGCTCGGCCGCTTGGCCGATGTTTGGACGCGTAGATCGATGATTTCCGTGGGGCTCGCGTTCTGGAGCGCGATGACCGCGTTGTCGGGCACCGCAAAAACCTTTGGCGCATTGCTGACGTTTCGCGTTGGCGTCGGTATCGGGGAAGCAAGCGCTACTCCCGCGGCACTTTCGATGCTATCCGACTATTTCGCGCCCAGGGGCCGCGCCACGGTGATGGCGATCTACTCCAGCGGCATCTATATCGGCGGCGGCATAGGTTTGGCGATTGGCGGCATCGTGCTTGACACCTGGCATCGCTGGTTTCCCGATCCTGCGGCGGCGCCCTTGGCGCTGCGCGGCTGGCAGATGGCCTTTTTATTGGTGGGTATTCCGGGAGTCCTCCTGGCTTTGTGGGTCAAAACACTGCGCGAGCCGATACGCGGCATGAGCGAAGACCTGAGCGTGACGCCCGAACCTCACCCGTTCCGAGTGGTCGGTCGGGAGTCAATGGGCGTGCTGCCCGGGCTGAACTTTGTCAATCTCGTGATGAATAAGGCGAGTCCTCGAACCATCGCAATAAACCTGGCGGTGCTGTTTGCCTTGGTCGCGGGTGCCTGGGGCCTGACTCGGTGGTTGGCGAATCCCGTCCAATGGATCGCGATGGGCGTCGGCATCTATTGCACGTTCACATGGACTCAAGGATTGATTATCCGCTCACCGGACGTGTTCAACGCCATATTCAAGAACCGCACCGTCATGCTGATTTGCGTCGCCTTTCCGTGCGCGTCGTTTGTCGGATACGGCAGCAATTTCTTCGCCATTCCCTATCTGCTGCGCGCGCACCACGTCAGCAAGGCCGAGATCGGCACGGTCATTGGTTTGACGGCGGCGGTCGCCGCGTGGTTGGGAATCTTGATCGGCGGACTCGTGGCCGATAGATTGAAGCAGAAATGGGTACACGGCCGTTTGTGGGTCGGATTGTTTTCCATCCTCGCCACCCTTCCGTTTGCAGCCGGCGTCTATTTTTCCCCCAATCTGTCCGCAGTCTATGTATTCAATTTTTTTGCGATGTTCTTCAGCCCGATGTTCATCGGCCCCGCCTACTCAACCGTGAACGACCTGGTTCCGCCGCATGTGCGCGGGACGGCTTCCGCGATTTGCTTGATGATGGTGACCTTTATCGGGCTGGCAATGGGGCCCTTCATGATGGGCCTGATCAGCACCGCTTACGCGAAACGCGGCATGGCCGTTGGGCCTGCGCTGCGCCTCGGCGTCGCCTGGGGTTATCTGATGCTGGTGGTCGCCTTTGTACTGATCGTCGTTGCCTGCTTCACGATTCGTCGCGACACCGTCAGCGCTCGGGAACACATCAGGCTGCAAACTACCCCACATTGATCGGGGTCTCGACCCACACCGCACCGTGCTTCGCGGCCCAGGGCTGCGCCTGCTCCAGTTCATAGGCTAATGCATAGAGAAGGCCTTCACTGCCCTTGGCGGCAGCGAACTGGCTGCCGATCGGCAGACCGTTCTTTCCCCAACCGAGGGGCACCGACATCGCAGGTGTTCCGGCCACATTGTGAATCGGCGTGTAGGCGACATAGTCCGTGACGCGCGCGTATAGCGTATCGAACGGCACCGTTGGCGCCTGCTCGCCGAGCTGAGGCGGTGTGCTGCTCAGCACCGGCGTGAGCCACGCGTCGTACTGCGACATGAAGGCATCCATGTCGGCCTCGACTTTCTTGAAGTAAGCGAGGCTCTTTGCCAACGCATCCTTGGGCTGCTTCGCGAAATATTCGGCCAAGCCGATCGTCCACGGCTCGAGAACCGCTTCGGGTTTCAGCTTGAGGCTGCTCGCCAGTTGCACCAGCTGCGCCGGTCCCGACGCCCAAACAGTCAGGAACGCGTCGGTGAATCGCTGACCGGCAACGGGATTTTTTACTTCGACGATCTCGTGGCCCAAACCCTGACAAAGTTTCGCGCTGGCCTCGACACTGGCCTTCACGTCGTCATGCGGTTCCTTCCCAAGACTGCCGACGGTTGAAAGCGCGATCCTCAACCGCTTCGTCGAGGGACCCCTCACGAAACCCGTCGGTTTGAACGGTGCGTGCGCCGATGTGTCCTCGGACAGCGAGAACACGGTTGCACTGTCGCGCACGCTGCGGCTGATGCAGTTCTCCACGGCGATGTCGCCGGGCATCTTTTCGTCCTGGCCGAAATTCATGCGGCCTCGCGACGGCTTCAGGCCGAAGACACCGCAGCAGGATGCTGGAATACGGATGGAGCCGCCGCCGTCGCTGGCGTGCGCGACGGGCATCATCCCTGACGCGACAGCGGCTGCAGCACCGCCGGACGATCCGCCGGTCGAATAATCGAGATTCCACGGATTGTGGCATGCACCCAAAAGCATGCTTTCCGTCGACGCCAACAATCCGAATTCCGGCGTGTTGGATTTGCCCACGATGACCATCCCGGAATCGATCGCCTTTCGGGCCATGAGGCTGTCTTGCGAGCCAATATGTTGTGCCATCAAGCGCGAGCCGGAAGTTGCCACCTCCCCTTTGATGTCGTTCAGGTCCTTGATGAGGTAAGGCACGCCGGAAAGCGGGCCCGCGGGCAGAGTGCTGCCCGCACGCTTTCGCGCCTTGTCGAAATATTCCGCGACGACCGCGTTGATCTTCGGATTGGCGGATTGTATGCGCGCGACGGCGGCCTCGACCAGTTCCAGCGAAGTGACCTGTTTGCGGCGCACCAGGGCCGCCTGACCGACGGCATCGACATCTGAGAAGGCATCCTTGGCCGGGGAAAATCGGGGCTTCAGCAATCCGGCGGCGCAGGCGGCCGCTATAGCCGAGCCCACGAAGGCGCGGCGTCTGATGGGCGTGTTCATTGTTTCCCCCGGTCGATCGTTATCCAATGAGCATAATGGAAATCATGCGCGATCGCTCTTGCCCGTCAACCGCCGCGCTAATTCTTGTCGATATTCCCATTAATGTCTTCAATCGCGGCTATAGAAACAATCGATTTCCTCTCTGGTTAGCGTGCGAATATGCTGCTTTGAGACCGGGGTGGCTGGCATACGCCGCGCTGGATCATTTATCGCGAAGGAGTCAAGAGCCATGAACGCAGTAGCCAAGGAAAAGTGTCCTTTCGGTCATATGGCAGGCGGCGGCGCCTCGAACCGGGACTGGTGGCCGAACCAGCTCCGCATCGACCTCCTACACCAGCATTCCTCGAAGTCCGATCCCATGGGCAAGGATTTCAACTACGCCCAAGAATTCAAGAGTCTCGATTACCAAGCCCTGAAGCAGGATCTGCGCAAGGTGATGACCGACTCCAAACCCTGGTGGCCCGCCGACTTCGGTCACTACGGGCCCTTATTCATTCGCATGGCCTGGCACAGCGCCGGGACTTACCGCATCGCCGATGGCCGTGGCGGCGGCGGCCGGGGCCAGCAGCGCTATGCCCCCCTCAACAGCTGGCCCGATAACGCCAGCTTGGACAAGGCGCGTCGCCTCCTTTGGCCGGTGAAGCAAAAATACGGCCGCAAGATATCTTGGGCGGACCTGATGATCCTGACCGGCAACGTTGCGCTTGAATCGATGGGTTTCAAGACGTTCGGTTTTGGCGGCGGCCGCGAGGATGTGTGGGAGCCCGACCAAGACGTTTATTGGGGTCAGGAGAAAACCTGGCTGGGCGATGAGCAACGCTATTCCGGCGATCGAAACCTGGAAAATCCACTGGGCGCCGTGCAAATGGGCCTGATTTACGTCAATCCGGAGGGCCCGAACGGCAAGCCGGACCCGCTGGCTGCCGCCCGAGATATCCGCGAAACGTTTGCCCGCATGGCAATGGACGATGAAGAGACGGTTGCACTGATCGCCGGTGGTCATACCTTCGGCAAAACGCACGGAGCGGGCGATGCCGCCCACGTAGGCGCGAATCCCGAGGCTGCCGATCTCGAGGCACAAGGTCTCGGCTGGAGCAGCAAGTACGGCAGCGGCATTGCCGGAGATGCCATCACCAGCGGACTGGAAGTGACCTGGACCACTACGCCAACGAAGTGGAACAACGACTTCTTCAAGCATCTGTTCGGTTATGAGTGGGAACTGTGTAAGAGCCCTGCGGGCGCGCATCAGTGGCGGCCGAAAAACGGCGCCGGGAACGGAACCGTACCGGACGCGCACAACGCTGCCAAACGCATCGCTCCCAACATGCTCACCACCGACCTGTCGCTACGCTTTGATCCCGCGTACGAGAAGATCTCGCGGCGATTCATGGAGCATCCGCAGCAGTTCGCCGATGCCTTCGCGCGTGCCTGGTTCAAACTCACGCACCGCGACATGGGCCCGCGGGCCCGCTATATCGGCCCCGAGGTCCCGGCCGAAGAACTGCTCTGGCAGGATCCCATCCCGGCCGTCAACCACAAGCTGATTGATGATAAGGACATCGCTGCGCTCAAGACCAAGATTCTCGCCGCCGGGCTTACGGCCTCCGCGCTGATGTCAACCGCTTGGGGCTCGGCATCCACCTTCCGTGGCTCGGACAAGCGCGGCGGCGCAAATGGCGCGCGTATCCGCCTCGCTCCGCAAAGGGATTGGGCGGTCAACGAACCGGCCAAGCTCTCCAAGGTTTTGAAGTCCCTGCAAAGCCTCCAGGACGAGTTCAATCAGAGCCAGTCGGGTGGCAAGAGAATTTCGCTCGCCGACCTGATTGTGCTCGGTGGTTGCGCGGGCGTCGAAGAAGCCGCAAGAAAAGCGGGCCACTCCGTCACGGTGCCTTTCACGCCGGGTCGCATGGATGCCTCTCAGGAGCAGACCGATGTTCAATCCTTTGCGGTGCTCGAGCCCGTTGCGGATGGCTTTCGCAACTTCCAGAAGGCGACATTGCCAACTTCAGCCGAGGAACTTCTCCTCGATCGCGCGCAACTGCTGACGCTCACCGCGCCGGAGATGACGGTCCTCATCGGCGGCATGCGCGCGCTCGATACCAATACCGGCGGCACCAAACATGGTGTCCTGACCAAGCGACCTGGGACCTTAAGCAACGACTTCTTCGTCAACTTGCTCGATATGCGCACATCGTGGAAGGCGACATCGGACGCCAAGGATGTGTTCGAAGCGCGCGATGCTGCGACCGGCAAGTTAGAATGGACCGGCACTCGCGTGGACTTGGTAATCGGCTCGAACGCCCAACTTCGCGCCCTCGCTGAAGTTTATGCAAGTGCAGACGCGTCAACGAAGTTCGTCAATGACTTTGTCGCCGCCTGGAGCAAGGTCATGAACTTGGATCGCTACGACTTGGCCAAATAGCCGCGTGGAATGACTGGGTCGGTCCGCCCGCTGAACCCGGAACCACACTGCATTCTGGTATGTCATAAGTGGTGCGGCAATAGCTTAAGCCCGGCCACAAGATGCATCATTCTCAATAATGGGGACGATCGCGATACGTCGCTTTATTGGTCGTTCTCGCGCTTCATGTGGTCTTGCTTATCGTGTTATTCATTCTCCCAAGCACTCGATTCCTAACAAGTTCCGCCACCACCCCGATCGAACTGCTGATTCTGCCGCCGCAGAACAGCCAAAAAACGCCACCATCGCAGGCGTCTTCGAGTCGCAACAAGAAACTGGAAGTTCCGACTCCATCAATGGCAATCAGAATCGCTCCGACAGCCGAAGTCGACAATCTCGGCGCGAGTGTAGATTGGGAACAGGAAGCACAGAACGTCGCCGCGGCCATTGCAAATGGCGGCTCTCCCAAAAAAGAGCGACCACCCGTATACTTGGCCAAAGCGTGATGGATCCGCGAAAAAAAACTAAAGGGTGAAACATGGATTATGTTCTGAATCACTGGCAAATCATCGCGATTGTCCTCGGAGTAATATTTCTCCTGGTTTGCTACCGGTGGGTGCTCGCGCTCTGCGGCGTCATTCTTGTTCCGGATGACAGCGTCGGTGTAATGACGAAGAAATTTGTCATCGTCGGCAAGAATCGACGCCTTCCGGCAGGACGAATCGTTGCACTGAACGGAGAAGCGGGGTACCAGGCGGACACGCTGCCTCCCGGACTGCACGTGGGAATGTGGCCGTGGCAATACCAGGTCGACTTGGTCAAGTTCTGCACGGTGCCCCCGGGCAAGGTCGGTTGCGTAGAGGCCTGTGACGGAAAACCGCTGGCCAGTGGCCGAATCGTTGCTCAACTGGTGACCTGCGATGCATTTCAAGACGCACGGGCGTTTCTTGAGAACGGGGGCCAGAGAGGCCCCCAAATCGGGTTGATCCCGCCCGGTACCTACCGAATCAACACACTTCTTTTTTCGGTCACCCTCACGGATGCGATCGTTGTACCGCCAGGTCAGGTTGGTGTCATTGAAGCGCGTGACGGCGTCCCCTTGAGCGGTGGACGGGTAATTGCCCGTCATGTCGAGTGCGATTCCTTCCAGGATGGGCCGGCCTTCATCGCCGGCGGGGGCGAGCGCGGCCCCCAGATCGCGCTCATCGCGCCTGGAAGCTACCGGATCAATCCTTTCCTGTTTTCGGTGCAGTTGGCCGAGGCACTCGACATTCCCGACAACAAAGTGGGGATCGTTACCACACGCGAAGGCTTGGCGCTGTCGTCGGGTGAGATCGCCGGCCCCGTTGTCGAGGGCCACAACATGTTTCAGAGCCCGCAGGTCTTTATCGATGGTAAGGGCAACAAGGGTCTACAAGAGCAAGTCTTGCTCGCGGGCCGGTATTTCATCAACCCGAGCTTCGCAACCATTGAGCTGGTCGATATGACGGAAGTGCCGATCGCCCATGTGGGGGTCGTCATCGCTTATGTTGGGAAGGAAGGCAAGGATGTCTCGGGCGATGCCTTTCGGCATGGAAATCTCGTGGCTCGCGGCGATAAGGGTGTTTGGGTTGAACCGCTTGATCCGGGTAAGTATCCAATCAATCCGTACACCCACAAAGTAACCAATGTCCCCACTGCCAATGTCGTGCTCAACTGGGCGACCGGCAAGACCGAAGCGCATCAACTTGATGCGAACCTATCAACGATCACGGTTCGATCGGCCGACGGCTTTAAGTTCAATCTTGACGTTTCTCAAATCATTCATATTCCGCGCAATGATGCGCCCAAGGTGATCGCTCGATTCGGAAGCATGTCAGCGCTGGTCACTCAGGTGCTCGAGCCGACCATCGGTAATTACTTCCGCAATGCTGCTCAGGGCTCCGACATCATCGACTTTCTGAAGAATCGCTCCCTGCGACAGGGCGAGGCCCGCGATTCAATCTCTTTGGCGCTCAAGGAATACAATGTGGGTGCGGTTGATACCCTGATCGGTGACATCGTGCCGCCGGATGCGCTCATGAAGACGCTCACCGATCGAAAGTTGGCGGAGCAGGAGCGCGTCACCTACGAAACGCAGCGATTGGCACAGGTTGTTCGCCAGCAGTTCGAACAAGCCAATGCCCTGGCCGTAACGCAAGCCAAGGTCGTCGATGCAGAACGTCAGGTGGCGATCGCCGATTTCAACGCGCAAGCGAACGTCAAGTCAGCCGAGGGGCAGGCGCGTGCCAAGACAATCAATGCAGAAGCAGACGCAACCGTGGTGCGTACCGTGGGAGATGCCGAAGCATCAAAGACGCGTGCGGTCGGCGGCGCGGAGGCGGAGGTGATCAAACTCAAGATCGCCTCAATGGAATCAGGCAACTATGCGGTCGTGCAAGTTGCCGAGGCCTTGGCGAAATCCGGTGTCAAGCTGGTACCGGACATTGTCGCCGGTGGCGGCTCGAGTGGTGGCACGCTCGTCGATGTGTTGCTGGCCAATGTAATAAGGGAAGGCACGCTCCGCAGCGTCCCCAAGACCTGATGACACAACCATCTAACGTGGTCGCTCTCCACGCAACATCGCCTTAGGGTCTTAGGCCTCACAATCGCCCGAACATGGATTATCAGGCGCTCAATCGCTTCGACGTATCCATCATCCATGGGCTGAATTCGCTCATCGGCCGTAGCGTGCCATTCGACAAAGCAGTCGCTTTCCTACTGGGAAATCCGCTATCGACTGCGTTATTGATGGCAATTTTTTGGGCGTACTGGTTCAGGCCGGCGGACCCAGCGACAGTGCAGCGAACACGTGAGCATCTGCTCGCCACGCTGTGGGCGGGTATTTTGAGTATCGTCATTTCAAGGGCGTTCGCGCTGGGGTTGCCATTTCGCGTGCGTCCACGATTCGATCCAACGATCGATTTTCTTGTAACCGATCCACCGAATTACTACGCACTCATGGACTGGAGCGCTTTCCCCAGTGATCACGCTGCGATGTACTTTGCGCTCACGGCTGGCCTTTGTTTTGTTTCATGGCGACTTGGTCTGATGACGACGCTCTACGTGGCACTTGTTATTTGCTTCCCGAGAGTCTATTTCGGTTATCACTATCCCACCGACATGCTCGTGGGCATGATGATCGGCGCCCTGTGTGCTTATGGATTTAATCTGGCCGCCGCGCGTCGGTGGCTTGCGGCTCCGGTATTGAAATGGGGACACTCTTCCCCGCAACTCTTCCACATGGTCCTGTTCTTGCTGACTTTCCAGTTTGCAACCATGTTCAACAGTCTGCGCGACTTGGCGTCGATCACATACCATTTTGTCGGGAAGCTCCTCAAGCTCCCCTAGCGGATCAGAAAAGCACTAGATGGCCGTGCGCGAGCGGCAAGAAGCGTTACGAAATGAGCTCCAGCGCAGTTTTTTGCAACCGCTTGCTGGCCGTCACTTAGGCCGGTTGCGCCCTCTTCGCGGCGACAGAACGGGCTATCAATTGTTCCAATACACTTTGATCAATCGCAGAAAAATTCTTCAGATACAAGCAGCCTTTTCCGGTAGTGTGCGGCCCCAATTTCGATAGCAACGACGCGGCCTTCTCGGTCCCCGTCACGCCATAAAGAACGAGCGCAGCTTTGCGTGGCGAAAAACCCACCAGCACAGTATCGCCCTCCCGCCCACTCTCATACTTATAGTGATGGGTACCGAAACCGATGATGGATGGTCCCCACATTTTGGCCCTTTCGCCCGTGACCTTTGACATCAATTTTATCAGTGCTTTCGCGTCCGTTTGCCGGGCTTGATTCGTGAGCGCATCGACGAATGCCGCCACGCTCACCTCGGTGGGTTTGGTTTTATTGACCGCCATTGATGGTCACTCCCTGCATGCATCCGGCGCCGTGACCAAGACTATAGCCAACCCTGCCAATTTGCGCTAATCAGGATACCGGTTTGGGCGGCCCGAACCGGGGCCGCCCAATTTCACGACTCCCGCAAAACCAATCCAGCCCGCCTAGCGGCGATACCAACGGTCGCGGGGAAAGCACTCGTTGACGAACCGGTTGTCGGGCGCACAGCGATTGAGGCGCGGCTAGCCCAATCGCCATTACATCTTGTTAATTGCGCTTCGATTCGTTGGGAGCCAAGCCCTCACACTCCGCTCCTCGCGGACGCCTTCATCGCGCGAGCAATCGGCTTGTCGCCGAGCCGCTCCGACCACTCTGCAAACTTAAGGGTCGGCCCATTCCAGTTGAGTTCGTTGACGTGCTTGAACAACGGCGCGTCAGTCTTCAAGGTTGCCAGTTGTTTAAAGAGAAGCGCCAACTCACGCCTCTCTCCCAATGCTTCCTCGGGGAACTTCTCAATCGTGCCATAGCGGAGCAGCAGGCTTGCAGCACCCTTCGGCCCAATCCCCTCTATCCCTGGATATCCGTCTGCGGTATCCCCAACCAGCGCCAAATAATCCGGGATCAATTCAGGCGGTACGCCAAACTTCTTTTGAACTTCATCCGCGTTCCGGATCGCCTTGGACTTGCGATCCACCTGCACGACGAAATCTCCGCGAACGCACTGCGCCAGATCCTTATCCGGCGTCCAAATGCATATCTTCTCAATACTCTCATTTTTTGAAGCGATCGCTGCAGCAGATGCCAGTGCATCGTCGGCTTCCAATTCGACCATCGGCCAGACAACCACTCCCATGTCTTTGAGTGCACTTTCCAGGGGTTCAAACTGGGCCCACAGTGCCGGGTCAATTCCCTCACCGGTCTTATAGCCACTCCAGATCTTATTGCGGAAGGACTCAATCACATGGTCGGTGGCAACCCCGAGGTGAGTCGCGCCGCCCTCAATCATCTCCAACACGGTATTGAGTACGCCGACCACGGCTCCGAAGGGCCGATCCTTCTTCGTGAATCGACGCAAACCATAGAAGTGACGGAATAGTTCGTAGGTACCGTCAATCAAGTGAATGATCATCGCTGCACCCGCAACTGACGTCGCAAACGTACTGACGCTCGTTTCATTGGCCGGACCTGTCGAGGGCCTCGAGATGCTCGGCGGCCGCCGTTACGCCGTTTCTCGCCGCGACGACCGGCGCGAGTTTGTTCACCCGTTCTCGGATCAAGGGATCGTTAAGGGCGCGGCTGATGCGATCGGCTAGCAAGTCAGCGGTGACCCGTTCGACCGGCAACGCAGGCGGCCCAAGTCCCAGCACCTCAACGCGATGTGCCCAATAGTATTGATCGAGGATGTGCGGCAGCAGAACCTGCGCCACGCCCGCCCGCGCAGCCGCGGTCGTCGTGCCCGCCCCACCATGATGAACGGCGACCGCTACCCTCGGGAAGATCAGGGAATGCGGCAGATTGTCGACAATCAGCACGTCGTCGGCTTCTTTGGTGTACCGGTCGAGCGATGCCCAGCCGCCGGCGATGAGGGCACGTCGTCCAACCGCGCGCACCGCAGCGACCGCCTGCTCCACCAACTCAGACGAACGTGGCGCGATCATGCTGCCGAAGCCGATGTAGATTGGCGCGGGACCCTGCTGCAAGAATGCCGCGACTCGCGGCTCCAGTGTCCCGGGTTCGTCGAGCGCCCACGCATCGGTGCTGACCGCACCCTTCGGCGCGTCATCGGGCAGCGGACCTAAGTCGCGATCGGCAGCGAGAATCGTCCGTCCAGTGAGGAGCTGACTCATCGGGCTGCCAAGCGCTTCGAGGCCCAGGGTGGCGCGGCCGCGGTTGATGGCTCCCCGAAGCGCGAGGTCGGCAATCGGTCCCCCCACCCGCCATAGCAACCGATTAATCCATCGCGGCAGCGTCTGTCTGTGCACATTCGGAGGCGGCACCGCGCTGTTAGGGGTCGCACAAGGACAAAACACGGCGTGGGCATAGGGCACCTTGCGCCACTGCGCCACCGAAGCAGCCGCGAATTGCAGGCCGGCGCCCACAATCAGTTCGCAGCCTTCACTCGCCCGCGCGACCGGCTCGAAGAGAAGCGGCGTGTTGCGCGACAGATAGCGCATCTGCCAGCTCAAAGTTTGTAGGCCCGCGCCCGAGGATCGCAACAGCGCCTCGACATCAATGCCGTCCGATTCGGCGTCGAACCCGTAGCCGCGAAGCCACGTCACGAAATTTGCGGGAACAACAAACTGAACGATATGGCCACGCGCGCGCAGCGCCACGCCCAGCGCGACAATCGGCTGCACGTCGCCGCGTGTTCCATGGGACGCGAGAAGAATACGCATGCTGCTCATTCGTCTGCCCGGCCGTTCGGGCAGATTACCTCACTGCCGCGGACAGTGTGATCAGTCCGGCTAGCTCCTACTTCGCCACCGGACCTGTCCGCAACAGCCGGCCATACCGGGTCGAACTGTGTTCAGTTCACCGGGTACAGCGGCCAACCGTGTCGCCTTGCGCCAAGTGCCGGTCGAATTCCCCGGGAAATTCAACACTCAGCGTTTCGCCCGACACCGGTTTCTTCCCCTTCGCAGCGTTCGGTGCATGACACACAAACGCGGTGTCGATGTGCAGCACCCAACCTGCGGGTCCCAGAAAACCGTATCCCCAACCCGAGATGGTGCGGCCATCGTCGGACACGGCGGCTGGCTCCCATAGGCTGTACCATTGCTCCATCGCGGTTCCCTGGCCGCGCACAAAGTCATCGAGATTCATTGTGCCCATTTGATGCGTCCAGATAAACGGTCCCGGATTGAAACTCAAGAATGGATTGCCGCTGAAGCCGACCATCACCCTCCCGTCCCACGACATGGCGAAGGGTTGGGCAGGTGCGGCATCGCCCGGCAGCGGTGCCACAAATTCCATGGGACCCCCGCGGGCGCGGCGCCGATAACCATCGCCGGCGGGAAGTTGGCCATCGAATAGATCGCCGCCGATCAAGTGCCCATCGCCGCTGACGGCGGTGAGTTCATCGACCACCTCGCCGTCTGCGGTCAGCACGAGGCTCGGCACGCCAGAGTTCCACACCGTTCCGTACCAGATCCCCGTTATGGGATCCTCCATCCAGCCCACCAGTGTTTCGCCGTTGGCGGAGACTTGGTTGACGCGCGTGTTCGCCGGAGTACCGTCGAGTTTTTGTTCCGGCGAGGGCAACTGCACGCTACCCTGGCGCGGGTTCCACATCCACGCATGGTAGTCCGTGCAGCTGTTGGTGATGAGCCCATACACCGATCCGTGGTTGTCCACGTTGAGGGCAAAGGTCGAAAGATCATCGCAGGCGGCGGCGTGCGCCGTCGGCAGCCACCCATTGGCCTTGTCCCATCGATAGGCACCCAACGAGGTGTCCGTGTCCACATCGAGCAGATTGCTCGCAATATAAAGACCGTTGCGCGAGATGGATTCGGACTCTCCCGTGCTGGGGACGTTCATGGACACAGGTCCCGTGGCAGCGGTCCAGCGGAACACCGGGCCGCCGCGGCCAAAGTCACCGACTCCGACCTTGCCGTCGCCCGAGAGACCCAGAACACCTGTCCCATAGCCCAGCTGATATAACATCGGCGCGCCGGCCGTATGCTCGAAGCGCATGGACGCATGGGCGGAAACACCCGCCCGCGCGGTGATCACCGTATACGCACAGGGATCGGAGCCGCGATCGCTGTCGCCCCAGCGTTGCTCGTCCTCGTCCGCATTGTAGAATTTCTCGGCGCCCGGTAGGAACCACAGCGGCGGCGTGGGAAAACCGCCGGCAAGGATGGCATCGACGTACAGCACGTAGCGCTGACCGGGGATCAAGCCGTGGATCACGAAGCTGCCGTCGGGTCCCAGCAAGCCTTGCGTCAACTGCCCCGTGACAGCCGAGGTGGCCCCGGCGTAAGGATTCGAAATATTGCGTGCAATGACATTCACGCCGGTCAATTCCGTCTTTCCATCCACATCGAATACCTTGCCTTCTATCGTTCCGTAGGCATTTGGCCACCCCTTGCCCGGATAAAGATCCGAGATGGCGGCCATGGAGTCGAGTGTGTGAATGTTGCCCTGTGCCGCACCAGTTCCGGTAATCGGTGTGGGATCGATGTACGGGTACATCGTTTCCACGTCGGCGCGCGTCGGACCCACCGCATAGGGCAGCACCGCGCAGCTGGTCGGTCCCGGCGCATCGCCGTAGAACACGGCGGCGCCATTGACCTGTGTATGCGCCAAGCCGAGAGAATGTCCGAACTCATGCGTGGCGACGCCCTGGAATGCCGCCGCCTTCACGTCTTGCGGGTCGATCGCGGCGCCGTTGAGCACCGTCCAGCTCTCCGTGATGATCGTCGTACCTTCGATGGAGAATTGCGGCGAGGACACGCCCAATATTCCATCGGGCGCACCGATGTAGTCCTGCAGGATGCTGCCGTCGACATCGAAGATCACATAAATTCCGCGGCCATTGGATTTGCCGATGATCAGCGACACATTGGTCGCATCGATATCCGGCAATCCTTTCTTGGAGAAATTGCCCGCGACGTATGCACCCACGGCGGCGGTCGGAACGGCGGACCAATCAGCGTAGCCCTTTCGGACCAAGTGAGCGCCCACGGCATTATCGAACACCACTTGGGTCGGCGTATCGGTCGAGTAGTCGGTGACGATGCCCAAGTCGCCCAAATCGTAGTACACGGGTATCGGATCGGAACTGAAGTGATAGCCGGTTCGCGTCGCCGGGTCGACAATCAGCGGACCGTCGGCGTATGCGGCGCTCGAGCACAATGCGATCAGCGTTGCGCCGAAAAAGAAGCTCACGCGCTGGGAGTTATTCATTGCGCATGCTCCCCTGTTCAATCCAGCGGCCTTGGACCGCCTTGCGCACCAGAGATACGAACGCCTTTGTGTTCACGGGGCGCTTGTTCATACGCAGCAGTTCGCGGTCCGAGTTCGCCAACAGATTGGGTTCAACTTTCACATGGGTGAAAAGACCGGAATTATTTGTGTCATTGCTTGCTCCCGCGGCCGACACTTTGAACTTTCCATGGGCCAGGCCCACGGTTGTCTGCAGGCCGGTGAACTTCGCACGCCGATTGAGGAACAGAATCGCCTCCTCACCCTGCGCATAGGTGGTCCAACCGGCGGGCGTTACCATGAGATTCATCATGCCGTTGCCCATGCTTCGCGGCTTGAGCAGCCCAAACTGGCGGAAGGTGTACTCCGCGCCAACATCGCCTCGAATTGCCTCGGCGACATGAAGAGTCACCTCGGTATAAGGGAATCCGCTGGAGTCTATGCCGTCCGCGACGCTTTTCACCGTGCCGCGAAGGATGAGATCTGACTTGCCGAGGAGCTCGACAATGTTGGAATCGCGTTGCTGGATGGTGGCGAACGCGCTGCTGCTGACCACGAGCAGGCAAAAGGCCAACAGCCCAAAATGAATCGGGTATCTTCTGGTATTCACGTTGATCCCTATTTTTTTGAAAGTCTTATTGTTAAGTTTGAAAGCGTCGCATCATCGGTATTGCAGCGGAGCGCCGAAGTGCTCCGGTCGATCTCGAACGAGCATATCAGACGCGTGCATGCCAGGAGGCGAATGTGATGCTGCACGACGCAAGACCGACGGCCAACGCCATCAGGGTTCCCCCTAGCGACAGGCGTTAAGGCGGTCGGCAACCTGGGTCTGGCCTGCCGGCGCCTTCGTTTTCATCGCACGGGACGGCTCATCCGGTAATGGTCCACCACTCGGCCGCGCCCATTCTGGAGCTTTGACGCGCGCAGTCGCTCAACCACGAAGCCGAGTCTTTCGTAGAGCAACTGGGCGCGCGGATTCGTGATGGCGACATCGAGGGTCGCGCTGCGATGTCGATCTGTGTCGAGTCCTTCGAGCAGATGCCGCATGAAACGCGCGCCTATGCCCTGGCCGCGCAACTCCTCTCGAACGCCAACGTGACACAGATAGTACTCCTCGACCCGCGGCGGCTGGATGATCGTCTCGGTACGCAGACCACGCACCATGACGCCCCACGCGCGGATGGGTCCGTAGAATCGCAAGATCAGGAGCGCACTGGCAATCGTGAAGCGCAGGACGGTGCGACCATCGAACCCAGCACCCGCGGCAACCACCCGGCCGCCCAACTCTGCGACACGATGAGCCTGCCAGCCAAATTCACCGCCGCCCTTGTGAAACGCGAAGCGTAGGAACTCCTGTGAGCCCCCAGGATTGCCGATATCGAACACGTAGTCGAAAGCTAACGGACCGGAACTGTAGATCAGCGGCACCGCATCAGCGACATCCGCGGGCGCAGCAGCACGGAAAATCAGGGCCGTCGAATGGTCGGCGTTTGTTTCTGTCATGCGATCTCGTCAGCGCGCGAATATCTCGCAATCTTTCGCTTACACCTGTTTCAGGTGAATGGAGCCATCCCCTGTGTGGATGGTAAGCGTCGAGCCGCCGCCGTTCATTTTTCCGTGAATTCTTGATTTGCTCATCACGCCTTCCACGGTGATCGGGATGTCGGAGCTGATATGCCCGTCGCCCGAGCTGGCCTCGATATTCGCGGGCAGATCCGCGGGGACCGCCACGTCAATGCTACCGTCGCCCGAAGAAATGCTCCAGCTGGAATCCAGTTTGGAACCCCGCAGCGCCTCTACGCCCACGCTGCCATCGCCGCTCTTGGCGCTAAGTACGTCGAACCGTCCCGAGAGACGGATCCGGCCGTCGCCGGACGAGGCATCGCACTTGCCATCGAGATCATTGCCCTCAATGGAACCATCGCCGGTATGCAGGCGGACAGAGCCCTTCAGGGAACCGACCGTCAGAGAACCGTCGCCGCTGTGCAGATCAATCTTGCCGGATACACCGTTGGCCTTGATAGACCCGTCGCCCGTTCTGACCTGCAGGTCCGCGTCCTTCGGCATGCGCACCTCGATGTGCAATCTTCGCGTCATCCCCAGAGAGATGTGGAATCCAGCGGGAATATGCGCGATGAGTTCGACCTCATCGCCGTGCTGGTTGGAATCGATCTGCAGAGACTTGTTCAGCACATAACCCTGATATTCGACGCGAAATTCGACCTGTGGGGCATCGCCCGTGGTAACCGTGACGCTGCCATCGTTGGTGTCGACTCGCACGTTGGCGCGATTCGAAACGGTGAAAGTCTTGGTGTAGTCATCCGCGTGCGCGGCGGCGCCAAAAAGCCCGGTGGCGAAAAGAGCCATTCCGATGGTTACCGATCGATGCAAGGTGTTGCTCTTCATAAGAGAAGTCATTGCCGAATCTCTCCCGATGTTGCCGATTCGAAGTCTGTTCGCTGCGCAAGGTGCAGAGAAATGCCGTACGCCACGACTCGCGCGTGCCTATAGAACCCGGCTGAGCATCAAAAGTTGCGTCCCCTACTTCAAATTGGCATTGATGAGATTGGCCAGGCGCACGCCCGCCAACTCGATTCGGGCTTTTGCCTCGGTTTTGGCCTGAGATTTGTACGCCGCGTCCAAGGTGTAAGGGCCGGCACCGGGACCTACGGGCGCTGCATACACGAATTGCTTGGCGGCCTCGAAGCTCTCAGTGATCCACACTTGATCATCGGCAATGGCCGCTGCCGCCGGTGGTGGTGCGGCCAACTTGTCCGCCGCCGTGATGGCCACGGTCGGACTTTTGCTGGTGCCCAGAACGTTGTCCCAAAATGCATGCAACTCGTCCTTGCAGGGACGCACGCACAGGGCGACTGAATTGCCACCTCGATCACCCGTAGGCAGAGCCGCGGAAAAGCGCGAGGTTGCGTGCAGCGGCTGGTGCACGTCACCGACCAGGTGCTCCAGCCAGACCAGGTCGTAGGACTTGATATCGTCGCTCGCAGTGGTGCTCGCAATTGCGGCCGTGAACAGCTCAATTTGCGTCTTGGCGTTAGGGGCCACAGGCTGCACCAGCGCGGTGCCGTCGGTCGAAAACGGCGTGTCGATAAAATGCCAGTAGCGGTGCTGCAAATGATCAGAGTAGCCGATATTTTGCGATGAAGCGGGACCCGGCGGCGGCGTATCGGTGTCGTTGATGTATCCCGCCGCCGTCTTGATGAAGTCGGGCCAGGTGGCCGCCCTCACGAAGGCCACCTCGTTGCGCTTCGCCGCCGGCACTTTCGCAATCCAGCTGTGATGGTTCGGATTCAGCATCAGCAACGTCGAAACGCGCACGCGTTTGGCGGCGGTGAGATGCTGCCAGGCAATTTCGGCCACTTGCATGTGGCCATCGCTATCCCAGGCCCACACGCTGGAAGTGGATAGCAGAGAGACAATCAACATCGCCGTGATACGAGTCTTCATGACGTTTCATCCTTGAAGTGAAGTCGACCCATTTGAGGAAGCAACCTAGACCCAAACATTGCAGGCGTCAACAAGCGCCATCGATCGGCGGGGTGCCATTCGGGTTTTCGCAATCTCCGTGCGCTTGCGCCCGCCTCGCGTGACGGGTAGCGTTGTCACCATGCGCCGCGCGATGGGAATCAGCGTCCACACTGGCTGGGGAGCGTGCGTGGTTGTGGCGGGCTCACCCGCGAATCCACAGATCATCGCCAATCAAGTGGTCGAGATCCTCGGAGACTCAGAGCGATTTTGCTTCCATATCGCCGCCGACATGGCGCGCGCGGCTGCGGAAAAATGGATCGCAAACGTGAAGCAGAAGGCTATTGCCAATGCGACCCGTGCGCTATCCCCTCTGCTCGCCCAGGGGGTGAGCGTGTGCGCGATTGTGGCGAAGCAGGGCAATTTGGGCGACCTCGGAGAAGTGCTCGCGTCCCATCCGCGAATTCACACCGCGGAGGGATTCTTTTATCGCGACGTGATATGCGCGGCATGCCCCATTCCAATTCACGTCATTCCGCCCTCATCGCTTGATTGTTCGAAAGTGGGGAAGATCGCGGCGCCACCTTGGGGACGCGACCAGAAACTGGCCGCCCTCGCGGCGTGGACGGCCATGACATAAATGAAGAGCGGCAAGCGGTCCGTATTGTGGGCGTTTCATGGTGGGCGGAGCTTGTTGCGGAAGGTTTCATCAATCAGCCTTAGCGCATTGGCCCCGTCCCACTGTTGTGCCCCGTAGACTCTCCTGAGTACTCGCCCGTTGGCGTCGACGAGCACGGTCAGCGGCAGCTGTGATGCGCCCAGCATGTGCTCCATCTCCAGGTCATGGTCGAGAAAATGGCTGATGGTCGCATTCGTACCCTCCAACAGGCCTTTGGCTCGATCGACGTAATCATCTGTGGAGATGCCGATGATCGCGAAATATTGCATTTCACCCAGCCAGGCGAGGCGCTCCAATGAAGCCATCTCCTGCCTGCATGGGCCGCACCAACTGGCCCACACATTGATCAGCAGCGGCCTGCCGCGAAACGAATTGAGCTTTCGGGACGGACCATTGAGTCCCTGCAGCGTCGCATCCCGCAGTGTCCCGCCTATCGGCACCTCTCCTGGCGTTTTCGCGACCGATGGAAACGCGAGGGTGAGACAGAGCAAGAGAGGAGAAAGGTATTGTTGCGATCGGTTAGCGTGGCTCCCCATAGACGCCCTATCCTTCTCGGGTTGTGCCACCTAACGTGTCGGCTTTCCAGGAGGAGCCTTAACCGCGGGCTGCATGGCCGCGGCATTGAAGGGCTTGCCGTTGAAGGTGCACTGCCCTCCACGGAACAGAATCTGCGTGCGTATCGCACCGTTCGAGCGCGTAATGTAGCCCTGATCGATCATCGGTTGCAGCTGCGTCACGGCGTTTGCCCCGGCGCCCGGCAGACTCGAAAGAAAGGCCTCGTCGATCGCAAGATCGAGACGCGCGTCGAGCTTGCTCAGGAGTTTTGCGGGCGGGTCGAAATCGGCGGCGCTGACGTCGACCAGGCGAATGACGCCGGTCAACAGCCCCTGGCCCTGCGCGCTCGCCACGCTCACGCGGTCGATATCCATTTCGGGCTGCTCGAGCAGAAGCGCCTCGAGCGGCTGCTTGAGCGCGGCCATCATGTTCTGCGTGCGCACGGCCGGCGCCACCGAGGGATTCTGCTCTTGACTCGCGGCGCGCAGTGCTACGCCGAGTGACTCGAGCGGCTCTAGGCCAAGATGCTTCCAGGTGAGGTCGAGATGCGCGCTCGAGAGCGTGAGTGGCTGAGTGACCATCGCGCCCGCACCCAACTGATAGCTCATGTTCATGACGCGATCCTGAGCGTGATTTTGACTGACGAGAAGCAGGTCGTTAACGGCGAACTGCTGATCCTTGTCCGTACCCGTCAAGCTCAAGCGCTTGATCTCCATGCGCGAGTCGCCCTCGTAAAGCGTGCGCAGCAGCTGCTTGCCGCGTAAATCAAGACTCATCCCATCCAGCTCGAGTATGCCCTTCGCTCCCTCGAAGCGCAGCGAAGGTGCGGTGGCAACCATGTCGTACCAATCCTGTCGCGCGCCATAGTGCACGGTGCCGTCGAATCCGCCCCAGCTGAAGCGCACGTCTTGACCGATCTGCACATGCTCAAATGCTGGACTCGACATCGTCGCCGAGCCGCCGCCGAAAAAGGCGAAACGGCTGCGGATCTTGATCGGCTCCTCGTTGCCGAAGAGTTGCGTGAGCGCGGCCTGCAGCTGGCCGGTAAAGCTCACGTGGGTCTCTGCGCCGGCAAACGCGAAACACTTCGAACCGCAGAGGGGTCCGTGGTGAATGACCGAGCGGAGCATAAAGCGAAACGGTGTGCGGTCGGGGCTGCCGCTCAACGTGGTTGCGACAGCAGGCCTGATGACCGGCAAGGCATCGAGCGAGGCGCTCGATATTTCGAAGGTAGCCTCATCCACGGAGCTGTACCAGCCGCGATGATAATGACGGGTGACCTTTAGCGTCGATCCGAGTTCGTAGCTCGAGTCCTCGTCGGAGGTGATGACGCCGTGTCGGGTCCTCTGGATGAGGTGCAGCGAAGGTATCATCAGCTGTCCCTGGTCAGAGAGACCTTCGATGCGACCCTCGATGGCGAATCCCATGAGCCAGACCACAACGGGATAGAGCAGGACCAGGATCGCAACCGTGATGAGAGTCTTTTTCATGCATCCGCCCCGTCGAATGACGTGCGCATCATCGCACGGCCGGGGGTATTCGACCATGAACCACCGCGCACTCCATCGTTTTTGGGCCCGAGCCGATGATTTCCCTAGCCTCGCACTGACAACCGTTCACGCAGCCAATCTGACCGTTCGACATTAATCCGTCGGGCCTCGCCCAGGTGGATGTGTAATCCCATACACGATCCCACTCTATGGATCGACAGGAGTCAGACCCATGCGTATTTCAATCTCGATAGTTGCAGCCACCGTGATGCTGACTGCGCTTTGCTTTGGTGCTCACGCCGACACGTCAACGGATTGCGTCCAAGCTAAAATTACTGGTCGCAGCGTTGTTCATTACGGTGATCTAAATCTGAACGCTGAACAAGATGCCAAGATCATGCTTCAGCGAATCGAACGAGCCGCCAAGACGGCATGCGGTGGTCACGCTACTGTGAGTTCCTATACCGGAACATTGGACCGCTACACCTTTGAGGAATGCCGCGCCAAAGCCGTGCAGCGAACAGTGAAACAGCTCGGCGCACAGATGGTGACACGCATCTATTCAGAAGCAAGACCGCGGGAGATTTAACATCGTTGCCCCGGCGTTCGACCGTTCGCGGCTGCGTTTCGACCGTTCGCCACGGTTCGGTCGTGTCGTGCCGGGCGCCGTATAATCTATCGCCCACATGCATGACGCCGAACGACCGCTCTCGACACCGCAATCGCAGCTGGCCTATTGGGCATTTCAGCTGACGGGTTGGGGAGTGTATAGCCTGTCGCGCTTCCTTGGCGGCATCACGGTAATGCATCTTCCCTGGATGCACTTCGGGCTGCAATTGCTGTTTGTCGACGCCCTGGGATTTGGTCTTTCTCATTTGCTGCGTGACTACGTGCGGCGCCGTCAATGGCGCGCGCTGCGTATCCGCAAACTGGCCTGGCGGATCCTCGTTGCCTCGTTCGCGTGCGGCATTCCGCTGGGCATCCTGACGCAATTCACCGATGTGGCGTTGCTGCAGAATCCGAATGAGTTCCTCGAGGGGATGAGTTCGGATTTGCGATTCGAATTGGCGCTGCCCGTCGCGATCGCCCTGGAGATCGTCAATTGGTCCGCTGTGTTCCTGGTCTGGCAGATGATTTACTTTGCCGCGATTGCGGTGCGAGAACACCGGTCGGCGCGATTCAGACAATCGGAACTCGCTAGGGCACTGCAACTCGCGGAACTGCGGCTGCTAAAATCTCAGCTCAATCCTCACTTTTTGTTCAATGCCCTCAATACCGTGCGCTCGCTCATTGCCGACAATCCCTCACGCGCGCAAAGCGCCGTGACGCGGCTCGCCAATACGTTGCGTTATACCCTACGTTCCCGGCAGGACGAACTGGTTACGGTCGCGCAAGAACTGGATATTGTCACCGACTACCTGGAACTGGAATCGATGCGCTTCGAGGATAGGCTGCGCGTTGAGACGGATATTCCTGCCGATGTCGCGAACGTCACCATACCGGTTATGCTGCTGCAGACGCTGGTTGAGAATGCCATAAAGCACGGCATTGCCGAGATGCCCTCCGGAGGGCTGCTTAAGATATCCGCTCGACTGGAAAGCGACATGCTGAGTGTGGAGATCGAAAATCCGCGGCCGCCCGGGACGAACCCTGCTAAGGGTGAAGGTGTCGGCTTGCGCAATGCCCAGGATCGGTTGAGATTGTTGTTCGGTACCCGCGCCAGTCTCGACCTCGATCTGTCGAAACCCGCTGTCGCGACAGCCCGCTTGCGTCTTCCTCAGCAACAATGAAGGCGATGATCATCGATGACGAGCCGCCGGCCCGTCGCGAACTGCGTCGCTTACTGGCCGATTTCTCCTGGATAGAGATTGTCGGCGAGGCCGGCAATGTTGACCAGGCGGCCCATTTGGCTGAATCGCTGGCACCGGAGTTGCTCTTCCTGGATATTCAAATGCCTGGCGGCTCCGGCTTCGATTTGCTGACCCGACTGGAGCATGTGCCGGCCGTTATCTTCACCACCGCGCACGACGAACATGCAGTACGGGCGTTCGAGGTCGACGCGCTCGACTATCTGCTCAAGCCGATTGACCCCGCACGGCTCGCCGAGGCGCTGAGTCGAGTCAAGAGCGCCCAGGCGGAGCGAGTGCGGCGGCCCGATGATGCGCTCGAGCAGATTTTTGTCCGGGATGGCGCACGTTGTTGGTTTGTGCCGCTCCGAGAAGTCCGTCTACTGAGCTCTGAGGGCAATTACATTCGGTTGTCGTGGGGCAAGACCCAGCCCCTGCTGGGGCGTGCGCTCGCAGCGCTCGAGCGCCGGCTCGACCCGAATCGTTTCTTTCGGGCCAATCGCCGACAGATTATCAATTTGGATTTTATCGAGAATGTGGAGCTCGGCGTAAATGGGCGCCTGCACGCGCAACTTCGCGACGGTCCCGAGGTAGAGATTTCCCGTCGGCAAGCCCGATTGTTCAAGATCAAGATGAGCATCTAGGCGGCAGTTAACGTCGCTCGAACGCCTCTTGGGTATACTATTGGTACCTCGGCTGGGATCTATCTCGCTTGGAGCAGCGCCAATCGGTGTACGTTTCTCAGCAGGCCTGGAGTGGTGACCTGCTGGAATTCTAAAGAGCGACGGTCTTAGGTGGCTCATGCGCAGAGATGGATAGACGCAGCGCACTGCAAGGACTGATCGGAATCGCGGCGGCGCCGAGGATCGCTTCCGCGATTCAGCGACCGGATCCCACTCGCACCGCTGATGTCATTGTCGTCGGGGCGGGTTTTGCGGGACTGGCTGCGGCCAAGGCGTTGCGCGCGGCGGGCTTGGAGCCGTTGGTGGTCGAGGCGCGTGACCGTGTCGGCGGACGCACTTGTCCCGGATCGATCGCTGGCTTGACGATCGATCTCGGCGGGATGTGGGTGGGGCCGACCCAGACAGCGCTCGACGCATTGGCGCGCGAATACGGCGTCAAAACCTATCCGCAGTACCTCACGGGTAAAAGTGCCATCGAATTGAACGGCAAGTGGCACTCCTCGGAAGGGGAGGACTATGGCGCCCTTCTCTCGCTTCCCGTAAAGCTCGACGTCGCGCAAGTGGTCTACCGTTTGACCGCGTTGAGCGATTCGATCAACCCGGACAGCCCCTGGACACATCCCAAGGCCGAAGCCTTTGACGCCATGACCTTGCAAACCTGGCTCGACGAACACACGCATACCGAGGGTGCGATGTCCTTCATGGTTTCCCTCATTCGAGCGGTGTTTTGTGCCGAACCTGGCGATCTTTCCTTCCTCTTCTGCCTGTTCTACCTGCGATCCGGAGGGAATCTCGAGGAGCTCACCACGGTTCGTAAGGGCGCGCAGCAACGGCTATTCGTGGGCGGAGTTCACCAATTGTCGCAACGCATGGCCGACCAACTCGGCGAGCGCGTGATTCTCCATTCGCCCGTGACCGACATCGACCAAGATGCCGAAGGGGTCAAGGTGACGTGTCCCGACGCATCCTTCCGGGCCAAGGCTCTGATTATCGCCATCGCGCCGGCTCTGGCAGGTCGGATCAACTATTCTCCCTTGCTGCCCGCTAAGCGCGATGCGCTCACGCAACGGATGCCGATGGGATCTGCAATCAAGGTCTGGATTGCATACGCCACGCCATTTTGGCGCACGCAGGGATTCAGTGGACTCTTCAGCAGCGACACGGCGGCCTTTGGGCCAGCATTCGACGTTACGCCCCCAGAGACCCGTGCCGGCATTCTCGCAGGTTTCTTCGACGCCAGGAATTCCGTTGAGTGGAGCGCGCGCACCACCGAGCAACGTCGCGCCGAGGTCGTTCGCTGTCTTACCGCGGCATTCGGCGCCGAAGCCCGCGCACCTCTCGAGTACGTTGAGAAAAATTGGACCCAAGAGCGCTACAGCCTCGGCTGCTACACCGGTACTCTCGGGCCCGGCGCGCTGACTCAATTCGGACCCACACTGCGCGAGCCCGTCGGACGAATCTTCTTTGCCGGCACCGAAAGCTCACCCATCTGGGCAGGCTACATCGAGGGCGCGCTGCGCAGCGGCGCGCGCGCCGCCGCAGAAGTCGGCGAGTATCTGAAACGGTGAATGAGAAATGTCGGAGCGCGAAGTGCTGATACTAGAGGTCGAACTTGCATTGCTTGCGCGTTGTGCTGCAGAGTGCCCCTGAATCAGGATGATTTTCGGAGATCGGTTATGATTAAGCCGGCCGCGGGCGTATCACTGCTGCTCACTCTTCTGACCGGCACCGCGACCGAGGCGCTGAGCTTAACCAGTACTGACATCCAGCCGGGCACAGTCATCCCTGCGGCGCACATCTATCCCCGATGTGGCGGCGAGAACATCTCTCCCGCTCTTTCTTGGAGCGCTGCGCCTGGCGGCACAATGAGCTTTGTGCTCACGATGATTGACGTCGATGTCAGGCCGGCCCAATGGTCCCACTGGATTGTTGTCAATTTGCCCGCTACGACGAGTTCATTGCCGCGCGGTGCAACGTCGCTGCCGGGCCATGCAAAGGCCATCGTGAGCAACTTCGGCGATGCGGCCTATGCCGGTCCTTGTCCGCCGAAGGGTACCGGCGTGCATCATTACGAGTTTACGATATGGGCGTTGCCCACCGCCGAGATCTCGCTGCTCAATGACGAGAAGGCGAGCACTCTCATTGAGTTGCTTTCCAAACGTTCGATCGATCGGGCGTCGCTCATCGGACTGGTGAGCGCACCGTCAAACTGACTGGATTCGTAAATAGCTGAACCGGTTCGGGCGAGATCAAGGCTTTGGCGGCCGCAGGCCACGGGGCCGTGTCCGCGGCGACGCGGTGGAAACGGGCGCGAACGCGCTCTGGCGATTTCTCACGAGCCCAAGATCCGGCCGCGGCTGGCGGATTGCGGACGGCGCCAGATTCCCGACGTCAGCATGGGAACGGCGATGTGTTCATACAATAGATTTGCAATCGGACGTATCAGGGGCCGGTTCACCAGCGTGGCGAGCCACCGATAGCCTGGGGTTTGGAACCAGAGGCTGGTGAGTGCAGCGACGCCGCTTTGGACCTGTCCGTTCGCTGTCTTGACGTAGACTCGGCGTTCGAGGTGTTCCCAGCGAAGTCCGTATTCGGCGAGGTCATTGCCTCGAATTGATGAGTCGACAAAGGTTACAGGAGCCGCCGCAGCCGCGCAGCGCCGAGCGTAGTGGTTCATTTCGGTCCGGCACACTGGGCAAGCACCGTTGTAATAGACGGACTGCTTTGGAGCAACGGACTTAAGCGATGTGCCCAGCAAATGTCGCAGCGAAGGGGCCAGGTGCGGATAGTGAAATTCAAATCCGGCAGCAATTGCGCGTGTGGGCAGCACTCGTTGGCCGTCGAGAAGCAACTGAGCCATTTCGCCCAACGTTGCGCGCAAAGCTATCGAAGGGATGCGCAGCCAGATGGGTCGGTGAAGTGTTCGCGCTAGTTCGCGCTGGAACTGTGCATGGGTTACCGCTGAAGGCGCGACCGCATTGACTGGGCCGCGCAGCGTCGGGGTATTGAGAGAGAATTCAAACAAGCGAAGCGCATCCTCGAGGTGAATCCAGGACGTCCACTGGCGTCCGGTGCCCAGCGTGGCGCCCATTGCCATTTGCACCGGAAACGCCAGGGAGGGAAGAGCGCCACCGTCACGGCCAAGAACGAGGCCGAGTCTCAAGGACACCACACGCACACCGAGACTCGAGGCTGCCTGCGCGGCGGCTTCCCAATCTTGGCACAGTTCTGACTGAAAGATGGGCTGCGGGGAGGCGCGTTCGTCAAGAGCCTCGTCACCTCGAATGCCGTAATAGCCGATGGCGCTGGCGCTCACCAGCACGCGTGGCTGCCGATCAAGGCGAGCGCAAAGGTCAGTGATTGCTCGGGTCGTCTTGATGCGACTATCCACGAGTGCGCTGCGCCGACTTTGCGTCCACGGAAATCCTAAAATCGCGGCGCCGGCAAGGTTCACGATGGCATCAAGGGGGGTGCTCGTGGGCAAGGCCTGTAAGTCGGTGACAATGCGGACATGCGGGCCGAAGCGGTCAAGTGCTCGTTGGGGATTGCGGGTCAGAACGATAATGGCATCGCCACGCGCGCTAAGGCGCCGAACAAGATGACCGCCGATGAAGCCGGTCGCTCCGGTGATGAGAATTGTGCGCCCCGATGGCGCATGAGTCTGCAGAGGCTCGCGCACCCATTCCGGCGGGCGGCGATGCCGAAGTACCGCCAGTGTGTTGCGCACCGACCAGGCCAGAACACCGACCGAAACGATGGTGAAGCCCCACGACACGAGGCCGTGCGTCATGAAGCGAACACCGGTCGATTCGGCGCCCCATTTTAGGAGAATGGGCGCAAGCGTAATCAGCACCGCACCGACGGTCATGGCGAGTACGGTGTGCAGGATGCGTTCCAGTTGCGGCAGGCGTCGGGTTCGATCTTCGATGAGGAAGTCGGCAAGCGTAATGACCACTTCCGCTATGAACACCGCGCCTATCAGCACCGCCCAAGTGCCGAGCCACTCATACCAGGCGAGCGCAAAAAATAGGAACGAGTAGAGAAATTCTCGTGCGGCATGCAGAGCGAGCTCGGGGGCGGCCTCACGTTTGCTGGGAAGCTGTTCGGTGATTTCGTGATGCCACAGGTTGTCGAATCCGCCAAGCAGCGCTTGAACCGCTAAGAGGGTGAACAGAAGGGTCATGTCAGTTCTCCCGCGGCCTTGAATCGGCCGGTCTGATAGAACAATTCGCCGAAAATGGGATGCGTGACCGTCATGGTGAAGCGAAACCATCCGCCCGATTCATCGATGTGTTCAACATGAGTCGTGCCAGGGGAGAGCAGACTCGGGAGCGGCACCTTGAAGTGGCCGCCGACATCGAAGTAATAACCACGGCTGACAAAGTGAAGAATGCCGCGTTGCTCAAAGACATGTAACGGCATGCACAGGCGCGCGGGAAGACGCTCAACCAGTTGGCCGCGGGCATCAATCACTTTGGTGGAACGCACCATGCACGGGCCGGTGTTGGGCCAGCGATACTCGCGGTTCCAGGCAACCCCATTTGAGCTGGGGGAAACGTGGACGATCGCGGGGACGTGAAGACCGGTGCGAGGCACGACCGGGGTGCCGAGCAAGAGGCAGGCGAATGCCAGGAGGCGGCCCAAGCAGCTTGCGCGTACAACCTCGAATTTACCTACATAGTCGACGGCAACGGCCGGCTCGGCAAAGCGAACGCGCACTGCTTCGGGCAGACGTGCCCACGCCGATTCACCCAGGACGGTTTGCAAGCCGGCATGTTTCTGATCAGTTGGGGCGAGTGAACCGAGGGAAGCGGTGATGGCGTTCATTGTTTTGCCTCATGCGCCGATGACCTTGGCGATTCGGTGGCCGAGCCGCATCATCTTGAGGAGCGTCTTGCGCGGCAGCGTCTTGATCGAGTCGTACCAGCTCGTGACGGTTTCCAAGAATTCCAGTTGGCCGGTCAGTCTTTCACGGACGTTAGCAGGGGTCTCGGTCTCGGTCTTTAGCAGCTCGACGCACTCACGCAGTACGGTGACGGTGGGATCGATCTCACGACGCTTGCGGCCCTCGATGATGATGCGGATAACTTCCCAGGGATCATGCTGGGCGATGAAGAAATCGCGTCGATCTCCCAAAGAATGAGTGACTTGCACGAGCTCCCAAGCCATCAATTCTTTGATACCGACGCTGACGTTGGAGCGGGCGATGCCTAAAGTCTCGGCGATCTCATCGGCGTGCAGGCCCTCAGCTGCTAGATACAGAAGAGCGTGGATTTGGGCCACGGAGCGGTTCATTCCCCAGCGGCTGCCCATCTCTCCCCAGTGAACGATGTAGCGCTGCATAACCGGTGTGAGTCGCATATGTAATGTCCGTTATTTCAGTCCTTACTGAAATGATAGACCTTACGAACGAAACGTCAAGAGGCCGAGGAAGGATTTTGCAGACTTAACATAAGCTGCGCGGAGAGTCTGGCGGAGAAGGCAGATGCCATCTGCTGCTGTGTGAAGACATCCAGAATTACGGGCTTGGTGGTTCGAGGCGATCTCTTCGAGCTTTGAGTTCTCTTCTTCATGGACGATCATCGTGAGAGGAGGCCCATGCATGCCGCGTCATCGAGGAGTCGCGGCCTCCGCTTCACGAGCAGAAACGAGGCTGGCCGATCCCTCATCAAAAGTCCGCTGCAAGTCTTGGATCGGAAGATGTCTGGACCTCGTTCATGCCGACGATGGCGCCCCCATCGGCGTTTCCAACCACACTTTACGGAAGGTCGCGTTCATGTCTGCCGCCATCTCCGGCGGACAAAAGCTCGCCGTATTCGCCCTTTCAACGTCGTCCAACGTGATAGCCAGATTCGCTGCGCGCAGACGGCATACCGCCGCGCGCGCCTCCTCCCGCCGCCCCAGCTTGGCTAGATATACAGCGCTGTCCTTCAGCGCATAGTTGAAATTGGGGTGGTCCAAGAGCGCTTGCTCCGCGGCCTGCAGCGCCTCCTCATACCGGCCCGCCTGAAAATGAGCGAGCCCACGTGCACCCACGCCCAGGAAATTCGAGGGGCCGCGAGGCGCCAGGCTTTCCACGGTTTGGAGATGCATGATCGCGTCATCTGGTTTGTTAAACCGGATACACATGATGGCCAATACGCCGCGGCCCGTTGCACTGTTTGGATTCAAGTCGACCGAGCGTTGCGCATACGTCAGGGCGTCGCGCCACACGCCGCAGTAGCCCATGGCAAGGGCAACTGCACTCAAGACCATCGGATCATTCGGTGCGAGCAACAACGCCCGTTCGGCATGGGCGAGTCCCTCGCGTGCTGTCGCCGGCTCTCTACCGCCGCCTGCCATGTAGGAGTGCGCAAGCGCGCTCGCGAGTATTGCGTGGCCGAGCGCGTAATCCGGCTCGATCGAAACCGCCTGGCGCGCTTCAGCGATGGATCTCTCGCCCGCCTGGAAGCCCACATCGTTTGCAAAAGTAGCTATCGCGCGCATGACTGCTTCCCAGGCCGTGAGGTTGCCGGGTTTCATGAGCGCCTTTTCCATTTCGACGCGCTCCACTTGTACACCGAGATGGCCGGCCACCTCCACGACCAGCTGTTCCTGAAGGTCGGCCAGTTCAGTCAGCGGACGGTCGAACTTCTGCAACCAAAGGATCGCCCCGGTGTTCGCTTCGACGAGCTGCGCCGTGACGCGCAGAGTGGTACCCACCCGCCGCACATTGCCTTCGAGCAGGTAACGCACACCTAATTCCCGGCCGATGGTGCGCAGGTCGCTGACGTTTTTGCGATAGACAATCGTGGCGCTCTGCGCGATCACCTTGATCCGGCCGCTCAACGACAACGCTCCAATGACGTCCTCCACCATGCCATCAGCAAACACGTCGTCCGCTCGTTCGCCCGAACGGTTGGTGAAGGGTAGGATAGCGAGCGAAGGACGATTGTCCGCGGACGACGGTCGACTGCTCGCAACTGTGGGGCGCTCTGCAATCGGCCGAATGGGCTCTGCGCCGCCCGCGCCCACGATCCGCCGCACATCGGCCAGAAAAGCCTGCCACGTTCGGTCAGACGCATCGCCACTCCAGCGCGTCAGATCCGCCGTATGCATCAGCTCAAACATGATCGGTCGGTCGCAGCGCTCGATCATCGCCGGAACCAGCGTTCGGTTGCGGTCGGCCAGTGTCGCCTCGGCACGTACCCAGCGCGATTGCACCGAGGTTCTCGACCACAGGACAACGACGGCCTTGGCGCTTCTCAGCGCGCTTTCGATAGCTGCATCGAATGCCTCACCGGAGCGCAGCGAGGTGTCCCACCAGACCGTCAATCCCTCGCGCTCAAATCCTTCCGCAAACCGGCTGGCAGTCTGAAGATCGTCGTGGCCGTACGACAGGAAGATGTCGTGCAAGTGAGACCCCACCCTATGCCCGGGACTCGGCCCGGCTAACGCTTATTGTTGGTCTATTCTATGCCGTCGCGAGGTGGGGTGGGGTCGAGCCGCTATTGGACAATCCAGAGGGGCCGAAGGCCAGCTTTCCGCGGTGCATTTAGGCTGGTTTATGATCGGGCCTAAGCAGGCGTAGGTGAGGAGAAGAAGCTGCCGAATCCGTGGGGTAATGACATTTCCCAGATTTCGATATCACGGAAGCTTAAGGGCTCGATGTCGTTTCCGCAGTCGGCGATTGGGATGCATCTGCGACCACGGCCGGTGTGAAGTACAGGACCTTTTCCTTGGTGGCGATGTACACGTGTAATTTTGACAGGACGCTAAGGCCCAATTGCAAAGGGTGTCTGCCATAGCACCCATCGTATGCCGCCACGCCAGACCGATTGGTGAGCACGCAACCAAGGCCCGGCGGCTCCAGAAGTTTGATGTTGGCATTGATCACGTCGAGCCCTTGAGCGCTCAGTTTCATGGCGCGGTAGTGCGAAGTCGTATAACCTGAGGTATCAGTTTCGGATTCAATGTCGGGCGAACTGGCGTCGAAGGCATAGAGTCGCTTGGTCACTTCCGTAGACAGGGTAGTGAACTTGTTGCCGGTCGCCAAAGTCGTCTCTATCTTTTTCCCATCGAGCTCCATGGGGAAATAGAATTCGCCGATCGCTCCGAATCGGGATAGGCTTCCGGGAACTGCCCCGCCGGCGGCGGGCACGGATTCGCTCCGAGTCCTGGCCCGACATAGGTAGTGTCGAAATGAACGACGGGTGTCCAATTAACCAGGTCGCTGGACAGGGCGTACCAATCACCGCAGTAGCCGCCAATCGCGATGTAATTCCCGAGATACGAGTTGTACGTGACGCTCTCGACCAGCACACCGGGCAGAATCACTTTGCATCCTGCCGGCGCTGTGCTCGCGGTGTAGGGGTTGGCGAAGGCCTGGTTGTATCCAGATCCGTCCCATGCGCGCCAGCTGGCCGGATCCGCTATGTTGGCGGTGCGCATCACCCATTCCCCCACATCGGTGCCCGTCGAGTTGGGCTGCGGCGTCGGCTGCCAACAATGGAATGCTCGCGAGTGACGCGGTGCTCAAACAGGCGTCGCTCAGCACGAATCTTCGTTTCTGCTAAGCTTTCGCCCAGCGGCGCCATTTAATCTAAACCGGAGTGATTACCGCGATGGCTGTCTCTCCCGCGCTTGCGGAATTCAGATATCGTGCATTCATCGCTTACAGCCACCAAGACGAGGACTGGGCAAAATGGCTGCACAAGGCCCTAGAGACCTATCGCGTGCCCCGTCGGCTAGTGGGGACGGAAACCGCGATCGGCGTGATTCCCCGTCGATTGGCACCGATCTTTCGCGATCGCTCCGAGTTGCCGAGCGCGGCTGACCTGAGCCAAGAAATTAACGAGGCACTGAGTCAATCTGCCAACCTGATCGTCATCTGTTCGAGTCATTCGGCCACCTCGCGCTACGTCAATGAGGAAGTCAGTACCTTCAAACGCCTCGAGAAAGCCGATCGTATCTTTTGTCTAATCGTCGGAGGCGAGCCTCAGGCGAGCACTCATCCTGGCCACGAAGCCGCGGAATGTTTTGCGCCGGCATTACGGTTCAAGTTCGACCCGGACGGACAGCCGACCCCGGATCTCGCCGCGCCCCTGGCCGCCGATGCACGCGCTGGCAAGGACAGCAAAAGCAATGCCAAGCTGAAACTCATCGCCGGCATACTCGGCGTCGGCTTCGACGCCCTGAAACAACGCGAACATCAGCGGAACGTACAGCGCCTGGTCACAGTCACAGCGCTATCGCTCATCGCAATGCTGATCACGGCGGGTCTAGCGGTCGATGCGATGATCGCGCGCCAGGCTGCCGAGCGGAGGCAGAAGTCAGCGGAGGCACTGATCGCCTTCATGCTCGGTGACTTGAATGACAAGCTGCGGCAGGTTCAACGTCTCGACATTCTCGAGTCGGTGAATGATCAAGCGATGGCGTACTTCCTCAGTTTGCCAACCAGGGACGTAACCGACCAGGCGCTCGCCTTGCGCGTGGATGCGTTGCTGAATATTGGCCAGGTACGCTCGGACCAGGGCAATCTGCCTGCCGCGCTCGAGTCCCACCGCGCAGCCTCTTTGCTTGCCGCGGAGCTTCTGCGACGCGCACCGGGCGATCCCGAGCGCGAAGCGGCCTATGCGAGGACGCTGAATTTCATCGGCCGCACCTACTGGTATCAGGGCGACTTTACGCATGCGCTCGAGAACTTTCAGCAAGCCATAGCCTTGCTGGAACAGACTACGATCGCAGGAGCGCCGGATGCCAGGTTGGTGTCTCTCGCGTCGGCCCGCACCAACGCAGGACGAGTGCTCGAGGCGCGCGGGGATCTCTCCGGGGCGAAGGCACTCTATGAAAAGGTGCTCAAGACTTTTAAAACTCTGACGTCGCGCCAGGCTGGCGATGTCCGATGGCAACCCGAACTCGCCGATGCATATGACAGTCTCGGTAAGCTCGCGCTGGAGCAGGGACAGTTGACCCAAGCCATCTCGGCCTATCGCCATGTGCGGCAAATTCGCGGGCAGTTGTCGACACGCAGTCCAGGCGACCGCTCCGCCCAGGAAGACCTGGTCCTTAGCGACGCAATTCTCGGCCGGGCGCTGGCGCTCTGCGGGGCCGACGATGCCTCGGTTCATTACGTCAGTGAGGCAGTCAACACCGCGCGGGCGCTGGTGGCGTACGATGGCACGTACACGGACTGGCGCGAAGAGCTTGCCGAGTACAGCCGCCTGCTTGGCAGTCTCCTGCGCAGTCAAAGTCGTTTCGAGGAGTCAGCGGCTCGCGACCGCGAGGCGCTGCGCATTCTCATGGAACTGGTGGCGACCGACAAAACAAATGCGACCTGGCGGCGAGAACTCGCGATTACCCAGGTTGAGTTAGCCCGTCTTTCCCTTGCCCGCGGAGACCTTATTCAGGCGGAACCTCTGCTCGATACCGCGCTGAGCACCATCGCAGGCGACCGCGCCAAGAGCCCGGAAGACCGCAGCCTGCGCTTGCTTGAGTCACAGGCGCAAATTGTCAGTGGCGAAGTCGCGGCGCAGCGCCACGATGAGGCGACGGCACGCGGGCAATGGATGCGGGCACGCGATGCGATGGCGACATCTGCGCAGGTTGGTGCGGACCCGAACTTCATTGCCACGTGGGCAAGCGCGCTGCTGCTACTTGACGATACCGATGGCGCGCGCCCGGCACTGGATCAGCTCGCTTCAATGGGTTATAAGACGCGCGATTTCGACACTCTGGTGGTCTCTAAAAGGCAGAGTTACCCACTGAAGGCGGCCGCGCAACGATGTGGTGGCGACGGGTCCGAGTTGACCGCGGGTTTTCAAATGCCGTAGCCTGAGGGTACGGCGTATTGCTCGTGGCGCCGCCTGCGTGAGGCATCCCACGTCTAAACAATAGGAAGGCGGCCATGGCAAGCAGAAAGAAACAACCCGCTAAAAAGAAAAGTCCCGTAAAACGTGGAAAGCCTGCTGCCAAGAAGGCACGACAGAAAAAGAAAGCGCCCAAAAAAGCTCCGGCTGCCGAACCGAAGACGATATTCGTCACATACCCCGCATTCCCCGGCTCTGACGTGGGGTTGGATCCCAACTACCTAACAGTCCACAAACGAGAAACGGTAATTTATTGGGAGAAAGCGCATGACTCCGCACCGTTCACCTTCGCGCTGGATCCGTCCACTGACCGGTGTCCGTTCGGCAAGCTGACGCTTAGCGCAACAAGAAGGAAGATCATGTTGCGTTATCACGGCGGTGGAGATGGCGACAAAGATTGGAACTATGAGGCGCAAGTAACGGCCAGCGGCGCGGTCGAGATATCCAGCGGGGGCCCGATGTTGGGAGGCTCCACCATCAAAAACCATTGATCGAGCCACTTCTCGCGGACCGGCTTCGGATCTTTAGCGAGACCTGGCTTGGGATCAGAGGGCCCTCCGACTCATACGGTTGAGTCGGTTGAGCATTGAGCGCGAGCCAGTTCTCACGCCCGGCCGGCCTCATCGACTGATCCCTTTGTTACTCGGCATCCGACGCCCAGCTCCGGCTCGATGCGCTGATTTGTTATGGTAAAGAAATGTTTCCGAATCAAGCTAGAGCGATTTCTTGTTTTTTGGCGCTCGCTTTCCTTTTTCCGGCAATGAGCCTGAGGGCCAACGATCTAGTTTACCCCGTCGCAGACGCGATTCGCTTAACCTACGACTCCTCGGCCCGAGTTATCGCGATTGCAGATGTAGACCATCGGAATGCCGATATTCGCAAAAACGTCGCGGATGTCTTAACGATTTATAAAGAGATTGATCGGACTTTCGACTGCCTCTATCTCGAAATTGATCGGCGAATGCAACCGGCCCTGGACCGATACGAACAAGCGGCGGCACCTGACTTCAGCCGAATTGTTTCGGCCCTGTATAAAATCAGGCCGCGGCTAAAAACGGCGGGCCTCGGATTCAATAACGAAATTGAAATCTTGAACGAAAGCCTGCTATCTCGGGCTCGAACATTCGGATTTAGGATTCGGGCCGGTGACATAGACTTCTCTTCTCCGCTGGGCCACCAGGTGCGAAGCGTTAGGATCGATAACGCGATGAGCTCTACGGCGAAACACGAGGCGGCAATTGGAGTTCAGGAAAGAAGCCGCCATTTTGCCGAATTGGTGGCATCCGATGCCGCTACCAGTCTTTGTCACCGTTCGATTGTCGTATTTGGGTCGGCTCATTTTTTGGATCACTTTTTGAATGTTCCCGTTTTGAGTTTCCCGTATTTTTTGGAGCACAATGCGATAACGTTTCTGCTGGCTTATACGGAGCCGTTGAACTGCATGACCGATAAGAATGAAGGCATACAGGAACTATGTAGGCGCGTTGAAGGTGGCGAGCCAGTGGCGATTGTCACTGATGCAGGGCGTGCTAGCGCAACTCGCCCGCTGATATTTTTGTCCAAATAAAGCGCAGCTGCTTGAGAATGTCTGGCCTTCGTCGGCGTAAACATTGGGGCGTAGGTGGTCTCTACAGGAGAACCCGTGTAGATCTGCTTCCAGCGCTAACGATCGGGACCATAGAACAATTGGACTTCTTCGGTTCCGTTGGCATCACTAGCGGAAATCTCTGCCGGGTAGTTGTAGCTCGTTCACCAAACATTTTGGCTCATGCTCGCACGATTGGTCATGTTCCCATTGGCGTCGTAGGAAAAGCTCGGATTGCTGATACCGTTAAACGTGTCGGTAAGCGATGTAGCCGCGTGTGGCCGAGAGTGACCCGGAGCGGGTACTGTGCGCAGTCAGCTTGATTGCGAAAAGAAGGACGCGAGGGAGCCGCTCAGCGCCGGTGGCGCGCGAATTTTCGACTGACCGTGAGAGGAGCACCGAGAGCAACTCAGCTCATTCAAACGCCAAAGCGGGCATCGTTTTAATCGTGTTGTCGGTGAGTACGATTTTACTTGGTCGCGGGCGGGCAAATCACGGGGATTGTGTCGCGTTTGTTTCTTCTGTAGACGAGAAAATCTGATTGGTCGGTGGTGACGACGCTGTGGCGCGGGTGCAGCTCGCTCATTCTGATCAGACATAGATCAGCCAGGTCGGGCTCTCGATCTGCATACCGCTTGGCCAGAGCGTCGAGTTGTACCAAGTGTTCGCTGCAATCGAAGTCTAAGGTGATGAGACCGGTGCGGATCATCGCAAGGCTGATCGGAACGCTTTGCAGGTGGAAGGCGGTTTCGGCAAGGACGGCTTCGCAAGTCAAAAGGGGCTCCGTGATATCCTCGGCGATTGCCAGCGCCCAATCGTGAAACTTGTCTTTGCGGTTTGCGAAGGCAACGAGGAAGCCGGTATCGGCAATGCCGATCACGAGCGCTTGAATCCCTTGCGCTGGGAGAGGTCCTTCGGCCCGTCAACTGTGCCGGCCAGTGACATGAACGCCCGGCTGGGCGCGCCGTCGCGTGCCTTCTCGAGGTGGTCCTTGATGATTTGGCTTTGAGACAAGCCGCGGCGGCGGGCGCTCTCTTTTAGCCAGGCCGCGAGGTCTTCGGGGAGCCTGACAGTCACTGTATTACTCATATGGCAGAAGTGTATTCGGTTTGGATAGTTTTTGTCCAGGCGCGCATGGCTGGACGACGCTGGTTCTTATTTAACATAAGACTTATTGTGCAAAGTAAACTATTGATTACATTATGGTTTTTATCAGAAATATAAGCGAATTTTGACGTTCGCTCAAGAGGTCGTTGGGTGGAGACGCCGGGCGGCGGGTGCGCTTTTCGCCTATGCGTCCCGCTTTTGGTTTTGCCGCCGGTCGTCCTGTCGCCCTTTAATCAAGGGCAATGACTCTGCATACCAAAAGCCCGCGGCTCCAAGCACTCCGAAGGCGCCACAGACTATGGCGAGATACATTGCCCATTCGATGGTGAGTGAGCCCTCGGAGTGGCTCTGTAATAGAAAGACCAACAGAGGCTGGGAGAAGAGAAGTTCAGATAGAACTATGTGCCCCTGGAGTGACCTGCTAGCCTGCTTAAAGAGATTCATGCTTACGAATTCGCCATCCACGCGGAGACTGCATTTTTGATCTCCTCATACTCGGGGACGCGCTTCGGAATGACAATTGCGCCGCCGAGAAGGTGCATCCATGCAGGTCCACGCTCGGAGAGAACTAGTTTTGAATTGTTTCCGATAACCGTCAGACGCGCCGCGGCAGGAGCACCAAGTCGGCCGCTTCCTCAGCATCTTTGAGGAGCGTCTTGCGCGGCGTGCCTATCCGCGCACGCATGGTCAGGCCACGAGCAAAATCCGTGACTTGGGTCGCGCGCACGGCTACCGGAAAGTCAGGCGGGATGTCTCCCGCACTGATCCCGTCCCGGAAACGGCGCTCCACCAGCGCCGCGCCGCCCGCGACCGTGCTCTGCAGGAACCGCTGAACCTCAGCGTCGTTCACAAGCGGCGCGACGCACATCATAAGGCAGCCCCGGGCGGACCCTTTCTCGGTCGCACTTTCGACGGCGTACCTCAGAAAGCCCGCGATCGAGTCGCGAAGACTCTGTGGCGAGAGGAGTGCTTTCGCGGCTGATGCGCCCTTCCGTTCTGCGTACGCCCTAAGGACGCGCAAGAATATCGCCCGCTTGTCCCCAAAGATGGCATACAGGCTCGGCCGTCCCACACCCATCCCGGCGACGAGATCGTCAATCGTCACTCCGTCGTAGCCTTTCGACCAGAACACCTGAGTCGCCTTTTCCAGCGCCCCCGTCTCGTCGAAGCTGCGCGGTCGACCCGGCGGCCTAGCGGTATTTTGAATCATTTGGTTCAAAACTCATTGACAATGGCCATCGCACGAATATATAACTGAATAGTTCGAAATTAGCAAGCCGGCTCTGGCCTCGCGGGGCCTCACGACTCGGCCTTCACCCTTCACCACGGAGACGCCCATGGAACATTCGATCGCGCTCGTCACCGGCACCACCTCCGGGCTCGGTCATGCGGCAGCCCGCTTGCTCGCCGTCGAGGGCTACCGCCAGATCATCGTCACCGGGCGCAGCCTGGCCCGGGTTCAAGAGACGGCCGCTCAACTCGCGGCTGAGACAACAGACACAGGTTTTCACGCCGCTGGAGCTGGATCTGGACACGCCGTCCAGCGTTCAGTCCGCGCTCGCCGAGCTCGTCAAGCGAGGTCGGCCGATCGATTTCCTACTGCTCAATGCAGGGCTGGTTCCATTCAAGAAGCGCGCACTCACTGCTTCGGGCATCGAGGCGTCTCAGGCCCCGCTGATCGGCCATCATCAACTGACTGTCGGGTTGCTTCGCGCCAACCTGCTGAGCCCCAACGCGCGGATCGTTATTGCCGGCGCGGAACCTGCCCGAGGGGGCGTCCCCATGTTCAAGTACACCGACGTGCCAGCCTTCGCGGCCAAATACCACCAGGGTGACCGAACCGCCGCTGTGGAAGCCCTGATGCGCAACGGGCCGAACGTGAAGTACGTGCCCAACAATGCGTATGCCGACGCGAAGCTCATTATCGCTTGGTGGGTCGCGGCGCTGGCGCGCCGGCTACCCTCCGGCATGGCCGTGTACGCTGTCTCGCCCGGTGGGGCGACCGCCACCAAGGTGGTGCGAAGCGCTGGCCCGTTGTTGAAGTATCTGTTTATCCCAATCGTGAACCTCATTCCCGGCATGAATCAGACGCCGGAGACCGCGGCCCGTCGCTACCTCCAGGCGTCGAAGTTCGGAACCGACGTCTCAGGGCAATTCTTCGCCTCGGCTCAAGGGAAGTTCTCAGGCCCAATTGAGGCGCAGCGCCAGCCACACCTCCACGATCGCGCCAACCAGGAAGCCGCGTGGCAGGCCGTCGTCAAGGTCTCTGGCGTCGATTTCTCGCCTGTCATACCCGCGTCGCCGTCGGGTCCGCCGATAACAAAACGGGCCGTCGGATTGACATAGAAAAATTCGTCGTCTTCCGCAGCAACTTAAGAGCGGTGTCCTGAAGGAGAGCCCGATGCGCGGCTGAACTGATTCCGGTAACCCGAATCAGCAGGCGATTGCGGAGTTACATGATCGTCCACGGGGTCTTACGGCATTTTGAAATAAATAGTTCAAAACTTCCTTGACCACGGGCCATCGTCTCTATTATCGTACCAAACAGTTCAAAATCAGCAAAGCAACCCTAACCTCGCGAGGAGATACACATGGAACGGTACCAAGGTAAAAAGGCGGTGATTATCGGCGGCACGAGCGGCATGGGGCTCGCGACGGCGAAGATGCTCCTCGATGGGGGTGCGCGTGTTCTGGTGACGGGTCGCTCGAAGGCCGGCCTGGAATCGGCGCAGAAAGAGCTCGGAAAGGGCGCCCTCGTGGTTTCGAGCGACGCACGCTCGTTGACGGACATCGACGCCCTGGCCTCTCGGGTGAAGGCCGAGTTCGACACCTTCGACCTGCTCTTCGTCAGCGCCGGGTTCAGCATCCGAGCGCCTCTCGAGAGCATTACCGAGGCTGTCTACGACGAGATGTTCAACTTGAACGCCAAGGGACCGCTTTTCGCGGTGCAGAAGCTCGCGCCGCTAATTAACCGGGGAGGCTCTGTCGTCCTCACGACCTCGATCGCCAACGTCAAGGGAATGCCCGGCAACGCCACATACGGAGCCGCCAAGGCCGCGCTGCGATCATTCGCTCGGACGCTCGCCGCCGAGCTGCTTCCTCGCGAGATTCGCGTCAACGCGGTGACGCCCGGTCCCATCGACACGCCGATCCTCGGCAAAGCGTTTCCCGGTAAAGACGAGGCCGCCCAGATTAGGGAGAAGATGACCGGTATGGTCCCGATGAAGCGCTGGGGGAAGTCGGAGGAAATCGCCAAGGCCGTCCTCTTCCTCGGGTTCGATGCGACCTTCACGACCGGCGTCGAACTTCCGGTCGATGGCGGTTGGTCGCAACTCTGAAGGACGTGCGCTACCAAATACTGCCTCAGACCAAAGCAGCTACGTCGCAGGTAGCGACTGCCGATCGACGGCGGCCTGACGGCTGTCTAGACCGAAGCACTTGGGCGCAGTAGCACGATATGAACGAGAACTTAAGGAGTCGCATGAACAAACAGAACGACGCAGACCCTACCGCCGAGGCGTCCACCGGTGCGCCGACTCGCGCCGGTGCTATCCGACGCTTCTTCAACACGTGGCGACGCTGGGAACAACTCATTGATTATACCGCGTATGACTACACGCTTGATCGCATCAGACAGTTAGAAAGTCAGGTGTTGGAGCTGGAACGCGCGAGGAATGCGACCCGCGATGCCCCTAAAGTCGCTGTAGGCAGCTGACATGGACGCCGCCCAAGCATCGCGACCAGGGAACGACCCAAGACACCTCCCGTCTTTGAAAGGTCGGCGTGATGGACTCTTCTGATGTGATGTTTGGCATTATCCTTCTTGGATTTGTGCTCTCGGGCATGACCGCTCGAGCGGAGTATCTGGGACTTAAGCGCGGACGCAAACCGTCAGAGAAAAGCCGCCCTCTTGCCGTTGCCCCGCCGTGCGTGTCACCGGGTCTTGAGGATACACGAGCCACAAAGCCTCAATCGGAGCCTGGTCGCCCACGACTCAATCTCAGCGGCAGTCCGGCACTGAATGCAGCCCACCGTTTAAGTGATCGGAGTGGGCCGATTCGGCGTTGTGGTGCAAAGGGCTTGGCTGCTTGCCAATGACCTTCCGCGCTCACGCGAACAGTGAAATCCGGATTGGCATGGACGGAATAACCCCCGAAGTATCGTTAAAAAAAACGGCGGGGACCGGCAGGGCATGGTCCTTCTTACCGGTGGTCGTTTCCAGATTGGCCCCACTTCAGCTGTTCGGCAGTCTCTTCGGCGTTGAGCCGAAGGCCAAATATTTTGGCGTAGTCGCGCGGGGCATGCGCAGGCCGACCGACACGGCTGCTAAATGACTAGGGGCCCTGCATGATCGTGCATTCCTTTCTGTTGCCCAGTGCTCGCTTAGGAGTGACAACACGACAACCCCTTCAGTCTGTGAGGAAAATATGAAACTCATCTCCCATATCAATCATGGCATTTTGGACTACATAACAGTCGCTCTGTTTGCATTGGCGCCCAGCCTGGTCGGTTTCGCCGGAACGGCTGCCCTGATTTCCTATGTGCTTGCCGCCATTCATCTGACCATGACGCTTCTGACCGATATGCCGCTCGGCGTCGTAAATATAATTCCGATGAAATTACATTCGATCGTGGAAATGTTGGTTGGCCCAGTTCTCTTTATAGGCGCATTGGCGCTTCCGAATCTGGTCAACGGTGGTCGAGGTTTTTTTGCGGCCGCTGGGGCTGTGATTTTCGTGGTTTGGCTGTTATCTGAGCATGGTGCTGCGATCAAGAAAGAAGAGGTCGGCAATGTCAAGTAAGCAAGGCGCCTTGATGGTGGGCGTCTTTCTCGCCGAACCGGCGCGGCGAGGCAACAAGCGGAGACGAGCTCTCCTATCAGAGCCCCCTTTCCGAGAAGCTCAAAGTATCGGCGCCGGCGACGATGATGTGATCCAAGACGCGGACATCGATCAGACTCAGGGCATCACGTAGACGAGTCGTGTCGTGTCGTGATCAGCTCGGCGGCCTGGGACGGCTCTGCGACTCCGCTTGGGTGCGGGTGGGCCAGAATCACAGCAAAAGGCTGGAGGCGGGAATTGAAGCGCGAGGAGGGTCAGGCCAACCAACATCAGATGCTTCATGAAAGATCCTTCTTTTGAGAACCGAAGCCAGACGAATCATGGACTGGGGAAGTGCGGTTTGGTTCCGGCGGCTCGATTTGCGTAGAGGTGGCTGATCTACACATCAATCTTAGACGGGAACCACTTTGATGAGTGCTCTGAGGGCGTCAAAGTCGGAAGGGTTTCGCGTGTAGAGGGGCAAGCTGTTTGCCGCGGCAATGGAAGCGATGAGTAAATCCGCGAGCCGAGCGCGACTGGTCTGCCCCGCAGCTCGGGCAGCTGCGAACATTCTGCCATATGCGCGCGCGGCTTCTGCATCGAAGGGCAGCGGATCCCACGTTGAACCCGCCCATTGCAATCGGTCTTGACGTCGAGCGCGCTCATCAGCATCTTGTGTGGCGTGCGGACCTGCTGCGAGCTCGGCGAGGGTCACCGCGGATATCGCGGATTCGTCGGGCAACAATGCGGTATCGATTACGTCGTGGTCGATCATCACCGACGTGTCGAGCAGGCCCTTCAGGAATCCTTTCGTCGGCTCAGTCATCGAGGCGCTGGTCGATCACTGCATCGAGGTCTGCACGAAAGCGCGCGGCATCGATTCGCGGTGCGCCGACCGCGGCCTTAGAGAGCGTTGCTCGGAGTACGAAGCGCCGCAGCCGAATGGGCCGCAATTCCGCGACCGGCGTTCCGTTGCGCGTGACGACGATGGTTTCGCCGGCCTCTACTTCTCGCAGCACCGCAGCAGATTGATTGCGAAGCTCGCGCTGATTAATTACTCGGCTCATAGAAAGGAAAGTAGCACATGTAGCACATTGTCGCAACACTCAAAAAACGAACATTGATTTATCATTTAACATCAGAACTATTATGCGCAATAAGACATTGATTTAATTATCTTTATTGATAGATTATAAGCTGGGAGTTCAAGTCTAGATCCTTGCTTCGCTATTTCTGCTAGCAATGCGGGCGCGAAAGCCCAAGGCGGCGCTCATGTGGACAGTTTTCGCGACTATTGCCGTAACGCTTGTAGTTACCATCATCATCGTCAATTTTCATACGCCTGAAAAGAAAATACAGCACCAGGTAAGGCACCTCTACGGCGTGCGCGATCCGCAGTGCGAGCGGGAAATGGGGACTTTGCTCGGACCTGCGATTCTGTCCGGGAATCAGATTACGGCGCTGCAGAATGGGGACGAAATCTTCCCCGCAATGCTCAAGGCGATACGTGATGCCAAATACACCATTGACTTTGAAACTTACATCTATTGGTCGGGGCAAACCGGCGATGAGTTCGCTCGGGCGCTCATCGAGCGAGCGCGAGCCGGAATCAACGTTCACCTGATGCTTGATTGGCTTGGTAGCGAGAAGATGAGCTCAGAACTTGTGAATCAGATGAAAGAGGCCGGGGTGGAAATCGAACGCTATCACGCGCTTCACTGGTACAGCCTGGGTAAGCTGAATAACCGTACACACCGTAAAGTGCTCATAATCGATGGGAAGATCGGCTTCACGGGGGGCGTCGGCATTGCTGACCAGTGGACTGGTAACGCCCAGGATCCGGATCATTGGCGCGACATGCATTTTCAGGTCGAAGGACCGGTTGTTGCGCAATTTCAGGCGGCGTTCTTGGACAACTGGATCAAGACCACTGGCCGGGTCCTCAGCGGCAGGAGCTATTTCCCGTCGTTGGCGCCTGCCGATGGGCCTGCCGGCAGGCCGTCCGGCGGGTTGAAAATGCACATGTTCATGAGCTCGCCTGCAGGGGGCAGCGAAAGCATGCGGCTTATGTATCTAATGGCAATCACGGCCGCAGAAGAGTCGATTGACATCGAAGCTGCGTATTTTATTCCCGACACCCTGATGAGCCACGAGCTCATCAAGGCGCGATCGCGTGGTGTTCGGGTACGCATTCTCCTTCCGGACAAACATATTGATTCCGAGACCGTGCGTATCGCCACCAAACGGGCATGGGGGCCGCTCCTTGAAAGCGGTGTGGAGATTCATGGGTATGATCCAACCATGCTCCACTGTAAAATGTTGATCTTTGATCAATACATCGTATCTGTGGGTTCGACCAATTTCGACATGCGCTCGTTCGAGCTAAACGATGAGGCGAGCCTCAATGTTTATGACGCGGACTTTGCCATGCGCATGACTGAGGTGTTCGAGTCCGACTTGAAAGCCTCGACGCCCTACGACTATCAAAAATGGATCCGCAGGCCCTGGATGGAAAAAATCGCCGAAGTGGCGCTTATTCCAATCAGGTCGCAACTGTAGGCGGCGCCAGCCGCGGGACCTGGATTCCGTTGCCACATTCCTGTGACAAGAGAAGTCCCTCGTGAACGTTCAAGTTATCTTTGACAATAGACTATCGACTTTGGGCTTAGACCCGATTGGCATCCGGAGTGTAAATAAGTGGCATCCGGTGCCTGAATTTTCGGAAAGGACATGACATAGGGGACGCAGGCGGTTAAGAGAATCGAGGAGAAGAATACGGTGAACTTGATATTCATAGGCGCTTTGAGGGCGCGCTTGTGGCGTCTATTTGCAACCGGACAAACGTGTCCGCTAGCTGTTTCTTGAACCTCGATCTGCGGCATTGTCGGCTTGATCCTGCACAACTGATGCTCTCGCCGGCTCGTTGTTGATTTCGGTCATTACGCGCCGCTTGCGTCGATTAACCACCAATCTTACCGCATCGGCACGTCCATAGTGTCCGACGGGATCGGCAGTCGCCTTCGCTAACGTAATGAGGGTTGGGTCAAGGTCTGCATAGAGTATGCCCTCGCAGTCTTCCGGCAGAGGCTCGCAGAGTGAGCGGCCATCAGGTCCGTAAATCACCGTGAATCCTCCGCCCGGTTTGTCGGTTCGGGGGTTTAGCAGATGCGCCTTCGCCGGCGCATCGCAAAGCATGTCAAACATCTCCTGCGATATCACAGCGCACGGCGCGAGCACGAAACAGCCGCCTTCGACGGCATAAATCATGCTGGCGGCATTGTTAACCTCGGGTCCGAGCGCGTAGGCAATATCCCGATAGATCGACAGGCTGGGCCACGATGCGACGTGCACCTCCTCGTGCTGGGCATACATCGCCATCTTCATCAGGGGTTGGACGTGTTCCCAGCAATTGAGTGCACCGAGACGTCCGAACGGGGCATCCACGACCCTCAAATCAGAGCCGTCGCCCTCGCCGAAGACCGTGCGTTCAATATGTGTGGGCTTCAATTTCCGCCGCGTGAGCAGCAGTTCTCCGTTCGGATCGATGATCGCCTGCGCCATGTAGCGGCTGCCCTTGTCACGCTCTGAGAATCCCATCACGACCGTCACGCCAGCCCGTTTGACGATCGACTGCAAGCGATGCATTTGCGGCGAGTCAACTGCCATACTGTTGTCGTGATATCGGGGAAAATAGGCGAACGCATCGGCGGGGGTACCGACGTAGATGAACCAGGGAAATCCGGGTATCCATGTTTCGGGAAAGGCTACAAGGTCTGCGCCTTCCCGCGAGGCCTCCTCAATCAGCATGCCCGCCTTGTCGATCGAGGCTTCCAAATTCATGAAAACAGGCGCCGCTTGCACTGCCGCCGCTTTGATCTTCTTCATCCGTGGTTTCCTTTTATAGGCGCCTGTTTGGCGGTGCCGGCTGGCGCCTCATCGACCGATTGCCGAATTGACAACGGGATTTGACCAATGGTTTGTGCGCTCGTAAAGAAACAAATTCGGATGTTAAGCGTTTGAACAACGGAGGCAGGTCTCCTATCAGAAAGCCGCAAGACGCGCTCCTGGCATTTTCTTCCTTACTATCATCGCTTGCGCGGAGTTCGAGTCGGTGGCACCGCGACCCAGGTGATAACGATCAGCGCGGCGAAGGCCACGTAGGCGGCGGTAAACACCCAAGTGGGGGCGTCGTAGAAGAGGATGCCGTCGATCCAGCGTTCGATAAAACCGGTGGAGACCGAGGAGCCTGTCCGAGTAATCCACGTGAGCCGCGGGGATTACTCGGCCAGGCTCCTAGCCTCGTCATGCCGGGTTACGCATGCTCAGCTCGTAACTGCCGCTTCGGTCCGTCGGCCTCGTTCTGCCCGATGCGGCGCCGGTCAATGAGTCGTAGCTCTCGGCTAGCGATCGCCTGGTCCGCCTTTGTGGAATGTCAGTGTAACAGCGCCCTCCATAGTGAAAACTGTTCGAGCCGATAGTCATGACTTCCGTTGGGGTTTTTAGACTTTACCCATCAAAGAGCTCTCAAACTACGATCAAACGCGAGCGTTGCCTGATCGACGTGCTCTCGGCGAAACACGAGTGGTGGGCGCATCTTGATGACGTTGCCGTGGACTCCTTCGCTTCCGACGAGAACTCCTTCGTCTCGCAGCCGATTGATTAGTTCGCCCGTCTCCTTTGGAGCCGGAGCTCGGCTCTTTCGGTCGGTGACCAACTCAACCCCGATCGCAAGACCCGTGCCACGAACATCACCGATGATGTCGTGTCTGGCCATCAACGCTTGCAGGGCCGCCTTGAAATAGGTTCCGGTGTCCGTCGCGTTGGCAATCAAGTCCTCGTTGTCCAGCACCTCGAGTACGGCGAGGCCCGCTGCGCAAGAGACGTTATTGCCACCGAACGTTGAAAAGAATGCGGTCTGCTCCATGAAGTGATCCAGGATTTCCGGCCTTGTGATGACGACTCCGACAGGGTGTCCGTTGCCAGCGGGTTTTCCGACTGTGATGATGTCGGGCTGGACGCCGTGATGCTGATAGCCGAAGAAGTGTTGGCCCATGCGCCCGAATCCGGATTGAACCTCATCCGCGATGCAAAGCCCACCCGCCGCGCGCACGCGGCCGAAGACCTCGGCGACATAGCCCGTTAGCGGTTCCAGGATACCGTTGGTTATGAAGGCCGAGTCGACAAAATAGGCGGCTGGCTTCAGCCCTGTTTCAGCCATTGAATTGATTGCCCGGTCCGCATCCTCGGCATAACGCACGCCTCGATTGGGCGTATCGGCGCCGTAAATACCGCGATAACAGTCGGGGGCGAGAATGGTTCTGACGTGTGCGGCACCTACGCCAATGCGGCGCGCCGACGGTGACACGGCATCGATGGCTTCGGTGATGCCGTGATAAGCAAACTCCTGAGCCAGTGCCCCGCGCGCTCCCGTCCACGCAGTCGCCATGCGCCACGCCACATCATTCGCCTCGCTACCTGAATTCACGAATGCGCACGCCGTCAGTGCTCCACCGGTTTTTGCACCCAGGCGCTCGGCGTAGCCGAGCACTTGTTCACCCAGATAGCGGGTATTGGTATTCAGAATACGACTCTGGCGCGAAATGGCGTCTGTCACGTGCGGATGACAATGGCCGACGATCGGCACATTGTTGTAGCAGTCCAGGAAGCGTCGCCCCGATGCATCGACAATCCATACGCCTTCACCACGAACGGCATGTATAGGCCGATCGTAAAACACGTAGGGGCGCGAGCCCAGAAGGCGCTTTCGACGCACCATCATGTCTTCGGTCGACTGTGCCGGCACGGACAGTGAATGTGGATGCCTTCCGCAGGCTGCGTCGACGATGGCATCGAGCCCCGCACGGCTGAGTCGTTGTAGCGCTTCGATGATCTGAGGGCTTCCAAACCCAACGTCCGCACCGTAGTTCGGATCCTCGGGTGTTTGTGTGCGGCGGTACGAGTTGACGAGCATTCCGATGATGAGCCGCAATTCAATCAGATCGAACAGCAGTGCGCTTTCCCCTGATTCAAGCGGCGTGACTTCGTGGTAGCCCCTGACCATATACTCTAAAACCGGCGCAATCCGGCTGGTTGAGGTCATCAAGTCACTGAGAGCTCCGGACAAATCGCAGATCAGCGGGCCATGGATCACGTCGCCGAAGTCGATGATTCCGGCGATATCCGCCGCGTCGTTGAGGATCAGGTTGTAAGCGTGCAGGTCGCCGTGGATTACCTGCGCCCTCAAGCCATCGAGTCGTGGCAGCACGGTGTCAATACTGCGCCGCAGGACTTCCGAAGCCATTGCCTGTTGTTGCGGACTCGCGAGCGTGTCGACAAGCTGCAGATACTCCGGCGCCATCCGCAGGTCCCACAGGAGCTTGCGACCGCCGGCCGCAGGATGGAAGAAACCGCGCATGGCGACGCCCAATCTCGCCTGAAGTGTTCCAATACGCTGCAGCATCCCAGGCTCAAGCTCGCGATCGCCAGCGACATGTCCCTCGAGGTACGAAAGCGCAAAGACAGTATGCGCTCTCCCGTCGTCGGCATTTACGCGCACCGTCTTCTCTCGCCCACGGGTGAGTCGGACGCCGGGAACGGGTATTGACGAATCAACGCGCTGAATATGCTTCAGCACCTCGATCTGGCAATCAATGGCGTCGGGATCTTCGTCGGCATTGGCCACCTTCAAGATCCACGCGCCACCATCGGCTTCGCGAAATAGTGTGTTCTGATCGCGCTCACTGTAGATAGGCTTGGCTTTACCGCGAAGCCCAAAGTATTCGCGCGCGATGTGCTGCAAGTGACTTAATGGGAATGTCGGCGCGTTGGCACGCAGGAATTTCATGCACTCACCTTTTCTGTGATCGCTCATCGATTCTTCGTCTGGCCGGGGCGTTTACACCGCGACGCTTTCACCCGCGACGCTCCGCCGTGTCGCTTCGCTTTATTCGGCGCTTCGCGCCTCACCTCTCGCCTTGCTCGAGGCATTGCGCTTTGCAGTCCCTGCGACGCGCAAGCCCAGGGCATACATCCTTGTATGCCCGTTCGACGCATGCGTCTCACCCCCTTCGGGTGTTCTTCGACGCCGTGCGTCGTAGTCCTGCTCCGCTAACGGTCCGGCCGCTACATCCTACCCACGGGCTGGGAAATCAAAAGGAACCAGCATTTCCCTAGCGGCGACGAGTTTTCCCTCACTGTCGTGGAGAGCGTCCAAACGAAGCACCTCGCTCCTGAGGAACTCAGCAAACGAGGACCAGGATTTTCGCGCCACACCGTCGCGTCCAATTCGCTGAACACGCCCCGTCGAGGTATCTAGTACTGCGTGCGATCCATCGAACTTATAGAATCCAATAACGATCTCGGCATCACGTAATCCTTTTGGCTTCTCCACCCCGTTGGGGTCAGTTATGTCGAAAGGCAGAAATGCACTATCTATGTCACGCCCAGCAGCAGGCCTGACACCGAAAAGCGACAGTGCAGTTGAAAACAAATGCGCTCCATTCGTCACGCGAAGAAAATCCACGTACGCCGCTGGAAGCGTTACCAAGAGATCGCGACCCAGTTCCGAAATCTGTTGACCACTCAACCCTGGTGGGATCGCGTGAAACCACGCGTGGGGTGCTACGTGGGGTACAGATCCATACAATCTGACGCCCTGCTTCGTCTCTCGATATCCGAACGCACGAGCTCTTTCAATCACTTCCAACCAATCAGGGAATCGGGCGGTCAAGGAGAGGCCCCGTTGTAGCGTTTTGCCAATTACCACCGTGTTCAGTATTAAAATGTTCCGACCAAGTTACGAATCTTATGTTGCCTGGGTTCCCAGCGAGACCTGGGCTCCCGTTGACGTACGCGCGAAATAAAACTGAATGTCTTTTCCATTCATTCATGATATCGGCGCCGCCGCTTTTGTTTAGCTCGCATGGCCACCGATCAATAGGAAAACAAAAAACGCGAAGCACAGAATCACAGCGAAAACAACGAAGGAAAAGGCTGCCACCATTCCATTGTAGTAGGGATCACTGAGCCGCCTTCGCCTCTCCGACCACATAAATGAGAGATGCCTAAGTAAAGCTTGACCCTGCTCCTTTTCAAGCGACGGGCCAGGATACGCTCGCCCACCCGGGAATTGGAGCGATTTCCATAGCTCCGGGTGCCGCTGTCTTAAGTGCCTATACATCAACGCTGCGATCGCGTATCCGATCAGGCACAACACACAGAGTATTGTGAACGTCAAAAAAAAACTTGGTCTCATGGCTTCAGTTTCCGCGATACCCACCAGTTATGTTCGCAGTTCCGCCATTTCCGTTTCCCAGGGTGACTGTGGCTACCAACCTGCAGCCTGAAGGTGTGGATCTGCCGGGATGTGTGGTGTTAGTGGGGCGAACAAGTCGTATTCTCCGTTAGCCGCGCTCACATCAGCATTGCATCCATTGGAAGGGGACTGAGGGCCTCGACACGATGTCCATCCCACAATATATGGACCCGACATAATGGCTTGCTGGCAAGAAGCTGATGTGGCAGGTGGCTCTGCACCGCAATCGTAGTAACTGGATCCTCTCCGGCAAATTCCGAAGAGCCCCATCGGGTCGATAGCGCTCAAGGGATTTCCACCTGCATAAGCATATGTGTTAATCCCCCCTGCTAATCCCATCCGGTCGCTCTCGATATAGCGCCCCATCTGCGGATCGTAATCTCTGAAGTAGTTGTAATACAGACCAGACTCATTCAAGGAATACTGGCCTGGGAATCTTAGGTTGTAGACAAAGCTTCCTAGTCCCGAAGGGTTCTGATTCGGTGCGACACTCCCAAACGTGTCGGGATCCCAGCGCCACATGAGTCCATTGTCCGAAGGACGCGTAACTTTGCGCGCCGATCCCAGATGATCGGTGTGCACATAATACATGGAGATCGAGCTGCCATTCGGCCGCAACGTCGCAACCGGCAGATCACCCATCCAGACCGTCTCCTGCACAAGCGCACCTGAGGCGGTGTATTCGCCGAGTATGTGTCCGGCTTCGTCTCGAATCTGCCGGCCAATGAGTAGTTAGCGCCGCGCACTCGACTACGATTAGGGGTACCTTGACACTATACGGCATTGCCGTATAATCGTTCCATGTTCAGTTTCATCGAGACGAGGCTGTTTACTAAGCTCGTGATCGAGTACTTGAGCGATGACGAATACGGCTCTCTTCAGGAGTCGCTGATGAAGAACCCCGATGCAGGGTCGGTTATTCCGGGTTCTGGCGGAATTCGTAAGATTCGCTGGGCAGCGCAAGGTCGCGGTAAACGTGGTGGGTATCGCGTCATTTATTACGTGAGAAGAACTCACGGTGTCATATGGATGCTAACCATGTATCCAAAGAACGTTGCGGAAAACATTCCGACACATGTTTTGAGGCAGATTCGTAAGGAAGTGGAAGATGGCTAAAGCAAAGCGAAACGTTGGCCGAGAGATTCTCGATGGTCTGCGGGAACTTAAGCGTGGCGAGTATGGGCGCGTCATCAATGTGCCCAGTGTCTCGCTGGTTCGGGAGAAAACCGGCCTATCTCAGTCGCGATTCGCGGCTCTCTTGGGAGTCTCAGTTCGCACCCTTCAGGACTGGGAACAGGGTCGAAGGGCGCCCTCCGGAGCCGCTCGAACGTTGCTTCTGGTGGCTCATCGGAATCCGGCGGCACTCCTCGATGTCGCGTAGTAGCGCGAGGCTCTAGCCGTCGGTTCGGGCGACCGCGGGTGAGCAAGGAGATCGGGGATGAATCGGTATCACTTTGACTGGGTGGGCGCAATCTCGGCAGGGCTACTGGCGACGGTCGTCCTTCTAGTAATCAAGACCGCTTTTCCGCGGCTGAGCGGATTGCGTTTTTATCTAGTAGTTGGACTTCTGATTGCGGTGCTGTCATTAGTCCTTCGCGAGCTTCTTCGACGTATGGGGATCTGACAATCGGTGCAATCAGCTGTGCCCTCGCGGGTAATCTACTCACCAAGCGGACGCAAAGTGGCTTTGCTAATTGCATTCCTGCTTCTGTTGTCTTGGATATGTTTCAAGAAGTCAGATACCTACGATGTGACCGCGCACCGGCTCGCGCTTTGCGGGTCGGTCGTCTTTGTTCTTTTCGCAGGCTTTTTCCTGATCCAATTCTTTCGCGGCCTCCCGAGTTTCACCTTGACGGAATCGGGTTTTATGTTGAACACCGGCCTGGCTGCAAACCTTTGCCCCTGGTCAAGTTATTGCAACTTCCGGGTTGGCCATTCATTTGGCCCACTTGAGACCATTACCAACAATAAGAATTCGAGATGATAACTGTCACAGACGACTACTCGTGGGTTGAGCTTGAGCCGGGCGTTCAATCCAGCCGGTTCGAAAACAAGATGGCGTGGCAGATTTCTGGAGGCAGGAAGTTGATTATTGCGGTCGGAGGTCCGCCGCAGTGGAACGCGCCGGGTCCATTGCCGCCGGATGCGGTGGTCACAAACCTGGTAACGGCGGCGACGAGCGATTTTGAGTTAGCGAAATTGTTTTGGGGTAACTTCCTGCTGTACATTTTCTATTCTGCCAAGCCTCCTTGGTGGCGCCGGGATCCGCTGCTTGCGGTGTTCGGCTTTTTTAAGGAGCCGGTGCTGTTGAAACTTTCCGACGGTGCGGTGAAAGCCGCGGTAAAAAAGGCCATTGAGACGTCAAACCATTCGCGACGGTTTATGGTGGTCAAAGGACAATCATGATTGGGGATTCGGTCTCCGGCGTCGATCAAGTCGAAAACACGAAGCCTCCAAAGACTGTGGGATACGGCGTCGTGCTTCTCTGGATTTCACTCGGAATTGCCTTCGGGCATGCCCTATACCAATTTGCCATGTCCAGTCGCCCCAAAACGATTGCCTCGGTAGTCGCGGAATTTGTGCTCCTTGGCCTTGTAGGATGGCTATTCTCCCTGCCAATCGTTGGCGTTGGTCGGGGGCGCAATTGGGCGCGAATCCTGATGCTGGTCCTGGTGGCCGGAGGCTGCTTGGTGGCGGGGATCGAACGAGATCCTATATATTTTCGTTCCTTCGCGACTTCTGCAGTCTGGATTGCGCAAGCGGTCCTGCAGGTCATTGCGGTGTCGCTGACGTTTACGCCGTCGGCTGGTCGGTGGTTTAGGTCGACGAGGATGAGTTAGCCGTGCTGAACCTCAAGCGCGGGTCGGAATGGTTCCGAGAGTTGTTCGGAAATTCACCGCTCGTGTTCGTTTGTCTGTCTGGCCTGAGCGCCGCGAACGAAGGCTCATGTGAGGTTCCTGCCAAAGGCTTCTATAAGAACGACAATTACGGCTTTTCCTACAATATTCCCGCAGGATTGTCAGGCTACAACGGGGCCTCATGCGATATTGATGGCAAAGGTCAGTGCGTATGTTGGGGTAATCACAGCCTTGTGGTCAAAATCGGCGAGAACGCGATGCTTGGCTCATACGCCGACTCCCCAGTCGAGATTCCCAATCCGACGTCGAAAACCATACTGAAGGCGTTCTTGGATGGCCTACACGCATATGGAACCGCGGGCGACGCTAAGCTGCTATCGGTGGATGAGGCGACGCTGGATGGGCGCCGCGGCTATACGATCAGAGCGACGTATACCCAGGATGGTGTGCAGGTGGATTTGCGCAGCTCGCTATTCTACGCAAACGGTGCCCGCGTTGAGGTGATGCTCATAGCGCCGCGAGGACAACTGGCGAAGTACAACGAATTTCTCCATGGCGTGCTGGCGTCATGGAAGTGGACTTCTAGCAATCTGCCGGAGCGATAGATGAAAGGGGAATCAACAGTAGATACGCCAATTCAACCGAGCTACTACACTCCGTGGCAGGTGAGTGTCGCGACACTGATTGCAGGTCCTTTGGGTGGTGGCATTTTTGCGTACCGGAACCACAAGTTGTTTGGGGCACCCAAGAAGGCGCGGAATACCTTCTTGATCACCGGCGTTTTGCTCGCCGGCCTGATTTTGTTGAGTTTGTTACTACCCAGAAGCGCGGGTAGAACCTTTCTCGCGCTTCTAGTTGCAGGATCGTATCGTTGGTATGCCGAAGCCGCTTTCGGCACTGAAATTGCAAAACGACGCGATGAAGGTTGGACACGTGCGTCCTGGTGGCCCGTGCTGGGGCTGTCTCTCTTAATATTCATTGGCGTCCTCGTTTGCATTGCTGCTTTTCTGGTAGTGCAAACCGCAATGACGCAGACTGTCACGTAGTGGGGATCTAAGAGAGTAGCGATGGTGTTTTCGAGCCAGCTTCGCCGACGCCTTATGTATGCACTCTTCGGGGCGATTCCCGCTACTCTTTGCGCTTCGATCGGTAGCGCGTTTGATCTCTTGACGGAGTTTGCGACGATTCGTTGGGATGGGCTGTTCGCGCTTCGTTCTGCGGGCGCGTTGGTGGGTACGGCTGGCCTTTGGGCTGCTGTCGCGGTGCGAATTCCCGTACAAAATCCATGGTTGCGCGTTTTGATCGCCTGTTCCCTGATCATCGGTATTCGCACGATGGCGCCCTATTCGGTGTCATTCGTTTACGGCGGCATTGTCGATATGGTTCAGTTTTACGGGATCCGGCACTTGGGGAGTGTTTTGATTATTGATTTTGATATGGGTGGGTCCCCTCGCCGTCGCATGCCATTTTGTTTTCCTAGCTGTGTATCACGCGTTCAAGACTTGGACTGAGCGAGTACATGAGAAATAATTCGGCAAACTTACGTTATCTTGCAACGCTTCTGATCATTTGGCTCGGCGTGCTGGCGACATCTAGCTGCGATACCCGGCCGCCGACTGCGACTGACATAAAGCGAGTCTTTAACAGCACGAAAGCGAGTTACGTCGAGTTGCGCAGCATGATCATGCAAGATCTGTTGCATCACCAATACGCAACAGTCGGTGTCGATCTTATCAACGGTTACTGGCGAGGCAGCGACGGCAAGTGGTCGATGCAGGGATCGACCGACATGTCGGTTGACAATATGCCCCGCACCCTCCCCGAAGTGCTTGCTCGCAGCAACATTAGCCAAGAACGTTATAGCCGCTATCTGCACCTGCTCGACAGCGCTCATGCCGAGCGCGTAACCGCATTTTCAACTGACGGACTTGGAGAGCGTGTGGAATTTCTGGTGAATGGGTCGGGCTTCGTGACCCATGGGTGCTCGACCGATATCTATTGGCAGCCGAAAGACAAGCCGGAAGTTCCGGGTTGGGCGAAAAAGCACGAGTTAACTGTCCTGGCGCCGGATTGGTATGCGTTGTCGGTGTGTAATTGAGGGCTTCACAGGGTCGAAGATTGATCCGGCAGACGAGATGAGGGGAGGGATGCCGGAAGCCGGTTACTCGGCCTTCGGCCCATTGCGCTGCGCAATCCCTGCTTCGCTCAAGCCCAGTGCGTACATCGAGCTTCGCACGACGCCGCGTAGCGGCGACGAACGCCCGAAGGGGCGGCCCCGAAGGGGTGAGGCATCAAATGCCGAATAATCCGTGCTGCGCTCGAGCCCAGGGTGACCGTCCGTGGTCACCCGTCCAACGCATGCGTTGGACCCCTGTACGCCCGTGCAACGCATGCGTTGCACCCCTGCAAGTTCCCTTCGGGGTACCCTTGGGCCGCCGTCGCTGACCTCCGGCGTTCAACGCGGACCGACGTCCGCGTTAGTCGGCGGCATAGCCTCCAAGCGGGGCCTGTCGGCCCTGTCTCCAAAGGGTGATTGCGCCAGAACTACAAATTTCGCGCCTCACTGATGGGATCCGAATTGTTCTGACCCGTCGGTCGTTTATTGCGGCTCCAATTTTGCGCGAAGGTGTGCGTACTGGGCAGGCAATCTGTCGCGTAGAAATCGCTCGATCGATAACTCAGGATCGACCAGCAGTATTTCGGCAGATTGAATGTATCCTCCATACGCGCGGAATTGCCCTGGGGTCTCTCCGTAGCAAAATCCACGGTAGCCTAGCCCTGGCAGAGTCGGGGGCACTTCGCTGCACGCCTTAAGCTTGTCTTGCAGCCGGCGCAATTTACGGGAATCGGTCGCGCTTAAAACCCAAGCGGGATTGGGTACCCCACTGAAGATATCCAGCTCGATGAGCATGGCACTCGGGGTTCAGTCGATCACTACCGACACACCCGCATAGAAGTAACCGCAGAAATTGACGTAACCGTCGCGGTCGCAGATTTCCGGATTGGTGATAATGACATTGCTGTTATCCCAGTTTCGCGCCGGCGTCGAGCCGGGTTTGTGCCCCCAAAACCCTCCGCGCTGATGGCGATACCAGTGGTAATCAGCACCCGGGTCGATAACGAGTGCCATCAATCGTCGGGGATACTGACTCTGCGGCAAACAGTCGCAGCGCTTCTTGAGACCATCGGCCATGGCGGCGGTGGTAACGGAAGCACACGCCATGGTGCCCGTTTGGGCGCCATGGGCTCTCCCGGGCTGGGCAAAGGTGTCGGTTCGCCAATCCCGAGCGTAGTTATAGCAATTGTTAAAAGGCTGAACAGTCGGCGTGTTCCAGAAGCCGGGATTGAATTGACTGACTTCGTACTGGCACTGAGCGCAGTTCTCATCATTTACCGTGGTGCGCAAGGGATTGGCGGGCGGCGGACGTGGTCTGGGTCGGCGGCGAGGTGGATCGCGTAGAAATCGCGCCAGTCGCTCGAGCGCCAGATCGCGCAGCCTTGCGGTCAATGGGGTGATGCCATGTTGAAGTAGCTTGACGTTGGACTGAAGCGGCATGGCCTTGATTAGGCGGCGCGCCAAGGCACCCGAATCCTTAAGATTAGTTGAAGCCGTGGAGGCCAACGCGAATTGCTGCGGCAAGCGCTTGATTCGAGGTTGATCGTCGCCGATTAGTCTCACTTGAACTTCCCGAAAGCCCAATCCTGCAAACCCGGTCCCTGGCTTGGCGATGACTCCCTTCGTCTCGGCCACTTCCTCCAAGAACCTGCGGACAACTTTCGGGTCAGTCATGATCCAGACAAGGTTGGGTCGGCCGGAAAACATGTCAATTTCTATGCGCAGCATGATTTCTCTTCCTGGTTGAGGTAGTCGATGAGTGGCGACGAGCAGAGCCCGCCAGGTCGAATGCCGGCGAGCTTCCCAAGTTCCATTTGCATTTGAAGTCTGCGGAAACGCCTCCAGTCCGTGTGACGCGTCTTGGTCGCGATTGCGACGACAGTTCGACGGGACACTGCGCCGCAGATCCGCGGTTGTCAAGCCTGCGCTGGATCCAGAAAAGCACCACCGAACTCGCAGCACATAGCTGCGGTGCAGTACGTGCACGCTGACTCACCACTCGTGGACTACGTCAATGCGACGTTCACTAACGCAACCGGCACAGGTCTTGGCACAATAGCTGCGCGTCCGCACATTATTGGTCGCCAGGAAGGAAAGTGAGATGTCGCGAACAGCGGTACATGAGCAAATATCTTGTTCGTTCTGTGGTAAGTCGCAGCACGAGGTGCGAACCCTAATTGAAGGGGGCTGCCGCAACCCGGCGCTTTCGCAGTGCGTTTTTATCTGCGATGAGTGCGTGGCTGTCAGCGCTCAGGTCATTGCTCAGCAGAGTCAAGTCTCTGCTTAGTTGATTTGATCGATGGGCAGATGGTTCTCTTTGAGAATGCGCTCCCACTCGGCCATGCATTTTTTGGCGACCTCACGTGCCGATATACGGGAGCCGTCCGGTAACTCGATTAAGCGTCGATCCTATGGGTCTTCCATCGGGGGTGTGGGCGGCAATGAGTTGAACGATCTGCACGGTCTCTACACAGATGCCGGCGTCACATCGCAATTTGCCAATGTGTTCGAGCACGGCCACCACATAGTGATCTTCCGAACGGGCGATCATCGTTTCGATAGTGCAGGTATTGAGGTCAAACAGATCTTGGGTCGAGGGCTCTGCGGCCGCGGCGGCGGCGATGATTGAACCAAAGAAGAACGCAATCGAAGATCCAATGTACGTCCGTTTCATTAATGTCGTCCGTTTTAGTAGGTGGTCGCCCTTAGAGCTCCGTGAGCACGTGGGCTTCAATCAGAGCGCGTTTACCCAAAAAACGCGGGTCATTGTGAGAGACGAGAGAGCATTTCGTGCTTTTTACTTCGATCTATGCGCGGCTCAGGTGGTTCTTTACCAGCTCGCCTAAGTCTTGGTGGTCGAGTTGCATGATGATTACCGGGGTCTCATTCTTGATTTCCAAAATGTATGCGGATTTGGTTTCGAACTGCCTCGAGACTTCAGCGGAGATTTTCAGGGTCATTTTCCAGACTACTCTTGCCAAAATGTACCTGGCGTCCAGCGCGATTTCGTCGATTGAGGCGACTGTCGATTTTCCCAAACCCATCGACGTGAAATGGGTCTTTCGCCCTGGAAGCAGTTTCAGAAAATCGTCTTTCTTGACCGGCTGGGTCCCGCGCGGGCCGCCGAACATGAAGACATCCGAGTAGAGCACAGCGACTGTAGAGATGTCCGATTCCGCAAGCGATTTTTCGAATGTCGCAAAGAATTTCGATACTAGCGAGGTCATTGTTTGCTCACGGCGGCCTTTAGGTAGCGCTCGCGCAGCTCGCGTTTCAGCATTTTGCCGTTCGGCAGTCGCGGCAGGGTCGCGAAGTCGATGCTCTTGGGGCATTTGTAGGAGGCGATCCGCGCGCGGCAGTAGGTGATCATTTCGTCGGCCAGTTGGCTGCTGCCGGTGCTGCCGGGGTGCAATTCGACCACCGCCTTGACCTCCTGCCCGAATTCGAGGTTCGGTACCCCGATGACGGCGACGTCCTGTACGGCTGGGTGGTGGATCAGCGCATCCTCGATTTCCTTGGGGTATATGTTAACGCCGCCGGAGATGATGAGATCGGTGCGCCGGTCCGAGAGATAGAGATAGCCCTCTTCGTCGAGATGCCCGATGTCGCCCAGCGTGCTCCAGCCGCCCTCGTGATGCGCGGCGGCCGTTTTTTCGGGGTCTTTGTAGTATTCGAAATCGGCGCCGCCGCCGAAATAGACGACGCCGTCCTCGCCCGGCGGCAGCACCCTGCCGTCCTCGCCGACGATATGGACCCGGCCAAACACGGGCTTGCCCACCGTGCCGGGACGCGCAGTCCAGGCGATCGAATCAACGGCGGTCAAGCCGTTGCCCTCGCTGCCGGCATAGTATTCGTGAACGATGGGGCCGAACCAGCTGATGATGTCGCGCTTGGTCTGCGTCGGACATGGCGCCGCCGCATGGATGACCACCTTCAGGCTCGACAGATCGTAGTTGTGGCGTTCCTGCTCCGATAAGCGAAGCATGCGGACAAACATGGTCGGCACGAATTGGGCGTGCGTTACCCGATGCGCCTCGATCAGCCGAAGCGCCTCAAGCGCATCGAACTTCTCCATGACGATGACCGTGCCGCCGCTGCGCAGGACGATCATGGTCCATGCGAGACCTGCCGCGTGGTAGAGCGGCGCCGGAACCAAGTACACGGTATCTCGTCCAAACGCGTACATGGCTCGCATGTAGGCGCCGAGCGGCGACAGTTGACCCCAAGAAAGCTCGCCGACCTTGTGCGTGATGCCTTTCGGTCGTCCGGTGGTGCCGGAAGAATAGAACATCACGCTGCCCTCTTGTAAACCGATGTCCTCCCCGTCTTTCGTAGCATCGATGACGCGATCGAGATTCTGAAATTTTCCGAATGCTGGACCCGCAGTGAGCGCGACCGAAATTCCGTGAAGCTTTTCCGAGATCGCTTGCGCGATGGCCTGCGTATGACCCGACACGATGAGCGCCTTGGCTGCGCAGTTCTCGACTATGTAGGCCGTCTCGTCTGCCGCCAGATGCCAGTTGATGGGCGTATAGATGAGCCCCAGTCGCTGTGCAGCCCAGCTGACCATGAGAAAGTCCGCGTTGTTTTCCATCATGATGGCGAGGCGATCGCCCTTCCCGATGCCGTGGGCGTTCATGTGGCGCGCGAGCTTGCGCGAACGCAAATCCAGTTCACCGTAGGTTACAGTGCTTCCCGCACCCATGACGATTGCCGGGCGTTCCGGTGATTCCGCGGCGAATCGCGCGATGTGATAAGGGCTTTGGGAATCAGTCGTCATGGTTGTTGGCGTAGTCCCACCCGGAGGAAACATCGACCCCCGGCATCCCCCTGCCAGCGACGGCCGGAATCCTCATCCTTGGAGATCAGAACAAATCGTCGAGTTCGCGTCAACCTAAAGGCTGGGCAGCGCTTAAGTCACTGAAGATTTCGCGAGGGCAGAATCTGAGAGAAGGGGCAAAAATACCTCGCCCAGTGTCGGGAGGCCCTGTTTGGCGGCTAGATTTTGCCGAATTCCCAAATGACCGTGCGAGAATGCTTGGATGAGTACACCGACTAAACGCTTGTCGGTTCGGCTGCAGTTTCGAATGGATCGCGGCATTTCCAAGGAGGTGGCGTGGGACGTTCGGGAGGCTTGCATTGCGGCGTTGGCGGCCAACGCCGCCATCAGGTAGGGATTGGCAACACTTTACGACAAGATTGGCGGCACGTACTCCGGTCGGCGGCAGAGCGATCCACGGATTGCCACGGCAATTGAGGGCGCGATCGCCGGCTGCAATTCGATTCTCAACGTTGGGGCTGGAACCGGTTCCTACGAGCCGGCGTCTCGGTTCGTGGTAGCGGTTGAACCATCTCGCATCATGACCGCGCAGCGCCCTGTGGGTGCAGCACCGGTAGTCCAGGGATGCGCCGAGGCGCTCCCATTCCGTGATTGCAGCTTTGACGCCGTCCTCGCCATCTTGACAGTGCACCACTGGAAGGACCAAGGCACGGGCTTATCTGAGTGCGTTCGAGTAGCACGGACCAAGGTCGTGTTACTGACAATCGATATGGAGGTCTGCGAGGATTTCTGGCTGTTTGACTACTTCCCGGAATTGCTACGCGTTGACCGACACATTTTTCCAAACATCGCGCGGTTTGAGAATGCTCTCGGGTCACTTAAAACCATCCCTGTTCCCATTCCCGCGGATTGTCGTGACGGATTTCTGGGTGCGTATTGGAAACGACCGCGTGCCTACTTGGATCCCATTGTTCGTGAAAGCATTTCCACCTTCTCCAAAATTGGCAACATTTCGTCTCAGCTTGCCCGATTGGAGAGCGACATTGTCTCCGGCGCCTGGGAACAGCGGTACCTTGGCCTGATGGGGTTGGAAGCCCTGGACCTTGGGTATCGGATACTGATATCGCCCTCAACGGACACTTGCACCGGACGTCGCGTCATACCATAAGGTGCCCGCTCGGCGGATTCCTCAAGCTGCCTTTTCGATCTCGTGTTGAAACACGGGTATCGCACGGTCCGAGAGAATCTCTTGAAGTTCCTTCCTACTCCGGCTTTCCGGCGTCAGCCAGGCGTCTACGTGTTCTGGTTTCAAATTAATAATGCAGCGGTCGTGACCGGCAGCGGCGACGTCAGCAGGCGGTTCGTCGGTAATGGCGGCAAAACCGCGAACATCGGGTTCCTTGGGATCGGTCCAGTGAGACCATAGGCAGGCGATATACATGGTTTGTGCAGGCTCGGGTTTGAACTGGAGGACAACGTTTTCTTCGTGCTCGCCGGCGGCCAGCTCCCGGTGTTCCATCGTGTGGCGTTTGACGTTTTCGTAGAAGCTCTCGACGACCATGAGGGCGTGATGACTCCCAAATTGTTCGCTCCAGAATTTCTCCAGGTTGTCGCGCCTGGCGTTGTAGAGACCGGGGAACTTGCGATCGTAAAACGCGGGCTTGCCGGCGGGTCGGCAGAAGTAGCGCATCGGGGTAAGGAGGTTCTGGCCGTCCTTCTTTATGATGACTCCGGCATACACCATCGGGAAGATGCGGTTGTCTTCTTCGTCTGGTTCAGAACTATTTAGCCGGGCTAATTTCGTTGAAAGGACTTCGATTTTATTGGTCGAGATCCGAACGTCCTCGCGGGCCTTTTTTGTTTCCTTTTCTTTGAGCGCACGTTCGGCATTCACCAGACGTGTCTTTTGGGTGAAGAGCTCCTTCTCCATCTTTGAGGCGACCCTTGAGCGGTGTGTGTCGATTGCGCCTTTTATGCGGCGTTCTTGGTCTGTGGAGGGGTCGTCGAAGTTGGCTTCGAAGCCGCGGGAGATGATGAGGCTGGGATCATCGAGGCGACGAAAGAACAGTTTTTCGATGTCGTCGAAATCCAAGCGAATCCCGAGCTGACGATTCAGCTTGCGGGCCATTTGGATGACTTGAGCGGAGTAGCACATTTGTCGATTCTAACTCGCCTGCGGCTAGGACGGACCGTTGGCGCGATTGGGTTTCGCCCTGCTCGCGGCTTTATGCGAAGCTTTACAGGTCGCCGCGAGCACAAGTGGGTAAGTCACTTGAAGGCCAGGTAGCCTGTAACAGGCATAATTGTGGATTGCATGGGGGAGCTCACCGATGCTTACGTTAAGCGGATTTGGGCGAGAAGTGTACCGGTGTCTGAGCCCGTTTTGTCTGGAGGCTGTGAAGCGTCGCTTTCAGCGATTGGTTCCGGCTGCCGTTGCGCTCGGTGGGTTGCTTTTTTGCGCGCCTAGCGGCGCGGAACCCAGCGGCTATGCCTCGCTGGTGAGACGGGTTTCCCCGAGCGTGGTCACGATACTCGTGGAAGAAGCACCCATTGGTGCAGGTCAACGGGCCGCTCTAAGAGCAAGAGCGCGTGATTATGAGTCGATGCAGTCCGCGATTCAGCGCCTGCTCTCCGGAGTCAACAGTGATCCATCGCACGATGAAGAGGCCACCGCCTCATTGGGATCGGGATTCATTGTGCGCGCGGATGGATTGATCGTCACGAATCGGCATGTGATTGTCGGGGCTCGCAAGGTTCATGTGCATTTGCCGGATGGCCGGGACCTCACTGCGGACATCGTCGGCTCCGACGCGTTAACCGATATTGCGCTGCTGCGGGTCCACGCGGTCGGCCTGCCGGCGCTTCGATTGGGGTCCTCAGAGGATGTCTCGGTCGGCGATGCGGTCATCGCCATTGGCAACCCCTTCGGACTGGGTCAATCGGTCAGCGCGGGCATCGTATCAGCGCGTGCGCGCGCATTGGAGGATGATCCCTACATCAATTTTCTGCAGACGGATGCTGCAATTAACCGCGGTAACTCTGGCGGTCCGCTTCTGGCGACGACGGGCACGGTGGTTGGGGTTACTTCTGTCATTTTCTCGCCGAGCGGTGGGTCCGTTGGCTTGGGATTCGCGATACCCGCGGAAACCGTCTCTCTGGTGATCCGGCAACTCGAGGCGCACGGTCGAGTTGAGCGTGGGTATTTGGGAATTGATGCACAAGAATTGACGCCGGAGATCGCAACGGCATTGCATTTAAAGGCCTCCGATCATGCCTTGATCACGGGGACTGATCCGCACGGCCCGTCGGCGCAGGCACTGGCCATCGGGGATGTGCTGGTGAGCATCAACTCGGCGCCCGCCAGATTTAAGATATTGAGCACCATCACGGCACGATTGGTACCCGATTCGCTGGCGACGATTCGGATCGCACGCGATGGCAAAGAGCAGTCACTCGCCATCAAAGTGGCTCGTCTGCCCGATCCGCCGGATGACGCGGTTGCCTCCGGGGGCCAGGATAGTTGGGTACCCGCACTGGGTTTGGGCGTTGCAGCCACGACGATCGACATACGCAGAGCAATCAAAGCCGACGCTGAGCCAAGTGGTCTGATCGTGACGCAGCTAAGGCCCGCCGGCGCCGGAGCACTCGCCGGCTTGAGAGTTGGAGACTTGATTACCCATGTTGGAACCAAGCAATTGACCGCCATCTCTGAGTTAGTGACAGCGCACGCTCCGACTCGCCAGGCGCCGCTGCTTCTGCGTGTCGTGCGCGAAGGATCGCCAGCCTTTGTCGCAATTACTGGGGAGACTGAGATCTCTCCACCGAATCTCCGGCACTAGGAGTGGCGCGGCCTACACCTCGCCTGACCACATCCTGCCATTGAAGATGAATGGCAAATCGGCCAGCAACTCGAACGCGGCGACGCAGCCGGCCGCTTGCCACCAGTCGTGGTGCACGAGACTGGAAATGAAAATGATCATCAACGAAAGGGTGGCGAACTTCGAAACTGAAGTGTACTTGTTTTTTTGCATGACAACCCTGCCTGTAATCAAACCGAAGTTGAATCCCGAGCACACGAAAGTATTGGAAATTGTCACATCACCGGACATACAGCATCCGATACGGACGGCGGTTTGTCGGTAAAATGGATTCCGGTCATTGAATGCAGAACGAGCAATCCGTCACAAAACCGAACTGCCGCTGATCCAAACTTCGCCGCGCGCCACCCCCAAGCAATCCGGTCAAGCCCGTGAAGCTTGCCGACAATCTGCCGCGTGCCCGAACGCTACTTCTTGCGCATCGTCGCCATAATTTTTGTCCACTCCTTGCCCACCCCGGCGCACTTCTCCTGTGTGTAGAACGATTCGTGTGCGGTTATTTCCTTCTTCATCATGTCCCAGCCCTCCTGCATATAAACAGATTGGTCGGGACCGCCGTTGGCGCGCATCTTTTCGAAAATCGATTTCGCGGTTTCCTCGGCACTTTGATCATTCTTGGCGAGAAACCCCTTCTTGACGCAAAGATCGTACTCGGTAGCCGTTCCACCTACCAAGATGCCGAATTGGCGGGCCTGTCCTTGTTCTTGAGTTGCCGTCGCGGGTGCGTTTTGAGCATTTGCCGCGCTGCCCCACATGATCAGTCCCAAACTGAGGAGTTTCTTCATTGATGGCAAATTCCGCTGGTTTATAACGCAACTACGACAATCTCAGATTTAACCGCTCCGGGCAAATCCTGGATGCCCACAAGGCGAATTTGCCTCGCTTGCCCGATTTCGAAGGCTAAAATCCCTCGATCATGATCAGGGTCGAGCCGAGGCGGCGGGGAGGAATTGGCGTAGTTCTGGCGATTGTCGCCCTCGACTTCGCCGGAATCGGACTGACCTTGCCCATCATTCCGCGCTTGCTGAGCGACGTCGCGCACACGACTGATCTCGGCTGGCGATTCGGCGCTTTCTTGAGTCTTTACGCACTCATGCAATTCGTCTTTTCGCCGATTTTGGGAATCTGGAGCGATCGGGTCGGTAGGCGGCCGGTACTTTTATGCTCGCTCGCCGGCGCCGCCGTCGACTACGTCTTCATGGCAGTGGCTCCCTCGTTGGGCCTGTTATTCGTGGGGCGGGCGATCGCTGGACTTACCGGCGCCAGCCAGGCGGTCGCGTCGGCGTACATCGCCGACGTGACGTCGGAAGGCGAGCGTGCGCGGCGATTCGGCCAGCTCAACGCGGTCCAAGGCTTGGGCTTCATCGCCGGGCCCCTCGTCGGTGGATTGCTGGGCACTCTGTGGATTCGCGCGCCCTTCATGGCGGCGGCAGGATTGAATGGCATCACTTTCATGGTGACTCTGTTGGTTCTTGCCGAGCCACCGCGGCATACCGCGGCACAGGGTGACGCGCCTTTCGTGAATCCTTTCAGGACATTCCACTGGGCGTGGTCGGTTCCTGCCTTGCTGCCGCTGCTGATCATGTTCTTGGTATTCACGCTCGTCGGGCAGGTAGGCGGCACCATATGGATTATTTATGGATCGGATCGATATGGGTGGACACCGTTCTGGATCGGCATATCCATCGCCTGCTTCGGTCTGCTTCACGCCGTAGCGCAGGCCTATATCGCCGGCCCGATGACCGAACGGCGTGGAGAGCGCTTTGCTCTCGCCGTCGGCGTCATTACCGATGGTACTGCGTCCGTGCTGATCGCTTTCGCCACAAAGGGATGGATGGCGTTCGCGTTGATGCCGCTTTTTGGCCTGGGTGCGATAGGCCTGCCGGCTTTGCAATCATTGTTGAGCGGCAAAGTCGACGCTCAGAAACAGGGACGACTACAAGGCGTGCTGGCCAGCATCACGAGTCTTGCCTCAATTGTTGGGCCCTTGGCAATCAGTTCGCTTTACTTCGCGTATCGCGCGAGCTTTCCAGGCCTTGTCTGGATTGCCGGCGCCGCGCTTTATCTCATTACCATTCCGGTTCTGCTGCGCCTACCGGCAAAAGCCCAATCCGCCGCGAGCGCCTGATCAATCAGCCCGCTCGCCTAATAAGCTACCGCTGATCCACCTCCGGCTTTGCCACCGCCTGCACAAATGCGGCTAATTCGTCGGCGTCTAACTCGCCATCATGATCTCTATCCGCCCGGGCGAACTGCATTTCCAGGAACCGAAACACCTCGCTCTTGGAGACGGTTTCGGTTGCCGCAATTGATCGAACGTAATCTTGGATTGCCATGAAAACCTCCGGCCACAAAAAGGGCCATTAAATCGTGGGCAAACCACGTCATCGCGGTTTCATGGAAGGCCATTATAACGCTGCCGCGCATAGAATGGGTGTGAAAACGAGCGATACAATCAGAAATAGAGGTGCGCCGATATCCGGTGAGCAGCCGAGGCGCAGGGACAAGCTCGTACTCTTGAGGGACGAACTCGATACATCCGGCCAACGCCTCGACGTATCAATCTCCTCTAATGGACATCATCCCCTAAGGGAGATGGCGCTTGTAGGTTGGCGCCGGGATTTCGCATATGGAGAGGCTCGCTATGAGACTACTGATATCGGGCAGTGCGCCATTCGTACAATCGTTGGCGTTGATTGCCATGAGCGTGTTGGGATCGGGGGTCATCGCGTTGATGGAGTTCAGGTCGTCATCGACCGTACGCCGGGCGCACTGGGACGCCCTTAAAAATCATATCCATTTGCCGGCCCGAAGAACATCTGTCCGAACGCTGCGCCCCGGCGAATAACAGCGGCGGCGACCGTGATTCCGCACTGGAGCGAGTTGATACTCGCCGTTCCCGCAAATGAATCTCTGTAAGTAATCAGTAAGCGATCAGTAAGAGGATCGCGCGCCGCGGCCTTTATCATTCAACACAGGAGAGTAACGGTCCGCTATTGCCACTTTTGCAAGGAGAGATCATGTCAATCGTTAGCATAAGAACAAGCCTCATTGCGCCGGCTTTGGTTCTGCTCATGGGATCCGTAGCGCAGGCAAGCACCCTGTGGGTCAATTGCGGAGAAAAGAACGGCCTTAACAGCATCGCTACCGCACTCAAACTGCTTCAAAGCCCGCTTGCCATCGGACCTAACACGATCAATGTGTCGGGCGCCTGCCGCGAGAATGTGGTGATCCAGAGCATCGACCGGCTGACGCTGACGGCGGTCAACGGCGCGTCAGTTTCCGATGCCTCGGGTGGAACGCTTGACGTGATTTTCATTGGAGACTCCCGGGACGTGGCCATCAACGGCTTCACGATCAACGCGGGCGCCGGTGCCAACGCAAACGGCATCAGCTGCAATGACTACTCACTCTGTCGACTCAGCGGGAACGTCATTCAGGGCGCAGGTAACGGCGGTTTTGCCGTATTCGGGCAATCGCAGGCAACAGTCGACGGCGATACGCTTCAAAAAAACGGCTTCGCCGGACTGCTGGTGCGCAGTGGCAGTGGCGTCCGGTCAGGAGGACAGAACAGACCGATCATCGCGAAGACCAACGGCCAGGGCATCAATATCGCGCGGCAGGCATACACCAATATTGGCGTCGTGATCGAGAACAATTCGAGCGTGGGTGCGCAGGCCCAGTTCAACTCGACAATGGACTTGGTCGGCTCAATTTCCGGTAACGGAAGCGCCGGGGTTTATATCGGCGAGGCCTCGGCGGCGAGGCTGAATACCACCGTCAGTGGCAACGTTGGACCAGGAGTCCTGATTCAAGACCTCTCAATGGTCACTTTCGAGGGTGGCACGGTGACCGGCAATGGTGGCGGCACCGATGTGGTCTGCAATCCGCAATACTCCGCCACACGCGGCGTTGCCGGCACCGGCGGGTCGACGAACTGCGTCGAGCCTTAAGTGAAATGATTTGCCGAGAGTGAAATTCAGGGGCCCGGATGAGGTGACCCCCGCAGGTTGGACACAACTTTCGGGGGTCATTTCAGGAAGGCCCCCTTCGATTTTCCCAGCGATGATTAGGAATCCCGGGAGCAGCGACCCGAATTAGCTCGCTGGCGGCCTCCTCGTTTGATTTGCGGGAACTTCTCACGAACTATCATCTTTTATGTAGGGAAACATTACCCATTTGCGTCGGAATTACGGAGTCGTTTTCAATTGAGACCAGCTGTCGATTTGCGGACCACAATGAATTCGAAATGGCAAATTTCGATTTTAAAAGAGCCACGAAGCCCCAACGTCGGTAACATGCGCCCTATGAAACAGGGAACATCACCGATGGGCGAACAACACCTCGCCGGCCCATCTCACGTCGATACCGAGATCGAGTTGTTGGCGCAAGAAACGCGCATGCCGCGGGACCTCGTGGCAAGACTCTATACCAGCGTGCGCGCGAAATTAGAACGGACGGCGAGAATCAAGACCTATGTTCCCGTACTGATTCATCGCCAGGTCAAGGCCCTGTTGCGGGAGCAACACCGCGCTTAGATGAGTTCTGTTCGAAGCGCGGCCCTGTTACCGAACTGCGACCGCGCCGCGCATCCCGGCCTCCAGGTGTCCACTCTGCAGGCAGGCAAAAGTGACCGTCCCCGCAGCGGTAAATTTCCAGATCAATTGGCCGCTCTCGCCGGGCGCGAGACTCGTCATGTTCGGTCCGCTGTGCTGCATTTCGGGCATCAATTGCATCATGGCCGCGTGCCGGCGCAGCGCTTCTGGCTTCGGCGTGTAAACATGGAGAATTCCTCAGGAATGAACTTGCCGCTATCCTAACTCCGCTGTAGATAGTCACCAGGTAAGCCACTTCGCGGATAGAAAACATGACTCCACTCGATAAATCCTTGAAGCGCGGACTCAACATGAACGGCCGCGACTACGTAATTACGATTGACCCGCAGGCGCTCAAGGTCACGGAAAAAGGACGCCGAATTGGACTGGAACTCAAATGGGCGGATATCGTCAGCGGCGAAAGTGCTCTCGCGGTAGCCCTACACGCCTCGCTCGGCAAGTTTCAACACCAACCCAAAGTGCTCGCCCGCAAGACTACTGAGATTCCTAAGCCCAATCGCCGCACCAGGCCTTCCATCAGCCCTCGCCGCTTGGGCAAAAAACGCGCCTCCAAGAGATCTTGAGCTCGATCTCTCTACCCACACCTATCGTGATTCTATCGGGAGTTGCCAATATGCCGAAGCGAATTGACATCAACGCCATCGCGGCCATCAGAGGGTCGAGTTACCCGGCTCCCTTTGATGCACCTTGCTCGGCACGCGTGCGACATCGCCTGGGAGATGCGGCGAACTTGACGGACTTCGGCGTAAACCTGATGAGACTACGGCCGGGTGCTTGGTCCAGCCAACGACATTGGCACACGGCGGAAGACGAGTTTGTGTATGTGGTTGAAGGAGAGGTGGTGCTGGTGACCGATTCGGGTGAAGAAGTTCTTGCTGCGGGTGATGCGGCTGGGTTTAAGGCCGGAGTCAAAGACGGCCATCATTTGCAGAACCGATCGACTGCGGATGCCGTCGTGTTGGAAATTGGGTCGCGAAAGCCTCTGGTGGATGAGGGTGAATACCCCGACATCGACATGATCTTTTTGAAGGACGATTCCTATGCTCACAAAGATGGGACGCCGTATCCCGTCACCGCAAGGATTTGACTATTTCCTCAGCGACACCCATTTGCTGCAATGAATCCGCCAGTTTCTTTCGACTGGCCTGCCCCACGACATAGGCGAAGCCAAAGGTGAGGCAGGCGATGATGGCAAGAAGCATGGCGGCCTTCGGGTCATGGGCCAAGAAGTCCGCTGTCAACGCCAAAAGAGCGATACAAGCCGAGCAGCCATACGCGAAACGGGTTCGGATTCTTTGGTTTCGCGCGGCTCGCACCAGTTTTGCACGACGCGACCGCAGGTTGGCTGCAATAAAGGCATCCAGCATATCGGGCGTATCGATCGGTTGACTGGGCATCGGGTCGCTCCTTGCGAGGTGCCGACCCGTACGGTACGCCTGAATGCGGAACCAGGAAAGTGCGGTCTAACAGGAAAGGCCATTTACCGCGACTGCTGCATCCTCTCGGCCTGCACCCGGTCATAGACTTCCTCCCGGTGTACGGCGATTTCCTTCGGCGCATTCACGCCTATCCGCACCTGATGGCCTTGAACATCGAGCACGGTCACGGTGACTTCATGCCCGATCTTCAAGCTCTCGCCAATTCTTCGCGTCAGTATCAGCACGAACCACTCCTTGCTCGGCGATTGCCCGCGAGCGCTACCGACATATCCGCCAGATCCCCTCCGATAGTAATCCAGGGAAGAGTCGCTTTCTGTCAGCGGCCGCTGACCGCGTATTGGAGGGTCGTTCAGGAAGTCTCGAGGCGATCGCTCACCTCATGCCTTTGGCACGTATTCCTTGGGCTTCTCGGACCCACCCCCAAACAAAAATTTCTCCATCTCCGCCACCAAGAACGCCCGCGCCTTGGGTTCAATCGGCGTAAGGCGGTTTTCGTTGATGAGCATGGTCTGATGCGCCACCCACTGCGCCCAGGCCTCCTTGGAGATGTGATCGTAGATCCGTTTGCCGAGATCGCCGGGATAGGGCAAATAATCGAGGCCGTCCGCCTCGCGCTTGAGAAATGAACATTGAACTTTGCGTGCCATAGGTCAGATCTTAACCTAGCCGGCGGGCGTCGCGCGCAGGCGTTCGAAGAGTTCAAGGATGGGCTGCGGCAAACCGATTCGCGGCGGCGCCTCGAGCGGATACCAAAGCCGATCCTCCGCATCGTTGACCTTGGCGCCGGGTTCGCAGCGAACCTGCAAAGGCTTTAGTCGAAGATCGAAATGCGTGAACGCATGATCGATGGGCGGCAACGCATGCGGATTGACGGTCTCGCCGAGTTCTTGTCGGCACCACGCCAGCGCATCTCGCTCGCAATCAAATTGCGGCGGCGACCAGAGCCCGCCCCACAGACCCGTCGCCGGGCGGCGCTGCACCAGAACCGCGGTTGCGCCCTGGCGCCCGGTTTGCGCAATCAGCAAGGTCGCTTCCCGCGCGGGCCGGAGGCGCTTTTGTTTTCTGCCCGGCAGTTGCCCTTGCCGACCTTCAAGCGCGGCCACACAACCGGCGTTCAAGGGACAGAGACTGCACTTAGGCAGGGCACGTGTACACACAGTGGCGCCTAAATCCATGATGGCCTGTGTGTACGACGCAACCTCTCGCGCCGGCGTGCAGGCATCGGATTGCGCCCACAGCGCATCGATCACCGGCTTGCTGCTCGGATCCCCGTTGATGCCGAACACCCGTGCCAGCACTCGTTTGACATTGCCGTCGAGAATCGGCTGTCGCTGACTGAGTGCCAACGCAAGAATGGCCCCGGCAGTCGAGCGTCCGATGCCAGGCAAGCCGGTCAGTGCGGCCAAGTCGTCGCGGAAACTCTCCGGCGAACTGAGTGACCACAACCAAGGCGCACTTGCGCAAATTGCGTGCGCGCGCGTAGTAGCCCAATCCGGTCCAGAGGTGCAGTACCTCATCGAGCGGTGCATCGGCCAAGGCTTGCACGTCGGGGAAACGGGCCATGAAGCGCTCGTAGTAGGGAATCACCGTGGCCACTTGCGTCTGCTGCAACATGACTTCCGACACCCAGACCCGATAGGGGGTGGGATTGCTCTGCCAGGGCAAGGTGTGCCGGCCGTAGACTTCGAACCACTGCAGCAACCGCTCGGCAAATTCTGGAGGATTCACGCTCATGTCCTCTCTTCGGCCTTCGCGAAAGTATGCGCGGGGCCGCCGCTATCCCTAATTGCCGGGTTTTGCATGACTTTTGCTCCAGATTGAGACATCGATCATAGCTCAATCCCAGCCGCCCACCGCCGATACCCTTAAGATGATGGGTCAAAGATGCCCACCGGGTACGGAAGCCGAATGCGCAGCTGGTCGAATCGAAATAACCTGACCTCTTCTCAAGAGACGCCCGCCACGCAGGCTTCGCCCGGCGCGCCTGATCCCTTGACCGACACTGCCGTGCGCCGTTCCGCCGAGTTTCTGGAGTTTGCCCAAGCCGCCGGCGGCTTCGGCGTGTTCGAACTCAATCTCGCAACGGGCAACATCAAGGGCACCTCCCTGTTCTTCGAGCTCATCGGGTTCGAATGCCGCGACATGTGTTTATCGCGCGAGGAATGGCTGGCCTCGGTGTACCCGGAGGATCTCGAAGGCGTCGTGCGCACGCTCTCTGATGCCATCGCCCAAGGCGGCGGCTACGAAACCGAATATCGCATCTTGACAACGAGCGGCGAGATGCGGTGGCTGGCGGGGCGCGGCCAGGTGCTGCCCGGTACCGGGGGCTACGACTCAAGAATCATCGGCACCATCACCGACATCACGGAACGCAAGGAGCTGGAAGACCAGCTGCGCCATGCCACCGAATCGCTCAACATCGCGCAGACCGCCGCCGGCGTCGCCACCTTCGATTTCGATTTCCGCCGCAACAGCCGCATCTGCTCGGATAATTTTCGCGAGCTGATGGGCCTGGCCCGCATCGACACCGCTCGAGGATTTGAATCTCACGCTGGCCAAGGTGCACCCCGACGACTTCGCGCGCGTGCGCAGCGCGCCCTCGGAAACCACCGTCGACAATCCCAACTATCGCTGCGAATACCGGGTGCTCTCGAGGGCGGCGGCGAACGCTGGATCGGCGAGCGGGCCAAGGTCTCGCACGGTCCCTCCGGCGAGATCGAGCGCATCACCGGCGCCTTGGTCGACATCAGCGATTTGAAACGCACCAAGGCGGCGCTCGGTACCGTGGAAATCCGCTTGAAACGGGCGCTGCGCGGCACGCAGGACGGCCTTTGGGAAATCGACCTCATGACCAACATCTCCTGGTATGGGCAGGGTTTCGCGGACCTTGCTGGGCTACACCGCCGCGGGAGCTGCCCACCTCGCGCGAAGGCTTTTTGACGCTGATCCATCCCGAGGATCGCCGAATCGCGTGCAAGCCAGCGTCGCGAGTCACCTGCGAACATCGCACGGCGCTACGATATGGAGTTTCGGGTACGGCACAAGGCCGGGCACTACGAATGGATGCGCGCGCGCGGGCAGGCCGAGCGCGCCGCCGACGGCACGCCGCTGCGCCTCGCCGGCGCGATGCAGGTCATCACCGATCGCAAACTGCGCCGAGCAGGCCACGCTCGATGCCAAGTTGGCGGCGGAGGCGGCCAATCGCGCCAAGAGCAGTTTCCTGGCCAATTTGAGCCACGAAATCCGCACGCCCATGAACGGGGTGATCGGCATGTCGCAGATTCTGGCGGAGACCCAGCTCGACAGCACGCAGCGCGAGTACCTCGACATCATCCGCGGCAGCGCCAAGGCGCTGCTCTCCCTGATCAACGACGTGCTCGACCTGTCCAAGATCGAGGCCGACCGGCTGGAACTCGAAAATGTCGACTTCGATCTCATCAGCCTGATGTACGAGACCGTGGCGGCCACCGCGCTGCAAACCGCCGTCAAGGGCATCGAGCTCATCGTCAGCATCGAGCCTGACGTGCCGGTGATGGTGCGCGCCGATCCCGGGCGTTTGCGCCAGATGGTCTTGAATCTCATCGGCAATGCCGTCAAATTCACGCACGAAGGCCACATCACGCTCTACAGCGCGGCGCGCCGCGAGAGCGAATGGCCGCACCTCACCTGACGCATCGAGGTCACCGACACCGGCATCGGCATTCCGGCCGATCGTCTCGACCGGCTGTTCAAAACCTTCTCGCAAATCGATTCCTCCACCACCCGCCACTACGGCGGCACGGGCTTGGGATTGTCGATCGTCAAGCGCCTGGCCGAACTCATGGGCGGCGAAGTCGGGGTGCGCAGCGAAGTCGGTAAGGGCTCCACCTTCTGGGTGCGAGTCGCGGTGGAGGTACCGCAGGCGCAACCGACCCGCATGACCATCGGGGCTCGGCCGAAGGATTCTGATCGTCGACGATATTTCGGCGGCCGCGAGAGCCTGGCCATGAAGCTCAAGCTCTATGGCTTCGACACCGTCGCGGCCGGCAGCGTCGATGAAGCCTTGGAGCGTTCTCGCCCAAGGACTCCTCGATCGATCTGGTGCTCGCCGATGAGCTGATGCCCGATGCGCGGCGGACTCGACCTCTTGGACGCGCTGCGCAGCGAGCCGCGTTACGCCACCCTGCCCTTTATCCTGCTGTCCTTGTTCGGCGCCGAACATGACACCGCCGATCGCGAGCACCGTCCGGATGCCGTGGGATTGAAGCCCATTCGCGCCGCCCTGCTGAACACCCTCGTGGATCAGGTCCTGACCGGCAAGATGCCGACACGCGCCGGCGGTCAGGTCCGCGACCGCAGGCGCCGCCCACCTTCCGCGGCAACAAGATCCTGCTGGTGGAGGACAATCCGGTGAATCAGCGAGTGGCGCAGCGCATGCTGCAGAAGCTCGCGGCCGAGGTGACGATTGCCAACAACGGCGCCGAAGCCCTGGAGCGAATCGCCGCGATCGCCTTCGATGCGGTCCTGATGGACTGCCAGATGCCGGTCATGGACGGATTCACCGCGACGCGGCGCATTCGCGAGTCCGAGCGAACCCGCGGCGCGAAGACGGCTGCCCATCATTGCGCTCACCGCCAATGTCATGAGCGAAGATCGCGAAAAATGCCTTGCAGCCGGCATGGATGCGCATCTCGGCAAACCGATCGAGCCGGCCCAGGTGATCGAGTGCCTTGAGCCGCTTCTTGAAAGCCAGAGAGCGCTGCGCCCGCGGTCGATCGCGACGGCGCTGCGCGAACTCACCGGCGGCGACGTCGAGTTCGAACGCGAACTGGCCGAGACCTTCGTCAGCAGCGGCGATCAATGCCTGGCGGAAATCATCGCGGCGCTCAAGGTGAGCGACTTCGACACCGTGCGCAAGCGCGCGCATTCCCTGAAGGGGGCCAGCGCCAACATCCACGCCTTGGATTTGAGTCAGGCCGCCTCCAGCTTGGAGAGTGCGGCCCGCGAGAATTCCGCGCCCGCGATCAGCGGTTTGGTGGCAGGAACTGACCGAGAAGCTCGCGGCGGTCAACGCCGAATTGCGAAGAGTCGGCTGAGTGCCCCTCAGCCGTGCACCATGAGCGCCAGCGCAGCCTCGATCTCTTGGCCGGAGGAACGATTGCGCCCGGCGAGTTTGCTGCGGTACAGGCATTCATCCGCGGTGCGAATCAGTGTCTCGACTTTGAGCGATCAGATCCGGTCCATTCGGACCCGTGGAGGCCACGCCGAAGCTCGCCGTGACCGGCGCGTCGCCCGCGCGCGTGTTGAAAGGCGACGCGGCAACCAGGTTGCGGATCTTTTCCGCAACGATCAGGCCGTCGGCGTGCGCGCGTCTCCGGCAGCACGATCAGAAATTCCTCGCCGCCGTAGCGCGCGATCCAATCGCTGTTGGAGCGAATGGACTTCTGGGCGCGGGCGGCAAACTGCTGCAGCACATCGTCGCCCGCCGCGTGACCGCGCTGATCGTTGATCTGCTTGAAATGATCGAGATCGCACATCAGCACCGACAAGGGATAGGCATAGCGGCGGCAGCGCTCGACTTCGCGCGGCAATTGCTCCATCAAGTAGCGCCGGTTGTAGGCGCCGGTCAGCGCATCGGTGATCGACAGAATGCGGTTGCGCTGATTGGCGACGCGCAGCGAATGCTCCAGGGCCAGAATGCGCCGCCCGGCATTCAAGCGGGCGATCAGTTCCGGTTCGTGCACGGGCTTGACCAGGTAGTCATCGGCGCCGGCCTCGAGCCCCGTGATGATGTGTTCCTTGGCATCGCGCGCGGTCAGGAGCAGCGCGTACACGTAGCCGTCGAGCTGCATGTTGCGCACCGCCTTGCACAGCGCGATGCCGTCCATTTCCGGCATCTCCCAATCGGTGACCAACATGGGGTAGTAGCGCTTGCGTCATCTTGTCGAGCGCTTCGGAGCCGTTGGCCACGGCATCGACTTCGTAGCCGGCGTTCTTGAGAAAGCGGGTCATGAGCATGCGCGTGACCGGGTCGTCCTCGGCCAGCAAAATAGCAGGTGAGGTTTCGACTGTGATCGTCGTCACAGATTCCGGATCAGACACAATGATTGAACCCCGCCCGCCTAAGCTCTAGTACTTCGAGATATCGGCGCATCTCGCTTCGACTTAATCCAGCGAGTCCCTTTATTGTTCAATTTCGGCACTACCACTCACCGACGCTAGGTGAATTGCTTAAATCGAACCGAGCTGAGACTTACCACAATTCCATGCGATTCAGATAACAGCATAGCCGACCGATACGGGGGAATGTGCGATTCGCGTCCCTATAACCGCAAGTCATTACAGCCCGGCATTCGGGCCATGCAAGCCAGTGGCGACGGATTTTGGGAGGTCGATCTCTCGGATGGATCGGCCTGGTTCAGCGATTGGTTCCACGAGCGCCTGGGTTGGAGCGAATCGGCCAGGAAGACCGCGTTCAATGACCTGCGCCCCTTCTTGGATCCCGATGCGTGGGATTCGCTGCTTCGCGCCATGCGCTCGCATCTCGAGGAGCGCACACCGCTCGAAGCGCAGTTTCAAGTGCAGCTTCAGGCCGGCCGAACGCAGTGGTGGCATATGCGCGGCCTGGCGCAGCGCAACGACCGGGGACACCCCATACACTTCGCCGGCAGTGTGCGCGACGTGCCGGCGCCGGGCACGGAAAGCTAGCCCGTCAAGGACTCGATTCGTCCTTCGGCGCCGGCGGGGTGCTCTCACTGCCTTCGCGCCCCGTGAACCAATTCACCGCATACTGCACCAGTTGCGTGCCGGTATTCAGATTGAGCTTGCGCTTGATGCGCTGGCGGTGCGATTCGACGGTCTTGATGCTCAAGTTCAGCGACTGCGCGGTTTCCCGCGTGCTCATGCCCTTGCCGATCATGTGCAGAATCTGCAGTTCGCGATTGCTCAGGCGGTCGATGGGATTGGCCGAAATGTACGACCCGCCGGCGGCGAACTTCTGGATCATGTTGTTGCCGACCGCCTCGGACACGTAGATGCCGCCGTCCAGCACGCGGCGCAAGGAGATCAGGAATTGCTCGCTGGCGGCCTGCTTCATGATGTAGCCGTTGGCGCCGGCCGACAGCATGCGCTCGGCATAGATGGTCTCATCGTGCATCGACAGCACCAGGATCGGCAGCTGCGGATAGATGCGCGCGCACATCGCGCACCAGCTCGATGCCATCGCTCTGCTTCAGGCTGATGTCGGCGATCATCACGTCGGGATTGAGTTCCTTGATGGCGGTGCGCGCATCGCGCGCCGTTTCCGCCTCGCCGCACACGATCAGATCGTCTTCGTTCTCCATGATGCGGCGCAAGCCCTGGCGCACGATGGGATGATCGTCGACGATCAATACGCGCCGCACCCGGCGCTTGCCGCCGCTAATGCCCGGATGTCAGACATGGCTGACGACCCGCTCGAAACGTATCGCTGGCACATTGTTGTTCTCCTCCGAAGAGGACCTTCCGCATTTTAGCCATCTTGCAGTGGCCGCTAGCCGATGACCGTGATCACGTGCCGTGCGGCTCGTTGGCTTCAATCTCGAACTCGAGCGCCGATCATGTCGGCGCGGTACTTCATGATCTTCAAACCCATGCCCGAGGGGCGACGGCGGCTGCATTCGCCAACCCCACGCCGTCATCGGTGATGCGCAGCGAGAAGGCATCGGTGTGCGCGATGAACGTGATGTCGACCAAGCGTGGCGCGTCCATGGCGTGCAGCATTGGTCAGCGCCTCCTGCGCGATGCGGTACAGGTGGCTGGCATTGGTTTCCGTGAGTGCAAAGGCGGGGCACATCTCCGAGCGGAAATTGACCTCCAGCCCGTAGAGATCGCGGCTGCGCGCGGCGAGCGCCCGCAGCGCCGCGGTCAATCCGCCGGTTTCGGTGCGCACCGGCAAGCAGTCCCCGCGCCAGGCCCGCGCCGTCTCGATCGATTGATTGACGTGCCCCACGATTTCATTGACGTTCTCGACCACTTCGGGGCAGCGCTCGCGGATGCGAAGCTCGAGACCGCGCAGCATCAGCGCGACGCCCGTCAGCTCCTGGCCCAGGCCGTCGTGCAGGTCACGGCCGATGCTTTGCCGTTCGCGCCCGGAGACATCGAGGATTTCCTGCTCCAGGCGTTTGCGTTCGGTGATGTCGCGCATCGAGATGGAGATGCCGGTGGCGATGCCGTCATCGCGCACCAGCACGGCTCGATTCTCAAAGTGTTGTGCCCGCCCGAATACAGGTGCTTCGAACTCGAAGGTCGCCGCCTCGCCCGTTTCCAGCAGGTGTACGAGCTTCTCAACCACTTGGGCACACGCGCTCTGCGGCATCAGCCCACCGATCTCGCGGCCGATGATTTGTTCCGCGGTCATGCCGTTAAGACTTTTGTTGATGAACCGTACCCGCAGTGCCGTGTCGAGCAGGATCAAGGTATCGGCCGTATTGGTGGTGGTCACCCGCAGCAGCTCTTCGGAGCGCCGCAACCGTCGCTCGGATTCCTGTCGCGCCGTGACATCCTGTATCACGCCCACGAGGCCGCGCGGCGACTCCCCGTCGAACTACCGATCGGATCGTCGAGGCATAGGATCGATAGCAACCATCGTTGCCCAGCATCTCGAAATCCTGACGGACCTCGCTCCCCGAGAAGGCCTCCTCGAGGGCGCGCCGGCAGGCGCTTTGGTCCTTCGGGTGCACGCGCGCCAGCACCGTTTCCATGTCGGGATAAACCGTGGGAAGGTGCACCTGCGGGTCCTCGAGCGTGGCGAACTCGAAGGAGTTTTGCTCCTGGTCCCAGCGCCAGGCGTGCATGTTCGCCATGTTCATCGACAATTTGAGCCATCCGGTGCTGTTCTCCAGGGCGATCTGCGCGAGTTTCTTGCCCCTGGATGTTCTGCACCGAACCGAACAGCTCGAAACGGCCGTCCTCCCAGCATTTCCATATGCCCGATGATCCGCACCCAGATGCGTTGACTCTTGAGAGTGATGATTTCGAGTTCCAGATCGAACTGACCTGAGCCCGCTGCTGCCGCGCGGCACGCCTCCTCGAACTGCCGGCGCGACTCCGGCACCCATTGCGCCATCATCGATTCCCACGACACGGCGAATTCCCCCGCGGTGGTGTCGTAGATGCGGTACATCTCATCGGTCCAGGTGAGTTCGCGGGTCGCGTAGCTGTATTCCCAGCCGCCGATCTTGGCGCTGCGCTGAGTCTCCGCCAGGATGTCGGTCAGACGTTTGATTTCCGAGACATCCACGCAGCAGCCGATGGCCCGCACCGGATCACCGGCGGCGTTGCGCTGCATGAGTCCGCGCTCCAGCATGGACTTGTAGTTTCCGCTTGGCATCGCGAATTCGATACGTCGTGGTCCAGCCGCGGCCGTTGACCAGCGCCACGCCGATGGCCTTCTTGGCCGCAGCGAAATCCCGCGGGTGGATGCGTTCGAACCATGCATCAATGGAGCACTCCAGATCCTCGGGTGCTATACCCAACACTTCCTGCACGCCGCGCGATCGATTCACCACGCCTCGCACCACATCCCATTCGAAAATGACCCCGTCCACCGCGTCGGCGGCAAGCCGGAACACTTCCTCGCGCTGCGCCAGCTTGAATTCCGCCTGCTTGCGCTCCGTGACGTCGCGCGAATTGATGACCACGCCGCCGACCAACGGATTGTCGAGCGCCGAAACGTAGCGCGACTCCAGCCAGCGGTACGAGCCGTTCTTGTGGCGAATCCGATACTCGTGGGTAAAGCCGTGAATCTCTCCAGCCACCAATTGCCGATACTGGGCGCGCAATCCCTCGCAGTCATCCGGATGAATGTGATCGAAGAGGAAGTTTGATTCGCGCTCCTCGGAGGTGTAGCCGAGCGAATTGCGTACGCCGCCGCTGACATACTGCAGACGGCCGTCGGCACCGGCGATGGTGATGATATCGCGCGCATGCTCGGTGAGCGCGAGCAAACGCCGCTCACTGCTGCTCTGCGCGCGAGCGCTGACCCGACGTTCGGTTACCTCGCTCGACAGCACCACCAGTCCCGAGATTCCCGTTGAGCCTTTGAGGGGCTGCACGTCAATTTCAAACCAGCGGGTCGGGCGCGAGTCCTCGACATAGGCGAGTGCATCGTCACGGAAAGGCCGGCCATCCAAGGCGTTCGCGAAGACCTCCGGTTTCAGAACCAACGTGGGCATCAGCATGAGCGCGGAGCAGCCCAAGACCCCGCCGGGTACCGAGGCGGCCGAGCGCATGGCGCCGGCGTTCGCGTAGGTCACCTTCAGTTCCGTGTCCAGGATCAGCAAGTCGAAAGGCAACTGATCCACCGCGGCCACCAAATCTGCTTGGGGACCGTTTGGCGCAAAGGTCAGCATCACCAGGCGCTGACCGGGATCGGATATCAAGGGCTTGATCTCGGTCATGGCAGAGTGATCGCCGCGCGCGAACCGCCATGTGACGATGCGACTGATGGGCGTCCGGGATTCCGAAGCGGCAGCGAGCATGGCCTTGATCTTTGCAGCCGATGCGTCATCGAGGAGCCGCGACAACGGCCAGTCGATCAGATCCGCAGCGTCAATTTCGCCCCTCAAGCAATGTCGCGCTGCGGCATTGGCCAAAACCAGCGGGAGCTGCCGCTGCCGGGCGTCCACCACCAATACTGCATCGCGCAAGCTATCGAGGGCGGTATCCGCGAGCGGGTGGCTCGCATTGCTAGCGAGCCGCAGAAAATCCGGAGATGTTGCCATCCTGGTACCCCGGGAACTCGGAAAATCCCAGCCTCCAATAGTTTATACGCCCTACACGACAGGGGCGTATACCCTGGGAGCCAATATACGGGTTTCCCCTAATCTAGCAGCCGCTGGTCTCGATGTTGGCACTCATGGGGGCACTGTTCGGCAGGGTGACCGCGCCATACGTCACCGAACACATCTCGCTGGACGGCGCCCCGGTTTTGAAGAACGTGATTGATCCGGCGCCTGCGCGGCTGGTGAAACCGCCGCGGTCGAGCACGACCATACCGATGCCATTGCCGCTGGCATCGGGGTAGCCGTTCTTCAGTTCGACGGCATTCCCGCCGATTGTCGCGCTCGCGAGCGTTGCACCCGACGCGACGTATTGAGCGTGCGCAACCTTTGCGGCGTCGCGCAGATTGTCTCGCAGTGCGATCACCTGGGCCGCCCGCGCGTGGTTGGCCAGCCGTGTGAACCGCGGAACGGAAAAGGAGGCGATGATTCCGATGAGGGATGCGATCACCACCACATCGACGAGCGAGAATCTCGTTCGCGAGAGCGTTGCTTTGATCACCATTGTGCTGCGCATACCTTGATCATCGGCCGCTCAGCACCGACCTGAAGCACGTAGCGACGACAGCGCCCTAGGCTCTCACGATGCCGTGTTATGTTGTTCCGGAATATCGCGAGATCCCTGCGGGATCGGATTAAAATCGTGCGATGCAATCTCGTGCGGTACCTCACTTGCGCCAATGCGATCCCCGATTAGGGGATTGGATTGATCGTATCGGCGTGCTCAAACTGCCCAAGCCACCGGCGCGCGAACCATATGTCGCTCTGCTCGAATCCATTGCGCATCAGCAATTAGCAGGCGCCGCAGCGCGCGCCATCTGGGGCCGGGTTGTCAACCTATTTGAGGCCGGAGTTCTGTGTCCCAAGCGACTGGTGGAGATGAGTGACGAGAATCTGCGCTCCGCGGGGCTATCGCGGAGCAAGGCCTCGGCCATGCGGGACATTTGCTCCCGGGTGAATGCCGGCAAAATTCCGAGCGCCATGCAGATCAAGCACATGTCGGATGCGGATATTTATGCTCAGTTCATGGAAATCCGCGGCGTGGGCCCTTGGACCGTCGATATGCTGATGATGTTCACGCTATGCCGGCCCGACATCATGCCGGTGACAGACTACGGTGTACGCAAAGGCTACCAAGTCTTGTATCGCAAGCGGGCGCTGCCCTCTCCGAAGCAGCTCGCGAAGCTCACTGAAAAGTGGCGACCCCACCGATCCGTCGCGGCGCTTTATCTATGGCGGATCGCGGATTCCGCGAAGAAGAAGAAATCACTTTCTAAATAGATCGTCCAGCGCGGACTTCGAGCGGGCGAGCTGCGCTTGGTCTTTTGGCGTGTAGGCTCCAGCTTTGGGCTTGAAGTGGTCGCAAAAATTGGCTTCGTCCTTCTTGCGAACCTCCTCCGCGGTCGGTTCTTTGCAGTGTTTTGCATACGATGTGTCGTACTCGACACACATCTTGCAGACATGCAGCTCCGCGTTGCACGCCTTGCATACCTCCAGTCGGCGCAGAGGCAAGCTAAGCGCGGCAAGCGATGCACCGCACTTCCAACAGACTAAGGAGTGGGCCACGTCATTCCACCGCTTGAACGAATCGCAAGCCGAACAGTCCGACGACGCTTTCGTAGATAGCCAGGTCTGAGATGGAGATTAGTCGCTAATTGATATTCGCGCCCAGCGCATGCATCAAGCCCTTGGCAGTATCCGTACCAATGACTCCACGAATTTTACGTAGCGTATCGGTGCCGATCACGCCGTCAGTACCGATGACTCCATCGGTTCCAATCACGCCACGTGTGCTGCGCGCCGAATCCGTGCCAATTACACCATCGGTGCCAATTACACCGCGGGTATTGCGAAGCGAATCAGTTCCAATTACACCGTCTGTGCCAATCACGCCTCGAGTGTTACGGAGCGCATCGGTGCCAATCACACCATCGGTTCCAATCACGCCACGTGTGTTGCGCGCCGCATCAGTACCAATCACACCATCTGTTCCAATTACACCGCGGGTATTGCGAAGCGAATCAGTTCCAATTACGCCGTCTGTGCCAATCACGCCTCGAGTGTTACGGAGCGCATCGGTGCCGATGACTCCATCGGTGCCAATAACGCCGCGCACGTTGCGCCCGGAATCGGTACCAATCACACCATCGGTTCCAATCACGCCACGTGTGTTGCGCGCCGCATCGGTACCAATCACACCATCGGTTCCAATCACGCCACGTGTGTTGCGCGCCGCATCAGTACCAATCACACCATCGGTTCCAATGACACCGCGGGTATTGCGAAGCGAATCAGTTCCAATTACGCCGTCTGTGCCAATGACGCCACGCGTATTGCGCGCCGCATCGGTACCAATCACACCATCGGTGCCAATTACACCGCGGGTATTGCGAAGCGAATCAGTTCCAATTACGCCGTCTGTGCCAATGACGCCGCGCACGTTGCGCCCGGAATCGGTACCAATCACACCATCGGTTCCAATCACGCCACGTGTGTTGCGCGCCGCATCGGTACCAATCACACCATCGGTTCCAATCACGCCACGTGTGTTGCGCGCCGCATCGGTACCAATCACACCATCGGTTCCAATCACGCCACGTGTGTTGCGCGCCGCATCAGTACCAATCACACCATCGGTTCCAATGACACCGCGGGTATTGCGAAGCGAATCAGTTCCAATTACGCCGTCTGTGCCAATGACGCCACGCGTATTGCGCGCCGCATCGGTACCAATCACACCATCGGTTCCAATGACGCCACGCGTATTGCGCGCCGCATCGGTACCAATCACACCATCGGTTCCAATGACGCCACGCGTATTGCGAAGCGAATCAGTTCCAATTACGCCGTCTGTGCCAATGACGCCACGCGTATTGCGCGCCGCATCGGTACCAATCACACCATCGGTGCCAATTACACCGCGATTATTTTGCGCGCTGTCAGTACCAATAACTCCATCAGTACCGATGACTCCTCGGCCAATGGCTAGGCCGTTGGCGGCATACACCTTGTTAATGTTGGAATATCTAAATCCGTCGAATGATGCGAGCTTACCGACAGCGAGATCATCAGCAATCAATGTGTGAAGAGCACCAGTGTAGTCGACGGACATACCACCTAGAGCCAAGACACCTGTAGATTTATTAATTGATGCGATAACGCCAGTCAAATGGATAGGCGTAGAACCTGGTACGTACTGCTGGATCGAACTAAGATCTTGAATAGCAGAAACATCGTAGCCTCCGCGCGCATCTATCGTACCGCTCACCGAAACGAAATGACCCTGCAGCGCCTCGACCGCCATTCCCCGCGCCGGCACCCACTGGCCCAGCACCTGTATTTGAGAAGCGCTTGGATTAACGTTATCAACAGGTCCTCGCAAGAGAATCTCGCCATTTGACTGGGCACCGACAGCCGCCGAACCAATTCCAAGCCCAAGTGCACATAGCGCGACCGACGCAACATGGGTCCTTCTTAAAGCAACTTCAACGCGCATCCTTAGCCCCTTCTCCTTGAAGCAACTTGAGGTATTCTTCACGGTCTTCATCATTTTCAACGTAGTGGTACAAGCCGATGCCCGTTCTTATAGAACCCGGGTTGTCTTTGTTCGAATGTTTTGCAAACCAGGTATCCACTTCATCAGTGAATTTCTCACCGGTTTTTCGGATGAAACTGTTGAATTTCGCCAAATCACCGACAGACAGTCCGTAGTCTGCGAATACGGTTCGTTGTAACAAACCGGTGCCGCGCACTGTGCGCTTAAGATTTACGGCCATAGTTTCGATGACGTTGTGAATCGCTTCCGCGAACGCTTGGATGTTTTCTGGGCTAAGGCGCTCAGCGATATATGTTCGCGCTACGCACCGCACGATCCCATTTCCAAGATCCTGTACTGCACCGGATTTCAGCAAGGCATCCAGAACAATCTCACTCGGCACATTCGGTCCGGCGTATTTTTGTACTAGCGATTCAAAGCTTCTCGACTCTGAGCCGCGGGTTGGTGATTCAGGCGAGATCGGAATATCAAGGACAAGGCCATACGGCCCCAGATAGAGAGCGTCGGAATGCCATCCGGCCAAAACTTCCGACGCCGCCAGCGAGTAATTAAGCGCCGTAGTCGCATGGGTTTCCGACCCGCGAATCCCGCGGACCTGATGCACCGTCATCCCGGTCATCAATCCCACCTCTTCTTCTGTCAATTCCTTTGTTCCGCTCGCTGCCCGCTCCGCTCGCGCACCATTTACCAGTGCGCTTTGAAGCGCCAAAGACAGGTCGTCAAATGCAATCCCATTCCGTATTGCAATGCGGCAAAGTGGACGTAACACATGCCGAATCGCCGCAAGCAGATTGCCTTTAACAGATTGCTCCACCGGACGACATAATACAACTATTTGTGTGCTCTACTTCACGTTATCCGACACCGCTTGGATTGTGTGTTGGTGATATACATCACTATACAAATTGATTATGTCAAGTTTTGTCAAGGAGAAAACTGGGTGATTTTTGGTTTGCCGGCCAGATCGCGGCGTACGCTTTTCGCGGCAATTCACCTTGGACTGGCAGTAGCGTTCTCTGCATGCTCTCAGTCTTCCAACGAATCAACTGGAGACGCCTCCGCAATCACGCTAAAGCGGGGCCTTGGAGGTGAACCAGCGTCATTGGATCCCGCGGCTGCGCCGGACACCTTTTCTACCCAGGTACTACAGGATCTCTTTGAGGGATTAACTAGCGAGTCGTCGACTGGCGAAGTTCTACCCGGTGTTGCCTCGAGTTGGGCTGTCGACTCAACCGGTAAGCAATACACATTTCAACTGCGCTCGGGCGCTCGCTGGTCCAATGGAAAACCTGTGCGCGCTCAGGAATTTGTCGCGGCGTGGCAGCGGGTATTGGACCCAAAACAGGGCTCTCCTGTTTCCAATGATTTGCGAATCATCGCCGGAGCAGCTGCAATAATTTCTGGCCGATCGCCGCCAGCATCCCTAGGCGTGATGGCGCCTCGCGATGATTTACTCGTTGTAAATTTGGAACAACCGGCACCTTATTTCCCGCAGCTGTTAGGGCACCCAGCAGCCTTTCCCATTTATTCTGATTCCAGCGTTCGCAGCCATGACCCGCATCAATGGGTTTCTGACGGTCCCTATGTCTTGGCTAATTGGCAGCCTGGCACAAAATTGGAACTCAATCGAAACGTCGCCTATTGGGATCACGCAAACGTTCATATACCGCGCGTGCAATATCTTTTCTTTCCCGATCAGAACTCACAATTTGCCGCATACCGAGCAGGGCAACTCGATATGACCGATACCGTACCGGTTAACGCGATCGGTTTGCTTCGTCGCGAACACCCCAAAGAGATCGTGATTGCGCCTTACCTGGGCGTCTCTTACTACGGCTTAAACGTCACGGCGCCACCCTTTAAGGGAAATTCCAAGCTTCGCAAATCACTGGCTATGGCAATTGATCGCAAGCAACTCGTGGCAGCTTTGGCGTTGGGCCAAGCTGCCGCATACTCATTCGTACCACCAGGCACATGGAATTACGAACCTCAGCCATCGGAGTGGGAAATGATTGCTGATGGCGAACGTCTTATAGAGGCGAAGCGTCTCTATCTGGAAGCCGGATACTCGATACGTGCGCCGCTCCATTTGCGTTTGCTCTTCAATTCCAATCCTGCAATTAAGCAGACAGCAATCATGATTGCCGCGATGTGGAAAGAAGAACTCGGGGTTGAAACCGAACTCATCGACGAAGAATTTCGTGTATTTTTGCAGTCTCGACACGAAAGAAATAAGTGGAACGTGGTCAGGTTGGCTTGGAGCGCCGATTACAATGACGCAAGCAGCTTCCTTGACGTTTTCCGAACAAATTCGTCAAGCAACGATACCGGATACTCCAATCCTGCTTTCGACAGAATCCTCGATGAGGCCAGTAACAGCGCGGATCCCGAGCTTCGACGAGGGCTACTCGAAAATGCGGAACGCATAATGCTCGCCGATTACCCTGCAATACCCCTCTACTTTTATGTATCTAAACGGCTTGTGAAGCCCTATGTTTTGGGGGTTAGACCCAACCCGCTCGATCGGGTGGACAGCAAGAACTTGGAATTAGTTTCAGCCGGTGTCTCGAGCCACTAATACTGCCGCGCAAGCAAGCCCCGGCTACAGCTAAGCACGCCGTAGATTTCTTCGCCCCTTGCCGGGCTGCCTTTTCTTCATTCTTGTTTTCCTCTTTATCTGCTGGCAGAGAACAAGCACCCTGACTCTAGCCGTTGTGGACGCACCTGCACCGCGATTCATTGTACGAATCAGCACGTGCTTTAGATCAACCAAGAATTTTGCACTTTTTCTCGAAAGCTCTCGTTGCAGATCTTCAGTGCTCGATGAAATTTTCACTTTTGAAGTTTTTTCTACACTAATGCACGCATGTGCATTCCTTACACTGCTCAGCATTCCGGAAAATATTTCGGCTGCACGACGACCGAGAGTTTCGACTGAACGCCGTGTAATCCCAGACTTGATCGACACCGAAGAGTTCATCCGAATTTTCATTGAGGGTCGGACGTCGATCGCGCCAGTTCGCATCAGCTCGTCTAGCACCGCTCTGGTTGGAATGCCGCGCCCGTAACTCCGCACCAAGGAATCGAAGGTCGCCCCGCGTCCGTAAATCTTCAATTCTGCAGGCCGACCACTTGCAGTCCCGAATCTCGGATCGCGAAGCCAAGCTGCCAATATTCTGTTTGTCGGCTGTTGACGACGATCGCTCGCTTGATCTGTGGCACTCGCCGCAGAATTGAGAATCCGCGATATTTCTCCTCGAGGCAATCCAGTTGTAGCGGCAATACCAGAAATATTTATGCGGCCCGCGTCCTCAATCTGCAGAGAAGCCGCACTCAGAACGGCTGCCTCTCGAAGTATTGAATTTACCTCCGCGACGCTCACTCCTGTATCAGACGCGAATGCGGTCAGGGGCAGCGCCAATTGACGGAGTGCCTTTATCGACGCAAGGCGCACATTGCCTTCAAACGATTTTTTTCGTCTGCCTGCGATTTCCGGGCGCAAAATACGCTTGCTCTGCAAAATTTGCCCTCTCAAGTCGTTCTAGGTGCCGAATGAAATGTGACTCGACAGACCTGCCCTAGAATGTATCGAAATACATCCTGAAGCTAACGGCCACCGGTGCATTTATTAACGCATTAGTACGCCCAATTCGATTTTTCCATGCAATCAGCCCCCACTCATAAGAGACTGTTTCGCCATCTTCTTCGCCCTGCCCGTGGCGGCGCAGCGGGCGTCGTGATTGTATTTGCGGTGCTCCTGGCTATCTGCGCCCAGGCGGGACTGATGGGCATTCCGCTCGCGCTTCTGCTGACCTCCTGGTTCTTCAAATACGCCTACATCCTCTTTGACCATACGGCGCGGGGCTTCGATGAGCCGCCTGTACTCGACATCCAAATGATGAATCCCATCGATGAGCAGCGTCCACTGGGACAATTAGCCATTTTAGGCTTGATTTACGCCGCCATGAGCCTGGCCGAAAGTCATTTTGGCCCGCTCGCCGCCGCTGTCATCACGGTAATCGCAGGGTTGCTGCTGCCGGCCTCGGTGGCAGAAATGGGGCTCGAAGGCAACCTGTTGAAGGCCATCAATCCGGCAGCGTGGCTGCGCATTGTCTTAGGTCTGGGCCCCCTGTACGCCTTGGTGCTGGTTGTCATCGCCGGCTACGTGACGGGCCTGCTCGTCCTTTTTGAATTGGAGCTTTGGCTGTCCGTTGAAATCGCCATCTGCATGTTCGCCGTCCTCTCGATCTTCAGCTTTCTCGGCGGTGCGCTCTATGAGCGGCGTCACGAGCTGGGGCTTGAAACCTGGGTATCGCCCGAGAAAACCAGCGAGCTTCGGCGCCAGGAAGAGCGCAAGCAAGACGACCTCATCGTCATGCAGGCTTACGGTCTCATGCGCGCAAGCTCGCACCTCAAGTGCTGGCAGACTCTGAAGACTTGGCTCATATCCCGCGGCAACTCCCCCGAAGACTACCGCTGGCTGTGCGAGCGCGTGGTGAGCTGGGACGATCCCCGCTATGTGACCCGCTTGACCCAGAATTACATCGAGCGCCTGCTCTATATGAAACGCACCGGGGAGGCCTTGGATGCCGTGGCGCAGCGCTTCAACCTGGATGGCGCGTTTCGCCCCAAGTCGGCCGCCGACACCTTGAGTCTTGCCCGGCTTGCCGCCCACGGCGGCAAGCGCAGCCTAAGCAGGGCACTTCTCGCGGATTTTGCCGCCCGTTTCAGCGGCGATCCCTTGATTTCCCAAGCCGAAACGCTCGCACGTCAGCTGGGCGCTGCTCTCTGAAACTGCACCGCGATGGTGCGACATTGCGGCCCACCGGCCCTTGAGGTCATGATTGCGGACGGCCGACGCTTCGTGGCCCAATTCATTACGGAGAGTCTTTGATCGGCAAACCGTACAACGAAATGTATGCGAAGCGAAGGCGCCGGCCGTGCGCACTACCTGCGCTACACCCAATGGCTTAGCAGTCAACCGGCAGAGCGTCTCGCGCAGAAGCGCGCCGAGGCCGACGCCCTGTTCCATCGGGTCGGCATCACCTTCGCCGTCTACGGCCAGGAGGAAGGCGCGGAGCGCCTGATTCCCTTCGACATCGTCCCCCGCGTGCTGCCGCGCGAGGAATGGGTCCGGCTCGAGGCCGGCTTGAAGCAGCGCGTGCGCGCGCTGAACGCCTTCATTCACGACATCTACCACGACCAGCAGATCTTGAAGGCCGGCGTCATTCCCGCCGAGCAGATTCTCTGCAACTCGCAGTACCGCCCGGAGATGCAGGGCGTCGATGTGCCCGGCGGCATCTACGCCCACATCGCCGGCATCGACATCGTGCGCGACGATGCCGGCGAATTCAAGGTGCTGGAGGACAACCTGCGCGTGCCCTCGGGCGTCTCCTACATGCTCGAGAACCGCAAGATGATGATGCGCCTGTTTCCGGAGCTCTTCTCCGAGCATCGCGTCGCGCCGGTCGACCACTACCCCGACGTGCTGCTCGACAACCTGCGCAGCGTCGCGCCCACCGGCGTCGCCGATCCCACCGTGGTGCTGCTGACCGCGGGCGCGCACAACAGCGCCTACTTCGAACACGCCTTCCTGGCGCAGCAGATGGGCATCGAACTGGTGGAGGGTCAGGATCTGTTCGTGCGCGACGAGGCGGTGTTCATGCGCACCACCCAGGGCCCGCAGCGCGTCGATGTCATCTACCGGCGCATCGACGATGACTTCCTGGACCCGCTGGTGTTCCGGCCCGACTCCATGCTGGGCGTGCCGGGACTGCTGACCGCCTACCGCGCCGGCCGCATCACCATCGCCAATGCCATCGGCACCGGCGTCGCCGACGATAAATCCGATCTACCCCTACGTGCCCGAGATGATCCGCTTCTATCTGGGCCAGTCGCCCATCATCGGCAATGTGCACACCTGGATGCTGCGCAACAAAGAGGATCTGGAGTACGTGCTCGCGCACCTGCCCGAACTCGTGGTCAAGGAAGTGCACGGCGCCGGCGGCTACGGCATGCTCATCGGCCCCGCCGCCACCAAGGCCGAGATCGAGAACTTTCGCCGGCAGATCATCGCCACTCCCGAGCGCTACATCGCGCAGCCCACGCTCGCGCTGTCCACCTGCCCGACCTTTGCCGAGAAGCGGCCTGGCGCCGCGCCACATCGATTTGCGGCCCTTCGTGCTGTCGGGCCGCGATGTCAGCATCGTCCCCGGCGGCCTCACGCGCGTGGCGCTGCGCGAAGGCTCGTTGGTGGTCAATTCCTCGCAGGGCGGCGGCACCAAGGACACCTGGGTGCTGGAAACCTAGAATGCTGAGCCGCACCGCCGATCATTTGTACTGGATGTCGCGCTACATCGAGCGCGCCGAAAGTCTCGCGCGCCTGGTCGACGCGCACTATCGCATGTCGCTGCTGCCGCACTCCGGCCGAAGACCCTGGCGCAGTCCTTGAGCTCGACCATGACGGCGCTGCACATGGAAGAGGCCTACATCGAGCGCCACGCGCGAATCGAGCCCAAGTCCGTGTTCGAGTTCGTGAGCTTGGACCGCGACTACAGCGGCAGCATCTTCAGCTGCCTGAAGCTCGGCGCGCGAGAACGCCCGCGCCGTGCGCGGCTCCCTGACCTCGGAACTGTGGGAAACCTTGAATTCCACCTGGCTCGATGCCCGCTCGCAGGTCACGCGCCGCGGCGCCAAGCTCGACATCGGACAATTCGTCGAGTGGGTGAAGGAGCGCTCGCACCTCACGCGCGGCGTCACCATCGGCACCATGATGCGCGATGAAGCCTTTCACTTCACCCGCATCGGCACCTTCCTCGAGCGCGCCGACAGCACCGCGCGCATTCTGACGGCGCATCAAAGCGATCTGGATGCCCGGCGCGGACGCCGGCGTCGTGCCCGACCCCTATGAATGGAGCGTGCTGCTGCGCGCGCTGTCGGCCTTCGAGGTGTATCGGCGCGTCTATCGCGACGTGATCACGCCGTTGCGGGTGGCGCAGCTGCTGATCCTGCGCGACGACATGCCGCGCTCGCTGCTGCGTTGCTGCAAAGAGGTGTATACCGAACTTGAAATCCGTGGCGAATGAGCAATCGGCCGAGACCGAGCGGCGCGCCGGCGAAATGCATGCCATGCTGCACTTCACGCGCATGGAGGAAATCACGGCGGGCGGCCTGCCGCGATTTCTCGAACAATTTTTGGAAAGGCTGCGCGATCTGGGCGATCGCATCGCATCGGATTTCTTGGTTCCCCCGGCGGAGGCGTAACATGCAGATGCACATCGACATGAGACGCGTTACCGCTACGAGCGGCCGGTCAAATACAGCGTGCAGAGCCTGCACCTGACGCCGCGCCGCGATTTGAGCCAGCGCGCGCTGGCGTGGAACATCACCGCGCCCGGGCGGCGTCTCGAGCAAATCGACGCCTACGGCAATATTTCGCACCTGCTCACCATCGAGGAGCCGCACCGCGAAATCCACATCGTGGTGCACGGCGTGGTCGAAACCGCGGACACCGAAGCCCGCCAGGACGATGGGCCGCTCTCGCCCCTGGCGTACCTGGCATCCACCAAGCTGACCGCACCCAACGAGGACTTGAAGGCCTTTGCGCAGGAGGCATTGAGAAAGGTCGACGATCCGAAGGCCCGCGCCCAGGCCTTGGCGGAGGCCGTGTTCGGCGCGGTGCGCTACAAAACCGGCGCCAGCGACGTGCAGGACAGCGCGGCGATCGCCTTCAAGAGCGGCGAGGGCGTCTGCCAGGATCACGCGCATGTGTACATCGCATCGGCCCGCGCGGTCGGAATGCCGGCCCGCTACGTCAGCGGCTACATTTACACCGGCGATACCAAGGATGCCGCAAGTCACGCCTGGGTCGATGTCTGGCTGGGTTCGGAGATCGGCTGGCAGAGCATCGATGTGACCCACAAACGCCCCGCGGTGCGCACCTACTGCCGCCTCGCCGTCGGACGCGACTACCTGGATGCGGCGCCGGTGCGCGGCGTGCGCCAGGGCGGCGGCGGCGAGAAAATGGAAGCCAACGTGCTGGTGGCCGAGTCGGCCCTACAGCAGCAGTAAGGGCGGAAAAGGCAGCGATCTAGTTCGGCAGCCGATTTCCGAAATCATAGGCTGCGAGCGCCGAGGGTCTGCCGAGCAAGTACCCTTGCGCGTAGTCGACGCCGAGCGACCGGACCGCTTGCAGTTCGACATCCAGCTCCACCGACTCGGCGACGGTTTGTACACCCAGATCGCCCGCCATGCGCACAATGGCGGAAATCATCGCGCGCGCGAGCTTGTCGGTGGGCGCCGCGCCGACCAGGGAACTGTCGATCTTGAAGTAGTGTGCCGGCACCGAGCGCAGGTAGCCGTAAGAAGGCGTGTTGGCACCGAAATCGTCCAAAGCGACCTCGCATCCCAGAGCCTCGAGCCTCTTGAGAGATTCGCTCACGCTGAGGTTGCCCGAGGAGGCGTAGCGTTCCGTGACGTCAAAGCACAGCGCCTGCGGGGGCAGGCCGCTCTTGATCACGCAGGACTCGACATAGCTGATGAAATTCTCATCCGTCACGGACTGCGCGGAGAGATTGATGGAGAACACCGAGGGCACGCGTGCCCACAGCTTGCGGTTGCTGGCCAGCCACACCAACAAGGTGCGCACCACCCAACGGTCGATGTTGGGCATGAGACGCTGCTGCGCCGCCCGCGCCAGAAATTCCTTCGGCTCGACCAGGCTACCGTCCGCCGTGCGCAGCCGCAGCAAGACTTCGTAGTGCGCCAGGCTCACATTGTCGTGCAGCGAACAGATGGGCTGCAGGAACAACTCGAAGTGCTCGGCCTTTAAAGCGGTCTGGATCTGCGCACCGGCTTCCGAGGTTTCTTCCACGACCACCGGCAGGGATTTGCGCCGCTCGAACTCCGCGGCCAGGCAGACGAACACCGGCGACAGTCTTTTCTCCAAGGGTTCCGCGGTGCGCGAATCGGTGATCTTGGCATCGATGCTCAATCGCACGGCGCCGTTGATGGAGCCGCCGGCGTCACGCACCGGAATCGCGAGCGAATAATTGCCGTCCTCGCGCGCGGCATAAGTCATTTCCAGATCTCCGCCGGTATCGATGGACAGCGAATCCTCCACCAACTGATGGTCCTCGGGGAGCAGGAAATCCTCGCTCAACCACAGGGTGTCCGCGGCGAAATCGTGAAAGGAAACGCCGGACACCTCCGGCGCCAAAGCCCGAATGACCTGAGCCAGCGCTTCCAGCGTTTTGCTCGAGGAAGCCTCGGCGTCGAAATTTAAGTTGGTCGTCACGGCGCTTTTTCCAAGTAAATATTGAACTGGCGCCATGGTATGTCGGCGCATCAGCGCGCGGCATGTCGCCGGGAAACGACGTAACTGCCCGGCGACAGAGGATTTTGCTTAAACCTACGAAAATTGCTTGGCCGGACGCTTGAATGCAGCCTTGGCCGATTTAAGTCAAGAGGCTTTAAGTAAACAACATGGCTAGCTTGTTAAGATAAGGGCCTCTATGAGAATCCTGCGCCGCCTTGTTGCCGTGATCATCCTGGTGATGCTCGCGCTGCTGTTCTTTCTGTGGCTCAGACCCCCCGCCCTGCTACGGGTCGGGGCCGGTTACGCGGCCAAGATCGTCTGCTCCAATGTGTTTCTCGCGAACCGCGACCCCAACGAGGTGCTGGTCCAGGACGTGCAGGCGCCCGGTATCTGGCTCCTGCATCTGATCCGCGTGCGGGTGGACCGTGAGCATGGCGTGGTGCACGCGGGATTTTTCGGTCTCATCGGCGATGGGCTGGCGGTGGCGCGTCCGGGCAAAGGCTGCACCGTCCTGCCGGACGGCAAGCTCAACTTCACGGCCATCGAACCGGCTCGCAAACCGCCGCAGCCTGCATCCGATGGTTCCGCTGCGGACAGCGCGCTCTGGCCCGAGGGCGGCGTCGTGCAAACCAATCCCGCGCTCGACCGCCTACTGGCCAACGAAGCGCTCGCCGGTCCCGGCGCGCGGGCGCTGGTGGTGGTCGATCACGGCCGCATCGTCGCCGAGCGCTATGCAAAGGGATTCGGTGCCGACACCCCTTTGCTTGGCTGGTCCATGACCAAAACCGTGACGGCAGGCATCGTGGGTCTGTTGGTCAAGGACGGTAAGCTCAAGCTCGACCAGTCAGGGTTTTGGCCCGCCGGCGATGCTCGCGAGCGCATTCGCATCGCTGACCTGCTGGCGATGTCGAGCGGCCTGTACTTCAACGAAAGCTACGGGGCGGTGTCCGATGTCACCAGCATGCTCTACCTGCAACCCGATATGGCCGGCTTCGCGCGCGAGCATCAAATGGTCAATCGGGCCGGCGAGGCGTGGAGCTATTCCAGCGGCACCGCCCTGATTGTGTCGCGCATCGTGCAGGACACCTTGGGATTAGGCGCTCCCCATTACATTGACGAGCGACTGTTTCTGCCGCTCGGGATCACCACGGCCACCATGGAGCAGGACGAGACGGGCACGCTGGTGGGCTCTTCTTATATGTATGCCACCGCGCGCGATTGGGCGCGCTATGCTCAGTTTCTGTTGCAGGACGGTGTTTGGCATGGCCAGGCGCTGCTTCCCGCAGGCTATGTGTCCATGATGGCAAGCCCTGTGAAGGCTTCCGATGGCCAGTATGGCCACGGCATGGTGTGGCTGTGGGGTTCGGATGCCAAAACTCCCGGCGAGAATCCGGACACGGCGTTTGGTATCCCGCCCGATACCTTTTACATGTCAGGCCACGACGGTCAAAGCATCGCCATCATTCGCTCGCGGCAGCTTGTCATCGTGCGCTTAGGCTTGACGCCCGTGGCCGATCACTACACCCCGCAGGCCCTGGTGCAAGCGGTCCTCGAGGCAACCCAGGCGCCGCGCTAGACTTCAAAGAATCATGAACCTGGGCTTCAGCACCTTCCTGCTTTCCTTCACGGCGTTGTTCTCCATCGTCAACCCGCTGTCGGGAACGTTCATTTTCTTCGGCGCGACCCGCGATCTCGAACCCGAGATTCGCTCGCAGATGGCGCGATGGGTGGGGATTTATTCCTTCGCCATCGTCGCCCTCTCGTTGTATCTGGGCGCTTATGTGCTGGAGTTCTTCGGCGTGACCATCCCGGTGCTGCGGGTGGCCGGCGGCATCATCGTCGCAGCCTCGGGGTGGCGCATGCTCAATGCGCCCGACGCCGTCGAACAGCGGCGCAGCGAAACGCCGAACACCCGCTACATGTCGGCGCCGCCCAGCCGGCTGGCGTTCTATCCGCTCACCCTGCCCCTGACCACCGGCCCCGGAACGATCTCGGTGGCCGTGTCGCTCGGCGCCGGACGGCCCACCGGCCTGCATGTCTCCACGCTCGCATTTTTCATAGAGACCGTGGCCGCAACGGCCCTGCTGTCCTTGACCATTTACGGTCTTTATCGATACTCGGCGCGCGTCGCCAAACTCATCGGCCCCACCGGCACCACCATCGTGGTGCGGCTGTCGGCGTTTCTGTTGTTCTGCATCGGCATTCAAATCCTGTGGAACGGCGCCGCGGTACTTTTCAGTACACTGTTGGTCGACAGCACGTCGACTTGACGCATCGAAAATCTGACACCAACGAGTAAACCTAAAATGAACATGGAATTCGATCGCCGCCAATTTATCGCCGGCAGCGCCGGTATGTTGTCGATGTCGCTGGTGCCGAGGAGCTTGCTCGCGGCCGCCGCGGCGGTGCCCCCCGCGCCGGTGGCGCGCGTCGAGGTCGTGCATGACACCTACTTCGGCGAGACGTTGAGCGATCCCTATCGCTGGATGGAAAATTCCAAGGATCCCGGGTGGCTGCCTTACCTGAAGGGACAAAACGACCATACGCGCGCGGTGCTCGACGCCTTGCCCACGCGGGCGGCGCTGCTCAAGCGCATCCAGGAACTGTCCGGCGAGATCGTGGCAACCAGCCGCGTGCAACGCGCCGGCGGCCTGCTGTTCTTCCAGCAGCGCCCCTTGGGTGCCGATAATTTCAAACTTTTCGTGCGCGCGGGGAGCGAGAGCAGGGTCCTGGTGGATCCCACGGCCTTGAGCAGCAGCAACAGCCACATGTCGCTCGATTGGTGGCGTGCCTCGCCGGACGGCAAGTATGTGGTGTACGGACTGTCGAAGGACGGCAGCGAGGACTCGCTGCTTCACATCTTGAAGGTCGCAGACGGCAAGGACCTGCCTGAAACCATCCCCAACACCGAGGCGGCGAGTCCTTCCTGGCTCGATGACGGCAGCGGATTTTTCTACAATCAATTGACCGCGGCGGTGGCGACGCCCGAGCGCTATTTGGACAGCCAGGCACGCTTCCATCGCTTGGGGTCCGACCCCAATTCCGATCCCATCCTGATGAAGCGTGGACTCATCCCGCGACTCGACTACGACAAGATCCAATCCCCGCTGATCATTGCTTCCCAGGGTTCTCGCTGGGCGGTCCTGCTGCTTTCCGACGTGCGGCCGGAATGGCGCGGCTTTATCGCGCCTTTGAGCGATGCGATCGCCGGCAAGGCGAAGTGGCAGGCTTTTGCCGGCTTCGATGATGAAGTCACCGACTTCGAGCTCAACGGCGATGATCTCTACCTGCTGGTCAACAAGGGCACGCCGCGCGGTCGCATCGTCAAGACATCCGCCGGCGCACCCAGCATTTCGAGCGGCGCGGTCGTGGTGCCGCAGCACGCCACTTTCGTGATTGAGGGTATGGCGCGCGCGCACGACGGCATTTACTTGAAAATCATGGATGGCGGCATCAGCCGCTTGCAGCGCCTGGGGCCTGACGTCAAGGTGCGCGACATCGCATTGCCCTTCGACAGCACCATTGGCGCAGTTTTTGCCGTGCCCAACGAGGACGGCATTTTGATATCGCTGCAAGGCTGGCTCACCCCGTCCGGCATCTGGTCCGTAAGCAGCGCAGGCAGCGTCGCGGACACCGGCATTACGCCCAAACCCGCCATCGATGTCAGCGCCTATGAGGCTCAGCGTTTCTTTGCGACCGCGAAAGACGGCGTCAAGATTCCGTACACCTTGATCTACCGCAAGGGTCTGCAGCTCGACGGCACCACCCCCACCTGGATTTCCGCCTACGGCTCGTACGGCATCGCCGCCTACACGCCCGCCTTCGCCGGGAAGACTCTCGCGCTGGTCGATGCCGGCGCCATCGTTGGCTATGCCAATGTGCGCGGCGGCGGCGAATACGGCCGCGAATGGCACAAGGCGGGACAGCTGTTCAACAAGCCCAACACCTGGCGCGATCTGATTGCGGTGTGTGAGGATCTCATCGCCAAGAAATACACCTCCTCCAAACACCTCGCCATCGGCGGCCGTTCCGCCGGCGGCATCACCGTCGGGCGCGCAATGACCGAGCGGCCCGATCTGTTCGCGGCGGTGATCGACGGCGTCGGCTGGTCGAATCCCCTGCGCTATGTAGTCGAGCAAGATGGCTATGCCGAGGAGCCCGAATGGGGCGCCATCGCCGATCCGCAAGGCTACAAGACTTTGAAGCTCATCGACAGCTATCAATCGGTGAAGGACGGCACGCCCTACCCCGCGGTGCTGCTGACCACCGGCGTCACCGACCCTCGCGTCGCGCCTTTTCATCTCGCCAAGATGACGGCGCGGCTGCAGGCCGCCAGCACGTCGGGGAAACCCATCCTGCTGCGCGTCGACTACGACGCCGGGCACGGCATCGGCTCCACGCGCGCGCAACAGGACCGCGAGGCGGCGGACACCTATGCATTCTTGTTGTGGCAACTGCGCGGGGGCTAGGCTGGCGGGCGTGAACGCCGTCGTTCCAGCGTTGCCTCAAATCTCCGCCCAGGAACGCAGCAACGCGTGATAGTGCGCGCTTAAGCGCACCAGGGATTCCGGATCCGCGCCGGTCTGGGTGAGGCGTTGAATGGTGCCGTCGAGTTCAAACAACTGCGACCTGAGCGCATCCTCGCGTATCAGGCTTTGAATCCAAAACACGCAGGCCAGCCTTTGGCCCCGGGTCACGGCGTTCACGCGATGGCGCGACGTCGAGGAGTAAACGATGAGCTCGCCCGCCGCCAGTTTCACGCCCTGGTTTCCTGCGTCCGATTCAATCACGAGTTCGCCGCCCTCATAGGAATCCGGCGGCGTGAGAAACAGGGTTGCCGATAAGTCGGTTCGCAGTTTTTGCGCTCCGCCGGGAATCATGCGCACCGAGCCGTCGACGTGCGTGCCGAAAGCCATGCCCTCGGCGTAGCGATTGAACATCGGCGGATAGACTTTGTTGGGCAGCACGGCGCTGATGAACAGCGCGTTGCGCTCCAGTTGGGCGAGAATGAACTTGCCGAGCTCGCGCGCCGTCGTGCTCGATTCCTCGAGCTGCTGATTGTTCTTGACCGGCGCGCCTTGATGACCCGCGGTGGCGCGCCCGTCCACCCAGGGCGCCCTCTCGGCATTGAGCGATGCGCGCACGGTGGCCAGCTGCTCCTCGGTCAGCACATTGGCGATTCGCAGCAGCATTACACTGCGGCCGCCCCGCCGGGCGCATTCAAGCGCAGGGCGAGCGCTTCAAGAGCCTCGGGGACGCCGGCACGCGCGATCAACGCCATCACGGCCCGGCGCACCGCCGCCGTGCCGCCCAATGCCGCGCGCTCGAGCCAGGTGGCCGCTTCCTCATAGCGGCCCGCCTTCAGCAGCAAGCTGGCCCAGTTGTATTGCCCGCGAAAATAGCCGGCCTCGGCGGAACGCCGATACCACTCGGCCGCCGCCGCCAAATTGCGCGGCGTGCCCCAGCCTTCCTCGCTCAAACGGCCCAGCAAATTCATGGCCCGCTCATGCTGTTGCTGCGCGGCCTTGAGATAATAGGCGAACGCGCACGCCGGATTGCGCGCAACACCGCGCCCGTCCAAATACAGATGACCCAGGTTGTACTGCGCCCAGGCGTGGCCTGCATCCGCGGCGCGCTTGAAGTGCGCGGCGGCCGCCGCCGCGTCCTCCGCATGACCCCAGCCATTGTCGAGGCAGCGGCCCACCATGTTGATGGCGTCGAGATCGCCGCTCTCCGCGGCACGGCGAAACCACTTCAGCGCCTGAACCGGGTCCTTGTTAACCCCGGTCCCTTCCAGCAGCAGCCGCCCGTAGCAAACTTGCGCCTGCGGCAATCCTTCGAGGGCGGCAACGAACACCCAGTCCGCGGCGCGTTCATGGCCTTGCGCAAACAGCGCCCGCAGGCGCGGCGCGCTCAATTGGCCCAGCAACGAAATGATGGAGATGGCGGCCATGGCTGGTGGTCAAAAGCGATAGTTCGCAGTGCCGATCAAGGTGCGCCCCGCAGCGGGCAGCGCGTGATTCTCCGCGACATCCACATAGTAGATGCTGGTGAAGTAGAGCTTGTCGGTGACATTGTTGAGATTCAGCTGCAGCTTGAAATGCGCGTTGAAGGCGTACGAGGCCATGACGTTGAACACTACGTAGCCGGGTACGCCGGCGGTATTGTCGGTGTCTGCGTAGCGATGACCGACGGCGGTGAAGCCGCCGCCCAAGGTCAGGGCCGCAGTGGGCTCCACCGTGGTCCAGAGGGTGAAGGCATCCTGCGGCACGTTCGGCACCACTTTCCCGAGTGCTTCAGGATCGCCGGTGGCCGTGATCCTGTCATTCAGGTGCGTATAGTTCGCGGCGAGTTCCCAGATGTCTGTGACATAGCCCGAGAATCCCAGCTCGATACCCTTCACCCGTTGATCGAAGGGCATTTGCTGCACCGTCGGATCGTCCGGATCCGAGATGCGCGCGTTGTAGACGCGCGTGTCGAACAGGGCGCCGGTTATTTGCGCCGCACCGTTCAACACCTTGAGCTTGGCTCCCAGTTCCAGCGTCTCATTCCTCTCCGGCGCCAGACTGGTATCGGAAGGGGCAACGATGAGATATTCGATCACGGGATTTTGCGAGGTGCCGTAGGAGAGGTAGTAGCTCTGCGCGGCATCGGGCTTGTAAATCAAGGCAGCGCGCGGACTGACAAAGGTGTCGGTGCGCGCGAAACCTGTTCCCGAATAGGCTTCGCTGAAGCTGGAATCAAAGCGATCCCAGCGCAATCCCAGGTCCGCATCCCACTTGGACCCCAACGCCACGCTATCCATGGCGTATACACTGACATCGCTGCCGCGGCCCTTGGGGTTGGCATAGGCGGTCAGCGGGGTCGGCGGATCATAATAAGACACGGGGTTGAGCAGCGGCGTGGCCGGAATATCGTTCAGACCGTTTTGCAGGCGGCTCACATCGGACAGCTCCTTGCTCAATTCCACACCGCCGGTGAGCGTGTTCTTGACCCCGCCCGTGTCGAATTTCGCCGTCACGTCGGTTCGGTTGATCAGCAGGCTCGTCGTGCCCTCGCTGCTCGGTTGATCGCGCGACACCTCGATATCTTCATACGGCGTACCCGGAGGCGGGGGCGCCACGAAGTCGTTGCCGAGGAAGGGCCCGGTGACCAGATACTCGAAGCCGTAGTTGGCGTAGCGCAGACTGTCGCTCAACGTGATATCGCCCGCGAAATCATGTTCGAAGCGGATGGTGCCGATATTGGTGTTGGTTCGTGTGCGATCGTAATTGGTGAGCGAGTAGTAGTTGCTGCGATCGACCTTTGCGGGCGCGCCGTCGATGAAGGGAATACCGTAGTCCGGGATATTGTTCTCTTCTTCCTTGAAGTAACTGAATGTGAGCCGGGTCGGCGTGCCTAACCCTAAGCTCAAGGTGGGGGCAACACCATAGCGGCGGTACAGAATCTGGTCGCGATCCACCACCTCGTTTTTCTGATCCATGACCGTGACCCGCGCCGCCGCCGTGCCGCTCAAGGGCAGGTTGAAATCCCCCGTGCCGCGCCAGTAAGCGGCCTCGCCGCCCGACACGCTGATCTGCGCGAACGGCGTGAGCAGCGGCTGTTTGCTGATCGAATTGATGACGCCGGAAGTCGAACCGCGCCCGAACATCGCCGACGCCGGACCCAACAGCACTTCGATCGCCTCCGCGTTGAAGGTATCGCGCTGATATGAGCCGATGTCGCGCACACCATCCATGAAGAAGCTGTCCGGTATGGAGAGCCCGCGCAAATTCACTGAGTCGCCGTGGCTTCCGCCCTCGCCCGCGTTCAATGTGATGCCCGGGACATTGCGCAATGCTTCCTGCACCAGCGTGGCGTGCTGTTCCGCCAGGTCCTTTTTATCGACCGTGACCGCCGACTGGGCAATGTCCTGGAACGACTGGATCGCCGTGCCCGTGACTTCGATGCTCGGCAGTCGGTCAGCATCCGCGGCTGCTTCCTCCGCACTGGCGTGCGCGGCGACCAAGGCGCCCACCGCGACGCCGGCGGCGCTCAACACGCCCTCTATGGGAGTTGGTTGATTCATGTCTTGATGCTAACACGAATCATTATCATTTACATAGCAGTTCCGTTTCGCATCCGGGGCTGGAGATTTGCCAAAGATTTAAGTCAAATCCTAAGGTTAGCGGGGCCCGGCCTGGGCGATCTTGGATTGCTCGCGCAGGCCCTGTGGAATCAGCAGCCGACCGAGCAACTCGAAAAGCCCGTACGCAATGAGCGCCATGAGGGCGGCCGGAATGGCTCCGGTGAGGATGGTGGGAACATCATTCAATGACAGTCCCGAGACGATGGGCGCGCCATAACCTCCTGCCCCCACCAGTGCCGCCAGCGTGGCGGTGCCGATGCTCACGATGGTGGCGTTCTTGATGCCGGCGAGCACGGTCGGACTCGCCAGCGGCAGAACGATGCGAAACAGTATTTGCGGGCGGGTCATGCCAAACGCACGGGCATTTTCCAAATGCGTAGGATCGACCGTGCGTACGCCCGTGAAGGTATTGAGCACCACGGGTAACAAGCTGTACAGGCACAGCGCCGCCAGAGCCGGCTTGGTCCCCACCCCGAACACGGGAATGAGAACGCACAGCAGCGCGAGCGAGGGAATGGTTTGAATCACCGCGCTCACAATCAAGATGGCTTGCCCTGCGCCGTGGAAGCGAACGGCGACCAGCCCCAACGGTATGCCGATGAGTATGGAAAACAAAAGGGATAAGCCAACCAACCACAAATGCTCGCGCGTGCGCTGCAGAATGCCGGCCTGCCAGCTCTGCGCGCGAGGCGCCTCGGCTCCCAGGAAGCTGGCGGCGATTTTTGCGTAGCTCTGGTGCTCGATGTCCGCCTTGGCGTTCATGGCAACCATGGCCTGCTCGTTGATCGAGCCTTCGAGCTTTTGCAGCGCCTGCCATTCCTTGGGATGCGATTGCGTGAATTCCTTTCGGGCCACCCAGACCGCCTGGTACACCGGAAAGTATCCGAGGTCGTCCTTGAGCACCCGCAGGCGGGATTTCTCGATCTTGGCATCGGTGGAATAAAGATCGATCAAGTCGACCGCGCCGTCATCGATGGCTTGAAACGAGAGGCTGTGCTCCATGCGCCTGACGCGCCGCGGGTCGAAGTGCAAATGATAGCGCTGGGTCAATCCCGGAAACCCGTCCTGGCGATCCATGAATTCGTAAGCAGAATCCGCCGCTGATGTCGGATTGAATCTTGGCCAGATCGCTGATGGCCTGTAGTTGGTATTTTTCCGCGAACGATTCTTTGACCGCCAGGGCGTAGGTGTCGTTGAATCCCAAGGTATCCGACATCACCAAACCCATCTTTGCCAGTGCCGCTTGAATATCGGGGATGGATTTCAAGTTGGGCTGCTTCAAAATGGCTTCGCTCAGGGTGCCGGTGTAATCCGAATAGACATCGATCGCGCCGCTGCTCAGCGCCTCGAACAGAATCCCGGTGTTGCCCATGCCGAGCTTGCGCTCCACCGGCACGGTCGAATTCGCCTCGATGGTCTGCGCCGCGATCTCGCCCAGCACGTAGCCTTCGGTGAAGACTTTCGAACCGACCACGATGTGATCGGCAGCGCAGGCCGCGGCCGACAACATGAGCGCCAGCAACAACGAAGCGGCGATCCTTGACGCCATCATGCCACCTGCACCGCATCAGCGAGCGTGCGCTGCGCATTGATGAACGCCGTCACGAGCGGGTCAGCCGGGTGTTGCAGCAGATCCAGGTAACTACCGCTTTGAATGATTCTGCCTTCGATGCAGCAGCGTGATTTGCTCGGCGAGAAACACCGCCTCGCCCAAGTCATGGGTGACGATCAGCACGGTCTTATCGAGGCGCTGGAAAATGGACTTCAGTTCCTGTTGCAGGTTGCGGCGAATGAGGGGATCGAGCGCCGCCATCGGTTCATCGAGCAGCATCACCTGCGGATCCATCATCGCTGCGCGCATGATGGCCACGCGCTGCTTCTGGCCGCCGCTCAATTCATGCGGGAATCGCCGTAGCGCACGCGCCGTCGAGATCGACCAGCTTCGCGCAATTCCTCAACGCGTTCGGCAATTTTCGTTTTCTCCCATCCGCGCAGTTCTCGGCGATCAGCGACACATTGTCGCTCGCGCTCAGGTGCGGAAACAGGCCGCCTTCCTGCGGCACGTAGCCGATGCGGTCGGCCCACGCCGACAGGACTGAACGAGAGCAGCGCCTGATCGTTGATCTTGACATAGCCCTTGTCGAAGGGAATGAGCCCCAAGGTGATGCGCAGCAGCGTGGTTTTTCCCGAGCCGCTCGGCGCCGATCAGCGCATGCGTGGCGCCCTTGGGCACGCTCAGGTTGACATCGGTGAGCACCTGCCGATCTTGGAATGTCTTGTAGATGTTTTGCAGCTGCAGCATGGCGATTCTTTACGGCGGCGCGTCCACGATGGTGCCCTGGTGGTACAGCGCCTGCCAGCCCGCCGTGGTGAGACGCCACCACGTGGCGCGGCGCGTGATCCGCTGCCCCTGCGCCAGAGTGTAAGTGATGAGGTAGTTATCGGCGGCGATTTCGCGGCATAAAAAATCGCTGGTTACCCACTGGTCTTCGTCAGGATTAGGCAGCCTGCTTTCCAAGGTATCGAGCACGAATTCCCGGCTGTAGCGCCGCCCCGATGCGCCCACCTCCCAGAATTCGGGGTGTGTCATGGCCTCGTAATCGCGGCGCGCCGTACCGAATTCGGCGCGATGGAAAATGGGCTCGCGCCGCTGCAATTCCCGCAGTATTGGCTCAAGCTCTGGGGCTGTGACCAAGCTCAGCATGAAGGCTCCCTTCAACCTATCGACCGCTACGTGCATACTACATGCGACCAGTTTCCGATCATCGCAAATCTCCTATTGGGGGTGTTATGGACCTAGGTATCGGGGGGCGGCGTGCGATTGTCTGCGCATCGAGCCAGGGCTTGGGCAAGGGTTGCGCTCAGGCGCTGGCGCGAGGCCGGCGTGGACCTCGTCATCAATGGGCGCAACGCCGAGCTGCTGCAGCAGACCGCCGCCGAGATTCGCTCTGCCTGGGGCGTGAATGTCACCCCCGTCCTCGCCGATGTTTCCACCCCGCAAGGCCAGGCGGCCCTGCTCGCGGCCTGTCCGGCACCGGATATTCTGATCAACAACAACGGCGGCCCGCCGCTGCGCAATTTTCGCGAGCTGAGCCGGCAGGCCATGCTCGACGGCGTGACCATGAACATGGTGACGCCCATCGAACTCATCCAAAAAGTCATCGACTCCATGAGCACGCGAGGTTTCGGCCGCATCGTCAACATCACCTCGGTCAGCGTCAAGATGCCGCTCGCGGGGCTCGATCTCTCGAGCGGCGCGCGCGCCGGACTCACCGCCTTCGTGGCGGGAGTTGCCCGCAGCGTCGCCGACAAGAACGTCACCATCAATAATCTGCTGCCGGGAAGTTTCGACACGGCCCGCCTGCGCAGCAACTTGAGTCTAGCGGCGCAGCGTACCTCCGTGAGCGAGGCCGACGCGGCGGCACGCACCCTGGCGAACATCCCGGCGAAGCGTTTCGGCACGCCGGCGGAGTTCGGCCAGACTTGCGCGTTTCTTTGCAGCGTGCACGCGGGATTCATCACCGGCCAGAATATTCTGCTCGACGGCGGGGCCTATCCCGCCGCGTTCTAGCGAAGTCTGTTTAGCCGAATTCGTGCATTCGGGCTTGCAGGTCCTTGCGGAACCGCCGGCTCAAGCGCAGCCTCGCGCCGCCCTTCAGGACCACTTGGTATTCGCCGCCCTGGTCGAGTTCCAACTTGAGCACCCTGTTCAAATTGACGATGGTCGAGCGATGGATGCGGCAAAAGACGGCAGGGTCGAGCTCACGCTCCAGTTCTCCCATGCTGCGCCGGAGCAGGTGCGACTTCGGCCCCCACGTGCAGGCACACGTAGTAATCCGCCGCCTCCACCCAATCGATGTCCGGGATGGGGACGTAGGCCACTTCGCCGGCGCTGCGCACCGTCAAGCGCCGCGTCTCCTGGGGCTGCAGCGCCTCGCGGCTGGTGATCTTCTCCTTGGCCCGCTGCATCGCGAGCTTAAAACGTGCGTCATCGAATGGCTTCAATAAATAATCGAGCGCTCCGGCATCGAAGGCTCGCAGCGCATACTCATCGTATGCGGTCACAAACACGATGACGGGCGCCGCCTCGTCGTCCTTCAAGATGTCGAGCACTTCGAATCCGCCGCACTCGGGCATCTGCACATCGAGAAACACCAGATCGGGCCGGGTGGACCGAATCTGCGCCACGGCCTCGGCCCCCGATCCGCATTCATTTACCGAGGCGACGTCCGGATCCTCGTACAGCAGGACGCGAAGATTGCTGCGCGCCGGCGGTTCATCGTCCACCACCAGTGCCCGGATCTTGGGTTGCCTCTTCTCGCTCATGACTCGCGGTACGGCAGGGTCACCGAAGCCTTGACGCCCGTACCCGCGTGATTCTCGAGACGCAGATCGAAGTCGCTGCCATACAGCAGCGCCAGACGAGTCCGTAGGTTGGCGAGCCCGATGCCACGCTTAGCCGCGTCGGGGTCGCCGCCGACGGCATCCAACAGTGGCCCATCGTTGTAGACGCTCAAGGTGAGCCTGTCCTTGACGCGCGCCGCGTCGACGCACAGCGCGCCTCCCTGCACCCGCTTCGCAATTCCGTGCTTGATGGCATTCTCCACCAAGGGTTGCAGGATCAGACTGGGAATACTCGCCCGGGCGAGCTCCGGCGGAATGCGCAGCTCCAACTTCAGGCGTTCCGCAAACCGCACCTCCTGAATCTTGAGATACTTCTCCAGCGTCTCCACTTCCCGGCCCAGAGCAACCTCATGGTCGCCGAACTCCGTCGCCACCTTGCGAAGAAAGTCGCTCAAGTTGACGAGCATGCTCACGGCGGCATCGTTTTTTCGCTCGCGCACCAAGCCCGCCACGGCGTTCAACGTGTTGAAGATGAAGTGCGGCTCGATCTGCCGCTGCAAAGCGTTCAAGCGCGCCGCCGACAGCTGCTCGTTGAGCCTCGCGGCATCTGTTCGCTGCGCAGCCAGACGCGCCTTCGAGTCGAGCACGTAGCTTGCCGCCAGGATGAAGGCATACACGATCAAGGCCGGCACCAGGTTGCCATTGATTTTCGATGCCCAGGCATGAAGGTAGGGGCTGGTTGCGAAATCCGGTTTCCAGGGTTGCAGCAGCGATTCCAGCAACGCGGACCAGGCACCCGTCACGATGGCAATTGCGAGAATCACGGCCACATGCATGAGCCACACCGCGGGGTTCAGCGCCGCGGGAGGATAACGGCGGCCCAGGCGGATCACAAAGGGCGTTGCCAGCACCCAAGGCACCCAGCTGAAGGTCTCCGTGATGAACATCCTGACCCAATCGTGGTGCATGCCCTGCGAGCGCATGGAGATGATGCTCTGCGTGGCATCGAAAATCCCCAGCGTGGCCCAGATGCAGACAATCCACAGCCAGTGCTGCGAATCATCGTTTCTTGCGGATTCCATGGATGAATCGTACCCCACCGCCTGGCCACCGGCTGCCAGAATGCAGCCAATCCCCGGCCTACTGCAGTGAGCGGACTGGCCGCACCGTCGCTCAATTGCCATACTTGAATCATGAACATCAAATCACTGACGTTGATCGCGGCCCTCACGCTTCCTGGTGCGCCCGCGCTGTGCCAATCGGCCGGGAACGCGGTCCGCGCTCCGGTCTACACCGATGATGGCCGCTTGGTGCTGCCCGAGGACTATCGGACCTGGGTGTACTTGAGCTCGGGATTCGACATGAGCTACAACCCGGCAATGCGGATGGGTCATCACATGTTCGACAATGTCTTCGTCGAACCCGGCGCGTACAGGGCATTCATCGAGACCGGCACCTGGCCGGACAAGACCATGCTGCTGCTCGAAGCGCGCGGCGCAAGGGACCGCGGTTCGATCAACCGGAGCGGCCATTTCCAAGGCGAGATCATGGGCCGGGAGGTTCACGTCAAGGACACCACACGCTTCGAGGGCGGGTGGGCGTTCTTTGGATTCGACGATGCGAAGCCTTCGAAAATGACTCCGCGGTCCGCGGACTGCTATTCCTGTCACGCGCAGCACGCCGCCGTCGACACCACCTTCGTGCAGTTCTACCCTACGCTCCTGCCCATCGCGACCGGAAAGGGAACCTTGTCCGCGGCCTACCAAGCCGAGGAAAAGTCGGCCTCGCTCTTCTCCGGCAGCAATTGACAGCTCGTTGACCCGGCCGCTACTTACACCCACCCTTCAAAAGACGGGTGCGCGATCTTGAAAGTTCAGTCATAGGGTGCGCGGCGATGCCCGCGAAGCAACTTAATTATTTTCTAACGCCGCTCTAATTTTGCCGTCGTACGATTGGGCCGGCGCACGGCTCGCACCTTGCCGCTCTTTCCACCTCCGCAGAAAAACCGACCGCCGCCATCGGACTCGAGCCCCGATACGCCTGCTCCCGCGGGCATCTCGATCTTCTCCAGAACGTGTCCTGTTTGAGGATCGACCCGCCTCACATCGCTCTCGTCGCCCTCCCAGGTGCCGTGCCAGAACTCCCCTTCGACCCAGGTGACCCCGGTGACGAATCGGTTGGACTCGATGGTGCGAAGAATCGCCCCGGTCTTTGGATCAATCTGATGGATCTTGCGGTCCCGATACTGCCCCACCCACAGCGAGCCTTCGGCCCAGGCAAGACCGGAGTCGGCGCCGCGGCCGGGTGACGGGATGGTCGCGAGAACCTGACCGGTCTTCGGATCGATCTTTTGGATGCGATCTTCCGCGAGCTGATACAGGTGCTCGCCGTCGAATGCCGTCCCCGCATGCGCGACGAGATCGATGGAACGCAGCACCTTCCCGCTCGCAGGATCAAAGGCGCTTAACTTGTCTCCGACCGCCATCCAGACGTTCTGGCCGTCAAAGGTCACCCCGTGCACGTGATCGACGCCGGGAAAGGGTCCATATTCACGGAGGATTTCAGCTGCAGATCGTTTCACGCTTCCATCCTAGTCGCTCGGCAGCGGGCCGGGGAGTAACAAAGTTGTCGGCAATCCCAGCACAGGCACGATCGTCCAACGTCGCGCCCGCCCGCGGCCAAAGGACTGCACCTTGCCAGAGCCGGCCAAGGAATCGAGCGCGCGCTGCACGGTGCGCGGACTCGTCCCCAGTGCAATCGCCAGAGCTGAGCTTGACCATGACTCGCCGTCGGCCAGGAAGGCCAGCAGCGCCGCATGCTCATTTTCCACGAGCGGCGCCAGCACGGCCACCTTGCGTGCCCGGCGTGGCGCCAGCACAAATCCGCGCTGCGTTGCGCTAACGCCGGCCAGCCTCGAAAGCTTCACGCGAAGCCGCCCGAGTTCGACGCGCAAGCGTGCGCGATAAGATTCATCGGCGCGCTTGCCTCGGAAGGCGCGTGCAACGAGCGTGTGTCTCGACACCTCCGCGGGCCACGCCTCGCCCAGCGCACGCGCCAGCGCAAACAGCACCGGGCGGGTCGCGAGCGAGACCATCTTTCCATCTTCGCGCACGAGGTAGCGGCTCGCATCCACGACCAGCACTCCAGAGTTCACCAGCGCCTCGATCTCCTCCAGCGCAACGGACCGTTCCTCGCCACGCACAATCACACGCGCCGCCGGCGCATTCAGGACGAGTGCGGCGCTTTGCACCTCCGCGCTCAGCGCGGTGATATCTGCGTAGCTCGCGGCGCGCTCGGCCCGAACAAGCGCCGCCCGCGCCGCCTTGGTTCGTAGCCGTCGCATCGCGATCCCCGCCACCAGAAGTTCATGGATCGCTCTCGAGGCGGCCGGAAAGCGCGTCGGGTCAAGCTGTGCGATCTTGCGCTCAGCTTCATCGAGGCGACCGATCAGCAGGAGGCGCCGGATCTCGAGATTGCGCGCATGCGCTGCATTGAGGCGATCGCCGTGCGCCTCGAGCGCCGAGCGCGCGCCGTCGAGCGCCTTCGCCGGCCAGCCCAAGTCGCGCGAGACCAGCGCGATCTCGGCCTCGGCGACGACACATCTTGCGCGGGCCACGGTTTCTTTCGGACCGAAAGCGCGCGCCGCGCTGCGCAACAACGCCTTCGCCCGCTTAAGATCGCCGAGGCGCGCCATCGCAATGCCCCGCAGCGCGAGCGCCGGCGCGTCGTTGCGCAGCGCCACCCTCTTCAACGCGCCGAGGACATCACCCGCGGCCAGCGCACGGGCTGCAGCAGTGATCAGCGAATCCATCGGAATCGCGACACATTTGTCACTCTCATCGTTTGAACTCCGTCCCTAAACTATCTCACAGCCGAGTAGCTGACATTCATCCGAAGGAGGGAAATATGTGCCCAGTATGCATCGCAAGCACCGCAGTAGCCGTCACCGGAATCGGATCCACAGCAGGCATGCTGGCGGCGTGCGTCGGTATGTTCAGAAAATTCTTCAGACCGCATCGTCTCGTAATTACAGGAGCGACAACATGACATTCAACACCCCGCCGATCGTCTCGCAGCAGGACTGGGAGGCGGCGCGCGAGCGGCTCCTCGAGAAGGAGAAGGCCTTGACCCGCACCCGCGACGCGCTGGCCGCCGCACGCCGGCGGATGCCTTGGCAGGCTGTCGACAAGAACTACCGGTTCGAGGGACCCCAGGGCAAGACGAGCCTGCTCGAACTCTTTGAGCACCGCCGTCAGCTGATCGTCTATCGCGCCTTCTTCGAGCCGGGCGTGTTCGGCTGGCCCGATCACGCCTGCCGCGGCTGTTCCTTGGGCGCCGATCAGGTGGCTCACCTGTCTCATCTGAACGCCCGCGACACCACCCTCGCCTACATCTCACGTGCACCGCAGTCGGACATCGTGCGCCTGAAGGCACGGATGGGGTGGGAGATGCCCTGGTACACCATCATCGACGGCTTCGACAAGGACTTCGACGTCGATGAATGGCACGGTCACAACGTGTTCTTTCGCGATGGACAGCGGGTGTTCCGCACCTACTACATCCATGGCCGCGGCGACGAGGCGATGGGGACCACCTGGAGCTACCTCGACGTCACGCCGCTCGGCCGTCAGGAGACCTGGGAGGACTCGCCCGAGGGTTACCCCCAGACCCCGCCGTACAAGTGGTGGAACTGGCACGACAACTATGCGGCCGAGGCCTCGCCCGACCGGAAATGGGCCGAGGTATCCGACGCAGGAGAAGCTGCCATCCGAAAGCAGGCAGCGAAGGCGGGCTAGGAGGGACGACCGCCCTTCGCCCGCACTTCCCGATTGGGTCGCGGCCTCGCCGCGACCCATGTCGCCCCGACAAAGTGACTTTAGTCACTTCCCATCCGCCTTTCCCGGGCCGCATCATTTCACCGTACAGTATTGGAGCGGTCGACATGGTGTCACGGTGAATGGTGCGCAGACAGCGCGCGCGGCCCCGATCCGGATCATCGTCGCGGATGATCAGGCGCTGGTACGCCGCGGCGCCGCGTTGCTGCTGTCCATGGAACCGGACATGGAAGTCGTGGGTCAAGCGAGCAACGGCGTGGAAGTCGTGGAGCTCACCGAATCGCTGCATCCTGACATCGTGTTGATGGATCTGCACATGCCCGTCAAGAACGGCGTCGTCGCCACCCGCGAAATCACGCGGGCGCACCCTGATATTCAAATTCTGGTGCTGACCACGCTTCACGATGATGAGACGGTGTTCGAAGCGGTGCGCGCCGGCGCCCATGCCTACCTTTTGAAGGACGCCGATGAGCAGGAACTGCTCGAGACCATCCGAGCGTTGAAGCGCGGCGAATCGCGCCTGACCCCGCAGATCGCGCGCAAGGTAATGGATCAGTTTCGCCGGCTGGCGCAGTCCACCCAGTCCGTCCTGCGCGAGGACGCGGCTAAACCCAGGCTCATGACGGAGCCGTTGAACGAAAAAGAGGAGAAGGTGCTCGGACTGATTGCGGAAGGCATGAGTAATCGGCAGATCGGCGCCGCTCTGTTCCTCGCCGAGGGAACGGTCAAGAACTATGTCAGCCGCATCATGGCCAAGCTTCACGCCAATACCCGGACGGAATTGGCGATGCTGTCCTCAAAACGGCGGCATCGTGATTGAAAATGACCAAAGTTACCGCTGATCATGACTCATCGCCCCTGTCGGTCAGGCTTTCCGCATGTCGGTGGTCGAAATTGCGCTGAAACGCCACTCCACCTATTTGCACGAGGGTGCGGATGTAACCTGCGCGATGGGCCGTGAGCACACTAGGGAGCGCGGCCCTCGTCTGGAACGTTAGCGACTGGAATGGCGCCGACCTGATAATTAAGGTCTGACGCTTGCATCAGTACTTCATATCGCGCGGCCGTCTCGTCGATCTGCGCGGACGTCAGCGCGAGCTGGGCCTGGCTGAGTTCGACGATCGAGCTGCTGCCGGCTTTGTAGCGCGCGTCTGCGAGATCGTAGGCCGTTGCCGCATAGCGCCGCAGCTGGCCGGCGGCGTGCAAACGCTGGCGCGCGTTGTTCAGGTTCAACCAGGCAATCCGCACGTCCCGGCTGACCTTGTCTTCTGCCGTGCGCAATGTCTCCGCAGCGGCTTTTGCGCGCAGTTCCGCCTCGCTCTGGCGGGCCTTGTACAGGCCGCCGGCGAAGAGCGGCACGCTCACCTGAAGGCCGCTGGCACTGTAGTTGTCCGGCAGTCGCGCATCGTGCCACGGGGCGGTGCCGCCCGCGACCACGGCTGAAATGGTCGGCAGCCGCGCATCTCGCTGCGAGCGCGCCTGATGCTGCGCCGCATCCAGAGTGTCGCGGAGACTCGCGAGTTCAGGTCGATCGCGCAGCGCCTGCTCGGTGAGGGCGGAGATATCCTCGGTTGCCGGTAGCGGCACCGTAGATTCATCGGCGAGCGTGAAGCGGTGCTCATCGCGGTAGCCGAGCGCTGTGGAGAGCGACGCGAGGGCGGATTCCGCGCTGTTGTCCGCTCTGAGCACCAACATATGTGCGTCCTCGAGCGCCACCTGAGCGAAGCTCGTATCAAGATCCGACTTCAGTTTGTTCTGCGCAAGGACAGTCACCCGGTCCACCAGAAGCTGGCGTGTGTTGAGTGTTTGCCGGGCCACATTTCCGATCGCTTGCGCCTCCAAAGCGGCAAAGTAATTGCGGTCTACCTCGAGCAGGACCTGCGCGCGCGTTGCAAGTGCGGTCTGATCCGCAGCGCTTGCCGTGAGTTTTGCGCCTGTCACAAGGTTGGATGTTCGGCCAAAGTCGGTAATCAGCTGGCTGGCTCCGGCCCCGACGGCGACGCGGCTGAAGACCGAAGGGTTGTTGAGGCCACCCGCCATGAGTCGCGTGTCATCCGAACCGGCGTGCACCGCTGATCCGTAGAGGTTTACCTGAGGCAGCAGCCCCGAGCGAGCCTGCACGAAGACCTGTTGCTCGGCCTGGGCGCGGAAACCCGCGGCCGCAATGTCCGGATGGTTCTGCAGGGCGATTCCGCGAGCCTGCGCCAGGGTCAGCGGCTCGGCGCTGTCCGGCGCAGCAGGCGCAGCCGGCGCCGCAGCTGCGGCAGGCGGCTCTTGGGCTGACGCTGGTCCGCCGCCGCACGCGAAGAAAGATACCGCTGAGATCACGATTAATACCCGTTTCATACAGCGTGGCTCTCTTCGCGGCGGTGCACGAGGTAATAGGCCGCGGGGACGATGAACACCGTCAGGACCACCGACACAGCGAGTCCGCCGATGATGGCCCGAGCGAGAGGCGCGTAGGCCTCCGCTCCTGTACCGAGCTTCAGCGCCAGGGGAATCAGCCCGATGAGAGTGGCGAGCGAGGTCATCAGCACCGGCCGCAGACGCACGCGGCACGCGAGCGAGACCGCCTCGCGCAGCCCGTGATTTTGGGCGCGCAGACGGTTCGTGAACTCCACAATGAGGATGCTGTTGGAGACCACGATTCCGACCATCATCACCACTCCCATGAGCGACATCACATTGAGCGTGGTCCCGGTCAGGAAAAGCATGAGCAGCGCGCCGGTGAGCCCGGTCGGGATCGCCAGCAGGATCAACAGCGGATCGAGAAACGATTTGAACTGGGCGACCAGGACGAGGTACACAAGAAGGGTCGCAAGGATCAAACCGAAACCAAACGCGGCGAAGGACGCGTTCATAGCCTGAACCGACCCGCGGATTTTCACCCGCACTCCCTCAGGCATGTCTATTCCCCGGATGATGTGTTCGACGCTGTTCAATACACCACTCAGGTCTTCGCCCTTCGGCGACACATACACGTCCATTTCTCGCCGCAGTTGGTAATGATCGACTTCCGTGGGCGACTCGATGTGAGTGAAGCTGCTTACGGTGTTGAGCTGCGCGGTGAGCGGCGCATTGGGGCTGCGCAGCGGCATGGCCTGAAGATCCGTAAGATTATGAATGTAGCCTTCCGGGTATTGCACGGTCAGCAGGTAGTCATTCCCGCTCTTTGGGTCGACCCAGTAGCTCGGCGCGATCATGGCATTGGAAGTGAGCGCCGTGATGACGTTGCCCACCACCTCTTTTTCGCTCAGTCCAAGTTCACTTGCGCGCTCCCGGTCGATTTTGAGCTGCAACGCCGGGTAGTCGACGTCCTGAGGCAGCAGCACATCGCTGACTCCGGGAAGCGCGCGCGCCTCGTCGCGAAAGGCGCGTTGCGACCTGATGAGCGGCACGCATGTTCGTGCCGCTCACCTGGACATCGATAGGCGCGGGCAATCCAAGATTGAGCACTGCGTCCACGAGACCCCCGGTCTGAAAGTACGCGCTCAGCTCGGGCAACTGCCTGCTTAGCCTGCGCGCGCACCTCGTCCATGTAGGCAAAGCTCGAGAGCGCGTGATCCTCCTCGAGTCCCACCTGCACAAAGGCTGTGTGGGGTCCGGAGTTCGGCGTGTAGATGGAGGAAAATCCCGGGGTCGTTCCGATGTTGGATACCAGGATCTTGAGTTCCTTGCTCGGCACGATGTCGCGTACGATCTGCTCGACCTTTGCCACCAGCTGGTTGGTGATTTCCAGCCGGGTGCCGGCCGGTGCCTTCAGATTGATCACGAACTGGCTCGGATCGGTGCGCGGGAAATATGACTTGCCTATCAGCGGATACAGTCCGAGCGAGAGGAGGAAAATCCCGGTGATACCCACCACGGTGGCCGGCGGGCCGCAGCAGCGCGCTCGCGAGCACGCTTTCATAGCGATCGAGCATTCGTGTGAAGAGGTGGTTGAAGCGCTGATTGAAGCGCCGTGACCATCCGGCAATGCCTTTCGGCGGCGGCGGCAGCGTGAGCGTGGTGTGCGCCGGGCTATCGTCCGGCAGGATTTCCTGAACCTCGATTTCGTGCGCCTCAACTTGGTGCGCCTTGATCCAGTGCGCGCAAAAGAGCGGCACTACGGTCATCGCCACAAAATAAGAAGCCAACAGCGATAGAACAACCGAGAGTGCCAGCGCGGTGAACAGGAATCGGCTGACGCCGTAAAGAAAGATCACCGGGAAGAAAACGATGGCTGTGGTGAGGGTGGCTGCCAGCACTGGCAGCTGCACTTCCTCGCCACCCCGCTCCGCAGCCAGCTGCGGGCGGCTCACCCATCTCCATGTGTCGAAAGATGTTCTCCAGTACCACGACGGAGTTGTCGATGAGGCGCGAGAACGCAAGCGCAAGACCCCCGAGGATCATCGTATTGATCGTGCTGTCGCCGAAGGACAGGGCGATGAAGGCGGCGAGCGCCGAGAGCGGTATCGACAGGAACACGGCGGCGGTGGCGCGCAGGCTGCCCAAGAATACGAGAATCATGATGCCGGTCAGCACGAGCCCAATGACGCCCTCGTGAATCAGGTTCTCGATGGCGTTGCGCACGAACTGCGACTGATCAAACACCACCGAGGCGATCAGTTGCTTGGGAACATCGAGGAGGTTTGCCACGCCGCGACGGATTCCGTCGACCACCGCGATGGTATTGGCATCGCCGCCCTGCTTGAGTACCGGCAGATACACCGACGGCTGTCCGTCGACGCGCACGATGTTGTATTGGATCTGCGCGGCATCCTGCGGCCTTGCCGACATCGGCCACCAGTACCGAGGCATTGCCGACGGTCTTGAGCGGCAGGCGGTTGATGTCGGCCATCGCGTTGATCTGGCTGTTGGCGTAGAGGTTGTAGTCGTAGCGGTCCGATCTTCACGTCACCAGCGGGCAGGATGAGGTTGGCCTCATTGACCGTGCGCACCACGTCCATGACGCTCAACTGGTGAGCCTGCAGCTTGAGCGGGTCGACGTACACCATGATCTGGCGGTAGCGCCCGCCGAAGGGCTGCGGCACCGAGGCCCCGGGAACGTTTGCGATCTGATTGCGCACGTCGTACTGCCCAAGATCGCGCAGCCGCGCCTCATTCAGGCCCGCGCCTTTGAGCGTCACCAGGCACACCGGGAGGCTCGAGGCGTCGAACTTCAACACCACAGGCGGCAGCGTTCCCGGGGGCAGCTTGCGCAAGTCCGCAACGGCCAGGTTGGCGATGCTCGTCACGGCGGAGTCCGCATCGAAACCCGGCTGGAAGTAGATCTTGATCAGACTCACGCCCGGCAGCGAGCGCGATTCAATGTGGTCGACTCCGCTGGCGAGCGTGAAGAATCGCTCGAAACGGCCGGTGATGTCGGTTTCGACCTGCTCCGGGCGGCATGCCGGAGAAGAATGTGGCCACAACGACGACCGGGATGCGGATCGGCGGAAACAGATCCACCGGCATGCGGGCCACGCTCGTGGAACCCACCACGCAGGTGATGAGGCATAGGACGATGATGAAATACGGGAAGCGCAGAGCGAAACGCGACATGACGGATGGGTCTCTTTAATTCGCCGCCGCGATCCCCGCAACGCTACGGGCGGCGGCCAGAGATGTTCTCGAGGATGACTTCATTCGCGCGCGAGCGGCGCGCTGATGCGCGGCTCGACTTTCTGTCCGGCGGCGAGCTGCCCGCGGTTGCCAATCACAACCATATCGCCCTCTTTGAGTCCGCCGAGCACTTCGTAGCGGGTCTGCGTCTCGAGCCCCAGCATAATGGCACGCTCTTCGATCTCGCCGGCAGCGTTGACCAGCTAGCACGCTACCGCCTCCCGCCGGCAGCGCCTCGATCGGGATTGCGAGCGCGTGCGGGTGCTCATCGACCTTGAGCACGACGCTGGCGTACATGCCGGGCACGACCTCGAGCGAGGCGTTGGGAACTTCCATCTCCGCGATCATGGTGCGCGTACTATCGTCTACCCGATCGGAAAAACGGGCGATCTTCCCCGTCAGCATGCGACCGCCGAGTGATTCGACGCGCACCTTCAGTGACGTGTCCAGGCGGATGCCGTGCACGTAATCGACTGAGACTGGGAAATCGAGCCGCAGCAGCATGTTGTTTGAGACACGCACCAGCGGCATCGACTGCGTATTGGAGGCGGTGCCGGCCTGAATCAGGGATCCGGGATCCGCGTACCGCTTGGTGATCACACCATCGAACGGCGCGACGATCCGCGTATAGCTCACCATCGTCTGATACTTCTCGACATCCGACTTGGCTTCCTCCAGACCGCCTTGCGCGGTGGCGTCATGCGCCTCGGCGGTGTCGAGATCCTGCTGCGCGATAAGGTTCGGGTGATCCTTGTTGACCGCCACGAGCCGCGTATACGCCAGGTGTGCATCTCGGTAGTCGGCCTGCGCGCGCCGTTCATTCGCCACCGCATGGTCAAAATCATCATGCAGCTCCGGAATCTCGAGAACCGCGACCAGTTGCCCGGCTTTGACGCGATCGCCGATGTCGACTTTCATCTCCTTCACGTAGCCGGACACTTTGGCGTGCAATTCGACTTCCGTGTACGGCCGGAACTCCGCGGGTACGGTGATTTCCTTGAAAAGATCTTCGCGGTCCACACGCGCAACCGCCACCACGGGTACTTGCGCGGTAGTTGCGACCCGCGGTGTGCGTCCCCGCCAAGCAGCCGCAAGCAGGATGAGGGCGAGGGCCGCCGTGACCAGGGCTGCCAAACTCCATCCGCGCTTGCGTGTGTTCGCTGCGAGGCTCATGGGAACTGTGGGGCGCACACGTGCGGCAACACGCTTGGTGGAATGCCAATGCCGGTGTCGACCACATCGAGCACAGCGTAGGCGCCCTCGGTACGCACGCTAGGTGTGTACTTGATGACGTTATAGAGCAGATTCAAGATGACCTGCTCGAGCCGCGCCGCCCGATCGCCCTGCACCGTGACTTCGCTCGAAGATAGTCATGCCTCAATGTGACTGATGAGATGGATGGATACACGCGTTTCGGGCGACTTGGTTTGACTTCTGGTCCTCTGGCGTCAAATGAGACGTCATTACGTTTTTCCGGTCTGGTATGAGCACCTCGAGCGCCTCTCTGTAGAAATCCTCAAGCCAATCATGCGACGGGCGGTGCACGGTTTGGAAGTGACTTTAGTCACTTGTTAATGTGACATCATGACACTGGCTGGGTATCTCCATCATTATCCCTCAGCGCAACGCGAGCGACCCACCGCACAAGCGAGCGATCGCGCCGAGCGTGGTCTGCGCCGCATTCAGCCCCAAGCGAAAGTCGGCATCCGAGTAGGTTGCATAGAGGTCCGTGGGTTGATGCCATTGCGGATCCCATCCGGCGCCGATCTCCCGCCCCCGCTCGTTCTCGCGTACGCTGACGGCAGGGACGAGATCCATGAACGGCGTGCTGTCCGTGTTGGTCATATGCGGCCCGACGGAGGCGGGATAGTCGGCGGCATAGGCTTCATTCGCCGTGTACAGCAGCCACGCCAGTTTCTGTGCCCCTTCCGCTTCCCTGGCTCGCGACTGAAATTCGATGTTCACATCCGCCTCCGGCCGCTGCTCCTTCCGGGTGCTGCCGTCGGCGCGCGGCATGCCATGATCGAACAGCATCATGTCGTGCTGGATCATCCCCAACCACTTGGGTTCGGGATAACGTCCGGAACCTGCCGGCTGTTCCTTGCCTTGAAGGGCCGCGCGCTGATCGACGTAGGCGCGCGCGCCATTGAGTCCGGTTTCCTCATTGTTCCATAGGGCGAAGCGAATCGAGCGCTCCGTCTTGACATCGGGCGCCGAAAAAATGCGTGCCAATTCCATGACCAGCGCCGTACCTGAGCCGTCATCATTGGCCGCCTCGCCCCATCCGTGACCGTCCATGTGCCCGCCGACGATGTACATTTCCTCCGGATGAACGGCGCCGATCTTGGTGCAGTACACCTCTTCTCTGTCGCCACGCTGACTGGGTTGGGAGTTGAGCGCGCGCAGCTTTTCATCCGACTGCAGCATGGGGTCGGTGTTGACGCCGGTGTGGGCGCGCACGCCGCGGTATCGCCCCCCGCCGACCGCCGCGTCGGCGCCGGGCGCGACCGCAGGCCCGCTGGGCCGCTGCGCGTCCGTGGGAAGATAGGTGTACTTGATTCGTGAGACGTTGGCGCAACCATAGCTCTTGAGTTTGCCCTCGATCCAATCCACGGCGGCCCGGTTGCGATCGGTTCCCTGGCGGCGATCGCCGAATTGCGTCAACCCCTTGATGGTGGCCTTGTACTTCTCGAGATCGAGCCTTCCGACCAAAACTTTAACGGGGTCGGTCTGATTGGCATCGGCCTCACCGGCCGCATGCGCCGATGGCCATGAAACAGTTGCCGCAAGACAAATGCACGCCGCGATCGCTGTTCGGTCCATGTGGCCTCCGGGAAATGAGATAGTGTACTAAACAGTGCCTGCCATGAGAGGTTTGTCCATGAACGATGCCGCGATTTCATTTGACCTGCGGGAATTGGAGAGCGCCGCAGAACTGGTCTACCGTGTGATGCCGCCGACGCCGCTGTACGCCTGGCCGAAACTGCAAAGGCGGGCCGGCTGCAGCGTGTATGTGAAGCATGAAAATCACACGCCGACAGGCGCATTCAAGGTGCGCGGCGGCATCGTCTACCTGGACCGGCTATGCCGCGCACAGCCTAACATTCCGGGCGTCATCTCGGCGACGCGCGGCAATCACGGCCAATCCATTGCCTTCGCGGCGGCGCGCGCCGGCATCCCCGCAACCATCTACGTTCCGGTCGGCAACTCTCCCGATCAGAATTCTGCGATCGCCGCGTTTGGCGCCCGGGTCGTGGAATTCGGCCGCGATTTCGACGAGGCGAAGCACGAGGCGTTTCGCGTCGCCGCCGCTGAAGGCCTGCACTTCGTTCCTTCCTTCCACAAGGATCTGGTCGTCGGCGTCGCCACTTACGCGCTGGAGCTGTTTCGCAGCCGCGGCAAGTTGGATGCGGTGTACGTCGGTGTGGGCATGGGCTCGGGAATTTGCGGACTGATCGCGGTACGCGACCTGCTGGGGCTGTCGACCGAGATCGTGGCCGTGGGCTCGATCAACGCGCCGGCGAGCGCGTTGTCGTTTGCCGCCGGACAGGCGGTGAACGCGCCGTCCGCGCTGACTTTCGCAGACGGTCTGGCCACGCGGGAGCCCAATGCACACGCCATCGCCATGCTATGCCGCGGCGTGTCGCGCTTCGTGCAAGTCAGCGAGGATGCGATCGCCGAAACCATCCGGATCTATTTCGATGACGCTCATCAGGTCGCAGAGGGCGCGGGCGCGGCGCCGCTGGCTGCGCTGTTGCAAGATCGGCAGCAGATGACCAACAAGAATGTCGCGGTCGTATTGAGCGGCGGCAATATCGAGCGGGCTCGATTTCTTCAGGTGCTGCGCGGGGAAACGCCGGCGGCGGCCTAGTCCTGCTGGCGCTTGAGCTCCGTCTCAAAGGCTTGTTGACGCTCGGCCACCGCCGCCACGTATCCCGGATGGTCGATCCACACATTTTCTGGCGCGCCGGATTTGATGCGCTCGAGTTTTGCGAGCATGCCGAAGTAGGCACCATGCGCGCCCAAGAAAATATCGCAGGGCAGCCCCGCAAGCTCCGAGAATGTACGCCGATAGTCCTCCGCGATGCCGGGATAGGAAGCAGGTTGCCCGGGGCGATCCACCAATCGAAAGCCGGGATTGACGTTCCAGCTGCCGACGATGACGACATTGAGGGTTCGCCCCGCGTCCTTGACCTGCAACGTCCAGGTGGTGCAACCGCGGGTGTGACCGGCAGTCTTGTGGGCGGTCAGAATGCTGCGTCCGAATTTCACCTCATCGCCATCATGCAGCACCCGATCAACCTTCGCCGGTTCATAGGTGTCCTTGGCGTAGGCAAAATCCGTGGCGCCGCCGCTTTCGACCACGGCCACATCTCCATCCATCACCATGTACTTGGCGCCGGTCTGCCGAATCACTTCGGCGCTGCCCGCGTCGTGATCACCGTGGGCATGACTGATCAACAAAATCTTGATGTCCTTGAATTTGAACCCGAGCTGCTCGACGCTCGCGCGAATCAAGGGCACGGATTGCTTGAAGCTGGGGTTGATGAGAATGTGACCCTGCGGGCTGACAATGAGGTAGGAGGCCAAGTCCTTGCTGCCGACGTAGTACAGATTCCCGGCAATGTGAAAAGGCGCGATCGGCGTCATCCAGTCCGGATTGACCTGCACCTGGGCCTGGGTGCGCGCAGCCAGCAAATACAGCGCCGCCAGCATGCATCCGCGAAAAGATCTTTTGTGCATTGCCCACTCCTCAAACAGCCAAGCTCAACGCCGACCTCGGGAAGTGCTAGGCTAACCGCGTGGCCAGGCAACATCGCAAATCATCGTTGAATCGCTGTAATCGTCGCACGATTTTTGCGGCGGCGCTGCTCGTTTCCCTGTGCGTCGGCTTGGGTTCAATGGCCCGCGCCACGACTTTCGTTTTGAGCAAGGCCGATGATTCGGTGGTGGGCGAAGACCAGACTGTCATCACGGTCTATGAGGACACGTTGTACGATCTGGCCGCCGCGTACAGCCTGGGTTCCGAAGAACTGATTCGCGTCAATCCCAAGGTCGATCCCTGGCTGCCCGGGGGAGGCAAGCAGCTGCTGGTGCCCGGGCGGCATATTCTGCCGCCGGGACCGCGCGAGGGCGTCGTCGTCAATCTTCCCGAGCATCGTCTCTACTATTATCCGAAGCATAAGCGCGGCGCACCCATGGTGGTGATGACCTATCCCGTCAGCATCGGCAAGATGGATTGGCGCACGCCGTTAGGTGTCACCCACGTCATTCAAAAACAGAAGGACCCCATCTGGTATCCCCCGGAATCGGTGCGCAAGGAGCATGAGGCGGCGGGCGACCCCATCCCGGCGGTGGTGCCCCCGGGTCCCGACAATCCTCTCGGGGCCTATGCCATGCGCCTGGCCGCCGGCAAGGGCACTTATTTGATTCACGGGACGAACAATCCGATCGCGGTCGGTCTCGCGGTGACTCACGGCTGCATTCGCATGTACCCGGACGATGTGGCCCAACTGTTCCCGCTCATTCCGGTCGGCACGCCGGTGCGACTGATCAACGACCCGGTAAAAGTGGCCTGGATCGACGGCGAGTTGCTGCTCGAAGCGCATCCACCCGTCGATGCTCAAGGACAGAGTTTTGAACCGGACGTCGAACAGTTCTCGCAGCTGCTGCAAGCGGCGGTGGGCGATGCCACGGTGGCCATACATTGGGACTATGCGCGCGAGGTGCTGCAAAAGGCCGATGGCGTCATCGCCACCGTCGGTCTCGAAGCCGAGCTGCCCGCGCCGCCTGCAGCCACGGCGGATGCGACCCGCCGATAATCAGGCTACGACGATGCCCCCATGCGCGTCGCGACCAGCGCATTCACGCCGACCGCCGCAGGCAACTCGACCTTCGCCTTCGAGACCGTGCCCAGGGCGCTGCCGTCGCTGGGATTGCCGATCACGACATAGAACACATCCGAGCGCTTGCGCGAAGCATTCGGCAACAGCTTGATGAACAGGCTGGCGGTTTGCTTGCCGCGCGGGAAGGACATGGTTGCCCGGGTTTGCGGAACGTAATCGACGCCCTCGACGGCGGAGGCCGGCTCGGTCCACCATTCGAAGCTCGTGCCGGCGTTGGATCCCTGCGAACGGCGCACCTGGATTTCAGCGAATTTCTGACCCGGAGCAATTCGATACATGCCGGCGGCAATACCGATCTTCTGGGTCTTGTCGGCCGGCCGGGCGGCAGCGGGGGCGGCGCTCCGGCTCTGCTTGACGTCCTTGGGCACCGCGGGCTCATCTTCGACCAACGGCTGCGATTCCGCGATCTGCGCATTCAGCACATCCAGGTCCACGCTGGCTGCGGAGGGCGGCGGCTCCGAGGCGACATCGTCAATGGCGTCGACCTTGCTGGCCGGCTGATGCAATACCACCCAGGTGACCATCGAGACAATGAGCGTGGCGAGAATGGCGACCAATCGTGTAGTCGTGGCGTGGCCTTTGACCGAGCGGGTCGGCCCGATGTCTCTCAGCAGCGGCATGGGCCCCAGCGGCTCGGAACCGGGATTGAGTTCGACCAGCCAGTCGCGCACCGACATGGCACGTCCCTCGCGTTCCCAGGCAAGACCCTTGGTCAGCGCGCCCCATTGTCGCGAGGTCAACCCGGCGGGACGCCGCGGGGCCGCGTTGAATGCTCTGGCCTCGGTCGCGAGGCGCCCCTGAAACGGATGATCTCCCGACAGCAATTCATAGGACAAACAGGCCAGCGCGAATAGATCGTCGCGCGGATCGGGCTCCCGTCCTTCCAGTACCTCGCAGCTTGCATAGGCGGGCGTCGTGGCCGTCGCCGACTTGCCGGCGGCGCAGAAATCGATGATCCGCAGCTCGCCGGAATCCGTGACCATGATGTTCTGCGGTCTCAGGTCTCCGTGAGTCACGCGCCTCTCGTGAGCATGCGCCAGACCCTCGCCCACCTCGCGCAGCAGGGCCCACACATAGTCTCTCGGCAGGGCGCGCGGACGAAATTTTTGTAAAACGCTGCTGAGAACTTCGCCTTCAATCAGCTCCATGGTGAAGAAGATGAAATCCTGATCCCGATCCAGTTCGAACACCTTCACAACGTTGGGGTGCGAGAGCTTCTGCGCTCCATAGAATTCGCTGCGCAATTTCGACAGCACTTCGAGCTGGCTGCACGCTTGCCGATTCAGTACCTTGACCGCCACGTGCGAATCCACGTCCGGGTGTTCGCTGCGCAGCCGATCCACCGCTTTGTAGACGGTGCCGTTTCTGCCGCAGCCTAGGCGGCCGACCAGCTCGTATCGGTCGCGCAAGACCAGGCCGATGTCGAGGCCAGGATCGGGAGTCGTGTTCTGCCACTCATCTTGCGCTTCGAGAGGCTCGGCGGGCGGGGTCCCCGAGGACGGCTCGATTGGTGCATACACATCGACGGGAAGCCCATCGGTTGTGGCACCGAGTTCGCGCTGCGCAAGCTTGAGCTGGATAGAACGAAATAGATCCATTCGACGGGTACCCGTAGCCATTGACCGACACAGATTACCTCCCGGAAATCAGGAAGACTCAAGAGCAATCGGCACAATGGAAGCGCAGTTTTCCCAGGGATTTCAGGCATGTGCGCCATTTCACAGATTGCGCACCACGGCTTGCTTTCCCCGCGTTTTGGGGTTGCGACGTGGTGCGTCCCGGAACAGCCGGGCTAGAGCCCGGGACCATTCCTATTTCAAGGACACTACAGGGGCTTCAGGGCGGCAGCGAACGGTGTCACGCCCAGCTCGCCGTATAGCTCGGCTGGATAATAGGCATCGCCGTCCTGCAGAACCAGCGCCACGTTTCGAATCGTCGAGATATTCTGGGTTGGATCGCCGTCGATGAGTACCACATCGGCCCGCTTGCCGCGCTCTATGGAACCCCGATCGGCCAGAACGCGCGCATAGGTCGCACCGTTCCATGTCGCGATTCGCAGCACCTCGTTCGCCGGGATGCCGGCCTTGACGTACAGCTCGAGTTCCCGCTGCAGCGTGAATCCCGCGAAATTGTCGGTTCCCGAGACGATCGGTACGCCGGCGCGGTGGAAGCGCGCGACCGCTTCGAGCATTTTTGCGTACGAGGCGCGCCAGCGCGGCGCCATGGCGGCGGTGATTTCGCTTTCGCTCTTGTAGAACCCGCGCCGCAAATTGATCGGCAGGTGCTCGGCAATCGCGGCAAACGAGGGATTGAGCTCGCCCGGCCTCTGGGTGAACTGGGCTTCGAAAGTGCACAGTGTCACATCGAGCACGGTCTTGTGCGCGATGAACAGCTTGACCAGATCCTGGAACGGCTGCGCATCCAGATCAAGCGCATGCGCATTTTCTGCGATGAGCGTAAAGCGCTGCAGCGAACGGGTATCCGTGTCCGGTTTGACGTAGAAATTCAGCAGCACCTGATTGATGTGCTGAATCTCATCGTAGCCGTCCTTGACCGCATCCTCGGCTTTCATGAAGGCAGGAATATGACCGCTGACACGCAGCCCGCGCTGATGCGCATAGGCTGCCGTTTCCTTCACCCACTCCGGCTTGAAGGAATTGTAAATCTTGATCTGCGGGTAGCCGCGCTGCGCGTAGAAATCCACCGCGCGTTTCGCCTCGTCGAGGCTTTCGACCAGAATGCCGCCGCTGGCATTGAACGGGCTCTTGCCCTCGATGAAACCGGCAGGAACGATGTGCGGACCGATCGATTCGTGCCGATCAAGGCGGTCGATGGCCTGCGCCAGCGTTGCATTGTCATTGCCCATGTCGCGTACGGTGGTGATGCCCGCCGCGAGATTCAGCAGATAATCCCCGGGCGAAACATGCGCGTGCATGTCGATGAGACCGGGCAGCAGAGTGCGCCCGTTGGCATCGATCACCGTGCCCGGCTTCTGGCTGGGCGAACCCGCGGGATAGACCGCGCCGATCCGGCCATGGTTCAGATACACATCCTGCAAGGGCCCGAGCACGGCGTGCTCGGAGTCGAATACCCGCGCGTTCTTGATCAACACCGGCTGCGCCAACTCGTGCCGATTGCGCTTGGCGACATCGCGCTGGTAGTTGTTCTGCGCTTCCAGCTGCAGGCGCTCCAGCTCGGCGGCCTGAGCTTCCCATCCCTTGACGATCAGCTGAGCGAAGCCGGGAAAGATCGCGGCGAATACACGCTGCCCGTCCGCGTTCATCCAAATGTATTGCGGTTCCAGATCCGCGCCGCGCAGCGCATACAGCGTCACCGCCCGCGTTTCGCCGGCATTCGTGACCTTCGTGTCAGTGAGTTTTACCACCGACAGTTCGCCGCCGGGAATACCGGGCAGCTTGGAGGAGGGCGCCTTGATCAGCGCACGCAGGGTGATGCCGGCCACTTCGAAGGTTGAATCGATCGGCACATAGAGCGCCGATCCGCTGACCTTCATCGAACCGTGATCGACGACACCCGCCCACTCGGCCTGGTCTCCCTTGCGTTCGAAGTGCTCATTGACGATCGAACCGAACGTCGACTTGCCCGTGATCTTGAAGCGTTGCAGCGTGCCGTCGGCGGCCAGCCAGACTTTTTCCTTGTAATCGGGGCCCCGGCCGTTTTCTCGATAGCTGAAGTCGCTCGTGATGCTCCCGTCGTCGGCAATACGCGTAACCTGTTCGCCGCCCGCGTGCCCCGAAAAGAGCATGGTGTAGCGATACTCGCTCGCTGCCCGCGCGACCGATGCGACGCACACCGCGCACACCAACATCCCCAGCTTTATCCCTGAACGCATTCTTATTCTCCGCTTATATTTATCGCCGGCCAGATTCTATTCGAAAAGAGCCCGTTGGGCCGGTAATTGTTGGATTACCTGGATCGCCGAGGCAGGGGATACCAACGCCCTCCGTCATGGCGGCTTCGCGACAGCTTGAGCCACTTGGGCTGATGCGAGACGCCAGGACTCTCCCTGCTGAACCCAGACGTGGGTTGCAACGTAATACTCCGTGAACGGCTTGCCGTCGGCCTCGCCCCGCCACGCGGTCTTCACGATTGCCACGGCCACATTCCCGAAGGATCGCACCGAGATGTCATCGATGGTGCTTGTCATCGTCGGCGCGGCAGCGGAGGGCTTTAGTCCCGCGAGCCGTTCGGATTTGTTCGAGATCCTACCGTTGGGAAAGACGAACACGAAATCGTCCGACCAGATCTGCGCGATGACCCCGGCGTCGAGACGCGACAGCGCATCGTTCAACCTCTGCTCCTGCCCCCTGATTTGCTGCTGAACGAGCGCATCGTGCTCAGACGCAGGGGCGGCCAGCGGGATCAGCAGCGCAAGTGCGAAAACGCGCCATTTCAATGTTTTTCTCCTCGATCAGGAAGATCCCAGCAGCGGCGACAGCCGTCGGTTCGCCAGGCCGGCCGCACTTTCATAGGCGTAGGCCAACTGCAGGCAACTCAATTCCTGGCGATTGGGCGCGATGATCTGAATGCCCATCGGCAGTCCGCGATCGCTGAATCCCGCCGGCGCCGCGAGTGCCGGGCATCCTGACATCGTGACGAGCAGCACGCCCTTCATCCATTCGTGGTACGTCTGCATTTTCTGTCCGGCGATTTCCTGCGGCCAATGCTGATCGACATCGAACGGAAAAACCTGCGCCGTCGGCGTGACGAAATAGTCGTAACGTTCGAAGAAGCGGCGCACCGCCTGGGACCACGCCGTGCGCACGACGGATGCGGCGGTGATGTCGTAAGCCGATTGTCTCAATCCCGTTTCGATCTCGAATATTGCTTCGGGTTTGAGCAGAGCGCGCTTTGCGGGATCGTTGTAATACTCGAGCAGCGACGACCCCTGTTGCCAGCCGCGAAGGCGAATCGTGGCTTGCCAGAGCGCTTCGATATCAAATTCGGGCACGGCCTCCTCGACGAGGCAGCCGAGCGACTCGAAGGTCTGCAAAGCGGTCCGGCAAACGTTGAGGACGCCCGGCTCGCAGGGCGTATGCCCCTTGAAGTCTGCGCCCCAGGCAATGCGCTTGCCTTTGAAATTCGCATCGAGGCGCCCTTCAAATGCAGCGCCGCTCCCATCCAGAGACAGCGGCACGCGCGCATCGAAACCCGCTTGTACCGAAAGCAGCAGCGCAAGATCCGTGACGTTCCGGGCCATCGGTCCGCTCACACCCATGGAAGGAAGCCACCCATCGCGGGCATCATTGGGAATGCGGCCGATGCTGGTGCGAAAGCCGAATACATTGTTCCATCCCGCTGGATTACGCAGGCTGCCGCCGTAGTCCGATCCGTCTGCGACGGGCAGCATCCGCAGCGCCAGAGACACCGCGGCGCCGCCGCTGCTGCCGCCGGCCGAGCGCGTGAGATCGTAAGCGTTGCGGGTGACGCCGTACACGGGGTTATAGGTGTGCGACCCCAGCCCAAACTCCGGCGTATTGGTCTTGCCGATGAAAATGGCGCCGGCATCGCGCAGCCGGCCCACCATCAGCGAATCCGCCGCAGGCACGAAGTCCTTCAACAGCGGCGATCCCAGGGTGGTTCGAATGCCCTTCACCGCCTGTAGATCCTTCACCGCATGCGGAAAGCCGTGCAGCGGCCCCATGGATTCGCCCCGCCCGAGTTGAGCGTCGCGCACCGCTGCCAGCGCCATCAGATTTCCGCGATCCTGAAGCGCGACGATGGCGTTCACCTTTGGATTCAGCGCATCGATATGATCCAGGTACGCTCTCATCACCTCGACACACGACATTTTGCGTGCGTGGATCGCCTTGGCCAGCGTCGCGGCATCCATCATGACAAGTTCGTTCGGGCGGCGCTTGGGCTGAGCCTGACCGGGCGGCGCGTACACGGCGGCGGCCACGCCCGCACCGGCCGCCAGGCCAAGTACGGTGCGCCGGCTCATTTCAGCCTTGTCGGAATTGCTGTCGGCCTCCGTCATCCCGCCTCCAAAAGTTCCAGGTTTCAAATCAGGTGGGCAGCATCAACACGAAGCCGCCGTTCTCGTAGGCATAAAATCGCCACTCGGCAACGGTTTTCGGCGTCCCCAGGACGACCAGCTGCTGCCGCAGAGTGGCGACATCATTGAACACATCCGAGGCCTTGATGATGCTCTCATACTTTTGCAACAGCGAATCGGTTGCCGGGCCCAACGCCGCATAGGTGATCAGCACCTTCAAGGGTGCATTGAACAGCTGCAGCTTGTTCATGGTTTCCTGGGCCTGGGAAGCGTCGTTTTCGTGTTCGATGGCAACCGAAACCCAATTCGCATAGGAGGCGAATTTGCCGGTGTTGTCGATGCCGCGCTCTTCGTAAAACATCCCATCCAGCGTGTAGTACTCCTTATTCCAGGATAACAAGCCCAGATGCCTTGCAATCCTGGGATAGATGGTGGATCGCATGAAATAATTATATGACTTGGTCTCGAAGCCGATGGCCGTGCGAAAGCTGTCGTGCTCGGACTTCATGACCGCGACGAAGGCGTTGCGAAAATCTCTGGGCGTGACTTTGTTCATCGAAAGACCCTTCGGCTTTTATTTTGCACCGAATCGAGCGCCCTCATCGACAATTTTCGCCGGAACGACAGTTTGCGGCTCAAGAATCGGGATGCGGCGCCGATTTAATGCCTATGCCAGACGGTAAACCGCGAAAATCAGCCGATCCTCTTTACTTGCTCCTGCGCGAAGGACGCGTCGAGGAATTCAATCGGCGCAAGAAAGCCGGCGAGAAGTGCGACCTGCGCGGTTGCGACTTTCGCGGCCTCGATTTGCGCGAGCTGGACGTATCGAATACCGACTTCTCGGACTGCTACTTTCGCCAGTCGGATTTGCGCGGACTGGATCTGCGAAGCTGCGCGCTGGAGGGCGCAAGCATCCATGGTGCTCATGTATCCGGCGCTTTTTTCCCCTACAAGCTCGCGGCGGACGAAATCGAGATGTCCGTGCGAATGGGTACGCGGCTGCGCTACCGATAAGTCGGCGCAGGCTTTCTTGCGCTAAACTTGCGCCCGGGCTAAAGCAACCTGGACGCGCATGGCAAGCTTCGGTGATCGTGTCATTGAACGGATGCGCGAATTGGGTCATCCGCTCTGCGTTGGACTCGATCCCTACCTCGACCGCATCCCAACTCCCTTTCGGCGCGGCGCGATGGCGCCGGCGCACCCCGACACCGCACAAGCCGTCGAAGAATTCTGCTGCCGCACCATCGATCTGATCGCGGCGGAGGTGTCGATCATCAAGCCGCAGGCGGCACTGTTCGAGCGCCTCGGTTGGCGCGGCTGGCAGGTGCTCGAGCGGGTCACCCAGCATGCGCATGCCGCCGGCCTCCTGGTGCTGCTCGATGCGAAGCGCGGCGACATTGCCGACACCGCGGCGGGCTATGCGCAGGCCTACCTTGCTCCCGATGCGCCTTGCGGCGTCGATGCCTTGACTGTCAATCCCTATCTGGGACCTGCAAGCCTCGAACCATTCATGCTGGAAGCGAAACGCGCGGAACGCGGCGTGATTGTCTTGGTCCGCAATAGCAACGCCGATTCCTCGGCGTATCAGCGCCGAGAGACCGGCGCAGGGCCATTCTTCAGGGTTGTCGCCGCCTCGTTAAAGCCGTACCAAGAGTCGCTGACGCTGGGGGAGACCGGATGGTCTTCATTGGGTGTGACAGTCGCGGCAACTCATGCCGCGGACAGCGAACAGATTCGCGCCGAGTTGCCGAACACGCTGTTTCTGGTCTTGGGGTATGGCGCTCAAGGCGCAACCGCACGCAATGCCGTTCGCGGCTTTCGCCGCGGTCCTGCCGGATTGGAAGGCGGCATGGTGAGCTCCTCGCGGCCCATCTTGTTTCCGCACGAATTCTGCGATGTGAAACGCTGGGAACACGGCGTACGCAGTGCGCTGGCCAAGGCCACGAGCGAACTCGCAGAAGCGATTGTCTAGCGGCTCACTGTCTCGCACACTACCTTTGGGGTGCGGCGGGAAACGGAGATGGCGCGTGCAAGAGGACTTGGGAATATCAGACGGACCGCAGAGTGCATTTGTAGCGCTCGATGACGGCGAGTATCAAGCCACCGAACTCACCCGTGGTCCCTGGAATCCGGAACATCAGCACGCCGGCCCGCCCGCGGCGCTTCTCGCACAAGCCATCGCCCGGACCGCCGCCTCGCTCGGCTTCACGCACATCGCACGCCTGACGGTCAGCCTGTATCGGCCGATTCCCATCGCGCAGCTCAAGATCGTGGTCGAGACCGATTACTCGGGTCGTAATGTCGGCCATTTCGCCGCGCGCCTCATCGCCGCAGGCAAAGAAGTCGCGCATTGCTCGGCACTCGCACAGCGCGAAGCGACGGTGAGTATCCCATCGAACCTGCCGGGCCACCCACCGCCGGCGGCACCGCGAACCGCGGAAGAGTCGCCCCCCTCGCGGTTCCCTTTCACCAACCGATCACTTGGCTATGCGGACCTCATGGAAACCCGCCTGGCGCAGGGTAGTTTTTTCTCAGGGCCAGCCGCGGTATGGTTCCGGTTGCGCCGGCCGCTCATTGCGGGGCAGGAACCCCCAGGCGTAGCGCGCGTCGCGGTCGCCGCGGATTCCGCCAACGGGATCAGCGCCGTGCTCGAATTCAAGCGCTACCTGTTTGTTAATAACGATCTTTCCATCAACTTGTTTCGCATACCCCAAGGCGAATGGATCTGCATCGACGCCCGCACCCTGATCGGACCGGATGGCGGCGGACTGGCGGAGGCGCAGATCTTCGATCGGATCGGGTTGATCGGCCGATCGACCCAAAGTCTCATGATCAGATTGAGAGAGTAGGTGCATGCTCGCGTCATCAAAATTGATAACCCTGATTTGGTCCTCGCGTATTCCAGAGGCTGAGCGTTTCTACGGCGATGTGCTGGGTTTGCCGCTCGCAGGAAGATCCCACGGCGCGCTGGTGTATGCGGTCGGCGGCGGCGATCTGCGGGTGTCGCCGGTACCCTCCACGCAACCTTCGGCTCACACCGTGATGGGCTTTGCCGTTGAAGACGTCTCTGCGATCGTCGCCGGTTTGACTGCGCGCGGGGTTGCGTTCGAGCGCTTTGCGGGATTTCCGCACGACGCGGCCGGAATTGTGGTGACGCCCGAGGGCGCGCGAGTCGCCTGGTTCCGCGACCCCGACGGCAATCTCCTGTCCGTCGTACAGTACGCCAAGACCTTATGAATCGAAGCGCCGCTGCGGCTTGCGTCATCCTGATTCTGGCGTTTTGTACGACGCGGGCCGGCTCGACGCAGGCCGCCGAACCGTGGTTGCCGAATTCGCCGGGCGCCGGGCATTGCGCGGTGAGCGGCGACGGCGCGACGCTCGCAAACGAAGCGCTCCGTTTCGACTTATCCTCGAGCGAACACCGGTTGCGGCCCCTGGCGCTCGAGAACGCCTTCGACGGCATCAACACGGTGCTGCACGGGGAACTCTTCGAGATTCTGCTGCACGACGGTCGGCGTCTGCGCGCGAGCGACTTCCTGATCGAGAGTCCCCTCGCCTGCTCGAAGCTCAAGGGCCTGCCCGGTGCGGCGCGCCGAGCGGACAGGCGCGACGGCGTGGAACTGCGCGCGTCCCTGCACCAATCCGACGGCGATCTTGGCGCCGCCTTCGCCGTTCAACTGCGCGACGGCAGCAATTACGTCCGCGAAGTGTTGCGCCTCGAGACGCCGCGGGAACTCGACATTGCCAGCGTCACGCTGATCAGCCTCGATTTGCCGGGAGCCACCGTGGCCGGAGTCGTCGACGGCTCGCCGCTCACTGCGGGCGACCTCTTCCTCGGGTTCGAACACCCCATGGCGCAGGCGAGTGTCATCGGGGGCCACGCCACGGCGCTCGTGAAGCGCGCATTGCCGCTGCGAACCGCAGTGAGCGCCAACTATTCCGCCGTGATGGGCGTGGCGCCACCGGGCCAGCTGCGCCGCGGCTTCGCGGCGTATCTCGAGGCCGAGCGCGCGCATCCCTTCCGAACATTCCTGCACTACAACTCGTGGTACGACATCGGCTATTTCTCACGCTATTCCGAGGCGGACGCGCTGGCGGTAATCAACGCTTATGGCGAGGAGCTGGTGCGCAAGCGTCACGTGCCGATGGACTCCTTCCTATTCGACGATGGCTGGGACGACACGACGCGGCTGTGGCAATTTCATGCCGGCTTCCCTTCCGGGTTCACGCCGCTGCGAGACTCGACGGCCAAATTTGGCGCTGCCCCGGGAATCTGGCTGTCGCCCTGGGGCGGCTACGGACCACCCCGCAAAGAACGGCTTGCGACGGCCGCCGGCCTAGGCTACGAAATCGACACGCAGGGGCTCGCTCTGTCGGGACCGCGATACTACGCGCTGGTTCATGGCGTCGCGATCGATCTGCTGCGCCGTTACGGCATCAATCAGTTCAAGTTCGACGGCGTGGGCAGCCCCGACAAGGTGACGCCGGGCAGTGCTTTTGACAGCGACTTCGCCGCGGCAATAAATCTGATCGACGATCTGCGCGCTGAGAAGCCAGATTTATTCATCAACCTGACCACCGGTACGTGGCCCTCCCCTTTCTGGCTGCGGACTGCCGACTCGATCTGGCGTGGTGGAGAAGACCACCTTTTTCAAGGTGACGGCTCCGATCGCGCACGCTGGATCACGTACCGTGATGCTGACACCTACGGGGGTATCGTCCGGCAAGGGCCCCTATACCCGCTGAACTCGGTGATGCTGCACGGGATCATTTATGCCCGGCACGCCCGTGGCCTGGAGACGGATCCGCAGGGAGACTTTGCCGCGGAAGCGTGGTCGTACTTCGGGAGCGGCACAGCTCTACAGGAACTCTACATTTCTCCCGATCTCTTGAAGGCCGCCGACTGGGACGTTCTCGCGGCTGCCGCACTGTGGGCTCGCACGCGGGGTGAAGTCCTGCGCGACAGTCATTGGATCGGCGGCGATCCGGCCCGCGGGGAGGTCTACGGTTGGGCTTCGTGGGCACCCGGACGCGCCGTGCTGGTGCTGCGCAACCCGGCCGCGGCAACCCGGTTGTTCGACGTCGACCTCGCGCGGCTCCTCGAGTTGCCGGCGAGTGAGGCCCGCCGCTTCCGCGCGCAATCGGTGTTCGGGAAGACGCCGCCGCAAACCATCGTGGCGGGCCAAAAGCTTCGGCTGCAACTGGCGCCCTTCGAAGTGCTGGTGTGGGATCTTGAAGCAGCGCGGGAGCGCTAGGTATTCGTTCCGGATCGGGACGCCCAGATATTGAGACCGCCGTCCTTCGCGTATCGATCGATGGATTCCATTTCAAGGGCGCTGAACTCGGGATGCCGCAAAGCACCCAGGCATTCCTCGATCTGGGCCCAGTTGCTTGCGCCGATCAAGGCACTCGTAATGGAGGGTTTGGCCAGCACCCACGCAATCGCCATTTGCGCGAGGCTCTGTCCGCGCCGCTCCGCGATCTTGTTCAGCTCGCGTACGTTGGCAATGTTGGCTTCGGTGAGCATGCTTTTGCTGAACGACCCGTCCTGCGCGGCGCGCGAGGATTCTGGAATGCCTTTAAGGTACTTGGAGGTGAGAAGCCCTTGGGCGAGCGGTGAAAATGCGATGCAACCCAATCCTTCCTGGGCCAACACCTCCAGCAAGCCGTCTTCCACCCATCGATTGAGCATGGAGTAGGAAGGCTGATGAATCACAAACGGGACCTTGAGATCCCGGAGAATTGCAGCGGCCTCGCGCGTCTTGGCCGGCCCATAAGATGAGATGCCCACGTAGAGGGCTCTGCCGCTCTGCACAGCGGCCTGCAGCGCGCCCATCGTTTCCTCGAGCGGCGTCTGAGGATCAAAGCGATGCGAATAGAAAATGTCGACATAGTCCAAACCCATGCGCCCGAGACTTTGATCCAGACTGCTCAGCAAATACTTGCGCGACCCCCACTCGCCGTATGGACCCGGCCACATCAAGTATCCTGCCTTGGTGCTGATGATCAGTTCATCGCGGTGCGCGGCCAAATCGGTGGCCATGATTCGGCCGAAGTTGCTCTCGGCTGAGCCCGGCGGAGGACCGTAGTTATTCGCAAGATCAAAATGAGTGATACCGTGATCGAAGGACTTAAGAATCATTTCACGTGCATTGTCGAATGACGCATCGCCGCCAAATCTCTGCCAGAGTCCGAGTGAAATTCGAGGCAGCTGAAGACCGCTTCGACCGCAACGCGCATAGGGGATTCGTTGATATCGATCAGCGGCAGCTGTATACATGCACGGACCCTGCGTAGAATTTCATTGACCGTCCCTTAATAGCTTCGCAGCAATTCAAGAACGCCGCGCAGCAGCGGATAGCGGACATAGTTCCTTGGAACGGAGACCAGTGGTTCGTCGAGCACGATGTCGGTGCGGCGCCGGCCGACTGCCCGCATATACGTGAGCGTGGCGCCGCGGTCCCTATCGAGCATCTCGATCTCCGCAAGATTGTCGGGCGCCACCGCTCGCTGCCATTCCCCCCACAGCTGCCACGAATCCTCCATGGAATCTGCGTGAGTCACATCGAGGATGCCGCTTCGCTGCCAATGGCGCCGCCACCAATCATGCGAGTGAAGGCAGGCCATGTTCGGCTCCCACCAACCCTTTAGGGAGGCGGGCAGTTCGCCATCCAATTCGTGCGTCAATCCTGCGCCCACTATGGCAATGGCGCCGCCAGGCTTGACCAGGCGCGTCAGATAATGCGCGTAGGTGTCATCGGTGCCGTAGTACTGGAAGGAGTCGATCGATACGATCGCGTCGAAGAACTCCGTGGCGAATGGCAGGGCATGCGCTTCGGCATGGATGGGATAGACGCCTTCGGAGATACCGGCATCGCGTATGCACTGAAGATTATCGGTGGCGCTGAACCAGAGATCGGTGGCCCATACCTCCACGCCGAATTCGCGATGCAAAAAAATCGAAGACATCGCCCTGCCGCACCCGAGGTCGAGTACGCGCATCCCCGGGCGCAGATCCAGCAACTCACACAGCCATTCGGTGAGCCAGAGCGCATTGGCGCCGCCGGTGCCGCGCCCGATCACCCACTCAGGATGATACTGATTCGAACGCGGAAACCGATCGCTGAGCAGGAGCGCCATTCGGTTATCGCGGCGGCAATCGCCCAAAGATCGGCAAGCCATCAGGGACTCTCAAATTCATGCCGTTCTCCCGCTCGGGGCCGATCACTCCAGTGCGTAGCGTATCGCGATCGAAGGCTGGCGGCGACGCTATTCAGAGAGGGAATAACTCCTCGGCCAACGGTTTACAAATCATTCGATCGGGGTCATTGTCCGGGTAAGGGTATCGCCTTGTTTCGTGATCCTGACGACCATGCCTACCGAATCCCCCAAACGGCTGCTCGAACCCACCGAGCGAATCAGCGAGGCGCTGTTTGGCTTGATCATGGTGCTCACCTTTACCGGCTCGCTCAGTGTGGCGGATGCCGGCCGCGATGATGTGCGCACGATGCTGATTGGCGCCATCGGATGCAACCTTGCATGGGGCGTCATCGACGCCATCTTTTATCTGATGGATTGCATCAGCGACCAGGCACGCCGCATCCGGCTGTTCGAGGCACTGCGAAAGGCTGCCGGCCCCGAGGACGCGCGCGGCGTCATCGCCGGGTCGCTGCCGCCGATGGTGGCTGCCGCCCTCGGGCCCACGGAATTTGAGTCGATTCACCAGCGGCTGGTTCGAATGCCCGCGCCGCCGTTGCGCCCGCGGCTGGGAAAACACGAGTGGCTCGCGGCGCTTTCAGTGTTCCTTTGGGTCTTCACCGTCACGTTTCCCGTGGCGATTCCATTTATTTTCATGGCCGAAGTCGCTCGGGCGATGCGCGTCTCGAACGCCATCGCCATCTTTCTGTTGTTCCTGTGCGGCTTTGCGTACTCGCGTGTCGTGGGGTCACGCCCGTGGCTGACGGGCCTCGCAATGGTCGTCCTCGGGGTCGTGTTGGTGGGTATCACCATCGCCTTGGGGGGATGAGCTACTCGTGCACGGGTGTCCAGGACTTGTCCGGGTTGTAAAGTTCCATGTTCTGGAATACCTCGAGCGTATCGGGACCAAAGTCCTTCTCATAGACCACGCCCGTCTGGCTCACCATGAAAGTCTTGATGCCGGTCTCACCATACTCGGCCGGGGCCGCCACCAGCGCAAAGCCACCGATCATGATGCCCTTCACCACAAAATCCATTTGCCCAAGCGGCGCATTGGACCCCTGCCCCTTCAGCACCTTGAAGAAATAGCCGTGATAAGGATCCCCCGGCATTTTGTAGCCTTGTCCGATTGCCTGCGCGATGTTCTTGCCAACCGGACCGCCCCAAGTTCCATCAGCGTTCTGCCAGGCTAGCCCGTCTTGCTTGCCGGGACTGGCAATGACACGTTGCGCGTACTGGGCAGGCTCGTAGCCGGAGCGCTTGCGGAAAGCGTAATCGTATTGCGCTTCCACAAAGCCGCGACAGATGTCAATGGCATCGAGCTCGTTGCTGCCGATACGCCGATCAAAGAGCTCCTGGCGACCCGCGGCGGCATCGAATGACCAACGGCTCCCATGCTTCACGATCGGTAGAGCGAACGGCCACTCCCCCTCACCCACCAGAAGACGTGCAGTATTAGTCTTCGCATCGATCGACACGCGCTTCTTGATGCGCGCCTGCGCGGCGAATGACTGTGACCGCTCGCGGTCCTGGGCGAACTCTCCTGTCAGGACGACGTCCTCCCCGTCATGACCCACAAGCTTGAGAAGGGCCGGCACGTCAAATTTCTCGGCCGCGTTGATCATGGCATCGGCAGCCAGTTCGGGACTGTCAAATGTCTGCGGACTTCCCGAATGCGCGGCCGGGGCGGCGGTCGGCGCGGCGTTTTGCGAGGCTGGCTCCGCGGCAATTACTGCTGCAGACACGAGAAAGACTGAACTCACGACGCACACAAAGGCGGACAGAGTCGCCTGCAATGATGTTGACTTCATGATTTTTGCTCCATTGATTGGCATCTGAGGTCTCGCGCTGCTCATCTTCTGCGCCCCCCGCCACCGCGGCCGCCGCCACCGCCCCGCGACATGGAGCTCGATGCGCCCCGACTGCTCGAGGCACTCGCGCGCGACCCGCTCCCGCCGCTGCCTGAGAAGGCGTCACGACTTCCGCCCCCGCTCGAGCCTCCGCCCACATCGCGACTGCCGACGCGATCCGCTCCTCCGCCCGCCGAACCTCCCGTCGATCGATTGCTCACACCGGGGCTCGAACCTGGGCCTCCGCCCACGTCGCGACTACCCGAGGAAACCCCGCCCTGGCGGCCGAGCTGTTGTGACGCGCCGGCTTCACGGGTCGAGGCCGACGCACCGCGCGTGTTTCCCCCAAATCGATCGGCGGTCGCGCGATCTTGATACGGCGTACCGCCGCGATGCTGAGGACTGTGTTGCCAGTTGCTATTTCCGCCCCCGACTCCCCCGGCACCGCCTACGCCACCGGGCTTGCCGGCTCCGCCAACACCGCCCACGCCGCCGGCACCACCAACACCGCCGGCACCACCAACACCGCCGGCACCGCCTACTCCGCCAACGCCACCGACGGCGCCGACTCCACCCACCCCACCGACTCCGCCCACGCCGCCGACTCCACCGGCGCCGCCCCCGGTACGGACGAAGTTGTTATTGTGATTGATGTAGACGTTGTTGCCTCCCCATCCGCATCCGTAACCCCACCCTCCGCTCGCCCACGCTCCCATCGCGAATCCAAATGCGAATGTGACGGCCAGAGATCCGGGCGGGGGATAATAAATGGGGGGATAAGGATAGTAGGGGTAAGGCGCACCATAGACCACAGTCGGGCTGTAGGAAGGCACGTAGATCACCTGCGGATCCGCCGGCTCTATCACGATCACGCTCTGGGTTTCGATCACCTTGGTCTCTACGAGCTGCTGTTCGTTCGTTTTCAGATTGCCCTTGTCCTGGGCCTTCTTGCGCATCCGCTGCACGGCGTCCATCACATCCTTCTGTTGCGCGAGAAATGCATTGCCCAGATCGGTGGTCCACTGGATATCATCGGCCAGGCGCTTCACCACGTCCGGCAATCCGGCCATCGACTGAACGCTGGGATCCCACGGCTCCTTGCCCACGGCGGTGACGAGCGCCTCATCCTTCAAGCCCGGGTTCTTCGCAAGCCACTGCTGCAACTGCACGAGTTCCAGAGGATAGGTGGAGGCGGCCAGAACCTGCGCGAGCAAAGGATCGGGATATAGCGCCACCGGAGCCACCAGCATTTCGAGCTGTTCCGGCGGAATCTTTGTCGACTCGCTCGCTGGCGGCGTCGATGCCGTCGCCCCCGATGCCGGATTGGCGGCCTTTGGCGGCGGAGGGTTGGTAGCCTGAGCCAGCGTCAGGTGCGCCATCGCGTCACCGAGGGCGAGCGCCATGGCCAAAACGGCCGTGAGCGCGCGCGGTGCGCCTCTTTGGATAAGGTGTTGCCTCGAATTCATGGCAATTGCCCCTCTGAGTAACTATAGCCAAAACACGGGAACCTCCGAATTCGCTTACGAATTCGCCGGCTTCCCCAACATGACGGTTGCTCGATTCTCATGACGCGGGCGCCTCCCGCTGACGCTGCCAAACGTACACCGAAATGCCGCAGATCAACAACAGCAAACCGAGATAGGAATGGGAGCCAACCATGTTGCGGACCACGAGCAGTGCACGCTGCGACGCGAAGGGCTTTGCGATGGTTCGAAGACGCGATCATGGGCTAGCCTATGTCTTGCGGGACCGCGCTGTGAGCTAAAAGCGGTAGCTCGCGCCCAGCTTGATCTGATTCACGTAGGGAGTGCCGCCGTTACTCCCCAATTCGACCCAGTGACGCTCAAACGCGAGCTTTACAGAGACAGAGTCCGTCACATCCCAGCGTCCGCCGACACCGACTTGGAACGCAAATCCGTCGACGTTTTTTGTGGCTCGCGCCGTCCCGCAAACGTAGCCATACCACGGATCGTACCAACAACCGCTCACCGGAAGACCGGTGGGAATATTGGTGTCGATAAAGCTGTAGCCGACGCCGGCCATGACATATGGCGTCAGTTCCTCGTCGAGCACATTGAATTGAACGTTAAGGCGCGGCGTGAATGACTGGTACGAACCATTCGCGTTCGCCAAGCCTCCGGCGCCGGTGACGATGTTGGCTTTGTAGTCGACGTTCGCCCAGTCGAAAGCAAACTGTGCCTCAAAATGCGGCGTGGCCCGGTAACCGAAATAGACCGAAAATCCATAATCCGTTGCCAGATTGGCGGTCGTACCACCCTCAAAATGCAACGTCTTCGGGTTTTGATAAACGAGATCGATGCCGGCTTCCCACCCGCTGTCGTTCTCCATCTGCGCGTGCGCGATTGAGGATAACGCCAGGTTAGCCGCCGCAATCAACACAATCCCAATTATCAATCGGGCCATCACGGCGCTCCGGTACTGCACGCGTCGACGTTGCGAGCAACTCGTACGTACTATGCTGTGTTTCCTGGTGACATGCAGCTAGACGCGCGACGCCAAGCGGTGGGACTTTGGTCTAATAGCCCGTCATGTCTTTTTCTGATCAGGCTAGGCCCTCAACGATGGACGGCTTCAGACAGTCGGACAGCAACTCTGGCCGCAGTCACCCGTTTATGAATTGCTGCGGCGCATTACCAAAGAAGCGGCACCAGGCGATATCGAACCGCCTGACAGTAGTCCCGGTAACCCGACAGATTCTTGACAAGAAACCGCTCCTCATCGCGGGCTCGCCAGTCGATGATGAAGAGCATGGGGATGAACATCACCAGTCCCCACCACGATCCAAGCGCCAGCGGCGTGCCAAATAGCATGACGAGGGCCCCTGCATACATGGGATGACGAACCACCGCGTAAGGCCCGGTCGAAACGACCTTTTGGTCGGGAGTCACTGCAATCGCCGCAGCCGCAAACGTATTCTCCTTGAACACAAAAAAAATGATGAGAAATCCGAGCGCGGCCAAAACATCGCCCACGGCAACGACTGATACCGGAACCGCTGACCACGCAAAGCGATGATCGAGCGAGGGAAGGGCGATTGCAGCAACGAATACGAAAGATGCCAGAAGCTGTATCAATTTTTGGCTGCTTTCATTCTCGGCTCGAGGACCCGCGTGGGTCCGGCGCTCGAGGAGCTTCGGGTCGTTCTTCCAGAGGTAGAAGGTAATCAACGCGGATGATCCGGCGAAGACTGACAAGTACACCCACGCCTGCCAGTAGTCGAGTGTCCACACGGGAGCCAAGAGAAGAATCCCCAAAACAACGATGAGTTGCGCGAATCCGAGGAAGGCTTTTGTAACCAGATTGTTCACACCCTAGTCTAGCAATGGACCTTGTTCGCGCATTAGCGTTTCGGTCTGGCCGATACTTGGCGTCCGTAATTCCGATTTCTCTTTGCGATAGCCAGCCGCTATTCTCGTGTCGCCGTGACATCGGGGGAGGCAATATGCGGCTTAAAAAGAGATATGTACTGGCAGGGCTGTGTGCGATGTTCGCCGTGGCCAGCGGCCATGCCGCCGACGTGAAATGGGTCGCGAGTTGGGGCAACAGCCCCCTCGAAGGCAAAATCGTCATCCCCGGCATTCCCCAGGACAAAATTCCCCCATCGCCCATCCTACGCGGGACGGTGCGTTATCGATTGCCTCTGAGTCTTGGCGGTACTCGGCTCATTTTGCGCATTACGAATGAGGCAAACAAAGAGCCCCTCACCGTGGGCGCGGCGACGGTGGCGATTGCCGATGCGGGTGTTGCCGCGCGCTCGACCACGATTCGCAAGGTGACCTTTGGCGGTCGGACAAGCGTGACGCTGGCTGCCGGCACACCCGCACTGAGCGATCCCGTCGATTTACCCACGAAATCAGCAGAGGCTGTGATAGTCAGCATCTTTCTGCCGAACGCAACAGAATGCCCGCTGGGCCAAAGAGGGATCCAGGAGGTGACTCTGGATGCTCGAGATGCAACACAAGCAGCCATCATCGAGGGGGCCGTTCCGGCGACGGCGCGCTCCGTCGTCAGTGCAATTCTGGTGGCAGGCGAATCTGACGCAAAAACCATCGTCGCCTTCGGCGACTCGATCACGGACGGCGGCGTCACGGATACGCCGGACGTTCGAGGCTGGCCGGGGCATTTGGCGCTGCGGCTGATTCGCGGACAAGCCCATTTCGCCGTAGCAAACGAAGGGATCGGGGGCAACCGCGTATTGAGCGATATGATTGGACTCAGCGCCCTGGCGCGTTTCGACCGAGACGTGTTGTCGTTGCCCAATGTGACTCACCTCATCTTGCTGGAAGGCATCAACGACATTGGTTTCTCGAGCCTCCCCGACAACAAAAATCCCGCGCCGCCCGTTGAAGCCGGCGCACTGATCGCTGCCTATCGACAGATGATTGTCCGGGCTCATCAGCACGGCATCAAAGTGATCGGCGGCACCTTGGCGCCATTTCTGGGCGCAATGTATTATTCCGCAGGAGGCGATCAGACCCGCGAGGCCGTCAATGAATGGATTCGATCCGGCGGCGAGTTCGATGCCGTGGTGGATTTCGATCGAGCGCTGCGCGATCCGGCGGAGCCCAAGAGACTCGCAGCGGCCTATGATTCAGGCGATCATTTGCATCCCTCAGACGCGGGTTATGCAGCGATGTCAAAGGCCTTCAGTCTGAGCATGTTCTCGGATTCCAAGTGATGGCTTGCTGGTCGTTGCCTCAACGGGTTCGAGGAAGGTGCGTTCCTCTCGCAGAATGAAGCGCTGCGCCTGCGCCCACTCGAAGTTGCGCCGGCCCTCCTCGTCCTGTTTCAAGCGCGCACGATAGGATTCATATTCCGCCAGCGATTTGAACTGGATCAGTCCCCAGGCGATGTCATTGCTGCCTTCGTGCGGGAGAAAATAGCCGAGCAGTTGACCGCCGCATCGCGGAATGATGCGTGCCCAATGAGTGGCGTACTCCCTGAATGCCTCGCGTTGAAACGGGTCGATCTGATAGCGGATGAAACAGGTCACGCTCATTTCGAGCACCTCGAAGTCTTCACGGCCTCGAGCATATCCGCTTGCATGGAGCGAATGGTTCGTCTAACGTCGAACCATGAAAGATGGCCCGCATATCGCCAAAATCGCAGCTTTGTTGGGTGACGCAGCCCGCACCGACGCGCTGTGCGCGCTCATGGCCGATCGGGCACTCACCGCCAGCGAACTGGCCAGCATCGCCGGCGTGACCAAGCAGACCATGAGTGCGCATTTGGCCAAGCTCTTGAATGCATCACTCATCGTGGTGGATCAGCAGGGCCGGCACCGGTATTTCCGGCTGGCCAATGAAGATGTCGCGGGTTTGCTCGAATCACTGATGGGCGTTGCCTTTCGGACCGGGGCCGTGCGGCTGGTGTCGAGCCCACGCGATCCTGCGCTGCGAAAGGCAAGGGTCTGTTACGACCACCTGGCCGGCGAACTTGGCGTGATGGCGTACGAATCCATGGTTCGCAACCAATTGCTGGAAATGTCGGCGCATGACCTGCGCCCCAGTGCGGCCGGTATTGCGTGGTGTCAGGATGCGGGTATCGATACCGATGCCCTGTCACGGCAGCGCCGCATCTATTGTCGCGCCTGCATGGACTGGAGCGAGCGCCGCTATCATCTGGCTGGCTCGCTCGGTGCCGCGCTGTTATCGCGAATCTGTGAACAGGGCTGGGCGAAACGCGATAGGGCATCGCGCGTCGTTCACTTTGCACCCAAGGGCGAAAGACGGTTTCGAGAGCTATTGAAGCTCGCATAGCCGCAACGTGAAGGGTGCCATCCAAACAATCACGATATCGTCGATCTCGAGGAGTACCAAAGCTTGATGTTGGTCCTCAAGTTCTTGATCTTGGAGTATAGATCTTGTTGAAGCGATCGGCCTTGATCGTGTCCCCGCCAGTCCCGATCAGAGAACCACTTCTCGAACAGCCTTTCAACTTCAAGCAATCTGTGTCGAACGTCATTTGCGGAAATTTCACCGAGTAGCCGCTCGATGGACGCGTGCACGTCGGGCATCGCGAAGAGTGCGTTTTGAACACCAGGACCGAGGCCCACGGAATCCCACAAATCCTCGCAAAGCCGGTTTGCCGCTTCAGCGTCCAAAGAAATCACTTCAGCCATGTATCAAGACGACCCCATCCAATGGGTGTAAGTTTCGTGAATTATTTGTGTCGGATGGCCGCGACGCGGATCGTATCGGCGTTAGCGAATCGCCATGGTTCGGTAGTACGGGCGCAATCGTGCTCGCTTATATTCCATATCGCCCGCCTTGCGTGGGACTGAGGACAGCGGACCCGCTGTCGAGTGTTCGGAGGGGGCCGAGTTGGTCGAAAATGGAAGTTCGATCAGCTCGGCCCAGGCTCAGTGTGCTCACGCTCGCCCAAAATGGGCATGAGAGAGACGCCTCCACAATCACCTTCATAGGTATTGCTCACGAAGGGCCTGGTCTTGGTAGATATTCGGTGAACGCCTCTTCGCTTCTTTGGCGGCAGCGCGCAACATGCCCGAACCGCCCGGCGACCGAAGGCGGGGCAATCTCAGTCGAGGAGAGGAGATCATGATGAGCGCGCAATGGCTCCCGAAGGGATTTCACACGATCACACCCAACATCATTGTCGATGATGCCGAGCAAGCGGTGGAGTTCTTCAAGAAAGCCTTCGGGGCTTCAGAGACATATCGCTTGACGTTGGCGAGCGGAAAAATCACCCATTGTGAGATCAGGCTCGGGGACTCCATTTTCAATCTCGGCGCATCGATGGATGGCTGGCCTGCACATGGTCTCGTCGCGCAAATCTACGTGGAAGACTCCGATGCAATGTTCGAACGTGCGGTGCAGGCCGGGGCAAAGGTCATCATGCCCATGACGGACATGTTCTTCGGCTCGCGTGAAGGGCGCGTCGCGGATCCCTTCGGCAGCGTGTGGACCATTTCGACTCTCAAGGAGGAAGTCGCTCCCGCCGAAATGCAGCGACGGATGACCGCCGAAGGTTACTAACGAATGGCAAATCAGACCGTAGAAAAGTTCCCGCAGCGGTACGCACGATTGGACGGCGCTCTCTACCTGGCAATCATTGTGCTGGGCGCTTTCGCTGAAGGATTCGCGCCTTAGCTCAAGTCCTTGGAGTAATGGAATACGCTTTCGAGAGGCGTGTCGAACACGGCGGCGATTCGGAAAGCCGCTTCCAGCGACGGCGAGTATTTCCCCAATTCGATTGCGTTGACCGTTTGGCGAGTAAGTTCGATCTTGTCGGCCAACTCCTGTTGCGTCATTTCGCCGTGCTCGAAGCGCAGTCGCCTGATGTCGTTTCGGATCTTCAGCATCTCAGACGCTGCGCCGGTATTGGATGATTTGACTGCTTGAGCGCAGCACCTCTGCCGTCACAAGCACGAAAAGCAGGGCGTTTGTGTTGAAGACAATTGGCGGATCAAATGCGCCGAAAAAACAGGCGAGCGCGACGCTCGTTGCAAGACCGGCGTAAGCAACCCGGGTGGCGTTGAGGTCGATCAGTTTCTCGCGTTCGTCTCGAGGAGCTTTCGCATCATTAGGCGCGGCAATGGCGGCGATGACGGTTAGCCCGACCTGCACAAACACCAATGCGATGATCGTCCCCAACAGACCGCCGAATCGGAAGCCGCCCGCCGCACCCGTGTGAATGACGGACCAGAAGTAGACGCCATAGATTCCGCAGATCGATAGCAGCGATATCCAGGCGCTCTTTTCCCGGAATGACATGGAACACCCTCCTGTCCTGTATGTATTTCTAGACTAATTGTATAGAATTCTTTACTGTATATCTAATATTCTTTACTACCGGACGCTCACAAGGCGCTGCTATTCTCAAACTTTGATGCGCACTTGTTATGCGCATACCATATGCACCTAGTGAAGGAGATTCGGATGTCCATCATTCGGCGGAATAAGAAGGCGGTTAATGTTTCCATTTCCGCAGACCTTCTGCAGGCCGCCCGCAACAGCGATCTCAATCTATCGGCAACGCTCGAGGCGGCGGTTGAGCATGAGTTGCGACAGCTTCGCAGACGCGAATGGCTGGAACAGAACGAGAATGCGATTCGAGCCTATAACCGCGACGTCGAAGAGCAAGGCGCGTTCAGCGACGGACTGCGGACGTTCTGATGACGCAGTTTGCCTTGCATCGGAATCGCAATCCAACGTCGCAAGCTCGCTTCCCATTTCTACTCGACATCCAGTCTGACCTGTTGGAAGCGCTGGCCACACGCGTGGTCGTTCCGCTTGAGCCAGCCAGTGCAGCAGCCCGAGGGCGCTCAATGCAGACGTTGACTCCGATCTTGAAATTCGAGGGTAAGGAATTTCAGATGCTGACGCCGCAAGTCGCCGGTATTCCCGCGCGCGAGCTCGGTGCCGTTGTGGGAGATTTGACATCTGAGCGGGACAAGATCATTGCTGCGGTCGATTTCCTGCTGTCAGGAATCTGAGTGGTGTCGCAGCGCCGATCGCAACCGATGAGGCAGGAGCGACAGCCTCGCTAAAAACTCGCCCGGTCGAGGTCGGCAATCAGCCCCGGCCCAGTCGGGTACCACCCCAGCCGTTGCTGTGTTAGCACGCTTGATGCCGGCATGTCCAAACCCACGAACGCCGCGAGCCATCCGAAATGAGACGGCGCCTTCTCTGAAGAGAGGCTGACTACCGGCAGCTTCAGGCCACGGCCAATGACTTCAGCGATGTTCCGAAGTGACACTCCCTCTTCGGCAACCGCGTGGTACCTGCTGTCTGATTCGTGTCTGTCCAGCGCGAGTTTATAGAGCCGGGCAGCGTCGCGGACGTGTACGGCGGGCCAGCGATTGAGTCCGTCGCCGACATACGCCACGACTCCCTTCGCGCGGGCCAACTGGATGAAGGGAGTGATGAGCCCCTGCTTGAGCGGATCATGAACCTGGGGAAGGCGGACCACCGACACATTCACACCGCGCTTCGCCACTGAAACACCCGCGACTTCCGAAGCTTTGCGGGGATTCGGATGGTTGGGGTTAAATACATTTTCGGTGGCGGGTTGGCCAGGCACTGCACTTCCCATTCCAGTCCCGGAGGTGATGATCAGGGGCCTGTCGGTGCCGGCCAGCACCGCGCCCATCGCCTCGATGACCAGTCTGTCTTGCTCACAATTCGCGACGAACTTCGAGAAGTCGTGATTGAAGCCGCAGTGGATGACGGCATCCGAGATCGCGACTGCACGGCGCAGACTCTCCAGGTCTTCAAGATCGCCTCGGTGCACCTCGGCGCCGGCAGCGGCGAGCGACTTGGCGCCCGCGTCCGAGCGGGTCAGTCCGAGTACCTGATGGCCTGCGCTGACGAGTTCGGGAATGATGGCGGATCCAATGAAGCCGGTAGCGCCGGTTAGAAAAACACGCATCAAAATCCCTCCCTTATTTGAGGCTCCGTCACGCGCGGAGTATGAGCCGAACCAGCGCTGCAGGCGGCAACCCCGACATGTTTTCATTGGGCGTTACCTGGACTATCTAGGCGACCCTGCCGACACAAGCGCACTAATATGGTGCGAAATTGGCCCAATTTCTGGGCTTCCACGTTGATTTTGAGCTCATAGAGAGAAATCCACCCCGGCTCGGTCAATAAGGAAATTGCAGGGGTTTGCGTCCAATTGGCTGCTCCTCAGAGCGTGAACGCGCTGCTTGCCGGGCCTCCAGTGCACTGCTAGAGTGCGAATTACAAAAGATGTTGCACTGTTGTCGGGCACACTCGGAGAGAGTCATGGCTATCGCTCATAAATTGCTCGGAGCCGCTGTGTCGGTCCTGTCACTCGCATGCGCCGTGGCGCATGCAGATACACCGCCACTGATTGGGTCGCACTTAGAGCTCGTACGGTATAGCGATCTGAACCTCGACCAGCCGCGCGATGTCGCCCGGTTGTACGACCGTGTCAGCTCGGCTGCCGACAAGGTGTGCGGGACGCGCTCTTTTGCAAGCCATTACAAAAAGATCGCCGACTATGAAATCTGCTTCAAGGAGACGGTGGCGAGCGCCGTCGCTCACATCGACCGGCCATCGGTCACGAGTTACTTCGAGCAGCGCAGCTCTGACTGGGCATCGCGTAAGCTCATCGCTCAACAATAACGTCACGAGGTCGCCCTACCCGTCGCGAGCGGCAGTACATGGACGCGGGTTTTGCTGATTGACTCCCAATAGCTATCTCGCACTCAAGATGCCGCTGCCACTCTGGGTTTTGCCAACCACGGTCTAACCTGTTTCGCCGTCACTGCTTGATCGCCAGAGCAATCGGTGGTGTGTTCTCCTGTGCTGCCGTAAATCAACCTGGCTAAATCAAAGCCGCGAGCCGCTGTATGATGGCTGCGACACGCCATCAAGCGATTCCCCCGGAAGCTCAGATATGAGCTACGAGTCGGGGAAAGATACAAGGAGGCGAGTTTCATGTTGGCAACAGCAGGCACATTGTTGAGCGCGGCGGTGACGGTACTCGCAGTGCTTCTTGGTCTCTACACGATGATGCTCGTGGGCCGCATGCGCGGGAAGCACGGCGTGCAAGCCCCGGCGGTGACCGGCGCTCCGGAATTCGAGCGGGCGTTCCGTGTGCAGATGAATACTCTCGAACAGGTCGTGCTGTTTCTGCCGCTTCTCTGGCTTGCAACCATTTATCCAGTCGTATCGGGATACTTGGCCCCTGGTTTAGGGCTGATCTGGCTGATTGGGCGCGTCTTGTATTCTTTAGGCTATGTGGCGGATGCTGCCAAGCGCAGCTCGGGGTTTCTCGTAGCTGGAGTCGCGCTACTGGGATTGCTGGTGCTATCGATTGTCGGGATTATCCATGCATGGCTGGTGACACGGCCAGGCTAGATTCACCGCCTGTGGGAATCGGCGAGAGTGAATTTCAGCCGGCTTCTCAAGGAATCTTCATCGCACGTTTCATGTTGTAGGCAAGAACGTGCAAACTCATCTCGGTACTGATCAACACCGCATCCTTCGAGGACCTCGCGCACCTTTGGCGTATCCAGGATCGCGAACGAGAGATGCTCGAGGGTCAGAAATTCATGATGCGCGCTGCGCACTTGATGAAACGCTTGATTGAGGGCCGTCGGCTGAACGAGCAACCTGTCCATGCGATTAGCAGCAATGACAAAGATTTGACGATGGGGATGCAGCATGGCTCCCGCGGCTTCTGAAAGATCACCCAATTTCTATGCGCGCATCGCGGGCTTCATCTACCTGTTCGCGATGGCTTTGGCGATTTTCAGCCAATCGTATATTCTCGGCAGAATTGTAGTACCCGGCGACGCTGCAGCGACAGCGCGCGGTATTTTGGCCTCCGAGGGTCTTTTTCGCTTGGGCGTCGCGCTGGACGTCATCACATTCGTCACCGACGTAGTTATCGGTTGGGCCTTCTACGAATTGCTCAAATCCGTGGATAAGAGCCTCGCCTTGCTGGGCGTGTTCTTAAGGATTTCGGATGCCGCGATACTCGCCACGGTCACGCTCAGCGGACTGATGACGTTGCGAGTGCTCAGCGGTGTCGACTACCTTCGCACGTTCGACGCAAATCAGTTGTACGGACTTGCGAGGCTGTATCTTAGCGCGCGCGGGCTCGGGTTCTACATCGGGTTTGTATTCCTGGGTTTCGGATCGACGATCTTCGCCTACTTGCTGTTCAAGTCACGATTCGTACCCAGGGTGCTGGCGGCCTGGGGGATTTTTTCCTCCTTGCTCCTAGCAATTGGTTCGATTGCCGTAATTCTCTTCCCGTGGTTCGCGGATAACGCTTCGATGGCTTATATGATCCCGATGTTTTTCTATGAAGTGCCGCTAGGGCTGTGGTTCTTGATCAAGGGCGTCACGGTCCCGAGGGTGGAACGTGCGGTGTCCTTTGGGTGAGTAAACCTAATTCCGAGCGGCGTAAAGTGTCTCGCTTTCGGCGAAAATTCGACGCACCACTCTCGGAGCGTCATGGCCCAACATTGGCAGGTCGTCCGGCGTAAACGGAGTCGTCGCCGAGATGACGTATCGTGAGAAGCCGATATCCGCAGCCCGTTCAAGCGCCCGCATGACAGCTGAGACGGCATCAAACATCAAGTAGCGATCCACACTGAACGACTTTCAATGAGTGAAGTCGAACCCAAATAGGCGAATTCAAGCGAGGACACTATGCGTAGGATCTTCAGACTATGGCAGATGAGCCGCAGTGATCTTCGGCTCCTGTGGCAGGCACTTAGGCACCCGAACCGACCGACTTGGCTGCTACCGGCAACGCTCGCTTTGGGGTTCTTCGCGTTGGAGCCCTTCAATTTCGCGATTCCGGTTTTGGGCGTGATTGACGATCTGTTTCTGCTGCCGTTGTTTCTCCATGGCCTTGCAACACTTGCCACTTACGTAACGACATCACCGTCAACATCGAGATCCCGCGACGATCGCGTGGTGTCGGTGCAATAGGTCCCCCTGTCCCTTGGCGCGACAGCGCCGAGCGGCTCCGCACCAAGCTCGTCAGCCTGCACGAAACAATCGATTCCCGCGCCGCTCACCGAAAAGGATGGTGTCGGTTTACTCCTGGGGCTAAAGAAATGGGAACCGCCCGCCTTTCGCCGCCTGCGCCGCCCGACCCGAACCGGCTGAACATCTCCACACGCAATCGGTCGATGTTGCCATGCGATCAGTACCAAGTCCCAGTCCGCATAGACTAGCGTCGGGCAGCGGCATAGACTCGGTGCCCTGATTGCGGATTACCTTATATTCCATCATCTAGAACCGCGTGCACATCAGTCCATAATTGCTTTGAATCTCGGCAAGGAGTGCGAAATGTATACGCCTCATAGGCTGGCCCTGGCCGGTGCGATTTTATTGTCGCTCGTTGCATGCTCCAAGAGTCCGCCTCCGCCACCCGCTACGGCGAACCCGCCCGCACCTCAGAGCGCGTGCCCGGACACGCCACCCGGAACGAAGGTGGGTCCGATGGGTTGTCCGTGCGAAATGACCGTGCAGCTCCAGTTTAAGTCCGATAGTGCCGATCTGACCCCCGAGGACCAGGCTCGGCTTGATCAAGTAGCCGAGAACCTCAAGCGCTTGCATTGGATTAGCGGCACAGTTGAAGGTTACACAGACGCGACGCAGCAAGCCGAAGCCAACCAGAAGCTGTCCGAGCAGCGCGCCACAACCGTCCGTGACTACTTGTTATCGAAAGGGGTCGGTGACAACCGAATGAAGGTCGTCGGCTACGGTGAGTCAAAGCCGATCGCCGACAACTCGACGCCGGAAGGCCGCGCATTGAATCGGCGCGTTGTTCTACGGCGCATGGACTGCGACGAGCAAAAGCAGTAACCGCTACTCATTGTCCGAACGGCCCCGATCGGACGCGCCGAACTGCCGTGTCGAGCCCGGGGCTGCTGGTGATCAATAGCGTTTCTGCTGTGGTGCCACCTCCTCGAGAACAGCACGGGAATTGGGCCAGTAGTCCAGCAGATGTAGAAGCTACCTCGCGAACACTTCTTGCAAAGTATCCAAAGTAAGCGAGAGTGCGGGTAAAAAGGGATTGATTCTGCAGGATCAGATTCGCGCGGTGGACAAGGCGCGCTTGGCCAAGGAGCTAGGGAGCATTTGGCCCGTGTATCCCTAAGGACAGATGAACGGCTCGAGCTGCGTACCCGATGGCTGGGAGCGTGTTATTGCAATTCGATAAATGAATTGTCGAATATCAATAAGTATGATATCGTTTATCGATATTCACTTACAGAGCGCCCAATCAATGCCCCGTCCTCTAAGTACCGCGCTGCCGATCGCCCAGGGCGGCCTGCGCATCCTGGTCGTCCTGAACTGGTTCTACGGCGCCATTGTCCTGGCGATCCTCGTGGGGATGATTGCGGCCGGACCATGGATGATGACAGCTTTTGGCGTTCCACCCTCGGCGCAATCCGGTGCGCTGATCATGGGCATGCGTGCGATTGCAGCACTTGGACTCGTTGCAGTTCCGCTAAATCTCGCTGTGCTCAAGCGGCTGATGGCGATGGTCCAAACCGTTCGCGCTGGCGATCCCTTCGTCGCCGCGAATGCATACCGCCTGCAGGCGATCGCCTGGTATCTGGTCGGGCAGCAGATGCTCAGCGTCGTCATCGGGCTTGTCGGCCAATCCGTTTCGACGCCTGCACATCCGCTTCATCTCGATGCCGGTTTTTCGCCCAACGGTTGGCTGGCGGTCATCCTGACTTTCGTCCTCGCGCGCGTCTTCGCCGAAGGCACGCTGATGCGTGAAGACCTCGAAGGGACGGTGTGACATGGCCATCGCCGTCAAACTCGACGAGCTGCTCCACCAGCGGCGAATGACCCTGACCGATCTGGCCGAGCGCATTGACATCACGCTTGCGAACCTCTCAATCCTCAAAACCGGCAAGGCCCGCGCCATCCGCTTCTCGACGCTTGAAGCGATCTGCGGCGCGCTCGGCTGCCAACCCGGTGACATTCTGCAATTCGTCCCGGAGTCCATCTCCGGCTCCGAACAACTTCGTAAAGCTTCATAGCAAAGGAATTCACAATGATCGCGACTACTCACGACGTCGATACCAACGAAGCCCAGCAGGCGAACGTCGCCCAAGAGGTTTCGCTTGCCCGCATCTATGTTCTACGCGCGACCTATCTGCTGCTCGTGATTGGGCTCGGCGGGATGATCGTGCCCGACGTCATCAGCCACCCGGTGATCAGTCGGGGTGTCATCCCGAGCCTACTCGGCGCCGTGTGGGTACTGGCTTTCGTCGGCCTCAAATATCCCCTCGAGATGCTTCCGTTGCTTATGTTCGAGTTCACTTGGAAGTCCATCTGGATGGTAGCCTACGGCTTGCCGCAATGGTCCGCCGCCCAATTGCCATCGACCTTCGCCGAGGATTCCTTCAACATCGGCTTTGGCGTCATCCTTATGCCGCTCGTGATCCCATGGGGCTACGTTTACCGCCATTACGTAAAGCAATCAGGCGCGCGCTGGCGCTGACTAACGACGTCTAACCAAGTCCCCATTTTCAAGGACCCTCCGCGATCTTGACAGCAACGTTCTGTTAGCTCGAGTCCTGCTCGGTGTCTGTCATCGACCCGGAGCAGTCCGTGGTCAGCGTCTGCTTTGCAGTACCCCAACCGGGGATCGCTATGGACTCCGTGCCACGATGAGGCTGGCAACCAACAGTACTATTGTGACCGGTAGCCAAACAATCCGCTCCCACATGCTTGGAGTGATCGCGTTCGCGACGACGCCCAGTGCGCCGTACCCAACCACGACCCAGATTAGGTGCCTCGTTCTGCGCTTCCAGGACTGCAGGAGCAGACCGGCTCGAACAAGCACGACGAAAGCCAGTGCGAACAAAACAGCCACTGACGCGCCCGAAGCAATTCGCAGTTGTCTTGGGAGGGTGCCTGGATGACTCCCGCCCCAGGCCAATTCGCCCCAAGGCATGCCGGCGGCCAGCGCAATTTGGAATAGAATTGTGCACGTGATGAGCGCGGCGTATAGGCGGGCTGCAATAGTGGAATTCATCTGTTGCTCACAGAAATCTTGCGCTCCGTCAATTTACCTGGGGTCGCTTCTCGACCGAGGTTGTGTAAAAACGCACACAGCCTCGACCCTAACCTGCCGATGGCGACTGACCGCTTCAAGGCTGTCGGATTTCTATGATTGCAGGCTCGCGGACCCCCAGCCGCGCGACGCACGACAGTCTGCTGTGCTCGTCACGAGACGTTATGCTTGTCTCGGCTGTATGCTTTGAAAGTCATGATCAGCCCGAGAATCAGCAGCACAGCCTCCACCACCATAGACACACTGCTGCTCGTGTTCGCGTAACCCCGTCGGTTGAGATCCGCGGCAAACATTCGAAATAGGCCCAGAGCCAGAAGGAACCAACCCGAGAGGGTGACCAGCACAGTCCAATTCCGCGCCCAGTGGTTGTGGGCACGCACAACCGCTAGGCCACCAATAAACATTAGGACACCGGACAGATAGACGACAGGCGGAATTTGCGCATCGTAAAGATCGGGCTGTACGAGCGGGAACTCGGAAACGACGATCGCCACAATCGTGGGCCCAACAAGACCCGCAATGTTTTTCGAGTTCATCGCCATTAAGGTCAGTGTATCGCAGGTTGCGAACGGCGAGTGACCGGTTCCCGGCAGCGGGAAATGGTCCATCCAGCTGCGCAGTTCAATCGCGAGACTGCTGTGGCCCGCAGCCCACCTGGGGATGTAGGGGTATTCACTTATTTGCTCCGCGGGTCTGAGTAACTACCATTGGCTTTTCTATGCGCCGCCGCACCCTATGCATTGTCTCCGTCCTGTTTGTCGCTGGCCTGGGCATCTTTGCGATATTCGCGCGCGACCTCGCGAACGCCCGTGCTCGCCTGGTCGGTCGCAGTTCGACCCTTGCGACGTCGCTCGGCACCTTGGAATATGCAGAGATCGGGCAGGGCGAGCCGATCTTGGTCGTGCATGGAGCCGCGGGTGGCTTTGATCAGGCCCTGGATATGTGCGGCGCATTGGCCGAGCATGGCTATCGATTGATCGCCCCGTCCCGCTTCGGCTACTTGCGCTCAGCCCTACCAGCCCACCTAACCACGGCGATGCAGGCGGATGCCTATGTCGAACTCCTCGACCACTTGGGCATCGCCAAGGTCAACGTGGTGAGCATCTCCGCCGGCGCATGGTCTGCGATGCAGTTGGCCATTCGTCATCCAGACCGCGTTCGAGCGCTTGTTCTCCTTGTGCCCGCCGATTATTTACCGCCCGGAATGACGATCCATGGCGGCGCTGTCGTCCGCGCGATCTTCAATTCCGATTTCATTGCGTGGGTGGCCCTCAAGTTGATGCCGGTTCTGCCCGGCGGTATGTCCCGCATGATGCTCGGCACCGACCTGGCCGTGTTGCGCGCGGCCGATCGCGATGAGAAGGCGCGCGTGCACCAGATCTTGGAACATCTCTTGCCGGTCGGACCGCGGGTGGCGGGCATGAACTTCGACCTGGCCACCGCCGCCACGCGCGAACCCTATGCCGTCGAGAAGATTACCTGCCCCCTTCTCGCGATCAGCGCCGAGGACGATCCATTCGGCACCGCCCGCCGGGCAAGGCTCATTGCCTCGAGTGTCGCGCACGGCCGTGTCACCGTTTTCCCGACGGGTGGGCATACCCTGGTCGGCCATTTGGCGGACGCTGTGCGTGAAGGCACAGCGTTTCTGCAGGGCGCGAACGATCGGCCGCCACCGAACTGAGTCCTTAGCCGGAACTAAAAATATGCCCGGACCATCGCCGACCGCTCGAGGGATCCAAAGCCGACCGGGACCGCAATCGTCGCTCCCGTTCTTCGTGTTGGTATTCGCTCTATCGGTGCCATTTTGGGCGATAGGCGCGCTGATCGACTTCCAGCCAGTGCCCGGCCTGCCGATCGCGGCATTGACATTCGTTTGTCCGGCGGTGGCCGCGTTGATCTTGGCCTACCGGGAGAACCGGTTCGCGGGTTTGACAACGCTCTTAAAGCGTTCGTTCGATGGCGCGCGAATTCCACTGCTCTGGTATCTCCCCATCGTGCTGTTGATGCCAGGCGTCACGGCGGCCTCGTTCGTGGTGTTACGTTTGACCGGGGTGGCCGTTCCGACACCACAAATTGCGGTACTTCCCGCGATAAGCCTATTTCTCATGTTCACGATCGGCGCGCTGGCGAAGAACTCGGTTGGACCGGCTTTCCGCTGGATCGACTACAGATTCGGTGGGGCACGCTCCAATCCGGACTTCTTCTAGGTGGCGTGTGGGCGGTCTGGCATTGGGTCGCGTTGACGCAGGCGCATCGGTCGCCGGCATGGATTGCCTGGTGGTCACTCGGTGCGTTGGCAGAGCGGGTCATAATGGTTTGGCTGTACCACCGGACCGGCAGAAGTGTATTCGGTGTGGTTGTGTTCCATGCGGTGTCGAATGTCTGCTGGCAGCTGTTTCCCGTCCAGGGTTCGTTCTTTGATCCGCGCGTTAACACCCTGTTCCTGGCTCTCGTGGCCGCGGTCGTGATCCTGTGCGGATCATGGCGCGCAGACTATCGCCACTCATGACAGGCTTGCTGCCACGCCGGGTGCTCGTGAGATTTGGACCTTGTAACAGTAGGCGGCAAGCGGCTGCCTTCGCGAGGGTCCGTGCACCATTGCGCACATCGGCATGCGGTCGCGATCGACGGCTTTGCGGCCGCGAGATCTAATCGTGCTACTCCCGCTTCTGGCCGACTCTTGCCGGTCGGCTAATCCGGCTCCATTCGCCGTGCCACCCGCACCAAATGCTTCTGGATATCGGCGGCCTCCTGGCGATCCAGCAGTGCGAATAGATTTCCCAAACGCGTATAGCCCACCAAGAGTTCAAGGCCCGATCCGTCACCGAGCAGCTTTATGAGGCCTATCCCAAGTTAACTCTGGATTCGAGAGATTATTTCGGTCGGTACGCTTCCGCCAGCAGATCTCCGTCAATCCCGGCATTTTCTTTGCTGCCGGTAGCGAAACGATACAACGCCGCGGTGTAAATGGTGTGCAACGTCGTACTCACCAGGCCGATTGCGATCATCGTCAGTACAAACAGCGCCATTGCTAAAAATATCGTTGCGCTCGCCCGGGTCGACATCGCGGCATAGACTAGCAGCAGGCTCAGGACGCCCACGGGAATTGCCACAACCGCCACACCCAGACTGATGCCGCCATTGCCAATGACATTCTCGCCCCAATTGCGGCGCAAGAGCCCGAGGCTGCGAGAGATGGCTTCGACTGGGCCGACGTCCTCCTCTATCAGTACCGGCAACGTCATCGCCGTCGCAATCGTCCACCCGGCGCCAATAATGGCGATGACAATTCGGCCAACGAGCCCGACGCGTTCTTCGATTGCGCGCAGAATCGTGCCCACTGTGGCAGCGATGACGGCGTAACCCAAAATTGCCGGCAGGCGCGCGAGCGCCATCTGCAATCCTTCGCGGACGCTGGCGGACTCGCCGTCGAGCCGCTTCAGCGCCACACTGATCAGCGCGGAGTTGAAGAACATCATCACAGCGTAGCTGACGAAGTAGAACGCATACATCGTGATGTAGAACAACAGCCGATTGGTGTGCGTTGTGTTGCCCTCAGCCAGCACGGGCTGCAAGCTGTGATAGAGCGCATACACCGGCAGCGCAAAGGAGCCGAGCAAAACTAACAAGACAATGGACGACAACAACGGAAACACCAACAGCGCGGGATCTTCCTTGAGTACATTCCAGCATTGCCCGGCAAGCGACCAGCTGCGAGAGACCTTGTCGAACATGAATTAACCCTCCTTAGCTACCGCGACATTGCGCCACAAATCAGCTAGCTGCAGGCGGTCAGTTGGCAAAACTGTGAATTGAGGTGTTAGGCGCTTCTTGGGGAGTTTCTCCCTTAAGCGCAAATGTTACATAAGCACAGGCGTTCGACCCCAGGAGGCTGCGGGCAAAACCTTCTCACATTGCCCGTGCTTCGGCCGGATAGAAATTCGCACCCACTTTGAGATCGTAGTCCTGTTGGATGATGGGTACTTCGAGTTCATCGTCAGTCAGATGCCTAATCTGGAGCGGAGCGTTGTTGCCCCTCGTGAGTGCCCATGTAGCCGGACGGATGATCCAACTTGCCACGGGCTTGCCGTCCAGCGTTGCCGGGAGCATTCGAGCATCTTTAAAGGCATCAACGCACGCAACATCAAGGCGTGCAAACCCCGTTGAGATGACAAGCTGCCTGGCGCGCACCACTCCATCAGAATCGACTTCCATACGCACCGCGCAACTACCCTGTTCGCCGCGGACCTTGGACTGTTCCGGGTATTGATGCTCATAAATAATGATGGGATGGGCCTTATCTATCCGCACAGGCGTTTTGACGCCAGCATCCGGAGGCTTGTTGTCGATATCGTCGGCCGCCGCGACGCGGCACCCGCCAATCCCGGCGAGGCAAAGAACTATGGCGGTTGGACGCATCGAGACCTTGGGAATAGAGCGCAATGCGAATACGCTCGCTAGGACAATCTAGGCCAACGTGAGACAACGAAAAGTGGAGCGGGCGATGGGAATCGAACCCACGGCTCAAGCTTGGGAAGCTTGGGTATTACCATTATACGACGCCCGCTTGGCGTCAGATTCTAGTCGCCTTGCAAGGCACCAGGCAAATCAGCGCCGAAGGTAGGCGTCGGTCCCGTCCAGCCAGTCCTGCCGCGGCGGGTTAAATACGTCCACATCGAGCGTATCTTCGAGAGCCACCGCGCGATGCTCGAGGTTCGACGGGATGACCAGCACCTCGCCGGAGCGCACGGTCAATTCCTGTTCACCCTTGGGCCCGAGCCAGAAATGCAACGCGCCATCGAGCACATAGGTGACCTGCTCGTTGTGATGCGAGTGCTGCGGCACTTCGTCGCCTTTGCTTAAATGGATATGCGCGATCATCAGGCCCTTGCCGGTGATCAAACGCCGCGTGATATTGCCCCTCATCGGCTCGGCCGGCAGATCGTCCCATCGATAGTGTTTGGCGCCTACTGTTGCATTCATAAAGGAAACCTCCTCAGCCGACGGCTTCGATTTCCACGAGCAGGTCCTCGCGGCACACGTCGGCTTGTAAATAGACGATACAAGTTGCGGGGTCGAGAACCTCCGCGAGCGTGGCCTCGATCGCCGGCAAATCGGCCGGATTGCGGACATACACTTTGAGCTTCAGTTCGGCGAGGGCGTAGCGGCATGCGCCGACCACGCGATTCGCCTCGTCCACCAGCGCGCCGATGTTGGCCAGCGTCTCGCGGGTCTGCGCCACCACATCACCGCGGTGGATGGTTTCATGACCGACGATGCTGGCGGTGCCGGAGACAAAAAATCTGCCCGCGGGGGGTTCTCCCCAGAGGCAGGCGCGCGAGAAAATAGGGCTGTGCCTGCCGAATTTCGGCGGGTAGTGATAGGCGCTCGTCTGGCGCGGATTCTCGATCATCTTCGGCGGCCGGCGTGCGGCGAGAAAATAAATCGACAGCGGACTCCCCGCCGGCGAACCCAGTGCGCAAGCCGCCGGGACCGCGCCCGCGGTCGCGCGGCCCGACTTGCGAAACGCCATCGATCGCGCGGAATTGAAATGCCGGTAGCGCTCATCGCCGCCGGCCTGCGCATTGATCTCCGGTAGATAATTCCATATGCGGATCAGATGGCGGTGCTCGGTATGATTGAGCACGTCGAATATTTCCTGATATGCGGTCTCGGTGGCGCGCAACAGCGCGCCGGCCGCTCCATCCTCGCCCTGCTCGGCAATGGTCAGGGAACCGAACAGCAGATCATCGCAGTAGCGGTAGCGTACGCGGGAGGCCGTGGCCTCATCGGACAGTTGGACTTCAGGCCCGGTAACCCGCCACACCTCGCACAGATCGCTCGCATTCAAGGGGCGGATCATGCCGGCCGTCAGTGGTGCGCGATCGCGGTCAATGCTCGGCGGCTGTTCGAATCCCACGATCCCTAAAACGTTTTGCCACCACGATGGGGATCGCGACTCGACTTGATCGAAAGACAAGTACTCGAGCTGCAGTGTCGCCGTACCGGCCGCCGAGGGGAGCGCAGTGGAATTCATCGCGGGGCAGTTTATCCTGCCGCCGCTACCTAAGTAAGGGTACCTCGCCCCGTCAGTACGCGACGTAGGGTCCGGTGCCGGCGGAGGTCTTGCTGTTTTCCAGGGCCACGGCGACCCGTTTCCCGTAGAAAAAGGGCAACCCCAGATCGAAGCTCTGCGGATTCGGATTGGTGCCGGCCAAGGCTGGGAAGGCGTTGAATGTTGGATTCGCATTGAGCATGTTCAGCGCGTTGCCCACCATGAAGGGCAGATTGTTCACCATCACGCCATTCTGACCTTGCAGGTTCACCGTCTGATTCAATGTGTTACCGGGGCAGTAAAAGTCCGACAAATTGCCGGTGCACAGTACGATGTTGCTGGTGAAAAAGATGCCGTTCGAACCGCTGTCGATGAAGCTCTGATCCATGGCCACACCGTCGTAGGTCATGGTCAAATTCGCATTCCCATCGACGGTCAACACGGTCTGTGTTCCGGATTGATTGTTCGATTGCGTATCGATCCCGAAAATCAGCGAGCCGTTGACGTCTAGCTGGCCCGTCGAGGTGACGGCCGGCAGATCGATGATGCTGCCGTTGTTGTCCGTCGCAAAGAGCGACACCGGATTGGGTTCCTGAATATTCTCCGCCGCCATTGTACCGACGCAGGTGCTCGGGGTGGCACAGGAGTAGTAGGTGCCCGGAATCACTTGCACGGCACACGCGGGACAATTCACCGCAAAGGGCCCTATCCCGATGATGCCGTTTGCCCCGAAGGCCGCCACCGTATCCTCTGCCATGCCCGTGTTCGAGCAATCCGCGGGCACCGTGGTGTAATTCGAGTCTCCGATGACTTGAAGGGGCAACCCCTTCGCCGATTCGCCGCTAATCTGCATGTCGGCTACTTCGATGGGCCCCCAGCTGTAGCCAATCGCGAATTGCGTGCATTCCACCAAGGGATTGCCGCTGGCTGCCAATTGCGGCGGCAGGGTCAAGCTCAATACGGCCGACAACACACGCAACCCGTAGGAGCCGGTGTCGACTTGAATGTGATCGATGGTCTGACAATTCATCGTATTGGGCACACACAGCGTCACCGACGTGAACAAGGTGTTGACGCTGTTGTTCGACGGCCCCTCATCCACGATCACCGCCGCCACATTGGTGCCTGTCGGCGGTGGGGGCGGCCCCGGGCTGTAGCTGCCGCTGCCCCCGCCGCAGGCAGCGGCGCAGAGGCACAACATCGTGGCAATTCCCGCTCGAGCGGCACGCATCATCTCCGGCATCAGTGCAAATCTCCCAGATTGACGCCCAGAGGGATCGCCGCCGGCAGGTAGGCGCGACCCGCGAAGGCGCGCGTGTGACCGCTCGACTGCACCACCAGATCGGGCAGTGAAATTTGCACGTGCTTGCGGTCTGACACGGCAGTTCTTGGTGCCGCGACATAGCTGTCGAAGTACTTGCCCATGGCTTGGCGCAGATTCGGCATGAAGGGCCCGTGCCACGCGACGGCAAACACATTGCCATCGGAGGCGACGAATTCACGCAACACCGTTCCCGACGGCAGCTGAATTTCGTGTACGCGATAGAGGCTGCGTTCTTCCGACGATTTGATGGACGCATGGAGTTGGGCAACGTCTGTCTGCACCGAGACTTCAGCCTCGCCCAAAGTGGCGCAGGCCAGTCGCGGGCACACTGCGGCAATGACCGCCGCAGCGCATAACGCACCCATTCTCAATTGATTCGATCGCAGCATTAGCGGCATTCCTTTGGACGGTTTGAAGGGTCCTGCGCCATTTGGTTCACCGTTTCTTGTCTGTCATCGGCGACATCATTCCTTGACCGGCGGCTTGCCGCGCGCCTGGCCTTGAAAGGCCAACATCCAGCCCGGGTACTCCGGCGGCAAGGCACTCAGCTCATCGAGCAGCTTGATTTCCGCTTCGTCGAGCCGAACACGCGTCGATGCGACATTGTCGCGCAGTTGATCCATCGATTTTGCGCCGATGATCACAGTTGTGACGAATGGTTTGCTCAAAAGCCACGCCAACGCGATCTGCGCCACGGAGACCTTTCGCGACGCGGCCATCGGGCGCATGGCGTCCACGCATTTGAAGGCCCGCACCTTGTCCACCAGGGGAAAATCAAAGGCGGTCGCGGCGCGCACCCGCCGGGCCCTTGTCCTCGGCGTTGCTGTACTTGCCGCTCAGCAGGCCGCCCGCCAAGGGACTCCACACCATCAGGCCCAGCTTTTGATCCTGGAGCAGGGGCACCACTTCGCGTTCCAGATCCCGCCCGGCGATGGTGTAGTAGGCCTGCACGCTGACGAACTTCGCCAGATTCAGGCGCTCCGAAACGCTCAACGCCTTCATGATCTGCCACGCGGCCATGTTGCACAGGCCGATGTAGCGCACCCGCCCGGAGCGGACCAGATCGTTCAGCGCAGACGAGCGATTCCTCGAACGGCGTCAACGGATCGAAGCCATGGAATTGATACAGATCGATGTAGTCGAGCTGCAGGCGTTTCAAGCTCGCGTCCACCTGATTGAAGAGATGGTGCCGCGACTGGCCGCGTCCATTGGGCGTGTCGTCCATGCTGCCCGTGGCCTTGGTGGCGACGATGAGATGCTCGCGCTTGAGCCCCAGCGCTTTCAGCGACTGCCCCAGCAGCATCTCCGACTGGCCCGTATGGAATACACATTGGCCGTATCGATGAAGTTGATACCCGCATCAACGGCGAACTTCACCTGTTCGTTGACAGCGTCTTGCTGCAAATTGCCGATCGTTTCCCAGATTCCCTTGCCGCCGCCGTAGGTCATGGTGCCCAGGCACAATTCTGAAACATACAATCCGGTCTGTCCGAGCAAGTGATAGCGCATGAACGACTCCCCTAGGTCAACTTTCGGCTGATTAGCTTGTCGAAGCTTACAATGAATCCCCGGGGCCGGAGGATTCAGGACATCGAGTCGGACAACATTTTCTTTCAGGTGCCAAGGTGATGAGACGGAGCATGTTGATCGTCGGCACGGCGGGGTTTGCACTTGCGGGATGCCCCATCGGCGACGGCACCCAGTACACGGTGGGCGGCACCGTCACGGGAGTCGTCGGTACAGGTCTGGTGCTCCAGGACAATTCAGGCAGCGACCTGCCCCTCTCATCCAACGGCGGATTCGCCTTCGGCGGCCGGCTTAAGAATGGCGACGCCTATTCCGTCACCGTGCAGACGCAGCCGGAAAATCCCGCGCAGACCTGCACTGTGCGAAACGGTTCCGGCAACATCGATAAGGCGGACGTCACCAACGTCCTCGTCTCGTGCACGCAAGCGGGACGCTTTGCCTTCGTCGCCAATCGGCGGTCGAACAACCTGTCGGCCTATGCCATTGACTCCGCCAGCGGCGCCCTGGTGCCCATCGCCGGCTCGCCGTTCGCGGCCAACGGCACGACGCCCACCGCGCTGGCGGTGGATCCCAACGGGGATTTCCTCTATGTCGCGAACAATGCCTCGAACAATGTCTCCGTGTATTCGATCGATGCGGTCCGCGGCACGTTGACCGCGGTCGCGTTCCCGACCGGTGCCGGCACCGCCCCCGGCGCCCTCACCGTGGATCCGCGCGATCAGTATCTTTATGTGGCCAACCTCGGATCCAACAACATTTCGGCCTACTCCATCCAGAACGGCGTGTTGAGCGAGATCCAAGGTTCGCCCTTCCGCGTGGGTCTCGAGCCTGCCTCCATGCAATTCGATCCCAACGGAAATTTCCTCTATGTGGCGAACTTCAACGGCGCCAGCGTGGCGGTGTTCGCCCTCGACCCAGCCACGGGTTTTTTGAGCAACATATCCGGATCGCCTTATCGCACGGGTTCGGGGCCGCTCTCGATTGCCGTCGACCCCACCAACACGTTCGCCTTCATCGCGAATGAAGCGGATGCGACCATTTCGGAATTTTCATTGAATCCAGATTCGGGCGCACTCGCTCCCGTGGCAGGCTCGCCCATCGCGGTGGCGACCAATCCCGAATCGCTCGCCGTCGATCCGCAAGGCCGCTACCTGTATGCAGCCAATGTCACCTCGGGTGATCAAGTGGCCAGCTTTTCCATCACGCCGGCGAGCGGCGCTCTGACGCCGCTCTCGGCAGCGCAGGCGGGCGCACTGCCGATCAGTCTCGCCGTCGATGGGTCCGGCCAATTCGTCTATGCGGCGAATTACAACTCCAACGATATATCAGCGTACACGGTCGATGCCGCGACCGGCGCGCTGGTGCCGGTTGCAGGATCGCCGTTCGCCGCGGGCACCCAGCCGCACTCCATCGTCATCGACTAGCCCAAATTCGCCGATCCGCGTATCTTGCGGCGGCGATGAGCCTTGCCAAGAATCGCGGGCTGATGCTTGCTTTGGGCGGAGCTGCGGCACTGCTCATCGCGACGCTGGCGGCGTATGCTCCCGTCGCCCCCCTGAGCCAGGACGCTTCTCCCACCTCATTTTCAGGTGATCGGGCTCTGGGGGTTCTTAAAGAACTGGTGGGCAATAACCTCCCGCATCCCATCGGCAGCGCCGCCAACGCGCAAGTGCGCGATCTGATCGTGAAACGCTTGAGCTCGTTGGGATATGGCGCAGAGTTGCAGACGGGGTTCATCTGCAACGACGGGGGTGCATGCGGCACGCCCACGAATGTCATCGCAATCTTTGGCGGCTACCCGACCGACGGCAACGCACTCTTGCTGGCTGCGCACTACGACTCGGTGCCGTCGGGCCCGGGTGCTTCCGACGATGGCACCGGAGTTGCGAGCCTTCTCGAGATTGCGCGGATCTTGAAGACCAGGGCCGCACCCTTGCATCCCATCATTCTGCTCGTGACGGACGGCGAGGAGGCCGGGCTGCTGGGCGCGCTGCTCTTTGTTCGCGAACATCCGCTGGCCAAGCATGTCGGCGCGGCGGTGAACATGGACTCTCGCGGCGTGTCCGGTGCCAGTCTCATGTTTGAAACGGGCACTGCCAATGTCTCACTGATGCACTTGTACGCGGCCGCGGCGCGCAGACCCGTTACCAACTCGCTGTTCTATGTCGTCTACAAAGCGCTGCCGAACGACACCGATTTCACCGTTTTCAAGGCGGCGTCATATCAGGGATTCAATCTTGCGTTCATCGGCAATGTCGCCTACTACCACACGCCGTTGGACAACTGGGCCAACGCCTCCGCGAGCAGCATCCAGCATCAGGGCGACAATGCGTTGAGCGCGCTGCTGGCGTTGGAGGATTCACCCGAATTGCATCCGGCCGCGGGTGAGGCTTTATTTTTCGACATTTTCGCGCGCGGCATCGTGGTCCTGCCGGTAGGCATAGCCCTGCCAGCGGCCCTCGCGGCGCTGGCGTTGCTGCTGGCCGAGGCCGCGTTGCTTAAGCGCCGCGGATTGATCAAGGGGCGAGAGGTTTTGTGGGGCGGGATTGCAGCACTCATCACCGTGCTCTTCAGCGGTGCAGTCGTTTTTGCAGTGCTTGTGCTGCTTCGCGCATTCGGAGCGTTGCCGCCGCTTGATATGGGTCCATGGATAGCGCATCCGCTGCCGATGCACATTGCCTCTGGAGTGATCGCCTTGGGCGCGTTTGGCGCCGTCGGCACATGGGTCGCGCGCCGCTCGGGATTTTGGGCACTCTGGCTCGGCGCTTCATCATGGATCGTGCTGCTGTCGGTTGCCGCCGCCGCGATGTTTCCCAGTGCCGGCTACCTGCTGCTGTTGACGGCCGTCGCGGCGGTCCTCGCGCCCCTGCCCTGCGCCGTAAGCTGGGTCCGCGGCCGCACTCCCTCCCCAGCGGCGGCTGAGTGTGCCGTTCTCGTTCCCTGGTTCGTCATGTTGACGCTGCTGCTGCCGCTGTTGTTGCTCATGTATCCGGGTCTCGGCGCCTGGGCCTGGCCGCTGTCGACCATAGCGCTCGCCCTGGCGGCATCGCTGTTGCTGCCGCTGCTGGCCGGGGCGACGCTGCGCGCTCGCCAAGCAATCATCGTGGCGGCTGCGGCCTTGACGTTGAGCGCGGCACTCGTCACGCTGGTGCGGCCGGTGTATTCGGCCCGCTGGCCGCAGCGCATCAACGTGGAATACTGGCTCGATTCCGATGCCAACCGGGCTCATTGGTGGGTGTATGCCGCGTCGTCGAGATTGCCGGATGCGATGGCGGCCGTGGCGAACTTCGATTCCATGCCGCGAGCGCGCTTTCCCGGAAGCGCATCCCTGGGATTCATCGGCGAGGCGTCGATATTGAATCTCGCGGCGCCGGAGCTCACGCAAATCGCTGCCGAGCCGGCCGCGGCAGCGAAGGGCACGCACTATGAATTGCTGCTGAGATCTGTGCGCGGCGCCCAGGATGCGTTCGTCGTTTTTCCGGCCAGCGCAAATGTTCAGGAGGTTGTGGTCACAACAGCTTTAGGGAAGCGGCGCGCCAAATTGCGCAAGCTGCCGAGCGGCGATGCGCGACTGTTGATTTCCGGAATGCCCCCCGAGGGCGTGCAGTTCGGGATGGATGCGAGCTCAGGGCGGTTGGCCGTGCAGGTGTTCGATCAGAGCTTTGGACTGCCCGATGCGGTGCCGGCAGGTCGATCCCTACAGCGCGCTCGGCCTCCGAATGCGACCAGCTCGCAGGATGGAGATTCAACGGTGGTGCAGCGCACCGTTTGGTTCGATCCCGCGGCTGGCCGCTGAAGCGACATGCGATCAGCCGGATCGTGAATAGGCGGCGTACACCGCGGCGAGCCGTTGATTGTGGATCTTATCCACGGCACCCGCGATGGCGTGTGCGCGGCACTCACGCACGGCTTCGGGTATCAAGTGCGAGTCTGCGGCCGGGCACACTTCTTCAGCCGCCCGGGCAATGCGATGATACAAGGCGCGCGCGCCGCTGTCGGTTGCGAGCGCATCCGAGCTGTAATGCACGACTAAGCTGGGGGCGTCGCTGTCGGCAGGCGAAGCGCCGGCCGCGGCCGCAAGTCCGGTGAGCGCACCCATCAACAGAACTTTGGTGGCTAGGCTGATCATGAAAACTCTCCTAAAGGCGAGGTTGTTTGACACCCCTATAAGACGCTTCAGACCCCCCTCAGGTGAACGCGGAAATATCGAGTTCGTCCCGAATTTCCACGGTTTCGTCCCGCCCGGAGGCGGCGGTGCCGCAATTCGCGGCGACAGGCGCGAGCGGCCTGCGGTAGGCTTGGCCTATGATGGGAATTGGCTCAACGGAATCCTCGACCCGGCGCTTCGCCGGCGGCTTGACGCGGCCTCAATTTCTGGCCATCGTCTGCCTGTTTTGGGTGTATGTGACCGTGTCGAATCTTCTGTATGCCTACAGCATGCGCACCGGCTTCGCGCGCGTGACCAACGGTATCGGTGTTCGCCACCTGGGACACCCGGCTGCTGCAGCACCTGCTGCTGCTGCCCATGGTGCTGGTGTCCTTCTGGGCCTCGCTCAAAGTGCAGTGGCGTCCGCTGCTGATTGGCGCTGCCGTTGCAGTTGATCTTGGGCGCCGTATTCGCCGCCATGGCCTATCCGGCCATGATTCTTGCGGAAGTGATCATTGGCGGCGATGAAGTGGCACGAAAGGACTGGCCATGTCGCACATGGTCACGAGCGCCTGGAGCGATCCTTTCTGGTCTGACGCTCTGGCTCGCCAGTTTCGTGAGTTTCCTGCCGGCCTACGGCTTCGGGCTGGCGCTGGTGACCGGCTTCGCGCTCTACACGCGCTTTCGCGATTCCGAATTGCGGCTCGCCGCGCTCGAGCGCGAATGGAGCGCCGCCCGCTTGGCGGCGCTGCGCATGCAGTTGTCGCCGCATACCCTGTTCAATCTGCTGCATACCATTCGCGGCCACATCGAATGGGATCCGAAAGCCGCGCAGTCCATGGTGGTGCAGCTCGCCGATCTGCTGCGCCGGCTGCTCAATGCCGGCGAGCGCGATTTCTCGCGGCTGACCGATGAGCTGCAGTTCGCACGGCTGTACCTGGAGCTGCAGCAGCGGCGCTTCGCCGATCGCCTGAATGTCGAGCTGCCCAACCCGGCGGAAATTCCGGCCGTGTGGGTGCCGAGCCTGATTCTGCAGCCGTTGGTCGAGAACGCCGTGATCCACGGCCTGGCGGGCCATCAAGGCACGGTGACGGTGAGCGTCTCGGTGAGCATGACCGGACGAGACGCTCATGCTGCGCGTGCGCAACTACCATGGCGGCGGACCAAGCCGTCGGCGCGGACGGCATCGGCCTCAAGAATGTGCGCGAACGCATGGCCGTGCAATTCGAAGGCCGCGCCAGCCTCATCGCCGCCGGCGTCGACAGCGAATGGATCAGCGAGATCACCATGCCGGCGATTCACGAGTCGCCGCCGTGACGCGCGAGGCCGCGGCCGCCGGCAAACTGCAGGCCACGACGCTGCTCGGCACATGATGGATGTCATCATCGTCGATGATGAGACCGCCGGGCCGGCGCACCCTGCGCGAATATTGCGAGGCGGAAAGCGATTTGCGCGTGGTGGGCGAGTTCGGCGACGGCGCGGCCGCGCTCGCCGCCATTCGATCGCGACAGCCGCAGCTGCTGTTCCTCGACATCCAGATGGACCCGCTGAACGGCATCGAATCTCGCGCGCGCTCTTGGAGCCTGCAGCAGCTGCCGTCCCTGGTATTCGTCACCGCCTACGACACCTACGCGCTCGAGGCATTCGAGGTCTGCGCCGTGGACTATTTGCTCAAGCCCTTCGACCAGGAGCGCTTCCGCAAGACGCTGGCGCGCGTCCGGCCGCGCCATCGAAGCCTCGGCGTCGATGAACGGCAGAGCGCTGCTGGCCGGACTGCTCGCGCAACTCGAGCGCGGCGCCCGCGCGGCCGAGGAGAAGCCGCGCCTGCTGGCGGAATTCGGCGGCCATCTGCATGTGCTCGATGCCGACCCAGGTGGAAATGATCGAGGCGGACCGCAACTACGTCGTCATCCGCGTCGGCCGGGACAACTACCACGCGCGCAGCACGCTGCAGCAGGCGGAGCTGGCGCTGCGCTCGCAGCCCATGCTGCGCATCAGCCGCTCCTGCCTCGTCAACTTGAACTACGTGCAAAGAAGTGAATCGCACGCTGCGCGGCGATTTCATTCTGGTGCTGGCCGGCGGCGCCACCGTCACCAGCAGCGAGGGATTCCGCGGCAAGGTGAAGGAATACTTGAGCACGCTGCGGATCTCCTCGGCCGATCGCCTGAGCTGCCTAGAGCAATTCGTCCGGCGCGAACGGCGCCAGCATTTTCAGCCAGAGCCGCTGCGATGCGGGTCGTTCCGGGTCGGTGTGCCAGATCTTCTCCGCGCCTGCCTCGCCGCTCGACCATTCGATGTGGTCGTGTCCCGACTGCAGCTGCAGCTTGTAGCTGCCGTCGGCGCTGATGTCGTCGAGCAGATTGGTGACCTGGCGCGCGATCTCGGCGCTGCTGATCACCAGCCCCAGCTCGCTGTTGATGCGTGCCGAGCGCTCGTCCATGTTCATCGATCCGATGAACACGATTTTCTGATCGATCACCAGCGCCTTGGCGTGCAGGCTGGCGTTGGAGCTGCGGAACGGATGGAAGCGCGCGCGCTTCTGCCCGAGCTTCGGCCGCACTTCGCGAAGATCGACGCCCAGCTTGAGCAGCGCCACGCGATAGCGCGCATAGCCGATGTGCACCAGCGGCGAATCGGTGGACGCCAGCGAGTTGGTGAGGATTCGAATGTGCACGCCGCGCGCCACGAGCTTGGCGATCAGCGCGACGCCGTCCTTGCCGGGCACGAAGTACGGCGAAATGATGATCGAGTTCCTGTTTCGCCGAAGCGCATCAGCGCCGCTGATGTCGTTGGCGATCGTGACCTCCTCGTCCGGGCGAGGTTTCGCTGGCGATCTTCGCGGGCCGATCCGCGAGCACGGTGGCCGGCACCCAGGTCAGCTGCAACTCGTGCGCATCGAGCTCCTGCTCCAGCCAATTCGCGCTCGGCGTCCGCGCCGTCGTCCGGCGGCGCCGGCGGCGCCGCGTCGGCATCCACCGGCGAGGCCACCGAGGCGATCGGGTAGGCATACTTGCTGTTCCAGAACTCATCGAACGACGCCGACAGTTCCGGCACGATGGCGCCGGCCGCCACCACGTCCAGATCGATGAAATTGTTGTACGGATCGCGCGTGAAATATTGATCGCCGATGTTGCGGCCGCCGGTGATGGCGAGCGCATTGTCGGCGACGAACAACTTGTTGTGCATGCGGTGATTGATGCGCCGGATGTCGATCGCCGAAGCGACGCACGCGGGTCCAGGTCGAGAATCGTCCGCCGGGAAACGGATTGAAGACCCGCACTTCGACATTGGCGATGTTCGCTCAAATGCATGAAGCGGCGGTCCTCGCCGGCGGTGTTCAGATCGTCGACCAGCACGCGCACCCGCACGCCGCGGTCCGCCGCCAGGCGCACGTGATGCAGCAGGATCCGCGTCGAATCGTCCTCGTGGATGATGTAGTACTGAATGTCGAGCGTCCGCTCGGCGTGATCGGCGAGCGCGATAAGCTGGCCAAGGCTTCATCGCCCGAGGTCAGCAGCCGGATTCCCGATAAGATTCTTGCCCGGCTCCTCGAGCTGCGACGATTTGGCCGAGCGTCGTGGTGTCGGGGTCGGGAAGCGCTTCGCTCGGCGTTTTCTCCACGTGCCGCGGCAGGCCGGCGCAGCCGGCGAGCGCCGCCACGCCCAGTGACCGAACGGCGGCGCAGCGAGTCGTCCCGGGCATGTTTTGCGCATCGCAGCCATCATATCAGGCACACTTTGCAGCCATGCAGACCACGCCGCATCCGCAGTTTCGTGCTCCGCGCCGGCCGCACCACCGCCGGCGCAGGAGCGCGCGCTCGCGAACTTTGGCCGGCGTACGGCATCGACCTTGGGCGAAGGGCCCTTGGATCTGCAGGCCGTTTTCGGACGCCTGGCGCCGCGCTGCCTGGAGATCGGCTTCGGCGCCGGCGAAGTGATCGGAAGTCTGGCGGAGGCGAATCCGCACATCGACTACCTCGGCATCGAGGTGCATCGCTCGGGAGTCGGCCGGCTGTTGCTGCGCGCCGCCGCAGGGAGCCCTGACGAACTTGCGCGTCATCTGCGCGACGCCGTGGAGGTGCTGCACGACCATGTGCCGGATGATTCCTTCGACGAGGTGCTGGTGTTCTTTCCGGATCCCTGGCACAAGAAGCGGCATCACAAGCGCCGCTTGATCGAAGCGCGTTTCGTCGCGATGGTGGCGGCGAAGCTGCGCGCCGGCGGTACTCTGCGGCTCGCCACGGACTGGCAGGACTATGCGGAACAAATGCTGGCGGTATGCAATGCGGATCCCGGCTTACAGTCGCTGAGCCCGGATTTGACCTATGTGGCGCGGCCCGATTTCAGGCCGCCGACGCGCTTCGAGCGGCGCGGCGCGCGCCTGGGCCACGGCGTGTGGGATTTGGCTTATGCGAAGCGCGCGCTCGGTACGACGCCGGTGAATCCGTCGCCCGCTGCCGGCGCGCCGGCGCCGCAGCCGTAGCATCAGCTCAGAAAGCTGCCGCGAATGCCGTCGACGATGAATTGCACGGCGAGGGCGGCGAGGATCACGCCGGATAGGCGGCTCATGACATTGGCGCCGGTGACGCCGAAGCACCTTCATCAGGCGCGGCGTCGCCAGCATCAGGACCCAGCAGACGATCATGCACCAGCACCACGACGCCCAGGAAACCGGCGAACAGCAGCGGGTTTCCATCCACCTCGCCGGCGGTCAGCAGGATGGTGGCCAGCGCGCCGGGACCGGCGATGAAGGGAAACGCCAGCGGAAACACCGAAATGTCCTCGCGCGTCTTGGCCTCTTCCTGTTCGGTCGTCGTCGATTTGGTGCCCGAGGTGCGCGCGAACACCATGTCGAGCGCAATCAAGAACAGCAGCGTTCCGCCGGCAATGCGAAACGAGCTCAGGGAAATTCCCATGATGTCCAGAAACTTCGCGCCCACCAGCGCGAACAGTACGCAGATGCCGAGCGCGATGGCCGCGGCCTTGCCCGCCATTTTTTTCTTGTAGCGCCGCGCTCGCCCCATGCGTCAGGCCGGCGAACAGGGGAATCAAGGAAATGGGTTCGACCACGACGAAAAACACCACGAAGAATTTGATGAGCGTGTTCGACCATGTAATGTTGCTGCGCGCAAAATTTACATATTGCGCGAATGACTCATTGGGAGTTGAATGGAAACGAGCATAGCAGACGGAGACGGCGATGAATGTAATCAAGCCGATCGTAGGCCAATGGTATCGCGGCGGTACCAACGAGCTCTTTGAAGTGGTCGCGATCGACGATCAGGATGAGACCATCGAGATTCAATATTTCGACGGCACCGTCACCGAAATGGAATTCGATTCCTGGAACGAGCAGCTGCTGGGACGAACTGATCGATGCGGCGGATGCGCCGGAAGACTGGTCGGGCGCCGTCGATGTGGAGGCCGAGGACTTGGACCGCGAGTTCGAGGACAACGCGCGAACTGCCTGGTCCAACCCGCACGATCGATCGCTGCGCCGCTAGAGTCGGCCGCTAACGTTTCAGCGCGCATCAGCGATGCGCGGCGGCTTCGCGCGCCGCGAGCTCATTGAGCGGCGTGCGCAAGATCACCAGCAGAATCAGGCCCGGCATCGCCGCCAGACAGGTGACGACGAAGAAATTCGGCCAGCCGACCACCGGCACCAGAAAGCCGGCGATCGCTCCCGTCACGTTCCGCGGCAGCACCGCCAGCGCCGACAGCAACGCGTACTGCGTGGCGCTGAAGTTTGCGGAACACAGCGACATCAGGAAGGCGACGAATGCCGCCTGTCCCATGCCGCCGATCATCGTGTCCAAGGACGTCGCCAGCGCCAGCAGCCAGATTTTCTTGCCGGCCAAGCGCCAGCCACATGTAGAGCAGATTGGTCAGCGCCTGACCGATGCCGAAAATCAACAGCGACCGAAACGTGCCCCAGCGGATGTAGAGCCAGCCGCCGATGGCCACGCCGATCATGGTGGACACGGTCATGTTCAATTTGCCGGCAATGCTCAATTCGTGCAGCGAGAAGCCCACGCCCTTGGATCATGAAGGTGCTGTACAGGCTCAACGCCAGCGCATCGCCCACCTTGTAAAGCAGCACCAAGATCAAGAATCCCCACATGCCCTTCTGGCTGATCAAGGCTCGCAGCGGATGCCATACCGCATCGGCCAGGGTCGTGGGCGGCACGCCCGGCACATCCGGCTCGGGCGCCCAGAGTGTCGCGAGCATGGTCGCCGCCATGAGGCAGGCCACGAAGAGGAACGCGAGGCGCCAACCGAGACTGCGCGGCGATCAGCACCAGCACCGCGCCCGCCAGCATGGCCGCCGTGCGGTAGCCGAAGGCCGCGGCCGCGGCGGCCAGTGCCCGCTCGCTCGGCGGAATCGTATCGACCCGATACGCATCGATCACGATGTCCTGCGATGCGGACAGGAACGCCACCAGAACCGCGATGGCACCGAGCAACGGCAATCCTGTCGTCGGGGAACAGAAGCCCATGACGCCGATGCAAACGGCGAGCGCTGCCTGAAACATCAGAATCCAACCGCGGCGCCGGCCCAGGAATGGCGGCAGGTAGCGGTCGAGGAACGGCGCCCACAGGAATTTGAAGATGTAGGGCAGTGCCACCAGCGAGAATATGCCGATGGTCTTGATGCTCAATGTCCGTCGGACGCCAGCCACGCCTGCAGGGAAAAATTGGTCAGGTTGAACGGCAGCCCCGAGGCGAAGCTCATCAAGCAGGACCGCCAGTCATGCGCTTGTCGCCCAGCGCCTGCCGCAGGGTGGGCTTGGCGGGATTCCGTCAAAGCGAGGGCAGTGTGTCGTGACGATGCGCATCGCGCGCGATAATATCAGGCCCCATGAGCCTGGCGTATCAAAGTGACTTCATCGACTTGTGCGTGCGGCTCGGCGTTCTGCAATTCGGCAGCTTCACGCTCAAATCGGGCCGCGAAAGTCCGTACTTTTTCAACGCCGGATTGTTCAACACCGGGGCCGCCATCGCCGCCGTCGGACGCGCCTATGCCGCGGCGCTCGCAGCCTCGGATCTATCACTTCGACATGCTGTTCGGACCGGCCTACAAGGGCATCCCGCTGGTGACCATCACCGCCGCGGCGCTGGCGCGAACATCACGGGCGCAACCTGCCCTTTGCCTTCAATCGCAAGGAAGCCAAGGATCACGGCGAAGGCGGCAGGATCGTCGGCAGTCCGCTTGCGGGGGCGCGTGCTGATCGTCGACGATGTGATCACCGCGGGAACCGCGATCCGCGAATCCATCGACATCATCCGGGCGGCCGGGGCGACGCCGGCCGGCGTGCTGCTCGCCTTGGATCGCCAGGAACGCGCCGCGGACAGCCGAGCTTTCGGCGGTCCAGGAGGTGCGCCGCCAGTTCGGCATACCCGTGATCTCGGTGGTCAATCTGGAGCGATCTGATGGACCATATCTCCGCGCGGGGCAGGGAACCGACCTCTCGAGCATGCGGCTCTATCGGGAGCGTTACGGTCTCGCAGATTGAGGCATAGCCCCTAGAAAACGCCGCTCGCACCGCTCACAATGGCGGCCGCTTCATCTTGAGGATACGATTCTTGAAGAATGTCGCTTGGATTCTCTGCGCCATGTGCCTTGCTGCGCCCCTGGCGGGTGGGCAGCCGCCGGCTCCAGCACCGCCCGCCAACAACGGCCGCGTGCTCTACAAATGGGTGGATTCCGAAGGCGTGACCCACTACGGCGATCGCATTCCCGCCGGAATACGCCTCGCAGGAACAGCACGTCATCAATTCGCACGGCATCGAGATCGGCCACCTCGACGCGCAGAAGATCGCCCGAGCAACTGGCGGCCGAGAGACAGAAGAAACTCGATGCCGCAGCAGCGCGCAGATGCGCGACAAGAACCTGCTGAGCACCTATGCGTCGGTGCAGGAAATCGAGCGGCTGCGCGACCAGCGCCTCACGCTTGCTGGCCGATCAGATCAAGGTCACCAACCAGTTTCTCGAGACTCTGGACGGCCGCATGAAGAAGTTGCGCACCGACAGCATGCGCTTCAAACCGTACAACGCCGATCCGAAAGCGCCCTCCATGCCCGATCAGGTCGCCGAGGATCTGGTGCGCCTGAGCACCGACATCCGCACGCAGGAGCAGAACCTGCGGCAGAAGCGCGGCGAGGAGGCGACGATGAGCATTCAATTCGAGAGCGACATCGATCGCTTCAAAGAGTTGAAGCACATTCAATGACGCCGAAGACCCGAATTCTGCTGGGCGTTACCGGCGGCATCGCCGCCTACAAGAGTCCGGATCTGGTGCGCCGCCTGATCGAGCGCGGCGCGGATGTCCAGGTGGTGATGACCAAGGCGGCGCAGCGCTTCGTCTCGCCCATGACTTTTCAGGCCGTGTCGGGCCGCCCGACGCGCAGCGATCTGTGGGACAGCGCGGCGGAGGCGGCCATGGGCCACATCGAACTCGCGCGCTGGGCGCAGATCGTGTTGATCGCGCCGGCCAGCGCGGACTTCATCGCGCGCCTGGCCGGCGGACGCGCCGATGACCTGCTCAGCCACGCTGTGCCTTGCCACCGAAGCGCCCATCGTGCTGGCGCCGGCGATGAATCGCGTCATGTGGGCCAACAAGGCCACGCAGGCCAATGTCGAAACCCTGATTTCGCGCGGCATCCGCATCTTGGGACCCGGCGTCCGGCAATCAGGCCTGCGGAGAAGTCGGCGCGGGCCGCATGTGGGAACCCGTGAAGCTCGCCGAAAGCGCTGCTCGAGCCGCCGGCCAATGCCGGTCTGCTGGCCGGCCTCAATGTCTTGATCACCGCCGGCCCCACCCGCGAGCGCTCGATCCGGTGCGCTACCTCACCAATCGCAGTTCGGGAAAAATGGGATTCGCCGTGGCCGCCGCGGCCCGCGAGGCGGGCGCGCATGTCACCATCGTCACCGGACCCGTGCAATTGCCGACGCCGGCGGGCGTCACGCGCATCAATGTGGAAAGCGCGCGCGATATGTATGCCGCGGTTCATCGCCAGGTGGGCGACACCGACGTGTTCATCGCGGCCGCGGCGGTCGCCGATTTTCAGCCCGTGACGCGTCGCCAAGCAGAAGATCAAGAAACAGGGCGGCTCGGTAAATCTGGAACTCGAGCCCGCGCCCGATATCATCAAGTCGGTGGCGGACATGGCCAAGCGCCCGTTCGTGGTCGGCTTTGCCGCGGAAACCAACGATGTCGAGGACAATGCGCGCAGCAAGCTCAAGCGCAAGAAGCTCGACATGATCGCCGCCAATCAGGTCGGCGACGGCATCGCCTTCGATTGCGAGGACAATGCGCTGACGGTGATCTGGCCGGGCGGAAAGGTCGAAGTCGCGCGCGGACCGAAAATCGACGTGGCGCGCGAACTCATCGCGCTCATCGCCAAGCGCCTGCCGCCGCCCGACGGCACGCCCGCGGCGCGGCGCGCGCAAACGCCGCACCGCAGCGGCGCTGCCGCGCGATCGCGTGCGCGGCCGCCGCGCGCGGCGAGTATAGGAGCCGCCATGCACGACGCGTCAAGCTGCGGATCCTGGATCCGCGCATCGGCCGGGAATTTCCCCTGCCGCAACATGCGACCGCGGGGTCGGCCGGCATGGATTTGCGCGCCTGCATCGATGCGCCGCTGGTACTTGAAGCCCGGCGCCGCCGAACTCATCCCCACCGGCATTTCGATCTACATCGCCGAACCCGGATCTGGCCGCCATGCTGCTGCCGCGTTCGGGCTTGGGCCACAAGAACGGCATCGTGCTGGGCAATCTGGTCGGGCTGATCGATTCCGACTACCAGGGACCGCTGATGGTGTCGGTCTGGAATCGCGGCGCCGCGCCCTTCACCATCAATCCCGGCGACCGCATCGCGCAGATGGTGATCGTGCCGGTCGTGCAGGTCGCATTCGAGGTGGTCGAGGATTTCTCCGCCACCGCGCGCGGCGCCGGCGGCTTCGGCAGTTCTGGGCACAGCTAGCCGCGCCGCGTATCGTCAACGGCGGCATTTCGCCCCGATCAGCCGCGAAATGCCGCTGGTGAGTTGCGCGACCCGCCGCTCATGCTCGAAGCATGGCAATTCGGGATTGGCCAAGCGATGAACGACCGCGCGAGAAGCTGCTCGACAAGGGCGCCGCGGCGCTTTCGGATGCGGAGCTGCTGGCGATATTGCTGCGCACGGGCACGCGCGGGCCGCTCGGCGCTCGATCTGGCGCGCGATGTGCTCAAGAGCTTTCATTCGCTGCGCAAGCTGATCGCCGCCGACCGGCAAAGATTTTGCGCCGAGCCCGGATTGGGATTGGCGCGCTTCGCGGAGCTGCAGGCAGCGGTCGAGATCGCCCGGCGGCAACTGTCGGAAACCCTGCGCGCCGGCCCTTCGCTCGTCGAGCCCGCGAGCCACCCGCGATTTTCTCTCCGCGCGCCTGCGCGATCTCGAGCATGAGGTATTTTGCTGCCTGTACCTGGACAAGCGCCACCGGCTGATTCAATTCGAGGAACTGTTTCGCGGCACCATCGACGGCGCCAGCGTGCATCCGCGCGAGATCGTCAAGCTCGCACTGCAGCGCAACTCCGCCGCGGTGATCATTGCCCACAATCACCCGCGCGGCGTGGCCGAGCCGAGCCAGGCTGACGAATTCATCACGCAGCGGGTGAAGGAAGCCCTGGCGCTGGTGGATATCCGCCTGCTGGATCACATCATCGTGGGCGACGGCCAGTGTGTGTCGCTGGCGGAGCGGGGATTGCTTTAGGGCGCCCCGCCCAAGCGATCGCGTGCACGGATTTCGCATCCTCGACCGGTATGGAGTAAAATGGCGTTTGTCCGGGAGGTGTCATATGACTGCTTATTTCCGCCCCATTGGTGTGACCGGCTTAGCGCTCATTCTTGCTGCCTGTGCGGGTAGCGGCAGTCCGAAACCGGGGGGAGCACCCCTTGCGCAGAACACCACGTGCGTGCCGCAAAGCGCGACCCGAGTTGCTGCGCAGGATCCGACTTACACGAGCGTGGGACGCTGCTATTCCAGGACGGATATTGAGCGCACTGGCGCGACGACGGCCGCTGATGCGCTGCCGCTATTGGATCCGTCGATCACAATCTCACACTAGAACGAACAATCCGGCGCTGATTGCCAATGCGTGTGGCCGGCGGAGCGCGGGCTCATTTGATGAGCACCTAGTCACATCCGATGGCGCACAACTTGGAGGCCGCGAAGCTGATTTGGGAACCCGCTTTCAACTGCAGGGGTCCTGCGCCAAAGGATGCATTTGACTTTATCCCCAAATCGGTGATGCGGTTGGTGTTGCCCGAGAGATAGCCCCCAACCTGGGCCTTGGCCTTCAGCGGCGGAATGATGCTCGCCGAGGCGCCGACGCCCGCGAAGACGGTCCAGTTTCCGGCGTAAGTCACAGTCCCATTTACGAACGGGCCGACGCCCGGACTCGACAGACTCAGCATCACTTGCTCGCAGTTGATGGTCGCATCGAGCCCCGGTGCCAGAGGCAGCTGCAGTTTCGCCGCCTTGAGTATATCTGGGCAGGCCTGCGAGTCCATCTCATCGGGTGTCGCGAGCGAGATCGAACCGGGGCTCTCGGGTGTCTGCGCGGTTTCCCACCAGAAGGCGAGCTCGGCCTGCACCTGGTTGCCCTCGTTCACCATACCGTAATAGGCCAATAGCAGATCGGCGCGCGCACGCAGCGAGCGATCCTGGTGGTAGAGCGGGTCGGAAAGGTTGGCCGCGAGCCCGGTGAGGTCGCGGTACCAGGGATCGGCGAAGGCGCGAAACGTCTGCTCGGCCTTCCCCTGACGCTGTAGGAAGACCGGCAGTTCCTGGTGCACCGAGGTGCGGCCCTCCATGAGGATGGTCTGGTAAGGCTCACACTGCGCCGGCGCGATGTTTTCGGCGAGGCACTGATCGCTGGCGGCGATGAGACGCGTGAACCAGGCGTTGAACTGGTCATTGATGTCGACGACCAGTGACAAGATCGCGTTCTGGGCGGTGGTATAGCTCGCATACAGGTCGCTCAGGCCCGGCGGCGAGCGATCATCGAAGACCGGGATGCCGAGATTGTCGCCGTCATTGTCGATGCCGGCGAAGCGCACCGAGGTTAAAAGCGGCGGAGGACTGGCGGCGTCGCGCTGCTGCCACTGAGTGCGCACCGACTGACGCTGCGCCTGGTCGGCGGTGACTTCATCAATGGTGCCCCCCTGCAGTGTCCCCCAGCCATTTGAAAAGGAACGTAGCAAGTCTGCCGAACCCGGGTATTGCAGCGCGGTGAGCTGCGGCGCGACGCCTTGGCTTAAGTCGAAGGCTTCATCGAGTGTCAACGTTCCGGGCGAGCGATGCAGCGCCGACATGTAAGTCGCGCCCGCATCCTGTCCCTGGCATAGTTGGGTGATTGCAAGGTTCATGCGCCCCTCAGCAAGGTAGGGCTCGGCCGCGATAGCCGTGTTCAGCACGCTTTGCGCCTGTGCAAACTGGCCGGTCTGAAGCAGTGCGAACCCGCGGTTGTTGAGCGCGACGGCGTGGCCGTCGATGCCCATAGGCGCGCCGAAGTCGCCCCCGACGGCATCGGCGGCATCCAGCAATGCGAGCGCCTCGTTCGGCATGTTAATGAGCGCCGCAACGCCGGCGGCATTCACCAGGTGCGCAGGATTGGACGGATCGTTCTGGTTGGCGGCGAGGAGCGAGGCAAGCGCCGCGGGACCCTGCTGGTTGACCATCTGACTGCCGGCGAGCGCAGAAAGCGACTCGGGAGTTGCACCGGCGCTGGCGGCAAGATAGCCCGAAAGCGCGCCCGCGCCGCCCACTTGATCGAGCTGTGTCTGAATGGAACTCATCGCCTGCGGGAGCGTCATCGGATTCGCGGGCACGGTCAGGCACAGCAGAGGTGCGAGCGATGGCAGGATTGGGGTGATCACGCTGGGGTCGATGACGCGCGAGTCGCTGAAGGCGCGCAGATAGGTGGTCTGACTGCAGGGATCTCCCTGCACGAGCAGGTGGGCGAAATTGAACGCGCCGCGCGCTGGGTTACGAAATTTCAGCAGCACGCCGTTGAAAACCCCGCCAGGGACAAGCCCCGCGGGCGGAAGGGAAAACACCACGATCGCGACGTTTTCGATCACGCAGGTGGGGTTGGCGAGCGTCACGGTAGCCGGTGTGATCTGCGGCACCTCGAGCGCCAGAACCCCGGAGAAGGTCTGCGCGGAGTTATTGGTGAAGCTCGCGGTTGTGTCGAAGGTGGTCGTAGCGCGGTTGAGCACCAGGCCGGTAAATCCCACGTGCACTGCACTGTCCGGGATCACCGTTCCCTCCTGCGCCTGGGCCGGTGCAGCGAAGATCGCGATGAAACATACCGCCAAGACATAGAGTGTGCGAAGGGGAAGGGAGTGACTCATGCGGCGGACCCCTATGAGTGGAGCTTTCTCGGTAAGCGGGCGGGACTGGCGATGCGCGCCTCCGTACGCTTGGAAGAAAACAGTTAGAAAAGTTGTTTTTCCACAGTAAGACGCTTACGAAATCCCAAGAATCCAATGCCCGCCAAGCCACCGATAAACAATCCAAAGGTTCCGGGTATTGGGACCGGTGCCGCCGTGATCGTCACCGCAACAGTGGGTAGCGAGTCATACACGCCAAGGACGCCATTCGGACTGCCGTCGATTTGCAGCGTGAACAGCGAGTTGGCCCCCGTGGGGTCCGTCGTCGTGAGGAGCGAGTTCGCTGCCGCCGGATCAAGAAAAAACAGAGAAAAGCCATCCGGGACCGAGCTGCCGGTCGGAGCATTCGTCGTCGCGTCCAGTTGAAACGTAATGGTGGACCCGACGGTTATGCCCTGCTGATACTCATTGAAGAAGGAGGCATTGGTAAGGGTCACGTTGCCGGGAAGCGTGCCGCTCACGGAACCGGAGTTCACCGCACCGGATGTTGCAGCGGGTATCAAAGTGCCGTCGGTCGAGAAACTTGCAATCGATACGGCATTCGACTGCGTGCCTCCGCCGCCGATGAAATCGAAGGCGAGTATGGAGCCGCTTCCGAGCAAGCTCGTGGTGTCGATGGACACATCGTAGACGGTGTCGGCTTGCGCCGATTCGTTGGGCCCGACAAGGCATAGAGTGGCGAATGCGAAAGTGATTAACCAGGTGCGGGCAGACTGCGCCGATTGCGTAATGGTTTTCATCGCATTCCCTAGTTAAAGTTCTTTATATACCGAGGATCAATAATCTACCTTCAAAGTGGGATAAAGAATCTCCGTAGATATGTGAATTTTTTGTGGCATCTGCATTACATGATCAGCCGCGGAAGTGCCTTAGTACACGCCAAAGGCCAGCAGCACGTTGCCGGCGGTCGCACCATTGCCGACTGCGTAGCCGGAACCAACGAACAACATTCCGTCGACCACAACAGCACCAGAGGTCGCAATTGCCCCGCCGTGCGCCTCCACCTTGTTTACGGTTGCGAAGCTGCGCCCCGTATCGAAACTCCATAATTCCTTGCCGTTTGCCGAGGACACTGCGTACAAAACGCCCTGATTGGAACCCTCGAATATGACACCCGGGATCACCGTGGGTGCGGCACCGAGCGATACGCTGCCTGATGCCTCCCGCGACTCGGGCTTGAAGAGCCAAAGTGTCCGGCCGGTTGCGGGATCGATGGCGACGAGTCCGCCCGTGCCGAGTCCGTAATAAACCTGGCCGGCGTCCGCTGCGCCACCCCAGAGAATCGCAGGGGCCCCCGCTTTGTAGTCGCCACCCGGAGTGGCCCCGGTAGGATTCACGCGATAGATCAATGCGCCGTGGTGGTCGGGATCCACGGCCAGCACATCGGCGGCTTTGGTTCCGGCAAAGAGCATGCGGCGGCCGCCCGGCAACGCCATCAGGATCGGTGAGTTGCCGATGTCCATGTCAGGACCATTGACCTTTGGACAGGCTATGCTGCGCTCCGCGCCGTCGCAGCCTCCAAGGTGCACATCGTTTGGCGTGACCTGATATGCCCAGAGCAGCCGACCGCTGCCGATGTCGACCGCCATGATGCTATCGGAGGTCGCAGTGGCGGGACCCGCGGAGGCATCGCCGGTTCCGAAGTAGACTGCGCCGCGCAGCGTATCGACGCTCGGCGTGTTCCACACGGCACCCCCGGCGGGGCCGTACAACGAAACGCCGTTCGGCTGCTTCAGGTAGAGCTTCGGCTCGTCGGCGATGACCCAGGCCTTCCAGATCGGTCGACCGCTGCGCGCATCCAGAGCGACCACGCTGCCGCGAGAGGTGCAGCAAGGATAGTCGGGAGTGCCGCCGCTGTAGCCCTCGGACGAGGATACGGGCACCAGCAGCTTATCGCCGTAGAGCCGGACGCCGGCGGTGATGCGCGCCACGAAATGATCATCCACCCGCGTCTTCCACAACAGACTGCCCGAGCGAGCATCGAGCGCATAGACGTTGGCGCGCCCGTCGCCAAAATAGACAGCGTGGCGTGCTGTGCTTCCCGCGATGGGACCGAGCATCGCCGCGCCGCGCACGGTCGATCCCGTATCGAAGGACCAATACACGCAGCCGCTCCTGGCGTCGAGCGAGTAGAAAAACCCATTGTCGCTGCCGACAAACACGCGGCCCGAAACAACGGTCGGTTGGGCGTTGGCGGAAACACCCGCCGGATAACCGAACGCCCATTTGAGTGTGAGCCTTGGCACATCCTGCGCGCTGATCCCAGCTGCCGCGGCCGCTTGAAAGCGATGATTCGCGCCGTCGCCGCTCCAACCATTCCACTGCGGCGAGGAATCCGGATTCGCCAGAGGAGGATTCGACGCGCAATGATTGGGCATGGATTTGGCGGTACCGGCGCGCGCACTGCCCAGCGGCCGACTGCTCATGAACTCGGCAATCGCGCGTCGTTCCTGATCGCTGAGCGCAGCGCCTTGCGCGGACATGATGCCTTCGGGCCCCAGCGCCCCGTAAATCTTCTCCGGCGACATGCCGCGGATTGCCGGTAACGACGGCGCTCGCTCGACGGCGGGATTGCCGTGACAGAGGGTGCATTTCTTTTGAAAGAGCGCGAATCCCGACTCCGTGCCGGGCGCAACGGTCGTATTCTGACCAAGTGCCGCATCGGCACTGAGCAAGCCGGCGACGCTGAGGATCGCGATCAGAGTCCGTTGCGTCCACATGGCGCGACTGTGCTTACTTCGCTCCGGTTACGGGTGCATCGACAATGGGAATGACGGCTGCGATGTGGTCGATCTTTCCGAGCGCCCTCGTTTGATGTCCCTTTCCCGTCGTATCGTCCAGCAGCACCACGGACCCCGGACCAAACTGGCGCACCTGCGCATCTGAGGTGGTGACCTCCGACGTCCCCTGCAACACGATCAAGAACCAGGCGCGCGGGGCGTTGTGCCAGTCCTCGACGGCCCCCGCCTTGAGGCGCAGCAGTGTCGCGCCGCCCTTCGCCTCCAGAACATGGATGGAGCTGGCGGCGTCGCGGCCGCGCGTGAAGTCGAAGTGTTCTTCGCGAAAATGCGATGCGCCTGCGCTGTCGGCATAGACATGCACGTAGGTCAGCGGCGCAATCGACTCGGGTGAATCAGCCAGCGCTGCCCCCTGGCAGAAGACCCCGAGCAGCATCATGAGAATGATTCGGCAATGAGACTTATGCATGTGTTTTCCCCGTGCAACCGGAGTTCGCGGCGAGCGGCCCGCGTCTCGGTTTTTATCAGATACCCGCCGGCGACAACCGAAATCCACAAAAACGTAATCTGAACATCATCAGCATGCAAAAGAATTGTGGCAGGGTCGGCCGGCGGTCGCAATCGCGTATCAAAGAAGGCAGTTGCACGGGCCGGATCGCGACAATTCCATTCGAGGACGGACGGCTCGTGCGATCGGTGCATACCCCTCAGTGCGGAAGCTTGCACGCTATCAACAAGTCGCGGTCCTCCTCGCTGCCTTTCAGGATTTCATAGCCATTGCTTCCGCAGGCGCGCCCGGCTTTGACGAGACAACTTGCATAGCTGTTCAAGAGACCGGCGCAGGTGATCACATAGCCGCGGCGGCCGTCCGGCACATAGGTCTGATGCACGCTGCTGCACGCAGCCGCCGAAAGCGCAGCCAATGCCATCAAGAGCCTGGCGGTCGATACGATGATCTTGTTCATGTTTTGCGCCAAATCGTATAAAGCTCTACACGATGACCGACCCACATGACAATCATGTGTCGCAAGGCCGTCAGGCCAAAAAATCCGCGGCGCACCGCATCTTTTGCATGACATGGGTATAGTCCGGTGGACAAAAATCACGAGATCCACAATGACACGAGAACGCAGAATCCAAAGCGGCATCTTGATTTTCACCGCACTGCTCGCGGCCGATCACGCTGCCTGCGCCGAGGGATTGACCGGCCTCTACGTAGGCGGCAGCGTCGGTGTCGCGAAGATCGCCACCGACACATCGGCCTATCAAAATGAACTCGAAAGCCAGGTGGAAGGATTTGGAATCTTGGAATTCACATCGGCGGCGCTCGAGGACCGCAAAACCGCGTGGTGGGCCAACATGGGCTACATGGCGTGGCCCTATGTCGGAATCGATGCATCCTACCTGCACCTGGGCGAACTTTACTACCAGGCCTTCGGTACCTATACCCCTGACGGCGGAGCGGCTCAGTCGGTGGGCGCGACGACCCGGCTGAAATCCCAGGGTCCCGCTCTGGGGTTGCTGTTCCAATTGCCTTTGCTGGAAAACTTCAATCTCAACCTGCGAATTGCGGACTACTTCGCCCGAACAACCTTGACCAATATCCTGACCCTCCCCACTTCCTACACGCCGACCGTGCAAACGGCGAATGCCTCCAGCTTGCTGCTGGGACTGGGCGCTTCTTATACCATTGCCGGACACTGGTCGGCGCGACTCGATTACCTCCGTGTAGAACACGCGGGAGACAACGCCACCGGCAAGTACAACGCCTCTTATTTGGCCCTTGGGGCGAGCTACAATTTCTGATGCCTAGCGGCGGCCGATCCACCGTGCGACGCGTCGCCGATATTCGGTGTACGGCTCACCGAATAGCTTTTCCAGTGCTTGTTCCTCAGGAATGATTTGCAGGACGGAAACGACAAAGATGAAAACAGGCGGCACGATCCAGGGACTCGCCGTACCCAGACCTACCGCCCAGCCGATCAAAATCAGCAGCAATCCTAAGTACATGGGATTGCGGCTGATCTGAAACACCCCGCCCGTCACCAGGCTTGACGCCGTGTGAGGCTCTCGGGGATTGACCGTTGTGCGCGCCTGTTTAAATCGCTTGAACGCGCCCATCGCGATGCCGATCCCGATCGCAGCGAAAATCCATCCCAGTCGGCTCCACGGACTAACGATGAGCTGCGCGAGCGGCATCCAGCGATGCAGCAACCACATCAGAATGGCTGCGAGCAACATGATGAACGGCGGAGGAACTCGTGTTTTCATTGGTGCACACACGATGCGGGCTGGCCGCGAAACAGCAGCGGCAATGCCGGCGTGAGATCGATGACGGCGCTCGGCGCCGCTGCCAAACGAATTTCCAGCACGGGTCTGTCCGATTCCCAGTACGTCAGCAGGCCCGCGTCCTGCGCCAAGCGCGAGGCCTCGGATAACCGCCCAACCCCCGGCAGTCCGACTGCAACGCCGAGGATGTGTCCTATGTCCAGGGCGTGGTTGGTCGGCTCTTTGCGGCGCTGCCGGCCACGGCGAATGCCGGGCATGTAAAACAGTTCGGGCTCTTCAAGCCGCGTTCCTTCAGCAATTTCGATCGCATCGCCCGGCGGCAGGTAGCTCGGATGATAGGGCCAGGTCCGAAACGGGGCGGTTTCCGCCAAATCGCTTTCTGCGCGAAATAGAACGCCGAAGGGACTGGTCGTTCGGTCTTCCCGCCCCACCCAGCGTTCCCACAGGCGCGTGCGGCGAGTCTGCGCGTTCTGCGCTTCCTCAGGCTTGTCCACCCAGATCAACTCGAGCATGAAGTTCTCGAAGAAAAAGCGCCGATTGGCCGTGCCCTGGCCGGGGTGCACATTGCCTGAGCCCTCGACGAAGCCGCGCTGAATCAACGCATCACCCTCGGGAGCGCCGATCGAGCACATGATGAACGCGTGATCCAACGCGAGGGTCATGACGTAGCATTGTAAGGGATGCTCACGCAGAAGGAGACGATCTTGAACATCGAATTGCACGAGGGTCCCTTCAAGATCACCTACGTCAATCCGGCGGACGATCCAAGCCAGAAAAAATAGGCCAGCGCCTGCGCCTGGCTAGTCCGTACCGAAGTCGTAGGCCTGTTCGTAGTTTCGATACCAGTCCCGCGTCTGTCGGTCTTGCGGCAGATGCTCGGCCAGGAAGCGCAGTTCGGCGAGCATCTTCTGTGCGCGCGAGGTATTGAGGTATAGATCCATCAAACGCCAACGGTATGCCAATTCTCCCGGCGCAAGCGCCTCGGCCTTCTCGTACAGATCGACCGCCCGGGTCAGCCAGTTCATTTCGAAAAGATAGAGATCCGCCAGCCCGGCATAGTGGGCTGCGGCGTCCGGCTCCGCACGAATTCTTGCTTCACCGTCCTGCACCGCCGCGGCCAGCGCCACGGGGTATGCGGGCGCAGCCGGAGTCCGCAGATGATCGGCGTACACCGCAGCTTCCATGTTGGGAACGTGATCCGCGCGCAGCATGGGGAGAAACGGATTGTCGGCGTACTTGACGAAAAAATTCACGTTGTCCTCGAATCGATGAAAGTAGGTCCACGACTTGGCTTCATCGACATACCAGAGCTTGTCGGTTCCCAGGCGCAGGACGATGGGTAAATTGGATTTGCCGGGACCCGGCACCGCCAGTGCAAGATTGCCCGCGAACAGCAGCCGGTACGCGCCCGCGGACACAAAGGAGTCGTAGATTCGCAGCTGCTGCTCCTCGTTGCGGGGCACGATCACGCGAAAAATCTGGCTACCCGAGGTCAGCAGCGGCAGCTGCGGATCGCCGATGCCCGCCGCCAGGGACTGAAGGTAACGCCGTGCGGATTCTTCGGCATCCGCGGAGGGCGCAAACACGGCCAGGCCTGAATCCGGCAAGCGGCGGATGGCGCTCTGATAGTCCTGCAAAGTGCGGCGGTAACCCTGTGTGAGCGCACCGGCGCCGCCGGAGAGGAACTCGCCGTTCAGCCATCGCGGCAGTACATCGCCCTGGGGTTTCGAGCCCATGCCGCGCAGATTGGCCGTGATGATGAGTTCGGAAATGAAATCCTGCGGCACCTCGGACAGCATGTAGGTCTTCGCCGCTTCTTCGAGCCGGCGGCAGAAGGCGTCGGGTATCTCGCCTTCGAGCGCGTAGCTCACCTCGATTTTCAGCAGATTCTCTTTCGCGGAATATAAATACAATATTCCCCTGCCGTTGCGGCGTGCACCGACGCGCAAACGCGTGATCAGGTCCGCCGCCGTCTGCTCAATATTACCTGAGGGCGGCAATTCCTTGAGCAACACCAGCGCATTTTCGATTCCCGACTTTTTCTCGGCGAGCTTGAGGCTCATCCGAAACGCAAGGTCGAAGTCATGCTGATCGGTCTCGTTGATCAGCAAGTAATGCGCCCGCCGCGGCGCCTGCGCGTGATACCACAAGAATCCAGCCGCGATTGCGGCGAGCAATGCCGCGCCTGCAAGGACTCGTTTGTTAGTCATGCACGCTCAAAACTGACCGAACAATTCGGTTTTTTTCCGTTCCGTGGAATAGTAGACCAGGAATGGGTCCGTCGAGAGCGGATTGAGGCCAAAAATCGCCCGGTCCGCGCCCTTGTTCTTCAGAACCACCACCGGTGTCTCCTGGGCGCCGAACAGCCGGAAGATGCCCGCGGCAGCCTGGTGCGTATCATTCAGCACTACAAACGGGTATTCGCTTTCCGCGGGAGAGTAAAGACCGAGCACCAAACGGTTTCTCCCCTGGGTGTCGTAGAAAAACAGACCCGGTCCGCCGTCCGGGGACATGGCCAGCTCGGCGCGCGCCCGGCCGGTGGCATCGGTCAATACGATGCGGTTCGCGCTGACGACTCTTTCCGCTGCGGCCTCGGCCCGGGGCACCACGGTTGGCGCGCCGAAGTGCGCGACCCAATAAGCCCCCGCCATTCCACCAATGAATCCCGACAGCACGGCCGCAACGAGTGTTTTGTTCATGATCGAATATCTCCGAAGCGAATGAGAGAATGGTAGGTATGGGTATCCTCATCGTTCAACTGGGATCGCCGCGCTCGCCTGAAGAAGGATTGCGAATCGGTACCGTGAGGCGGCCGCCGCGCGGTGTACCCAAGACGCAATTCGCCAGCCGCAATTTCTACGACGTTTGGCTGCCGGATCTGTCGCCCAGCGCTGCGCTGGTCCGCGAAGCGCTGAGCGCCAAGACCGGGCGGGACTGGCAGTCTTTCAGCCGCAAGTTCAAAGCGGAAATGCGTAAACCGGAGGCTGCGCGAGTTCTCGATCTTCTCGCGGCACTGTCGAACCACGCGAACTTTTCCGTGGGCTGCTATTGCGCCGATGAAGCACGCTGCCATCGCAGCATATTGAGAGAGCTGCTGAGGGAGCGCGGCGCGAGAGTGAGCTGATCGCCCCCATGCCTCCGCGTCTCCGTTTGCGTCATTCCGGATCGAAATTGCAGTCCTTGAGCGCCACCAGGTGAGTCTTTTTTACTTGCTTGTGGCCGAAATACAGAATGAGGAACACCGGAATCATCAAGTAACCGGTGATGAAATCGAACCAGGAAAACTCCGCGGCCTGGAACACGCCGATGTTGGCGCCAAAGAGCACAATCACGAACAACACCAGCGCAAGCCACGGACCATAAGGAAAAAATTTGGATTTGAACTTCAAATCGTCCAGGCTCCTACCCTGCGCAATCCACGCCTTGCGGAATCGCAGATGGCAGATCGCTATCCCCAGCCAGATGAGGAACCCGCTCAAACTCGAGGCGTTGTAGAGAAGCTGATAGATCTTCTTATCGCCCACCGCGGTCGAGAAGAAGGCGAGCGCGCTGACCAAACCGGTGGCCAGAAGCGCTGCCACGGGCACGCCGCGCGCATTCAGCCTGCCGAAAAGCTGCGGCGCCTTGTGGCTGTGGGCCATCGCATGCAGCATGCGCGAGGCGACATACATGGATGAGTTTCCGCAGGACAACACCGAGGACAGGATCACCGCGTTCATGATGTTGGAGGCGTAGTAGCCGAACCGTGGCAGCTGCTGCAGAATGATGGTGAAGGGCGAGAAGGCGATGTGGCTTTCATCCGCGTTGAGCAAATTGGGATCGGTATAGCTGATCAAGGTTCCCGCGACGAAAATCGCGCCGATATAGAACAGCAGAATGCGCCAGAACACGGTTTTGATTGCCTTCGGCACGTTCTTGGCCGGGTCGGCCGTCTCCGCAGCGGCCAGTCCCACGCCCTCGGTTCCCTGGAAGGAAAACCCTGCCACCAGAAACACCGCCAGCATCGCGGTAAAACCGCCGACGAAGGGTGCGTGGGTTCCGGTCTTCGGATCGCTCAAAGTCCAGTTTTGAAATCCGCTGCTGTGATTGCCGAACATGCCGGCGATCATCAGGATGCCCACCGCGACGAAGATGATCACGGTGACGACCTTGATGCCGGCGAACCAGTATTCGGCCTCGGCATATGCCTTGACCGACAGGAGATTCAACGCGAGCAGCACGCTGAAAAAGCCCATCGCCCAGTACATCGAGTTCGAATCCGGAAACCAGAACTTCACAATGAGGGAGCCCGCGACCAACTCGGCGGCCAGCGTGACGGCCCAGCTGAACCAGTAGTTCCAGCCCGCGGCAAATCCCAGCGACGGATCGACGAAACGCTCCGCATAAGCCTCGAAGGAGCCGGGAATCGGCAATTGCGTGGCCATCTCACCCAAGGACTGCATCATGCAGTAAACCGCCACGCCCATGGTCGCGTACGCCAGCAACGCGCCGCCCGGGCCGGCTTGGGCAATCGCGGCCCCGCTCGCGAAAAAAAGACCCGTGCCGATCGCTCCGCCGATCGCGATCATGCTCAACTGCCGGGTGCCAATGGTGCGCTTAAGCTCGTGTTTTTCTTCTATGGCCATGAGATATCCGTGGTGTGGCGTCGAGTTTGGCTCATCGATCACAATTCGGCTCGACTATCGGACTTCGGCATAGAATTGGCAATCGCTGTCGATCTCAAGGTTGAATGTGGACAAATTCGAAGCCAGTCGAACCGCGCTAGCCACCTCCCTGATGCGGGCGGCGCATACGCGGCTGGATCCTCACCCCTTGATCGATGACATCTGGGGTGATCGTCTGGTGCCCGATTCGGCGCGCGACCTGTTTCGCGAAAGCGCGTTGGCGCGCATGAGCATCGATGCACGCGAAAAGGCGCTGGCCTCGCCCGAGACCATCGTCGATCAATCGCTGCTGCGCAGCCGCGCCTATGCGAACGTCGTCACTCGCAGTCGATATGCCGAAGATGCGCTGCAGAAGGCGGTCTCCAACGGAATCACGCAATATGTCCTGATCGGCGCGGGCTTCGACAGTTTCGCGTTGCGCCGTCCCCGCTTCGCGCAGGGCTTGCAGATCTTTGAGATCGATTTTCCCGCCACGCAAAGATTGAAGCTGGAAAGAATCCGCGAGTGCGCACTCGAGCTGCCCGATTCGGTGCATTTCATCGCCGCGGATCTGGCGGAGGAAAGTGTGCAAAACGCGCTGGCGCGCTCCTCCTTTCGCACCGACAGGTTGACCTTTTTTTCCTGGCTCGGGGTTTCGATGTATCTTACCCGCGAGGCGAACATTGCGACCTTCAAGTCGATCGCCGCTTGCGCACCCGAGGCGAGCGAATTGGTCTTCACGTATTTCGATGAGCGCTTGTTCCATTTGCCGTCGGATTCCTTTCGCGAAATGGAAAGGCGGGTGGCCTCCCTGGGCGAGCCATTTTTGTCGGGATTCAGCCCGCCGTTGCTCGCCGGGAATCTCGCAGGATGCGGCCTTGATCTCGTTGAAGACCTCGACGGCGGCGCCGTCGCGGCGCGCTACGAAAGAACAGGCGAGAAAAGCCTGGGTCAGTCGACCTTTTCGCACATCGCGCTGGCGCGCGTAGCACGGCGTCCGCGTGGACGGTGATATGATTCGGCCATGTCGGTAAACCCTCAAGAGGCCGTGAACGACGAGAATGCCCGCTACAAGCGGACCATTCGCGCCGCGGAGGAACTGTTCAAAAAGGTGGGATTTCGCGCGGTGACCATGGAAATGGTTGCGCGCGAGGCCAATGTGGCCAAAGCGACCCTTTATAGCCACTTCAAAAACAAGGATGAACTCTATGTGGCGGTCTGCGCCCGAATGGCCGGCCTGCTGCGGGCATCGGTTGAACAGGCGCTGGCAAAACCGGACTCAGACTTGGACGCGCGGCTTGCGGATGCGGTCGTGGCGAAGCATCGGCCCGTTTTCACTCTGATCCGCGGATCGCCGCATTCCGCCGAACTCTTCTCCTATACGCACAGCATGGCCGGCGAGATCTTCGCCAACCTGGACCTCGAGATGCTGGAAATGCTGCGCGCCGCCATGGCCGAGGATCCAGAGCTTGCGCCCACTGCGGAACAACTCGCGCGCGCACTTTATTTCGGCGGCGCGGCGCTTGCGATGCGAAGCGAGTCCACGCCGCAAATGGAACTCGAGGTCGGCGCGTTCGCCCGGGCGCAGATTGCGGGCGCCCATGCCCTCGCGCAGGCTGAAAGCCGACGCTCGCGCTCGAAGACCTAGTCGTCCGGTGTTTGCGCGTTGGCTCTTTTACATATTCTAGTATTGACAAATCATACGATAAGGATATTATTCGTTCATATCGTCTAGTCAGGCCCGGAGACGCCCATGAACCCTGCCGACGTCGTGCTAATCATCCTGATTTGTCTCGCCGATTTGATCATTCTCCTGGCCATGGGTGAGCGCTGAGGGCTGATCCGGACGCCACCGAGTCGTATCCGGCAACTCATTGAATCTGGTCTCTTAATTGGCATCGGGGCTTGCCGCGCTGTGCCTACCCTGGTATAAAGCGCGGCTCTCTTTCTCAAGTTCCACGCTCAAGGGTTCACCATGTCGCGAGTCTGCCAGGTCACGGGCAAGCGCCCCAAAACCGGAAACACCGTTTCGCACGCGAACAATCGCAAGCGCCGCCGCTTTTTGCCGAATTTGCATAGCCATCGATTCTGGCTCGAATCGGAGAAGCGATTCGTGAGCTTGCGCGTGAGCACCCGGGGTCTGCGCACCATCGAAAAGCGCGGCGTGGACGTGGTGGTGGCGGATTTGCGCGCCAAGGGCTTGAAGGTATAAGGGGACGACATGCGCGACAAAATCAAATTGGTATCTTCCGCCGGCACCGGTCACTACTACACGACCACCAAGAATAAGCGCCTGCATCCGGACAAGCTGGAAATGAAGAAATTCGACCCCGTGGTCCGCAAGCACGTCGAATACAAAGAATCGAAGATCAAATAAACGGGCTCGCCGTATGGCGGGTCTTGTTTACGGGCCTTGGCGTCGGTTTTAGGGGCCTTGGCGTCGGTGCCAGAGCTCCCTGAAGTAGAAACCACCCGGCGCGGCATCGCGCCTGCTTTGAACGGCCGTCGGGTCGTCGAAGCGATCGTTCGCGAGCGCCGTCTGCGCTGGCCCATCGCGGCCCAATTCGAATCGGCTGTGCGCGATCAAGTCATCCACAAGGTCGAGCGTCGAGCCAAGTACCTGCTGATACGCGTAGGCCAAGGCACGATGATCCTGCATCTGGGGATGTCCGGCAGCCTGCGTCTGGTAGCCGCGGGCACCGCGCCAAAGCTCCACGAGCACTGGGACTTGGTCCTGGACAGCGGCAGGATCCTGCGCTTTCACGATCCCAGGCGCTTCGGCAGCCTGCTTTTCACGCTGGATGATCCTCTCGAGCATCCCTTGCTGAGGAAACTGGCGCCCGAACCGTTGAGCGCCGCCTTCAACGGCGAGTACCTGTTCCGCGCGACGCGCAAGCGCAAGGTCGCCATCAAACAATTCATCATGAACTCAGCTGTCGTGGTGGGCGTGGGCAACATCTACGCAAGCGAAGCCTTGTTTCGCGCGAGGATCTCGCCAAGGCGCGCCGCGCATCGGCTCACGCGGGCTGAAGCGCTCAATCTCTCGAACTCGATCAAGTCGGTGCTGAAGGCTGCCATTCAAATCGGCGGCACCACCTTGCGCGATTATGTCAATGCGGATGGCGCGCCCGGGTATTTCCGGCAAAAGCTTTTCGTATATGAGCGCGCGAAGCAAGCGTGCCGGGTCTGCAAATCGCCAGTCAAGCAATTCACCCAGGGTCAGCGCTCCACCTACTGGTGCTCGGTCTGCCAACGATGAGGTCGATCTAAGGGGCGCACCAACCACAGCGCGGTGGCAACCCGGCGCGGCGACCCCGGTGTTACGAAAGGTTCACCTACCTGCCATTTGCCAGCCGTGGCCGATAGGCATATTCCTACATCGCATCTCGACTTGAAGAATCGAGGATCCCAGGGAATGAAAGCAAGCAAAGCATTGACGCTCGGAACCGCCCTGGCAGGCCTCTTAGGGCTGGCCGCGGAAGCCAATGCAGCTTACGTCACCTATGACTTCACAGGCGGCTCCATCACGGTGAGCGCCGTCGTCAATGGAACCACCTCGATCCTGAGCGGCGGCGTGCTGCAGCTCAACGGCGGCAACGTGGTGTTCGACCCCACCGCAGCCACCCTGCAACTCCAGTCGTTTTCCCTAACCGGGGCGACAACTACGCCGATGACTTTGATCGGGCCCGTGGCCGGCGACATGCTGAGTGTGAGCGGGTTGACGATCGGGCCCGGCAGCAGCTACTCAGTGAGCGGGTTCGGCGGCACCGATCCCTACAACTTCCTGGTGACTTCAATCGCCGCCTCAGGAAGCTATAATTTGACCGGATCGGTGGCTCCCGCACCGCATTCGGGTACGTTCAACGAGACTGGCGTGAATAACTCGTCGATCGCGGCCACGGTGGACCTCGTTCCTTCCGGCAGCGGCTCAGATTGGCTCAGCCTTACCGGGGTCACTCTGGGCTCGTTCACCATCGGCAGCGGAGCCAACGCAAAAACGATCACTTTGAAGGGTGACATCGTATTCGACGCGATGCCGGTGCCGCTGCCTGCCGCACTGTGGCTGCTCGCCTCCGGGTTGGGGCTGTTCGGCTTGCCCTTCTTGCGCCGTGCACGCGCGCTGACCGGCCTTTGAGATGGCATCACGCGCTCCGGAGATGGTAACGATGCGACGACTCGACACTGGTTCGGTTCTCGCCGCGGCCCTGGCACTGACTCTAGGGGTGGCGGTCTCGCGGCCCTCGCAAGCCAGTCAGGTCATCGACGTCGTGCCGGGCGCGGGTTCAGTGCTGGATCAAGGGGCTTTATGCCTGACCAGCTCCCCGCTCTGTCCAGGCAACGCAACGGATCTTAGCCTATCGACTCCCTTCGCCGACGTGAGCGGCAGCTTTGTCTATACACCGACCTCGGCGACCTCGGGGACGATGAGTTTCACGCTCACCCTCACCTCGAATGCCACCTTTGGATCGCAAAGCCTGCTCGCCGGCTCGACCTTCACGGCCAGCAACATCGACGTGAGCGAGTCGATCTCGGGGAGCACGGAGAGTATTTCGCAGGTCGGCCAGACCGGCGGGGCCGTTGTCAGCAACGCCAGCATGACTTTCGCTTCCGGGCTGCCCGTGATCGAGCACACTCCCGCCATCAGCGGCCTGAACTGTCAATTCACGTCCAAAGGCGGCCTGTGCGGCGTGTCTGTAGGCGGCAGCCTCTCGAGCGGTTTGCAGTTCGGTCCGGATCCCGGCAACGGCGGCGCCGACTACAACGGCTTCTTCACCTTCGATACCACGGTGACGCCGGTGCCGCTGCCGGCGAGTTTCTGGCTGATGCTGGGGGGTTTAAGTTGCCTCGCATTGCTCCGGCGCCACTCGCGCCCGGCGATCAGCGCAATTCATCTCTAGTAAACCAGGCCTTCGCCTTCACCGCGCGGGTCGGACGCGGCCTCCACTTTGCCGCTGGCGAAGTCCCAGGTGACGACCTGCATGTTTCCCCACTGGCGCTGCGATAGTTTGAGTTTGTGTCCCATCGACTGCAGCGCCTGAATCTCCACGTCGCTCAACGCTCCCGGCTCATAGTCGACTTCGTCCGGCAGGTACTGGTGATGGTAGTGCGGATACTTGACGATGTCGGCGGCGCTCATGCCGTCTAGATAATTCAACGTTCCCAGCAGCACCTGGCTGATGATGGTACTTCCGCCCGGTGAACCGATGATCATCAAGCCCTTCGATGTCTCGACAAAGGTGGGAGACATGCTCGACAGAGTGCGCTTGTTGGGCGCGATCGAATTGGCGGTGTTGCCGATGAGTCCGAAGACATTGGGTCTGCCGGGCTTGGTGGAAAAATCATCCATTTCGTTGTTGAGAATCACGCCGGTCCCCGGCGGCTCGTAGCCGTTACCGAAAAACAAATTGATCGTGACCGTGACCGCCGCGCGGTTTCCGGCAGAGTCGAGCACCGAAAAATGCGTGGTGTTCATGCCCTTGGGCTCCGACTCGATGCCGGGCAGCAAATCGGACGGCATGGCCTTGTCGGCCCGGATGCTGGCGCGCTGGCCCGCGGCGTAGTCGACGCTCATCAGCTGCGCCAGCGGCATTTTGATGAAGTCGGGATCCCCGAGAAAAATCGCGCGATCGCGATACGCGCGGCGCATGGCCTCGATGATGAAGTGCTTGCGGGTCGCCGAATCGACCTCTGCCAAATCGAAGCCCGCCAGGATATTGAGCGAATCAAGCACCGCAATGCCGCCCGATGAAGAGCGGCGGTGCCGTTACCACTGCGCACGCCGTGATATTCGCCGACCAGCGGCTTGCGCTCGACCACGCGATAATTCTTGAGATCCTCGAGCGTCCAGATGCCGCCGCCCGCGCGCACGCCGGCGACCAGTTCTTGAGCGACGCGGCCTTCATAAAAACCTTTTGCGCCCTGAGACGCGATGGCTTCCAGGGTCGAGGCCAATTCCGGCTGCTTGATGATGGCGCCCACTTCCGGCACGGCGCCGTCGGCCGTCAAGAAGGCCTTGGCCGCATCCGGCGAACGCGCCAGCACTTCGCGCTTGGCGCGAATGATGAACTGCAGGCGCGCGTACAGAGGAAATCCCTCGCGCGCCAGGCGGATCGCGGGCTGCAGGTCTTGCTTCAGCGGCAACTTGCCATACTTGCGCGCCAGATACTCGAATGCGGCGGGTTCGCCGGGAATTCCGGAGGACAAGGGTCCGCTGGTCGAAGAATTGGGTATCTCGTTTCCCGACTTGTCCAGGTACATGTCCCGCGAGGCGGCAGCCGGCGCCTTTTCGCGCGCGTCGACCATGGTCTCGAAGCCGTCGGATTGCCGATGCAGCAGGAAAAAACCGCCGCCGCCGAGGCCGGAGCTGCTGGGCTCGACCACCGCCAGCGCCGCCGCGACCGCCACGGCGGCATCGAATGCGTTGCCGCCCTCCTTCAAGATCTCCTGGCCCGCCTGGCTTGCGAGCGGATAGGCGCTGGCGATGGCGCCCTTGTGCGCCACGCCTAAGCGCGCAGGCGCGGCTTGGGCGCTACTGTCGGCCTTGGCGCAAGGCCCCAGCAATATCGCGCCGAGCGCGAGCAGTGACCAGACCGTCCTGACAGTTCGCCCGGACCGTATTGCGTGCGGGAAGATCAAAGCTTGCGATGCCGTTTCAGTTCGATCTCTACGATGGGATGCACGAACTCGGACACGTTGCCGCCCAATACCGCGATCTCTCGCACCAGCGTCGAGGAAATGAATGTGTACTGCTCCTGCGGCGTCATGAAGACCGATTCGATTTCGGGGGTGAGGTGCCGGCTCATGTTAGCCAATTGAAATTCGAATTCGAAGTCGGACACGGCGCGCAAGCCGCGCACGATCACCGACAAGCCGTTTTGCCTGGCGAAATCGACGGTCAGGCCCGCGTAGCCCATGACTTCGACATTGGGCACGTCGGCGAGCACGCGGCGGGCCATGTCGACTCGCTGCTTCCAGCGTGAACATGGGCGCCTTGTTGGGATTGGCCGCAATCGCGACCACCAGGCGATCGAAGATGGTGGCGGCGCGCCGCACCAGGTCCTGATGACCATTGGTGATCGGATCGAAGGTACCAGGATAGACGGCTGTTCTTTTATGCATGTGGCCATCCGCGTTGACGCGCGCCAGATGATACCCCACCTCGCCCGCCGACTTCGATTTGAGCAGTTCCCAGTGCGCCGGCAGCTGCGGTAGCGCCGGCGGCGCGCTCGTTCTCCAGGTACACCAGTCCGCCCGGCTTCAGCCACTTGCCCGCGTCCAGCAGGGGCACGTATTCCGCCAGGGCGTCCTGGCCGAAGGGCGGGTCGAGAAACACGATGTCGAAGGGCTGCATCGGCGTGCGCAGAAAGCGGGCGGCGCCCATTTCCATGACGCGCCCTTTGAGCCCCGCGCCAAGCGGGCCTGAGTTGCTCCTGCAAGGCGCGCGCCGCGGCCTGGGACTGTTCGACGAAGACCGCTTCCTGCCGCGCCGCGGGAGAGCGCCTCGAGCCCCAGCGCACCGGAACCTGCGAACAAATCGAGGCAGCGCGTCTGGCTCAAGCGAATGCTGCAGCCAATTGAACAAGGTCTCGCGCACTCGATCCGGCGTCGGACGCAGGCCCGGAATATCCGGGAAACTGACGCGCCGGCCGCGCCAACCGCCGCCGATGATGCGCACCGAATTGCGGCCCGCCGCGGCCGGTAAATCCGTCTTGAGTGTAGCCACTGCCGGTATCATACCCGTCCCATGACGAACGAAGCCGAAAGCCCAGGCGCGCGCGGATTTTTCAAGCGCCTGCGCGCCAAGTTGAACCAGGGTCCCGCGTGGCTGACCACCGATATCGCCGAGCTGCTGCCCGGGCGCAAGATCGACGCAGCAGATCCTGGATGATCTCGAAACGCGGCTGATCACCGCGGATGTGGGGGTCGAGGCCTTCGCGAAAGATTCTCGAGGATCTGCGGACGACGCGTGGCGCGCAAGGAGCTGCAACGATGTGGATGCGCTGCTCAAGGCCCTGCAGGCTGCCATGCAGCAGATCTTGAAGCCGGTGGAACGCCCGCTCGTCATCGATTCCACCGCACAAGCCCTTCGTCATTCTGGTGGTGGGCATCAACGGCGCCGGCAAGACCACGACCATCGGCAAGCTGGCGCGACGGCTGCTCGCCGAGGGCAGAAGCGTCATGCTGGCCGCCGGCGACACCTTCCGCGCGGCGGCCCGCGAACAATTGGAAGTCTGGGCGGAGCGCAACCGGGTGCCCATCATCGCCCAGCAGGCCGGCGCCGAACCCGCCGCCGTGATCTTCGATGCCATGAATGCCGCGCGCGCCCGCAACATCGATGTGCTGATCGCCGATACCGCCGGACGCCTGCACACGCAGACTCATCTCATGGACGAGCTCAAGAAGGTCAAGCGTGTGCTCGCGCGCCTGGACGCGCGCGCGCCCCATGAAGTGCTGTTGGTGCTCGACGGCACGATCGGCCAGAATGCGGTTGCCCAGGCGGAGGAGTTCAACAAGGGGTTGGGGGTGACCGGTTTGGTGATCACCAAGCTGGACGGCACGGCCAAGGGCGGGGTGGTGCTCGCCATCGCGCAGCGGCTGAAGATTCCCATCCGTTTCATCGGCGTCGGCGAGCAATCCGAGGATTTCGGCGTATTCAATGCCTCGGAGTTCGTCTCGGCGCTGTTGCGATCGGAAGCGCGCGACGCTGCTGCATGATTCGCTTCGATCAGGTCCACAAGCGCTATCCCAATGGCCGCGAGGCGCTCGTCGGGCGTGTCGTTCAATATCGACAGCGGCGCGCTGACCTTTTTGACCGGTCATTCGGGCGCGGGCAAGAGCAGCATCCTGAAATTGATCGCACTCATCGAACGCCCGACACGCGGCCAGGTCATCGTCAACAATCAGAACACCGCCGGCGTGAAATCGCGCGGCATCCCGCAGTTTCGCCGGCAAATCGGCGTGGTCTTCCAGGATCACAAGCTGCTGCATGACCGGCCGGTGGCGGACAACGTGGCGCTGCCCCTGATCATCGCGGGCATTCCGAAGCGCGAAATCGACAAGCGCGTGCAGGGCGGCGCTGGATCAGGTGGGCTTGCTCGGCAAGGAAAACGCCCTCCCCCTGGAACTCTCGACCGGCGAGCAGCAGCGGGTCGGCATCGCCCGGGCGGTGGTGGCGAAGCCGGCGCTGCTCATTGCCGATGAGCCCACCGGCAATCTCGATCCGCAGCTGGCGCTCGAGATCATGAAATTGTTCAAGCGCTTCAGCGAGGTCGGCGTGACGGTGGTGATCGCCAGCCATGATGTGCATCTCATCGATCAAGTCGGCGCGCGGCGCATCGTGCTCGGCGAAGGCCGCGTCATCAGCGAAGCCGCAGGCACTGGCTCCGCCGGCACTGGCGCCGCGGCGACGCGAGGCGCTGTGGGGGCGTCATGAGTATCGCGACGTATTTCACGCGGCACGCACAGGTCTTGGTCGGGTCTCTGGGACGCATTCTGCAGCACGCCGTTCGCGACCCTGATGACCATGGGGGTCATCGCCGTGGCGCTCGCACTGCCGTTGTTGCTGAATCTGTTTCTTGAAAATGCGCAAATCGCCAGCGGCAACTGGAACGAAGCCTACGATCTGTCGGTCTATATGGACAAGAAGGCGGGCGCGGTGCGCGTGCAGGCTCTCGCCAAGCAATTGCTGAAGCGCGGCGACGTGGCGGCGGTGCGTGTCATCACCGCCGAGCAGGCACTCGCGGAATTTCGTCGCGACTCGGGCTTCGGCAAGGCGCTGGATGTCTTGAGCGACAATCCGCTGCCCGACACGCTCATCGTCACGCCGACGCTGGCCGCGAGCACGCCCGAGGGCACGGAGACGCTCAAAGCCGCGCATCGCGGCGATGCCCGACGTGCAGACGGTGCAACTGGACACCGAATGGGTGAAGCGCCTGCACGCCATGCTCGAGCTCTTGCGCCGGGTGGTGTTGCTTACGGCCGGCCTCCTGGGCGTCGGAGTGGTGCTCATCGTGGGCAACACCATTCGTCTCGATATATTGAACCGACGGGCCGAGATCGAGGTCATGAAACTGGTGGGCGCTTCGGATGGGTTTGCGCGACGGCCCTTTCTCTATGGCGGCGTCTGGTACGGCTTGGGCGGGGGCTTGGGCGCACTGATTCTGGTCGCGGCCGCGACTGCGGTGCTGGCCCGACCGGTCGAACACTTGGCGCTTTTGTACGGCAGCGCGTTTCGGATTGCAGGGCCTCGATGCGGCCTGGGCCGCGGGAGTTCTCGGCGTGGCGGTGAGCCTGTCCTGGGTGGGTTCCTGGCTTGCTGCGACGCGACATATCCGGGCCATCGAACCGTCATAAGCATATGTTTTTTAATGATTAGTTGGACTCGCGAACTCCCGGTCGACATTAGCACTCTAACCCCAGGAGTGCTATTATGTCCGCGTGAGATTTGAGGGTAATTTGCTCGGAGGTAGATGAATGTCTGCTGCTCTGGTCGCTAAACAAACAGGGATGGTGTTCGCAGGCCCCGTCGGGAGCCTGGACTCCTATATCGACCGCGTGTCCCAGATTCCGGTTCTGTCGAAGGAAGATGAGGTCGCGCTGGCCGTCCGATTCCGTTCCGAGGCCGATTTGGACTGCGGCCCGGCAACTGGTGCTGTCGCACCTGAGATTCGTGGTGCACATCGCACGCGGCTACCTGGGCTATGGCCTGCCGATGGGCGATCTGGTGCAGGAAGGCAATGTGGGCCTCATGAAGGCGGTCAAGCGCTTCGATCCCGCGGTCGGGCGTGCGCCTGGTGTCGTTCGCCGTGCATTGGATCCGCGCCGAGATTCACGAGTACGTGCTGCGCAACTGGCGCCTGGTCAAGGTGGCGACCACCAAATCGCAGCGCAAGCTGTTCTTCAATCTGCGCAAGATGAAGAAGAACCTGGCCTGGTTGTCCGAGGCGGAAACCGCGGCGGTGGCCCGCGATCTGGGCGTCGACGTGGCCGACGTGCGCGAGATGGAACAGCGGCTGTCGGCGCGCGACATGTCGTTCGATCCGACGCCGGAGAGCGATGAGGAAGAGGCCTACTCGCCGGCCATGTACCTGCCGGCGAGCAACGCCGATCCCGCCATCGAAGTCGAGAACGAGGAGTGGGAAGAAGATTCAACCGATCGTCTGGAAATGGCGCTCGAGAAGCTCGATGAGCGCAGCCGCAGCATTCTGAAGCGGCGCTGGATGACCGATGACAAGGCGACGCTGCACGAGCTGGCCGATGAATACGGCATTTCGGCGGAGCGCGTGCGCCAGGTCGAGTCGAACGCCATCAGCAAGCTCAAGGGGTTGATGGCGGCCGCTTAAAAATAGCGGTTCGGAGTATATTGACAAGCCGCCGGCATCGGCGGCTTTTGTTTATCCAAGAATAACAGGTCGGGCGCCACGCGCTTGGAAGGGGGAAATCATGCGCACCGCGAATGAATGGCTGAACGAGTATGGCGAGAGCCACCATCATCCCACCAACGAAGCGCTGCACTGGATTTGTGTGCCGGTGATCCTCTGGTGCGTCCTGGGTTTGTTATGGACGACGCCCTTTCCGGACAGCGTGCGAAGCGCGATTCCCTTGGCAAACTGGGCGACCGTGGTGACGCTGGCCGCGGTCATTTACTACGCGCTGTTATCGGTGCCCCTGGCGCTCGGCGTTCTGCCCTTGTTGCTGCTCATGCTCTGGTCGATCTCCGCCTTGAGCCGCAACACGATCGCCCCGCTCTGGCTCATATGCGTGGTGTTGTTCGTGTTGGCGTGGGTCGGTCAATTTGTCGGCCACGCCGTCGAGGGCAAACGGCCGTCCTTTTTCAAGGACGTGCAGTTTCTGATGATCGGACCATTGTGGCTGCTGGCGAATTTGTACCGGCGCGCGGGTATTCGCTTCTAGCGCCCTATTGGGCTTCCGCTGACTCGTCGATTTCGCGAGACCCGCAACAGCCTAAAGCTCAGCAGCGCGCCCAGCCCGATCAACAGCCACACATCCACGGCGCCGCCATGCGAACTTGAGGCGGCGGCCGTCGCGGTGACGGTCACGGTTTGCGCCGTCGTGCCCCCCGTACCCATGCAGGTCAAGGTGTAGGTAGTGGTTGCGGCGAGCACCACGGCTTCACTGCCGGAGCTCGCGGCCTTGTCGCCGGTCCAATTGCCGCCGCTGGCCGAGCAACTCGTTGCATTGGCTGCCGTCCAGCTCAAAGTCACCAGCGAATTCATGGCGGCGCTCGAGACACTGGACGTCACGGTAACAACAGGCGGGGTGTAGACAATCGAAACGCCGTACAAGCCGAACTGCTGCATGGCGCCCGGGGTTGCGACAAAGGTCAACTGATAACTGCCCGGCGTGCCGGGAAAAGAGAACAACCCGCCACCGTAGATCTTGCCCAATATTTCGGATCCGTGCGACACCACCAGCGCCAGATTCGTAAACGATGTGGGGAACCCTAGATCGGTCAGACTGGCGTCGAAACTGGCGTTGACGCCGAGATTGATGGTTCGCGAGTCGAACAGCGCGGCCGTGGCACTCACGCTTTGGACTTTGTCGTACGCCAACTGCGCCGATACGTCGGTGGTTTGCACGTTCACATCGAACAGTCCATTGCCCGAGACGCCGCCGCTGCCAGGCGCTTGCGCGCTGACCAACAGCACCACATTGCCCGCCATGGCGTTGAAATTAAGCGAACCGACCAGCGGCGATTGCAAAGTCGATTGCTGCAAAATGAGGCCATTCTGCGCGACCGCAAAGGCGAGCCCGGTCAGCTGCGACGGGAATTGCAGATCGGCGGCATTTGCCTGATAAGCTCCCTGGACGAGCGGCGGGGAGACATACGCGTATGCATAGCTGCTGCCGGAGGGACCGATACCCTGCGCCGTCGTGTACAGGTCCGCTCCGCCCCCGGATACATCCGCGCTGAAGGTCCCCGTCGCACCGGCGGCATCGCCGTACGTCCAAAGTTCGAGACCTCCCGCGGGCGCCATGAAATTCATTGCCCCACCCGCGGCGCTCGCCGCCCCCAGCGCGCTGCCGCCAGAAGTGAGGAGCGCACTCGCGCTCGCGAGCGGCGCCGGGAAACCGTAGTCGCTCACCTTGAGCGTAACCATTTGAGCGGCGGGATTGTTGAAGGGCGCGGCGGCCGCGGTGAGACCCACCGGTACCGTCATATCGAGCGGTGGGGCCGTGCCGGCTGGGCCGGAAATGGTGATGCCATACAGTCCGGCCTGAACCGTCTGATCCGCTTGGGCAATGCCGAGCAGCGTGTAAGTCCCAGGACTCAAGGTTAAAGACATGCCGGCCGTGATTCCGAGCTGAATCACGGTGCCGCCTTGAAACAGCGCCAGATTTGGCGGCGTCCGCAGCGCGACCGGAAACTGCAGATCTGCAAAATTGAACTTGTACACGCCCTGCGTCACGACCGTGAGATTCGAGCTCAGCGTCGAAATGGTCGGATCGCTCGCGGTGGATGGCGCCGTGATGTTTCCTGAAAGCGAGGCGCTTTGAATGCAGTTCGAGGGACTCGCCTGGGGCGCCACGCAGACGGTGAATGTGCCCACGCTGAAGCTCGCGCTCGGGACCCCGAAAACATACAGGGTGTAATCTCCGTTGGCCGCCGGCAGCGGGAAGGTCGCGCTGGTTGCCGGCGCGGCCAACTGCGCCATGCCGGCGATCGCGCTGCCCTGCGTGACCACCACCCCGGCTGATAGCAGCGCTCCGGGAACTTGCAAATCCGTCAGCGTCACCACCAGATCTTGTGTCATGGAGACGGTGAACGGCATCTGCGTCGGCGCAGCCGCGCCGGCCGCCGCGACCAGCCTGGTTTCAGCCGGCAACGGATCCGCAGCGTGTGCGACGCCCAGCCATGCGAGGAAAAAAATCGCGAACGCGACGAATCCTTTCGTGGGCATCCGGGTCACGATTTAACGAAGCGCCGCTGTGCTTCCACGACGGGGCGGCCTCATGACTTGGAGGCGGCGACGGACGGCAACTTCGCGAGCTTCTCGAGCGTCGCCTTGGCTTCGTCGAGACCCGAAAATTTCGTACCCGAATTGACCGCCCGGCTCAAATTGTCGACCGCCTGCGCGTTGCTGCCGCTCTGCGACTGCGCCATACCCAGGTGATACAACGCCACCGGCGCGTTGGGCACCTTGGACACCACCCGCTCGAAGATAGGCACCGACGCAGCCGCTTCACCGCGTTTGAACAGCACCCAACCATAGGTATCCAGGTACGAGGGATTCGACGAGTCGGCGAATCGAGCGGACAAGGTCTTGGCGCGCTCCAGGCTCGCCGCGTCTTTCTTGTACGTCACCAACAACATGGCCAGGTTATTCGCCGCCACATCCGAGTGTGGATTGCGGCGCATGATCTCTCCGTACTCTTTGATCGCATCGTCCGGCTTTCCCGATCGTTCGTAGTACACGGCGATTTCATAGCCCGCCCTTTCCGGCTCATCGACAGCGGCCTGCGCATTGCGCAACGTTGCCAGCGCGCCATCCGGATCCTTGGCCGCAAACTGCGCCTGGGCCAGGCCTCGATATGGCTGCCACGATGTCGGGGCGCGTGCAATCGCGATCCTGAAGGCCGCTTGCGCCTCGATGGCATTGCCCTGCGCCAGCAGCAATTCGCCCTTGAGGTTGGGCGCCAGTGCGCTGGTGGGTGCCTTCGCGCTCGCATCATCGAGTCGCTTCAAGGCCTCCGGAAGTCGCTTGGATGCGGACAGCACGCGAATTTGCGCCTGTAGCGGCTCGATCCCATCAGGCTGCAGATCGCCGGCCTGTACGTACAAGCGCAACGCATCGTCGTTTCGTTTTGCATTCTCGGCCAAGAGGCCTTCATACATGTAGCCGACCGGGGATTTCGGCTGAATCGCCACCAGGCTCTGCGCCGCCGACTGGGCGCTGCCGTAGTCCTTGGTCGCAATGCTCACGCGGAACAGGGTATCCAGCGCCGCCACGTTGTTCGGTTCATCCTTGACCAACGCCGCCACAATCGGCATGGCCTGTTCGGGTTTTCCCAATTGTGCGAGCAGCTGCGCGAGATCCAGCCGGACACTGGCATCTTTGGGATTCGTTTCGAGCGCGCGGCGCATCGTCTCCTCAGCCAGCGCGGGCTCGCCGTTGGCAAAATGAGCGCGCGCCAGCGAACGCATGACCCCGATCGCATTGGGTTGATCCCGCAGCACCGTGCGCAGGTCGGCGATCGCGGATTTCGGATCCTTGTTTGCCAGAGCGATATTGCCGCGCAACAGCAGCGCATCATCGTCACGAGGACTCTTGGCGAGCACCTCTGCAATGAGCACCTGCGCGCCGGCGATATCCTTGCGCTGCACCCGCAACTCTGCAAGGCGGTCGCGCGCCGTCAGGCCGGCCGCATCCAGTTTTTCCGTGTCGATGACCTCTTGATATATTTTCTCCGCGAGCGCCGGCCGGCCGCTGCCCTGATAGAACTTGGCCAGCGCAAACTTCATTTCGAAGTCCTTTGGATCCGCGGCGACCATGGCCTTCAGTTCTTTCTCGGCCACTTCTGCACTGCGGCGGGTGGCGAGAAACTCGATCAGCACGAGTTTCAGGTCCCGGTCTTGCGGACTCGCCTGGATCGCGTCGCGCAACACTTTCTCGGCCGCGTCGAGTTGATCCTGACGCGCATAGAATTGTGCCAGGCGAATGCGGTGAGCTTTTTCGGCCGGCCGCAAGCGCACCAAATCCAGCAACATGCGCTCCACGTCCGCGGCACGGTTTTCGCCGGCGTACAGTTGCGCCAGCGCCAGGCGCAAATCGACCGTTTCGGGCATCTTGGCGATCGACTCTTCCAGCAGCGCCTGCGCCTTGTCGACCGCCTTCGAGGATGTGTAGATTCCCGCCAAGGTCGCAACCGCATCCTCATTTTTTCGGTCGAGCTGGACAGCGCGCTCAGCATCGGCCATGGCGCCCTCGAGATCCTTGAGCTGAATGCGTGCCGCCGCGCGCAGCGCCAGAAGTTCAGAGTCGTCGGGATGGATCGCCAGCGCCGATTTGAGCAGTTCTTGTGCCTTGTCGGGGAGGCCTGAGAAGATGTACAGGCGAGCCAGCCGGGTATGCGCACCCAGATGATCGTGACTTACGTCGATGGTTCCCTGGTAAAACTGCGCCGCCTCGCGAATCTTACCCAACTTCTCATCGACCAGACCCATCTCGAATCGAGCTTCAGGATCGGTGGGCGCAATTTGCAAGGCATTTTGAAATTCGACGCGGGCCTTCTCCAGATTACCCGCCACCAAATAGGATTGACCCTTCTCCAGGTGGCGCGCTTTGCGCGCTTGTGCACCGCCACATGAACAGAGCGTGAATGCCGCCACGCTTAAAACAACAGCGGACAGTAAGCGAGCAGACACGCGGCGGGTCGGCATAAGTTAAGTTCCGAATGGATCGGTCGACAAGTCTAGGTAAAACACATGACGTTCCGGTGACGGGCCCTTCCAGGCAGACCGGTGAATTCAAAGCGGCATCAGCGGCCGCAACACAAGTCCGAGAAGGAGACCTGCAACCGCCACTCGCAGCCACACGACGCCCAGATCAACGCGGCTTAGCAGCACTTCCAGGGCATAGAATAAAATCACGAGCTTCGCGATACCCGTTGCGCCGCCATTGGGAAGGGCGAAGGTGCCGGGAAGGCTGGGAACGACCAGGGCCACGAACAAGACGATCAGATCCAGGGGTGTCAAGACGAAGCGCCGGTCCGGGGACAGGCGCAGGCGCAACACGGTTCCGCCGGCCGCCACCGCGATGGCCGCCCAATTCAACATGGAAAACATCCGATGCTCGGGCAGTACCGCGCTGTCCAGATACACCAACACGGCGGTGGTGGTGTACAGCGCCGCCTTCTCAACGATGTTCAGCGGCTTCACGCGCAGCATCGCGAACAAAATGACACAGACCGCGAGCAGCGTGAGCACCAGAATTTGCACGTCGCTGCTCAGGGTGGCGGTCTCGGCCAGGATCAGGCAGGCGTACAAGCCCACCGACCCTGCCACCGCGATGTAGGACCAGCGCGGCAAATTCTGCGGCTCGCGAAGCGTCGCGAGCAGCCTCGTCACCGGCGCCTCGCGGCGCGGCGCATTTCCATGTCGAATTTTCCAGCCATGGCGCGTCGCGACTTGCAGCAGCGTGACGGTCAGGATGAAAAAGCCGGTCACCGCGGCCAGGATGATGAGATCGGATTCGTAGCGCAGCCAGTACGCCACCAAAAATAAATCAGCCTGGATCCAGTAAATGACCATCACCGCTTCATGGTGATCGAATCCCAGCTTGAGCAGTTTGTGGTGAATGTGATTCTTGTCCGCGCTGAAGGGCGAGCGCCCCTCGCTGATGCGCTGCACCATCACACTCAAGGTATCGAGTATCGGCAGCGCGAACAGCAGCAGCGGCGTTGCGGCGCTCACCACGCTATCGCCGCTTTGGGTCGCGCGCAAACTCAAAACGCCGACCGCGAAGCCCAGCAATTGACTGCCGGCATCTCCCATGAAGACGCTGGCGGGATAGGTGTTGAAGCGCAAAAAGCCCAGCACCGCGCCGGCGAAAGCCAAGGCCATGGCCGCGGTGGTCAATTGGCCGCTGCTGTGCGCCAGCATCGCAAGCGCGCCCAGACATAGAAACGTGGTGCCGCCCGCCAGCCCATCGAGCCCGTCGGCAAGATTGATCGCATTGGTGATGCCCACCAAGAAAAGCACCGTCAGCGGCACCGACAGCCACTGCGGCAACATCACGCGATCTTCCAGCGTGATCGAGTGGATCTGTATGTCGCCGCCGAACACGACGATGCAGCACCGCGAGAAACTGCCCGACGAACTTGAGGCGATAATCCAGATCGAATCGATCGTCCAACACGCCGAAGGCCGTCAATACCAACGCCGCGAGCAGAAAATACTTGATCGGGCGTCTCGAGCGGGATGACGATGAGCGCGGCAACGAGCACGCCGATGAACATGGCCAAGCCGCCGATGCGCGGGATCGGCGCCCCATGCACCTTGCGCTCGCCCGGCTGATCGACCATGCCCCACTTGGTCGCCAGGCGGCCGAATAGGGGCAGACACGCCATGCGTTACCACCATCGCCAGCAGAAACGGCATGACGTACAGCATGATCAATCCGGGACGTAGCGCGTCAGCGTGGGCGCGATCCGCCTCGCCAGATCGGTCAGGCGCTGGTCAGCCTCCGCTTCGCTGCTCGTCGTCGGCAGTGCGACAATCAGCCTCACCAGCGCGCCGTCGGTACGATGACGCGTGAGCGCGTCCCAGAACAAGTACCACTTCACGACGAACTCGTTGGTGATGACCCGGCCGCGTTGCTGGAACCAGTAGTAGACGAGTTGGCGCTGTTCGCCGAGCTCGATCAGCGTCCGGTTCACGCGCAGCGGCCGGCCGTCGATTTCCACCTTGCTCAACGTACGTTGATCGAAATCGCGCATCTGCCAGCCGCCGCCCGGCAGGCAGGAACGCGGCGAATGCACGGCCTCGCCCTTGCGCTGCGAGTTGTAGTAGGCGATGTACAGATTGACCGGCCGGCCGCTGGCCTCGACATAGTTCGCGAGCAGGTAGTCATCGAGCTTCAGTGCATCGCTGTAAACGCCGTCGAGCGAGTCTCTGCGGCCGCTCCACGGACCGAGATTCATCGGAAATTCGACGAAGCTCGCGCGCGCCGGAAATGATTTCGGCGGGCCGTGGTAGCAGCAAAGCGATCACCACGAACATCCAGCAGCACGGCGCAGGCCGCGATGAACGAACGCGGCAGTGACCGCCTCTGAATTGGCGCATCGCGCGGCGACGGCGCCGGAAATTCCACGCCGAACAACTGACGCCAGGTTCCCTGTTCGTGGCCGATGCGATTCAGGACGGCGATCTCACCCAGCATCAAGCGCGGCGCTGGCCATGAACACCATCCAGCCCTGAAACTCGTGCAGAAACCCTTCGGCCATGCCGATGCCCCAGTGCTCCACCATCACGCCGATGGTGCCGACGCGAAAGCTGTTCATGAGGACGGTGATCGGAATGCTCGATAGGAACAGCAACACTCGCTTCCAGAGGGCGCCTTTGTAGAAATACGCCATCAAAAAGCCCAGCGTCATCAACGGGAACAGATAGCGCAGACCGTCGCAGGCCTCGGCGACCTGCAATTTGTAGCCGCCCAGATCGATGACATTGCCCTCGACGAAGACGCTGATGCCGAACAGCCGCATGAACCACACGCCGAGCTGCGAGGACAGCAGCTGCAGCTTGGTCGAAAGGTTGGCGAGCAAGAACTGCGGCAGGGGAATCATGAAGACCAGAATCAACAGCGGAATCGCCAGCAGACGGAACGCCTGCGGCCCGGTGAACGCCAGAACCAGCCCGCACAGCGTCACGAGATACGCGTATTGAACCAGCGTGTAGATGGTGGCGAGCTGACCGAGCAACAGCAAAAATCCGCCCAACAGCACGAGAACCACGCCCCACCAACTGCCTTCGAAAGTCATGCGCTCGAGTCGATCTTTTTGCTGCCAGATCAGAAAACGCCGCGATCGGCGGGATCAGCAACCCGTGGCTGTATTCGGGCGCGTCGATCCACCAGCCCCACATGCGCGATAAACCGTCCCAGAACAGCCAAAGGCTCGCGGCGACGGCGAGCACGGCAATGGCGAGCGACGAGCGCGGCAGTCTCCAGACCGTACCGCTGCGACTGGGAGAAGGGAGGGCATCAACGGACATGAACGGCACGATGGCAACAGATTGTTTCAGCGTGGTTACATAGCCTGGGACGGGATTTTCGGGCGTTGTCAGATATTTGAAATACAGTCCGAACACACTGAGTCACTATGCTGCAGATCCCCACGCCGGCCCCGCCTGCGACCAACGCCGGCGATTCGACCCGCCGGCTGCGGATATTGCAGGTCGTTCCGACCTACTTTCCAGCGGTTCGCTACGGCGGCCCGATACGCTCCGTGCATGCGCTGTCGAAGTCGCTCGCGGCGCGCGGGCACGATGTGCAGGTCTTTACCACCTCGGTCGACGGCCCGAACGATCTGGATTTCGACGCTTCGAAGCCGGTCGACCTCGACGGGGTCCAGGTCCGCTACTTCCCGGTGCGATTTTTCAGGCGCTTGTATTGGTCTCCGCCCATGGCCGCCGCACTGCGAGACGAAGTCGCGGGTTTCGACGTACTGCATCTGCATTCCGTTTTTCTATGGCCGACCTGGGCTGCCGCACGCATCGCGCACTCCAAGCACGTACCCTACATCGTGTCGCCGCGCGGCTCCCTCGGGCGCGAGGTCATCCGGCGCAAGAGCACCTTGCTCAAGTCTGCCTGGATTCAATTGATCGAGAAAAGGACGCTGCTCGAGTCGGCCGGAGTCCATTCCACGAGTGAAGTCGAGTCTGATGAAATCATCGCGCTGGGGTTGAATACGTCCCGGATATTCTGCGTGCCGAACGGCGTTGATGCTCCGGTGCGGCACGCCGCGCTGGCTGCGGGTCCCTACTCCGGAATTGCGCGTCCCTACGCCCTGTTCCTGGGCCGGATCAATTGGAAAAAGGGACTGGATCGGCTATTGAAGGCTTGGCAGGTGATACCCGATCTTGCACTGATCATTGCCGGCAACGACGAGGAGGAATATCGGAACAAACTTGAAACGCTCGTGCAGGAATTCGACCTGAGCCGGAGGGTCCGCTTTCTGGGCCCGGTCTCGGAAGAGCACAAGTGGGCCCTGTATGAAAATGCCGAGTTGTTCATCCTCCCGTCCTATTCGGAGAATTTCGCAAATGTCGTTGCCGAGGCAATGAGCATGGGATGCCCGGTGGTCGTGACGCCGGAGGTTGGCTTATCGACCTTCGTGCGCGAGTCGGGAGCCGGAATCGTCGTCGGCGGTGCGCCTGAGCTGTTGAGCGAGGCCATTCGCACCATGATGCACGATTCGAACGAGCGGGTCGCCATGGGAGAGCGCGGCCGCCGTGCAGTGCGCCAGCAGCTCTCGTGGGATTCCGTCGCGCACAGCATGGAAGCGGTGTATGCCGACATTTTTCGCTGTCGGGGCGTCGCGGCGCTTCGCGCAGAATAGCTAAACCGTGCTCGGTTGCTCGAGTGCCTCCGCAGACTCCGCCAAATGGCCTTCGAGGTCGCGCGGCCACCGTTTCCGGGCCTCCGCCAGGCTCGCGTAGGGGTCGCCCGCGAGGAGTTGCTCCGTGGGCCGGAGCGACGCCAAGGGCCGTCGCGACAAATCGACCCATGACAATTCGGGCGCGGGCACGGCCTGCCTGGTCAGTTCACCGATTTCCGCGCGCGCGCGCAGCCGGTACCACGTGGCTTGTGCGCGCGCGTTGAGCGCGGCGGGCGACACGGCCAGCCATCTGTCGAGCGCGCGGCGCACCCAGGCGGTTCTCAACCAACCGGCCGCCCGGGCGCGCGCTTGTTCGGCGGCGCCGGCGAACACGCTGCCCGCTTTGCGCTCCGGTACGCTTCGCGGCACGCACGCGACATTGCACTCCCCAGCCTCGTACGCATAAACCTGGCGCCAGGTCCATTGCGGATAATTGGTCAGATCGTACTCGCCGGGCTGCTCCTTGCCGGCAAGGATCGACCGGATCGCATCCAAAATGGTAACGGTGTAAACCGTATTGGACGGCCTGTCGCGCTCGAACACCACCGCCCTGCCGTCGGAGATTTCTTTGCGGATCTTGTGAGTGATATTTTGCAGCGGTCCGCAAACATGACCCAGACGCAGCGTGTACGCAACCTTGCCTGTCCGCCTGCTTTCCCTGCGCACGCGGTTTTCCGCGGCCCGCTTTGCCCTTCCATATGCATCGCGCCACCGCAGCAACATGCCTTCGCGCGGATCGCCGTGGACCATCACGGTGCTGAAATGAATGATGATCGCGCCGCGCGCGGATTGCGCAAAGGCATTCCTGAGCAACGCGCGATCAACACTGCGGACTTCGCGCGGAGTACCTGCCCCCAGGGCGCAATTCACGATCACGTCGCAATCGCCGATCAGCTGCGACGCTTCTTTCTCATCCGCGATCCGGCCGTGCCGGCACGCGATACCGCTATAACGAAGGAAAGCCGATCCTGTCGGGTTTCGGCAAACCGGTACCAGGTGAACCCCCGGGACTTTGGAAAGCAGCAGGCATAATTCTGCGCCGACTTGTCCGTTGGCGCCCAGCACCGCGACTCTAGGCATTGCCGCTCCGGGTCGAGTAGAGATCCTCGATCAGGCGGGTGCCGAGCAGAGCGCTCCTGGCGGAAATGCAAGACTCGGTATTCGTGAGCACTCCATCGAGAAAGGATCGCCATTGCATGTAAAAGGCCTGGTTCGCAGTTGTCGCAGCTCGCGCCACCGGCACCAGCCGCGTCGACTCGGCCGGATTCTGCGGCGTTCCCATATACACTTCAGCTCCCGGGTCTACGCCGGTCCAGACGCTGCTTTTTTCGAACTCCAGTATGATTGTGTTGGCCTGACGGTCCAGCCAACTCACGCAATAATCCAATTGCACGCCCGCCTTCGGAAGATACTCGGAATCCATGAGCCGCAGGCTAGCGGTGATCTTGCGATCGACCAATCCGTCCCAGGCAAATTCACTGGCACGGATTTCGTAGGCACTCGCACCGGTTATGAACAGAGCGACATCCAGCGAGTGGCACCCGAGTTCGGACAGTATTCCACCCGAGGCACTTAAGCGGGCGTCATCCAGGTATGAACTGTCCACGCGGCTCGCGGTAAAGCGGCTGCCCTCGGAAACCTGGATGCGCTTGAGCTCGCCGAACGGCGCCGTGCCCACCAGATGCCGCAACAGGCGGGTTGAACTGTAAAATCGACGCAGATACCCGCACCCCAAGCGAAATGGTTCGAAGCGGTCAAGCAGTGCGCGATGACTCTTCGTTGAAACCGCAAAGGGCTTCTCGGCAAGAACTGCGCTGCCTCGATCAGCGAACGCGTCGAAGTAACTGTCGCGAGCGCCGACGGGTATGGCCAGCAACACCGCGTCGCACGCGGGCAAATTATCGGGTGATCCAGCTACAAAGCTGCGAATACCATTGGCGTCCCCCACCGCGCGCGCTCGATCCGCGTCGGCGTCGCAAATCCACTGTACTTGAACATCCGGCATACAGGACAATACGGCGAGATGCATCTCGCGTGCGATGGTGCCGGCGCCGACTACACCCACGGATAACGCTTTCATCAACCTCTCGGGCCGCTGCCAAAAAAACGGGAACCGGAAGATACCAGATGCTAACGACAGTTACGTGACGGGCCGGCATGAGGGCAATGCCGTGGGACTGGTCAGCCGGTACCGCGCCATACTCGGCCAGGGCATCTGGGTACTGTCGGGGCAAGCGCTCGCCGCCATCTTTACCGTGGCCGGAACCCGCCTGATCACCCAGTTCGTAGCACCTGACGTCTACGGGCTTGTCAATCTCACACAGAACGCGGTGGTGCTTCTGCGAACGCTGTTCTGCCAGCCGATTCTGAATGTCGGATTGCGCTACTACCCGGACGCAGAACGCGGCAAATGGCTGCCTGCTCTGTATCGCATGCTGCGACGGGTCCTGGGCAAGGCCACGGTCGTCATGGAATCGCTGCTCATCGTTGGCGGATGTCTATGGATTTGGCGGGCGGGCGTCAATGCGATCGTTGTCACAGCGCTGGCGGTGTTCCTTTTTGCCGATGTATTTCGGACGCTGGAAATGACCCTGTTGGGCGCCGCCCGGCGGCAACGCCCTGCCGCCATTGCGAGCGCCGGCGAGGCCTTGGTAAAGCCGCTGCTGATCGTCGCGAGCGTGTTGCTGTTTGGCGCGAGCACCCAGGCGGTGCTTGCGGCAATCGCGGTCAGCGTACTCATAACTCTGATCGGACTGCGTACCACCGCACCGTCCGAGAGTGGAGTCGGTGCAAGCCCTCTGCCTTCGGGTATCGCCTCCGAGATGCGCAGGTACGCCATCCCGTTGCTGCCGATTGCCCTGCTGAACTGGCTTACGGCGCTCAGTGATCGCTACATTATTCAGTGGCTGTCGCATGATCTCTCGAGCGTCGGGGTGTATGCGGCGGGTTACGGATTGATCAGCCAGCCCTTGCTGATGCTCCATGCGGTCGCGGCACTGACGTTGCGGCCGGTCTATTTTTCGGCGGTTTCCCGCGATGATCAGGAGCGTGCGGCAAAGACCTTTACCGCGTGGCTGGCGCTGTCCGCTGCGGCGAGCATCGCGGCAACTCTGCTGATCTTTTTTCTGCGAGACCCGATTGTGGCCATATTCCTGGGACCGAAATATCGCGACGCTGTCTTGGTGATCCCGTGGATCGCCCTGGGCTATGTGTTTTACGTGATTGAGCAGGTCCTGGAGCAGCACCTTTTGGCGCACAAGCGCACTCGCGCCGTACTGCTGGCGCAGGCGTGCGGCGCTACGGCCTCCGTCGTCGTTACCGTGCCTCTGGTTGCGTTATACGGCATGGTGGGTGCCGCTTATGCCTGTCCGATCTATTTCCTGATTCAAAGTCTGGTTGCAACGTGGCTGGTCTTGCGCACCCGGCGGCCCGATGACGCCCCATGACGTCATTTTGTAATACTCGCGACGTACCCTCCCGCGATCACCCAGCGGTGCATTCTCACGATTTAAGAAGGCGGACCATTGGATCCCTTGCTACGGCGATATATTTGGCGCGCGGGACGCAAGCTGTATATGTGGGCGCGCAAGGACGAGCCCAACGAGATGTCGACCAATGGTGAACTGAGGCTGCAGCGGCTGGTCGCCGAAAATTCCGATCCGGCATCGCTCTTCGTCGCATTCGACGTCGGTGCGCGCATCGGGGATTGGTCGAAATCCATGATGCACCGTGCGTCGGCCCGCCTGACCCGATTCGAGATTCACGCATTCGAACCCTCGCCGGAGAGCCGTCAAGCCATCTTTGATGCGCATCCGCTTCAGATTGCCGGCGGCAAGCTTCGAGTCAACGCGCTCGCGCTATCCGATGATTCCCAGAAGCTTCCCTTTTATGTGCCGCATCTGCTGGCCGGCACGAGCACGCTGCATCCCGATACGCGTGTGAGCTACGAACGTGTCTTTGAAATCGAGACGACCACCGCCGACGAGTATTGCAGGGCGAATTCGATCGACCATATCGACCTGTTCAAAGTGGATACCGAGGGCAACGATTTAAAGGTGATCCGGGGCGCATTGGGGCTGCTTCGCTCGGGGCGAATCGGGGTGCTGCAATTTGAATATAACCATCGTTGGATCTACTCTCGGAGTTTCTTGAAGGACGTATTCGACTTGACGCAAGACAGCGCATATCGCCTGGCAAAGGTCTGCTCTGATGGCCTCGAGGTGTACACCGAGTGGCATCCGGAACTCGAGCGATACTTCGAGACCAACTATGCGCTCGTGCACGAAAGTCTGATGGGTCCCCTCGGATGCCGGCTGATGCGCATCGGGCGCAGCAACGCCTGCGAGAGAATCCGAAACGGCGCAATTGAAGTGACCGTTGTGCGCGATCGCCATTAAATTCACGGGACGGCGGCGTCCAAAATTCGGGTTAAACGATTTTCGTACGTATGATCGCGATGCGCACGCAATCGGCCCCGTTCCGCAATGGCATCGGCCTCGGCCGGGTTTCGCAGGTAGTAGGCGCTTTTTTCGATCAGCTCCTCCACACTTCCAAAGGTGACCACCTCCACTTCGGGCTCAAAATGTTCCGCCAGCACCGGCACGCGGCTCAGCATTTGGAATCCGCCGCAGCCCGCCAGTTCGAATGCGCGGCAATTCAGCCCGTTCACCTCGCCGAAATGCAGGGTATTCAGGCAAATCTTGGCGCCGAGCGCGGCGCGCACCTTGTCGTCCCCATGAACGTAGCGGCCCATATGGCATCCGGGCAATTGGTCCTGGAGCCAATCAGGCTTGCTACCCCATATCTTGAGTTGAACTCCCGGCGACTGGCGCAGCAGATGGCGCAGGATTTCCTGGCGATAATAGTAAAGCGTGCCCGCGATCATGACATCGCATCCGTAGATTTCGCGATCCTGCGGCGAGAGTTCGATCGGCCGATGCATCCTCGGATTGCATGCCTCGGGTAGGTAATGGAATTTCGTGGAGCGGATCATTCCCGAAAACAACTCATGCATGTACCGGTCTTTCACGAACACGGCGTCGTAACCGCCCGCCAGCAGAAACTGGCGGCCCAGCGTCGTCATTTGATCCTGGCACCAGCACACGATGCTCGCGTTGGTTCGCTTTCGAATCTTGTCCATGGTCTTCGGCGAAATCTGGCTGCCCAGCACGACGAGAATGACCGTGGGAGAAAACGTCTCGATTTCGTGTAACAAGCGCGCTTCGATTCGCAGCTCCGGCTCGCGAATCAAGAGGTTCGCGGTCTTCTGCGCGGCCCGCTCCGCAAACCCGAGGACTCCCGAAATACTGTGGCCATGATGGAAGAGACTTACCGCGCAGCCAAGAGTCTGCAACGAATCGACAATATGCCATTCGAAGGAGTCCGGCGAGGCATAGGAGCCGACCACGAGAACGCGCTCGCGTGCGTATTTGTCTTTTGCCAGATCCAACATTTAGTTAAGCCGCGAGAATTCCGGAGAGCGATTATGATACATGCCTCGCGTGGGCGTAATTCATAGGCCGGGGCCGATTGATGAATCTTTCGTTCAGCAGCAAATGGTTGATTTACGTCGCGCTTAACCTCGCGTTTTGCCTGTTGCTGTTGATCGGCGCTGCCAGCGGCGGCGGCAGTCTCGCACAGCTTCCGTATGTCGCGGTGCTATTTGCGATTTGCTCGAGTCCGCTGCCCTTCATTGATCGGCTCAACGGGGCCTTTTCGATGCTGGGCGTGACCATGGCGGTCTATTTCATAGAATTCGGCGCCCTTGATGCAGCCTCGATGCTGAAGCCGCCCGCGAACGCTTTGGGAGATCAGGGCGCGCTTGGCCGCACCGAACTGGTTCTGTGGCTGGGCGCTTTGATGCAAGTTGCCGGCTTTCACGCCGCTGCGCGTATTACGAGGAGCCGCGACCGCGCCGTTTTTCCAATGGATTGGCCCAAAGGTTTACTCGTACCCATCGGCCTTCTGTTTTGGGCTGCCGCCATGGCCGCAACCTTGTACCACGACTTCGTGGTCCAGCCCGAAAACACTTCGGTGTCCGTGGCGAGCGGCCTGACCAAGCTCGGAATCTGGAAAGCCACGGGTCTCATCCTGGTCGAAAATTACGCCGGTCCGCTCGGCATCATCATCCTGGCCTATTGGTGGGCCAGGTCGAGCAGCCGGATGGGGACGCCGCTGCTGCTCGGTATCTTTATCATCCAGTTCATGCTCGGTTGGGTTGTGGATACGAAGGAAGTTGCCATCAGCGCTCCGGTGATCGCGCTGTTGACGCGGTTCTTGGTGGTTGGAAAATTGCCTTTGCGGTGGGTCGTCACGGCCACGATAGCAATAGCGCTGACGTTTCCGATAATGAGCGCCAAGCGTGTGGTCATGGCGGAGGAACTCGGGCTGACGAGGCTCGAGGCGCTGCCGCGCACCTTGGACATCCTGGCTCGAACGCTCGAGGAGAGCGACGCAGTTCGAGGGGGCAAGTACGGCGAACAACGATCAGAAACCATCCTGCAGCGTGCGTCGGTCAAGGGGAACGTCAATCTCATCATCAATGGCATCGAGTCTGGACATCCGTACCGGTTGGGCGAAACATTGCAGCCTCTGCTGTATGTTTTCCTGCCAAGAGTCTTTTGGGAAAAGGCAGGCGGCAACTCGGCGCAGCAGTTGAACAGGGAATTCCACATTTCAGCCGATCCTGACACTTTCATTTCCCCGTCGCACCTCGGCGAATGGTATTGGAACTTCGGCATTGTCGGCGTTATTTTCGGCATGGCGCTATCGGGTGCGCTGCTAGGCTATGTCAGCGCGCGGTTCGATCCCTCGGTCCGCGTATCCGTGACGCGCGTGCTCGTTTTGATGGTGACCTTTTATTTATTGGCTGTACGCAGTGAGGGCCAGATCGAATTGCAGTACGCGCTTTGGCTGCGCTCGGTGTTGTTGATCGGAGGTTTGCACCTGTTGCTTGCCAGACGTGCGGACCGGCCGGCCGACGGCACGGCTGGTTCCAGCGCGGATGCGCTGCATACGTCGCCGTCCGCCGCCTTGCAAAGATTCCCGAATTTGATGTCCTGACGCCGCAACCGCCGCACGGATTGATGAAATCCTACCGGCTTGCATTTCCGAAGGCGCATTCGCAGCTATTCGTCTCATGGGCGCCGCAAGCGCGCTGCGTGCGCGAGGCGCGATCGCGCAGGGGATTCGTCACATTCTCGCAGGTGTTCGCATACAGCACGGTACCCTCTATTTGTCGCTCGCCCTGCAAAGCAATGCCGTAGCGCCCGTCCTGAACGTAACCGCAGGCTGCCTGCGGCGGAGTTCCGGCAATGTTGCGAATCTCGTTGTGATGTATCGACAACCCTTCCAAGAGCGGTCTGGCATATCCCGGCGGACCGGTGAACCAAGTGGGCACGATGCTGATGGCGCCCCCATTCAAACCATCGGCGCCTGCAATCCGATTGTGCGCTATCGACACGCCGAAGCTGAGAAGCGGCAGGGGCTCATGCGGGCTGGGCGACGCGGCATAGGAGCCCATGATTCCGGACAAGCTGCACGCTGAATTCCAGTCGTATTCGCCGTCGATCAAATTGTCTCTGACCTCCAGAAATGAAGGGATCGCCGTCCAGGTGCGGCAATCCGCGCAGGTCGCGTCATCCGCGCCGTATCCTTGCTGAAAAACGATGCCATCGGTATCAAACTGACGATTACCCTCAACCACGGTGTCGGCGCTTTGCGCCCACACGGTAATGTTCCCCCCTTTCGGACGGGTGCGATTGCTTTTGAGGCATAACGGCTTACGCTGATCGACGGTATTGCCGATGATCATCGTTTGCCAGTACTCGCGCGCGACGCTCACTGTCGAGACGTTCGGCTTGGGTGCCACGTCCCACGGCGGATCGACATCGAATGTCACATCCGCCGATGCGCCGCCGCGGCGGATCGCCACGATACGGCGCGACTGGCCGATCCCCGGACCCGTATCGATTCGTATCCAGTGCCCAACATAGTATCTGTCGACATCCACGGCGCGATTGTTCTGAGTGGCTTTGAGCGGCCCGGCGACGCTGACAGAGACTCCGGTTGCGCGCAACACCAACCCGCTGTGCGATAGCCCAAAGGTATTCGCGTTGTTATCGAGGGCGATCGCCTCACCATCACCGTCCTTATCACCGCTGCAAGTAACGGAATTGTCCGAGATGAGAAGCATCTCGTTATTGTCGTTCAAGTGCCAAAAAAACGCCGCCCGCCATCCGGGCGCATCATCTTTCGAATACAAATACTCGCGGTTTGCGCCGTTGGCCGCATTTGAGCTGAAATCCACGCGTTGCGAGGCGCCCATTTCGCTGGCAATCGCCCCTTGTCCGATTTCGACGTTGAGATAGCTCCCCGGCGCGAAGCGGTTGTGCGCGATCACCGCATCGCGTATTCCGAAACGGCGGTGCACGTTGTAGCGATTGCCGCCGAGATTCAGTCCCAGCCGATAGTCTCCGAACTGGTTGTACGTGATGTACAGACGCTGCATGGGATTGCCGCCATCGACGATCGCCCCGTCCGTTCTATCAAAGACATTCCTGGTGATGATGACATCGGAGGCAGGCATGGATTCCGTCTGCGGCTGGGCATCGGTGTTATAGCGGCGTCCGATTTGCAGAATCGGCCGGACATCGCTGTGCGGACTGGAAGTCTCTGCGTCGGCAAAAGTAATGCCGCTCACGACATTGTGACCGAACAGCACGAACTCGGCATTTTCAGCCGACGCACGTGGCTTACCTGAACGCACCACTCGCGTGACGGCGTCGCCGCGGCCGCGAATCTCCACTGACGGAGGCACGATGAGAACACCGGGTGCGAGATTCCAGGTGCCGCGCCCAAAGACAACCGCGCCTCCGCCGGCGCTGCGCGCAGCCTCGATGGCTTTCGCGACGCAACCCGTGTCGTCCTGCCCATCGTCGGGCCGGCACTGTCCGTAGGCGGCGACGGAAATGTCGAATTCGCGCGCTGGGTTTGGATCGGCGTGAACGGTGAAGGACTGTTCGGGAATCGCGATCCAGGTCGTCTCGCTGGTCTGGAGTTCCACGCGGTACTGCCCCGGCGTCAGGGACTTCGGGAGCAGCCGCTCGAGGACAAAATCCTGGGGCACTCGTGCGTCCGATTCGCCGGTCGGGCTGCGCAGTTCATATCGCTTTGGGCCTACCAGGCGAACCGCGCGGACTGCGCCACCGAGGCCCAGCAGATTGCGCCCGACGAGCTTGATGTAGCGCGGCAGATTCGCCAAAGGCCCGGTAGAATAAGCCTCGCTGGGCGAGAACCACAGTGGACGGCTGTCATTGATGCTGACGCCGTTGCTCCATTCATCGTTCGGGCCTTTGACCCAGATGCGATACGGGCGGTGTTCCAGCATGACTGCGGGCAGTCGTACCATCAGCTGATAGGGTAATCCCGCTGTACCGACGATCGGCGCAACGCCGCGCAGTGCCGATGAATCGGAGGGAACCTGTTTCGGTTCTTCGGGAATCCCGGAGGATTCATAGGCCTGATAGACGACGACGAGGTCGGCATCTAACGCGTCTCCCGCCAGGATCAACAAATCGTCAGGATCGCCGCGCACCGGACTTTGGTAGGCAGCGCTGCTGTAGAGGCGTGGCGCCATGGCGTCCGCGTTCGTGTTCCAGAGGCAGCTCAAGGCGAGCGCCGGCCAGAGCCTTCGCACAATCACGGCTGATCCGCCGCGCAAGCGCCGCCAAAACTCTATGATATTCAATGCTTCTATATTTCGGGGGCTTGGGGGGTCGGTCATTGCGACGTCACACGATGATGTTTTTATTGTCTGTGCCGAATCTTTCGGTTGGCAGGCTACATGCTTGATGTGGATCGCTATCTGTTGGTGATGACGGCGTGCGTGGATCCGAGCCAGGGCGAGTATCGCCTGCACCGCGCCGACCCGATCATTCGCCTCGAGGACTACAAAAGCGCGCTGCGCTTCTGGCTGCAGTACCCCGACAAGCGCGTACGAAACATTTTGTTCATCGAGAATTCCGGTTATCCGCTCGATGCCCTGCGGGGAATTGCAGAACGGGAAAATACGCTCGGGAAGAACGTGGAGTTCGCCGGCCTGAACTGCAACTGGTACCCGCCCGGCGGTCACTATGGTTATGCCGAGTTGCGAATGCTCGATCTGGGACTGCAGCAAAGCCGGCTGCGAAACTCCACCACACACATGATCAAGACATCCGGGCGCTTCAAATTCCCGAATCTCGGCAAACTTTTGGATCGTCTGCCCGCCGACTTTGATGCGATCGCGGATGCGCGCGCGTGGCAGACGCTGCGCAAGCGGCTCGAACGTCCTTATGTCACCACGCCCATCATATTGTTCGCGCATGATTTCTATTCGGCATACCTGCAGGACTGCTATCGCGAATTGAACACGGCGGCGGAGTCGCACATGGAAGCGATCTACTATAGAAAACTTGCGGCGCTGTCGAAATCGCACAAGGTAATTTTTCGATTCCCGTGCAACGTATCTCCGGTCGGATTCCCGGCTCATCGCGATCGCTCCTATACTCATCCGTCCCAGTTGATCGTCAACGGTATGCGCGCCATCGCCAGACGAGTGGCGCCGGCTTGGTGGATTTAGGGGAGCGCCGCGGTGCTGCGCGGCACGGCACGTACCACGTACTGGTGCGCAAGGAAATCTCTCAATAATCCCCCGAGCATTTTGTTTCCGACGTACGCCAATCCTCCCGCGAGCGACTTGATTCGGCTCGCTTGCAGCGGCCCGGTGAACGTCAGTTTTTGGATCTCGTATCCCGCGCCGGCAAAGAGTTCCAGCACCGTGCCGCGCGTGAAAAAACGCAAATGCGTGCGGTCCAATATGCCGGAGCTCTGGTACTGCCACTGGCCTTTCAGCAACAGCGGGCGCAACACCTTGAGATTGCGCACATTGGGGATGCTGGCGATGACCACTCCCGATGGGGTCAACAAATCGCGAAATTCCGTCAGTCGTGTCCAAGGATCACGCAGATGCTCGAGCACATCCATCAACAGCAGCAGGTCCACGCGGCCGGCGTAACTGCGCAGCGGGCCGAGTCCCTTTTCAAGGTCGACGACCAGCACGGTATCGACAACTTTGGCAGCAGTCGCGGCAATCGACTCGTCGATTTCGACCCCAACCGTCGTTATGTTCGGTCGGATTTGCTTCAGCCAGCGCGAGGTCACTCCCGCACCGCAGCCGACGTCCATGACCAACGACAAGGTTGCGGGAACCAGGGGCTCGATTTCATCGCGCAGCGTTTCAAAATAGCCCGACATGGCACCAATCCTTCGTAGGGGCGGAGCGGCAGTTTCTCACGTACCAATGCGGCGCGCGCTTTTTCGGTATCACGCATCCGTAACATGACCCTGCAATAATCTTGAGCTATGTGTGGAATTCTGGGCTTTTTCAACCCTGCGGGAATTGCACCCGAATCAGCCTCCTTCATGGAAGCGCTCGATAGGCTGACGCGCCGCGGTCCTGATGACTGGGGCGTTTGGCACGACGCCGTATTGCGTCTTGGACATCGACGCTTGTCCATCGTCGATTTGTCCGCCGCCGGCCACCAGCCGATGGAGTCATCGGACAAGCGCTACGTCATCGTTTTCAACGGCGAAATATACAACCATCGCGAACTTCGGCCGCGACTTGCTCCGCGCAACGGTTGGCTCGGAAATTCCGACACCGAGACCCTGCTCGAGGCCTACCGCAGCTGGGGGCCGGACTGCCTCAGGCACATCAACGGCATGTTCGCCATCGCCATCTGGGATCGATTGGAACGCAGGCTGTTTCTCGCCCGCGATCGGATGGGCGTCAAGCCGTTGTACTACTGGCAGAACAATGGATGTTTTGCATTCGCGTCGCGGCCCGGTGCGCTGGCGCAATTGCTTGAGCACGATGTGCTGGGCTTCAACCCCGAAGCCTTGCGCGTGTACTTGGAACTGGGTTATGTCCCGGCGACGCTATCGTTCCACAACGACATGCGTAAGCTGGCGCCCGGACACTATGCACTGGTCGATGCGCGCGGTGCCCGCATCGTGCGCTATTGGGATTTTCGCTGCATCGCTCCGGATCCCTCGATGCGCAACCGCTCCGAAGGCGAATTGGTCGAGGAACTCGGCGCTCTGATTCGCGACGCAGTCAGGGTGCGCCTGATGAGCGATGTGCCGCTCGGTGCTTTTTTGTCCGGCGGCGTGGACAGCGCCTTGGTGGTCGCGGCCATGAAAGACGCGGGCGTCGAACATCCCAGAACTTTCACCATTGCTTTCAACGAAGCCGAATTCGACGAAGGACCGGCTGCGGCGGCGGCCGCGGCACGATTGGGCGTGGACCACGTTCACGAGACTCTGGACGTCAACAGCCTGCTCGAGCTTCTGCCCGCCTACATCGATGAATATGACGAGCCGTTCGCCGATAGCTCGGCCTTTCCGACCATGGCCCTGGCGAGACTGGCGCGCCGGCACGTAACCGTCGCGCTCACCGGAGACGGCGCGGATGAGCTATTCGGCGGGTATCATTACTACCCATTGATGAACAGGCTGCAAGCCGTTACCCGCTGGCGCGCATCGATCAAGCGGATGCTCGGAGGCATCATGGGCTCCCTGCCCGCGCACCGCGCCAAGCTCTTCGCCGGCGCGATCCGCTGCAGCGACACGGTGAGTCTGTTCAACTATTTGCGCAGCGTCGGCAAGGACTATCCGACGCTCGTGGACGATGAGTTGTTGCGCTCCACGTCGAGTTCGGATGATTGGTTCGAACAATTCGCCGCAGGCTTCGCGGTCGACCTCTCCGGCGCCGAAACCGGCATGAGACTGGATGCCGGGCTCACCCTGCCCGAATTGTTTCTGCAGAAAGTCGACGTCGCCACCATGGCCTTCTCGCTCGAGGCCCGCTGTCCCATGACCGACTATCGGCTGGTGGAATGGGCCATGCGCTTGCCCCACGAATACAAGCTGCGCGGCGGCGTGACCAAGTATTTATTGAAGAAGGTGCTCTGCCAGCATCTGCCGGCCTCGCATGTGTACCGCAAAAAAATGGGTTTTGGAGTGCCCATCGCCGACTGGTTGCGCGGACCATTGCGCGGTTGGGCGCATGATTTGATTTACGACGATACGTTGATGTCCAAGCTACCGCTGAACAAGTCGCGGGTGCGCGCCCTGCTGGATGCGCAACGGACCGGTGCAGCGCGAGGCGCATCCCTTGCTGTGGAGCGTGCTGATGCTGCTGTGTTTCGTGCAAAAACACGGCGCCCGCCAATCGCTGCCCTCGATCTCCTATCGCGCCGTGGCGTGATGAGCCCGGCCGATCCAGCGCCGCGCGTATTGCTGCTGTTCACGGAGGTTTTCGCGAACGGCGGAATCCAGCGCTTCAATCAAACCTTTTTGGCCGCGCTGACCGAACTCAACCTGCAATGCGATGTGCTCTCCATGCAGGATTCCGCTGCGTCCATCGCACGCCACGCACCGCTGCGAAATGTTCAGGTAACCGGCTTTCAAGGAAATCGCCGGAGATTTGCGGCCGCGACGGCCAGCGCGCTGTGGCGGCGCCACTACGACTGGGTCGTGATAGGCCATGTCAATCTCCTGTCGATGACCGTGGCGGCGCTGGCCGCCAAATTCCTTGCGCGGACACGTACCTTGCTCATCGCGCACGGTATTGAGGTTTGGTACGGAATCGGACCCGGCCGCCGCCACGCCATGCGGCGCGTGTCGACTATCTTGTGCGTGAGCGACTACACGCGGCGCCGCATGCTGGAGCAGGTCCCCTCGCTCGAGCCAGAACGGCTGCGGATTTTCCCCAACGCTCTCGGCGAAACCTGGGCTCAGGTGCAGCACATGCCGTTATCGCGCGACCTACCGCGGCGATTCATTTTATCGGTGGCCAGGCTCCAGAAGAGCGATCGCTACAAGGGCGTGGTCACGGTGATCGAGGCGCTGAGCATGCTTGAAGATGCCTCATTGGAATACATCGTCGTCGGCCACGGCAATGATGTGAATTTCCTGCAAACCGTTGCGCGCCGCTGCGGAGTGCAGCATCGGGTCCGTATCCTGGCCGGCATCGGCGACGATGAGCTCATCAATCTGTATCAACAATGCGAGGCCTTCGTCCTGCCAAGCGGCAAGGAAGGCTTCGGCATCGTATTTTTGGAAGCGATGTACTTCGGCGCACCCGTGATCGCGGCCGCGGAAAAAGGCGCGCTCGACGTGGTGCGGGACGGGGAAACAGGCCTTCTCGTGCGATTCGGCGACTCGATTGCCGTCAAGCAGGCCATCGAACGCATCGGCGCCGATACGCCGCTTCGCGAGCGCCTGCGGCAAGCCGGACGCTCGACCGTCATTGGCGGCGGTGAGTTCACCTTTTCCCGTTTTGTCGAACGGACCGCCAAAATCTTCGAGATCTCGGGCGCGCAAGCCGCATGAACTTGGTGTCGATCCTGATTCTGACCCTCAATGAGGAAGCCAACCTGGCCGAGTGCATCGCCTCGTGCCGCTGGTCGGACGACATCGTCGTATTTGATTCCTTGAGCCAGGATCGCACCCGTGAAATCGCGCAGGCCATGGGTGCCCGGGTCGTCGAGCGGGCTTTCGACAATTACGCCGCGCAGCGCAACGCTGCGCTCACCACGGTGAGCTACAAATATCCGTGGGTGCTCATGGTGGACGCCGATGAGCGCGTGCCGGAGGATCTGGCAGCCGAGGCGACCGCGCGTGTGGCGAGCGCCGGTCCCGAGGTCGCCATATTTCGCATGCGCCGCAAGGATTTTTTTCTCGGCCGATGGCTCAAACGCGCCAGCGGCTACCCCACCTGGTTCGGCCGCTTGGTACGCCTTGGCCGGGCCCATGTGGAACGGGAAGTCAATGAGGAATACATCGCGGATGGCCGCATCGAGAATCTTGACTCGCATCTGCATCATTATCCGTTCAATAAGGGGATTGCGTTCTGGGTCGAACGGCACAATCGCTATTCCAGCATGGAGGCCATTGCCAAGGCCGCACAGCAAGGCGACCCGCTCGAATCGCGCAATTTTTTCAGCACCGATCCGGTCGCGCGCCGCAAGGCTCTGAAGCAGCTGCTCTATAAGCTGCCGGCGCGGCCTCTGATCGTGTTCCTGTATCTATATGTTATCCGCCTCGGGCTGCTGGACGGCCGGGCGGGATTCGAATTCACCCGCATGCGGGCGATTTACGAGTTTCTCATTGACGCGAAAGTGCGGGAGTTGAAGCGCCGGCAGCGCGGTTTGATGGTGTGAGAATTTCGATCCAGGCGGCGAACGCCCGGGCGGCGCAGAAGCGCTCTTGGTAGCACTCGTAGCCGCGCCGGCCCATGCGCTCGCGCCGATCGGGATCGGCTTTCCAGTCGAGCAGCAATCGAACCAGGTCGTGCGCAGCCGCCCTCGCCACTGTTGCGCCGCAAGCGCACGCCGCGATTTCCCGGGCGATTTCGCCATCGCGGTCGCCGATGAATATCACCGGCCGCGCGGCCGCGAGAATACCGTAGAATTTGCTGGGCACGATCAATCCTTCCAGCGCCGGAATCAGGCTGACCCAGTGCACGTCGGCCGCCGCCAGCGCATCCGCAAGCGACTCTCGGGGTTGATAAGGCAGGAATCGGAAGTTCTCGAGCTTGCGCTCTTCCACCACCTGCGCCAGTTGCGTCATCGCCGCGCCGCCTCCGACCATCAAGAACACGATGTCCGGATCATTGTGCAAAATTTGCGCCGCCTCGAGCACAGTCTGAAACTCGTGCGCTCTGCCCAGGTTTCCGGAATATCCGACGACGAATTTGTCCGATACATTGATTCTCGCGCGCAACGCGCTTTGCGCAACGGCCTTGGGCGGACCGACGTCGGTCTCAGCCCAATTCTCGATAATTCGTATTTTGTCCGCCGCAATTCCCAATTGCAGCAAGCGCTCGCGCATGCGCTGACCCAGCACGATGTTGAGCCTGGCGGCGCGCAGCGACCGGTCTCTCAGGCGGCGCAGCAGCGCGTTCAACGGCCGCGGCAGGGGATTGGCTCCCAGCACGGAGGCCACTTCCGGAAAAACATCCTGCAGCCAGTTGATCAGCTGCGCGCCTTTGAGCTTGGCCGCCGCCATGGCGACGATCGACAGCAGCGGCGGATCGGTTTTTGCGACCGCGATGTCGCCGCGGCGCAATAGGCGCAACATCGTAAACCAGCTCGAAGCGTAAAAGCTCGCATAGTCTAGAGCTCGCCCCAGCAGCTTCGCGCGGCCGAAGCGGCTGGTCCAGACGCGGTGGACCGCGACGCCGTCAACGTATTCCTGCGCGGGGAGCCTCGCATTCGGATCGTCGTAGCGCTGACGCGAGCAAATCACGTGCATATCAAAGCCGGCGCGCGACAGCGCCCGCGTAAGATCGGTCAGCAGCTGACTGCTGGCCGATTGGTCGGGATGGTAATACCGGTTCACCACGACGATCTTCGGCGGCCTTTTGGGACGCAGCATGGCCATCACTGACGACCCGCCGCGTAAGGCCGGCTCAAAGGCTCCCCGATAAAGAGCCCCTGGCCGGGTATGGCGACGCTTTTCCAGTAGGCCTCGAGCGCGGTCTCGCCGCGCGTGTAGTGCTCGAACAAGGTGGCGATATCGGGAAATTTTTCCAGGAAATTGCAGGGCTCGGATACGGCGCCGTAGGATGCGGTCGCGCCCTGCACGATCCAGGACAGCGCCGGCATCTGGCTTCCACCCTCGAGAACGCCGCCGCTCGAGGTCAGGTGATCGGCGAGCGCGCCGGGTCGAAAATGCAGCAGCGGCAGCTCGGGCACTTGCAAGGCACCCGTGAAGTATCCGATCACATCGTGGATCTCACCACGAATCGGCGCCGATTTCTGCTCGATTCTAATCCGCCGATCGAGCAGGACCTCTACATCAGGGTAAGTGGCTGCCCGAACATTGCGCGCCTCGTCCGCGGTGCGAATCAAGTACAGGGTCCCCGGCGGCTGGGTCGCGTCCGCTGCCATGCCTCGCTGAATCAAGGCGCGCGCAACAGCAGGACCGCCGCTCGGCAGCAGCATCGCCGGCCACCACCCCACCGTATCGGCGGGCAGCCAGCCGTCGCTCTTGAACAAGGGATTCGCCGGCCCACGGCTGCATCCGGATTCGCAAAACGCCGCGCGGTAGCCGGCGGCGAACGCCGAGGTGATCGACATGCAGCCGACCGCATAGGGCCGCGACCAGACCAGCACCAGGGATTGCACCGCAGCCGGCAATTCATCCAATACCTGTGTGCGCAAAGGCGCAAACGCTTCGGGCGTCATAACCCTGAGGTCCGGCAGATGAATACCGAAGACATTTTCGGCAGGGACCTTCCGCTGCGCGGCATAGTAGAGGGCGATCTGCCGGCTGGTCGCATCATCCAGATTGTAAAGAACACCCAATCGCGCGGCGCTCAAGCCCTCAGGATCTGCATGGCCGGCCAACAGCGCGCCGGCCAGAGCAGCGACGAATCGGGACCACAAAGCTTAAGCGTGCCCGCGACGCAATCCGTCATCGCTGGATGGCGCCCGAACCGGTTCGATGACGGTCGGCGCGACGGGAATCACGTCGGTCGGCACATCGGCCCGCTGGCGCATCTTGCGGTCGCGCAGCACCTCCGCCACCAGCGCGGCATTGATGCGCTCGCAGCGTTCTGCGAACGCGTAGACCAACGACAGATCGCACAATCGATTGACCAGGCGCGGGACGCCGCCGGTCAGCCTGTGAATGTAGGTGATCGCCGTGGGCTGAAATATCGCATCGCTGCCCCCGGCAATTCTCAATCGATGACGGATGTAGGCCTCCGTCTCAAAGGACGCCAGAGAATTCAGATGGAAATCCACCGCCACCCGCTGCGAGAACTGGTTGAGCTCCGGCCGCCCCATCTTCACACGCAGCTCGGGTTGGCCAACCAGTAATGTCTGCAGGGCCACGTCTTCCTCCGAGTTCAGGTTCGACAATAACCGCAGTTCTTCCAGGGTTTGGATCGATAGATTTTGCGCTTCATCGAATATCAGCAGCGTGCGCCGGCCCTTCCCGTACTCGCGAATGAAGAACTCGGTCAAGGCCTCGTATTGCGCGATGTCGGAATTATCGCGCGCCGTGATCCCCAAGGCGGACAGCGCCCAGGGATGAATGGAGCGGAAATTCTCGTGCGTATTGCTGATCAACCCCACGGTCACTCGCTCGCCCAAGGTACGCACCAGATGGCGAACCAGGGTTGTCTTGCCCGATCCGATGTCGCCGGTGAGCACGCAAAATGCGGCCTGCGACTCCATCGCGTATTCCAGCATGGTCAACGCCTTCGAATGCTGCTCCGAATGGAATAGGAACGCCGGATCGGGATTCATCGCAAACGGCTTCGACTTGAAATTGAAGTAGCGCAGGTACATTTTTTTGCTCGCTAGCCGTACGCCGACGCGGCGTCCGTCGCTCGATTCAACACCGTGCCGACAATCGGCGTCTTCTGCAGCAACTCCATGCACCGCAACAAATCCTCGCGGCGGGTCGATCCTTCGGCGACAACCACCAGGCCGCATTCGATCAATGGTGCGAATGCCAGCGCGTCATCCGCCTCGAGGATGGGCGGCAAATCGAACAGCAGGATCCGATCCGGATAGCGGCCGCGCAATTCTGCCACCAATTCACGCCCGCGCCGGCCGGCCAGCGCTTCCGAGGAGCTTTCCATCGCGGCCCGGGCCGGCATCAAAACCAGGCGGTCGAATCCTTGCGGATGATACAGGCACTCCTCCACGCGGGCCTCGCCGCGCAACAGGTCATCGCTGCCTTTGGCCGGGCTGATGCCGAGCATGGCCGCCATGGTCGGGCGCTTGAGATCGAATTCCACCAACAGCACGGTATGCAGGTGATCGTTGGCAAGGTTGACCGCCAGATTGATGGCCGTCGTGGTTTTGCCCTCATCCCGGCAGGGACTGAAGATCGCGAGCGACCGCCAGTGATTGTCGACCATGCGTTGCAACACCTGCGTGCGCAACATGCGAAACGCCGACGCAGCCACGCCGGGAGTCGAGGCGCCGACGATGCGGTTGGCCTCGAGCAATTCGTCGGAAGGGGAAAACGCCTTGGTTCTCGTGTACTCGATCGCCGCGGGCAATCGCGCAGCCGATTTTGCCTCCAATTGCGGCGCTTCCTCGGCGGCGCGCTCGAAGCCGCGATCACGTTCCTGCCGCGCCAGGTCGAGTGCCTTGCGGATGCGATCCACGGCTACATCCCGAACCGGCGCGCGAGGCTGAGCCAGACCACATCCAGGGGGCGCACGAAGAAGTGCACTGCCACGCACAAGGTGATCACGCCAGCGAAGGCGCCCAGCCAGGAGTTACGCACCCTGCTGCGGTGTCTTTTCGCCTCGGCCCGCGTGACGATCACCGGAATCGCCGCAAGCGGCGGTACCCGCAGCAGGGCACGCATATCCGCAACGCCGCGCACCGAGGCGTCGAGATTGTCGCGCAGAACCGCGGCGCCGGCTCCGGCCCCGAGACTCAAGACCAATCCCATCGCCAGGATGAGCATTCGATTCGGACTGATCGGTTTTTCCGGCGGCAGCGGCGGCTCGATCATGGTAAAGCGTTCGCCCTTGTGCTCGGTCTCCAGATTTTGCGATACCTGCACTTCCGATTGTTTGGAGCGCATTTCCTGATATTTGAGCTGTGCGCCGTCCAGATCGCGCGCCAGTTCGCGATATTGCCGCTCCACCGCCGGCTCCTGCGCAACGCGCCTCTCGTACTCGTCGAGCTTGGCGCGCAGCTCATCGCGCTTTTTGACGGCGCTCTCGCGCTCGACGCCAACCGAATCGAGTTGGCCTTTTACTTGAATGTAGGCCGGATTATCGGCGTGCGCTCGTTCCTTGGCCCAGGCCCCGTTCACGGCCGGCGCGGCCGCCACGTCCTTTTGCAACTCCTCTACAACATGGCTCAAACGAACCACGTCGGGGTGATCCGGCGCGTATTTCTCCTGCGCGCGGGCCAGCTCGGCCTTGGCCGCGTCCAATTGGCGGGCCAGATCGCTGGTGCCATCGTCGGCCTTCACTTCCTTCTCCAGGCCTTCCACCTCGCGCTCGGTATTGATGACATCCGGATGATCCGGCGCGTAGCGCGCTTTGAGTCCGGCCAGCTGCGACTTGAGCGCCTTCAGGCGATCCTCCGCGCTCATGACGCGCAATCCGGTATCGGAGAACACCTGCATCGTGGGATTGATCTGGGCCAGCTGGGCCTCGAGCAGCACCTTCTGGGAATCCAATGCAGCGATGCGGTTTTCCGCGTCCCGCAGGTCCAGTTCGGTGCGTTCGCTCACCTGAAGGTTGAGCTGGGTCAGTTCCGGAAGCTTGTCCTGATTCTTTTGCTTGAAATCGGACAGCTGCTTGTCCAGCTCCAGAATCCGCGTCTGCAGCCGCGCCGCCTCGTCCGTGAAGAACGCCGAAGTTTGTGCCGCCAGCTGGGTGCGGGAAGTCACGTTCTCGTTCAGATAGAGGGACGTCAAATCGTTCGCCACCTTCAGCGCCAGTTCGGGCGAATGGCTCTTGTAGGAAACGCTGAACGCGATCGTGGCCTGCGTCGGCCGTCCGCTGCGCGGGTCGATCACGTCCGCGCTGATCATTTTCATGGAAATGTCGTCGCGCATTTTGAGCAGCAATACTTCGCGCGGCTTGGTCAGGCGGATGTCCGGATACAGGTTGTAGCGTTCGATCAGCCCCAACAGATTCTGCGTGGTCATGACCCTTTGACTGATCACTTGCACGCGTTGGTCGGCAAAGGAGGTGACGGCCGAACGCACGAGTTCCTGGGGGATTTCCTGCTGCTCGATCAAGATCGTGGCGCCCGCCATGTAGGTGGGCGGCAGCAGCAGCGCGAGAGCTACGGTCAAGGCCGTCAGAATCCCGGCGACCAGGATGAAGGTGCCGCGGCGGCGCCAATAGCCGCGGAATTTCTCACGCAGATCGGCCGTCGGCGCGGGCATCATGATTGCTGCGGGGGTGCTCATTTTAGAGATCGTGGCGCAGAAATTGGCGCACGATGTCCACGCTCACGCCGTTTGATGCGGCACTGGAGGGCGGCGGAGTGATTTGCTCGGCGATCCGGGTCACGTGCATGGCGACAATCCAGTGCTCCGTCCAATGCCAGTTCGCTGTCAGCTGTCCGTTCAGGTAACGCACATCGTTCTGCTCGCCGCTCAAGTACGGAATGTGGATTTTTTGCCAGGCAACGCCCAGCGAGAAATCCCAGCGCTCGGACTTGATATAAGCCGCGCTGAGATTGAGACTGTCTTGCAGCGTCAGGTATGCGAACCCCGTCGGCTGCAGCGATTGCGACACGCCGCCGCTGAATGTGAACTGCTCGCCTTTGCGCACCAAGGTGGCGGCGTAGACACCCCCGTTTTCATCGGACGAAATGGTGCCCAGGTAGTAGGGGCCGTAATAATACTTTTCGCTGTTGGTCGAGTGCGAGTAGCCGCCCGTTATCGATAAGGACCACAACTCGTTCAGTTGCCGTACGAATCCCAACTGTGCGTTCACCGATTTGGACTCGGTAATCCCATTCTGCGACTGATATTGACCGAAGCTGCTTAAAATTTTGAACGTGTTAAGTTCGCTCGACGCAAATGCGATGGTCGGTCCGGCGCTCCAATATTTGTAGTCGACGAGCGACGTTTCGCCGGGCGGCTGATCGTAATTGACGCGGCTCCAACTCGCGTCCAGCTGCAGCTGGGTGCGTTCGGTCAAAAAGCGGGTCCAATCACCCGCGGCCGAGCCGATGTCGCGCCGCACGCCCACGCCGTTGACCAAACCGCCGACGTGATACAGCGAAGTATCTCGCGACAGCTCTCCCTGAACGGTGGTGGATCCCAGCTCATCGGTGAGCTGCCAGCTCGAGTCCAAATGGAAATAGTTGGATGCCAGTGAGGAGAATCCCGGACTATTGCTGATGCGTCCGCTGGTCGACAAAAGAAACACGACACCATCCCCGTCATAGCGCAACGGCAAGGTGAATAGCGCGGCGACATGTGTCTCGGAAGACGGATCGAATTCGCGCAGTGCCGGGTTCGAATCGTATCCGGCGGTGGCGCCCAAGCGCGGCTCGATGCTCCAGGGTTCCGCCGATGCGCGACCTGTGATGAATGATAGAACTGCGCTCATGTAAATGAGTAACGGTGCCTTCACGGCACGATTACCGTATCCCCACTTTGCAACAGAACGTTTTGCTCGAGGTTGCGCCCTTTGGCGACTTCGTTGTACCGGAAACGAACGGAATGCTGCTGCAAACCGTCGCGATGCAGAACTCTGATGCGGTCGGGACTGGCAAATGGCGTGACGCCGCCGGCGAGGCTGATCGCCTGCATGACATCGATTGGGCGGCTCAAGGGAAAGTCGCCGGGACGGTTCACCTTCCCGATCACGAATACCCGGTTGCCGGTGGCCGCCTTCACTGACACCGTGACCACTGCGCCCGGTATCAGCTTGCGCACCCGGGTTTCCAGCTGCTGGCGCAATTCATCGGTGGTCAGCCCGGCCGCCGTCAAGTCGCCGGCCAAGGCAAAGGAAATGCCGCCGTCCGGACGAACGAGTACCTCGCTTTGGAGGTCGGTCTCCTTCCAGACAACAACCTGCAGCACATCGCCGGGCTGCAATTTGTAGCTGTCCGTGGGGGACACCTCTGCGGCAAGCGCAGTTGCACCGAACAGGACCGACACCCCGAGCAGATGGACCACAAGCCTCATCAGGAACCCCACCACTTCTTGCAGCGCAGCAATTTTTAGAGATTGGATTGGTATCGGGGAAGTGTAAGGGCGGTATGTGAGAGTTTCATTGCAAGTGTGGACGGCGAAAAGACAAACGTATTTCAGACGCAAACGCGTTACGTCAAACCATCATCAGACTGGCGGCCTTACGCTACAACGCGCGCACGACGCTGCCACAGCAGCAGGCCTAGACCGGACAACAACAGCACGACCGATGTGGGCAGCGGCACGGTGGTGGCCGAAGGTTGAAACGAGATGATCATCGAATACACGCCCGCATCGAGGGGTCCCTGCGCAGTCCCAAACAAATGCGCCGTGACGTCGCCCCCCGCCGCGATGTTGAACGTCGAGGTGCTGTTGCCCCCCATTACGGGCCCCAGGATCCCATCGCTCGAGTTCAACACGAGATTGAGACTGGCCAGTGGTACAGGCCACGCGACATCTGACAAGGTCACGGTGAGGGTTCCCGCCGATTGCAGATTGAAAGTATCCGCGAAGGATTGCGTTCCACGCATGAATCCCGCGCCGGCGTAAATCACCGAGTCGTCGTAAGGCGCTGAGTCTGCGCGGGCCGCGGCCAGCGGTAGAATCGCGGCCCCGAGAGCGACGATCAGTACCGCCGTCAGTTGTCGCATTTTCACGGTGTTTCTCCTCAAAAAGCCTGAGCCGTCGGAACAACCGACAGCCCCACCTGGACACGGGCGCTTCCGTCCGAAAGCAAATCCTTGCAGTCGTTTCCGTTCATGCCGTAGCCATCCGCTCGATGTTCCAGATTGCGGTACACATACTTGTCGTACAGGTAACGGCGCAGTGACAGAGATGCCCCGGCGCCATCACCGTCGGCTTCGCCGTCCTTGAGGCGCATCAACAGGTACTCTTCACGCAATCCGCTCATCGCCAGCAAGGCAATGTCATCGCGATCAACTTGCCGGCTCTCTTCCGCCTGCCCATTGATGATGCTTTCCAATCGAAAGGTGTCGAGCTCGAAATAACGGATCAGTTCATCGCCGGATTCGACCAAGACCGGCACCAGATTCCGCCCGCGAATCGCAGGATCACACAGCGGAGCAATGCGGCTCAAAGTCGACTTGATCGCGAACCGGATGATGTCGGAGTCCCGGACTCCGAGCCTTTGCGCGATGCGTTTGATGTTACGAATATCGCTTTCCCCCAACCGAATCGATACCGCTTGTTTTCGTTGGTCTACCACTGCCGCTCCCTATGACGCCAAATGTAGTACTAGAACGCGCTGCATCGTACGTTAAGGGCATGTCATGGCGGTGGCACTTCCGTGACGGATTTAACACATTCTGCGACCCTACCGCGGGCGTTATGTGGCTATCGGGCGGACGTTATCTAAAACACTGGCCAGACCTCGCCCATTGGCGTCCCCGGCGGTTTGGCGGAAATTACCGCCGCATCATGCTGAATCGGCTCGAATTGCAATAAATCCGCAATTCGCCATCGGTAAAGTCGCGGGCCCTATCCAATCGCGCGCAAAAATATGAACCGTCAAACCAAGCCGCTAATCAGCAGGTTGCTGGCCTTGTCGTCGTACCTGATTGCGGCCGGCGCGCTGGCGGATCCCGCGGGCGATGCGGTGGTTGCGAAAGTGGGTCGCGAAGCGATTTCTTATGCGCAGCTGCAAAAGACCATCCAGCCCACGCTGGACAAGCAACAAGCCGAGCATGAAGCTCAGCTGCAGCAACTCAACTTGTCGTTCATGCGAGCCCGTCAACAGTACATCGAAACCGAACTCGGCAAGATGGTGGATGAGCGGGTATTGGATCTCGAGGCGGCCACCCGAAAGACCACCCCCGCGGCCCTGACGGCGGCTACCAAGGCAGCCCCGGTGACCGACGCCCAGGAGCATGCATTCTATGATTCCCAGAAGGCGCAAATGTCCCAGTCGTTCGCGCAAATTGAGCCGAAAATCAAGCTCTTTCTGCAGAATCAGGCCGACGAGCAGTCGCGCCGCAAGTACCTCGATACTCTGCGCGCCAAGTACAAGGCGTTTGTGAACTTGGAGCCGATGCGCGAGCAGGTCGACGCCTCGGGCCCGCAGCGCGGCCCGGCTGCTGCGCGTGTGACCATCGTCGAGTTCTCGGACTTTGAATGCCCATACTGCGGCCGGTTTACGCCGGTGCTGAAGCAGCTACAGTCCGCTTATCCCACTCAAGTGCGGCTGGTTTACGAGTATTTTCCCTTGAGCTCGATTCACCCGAGCGCGCAAAAGGCGGCGGAGGCGGCGGCATGTGCAAACAACCAGGGCAAATTTTGGGAGATGCACGACACTCTATTTGCAGAACAGAGCTCCCTGGACCTTGGATCGCTCAAAGAGAAAGCCAGACGGCTGGGTCTGGATGCGAAGCAGTTTGACGACTGTTTGGACAGCGGTGCGGCGAGTGCGACCGTGGCGGCCGATGTCGCCGCGGGTCAGAAATTGGGAATCGCTGCGACGCCCGCCTCGTTCGTCAATGGACGCTTTGTCGACGGGGCGGTCACGCTGGAACAAATGACAGCACTCATCGACGATGAATTGCGTCGCTAGCGCCTGGTTCCAAAGGCGTGCGTCCTCATCCGGTTAATGGCTGGCTTTCTGGCGCTTGAGGCAGTCGGTATCCTCCGGTTTGCAAGTCTCCTCGCCCAGGCCGATCACGAACACGTCCAAGTATCCCAGAGCACTCTCCGCCAGCGGCGTCGCGGAATCCGATTTGTTCCCCAGATCCGCGCTCGAGATGGCAGCGTTCGCCGCGCTGCTCGCCACGGCACTGGTTCCGGCAAGGCTCGCACCCAGCCCCGAGGTGTCCACCGGCACGCCGACCGCAACGCCACTGACCGTAATGTTATTGCGCCCGAGCACTGCGGTGGCACCGATGGTCAAGTTGCCGGCGACGATGCCCGCATCGCTGGCGTTCACCACGCCTTGCGGCGCATACAGGTCGACATCTCCGGGTGAAACGCCCGGCGTCGTCGCCAGCGCCTGAATACCGCTGCCCTGAAGCGCTGCCGGGAAGGTCGTTTGAACCTGCCCTTGCGCGTTGAACGTAATGGTCGGGGCCGGCGCCGAGATCGCCGTCTTGGCGCCGCGACCTGCATCGACATTGCCGTCCGTGGACCACACCAGGATGTCGCCGCCGTCAGCTGCGAATACGCGCGACTGGTTCACCAGGAAATTGCCGTAGGAGACGGAATTGACGTTGCCAACGCCCTGCGCAACGATGCCGAGCTGCGACGGCGACTTCGTGATACCGAACGCGATCGGCGGCGTGGCAAGACCCACGTCCACGCTGCCACCCGGCGTCACCAGCGAGATATCGCCACCGTCGAGCGTGTAGATCTGGCTGAAGTAGAGGCTCAGCGACCCTGGATAAATCGTCGTCGCGGCATCAGGACCACTGGCGGTCGTGGAGTTTGGAAACAGCGTTGATAACGCCAGAAAGCTGCGCGAGTAATCAGCGTGGCCGGGGCCCGGCGCGGCGGCGACACGGCCGCCGCTGCGAATCTCATCGTAGAATATCTGCTCGCAGAGCAGGTACTGCTGCTCCGCGGAGAATCCCTGGAAGATCGACAGCGCGTCGGCCTTCGTGGTCACCGGTGCAGCCGTATGAGCCTGCACATAGTTGATCAGCAGAGAATCGTATGTCGTGGAGTTCGCCAGGTAGCGGGTGATGAAGTCCGCGAGGTCGGCATTGGCCGCTGTCGCGCCCGCCAGCACCGACACGCTCGCACCCCCCGGCGCAAGCGTGGGATTGTATAGATTGCCGACAGTGGCGATGCCCACCGATGTACCGAGGTTGACGTTGCCGCCCGCCTCGATCAGCAATGACCCGGGACCTTCGACGACGACACTTTCACCGCCCTCGGGCACCAAAATGCCGTTAATGTCGCGCGGTGATGCGTAGATAATATTTCCCGCGGCCGAGATGAGCGAGAGGTCGCTGCTTGCGATGTTGTCCGCGCGCAGAGTCAATTGAGTGATGTCCCCACCCGCGATCACGTGCACGGGCTTCGGGATATAGGACAGCATTGCATCGCTGACGTTGCCGTTCAAAGCCACGATGCGCGCCGGGTTGGGATCATTTTGGCCGTCGGGCGTGAATGCCGCGGAATGAATCGGCGTGTACGCTACGCCAGGCGCCGGCGGACTGAACAGCAAGGCGTATTGCTGTGTGAGAAATTGCACCGGCGCGGCTGGACTTGCGAGCGTGCCCGGATCGAGGCCCGACATCAGCACCGACCCTTCACCCGGGGCGAACATGACGTTGCGGCCGGCCAGCAAATTGAGGTTCCCGGTCGGTGAGGGCCACAAGGTCAGCAGACCATCGACATTCAGATCGCCGGTGAGCGCGGTGGCATTCACGGTGCCCGGGTACAGCAAGAAGGACTGCTCCAGCAGAGGCGAGAACCTCATCGAATTGAATTGCGTCGTGAGCCCGTCGATTGACGGCTGATTCAGCAGGGTGATGTCGCCGGCCGTCGACACCAAGCTGACCGCACTCGCATCGGTATAGGTCGAGAACAGCGACAGGCTCTTGGCGCCCGCGGCCTGGCTCAGCGCTTGCGGCAGCAGAAACGGATTGACCACGCCCTCGAGTGTTATGCCGCTGCGCGCGACGACGTCGATGCTGGCGTTGCCCAGCGCCAGAACCGGCGCGAGACCGGTATTGGGTGCTCCGGAATTGTTCGCGCCGATCGAGTTCCACGCCTTGAGGATTCCAGCTCCTTGGTCCAGGAAATAGGAACCGCCCGTGATGCTGCCGCCGCTTTGCACGTTCAGATTGCCGCCGCCGGTTACTTGAACGACATTGTCGGCGTAGCTGGTGCCGCCGATCTGACGGCCTATCGTGGGCACGGCGACCGACAATTCGCTGATATTGCCGCCGGCATTGACTGCGACATTGCCGCCAGCGAGTGCGCCGATGTTCTCCTCGAACCATTGGTAATTCACCGTCCAACCGGTGGCGCTGGCGTTGCTTTGCGTTCCCGGCGGTTGACCCGCGCGCCATAGCCAGGAGGTGACCAACTGGTTCGTCGGCGCGCCGACGATGTTGCCGCCGACTTTGACATCGATATTGCCGCCCCCCGTCGGATAGGCGAGACTCGCCAATTCCGGCAGCGGAATTCCCAAACCCGAGTTTTGGCCCGCCGTATAGACCACCGACGCGCGATTGCCGAACTCGAGGTCGCCCGCGGCCGCGATATCGATGCTTCCGGTTCCGGTGCGCACCATGATGGGAACCGGGGGCCTGAGCGCGCCGCCGTCGATGCCTCCGGCGGCAATTTGAATATTGCCGGTACCCGGGGCATGCGTCTGCGCCGGTGCGACCGCCAAGAGATTGCTCGAACCCAGATCGGCTCCCGCAATCAATCGGTAAGACCACGATTGATCCGGCACGGTCGGCAGTAGAAAAGCGCCGGCGCCCGTGACCCCGTCGAAACCATCGCTCAAGGACTGCTCGATGAATAAATTTCCGGCCGCGCGCAGCGTCAGAATGCCGGGCGCGCCGTTGAAGCGCCACGTGGACAAATCCCAGGCCGTCCCGAGCGTGAGATCTCCCGCCGACTGAATCTGGATTCCCGGGACGATCGTGACGTTGAGACCCGATGAACCCTTCAGCGCCGCGGCGATCGCCGCGGCATTGTTCATGAATGTCGCCGCGTCGGTGTACCAGGTCGCGCTCGAAGCGATATCGGCGGCCGATATGGTGTTGGCGATGGTGTCGTTCGCCGCGTCGTAGGTCGCCAAGCCCTCCACCTGGACTTGTTGGGCTCCCTCAATGTTCCGACCCAGGGTAATTGAGGCAGGACTCCCGGGGCTTAGCAGACCGGTCAAGCTGGCCTGGGGCACCGTCAAAATCAGGCTTCCTCCCGCTGCTCCCGGCGCACCCGCCAAGTTTACGGTCGACGTATTGTCGATGTGCACGAAACCACTCGTTGAGGTCAGAGCCAAACTTCCGCCGGCCTGACCGGATCCCGAGGCGCTTGCGTTGATCGTGCCGGCGATGTCGATGGCGTTTTGCGCCGCGAGGCTCACCGATCCACCGCTCGTGCCGGATGCGTCGATGCTGCCCAGAATGGTGACCGAGCCGCCGTCATTGTCGATCGATACGGTGGCCGCGCGTACCAGCCCGGCAGATGCCAGGACCACATCGCCGGCGCCGTGCTGTGTAAAGCTGCGCAAACCCCCGAACCCGCCGGCGTTCAAGGTGGCATTCAAGCCCGCGAGATCGGGCAGTTGTGCCGCGTCCAGGGTGAATTGTCCGGCGCTCGCCCCGGAGCCGCCGGTGGCGCTCAAGGTGCCCTGCAAATCGGCGCTTCCGTTCGGCGCGGTGATTGACAACGCCCCCGCAGCACCGCCGGCACTGCCTGCGGACAAATTGATCAGCGCGCCCGGGGCCATCGTGACGCCACCGCCAACGGCATTCATCGACACGCGGCCGCCCGGACCAGCGACCGCGACCGAATCGAAACTCGTGGATATGCCGGAGACGTCGATAGAGGCGGCGGGGCCGAGCTGGATGTCATCGGTGGCGGCCTGTCCGGTCGCGGAGAGTTGCAGAACGCCGGAAGGCAGCTTGACGGCGGTATTGATCGAAAGCGCGGTGCCCGACAAGCTGATTCCGCCTCCGGCTCCGGGCGCCGCCGCCGCCGACTGAGGCGGTGCAACCGCGCCCGACAGCTGCAGCGGCCCATTCGGACTGATGAACTGAAAAGTGACGCCGTCCGCTGTACTGAGAAGTGCGGTGTTCAAGTTCAGAGGCGCATCGGAGGTGATCTTACCGCCGGCATTCGCGCGTATTTCCGCAGCGCCGTTCATGTTGACGGATGCAAAGCCGGTGAACTGCGTCGCGCCTCCGGAGAGGATCAGATGGTCGCCCTGCAAAGTCAGGGAGCCGCTCGAGGTCACCGCGCTTCCAGGAGCGCCGGCCGTGGTGCCCAGCGTGATTTGGCTGGCTTGCAGCAAGGCCGCAGCGTCGGCGCTGCGTGCCACAATCGCGGGGGTATCGAGCGTTAGGTTACCGGACACCGTGAGCGTATTCGCGCCGTAAACATCGATCTCCGAACTGCTCGCCAGTCCGAGCGCACTCAAGTTGAGTGTCGACAGTTGTGCCGGAGAAAGCACCAGACCCGACGTGGTGGTACCAGGGGCAGCCCCCAAGGAGATTTGCGACGCGGTGAACGATAGGGAGCCGCCCGGCAAACTATAAGTCGCTTGAGACTGGAAGTTGCCCGACGCCTCCAGCGTGGCGGAACCAGTTGCTTGGATGGTCGCGCCTTGAGCGATCGCCAGGGCGCCGAGAGTCGGGTCGGGATTCGGATCGCTGCGTACAATCGCCGTTTGCGCACCGGTGGAGACACGCACCAGCGCCCCGTCGCCCATCACATCATACTCTTTGGGAACGCTGGCCACGGTGCCGCTGGCGTTCAGCGTCGCGCCGGCCGAAACCGTCAGGCTGGCGCTCGCGGTCAGCATGATCTCGCTGCCGGACAGCGTGACTCCCGGATCGAGGACGACGCTCGCGGCGCTCGTCGAGAGCTGCGTCGTGCCGCCGTCGATGCTGCGGGTACCGCCGATCAATAATGATTGCGCGCCCAAGGAATTGAGCTGCGCCGCTTCGAGCACCACGGTGCCGGGTGCCGCTGCCGCGCCACCGCCGTTGGACACCTCGATCTGATCGGCGCTGATGTCGACTTGCGCGCCCCGGCCTCCTGACGCGGGTGCGACGGCCAGCGTACCCAGGAACTCCAGTTGCTGACCGGCGGTGAATTGCAGCTGCCCAGCGTCCATGGGCAGCGGTGGCGGCGGCGTGCCGGCGCTCTTCGCCAGCCCCGAAAAAAACGTGTTTGCCGAGGTCAGGGTATATTGTCCTAAATTCGCAACGGCAGACCCCGGGCGTATGTCGAAGCCCTGAGTGCGATCGGCGACGATGCTGGTATTGGCGATGGCAAACTGGCCGGCGATAATCGTGCTGCCATCGGTTTGGCTGAAGCTTTGACCCGGCGCGATATCCGTGAAGCCAGTGACCGGCCTCACGAGATAGGCCCCCGGCAACAAGGCATAGCTGGCGGGCAGGATGGCGTAGCTGCCGGCCGGGACGCCACCACCGCCGGCCAGCACCACGGTGCTGCCGGGCGCATAGGAAAAGCCTGCCTGCAGCTGCGGGTCGTAGGGCGCATATTGCAAAGACAGCGCCGGCACAATCGCGAACTGACCGGGACTTAGAGTATTGGAGTTCGACAACACATCGACCGTGCCGCCGACGCCCGGGACGAATTCGCTGGCCTGCAAGTCACCACCGCCCGATAGATCGATGGTCGCGCCCTTGGCAACGATGATGCTGTTGCCATTGAGCTGCACCGATTTGGCGGGGGGACCGCTTTGCGTGTACACGGCAAATTGCCCCCCCTGCGGCAGGGGATAGACCCAATCGACGCCGGCTTGCGTGGAACCGAACGGGATTGTCTCGCCGGCGCCGGAAGTCGAAGTGATGCTGCCCGGCGCAAGCGTGATCAGCTGTGCCGGGTTGGGCATGCGGGGGTTTTGACTGTTCGGCTGCCCCGCGAGGATCAGTGAGCCAAACGGCGCGCGCAGCACCCCGCTTTGCTGAATGGTGTCGGCCTGCAGCGTCAATTGGCCGCCCGCGGTGAGTACCGCCGTACCGGTCGAGCTTCCGGGCAGAATCTGCAGCGAATTGCCGTTGTTCGGGGCGCCAGAGACCAAAACATCGAACTGCGTCAACGTGGTGGGGTAGAGCTGATCGGCTTGCAGCACGAGGCTGCCTTGTGCAAGCAGGGTCCCTGCGATCGGCAGCGGTGCGGGGCCGCTGCTCTCCACGCCGATGAAGCGGATATCGCCGCTGCTGTCGATCGTCGTGGAGGAGAAACCGCCGATGCCGAGAGTGCCGATGAAATCGACGAGATTTGCACGAACCTGCAAACTGCCCAGCCCACCGCTTGCCGAGCTGCCGAGCTGCGCGCCCGCCTGAGGATCGGCATAGCCGAGTCCCACATAGGCAGCCTGCAGCAGCACCGTCGCGCCGTTGGAAGTCATGATCTCGGGCGCGTCGAGACGAATCGACGCCGGCAGCTGCAGCGTCGTGTTCTGCGGGAACACAATGCTGCCCGTCGCGGAACTGACGGGTGACCCCTCGTCGAAAAGGTTCGTGGCCGTCAGTGCGAGCGCGCTGAACCCCCCCGCCGCAATCATGCCGGCGGGAACCAGCGCGACCCCGTTGTATTGATCCGGTATCGCGTACTGCGGCGCGACGATGGCCGGCGCGCCGCTGCTGAGAACGATTTGCCGGGGGTTGAGGGGGAAAATAGGGGCCGAGTCCGCTCCTCCCGGCTCATTGCCGTGTAGGTTTCCATCGAGTGTGATGTTGAGTGTCCCGCCCGCGGCACCCGGCGCCTGGCCGGCGCGGGCCGCGACTGCGCCGTTGAGCAGCATCCCTTCCGCCGCCGACAGCGAGATGGTGCCGCCGTTCGAGCCAATCAACGTCGGATTCGCTTCGATGGCGTTGCCGGCGGTGCCGTTCTGCACCAGGTTGACTTCAGCGGCGGTGCCGGAGGCGTCGAGCGAAGATCCCGGCGCCGTGATCAGATAGCCGCGATTGGCGGTGATCGTGATGTTGCCGCCGTTCAGCACCGAACCCGTCCGCTGACCCAGGTCATTGGTTTGCAATTGAGCGACACCCTGGGTCGACAGCAGCGCGCCGCTCTGTAGCCAAATACCCTGGGATTTCGGGAACTCCGCGATCGGCAAGCCCGTCGTGACTGCGATGGACAACGCGCCCGCCGGCGCCGACAGACTGCCGTCGACGACAATCGAGGTATTCGACGACAACGAGAGCGACGCGGCCGGGTCGAGGGCAATGCTGGCGCCGCTCCCGATGGTCAAGATACCTGCCGTTGCGAAGGTTGCATTATCGAATTCCGGAACCCCCGGCGGCGGCGCTGCATTCACGGCAAGACTCACGCTGACCGGCGCGCGCAGCAGATCCGGCAGCAGGGTGGGTGTTGCCAGGGTATTGAATGGCGTGCCCGAGGGAGTGGTGGCCGGATAACCCTGCAATGCGAAATTCAATTGTTGCGGGATGATCTCGGTTCCCGGCTCCACGGCGAGGCCGCCAAAGTTCGTGGCGAGCGAAATATTGGCAAAGCCGTCCGCGGAGAACAGCCCGGTCGGCACCCACAAAAGACCTGTTTGGCCGTTCGCGCAATTGGCAGCGGCGATACAAATCGCGTTGGCGGACAGCGACAATGTCCCGCCCTGCTTGAGGCCGAAGCCCTCTATCGTGCCCGCCAGCGTCACGGGCACTTCGGGCGCGGCTCCATTGGTCGAAGCCCCGACGCCGATCGTCAGAGCGCCGGCAGCGCCGCCGATGATTTGTCCCTGCGCGGTTCGCTGCGCGCCCCCGGACACGTCGATCAGGCTCCCGGCCTGTAGATCGAGCGGGGTACCGCCGCCGGCGGAGATCTTTACCTTACCGCCGCCGATCGCCAGCGGATCGGTGCCCAGGGGTACATTGAGCGCCGGCTGGTCATTGATCCATACGCCGCTGACGTCGATAGCGCTCTGTGCGCCCAGGGTCAATGTGGAAGGCCCCTCGCCTCCCTGGATGGACTCGGTGGTCGCGGCGCTGAGCGTCACGGAACCATTGTGCGCGGTCACGCTGCCCGCCCAATCGATCGCGCCCGCCCTGATCAAAAGCTGCCCGGCGACAGGGAGTTGCAGCGAAACATTCGATGGAACCGACACGGTGCCGTTCGCATTAAGGTCAAGCTGCCCGATGCCGTTCGGTCCGAACAAGCCGGGCCGCACTTGCACGGTGTCAAGCGCCGGCGGCAGCGGATCGGTGAGCGGATTGAACGAAGCGCCGGTCGGGCCGGTCAGCGTATTCAGCACCGTACCGGCGGCGAACACCACGTCGGGCAGCAAATAGTTATCGCCGCCGTTGCCGCCGCCGTCGGCAAGCCCCAGCGTCAGTTGGCCGCTCAACGGCATCTGGTTGACAGGTCTCAAGAGGTTCGGATTCGTCGCGGGGTTGAGCGCGCCGGGCAGTTGCCGCTGAAACGGGCCGATCACGGTGTTCGCCGCGAGATTGCCGTCGAGCACCAGGCGCGGCGCGACGATGGCCACGGCACCCGCGTCCTTGCCTTCAACGTAGCCGGGTTCAAGTGTCCCTCGCGGGTCGGCGCTGCCGAGGCCCGGATAGCTTACCGTGACGCCCCATTTCGGATCGGTGAACGAATTGCCGACGATGCCGACATAGGTTTGGTTCGGATTGGCGTGCGAGATGTCGTAAACCTGGCCATTCGTGCCGAGCAGCTTCGTCGTGTTGATGTATCCCGGGAGATAATCGATGCTGCCGCCCGAGATGTTGAGCGCGGCTTGCGGTGCGACGAATACCGCACCGTCTGAATTCAGGGTTATCGTTCCACCTGTAAGACTGCGCTCACCGACGCTGCGCTGAATCGCAGAGACGTAGCCCGATAGATCGCCGATCGGCGATCCAACCCAGGCCGTACCGTTCAATACGCCGGATTGCCGGGTATCGACATAGACCGTTTGGCCGTACAGTGGCCCGTTGCGCTGCAGCGGGCTGTTCGCAAGTTCGGTGCCGCGCAACTGCACGGCGATGACATTGTCCGATACCGGGAGCTGTATATTCGCTCCGGAGACGTCGATGCTGGCGCCGGCGTCAACGACCAGACGGCCGGCGCCCGGCTGCGCGCTGAAATTATCGGGGGATTGACCGGGAACCGCGGCGGCAGTGACCGCTACGTTTCCGGCGGTCGCGGTGATCTCGCTGCCGGCGGCAAGAGTCACCGTCTCACCCCCGAGCGTAACCTGAGATTTCGGCTGCACGGTTGCGTCGACTGCGGCGCTGGTACTGGCAAGATCCAGCGTGACATCGGTGTGGCTGCCGGCACCCAGGACCAGCGTACCCGCATTCGTTGCGGTCAAGGTGGCCGTCGTGGATCCCGGTGGCGCCAGAGCACTGCCCCCATCCTGCGCCTTCAGGTAGATCGAGCCATTTTGCTGGACAGCCGTCGTGGCGGAAACGCGGCCCAGTTGATTGACCATCAAGCCCACCATGGTGACGTTGCCGTCATTGGCCGAAATTTGGCCATAATCGCTGCCACCGGGCGTCGATGCGGCAGCATTGGTTGCCGTGCCGCCGTGACCGACCTCGACCAGCAGACCGCGCAAGTTCGGATCGGTACTGGCGGCGAGGTACACGCTGTCGCCGGCGGCGAGGATCACCTGGCCGCCAGGCGCGCTCAAACTGCCTTGATTGGTCACTTGCGGAGCAAACAGCATGATCTGACCGCCCGGCGCATTGATCGTTGCGCCGGCGGCGACCTGCACCGCGCCGCTGGGCAGCGGATTACCGTTGGCATCGACGAAACTGGCGAATGCCGGGCCGTTATTCAAGCCCGCGTTCAAGATGCCGCCGCTGAGGGCGGCAGGCGTGATGTTCAGCGTCGAAGCGATCAGCGAGCCGGTATTGACTTGCGCGCCCGCGCCAAAAATGATGCCGTTTTGATTGATCAGGTAGATCGACCCGTTGGCATTCAACGCGCCCAGAATTTTGCTGGGATCCGATTGAAAGATTTGATTCAGCGCGACCGCAGCGGCGTTCGGCTGCTTGAACGTCACCGTGCCATTGTTCGAGATATTGAAGGTCTGCCAATTGAGCGTCGTATTCTGCGAATTCTGCGTGATCGTCATCGAATTGCCGGATTGCACGAGATTCGCCTTGCCGGCAGTGACCCAACTCTGCGGCCCGCTCGCCCCGGCACAGGCTCCGGGTGCGCAGGGCACCGGAAGCGAGGCGCCGTTGCTGCGAGCTAGCCCGGCTGAAAAACTCAGCAGTACCTGCACCGCGCCGGCGGCCAACATGACAGAGCGGCCCCGGGCCTGGCACGGCGGCGCCGGGCGGTGGGTGAACGAGCGCTGCTTCGACATGGGCGAACCCCTAAAATCCGTAGCGAAAATGAAAATGGATGCGCGACTCATACGTCGCCGCAATGAGGGGATGTACCCAATCGAAGCCGGCATCGAAGCCGGCGAGTCCTGAAATCCGAAAGCCCAGACCCAAGCCTTGCAAATCATAGCGCGCGATCTGCGTCGGCAAAGGATTGTTCAAGCTCACCACCCCCGCGTCGTAGAACGTGTACACATAGGCTTCTCGAGGATGGATACCGAACAGCGTTGCGATGCGCGGCGAGCGCAGTTCCAACTGTGCATTGAAGCCGATGTCACCCAGATCCTCGGCCTCGAGATAACCGCGGACGCTCTCGACACCGCCGATGGCGAATTGCTCATTGTCGATCAACGGTTCGGTCGTGTACTGACCGGCAAGCCGTAGGGAAAGTTCCGTGCCGAATACAAACGGCCGCACGTGCGCGGCATCGGCGCGCCAATACATGTAATTAGGCTGCGCACCGTAGCGCTTGCTCTCGAATTGCGCTTGATCGTTCACCAGCCCGCGAATTCCGAAATTCGTGGCGAATGTAAACGACGTTGAGACGCGCTCGTGCACCAGGCTGGCGCCATAGGCGGCGGACCAGTTGAGGTATTTGATCGGCGTTTGCAAACCGGTCCCTGAATCCAACGAGACATTTTCGTCGAAGTCCTTAAAGTCCACGCCGAAGGTCAGCGTCTGAAGAAATGGGCCGCTCGCCGCCAGCGGTACGATATAGCGCGTTCCGTAGACGTGCCCTGTCCCAAGCACGCCCAGCGTGCCCACCGTTGCCACATTGCTGTTGGTGTCGACCGCAAAAAAGGCGAGGGTTGTTCCGAGGCTGGGTAACGGCACGAGGTAAGTCCCGGCAAGGACCAGAGTCTGGCCCGGATCCCCGGGCGCCGTCTGATACTGCAGCGACAGGGTCTGATTGCGCTGAAAAAGATTGGAGTAGCTCAAATTCACATTCAAACGGGTATGAGCGGTGTCCGGCGTGTAGCGGTCGTTGACTTCGACGCTCCCGTGCAGCGGTAAGGCGTCCTTGACCTTGAGATCGACGTCGACGGCGCCCGGCACCGATCCTGGTTTCAGAATCGGCACGACGCTCAGATCGGGCGACTGCTGGTTGAGCGCAGTCAATTGTTTTTGCACGTCGGGAAAGTGCGGAACCACGCCCGGCTCGAGGCTGGGCACGGCCGCGAGAATGCGCCGATTCATGAAATAGCGCGTACCGCTAACAGCCACGTGATCGAGCCGCCCCTCTGTGACGGCAAGCCGGATAATACCGCTGTCGACGCTTTGTTCAGGAATGTCGACGTAAACGGTACTGTAGCCGGCGTCGCGATAGGCCTTCTCCAAATCCGCGCGGGCGGCTTGCACATCCGCGAAGGCCATGTTCGGTCCCAGGTGCGGGTAAACGGCCCTTTCGATGTGCCGCGAATCGAGCACCGTATTGTGCAGCACCCGATACTCGAGGACCGCGAAATGCTCGCCGCCTTGCTGCGCCCCGGCAGCCGAATCGTCAGCGGCCGGAGCGCCGCCAGCGACGGCCAACCGCGACGGGCTGTAGGCTGCGATAGCGGACAATAAACCCATCAAGACAATACGCCGATGTATCAAATCCTCGCTCCGCTCCGCATCCCGACCCAGCACGGTCCACTACTCATTAAACGGAAAAGGGCGCCGCGACTAAACGCGGCGCCCCCAGTGTCCGTGGTCGGCACCCGGCGCTCGACCGTCCGAACTATCGTCGGTCCATCATTTTGTCATTCTTGGGACCCGCACCACGCCTTAGAATGCTTCCTTGGTTAGCGCACTTCCAACCACGAACGGCACTTGGCAGTTGTTGGTACCGAGTGTTCCTGCGTCGTACGTGAAGGCGCTGGTCGGATTTGCCTGAACCGCCGCGAGATTTGTCGGCACCGCATTCGGCGTACCGACGAAACCATCCTGCAAGCCACCGGTCACGTAGTTCGCATCGACGACATGGGCGAGCGACTGAGCATTCGGCTGAGCGACCAGAATGTCGGTGAGCGCGACCGGGCTCTGGAACAGGGTCCCGAGGAAATTACCCACTGCGAGCGGATTGCCAGCGAGATTGATCCACAGGTTTTCCACATTGTCGTACTGATAGTCGTAGTTGCCATTCGCCATGCCCAAGACCGTCGGCTTGTTGCCGTTGAGCGCGATATAGCGCCAATGGTTCGTGCCGGGTTCGCCCGCGGCGCCTGTTGCGCCGTTCGGATCGTCAAACTTGGACGTATTGCCGATCGGACCATAGGCGAACGTACCGTTGCGGCTGTGCGCATCCAAGCAGGACAACACATCGCCGCCCGCTGAGCCGGGAAAGGTCACGTCGTTGATGTTGACCGCCGCCCAATGGCAGCCGTTGTTTTCCGGCGTTTGGCCCGCCGACAACGAACCGCAATTGGCCACCGATGTCGTCGCCTGCACCATCGGAGTGCCCGTCGCCGAACATCGGTTGTGCAGGAAATACACGTCCGCGCTCACGTTGGTGCCCGAGTTGTCGCCGCGCCGGCAGGTGTAAACCGTGCCCGCCGGGAGCGCAGCGCCGCCCGGTGCCACAATCTGGCTCCAATCGGTGATGAATCCGCCGAACAGCGCGCTGACCTGCGCCCGCGTCAGGCTCGGCATCTGGGCGAGCGTGTCGTCGCCGAGGGTAAGCCCCTGCTGAGTCTGCAGAGCGCGATACAGATCCAGCGAAACGCCGACTGCAAACTCATTCTGGAACAGCGGTGTCGTATTCAACTTCGCGATCAGGGCGGAGCTGAGAGCTTGTGGGCCCACGTTGAACAAGGCCGGATTTTCATCCGCCACACCCACCTCAGGAATCGCTTGGATGATCACGCCGGTGCACTGGTCGAACTCCGTCGCGATCGCCTGTTGATGCGTCCAATAAAAACCCGCTGCAACCGCACCGACGCTGACGCAACCGGTGGGTGTCTGTGTAGCGTCGAAGAATGCAAGAGTCTGCTGCGCGGCCGGATAGAACGTGCCCTCGTTCGAGCCGCCATTGCTCTCTTTCGTGAAGGCCACCGTTGTGCCCACGGCTAGCGTGCCGATCTTGACAGCGAGGTTGCAAACGATCGTCGACTGATGCGCTTTGGTCAGATTGGGTCCCGCGGGGGTCAGCGCAGGGGCGTCCGTATAAACACTGATGGTACCCGCGGTGCAAGGACCGCCCGCTGAGGGCGGCAGCAACAGGGCGTCTTTGACTTGATTGTCGAGGGCCGTGGATCCGGAAATATGAAACGCGTTGCCGGCGGCAACGAGGCCTGCCGCGTGCGCTCCGCCGCCGGCGACCAAGCCAGCGAGGCCCAGTGCCGACAGCAGTTTACGATTGATGAACATGGATGAACTCCTGATAAAAAAGTTGTGCCTAACGGCTCAGATCTCAGATTGACGCGGCCCGCATCTTGCGTCGGCCCACGCCGGCGAGACCCAGCAAGCCCGAGCCCAACAGCCATACGGCGGCAGGCAGCGGCACGGCCGAAACTCCGGGTACCGCATAGACGAGGTCACCGGTCGCCGACAAAGTCCATGTGGCAGGACCGCCGGTGGAGGCAAACTGCACCGGTGTTTGGGCAGTGGAATTACTCCCCGCAAAAGCGATCTGATAGAAATCGAGGGCCGCACCGCCGGCAAGCCCGCCCGACTTGGCGTTTCCCAAACTGGCTTGGCCGAGGTAAGGGACCGCGTATCCGGGCGAGGTCGTGCTGGTTGCGACACAAGGATTGGCATTGTTACACGCAGTCGTGCCGTTCATGATGGCGGAGATGCCGGTCCCGATGTTCGAAGCGAATCCAACGAGGGCCGACCCTCGAATCGTTCCCAGAGTCGCAATGGTCGAATCCACGATGGGCGTGGCCGGGGCCAGGTTGTTGGCAGCCTCTACGACGAATTGGACATTGCCGGCGGTAATTTCAGCCGAAGAGAACAGACTGTTGAACACCGTGGATCCGGCAAGAATACCGTAGTCGATCGTACCCGCCGCAGCCGTCGGGCCGCCGAATGATCCGAGGTCCGGGCCGAGCCATTCGGACAATGACGTGCCGGTGGTCGCATCCCATACTTCTACGATCACACCGCCATTGCCGAAGCCTGGATCAGGCGTCGGTCCGGTTGGCGGTATGGTAACTGCGAATGCTGACATGGAGGCCGCACTCAGCAGCGCAGCGCCGACAGCAGTCTTGATGACTAAATTCATATGCTCATACCCCTGTGATTGCGATTGATTTCTCAAACTCATTGGCGAACCGGTGCTTGCACCGCCTGGCCAAGTCGGTTTCTGCGCGCAGTATTGCCGGGAGGTAATTCACAGGTATGACTCCAAAGTGAATTTTCTGTGACCTGGATCACCTTCCGAAGGGCTCAAAAGCGCCCATGGAAACTCAGGACACTCTCGCGGGTGCCGCAAATGTCATGCACTCGTCATACGATTATCGCCATCGCTCCGCTACGGCGATTTTCCGGGAACGCTGTTCTTCGGTTCCTTGCCGGATTGTTCGACCCGCAATTCCTGGAGGCGCTGGCGGTAGTCGTCGATTAAATTGTCCAGGCGCGCTCGCGCCAGCTGGGTGAAGGGTTCAGATTCACTCACCTTGCTCCAAAATCCATGCTGCTCCAGCCGATCGAGAGCCTCGCGTCCGAGGTCGTACAAGCCGACGTTGTGCTCGACGCAGACGCCGTAATCCCGGTTGCGGGCCTCCAGCTGGCCCCGTAGCGCGTTGCGATCGGTCTCGACGGCTTTCAGCTCCTGCGCGGTTTCACGAAAATGCGCAATCAGCTCCTGCATCTGGGCGCGGGATTTCTCGAGCGCATCCGCAGACTGTTTGCCGGATGCGGCTTCTCGAGCCGACACGGCCTCCAATTGCTTGGCGCGGGCCGAGACGGTGGCGCTCTCTGCATTCGCTTTATCCAGCCTTTTCTGTAGATCCGCCACTTCATCCTTGAGCTTCGCGTTGTCGGCCTTCAGCGCCGTGCGCTCGGTGGCAAGCTGTTGCATCTCCTGCATCGCGCGAGCATTGTCGGCGCCGCCGCGTACCGCCTGAGCGTGAGCGGGCCCGCTCGCAGCGACCCACCCGGCCGCGATAAGAATGCCTGCCAGCAGCCCAGCACCAACCGCTTGCCGCCGCATGACTTCAAAAACTTGCATTGACGTCGACGAAAATCATATCGATGCTGAGCGGCGGATTGTCGATGGCATTGGCGCTGAGATAGCGCAACGACAGCGACGTTCGGTCGAAGAACCACCAGTCCCCGCGCAGAACATATCCCCTGGAGTCGGTCCCCCCATAGTGAAAATCTTGATCGGCAAATGCATCGACGACGGCATCGCGCTGCAGGTATCGGTACTGCATGGAAGCCCGCCAACTCCGCGCACGTCCCGTAATCGGCGAACCGAATGCCACTTCCGCCAAATAACCCGCGCCGCGTTTGGGAACGTTGAGGCCGCTGCGGTCAAAAATCTGCGTCTGATTGTAGCCGACGTTATTGACGTAGTCCGCCGTGAGCTCGACCTTATAACCAGCCAAGGGAAACTCGACGCCTGCCGTGACGTTGGCCTCGTGGTATTCGGCAGCCAGCGCGAACAAGTTCACCGTGGGATCGGTTGGATTGTTGCTGATGTCGAACAATGTATTTCCCTTCTGCAGGAGCGGCGGCGCCGTATAGTTGGTCAGGGTGCTGTTCAGCGAATTGCGTACACCGGTGATGTGATCGTAGTAGTAATAGGTTGCGGCGATGCGGGCGCGCCCGCCGTCCTGCCACGGCCAATCGAGGCCGAGCTGCGATCCCAATAGCCACTTATTTTGGGACGCCGGCTCCACCACTTGCAGCGGAAAGGCGCCGGCGGTGAAAAATATGTTGCGCGGCCCGGAACCGTCGAAACCCCAGCGCCAAGTGCCATAGGCGCCGTCGAAGTTCAAATCCGGATACCACACCAGCGCCGTCGAGTAGAAGGGATTGGTAAAGCGCCCGCCCTCGAGGGTCATCCACGGCAGATTGCTGTCGCTCTTGGCGTCGTAGCGTAGATAGGCCTGGTAGATCGCGAAGTTATAGTTCTGGCCGTAGGATCCCAGCGTCTCGTTGGTCGATGCCGCGAAGTTTTGATTGTCGAATCCGAATTGCATGCCGACGGAAACACCTCGGGTAACCTGTTCGTCGAATCCGAGACGCAATCGAATGCGCTCGCGCGTCTGGTCCATGGTCGTGTTGAGAATGGCGTTGTCACCCGCCTTTCCGATGCCGCCCGCGGCATTGATCGCGGGGTAATTCAAGTAAACGCCATTATCGCCCGCATATAGATCCGCTTCGGCACGCAAGCGAATATCGCCGTGCACGTTGAGATTCGTAATCCAGTCCGGTAAAGCGCCCGGGACGCCCCATTTTTCCGCTTGTGCCTGCGCGATCACGTCCTTGGTCACCTCGGGCCGAACCTCCTGGGCGACCTCTTCTTTGATTTGATCCTTGACGATGTCGGGAACGTACGGGACGCGTACTGCGCCTTGTTCCGCCTTCTCTTGTTCGGCTTGGGCCTTTGCCTGCGCAGCCGCTTTCGCTTGCGCATCATTGACCATGGCTTGCGCCTGCTCCTTCGTGAGGACTCCCGACTTCACCAGTTGATTGAGCAGATTGATGACGGTATTGCGCAGTTCTTCCACTGATTGGGCTTCGTCCGCGGCTCGCGCAGTGATTGGAATGATCAGCAACGTCAACCATACTGCGATGGTCGATAAGAGAAATTGCTTCAACTTACTCCCCATTCTCTTGAGATTATTTCCATTTCGTCCCTACCGTCACAATCGCTTCGCCCCACAAGCGCGTGTTCGTTACGCCCCGCGCGATACAATTTTCAGCGTGATCGGCTGCGGCATTTCGAGAGGCGGCGGCTCGCGAATGTGTTTCAGGTGCCCCAACGCCTCCTGAATATGGCCATCGAGATCTCTATTGCCGCTGGCCTGGTCCAGCGCAACGCGCTCGACTTGACCGTCCGCTGTCACCCACAGCCGCACGATCACGGAATAATTGCCGCGGCGGATGCGTGCATCGTCCGAGAGCGTGTCAAGCACGGAGTTCTTGAGAATGTTGGTATACCAGGCGAACGCGCCTGCACCGCTACCGATCAAATCCTGTCCGCCCTTCCTAGCTGCAAGCCCGAAACCATCGCTGCCGGCGCTCGCGTCAGCATCGAGGCCAAGCGGTTGATTGGGCGTTTGGTCCGGCTTTTCATCGGGCGTGTCCTTCGGCAATGGCTGCTCCACCTTGTCGGGCGGAGGCGGAGGCGGTGGGGGCAGTTCAGGAGGCGGAGGTGGACGGATGATCTTGACGATCTGCACGGTTTGGCGTTTCGCACTCGCCTTTTTGGTGAGCACGCCGTTGATCAACCAAATCAACCCGGCTAACACCACCATGACGATCACGGCGCCAGCCGCCCCCGGAAGATAGCGTCGCAAACGATTATGTCGGGCCACGATTGATCATTCCTACTTCACAACACGCTGCGTTACCAAGCCCAGCTGCGTGATATCGAGTTTGCCGGCCAAATCGAGCACGTCCACGATGCGCTGGTACTGGATGGTGGAATCCGCTTTCACGATCACCGGCAAATTGGGATCCTGGCCCTTGTACTGGCGCAGCAGGTTTTCAAGCTCCGGCAAGGTGACCGGGTAGGCATCGAGATAAATCGTTCCGTCAGCCGTGATCGAAATTGCCTTCGTCTTTGGCTTGGCGATGGAAGGGGCAACGCTGGCCTTGGGCAGATTGACGGTAATGCCCTGCACCGACGCGGTCGTCATGATGATGAAGATCACGAGCAAAACGTAGGCAAGATCGAGCATCGGGGTGATGTTGATCTCATCGTATACATCTTGTTCTTCACCGGACGCAGACACTTCGCGCTCCTTACTTCGCAGCGAATCAAGAATTTCTAGCTGTAGTGCTCGGCAATACGCGTGACGAACTCATCGACGAACACGCGCATATCCGCCGTAATGTTCTTGATCTTGGTGTTGAGCCAGTTGTAGCCGAACAATGACGGAATCGCGACGGCAAGGCCCGCCACGGTCGCCGCCAAGGCGGCGGCAATGCCGGGAGCGATCGAATTGACGTTGACGTCGCCGCTTGCGGCGATGGCGGCAAAGGTAATCATCACTCCCACCACCGTACCCAGGAGCCCTAGGAAAGGGCCGCCCGCGATCGCGATCGTCAGCAACACCATTTGCGCGGACAGCTTCTGCGTGAGTCGCACCTGCGAAGCGTCCAGCGCCGCGCGCAACGCCTCGATTGCTTGGGGAGACAGGATTTTCACCACAGCCGCTCCCGCCGGCACGCCCACCCGGCCGCGCGTCTCGCGCACACCCGCGTGATAGAGCCGATAAATGGTCGACATGCGAAATTTGTTGTGCTTGTCGTCACCGCTGGCTCGAATGAAGGGCGACATATCGAGGGCGTCTTCGCCGTCAACCGAGTCGGGGCGATCCAGCGCTGTGGGATCACCGCGCAATTTGGCGAATTCGGCGAGAAACAGCGCGTTGCCCTTCTGCACGCGCCCGATGAAAACGGCTTTGCTCACGATGATGAGCAAGGCGATGACGAACATGATGGCCAGAATGATGATTACGACCCAACCGTCGGCGGTGACGTTCTGCAGCGTCACCTTGAAATACGACACCTTTTCGCTCTCGCGCTGAGTATCATTGCCGTACACGACCAACGGCGCTTCGTTGCCCTGGCTACGGGCGGCAACGCGCAGCCAATCTGCGCTTCGCGCGATGTTGGACGCCTGTACCTCATCGAGCTCGCCGGTCAGCCCATGCGCGTTGCCGGCGCCGGCGCCGATCGTCAAGGCGCCTGCGATCTCCGCGGGCTGCACCGCCGCCGAGCCCGCCATTTCCCCATCCACATACAAGATGAGCTTGCCGGCGCCGACGCTGACAGCCAAATGATGCCACTTGTCGAGGTCCAAATTCCCCGTTTGCTGGACATCGACCTTGCCGCCGGCGGCTGTCAGCCGCGCATAGGCGTGCGCGCCGCTGACCCCTAAAATCAGCTCATTGCCCTTATCCTGCAGCGCCACTACATAGGCATCGGTCTGCTCGGCCGCAATGCGTATCCAAGCCGAAAACGTCGCGCCCTGCGTCGGGACCAGCCGCAACGTCGGACTCGAAGGTACTTCGATGGAACTGCTGCCGGACAGCTTCGCACCGCCGCCGATGAGCGATGCAGGATTCAGTTCGACCGTGGCCGCGGCGGGTTTATTCGAGTAAGCAGTACTGTCTGCGAGCGGCAGCTGGGTCTCGCTCAAATGATAGACGAGAACCTGGTTGACATCATAGGTAGCGGCGGGGTCAGCGGCGTTTGCGGCCTTCGGGTTGCCGTAATAAAGATATATTTTTTCGCTGTTGGTACCCCCGGCCATCCGCGGTATCCGCACCCATACGAAGGCAATTTGATTGGTGGGATCGTAGCGTTCGACATGGAACTTGAGCGGCGTCTTGTCATCGCCCGCCACGAACCGCAAATCGCTGCCGTCGGGTTTGGTGTCATTGAAGTACGCGAAGTTTCCAAGATGAAGCCGGATCAGAATCGGCACGTCGTTCGGGGTGCCGGGAATATTGGCTCCCGCGGGCGTCAGATCGAAGGTGATTTCCTTTCGAAAATTCCAGTCGTTGTTCCACCACGCCGCCTGACTCAAGGTGGGCAGCGACAAGAGAAGCAGTATTGCGCCAAGTTTGTGCAAGAACCCCGATCTCCAATGCCATGCAATTGATTCTTTAGGAGCCGAGGCCGCGCAGCTCTTGACTGTCCAAAATAATTCGCCCGCACCAAATCACTCTCGCCCACTGCGCACGGTCCATGAAGCCGCACCCCAGGTTGCGGCCGGATATGTTCAGCGGGACGGCCGAAAGTATGGGGATATGACGTGATACTTTTGTGACAATGACCTATGAGATCGCGCAGGCGCTAATACTCGAAACTGATCGTTCTTCTCATCGCGAACTCAGCCGCTGGACTTCATCGCAGCTCAGGTCTATGCCGCCGACATCACACGGCGAGCCGTGCCCGCCGTAATCGGCTGCGGCGCAGCTTCGCTTTCGTCCAGGGCCGCCAGCTCTTCACCCAGGCTGTCTCTTAAGACCTCGAATTCGGCCAGTCTGGTGCGCGCGCGTCGCCAGGCCGTTTCGGCGAGTTCCATGACCCCGCGCAGCACCTCGCATTCCGCCTGCGCCGCTCGAACCGCCGCGATCGATGAAAACCATCGCCGCTCCAGCAGATTTGCTTCCGTATCGCGATCTGCGCAACGTTCGGCCATGTCGATATCCTCCGCGATCCATCCTCGCTACCCGTCGAGCAGACTGTCTTCGAGCCTTTCTATCTTTGCCATGATCCGCGCCTTCTTGGCTTCAACCCGCGTCAGGCGCTCGCGCGCCCGGTCGAGCAGTTCCGCATTGCCGGCGGGGTTCGCCGCCAACGCTTGGTACTCGGCCCGCGCCACGAGACTGTGCTCATAGGTTTGCCGCCATTCTATTTCCAGATGATTCATCTGCATGTCGAGATCAAAGTCGAGGCTGCTCATGGGTTTCTGCCTTTTGCCGGGTGTCATAAGCGCGGATGCTGCGCGCGCAAGATGACCGTTCGCGGACAGTTATGCGGCAATTTGTTTAAAGAAAAGCCCTGCTGAGGGGCCTTCCAAAGGGCGGGATCGCGAGATTGTTTGAGGTTCTAGCGGACCGGCTGGTGGGCGGGCGCCGCAGCACCGCGGGCGCGGATCAACCAGCAGCTTGCGGCGGCGGCCCGGGGTATCTGAATATCGGGGTACTTCGGGGCCGGAAGCAGCGATTTCGCCACCCTGCGCTGCAACGCATGCCACGGCATGCTCCAAGATTCCAAAATCTCATTCACCGTTCTTGAACCTCTGAGTTCGATTAGGCGCTGCGCAGTTGGCACGAGTATGAAGATTTCGTGGCGATTCCAATTTCACGCGGCTTGGCCGACGGGCAGCGGCGCCGGCGCAACCCGGGCTTGCTCGCGCACCTTGGGCCAGTCGATCAGGCGCAGCTGACCGTTCATGTCCTCGACCAGCGATGTGCAGCTTTCCACCCAGTCGCCGTCGTTGCAATAGCGGATGCCGTCGATTTCGCGTATTTCAGCATGATGAATATGGCCGCAGACCACGGTGTCCACGCCGCGCTTGCGCGCCGCCTGAGCCACCGCCTCCTCGAAGCTGCCGATGTACTGCACTGCCGTCTTGGCCTTGTGCTTGAGGTACATGGACAAGGACCAGTGCGGCAGATTGAACTGGCGCCGTATCCAGTTGATGTAGGGATTGGCGGCCAGCAGGATGTCGTAAATGTTGCTGCCCAGTTTGGCGAGCCAGGGGCTGCATTTCACGACACTGTCAAATTCGTCGCCGTGCAGTACCAGCATGCGGCGCCCGTCGGCTGCTTCGTGGATGTACTCGCGGTGTATTTCCAGGTTGCCGAACACCGCGCCGTCGAATTCGCGGAACACTTCGTCATGATTGCCGGGGACGAAAATCACTTTGGTGCCGCGCTTGGCCTTTCCCAGGATGGTCCGCACCACATTGTTGTGCGATTGCGGCCAGAACATGCTTTTTTGCATGCTCCAAACATCGATGATGTCGCCGACCAGGAACAAGGTATCCATTTCGACGATATGTAGAAAATCCAGCAGCAGTTCCGCGCTACAGCCTTTGAAACCCAGATGGATATCCGAGATGAAGACCGTTCGCATTCGCAGCGGCGAGGCAGCATTGCGGTCCGACATAGTCATCCTCCAAAAGCCTTCTCGGTCGCGTACTACAATCGCGATTTGGTGTTACGGATGGATGACTTATGGAAGAAGATTTGCTTACAAACAAAGAACTTAGGCGTGGAACATAACGTGGAACAATAGAAACGTGATGCGCCGCTCACTCCACCATGGCCGGCGGCGCAAAGCGGTAGCCGAAACCGCGCACCGTTTGGATATAGGACTCATAGCCGCGTTCGCTCAATATTTTCCGCAGTCTTTGTACGTTGACGTCGACGGTGCGCTCGTCGACTTCCGTGTCGCCGCCCCACACCCGGGAGAGCAGCTGCGTCCGGTTGAACGTTCTGCCGCAATGGGACATCAAGAACTCGAGCAACCGGTATTCGACGCCGCGCAGATTGATCAGCTTGCCCTGGGCCGTGACCCGATTGGTGGACGCATCGAGCACCAAATCGCCGCAACAAAGTGCCTGATGCTCGGACTGTTGCGGATGGGAACGCAGCAGCACACACACCCGCGCGACGGCTTCCCGCAGCGAAAAGGGCTTGGTGATGTAGTCGTCGGCGCCGAGATTCAATCCCGTCACCACATGCTCCTCGCCCGACAAATCCGAGAGAATGATCAACCGGACGTCGTGCCCGGCGCCATTGCGGCGCAGCTTTTGAATCACCTCGAGAGCCGCCAGGCCCGGAACATTCCATTCGATGATCAGCAGGTGCGGAGGCCGTTCGGCAACCGCGGTGGCGGCTGCGGAGCCGTCGGTGATGGCGCGCACGACAAAGCCTGCTTCGCCCAGCTTCTGCCGCAACGGTTCAACGGTGGCGACATCTCGATCGACGATCAGTATCTGTTTATGAGTTTCTGTGGCGAGCATGGCGCCACTGCATTAGAGATACTGAGCTTTACAATACGTTGACGGTTTTGTGAATTGCGATTTTTCATTGCCATTCGCTCTGCATGACGCGGCTGGCGGCGCGCACCGAGACATGGGAATAACCGCGCAATCCCTCCGGCCTGGGTCGCACCCTTGCCGGGTCGTCGTTGTCGCAGGCATTCCAGGCGGCCAGCAGCAATCCCAAGGCCAGCCAGTTGAGCGTGGCTTCGCGGCGGGAATCGGCGAAATTGCCGGTCCGCAGGGTCCGTTGAATATTGATATGGGCCATGACGCACCTCCTTCGTACGGAACCAGTGTGTTCGCCGCGATCGCGTGGCCTTAAGGCAGCAAAGCGGCAATTTGGAGGCCAATCCGGGCAAATAGTGGCAACCCTCAAGGGTGCCGAATCCTCGAAGTTGGCATCGGCTATGATTCCCATCATGAAGAAGCAGATCGCGATCGTCGAGGATGAGCCGGCCTTGCGCGATAATTATGCGGCGGCACTGGCTCGCCACGGCTATCTGGTCAAGACCTACGGCAATCGCAAGACCGCCATGCAGGCCTTCCATACGCGCTTGCCGGATCTTGCCATCATCGACATCTCGCTGGAGGACGAGGCGGAGGGCGGATTCGACCTGTGCCGCGAGCTGCGCGCCGCTGTCGGCCGAGCTGCCCATCATCTTTCTGACCGCGCGCGACAGCGAACTGGATGCGGTTTCGGGCCTGCGGCTCGGCGCCGATGATTTCTTACCAAGGACGTCAGCCTGCCGCATCTGGCGGCCCGCGTCGCGGCGCTGTTCAGGCGCATCGATGCGCTGCGCCGTCCGGACAATGCCGCGGAAATCATCCGGCGCGGCGCGCTGTCCATCGATGGCGACAAAGATGCAGACGACCTGGAACGGCATCGCCGGTCACTCTGTCGCTGACCGAATTCTGGATCGTGCATGCGCTCGGCCCGAAATCCGGGGCATGTCAAGAATCGCCAGCAACTGATGGATGCCGCCAATGTGGTCCTGGATGACAACACCATCACATCTCACATCAAGCGGGTACGCCGCAAGTTTCAGCACATCGATGCCGCCTTCGATGCCATCCAAACCGTGTACGGAATGGGCTATCGCTGGGTCGAGTGAGCATTCGCCTGCAATTGTTGATTGTTGCGCTCACCACCCTGGTGCTGCCGTGGGCCGGCTGCCAGTACGCCCGTGAACTTGAGAGCGGCGCTGCGCGACTCGCAGGAAAAATCACTGCTGGCAAGCGCCGGCACCATTGCCAATGCGCTGTCGGCGCAGCCGCAGCGCGTGTTCCGTGATGTGGCCGATACCGGCGCGTTTTCCGCAGCGCCGGGGGATCTGTACGTCTATCCGTTGTCCACCCAGCCGCTGCTCGATGGCTATCGCGAGGATTGGGACATCGGCGCAGATCCGACGGCGCTGCCCACCACGTCTGGATATCGCGCGCGGTTGCAGGCCGGCGCCACCGAGCGCTATCTCTATCTTTATCTTGAGGTCGACGACACGCATTTCGATGCCGAACCCAACAATGCCCACCCCGACAGGGATCGCTTCGATCGGGTCAATCTGACCCTGCAGAGTCCCGATGGCGCGGCAGCATCGTATTTTTTTGCTACCGACGCGCCAGGATTGATCGCCGCGCAGAGCGTGGTCAAAGACGAAGATGGCACGCAGCGCGTCGTGGTCGAGCCGCGCATCCAGGCCTTCTGGCTGCAGACGGCTGCGGGCTATCATCTGGAGGCGCGGATTCCCTTGAGCTTCGTCGGGCGGCGTCTGTGGATCGAAGCCCTCGACGGCAGCGGCGGCGGCAGGGCCGGCGCTGGCCGCGGCAGACCGGCGCAGGCGGCCGGTTGTTTTTTGCCACGGCGGGCTTGGACACGCTGCTGGCAACCTTCATCCGCGACGGCACGTGGGTCACGGTGATCGATGCCAATTCGCTGAAGCTTGGGCAGCGCCGGCAGTCTCAATGCCGCGCGGCTCAAGGAGTCGGAAGAATCGCCCCTGGTATCGGTACCTCATGGAGGCAGACACCGACGAACATGCCGACCATCACTGCGGCACAGGATCATATGAGCGGCGAACCGCGTTCGCGCTGCGCTCGAGGGTAACGCGCGCGCGCAGTGGGCGCTTGAGCGGCAGCTCGCGAGCTGTTGCTGACGGCCGCGGCGCCGATCGTCATCGAGGACCGCACCTTGGGCGCCGTCGTGTTGGAGCAGGCGGGCGATCAGCTGCTGGCGTTGCGCGACGATGCGCTCACGCGACTGTTCAATCTCACGCTGATCGCCACCGCCGCCGCGGTCATCATCATGTTTGGTTTCGCGACCTGGATCAGCCTGCGCATCGGCCGGCTGCGCAATGCCGCCGATTCGGCGGTGGGCAGCGACGGCAAGATTCGCCTGGGCATGCCGGAATCCGGCCAGCGGCGATGAGATCGGCGCGCTGTCGCGCGGCTTCGAGCGGTTGCTGTCGCGGCTCAACGAGCACACGCAGTACCTGCGCACCTTGGGGGGCAAGTTGTCGCACGAGCTGCGCACGCCCCTGACCATCGTGCGCTCCTCGCTGGACAATCTCGAGTCCGAGGGATTGCGCGACGACCAGCTGCGCTACATCACGCGCGCACGCGAGGGAACGGTCAGGCTGCAATCGATCTTGAGCGCGCTGGGCGCCGCGGCGCGGGTCGAGGAAAGCATCAAGCAATCCGAGCGGGTGAATTTCGATCTGCGGGACTCTGATCTCATCGGCCGTCGCCGCGTATCGCGACGGCTTTCCCTGGGGCGCATATCGCGCTCGATGTGCCGCCGGATCCCTGCTTCATGCAGCGGCGCGCCCGATCTCATCGTGCAGCTGCTCGACAAGCTGATCGAAAATGCCGTGGATTTCTGCCCGGCCGGCGGCACGATCACCGTGCGCCTGGCGCGCGTCGCCGGCCAATTATTCGTTGCAAGTCATCAACGACGGTCCGCTCATTCCCGAGGCGCTCCTTGAGCCATTTGTTCGAATCCATGTTCGAGCAGCGCCAGGGCCGCGACGACAAGCCGCATTTCGGCTTGGGGTTGTACATCGTGCGGCTGATCGCCGAATTTCACGGCGGCACCGCGGTCGCGGCCAATCGGCCCGATGGCGGCGGTGCGATATTCAGCATTACCCTGCCGCTGATTTAGGCTCCGAGTGTCTAGGCTCCGAGACTCACGCCCGCGCGGTTCGAGTTTCCCAGTGCCAGTTGCTGCGTGCCCGGCTGACCCTCGTGCGCCAGCAACCATTGCTTGCGTTCGATACCGCCGCCGAAGCCGGTCAGTGACCCATCGGCGCCGATCACCCGATGACAGGGCACCATGATGGCGATCGGATTGCGCCCATTCGCAAGGCCCACGGCGCGCGATCCGTTGGGATTGTCGATGCGCTTGGCAAGCTGGCCGTAGCTCCAGGTCTCGCCGAAGGGAATCTTGGTCAGCTCGCGCCACACGCGCTGCTGAAAGGCCGTGCCCTGCATACGCAGCGGCAGATCGAAAACGCGGCGGCTGCCTGCGAAATATTCCTTGAGCTGGCGTATCGCGAGCGGCAGCGGATCCAGCGTGGCGTTTTGCACCCAATCATCACCGGGGCGCGGCAGCTTCATCGGTTTGTTTCTGTACAGATTCATGTACAGGCCGGTCAGGGCCTCGCCGTCGGAGGTGAGCATCAAGCGCCCGATGGGACTTTCGACATAACAAAAGATGTTCATGGAGAAACTCCTGATGACTGCCATAGATATTGTGCGGCATAGGCGCGCCACGGGCGCCAGGCCTCGGAGCGCTGTTGCAATTGCCTCTGGTTCGACTGCGCCGCCCTCATCAGAACCAGGTCGCCGCTCGGAAATGCGTCCGGCCAGTGCAGTGCGCGCATCGCTATGTAATGAGCCGTCCAGGGACCGATGCCCGGCAAGCTCATCAAGCTCTCGATCTGCTCTTCGACATTCGGGGCGAAGCTCAGAATGATCCGCCGCTGCGCCACCGCCTGCGCGAGACTCGCCAGACAGCGGGCGCGGGCACCCACCATCCCGAACGCGGCAATGTCATCGGCGGCCACTTCCGCCATGCGTTGCGCGCCGGGGCTCAACCGATTCAGTTCCACGAACGGCGTGGCGATGGGCTCGCCGAAGCTGGAGGCCCAGCGTCCGGCCATCGTGCTCGCACCTTTGACCGATACCTGTTGTCCCAGCACGGTTCTGACCGCCAACTCGAATCCCTCGAATGCGCCCGCGACTCGCAGCCCCGGAAGCCGCCTTACGGTGGCGGCCAGCAGTGGGTCCTGGCCCAGCAGCAGGCTCACCGCATCGGGGGCCGCGCCCAGATCGAACAACTGCTTCACCCGGGCGATGACGGCGCCGATGAACGGGGTCAACGAAGGCGAGATCTCCACATTCAGGGCGCCGCCGCTTTTGTGCATCGACACGGCAATCCATCCTTTGGCATCGCCGACGGCGACGGTGCGCCGATAATGCGTCGCATCGGCCATTTCGACGCCGGGAATGGCCCGCAGTCTCAAATAGGCCAGCATGCTGTTCCAGGCCAGAGGCGGCCTGAATTCAAGTTGAACACTCAATGTATCCGTGTCGATCGACTTGCCGCGCACCGCGCGCGGGCTCAAGCCATAACGCGATTTGAACAGGGCATTGAAGCGGCGCACGCTGCCGAATCCGCTGGCAAAAGCGATGTCGGTTTGGCTCAAATTGGTTTCCCGCAGCAAGCGTTTGGCCAGAAGCAATCGCTGTGTCTGCGCCAGCTCGATGGGCGATACGCCGAGTTCAGTTTCGGTCACTCTTCTCAAATGACGATCGCTGACGCCCAAAGAGGCGGCCAGATCTCCCACCCGGGCGCTGGACAATGCATGTTCTTCGATTCCCGCCATGGCGGCGCCGACCAACCGGCTGACTGCATCGACCGGCGCCAATCCGGGAGCCCTTTCCGGCCGGCAGCGCAGACAAGGCCTGAAACCGGCGCCTTCGGCGGCAGCCGCATTCGAATAAAAACGCATATTCTTGCGATTGGCGGGACGCGCGGTGCAGATCGGCCGGCAATAGATGCGCGTCGAGGTGATGGCCACATAAAATCGCCCGTCAAATCGCCGATCGCGGGCGCGTGCAGCGCGATAACAAGCGTTCCAGTCGAGTTTCATGGCGCTAGAGTAGTCCTAAGTTACCGAAAATACTCGCCGTTTTCGGACCTCGAAATGAGCCCGACAAAGGAGCATCGCGAACCGCCGCAATGAAGCGCTTAGGGGCGACCTTCCAGATTGTAGGCGTTGATTCCAGGGTCCTTGCGAGTCATCTCGCAAGCTTGACATTACGATAATAATCGTAATATCGTATCGGTGTGAAGACCAGCCGCATCATCGATGCCTTGGGCGCTCTGGCGCATGAACACCGCTTGGCGATCTACCGATTGCTGGTCCAGCGGGGCCCCGAAGGCCTGCCGGCGGGCGCGATCGGCGAGCGTGTGGGACTTGTGCCCTCGTCGCTGACGTTTCATCTGCAGAATCTGCAACGAGCCGGATTGATTGCGCGGCGCCGCGAAAGCCGCCAGCTCTTTTACTCCGCCGACTTCGCCGTGATGAATGGTCTTGTAGGCTATTTGACCGAGAATTGCTGCGGCAACAGCGGCGCGTGTCTACCGAGCTGCGCGCCGGCCGAGGTTTCGAAGTCGGCCAAACGCAGGGTCGCTTAAAGGGATTCACCCGATGCCCGAGCCCCTCGTGATCCGAGAACGACCGCCGCAGTCTGGCGTCGTCGCGTTGCTCGAGGCGGAGGGCCTGCCCGCCTCCGACTTGACCGAATCTCACCTCGAGCACTTCTTTTTTACCGGCACCGATGGCGCTCCGAGCGGGCTCATAGGACTTGAGATCTACGGTGAGGATGGCCTCTTACGCTCGTTGGTCGTGAGCTCTGCCGCGCGAACGCGAGGCTTAGGCTCGGCCCTCGTTCGACACGCCGAAGAGCACGCCGCGTCGCGCCAAGTGCGTGCACTTTACCTCCTTACGACCACCGCGGAATCCTACTTCGAGCATCGCGGCTATCGACGCGTCGATCGAGCGCAAGCGCCTCCTTCAATCCAATCCACACGCGAGTTCGCGGGACTTTGCCCGGCGAGCTCTGTGTTCATGATCAAGCAACTTTTGGAAAGCTAGGTGAACCATGAAACGACTCCACGTGCATGTCAGTGTCAATGATCTTCCCGCCTCGATTCGCTTCTATCGAACCCTGTTTGCGGCGGACCCAGTCGTGACAAAGCCCGACTATGCGAAGTGGATGCTCGAGGATCCGCGGATAAACTTCGCGATCTCGACTCAGCGGCAGCCTGCAGGCATTAATCACTTGGGTCTTCAGGTGGACACCGACGAGGAACTGCGTGGCATGCGCGCGCAACTCGAAGCGGCCGATGCTCGCATGGTGGAAGAGAGCGAGCAGCCTTGCTGCTACGCGCGATCCGACAAGTACTGGGTCACGGATCCCACCGGCATCGCGTGGGAAACCTTCCACACGCTCGGTAGCATCCCGGTTTACGGCGAAGATACACCCGTCTTTGACCACGGTGCCTCGGCCGTCCCCAACACCAGCGCCTGCTGCATTCCAGCGGCGAAAGTGAACGAGCCGTGCTGTGATCCAGCAGTCGCGTCCGCAAAAGATGCCTGCTGTGCGAACTGAACGAGCTTCCGGCTTGGGCGCGGCGCACGGGGCGGAAACTTGCGACTGAGGAGATGACTATGGTTGCCCCAAAAATGCATTGGTACTCCTTGTTCCTGGGTTTGGCTGTCGCTGGGGCTATACCCTCGTGTTCCGACAATAAACCGGGAGGCCCCCAGTCGGGGAACGTCTCGATCGATGGATCAGCCACGGTTCTCCCCCTGTCCAAGGCGATCGCAGCCGCGTTTCGCAAATCGAACCCCAGCGTACAATTCGCGATTGCATTGTCCGGTACGGGCGGCGGATTCAAGAAATTCTGCGCCGGAGCGATCGATATCGAGGACGCGTCGCGCCCCATCAGGGCAGACGAAAGCGAACAGTGCAAGGCACAGCACATCGAATATATCGAGCTTCCGGTCGCGTTCGACAGCCTCTCAGTGGTAGTCAACGCCAAGAATACGTTCGTCGATTGCCTCACCGTCAATGAGCTCAAAGCCATCTGGGAACCGGCTGCCGAGGGTCGCGAGGTCCAGTGGAATCAGGTCCGAGCAAGTTTTCCGGCACAGCCGTTGCGGCTATTCGGTCCGGGGAAAGCATCCGGAACGTTTGACTATTTCACGTTTGCGATCATCGGCACCGAAGGCAGTAGCCGGGCCGACTACACCAAGAGCGAAGACGACACGGTCATCGAACAGGGTGTCGCGGCCGAGCCGAGTGCCCTGGGGTACTTCGGCTATGCCTACTACCAGGCCAACAAGGAGGAATTGAAGCTGGTCGCCGTCGATAACGGTCACGGCTGCATACTACCGAGCGCGCAAACCGTTGCCGATGGGACGTATCAACCGCTGACGCGGCCGCTGTTCATCTACGTCAATCTTCGGGCTGCTGCCCGTCCTGAAGTCAAGGCATTCGCGCGGTTCTATTTGGCACCGGAAAACAGCAAACTCGTGGCCGATATAGGCTACGTACCGCTGCCAACCCCGTCCTTGGTTTCGCAGGCCGCAAGATTTGACAAGGGTGTCACCGGTTCGGCCCTTGGGGGCAAAGGATCGGTCACCGGGATCACATTCAATTGGTTCGACGATGATCAGGAACGAGATCGCGTCAGGTCCGATCTCGCACGGTAGGCAGAACAAGCGGTGCCTCCGACCCAATAGTGAGATTCAGCGATGAAGGATAAGGTCTACAACGTCTTGTTTTTGTGTACGGGCAATTCCGCGCGCAGCATCCTCGCTGAAGCCATCATCAACAAACTCGGCAAGGGCAAGTTCCGCGGATTCAGCGCCGGCAGTTACCCCAAGGGTCAAGTGCATCCAATCGCACTCGCTCTGTTGCGGCAATTGGATTTTCCGACCGATGGATTGCGAAGTAAGAGTTGGGACGAATTTGCCGTGCCCAATCCCTTGCACCTCGACTTCGTATTTACCGTGTGTGACAACGCTGCCGGTGAAGTGTGTCCGCATTGGCCGGGGCAACCGATGACGGCCCACTGGGGAATTCCGGATCCTGCGGCGGTCGAAGGAACGGATGTAGACAAAAATTTAGCATTTCGCGAAGCGTTCAGGTCGATGGAAACGCGAATCAAATTGTTCTTAAGTCTCCCGTTGGCCTCGATCGATCGGATGCGGCTCAAGGAGCGCTTGGACGCGATTGGCAAGACGCCGGCCCCTACCGACGATGCACACTGAACCCTTATCCCGTCGACTACTCGCCGAGGGCCTCGGATCGGCATTGCTGGCGGCGACCGTGGTGGGATCCGGGATCATGGCCCAACGCCTGGCCGGGGGTAATGTTGCGATCGCCCTGCTGGCAAACACGGCGGCCACCGTGGCAATCCTCTATACGCTGATTACCTTATTGGGACACATCAGTGGTGCTCACTTTAACCCCGCTGTCTCGGTCATCGAGGCACTTCGAGGTCGGCTGTGGTGGCGCGATGCCGTCGCATACGCGACCATTCAGGTTTTGGGCTGCTGGGCCGGTGCAATCCTGGCACATTTCATGTTTGAACTGCCCCTATGGCAACTAGCTACGCACGTTCGAAGCGGCCCCGCTCAATGGCTGGCCGAGGCGGTCGCCACATTTGGACTTTTGCTCGTTGTGATGGGCCACCGTCGTTCCGAAGACGCTCCGGGGATGGTGGCGTGTTGGATCGGCGCAGCCTATTGGTTTACCGCATCCACATCGTTCGCCAACCCTGCGATCACGATCGCCCGCTCGCTCACAGACACGTTCTCCGGCATTCGTCCGGTCGACGTGCCAGCATTCATCCTGGCGCAATTCGCTGGAGCGCTTGCGGCCTTGGCCCTGGCGCGCGTCCTTTTCCCTCTGACCCGGACAACCGACGCGTCATCCGACACTCAAAATGCCGGCGAACGAGCCGCGCGCAAAAAAGCCGAGGCCTTACCTTAAATGTCTGAGCCGGTCCCAGTTACCATTTATCACAATCCAGCGTGTGGCACCTCCCGCAACACGCTGGCGCTGATCCGCAACGCAGGCGTCGAGCCCACGGTTATCGAATACCTCAAGACCCCGCCGGACCGTGCGACACTCGAATCGTTGCTTCAGCGCATGGGCATTCGTCCACGGGACTTACTTCGCCAAAAGGGCACGCCATACGATGAGCTAGGACTTGGCGCCGATCACTGGACTGATAGTGAGCTGATCGAGAAGATGCTGAAGCACCCGATTCTGATCAATCGACCGATCGTCATGACTCCTTGGGGCGTGAAGCTGTGCAGACCGTCCGAGACGGTTTTGGACATTCTGCCGCTACCCCAAAAGGGATCCTTTGCCAAGGAAGACGGGCAACCGCTGATCGATGCAGAAGGTCGGCGCGTCGGCTGACTTTCAATTTAACCGCGGGTCACATGTGCTGAAACGGCCTTCCAATTTCCCCCGCGGCGGGCCCAGACATCCGTGTAGCGTCCATGGCCGTGGCTTCCATCGGCCAGATGGTAAGTGGTGCGTCCATGAATGATGGCCATATCGCCGAATAGCCGAATGAGCACATCGTGGGCGCGCAGGTGACGGATGGTCACGGGCTGCGAGGTCTGCACCAAAAATCCCTCGCGATCGACCAGGCTGCCATCGGGATTCGAACAATAGAATTCATCATCAAGGATCTCGTCGAATCGGGCCACATCGCCATTTTGCACGGAGCTGATGTAATCGCGATTGAGGGCGCGCAGCGCCTCGAGATCGACATTATTGGTTTGTTCAGCAAGCATGATTTGTCCCCCTATACCTGCAGCTATTGTCCGCTTCCGCGTATGTCCGCTTCGGCCTATTGTCCGTTTCCGCGCACTGCCAGCTGACGCAGGATCCCCTGCGCCGCTTCCCGGCCTTCGAATACCGCCGTCACCACCAGATCCGAACCCCGCACCATATCGCCGCCGGCAAATATTTTGGGGTTGGTCGTCTGAAATCGCGATGACGAGGCGCTCGACACCCGCACCCGTCCATTGCCGTGCAGTTCGATGCGCTGGCTGCCAAACCATTCCGGCGGGCTGGGCAAAAAGCCGAAGGCGATGATCACCGCATCGGCCGCGATGGTTTCTTCCGTTCCCGGCACCACTTCCGGAATGCGCCGGCCGCGCGCATCGGGTGGACCCAACCGAGTCTCGACCAGCTTCACGCCCTCCACGCGATCGACGCCGACGATCTCGATGGGCTGGCGGTTGAATAGAAAGGTAACGCCCTCTTCCTTGCTGTTCTTGTAGTCGCGCCGCGAACCCGGCATGTTGTCTTCATCGCGCCGGTAGGTGCAGGTGACGCTGGCGGCTCCCTGGCGTATCGCGGTTCGATTGCAATCCATTCCGGTGTCGCCGCCGCCCAGGACCACGACATTCTTGTCCTTCATGTCGATGAAATCGGCGCCGTTATCGGCAAGGCCCAGCTCCCGATTGATGTTGGAAATCAGATAGGGCAATGCTTCATGCACGCCGGGCAGATCTTCGCCGTCGAAGCCGCCCTTGACATAGGTGTAGGTGCCCATGCCGAGAAATACCGCGTCGAATTCGTCGGTCAATCGCTCGAACGCAATGTCGCGACCCACCTCGATGTTCAAGCGGAATTCAACGCCCATCTCCTCCATGATCTCGCGGCGCTTCTCGACCACATCCTTTTCGAGCTTGAACGGCGGAATACCGAAGGTCAGCAATCCGCCGATCTTCGAATAGCGGTCGAACACCACCGGCGTGACGCCATTGCGCACCAGCACATCGGCACAGGCCAGATCCTGCGGGACCCGCGCCGACGACGGCGACGCGCTTTGCGGTGCGCACCACATGCGACATGTCGGGCTTCCAGCCCTGGCGAAATGCCTCGTCCGTGATGTATTTTTCGATGGCGCCGATGCTGACCGCGCCAAGACCGTCGTTCAAGGTGCAGGCGCCCTCGCACAGCCGGTCCTGCGGGCAGATGCGGCCGCACATTTCCGGCAGCGAATTGGTCTGATGCGAAAGCTCCGCCGCCTCGAACAGCTTGCCGTCGTTGACCAGGGTCAGCCAGTTCGGAATGTAGTTGTGGACCGGGCATTTCCACTCGCAGAACGGATTGCCGCAGGAAATGCAGCGTCCGGCCTGCTGACGCTGCGCTTTCGGCGCTGTACTGGGAATAGATCTCGCGAAATTGCTTGGTGCGCACCTCCACGGCGAGCTTGTCCGGATCCTTGCGCGGAATATCGAGAAATTGCAGATGCTTGTCGGCCATGGTGGGAAATGAGCGCGCTTAAGCCGCGCGGCGCAGATTTTCCAGCAGCGAATCGATGGCGGAGGCCTTCGGTTTGACCACCCAGAATCTGCCGATGTAGCTGCGGAAATCGTTCAAGCAGCTGCGCGCCCCAGACGCTGCCCGTGGCTTCCACATGCTGCTCGATCAAGCCGCGCAGATGCTGCACGTGCGTGCCCATGCCCTCGGGCGACACGCGGTGAATGTCGATCAGATCATGGTTGTAGCGATCGACGAAATCGCGCTCCATGTCGAGCACATAGGCGAAGCCGCCGGTGAAGCCGGCGCCGAAATTCACGCCCGGTGCGTCCCGAGCACGCAGACCACGCCGCCCGTCATGTATTCGCAGCAATGATCGCCCGTCCCCTCCACCACGGCGAGCGCGCCGGAATTGCGCACCGCGAATCGCTCCCCCGCCCGTGCCCGCCGCATACAGCTCGCCGCCGGTGGCGCCGTACAGGCAGGTGTTGCCCATGATCACGGTGTCGCGCGCGATGAAGCTCGAACGCGAATGCGGCTTCAGCACGATCTTGCCGCCGGCCATGCCCTTGCCGACGTAGTCGTTGGCCTCGCCTTCGAGATGCAGATGCAAGCCGCCGGCGTTCCACACGCCGAAGCTCTGGCCGGCGGATCCTTGCAGGTTGACGATCAGCGGCGCCGCGCTCATGCCGGCGTTGCCCCAGCGCTTGGCGATTTCGCCGGAGATGCGCGCGCCGATGGAGCGGTTGAAATTGTTGACCGCATAGGTAGAATGCACCGCCCGACTTTGCGTCGATCGCGGCGCGCATGTCGGTGAGCATCTGCTCGGCCAGCACGCCCTTGTCGAACGGTTCGTTGTGCGGATCGATGCAGTATTGCGGCTTGTCGGACACCAGCGCCGAGTTGGCCAGCACCGGCGACAGATCGAGCTTGCGCTGCTTCGAGGTCTCGCCGGGCAGGATCTCGAGCAGCTCGGTGTGCCCGATCAATTCGGCGATGCGTGCGCACGCCCATCGAGGCCATGATTTCGCGGCATTCCTGCGCCACGAACTTGAAGTAGTTGATCACCATCTCGGGCAGCCCGATGAAATACTTGCTGCGCAGCACGTTGTGCTGCGTGGCGACGCCGGTGGCGCAATTGTTCAAATGGCAGATGCGCAGGTACTTGCATCCCAGGGCGACCATCGGCGCGGTGCCGAAGCCGAAGCTCTCGGCGCCGATGAGCGCCGCCTTGATCACGTCGAGCCCGGTCTTCAAACCGCCGTCGGTCTGCAGGCGGACGCGATGCCGCAGCTCATTGGCGCGCAAGGTCTGATGAGTTTCGGCAAGACCCAATTCCCACGGCGTGCCCGCGTACTTGATGGAGGACAGCGGACTCGCGCCGGTGCCGCCGTCGTAGCCGGAGATGGTGATCAGATCCGCGTAGGCCTTGGCGACGCCGGCCGCGACCGTGCCGACGCCCGGCTCCGCCACCAGCTTGACCGACACCAGCGCCTCGGGATTGACCTGCTTCAAGTCGAAGATCAGCTGCGCCAGATCCTCGATGGAATAGATGTCGTGATGCGGCGGCGGCGAAATCAAGCCCACGCCGGGGCGCGCGAATCTCAAGCGCGCGATCATGTCGTTGACCTTGTGGCCCGGCAGCTGCCCGCCTTCGCCGGGCTTGGCGCCCTGCGCGATCTTGATCTGCAGCACCTCGGCATTGATCAGGTATTCCGGCGTGACGCCGAAGCGGCCGGACGCCACCTGCTTGATCTTGGAATTCTTCTCGGTGCCGTAGCGCACCGGATCCTCGCCGCCCTCGCCGGAATTGGAGCGCGCGCCCAGAGCGGTTCATGGCGATGCCAGCGCCTCGTGCGCCTCCGGCGACAGCGCGCCCAGGGACATGCCGGCGCTGTCGAAGCGCGCGAGAATGCTCGAGATGCGGTTCGACCTCCTCGATGGGAATCGGCGCCGCGCCGGCCTTGAGCTTCAACAGATCGCGGATGCAGGACACCGGCCGCTCGTTGACCAGCGCCGCGAATTCGCGGTATTGCTCGTAGTCGCCCGTCATCACCGCCGATTGCAGCGTCGCGATCACGTCCGGGTTGTACATGTGGTATTCGCCGTTGTGCATGTACTTGAGCAAGCCGCCCTGCTCCACCGGTTCGGTTGCGTCCCAGGCGCGCGCGCCAGATATCTGCGAATCCGGCTTGCAGATCCGTGAAGTCGGCGCCCTGAATGCGGCTCTCCGTGCCCTCGAAGCACAGCTTCGACGACTTCATCGCCCAGGCCCACGATCTCGAACAGCTGCGCGCTGCGATAGCTGGCAATGGTGCAGATGCCCATCTTGGACATGATCTTGAACAAGCCCTTGCGAATGCCGCGGCGATAGCTGCGGCCCAGTTCCTGCCGCGCGCTCGCTTCCATCTTCAGCGCGCCCTTGCGCATCAGATCGAACAAGGTCTGGTAGGCAAGATACGGATACACGGCGGTGGCGCCGTAGCCGATCAGGCACGCGAAATGATGCGCATCGCGCGCCGTGCCGGTCTCCACCAGAATGTTGCACTTGCAGCGCAAGCCCGTGGCCACCAGTCGGTGATGCACCGCGCCGGTGGCGAGCAGCGCGTGCAGCGGCAGCTTGCCCTTGACCAGATAGCGATCCGACAGGAGCAGCACCAGCTTGCCGCTGCGCACCGCCGCCTCGGCCTGATCGCACACCATGAGCGAGCGCGGTTTTCAGATCCAGTTTCTCGTCGTATTGCAGATCGATGAATTCGTTCGGCACGCCCGAATCCGCCAGTGCCACGATCTGCCGCAGCTTGCGCTGCGACAGCACCGGCGAGCTCAGCACGATTTGCTCGGCGTGTTGCTGAGCGGGGACGAAGATATTGGCTTCCGGTCCGATCTGCGTCTGCAGCGACATCACGATGCTTTCGCGCAAGCTGTCGATCGGCGGATTCGTCACCTGCGCGAACTGCTGGCGAAAATAGTCGTACAGCGAGCGTACCTTCCTCGACAGCACCGGCATCGGCGTGTCATCGCCCATCGAGCCCACCGCTTCGCTTTCGTCTTCGGCGAGCACCCGGATGATTTCGTCGCGCTCTTCGGCCGACACGTTGTACATCTTCTGATACAGCGCCAGCGTATCGCGGTCGAATGGCTCGGCCGCGAGGCGCGGATCGATGAGATCGGTTTGCAGGTAGCGCACGCCCTTCTTCAGCCACACCTTGTAGGGATGCCGGCTCTTCAGAAGATCATCGACGCGCTGCGTGTCCATGAGTTCGGCAGTCTGCAAATCGAGCGCCAGCATCTCGCCGGGTCCGAGCTTGCCCTTGTCCACCACATCCTCCGGCGCGTAGTCCCACACTCCGGCCTCCGATGCGATGGTGATGTGCCGATTCTTGGTGATGACCCAGCGCGCCGGGCGCAATCCGTTGCGGTCCAGAGTGCAGCAGGCATAGCGGCCGTCGGTGAGCACGATTCCCGGCCGGCCCGTCCCAGGGCTCCATGTGCGTGGCGTAGTACTCGTAGAACGCCTTCAAGTCCGGATCGATCATGTCCACCGATTGCCAGGCCGGCGGTATCAGCATGCGCATCGCATGCATGGGATCGAGGCCCCCGACCAGCAGCACCTCCAGCATGTTGTCGAGCGACTGCGAATCCGAACCGGTGAGCGAGACCACGGGCAGGATGTCGCTCAAGTCCGGCAGCAGCGGCGAGCGGAACAAGGGACCGCGCGCCACCGCCCAGCTGCGGTTGCCCTGCACGGTGTTGATCTCACCGTTGTGCGCAAGATAACGATAGGGATGCGCCAGGCGCCATTGCGGCAGGGTGTTGGTGGAAAAGCGCTGATGGAAAACCACCACCGAGGCTTCCATGCGCGGATCCTTGAGATCCGGATAGAACTGCGCCAGAAATTGCGGCATCACCATGCCCTTGTAGACGATGGTGCTCGCCGACAGCGACGGGACGTAGAACACCGGATCTTCGGCCTCCAATTTTTTCTCGCAGCGCCGTCGTGCCAGAAACAGCTTGCGATTGAAGGTGGCCTCGTCGATGTCGCCATTCGCATTGACGAATATCTGCTCGATGGTGGGCAGCGTCTTCAGCGCCTCGGAACCGCAGGCCGATGGATCCGTCGGCAGCGTGCGAAATCCCGCGACGCGCAGCTCTTCGCGCTGCAATTGTTCGATCAGAACCTTGCGCGCCCGTTCGGCCTTGGCTCCGTCCCGATCGAGGAACACGAGACCGGCGGCAAACATCGGTGCCAGCGCAAAGCCCAAATCCGCCGCCACCTGCCGCAAAAAGCCTGTGGGACTCTTGATCAGCAATCCGCAGCCATCGCCGGTCTTGCCATCGGTGGCAATGGCACCGCGGTGCGTGAGCCGATTCAAGGAGCTGATGGCGGTCTGCAGGACCCAGTGACTGGCGCGATCGTCGAGGCTCGCGATCAGGCCAAAACCGCAGGAGTCCTTTTCATGAGCGGCACGGCAAAGACCCCAATCCCGGGCACGCGGATCCTGGCCGTGCAGACTGGTCTTGAGAGTTACCTTGTCCATCGATGCCATATCGAGCGCCCACAGAAACCAGGACCCCTGGCGAGGGGTTCGCAGGGCCTTATAAAACAACAACTTAAACTCGGTTCGAGGCGCCCGAAAATTTCCAGCGCCAATCCGCGCGACGACATGCCGCGCCATGTATGGAACTTACCTTATATGCAGCGCGCCCCGATTGGCAAGGGATTGAGTCGCCTGGAGTGTTAGGCGCTCAGCCCGCGATGTAGCGTTCCAGTTGTTCGATGTGCTCGGTCTGCTCTTGGATGACGGCTTTGACCAGATCGCCGATGGACAGCATGCCGACGACCCGGCCCTGACTTCACCACCGGCAGGTGCCGAAAACGACCCTCGGTCATGAGCTGCATGCAATGGTGCACCGTATCCTCGGGCGTTACGGTCACCGCCGGCGCGCTCATGATGTCGCTCGACCGGCGTGTCGTGCGATGAGCGATTTTTCAAGATGACCTTGCGGGCATAGTCGCGCTCCGAAATGATCCCGAGCAGCGTCCCCCCGTTCATCACCAGCAGCGCTCCGACATGCCGCGTCGCCATGATTTCGATGGCGTGCAGCACCGAGTCCTGCGGCTGCCACGGAGAATATCTGGTTGCCTTTCGCCTGAAGCAATTGACTGACGGTCTGCATACTGCCCCCGCCGATTCGCGATCGGTTCGCCCGCCCCTTCTTGACTATACTCGCGCCTCAAACGAGGACAAGTGGGCCACCCATGACCGACACCGATCCGACGCCCCCCATCGCCGCCGTGCAGGCCCCACGCCGTGAATTCGCCGTTCGGCGTGCGCATGGACCCTTATTACTGGCTGCGCGACGATGAGCGCACCGACCGCGAAGTGCTGGCTTACCTGAAGGAGGAAAATGCATACCGCGAGCGCAGCATGGCCGCATGCAAGCCGCTCGAGAATGCGCTGTACGATGAGATCGTCGCGCGCCTGAAGCAGGACGACTCGACGGTGCCTTATCGAAAGAACGGATATTGGTACAGCACGCGCTTCGAGACCGGCAAGGAGCATCCGATTTTTGTGCGCCGCAAGGGCTCGCTCGATGCGCCCGAGGAGATCCTGCTCGACGCCAATGCGCAGAGCCGTCGGGACACGAGTACTACCGCATCGGCGCGCTGGAGATCTCGCCGGACAATGCGTGGCTGGCTTTTTGCGAGGATACCGTCGGGCGGCGCCAATTCACGCTGCGCTTCAAGAATCTGGAACGCGGCGAGATCGCAGCCGGTCGCCATCGCGGACGTCGAATCGGACCTGGCCTGGGCCAACGACAATAAAACCGTACTTTACGTCGAGAAGGATCCCGAGACGCTGCTCGGCCTGTACGTCAAGAAGCACGTGCTGGGAGAGGATCCGAAACGCGACGCTTTGGTATTCGAGCAAACCGACAAGAGCTTCTACACCGGAATCTCCAAATCGAAATCGGATGCGTTCATTTTCATCCACATGGAAAGCACGCTGTCGTCGGAGTGGCGCTTCGCGCATGCCGACGATCCGCAGCTCCGCTTCGAGACTTTCCTGCCGCACGAACCCGATCATGAATACGATATTGGAGCATCTCGGCGACTCCTTCATCGTCAGAACCAACTGGCAGGCGCGCAATTTCCGCTTGATGCGCGCCGTGCTGGCGCGGGCATGCCGACCGGGCGGCCTGGCGCGACGTGGTCGCGCATCGCGACGACACATTGATCGAGGACTTCGACGTGTTCGAGACTTTTCTCGCGCTGTCGGTGCGCAGCGGCGGGCTGCGCAAGATTGCCATCCGGCCCTATCCCGACGGCGCGACGAATTTTTCATCGCCAGCGACGAGGCGGCCTACAGCACATCGCTGGCCGTCAATGCCGAAATGAACACCCGACTCGTGCGCTACGCCTATTCGTCGCTGACGACGCCGACCACGCATGTACGACTACAACGTCCGGACGCGGCAGCAGGTGCTGCTGAAGCGCGATCCGGTGCTGGGCAGATTTCGACCCGCGAGATTACGCCACGGACTTTCTGTGGGTGACGCGCCCGCGACGGCGCGCAGATCCCGGTGTCGCTGGTGTACCGCAAGGGATTCGCGCGCGACGGCACCGCGCCGCTGCTGCAATACGCCTATGGCGCCTACGGCATGTCCATGGACCCGAGCTTTTCGTCGGCTCGCTTAAGTCTCATCGATCGCGGCTTCGTGTACGCGATTGCCCACGTCCGCGGCGGCCAGGAAATGGGCCGCGCTTGGTACGACGCGGGACGGCTGCTGCATAAGAAGAACTCATTCAACGATTTTATGGATGTCACGCGCGCGCTGGTGCGCTGAGGCTACTGCGCGAAAGACAAGGTGTTCGCCATGGGCGGCAGCGCCGGCGGCTTGCTGATGGGCGCAATCGCCAACATGAGTCCGGACGATTATCGCGGCATCGTCGCGCAGGTTCCCTTCGTCGATGTGGTCACCACCATGCTGGACGACAGCATTCCGCTGACCACCAACGAATACGACGAGTGGGGCAATCCCGCGCAGCAAGCTGTACTACGATTACATGCTGTCGTATTCGCCGTACGACAACGTGCGGGCGCAAGCCTATCCGGCGATGCTCGTCACGACCGGCCTGTGGGACAGCCAGGTGCAGTACTACGAGCCGGCCAAATGGGTCGCCAAGCTGCGCGCCGCTGAAGACCGACCGGAACCGCTGCTGTTGCATGTCGACATGGAGGCCGGTCACGGCGGCAAGTCCGGACGCTTCCAACGCTATCGGGAAATCGCGATGGAATACGCTTTCCTGCTGGATGAATTGGGCGTGCGCGCGTAAATTTTTGAAAAAAGAAAGGCGCCGCGAGCGGGGGAGGGGGAAGCTGTTCGCGGCGCCCGGGGTGACCCAAAATTCGGGAAATCAGCTCTTCGCAAAAACCTCCGCCATGGGGCGATAGGCGGAACGGCGCATATGCGGCTGCCAGCTTCAGCAGCCAGGCCAAGCGCGCATCGATTCTTTCGAGCGCAAACTGGCCATCGGCGCGGCGCACCAACAGTGTGGCCAAAGGGCTGTCCTCGGCGGCCAGTAACGCAATGACTTTCGATTGCATACCTATTGCGAAGCAAGCGCCGTGCCAGTGCCATCCCCCAGTAAAATCAGCAGGTTATGCGGCCAGTGATCTTTTTGAGTGACAGGAATTGTCGGCTGGTGACGCACCCCGCCACCCGAGACGCACCCCGCCACCCGAGACGCACCCCGCCACCCGAGACGCACCCCGCCACCCGAGACGCACCCCGCCCCTATTGGGCGGTGGGCCCTTCAAGGATGCAGCACGAAGCAGCCCTGGGAATGACTCTTGAGCGTCTGGCATATCGAGTCGGCGCGCTTGTCGCTCAAGTTCGTCACTTGCAGGCGATACAGCGTTCCCGAAGAGCTCTTCTGCGGGGCGACTTTGGGCTTCAAGTCCGACAGCAGTGCTGGGTATGCCTTTTCGAGTTTTGCCCAGTGCTTGTTCGCTGCCTCGGCGCCGGTTTTAAACGCGCCGAGTTGCACGCCATAGGATCCGCCCGGTTCTGCGCCGGTATGCGGTTTGTGTGCCGCGGGTGGCGCAACTGATTTAGACGCCGGCGCGGATTTGGGCGGCGGCGCGGGTTTGGGCGGCGGCGCGGATTTAGCCGCTGGCACAGCGGCCGGCGCAACGCCGGTCGCGGACGCCGGCGGCGCCGCGCTTCCGAGCGGGGTGACGCTGGACGGAGCCGAGGCCAGCGTGAAGTTCTCCACGCGTATGCGTGCTTCCTCGGTCCACTTTCCTTCCGGATATTGCTTTCAAGAATGCCTGATAGGCCTCGAGCGTGTCCGCGTCGCGCGCCTTTTGCCAATCGCGTTCCTCGTACAGTTCCTTGACGCGGGCTTGTGGCCTGAGCGGTGAATTCACCGTTGGGATATTTCTTCAGGAACAGCTCGTAGGCATCCGGTGGTGTTCGCCGCCCGGGTTTTCTCCCAGTCGCTCTGCTGGCGGCTGCAGCCGGAAATGCCAGCAGGGCCGCGCCGAGAAACAGCGGCAAAAGCACTTTATTGATGACCATTTTCACACTCTGCGAGGCTTCTGCGAGGATTGGCATTCTACTTCGATTCGCCATCATGGCGGCGACGCCAAGCTCGTCACATCACGAGGCCCAAGGATAGGATAATAAGTGCTCATGAACCAACCAAAGCGCCGATTCTTGGAGAGCAGATGGGACCACGCCCACCTTCATCGGCGCCAATTCGGTGTTCATCGGCAACATCCGCGGCACCGGCCAATTCGTGGTTTCCGGCGAGGTGCATGGCGACGGCGAATTGGAGGGAGCGCTCAACCTCTCCGCCTCCGGTAGCTGGCACGGCAATGTCCAGGCGCACCAGGCCATCGTCGCAGGCAAGATCCTCGGGCGGCCTGAGCGTCAAGGACAAGCTGGAAATCGGCTATACCGCGGTGATTCGCGGCAAGGTCAGCGCGCGCACCGTTGCCATCGCCAAGGGTGCGATCGTCGACGGCGAAATCGAAGTCACGTCGGATTCGCCCGTGCTGCGAATTCGAAGAAAAGCGCGACGCCAAAGCTTAAGGCGCAAGGTGACAGCACTGTTCGCGAATGGCGACAGCGCGCAAAGGTGGTGTGTTCAAGCGTATTCACGCATCCTACGCCATTCTTGAGCCTCACCATCAATGAAAGAATACGATGTGGTCATCGTCGGCGGCGGCATTCACGGCGCCGGAGTACTTCAGGCCGCCGCAGCCTCCGGGCTACGCGCCCTGCTCATCGAGCGCACCGGTCTGGCCAGCGGCACCTCGAGCCGATCGAGCAAACTGATTCACGGCGGCCTGCGCTACCTGGAATCCGGCCAGTTCGCGCTGGTGCGCGAAAGTCTGCGCGAGCGCGCCATTCATCTGCGCATCGCCGCCGAACTGGTCGAGCTCAAGCCATTCTTCATTCCCGTTTATCGCGACACCCGCCGTCGTCCGTGGCAGTTGAAGATCGGTTTGTGGATCTATGCGCTGCTCGGCGGGTTCGACGGGGCAACGCGCTTCGGCACCGTGCCAAGAAGCGAGTGGACCTCGCTCGATGGCCTCAAGACTGAAGACCTCGACGCCGTCATTCGCTACCACGATGCGCAAACCGACGATGCGCTGCTGACGCGCGCGGTGGTGCAGTCGGCATTGGAGTTGGGTGCGAACCTCGCGATGCCCGCGCGATTCGTCGAGGCCGTCTTGAGTGAAGACGGCGTCGCCGTCGACTTACGACGACGCCGGGGCCCGCGTCGAATGCTTAGCACGGGTGCTGGTCAACGCAGCGGGCCCGTGGGCTACGCAGGTGGCGCGCGCCGTCGAACCCGCCATATCCGTGCCGGAAGTGGACCTGGTGCAGGGCACGCACATCGTGATTCCTCACGCCCTGACGCACGGAATTTACTATGTCGAAAGTCCGACGGACGGTCGCGCGGTATTCGTGATGCCGTGGGACGGCGCGACCTTGGTCGGCACCACCGAAACGCCCTATCATGGCGATCCTGACGAGGTGCAGCCGCTGCCGCAGGAGGAAGAGTACCTGCTGGCGGTCGTGCGCCACTACTTCCCGGCTCTGGCGGGGCTCAGGCAGCGAGGACATCACCGCGCGCTTTGCCGGTCTTCGCGTCCTGCCGGCGGCCAATCAGGCGGCCTTCGACCGCTCGCGGGAGACCATATTCACCGCGGATCGCGACGCATGCCCGCGCGTGCTCGGCATCTATGGCGGCAAACTGACCGGATGGCGAGCTGCCGCCGCCCATGTCATGGAGCGTATCGGCCCCTCCTTGCCGGCGCGGCTGAAGACGCGCGGCAACGGATCAGTTGATTTTGAGGAGACCGACATGACTAGGAATGCCTTGGCCCTGGCCGGCGCTGGCGTTATTCGCGACGCTGGCGCATGCCGAGGACTACCTGAGCCCCACGGAGGAACGCGTTCGCGTGTCGATCGGCGTGGTGCGCGTATCGAACGACACCAACCTGCAGCTCGACAGCAGCACCGGCGTCCCGGGCACGCCCATCAACGCGGAGCAGGACCTGGGACTGGACAAGACGGACTTCGAGGCGAAATTGCAGGCCATGGTGCGCGTCGGCGAGCGGCATCGCCTGCGGTTCGATTATTTCTCCCTGGACCGTACCGGTCAGACCATCGCGACGAAACCGATCATCTTTCGCGATGTGGTGCTGCAGCCCGGCGACCCGTTGGATAGCAGCATGTCGATACGCACGTTCGGCATCAGCTATGAGTATTCGTTTCTGCATACCGACGCTACGAGCTCGCCGCCACCATCGGCGTCAATGAAACCGACATCTCCATGCGCGTTCGCGTCACCACGCAGGCGCGGCACGTCGATCAATCCGAGGATCAGGCCGGTCCTTTCCCGACAGTCGGACTCGACGCCACCTACGTGATCAGCAAACGATTTTATTTCGATGTCCGCGCGCAATACCTGAAGGTCAAACGTCGATGATTTGCAGGCATCGTTGAGCCATCTTCGAGGTCGATGCTTTGTACCGGCTGCGCCCGAATGTTGCGTTCGCGCTCGGCTATTCGGGCACCCGGGCGCACCTCGCCTCATTCCAGGCCAAAACATCGGGTTTCTTCAATCTCAACAGCAAGGGTCCGGAGTTGTTCGTCAGGGTCGCCTTCTAAATTCCGAAGGACTGCAAGGCTCGGCCGAGAACTCAACCCGATTGTTGGCCGCCGCGGCACGATTCCAGTCGCCCGCCGTCAGCGATATCGGTGCGTGCCGGATAGGGCGTGCTCGTGCGCGAGGTTCCCGCACTCTCGAGCGCCACGGTGATCGCACCGCCGGTTCGCTGGCGCACGCCCGCAATCAGATTCGCAAAAGCCAGCGACTCGCGCTGCTGACCCGACAGGGATTCATCGAAGGGATTGCCGATCAGATCGCAGCGCGCCGCCGGCAGCGCCGCCGCCGCGGGCGCGTAACCGTCCGTGCCGTTGCCGGTGAGACAAAACAATCCCGCCATATTCGTGATCTTCACGACCCCGTGAAAACCTTGCGCCTCGAGCTTCGTCAGCAGCTCGCGCAGCACATCGAGGCGGCCGCGATCGAAGGGGATCTCCCCGTAGGGCACCGGCTCCACCCGCGGGGCACCAAGGATGCGCCCGTGGCCGGCGCGCTGCTGGTGGTGCCGGCGGGATTGTTGTTCGCGGCGGCGAGCGCGGCGGTGAGATCCTTGACCGTCGCGGACAGTTCCAGACTGGAGCGCTGCAATTCGGCGTTGGCGGACTTCAGACCGGCGATCTCGGTGCGCGCGCCCGCCAGATCGTTGCGCGTCATCAGCCAATCCGGCGCCCAGTGCGGCGGCAACCAGGCACAGCGCAATCACGCCAACCGTTCGCGGCCAGGTCGGGCGGCGGCGGCGGCTTCGGCGGCGCCAGCGGCTCGTCGTATTGGATCGGCATCGAATCGCGCACGTCGCTCACGATGCGCGTGGCAAAGCTATCGAGGCTGGCGACGATGAAGCGGCGAATGTCGACCGCCTGATCTTTCACCGCCGATTCGATCCGGCGGCCCCAATCGACGTTCCGGCCGCGCGCCGGTTTGGGTGCGATGCGCCGTTCGACGGCGGCGCCCTGATCGATCTCCACCGGCGCGAGCACCGGCTCCGTCGCCGTCGCGCCGCTCGGGCAGCAAGTGCAGCTCGTACAGGACTTTCGATACATCGACGGGCCGCACCTGCTTCGGCAGTACGCCCATGGCGCCGAGCGCCCGTGCCTGACCGACGTACAGCTCGCCCTCCTGCGAGGTGTACATCATGATGGGGATCATCGCGGTCTGCGGATTTCCCTTGATCGCCTGCACCGCCTGCAGACCGTCCATGCCGGGCATGAGATGGTCCATGAAGATCGCATCGGGCCGATTGCTCTTCAGATATTCGATGGCTTGCTCGGCCGATTCCGCCATGTCGACTTCGATGTCGTACTTTTCGAGCATGCGGCTCAAGATGACGCGAGCCGACTTGGAATCATCGACGACTAAGCACGTTTGCGGGCCATGGGATTAGTGTAGCGCAGTCCTTGTACGCGCCGGCCAGTGTCCGGCGCCGCTCGCACCGACTGCCTCGCTAACGCGGGATCAGGCTGCCCGGCGATTCCTTGTTCTGGGAGATCCAGGTCAATGCGGACTTCGACATCGGCGAGTTCGCTGGCGGTGAATCCTTCGATCCTGACACCGGTGGCTTCCGCTTTTTTCTTGGCGAGCTCCGCGGCCGCGACGGAATGCACCCACACCAAACCGCGGCGCACTTTGGCCGTGAACTTCTGCTGCTTTTCTTCGGTCATTTCTTCACTCCTTAAAATTGTCCACCGCAATCTAGGCACGATACACGACTAATACCGCCGTGAGGATACCGGCGCTGCAGGCTACGGCGCTGCAATAGCGCGGTCCAACTGGGCACTGTAGGCGTTGAGAGCGTGCGAGACCACCCCCATGTATTGATTCGCCTCTTCCCAGCGGCGCTCTTCGATCGCCTCGCGAATTCCCGGCAGGGTCTTCACGCCGTATCCGGTATGCGCGCCGGGCGCATAGATCATGTGCTGGATACCATTCGCGGCCCGGCAAGCCCGCGGATCCGTCGAGACTTTGCTCGAGAACCGTGAGCATCGAATTGACCCGCGTGATCGCGGCGCCGCCTGGTCTGAATCGCGGCGGCCTCGAGGCGCGCATATTCCTTGTCGAAGCCTTCGCGCTTTGTTCCAATTTGGCGACTGCATTGTCGAGCTCGGCGAAATTCAAGTACGGCACCTCGGCGGTGCGCGGCGGCGCCGTGCGCGGCTTGTCGGGATTCGCTGCGAGCTTGTAGGAATCATCTTCCAGCAGTTTTGCAAGCTCGCGGGTCTTGGACCGCATGCCATCGGCCAGCTTGTGCAGCTCGTCGTCGTAAGCGGCGATCGAGGCCGCAAAATCCGTTTCGCGCGCCGGTATCAGTTGTGCTTGCGCGGCGCGCAGCATGATGCGGCCCGCGACCTTCGCAAGCGCCACACCGTATTCAAATGTGGGATCGACGAAACGCCGGAAGTGATCGAAGGAGTCGTAGGCCGAATGATAGACGCCGTATTGAGATTCGCCTTCGAATCCCAGGTTCACGGAATTGACGCCCAGATGCTGCAGGAACGGCGTGTAGTCCGAACCTGATCCCAGCGCGCCCAATTGCAATTCGCCGTTACTGCCGCGCGCCGATTCGGCCTGAGTGCCGGTCTCGTAGTTGCTCGACGCGTCTTTCGGCGAGCGACCCGGCCAGCACCTGGCGCCGGTTTCCGGGTCTTTGACATCGCGGGCCGCCTCGCTCAAGAAGTGCTGCAGGGCATGGCTGCCTTCCGCTTGAATGAAGCCGCGGCCATTGGTGTCGGAGTTGACGTACAGCACCGCCTTGGCCTTGAGTTCCGCGGCATGCTGCTCGGCCCATTCGGTCGAACCGATGAGCCCCGGTTCCTCGCCGTCCCAGCTCGCGTAGATCAAGGTGCGGCGCGGCTTCCAGCCGTCCTTCACCAGCTGGCCGATGGCCTTGGCCTCGGCCATCAACGCCACCTGCCCCGACAAGGGATCCATGGCTCCGAACACCCAGCCATCGTGATGATTGCCGCGAATGATCCAGTGATCCGGTTCTTGGCTGCCGCGAATCTTGGCGATGACATCGTAAATCGGCTTCTGACTCCAGTCCGACAGCACCTTCATGTGCACTTTGGCGGGGCCCGGACCCAGGTGATAGGTCAGCGGCAAGCCGCCGCGCCAGCCCGACGGCGCGACGCGGCCGCCAAGAGCGGCGAGCAAGCGGCTGCGCGTCGGCGTAGGAAATCGGCAGTACCGGAATTTTCAGAATCATCTTGGCATCCTTGATCGCCAGTCGCTTGGCGCCCGCAACCGCGCCGGCGCCGGGGGTCAACGGATCGCCGCTGTACAGCGTCAGTCCTGCACCGAACCGCGCTGCACGGCATCGGGCGGCCGATAGCCGCCCTTCGGATAGGTCTCGCCCGCGCCGTAGCCATCATCGCGCGGATCCGAATAAATCAAGCAACCCACGGCGCCATGTTCATAGGCCAGCTTCGGTTTGAGTCCCCGCCAGCCGCCGCCGTAACGGGTCAACACGATGCGGCCCTTGACGCTCACTCCCTGCCGCTCGAGCTCCTTGTAGTCGTCCGGCATGCCATGATTGACGTAGACCAGTTCCGCGGTCACATCGCCGTCGGCGCCATAGACGTTGTAAGGCGGCAGCTCATCCTTGGTTTGCGTCGAGGTCGCAGTCGCCCGGCGATCGGCGGCTTCGCTCAAGCGTGGCCTTGAAATGGGTCGGCGCGATCAGTTCCACGGACACTTCGCGCGGCGTCGGATACAGCACCGAAAAGGTCTCGATGGATGCGTCCCAACCCCACTCGCGAAACTTCGCGAGCTGAAATTCCGCGTTGGCCTTGTCGTGCGGCGAGCCCACGTGATTCGGCGCGGAAGACATCTGCTGCATCCAAGCGCGCAGCTCCGCGGCCGAGAGAGCGGCATCGAAGCGCTGCTCCAGCTGCAGCTCGGCGGCGGCGCTGCTGCTCGAAAACCCCAGCATATCGTTGGCGGACGCCGGCGCGTCGGCCGCAACCGTCCCCGCGATGCTCAAACCGACTGTCGCTGCGCAACAGCGTGCTCAGGGCGCGCGAAACCGTAACTATCACGTAATCATCTCCTCTATTCGCGGATACCGGTACCGCGGTTCAACAAGGTCACCGCCAGCGCGAACATCGCGGCGGCGGCGAAAATCATGATGCCGTAGGCCAGGCGCAAGTCGACATCCGAGGTGCCGAGAAAGCCGTAGCGAAACGCGCTCACCATGTACAGGATGGGATTGGCATGCGACGCGGCGTGCGCCCAGCCCGGCAGCATGGTCACCGAATAGAACACGCCGCCGAGGTAGGTGAGCGGCGTCAGCACGAAGGTTGGGAACCAGGAAATCTGATCGAAATTCTTGGCGAACAGCGCGTTGATCAAGCCGCCCAGCGCGAAGATGACGCTGGTTAGAAACACCGCGGAGATGATCGCCGCCACGTGCGTGAGCGCGAGGCGCGTGAAGAACAAGGAAATGATGGTCACGACCGATCCCACCAGCACGCCGCGCAGCACGCCGCCCATGACATAGCCGGAGACGATCAGCCAATTCGGCAGCGGCGAAACCAGCAGTTCCTCGATGTGCTTGCCGAATTTCGCGCCGAAGAACGACGACACCACATTGCCGTAGGAAGTCTGAATCACGTTCATCATGATGATGCCCGGCGCCATGAACTGCATGTAGTCGAAGCCGCCCACCTGTCCGACGCGACGGCCGATCAAGCTGCCGAAGATGACGAAGTACAGGGTGGCCGTGACCGCCGGGCGGCACGATGGTCTGCCCCCAGATGCGCACGATGCGGCCGAATTCGCGGATGACGATGGTCTTGAAGCCGATCCAATCGGTGGCGGCGCGCGATTGCGACATGATCGTTAAGAAGCCTGCGCGGCGGCGGTTTTGGCGCCGGCGTCACCAGGCGGATGAACATTTCCTCGAGGCGATTGACCTTGTTGCGCATGCTGTTGACGGCGATTCCCTGCGCGGAGAGCTGCGCGAATATTTCGTTCAAGCTCTGCGTCTTCGACATCTCGATTTCCAGCGTGTGATCGTCGGACAGCACGGCGGTGAATCCGGACAGTTGCGGCGCGCTGCTGCGCGCGTCGCGCAGGTTGAACACGAACACTTCGGTCTGCAGCTTGCGCAGCACATTGGCCATGCTGTCGCGCTCGATGATGTTGCCGCCGTCGATGATGGCGATGTTGCGGCACAGATTTTCGGCTTCTTCGAGATAGTGCGTGGTCAGGATGATGGTCGTCCCCTGCTCGTTGATGTTGCGCAGGAACTCCCACATGGAGCGGCGAATCTCGATGTCGACGCCCGCGGTGGGCTCGTCCAGGATCAGCAGACGCGGCTCGTGCATCAGCGCGCGCGCAATCATCAGCCGCCGCTTCATGCCGCCCGACAGTGCGCGCGCGATGGAATTGCGCCGGTCCCAGAGTTGCAGTTGCTTGAGATATTTTTCGGCGCGTTGCTTGGCGAGCGGCCGCGGTATTCCGTAGAAACCGGCTTGATTGACGACGATGGTGAAACGGGGTCTCGAACATGATTGAAATTGATTTCCTGCGGCACCAGGCCGATGCAGGATTTGGCCGCTTCCAGCTCCTTGTCGATGTCGTGCCCGAACACCTCGACGACGCCGCTGGTTTTGTTGACCAGCGAGGTGGTGATGCCGATGGCCGTGGTCTTGCCGGCGCCGTTCGGGCCCGAGCAGCGCAAAAAAATCGCCCTCATCGACTTCGAGGTCGATGGCCTTGAGCGCTTTGATGCCGTTTTTGTAGACCTTGGTGAGCTGTCGAAGGACTAGGGCATGCATAGGAGCCGCGTAGACTAAACCTCGCGAGGCTCCGGCCGCAACGGCAATTTAAACGAGCTGGGCAAATGTCGCTGCAGAGCCGCCAGGTCGGCTCGCGCCGCCGCGCTCCCTGAAAGAGGGCGATCTGGTTTCCAAGACCGCTCGTGCGCCCTACCCCCTCAGATGGCCAGTCGTTGTGTGCGAAGGTCGAAGCGGCCGACTCTAAGGCGGCCTGCATTGGTGACCGCAATCAATTTTCACCCGGCAATCAACGATTTTGGGCGCCGTCGAACTCTCGACGCAGATCCGACCAAATTCGCGCAAACACACTCATCCAGTCGCCGATACGTTGCTGCCTGTAGAGCTTAGCTGTCGGATACCACGGGCTATCATCCCGATCTAGAAGCCATCGCCAATCGGAATTGAACGGCAGCAATATCCACGTGGGTTTCCCCAAAGCAGCGCTTAAATGCGCCACGCTGGTATCGACGCTGATCACGAGATCCATGCAATTGCATAGCGCCGCAGTATCATTGAAGTCTTCGCAGTCTTGGCTGGTTTCAACGAAACCGTGCTTCTCACCGATTGCCTTCTTGTCATGCCCTCGTATGTCTTTTTGAAGACTGACGTATTGAAAACCCGGTGGCAGATAAGGGATCAATTCCGCAAGCAAGACGCTGCGATTGCGGTCATTTGCGTGCGTTCGGCTGCCGCTCCATGCTAGCCCGACGCGGGGAACAGATCTCGGTCCAAGCCTGCGCTGCCACTGTTCGAGCTTCCCAGTGTCAGAACGAAGGTAATTTGGAAAGCATGGAATGGTATCAATGTTCGTCTTGAAGGCGAGCGGCAAACTCATCAATGCACACTGATAGTCAAACCTCTCCAAAGGCGTATGCTTGGTAACAAAGCGGGATACGCCTTCAATTTGCGTCAGCAGACGCCGAAGCGGCTCTTGCACTTCCAGAATCACCGTTGCCCCTAGACTCGCAACGATCGGCACGTAACGACAAAACTGAATCGTGTCACCAAAACCCTGTTCGCTGTGTAGGAGAATGCTCTTGCCTCGCAGAGATGGACCTCCAAGCCACTTCCGTTGCGCGAACCATCGTTGCGCATCGCTATCAAGGCTGCCGTTCAACTTAAATCGCCACTCGTGGTCGACGAAGCCGCGCTCGAAGTCACCATATAATAACCGTGTAAGTGCGCGGTTGTGGTATGCCTGGGCAGCGTCTGGACGCATTGCAATGGCCCGGTTGAAACTCTCCACTGCAGCGTCGAATTGCCTCAGATGGGTGAGCACAACTCCGCGGTTGCTGTAAGCCTCATAGCCGGATCTGATCGCTATGGACTGATTATAACTTTCGATGGCTTCTTCAAACCGATTGAGCAGCCTCAGCACATTGCCACGATCTACAAATGCCTCGGCGAGTTGGGGGTTGATGGCAATCGCCCGCTCGTAGCTCTCAAGTGCCGCTTTCTGCGAACCGAGCTCTTGCTGTGACAGACCCCGGCGATAGTGCGCGTTCGCGTTGCAGGGATCGGCTTTGGTGGCTTTGTGAAACAGAATTTCGGCTCGCTTTGCTTGTTGGGTACTGGCTGCAATCAAGCCGGAGAGGAATAACGCCTCGCCCTGCTTGGGGTTTGCTTTTAGCATCTCATCGCAGATAGCTTGCGCTTGAGCGAATTGCCGTTGTTCCTGAAGGACGCGCGCTTGCTGCACCTTCTGATGCAATGCTGTTGACGCAGCAGCGAGTGACGAATTCTTCTTAGGGCGTTTTTCATATTCTGCAATCATGCAAAATAGCTCCAGCGTATCGATCAATCGGCCCTTTCATCGCATACTACCTCTAATGGCACACCGCCGCTGCAAACCGCAGCGCTAACCCTGGCCAGGCTGCGTTTTCAACTAACGATAGGCAAATCTCGCCGCAGCCAGCTGCAACCCCGATAGTTGCACGCGCCGCAGAGCCGCCAGGTCGGCGCGCGCCGCCGCGCCCAGCAGCGCCGCCCAGTAGGTGTGGCAGTCGCTCCATCGCGCGGTAAGATTCATCGATTCCGCCGCGGCCAAGGCCGGCAACACGTCGATCGTGATAGCCCGAAACGCCGTCGCCGTCGCACTGTGCATGCCGAGGAGCAGACGGGCGGCGAGCGCGGTACCGGAGGCCACGTGCCAGGCATAGAAAAGCGCCAGCCGTACGAAGTCGAGGCTCGCTTCATCGACGCAAGGCTGATCGGCGACACTCAGACCCGCCCCCGGCAACCGATCCTGCCAGTACGCGTCGTCCCCAAAACGCAGGTCAAATAAGGCGTACGGACAATTCGCCACGGCCGTGCGCTGCGCCGCGGACAGGGGCGCGACCTGGCTGCCAAGAACGCTCGTGCACCCTGCCCGGCCGGCGGGCCAGTTGTTCGACGAGCGCCCGGTCAAATTCAGAAACCGATGATTCAGATCACGAATCGAATTCAAGTGCTCGAGAGATAAGTGGGATTCCCTGGCCCAGTTGCCGTTTAACGCCTCCTGCACGATCGCCTCCTTTTCTCATTTCACCGCGAAAGCAACAATAAAAGCGCGCCGCAACCTCTTGGCAGATACGCTAACTTTGTGCAAGATTTCCGTCAAATTCTTTTTGCCCCCAAATCCTCGTAAATTGCAAAAGGAGCCCGCCATGAGAGTGTCCGATGATCGCTACACCAGGGACCGCCAGCGCTTCGATCTGGCGCTGCGGTTGATTCGCCATGAAGCGCGCACTTTCACCATCCGCCAGTGGACGGGCTTGAGCGACGATCGCATTCGCAAGCTGTACCGCAGCTACGTGCTGGAAGGCGATGCGCGCGCGGTTCTGCGGCACCGCGGCAAGTCACCGCGCCAGGCAGCATTTTTCTTCCGCAATCCGGAACTGAATTTTCAGGCGGCGCAGCTCGCCAGCCTGTTCCTCTTGTATGGCCTGGTCATCTGCAACGATCGCGGCATCGAGCCGCACTATCGCATCGGCTCGCTCGAATCCGGCGCGTTGCTGTGCCGCGCCTACGAGGCCTACGAGGAAATGCACAAGCCGGTGAACATCTCCTTTGAGCACGCGTGGTTTTTGCTGTTGGCATTGGCGCGCCGGGACGAGGTGGGTATTGGACGCTGCGAAGTATGCGGCGGAGTTCGTCTGCGCGATCTGCTCGCCAAACACAAGATCACTTGCGACGCCTGCGATCGGGTCGCGGCAGTGCCCATCTCGCGGCGTGGCTGCACTGCGGAAGCTGCGATCAGCGACACATGAGTGTGTCTCCCTTCAGGTCGCAGTCATCCGGGGGACCGTACCGTTTCCAGTAATCGAACAGATTCAGCCGTTGCGCAAATAGCTGAAACCTCGAGTCCTTGCGAAACTGCCGTAATTCGGGTGACCACAGAAACCCCCAGTCCGCCCCTCCGCCTATGCCTGAGCGTTTGAAATCATCCAAGTAGAGGGTAGCCAGGTCGTACGCCGGATCGAGCGCTCCGAGCATGCACCAAGCAACGATGAGATCTCTGCGAGCGCCGGTCTCGATGTTCGTGGGACCACCAAGCTTGCCTACGAAGGTTTGAAGGGCCTGAAGCGCCGCTGGCCGTTTGGCGGGATCGGCAAGTGCGGCGTAGACCAGCTGCACCACGTCGGGACCACCGGCGCTTCTGAGGGCCGGCGACAAGGCGCCGACGGCACGCTCTGCCGCTGCCGCGTAGTCTGCACTGCGGGCCGCGGTAAGCGTGTAAACCTGAGATAAGGACATCGGACCACCGGGCCGCCGAGCTCCACGGCCAGGTCAGCGAACTTTACGGCCTCTGCATCAAGGCCTGAGTACAGAGCCAGCAGCGAGACGATTCGAATGTGATTGAGGCTGGCGGGTGCCAGGTCGTGCGCCCTGGCTCCTTCTGCCCTTGCTTGACGCAGATGGCCGGTAGGCGCCAAAACGACCAGCGCATGTCCGCTGTGGATGTCGGGATCGGTGGCATCGGCGGCAAGCGCCGCGCGGTAGCTCGCCTCGGCTTGCAGCCAATCTGCGAGCAAGGCGCTGACGTTTCCGAGCGCCTGGTGCGCCACGCCGAGATTTGGGCTCAGGGTGAGCGCCTGCCTCGCGTCACGCTCCGCATCCTGCCGTGCCTGCGCCAGCGGATAGCCTCGTACCAGGAAAGTCAGTCGCACTCTCGACCGCGCCGCAAGCGCGCGCGCGAATGTCGGGTCCCGTGCGAGCGCCTGTTGGAACAGATCGAGGGCGAGCTGGAGGTTCTGCTGGCTTGTCGCATTCAGGAGAACGGCGAATCCCCGCATGTAGAGGTCGTACGCCTGTACATCGCGCGTCGACAACGACGGGGTGACGAGTGCCGCTGCGCCGCTATTCAACTTAACGCGCAAGACCTCGACGATCGCGGTCGCCAGGTTGTCCTGCAACTGGAAGAGGTCCGTGAATTTGCGCTCGTAGGTTTGCGACCATATGTGCAAGCCGCTGTTCGCATTGATCAACTGTGCAGTGATCCGGATACGGTCTCCGGCGCTGCGTACGCTGCCCTCGAGAACCGTGCCGACGTTGAGATCCCTGGCGACCTGTCGGATATCGATGTTGCGACCCTTGTACGCGAACGAGGATGTGCGGGCAGGCACCTGAAGACCCGGGACATTCGTCAACGTGTCGATCAATTCCTCGGCCATGCCGTCACCCAGATAGTCCTTGCTCCCATCGCCGGTGAGATTGACGAACGGCATCACTGCGACCGCGGTCGGGGGAGCGGCGGACGGCGGCATCAGTGCGACCGACTTGTCGGGGTTCGCCGGTGCGGCAGCCACTGAAGATCCCTCCATTGCAACGGGTCCAGTGGTCAGGGCACGTTCGTCGATTGGGCGTGGATATTTCCATAGCAAAACACCCCCACTCAGCAACAGAACGGCCATCAAAAACAGCGCCACCTTGTTCTCTTTGAGGCGTCGCCAGATGCCCGATAACGGGGATGATTCGACCAGCGGTACCGGTGCACTCGTGGGAGATACCAGAATTTTGCGTGCTGCCTCTACAATTTGGGGCAGCGCAGTCGCCATCGTCCCCGCCGATGCATCCAACCACTGTGATGTATTCAGGAAGTATTCAAGGTCCGCGGGCAAAGGTGCCCGGTCGATCCGCACCGATACTAGCGGGTGCCGCTTCGACGCCGCTCGTTCCACCTCCCTGATGACGTGAGGGGATGCAGCCGAGTGCTGCGACAGAATCAGCACGGTTGCCTTGGAGGCATCAATGGCGTGAACAATTGCGCCGCCGTAGAACTCGCCGGGCGTCACGTCCCGAGGGGCGATCCAGCACTTGAGCCCCCGGCGCTCCAATACCGAAACGATGGCATCGGCAATCGCTGCATCCTGGGAGGCGTAGCTGATGAATACTTCGGGTGCGCCGGGATGAGCGGCCGTCGCCTGCGCTTGGCCGTCACCTTCAGCCACGTCCATCCCCTCCGACATTCACCTCATGTTGGCAGATGATCCCCGTGTATATCAAAGTTTGTTGGCCCTACGTCGTCGTCCGGGGCGACGGACGACCGGTCCGAGGGCGCTACATCAGGAGAAAGTCCGCTAGAATCATCAAAATGCAGCAAAGAAACGTCTTCGCAGGTCCATACCTGGACCGCGCTGCCCATTTGCGCACCGATCCGGAATGGTTCGCGAAAGCACTGGCGGATGAGCGCAGCCGTTTGCTGCCGGTGTGGAAATCGCGCAACCTCATCGGCGAAGCCGACCCGCCCCGCGCGGCCTATCTGGAGCTGTCGCTATTGGCTGAAGAACAGCGCAACGGGGGGAATCTGATTCTTCTCGGCCGCTTCGACGGCAGAGACATTTTCACTTACGAGGTCGAATCGCCGGAACCGCCCCAGCTGATTGCCGGCACTCGTTTCGAAGATCTACGGGTCGTCGCCTCGATTCTGCCGGCGGAAGAAGCGGGCTTGCTGAGCTACGCGCGCGCAATGATCGCATGGCGCGGCCGGCATCGGTTTTGCGGCAGCTGCGGCGCCACCACGCGCGCCGCCAAGGGCGGCCATGTACTGGTGTGCACCAATCCCGATTGCGCCCATGAGCAGTTTCCGCGGATCGATCCCGCCATCATCGTTCTGGTCAGCGACGGTGATCGGGCGCTGCTCGGGCGCCAGGCGTCGTGGCCCGCGGGACGCTATTCAACCATCGCGGGGTTTGTCGAACCGGGGGAGTCGCTCGAGGACGCAGTGGCGCGCGAAGTCTTCGAGGAAACCGGCATCGAAATCGACAGGATCGAGTACCACTCATCGCAACCCTGGCCCTTCCCCTCGTCGCTGATGCTGGGATTCACCGCGCATGCCCTCACCACGGAGATCAAGAAGCGCGATGAAGAGCTCGAGGATGCGCAGTGGTTCACGCGCGCCGATCTGGCCAACGGCAGACCTATCGTACCGCCGAATGTGTCGATCTCTTTTCGCTTGATCGAACACTGGTTCGATGCCGGCGGCGGTCCACCCTTGAGAGACACCCTCAAGGCCTCGACCTGGCCCGCGGCGCGCTAGGTTTTCACGGGTCCCGCCCTCGTCGCGAAGCTAACCGCGCTCCCAATGGCCCGTTTTCATGCGCCAGCCATCGCCTTGCCGCACCCATTGATGCGCCACCCAGTGATAGCCGGGCTTTCCCGCCGCCCAATGACCGGGGACCCATTCGTGCCGCCCGCCGACCCAGTTCCAATAGCCGGCGAACCACACATCGCCCGAACGAGGCGGCGTCCCCACCTCTTCCACGCGCGCCGGCGGCGGGGCGACCATGACGATGCCGCCGGGGTCATGGCCCTGGTCGGGCACCACGACGCAGCCTGCAAGCGCCAGCCCTGCCGTGAGAGCGAAGGCCAATGCCGCGTGAACCCACTTGCCTTGATTCATGACCCAACCATTGGAACTTGAGATGTAGGACTTAACGTTATTCTTGCTTGGCCGTTGACGGAGCTCAAGGATCCGCGAGAATAGCGCCGCGCGTGGCAGAGTGCCACCGGCCGCCGTACGGCGATGCCGGAAATGGCCGATGATTATGTAAGATTTAAGTGACGACAATAGCGCGCGAAGGAGCAAGCATGTCCTATACGGCAGATCCTCGGGTGTTGTTCGCGGCCGAACGAACGCTGCTGGCATGGCAGCGCAGCGCCATCGCCCTGATGGGATTCGGCTTCGTCGTCGAACGCTTCGGCCTGTTCCTGCAGATGGTCGCACACCAGTCCCCAGCGGGGTCACAGCGCGGCTTCTCACTGGGATTGGGCGTAGTTTTGCTGGTGCTGGGGGCGGTGGTGGCGCTGGTTTCGGCGCGCCAATTTCGCCAGTTCGCGAAGGACTTGGATCCTGCCGTGGTGCCGCCGGGATATTGGACCCAGACCGGCGTGGCCCTGAATATCATCATCGCGCTGATTGCGGTGATCTTTGCGGTTCATTTTCTGGTTGCCGCGCAGGACGTCGGCGCGTGAGTACCGACATCACCGGCGGTTGTCTGTGCCGCGCCGTGCGCTACCGGATCAGCGCGCAGCCTCTGCTCACACGGGTGTGCTGGTGCAGGCTGTGCCAGTATCTCGCGACGGGCAATGGCTCGGTGAATGTCTGCTTCCCAAGTGAGGCAGTGCACCTCGAGGGCAAGCTCGCCGATTTTCGCAGCGTGGCCGACAGCGGCAACATCATGCACCGGAATTTTTGCCCGGTGTGCGGGACGCAGATCCTGAGCAGCGCCGAGGCCCGGCCGCACCTGGTTTTTGTGCGCGCCGGCTCGTTGGATGATCCCGAGGTGGCCGCGCCCGCCGCGACCATCTGGACCTCGCAGGCGCCGAGCTGGGCGTGCATCGATCAGGACCTGCCCCGCATTGCAGAACAACCGCCACCAGTAAGTTAAATGGGTCAACCCCGTATGCGTAGCCCCGTTTAGAGGGGATGATGCAAGCCGAAATAGCCGTCCTGCGTTTTGGGTTGGGCGCGCGTCCAGGGGATCTGGCCGCAGCCGCCGCCGATCCGCGAGCCTGGCTCAAGTCGCAGATTCAGGGTGCCGCTCCGCTGGCCATCGAGGCGCCGTTGGCCCCCTCGGACCAGATCTTCGAGGCATTGGTGGCCGCGCGCGACGAGCGCCAGGAAATGAAGCGCGAATCGGCCGCGAAATCAGCCGACGCGCAAGCTCGGACGCAAAGGCTGTCTTCAATGCGGTGCGCGAGGCCTATCAGCCTCATTACCGCGCCCAGGTTCTGGCGCGCGCACAAAGCGCCGCGCTGACCGCACGGCCCTTTGCCGAACGCCTGGTTCACTTCTGGTCCAATCATTTTGCCGTGTCCGCCGACAAGGGCGTGGTCTACGGCCTCGCCGGCACGCTCGAGAATGAAGCCATCACGGCCGCACATCGGCGGGCGATTCGTCGATCTTTTGACCGCGGTGGAACAGCACCCCGCCATGATCGCCTTTCTCGACAATCAATATTCGGTGGGCAAGGACTCCGAGGCGCGTTGGCGCAACGGCGCTTCGCCGACGGCGCACCGAAGCGCCAATTCGGCATCAATGAAAATCTGGCGCGCGAGATTCTCGAGCTGCACACTCTGGGCGTGAACGGCGGCTACAGCCAGGCCGATGTCACCAGCTTCGCGCAGATCATCACCGGATGGTCCATCGGCGGCGGCAAGGGCCGCCTCGCGGGGGGCGTCCCGGGCCGCTTTTATTTCCGCGAAAATCTGCACGAGCCGGGAGCCAAAACCTTCCTCGGCAAGACCTACCGCGAGCAGGGCCAGCGGCAGGGCGAGGCCGTGCTCGCGGATCTCTCGCGCAATCCCGCCACGGCGCAATTCATCGCCACCAAGTTGGTGCGCCATTTCGTCGCGGACGATCCGCCGCCCGCCGCCGTCGACCGGGTCGCGCACGCCTTTCTGAAGACCGGCGGCGATCTGCCCGCAGGTCTACGCAGCATTGATCAGATTCGCCGGAGGCCTGGGATCCCGATGCGCGCAAGTTCAAGACGCCGGAGGATTTCGTCTTCTCGACCTTGCGGTCGTTGAATGTCTCGCCCGACCAGCCCGAAGAAGTCGTGCGCAGCTTCGATCTGCTGGGCCAGCGCCAGTACACGCCCGGGCTCGCCGGCGGGCTGGCCGGACACCTCGAAGAGCTGGGATGGATCGGACGCGCTCATGCACCGCGTGCTGTGGGCATCGCGGGTGGCGGCCAGGTATGAACGCAGGCGTTGGACCCGGTCGATCTGGCGGCATCGAGTCTCGGGGCCTATGCACGCCCCGAGACGCTGACGGCGCTGCGTCGCGCCGCAGCTCTCGACCCAGGCCGTGGCGCTGCTTTTGATGAGCCCGGAATTTCAACGGAGATAGCGATGCATCGGCATTCACCCAGAGTACCGGTCGGCGCCGCTTTCTGCTGGGAGCAGGGGCCCTCGCGGCCAGCGCCGCATTGCCCGACGTGTTGTTCGCCCATACCGGCGGATCCTCGCGCCTGGTGGTGTGATCCTGCGCGGCGCGCTGGACGGACTGGCCGCGGTGCCGCCCTATGCCGACCCTGACTATGCCGAGCTTGCATCGCGAACTGGCGATCGCGGCGCCGGGCGCCGCCGACGGCGCGTTGGCGCTGAACGGCACCTTCGGCCTGCACCCTTCATTCAGCTTTCTGCACGAACGTTACGCCGCCGGCGAATTGGTCGTGTTTCAATGCCGTCGCCTCGCCCTACCGCGACCGCTCGCATTTCGACGGTCAGAACGTGCTCGAAAACGGCCTCACCAAGCCCATCGGCAGCGCCGATGGCTGGCTCAATCGCGCGCTGCTGGCGCTGCCCGCGCGGCGACGGGCCGGCCGCCGAGCGCGCCGTGGCCATCAGTCAGAATGTACCCTTGATCCTGCGCGGCGAGGCGCCGGTGATTTCCAAGTCGCCGCAGGCGACTCCCGATGTCGATGAGGACCTGCTGATGCGCCTGGCCGATCTGTATTCCAAGGACGATTGGTTTTCGGCGCGCTTGAGCGAGGCGGTGCAAACCGAGAAAATGGCGGACGATGCGGGCGCGCCGTCATGGCAAACCCGTCCCTCAAGGCGGCGGCGGCGGATCGGGTCGGCGCGGTGGCACGCATGGCGGCCGGCCTGATGCGCAGCGACGGCGGTCCCGAGGTGGCGGTCATCGAGGCCAGCGGTTGGGATACCCACGCCAACCAAGGCGGCGCGAAAGGCGCCTCTGGCACAGCAGGCTGGCCGGGCTCGACAAGGCGCTGAGAACCCTGGCCGACGAATTGGGGCCTCTATGGCCGCAAACGGCGGTGCTGGTGGTGACGGAATTCGGCCGCACCGCCGCCGTCAACGGCACGCGCGGCACGGATCATGGAACGGGCGGCTGTGCCTTCCTCGTCGGGCGGTGCCGTGCGCGGCGGTCGCGTGATCGCCGACTGGCCGGGCCTTGAGCCGCAGCAGCGCTGCTCGACAATCGCGATCTGAAGCCGACGCTCGATTTGCGCAGCGTATTCAAAGCCGTGCTCGACGAGCACATGCACGTCGATGCGCAAGACTCTGGCCAACCGAGTATTCCCGGACAGCAGCGGCGCGCGCCCTCTTAAAGGGCTGATACGCGCCTAAACTGTCGTCAGACGAAATCTACATCCCCGATGGTTCCGTGCCGGATGTCATCGGCGACATGCGGGCTCGGAAGCCGGCATTGACGGCGGCGCCGTCGCATGGCGCCGGCATCATCGGCGCCGGTTTCGGTGCTGCAGGTTTCGGCGCAGCGCGGCTTCGCGGCAACCTTCGCTGCGGGTTTTGCGCATTTTGGCGCTGTCTTCTTGGGCGCTGCCTTCTTGCGCTTCTGGCCTTGGCCTTGACCTTTGATTTTCCCTTCGCCTTCACGGGCCGCGACTTCTTTTTCGCGGCGCTCTTCTTGACGGACGTGCGCTTGGCCTTCGCCATCGGCTTTTTGGCCTTACGCTTTTTCGACTTGCTCTTTTTTGCCATGGTCACTCTTCTCCTGGAGATCGTTCGAACGCTCACCGTGAGAGTAGCCCTGAAAAAGTCTGCTGTCATCTGTGAGTGACACTGGAGTCGTGCGACTTGGATTGCGTAGGCTGCCCAAGGTGCCCAGTACCGGATCCAGTTCGGCCGCTAAGAGATGTCTGGCTCAGGCCCCGGCGCGTGTTTCGCGAATTGGCGGCGCAGTCCGATCGGGATCACCGACTACTTGTTGGCGGCCGCACAGGGCATCGCCACCTCGATTGCGCTCTATCGAAGCCAGGCGCCGGGAACTCACCTCGGCGCGCCCGAAATCCTCAGCGGCTCCATTATGTTCGGTCCTGTGGGTGGGATTTTGAGTGTCTTTTTCTTTGCCGCGATCTACCGGCGCTTGGGCCAGCGTTTTGGCGGCACATCGTCGCGCAACCAGGTGGTTCATGTGCTGGCTTACGGTGGACTTCCGGTGGCCGCATCGCTGCTCTTATGGGCATTTACGTCTTTGTTCGTTGGCGAGGCCGCCATCATCGAAACTCCGGGCCTGGTGGATGATGGTTTTGTGGCGTTCGTGCTGCGTGCGCAGTTCGCGACGTGGGTGCTCCTGCTGTTGTGGAGCGTCGTGCTTCAGGTGATGGGACTGAGCGAAGTCATGGGACTGGCCACGCTCAAGGCCTTCGGGGTGTACATGCTGGGTCAGGTCTTGGCGTTGTTCGTCGCCTTGTTCCTAAGCGCCCTGATCGCCATTCTCGTCCCCGGTATCCTGCCCGCCGGACCGCACTGACTTACGTCAAGGGTCGCGGCGGTTGCGTCTCGACCGGTGCCTCAGGCAAAGGGGGCGCCAACGAGGGCGGCGGCGCTTGCAGGCGCTCGATCACGGATTTGGCCACCTCCGCCGCCGAACGCATCGGATCGTTGGACTTGGGGGCGCGGGGTTTCGGCGCGCGGCGCTTGCGCGGCCCGGCGCTCTTTTTGGCAGCCGGCTTGGAGGTTTTCGCAGCCGGCTTGGAGGTTTTGGGAGACGGCTTGGAGGCCGGTCTACGAACTGATTTTGGGGCGGACTTGGCGGCTGCCTTGGGTGCAGCGGCGGGCGGCTTTGCGCCGACGACTCCCGGCACGCTCGGCTTAGGGCTGGGCGCCCAGATCGCCTCTCGGGCTGCCGCGACCTTCTTCTTGGCCCGTTTCGCCGCTTTCTTGGCATTCTTAAACAGCTTGCGGACCTGCTTGAGCTGCGCCTTGGCCAGGCGGACTTGCTGCTTGGCGGCGGACGCGTTGGATTCGGCCTTTTCCGCATGGGCCTTGAGGCGCTGCAGATTTGCGGTCATTTTTGGCATGGGTGCTAGGGTAGTACGCGGGACAAGAAATTACGAATATCCGCAATCTCTGCAGGGCAAACCGAGTGCGCCATGGGGTAGTCGTGCCACTCGACCGGATAGCCTGCTTTCAGCAGGAAGTCCCGTGACTTCAGCCCCAACATGATGGGTATCATCGGGTCCCCCTGTCCGTGCGCCATGAATATCGGCGTGTTGTCATTCGCCGGCGTTCGTTCCGCGGCGAAAGTGGTTTCCCTCGGCAGATAGCAGGACAAGCGCGATGACGCCGGCCAGGATTTCGCCGAGACGCGGCACCGTGTACAGCGACACGGCCCCGCCTTGAGAGAAGCCGGCGAGTACGATGCGCTCCGTCGGTATGCCGCGCGCGACCTCCCTGGCGATCAATTCCCGAATTGCCCGGTCCGCATCCTTGAATCCGGACGCGTCCTCCGCCACCTTGCGATCCAGCCCCACGATGTCGTACCAGGCCCGCATGGGCATGCCGCCGTTGATGGTGACCGGACGAATCGGAGCATTGGGAAAAACGAAGCGCCAGTTTTTGGTGCCCCGGGGCACGAGTTCGGGAACGATGGGTTCAAAATCATGACCGTCGGCGCCCAGACCATGCAGCCAGATCACCGCGGCATTGGGCTTCGGTGCGGTTTCCACTTCAATGGTTTGCAGCATTTTCGCTAATGTACAGGAACCCAAGGCAACCCGACGGGAGACGCGATGCCGCTGAACTTGAGCCACCTGCGCCGTTACGCGATCGCGCGTTCGCTGTTCAAGCCGACCACGCTGGCGCGTGCCATCGAGAAATTGGGATTCGTGCAGGCCGACCCGATCCGCGCGCCGGCCTGCGCGCAGGATCTGACCTTGCGCCATCGCGTCGCCGGCTATCGAGCGGGAGATCTCGAGCGCCGCTATCCGAAGCTTAAAGTGGATGAAGATTTTTTCGTCAATTACGGTTTTCTGCCGCGCACGCTCATCACGCCTTGATGCATCCGCGCAGGGTGCGCGGTCTGTCTCCCTGGGACAGCCTCAAATCCAGCACGAAGCGCGCGCGCCAGGAGGCGGCGGTGCTGGCGTTCGTGCGCGAGCGCGGCATCGCGCATCCGCGCGAGGTGGACGCGCATTTCTCGCATGGCAGGGTCACCAATTGGTTCGGCGGATCCTCGAACGCCAGCACCCAGATGCTGAACACCATGCACTATCGCGGACTTGCTGCGGGTGGCGCGGCGCGATGGGGGCACCCGGGTGTATGCGGCGCGCGAGCCCTCGGCGCGGCCGGCGGGCGGCGACCGCCGTCGACTTGGCGCGCCTCGAGAATGGATGCGCTGGTGGATGTCATCGTTCGCAAGTACGCGCCGCTGCCGGCGGCATCTCTGGGATTTCTCGTGAACCGGTTGCAATACGGCGCGCCGCAGTGGGCCAAGGATCGCGCCGCGGCGCTGAAGCGCGCCAAGCGGTCGTCTCGGCCACGCTCGGGTCGATGGCATCGACTGGTACTGGCCGCCGGAGGAGAAGCCTCACTCTCGCGTTGGCGGCTGGACGACGAGGTGCGCCTGTTCACGCCCTTCGATCCCATCGTCTGGGACCGGCGCCGCTTCGAGATCTTCTGGGGCTGGGCCTATCGATTCGAGGCCTACACGCCCGCGCCGAAGCGCAAGCTGGGCTATTACGCGCTGCCGCTGCTCTGGCAGGAACACAGTCATCGGCTGGGGCAATGTCAGCCGTGGCCGAGGGCAGACTGACCGCCACTTTCGGCTACATCGGCCGGCCGAGCGCCCCGCGATGCGCGCGTTTCGCGACGGGGCTGGAATGCCGAACTCGAGCGCCTGCGCGCATTTCTAGAAGTCGATCGGTGCTCTTGACAGGCGCTGCATTTTTATGCAGGATGCGTGCAATTTTATGCAGCGAGCTGAAAAATGCTTAGATCCGAGACCGAACACGGCAACGCGCCGGCGCGCCGCATGATGCTCGCGAAGATCATTCGCGAGCAGGTCGTCGGCCGGCAGACCGAGCTGGTGGCGATGCTGCGCAAGTCTGGGCCATGTCGCGACCCAGTCGAGCGTCAGCCGGGACCTGCGCGAGCTGGGCGTGGCCAAGATGGGCGATCGCTACGTGCTGCCCGAGACCGCAACGCAGGCCGAAAAGCGATTTTTCGACGCTCAAGCAGTTCGTCAGCGCGCGCCTCACGGCCGGCAGCAATCTCACCGTGCTGAAAACGACGATCGGCTCGGCGCAAAGCGTGGCCGTCGCCATCGACACCGCGCAGCTGGCCCGAGGTGGTCGGCACGATTTCCGGCGATGACACGATTTTCATCGCCACCGCCGGCGCCGAGCGCGCAGCGTCAGCTCGGCCGATCGTCTGTTCGCAATTTTCGGACGCTGAGTTCCCATGACATCCACTCACGGCCAGGGCGCCGAGCCCATTCTTTTGGCTTTTTCCGGCGGTCTCGACACCTCGTTTTGCGTGCCCTGGCTCAAGGACACCTATCAGCGGCCGGTGATCACGGTGACCGTCGACACCGGCGGCATCGATGCCGCGGCGGCGCAATCCCTGGCCGAGCGCTCGGCGCTGCTCGGCGCCATCGAGCATCATCTGATCGACGCAAGAGCGGCGTATTTCGATCAGGTGCTGAAATTCTTGATCATGGGCAATGTCCGGCGCGGCAATGTCTATCCCCTGTGCGTCGGCGCGGAGCGCGTGCTGCAGGCGCAGACCATCGCGCAAATGGCGCTGTCGCTCAAGACCAAGATGGTGGCGCACGGCTGCACCGCGGCCGGCAACGATCAGGTGCGCTTCGAAGTGGCGCTGCGCACGCTGGCGCCGGACCTCGAGATCATCGCGCCGGTGCGCGACCGCGCGTTCAAGCGGCCCGAACAGCTCAAGTATCTCGAGGATCACAAGCTGCCCATGCCGCCCTTCGGCGCGGCCTATTCGGTGAATCGCGGACTTGTGGGGCGTCACCATCGGCGGCAAGGAAACCCTGACTTCGCAGGGCAGCATTCCCGACGACGCCTGGGTGCTCTCCAAGGATGCCTTCACCCAGCCGCGCGCACCCGAACGCCACAGCATCGGATTCGCTCGAGGGATCCCGGACAGCCTCGATGGCGAGCGCCTGTCCGCGGTGGCCATCATCGAGGAGCTCGAAACGCTGGCGGGACCCTTCGGCATCGGCCGCGGCATTCACCTGGGCGATACCGTGATCGGCACCAAGGGCCGGGTGGCCTTCGAAGCGCCCGCCGCCGAAGTGCTGCTGACCGCGCATCGCGAACTCGAGAAAGCTGGTGTTGACCGGCAAGCAGGCGCGCATCAAGGAAAGCGTGGCGCAGCCCTACGGCGACCTGGTGCACGAAGGCCAGCACCTGGATCCGGTGTGCCGCGACATCGAGGCGCTGCTCGAGTCCTCGCAGAGCCCGCGTCAGCGGCGAGGTGCAAGCTGCTGTTCCGGCCGGGATCGGTGTTCGTCGAGGGCGTGACGTCGCCCTACTCGTTGATGGCCGCTTCCAAGGGGGTGTACGGCGAATCCGCGGGCGAATGGACGCCGGCCGATGCACTGGGTTACTCGAAAATGCTGGCGCTGACCGGAGTGTTCTACAAGCGCGCCGGCGAGCGGAGCGAACAAATCATGAACAGCATGCGCACGGTGGTGGTCGACAAGATCGCCTCGGTGACGCAGGCCTGCGGCTTGTCGCACGAGCTGCGCATCGCCGCCGGACATTCCCTGCGAGGAAGGACTGGTGCTGGTGGTCGAGATTCTCAACAACAAGGCGAACTACAACACCCTGGAACTGACCAGCGGCCGCATGGCGAAGGTGGTGCGCGGCGACATCGTGGTCGGCGCGCTGGGACATCGCAAGGCCCTGTTCGGCTATTCGGGCCACATCCCCGACAGCTTGCAAGCCCGGCGACATCATTCAAATGCTGAACATCGGCGGCGTGCTCGGCATCTGCGATTCGGCGACGCAGGACAAGGGCAAGCCCTTCGACTGCAAGGTGCTGGGCACGGTGCTGACCTTTCCCTATCTGGGCGAGCGCATCGGCGTGCCGGCCAAGGTGGGCTACAAGGCGCTGGACTACGATGCGCCGCTCGACGCGCGCGGCGTGCCGGTGGTCGCGCTCGCCGGCACCTGCATGGAGGCCGGCAAGACCGCGGCGGCCTCCGCCATCATCGCGCGCATGCGCCATCGCGGACTGGTGGTCGATGCCTTCAAGGCCACCGGCGTCTCACTGCGCCGCGACATCATGGCCTTCGAGGATTCCGGCGCGCGGCGCACCATGCTGTTCACGGATCTAGGGATCGTGACCACCACGGCGAAATGCGGTCCGGCGCTGACCCGCACCATGCTCACGGAAATGGCGGCAGGCCAGCCCGATGCCATCGTGTTCGAGTTGGGCGACGGCCTGCTCGGGCACCTACGGCGTGGAATCCATTCTGCGTCAGACCGGACATCAAGGCGGCGCTGACCGCGGTGGTGCTGTCGGCGAACGATCCGGTCGCCGCGTGGGGCGGCGTCAAGCTGTTGCGCGAACGCTTCGGCATCGAGCCTTGCGTGGTCACCGGTCCCGCGACCGACAATCAAGTGGGCGTCGAAATCATCCGCGAGCAGATGAAGGTCGAGGCCTTCAACGCCATCAGCAATCCGGCGGATCTCGGTGATCACATCATCGCGCGCTGGGCCTGCGCAATGTGCGCGAATCCAAAGTGGTCGGCGAATGAACGCAGACCACGCCGGCCATCGTGCTCGGCGGCACCGGCTATGTGGCCGGCGAGCTGCTGCGCCTGATCGCGGGACATCCGCAGCTTGAAGTCGCCGCCATTCTCTCCGACAGCCAGCCCGGCGCTCCGGTGGCGGGCGCCTTCGCGCATTTGCGAGCCGCCTATCCCGGATCTGAAATTCTCGACCGCCGCGGAGATTCGACGCCATCATCCGCCGCACGCCGCGTCTCGGCGCTGTTCTCCGCCGCACCGCATGGCGTGTCCGCGGCCATCGTCGATCCGCTGCTGGCGGCGCGGCGACGGCTGCCGGCACGCGCGTGCATTGCGTGGATATCTCCGCTGATTTTCGCTATTCGACGCCAGGCCGCCTACGAGGCCGTGTACAAGCATGCGCACGGCGCGCCGGCGAGAATCCGCGAGTTCACCTGCGCGGTCCCCGAGCATCTGCAGAACATCGCCGACGCCGCACGTCGCGCATCCCGGCTGTTTCGCCACCGCGACGCTGCTCGCCAGCGTGCCGCTGCTGGCGCTTGGGCTGACCGACACGCGACTGTTCGTCACCGGCATCACCGGCAGCACCGGCTCGGGCCGCAAGCCCATCGACGGCACGCATCATCCGCATCGGCACAGCGATCTCTACAGCTACGGCGCCTTGAGCCATCGGCACGTGCCCGAGATCACCGCCTGCGCGAAGCTCGCGACCGGCATCGAGGCTGAATTCAATTTCGTGCCGCATTCGGGCCCCTTCGCGCGCGGCATCCACGTCACCGTACAGGCCAGCTTGAAGAAGCCGATCAGCACGCGCGCAGGCCGTTGCGACGCGCTCAAGACCTATTATCAAGAACTGCCCTTTCGTGCGCGTCGGCGAGAGCGCGCCGCGCGTCAAGGATGTGGCCACCAGCAATTATTCGCACTTGGGCGCGGTGACCAACGGCAATTCCATCGCCGTCATGTCGGTGCTCGACAATCTCAACAAAGGCGCCGCCGGCGGCGCCATCCAGTGGATGAATCGCCTGTTGGGCTTTGCCGAGACCACCGGCCTCACCGCGCCCGCACCCGGCTGGACTTGAGGAAGACACAAACATGGCAGCGACCAATCCGCACGACAGGCTTGCACGCGACTCACCTGGCGCAGGTCTTTGCGCAGTATCCGATCGAAGTGGCGCACGGCGACGGCGTCTGGCTGCATGCGCGCGACGGCCGCAAGATCCTGGACTTCTACGGCGGCCACGCGGTCGCGGGTTTGGGCTACGGTCATCCGCGCTGGCTCGCGGCGCTCGAACGCCAGGCGCGGCAGATGGCCTTTCAAACCAATGCGCTGCCCATGGCGATTCGCGAGCGCGCCGCCGCGCGTCTGACCAAGTTCGCCGGCTTGGGACTGGACACCGTGTTCTGGATCAACAGCGGCGCCGAGGCCAACGAGAACGCCCTGAAGCTGGCGTTCAAGCTCACCGGCCGCGCCAAGGCGGTGGCGCTGGAGCAGGGTTTCCACGGCAGAACCGCGGCCGCCGGCGCGGTGACCTGGGGCGCGCTCGAAAAATGGTATGGCTTTCCGCGCACGCCCTTCGACGTGCGCTTCACGCCGCGCGACAATCCCAGCCGCAGCGGAGCGATGCATCGATCGCGACACGGCGGCGGTGATCGTCGAGCCGGTGCAAGGCGTGGGCGGCGCCTACGATGTCGGCAAGCCCATGCTGCAGGCGCTGCGCCAGCGCTGCGACGAGGTGGGTGCGCTATTGATTTTCGACGAAGTGCAATGCGGCGTCGGGCCGCACCGGCGCGCCGTTCGCCGCGAACTTCTACGGCGTGACTCCCGACATGATCACCGCCGCCAAGGCCCTGGGCAATGGCTTTCCGGTATCGGCGCTGCTGCTGTCGCGGCGCATCGCCGGCCAGCTGAAGATACGATGACATGGGCACGACATTCGGCGGCGGCCCGATGGCCTGCGCGGTGGCCGAGGCGGTGATCGATACCATCGAATCGGAGTCGCTGCTCGCCAATGTGCGCCAGGTCTCCGCCTACATCCGTTCGAGCTGCATCATCGGCCCGGTCACCGGCGTGCAGGGCGCGGGCTTTCTGCTGGGTCTCAAGACCTCGCGGCCCGCCAAGGAGGTGCAGGCAGCGCTGCTCGGCGAAGAATATTCTCACCGGCACCAGCGCCGATCCGAACATTCTGCGATTGTTGCCGGCGTACATCTTGAACGAGGGCCATGTGGACACGCTTGAGCGACGCGCTGGCGAAGATTTCCGCATGAAGCGCTTTCTCGATCTGGCCGATTTCAGCCGCGAGGAGATCCTCGATCTTCTGGCGCTGGCGCAGTCGCTGCAGGACAAGCCGGAGCCGCGCGCGCTCGCGGGCAAGGTTTTGGGGCTGGTGTTCTTCAATCCGTCGCTGCGCACGCTGGCGTCGTTTCAGGCCGGCATGGCGCGCCTCGGCGGCAGCTCCTTCGTGATCAACCCCGGGCAGGGCACCTGGCAGCTCGAGACCCGGCTCAATGCCATCATGAAGGGCGCCGCGGCGGAGCATATCCGCGAAGGCATTCCGGTGCTGGCCTCGTACTGCGACGCGCTCGGCGTGCGTGCCTTCGCCGACGGCAAGAATCTGGAGACCGATTTGAAGCGAGTCCCTGTTCGGCATGATCGATGAGCTGTGCGACAAGCCGCTGATCAACATGGAATCGGCCATGAATCATCCCTGCCAGGCGCTGGCCGACTGGCGCACCCTGGATGAGCTCAAGGTTCCGACGCGCGCGAAGTTCGTGTTGAGCTGGGCCTATCATCCGAAGGCATTGCCGCTGGCCGTGCCCGCCGCCACGGTGCACATGGCGGCGATGCGCGGCATGGAAGTGGTGGTGCTGCGGCCCGACGGATTCGCCCTGCCGCGCGCCGATCATGGAAAAGGCGCGCCTGGCCGCGGCCGCCGCCGGCGGCTCGCTGACCGAGACCTCCGATCGCGCCGCGGCGCTCGCCGGGCGCGAGCGTGCTGTACGCCAAGGAATGGGGCACCACGACTTACTACGGCGACGCCGAAGCGGACTCGCGGCTGCGCGCCGATCTGTCGGACTGGTGCGTGCGCGAGCGCTGGTTCGCAGGGCGCCGCGCCCGATGCGAAGCTCATGCATTGCCTGCCGGTGCGCCGCAACGTCGCGGTGGCCGATGAAGTCCTCGACGGTCCGCGCGCAGTGGTCAAGCGCGAGGCCTTCAATCGGCTGCCGGTGCAGATGGCCGTTCTGCATCGCATGCTGGCCTGATCGGCGATTAGAACGCAAATTGTTTCGGAGTATTCTTCAATGATCATGAACCGACCCGATCCTTCCGTCGCCGTGCGCGCGCTCAAGAGCGCGGCGCCGTACATCCGCATGTACAAGAACAAGGTCTTCGTCATCAAGGCGGGCGGCGCGGTGTTCAGCGACGAGGCATCGACGCGCGGCCTGATCGAACAGGTGGCCATCCTGCACCAGGTCGGCATCAAGACCGTGCTGGTGCACGGCGGCGGGCCGCAGCTCGACAGCCTGCAGGCGACGCTTGGGCATCGACACGCGCATGGTCAACGGCCGGCGCGTCACCGATCAGAAGTCGATCGACGTGACCGCCATGGCGCTCAACGGGCTGATCAACACGCGCATTCTGGCCATTTGCCGCGCACTCGACATCGAGGCCATCGGCCTGAGCGGCGTCGATGCGGGACTGATCCGCGCGCACAAGCGCCCGCCGGTGCCGATCGCGGGCATCGAACGAGACCGTGGACTACGGCTTCGTCGGCGACATCGATTCGGTCAATTCGGCGGTGCTCGAGAAACTGCTCGAGAATGGCTTGATGCCGGTGGTCAGTCCGCTGTCGGCGGACTCCAGCGGCACGCTTGCTCAATATCAACGCCGATACCGTGGCGGCGGCCATCGGCGGCGCGCTGTCGGCGGAAAAGCTGGTGCTGTGCACCGGCGCGCCGGGAATTCTCGAGCGCGTCGATGAGCCCGGCTCGGTGATTTCCTATACGGACATCCTGGGATTGAAGCGGCTGCGCGAACAGGGCAGCTTGAAGGACGGCATGCTGCCGAAAGCCACTGCGATCGAGACACGCGATTCGCGGCGGCGTGCGCCGGGTGCATGTCATCAGCTACAAATCCCCCGACAGTTTGCTCGCGGAAATCTTCACCAACGAAGGCACCGGCACGCTGGTGGTCGCGGACTTGACGGCCTTGAGCCCGGCCGAACAACTGCCCCAGCCATGACGCAGCTCTCATCATGACCCGCCTCTGGGACAAGGGAACCTCCGCTCGACGCGCGCGTGCTCGAGTTCACCGCCGGCGACGATCATGCCCTGGACAATCGCCTGGTGCGCTACGACATCAGCGCCTCCATCGCCCATGCGGAAATGCTCGCGTGAACAGGGACTGCTGTCCGCCGCGGATCTTGCGGCGATTCGCGGCGCCCTGACCGCCATCGGCGAGGAGCACGCGCAGGGACGCTGGCGCATCACGCTCGAACAGGAGGATTGTCAGACCGCGATCGAGAATCTGCTCACGGCGCGCATCGGCGCGGCCGGCGGGCGCCTGCACGCCGGCCGCTCGCGCAACGATCAGGTGCTGGCCGCATTGCGCCTGTACATGCGCGATGCCGCGGAAGACGCTGCGCCACGGCGCGATCGCGGTGGCGGATGCTCTCGATGCCCTCGCGTCGCGTCACGCTGATCTGGCGCTTCCCGGCTACACCCACATGCAGCAGGCCATGCCGAGCAGCGTCGCCCTGTGGGCATCGGGGTTCGCGGCTGAATTGCGCGACGACGCCGAAGGACTGCAAGCTGACGCAACGGCGCATCGGCAAGAATCCGTTGGGCTCGGCGGCCGGATACGGCACACCGAATCTTGGAGTCAAGCCGCGAATCAACCCGGCGGCGCTTGGGATTCGCCGTCACCCAGGAGCCGGTCACCGCGGTGCAGCTGTCGCGCGGCAAGGCCGAGGCGCAGCTGCTGTTCGAGATCACCCTGCTCACGCAGGACTTGGGCAAGCTCGCCGCCGATCTGCTGCTTTTTTATACGCAGGAATTCGGCTACGTGAGCTTGCCGGAAGCATTTACGACCGGCTCGTCGATCATGCCGCAAAAGCGCAATCCGGATGTATTCGAACTGATGCGCGGGCGCAGCGCGGTGGCGCAGGCGGCGCTCAATGAGGTGCTCGGCGTCACGCAGAAGCTCACCTCGGGCTACCACCGCGATTTGCAGCTCATCAAGCCGCCCTTGTTCCGCGGCATCGATTCATGTCTGCGATACATTGCAGATTCTGCCGGGTGCGCTCGAGGGTGTGCGCTTCCGGCCGGAGAATATCCGGCTCGATCCGCAGATTCACGCCGCCGCCGCGGCCAACGCACTGGTCGCGAAAGAAGGAATACCGTTTCGCGAGGCCTACCGGCGCATCGCCGCGAAATTGAAGGACGCTGAATGAGTATTTGGCGCAGCTTGATGACTCTCGAGGAGCTGAACAGCCACCACGGAACCCTGAACAGCACGCTCGGCATCCACTTCATCGAAATCGGCGATGACTTCGTTCGCGCCACCATGCCCGTGGATGCGCGCACCGTGCAGCCCTACGGCCTCTTGCACGGCGGTGCATCGGTGGCGCTTGCCGAGACCCTGGGCAGCATGGGTGCAACCATGTGCGTGGATGTCAATGAGTATCAGGTCGTGGGCCAGGAAATCAACGCCAATCATGTGCGCGCCGCACGCAGCGGCCTGGTGACGGGCACCGCCCGGCCGTTGCACCTCGGCGGCCGTACCCATGTCTGGGGAATCGAGATCGTCAATGACGCCAAAAAGCTGGTGTGCATATCGCGCATCACCATGGCCGTCATCAAGCGCGGCTCAATGGGCGCGTAAGACCGGTTGAGCTCCCCAGGCTGGCATTTGTCACCTGAATTGGCGTATGTTTCGCCCATGAAAAAATTCACTCTTTCAATATGTCATCCCGCTTGCGGCGTGCTGCTGCTCATCGGAATCTCGCCGCTGGCGCTTAGCGATACACCGCCGCCGGGCAATACGCCCCCTACCGCGGTGGGCGCGGATCCGGCGCCGCCGCCCACTCCCGAACAAGCCAGCTACCTGTTCGGCCTGGTATTCGGCTCGCAGATCCACTCGACCGGCATCACCAACGAAGTGGTGATGGACTCGATCAATCGCGGCTTGAAAGATGGCTTGCAAGGCAAGCAGCCCACTCCTGCCGATCAGCAGCAAATGCAGCGCCTATATCAAGGTCGTCACGGATGCGGTGGTGGCGCGCAATGAGGCGGCAGCGAAGGATTTTCTGGCAGCACAACGCTCACGAAAAAGGCGTGATCACCACGGCCTCGGGGCTGCAGTACAAGGTGATCGCCGCCGGTGATTCCAAGGCTGCACACATCACACCCACCGACAAGGTGACCGTGGATTATCGCGGCAAGCTCATCGACGGCTCGGAATTCGACAGCTCCTTCTCGCGCGGCGTGCCAGCAAGCTTCCCCGTCAGCGGCGTCATCAAGGGCTGGCAGGAAGCGCTGGTGCTGATGAAGCCCGGCGCAAAATGGCAGCTATTCGTACCGCCGGACCTGGCATATGGCGCGACCAGCCGCCCCAAGATTCCGCCCGGCTCGCTCCTGATTTTCGAGGTGAACGTGATCAGCGCCGAGTCGAGTGCGCCGCCGCCAAGCGCTGCGCGGCCGGCGACTCCGGTGCGGCCGGCGCCGCCTCCCGCCGGCACGCCGAAACCGCTGGATCAGTAAAGCTTCAGGGCGTTGGTCAGGTCGCCCATGGGCGGCGCCCCGTGCGCGGCGAGCGCCCGGTCGCGCCGCGCGATTCCGGGCAGCAGCGGCAGATCGAAGCGGCGCGTGATGAGACGCAGGATGGAGGCCGTGTCGTACTGCGTATGATCGACGGTGCCGTGCTTGGCGAGAGGCGAAATGATCAATGCCGGAATCCGCGATCCCGGGCCCGAGCAGATCGCCTTGCGGCGGCGCGACATGATCCCACGCGCCGCCGAATTCATCGTAGGTGATCACGATCACCATGTGCTTCCACTGCGGGCCCGCCCGCAGCGTCGCGATCAGCTCCGCGATGTGCGCATCGCCCTCGTGCGATCGAGGCATAACCTGGATGCTGGTTCAGGTTGCCCTGCGGCTTGTAGAAGGTCACGGCAGGTAGGCGGCCTGCGCCGATATCCGCGAGCAAATCGTCGTAGTCCTTCAGATGCGCGGCGCGCGCCGCGGCCCGCGCTTTTGGGATCGAAGCCCTGCGTAGTAGTTGAACGGCTGATGATGCGGCTGAAAATCGGGACTGCCGCCGGCCAGTCAGCGGCGCATAAATCACCTCGCGCGCTTTTTCCGGCGAACGAGTACCGTCCGCGAGCGCCGCCTGCCACGAACCTGCGTACCAGGTCCAGTTGACCCGTTTCGCATCCAGCTCATCGCCGATGGTCGATTGCGATCTGCGGCGGCAGGGTGGTGGGGTTGTCGGGATCCGCGTACAGGAAGCTCGGCGTCGCCGGCGGCCGGTTTGTTGCCGCTCGGCTGGTACGGAGGCTGCATGGTGTTCACGGCATGGAATTTGCCGTCGCCGAAGTAATCGAACGGGCGTGATGTTGCCGCTTTTCGCGAATCGCGGCGGCTCATCCAGCGCCGAGGCGGGCGGAGTCTGCGCGGTCTTCAGTCGCGGCAGAAAACGGCCGCTCGACATCCTGCTCCAGCAGCGTAATGCTGGGTTTCGCGGCCGCCGTGTCGGCATTCGGATATTCAGGCGCGCATGCGCAGATCAGGTACTGATGATTCAGAAACGAACCGCCGAACGCTCCCTGGAAAAAATTATCGGCGAGCACGAATTCGCGCGCCAGGGCATAAAGCGCTGCGCGGCTGTTGTCGTAGTATCCCATCGCAAGACCGCCGGCGTCCGACCAGGCGGCAAAACCGTCGTTCTTGCCGCCGTCGATCTGCATCTGGTGCTCGTAAGAAGCGATGCCACAAATCGTGTGTAATCGTGTCGAGTCGACAGCGTGGCTCGCGATTGCGCGGTGAAGGCGTGCTCGATGGAAAACGGCGCGTTTGGCAGACCGACGCTTTGCTGTTGCGTGACCACCGGCCTGATTCCAGGCGCGGTCACGCCGCCCCATGCGGGCGGCAGCGAGGGCAGGACCCTGCCGTCGCGATCCACTTGCGGCAGATAAGCGGGCAGCGGTTTCCCGTCCCGATCGATGACCTCGCTCAAATTTCGGGCGCCGGGGAAATTGCCGTACAAATTATCGAAGGCGCGATTCTCGGCGTAGATGACGACGATGGTATCGACCTCGCTGCGCAGCGCCCGGGTCGTTGGATCGACCGCGGCACCCGGCGGCCGATCGGTCGCCGCCGTGGAGGTGCAACCGCAGAGTGCTTGGACGGCGGCAAAGCCGATGAAGGCGGCGCGCGCGCCGATTCGCGACAATGAACTCATCGCGCCAGTATAAGGCAGCGAGGCTAAGGCAGCGGCGTTATCGGCTTTATCGAGGCGCTAGAAAGTCCACATAGCGCTGAACATGAAGGCATCGGGATCGCCGTATTGCGAAGCGATGCGCTCGTACTCACCGCGCACGATGAGACCAAAGGGAAATTTGGATTGCACGCCAACCCCATAGGCGAACTTCGTATCGGTCACCTTCTCGCGACCAATATAAGGTTGGCAGGATACCGGTGGCGAACCCGCGGGACAGTCCGGATAGACAGTGGTGGCAATGTTGGTCGAGAGTCGCGCGCCGCCGGCTTTGGCAAAGATATCCAGGAACGGTACCGGTATCGGCAGGTAACCCACCGCAAATATTGCCGGCGCGGTCGGGTGGGAACTGGTGTTGGCGGGAACATAGTAATAGCCGTTCCCGGGCTGGCCAAAGTCGATATATTCAGCTTCGAAGCCGAGCACGTGCAACGGCCGGATGCCGAGCAAGGCTTGCCAGGCGAATTGGTAGTTGTAGTTGTCGTAGCTGGAGCAGCAATAATAATTGTTATCGCTGCGAATCTGGGACGGGCCGATGCCTGCGCCCAGGTAAAAGCCGGCAGGATTGGTCGCAGACTGCGCCGATGCCACGCCCGAAAAGCAACAAGCTGCCAAGGCGGCCATGGCCCCAAGCATTCTGGAAATTCGCATCATTCAATACCTCCGTCTCAGCTAAACGTGTTTGACTGAAGGGCGTTGACAGAAGTTCCAGCCTACCGGCCCTCAGCGGCCGGGTATACTTGGCATCATGAAGATTGCGCAACTTGCGGTGCTGATCTGCCTGACCGGCACGATTCTCGCCTGCGGTCAAAAAGGGGCGCTGGTGATGCCGGATGCAGCAGAAGCACAAGCGCGCCATTCCCGCGCCGCCGGCCGCCAAACCCGCCAACGGCACCGCGACACCTGCGCCGGCAACGCCCGCGACCGAGTCCCCCGCTTCTACTCCCGCTCCAGCGCCGCCCGCGTCGACACCTTGACACCCAGATCTGGGGTCATCAATCCATGAGCGCACGCAAACTCATTTTGGTCGACGGTTCAGGCTATTTGTATCGGGCCTTCCACGCTCTGCCGCCCCTCACCAACTCGAAGGGCGAGCCCACCGGAGCGGTTCTCGGCGTGCTCAACATGCTGAACAAGATGATGAAGGAAGAGGCGCCCGATCGCATCGCTGTGGTCTTCGATGCTCCTGGCCGCACATTCAGGGACGATTTGTTCGACCAGTACAAGGCCCACCGCACACCCATGCCTGATGACCTGCGTGCGCAAGTGCAGCCGCTGTACGACACGGTCGCGGCGATGGGCGTGCCGCTGCTGCGTGTGCCGGGTGTCGAAGCAGATGACGTGATCGGCACCCTGGCGAAACAAGCGGCGGACGCGGGATTCAAGGTGCTCATCTCCACCGGCGACAAGGATATGGCGCAACTGGTGGGCCCGAACGTCGAGTTGTTGAATACGATGAGCAACACACGGCTCGATCGTGTCGGCGTGAAGGCGAAGTTCGACGTATTTCCGGAACAGATCGTCGACTACCTGGCGCTCGTCGGCGACACTTCGGACAACATTCCCGGCGTCACCAGCGTGGGCCCCAAGACCGCGGCAAAGTGGCTCAAGCAATATCAAACCCTCGACGCGCTGGTTGCGCACGCCGCTGAAATCGGCGGCAAGGTCGGCGAGAATTTGCGCAACGAGCTTTCCATGCTCGAGTTGTCGCGCAAACTGGCGACCATCGATACCACGCTGCCGTTGGAAGTGACGCCCGAGCAACTCAGTCCGGGCGCGCCCGATGTGCCCCGGCTGCGCGAGTTGTACACGCGATTGGAACTGCGTGCGCTCCTCAAATCCCTCGGGCCCGAGACGCCGAGCGACGGCGAACCCGCCGAGACCTCCAGTGCGCAAGCCGGAGCGGTTGCCGTCGCCAGCGCGCCCGCGCAGCGCGACTACCAAAAGATCATGTCACTGGAGGTTCTCGATGCGTGGATCGAAAAGCTGAAGGCGGCGCTCGCTCATCTCTTTCGACACCGAAACCGACAGCCTTGACTACATGCAGGCGCGAATCGTCGGCGTGTCCTTCGCCGTGACGGCCGGCGAGGCGGCGTACGTACCGCTCGGTCACGATTATGCCGGCGCGCCCCAGCAGCTCGACCGCGACAGGGTGCTCCCCGCCCTGCGGCCTGTGCTCGAGGACGAGAGCAAATTGAAGCTCGGCCATCATCTGAAGTACGACGCGCACGTGCTTGCCAATTACGGCATCGCGCTTCGCGGCCAGCGCTTCGATTCGATGCTCGAGTCGTACGTGCTCAACAGCGTTGCCACGCACCACGACATGGACTCGGTTGCGCAGCGCTATCTCGGCGTCAAGACCATTCACTACGACGAGGTCACCGGCAAGGGGGCGAAGAAGATCACCTTCAATCAGGTCGATGTCGATCGCGCCGCCGAATACGCCGCGGAGGATGCGGATGTCACCTGCAGCTGCACCTGGCGATCTGGCCGCAAATCGAAGCGACTGCCGATCGCTGAAGTCGGTCTACGAGACCATCGAACAGCCGCTGGTGCCGGTGCTGTTTCGCATGGAACGCGCCGGCGTGCTCGTTGATCGCGGATTGCTCAAGACGCAGAGCACGCGAGCTGGCGGCGCGAATGCTGGAGCTGCAGTCGCAGGCGCATCGGGAAGCGGGCGGCGTATTCAACGTGGATTCGCCGAAGCAGCTGCAGGAGATCTTGTTCGGCAAGCTCGGCATTCCGGTGATGCGCAAGACCCCCACCGGTCAGCCTTCGACCGCGGAGGATGTCCTCGAGGAACTCGCCGATACCTACCCGCTGCCGAAACTGATTCTCGGAATATCGCGGCATCGCCAAGCTCAAATCCACCTACACGGACAATCTGCCGCAACAGATCAATCCGTCGACCGGACGCATTCACACTTCCTACCATCAAGCCGTGGCGGCGACCGGCAGGCTGTCCTCGACGGATCCGAATCTGCAAAACATTCCGATCCGCACGCAGGAGGGGCGGCGCATCCGACAGGCGTTCGTCGCGCCGCCCGGCCACTCGCTGGTCGCAGCGGACTATTCGCAGATCGAACTGCGAATCATGGCGCATCTTTCCGGCGACGCGATCCTTGCTGCCGCGCCTTCGCCGAGGATCGCGATGTGCATCAGGCGACGGCGGCGGAAGTGTTCGGCGTTGCGCTCGGAAGCTGTCACCGCCGATCAGCGCCGATCGGCGAAGGCGATCAATTTCGGACTCATGTACGGCATGTCCGCGTTCGGCCTGGCGCGCCAGCTCGGCATTGCCCGCGGCGATGCGCAGAAGTACATGGATCTATATTTCGAACGCTACCCCGGCGTGAAGCGCTACATGGAAGAGACGCGCCGTCAGGCGCGCGAAGCCGGCTACGTGGAAACTGTGTTCGGCCGCAGGCTGTATCTTCCCGGAGATTCAGTCGCGCAATGCGGCCCTGCGCCAATACGCCGAACGCAGTGCGATCAATGCGCCCATGCAGGGCACCGCAGCCGACATCATCAAACGCGCCATGATCGAGGTCGATGCTTGGCTGCAAACATCGCGCATTGCAGCGCGGCTCATCATGCAGGTGCATGACGAACTGGTGCTCGAGGTCGCCGATGAGGCCGTTGAGCCGCTCGTAGGACAGATACCGACTCCACATGATCCGGGCCGCCGACTTGTCGGTGCCGCTCAAAGTGGATGTAGGGGTCGGCCGCAACTGGGATGAGGCACATTAACGCTGGATGACGCAACATTAACGCGTGCGCTCACGCGATTTTTGGTGCAAAATCCAGCTCATTGATGGAAATGCACTGAGCAATGGGATTGCGGTGAGAGAAAACCGCTTTCAAAGGACTGGAACTTTCGGGAAGCATCCCCATCTAACCGAATGAGCGTGTAAGTCGCTCCCCGCTCTTCTCCCTGAGCGGGCAAGACCCGGTTTGTCATCCCCATGCCGGGTTGGTCTGCCCCGATGGCTGCTAACGCAACCATCGGGGTCTTTTTTTATGCACTCATCGTTTCGGGCCGCAACCAGCGATCCATGACCTCGCGCGCTTCCTCGATGCCCCTATGTTCATGCGCCGAAAACAGTTGCGCAGATACGGCAGCATCGGCTCCCGCCTCGACCGTTTCCTTAAGAACACGCTGTGAATCGCGCCGATTCAACTTGTCTGCTTTTGTCAACAAAACGTGCGCGAAGCGATCGCGCGCAAGTATCCATTCGAGCATCGCGACATCCTGTGCGCCCAAACCCCGCCGGCTGTCGACGATCAACATCAGGCCGACGAGCGATTCGCGCACATTGAAGTAGTGCTCCATCAGCGCCAGCCACTTGAGCCGGACGCGCTCGGGCACCTTGGCGAATCCATACCCCGGCAGGTCCACCAAGCGGCGCTCGGGCGTCAGCTCGAAAAAATTGATCAGCTGCGTGCGCCCGGGCGTTCGGCTGACCCGCGCCAGTCCGCTGCGCTGCGTGATGACATTGATGGCCGTCGATTTCCCCGAGTTGGAGCGGCCGGCGAAGGCGACTTCTCTGCCCGAATCCGGCGCAAGCTGATGTGCTTCGGCGGCACTGGTCATGAATTTCACTGCAGGGTAGAGGGACATGGCCGCCGGCGACGCAACTTATTGACTCTAGTGTACAATTTCGGGTTGTGCGGTTTCACAATAAAACGGGGTATTAGGGCGTCATGAAGCGGCTTTGGATTCTCCTAACAACACTTTCCGGCGCCCTCGCCGCGAGCTCTGCCCTTCCAGCGCCCAGCATCGAAGCCGGCGCCGCCAAGGCGGCCACCTGCCAGGCCTGTCATGGCGCGAACGGCAACAGCACGAATCCGGAATGGCCCAGCCTGGCGGGTCTGGGAGCGGATTACATTGCCGATCAGCTGAAGAATTTCAAGGACGGCAAGCGCGCCAATCCCGTCATGATGCCGATGACTGCCACCATGACCGCCGATGACATGGCGGATCTAGGGATGTATTTCGACAGTCTGGCCAATACGGGATTGGAAGCGGACCCCTCGTTCTGGCAAGCCGGGGAGAAGCTTTATCGCGCCGGCGATCCGGCGCGCGCAATCCCGGCGTGCATGGCTTGTCACGGCCCGACGGGCAAAGGCAACGAGCCGGCTAAATTTCCGGCGCTGCGCGGCCAGCAATGCGACCTATGTGATCAAGCAGCTGAACGACTACGCATCGGGCACGCGCTCAACCGGACCGAACGGCATCATGCAAACCATCGCCAAACGCCTGTCAGCCGAGGACATGCGCAATCTGGCCTCGTACCTGCAAGGCATTCGCTGATATGCATCGGCGCCGGCTAGGGGTGCTGCTGGGCGTGGCACTGCTGTTAACCGCCTGCGGAAAATCCGGGCCGGGGCCCGCGCCCGCTCCGGCTGTCAAGCAGGCGGCGCCCGCGCCATCGGCGAAGCGCGATGTGAAGGCCGCCGATGCCGACGCCGACAAACCGCTGACCCTCACGCGCTTGAATGAAGACGGCTCGGAAACCGTGGAAGCAACCACGGGCGATACCGGGGCGCACAATCCATTGCTGGCCGCGGTGGCCTCCACGGTGGCGGCGGCCACATCGAGCGGCGCAGCATCGGCCGCATCCGGATCGACGTGGACCGAGGGCACCCACTACACGCGCGTCGTTCCGGCCCAGCCGACGGATGTTCCGGCAGGACAAGTCGAAGTGCTGGAGTTCTTCTGGTACGCCTGTCCGCACTGCTACTCGCTCGAGCCCACGGTCATCGCTTGGAACAAGAACAAGGCAGCCTATATCACCTTCGTCGAGGGTTCCGGTTCTTTGGAATGACGAGCATCGCCCTTTGGCGCGGCTTTACTACACGCTGGTTGCTATGGATAAGGCGGACCAGCTGCACGGCGATATATTCAAGGAAATCCAGGTCAACAATGACCCCTTGATCAGCAGCTCCGATCCGAGCAACGCGGCGTCGGCCGAACGCATGCAAGCGGCGTTCATCAGAAAAATGGGGCTCTCGGACACGGAGTTCCTGCGAAACTACAACAGCCCCTTCGTCGAGACGGCAATGCAGCGGGCGGATCAATTGGTGCAGCGATACCGCGTCACGGCCGTGCCCACCTTCGTCGTGAACGGCAAGTATGTTGCCGACGCGAGCACCGCCGGCTCGCCGGAACGATTGATGGCATTGATCAACGATCTTGCCGCACAAGAGCACAAACACTGACCTGAAAAAAAATGCGCACGCATACCGGCGGCTGCCATTGCGGCCGTGTACGTTTCCAAGTCATCGCACCGGCGCACATCGACGTCTCGGAGTGCAATTGCTCGATATGCGGCAAGGTCGGGTTTTTGCATCTGATCGTGCCCGCGGAGCGGTTCAAATTGTTGTCGGGCGGTGAGGCGCTCACGACCTACACGTTCAACACGGGGGTCGCGAAGCATCTGTTTTGCTCCATCTGCGGCGTGAAGTCCTTCTATGTCCCGAGGTCCCATCCCGATGGAATCAGCGTGAACGCGCGCTGCATGGATGAAGGCACTGTCGAGTCGATGTCCGTGAGGCCGTTCGACGGCCGCGACTGGGAAAAGGGGCTTGCCGAATATCGCGAGCCGTAGCGCGCAGCTCCTCAAAAGACATAACCAGGAATTTGCGGCAATTATGTCTAGATAGCGTGGTATGCAGGCGGCGTTTGGGGCAGATTCGCGGCAACGTGCGCGAAAGAATGCTGATGACTCTGGTGCTCTACACCCTGGTGCGCAGCGGCGAGGCGTTTGCGGCCGACGCGGCGGCCGGCGCCGATTCAGCCGCGCAAGCAACCCTCGATGCGCCTGCGGCCCCCTTTCCTGCGCCCTCGCCCGCACTCACGCCCTCGTTGATTTCCGATCCGGCGGTTGCCGTCAAGCAAATCTCCCTGGCCGCGCCAATCTCGGCCACGGAATTTCGGCCGCGCTCAAGGGCGCCGTTCGAGGCGGAAGCCCACCGCGGCGGCTTCGTCATGGACGAACCGATGCTTGCAAACAGCACGGTGTGGCAAAACCTGGAGCAGTTTCGCTCCGCGGATCGCGTGCGCTTGTTGACGATTTGGCAGACGCGGGCAAGCACCGTGTCATTGCAAGCCGACAAACACGGCGGTCCGTCGCTGCAGTGGAGCAGTCCGTGGATGATCCGCGGACGCGATTCTCACGGATTGCTCGACCGCCTGTTCAATGTGCCGGCGCGCGGCGCCATCGCCTCGCGCGGCGCCCCCGCTCGATCCACCACGACACTCCCGCCCCCCAGGCTGCCCGAGCCCGCCTCCGCCGCAACGAAGTGAGTCCCATTCGGGTGCGCCCGGTTGGCTCTAGGCGCCCGCACCCTTCGCATAGCGCCTGAAGAAACTGTCCTGTTTCCACCGAGGCCGTGCAGCATCATTCGCCCCGGGCGAACCCGGCGCGGCGCCCACGTCGATCATGAGCGACGGAATACCGTGACGCACGAAGTTGTATTGGTCGCTGCGGATGAAAACATTGAGCAGCGGCAAGGGGTCCGGTTGAATTTGCACGCCGCGCGGGGCCGCGACCTGCACCAAACGCTCGCCGAGATCGGGGGTGACGGCTTTTTCTCGTGTGGGATTGGCGAATTTTTAAAATTGGCGCGCCCGCCGAGATTCGAACTCGGGACCTTCGGCTTCGGAGGCCGACACTCTATCCAGCTGAGCTACAGGCGCGTCTACGGGGTCGCGATACTACCCGCCGATACCAAGCGCCGTCCAGCTTGGGCTTAAGGCTTAGGTCTTGGCTGCGGCTCGCAGCTTGAGAATAGTGGCCCAGTTGCGGGTCGTGACCGTGTTCCCGGCCTGGCGGACGAATGCCTGGAGAAGCTTGCTTTCCAGTATTCCGGTGGAACACCACAGGTATGCCGCGCGATTGGTGATCGCCAGTGCATCCGGCTTCCAGCTCTCCTTGAGCAGGGGGCGCAGCGGCACCAGTCGCTTGGCATCGGCCACGAACGCGACCAGGTGCCGCGCGGGTTCCTTTGCCATGTGCAACAACGGATTCTCGTCGATGATGGCGGCCAAATCCGCAGCGGTCACCACCATGACTGAAGCTGAAAAGCCGCAAGCGCCGGCAATCGCCGCTTCGATGGCGAGAGACAACTTGCGCACGTTGGGACGCGGACACCGGAACAACACATTGCCGCTGTTCAATATCGTACGTACATTTTCATGACCGAGACCGGTGAACAATTCGCGCAACTCGGCCATGGCCACCCGATTGCCGCGGCCGACATTGATGCCGCGAATCAACGCAATGCATTCAGCCACGATCAACCCGCAGGCGGCGTCATGGGTCGCGGTCCGGCAAATTGTCGAAGAAATCCACGACGCCGGTTTCCAGGGAATATTCGGCGCCGACCACCATGAGCCCGGCATTTTGGATCAGATTCTCGATGATGTCGGATCCATGGCGCAGATGGTTCACCGAGGCTCGGATATTGGCGCGCACGGCTTCATGCACCAGCGCGTCGTGATCAGCATGGTTGCCGCTGATCAGCAGGCCTTCGACGGCCGGCCTGATGAAATCCACGATGGAATGCAGATTGCGCGATTGGTTCTCCACCGGACGACGCAGTTGTTGCAGCGTCGTTTCGATGGCCCCGCACCGCGAGTGTCCAAGCACCACCACCAGCCGCGTGCCGAATTGTTCCGCCGCGAATTCGACGCTGCCGATCAGAGAAGGGGCAACGATGTTGCCCGCGACTCGAATGACGAACAGATCTCCCAAACCTTGATCGAACACGATCTCGACGGGAACGCGTGAATCGGAGCAGCCGAGAATGGCGGCAAATGGCTCCTGGCCCGCGGCCAATTCGAGACGCCGGCTCTCGAAAGAATCGCGGCTGCTGGCCTCCGAAACAAAGCGTCGATTGCCCTCGCGCAGAAGAGCGAGGCCCTCGCGAGCCGTGATCATCGGTACCTCAACGATCCGATTCCCTGGGGACTACTGCGGCTACGTGGGACGGCGGGCGGAAGTATCGCGGTACCCGAGAATGCGCGCCGGCAGAAACAGAATTGCCCGAAGCAGAGCAAATAGCGCGTCGAACGACAGGGCAACCGCGCGAAACGGCAAGGAAACCAACCAAATCAACGGCCACAGAACGATGGCGAGCAGGGCCAGCGGCCAGCACAGCACGAACAAGATGCACCACATGAGAAATTGCAGCATGGCATTCACCCTGGGCCTTCCCTCTTGATCCTGAGATAATTTTATCACACCCCAGTCGGGCGCAGGAGTTCCATCTGCCTCTCTGGATTGGCCGGCGCGGTGAATCCGAACTGCGCGTAGAGGCCGTGCGCGTCCTGCGTACCCAGCGTGAATCGCATGATGGTGCGAAGCTCCGGGTGCGACAAGATACTGTTCATCAAGCGCTTGCCCAGACCGCGGCCGCGAAATTCCTTCAGCACGAACACATCGAGCAGATGCGCAAAACGCACGTAGTCCGTGACCGTGCGCGCGAAGGCCACCTGACGGTCCCCGCTGTATGCGCCGAAACAGAGGGAATTATCGATGCTCTTTTCGACGCTCTGTCGCGATATGCCGGGGACCCAATAGGACTCGTTGGCGAGAAAGGCGTGAATCATCGACACGTCGAGGCGATTGTTATCGGTCGAGATTTCAATTGCAGTCATGGAGAAACCAGTCTCTTTGGCGCCGCCAATCGGTAGCTTAGGTCAACGAGATTTCGAACCTCCGACCAATCGATGGCCTCGCCGTCGAGGCGCAGACCGAACCAGCCTCGCGGTCCTATGTATGGCGGAAGGTAGAAGCGCTGGGGCTCGCGTGCGGCGCGATCGACGTTTTCACCGAGCGCCGACTTGCAGCACACGGAAATGATGCCGTCGCCGTGGTGATTGTTGAGAAAATACGCGAACACCCGGCCTCGGACGCGAAAGTCCGCGTGCCCGTTCGAGTCGCTTCTTTCGGTTTCCGGCAGCGACAGACAGATTTTGCTCAAGGCTTCCAGGATCGGCTGCCCGGCCAGGATCGGCTGCCCGGCGGCTCCTTCGCGTTCCGCGTGCCGGCGGGTCGCTGGTTTCGTCTTGCGGCCCCCGTTCTTGCCGGCTGTGCGCCTTTGCTTTGCCATCATCGCCTCCGCATTTTGCTCACGACGATTTGACGAATTCCGCGCGTCTGAAGCGCAGTGCCGACCAATCTTCGTCGATCGCCACCTGGCGAACCGACTCGAAGCCTGCCTTGCGGATCACGCCCCAACCGCTATCGCGATTGAACTCGCAGGTGTAGCGCTTCGATGTGCCTTTCGGATAGGCGAACCAGAGCACCGCATCACCCTCGGAAGCGGCCGCCAGCAGGGCAGCGCAGCGGTCCAATTCGGATTGAGTCACGGCGAAAGCCAGCCCGAACTTGACCGCCTTGGGTGATTTTGGATTGCGCAGTATCTTGACGGCCTTGAGCATACGCAACTCGGCCTCGAAGGAATCGGGCGCGTTCAGCACGATGATTTCATCGTGATCACTGAGATTGAGCTTCTTGAACAGCGGGGTCGGAGAGGCAGTCTTCATGATTTGGCCCTTAAGTAAAGATGCGTTGCTCAAGGTGCGTCAGCACGAGCGGCCATGCTGTCAGGTGGCGATCACGACTGGCGGCGTTCGCGAATCCGGCATGCCTGAGGTGCACGCGCGTACCACCACGCTCTGCCTTGAATTCCACCGTGACGATGGTTTCCGCTCCCTCGGTGCCCAGGGCGCCCGTCACCCAGGTTATCTCGACCAACTCATTCGGAATGAGCCGCAGGAACCGGCCGTAATGAGGATGGCGCTGCACTTCCGGTGCAGATTCAGGCTTGAACTCGGTCTCGAAGAAAAACACCGCATCCACTTCCGGCCGCATGAGCATTGAACCGGGTACGGCGAACCAACGATCGAATCCTGAAGTCCATGCTTCATAGAGCTTTGCCGGTGTTGCCTTGAACAGGTGATTCACCGCCAGGTCGAAGGGACGCGCCGACACATCCGGATATCGAATTGGGGGCCTGGTTTCCATGCTATCGATTGCGCGCCAGTGCCAGGCGGATTCCCACCAGAATGAATACCGCGCCGACGCCGCGGTTGAACCATTGTCTGAAGGCAGCGCTCGGCGCCAACTTTCTGGTGAGGCGCGCGCTCGACCAGGCAACCAGTAGATTCCACAAGGTGCCGTTGAAGTTGAAGATCACGCCCAGAAATAGAAATGCCAGGGGCTTCGAGGTCGAATCGGACGCAACGAATTGGGGCAGGAACGCCAGAAAAAACAGCGCCACCTTGGGGTTCAAGACATTCGTGAAAAAGCCCTGCCGGAATATGACCCGCAGCGACACTGCCCGGTTGTCAGGGGCAACTGTCGGGGCAAGCACTCTGCCCGCCGAACGAATGAGTCCAATACCGACATACAGCAAGTAAAGCGCGCCGATGATTTTCACCGCCGTGAATGCGGCGGCGGATGCGGCAAGAATGGCTGACAACCCCAGCGCCGCCGCGCAAATGTGTACCAGCGTACCGGTGCCGATGCCGAGCGCGGCCACAGCGCCGCCGCGCCAGCCCTGGGTGGAACTGCGGCCGACGATGTACAAAGTGTCCGGGCCCGGAGTGACGTTCAGCAACAAACCGGACACAACGAAAAGCCAAAGATCATGAGTACCGAACACAGCCACCTCGGTCAAATCGTCCTCATTCGCACGCGCTATGCCTTGGCGCTGCTTTTCGACAGCAGCGCCGCACGCCGCGCCAAGCTCTCCTTGGACCAAAGCTCGGAGGACTTGTAGTACTCAGGCACAGCAGGCACCCCGGCGGGCAACATCACCCACGGCTGCTTCGATGCCGTGAAAATATGCACGTCCGGCGGCAGCGCACCCGGTTCATCGAGCGTACCGACGCGCACGAAGCGCAGCGTATCGCCCGCACCGGCGTAATTGCTCCACAGCGCCACGAAGCAAGCCGGACATCGCGAGATTTTCTGTCCCTTGCCGCTATTGGAAGGGGTGTCGATGACGACGACCTCGCCTTGCAGAACTTGCACGCGATCCGCCTCGATCATGGCGTTCAGCGCAAAGCTGGCCCCGGTTTCCCGCTGACACCAACTGCAGTGGCAACAGTGCACGATCAGGGGTGCCGAAGTCATCCGGTATCGGACCTGCCGGCAGGTGCAGCCGCCGTCATAGGATTTAGCCGAAGCTTGTGTTTCTTGCATGGGTTAGTTGCTCAAAGAGCGCGAGCGCGCGGTCACTTCAATTTCGATTTGCATACGGGGGTCCAAGAGCCGCGCGCAAATCATGGTCGCGGCAGGACGCACGGAACCGAAGTACTTGCGCAACACCGGCCAGCAATCGGGAAAGTGCTCGGCCTTGGGCAGGATGTAGGTGACTCGCACCACATCCGAGAGTTCGGCGCCGGCTTGGCGCAAGGCCGACTGAATGTTTTTGAATGTTTGTTCGGCCTGCTCCAACAAGCTGTCGGAGATGCTCATCGTGCTGTAATCGAAGCCGGTGGTGCCGGACACGAAAACCCATTCACCGTCCACGACGGCCCGGGAGTAGCCGATATCCTGTTCGAATTGAGATCCTGAGCTGATCAATCGCCGCGTCATCGGATTCTCCTGGGGCGGTACGCATTATCGGCGCTCTTGCATGGGTTTCGCCAGCCTGTCGAAACAGGCGAGCCCCCCTGAAAAAGCGCACCACCACGCTGCCGCGATCAGCCAGGCCCCAAGAAATTCGAATTCACTTTTCGCCAGGAACGCCAGACAGGCGGCGGCCGCGCAGCCAACGGCGATTGCAAGTATCGATCGGGAAGACAGTTTCTTCATCCAGAAGGAGCGAACCAGGAACCCGTAGGTAATGGCGCCGGTCATGGAGCAGGTGGCGAGCACCAGGTAGAGCCGTTCTGCGGCGGGGAGGACGGCAAACAACTGCAGGCTCAGGATCCCAATATAGAGAGTCAGCACGCTCAAAAGCGCCGCGATCGCGATGAACAGGCACTTGCGCACAGCGCTTTCGGGCGTGCGCAGCGCCACACAGAGAGCGCCTGCGTGCAGCGCACCGCTCAACGCAAACGTGGGCAGGTAGGGCTCTTCAAAAAGGTCCCAGCGGCTGAAGAAGAACAGCAACAGAACGGCGACCAAGAGCGCGCCGACGTGTCGTTTGTATAGAAAGGTCTGCACAAGAATCGCGGCGCGCCCAATTTTTGGCGCTGGCTCAGCGCGCGGGTGGGACGGCGGCATCCGGTGCGCCGGGGGTCCGGCCATCGGCTCGCTGCTTGAGCAACATCAGCAGCGCTCCGGCCAGTATCGTCATGTCCGCGACGTTGAAGATTCCGGTCCGCAGGGAACCCAATCCGACATTGAGAAAATCCGTTACCCGGCCTTGGAACATCAGTCGGTCGATCAGGTTGCTCATCCCGCCTCCCGCCACCAGGGTCAAGGCGATAAATCTGATGCGGTCCAAGCGCCGCGCGAACAGCGCCGCAAAAACCAGGCCCAGGAGCAACAGGGCGACTGCTCCGGTGAAGATCATGAATCGCAGATGTTGCGGAAGCGAGGCCCCGAGGCTCAGGAAAGATCCAGGATTATCCACGAGCTGCAAACGCAGCGAATCGGCAAATAGAGACCGCGTGACGTCCGGGGCGAGAAAGGCGCGAGCGGCCGATTTGGACACTTGATCGCAGCCCACGCAGCAGCAAAGCGTGAGCACGACAACGAGGTATCTGGGGATGGATCGCATGCGCTTAGAACCGCAATTTGCCGGTCAGCATTTCCCACCATAAGCGCCAGTCGCCCATGAGGCTGAATCCCGGATACTTGAAGGTCGCGGGCTTGTTGTGCTCGAAGAAGAAATGACCGACCCAGGCGAATGCATATCCTTCCACCAAAGCGATGGCGAGCAGCCACCACTTTTCCGTCACGACGGCGCCGATGATCAGCGCCAACGCCACGCTGGTTCCTACGAAGTGCAGGCGGCGCGACGTGGGATTGGAGTGCTCGCTAAGATAAAAAGGATAGAAATCGGCGAAGCGTCGGTACTGCTTTTCCTCGTTCATCAAGTCTCCGTGCCTGCTATTTTGCCAGGCTTGTCTCGACCCAATCGAGCCACACCATCGTAGCGGCTTGCGCGATGAATCGCATTCTCAACATGACTCCCCCCAAACCCGGTCAGGCTATCTTGTGCGGCAAAGCATAAGTGATGTAGAGCAGGCGATGCGATTTTTTAGGGGACAGAATGTACGTCGGCGTACACCCATGCTTGCTGGCCGGAAGCGAGTTTCACGCTGACGCGTTTGTATGCGGGTGATTCGTAGCTGTCTGCGTTCCTCAACTCGGCATCGCTGATTTCGAACACTGTACCGGTCACCCGGCTCGCCGCGCTGCCGTTGAACTTTACAATGGGGTGGTGAGTCATGCCGCTGGCTGCGACGATGTTGGGATCCTCGATATGCACGAGCGCTTGCTCGAATCCGGGGAGTTCGGCCGGTTGACCGCTCAGCCGCCTTCCGAAAATTGCCAGCTGAACGTTTTCTTGCTGCAACGTGCCATACGAAAAGAGTAGAGGCATGCGCGCCACTACCTGCCATTCAACGCACGAACGGCCGCGACCACTCGCCGCGCCCGCGTTTCCGGGCGCTTGGCGGTAAAACCGTTCAACGTGACTTTCACCGGCGCGCGGATTTTGCCGAAAGCCGCCTTCGGATCAAAGGTCACGGGTATGAAGCACATTGCGCCCCGCCGATAGATCTCGACGGTGACGGTTATCGAATTCATGGACCGCTCGTCGACGCATCCGCCGCGGCGAGATCTGCCTTTCGTCGCCGCACCCTGCCCAACGCTCGATCCAACAGGTAGCCCAGCGTGTAGGCCACGACGACCTGTACGATCCCGCTGGTTTGATCGGGTGCTCGATGAATAACGCTGGGCGCAAAGATCAGCAGCAGGCCGTAGATCACCCACGCGAGCATCGCGATGCGGCCGATATTCAGTAGTATTGCCATACGTCATTCCCTCGACTAAAGGCCATGCGAACAGGGCATGATTCACCACTATTGTTCTTCATGGCCGCCTATGAATCGGTAGCCCGCGCCCTTCAAATTGGCCGCCACTTTAGCGAACTGCGCCTTGTCCGCATCCTTATCGCCGTGAATGTCATAGACGGATCCCTTGGGCAGTCTGAGTTCATCTCTCACGAACGGAACCACCTCATCACAGGAAATATTGTTGCCCTGCTGCTCGTTGTTGAGAGCCACGACGCATGCATGGCGCTTACCATCCAGCGTCACTATGACGTCTGCTTTTGTGGCGATGAGTGGCGGGCCTTGATAAGACGCCGGGGCTTCTGTGGATGAGCCGCAGCCGGCCAGCGGAATGGCAATCACCCATGCGCGAAATGTTTGAGCTGCGGTTCTCGCGATCGAGCCATGGCGCGGCTTGACTTTCATCGGTTCCCTCCCGCATCAGCGTGGGTATTGTCGTCAATGACTTTCCGGTGGTCAACCTTGCCGCGACCACGCCTCTTCATCGGGACAGCCGCAGGCTAGCTCAACGCAGTTCCTTCCTGACCACCAGCTTGAGACCGGACCAGATTTCGCTGACCGCGCAAACCTTGATATCGACAAATCCCAAGGGTAATGCGACCACGCGAATGGTGTCTTCCGTCACGTCGGTCGCCACCCGGGCCGCCGTCTTGGGCCATGACACCCAGACTGCAGCTTCCACGTTGAGCGCTTTCCTTAGCTTGGCCAAATCGCTGCTCAAAGCCTCGCGCCGTGTAACAAAGATCTGCGCGATGTCGATGCCGCGGCTGGGGCGGGACTGGAATGTCACGCCGTCCGGCAAGGGTTCAAGAAGCTGCGAGTAATCCTTGGGTGCGTTCAGCAAGAGCACAAAACTGCCTTCCTTGATGCCCAATTTCTTGGCGAGGGCCGTGCCCGAATAGCCGGCGGACGCTGGCGATCGCTTTCCTGCGCGATTGTTAGCCATCAGGGACCGAGCGCCTGCCATGCATACACCACCGTCGCAAGTAAACTCAGCGCGGTTCGTACCGCGTGCGGTTTCACCCATCTATCAAGCAAAACTCGTATCACAGTTAGTCCAGCCAAAATATTAGGTCTTCAGCGTCGCCTGCGACTCACCCTTGTCATTCTGGCCCGCCTCATGTTTCAACAAATGCCCTTGTATCCCTAGCTACAGCTGCGCGCCTTCCGTCTTGGGCTTAACCTGGAAGAATATCTTACGAGGCGGATTGTCAAAATACTTCAGCAACGCGGGGCACAGCCAGCCTTCGACATCGAAAGCTGGGGCATAGTACCAATTCCCTTCAGAATCAGCGCGGCGCCATTCAAGGCGAAATGTATGTCCAGGGAAAGGGACGGACGAGAAGACCATTAAGAAGCCGGTGGCAGCGTCAGGAATGTGGGCCACAGCACGGTCGATGATAATGTCCGCGCCACTAATAAAGGCTTCTTGAACGAGGCCGAAGCGCGGGTCGTCGAACACCCACATCCTCCCCGCAAACCTGTACGGCGCGATGACGTTGATCGAGTTCATCGTGCCCAACGATCAGGTTGAGCGCCACGGGAATGCGCCAACATGCCATTCCTCATTCATCCCCTCCTTCCAGCGAGCCACTCCGAGGCTGCATCGTGATCCGGAAACATCCGTACCATTGCATGGTTACGGTGCTCGCGAGCGAGCTCAACGAAGCGCTCCCCATACACGGCCGGATCCCTAACGACAAGTGCAAGAGGCACTCGGTAATTCACGAACTTCTGAAACAGCTCGCCAGCGAGTCCGGACCTCAAGTCGAAGAACGAAGGCGACAGGTCGGCTTCGGTCAGCACCAAGCCACCTTCTTCTATAGCTGTGGCCAATGCGTCGGAAATCGCTCTTGGAGAGTCGACGCGCATTCACGTCCAACAATGAGGTTGAGCGACGAGAGGCTTCGCCAGCGTCAAACGAAGGCACCTTATCTCAATCATCGATCCTCCGCGCCCCACTGAAGACGCGACCCCCGATCGCTCTAACCGATTGTTAGGTCCAGAGATGACAGCCAATACCCCTGGCACTGAATAACGAGGGAAGACGCCCTACTTGGATTTTTCACGCCAGAGCATAATTGCCAGGGTAGCAGCAATCCCACACGCGAATAGACTCGCCCAGAACGGGATGACCATCCCATTCACGGTAACTGCCCATCCAAGTGCTACGCGAAGCAATTGTGCAAGCGCGACAAGCACAAACACTGCGATAGCAATATTAGAGAAAGGTTTCATGTGTCACCTCCAATGAGCACGCCCGCTCGTCACGCCGCTACGCGAGAAAAATCTTGATCGCGCTCGACGCAATCAGCAGCACAAATCCTAAAATCAACAAGGCGTGATCCCGTTCCGTCCATTTCTTCTCACGTCTTTCCTGACGTCCGGCCCACCAATTTTTGAGCCTTCCGAATTGACTGCGATCATTAGGATCGACGACAACGTTGCTGCGAGAAAGTTTGATGAGACTGGCCCGATACGCCGGACGCCACAGTGCGACCGCACCGGCCAACTCGATCCAGTCCGCCGCATGCGGCCAATTAATCAGAACGCCGCTCGCAAAACCGGCGCGTCGCTCTCCACCTCTGTCTCATCCACCGAGGAAGCGCCTGCTTCCGCAGCTACACCGTTCGGCACCAATTCCACCACCAGTTTCATATCCTGCGCATGCGCCAGTCTCACCAGCGTGTCAAAGGTCGGCCCTTTCTCCCCGGCTCCGACTTCCAAGCGACTGATGTCACCTTGCGCGACGCCGGATAATTTCGCCAGTTCCTGCTGCCTTAAGTTGGTACTGACGCGGGCACGCTGAATCAGCCGCCCGAGCTTCGAGAGCTCCGCTTGTTTGTCGTACCCGGCCTTGACTCCCGCTCGAGCCAGGAGCCGCTCGCGCATAGTTTGATAACTCACAATTTTCTCCTTGTCACTTCGCGGGACACCATTCGGTTACCGACACTCGTTTGATCGCCGCCAACACCGCCGCCGCTCGACCCTTGGTGGTGGCGGGACCCGCACTGGCCAAATACAACGTTCGCCCTCTCAAAGTAGCCACCAACGTAATCCGCCCATCGTCAGGATCGATGCATCGCAAGTCGAGCCCCCGATCCCGGCCTTGATCCGCCGGCGGCATCGCGAGCCAACGTTCCTTTGGATCGATCCCCTCTGCCGGATTCACAAAATGGTCGTCGATCATCGCCAAGGCCCGCCCAATCGAGAGCTCGAAGTTGAACCCGCGATTCGCCAAAGCCTCCATTTCCTTCTCAAACTCAGGATGAATCACACACGGGAACCGAGCCGCAGCCGCCATTATAGGTTTTTCCCCATATTCGCGCAAATTGCCCGTTCAGGGCCCCAAACAGGGCATTTCTGGACCACTTTTTGACCCTCAGTCCTGCTCCCGCGCCAACGCGATCGCATATGCAATTCCATCGAGTCCTTCGATTTCCTCGAAAAAAATTAATGCGAGAAAACGCAGCGGCTGCCGCCGGCCACTTGGATCTCCTTGAGAGAAAAGCGTTTGCAAGCGCGCAGGTGTCCTTTTACCAGGACGCGTCCTAGCTTGGAGCATTCACTTCTTGGCCTCCAGCATCGCTGCCATTTTCTGATGGATCAGATTGATCGCTTTGAGAGGGCGGATCATCACCTTGAAATCAATGATTTGACCCGCTGGATTCCATTTGATCATGTCCACTCCGTTAACGCTGATCCCTTCGATTTCCACTTGAAACTCGAGTATCGCATCGTGGTTGCCAACGACTTCGCGTGTATAGCGAAAGGATTCGTTGAAGAAGACGCGAAATGCGGCAGCAAGATATTGCTTCGTGATCGCCTTCCCGACCTGTGCTGTGTGGACCACCGGCGAATGGAAAATGACATCATCGGATAGCAGCGCGTCCAGTCCGCTCGAATTGCGTGATTCCACCAGTTGATGCCAGGCGCGAACGGTGTTGAGCGGCATGGTGAGTTCTCTAGTGGCGCGCTGAGCGGGTTTTTCTAAGGTGAGCTAACATTTTCCGCAGCTCGGTCAATGTTTTTGCGAAAAGTGCGCACACATCCCGTCTCCTCGAATCCTAAACCCAGGTGAGCCGAAAGACTGACGTCATCATCAATCAGGGCATCCGACCCGAACTCCGTGCAACCTTGATGGGCCGCCCAGCGTTCCGCTGCCTGGATCAGCGCGCGTCCGATGCCCCGACGGCGGGCCGTCGCGACAACGTACCAGCCCTCCAGATACGCTACGCGATCTGTCGAGCAGCCGTCCACCACATTGCGTATGGAAAGTTCGGCAAAGCCGAGCGCCGCTCCATCATCGCTGACTACCAATAAGACCTCCGCCGGCTCGCGGCGATCTCCGGCGAAATAGCGCTCGATTTCTTGTTCATGGTCAGCTCGACTAGCACTCGGCCACAGGGCGCGGCGCATTTCGACCCATTCCCCAGCATCTGCCGCGGTAACCGAGCGGACCTCAAAATCTCCGCGGCTCATTCGAACCAAATCTCGATTTCGTAGCCGTCGGGATCGCGAACAAAGGCATACGGCAGGCCCGGTCCAAATTCGCCGCGCGAGGTGACGGCACCCCCGGCGCGCTCGACAGCTGCAACTGCCACGTCAATGTCTTCAGGCCGGGTTAGTCTAAATCCAAAATGAATGATGCCCCCGGGAACGCCGGCGCCGGCGGGGCGTTTCTCAAAAGCCAGAACGTCGAACTGCCCGGGCCCCAGCACCTGCACCGTCGATTCGCTGCGAAAATATTCGCGCACGCCAAAGACGGCACTGTAGAAGGCCAATGACCGATCAAGGTCAACGACCGAGAGCGCTATGTGACTGAGCCCGTGTGTCTTGACCATGGCCACCCCATCCAGAATGTCCAACGATACGCGGCGTCGGTTGCTCGATCGCCAGTTTACTCCCAACGATTGGCGTTCTTCGGGAACCCCGGACGCTGTATGCGCACCACGCAGAAGCGTTGGCCTGTGGGCGCCTGCATCACCACCCAACGCTCCAAGCGGTCGGTCACTTTGGCGCCCAGTTTCTCAAGGCGAGCCACCTCGGCCGGAATATCGTCGGTCTCTATATCAATATGAACACGGCTCTCGTGATCCACCCGTTGAATCTGCACAATCGCCTCATCCGCCGGGGTCTCGAGCATGCGGTAGTTGCCGCGACTGCCCGGATGAGCGGGGTCGACCGCGCGCCCCAGCGCTTCGCTCCAGAAATGGGCAGCCTCGTCCACGTTGGGTGTGTTGCAGTCGATCAGCAAGGCGCAGAGACGGGAATGATGCATAGGCGTCCTCAGAAGGTTTAGGCCTCGCGAATTTTGGCGTACATGACCGAGTCGATCAGTTCGCCATCTTTGAATGCGCTCTTGCGCAGAACGCCTTCGCGGCTGAAGCCGGCCTTTTCCAGAACGCGCATGGACGCCGGGTTCCACGCGAACACCGTGGCCTCAAGGCGCCAAAGCGGCATGGTCTCGAACACATAGATGGTCATCGCTCGTGCGGCCGCAGTGGCGATGCCCCTGCCCCACATCGGCTCGGCAAGCCAATAGCCGAAGTGCGCGGTCTTCTGGGCGACCGCCTGCTGAGGAATCACGCCGACGCCGCCCACGGCTTCACCCTCGAACTGAATCGCCAGGTCGTTGGAATTCGCCTTCGTATGTTCGAGCCAGAACTGCGCATCGGCTTCCGTATAGGGGTGCGGGAAGATATCGAGAAGATTGCGCCAGATCGCCCGGTTGTTGGCAAAGCGCAAAAGATTCGGCTTGTCGCCCGCTTCCCATGGGCGAAGAATGCAATTGGGCAAATCCGTATTCAGCTGCATTGGCATGCGCTCATCCAAGGTGTGGCGAGTCGTATCCTGTTTACTGCATCCGATCCAGCGCAGGAAAATGGCGCCGTGCATAACTCAACACCTGCGCGTCGGTGGGGTGATCGGCATTCTCGACCGCGACAATCGCCTTTGCCAGCAGCGGATGTTTGTCGCGCAGATAACCGGCGAATTCCTGTTTCGTTTGCGCCGGGCCGATCAAGAGGATCTCGTGCGCGCCGTTGAGTGCCTTTGCGACATCATCGAAGAAATTCCGATCAGCCGGAGATTTATGGCCTCCATGAGTGGTCTTGCGACTGTGGATTCGCTGGTGCTGGTCTCGCGCATGCACCGCGATTTCCTCCTGCTCCGTTGGCGTAAAGTGCCATGCGGTTGCATTCTGGTGATCGATCCAAACAACGGCATGATAGTGCGACATCAGAGTCTCTCTTTTCGAAAAGGAACGTTATGGATCATAAGCGCAAATCACGCCTCATCGCTTGTGGACGGTGGCGGCGCTGGACGCGAAGCACTTGGCGAGGCTCTCCGGTATTCCCGGCGCATTCATACGGGCCCAGTTCCTCAACTCCGACTGTTCGGTGCCGGCGCCTGTACCGCTCCACAGAGCTGTATATTGATGGTTCGGTGGATCGCCGCGATAAAACACAAAATCCTCGTCGGCAGCGCGCGTATTGACGTAAAACAGGTACCAATTTCCAAGGCGGTAGGAGTGAAGAATCTTCACTGATTCTGATTGCAGCTGAGCTGCAACTGCCTTGGAAAAGTCAGTCTTCTGCGTCGACGTCAGCGAAAAGGCCACCTTGTCGCAAGGTGAGCCCATCGCGCATGAGCCAGTGATCAGGAGCGCGGCGCCAAACAAGCGTTTCATTGAACTTTCGCGATGCGCAAGTTTGCGACGAGTCATGTTTTTCAAGCGTCCCCGCGCAATCGAGTGGCAATCTGCCACGTATTGCCCCATGGGTCCTGAACCATTGCGCGCCGGTCCCCGTAGGGTAAATCGGTGGGTTCTTCCAGGGATCCCGCGCCGGCTTTCAATGCGCGCCGATACGTCTCGTTCGTATCCTCGACATAGACATAGAGAAACGCGCGGGTCGGATCACGAGAACTCGTGTCGCTGATCATGATCTTCGAGTCGCCAATTTGCATGATCGCCGGCGCATCGGACTGAAGATCGCCGGTGGCGCCGAATACGTTCTGAAGAAAACTGACCAGACCGCGCGCATCCGACACCACCATCCTGGGCGTTATGGTCGGCCAACCGGCAGGCTTGAATTCATTTTGGGCGCGTTTGATCGTCATGTTAATACCCCGGCACCATCAGATTCCACAACCAGCGTCTCACGGAGTCAAGGACAAAAACGCGGCATCTGTTCGCCGGCGCCTTTCCTCAGTTCGATCCCGCGCGCACGCAACGCTCGACTCGGAAATGACGCTGTGAAACGCGGCGCGTATCATCCATATCTAGCCGCTTGATTTCGCGTTAGCGCGAAACATTACTGATTGCGCCTACTCTAGAGGTTTGCACCCGTGAATAACAAACTGAAGACTTTTACGTTGCGTTCCCAAGACTTGGCCCCCTTCGGCGCCGGTCTGACCCGGCCGGAGTGTGTTCGAGTCGATCAAGAAGGTGTCTGGGCATCGGACGATCGCGGCGGTATCGCACGTGTGATCCAAAATGGAGTTGCGGAACTTCGCGGCCAGGGCGTCTACGAACCCAATGGTTATTCTAGATCGTCAGACGGTGCCTTCATTGTCGGAGGGTTGAAAGACAATAAGGTCTATCGCATTGATCGCTCCGGCCGCGTCAGCGTGCTGCTTGACGAATTTCAGGGCCACCCGCTTGGAACGGTCAATGCAGCCTGGGTTGATAAACAGGATCGGATCTGGGTATCCCTGATGACGCGGCAGGAACGCTGGCATCAAGCGCTCAACAGCAAGCCTGACGGCTACATACTCTTGATTGAGCATGGGAAGGTTCGCAAGGTAGCGGATGATCTTCACCTGACCAATGAAATCAAGGTTCACCCGAACGGCCAGTACCTTTATGGCGTGGAGACCCTGGGCAAGCGGGTATTTAGATTTCCAATTGGTTCGAAGGGCGATCTCGGGAAGAAGGAAATATTCGGCCCCGCGGACCTGGGACATGGTGCGCTGCCCGACGGCTTCGCTTTCGACGAAGACGGCAACGTATGGGTGACGATCATATCGCGCAACGGCATCGTGATTATCAGTGAAGATGGCGAGACTCGAACGATTTACGAAGAACCCAAACTACAGGCCGTCGACGCCATGGTGACGGCCTTGCAGCAAGAGACCGCGACCGCCGAGCACCTGGTTGCTTGCGCGGGCGAGAAATTGACCTTGCCAACGAGTTTGGCATTCGGCGGCACGGACCGCCGCACCGTCTACGTGGGAAGCTTGGGCTTGCCGCACCTTGTCACGTTTAAATCGCCTGTGGCCGGCCTTGCGCTCTATTAGGGACTGCTGATCGTATCGCGGGATCGCGGCTACGCCGCCCTCCGGAATCTGCTGATCGCGAACTCTTTTCCGGACGGCAGCCGGGTTCTCGATGAGGAAATCGGTTCAAAGCCCGATTCGCTTGCCAGCAAAGCGAACGCCGCCGGGTCAACGATCTTCATGATTGGGGCGAGGGACTGAAGACTGTCGAAGTGCGACGCTGTTACAGCGGACAGCGCGGGCGACGACATCTGCAGAACCGTTACCAGCTGTCCTCCGGGACAAATCGAATGTCGGTCCGTATGCGATGTTGGCCGCTTTGATCCGCCTGAATATCTCCTCGAACTCAGCCTTCGACACTGCGAACGCATAGTGCTCCATACCACGCGTACCCCACGGTGCCATCTGAATCTGAAAGTCAGCCCCCGCTCTGACGATGGCAAACGGGCCGTCCCTTCCCATCGAAGCGAAACCCAGCACCCCGGTGTAGAACGCGACGCTGGCATCCAGGTCATTGACTTTCAATATCAGGTGATCAAGTGTCGCCATGGCGTGAGATCTCCTGGAGGAGTGATTAGCGCGGCGCGGAGGGCGCGGCAGCGGCGCGAAACGGCAGCGGCACCTCGGTACCCAACTGCAATTGCGCCCGCAACATCGGTGTGATCGCCTGCGATTGGAAGTGTATTCGGTACATCTGCACATCGCGGAAGTAGCGCTGCAACCGATCCCCGCGCTTTGCTCCCGACGCGCCGGCGCTGTGAAACAGCATCTCCACGCATTCGCAGGCGGCGCGACAGCCTTCACGCGCCGTTCCCCAGACTCGCAAGGTGTCCGCGGCCGTGATGGGCTGCCGCATCTTTCATCCATCGGTCGCATTGCTCAACGTGAAGGCGGGTCGCACTGAATGTGAGTGCCTCGGCCGCATCGGCGCGACACAGTGCCTCGCCAAAGATCCGCTGCAACTCCGGATCGTGCATTCGAGTACGCTGAGGATCGAACAGCAGCGGTTTCGCCCGCAGCAATCGCTCGTATTCCTCCAGCGCTGCGCGCGCCGCGCCGGCGAAGATGGCGCCAAACTCACAGCTGAACCACCCGAAGATTATGCCGAGGAACAACCCTTCGCCGTGCAGCCGCGTACCCGGCGTACCGTTCGGGCAAATTGTCGGTGGTCAACAGACCGACCGGCGAGGGATATGATGTGGCGGTCGGGAATGATCACCCCGTTCAATCGCACGCTGTTGGAACCGCTCGCCTGCATGCCCATGGCGACATCGCCGCCCCAATCCGGCAACACCTCGATGCTGGAGCGCGGCACCACGAAGGTCACGGGCGCCGGCAAACCGTCAGCGCCGGGGATGAAGGCCCCACCCAAAAAATGGGTGCACACCGGGAATTCCCGACGCGAATGCCCACACGCCGCTTACGCGGTAGCCTCCGTCACAACGTTCGAATGTCGGAACGCCTGCCGGACCGGCGGCAAATGCGGCGCGAAAGTCGCCCTCTGGGCCAAAGAGCTCGCGCTGCACCTCTTCCGCGAAGTGCGCGCCCACGACCAGGGCATGCGATGAAGCGAGGGTGTAGCACCAGCCGCTGCCAGGATGTCCCCGGGACAGTTCGAGGATTACCCGAATATAGGTTTCGCAGTCGACTCCGCCACCGTTGAACATTCGCGGCTGCAGGATTCGATAGAAACCGCCCTCCAGGAGTTCGTGGTGTATCTCATCGGAGTAGCAGCCGCGCGCATCACTCTGATCCTGCTGCGCACGCAGCTTTGCGCCAATCTGTGTCGCCCGCGCAATGAGCTCGGCCGCAAAGGGGTGACGAGATGAGATGGTGTCGGTAGCCATTGCTCATTGTAGCAATCTCAGGTTATTCCGGGTCGCCGGGCTTGGAAGCCGATGCCTTCCACACCTCTGTGTTTGGCTGAGTTCGAGCCTGCCCTCAGCGGGGACTCCTCGAAGATTGTTCGATGACTCCCGCAAGCTGGCATTCCCGTAAATACAAAAATAGAGGCAGCCCGCAGCTCACACCAACCAAGCAAGTGGCCGAAATGGGCAACCAGAGACGTCGCATTTGACGCGCCGCGCCTTCGCGGCGAATGAATATGATTAGAACCACTGCAGATACCAACACGTCTAATCCGAAAAATGCACCCATGCGCGTTGAAAACAACTCGGTCAACAGCAACCGGAGGTTTGGGCCGTGCTGAGCGAGCCACGGAAGGAACTGCGAATAAGGTAAAACCGCACCGACGAGAGCAAGCGATAGATACAGTCGACGCATCATTTACCTCCGCGCAGATGAAGATTCGCTACCGAGGCGTTTCGTAATATCCAAGTAGGCGGCTTCGATCAAGCCGCGCAGCGCCATGGTGTCGGGCTCGGAACCAGGCTTCAATTTCACGTGCCGCATACGTTTGCCATTTCCCTGCAGCAGCCGTGCGGGATCCGCGAGCATTGCACCGTAGAAGAAGCCGACGTTGACGTGGTTTTTGAATGCATTGACATAGCCGAAAGGCGCATTGTCGACACATACAACAGGGCATCCATCGTGTATCAGCTCTCGGACATCATCACCGCACTGCCGCATCCGCATGAACCACAGCTGCGTAATCGACTGCAAGTCAATTGAGACATCCCTCAACCAGATTTCGACAGCCGGATCCCGCCTTAGGCCCTGGGAGATCCGAAAGAGGTCGCGATTGCCGATCAGACCGTGGAGGTCGAGCGCAACGCGAGGAGGTCTATGTCGGTGCATGGCGATGTGACTGAGCCGTTCACACTCGGACGCACTTGCGGCCAAGGTGCACGCGCTCATCTGCTGCCTACTCTTGCTACCTACTCTTTTAGCATAGGTTTGCCCTCATGCGCGACCAGCAAATCGTGCATGTCGTTGGCGTGCTCCTCTTCTTTTACCAATATCCAGTCCAGCATTCTCTTGGTCCCTGGATCCTTGTCTCCAAAGTAGCGAATAAGCTCACGGTAATGATCCACGGCGATGCGTTCTGCAATCAGATTTTCCCTGATCATTTCGACGAGGTTTTCGGCCTTACCGAACTGTGAAGCGGCGCGAGTCTCCAGTCCCTTGGGATCGAAGTCCGGTTTGCCACCCAGTTGATTGATGCGCTCTGCGACGGCCCGCATATGTTCGGCCTCCTCTTTCGCATGCTGGTCAAATTCTTCCTTGACACTGTCACTTGAAATTCCCGTGGCCGCCACGGCGTGCATGGTGTAGCGCAACACACAGACGATCTCCGTCGCAAGTACCGTTTGCAGAATGGAAATCGCTTTCTTTGGGTCTCCCTGATAGGTGTGGGTGACGGCACCGTCGCCCAGGTTTTTGCGCGCCCGGGCGCGGAGGGTCTTGATGTCGCTTAGGAAAGGCTGTGACTTTTTCGCTGCCGATTTCTTGCTCATGGTATGCGTTCTTTCTAGGAGGTGACTTATGTGAGGACTATACCCCTCAGCCGAAGCGTTCAGGCCTCGCCTCCTGTCGCGAACCCGCGTAGGCGCAATCTGACCTTCACTAACGACCTTGGGGCCTAGGAGTTAGGAAGCTGAGTGGCTACCGTTGGCTACAGGCGAACCAATCGGCACTAAAGGGCTCTCGATCAAACTAAATCAAGCAGAAGGATGGAGTTATGCGATTAAATTTAACTGCGGCGATATTAGCGACGCTCTGCATTGCGGCTTGCAACAATGCCAAATCGCCCGATACCGTCGCTAAAGACGTGGCGAAAGCCGATCAGAAGGCTTCAACGGAAGTGGCCAAGAGCGAAGACTCGGCCGTTAAGGACTTGAACGGCGCTGCCGGCAAGGTCGACGACAAGGTAGTGGCATTCAACAATGCGGCGGCCAAGGATGCTTACAATCTTGCAGTCGCAAGGGCGGATGGGAACCGCAAGGTAGCACTTGCCAACTGCGAGTCTGCAAGCGGCGACGCTCAGAAGATGTGCAAGGACCAAGCGGAAGCGGATTACGCGGCGGCCAAGGCGGATGCGAAGGCGGCTGCACAATCTGAGAAGAGATAACACCAGAGACTTAGGACTGAGGGTGTGGCCCGGCCAGAATGCTCCACCCGGATCTCAGGTAAAGCATGAGCGTGGGGACATCAAAGTTTGACCGCTTGCCGAAGACGCTTGCGAGCGTGCGTGACTTCAATGCGGGAAAGGGAATTCTAATATTTCTGGTCGGGGTCCTTCTTTATTTCGGGCACAGCGCCTTCATTCCGGTGGCTCTCGCGCTGCTGGCGGGGTTGATTCTCTCAAGCCCGGTCGAGATGCTATTTCGGTTGGGACTTCCACGTGGTATCGGAGCACTGCTCATTTTGGTCGTGACACTGACCGCAGCCGCGGGGCTGATCGCCCTCGTTTGGACGCCCAGTCAGCAGTGGTACGCGTCCGCTCCCCATACGTTGGCGACGATTCAGAAGAAGGTGACGCCGGTAGCCTTGTTGGTGACTCGTATCGAGGAGCTGACCAACAGGGCCTCCCAGGTTGGAGCGGTACCTGCGGCAGTCCAATCTGCGCCCGTTGCCGTAGCAGTCCCCCAAGAGAGTGCGCCACGGGTGTTACTTGCGACCATTCGCGACTCTGCCATGGGATTGGCCGCATTCGTGATCATTACGCTCTTCCTATTGGCGGGCGGCCCGCCGATGGTAGCGAGAATGACCGCGGCTTTTTTTGATCATCTCAAAGCCAATCATGTCCAACGCTACATTGAGAAGGTAAGAGCGGAAGTGGGAAACTTCTACGTCACGACTGCGCTCATCAATGTTGGTTTAGGGATTGCCACAACGCTGGTCATGATGGCGTGGGGAATGCCAACGCCCTATCTTTGGGGCGCATTGGCGGCCACGGTCAATTTCATTCCCTATGCTGGAGCGACCATCACGCTGATAGTCGTCACGCTGGTGGCGGTCGTATCCTTCGACAGTCTCGGACAAGTAGTCGGCGTGGCGATGAGTGATCTTGCGTTGGCGACCATCGAGGGTCAGATCGTCCAGCCACTGTTGGTCGGCAGGCGCCTGGAGGTCAACCCGCTATTGATTTTCCTTGGCCTGTGGTTTGGCGGCATTTTTTGGGGTGTCGCCGGTGTGATACTCGCGACACCGATGCTCGTCGCGCTGAAAGTAATCGCCGAAAACGCCCTCGACGGGCAGTCGATGCTGCAATTCTTGGGGCCCAATGATTCCGCCTCCGAGAAGCCACGGGCTCTGAAGACCCTCGGGTGGCCACTGAGGGTTTCGAAGAAACACGGATCTTGAACGCTAGCCGACCCTCGATGCTTCAGATAGCTGCTCATTGAGCGGTAGCGGCATACGTGGAAGGCGGGCGCGCGATAGCTCCAATTGTGTTCTCTTCCACGGCTAGTTTAACGTTGGCTCAAATTCGGCGAGTTTCTGCCGCAGGAAGGCCTCTGACGTCATCATATGCCCATCAGCGAACTTGATCTGATACGGCAATCCCGAGACCGATGACACGGAAGCACACCATCGGATGAAATCTTCAGCTGTCGCAACTCGAGAACCGGCCGTCTGGAGCTTCAGACGCAGGTGGTCGGCAGCATCCTTAGCGTCGTAGGCGGTGCCATTTCGGATGAATTGAGCATTTGGCAACGTTTCGATCGCCGCAATTAGATACTCGATCCTTCGAGCTTCCAGCGGCGTCAAATTGCCCGCGTTCGCATGCGCGCCGATTGCGAGAAGGAGCACAACCAGGAGATGGCGCGGGTGCTTCATCATGGCGCCCATGCCCAGGCTGCGACCCGAACGACCACTAAGCCAATGACCTGTGTGTTAACCGGAGCTCCGCGGCTTGCGAGCATGATTCTGTACCTCGTAGCGAAGCTCCACCATGCCGCTCGTATAGGCTTTGATATCCATCAGGTGCAGGAGAACGTCTCTGTCGAGCCTCTCAAAAAAAGGCAACCCATCGCCAATTAAGACCGGCAAGATCGAATAACGAACTTCATTGGCCAACCCGAGACGGAGGCATTCGCCGGAGACTACCCCACCTCCAACAAACCAGATGGTACGAAACGCGGGCCGCAAGTGTCCATTCACTAACTGCGCGAGATCGCCGGAGTAGAACTTGACGTTGTCGCGGCGGCGCGGCAGATCGCGGTTAGTAAGAACGAACGTCGGTTTATCGCCGTACGACCACCCGAACCCTTTCGCTTCAAAATCCAACGCAGTCTCATACGTTCGAGACCCCATGACGTAACAGTCGATCGACTTAAGAAAGGCCTCGACGAATCCTGGGTCCAGCGTATCCCCGCCTGCGAATTCATCCGAGGTTTCGAGCCAGTCGACTCGCCCGTCCTTTCGAGCAATGAATCCGTCGAGGCTCGCCGCCATGTGAATCGTTACTCGAGAGTCAGTGTTTGCCATCATCTCGCACTCTTGTTGGGTGCCACTGCTTTGCCCACGGGCGATGCTCCCGCGAGCGTTCGAACCGATTGTTAGGAGTCAATGTTCGTCTCTAAATTGAACCCGAAACATCGAGCCGCCCTGATCGTTGGTCCAAAAGACCACAAGAAAGGCCCTCGTCTTTTGACAGTATGAAACCGTCCAGCGTTCATACGTCGCCGGTGCGGTACCCTCTGGCTTCGAAACATCACGCTTTATAGCGCCAGTCGGTAAGACCTCGGTGTTGACCTGCGAAATTTTCGGGCAGTTCAGGCTGTCGCGGACGAATAAGGCGATAGGCTGCAATGCATCGTGAAGGAGGACTGGCGACGCAGTGGTTTGACCGGTGAAGCGCAATTGTTCCTGCGAGTCCGCGGTCGGCGTGGCGAGCGCCGCGACCACAAACGCAAGTTGAGGTATGACGGCTCGCACAGTTGACTCCTAACGATGAGGTCGAGCGACGCAGGTTTGCGTCGACTCAAAGCGAAGGCACTTTATCTCAATCATTGATACCTCCTAACTCACAGGGACGCAACTGCCGCGATCGCTGCAACCGCCCCTAAGGGTGGGCCGCTCCGACCATGATCCCCGGTGTCCGGTCCAGCATGACACCATCTTCGCGAGCCCCGGATATATTCCCCTATGGAGAAAAACGTCGTAGGCTTCCACTGAAGAGGAGCAGCCGCCATGACCGAACGCCTTCTCAAATTTCCGGTGCACTGCCCGATCTGCAACACCGAGTGGACGTGCGCCTTGCGCGTCACCCAAATCAAAGAAGCGCTTGACAAGGGAACCCCCATTCCCGCCTACGCCGAGTGCCACGACTGGCACTGGGAACTAAAGGAAGGGGAGCGCCAAGCGCTCGCCTCCAAGCTTCGCTCATAGGCGATTGGCCCCATGCTCACCCCCAAACAAGCAGAATCCGCCGCCACCGCACTCACCATGCGACCCCATGATAGACCGAGGGCATGGACACGCCGACCACGAGACACACGGCGCCGTTAACAGAAGGCTAGCCGTGAGGTCGCTTCAACGCCGCTCCTTCGTGGCAATGATTGATCTCAGAGCCTGAAAAAATATGGAATCGCCATGAGCACAACGCCTATGGCGACGAGCAAAACACTGCTGGACACAAAGTACGGAAAGATCATCAACCCCAAACCACAGAGCAAGGGCACGACGGCCCGCTGTCTCCGGCCGTAAATGACAAAGCCGAGTCCAATCGAGCCGAACAGCAACCCCCAAAGAAGCGATGACGTGTTCAAGGACTCATTCTTCCTCGCAACTCTTTTAACGAATCGATCTGCTACTGAGCTAATGCGGTTATCGACTTGCCCGAGGATGCGATCTCCGCGATTGCTCGAACCGATCGTTAGGCACGCTATTTCGAAAAGACTAGATCGTAGACATAGGATTTTTCAGCTTTGCAGCTTACCCATACTCCGGGCGGAGGTGCGGCTCCCTGTTTGCTCACAGGCACCGCCCAAGGAATACAAAATACTTCTCCCTCAGCATTGACACCAACCCACCCTAAAGCATCATCCCTAACAAGCCAAAGGTCCAAATCCTCGCGCTTCCAAGAAGCGAAATGATTTGCAGATTCGCAAGGGTGATAGCGATAGGTGAGCCCATCGAGCCGACGACGAAACTTGAGAATGCATTGCATTACGGGAGTCGGCAATTGGGCGCCTAACGATGAGGTTGAGCGACGCGGGGCTTCGCCGACGATCAACCGAAGGCTACTTTATCCAGATCATCGACTCCCTCCTTGGCTCACCGAAGACGCGACCCGCGATCGCTCCAACCGATTGTTAGGCCTACTTGTGTTCGAGTTGGGCTCCGCTACCGCGAAAGTTCACGTCATAGAACTGACGAACGAGGTTATCGCATGACGTCTTATTCGACTCACAAAGCACTTTCATTGTAACGATGGATCCGGTACCGGCTGCCGTTACGAAGCGCTTTATAACGGACGGATACGACGGATCCGTCTTCGGCGCAAAAGACCAGACAGTCATGTGAACCTGATCGGTAACGATTGTCAGACCACGTACAGTGGAAAACGAAGCCTCTTTCATTTGCTTTAAAGACGCCAAAGCCTCGGCTACCGTTCTATATCCCACGTCTGAATTACCAGTTTCGGGAAGTGATCCGGGCGGCAAGTCATCCGCCATCGCAAACGTCCAGAACATAAGGCAGGGAATTAGCAAAACGCGTCTGTTCACGGAGGCCTAACGATGAGGTTGAGCGACGCGGGGTTGCGCCGACGTCCAACGAAGCTGATTTATCCAGATCATCGACCCTCTCCTTGGCTCACCGAAGACGCGCCCCGCGATCGCTCGAACCGATTGTTAGGTGTGGCGACAGATCGTGCGCATTTCCGGTCACGGGCGCTTGCTAGCACGGTACTCCCTCAATTCGTCGATTAGCGCTGGAGCATAGCGGTGCGCCCAAATGGCAACCAACAGAGTCGCAATTGCGAGGACACCCTTGTCAAAGCGCCCAAAGAGATGCCATCCAAGATAGTAGTTGGAGGCGCAAAAAAGAAGCGCCACCAAACAGACGCCGGCCAGTACTCGTTTTTGCGTCAGTGATAAGGACGTCACTTCAAGTGCCTCGTGACACCTAACGATGAGGTTGAGCGACGCGGGGTTGCGCCGACGTCAAACGAAGCTGATTTATCCAGATCATCGACCCCCTCCTTGGCTCACCGAAGACGCGACCCCGCGATCGCTCGAACCGATTGTTAGATGCCGTGTGAATCCGCGGGATACAGGGTTATGTTTGCCCAGGGATATTACCCCTACTCACTGTTGGGTCTTTCCATTGACGAAAAAGCCTACAATCCCAGCACCAGAATCTCTATCCACGACAGTGATCGTCATAGTGCCGATGGGAAGCTTTCCGCCCGAGAGTCGGACAACGTAGTTGAGTTGGTACATATCAAGACGTCCCTGACTCTGTTGCCTCTGAGATCCTACGAAGGACGATGATTCAACCTTCCCGACTAGAGTCCAAAGTTGCGCGAGCTGGGCGTCAAATTTGTCCCGAGGGATCTCATTCCTCGCGATTTCGTCGAACGCCGCGTATGCAGCCTCCATATCTTGCTTGTTGTACGGCACCACAACTCGGTCCGCAATATTAGCCAGCTCAGCATCGGTGTATTTCGCGGGGAGAGTTTTGTCTACCCCAGCGGCCGTCGCCGGAATTGCAGGTGTTGATCGTAGTAGAAGTCCTGTCTGTACTAACGTCGTGGCCAAATTTAGGCCAACAACAATTAGTATCGCTATCAGTAATCCACGCGACGGGTTATCAGGCATTTAGACCTCGAAATTGCAGTGTAGGCATGGTGGAGCATTAACGATTTAATTAGACGGCGCGAATTGCGGCGAATGCGGCAAATATGCGTGCTAGAGCTTTTGACATGTTCCTGATTTCCTTTGAGGAGCGCGCTTCGCACTGTCGTGTAGCGCTTTGAAGGAGAATTATACATGCCGGCGGCTCGTGGTCTTTTCGCCGTGGCACGCGACAAGATGCGAACTCGGCACTTGGCCTATCGCACCGAGCAGGCGTACCTGCAATGGATGAGGCGATTCGTTAGGTTCCATGGTTACCGGCACCCGCGGGAAATGGGCGCGGCCGAGATGGAGGCGTTTCTCACACACTTGGCGGTGACTGCTCGCGTCAGTGCTTCGACTCAGAATCAGGCGATGCAAGCTATTCTCTTTCTTTATCGCCAGGCTCTGGAGATTGAACTGCCCTGGCTTGAAAACGTAACCCGTGCCCATGGACCGAAGCGCTTGCCCGTCGTCTTGAGCATCGCTGAAGTGCGCTCGGTCCTGGCTCAACTCGAGGGCATGCCTTGGTTGGTCGCGAGTCTCCTCTACGGCGGCGGCTTGCGATTGATGGAAGCGCAACGTCTTCGCGTCGAGGACTTGGATTTGGAGCGCGGCGAGATCATGGTGCGCGGAGGCAAGGGAGCAAAGGATCGGGTCACGGTCCTTCCCTCGGCGGTCATTCCGCCGATGCGATTGCACCTCGACAAATTGCGGCTACGCTATCAACGTCAGCGAACATCAGGCGATCCGGGCGTCTCGCTGCCCGCAGCGCTGTCAGCCAAGTTTCACGGCGCGGCGAAGCAGTGGGGCTGGCAATTTGTGTTCCCCGCGGATTCCCTTTGTCAGGATCCCTATACCCATGTGCTGGGCAAGGGCGCGACGGAGCGTCAAAAGTCCTTTGGATAGTACGCCGTAACGACCCCGTAGCTGCGCGGCCTCCGCGGGGGATGGTCTCTGCGGCGCGGCCGGCCCCGCGTCCGCGGTTGTGAGGTTTTCCGCAGTCCGCTATTCCGTGATTTGAGCGCTGCCGCTATACTGTCGGTCTTCTGCGAATTTTTTCCATTGATACCAGCGAGTTACCGTGTCCCAAGGTCCATCCTCAGATACTCAATTCTTCAATTCCTTCAGCATGGTACTTGGGCTGCTCGTCGCCTTTGCCATCGTACTGTTCGCGATGGCGCGCGTGATGGGTGCCGACAGCCAGGGGCAAAATGTGCTCTTGGAGCCGCTGCGCATCGCCAGCGTGGAGAAAAACATTGCGCCGTTTGCGCAAGTTGCCATCGCCGGCAAAGACAATTCGGCCTTGGCTGCGTTGTCGGCGCCCGCGAGCGGAGCGCCGGCGGCCGCGGTACCGACCACGGGCGAGCAGGCCTATACCCAGGTGTGTTCGGCTTGTCATGGCACCGGCGTCAACGGCGCGCCAAAGATCGGGGACCATGCGGCCTGGGGTCCTCGCATCGCGCAAGGAAAGGACACTCTCTACAAGGACGCGATCAGCGGCAAGGGCAACATGCCCGCGAAAGGCGGCACGACGTGGCCGGATGCAACCATTCGTATGACCGTCGACTACATGGTGTCGCTCAACAAATAGCGGCGCCTCTTTAGCACCGGTCCAGCGCGCGCAAGTTCACGGCTTCCGCCACGTCGATCATGCGAATACCGGCGGCACCGGCCAGATCCGCGCAGGTGCGCGCCACTTTCAGCACGCGATGATAAGCCCTCGCCGAGAGCCCGAGTCGCGCAATCGCCGTCGCCAGTAGCGATCGCGATTCCCGCTCGAGAACGCAAATCGTCGCAACCTCGGTAGGCGTCAGGCGCGCGTTGAGCTTCCCTTGTCGTTGCAATTGCACATCTCTGGCGGCGGCCACGCGCTCGGCCACCACCGCGGAGGTTTCAGTCACATCCCGTGCATCGTTCATCAGATGTTCCACCGGCAGTGCCGCGATCTCGACATGCATGTCGATGCGGTCGATGAGCGGCCCCGAGATTCGGTTTCGGTAGCGGGCGATCTGCTCATCGGTGCAGTGACAGCGGCCGCGTGCATCGCCCGCATAACCGCAGGGACAGGGATTCATCGCGGCAACCAGTTGGAATTGCGCGGGGAACTCGCAGCTGCGCTTGAGCCGCGATAAGACGACTGAGCCGCTCTCCAGAGGTTCGCGCAGTGCCTCGAGGGCGTTGCGCGGAAATTCCGGAAGTTCGTCGAGGAACAGGACGCCGAGATGCGCCAGCGACAGCTCGCCGGGCCTCAAGGCTCCGCCGCCGATCAGCGCAGCCACCGACGCGGTGTGCTGCGGACTGCGAAATGGCCGCCGGCCTCCCCTGCGTGGGCCTGCGTCCCGCGAGCGATTCCAGGCTTGCCACTTCCAGCACTTCGTTCGCTGACAACGGCGGCAGCAGGCCGGGCAAGCGTTGCGCCAGTAGTGTCTTGCCGGCGCCGGGAGGACCGATCATCAGCAGCCCATGTTCGCCGGCAGCGGCGATTTCCAAGCGCGCGCTTGGCGCCATATTGGCCGCGCACCTCGCGAAGATCGGGAAGCGGCGTTGCGGAATTTTCCGGCTGCTTCCGCTAAACTGGCGAAACTCCGGGGGGTTTGGCTTGAGCCTTCCTTGAAGCACTGCGACCACGTCGCGACAAATTGTTCGCCAGCCGTAGCTTCGCGCCGCTGACCAGACTGGCTTCCAGCGCATTGGCCGCAGGCAGAATGAGTTCGCTGCCCGATCTTGCGCCCGCGATCAGTGCCGGCAGGAGTTTCGGAGTTTCGCGAAGCTCGCCTCCCAGAGAGAGTTCGCCGTAAAACTCACGACCCTTCAGCGCCTGGGCGGATATCTTGCGTTCCGCCGCCAGTATCCCAACGGCAATCGGCAAATCGAAGCGTCCGCCTTCTTTGGGCAAATCGGCGGGCGAGAGATTGACGGTGATGCGCCGCTGCGGAAATTCATGCCCCGCCGTCACGAGCGCGGAGCGCACCCGCTCCTTGCTTTCGCGAACCACGGCTTCGGGAAGTCCGACCAGCGCGAACGTCGGCAAACCCAAACCTAAGTGAACTTCGACCCGCACCACCGGTGCTTCCAGTCCAGCGGGCGCGCGGCTGAAAACGGTGCTCACTTCCTTGTGAGTGTCCATGCGATTGGCGAGCGGGTTGTTGCTAGGTCGGCAGTTTCGCCTCGATCTCTTTCAGACGTGCTTCGAGCGCCGTGAGTTTTGCCTGAGTGCGTTCGAGAATCGCGGCCTGCACGTCGAAATCCTGCCGCGTGACAAGATCGAGCTTGGCCAGTTGCGCCTGCAGCACGGCTTTGAAGTTGCCTTCCATATCGCGGCCGAAGGCACGCAGCGACTCCGGGCACCGAATCCGCCAAACGGCGCGCCAGATCGTCCAAACCGTTCGAATTGATGAACTCATTCGCCTCCGTCCGTTCGCTACGCACCTCGGTAACGCAGCCCATGGGCGCTGGTGCGCCATAGCGGTGCGTATGGGCCGTTCGCCCGAGCGCAACTCCTTGATTCTTACACCTGCCCGCAATGGCACGGAACCTGCAATACCTACTGTCAATAGTACGCGGAAGTGTTATCGAGGGCGGTCTGAATTACAGGTGAATGCAGGGAAAAATGCATGAAGCTGATCACCGCCGTCATCAAACCCTTCAAGCTGGACGAGGTTCGCCAAGCGGTGGCGGACATCGGTATCCAGGGTGTCACGGTGACCGAGGTTCAGGGCTACGGTCGCCAGCACGGACATACGGAGACTTTACCGGGGGGGGCGAATACAGCGTGGACTTTCTGCCCAAGGCAAAGATAGAGCTTGCGGTGGACGATTCGATCGCAGAACAGGTCATGGAAGCGGTGTGCAACGTGGCCAGGACCGGGAAGACGGGAGACGGAAAGGTTTGGGTAGCTTGAACTTGGAACAAGCGCTGCGGGTGCGGACCGGCGAAACCGGCCCGGACGCCATCTAGGGGTCGGCGCAGTCGATGGTTCTTGGGCAGGAGAGGATTTTTACGAGATTTTAGAGGCCTCGCCCGCTGTCGAGCGAGGCCCACACTTTGTGACGATTTAGGAGCATCTCGCGCCGGCAAGCCAGCCAACTCCCCCGTCGGTGCGATATCCCGGCGGCGCGGGTCCTTTACGGGGCCCGTGCCGTTTTTTATATCACGCGCCCGACGCAAGACGCATCGCGGCGTTTATACATCAGAAGAATTCAATTCTCCATGCTGTGCTGCAGCAATTTCTTTCGAATTCCGCTGGTAGACTGTGTGTTTGACCGAAACTGGAGCCTGTGCATGAAAATGGTGATCGCCATCATCAAACCCTTCAAGCTTGACGATGTGCGCGCCGCACTGGCAGAGGTGGGAGTTCAAGGCATTACCGTGACAGAGGTCAAAGGCTTTGGCCGCCAAAAGGGCCACACTGAGCTCTATCGAGGGGCCGAATATGTCGTGGACTTTCTGCCCAAGGTGAAGCTCGAGTTGGCCGTGGATGACGAACAGGTCGATCGAGTGGTGGAAGCCATAATTGAAACTGCGCGGACGGGTAAAATCGGTGACGGCAAGATATTCGTTTCGGACCTCGGCCAGGCGGTGCGCATTCGCACCGGAGAGGCAGGTTCGCGCGCGCTGTAGCACTCAAGCGAGGATCGGACGATGAAACGCCTTTTGTTGTTCGCCGCCTTGATCGCCTGGTCGGGCATGGCCTCGGCCGTGGTCTACAAGTGGGTCGACGCGCAGGGCAAGCTGCAGTACGGCGATCGGCCGCCGGATGGCGTGCATGCGGAAGTGGTCGAACTGCTGGGTACTCATGTGGCCGCACGCCGCTTCGGCGCCGCCGCAGTCAGTGCCGCGTGCCCGCTTCGCCACGGCGGATCGCCGCAAAGACTGCGACCGCCGAAGCTCGACGATACCAAAGCCGCCGTGGCTGCGGACGTCGCGCAGACTCGCGACAAGCAATGCACCGATGCGCAGGATCGCTACAAGAAACTGATCGAGGGCCGGCGAATCTACAAGACCGGTCCCGACGGCGAGCGCCAGTACATGAGTTCCGCAGGAGATCGACACCGAGCGGCTCAACGCCAAGCGCGACATCGATACGATCTGCAACAGCACGACCTGACCGGGCGAGGCGGCCCGCAGGCCCTCGGCTTCGCAAGTCCCGGCTCAAGCCGCCTGTGCTCGCTCGGTAAGCCCCACGCAGTTTTTTTGCGTGCCGCAATGCGCTTTGCCGCGCAACGCGCAAAGCCTTAGGCTACGGCTCTGAACTGGAACCCTCAAGGACATGCACATGCAAACAGGCTTCGTCGGATTGGGCGCCATGGGCGCGCACATGGCGCGCAATCTCCATCGCGCAGGATTGCTCACCGGCGTCTGGAATCGCACCACTGACAAAGCCACGGCGCTCGCCGAGGAATTGAAGGTCATTGCATTCACGAGCTTGGACGGAGCTTGCGGGCAACTGCGAAGCGGTGGTGATCTGCGTGTCCGCGGACGAGGATTTGCGCGACGTGGTCGCGGGTCTGGAACCGGGTTTGAATCCGAACATGATCGTCATGGATTGTTCCACCGTGGGCAAGCAAACCGTGCGCGACATCTACGCGCAGCTCGCCGCGTTCGGCGTCGGCTTTCTCGACTGCCCGGTGAGCGGCGGTGTCGAGGGCGCCCGCACCGCGTCGCTGGCCATCATGGTGGGCGGCGATGAATCCGTGTTCGAGCGCGCGCAGCCCATTTTGGAAAAGCTCGGCAAGGCGGTCGCCTACATGGGCTCGAGCGGCGCCGGACAGGCGGCCAAGGCCACCAACCAAATCATGTGCGCCGGAATCATTCAGGCCGTCGGCGAGGCGATGGCTTTCGCCCACGAGGAAGGACTGCCGTTGAAACGCGTGATCGATGTTCTGGGCAAGGGTGCAGGCTCGAGCTGGTACTTCGTGAATCGTGCGCCGTTCATGGCAAACAATTGCTTCCCGGCGGGATTTCGCGTGCGGCTGCACGACAAGGATTTGCGGATCTGCCGCGAAATGGCCGCGCAGCACGGCGGTGTGCTGCCGGTGGTCGAATCGACGCTCGCTGAGTACGAGAAATTGATTGCGCAGGGTTTCGGCGATGAGGATATCTCCGCGATCTACCGTTTGAAGTCCAAGCTGTTCCCTCCCAAGCCAGAATCCATGTGAGCGACGCCTCTGCGCATCGCGACCCGCAAGAGCCAGCTGGCGCTGTGGCAGGCTGAACATGTCGCGGCGTTGCTGCGCGAGGCGCATCCTGGGCTTGCGGTTGAACTCGTGCCCTTGCTCACCCAGGGCGACCGCATCCAGGATCGCAGTCTCGCTTCCATCGGCGGCAAGGGACTGTTCATCAAGGAACTCGAGGTCGCCATCGAGGATCTGCGCGCCGATATCGCGGTGCATTCCATGAAGGACGTGCCCGCGGACATCCCCCAAGGACTCATGATTGCCGCGGTCCTGCAGCGCGCGGATCCACGCGATGCCCTGGTCACCACCTCGGGCATCACGCGGCTCGAAGAGCTGCCGCGCGGCGCCCTCGTCGGTACCTCGAGCCTGCGCCGTCAGGCGCAGCTGCGCGCTCTGCGCCCGGATCTGCGCATAGAGGCGCTGCGCGGCAATGTGGATACGCGTTTGCGCAAGCTCGATGCCGGCGAGCATGGACGCCATCGTTCTGGCCTGCGCCGGCTTGATTCGGCTGGGATTGGAATCGCGCATCACGGCGCGCCTCGATCCGAGGGTTTGCCTGCCGGCGGTGACCCAGGGCGTGATCGGCATCGAATGCCGCATGGGCGATGCGCGCACCCGCGCGCTGCTGTCGGCTGCTTGAGGATCGGCCGACGCGCCTTGTGATGGACGCGGAACGAGCGTTTGCGGCCCGTTTGGGCGGCAGCTGCCAGTCGCCCATCGCCGCCTATGCCGAGCTCGACGCCGCGACGAATTTCTCTCAGCGGCTTGGTCGCGGAACCGGATGGTTCGCGGCTGTTGCGCGACTCCTTGTCCGGGGGCACCGACAATCCGGCGTCGCTGGGACGGGAACTTGGCCGAACGCATACTGGCCGCCGGCGCGGGATCTCTGCTCGAGCGCTTGCGCGCTGAGCTAGTGCTGGCGCCTCTGCACGGCGTTGGCGTCCTGGTCACCCGGCCGGAGCTGCAGGCAATGCCGTTGTGCCGGCTGCTCGAGAATCAGGGTGCGCGCACCGCTGCGATTGCCTGCCGTGGAAATCAAGGCGCTGCGCAACCGGCGGGCGCTGGCGGCGCAACTGGGCGCTCTCGAGAATTTCGACATCATCATCTTCACCAGCGCCAACGCCGTGCGCTTCGGCGCTTCGTTCCTCGATCAAAAACGCGACCTCGCGCTCGCCGCCATCGGTCCGGCGACGGCGCGGGCCTTGAACCAAGCAGGCTACCGCGTCGCCGTGCAACCGGTGGGAAGGGTCGACTCCGAGGGTCTGCTGCTGCACCCGCGCTTCGAGCACCTGCTCGGCCAGCGCATATTGATGATCAAGGGAGGCAACGGCCGGCAATTGCTCCAAGCAAGAACTCGTGCGCCGCGGCGCGACGGTGGTGTGCGCCGAGGTCTATGAGCGGGCGCCGGCGATCCCGAGACCGGAGATGCTCACCGCTGTGCAAGAGAAATTTGCCGCGGGCGAAATACAGGTGATCACCGCGACCAGTCTGGAAGTCGGCCGAAACCTGCTCGCATTTGCGACACCGGAATTGCGCAAAGCGACTTCGAACGGGTGCACTGGCTGATTCCCGGTCGAGCGCATTGCGACGGGCTTGCGCGAGTTGGGGTTGGAGGCGCCCCTGCTGCTGGCGGACTCGGCCGAAGATCAGGACTTGGTCTCGGCGCTCATTCGCTGGCGCGCGAGCGCGTCCGGCGCATAGTCGAACGAATCGAAATACAGTCGATCGGCGGCGGCTCCGCGGCGGGCAAATTCGCCCTGCACCGCCGCGATCATTGCCGGCGGCCCGGCCGCATAGACCTCATGCGATTCGAGATTGGCGACTCCCTCCAAAGCAGATTCATGCACGAAGCCGTTAAGGCCGCACCAAGTCGGCGAGGCCTCGGATAGAACCGGCAGATAACGCATGTGGGCCGCGCGCTGCGCCAGGCTTGCAAGCGTCGCGTGCGCGTATAGATCCCGCTCGCTGCGTACTCCCCAGTAAACCGTCATGTCGCGCTCGATGCCGTTCTCGATGACATGACGCAAGATGGAGAGCAGGGGCGCGATGCCGGTGCCGCCGCCGATCATCAGCATGGGCGGCGGGGTCCTCGCGTGCGGCCTGTAGAAGAAGCCTCCCAGCGGGCCTTCGATCGTCAACAGCGAACTTCGAGTGTCCTCGTGAAAAAGACGGTCGGTGAATTCGCCGCCGGGGACCCGCCGTACATGCAGCTCGAGCGGTCGCGCATCGTGCGGCGGCGATGCAATGGAGAAGCTGCGCCGTCGGCCGCCTGACAGAAAAATGTCGATGTACTGGCCCGCCTCGAAGCGGAATTCTTCCGCGGCGGGAAGCTTGCAGGAACAATCCCATGACATCGTGCGACAGCGGCAGCGTGCGCTCGATGCGGCAGGGCAGGCGCTTGATCACGGCCTCATCGGCGCTGCGAACTTCAAAAGTCTCGATCGTCAAATCGGTGCGGGCACGGGCCTGGCACAGCAGGATCATTCCGTCGGCGGCCTCGGCGGCGCTGATGCCGGGCGGCGGCCCATTGGGATAATGAATCTCGCCGCGCAGCAGCCGCGCGCGGCAGGCGCCGCAGTTGCCGCCCTTGCAGCTGTGCGGCAAATTGAGCCGGGCATCAAGCGCGGCATCGAGCAGCGCTTGTCCGGGTGCGGCGTCGAACTCGCGCGTTACGCTTGCTTCCCTGTTGGCCGGTGAATCGGCCGGAGAATTAGCGAGGCTGATACGCAAGCGCGCGCATGGTCTTAAGCGGTCGGCTGGCTGCGCTTGCTATCCAGCCATTCGCGATCGGCTCCCACTGCTTCCAATCGGGCCAGGCCAGATATTCGGGCAGCTCCAACACGCCCATGCCTCTCGAGTAGGCGCGCACGTAGTTCTGCGCTTCACGCAGCTGCCCCAGGTAGGGCACCTTGAGCTTGCTCAGGTACTGGTCCAGCTCCTCGTAGACCAGCGTGTATTCGCGCACTCGATTTGCGACCACGGCCAGCCGCGCCTGCTTGCGCGACACCTTGCCGATCTCCAGCAATTCCGCCATGAAGTGTCCGCAGGCCTTCATGTCGATGCTGGAGGGCAGCACCGGCACGATGATGGTTTCGGCGCGCCGCACCAGCTCGTTGAGCTCGGTGCCGTGCACGCGCGCCGGCGCATCGATCACCAGAATCTCGGTGTTGCGCGGTACATTGCGCAAGCCCTCCTCGAAGGCGGCGACGCCATTGATGGCGGGCAGATCGGCCGGGCGCATCGCCAGCCAATCGAGGCTGGAGCGCTGCGGGTCGTAGTCGGCGAGCGTCACCTGGTGTCCGTCGCGGGCAAAAAACACCGCGATGTTGGTGCTCAAAGTGCTCTTGCCGCATCCGCCCTTCGCGTTCAAAACCATGATGTGTCGCATAAGTCCCCGGCGTTGTTGTTTTGGCAAAGGTAGACGTTTACGCGAGTATCGCGCAACCGCAAATAAAGGCTTGGGAATTTTTTCGCGATCACCCTCGCGACGATGAGCCGCATCGGCTATGCTCATCGTATGCGCATCGAGTTTCTGAAGATGCAGGGGCTTGGGCAACGATTTCCTGGTATTCGACGCCGCCGCCATCGCCTCTAAATCCCATCTTGACGAAGGAACGCTTGCGCGCCCTCGCCGACCGGCGTACCGGAATCGGCTTCGATCAGGCTCTGATGCTGGAAACTCCCGCGATCCCGGCGAGCCGCGTGTTCTATCGAGTCTTCAACTCCGACGGCACGGAAGTCGAGCAATGCGGCAACGGCGCCCGCTGTATCGCGGCGCTCTTGTATTCCCGCGCACCGCAATTGGGCCGCGATTTTCTCATGGACAGTACCGGCGGCACCGTGCACGCGCGCGTCAGGGACGACGGCTTGGTGTCGGTGGACATGGGCGTGCCGCAGCTCGACGAGCCGCGTGGAGCGACACCTTGCACGTGCAGGGCAAGGACGTCGAGGTGAGCACGCTCTCCGTGGGCAATCCGCACGCCGTCCTGCGTGTCGCGGATACCAAGGCCGCGCCGGTGGAGCGGCTTGGGCCCGCGCATCGAGAATCATCCGCACTTCCCGAATCGCACCAACGTGGGATTCATGCAGATCATCGGCCGCAACCACATAGCGCTGCGCGTGTTCGAGCGCGGCGCCGGGGAGACACTGGCCTGCGGCACCGGCGCATGCGCCGCGGTGGCCGTCGGCAGTGCGGCGCGGATGGCTCGATCCCGAAGTGCGGGTTGATTTGCCGGGCGGCACGGCGCTGGTTTCCTGGGCCGGGCCGGGCCAGCCGATATGGCTGACGGGGCCGGCCGACACGGTCTATACAGGTTCTATCGACTTAACGCGATTCACGGGAGCCAAACAATGACAACGAGTCACGCGCGCGGAATCAAGCACGATGTTCTCAATGACAATGCGGTCGCGGATTATCTGCAGACCTATCCGGACTTCTTCGAGCGCAACTCGCAGCTGCTCGACCAAGCTGCGCCTGCCGCACGTGCGCGACGTCGGACCGCCACGGTGAGCTTGGTGGAGCGCCAGGTCGAGGTGCTGCGCGAGCGCAATCAGTCGCTCGAACGCAAGCTCAAGGAGCTTCGTCGATGTGGCGCGCGCCAATGACACGCTGGCCGATCGAATTCACCGCCTGAGCCAGCGGCTGATCCGCGCGCACAGCATGTTGCAATCGATCAACGCCGTCGAGACTTCGCTGCGCGAGGATTTCGACGCCATGCATTCGGTTCTGGTGCTGTTCCTCGAGGAGGCGCGCGCGCTGGAACCTGAGGCCGGCCGATTCCTGCGTAGCGCATCGATCGACCGATGAGGAGATCAAGAGCTTCGATTCGCTGATGAGCTCGGGCAAGCCGCGCTGCGGCCAGGTCCGCGACGTTCAGCGCGACTACTTGTTCGGCAAGGATTCGGTCGCCATCGGTTCGGTGGCGCTCACGCCCTTGGGAGCGAAAGGCGCGCTGGGGATTCTGGCCATCGGCGCGAGCGACGCCGAGCGATTCCATCCCGGAATGAGCACGGAATTTCTGGTGCGCATCGGCGAACTCGTGACCTACGCGCTGATGCGGTGAGGGTAATCGCTCCGTGCTAGCCGGCGAGCGCGAATGGATCGAGCGATTTCTGTCGCATCTTACGCACGAGCGGCGCATGAGCGGACACACCTTGGGCGCCTATCGGCACGATCTGCTCAATCTCGCGGCGTTCTGCGAGCGCCGCGGCTTCGAGCGCTGGAACGCGCTGGACAATTTTCAGATTCGCGCCTTTGCAGCGGCCGAACACGCGGCCGGCATCGCCCCGCGCAGCATCCAGCGGCGCCTGTCGGCGCTTCGTTCGTTCTACGAATACCTGATGCGCGAGGGTTTTGCCAAGCGCAATCCCGCGCTCGACGTGCAAGCGCCCAAATCCAAGAAGCGTCTGCCCGCCACCCTGGATGCCGATCAGATGGGACGGCTGCTGGACTTCAGGGCGGATGATTCCACTTCGGCGCGCGACAAGGCCATCATGGAACTGTTCTACTCCTCGGGCTTGCGTTTGAGCGAGCTCGCGGAACTGGATCTGTCTTCGCTCGACTTGAAGGACCGAACCGTGCGTGTCCTCGGCAAGGGCAACAAGACGCGGATCGTCCCCATCGGGCGGCACGCCATCGATGCGTTGAAAAACTGGCTGGCTGAACGGGCCAAGGTCGTTCGGCGTACGGACGGCGACACTTCGACGCCGGGGTGCCGTATTTGTGGGGAAGAGCGGGCGGCCCTTGACGGTTCGAGCGGTGCAGCTGCGTGTCGGCGCGTGGGCTCGCCGCCAGGGTCTTGACATGCACGTGCATCCCCATATGTTCCGCCACTCCTTCGCCACCCACCTGCTGGAATCCAGCGGAGATTTGCGCGGAGTGCAGGAGCTTGCTGGGCCATGCCGAACATCAGCACCACCCAGGTCTACACGCACCTGGATTTCCAGCATTTGGCCAGCGTCTACGATGCGGCCCATCCGCGAGCCCGGCGCCGACCTCGCAGCGCTTGAAAGGGCCTGAAGCGGCCCCACCCTTGGGTTCATATGATTCACGATCCCGATCGCATTTATGGCACGACCATTCTGGCGGTGCGGCGCAATGGCCGCGTCGCGGTCGGCGGCGATGGTCAGGTGACCTTGGGACAACAGCGTGATGAAGTCCAATGCGCGCAAGGTGCGGCGCCTGTACGGCGGAAAGGTGCTGGCGGGATTTGCCGGCGGCACCGCCGATGCGTTTACCTTGTTCGAGCGCTTCGAGGGCAAACTGGAGAAATTCGGCAACCTGACGCGCGCTGCGATCGAGCTGGCCAAGGATTGGCGCACCGACCGCAGTCTGCGCCGCCTCGAGGCCTTGCTGTGCGTCGCCGACCTCGAAAGCACTTATGTCGATGTCGGGTACCGGCGATGTGATCGAGCCCGAGCACGACTTGATCGCCATCGGCTCGGGCGGCGGTTTCGCGCAGGCGGCGGCGCTCGCCTTCATGCAAAGCGAATTGCCGGCACGCGACATCGTCGAGCGCTCCTTGAACATTGCGGCGGATATCTGCATCTACACCAATCGCAGTCTGACCATCGAGGAACTGTAGGGCCCCGATGTCGCAGATGACGCCGCGCGAAATCGTCGAGGAGCTCGACAAGCACATCGTCGGCCAGAAGGCCGCCAAGCGCGCGGTGGCGATTGCGCTGCGCAATCGCTGGCGGCGCCAGCAGGTCGCCGAATCGCTGCGCCCGGAGATCACGCCGAAGAACATTCTCATGATCGGCCCCACCGGCGTCGGCAAGACCGAGATCGCGCGACGGCTGGCGCGGCTCGCCAAGGCGCCCTTCATCAAGGTGGAAGCCACCAAATTCACCGAAGTGGGCTATGTTGGCCGCGAAGTTGATTCGATCGTCCGCGATCTTGTCGACATCTCCGTCAAAATGACCCGAGAAGAGGAAATGGCCAAGGTGCGCCACCGGGCGGCCGACAGCGCGGAGGACCGAGTGCTCGACATCCTGCTGCCGCGAGCCCAAGCCGGCTTTACCGGGGATGGCGCGCCGCGCGACAACGATACCCGGCAACGATTCCGCAAGATGCTGCGCGAGGGCGAGCTGGACGATCGCGAAGATCGAAATCGAGGTGCGGGCCATACCGGTGGGCGTCGAGATCATGGCGCCGCCGGGTATGGAGGAAATGACCCAGCAGCTGCAGGGGATGTTTCAAAACTTAGGCGGCGGCCGCACCCGCCAACGCAAGCTCAAGATCAAAGAAGCACTGAAGCTCTTGGTCGACGAGGAAGCGGCGAAAATGATCAACGAGGAAGAATTGAAACTGCGCGCCGTGGAGAATGCCGAGCAGAACGGCATCGTGTTCATCGATGAAATCGACAAGATCGCACGCCGCCAGGAGACCGCGGGCGCCGACGTATCGCGCGAGGGAGTGCAGCGCGACCTGCTGCCCTTGGTCGAGGGCTGCACGGTGAACACCAAGTACGGCACCGTAAAAACCGATCATGTGCTGTTCATCGCCTCCGGCGCGTTTCACATGTCGAAGCCCTCGGATCTCATTCCGGAATTGCAGGGACGTCTGCCCATCCGGGTCGAGCTCGATCCCTTGGTGGTGGGGGATTTCGTGCGCATTTTGACCGAGCCCGACGCGTCCCTGTGCCGCCAGTACACGGCGCTGCTGGCCACCGAAGGCGTAACGCTGGAGTTCGCCGCGGAGGGCGTGCAGCGCCTGGCCGAGGTGGCTTTCGAAGTCAACGAACGCACCGAGAATATCGGCGCGCGGCGGCTGCACACGGTGATGGAACGCCTGCTCGAGACCGTATCCTTCGATGCCGCCGACCGCAGCGGCACTCACGTGAATATCAACCGCGAGTATGTGGAGAGAAATCTCGGCGAGTTGGTGAAGGACCAGGATTTGTCGCGGTACATTCTGTGAGCGCGCCGCGCCCGCCGCAGCCCACCGATATCCGGCTGCGCACCGAATCACGCATTCTCGACGTGCGCTTCGATGATGGGTCGCACTTCGAATTGCCGTTCGAATACCTGCGGGTGTTCTCGCCCTCCGCGGAAGTGAAGGGACACGGCGGCGGCGAGGGCGTGCTGCAGACCGGCAAGCAGAACGTCGGCATCAGCGGCGTCGAACCGGTGGGCAACTATGCCTTGCGGCTGATTTTCGACGACGGCCACAATACCGGCCTGTACTCATTTGGCCTGCTTTACGAGCTGGGACGGGACAAGGACAAGAACTGGGCTCGCTATCTGAAGCGCTGCGCCGAGGCCGGTTTGCCCCGATAAAGGCGCGCCCGTCGGCTACAATGCCCCCCTAGGACGAAAGAGGCGCCATGGCCGACCCCGACAGCACGGTGGATTTTGGTTTCGAAAAGGTCGCCGCCGGCCGACAAGGCGCAGCGCGTGCGTGCGGTTTTCGACTCCGTCGCGGCCCAAGTACGATGTCATGAACGACTTGATGTCGTTCGGCGCGCATCGCCTGTGGAAGCACTTCACCCTGTCGTTGACGGGCTTGCGGCCCGGGGCGATGCGCTCTGGATGTCGCCGGCGGCACCGGCGATCTGGCCAAGGGCCTGCTGCGCCAGGTGGGCAAGTCCGGGCGCGTGGTGCTGTCGGACATCAATCCGGCGATGCTTGAAATCGGCCGCGACCGATTGCTGGATGCGGGATTCGTGGGCAATGTCGAATGCATCGTCGCCGACGCCGAGCGCCTGCCCTTCGACGACAATTCCTTCGACTGCGTGACCATCGGTTTCGGTCTGCGCAATGTCACCGACAAGGCAGCGGCGCTCTCCTCCATGCACCGTGTCCTGAAGCCCGGCGGCCAATTGCTGGTGCTGGAATTCTCAACGCCGGTGGCGCCGGGGCTGAAGCCGATTTACGACGCCTATTCATTCAACGTTTTGCCGCTGTTGGGCAAACTCATCGCCAAGGATGCGCGACAGCTATCGTTATCTCGCGGAATCCATCCGCATGCATCCCAACCAAGAGACCCTGCTCGAGATGCTGCGCGCCGCGGGCTTCGGTCAGACGCGCTATCACAATCTGACCGGCGGCATCGTCGCCGTGCATCGCGGCTACAAGATCTGACATGCCCGCGACCTCCGCCTGGCTGGCATCGGCCGAGGCCGTCTTCAATCGAAACATTGCGGCATCCACCGCAGGCTGCCAGCCTGGCGCGCCGCCTCGAGGGCACCAACCTGCAAGTCGAGGTCGACGGCATCACACGCATGCGCGCCAGCGTCTTCAGGCGGGCGCCTCGCGCTGCTCGCGGGCGATGATTCTCCCGCGGACGCGCACATATCCGGGTCTGCCGCCGGCGCTGCTGCAATCGCTCGCGGCCGGCACGATCCGGGACTGAAGACGGCTGTCCGCGCTGCAAATCCGCGGCGATGCGGAGATCGCCAATCTGTATCGCGAACTGTTTGCCGCGGCGCGTCCGGACCTGGAAGAAGAGCTGTCGCGCTTCATCGGCGATATGCCGGCGCGGCATCTGTCCCAGGTCGCAAAGAGCGTGCGCACCTGGGCGCGGCGCGCGCGGCGCACCGCCGGCGAGAACATCGCCGAATATCTGCAGGAGGAAGGCCGCGATCTGGTGACCGATGCCGAGCTCGAGGAGTTCCTGCGCGGCGTCGATGAGATGCGCGAGGCCGTCGATCGGATCGAGGCGCGCATCCTGCGGCTGGAACAGCGCGCCAAGGGCCTGTCCTGATGCGTCCGCGAGTTCTTGCCCGACTGCTGCAAATCCAGCGGGTGCTGGTCAAGTACCGGCTGGACGAATTCGTGCGCGCGACGCACCTGTATCGGCCGTTGCGCTGCCTGTTCTATTCTTTCGCCCTGGACCTGGTTTCAACGCCGCCGTCCGCGGCACCCGCGGCGAGCGGCTGCGCCTCGCGCTCGAGGAATTGGGCCCGATATTCGTCAAGTTCGGTCAGGCGCTGTCGACGCGCCGCGATCTGCTGCCCGTCGACATCGCCGACGAACTCGCGAAACTGCAGGACCGCGTGCCGCCATTTCCAGGCGATCTCGCCGCAGCGATGATCGAAAAATCCTTGGGGTTTGCCGCTCGGCCGATATCTTCGGCAGCTTCGATGCCACGCCGCTCGCCGCGGCCTCGATCGCGCAGGTGCACGCCGCCACCTTGAAGAGCGGCGAGGAAGTCGTGGTCAAGGTGCTGCGCCCCGGCATGCGCGAGGTCATCGATCTGGACCTCGAGGTGCTGGACACGCTGGCGGGACTCGCCGACCAGTACTGGGTGGAGGCACGCCCGGTGCGCCCGGTCGAGGTGGTGCAGGAGTATCGCAAGACCATCACCGACGAGCTGGATCTGATGCGCGAGGCCGGCAATGCGGCGCAGCTGAAGCGCAATTTCGCCGGTTCGACGCTGCTCTACGTGCCGGAGGTTTACTGGGATTATTGCCGCACCAACGTCATGGTCATGGAGCGCATTCACGGCGTCATCGTGAGCCAGATCGACGAGCTGCGCGCGCGCGGCACCGACATCGCGAAGCTCGCCGAGAACGGCGTGGAGATTTTCTTCACGCAGGTGTTCCGCCACAACTTCTTCCATGCCGACATGCATCCCGGCAATATTTTCGTGCAGGTCGACGATCCGAAGAATCCGCGCTATGCGGCGGTGGATTTCGGCATCGTCGGCACCTTGCAGCCGCGCGACCAGCATTACCTGGCCGAGAACTTCATGGCGTTCTTCGACCGCGACTATGGGCGCATCGCCGCCCTGCACATCGAGTCCGGCTGGGTGCCGCAGGGCACCCGCGTCGATGAGCTCGAGTCCGCGGTGCGCACGGTCTGCGAGCCCATCTTCAACAAGCCGCTCAAGGAGATCTCCTTCGCGCAGGTGCTGCTGCGGCTGTTCGACACCGCGCGGCGCTTCGACATGCAGGTGCAGCCGCAATTGATCCTGCTGCAGAAGACCCTGTTCAACATCGAGGGCCTGGGCAGGCAGCTGTATCCGGAACTCGATCTGTGGAAGACGGCGCAGCCGGTGCTTGCGCGCCTGGATGCGCGAGCGCGTCAGCCCGCGCACCATTCTCAAGGAGATTCGCGCACGTGTACCGGACGCACTGCTGACACTGCGCCAGGTCCCGCAGATTCTGCAGACCGCCGTGCGCGAGGCCGCGCAGGGAACCGCTCCCGCAATCGAGCCGGTCGGATTGGCCGAGCTTCAGGCGAATTGGCGGCGCGCCAGTCTGCGCCGCGAACTGGGCATCGCAGCCGCCGTGCTGTGGTTGTCGGGCTTGATTTGGCTGATGCTGGCCACGCAATATCGATGGCTGGGGTGGCTGCAAATGTGTCGCCGCCATCCTAGGATTCGTCCGCCTGCGGACCTCGAGGCTCCAAAAAAAATGAGAATTCCAATCGAGAGCTCGACCAGCTATCGAGGCCGCAATTCGCGGCCGAATCTGCCGGCGCTTCTGCTGTTTGTGCTCCTGGCTCTGGGTGCCGGTGCGGTCGCCGCCACATTCTCACCATTCAGATCCGCAGCGGCGGCGCAGTGGTACGCGATGCTGGCAAAGCCCGATTGGCTGCCGCCGCGAGCCTGGTTCGCCCCCATCTGGGTGGCGCTCTATGTGCTGATGGGCGTGGCTGCCTGGCTCGTGTGGCGCGAACGCTATCACCGCGGTCGCCTCATGGCCATGATCGCCTACTTCCTGCAGCTGCTGCTCAACGCGTTGTGGCCCGTCCTGTTTTTCGGCTTGAGAAATATCGGCTTGGGACTGTTCGCGATCGTTGCTCTGTGGGCCGCGGTCGGCTGGACCTTGCGTGAATTCGCACGGGTGAAAGTCACGCGCTGCATGGGTCATCGCACCGTATTTTCTCTGGATGACCTTCTCGGTGGCCATGACGCTCTCGCTGTGGAAGCTCAATCCGTGACAGATACAGCGGCGCGGCGGTTCACTGCTCCAAACCAGGGTCCGCCGCGCACGCACCTGCTGTCGAACGGCAGCTACACCGTGATGCTGACCGCCGCCGGCTCCGGGTACAGCCGCTGGCGCGACCTGGCGCTCACACGCTGGCGCGAGGATCCCACCCGCGACGCCTGGGGCAGCTACCTGTTTTGCGCGATGTGGTGAGCGGCGAGGTATGGTCCGCGGGATATTAAACCGGCGGGACGCGAACCCGACAGCTACGATGTGGCCTTCTTCGAGGATCGCGCTCGAATTCAGCCGCCAGGACGGGCAACTGCGCACCACGCTGGAAGTCATGGTATCGAGCGACGATGACGCCGAGCTGCGGCTGCTGTCGTTGATCAACGAGGGCAGCAGCCCTCGTGAAATCGATCTGACCAGTTATGCGGAAGTGGTCTTGAGCCCGCCGGCGGCGGACACCGCCCATCCCGCCTTTTCAAAAATGTTCGTGCAGACCGAATTCGTCGCCGGGCAGCGATGCCTTGCTCGCCACCCGGCGGCCACGCGATCCCGGGCCGCAGTACTGGATGGTGCATTTTTGCGCACTGCAAGCGGATTCAGGTGCAGCCGGATTGCCGGCGCGCCGCAATTCGAAACCGACCGGGCCCGTTTCTTGGGCAGGGGCCGCGATATTGGAGATGCAGCGGCGATCAAGGACGCCGGGGCCTTGTCCAACACCGCGGGCACGGTGCTGGATCCGGTGCTCTCGCTGCGCCGGCGCGTGCGAATCGATCCCGGCGCGACCGTGCGTGCCGCGTTCTGGACCGGCGTCGCCGCGGGCCGGGCGCCGGCCCTGGGCTTGGTCGAAAAATTGCGACGCCCTGGCGCGCTCGATCGCGTGCGGACGCAGGCGAGAGCTCAGGCAGAGAGCAGGCTTCGCGATCTTTCCGCGAGCTTCGACGACACGCGCCTATTTCAGGACATCGCCGGGCATGTGCTGTATTCGAGCGCGTCGCTGCGCGCGCCGCGCGAAATTCTCGAGGCGAATGGCCTCGGGCAGCCGACGCTTGTGGGCGCACGGCGTGTCCGGCGATCTGCCGATCGTGTTGGGCCTCGTCGAGAACGACGCAGATGTCGCCCTGTCGCGCGATCTGTTGCGGGCGCGACGCTATTGGCAATCGAAGTACCTCTCCGTGGACTTGGTTATTCTCAACGCCGCGCGCGACGGCGGCGCGGCCGTGCAATCCGCCCTCGAGAAAGCCATCGAGGCATCCGGTTCTGGCGCCGGCGCCGTGAACCCCGGTCTCGGCGCAGTGATTCTCTTGGCGAACGGCGCGCTGCCGCCCGCGCACCTCGATCTGCTGAAGACCGCGGCGCGGGCACTATTCGACCCGCGGCGCGGCTCATTGCGCGAGCAAGTGGCGCGACTGCCGGCCGCTGCGCCTACACTGCCGGCCGCAGCCCCCACACCACCGGCATCGGCTCCCCCCAAAAAGGGCCCGCCGTCCCCCGGCACCGCGACGTCCGCGAAGTCGCCCGCGGCAGGAGCTCTGGAATTCTTCAACGGTCTCGGCGGCTTTGACCGGGAAGCGCGCGAGTACGTCATCGTGCTGGGCGAGGGTCAATGGACGCCTGCGCCCTGGATCAATGTGATCGCGAATCCGCAGTTCGGCTTTCTGGTGTCCGCCGACGGATCCGGCAGCACCTGGTCGCTGAACGCGCAGCAGAATCAGATCACGCCCTGGTGCAACGATCCGGTGAGCAACGCGCCCGCGGAGGCGATCTACATTCGCGATGAGGATTCCGGGGATCTTGTGGAGCGCGACGCCGCTGCCCATTCGCGAAGCCTCCTCGGTACACGATGCGCCATGGTTTCGGCTACACGCGCTTGCAGCACGCCGCGCACGGCATCTCGCTCGACTTGCTGCAATTCGTGCCGCTCGAAGATCCGATCAAGATCTCGCGCCTGAAGATCAGCAACGAGTCGCAGCGGCGCGCCAATCTGTCGATCACCCATTACGTGGACTGGGTGCTCGGCAATCAGAACAATCGCGCGGCGCCCTTCATCGTCACGAGCATCGAGCCACAGACCGGCGCGCTGCTGGCGCGCAATCCCTGGAGCGTCGACTTTTCAGCCGCGTGTCGCCTTCATGGACATGGCGGGGCAGCAGCAAGGCTACACCGCGGATCGCACGGAATTCATCGGGCGCGTAGGCTCGCTCGCCGAGCCGGCGGCGCTGCTTGGGGCGGACAGCCGCTCGGCAATGCGCGTCGGCGGCGGACTCGATCCCTGCGGCGCGATGCAGACGATGATCATCGCTGAAGCCGGTGAGAGCGGTCGAACTGACGCTGCTCCTCGGCGAGGAGAGTTCGCCGCGACGCCGCCGTCGCGCTCATCGAGCGCTACCGCGCAGCGGATCTCGATGCCGCGCTTCAGGAGCGTGACGGATTTCTGGCGACCGCACCTTGGGCGTCATCCAGGTGAAGACACCGGATCGATCGCTGGACATTCTGGCTCAACGGCTGGCTTCTGTACCAGACCTTGAGCTGCCGCGTCTGGGGCACGCACGGCGTTCTACCAGTCGAGCGGCGCCTACGGATATCGCGACCAGCTGCAGGATGTCATGGCGCTGTGCGTCGCCGCGCCGGCCGTCACGCGCGAGCACATCCTGCGCGCCGCCGCGCGCCAGTTCGCCGCAGGCGACGTGCAGCATTGGTGGCTGCCGACATCCGGCCAGGGCATCAAGACCCGGGTTTCGGACGATCGCATTTGGCTGGCTTTCGTGGTCGCGCACTACCTCGAGGTCACGCGCGGATGACGCCGTTCTCGACGAGCCGGTGCCCTTCTTGAGCGGCGGCCCGCTGGCGCCCGGCGTTCTCGAGAATTTCTCCGCGCCTGCCGCCGGCGGATGCGGCTCCGCTGTTCGATCATTGCGTGCGCGCGCTCGATTCGAGCTTGAGCGTCGGTGCGCACGGCCTGCCGCTGTTCGGCACCGGCGATTGGAACGACGGCATGAATCGCGTCGGCATCCAGGGCCGCGGCGAGAGCGTCTGGCTCGGTTGGTTCCTGCACGCCACCTTGACTGCGCTTTGCGCCCATCGCCGAGGCGCGCGGGGCGAATAGACAAGGCGGCGCGCTGGCGCAAGCACGCCGCAGTTCTGCAACAGGCCATCGAACGCGAGGCCTGGGACGGCGATTGGTATCGGCGCGGGTACTACGACGACGGCACGCCTTGGGATTCGCGTCGGAGCGATGAATGCCGGATCGATTCGGTGGCTCAAAGTCCTGGGCGGTGATTTCCGGCGGCGCGCAGCCTGATCGCGCGGTGCGGGCGATGGCATGCGGTGGACGCACAGCTCGTGAGCCGCAGCGATGGTCTGGTGAAGCTGTTCACCCCGCCGTTCGACCGCACGCCGCACGATCCCGGCTACATCAAGGCCTACCCGCCCGGGTTGCGCGAGAACGGCGGCCAGTACACCCATGCGGCAATGTGGTGCGCGCTGGCGTTTGCGCTGCTCGGCGACGGCGACCGGGCGGTCGAACTGTTCGCCCTGATGAACCCCATCAATCACTGCATTGAACGACAGCGCCGGCATCGAGCGCTACAAGGTCGAACCCTATGTGGTGTGCGCCGACGTGTATTCCGCGCCGCCGCACATCGGCCGGGGCGGCTGGACCTGGTACACCGGCTCGGCCGGCTGGATGTACCGCACCGCGGTGGAGGGCATTCTCGGGATTCATTTGCGCGGGCGAAACGCTGATGATTGACCCCTGCATTCCGCGCGCCTGGCGAGGTTTCGAAGTCACCTACCTGCATCGGATCGTCGCGCTATCGCATTGTCCGGTGAAGAATCCCCGCGGCGTGAGCCGCGGCGTCGCCCGCGCCTCGTTGGATGGCAGGGAATTGGCGGGCGGCCTGTGCGAAATATCGTTGCAGGACGATGGCCGCGATCATACGTTCGAGGTTACTTTAGGTTGATCTCTTCTGCGATTGACTGAAGGCCGACAGCGCGCGTGCGACGATCGCCTTGGCGACGGTGCCGGTGGGCAGCAGGCGCAGCAGCCGCAAGGCCAGAGCGCCGGCCGCGCAATCAGAAAGTCCGCCGGCGAGCACACCCAGCGCTCCCAATCCGCGGCTGCTCATCAGCATTTGCATGGTGCGGCTGCGTGGGAAACCGGTGTGGCGATTTGCCGGCGCCGGGGCGCCGGATTCATCCCGCGGCGGATCGAGCAGCAGGCGATATTCCTCGCGCGACTGCGCCAGTCTCGCGCGCACCTCATTCACAGCCGCTTCGTCGCGCTCCGTCATGTTTCGTCATCCGCGGACAGGATGCGCTCGAGAATGACGCGGTCTTCCTGCCACTCGCGGCGCACCTCGGCGAACATCGGCGAGCGGGCGCGCAGCGACGCGCGATAGATAAACGGCGGCCGCGACCGCAATCACCAGGAAGACCCCGCCCATCCAGGCGATGGCAGCCACCCGATGCGGGGTGTCCCAGGTGTAGGCCACGACGGCGAGGCAGCCGAGAAGCAGCGCGAAAAGCGCGCAGACGGCGATGATGGCAATCGCGATGAACTGCACCGTGACCTCGCGCTGCGTCCGCTCCAGATCCAGCCCGGCGAGCTCGATATAGGCCACGACATGGCGCAGCAGCGCGGGCGCGGCTTTGGGCAGTGACCATAGACCGGCGCACGTGGGTGTCCTTAGGAGCGGCGCGTCGCAGCATGCCCACCACCGCCCCGACCAGTGCCGCGATTCCCACGGCTTGCCACGGACTTTCGCGGATGTAGTCATCCGCGCTGTCGGCAACGCTCTGCGCCTGGCGTCGTACCGAATCGGCGCCTTCCGAAAAACTCTGCTTGGCGGCATCCACGGCTCGCTGCACCTTGTCGCGCACCCGTTCCACATCGGCATCCTGCAAATCTGCGATGCGCGCCACGAGTTCCTCGACATCCGCCAGAAGGTTCTTGATCTCGACGGAAGCGGTCGCTTTCATGTTGTCAATGCCGCTGAAGTTTTCCATGGCGCTCTCCTCGGGGGTCCCCTCTTTGATTGACGTCCGAGCGTACATGCTATCACGCACCGTGGGGCTGGACTTATGGGGCCTGGAAGGGGGCTCCGCAGCGCCAGCACATCGTGAACTGCGGCTCGAGCCGCTCCCCGCATTGCCCGCAAATCCAGGGCGCACCCGTGGGCGCGGCGGCGGACTCTCCAGGGCGCGCAACGCGGCCCTCTCCAGATCGTCTTCCACCCATAGCTGCGGCCAGGTTTCCAGCATCGGCAGATCGCCCAGGGCGCCGGCCAGATATTGATTGCGCAGCTCGCTGTCGATTCCGGCGGTGATCAGCACATTGCGGGCGTGCGCGACCTGCAGCAGCGAGGCAGCGCGGAACACTCGCTTCATGGATGCTCCCCAGGAGCCTGCCTAGCGCAACGAATTGCAGGAAGGCCCCCACATCCTCGCCTCTTTCCAGCGACTTCGACCAACGCCGAGCCTACCACCACGCCGTCCACGTGCGGCGCGAAGCGCGCCACTTGTTCGCGCGGAGCGAATGCCGAATCCCGCGCACACCGGCACGTTCGAACAGCGTTTGACCCGATCCATGTACTCGAGCACTTCGATCGGCGGTACCTCCGCGGACTTGCCGGTGGTGCCCGTCATGGTCACGGCGTAGACGAAGCCCTTGGCCTCGCGGCACAGCATCGCAAGGCGTTCCGGCGGCGTTACCGGCGTCACCATTTGCACCAGCGCCAGGCCCTCGCGTCTCGAGGGCCAGATTTCAGTTCGCCGCTTTCCTCGAACGGCAGATCCGGCACGATGAATCCCGCGACGCCGGCCGCCGCCGCGTCGCGCGGCAGCCGGTCCAATCCGTATGCCAGCAAGGGATTCAAGTAGCTCATCAGGAGCATCGGTGCGCGCTGGCGCGCGGCGAGACTTGAGTTCCTCGAGTATCCACGGCAGCGTGACGCCGTCGGCAGGGCGACGAAGCTCGCGCGCTGGACGGTGGTGCCGTCCGCCATCGGATCGCTGAATGGGACGCCGATTTCGACCACATCGCAGGCGATCGGCGACCGCGGCGAGGTTGTCCTTGAAGGATCCAGAGTCGGAAAGCCCGCCGTCAAGTAGCCCACCAAGGCCGGCTTGGCCTTGCGACGACACCGCTTGAATCGCCGCGGAAATGCGCTCGCGCGGCAGGTTCACCGGCGGCGCTCCGTCATTGCTGCGAATCCCTCAGACCCTTCAGCAGCGGCGTGTTCTGCAGGATCGGCATGTCCTTGTCGCCGCGGCCCGAGCAGCCGACGAGAATTTGCGCCCCGGGATTTTTCAGGGCGAAGCGCCGCGCGCCGAAAAAGGCGTGCGCGCTTTCGATGGCCGGCAGAATACCTTCGTACTTGGCGCATTCGGCCAGCGCATCCAGCGCCTCGGCGTCGGTCGCCGACTCGTAGGTCACGCGTCCGGTTTTCTTCAGATAGGCATGCTCGGGCCCGACGCCGGAATAATCGAGGCCCGCGGACACGGAATGCGTTTCGCGCACCTGGCCGAAGGCGTCCTGCAGAATCAAGGTGTAGCTGCCCTGCAGGACGCCGGGCGTGCCGAAGGTCAGCGATGCGGCGTTATCGCCGAGTCCCGTGCCGCGGCCGCCGGCCTCCACGCCGAGCAGTTGCACCGCCGGCGTCGTCGAGAAAAGGGTGAAACAAGCCGATGGCATTCGAGCCGCCGCCGACGCAGGCCACGGCGACATCGGGCAGGCGTCCCGCCTGCTCCAACATCTGCGCGCGCGCCTCGCGGCCGATCACCGACTGCAGTTCGCGCACCAGATACGGATAAGGATGCGGCCCCACGGCCGATCCCAGCGAATAGTACGTGCCGTCGGGATCGGAGACCCAATCGCGCAGCGCCTCGTCGATGGCGGCGCGCAGGGTTTGTCGCCGCCCGTCACCGGCACCACGGTCGCGCCCAGGAGCTTCATGCGATCCACATTCGGCGCCTGCCGTTCGACGTCGACCGCGCCCATGTACACCACGCAGGGCATGCCGAGACGCGCGGCCGCCGCGGCGCTCGCCACGCCGTGCTGTCCGGCGCCGGTTTCGGCGATGATGCGCTTGGCGCCCAGGCGCTTGGCCAGCAGCGTCTGGCCCACGGCATTGTTGATCTTGTGCGCGCCGGTGTGCGCCAGATCCTCGCGCTTCAGCCAGACTTGCGCGCCCCAGCGGTGGCTCAACGTGGGCGCGTACGACAGCGCCGTGGGACGTCCCACCCAGGTCTTGAGCTCGCGCTTGAACTCGGCTTGAAATTCCGGCGTGTGCAGATAGCGCATCGATGCCCGCCTGCAGCCGATCGAGCGCGGGAACCAGGGTTTCCGGAACGTAGCGGCCGCCGAAGGCGCCGTAGCGGCCCTTGGCATCCGGGAAACGTTCGCTGAGCGGCGCCGCGTGCGCAGCGGTGCGTTCATGACTCACTCTCCAGTTGCGCCGCGGCGGCGCGCACGGCGCGCACGAACTCGTGAATCTTCGCCGGATCCTTCACGCCCGGCTCCGACTCGACGCCGCTGCTCACGTCGACGCCGAACGGCCGCACCGCCTGAATGGCTTCGGCGACATTTTGCGGCGACAGGCCGCCGGCGAGAATCACTTCGGTCTGACGCGCGAGCTCGGCGGCCCGGCCCCAGTCGGCGAGCTCGCCGATGCCGCTCGACGGACCTTCGAACAGCATGCGCGCCGGCAAGGGGTTCGGAGTTTTGCGGCCGAATCGCACGACCGGCAGCACCTTGATGTGCGCGGGAATCTTCAGTTCGCGCAAATCCTCGACGTCGGTTTGAAAATAATCCGGTTTGAGGATCCGGCAAATCTCATCGACCTTCATTTGCAGCGGATGCTGAGCCACGGCGATGCGCAATATGCCCGGCGGCGCGAGCGCGGCCAGCTGCGCGGCCTGGCCGGGCGTCACCTGCCGCGGGCTCGGCGCAAACACGAAACCGATGGCATCGACGTTGGCATCCGCCGCCGCGCTGACCGCATCCGCACCGGTGATGCCGCAAATCTTTGATCCACATGGCGCCGAGTGTAGCCATTTAGGCTTGCACTGTCCGCGTCGCGGCCAATATTTCGCGCAGCAGCGCCGAAGGATCATCGCAGGTCATCAGCGCGGTGCCGATCAGCGCCAGCCGATAGCCCAGGTGCTGCATGCGCACGGCATCGGCGGCGGTGGCGACGCCGCTTTCCGCCACGGCCGGCCAATCCGCCGGCAAGCAGCGGCGCCAGCGCCTCGAAGCGTTCCTGCACGACTTTCAGCGTCTGCAAATCGCGGCTGTTGATGCCGATCAGGACGCGGTCCGGCGGCCCTTCGCGACGCGGCGGCGCGCTGCGCCAGTAGCATCGCGCGCCGCTTCGCAGATCGGCTTCATCGAACGCCTCCAGCAGCACGAACATGCCATGCTCGGCGGCCGCATCGAGCAGCGCCGACGATCGCGCTCCGCGACAACATTCGCAGGATCACCAGCACGCCGCCCGCGCCGGCGGCCCGCGCCTCCAGCACCTGGTAGGGATCGACCAGAAAATCCTTGCGCATCGCCGGCACGTCCCAAGGGCGTCAGCACCGCGGCAGGCCTCGCTGCAAATGCTCCAGCGATCCGTCGAAGCGCGAGGGTTCGGTCAACACCGACACGGCGGCGGCGCCGCCGTGCGCGTAGGCGGCTAACGCGCTGCAGCCAGTCCTCGCTCTGCGAGCCCAAGGCCCCGGCGGCCGGGGATCGCAGCTTGAGTTCCGCGATCACGTCGAAGCCGCGCGGCCGACAAGCGCAGCGGGGCGCTGGCGGCGCGTTCGCGCGCGCGCCGCTCCAGCGCTGCCGAACGATTCCAGCCGCAGCGCCTGCGCACGCGCGCGGCGCTCGAGCGCGCCATTTCGTCCAGGAAGCCGCTCATCGTCACGCCCCTCCATGGCGCCGCGAAGTTGCCTCGCAAAGCCGCAACCGCTCGAGCCATGCTCGCGCCCGCGCCGCTGTCGACGCATTGCGCGCCGCGTGCGATGCCGGCCCGCAATGGTCGGCGCGCGGCCGGCGATGTGCAGAGCGCAAGGCCGCACTGCAGCACCAGCGCGTCCAGATGTGCGCCGCGATCGCGGCCGTCGAACACATCGATCAGTGCCGCAAGATTGGCCCGGCATCGCCGCCGGCAAGATCGCGCGGACGTGCAGCGCGCGATGCCGAATTCCCGCGGATCGATTTCGAGCCGCCTGATCGCGTCGCCCGTGACGTCGAAGGCGAGGAAAGGACCGATCGGCGTGGCTTCGTCCCAGCCGGCCGCGCCGTGCACCACCCAGCCGCGCTCGATCTGCATGCCCGGCCAGGGTGCCGGCCATCAGTTCCGCGGTCGCTGCATCGTAGGCGCCGATCAGCAGGAAGCGCGGCGCCGCCGGGATTGGTCAACGGCCCGAGCAGATTGAAGACCGTGCGTATGCCGAGCGCGGCACGGATCGGGCGCCAGTGCCTTCATGGCCGGATGAAAGTACGGCGCGAACAAAAACGTGAATCCGGTGGCCGTCGAAGCATCCGGCGGCACGCTGCTCATCCAGCGGCAGGGTGAATCCCAGTGCTTCGATCAGATCGGCGCTGCCGCTGCGGCTGGAGATCGAGCGATTGCCGTGCTTGACCACGGGCAGGCCGCAGGCGGCGGCCAGCAACGCCGCGCCGGTGGACAGATTCAGGCTGCCCGAGGCATCGCCGCCCGTGCCGACGATGTCGATGGCGTCGAGCGCGGCGGGCAGATTCGGCTTGCGCGCGAGCGCGCGCATGGCGCCGGCGAAGCCGCGCACTTCGTCGGCCGTGACGCCCTTGGCGCGCAGCGCGGCCAGCAGCGCGCCGGCCATCGCGGGCGCCAGATCCGGCGCGGTGAGCATGCGCAGAAGAGCGCGCCGCCTCGGCCTCGCGCAGGTCGCGGCGCTCCAGCAGTTGCTCCAGGATTTGGCGCGGGATGATCACGTCAGGTCTTCGAGGAAATTGCCCATGAGTATCGGGCCGTCGGGCGTCAGCACGCTTTCCGGATGAAATTGCACGCCTTCGATCGGCAGCGATCGGTGGCGAACGCCCATGATTTCGCCCTTCCGCCGTGCGCGCGGTCACTTCGAGCACGGCCGGAATGCTGTCCGGCTCGGCAATCAGCGAATGATAGCGTCCCGCTTCGAAATTCCTGGCGGCATGCCGGCGTACAGCCTCTTGCCGTCGTGCATCACCGGCGACACCTTGCCGTGCATCAGGCGCGCGGCGCGCACCACCTTGCCGCCGAACACCTCGACCAGGGATTGATGTCCGAGGCAGACGCCGAAAATCGGGATGCGGCCGGCGAACGCTTGATCATCGGCATGGAAACACCCGCGTCCTCGCGGCGTGCCGGGCCCCGGCGAAATGACCAGGTGCGTATGATCCTGGCTCAGCGCCTGCTCGACGGTGATCGCATCGTTGCGATGCACGTCCACCTCGGCACCCAGCACCAGGAATGCCTGCACCAGGTTGTAGGTGAACGAGTCGTAGTTGTCGATCAGCAATATCTTCGCGCGCACATTCTACAGCCCCTCCGCCGCAAGCTCGAGCGCGCGCCGCAGCACGGCGCTCTTCGCCATCAGCTCATCGTATTCGGCTCTGCGGAGAACTGTCGGCGACGATGCCGCCGCCGGCCTGATAGCTGTAGGTATCGCCGCGAAACACCAGGGTGCGGATCGTGATCGCCTGATCCATGTCGCCGCGCCGGCCGAAGTAGCCGACCGTCCCGCCGTACAGCTGCCGGCCCACCGGCTCGAGTTCGTCGATGATTTCCATGGCGCGCACCTTGGGTGCGCCCACCAAGCGTGCCCGCGGGAAATGTCGCCGCGAACAGGTCGAAGGCATCCTGGCCCGCCGCCAAGCGGCCCTTGACGCCGCTGACGATGTGCATGATGTGGCTGTAGCGCTCGATCACGCGGTAGGGATCGACCGATACCGAGCCTGCGCTCGCGACCCGTCCCAAGTCGTTGCGCGCCAGATCGACCAGCATCACGTGCTCGGCATTTTCCTTCGGATCCGCCAGCAGCTCGGCCTGCAAGCGCGGCGTCGCTGCGGCTCATCGGCCCCGCGCGGCCGGGAGCCGGCGATCGGCCGCAATTGCGCGTGGCCGCCATGGCATTTCACCAGCGCCTCGGGCGATGAGCCCACCACGGTGATGTCGCCGAGTTCGCAGAAATACATGTACGGCGAGGGATTGAGCAGCCGCAGCGCGCGATAGACCTCGAAGGGCGCGAGCGCGTGCCGTCCTTCGAAGCGCGACGCCAGCACCAGCTGATAGACATCGCCCGAGGCGATGTACTCCTGCGCGCGCCGCACGCGCAGCGCATGCGCCGCTTCCGTCAAGCGACGGAGTCGCCGGCGAGAAGCGTCCCGGCGTCAGGATGGCCGGCACCGCGCCGCGCAGCGCCTGGATGACTTCGCGGCGCAGGCTCTGACGCTCCGCCTCGCTGCCGTCATGCAGCAGCGCGACGCCGCGCGTCAGATGATCGAACACCAGCAGCGAGCGCGGCGCGACGTAATGCGCGTGCGGCGTCTCGGTCGCATCGAGACTGCGGCCCGGGAGGCGCTCGAAATAGCGCACCGCATCGTAGGCGGTGTAGCCCACCAGGCCGCCCAGCAAGGGCACGCCGGGAATTTCCGGTTGCGGACTGGGGCGCCCTGTCGAGCGCCGCGCGCAGCACATTCAAAAATTCTGTCTGGACTTCGGCCGCGGCGATTGCACGCCGCCGACCTGCAGGCCTTCGGCATCGATTCGCACTTCGAGGCAATCGCCGAAGCCGATGAAGGAATAGCGCGCCAGCCGCTCGCCGCCCTCGACGCTCTCCAGCAGGAATCGCGGCCGAAAAGGCGCGAGCTTCAGGTACGCCGACACCGGCGTATCAAGATCGGCTGCAATATCAAACGGTGGTTTCATGCATCTCCTATCGACGCAAATTTCAGGACAATAAAAAACCCATCACCGTTATTCGCGGAGATGGGTTCTGGGTATCGACAATGAATTAAAAGCTAAACGACCAGCCCACTCCTTATGGGAGACGCCACCACCAAGTGCTGCGAAGGATGCGTGCGGTCGACATGCCTCCAGTATCGCCGCAGCGAACGGAGCAGCGTCAAGCCTGCCCGCTGGAAGCGGCCTTGGGCCCGGTATCCTCTATTTCTTGGCCGTCGGCCTCGAGGTTTTTCTTGAATTTGCGGGTCAGTTCGACGAAACGCGGCGTGAGCCCGATGTCCTCGTAGACCGGATCGCCTTGATCATCGCGGGAAATGACTTTGGGGCCTTCTCATAGGGCATGGCCGCGGCGATCTCGTCGAGCGCGGCGCCGCAGCAAATCCGTCACGATCTCCTCGATCGGCTGTCCGGGAAACAGCTCGACCAGGGCCTGCAGCCGCGCGGCATCGTCGAGCGGCAGGCGGACGGCGTACTCCTCGGCCGTCTTCGCCGGCGCAGGCGTCTTTTTCCAGCGATCGAGCAAGGGCTTGAATTTCACGACTACTCCGCCATACCAGACCTAACGGCATTATAGACCGCGGGTTACACATCAGCGCCATCCTTCCCATTATACGACTCGCCGCGCGGACCTTACATCGCAGCGCCCGAGAACTTAGCAGCGCAGCTGCGCGTTTTTGCCTACAGCCGCCGCGCGCTGACGCTGGTGTGGAGCACCAATCGGACCTTGAGCGTGACGTCTCGCGCTGCTGACCCTGCTGGCCGGCGTGCTGCCCGCGGGCATCGCCTACATCGGCGCACAGATCGTCGATGCCGTGATTCACGCCGCGGATCTGCACCGGCGAACCGGCGCCACAGTCCTCACCGATGTGGTGCGTTTCGTTGCCTTCGAAGCACTGCTGGTCGCGGCCATCGTCCATGGCACAGCGAGGCATATCGCTGGCCCAGTCCCTGCTGCGCGCGCAGTTCGGTCAGCGCGTCAACGTCATGATTCTCGAAAAGGCGCTGACGCTGGATTTGACGCAATTCGAGGATTCGGAGTTTTACGACAAGTTGACGCGCGCGCGCCGCGAAGCCTCCAGCCGTCCCTTGAGCCTGGTGATGCGCACCTTCGCACTGCTGCAAAATGGCGATTTCGCTGATTTCCTTCGGCGGCTTGCTGTATCGATTCTCTCCCTGGGCGGTCGCGCTGCTGATCTTGGCCGGTTTGCCGGCATTTCTCGCCGAGGCGAAATTCTCCGGCGAGGCTTTCCGCCTGTTCCGCTGGCGTGCGCCCGAGTCGCGCATGCAGATCTATCTGGAGTCCGTGCTGGCGCGCGAGGACTACGCCAAAGAAGTCAAGCTGTTCGAACTGGGACCCCGATTTCTGGATCGCTATCGCGATATTTTCACCCGCCTGTATCGCGAGGATCGGGATCTGACGCTGCGCCGCGATGCCTGGGGCTTCGGCTTGGGATTGCTCGGGACGGCCACGCTGTACGGCGGCTACGTGTGGATCGCCGTGGAAACCGTGCTGGGTGCGATGACCGTCGGCCAGATGACCATGTACCTCATGTTGTTTCGTCAGGGCCAGATCGGCGGTCAGCGCGGCGCTGTCGGCGGTCAGCGGTTTGTACGAGGACAACCTGTATCTGTCGAATCTGTTCGAATACCTGGAGCAACCGGTGGCGCGCCGCGGCGGCGGCACGCAGCCGCGGGGCCCGATCCCGGCGACGGCATTCGCTTCGAGGGGGTCGAATTCGTCTATCCCGGCGCCAGCGTCGCCGGCGCTGTCGGCGATCGATCTGCACGTTCGGCCCGGTGAGAGCCTGGCGCTGGTGGGCCAGAACGGCTCCGGCAAGACCACGCTGATCAAATTGCTGACGCGGCTGTACGAACCGACGCGCGGCAGGATCCTGCTCGATGGGCTCGACCTCAAGGAGTGGGACGAAACCACGCTGCGCCAGCGCATCGGCGTCATTTTTCAGGACTTCGCGCGCTATCAAATGCTGGTGGGCGAGAACATCGGCGCGGGCGATGTGCGTGCCTTCGACGATGAGGACTCGCTGGCGCAGCGCCGCCGGCAAGGGGCTGGCCGCCGATTTCGTGGAGCAGCTTCCGGCGGGCTATCACACGCAGCTGGGCAAGTGGTTCAAGGACGGCCGCGAATTGTCGGGCGGACAGTGGCAGAAGATCGCGCTGGCGCGCGCCTTCATGCGCAGCGAGGCCGACATCCTGGTGCTCGACGAGCCCACCGCGGCCATCGATGCCGGGGCCGAAGCCGAGGTTTTCGAGCACTTCCGCGAATTGACGCGCAATCGCATCGCCATCGTCATTTCGCATCGATTCTCCACCGTGCGCATGACCGACCAGATATTGGTGCTCGAGGAAGGCCGCATCGTCGAGCGCGGCAGCCATGAATCGCTGATGGCGGCCGACGGCCGCTATGCGAAGCTGTTCACGTTGCAGGCACGCGGGTATCGTTAGAGCCATTACGAAAGGATCACCATGTTCACGACCGCTGCCGCACGCTTTGCCGTCTTCGCCGTGATCTCGGTCTGGCTTGGCGGCGTGCCATCGCGATGCGCAAAGCGGCGGCCGCCGCGCCCGCTGGCGCCGGCGCACGGCCGGCGCCGGGACCGTCAAATTGGGCATCTACCGCGTGGTGCTGCAAGCTGCCGGGCGGCGAGCTGCCCTTCGGGCTCGAGCTTGCGCAGCAAGGACTCCGCGAACCGTCGGGTATCTCATCAACGGCCAGGAGCGGCTGCTGCTCGCGCGAGGTGACGATCACCGGTTCGCATCTGGAAATCCCCATGCCGGGTTACCAGAATCGCCTCACCGCCGATGCGATGGGCGATGAATTGCAACGGCGAAGTTATTCCTGGACAAGCTGGCCGGCAAGAACCAGCACATCCCGCTGCACGCGACCCGGGGTGAGAGCTATCGATTCTTTCGCAAACCCGTCCGGCGACAGCGCCGACGTTGTCGGGGCGATGGGCGGTGACTTTCATCGACGATGGCGGCGCATCCGAGACGGCCGTCGGAGAATTCAGCCAGTCGCATGATGTCGTCACCGGCACCGTTCCTGACCGATACCGGCGATCATCGCTTTCTCGCCGGCCAGGTGCACGGCGATGAGCTGTATCTGTCCACCTTCGACGGCGCGCATGCCTTTCTGTACAAGGCCAAGGTTGCCGCGGACGGCAGCCTGGCCGGCGACTATTGGTCGGGTCTTGCCTATCACGAGAAATGGACGCGGCAAGCGCGACCCGACGGCCGCGCTGCCCGATGCCTACAAGCTCACCACCATGCGCGCCGGGGTCAAGCAATTCGATTTCGCCTTCCCGGATCTTGCCGGCAACACGGTGTACGTCCAAGGACGCAAAGTTTCGCGGCAAGGTGCTCATCGTGGCGCTGGCCGGCAGCTGGTGCCCAAATTGCCACGACGAGGCGGCATTTCTCGCGCCGCTCTACAAGGACTATCGGGCCAAGGGTCTGGAGATCGTCTCGTTGATGTTCGAGCACTTCGGCGACTTCCCGCACGCGGCCGCAGGCCACGCAGCGCTTCCGGCAGCATTACGGCATCGAATACACGACGCTGATCGCCGGCATTTCGGACAAGGACGAGGCCGCCAAGAAGTTGCCGATGCTGGATCGCGTGTACGCCTTTCCCACGACGATTTTCATCGACCGCAAGGGCAAGGTGCGCAAGATCCACACGGGCTTTTCCGGACCCGCCACCGGCGAGCACTACACGCAGTTCGTGAACGAGGTCAAGACCACTCTCGATCAATTGCTCGCGGAGTCTTAAAGATGCCATCGTTCGACGTGGTCTCGGAAATCGATACGCATGAATTGACCAATGCCGTCGATCAGGCGGTGCGCGAACTCACGCAGCGCTTCGATTTCAAAGGCACCGATGCCACGTTCGAGCTGGAGGAGACCACGGTGACCATGACCGCGCCGGCGGACTTTCAGCTCAAGCAGATGCTGGATATTCTGAAGCTGCGCATCGCCAAGCGCGGCATCGATGTCGCTTGCCTGGAGGTGAAGGATCCCGGAGGTGAATCTCGCGCGCGCCAAGCAGCTGGTGATTTTGAAGCATGGGATCGACGCCGACGCCGGCAGGAAGGTGTCGCGTCTGATCAAGGATTCGAAGCTCAAAGTGCAGGCGCAAATCCAGGGCGACAAGGTGCGCATCACCGGCAAGAAGCGCGACGATCTGCAGGAAGCGATCGCATTCCTGCGCAAGGCGGAGGTCGGCGTGCCGCTGCAGTTCAACAATTTTCGCGACTAGAGCGCTGCGGTGATGATCGTCGGCGCCGATGTTGTACATCCCGGATTCGATGAACAGCGCCGCGCCGGCCATGAGCGCTATCGCGGCGATCGCCAGGATGAGGGCGGCCTTGAGCATTTACTTGACGACGATGGTTCCGACCATGCGCGGATGAATCGAACAGGTGAAGTGGTACGTCCCCGGCTTGTCGAAGGTAAAGGAAAAGCTCTCGTCAGTGTCGATCGCCCCGGATCGAAACACCCCGGCGTCGCTCACCACGGTGTGGGGCTCATCATCCTTGTTGACCCAGGTTACCTTCGAGCCGACGCTGACGGTGAGCGTGGTCGGCATGAACATGAACTCCTTCACTTCGATTCTGCCCGCCTCGGCGGCCGCGGCCGAGGCGGCCAGTGATACGCAGGCCGCAAACGCGCAGAAAAGCGCGCCCATCGAAAGTAACCCCTGCGGATTTCGCGTAAAAATCATTTGCCTTCCTTCATTCAGAGTCTCAGATGTTCAAGCCAGGGTCGTGTCGCTGAGCGTGAGCGCTGCCGGGTGCTTCACGACCGACACGCTGCGTGATGCCCAGCATTTTGGACAGTTGCTCGGCGGGCACTTTCAACGGGCCGGGCCCCGCCCCTTCTCCCGCCACGGGCTGTGGATAAGCGGTGGAGCGCGCCGTGTGGAAGGTCACGTTGCCTTCGACCTTTTGCACGATCTGATGAATGTGTCCGTTCAACACGGTGACGGAGCCGAAACGGCGCAGCTGGCTCATGAGCCGGTCGGCGTCGCCCGTGCCCCAGCCCCAGGGCTCGTAGATCGTCCAGAGCGGCATGTGGGCGAAGATCACGATGGGCGTGCTGGCGGATCGCGATTTGAGGTCCGCTGCGACCCAGGCGAGCTGATCTGCACCCAAGGTGCCGAGACCGCCGGGCTTGAACTGCAAAACGTTGATGAGCCCGATGAAGTGCACGCCGGCGTGATCGAAACTGTAGTAGCCCTTGTTGTTCGAGGCCTTGCCGAAGCGGTTGAAGTACTCCGTGACCGTCGCATCGGTGGTGTCGTGTTCGCCCGGTACGGTGTGCATCTCGGTGGTTCGCAGGCGCGAGAACAGTCTGCTGCGCCGTGTCGAATTCGGCCGGCTTCGACAGGTGCGTGATGTCGCCGGTGTGAATGATGAGCGCGGGTTGCTCCGGCATGGCGTTCACGAGGTCGATGGTCTGGTTCAGCGTGCCGTCGACGTCGGGATTGGCGTCCTTGTTGAAACCGATGTGCGTGTCGCTGATCTGGACGAACAAGGGCTTGCCGAGTTTGGCCGCCGCATTCTTGTCGGCCGCGGCCATGGCCAGATCGATCGGGGTGAGACATGCCGCCCGACAGGGCGAACAGGGTTCCGGCGCCGCCGTAGGCCATGCATTTCAGTGCATTGCGGCGGCTTAAAATGGGATCTTGCGGCATGGCGGCTCCTGGAAAGTTGAAGGTTCAGGAGGCAAGACTCGCCCGGTGTCGGTTTTATTCCACGCTGGCGTAGCCTGTGCGGGAAGGGTAACGTTTACACAAGGGAGGACTCATGGAATCAAGCAAGCGAACGGTCTGCCGTTTAATGGCTCTCGCGAGCCTTGCCGCCGCGGCTCTGGCGGCCTGTTCGACGGACGCCATTGTGGTGACCGGAATGCAGCATCCGCCGCTTTCGCCCGCGGACGTGAAAATCTATTCCAAGCCACCGCCGGCATTCGAGGAAATCGCCATACTCAATGCCTCGAGCAACAGCGTGTTCACGACCGGCGGCCAAAAAACCGTGGACAAGGTGATCGAAGGATTGAAAGAGGAAGCCGCCAAGCTCGGCGCCAACGGCGTCATATTGGAGGGATTTTCCGATCAAGCCACCGGGTCGGTGGGCACAGGCGTCGGTAGCGCTTCGGCTTCAGGCAATTCCGCCACCTCGGTCGGTGTGGGCGGATCCTTGGGGATCTACAAAAAGACCGGCCACGGCCGCGCCATTTACGTGCCCCCGGAATACCAATCGCAGTAGCGCTGCCGCGCGGATACGGCAACAGCCGGCGTTAGCGTTCGTCCACCCCCTGACGTTCGCTACGGATCTCGCATCAGACGCGTTAAGCCCAGAAGCTCGTCCCAGCCGGTGTCCGACACCGCGCAATACTGAATATCGCCTTGTTGCCAGAAGGCCAGGTGATAGCCGCTTCGCGTGGTATTGGCCGGCAGGCGGTGATCGGCGGCGGCCCAGCTGAAAACGTTGATGGTGTGAGCGCCGTGCTGATAGACGATCACGGCTGAGCGCTGATGATCGACGAAGTCGGCGCGGCCGCCGACCAGTCGATAGCCCTGTGATTCGAAGTCCGTCACCGTCGGCGAAACGTCCGCATGACCTGCAAACCAGGGCTTGACAGTGTGTCTATCGCTGGACACCACATCGATCAAATGATCGGGCATCAGCGAACGCACATGCGATGAGACCAGGTCATTGATCAAGGGATCGCTCGGTCGCGGCAACAACAGAAACAACGCCAGACTCGCGGCCAGTGCCGCGCCGCCGAAGCCGCTCAGCGCGCCTGTCCAATACGAACCCGCTCGCCGGCCCCGGGAGGGCCGCGGTGCATCAAGCACCGGATGCTGCATCGCCTTCTCCCGATCGAACCGCTCCTGATCGAGCTGCTCTTGATCGAGCGCGCGCATCACCCGGGCACGCAGCGTCGCCGGCGTGCCGGCATAAGGGACCTCTTTGAGCGCGGTGCGCACCACATTCAGGTCTTGCAGCAGCGCGCGGCATTCCGGGCAATGTTCGACGTGGCGCTCGATCTGCGTCGCGGAGACAGCGTCGACTTCGCCATCGAAGTAGGCTTGCACCCTCAAGGCTTCAGCGCACTGCACGCGGCTCTCCTGCGGCGGCTTGCAGCCATTTGGTCTTCAGCGCGGCGCGCGACCGCGCCAGACGGGACATCACCGTGCCGATCGGCACCTGGGTGACCGCCGCAATTTGCGCATAGTCCATTTCTTCAATTTCCCTCAGCATCAACACCGTGCGCTGTTCCTCCGGCAATGCGGCCATGAGCTTATCGAGCAGTTTCTTCTGATCCGAAAGCATCGTCGCGTCCTCAGGTCCCGTCGCGGTTGCGATCAAAGCCGCTCCATCCTGCGCGTCGTTCTCCTCCGGCAGCGGCACGGCGGCGCGGCGCTGCGTTTGCTTGGCCGCCGTAAAGTGGCAGTTGCGCACGATGGTCAGCAGCCAGGACTTCGCGTCGGAACCTCGCAGCGCATCGAAACCGCGGTAGGCGCGCAAAATGGCCTCCTGAACCACGTCATCCGCGTCGCTGGGCGAGTAGCACAGCCAGCGCGCAAACCGGTACGCAGCGTCGAGATGGGGCAATACCTGCCCTTCGAAGCGCGCGCGTTTGTCGTCCATGTCACTAAGACTCACGGTAGGCCTGCTTTATTCCCGACCGTTTGATTCGCCTCAAGTATAGCTCTAAGGTCGCGTATTCTTTGTGTGCCAAAAGAGGTCACCCCCTTGAGCCGAGCGCCCGCCTTCCTGCCTGCCGCGGCCCTGCTGCTTGCAATAATGAGCCCTGCCTGGGCGCAGCGTCCCTTTCTGTCGGAACAGGAGTGGTCGATGCTGCGCGATGAGGCGAGCGGCGCTGCACCCTACGAAAATCTGCGCGCTTTGACGCGCTTGCACCGCGTGCCCGCCACCGCCGAATTCGATCAAGCTGCGGATTTCATCCTCGCGCGCGCCAAGGAGTACGGCTTGCAGGAGGTTCATTCCGAGCAGTTCCCGATCGATGGCAAGATTCACTACGGTCTCATGCGCTCGCATCTGGCCTGGCAAGTCGCCTTTGCCAGGATGTGGCAGGCGGGGCCGCAACACACCTTGATCGGGGATTGGGCCACCGATCCGATCCGGCTGGCCGATTACAGCCATACCGCCGATGTGGAAGCGGCGCTGGTCGATGTCGGTGCCGGAACCGCCGCGGCGGACTATGCCGGCAAGGATGTGCGCGGCAAGGTCGTGCTGTCCGATGGTGTTCTATCGACCGTGCAGCGCCTGGCAGTGATGCAGTACGGCGCCGTCGGCATCGTCAGCGACATGCCGAATCAAAGCACCGCCTGGTCGGGACTCGATGGCAGCGTCGTACGCTGGGGCCATCTCGATGCCACCCTGCCGCGAGGGTTCGCCTTCATGGTGTCGCGAGCCGGTGCCGCCGGCTTGCGCGCGCGCCTTGCGGCCGGCGAGACTGTCATGATCGGCGCCCAGGTGCAGGCCGAAGTCGGACCCGGCCATTGGACGGTGGTGACCGGCATCATCCCGGGAAGCGATGCGAGCGCCGGCGAAATCGTCTACAGCTGCCATTTGGATCATCAGCGGCCGGGCGCCAATGACAACGGCAGCGGCTGCGTCACGATTTTGGAATCGGCCCGAATCCTCAATCGACTGATCAGCGCCGGGAGTCTTCCGCGGCCGCGGCGCACGCTGCGCTTTATCTGGGGACCCGAGGTGGAAGGCACCATGGCCTACCTGAGCCGGCATCCCGACATTCGCGGCAATCTGCGCGCCGACGTTCACATGGACATGGTGGGCGGCGATCTTTTCAAGAATAAATCCGTGCTGCACGTGACGGAAACGCCCTGGTCGTTGCCCACGTTCATCACGGATATCGGCGACACATTGGCCGAAGCCATCCGAGATGCCGCCACCGTTTATGCAGAGGACGGCAGCGGAAAGGATGCGGCGATCATCGAAGATCGCAACGGCGCGCCGGGCACCCGCAATGCTTTTTTTGTCGATGAAACACCCTACGCCGAGGGGAGCGATCACGACGATTACGATTCATCGACCATCGCCGTGCCCGCACTCTATCTCCGGGATTGGCCGGACATTTACATTCATACGGATCACGACACGCTGGATCAGATCGACGCCACCAAGCTGCGCCGGGTCGCGCTGCTGGGCGCAGCCTCGGGCTATAGCTTTGCCGCCCTCGACGCCGCACGCGCACCTCAAGTTCTGCCCTACCTTGCCTCGCGCTCACTGGCGCGCGTAACCCGCGGATTCGAGCGTGCGCAAACCCTGGTGCAAAACGAGACCCCCGGCGCCTTGTTCGAGGCGAACAACTTGATGGCGCAGATGCTGAAGCGCGAGCAGGGCGCGCTGAAATCCTTCACCGTCTTCACGCAGGGTGATCCGGCCGAGCTGTCCATTTACTTGGAAGCGCTGCGCCGTCAGGCGGATACCATGAACGGTTGGCTGAATCAGGTGGCCAAGCTGCACGGTGCCCACGAAACCGCGGCGCTGCCGGCGTGGCATGGCTCTCCTGACGCCGCACGCATTCCCAAGCGCATCGGTGACTTCGGGCCTTTGACTTATCAAAATGACGATGTGCTGCTCGATCGTTTGGGTGCCGAGCGCGTCCGGCAGATCAAGTTGCTCGACCCTGATTCGAGCCGGATGCTCAATGCGCAGGACCGCGGGGCCATTTACGCCTATGAAATCGTCAATTTTGTCGACGGCAAAAAGACCGTGGCGGAAATTCGCGACGCGGTGTCGGCCGAGTTCGGGCCCATCCCTTTCGAATTGGTCAGCGATTACCTGCGAGCCTGCGAAGAAGCCAACATAATCGCGTTTCGCTAGCGGCTACTTCGGCGGGGCCGCCTTGCCCGGCTGCATTCCCTTGGAGTAGATGACCGTGCCATCGAGCTTGACGATGATGGCGTCGATGTCATCGATGCGATTGTAGATTTCCATGGCCTTTTCCGGTCCCAGTACGAATGCGGTCTTCGACAGGCCATCGGTGCGGGTCGCATAGGGCCCGATGACCGTGGCGCTGCGCACCTTGCTGGCGGAATGCCCGGTGTGCGGGTCGATGATGTGGTGGTAGCGCACGCCGCCTTCATCGAAGAATCGCTCGTAGTCGCCCGAGGTGGAAATGGCCGCATTCACCAGCGGGAATGCGCGCGATGACCTCGCCCTCGCCCTTGCGCGGATCGCGGATGCCCACCATCCAGGGTTTGCCGAAGCGATCGCCGATGATGCGGCTGTCGCCGCCGGCGGACACATACGCCCGCGTGTAGCCGCGCGCTTTCAGCACGTCGATGCCGCAGTCCACCGCATAGCCCTTGGCGATGCCGCCCAAATCGATGCGCACGCCTTTCTGCGAGAACTGCACGGTCTGATTCTTGGCATCGAGCAGCACGTGATGATAGTCGACCGCGGGCAGTGCCTTCGCGATCTGCTCTTCGTTCGGACGGACGTGCTTGCGGAAAATCGTACATGTAGCCGACGCTGGCATAGGTGATGTCGAAGGCGCCGTCGGTGATGACCGAGTACTCCTTGGCGGTCACCAGCAGATCGAACAATTCCTTGCTGATGTGCATGGGACCGTCGGCGGCCTTGGCATTGACCAGCGAGACTTCGCTGGTGGGCTTGTAGGTGCTCATCGACTCGTCGATGTGGCGCATTTCATCGAGCACCGCATCGATGGCCTGCTCGGCGTTGGCCCGGTCTTCCGACCACAGCTCAACCGTGATGCGCGTGCCCATGATGCCGTCGGTGATGCGGTTCACCCACTCGGCCTGCGCGGGCGCGGCGGCGATCAGGGCGGCGAGCGCGGCAACAGCGGCCAGGCCGTGCATGCGCTTCGGAGTTCTATAATTCATGCAACAAGACTAGCGGGTTTTGCGGGCGCTCGCCCGCCATTGCAGCAATACCAACGCGCTGCCCACCATGCCGCCCAAGTGGGCGAAATGCGCAACGCCGGACAGACTCCCGGTCACGCCGAGAAAGAGCTCGATACCGGCATACAGCGTCGCGAACAGCCACGCGGGCATCGGTATCGGCGGGATCAAGGGAATGACCTTGCGGCGGGGAAACATCACGGCATAGGCCAGCAGCAATCCGAATACGCCGCCCGATGCGCCGATGGTCGGCGCCGGCGGCGCGCCGAACAACATCGGCACGAACAACTGGCTCAAGGCCGCGGTGACCACGGAGGCGAAGTAGCAGGCGAGCAATCGTCATCGGTCCCACGTAGCGCTCGATTTCCATGCCGAACATCCACAGCGCCAGCATGTTGAAAAACAGGTGCTGGTAACTGCCGTGCATGCAGAATGAATAGGTGACGATCTGCCAGAAGCGGAAATACACATGCCCGTCGATGAGGCTGCAGCGGAAAGAGCGCGAACGCCTGCTCGAGCGCCCCGTTTGACTGGCCTTGCAGCAGGAACAGCGCGACGTTGGCGACAATCAGAATAATGACTGCGGATATTTTCATGCTGGTCGCCTATTCTAACGCGTCATGAACGCAAGCCCTCTGAAAACGGTATTTCTTGACTTCGATACCGTTTCCAACGGCGATCTTGACCTGGGTAGGCTCCGTCAGGCCGCCGATGATCTGACCCTGTACGAATCCGACGAGTCGAAGATCGCGCAGCGCATCGAAGACGCCGACATCGTGCTCTTGAACAAACTCGACCTCACGCGCGCACTCTTGAGCGGCGCGCCCCGCTTGAAATTGATTGCCGTGGCAGGCACTGGTACCAACAACATCGATTTGAGCGCCGCACGCGATCTCGGCATTGCCGTCTGCAACGTGACGCGCCTACTGCACCGCCTCGGTGGTGCAGCAGGTCTGGGCGCTGATCTTGAGCCTCACGCAACACGTGGCCGACTATTCGCGCCTCACCCGGGACGGGTCCTGGGCAAAGGACGAGGCGGGCGGTGCTGGCCCATCCCATCCGCGAACTACAGGGCCGGATATTCGGCGTGATCGGCTGGGGAGAGTTGGGCCGCGGCGCGGCGCGCATCGCTGAGGCGTTCGGCATGCGCGTGATCATCGCCAACCGCCGCGGCGCGCAGGCCCAGCCCGATCGCGTGCCCTTCGACGAGTTCCTATCGACGGCCGACATCGTTTCCCTGCACTGCCCGCTTACCGATGCGACCCGCGGCTTGATCGGGCTCGCGGGAGCTGGCGCTGATGAAGACCGATGCGCTGCTGATCAACACCGCGCGCGGCGGGCTGATCGACTCGGCTGCGCTCGCCGCCGCGCTCAAGGCAGGGCGGCTCGGCGGCGCCGGAATCGATGTGCTGCCCCAGGAACCGCCGCTCGACGGCGATCCCTTGCTCGATCGATGGGATCCCGAATCTACTGGTCACGCCGCACGTCGGCTGGGCAGCGCGCGAAGCGCGCCAGCGCTGCATCGATGAGATGGCCGCGAATATCCGCGATTTCCGCGCCGGCGGCCGGCGCGGCCGCGTGGTGTGAATGGCTCGATCCAGCCGCTGAATCTAGCCTCGTGCTGCTCTCTTCTCCCGCTTCGCTGCGCGCTTCTCTTCCAGCGTCTTGGTCGGTTTCTTCTTGTCTTCTTTCTTTCGTTCCATACCTTTGCCCATGATGCACTCCTCTTGAAGTTAGGTTGACGTCAATCCTTCGCGCGGCGGCGGCCTATGCGTAGCCGCGCGGCGGCTTGGGCGGCTTCTCGCTGACCCGGCTGATTCGCAGTTCCCTGCCCGCCACACGCACCTTCTGCAAGTCCTTGAATATCTGCTTCGGCATGCCTTCCGGCAAGTCCACGTAGCTGTGATCCTCGCGAATATCCACACGCCCGATGTGCACTCCCTCGATGCCAGACTCGTTGGCAATGGCGCCGACGATGTTGCCGGGTTTGATCCCATGTACCGACCCCACCTCGATGCGAAAAGTTTCCATTTGCGCGGGAACGGCCTTACGTCGGGGCTCGTGCTTCTCCTCGCGCGGGCGGCTTCTCCTCGCGGGGCGGCCTCTCGTCGCGGGCTGGCCTTCGTCACGAGCCGGCGGCGACGGCGCGGCCCGCTCGGGCTTGGTCGCCAGCAGCAGCGGCGTGTTCCCCTGCGACAGGCTGGCGAGCGCCGCCGCAATGTCGATGAGGGGCAGACCCGATTCAGCTTCCAGCTGTTCGAGCACCGGCCGGTAGACATGGGTCTCGGCCTTGCCGATGGTCTCGCTGATCCGTTGCTTGAACTTGGCGATGCGCAGCGTGTTGACGGCGTCGACGCTGGGCAGGTTCATCGGTTCGATGACCTGGCGCGTGGCTCGCTCGATGGCGCGCAGCATGTTGCGTTCGCGCGGCGCGATGAACAGGATGGCCTCGCCCTTGCGTCCCGCTCGGCCGGTGCGGCCGATGCGATGCACGTAGGATTCGGTGTCGTAAGGCACATCGTAGTTCACGACGTGGCCGATGCGCTCGACGTCGAGACCGCGGGCGGCCACGTCGGTGGCCACCAGGATGTCGATCTGGCCGGCCTTCAGGCGCGCGACGGTGCGCTCGCGCTGCGGCTGCGGAATGTCGCCGTTCAGGGGCGCGGCCGCGAAACCGCGCGCCTCGAGCTTTTCCGCCAGTTCCACCGTGGCCTGCTTGGTGCGGGTGAATACCAGCATGCCGTCGAAAGTCTCGGCCTCGAGAATTCGGGTCAGCGCATCCAGCTTGTGCATGCCGCTGACCATCCAGTAGCGCTGCCGGATGTTGGTGGCGGTGCTGGTCTTGCTCTTGATGGTGACTTCGACGGGCGATGCGCAGATGTTTCGCTGCGATGCGGCGGATCGGCGCAGGCATGGTCGCCGAGAACAGCGCGACCTGGCGCTTGGGCGGCGTCTGTTCCAGGATGCTTTCGACGGCATCGACGAATCCCATGCGCAGCATCTCGTCGGCCTCGTCCAGCACCAGCAGCGTCAAGCCCGGAGAGCTTCAAGGTGCCGCGATTCATGTGATCGATGACGCGCCCGGGCGTGCCCACCACCACGTGCACGCCGCGCCGCAATGCATTGAGCTGCGGTTGATAGCTCTGGCCGCCGTAGATGGGCAGCACGTGGAATCCCTTCATATGCGCGGCATACCGCAAGAAGGCTTCCGACACCTGCAGTGCCAGTTCGCGCGTGGGCACCAGCACCAGCACCTGCGGATCGCGTTGCGTCAGATCGATCTTGGTCAGCGCGGGAAGCGCAAAAGCGGCGGTCTTGCCGGTGCCGGTCTGCGCCTGACCCAGCATGTCCTTGCCGGCGAGCAGCACCGGTATGGTCTGCGCCTGGATCGGCGACGGCGACTCGTAGCCCACGTCGGCGAGCGCGCGCAGCACGGCATCCGAGAGTGCGAGATCTTGGAAGCTCGGCGCTGGGTCAATCGAGTCCGCGGGACTGCGCTCATGGGAATGCCTGAAGCGAGGAGGAGCCGCAAGTCTAGCGGTTTAGCGGCGTATTGCTACCATGCGCGCTATGGGACGCATATTCGAAGTCAGAAAGCATGCGATGTTCGCCCGCTGGAACCGCATGGCCAAGCAATTCACGCGGGTCGCCAAGGATATCGCCATCGCGGTGCACGCCGGCGGACCCGACCCCGCATCGAATCCGACCTTGCGCCGCGTGCTGCAGAATGCCCGCGCCGTCAACATGCCGAAGGACAAGACGGACGCGGCCATACGCCGCGCCTCGGGCAAGGATGCGGCCAACTACGCGGAAATTCTCTACGAGGGCTACGCGCCGCACGGCGTGGCGCTGCTGGTCGAAACCGCCACCGACAATCCCACCCGGACCGTCGCGAGCTTGCGCAATATTTTCATGAAGGGTGCCGGCAATCTCGGCACCACCGGCAGCGTCAGCTTTCTGTTCAAGAAAATGGGCGTGTTTCGCCTCGACCCTTCCAAGGTCAAGGACCAGGATGAACTCGAGCTGGATCTCATCGACCATGGTCTCGAGGAAATGGGCGACAGCACCGGCGACAAGGGCGAACCGCAGTTGGTGATTCGCGGCGCCTTCAACGACTTCGGCAAACTGCAGGAGGCGCTGGAGCGCCGCGGCATCACGCCGCTGTCCGCCGAGCACGAATACATCTGCTCGGTGCCCATCGAGTTGCCCGAGGATCAGGCGACGGAGGTGTTGGCACTGATCGACAAGCTCGAACAGGACGATGACGTGCAAAAGGTGTTCCACACCCTGGCCTGATGCGCGTCCTGGTGACGAAGTCTTAATTTGCGACATTCGCGCGCATCAGCGCGTCTTAAGCTTTTTTCATCCTGTCATCGCCGGACCCCCGCTCGCGTTCTACTCCCTGAGAGCTACAAATTTTCAGGAGGATCGTCATGAGCAGGCTAATTAAGTTATTGATTCCTATAGGTATTATTGCCATGAGCGGATGCGTGGTCGCGCCCTTACGGCTATCACCGCGGTTACTACGGCCCGCCCCGCGTGGCGGTCGTAGCTCCGGCGCCTGTGGTGGTCGTGCGGCCGTAATGCGGCCGCCAGCGGTAAGTCGCCAACGGCGACCGCGGACGGGTGAGATAATTGCCGAATGGCACCTCACCCGTTCCGCATCGTCAATGTCTTCACCCAAGGATCCGCAGGCGCTCAGCGGCAACCCGCTGTGCGTGTTCGAAAACGGCGAGCGGCTTGAGCGACCGAGGACATGCAGGCGCTGGCGCGCCAGTTCAACCTGTCCGAAACCACCTTCATTTTGCCCTCCGCCCGCGCCGACGGCGCGCGTGCGCATCTTCACCCCCAGCTACGAGATGCCCTTCGCCGGCCACCCCACGCTCGGCACGCGCGCATGTGTGCCGCGCCCTGAAGCTCGGCGGCGATACGCTGGTGCTGGAGATGCAAGGCCGGACTGATACCGGTGCGCGCGCAGGGCGAGCCGCTGGACCTTGACGGCGCTGCCCGCCACCTGGCGCGAGCTCGACGCTACACGCGCGCCGAGCTGGCGGAAGCATTGGGCTTGAAGGAGAACGACATCGGCGAGCGACCGCTGTGGGTCAAGGCCGGCAAGGAACAGTTGGTGGTGCCGCTGACCTCGACCGACGCCGTGCGGCGCGCCTCCCCGGTGCCCTGCGAAACTTGAAAAGATCCGCAGCGAAGAAGACCAAAGCATGGCCTACGTCTTCTGCCTGAGCGGCTTCGGTGAGGCGCTGGCACGATTCTTCTTTCCGCCGGGCGGCGCGATACTCGAGGATCCCGCGACCGGCTCGGCAACCGCGAATTTCGGCGGGTGGTGCCTGGCGATGCAGCGGCCGCTGCCGGTTCAACTGCAGATTTCGCAGGGCGAACTCGCGGGCCGGCCTTCCTCGCTGTTTCTCGACGTGACCGCCGGGCGGGAAATTTTCGTCGGCGGCGACGTCGTTGAAATCGGCCGAGGGACGATCACCCTGGGCTGATTCTCGATTCGGCCCAGCTGATCACGGGCAGCAGCCGTACCGACACCATCGCGCGCGCGGCATCAAGCTTGACCCAGCGCGACTCGTGATGCTCGGGAAATCCCAGTTCTGGATTGATCAACAGCCGCACCTCGGTTTCGTCGCTTCTCGCCAGGTAGTAGCGCGCGATTTTTCCCTTGTTGTACGGCCCGGTTTCCACGAAGTCCGTGCCCCAATCGAAAGGCAGGTTGGTCAAGCGTCGTTTCCTCGCGCACCTCGCGCAGCGCCGCGTCAAAGGGCTGCTCGCCCGGCTCGACCAATCCCTTGGGGAAATCCCAATTCCTGTAGGCCCGCAGCAGAAGATATTGTGCGGCGCCGGGCCGCCATGTTCACCACCACGACGCCGGCGGAGAATCTGCGGAGAGGGCGCAGTTTCCGCCATGCTCTTACGCGGCGGCTGACAGGGGCGAGCGAATGAGATGATCGAAGGCACTCAAGCGACGCCTTCGCGCCTTCGCCCATCGCAATGACGATTTGCTTGTAGGGCACGACGGTGCAGTCCCCCGCCGCGAACACGCCCGGCACCGAGGTCTGTCCACGCGCATCGACTTCCACTTCACCGCGCGGCGAGAGCTTCACCGTACCCTTCAGCCAGTCGGTGTTGGGCACCAGGCCGATTTGCACGAACACGCCCGGCGAGCTCGACGTCATGCATCTCGCCGCCGGTGCGATCCTTGTACTTCAAGCCCACGACGCGCTGCCCGTCGCCGACCACCTCCGTGGTTTGCGCGTCGGTGATCACGGTCACATTCGATAGGCTCTGCAGCTTGGCGAATCAACACCGCGTCGGCACGCAGCTGCGGATCGAATTCGATCAGGGTGACGTGACTGACCAGTCCCGCCAGATCGATGGCGGCCTCGACCCCGGAATTGCCGCCGCCGATCACGGCAACCCGCTTGCCCTTGAACAAAGGACCGTCGCAATGCGGACAGTAGGCAACGCCGCGGTTGCGATATTCGCGCTCGCCCGGCACGTTGATTTCGCGCCAGCGCGCGCCGGTTGCGATGATCACGGATCTGGCCTTCAGCGACGCGCCGCCCGCCAGCTTCACTTCGATGAGATCGCCCGGAACCAAGCCTTCCGCGCGCTGCAGATTCATCACGTCCACATCGTAGGTCGTCGACGTGCTGTTCGAGACCCGAGCGCCAGTTTGTGGCCCTCGGTCTCCTTGACCGAAATGAAGTTCTCGATGCCCACGCGTATCGAGCAACTGACCGCCGAGGCGCTCCGCGGCGATGCCGGTGCGGATGCCCTTGCGCGCGGCGTAGATCGCCGCCGCCGCGCCGGCGGGGCCGCCGCCCGACCACGAGCACATCGAAGGGCGCCTTGGCATTGAATGTCGGCGGCCTCGCGCTTCGCCGCGCCGGCGTCCAGCTTGTGGAGGATCTCCGGCAAGCTCCATGCGGCCCTGGCCGAAGGGCTTGCCGTTCAGGAACACGGCCGGCACCGCCATCACCTCGCGCCGCGCGACTTCTTCCTGGAACACGGCGCCGTCGATCATGGTGTGGCGAATCTTCGGATTCAGCGCCGCCATCGCGTTCAGCGCCTGCACCACGTCCGGACAGCTCTGGCAGGTCAGCGAGACGAAGGTCTCGAAGTTGAATTCGCCGTCGAGGCTCTTGATCTGCTCGACCACGGCTTCGTCGATTTTCGGCGGATAGCCGCCGGTCTGCAGCAGCGCCAGCACCAGGGAGGTGAATTCATGGCCCATCGGCATGCCGGCGAAGCGCACGCGCGGCTCGGCGCCCGGCCGGCGCAGCGCGAACGACGGCTTCATGCGCTGCGGTCTTCGTCTCGTCGCGTGCGGCGATCTTGACCAGGCCCGACAGCGACTCGATGTCGTTCAGCAGCTCGAGCATTTCCCGCGATTTGTCGCCGTCGTCCACGGAAGCGACGATTTCCACCGGCTGCGAGATCCGCTCCAGGTAACCCTTCAACTGCGTCTTGAGAGTTGGCGTCGAGCATGGCGCCTCAGATCTTGCCGACCAGATCCAACGAGGGCTTCAGAGTGCTGTCGCCGGGCGTCCACTTCGCCGGGCACACTTCGCCCGGATGCGAGGCGACGTATTGCGCGGCCTTCACCTTGCGCAGCAGCTCCTTGGCGTCGCGGCCGATGCCGTTGTCGTGCACTTCCATGATCTTGATCTTGCCTTCGGGATCGATGACGAAGGTGCCGCGATAGGCGAGACCGTCCGTCCTCGATCAGCACTTCGAAATTGCGCGCCAGCGTCGGCAGTCGGATCGCCGACCAGCGGGTACTGCACCTTCTTGATCGTGTCCGAGGTGTCATGCCACGCCTTGTGCGCGAAATGCGTATCGGTGGACACGCCGTAGACTTCCACGCCCAGCTTCTTGAATTCGGCGTAGTTGTCGGCGAGATCGCCGAGTTCGGTCGGGCACACGAAGGTGAAGTCGGCGGGATAGAACACGAACACGGACCACTTGCCCTTGAGGCTTTCGTTGGTCACCGGCACGAACTTGCCGTTGTGATAGGCCGTCGCCTTGAATGGCTTGATTTCGGTATTGATCAGGGACATGGAGAACTCCTCAGCGGGTTTTGAATCTGATCGCCATCATAGCAGCGCGTGCCCTATCATTCACATTGATTGTAATGATTAATTTGATAGACTTTGTCTATCGTGATGAATTGACGCCGAGCGCTGGGTGTTCCGCCATGAATCTCAAGGATCTTAAAGTATCTGGTGGCGCTGGCCGACACCGGTCATTTCGGCAAGGCGGCCGAGCGTACCTTCGTGAGCCAGCCGACCCTCTCGGCGCAGCTGAAAAAGCTCGAGGAGTATCTCGGCGTCAAACTGGTCGAGCGCCAGCCGAAGAACGTGCAGCTCACCGAAGTGGGCAGGCAGATCGTGGTGCGCGCCCGTCGCATGCTGGATGAGGGCGACGAAATCGTCGCGCTGGCCCGCAGCAACACCGATCCTTTCGCCGGCAAGCTCAAGGTGGCGCTGATTCCCACCATCGGCCCGTATTTGTTGCCGCGCGTCATGCAGAAGATACGCAAAGACCATGCCGCATCTGGGACTCATGCTCTACGAATACCAAACCGAGCCGCTGCTGAAGCGCCTGCGCGACGGTGAAATCGATCTGGGCATCATGGCGCTGCCGGTGCATGCAGGACGGCGTCGAGTCGCGCGCGCTGTACGAAGAGGCATTCACGGTGGCGCTGCCCAACCATCATCCGCTGGCTGCCAAATCGACCATCAAGGTGGCCGGATCTCAAGGGGCAGACCCTGCTGCTGCTGGAGGACGGCCATTGTCTGCGCGATCAGGCGCTGGAGGTCTGCAGCCGGGTCGACGTGCGCGAGGCGGAGGACTTTCGGGCGACCAGCCTGGAGACACTGCGCCAGATGGTGGTCGCGGGCTTAGGATTCACGCTGCTGCCGGAACTGGCGGTGGAATCGCCTTTCGGCTCGCAGCGCGGACTGACGATCCGGCAATTCGGCAAGCCGGCGCCGACGCGCACCGTCGGCGCCGTATGGCGCAAGTCCAGCACTCGCACCGCCGCGATCGCGGCGATTTGCGATGTGGTGGACGACGTCATGGCCAAAAAAAGTTAGGAGTGCACTTGTCTCGACCTGCTGACGCGGATTGGGCATTTCGGGCAGACGACGACACGGTGCTGAAGGCCCTGGCCGATGGCAATCATCGCTCCAGCTTGAGCGAATACTTCGGCGCAACCGCCTATGCGGAGTTGGCGCTGCTCGCGGTTGCCGCGAAGAAGTCCCCGAAACCCGCCGGTCCGCGCGTATTGGTGCTCCCCGGAATCATGGGTTCGAAACTGGGTCACGGCCCCTCCGGCGTGTTGTGGATCGATCCCATGAAAATTTCCACAGGACGCCTGGCAGATCTGTCCTTGCCCGACACGAAAGAATTGCGGGCGATGGGGGTGCTGCTGTTCACCTACGCGAAGTTGAAACTGCAGCTGCGAATTCATGGCTACGACGCCTCTTTTCATCCCTACGACTGGCGGTTGGGGCTCGATGAACTGGGTGCGCAGCTTGCCTCGCGAATTGCCGCCGCCGACAAGCCCGTCAATCTCGTCGCACATAGCATGGGCGGTCTGGTCGCCCGCGCCGCAGCGCGCATCCTGCCTCGGCGCCTGATCCGCAAGCTGATCATGCTGGGGACGCCCAATGGAGGCTCGTTTGCTTCGGTGCAAACGCTGCGCGCCACCTATCCCTTCATGCGCAAGATGGCAGCGCTCGACCGCAAGCATTCCGCCGAGTATCTCGCCAAAAAGGTCTTCGGCACCTTTCCGGGGATTTATCACATGCTGCCGGTGCACCGCTCGGGCCGCCTCAATCTCACGGATCCGGCCGCCTGGCCCAAGCACGGACCCCAGCCAAATGCAGAGCTGCTGAATCAGGCGGCGGTGGCGCGCAAGTGCCTGGCGCCCGTGGATTCACGCATGGTTCATGTGATCGGCGTCAATCAGGAGACGGTGGTCGGTGTGCGCCGCACGCCTTCGGGATTCGAGTACACGATGAGCAAGAACGGCGACGGGACCGTGTCGCTGATTTCGGCGCGCCAGCCCAAGCTCAAGTCCTACTTCGTCGCGGAGTTGCACGGCAACCTCGCCAACAATTCACAGGTCATCCGCGCCGTTCTCGATCTGCTGCGCAGCGGGCGCACGCATGATTTGCCCGCGCATTGGCGCGCTCGCCGAGGTCTGATTCGCCGCATGGACGATAAGCAGCTGCGCCTGGCGGGCGGCGCGAAAATCGACTGGCGGCGACTGACGGCGGCGCAGCGGGATGCGATTCTCGCGGAGCTGGACAGCTCGCGCGCGGGTAAATCGTGATGTCCGTCTCAAGCTAGCTCAAGCGGCCGCGCGATATGCGCGGCATTTCACATATTGCCCGCTTGGGACCCGGCAAAATGCCCTACTAAGGAAAGCTTTGCCGTGAACGCCCGCACCCTAACCGAAGGAAAATCCGCGCCGCCTGAAAAGGCAGTGTCCGCCGCGAGACCCGCGCCCGCAAAACCCGGGCCTCTGCCGCCCCGCTTCGATCGGAAATTTATCGAAGATCACAAGCTCATAGAACGCTACCTGGACAACAAGCTGCCGTTCAAGGGCGCCCGTGATCTCGAAAATTGGTGCCGCGCGCATCCCGACTACCTGGACCAACTGAAGCTCACGGAACGCGCGCACACCACCTTGAAACTGTTGGAAGCCAGCGGCAAGCCGCAGGACCTGGGTGAACCGCAGGCTCCCTGGTGGAAGAGCATTTACATTTTGATCGGCTTGGGCGCCGCCGCGTTCGTCTGCCTGGTGGCCTGTTGGGTTCTGATTGGGAAATATGCGTTGCTGCAATCGAAGCTCGAAGACACCAAGCGCGTGATGACACAGGGCACGCTGGTGCAGCCGGCGAAAGAGAGCGTGCTGCACATCACTCCGGATCATGCGGCCGGAATCGACCGCGCGCGCGATCAGTGTCAACAGCACCGCAGCCGCTGCTGATGGACGTGTACATCGACATGGGCTACACCCAGAAGTTGAATGAATTTCGCATGATCGTCGACAAGCAGGATCAGGGGCGGGCGCTGATACTCAACAACCTGCTCAAGGATTCAAACGGCGAATTTGCGCTTGACCTTGAATTCCACCGGTCTGGCCACCGGCATTTACACCGTGCGCCTCGAAGCGTTGCCGCCGCGCGGCATCCCGATTGCCATCGGCTGGCTGATACTCGAAGGTCGAAGTGCGACCGGCTCACTCGTCGCGCAGCGTCACAATGGGCGGCGTGTTGACCACGCTGCGCGTCGCCAGTGTTCCGCTCAATCCCACCAGAATCGTGCCGCATACCAGGCCGCTCACCCACAACCAGGGGTCGAGGGTGTATTCGAGCGAAAACAGCCTGCGCGCCAATATCCAGCCCACCCCCGTGGCGCCAAAGGCAGCCAGGGTGCCGGAGAGAAACCCGAGCGCCGAAAATTCCGCCGCGACGCCCTGCAGCACGGTACCGCGGCTCGCGCCCAAGGTGCGCAGCATGGCGCTTTCGTAGCGCCGCTCGTCGCGCGTCGATTGCACCGCCGCCAGCAGCACGACGATTCCGGCCGCCAGCGTGAACAGGAAAACGTATTGCACGGCGAGCGACGCGCGATCCATGATGCTCGCGGATCTGCTTGAGGATGGCATCGACGTCGAAGACGGAAATCGTCGGAAACTGGCGCACCAGATCGATGAGCGACGGGCGCTGTGCCTGCGTCAGATAAAGGCTGGTCATGTAGGTGCCGGCGGCACCGTCGAGAAGACCGGGCGGAAACACCAGGAAGAAATTCGGCCTGAAACTGTCCCAGCGTATTTTTCGGATGCTGGTCACCTTCGCCGTCAGCGGTTCGCCCGCCACATCGAAGCTGAGTTGGTCGCCGAGCTTCAGATGCAGCGCCTCGGCGTACTCGGACGAAATGGAAACCAGCGGCTTGCCCGCATCGGCAGCTCGTCCACCAGCTGCCGGCGATCAATTGATTGTCTTCCATGATGTTCGCCGACCAGGTCAGATTCTGCTCGCGTTCCACATAGCCCCGGGCGACGTCGCCGCGCAACTTCAGCGACTGCGCGGAATCTCCATTGATGGCGGTGATGCGCGCGCGCACCATGGGATACATCTGCGGCGAGCCGAAGCCGTGCGATTGCAAAAACTCCTGCAGTGCCGCGCGCTGCTCGGGGCGGATGTTCACCAGGAAATTATTCGGCACATCGGCGGGCAGGCTGCGCCGCCAGTCGGCCAGCAGATCGCCGCGAACCACGGCCAGCAGCAAAAGCACCATCAACCCCAGGCCGAAGGCCACGATCTGCACCACGCTGCCGCTGCCGCGGCGCGACACATTGGCGAGGCCGTAGCGCCACGCCACGCCGACGCCGCCGCGCAAGCCGGCTGGTCAGGCGCACCAGGCCAAAGCCCGCCAATGTCAGCACCACGCCGACGCCCAGCACGCCGGCCAGGACGCTGAACACCAGTTCGGTGTCCCGCACCATGCTCCAGAGAATCGCGCACAATGCCGCGAGCGCCAAAAGGTAGCTCACGCCGTAGCGCAGCGGCGGCGCCGTCACGGTCTTGCGCAACACCCGCGCCGGCGGCGTGTTCTTCAATTGCAGCAAGGGCGGCAGCGCAAAGCCGATGAGCATGGCCAGCACCGTCACCAGCGCGATCGGCAGCGGCGCCAGATGAGGCGGCGGGAAGTTCGCTGCGGTATCAGGCTCTCTGAGCAGCCACACCAAACCCGATTGCGCGAGATAGCCCAGCGCGCTCCCGATGACCACCGCGATCACCGCCAGCAGGCGTCAGCTCGATGATGGAAATCGACAGCACGAAGCCTTGCGCTGCGCCCATGCACTTCATCAGCGCCACGGCGTCGATATGTCGCGAGGCGTAGCGCCGCGCGCCCATGGCCACCGCCACCGCGGCAAGCAGTACGGACGCCAGACTCGCGAGATTCAGGAAGCGGCTGGCGCGGTCGATGGCGGAATTCAGTTGACGGCTGGATTCCTCGACATCGCGCAGGCGTTCGCCGGGCGCTTTCGTTTTGTTCAACGTATTCGCGAAAGTCGGCGACGGCTGCCGGGGTGCCGGCGAACAGGGCGGCATAGGTGGCCCGGCTGCCGGGCTGTATGAGCTGGGTGGCGCCGATATCGTCGTAGTTGATGCAGAGCCGCGGGCGCGAGATTGACGAATCCGGTGCCCTGATCCGGGCGGTAGTCGAGTACCTCGGTGACGCGAAATGAGGCGGCGCCGATGCGCAGGGTCGTGCCCAGCGACAGTTTCAACTGCGCGATGATGCGTGCATCGATCCATACCTCGCCGCGACCGGGTATTCTATCGGTGGTTCGCGCCGCCCCGAACGGCTCGTCCGCGATGCGCACGTGGCCGCGCAGCGGATAGTTCGCGGTCACCGCATTGAGCGCCGCCAGCTGGCTCAGATCGCCGCTGAAAATCGCGGTGGGAAAGGAGAGCACCTGCGCGCTGCGCAGGCCGAGCCTGGCCGCATCGGCGAAATAATGCGCCGGCAGGGGAGTCGGCGACTCCAGGCGCAGATCCGCCGCGAGCACTTCGGCCGCCTGCGCGCGCACTCCCTGCGAAATGCGGCTGGTGAAGAAGCCGACCGCGGTCAGCGACAGAACCGCCACCATCAGGGCCAGCAGCAGTACCGAGAGCTCGCCGGACTTCAAGTCGCGCCAAAGGTTGCGTAACGCGAATCGCAGGGCTTGCATCAGTTCACCGCGCGTCCCGTATTCACGGTGTGTCCGGCATCGAGTTCCAGCATCCTGTCGCAGCGGCCGGCCAACGTTCGGTCGTGCGTGACCAGCACCAGCGTGCCGGAGCGCGCGCGATTGAGTTCGAACAAGAGATCGGTGATGCGCTGCCCGGTGGCGGTGTCCAGATTGCCCGTGGGTTCATCGGCGAACAACACCGCCGGTTGCGTCACGAACGCGCGCGCAATGGCAACGCGCTGCTGCTCGCCGCCCGACAATTGCTTCGGATAATGCGCCGATCGCGGCGTCAAACCCACCTGCTCCAACGCCGCCTCCGCCGCTTGCCGCGCATCGCGCCGGCCGCGCAGTTCGAGCGGCAGCATGACGTTTTCAATGGCGGTGAGGGAAGGAATCAGATGAAACGACTGGAACACGAATCCCACATGCTTGCCGCGAATTGCGGCCCGGCCGTCTTCATCGAGTTCCGTGAGATCGACGCCGGCGATCAGCACGCGTCCGGTGCTCGGTGAATCGAGGCCCGCGAGCAACGCCAACAACGTGGACTTACCGGCGCCCGAAGCGCCGACGATGGCCAGAGTCTCGCCGGTTCGCACAGTTAAGGCTGACATCGGCGAGAATGGTCAGGGCGCCCGCGGGACTTGCCACGGTCTTTGATACATTCTTGGCTTCGAGAACGATTTGTTCTTGCATCAGGAGCGCTCGTGAAACGGTTTCTTGCCCTGTTCGTGTTGATGGTTGCCGGTTCCTCCGGCCATGGCCGGAGACGCCGGTGATTCTCGTGTTCGGCGATAGCATCAGCGCCGGCTACGGCTTGGATCACGTAGAACAAGGCTGGGTGGAATTGCTCAAGACGAGGCTCAAGAACGCAAGGGTACGGATACCAGGTCGTCAACGCCAGTGTCAGCGGCGAAACCACCGCGGGGGGACTGGCGCGCCTGCCGCGCGCACTCGAGGTTCATCACCCCACGATCGTCATTCTCGAATTGGGCGGCAACGATGGATTGCGCGCCCTGCCGATCTCGCAAATGCGCGCCAATCTTAAGGCAATGATCGAGTCGGCATCGGCGGCCGGCGCCAAGGTCGTGTTGCTCGGAATGCGGATGCCGCCCAACTATGGGCCTGAATACACGGAACAATTTCGCTTAACTTTCAGCGAATTGGCAAACGATAAGAAACTACCGTTGGTGCCATTCCTGCTCAATGACATCGCCTTGTCGCCGAAGTTGATGCAGGGCGACGAAATTCACCCGAACGCGCTCGGGCAGCCCATTCTGCTCGACAACGTCTGGCCCGCGCTGAAGCCGCTGCTGCGCAAATAAACAGGGCGGGCAATCGATTGCCCGCCCATGCTTGCGCAATGACCGCTATTGCGCGGGAGCGTTCAACCAGGTGTCCACTCCGCCGTGACTCGAGCAAGTCCCGCTGCGGTGTGTCGACTTCGAATAAGTCCCGTCCTTGCACTTGGCCGAAGCGCCGGTCGGATCGGTGTTGCCGGCCGGCTTAGGTTGGGCCGCTGGCGCCGCTGCCGTAGCCGCCGCGGGGGTCGCGCGGCGCGGTTTTGGCGGCTGCCGGGGCCGGCGCTGCGGCAGTTGCCGGTTTGGCGGCGGAAGCCTTCTGAACGCCGCCATGACCGCTGCACGTTCCCTTCCCGGTGGAGGTGCTGGTCGTGCCGTCGGCGCAGGTGCTCGTCGCGCCGCCCGCGGGCGGCGCAGGCGCTTTGGCGGGTGCTGCGGGGGCTGCTGCGGCCGGCGCTGCCGCAGGCGCCGCGGCGGGGGCAGCCTTCTGAATACCGCCGTGACCGCTGCAGGTACCCTTGCCCGTCGACGTGGTGGTTGTTCCATCCTTGCAAGTGGTCGGAGTCGAGTCCGCCTGGGCGGGCATGGGCCAGTGCGAATACCAGCAAAGGTGCCGCCATCAGGCCGGCAAGAGTCGTGCTTTTCACCATGATCATTCCACTCCCCTCTAGTTTTGATCCGTGGGCGAATTGTAGACCGATTTACGCTGAATGCACCGCAGGCAGAGTTCACTGCGCCGGCCGGACCGGCGCCACGCTGATCACCTTGATCACCAGGGGCGTGTGCTGACCATCCCCGACGCCCTGCAGCACCTCGCCCTCGACGATGATATGAGAATTCTCGCCGACGTCCCGCGGAAATTCCGAGACTCCCACCAGCTGCACGTCGTTCGCCGCCAGACACTGAAAGCTTTGCGGCGGCGCATAGACGTACTCGGTCTTGTCCAGAGCCAGTATGGCCACGGTGTCCATGCCGCCTTTGCCGGGAAATTCGCGAAAGTGCAGTTGACCGGTAAACGTGTGCTTCACCTGCAGCCACAGACACGGTCCGCTTCCCACCACGCAGCCGGACAAAACAATGCTCGCGCCGAGGAACAGCCATCGGCAATTTCTCGCTAATCGCAACTTCATTTGCCGAGTCTGCGCCGAGCCCCGGCTCTTGCCTATCCCAACATCGATGGGACGCAGGACGTTGCCGGTATGCCGATCGGATGCTATACACGACACGCGAAACCTAAGAGGCAAGCGCTTGGACCGAAATTGGCTGAATCAATACCCGCCTGGGGTACCGGCGGACATCGACCCTGACACCTACGCCTCGCTCAAGGATGTGATTGAGGAGGCGTTCGTCACTCACCGTCCGTTGCCTTCATTCACCAACATGGGCGCGACCCTGACCTACGCCCAACTCGACGAACTCAGCCGCGCGTTCGCCGCGTGGCTGCAGCACAAGTCCGGTCTGGCCAAGGGCGACCGGGTGGCATTGATGATGCCCAATATATTGCAGTATCCGATCGCACTCTTCGGCGTACTGCGCGCCGGCATGGTGGTGGTCAACACCAATCCGCTGTACACGCCGCGCGAACTCGAACATCAGCTGAAGGATTCCGGTGCGAAGGCCATCGTGATCGTCGAGAATTTCGCGCATGTGCTGGAGCAGGTGTTGGCGCGCACCGACCTGAAGAAGGTGCTGGTGACGGGCATCGGCGATCTGTTGGGCATCTCCGAAGGGATTCATCGTGAACTTCGTGCTGCGTCATGTGCGCAAGCAAGTGCCGCGCTGGAAAATGCCCGGATCGCTGTCCTTCAAGAGCGCGCTCGGAACCGGCCTCGGACTCAAATTGCAGCCGGTCGACGCTGGGGCACGACGACATCGCCTTCCTGCAGTACACCGGCGGCACCACCGGCGTCGCCAAGGCCGCCGTTCTCACCCACCGCAACATGGTGGCCAATCTGCTGCAGGCCATGGCGTGGATAAAACCGGCGCTGCAGGCAGGCGGCGGCCGGGTCGTGATCACCGCGCTGCCGCTGTATCACATCTTTGCGCTCACCAGTAATTGCCTGGCGTTCCTGCCGCTGGGCGCCCGCAATGTCCTGATCACCAATCCGCGCGACTTCCCCGGGTTCGTGGCTGAACTGAAGAAATACAAATTCAATTTCATCAGCGGGGTCAACACCCTGTTCAACGCCCTGCTGCACACGCCCGGATTCGACACGGTGGACTTCAGCGCGACTGCGGGTTACTTTCGCCGGCGGAATGGCGGTGCAGTCCGTGGTGGCTGCTCGCTGGAAGGAAGTGACGGGAAACACCGTTTCACAAGGATGGGGGCTGACGGAAACCTCGCCGGTGGCCACCGCCAATCCCATCGGCCTGCCGTTCAACGGTTCGATCGGCCTGCCCGTTTCCTCGACCGACATTTCCATCCGCGATGATGCGGGCAAGGAATTGGCCGTGAACGACGTCGGCGAGATCTGCGTATTCGGACCACAGGTGATGCGCGGCTATTGGAACCGTCCCGACGAGACCGAGAATGTGATGTTCGGCGACTGGCTGCGCACCGGCGACATCGGCCGCATGGATGCGGAAGGCTTCGTGTTCATCGAGGATCGCAAGAAAGACATGATCCTGGTGTCAGGCTTCAACGTATATCCGAATGAAGTCGAAGGCGTCGCCGCCGAGCATCCCGGCGTGCTGGAAGTCGCCGCGGTCGCGCAGCCGGACGAGAGTTCCGGCGAAGTGGTCGCGCTGTTCGTGGTGAAGAAGGACCCGAACCTCACCGCCGAGGCACTGATCGCGTTCTGCCGCACCGAGCTGACCGGCTACAAGGTGCCGAAGCACGTGTACTTTCGCAGCGAGCTGCCCAAGACCAACGTGGGCAAGATTTTGCGCCGCGCGCTGCGCGATGAGCTTGCGCAAGCGCGCCGCCCGCAGGCTCGCTAGGATATACTTGATAGCCCTGCACCGTCTCGACCAGCAGCGCGACGCGCTCCGGATCGACGTCCGGCGTGATGCCGTGGCCCAGATTGAAAACATGCCCGGTGCCCGCGCCGTAGCTCTCGCAGCACCCGCAACGCCTCCGCGCGCAAGGTATCGGGCGGCGCGAACAGCGCCGAAGGATCGAGATTGCCCTGCAGCGGCCACTCGTCCGCCCACCGCCGCGCGGGCCGTCGCTCAGGTCGGTGGTCCAATCGACGCCGACGGCATCGCAGCCGATGGCGGCGATTTTTGCCAGCCAGGCGCCGCCGCCCTTGGTGAACACGATGTTGGGCACCCGGCGTCCCTCGGATTTTCGCGTCAACGCGTCGATCACCTGCGCCATGTGGCGCAGGGAGAATTCCTCGTACTGCGCCGGCGTCAGCACACCGCCCCAGGTGTCGAACAGCATGACGGCCTGCGCGCCGGCGGCGATTTGCGCATTCAAATACAGGATGGTTGCCTTGGCCAGCACTTCGAGCAGGCGGTGCAGCTCGCGCGGCGACTCGTACATCATGCGTTTGATATGCCCGAAGGTCTTGCTGCCGCCGCCCTCCACCATGTAGGTCGCCACCGTCCACGGGCTGCCGGCGAAGCCGATGAGCGGCACCCGGCCGTGCAGTTCGCGGCGCACCAGCGCAACCGCATCGATCACGTACTTGAGTTCCCTGCCCGGATCCGGCACGGCCAGCTTGTCGATATCGGCGGGCGTGCGGACCGGCCGCTCGAACTTCGGACCCTCGCCCGCCTCGAATTCCAATCCCAGATTCATCGCGTGCGGAATCGTCAGGATGTCCGAAAACAGGATCGCGGCGTCGAGCGGAAATCGATTCGACCGGCTGCAGCGTGATTTCGCAGGCAATCTCGGGATTGGTGCACATCTCCAGGAAACCGCCGGCGCGCGCGCGTGTCGCGCGATACTCGGGCAGATAGCGGCCCGCCTGGCGCATCAGCCAGATCGGCCGGCGCGGCGTCGGCTCGCGCAGCAGGGCGCGCAGCAGCAGATCGTTCTTCAGGAGGGTGCTCTTCGCTCACGTGTCGCTCGCTCGGGTCGAACAGCCGGCGGTGCTCGAGAATGGCGTAGCGATCGGTCATGCCGGCAATGTAGTCGGCCACCGCGCGCGCGCGGCCGGCCGGCCCCTGCACCAGTTCCAAGGCGCGTGCGCGCTTCGTGTTCGTCGGGCATCAGGGCGGGGTCGTTGAAAAATGCGTCGAACAGATCGCGCACGACGCGGCGCGCCTTGGCGGTCATGCGCCGCACCTTGTAGTGCTTGTAGAGATGTTCGCGCAGGAAAGTCTTCAGCGCGTGATTCGACTCGCGTGTCGCATCGCTGAAGCCGATCAAGGCCTTGGGATGCGCCCGGACCTCGGCGATCGAGCGCACGCCCGAGACGCTCAGGCGCGCCGCCGATGAATCGATCAGGTCGCTGACCAGATGATTGATCATGCGGCGCAGGATCTCGTAGACCAGCCGGCGGCCGCCGAGCGCCGGGTATTTTGCGCAGCACCTCGTCGTGATAGCCGCGGAATAGCGGCACTTCGAGCAATTGCTCCACGCTGATGAGGCCGGCGCGTATGCCGTCCTCGACGTCGTGATTGTTGTAGGCGATTTCGTCGGCGAAGTTCGCCAGCTGCGCCTCCAGTCCCGGCTGCTGACGATTGATGAAGCGCTCGCCCACGTCGCCGAGCTGGATCGCGTTGTTGTAGGAGCAGTGCTTGAGGATTCCCTCGCGGCATTCGAAGGTCAGATTCAAGCCGTCGAATTCCGCGTAGTGCTCCTCGAGTTCGTCGACCACGCGCAGCGATTGCAGGTTGTGTTCGAAACCGCCGAAATCCATCATGCAATCGTTGAGCGCATCCTGGCCCGCGTGGCCGAACGGCGTATGCCCGAGATCGTGGGCGAGGCAGATGGCCTCGGACAGTTCCTCGTTCAGCCGCAGCGCGCGCGCAATCGTGCGCGCAATCTGCGCGACTTCGAGCGAATGCGTCAGCCGGGTCCGGTACAGATCGCCTTCGTGATTGACGAACACCTGGGTCTTGTAGACCAACCGGCGAAACGCCGTGGAATGAACGATGCGGTCGCGATCGCGCTGATATTCCGATCGGTACTCGGGAGCGGGCTCGGGATGGCGCCGTCCGCGCGAATGTTCCGCATGAGCGCGGCGTAGGGCGCGAGTCCGTTCATTCGAAAATGCTCGGCGAGGGTGGCCTCGAGCGCCGCGCCCGGGTACTGGGCCGTGACGATGGCGCGGCCGAGTTTTTCGAGCAGCACCAGACGCACGGTGCCGCCCAGCACCTTCTTGTCCATCTGCATCAGTTCAAACGCCTTGGCGGCGCCGATGCGCGGCACCTCGGTCGGCAATCCGGTGCGCGCCACGATGTCGCGCAGACGCGTCGAGGACGGCGGCGTCGATCATCCCAAGGCGGTGCGACAGGTCTGCGGCAATGAGCATGCCCAGGCCCACCGCTTCGCCGTGCAGGTAGGTCTCGTAGGCCGTCGCGGCCTCGATGGCGTGGCCGAAGGTGTGGCCGAAGTTCAAGATCGCGCGCAAATCATGCTCGCGCTCGTCGCGCGCGACCACGATGGCCTTGATCTCGCAGGACCGGCCGATCGCATAGGTCAGCGCCTCCGGCATCCCGGGCAAGCAGCTTCGCCATGTTGCGGTCCAGCCATTCGAACAGCAGCGGATCCCATACGCAGCCGTACTTGATCACCTCGGCCAGCCCGGACTTGCAGTTCCCGGTCCGGCAGGCGTCGCCAGCACATCGGTGTCGGCGATGACGGCGCGCGGCTGATAGAAGGCGCCGATCAGATTCTTGCCGCCCGGGATGATTCACTCCGGTCTTGCCGCCCACCGAGGAATCGACCTGGGCCAGCAGGGTCGTCGGAATTTGCACGTAGCCGATGCCGCGCTGATAGCAGGCGGCCGCAAAGCCCGCGATGTCGCCGACCACGCCGCCGCCCAGGGCCAGCACGGTCGCGTCGCGATTCATTTTGTTTGCGACCAGGGCGTCGAACACCCACCCGGCGGTCTGCAGTGTCTTGTGCTGTTCACCGTCGGGCAGAATGCATTCGGCGATGCGCCGTTGCGCAAAGCTCCCGGTGAGCTTCGCCAGATACAGTTTGGCCACCGTCGTATTGGTCACGATCAACAAATCGCGGCCGGGGATCTGCGCATCCAGGAATTCGCGATCGCTCAGCAGCCCCGAACCGATCGTAATGGGATAGCGTGATTGCCCGAGTTCTACCTGAAGCGTTTGCACGGTGTTGATTATACGGACAGTTATGGTATCTGCGTCCGGCGCAGCTCTTGGTGAATGTCCTCCGCCACCAGCTGCACCCGGCGTCCGTCCGTGCGACACCGTCAGGTCGGCGATCTCCGCATACAGAGCCGCTCGGCGCTGCATCAGTTCCTTGAGCTTTTCTTCCGGGTCGGTGTCGTTGCAGCAGCGGCCGATGCCGCGCATGCCGGGTGCGCTCGATCTGTTGATCGATGGAGGTCGCAAGATATACCACGACGCCGCGTTCCGCGAGAGCGCGGCGGTTCTCGGCGGTCGATCACGGCGCCGCCGCCGGTGGCCAGCACGATGGACTCCAGGCGCGTCAGCCGCTCGATCGATTCGCTCTCGCGGATCCGAAAACCCGCCTCCCCTTCCTTCTCGAAAATGAACGGGATATCCACGCCGGTTTTCGCCTCGATGTCCGCGTCGCTGTCATGGAAGGTGAAATGAAACAGGCGCGCCAGATGCCGCCCCACCGCCGTCTTACCGGAGCCCATCGGCCCGATCAGAAAGATATTGCGCTTGGTGAGCATGGTACGCGGATCATAGCGGAGCCCCGTGGCCGCGCACGCTCGTCTTGTCCGCCGCTAAAGAATGGGGCGCCCAGAGGGCGCCCCCGTCATCGATGCGCGCAACCGATCAGTACAGGTTCGATCCCTCACGCAATATCTTCGGCGTGATGAAGATCAACAGCTCGGTCTTGTTGTTGATATCCGTCGTGCTCTTGAAGAGATAGCCGAGGATGGGGATATCGGCGAGGAAGGGCACCTTGTTGGCGGCCTGGCTCTTGGTGGTATCGAGAATGCCGCCGAGAACCACGGTCTGGCCGTCGTTGACCAGCACCTGAGTGATGATCTCGCGGGTGTCGATCGAGGGTACGCTGCCGCCGGTGGCGCTGGTCACCTGTTGGCCGACCGAATCGTCCGAGACGTCGAGATCCAGGATCACGCGATTGTCGGGCGTGATCAGCGGCGTCACCTTGAGCTACAGCACCGCATTCTTGAATTGGGTGGTCGTGGCGCCGCTCGATGCCGATTCCTGGTAGGGAATTTCGACGCCCTGCATGATCGTGGCCTGCTTCTGATTCGCCGTGATGACGCGCGGCGAGGAGATGGTCTCGCTCTTGCCTTCGTTCTGCGCCGCCGACAATTCCAGGTCGACCAGCGTGCTGCCGGCCAGCAAGCGAGATGCCGATGCTGCCGTTGGTGTTCGCGGCCGGCAGATTGACCATGTAGCGATTGTCCAGTGCCGGCGTGGTGACCGGGAACGGCGAAGTGCTTCCTGCAGGTTGGTGATCGCGGATTGAACGATGGTGTCCGCGCCGACGCCGTTGCCGGTCACGGCAAGCAGGCCGTTGTGCACGTGGATTGCGCGCTGGTGACGCCGAAGCGTACGCCCAGGTCGCGTTCGAAGGTGTCGCTGACGATCACGATGCGCGCTTCGATCAGCACCTGCCTGCACGGGCACGTCCAAGGTTTGCACCAGGCGGCGGATGTCCGCCAGATTGTCCGCGGTGTCCTGCACCAGCAGGGTGTTGGTGCGCTCGTCGATCGACAACGATGCCGCGCGGCGAGAGCATGGAATCCTTGGCTGCTGCGTGGTCTTGATCAATTTCGCCAGATCCGTGACCTTGGCGTAGTTGACCTGCATGAATTCGGTGCGGATCGGCGACAGTTCCTGCACTTCTTTGTGCGCGGCGAGCTCCGCCTTTTCGCGGGTCGCGAGTTCCTCGGTCGGACCGATGATGATGACGTTGTCCTGGCGGCGCTTGTCCAGTCCCTTGGTGCGCAGCACGATGTCGAGCGCCTGATCCCAGGGCACGTTCTGCAGGCGCAGCGTCAGATTGCCGGTGACCGAATCGCTGACCACGATGTTCTGGCCGCTGGTATCCGCCAGCAGCTGCAACACCGAGCGCACGTCGATGTCCTGGAAGTTCAGGGTCAGCCGCTCGCCGGTGTATTCCTTCTTTTCCTCGGCCGCCGAGCGCTTCGTGCGAAGGCTTGATTTCGACGGTGTACTGGTTGTCGGACTGATAGGCCAGCTGCTCGAAGTCGCCCTGCGCGCTGATCACCAGGCGCGAGCTGCCCTCGACGCGGACCGCGTCGACGGTCTGCACCGGGGTGGCGAAATCCATGACGTCGTAGCGGCGCATCAGGTTCTTCGGCATCACGGTGCCGGCAAAGTCGACGACGATTTGATTGCCTTCCTGACGCACGTTCACCGGCGTGCGCGGGTCGGTGAGCTGCACGATCACGCGGCCGGTGCCGTCGGAACCGCGCCGGAAGTCGATGGTGCGGATCGTGCGCTCGACGCGGCCGCTGCTCGAGCTCGCGGAGCTCGCGCTGGCGCGCGCGGCAACGGGCTTGCCGACGTCGGCGCCCGGCTGCTGGCCCAGGGTGACGACGATGTCGTTGCCGTCGACCTTGGTGGTGTAGGGCATCAAGCTGTCGACATTCACGACCAGGCGCGTGCGGCCGTTGGCCTCGGCCGCGACCACGGTGTCGACGCCGCCGGAACGCACGTCGAAGCGGCGCGACGCCAGCGCCAGGGTCGTATTCGGCAGGTCGAACGCGATGCGCGCCGGCTTGTCGATGGTGAACGGCAGCGGCTCGGGAGCCGGACCGCTCAGGTGCAGCTTGAGCTGCACCTGCTGACCCGACAGGGTTTGAACGTCGATGGACTCGAGCTTGACCGGATCAGCGGCTCGCGCCGTGAGACTGATCGCAGCCAATGCGATGAAGCGCCATCGCGCCCATCATCGCCGTTCGTATCTTGAATTCTAATCATGCTTTCTTCTCCCTGTGGCCTCAATCGGACAATGCCAATGAGGCCGGTCGCTCTATATAGCCGCCGAGACCATCCGGAATGATTTCGACGAGGCTAATTCTTCCGCCGGTTATTTCCGTCACTTTGCCGTCGTTCTGCCCGAGGTAGTTGCCGGGTTGAACCTTGTGCACGAGACCGTCTTTGGATTGCACCAGCCCGTAAAAATTGTTGCCCACCTTGAACGTGCCGACCATCTTCAGCGTGTCGAGCGAGAAGCCTTCCAGAAATTCGCGGTTGCGCCGCGAGCTCGGCCGCAGGCTGGCCTGGCCGTTGGCCGATTCGGACCCTGCGGTTGGAACGGCGAGCGCAGATTCGCGGCGCTGTACACAAACGTTTCGTAGGGCTTCACTTCCGGCAGCGGCTGGATGCGGCCGCCGGGCTTTTTCTTGGTGGTCTGCGATCCACTTCTGCAGATCCGATTGGCCGCCGGAACAGCCGGCCGCGATCAATGCTGCAAGCACGACGCCGATGGCGCCGCATGGTCGATATGTTTCTCACGTCGCGCCTCCCGCCTTCTTCTCAGCCGGTTTCGCGCCGCCCTCGATCCTCGATGTAGCGGTAGGTCTTGGCGGTGACGTCCATGGTCAAATTGTCGTAGCCGCCCTTGGCGTCGACCGGCGTGATCTGGATGTCGTTGCAGCGTCACGATGCGCGGCAGCGCGGCGATGCCGCTGACGAACTTGCCGAAGTCGTGATAGGTGCCCACCAGCTTGATCTTGATCGGCAGTTCGGCGTAGAAGCCGTTGCTCTTCTCGCTGCCGGGCTGGAACAGCTTCTCCTGCAGGCCGGCGGCCAGCCCGGTCTGCGAGATATCGACCAGAAGATTCGGCACCTCGGTCTTGCCGGGCAATTGCCGCAGCATCGCGCCGAAGCTGCGCTCCATCTCGCCGAGCTGCGCGCTTGTAGGCATCGAGGTTCGCGGCGCGCTGCTGCTTGTTTTCGAATTGCGCGCGCAGATCCAGTTCGTCCGCTTCGCGCCTTCTGCAGCAGCGGCCGGTCGTCGTTCCAGACGAACATGTACCAGCCGAACGCCGCGACCACGGCGAAGCCCAGGGCGACGAAGAAGCCGCGCACGGCCAGCGGCCAGCGGCCGACGTCGCGCGGATCGAGAGTACGAAGTTGATCGCAGAAGATTCATTTCGCCGCAACCTTCTTGACCGTTGTTTCGCCGCCGTTTTCCAGGTCCACGCCGACCACATCGCTGGTGAGGGTGAAGCTCGAGCCGCCGGTCGGCGAGTCCTTCGCTGGTCTCGACCACCTGCAGCTGCGGGTTATCCATCCACGACGGATGAATCGATGTTGCGCATGAAGGTCGAGACGCGCGTGCTCGACTGGGCGACGCCCTTGATCTCGAGCTTCTTGCCGGTCTCCTTCATCTGCGTGAGGTAGATGCCCTCGGGCACCGTTTTCACCAGTTCGTCGAACAGATGCACGATCTCGGGCCGCTTGCGCTGCAGTTTCTCGATGATTTCCATGCGCGCAACCAGGCGCTGCTTGCGATTCTCGAGATCCTGAATGTCGGCGATCTGCGCATCGAGCTTGACGATCTCCTTCTTCAGAAGATTGTTCTTCGCGTTCTGCGAGTCGATCCAGCTCGAGTACAGGAGCTTGCCGCCCAGCACGAAGATGACTGCGGCAAACGCCGCGCCGCCGAGCGGCCACCATGAATTCGCGACGTCGGACTTTGCGTTCTTGTTCGCGCCAGGGAAGTAGATTGATACGCGGCATGGCTGCTCTTTAGTCGAAGCTTCGCAGCGCGAGGCCGCAGGCTGTGAGTAATGCGGTGGCATCGCGCGCCACTGCTTGGGCTTTGGCCTTGGACGACACTTTCATGTTGCCGAGCGGATCGCCCTTGTCCGCCGGCACGCCGACGCGACTCGAGATGACGTCGGCAACGCCGGGAATGTTGGCGCAGCCGCCGCAGATCAGATATCTGATCCGGCTGCGCGCGGCCGCTGCCGGACGCCAGATAAAATTGCAGCGAACGGCTGACCTGCTGGGTCATGTCGTCGATGAAGGGGTCGAGGACTTCGGGTTGATAGTTGCTGGGCAGGCCGCCTTCTTTCTTGGCGCGGCCGGCTTCTTCCATGCTCAGAGCCGTAGGTGCGCATGATTTCTTCGGTCAGCTGCTGGCCGCCGAAGGCGAAGTCGCGCGTGTAGATGACGCGCATGTCGCGCAGCACGCTGAAGGTCGTGCTGCTGGCGCCGAAATCGACCACCGCGACGGTGCGGTCGAGGCCGCCGTCCGGCATCTGATGGCGCATCAGCGCGCAGGCGTTTTCCAGCGCGAAGGCTTCGACATCGACGAGGTGCGCGGTCAGTCCCGAGGCCTGCACCGCCGCCTGGCGCTGCTCGACGTTCTCGGTGCGCGTCGCGACCAGCAGCACGTCGAGCATGTCCGGATCTTTTTCCGAAGGACCCACGACCTGATAGTCGTAGCTGACTTCTTCCATGGGGAAGGGAATGTATTGGTCGGCCTGCATCTCGACCTGACCTTCGAGTTCGTTCTCGCCGAGATTCTTCGGCATCTGAATCACTTTCGTGATCGCGGCGTCGCCGCTGATCGCGATCGCCGCGAGCCGGCTCTTGGCGCCGGAGCGCTTCACAGCGCGGCGTATCGCCTCGCCGACCGCTTCCGCGTCGACGATGGCCTTTTCGTTGATGGCGTTATGCGGCGTCGGCTCCGCCGCATACGACTCAACGCGATACTGGCCACCCGACATCGTGAGCTCGATGAGCTTCACCGATGAGGTGGTTATGTCAAGTCCCAAAAGCGGACGATATCTTTTTCCTAACGACCACACAAATTTTTTCCCTTTTTGCTCAATACCTTGTAGGTCGAAACTGGTGTACGAGATTAGCTTACGCCAAGCAAACTTAGCAAGAAACTGTTAAATAGAACGTGAAGCTACTCACGGTAATGACCGCCGGGCCGCCCAAGTCGGCAAAGTGAGACCTACGACCGAATTCGCAGCTTCGAGGCAGACGTCGAGTCATCCGATTCAGACCTCTCCGCCTCAGCACCAGCCTCGGCGTTTGGTTAATCTTGGTCTGGCAACCCCGCTGTCCTCTTGAGGTCAGCCCTCATGAGGCTCCCTTGAGGATCGGTGGCTTTGCGTCCTCATCTTTCGATGAGTATGCCCACGTAACCGGCGGTAATATGCATGCCCTATCCGCCGGTGCAATAAGTTAGAACGGTTTTCTGTGGCCAAACGTTATCTAGTTCTCATCTCGCGCATTTGTGCAGTTTTAGTTGGCTTAATAGCGCTAATTGCGTTCGCCAATGTCTGTGCTTATGTCTACTTGAGGCCGGCGCTGCCCGATGTGGCCAGCCTGCGGGAGGTTCAACTGCAGGTGCCGCTGCGCGTCTATACGCGCGACGGCAAGCTGATCCAGTCGATCGGCGAGCAGCGGCGTATCCCGGTGCGCTACGAGCAGTTGCCCAAGAAGCTGATCCAGGCCTTCCTGGCCACCGAGGATGACCGCTTTTTCAGGCATCACGGCGTCGATTGGCAGGGAATTTTGCGGGCGGCGGTGGCCAATCTGAAGGCCGGCGGCATCCGCCAGGGCGCCAGCACCATCACCATGCAGGTGGCGCGGGACATGTTCCTGACCCCGCGGCGCGACATGAAACGCAAGATGAGCGAAATCTACATTTCGCTGCTGATGGAGACCGAATTCAGCAAGGAGGAAATCTTCTCGCTGTACGTCAACAAGATCTTCCTCGGGCAGCGAGCCTATGGCGTGGCGGCCGCGGCCGAGGTCTATTTCGGCAAGACCTGGATCAGTTGAGCATCGCCGAAATGGCCACGCTGGCCGGGCATTCCGACGGCGCCCTCGACGGTCAATCCGGTGGCCAGCGCGGAAGCGGCCAAGGTGCGGCGCGCCCATGTGCTCGGCCGCATGCTCGAACTCAACTACATCACCCAGGCCGAGTACGACGAGGCGAAAGTCGAGCCCCGATGGAATCGCGGCTGCACGGCGCCTCCATCGAGGTCGACGCTCCGTATGTGGCCGAAATGGTGCGCAACGACATGCAGGCGAAGTACGGCGATGCCGTTTACACGGCCGGCTACAAGGTGTTCACCACCATCGATTCGCGTCTGCAGGCGGCGGCCACGGTGGCGCTGCGAACCGGGTCTGCTGGAATACGATCTCCGCCACGGCTATCGCGGCGCCACCGCCAAGGTCGATATGTCGAAGATCACCACGCCGGCGCAATTCGACGCGCAACTCGAGGAGTTTCCCGTCATCGGCGGCCTGAAGCCCGCCATCGTGGAAAAAGTCGAGGCCAGGAGCGCCAAGATTTACGTCAAGGACTTGGGTGTCGTGACTCTGCCCTGGGAGAAGCTGTCCTGGGCAAGGCGCGAATTGCCCGATGAAAAGGTCGATCGCGCGCCCACGCAGGCCTCCGAGATCTTGAGCCGCGGCGACGTGATCTACACCGTCGGGCGCACCGCCGAATCGCTGCTGTTCGTGCAGGTGCCGCGAGGCGCAAAGCGCGCTGGTGTCGGTGGACCCCAAGGACGGCGCCGTGGTCGCCCTGGTCGGCGGCTTCGATTTCTTTCAGAGCAAATTCAACCGCGTGACCCAGGCCGGCGCCAGCCGGGCTCGGGTTTCAAACCCTTCGTTTATGCGGCGGCCTTCGACAAGGGATTCACCCCGGCCAGCGTGGTTCTGGACGCGCCGGTGGTGATCGATGAGCAAGGCAAGGAAGAGGCTTGGCGCCCCAGAGGACACCGACCGATTCTATGGGCCGGTGCGCCTGCGCGAGGCGCTGGTGCATTCCCGGAATCTGGTCTCGGTGCGCTTGATGCGCGCCATCGGCGGCGAGTACGCCGCAACTACGTGACCCGCTTCGGCTTCGACAAGTCGCAGCTCCCGGATGATCTGACGCTGGCGCTGGGCACCGCCGAATTGAGCCCGCTTGCAGGTGGCCATCGGCTACGCCACCTTCGCCAACGGCGGCTTCAAGGTCAGCTCGTACTACATCGACCGCATCGAGGATGCAGCCGGCAAGGTGCTGCAGCAGGCGAACCCTGCCATCGCCTGCGCGCAATGCGGCCGGCGCCAGCGATGCGCCCGCCCCAAGAAGCGCGTCCGGCGGCTCGTGTCGAACATGCTGGACGAGAGCCGCGCACGATGGTAAGACCATGATTCCGGCGAAGAATCTGGCGCCGCAGATCATCAGGCCGCAGATCGCCTATCTGCTGGCCGACATGATGGCGGACGTCATCAGACGCGGCACCGGGCAGCGCGCCCGCACGCTCAATCGCGACGACATCGCCGGCAAGACCGGCACGACCAGCGATTTTCACGATGCCTGGTTCAACGGCTTCAACGGCGATCTGGTCACGACGGTCTGGACCGGATTCGATCAGGACCGCACCCTGGGCGAGGGCGAACAAGGCGGCGCATGTGGCGGTGCCCACCTGGACCTACTTCATGCATCGAGGCGCTTGCCGGCACAGCCAGGCATGGCGTTCCCGTGCCCGACGGCATCGTCAGCGTGCGCATTTCGCCGCAGACCGGCTTGCTGGCGAGCGCCGACAACCCGAACGGCATCATGGAGAAATTCATCGAGGGAAATCTGCCCAAAGCCGAACTCTACGAGGGGCCGAACACCAACAACCCGCGAAGGCGATAAACCGTTATTCTAGACACCGATGGCTAAGAAGTTTTCGCAGCGTGCCGAGGATTTACGCCGCGCTCTCGCGCAGGAGGCCGCGCGAATCATGGCCGAACACGGCATCGAGGATTTTCTGCAGGCCAAGCGCAAGGCGGCGGATCGGCTCGGCGTGAACGATGTCGCGGTGCTGCCGAAGAACATCGAGATCGAGGACGCGCTGCGCGCGCATCAGCGCCTGTTCGGGCGCGATACGCACGACCACACCCTGAAGGAACAGCGCCGCATCGCCCTCGATACCATGCGGATTCTGGCCGAGTTCCAGCCGCGCCTGGTGGGCTCGGTGCTCACCGGCACGGCGACCAATTACAGCGACATCAATCTGCATCTGTTCGCCGACGCGCTCCGAATCGGTGGCCATTCGTCTGCTGGAAATCGGCGTTCCGCATGAGTTCTACGAGCGGCGCGTCAAGATGGATGCGGAACGCAGCGTCAACTACCCGGCGCTGCGATTCGAGGCCAATGGCCGCACGGTCGACGCGACGGTGTTCCCCATCGACGGCATCCGCCAGTCGCCCTACTCGCCGGTCGACGGCCGGCCGATGAAGCGCGCCGATGCCCGCGAAGTGTCGGAGCTGGTCGACACCGATTAGGAGCCTGCTCCTAAGGCTTCGCCTGCCACACCGCCATCATGTCCGGCGAACCCTGCGCCCGTACGCCGTTGTCGGTCAGGATGTCATCGGTGGCCGCCATCATGGCCGGCCGCGAAAACACCAGCGCTTCACCGCCTTTGGCACCGAATTCGAAGGTGACGAACGGATCCTTCAGATCGCGCAGCAGCGCCACCAGATGCTTGAGGCTCTTCACCTGCGTGCCGTTCACCGAATACACCACCGATACCCGTCGGGTTGGAATAGCCGTTCGCCAGCTTGTGCGGAAAGAACGGCGAGGAGACGATCACCAGTTCCTCCAGCTCCGGCGTCGGGCGGATCGAAGGCTCGGGTGATCAGCGGACTCTTCACGAAGCCCAGAGAGGCGCATCAAGTCTGGCGTTGTTCTCGAATGCCAGACATGAATTGCCGGGTCGCTCTCGAGAACACGATCGGTCCATAGACGAAGTACGAGGGATAGTCGCCCTGCAGATCGGGCGCCAGCGTCGGGCGATCGGCCGACACCGGCAGATCGACTTTGCAGCGGCTTGCCGGCCCGCACCACGGTCAGCGGCAGCTTGCCGTCCTTGGCCAGCTTCTGGATCAGTAGGCGAAATTCACCCGCAGGTCCTTGTCGATTTTGACCATGCCCTGATTGTCGATGGGCGTATCGCCGATGTGGGTGATCACGTCCCATTCCTTCAGCGGGTAGGAGGCGTCGGTCTTGTCGGGCCGGTGCACGACCATGCCCTCGACGCTCTTGTCGAGCTTCAGGTAGTCGCGCAGCGCCGGATTTTCCAGCGTCTGCAAGTCGTCGTACATGGCGGGCTTGCCGTCGTAGCGGCCATCGGCAATGTCCTTCAGGAACAGATCGACTTCTTCGTTCGGGAATGATGTAGCCGATGTTCTGGGTGTCGCCGCCCAGCCGGCTGAAGGCCAGGCCGATCATCTTGTCGCCGGCGATGGCCGGGCCGCCGCTGTTGCCGGGATTGATGGCCGCATCGATCTGAATGCGCAGTCCGGACACGGGATAGTTGTAGGACACGAATTCGATGCGCGACACGATGCCCTTGGTGATGGACAGCGACGATGCCGCCGGTGGGAAAGCCGTAGGCCAGCACCGCATCCTTGATTTGCGGCAGCTTGCTGGCGCGCGCCACCGGCGGATGCGTGTCGAAGAAGGTCGGATCGTCGAGTTGCAGCACGGCCAGGTCGATGCCCGGGCGCGATGGCCAGCACCGTCGCCGATACCTTGTCGCCGGCCGCGTTCGCCTGAATCTGCACCTGGCTGGCGTACAGCACGACGTGCGCGTTGGTCAGGATGCGCTTGCCCTCGATCACCACGCCGGAGGCCGTGACCTCGCTGGGCGCCTGCTTGGTCCAGGGCTTGAAAGGATCGGGATAGCGCATGGTCGAGAATATCTTCACCACCGAATTCTCGAGCGCTGGCGGCTGTGCGGCATCGGCCGCGCGTGCTGCGCGCGGCCAGCGCCGCGCCGCAGAACAACACGCCCACGACCAGCAGAGTCAATCCGTTTGATACGTGCCATGAATTTTATTGCGTCCTATTTTCCGTCGACTGAAAAGGCCAGCAGGGCATTGCCGGAATTGATGTACACGCTGCCGTTCACGATGGTCGCCCCGCCGTGATCCAACGGACCGCCGCTCGCGTGAACGCCGTTCTCGGTTTGAAATGCTTTCGCCGTGTCGAAATCCCAGAGAATCTTGCCGTCGATGGTCGAATAGGCGCGCAAATGCCCATCCATCGATCCTGAGAATGCACTGCCCGGCATGACCGTGACGGCCTGCGATTGCGCGTGCCAGCAATTTCCTCGCCCCAGGAGCAGGCCGGCTGCGGCGCAGGCGTATTCCAGCGAACGGTGCCGGTTTTCAGATCGAGCGCCGTCAGGCTGCCGGCTGCATTGCCGGGCTGCGCCAGCAGGCCGGAGGGCGCGACATAGAGATTGCGGTGATCCGCCGCCAGGCCCCAGGCAATGCCGCCGCTGATCGCGCTGGCATTCGCCGCCCCGCTCGCAGCCGCGCCGACTGGCGTCTGCCACAGAATCTCGCCGCCGTGATCGGGATCGAGTCCATAGACCACGCCCGACATCTGTCCGGCCAAAATGATTTGATTGCCGCTGCGCCAAGGTCCGCAGGACCGGCGAACTGGTAAAGCCGCTCGACGTCGATCCCGCCGCCGACGCTCGAGTTGCTTGACCCAGCGCAGCTTGCCGTCCTCCAGGTCGAAGCGCGACCACCGCAGTCGGTGAGCGACTGCTCGACGCCGGTCGTCGGAGCCGCCGGTGCCCACGTACAGCACGCCGCGCTTGACATCGATGGTGGGCGACGAGGAGATGGCGGCACCGGCCGGTGCCGAATTCCTGCACGCCGGCGCTGTTCTTGCGGGTCGGCCTGCGGCTCCTCGAGCACGGTGTAGCTCTTCCAGACCATGCGCCCGCTGGCAATGTCGAGCGCCGCCACGCTGCCGCGAAAGGTGCAGCAGCCATAGCCCGGGGTTGGCCGCCATCTTTGTCTTCGTTCGAGGCAACCGCGACGTACAGCCGGTCGTTGTACAGCGTCGGTGCGCCCACGATGCGCGCCAAGGGATGCGCGTCGACTCTGCGTCTTCCACAGCAGGGTCCCTTTCTTGCGCGTCCAGCGCGTACACCGTACCGGTGTCGTCGCCGAAAAAGGCGGCGCTCGGCGCCTTGATGACATCGAGATGCGCCAGCGTGCGCTTCAGCCTCTTCGGCAATCGCCGCTCGCTTCGCTTGTCCAAGCTCGCCGATGGAGATCGCGGTGCTGCTGCCCGGCCGGGAGCATCATAGGTCCAGTAGGTGCAGCCGATTTGGCGTCCAGCGCATAGACGCGGCCGGCGGAACTGGTGATGAACAGCCGGCCGTCCACCACCGTGGGCTGGCCGAATTCGGTACCGCCCTGATAGCCGAAAGCCCATTTCAATCGCCAGCTTCGCCACGTCGCATGGCGCGAATCGCGGGCTCCGGCTGGTAGCGCGTATTGTCGAGATCCCGGCCCCAGCCGTTCCACTGCACGCTGCCGAGTGCCACCGGTTCAGCCGGCTCGGCGCAGAGATTTTTTTCCGGGAGCAAGACAACGGGCGGCGGCGATGCCGGCACCGGCTGCGCGTCACCGGCGCTGCGGGCGCCGCCGCGGCGCTGCGGCGCGGGTGTTCGCCGGGCGCGGTGGTCGCCGGCATGGACCAGCCGCCGAGCAGCGGCAGGGCACGGTCAAGCAGCGCACAACCTTCGCTAGCGCCGGCATCGATCAGCGCTTTTCGATCGGCTGATAGTCTCGCTGTGGTGGGACCGGTGTAGAGCTGGCGCGGCCGGCCGATTCTCATGTGCGGATCGGAGACCATTTCCTGCCAGTGCGCCACCCAGCCGGCGGTACGCGCGATCGCAAACATCACCGTGAACATGGAGCGCGGGATGCCGAGCGCGCTGTAGATGATGCCGGAGTAGAAATCGACGTTCGGGTAGAGCTTGCGCGACACGAAGTACTCGTCCTTGAGCGCGATCTCCTCCAGCTTCAGCGCCAGATCGAACAGCGGATTGTTGGTCTTGCCGAGCTTTTCCAGCACCCGGTAGCACATGCCGCGGATGATCTTGGCGCGCGGATCGAAGTTCTTGTAGACGCGGTGACCGAATCCCATGAGCCGCACGCTGTCGTTCTTGTCCTTCACGCGCGCCAGGAATTTGTCGATGTTGGCCACCGAACCGATGCCGTCCAGCATGTCGAGCACGGCTTCATTCGCGCCGCCGTGCGCCGGTCCCCACAGCGCGGAGACGCCGGCGGAAATCGCGGCATAGGGATTCGCGCCGGTGCTGCCGGCCAGGCGCACGGTCGAGGTGCTGGCGTTTTGTTCGTGATCGGCGTGCAGAATGAACAACAGATCCAGCGCTTCGGCGGCGACCGGATCGATCGCATACGGCTCGCAGGGAACCGCGAAGAACATGTTGAGCATGTTCGCGCAGTAGCGCAGATCGTTGCGCGGATAGATGAACGGCTGGCCGAGCGTGTGCTTGTATGCGGCCGCGGCGATGGTCGGCAGTTTCGCGATGATTCGATGCGCGAAAATCTCGCGATGCCGCGGATCGCCGATGTGCGTCGTGTCGTGATAGAACGCGGCCATCGACGCGACCACCGCGGAAACCATCGCCATCGGGTGCGCGTTGTGATGAAAGCCCCTGGAAAAACCGCAGCAATTGCTCGTTGACCATGGTGTGACGCATGATCGAATTGTTGAACGCGCTCGAGTTCCGTGCTTGGTCGGCAAGGTTGCCGTTGATGAGCAAGCGTGGCGACTTCGAGAAAGCTCGATTTCTCCGCCAGCTGCTCCACCGGATAGCCGCGATACAGCAGCACGCCCAGGTCGCCGTCGATGTAGGTGATCTTGCTTTCGGTGCTGGCGGTGGCCATGAAGCCGGGATCGAAGGTGAAAACGCCCTGGTCCTTGGTCAGGTTGGAGATATTGAGCACATCGGGACCGATGGTTCCGGAGATCGCGTCCAGCTGCGCTGGTCTTTCCGGTCGCGAGATTCTTGAGTTCGTATTTCGTGCTCATTCGCCTTATCCGACGGGTTGATCGTTTATTCGAGCCCCGCAGCCTTGCACGGCCGTATCACGGAATCAAGCGCATGGGTCACTGCGCGATCGTCGCGGACACGAGCGCGTACATGCGCAGCGATGGAAGCGGATGCACGCGCCGCACGCAATCTCGAGCGCTCTTTGGAGCCGTGAGGAGTTAGGCTTTCGCCGCAGTCGCGTACTTCTTGCGGAATTTATCGACGCGACCGCCGGTATCCACAATTTTCTGCTTGCCGGTATAGAACGGATGGCAGTTGGAACACACTTCGACCTGCAGATCCTGGCCGATGGTCGAGCGGGTCTCGAACTTGTTGCCGCAGGTACAGGTGACCGTGATTTGCTTTGTATTCGGGATGAATGCCGGCTTTCATGGGAACCTCGTAAATCTGTTGCGGCAGAATCGATGCGCTTGGAATCAAGCGCATCGCCACGCCATTGGGACCCCTTTAGCTGGCGCGACCTTCGAGAAAATCAATGCCAAAAACGGGGCCGCGCATGATATGCGCAGCTTTGCAGCACAAGATCGTTGACATAAGGCTTAGCGACATTCATTGACATATTTGTCCACAAAAACTGTGGATAAGTCTGTGGATGGCAGACCGTCGCAGGCGATTCGCGCTGCGGAAATTCGCATAATTGTTAACTTGGTCAAAAAATAGACAAGTCACTTTAACTATTATAATTCAATTAGTTACGAGACGCATCTGACCTACTGCAGGTGCAATGTGCTGTAGGTCTCACTTTGTGTGGGCTGCGTAGGCTCGGTGTGTATAAACCTAGCCCAGGAAACTTGCCTGCAGATCGTTGAGGAAGCGCCGCCCAAGTCGGTCGGCTGCCAGCCATCGGCTCGTTGCTCCAACAGACCGCGGGCCTTCGCCGCAGCCAGTTTGGCGTCGATGACTGCAGGGTCGAGCCCGGTCCGCGTCCGGAAGCAATCGCGGCGTGAACCCCTCATTCAGGCGCAGTGCATTCAGCATGAATTCGAACGGCAGGTCCGCGCACGGCAATGTAGGCGCTTTCGCCGACGCTTGCCCCGCGCTGCACGCGCACCTGTTCCTGGTATTCGCGCGGCTGCTTGGGCTTTGTGGTGCGCAAGATGCGCTCCGGGCGTCCAAGGCTGAGCTTGCCGTGCGCACCGGCGCCGATCCCCACGTAGTCGCCGAACAGCCAGTAATTGAGATTGTGCCGGCAGCGCGCACCTGCCGGCGTAGGCCGACACCTCGTATTGTGCATAGCCGGCTTCCGCCAGCAGCTTCTGGCCCGCGGTCTGGATTTGCCAGGCCGCATCCTCGTCCGGCAGGGCGGGGGGCGCGAATGAAACACCGTGCCGGGCTCGAGCGTCAGCTGGTAGTAGGAAATGTGCGTCGGCCCCAGCGAACAGGCGGTGCGCACATCGTCGCAGCGCTTCCTCCAGCGTTTGTTGCGGCAGCGCATACATCAAATCGAGATTGAAATTATCGAGCTTCGCGGCGCGCAATTCCTCCACCGCACGATGCGTGTCCTCGGCCGAGTGAATGCGGCCCGAGCACTTCGAGCGCGCGCGGCATCGAAACTCTGCGCGCCCAGCGACACGCGGTTGATGCCCGCCTCGGCGTAGCCCGCGAACCGGCCGCGCTCGATGGTGCCTGGATTCGCCTCCATGGTGATTTCCACGTCGTCCGCGAAGGCGATTCGCTGCCGCAGCGCCCCCAGCAGGCGCGCGAACTCCTCGGGCTGAAACAAGCTCGGCGTGCCGCCGCCGAAGAACACGGTGTCGATCCTGCGGCCCGCGAGGCGCGGCGCTTCGCTGTCGAAGTCCCGGATCAACGCATCGATGTAGCCAGCATCCGGCTGCGCCGACTTCAATTGATGCGAATTGAAATCGCAGTACGGGCATTTGCGCACGCACCAGGGCATGTGCACGTACAGCGCCAGCGAGGCATCGATCAAGGGCGCGCCGCGGGCGGCGGCGCGGCGCAGTGTTGCTGCGCCTGCAGCATATCGCGCAGTGCACGCATCGCCATGCCGCGATGGCTGCAGCCGATTCTTCTCGGGCAAGTCGAGCTCGGCCGCCGTCAGCCCAAGCTCCGGCAGCCAGAAATACGGGTCATAGCCAAAGCCGCCGCGCCGCGCGGCGCCTCGAGAATGAATCCCTCCCAGACTCCCTCGGCCACCAGCGGGGTCGCGCGATCCGTCGGCCGGCGCATCGACGAACACCAGCGCGCAGCGATAGCGGGCGCGCCGCCGCTCGAACGGGAGACCGTCGAGCGCGCGCAGGAGCTTGGCGTTATTGGCGGCATCGTCGGCCCCGGCGCCGGCATAGCGCGCCGAGAAAATCGCCGGGCGCTCCGCCAAGGGCGTCCACCTCGAGTCCGGAATCGTCGGCGATCGCCGCGGATCCGCTCAAGGCGCGCGCGCATGGCGCGCCTTCAACATCGCGTTCTCGAGAAAGCTCGCGCCGGTCTCCTCGGGCGAGGGTAGCTCGAGTTCCGCGAGGCTCGACAGCTCGAACGGCAGATCCGGCGAGCAGCGACGCGAAATTCGCGCAGCTTGCCGGGATTGGCGCTCGCGACGACGCAGGCGCTCACGCGGCGCGGGCGCTGAGCTGTGCAGCATGCAATCGCGCAATGCCTTGCGTCGCAAGATCCAGCAGTTGATCGAGCTCGTGGCGGCGAAACGCGTGGCCTTCGGCGGTGCCCTGCACCTCGACGAACCCGCCGCCGCTGTTCATCACCACGTTCATGTCGGTTTCCGCATTCGAATCCTCGGCATAGTCCAGATCGAGCACCGGCGTGCCGCGGTAGATGCCCACCGACACGGCGGCCACCTGGCCGTGCAGCGGGCTCGCAGCGATCGCGCGCTTCTTGAGCAGCGTATCGATGGCATCCGCCAGCGCGACGAAGCCGCCGGTGATGGCCGCCGTGCGCGTGCCGCCGTCGGCCTGCAGCACATCGCAGTCGATGGTCACGGTGCGCTCGCCCAGTCCCTTCAGGTCGACCACCGCGCGCAGTGCGCGGCCGATCAGGCGCTGAATCTCCTGGGTGCGGCCGGTCTGCTTGCCGCGCGCCGCCTCGCGCGCCGAGCGCGTGTGCGTCGCGCGCGGCAGCATGCCGTATTCGGCGGTCACCCAGCCCTGGGCCGCACCGCGCAGGAATCCCGGCACGCTGTCCTCGATGCTGGCCGTGCACAGCACCCGCGTGGCGCCGAAGCCCACCAGCACCGAGCCTTCCGCATGCTGGGTATAGCCGCGCTCGAACTCGCAGTTCGCGCAATTCGTCGGCGGCCCGACCGCTCGGCCGGACGCTCACGCCGCCTTCCAGCGCAGCGCGGCGGCACTGGTGTTGTCGCTGTAGGGCGCGGAGGCTTCCACGGCCTGCGTTCCGAGATCCGTCGAGCGAATCGCGCAGCGGCTTGCCGATGGTCTGCGCGAAGCGCACGAAATCCTGATCCCTGCAGGTTGGCCCACAAGCCATCCGTGCACAACAGCAGCACATCGCCGGACTTCAGCCTGCGCCGCGCCGAGATGGTCATCTCCGGCAGCGCCGCATCGCCGCCCAGACAGCATTCGACGTAGTTGCGCATCGGATGACCGTGCACCTCGGCCTCGGTGATCAAGCCCTTCGCGCAGCAGCACCTCGACATGGCTGTGATCGCGCGTGCGCTCCAGCACCTGCGACTGGCGCAATTGATAGATGCGGCTGTCGCCGACATGCGCCCAATAGGCCGCCGAATCCTGCACCAGAGCACACCGCGCAGGTGGCGCGCGGCCGCGCCTCGACGCTCAAGCCCGCGCCGAGCTTCACGACTTCTTCGTGCGCTCGGCCCAGCGACAAATGCAGGAATCCCAGCGGATCGAATATCGGATGCGGCGTCTGCCAAAAGGCCTCGAGCAGGGTGGACGAGCGCGGTTTCGGCGGCGCGCGCGCCTTCCGCATGACCGCCCATGCCGTCGATCACCACCAGCAGCACCGCCTGGTCGGCGGCCGCCACCGCGACCCGGTCCTGATTTTCTTCGCGGTGGCCGATCAGGCTCACGTCCGCGGTTTCGATCTGCAATGACTGCTCCTCGATCTGATAAACTTGCCAACTCAACGATTATGGCCGATTTTGGCGACGACCCCCATGATTCGTAGCATGACCGGCTTTGCCCGACGCGAGCGGCAGTTCCCATGGGGATTGTTGGCCTGGGAACTGAAGACGGTCAATCATCGTTTTCTCGAGCTGGGCTGCCGCCTGCCCGAGGAATTCCGCAGCCGCCGAGTCGGATTTCCGGGCCAGCCGTCGCCGCCGCGGTGCGCCGCGGAAAAGTCGAGTGTTCGCTGCATTTCCGGCCCGCGGTGGTTGCCGGCGCGCTCGAAGTCGACGCCGAGTTGCTCGCCAGCTTGACCTCGCGCGGCGCAGCAGATTGCCGCGCAGGCGGGCGCGGCGGCGCGCATCGATGTGCTGGATTTGCTGCGCTGGCCCGGGTGTCATCCGCGACGCCACGCGCGACACGGCGCCGATGATCGCCGCCGCACAAGGCCCTGCTCGCCGACGCCCTGGCGGAGCTCGCGCGCTTTCGCGACAGCGAGGGCGGGCGCCTGCGCGACGCGCTGGAGCAGCGCTGCGCGGGCTTGCTGGAGTTCTCCGGAGCGGGTCACCGACCGGCTGCCGGAGATCCGCTCGCGCATGCGCGCGAAGCTGCTCGACCGCATCGCGCAGCTGGTCGACGATGTCGATCAGGATCGGCTCGAACAGGAACTCGCCATCCTGGCGCAGCGCCTGGACGTCGACGAGGAGATCGATCGCCTGCGCGGCCACGTGACCGAGGTTCGCAAGACCTTCGACGGCCAGGAAGCCGGCGGGCAGGCGGCTGGATTTCCTGATGCAGGAACTGAATCGCGAAGCCAACACGCTGTCGTCGAAGTCCCAGGACATCGAGACCACGCGCGCGGCGGTCGACATGAAGGTGCTGATCGAGCAGATGCGCGAGCAGGTGCAGAACATCGAGTAGCTTCCGGGGCTGTTTGGGCTCGCCGCGCCTTCGCTCGCATTTCTCTATAAATCAAGCAATTATTGGCAGGTGCCGTCCATGGACTTCCAGGCCCTGCCGCGCTAAAGTTTGTAGCTGGACGCGTAGCTACAATGCTAGCTACAGCCGATGAGGAACTACGTGTTCCTGGTCTAGCTACAAGGATGTGCCCATGGCGCGGGACAGACTGACGGCGCTGCAGGTCAAGCGAGCACATGAGAAGGGCGAACCCGTCCTGCTCCCCGACGGCGCGGGACTTTATCTTCGCAAGCAGTCCGCTTCGGGCACGGCCTGGACGCTGCGCTACCGCTTTGGCGGCCGCGATCGATGGATGGCGCTCGGCAGTTATCCGGACATGGAGCTGGCGGACGCCCGCAAGGCCGCGCGCGCCAAACGCACGCTGGTCGACTCAGGCCGCGACCCACTGCTCGAGAAGCAGAGCGAGATCGACGCACAGCTCAAAGCCGCCGCCGCAAAGAAGGCGCGCGGCAAGTTCAAGGAGCTGGCCGAGGATTGGTACGAAACCGAAATCAAAGGCGGACGCCTCAAGCACCCAGCGGTGCCGCGCCGGTATCTGGACAAATACATGATTCCTGAGTTCGGCGATGGCGTGCCCGCCGACATCACGCCGGCCATGGCGGCGCGCTTGCTCGCCCGCGTGGGAAAGAAAGCGCCGACGGCAGCGAATGATCTACTGCGCTACATGCGGCGAGTTTTTAGGTTCGCCGTCCGCAGGCATCTGATGGCGTCCAGCCCGGTAGCCGATTTCAACTTAAGCGACGCCGGCGGCCGGGAGTCCGCGCGGCAACGCTCGTTGAGCCGCGATGAGCTCGAGCGGCTGTTCAAGGCGCTGCGAGACTCGGCGAGTTTCGGCGGCACCAATCTGCTGACGATCAAGCTGCTGCTGGCCCTCGGCGCGCGCAAAGGCGAATTGCTGGGTGCCAAGTGGAGCGAGTTCGACCTCGATGGCGCGACGGATTTGGGTCCGGTGTGGCGACTACCGGCCAAGCGCACCAAGACCGCCGCCCCGCTGTCGATCCCGTTGGCGCCGGCGGTCGTCGGATGGCTGAAGGCCCTGCGCGAAGTCGCCTGCGGCAGCGAATTCGTACTTCCAAAGCGGCGCAGAGACCGCCGGCAACGTGCACTGCACGTCGGCATCGACACCCTGAACGCCGCTCTCGCCGGCGTCGATCACGGTCTGGACGAATTCACGATTCACGATTTACGGCGCACCATGCGCACGCATTTGTCCTCCTTGGGCATTCGCAGCGAGGTCGCGGAGCGTTGCCTCAACCACAAGCTGCCCGGCCTCCAGGGCGTCTACAACACGCACGATTATTTTGCGGAGCGCAAAACCGCTCTCGAAACCTGGACGGCGCTCCTGCTGGAAATCGAGCGCGGCGAGCGAAAGGTGACGCCCATGCGATCGCGTCGCTCCCAGCCTTAACGCCGGAGCTAAGGAAACCAATGCGCAAATTGGTTACCCCCGATCAGATTGCCCGCGCTATCCTCATTCTGCGCGGCCAGCGCGTGCTTCAGGATTCCGAACTCGCCGCTCTTTATGGGGTGAGCACCAAACGCTTCAACGAGCAGGTTCGCCGAAACCGTAAACGCTTCCCGGCCGATTTCATGTTCCAGCTTACCGCCGAGGAGACCAGTTCTTTAAGGTCACAAATTGCAACCTTAAAGACAAGCCGGGACCTGCATCGAAGGGATTTGCCGTACGTGGAGGAGACCAATTCTTTAAGGTCGCAAATTGCGACCTTAAAGACCGGCCGCGGCCAACATCGCAAGTACTTGCCGTACGTCTTCACGGAACACGGCGCAATCATGGCCGCAACGATTCTGAATAGCCCGCGCGCCATCGAAATGAGCGTCTACGTTGTGCGCGCCTTCGTCCAGCTGCGCGAGATGCTCGCCTCGAACAAGGAACTGGCGCGTCGTTTCGCACAGCTCGAAACCCGGCTCGACAAAAAGCTCTCTACCCACGATGAAGCTATCGCCGCGATCCTTTCCGCCATCCGCCAGCTTATGCACCCGCCCGTTCCAAAGCGCCGGCCAATCGGCTTCACCGCGGATCTTCGAGAGAAGCCGTAGCCGCGGACTTAATCCGCAATCTTGAAGTATGTATGTGATACATATATAGTACGTATATGGGGTCCCGAGTGCCTAATCTCCGTGCGACGAGCAACCGGGCGGAAAGATTATGAAGGCTGAAAACATTTTCTCCAAAGGGCGGCGCGGGCAAGCTGTGCCAACGAAGGGAAAAACCCGCATCACCATCTACATCGACGATCAGATCGTCGCGGCGTTCAAGGCGGAGTCGGCGCGAACGGGCATTGGATATCAGACACTTATTAATGAGGCGCTCGCGCAGTACTTAGGCACCGCTGAAAAGCCTATTACAGCCGAGCAGGTGCGGAAGATTGTTCGAGACGAGCTTGCGCACGTGCGCTGACAGACCTGCAGCAGCGATCGAAGTTTTACCGTGTGATTCAGGTAAAGGTACGTTCGCGACCCTCTCGGGCCAGTGGTGACTGACAGCTAACCGGCGACCTGCGCGCGCAATTGACGGGTCGTTCCGCGCTAGTTCAGGTGAATTTTCGACGACTTCATGCATTTCTCGAATCTCAAGCATAATTCGTTAGTTCGGTTACGAGGAACAGAAGGGAGTCACGACCATGAAGCGAAGGCAAGGATTTCTAATACTGACGAGCCTCTTAGTATTACTTGGCTGCACCTCCGGCATCAGCAGCGACAATCTCGTTTATCTGACGGCACGATGGGACCTCGCCCAAGCACTGTGCGGGAACCGAAAGGCTCTAACTCGCATCGGCGGGGATGGCGCGATTGCAGGCCCCAAAACCACGGACGGCACGTTCACCATACCGGCCGGCCAGTCGTTCATCCTCACCGACATCCACATGCTCACGAGCAACGGGACAACCGGCCCTCTTGAGCAAGTTATGTCCGTTTACATCAGCGGCCCTTCCAGCGGCGCCTCGGGTGAGACAGTCATCTGGACAGGAAGCGTGATGGCGGCCCCGCAGAGCAATGCGAGTTACGAGCGAGCGCTGACCACCGGTATCAGGGTCGCGGCTCCGGCACAAATTTGCGTAGCCGTAAGCGATCAACAACACACGCCGCAGATCGTGCTAAGCGGCTACTTGCAATAGCGATCGGGCCGGTTGGAAGATTGCTCCACCAACGGAGGATCCGCGCTGGCGATTTAGGAGCCGCAGCTAGCCGGCTGCCACTTCACCAAGCGTCAGGGACGGCAATCTGGCGCTTGTCGACCCCAAGCCGTCAGCGGCGAGTGACGGCTATCAGGTACCTCAATACTAATGCTCCCACGGGAAAATGCGCTTCCAGTCGTTCTTCATACTAATGACCACCCAGCCGCGCTGCTTAGCTTCCGCCATGAGGGCGTCCGAGAAGGTGCCTATCTTTGATTCAGCTCCATAGGAGTATTCGCGCGTGGCGTCGTCGTGATGCACAAGCATCATGAGCCGTGCCCCACCTCCGTCCTGCGTGTATTCGAGCATCTCTTGATCGCCGGTGGAGTTGCCAAAGGCGGCGACGGGTCGACGCCCAATCATCAGATGGATGCCGTTCGGCTTGCCGGTCTTGTCATCGACCCGCATGCCTTGAGCCACCTTGGTGAGAGCCGACTTGCCATTCTTGTCGTAGCCATACGTCGTGTCGCTGGTCGAGCCTACTACCTGTTCGCGCGGAATCCCGTAGACCCGTTCCGAATACACCCGCACGAAGTCCTGACCCCCGCCCGTAACAATATAAGTCTTGTAGCCGTTATCACGCAGGTAGTGCATCACTTCTAGCATCGGCTGAAAAACCAGATCGGTGTAGAGGCGGTGGAAACGCGGATGCTGCGCCGTCGTGATCCACTCTTGGACGCTCTTCTGGAATACCTCTACCGTCATACCGGTGTGGGTAACAGCGAGGATCTTTTCAAGATCGGGCATCGTCAGCTTAGCGATGGCCGCCTGATTGCCGGAGAGCACAGTCTTGAACGGCTCGGCTTCCTTGAGCTTTGGATCCGCCGCCGCCGCCACTCCTACTTGGTGGAAGGCAAACATGACCTGCGAATAAAGCGGCTGCTCGACCCAGGTCGTACCGTCCTGATCGAAGGTAGCGATGCGCGCGACCGGGTCGACGAACTTCGGGCTGCCCTGAGTAGTGGTGTCTTTGACCAAGGCGATGATCGCCTGCTTCGCAGGGCCGTCATTCCAAGAAGGCAGCGGGTCAGCTTGAGCAAATGCTTGCGCGCCGAGGGCAATCCCAGCGAACAATATGAAGCCTCGCGCGAGCCCCAGATTTGAACCGAACATCATAGCGATCTCCTGCTTGAAGGAACCAGCCAAGCATTCAACTGCGGAAGATCGAAGAGAAGCCATTGGACCTTGGTGCCCACGCGAGAGGCAGCTTTGCGCTTTATTTTATGGTGGTCCAAAGACCGCAAATGGCCGACAGCGGCCCGATGCCCGGTGTCGACCCCGTTTCTGCCGTCCATGATCGTCCGCTTTAAGGCACGGGTTTAATGCGCTTCTCGTGTCGGTATTGCCACAGCATTCCGATAGACGCTCCTAGGATCAAGATCGCGTAGACCGTAATTGCCAATGCTCTACCGCTTGGCATCAAGCGGAAGGCAGCGAATGCTGTTGCAATCGCGACAAGCAGGGTGAGTGCAGCCCGCCATGTGCTGAGTAGGTTTAAAATCGAGACGATTGCATAAATCAGATCGATCACATTGAGCCACTCAGTGCTAAATTACCTGGTGAGCCAATTTTGACGCAAATCATCAGCGGATTTAATGAGCCCATCCGCATACCATTTCGACAGATTTGTCAGTACGGCGACCATTGCGGGACTGTTTGCAGAATCCTTAATGAATATGAAGGCATTACCAGAAGCATCAACCGAGACGTCGGCATCGGTGTTCTGCGGACCATACAGTTCTTGAATGTGGCCGAGGACGTCTAGCTCACCACGCGTCAATGCCCGCCGTTGGCTGTCTTGGCTCATCGAAGACGCAACCCGCGATCGCTCGAACCGATAGTTAGATTCACCACCAACTTTAACTCGTGCCCGGCCCTTCACCCAAAACTCCAGTTGCCAGATAAGTTAGCTCTTCCTCAGTAAGTGGAGTCGCATCCAATATCGCTTTGGCACGATCGAAGTGCTCGTCGCGCACCCACACCTCGAATCCTAGGGGTGGAGCATCCACGACGTCCGCCGGAATTAGCTCGTCCGCCAGTATATCTGCGAGGCGATTCGCAACCCTTGCGTCGAATATTTTCGCGACTGACCGCAGCACTTGGTCCTGGGTGGTCTTCATAGGAATCTAACTAGCAATGCGGCGACAGAACCGCCGTAATGAAATGCGAAACATAGACATTAGCTTACCGCAGGCCGCGAATGACAGCTTACTGGCCCGCACTTCTGGCCACCCAATGTCTCAAAGTGGCCGTCAAGCGCCCGACGCATTTCCCGTGAGCGGTCATTCGGCGCCGAAGGCAATTCGGCTGACCCTCGACTTCCCCAGTACTACTGCGAGCACCTACGGCACCCGTTCGCGCGGGATGCCAACTGCCTCGCAAAGTAATTGGCGCTGCAAGCCTCGCGACCTTCGCGCCGCGCAATCTTTGGGCCACAATGTGACCCTAATAGTAAGCGCGGGGCTATCCTGCAAAGACTCTAAAACGCTGCAATGATCTTTGGACGCAACACCGCTCCCTGGAGCGCAGGCGGCCGATAACTTGTAGCTAACTTCGTAGCTAGTGGCCCGTGTGCACTTTGGATGTCATGATGAATCAATGTTTTAGGTGCACTTCGCGCGAGCAGGTGCAGAACATCGAGTAGCTTCCGGAACTGTTTGGCGTCGCCGGCCCGCGGCTCGGATTTCTCTATAAATCAAGCAATTATTGACAAGTGCCATCCAGGACTTCCGTCCAGCCCGGTAGCCGATTTCAATCTCAGCGACGCCGGCGGCCAGGAGTCCGCGCGACAACGCTCGTTGAGCCGCGACGAGCTCGAGCGGCTGTTCAAGGCGCTGCGAGATGACCTAAGTTTCGGCGGCACCAATCTGTTGACCATCAAATTGCTGCTGGTCCTCGGCGTGCGCAAAGGCGAATTGCTCGGTGCCAAGTGGGGTGAGTTCGATCTAGAAGGCGCAACGGATTTGGGTCCGGTCTGGCGACTGCCGGCCAAGCGAACCAAAACGGCTGCGCCGCTGTCAATCCCGTTGGCGCCGGCGGTGGTCGGATGGCTGAAGGCCCTGCGCGAAGTCGCCTGCGGCAGCGAGTTCGTACTTCCAAAGCGGCGCAGAGACCGCCGGCAACGTGCACTTCACGTCGGCATCGGCACCTTGAACGCCGCCCTCGCCGGCGTCGATCACGGCCTGGATGAATTCACGATTTACGGCGCACCATGCGCACGCATTTGTCCTCCCTGGGCATTCGCCGCGAGGTCGCCGAGCGTTGCCTCAACCACAAACTACCCGGCCTCCAGGGCGTCTACAACACGCACGATTATTTTGTGGAGCGCAAAGCCGCGCTCGAAACGTGGACGGCGCTGCTGTTGGAAATCGAGCGCGGCGAGCGCAAGGTGGCGCCCATGCGATCACGTCGCTCCATCTCGTAGCGCCGGGGCAGGGAAGCACCAATGCGGCCGATTCATGTTTCAGCTCACAGCCGAGGAGATCGGTTCATTAAGGTTACAATTTGCAACCTTAGAGATCGGCCGTGACCAGCATCGCAAGCATTCGCTGTAACTTGAGGAGATCAGGTTTTAAGGTCGCAAGCGACCGCTATGGGTTGCCCAAATGGCCCGTTGTGATGGAATTAAGTACCAGTTGCATCATCGTCAGACTTTGATATCATGATATCAAATTGTTTTTGAGGAAACCCCTGTGGCGCAATTCGTTGTTCGGGATCTCGAAGAAGAAGTAAAGGCGCGGCTGAAGCGACGCGCTGAGCGTCATGGTCGCAGCATGGAGGACGAAATTCGGCACATTCTGCGCAATGCTGCTAAGGATTCCACTAGGCCAATCGCCAAGCTTGGGTCGCGTATTGCGGAGCGTTTCAGCGGCAGAGGTTTGAAGGTCGATCTACCGGAGTTGCGAGGATATGCTGCACGGCCTGCTGATCTCGACGAATGATCGTAGTCGACACCAACGTGCTGTCGGCGCTGATGCGCCAGGTGCCAGAACCACCAGTCATTGACTGGCTAGATCGCCAGGCAGCGGAATCCATCTGGATAACCAGCATCACGCTCTTTGAGGCCCGATTGGGCTTGGCGCTTCTTCCTAAGGGACGACGTCGACAGGCGCTTGAAGCAGCCTTCGACAAGCTCATGGTTGAAGACTTGGAAGGACGCGTACTTGATTTTGATCAACCAGCCGCCGAGGCAGCCGCCCTGCTGGCAGCGAAACGACAGCAAGACGGTCTGTCAATTGATATGCGGGATACTCAGATAGCCGGAATCGTAGTTGCGCGACGAGCGAAGTTCGCCACCCGAAATGTCCGCCATTTCTCTGATTTGACAGTTGAAGTGATAAATCCGTGGGAATCGACGACATAGCTGTCGCGTCGATCAACGTCGTGCACCATCGAGAAACTAAAGGTGCCCGGCAGGCGGCACTTTGATGATTCGTCTCCCTGGGCTATTCCGAGCTTTCTGGCCGCTGCCGCCTTCGCCAGTCGCCTGGCGGCAGCCCGAAGTGCCGCCTGAAGGCTCGGTTGAATGCCGCTTCGGATTCGTAACCGGCGTGATCGGCGATGGCTTTCACAGGCGCGTCGCTGCCCTTGAGTGCCTGAGCCGCAAGTTGCATGCGCCATTGAGCGAGGTACTTCATCGGTGACTGCTTGAGCCTTCGGGCAAACCGCTGCGCAAGTACCGTTCGCGATACGCCCACATGGCGAGCCAAGACCTCGACGGTCCATTCTAGGAAAGGCTCCCCGTGCAAAAGCTTTAACGCCACACCCGTCACCGCGTCGTTATAAGCTGCGAACCATCCTGCCTCGTTGGCGGACAGCCCCTGCATGTACTTGCGTAGAATTTCGACGAACATCAGTTCCGTGAGGCGCGGCAGCATGCTCCGCGCCCCGGGCCGACCGCCGCCTGCCTCAGCTGCGGTATGGCGGATCGTAGCAGCCAGCCATTGATCGTCCGCAGTCGAATCAGGACGAACATGCACAAGGGCTGGCAGATGCCGCAGGATGGGATGAAAGAGCAGCTCATCGCATTGGACGAAGCCGCATACAAGGGCGGTTACATCTCCCGTACCCCCATGCACGACCAGCGGGATATCCAACCAGGGTCTGTCCGGCATGAGGTGTGCGATTTGCACCGGCTCCGCCGCGTCGCGACCGCGCAGCGAATGACTGGCACCATAGGGCATCAGGACAGCATCGCCGTCCCGCAGCCACACGGGATCGTGCCCCGGCATCTCCAGCCAGCAACCGCCCGACGCGACGACGTGAAAGGGAATGATGTGCTCGGTCTTGAATGGTAACACCTGAGCAAGCCGGGTTGACCCGGGGGTGGTCACGGCCCAAGGCTCGTGAAACTCGGTATTGAATAGTACCGTGCCGGACAGCTGCATGCTTCCCAGCAGATCCGACAACAAGTCGGCCGAGCCCCGCGGCGTTTCGGTCAAAACTTTCGGTAACCTGGCCATGGTTCCCAGCTATCAGCCCGTTTATCCTGCCAGCATTCCTAATTTCGTTAGTGGAGATTAACAATGGGCACGGAAAATCGCGAACTGGTGGTTCTGATCACTCACGGTATCGACCACGAGTTATCGTCTGCGGGCCTGGTCATCGCGCTCGGGGGCATGACGGCAGGCCTGAAAGTCTCAATCTTCCTTACGAGCAGCGGCGTCGACATCGTTAGGAAAGGCGCCGCCGATACCACGCAGGTTAAACCCCTCGACCCGCTGGCCGACATGCTACGGGACTTCCTGGCCAGGGGCGGCAATCTCTGGGCATGCACACCTTGCGTGAAGAGTCGTGGCTATACCCAGGAGAGCCTGATTGACGGTGTCGTCATCACAGGCTCGAGCGTCATGCATGAGGTAATCAAACGCGGGGGCTCAACACTGAGCTTCTAAGCGAAGCCCCCAGGAATTCTGATCTGCTTGCATTCCCATAGCTGACGCGCGCCAGGATTTTCGAACGTCTGCTTTGCAGTGGCAAACGCGCCTTGCCGTACGCCAGCTCTTGGCCGTGAAGCGACAATCCAACCTGAGAAGTGCGCAGCGGCGTGCTATACCGGAACAGTACCGGGAAGCCGTGCTGCTTTTCCGTCGAAGGTCGCTGTCGCACGACATCCCATCTGGCGATTGTGCGCGGCAATGAGGCAATCCGAAAACCCGCAGGCGCTATCCTTCCAGTGAAATAGTGCTTCTTCCAGCGCTTGCTCGTCCTCGAACCAAAGTTCACGTGCCTCAAGAAGCGCGCGGAAAATACTCAGAAGCGCCACGCGACTAAACCCGTACCGACTGCGCAGCACCCATTCGCACGCGAGTAGCACCAGCAGCGACACCAGCACCGGTTCCTCGCGGCTAAGCGCTTGCTCGATAAGCTTGCGCGCCCGACCCGTTTGCTCCGTGTCGTCCGCGACGACGAGTCGTACGACAACATTCGTGTCGATGCCTAGCATCGGTTTGCGGCTATCGATTCATCTGCGCGATCGACACGCGCTTGGCGCCCGGAGGCCTGAACGAAATATTTCTAATGCTTCCGTTCTTCACACGCACGATGATCGTGCCGTCATCGAGAACGGTGAAATGAATCCGATCACCCGGCTTTAGGTTCGCAGCCGCCCGCACGTCTTTCGGTATCGTCGTCTGACCCTTACTGGTCACTGTCGCAAATGCCATTTCAGTGTGCACCTATTCTTACGTTTGGTAATATTGTAAGCAAACTCGTCGGCCGGGTCCATTGGATTAATTAGCCAATTAGCGCAATTGGCCCGCCTGCCAACAAACGCTAGTTCCGTCGAATGGCCCACCGGCTGGCGTCCCTTGAGGCAGTACAACTCCCGTTATTGAGTGCGCGCGGTTCCGATCATCGTCAGCATATCTGCGGTGGCGCTGTCACGCTCCAGCCGCGGGTAACGTAATCCGCCCGCATAGTGCAACTCATAGGTCTTGAAGGTGTCTTCCTTTTCGACGAGCAAACTGATTGTGCGCGTCCCCGCTCCGCCCGATCTAAGAGCGTCCTCCAGTACGTCCTTGGAATATTTTCGCCCGTTAACGGCGACGACTTTGCTGCCGGGTGTCATCCCCGCTTGATCAGCTGGTGATCCGGGTATCAGGTACGTGATGACGTGTCCCTCGTCGAGAAGTGTGAAGCCGAGCGAATACCGCAGATCCGTCTCCTTGAACATGGCCGCGTCACCTTTCTGCACGCTGGTGGGCTCGGATGCGTAGGCCAGCCGCCAGCCGCTGGCAGTCAGCCCCGCCAGCGGTGCGCCGGCCTGCACGCGCTCCAGCCGCTCCGTCCAGAAGCCGCGCCAGTCGTAGGGCAGCACGGCATTCAACGCACGGACTATCGCTTCGAAGTCGTAAGTGACGACCTTGGGGCCGCTACTCGGCGGCCCGTAAAATAGATGGCAAAAGTCGTCGAGACTCTTACCACCGCCGGACCTGTCGCGGATCAACATGTCTGCTTCGAGCCACAGCAGCGCCGACTCCCGATAGAAATCCGTACCCCTGATGCGAGCCTCCCAGTCAACGGGCGCGACGTAGCCCAATTGCGCGGCCACCGCTGTATCCGCCAGCGGCCGCCATTCCCGGCCTTTGTGCGATTCCATTCTTGCCGCCATGTCCGCCCACCCGTCGCGAGATTCCTCCGGTGTTGCCAGCCCGCTGCGCGCGCTGAGTACCATGCCAAGATATTCAGTAAGACCCTCATACACCCAGAGAAGCTCGCCGCGCATGGGAGCATCGTAGTTGCCGGTGGCCAAGCCGACTGGACGTCGATACTTTCCGTTCCAGGAGTGGACAAACTCGTGCGGTAGCAGCGTGTTGACCGCCCAGCTATGGCGCATATCGTCGTCGATCAGCGCGCGTTCAGCAGTGCGGTTGTCGCTCGACTCGTGGTGCTCGATGCCCTCGTAGGCGATGAAGTCGCTGAGCGTCCAAAGGAAGTGGTATTCACGGTAATGCGTCGCGCCAAACAATGCGCTCGCCTCGCTTACCAGCTTTTTAAGTTGCGTCAGCGTGGCCTCCGGCACGTTCAGTGCGGCAGCGCTATCCGCCGCGAAATGCACAAAGGCACTCGGTTGACCCCCCAGTGCAACGGTCTTTACATATCGGCCGGTCAGCACCGGTGAGTCGATCAGGGTCGTCAGCGAAACAGGCTGGAATTGCACGACGTCCCCTGTAGCACCAGCCTGGGGCAAGGCCGTCGCCAAGGTCCAGCCGGCCGGCAGCTTGAGGCGCGCCGCATACTGCAGGTCGTCCGAACGGGCGCCGGCCGGATACAGGAGCAGCTGATTCCAGAGGATGATCGCGAGCGATTCGGTACTCGTGCTTGCGTCATTCGGCGGGTTCGCGTCGCGAACCGCAAGAACCTCGAGCGAGACATCGAGGGAATTCGCCCCCGACGGTATCGCGAGGTGGAATGCGTACATGTTGTCCGGGTCACGGTGCCACGCCAGCAACTTCCCATTTGTTTCGAACTTGAGTGCGGAAAGTCCTCCAATGGGGCCCGTGGGACCGTGTTCACCGGGGAGCCATTTGGGATACAGCAGCGTCAGGGGCCCCGGCTTGACCGGCAGCACCAGGTGCGCGCGCTCGATACCACGCGGCGCCTCGCTCGCATCGACTTCAACGGTAGCAGAGGGCGCCCCCGTGGCAGCTGTAATGCGCAGGCATCCCACACACACAGCTAAAGGAAGTGAGAAACGTGCATTCATTTGTCTTCTCCATGCCGCAGGCTATCCTGACATCACGCTAGAACGCTACAAACATCGGGCAATGCAAGATCGCTCGCCCGGAAGGCGCCCAGTAACTTGTAGCCAACTATGTAGCGGACGGCTTTAATGCACATTAAATGTCACGATAAATCAATGTTATAGGCGCACTTAGCGCGGGCAGATGCGAGTAGTTTCCGGAGAGGTTTGAAATGAATCCACTCGTCACCAAGGTACACGGCAAGGAAAGACGCTGGAGCGCTGAATATGCGGCCCTCCGCCAACTCTGCCTTGCGTCGGGTCTCAATGAAGAACTGAAATGGGGTCAGGCTTGCTACGATCTAAGCGGCAGCAATGTGGTTTTGATCCATGGCTTCAAGGATTACTGCGCTCTGCTTTTCATGAAAGGCGCTTTGCTCAAGGACCCCAAGGGCATACTCATTCAGCAAACGAAGAATGTGCAGGCCGCGCGGCAAATCAGGTTTGCTTCTCTTGCGGATATCAACAAGCAGAAAGCGGCGGTTAAGGCCTACATCAAAGAGGCCATTGCGGTTGAGAAATCCGGCGCCAAAGTGGCAATGAAAAGCGCGGCTCAATTCGATGTTCCCGAGGAGTTTCTAACGCGCATGGAGAGTGATCCTCAACTGGCGGAAGCCTTTCATGCGCTCACCCCCGGAAGACAGAAAGGCTACTTGCTGCATTTCGCCGGGGCCAAACAGTCGGCAACTCGGGCCGCGCGCGTGGAGAAGCAGGCGCCCAGGATTTTGAAAGGGCTGGGATTGGACGATTAAGCGTCGACGCCGGCTGCGGGCAGCCCCGCTTCCCGGTTATCGCACCTGGGAGCCCTAAGATTTCGCCAGATTTGCTGTCAGACTCATGACCTCGGGGCGTCTCGCGATCAGCTGATTGCCGCGGCCGTGCACGATGGCCTGTAAATCCTCGATCGCCTGCTCGAAGTTGTCGTTGATGACCACATAGTCAAATTCGGACCAGTGGCTCAAATCCTGTGCGGCGTCCTTGAGACGGCGCTGGATGACTGCATCCGAATCGGTGCTTCGCCCTTTGAGTCTCTGCTCCAGAGACTCCCGCGAAGGGGGCAGGATGAAAATACTTTGTGCCTCCGGCAGCCGTTCTCGTACTTGACGGGCGCCCTGCCAATCGATTTCCAAGAGCAGCTGCTTTCCGTTCGCCAGCGCCTCCTGTACTGCGCGCACACCCGTGCCGTAGCAGTTGTCGAATACCTGCGCGTGCTCGAGAAACTCATTGTTCGCGATCATTTCGGTGAAACGCTGTTTCGATACGAAGTGGTAGTCGCGCCCCTCGATTTCGGTGGGCCTCGGCGCGCGTGTGGTGTAGGAAACCGAGAATTGAATGCGCGGTTCGCGCTGCATCAACGCCTTTACCAAACTCGTCTTGCCGGCGCCTGAAGGTGCCGCAACTACAAAAAGACGTCCTGGTGGCATCGGGCCGAGAATCTAACACATGCGTCACGATCGCGCCCTGGCCAGAAAGCGGTCATTTCTGCTATGATTTCAATCCCTCCATTGGAACCCTAAGCATGGCGAGAATCACAGTCGAAGACTGCCTTCAGAACGAGCCCAATCTATTCAACCTGGTGTTGCTGGCCGCAAAACGCGCCCGGCGCCTGGCCAACGGCGCGGAAGCGACCGTGGAATGGGAGAACGATAAACCGACCGTGGTGGCGCTACGCGAGATCGCTGCCGGAAATATCACGCTGGAAATGTTGGAAGAGCCCGAGGAGCCGGCACAGCCGCCGGTCAGCGAGCTCGACATGCCGTCTGATTTCCGTGCTCCGCAACTCGGGCTTGGGGACTAGCTAGAACCGGCACTTAAGAGCTCTGATGTGGACTATGCGTCTTCCATACTTGGTTTCTTGCCCGGTGGAAGACGCTCCACCGGGATTAGTCAGCTCTTAGACAAACTCGAGGCTTATCTATCGCCCGCCCAGGTCGAGCGGGTGCGCGAAGCCTACGACTTCGGCGCTGAAAAACACCAGGGACAGAAACGGGTATCGGGCGAGCCCTATATCACGCACCCGGTCGCGGTGGCCGACATTCTCGCCGACCTGCGTCTGGACGCGGACACCCTGGTGGCGGCGATTCTGCACGACGTCATCGAGGATACCCCCACGGCCAAGGCCGAGATCGCCTCGATTTTCGGCCAGGTGGTTGCCGAGCTGGTCGACGGCGTCAGCAAGCTGGATCAGATCCAGTTCAAGAACCGGCAGGAAGCGCAGGCGGAAAGTTTTCGCAAGATGCTGCTGGCGATGGTGCGCGACATCCGCGTCATCATGGTCAAGCTGGCCGATCGCATGCACAACATGCGCACGCTCGGCGTCATGCCGCCGGTCAAGCGGCGGCGCATTGCCCGGGAAACCCTCGAGATCTACGCACCGATCGCTGAACGACTGGGTTTGTATGCGGTGAAGCTCGAACTCGAGGACCTGGGATTCCGCGCGCTGTATCCGTACCGCTACAAGGTTCTCGAAAAAGAGCTGAAGAAGGCGCGCGGCAATCACAAGGAATTCGTGGGCAAGATCGCCGAGACCTTCAAGGGCGCGCTGAAAAAGGCCGGCGTCAACGGCGCCGCGGAAGGGCGCGAGAAGCATCTGTACAGCATCTACAAGAAGATGCAGAACAAAAAGATCTCCTTGAACGAAATGGTGGACGTGTACGGGTTTCGCATCATCGTCGACAACGCGGACATGTGCTATCGCGTGTTGGGGCTGGTGCACGGCGTCTACAAACCCATGCCCGGGCGCTTCAAGGATTACATCGCCATTCCGCGTGTCAACGGTTATCAGTCCTTGCACACGACGCTGTTCGGGCCCAATGGCGTCCCCATCGAGGTTCAGATCCGCTCCGAACAAATGCACCGCGTCGCGGAATCCGGGATCGCGGCGCATTGGAAGTACAAGTCCGGCGGTGACACCTTCGGCGGCGTGGAACATGACCGGGCGCGCGAATGGCTGGCGAGCCTGGTGCAGATCCAAGAGGGCGGCAGCTCGGAGGAATTCCTGGAGAGCGTCAAGGTCGACCTGTTTCCGGACAAGGTCTATGTGTTCACGCCCAAGGGAAAGATTTTGCGCCTGCCCGACCGGCGCCACCACGGTGGATTTTGCCTACGCCATTCATACCGACATCGGCAATCGCTGCGTCGCCGCCAAGGTCGATCGCCGCTTGGTGCCGCTTGCGTACCCCCCTGCGCAACGGCCAGACCGTGGAGATCATCACCGCCAAGGGCGCAAAGCCGAATCCTTCCTGGTCGACGTTTCTCGTGACCGCAAAGGCGCGCGCCGCCGTCAGGCAGTACCTCAAGAATCTCAAAAAGGGCGACGCGCTCGAGCTGGGCCGCCGCTTGCTCGGGTTGGCGCTGGAGGAGTTCTCCCTCAATTTGAAAAAGATCCCGGCGGACGATATCAACGCCGTGGTCAAGGAACTGAACCTGCGGGATGCCGACGAGCTGTTCGAGAAAATCGGTCTGGGCGAGCGCCTTGCGCCGCTGGTGGCGCGGCGTCTGCAGCCGGCGCACGACGGCCGCGATCACGGTGCGGCCAGCGGCGGCCGATTGATGATCGCCGGCACAGAAGGGCTGCTCGTGACTTACGCGCGCTGCTGCTTCCCGATTCCCAACGACCCCATCATGGCCTACCTGAGCGCCGGCCGCGGCGTCATGATTCATCGGCAGAACTGCGGTAATCTCGCCGAGTATCGCAAGCAGCCGGACAAGTGGCTGTCGGTGGCCTGGGAGGCGACGCACGGCCGGCTGTTCAGTTCGGAAATCCAATTGGAAATCAACAATCGAGTGGGTGTGTCTGGCGGCGGTGGCCTCGAGCATCGCCGGAACTGAAACCAATATCGATCAGGTATCGCTGGAGGAACGCGACGTGAACAGCTCTTCGCTGAAATTTCAGATTCAGGTCCGCGATCGCCGGCATCTGGCCCGCGTCATCAGAACCATCCGTCGCATGCCCGATGTCCAGCGGGTATTTCGCACGCTGGCATAAACACATCGTTCGTCCGACAATCGAAACAAGGTCATGAGCAAACAAATCATCTCGACGCCCAATGCGCCGGCCGCCATCGGCACCTATTCGCAGGCCATGAGGGTGGGCAATACCATCTGGGTCTCCGGACAGATCCCCCTGGACCCGGCGACCAAGGAATTGGTGAAGGGCGACATGGAGGCGCAGATGCGGCGCGTGTTCGACAACATCAAGGCCATCGTGGTCGCGGGCGGAGCCAGCTTGGACGACGTCGTCAAGGCGACCGTGTTCCTGATCGATCTGTCGCACTTCGCATTGGTCAACAAGGTCATGGCGGAATACTTTCGCGAGCCCTACCCGGCGCGCGCCGCCGTCGGCGTCGCCTCGCTGCCGCGCGGAGCGCAGGTCGAAGTGGAGTGCATCGTCGCCCTGTGATCGAGCTTGAAGCCGGTCACGGTATTGCGCGGCGTCGGCGAATCGCTCGCCGCGCGCCTGCGGGCGTTGGGGGTCGAAACCACCCAGGATCTGCTGTTCCTCCTGCCCCTGCGCTACGAGGATCGCACGCGCGTCGTGCCCTTGGGCGAGCTGCGCCCCGGACAGCGCGCCGCCGTCGAGGGCGAAGTGCTGCTCACCGAGGTGGCCTTTCGCGGACGGCGCCAGATGCTGTGCAAGATCGCCGACGGTTCGGGGTTCTTGACGCTGCGCTTCTTTCATTTCACCGCGCAGCAGCAGCAGGGCTTGGCGCGCGGCGTACGCATTCGCTGTTTCGGCGAAGCGCGCCGCGGCGCCAAAGGGCTGGAGATCGTCCATCCCGAATACCGGCGCATCGATCCGCGTGCGTCCGGCGCAGCCGAGGATCATCTGACGCCGATCTATCCCGGCACCGAAGGCGTGACTCAGGGCCGCCTGCGCATGCTCGTCGGTCTGGCGCTCGATCAGATCGGCGCTTCCGATCTGACGGATTGGCTGCCGCCGGCTGTCCTGGCCGATTCGCGCCTGCCGGCTCTGCGCGAGGCATTGCAGTACGTGCACGGCCGCCGGTGGACGCGCCGGTCGACTTGCTGTTGAGCTGGCGGCATCCGGCGCAGCGGCGCCTGGCATTCGAGGAACTGCTCGCGCACCAGTTGTCGCTCAAGCTGCTGAGGCGGCGCATTCAGAGCGATCCCGGGTTGGCCGCTGACTACAGCCGGCAAGCTGAAGAGCGAGCTTGCTGGCCGCGCTGCCGTTTCGCATGACGGCGGCGCAACAGCGTGTGCTGCTCGAGATCGAAGCCGATCTCAAGCTGGCCAAACCCATGCTGCGATTGGTGCAGGGCGATGTGGGCTGCGGCAAGACACTGGTTGCGGCGCTCGCGGCGACTCAGGCCATTCAAATGGGCCGGCAGGTCGCGCTGATGGCGCCGACCGAACTGCTGGCCGACCAGCACGCGCAAAATTTCAGACGCTGGTTCGAGCCCTTCGGCATAGCCGTGGCTTGCTTAAGCGGGCGGCAGACCGGCAAGGCGCGCCGCGCCCTGCTCGAAGGAATTCGCGACGGCCACGCACCCATCGTCATCGGCACGCACGCGCTGTTTCAGGAGAGCGTCGAATTTTCCTCGCTGGCGCTGGTCATCGTCGACGAGCAACACCGCTTCGGCGTGCATCAACGCCTGAGCGCTGCGTGAAAAGGGCGCCATGAACGGCCATCAGCCGCATCAGCTGATCATGACCGCGACACCGATACCGCGCACGCTGGCGATGACCGCCTACGCCGACCTCGATGTGTCCGTGATCGACGAGCTGCCGCCCGGACGCACTCCGGTGAAAACCGTGGTGCTTGCCGAGACCCGGCGCGACGAGGTGGTGCAACGCATCCGCACCGCCTGCTTGGGAGGCAGACAGGCCTACTGGGTCTGCCCGCTGATCGACGAATCCGACGAGATGCCCTACCAGGCCGCCGAGGAAACGGCCGCGGCCTTGGGCGGCGCGCTGCCCGAGCTCAAGGTCGGGCTGGTGCACGGCCGCATGCCGCCGCGGAACAAGGAAAGCATCATGCGGCGCTTCAAGGACGGCGAGATTCAACTGCTGGTGGCGACGACCGTGATCGAGGTCGGCGTCGATGTGCCGAATGCGACTCTCATGGTGATCGAGAACGCAGAGCGCTTGGGCCTGGCGCAACTGCACCAACTGCGCGGGCCGGGTCGGTCGCGGTCAACATGAGAGTTCCTGCCTGCTGCTGTATCGCGCGCCGCTGTCGTCGATGGCGCGTCAGCGCCTGTCGGTGATGCGCGATACCAATGATGGTTTCGAGGTTGCACGCCGCGATCTTGGAATTGCGCGGGCCCGGCGAATTGCTCGGCACCCGCCAGACCGGCCTCGCGCAAATGCGGGTCGCCGATTTGATGCGCGATGCGGATTTGTTGCCGAGGGTGCAGATCGCGGCCGAGTCGCTGCTGCGTGATTGGCCCTCGCATGTGGCGCCGCTGATCCGCCGCTGGGTCGGGCATGCGGAGCAATACGGCCGCGTGGGGTAGAATTAAACGCATGACTCAAGGCAGAGCACCGGCGATCGAAACGGTTCAATGGTATCCGGCGGAACGTCTGGGACAATTGTCGATGGATGCGCAGCTGCGCCCATGGCTCATCGGCAATGGCCTGCTCACGCTGCGTCTGAAGGCCCTCTGCGGCGAGCGCTTTCGATTGCATCTGGTGGATCAATGGACCGGTCTCTTGAGCAACGCGCATAAATCGGCGCTGCGAGTCGGGGACAACGCCGGCCTGTTTCGCGACGTTGAAATGCAAAGCGGCGAGAAAGTGTGGGTGTTCGGCCAGACGGTGGTGCCCGACTCGACTCTCTCCGCGCATTCGTGGCTCGCGGAGCTGGGGGATTCCGCGCTCGGCGAAACGCTGCTCGATTTGTCTGGCGTGGAGCGCGGCTCCTATGAGTACGCCTGGCTGCCGGTCGCGGAGCCCGTGACCTCGCGCGCCCTGCGCAATGCGGAAATCAAGCCGGCGGGTCTGTGGGCGCGACGCTCGCGAATCGCGCTGCGCGGCGCTCCGCTGTTGATGCAAGAATTGTTTCTGCCCGCCATGGGCCGCGACTAGGCGCGATGTAGTGCCGCTTCCCAATTCCGGCATTGATTTGGCGCAGCTGATCATGGCGCGCTTGCGCTGGTATGCCTATCGGGTGCAATTTCATCCCTGGACCACGGATGAATTGCCGAAGTTGATATCGGTCATCCGTGACTACGTCAGCCTCATGCGATTGAATCGGCCGATCGGCATCTGGCTCCTGTTGTGGCCCACTCTCTGGGCCCTGTGGATCGCGGGCCGCGGCAGGCCCAAACCGCTCATATTCATCATCTTCGTGGCCGGCACCGTGTTGATGCGCTCGGCGGGCTGTGCCATCAACGATTACGCGGACCGCAGCTTCGATCCTCATGTGGCGCGAACCAAGGATCGGCCGCTGGCGGCCGGACGGGTCTCCACGTTGGAGGCGTTGGTGTTGTTCGCCCTCCTGGCGCTCACGGCGTTGGTGCTGGCGCTGCAGTTGAATCGCCTGACCCTGCTGTATGCCGTGGCGGGTGCCTTTCTTGCCGTCACCTACCCTTTCGTCAAGCGGTTCCTGTCCGTTCCGCAAATGTACCTGGGTGTCACGTTCGGCTGGGGAATACCCATGGCGTTCGCCGCGCAAATCGAGTCCGTGCCGCAGATCGCGTGGCTGCTTCTGCTCGCCAATGTGCTGTGGGTGACGGTGTACGACACCATTTACGCCATGGTGGACCGCGACGATGACATCAAAATCGGCGTCCGCTCCACCGCCATTTTGTTCGGCGATTCGGATCGGCACATCATCGCCGTGCTGCAGGCGATGACGCTGGCCTCGTTGTATCTGGCGGGCAAACTGATCCGCGCCGACGGCTGGTTTCACGCCGGACTGGTCGCGGGCGCGCTGTTCTTCATTTACCAACTCTGGCTGATTCGCGCGCGCGACCGGGCTGCCTGCTTCCGGGCCTTCCTCAACAACAATTATTTCGGCATGGCCGTCTTCATCGGCCTGGCGCTCGAGTATTTATTCGCTCGTTCTTAGTAAACCATGCCGGTTGACGAAGACTTATACGCCCTGAATTCCCGCTGGGCTCGCCGCTCCTTCGATCGCGCGGCCGGCACCTACGATGCGGCGGCCGTTCTCCACACGCAGGTCCGGGAGACCCTGCTGACACGGCTTGAGTTCACGAGGCTCACGCCGCACGCGGTGTTGGATGCCGGCGCCGGCACCGGCCACGCAAGTCGCGCGCTCTCGCGCCGCTACCCGAAAGCCCTGGTCATCGCGCTGGACTCCTCCCATGGCATGCTGCGCATGGCTGCCCGGCAGCAATCCTGGTTTCGACCGTTCGCACGCGTCTGCGCCGATGCGGAGCTTCTGCCTTTCAAGGATGGCAGCGTCGATTTGATCGTGAGCAATCTCATGCTGCATTGGTGCAACCCGGATGCCGTGTTCGCGGAATTTCGCCGCGTGCTCGCCCCGCATGGCCTCCTGAGCTTCAGTGCCTTCGGCCCCGATACCTTGCGCGAACTGCGCGATTCGTGGGGAGAGGTCGACTCTCGCACTCACGTTCATCGATTCATCGACATGCACGATCTCGGCGATGCGCTGGTGCGCGGCGGCTTCGCCGCACCGGTGCTGGATGTCGAGCGATTCACGCTCTCGTATCTGGACGTGCGCAAGGTCGCCGCGGACCTCAAGGCCACCGGCGCACACAATGCCACGATGGGTAGGGCACCCGGGCTCACCGGCCCGCGCAAATTCGCCGGGATGCAGGCGGCCTATGAGCGATTTCGGCACAACGGCCGGCTGCCCGCCACGTACGAAGTGGTGTTCGCCCACGCGTGGGCGCCCGCCGCATCGGCGCGCACGGATGGCAGCAGCGTGTCGCTCGAGGAAATCAGGCGCGAGTTGCGCGCCCGCCGCAAGAAATAGTGGTCCCGCGGGTTTTGCGGTGCGCGCCGGGCGTGCGCTTAAGTTATCCTTCGCGGCATGGAGCAGCGCATTACACTCGCGCCGAATTGTTCGCTGAAAGTCGCTGGGGCGAGGCTGTTTTTTGGCGCTACATGCCTGTTTTCGTTGTGTTTTTCGCTGCCGTTGTTGATCGAAGGATACTGGCCGGTATTGCCGTTTTGGGCCCTGGAGATGGCGGGGCTGGGGCTGGCTTTGTACTTGAGCATGCGACGGCGGCATTACACGCAGACGGTGCTGATAACCGAGTCCGCGGTCAGCCTCGTCACACGATCGCAACGCGGTGAAGCAAAACAGGAGTTTGCGAGGCATTGGGCGAAGGTTAGACTTCGCAGTCCGCCGGGGCCGCCTCGGCACCAGCCGTTTGACGATCGAGAGCAGCGGCCGGGCTTATGAAGTGGGTAGTTTCCTGACTGAGGAAGATCGCTGCCGGCTTGCGAGGCGATTGGGTAGATTAGTCGGCGGCATCAATGAGTCGCCGCCGCTGGATATAGAGAACTGAGGGGATCCGTTTAGATGAGAGTTAACAGAGGCGATGTCGAGCACCGCACTTCCCGCGCGCGGAAAACACGCCTTGGGAGCGCTTTGCCTAAGCGCATTGGGTTGGGCGGCCAGCGCCGGCGCCAATACCTCGAACGGCTACAACCTGCCGCCGGGCGTCACGGACTTGAGCCGCGACATGTACGCCTTGCACATGGAAGTCTTTTGGATCTGCGTCGCCATCGCCGTGGTGGTGTTCGGCGCCATGATCTATACGTTGGTGAAATTCCGACATTCGCAGGGCGCCGTTGCCGATGTCAGCATGGTGCACAGCACCAAGGTCGAAATCATCTGGACCATCATTCCAGTGATCATCCTGGTGGTCATGGCCATTCCCGCCGCGGATTTGATTCTCAAACAGGAAGATACGCGCAATTCCGAGCTGTCGATTCGGGTGACGGGATACCAGTGGAAGTGGCAATACAGCTACATGGATGCCGCCGAAGGCGTGGATTTCTTCTCCACGCTCGCGCGCGATTCGAATTTCGCTCGCCAGAAACATTCCGGCATCGATCCGAACACCGTCCCCAATTATCTCTTGGAAGTGGACAAGCCCTTGGTGATCCCCAGCGGCACCAAGGTGCGGCTGCTGCTGACTTCCCAGGATGTGATCCACGCTTGGTGGGTGCCGGACTTCGGCGCCAAGCGCTCCGCCATCCCCGGCTTCGTCAATGAATTGTGGTTCAAGGTCGATTCCGGCAAGGAAGGGATTTATCGCGGTCAATGCGCCGCGCTATGCGGCCGCGACCATGGCTTCATGCCGGTCGTGGTCGACGTGCGCACTCCGGAGGATTTCAAGAAGTGGGTCGGCGAGCAGAAGGCGGCGCTCAAACAAGCGGCCGCCGCGCCGGCTGCAACCGACGCACCGGCGCCTGCCGCACCGTCCGCGCCGCCCCCGACCGCCCAAGCCTTACCGAATTAAACGCACGTAACTTCTTCAAGAGCGATCCGAAACATGGCCAATTCCGCAGCGAATACCTCAGGGCATCACGATCAGGCGCACGATCATGGCGCTGACGATCACGAGCATCATGATGGGCCGGCAACGGGCATCAAGCGCTGGCTGTTCGCCACCAATCACAAAGACATCGGCACCATGTACCTGGTGTTCAGCCTGATCATGTTCTTCGTCGGCGGCGCCATGGCCATGCTGATCCGGGCCGAGCTGTTCAAACCCGGCCTGCAGCTGATGGATCCGGTGTTCTTCAATCAGATGACCACCAATCATGCGCTGATCATGATTTTCGGCGCCGTCATGCCGGCCTTCGTCGGCCTCGCAAATTGGATGATTCCGCTGCAGATCGGCGCGCCGGACATGGCGCTGCCGCGCATGAACAATTTCAGCTTCTGGATTCTGCCCTTCGCCTTCACCTTGCTGCTGTCGACCTTCTTCGTGCCGGGCGGCATGGCGGCGGGCGGATGGACGCTGTATCCGCCGTTGTCGCTGCAGACCGGCGACAGCTTCCCCATGCTGATCTTCGCGATTCACATGATGGGCGCATCGTCCATCATGGGCGCGATCAACGTCATCGTGACCATCATGAACATGCGCGCGCCCGGCATGAATCTGCTGAAAATGCCGCTGTTCTCCTGGTCCTGGCTGATCACCGCCTACCTGCTGATCGCCGTGATGCCGGTGCTGGCCGGCGCGGTCACCATGCTGCTGACGGATCACTTCTTCAAGACCAGCTTCTTCAATGCCGCCGGCGGCGGCGACCCGGTGATGTTCGAGCACATCTTCTGGTTCTTCGGGCATCCCGAGGTGTACATCATGATTTTGCCGGCCTTCGGCATCATCTCGGAGATCCTGCCGACCTTCTCGCGCAAGCCGCTGTTCGGCGCGACGTCGATGATCTACGCCATCGCCTCGATCGCGTTTCTGTCGTTCATCGTGTGGGGACACCACATGTTCGTCGACGGCATGCCGGTGGCGGCGCAATTGTTCTACATGATGTCCACCATGCTGATCGCCGTGCCCACCGGCGTGAAGGTGTTCAACTGGACCGCGACTATGTGGCGCGGCTCGCTGTCGTTCGAGCCGCCCATGCTGTTCGCGCTTTCGTTTCTGTTCCTGTTCACGCATCGGCGGATTCTCCGGCGTGATGCTGGCGATCGTGCCGGTGGATTTCCAATACAACCAAACCTATTTCGTGGTCGCGCACTTCCACTATGTGCTGGTGCCCGGGGCCATATTCGGCATCATGGCAGGCGGTGTACTACTGGATTCCGAAATGGACCGGCCACATGTACAACATGACCCTGGCCAAGTGGCATTTCTGGCTGTCGACGATATTCGTCAACGTATTGTTCTTCCCGCAGCATTTCCTGGGGCTGGCCGGCATGCCGCGCCGCATTCCCGACTACGCCGTGCAGTTCACCGACTGGAACATGGTGTCCTCGATCGGCGGCTTCTGCTTCGGCGCTGTCGCAGATTTTGTTTGCCATCGTGATCGTGCAATGCATGCGCGGCGGCAAGAAGGCCAGCGCCAGGGTGTGGGACGACGCGCTGCCTCACGGTCTGGAATGGACGCTGCCCTCGCCGCCGCCTTATCACAGCTTCACCACGGCGCCCGAAATCAAGTGAGCGCCGCCCGCGAGCCGCGACGATCGCAGGATCCGAAACGCCGCCTTGGGCTTGGCCACCGTGGCGCTGGCGTTTTATTTTGGCTTCATCGCGCTGCTGGTCTTTCGCAGTCATCACTGATGGACCGCAAGCGCGCCAATCGCAAGCTGCTCCTCGCGCTGCTTGATCATGACCGCAGGCAGCTTCGCATTCGGCTGGGCGCTTGGTGCCGCTGTACGACGTTTTCTGCAGGGCCGTCGGCATCGGCAATGCGCGAGGCCAAGGCCGGGCCCGCCGTGGTGCAGGAGGCGATCGACGCCGAATCGCGAAGTCACCGTCGAGTTCGTGGCCTCCCCCGCGTCGGTCGGCAGCTACGAATTTCGGCCGAAGGTCGCCTCGATGCGCGTCCATCCGGGCAAGCTCTACGACACCGAGTTCTACGCCAGGAATTTGACCGCCGTCGCCTCGGTGGCGCAGGCCGTTCCCAGCATTTCGCCCAGCGGCGCGGCACAGTATTTCCACAAGACCGAATGCTTTTGCTTCAGTCCGCAGAAGTTCGCCGTCGGCGAAGGCCGGGATATGCCGGTGCGCTTCATCGTGGACCCGCAGTTGCCGGCCAATGTCGACAGGCTGACCTTGGCCTATACGTTCTACGACACGACGTCGGAACAACACGGCCGGAAGTTCACGCTAAACTATCGTTATTCCTTATTGATCAGAGATCCAACCATGTCGCAAGCACCCGCGGAAGAGCACAACCACTACTACGTTCCTCACGGCAGTCCGTGGCCCATCTACGGATCGATAACGCTGTTCACGCTGATGTCGGGCGCGGTCGCCACGCTCAACGGCTGGCTGCCGGCCTGGTCACTGCTGCCGGGTTTCACCATGCTCGCGCTGCTGTTCATCTTTTGGTTCCACACGGTGATCGGCGAGAATCAGAAGGGCATGTACAACATGGCGGTGGACCGCTCCTTCCGCCTGGGAATGATGTGGTTCATCTTTTCCGAGGTGATGTTCTTCGCCGCCTTCTTCGGCGCCTTGTTCTACGCCCGCAATTTCTCGGTTCCCTGGCTCTCGGGCGATGGCGTGAAGATCTTCAGCAAATTGCTGCTGTGGAAGGATTATGGCGGCACGTGGCCGACCAATGGGCCCGCCTCATTGGGTCCGCACGCGGACGGCACGCTTCGAGACCATACCGGCGCTCGGATTGCCCGCTGCTGAACACCGCCATCCTGCTCTCGAGCAGCGTCACGGTGACCATTGCGCACCATGCCTTGATCACCGGGCATCGAACGCGCCTGAAGATTTTCCTGGCGCTGACATTCTTGCTGGGTTTTTCGTTCGTCACGCTGCAGGCGACGGAATATCACGAGGCCTACACCGAACTGGGTTTGCAGCTCGGCACCGGCATCTACGGCTCGACCTTCTTCATGCTGACCGGATTTCACGGCCTGCACGTCACGGTCGGCGCCATCATGCTGACCATGATCTGGTTCCGGGTGATGAATGGCCATTTCACGCCCAAGCGACATTTCGGATTCGAAGCCGTCGCCTGGTACTGGCACTTCGTCGACGTGGTCTGGCTTGGTCTGTTTATCTTCGTCTATTGGCTGTGACCCGGCGTCACGTGCGGAGGTTCGATCCAACCGCTGTAATAGGCGACGATCAGCAGCACGAACAGCGCCACTGACAGGCCGATGCGCCAGGCGAGCGCCTTGACCATCTTTTCGCCGTGCCTCCGGCTTGCTGCTCGACAAATGAAACAGAGCCTTGCCGAGGCTGATCAGGATCAGCACCAGCATCACGACGATGAGATATTTGAATGCCAAAGGGCCGCCTCGAAATTGGGGGTCTAGTATATCGTGCCGATCTGGATTGCCCGCCGCATCTTCGCGCCGCGGCTTGTTCACGACGCTGCTCACCATCGTCCTGATGGCCATGCTCATTGCCTTCGGGCTCTGGCAGTTGCGCCGCGCCGAGGAAAAGCGCGTGTTGTACGACGCATTTGCCGCCGGCAACGACATCACCCGAAGCATCGATGGAGAGACTCCCAAAGTGCCGCGTTACAGCCATGTCGAAGCCGACGGGCATTACGATACCGCACGCCAGATCCTGATCGACAACATGATCGATGCCGCGGGCGCCGGCTACTACGTGATTACGCCGTTCGCCCTTCAGGGCGGCGGCTGGGTGCTGGTGAATCGCGGTTGGGTACCCCTGGGAAGAAGCCGCGCCGAACGCCCGGCGATCGATGTCGCGGACGAAGCACGGCATATCCGCGGCCGCGCCGACAACATGCCCAGTCCCGGCATTCAAATGGGGGTACCGGCGCCTTTGGCGCCGCCGTATCCCGTGGTCGCCGCCTTTCCCAAGCATGCTGAATTGGCGCAGCTTCTCAACGAGTCGAATTGGACCCCGGCCGCCGATTTGGTGCTGCTCGATGCCGATGAGCCCGACGGTTATCGTCCGCCACTGGGCGCCGCCGGGCTTTCCGCCCCTGCGCCACATCGCCTATGCGTTGCAATGGTTCGCACTTGCGCTGGCCCTGTTCGTCATCTATATCGTGACCAACGTCCGGCGCGTTGAGGCCGCCGTATGACCGCGCCTGTGCACGACCCGAAAATACGCCGGCATCGGCGCCTGCTGATCGGATTGGCGTTGATGTTCTTCGCGCCCCTGGGCTTGTCCTTCTACTTGTACTACGGGCACGGCACCTGGCGCCCGGCAGGTCGTGTCAATGCCGGCGATCTCGTCGAGCCAGCCCGGCCGCTGCCGGCGCTGAGCTTGCCGTTGGCAGCCTCCGCGAGGACACCGGGCCCCGCGTCACGGATCCACAGTTCCTCAAGGGCAAGTGGACATTCCTGTACGTGCAGCGCGGGCACTGCGACGAGGAGTGCCTGCGGCATCTTTACGACACGCGCCAGGTGCGCATTGCACTGGATCGCGAAATGCATCGCGTGCAGCGCGTATTCATCGGCGATGCCGACTGTTGCGACATGACGCAGCTGCAAGCGGCGCATCCGGACTTGATTGCGATTCGCGCCGGCACCGAAGACGAACCCTTGCTCGCGTTGCTGCCGATGCTGAGCACCGCGCGCGATTCTCAGCGCATCTATCTGATCGATCCCCTGGGCAATCTCATGATGTTCTATGCCCCCGACGCCAGACCCAAAGGCATGCTCGAAGACATGAAGCGGCTGCTGCGCTTGTCGTCGATAGGTTGAGCATGGATGCGCAACGCCTGATCTGGTTTAGACGACTGGCCTTGGCGGGTGCGGTGCTGGCGGCCGCGGTGGTCGTGCTGGGCGCCTGGGTTCGTCTCACCGATGCCGGCTTGGGATGTCCCGATTGGCCGGGTTGCTATGGCCACCTCTATCCGCAGGCCGATCATCAATTCACCAAAGCGCTGCACGAGATGGTGCATCGTTATTTCGCGACCACCTTGGGCCTGCTCATCATCAGCTTGAATGTCTGGGCGATCTGGAATCGCAAGGACCGCGGGCAGCCAATGCTCGTCCCCGCCATGCTGTTCTTCATCGTTTGCCTGCAAGGTGCGCTCGGCGCGTTGACGGTAACTTTGCTGCTGACGCCTTTGATCGTCACCGCTCACCTACTGGGGGGCCTCACCACCTTGGGCTTGCTGTGGTGGCTGTCGTTGACGCCCGAACGGCGGGAATTGAGCCCGCGCGAACTGCCATTGAGAAAATATGCCCTCGCGGGCGCAGCCGCGTTGCTGCTGCAAATCTTCCTCGGCGGCTGGACCAGCACCAATTACGCGGCCGTGGCCTGCCCGGATTTGCCGACCTGCCAGCAGTCTTGGTGGCCGCACATGGATTTTCGCGACGCCTTCGTGCTGTGGCGCGGGCTGACTCGACTACACCGGCGGCGTGCTCGCGAATCCCGCGCGCATCGCCATTCACGTGACGCATCGCCTCGGCGCTGTGATGGCAGGCTCGATCCTCTGTTTCACCGGGATCGTGTGCCTGACGCGCGCGCGAACTCGCGCACTCAAGCTGGCCGGCGGCCTGCTGATCTTTGCCGTGCTGCTGCAGATCGGCATCGGGGTCGCCATGATCCGTTTTGGAATGCCCTTGGCCTTGGCGACCCTGCACAACGCCGGCGCAGCCTTCCTCGTCATCTGCATCACGACTTTGCTGCGGATGCTCTGGCCGGAGTCTGCGATCGGCATGATACCCTTGCACCATGTCCACCGTTCCCGATAGTCCTCCCATTGCCGTGGAGACGCGCCCATCTCGGTGGCGCGATTTTCTGGAGCTCACCAAGCCCAAGGTGAGCATGCTGATCGTGTTCACGGCCATCGTCGGCATGGTGCTGGCCAGCCCGGGCTGGATGCCGCTGCCGGCGCTGATCTTCGGCACAATCGGTATCGCACTGGCGTCCGGCTCCGCCGCAGCCTTCAATCACATTCTGGATCGGCGCATCGACGCCCAGATGAATCGCACGCGCCGCAGACCGTTGCCCACCGGGCACATGCAGGAGCGCCACGCCGTCGCATTTGCCGCGGCGCTGGCGGCACTATCCATGTTGATTCTCTGGGGTTTCGTCAACGGTCTGACCGCGGCGTTGACCTTCTGTTCGTTGATCGGCTACGCCATGGTGTACACGCTGTGGCTGAAGCGCGCGACCCCGCAGAACATCGTCATCGGCGGCGCAGCCGGCGCCGCACCGCCGGTTCTGGGCTGGGCCGCGGTCACCGGCACGGTGGACGCGCACGCGCTGCTCTTGTTCCTGATCATTTTCACCTGGACGCCGCCGCATTTCTGGGCGCTGGCGATCGCGCGACGCGACGACTACGCCAAGGTGGGCATACCCATGCTGCCGGTGACACACGGCATCCCTTACACACGTCTGCAAATCGTGCTGTACACCATCCTGTTGATACTGACGACGTTGCTGCCCTTTCTCACCGGCATGAGCGGATTGATTTATCTCGCGGCGGCGCTCGCGCTGAATGCGCGGTTTCTGTACTTCGCGCTGGCGCTCAACAAAGGATTGAAAGCCGACCTACCCATGCGGACCTTCAGATTTTCCATCACCTACCTGATGCTGCTGTTTGCCGCGCTGATCCTCGATCACTATTTTTATTTTCCGGGCTAAGACGCGCGCACAATAGGTTTGTGTTGCGCATGCCTCCCGCAATGACCGCAATTCACCATCAAATCATCCGGGCCAACGGCATCGATTTCAATGTTGCCGTGGCCGGTTCCGGCGAGCGGCTCGCGCTCTGCCTGCATGGGTTCCCCGAATCTTCATTCTCGTGGCGTTACCAGATGCCGTTGCTCGAGAAGCTGGGCTATCGAGTATGGGCGCCGGACCTGCGCGGCTATGGCTCGAGTTCCAGGCCGCCGGGCATTGCTGCGTACGCGATGGAAACCCTCGAGGAAGATGTCGCCGCGCTCATCGAGGCATCGGAGGCAAAGGAGATCGTGCTCATCGGTCACGATTGGGGAGCGCTCATCGCCTGGCACTACGCCATGTTCGGGAGAATACCGATCTCAAAGCTGATTATCATGAATGTCCCGCATCCCGCGCTCGCGCAGAAGGGACTGCGCACGCTCCGGCAACTAAGAAAGTCCTGGTACATTTTCTTCTTTCAGCTGCCGCGAATTCCGGAATGGGCGCTGGGGCGAAATGGCTGTGCCGCGATTGGGCAAGCATTTCGCGGCATGGCCGTGGATAAGTCGCGCTTTCCCGATGAGGTATTGGAGGTCTATCAAGAGGCGGCGGCGCAGCCGGGCGCACTGACGGCAATGCTCAATTACTACCGTGCGCTGATCCGCGGTCTACGACGCGCGCGTGGCCGCGGCACACCCCGCATCGAAGCGCCGACGCTCATGATCTGGGGCGAAGTCGACTCGGCTCTTGGCAAGGAACTCAGCTATGGCACAGATGAGTACGTCACAGATCTGACGCTGCGCTACTTGCCCAATGTGTCCCACTGGGTGCAGCAAGAAGCACCGGAGATGGTCAACCACATGATCGAGGCGTGGCTTCAAGGGAAGGACGCGCCGTATGCCGACAGTGCGCCAAAAACACTTGTGGAGATGGGGATCACGCAATGAACGATGGCCAGGTGACGCTGAAGATCGATTCGCCGACGAGGCTGTTGATTGCGCATGGCAACGGGGAATCTTACGAGGTGCATCCTATTTGGCTGCGCGAGCGGTCATCCGACGTCTCCAGTATGGATTCACTGACGGGCCAGCGATTGCACGATCCGTCGGATCTCGATCTGAATTTGCGCTTCGTGTCGATCGAAGAATTCGGGCGCGGCCGCTTGAAAGTAAAATTCAGCGATGGTCACGAGGCGCTGTTCGCCGTGCGCGATATTCTTGCGGAGGCAGCGATGCCGCCCGGAGACCAGGATTGCCCTTCGGTGACGGTGTGGGACGGATCCCTCCGGGATCTCCCGCGCGCACGATGGCGGGCTGAGGCAAGCGAAGCCGAGCGTCTCGATTGGACAGCGCGGTTCTTGGAGTATGGATTCATCGTGTTCAGCGGCGTCCCATGCGATGATCGGGAGGTGCTGAAGGTCGCACCGGTGTTCGGATTTACTCGTGAGACAAACTTCGGCGCTTTCTTCAATGTGCGCTCCGAGCCCAACGCCAGCGACTTGGCATATACGGCATTTCATCTCGACCCACACACCGACAATCCGTATCGCTCCCCTGTGCCCGGCATACAGCTGCTGCATTGTCTCGCCAACAGGACCTCGGGCGGGCTGTCCACTCTGGTGGATGGGATCGCGGTTGGCGAAGCTCTTCGCAACCGGGATCCGCAAGCCTTCCGCGTTTTGAGCACCACTGCGGTGCGCTTTCGCTACCGGGACGCGACCACCGAACTGGTTGCCAGTGCACCATTGATAGAGCTCGACCTGAGCGGACGCATCCGGGCGATACATTTCAGTCCGCGACTGGACTTCGTTCCGCTGCTGCCTCTCGATCAGCTGAGCGCCTACTACCGGGCACGGCATTTGTTCGACCACATGCTGAGATCAACCGAATTCGAGATTCGATTCCTGCTGCAGAGCGGTGATCTGGTGATGTTCGATAACTGCCGGTTGCTGCACGGCCGTACCGGATTTGATCCGGGCGAAGGATTGCGGCACTTGCAGGGCTGTTACATCGACATCGATGGCCCGCGCAGCCTGTATCGAGTGTTGCGGCGCCAATCCAGGAGTGTTTCCACATGAGATCGACGGTAAGCTTCACGCGCATGGAAGACGGCACTCGCGAGGACTACGAGCTGCTCGATCGTTCCGAGCTCGAGTACGCAAGACATCTCCCTGATTCCATCCTGGAAACCTTGAGAAAACTCGACCACTCGCTTGAAGGCTATCCCGTGAGCCGCTTGGGCCACTCGTTGCAGGCGGCCACTCGCGCCATGCGCGCCGGCGCGGATGACGAGTTGATTGTGGCGGCGCTCATCCACGACATCGGCGATGAATTGGCGCCCTACAATCATACGGAGATAGCGGCCGGAATTATCCGGCCCTACGTTCGTCCGGAGGTCACCTGGATCGTGGAACAGCATGGCCTGTTCCAGAATTACTACTACGTTCACTTCCGCGGCGGTGATCGCAACGCACGCGACAAGTTCCTCGGCCATCCATGGTATGAGGCCTGCAAGAATTTCTGCGCCAACTGGGACCAGTGTTCGTTCGACCCTCAATACCCGTCCGAACCCCTCGCTGCCTTTGAGACCTTGGTACATAAGATCTTCACGCGCGTGCCCCACGATGCCAGATATCTCTGACCGGGCCGCTGTGCGGCGCGTCTAGATTCTCGTCAATTTCTGTGTACCGATAGGCAGCGTGTGGATCCGCCGCCCCGTCGCCGCAAAGATTGCGTTGCAAATCGCCGGCGCGACCAATGCCACCGAGGGCTCGCCGATGCCGCCCGGCAACTCGTCGCTTTCCAGAAGATGCACCTCGATTGAAGGCACTTCATTGCCGCGCAGCACGCGATAGTTATTGAAATTGGTCTGCTGGACCTTGCCTGCCGATATCGTCACCTCGCCCCACAACGCAGCCGTAAGTCCGAAGATGATCCCGCTCTCGATTTGCGATTCCACGATCTTGCGGATTGATCATCTGGCCGCAGTCCACGACGCAAACGATTCTGTGCACCTTGAGTTCGCCTGACTCGATCGAGATCTCCACGACCTGCGCCAGATGCGTGGTGTATCCCTCCATGAAGGCCAAGCCCTGGTAGCGTCCCGCCGCGGCGCGTGCCCCAACCCGCGCGCTCGGCCGTCATTTGCAGTACGCGCTGATGCCGCGGCTTCTTGTGAAGCAGCTCCATACGAAAATCGTAAGGATTTTTCGCGGCAGCGGCGGCCAGTTCATCGATGAAACTCTCGATCGCGAAGCAATTGGGTGAGTGACTCACCGAGCGCATGTAGCCTACGTCGATGCCGATTTCCTGACGCGAGTACGTTATCGCCAGATTCGGCACGTCGTAGGGAAAATTAATGGCGTACTCGACCACCGAATCATCCACGCCCTTGACGGGCGGTGACCAGCGCGCCGTAATCGAAGGACTGGTGATGTGCAATTTGAATGCGCTCAATTTTCCCGCGGCATCGAATGCGCCGCTGATCTCTTCGTAGGCGGGTGGACGATACAAATCATGGGTCATGTCGTCTTCGCGCGTCCAGATCAATTTCACGGGCGCCGCCAGCGCTTTCGAGGCCTCGACCGCCGCGGGAATAAAATCGACCTCGAGCCGCCGGCCGAAGCCGCCGCCAAGCAACGTGGTGAAGACCCGAACCTGGGAAGGCGCAAGGCCGGCGGCGGCGGCGGCCGCCGCCTGCGACATCTGCTGCACCTGAGTCCCGACATACAAGTCGCAGCTCCCCGCCTTGACGTCGGCGGTGCAATTCATAGGCTCCATCGTGGCGTGCGCCAGCAAAGGTAACTCGTAGCCCCCGTGCAATGTTTGCTTGGCGGCTTTCAGCGCCGCTGCCACGTCACCGTCGGCGCGCGCTACGAGTCCATCGCCCGTGGCGGCGGTTTTTTTCAACAGGGCGCTGATGGCCGCGTTATCGAGCTGCGCGTTGGGTCCTGGGTCCCAGGTAATCTTTAGCGCGGCCCGCGCCCGCAACGCCTGCCAGAAATGATCGGCAACCACCACCACGCCGCTGTCGGTTGACAGCACTCTACGGACGCCGGGCATTTTCTCCGCCGCGGCGGCGTCCAGGACCTTGACCTTGCCGCCAAGCGTCGGGCTTTGCGCCAGCACGGCATGCAGCATGCCGGGCAATTTGACGTCCAAACCGAATTCAGCGCTGCCGTCGACCTTCCCCGGTGAATCCAGGCGCGCGCGCGATTGGCCGATGACCTTAAAATCGGCTTTCGCCTTGAGCTTGACGTTCTTGGGAACGGCTTCCTTCGAGGCTGCATCGGCAACCTCGCCGTAGCTCAACATCCTTCCGCTGGTGTGAAAGATCGTGCCGTTGCTGGCATGACATTGCGCGGGGTCCACTCCCCAGCGTTTGGCCGCGGCCGCGATCAGCATGATGCGCGCCTGCGCCGCGGCCGTGCGCAGCTTCTCCCATGATTCCTGGATGCTGTTGCTGGTGCCGGTGATCTGTCCGCCGTTCCCGGGGCTGATGTAGGCATCGCCCACCGGTGCCGCCGCAAGCTTGATCGCGTCGAGATCGACGCTCAGTTCCTCGGCCATCAACATCGGCAGCGCCGTATACACACCCTGGCCCATTTCCGAACGATCGACGATGAGAGTGATGGAATTGTCGGCGGCGATCTGGAGCCAAGCATTGATCTGGCTTTGCGATTTTCCCTTCGGTCTCGCGGGGCTGGCTTTGCCGGCGTGCCCCGGCAATGTCAGCGCCAGCATCAAGCCGCCGCCGACGGCGACCGTGGCATTCAGGAAATCCCGCCGATCAAGATCGGGCGTTGGACTCACTTGGAGATTCCGGTCGAGGTGTCCGCGGCCAACAGCTCCGCAGCGCGATGAATTGCCTTGCGAATCCGGGCATAGGTACCGCAGCGGCAGATGTTGCCTGACATCGCCGCATCGATGTCGGCATCGCTGGGGCGCCGGTTGGCCTCGAGCAATGCGGCCGCCGACATGATTTGGCCGGACTGACAGTAGCCGCATTGCGGCACGTCGATTTCCAGCCAGGCCCGTTGCAGTGCATGGCTGCGGTCTTTCGAAAGCCCTTCGATGGTGGTGATGGACCTGGTCCCGACGGCGCTCAAGGGCAGCACGCAGGAACGTGTTGCCGCTCCATCGATGTGCACGGTGCACGCCCCGCACAGCGCCATGCCGCAGCCGAATTTGGTTCCCGTCATGGCGAGATGATCCCGCAGCACCCAGAGCAAAGGGGTATCGCCTTGTGCGTCGACTTCAACGACTTGATTATTGATTTTTATCGATGCCACCACATCATCCCTTTCTGAACCTATGGGCAGCATCGATGTTACGATGCCTGGATGCCGGTCGCATCGAGTTTTTACTCACGGATATTCGCACTCGCAGTTGCCGCCGTCTTAGGTTATGCCCTGTTTCTGGTTTTCAAACCCTTCGGCCTGCCCATGACCTGGGCCGCATTTCTCGCATTTCTTCTCAATCCCCTGAATGCGCGGCTGCGGCGCAGCTTCCAGGGCAAGGAATTGGCCGCCGGCCTGCTCACCGTCCTTGCGCCGATTGTCATCCTGCTGCCGCTCTCCGCGCTCTCCGTCGCATTTGCAGCGCAGATATCGACGCTCCTGCGCAGCCTGCAGGACTACGCCACCCAGCTCGACATCAAGTCACTCTCGGATCTGCAACAGTTCCCCATCATCGCGCGCGCCAATACCTGGTTGCAGGCGCACACCGAAATCTCCGCGGAGCAGGTGCAGTCCTGGCTGATTTCCGGCTCGCGTGAAATCTTGCAGCGCGTCGCGGGCATGGGCGGCTCGCTCTTTCTCGGTGCACTGAGCTCGCTGGTGTCATTTGCCGTCATGCTGTGCATGCTGTTCTTTTTTTTGCGGGACGGCGATTTGCTGTGGGCCCGCGCGCGCCGCTTGATTCCGCTTGGCGAGGAACGCAAGGATCGGCTGTTCAGGCAGTTGGGCGAGGTGACTCGCGCCATCGTATTCGGCACGGCCGTCACGGCAATGGCTCAGGGGGCGCTGCTCGGCGTCGGCTTCGCCATCGTTCACCTACCCTCGCCGGTGGTGTTTGCCGTGCTCGCGACGCTGCTCTCCATGCTGCCCGTGGGCGGCTCCGCCTTCCTCTGGGTGCCGGCGGCGATTTGGCTGTTCGTGGCCGGGCATTGGGGTTACGGAATCTTCCTGGTGATCTGGGGTTCGATGCTGGGCGGGGTGGACAACTTGCTGCGCCCTTACCTCATTTCAGGCCGCGCGCGAATCTCCGCGCTGGCGGTATTCGTGGGGGTGCTGGGCGGCATCGCGGCATTCGGCGCCATCGGCATCATCGCCGGTCCGGTCTTGCTTTCCTTGGTCCTTGCGCTGGTCGAATTCGCCGAGGAAGACCCGAAGTCAATCTCTTGAATCGGGGCGGATCATAGGGCGAATCCTCAAGTACAATTCGCGCCCTGATGGACGTATCGCATCTCCTTGACGGACTCAACGATGACCAAAGACAGGCGGTAGCCGCGCCCCTGGGTGCCGCATTGGTTTTGGCGGGCGCGGGCAGCGGCAAAACGCGGGTGCTGGTGCATCGGGTCGCATGGCTGATCCAGGTCGAAGGCGCGTCGCCCAACAGCATCCTGGCGGTCACCTTCACCAACAAAGCGGCGGCCGAAATGCGCAGCCGCATCGAGACCTTGCTGGGAATGCGCAGCGGCGCCATGTGGTTGGGAACCTTTCACGGCCTGGCGCACCGGCTGCTGCGCATCCACTGGCGCGAAGCGGGATTGCCGCAAAGCTTTCAGATCCTGGATTCGGAAGACCAGGCGCGCGTGTTGCGCAAGGTTCTGAAAGCGCTCGACCTGGACGAGACGCGCTGGATTCCGCGCGAAATTCTCTGGTTCATCAATGCGGAGAAGGACGAGGGCCGCAGGCCGAAACACATCAAGGACGATGGCGATCCCACGCGTCGCCAGTTGATCAAGATCTACCAAGCCTACGAGGAAGCCTGCCAGCGGGCCGGTGTGGTGGATTTCGCGGAGCTGCTGCTGCGGGCATACGAACTATGGCGCGACAACCCGGCGCTGCTGCAGCACTATCGCACGCGCTTCAAGCATGTGCTGGTGGACGAATTTCAGGATACGAATGCCATTCAGTACAAATGGCTGATGTTGCTAACCGCCCAAGGCGGAATGCCTTTCGTCGTGGGTGATGACGATCAGTGTCTCGCAGCCGGGACTCTGGTGACGATGGGTGACGGCGCAAAGCGTGCCATCGAGTCGATCGTCCCGGGCGATTCTGTGCTGTCGAACTTCGGCAGCGGCGATCTGCGTCCGGCCCGCGTGACCGAGTGCTTCGCGAAGCGACGCCAGGGACAGCTCGTGTGCGTGCATCTGCGCTCCGGCGCCGTCGTCAAGAGCACGCCGGAGCACGTGCACTTCGCCGGCTACGTACTCGGCGAGACACCCCAGACCTACTTCCTGTACCTCATGCACAAGGAAGGGGTGGGCTACCGGCTTGGCACCTCTCAGGTATACACGGAGGGTCAGGCCAGGCCCATGGTGGGCTTCAGGCAACGCTCCCTCCAGGAACATGCCGACGCGCTCTGGATCGTCCGGACCCACAGCAGCGAGAACGAAGCGCGCAGCGACGAGGTGGTGACGTCGCTGCGCTTCGGCCTGCCGACCTGCCGTTCGTTCCGCGCAAAGGCCGCAACGGTTTCGTCACATGCGGCCATCTCGGGATATTCGCTCCTGACCGTGTCCGCCGAACGGCTGCTGGAAGAGGTGGGTCTGGACATCGACCGGCCGCACCACCAGCCGCAGAGCCGCAATTCCAACCGCCGCAACATCGTCATCACTCTGTGCGGCGACCGGCGCGGCGGCACACCGATGCATCGTATTTCCGTGGTGGGCGTTTCGCCCAAAGATCGCGCCTTGCTCGAAGCCATGGGTCTCAGTGTCCGAGCCGCCAAGGCACAGACCCAAAGTTGGCGTTTCGAGACCGTGCGCGCCGACTTCGCCGAGCTGATGTCGATTGCACGCGCCATCCGCGAGCGGCTCGACGGCCGCTACGTCCTTCAGGGGCACATGCTCGAGAAGTCGTTGCCCTTCATTACGGCGGCCAGCATCCGCAGCGGCATGGTCATGGTGGTTGATTCCGGCCGGTTCGACGTGGTGGAGCGCATCGAGTACGAGGCCTACGATGCCGAGGTTTACGACATCAATGTCGAGCGCACCCATAACTACATCGCGGGCGGCGTCGTCACACACAATTCCATTTATCGATGGAGAGGAGCCCGGGTCGAGAACTTGAATCAGTTCCGGCGCGATTTCCCGCAGGCTGTGCTCTACAAGCTGGAACAGAACTACCGCTCCACCGGCACGATCTTGAAAGCCGCCAATGCGTTGATCGCCAACAATGCGGGCCGTCTCGGCAAGACACTCTGGACCAGCGGTGAGGATGGCGAGCGGGTCAAGCTCTATGCCGCGTTCAACGAGCGCGATGAGGCCGACTTCGTGGTCAATCGCATCCGCGAATGGGTTGCGCGCGGCGGCGCGCGGCGTGAGGTTGCGGTGCTGTACCGCTCCAACGCCCAGTCGCGTGTTTTCGAAGAAGCATTCTTGAATGCGCGCATGCCCTACCGGGTATACGGCGGCCTGCGCTTTTTCGAACGCGCCGAGATCAAGGATGCCCTGGCGTATCTGCGCCTCATCGCCAGCCGCGCGGACGACACTTCCTTCGAGCGCGTGGTGAATCTGCCGGTGCGCGGCATCGGCGCCAAAACCATGGACCTGGTGCGCGAGACGGCGCGCATGAACTCGACCTCGCTGTGGAATGCCGCCATCGCCTGCGTTTCCGGGGTGCTGCCGCAGCGGGCTGCGCAGGCTCTGCAGGCCTTCATGCAACTCATCGACAAGCTGGCCCGCGAGGTGCAGGGCTTGGAGCTGCACGAGCAGGTCGATCACGTCATTCAAATGAGCGGCCTCATCGAACACTTCAAAAAGGAGAAGGGCGAGCGCGGCGAGGGCACGGATCGAGAATCTGCTCGAGCTGGTCAGCGCCGCGCGGGGGATTTTCGCCGGAGACGGAAGCCGAGAGCGAGCTGTCGCCGCTCGAGTCCTTTCTCGCGCATGCCGTGCTCGAGTCGGGCGAGGGTCAGGCCGACCCGTACGACGATTGCGTGCAGATGATGACGTTGCATTCGGCCAAGGGACTGGAGTTTCCCGTGGTGTTTCTCGCCGGCATGGAGGACGGCTTGTTTCCGCACCAGCGCTCGGTTGCCGACCTCGCGGGCCTGGAGGAGGAGCGCCGGCTCTGCTATGTCGGCGCGACGCGGGCGATGCGCCATCTCTACATCACCTATGCGGAGCAGCGCCGGCTGTACGGCGTGGATACCTACGGCCAGCCGTCCCGCTTCATCAGCCGAATTGCCGCCGGAACTGGTCGAGGAAATTCGTCCGCGGCTGCAGGTATCCCGGCCGCTCTTCGTCAAGCGCAGCAGCAGCCTCGAGGAGTCCCCGTCCGCGGGCATGCGCATGGGCAGCCGGGTGCGGCATTCCAAGTTCGGCGACGGCGTGGTGTTGAATTTCGAGGGCAACGGACCGCATGCCCGCATTCAGGTCAATTTCGAGCGGCAGGGCACGAAGTGGCTGATGCTGTCTTACGCCAATCTCGAGGTCGTGTAGAGTAGATCTTTGTGAAAATCATCATTTTGGGCGCCGGACAAGTCGGCCGCACGGCGGCGTATCACCTCTCTCGCGAAGAAGCGAACGATGTGACCGTCGATCGATCAGAACGAGGAGATCCTGCGGGATCTGCAGGATCGGCTCGACATTCGCACCGTGAACGGCAATGCATCCAGCCCGCGCATTCTGGAGGCCGCGGGAATCGCCGCCACCGACATTCTGGTGGCGCTCACCAACAGCGACGAAGTCAACATGCTGGCCTGCCAGGTGGCCTGGACGCTGTATCGAACGCCGAAGAAGATCGCGCGCGTGCGCGCCGCCGACTACACCGAGAGGGACAAGCTGTTCGGCGAGAACGGCGTGGCGGTGGATGTCTGGATCAGCCCCGAGCAATTGGTGACGGAATACGTGGCGCGCCTGATCCGCTATCCCGGCGCGCTTGCAGGTGCTGGATTTCGCCGATGGCCGGGTGCGTCTGGTGGGCATACGCGCGCTGCAGGGCGGGCCGTTGGTGGGCCAGACCTTGAGCACCCTGCGCGAGCACATTCCCACGGCCGATGCGCGGGTCGCCGCGATCTACCGCGCGGGCAAGAGCGTCAAGCCGGAGGGCACCACGGTCATCGAGGACGGCGACGAGGTGTTTTTTCTGGCGGCACGCGAGAATATCCGCGTGGTCATGAAGGAGATGCGCCGCGAGGAAGCGCCGGCGCGGCGCGTGGTGATCGCCGGCGGCGGCAACATCGGTCTTCGGCTCGCCGATCGAATTGGAGGGCAAGAACCAGGTCAAGCTCATCGAGCGCGACGGCAAGCGCGCGCGGCGCGTTTCCGAGCAGCTGAAGAGCACCACCGTGCTGCACGGCGATGCGGCCGACGAGGAGTTGCTGCTCGAGGAGAACATCGACAGCGCCGATGTCTTCGCCGCGCTGACCAACTCCGAGGAGGCCAACATTCTCTCGGCCATGCTCGCCAAGCGCCTGGGCGCGCACAAGGTCATGGCGTTGATCAACAAGCCGTCCTACGCCGAGCTCATCGAAAGCGGCTCGATCGATGTCGCGATCTCGCCGCAAACCGTCACGATCGGATCGCTGCTGGCGCATGTGCGGCGCGGCGACGTGGTGCGCGTGCACTCGCTGCGGCGCGGCGCCGCCGAGGCGCTCGAAGTGGTGGTGCATGGCGATGCCGACAGCTCCAAGGTGATCGGCCGGCGCATCGAGGATATCTTCGCTGCCCGAGGGCACGACCCTCGGCGCGGTGGTGCGCGGCGAGGATGTCATCATCGCGCATCACGACACCACGGTGCAGCCGGACGATCATTTGATCCTGTTCCTGACGGACCGCCGCCACATCGAGGCGGTCGAAAAACTCTTTCAAGGCTCCGCCTCTTTTCTGTGAAAGACATTTTACTGCCGGTCGCCCACGTATTCGCCCTCGTCATGATGGTGTTCTCGGCGACCATGCTGGCGCCGTTGGTCATGGCGGTGTGGGGATGGATCCCGCGCTCTCGTCCTTCGTCATCTCCGCGCTCGCCACCTTCGTTCTCGGCGCGCTGCTGTGGCTGGCCACACGGCGCTTCAAGCGCGAGCTCAAGACCCGCGACGGCTTGATGCTGGTGGCGCTCACCTGGATCGCGCTGCCGGCGGTGGCGGGATTTCCGCTGTGGAATTATCTGCCGATCAATTTCACGCAAGCTTACTTCGAGGCGGCGTCGGGCTTGACGACCACCGGCGGCACCGTGCTGTCTGGGCTTGAATTGCTGCCGCGCTCGATCAATTTGTGGCGCCATCTCTTGAGCTGGCTGGGCGGCATGGGCATCATCGTGCTGGCGGTGGCGATCCTGCCCATGCTCGGCGTCGGCGGCATGCAGATTTACCGCGCCGAAATGCCGGGCCCGATGAAGGACAGCAAGCTCACGCCGCGCATCGGCCAGACCGCCAAACTGCTGTGGGCGGTGTATTCCGGGCTGACCGCGGTTTGCATCCTGTGCCTGAGGTTCGCCGGCATGAACTGGTTCGATGCCGTGTGCCACGGATTTTCCGCGCTCTCGCTCGGCGGCTTCTCGACCTATGACGCCAGCATCGGACATTTCAATTCGCTGGCCATCGAGTTGGTGCTGACCGGTTTCTCCATTCTGGCGGCCTTGAACTTCGCCACGCATTTTCTCGCGTGGAGCCAGCGCGGAGTGATGGCGTATTTTCGCGATGCCGAGGCCAAGGCGATCTTGAGCGTGCTCGCTTGCAGCTGCGTCGGTATCGCATTGTTCCTGTACTTCAAGGGCACCTATCCCGACTTTCCCACTGCCTTGCGCAACGCCACCTTCAATGTGGTCTCCATTGCCACCGACAGCGGCCTGCACACCCAGGATTATTCGCGCTGGCCGCTTGTTCGCGCCGATGTGGATGATGTTCTTGAGCTGCATCGTGGCCAGCTCCGGTTCCACCGGCGGCGGCATCAAGATGATCCGCACGCTGGTGCTCGCCAAGCAGGCGCATCGCGAATTGAATCAACTGGTGCATCCGAACATGGTGCGGCCGCTCAAGGTGGGCGGAGCGGTCATCGCCAATCGCGTGGTGTTCGCGGTGCTGGCCTTCGTGTTCCTGTACTTCATGAGCATCGTGACGCTGGTTTTCCTGCAACTGGCGAGCGGACTGGATTTCATGACCTCCTTCTCGGCCATCATCGCCTGCATCAACAACGCGGGCCCGGGCTTGGGGTTGGTGGGGCCGGGCAGCAATTACGGGGTACTGAACGATTTTCAGACCTGGGTGTGCTCCGCCGCCATGCTGCTCGGCAGACTGGAGGTGTTCACCATTCTGGTGTTGTTCACCCCGACCTTGTGGCGCAAGTAGCCAGAAATGCGTCGATCGCCTCGAGGCACTCGGGTTCATCCAGCAGCGGCACGTGACCGCGGCGTGCAACCTCGAGCTGCTTAAGGTCGGGATTCTCGGTTTTCATCCGCGCGAAAGTCGCGGCGCTCAAGATGTCGGAATCCGCGCCGCGGATCGCGAGCACGGGTATGCCGCGCAGCGCGTTCCAGAAAGGCCACAGATTCGCGCTGGCGGCCGGCGCCGCGCGCAGCATTTCTCCGATCATCGGATCGGCATCGACCCGCACCGCACCCGCGGCATCTTCGCGGAAGCCGCGGTGCGCCAGTGCCGACCAACGCTCGGCGGAAAGACCCGGCCAGGCCTCGCCGAACATGGACTGAGTCTGGGCGATGGCATCATTCCAGTTCTTCGGCGGCGGCAACCGGCCGGCATAGCCCTTGATGCGGTCCAAGCCTTTGGGATCGACCTCCGGCCCCATATCGTTCAGGACCATTCCGCCCACCCGATCGCGATTCCCCACGCCCATCATCATCGCCAGCAGGCCCCCCATGGAGGTGCCGATGATGTTCGCGCGCTTCTCCCCAACGACGTCGAGCAGGCTCAGGATGTCCTGAACGTAAACCGCCGGCTGGTAATTCTGGGGATTGGGATCCCATGCGGAGAGGCCGCGGCCACGCACATCCGGGACAATCACGCGGTAGCGGGTTTGTAGGTGAGCGGCAAGATCTTCGAAGTCCCGGCTATTGCGGGTCAGACCGTGCAAACAGAGTACCGCCGCCGACTTAGGGGTTTGACTTTCGTATACTCGGGCGTAGAGGCGCAGCCCGTCATGACTGTTCCAAAACATTTCTTGGTAGGGTGTGGACAAGATCGTTCCTCGCGGTCAATGTCAGCGCATCTTCCCAAATACCTGAGGCGGGCGCTAATCAAGCCGAGAATCGGTTTTTCGTCTCCACAAGCTCCCATCAAATTGCGAAAATAATGACTTTTGTATCCACTTTTCGTTCTTTTTGATGTGCTTAAGCTATTTTCTATGCTCGGCAAAGATCTCTTCATGAAATCCACAACAGTGGATCTACTCTGCTCGGAAATAGGCAAGAATAGCAATGAAGTGGGAGAAAGAGTTCAATGATTGCCTTGCTGCAGCGCGTTTCGAACGCCCAGGTCGACATTGAGGGCAAGACGGTGGGTTCAATTGGTCCGGGGCTGTTGGTATTGGTCGGGGTGCAGCCCGCGGACGATGAGGGCAATGCGCAGCGCCTGCTGGGCCGGCTGGTGCAATACCGGGTCTTTGCCGATGCGGCCGGTAAGATGAACCTTAGCTTGGTCCAGGTTAAGGGTGCGCTGCTGCTGGTGCCGCAATTTACCCTGGCTGCGGATACCGCCAGGGGCTTAAGACCCAGCTTCACCACGGCGGCATCTCCCGAGCAGGGGCGCCGGCTGTTCGAGTCCCTGGTTCAGGCGGCGCGCGAGCAACTGGGCGCGGTTGAGACCGGTGTATTCGGCGCGCATATGCAGGTGTCTTCAACCAACGACGGCCCAGTCACCCTCTGGCTGGAAAATTGATTTAAACCGCAAATGCGACCGAACGCGCATCGGTGCGGTGATGGTCCAATGTCATAATACGTTTGGCGTATCATTGGCGCCCAATTGGACTGGACTCGGAGAAGCGAAATGTTCGATTCAAAAATGCTACTGGTCATTCTGGCCATTGCGTTGGTAATTTTCGGAACCAAGCGCATACGCAGCATCGGTTCCGATTTGGGCGCGGCCGTGAAAGGCTTCAAGTCCGCCATGAATGAGGGCGAATCCGAGGAAAAGGCCAAGCAGCTCAAGCAGACAAGGACGCGGATTTCGACCCCAATGCCGCGACGCGCGAAAGCGAAGCCAAGGTACCTCCCAAGACCAACGCTTGATGCCGCATGCTTGATGTTGGCTTCTCGGAAATACTGCTCACCTCGGCGATAGCACTCATCGTGTTGGGTCCGGAGCGCCTGCCCAAAGTTGCGCGGCAGGTCGGCAATTGGATGGGCCGTGCACGCGTCATGGCGCGCCAATTGACCGAGCAATTGGAACGCGAAGTCAACGCCGAAGAACTGCTGAAGACCCAGAACAAGCAAGGCAACGCCAACAACGCAGCGGCCGGCACACCCGGGGCCGGCGCGCCCGCCGCATTTGACACCTCATACATGCCGAACGCGCCCTCCGCGCCGGACCCGGCGCCGGCCATCACCGCCCCGCCGGCGAGCGCCCCGCCGCCAGCCTACTCGCCGGAAAGCGCAGCGGCCGTGCACGGCGCGGACTGGCACGCAAGCCCGCCAGAGAATAAACGAGCCAATGAGTGAGCCCGGCGAACCGGGCGGTCTCGCCGAAGGCACGCTGATCTCGCACCTGTTGGAACTGCGCGATCGCTTGCTCAAGGCGATGTTGGCGGTGGGCATTTGTTTCGTGCCCTGCGCGTACTACATGAACCAGCTGTTCACCTTCGTGGCGGATCCATTGATTCGCAAGTTGCCGGCGGGCGCAACCCTGATCGCCACCAGCGTGGTTGCCCCTTTTACCGTGCCGTTCAAAATGGCGCTGCTGCTCGCCATCGGCGCTCGCCATGCCCGTCGTTCTCTACCAAGCCTGGGCATTCGTTGCGCCCGGGCTCTACAAGCATGAGAAGAAGCTGGCGGTGCCGCTTGCTCATCTCCAGCATCATCCTGTTTTATCTCGGCGCCGCGTTCGCCTACTACGCGGTCTTCCCGGTGATGCTGAGCTTCTTCGTCGCCACCACGCCCCACGGCGTGCAGATGATGACCGACATGGGCACCTATCTGGATTTCGTCATGGTGCTGCTGCTGGCCTTCGGTTTGGCCTTCGAAGTGCCCGTGGCTACTGTACTATTGGTCTGGACGGGCTTTGTAAAGATCAAGACGCTGAAGAAGAATCGCGGTTTCGTGCTGCTCGGGATATTCATCTTTGCTGCCTTCGTCACGCCGCCGGATGCGGTGTCGCAGAGCGCGATGGCGGTACCGATGTACTTGCTGTACGAAATAGGGATCATCATGGCCGGAATATTGCTCAAGGAAAAAATAGCGGCACGCGAGAAAGAAGACGCAGAACAAGCCGAGCGCGAAGCCGGGGCTTGATTTGAGCGCAACATTTTTCGGCCATCCGCGCGGACTGGCCACGCTGTTCCTCACGGAGATGTGGGAACGATTCACCTTCTACGGCATGCGCGCCTTGCTGGTGCTGTTCCTGGTCAGCTCGGTGTCGACCGGCGGCTTCGGCCTCGACGACAAGACCGCCACGGCCATTTACGGTCTTTACAACGCGGCGGTTTATCTGGCGGCGCTGCCCGGCGGCTGGATCGCGGACCGGCTGATCGGCGCGCAGCGCGCCGTGATGGTCGGCGGTCTTGCCATCACGCTCGGCAACGCGCTGCTGGCGAGCTCGACCACGCCTCGTGGTTTCTACATCGGCCTGGTCGTGATCGTGCTCGGCGTGGGACTGCTCAAACCCAACGTCAGCGCCATCGTCGCCGATCTTTACCCCGAGGGCGGCGCGCGCCTGGACGCCGGGTTCACCATTTTTTACATCGGCATCAACATCGGCGGTTTCTTGGGGCCCCTGGTCACGGGCGAGGCACAGATTCTTTGGGGACAGCGCGCCGGCTTCGCCGCCGCTTCATTTTTCATGGCCGTGGGCGTGCTGCAGTTCTATTTGACGAAGCGCTTTCTGGGCAGCTCCGGCGCATACGTGCCGGCAGCGGCGCCGGGCGCCGGCAACGCATCGGGAACCGGCAGCGCATCGCCGGTCGGACCCTCGGCGGCGGTGCGCGCCAAACAATGGCGGCAACTGATGGTGGCGGTCGCGATCGGCGCGTTGATCCTGGCCTTGGTGAGCTTCGGTCTGATTCCGGTGAGCCCGGTCAGCATTGCGCAGGCAGTCACCTATGCCATCGTGACCATGGCGGTGCTGTATTTCCTGTATTACTTCTTGATTGCGGATCTCAACCGCGAGGAGCGCCGGCGCGGCGTGGTGCTGGTGGTGCTGTTCGTCGGCTGCGCGTTGTTCTTCTCCGGCTTCGAACAAGCCGGATCGTCATTGAATCTGTTCGCCGAGCGCTACACCGATCGCATGGTGGAGTGGGCGCATTTCGTCATTCCCACGAGCTGGTTCCAGTCGGTGAATTCGTTCTTCATCTTCATCTTTGCGCCCTTCTTTGCATGGCTGTGGATGATGCTGGCGAAACGCAACTTGAATCCTTCAGCACCCGCGAAATTCGCCATCGGCGTGATCTTGATGGGATCGGGATTTCTGGTGATGGCGGCCGCAGCCACCATCGTCGCATCGGGCACCAAGGTGTTGCCCTACTGGCTGATCATGACCTACGTGCTGCATACCTTCGGCGAACTCTGCTTGAGCCCCGTGGGCTTGAGCTACTACACGAAGCTGGCGCCAAAACGCTTCGTGGGCCAGATGATGGGCATGTGGTTCCTGGCGACATCGCTCGGCAACCTGGTCGCCAGCTTGATTGCCGGCGATTTCGATGCCAATAACGTCGCCGCCATGCCGGGGCAGTACATGCGCATCGTTTATTTCTCGGTGGGCCTCGGCGCGGTTCTCCTGGTCCTCAGCCGGCCGGTGAAAAAACTCATGGGGGATGTGAAATGAGCGGTGCAGCAGGCCCCGCGCCGCAGCTGACGCTGAAGGCCATCCTTCTGTCCGTCATTCTCACGGTGATTCTGGCCGCCGCGAACGCCTACGTAGGCCTGTTCGCGGCACTTACCGTGGCCACGGCAATTCCGGCCGCAGTCATTTCCATGGCGGTGCTGCCGCTGTTCGGCAAGACCAACATCCTCGAGAACAATATCGTCGCCACCGGCGCTTCCGCCGGCTCGTCGGTTGCCGCCGGCGCGATCTTCACCTTGCCCGCCCTTATCCTGCTGCATCACTGGCTGAGCTTCGATTATTGGTGGACCTTCACCATCATCGGCCTCGGCGGCCTGCTCGGCGTGCTGTTTTCCGTGCCATTGCGGCGCACGCTGATCCTCGAGCAAAACCTCAAGTTTCCCGAGGGGGTGGCGGCGGCGGAGGTTCTCAAAGTCGGCGCCAATCCGGGCGTGGGCGCGAAGTACTTAGGCGTGGCGGGTGTCGTCGCCGGCTTGTTCAAGCTCATCACCTCCGGTTTTGGTTTACTCCCCGACACCTTCATGGTCTCGAGATTCGTCGGTGAGCGGGGTATCGCTTTTTTCAGCTACAGCTTTTCACCGGCGCTTCTGGGCGTGGGCTACATCGTGGGACTCAATGTCGCGATCTTGATTGTGGTGGGTGGTGCATTCTCTTGGTGGCTATCGGTGCCGCTGTACAACGTCTTCTTCTTCAACCACGATCCGGCGTTGCTTCAGAAGTTGGCGGGGTTGAGTTCGGAGGATGTTGCGTTCGTCATTTGGCACGCCCAAATCCGCTACATCGGCGTCGGATGCATGCTGACGGGCGCGCTGTGGGCGCTGTGGTCGATGCGCAAATCCTTGCTGACAGCGATTCGCAGCGGACTCAAGGTCAGCGGCAAGGGTAATGCCGACCTGCCGCACACGGAACGCGACCTGCCGATGGGCGCTGTGCTCATCGGCATTGGCCTGTTCGTCATACCGCTTTTCGTTGTCTACTACCTGGTGGTGGGCACCATCGGTGTCGCCCTCGCCATGGCCGTGATCATGATCATCGCGGGTTTCTTGTTTTCATCGGTGAGCGGCTACATGGCCGGTCTCGTCGGTTCATCGAACAATCCGGTGTCGGGCATCACGGTTTGCACCATCCTGTTTGCCTCGCTGGTGCTCATGTGGATGGTGGGCGGCAAATCCGCGATCGGCGCGGTCGCCGTTGTGTTCATCGGTGCAGTGGTATGCAGTGCAGCGGCCGTCGCCGGGGATAATCTCCAGGACTTGAAGGCGGGCCAGCTGATCGGCGCGACGCCTTGGCGCCAGCAGGTCATGTTGATGGTTGGCGTGCTGGCGAGCGCATCGGTCATGGCACCGGTGCTCAATGTACTGCAGTTCGCCTATGGCATCGGCGAACCGTCGCATCCCGGTGCCAAGGCACTGGCCGCTCCGCAGGCCACCCTGGTCAAGTCCGTGGCGGAAGGGATGTTCGGCGGCACGTTACCGGTGCTCATGATCGCCATCGGCGTGGGCGTGGGCATCTTGATCATCGCGTTGGATTTGTACTTGAAACGGATCGGATCCCGCTGGAGCGCCCCGGTGCTCGCCGTCGCCGTGGGCATTTATCTGCCGCTGGAGGTCTCCACTCCCATTTTAGGCGGCGGGTTGGTCGCGGAGATGGTTTCGCTCTGGCATAAGAGGCACAGCGAGCCCGACAATCACGAGAAACTCGCACAAAATGGCATGCTGTTCGCCGCAGGACTGATCACGGGCGAGGCCCTGGTGGGAATTTTCATCGCCATCTGCATTTGGATTTGGACAAACCCGGATGTGTTGACCCTGGGGTATCAACTGCCCGCGGGACAGTGGGTCGCCGCGATCCTGCTATTTGGCGTTTGCTACTGGGTTTTCCGCGCCGGAACGCCGCGGCGCGCCGCTTAAGATTGCGCGACTCACGTCACTCAACGAAGTTGGTTCTGTGCTTCGCCACCGTATACCTCGTGTGGGGCTCGGCTTTTCTATTCACCAAGATAGCGGTTCAGACCCTGCCGCCGGCCCTGCTCGCGGGAGTTCGATTCGCGACAGCGGGGACGTTGGTCGCATTCGTTGCCTGGGTGTGGGGCGGCGATAACCTGCCGAAGCGGGCCATCGAATGGCGCCATCTCGTCATTGCCGGCTTCTTCATGGTGTTCGTCAGCAATGGCCTCAACACCTGGTCCATGCAGTACATGCCGAGCAACGAATCGGCTTTGCTCAACGGCACGTCCGCCTTTTGGATTGCCGGCTTGGGGGTCTTTGGACGGCGCGGGCATCCTCTCACCCGGTCGGCGGTCTTGGGCCTGATTATCGGTTTCATCGGCACGGCGTTGATGCTGATCCCCAAGGGACCCATACTTTCCAAAGGTGTGCTTGCACAGCTGGGTGTGCTGACCGCGTGCGCTTCCTGGTCCTTGGGCACGCTGTACTACCGCAGCATCGATACGCAATTGAGCCCGATGATGTTTATGGGGCTGCAGATGCTCATGGGCGGACTGATGCTGCTGAGCGTGGCCTTCGTCCATGGCGACTCGATGCACTGGCCGCCGAGCACACCCGCCTTGATTGCTCTTTGCTACCTGACTTTTTTCAGCTCAGGTTTGGCGTACGCGGCTTACGGTTGGTTGACCATGAACGCCAAGCCCACACTCATCAGCACCTATGGCTACGTCAATCCTGCGATCGCGGCGCTGCTGGGCTGGGTGTTTCTGCACGAGCGGCTGTCGGGCTTGCAACTCATCGGGATGGTGGTCATCATCGTCGGCGTCTGCATTTTGACGCTTCCCGGCGGCAGCCTGACGGATCCCAAGACTCTCGCAGAGCCCAAGGCACAATAGCGTCAACAGCGGATCAACGGCGCGTTTTGATGACTTCGACCCGGCCCTTGCCGCCCACGAACCATGAACCGATGATGCTGACCAGGCTGACCAGGATGGCGGTCCAAAATGCCGCCGCGAAACCCGCGATATGCATTCCCGGCAGCATCCATGCAACCAGCGCCACCATCCCGGCGTTGATGACCAGCAGGAATAGACCGAGAGTGAATATGGTCATCGGCAGGGTGAGTAAAATGGCGATGGGACGGACGATGGAATTCACGACGCCGAGCAGGATGCCGGCGAGAATCAAGGTGGAAGGAGAGTCGATCGAGACTCCGTGCACCCAGGCTGTCGCCAACCAAAGCCCCAGCGCCACCAGCGCCGCGCGCATCAGAAACCCAAGCATCGCGTAACTCCTTCGTTCGCCTCATCCGCTCACGCGGTATCTGGAAGCATAACAAGGAAGATCCGGGCGCTAAATCAATAATCAAGCCCCGGCAGCGGCGGGTCCTTGGGGACGACTTTCGCGGGCTTTTTGGGCACCGGCGGGCTTTCCAGCGTCACCTTGATGCGCGCCATGAAGCGCTCCCATCCCATGCGGATGCGCGCATAGTTCTGGTCCCAGGCCGCGGCCTCGGGAATGCCGGATCCCAAGAGGCGCAGCGATGTCTTGCCCGCGGCCCTTTGCGGATCGAGGATGAAATCATCGACCGCGGCGCTATCGCTGGGCGGGGAATCGCGGCCGTTGAGATAAATCAGTCGCAGGCGGCGATTCACATCGAAAATGTCGATATGAGCCTCCCGGGCGTTCGAACCTGCGCTTGCCGATGCGATACATGCCGCCCTGACGCGGATCGATCTCGGACTCCTGCCCCGACCAGATGCGGATCAGGCCGGGATCGATCAAAGCACGCCACACCCGGGCGACGGGCACCTCGATCTCGACCAGGTGGGCATAGCCTCGAGTGCCGTTACGGGTGGATTTACGCGGTAAGCTCATTTTCTGACTTCGGCCCTCTTGGCAAAACGATTGCAAGCCTGACGGAAAACTGCCGGCGGCGGAGTGCTAGAATCCAACAACAGGGGAGGAAGATCCATGGCTTATGTCGATATCGTGACTGCGCTCGCAGTTCTACAGTTCATCGTATTCGGCTTCAGAGTCGGGAGCCGCGCGGGGACGCTACGGGGTCAAGGCCCCGGCCATCACCGGCAATGAGATTTTCGAGCGTCATTTTCGCGTTCAGCAGAATACCTTGGAGCAGTTAATTGCATTTCTGCCTGGAATCTATCTGTTCTCCCGCTATTTCAATCCGCTGGTGGCGGCGGCCCTGGGGGTGGTATACCTGGTCGGCCGCGAGCTGTACGCCTTCACTTATGTGAAAGACCCGGCCAAACGCGACGTGGGGTACGGCATGACCTTTCTGCCCCTGGTCATTCTGGTGGTCGGCGGCTTGATCGGTGCGATTCGCGCAATCCTTTAGAGGCTGAGCTTCTCGACAATCAACAGCTGGGGTGGTCTTTAGGACCTGAGATGCTGGCAGCCCTCAGACGGGCACACCAGCAAACCCATTGAACCTGATCCGGTTAGTACCGGCGGAGGGAGCATGGGTAGAAAGCATTCTGCGTTAGTCATCCTGTCAACCGCGTTGGCGCTGTCAACCCCGATTCACGGCCGCCAGGCGACAGCCGATCCACTGGACGAAATCGTCGTCACTGCCACGCTGCGATCGATCCCGCTGCTCGAGACTGCCCGGCCAGCGTTACCGTGCTCAGCAGTGCGGATCTGCACGACTGCCGGTCAGCAGCATTTCGAGGATGTGCTGGCGCTGGTGCCCAATCTGAATTGGGCCGGAGACACCTCGCGCCCGCGGTACTTTCAGATTCGCGGCATCGGCGAGCTGCAGCAGTACCAGGGAGCGCCCAACCCGTCCGTCGGCTTTCTCATCGACGACATCGATTTCAGCGGCTTGGGGTCCGCGGCCACCCTGTTCGATGTCGATCACATCGAAGTGCTGCACGGTCCGCAGGGCACGCTGTACGGCGCCAACGCGCTCGCCGGACTCATCTACGTCAAGAGCGCGGAGCCTTCGAACACCTTCGGCGGCCGCGCGGAGTTCGATGTCGGCGACTACGGCGAACAATCCTATGGTGCGGTGCTCACCGGCCCCGTGAGCGCCCTGGATTCCGCGTTCAGGCTCGCCGTGCAGCGCTACACCAGCGACGGCTTCTATCACAACGCTTATCTCGGCCGCAGCGACACCGACTCTCGCGATGAGCTCACCCTGCGCGGCAAGTGGCGCTATCAGCCGAGCGATGATTGGCGGGTCGATCTGACCCTGCTGCGCGCTCAAATCGACAACGGCTACGATGCCTTCGCGATCGACAACAGCCGCACCACGCAGTCCGACCATCCGGGCGTCGATCGGCAATATTCCACGGGACTCTCCGCCCGCTCGACCTACACCGGTTTCGCGCCTGAAACGCTGACCATCATCGCGACCTACGCGGACACCACGGTCAACTACGGCTTCGACGGCGATTGGGGCAATCCTAAGCTGTGGGCGCCTTACACCTACGACTACACCGAGTACCAGGTGCGCCATCGCTCGACGCGCAGCCTGGAAGTTGCGCCTGGGCGATACCCCGCCGCGCGAATCGGCGCATGGGTTCTCCTGGCTGTTCGGCGTGTACGCCTTTCGAGCTGCGCGAGTCGTTGACCGACACCAGCGCCGGCACCTATGTGGATCCATTCGACTCCACGCAGAACGCCGAGTCGTTGACCGTGGTATCCGAGCGAGTACCGCTCGCGCAACGGCGCGGTGTATGGACAGCTCGACGGCGATGTCGGACAGGATGCACGCTGGTCGCTCGGGCTGCGGGGCGAGCGGCACACCAGCCGACTACAACGACATCACGACCAATCTCGATGCGCCGACGACCATGAACCATTTCCAGCCCGCGGAAAATCTCTGGGGCGGACATGCATCGATCGACTACCGGATCGCCGACGGACAGTACGTCTATGCACTCATCTCCCGCGGCTACAAGGCGGGCGGCTTCAATTTGAGTCCGGGACTGCCCGCCGATCAACTGCTGTTCGGACCCGAGTGGGATCTCAATTTCGAAATCGGCCACAAGGCGCAACTGGACGACGGCCGCCTGCAAATCGAGACCTCGTTGTTCTACATGCAGCGGCACAACGAACAACTGCTGACCGGCGAGCAGCTGGACCCGAGCAATCCCAACACGTTTATTTTCTATACCGGCAACGCGCCGTCCGGCTACAACTACGGCTTGGAAAGCACTTTGAGCTGGGCCGCCACGCAAGCTTTGAGCGTGGGTGGATCTCTTGGTCTGCTGCAGACCCAGTATCATGGATTCGTGCAAAACGGCGTAACGCTTCCCGATCGCGCGCTGCCGCATGCGCCGCCTTGGGATGCGGCGCTCAATGCGACCTGGCGCGATCCGCGTGGGCCCTATGCGCGGCTCGATCTCACCGGCATGGGCGCATTTTTTTATGATCTGCCGCCCAATGGGACCCGCTCGAATGCCTACGGCTTGGTCAACGCCAAGGTGGGCTGGGACACGAAGCGCTGGGAAGCGTATCTCTGGGGCCGGAATCTACTGGACAAGAACTACACGGTGCGCGGTTTTTACTTCGGCGACGAGCCGCCGGATTTTCCCAACAAGCTTTACACGCAGCTCGGAGAACCCAGAAACTGGGGCGTGCACCTCACGGTCAGATTCTAAGGGCAGCGCCCGCTCACGGTTGCGTTGGATTGGTCGCCAGTGCGGGTTTGGGGGCAAGTGCCGCAAACGACTCGAACTGCAAATTGAAGGACGTCCCCGATAACTGATGGGGGACACAGGTCGTTTGATCGACGATGTTGCGGGTGGTGAACTTTGGCAGCACCTCGCGCTTGAATTGCTCCACCAGCTCGCAGTCGCCCAGCTCCAGCTCGCGCGGTGAACGGCGGGACCACCCCACGGTACGCCAGCTGCCGCCGACGGGGGGACCTTCGGCGGTCGCGGGTGCGTCGGCTGCCGGTACCAGCGTATAGAAAATGAGGTCGGCCCTGGCGAGCTTGTCCACGCGCCCAAGACCCGAGGCGCACCCGCCGGCATACGACTTGGCGTCTGCGCGCGCGCCGGCGGCGATCAATAGCAACTTGAGTTTGTCGGCCAATCCATCGCAGGAGTAGGTGGTGGTAAAGCCCATGAACACGAATGAATACTCCTGTTTCTGCCAGAGGCCGGGAGCGCTGGGCTGATCGGCCGCGAATGCGCCGGATGTGATCCAGCCGCCGAGCATCCAGCCGCCGAGCATCCAGCCGCCGAGCACCAGTACGGCAGCCTTCGCGGCATTTCGCGTGTTCATGATTTCACCTTTGGATCAAGGAGCTTTACGTGCATCGGCGGGTGCCTCATCCGCAAGCAGATAGGAGTCGATGACCTTGCGTGCGATGGGCGCCGCCGCCGTTGCGCCGAATCCGGCGTTCTCGACAAGGACCGAAATGGCAATCTTCGGATCATCGATCGGCGCGAAGGCAATGAACCAAGCATGTTCGCGCTTGCGCTCATCGGCCTCAACATGCTTGGTGCTTTCCGTTTGCTTGACGGTAACCACCTGGGCCGTGCCGGTCTTGCCGGCCCACTTGTACTGCGGGCCCCGTTGCCGGCCACATGTGCCGTGCCGCTGGGCCCCACAACGCCTTCCATGCCGTCGAAGACCACGCTCCATTGCTTCGTCGGTGGCAATGTCGACCGGCTTCATCAGCAGCGGACTGCGCGCCTTGACGACATCCGATCCCGCGGCGCGGGTGGCGGCCACCAAGCGCGGCGTCGCAATGATGTGGCCGCGTTCGGCGATTTCCGCGGCGAAATGCGCCTGCTGCAGCGGGGTCACGTTGATCGGTCCCTGGCCGATGCCCATGCTGATGGTCTCGCCGGGAAACCACACCTGATCGGCCTTTTTCTTGAACACATGCCGCTTCCATTCGGGCGACGCGTACAGCCCCGGCTTCTCGCCCGGAATATCGATGCCGGTCAATTCACCGTAGCCGAAGGCGCTCATGAACTCATGCATCCGGTCGATGCCCATTTTCTCGGCCACTCGATAGAAGTACACGTCGCACGATCGGGTGATGGCGGCGCGCATGTCCACGTTGTGGTGCACCTCGTCGTCCCGATACTTGTTGCTGCTGCCGGGCAATGTCAAAGTACCCCGGACAGTATTGAGTTTGCAGCGGCGAAATAATTCCGTACTTTCTGCGCGGCCAGTGCATACAGTGGTTTAACCGTCGATCCCGGCGGATACGCGCCGCGCAAGGCGCGATTCAGCAACGGCACATCGATGTTGTTCGACAGCGCCCCGTACTGCGCCACCGACAGGCCGCGCACGAAATCATTGGGATCGAAACCGGGCGTGCTGGCCAGCGCGATGATGTCGCCGGTCTTCGGATCCAGCGCGACCACCGATCCGCGCTTGCCCACCAACGCCTCTTCCGCGACCTTTTGGACGCGCACATCCATGCCCAGTATCAAATCCTCGCCGGCAACCGGCGGTCGGGTGTTGAGCTTGGACGCGTAGCCTCCCTGTTTATCCACCGGGCGGCCGGCGGCATTCACCTCGATCTCTCTGAATCCAGGCTTGCCATGCAATTGCTGCTCGTACGCGCCTTCGACGCCCAGCTTGCCGATCAGACTGGTGCCCGCGTACTCGGCGCTGTCGATTTGCTTCAAGTCTTGCTCGTTGATGGCGCTGACATAGCCGATGGCATGAACGCCCATTTCACGCAGCGGATAATGCCGTGCCAGCCGCGCTCGAATGTCCACGCCCGAGAACTGGTAGCGGTGCACCGCAAAGCGTGCCATCTCTTCTTCGTTCAGCTGCAGCTTGACCGGCACGCTCTCGTACACTTTGTGCAGCAGAATCGTGCGCTTGATGTTGACCACGTCCTCGCTGCGCAACAGACCGATGCTCACCAATTGCGCCAGCGTCGCGTCGACCGCCTTGCCGTCGCCCACCTGCTCGCGGACCAGCTCGATGTTGAAGGCCGGCATGTTGTCCGCGAGCACCACGCCGTGGCGATCCAGGATCAATCCGCGGCTGGGCGGAATGGGCTCGGTGCGGATGCTGTTGCCCTGCGAGAGATTGGAGTAGTAATCGAACTTGAGCACCTGCAGGTAGAACAGTCGCCCCGCGACGGCGAGCAGCAGCACGGCAGCGACGATGCCCGCGACAATGCTGCGCACGGTGAACAACCGGCTCTCGGCGAAGTAATTCTTGATCCGCGATTGGCGGCTGTCACCATGTTGGCGCGATCGCTGGAGTTGTTGTTCCCGGCATGGGGTGATTGTAAGCCACCACGGCCGCCGCAAACGCTATGGAGTGCGCAGAATCCGCGTGTCCGCGCGTTGCCATTGATAGCGCAGCGTCGCGGATTGATTGGCGGGAACCTTCAGCCGGAAGATGGGTCTGCCGTTCTTGGCGCCCGGCGCGCGATCGCGCGGACTATTTGGCCGCCCGCGGGGAGCCGCAATCTGCAGCTCGAACTCGATGTCGGTTGCTTTGGCGTTGCTGATATCGACGCGTTCCGTATCCAGGACCTTGACCGATCGCAGCACCACCCCCGGCACCAGCGGCAGCACTTCCGCGTGCGCCTGAATCCACGCCGGTCTTCTCACGGACCAGCGACACCTGGACGTCGGCACTGAACCCCATGTCGATCTCGACTTCCTCGTTCACGGCGAGTATCGCGCACGCCCGACTCATGTTCCAGCAGCCTTGCCCCCTCATGGGGGCCGAATACGGCGACCGTACCCGATGGCAGCGGCAGGCCGAGATGATTCGGCGCGGTATTCATCGTTCGCAGCAACCGGTGACCCGGCCCAGACTGGTCCACCTCTTCCACCGAGAGGTCAGCGCCATACACGGTGCTCACCGGCACTTTGGCGCGATCCATCAGACGGACCTGTTTCGATTGGCGGCTGGCCAGGGTGGTGCGTTCCGGCACCCGATACAGTTTCAAGTCCCCGAGCTGTTCCTGGACCACGGTCTGGGCCTTTGCTGCGGTCACCACGACTCCTTGAACCATCATGTCGGTCGCCACGGGCGGCGGTGACGGCCACGGCGCGCATCATCATCGGCACACCGTTCGAGCGTGTGCTCAAGGGTTCATCGCTGGTCGAGCCGCGCGGCCAGCATTGCGCCAGGATCGGTCCGCCCATCTCGATGGGGTCCACCTCGCCGTCCTCACGATTGACGCGTGCCCGCGATCACTTGGGTGTGCGCGGCGGGAAATCCCACGCCATTCGAATTGGCCAGGGTCACCCATGCACCGAGATCCATGCTCTTGCCGTCCGCCGACAGGGTCGCGGTGTAGTCTGCCGCCCAGTCAAATCCTGTGGGCCAGATAGGACAGCGTCACCTGCGCTGTCACGGCGCTGCTGCTCTGCACCAGCGACGGACAAAGTGGGCTTAGCCGACGAGGTCGGCGGCCGGTTCGAAACTGAAGGTCTCCGGCAGACCCGAACAGCGCAGCGCCTCGATACCCTTCGCGGACTGAAACACCACGCCGCCCGGCGTCGGACCGGATGGTGCCACGCACGCTCTCGGTTTTGCCGGTCTTGCGGTTGGTGCGCAGCAAGTTCCACTGTTTTGCCCACGGCGGCGCGACCAGCGCGGCAGGGCTCAGCAGTCGGGCGTCGCGATTCTTTTCGATCACGACTCTGCCCGGCAGCCCGGTCACGATGGCGCTGGCAGACTCGATGCCGTCCGCCACGCCCTCGAAGCGCACGCGGCTCAAGCCGGCGGGAAGATGCACGGTGCGCGTCTCGCTCACCAGCGCAAAGCCTCCCAGATCATTGAGATCAATCGATCCCTTGCTGCGGTAGGGCGCACGATACACGGTCACCGCGAGATCAGAGGGCGGTTCCGCCAGAATCGTCGGCGACTCGCGGCGCCGCTGGTCGCAACGGCGGCCGAGACTGTTGTCGCGAGCGCCATCGCAGTCGCCAGACCCGAAACGAGCGCCATCGCGTTGGCATCGCAACATCGCGAAGCTCGCTAGTACGCGCGTTTCGAACGTGGCGGTGAGCGTGGTCTTGCCGTTGGCGGGCACCGTGACCGTCCCACTCGGCGCTGTCGGCGCTCCGCCGCGTGCTCTTCTGGCTTTCCGCCTTGATGCTGGAATCGCCCCACAGGCCTTCCTGGAGCAGTTTGACGACCACCGGCGCGCGGCAGTGCATTGGTCAATTCGTAGCGCATGTCGGTCTGCCAATCGAACGTGCGACAGTCGCGTGCGCTTGTCGACCACGGCTGCACCTTGACGTCGAAGGCGTCCCCGGTGGCCAGCGACAGGGTCGATCCCATCGGCGTGTGGTCGATGCGGCTCTCGCCGATGAATTGCGGATCGCCGCGCTTGTCGCGCATGTAGAAGCGCAGGATGCCGGCCGGCAGCTGATCGCCCAAGCCCGCATGCGCGCTGGTCGAAAAGCTGTAGATGCTCTTGGCGCTCGCGGGGGTTTCCGTGGTGCCCAGCCAGCGATTGCGATATTCGTAGCCGTGCTCGGCGGCAACGCCGTGCACATCGAGGAAGCTGACCTGCTTGGTCTGTTGGTTGGCGATGGTGGTGCGTTCGGCCAGCGGGTACAGATAGTAGTCGCCCAGGCGTTCGCGGCTGCCGCTCTCGGTACCCGCCTGCTGCATCGTCGGGCGGCGCGGCGCGGCCGGTAAGTATGTTGGACTGGCCGCCATCCACCTGGGACGGGGAGCCGGCGACCAGCAGCGTCTGGGCATTGTCATACGATCGTGCCGCTGGAATTCGTCAGCGTCACCCAGCCCTGCACGTCGATCTTGCTGTCGCTCTCGTTGTACAGCGCCACGTAGTCGGCCTTCCAGCCCAAACCCGGCGTGAGATAGCTCAAGGTCGCGCGGCGGTTTCCGGCGTGCGCGCCGATGACCGTCACCGACAGGGTTGGGCGGGCGCGCAGGTTGTCGGGCACCTTGTCGAAGATCACGCGCACCGGCAGTCCATCGTCGCGCAACACCTCGATGCGCTGGCCGATCTTCAGGACCACGCCGCCGTTGGTGGCGAGCACCTGCGCCTGCTCGCGGGTTTCCGCGCCGGTGGCCGGATTGACGCGCACGATCGTGACCTCCTGGCCCACGGCTTTTTCCATTAATTTGCCGGGCGTCAGGAGATCGAAATCGAAATTCTGCTCGACGATGCTGATATCGGAGGCGGCAAGCGACACGGTTTCGGGGCGAATCTGCGCCGATACATCCTGGAATTCGATTCGCTGGCGGCCGCCCTTGAGCTCGATGTCGCGCAAGTCCTGGACCAGCGCCAGATCGTCATTGTAGATGGTCACCGATACGGTTCTGTCGGCGCACCACGCGGCACCCGCCGGCAGCACCGCGGCCCACGCGATGCAAAGGAGACCTGCGCGCATAATTACTCCTGGTTTAGGTCATTCTGAACAGCGGCAACCGCCTGTCATGATGAATCGCGCGACCGCGTATTCCGGGGTTGAATCCCGCATAGTTTTTTTTCTCACGATCACATTAGGTCGCGTTTTACAGAGTTCTTTCCCATCCGCTCGAAGATGACTTTGTCGCCCTCGAGCGCCCGCACGCTTTCATCGATCAGAAATGCTTCGGGCGTCGAGCTGAGCCTGAATGCAACGTGAACGGTGCAGTCCCAGTCGCCGCGTTTGACGCCGCTGGTGCGCTCGCCTTCCCATATGCAGCTATTGTTGTCGCCAACTTTGATACGAAGCCTTTCCTTGATTCCGAAGCCGCCGATGATGATCGTCCCGGTGTCGCTGACCGTATAGGGCGCCACCTCCGGCTCCTGATGCAGGTCGTACCAGCCGTCGGCGTCCGGCTCCGACTCTTTCAGCGCTCCAAATTGCGGGGCGAGATTCTGCGGCTCCTCGCGATTGATGGGAATGGGAAAATCGAGATCCGCCCTGACCGGTCGCACGGGTAATTCGAGACTCGAGACTCCGTGCACCAGGGTGAGCTTGACCACCTCGGGTGAGGGCCACACCAGCGGCCACAGGCTTTCCGACACGGACAGACGAATGCGGTTGCCGGTCTTGAATCGATGCGCAATCAATGACAGGTCAATTTTGACGTCGTAGAATTTTCCGGGGATGAGCGCAGCCGGGTTCGCGTTGCCGTCACGGTGAGTCAGATTCAACAGCCCAAAGGTGACCAACCAAGATTTGCCCTCCGGCGTGACTTCGCACAGCCGGAGCGCAAGTTTCGCAACCGGCCGATTGGCCGCGACGCGAATTGTCGCGATCGGATGACCCAGAATTTCCATATCGGCATCGAGCGGCGGCGTGTCGAACACCAGGGATTTGCGGTCGTCGGGCGTCTGTTCGCGCGGTAGGCCCTGCGGAGGGAACGGCAACCATTCCGGCTTCTGCAGTCCGACCACCTGGTCGGCGACGTACACCACCGTGTCGCGCGACTTGGCCGCGGTAGACAATAGCCCGGCCTCCAAGAACCAAGTCCGGGGCTGGATGTGCGCCAAAGGCCGGCTCCCTTCCGACACCCAACGTCCCGGCGTGTCCGCAGGATAGGTCTCCGATGTGGTCCGGTAGGGCATGAAAGCCCGCAATTGGGGTTCATCCATGATGCCGGTGGACACGCCGGCGAGCCATTGCTTCCACCAGCGCACCTCCTCATAGGCCCAATCCAAACTGGGCCCCGGGCTTCCCCACTGCGGCGGGCTGTGTCCCCAGGGACCGATCAGGGCCTTAAGCGGCGACTTCACGTTCGACAGTACGCGCGTCACGGTGTTCACGTAGGTATCCACCCAGCCGTCCACGATATAAACGGGGCATTGGATGGCCGCATAGTTGGCCGATACCGAACCGCGCCGCCAGAAACTGTCATTGCGTTGATGAGAAAGCCACGTTTGCAGGATGTTTGGCGTCGCCTGAAGCCGCTCCATCCACATCGCGCGCCAGCGCTCGCCCACGATGGCCGGATCCGGCGGCATCACCATCACGCCTTTGAACGAGGCGCCCCATTGGAGGTTCGTCAAGCCGAGCGCGCCGCCAATGTAATGTGCATCATCCGTGTAGCGCGTGTCCGTGCAGCACATCGGCATGATCGCCTTGAGTGCCGGGGGCGCGAGCGCCGCGATCTGCAGCGTGTTGATGCCGCCCCAGGAAATGCCGCGCATGCCAACGTTGCCGTTTGACCACGGCTGACGAGCGAGCCAGCCGATCGCCTCAACGCCGTCATTCAGTTCCTGGTCCAGATATTCATCGACCAGAATTCCCTCGGAATCGCCGGAACCGCGGGCGTCGACGCGCGCATAGGCGATTCCGTACTGCGCCAATTCGCGGCCCCACAGATCATCGTACATCCGGGTGAAATCGCGCTTTCGATAGGGGATGTATTCCCAGACGACCGGGACCGGCACCGCACGCGCCCCGGCAGGCAGCCACAATCTCGCGCTCAAGCGAACACCGTCCTTGAGCACGATCCACTCGTTGTCGATGACCTCCACCGTCTCTTTGTCCGGCAGACGCCAGCGGCTCGCCGCGGCGAGGGAAACCGGCAACAATGCTGCGGAACGCAGCAAATCCCTACGAGAGATGGTCATGATCTCCCAATATACTCGCGCGGCATTGCGCCGGCGTTTCCAGGAGACGAGGGTCTAGGCGCCGGTCCTCGCGAATCGATACCTGTCCTTAGCGAATCGATACCTGGAAGCGCGGGTTGGCGCTGCTTTCCATCCAGGTCTTGATCCGCTGGGCATCGGCAACACGGGTGTACTTACCGAAGGAGTCCAATAGCACGATGACGACGGAACGGCCTTCGATGACCGCCGCCATGACCAGACATTTACCGGCCTCGGCGATGTAGCCGGTTTTCTGCACGATGATGTTCCAGGCTGGATTCGCCACCAAATTATCCGTATTGCGGAATTCCACCAAATGCCTGTGCACGCGCACGGCGTAGTTTCTATCGGTGGAGAATTCGCGGATGGTGGGATTCTTCGAGGCGGCAATCACCAATTTCGTCAAATCCTCGGGGCTCGCGACGTTCTGGCTCGACAATCCGGTCGGGTCGACGAAGTGCGAGCTGGTCATCCCGAGGGCGGCAGCCTTCGCGTTCATGGCGGACACCATGGCGGACATGCCGCCCGGGTAATTGCCGCCGAGCGCGTGCGCTGCACGATTCTCCGAGGCCATCAGCGCCAGGTGCATCAAATCGCCCCGCGTCAGCGTGGTTCCAACGGTCAGGCGGGAAAACGAGGCCTTCGGTAAATCGCGATCCGCTTCGGTGATCTGAATGGGTTCGTCGAGCGGCTGGTTGGCATCCAGGACCACCAAAGCCGTCATCAGTTTGGTGATCGAGGCGATGGGTGCGGCGACATCCGGATTGCGCGAATACAGCACCGAGGAATCGCTTTGATCGACGATCAGCACCGAACTGGATTTCAGTTTCGGGTTACCGGCGTCCTTGGCGGTGGCGTGCAATGCAAGCAATCCCAGGCAAATGCCGCCCAATACCCGCATCCGCACAGTCGCGTGCCGCGACACGGGCTCTCGATTCAATGACCGCATCTACCATCCCTCGAAGGCTTGGAAAACAGGAGCACACCATATGTTAATCACGCTGCGGCGTGATCCAGCGCTAACTTTGCCATTTCTATTGTAAAAGTCCAGCACATTCAGGCGTTTGCTTACACCCGTTGAAGCTTTATCTGTGCTGAGGGCCCCGGCGGCTCGCAAAGTTCAGGCGTTTGCCTCGGCGGAGGGGTTGCGTCGCAGCTCCTTGTCGCGATACATCTTGTGGTCCGCGATGCTCAATAATTCGCGCATATCTTTCGCATCCGCGGGGTAGTTGACCACGCCGATGCTGACGCTGCAGCGGATCATGCGCGAGCGTACGTCCAGGGTGGTTTTGTAAACGTTGTGCCGTACGCGCTTGACCACCGCCTCGGCGACTTCGGGCGAAGCCCCCGGCAACAATACGGCAAACTCATCGCCGCCGAATCGAGCCGCGTGGTCGGTGTTGCGAATGCTCCTCTGCAAAGACTGCGCCACCAGCGCCAGTGCGCTGTTTCCCGCCTCGTGGCCGAAGTCATCGTTGATTTCCTTGAGTTTGTCGATATCGATCATGAGCATCGAATACACGCCGCGGTTGCGTTCGCACGCCGCATGTTCACGTTGCCACACCTCGTTGAACATGCGCAGGTTGTAAAGACCGGTCAATGAATCCGTCTGCGCCAGATTCTCGATGCGTTCGCGCGCCTCCGTGATATCCGCCGACAAGGTGGTGGTGAGGTATGCCACCAGCAGGAACGGCGCCAGCTGCCCGACCACCTGGCTGGCATAGCCCAGCGAGGCCACATCGATGCCGGGCGTCGCCAGCGCCAGCAGAAAATGGCAGATTCCGACGGCCGCCACCTGCAGCAGCGTGACCAAGCGTCCCAGGGTCAGCGCGCTCAAAATGATCGGCAGCAAGTACAGGTTGAACATCGGGCTTGCGCCCTTGCCCGTGAACCACAGCACCCCGGTGATGAATATCACCATCGACCAGGATTCGACCAGCAGCTTGGTGTGCGTCTGCCATCGCAGGAATCGGCGGGCGCGAAATACGATGATGGCCGCCGCGAAGCACGCAAGGAGGCTGATGACCGGCAGCATTTGATTGGTCAAGGCGCGCGACCAAATCAGTACCAGGGCGGCAAGCGCGAGACACAGTATTTCAATGGAACGCGTGCTGCGCACGGCGCTACCTGTATCGCGCCGCGGTCGTCACCGAACCCGGACGCAGACCCGGCGAGATCTTCAGTTCCTCGAGGGCGCGGGCCACCTCCGCATCGCGCTGTAGCAGGGGGGCGCTCGCCGGCGGCGCGACCGCGGGCGCGGGCGGTTTCGGGTTGCTCTCCAATTCGATGTCCGGCGCGATGCCGCGATGATTGATCGATACCCCGGACGGCGTGTAGTAGAGCGAAGTGGTCAGCTTGACGGCGCGATCCTCGGACAGCGGAATGATGGTCTGTACCGAGCCCTTGCCGAAGGTGGTGCGTCCCATGAGTTTGGCGCGATGCTGATCCTTGAGCGCGCCGGCGACGATCTCCGCCGCGGACGCCGAACCGCCGTTGACCAATACGACGATGGGTGCGCCATTCAAGACATCCCCGGGCGTCGCATCCATCTCGAATTTCGAGTCGGGCGTGCGTCCCTTGGCGGTCACGATGACGCCGCTGTCGAGGAAGGCGTCGGCGACCGACACCGCCGCCTCCAGAACGCCGCCCGGGTTGTCGCGCAAGTCGAGCACCAAGCCCTTGAGCGGCGCGCCGTTGTGTTTGCGCAGATCCTTGAGCGCCGTCATGAAATCATCGCCGGTGGTTTCGCTGAACTGCGATATGCGCACGTAACCGAAGCCTGGTTCGAGCATCTCCGCTCTGACGCTGTGCAAGTCGACTCGCGAGCGCTTCAAGGTGAACAGCATCGGCTCCGCGACGCCCTCGCGCAGGATGCCGATTTTGACCGTGGTTCCCTCCGCGCCGCGCATGCGCCCGATGGTGTCGGACAAGCTGTTGGTGTCGACCGAAACGCCGTCGATGGTGACGATGACATCGCCCGAGCGAATACCCGCTTGCGCCGCCGGCGACCCGTCGAAAGGTGCGATCACCACCACCTGATCATCTTCTATGGACAGCTCGATGCCGACGCCCGAATAGCGGCCGGAGCTGCTGATCTTCAGTTCGTCGTATTCGTCGCCCTCCAGATAGGCCGAGTAAGGATCCAGCGATGACACCATGCCGCGAATCGCCGCCTGCAGCAGTTGATGGTCGTCCACCGGATTCACATAATCATGCTTGACCCGTTCCAGCACCGTCGGCCAGCATGCGGGCATCCTGCCAGGGCAGGTCGGCGCCGAGCGCGGCCGGCTTGTCGGCCAGGACGCCGCGCGCGATCCCGAGCGACAGGCCGATGGCAATGCCGACGGCCAACAGCAAGAAATTGCCGGATTTCTTGTTCATCAGAAGCGGCAGCATACGTGCCGAGGCGATTTGCCGCCAGCCGCCCGGGGTTCAGGTTCTAAGGAAGAGACTTCAACCACACCTTCGGGTCGACGGTCTTGCGCCCCTCGCGAATTTCGAAGTACAGCTGCGGGCTGGCGCTATCGCTGTCGCTCAAGGAGGCAATCACGTCGCCGGGCGCGACCCAGTCGCCGACCGACTTGTAGAGCACCTCGGCGTGACCGTACAGCGTCATGTAGCCGCCGCTGTGGGCCAGGATCATCAACAGCCCCAGACCTTGCAGCCAATCGGCGTACACCACGCTGCCAAAGAAAGGCGCGCGCACCTTCGCTCCGCGCGTCGCATCGATCATCACCCCGTTCCAGCGCACGCCCGCCCCTGAGTGGTCGCGCGGCGTCTGGTAGCGGGCGCTCACGCGGCCGAGCACCGGCCACGGCAATTTGCCGCGCATATGATCGAAACTTTGCGCGGCATCCACCGGAAAATCCTGCAGCACGCGGGCAAGATCGGCGACCAGCGCTTCCACCGCCTGCTCCTCGCGTTTCAGATTTCCGAGCTCCTGATTGCTGCCGGCCAGCGTTTTGTTGAGTGCGGCGACCGCGGAGGAGCGTTCGGCGCGCGCTTGCTGCAGTCCGGCGATCTCGCGGGTCGTTTGCTCCTCCAGCGATTGCAGCTGCCGCGATTGCTCATCGATCTGCACGACCAGCTCTTGCAGCCGCGCCTCTTCGGCCTCGATGGCGTCGATCTTTTGCGCTGCGCTGTTCTGCGAAATAACCGTAGTAGGTCAGCGTGCGGCCGAGACTCGCGGGATTGCTCTGATTCAAGAGCAGCTTCAGTTCCTGCTGCCGGCCGATCATGTATGCCGCGCGCACCTGTGCGGCCAGCGATGCCCGCTCGGCTTGCAGCGCATTTTGGTTGCGCGTTTGTTCCATGCGCAAATCCGACCGGCGTCGTTCGGCGCCGGCCTGTGCGGCGTGCAGCTCGTCGACCTTTTGGCGCTTCGCTGCAATATCCAACTCCGACTCGCGAACCCGCGCGCTCAAGGCGTCGCGCTGCTTGAGCTGCGAACCGATGCGGTTCGTCAGGTCCGCGATACGGGCGCGCACTGCGGCAAGTTTGGCCTTGGCTTGCGCGGAGGTCTCGGGCTCCGTCCCGGCTCCCCGGCCGCCGGCGCAGAGCAAGAGCATCAAGACGCCGCTCACGCAGAGGCGACCGAATCGTGGATTCATGGGGGCAAGCATACAAGCCTTGTGGCCGCTGCTATACTTGCGCGCCCGAAAAACCGGAAATCGCGCGTCAAATGCAGCAATTGTTAGAGTTCATTGGCCATCACCCGTACCTTAGCGGCGGGGCCCTGGCAGCCGCAATCGCGGTGCTCGTCTATGAGGTCCGCGAGCGAATTCATGCATTTGCCGCGTTGAGTTCCGCGCAGGCGGTGAGGCTCATGAATCAAGGCGCATTGGTCATCGATCTGCGCAGCAAGGAAGCGTACGACGCCGGACATATCGTGCGAAGCGCGCCATGTGCCGGTGGCCGAACTCGAATCGCAGGCCGACGCGCTGAAGAAGTGGCGCGACAAGAATGTCATCGCTTATTGCGACAGCGGCGCCGACGGCGCCGGTGCCGTCGCGATCGCTGACGAAGCTGGGATTCACCAAGGTGTTCAATCTGCAAGGCGGACTGAATGCCTGGGTGAAGGACAATTTGCCGCTGGCGAAGACGCGGAGGCAAGGGTGGTTCGAAATGACGCAAACGCCCGTCACACTCTATGTATCGGATTGGTGTCCGTACTGCCAGCGGGCGAAGGGTCTGCTGACGCGCAAGAATGTGATTTTCAGCGAGATCAATGTTGAAGAGGACGAGAAGTCGCGCGAGGAAATGATCGCGCGCCGCAACCGGCGCACGGTCCCGCAGATATTCATCGGCGACAAGCACGTCGGCGGATGCGACGATCTCATGGCGCTGGATCAAAGCGGCGAGTTGGATCGGTTAATTCAGGGGGCAGGATGAACGAGGTTAGAACGGCGGAACTCGGAGACCAATGTCGGCGGCGTCCAGGTGAGTTTGCAGAGCGTGTATTTGAAGGATTGCTCGTACGAGTCGCCGAACGGTCCGCGCTTGCCGAACAATCAGACCTGGGAACCGAAGTTCCAGCTCAATATGAATACCTCGGCCGAGGATCTCTCGCCGGAGGCTCGCGAGGTTTTGTTGACCATCACCGTGGAAGCCAAGCAGGGCGACGCGACGTTGTACCTGGTGGAGGTCAAGCAAGCCGGCGTGTTTTCGATCATCGGCGCTTCCCCCGAGGATTTGAAGCGCTTGATCGGCAGCTTCTGCCCCAGCGTGCTGTTTCCCTATGCGCGCGAAGTGATTTCGGAGTTGATCATCAAAGGCGGCTTCCCGAATTTTCTTCTGCCGTTGGTCAATTTCGATGCCCTGTTCGCCCAGGCACAGCAGAGCGCCGCAGCCGAGTTCGGTGAACTAGGAGTCGCGTGCAGACCCGGCGCACAGAACCGATGACGGTTATCGGCGCCGGCTCCTGGGGCACGGCACTCGCCATTCTGCTGGCGCGGGAAGGACATCCCACGCAGCTCTGGGGACGCGACCCGGCGCAGCTCGAGGCAATGCGTCATGCGCGACGCAATCAGCGCTATTTGCCGGACGCCGCGTTTCCCGAGGCATTGCAGGTGGCCGGGACCTGCGCTCAAGCGCTCAAAGAGGCTCGCGATGCGCTGATCGCGGTGCCCTCGCATGCATTTCGCGCGACGTTGCAACAGATTCAGCCGCACTTGGGAAGCGAGACGCGCATCGCCTGGGCGACCAAGGGATTCGAGATCGCGAGCGGAATGCTGCCCCACCAGGTCGCGCGGGAGGTCCTGGGCGCAAGACCTGGCGCCGTCTTGTCGGGCCCGACCTTCGCGAAGGAGGTCGGCGCCGGCTTGCCGACGGCCATGACCGTTGCTTCTGCGGACGAGCATTTCGCCAAGGAACTGGCGCTCGAGCCTGTCGGGACCCAGTTTCCGCGCCTATACGCAGACCGACATCATGGGTGTGGAGGTGGGCGGCGCCGTGAAAAATGTCATCGCCATCGGCTCGGGCATCGCCGACGGCATGGGATTCGGCGCCAACACGCGCGTGGCGTTGATCACCCGCGGCCTCGCGGAAATGATGCGGCTTGGGAGTCAAGCTCGGCGCGCAGCGCGAAACTTTCATGGGACTGGCAGGTCTCGGAGACTTGGTGCTCACCTGCACCGACGACCAATCGCGCAATCGCCGCTTCGGCATGGCGCTTGGGCCGCGGCGAATCGCCGGCGAGGCGCAAAGCGCCATTCATCAGGTCGTCGAGGGCGTGCCGGCGGCGCGCGCCGTGTACGATGTGGCGGAGCGCCTCGAGCGTGGACATGCCGATTTGCCGGGAGATCTATCGCATCATTTACGAGAACAAGCCGGTGCGCGCTGCCGTGCAGGCGCTCATGGGGCGGGAAGTGCGTTCGGAGACCGGAATAGCGTTCGGTGATTCTCCAACCGATTTGAGGAGCTTCAAATGAATACGAAGAACATGAGTGTCGGGATTGGCCGTGATGGGAAGTTGATCCTCGCCGCTTCCGCTGCGGCGCAACGTCGGCGCGGCGCGACGCCGGCCGAGACGTCCCTGACGCGCCTCGATTGCGGCAAGACCACGACGCTGGCCGATGTGAGCCGTTTCTCGGACGACGCCGCGTTCAAGGGACTTACCATCCAGCTGACTTTCAGCTGCTATCTTGTCAAGCATGGCAACGACTACCTGGTGTGGGACACCGGCAATCCGGCGGCGGCAAGCGGCAATACCGCACCCACTGCGCCCAAGGCCGAGCTTGGTGGAACAGCTGGCGCAGCTGAATTTGAAGCCCGAGCAAATCACGTATGTCGGCGATCAGCCACTACCATGGCGATCACGTCGGCCAGGTGGCTTCCTTTCCGCACGCGACGCTTGCTGATCGGCAAAGGCGATTGGGACGTGTTGACCGATGCCAAGCCCAATCCCGCGGCCAATCCCGCGAATTTCGCCCATTGGATCAGCGGCGGCGGCAAGGTGGAGCCGGTGGCCGGCGACAAGGATGTCTTCGGCGACGGCAGCGTCGATCATGTTGAATACGCCCGGACATACGCCCGGCCATCACAGCCTGCTGGTCAAGCTCGCGGACAAAGGAAACGTGCTGATCACCGGCGATCTGGCGCATTTTCGCGAAAATTACGACAGCAACGGCGTGCCGACCTTCAACACCAACCGCGCCGACACCCTCGCGTCGCTGGATCGCTTCAAGCAGCTCGCGACGAATTTGAAGGCCACCGTGATCATTCAGCACGATGCGCGCGACATCGATAAATTGCCGGCGTTCCCGGCCTCCGCCAAGTGATGACATCGAGCTCCGCATGTTATTCTCCAAGGGTTGATGCCATGCGCAATACCGTTCCTGACGTTCTGGTCTTTTGTTTCGCCGCCGCAGGCTGCAAGGCGCCCGACTCGGTCGCCGCCGAGGATCGCCGCCCAGAACGCGCTGTTCGAGGAGTAGTACCAAGCCGACCTGGCGAGCCATCCGGAGCGCGCGACCGCCATCGGAGATTATCGCTACAACGACAACTCGATGACTATTCTCCCGCGCGTCCTACGAACGTCAGCACGCAGCGCGACGAGAGCTTACTTGCGCGCTTGAACGCCATTTCGACCGCCGGTTTTCCGGAGCAGGACAGCTTTGTCCCACGAGGTGCTGCAGCGATCGCTCATGCAGCGCATTGCGAACTTCAATTTCAAGGAATACGAGATGCCGGTGAATCAGATGGATGGGCCGCAGTTGCGCCTCGCCGATCTGCCGCTGTGCCGTTCCGCTCGATTCGGTCAAGCATTACGAGGACTACATCGCGCGCCTGCATCAGATTCCGCGCGCCTTGACCGAGTCGGAGGAGACGCTGCGTGCCGGAATGAAGGACAAGCTCATGCCGGTGCGCTTTCTGCTCGAGAAAATTCCGGCGCAATGCGACGGCGTGATCGCGGCGGACCCGTTCCTGCTGCCGACCAAGAAATTTCCCGCGAGCATTTCCGCCGAAGATCAGCAGCGCCTGACGAAGGCGATCACCGAGGCCGTCAACAACGAAGTCTTTCCCGCGTACCAAGGATTTGCCGCATTCATCGCCACGGAGTACGCGCCGCAGGGGCGTACCAACTCTGAGCGTCGCCTCGCTGCCGGACGGCAAAGAGCGCTATCTCAACGACATCCGCAGCCGTACCACGGTCAGCATCCTGAGCCCGGATCAGATTCACGAGATCGGTTTGCACGAGATCGAGCGCATTCAGGGCGAGATGCTCGCCATTGCCAAAGCCCAGGGCTTTGCGGATGTGGCCTCGTTTCGCGAGTCGCTGAAAACCAACGCGCAAGTACATCCCGACTTCCGCCGAACAGATCCTCGATGACTTCCGCAAGTACATTGCGCAGATGCAGCCCAAGCTTCCGGAGCTGTTCGGCTTCATCCCCGGCTCGCCGGTGACCGTCGAGGCCATACCGGAGTTCCAGGCGGCGTCGGCCACGCACTACCAAACCGGCACGCCCGACGGCAAACGGCCGGGACGCGTCAGCGTCGCCACCTCCAATTTCGCGCATCGCTGGCTGGTCGACGACGAAGCCACTGCCTACCACGAGGGCATTCCCGGGCATCACATGCAGCAGTCGGTGGCGCAGCAAATGACCGGCCTGCCGAAGTTTCGCCAGCACGCCGCCAACTCCGGCTATATCGAGGGCTGGGCGCTGTACGCCGAACAGCTCGGCAAGGAAGTGGGGTTTTACCAGGACCCGGTCAGCGACTATGGCCGCTTGAGCAGCGAACTGTTCCGCGCAGTGCGGCTGGTCGTGGACACGGGCATTCATTCGCAGGACTGGAGCCGCGATCAGGTGGTCGAGTTTTTCCGCAAATACCAGCCGGTGGATGAACCCACCATTCAATCGGAGACGGATCGCTACATCGCGTGGCCCGCGCAGGCGCTGTCTTACAAGCTGGGGCAGCTCAAATTCCGGGAGTTGCGCGACCGCGCGCAAAAGGAGCTGGGCGCCAAGTTCGACATCCGCAGCTTTCACGACGAAATGCTGAACGGCGGAGTGCTGCCGCTCGATCTTTTGGATGCCCGCACCAACAGCTGGATCCAGGCACAGAAAACGGCGCCGAAAACCGCATTGAATTAGGTCCCCGATAGCACGAATTGATTGCCGTCGGGATCCTTGAATATGGCGAAGGTCGCCCCAGGGCTGCTTTTCGGGAGGTCCATTGAACTCCACACCGCGGGCGCTCAGTTGCCGATGCGTCGCCTCGACGTCATCGCAGGCGAATGAACCGTTGAAGAACGTGCCGATTCGGGATTCGTGATCCTTGGGAGTGAACAGCACGACGCGTGTCGCCGAGTTGGCGATGCGCAGTTCGATCCAGCGCTGCGTCTGGTCGAACACCTGGTCCGTCGCCACTTCGAAGCCAAGTTTCTCGGTATAGAACTTGAGAGCGCGATTCTGATCGCGGGTGGGAATGCTGACGAATTTGACCTGCGTGATCATTTGAATTGCCCCCTCGCTTAATGTGGTTGATTGCGGCGTCGGGATTATCGGGCATCTTGCGCGACCATCGGTAGCGATAATCGGTATAGTATTAATCGATGCAGCGCTTCGATTTGGACAACTACGTGGTCGATGTCCTCATGCCCGATTTGGTGGGTCATGATCGCCGCCCCGCCGCGTTCATCGTCTATCTTTACCTGTTGCGCACCGCAGCATCGAGCAGGCGCGATTCGATTTCGATCAGCCTGCAAACCATCGCCACAAAAACGGGCCTGTCCAAATCAACGGTTCAAGGCGCGATCCGGCATTTGCGGCAGCGCCGGCTCTTGGATCCGTCGGTCGCCGCGAGCGTGACCGACCCCGTCCGGCGGGTGCTCCGCCCCTGGGTCCGTTGATCGGCTACCGCAGGCGATTCTCGCAGGCGGCCCGGCCCGCGAATCCGATCTGACGCCAGGCCTCGTAGCAGACGAGCGCGACGGCATTGGATAAGTTGATGCTGCGGCTCTGCGCGCGCATGGGAATGGACAGGCAATTGTCCGCCGGCGCTCGAGTCAATACCGACGGCGGTAGCCCGCGCGTCTCCGGCCCGAATAAGAAGGCGTCTCCCGCGCGGTATTCAACGTCGGTATAGCAGCGCGCCCCTCCCGTCTCCACCGCAAACAGCCGGCAGCTTTGCAAATCGCTCAAACAGGCATGCAAATCTTCGTGAACTTTGAGCTCCGCCAGATCGTGATAGTCGAGCCCCGAGCGTTGCAGGCTCTTGTCGTCGAGCCGGAATCCCAGGGGTTTGACCAGATGCAGAGTGGCGCCGATGTTCGCGCACAGGCGGATGGCATTGCCGGTATTCGGCGGAATCTCCGGTTCGAAAAGCACCACATGAAACATATCGTTATGCGCCGGTCTTGGGCTGCCCGACCCAGACCTGCTGCGCGGGGTAGGCGAACTCCACTCCCAGCGTCCGTAGTTCTTCAATGATGCGGAAATTCACTGCTTGTTGAACGTCGAGCACGGAATTGACCGCCGGTTGCTGCACGAAATACGACAGCTCGAATGGAAACGAACTCTCGCCGAGCGTCCTCAGGTGGCAGCGTTCGAATCGCACCACCGTTTGTTCGCGAACAATCTTCTCCAGAAGTTTCGGCAACTCCTTGAGCTTTTCCGCCGGCGTGTCGTAGGTTGCGCGGATGGTCACCAATATCCGCGCTTCCTCCTGCCTGCCGAAATTGCGGACGCGGCTTTTGAGCACATCGGCATTCGACAGGATGATTTGCTCGCCGCTCTCGCTGCGCAGCCGCGTGGTCTTGATGCCGATGTGTTCGACCTTGCCCACAAAGGTATCGATGGTCAGGCTGTCGCCGACCATGAACGGCTTGTCGAGAGCGATCGACAGCGAGGCGAACAGATCGCCCAGCACGTTTTGCAGCGCCAGCGCGACGGCCACGCCGCCGACGCCCAACCCGGCCAGCAGCGCCGTGATGTTCACGCCAAGATTCTCGAGCGCCACCAGAATCACCAGCGTCCAGATCAAGATTCGGGCGACGAATTTGACGATGTCGAGCGAACCGGCAAAAACGCGGTCGGCGCCGCGCTCGATTTGCTTCAACTCGAGATAAAAGCGTACCGCACGCCCGGCCCATAGCCCGATCTGCAGCAGGATCAGAGTCATCACCGCGTGCAAAACGCCGTGCTCGATCTTGTCGGGCAAAATCAAGGCCTGCAGCGCCACGTACAGCGCCGCGGCGAGGAACAGCACCTGCGTGGTGTTGGCAAGCAGATAGACGAGCAGCCGCAACGCCGTCGCGTGCGAACCGGCGGAAAAGCTCTGGTGACGCGAGGCGATGAATTTGCGGACCAGCAGGAGAAGCAACCATGCGGCGGCGGCCAAAGCAGCGGCCAGCAGCCAATCGCGGAGCGGGTTACCCAGCAGCAGGACGGGGGTGTAACCCATCCTCTTCAAGAACTCGTCGATCATCGGCGCAGTATAAACTGCCGCGCAGATTGCGCCTGCTGCGGCTAGTTGACGTCTTCCATGCCGAGTTCCTTCATTTTGCGCGTCAGGGTATTGCGGCCCCAGCCCAGCAGTTTTGCCGCGTCCTGCTTCAGGCCATCGGCTTTGCGCAATGCCACGCGGATCAGAATCCGCTCCACTTCGGGCACCGCTTGATCGAGCAGTCGTTGGGTGCCGGCATCCAATTCCTGTTCCGCCCAATGAGACAGCTTCGCCATCCAATCGTGATTGGCCGCATGGCCGGCCACGGCGCCGCCGAGGTCGGCAGGAATGTCCTCGGCCCGGACTTCGCGTCCCGGGGCGGTGACCGTGAGCCGCCGGCAGGCATTCACGAGTTGGCGGACATTGCCCGGCCAATCGAAAGTCACGAGCGCGGTCTCGGCCGGCGTCGTCAGCAGCTTCGGTTCGACGCCGAGTTCGTGCCCCGCAACCGCCAGATAATGACGCAGCAATTCGGGAATGTCCTCGCGCCGCTCGCGCAGCGGCGGAATCTCGATGCGGATGACGTTCAGCCGGTGCAGCAGATCCTCGCGAAAGTGCCCGGAATTCACGCGCGCCTCGAGATCCTGATGAGTCGCGGCGATGACGCGCACGTCCACCTTCACCGGCGTCTGCCCGCCGACGCGGTAGAATTCACCTTCCGCGAGCACGCGCAGCAGCCGCGTTTGCAGCGCCGGCGACATGTCGCCGATTTCGTCGAGGAACAATGTGCCGCCGTCGGCCTGCTCGAAGCGCCCGCGGCGCAGGGTGTCGGCGCCCGTGAATGCGCCCTTCTCGTGGCCGAACAGCTCGGACTCGAGCAGATCGGCGGTGAAGGCCGCGGTATTGAGCGCGACGAAGGCTTTGCTGGAACGCGGACTGTGCCGATGCAGCGCGCGCGCGACCAGTTCCTTGCCGGTTCCCGATTCGCCGGTGATCAGCACCGTCATGCTCGAGCGCGACAATCTACCGACGGCGCGAAACACCTGCTGCATGGCCGCCGCCTGGCCCAGCAACTCCGGGATGCTGCGCCGAGCGGCATCCGACGTCGGTCGACAGCGTGGCTTGCTGCGCGGCGCGGCGCACCAGATCGACCGCCTTGTCGATGTCGAAGGGCTTGGGCAGGTACTCGAACGCGCCCCCTTGATAGGCCGCTACCGCCGCGTCCAGATCTGAGTGCGCCGTCATGACGATGACCGGCAATCCCGGGCGCGACACCTGGATTTCCTTGAGCAGGTCCAAGCCGCTGCGGCCGGGCATGCGGATGTCCGTCATCAAGCACGTCGGGCGCGTCGCCGCGCAATGCGGTCAGGACATTGTCGGCTTGATCGAAGCACTTGGCGGACATGCCGCTGCCTTTCAGCGCCTTCTCGAGCACCCAGCGAATGGAGGCATCATCGTCGACCAACCAGACTTGCAGCGGCTTCGAGCTCATACGGAATCCATCGGCAATGAAATGACGAAAATCGTTCTGCCCGGGGCGCTGTCGAATTCGATCAGGCCGCCGTGGCGGCTGACCAGATCCTGGGCGATCCCCAGCCCCAATCCCGTGCCGTCGGCGCGCCCCGATACCAGCGGATAGAAAATGGTGTCGCGAATGCTCGGTCAGCACGCCCGGACCGTTGTCCTCGAATTGAATCGAGGCGACCAGCCGATGGCGATGCGCGCCGACGCTGACGTTGCTGGCGGCGCGGGTCCTCAAGATCAGCCGCGGCGACTGCACGCTCGCTGCCCGACAGCGCTTGGATGGCGTTGCGGCCCAGATTGAGCATGGCTTGAATGATGTGGTTCGGATCCACGGTGAGAGGCGGCAGACTCGGATCGTAGTCGCGGTCGATGATGACCCCTTCCGGAGCCTCGCTGCGCAGCAAGTGATACACGCGCTCCAGGAGCTCATGCACGTTGATCAGTTGTTTGGCAGGCGGCCGTCCCGGACCCAGCATGGAATCGAGCAGGTTGGTGAGCCGGTCTGCCTCGCTGATGATCACGCGCGTGTATTCACGCAGGGCCGGATCCAGGAGCTCGCGCTCCAGCAATTGCGCCGCGCCGCGCAGGCCCCCGAGCGGATTTTTGATTTCGTGCGCGAGCTGGCGGACCATCAAACGGCTGCCGCCCAATTGCGCGAGCAAAGCGTTTTCCCGCGTCAGCCGCCGATGCTGAGTGATGTCCTCGATCTCCAACAGCAGCCGCGGACTGTCCTGTTCAAAGGCTATCTGCGTCACGGCGCAGTCGAGTATGCGGTCCACTCCTCCCGGGCGCGGGCCATGCAAGTTCGCGCTGCACGACGCCCTCACCGCCCTTGCGGGCCCGCTCGAACATCGGCAGCAAGGTCTCGGCGCCGCGCGTGAGGTCCGCGATGGATCGGCCCAACGCCTGGTTCTGCCCCAATCCGAGCAGGGTCTGCGCCGCGGCGTTCAAGTATCGGACATGAAGATCTGGGTCCAGCAGAAAAACGCTGGTGACCATGGCATCGAGCAGATCGCTGCCGTCGATGCCGACACGATCGAGACGAAGCTCAGCGGACATGCTGAGCACCGTCAAGCAGAAAAGACGAATCTACTTGTGCTGCGGCGACAGCTCGGAGGGCTGCCGTACGTAAAAAATAACGTTGTTGCTGCTCTGGGACTCGCCGGTCGCTTGATCGGTGATGGTTGCGGTGAGCGTGTACGTGCCGCGATCCTGGCGCGGAATGGTAAATGAAAACGGATCGGAAGGATTTTCCAGCTGCTTGCCGTTCAAGTGCCAGGCCAGGGCCTGATTGGGCCTGAGCCCCGGCACCAGTGACAGATGCACGCCAATCAGGTCGTCGCCAAAGAAGGTCTGATCGGGCGCCGGCGAGGTGATCAGGAATTCCGTGTAATTGAGCGGGCTCGGCGGCGGCTTCTTCACCGGCTGCTGGGCGGAATTGTTCCGCGGCCCGGAACTGGGTGCCGAGGCCGGAGCCGACGCGGTGAAAATTTTCTCGGCGCCGGGCGACGACTGATCGGAGTAATGCACCACTCCGTCGGCATCGACCCACTTGTATACAACGGCTGCCTGCGCCGCAAAAGCGGCCAGCAGGCCCATCACGAACCACGATTTCCGCGGGTGCATAATTCGAAAGCATAGTCCTATCGTCTCCGGACCACAAAACAAGGTGACGGCGGCGTGACCGCCGTCACCTTAAGGCCTAAAGCACCCTTACAAAGCCTCACAGGCTGTAGTACATCTCAATTTCGATCGGATGCGTGGTCATGCGCAGGCGCGTTACTTCCTTCATCTTCAGATCGATGTAGGCGTCGATCAGATCGTCGGTGAATACGCCGCCGGCCTTCAAGAATCCACGGTCCTTGTCCAGGTAGTCGAGCGCCATGTCGAGCGAGTGGCAGACGGTCGGAATTTTCTTGTCTTCCTCCGGCTCCAAATCGTAGAGATCCTTGTCGGCGGGATCGCCGGGATGAATCTTGTTCTGGATGCCGTCGAGCCCCGCCAGCAACATGCAAGCGAACATGAAATAAGGATTGCCCGTGGCATCCGGAAATCGCACCTCGATGCGCCGGCCCTTGGGATTGGAGATCCAGGGAATGCGAATGGAGGCCGAGCGATTGCGCGCCGAGTAGGCGAGCTTGACCGGCGCTTCGAATCCCGGCACCAGGCGCTTGTAGCTGTTGGTGCTGGCATTGGTGAACGCGTTGATGGCGCGCGCGTGCTTGATGATGCCGCCGATGTAGTACAGCGCGATGTCGGAAAGGCCGCCGTACTTGTCGCCGGCGAACAGTGCCTTGCCGTCCTTCTGCAGCGACTGATGCACGTGCATGCCGTTGCCGTTGTCGCCGACGATCGGTTTCGGCATGAAAGTCAGGGTTTTCCCATAGCCGTTGGCCACGTTCTGCAGCGCGTATTTGAGGATCTGCACTTCGTCGGCTTTCTTGCGTCAGCGTGTTCGCGGCGACGTTGATTTCGCCCTGTCCGGCGGTGGCCACTTCGTGGTGATGCACTTCGAACTTCAGTCCCATCTCCTCGCAGGCCATGGACATCGCGGTGCGAATGTCCTGCTGCGAATCCACCGGCGGGACCGGGAAAGTAGCCGCCCTTGACGCCCGGACGATGACCTCTGTTGCCATCCTCGTAGGTCTTGCCGGAATTCCAGGCGCCTTCGTATGCATCGACCTCGTAGGCGCAGCCGTTCATGCCGGAACTGACGGTAACGTTGTCGAAGATGAAGAACTCGTTTTCCGGACCGAACAGCGCCGAGTCGGCGATTCCGGAAGCTTTCAAATGCGCTTCGGCGCGCTTCGCCAGCGAGCGCGGATCGCGGGCATAGCCCTGCATGGTCATCGGCTCGATGACATCGCAGCGTCAGATTGAGCGTGGTTTCTTCGTAGAAAGGATCGATCACGGCGGTGGAAGGGTCCGGCATCAGAATCATGTCGGACTCATTGATGCCCTTCCAGCCTGCTATCGAGGAGCCGTCGAACATCTTGCCGTCCTTGAAGAATCCCTCATCCACCAATCGGGTGGGGATGGTGACGTGCTGTTCCTTGCCAATCGTGTCCGTAAAGCGGAGATCGACGAATTTCGCCTCTTTTTCTTTGATTAATTTCAAAACATCGGCGGGAGTCATTTGCGTCCTCGCGAAAGTTGCGTGATTTAGGCCCGGGCCTTCCGGGGTGAGTAAGCAATGCAGCTAATGTGCCATTAGCGTGCATATACAGATCAAGTACTTGCGGTGCCTGATGGCTCGGTGTGCATCATAATGGATCGATTGGCGAAAATCTGCGCCCCAACATAGTGCATGGCGAAATTTCCCAGTCTATTTTTACGCGCAACTGCAGGACTCACGGCCCGACGTGAGCCAATTGGGTGCACGGGGAGCCTAGGACAGGTTTTTAGGCCACCGCTATACTTGGGGACTTTGCCTCCTCCGCGAGCCCCCATGCCTCACGCTCCCTCGGTTCCCCGCACCTTTCAGGATCTGATTTTTGCTCTGCAGAAGTACTGGTCTGCCCGCGGCTGTGTGGTGCTGCAGCCCTACGACATGGAAATGGGCGCGGGCACTTTTCATCCGGCCACGTTCTTGCGTGCAGTGGGGCCGGAACCCTGGAGCGCCGCCTATGTTCAGCCCTCGAGAAGGCCCACCGACGGCCGCTACGGAAATAATCCGTTCAGGCTGCAACACTATTATCAGTTTCAGGTCTGCATCAAACCCTCGCCGGACAATTTCCAGGACTTGTACTTGGATTCGCTGCGCTACCTGGGGTTGGATCTGCTGACGCACGACGTGCGCTTCGTCGAGGACAATTGGGAATCGCCCACCTTGGGCGCCTGGGGACTGGGCTGGGAGGTGTGGCTCAACGGCATGGAGGTTTCGCAGTTCACCTACTTCCAGCAGGTCGGCGGACAGGACTGTCGCCCGGTGATGGGCGAGATCACGTACGGTCTCGAACGGTTGGGCATGTACCTCCAGGGCAAGGAAAGCATTTTCGACATCGTTTGGACCGACGGGCCCTTCGGCACCGTCACTTACGGCGATGTGTTCCACCAAAACGAAGTCGAGCAATCCACGTACAACTTTGAAAAGGCCGACGTTGCGGTGCTCGCGCTGCAATTCGACGCCCATGAAGCCGCGTGCGGACGGTTGCTGAAAGACAAGCTGGTCCTCCCGGCCTACGAGCAAATGGTCAAGGCGTCGCACACGTTCAATTTGCTGGATGCGCGCCATGCCGTATCCGTCACCGAACGCCAGCGTTTCATTCTTCGCGTGCGAACCTTGGCGCGCGGTGTGGCCGAAGCCTACCGCGAAAGCCGCGAAGCGCTCGGCTATCCGCTGCTCAAGAACAGCGCGCAGCGTGTGGCCTGATGATTTCGCGGGATTTGCTGTTCGAATTGTGCACCGAGGAATTGCCGCCGCGCACCTTGCAGGCCTTGTCGGATGCGCTGACCGAGCGCGTCGCGCAGGGCATCGATCAGGCCGGCATTGCTCACGGCAAGATTCACAAGTTTGCAACGCCTCGCAGGCTTGCGCGTGTGGATCGAAAAGCTTGGCGAGCAGCAGCCCGATCGACAAGTGGAGCGGCGCGGGCCGCCGCTCGCCAACTGCCTTTGATGCGCAAGGGCAGCCGACGCCGGCCGCGACGGCATTTGCCAGGAGCTGCGGCGTCGGTGTCGAGGAACTGTCGAAGCTCACCACCGACAAGGGCGCCTGGCTGCAATATCGAGGCATCGAGCGCGGCGCGGCGACGGCGGCGCTGATTGTCGGCATTTTGAATCAGGCCATTGCCGCTCTGCCGATCGCAAAACGCATGCGTTGGGGCGCCGGCAGCGCCGAGTTCGTGAGACCGGTGCACTCGGTCGTGATCCTGTACGGGGACGAGGTCGTGCCGGCGGAAATCTTAGGGCTAGGCGCCGGGCGCGTCACCTCGGGACATCGTTTCCATTCTCCGAAGCCGATCACGCTCAAGGGCGCGAAGGGTTATGCGAGCACGGCTGCGCACCGCCAAGGTGATCGCCGATTTTGCGCAAGCGTCGGGAGCTGATTCGCTCGAGCGTCATCGCGGCCGCGGCGCAAGTCGGCGGCACGGCGTTGATCGAGGATGCGTTGCTCGATGAAGTCACCGCATTGGTGGAATGGCCGGTGGCGCTGGCCGGCCAATTCGAACAGCGATTCTTGAGTTTGCCGCGCGAGGTGGTCATCGCAACGGTGCAGGATCACCAGCGCTATTTCGCGGTGCAAGGCGCCGGCGGCCGGTTGTCCGGATGGTTCGTCACGGTCAGCAACATCGAGAGCCGCGATCCTTCCAAGGTTCGTGAGGGCAATGAACGGGTGGTGCGGCCGCGCCTCAGCGACGCCGCTTTCTTTTGGGAGCAGGATCGAAAAATCTCCCTGCAAGAGCATGCCAGCGAACTTGGACGGCATGACGTTTCAAGCCAAGCTGGGCAGCTATGCGGACAAGACCGCCAGGACCGTCAAACTGGCCGAGCTCGATCGGGCAGCGCATCGGCGCCGGCGCGTGGGTCGTGCAGGCGGCGCAACTTGTCCAAGGCGGACTTGATGACCGCCATGGTGGGAGAGTTTCCGGAGTTGCAGGGCACCATGGGCCGTTACTACGCCGAAGCGCAGGGCGAGCCAGAGGAAGTGGCGCTTGCGCTCGAGGAACATTATCGGCCTCGATTTGCCGGTGATTCGCATTCCCGCGACGAGCACCGGGCAGGCGGTCGCACTGGCCGACAAGATCGACACCTTGGTCGGAATTTTCGCCATCGAGCAACGTCCCACGGGCGCCAAGGATCCGTTTGGCTTGCGACGCGCCGCGCTGGGCGTGCTGCGCATCGTGCTCGAAGCCCGGCTGGAGCTGGATCTGTTCGAGTTGCTTGCGCGCGGCGGCCGAGGCGCAGCCGGTGCAGCGCGCCGGGGTGGTCGATGAGGTCTATGACTTCATCGCCGAGCGGCTGCGCGGCATGTTGCTCGAGCAGCCCGGCACCACGGCGGAGATGCTGGATGCGGTGCTTGCCAATCGGCCGCGCATCGCCGCTGGACGCGGTCACCCGCCTCGAGGCCTTGAAGGAGTTCCTGCATGTTGCCGGACGCGCCGGTGCTCGCGGCCATCAACAAGCGCATCGCGAACATTCTCAAGAAAACACAGGTGAGCAGCGAGTCGGCTCGTCGACCCTGCGAGGCTTGACCGAAGAGGCTGAAAGGGGACTGCACCAGGCGCTTCTCGCGCTGCGCGATCCGGTGCGTCGAAGCGGCCCAGCAACGCCGTTACGCCGACAGCCTGCGAGCGCTGGTCGGAGCTGCGCGCGCCGGTCAATGAGTTTTTCGAGCGCGTCATGGTGATGGATGAAGATGCAGCCAAGCGCAATAACCGCCTCGCGTTGCTGCGCGACGTGCAGGAACTTGCTCGGCGGCGTCGCGGATCTGTCGCGATTGCCGGGCTGATTGATCGCCATGCAGCTCGTACGCTCGCTGTTCTTCACCGGCTTACATGATGGTTTCGGCACTGCTGTTCGGCGGCGTTATGTCCTTGCTGTTCTGGTCGCCCTACAGCACGCAATTTGCGATCGCGCGCACCTGGGCGCGCCACGTATTCTGGGTGCTGGACAAAGTGTGCGGACTGACCTTCACGGTGGAGGGCCGCGAGCGCATTCCCGCGGGCAATCACATCGTGATGAGCAATCACACTTCCGCCTGGGAAACCATCGCGCAATTTCTGATTTTCCCGCCGCAGGTGTGGGTGCTGAAGCGCGAATTGCTCTGGATTCCCTTGATCGGCTGGGGCCTGTGGCTGCTGCGGCCCATTTCAATCAATCGCGGCGCGGGGCATCGCGCCGTGAATCAGGTTCTCGAGCAAGGGAAGGCGCGTCTGGCGGATGGCCTGTGGGTCATCATTTTTCCCGAGGGCACCCGGGTTGTGGCCGGCGAGACGCGCCGTTATGGCGTGAGCGGAGCGCTCTTGGCGACCGAGACCGGCAAATTCGCGGTGCCGCTGTCGCACAACGCCGCCGACTTCTGGGTGCGCCGCGGAATGCTGAAGAAGCGCGGGACCATTCGCGTGATCATCGGTGAGCCGATTCCGTCCGCAGGCAAGGATCCGCGACAGCTCAACGACGAAGTTCGGCAGGCGATCGAGGCCGGTCTCGCGAGAATCGCGAGCGGAGCAGCAAACAAGCCCTAATTCGCGCCGAAGGCCCGAAGATTCAAAATCGGTCAGGACTTCGGCAATGGTTTCGGCGCTCCGGGCACGCCGTTGGGCCGGGCAACCGACAGCATCTTTTTGTACGCCGGCCGGCTTTCCACGTTGGTACGCCACGCCACGATATGCGGGTACACCGACAGATCCGCCACGTTGAAGGCCTCGGTGATATTGGTCGGGAACAACATCATGATGTCGGCGGCTGAAAATTCAGCGCCGCCGAAGTAAGGATGTTTGCTCAAAAAATCCTCCATGAATTTCAGCACGGCTTCGGTATCGACCAGCTTGTACTGGCCCTCCGGCGTTTTCGGCTTGCCCTGGATGAGCGCCACGCGATAGTCTCCGATCACACGCGCGGCGAACGACCCTTCGGCGAAGTGCATCCACTGCAGATAGTACGGATAGTCCGGAGAATTGACGGCGGGCTGCAAGCGACCCTTGCCCGCGCGCGCCAGGATCAATTCGATGATTGCGCCGGACTCCACCATCACCTGACCGTCGATGCGCACCGTCGGCGCCACCGGCATCAGCGGACTGACGTCGTGGATGGTCTTCATGGAGCCCATGATGTCGCCCTGCTTGTATTCGAGCTTGTATGGAATGCCCAGCTCCTCGCACAGCCACACAATGCGTTCGGAGCGGCGTCCCTCGATGTGATAGATCGTGAGATCCAGGGGCTGGACGGATTTCGCGGCGCTCGCGGCCTTCGTTTCAGGGATGGCAGCCAGCAGAACCGCTGAAAAAAGAGCTGCGATGAGCGCAGCGCGCTTGATTTGCTTGATCATGTTTCCCCCAATCGAACGCTTTCGTTGTTCTTCGAAAGAATCATAGTGCTTCCGCGGGCGCCCGGCCAGACATACGACCTGTTACCGCGCGCGCGCCGTCCGGGGTGCCCGCTTCCATGTCCATGTCCATGCCGCCCCATTTTTCTTGCGCGTCCGGGTAGACATGGGTCATCCAATCCAAGACCACGGGAATCCACAATCCCTGCGCCGCCTTGCACTCCTCTTCGGTGTGAATACTGCCTTGCGGGCCGAAACGCGCGTTCGGTCCGAACTGCTCACTGGTCGGGAGACTTTTCGGGCCGCCGCAAAAGTCCACGTGGCGATGCCAGGTTGCGAAACTCAACGGAGCAATCCGATCGAGCTGCTGTGGGGATGCATCGACCGGGGCGGTGTACATCACGCCGACCGCTTTCAATCCTTCCGCCGTGCGCTTGTAGAGAATCGATCCGGGCCGGCTGTAGTCGACCTGCTGCTGCTCCTTACGCCGATACCGGTAGTTGGTGTAATGGATCTCCTCGCCCACGCGACCGGTAGGGAAAAAAGGTTTATAGCCGTCGCGTAGCGCCGTGTTGACGTCGCTGTAGCGGGAAAGCACCGCGTCCGCGGCAGCGAGGATTTGAGCGGCACGCGCATGGTCGTCGGGCGCTGGATCGCCCTTTAGCGACATCTGCATGTGCCCCATCTTCATCGACGGCACCGGCGTCTCGTCCGTTTTCCCGCTGTAGTGGCGTAACAGGCGCTCCCACAGAGGAAAGTCCTGCGGCAAAGCGAGGTTGGCGCAGCCGGCTAACATGACAACCAGCAATGCCTTTCGGATCATGCGCTCTTTGGGTCGCAACGACTCGACCAGACGATGAAACTTTAACAGCCGGATTCGTCAACGATGCGCAATATGGGGATGGCTGCCCTCGCCTTATCCATATCGCTTTGACTGGCCGGGGCGTTGCCGAGGTTCAATGTCTTGGTTGTCCCATCGGCATAGGAAATGGTCGCGGAACGGTAGTGTCCGCATTTGATCGTGACCACAACATCGGTTGCGTGACCGGGCGAACTGAGCGAGTTGCCGAGAAGATCGCCCAATTTTCTCGCCGTCGCCGTAGTCTGTTCTGGACCGGACTTGGTCCCTCCGGGCGGTGCGATCAGAGTGGCGGGGCCGGGGGCCACATAGAGTGACCCGTTGTCCGCCACAGCGGGAAGAATCGCGCCCGCAACACTGAAGAAGAGAGCTGAGCCCACGAGGGCAAGGGTTGGTCTGGCTCGCGCCAGACGGTTCATCGCGCGGCTGATCAGAATGCTCATTATTGAGTCCTGTCCGTGTTTTCTTGGGATCGAGCATGTCCACTTTAGGGTCAAGGAACGGTGTCGCCCGTGACGGGCCGCTCAATATGGGCGACTTTTCCAGTACGCGGAGCTTAATTGGGTGCCCGACATTGCACTATGACAAACGTCATCAGTCATTTTCGGAATTTTCAAAAGGGACGCCGGCTTAAGGTGGCAGCAGCAAATCAATGTACGCGGACTCGATGAGCTGCTCCCGGCCGATGTTGAGCCGCCGCATGAGAGCGGTCGCTTCTCGAACCCCCGAATCCGCGGCTTCGTCGGTCTGCAGAACGACTTCCAGCTCGAGAAAATTTCCAAGCTGATCGACGCGGTCGAGGTGAATGCGTGTCCTGCCGGCGAGATAGAGCGTGCGGTGTTTCTTGACCCGGCCCAGCTCGCCGTAGGCCAACGTCAATGCTTGCCGCAACGAGTGCGGCGAGGGGGTTGGCGACAGCCAGTACGACGATTCCTTCGGTCCCTGCTGGTTTGCGCGACGGTAGAAAATCAGCTCTCCCGTACCATCGGCGAAGACGCGCAGCTTCAGGCGCCCGGCATCGCAACGGAAAAACGTGTCGTCCTGTTCAAGTTCCGCCGGTCCTTGATCGGCGATCGCGGCCGCCGCAATTTTCAACGCCTCGATATCATCGACGCGGGCTTTTATTTCAATATTGCGCGGCATGCGATAGTTTAGCCGGCATGCAAAAACTCGCAGGCTTTGTGAGCGTGTTGGCACTCGCCACCGGGGCGGGAGCCTACGCCCATCCGCCCAGGACGCATCGGCTGGAGGCCACGCCGTCGACCGTGGCATACGGCTACTACTGGTCGGAGGCACCTGCGGTGCTGCGCATCGACTCGGGCGACATCATTGATGTGGACACCTTGCTCACCAACACGCCGACCGGTCTGGCGAAGGCCGGCGTACCTGACGACAAGATTCAAGCGTCTCTCAAGGCCATTGTCACGGAAGTCACCGGCGAGCGGCGCGGACCCGGCGGACATATTCTCACCGGGCCGGTTTACGTTGAGGGCGCCGAGCCGGGAGACGTGCTCGAAGTCAAAATTCTATCGATCGACCTGGCATTGGATTACGGTTACAACGGCTGCAACGGTTATCTACCCGAGAATTGCGAGACCGGCCTGCCGTCCAAGATTCTTACCCTGAATCGCAAAAAGATGACGGCTGAATTCCTGCCGGGCATAGTGATTCCGCTGAATCCCTTTTACGGCAGCATCGGCGTTTCACCCGCGGCGGACTCGGGTCGCGTGAGCAGCAACCCGCCCGGCCGCCACGCCGGAAATTTGGACAACAGAGAACTGGTTGCCGGTAGCACGCTCTACATCCCCGTGTTTGTCCCCGGTGCGCTGTTTGAAATCGGCGACGGACACGCGGCCCAAGGAGACGGCGAGGTGGATCAGACCGCCATAGAGACCTCGCTGCGCGGTCGACTGCAGCTCACGGTGCGCAAGGACATGAAACTGAAATGGCCGCGCGCCGAGACCGCGACCGATTTCATCAGCATGGCGACGGATCCGGATCTGGCCGTCGCCACCAAGACGGCGATTCAGGAGATGGTGGATTTTCTGGTTGCGGAGAAAAACCTCACGCGGCATCAGGCCTACCAGTTGGTGAGCATTGCCGGGCACGTGATCATCACTCAACTCGTGGACAAGCCGAATCTCGGCGTCCACGTAAAGCTGCCGAAGAGTATTTTTGTCGCAAAATGATCGGGCGGCACGCCCTTCGCGGCTTAATCTAGATACTTCCACGTGTCCGCTCCATCCAGCAAGCGGATCCGGACCTTCCCCAAGTCGCCGGGATCGAAGTTTCTGGCGTTGACGCCCATATAGTCTTCCTTCCTCGGCCGGATGCGTTTCCAATTCATGATGCAGCCGCAGTGTTTACAGCGTACGAACTTCAACGACTTGCGGCCCCAGGAGTAGGTCTCGGTCGCGCCCCGTTTGCAGCGGACACGAACATCCGCCGCGTCGTAGTAAGCCCAGAGAACGCCGTATCGCCGGCAGATGGAGCAGTTGCAGTTGGTCAGCGTCCGCGGCCGGCGCGGGATCTCGATCCGCACTGCTCCGCAATGACACGCGCCCGTGATCATCGAAATATCTTATCCGAACACCGCCACCAATTGGCGGGTGAACGCTGCGGGCGCCCCACTGGGGTCGTAGATGACACCCGACTCGCTCGAATATCCGTCGGCGGCGGCATCGACCTCGGAATCGATGCGCCACCACGCCTCGGGTGAATGCGTGTAGTCGTGGCGGAGAAATTGCAGCGTCCAATCCATGGAGCTCGAGGGTGCCACCTTGTTCATCATCTGTAGGATGACCGACGGGATGCAATCGATGAGCGCGACCACATGCGATTCCGTCAGCGCTGCCGGATCCCGGTGGCGGATATAGGCCTTCGATCTGTTCAAGGAGGTGCCGGTAAAGGGCCGCGTGCCCTCGGCCCAGCGAATGTCGAAGTGTTGTAGGAATGAGGGCGCTAACCCAAGCGGGCGGTCCGAATTGGGCAGATCGACGACACGGGCAGCCTGCGGCTGCGGCGCCGGCGCGAGCGCAATCGAACTGGCGCGGTCAGCACCATAGATGCCGGTGAAAGTGGCGGCGATTTGATCGGCGCTCCACAAGCGCGATTCGGCAATCGTGACCACCTTGCCGGTCCGCAGGATCTGCGCCTCGAGCCGCACGCTGCCGGCCAACGCAGGTCCGACAAACGTGGTCTGCAGCGCGCGCAGTTTCCGATCCATCGGAACCAAGCGGCGCATCGCTTCGTTGCCGAGAGCCGTCACCAGACCACCGAAGGTTGCCCGCCCCTGCGACCAATCCTCTCCGATGACGGCGGTCCAGTCACCGCCCTTAGGCTGCATCGAAGCCAATGTTTCAGATAACAGCATTCTTTCCGCCTCTTTACGGGCGATGTTACCGACAGCGCAGGGGACGCGCTAATCAGGCAGTGGTGCAGGCCCTATGTAGTTTGCGGAAGGTCTGACGATCCGATTGTCCTTGCGCTGTTCCACGATGTGGGCCGACCAACCGAAGATGCGTGCGATCGCAAAGGTCGCGGTGAAGAATTCCTTCGGCAAGCCCCAGCGCCGAGGTACACGATGCCCTTGTAGAACTCCAGATTGGCGCGCAGCGCTCGCTTCTTGTGCGCAGTTTGCGCGACAAAGGCTTCGTCCACTGCCTTCAAAGTATCGAGCAAGCCGCTCTGTGACGGGGTTCGGAGGCGATTTCCTCGGCCAGTACCTTCACTATTCTCGAGCGCGGATCGACCACGCGATACTCCCGATGACCCATGCCCATGACCAGGCGGCCGCCTGCCAAACACGCTGCCACGAACTCGGCCGCCGCGGCAGGAGCGCCGACTTCTTCCGCCATCTCCAAAGCCCCTTGATCGGCGGCGCCGTGCAATGGTCCGTAGAGCGAACCCATCGCGGCCGCCAAGGCCGAGGCTGGGGGAGATAAAGTGGATGTGACGACACGCGCCGTAAAGGTACTCGCATTGAAGCTGTGATCGATTTGCAGAATTTGGGTCTGCTCGAAAATATTGATCTGCCTGTCGGTGGGAATGCGGTTATGCAGCAGCGTGAGGAAGCGCTCGCCATAGCGACGAACCTCAGGATAGGGCGTCGGTGTGCGACCGGCGCGCAGCGCGACGAGCAGGGCGTGCGCCGCCGGCAGCCGGGCTGCCACGACCAGCGACTCCTGTTCATCGTCGGTGCGTCCGGCCCGGCGCACCGGCGCCTCCACCGCCATCAAGGGCATGGCGGCCTGCAGGGTGGCCATCGGATGGCCATGAAGGCGCGCGAGCTGCGCCAGGGCATCAGCCAGCGCACCGGGCAAACGGCCGGCGTCCCACAGGAAATCTTCGAACTCGCCAAGTTGCGGGGCATCCGGCAGTTCGCCGAAGACAACCAGGTGACGCAACCGCCGCGAACGGTTTCTTCACCAGTTTTTCGATCGGATGGCCGCGGTAGTACAGGCGCCCGGCCTCGCCATCGACCAGTGAAATCGAGGTGCTGTCGACCACGACGCCCTCGAGACCCTTCTTGATATCTACCACTGCGTTCATAAGCCACCTCCATCTCAACGCCAAGATAAGGCCGGCGCGCGCCCTCTGGCCAGACAGCAAAAGTGATGGAAGTATCAGCGCGGCGGATAGCTAAAGGCGGATAGCCCCAAGCGCGGCGGATGCACAAGTCGGTTATCCTTTCGGCCTATGCAGATTGAACGTAATGAATTGCGCTGCTTTCACGCGGTCATCGAGGCCGGCGGTTTCAGCCGCGCGGCGGAACGGCTGGATCTTTCGCAATCGGCGGTCAGCCAGACCATCGCCAATCTCGAACACCGGCTGGGCACCTAGCCTGCTGCATCGAGGCAGTCCGCCGCAACCCACGGAAGCCGGCATCCGGCTGTTGCGCTTTGCGGAAACCGTGCTCAACGAGGAACGCGAAACGCTCGCGGACATCAGTCAGATCAAATCCGGAGCGCTGTCGACGCTGTCGCTGGCGCTGTCGCCGGCCGCCAACTCGCGCGTGGGTGTCGCATTGCTCAAGGAATTCTGCGAGCGCAATCCCCACACCCGGCTCAAGGTGGTCGTCGCACCGAGCCGCGAGATCGTCCATGGCGTCGGCGAGGGACGCTGGGAACTGGGCTTCGGCCCGTTTCACCACAACATGCCGGCGCACTTCGCACTGCATCCCTGCTTTTCCGAGACCCGCCGTCTGATGATTTCACGCGATCATCCCGCTCGCGCCGCGCTCGCACGGGATGCCGCCGCGCACCATGCGGGAATTGCCGCTGCTCACCTCGTATCTCGACGAGACCACGCGCCGTTCGAGCGGCGAACGGCTGCGCGATGCCTTCGGCTCGGTGTGGGAGGTCAGCCATATGGAATTGCGACTGGCCCTGGTGGCCGACGGCAAGGGCGTCACTTACGTGTCGGACTTGCTGACCGCGTGCCGCGCAATTGGTTCCGGTCGAGGGACTGCCCTACTCGAATATCGATCGCCAGGTCGGGGCGTACTGCTTGAAGCACCAACCGAGTCGCAGGCGGCAGTACGCTTTCTGGCGCTATGTCATGAACGATGGCCGAAGGACGGTCGAGCGTTAGAGATGTGACGACGCAACATTCGGGGGACCCATGAACACCAAGGATCTGTTCTCGCTCAAGGGGCGCGTCGCGCTGATTACCGGCGGCTCACGCGGCATCGGCAAAATGATTGCCGAAGGCTTCATCGCGCAGGGAGCAAAAGTCTACATATCGGCGCGTAAAGCCGATGCCTGCAATCAGACCGCTCGCGAGTTATCGCAAGACGGCGGGACCTGCATATCCATCCCGATGAATGTGTCGACCCTGGCGGGCGCCAAATCACTCGCGGCGGCGGTGATGGCCAGGGAACCCAAGGTGGACATCCTGGTGAACAACGCCGGCGCCGCCTGGGGCGCAAAATTCGACGAATTTCCCGAGGAAGGCTGGGATAAGGTTCTGAATCTCAATGCCAAGACGCCGTTCTTTCATGACGCAGGCCATGGCGCCGGCACTGCGCAAGGCGGCCACCGCGGCGCGCCCCGCCAAAGTCATCAACATTGCATCGATCGACGGCATTTATCTCACGCACCGTGAGACCTATTCATACGTGACCAGCAAGGCCGGCCTGATTCAGCTGACGCGTCTGATGGCCGCACGCTTGGTCAAGGACAATATCCATGTCACCGCCATCGCACCCGGCGCATTCAAGTCCGACATGAACAGGGAAGCCCGCGATCACGCGGACGAAGTGGCCAAGCGTATTCCGGCGCGCCGCATCGGCGACGAATGAGGACATGGCCGGCGCGGCAATCTTTCTGGCGTCGCGCGCCGGCGACTACGTCATCGGCTCGACCTTGACGGTGGACGGCGGCGTGGCCTTCGCATCGCCGGCGATGCGCGGTCTCGATACCGAGTAAAGCCAGCGCGCGATGCAAAGCGCAGGCGCACATTACGAGACTCACCTAGGCCCCATCTACTCCTGGATGCTGGGAGACCTGGAAGCCGCACTCGCACGCGCTGCTGCAGAGATTGACGAGCTGAAGTTGGACGCAGCGGCCGGCGCCATCGCCGTTGATCTGGGCGCCGGCCTGGGATTGCATGCGCTGCCTCTCGCGCGACGCGGGTTCAAGGTCACGGCCATTGATGGCTGTCAGGTGCTGCTTGATGAATTGCAGTTGCGAGGCGCGGGTCTGCCGATCACCGTGCACAATGCGGATCTCTTGGATTTTCGCTCGCACATTGAGGAAAAGCCGGCAGTCATCTTGTGCATGGGCGACACGTTGACGCATTTGCCGGCCATAAGTGCGGTCGAGTCGCTGCTCGAGTCCGTCGCGGATTCGCTCGCTTCCGCGGGCGTGTTCGCAGCCACGTTTCGCGACTACGCCACGAAAACTCTGGAAGGCGACGCGCGATTCATTCCCGTCCGTGCCGATGAAAACCGGATTCTGACCTGCTTTCTCGAGTACGCCGAGGAACATGTCACCGTTCACGATGTGCTCAATACCAAGGAGCAGGGCCGGTGGCGCCAGACCGTCAGCAGCTATCCGAAACTCAGGCTGGCGCCGGAGCGGGTTGCGGCCCGCTTAAGCGAGCTGGGTTTTAGCGTACGGCGCGACGCCGCTGCAAATGGGATGGCGCGAATCGTCGGGATCAGGAAGTGAACCCCTGGTATGACTATTCAAGGGATCGCCGTGCGCCTGACTCCGAGCGCTAACCTCTTGAAAAACCGCGTAAACCATCCCGCCGCGAAACTGTCGAAAGCACTCATTGGCAATGTCCCCTCATTTGCGACACTATTCCAATATGGCACGGAGAAACGGCAAAACATCGCGTAGTAGCCCCAAAACAGCGGGAGAAATTCGCTTGCGCGGTAAGCGCATCGCGACTCTGGATGACAGTCTTGCGATGGTCCGAACCGGCCCATCGATCGCGGCTGCCGTGCGCCCCCGTCGGGCCGATCAGGCCGGCGCCATGTTGCGCAAAACCGCCAAAGCCCTGAACAAACCCGGCATCAGCAGACACTCCATTTTTACCAATGGGTCTCGCGACATTTTTGCCTACTCCGCGGACCCACAGGATGCGACGAAGCTGGTCCGCACTTCCCGCGACGGCACCCGTCGCAAGGGCAGGGTCGTCGGCGGCAAATTTAGAGTTTCGTGAAATCCTGGCGGCGGCCGCCGGGCTTGTCCAAACTGCTGCAGCAAGCAGCATCGGGTAAAAGCAAACCCACCGCCTTTATTCTCGCGGGTCACAACGGCAGCGGCAAAACCACTCTTTGGACCGAACGGCTCGCGCCGCAATTGCAGATCCCCTTGGTGAATGCCGATCGGATCACCGCCTCCATGCTACCGCCTGCAGACACGGCCAGCGGCCAGCTTCCGCAATGGGCCCAGAAGCTGCGCGACAACGACACACGCTGGCAGCTTCTCTCCCAAGCGGGTGTCCAGGCATTTGTCGGACTCGTCATGGAACAAAGAATGCCGTTCGCTTTTGAAACGGTGTTCTCGCACTGGAAAAAACTCCCCGATGGCCGGATCGAATCCAAAGCCGACATCATCAAGACCTTGCAAGCCGCCGGTTATTTTGTGGTGTTGCTCTTCGTTGGCCTTTCCTCCGTACAGCTGTCGGTGCTGCGCGTTGAAACTCGCAAGGAACAAGGCGGTCACGGGGTACCGCTCAACAAGCTGCATACGCGATTTCCGCGCACGCAGTATGCAATCGGTTACGCCGCGCCGATGGCCGACATGGCATTGATGTTCGACAACAGCCGCACGCCTGACAAAGCGTTCGCGCTCGTACGAGCGCAGCGCGGCAAGCGCATTCTGTTCGATTGCCGCGACCGCCAATACATCCTGGATCGGAGCCTGCGCGCGGTCGCGCGACCCTGGCTCGACAAAGTCGCCGGGCCATACGAAGGCGCTTAGTCACTCCCGCAGCCATAGGTCTTTCAATTGTAGATTGCGCTTGCGCCTCTCCATGGCCCACGCTGAAATGGCGTCCTCATCATTCGCCACAGGAAAGCCACTAGATGAAAACGGGTCGATTACTTGCACCGATCTCAAGGACACTGCTTGCCCTCCTGATTGCGCTTCTGCCCGCCGTGGTTTCGGCAACAGAAACTCCGACGAAGGACCTCCCGGACCAAATCGCTGCGGTTGCAGCTCTCAACGAACAGATGGCCCAGGCATTGGAAAAGGTAACCAAGGAGGATTGGAACGCCGCCCTGCCGTTGTTGAAAGCGGTGATCGAATCGCCGGCGTTTGAGTACTTGGCCGCGAAACGGCGCCATGACCTGTTGACCTCTGCGAGTGGCGTGGCCCTGCAACTCGATGAGTACGACCTGGCGCAAAGCTACTCGAGGCGCGCTTGTGCCATGCCGAATGCAAAGACCCTGGAGATTACGCGCTCACCCTGCTGGAGCGAGGCAAAGTCAAAGAGGCAAATCAGGTAGCGCATCGGGTGCGGCAGCCCAGCTCGCTCATCAGCATGCGCGTCGATAAGCGATTTGATCCAATCACCAAAATGTCGCCGGAAATCTTCAATATCGACAAGGCCGTGGAGCTCGATATCGCGATCTTGCGCGGTATCGTTGGCAAATCACCTCGGTCTTTGCAACATGTCATCGATCTGACCTACGCCCTCCTGAAGGCCCGGCGCTACGATGAAGTGTTGGCGCTGACCGAAGCCGTCACACAAAACACTGACAGCGGCAAGCCGGCTTACGATGACAAGGAGAATTTGATCTGGATACTCAACAATCGTGCAATCGCCTTGGGAGGCCTGGGACGTCGGGACGAGGAGCTCGAGCTGCTCATTCGCGAAGTGAGCCCGTACGGCAGGCTGCAACTGGAGTCAGTCCGCCACTGCGCCGCTCTCCAGTTGAACGACAAGGAGGCAGCCGCCTCCGCACTGCTCATACAAAGACTCAACACCGTCTCCATGCGTAGCGACGTCTTGACAGAAATTCAGAATTACAACGATCCGGCGGATCTACCCTCGCTGTTGACGTCGCGTGATCTCTTCACTGCGATCATGGCGCGGGATGACGTGCAACAAGCGGTCAACAAAGTGGGCCGCATCGAATCCTTCAATCTCAGGTCGGATATGCCATAGCCAGCCGCTCTTGTGTCTCCTGGCTGGGTCAGCGCGTTCCCTTTTCGATGCGCTTGGCCAGCTCATCAAGATCGGCATCTTCCTCAATGGAAATTTCCAGCGAGTCATCCCTGGATATCTCTTTGGACACCTTGGGAGCCGCGTCGCGGCGCTGGATTTTGGGCTGCGCGGCGGGGCGATCATCGGTCAGGGGCGCGGCCAGCGTCGGCTGCACCCAGTCCTTCTTTTGCGCCACCCAGCGTTGGTAGCGATCGAAATTCCACATGCCCGCCTCGCCGCCGGTCTGCAGCACGTTGGCAATCTGGCTGAACTGGCCGCCGCGAATTGTTCCCTTGGCGGACGCGCTCGGCAGCAGGATTTCGCACACCGGAACGCGCAGCTTGTATTCACTCAAAAAATCCAGCCGCTGGCAGACCAAGCCCACGAAGCAGTCCGCGAGCTGCGCGCGGATACTGCCCTGGATGTCCGCCGGAAATGACATGCAAATGCGGGTGAGCGCCTCGGCGCAGGTGGCCGAATGCATGGTCGCAATGACCAGGTGACCGGTTTCCGCCGCGTTCAGGGTGAGCCGCATCACCTCGGGAGTTCGCATCTCGCCGATGACGAGCACGTCGGGGTTCTCGCGCAGCGCGTCCACCAGTGCTTGCTCATAACTCGGAGAATGCGTGGGAATTTCCCGTTGCCTGATAAAGGATCGGCGATTCGTGAAGACATACTCGATGGGGCTCTCGATGGCGATGATGTTGCGCGCACCGGCCGCGTTGATCTCCTCGACCAGCGCCGCAAGCGTGGTGGATTTTCCGCTTCCGGTGGGACCGGACAACACCACCAAACCCGTGGTCGCCTCGGTCAGCCGCTTTAGTTCCGGATGCAAATTGCAGGATCGCAGATTGTTCTGGAACGAGGTCAGGAGGCGCACCGCCATCGCCACGCCGCGCACCGTCTGGAAAATATTGATGCGGCAACGTACGCCGGCAAGGGTTCTAGACAGATCCGCGGATCCACGTGCGATAAATTGCGGCCAACCCTCATTGCCCAGCAACTCGCGCGCTGCTTGGACGAGAGCGGATCCCGATACGCCAGGACCGATGGCCGAAAGCTGGCCGCGGACACGCGCGACCGGCGCGGTGTCCGCTTCGATGTGCAGGTCGCTGGCGCCCAGCTCACGGCCCTTCCGAATCCATTCCAGGAGAACCACGCTAACCTCGATGTGGGACCCGGGTTAAGTCGGGTGCGGTTAAATGGGGTGCGGTAATATCGAGCATCATCATCGTTCGAGGTCCTTCCTGTGCAGAAATTCATTTTTTTAATCGCCGCACTGGCAGGAACCGCCTACACGCAGGCCGCGGAGCCTTTCGACGTTGCCGCCGCCAAGCTGCGAATCGATGCGGTGCTGAACACGAACTACCCGCAACTCGACCGGCTATACAAGGATCTTCACGCTCATCCCGAGGTGGCCTTTCAAGAAGAACGGACGGCGGCGCTGTTGGCGTCGGCCATGCGCAAGCTGGGCTTCGAGGTCACCGAGCACGTCGGCAAGACTGGAATCGTGGCCCTTTACCGCAACGGCCCAGGACCAACGGTGCTGGTCCGGACCGAACTCGACGGGCTGCCGATGGAGGAAAAGACCGGGCTGCCGTATGCCAGTCGCGCCACGCAGGTTGTCGGCGGCAAGACAACCTTTGTTGCCCATAGCTGCGGCCATGACTCGCACATGTCCTGGTGGTTGGGCACGGCGCAGGCACTGCTGGCGATGAAGGATCAGTGGCATGGCACGCTGATGTTCATCGGGCAACCCGCGGAGGAAGCCGGGGGAGGCGCCAAAGCGATGCTCGCCGACGGTCTGTTCACGCGCTTCCCCAAACCGACCTACGGATTCGCCGCCCACGTCGGACCGACAGCGTTCAACACCGTCATCATCAAGGATGGCGCCATGACCTCCGCCGCCGACACCGTTTCCATCGTCTTCAATGGCCGCGGCGCCCATGGATCGATGCCGGACAAGGGCATCGACCCGATCGTCATGGGCGCGCACTTCGTCAGCGATGTGCAAACCGTCATCAGCCGCGAAAAGGACCCCCAGGTGTTCGGCGTGATCACCGTGGGCAGCTTTCACGCCGGAACCGCGAATAACATCATTCCGGACACGGCAGAATTGAAATTGACCCTGCGCTCCTACTCCCCCGAGGTACGCAAGTTGCTGCTGGACGGCGTGGAGAGAACCGCCAAGGCGGCCGCGACCATCGCGAATGCCCCGGCCCCCACCATCACCCGCGAGGCAGGCGTTGGCTCGGTTATCAACGACAGCGCTCTTGCGGCCCGCGCAGCATCCGTGCTCACGGCCGCGCTGGGCGACAAGGCTACGTTCGTACCGAGCAATCAGCCCGGCTGGACTGCCAGCGAGGACTATTCGGAGTTCATCGACGCGGGCGTGCCGTCGGTCTTTTTCGGCATCGGCGGCGACGATCCCAAGATGCTCGCCGACTATAAGGCGCGCGGCATACCGGTACCGGTAAACCATTCACCGTTGTTCGCTCCGATACCCGAACCCTCGATTCGCACAGGCGCCACGGTGCTCACGCTGGCGGTGCTGATGGTGACGTCGGGGAAAACCCAGTAGCCGGTGGCCATGTAGCCGCACCGTGGCCATGAGGGCACCGCGTCTTCGCCATACCCGCGCCATGCTCACCTTGGCCTTCGCGTTTTTCGCGGGCGGACAATCAGTATCGCGCGCAGCCCCGGGACCCTCGCCCGACGATGCCTATCTGGACGAACTCAAGGGCGCTTGGGACATGTCGGGTACGCTCCTCGGCAAGCCGGTGAGGTATCGGGCGCGCGGCGAGCGCGTCCTGCAGGGCAGATTTTTACGACTGCACATGCTCGATGCTTCTGGGGCGCCCCCCTACGAGGCCGACGTCTTTATCGGTTTCGACGCTCGCGCAGGCGACTACGTGGCGCACTGGCTCGATCGATTCGGCGCCGCCGGAGCGCGAGTGGTGGCAACGGGCGTGCGCCAAGGACCGCGAGGTGATCCAATTTCCCTACGCCGAGGGGGCGTTCCGAGATACGTTTGTATGGCAGGCGGAAACCGGCTCGTGGTCTTTATGGCTCGAATCCCAGGCCAAGGACGGTACCTGGTCCACTTTCGCAAACTACGCGCTCACGCGCCCCAAGAAAGCAACCTGAATCCGTATTGCGCGCCGCGCACGCTTGGGGGCAACATTGTGCGTGGGACAGTACGCGATAAGCATCGGAGAGAGACCATGTGCGAGAACGATGATCTGAGTGAATTCGCCCGCCGGGCCGAAATGACGCGCCGGAAGTTTGGTGCCATGACCCTGGGTGCCGGCCTGATCGCTGCGCTACCGAAACTCGCCGACGCCGCGGATACGGTGAACGCCGAAGTGGAAATCAAAACTCCCGATGGCACGGCGGACGCGTATGTCGTTCATCCGGCCAAGGGGAAATATCCAGGCGTGCTGATCTGGCCCGATATCTTCGGGCTGCGCCTTGCGTTCAGGCAAATGGCAACGCGGCTCGCGGAATCCGGCTACTCGGTGCTGGTCATCAATCCTTTTTACCGCACCAAGAAAGCGCCCACCGCCCCGGATCATGCGGACTTCTCCGATCCCGCGACCCGCCAGGCATTGATGTCGCTCGCCGGCACCTTGAGTCCCGAAACCGCGCTCACCGATGCCACCGCGTTCGTCGCCTATCTCGACAGCCAACCCTTCGTCGACAAGAAACGCAAGATGGGGACCACCGGCTATTGCATGGGAGGTCCGTTCACCATGCGGACGGCGGCCGCATTTCCCGATCGCATCGGCGCCGGCGCGTCATTTCATGGCGGCGGCTTGGTGACCGACAAACCCAACAGCCCGCATTTGCTGGTTCCGAAAATGAAGGCGCAGTTCCTCTTTGCCATTGCCGAAAACGACGACAAGAGTCAGCCAGAAGCCAAGGACGTACTTCGCGACGCCTTCGCCAAGGCCAAGCTGCCGGCCGAGATCGAGGTCTATGCCGGCGCGATGCATGGCTGGTGCCCGCCCGACTCGCAGGTCTACAACCACGACCAGGCCGAAAAGGCCTGGAGCCGGATGTTGGTCCTGTTCAAGACTGCGCTCGCCTAGGCATCGACTCGCGTAGGCCATCGATCAGATCGACTTCGAGACGCCGATGAAAAAGCCGCGCCGCGGTCCAAACTGCGGCGCACCGACGCCGACCCCGGTGCCGTTGCGAATCTCATAGACCTTGTCGAACACATTGATGATGTCGAAGCGGGTCGTGAGGGTGCCGGCGCCGGGTATGGTGAACAGATGCGACACGCCGGCGTTGACCTGCGTGTAATAGGGCAAATGCGCACCATTGGGAATGCCGGTGCCGCCGTACGCCGTGGTTTCGCCGGGCGGCAGGTCCAGATCGGCGCGCAGACCCGAACCCGTGAGAAAATCCGCGCTGAATTGCGTGCCGCGCCACGAATAGGAAGCGCCCCCGGAAGCGGTGAATTGCTGCTCATGATCCAAATGAATGTAGTTGTTGGCAATGTAGGCCAGATCCTCGGGCGCGAAATTGAATTGCGCTGAGGTGATCTCTTTGCCCTTGGCGCTTTGCCCCGCAAGGTTCAAATAGGCCGTGAGATCACGCAGTGTGTAGTTGACGATGAGTTCCGCGCCGTATTGCTTGCCGAAGCGGTAGTTGAACGGCGTCAGAATGATGGGTGCACCGAATTGTCCCTCGTCGATCAAATTCACCGATTGCTTGTAGTAGGTGTCGATTCCCACGGTCAGCGCCTGGCTGAATTTCTGCTGCACGCCAAGATCGTAGTAGTTGGAATGCTCCGCCAGCGGCGGGTCCGCCAGCGGCGTCGAGGGCGGACTGGTGGTGTTCTCGAACAGGGCAATATCCTTGCCTCCCACCAGCTCAAAAGGCGGCGGCGAGAGGTAACGCGAATAGCCCGCGTGCACCGTCGTATCGGGGAGAGCCTGCCACACCACGTTCAATCGCGGGCTGACCTGCTTGTCGCTGGTGTAGGCGGTAAAGCGATCGAAGCGCAATCCATAATTGACGGTGAGGACCGGCAGTACTTTCCACTCATCCTGCAAATAGGCGCTATAGATCCACTCCGTCTGCGAGCCGTTATCGACGATGGTGGTCGGTATGTCGGAGAGAGGCACGCCCATATCATCCGTGAGCAGCACCTGCGATGAGGTGTTGCTGATGGCATGATCGCTCTGCACGAACAGGCCCGCCCTCAACGTATGGGCATCGTTCAATTGATAGGAACCGTCGGATTGCCCCGCATAGGCGATGTTTTGCTTGAAGGCATCCTGGGCGATGCCCGTGTATAACAGGTCGCCTGGAAAGTCCGGCACGAAAGTCAGGCTGGAATAACGCGCGATGAACGAACTCTGAATGTTCAGTGCCCCCGCCGAATACTGCCAACTCAGCGCGGCGAATTGGGTTATTTCCCGCTGGGTTTCGTCCAGATTCTCGCTGGGATAGTCGGAAACTCCATTGACCGTCAATCCCAGCGACGGCTGCAGGCCGACCTGGTTCGGAATTTGGAAATTGCCCACCGAACTGCCCAGCGTGAGCGCAATCCGGTTCTGATCGTTCAGGATATCCTCGAAATAGCCGAAACCGTGATATTGCTGGGTATGATCGTGATCCGGATTCGAGCTGCCGTCCGGCGACTCGATACCCAGATTGTTTTGCAAGTAATCTCCGGACACGAGGTAGCTGAATGATCCGGCGCCGCCGCCGTAGGTAACGCTGGGTTGAATGGTGCTATGACTGCCGCCGTAAAGGGTCACCGACCCACCCGGCTGCTCGATGCCGCTTTTCGTGGTGATGTCGATGATGCCCGCGGTCCGAAGCCCGTATTCCGCAGGCAACGCGCCGGTGATGAGGCTCAAGGATGAGATGAAGCGCGGATCCAGGGACTGCCCAAAGACGCTGATGCCCTCCGGCAGAATGATGCCGTTCAAGCGGTATTGCAGCCCGTTGTGTTCGCCGCGAACATGGAATTGGCCAAAGGAATCCTGCGCCACCTCGGGTGCCCGCAGGATGACTTGGTTGAGATGCAGGTTGTCGCCGCCGGGGATGGACTCGATCGCCGTCGAATCGAATGTATAGGTGGAAGCGCCGGTCTGGATCTGGATGGTGGCGCGCCCTTCGTCCAGGTGCTTGGCCGTCACCACGATCGGCGGCAAACTGGATGAACCATCGTCGTCGGCCTCCGCGTTCGCGCTCGATGCAACCCAACACAGGCCTGGCGCAGCAACGCATAGCGTTACTGCCGATAAGGAATATCTGTACATGAGAACTCCGCAAAAAACTGAATGCACCTTCGCGCGATCACTCGCGCAAAGGGGAAGATCGAGGATTCAGTTTTAGACGGGCGGACCGCGGCTGCGCGGGGTGGGAACGGCGGCTTCGACTACCGCAAACAGAGGCTTGGCAACGGGCTCGGGAGCCGCCCGCCCCAACGAAGGGATTTGAAAGGAGTGACTGAAGGCCGGTGAGCTGGCCTGCGCGAACGCGGGACATAAGGCGCACGGGGAATTCGCATTGCCGGAATCGACGTTGAGCTCCGAACCGCTCAGGCCGCTCAAGTGACTCAGCTCGTGAACCACGGCGGCCTGCTGCGCCGTCAACAGCAGCAGCAGAAGGCTCCATATTTTAAGCGTGTGCTTCATCCGGAACGAATTTGTTGCGAAGGCCTTGGGTCAATGTAGCAAAACGCCGGCGCCCTTGCGAGTGACCGACCGCTCATTGCGCCGGAAAGTTCAACTCGTCAGGGTTTTCTCGAACCAATGATGCGCGTAGGGGTTGTCGTTGAATCGATCGATTTCACGATATCCCGCGGTCTGGTAGAGCCGGATTGCCTCGTGCAGCGATTCGTTGGTATCGAGACGAACCGCGCGCATCTTGTGCTTGCGCGCCGCCCGCTCCAGCTCTTCAAGCAGTCTGCGGCCCAGATTTAAGCCCCGCGCATCCGGCGATACCCACAGGCGCTTGATTTCGCCCACGCCGCGACTGAAGGTGCGCAGAGCGCCGCAACCAACCGGTTCGCCGTAGAGACGTGCGATCAGCAGACAGCCTTTTGGGGGGACGAAGTCTTCAACCGCCGGGGCGCCGTCGGCTTCAGGGTCGAATCCCTCCTTGAATCGCGCCACGAGCTCGCCGAAGTACTGGGCGAGGCAGTATTGCGCGTCCGCACCCTGTGGATCCGCACATGCCAGCTCGACGCTGGAGGCGCGCAGCAGCCGCTCAACCTCGTTCATCGCCGAAACGAGCCGCGACCCTTGGCTCTCGGTGAGGGGCGCAAGCATGGATCGCGCGAGCTCATCCGAAAGCGCATTGACGCGTCGCAGTTCCGCGCGGCCGGCGCGCGTCAGACGCGCAAACCGGGCGCGGCCATCGCTGCTGTGTTTTCCGGTCGTCGTCAGTCCTTTGCGCTCGAGTGAGCGCAGCAGGCGGCTCAGAAATCCGGAATCGAGGCCAAGCGTGGCGCGCAACTTGCTCACCGGTGCGCCTTGCAAACCGATTTCGAACAGCAGACGGGACTCGACCAGCGGCCGATCGCGACCCAGGTACCTGTCGTTCAGCGCACCGAGCCGCCGGGTGACGGTGCGGTTGAACGATCGGATCTGCTCGATCATTACCTGACTTTAGTCAGGTAATGGTCGCCGCGCAAGTACCGACCATGCGTGCGCCGGCGATGGCGTTGAGGGATTGCTAGATATCCAGGTTCGACACGTGCAGCGCGTTCTTTTCAATGAACTCGCGCCGCGGTTCCACGGCATCGCCCATGAGCGTGGTGAAGATGTCGTCCGCCGCCACGGCGTCTTCGATGCGCACCTGCATGAGCCGCCGCGTTTCCGGATTGATGGTGGTGTCCCACAGCTGGTCCGCATTCATCTCGCCCAAACCCTTGTAGCGCTGGATGGTCTGGCCTTTTTTGGCCTGCTCGAACAGCCATGTCATGGCGACCTTGAAGCTGGCCACGTCCTGCTTGTCGTCGCCGCGCTTCACATAGGCGCCCGGGGCCGATCAAATCGTTCAGCGTCTGCGCGAGTTCGGCGATTCGCAGATACTCCGCGGAGTCGAAAAACTCCCGCGAGATATGCTTCTCGGAACTCAAGCCATGCTCGAGGCGCTGCAGATTGATGCGCTGGCCGCCGGCCGGCAAAGCCTCCACCGTCACGCGGTATTGGCGTGAGACATCATTGAGCGAATTCAGGCGCAGCTCCAGATTGCGGCACCAATCGCGCAGCGAGTCGATGCGATCGAAGGCCTCGGTGGTGAGTGCGGGAACATACAGCAGCTGCTCCAGAAAACGCTCGTCGTAGCGGCGCGCCCAGCGCGTCACGATGCTCTTCACTTCCACGTACTTCATCGCGAGCGATTCGAGACCCAATCCCGATAACGGCGGCGCCTCGGCGTTGACGTGCAGCGCGGCGCCCTCGATGGCGGTGTTGAGCAGCAGAGCATTCAATTCCAGATCGTCCTTGACGTATTGCTCCTGCTTGCCCTTCTTGACCTTGTACAGCGGCGGTTGAGCGATGTAGATGTGACCGCGCTCGATGAGGATGGGCATCTGGCGATAGAAAAATGTCAGCAGCAAGGTGCGTATGTGCGATCCGTCGACATCCGCGTCGGTCATCAGGATGATGCGGTGGTAGCGCAATTTGTCGACGTTGAAATCGTCGCGCCCGATGCCGCAACCCAACGCCGTGATGAGCGTGCCGACTTCGGCCGAGGCGAGCATCTTGTCGAAGCGCGCCTTTTCCACGTTGAGGATCTTGCCCTTGAGCGGCAGGATGGCCTGGGTGCGCCGGTCGCGGCCCTGTTTTGCGGAGCCGCCGGCGGAGTCTCCCTCGACCAGGAACATCTCCGAGAGCGCGGGATCTTTTTCCTGGCAATCGGCGAGTTTTCCGGGCAACCCTGCGATGTCGAGCGCACCCTTGCGCCGGGTCATCTCGCGCGCCTTGCGTGCCGCCTCGCGGGCATAGGCCGCCTCGAGAATTTTATTGACGATGGCGCGCGCCTCGGCGGATGCTCCAGCAGGAACTCCTCGAGCCGTCCGGCAACGGCGGATTCGACCACGCCCTTGACCTCGGAGGAAACCAGCTTGTCCTTGGTCTGCGACGAGAATTTCGGATCCGGCAATTTCACCGACAGGATGGCGGTGAGCCCCTCGCGCGAATCGTCGCCCGTGGTCTGGATCTTTTCCTTCTTCGCGGCCAGTTCTTTTTCGATGTAATTATTCAGGGTGCGCGTCAATGCCGCACGGTAACCGGCGAGATGCGTGCCGCCGTCCTTCTGCGGAATGTTGTTGGTGTAGCAGAACATGCTTTCCTGGTAGGAGTCATTCCACTGCATGGCGACTTCGACCTGCGTATTGCCGTCGCGGGTTTGAAACCACAGCACCGTTTCGTGCACCGCGGTCTTGCTGCGATTCAAATGCGTGACGAAGGCCTTGAGTCCACCCTCGTGCTGAAAAACCTCGGACTTCTCGTCGCGTTCGTCGACCAATTCGATGCGCACACCGGAGTTCAGGAACGACAATTCGCGCAAACGCTTCGCGAGCGTGTCGTAGTTGAAGGATATGTTCGTGAAGATTTGCGCGCTGGGCTTGAAGCGCAGGACGGTGCCGTGTTCGGTGGTATCGCCGATGGCCGCGAGCGGCGCCTGCGGCTCGCCGAGCCGGTACTCTTGGCGATGCAACTTGCCGTCGCGGCGAACATTCAATTCCAGAAAATCGGACAGCGCATTCACCACCGAGATGCCGACGCCGTGCAGGCCGCCGGAAACCTTGTAGGAGCTGTCGTCGAATTTGCCGCCGGAGTGCAGCACGGTCATGATGACCTCGGCCGCCGAGCGGCCCTCCTCCGCGTGGATATCCACAGGAATTCCACGGCCGTTGTCTGAAACCGTCACCGACTCGTCCGCGTGGATGGTCACGACCACGCGATCGCAATGCCCTGCGAGCGCCTCGTCGATGGCGTTATCCACAACCTCGAAAACCATGTGGTGCAGGCCGCTGCCGTCGTCGGTGTCCCCGATGTACATACCGGGGCGCTTGCGGACCGCGTCCAGTCCTTTTAAGACTTTGATTTTGCTGGAATCGTAAACGTCGTCCTGGGCCATATTCGATCCTGAATTTTGACCCGCCATGTTAACAGTTTCTGGCGCTAAAAACTAATCCTTGTTGCTCAAAAACCTGTTTGCAATCAATCTGTTACAAGTGCCGGCTGGAGGCAAATCGGCGTTGGGCCGACGCATCAAGTTCCACGTGGAACATCCCCCCTCCAAACGCGTCCCGCTGCCATGGCAAAGCGCCTCCCGGGCTCACCGAAGGCACGGAATTCTCCATGCAACGTCGTGACCACCAACTGAACCGAGTGCTTCGATACCTCCTCAATGAGATTCGCCAAACGCTCATCATCGAGTTCAGCGGCAGGATCGTCCAACAGTAAGCTGGGCTTCACCGGCGATTCTTGGGGGAACAGGTTGAGTTGAGCGATGAGCAAGGCAGCCGCGAGGAGTTTTTGCTGCCCTCGCGAGATGCGATCCTTGACCGCCATGCCCTCCAAGCGAATGCTGAGTTCGGCACGATGCGGCCCGATCTGCGTCGCCCCTGCTTCGCTGTCGTGGCTCCAGCTCTGCTGAAGCGCCTCCGCAAAGGAGTGATCCTTCGCCCAGCCGCTGCGATAGCTCAATGCCAGCTCCATCCCCAAGAGACTGCGCCCGATGGTCTGTGCGTGCGGGGTTAGCGAGGTCACATACCGGGCTCGCGCGGCCGAGAGCAGCTCACCCGAACGGACCAGATCGCCGTCCCAAGCTGAGACAATGGATTTGGGTTGCCGTGCTTTCAGGGCTGCGTTGCGCTGCTTGAGCACTTGCTGGTAGCGCTGCCAGTGGCCGACGAACTCACGTTCCACGTGGAACACCCCCCAATCCAGAAAGCGGCGACGGCGGTTGGGGCCTTCCTCGATGAGGCGGTGTACCTCAGGGTCGATGACCTGCACCGGCAGCAGCAGCGCCAGTTCAGCCAGCGAACCCGGTTTTTCGCCATCGATGCGCGCTCGAATCCCGCTGCTGTTGCCCTCCACACCCAGCGGCACCCGGCGATGGGCCGTATCGACTTCGCCGAAGACGATGAATCGCTCGGCACCGACGCGAATCAGGTGCTCCAGGCGACGTGTGTGGAAGGAGCGGCCCCGCCCTAGAACATAGATGGCTTCGAGAAGACTGGTCTTACCGGAGGCATTGGGACCGCTGATCAGCGTAAAGCGCGGGTCGAGCTCCAGGGACGCCGATTGCAAGCAGCGGAAATCCGTTACTTGCAGCCGGCTCAAGCTCAAGGTTAAAGCCTCATCGGCATCACGACATACCGCGCGTTGGTGGTACCCGGCGAACGAATCAGGCAGCTGCTGTTGCTATCGGTCAGGCCCAGCTCGACTTCCTGGCCGTCGATGGCCGCCAGCGCATCCAACAGGTAATTGACGTTGAATCCCACTTCGAGGTCGTTGCCTTCGTAGGAAACCTCAATCTCTTCCTCGGCCTCTTCCTGCTCCGGGTTATGCGCTTGCACCGTCAACGCCCGCTTCTTCACCGTGACGCGAATGCCGCGATACTTTTCATTGGAAAGAATCGCGGTGCGCTGCAGCGCCTGACGCAGCACATCACGATCGGCGCGGATGGCAGAGGCCGGCGCCGCCGGAATCACCCGAGAATATTCGGGGAAACGACCATCAATGAGCTTCGAAGTGAAGCGAATATCGCCGATCTGGGCGCGAACGTGATTTGTTCCGATCGCCACATCTGCCTCGCCGTCCGCGGTGAGTACTCGCTGCAACTCGAGCACCCCTTTGCGCGGCACGATCACCTGTTGCGAGTTCTTGGCCTTCGAGGCCAGCTCCGTTTCGCACAACGCCAGCCGATGACCATCGGTGGCCACTGCGCGCAGAACCTGGCCCTCGATTTCCAGGAGCATGCCGTTCAAGTAATAACGGACATCCTGCTGCGCCATGGAAAAATGCGTCTTTTCCAGCAGCCGCAATAATTCCTTGCGCGGCAAACGGACGGTTTGCTGCGAATTGATGTCATCGACGACGGGAAAATCCGCCGCCGGCAATGTCGACAAACTGAAGCGGCTGCGACCCGCCTTGATCACAACCTTCTCCCCTTCAACGCTCAACGACACCGACAGCTTTTCCGGCAAGGCGCGCAAAATATCCAAAAATTTACGGCCCGGCACCGTGATGTCGCCGGCATCCTGCACAGTCACTTCCGTCCCCGCCACCAGTTCCACTTCCAGATCGGTGGCGGTAATGGACAGCCGCCCTTGGCGAACGCCCAGCAACACATTGGCGAGGACCGGCATGGTCTGACGCCGTTCAACCACCCCGATCACTGCTTGCAAGGGAGTCAATAATTTTTCGCGCTCTGCCGTGAATTTCATGGACACCCGCCTTACCACTCTTAGATTTAGATTCTTAAAAGAGATTATTACTATGATTATGAAGGGCCAACTTACCGGTGGATAACTCAATAAAAATATTAATAATCAGTATCTTACATTCAACCAAACTCAGCTCCGCAGCTGTCAGGATGCGTCTTAGAACCTGTCATGCAACTGTGGATATCTTTATCCACAGCTCCATCCACAGCTTGTCCTACGCTAACCCGCCAGGGTTCTCAACAGGTTTAGATAATCCTCTCCGATCCGCCGATCGCTCTCCCGCAGGGCCTTCACCCGCTTGCACGCGTGCAACACCGTCGTATGGTCCCTGCCTCCAAACGCGTCGCCGATTTCCGGCAGACTGTGATTGGTCAGTTCCTTTGCCAAGGCCATCGCCACTTGCCGCGGTCTCGCGATCGAGCGGCTGCGCCGTTTCGACAGCAGGTCCGCGATCCGGATTTTGTAGTACTCAGCCACGGTCTTCTGAATATTTTCAACCGTGACCAACTTCTCCTGCAATGCCAACAGATCGCGCAGCGCTTCCTTCGCGAACTCGAGCGTAATCGGCCTGCCCGTAAAATTGGAGGTCGCGACCACCCTGCGCAATGCGCCTTCCAATTCGCGCACGTTCGATCTGATGCGCTTCGCAATGAAAAAGGCGACTTCCTCCGGCAGGTCCACGTGCGTCATCGCCGCCTTGCTCATCAGAATGGCGACGCAGGTTTCCAACTCCGGCGGCTCGATGGCGACGGTCAAGCCCCAACCGAAGCGCGACTTGAGCCGCTCCTCGAGTCCGTCGACTTCCTTCGGATACCGATCGCAGGTCAGGATGACCTGCTGCTGACTCTCGAGGAGCGCATTGAAGGTATGGAAGAACTCCTCCTGGGAGCGGTCTTTTCCCGCAAAAAACTGGATATCGTCGATCATCAGGCAGTCGAGGGATCGGTAGGCCGATTTGAAATCATTGATGGTGTTGTGCTGCAGCGCCTTCACCATGTCCCCGACGAATCGCTCGCTGTGCACGTACGCAAGCCGCGCCTCGGAGTTGCGCTCCTTCAGTTTGTTCGCCACCGCGTGCATCAAGTGCGTCTTCCCGAGGCCCACCCCGCCATAGATGAACAACGGGTTGTAGGCCTTGCCCGGATTCCCCGCGACTTGAATGGCCGCGGCCTTCGCCAATTGATTGCTCTTGCCTTCCACGAACCCATCGAAGGTGAACTCCGCATTGATGCGGCTGCCCAACACCATGGGCGCCAGCTTGCGGGCCCGCGCCGCGACGGCGCTCGCATCCTGAGCCGCGGGGGCCGCGGGCTGGACGACGACGCCGGCCCGGGTGCCCACATCCAGCGCCACCTCCGGCGCCAGTCCATCCGCAAATGCCAGAATCAGCTCCTTGATCCTGGCGAGCAGGTTTTGCCCCAGCCATTCGATGACATAACGATTCGGGGCCAGGAGCGTCAGGGAACCGTCGCGTTCGATCGCCTGCAGCGGGCGCACCCAGGTATTGAACTGCTGTTCCGGGAGCTCGCCCTCGAGCACTCGCAGACAGCGGTTCCATAGCGACTCCGGCAAGAGCGCTCTCCTTGGGGGTAAGGCTTACGGGGCAGATGAACGAAAGGGCAGGGAGTCTAGCTCCAACTTGAAGATGCGTCTATTGACACATCCATGCCCGCTCAGTACCCTTGCCGCCTTTCGTAAATCGGCCAGCCCCTTGATTTGGCCCAGTGGTTTTTGCTCTCGAGTCGCGCTATGAAACGTACTTTCAATCCCGGTAATTTGCATCGTGCCCGTACCCACGGTTTCCGCGCGCGCATGGCCACCAAGAGCGGCCGCAACCTGCTTGCTCGCCGGCGCGCCAAAGGCCGCAAGCGTCTCTGTCCGTAAAGCGCTCCCTCAGGGCAACTCGATCCGTAAACTGACGTTCGAGCCGCGCAAGCGTTTGCATCAGCCGGCCGAATTTCGCGATGTGAAGCGGCGGGGTCGAAAATTCGCCGACGCTTATTTTACTCTCTCGGTTTTGGCCAACCATGAAACTTATCCGCGCTTAGGCTTGAGCATTGCGACGCGCACCTTCGGCACGGCCGTGGCGCGTAATCGCATCAAACGCCTGGCGCGCGAGTCATTTCGTTTGAACCAACATTCACTGCCGCCTGTCGACGTCACCATCTTCGCAAAAGATGCCGCGCGATTGGCCAAATCATTGGAATTGCGGGCGAGCCTCGATCAGCATTGGAAATCGATTACGCAGCGATGGTAAGCCTTCGCCAAATTTTCATGTGGGCCATCCGCGGCTATCAACTGGCGATCAGCCCGATGCTGGGTCCTCGCTGCCGCTTCTATCCCAGCTGCTCGTGTTACGCGCATACCGCCATCGAGCGCTTTGGCGTGTTCCGCGGAATCTGGCTCGGCACCCTGCGTCTGCTACGCTGTCACCCATTTTCAAAAGGCGGCTACGACCCCGTGCCGGACAAGAGACTGACCCATGCCTAGTATCCGGCTCATGCTATGGGGCGCCCTCGGCGCCCTCCTGCTTCTCAACTATGAAGCATGGATGCACGACTATGAGTCCGCCGCGCCGACGGCCGCTCAAAGCGGCGCGACACCCGCCGGCACCACCGCCGCTCCGGCGAGTTCGCTGGGGCAGACGGTTCCGAACGCCGTGACCAGCCCACCCCCGCCCGCAGCATCGGCAGCAACTCCTTCCGCGCCACCCACGACGGCTCCCGGTGCCGCACCGGCCGCCTCGCCGCCCGGCGCAATAGCGCCAAGCAGACCGTTCGCAGCGGCAGACTCACCGGGCTCGAGCGTTCGTGTGACCACCGATGTGTTCGATATCGAGATCAATCTCAAAGGCGGCGAACTGGATCGAGCCGATCTGCTGGCGTATCCGTTGCGCAAGGACACGCCGAATGTTCCGGTCAGGCTATTGAGCTATGAGCCGGCGCCCACGCTGTATCTGTTGCAGAGCGGGCTGACGGGAGCCGCGGGCGAAACGGCGCCGACCCATCTTGCCAATTGGAAGACCGACCAGAAGACCTACCGCCTCGCGACCGGCGAGAAGGAGCTGCGCGTTCCTTTGACCTGGACCGATGGCTCCGGGCTCGAGGTCACCAAGACCTTCGTATTCACGCGGGGCGAGTACGCCATCGATCTTGAGTACGCGGTGAAGAACGGCAGCGCCGCGCCGCGCAAGCTGGCCTCCTATGTACAGATTTTGCGCCACTGGGAACACCCCTCGCGTTCCTATTTCGATGTGGAGACCTATTCCTTCAAGGGACCGGCGGTGTATGACGGCACCAAGTCGAAGGATCTCAATGTCGAGAACGGTACCGACTCCAAGTACTCCGCCACCATCACCAACGGCTGGGCGGCCTCGCTGCAGCACCAATTCGTGGCCGCCGCCGTTCCTCCCGCAGGCCAGTCCTACCAATATCAGTTACAGGTTCAGAACAACGAATATCTTCTGAGCGCCACCGGACCCATGGTGGACGTGCCCGCGGGCGCCACGGTGCAGTTCCGAGAGGGATTGTTCGTCGGTCCCAAATTGCAGTCGCAGCTCGCGGCGACGGGCCGGAACCTGGAGCGCACCGTCGACTTCGGCATTCTCACCGTGCTGGCGCAGCCCTTGTTTACCGGGCTGAACTGGGTTCACAAGCTCATCGGCAACTGGGGCTGGTCCATCATCATCGTCACGGCGCTGATCAAGCTGGCCTTCTATCCCTTGAGCCAGGCCAGCGGCCGTTCCATGGCCAAGATGCGCGCGGTCGGCCCGCGCATGAAGCAGATCCAGGAGACCTTCAAGGACGACCGCGAAAAATTGGGCCGCGCCATGATGGATTTGTACAAGAAGGAAAAGATCAATCCGCTCGCCGGCTGCCTGCCCATGGTGGTGCAGATCCCGGTGTTCATCTCCTTTTATCGGGTGCTGCTCGAGAGCGTGGAAATGCGCCAGGCGCCATTCCTGCTGTGGATCAGCGATCTCTCCTCGCGCGATCCCTATTTCGTGTTGCCGCTTTTGATGGGCGGCGCCATGTTCGCGCAGTTCAAACTGAATCCCGCGCCGCCCGATCCGATGCAGGCCAAGGTGATGCAATTCATGCCGCTGATCATGACCGGCATGATGGCGTTCTTCCCGTCGGGATTGACGCTTTACTGGCTGACCAACACGGTGCTGTCCATCGCCCAACAGTGGCGCATCAACAAAGTGGTCGAAACCGAGGCAGCGAAGCTGCGAAATTAAATTCGTGGCCGCGCCCGACACCATCGCCGCGATCGCGAGCGCACCCGGGCGCGGCGCCGTCGGGGTGATCCGGGTCTCAGGATTTGAGGTGCCGCGGATTGCCGGGCAAATCCTGGGATTCCTGCCCGCCCCGCGTCGGGCGCGGGTGGCAAGTTTCCTCGGCTCGAACGGCGAGGCCATCGATCGGGGACTGGCGCTGTACTTCCCCGCTCCCGCTTCCTACACCGGGGAGTCTGTCCTGGAACTGCAAGGCCATGGCGGCGCGCTCGTCCTCGATCTCGTGCTCAAGCGCCTGCTCGAACTCGGCTGCCGCATGGCGCGGCCCGGCGAATTCTCCGAACGCGCATTCGTGAACGGCAAGATGGACATCGCGCAGGCCGAGGCGGTCGCCGATTTGATCGATGCCGGCACCGCGGCCGCGGCGCGCGCGGCGCTGCGTTCCATGCAGGGAGAATTCTCCGCGCGCATTCACGAGCTGCAGGCGCAGCTCACGGAGCTGCGCGCCTATGCGGAAGCTGCCATCGATTTTCCCGACGACGAAGTGGATTTGTTGTCAGGCGCCGCGCTCACCGACAGGCTCGCTTCCATCCTCGAGAGCTTCGAGTCCATCTCCGCCGCGGCGCGCCAGGGCGCGCTGCTGCGCGAGGGTTTGAACATCGTCATCGCCGGCAAACCCAATGCCGGCAAATCAAGCCTGCTGAACAAACTCGTGGGCGACGAGGTGGCCATCGTCACGGATCAGCCAGGCACCACGCGCGATGTGCTGCGCCAGCAGGTCCATCTTGATGGTCTGCCGCTGAACCTGATCGACACGGCGGGTTTGCGCCCGGCGACGGATATCGTCGAGGCCGAAGGTGTGCGGCGCGCGGTGAACGAACTCGCCAAAGCCGATCGCGTGCTCTACATCCTGGACGCCGTCGTGCCGAATGATTGGGCCGAGGCGCTTGCGCAGTTGCCGCCATCCGTTCCGGTCACGCTGATCTTCAACAAAATCGACCTGATGGGAGAGACGGCGCGAATCGATGATGCTTCAAGGCCGCCGCGGGTTTACTTGAGCGCCAAAACCGGCTCGGGGATCGCACTGCTGCGGGAGCATCTTAAAAAAACCGCCGGATTCAAGGACGGAGAGTCCGGCGCGTTATCCGCTCGTCGCCGCCATCTCGACGCGCTCGACCGGGCGCGGCGCGGTGTCACTCAAGCCTCGGAGACTCTGAGCGCGACACGCGCCTTCGAATTATTCGCCGAGGAGCTGCGCCTCGCTCAGCGCGCCCTTGGCGAAATCACGGGAGAATTCACCAGCGATGACCTGCTCGGGGAAATCTTCGCGAGTTTTTGTATCGGCAAGTAGCGGTATCGGAAATTGGCGGAATGCGGCGGAAGGGATTCTCTCCTGCGAAACGCAGGCTGTCGCCAAACGCCGACAACTAAACGCTCTGCTTGCCCTGATCCATATCGCTCACATCGACGTCAGTCGAGCGAGCGAGGCGCCCCAAAATAGCGAGAATGCTCAGTACAACCAAAGTGACGATCGCTGTCGTGAGCGGAAAGCGCCAAAATAACCACAACATTGTGCCCGCCGAAACACCCAATATTGCGATAAAAGCAACGATGTTCGCGCGCGCGGAAGATTTCTCCGTCATGCCATTTCCCCCGGCATTAATCCATCCAGCCATCTTCGTCCTGAACTTAGTATACCCACGGTGCAATAATTCGCCATTCGGGTAACACCCTAATTTCATCGTTATTAAACACTCATACAGTTACTAACCGAGCATGCTCTCGCGCCGCCAGTGACGCGCGGTCGCCGTGAACAACAGCAACGCGACGCCGAGCGAAGCCGCGGCGGACACCAGCACGTCCGAAAATAAAATCGGCTCGTCCTTCAGCACGCTGGTCATCAGCAGATGCTGGCTCAGCGAGGGAATGAACATCAGCGAGCTCTTGGTCTTCAGAGAATAAATGCTGGCGAAAGCGATCGGCAGCGTCGGCACCAGCAGCACCGTGGTCAGGTAGGTCTGGGCCTCGCGGTAGGTGCGGGTGAAGGACGCAACCAAGGTCATCAGCGTCGCACCCAGGGGCACGAAGGGCAGGCAAATCGCGAAGAACAGCAGCGCCGTCTTCAAGCCCAGATTGGCGCTCATTCCGATCCTTTCGAGAGGCACGAAACGAAACACCAAAACGAATGCGGTCAGACTCAAGGCCAGGGAAATGCACATGTAGGCGCAGGTGGCGAGAATTTTGCCTCCCACCAGCGAGGCTCGCGCCACCGGCAGGCTCAGCAGCGCTTCCAAGGATCCGCGCTCGCGCTCGCCGGCGGTAGAATCGATCGCCAGGTACAGTCCGCCCATCAGCAGGGCAAACAGCACGAAGTAAGTCATGAAACCCAAGACCACGACGGCGCGGCCGGTGGGAGTGGCGACATCGACGTCATTGACGGCGACGGGTACCGCAAGCAAGGGACTCACCCCGCGGATTTGCAGCCGCAATTGCGCAATGCTGCTGGCGTAGGTGCCCAAGACGCCGCGCGCCCGATCGGCGATTTTGCGGGTCTGCGAGTCGGCGCTATCCGCAAACAACAGCAGCGGCGCGGGCTGGGCGGCCGCGAACAACTGCGGATAATCATCCGGGACCAGCAGCACGACCGGAACGCCGCCGCGCACGGCGGCGCGCGCCTCGGCTTCGGTCAGTTCCTTCCTGGTGAGTTTGACGCCGCGCGCTTCCAGGTAGCGGGTGAGCCCGGGCGCGTGGCTGCTGCCTGAGATCATGACTTTCAACGGCACGTCCGTTTCGACCACGCTCTGCTCCAGCATGCGCGATACCATCAATCCGAACAGCAGCGGCCCGAACAGAGGCCCGAACAGCAGCGCCGACAACAGGGTGCGGCGATCGCGCAGGTTCTCCAGAAACTCCTTGGCGAAAACCACGAAAAGCGTGCGCATTAGGAGCTTGTCCGGGTGCTGCGCATGAATCTACGCCACCCCTTCCGTATCGCCCAACACCTGCAGAAAGGCCTCCTCCAGCGTGGCCGTCCCGCTGCGCTCGCGAATCTCTTGAACGGTCGCGTCCGCCAGGACCCGGCCGCGCCCGATGATGATCACTCGATCGCACAGCGCGGCCACTTCCTGCATGACATGCGAGGAGAACAGCACGCAGCGACCCTGGCGCTTCAAATCCAATAACATCTCGCGCAAGTTGCGAATCGCCATGACATCGAGTCCATTGGTGGGTTCGTCGAGCACGATATTGCCGGGGCCATGAACCAGGGCGCGGGCCAGGGCCACCTTGATGCGCTGACCCTGCGAAAAGCCCCGCGCACGCCGCTCCATGAAAGCATCCATGGACAGGGCACTCGACAGCTCCTCGGTGCGCTCGCGCAAGCGCGCCGCGGCCATTCCGTGCAGGGAGCCGAAGTAGTGGATGTTCTCGCGCGCGGTCAAATTGTTGTAAAGGCCGGTCGCGTGCGGCAGCACGCCCAGATGCGCGCGAGCCTTGGACGTCTCGCCGAGGATGTCGATGCCATCGATGCAGGCGCTGCCGCTGTCCGGAGTCAGGACACCGTACAGCATGCGCAGGCAGGTTGATTTACCGGCGCCATTGGCTCCGAGGAGACCCGTGATTTCTCCGTCGCGGGCGAGGAAGGAGACCTGCCGCGCGGCCTCAATGCTGCCGAAGCGCTTGCTCAGGGCCTTGGCCTCGATCATGGCGCCGGGCCCGTCATGCTCAAGAAAAACGGCTCGGGTGCGTGGTGCTCGAGGCAGGCTGCATCCAGTTTGTCGGGTGCGGCGTCACCCAGGAATTCGGCCATCAATCGCGGCACGCAGCCTGTGGCCAACTGGCCGTGGCCTTCGCCGCTCAGCACCAGGTGCCGGTGGTGGGTCAGCGCCGCGGCGGCGCGTTCCGCGTCGGCGGGCGGCGTCACCGGATCCGCCTCGCCCGACAGAAGCAGCGTCGGGATGTCGCTCGAGAGAGGGCTGTGCAAATCCGCGTCCATCGGCCCCCGCGGCCAGAGTTTGCAGATCTCGTGCACGGCGTCCAATTGTTCGGTCCCCTGGTAGGTCTTCGCCATGGCGTCGCGGTCGATGTTCGATGCCGCAAACAACGGTTCGTCTTCGCTGCAGATCACGCTGTACTGCATGCCGTTCGCGAGCTGATCGCCGATCTGCCGTGCGTTCATGACGGACTGCGAAGCGAGCGGCCTCAAGCTGCCGTGCGCAGCCTGATGAATCAGAGCCGGCAGCAACGAGGCCTGCATGCCGCTGTAAGAGAGATAACGCAGCGCTGCACTCAAAATCCTATGGGTGAATTCGATTTCAAGAGGCAGACCGCTGTTCGGATCATCGATGGTGACCTTGACGCGTTGCGGGCCGAATTGCCGCAACAAGGCGTCGAAGTCCTGCCGCAAATCAGGATAAGCCGCGGCGCAATCGGGCGATTGGCTGCAGCGCGCCAGGATGAGATTCAACGCGCGCTCCCCATCCTGCGGCGTTTCGACGCCGATCGCCTGCGCGGGATAGGTGACGCCGTCCAGGATCACCGCGTGCACCCGCTCAGGGTAGCGGCGCATGTACAACTCGGCCACGCGTGTCCCGTACGACGCGGCGTACAAATCAATACTCTCGTAGCCCAATGCCGCGCGCACCGCGTCGAGATCGCGTACGGCGATGCTGGTGGTATAGAAACGCACGCGTTGTCCCAGCTTGGCAAGACACTGCACCGTCGCCTGGCGCAACGCCGGCATCGGGTCGCCGGGTTCCTGCCAGTCTTCGGGATACGGACAACGTTGGGGGCTGGATTTTCCCGTGCCGCGCTGGTCCAGCAGGACGATGGCATGATCGCGGTTGATACGCGCAAATGCGCCGGCCAAGGCCACGTACGATTGAAGAGCGCTTTGCCCCGGGCCGCCCGCCAGTAAGAACAGCGGCGCGGCGTTGCTGCGCCGATTCAGTGCCGGCACCACGGCCACGTTCAACTCAATGGTGCCGGACTTGGGGTCCTCGCGATTTTCCGGCACGCGCAATGTCCCGCAGCGCGCGGCCACCGAACTTAAGTTCAGCGGATGTTCCAGCCGGCACTCCGTCAAGGTCAACCGGACGTCGTCGGCGATGGCAGGCAGCGAGCAAGAATACACCGCCAAACTCATCCCCACACCCATAGCCAACCGCGCGGACACCAGGCTCATCGACACCCCCTGGATCAATTGTATGGGATAATTCGGCGCGCCATGACCGTCATTCGCGAAGCCGATGTGATTGCAAGCGTCGCCGACGCCTTGCAGTACATCTCCTACTACCATACGCCCGATTTCATCCGCGCCATGGGGCGCGCCTATGCAGTGGAGGAAAGTCCGGCGGCGCGCGATGCCATCGCGCAGATTCTCACCAATTCGCGCATGTGCGCCGAAGGTCACCGGCCGATATGCCAGGACACCGGCATCGTGGTGGTGTTCGCCAAAGTTGGCATGGGTGTCACCTGGGACGCCAAGCTGGATCTTGAGTCGATGATCAACGAGGGCGTGCGCCGCGCGTATTTGAATCCCGAGAACAAGTTGCGCGCGTCCATCGTCGCGGATCCCGCGTTCAAGCGCGGCAACACGCACGACAACACGCCGGCGGTGATTCACACCGCGCTGGTGCCCGGAGACAAGCTCGACATTACCGTGGCCGCGAAGGGCGGCGGCTCGGAAAACAAATCCATGTTCGCCATGTTGAACCCCTCGGACTCGGTGGCCGACTGGGTGCTGGAAATGGTGCCGGAAATGGGGGCGGGCTGGTGCCCACCCGGGATGCTGGGTGTCGGCATCGGCGGCAGTGCGGAAAAAGCGATGCTGCTCGCCAAGGAATCGCTGATGGAGCCCATTGATATCGGCGACTTGATTGCTCGCGGGCCAAAGACCGCCCTGGAGGAACTGCGATTGGAGATTTACCGCCGGGTAAACGCGCTGGGCATCGGCGCCCAGGGTCTCGGCGGTTTGACCACCGTTCTCGACGTCAAGATACTCGACTACCCGACCCATGCAGCATCCTTGCCGGTGGCCGTGATTCCCAATTGCGCCGCCACGCGCCATATTCACTTCACGCTCGAAGGCTTAGGTCCCGCGCAGTTGTCGCCGCCGGATTTGGACCTCTGGCCCAAGGTGCAGTGGGCAGCAGACTTAGGCGCACGGCGGGTCTCGCTCGCGGGATTGACTCGAAAAGAAATCGCCGCCTGGAAGCCGGGCGAACGATTGTTGCTCTCGGGGAAGCTCCTGACCGGGCGCGACGCTGCCCACAAGCGTATCTGCGCGTTGCTGGAAGCCGGCAAACCGCTGCCGGACGGACTGGATTTCACCGGCCGCGTCATCTACTACGTCGGACCGGTCGATCCGGTTGGCACTGAAGTGGTGGGGCCGGCGGGTCCGACCACCGCCAATCGCATGGATCGATTCACCGACACCATGCTCGAAAAATCCGGCCTGCTGGCGATGGTGGGGAAGGCCGAGCGCGGGCCGGAAACCGTCGCGTCCATCGCGAAGCACCGTTCCGCCTACCTGATCGCCGTCGGCGGCGCCGCATTTCTCGTATCGAACGCCATTCGCGCCAGCCGCATCGTTGCCTTTCCCGAGCTGGGCATGGAGGCGGTCTATGAATTCGACGTCAAGGATATGCCCGTTACCGTCGCGGTCAGCGCCGACGGCGAATCGGTGCACGATAGCGGCCCGAGGAAGTGGGCCGGGAAATTCGCGGGAATACCGCTCGCCGTGGAGTAGCTCGGGCAAGGAATCGCTCGAGCAAGGAATCCGCCCGGGTGTTTCCCTCAAAGCGTTTTTCGCATCAGCAATCCGGGCCCGAAGCGGGTTTGGAAGGTGCCGACGACGTCGAAGCCGCAGGCCAGGTAGAACTGCTTGGCGTGCGGATTTCCCACCACATGCAAAGCGCTCGATCCGGCAAGGCGCGCAGCCTTCACGCAATGCTCGACCAACAGGCGTCCGATGCCCCGGCGCTGAATGCCGGGTTCGACGAATAAAGCGTCGAGTTCGGTGTCGCCGTCCTCGCGCGGCAGGATCGCTGAAAAGCCCACCAGCGTGCCGCTGTCTTCCGCCACGAACACCCCGCCAGCCACGATCTGATGCTCCGGGAGGTCAATGGCATCGGGATGGCGTTCCAGCGCCTCGCGATCGCCTTCGTTGGCGAGCGATGCGCGCCGCTGCAAAGCTTCGAGGGCCTCGCGCTCGGCGGGAATCGCGGTTCGAATGATCACCGCGCGACTATACAAGGGGCCGCGCCGGAGCGCCGACTCGCGATGTTGGATCAGTACTTGATCGAACAGCCGTAGGGTTTGGTCACAGCATGCGGCGCCGGACTGCCTCGAGACACCGCCAGCATCGCCTCCTTCAAATAGGGTTCGGCGCGCGCAATGTCGGCTTCGTCCGTGGTGGCAATGCTATCCATGCCTCCCATGTACTGCAGCGTCCCGTTCTTGTCGATGACGTACATGTGGGGAGTGGTTTTCGCGGCGTACAGGCGACCGACCGTACCGGTGGGATCCAGCAGCACCGCGGTGGGCAGCGCTTTGCGCGATTGCGTCAGTTCATCCGCAGCCGGCCCGTTGACATAGCCCTGCTTGCCCGGCGCCGAGGAAATCACCGTCAGCCAGACAATGCCGTTCTTTTGCGCCAGGCTCTGCACGTTTTGCATGTTGCCGCTGGTGTAGTGCTTACGGGTATAGGGGCAGTCGGCATTGGTCCACTCGAGAACAACCGTCTTGCCGCGATAGTCGCCGAGACGTACCGAACCGCCCTTGCTGTCCGTTGCCGTGAAATCCGGCGCGGGCTGGCCGATCTGCGGGGCAGCGCTCGCCGCCGACTCGATGATGCCGATCATGCCGGCCAGCACCACGATGATGACGGCGGCGGCCGCGAGCCCCTGCCAACCCCGATCCTGCGGTTTTTCAGGACCCTTTGCGCAATCCTGGCTCATGGGCGTCTCCTGCGGAATTTAGGCATCTAAAAGCTTAGTGCGGACGGAAAGGCCAATGGTTCCCTGGCGCTTTTTGAGGGTTGAGATTAGAGTACGGCCCCCTGCCAAATATCAAGTAGATTCAGCGTCATGCGATTTGCAAAGGAATTCGCCGTGATCGTCATCGGCGGCGGCCATGCCGGTACCGAGGCCGCGCTGGCGGCCGCGCGCATGGGCGAGAGCACATTGTTGCTCACCCACAGCATCGAGACCCTGGGACAGATGAGCTGCAATCCCGCCATCGGCGGCATCGGCAAGGGTCACCTGGTCAAGGAGATCGACGCGCTCGGCGGCGCGATGGCGAGGGCGACCGATGAGGCGGGAATCCAGTTTCGCACCTTGAACGCCAGCAAGGGTCCGGCGGTGCGCGCGACTCGCGCGCAGGCCGACCGGCAGCTGTACAAGCGTGCGATTCGCCGCATATTGGAAACCCAGCGGAACTTGAGCTTATTTCAGCAGGAAGCGGCTGATCTGGTCGTGGAAGGCGGCCGCGTGGTCGGCGTCATGACCGCGAGCGGCATCGAATTCCGCGCACGCGCCGTGGTGTTGACGGTGGGGACCTTCCTCAGCGGCAAGATCCATATCGGCCTTCAGAGCCATCCCGGCGGACGGGCCGGCGAACCGCCCTCCTTGAGTCTGGCGTCGCGTCTGCGCGAATTGAATCTGCGCGTAGGGCGCTTGAAGACCGGCACGCCGCCGCGCATCGATGGGCGCAGCATCGATTACTCCGCGCTGCGCGAGCAGCATGGCGATGATCCGCGGCCGGTGTTTTCCTTCCTGGGGCGCAGCGATAGTCATCCGCGCCAGCTCCCCTGCCACATCACGGCGACCAACGAATGCACCCACGACATCATTCGGGCAGCCACTGCGCGTTCGCCGCTGTTCACAGGATTGATCGAGGGCGTGGGTCCGCGCTACTGCCCATCCGTCGAAGACAAGATCGTGCGATTCGCCGACAGGCGCTCGCATCAAATCTTCATCGAGCCGGAAGGTCTGGATACGCACGAAATTTATCCCAACGGCATCTCAACCAGCCTGCCGTTCGACGTTCAGCATGAATTTGTGCGCACGATCGCAGGTTTCGAGCAGGCTCACATCACGCGCCCTGGCTATGCCATCGAATACGACTTTTTTGATCCGCGGGATCTGCAAACCAGTCTCGAGAGCAAATTCCTGCCGCGGCCTTTACTTCGCAGGCCAGATCAACGGCACCACCGGCTATGAAGAAGCCGCGGCGCAGGGTTTGCTCGCAGGCACCAACGCGGCTCTGCGGTGTCAGGAGCGATCCGGGTGGTGCCCAAAACGCAGCGAGAGTTATCTCGGCGTCCTGATCGACGATCTCATCACGCGCGGTGTCACCGAACCCTACCGGATGTTCACCAGCCGTGCCGAATACCGCCTGTCATTGCGCGAGGACAATGCCGATCTGCGCCTGACCGAGCGGGGCCGGGAAATGGGGCTCGTGGACGATGAGCGCTGGGAATTCTTTCAGCGCAAGCGCCATGCCGTCGACACCGAAATCGCCAGGCTCGAGGATGCGGTGGTGCATCCTGCCGATGTCGATGAGGTACTGCTCGGCAAGCTTGGGGGCCCGCTGTCGCGCGAGACACATGCATTGGATCTGTTGCGTCGTCCCGAAATCGCCTATGACGACCTCGATTCCGTGACCGGCTCCGCCCTTGACGGCGTCGCAGCGGACTGGCGCAGCGACAGCCGTCTTTGCGGGCAGGTCAAGCTGCAGGTCGAAGTGCAGGCGAAATATTCGGGCTACTTGAAGCGGCAGAGCGATGAAATCGATCGCCAGCAGCACCACGAGGAATTGCGCCTGCCCGCCGACATCGACTATTCGCAGGTCAGCGGTCTGTCGAACGAGGCGCGCCAGCGCCTCGGCGATGTGCGGCCGGAAACTCTGGGCCAGGCGGCGCGCATCCCTGGACTCACGCCGGCCGCCGTCTCGTTGTTGCTGGTGCACTTGAAGAGGCGTGAGCGAGCCGCGTAGCGCACGATCCACAAGGGGCGGACATGAGCTTTTACGATTTCAGCGTGCAGGGACTCGACGGCAGCGCAAATATTCTGGCGGACAAGCGCGGCAAGGTGACCTTGGCCGTGAATGTGGCCAGCCAGTGCGGCTACACGCCGCAATATGCCGGTTTGGAGGATCTCCACCAGGAACTCAAAGACCGGAATTTCGTCGTGATCGGCTTTCCCTGCAACCAATTCGGGGCGCAGGAACCGGGCACCGCGCAGGACATCCAAAAATTCTGCTCCGTCAATTTCGGCGTGACTTTCCCTCTCTCCGCGAAGATCGAGGTGAACGGTCCGCATCGCCATCCGCTGTACGCCTGGCTGACCGCCGCGGAAAACGGCTATCCCGGCGATATCGGCTGGAATTTCGAGAAATTTCTCATCGATCGCAGCGGCCGGGTGAGTTGCCGGTATCCCTCGGGCACCAAGCCCACCGATCCCGGGCTTTTGCAGGATTTGGCAAACGTTTTATAGCAATTTGCCCGTCCACTCTTTAACATCAGCAGCGAATTTCGTCCTTGATTTCGGAGAACTAGATGCTTTCCCGATTGAATGCCACCGCGTGGCTTGCAGGCACGGCGCTTACCTTGAGTGTGTCACTGGTCGCGCATGCAGCGGGTGATCCGGCGCAGGGCGAGAAGAAGTTCTATACCTGTTATGGATGTCACGGCATCGAGAACTACCGGAACGCCTATCCCGATTACAGTGTGCCGAAGCTGCGTCATCAGGATGGGGCATACATCATCGCGGCACTGCAGGAGTACCGCAGCGGTGCCCGGCCGCACGCCACCATGCACGCGCAAGCCGCGTCGCTTTCAGATCAGGATATCGCCGACATCGCCGCCTACCTGCAGGGAGGGGCTCCTGTGAAACCCGGCGCTGCGGTTGCCGCCAAGGCGCCGAAGCAGGTTGAGTCCTGCGTTGCCTGTCACGGCGGCAACGGCCTGGGTGTCGACGCGCCGTTGGACCCGAAGCCGCCGGTGCTGGCGGGACAACACGGGGACTATCTGGAACAAGCGCTGATCCAGTATCGCAACGGTCGCCGTCAGAATGTGGTGATGCGCGGCATGGCGCAGATGTTGACCACCGACGCCGATGTCAGAATTGCGGCCGATTACTTCGCCGCTCAAGCTTCGCCGTTGACCACCGCGACCACGGCCACGGCCGCGAAGTAACCGCGGCGGCCAACTCGCCACGGCTGCCAGGCTGGCTACTGCCGCATTCCCATCAGGAATTGCGCGAAGGTGGCGTAGTAGACATCGCGGTTGTGCTTTTTGCGGAAGCCGTGACCTTCGTCCGCCGCCAGCAGAAACCAGACCTCGCCGCCCTTGGCGCGCAATTTGTTGACGATCTGTTCCGCCTCCGAGAGCGGCACTCGCGGATCGTTTTTACCATGCACCACGAGTAGCGGGCGGGTTATCCGGTCGGTATTGTTGATGGGCGAGATGTGCCGCAGGAAGCTGCGCATATCCAGATCCCGCTCATCGCCATATTCCGCGCGGCGCTGATTTTGCCGGTAAGGCGCGGTATTGGTGAGGAAGCTCACGAAGTCGCCGATGCCGGAAACATCGACCCCGCCGCGCAATCGGTCGCTGTAATTGACCAGCGCAGCCAATGCCAGATAGCCGCCATAGGAACCGCCGGCGACCACCACGTGCTTGGCATCGAAGCCGCGTTGCAGCCTGAGCCACACCAGCAGGGCGCCCACGTCCTTGACGGCATCCTCGCGCAAGATGCCGTTGTCGAGCGCCATGTAGCTTTTGCCATAGCCCGAGGAGCCGCGCACGTTCGGCGCGACCACGGCGTAGCCCAATTCGTTCACCACAAATTGAATCCAAGAATCGAAGCCGGGACGGAATTGGGACTCCGGGCCGCCGTGCAAAAAAATCAGCACCGGGTGCGAACTTCCGCCCGCGGGCTCATAGACATACGCCGACACCAGGCGAGGCTTGCCGTCGATGCGATCGAAGGTGGGAAATTCCTTGAGCTGCGGCAGAACGAACTTGGCAGCATCGACGGGGCCCGCTTCGCTCGATGTCCAGGGCTCGAGCTTGTTCTCGGCCACGTTCAACACATAGGCGTCCCGCGGCTGATTCGCGGCTGCAAAGCCGAAAGCCAGGCGCTTGCTGTCCGCGTCGAAGCTCAAGGAGTTGATGACGCCCGGCGTACTCAGGCGCGGCGGCGTGAGATCCTGGTGGCTGCGCAAGTCCAGCAGATTGAGCTTGCTGGCGCCCGCCTCGTTGCTGACATAGGCGAGGTAACGGCCATCGCGCGAGATCGCCAATTCATCGATGTCCCAGGGCACGTGGCTGGAAACGACGGTTTTATCATTCGTGAACAGATTGATGTAGTTCAAGCGTGCGAACTCGCCGTCGCGGTCCGAAATGAAATACACACCCTGGCCGTCACGCGTGAATTTCGCCCCGACCACTCCGGCCTTGGAGGGCGAGCTTTCCACCTCGCGCTTCTGCCCCGAGCTCAAGTCGACGATGTACAGATACGCTTCGGAAATCGACAGGTACTTGCGCACCAGAATTTTGCGCGTCGTCCGGTGACCAATCCAGAACGGAAAATTCGGCACCGCTGTCGTCTCCGGCAAACGCGAGCCGCGGCAGGCTGTCGGACTCCGGATCCACGATATCGATGTCGTAGTGGCGGCCGTCCCGGGCATTGGTGAAGAACGCGACTTCGCGGCCGCTGTTCGACCACAACGGCGCGCCGTTCCTGGACTTGCCGTCGGTCAACATCTTGGCCGGTTCGCCGAGCCGCTGGTAATACAGCTGCGCGTTCTCGTTGCCGCCCACATCGGCCGAGTACACGATCGCGTTGCGCGCGGGATCGGGCGAGAATGCGGCTTCGGTGACGGGCTCGTGCAAAAACGTCAGTTGGCGCCGCGCACCGCCCGCCTGTTCCACCAGATGCAGCTGATCGACGTCGCCGAAACGGGTCGCGATCAACAATTGACCCTTGGGGGACCAGCCCAGCGGTGTTGCCTGCCGCGCGTTCAGGTACCCATCCAATTTGTCGACCAGCTCCGCCGGCGCTTCGGGAATGTTGTCGAAGGTCAGGGAGCCGCGCTCGACTTGCGACTGCCCAAAGGCGGAAAGGTCAACGATGAGTGAAGCCGCAAGCAGCAGCAGAAATGGATTAATTCGGTTCATCTTCCTATGTTCTCACACGACGAGGATAATGCGATCGATGGCCGGCTTCGAGCACCTGGTGAAATCTTACGATGTCGGCGATCTGCTCGACGATATTGCCAGCGCGGATCCGCCCGCGTATTTGCGCCGCTGCTTCGCCGAAGGATCGTCCGCCCCGAAGCTGTCCTGGCCCCGCGTCCAACAGCTGGCGGTGTGCGCGATGATCCTCGATGCCATCCTCAACGATCGGGATTATGAGATCTTCGAACGCGAAATGATTGCCGATTGGCGGATGCACTACTTGAATTCCTGCGCGAGACTGAAGGAATTGGGCGTGCAGGCGTTGCGCCGGGTGCAAGAGCGGGATCGGCCGGATGACCCGGAAGCCGCGACGGAACTTGAAATGCTGATCAATCGATTGACCGGAGCCTGAATGCCTGCCTGGCCAAGGCGCAGGTCCAAGCCGGGGGCGATCGTCGCCGCGATCGCGATCCCGGCATTGCTGGCCGCTTGCGCCGCCCGGCAGGTGCAGCCGCCCCCGCTGCAGCCCGCAGCGCCGTTGGATGTCACTTATGATTGGCATGTCCTGCTGGCGGCGCCGTTCGGCAGCCTGCTGAAGGACGCGCCTTTGGCCGTGCACGAAGTGCTGCTGTTCCGCGATGAGGCCCCCGGTGCATCTGCCGCGGACGAGGCGGAGTGCTACGCTCTCAATGTCGAGCCGCCGCGCTTCCTGGCGCGGCAACCTGAGGAATTCCTGCTTTGTTATGTGCACGATCGCTTGTCGCGCATCGAGGCCACGGTGCGCCTGCCGGGCAGCGACGCCCCGCAAATCTTTGCCGATGTCTGCGGCCTGTGGATGAGAAATGCGGGGGAGCAGATCGCGGACGGCTGCACCGGCACCGATCACGGCGTCGGATTCAGCGGCCGCCTCGAAGCCGACAGCAGCTCGGCGGAATCGCTGCTGAGCGTCCGGCTCAACGGCCCGACACCGCCTGACCGGTAGCACCATGCGCGAAACAGAACTGCAAATGCTCGCTTCGGGCGCGGAGGAAATCGGCATCGGTCTGAATGCGGCCGGCGCCGAGTCGCTGCTGCGATTGGTGGATGAACTCGAGGTCGGCAACTCGCAATTCAATCTGACCGCAATCCGTGATCGACCGGGAATGCTGCGCAAGCATGTGCTCGACAGCCTGAGCTTGCAGCCCTACCTGGTCGGCGGCCGTTTTGCCGACGTCGGCACCGGCGCGGGCTTCCCGGGGCTTCCCCTGGCCATTGTCAATCCAGAGCGCAGGTTCACGCTGATCGAGGCCACCGGCAAGAAGGCGCGGTTCGTGGCGCAAACCGTCGAGCGCTTAGGGCTACGCAATGTGCAAGTCGTCAACGCCCGCGCGGAAAACTATAGACCCTTCGAACTTTTCGATACAGTGGCGGCACGCGCCCTGGCGTCGCTGGCGGACTTTGTGGCCTACGCGGGCCACTTGTGCGCCCCCGACGGGCGATTGCTCGCGATGAAGGGCAAGCGTCCGGATGATGAGATTTCCGCACTGCCGAAACCGTTCAGCGTGCTGGCGGTGCATAGGCTGAAGGTGCCGGGTCTGCCCGATGATCGGCATCTGGTGGAACTGGTGTCCAAGAGAATGAAGCATCCCATGATGCGAGCTTAAGACTTATGAAGCGAGTCATCGCACTGGCGAACCAGAAAGGCGGCGTCGGCAAGACCACGACGGCCGTCAATCTTGCGGCGTCGTTGACGGCCACCAAGCGCCGTGTGCTGCTCATCGATTTGGACCCGCAGGGCAATGCGACCATGGGCTGCGGCGTCGACAAGAACGCGCAGGCGCGCACCAGCTGCGATGTAATGTTGGGCGACTGCAGCGCAGTCGAGGCACTGGTGGCGGTTGAGTACGGCGGCTTCATGCTGATGCCGTCCAACCAGGATCTCACCGCGGCCGAGGTTCGGCTGCTCACCATGGCGGTGGGCCGGGAATTCAAATTGCGCAATGCCTTGGCGCCGGTGCGTGAGGACTTCGACGTGGTCCTGATCGACTGCCCGCCCTCGCTCAACATGCTGACCTTGAACGCTTTGGTGGCGGCCGATTCCGTGATGGTTCCCATGCAGTGCGAGTACTACGCGCTCGAAGGCTTGACCGCGCTGATGCAGACCATTGAGCAGATCAAGGAAAGCATCAATCCGGATCTGGAGATCGAAGGACTGCTGCGCACCATGTTCGACCCGCGAAATAATCTGGCCAATGAGGTGTCCGCGCAGCTCATTGAGCACTTCGGCGCCAAGGTGTTCCGCACCATGATTCCGCGCAACGTGCGTCTGGCCGAGGCTCCCAGTTTCGGCAAGCCTGCGCTGTTTCACGACAAGGAATCGCGCGGCGCCCTGGCCTATCTGGCCCTGGCCGGCGAGATGATTCGCCGCGACGATCTGCCGGGCGCCCCCGTATAATCCCAAGGATCGGTTCACTGGATGGAAATATGACCGGCAAAAAGCCGTCGCAGGCGCTGGGCCGGGGTCTTGCCGAGCTCAGTCCGTTGCTCAAACAACGCGCACAGGCGGCGAGCCCCGAAAAACCGCAGATTTTGGTCGGCGACCGGCTGGCCTCTCTGCCCGTGGATTTGCTGCAACGGGGTAAGTACCAGCCTCGCGCCGACATGCGCAACGAGTCCTTGGGTGAACTCGCCGATTCCATCAAGTCGCGAGGGTTGGTGCAGCCCATTCTGGTGCGGCCGCTCCCCCGGCCCAACGCAACCGAATCGCAGCGCTACGAGATCATCGCCGGCGAACGGCGCTGGCGCGCGGCGCAAATGGCGGGACTGACGGAGATTCCGGCGGTTATTCGCGACGTGCCCGATGAGGACGCGGTGGCCATGGCGCTCATCGAGAATATCCAACGCGAGGACTTGAACCCTCTCGAGGAAGCCCGGGCGCTTCTGCGGCTGGTCGAGGAATTTGGGCTGACTCATCAGGCCGCCGCCGAAGCGGTCGGGCGCTCCCGCGCCGCGGTGAGCAATTTGCTCAGGCTCATGGAACTGACCGATGAGGTCAAGGAGATGCTGGAGAGCCGCCACATCGAGATGGGCCATGCCCGCGCGCTCTTGAGCCTGACCGTCCGCCGCCAGCAAATCGAGGTGGCGGCCCTGGTCGCCAAAAAAGCCCTGTCGGTGCGTGACACCGAGGCTTTGGTGCGCCGCATCATCAACCCGCGCGCGGCCGGCCCGGACCAGCCCACGCCGGTGGACCCTGACATTCGCCGCCTGGAAACCGAAATCGCCGAGAAACTCGGGGCGAAGGTCGCCTTTCAGCACACGACGTCCGGAAAGGGCAAACTGATCGTGAGCTACAACACTTTGGACGAGCTCGAAGGCATCCTGGCCCACATCCAGTAACCCTTAACTTACGGCCTAAAACGCCTTGATGCACCGGGTCGGCCTCTCTATAATGCGCCCGGCCATTTTTGGCACAAGTTATCAGCGAAGCGTTTAACTCTTCGCTCCACGGGATTTAACGTGATCGCGATCGACTTAGCCCTCGCGCGGCGGCTGGCTCTCAGCGTCGTTCTGGGCCAGGCGGCCGTGACCGTGGTCTGCGCTCTCCTGAGCTGGCTGATTGCGGGTGCCCATGCTGCGCTTTCCGCGGCGATGGGCGGCGGGATCAGCACCGCTGCGAGTCTCGTCATGGCGATGCTGGGATTTGGCGGCCGGACTGCCGCGGATCCGCAGCGGGCGTTGCGCGCGTTCTTGGTGGGCGAAACCGCCAAGTTCGCGCTGGTCATCGTCCTGTTCGTGGCGGTGCTGAAGACGATGAGGGTGGTGCCGCTGGCGATGCTCGGCACCTACGTCGCGACGTTTTTTGTTTTTTGGGTGGCGTTGGCCAATGCGCTGCCGCCTTTGGGCGGGACCCGTTCGCGGGATTGATATTTCGGGAAGTACTTGATTCGAGGCGATTAGGAACAGATAGAAGCTAAATGGCAGCCGAGCAAACCCCCACTGCGAACGAATACATCCTGCACCACTTGACGTTCCTGTCGAACAAGGAACCGCAGGGGATCGTTGATTTTTCGGTCATTCACTGGGACAGCGTGTTCTTCTCAGTGGCCCTCGCGCTGCTGTTCGCGGGTACCTTCTACTTTGCCGCGCGCACCGCCACGGCTGGGATGCCGGGCAAATTCCAGAACTTCGTCGAGCTGCTGGTCGAATTCGTCGATACGCAGGTCAAGGACACCTTTCACGGCACCAACAAGCTGCTCGCCCCCCTGGCGCTGACGATCTTTTGCTGGGTATTCCTGTTCAACGCCATGGACATTTTGCCCGTCGACTTGTTGCCCTGGGCTGCGCACCACGTCGGCGTCGAGCATCTGAAGGTGGTTCCCAGCACCGACCTCAACATCACGTTCGCGATGTCCTTGACGGTGTTCATCCTCATCATCTACTACAGCATCAAGGTGAAGGGTCTGGGCGGCTTTATCGCCGAGTTCACGATGCAGCCCTTCAGCGCCAAGAACCCCGTCCTCAAGGTGCTGCTGATTCCCGCGAACCTGATTCTGGAAATCGTGCCTTTCCTGGCACGGCCCATCTCACTGTCGCTGCGCTTGTACGGCAACCTGTTCGCGGGGGAAATGATCTTCCTGCTGCTGGCGGCCCTCACCCTGCATGGCATGTCGCAATTGGGCAGCGCCGGCGGCTGGTTCTTGCTCGTCGTGCAAATCGGTTTGGCTTTCGTTTGGGCGGTATTTCATCTACTCATCATCACGCTGCAAGCCTTCATATTCATGGTGTTGACCATCGTCTACCTGGCAATGGCCCAGGAACACCATTGATTTCTTTGACTTCGATAACGCTGATTTCGGATTTGTTTTCGTCTAGGAGAATTTGAATGGAAAATTTTGCACACGTCCAAGCAATGACCGTCCTCGCGGTCGGCATCATCTTCGGCATGGGCGCACTCGGCACCGCCATCGGCTTCGGTATTCTGGGAGGCCGCTTTCTGGAAGGCGCCGCCCGCCAGCCCGAACTGGCACCGATGCTTCAGGTGAAGATGTTCATCGTTGCGGCGCTGGTCGACGCCGTCGCCATGATCGGCATCGGCTTCGCGCTGTTCTTCACTTTCGCGAATCCGTTCGCCGCCGGGCTGACGCACTAGTAGGCCGGTAACGGTACTGCTCAGGAGACGATCGTGAATATCAATCTCACGCTCATCGTGCAGATGATCGTATTTGTCATCCTCGTCATTGTTCACGATGAAGGTCGTGTGGCCGATGATATTGGAGCCGATGGACGAGCGTTCGAAGAAGATCGCTGCGGGCCTGGCCGCCGCGGAGAAAGGCAAGGCTGATCTGGCGCAGGCGAGCGAGCGTGCCGAAGCCGTCATGCGCGAGGCCCGCGAGCGGGCCGGTCACATCATCGACCAGGCCCAGCAGCGGGCGAATGACATCGTGGAGCAGGCGAAGGGCACGGCCACGACCGAGGGCGCTCGACTCATTGCCTCGGCGCAGGAGCAGATCACCCTGGCGGCCGCGCAGGCGCGCGAATCCCTGCGGCGCGATGTGGCTCAAATCGCGGTGAGCGCGGCGTCCAAGATTCTCGAGCGCGAGATCGACCCGCGAACGCATAGCGATCTGCTCGACAAGCTCGCGGCGCAACTCTAAGCCCATGGCTGAAAAGACCACCATCGCCCGTCCCTACGCCACGGCGGCGTTCCAGGAAGCGAACGGGGACAAGCGCCTCGCGGAATGGTCGCAAATGCTGCGCACCGGAGCCGAGGTCGTGCGCGATCCGCGGGTTCACGAATTGCTGGGCAATCCGTCCATCAACGGCGAGGACTTGGCGGGCTTCGTCATCGGTATCGCCGCGCCCAAAGTCGACGAGCACGGGCGGAACTTTTTCCGCACTCTCGCGGAAAATCACCGGCTGGAATACATCCCGGAAATCTCCACGTTGTTCGATGCGCTCAAGGACACAGCCGAGGGCTTGGTCGATGTCACGGTCACGTCGGCTGCGCCGATCGCGGCTGCGCAGCAGTCGGCACTGTCTGCGGCGCTCGAGCGCAAGCTCAAGCGCACGGTTCGACTGCACTTCGCCACGGATTCATCGCTCATCGGCGGCGCCGTGCTGCGCGCCGGCGATATGGTCATCGACGGTTCATTGCTCGGCCGCCTCGAACGCATTGCGTTCGAACTGACGGCGTAACGATCGTATTTGTACTGAGGATTTTAGATATGTCCATCAAGGCATCGGAAATCAGCGACCTGATCAAGGCGCGCATCGACCAGTTCAAGTCCACCACCGAGGCGCGCAATGTCGGCACCGTGGTGAGCGTGGCGGACGGCATCGTGCGCATCCACGGGCTCGCGGACGCGCGCTACGGCGAAATGTTGGAATTCGCCGGCAATACCTTCGGCCTCGCGTTGAATCTGGAGCAGGACTCGGTGGGCGCGGTGGTGCTGGGCGAATACAAGCAGATCTCCGAAGGCTCGCAGGTGAAAACCACCGGCCGCATTCTGGAAGTACCCGTCGGTCCTGAACTCCTGGGCCGTGTGGTCGATGCGCTGGGAGTGCCCATCGACGGCAAGGGCCCGGTGAATGCCAAGCAAAAATCGCCGCTCGAGCGCGTCGCGCCGGGCGTCATTTTCCGCAAGAGCGTGTCGCAGCCGGTGCAGACCGGCTTGAAGGCGCTCGATTCCATGGTGCCGATCGGCCGCGGCCAGCGCGAGCTCATCATCGGCGACCGCCAGACCGGCAAGACGGCGGTGGCGATCGACACCATCATCAACCAGAAGGGCACCGGGATTAAGTGCATCTATGTCGCCATCGGGCAGAAGCAGAGCTCGATCGCCAACGTGGTGCGCAAGCTCGAAGAGCACGGCGCCATGGCGCACACCATTATCGTTGCAGCGTCGGCCTCGGTGCCGGCGGCCATGCAATATCTGGCGCCCTACGGCGGCTGTGCCATGGGCGAGTACTTCATGGACAACGGCGAGGACGCGCTGATCGTATACGACGATCTTTCCAAGCAAGCGGTCGCCTACCGGCAGATTTCGCTGCTGCTGCGCCGGCCCCCGGGACGCGAGGCGTATCCGGGCGACGTGTTTTACCTGCACTCGCGCCTGCTCGAGCGCTCGGCGCGCGTCAACGAGGAATACGTCGAGAAATTCACCAAGGGCCGCGTCAAGGGTAAAACCGGCTCGCTCACCGGTCTGCCCATCATCGAGACCCAGGCGGGCGACGTCACGGCCTTTGTGCCGACCAACGTGATCTCGATCACCGACGGCCAGATCTTCCTGGAAACCGACCTGTTCAACTCCGGCATGCGCCCGGCCATCAACGCCGGCATTTCGGTGTCGCGCGTCGGCGGCGCCGCGCAAACCAACATCATCAAGAAGCTCGGCGGCGGCATTCGCCTGGCCCTGGCCCAGTACCGCGACGTCGCTGCCTTCGCGCAATTCGCTTCAGACCTGGACGAAGCCACCCGCAAGCAGCTCGAGCGCGGTCTGCGCGTTACCGAGCTCATGAAGCAGAAACAATATGCACCCATGTCCGTGTCCGAGATGGCGCTGTCGCTGTACGCCGGAAACAACGGCTACTTCGACAAGCTCGATCATCGCAAGGTGGTGGAAACCGAAGCGGCCATGCAGTCCTTCGCACGCTCGAGTTACGCCGATTTACTGAAGAGCATCAATGCCAAGCCTGATCTGACCAAGGAAGTCGAAGCGGCTCTCAAGAAGTGCTGCGACGAGTTCTTCGCGACGCTGTAAGAGAACCTATATGGCAGGCGCAAAAGAAATCCGCGGCAAGATAGCGAGTATCAAGAACTCGAAGAAGATCACCAAAGCCATGGAAATGGTGGCGGTGGGCAAGCTGCGCAAGACACAGACCCGCATGCGCGCGGCGCGCCCCTACGCGGAGAAGATTCGCAAGCTGGTGGGCCACGTCAAGGTGGTGGGCCACGTTGGCGACCTCAAGCTCGAAAATCAGCATCCGATGAATCTGGCAAATCCGGCCAACGCCGTCGGCATCATCGTGATCAGCACCGATCGCGGCCTGTGCGGCTCGTTGAACATGAATCTGTTCAAGGCCGCCTTGGGCGTGATCCGCGAGGCCCGCGCAAAGCAGTCCAAGGTATATTTGAGCGTGATCGGCGCCAAGGCGCTGCAGTACTTTCGTCGTTTGAAGGACATCGAAATCGTCGCCTCGACAGTGCGCCTTGGCGACCAGCCGCATGTGCAGGATCTCGCCGGTTCAGTACAGGTCATGCTGGATATGTATCGCGACGGGAAGATCGATCACCTGCACTTGGTAAACAATGTTTACGTCAACACCATGACGCAGAAGAGCACGATAGCGCAGCTTCTGCCCCTGCAGACCATCGACGAAGGCGAGCTGCAGGAGCACTGGGATTACATCTACGAGCCCAGTTCGACGGAAATACTCGGCGGTTTGCTGATGCGCTACATCGAGGCGCAGGTGTACCGGGGCGCGGTCGAGAATGTCGCCTGCGAGATGGCGGCACGCATGGTGGCCATGAAGGCCGCATCCGACAACGCCGACAAGCTCATTGCCGAGCTGCAACTCATTTACAACAAGGCCCGCCAGGCCGCGATCACCAAAGAGCTTTCGGAAATTGTTGGTGGCGCGGCGGCCGTATGAATATGAATTCTACCGGCGCGCAGCGCCGCTATCACACGGGGTTGCGCAGCAACCCCGTTAGCAGTTGGCCGAAGGCCATGAAAAGTTCAAGAGGGTAATCTAATGTCCAGCGGCAAAATCGTACAAATCATCGGCGCGGTCATCGATGTGGAATTCCCGCGCGACCAGATCCCCAAGGTCTACGACGCGCTCAAGCTCGACGACGTGGATTTGACCCTCGAAGTGCAGCAGCAGCTGGGCGACGGCGTGGTGCGCACCATCGCCATGGGCCCCTCCGAGGGCCTGCGCCGCGGACTCGCTGTTTCGAATACCGGCAAGGGCATCGTGGTGCCGGTGGGCGCCGGCACGTTGGGGCGCATCATGGACGTGCTGGGCAAGCCGCAGGACGAGAGGGGTCCTGTGCAGGTCAAAGAGTACCTGCCCATCCACCGCCCGGCTCCGGCCTACGATGAACAGGCCGGCGGCCAGGAACTCTTGGTGACGGGCATCAAGGTGATGGATTTGATAGCGCCGTTTGCCAAGGGAGGCAAGGTGGGTCTGTTCGGCGGCGCCGGCGTTGGCAAGACCGTGAACATGCTCGAGCTCATCAACAATATCGCCAAGCAGTACAGCGGATTGTCCGTGTTCGCGGGAGTCGGCGAGCGTACCCGCGAGGGCAACGACTTCTATCACGAGATGATCGAGTCAGGCGTCATCGACAAGGACAATTTGAGCAATTCCAAAGTGGCCATGGTGTACGGGCAGATGAATGAGCCGCCGGGCAACCGCCTGCGCGTGGCGCTCACCGGCCTCACCATGGCGGAATATTTCCGCGATGAAACCCAGGCTTCCGGCAAGGGCCGCGACGTGCTGTTCTTCGTCGACAACATCTACCGCTACACGCTGGCGGGCACCGAAGTCTCGGCGCTGCTCGGCCGCATGCCTTCGGCGGTGGGTTATCAGCCGACGCTGGCCGATGAAATGGGCGTGCTCCAGGAGCGCATCACCTCGACCAAGAAGGGTTCGATCACTTCGATTCAAGCGGTCTACGTGCCCGCGGACGATTTGACCGATCCCTCGCCGGCAACGACTTTCGCTCACTTGGATGCCACGATAGTGCTGTCGCGTCAGATCGCTTCCTTGGGCATTTATCCGGCCGTCGACCCCTTGGACTCCACCAGTCGCCAGCTCGACCCTCTCGTGGTGGGCGAGGAGCACTACCAGACTGCCCGCGGCGTGCAGGCGATATTGCAGAAATACAAGGAACTGCAGGACATCATTGCGATGCTCGGCATGGACGAGCTGTCGGAAGAGGACAAGCTCACCGTGTATCGCGCGCGCAAGATTCAACGCTTCCTGTCGCAGCCGTTCAACGTCGCCAAGGTCTTCACCGGGCAGGACGGCAAGATCGTGCCATTGAAGGACACGATCCGGGGCTTCAAGGCCATCATCGCCGGCGAGTACGATCACCTGCCCGAACAGGCTTTCTACATGATCGGCACCATCGAAGAAGCGGTGGAAAAAGCCAAGACGCTGCAGTAGCTGAACCAGAGAGCATCATGGCCGATACCATTCACGTCGACATCGTCAGCGCCGAAGGCGAGATTTTCGCGGGTGAAGCGAGCATGGTGTTCGTGCCCGGCTCGCAGGGCGAGCTCGGCATCTACCCGCGGCACGCGCCGCTGCTCACGACATTGAAGCCGGGCGTGGTGCGCGTGCGAACCGAAGGTCACGAGGATCAGGCGTTCTACGTCGGCGGTGGTATGCTGGAAATTCAACCACATCTCGTGACCGTGCTGGCCGATACCGCCGCCCGCGCACGCGATCTGGACGAAGCGGCGGCACGGGCCGCGAAGCAGCGCGCCGAGGATGCCGTGCGGGAACGAACCGATAAAGTTGAATTGGCCGAGGCGGAAACCGAACTGTTGCGCGCCATCGCGCAGATTCGTGCGATAGAACAGCTGCGCAAGAAACACTAAGGGCCTGTGAATACAGGCGTTAGCCTATCCTAGGTATTCCCCGTGGCCCGCAGGGAGGTCTAATGCAGCTTTCGGTGGTCATACTGGCGGCCGGCAAAGGCAAGCGGATGAACTCCGATCTGCCCAAGGTGCTGCAGCTATTGGCGGGTGAACCGCTGCTCAAACATGTGATCACGGCCGCGCGGGCCCTGAATCCTGACAACACCTACGTGGTTTACGGGCATGGCGGCGCGCAGGTGCAGGCGGCGCTGGCCGACGAAGTCGTCGAGTGGATTTTGCAGGCCGAACAATTGGGCACGGGGCACGCCGTGATGCAGGCCATGAGCGTGATACCGGACGATCATGTCGTGCTCGTGCTGTACGGCGATGTGCCCCTGATCGGGACGAAATCGATGTCCAATCTCGTCGCGGCGGCCGCCGAGGGCGCCCTTGCCGTGCTGTCGGTGAATGTCGACGATGCGACCGGTTATGGGCGCATCGTGCGCGATTCGGCAGGCCGGGTTGCGGCGATCGTCGAGCAGAGCGACGCCACCGCAGCGCAATTGCAGATCCGCGAAGTCAACTCCGGTCTCATGGCCGCGCAGGCGGGACGTTTGCGCGAATGGCTCTTGGACCTGCGCAGCGATAACACGCAGCGCGAATACTTCCTGACCGATGTGATCGCGCTTGCGGTGAAAGCCGGCCATCGCGTCGCGGCGTTCGCCGCGGACAACCCGCAGGAGGTCGCCGGGGTCAACGATAAATTGCAGCTGGCGCGGGTCGAAGCGGTTTTAAGAGGAGCCCGGGCGGAAAAATTGATGCTGGCGGGCGCCACCCTGGCGGACCCAACGCGTATCGACATCCGCGGCGAAGTCGAGGTGGGCCGCGATGTGTTCATCGACGTCAACGCGGTGTTGGTCGGCAACGTGCGCTTGGGTCGAGGCGTCAAGATCGGACCCAACTGCCTCATTGTCGAATCAACGATCGGCGAGGGCACCGAAATTCTCGCGAACTGCGTCATCGACGGCGCCGTCGTGGCGCAGGATTGCCGCGTCGGTCCTTTCGCGCGTCTCCGCCCCGGCACCGTCATGCATCGCGAAGTCCACATCGGCAATTTCGTCGAAGTGAAGAACACCGAAATCGGCGCCGGGTCCAAGGCGAATCATCTGACTTACCTGGGCGACTCGCGCGTCGGGAAAAATGTGAATGTCGGCGCAGGGACGATCACCTGCAATTACGACGGCGCCAACAAATGGCCCACGTTCATCGACGACGGCGTCTTCATCGGTTCCGGCAGCATGCTCATCGCGCCGGTGCGGATCGGGGCCGGTGCCACGATCGGCGCGGGTTCGACGATTGCGAAGAGCACCCCGGAGGGCAAACTCACCCTGGAGCGCTCCAAGCAGGTCACGGTGGAAGACTGGGAGCGGCCGGTCAAAATCACGGACGATGAAAAGGCGCAGATCATCGAACGCGCCATGGGTAAGGGTTCAGCCAAGCCCAAGGGCTGATCCGCCGCGCACTACTTCGTCACGCCCTGAAATTCCTTGATCAGGTCGCGAAATTCGCGTGCAAGGGCCGTGGAGGTTAGGATTTACCGGAACGACGCCGCACAGGCAGCGGCCGAATACACACGCGCGCAGTCGCGCCTGAAAACTCTCGGCGTGACGGCGCAGGTTCCCGCCGCCGAACGCGGGACATCGGCGGTGTGGGGCCTGAGCATGAGGCTGCCGCTGTTCAAGAACGAGGGGCTGGCGCCGGATGCGGCCAAACGTATTGCGAAATTCTTCGCCGGGGCAGCCGCGAAGACGCAGTGATCTTCAGTGCGCCGCCAGCGGAGCGGCCGGCTGTTCGGCCGCCGCCGAGTCCGGCCCCATCCGCGCAACCAGCAATGACTTCGCGAACAGGGCATGCAGGCGGCCCACGCCCCGCGCCAGATGCATGAACGAGGTCAACAACAGGATGCCCAGCGCGGCCAGGAACGGGACGCCGAACCACGTCTCGAACAGCCACGCCGGCTGTGCCTGCGAGAAGACCTCGATCCCGTCCACTCCGAACCAGCCTGCTTTGCTGATGACGGCGATGATCGGCAGGACAATGAACGTGAGACTCACCGCCAGCCCGACCACGGCGGTGACGAAGTAGACGATGCCGATGGGCAGCATCAAAACGAAGTAGGCGATGGTGGTCCAGGTGCGTGGGTCTTTCAGCATCCCGCCAATCCTGCCCCAGAAGCCGTTTTCCTTTCCTTGGTAAACCGGCCGCCGCGGCATGCGTATCCCGGTCATTGCCTCGATCAACCGCCCTTCCGCCAAGGACACGACGCGGCCCACCGCGACGAACAGGAGAAAGAAAGGCACGCCGATGATCAGCACCGCCAATCCGGCGGAGAGCGACAGGCCGACTACGGCAAAGACGAAGTAGATGATGCCGGTTGCGAGAGACAGCAGCATGAAGAACAGGGATGTATAGGCGCGCGGATCCAGGAAGACGCCGAAGAATGCGCCGGCCTTGGATTTCGGCTGCTTGCGCGGGGTGGCCATCGCCGCCTTCACTTTGACTTCGGTGTCGCGGTAAGCGCTGGCCACTTCATCCGGCGCGCCATAGGTCGAGGCGATCAACTCCAGCACGTCGGACTCGGATTTGTCAGGATGCGCCGCGACTTCGGCGCGAAGATATTCCTCGGCGTCGTACAGTGCATCTTGTATGAGCGCCGCATCCGCGCCCGCAAGTTCCTCGCGAAGTTGCCTCAAGTACTGATCGATGGAGCGTGGCGCGCTGCGGTTCATGGCGAATGTCCTATTCCTGAATGTTCTGGTTCTATGAAACGGTCGACGAAATCCCGGGTGGTTCCCCAAATGGCCTTCCATTCGGCGAGCACGCCGCGGCCTTGTTCAGTGATGCGGTAATAGCGGCGCGGCGGTCCGGAGTAGGAAGGTACGATGCGGCTGGTCAACAAATCTGCGGCCGAGAGCGCTCGCAGCACCGGATAAATGGTGCCCTCCTTGAAGATGGAGGTGCCGTCATTGGCGACGGCCAGTCTCTTGGCGATTTCGTAGCCATACAAGTCCTCATCCGACTCGGCCAACACCGCCAACAAAACGAGGCCAACCAGGCCCCCATTGAGCTCTTTTTGGAACTTCCGCCCGTTGCTATCGTCCATAGGCTAATACTATATAGTTACTAATAGTATAAAGCAAATAGTATTGATAGATATACATGAGTGGCCGGGAAAATACCTGGATTTCCCTCGGAGCCTGTCGGGCTCCGGGCGTCTCGGGCACACTAGGCACCCTTTTTCCTGCAGGAAGTTGTCATGTGCGGCATTGTGGGCGTGGTCGCCGAGCGCAGTGCGCTTCCCATCCTCATGGAGGGGCTGCGCCGCCTGGAATATCGCGGCTACGACTCCGCCGGCTTGGCGGTGCTTAATCACGGGCATATGGCCCGCTTGCGCTCGGTGGGCAAGGTCCAAGCCCTCCAAGACGCACTCGATGCGAAGCCGCTGCACGGATCCATCGGCATCGCCCACACTCGCTGGGCCACCCACGGCGTGCCCACCACGGAAAACGCGCACCCGCATATCTCGCAGGGCGGCATCGCCATCGTGCACAACGGCATCATCGAAAATCACGAGGCGTTGCGCGCCGAATTGACGCAACTGGGCTATCGATTCGACTCGGAAACCGATACCGAGGTCATTGCGCACCGCATTCATCATCATCTGGCCTCCTCTGCCGGTCTGCTGGGGGCTGTGCAGAAGACCGTGGCCGAATTGCGCGGCGCCTACGCGCTGGCGGTGCTCTCCGAGTCGGATCCGGAGTGCATCGTGATGGCGCGCGAGGGCTGTCCGGCGGTGATCGGTTTGGGGCTCGACGAAAACTTCGCGGCCTCCGATGTCGCGGCGCTGCTGCCTGTGACCCGGCGCTTCATGTTTCTGGAAGAGGGCGATGTCGCCGAGGTGCGCCGCCGCTCGGTCAAGATATTCGACGCTTCCGGCAAGCCGGCGGTGCGTGCAATTCGAGAGAGCGATTTGCCGGCTGACGCGGTCGAGCGCGGACAGTACCGGCATTTCATGCTCAAGGAAATCCACGAACAGCCGCGGGCCATCGCGCAAACGCTGGAAGAACGCATTGCCGGCGGCAAGCTGTTGGACGCGGCATTCGGCCCCGGCGCCGCCGAGGTTTTCAAGCGGGTCAAGGCGGTGCACATCGCCGCGTGCGGTACCAGCTACCACGCGGGATTCGTAGCCAGCTATCTCATCGAGCAGATCTGCCGCATACCCGCGCGCGTTGAAATTGCCAGCGAATATCGCTACCGCGATCCGGTGATCACCGCGGATACGCTGTTCGTGACGCTTTCCCAGTCCGGCGAAACCGCCGATACGCTGGCCGCACTGCGCAATGCCAAGCGCGCGAAGTATCTATCGACGCTGACCATCTGCAATGTGGCCGAAAGCTCGATGGTCAGGGAATCGAATCTTGTGCTGCTCACGCGTGCAGGACCTGAAATCGGCGTGGCTTCCACCAAGGCCTTCACGACGCAATTGACCGCGCTGGCGATGCTGGCCATAGCGCTCGCCAAGAATGGGCCCGCAGCCGGCGAGGAAGGCGAATTGATTTCGCAACTGCTGCAATTGCCCCGGCTGGTGGAAAAGACCCTGCAGCTCGATGAGACCATACGGGAATTGGCGGAAGTCTTTGCCGAGAAGAAACACGCCCTGTTCCTCGGTCGCGGACCGCTGCAGGCGATCGCGATGGAGGGTGCGCTCAAGCTCAAGGAGATCTCATACATTCACGCTGAAGCCTACGCGGCGGCGGAACTGAAACATGGACCCCTGGCCTTGGTCGATGAAGACATGCCGGTGATCGCCGTTGCGCCCAGCAACGAGCTGCTGGATAAACTCAAATCGAACCTGCATGAAGTGCGCGCGCGCGGCGGCAAATTATATGTGTTCGCCGACCCGCAGGCGGGGATGAAAAACGAAGATGGCATCACCGTCATCACGATGCCTGCGCATGCCACGGAGCTGCAGTCGCCGGTAGTATTCGCGATTCCGATGCAATTGCTGGCTTATCACGTTGCGGTGCTCAAGGGCACCGACGTCGATCAGCCGCGCAATCTGGCAAAGAGCCTAACCGTCGAGTAAGCCCCGAAATCCAATTCAATTTGTGAGTTTGAAAAGCGTTCCAGCTCCGGGAAGCGAATAGGTGCTCAACCTTCGGGCGAAGGTCTCAACTCGGCCAGAAGCCGTCAGCGACGGGCTAATAATGCGAAGAAGATAGCGGACATTGGCCGTCGCCGTGTGCAAAATATCGAGTCAAGATGCGGGTCCGAGCTGCGGGTGCTTGCGCCGTCTTTCGAATGCCTGGTTTTGCGGAGGATTGATTTGCAAGGCCAATGGCGGGGTGCGCCGGCGGCGGCGAGACACCGCGCCTTGAACCGCACGGGTGACGTGAACCAGACCCCACTGCTGAGCGCGTTCAATTCAACAAGATCAATTCATTGCATCGCGTAGGCTGTAAATTGTCAGACAAAAGTGTTGCTAGCGCTATGGGGCCGAACTAGCATGACGCACAATAGTCCCAAGGGAACGAAACGATGGGAAGGATTGATGCGATCGCCGCGATCATGTTGCGATCTGGAGTAGGTCTCGCCGTTGCTGGAATAGCCATTCTGTTCAGCCTGGCGCCGGTTCAGGCGCAAGGCGACAAGATGACGGCGATCGCCATTCCGGCCCAGCCAAATGCGATCGAGCTGGGAACCGGAGCGCTTCCGGACGCGAAGGCGCAGGAATCTTGGCACCGCCAATATGGCAGCGTCTTTGCTCGCAACGTGACGATCGCGACGCTCACTCCTTTTCTCCCCCAACCGGGGAAAGCGACCGGCGCAGCTGTGATTGTTGCGCCTGGCGGCGGCTTCATGAGCTTGTCGATGGAAAATGAAGGCTGGGATGTCGCAAAAGCGCTGGCGGTCAAGGGCGTTGCGGCCTTCGTACTCAAATACCGGCTGAATCAGACGCCGGCCGATCTGCCTGGCTTCGAACGCTCGATGCAGCGGATGTTCTCCGGTGCGGCCGTCCGGCCGCCGCAGCCCAGCGCGGACGATGCCGCGACGCGGCTAGCTCCACAGATTGCCGATGCGCGCGCCGCCTTTGCGCTGGTCCGCCAGCGCGCCAAGGAATGGCATATCGATCCCGATCGAATTGGGATGGTTGGATTCTCGGCCGGTGCGGCGCTGACCTTGATGACGGCGCTCCATGGGCAGGATGCAAAGCCCGCCTCCATCGGGATTATCTACGGCCCTATGGCTTCAGTGACGGTGCCAGCCGATGCGCCCCCGCTGTTCGCAGCGCTTGCTGCGGACGACCCGATTTTCGGCAATTCCGGAAGTGGACTGATCGATTCCTGGCGGGCGGCGAAACGCCCGGCCGAGTACCATCTCTTCGAACGGGGGGGACACGGTTTCGGTATGTACCCGAAGGAGACGACCAGCACCGGCTGGTTCGACTCCTATGTCCGCTGGATCGGCATGCATGGCATGCTGAAGCCGGCGCATTGACCAATAAAGCCGACTCCCCAAGACTGAAGTTACGACGTTATCGGCACTTGTTTCCGAGAGCATTCTCAAACCGTGAGTTCCTCCAAAGCTGCCGTTGGCGATGGGCAGAAGAGGGTCGAAAGTTCGCGTTGATGCTGTGCAACTCGCCTCAGCGTCGGCTACAAACGGGAGTTCTACTTGGGCTTGCCCACAGCGCGGTCTAACTTCTTGTAGCGCTCCCATTCATGGTTGTTCATGATTTCCAACATGAATTTGTTTTCCAGCCAGAATTCGATCAACTTGAAAAAGCCGCCGCGATCACATGACAGTGCCGTCCAACCTTCGCGTTTTGCAATCGCAAATATTTCGGTCTCGGATAGTGGCGAGAAGATATTCAGGTGGACTTCGCTGTACGGTGATGGGGTAGCGTTGACGCAGAAGCCTACCTGCATGTCCCCCGGAACTGCTTCTCGTCCCCGCGGGCCGACCTCGATCTGAGTGCCGCGATCATCGCCTGCTCTCGCGGTGAATACGCCGGGTACAACAAAGAATGGAGCGTATGTCCCGCGCCACAGTTCGGCGATGACGCGCGCGACCCTCTCCGGATCGTCTGCTGGTACCGACGCATGAATGATCATGGCGTTTACCTCATCTGCGCGAGATCAGATTGCGATGGTACCTGAATTCGCCACTCGGAAGCTGCCACTGACCACGGTCAGGAACGGGTCGAAAGCGCCAATTCGTCTGAGCGAACGCGTGCCATAATTCCGAGATGGGTAAACGCGAACAATTGCTTCTTGAGCTTTTGAGCTTGCGACGGCCGATTAAGTTTATATCGGAAGAGCTTTCCAGCTTTCAGTGGGACTGCGATGCGGAGCTGGTGATACTTGAGCGAAGTCATCTGAAATCTGTTCTGCATAATTTTGTCACTGGGCAATTGACAGCCGCTGACGTTCAGTCATGGGCCGAAACGGTTGAGGGGCGCGACGACATTGGGCTTGAGGCCGAGCACACTGAACAGTTGAAATCCATCATCTTCGAACTGGCTACCCCGACAATTAATCGTCCCCTAAATCCGGCTCTCGCCAAACTCTTTATTGACGAGATTTCAAGATAAACTCTGCAATCTTTCCGCATTTGCCTTCTCGAAAGCTGCCTTCGGCGAGGGGCAGAAGTGGGTCGACTGAGGACAAACGCTAGTCATTACGGGTTCACACCATGACATTGTGCTTCAGTATCTACGGCCGGTTCCGCCTCGAAGTTATCCGCGAACAAACCGGGTGGGTTGCATACCGTCTGGACCTCGGCAAGCGCCGCCGAATCGATGACATTGAAAAAGCCGCCGGTCGCGACTGACTCGTTGGGGTCGCGAGCACTCATTACCTCTTCGTTCCATAGCCAGGGCATTTCCGCTAGGGTATGGCGATGAACGATGAACGCTTTGATTACAAAATCTGGAAGGAAAAGCTCGGCTCATTGCAAGCGCGGCACGCGCGTGACGACTGGAATTTAGCGCTCACCTCGGAACTGTGGGCCACCTACGATGGCGGACCGGGCAACAACCTGAAAAGCATTCCTCTTGCGATTAACACATTTCGAGGGTCGGCATTTAAGTCGGACGCTGGCTCACACGCACTGGCGAGGGCGGTTCGGGAAGTGCATTTGCTGACCGGTCAACTACCACGTAGACAGGATTTCGAGACAGCGTTGTATTGGACGATCAGTAAATCGTATCGTGCTGCGCGAGACGAGAATGTCTTATGGCTGCTAAACGCGATTGGCGAAGCCTAGAGCCGCACATCCGGAATTGCCTTACATTTGATTTCCGGGCAGCGGTCGTTGACGAGAGACAGCAATGGGTCGAGGCTGTGTGAAAACCCTCGGCACCTTTGCAAATGGAGTGAAAAGGGGCCAAAAATCCCAAGCGTGTTTCAAATCTGTGAGATTTCGAAGTTCGAATTCTGCAGAATTGATTTATAGCGAGGTCGGTTTTTGTTTTTACACAGCCTCGGTCGATAGCGCCCAGTCGCCGCCCCCCATCATGCGGGCATCGGCGAATCAGCAATTTTTTGATCCTGCGTAGCACCTACGTCTTGTCGCCTGTGATTAGGCGGATGCCGCCACCAAACTTAAGGTAGGACCAGAACCAGTTGAGAAGAGTAGCTATGCGATTTCTAACGCCCAGCATGAAACCTATGTGCACCACGCCCCACAGCCACCAGGCAGGCGCTCCCCACAGGTTGAACACGCCAAAGTTCGCGATCGCGGCTTTCCGGCCGATGGTCGCGAGACTTCCAAGATGTCGATACCGAAACGGGGGTACCGGGGCTCGAGCATCGATGAGAGCGCGGATCTTCTTTGCGACGTACGCGCCCCCCTGTTTGGCGGCCGAAGCCAGTCCAGGAACGGGTTGGCCATTCCAAGCGTTGCTGGCCATGGTGTCCCCGATGGCAAATACATTGGCCATCCCCGGCACGCGCAGATCCTCGCCGACGATAATGCGACCTGCCCGATCCGACGGCACCTTCAGCCAGGTTGCGGCCGGCGATGCGGCGACGCCCGCCGCCCATAGGACCGTTCGCGCCTCAATGCGTTCGCCGTCGAGCCCAACACCCTGTTCATCGATGTGATTCACTCGACTGGCGAGTCGGATCTCCACGCCCAACTTCTCCAATGCGCGTTGCGCAATACCCGATAGGTGCTCGGGGAAACTCGGCAGCAGTCGCGCACCCGCCTGGACCAGGATGATGCGCGCATCGGCCGGATCAAAGGTCCTGAAGTCTTGATTCAGTCCAAAGCGGGCCAATTCCGCGATGGCACCCGCGAGTTCTACTCCCGTTGGGCCGCCGCCGACGATCAGGAAGGTCAACAGCGCCGCCTTCTCCGACTCATTCACGCTCTCCTCGGCGCGCTCGAAGGCGGTCAAAATTCGCCGACGCACTTCGAGGGCGTCCTCAATTTGTTTGAGTCCCGGCGCGTGGCGTGCCCACTCATCCTTGCCAAAGTAGCTATGGGTCGCGCCCGTGGCAAGCACCAGGTAGTCGTACGGAATTTCGCGACGCTGCGTGAGCACCAGGCGTTTCTCCGTATCGATACCGGTTACCGTACTTAACAGCAGGCGTGTCGCGGGGGCGTCTCGGAAGATTGGCCGCGTCGCCATGGCGATGTCTCCCGGCGACAACGCGGCGGTAGCGACCTGATAGAGCAACGGTTGAAACAGATGAAAGTTGTTTCGGTCGATTAGGGTTATTGCCACATTGGCGCCTTTGAGCGCTTGCGCGCAGCGCAAACCGCCAAAACCGGCGCCGACGATCACCACTCGGGGCCAATTCCGCGAAGCCAATTCGCAACTACTCGGAACAGAAAAAAAACGACTATGCCACCGCCTCGCCAGCGCATCGATCGTGAGCACGCCGCCCCCCTGTACAACGAGTACCGCCAGCAGCATCAGCAGGTAGATCGAATCGCTTTGCCGCGGATCGACCACGGAAAACGCAAATAAACCAAGCAGCAACAGCAAGGCGACATATCGCGTCCCGGCGCCTAATATCAATGCAGTTCCGCCGAGCAGTGCGGCCTCCATCGGCAGACGCATGGCGACGTCTAGCGGCAACCATCTCTCTACGCTACCACCCAGTGACAGCCGCGCTTCCGCCAGGTTGGCGACGAGGAGCGCGGCGCCCAGCCATAGGCGCAACGCAGCGAGGTAGCACGGCGTGCCGGAGTACCTTAGCCATCGGGAGAACCGAATCGCATGTGGAATGAGTGGAATCGCGCTGTCTGCCAGGCCTCGACGCAACAGATGGTCGAACGAAATAGGACCGGCGCCATGGATGACGTACCAGCAAAACAACGCGATCCAAAACAGCTGAGTGTCGAAGGGCTCAAAGCGAAATTGCGTGATGACCGCGAGTATCAACAGAGGGACCGACGCATAGCGCGTCATGGCACCCAGCGCAAGAAGGATCGCGCAAACTAGGTTGGCGCCTGTGCTTAAGTACGCCGATACCGTCGGCGCGAGCACCGGGAAGGGATTCTCCTCATTGGCAATCTGTAGGGCTGCCGTCCAATTCATGAGCTGCTGTATGCCGAAGAAGAAAAATAGCTTTGCGACCCAGAGACGAATGATCAGTTCCACATAGGGCCAAGCAAGTCTCTGAGCCAGCGAACTCCAAAAGTCCGCGAGTGAACGCACGAAGGCGAACCGTGCAAGCCAGAACCGCAACCATCCCGTCACATCCGTTTGATTGTGCATGACTAAAGGACCGAGAGAGACCGTTGTTTATTGCGTCGTCGTCGCAACTGGCGAACTCGATGTCGCTTCGTGCGATTCTCTGCAGCTCCGACAGCTCCAAATTGAGACCTGTGCGGCCCTGGGCGGTCAGCGAATCGGTCGGGCCACCGCACCAAGGATCGAGCCTTGACCCGCTGACTGAACGAGCACGGCAATATCGGTGACTTTCTCGGGAAGGCTGCGCGCGCTCAGTTGAAAGTCACGAGGCTTTCCGTTCCAACGCCCCAGGTCATTCAGCGAGAGAACGATGTTGGACTCCTTGAGGGTGCGACCGGAATTCTCGCCTCGGCCGATGGGCGTGGTTGCCTCCCGCAAATAGCCGACCAGTAACACATCGGCGGAGGCTGCGTCGGATCCGGCGCCCACGTGTATCTGAATAGTCCCGCCGCTCACGGACACGGAAGTCGAAACCCCGTCTCGCAACCCGGAAACGGCTTGCATCACAGCACCGCGCTGCGAGCCCACGATGTCGCGCGAGCCGTCAATGACCACTTGCGGTGTGTAAACCGAAGACCGTCGCAAGGTCCGAGCGTACCCGCGCTGCCGCTCCGTCGCGCTCGCGAGCGAGTAGCGGTCCCGCCACCCCAGGTCGTCCCAATAGTCAACATGGAACGACAGCGGCAGCACGTCGGGCCGCTGCGCCAATTCATTGACGATGACTTCCGCAGGCGGGCAAGAACTACAGCCCTCCGAAGTAAACAACTCGAGCACCACCGGGCGGGTCTGAGCACTTGCAGCGGCCGCGAACCGAACAGACAAGATGGAGGCCACCAGTACGGAGCGCAATTTATGTCTCATCCTTAGCAGACCGGCGACGAAGGGGTTTAATGACACGCTGTAATGGTGGTACTGCCGCCTCCTGCTCAACGGTTCGATTCATCTGGCGGCAGTCGGCCCACTTTCGGTCATTCGATGTGCCGAAGTGCCGTCGGTAAAGCAGACATTCGTTAGGTGCGATAGTCTATCCGCATGAACTCCGATTCGGGCTCCAACTCGACAGGTGAGTGGAACAAATCTCTCGACTTACTCGAGGAAAAGTGTCGAGGTATCACTCTACGAAAATTGCCAGATTCAGTCGCACCGATCAGGTGTGTCTTTGGCAAACCGGAGAATATTCGTATTGCAATAGATCCGCCGGAGGTTGACGCGATTTTGGCTCCCAAAAGAGAAGCCAAGTCCCCATTTGTTCGCAAAATGTAAGTTCAAATGATCGAGTCGCGGCGTCGCCCGAGATGAGCGTGCGCTAGGCGGGATGCAGAACAGTGGATAAGGATATCGATGCGGGAAGGTAGTGCAGTGAGGCGAGCTGGCGCGGGCGCTGGGACTATGGAACGCGCGCCTCAGGGCATCGATCCGCAATTTGCTGCCTGGCTACTTGCGCTCATCGCGCTCACCGGTGGCAGCGTTCTCTGGCTGCGCCACGACCACGTCAACATATTGAAGGACTTCGCATGGCAAGTCCCACTGATCAGCTATTCCCCGCTCTTGGCGGCGCTCATTGCGATCGCTTTGTGGCGAGGACGCGGCGCGGTGGCGCTGCGCACGAGTCTTTTTAAATGGCGCGTGGGCGTGCATTGGTACGTGCTGGTCGTCGGATTCCCTCTCTTGCTGATGCTGGTGGCGCATTTCATCGTTGACGTGAAAGGCGGTGAATTCCCGCCCCACTGGCCGGTCACGACTTGGATGGCGCCTGTGGGCGCGGTCGGATCGTTGCTGGCGGGATCGATCGGCGAAGAGATTGGTTGGCGCGGGTTTGCGCAACCCCTGTTGCAGAAGCGCGCTGGCGCGCTGAGGGCCGCCATCGTCCTCGGTGTGATCTGGGGCATCTGGCACCTCAATGCCGAACTGACGACCAGTCAACCGCTCGCCGCCTTTCTCAACAACGCGCCGCGATCGCTCCTGCGCATGGTCGCAATAGCCATTTTATATGCCTGGCTGTATATCAGGACGGGCGACAGCCTACCCGTCGTTATGCTGGCGCACGCCGGGCACAACATTGCAGTCAACGTGCTGCCGTTCTCCGACGCAACGGAAGGAGGCGGATTCCCATTGACGATAATCTCGAGCCTCTACGCGCTCGTCGCGTTGCCAGCGGCATGGTCACTATGGCGAGAAGGCAAGTAGCGCGCCTTCTCGGAAAAATCGTAGCGCTGTAGAAACCCTGCAATTTCCTTGGTTCGAGGGAACAGCCGCTCTTGACGATCTCCGCCCTGAATCTCTCTCAGTCAGCCACACGTCGTGCTTTCCTCATATTTTCGGCTGCATTTCCATAAAACTGGAAAATCACCTCAACACGGAAAGCGAGTTTTTCAACAGAATAGGTCGACACCGGCAGCACAGCCGATCAGGCTGCAGGCGGCCAATACGGGGAGTTCTACAGATCGATATACTTTCGCGGAAGCTGCCGTTCGGCAGAATGAGCGGTACGACCGACGACACCAGTCACGTGCGTCGGTCGACCGCGCATGGATGGTTGAACGAAATTCTTTAAACGATCCCCGTCACTTCGCGGGAGCGACGGGAATCATCGCATGTTCGTATGGCGTACCGGCCCACATCATATAGGGCTTATTCGGATCGGGGTCCTTATCCTCGGTGTAACCCAACGCCTTGCTCGGAGGACCGAACACCATGATATGAGGGCCCGTGACGATCCAATGATTGTCCGCCGTTTTGCCACTGGCGAATGGGTCGGTATTGCTCGCTCCTTCGTCGCCGGCCAGCATGTAGGAGATCCCGACCTTCTTGGGCGGCGGCAAATGCTTCATCATGGCATGGACAAATTCCATGCTGTTGCGGTCGTTGCACATTTTGTCCGTGCCCATAATCACGCATGTAAATCCGTTATCGCCACTGCGCAAAGAACGCATGCTCCCATCTGCCTCCATCCGAACGACGGCGGCTCTCTTCGCGACAGCTTCGGGCGCTGCGGAAAGAGCTTGAGTAATGTATTCGGAATCCGACAGCGGCTTTTGCTGAGCCTCGGCCGCTGGCCCGATAAAAGAAATCGATGCGACGACCATGAAGGCCGTCCGTAGCGCACGCATATTTCCCCCTATGGTATTGAGCTCAATTCCACTTAGACCTTTGCCGAAAAGGCAAGCTACTCTCGCCTCAATCGAATATCAACCCGCGCCCTGACCTCCCCGATAGCCGCCAGTCGCCGCCGTCGGCTTCGGGGTCGAGAGGGTGAATTCGCTGGCGATCCAACGATGAACGATAAACGCCTTCGTTACAAACTGTGGAAGGAAAAGCTGAGCACATTGCAAGCGCAGCACACGCAGGACGATTCCGATTTAATGCTCGCCGCGGAACTGTGAGCGACCTATGATGCCGGACCGGGTAACAACCTGAAAAGCATTCCTCTTGCGATTGACACATTTCAGTCAGGAGGGTCACGCCTCCCGGCGGCAACAACGGCTTACCGGCAATGCAGTGCAGGAGATTTGTTCCCGGATCTTCGCACCAGCGAGGTCGTCGTGGGCGCGGGGGTCTAGGCGAAGTTCTAGAAAACCGCCCGGTTTTGCTCAAGATCCCGTCTGCTGCGCCGATAGTTTTCAGCTCCCGATCAAATTTTAGGATCGTCTCATGGCAGCCATTAAAACGGCTTTGGGGGGCAGGACTTGGCTAAAGAACTCGGCGCGACTGCGCGAGCTCGAGTCTCTTTATGCGGCGATCAACAAGTCGCAGGCCGTCATCGAGCTGGACATGAACGGCACGGTGCTCGCGGCAAACGACGGCTATTTGAAGATGTTCGGCTACACGCTGGTGGAGATACGTCGGAAAGCCGTAGCAGTTGTTCGTCGATCCGGCTGACCGCGAGGGAGCCGGAATATCGGGCCCTCTGGGAACATATGCGCGCGGGTCAGCACGAGCAGGGGCGATTCAGGCGCGCTGGCAAGAACGGTCGCGAGGTCTGGGTTCGTGCCAGTTTCAATCCGCTGATCGGGCAGGATGGCAAACCCTGGAAGGTGGTCAAGTTCGCGAGCGAAATCACGCCGATCATCCTCGAGGGGCGGGCCTTCGATAGCGCAGTGCACGAATCCCAGGATGTGATCCAGGCGGCACTTCGCGGCGCGGGCGATCGGCGCATCGGTGTGAACGGCAAGACCGGCAATCTCGAGCTGCTGACGCGCAGCATCAACGAACTGATCGGCGGCGTTGCAACGACCGTGGCTGAAACGATGCAGGTCGTGCAGCGCGCCGTCGCGGGTGATCTTAGGTCGCGAGTGAATGTTACCGACAAGTCGGGTCACTTCAAAGCGCTCGCCGAATCGGTCAATTCGATGATCCAGTCCATGATGGAAGTCGTCGACGGTTTGACCAAGACCTCACGACGAGGTACAGCTTGGCGCCGAGGAGATCTCCCGCGGCAACCTCGAATTGAGCAGGCGTACCGAGGAGCAGGCCGCCAGTCTGGAGGAGACCGCCTCCTCGATGGAACAGATGACCTCGACCGTCAAGAACAACGCGGACAACGCGGCGCACGCCAGCCAGATGGCGGATAGCGGCGCGCGAGCAGGCCGAGCGCGGCGGCCGTGTCGTGGGCTCAGCCGTGGCCGCGATGAGCGAGATCAACGTGGCGAGCAAGAAGATCGCCGATATCATCGGGGTGATCGATGAGATCGCCTTTCAGACCAATCTGTTGGCGCTGAACGCGGCGGTGGAAGCCGCCCGGGCCGGCGAACAGGGACGCGGCTTTGCGGTGGTTGCATCCGAGGTGCGCAACCTCGCCTCGCGGAGCGCGGCAGCGGCCAAGGAGATCAAGGCGCTGATCCACGACTCGGTCGGCAAGGTGAACGAGGGGACCAGGCTGGTGGACGAATCGGGCAAGGTGCTCGATGAGATCGTGACGCGCGTGAAGAAGGTCACCGACGTCATGGCGGAGATCGCGAGCTCGAGCCGCGAGCAGGCCTCGGGGATCGAGCAGGTGAACAAGGCCGTGACGTCGATGGACACGATGACGCAGCAGAATGCGGCGCTGGTCGAAGAAGATACCGCGGCAGCGCAGGCGCTGAGCGCGCAGGCCACCGGCCTGACGAAGTTGATCGCGCACTTTCGACGCTCGGAATCGACCGCAGCCAGGAGCAGCAGCGATTCCCGCGCCAGGAGCGCCGTCGAGCACCGCAGGCGGCCGCCGCGCGCACGGCTAAGTTCGCGCCTTCAGGCAGCGCTGTGTCTTCACCTGGGAAGCGCGTAGGCGACGACGTAGTCGCCGCGCGGGGAATCGCTCTTGTAGCCGCCGGCGGCGATCACCACATACTGCCGGCCGCCGATGGAATAGGTCATGGGCGTGGCCTGTCCACCCGCCGGCAGCTTGACCTCCCAAAGAAGTTTGCCGCTGTCGCTGTCGAAGGCGCGCATCCGGCCGTCGAGGCTGGCGGCGACGAACATCAGGCCGCTCGCGGTGACGATGGGTCCGCCGAGCGCCGGCATGCCGATGTTCAGGTGAATGAATGGCGCGTCGCCCAGGGGGACCTGCCACTTGATGGTGCCATGCTCCATGTCGACCGCGGTGAGCATGCCCCATGGCGGCTTCACACAGGGGATGCCGAGAGCTGACTTGAATGCCGTGCGGCGCATTCCGTAGGGCGTCCCCTCCTGACGCGCGAATTCGAAGTCCTTGTAGCTCTTCCGACTCTCGCTGCTCGTGAAGCTCGGCGCGCGGAATGAGCGCAACCACGAACGGCAGATTCATGGTGTTGACCACGGCAAGTTGGCGCTTGGGATCGAAGGCGATGCCGCCCCAGTTGGCGCCGCCGGCGTTGCCCGGCTGCATGAGCGAGTCCTTGATTGACGGGCGGTTGGAACATGCCCTCGGAGCGATAGCCTGCAATGCGCTTGCGGCAGGCGCGGGTATCGAACCACGCGACGCCCCAGGCGTCGTCCGCCGTGATCGGCGTCTGCCGCGTCAGCGCCGGCGGTGCTGTCGGATAAGGGCTGGTGGGCGAAGGGTGCTCGCCCGGCACCGCGTCCTGCGGCACGGGTTTTTCGACGATGGGGAAAATGGGGGCGCCGCTGTCGCGGTCGAAGGTGTACAGAAAGCCGGTCTTGGTGGCCTGAATCACCGCCGCCACGTGTTTGCCATCGTGCATGAGATCCGCCAGCGTGGGCTGCGAGCCCACGTCATAGTCCCAGATATCGTGGTGCACCAACTGCTGTCCCCATTTGAGCGTACCGGTGTCGCCCTCCAATGCCACCACGGAATTGGCCCACCGGTTATCGCCCGGTCTTTCGCCCCCAAAGAAATCGGGGCTGGCCGAGCCGGTGGGCGCAAACACCAGATGACGGCCGGCATCCACCGACAGCGGTGCCCAGGCATTGGCGGCACTGGCGGCCGCCACCCGTTCCGCGCTCCACTCCTTGAACACGGGATTCGATGGATCACGCGGAATGGGATCCCAGCTCCAAACCAGTTTGCCGCTTCGCGCGTCGAAGGCCCGAACGCTGCCGAGTTCTTCGAGCACCGCGCGATTGTCGCCGATGGAAGAGCCGACGATCACCTTGCCGTCGAGGATCGCGGGCGGCGAGGTGACGAGATAGTTGCGCCACTCATCGCCCTTCCTTGAATTGCGAGCGAACGTCTTTGAGCAGATTCACCGCGCCGTGATCGCCGAAATCCACGCAAGGCCTTGCCGGTGGCCGCATCCAGCGCCAGCAAGCGGCGCGTCCAGCGTCGGGGCATAAATGCGCGCATGACATGCCGCCTTCGCGTCGACTCGCCTCGTCCACCCACAAAGACACGCCGCGCGATACGCCGTCGGAGTAGTGCAAATCCTTGCGGCTCTGGCTGTCGTGACGCCAACGGAGTGTTCCGTCGCCGGCATTCACCGCGACGACGTCGGTGCTGCTGGTGGTGAAATACAGAGTGCCGTCGTGGAGAATCGGGGTGGCTTCGAAGGCTGAGCGGCTCCAGTCCTTCACGCCCTGTCCCAGTTCGCCGGTCCGAAAAGTCCAGGCCACGCGCAGTTGCCCGACATTGGACGGCGTAATCTGCGTCAGGCGCGAATAGCGGGTGCCGCCCTCGTCACCGCCGTAAGCGGACCACCCGGCGTCCGGCGCGCCGGCCGCGACCGTGCCGCCGAGGGTGAATGAGACCAGCAGCGAAAATAGCACGCGCATGAGCATCTCCCTTCAAAGTCACGGCTCCTCGCCGATGGGCATCCCCGGCGGAGCTTCCACGGGCGTTGCCGCCAGGAATTTTTTCGGATCGCTCTGAAACTCCTGGATACGATGATTCAGATACGCCTCGATCGGCGAATTCAAATCGGCATGCCGCTTGATGTCGTCCAGTTTCGCACTCGTGATCGCGCGCACCGAGACGGATGCTTTGGGATCGGCGGCCAAGCTCAGAACGGCCTCCACCGTTCGCGCGTAGATGGCGGACTGCACCTGTCCGATGAGCCCGCGCTCGGCGGTCTTCGGCGTCGCGCGCGCGGGCCGGCTGGCGGCAAGCGTTGTCTCGATCACCTCCTCCAGCCTCGGGGCTCCCGCGAGGCGGGCATTGTATTCAACGATGCGTGCGGCCCGCTGTGCGTTGAACAGCGAGGACAGGGTGAGATCAGCCGCAGATTCCGCCGCCGCGATCGGATCGAAAGTGACTCCCGTTTGGGAAGGCAGCGACTCGCGCGTGCGCTCGTAGCCCGGCGGTTTTGGGGGAAGCAGCCGCAACAGGGGCTCCGGCAGGGTCAGATTTTGTGCTGACAAGGTACTTACCACGGCGCGAAGCGCCTTCTTTTGTTCCTCGGCGGAAACAATGGACGCATTCATTTGGCCGTCGCCGCGCAGCTGGTATCGATAATCCAGGCCGCCGATCAACTTGATGGCCGCTTCGCATTGGTAGCGATGCATTAAATAGAGCGGCGCCAGCGTCTCGGCGAGCTGCGACAGCGGCGTGCCCTCGGGGATGGCGTTATTCCCAAAACGGGCCAAGGCTGCGGCGCGAATCGTCATGATGCGCACCAACTCGTCGGCGGCATCCGGGCCGTTGTCCCAAAGATGAGCTTTGGGGTGCGCACCGCCCGGCGGCCGCGCGTCCTCGTCCGTGATGTAGAACAGGCCGGCTTTCGCGGCATCGCTCAATTGGGCATCGAGTTGGATGCGTTCGTTCGAGCCATCGGCGAATTGACGATAGCCATAGTTGATCGCCACCTTGTCCCAGATGCCGATATTGACTGCGTAGGCACCGGAAAGGTCCAAGGCACCGTCTTTGCCCAGCGTTATCCACGGATGCGGGTAATCCATCACGGATACGGATTCCGATGGCGCGTGCGGATACGCGCTCGCGGCAAAGTTATGCGCCAATCCCAGGGTGTGCCCGGTTTCGTGTGCGGCCAGCTGCCGGGTGCGCGCCAGTGCCATCGCCAGCATCGGATCGTTCCCGGGCGACATTTTTTTGCCCGCTGAATAGGGCGACAGCAGCGCTTCCGCGATGAGGTAGTCCTGTCTGCCGCGCAACGAGCCCAGGGTCACGTTGCCTTTGATGATCTCGCCGGTGCGCGGATCCGCGACCGGATAGCCATAGGACCAACCGCGCGTGAATCGATGTACCCACTGGATGATGTTGTAGCGCGCATCCATGGGATCCGCCCCCTCGGGCAGCACGTCGACGCGAAAAGTGCCGGGCGCCCACCCGGCGGCCTGGAAGGCCTGATCCCACCAACGCGCGCCTTCCACCAATGCCGAGCGAATGGGTTCAGGCGCGCCGCGATCGACGTAGTACTGAATCGGCTTGACCGCCGGGCATGCTTGGGTGCAGGCGGAATCCTGCTTGATCAAACGGTGCCGCACGATGAAACGTTGGTCCAGCGGTTCTCCGAGAGCGGCCGAATAATCGCGGTACTCGAACTGAAAATAACCGGCGCGCGGATCGTAACGCCTCGGCGTATACCCCGGGCCCGGCAATTCAAGAAACGACTGGTGTTCGCGCAAAGTCATTGCATGGGCGTCCGGCGTGACTTCGCCGACGAGGGAACCTTTGATCGGCGCGTCCGACGCAAATGTAAGGATGGCTTCGACCTCGGTATTCTTTGGAAACACCTTGGTGGCGTCGATGGCGATCACGGACCGCGAGGCGTCCAGTTTGTAAGTTCCCTGCTTCACCAGCGCGTCCGCCACGCCGTGCGCATCCCGCAGAAAAAACTCCGTGGCATCGACCAATACCGCCCCGCCGCCCCGGCCTTTGTCCGGCGGATTTTCAGCTGCAACGGTAAAGCTGGCGAGTATGGATTCCGGAAAGGATTGGCGCACCGCCAGCTGCTCGGAGGAGTCGCGCGAGGAGCTGCGGAAAAACTGGTTGGGCTGAACCAGCAGAATTCGCGGTCCGAAGCGCTCGAAACGCACCAGCCGCGCCTCGGAAACCTGCCCGCGGTCCAATCCCAAATCGTTGGATCCGGTTCCGTTGGGGAGCGAGTCGAGGTACAACATGTCCACGTCGAGCCGTGGAATTTCCAGGTACACCTTGCCGGTCTTCGCCTCCCAGTGCAGCGGCAAAAACCCGGGCATGTGATTCATGGCGGAGGTTTTCGCTTCGATGGTGGGCGTGCCGGCAGCGGATGCGGGCGAAGACTGTGCGGCCGACGGCGCAGCGGATGAGCACAGGGCCATCGAGATCACTATCATGACGCCTGGGTTATGGCGCAGGACCATCTCGAACATGGCGAACCTCGGTATGAAAAAACCACGTAAGGTACACGCTGCGGCGCCCGTGAACAATTTTGGCGCGGCTTTTTTTCACAAGTTCTACTTGAATCCGGCGACGCGCGTCGTCAGCGCCGCCGAAATGCGCGCTCGCGCATCGATCATCGCCGCAGCCTTGCAGCAGTGCGAAATTCCCGTTCGCAGCATTCTCGACGCCGGTTGCGGCATCGGGCTCTTGCGCAAGCCGTTTGCCAAGCTTTTGCCGCGGGCCCGCTACACCGGTCTCGAGGCGAGCGGGTATTTGTGCCGGCGCTACGGCTGGGTGCAGGGTTCCATCGCCGATTTCACGCCGCGAAAGCCCTATGATCTCGTCGTGTGCTACGACGTCCTGCAGTATTTGTCGGACGCCGAGGCGGCGCGCAGCCATGGCGAATTTCGCGCGGCTGACGCGGGCGGCGCTATACGTGTCGGCGTTGACCACCCAGGATTGGCGCGAGAACTGCGATCAAAGCCGCACCGATCGGGCAGTGCGCATACGTCCCGGGGCCTGGTATCGCAGGCGATTGCGAAAATCCTTCCGTTATGTCGGTTTTGGCGTATGGCTGCGCAAGGAGTGTGACGGCGGTTCTTTGGGAAATGGAGCTGCCTTGAGGGTCCTAACGATTATTGTCGAGGATCCAGGCGACGAGCGCGGCGTGCACCGGTTCGCCGGCACCGAAGTCCGCGCGGGCATGATTGACCAATGAAACCAGCACGTAGGTTTTGCCGCCCGGCGTGGTCACGTATCCTGCGACCCCGCTGACGCCGTCGAGATGTCCCGTCTTGAGGCGAACTGAACCCGCCGGTGTCTGCTTCATGCGCGAGCGCAACGTGCCGTCCATGCCGGCCAAGGGTAAAGAAGCCATGTATTCCGGCGCGAATCGGCTGTGGTAGGCGGCGCTCAAGACTCTGGCCAACTGCAGCACGGAAATTCGCGCGCTGCGCGAAAGCCCGGATCCGTTGTCGATCTCCATGCCTTGAAAATCAAATCCTTTCTCGCGGGCCCAGTCGGCGATCGCGAGCGCGCCCTTCTCCAACGTGGCCGGACCGCCGAAGCGCTCCATTCCCAAGGTCAGAAATAGATGGCGCGCCAGCAGATTGTTGCTGTATTTATTGGTCAGCCGCACGATTTCAGCCAGGCTCAGCGAATCGAATGTGGCCAGCAATTCGGCATCGGCGGGCGTGGGTTCGATGCGCAACCCGCCGCTGAATTCACCTCCGGATTGCCTCCACAGCTCGACGAAAGTGCCGAACGCGTAGGTGCCCGGCTGAAGCAGTACCCGTGCAATGCTTTGCGGCGCGCAATGCGGGGACAGCGCGCCGGAAAACACCACCCTGTCCCAGTTTGCCGAAGCCACCTGAAAGTCGACTCTGCCCGCCCTGCCCTCGCAGCGGCCGGTGGCGAAGCGGACGTGATTCTCGATGACGAGATTGATCGGCGCAGGACTCGCTGTCACTGCCACGCGGCGGGACTCGGGATCGGCGGCCAGCCGGAATTCGACCGACTGAAAATTGACCATCAATGCGTCCGGCGGCACGTTGTAGGTGCGATTCGGCCGCCCGTCGAAGACACCGGGATCCTCCGGCGGTAGCGAAAACGCCGAATCGTCGATCACGATGTCGCCGGCGATGGATTTCAAGTCCGTACTGCGCAGGCGTTGCACGAAGCTCCACCACCGCTCCAGCGTGATGTACGGATCGCCGCCGCCCTGGAGGATCAGGTCCTGGCCGTGCAGCCAGGCGCGTGTCTGCCAGGTGAAGGCGGGGCCAAGCATGTCCAAAGCGGCAAAGGTCGTGACCGTCTTGATCGTGGAAGCCGGGCTTCGCGGTGTATCCGGATTGTGGCTGAGCACCAGCCGGCCTGTATCCGGATCGACGATGACGAAGCTGACGGCACTTTCAGGCACGTGCCCGGCCGACAGAGCCTGTGTCACCCCGGCGGGAAGCGTCGACGCAGCCTGCGCGGACACAGCCGCGAATCCGAACACGGCGGCTCTTGCAGCGTGACAGGCGACCCGGCGAAGAGTATTCATCAGTTGAGAGGCAGTTCGATTCGCCGCCATGCGCCCGAGCGCCAGCGGAGCAACAACATTACACCCAAGACAAAGGATGTAGATCAACGCCGCGAACCACCCACCGACCGCGCCGAGGCCGAATTGCGGCAGCCAATCAACCCATCCTTGGTGCGGCGCGAAAGACAGACTGTGCGCCAGCGGCACGAACAGCAACCAGGACAGGGAAAGCACCATGACCGCCGGCAACCGCACATCGGCGGCGCCGCGCAAATTGGCGCTGCTGCTGATATTGAGGCCGTCGAACAATTGATATCCCGCCGCAATCCACAACAAGACGCAGGCTCGACTGACCACTGCGGCCGCCTGCGGGTCCGCTGCGTTCGTGAAAAATGGCAGCATCCAGGGTCCTATCGCCGCCAGCAGCACGCCAATGGCGCCCATGTACAAGCGTGCAGATCAAAATGATTCCGTTGCCGACCTTGAACGCCCAATCCTTTCGGTCGCGCGCCGATGGCTTGTCCGACCAACGTGGTGCCTGCCATCGCGATGCCCACCGCAGGCATGTAGCAAAATGAAGTCAGCATCATGACGATCTGCGTCGATGCGCCATCGACCGTGCCGAGACGCACCTGCATCAATTGGAACAGCGCGAAGCCCAGAATATCCGCGGCGATCAGCAGCCCCATCGGAAAACCCAATTTCACCTGACGCCACAGCGCGCGTCCGTGAAATCGCCAGGTCAGGTGCGAGCGATAACGCGTTGCGCATCGCCGGCCGTTCAGGAACCAGATGAGCGCAACCACGACGCCGAGCAGCTGCGCGGCATTGGTCGCCCATGCCGAACCGGCCACACCCATGCCAAGGTTGAACATGAACAGTTGATTGAACAGCGCATTGATCGCCGCAACCACGACGAATATGCGCAAGGTGACGGTGGGACGGCCAATGCCGTTGAAAAACCCCAGTATCGCCCACACGGCGACGCCAAGAGGGCCCCCGAGCATGCGCGGGTACCAATAGGTCAGTGCGATGTGCTCTATTCCCTGCGGCAGGCCGAACGGCGCGAAAATCCTGGAACCGCCAATCGCAAGCAAAAAGAATGGCGGCACGGTGAACAATGCGGCCCACAGCGCGGTCCAGGTCGCCTGCGAGGCGCGCGCGTAGCGGCGACCGCCATAGGCCTGCGCCACCAACGTTTGCACCGCAAGGCCAACGCCGCCGAACAGCAATCCGAAAACCAGCACCGGCCAGTACACCGCGCCGATAGCGGCCGTGGCTGCCGGAGAGACGCGGCCGATGAACCAGGTGTCGGTGGCGTTGAGCACCGCTTGCACGGCGCTGTTCACCATGAAGGGAAACGCCAGCGCGGCCACAGCCCTATAGTCGAGCCGCGGCCTGCCGCCCTTGCTCAAGGCCTGTCCTGGTAGAAGATTAATCGGCTCGTCCATGTAATCGAACCCAACGTCGCAGTGTCTTAGGTAGGATGAGGCAATGTACGTAAAGATGCGACGCAATTTTTCCGGTGTATTTTCGGTAACCGACTGCGGCAATGGTGCGTGGCGGCTCGACAGCTCGCCTCCACACGAGATTTCCATCTTTCTCGAGGACGCGGCCCCTGGCGCCGCCGACGCCTTCAGTGCAGCGCCGATTCAGGGGCTCGACATCGAATGGCATGCCGACTCGGCGCAGCTGACTTTCGCCTCAGGCGGAAGATCTTCGACGGTGAAGAGCGCCGGCGCGATCGTTCACGAACCTCTCCGGTCTCTTTACGACAGCCTGCCGCTGGCAAGGATCGATGCCGATGCCCGCCGCTTTTGGCGCAGGGTATTTCGCCTGGTGCGCATCCCGGGAGGCCGCTACCTGCTCAGATTATTGACGCGATCGCGCAGGCACTGAAGGGCGAATCGGGATCCACATCACAGGATCCTCCGGTTATTGTCAATTTTCCGGTAATTATGCGCAAGTTGGTGCGCGGGCAGCTCGATTTCTTGCGTTGAACTGCGACACTCGTCAAGGCTGCTGAGCAGGGTTTCCAGCACATTGATTCGTGAATTCAAACCCACGAACCCGCCAAAGATAGCATCAGTGCTGGATATCAAGTCTAACGCCGTCGAGACTTCCGCCTCCGACGCATCGTTCGACCCCTATGGCCGTTTGTTGCGCATGCTCATGCCGAGCCTGCGCGGCGTGGTCGTGCACGACGGATATTCCAATTTGGTCTGGGCCTCGGACGAGCTGGGATCTCAGCGATGAGCCGGAGCTCATCAACGACGCCATCGCGAACGCTCTGTCGGATAAGGCTGAATTCCCCGGCGTCGCGAGAACCATCGATGCCGACCGGGTGGTGTACGCCTTTGCGGTGCGCGGCGAGCACATCGAACTGCTGGGCGTCGTCAGTCTCATCGTGCGGCTGTCGGGAACGCAGATCGAGCCGCGGCCGCTGCAGACGGTGCGTCAGTTGGTGCAGCCGGCACTCGAGTGCCTGCGGCGCGAACTGGCACTGCGCGCAAAACTGGGTTCCAGCGAACGCGATTTGAACATCAAGGAGCGCGATCTCGAGCTCATGATGGAAATCTCGTCCAATCAATCGGTGTCGAGCGACACCGATGAGTTCTCGCTCATCTTGAAGACCGGACTCGACCGCATGGGCTGCGCCCTGGCTGCATTGTGGGTGCCGGACAAAAACATCTCCGTATCCATGACGCGCAGCGGACAGCCGATGTCGCCCGAGCCGCTGATGCGTGCTCAACATCACTTGATGGCATGGATGCAGATGCAGCAGCGCACCATCGTGGTCAATCACATCTCCAAGGTCGCGAGCGATGTGGCCGCGCCGTACAAGATTCTGGCCTGCCCCATACGCCACCATTCGGAGCGCGTCATGGGCGTGCTCGCCCTGTTCAATCCGCCGAGCGCGCCGGATTTCGACATCCAGCAAACGCGCGTGGCGGAAATGCTGGCCAAGCGCTCCACGAGCATCATCCAGTCGCAATACGACACCAGCACCGGGCTCATGACCCGTCAGGCCTTCGAGCGGCAGGCCACCAGCCTGCTCGCATCCTCGGGCGCTGCCGATGCGCACATCATTCTGTATCTCGACATCGATCGGCTGCATGTCATCAACGAAACCTTCGGCATGCACGTGGGCGATGACGTCATCGTCAGCGTCGCAGACCGCATGGCGAAGACGCTGCCGCCGGCAGCCCTGTCGGCGCGCATTTCAGGGGATCGGCTGGCGGCGCTGATCCCCAATTCCAACATGGAATCGGCCGCGCGCGATCGCCGAACAGATTCGCGCCGCCGCCGAGAGCATCGTGCCGCGTGCGGGCCAGGGCTCCTTCGAGGTATCGGTCTGTCTGGGCGTTGCGCCAATCGGCCGCTCCGACAACCCGCTCGCGCACGCACTGGCCACCGCGGAAATCGCCTGCAAGGCTGCCAAAGACCGCGGCCGCAATCGTGTCGAGATGTTCCAGGATTCCGACCAAAGCATCATCCGCCGCCACACGGACATCCTGGTGATCGGCAAGCTGCGCGACGCGCTCGACAACGATAGTTTCCGCCTTGATGCCCAGCCCATCCTGCCGCTGCGCGGCAACTACGGGCGGCCGCGCTTCGAACTGTTGATCCGCATGCTCGGAAGATCGCGGCGAAATCATTCCGCCCGGCAAATTCCTCTCCTCGGCGGAGCGCTACCAGCTCATGCCGACGGTTGATCGCTGGGTGGTGCGCCGGGCGTGCGAGCTGCTCGGCGAGCACAGCGCGGCGGTGGGCGAGGAATTCGCGCGCTTTGCCATCAATCTCTCCGGCCAATCGCTGCAGGACGAATCTTTCCTGGGCTTCGTGGTCGATCAGCTGAAGGAGAGCAGCCTGCCGCCCGGGGTGCTGTGCTTCGAATTGACCGAAACGGCGACGATCGGCAATTTGGAGAAGGCGCAGGTCTTCATGCGCACGCTGCAGGAACTGGGCTGCCAGTTCGCGCTGGACGATTTCGGCACGGGCGTCAGCTCGCTGGCCTACCTCAAGGATTTGTCGGTCAACTACATCAAGATCGACGGCAGCTTTCGTGCGCGATGCAATCAGCAACGCGCGCTCCGAATCGATGATCAAGGCCATTGCGCAGCTCGCAAAAGTCATGTGCATGGAAACCATCGCGGAATACGTCGAGACCGACGTGTTGCGAGTGCGCATGGCGGATCTCGGGGTCGACTACGGGCAGGGCTTTGCCATGGGCAAAGCGCAGCCTCTCGAAGATTTGCTGCAGGAGCTCGCCATTTACGAAGCCACCGTCAGCAACTGGGCGGTCACCGAGATAGAGGCGGAGCGGGCCATCATCGAGCACTAGTGTTGGCGGGATTAAGTTTCCCTCGCTTCCAACCAACGCAATTTAAGGTTATCTTTGATAAAACCTTTGAAGGACATGCGCGCCCCGGTGTGCAATCGGGTTTGGCGTGCTCGTGACTTATGACTACCGCAACGTACACCGCGCCTGAGTTGTTGGTGCAGGCTTGGTTCAACACGGATCGCGCCCTGTTGCTCGCGGGACTGCGCGGCAGAGTGGTGGTGCTCGCCGCGTTTCAGGTGCTTTGCCCGAACTCGATTGCGCATGGTGTGCCCCAGGCACAAAGAATTTATGAAACCTTCGCGCCGAGCGACGTCGCCGTCATCGGCTTGCACACGACATTCGAACATCACGATGCCTTCAACACCGCGGTGCTCAAGGCTTTCATCCACGAATATCGGCTGAAATTTCCCATTGGGCTGGATCAGTCCAATGCCAACGGTCCGATTCCACATACCATGGAGCGGTACAAGATGCGCGGCACGCCGAGCCTGGTGTTGATCGACAAGCACGGAATGGTGCGCAAGCATACATTCGGCGCGGTCGACGATCTGCGCCTCGGCGCCGAAATCGGCGCACTTGCCCAGGAATCGGCCTCATCGGCCGCGCGCAGCTCCGCGGCTTGAGGACCGCCCGCTCGGGTAGGCAATCTCAAGACAAGGCGAAGCGAATTCGAATCTCGGTGCGCACCGGCACTGGTTTGTTATCTCGCAGGAACGGCTTGTAACGCCACTGCGATACGGCTTTCACCGCCGCCTCGTCGAACACGACGGGAACGCTGTTCGCGTGTACCGCGGCGTCCTGCACCTTGCCGTTTGCGGCAATCGTGAATTCCACGTCCACCCATCCCTCGATCTTGCCGGCGAGAGCCTTTTCAGGATAGTTGGGCTGCACCGACTTCAGAAGCGTGAGCTGGTTGGTGGGGATCAGGGTCGTCATGAAGTTTTGCTTGGCGAGAGCGGTATCCAGATCGTGCCGTACCGCCCCGCCATCGCCTGACTCAAAGCCGATCGAAGTTGCCTCATCAAACCAGCTCTTGGCCGCATCAATTTGCCCAAGGATGAGCGCGCGTCGCGCCTTGGCGATCAAGCGGGATCCAAGATCCTGCAGCAACGAAGCCAAGGCTGGGTTGCCGGAATCGATTTGCCGCAGCGTGAGGTAGTAGTACTTGGCGTTGTCGTTCGCCGGTTCGATCAACCTGTCTTGCAATAACCGCTCGTTCGCATTCGTCAACAACGAGGTCCACGCATCGGTATCGGCGCGTCGGTGCGCACCCGTTAGAAGGCCCTGTGCCGATTCGATACTCGCCGCGGGTGCGATGCCTTTTGCGCCATCGATCAAGGACGAGGCATGCGCGAAATCCCGGCGGTCGATGGCAATTCGCGCCTCACTGATCAACTGTGTCGCCAGGACGCCTTTTGCATTCAGTGCCGCCTCATTGTTGGGATCGATGCTCAACGCCTGTTCAACGTAAAAGCGTGCATTGTCGCGCTCCGGGTCGATCAAGCGGCCTTCGCTCATGCGCTGCGTGGCGAGATTGAGCAAGGGCGTCACCTTGTCCGTCGGCGCAGGCTCGGTGCGCGCACGGGCCTGGGGTTGAGATTGAGCCGCGGCCTGAGACTGAGCCGCGGCCTGAGACTGCGCCGCGGCCTGAGACTGCGCCTGGATGCGCGCCTGGGCCGTCTTCACTTGCTCGCGTGATTTTGCGAGCTGAGCGGTCAGAAATGCGATCCGGCCGCCTTCAACCCCCGACTTGCGCGCTGTTTCGATCGCGGCTGCCGCCTCATCCAGCCGTTCCTCGAGCAGCGCATTTTCGGCGCGGGCCAGGAGCCGCTCGTGCACTTCAGCCAATCCGGCGCGCGCATTCGGATCGGCCGGATTTTGAGCCTGCACGGCCAGGTAGAGTTCCAGCGCATTGTCGCCCTTGGGCTCGGTAAGATTGTTGGCCGCCAACGCAGCCGCGGCGCGCGCCAACAGCGGCGATGCCGTCGTTGCAGGTCTCGCGGCATCCGAAGCCGAGGGCGGCCCGCTGTCGTCGCCGGCCCGGCGCAGGACGAATGTCACGGCGGCGATTGCCGCCAGCGCCACGACGGCGCCGCCGATCAGCCACCGGCTTCGCGCGCGCGAAGCGCGGCCGCGCGCCGGCGATTCCGCCTCGAGGCGGCGCTGTTCGTCGAACTTTTTGATGGCGGCTTCAGCGAATAATTTTGCCCTGGCAGGAGACATGGGCTTATGAATGAAGCGATAAATCAGGCCGGAGCTGATCAAACCCGTGAGCACAATCTCATCGTCGCGGCGTCCCGCGACCACGATCACGAGGTCGGGGAATTGCCGTTTGATTTGTCCGACAAACAGGTTCGCGGTGTCCTGCAGCGCCTGGACGTCGAGCACAGCGATGCCCACCTGGCCGGCGACCAATAGGTCGCTGACTTTGTCGGCGGAGGGGACGTGCCATAGGCGCCGCGTGGGGCCTACCGCCTCGCGCAGCGTCTGCAGAAATGCTTGGTCGGTGGTCAGCACGACCAACTCGACAATATCGCTGGCGAGGCTGAACTTCAGCGCATCCAAAGCCGCGCTTTCTTCGTCAGAAGCTAGCACCGATTGTTTCCTTTCAAACAAGTCCAAATTCAAGGGAACAGTACTGCAGTGCAGCAACCCTGAGGACGCCCCGGACTAGGCTAGTGTCATTCCGTGAGCGACGCTATACGATACGGAGTCTCAGGCTACAGACAACCTCTGTTGCACTGCGTCAATTCAGTTCTGTGACTGGCCGCTCAAACGGGGAGCGGTAGCTTGGGGGATCGGTGGGCGAAGCAATCAGCATCACGTCCAAATTAGCTGCGGAACTTAGGCCTGCCCTGGAGCAATTGCTCTTTTTCAACATAAACCAACATCGCGTACGGCTGGGTATCCAGCAGTCGATCGACACCTATGGCGTGCCTGAAATTTATGAACAAGATGGCGGTTTGGGCATTCGCGTCGGCGACATCGAGGGCGTGCAAACCCTGTTCGCGGTTTCCGAGGACGGACGGCCCATCGGCGTGGCGGTGTTCGTGCGCTCGGCGCATGAACGGTTCGCGGTCCTGCATCTCGGGCTCGAACCCAGGTTGAGCCTGACTCCGGAATTGAACACCCGCGTCTTGCTCAAACTCATGCATGAGATCCGCAGCGCAGCGCGCCGCACCCGCGGCGTCGATTGCATCGAATTGGTCTATAAAGTGCGACATGCCGTGCGATTGCACGTTTAACGCGATGCGATTTTTTCTTACTAACGAAACTAGGGGATACGATGTCCAGCATTAGCAAAAGGCGCAGCCTGATTCTTGCCATGAGTGTTCTGTCCTGTGCGGCGGCGGTCGTCCACGTTCGCGGCCGACTCGCAGAAAGTCGTGCGATTGCCGTTGGCCGGCAGCGACTTCCCCATTTCCGCGGCGGTCACGGTCAAGGCCGGGACGGACACCTATTTCTTGAGCGGTGCGCTCGGACCCACCGTTAACAAAGACGCGCCGAAGGGCAGTGCCGCCGGCCTTCGGCGACACCCAGACTCAAACCGTCGCCGCGCTAACGTCGATCAAGGGCACGCTGGCAAGATTGGGTCTCACCATGGGCGACGTGATCAAGATGACCGTCTTCTTGGTGGGCGATCCGGCCAAGGACAATAAAATGGACTTCGCCGGAATGATGGCAGGTTACAAGCAATTCTTCGGCACAGCCGATCAACCCAACCTGCCCACCCGCAGCGCAGTGCAGGTGGCTGCCCTCGCAGCGCCCGGTGCTCTGGTGGAGATCGAGGTGATCGCCGCCAAATCGCGCTGATCGCGATTGATGGCGAGCGGCGTCGACCGTCGAACACTGAAAGCGCAGCGCCATGCCGACGGCAAATTGCGTTGCGCGTGGTGTCCCGAGGATCCTCTTTACGTTGCCTATCACGATACCGAATGGGGCGTCCCGGTTCGATCCGACCCGCATTTGTTCGAGATGCTGTGCCTGGAGGGCGCGCAGGCGGGCCTGAGCTGGATTACCGTCCTGCGCAAGCGCGAGACCTACCGCAAGGCCTTCGATGATTTCGATGCCGAATTGATGGCGCGCTACAACGCGGCCAAGCGCCGCCGGCTGCTGCAAGATTCCGGCATCATCAGAAATCGGCTCAAGGTGGATGCGTTCATTCTGAATGCGCGCGCATACCTTGAGATTCGCGCGGCGCAGGGGTCTTTCAGCGATTACATTTGGCAGTTCACCGATGGTAAGGTGCTGCGCCGCCGTCCGCTCCATCTCGGCGACATCGCCCCATCGACGCCGCACAGCGACGCGATGAGCAAGGACCTCAAGAAAAAGGGATTCAAGTTTGTCGGATCAACTATTTGTTATGCCTTCATGCAGGCCGTGGGGATTGTGGATGAACATCAACGTCGTTGCTGGGTCGCCGGCAAGAAATAGCCTCTTGGCTGCAGCCGTGCTGCTGCTTTGCCTGGCCGCACCCGTTGTCGCGCAGGCGCCGAAGCCGGCTTTCAAACCGCTCGATGTTTTCGATCTGCAATGGGTGGCGGATCCGGAGGTCTCGCCCGATGGACGCAACATCGCCTATGTGCGAATGGCCTACGATATCAAGACGGATCGGCCGCGCGGCAGCATCTGGCTGGTCGGGGCCGATGGCAAGAACGAACGCCCACTTTCGAGCGCCACCGCGAGCGGCGCACCGCGCTGGTCCCCGGACGGCACGCGCATCGCATTCCTCGCGCGCGCGCCGGACGGATCGACCCAATTCTTCATGTACTGGATGGCGAGCGGCGTCGCAGCGGCCATCAGCAATTTCACCGAACGCCCTGGTGCGCTGGCGTGGTCGCCGGACGGCCGCTGGCTTGCCTTCACCATGTCCGTGCCGCAGGAACGCAAACCGCTCAAGGTCGAACTGCCGGAGGCGCCCAAAAACGTCAAATGGGCGGATCCGCCGAAGCTGATCGACAGGATGGTGTTCCGCGCCGACGGCGAAGGCTATCTGCCGAATACCTTCACGCAACTATTCATCGTTTCCGCGGACGGCGGCGCCGCGCGGCAGCTGACGACGGGCGATTTCGATCATCAGGGACCACCGGCGTTCACCGCCGACGGAAGCGGTGTGCTGATCAGCGCCAATCGCCGGGCGGATGCCGACTACGATCCCCTCGACAGCGAGATTTACCGGGTCGATCTGTCGGATGGTTCGATTCACGCGCTCACCGACCGGCGCGGGCCCGACCGCCGCCCCGTACCCTCGCCGGATGGCAAACACATCGCCTACTTGGGCTTCGACGACAAGCAGCTGGGTTATCAGGCAACGCAGCTCTACGTGATGGACAGCGACGGCGGCCATTCGCACTCTCTCACCGCTGCACTCGACCGGGACGCGACGTCGCCAAGATGGCTGGGCGACTCCAAGCAGATAGCCTTTCAATACGATGATCATGGCACCGCGAAAATCGCGGCCATCGATCTTTCGGGCAAGATGCGCGCGCTTGCCGAGGGTGTCGGCGGCAGCGATGTCACGCGGCCCTATTCAGGGGGATCCTTTTCGATCGCGCCGAACGGGCGATTTGCCTTTACCAAAGCGAGCGCAACATCTCCGCCGGTGATCGCCACCGGAACCTCGGCCCGCGACATCACGACGTTCGGTTCTTTGAGCGCGAATCTGCTCGGACAGCGCACCTTGGGTGCGCTCGAGGAGATAAATTTCGACTCATCGGCCGATCACCGCAAAATGCAGGGTTGGATCGTCAAGCCGCCCGGCTTCGATCCTGCGAAAAAGTATCCCTTCGTGCTCGAAATTCACGGCGGTCCGTTCGCCATGTACGCGCCGAGCTTCGCCGCGGAAATCCAACTGTACGCAGCGGCAGGCTACGTCGTGCTGTACATGAATCCGCGCGGCAGCACGGGCTACGGCGAGGAATTCGGCAATTTGATTCATCACGATTATCCGGACAAGGACTACGATGATCTCATGTCGGGCGTCGATGCCGTGATCGGCCGCGGCTACATCGACACGCAGCGCTTGTTCGTGACCGGCGGCAGCGGCGGCGGGGTGCTCACCGCCTGGATCGTCGGACACACGGACCGCTTTCGCGCGGCCGTGGTCGTGAAGCCGGTCATCAATTGGACCAGCTTCGTGCTCACCGGCGACATGAACAATTTCTTCTACCGCTATTGGTTCGGAGAATTTCCCTGGGACGATATGCAGGCTTACTGGAAGCGATCGCCCCTGGCCTACGTCGGCAACGTGAAGACGCCGACCATGCTGATGACCGGAGAGGCTGACTACCGCACGCCGTCAAGCGAGGCGGAACAGTTCTATCAGGCGCTGAAGCTGCGCAAGATCGATACGGCGCTGGTGCGCGTTCCCAACGCCTCGCATGACATTTCCGCCCGTCCCAGCCTGCTCATCGACAAAGCGGCGTACGTGCTGGCCTGGTTCAAGGCGCACGATGCGAAATCAGATTAGCCTTTGGCGATCGTCTGCGCCGTTTGCCCGAAAAGAATCTTCTTGGCCTCCTCGCTCATGGTCGTGCTGGTGCTGAGGCTTTTGCCGCGCTCATATGCGCGCACGGTGGCGGGGCGCTCCCTGATGGCTTCGAACCAGCGCTTGAGGTGCGGAAAATCCTCCAGTTTTTGTCCTTGCCGCTCATAGGGCACGATCCAGGGATAGCACGCCATGTCGGCGATTGAGTACGCGCCTGCGACAAATTCGCGGTCCGCCAGCCGCTTGTTCAGCACCCCATATAGACGATTGGTTTCGTTGACGTAACGCTCGATGGCATAGGGAATCTTCTCAGGCGCATACCCGCTGAAATGATGATTCTGTCCCAGCATCGGCCCCAGTCCGCCCACCTGCCAGAACAGCCATTGCAGCACCTCCACGCGCCCGCGCGCTTCATTGGGGATGAAACGCTCGCTCTTGTCCGCCAGGTACAAGAGAATGGCTCCCGATTCGAATACCGATATCGGCGCGCCGCGTTCCCGCGGTGCGTGATCGACGATGGCCGGCATGCGGTTGTTCGGCGAGATGGCCAGGAATTCAGGCTTGAACTGTTCGCCCTTGCCGATGTGGACGGGCACTATCGTGTACGGCATGACCGTCTCTTCGAGAAACAGGGTTATTTTGTGGCCGTTCGGTGTCGGCCAATAATATAGTTCGATCATGGTTGTTTCTCCGTTGGCTCGATCGCCATTTTGTGATCTCGCAGGAGCGCTATGCAAACATCTTCCATCACGCGGCCGCAGGCGCATTTCCGACAAGCGCGTTTGCACGCGCGCATTTTGCGTCCAGGGCAAAATCGACTCGTCCAGTTTACCCGCGGCCGATACGCGCCATTCGAGCAGGTGGCTGCGCTCCGCGAGGCTCTTGCCTTCCTTGCTGTCGGGCGCAACGAAACGCCTCTCGATGCCGAAGCCCACCATTTGCACGATGATGGTATCGCCCCGCTGCATGATTTTCGCCAGCTTGATGCAATCGTCGCGGCGTTCCGTCGCGGCCGCCGATTCGCGGCAGGCATCGATCAAGGGCGAAAAGCGCGGGGTGATCTCCGTGCTCACCATCGCGGACAACGCTGCCAACGTGGCCCGCGCGGAGGAAGCAACGCTGCCGGGAATCTCACGGCGCGCCGCGCTCAAGGCGTCAAACATCAGGACGATGATCTGGTTGTAATAAAGATCGAAGCGCGTGCCGCGCGCCATATCCGACAGGAGCCTGTCGACTTCGACCGTGTCTTTATCCTTGCGGGCGGTGGCCAATGGCGCCATCCAGGCGGCGCTATTGTCCGGATCGATCCAGCGCAGCACGGTGGCGGCGTCGCGCGTATCGCAAGTTGAAGTTGCGGCGCAGAGTTGCAGCTCGCAGCCAGGCGATGGCGGCGTTTTCCGGCGCCAGGTCGCTGGCGCGAGCGATCAATTGCAGTGCCGTGGAGGCTGTGGCGGGCGCGGGGTAGCCATTGGTGAAGCTGAGCGCCGCCGCCGTCGCCAGGGAATTGGCGTCCGACTCGAGAGCTGAGCGCGCGTACGGCTTCCGCGCGCCAGACCTGATATTTGCCGGCTTCGTGGGGTGTCGTCGTGGCGGGGCGCCGCGGTGGCGAAGCCGGCCGCGGCATGCGCCATCGCAAACCCCAAAACGAGAATCGTTGATGCGTGTTTGACCACGAATCAATCTCGTACAATTACGGATGGGTGCGGTTGCCGGCTGCCGTCAGGCCCGCGGTGATCGCCAGACGCATGGCGTCCTCGACGGAAATATCGAGCGGCTGGACACGGTCGCGCGGCAGATAAATGGTGTAGCCGCCAAACGCGTAGCTCATGGGAAAGTAAACGGTCACCCAGTCCTGGCCGCCGTGTGCCAAGCAGCACCGTCGGTACATCTTCGCGGGTGACGAATCCGATGGCGTGGACGTCGGCGAATCGCGCCAGCACCACACGCTGCAAATCGCGCTTCTCGCCGCTGCCGGACGGCAATAGACTCAGGACGTCGCGAAATCCGCCGTACAGGGTTTTGACGAATGGAATCCGGCCGAGAAAATCATTCCAGTACTTCAGCAGTATCTTGCCGGCGTAGGCGTTCACCACGCTGCCGACGAAAAGCAGCAGCAGGAAACCGGCGATCAATCCCAGGCCCGGCCAATAATGCTCGGGACTGACCACGCCGAGTGCAATCAGGGCGCGGCGCAGCCAGCCCTCGACCGTGTTCACCAGCCACCAGATCACATAGACGGTCAGGGCGAGCGGCAGAACGGTCACCAAACCGCTCATGGTCAGCGTTAATATCTTGCGCATGGGATTATCATCGCATGATCGGGCCCGACGCGCCCACTTCGGGCGACTCATGACGTACGCTGCCGTCTTGAAATCGTACCCGCCACGCCGGCGGACGTGCCGCTGATGCTGTCGCTGATCAATGAGCTCGCCGACTACGAAAAGCTACGACATGAAAGCATCGCCACCGAGGCCGCTATTCAACAGGCGCTATTCGGAGCCACGCCCCGCGCCGAGACGGTCATTGCCCGCGTTCGACGGCGAGCCGGCAGGCTTTGCGCTGTTTTTTCACAATTTCTCGACCTTTCTCGGCAAGCCGGGTCTTGTACCTCGAGGATCTATTTGTGCGCCCGGCTTTTCGCGGCCGCGCCATCGGCAAATCGCTGCTGAGCTACCTTGCGGCATTGGCGGTGGCAGCGCGACTGCGGGCGCTTTCAATGGCAGGTTCTCGACTGGAACCGGCCGGCTCGCGACTTCTATGAACGCCTGGGCGCCCAGGCGGATGCCGCGTGGATCAACTACCGAATGACGGGAGCCGCTCTGCGGCGCCTGGCGCGAGCGAACGAATCATGACTGGCGCGGCAGGACGAAGCGCAGGCCTTGATAGTTCAACACCACGCCGTCGCGCCGGATGCGCTCGACGATGGGGCCTTCCTGCAGGACGCCGCCCTCGTGATACTTGCGCATGTTGATGTAAACGAAGCGATCGGCCGGCTTGGTCGCATAATACATGAACATCCAGGTGCAATTCCGGCAGCGCCTGCGCGCCCGTCAAATTGATCTCATTGATCGAGGGCAGAACTTCCACGTTGTCGTCTCTGGCATCAGCCTCGCTGAGCAGCGGGTCAGTCCGGCGCGGGGCGGCATGCGCTGCGGGATGTTGGACGGAAGGGTGGTTCGCGGCGCCGTCCGAGCTCGCGGCGGGCGGCACCGGAATCTCCGGCGCATACACGGGTGCTTGCCCTAAGGGACTGAAGTGGTCTGAAACCGCGGCGGGCTTATCGTCAGGGGCCGGTGCAACGATCGCTGGTAGCGCGGCAACCGCCGGCGCCCCGTGCTCTCTGAGCAGGACCATCAACACGACGATGTTGACGCCCAGCAGCGCGGCGAGCAGCACCGCCCAAAGCGGAAAGCGGGCACGCCGCGGCGGACCGCCCGTTTCCATGAGGCCCGGAGCAGTCTGCCGTTGCCGTTCGATTTCCGATTTCTTCAAGGCGTCGAGAATGAAGGACATGGATTTGTCACCCGCCCCGCGGCGCACTGACCTGAAGCAAGGGCGACCCGGGCTCGGCCAGCGCAGTATCAAGCACGACCTGAGTCTGTACGCCCGCGATCCCGTCGACGTTGAGCCGATGTTCGCGCTGGAAGTTCTGTACTGCGATCGCCAATTCCTGATCGTAGACATCGCCGTGCTCCGGATCCGAGGATCCGCCGCCCAAGGCGTTCAAGCTGCGGCGCAGCCAACGAACCTCGTCGCCTTGCATGCCGACGGACAGCTGCCGGGTGCGCGGGGTTTTCGGTTTCCAAACGACGGTGAATTCACCGAACCAGTCCCGCGACAGATCATCGATGGAAACCTTCTCGCGACGCTCACCCAGGTCCAACGTGGCGGTTTCGTCCTCCAGAGACGACAGCACCACGCGGTGACGCTGGCCGCGATCATCGAACAGCGTCAAGATGGCCGGACGATTGAGCGCCCGCACCTGGGCCCAGGAACCACGCTGCTCCAGACAGGCGAGCCCGGACTTTGCGGCCTGTCCACAGGGGTCCTTATCGTCGGCCATGGCTGTTCCCCACAGCGACAACAATCGGCGGAACGCGGCTGCGTCGGTGGTATCGGCTTCGCTGCCCGCGAGCAGGGCATTGACCGGCACCAACTTGGGCGCCGCAGGTTTGGCGCGGCGTCGCCGGCGCGGGTGGCGCATCGCCCGCCGGGACCGAGGTGGGGAGCGGCGACGGGGAGACGGTGCTGATGGCCGCCTGGCTGGCCTTGCTGAGCGGCGAATTCTGCCGATACAGCAGCTGCCAGCCGGCCATGAGGGCACCCAAGAGCGCCAAGAGTCCGATCGATCCGGCGAGCCAGGCCAACCAGCGTGGTGCAGAAATGTCGTCCATACACCTCGCCTGCCGCGCGCCGCACCAAAGCCGGTGTTATTTTCCGCACATCCTGGGTATAGGCGCCGAGCAGCGCGCGATCGCAGGCCACGTTGATGACCCGCGGGATGCCCGAGGAGACAGCGGTGCAATTCGCGCAGCGCGCCGGCGCGTGAAAATCTCGTCGGCCGCGCCGGCAACGCGCAAGCCGGTGGCGCACATAGCCCTTGGTCTCCTCGCGCGACAGCGGTTTGAGATGGTAGCGGCCGGTGATGCGCTGCGCGAGCTGACGCAGATCGGTCCGGTCCAGCAATTCGCGAAGTTCGGGTTGGCCGATCAGGATGATCTGCAGGAGCTTTTGAGTGGGCGTTTCCAGATTGGTCAGCAGCCGCACCTGCTCCAGCACTTCGATGGACAGATTCTGCGCCTCATCCACCAGCACGATGATGCGTCTGCCTTCGGCATGGGCGCTTAGCAGGCGACGATTCAGGGCATCGACCATCTGCTTGACGCTGTCGCGATCGGCCTCGGCGATGCTCACCCCCAGCTCTTCGCAGATCGTGAGCAGAAATTCCACGGGCGTGACCCGCGGATTCAGGATCACGGCGACATCGGCGTGATGCGGGACGCGCGACAGCAGCGTGCGGACCACGGTGGTTTTGCCGGTGCCCACCTCCCCGGTCAGCTGGATGAAGCCGCCCGACTCGTTGATGCCATACAGCAGGTGCGCCAGGGCCTCGGCATGGCGCTCACTCAAGTAGAGATAGCGCGGATCCGGGGTGATGGCAAAGGGCTTTTCGCTGAGACCGAAGAAGCTTAAGTACATGGCGGCCTAGAATAATACCAATGGCCAGGCTAGCGCTGTGCGCCGCGCGGCAGAAGGCTGGCTCGGGTCAGCAAGTTCCTTGCCAAAACGGTCGCGAATGCCGTCCACCGCCGAATCGAGCCTCGAGCCCGGATTCTCCAGGGGAACGGAAAATAGATCCGATTGTTGCTGAGAGTGCAGATTGCTGACCCCCACGCCCAGGAGGCGAACTGGCGCGTTCGGTTGGGAGGCCAGCCAGACCTGAAGCAGGGCCTGCGCCGCGGCCGACACGACGCCGGTATCCTGGGTGGGTGGGTGCAGAGCGCGCTGGCGGGTATAGGTCGTGAAATCGGCGCGGCGAATCTTCACGCTCACCCGTCCTGCGACGAGCTGGTGCGCCCGCAGCCGGGATGCGGTCCGATCCGCGAGCTGCGTCAGCTGCGCTTCCAGTTCGCCCGCCGCCTTGATGTCGACGGCAAAGGTTTCCTCCGCGCTGATGGATTTCTCCTCGCGATCCGGCTCCACGGGCCGATCGTCAAGCCCGCTGGCCCGATCGCGCATGGCGCGGCCGTGCGTTGCCGAAAGCCCGCCACAGCACCTCATCCGTCGCGCGACGCGCATCGCCGAAAGTGCGGATACCGGCGGCGAGAACCGTGGGCAAGGTTTTTTGCCCCACGCCGAACAGCTTGTGAATCGGCAAGGGATCCAGCACTTCACGCAGGTTGCCGGCGTCAATGCGACACATGCCGTCGGGCTTGTGCAGGTCCGAGGCGATCTTGGCCAGCAATTTGTTCGGGGCAATTCCCACCGATGCCGTGAGCCCTGTTTGCCGTGCAATGCGGCGGCGGATCTCGGCGCCGATCGCTTCGGGTTTTCCCAGCAGCCGCTCGCTCGCCGTCACATCGAGGAAAGCCTCGTCCAGCGACAATCCCTCCACCAGCGGCGTAAATTCGCGAAAAATCTCGAATACCCGGGCGGAGACTTCTTGGTAGCGCGCCATGCGCGGCGGCACGACGATGGCCTGTGGACAACGGCGCAGAGCCTCGCGCATGGGCATGGCGGAACGCACGCCGAAGCGGCGCACCGCGTAGCTGGCCGCGGCCACCACACCTCGGCCGCCGGTACCGCCGACGATGAGCGGCTTGCCCTTCAGTTCCGGGTGATCCTGCTCCTCCACGGATGCATAGAAAGCATCCATGTCGATGTGCAGGATCGCGCGCATCGGTCAATTCACCGTGATGGTGATTTTCTTCGACACCAGCGGCGGGTCGAAGGACTGGTGCAGATAATCCGCGAATACCAGCTGCAGGGTGTGCTTACCGGGAGCCAGCGTCAACGAGGTCTCGGTTTGCCCCTTGCCGAAATGCAATATCTTGTCAGTGGCCGGCATCGGCGCATCGAGCTTCAGTTCACTGACGTCCGTATCGACCAGCAGGTGATGGTGTCCGGTGTTGTCGAATTTGATGCCCGCGGGCGCGATTCCCATGCCCTTCAATCCGAACTGCACGGTGATCGGCCCATGGACGGTCGCGTTGTTGGACGGCGCGATGATGTACACCTCGGCGCCGGCGGGTGCAGCCAGGCGATCCGCCGCCATCGCCACCGCCGCCGCCAAGCAGACTCCCAGCGCGAGAACTAGACCTTTCATGCGATTCTCCTTGTTGGAAAATGGATTTTACAGTTGCAGCAGCGCATAAACGAATACGCCCGCCACCGTCATGCCAAATACGACCATGTACACCAGGAAAAGTGCGGCCCCATTGAAGATGGTGCGCTTCCAGGTTCGGTGAAAAACCCGGCGCATTGCGATCAGCGTATAAACCGGCAATGACCAGCCCAGCAGCGCCTGCACGACGCCAATCGCGCCATCGAGCTTCGGCCACGCGTGGGCAGCATTGGTGGCAATCAGATACAGAATCGCCACGGAAAAATAAAAAGCATGCAGATGAACGAAAAACAGCAGGTGCTCCGCGTAGCGGTGCCGCGGGCGCCAATACAAGAGCATGTGCAGAAACGCGACCAGCGGCAGAAAGATGAACATGGCCTTCGACATCGTGGCGAAGGCGACGTGCATCAGGTTGTTGCCGTTGTCCCGCACGATTTCCAGGCAGGCGTGCTGCAGCCGCGTATCCCATTCCGGGTGACCGGAGAATGAAAACTTGACTTCGTTGCAATTGGTCGCGCGCGGCGCCGAGGCTGCCTGGGACACGGCGGCCGGCTTGAGCGCGTCGTCAAAACGAATGACTTGGACCCGCGTATCGACCAACGATGCCAGCAGAAAAAAGATGATGCTTAAAACGAGATATAGACGAAAAGGCGGCAGGTAGGCGACCCGCCGGCCGGCGATGAATTCCCGAGTGAGCTTTCCGGGGCTGAACCACAGGTACTTGAGCGTGAGCCACAATCGAGAATCCGAGTGCGTCAGTCCCTCGAGCATTTCATGCAGCAGTTCCCGGGTGCTGGGCACGTGCACGTCGGCGGCCTGACTGCAGTTTGCACAGAAGCGGCCCAGCAAAACGGCGCCGCAGTTCTTGCAATGCGCCACCGCAGCCTGGGTGGCGGGCGCGGGCGCCTGGGCCGCGGGCGCCAGCGCGGCCTCGTTCTGCGCGAGCGGCACCGCAACGACCTCGTTCATGAGCGGCCCCCGGCCGCCAGTTCGTGCGGCGCGAAGTCATCGACATTGATGATATCGAGGACCTTGGCGTCGTAAGCGCGCAGCATCGAGGCTTCCCGGTCGCTGATGATCCGTAAATCCAGGGCCTGAGAAATTTGTCCGGGCTGATCGAGCGCCGTGACGCGGCCGGTCTTGATGCCTTCCACGCGTATGCGTTTTTGCAGCGGCTCCAGCTCGGCGGACATCAACAACGCTTCTTGAAGCTGTCCCAACGGATTGGACTTCGACGGGGTCTTGTAGATGTACTTGCTCATGCGCTCACGGGCTGCGGTCGGATTCATCACCAGATCGCCGATGGCGCGGCCCAGCCGGTCGCTGGGCGGGGAATAAGCGAGTCCGCGCGGAAAAATCAACAGACGCATGAATGCCGCCAAGGGGCGGTTGGGGAAATTGCGCAGGAACAGATGCAGCTGTTCCTGCGCCTGGTACAGCAGGCTGCGGCAGGCCCATTCGACCAACGGCAGATCCCCCGCCTCGCCGGCCTTGATTCTCGTGATGCTTCAGGACCATCGATGCCAGATACATCGCGGAAAGTACATCGCCCAGGCGCGCTGACAGGGTCTCCTTCTTCTTGAGATAACCGCCGAGCGCGAGCATGGCGACATCGGTCGCGAGGGCAAACGAGGCGCTGTAGCGATTGACGTGCTGGAAGTACCGCGGCGGTCGGCGCCGGTGTGCGGTACCCGGGTGAAGCGGGCCGACGTCATTCCCAGGACCAGTGAGCGGGCGGCATTCGAGATTGCAAATCCAATATGTCCCATGACCGCGGCATCGAACTCGCGCACTCCGACGTCGCGATTGGGGTTCTTGGCGGCATTCATTTCCTTCAGCACGAAGGGATGACAGCGCACCGCTCCCTGGCCAAAGATGATGAGGCTGCGCGTCAGGATATTGGCGCCTTCGACGGTAATGGCGACCGGCACGATCTGGTAGCCGCGGCCCAGATAGTTCTTGGGCCCCAGGCAGATGCCCTTGCCGCCATGCACGTCCATGGCATCGTTGGCGATCATGCGGCCGATTTCGGTGGCGTGATACTTGAGCATGGCCGAGGGCACCGACGGCTTTTCGCCGCCGTCGATGGCGCCGGCGGTCACGGAACGCGCGGCGTCGATGATGTAGCTGCGGGCCGCCATGCGCGCCAAAACCTGTTCGATGCCCTCGAAGCTGCCGATGGGCGTGTTGAATTGGCGGCGGATGCGCGCGTAGGCCCCCGAAGCATACACGGCCGCCTGCGCACCGCCCGCCGCGCTCGAGGGCAGCGAAATGCAGCGGCCCACCGACAATTGTTCCACCAGCATGCGCCAGCCTTGGCCGGCCATCTCGAAGCCGCCGATGATCGCGTCGATCGGGCACGAATACATCGTGTCCCTGAATGGGGCCGTTCTGGAAGGCAATATTCAGAGGAAAATGCCGCCGGCCGATCGCAACGCCGGGCGTGTCGCGCGGAATCAGCGCGCAGGTGATCCCCAGGTCCGCTTTATCGCCCATGAGATGATCCGGATCGTAGAGGCGAAACGCCAGCCCGATGACCGTGGCGACCGGCGCCAGGGTGATGTAGCGCTTCGAGAAGTTGAGGCGGATGCCGATGATTTCCGCGCCCTGCCACTGACCCCTGCAGATGATGCCGGTGTCGGGAATGGACGCGGCATCCGAACCGGCGCGCGGTCCGGTCAGCGCGAAGCAGGGAACATCCTCGCCGCGCGCCAGCCGCGGCAGGTAATGATCTTTTTGCGCCTCGGTGCCGTAATGCAGCAGCAGTTCCGCGGGCCCCAGGGAATTGGGCACCGCGATGGTCGAGGATGCGGTGCTCGAGCGCGAAGCGATTTTGATCAGCACGCAGGAATGGGCATATGCCGAGAATTCGAGTCCGCCGTAGCGGCGCGGAATGATCATCGCGAAGAATCCCTTCGATTTGATGAACGACCAGACCGAGGGCGGCAAGTCGGCGCGCACGATGAGTGATGTCCCAGTCATCGAGCATGGCGCACAGCTCTTCGCAGGGTCCGTCGAGAAACGCCTGTTCGACGGGCGTGAGCACCGGTGTTTTTGCCGACATGAGCTTCTGCCAGTCCGGGCCCCCGGTGAAAAGTTCGCCGTCCCACCACACCGTTCCCGCATCCAGCGCCTCGCGCTCCGTGGCCGACATGGGCGGCAGCAGCTTGCGATACTTTTTCATGAACGGCCGCGTCAACAAGCCGGATGCGCAGCGGCCGCAGGTTCAGCAGCAACAGCAGCGCGAACGGGATCGAGATCAGCGTTTTCCACCAGAAGGGAGCGGCGCCCAGAATCCAATACGCGGCGAGCAGCAACAGCAGAGCGCCGGTGCTGAGAGCGAGGCTGAAGCGGCGATAGGCAAGAAACAGCGCGATCCCCGCGAACAGCACCAGCCAGCCGACAATCATGCCCGCATCCGGCAGCAGGCTATGCATGAGAGCGCCCCTACTTGATCAAGTCTTTGACGCCGTCGCGTTCTTCCAGCAACTCGCGATGCGTCAGCCTGCATTCTTTCGCGGCTGAATTCGTTGACTTGCCAAGTCCCTGAACGATGCTGTATTCGCCGTTCTTGCAGGTGACCGGATAGGAATAGATGACTCCCTCGGGAATGCCATAGCTGCCATCGGAAGGAACCGCCATGCTCACCCAATCGTCCGCCGGCGTGCCGAGCATCCAATCGTGCACGTGATCGAGCGCGGCCGCTGCCGCCGAGGCCGCCGATGAAGTGCCGCGCGCCTTGATGACCGCCGCGCCGCGCTGCTGCACCGTCGGAATGAAATTGTCCTTGAACCAGATTTGATCGACCAGCGACAGCGCGGGCTTGCCGCCGACCGTTGCGTGGTGCAGATCGGGATATTGGGTCGCCGAATGATTGCCCCAGATGATGACCTTTTTGACTTCGCTCAAGGGGGCACCGATTTTCTCGGTGAGCTGCGCGCAGTCCGCGATTATGATCCAGCCGGGTCATGGCGGTGAAGCGGTTGCGGCGGCAGAGACGGCGCGTTGCGTTGCGCGATGAGGGAGTTGGTGTTGGCCGGATTGCCCACCACCAGCACGCGCACATCGCGGCTCGCGACCGCAGTCCAGCGCCTTGCCTTGCGCGGAGAAAATTTTGGCGTTCTCCAGCAGCAGATCCTTGCGCTCCATGCCGGGACCGCGCGGCCGGGCGCCGACCAGCATTGCGAAATTGCAATCCTTGAAGCCCACGGCGGCATCGGAGGTGGCGGTCACCTTGTTCAGAGTCGCAAACGCGCAGTCGTTCAATTCCATCACCACGCCGTTGACCGCCGCGCTGGCCGCCGGGATTTCCAGCAGGTTCAAGTTGATCGGTTGATCGGGTCCGAGCATCTGACCCGATGCAACCCGAAACGCCAGCGCGTAGCCGATATTGCCGGCTGCGCCCGTGATGGTGATGGTGACCGGCTTTTTCATGACGAACTCCCGCGCAAAAACCAAGAATCTTAGCTGAAATCGTGCCGCAGCGTCATTGGCGCACCGGCAGAGGCGCGAGCGCCGCCGCCGGCAGGCGCACGCTCAACAACTGCGCCACGGTGGGCGCAATCTGGCGCATGTCGATGACGCCGAGATCGCGATGCTGCGCGATCCCCCTGCCGGCGACGAAGAACGATGCGCGCATCTCCGGGTAATCCGGCGAGAAGCCGTGGCTGCCCGGTGTGCCTTGAACATCGCTCACCAGCGCGCTGGTTGCATCGCTGATGACGGCATAGCCGAGCTCCATGACCACCAGAAACGAAGCGTCCGGGAACGCGCCCCGCTGTTTGATCGCATCGCCCTCGAGAATTGCCGCGATGCCGTTGCGCGGATCGGACCTCAGCCCTTGCAGAAGTTCGCGCACTGAGGACTTGGTGCGCTCGTCGGTGGGCGGGTTGAGCATGATGGCCGCCATGCCGCCGCCGCCCCATGGAACCGCCTTCCAGGGGCCGCCACTTTTGGCCAGATCGGCGTGCAAGAACGCCGACATCAGATTCACCCGATGGGTGATTTGCACGAAGCCGTGATCCGATACCACCAGACTGATTGCATTGGGATCGTTGGCCAGGGCAGCGGCGAACAATTGCGCAAGCTGGCCGTCGATGACCTCCATCTGCTGATTGGCTTCGGCGCTGAACGGTCCGTGCAGGTGCTCCACCTCGTCGAGAGAACTCAAGTGAATGGTCATGAATTTCGGTTTGTGTTCGCGCAGGATGGCAAGGGCGAATCGCGTCTTGACCTCATCGCCCGGCGGACTGGGATCATTCCCGAACATATAGGGACCCAGGCGCTGCTGCATTTTTTGCAGCATTCCTTCCGGGCGCGATACCGCCTCCATGAGATGCGCATCGGACGGGTTGAGATCCTCGGTCGGACGGAAAATCCGCCAGTATTCCGGAATGAGGAAATCCACTGCGGTGGCGCCGACGCTCGCCGGCCAACCGACGCTGGCTGTCGACAGACCGGCATCGTGGGCGGCCTGCCACAAGGTGGGTACGCGGATTTGCTGTGCGTACCAAAACCAGCTCTCCGCAAAATTGTGTTTCGGATCGAACTCGAGATTGCTATAGATGCCATGTTCCGCAGGCCACACTCCTGTCAGCAACGTCGTGTGGCTGGGATAGGTGACGGTGGGCCAGACGCCCGTGACGCCGCGCGAATAGGCGCCCTTTTGCAGCAAACTGCGCAGGTAGGGAAGCTTCAATGCGTGCGCATCCGCGTCGAGAACATACTCAGGCTTCAGCCCATCAACCGAGATCATGAGCACTGATGCGGCGCGGACCGCGCCGCCCGTGGCAGCGAGGAGCGCGAACAACAAGAGCGCGAGAACCGGGCGCAGGGCGGCAACCGGCAGGCAGGGTCGGCGGCTCATTTGTTTTTGGCCGCCACATAATCGGGATAGATTCTGCGAAATAGGCGCATTTCCGCATCGGCTTCGTCAGCACGGCCGGCGCGGCGCAGTGCTTCAATGTCGGCCAGCCACGCGGCCGGCGTGCGCTCGCGGATCTCCGGGGCCGGAGCGGAGCGCACTCTCATCACATGCGGCATATCGTCCATTTTTTTTGCGGCTTGCGGGCCGAATACAATGGCGAGCACCAGAGCCACCGAGAGCAGAACAGAAGCGGCGAATGCCAGCGGCGCAAGGTATTGCGATTTCGGCTGCTTTTGGCGCGCCGTGCGAAGCACGCGCCGGTCGAGCGCGTGCGGCGGCGTGGGCGCAAACTCGCGCCGATACTGGCGGGACAAGTGACTCGCTGCGCTCAAATAGTCATCGAGCTCGTCGGGCGCGCGATTCCCTGGCTTGTGTTCGTCAGGCATTTCGGTCAGCCGTGCGCAGCGGCAGGGTTTGCGTCTCCTGCGCCGGACTCAATGATTTTTTCAGTTTGCGAACCGCGTAGCGCAAACGGCTTTTGGCGGTTTCGACGGGCACGTCGGTCACGCGCGCGATCTCCTCGATGCTCAAACCGGTTTCCTCATGCAGCAAGAAGGCTTCTCGTTGTTCCTGGGGCAGCGCCGCCACGGCCGCGAGCAAAGCGGATTGTTGCTCTAGAAATTCAGCCTGGGAATCGGGAAGCTGATGCGCCGGGACTTCGGGCTCCGTCGGCTGCGCATCGGCTTCCGACACCGGCAGGGCGCGTCGCAGAATCATGTCGCGCCGAAAAAAATCCATCGCGCAGTTGTGCGCGATGTGGAACAAGAACGTGGCGAATTTTGCGCGCGGTTCATAGCGGGCGCGTGTTGCGATGAGGCGCGACCAAACATCTTGAAACAAATCCGCGGCGGCGCCTGCGTTGCGAACATGGCGCAATAGATAACGATAAAGCGGGCCCTTGTACTGCGCATACAGCGCTGAAAACGCATCGGCGTCGCCGTCGCGGTAACGCAGCATCAAAGAGGCATCCTCATCCGGGAAATTCATCGTCCGCAGCATACGTGGGGCTGGGCGTCGGGCGCAAAAAGAAGCGCTTATCGCACAATCATTTCGCAGGTATTTTTAATTTCTTTATAAAACAACAAGTTAGCCGGAAACTATTTTTGCTTGGGTGCTTGCATGTAGTGGTGTTGTATATTACTATATCACCAAGTCACCGAAACACCTCGATGACGGACCGAAGACAGACACTTAACTCAAGGAGACAAACATGAACACTTCAATCTCAACCAAACTCGCCGCCCTCGCCTTAGCCCTGATGGTCAACAGCGTGATCATGGGCGGCATCGCCTACCTGTTCAACACCGCAGCTGCAGCAGACCACGGCGGTCATCTCGCTCGCGAACACGAACAGCACTGCGACGACCAAATTGGCCTGAGCGGGTCAGACCTCGGCGCTCTGGTAGATTAGCGTGCTATATAGCCCCCACACGTGGGGCAGGCACATCGAGCGAGAAATGGACCCGAACTGGAACGACAACCAACCCATCTATCGCCAACTGCGCGATCGAATGGTCGCCCTGATTCTCGAGGGCGCGCTCAAGGAGGGCGATCCATTGCCCTCCGTGCGGGCGGTGGCTGCCGACTATCGGCTCAATCCGCTGACGGTGCTCAAGGGCTATCAGCAGCTGGTCGACGAGAACCTGGTCGAGAAAGCGCCGCGGTCGCGGCATGTATGTCAGCGACGGTGCCCGGCGGCTGCTGCTGGCCGGGGAACGCGAACGGTTCCTGAACGAGGAGTGGCCGCAGATTCTCGCGGTCATCAACCGGCTTGGGTTTCTCCTCGCAGGAATTGTTCGCGCAAACACCGGCGCTCACCCACCCGGCACCGCCGCCTCGCGGCAGCGACGCCAAAGAAGAATGAGACCCAACATGGCTGCGCTCATCGAAGCTCGTGATCTGACCAAAAAATACGGCGCTCACATTGCGCTGGATCGCGCCAACCTTACAATCGAAGCCGGACGCATCGTCGGGCTCATCGGGCCCAATGGCGCCGGCAAGACCACCGCTTTGCGCGCCATCCTCGGATTGACCACCTACGAAGGACAGCTGACCGTGCTCGGCCGCGAACCGTTTCGCGATCGCACCGCACTCATGAGCGAGGCGTGCTTCATCGCCGATGTGGCGGTGCTGCCGTCCTGGCTGCGGGTCGATCAGGCCATCGATTTCGTGGCCGGCGTGCATCCGCGATTCCGCCGCGACCGCGCCGTCGGCGCTGCTGGCCAAGACCCAGATCACCGGCAAGCCGGCGCATGCGCGAGCTGTCCAAGGGCATGAAGACCCAGGTGCATCTGGCGCTGACCATGGCCATCGACGCCAAGCTGTTGGTGCTCGACGAACCCACGCTGGGGCTCGACATTCTCGCGCGCCGCGCTTTTTACGATGCGCTGGTCAACGACTACATGGACGAGACGCGCACCATTGTGATCACCACGCACCAGGTCGAGGAAGTCGAGAATCTGCTCACCGACGTGCATATTCATCGACAAGGGCCGCATCGTCCTCGATACCTCGCTCGAGGACGTGGCAACGCGCTTCGCCGCCGTCGCGGTGAGCGCCGATCGCCTCGAGGCGGCGCGGGCCGCGAAGCCGTTCTACGAGCGCCACATGCTCGGCAAAGTGGTGCTGTACTTCGAGAACGTCGATGCGGACAAGCTCGCGGCCCTTCGGCGAACTTCACACGCCGAGCGTCGCCGATCTATTCGTCGCCAAGCTTTCGGGAGGTGCGGCATGAACACCAATCTGTGGCTGATCCGCCGGGAATTTTGGGAAAACCGGGCAATCTGGATGATTCCCGCGTGTTCGGCGGACTGCTGATCCTTGCCGCCCTGTTCGGCCAGGTGAGCATTCCCGACCTCGAGCTCGCGGACCGAAACCCGCGACGTCAGGCGGGATCTTTCTGATCGTCATCGGATTGATGTTTTATTCGGTGATGTCGATCTACTCCGGTCTGGTATCTGCTGGACTGCCTGTACGCCGATCGCAAGGACCGCAGCATTCTGTTCTGGAAGTCCTTGCCGATATCCGATGCGCGGACCGTATTGAGCAAATTGGCGATAGCCTTGGTCGTCATCCCGCTGGTGTACTTCGTCGCGGCCGATGTCACCTCGCTGATCGCGGCCTTCATCCTCTCGGTTCGCGCCCGCGATTCGCTGGGCAGCGCCCTCTGGCAACCCGACTTGTGGCTGCAAATCCAGGTGCTGTGGATCTATACCATCGTCGTCTCCGCCATCTGGTACCTGCCGGTGGTCGGGTTGGCTGCTGGTGGTGTCGGCTTGGGCGAAGCGCGCGGTCATCCTGTGGTCCATCCTGCCGCCGCTGGTTCTTTATCTCATCGAGCGTGTGTTCTTCGGCACCAGCGTGATAGGGCATGAACTGACCAAGCGGCTGGCCGGCATGGCGCCGGTTGCCTACTACGCCGGCAAGGAAATGTTTGCGCATAACAGCATCAATGCCACCGCCGGCGATGGGCCCGCCAGCGTTTGGCAGTTCATGAACCCCAGCGGCTTCTTCAGCAGCCCGCAAACCTGGATCGGAGCGGCCGTGGGGGTTGCGCTGATCGTGGTCGCCATCCAGCTGCGAATGCGCCGCTCAGAAATTTGATGCAGGGCATGCGGCGCCCTGCCGCAGAAGTGAGATCGTCGATCGTAACAGGGGCGATCGTCGCCCTAGGTGTCTACGCGGCCCCCGGCGTGGCGCGCGCGGATGAGTTCTTTCTCGTGCGCGACGAGAACCCGCTGATTCGCAGCCTATACCTGCCGCTGCCGAGCGACAGCCGGCTGAGCGACGGCGCGAGCTTTGCGGCGACCTTGAGCATCACCAATACCCTCAATGTGGAAAGCCCGCCGCAGGAATCATTGCTCGTCGACGGCGAGAGCGACACGCTGCGCTTGAATTATCAAAATACCCTGTTCGGCTCCTGGGCATACCGGTTAACCGTGCCCATCGTCCACGACAGCGGCGGCTTCCTCGACTCAGCGATCGACTCCTGGCACCGATGGTTCGGCTTCGATCCGGGCAACAGACCGTACTATCCCAGAAACGAAATCATCTACTCCTATTCGGGAAGGGGTCATGTGGATATTCAGCAATCGCAAACCAGCCTGGGAGATGTCTCCGCCGAGGCAGGGTGGTACCCGATCGACAGCGAACAACGAACGGTATCGCTGTGGGCCGGACTCGAGGCGCCGACGGGGTCGGTGTCGAAGCTCACCGGCGACGGCGCCTGGGACGGCGCATTGTGGGCTCACGGCGCCTGGCGCTTCCCGCAATGGCAGTTCGCGGCGGAGTTGGGCGTGGCGCAGCCCTTCGGCGACGAAATATTTGCCGGCTACGCGCACCGGACTTCGCTGTTCGGACGCTTCGCCGTGACGCGATCTCTGGGTGCCGCGTGGTCGTTGCGCGCGCAACTCGATGGCCAGACGCGCAGGGTCACGGACAGCGACACCCGCTTTCTGGGACCGAGCTTGCAGCTGAGCGTCGGAGCCGAGCGCCGCTTGAGCGGCCGCTGGCGCATGGCATTCGGCTTTGCCGAAGACGCGGCGGTCAATACCGCTCCCGACATCACTTTCTTTTTTGGGATTCGCCACTAATAGTGCAAAATGTCCCCGGTCGGAGTCTGTTACTTCCCAGGGGCGCCCATGTACAAGACCAAGATCGATTTATCGGAGAAAGTCCGCCGCAATGTCATTGTCATCTTGAACGATCGTCTGGCTGACGCCATCGATTTGCAGAGTCAGGTCAAACAGGCGCACTGGAACGTCAAGGGTCCGAATTTCATCGCCTTGCACGAGTTGTTCGACAAGATTTCCGATGTGGTCCTGGAACAGATCGACGAGATCGCGGAACGCGTCACCAGCCTGGGAGGAACCGCGGAGGGGACCGTGGCGGTCGCGGCCAAGCGCAGCAAGTTCAAGAATTATCCGTTGAGCATCACGGCGGGCAAGGATCATCTGTTTTATCTGTCGACCCAGCTGGCGGCTTTCGGCAAAGCGGTGCGCGCCGCCATCGCCGATACCGACGAACTCGGTGATGCCGACTACGGCGGATCTGTTTACCGGCATTTCGCGCGATCTCGACAAGTATCTGTGGTTCATCGAGGCGCATCTGCAGGACAAGGCTTGATCATGAGCGATCCTGCCGCCGGCGCCGCCGAGCTCGGGCTTGATCACGCGCTCGCCACATTGCAAGGTTTGTTGACCAGCGGCGAAACGCTGGAAGCCTGGGCCGCTGCAGCAGCGCATGTTTGCGCTCACGCATCGGCGCGTCTGCATCGCCGCCACCAGCGGGCGCTTCATTTCCCTGCAGCGGCGCTTGCTCGGCGGCTATGAGTCAGCCGACATCCGCTGGCAGGATCTCAAGGAAACACGCATCAGCGCCGGCATTCTCGCGGCCGACCTCACGCTGATCGCGCAGTCCAGTTCCGATCTGAACATCGGGTCCGAGGTGAATCGCGTGTGGACCTTCGAGGGCCTGCATCAAGGATCAAGCGCAGGCCATGTATCGCATCTGCCAGCAGCACGATCAGGTGTGGCGCGAGAAGCGCCGCGTGCGCGAGCTGGAGGAATTGCGCGCCAAGTCGGGCGGCGTGCAGATCGGCGGCACGGCCGCATACAGCGGCGCGGCCGGCGGCGCTGCGGAATCCGAACCCGTGCGCCGCCTGCGTCAGGCGCGTGAAATGCTCGATGCCAAGCTCATCAGCGATTCGGAATTCGAGTCCATCAAGGCAAAGATCGTTTCGGGCCTGTAGCCACGGGCCTGGGCGCTAGCCCAAAAGATAGGCAAAGTAGCTGTTGCGCAGCCGGTTCAAAGGATCGGTGCGCTGGCGCAGCGCGCGGAATAATTTGGCGCGTTCGCCGAATGCCTTCACCACGTGCTCGGGCTGCAGCGCGCGCGTTTGATTGAAGGTCGGCGTACCGCCAGTGCGATGAGGCAAATTCGTTGAAGTCGATCAGGAAATCATCCCATCCCTGTTCGCCGGAGGATGAAGGCTCCAGGGTGAACATCGGCCCCGCATAGCTGACGCTGAACAGCGAGCCGCGATCCTGGTGCAGACGGCTCGCGCCGTTGACGACATTGCCGCGGTACCGGTGCTGCTTGTAGTACGCCTTGCAGAAGGAAAAATACTCGCCCAGCACCTTGGCGAAATCCGCCTGGGGAAATGCCCACAGGCTGTAGGTATGACGGGCCTTCCAGGCTTCCTTCGGCATGTCGCGCATCCATTCGTGCGCGTACATCACGACGCCTTTTGCGCCGCCGCCCAAGGCCCGGTGCATTCCCGACAACACGGCCGCGCGCAGCCCCGGTGCCGCCAGCACGCTGCCCACGGTTGATCCGAATGCGGGAAGGACGTTGCGCATCACGGATTGTCGAATCTGCCAGATTCCGGAGCGGTTGATGGCGGCGGATTCGTCGAGGTCGCGGCGCTCGACTGTGATCCGGTCATGGAAAGGCGAGATGTGCAGGCGCAGGGCGCCGGGAGCATGGATCAGGGAGGAGTAACGGGCGCCGAATTCCTTCAGCGACAGTACTTGATAGTCGATCTTGATCGGACGTCAGCGGCCGCACGCGCAGCTCGACCTCATGCACGACGCCCAGCAGGCCGAAGCTCGAGCGCAGCACGCGCATCAGGTCTCGCTCGCGCTCCGTCACCACCATCTGCTTGCCTTGCGGGGTGATCATTTTGATTTCGCTGATGCATGACGATAGCTGCGCCATGCCGGTGTCGAAGGAAGCTTGCGGCAGGGTCGTGACCGCGACCGCGCCCAGGGAGATCTGGCCCATTTCGGGGGTCAGGGGCAGCTCCTGTCCGCGCTCCGCCAGTGCCGCCACCAGGGTGCCGATGCGTACGCCGGCCTGTGCCCGGACGGTGTGTTCGCCGAACTCCAGAATGCGATCGAGCCCCGAGGTATCGACCGTGGTTCCGCCGTCGCCGCCGACGCAGCGTGTTTGCGAATAATCGGCTCCGACCATGCGCACCGGGGTGGGATAGCTCTTGGGTTTGCCAAGAAGAGCGGGAATGTCCTCGTAGCGCTTGAGGCGCATCACCATGCGCGGCCGTCGATAAAGACCAGAGGAATCCGCACCCCGCGGATCGATGACTTTCTTGACCATATATGCCCCCGCAATACGAAAATGCATTGACGCTGACTGTTGGGGGCAAAACCGGGTGGTTTTGAATAGCGCCTTGGCGCTATGGGAATACTGGCAACCCCGCTATCGTCAGACTTCCCGTGGGAAGTCCCTTAGACCGGTGGCTTTGCGTCCCCACCTTTCGGCGGGTTTGCCCTTAAACAGCTCCCATTACTATGCGACTGGGCCTTGCGTCTTGTAAAGGGATTTTTGCGGTCTGCCGAATCACGTTTCTACCCCATCAAAAGCAACGATTCAGCGTGTTCGACGGCCTCGGGGGTGCCGTAAACCACCACGACATCCCCTACTTTGAAGATGGTATCCGGCCCGGGTTCGCGTCCGACGATGCCGTCCCGGCGCACCGCGCTGACGGCGGCCTCGGATCCCCTCTGGTACAGCTCCATGATGCTGCGGCCCACGGCCCAGGCATGAGGCGGCAAAATGACGCTGTGCAGCTCTTCGCGAAACGCGTGGCTCTCGTCCAGATGTTCCGCGCCCGCGGCGCGGAAGTATTGACGCAGCATGCTGTAGCGGTGGCTGCGAATGTCGTTCACGGTGCGAATCACCCGGCCCACCGGCAGTTTCATCAGCAGCAGTAGGTGCGACAACAACATGAGGCTGGCCTCGAAGGTCTCCGGCACGACTTCGGTTGCGCCGGCTGCCTGCAATTCCTCCAGCTTGGTGTCGTCCTGGGTGCGCACCAGAATGGGCACGTCGATGCGCAATTCGCGCACCGACCGCAGGATGCGCAGCGCCACCTCCGGCTTGGCGAAGGTGATCACCACGACGCTGGCGTGCGCCAGGCCGACATTCTCCAACACCTTGATTTCGCCGGCATCGCCGTACACCACGGGGTCGCCGGCCTGGCGGCCCAGGCGGATGCGATAAGGATCGAGGTCGAGCGCGATGTATTCGAAGCCCGTCTGTTCCAGAACGCGCGCAATGTTTTGACCGACGCGGCCGAAACCGCAGATCACGACGTGGTCGCGCCCGGCGACGGCCAGGCTGACCTGCTCCTCGCGCATGGCGCGCTGTCAGCGGATTGCCGGTTTCGCGCAGGATGAAGCGCGTGATGCGCCGGTTGTGGCGGATGATGATGGGCGATAACACCATGCTGAGCACGATGGCTGCGAGCAGCGGCTGCACAATGGCCGGGTCCAGCAATTCGCGGCGCAGCAACAGGATCAACAGCGCAAAACCGAATTCGCCGCCCTGCGAAACCACCACGCCGGTGCGCAAGGACTTGAACCAGCTGCTGGGTGGTCGGCTGGGCGGCAACGGTCACGACGGCGGTCTTCAAGCATCAGCATGCCCGCCAGAATGACCGTGACCACTGGGAAATGCCGCAACAGCAAGCCGACATCGAGCAGCATGCCGACCGTGATGAAGAACAAACCCAGCAGAACCTCGCGGTACGAGCGGATCGTGGCCTCGACCTGATGCCGGAACTCGGTTTCCGCGAGCATCATGCCCGGCGAGAAACGCGCCGAGCGCGAGCGACAGGCCGACGGCATGCGTGGCCCACGCCGACGCCAGAACCGCGAGCAAAACGGCCAGCGAAAACAACTCCGAGGATCGAACCGATGCGATCATGAGGAACAGCGGCCGCAGCAGCCAGCGCCCGGCCGCGAGCACCAACAGCAGGGCGAGCGGCGGCGATGCCGATGGCGCTCAAGATCTGCGGCGCGTTGGCGCCATTCGCCGCCCAATGCCGACACCAATCGCCAGCAGCAGGGGAAAGCTCAGGTCCTGAAATAGGCAGATCGCCACGGCGAGACGGCCATGGGTGCGGTTGTTTTCCGATTGCTCGGTCAGCTGCGAAATGATGATGGCGGTGGAGGACATCGCCACGGCGCCGCCGATCACCACGGCGACGGCCGGCGCAACATCGAACACCAAACCGGCACCCGCCGCGACGATTCCCGCGGTGATGAGCACCTGGGCGCCGCCGACGCCCAACACGTCCCAGCGCATCGCGACCAGGCGCGGCAGCGAGAATTCCAGCCCCAAGGTGAACACCAGGAAGACCACGCCGAAATCCGCCAGCAGCCGCGTGGTCTCGTTGTCGGCGGCGAGCGCCAGTGCGTGCGGACCCAGGAGCATGCCCACGGCGAGATAACCCAAAATCGCCGGCAGCGCCAACTTGCGCACGGCCGCGACCACGCACACCGACGCGGTGAGCAGGATCAGGATCTGCAGCAGCGGATCGTTGTGCCCCATTGCCTGCTAGCATATCGCCATGAGTGCAAGCCATGACGGCCCCGTTGGTGCTCGAGCCTGATGGCGACGGTTGGCGGTTGCTCTTGAGCGGCGATTGGTCGTTGGCAGCGCTGCCGGCCATCGAAGCGCGGCTGGACGGCTTACCCGCAAGACTGCCCGGTCACTTGCTTTGCGATTGGACACACGCGGCCGCTCCGGGCATCAGCCCGGCGTGGGCTCTGCTCGAGCGACTGGCCGACATGGATCCCGGGCGCGACACGAGCATCCGCCACACCGGCAATCCGCCGCACTTTGTGGAGCTGCTGCAGCGGCTGCAAGCGGATCGGCATGCTGCAATCGCCGCGCCGCCCGCACCGGAGACGGGCGACGGATGGGTGGGCAATCTGGGCCGGTGGGCGGTGGTGCAGGGCCGCCATGGACGCGGCGTCGTCGCCTTTCTTGGGCGCATTGCCAAAGTGATCGGCGAGATGGCATCAAGGCTGCAGGCGGTGCGCGTCTCTTCGCTCGGCGCGGCATATTTACGAGACCGGCATCACCGCGATCCCCATCGTCGCGCTGATCGCCTTTCTGATCAGCGTGATCGTGGCCTATCTGGGCGCGCAGCAGCTGTCGCGCTTCGGCGCCGATATCTTCGTCGTCGATCTCGTGACGATTGCGGTGCTGCGCGAGATGGGAGTATTGCTGACGGCCATCATCGTCGCCGGCCGTTCCGGCAGCGCGTTTGCGGCTGAGATCGGCGTCATGCAGCTCAATGAGGAAACCGACGCCCTGCGGGCCATGGGAATGAATCCCATCGAGCTGCTGGTGGTGCCCAGGGTGATCGCGCTCATGATCGCATTGCCGCTGCTGACGGTGATTGCCGATGCCATGGGGCTGGCCGGCGGCGGCCTGCTGTCGCTCATCAACCTGCATATTCCGCTGCCGCAGTTCACGGCCCGGCTGCGCGAGTCGCTCTCGCCCACGACTTTCTGGGCCGGTTTGATCAAGGCGCCGGTGTTCGCCGTGCTCATCGCCATGGTGGGCACCTACCGCGGCATGCAGGTGCGCGATTCGGCCCGCGAGCTGGGCCGCCTGACCACCGTGGCCGTCGTGCAGTCTATCTTCATGGTCATTCTCGCCGACGCATTGTTCGCCGTTCTGTTCGTGCAGATCAATTTCTGATGCAGGACGCAACCAGTCAATCCGGTGATCAGGGTCAAAGGCCTGCGCAATCGCTTCGGCGCGCAGGTGGTTCACGATGGCCTCGACATGGAGGTGCGCTCTGGACGAAATATTCGGCGTGGTCGGCGGCTCGGGAGCCGGCAAATCGGTGCTGCTGCGCTCGATTCTGGGGTTGCGGCACCCCGACGGCGGCACCGTGGAGCTGTACGGCCGGGATGTAGAGAGCCTGGCCGCCGCGGACCGCAGCACGTCTGGTGCAAAGCTACGGCGTGACCTTTCAAAACGGCGCGCTCATCAGCTCCCTGACCGTCGCCCAGAACATCCAATTGCCGCTGCGCGAGCACTATGCATTGTCCGAGAGCAACCTGGACGAACTCGCGGAATTGAATCTGCTCATGGTGGGATTGCAGCCCGCCGACGGCGCCAAGTTTCCCTCGCAGCTCTCCGGCGGAATGGTCAAGCGCGCCGCCCTGGCGCGCGCGCTGGCATTCGAACCGAAACTGCTGTTTCTCGATGAGCCGACCGCGGGCCTGGATCCGATTTCCGCCGCCGCCTTCGATGAGCTACTGTTGTACCTGCATTCGCAGCTGCGGCTCACGGTTGTCATGATCACCCACGATCTGGATACGTTGTTTCAGAACCTGCAGCCGGGTCGGCGTGATCGTCGAGCAAGCGCATGATCTCCGACACGCTGGAGGGCATGCTGCAGAATCCGCATCCGTGGATACAGGAATATTTCCACGGACCCCGGGCGCGCGCCGCAGAGCGGGAAGCCGAAGGGAGGGGCGCATGGATAGAGACACCAACTACGTCGCGGTCGGCGCCTTCGTGCTGCTTGGTCATCGCCATGGCCGTGTCGTTCGTGTTTTGGTACACCGATCAGCAGGACAAGCGCACCTATCAGCGCTACGAGATCTACTTTCCGGGATCGGTCAGCGGACTGACCGCCGGCAGTCCGGTGCGTTATCTGGGAGTCGATGTCGGCAAGGTGGTGCGCATCATGCTCGACCCGCAAGCAGCGCAAGACCGTGCAGGTGATCGCCGACATCGATTCCACCGCGCCCATCGATGACCGTACACGAGCCTCCTTGAGTCTGCAGGGGGTAACCGGCCTGTTGTTCGTCGACCTGGAGCAGGATCCGAAAGCGGAGTCGACCGGCACCATGCCGCAGGGACAGCGCTATCCCATGATTCGTTCGCGTCGCTCCGACTTCGACGTGCTGTTGAGCAACCTGCCGGCGCTGACCACGCACCTGGTGGAGCTGGCCAATCATTTCAATGACATATTCAGCGACGAGACCGTGCGCTCGCTGAAGGCCACGCTCGAGAATGCGCGTCTCGCGAGCGAGCGCCTGCCGGGCACGGCGCGCGAGCTTCAAGAACTCCTGGCCGAAGTCCGCCATGCCACGCAAGAGGCGCAAGGCGACGATCGGCGAACTGCACGGTGTCCTCGCCAAGTCCTCGCCCGATCTCGAGACGGCGATCGCCAATATCCGCCAGATTTCGGACAACCTTGCGCAGACCACTCAACGGCTGAATAGCTTCGTGGCCGACAACGAACCGGGTGTGTCGCAATTCGCCAAGCAGAGCCTGCCGGAACTCGAGCAGTTGCTGCGCGAGAACACGGGCGGCCGCCCGGGAATTTCGCGATCTGTCGCGCAGCCTCAAGCAAAATCCTTCGCAGTTGATCTACGAGCCAACATACCGCGGCATCGAGGTGGCCAAGTGAAGCGCCTGTCGCCGCTCCTGGTGCTTTTGTCCCTGACCCTGGCGGGATGCGGATCCTTGTTCAAGAACCAGACCGCGCCACCGACCATGTATTGGTTGTCTGCGCCGCCGCCGTCGGGCGCTTCGGCTTTGCAGGCAGACCCTGCCGATCCCGCCGGCGTGCCTCTGGCCGATCTGGCGGTGCTCAAACCGCGGGTGCGCGCGGGGCTCGACACCGAGCGTGTCGCCGCCTTGTATCCGGATCGACGACTGGAGTATTTCGCCGATGTGCGCTGGAGCGGACCGCTCGATGAGGTATTGCAGGATCTGGCGGTGCAGACTTTTCATGCACATCCGGGAATGCGCAATGTCAGCACGGATATTTCCGCATTCCCAAGCGCCTACTGGCTGGAAATCGAAGTGGTTGATTTTCAGGCGGAGTATGGCGCGCCGGACACGGCGCCGACCGTCCATGTTCATCTACTGGCACGAATCGGAAATTCAGCCAATCGCCATATCCTGGGCCGCTTCGAGCCCGACGTGCATGAAGCGGCCGCGGGCAATCGCATGAGTGCGATCATCGATGCCTACAATCACGCCGCCGGCAAGGCGCTGGGCGAGATTGCGGTGGGCGCCGGGGCGGCGCTCAACGCCAAGCCCAATCACTGATTCTTGGCCTCCGCGGCCTCGATTGCCGTGCCGATCTCCATCCACTGCGTTTCCAAATAGGCCGCATCCCGCTCGAGATTCGCGCGGCGCTTGGCAATCTTATCGAGCGTAGGGTTTGCCGCGAGCTCCGCCTCGAGCAATACGCGCTCCGCGGCCAGCGTGGCGATGCGCGCCTCGACCTCCCCCAGTTGACGGCGCAACCGCGCCAGCGGATCGCGCCGCGGCACGGGTTTTTCGGCGGGCCCCGGGTACCCTGCTTTCTTTTCCGCCGCGCCGGTCTTGCTTGCGCTGCTTTTGCCGCGCGATCGCAGCCATTGCTGGTAGTCGTCGAGATCGCCGGAGAACTCCTGCAGCTTGCCGTCCGCCACCAGCCACAACGTATCTGCCACCGATTTGATCAAGTGACGATCGTGCGAAACCACGACCAGACCGCCCTCGAAACTCTGCAGCGCCACGCTGAGGGCCTGGCGCATCTCGATGTCCAGATGATTCGTCGGCTCATCCAGCAGCAGCAGGTTGGGACGCCGCGCCACCAGAATGGCGAGCGTAAGCCGGGCCTTTTCGCCGCCGGAAAATCGCCCCACCGGCTCGAAGGCCCGGTCGCCGGTGAATCCGAATCTTCCCAGGTGATCGCGCACCTTTTGCTCCTCGCCGCTCGCGAAGCCAAGCCCGCCGAGGCTGCGCAAATGCCAGAATGCATCGCAGTCCGGCTTGAGCTGTTCCAGCTGCTGCTGCGCAAAGTATCCGATGGAAAGATCCGCAGCCGCCGTGCGCTGTCCCGCAAGCAAGGTATTCTCGCCGGCCAGCAGCTTGGTCAGAGTGGACTTGCCGGCGCCGTTCGGTCCCAGCAGCGCAATACGATCCAAAGGAGAGATCGACACATTGATGCGGCTCACGACTTGCGTTCCGGCATAGCCGCACGCGGCGTTCTCCAGGGTGATCAGCGGCCGCGGTGTCTTAAGGGGCTGCGCAAACTCGAATTCGAACGGACTATCGACATGTGCCGGTACGATGCGTTCCATCCGCTGCAGCATTTTCAAACGGCTCTGGGCCTGCCGCGATTTGGTGGCGGAAGCCCGGAAACGATTCACGAAAGAGGTGATTTCCGCGATACGCCGCACCTGCCGGGCATGCAACACCGACTGCTGCGCCAATTCCTCGGCGCGCGCATTCTCGAACTGCGAATAGTTGCCGCTGTATGCATGCACGGAGCGATTCTCGATATGCAGCACCCGGTCGATGATGGCGTCGAGGAACTCGCGGTCATGCGAGATCATGAGCAGCGTGCCCGGATAGGCGGTCAGCCATTCCTCCAGCCAGACGATGGCATCGAGGTCCAGGTGGTTGGTGGGTTCGTCCAACAGCAACAGGTCCGCCCGCGAACACAACGCGCGCGCCATCGCCAGACGCACGCGCCAGCCGCCGGAAAATTCCGTCACAGCACGTTCATGATCCGCAGTCTTGAAGCCGAGACCGTGCATGATCGCGGCTGCGCGGGCCCTGGCGCGATAGCCGTCGATGGACTCCAAGGAGGAATAGAGGTCGGCCAGAATGAGCGCGTCGTCGCGCTTTTCGGCTTCCTCGATGGCCGCCTGCACGCCGCGCAGCTGCGCATCGCCGTCCAGCACGAACTCGATGGCGGGCCGGGAGCTCGCGGCGATTTCCTGCTCCACGTGCGCGATCTTGACCGCCGCCGGCAGATCGATGTCGCCGCGATCGGGGATGAGTTCGCCGCGGATCGCTGCGAACAGGCTGGACTTGCCGCTGCCGTTGGCGCCGGTGATGCCGACCTTGTCGCCGCGAAAGACGGTGAAGTTGACCTGCTCGATGAGCGGCTGCGGGCCGCGCCGCAGCGTCAAATCTCGCGCCGACAGCATCGAGTATTGTTACGAGGAAAGACGCATCGGCCGCGCCGCCGGCGCGCACAAGTCGCCATGATGCGCCGCGCCGCCTTCCTGGCCGGCGAGGATGCCGAGGAATTTATTCGCTTCCATGGCGTCGCCAAACAGCCGCCCCTGCGCGTAGTAGCAGCCGTGATCGCGCAAAAACTCGAGCTGCAGGGCTTCTTCGACGCCCTCGGCGACCACCTCGAGATCGAGGCTCTTGCCCATGTCGATGATGGTGCGGACGATGGCCGCGTCGTTGGTGTCCACCGCGACATCGCGAACGAACGACTGGTCTATTTTCAGGGTTCCTATGGGGAACTGCTGCAGAGCCGACAGCGAGGAATAACCCGTGCCGAAATCGTCGATGGCCAGGCTCAAGCCCATGGCATACAGCTCGTTGAGCAGGCCGATGGTGCGCTTCGGGTCGGTCATCAAGGTGGTTTCGGTGACTTCCAGCTCGAAGCAGGTCGGGGATACGCCGTGCTTGCGGAACACCCCGCGGCAGCGCGCAATGAAACTCGCCTGCTTCAGCTGCCGCAGCGAAAGATTGATCGCAATGCGGCCGGGCTCCGCGACGACCTTTTGCCATTCATGATAGTCGGCGCAGACGCGATTCAGAACCCATTCGCCGATCTCGAGGATCAAACTCGTTTCTTCCGCAAGCGGGATGAAATGCGAGGGAGAGATGTCGCCGTGACCGGGAAGGCGCCAACGCAATAATGCCTCCGCACCGACCACGCGCCCGCTTCGCAGGTCCACTTTTGATTGGTACAGGATCACGAGCTCGTTGCGTTCCAGCGCCCGGCGCAGCTTGCTCTTCAACATCAATCTCTCGACCGCCGCCGCGTTCATGCTGGGCACATAGAACGCGCAGGAATTGCCGCCGTTCTGCTTGGAGTGATACATCGCCGCATCGGCGTTGCGGATCAGATCGATGACATTTTCCGCGTCGTACGGACAGATTGCGATCCCGGCGCTGGCCGTGAGATAAACCTCCTGCTGATTGACGTAGAACGTCCGGCTGATTTCATCGAGCAGCGTCCGGGCAAGCGAGCTCAAGGCCGCGCGATTGTCGGCATCCACCGGCAGATCGTCGATGAACATCGCGAACTCATCGCCCGCGAGACGCCCGATCACCGCATCCTTGCTCAAATTTCGCGTCAGCCGCTCGCTCAGGATTTCCAGGGTCCGGTCGCCGGCGGCATGGCCGAAGGTGTCGTTGACCTCCTTGAAGCGATCGAGGTCCAGATACAGAAGCGCCAGGGATTTTTGATTGCGGCGCGCCCGCGCTATCGCCTGCTGCAGCAGGTGCTGGAACTGCATGCGGTTCGGCATTTTCGTGAGCGTGTCGTATCGGGCCAGGTAGCGGATGCGGCGTTCCGCGCGCTTGCGTTCCGTGATGTTGCGCGCCACGTAGATGTTGCCCTGGAACTGCGGATCCTCGGAATCGATCGCCGAGCTCGCCATGGACACCGGGATGGTTTGCCCACGTGCCGTACGCAACACCGTCTCGCGCGCTTCCGGCGCGGAGTGGGAAGATTCGAAAGCATCGCGGTGCACTTCGTCGATGAAGCCGGCGAGCGGCTTGCCGACCAATTCATCCTCGGAGTAGCCGAGCAGCAGCTGCGCCGCTTCATTGCAGCTTTTTACCGTTCCGTCCGGAGAGGTCACCAGGACGGCGTCGCTCAAACTGTTGAGCACGGTGTTGAGGTAATTCTTCGTGATCGTGGTTTCGTTCAGATTCTGACGCATGCGCTCGAGCGCGAATTGCAGATCTCCCAGCTCATCGCGCCTCTGGACCTCGAGCGGCCGCGTATAGTCTCCATCGCTGATCCGATCCGCGCTCTTGACCAGGGCCGAGATCGGGGCCGACAACTGGCGGGCGATGAACCACGCGCCGAACAAGCCCAGGATCACCAGCGGCAAGGCAATGCCGGCCAGCACGCCGCGAATGCGCTTGACCTGCTGCCCCTGCTTGCTCAACAGCTGGGCATGGATGCTGGACAGAGTGTCCTGCATGGTGGCGCGGCTCATCCAGATTTCCAGGCTTCCGCTGTGCTCGACGGCGCTGCGAACGGCGAACGGCCCGGTCGGGGTCAGCCGGGCGTCGGGATTATTGGCGGAGTACAGAACGTTGTTGCGCGGGCCCCATACCTCGACGCGCTCCACGTCGCTCTCATCGAGCAAACGCGCGGCAATCGCAGCGATCGCGGCGCTGTCGCCCGCCTTGAGCGCCGGTCCAAGGGACGAGAGGGCGGCGTTGCTCAACGAATTGGCACGGGCCTCGAGATCCGCTTCCAGCTTACTTTCGACCGTGGTATAGGTGAGCTGGTTGGCATCGGCGGTGGTGACTCGGTGATCGTAGTACGCCAGTCCGCTCAAAATCAGCGCAAGCACGGCGCTGACACCCAATGCCAGGAGCAGATAGTTGGTTTTAAGGCTGCGCGCCATCGATTATTCCGTTCCCGCCTCTTAACCGATGATCATACCCGTTCGTGCTGACCCCCATAAGGGGCGGGGTACAATCCTCCCTTGTGGACGCCATTCATGCGCATTGACATTTATTCCGACACCGTATGTCCCTGGTGCTACTTGGGGAAACGGCGCTTCGATCTTGCGCTGGCCGCACGACCGCAATACGAACCTGTCGTCACTTGGCGGCCATTCGAGCTGAATCCCGATCTGCCGAGCGAGGGCTTGGATCGGGAAACCTATATGGCGGCGAGAATGCCGGATCAGGCACAGCTGGCAGAGGCGCACGCCGAGCTGGAGCGCCTGGGAGAGTCCAGCGGCATTCGCTTTCGATTTGATTTGATCAAGCGGGTCCCGAACACCCGCCGCTCGCACCTGCTGATTGCGCACGCGGCGCGCAGCGGTCGGCAAGGGCCGGTCAAGGAGCGCATTATGCGTGCTTACTTCGAAGAGGGCTGCGACATCGCGGATCCGGAGGAACTGGTGCGCTTGGGCAGCGAGGCGGGACTGGTTGCCGCGCAGGTGCGCAACGTATTGATATTGCGCGCGGGTCAGGACGGGGTGGTGGCCGCCGAGCGCCACGCGTCGGTTTTGGGGATCACCGGCGTGCCCACCTATGTGTTCGACGGCCAATACACCATTTCGGGTGCACAGGATGTCGGGGTCTTCGCCCGGGTGTTCGACCAAGTCGCCGATTTTGCCGCCGGTCGAAGCGTGGCTCGATGAATGACCGCGAATTGACCGGACAGGCGCGCACCCACATCGCCGCCCTGGCCGACCCGGAATGCCTGCTGCACGAGCATGCGGTGACACCCTTCCTGAATTTGCGCCGCGCCGCCAAGGCCGATGGCATCGATTTGGTGCCACTGAGCGGTTTCCGCGATTTTGACCGCCAGCTGCACATCTGGAACGGAAAATTCAGCGGCGAGCGGACCCTTTATGACGCGGCGGGCGCCAAGCTCGATGGCGGCGCCCTGTCGCCTCTCGAGCGCGTCCACGCCATTTTGCTCTGGTCGGCGTTGCCCGGCGCCAGCCGGCATCATTGGGGAACGGATATCGATGTGATCGATCGCAACGCCGTAGATATGACTGCCGGCGACCCATTGACGCGCGAGAGGTTTGCGCCCGGGGGACCGTTCGCCGCCCTGAGCCGGTGGCTGGAGACTCACGCCGCCCGCTTTGGATTCTATCGACCCTATCGGGGCGTGCGCTCCGGCGTGCAACCCGAGCCTTGGCACCTAAGCTTTGCACCGATCGCAGAAGCGGCACGGCGCGACTTGAGACCGCAGGTTCTACATGCCGCAGTGTCAGCGGCACCCTTACTCGGCAAGGATGTGGTGATGGAGCACATCGACGAGCTGCATGCCCGCTATGTCGCGACCGTCGACTTGCCTTAGGCCCAGATCGCCTTGAGTCTATCCAGCATCAGGCCGCGGACCTCGTTGATGCCCGTGTCGTCCGCGGTGAACAGCGGCGGATTGCGCCTGAGCATCGGCCAGCGCTCGGTGCGCAGGATGCGGCGCAGGTAGCCCAGGTTGCGTTCAATCGCTTCCAAATAAGGATTTCTGCCGTTGAACAAGATCTCGACGTGGCGGTAGGCGTGCTCGAACTCGCCTTCGAGACGGGCCACGAAAGTTTCGCGTATAAACTCCGGGGTTTGGCGCAATAGATCCAGGCCTGAGCTATAGCGAACCCGCAGCGAGCCGTCGATCCCGGTGGCGGTGGCGACGCCGCCGAGCACGAACTCCGGATACAGCCGGTCGCGGCACTTCTCCAGGTAGCAACGATCCGCCATTTGCGCGATCAGATCCGCGGTACCGAGAAGGTGGCCCAGCTTTCGGTCCTTGGGATCGGCGAGCTGGATCAGATTGAGTTTGATTTCGTATCCCGTGAAATGGACGATTCGCGTCGAAATGGGCACCCAGCTTTCAAGGCCGATGCTGGGCAGGTAGCGCGCCAGGAATCGCGCACTGCGGGTCACGTGGTACAGGGTGAACTCGGCGCCATTGCTATGCTGGTGATCTTCGAATTCGCGGATGTAGCCGGCGTCGTGAAACAACGAAGTGACCAGCGCCATGACCGCGCGTTCGGCGCCGAAGCGCAGGCGGCTTTCGACACCACGCTCGTACCCCACCAGCAGGCGCGCCATGGCGAGCGTCATGTCCAAGGAGTGCTGGCGATCGTGATACAGCGTGTCGACGCCGTGATAGCCGGGCATGCGCCCGGTGAACAGACGCTCGAAATCCTCGAATGCGGCCTCGACCTTGCCGAAGGATTCGCCCGGCCAGGCGGATGTAAACAGGTCGCGGACGGCCGCGGTAACGGCTGCCGTAGAGCTGACCTGCACGGTATTCGCAACGTCGTAGTCGTTACGTCTAAGATCGTACATCACGGGGAGTTTATGCTCTCGGCGCGGGCCGCGCCACGCTTCAAGTGTGCTTTGGAACACAGTCGTCGGATTGGGCGCATTAAGTCAATCCCGCGCCCAGAATAACCTTAATAGCGCGATATTTAGTAAACCTTGATGCCGCCGAACTTGTGTTTGACGCGCCGCGCCAGCGTGGCGTAACCGAGCCAAAAGCCGCACAACAGACCGATGAACGCGCCGGCGGCGATGCCGGCCGCGGGCGCGGTGCGCAAGGGTGCGGCCGCCGCGGGCAGGACTGTAGGCCGTCCCTGACCCCGCGCCGCATCAATCTCGGCCTGCTTGGCATTCAATTCCTGCTTCAGGCGTTCCACTTCACTGAGTGCCGCCGCTTCCTTGAGTGCGGGTGGGCTGGCGCGGCTGCGCTCCAGTTCTTCTTCCAGCTGCTTGACCCTCACGATGGCAGGCTCTTTGCTGGTCAGGAAGGCTGATTTGACCCAGCCCAACGTGCCATCGCTCAGGCGTACCTGGGTGAACTCTCCGCTTTGTGCCAGGGTCTCCACGCTGGTGCCGGAGTGCAGCGTGGTCAGACGCTGCCCCTGGCCATTTTGCTCGGCGTACACACCGAGCACGAGTTCGTCGCTGACATAGGCGGTATCCGCCGCGGCCCCCGCGGCCAGCAGCGCGAACAGCAACGCCGCCCATCTCACGCTGCGATTCCTGTTTGTTTGAGCAGCGGCCGCACATCGGGCTGGCGGCCGCGAAATCGCACGAACGCATCCATCGCATCGACGCTGCCTCCGCGCGAAAGAATGGAATCGCGGAAGCGCGCGGCCGTCGTGCTGTCGAATATTCCCGCCACCTCGAATGCCTCGAACGCATCGGCGGCAAGCACCTCGGCCCATTTGTAGCTGTAGTAGCCCGCGGCGTAGCCCCCCGCGAAGATATGCGCGAAGCTCGCGGGCATGCGGTTGAACGGTGCAGGCGGCACGATCGCGACGCGCCGTCGAACTTCGGCCAGCGTCGCGGCAACCTTGGCTCCCACCTTGGGGTCGAAGTTCGCGTGCAATTCGAAATCAAAAGTGGCGAGTTCGATTTGCCGCAGCGTATCAAGCGCGGCGTTGAAGGTGCGCGTGCCGACCAGCCGCTGCAGCAGATCCACCGGCAGCGGCTCGCCGCTGTCGATGTGCGCCGAGATGAGCGGCAGAACCTCGGGGCGCCACACGAAGTTCTCCATGAACTGGCTGGGCATCTCGACTGCATCCCACGCGACGCCGTTGATGCCCGCTATGCTGGGATAAGCCACGCGGGTCAGCATGTGATGCAAGCCGTGGCCGAATTCGTGAAATAGAGTGATCACCTCGTTGTGGGTCAATTGCGAGGGCAGCGAGCCCACCGGTGCGGTGAAGTTGCACACCAGCTGGGCGACAGGCAACGCCGCTCCGGAGGGCAGGGATTTCGCGGCAACGCATTCGTCCATCCACGCACCGCTGCGTTTCTCGCCGCGCGAGTATGGATCCAGATAGAAACCCGCCACCACCTTATCGTCGCGGTCGAGCAGATCGTAGTAGCGCACGCTGGGATGCCAGACGCTGACGTCGGGACGCTCGCGCACACCGATGCCGTAGAGGCGCCGGATGAGCACGAACAATCCGCTCAATACTTTCGGCAACGGGAAATAGGGCCGCAACGCTTCCTGCGACACCTTGAAGCGGCTCTCCTGCAGCTTTTCGCCGTAGAACGCGATATCCCAGGCATTGAGCTTGCGTCCCGCGAACTGCTCCAGATCCATGAACTCCTCGCGCGCGGCCGGCCGGCAGCGCCGCGCCAGATCGTCGAGGAAGGCGAGCACCTGCTTGCTGCTCTTCGCCATGCGCGTGGCGAGAGCGAAGTCGGCGAAATTATTGAAACCCAGCAGATTGCCGAGCTCGTGGCGCAGGGCGAGTATTTCCTCGATGATGCCCGTGTTGTCGAACCGCCCGGCGCTGGGACCCAGTTCGGACGCGCGGGTGATCCAGGCTTCGTAAATGTCGCGCCGCAATTGTTCGCTCTCGGCGCTGGCCATGATGGTCATGTAGGTGGGTTGGTCGAGCTTGAACAGCCAGCCGGATTGCTGCGCCTCGCGCGCATCCGCAGCGGCACGATCGATGGCGTTGGCGGGGAGGCCCTCGAGTTCCGCGCTATTGGTGACCGCGCGGGTATAGGCGCCGCCGGCATCGAGAACGTTCTCGGAAAATTTGGTTGCCAACTGCGCCAGCCGCTGAACGACCTCGCGGTAACGGGATTTCCTGTCGGGAGGCAAATCCACCCCGGCCAGGCGGAAATCGCGCAGCGCGTTCTCGACCACTTTGCGCTGTGCGGGCTCGAGCGTGTCGCCTTCCGCGCTGAGCACATGGGCATAGGCGGCCTGCAGCGCCGCGTTCTGGCCGAGTTCGGAGGAGTACTCGGTGAGCAGCGGGACGCACTCGTTGTAGGCCTCGCGCATCTGCGGCGAATTGGCGACGCCGTTCAGATGAGATATCGGACTGAAGACACGGCTCAGGCGGTACCCCAATTCCTCGACCGGAACGACCAGCGAGGCGAAAGTCGGATCGCTCTGAGCGGTCAATTCCGCGAGGCGCGCGCGGTTTTCGCTCAGCACAGCCATCAATGCCGCACGAGCATGGCCCGCTTCGATACGGCCGAAGGCCGGTAAAGCGCCTAGTTCCAGAAGTGGATTGTTCACCGTCGCGATTCTACCAGACACGCCGGCTACTTCGCGGGCGGCGGGGCGGCACGCGAACACGTATCATGGGTGGCGGCACATCTCAAGAACGGAAATCAGCGTGTCCGACCAGATATTCGATCTCATCAGCATCGGCGGCGGAAGCGGCGGTCTCGCCTGTGCGCAACGCGCGGCCGAATACGGCGCCAAGGCTGCGGTCATCGAGCCGCATCGATTGGGAGGCACCTGCGTGAACGTGGGTTGCGTGCCGAAGAAGGTCATGTGGAACGCGGCGGGTGTGGCCTTGAGCGTGAGCGATGCGGGTGATTATGGCTTCGACGTCAAACCCGGCGCCAACGATTGGCCGCTCCTGAAGCGCAAGCGCGATGAGTACGTGCTGCGCTTGAACGGCATCTACGAGCGCAATCTGGAGGCCAAGGGCGTGGCGTACGTCCGCGGCGCCGCACGCTTTGTCGACGCGCACACCGTCGAGGTGAACGGCCGGCGCCTGAGTGCGCGCCACATCGTGATTGCCACGGGAGGCAAATCGTTGCTGCCCGATTTGCCGGGCGTGGATCTCGGCATCACCTCGGACGCGTTTTTTGAACTCGGGACGCGGCCGCAGCGGGTCGCGGTCGTGGGCAGCGGCTACATCGCCTGCGAGCTGGCCTCGGCATTCCGGGAACTCGGCAGCGAAGTGCATCAATTCATCCGCAAAGATCGTCTGATCAGCTACTTCGACACGATGCTCGGCAAATCCCTGATGCGTGAATTTCGCGCGCAGGGCATCGTGGTCGAGGAACGCGTGGTGCCTGCGGCGGTACGCGAGGAGATGGGCAAGAAGATCTTGGCGGCGCAGGATGGCCGCGAATTCGCCGGGTTCGATTGCCTGCTATGGGCCCTGGGCCGCGGACCGAGCATCGCCGGACTCGATTTGCAAAAAGCCGGTATCGCGCTCGACGACAGTGATTTCGTCATCACCGATGAGAAGCAAAATACCAATGTGGCCGGTGTGTACGCGATCGGCGATGTGACAGGACGCGTGCAGCTGACCCCGGTGGCGATCGCGGCCGGCCGGCGCCTGAGCGACCGGCTGTTCGGCGGCAAGCCTGAACGGCACTTGGAATATCGAATGATTCCGACGGTGGTGTTCACGCACCCGCCCATCGGTACCGTGGGGGCGAGCGAGGCGGAAGCACGCGCACAGCATGGCGACGCCGTGAAGGCTTACGTGGCCGACTTCACCCCCATGTATCACGCGCTGACCACGCGCAAGACGCACACCGACATGAAGCTGGTATGCGTCGGGCCGGAACAGCGGATCGTCGGCTGTCACATCATAGGGACCGGCGCCGATGAGATGCTGCAAGGCTTTGCGGTGGCGATCCGCATGGGCGCGACCAAAACCGATTTCGACGATACCGTGGCCATTCACCCGACCAGTGCAGAGGAACTCGTCACCATGCGCTAAGAGCCTGTGCGCGTCGCGGCCGCTCCTTAGGCGTGTTGCGCCAACGCCTCCAGCGCCGGAGCGGTGTCGGGACGAATTCCGCGCCACAGCAAGAACGACTCCGCAGCCTGCTCGACCAACATGCCCCACCCCTTGGTGGCGCGCGCGGCGTGCAATGATTCGGCCCACAACGTAAAGGGAGTGTGGCCGCGGCCATAGGCCATGTCGTAGCAAACACTTTCCTCGCTGACGAGTCCAGCAGGCATCCCGGGCATTTCCCCCTGCAAACTGGCCGAGGTGGCATTGATGATGAGGTCATAGGGCGGACCTCGAACCTCGGAGAATCCGCAGCCTGATATCTGACCCAAATCGGAAAATTCCTCGGCCAGCTTGCGCGCCCGATCCGGCGTGCGATTGGCGATGACGACCTCGCGCAGCTCGCGCTCCATCAATGAGCCGAGTACACCGCGCACGGCGCCGCCGGCGCCGAGAATGAGCACGCGCTTGTCGGCGAGCGCCAACCCCAAATTGTTCTCCAGATCGGCGGTCAGTCCCAGGCCGTCGGTATTGTCGCCGAGCAAGGATGTTTGATCGAAGAAAGCAATGGTGTTGACCGCGCGGGCGCGCTCCGCCCGCGGCGTCAACTCATTGACGAGTTCCGCCGCCGTTTGTTTGTGCGGCAGCGTCACGTTCAGGCCCTTGATGCCGCCCGCGAACAGACGCAGTGCGTCGCGTCGGAAATTTTCCGGCGGGATGTCGAATAGACGGTAGACCAGATTTTGGGCGGTCGCCTTGGCGAACATTCCATGGATGAACGGCGACCAGCTATGCGCGATGGGATGGCCCGCGACTCCATACTGATCGGGAGCATCGGTGACTGCAAGATCGCTCACTCCGCGAGCCACTCCGCGGCGCGTTTCGCAAAGTAAGTCAGAACGCCGTCGGCGCCCGCGCGCCGGATGCAAAGAAGAGCCTCCAGCGCAACCGCGCGCTCGTTCAGCCAGCCATTGCCCGCGGCGGCCATGATCATCGCGTACTCCCCGCTGACCTGGTAAACGAAGGTTGGCATGCCGAAGCGGTCCTTCACCCGCCGCACGATATCAAGGTAGGGTAGGCCGGGCTTGACCATGACCATATCGGCGCCCTCGGCAATATCGAGCGCCACTTCTCGCAGCGCCTCGTCGGTGTTGCCGACATCCATTTGATAGGTGTGCTTGCCGCCGCTCTTAAGCTGCGCCGCCGAGCCCACGGCGTCGCGAAACGGGCTGTAGAAACTGGAAGCGTACTTGGATGAATAGGCCAAAATTCGCGTGTTCACCAATCCCGCAGCTTCAAACGCACTGCGGATGGCGCCGATGCGTCCGTCCATCATGTCCGAAGGGGCCACGATATCAGCGCCGGCATCGGCGTGCGAACGCGCCTGGCGCACCAGCGCCTCGACCGACACATCGTTCAGAACGTAACCCTGATCGTCGATCACCCCGTCCTGTCCATGCGTCGTAAAGGGATCGAGCGCAACGTCGGTAATGACCCCCAGGCTGGGAAACTCCTTTTTTACGGCTCTCACCGCGACTTGAGCGATGCCGTTCGGATTCCAGGACTCGCGCCCGTCCAGGGTTTTTTTGGCCTCTGGAGTCACCGGAAACAGGGCAATCGCCGGGATCTTGAGGCGCATCAGAGACTCGCACTCGCGCAGCAGCTCATCCACAGAAAGCCGCTCGATGCCGGGCATGGAAGCGACCGGTTGGCGCTCGCGGGTCCCTTCGACCACAAAAATCGGGTAAATCAGCGAATCGACGCTCAAGCGGTTTTCCCGCATCAGCCGGCGCGAAAACTCGTCGCGCCGCATGCGCCGCATGCGGGTGCCTGGAAATGAACTGCCGGGGATTCCGGTCATAGTGGGTATGACTCCTATCGCCATTCGTTCGTGGCCGGCACAACGCGGTAATATCGCCTGGACGATATATCAAGCCGGGTGCTGATTTATACATGAACGATGAGGTTGGCGGAAATCGCAGGCGGGCCCGGTTCCAGGCGTTATGCCAAACCTTGCGGCCGGACCTGCTGCGCTTCGCATTCTGGCTATCCCGGGACCGGGCATTGGCGGAGGACGTGGTGCAGGAGAGTATGTTGCGCGCGTGGAAGGCGCAGGATTCGTTATTGGACGAGAACGCAGCCAAACCCTGGTTCTTGACCATCATCCGCCGGGAATACGCACGCACCTTCGAGCGCAGGCGCTTGAATACGGTGGATGTGGACGAATTGATTGCCAGAGAGGAGCCGATTTTGGCGGCTGCCGAGGAAGAAGATTTGAGCGTAATGCGTGCGGCGCTGTTCAAGCTGCCCGATGATTACCGAGAACCGCTGATGCTGCAGGTGTTGATGGGCTATTCGACGGCCGAAATCGCGCGCGAACTCGACCTGTCGGGCCCCGCCGTGCTGACCCGCTTGTTTCGTGCCCGCCAGCAGCTTCGCGTGTTGTGCGGCGAGGACGCCGGGCCGGAAGGTGAAACCGGACCGCAAGGCGACGCATGATGGATCACGAGCAATTCCGTTCCGCGATCATGGCCGATCCGCGCGATCCCAGCCCCGACGTGCGCGAACACCGGGAGAGTTGTCCCGAATGCCGTGCATTCGGCGAATCACTGCAGCGTTTTGAATCGAGGCTCGAGCGCGCTCTCAAAGTGAAGATCCCAACGCGCGCCGCCGTCTTGCCGTTCGAACGCAAAGCGGGCACCGGCGCTTATCGCCCGTGGCGGCGGTTCGCGATCGCGGCCAGCCTGGTTCTAGGCGTCGGATTGGCCGGCGTGCTCTGGCTCGCGCTGCCGCAGAGCAGCCTGGCGGCCGATGTGGTGGCGCACGTGCAAGCAGAACCCGAATCGTGGCAGCACCCCGACGCTGCAATCGCGGGTCCCGCCCTGGAAGCGGTGCTGAAGAATTCGAAGCTTCATTTGAATCCCGAAGCCGGTACGGTCAGCTATGCCAGCAGCTGCTTCTTCCGAAATCACTTTGTGCCGCATCTGGTGGTGCAAACCGAATCGGGGCCCGTGACCGTGATGGTGCTGGTACATGAATCGGTAGGGCGATCGGTGCAATTCAATGAGCAGGGCTATCGCGGCACCATCGTCCCCGTGCCGGGTCATGGCGCCATCGCGGTGCTCCTGCGCGGTGCCGGCGCGGATCCGCAAGCTGTACAGCGCATCGCCGCTCGCGTGGGCGCAGCGATCGACTGGACGCCGTAGATCACGAGCCTGGGACGACCGAAGGTCCCTAGATTCCGACCTCGCCGAGCAAATCGATCAGCCGCCGCGCGCTTGCTGCGAGCCGGGGATGTTCGGCTTCGAACTGAACGGCGACCCGTTCCAGCCGATCGGGCAGCGAGGCGGCGGGAGCGGCACCGGCGCCCGGCGCTTGATCCACCATGCGTTTGACGTCCGGAAGAATCTCGTCGAGCGATCGGCGCGCCGCGGGATTGTCCCGGTGGAGTTGGTCAATTCGGCGTGCAGCTTGGCCAGCCGCTCTCGTAAGCTATTTTGGTCCATATTTTCCTCGTATGGCTATTGTGCCATCCGCTCGGGGGTGAGGCGCGCCACTTCGACGTAACCCGCTCCCTCGGCGGCAATGGCGCCATGAATGGCTTCGTACGCGTCGCGCAGAAAATGGTCCGCGCCATAGGGCGGATTGACGATCAACAGACCGCTGCCGGCCAGCCCCAAACCCGCATCGTCCGGGTGAATGGCCAGATCGGCAAACAACATCTTGGGAATTCGCAAAGCCTCGAAGCGGGTGTGCACCATGCTGCGCTGTGTCGCGCTGCGAATCGGATACCACATCAGGAATATCCCGCTGGGCCAGCGTCGATATGCCTCAGCAAACGCCCGCAGCATCGATTTCAGTTCGTCGAGACTCTCATACGGTGGGTCGATGAGCACCAATCCGCGCCGCTCATCGGGCGGCAGGAAGGCTTTTAGGGCCGCGTAGCCGTCGCCGATATCGGTGCGAATCCGCCCGGAGGACTCGAGTTCTCGTTCCGCCGCACGTGCCTCCGCCGGCGCCAGCTCGACGAACAACGCCCGATCCTGGGTCGCTTAAGGACGCTGCGATCAATGCCGGCGAGCCGGGATAGCGGGGCAGACGTTTGCCGCGCCGTGCACGTAGCGCCGTAAAATAGGCCTTTAGCCTTTCATTTCCCAAGGCGTTGACGATGAGACGCTGCACCCCACGCTCCGCTTCGCCGGATTTTTGAGCTTCGGGGGCCTGCAAGTCGTAAAAGCCGCGTCCGGCGTGACTGTCCAGGACGAAGAACGCGGCATCCTTGCGTTTCAACGCATCGAGGCAGTACAGCAGTCCGACGTGCTTGGCCACGTCCGCGAAATTTCCCGCGTGATAGATGTGCCGGTAGTTCATCGTGCAATTGTGCCCCAGCCCTAGGAGCCTGTCCGGGTAATCCCCGTGGCAGGCTCCTTGCCTTGCACACGGTCGTGCAACGGGGCAGTCTGAAAGGCACCTTCGGTCAGGATGAGGCGATGAAAACCGGAAAGTTGGAGTTCGACGGCGTCGAATATCTGGACGGGGGCTCGTCGGACCCGAGTCGCTTGGGGTGGATGCAGGGCGCGCCGCCGCGTCCTTCGAAACGGATCCGTTTCCAGGACGACCGCTTCCTCGAATTTCCGCAGATTCGTTGGTCTTTGTCGCACATGCGCGAGCTGGCGCCGACGGCAGCCGTGTGGCGCGGCAACGGCCCGCCAAGCGACCTCGGCATCCGCGCCAATGGCGGCGGCGAATGCGGCAATTGACGCGCTCGCATTCAAGGACATGTCACGGCCGCAAGCTCACCTGGACACAGTCGCTGCAAGACACCTACACCGACGGCATCGTATTCTGCATCGCGGGCCGCCGGATCTACGAGCGCTACTTCGGGGCTTTGCAGCCGCAGCGGCCGCACGCTTGTTTTTCGATCACCAAATCCTACGCGGCCACGCTGGCGGCCACGCTGATTCACGAAGGACGCGTTGGACGAGAACAAGACCGTCTCGTACTACTTGCCGGAGATGACCGCCACCGCCTATGCAGGATGCGACGTTGCGCCAGGTGCTCGACATGCAAATCGGGGTTGCCTATTCGGAATTGTATGCGGATCCCAAAGCGCACATCTGGGATTACGCACGCGCCGGCGGGATGCGGCCTCGTCCTCCCGGATACGCAGGGCCCGGGCAATTTCTACGAGTATCTGCAGACGCTGCGCCCGAGGGCGATCATGGCAAGGGTTCGCCTACAAGACCGTCAACACCGAAGTCATGTGCTGGGTGATGACGCGGGTCACGGGCGTGGCGTTGCCGGACATGTTGAGCGAGCGGATCTGGTCGCGCATCGGCTGCGAGGAGGACGGCTATATCTGACGGTCGATTCGATCGGCGTGGCGATGGGCGGCGGCGGTTTGAACGCCAGTCTTCGCGACCTCGTGCCGCTTCGGCGAACTCATGCGTTGCGAAGGGGCATGGCACGGCCGGCAAATCATTCCCGCCGAAGTCGTCGATGATATCCGCCGCGGCGCCGATCCGGCCCGCTTCGCAACCGCCGGCTACACGCTGCTGCCCGGCTACTCATACCGCAACATGTGGTGGGTGTCGCACAACCCCCTGGGCATGTTCGAGGGGCGCGGCATCCATGGTCAACGGCTCTACATCGTGCCGAAAGCGGAATTGGTGATTGCGCGCTTTGGTTCCCATCCGATTGCGAGCAGCGCGGCGAATGATCCGATCACCCTTCCCGCATTCGCGGCCGTTTGCGATGCGCTGATGAAGCGCTGAATCGTTAGGGGTGCGATCACTGCAGCGCGGTCGCGGTCGAAGTTGAATTTGACATCTTGCACGGACAATATCTCGAATCGTGCGGCAGTTCACAGTTGCGGCGTTCGGGTGCGCACCGCATCGGCTACCATTTCGACCATGAGCAAGGAAGTCACCGAGACAGCAGTCGAAGCGCACGAATTTCATGCCGCCGAACTGGCGGCGGCGCTGCCGATGGAAGAGCGCCGCAGCCACGAACGAAAGTCAGTCGTCATTCGAGCCAAGGTGACGATATACGGAAAATCGGTGCTGCCCGGCCACACCGTCGATCTGTCGCAGTCGGGCGCGAGCTTCACCGTGCCGTTCGAATTGGACCAAGGTCAGCAATGCCTCATTGATCTGGAATTGGAAGCCTGCGGCGAGACGGCCGTGTTCCACATTCCCGCCGAGGTGCGCTACTGCGTGCAGATGGGTCGATCCCGCTGGCGGGCAGGCATGCGTTTCGGCGAGACCGACCCGGCGACCTCCGCCTTGATCGGGTCGATCTTGAAGACCAAGGCGCAGTAGTTCTAGTCCACCGCGCCCGCGTTGTCCCATTCCGGAAAGACACGCAGTGCATCCACAAAATTGTGAATGACATCGGTGTGCGCATCTTCCTGCCAACCGCCCGGTTGAGGGCGCTTGCTGAATAGATCGCGCGGCCGGCCCAGATCGTCGATTGAATACAGCGTGAAATTCAGCACCTGACGCGCCTCGTCCGCCAGGGTTTGGTCGAATCCGCCGGCCTTCGCAGTACATCGCGAGCACTGCTCCGTAGGTGGAATTCACACCGCCCCAGGCTTGATGGTCTTCATCCTGTTCGTGGCAGACGGTCGATTCCGAATTCTTGATGCGTGAAGTTGGCGCGAACGAATTCGATCAAGGCGCCGCAGACGGCCTACCAGTCGGATCGAAGCGATTGTCGCTTTTCGAGCAGGTAGCGCGCAAGGTTCAGCGGCGCCCAGGCGGTACGATTCGTCGGCGTGTCGTGATCTTCAAAAAACTGCGCGAACAGCGCGCCGTCGGTCGGCCGCGCTTGGCAATTGATAGACGCTTGATCCATTGCCAGAGCGCCTGGCGCGGCCGGAGGAATTCGGCGAAACCGAGTTCAGCCAGACCGATCGAACAGCCGCAGAATGTAGGTCATGTTTCCCGATACCGGACCGCGGCCTTCGCCGCTGCGATAGTCGACACGAAATGGCCAGGGCGAATGAACGGCATCGCCGTCCTGCTGATTGGCGGCAAGCACGCGCGCGTTGTGCAGCGCCTGCTCGAAATACCGCGCTCCTCGCCGCTCGCTGCGAACAGCCGCAGCAGCGCATAGCCGGCGATGCCGCCCTTGTCCGGCTCGATCTCGAAGGGGCGATCGGATTGCGAGCCGCAGTCCGCGGGCTGCGGGAATTGTCAGCCGCCTGCCGGTGGAGCGCGTGAACGCGGATATTGTTCCGGTATCCGGAGTCAGCGACTTCCTTGATCAGATAATCGCCCATGAAGCGCGCGGTCGCGAGCCAGGCCGATTGCCGCTCTGCCGCGCAGCTCGTGGAATTTGAGATAGGAAATGATGCCCATGCCATTTTGGGTCGCGGGAATGAGTATCGGTGCGCTCCGCGATCGGGGTCCAGCTGCCGTCCAGAAATGTTTCGCAGACAAAGCGCGGATAGCCATGATCGTCGGGACACTGCCGGTAGAAATTCATTTCCAGATCCAAGCGCGGTGGTCCACGACGTCCAAGGCCGCAAGCCGGCCCAGGGCGTCAAACTTGAGCGTGTGACCGGCGATGATTCATCCGCCCGGCCCTGCAGTCAGGGCGCGGTAGAAGATGGTCGTATCGCAGAGACCGCCCTGCGGCAGCAGCGCATAGCCGGGAATGACGCCGCAGCGCTGCCAGCCGAGCTTCGCGTACAGCCGCTCGGCATCGCCGCTCGCCGTGTCGAGCACCAGCAGGGTCTTGCCGGCGCCGCGCGGCGCGCTCTCGGCCGCGGCGAGCAGGGCGGCGCCGACGCCATGCCGCCGTGCGCGGCGCTGCACCAGCATTTTCGCGACATCGCGCGCGATGCGGCTGATTCTCGGGCTGCGCGAGAATAGAATCTGCACGGTGCCGATGATGGTGCCCGACGCCTCGCGGCGACCAGCACGATTCGCTCGCGCGCGCGCGGCGCTTGCGGCAACGCCGCGCCAGAAGGATTCCGCGGTGGCGCGGGATATCGGCAGCATGAAGCTCACCGACGCGCCGCCTTCCACGCAGTCGATCAGCACGTCGCTCAACTCGCCGGATTTCGCGCTCGCCGAAGGCCTCGAGGCGATGAATTCGAATGGCGTCGGCGTCAGAGTCAGAGTGCATAATGGACATAGTCTAGCGCGGGAAAAACGAACGTCATGACGCTGTGTGAACTGCTGAGGATAGAGCGGCCTCTCATCCAGGCGCCCATGGCGGGCTCGCAAGGCGGCGCGCTGGCTGTTGCCGTGTCGAATGCCGGCGGCCTGGGCTCGCTACCCTGCGCCCTGCTCAGTCTCGAGCAAATGCGGGCCGAGCTGACGACCATGCGAGCGCAGACCGCGCGGCCCTTCAACGTCAATTTCTTCTGCCACGCCGCGCCGCAGGCGGACGCGCGCCGGGAAGCAGCCTGGCGGGAACTACTGTCGCCGTATTTCAAGGAATTCGGGATTGCCGTGGAGGATGCGCCCGCCGCGCCGGCGCGAGCGCCGTTCAGCGCCGCGGCCGCGGAGGTGCTGGAACCGTTCAGACCCGCCGTGGTGAGCTTTCATTTTGGCCTGCCGGCTGGCGATCTGTTGGCGCGGGTCAAGTCCTGGGGCTCGTTGGTTTTGGCATCCGCAACCACCCTCGAGGAAGCGCGCTGGCTGGAGCAACACGGCGCGGACGCGATCATTGCCCAGGGTTTCGAGGCCGGCGGCCATCGAGGATTGTTTCTGACCGAAGACCTCAGCACCCAGGTCGGGACGTTCGCCTTGTTGCCGCAGATGGTTGACGCGGTCACCGTGCCCGTCATCGCCGCCGGCGGAATCGCAGATGGCAAGGGTGTCGCGGCGGCCATGGCGCTGGGTGCGGCCGGTGTGCAGCTGGGAACGGTTTTCCTGCTTTGCCCGGAGGCGACGACCAGTCAAGTGCATCGCTCGGCGTTGAAGAGCCCGCGTGCCGGGCATACCGCGCTGACCGACTTGTTTTCCGGCCGCCCGGCTCGTGGAATCATGAATAGACTCATGAGGGAACTGGGCCCGATCGGTGCAATGACTCCGGCATTCCCGTTGGCTGCCGGCGCGCTCGCGGGGCTGCGCAGGAGAGCCGAGGGTTTGGGATCAGGCGATTTCTCGCCTTTGTGGTGCGGTCAAAATGTCAGCGGCTGCCGGGAAATTCCGGCGGCACAGTTGATCAAATCCCTTTTTGCCTGACGAGATCCAAAAACGCCTGGCAACGGTTCCACAGGCCGATTCAATGGATCTTCAAGCGCTGGGTTCTACGACCACAGCAGTACCGTAGCACAGCACCTCCGCCGCGCCGACCATCGGCCCCGTGTCATAGCGAACTCCAACGACGCCGTTGGCGCCCATTTTCCGCGCGTGCGCAATCATCAACTGAAAGGATTCCTCACGCGCAGATTCGCAAAGATCGGAAAAAATTCCGACCCGACCGCCGAACAGAGTCCTCAAACCCCCCAGGATGCTCAGCGGCAAGGATCTGGTCCGCACCGTGATTCCTCTTACCACGCCAAGAGTTCGCGCCACGCGAAATCCAGGCAGCTCAAAAGTCGTGGTCGTATACATTGTGATTTTTCTCCTGTTTCGTTCCAAGCGCCGCCCGGGCCTTAGGCGCCGCCCGGAATGACCACCGCGCTGTTGGTGCGGGCGCTTTCCAAAATGGCATCCAGAGTCATCATGATGTCGATGGATTCCTCGGGCGTGGCTCCCGTCCAAAATCCAGGCCCATCGCGCACCAGGCGCTTGAATGATTCGGCTTCGGCCAGAAAGCCGTTGGCCGACGGTGTTTGAATCGTACTGTCTTGCGCATTTGCGCCCGCGCCGGAGCGCAAGCGCAGGTCGCCGGGGTGTTCCGCCGACGTGTGATTGGCGTACGTGGTCTGAATCACGCCGGCGGATCCCGCGATCAGCGCTTGCCGGTGCAAGGCGCTGTCGAAGCTGCAGGTCATCTGCGCAACGAGGCCCCCCGCAAATTCCAACGTCGCCGCACAGGTACGATCCACACCGCCGCTCCATTGCGCAGATGCTTGAACCCGCAGCGGCCGCTGTCCGGCAACGATCCTGATCAAGCTCACCGGATAAACGCCCAGATCCATCAGTGCGCCCCCGGCCAGCTGCGGATTGAGCCGGATGTTTTTGGGGTCGGCGAGCGTGAAGCCGAAGCTGGCCTGGATCAGGCGGGCATCGCCGATGGCGCCCGCCGCAAGCAGTTCGCGCAGCTTGATGGTCTGCGGCTGCGCCAGATAAGGAAAGCCCTCCGCCAGATGCACGTTGTGCTGGCGGGCGGCTTCGAACATGGCGCGCGCCTCGTGCGCGGACGCCGCCAGCGGCTTTTCGCACAAAACGTGCTTGCCCGCGCGCAAGGCGCGGATCGACCATTCGGCATGCAGGCTGTTCGGCAGCGGATTGTAGATGGCGTCGATCGCCTCATCCGCGAGCAGCGACTCGTATGAACCAAAATGCCGCGGGATGGCGTTTTCTTGCGCGAATTGCCGCGCCTTGCCGGGATCGCGGCTCGCGACAGCCGCAACCGTCACCTGCGTCGATGACCGCACGCCCGACACAAAGCTACGCGCAATATGGGCGGTGCTGAGAATGCCGATGCGCATGGGTTGATTCAAGATCTAAAATTCCGACAGGTAGTCCCGCGGCCGCAGAAAATCCTTGTACAGCCGGGCCTCAGGGGACCCTTGTTGCGGATGCCAATCGTACTCCCAGCGGACCATGGGCGGCATCGACATCAGGATGGATTCGGTGCGGCCGCGCGACTGCAACCCGAACAATGTGCCCCGGTCGTAAACAAGGTTGAATTCCACATATCGGCCGCGCCGGTACAGTTGAAATTGGCGCTCGCGATCGGCGTACGGCTGGTCCTTGCGGCGTTCCAGGATGGGCAGGTAGGCCGGCAGAAAGTGATCGCCGACGCTGCGCATGAAGGCGAACGAGCCGTCGAATCCGCCTTCATTCAGGTCGTCGAAGAACAGGCCGCCGACACCGCGGGTCTCGTTCCGATGCGGCAGAAAAAAATAGCGGTCGCACCATTCCTTGTATTTCGCGTAAACGCCGGTTCCGAACGGTTGGCATGCCTCCCGTGCCGTGCGATGCCAATGCAGCACGTCCTCATCGAACGGGTAGTAGGGCGTGAGATCGAAACCACCGCCGAACCACCACACCGGACCGCTGCTGGGGCGCGCGACCAGGAAACGGACATTGCAATGCGTGGTGGGCACGTAAGGATTTCGCGGATGAAATACCAACGAAAGTCCCATCGCCTCGAAGGGCGCGCCGGCAATTTCCTGGCGCTGGTTCGACGCGGACGGCGGCATTTTTTCGCCGAACACGTGCGAGACGGACACGCCCGCACGCTCGAATACCCGGCCCTCGCTCAAGATGCGGCTTTCGCCGCCGCCGCCTTCCGGCCGAACCCAGGGATCGCGAATGAACCGCGCCGAGTCGACCGACTCCACGGCCGCGGTGATGCGGTCGTGCAGTTCATTCAAGTATCGCTTGACCGCAATCGCGTCCACCGCTGTGGTGCCGGCCGACGTTTTGCTTGGGTCACTCATTGGGCGCGCGCTTGCTCGATCGGTTACCTTTTCGCAGAACTTTTCTTGGCTTTCGGTTTTACCTTGGCCGTGCCTGCGCTTTTCGGGGCGGCCTTCTTGTTCACCACGGCCTTCGACTCCTTGGCCGCCATTTTAACCGGCGCAACCTTTGTGCTCTTCGCGCCCTTCGCTGCCGGCGCTGCCGCCGCGCCGGGCGCCACCGCGCTGCCTGCAGGTTTCGCCGCCGCTGCCTTGCCGAATCGGCTTCCTTTGGCGCCTTTGCGGCCCCATTTGCCGCGTTCCGGTGCCGCCGCCAAAAGAGCCTGGCATTCTTCCAAGGCTCAGGCTCTTCGGGCGTCTTGTCCTTCGGGATTTTGGCATTGCGGGACTTGTCGGTGATATACGGCCCGTAGCGGCCGTTCAGTACCTGAATGCCGGCATCGGGAAAGTCCAGATATCAGGCGATTCGCGTCGGCAATTTCCTTTTCACGGATGACTTCCAGTGCGCGCTCGTGAGTGATTTCGTAAGGATCATCGGTCTTGAGCGAAACGTACTTGGCGCCGTACTTCACATAGGGGCCGAAGCGCCCGACATTGGCGCTGATTTCCTCGCCGTTTGCAGCGGCGCCCAGCTTGCGCGGCAGCTTGAACAGTTCCAGAGCCTGCGCAAGGTCGATCTGATCCATTTTTTGGCCCGGCCGCAGGCCTGCGAATCGAGGTTTGTCGGCGTCGTCCTTGGTGCCGATTTGCACGAACGGCCCGAAGCGCCCCATGCGTACGCTCATCGGTTTGCCGCTCGCGGGATCGACTCCCAAATCGCGGGCCTGCGCCACTTCCTCGCGGCTGACCGACGACTCGGTGTGCTTCACGAGATCGATGAACGGCTTCCAGAATTTCTGCAGGAGCGGCACCCACTCCTGTTCGCCGCTCGCGACGGCGTCCAGGGAATCTTCCATCTTGGCGGTGAAGTCGTAATCCACGTAGGTGGTGAAGTACTGGGTCAGAAACCGGCTGACGATCTTGCCGATGTCGGTGGCCGTGAAGCGCCGGCTTTCGATGTCGACGTATTGCCGGTCGCGCAGCGTGGAAATGATCGAGGCATAGGTGGACGGACGGCCGATGCCGTATTCCTCCAGCGCCTTGACCAGCGACGCTTCGGAAAAGCGCGGCGGCGGCTCGGTGAAGTGTTGGGTCGGCACGACGCCCGTGCAGCTTCACGCGATCGCCCTCGCTCATGGCAGGCAGTACGTGATCCGAGTCATCCTGGACGGCGTCGTCCAGGCCTTCTTGATAGACGGAAATGTAGCCCGGCTTGATCAGGGTCGAACCGTTGGCGCGCAGCACGGTGCGCTTGGGGCCATCGGCTCCGGCCCGCATTTCCACGGTGACGGTGTCGAAGATCGCAGGCGCCATCTGGCAGGCGACGGTGCGTTTCCAGATCAGCGAATACAGGCGAAATTGATCGGATTCGAGCTTGCTCTCGATGTCGCCGGGCAAAACGCTGGCCGCGGTCGGCCGGATCGCTTCGTGCGCTTCCTGCGCGTTCTTCGACTTGGTTTTGTAGATGCGCGGCTCTTCGGCGAGCCCCGCCTCGCCGTACAGCTGCACGATGACTTCGCGAATCTGGCCGATCGCTTCCTGCGCAAGGTTCAGCGAGTCGGTGCGCATGTAGGTGATGAGGCCCACTTGACCTTCGCCGATGTCGACACCCTCGTACAGCTGCTGCGCCACGCGCATGGTTTTTTGCGCGCTGAAGCCCAGCTTGCGCGCCGCTTCCTGCTGCAGCGTGGAGGTCGTGAACGGCGGCGCGGGATTGCGCTTGCGCTGCTTGCGATCCACGCTCAGTACCGTGAGTTCGCCCTTGGCGGCCTCGTTCAGGTGTCCGTTCGACGTCGCGGGCTTGCGGCTTCGTTGGTGAAGCTGAATTGCTCGACCTTGGCGCCCTGGATATTCAACCAGCTTGCCGGGAAATTTCTGCTCCGAGTGCTCCAGCTCGGCGTCGATGGTCCAGTACTCGCGCGCGACGAACGCGGCGATCTCATCCTCGCGCTCGCAGATCATGCGCAGCGCCGGACTCTGCACGCGGCCCGCCGACAGCCCGGGACGCACTTTTTTCCACAGCAGCGGCGACAGATTGAAGCCCGACCAGGAAATCCAGCGCGCGGCGCGCCTGCTGCGCATTCACCAGGTCCACCGACAATTCGCGCGGAGCAGGCCATCGCCTCGCGCACCGAAGTTCTTGGTGATCTCGTAGAACACCACGCGGCTGACGTCCTTGCTCTTCAGTTCGCCCTGGGCTTTCAGCAGTTCGTACAGATGCCAGGAAATGGCCTCGCCCTCGCGGTCGGGGTCGGTCGCCAGAAACAGTGCCTTGGCTTTCTTCAGGGCGCGCGAAATCGCATCGACGTGCTTCTGGTTGCGCTCGACAACCTGATACTTCATCGCGAAGTGGTGCTTCGGATCGACGGCGCCTTCCTTGGGCACGAGGTCGCGCACGTGTCCATAGGACGCAAGCACCTCGAAGTCCTTGCCGAGGTACTTCTTGATGGTCTTCGCCTTGGCAGGCGATTCCACGATAACGAGATTGCTGCTCAAAGTCGTCTAATGCAAAGCGTCGGAGCGCTCTTCGAAGACCAGGTCTTCCATTTGAGCGTAGGCGGATTCTTGGCCCGGCTGACTGAACAGCACCATCAGCACGACCCACTTCACCTGCTCGATGTCGATTTCGTCGGCTTCGAGCGCCATCAGGCGGTCGATCACCAGTTCGCGCTCGGCGCCGGAGAGTATGCGCACGTTCTCCAGGTACATGAGGTAGCCGCGCACGTCGGTATCGAGCCGCGAGCAATTCCTGGCTGCTGAAGACGCGCACGGCGCGTGCCGTGGCCTCGGCCACTTTGCCCAGTTGTTCGCCGGAGAGGCCGTCGAGCCATTCCAGCGCCCGCTCGATGTCGGGTTCGGCAAATCCGGCCTTGTCCAATTCGAGCTTTCAAAGTATTGCGATCAGGCCGCGGTTCATCGTCGGCGCTCATGTAATTCTCGAAGAGATATATGAGTAGATCGAGAACGTTATCTTTCACCTCCGGCTCCTAACGACTCGGGAGTAACGGCCCCCGGGGGCGGCCTGAACGTGGCCTTCGAGCTCGAGGATCAGCATCATCGAGGACACGGCTTCTGGTTTGAAACCGGTACGAACGACCAACAAATCGAGGTCCGCTGGATCAAAGCCGAGCGCATCTAACAAGATTTTGTGTTCCTTGTCCATGCCCGCTTCAATTCCTGGGGGTCCATGATGAGCCTCCGGAGGGCGTTGGGGCCTGGCAAAAAACGCCGAAAAGTTCAACTCGCTCAATATGTCAGCTGCGGATTCTCGGTCAATTTTGCGCCTTGACGGATCAGTTCGTGGCAGCCGCGGCTCAACGGGTTGCGGATGGAACCCGGTACCGCGAACAGCTCCCGGCCGTGTTCGCCCGCCAATCGGGCGGTGATCAAGGAGCCGCTGCGCCGCGCCGCCTCCACCACCAAAGTCCCCAGGCTCAAGGTGGCGATGATGCGATTGCTCTGCGGAAAGTTCTCGCGGCGCGGCGGCGTTCCCAGCGGAAATGCGCTGATCAGTGCTCCTTGGCGCCGGATCTCTTCGCTCAGGGCGAGATTGCACTGCGGATAGATCACATCGAGGCCGCTGCCGAGCACGGCGACCGTGATTCCTTGTGCGGCCAGCGCGCCTCGATGCGCGGCACTGTCGATGCCGTCGGCCAGTCCGCTGGTGATCGACGAGGCCCCGCATGGCCAGGGCTTCGGCAAATTCGAACGCGATCTCGCGGCCCGTGGGCGAGGGGTTGCGGCTGCCGACGATGGCAATTTGCGGATCGTTCAGCGCATCGATGCTACCGGCGACGTACAGCGCGATGGGACAGCGGGGAACGGTGCGGAGCAACGCCGGGTATCGCGGGTCCGTGAATCGGCAGCACATGATGCGCGGGATCCTGCGCCCAGGCGCGTTCGGCCGCATTGGGCGAGCCGGCAATGATCTTGAGGAATTCACCGCTGGCCGCGGGAAACCCGGCATCTCGCAGCGCGTGGATTGAGGCGCATCGAACGGCTTCGACGCCGCCGAGAAATTCGATTGCCCTGGCCAGGGCGGCTGCGTCGAGCGCGGGTGCGCGCGACAGCGCCATCCAAGCGAACATCTCCTCGGCCTGCATCGGAAAAGTATGGCGCTCGATGAGCACGCCTGCAGCGCGCTGCCCCTGCGAAAACACGCAGATTTGAGGAAACCGCGCGCGACGGAGCGGGCCGCGCGCGGGGGGTTTGTACCCTAGGGGTTCTGGACCTTATCTCCGACGCGAATCACGTCGGTGGCTTCCATGATGAGACCGTAGCTGATGTTGTCGAAGGTCTTGAACACCATGAAGGTGCCGGTGCGCTCGGAGGGCAGCTGTACATTCTTCGCGGCGAACTCGATCGACGCTGAAAAAGCCCTTTTTGTCGGTGTCGGCAACAAAGGGTCCGGTGTCGAACACGGCCAGCACGTTGCCCGGCGCGAGACCGTCGCGCGCGCCGCGATTGATCACCACCACCTGGTATTGACCGATGATGCTCACGCCGTCGGCGACGGCGATGATGCGACCGTTGGTGTTGACCCGCGGCGGACTGGGAATGAAATCGAGCGGCACATCGACCCCGCCGGGGATCAATTTGTCGCCCGCGCGGGTTTCGCGCGGCCGATTCGGTCATGATGAAGCGTCGTCGGATCGCCGCCGCCGGGTAACGTGGGCGGACTCCGGTGAAGATGCCGTCGTAGCCGAGCGACGCGATGATCGTCCGGATCGACCAGCGCATCGCCCACGCGTACCACGTTGTAGTGAGCTGCCGACTTCAACCGGGCCGGTGAATCCACGTGCATACAGGGTGTCGCCGTCGGACATCGACGACATGCATAGTCGCGCGATGTCCAGCACGTACGGCGCGCCCTTGATCTCATCCTTGTCGAGCACCGAGGGCTTGGACATGAACGCGGCGACCGTCGCGTACGGGATGGTCGTGATGGCGGCTTCCAGCGGCTGGCTGCGCACGCGCGGCTCGACCCGGGCGGTATCGCCGCGCTCGCCGCGCTGCAACACGATTTGCGGCCTGCCGTCGATATAGACCAGGCGCAGCGTGTCGCCGGGATAGATCAAGTGCGGGTTGTGAACTTGCGGATTGACCTGCCAGATTTCCGGCCAGTACCAGGGATCGCGCAGAAAGACTTTGGCGATGCCCCAGAGCGTATCGCCGCGCTTCACGACATAGCTATCGGGCGCATTGGGCGCGAGCGGACGCCTCTGCGAGGCGTCTGTGAGGCCGTGCGGCAAGCTCGAGTGCCGGCAGCGTCGACGGCAGCTTCCATGGCAGTCTTATCATCGCCGACCGACCGTGCCTTCGACGGTGGGCTCGGCTGCGAGCTGACCGGTGCTGGAGCAGCCGCCGGCTCTGCGGTGCCGTCGTGTGACATCCGGCGATCAGCGCAGCCGCATAGAAATAGGGCTAATAATTTATGACCTTGCATTCGTTTCGCTCCCGTGAGTCAGCTTATGCTTGCAGACTGACTGGTATACTTCCGCCCTGCCGCTCAAGACTGGGACGCATCGCCCGTTTTTGCCCTTTAGCCCACGCTGCAAGGCGCGGCCAAGATCAGGCATTAAGTTAAGCAGCGCCGGAACTTTAGCAACATTCCTAAGCCAAAAACACGATATTGCTCTCATAACTCCCATGACAAAGCTCGTAATTCTCGAGTATCCCGATCCCAGACTGCGAAAGAAGGCCGAAGCGGTGCCGACGGTCGATGATGCAGTGCGTCAATTGATCGACGATATGCTGGAGACCATGTACGCCGCGAATGGCGTGGGACTCGCCGCCACCCAGGTCGACGTGCACAAGCGCCTGATCGTCGCTCGATGTCAGCGAGAATCGCAGATCAGCCGCTGGTGTTGATCAATCCCGAAATCCTGAAGCGCGGAAGGCGAAGGTCCCGGCGAAGAGGGTTGCCTGTCGCTGCCCGGCATCTACGACAAATTGATCGCGTGCCACGCAAATTCGCGTGCGCGCACTGGATCGCGACGGGCGGTCCTTCGAAATGGACGCGGAGGGATTGCTGGCGGTTTGCATCCAACACGAGATGGATCATCTCGAGGGCAAGTTGTTCGTCGATTATCTGTCGGAGCTGAAGCGCCAGCTGATACGCCGGCGCTTGGAAAAAGAGCGCAAGCAGAGATCCACGGGCAGCGATTTTCGCGCATCCGCGCCGGCTCTTTGAGCCTTGAGCACCGATCCTTCCCCCCTGAAGCTGGGCTTCGCCGGCACGCCTGACTTCGCCGTTCCGGCGCTCGAGCGCCTGGCCGCCAAGCACCGGATTTGCGCGGTATTCACGCAGCCGGATCGTCCGGCCGGCCGCGGCCAATCACTGCAGCTGAGTCCGGTCAAACGCCGCGCATTGGAGTTGGGACTCGTCGGTGCATCAGCCGGCGAGCTTCAAGACATCGGAAGCTTCCGAAGCCCTTGAAGTTCTGAAGCTGGACGCCTTGGTGGTGGTGGCCTATGGCCTGATTCTGCCTGCCGCCGCGCTCGCGCTGCCCAGACGGGGTTGCATCAACATCCATGCCTCGTTGCTGCCGCGATGGCGCGGCGCCGCGCCCATCCAGCGCGCGATGCTGGCGGGCGACTCCGAGACCGGTGTCACCATCATGCGCATGGAAGCCGGTCTCGACACCGGGCCCATGCTGGCTTCGCGCCTCGAGCGAATCGGCCTGCGCGACACGGCGAAGACGCTGCACGATCGGCTCGCAAGACTGGGCGCCGAACTGATCGACGAGACACTGCTTGCTCTCGCCCGGGGCGGCGTAAATCCGGTTCCGCAACCCGCGCTGGGCGTCACCTATGCCGAGAAAATCAGCAAGACCGAAGCACGAATCCAATGGCAGCAAACCGCGGGACAAATTTCGCGGCAGGTCCGGGCATTCAATCCCTGGCCGATCGCGGAGACCCGCCTGAACGGCGAGCAGCTGCGAATCTGGGATGCCGAAGCCGTTGATTCCCACTTCGCAAAATCAGGGGACGACGCACCGCCCGGCACCGTGCTTGCGGCCACGCAGGAGGGTATCGACGTTGCCTGCGGCACCGGGATTTTGCGGGTTCACAAGCTGCAGCTGCCGGCCGCAATCCCCTGTCAGCGCAGGAATTCTTGCAGGGACAGCGTCTCGACGGCGCGCGCTTCGAAGGCGCATGAAAGACGCCGCCGCCGCCAGCGCGCGTTCCCTGGCCGCGCATGCCGTGGCGCGGGTGCTGCGCGAGGGCGTCACCCTCGATGCGGCATTGAAGGATGCGCTGGTCGCGGCGGATCAGAAGCTGCAGCCGTCGGTGCGTTCCTTGAGCTACGGCGCGGTGCGCGGCTACTTTCGCCACGAAGCGATTCTCGGCAAGCTGCTGTCGGTGCCGGTGCGCTCCTTGGATTTCTTGGTGCGTGCGCTGCTGTCGGTGGCGCTGTACGAACTCGAGGATGCGCGAACCCCCGAATATGCCGTGGTCGATGCGGCAGTCCGCTGCGCCAAGGCTACGGATGCGATGCGCGCTGCCGGGTTCATCAACGCGGTGCTGCGACGATACTTGCGCGAACGCAAAGCGCTGGACGCAGAGATCGCGCGCAGCCCGGCCACGCGCCATGCGGCCCCGATCTGGCTGGCCGATCGCTTTCGCGCCGACTGGCCGGTGCGCTGGACTCAGCTGCTGGCCGCCAGCGACGCCCAGGCGCCGATGTGGTTGCGGGTCAATCGCCGCCTCGCGAGCACCGATGACTATCTGGACACGCTGCGCAAAGCTGGCATAGGAGCGACGGGCGCAGCAACAGGTGCCGCAGGCCATGGTCCTGGACTCACCCTGCGATGTGCAGGACTTGCCCGGATTCGCGGCGGGCGTGGTCTCGGTGCAGGACTTGGGCGCCCAGTGCGTCGCCTTTCCCTTGAAGCTGGCTGCCGATCAGCGGGTGCTCGACGCCTGCGCCGCGCCCGGCGGCAAGACGGCGTTGATCGCTGAACGGGAACCCCGAATTGAGCAAGTTGATGGCGGTCGACATCGATCCCAAAGCGGCTCGCGAGAGTCGGCGAGAATTTGCGCCGCGGAGATTTGCGCGCCGAAGTCGTTGCCGGCGATGCCGACCTGCCCGGCCAGTGGTGGGATGGCGTCCCCGTTCGACCGCATATTGCTCGATGCGCCCTGTTCGGCGCTCGGCGTGATTCGCCGTCATCCCGATATTCGCCTGCGTAAGTCCCCGTCGGATATCGACAAATTGCCCGCGCTGCAGGGACGGCTGCTGCAAGCCGCCTGGCAGTTGCTGGCGCCCGGCGGTCGCCTCGTTTACGCCACCTGCACCGTGACCCGCAGTGAAAATCGCGACGTGATTGCCGCTTTTCTGGGCAGAACCCCGGATGCGGCCACGGTTCCTCCGAAGACTGGGAAGGCTGGCCGGATTTGGGCGAGGCGGATGAATTCGGGCGGCAGATTCTTCCCGGGGAGGCGGGTGCTGACGGCTTCTATTATGCTGCTCTGTCCAAACAATGAACGCGCGCCAAAACCTGCGAGGCATTGAATCTGATCGGGCACTATTCCCGGCGCGCTGCGCGAACCTCGCATGTTTGATGTTGAGTCTCCTCACGCTGGCTTCGCCTTCGCACGCTGAAGGATTGGAGGGCCGTTTCGAGGTGCGCTCCGCGGACCTCGAGCTTAAGGACGACGTCTATCACTTGAACGCGCGCCTGGAATTGCCCATCGGCGATGCGGTGCGGCGCGGGCTGGCGGAAGGCGTGCCGATTTCCCTGCAGGTCGAACTCGACATCGAGCGCGTGCGTCAGCTGCTGCCGAACTCGCGGGTGGCCGAGCTGACGCAGCGCTATCACCTGCAGTACAACGCAGTGAGCGCGCGCTACGTCCTGCGCAATGACAACAGCGGCCAGCAAGAGTCCCTGGGTACGATCGACGAGGCGATTGAACATCTCTCCGAGGTTCACAGCCTGCCGGTGCTGGACAAGGCGCTGATCACCCCGGACCGGCGCTACGAGGCGAACGTGCGCGCGAAGCTCGATTTTGGCTCGGTGCCCTTCACTCTGCGGTTGTTGATGTTCTGGGTCAGCGATTGGCATCGCGAAAGCGATTGGTACGCATGGACGTTCCAGCCATGATGACATCATCCGCAAGTACGGCTCGACGGTCCTGGGTTGCCTCGGCGTCGCGCTGTGGATGGTCGCGCTGTTCCTGCTCGCGTCGGCCGCGCAGAATTCGGGGAAATTCGAGAAGTGGCTGCCCTGGATCCTGCTGGTCAATATCTCCGGCCTGCTCACCTTGTTCGCGCTGCTCGCCGGCAAGCTCACGCGCCTGGTGCGCGACTTCCGCAGGCACGTGCCGGGCTCGCGTCTGAAGGGGCGCACCGTGGCGATATTCAGCGCGCTGGCCGTCGCGCCGATCTTGGTGGTCTATTATTTCTCGCTGCAGTTCTTGAATCGCGGCATCGACAGCTGGTTCGAGGTCGAGGTCAGCCAGGGACTCAAGGACACGCGCGAGCTGTCGCATGCCGCGCTCGAGGTGCGCGAGCGCGAATTCCTGCAGCACACGCAGGTCGTGGCGCACACGCTTTCGGACTGCCCAATTTTCAGTTGGGCGGCATGCTTGATCGCGAACGGCGCGACAGCACGGCGATCGAATTCACCGTCGTGGGCTCGCAGGCGCGGATCATCGCCACCAGTTCCGATCGTCCGATGGATACGCTGCCGGTGCCCGTCACCGACGAGATGCTGCTGCAATTGCGGCGCGGAAGGCCTTATGTGAGCCTGGATACGGATTCGGTCGGCGGCTACGTGATTCGCGCCGCGGCGCCGCTCGAGGACGGCAACGGCAGTCCGCGCGTCCTGATCGCGCTGTATCCGGTGCCGCAGCAGTTGAGTCAGCTGGCGGACACGGTGCAGCGCTCCTACACGCAGTACGCGAATCTGGTGCAATTGCGACAGCCGCTCAAGTCGACCTTCGTGCTGATCTTGAGTTTCGTGGTGCTGATGTCGCTGATCGCCGCGGTGTACGGCGCCTTCTTCGCCGCGCAGCGGCTGGTGCAGCCCGTGCAGGATCTGATCGCCGGCACGCGCGCCGTGGCGAAGGGCAACTACGACACCCGGCTGCCGCTGCCGGGTCGCGACGAGCTGGGTTTTCTGGTGACCTCGTTCAACGACATGACCAAGCGCCTGGGACGGGCGCGCGAGGAGACGCGCCGCAGCCAGCAGGCGGTGGAAGCCGAGCGCGCCGGACTGGCGGTGATTCTCGCGCGCCTGTCCACCGGCGTGGTGTCGCTCGAGCCGGATCTGACAGTGCGCACGGCCAATCAGGCGGCGAGCGCCATCCTGGGCGTCGATCTCGAGGCCGCCGTCGGCAAGCCATTCGACGAATCCATCAGCGACAGCGCCCTGTTCACGCAGTTTCTTGCGGCGATCAAGCAGCGTCTGGCGCCGAGCATCTGGATTGGCGCGAACAGATCGAACTGTTGTCGGAATCCGGCAAGCACGTGCTCATGTGCGCCTGCACCGCGCTGCCCAACGACGTCCGGCGGCGCGGCCGGCGTGGTGCTGGTGTTCGACGACATCACCACCCTGCTGCAGGCGCAGCGCGACGCCGCGTGGGGCGAGGTGGCGCGCCGCCTGGCGCACGAGATCAAGAATCCGCTGACGCCGATCCAGCTGTCCGCGGAGCGCATGCGGCGCAAGTTTCTCGGCAGCATGAATGAGCAGGACGCCCAGATCCTCGAGCGCGCGACGCATACCATCGTCGCCCAGGTCGATGCGATGAAGCAGATGGTCAACGCGTTCAGCGAGTACGCGCGCGCGCCCGACATGCACTTCTCGCGCTTCGATTTGAACCAGCTGATCACCGAGGTCGTGGATCTGTACCGCGTCCAGGACAGCAGCGCCGAACTCAAATTGCTGCTTGAGCCCGCAATCTGCCGAATATCTCCGCGGATCGCATGCGCATCCGGCAAATCCTCAACAATCTGGTCACCAATTCGCTGGAGGCGCTCGAGGGCAGGGCGGGCGCCCGCATCGAGATCGAAACTCACGTCGGCGGATGACGGTCAAAGCAACGGGAACGTCGGTCGCGATCGTGGTCACCGACAACGGCCCGGGCTTTCAGCGGGACTTGATCGGCACCGTGTTCGACCCTTATGTCACCAGCAAGCCCAAGGGCACGGGGCTGGGGCTGGCAATCGTGAAGAAAATCGTCGAAGAACACGGCGGGCGCATTGAGGCGGATAATCAGCGCACCGGAGGCGCCCGCGTGCGAATTCTATTGCCGTTGGGCGACGGCGCGCGCTCCGCGGGCGTGCGTGAGCCGCGCAAAGGCGAACACAGGAGAGAACGCGTATGACCGCTTCGAGAATATTGGTGGTGGACGACGAGGCGGATATCCGCGGATTGCTGAAGGAGATTCTCTCCGAAGAGGGCTACGACGTGGACATCGCGGCGGACGCGAGCCCAGGCGCGTTCCTCGCGCGCCGCGCAGGTGCCCGACCTGGTGCTGCTGGACATCTGGATGCCGGATACGGACGGCATCACGCTGCTGCGCGAATGGTCGGTCACCGACGGCTACGATTGCCCGGTGGTGATGATGTCCGGTCACGGCACGGTCGAGACCGCCGTCGAGGCCACGCGGCTCGGCGCCTTCGATTTCGTCGAGAAGCCGCTGTCCCTGACCAAGCTGCTGCGCACCGTGGAGCGGGCGCTCGACGCCGGGCGCCGCAAACGCCTGTCGGCGCGCAGCGCAGGGCTCGGCGCTGGCGGTGCCCATCGGCAAGGCCAAGATCACCCAGACGCTGCGCGAACAGGTGCAGCAGGCCGCCTCCAGCTCCTCGCCGGTGCTGTTCCTCGGCGAACTGGGCTCCGGACGCGAGGCTTACGCGCGCTACCTGCATTCCTTGAGCGCGCGCGCTGCCAAGCCGTTTTTCATGGTGGTGGCCGCGAGTCTCGGGCAGGACCCGGCCGCGGCGCTGTTCGGCAGCGAGCGCGACGGCAAGGTGGAACTGGGTGCTCTTGATCAGGCGGCGGGCGGCTCCCTGTACCTCAGCGGTCTGGAGGACTTGAACGGCGAGTGCGCAGCGCGCACTGGTCGGCGCCATCGAGCAGAAACGGCTACACGCGCGTCGGCGGCCGGCAGCGCCTCTCGCTCAACGTGCGGTGGATCAGTTCTGCGCAGGAGGGCTTCGAGTTGCGTGCTTCGCCCGAGCCGTTTCGCCGCGACTTGGTCGCGCATCTGAACGTGATCACGTTGCGCGTGCCGCCGCTGCGCGACTACGCCGAGGATGTGCCCGATCTATTGCGCTACTACGTCGATCGCCTGGTCGATGAGCAGCATCTGCCGCTGCGCCGCTTCAGCGTCGCCGCGCAGAACCGGCTGCGCAATTATCCCTGGCCCGGAAATGTCGGCGAACTCAAGAACCTGGTGCAGCGGGTGCTGATTCTAGGCGCGGGCGAGGAAATCCGGCTCGAGGAAATCGAGCGCGAACTGGCGGTGAAGCTGGCGGTCGATGAGCCGCTGGTGAAGCAGGATCTGCTCGCCCTGCCGCTGCGCGAGGCGCGCGAACAATTCGAGCGCGCCTACCTGCAGCAGCAATTGCTGCTTTGCAACGGCAAAGTGGGGCAACTGGCCAAAAGGGTGGGTATGGAGCGAACGCATCTGTACCGTAAGTTGCGGGCATTAGGCGTCGATTTTCGCCAATTAGGCGAGGATTAGTCGCCAACGCGGATCACTATCACATCGACGTCGGCCTTGCGCAGAACCTGGCGCAGGCGATTGAGCTCGTCCAGCTTTGATATGGGCCCGATGCGAATGCGGTGCCACGTGTCGGTGTCGATCGTCACCTTTTGCACCTTGGACTCGATGCCCTGCAGCGCAAGTTGCGCGCGTACGCGGTCGGCGTCAGCGAAGTTTTTGTACGAACCCGCTTGCAGCACGTAGGTGCCGGGACGGGTCTCGGGGACCGGTTTGATATCCGGCCGTACATCCTTGTCCTTCTCGGGCACGACCACTTCGAATTTCGGCAGCATCTCGTAGAAGGCGTACGACCTGGAGTCATCGGTTCCCGTGTCGCCGCCGTCGGACGCCTCATTGCCGTGAATTTTTTTCTTCGCGATCTTGCCGGCACTGGCCGCGGGGGCGTCGAGGCGATGATCTTTTAGATACACCACGGCGGCCACCCCCAGGCCGAGCCCCAGCCCGCAGGCAAGACCGACCCATCCGGAGAAGCCGCCGGGTTTGCTGCGCTTGGGTCTGTAGTCGCGGGCCATGTCTTATTTACATGGTGTCGGGCGCCGACACGCCCAGCAGATTGAGTCCGTTGCGGATCACGGTTTGGGTCGCGAGCGCAAGATCGATCCTTGCCGCGCGCATCCCGGCGTCTTCGACGATGAATTGATGCGCGCTGTAGTAGGTGTGGAAATCGTTCGCCAGATCGCGCAAGTAATGCACCAGCGTGTGCGGGGCCCGCTGCTGTGCGCATGATCGTATGAGTTCAGGATAGGCGCAGATGCGCTTGATCAATACCAGCTCCTGCTGCTCGCTCAACCTGTCCAAATGGCTCAAGCCCTGCGCAACATCGTGCGTCATTCCGCGTTCCTTGAGCTGGCGCAAAACGCTGGACACGCGGGCATGCGCGTACTGAATGTAGTACACGGGATTTTCGTTGGAGCGCGATTTCGCCAGCTCCATGTCGAAATCCAGATGTTGATCGTTGCTGCGCATGACGTAGAACAGCCGGGCGGCGTCGTTGCCGACCTCCTTGCGCAAATCCCTCAAGGTGACGTAGTCGCCCGAACGCTTCGACATTTTCGCTTTCTCGCCGCCGCGATACAGCGACACGATTTGCATGAGCAGCACTTCAAAGCGCTCCGCGGGTTGCCCCAGCGCCAGCAAGATGGCGCGCAGGCGGGCGATATAGCCGTGATGATCCGCTCCCCAGATATACATCAGGTGCTCGAAGCCGCGCTCGAGCTTGTTCAATACATAGGCGATATCGGACGCGAAATAGGTCTTGGCGCCGTTCTCGCGCACCATGACGCGGTCCTTCTCGTCGCCGAAATCGGTGCTCTTGAACCACAGCGCGCCGTCCTTGACATAGGAGTGTCCCGATTTCTTGAGCGCTTCGAGCGACCTATCGATCGCACCGCTGTCGATCAAGGAGCGTTCCGAAAACCAGACATCGAAGGTGACGCCGAACTCGGCAAGATCCTCGCGGATGTCGCCGACGATGCCGTTGAGCGCACCGCGCAGCACCCGGGCGTAGGCTTCCTCGCCGATCAGCGACCGGGCCCGCTCGACCAGCGCATCGATGAAGAGGTCCTTGTCCCCTCCCTGCGGCTCGTCCGGCGGCAGCCCGCTGAACACCTGCGCCGCGCTGCGCTTCAAGGCCAACCCTTCGTCGGCAAACAGCCGTTCGCCGACGGCAACGAGGTATTCGCCGACATAGGCGTTGGAAGGAAAAACGAAATGCTCGCCGCAGCGCTCGAGGTAACGCAGCCAGGCACTCACCGCCAAAATGTCCATTTGGCGGCCGGCATCATTGATGTAGTACTCGCGCTCGACCTTGAATCCCGCGGCGTCCAATAAGTTGCACAGCGACGCGCCGAATGCCGCGTGCCGGCCGTGGGCCACGTGCAGCGGGCCTGTGGGATTGGCCGAGACGAATTCAACTTGAATGCGCTGTCCCAAACCCGAATGCGAGCGGCCGTAGGACGCGCCATCGCGCAGGACCCTGCCGAGTTCCCGGTGATAGGCGTCGTCTCGCAGGAAAAAATTGATGAAGCCGGCGCCGGCAATCTGCACCTTGGCGACCACGTTGCTCTCGGGCAATGCCGCAACCAGAGCCTCGGCGATCTTCCGCGGATTCTGACGAGCGGTCTTGGCGAGCCGCATGGCAAGGTTGCTTGCCAGATCTCCGTGACTCGGATCGCGCGTGGTCTCAACTTCTATGCCGATCTCGCGGGCGCCGGCAGGCACCAGGTCCAGCGGCAGCGCTTCGAGCGCCTGCTTGAGCAAAGCTTCAATCGAGTTCTTCAAGCCAAATCCGTGTCTTGAGACAAAGGGTGCGAGAGTTTAATCGACTTCCAATGGATCCACATCGATCGACCAGCGCAAGCCTTTGGGCGCGGGCAGGGTTTCGAGCTGCGGTAGCCAGCGCGCCAGGAAGCGCTGCAGGGTGCTTCGGGCGGCGGTTTCGACCAGCAAATGGGCGCGAAAATGGTCGGCGCGCCGGGCGATCAAAGCGCTGGCGGGCCCCAGGACCTGGACCGAGGGTTCGCGCAGAGGGCGGCTCGCCTCGGCCGCGGCGCTCAAGAATAAGTCCAAACCCGCGCTTTCCCTGGCTTCGGCGCGCAACAACGCCAGTCGCGAATAAGGCGGCCAACCCGCTTCGCGGCGCTCGATGAGCGCGCTTGCCGCAAAGCTCTCGTAGCCCTCTGCGACCAGCCGGGTCAGGAGCGGATGCTCCGGAAACTGCGTTTGAATCATCACTTCCCCGGGGCGGCTTTCACGCCCCGCGCGGCCCGCAACCTGTGTGATGGTCTGGGCCAGCCGCTCGGTTGCCCTGAAATCGCTCGCGAAGAGTCCCTGATCCGCGTCCAGAATTACCACCAGGGTGACTTCGGGAAAGTGATGCCCCTTGGTGAGCATTTGCGTGCCGACCAGAATGCGCGCTTCGCCGCTGTGCACCCGGTCGAGCACGGTTTGCACGCCGCCCCGGGCCAGGACGGAGTCGCGATCCAGGCGCGCAAGCGGCGCATCAGGGAAAATTCTCGCCAGTGTTTCCTCGACCCGCTCGGTGCCCTGGCCCACGGCCAGCAGACCTTGCCCGCAACTGCCGCATATTTCCGGCGCCTGCGCCTGCGCGCCGCAGTGATGGCAACGAAGCTTGTGAGCCCGGCGATGCAGGGTCATTCGCGCATCGCAATGCGCGCAGGGAGCCACCCAACCGCAAGAGTTGCAGAACAAGGTGGGCGCGTAACCGCGTCGATTTAGAAACACGATGACCTGACCGCGGTCCTTCAGGTGTTGGCTGATCGCCAGCACTGCAGGCGTCGACAAGCCGGATTCAGCCTGGTGCCTGCGCAAATCCACCAGCGACATCCGCGGCGGCAGCGCCGCCCCGGGCCGTTGCGGCAGGACATGCTTGGCATAGCGTCCGCTCGCCGCGTTTTCCAAGGTTTCGAGCGACGGTGTGGCCGAGCCGAGAATGACGGGCACGCCCGCGCCGCGTGCGCGCACAACGGCAAGATCGCGTGCGGAGTAGCGAAACCCTTCGTGCTGCTTGTAGGAAGCGTCGTGCTCTTCATCGACCACGATGAGGGCCAGATGCGGCAGCGACGTGAACACGGCCGAACGGGTGCCGATGACGATGCGAGCCTGTCCGCCATGCGCTGAACGCCACGCATCGCGTCGTTCGCTGTCGGTCAGACCTGAGTGCAACACAACCACGCCTGCGCTGAAGCGCCGGCGAAAGCGGTCCACCAACTGGGGTGTCAGCGCGATTTCCGGGACCAGTACCAAGGCCTGGCCGGCGTCCGCAATGGCAGCGGCAATCAGCTGCAGGTACACCTCGGTCTTGCCGCTCCCCGTCACCCCGTACAGCAAGTGCACTGCAAATGTGGCCAGGGTGCCGCGAATACCATCGACGGCCTGCATCTGCGCCGCGTTGAGCTCAAGGGCCCCTGGGAGCACGGCCGCCACCGCCGCCGTCTCGGCGCTGTCGATGATTTTTCTCTCGACCCAACCGCGCGCCGCGAGGGCTTTGAGTTGCGCAAGATCGAATGCCTCCCCGATCTGGCCGCTCGTTGCCCGGCCCTTTTCTTCGAGCCACGCCAGTAAGGCGCGTTGTTTCGGCGCACGCCGCGATTTGGGCTCCTTAAGTTCCTGCAGGCCCGCCAAAGTGGCATTCCAAAATTCCTGCGTCTCGAGAGTGGGTTGGCCGCCGCGCAAGGCCGCCGGAAGCGCCGCTGCAAAGACCTCCCCCAGAGGGTGGTGGTAGTAGTCGGCTGCCCAGCGCAGCAAATCAAAAGTCACCGGATCGAAAACCGGATGCTGGTCCAAAAACTCGATGGCGGTCTTGAGCTTGAGCGGCGCGACGGCAGATTCGGCGACGATGCCAACCACAATGCCGATGAGCCGTTGACGGCCGAAGGGGACGAGAACCCGAACCCCCAGCTGCGGCAAGCTTGAGTTCGCGGGGGCCGGCGGGAGGTAATCGAACACCCGGCGCAGGGGAGTGTCGAGCGCGACCTGCAAAATCGCCGACCCTTTTGTCCACAAATTCTGTGGATAACTCTGTTGAGAACCGGGGATCATTCAGCCTAAGTGCCCGTTCCGTTTCGGGTCGCGGTCAAATTGATGAAAAAACACCCGAAATCGCAATGAATCGTTCAAATTCAATAGCTTACGAGCCCCACTGTATATCGCGCTGAGGTGTTGATTGAAATATTGCAACGGGAGTCACATGCGGTGTGCGTAAGTCGCTGATCTTGCCGTCCCTACGTCAACCAAACCGTACGAGTCAGCGTTTATACCTGGAATGGAGATGATACGCATGGCTCGCTTTGATACGCTCAATACGGCTTGGATGGTCTGGGATGGTCCCGCTCCAACACCACAGGGAGCGGTTCTGGAGTACACCAACGAGCTCGAGAAATTCCTGGCGGAAATCGAGCGCCGTGCATTCCGTATGGCGCAAGTGGCGCTGCGCGATGCTGACGATGCTCTCGATGTGGTTCAGGATGCGATGCTCAAGTTGACCCGTAGCTACGCATCGAGGCCGAGCGCTGAATGGCGGCCATTGTTCTATCGAATTCTCGAAAACGGCATCCGGGACCTGCAGCGGCGCCGCACGGTGCGCAAGCGCATCATGACCTGGTTGCCGGGCGCACATGAGGATCCGGACGGCGAGGCGCAGGATCCATTGGAGAATGTCGCTGATTCGGGGCCTGCGGTTCCGGAGAAGCTGATGCAGTCGCAAGCGATGCAAAAGCTGGAGGAGTCGCTGCGGGCCCTGCCGGCGCGGCAACGCGAGGCTTTTATGTTGCGCAATTTCGAAGGCATGGATGTGGCCGAGACCGCGAGCGCCATGGCGTGCTCGGAGGGCAGCGTGAAAACGCATTATTCGCGCGCGGTGCATGCGCTGCGCGAGCAGTTGGGTGAGGTATGGTGATGAGCGAACAAGCAGACCGAGATTTCGAGGATCGCAGCCGGATGCTGTTTAAGGACAGCGTCGAGGCGCTCGACATGCGCATCCGCTCGCGCCTCACTCAGGCCCGTAGTACCGCCATCGAGGCTGGCCGCCGGCCGTGGTTCGCGGGATTCAGGATGTGGACACCGGCGGCCGGCGTGACCGCCGCGGCTATTTTGGGCGTTGCTCTCTGGACGGGTTCGCCGCTCGGTCATCATGCGGGCACGATGGCTGACGCACAGCCGAATCTCGAGGATCTTGAACTGGTTGCCTCCACGGATGAGGCCTCGGGAGATGCCATGGAAATGTTGCAAGACGATATCGATTTCTATGATTTCGCGGATAAGGCCGCGAGTCCGGAACCGGCCGCCTGAATTCCAGTGAAACGAGTAGGGATGTTGCTGCTCGCATTGTGTGAGGCCGCAAACGCCGCGCCGCCGCAAGCAGCACCGGCCGCGTCGTCGGCTACGCCGCCCCCGGCTGCGCCGGCGACCTCGACGGTTGCGCCGGATGAAGGTTTTCTCGAGTTTCTGGGCTCGGATGATGTGGGAGATGCAGCTTGGTGGGAATTCTTGAAGAAGGCGCCGCCGCGCGGGAGTGATCCTCCCGCCGCCCCGCCACTGGACGCAAAGAAATGATCAGGGCTTTGTTCATCTGTGCAGTTCTCAGCTTATGCGCCGCTACCGGATATGCGCAGACCCCGCCGTCCGAGCCAGCCGAACCGTCCGCACCGGCTGCAGCGCCCCCGGCAACGCCCAAGGCCTGGAATTCGCTTTCGCCCCAACAACAGCAATTGCTGCAGGGCTATCAGGGCAAATGGGACGGTCTTCCCGCCGATCGGCAGCAGGCGCTGGCGAAGGGCAGCCAGCGTTGGATCTCTATGACGCCGCAGCAACGCGACAACGCGCAACAGCGATTCTCGCAATGGCGCGCCATGCCGCCGGAGCAGCGCCAGCAGTTGCGCGAGCGCTGGCAGCAGTTCAAGGCTCTGCCGCCGGAGCGGCAACAACAAGTACGCGAATCCTTTCAGCGGTTCCGTCAGATGTCGCCGGAACGGCGCACTCAACTGCGCCAGCAATGGCGTCAGATGACGCCGGAACAGCGCCAACACGCTGTGCAATCGATGCACGCACAACCGCATGCACAACCGCACCCACAACCGCATGCGCCGCCGCCGCGGCATCCGCACTAGCGCCTGGGGATTACGGGTGGCGAATCGCCTGCCTCAAGGTTGGTAGCTGCGCTCCGCATGCGCGCGCACATCCTCGGGATAGAAGAGCACGTCCCGAAAGCGGCCTTGACTGAACATCAGGGCTTGATCGATGAAATGGGGGGAAGAAGGATCGCCGCTGGCGCCGCCGCTCATGATGGCCTTGGCATGAATCTTCGGCCCGAATTCCACGGCGGCGACGAAGCTATTGCCCTCCTCGCCGTAGATCCTCTTGGTTTTGAGCGGCTTCGATTCATCGAACGATGCCAGTGCGCCCCACCGCGAGGCGGCAAAGCCCACGGGCAGGCTCGGCTTGGCATCGTCAAAGGGCTGCACGATGTCGTCGGTCAAGCGTTGAAAGCGGTTGATCTCGCCCCAGGGGACCTGCCAGCGGCCGAAATTGCGCTGCAATTTATCGAGCGCCGCGCTCAAGGCGTCGATGCGCTCCGCATCGGAAAGCTTGCCCACGAGATAGTCGTAGACCGGTTCGTCCGCGTCGCGCGCCTCGGCACCCTTGCTGTCAATCAGCGCCCTTCCCCAGAAAATCGCGACGGCGGTCGGTACGGAATCCGCTGACGTGCGCCGGTTCCAACCCCGCAGCGCAGCGACGGCCTCCTGCAAGGCAGTGCGCCGCGCATCGCCGGCGGGCAGCTTTTCGTAGCTTGCGAACAGCGGCGGCAGCAGAACGTCGAACGCCGTCAAATGCCCGTCATAGGCCGCGGCGATCAAGCTGTCCAGAGTCACGTTGTGAATGTCGTGAAGCACTTCCACGGCATGAACGCCGCGCGGGTTTTCACCCGTCCTCCACATGTAGACCGGATAGTTCTCGCGCTTGGGGCTCTGATCTCCCGCCGCCGAGAATGGCCAATTATTGCTGTTGAACAGCCAGCCGTTGCTGGGATTGAGCAGGGTGATCGTGTCCTCGATGGCGTGAGGTCCCTGCCACTCGGTTTTGGGATTGCTGCCGTCGACGGGATGCGTGAAATCGAAAGCCGTGTCGCGCTTCGGTATGAAGTTGCCGTGAAAATACGCGATGGTACCGTCGCCATCCGCATATACGGTGTTGTTGGAAGTATCGGTGCGCATGTCCTGGGTCTTGCGGAAGGATGCGTAGTCCCTGGTCTTGGTGCGCAGGTACGATTGCGAAAGGGCTGGCACCGGATCCAGCAGCAATTTGATCGCGATCCATTTGCCGTTCTCCGCGCGGATGATCGGGCCGTGATGGCTGTGATACACGGTGAACGTCCGTGCGCCCATTCCGCCCGCCTGCTTGAACGGGATGCTGATCCGGGTGACTTTGAGCTTTCTCAGCTCATCGCCGTACTTGTAGTACAGGCCGTCGGGTTTTTTCACCATCGTTTCGGCGTACTCGTCGATGGCGTCCCCGCCGTAAGAGGTGTGCATCCAGCCATTGTGCTGATTGAACCCCTGATAGATGAAGAACTGGCCCCAGGTGACGGCGCCGTACACGTTCAGCCCCTCATCGCTGACCATCTGCAGCTCTGAACGAAAGTAATAAGAGGTGTGAGGATTGATCCAGAGCAGCGCGTGTCCGGAGGCGCTTCGTGCCGGAGCGATCGCAAAACCGTTGGACCCGCCGGGATTCTCCTCGGGGAGCGGGGCATGCAGGGGTTGCGGGGAACGCGCCGCCTGCGGCGTTGCCGGTCCGTAGAATTTCTGCAAATTGGTCAGATCAACCGATTCGATGTCGCCGCCGATGCTGCCCTCGGTGAAGGACAGCGCCATCCACGGTTCGAAGTGATGAATGACTTTGGGTATGGTGTTCGGATGCTTGGAGAGGTAGTAATTCAGACCGTCCGACCAGGCGATCATCAAGGTCTTCAGCCATGCAGGCACCGTGCGATATTGCTGCTGCAACTGCGCCGCATCGATGAACAACCGTTCGCGAAGGTCGCTGTAGACGGCCGATTCGCCTTCCGCCTGAGCCAGCCAGCCGAGACCGTTCAGGTAGTTGCGTTCAACGCGATTGAAGTCATCCTCGGCCTGCGCGTAGATCATGCCGAATACGGCGTCCGCATCGGACTTGCCGTAAATGTGGGCGATGCCCCAGTTGTCGCGGATGATGTGCACGTGCTGTGCGCGCGTCTGCCAGCGGGCGTTCTCCGCGGGGGGCGCCGCGCCGGCCGCTCCGACTACGCAGGGTGCGCACCAGAGCGCGACCAGCAGGAATTTCATCGCGAATAATTTCATCCCGCCGCCTTGACCGCTTGGATCAGTTGACTCACCGCGGCCTGGGCGTCGCCGTACAGCATGCGGGTCTGATCGAGCACGAACAATGCGTTGTCGATGCCGGAGAATCCTTGACCCTGTCCGCGCTTGATCACGATGACGTTCTTCGCCTTGTCCGCATTCAAGATCGGCATGCCGTAGATGGGGCTGCTCTTGTTGTTGCGCGCGTCCGGATTCACCACATCGTTGGCGCCGATGATCAGAGCCACATCGGCTGTTTCGAACTCGGCATTGATTTCGTCGAGATCCGAGATCAAATCGTAGGACACGCCCGCTTCCGCCAGCAGCACGTTCATATGGCCCGGCATGCGGCCGGCGACCGGATGTATGGCAAAGCGCACCTTGACGCCGCGATCGATCAACAATTGCGCCAGCTCCCACACCTTGTGCTGCGCCTGCGCCACCGCCAGGCCGTATCCCGGCACGATGATGATTTTCTGCGAGTACGCCATCATGACGCCGGCATCCGAGGCTTCGATGGCTTTTTGAGTTCCGCTGACCCCGGCGGCGGCGGAGCTCGAGCCTTCGCCGAAGTTCGAAAACAAGACGTTGCCGAGCGAGCGGTTCATGGCCTTCGCCATCAACTGGGTCAGCAGCGTGCCCGCCGCGCCGACCACCGTGCCGGCGATGATCATGGCCGCGTTGTCGAGCACGAAGCCTTCGAAACCCACCGCGAGCCCGGTGAGGGCGTTGTACAGGGAAATGACCACGGGCATGTCCGCGCCGCCGATGGGCAGCGTCATGGCGACGCCCAGCAGCAGCGCGAGCACGAAGAACAGGGAAACCACGGGCAATCCGCTGTCAGCGCCAACGCCGCTGACCACCATGAACCCCAGCGCCAACGTGGCCGACAAAATGCCTGCGTTGAGGAATTTTTGACCGCTGAAGCGCAGCGATTTCTTGATCAAGCCCTGCAATTTCGCAAACGCGATCAGGCTGCCGCTGAATGATACGGCGCCGATGAATCCGCCGACTGCGGCCATTGTCAAGTGGACCAGATTGTGTTCGTTGCCGCTGTACAGTTCGACGGCTGCAATGGCCGCGGCGGCTCCGCCGCCCATGCCGTTGTAGAGCGCGATCATCTGCGGCATGTCGGTGATCGCGACGCGCCTGCCGCTCACCAAGGCGATGATGCTGCCGGCTGCGATCGCGGTGATCACCAGCATCAAATTGAGCGAGGACGCGCCCATGAAGGCCAGCGTCACGACGGTTGCCAGCAGCATGCCGACGCCGGCCCAGCGGACACCGCTCACCGCGGTCACGGGCGAACTCATGCGCTTCAGGCCCAGAATGAACAGGGCGGCGGCGACCAGGTAGGAGAGCTGCGTCCAGGTTTGCAATGTCGAGGCGGAGGGCATGCTAACCTTTCTTCCTGCCGGCCAGCACGAACATCTTCAGCATGCGTTCGGTGACGACGTAGCCGCCCACCGCGTTGCCGGCCGCCAGAAACACGCCGATGGTGCCGATGACCCGCGACAGAGTGCTGTCGGCCGCTGCCAGCGCCACCATCGCGCCCACCAGCACGATGCCATGCACGAAGTTCGATCCCGACATGAGCGGCGTGTGCAGAATGACCGGCACGCGCGAAATCACCTCGTAGCCCGTGAATGCGGCCAGCATGAATATATAGAGCGCGATCACACCGTCGATCATGTCTTTGAACCCTCCAGCGCCGTGCGCGTTGCGTCGTGCTTGATTTGTCGATCGTGCGTCAGCACTGCGCCGGCAAACACTTCGTCGTTCCAGTCAATGATGAGCTCGCCCTTCGGGAGGGCCGGCTTCAAGAAGTTGAACAGATTGCGCGAGTACATTTCGCTCGCGTGATACGGCAGCGACGCGGGCAGATTGACCGGCCCGAGGATTTTGACTCCGCCATGCAGGACGGTTTCACCGGCCTGGGTCAATTCGCAATTGCCGCCCTGTTCTGCAGCCGTGTCGACCAGCACCGAGCCCGCCTTCATGCGTTCAACCGCCGCCCTGGAGACGATGCGCGGCGCGGGCCGGCCGGGAACCGACGCCGTGCAGATCACCGCGTCGCTGGCCGCGATGCGCGCATCCAGAACTTCCTGCTGCTTGGCCTTTTCCTCGGCTGTGAGTTCGCGGGCGTAACCACCGGCGCCTTCCGCCGTGACTCCCGTATCGATGAATTTTGCACCCAGCGACTTGACCTGCTCCTTGGTTGCGCTACGCACGTCATACGCTTCGACCACCGCTCCGAGGCGCTTGGCCGTGGCGATGGCCTGAAGTCCGGTGACTCCGGCGCCGATCACCAGCACCGCGGCCGGCCTGATCGTACCCGCTGCAGTGGTCAACATGGGCAGAAACCGTTCCAAAGCGTTGGCCGCGATGAGCGCCGCCTTGTAGCCGGTCACCGAGCTCTGCGAGGACAGCGCATCCATCGATTGCGCGCGCGAAATGCGCGGAACCAACTCCATCGCGAAACTGGTGATGCCGCGTTCCTTGAGGGCTCGCACCAGGTCGGGACGCGCATAAGCCTGCATGAAGCCGACGATGACGGCGCCGCTTTTGATTGCTGCGACTTCCGTCAAGGTGGGCGGCTGCACTTTCAATATAACGTCGGCTGAACCGAGAATGGAGGCGGCATCGCCGAATTCGGCATCTGTATACAGGGCATCCGGGAAATGCGCTTTTACCCCGGCCCCGCGTTCCATCAGAACGCGAACACCGGCCGTTTTCAGTTTTGATGCTATTTCCGGGACGAGGGCGACGCGGGTTTCTTTTGCAGCGGTCTCCGTGAGGACACCGACGACGACGGACATGCAAAACTCTCCCAAGTCTTTAGTTACGTGCCAAACATTGAATTATGGCATAAGAGTCGACTATCTTTAGTGATGTTATGAACCAGGCTACTCAAGACAGGTATCAGCTGCTGGATTGGCAAGACGACATTGCCGTGGTCTCGCATGCCTATCCCTTGTCCCAACAAATCCTGCGCACGGACGTGTCAGGAATGCCGTTGGAATGGGTGGATTACAGGGAAGCCGCGCGTCTGTATCACACCGAACAGGTGGCCTACACCTGCGGCACGCTTCTGTACCGATTGTACGGCGGCACTTGCGCGCGCACCGGACTGCGCACCATCGTCGACGTGAATTCGATCATCGCCACCCTGGGCGTGACGGGCAATCCCGGCAATCTGCGCGGCGCGGCTTACACGCCGCCGCTCAACAATCAAACCCTGTTCCGCCGCGATGCCTACTTGTGCCTGTATTGCGGGGCGCGCTTTACATATAGCCTACTGTCGCGCGACCACGTGACACCCTTCAGCCGCGGCGGACGCGATACCTGGAGCAACGTGGTATCGGCATGCCGACGCTGCAACAACGCCAAGGCGTCGCGCACCCCCGAGCAGGCAGGCATGCAGCTGTTGGCGGTGCCGTTCACGCCCACCTACGCCGAATACATTTTTCTGAAAGGGCGTCGCGTGCTCGCGGACCAGATGGAATATTTGGTTGCGCATTTCCCGCGTTCCAGCCCCCTGCACGAGCGCATGCAACGCTGGCCGATGTGAGCGCAGTCGCGGGAATGCCCGTTCCGCGATCCGGCGTGGTGTACTTCATTGACGCCAGCTATTTCATTTTCCGCGCTTATCACTCCATGCCTTCCGATATGGTGGATGCGGACGGCAATGCGACGCATGCCTTGTACGGATTCGCCCGCTTCCTGTCGGATCTGCTCGAGAAAGTGAGGCCGGAACGCATCGGTGTGGCGTTCGACACGAGCCAGCGCAGCGTGACCTCCTTTCGCAACGGCATCTACCCTCCTTACAAGGCCAACCGCGAGTCGCCGCCCGCGGATTTGGAGCGCCAATTTGCCCTATGCCGCGAGTTTTGCCGTCACATGGGCGTTGCAGAGTTCGCGAGCGCCGAGTATGAGGCGGACGACATCATCGGCACCCTGGCTGCCCGCTCGCGTGCCGCGGGCTTGCGCAATGTGCTGGTGACCCGCGACAAGGATCTGTCCCAGCTCATGCGCCACGGCGATGTATTTTGGGACTACAGCGGCAACGTCCGCTATCAGTACTGCGATATCGAGTCGCGCTTCGGCGCGGCGCCCGAGCTCATCGCCGATTTCCTGGCGCTCACCGGCGATAGTGTGGACAACATCCCGGGCGTACCCGGGGTCGGCAGAAAGACCGCGGCGGAATTGTTTTCCGTATTCGGTTCCCTTGATGAGCTGTACGCCAATCTTCATCGAATCCCGGCGCTGAAGCTGCGGGGCGCCGCCGCGGTGGCGGCCCGACTATCGGCCCACAAGGATGCGGCGTATCTTGCGCGGCGATTGACCGGAATCGTGTGCGATTTGCCGATTGCGGCGACACTGGATGATCTGAAGCCAAAGCCGCAAAATAGCGGGAGTCTGGACTTCTTTTTCAATACTCATGGGTTCGGAAACATATTGAGACAGCAGGTCCGCCGCATCGCCGCTGCTGTTTGACGGGGGAAGACATGGCGCAGAAAGATATCCAATCCGTGCTGCAAGAGGATCGCGTGTTTGCGCCGTCCGCAGCGTTTCGCAAGCATGCCACCCTGAAGGCCGCCGAACTGCAGAGCATGTACGACAAAGCGGCGCAGGACTATGTCGGATTTTGGGCGGACCTGGCCGCGACGCAAATTGCCTGGCAACGACCCTTCACCGAGCCCTTGGATGATTCCCGCGCGCCCAACTACCGTTGGTTCGCCGATGGGCAACTCAACGTATCGCACAATTGCGTCGATATTCATCTGGCACATCAAGGCGACAAGACCGCCATCATTTTCGAGGGCGAACCCGGCGACATTCGCAAGCTGACCTATGCGCAGCTGCACCAGGAAGTGTGCCGTTTCGCGAATGCGCTCAAAGCCAAAGGCATAGGGCGCGGCGACCGCGTGATCATCTATCTTCCGCTGATTCCCGAGGCGGCGATCGCCATGCTGGCCTGCGCACGCATCGGCGCCGTCCACTCCGTGGTGTTCGGCGGCTTTTCGGCCAACGCTGTCAAGGACCGCATCGAGGATGCCGGTGCCAAGCTGGTGGTCACCGCCGACGGCGGCTGGCGCGCCGGCCAGGCGGTCGAGCTCAAGCGCGCGGTGGACAAGGCCCTGGCGGAGGGATGCGAATCGGTTGAAAGCGTCATCGTCTATCGGCGCACCGGAACCGCTTGTGAGATGCATTCCGGCCGTGATGTGTGGTGGCACGACGCGATCGCAGATCAGGACGCATCATGCGAACCCGAATGGCTGGATGCTGAGCATCCGCTGTTTCTTTTGTACACCTCGGGGTCCACCGGCAAACCCAAGGGCATTCAGCATTCCAGCGCCGGCTATCTGCTCAATGCCAAACTGACCACGAAATGGGTCTTCGATCTCATGGACAGCGATGTGTACTGGTGTACCGCCGATGTCGGCTGGGTCACCGGACATACCTATGTCGTTTATGGGCCCCTGGCGGCGGGTGCTACGGTCTTCATGTACGAGGGCGCGCCGACCTTTCCCGACGGCGGGCGTTTCTGGAAAATGTGCCAGAACCACGCCATCACGATTTTCTACACGGCTCCCACCGCGATTCGCGCTCTCATGAAGCTGGGCGATGCATTGCCCGGCAAGTACGATCTTCGGAAACTACGGGTACTCGGCAGTGTCGGCGAGCCCATCAATCCCGAGGCGTGGATGTGGTATCACCGCGTAATCGGCGCGGAACGCTGCCCGATCATCGATACCTGGTGGCAGACCGAGACGGGTGCCGCCATGATGGCGCCGATTCCCGGCGTGACCGCCACCAAACCCGGCTCGTGCACCCAACCTCTTCCCGGGATTTTCGCGGACATCGTCGACGAAGACGGCCGGCCGGTGAAAACACCGAATGCCGGAGGCTACCTTGTGATCAAGCGGCCCTGGCCGTCCATGTTGCGAACGATCTGGGGCGACAACGAGCGCTACATCGAGACGTACTGGCAGAAGTTCGGCAATCGCTACTATGTCGCCGGAGATTCGGCGCGCCGCGATTCAGACGGCTACTACTGGATCATGGGACGCATCGATGATGTGCTGAACATCGCCGGTCACAGGCTCGGTACCATGGAAATCGAATCGGCTCTGGTCGCGCATCCCAAGGTCGCCGAAGCCGCAGTGGTCAGCAAACCGCACGACATCAAGGGCGAATCCGCCTTTGCCTACGTCGTCCTCAATGTCGCGCGCCCGGAAGGGGCTGCGGCCAAGGCATTGATCGATGAATTGCGTCAATGGGTCGGCGAACAGCTCAGTCCCATTGCCAAACCCGATGAAGTCCGGCTGACCGATAATTTGCCCAAGACCCGATCCGGGAAAATCATGCGCCGCCTGCTGCGCGCGGTGGCGCGCGGTGAGGAGATCACCCAGGATATGTCCACGCTGGAGAATCCCGCGATTCTCGAACAGTTGCGGGGCGGCGCGCCCGCGGCGGCCGCCGCGGCAAAGAAGCCGGCAAGGCAGACGGTCAAGAAGGCGGCGAAGAAAACGGTCAAGAAAACGGTCAAGAAAGCCGCTGCCAAGATCGGCAGAAAAGCCGTCAAAAAGCCTGCGAAAAAACCAGCAAGGAAGCGGGCGAAAAAGCCCGCGAGTCGCAAGCTCAAGGCCGCGAAACGCGGGGCGCGGCGTCCGAAGTAACGGAATCGCCGTGAATCTCAATCAAGTGACGCTGCCCGCCAGCGATGTCGAACGCTCCGCGGAGTTCTACCGCCGTCTTGGGTTCACGCAGATTGTCAGCTCTCCGCCGCGCTATGCGAGATTCGAGTGCAAGGACGGCGGCGCAACATTTTCGCTGCATCTGTTCGACCCCGTGAAGCCTTCGCAAACGGTGGTCTATTTCGAATGCGACGACCTGGACGCGACCTACAAACGGCTGCGCGCTTTGGGTATCGAGTTCGATCAGATGCCGACGGATCAGGTGTGGCTGTGGCGGGAGGCCTATTTGCACGATCCTGACGGCAACATGATTTGTCTGTATCACGCGGGCAATACGCGCCGCTTTCCGCCCTGGCGGCTTTCCGAGGATTCGCCCAGAATCTGACCGGCCGACCCCAAAATCGGCTAGAATATGCGCGCCGCAATGGGCGCGTTCGCCCCGCGTTACACGCTCGCGGTACTCCATGCAGATGGCTCGGGTTTCGTGGCGGCCGCGGCCGCATTCTTCAATGTAATCGGACAATATGCTTTCCACATCCAACGTCGCCGTTCAGTTCGGCGCCAAGCCGCTCTTCGAGCAGGTCACGGTCAAGTTCTCCGACGGCAATCGCTATGGCCTGATCGGCGCCAACGGCTCGGGCAAATCCACGCTGATGAAGGTGCTGGGCGGCGATCTCGATGCGAGTGCCGGCGATGTGATGCTGCAGGTGGGCATGCGGCTCGGCAAGCTGAATCAGAATCAATTCGGCTACGAGGATCAGCGCGTGCTCGACGTGGTCATGCGCGGGCACGTCGGAATTGTGGGCGGCGATGCAGGAGCGCGACCGGATCTACGCCGACCCCGAAGCCACCGACGAGGACTACATGAAAGCCGCGGAGCTCGAGGGCGTGTTCGCCGAATACGGCGGCTATGATGCCGAGGCTCGTGCCGGCAGCATCCTCACCGATGCCGGCATTCATGAGTCGCGGCACAACGGTCCGATGCGCGAGGTGCCGCCGGGCTTGAAGCTGCGCGTGCTGCTGGCGCAGGCGTTGTTCTCCAAGCCCGATGTGCTGCTGCTCGATGAGCCGACCAACAACCTGGACATCAATTCGATCCGCTGGCTCGAAGGCGCGCTCAATGACTACAACGCCACGATGGTGATCATCAGCCACGATCGGCACTTCCTGAATCAGGTCTGCACGCACATCGCCGACCTGGATTTTCAGCAGCTCAAGATCTATCCCGGCAACTACGACGATTTCATGCTGGCTTCGGTGCAGGCGCGCGCGCGCGTCGAAGCGGCCAATGCCAAGGCCAAGGACCGCATCTCGGATCTGCAGGAGTTCGTGCGCCGCTTTTCGGCGAATGCCTCCAAGGCGCGCCAGGCCACGTCGCGCAAGAAGCAGCTGGAGAAGATCAAGATCGAGGAGATCAAGCCCTCCTCGCGGCAGAATCCCTACATCCGCTTCGAGCAGGGCAAGAAACTGTATCGCTCCGCCGTCTCGGTGGAGAAGTTGAGCTTCACCTACCCCGGGACAAGCGAGAAAGTGCTCGACAATCTCACCTTCAACGTCGAGGCCGGCGAGCGCATCGCCATCATCGGACCCAACGGCATCGGCAAGACCACGCTGATGCGCTGTCTCGCCGGCGAATTGCGGCCCACCGGCGGCCGCATCACCTGGGTCGAAAATGCGCAGCCCGGCTACATGCCGCAGGATCCGCAGGCCGAATTCGAGGACAAGATCGACCTGTTCTCCTGGATGTCGCAGTACACGGGCAAGGCCGATGACGATCAGATCGTGCGCGCGACCTTGGGCAGGCTGCTGTTCTCCGGCGACGAGACCAAGAAATCGGTGAAGGTGCTATCGGGCGGCGAGAAAGGCCGCATGATCTACGGCAAGCTCATGCTGACCAAGCCCAATGTGCTGCTGATGGACGAGCCCACCAACCACATGGACATGGAGACCATCGAGTCGCTGCAGATCGGACTGGAGCACTATGCCGGCACGCTGATCTTCGTGTCGCACGACCGCGAGTTCGTGGGCGGCCTCGCCACCCGCATCATCGAGATGCGCCCCGGCGGCAAGATCGTCGATTTCCGCGGGCACCTACGACGAGTACCTGAAGTCGCAAGGCTTGGAGACATAGCGCCGCGGCGCATCTGCTGGCAATATTCCTCCGATGAATCTGATCGCCGACCGTCTGCAAAAGAAATTCGGCGCGATCACGGCCGTGGCGGAAGTATCCTTCGAGGCCACGCCGGGAAAGGTTCTCGGGCTGCTCGGCCCCAATGGCGCCGGCAAGTCGACCACCATCAGCATGCTTGCGGGTCTCACGACCCCGGACTCGGGTTCGATAACCATCGACGGCGCGAGGCTCGGGACGGGCGCCGATCCGACCAAGCGCCGCCTGGGCCTCGTCCCCCAGGAAATAGCACTGCTCGAGGAACTGCCGGCGCGCATGAATCTGGAGTTCTTCGGCGGCCTGTACGGCTTATCGGGCAACGCACTGGCCGGGCGAATTGCAGCGGTGCTGGAGCTCACGAGTCTGGCGGACCGCGCCCGCGACCCGCCAAGCGAATTCAGCGGCGGCATGCGCCGACGCTTGAACATCGCCTGCGCGCTGCTGCATGAGCCGCAAATTCTGCTTCTGGATGAACCCACGGTGGGAGTCGATCCCCAGAGCCGCAATGCCATATTCGACACCATCGAGGTCCTGGCGGGCGAGGGCCGCACTCTGGTGTATACGAGCCACTACATGGAGGAGGTCGAGAGGTTGTGCGATCGCATTGTGATCGTCGATCACGGCCGCGTGCTGGCCAACGATACGCTTGCGGGCCTGCTGGCGAGTGCGCCCATCGCGAACAAACTCATGTTGAAATATGATCCGCCGCCGGACGAGGCGGCGCTTGCCGAAATCAGCGGTCTGCCCGGCGTCACACAGGTCAAGATCACCGAGGGCGAACTGTCGGTGTCGGCGACCGATCTGGGCACGGCGGCGCCACGGGTGCTCGAACGGCTTGCGGCCCGCGGCTTCAGCTGCCTGGAACTCACCAGCCGCCGCGCCAATCTCGAGGATGTGTTCCTCTCGTTGACGGGCCGCACTCTGCGCGACACATGAGCGCCACAGGGACCGCATTTAAAGCTCTGGTTCGAAAGGATATCGCGATATTCCTGCGCGATCGGCGCGCGTTGGTGGTCAGCGTACTCACGCCGATCGTGGTCGCAGCATTCTTCGGTTTCCTATTCGGCGGCACCGGCGCGGGCGGCAGAGTCGTCTCGCGCATGGCGGTGGGCATCACCGACCTGGACGGCAGTGCCTTGACCAAGGCTGTGATCGAGAGCCTGAGCCAGGATGAATCGTTGCAGATTCAATTGCTCCCGGAGGCGCAGGCGGAGCAGTTGGTGCGTGCCGGTAAGCTGCGCGCGGCCGTGGTGTTTCCGGCTGAATTCGAGTCGTTGGCGACCGGCGCGCTGGTGGGCGGCGCAGGGATGCCGGACCTCAAGCTTCTATACGATCCCTCGCAGTCCATGGTCCGGCCGATGGTGGGAGGCCTGGTCACGCAGCACGTCATGCAACGGCTGTCGCGCCCGAATTTCGTCGGCAATGCCAGGCCGGTTCCCTTCAGGCTCGAAGACGTCGCGATGACCACCGGACCCAAGTACAACTCCTATGCGCATGCGTTCGCCGGTATGAGCATTCAATTCATTCTTTTCATGGGCATCGACGCCGGTATCGCGCTGCTCATGATGCGCCAGGAAGGCATGTGGCGCAGACTGCGCGCCGCGCCGCTGTCGCGCGGCGTGTTGCTGGGCAGCCGGGTGGCCGCCACCACGCTGATCGCGGTGCTGATCCTCGCGGTTGTTTACCTGGTGGCCGGTTTGGGTTTCGGCGTGCGCATCGCCGGCAGCGTCCCGGGATTCATCATGGTCGCGTTCGCATTTGCATTGCTTGCCGCCACCACCGGACTGATGATTTCGGCCCTCGGCCGATCGGTGGGCGCGACCCGCGGAGTGTCCATGTTCACCGTGTTGATTCTGGTCATGCTGGGCGGCGCATGGGTGCCCGCGTTCCTGTTTCCGGAGTGGCTGCAGCGGGTGACGGAGTTCGTGCCGACTCGTTGGGCCGTCGACGGATTCGATGCGATGACATGGCGCGGCATGCCGCTGCAATCGGCATTTGTTCCCACCGCCATCCTGCTGGCGTGGTCCGCGTTTTTTGCGATGATTGCCGTCTGGCGATTCAATTGGGAAGACGATTGACGCTCCCGATTGAGATGACGACCGTGATGGATTTCATGAGGTGAGTGGTGCTTACAAAACTGTGTTTTTCATCTGCCGTGATTGGCATTTCCATGCTGTTGATGGCTCCGACATTTGGCTCGAATGCCCCCGCGGCGCCGGCGAGGATCCCCCGGTCGGCCGAGTCTTTGACCATCAACCGCATCGCCGACGCGGGTTTCAACCACAGCGAGGTTGAGGATACGGCGGAATATCTGGCCGATGAGATAGGCGGCCGGATGACCAATTCGCCCGCGATGCGGCGCGCCGAAAAGTGGGCTCAAGAGAAGTTCAAGAACTGGGGATTGAAGGACGTGCGCGCGGAGGGCTTCGACTTCGGCCGAGGCTGGTGGATCGAGTCCTCGCACGTTCGAATGATTGCACCCCGGGCCCTGGAGCTGAAAGCGATTCCCGTGGCTTGGACGCCCGCCACGAACGGCGTCCTGTCGGCGCCGATCATCGTGGCTCCCATGGTCATCGAAAGCGATTTCGACGCATGGAGGGGAAAGTTGGCGGGCAAAATCGTGTTGGTGACCTGGCCGGCGCCGCCAAAGGACGACGGCGACGCACCATTTCAACGGTTGACGGAGGCCGATATCGCCAAGCTGGATAAGTACCAGCAACCGACATTTGATCCCACGCAGCGGCAAAAACGCATCGATCGCTATCACTTCAGGGCCAATTTGGACGCATTCCTGGCGTCGGAAGGTGCGGTCGCTTTGATCACGATGTCGCGCAGCGAGGGCCGGCTGGTGCATGGCGAAGGCAATGGTTATCGTGTCGGCAAGACTCCGAAGCTTCCGGGCCTCGAACTCGCGGCCGAGGACTATCGAAGGTTGACGCGGCTGGCCAAGCGCGGCGACGTGCGGCTGGAGATCGATAGCCGCGTCCATTTCGAGGATACGGACCACAACGCTTACAATATTCTCGCGGATCTTCCCGGCGACGAGCCGCATGCGGGCTACGTCATGGCCGGCGCACATTTGGACAGTTGGGTGGCGGGCGACGGTGCCGCCGACAACGGCGCCGGAAGCGTGGTGGTCATGGAAGCCGCGCGCATTCTGGCAGGCCTCAATATCCATTCAAAGCGCACCATCCGCTTCGTGCTGTGGTCCGGCGAGGAACAAGGTTTGTTGGGATCGGGCGCCTATGTCGAGAAGCATCTGGCGCATCGTCCGGCGCCCGACAATCCAGCCGAGGCCGATTTGCCGCCTTTTTTCGCCAGCGATAGGTATCCCGTGCAGACGCTGCCCGGCTTTTCCGAACTGGTCGCCTATTTCAACATCGACAATGGTTCCGGCAAGATTCGCGGCATTCACACCGAAGGGAATTTCGGCGTGGTGCCGATTTTTCGCGACTGGCTCTCGCCCTTCGCCAGCCTTGGCGCGAGCGCCGTGGTTGCCGAACCGACGGGATCGACGGACCATGTGTTCCTGAGCCAGCTCGGACTTCCCGCTTTCCAGTTCATCCAGGATCCGCTGGACTATGGGTCGCGGGTGCATCACACCGATTTGGATACCTTTGATCATTTGAGGCCGCAAGACCTGCGGCAGGCGGCGGTGGTTCTTGCAACCTTGCTGGTGCTGGCGGCGAATACCGAGCAACCCCTGCCGCGCAAGGAATTGCCGACGCAGCCGGCGGTGACCGATCCATTCGAGTATCCGGATCCGTCGAAGAAAATACCCTAGGGTGCCAGGCCCTCAGACAGGCTCCTAAGCCCGGTGCACCCTACCCCGGCGGAAATCCGCAAGGATTTCCCGCGCCGCGTTGTGGCCGGGGGCTCCGGTCACGCCGCCGCCGGGATGGGTGCCCGATCCGCACATGTACAAGCCCTTCAAGGGCCCGCGGTAATCGCCGTGTCCCAGCATCGGCCTCGCGGAAAACAGCTGATCGAGGCTCAAGGCGCCGTGAAAAATATCGCCGCCCACCAGCCCGAAGGTGCGCTCCAGATCGAGCGGGCTCAAGATCTGCCGCCCGAGTACGGCAGCCTTGAAATTCGGCGCGTGGGAATTGACGAGATCGACCATCACATCCGCGACTTCCTCGCGATGCGCATCCCAGGAAGCGCCGTTCGGCAGGACGGGTGCGACGTGCTGGCAGAACAAGCTCGCCACGTGCTGGCCCGCGGGTGCCAGGCTATCATCGAGAGTCGAGGGGATGAGCATTTCGACGATGGGGCGCTTCGACCATCCGCCGGCTTTGGCATCCAGATAGGCCTGGTCCATGTAGGCCAGACTCGGCGCCATGATGATGCCGGCGGTGTGATGATCGGCCGCCGCGCGACCCGGGAGCGCCGTAAAATCCGGCAATTCCGCTAGCGCGACATTCATGCGGAAGGTTCCCGACCCGCAGCGCCAGCGCCCGATGCGCTCGCGGAAGTCCTGCGGCAACACCGCGGCGTCGATGAGCGATCCGTACAGCAGCTTCGGATTCAAATTGGATATGACGCTGCGCGCGCGGATCAACTCGCCCTTCTCGGTGACGACACCCACCGCGCGGCCGCCTTGCACGACGATTTCCCGCACTGCGCTCGCGACTCGAATTTCAACGCCGCGCTTTGCCGCGGCCCTGGCCATCGCCTGGGTGATTGCGCCCATGCCGCCGATGGCATGTCCCCAGGCGCCCTTCTTGCCGTTGACCTCGCCGAACACATGGTGCAGCAACACGTAGGCCGAGCCGGCCGCGTACGGACTTGCATAGTTGCCCACCACGCCGTCGAATCCGTAGGCCGCTTTGATGGGCGCGCTGTCGAACCACGCGTCAAGATAGTCCCCCGCGGATTTCACGAACAACTCGAGCAGTTCGCGCCGCATCGGCAGGTCGAGCTTGGTGATGCGCCTGGCTTGCCGCGCGCCGCGCAGCAGCTCCGGCAATGCCTGCAGCCAGCCGCCCGCGGTCACATTCGGCGGAGTCTCCAGCACCAGATCGCGCAGGATGTCCGCTACCACCTCGAGACGTTCGCCGTACTTCTCCAGGCGTTCGGCATCGCGCGCGGAAAACTTCGCGACCTCCCGCGCGGTATGCCCCGCGCCGATTTTCAGGTAGTTGCTCTCGTCCAGGGGAAGAAAATTTGCCAGCTTGCGCTCGACAATGCGCAATCCATGTCCCTCGAGGTCGAGGTCGCGGATGATCTTCGGATTGAGCAGCGACACGGTGTAAGCCGCCACGGAATTGCGAAACCCCGGATGGAATTCCTCGGTGACGGCAGCTCCGCCCACGACGCCGCGCCGCTCGAGGACCGTCACCTTGAGTCCGGCCGCTGCGAGGTAGGACGCGCATACCAGCCCATTGTGGCCGCCGCCGACGATGACGGCGTCGCGGATGGACGATTCAGCCGCCATACGCCCCATCGCTGCCGGCGGTTCGCCAGCCGGCGCCCGGTGACTGCGCGAGACGGCTCTCCGGAATGAGTTTGCGCAGTCTGCGCGCGAAACTGCGCAACGATACTTCGCCGCTGCCCAGGGGACCTGGAGTGTAGCTGCGTGAACCCATGCCCGCCTGCACTCTTTCGATGAGCGCCTTGTCTTCCAAACTGACGCGCCGATTGATGCGCCAATTCAAATATCGCGCCGCGCGCATTTCGCGCCGATCATCCGGAAGCGCGTAAGCAATCTCGCGCACCAGGGTTTCGTGCGCCGATATGGGAATCATTTGCATGAAATCGACCTGGTCGGGATAAATATCGAAGGCCACGTTCGGCCACAGCTTGAAGTAGGTCCAGAGGCGCTGGCGCTCTTGCGGCAGATGGGGCACAGCCGGCAACACGGACTGATACATGCGTTCGGAAGGCTGCGAGGAGGGCGCATCGCGCAAATACCCCCACATCTTGTCCACCCAGTGCTGCGCCTCGACGCCATAGGATTGACCGAACAGGCGAGTCAGTCCGGGATGGGCCACCGTGATGTGCATTGAATCCGAATAATTGTCGGTCACGTTTTTCCAGTTCACGTGCCGCACCCTCAAGGTCAGGCGCCCGATGGGCTTCAGTTCCTCGAACCGGTACAGGGCCAGTTCATCCTGATACGGAGCCAGCATGTCGGCGACGCTGGGCAGGCCCGTCTTCAAGCGCGCAAACACGAATCCCTTGTAGATCTCGGTTTCCACGGATTTCAAGCCGAATTGCGCAAACGAAAAGTCCGCGAACTCCTGGCGGTGCGGCACGGCGGCGAGCGCGCCTTCGAGATCGTAGACCCATGCATGATAGGGGCAGACAATGCGGCCCGGGCAATGCCCGGCGGCGCCGTCGACGAGCCGCGCCGCGCGATGGCGGCAGACGTTGAAAAACGCCCGCACGCGAAGATCCCGGCCGCGCACCGCGACCAGCGGTTCGCCGAGAAAATCAAGCGTGTGGTAGTCGCCCGGGTTGGGGATGTCGTTGAGATGACAGATTATCTGCCAGGAGGGCGCGAATACCTGCTCCTTTTCGGCCAGCAGAAAATCCGCGTCCCGATAGATCCACCCCGGCAGACTGAAACTGTCCGCATCGGCCGTTCGAATTGCGAGCATATTAGGTCGTTCCCAATCCTTGTTGAACGATAGTATAACAAGACGAATGTCAGGATTTGAGGTGTTTTTTGCGCAACATCTGCGGAAAGGCTCCGCTGCACAGGGCGTTGACCCAATCCTCGCAGATCGCGATCGCCTCGCGCGGCTTGAATGTCTCGGAGCTCAAGCTCAGCTCCACCCACAGCCCGTCGAGCAATGCCGACAGCGCTATGGCCGCGGAGCGCAGCTTCAAATCGGGCGCCGCGCCGGACTTCACGAGTTCTCGCAACAGCGTTTCCAGGATGGACCGGTATTGGCCGTATGTCCGGTCATGGACTGCGCGGATTTCGCGCGAGTGCGCGACCATGCTCCAAAAAACCACCCACACGTTGAAGAGCTGCGGGTCGAGAAGCTCGGGGGCGAACGAGGCGCGGAAGAAGTTGCTCAGGCGCGCGCGCGGCGTGGCGGCGCTGTTTGCGGCCTGGGAACGCAATGAATCCTGCAATGACAGCGCGAGGGTTTCGTAGGTTTCGGCGATCAGGCCCGTCTTGCTGGGGAAATGATGGTTGATCAGGCCGATGGAGACGCCCGCCGCCGCGCTGATACGGCGTACCGACACGCCGTCGTGGCCATGCTTCTTCAGACAGCGAAGCGTCGCTTCCACCAGCGCTTCCCGGCGTACCGCAGGCGTCGCGCGACGAAATTTCGGCACATGCCGCTTCTTGTTCATGAAATCCCTTTGCCTTGGATTATACCGAACCCCTTCCTGGAGTTCTTCGCGGGCTCAGTTGGGCGGCCCGGCTACGCGGCACGATATGCGCGATAGTCCAATCCGAGCGCCGCTGGCAACCGCTTCGTGAGTCAGCTGTCCTGCATGCACATTCAGGCCGTGACCCAGCCCGGGGTCTTTGGAAATCGCGGCACGCCAACCGTGATCCGCCAAAGCCTTGACGTAGGGCAACGTTGCATTGGTGAGCGCGAATGTCGAGGTTCGCGGAACCGCACCCGGCATGTTGGTCACGGCGTAGTGGATGACACCATCCAGAACATAGGTGGGTTCCGCATGCGTCGTTGGGTGGCTGGTTTCGAAACATCCGCCCTGATCGATTGCGATGTCGACCAGCACAGCCCCGGCCTTCATGGTTTTTACCATCGCCCGGGTCACGAGCTTTGGCGCCGCGGCGCCGGTTATCAGAACGGCTCCGATGACCAGATCGGCGTCGCGCACCAGCTCCTCGATCGCGTGCGCGGTCGAATACACGGTTTTCAGCTGGCTGCCGAAGATCGACGACAGCTCCCGCAGGCGTTTTACCGAGCGATCCACGACGGTCACATCCGCACGCAGCCCAACGGCCATTTCCACGGCGTGCGTGCCGGAAACACCTCCGCCGAGGACGACCATCTTGGCGGGAGCAACGCCCGGCACGCCCCCCAAAAGCACGCCGAATCCGCCGTTGGCCTTTTGCAGGCAATTCGCTCCGACTTGTACCGACATGCGTCCGGCAACTTCACTCATCGGCGTCAGCAAAGGCAGGGAACCATCCGGCGCTGTGACCGTTTCGTAGGCGATGGCGGTGGCACCGGATGCGATCAGCGCCTGCGCCTGCTCGCGGTCGGCCGCCAAATGCAGGTAGGTGAACAAAGTTTGCGGGCCGCGCAGCATTTTGCACTCGCTGAGTTGCGGCTCCTTGACCTTCACGATGAGATCCGCTGCGGCGAAGATGTCCTCGGCCTTTTTTGAAATGGTGGCGCCGGCCGATTGGTAGTGCGAATCATCGAAGCCGATTCCGGCGCCGGCACCGCTTTGCACATAGACCTGATGTCCGGAATCGACGAGTTCACGAACCCCCGCGGGCACCAATCCCACTCGATACTCATGAATCTTGATCTCTTTGGGTACGCCGATTTTCATAGGCAAGCGCTCCTGCGGGTGGGCCGGGGATGGCAAGGTTACTCACCCGGGGGCCGGGAAACAATCTTTACCGTTCGGCAATATCACGCAATTCTTGTACCAGCAGACGTTGCCAGAGCCATTCTTGACGCGTTTTCGGTGCATCCAGCGACATTCGCTGCAAATACGGCCTCATGGCGACCGGCGTGCCGGGCGTTGCGACGGCGCCTGCCAGAGTCTTGACCCGCGTGCCAGACTCCGGACGTGCTCTCCTTCAATCTTGACAATGCCCGCGCCAGCACGATCTCCTCCGCGGTGAAATCGGTGCCGAAGGGAAAGTCGGAAAACAGGCCCCGGGCGCGCGCGAGAATGAAGCGCTCCTCCAAGGCGCGCGGCGTGTTGTTCCGATATGCCTCCGGTATCTGATAATCCTTGCGCAGCTTTCCCGCGGCCTGCGCCTCGCATTTCAACGATTCCTGAAAGCGCGAGTCGGCAATGTTCAGCATCGCGGCGATCACATCCTGATCGCTCAAACCGCGCAAATCAGCGACGCCGTATTCCGTCACCACCACATCGCGTAGGTGCCGCGGAATCGTGGTGTTTCCATAGTTCCAAAGAATGTTCGAGGTCACCGTGGAATCCTTGCGGCGGGTGCAGCGCAGCGTCAGAATCGAACGGCCCTCCGGCAACGAGTGCGCCATCGCGACGAAGTTGTATTGACCGCCGACGCCGCTGACAACGCGGCCGTCGGACAGCCCGTCCGACACCGCGCGCTCCCAGCAGCGTCGCCATCATGCTCGAATTGATGAAGCGTGCGTGGCGGCGCTGCGCAATCTTCAACGCCTGATCGACGCCGTCGAGTTGATTGACGAAGCCGACGCCGCACATCGAAAATTGCCGGCGTTCCGTCTCCGGAAGATCCCGCAACGCCGCATAAAAGCCGCGCGGTCCGAGGAAGAACGCGCCGTGCAGCAGGGTGCCGCCGGTCAATTGACGCCCGGTGCAGAGCGCGAGAAGTTCGCGCCTCGCGTCCGGCGTGCCGATCCGTGCCGCGGCGCTTTGTCCGTCCGCGTTCTCGATGCGGCCGTCCGCGTAGCGGCAATCGGGCGAATATTCCGGCCTCCTGCAGCAGCGCAAACTCCACCGCCGTCAACGGATCGCTGAAGTCCTCGCGGCGACAGCGCCGCGAGAAAGGGCTCATCGATGCGTTCGCCGACCGTTGCGTCGTTCAAGAGCCGTTGCATGCGCAGATCATCGTAAACGCGCCGACGCAGCACCCCACTGCGGTACAAGTCGAGAAATCCGTCGACGAACATTTCGGTGCAGGCGTACAAACCGGTCTCGAACGGCGCAGGCGTCGCCCATCGAATCAAGGGCCGCCGGCAAATCGATCCGACCTCGAGTCCCTGGAGGATCTCGCGGAATTCTCCGTTTTGCTGCTGGCGCAGCTGCAGACCATAGACCACGGCGTCGCCGAGTTCGCCGATGCCGATTTGCAGCGTGCCGCCGTCGCGCACCAGGCGCGCGCAGTACAGGCCGATCGCGTAGTCGGCCGTGCTCAATCGTCTGGTTGGGCGGCGCAAACAGATCGTACTCATAACGGGGATGCTCGATCAGAAAATCGAAGGTTTCGGCACCCACCGCGGCCGGCCCGAACATGAAGGGCATCTGCCGATTGACTTCGCCGATGACGACGACGTCCCTGCCGCCGGCGCGTTGCGGCGCCAAGTGTTCCAGCAAGTCGACCGTGACATCGGGGTTCGATCCCAGGCTGTATTCCGAGCGCCCTTCGATGCTGCGTTTGCCGACCAGTTGCGCGATGACATTGACGCCATGCGCCGCCACGTCGCGCGCCACCTGCGTGTAGTTGGTGCTGACATAGTGACGCTGCGAGTGCGCCACATCGAGCAGCGCGCCGGGATCCAGAAAGAACTCGACGATTTGCACATTTTCGGGCCGACGTCTCCGTCGTGCAGATCGCTGACATAGTCGAGGGGCACGCAGCCGCCGAACAGGCGCTCCACCAAGGGTTCAAGAAAGCGCCGCTCGAGTTCGCCATGCCATTGCGGCGCGCGCAGGCTCAAGGCGGTGAATATCTTGAGCGTGAGGCGAGGAGTCGCGCCGCGCGCGGCGGTAGAACTCGTTGACCAGCGGATTGGGCTTGCCTATCCCCAAGGGCAGCGCCAGCACGATGTGCGGTCCGACGCGGCTCAAGGTGCTCTCCACGCATTCGGCGACATCGTCGAAGATGCGCGGCATGCTCGGACAGGCTCCTAAGTCTTGGGTCTTGAGCACCAGGGAAAAACTGATTTTCACGGCGTCGGCCGACCCATTCGGTGCTCTTCCAATCGCCCTGGCCAACGCCAAAATCCAGGCGCTTGAGCCTGGCGCTGCCGTCGAGCTTGGCGCCCGCCGGCCGCGGGCGTGAATTGAAATTCGATCGGGCACGTCCTTGGTGACGCCGTGCAGCGTCAGGGCGCCGACCGCGGTGAAGCCCGCCGCGGTCTTGCTGATCGTCTTGCGTGACGTAGTGCGCGGTGGGAAAGTGCGCGATATCGAAGACGTCGTGGCCGCGAATGGTCGTGTCGCGATCCTTGTCCATCGAATCCACCGAGTTCATGTCGATCTGCACGTCGATGAGCGAACTCGCCAGTGCATCGGGCGCGAAATCGACGGCCGCGGAGAATTTGTGGAATACGCCTTTGAATTCCGCGCCGGCCTGCACGCCGACGAACTCCAGCCGGCTTTGCTGCGCGTCGGCCGTGTAGGCGGCGGCAGCGGCGGCCGCGAGCCTGCCGCGGAGAGGAACAGCAGCGGCGCCGGCGGTGACGATGGATCTGATCATGATCGCTTCTCCGGTTTGGTAAATGGCAGCATGCGCATCAGCACATCGTCCTTGTTCCAGAAATGATGCTTGAGCGCCGCGAGAATGTGCAGAATCGCGAGTCGCGAGCAGCAGCCAGCTCAAGGTATCGTGAGTCGTTTCGCAGCAAGTCGAATGCCTGTTCGTTCTTGCCGATGAGATTCGGCCAGGTGAACAGGCCGAACCAGCTCACCGAATAGTTCTTGGCGGAGGACATCATCCAGCCGGTCACCGGCATGGCGAACAGCAGCACATAAAAGAGAATGTGAGTGGCGCGCGCCAGGAGCATCTCCGATGTTCGATCATGCCGACGGGCAGTTCCGGCGGGCGATTGAAGAGGCGCCACAGCAGCCGCAGCACCGCCAGCATCAGGATCGTCATGCCAAAGCTCTTGTGCCGCGCCAGCAGCGCCAGCTTGCGCATGCCGAGCGGCAGATCATCCTGCCATCCAGGCCAGCGTGAATTGCGTGACGATGAGCGCGGCGATGATCCAGTGAAATGCTTGCGCGACCGCGCTGTAGCGGGTCGGGGGTACTTTGATTTGGCATCTAAGACCCTCCGAGTGCAAACTCGCTTAGTTTAGCAAGTCAGCGAGGCTCCCACGTGTTCAAAAGCGCCGCCATGGCGATTCTGGTCTGTGCCTTGGTCGCCTGCAGTTCAGTGCGGCCGCGCGCACCGCGCCGCAAGCTCCGGCTCCGGCTGAGGCCGGTCTGCAATCTCTGCCCGCGCCCGGCACGTACCGGATCGATTCGGCCGGCTCCGAGCTTGCGGCTGCTGGTGTATCGAGCCGGGCGCGCTGGCCAACCTCGGCCACAACCACGTCATGGTCAACCGCACGCGTCAGCGGGTCCGTGCAAATTGCCGGGTCGATTTCCGATTCGTCGTTTTCGCTCGAGGTGCCGGTGGATCAATTCGCGATCGACGACGCGCAGGCGCGGCTCGAGGAAGGCGGCGATTTCGCCGGTGAGATTCCCGAGGACGCCAAATCGGGCACGCGCCACAATATGCTGAGCAGCGCCGTGCTCAACGCCGCCGAGTTTCCGATCATCAAAGTGCGCAGCACGGCGCTCCATGGAACGCCGGGCGCTTTGACCGCCGACCTCGACGATCGACGTTGCGGGCCACCAATCGGCGATATCCGTGCCGTTTACGCTAGCCGGGCGATTCGCGACACATCACTGCGACGGGCTCGATCGAATTGCGCCAGACGGCCATCGGCCTCACGCCCTACAGCCTGATGCACGGCGCCTTGCAGGTGCAGGACGCCATGCGCTTGAAGTTCAAAATCGTCGTGCCGATCAGTTAAGGATCCCGCCTCAGCTCGCCGTCAGCAGCAGCGGCGTCCCTTCCGGCGCCACCAGCATGGCCGCGGGCACCGGAACGCAGCGACGGCGGCAATTCGCCGCCGGTCACAATTCCCACATCGGCAAGACGCGCCAGAGTACCGCCCACATCGTCGACTTCGAAACGCAGGGTTGCGCGCCGCAGATCCGCCGGATGATACAAGCCCGAGATCGATGAAATCGCTGGTGCAGGTGATGTGCGGCAGCCGGTCGGCGAGCTCGTCCATGCCGACGAAGCCGAAATCCTCCCAATAGGCTTTCGCCAGCTCGCGGTCCGGCGCCGGAATCGCGATCTCGAGGAAATAGCCGCAGCGCGAGTGTCTCGGTGGCAGTCCGCTTGCTGGGCGAAAAGGTGCGGGCCTCGACGAGCCTGATGAGCTGACCGGAAGGATCGAGCCAGCCGATTTCGTTGAACACGTCATTGCCGAGATGGCGGAACTCAAATTCGATTCCCCGCCTCTCGAGTTGCTCCAACATGCTTGAGCAGATCGGGTTTGACGAAGGTCAGGGAGGGCGCGGGGATGGCTTCTTGATGCAAGCCCCAGGCAGATTCTTCCGTCGGTCACCACCGCATAGGGATGCGTCCACGCCTCGCCGACTTCCGCGGCGGAGAATCCCAGCTCCGCGTAGAAGTCCAGGGACGCCTGGATATCCGGCGTTGCCAGCGAAAACTCCAGGAACCGTCCCAGCACGGCGTCTGCTAACTCACTCCGCCGACACAAACATACTTGATCTCGGTGTAATCGAGAATCCCGTACTTCGAACCCTCGCGCCCGATGCCGGATTCCTTGACGCCGCCGAAGGGCGCCACCTCGGTCGAGATGATGCCGGTGTTCAATCCGACGATTCCGTATTCAAGCGCCTCGGATACCCGCCAGCTGCGCGCGAGATCGCGCGTGTACAGATAGGCGGCCAGACCGAACTCGGTGTCGTTGGCCATGGCAATCGCCTCGCGCCTCGTCGTCGAACTTGAACAGCGGCGCCACCGGCCCGAAGGTTTCCTCGCGCGCCACCAGCATCTTGGGCGTGACATCGGTCAGGATGGTGGGCTCGAAGAATAGTCCTCCCAGCGCGTGGCGCTTGCCGCCCAGCGTTACCTTCGCGCCCTTCGCCAGCGCGTCCGCGATGTGTTCTTCGACCTTCGAAACCGCCTTGGCATCGATCAGCGGGCCTTGTTCGGTGACGCCGGCGAGGCCATCTCCCACGCGCAATTGCGCCACGGCGGAGCGCAGCTTCTCGGCAAACTCGTCGTATACGCCGGCTTCTGGATCAATAGCCGGTTCGCGCAAACGCAGGTCTGACCGGTATTTCGATACTTGCTGGCGAGCGCTCCCTGAACGGCGGCGTCCAGATCGGCATCGTCGAATACGATGAACGGCGCGTTGCCGCCGAGTTCGAGCGACAATTTCTTGATCGTGCCGGCGCATTGCGCCATGAGCTTCTTGCCGACCTCCGTCGACCCGGTGAAGGTCAGCTTTCGCACCGCGGGATTGGAGGTCATCTCCGCCGCCGATCGCCGCGGCGCCGCCCGTGATCATGTTGAATACACCCTTCGGCACACCCGCTCGATCCGCGAGTTCCGCCAGCGCCAGCGCCGAATAGGGCGTCTGCGTGGCCGGCTTGCACACCAACGTGCAACCGGCGGCAAGCGCGGGTCCTGCCTTGCGGGTGATCATTGCGGCGGGAAAGTTCCACGGCGTGATGGCCGCGACCACGCCCACCGGTTGGCGCAGCACCAGGATTCGCTTGTCGGCCTGGTGACCCGGAATGATGTCGCCGTACAGGCGCTTGGCTTCCTCCGCGAACCACTCGATGAACGAGGCGGCGTAGAGGATTTCGCTTCGCGACTCCGCCAGCGGCTTGCCCTGTTCGGCGGTCATGAGCGTGGCAAGGTCTTCTTGATGTTCGATCATCAGGTCGAACCAGCGCCGCATTACAACGGCGCGCTCTTTGGCGGTGCGCGCTTTCCATGCCGGCAGCGCAGCGGCGGCGGCCGCAATCGCGCGGCGCGTTTCGGCGCCGCCCATGTGGGGAATCGAACCCAGTCTTTGTCCGGTGGCAGGATTGTCGACCGCGAGCGTCGCGCCGTTGTCGGCGCTCACCCAACTGCCGTCGATGAAGCATTGCTCGCGCAGCAATCGGGGGTCATTGAGTTTCATGCGCGAACGATCAGCCCAGGTGCCGGCCGAAGAATTCCAAACTGCGATCGAGGGCGAGTTTTGCGCTCTTCGGCTCGAAGCTCGCGCGATCGGTGCAGTTGAAACCGTGATCCGCGGGGTAGAGAAAGAAGATGCCGGCAGGCACCGCGGCTTTGATCTTCGCGACGGTCGACTGCGGTATGTGGGTATCCTTTTCGCCAAAGTGAAACAGAATCGGGCAGCGCGGCTTCTCGGCCAGATACTTGTCGATGCCCCCTCCATAGTAGGCGACGGCGGCGGCAACCTTGAGCCGCGCAGCCGCCAAGTAAGCCATGGAGCCTCCCCAACAATAGCCCACCACGCCGACCTTGCCGGTGCCGGTCACGCGATCGACGGCCGCTTGAACGTCCAGCATCACGTTCTCGTTCTTGAGCGCCTGCATGTATCCAAAGCCCTTTGCCATGTCGGTGTAGGGCACATCGACGTCGCGTTCCACGCGATCGAACAGCGCCGGTGCAATGGCGCTGAAGCCGGCCGCGGCATATTGATCGGCAACCGCTCGGATGTGGCGTGTGACGCCGAATATCTCCTGTATGACGACGATGGCTCCGCGCGCCGTTGCACCCGGACTCGCGCTGTAGGCGGACAACCGATGACCATCGCTCGCGGTCAGATCAACATTCTGTCCCATGATTCCTCCAATCAGACCTGAGAATAGCCTGTTCGAATGTCGGCGCTCAAGCCACTCGTCAGCGCTCGAGAATGGCGGTGACGCCCATGCCCCCCGCGGTGCAGATCGAGATCAGTCCGCGCTTGCCCTTGGATTCATCGAGAATCTTCGCCAGCGTGGCGACGATGCGTGCGCCGGTCGCGGCGAACGGGTGGCCGATCGCAACGCTGCCGCCCTTCACATTGAGCCTCGAGCGATCGATGGCGCCAAGAGTGCCGGGCAGCCCGAGCTTGTCGCGGCAAAAGGCAGCATCCGTCCAGGCCTTGAGCGTGCACAGCACCTGTCCGGCGAAGGCCTCGTGAATCTCGTAGAAGTCGAAATCCTGCAGCGTCAACTGGGCATCGCTCAGCATTCGAGGAACCGCATACGCGGGCGCCATCAGCAAGCCTTCCTTCTTCTCGATGTAGTCGACCGCCGCCACCTTGCCGTAGCTCAAAAAGGCCAGCACCGGCAGATTGCGCTCGCGAGCCCAAGCTTTCCGAGGCCAGCAGTACCGCGGATGCTCCGTCCGTCATGGGTGTCGAATTTCCCGCGGTCAGCGTGCCGGCGCCTGACAAATCGAATGCCGGCTTGAGCTTCGCCAGTTTTTCCAAGGTGGTGTCGGTGCGAATGTTGTTGTCTTGCGAGAGTCCGAGATAATCGATGACCAGATCCTTGTAAAACCCCGCAGCGTAAGCGGCTGCGGCCTTTTGATGACTTTCCAAGGCCAGCTGATCCTGCTCTGCACGGGTGATCCCCCAGGTTTTGACCATGAGTTCCGTGCTTTCGCCCATCGACAAGCCGGTCCGGGGTTCCGCGATTCCCGGCAACACCGGCCGGAAATTCTTCGGGCGCATGCCGAGCCAGGGCAGGACTCGCGCTGCGGCGGTTCTTGCCGCGATAGCTGCGCAACAGGAGTTGTTGAAAGCTCCGGGGGAACACCACGGGCGGGTCGCTCACCGTGTCGACACCGCCGGCAATTGCGCAATCGATCTGGCCGAGTGCGATCTTGTTGCCCAACAGGATCGCCGCTTCGAGGCTGGTCCCGCAGGCGCGCTGCAGATCGAGCCCGGGTGTTTCCGAACGCGAGGCCGCAGCCCAGCACCGATTCGCGCGTCAAATTCCATTGACTGGAGTGCTTCATCACCGCGCCGGCGGCAACATCGTCCACTCGCTGGCCCTGCAATCCAAAGCGATCGACCACGCCGCGCAAAGCGGCAGTCAGCATTTCTTGATTACCGACCTGCGCGTAGGCGCCGTTGCCGCGCGCGAACGGTATGCGCGCACCGCCGACAATCGCGACGCGCCGCGGACTTGCTCCTACCAACATAACTGCCTCCGTTTCAGCCGCAACCTGCGAATTATGGACCTACCCGACAGCATATAATCGATTCATGTCCGGATTTTCTCTCAAGGGATTGTGCGCACTGGCGGTTTTGGGGCTGCTCGGCTGCGGCTCTCCATCCGCGCCGCCCGGCGGCGCGCCGGCGAAGTCAGCGCCGCCCGATCAGCTGAATCGCATCGTCGAACGATACTGGGATGAACGGCTGCCTTTGCAGAACGCTCTTTCGCCGCAATATCTGGCGGATTCGCTCAGTGTCGAGCGCCGCTATCTGGCCGAGCTGTTGACGCTGTCGCGCGACGGTCTGGATGAAGATTCGCGGCTGACCTACGACATTTTCAAGAGGCGGCGGGAGGAAACCATAGAAGGTCTGACGTTTCCAGGCGAATTGATGCCCATCAACCCATTCGGCGGAATGACGCAGCGTCTGGCCGAGTCGGCGCAGGATCTGGGGCGGCCGCGGACGGCGGCGGACTACGATAACTGGCTGAAGCTCATCGACGAGTATGTGCGCTGGACGCAGCAAGCGATTGCCAATATGCGCGAGGGCATGCGCCGCGGCTATACCTCGCCGCGTGCGCTGGTCGAGCGCGTCCTGCCGATCCTCGAACGTCTCGCCGTGGACGGCCCCGACAATGTACTTAACGCGCCGCTGCACTCGATGCCGGATACCATCGATGAGCAAGATCGGAAGCGCCTGACCAAGGCCATATCGAACGCGACCACACAGCATTTGCTGCCCGCGATTCGCGTCTTGCACGACTATTTGCAGAACGATTACCTGCCGCGGGCCAGGGCGGGCGTCGCCTTGTCGGAGCTGCCGCTGGGTCCCCGATGGTATGCGTATCGCGTCAAGCTGGCGACCAGCTTAGGGTTGGCGGCCGAAGAGATCCATCGCATCGGCGTTGCCGAAGTCGAGCGCTTGGGCGTTCCCGCGCAACCCACGATCGAAACGCCCGCCGGGGCGCCGCGAAGCGCCAGTGAGCTCGTGAGCGCTTACCAGGACCTGGCAGGGAAGGTGCGCGCCGCCCTGCCCGATCTTTTTTCCGATGCGCCCAACCAGGATCTGGAGATTCGCGCTACGCAATGGCCGCGTGAACCCCTCGCTCCGCTGTCCTACCAGCGCGCCGGGCCGGCGGGAATTCCCCCCGCAGTGTTGTATGTCGACACGGTGCACGGCATTGAGAGGGGTGTCGTGGTGCCGGGCTTTCTGCAACAGGCGGTGCCGGGTCATCACTATCAAATCGCACTTCAACAGGGGCGTCCCGACCTGCCTCGATTCCGCCGTTTTGGGGCGGACGCGGCTTTCATCGAAGGTTGGGGAATGTATGCCGCTTCCCTGGGCGACGCGCTGGGATTGAATCCGGACGAGGCGGCCAGATCCGACGCTGGCCTCGGGAGAAAGGCGTTGTGCGGTCGGCGCGGTTGTCGACACGGGATTGCACGCCAAGGGCTGGACGCGAACCCAGGCACTTGATTATCTTCGTGCTCATCTGCCTGTCGACGAAACTCGATGCCCAAGCGTTGATCGACTGGTATGTCGGCGAATCCGGCTGATGCATTGGCGTGCTTGATCGGAGAACGTGAAGTTCATCGCGTTGCGCGCGCGGGCGCAGCAACTTCTGGGCGGGCGTTTCGACATTCGGGAGTTTCATTCCGAAATTCTCAGGAACGGCGCAATGCCCCTGGATATTCTCGAGGCCAGGATGAAGGTCTGGATGGATGCTTCAAAGTGACGCGTTCTTGCCGATATAACCGCCAGGCGGCGATCGATTTCGAACACTATGATTTAGACGGAGTCAGACTACCCCGTGCGATTCTCATTACTTCTTGCCTGTTTGTTCGCCGCCTCTGCGGTCGGCGCGGCCAACCGGGAGCCGGATTCCGCGCAGCGCGGCGACATCGAGGTGCCGGTGTCGCTGGACGCCGCGGAACAAAGCGGCAGCGCCAGCCGGCGTCGTGAGGATTCATGCGCGCCGCGAGATCGTCTGGTCGCTGATCACGAGCTGCGCGGAATCCCTGCGGTTGGTTCCGGGTCTCGAGGTCTGCGACGTGCTGGAGACCGCGCCGGACCGCTCATGGCAGCGAATTCGCCACGTCATGAATTATTCGTGGTATCGTGCCGAAGACTGACCTACGAGATACACGCCACCTACGACCCGCCCTCGAAGATTTCGATCGAACGCATCTCCGGGGACCTGCGCATCCTGCGAGGATCCTGGGTTCTGCAGAGCGACGGCGACTACACGGTCGCGCATTATATGGTCGACTCTCGCGCCAGGCTTCTGGGTGCCGCACTGGATCGTGCGGTCGGCCCTGCGGCACGATCTGCCGAAGATGCTGCGTGCGCTGCGCACCCGTGCTGAAGCCATTGCAAAACCAGAAACCCTGATCGGCCGCGCGTGACGCTCAAGTGCCTGGGGGCCGTGGCCGCCGGGCTGCTGTCTGTTCCTGGGCGCCTGCGAGCGCGAGCCGGAGGCGCCGCCGCCGCGCGTCAAGCAGGTGTTCCACCTGAACCCCTACGAAAAGGACTTCGGCTATCTCGCAGGCCGTCCTGATCGACAAAACGCTGTATATTTCAGGCTCGGTGGCCGCGGATCAGAACGGGCGGTTGGTGTCGCCCGGCGATATGGCCGGACAGATGCGTGCCGCCTACTCCAACATTCGCCGCACGCTTGCCGCGCACGGAGCCGAGCTTCGACGAAGTCGTCAAGGAGACGATTTACACGACGGACATGGACGCCATGCTGAAAGCCTCGGATTTGCGCTTCGAGTATTACGACAAGGAGCGGCTGCCGACCACCTCATGGGTGCAGGTGCAGCGTCTGGTCGATCCGGGATTTCTCGTGCAAATCGAAGTCGTCGCCGAGCTGCCGTAAGACGTGAACCGAGGATAGCCTTGCGCAACGTGGTGGATAAGAAATTTCGAGCGTCGTCTCGCCGGACTCATCAATTCCGGCGAACGGGCGGTATTGCGCGGCGGCCGCAAAGGCGTCGAGAAGGAGTCGCTGCGCGTGTCGCCGGCGGGCGACATCGCGCAAACGCGGCATCCCGAGGCGTTGGGCGCGCCGCTGACCAACGAACACATCACGACGGATTTCTCCGAATCGCTGATCGAACTGGTCACTCCGCCGTTCGGCGAGACCTGGGAACTGCTGCAGTATCTGTGCGACATCCATCAGTTCGTGTATCGCCATCTGGACGACGAGTTGCTGTGGGCCACGAGCATGCCCTGCGCCATCGACGGGCGACGCGAGCATTCCGCTGGCGCAATTCGGCAGTTCGAATGTCGGGCGCATGAAGACCATCTATCGCCATGGCTTGGGGGTGCGCTACGGACGCATCATGCAGGCGATCTCCGGCGTGCATTTCAACTATTCCTTCGCCGACCGCTTGTGGGGCGTGCTGGCGGACGTCAATCAATCGAAGCAGCCGCGCAAGGATTTCGTGTCCGAGCAGTACTTCGGCGTGCTGCGCAATTACCGGCGCTACGGCTGGCTGGTGCTGTACTTGTTCGGCACGTCGCCGGCGGTGTCGAACAGCTTTTTTGCCGGCCGCGAGAATCACCCTGTCCGTGCTCGACGGCGACACGGTCTACGAGCCTTACGGCACGTCGCTGCGCATGAGCGACATCGGCTATCGCAACAAGAATCAGTCGACCTTGAGCGTATCGGTCAACAGCCTGGACGAGTACGTGCGCGATCTGTCGCGGGCGATCGGCACGCCGTATCCGCCGTACGAGAAGATCGGCGTCAAGGTCGACGGCGTATACCAGCAGCTCAACGCCAACATTCTGCAGATCGAGAACGAGTACTACAGCTTCATCCGCCCCAAACGCATCGCGCGCTCGGGCGAGCGGCCGACCAAGGCGCTGCACCGAGCGGGGGTGGAATACGTCGAAGTGCGCGCGCTGGATGTGAGCGCGTTCGATCCGGTCGGCGTCAATCAGAACAAACTGCGCTTCCTGGAGGCCTTTCTCGCGCTTTGCCTGCTGCGCGAGAGCGCGCCGATCAGCCGGGGCGAACAAGATGCGCTCGATGCCAATCATCTGCTGGTTGCGCGTCGCGGGCGGGAACCCGGTCTGAAGCTCAATCGGGAAGGGCGCGACGTCGCCATGACCGAGTGGGCCGGTGAGCTGCTCGAATCGATGCAGGGCTTGTGCGAGATGCTCGATCATGGCGAAGCCGCGCGGCCCTATTCCTCGGCGCTCGAGCAGCAGCGCGCCAAAATCGACGATGTCGAGCGCACGCCCTCGGCGCGGCTGCTGGCGGAGATGCGGCAAACCGGCGAAACCTTTTTCCAGCTCGCGCTGCGCATGTCGAAACTGCACAAGGATTACTTTCTCGGGCTGTATCCGCCGAACGAGAGCCGGCTCGCGGAATTTGCTGCGGCGGCGCAAGAATCGCACGAGGCGCAACAGCGTATCGAGGCCGCCGACGACACGGATTTCGACACTTATCTCGCGCGTTATCTGGCGTGACCTGACTCGGATTTGACATAATGCGCGACACGCCCGCGCGGTTTTTTGCTTGAAAATAGTGCCCCAGGTCATTGAGCAGTTCCCGCCGCGGCGGTACGGTGACGGCGATGAGTAGTGCCGAAGGGTTCCCCAACGAGGATCTTCCCAATTCGCCGCACGCACGCCAGCTGCGGATGGGATTTCCGTGGCTGACTTTCGATGGCGAACTCGAAGCCGAATTCAGACGCCGAAATTTCGACGAGAACCTTCTGCATACGCGCGTGAATTTGTGCCTCGCGATTCTCATCACCATCGCGTTTTCCGCCATGGATGCGATGGTCCTGGGACCTGAGCTCGACCGCATTCCCAGCATGATCCGCGTGCTGGTCATCATTCCGGTCCTGTTGATCGCCATCGCGTCGAGCTTCTCCTCGCAGCGCCATCGCATCCATCCGCCGCTGATGATCGTCACGGTCAGCATCGTGGGCCTGAGCGTGGCGGCCGTTCAGATCATTGCATCGCTCAGCGGCGTCTCGATCCTGTTTCCCTGCCTTGATGTTGACCATCTTCTTCATCTACTTCATGGGCGGTCTGACTTTTCTATCACGCGGTCGCTGCGAACGTGGTCGTGATGCTGGCCTATCTCGCCGTCGGCACCGCGCTGCAATTGCCGGGGCGCGAATTCAGCTACAACGCGCTGGCGATCGTGGCAACCAACCTTTTTGCGCCTCGGTCACCTACATGCACGAGAAAACCAGCCGCCTGCGCTTTCTGGAAGCGTGCTTGCTGCGCGAACTGGTGGCGCGCGACGGACTGACCGGCATTCAGAATCGACGCATGTTCGATCAGCACATCGAGCGCGTCTGGCAGCAGGCCGTGCGCGAAGAGGAGCGCATCGCGGTGCTGCTCGCGGATATCGATTGCTTCAAGGACTACAACGACCGCTACGGCCACCAGGCGGGCGACGAATGCCTGCGCGCGGTCGCCGTTTGTCTGAGCCAGTGCGCACGGCGGCCCCTGGACTTCGTCGCGCGCTACGGCGGCGAGGAGTTCGCGATCGTGCTGTACGAGGCGAGCCGTGAATACGTCGCCGAGGTGCTGACGCGCATCCAGCGCTCCATCGCCGAACTGAACATTCCCCATGAAGCGTCCAGAGTGGCAAGCCGGCTGACGGTGAGCATCGGTGCGGCCTTCGTCCTGCCGGCCGCCAACCGCACTCTCGAGGGATTGATTCAGCTTGCCGATGAAGCGCTGTACAGCGCCAAGGAAGAGGGTCGAAACCGCGTCATCGTGATGGAAGCCGAGTATCACACCATGAGGACCGGCCGCTTCGAAAAGCGCCGCCATCGCGTGGATGCCTGAACCCGGGCCCAGGCTCCTAGCGATAGATCGCGATCTCGGTCTCCTGCCCCTGTCTCCGGCTGGCGCGAAACATCCCTTCGGAATTGAATTCCATCGAGATCTCTCCGTGCGCGTCGATCGCGATGACGCCGCCCTCGCCGCGCATCGCCGGCAGTTCGCCGAGGACCACCTCGCGCACCGCCTGAGCAAGGCTGCGGCCGCCGAAGCGCACGCGCGAGCAGATATCGTGGGCGACCGCGGCACGGATGAATACCTCGCCATGCCCCGTGGCCGACACGGCGCAAGAGCGGTTGTCGGCATAGGTGCCCGCGCCGATGATGGGCGAATCGCCGATACGCTGGTAGCGCTTGCCGGTCATGCCGCCGGTGGATGTTGCGGCGGCCAGGCGGCCGCCATCGTCGAGCGCGACGGCGCCCACGGTGCCGACATGTGAAATGGTCAACGCGGACAGCGCCGTGTCGCCGCCGCGGATCCGCTCGAGCTGCTGCCAGCGCTCCGGCGTATGGAAATAGCTCGGGGGAACGAACGCAAACCCGCGGCTGGCGGCGAATTCCTCGGCGCCGGCGCCCGCCAACATGACGTGTTCGGATTGCTCCATTACCGCGCGCGCAAGTTCGATCGGATTCTTGATCCGCGTGAGGCCGCACACGGCGCCGGCGTGCAGGTTGCTTCCGTCCATGATCGCAGCATCCAATTCATTGCGGCCATCGAGCGTGAATACCGAGCCGCGGCCCGCATTGAACAAGGGGTTGTCCTCGAGCAGCACAACAGCGCGGGTTACCGCATCGACGCTCGTGCCCCCGGCCCGCAACAGGGCATAGCCCGCGTCGATGGCCGCGTTCAAACCGGCTCGATAGCGCTGCTCCGCTTCACTGCTCATTTCGGCGCGCGGAAGCGTGCCCGCGCCGCCGTGAATTGCGATGCCGAACATTTTCAATCTGCTCCTTGGCGCTGCGGGACCGTCACTTCAAGGCCATCAAGATCGGGCGTAAGAAGAATCTGGCAACTCAAGCGGCTGTTGTCGCGGGGTTCCCAAGCGCTCTCGAGCATACCTTCCTCCATGTCCTCGCGGGGCCCCAGTCTACCGATCCAGGCGGGGTCGACGTAGACGTGACAGGTCGCACAGGCACAGGCGCCGCCGCACTTTGCGACGATGCCGTGCACGCCGTTTTGCACGCCCGCCGCCATCAAGCTGATGCCAAGGGGTGCGACGATTTCACGGCGCGCGCCGCTGGGTTCTTTGAATATGATGCGGGGCATTGGCGGCAATTTTAACCCTCGGAAGGTGATTGAGGGCATAGCCCGATGGAATGTAATAGTATTACGAGGACGGCCCATCGCTGACCGGAGTCTAGAATGAAATTGATCACCGCGATCATCAAACCCTTCAAATTGGACGACGTGCGCGCTGCGCTGTCCGAAATCGGCGTGTCTGGAATGACGGTAACCGAGGTCAAGGGATTCGGGCGGCAACGCGGACATACGGAGTTGTACCGCGGCGCGGAGTATGTCGTCGACTTCGTGCCAAAGACCCGCATCGAGGTCGCGGTCAAGAATGAGCTGGTCGATCAGGTGATGGAGGCCATCGTGGGCGCCTCGAAAACAGGCAAGGTGGGTGATGGCAAGATTTTCGTCACCGATATCCTGCGGGTACTGCGTATCCGCACCGGCGAGAGCGACAACGCCGCGCTGTAGTCCGTTCACCGAATGAGACTCTGCAGCGGCGGGTGCTTGGTCGCCTTCGCCGTCTTTTCCGCGGCCGCGCCATTGCCCGCATTTGCCGCGAAACTCACCGACAAAGAGCACACCCGCATCGACTATCCCCGGCCGCAATCCGTCCCGGGCGATGCGGTGCTGGAGGCGGCCGGCGCGGTCGTCGGCGAAATAGTCATCGAAACACGCAATATTTTCGACGAAAGCGACGCGCGTGAGAGCAACGGCCTGTTCCGGCTCGCCAACCATCTGCACGTTCGTACCAAACCCTCGACCATACGCGCGCAATTGCTGTTCGCGAGCGGCGAGCGCTATCTCGGGCGCAAGCTGCAGGAGACCGAGCGCGTTTTGCGGCTGTTGCCCTTCATCTACGACGCCCGCGTCGTGCCCATGCGCTACTCGGAGGGCCGGGTCGACATCAAGGTCATCACCAAGGATGTCTGGACATTGAGTCCCGGCATTTCCTTCGCCCGCGCGGGCGGCTCCAATGCATTCAAGTTGAATCTGCAGGAGGAGAACCTGTTCGGCTGGGGCAAGGGACTGCAGCTATCGCACGGCAGCACGGTGGATCGCACCAGCACGACCTTGCAGTACATCGACCCCAATGTGTTCGGATCCCACTGGAGGTCCCAGCTCGTCTACTCGGATTCCAGCGACGGATTCCAGCGCGCCGCATTATTAGCGCACCCCTTCTATTCGTTGGATGCGCCTTGGAGCACGAAAATCCTTGCGTTGGATTACAACCGCACCGTATCGCGCTATAACCTGGGGGAAATCGTCGATCAATTCAACGACAACCAAACCTCTTTCGAGCTGAGCGGCGGAGTTTCCACCGGTCTGATCGACGGCTGGACCAAGCGTTGGACATTCGGCATGCGCTACGATCGCAATCTGTTTCTGCCGACGCCGGCATCGACGCTTCCGGCCCAAACTCTGCCGCCCGACAGAACTCTTTCATATCCCTTCACGGGATTCGACATCATTCAGGACAACTATAAGAAGATCGGCGACGAGAACGAGATCGGACGCACCGAGGATTTGTATTTCGGAACCGAGGTCAGCGGCGAGGTGGGGTATTCGGATACCGCGTTCGGCGCCAATCAGAACGCCGTCATGCTGGCCGCGAAGGCGCTGAGCGGATTCGATTTGGCCGCACCAGCAGCAGCTGTTCCTGAGCGGCGATCTCTCAACGCGGATCGAAGAAGAACGTCGCCCGCAACTTGATCGCTGATGTCGGCGCGAGATACTACTGGCGATGGCGGCAGGATTGGCTGCTGTATGCCGCCCTGTCGGGCACCACCACGTACCAACTGGATCCGGATATGCAGCTGCTGCTGGGCGGCGACAATGGCCTGCGCGGCTATCCGCTGCGCTTCGAGTCGGGCACATCGCGTGCATTGTTCACGGTCGAACAGCGGGTGTTCACGGACTGGTATCCCTTCCGGCTGGTCCGGGTCGGGGCCGCCGTATTTGCGGATGTGGGCCGCACCTGGGGCAGCGGCGTCGTCGGCAATAGCGACCCCGGATTGCTCAAGGACGTCGGGTTCGGTTTGCGCCTGGGCAACACGCGCTCCGGGTTGGGCAACGTGCTGCACATCGATTTTGCCTTTCCGCTCAACAACATCGCCGGCATCCAGAAATTCCAGTTTCTGGTGCTGACAATGCAGAGCTTCTAGGTCCGCGCGGCCTTTCGGCGCCGCGAAATGAGCCAGAGGATGCCGAAACATACAGCGAAATTCAGCACCCACCACCACAGTTGCCGCGCATTGTTCTTGTCTTCCCCTTGCCCGGCCGTAGTGGCGATATCCAGCGTGCCTTTGAGAGTCTCGAGCGCATCGGCCTGTTTCACTTGAAACTCCACGGCTGCGGCGCCGGGCAGTTGCAGATCCTTGCTCTGCAGAGAATAGCCGCCGTCGGCTTCGGCAACGGCTGCGTACGTCGATCCGCGCAATACCACGCTGATCGCCGCATCGCGCACCGGCGCATTGTCGCTCAACCGGCTCACGTGAATGCTCATCTTGTCATCGTGGACGACGCCCACCACCAAGAGATCTGCTGAACGCACCTCAATTCGCGGCGCCGCAGGCGCCTTCGGTGCGGCCGCATCAGGGGCGGCGTTTGACGCGTTGAACACCATGGCGCCCGCCACGATCGCGAGGGCAGCGGAGCGCCGTGAGCGCGCGGTGTTCAAAGCAGAAATCCGGATACGCCCAGCGCAGTGCCCGCGATGCTGGAGAGTACGCCGAACACGGGAAAGAACAATTTGCGCGCCAAAAAATACAGGGAACACAGCACCAGCCCGAGCTCCAGCAATCCCTCGCCGATGTCGAAACGCAGCGCACGGCGCTCTTCGATCTCGGTCTCCTTGTCCTTGGCGCGCGCGTCTTCCTGTATTTTTTCCGCGTCCGCCGCGTACTTGGCGCGCGCAGTCTCGAGCTTTGGCCTCCAATGCTTCGAGTCTTGGCCGCATCCGCAGCCCAGTGTCTGCATGCAGCGCCAGCGCCACCTCTTCGGTGTTTTCGCGGATCTTCTTGGCTTGATAGTAGCTCCAGGCGATCGTTCGATTCGGTGCGGTGAATGACCGCTTGCGTGTGCGCGCGGTGCGCCGCGATGGTGACCACCGACAATAGGATTCCGACAACGCCGACCAAAATACCGACGCGGCGGGTGTTGGGGTCGGCGGCGTGCTCCGGGGTGACTTCGATTTCAGGCATGACGCGGCAAATTCCTCGATAACGGCGAACGGGGGCCGAATTTTACAGCAAAACGATTGCGGCAATCCTTGGTGAAGGTTTTTCGTGCGTACTACTTCACGACATGCAATCGCGGATTGCTGCGCGCGATGCCGAGAACACCGCTGCGCACCACCTCGACGATTTCGCCGAAGGCGCCGATATTGGCGATGAATTCGCCGATCTCGATTTCCGTGCTGGCGAGTTCGACGATGTAGCTCGACGGATTGGACGACAGCACCCTGCCGCCGACCCGGCGCAGCAGCGCGGCGACGGATTCCACATGTTCAGCCGCCAGCTGCAATTTCATCAGCAGCAATTCGCGCGCCAGATGATCCCCGCTGGTCATGTCCTCGACGGCGACGACGTCGACCAGTTTCAAGAGCTGCGCGTTGATCTGCGCGATGACATGGTCGGAGCCGATGGTGACCAGAGTCACGCGCGACACCGTCGGATCATTCGTGGGAGCGACCGAGAGCGACTCGATGTTGTAACCCCGGGCGGATATCAGCCCGGTAACGCGCGTGAGCGCGCCGGCTTCGTTTTGCAGCAATATGGCAATGATGTGGCGCATGGCTTCTCAAGGATACGTACCGCGGCACTTGGGCGCCAGGGCAGGAACTGCTAGTCTTTCCTGCGTGAAAGACCGCATCGACATGTCGAACCAGGCCGCGCACCCGCTGGCCGGCGCCACCATGAGCGGCGCGGACGTGCTCGTCCAGGTATTGGCCGATGAGGGCGTCAGCACCATTTTCGGCTACAGCGGCGGGGCGATATTGCCGATCTACGATGCGGTGTTTCGCTACAACCAGGAGCATGAATCCGCCATGCCCCTGGTGGTGCCGGCGAACGAGCAGGGAGCCGCATTCATGGCCGCCGGATTCGCCCGTGCCAGCGGCAGGGTCGGCGTTGCACTCGTGACCTCCGGCCCGGGCGCCACCAACACCGTTACGCCGGTGCGCGACAGCATGGCGGACTCGGTGCCCATCGTGGTGATATGCGGTCAGGTGCCCACCACATCGATCGGCACCGATGCGTTTCAAGAGGCGCCCGTGCCGAGCATCATGGGCGCGGTGGCCAAGCACGTCTTTCTGGTCACCGATCCCACCAAGTTGGAAGCGACGGTACGCACCGCATTCGAGATCGCGCGCACCGGCCGGCCCGGCCCGGTGGTGCTCGACGTTCCCAAGGACGTGCAGAATTGGAAGGGAGTGTTTCACGGCTCCGGGCGCTTGCCCGTCCCCGGCTACCGGCAGCGCATGAACCGGCTGGAGGCTGCAAAGCTGCCGGAGGCCGCCTGTGCGGATTTCTTCGCAGCCCTGCAGGCCTCGAACCGGCCGTTGATATACGCAGGCGGCGGCGTGATCAATGCCGGCGCGGCCTATGCGTTGCGCAAATTCTCCGACGAATTGCAGATCCCGGTGGTGACGACGCTCATGGGGATAGGCGCCGTCGATACGACCAATCCCCTGTCCATGCGCATGCTCGGCATGCACGGCACTGCATTTGCAAACTACGCGGTGGACGATTGCGACTGCCTGCTGGCGCTCGGCGCGCGTTTCGACGATCGCGTTGCGGGCAATCCGGTGAAATTTGCCGGGCGCGCAAAATTCATCGCGCATTTCGACATCGATGCCTCGGAGATCGACAAGGTCAAACGCGTGAATTGGAGTCACGTGGGTTTGATGCCCGATGCGTTGCTCGCCTTGCTGGACTACGCCCGGGTTGCGGGATTTCGGCGCGATTGGTCCGCGTGGCACCGGCATTGCGACACGCTGCGCTCGAAATATGCCATGAACTACGATCGCGGCAGCGACCTGATCCAACCGTACTACGTTATCGAGGAGATCAATCGCCTGACGCGCGGCGAAGCCATCATCACCACCGGTGTCGGTCAGCATCAAATGTGGTCCGCGCAATACTTCGATTTTCGCTCACCCCGGCTTTGGTTGACCTCGGGCAGCATGGGGACGATGGGTTTCGGCCTGCCGGCAGCCGTGGGCGCGCAGTTTGCCCAGCGCAAGCGCCTCGTCATCGACGTGGACGGCGATGCGAGCATTCGCATGAATATCGGCGAATTGGAAACGGTCACGACCTATGATCTGCCCATCAAAATCGTCGTTCTCAACAACTTCGGCGACGGCATGGTGAAGCAGTGGCAGAAACTGTTCCACAAGGGCCGATTGAGCGCGAGCGACAAAAGCCTGCATACCAAGGACTTCATCAAGGCCGCCGCCGCGGACGGATTCAAGTACGCCGTCAGGCTCGATCGGAAAGCCGATGTGCCTCGGGTCGTCGAAGAATTCATCCGTTTCGACGGACCGGCATTTCTCGAGGTCATGATCGATCGCGACGCCGGCGTCTACCCCATGGTCGGACCGGGACAGGGGTACGATGAGATGATCACCGGCGAACACATACCGTCGCGGACCGCGGTTGAAATCAAGGCCCCGGACGCGTCGGAAATGTTCTAGGACAGGCTCCTAACGCTACCACTCCCCGATGTTGGGCATGGCGTCCCAGGGCGCGGCAGGCGCCAGCGCCGCCCCTTTCTGCAGCAATTCGATGGATACCCGATCCGGCGATCGCACGAACGCCATGTGGCCATCGCGCGGGGGCCGGTTGATGGTGACGCCGTGCTCCATCAGCCGCCGGCAGGCGGCGTAAATGTCATCGACCGCGTAGGCCAGGTGTCCGAAATTGCGGCCGACTGAATACTTCTCCGGATCCCAATTGTGCGTCAGTTCGACTTGCGCGCTCTCATCGCCCGGCGCGGCAAGGAACACCAGCGTGAAGCGGCCCTTTGGGAAGTCCTTGCGAGATATTTCGGCAAGTCCCAGCGCATCGCGATAGAAACGCAGGGATTCCTCGATGTCCGTTACGCGGACCATCGTATGCAGGTATTTCATGTGTGTTTCCTCGAATGACACGACAGGAGCGGGCGATGCACAGAAGCAAATTAGCCGGATTCATCATCGATTGCCAAACCGGCGATCTAACGCAAGCGGCGGGTTTTTGGGGCAGCGCGCTCGGGATGCCGGTTCGCGACCTGCCCCCGGGGGAGGAGACCTACAAGAAGCTGGAAGATTTGCAGCATGGTCTGCACATCGAAGTGCAAACCGTGAGCCATCCCAGCCGCGTGCATCTCGATATCGAGACTGATGACATCGACGCGGAGGTGCGAAGGCTCGAGAAATTGGGCGCCAAGCGTGTCCAATTCGTTCATACCTGGTGGGTCTTGGAGGCCCCGACCGGCCACCGATTCTGCGTGGTGTCGGCCGGTTCGACGAACTTCGCCGCAAAAGCCACGCAATGGACCTAAGTGTTGTTTTGTTACAAATTGGCGACAGTTTTGACATAGTGCAGCAAATCATGAAAATCACGTCTTAACTATTGGATTTATATATGTTATCGACTATGATGCCACCCAGGAAAGAGTTCGTGTTTATTATCAGCGTTACTTACTAGCAACACTGAACGAACAAGGTTGAACGTTTAGGCACTTTTGTGTCACGTATCTTCCAGAACTGGACGTGAGGGGTCATTACCCTGCACCTGTTCCCCTAAACTCCCCGGCTAGCCCGGGGATACTTTTTTTCGGCACCTGATATTTCCTGGCGGCTCGAATGTTCCCGCGGGGTTCGTAAATCGCGTAAATTTTACGGGTGAATACACCCATCGCCGGCTTTCCCAATGTGAGGGACGGATTTACGGATTCGATCGGCAATACGCCGTTGATACGCTTGCGCAGCCTCAGCGAACAGACCGGCTGCGAGATTTTGGGAAAAGCCGAATTCATGAATCCGGGCGGTTCGGTGAAGGACCGGGCGGCGAAATGGATCGTGTTGGACGCTGAACGCCGTGGCCTGCTGAAACCGGGAAGCACGGTGGTCGAGGGCACCGCCGGCAATACCGGCATCGGTCTCGCGCATGTGTGCAACGCCCGCGGCTACAAATGCGTGATTGTCATGCCGGACAATCAGGCAGCCGAGAAATACCAGATCATCGAGGCGCTGGGCGCGCAGCTGCGCAAAGTGCCCGCGGTGCCCTACAGCAATCCGAACCAGTACCAAAAAGTCGCGGGCCGACTGGCTGAAGAATTGCCGGATGCCGTGTGGGCCAATCAGTTCGACAACACCGCGAATCAGATCGCGCATTTTGAATCCACCGGGCCGGAGATCTGGCGCGACACCGGCGGGAAAATCCACGCTTTCTGCGCCTCCACAGGAACCGGCGGAACCCTGGCGGGCGTCGCGCGCTATTTAAAGTCCAAATCCGCGGCCGTGCGGATCGTTCTGGTCGATCCGCCGGGCAGCGCGCTGTATCACTATATAAAGGACGGCGAATTGAAAACCGACGGCGGGTCGTCCATCACCGAAGGTATCGGCACCGGCCGCGTCACTGCAAATCTGCAGGGCGCGCCGATCGACGACGCGCTGCGCATATCGGATGCGGAGACCCTGCGCTTCGTATACCGGCTGCTGCGCGAGGAAGGGTTGCTGCTCGGCAGTACCGCCGGCATCAACGTCGCCGCCGCCGTGACGCTCGCCAAACAAATGGGTCCCGGCCACACCATCGTGACTGTCCTGTGCGACGGCGGCGCGAAGTATCAGTCGCGCCTGTTCAATCGCGCCTGGCTGGCCGAGCGCGGATTTCTCGACGCTATTTCGAATCCGTCAGGCAGGAGCCTGTCCGAGTAATCCACTTGAGCCAGGCTCCCGTGAAGCTTGCCGGCGTCGTACACGGTTTTCCCTCCCACTATCGTCAGAATCGATGCTGTGTTTGGCAAATCTGATTGCGGAGCCGTGAAAATATTCTGCGAAAGCACCGTCAAGTCGGCGAATTTTCCGCTCTCCAGGCTGCCCTTTTCCCGTTCGGCGAATTCGGCGTAGGCCGCCGTGCGCGTGTAGGCGACGACGGCCTGTTCGCGTGAGATGGCCTCCGACGGGCGCGCCGGATGTGAAGTGGCGAACATGATATTGAGATAGGGATTCAGAGGGCCATCCGAACCGAGTGCCAGGGGAATTCCCGCCGCCAATAGTGAGCGCAGCGGAAAGGCCTTTTCGGCGACGATCCCCGCCGCGAAATGCGACGGGTTTTGCACGACGATGATTCCAAGGTCCCTGGCGAGCGGAACGAGATCCGGATATATGCCGTCGCCGTGTTCAAATCGAACTCGCTTTCCGGCCCACACAGCGGGTCCACCGGTTGCTTGCAGGGCACCGAGCATTGCCGAAGCGGCCGGGTAGCCGCTGACGTGAACCAACAGCTGATCCTTATTTTCGAGCGCTTCCCGCAGCATATTTCTCATTTCGGTCTGCCCAAAGGTCAACGGCAGCTCGCTCCAGACGCGATCTCCTGACGAGCGCACGACCTCAGCCCAAGCGCCGGGCGGGGTGAGAGTGCCTTCAAAAGGAGTTCCGTCCAGCATCCATTTTGTGCCGCTCACGGTTATCAGCGGTGCAGGCTGGCCGAAGCTGGCGAGGCCCTCGCGGACGTCTCTTCCGACCGGCGAGGTCAGCGGCATGCGCATGATCCGAATCCGAACGGGATGCACGCTCGCCTTCAATAGGGCGACCAGGCGATCCGGAGCGAACGCGTCCGACATGTCCTGAATGGACGTGATGCCGAATTGGGCTGATTTGCCGAAGAACTCGTTGAGCTGGCGAACTGCATCCGCGTCGCTGGTCAGATCCGCAAGCTTGCGGGTTACTTGAAGCGTTGCGTATTCGCGGATGACGCCGGTGAGCGTGCCATTCTTGGACCGCTCGTAACGTCCGCCCACCGGATCCACCGCCCCATCGTTGATTCCCAATAAGGAAAGCGCGGCGCTATTGGCAATGACCGCATGTCCGGTCAGGCACGTGAGAATGACGGAATGCCGCGGGGCAATCTTGTCCAGAGCAAGGCGGTTCACTTGCGGGTCGAAATAGATGGCGAACCCAAATTCGCCCATGAGGATGGAGCCCTGCGGCGAGTTTGCGGCGGCTCGGGCAATGGATTGGCTCACTTCGTCCCAGGTGGGATCCGCTTGCTTGAAAGACACCTGAATCGTATTAGCGGGAACCACGGAGAGATGCAGGTGCGCATCGTTTATGCCCGGAATCACACTGTGGCCCGAGAGATCCACCTGCCGCGTTTGAGGGCCCGCCAGCGCTTTGATCGCGGCGTTGCCGCCGATGGCGGCAATGCGGTCGCCGCTGATGGCGAGCGCCTGAACGGTGGAGAGGGACGCATCGCCGGCGAAAATGCGGCCATTGAACAGAATGGTGTCCGGGACGACCCGCGGCTCCGCGGCCCCGGCTGCCGGCCAAATACTCGAATACGCCAAAACAAGAAACGGAAACAGAGAACGTTTCGAGTTCATCGAAACATTCTACCCTCCGCTCATGCCGACCGCGAAACCTCCCAAGTCGCGCCGCCCTGCGCTGCTCCGTTGTACCAGGACAGTGATTCATGCAGGGACACGACCTCACCCACGATGAGCAGCGCCGGCGACTCGAGATTCGCCCGCGCCGCAACCTCGGCGATGGTGCCCAGAGTGGCGGTGACGACTCGTTGGTTGGGCAGAGTGCCCTGCGCGATGATGCCGGCCGGAAGATCCGCCGCGGCGCCGTGCGCCATGAGGCTGGCCGCAATGTGCGGCAATCGCGCGAGTCCCATGTAAAACACGGCGGTCGTGCCCGCCATGGCGAGGGCGCGCCAATCAGGCTCCTTGACGTTGCTTCCCGTATGAGCGGCGACGAAGGTCACGCTGTGCGCGTGGTCGCGGTGTGTCAGGGGGATGCCGGCATAGGCGGCGCAGCCCGCCGCTGCGGTGACGCCCGGCACCACGGAGAAACTGATCCGCGCCCGCGCCAGCGCCTCCAGCTCTTCACCACCGCGTCCGAAAATGAAGGGATCGCCGCCCTTGAGGCGCACCACGCGTTTGCCGCTTGATGCATGCTCGATCAGCAGTGCATTGATCTCTTCTTGCGTGCTGCCGACGCCGCCGGCGGCTTTTCCGACGCTGATCAGCGCCGCATCGCGCCGCGCCATGTCCAGGATGGCCTGGGGCACCAAACGATCGTGCAAAACGACGTCGGCGTCTTGCAGCGCGCGCAGCGCCTTCAAGGTGAGCAGTTCAGGATCGCCGGGACCGGCGCCCACCAATGTGACATCGCCGGAGGGGCGCGGCGCCGACTGCGTCCGCGCAAGGAGCTGCTGCGCGATGCTTTGCGCCCCGGCGGTGTCACCGTCGACGAAGCGTCGTGCCGCGGCTCCGTCGACCAGCTCCTCGAAGAATCGCCGCCGTGCGTCGGTGTCGCGCAAGCGACCCGCCGGTCTTCGCAATGCGCGCAACCACTCTGCAAATTCGCCTATTTTTCCCGGGATCAGCGCTTCGAGCCGCTCGCGCAAACGTCGCGCCAGCACGGGGGATGCGCCTCCGGTGGATATCGCCACCAGGACGGGATCCCGATCGATAACGGCCGGAACGATGAAGCGGGAGGCTTCGCGATCATCGACCACGTTGACGGGAATGCCGCGCGACTCGCTCAAGGCGGCAATCCAGCGATTGATGGCGCGCCGCGAAGTGGCCACGATGACCAGCCGCGCGCCAGTAAGGTCCTCAGGAATGAATTCCCGCTGTGCGAGCTTGATCGCGCCCAGGTCTGCTCGGGCCAAAAGTTCGGGGTGAATCTCGGGAGCGACCAAGGTGATCTGCGCCCCCGTGCGCATAAGCTGCGCAGCTTTGCGCAGCGCCACTTCGCCGCCGCCGACGATGAGCACTTTTTGCGCCGTGAGATCGAAAAATACGGGAAAATATTTCATTGATAAAATTCCACAGCCGGTCGCCTAAGCCCTTGGAGCGGCACACATTATAGGAATCGGCGACCGCCAAACGTTCCCGCCCACTATAGGACGGCGGGCGCCATCGCAAAACGAACTATGCGGCATGAGTAAATGCCTATTGGTGATGCGGGGGGCGAGATATGCTTCAGGTACGCTACCCAACGATAAGGCCTGCCCTTCCGTGAAATTTCAGCAATTGCGCTATCTGGTCGCCGTACATGAAAACGGCCTGAACATCACCGCTGCCGCCCGGCAATTGCATACTTCGCAGCCCGGCGTCAGCCGCCAGCTCAAGCTGCTGGAGGAAGAACTCGGCTTCCAACTCTTCGAACGCGAAGGAAGGGCGCTCACGCGCACCACCGCCGCGGGCGAGGAAATCATTTCGCGGGCGAGCAGCATTTTGCGCGAGATGCAAAACATTCGCCGCACCTCCGCGGAGTTGCGCAAGGCCGATGGCGGCACCCTGTCGATCGCCACCACGCACACGCAGGCGCGCTACGTGCTGCCGCAGGTCATTCGCGAGTTTAGGATCAAGTATCCGAAGGTGCGCTTGCACCTGCATCAAGGCACCTCGGAGCAGATCGCTGAAATGGTCGCGCGCGATCGGGTCGACTTCGCGATAGCCACCGGCTCAGAGGAGTTGTTCCCGCATCTGGTGCGACTGCCGGTGTATCGCTGGCACCGGGCCGTGGTTGTACCGCGTGGTCATCCGCTGGAATCCGCCGGCAAGCTCACGCTGAAGAAGCTGGCCGAATATCCGATTGTCACCTATGTTTTCAGCTTTTCCGGCCGCTCTTCGCTGCCGGCGCTCTTCGAGACCGCCGGTCTATCGTTGGATGTGGCCCTGACGGCGCGCGATTCGGATGTGATCAAGACCTACGTCCGCATCGGTCTCGGGGTGGGCATCCTGGCCCGCTTGGCGATCGATCCTGCGACCGACGGCGATCTCACGGTGCTGGATGCGTCGCATCTGTTCGAGGGCCATACGACGTGGATCGGCTTTCGCCGCAGCGCGTTGCTGCGCGCGTACATGTACGAATTCGTCGAGCTGCTGGCTCCGCACCTGCCTCGCAAGCTGGTGCGCGACGTCGAGAAGCTGGAAACCCAGGAGGACGTCGATCGCATCCTGAAAGATCTGCAGATCCCATTGCGCGACATCCCATGATCGCAAACGGGGTTGCGCGCGCACTCCTGGTGCTCGGGATTTGCCTGGCCTCCTCATTGCCGGCAGCAACCGTCAAGCTGCTGAACGTTTCCTATGATCCTACGCGGGAGTTCTACGAGGAATACAACCGGGCGTTCGCCGCCCATTGGAAGGACAAGACGGGCGACACCGTCATCGTCAATCAGAGCCATGGTGGATCGGGGAAGCAGGCCCGCGCGGTGATCGAAGGTCTCGAGGCCGACATCGTGACGCTGGCGCTGGCCTACGATATTGACGCGATCGCCGCGCAGGGCGGTCTCATTGCGCCGGGCTGGCAGCGGCGGCTGCCGGACAACAGCGCACCCTATACCTCCACCATTGTCTTCCTGGTGCGCAAGGGCAATCCCAAGAACATCCACGACTGGGGTGACCTGGTGCGGCCCGGCGTCGCGGTGATCACGCCGAGCCCGAAGACTTCGGGCGGCGCGCGCTGGAACTACCTGGCGGCCTGGGCCTGGGCCTTGCAGCAGCCCGGCGCCAACGAGGCGAGCGCCGAGGACTTCGTGAAAAGACTCTATCACAACGTGCCGGTGCTCGATTCCGGCGCGCGCGGCGCCACGGTGACCTTTGTCGAACGCGGAATTGGCGATGTCTTGCTGGCCTGGGAGAACGAAGCCTATCTCGCGGTGAAGGAATTGGGTCCGAACAAATTCGATATTGTTGCCCCCAGCATCAGCATCCTGGCGGAACCGCCGGTATGCATCGTCGATCAGAACGTCGATGAGCACGGCACGCGCAAAGCGGCCGAGGAATATTTGCGGTATCTGTACTCCCCGCCGGCTCAGGAAATCGCTGCCAGGCATTTTTATCGCCCGCGCGACGCGGCGGTAGCCGCCCGGTATGCGAATCAGTTTCAAAGCATTCCGCGGCTTGTCACCGTCGACGAGGTATTCGGCGGTTGGAGCAGGGCGCAGGCCGCCCATTTCGCGGACCATGGTACCTTCGATCGGATCTATGGCCGCTAGCCACGCGGAAACGCTGAAAGAAAGAAGGCCGCGCCGGGTACTGCCGGGCTTCGGTCTCACCTTGGGATACACCATGCTGTATCTCTCCCTGGTCGTGTTGATTCCGCTGTCAGCGGTTTTCATCCGGAGTTTCGGCTCTGGATGGCTGCACTTCTGGGAAGTCGTGACGGCGCCGCGGGTGCTGGCCTCCTTAAGATTGAGCTTCGGCGCCTCGATGATGGCGGCAACGATCAATCTAGGCTTCGGTCTCCTTGTCGCCTGGGTGCTGGTTCGGTACACATTCCCGTTCAAGCGGCTCATCGATGCCATGGTAGACCTGCCGTTTGCACTGCCGACGGCGGTTGCGGGCATCGCTTTGACGGCTCTTTACGCGCCGAACGGCTGGCTCGGAGCCAGGCTCGTGCCGTTGGGCCTGAACGTCGCATTCACGCCGGTAGGCATCGTCGTGGCGCTGACTTTCATCGGTTTGCCATTCGTGGTGCGCACTTTGCAGCCGGTTCTCGAGGAACTCGACGGCGAAGTCGAGCAGGCCGCCGCAACGTTGGGCGCATCGGCCGTGCAGGCTTTCGTCCGTGTGATCCTGCCTGCGCTGTGGCCCGCGTTGCTCACCGGCTTCGCCCTTGCCTTTGCCCGCGCGGTCGGCGAGTACGGCTCGGTCATTTTCATCGCGGGCAACATGCCGATGAAATCCGAAATCGCCCCGTTGCTGATCGTCACCAAGCTGGAGCAGTACGATTACGCCGGCGCGACCGCCATCGCCGTGGTCATGCTGGTGTTGTCCTTCGCGCTCATGCTGGGCATCAACGCCCTGCAAAATTGGGCCTCATCAAGGCACGGTGAGCGCGCATGAGCCGCCTGCTGCTGATCGGCTCGGCGCTGCTGTTTCTCGCCGTCTTTCTGGTAATGCCCCTGCTGGCGGTTTTCGCGCAAGCGTTGGCAAAAGGTTTCGGCGTCTATTTCGCCGCCATCGCGGAACCCATGGCGTTATCCGCCGTGAAGCTCACCCTGTTGGTTGCGCTCATCGCGGTGCCTTTGAATTTGGTGTTTGGAGTGGCCGCCTCGTGGGCAATCGCTAAATTCGATTTTCGCGGCAAGAGCGGGCTGATCACGCTGATCGACCTGCCGTTTGCGGTGTCCCCCGTCATTGCCGGGATGATTTTCGTGCTGGTTTTCGGCGCGCATGGTTGGTTCGGGGGCTTCATGAAGTCCCACCACCTGCATGTGATATTTGCGCTGCCCGGTATCGTGCTCGCGACCCTGTTCGTCACCTTTCCGTTCATCGCCAGGGAACTGCTTCCGGTGATGCAGGCGCAGGGCAAGGACGATGAGGAGACCGCGCTGTCCTTGGGCGCCAATGGCTGGCAGACCTTCTGGCGCGTGACGCTCCCCAACATTCGATGGGGGTTGTTGTACGGGGTGCTCCTCTGCAATGCCCGGGCCATGGGCGAGTTTGGCGCGGTATCGGTGGTGTCCGGGCATATCCGCGGGTTGACCAGCACCATGCCCTTGCACGTGGAAATTCTCTACAACGAATATAACTACAGCGCGGCCTTCGCGGTCGCCTCGCTGCTGGCGCTATTGGCGTTGCTGACCCTGGCGGGCAAGAGCTTTCTTGAATGGCGTCAGCCCGAGCTGCGGCACGCGGCGCGCGTGCCGCGGGATCGGACAAGGAGGATATGAAATGAGCATTGCACTTCGCGGTGTAACCAAGCGATTCGGCGAATTTGCCGCGATCGATCACATCGACCTCGATGTTCCGACCGGTGCGTTGATGGCGCTGCTCGGACCCTCGGGCTGCGGCAAGACGACGCTGCTGCGCATCATCGCGGGGCTCGAGACGCCGAACGAAGGTCGGGTGTTGTTCGACGGGCAGGATGCGACGCTGTGGCCCATCGGAGACCGCAAGGTCGGGTTCGTGTTTCAGCACTACGCTTTGTTCCGTCACATGTCCGTGTTCGAAAATATTGCTTTCGGCCTGAAGGTCAAGCGGCGCCGCGAGCGGCCTAAGGCAGCGGACATTCGCAAGAAGGTGCAGGAGCTGCTCTCGCTCGTGCAGCTTGAATGGGCGGCAGACCGTTACCCCGCGCAGCTGTCGGGCGGCCAGAGGCAGCGGGTGGCGCTGGCGCGCGCGATGGCGGTCGATCCCAAGGTGCTCCTGCTGGATGAGCCCTTCGGCGCCCTGGATGCCCAGGTGCGCCATGAACTGCGCCGTTGGTTGCGCCGTCTGCACGATGAACTGCACTTCACCAGCATCATCGTCACCCACGATCAGCAGGAAGCCATCGAAGTGGCGGACACGGTGGTGGTATTGAATCGCGGCCGGATCGAACAGGCGGGTATTGCCGGCGAAATATACGACCTGCCGAAGTCGGCCTTCGTGCACCGCTTCCTGGGGCAGGTCAATGAGCTGCCGGTGATCTGGCGCGATGGCCGCGCCTACCTGGGGCCCATCGACATCTCAGCGGACGGCTTGCCGGCGCCCGGTGCACAGAAGCAAGTCGCCCTGATTCGGCCCCATGAAATTGAAATCGGGCCCCGCGCCGGCGGCTGGCCGGCAACCGTCGTGGCGGTACGCGTGATCGGGCCCATCGTGCGTTTGGATTTGTGCGCCGATGGCCAACCCATTCATGAGCCGCTGGAGGCTGAAATCAGCCGCGAGCGATTCGAGGCCGAGCGCTTCGAATTGGGCCAGAAAGTAGGGTTGCGTTTCAGGCGCTGGCAGGTGTATCCGGCCGCAGCTTGAATGCCAGGCCGAGATCGTTCGAAGGCTGGTAGGCGGCGGAGAACGTGGCAAACGCGGCCTGCGCGTTTGCCAATTCCTCTTCGGGCATTTCAAAGCTGTTGAAGCCGCAACGGGCGAGAAAGAACAATTGATCGTGGCGCACGTAGCCCGTTGCGCGCAATTCGCCCGTGAAATGCCAGCGCTCGCGCAGCTGCCGTCCCTGGGAATAGCCGCGTCCGTCGGCAGGTCCCGGAAACTGCGCGGCGACCAACGCAAACCACGCGAGATCGGGCGCGAGTTGTTCGATCTTGGCAGCCGGCGACAGCAGGACGCCCAGGCGGCCGCCGCGCGCGATCCACGCGCCAGGATCACTTTGCCATTGATCGAACGTCACGATGAGCGGTGCGTCGGACTTGCCCTCGGCCTCGCTGAAGTACTGCCACTCGTCCTCGACGATGCGCCGGTCACGCAGCAAGCGGCGCGGCATACACTCTATCCTTGAAGGGTTTGACGCCCAGACGGCGCACGGTGCTGAGGAATCGCTCTTCCGGTTCGCGCTCTTCGATATAGACATCCAGCAGGCGCGCAATCGTTTCGGCAACCTGCATCTTGGCCACGGACGGTCCGATGACCATGCCCAATGACGCATCCGCGCCCGCCGCGCCGCCGATGGTGATCTGATACCACTCCTCGCCGCCCTTATCGACGCCCAGAATACCGATGTTGCCGACGTGGTGATGCCCGCACGCGTTCATGCAGCCGGACATTTTGACGTCGATCTCCCCCAAATCGTAAATGTAGTCGTAGTCGTCGAAGCGCTCGTTGATGAGTTTCGCCACCTCGATCGAGCCGGCGTTCGCAAGACTGCAAAAATCCAATCCCGGGCAGCAGATCATATCGGTGAGCGTCCCGATGTTCGGTGTCGCGAGACCGGCTTGCTGCAACGTCTGCCAGAGATCGTACGCGCTGTCCTGTTCGACATCGCCGAGCAGCAAATTCTGCGTATGCGTTACACGGATTTCGCCAAAGCTGTAGCGGTCGGCCAGGTCGGCGATCAAGTCCATCTGCGCATCGGTGGCATCCCCGGGCGGCACTCCGGGCTTCTTGAGGGACACGAACACGGCCCGGTAGCCCGGGATCTTGTGCGGTGCCGTGTTGTAGCGGTACCAGGCACGAAACGCGGTGCTCTTACCGGCATCGGGCTCGCTGTCCGGCAGGTCGCGGTAAGCGGGCGGATCGAAGAAGGCGCGCATGCGTTCAACTTGGGCGTCGTCGACACGCGGGCCCCTGTCGCGCAAGGTCTCCCACTCTTGCTCGACGCGTTTCCTGAATTCCTCCATGCCCAGCGAGCGCACCAATATCTTGATGCGCGCCTTGGTCAGGTTGTCGCGGCGTCCCTCCAAATTGTAAATCCGCAGGATGGCTTCCAAATAGGTGAGCAGGTGCTCCCGCGGCAGAAATTCGCGCACCACCTGACCGATGATGGGCGTGCGCCCGAGACCGCCGCCGGCCAGGATTTCAAAGCCCGGCTCGCCGTTGGGCCCGCGGACAATGTGCACGCCAACGTCATGCACCAGCGAGGCAGCACGGTCCTGCGCGGCTCCGGTGACGGCGATCTTGAATTTGCGCGGCAGGAAGCTGAATTCCGGATGAAATGTCGACCATTGGCGGATGATTTCGCACCAGGGCCGCGGATCCTCGAGTTCGTTCGCCGTGATTCCGGCGAGGTGATCGGAGGTGATGTTGCGGATGCAGTTGCCGCTGGTCTGGATGGCGTGCATCTCGACTTCGGCAAGTTCCGCCAGGATGTCAGGCACTCTCTCGAGTTTGGGCCAGTTGTACTGAATATTCTGACGGGTCGTGAAATGCCCGTAGCCGTGGTCATAGTCGCGCGCAATCCTTGCCAGGGTGCGCAGCTGCGTCGAGGACAGCAGGCCGTACGGTATTGCAACGCGCAGCATCGGCGCGTGGCGCTGGATGTACAACCCGTTTCGTAGCCGCAGGTGGCGAAATTCGTCTTCGCTCAATTGTCCGGCCAGGAACCTTTGCGTTTGGTCGCGAAACTGCGCTACGCGCTCCCTGACCAGGGTCTTGTCGGTGAGGTCGTACCGATACATGGTAAGGAACGATACGTCGCATGCTCGGATTCGCGCCAATTACTGCGAGACATGAGCTTATGACTGTCGGTCACGTTCCGCGTCAGTGATTGCCGATCCTTGTCAGTGACCGCCGATCCTTGTCAATTCGCGCAGCAGTTCCTTCTGTAATACGTAAAAACCGTGATTTGCTTGGCAGAGAGGATCTCATCTTCGGTGCAGCATCGCGGGGGTAACACAGGATCCCCCATTGGTTAAAGATCTCACGGAAGTATCGGTCGCACCGGACACCTACCACGTCTCGCCCGAACCCATGCTCATGATCGCCGATCTGCACGGGGCCCTGGCCCTGTGCCTGCACGACGAAAGCCGCGGCGTGGGCGGTCTCCTGCATCTTAAATTCATGGGCGGTACGGGGCGTCCCAGCGACGTGACCGACAACACCTTGAGTTCCGTACTGGTGGTGCTCGACAAGTTCAAGCGTGCCGTCCTGGGCAACGCCACGAAGCGCGATGAGGTTCAAGCGCGGATTCTCGCGCATGCTTTGCCGCCGACCGACGCAGGCGAGCCCAGCGCATCGTTGGTGGATCTGATCCAGGCCGATCTGGCGGACGGTAAAATCGCCTGCGGGTCGCAAACCATGCGCCGCACCGAAGGGGTGCGTGTCTGTTTCCAGCCATTTGAGGGCCGCGTCTGGATATGCGGCCCCAACGACCTGCGCGCGGCCGGCCGGGCGCATCACTCCACGGGCTAGCAGCCTGCACTCGGACAGGCTCCGGGTTTCATTATAAGATTCCCCCTATATCAGGGGGTCAGTCATGCGCGTCGCCATCCTTGCGACCTTGGTTCTTTTAGGCGGGTGCGCGAGTGACGGGCTGAAATTGGCGCCGCCGCCCGGCGTGGATTTCAGCGGGCACTGGAAGCTCAATCCGGCGGACAGCGACGATCCGATGCATCTGCTGCAAATTGCCAACGGCCAGGCGCCAGGCAATGCGGGAGGCTCGGGCGGCCGGGGTGGGCACGGAGGAGGGGGCGGCCAGGGCGCCTATCCGGTGGCGACGCCCCCTGCGACGCCCTCCGTGGGGGTGCTCGGAGGAAGCCTGCGCTGGCCGGGCAAGCAACTCGAGGTTCACCAGGTCGGCGGCGTCGTGACCTTTACGTCCGAGGGCAAAAACCGGATCTGCCAGCCCAGCAACGAGAAAAAGGGGGCCCGGCACGGCGACAGCTCGGATCGCGATGTGATGCCCTCAGCGCGCGAAGCACCTGCACCGACCTGCGGCTGGCTGGACAAAACCCTGATCATTACCACGCGTGATCGCGACGACGATCTGCCGCCGTTCGAAGAGCGCTACAGCGTCTCGCAAGACGGCCAACGCCTGGTGGAAGAAGTGGCTTTCAAGAGCGGGCGCTCGGCGGGATTCGTCATGTCGCGCGTCTGGGACAAAACGCCCTAAGCCCGGAACTCGAAAAATTCACAGTCCGGAAATAAAAAAGCCGGGCTGCGACGCCCGGCTTTCAATTCCCCATGCCCTTCGCAGCGCGTTATTTGCCACGCCGGCGATGATCGGTCTTTTTATTTCCCTTTTGCGCTATTGCGCGCGAGCAACACTCTAGCCTTGCTCCGCTCGCGAATCTACCCCTATTGCAAAGAAGTGCAAAAATTAATGTAGTACAAAAGCCACAGATAAACGCCAGATGAGGCCGGTGAAGGAATACTGTCAAGTTCGGTAGACTATCGACCTCTTGGCCAAGCTCCCGAAAACGTCCGCCATGCCCGCCGCTGCCGTGCGCACTCGGCGCGCCTATTTTGACTTCAGATTCGGGCAACTCCATGTGCGCACCGCTTTTCCCACCACGGGTGGTTTCGATGAGCAGGTCACCCTGATTTGTTTGCATCCCGCGCACAGCTCGAGCCGCATCTTCACCCGCTTTTTGCCGCAGATCGCCGACGTGCGTTCGGTCTACGCGCCCGATTTGCCCGGGTGCGGAGAGTCCGATCCCTCGCCCGACTCAAGTGCTTCCGCCGCGGCCGGTGCAGTTTCCGATCTGGCGAGCGATTTGAGATTGCGTCAGATCGACCTGCTGGGTGTGCACGGCGGCGCCAACGCAGCTTTGGCGCTCGCTGCTTCGAGGCCTGAACTGGTGCGGCGCCTGGTACTGCTGGGCGTCCCGCATATGGAGGCGTTGCCGACGGTGAAGCAGCCTGCCCTGGTGATCCGGACACAGCCTGATGCCGCGGAGGGTCTTGCGAGGCTCAAGGCGGCGTTGCCGAACGCAAGGTACGCGGAGATTGCCGGCGCCCCTGAAAAGTTGTTCGAGGCCGACCTCAATAGCTTGACCACCCAAGTCGGGGCGTTTTTAAGCAGCCGATCTTGATGATTTGATGCGGCTCAACAAGTACATCAGCGAAACCGGTGTGTGCTCGCGGCGCGAGGCGGACAAATGGATCGAAGCGGGCCGCGTGACCTTGAACGGCCTCGCCGCCGGCCTGGGTACGCAGGTGTCCGACCGCGATGAAGTGCGTGTCGACGGGGAATTGATCGGCACGAAAAAAAAACCGATCTACATCGCTCTCAACAAGCCCGTCGGCATCATTTGCACCACCGAGAAGCACATCGCGGACAACATCATCGATCATGTTGGATATCCAGAACGAATTTTCCCGATCGGCCGATTGGACCGGGAATCGGAAGGACTGATACTGCTCACGAACGACGGCGATATCGTCAATGAAATTCTTCGTTCGGAGAACAATCATGAGAAGGAGTATCTGGTGTGGGTGGATCGCCCCATCACGGATCTGGCACTGCGCATGATGGCCGACGGCGTCAAAATCATGGGCGAGGTGACCAAGCCCGGCAAGGTGATCCGCGTCAACCCGGAATCATTCCGGATCATCCTGACCCAAGGGCTGAACCGGCAAATCCGGCGCATGTGCTCGGCGCTTGGCTACAAGGCGCGGCGTTTGATGCGCGTGCGGATCTTGAATGTCCACCTGGGTGAATTGCGCCCCGGGCAATGGCGTCATTTGACAGCCACGGAACTCGCCGGTCTGCTGCCGCCCGGCCACCAGAGCGCCGGACCACCAGGGCATAGTGTTCACAGGCCCTAGCCGAGGCGCAGCGCGCTGGAGGCGACGCCTTCCGACCACTGCCGGCCGCTGGCGATGCGCCAGTCCGGATCCGCGGCCTTGTCGCTGAGCCAGCGATAGAAGTCCCGGCCCTGGCCGGTCCAGTAGGAGTGGCTGAACAGCACCCCGCCGGCGCTCGATTTCACGGTAAAACGCCTGCGAAATCCGAAACTCGCAAGGCCCCGGGTGCAGCTCAAGCGCGGCGAGTTCTCCGCGAGCGCGTAGCTGTTGGGACCGACCTGCAGCCGCAGACGCCCCTCCTGGCCGTATATGCAGATATTGGGGCCGGTCGGACGAATCATCGCAATGCCATGCACCAGTGGAGGCGGCGATTCGCAGGCTGTCCACGTGCCGCCGAGCGAATGCCATTGCAGCACCATGCCGCGGCGTCGAAAATCGATCACCGAAATCGTATTGGTGTTATCCATCCACCCTTTTCCCGCTTCCCTCGTACTCTTTATTAAGGAGCAGTCGCGTCGGCGAACGCGCTTTGCACCACGCTCGCCGTCAGGATCTGCGGCAGAACCTTGGGATCGTGCGACCCGGGCTGCGAATTGTAAACCACGTACAAGGGTACGCCTGCGCGTCCAAAGGCGGCCAGGGCCTTGGTGATGGCGGGGTCACGATTGGTCCAATCGCCTTTCATCAAGGTCACTTTCCTGTCACGAAAGATCTTCTGCACGGCGTCATCGGCGAATGCATTGCGCTCATTGACCATGCAGGTCAGGCACCAGCTCGCGGTGAAGTTCACCAACAACGGTTTGCCCGCCGCATTGAGTTCCTCGACACGAGCCGCGCTGTAGGGCACCCATTCGTCCGAGTCCCGGCTGCGTGCAGTCGTGTCCCCGGGTGCCGCCGCGACGACATGGGCGACGCGGATCGGCAGGAGCACCGCAAGAATCAACGAAATCGCCGCGGTCGTGAGCACCGTCGCCTTGCGCGCTCCGGCGCTCGAGCGCGCTTTCTGAAAGGACCATGCCGCCAATGCGATGAGAATGGTGCCTGCGAGCGCGGCGCCCAGGCCAAACGGCGAGGTCTCCTGGGCCACGACCCACAGTAACCATGCCGCCGTTGCATACACCGGGAAAGCAAATACCTGTTTCAGCGTGTCCATCCACGCGCCGGGCTTCGGCAGGACGCCGCGCATCCAGGGCGCGAATGACAGCAGCACGAAGGGCAGCGAGATCCCGATGCCCAACGCCGCAAAGATGCACAGCGCATTGACGGGCGCCTGCGTCAGCGCAGCGCCCACTGCCGGCGCCATGAACGGGGCGGAGCACGGCGTCGCCACCAGGGTGGCGAGCACGCCGGTGAAAAACGACGCGCTATAGCTGTCACCCTGCGTGAGATTGTCGCCCACGCCGGCGAGGCCGCCGCCCACCTCGAATACCCCCGACAGATTCAGACCGACTGCCAGCAACAGATAAACCATCAGGGTGACGAACAGGGGCGATTGCAGCTGAAAGCCCCAGCCGAGCTGCTCGCCGCCCGCGCGCAACGCCAACAGCACGCCCGCAAGACAGAGCATCGAGACGATCACACCCGCCGCGAACACCAGTCCCTTGGCGCGCACCTCCGCCGGATGCTTCTTCGCCTGCTCCATGACGTTGAGAGCTTTGATCGATAGAACGGGAAATACGCAGGGCATGAGATTCAATATCAGTCCACCCAGCACGGCGAACAGCAGCAATGTCGGCAGCGAATGCTCCGGTTCCTTGAGGCTCCGAGGCAACGGCGCGAACTGCGGTCCTGCCTTGACTTGTGCCGCGCCGGCACCGGAGAAGTCCGCGGCAATCTCGATCGGCAGGCTGTCGGACTGTGTGCCGTTCTGTTCGGTTGCAATCAACACACCGCGAATGAGGCCGGCCTTGGGAGGCTGATAGCCGACCTTCATGGACAACTCGACCGCATCCTGGGAGCGCGTCAAGACTTGGGCAGCGGAATACTCGATGCTGCCTTCATCGTAAGGAAAGAACGCCAATGATTTGATCTGCGACAGGGTGGGGCCCCACTCCTTGCCCAACGAGATCACCAATTGATCGCCCTGGATGCGGGCCGTGGTCGGCGCCGGTTGCGCGCTCGGCAATTCGCTGCGCGCGGCGGCAAACAGCGCCGCCTCATGAGGATCGGCTGCGCCGGCTTGGCCGCTGACCGGCAGGGTCAGCTGCAAATTCGCGTCTTCGGGAATGCAAACATCGGAGCAGACCAGCCAGCTGGCCTTCGCAGCCAGCGCCACCGGCGTGCCGGTCTTCAAATCCTTGGGGGCCGTGATCTGCACCAGATGCACGGCGTGCTTGGCGTAGCCGTAGTTCACCAGGGGAGCGATGTCGAAGCGATGCGGCGTGGTCCAGACAATGTCTCCCGCGGTGAATCCGGGCGGCAACTGCCAGGCGAGCTTCGTCGCCTCGCCTGAATCGCCGGGATTGCGCCAATAGGTGTGCCAGCCATCTTTGATGTCGAGTTCGAGCGCAACCCAGAACACCTGACCCGGCGAGAAGCTCTGCACTTCGCTCACCAATCGGGCCTTGACGTTGGCCGTGGCAACAGTGCTTCCGGATGAAGCGAAGGCGCTTCCGGATGAAGCGAAAGCGGCGGGCCAGGCCAGCATCAAGCCAAACAGCCAGAATTTGAGTGCGCGCATGAGCCTATGTTACCGAATTAACACTTCCGAAGAACGCTATGGCACCGCGGGCTGTGGAACGTCTCACAGTATGCGCAGGCATACCGCTGTGCGGCCGCTTCAGCTAATGTACGGGCGATGCCGCCCTTGCAAGGAAACTACGTCGATCGAATACTCAAAGCCAAGGTCTATGACGTCGCCATCGAGACGCCGTTGGAAGCCGCGCCGCGCCTGTCGCGGCGCCTGAACAACCGCATCCTGTTCAAGAGGGAAGACCTGCAACCGGTGTTTTCGTTCAAAATTCGCGGTGCCTACAACAAGATTGCGCAATTGTCGGCCATCAGCGCGCAGCGCGGCGTCATCTGCGCCTCGGCCGGCAATCACGCCCAGGGCGTCGCCCTGGCCGCCCGTACCCGCGGAATCCCGGCCGTCATCGTCATGCCGCTGACCACTCCCGAGATCAAGGTGCAGGCGGTGACCGACCTCGGCGGCGAAATCATCCTGCATGGCGACGACTACGATCAGGCTTACGAGCATGCGACGGAACTGGCCAGACAGAGAGGTCTGGTATTCGTCCATCCCTTCGATGACCCCGATGTCATCGCCGGCCAGGGCACGATTGCCATGGAGATCCTGCGCCAGCACCACGGCGATGAGATTGACGCCATTTTCGTCCCGGTGGGCGGGGGCGGTTTGATTTCGGGAATCGCCGCGTTCGCAAAGTCTCTCTACCCTCGCATCAAGATCATCGGCGTCCAGCCGGAGGATTCGCCCGGCATGTTCGAATCGCTGCGCGCCGGCAAGCGTGTCGCGCTCGAGCGCGTCGGCATGTTCGCCGACGGCGTCGCGGTGCGGCGCGTGGGGGAGGAAACCTTTCGTCTGGCACGCCAGTACGTCGACGAAATCATCCTGGTCAGCACGGACCAGATCTGTGCGGCCATTCAAGATATTTTCCAGGACACCCGCTCCATCGCCGAGCCGGCGGGGGCGTTGGCGGTGGCCGGCATCAAGAAATACACGGCAAGGGAGAATTGCACGGAACGCACGTTGATCGCCATCAATGGCGGCGCCAACATGAATTTCGACAGGCTGCGATATGTCGCGGAACGCGCGGACATCGGCGCGCAGCGCGAGGCGCTGTTCACCGTGCAAATGCCCGAGAGTCCGGGCTCGTTTCTGCGTTTCTGCGAACTGCTCGGCACTCGCAGCGTCACCGAGTTCAACTACCGCTACTCCGATGTGAAGGCGGCGCAGGTGTTTGTCAGCCTCGCGCTCAGCCAGGGAAAAGCGGAGCGCGATGCGCTTCTGGGCACCATGACGGCAGCCGGTTTCTCGGTGCGTGACATGACGGACAATGAGATGGCGAAGCTGCACGTGCGCTACATGGTCGGCGGCCACGCTCGCGGACTTGCCGACGAGCGGCTCTATCGCTTCGAATTTCCGGAGCGCCCCGGGGCGCTGCTCAAATTTCTGCAGGCGATCGGCACGCAGTGGAACGTAAGCCTGTTCCACTATCGCAATCACGGCGGGGATCACGGCCGGGTACTCGCCGGCATCCAGGTGCCGCCGGAAACCGATACGGACTTTCTATTGCACATCAACGAGCTGCAATACGCATTCACCGAGGAAACCGACAACCCGGCGTACCAGCTGTTCCTGGGCCCCTAAGGATCAGGCGAGCCGGACTTAGCTGCTAGCGCGAAGCACGCGCTGTTTGCACCGACACCGGATGCGCGACCGCAAGCCAAAGCTGCGCGCGGCGCGTCACCGAATCGTCCGCACCGCGGGTTTTGACCAGCACGGGAACAGCGGCATCGAGCTCCTCTGCAGCTTCACGCGACCTGCCAAGATGCTCGAGCGCGTAGGCGTGAATGGCGTGTGCCTGAGCCACGGGCGCACTCGAGGCCGCCAGGGTGGCAATCCAAATCCCGAGGGATTCGCTGCTCCTCGCCAGCGCTTCCGTGTATTTACCCCGATCCACCAGCAGGCGCGCAAAATGCATGAGCAGGGCGGCGCGATATTGATGATTGGCAGGGAGTGACTTGTCGTATATCGCGAGCGCCTGGCGAAATTCGCTCTCGGATCCGGCCAGATCGCCCTTGTCGTGCAGGAGAATCGCCAGACTCACGCGCGCATAGCCCACCTTGTAGTGCTCGGGGCCGTAGAGGATGAGTTGAATCGATACGGCATCGCGCAGCAGCGGCTCCGCCTCGGCCAATCGTCCTTCACGCAGCAACAGCAAGCCGTAATTGCCCTTGGTTACCGCGGTTTCGGGATGGCGGTCTCCGTAGCTGCGCTCCTCGCGCCGCAATGCATCCCGATACAGCGCCTCGGCCTCATTCGGGTCCCCGCTGTTCTGCGCGACGATCGCCAGATTCTGCAGACGGAAGGCGATCTTGGGATGATCGTCGCCGAGCACGCGCCGATCGATTTCCAGGGCCTGCTCGTAGGCCTGCTTTGCCAACGGCCACTGCTGATCGCCCATATAGGCGGCCGCCAAGTCGCTCAACACCGGGGACACATCGGTCTCCGGAGCCTTGCTGGACTCGAGTATTGCGAGGCTGCGGATATACAACTCCTTGGCCTGACTGATCTGGCCCTGTTGAAATCTGAGCATGCCCAAGGTCCACAGCGCGTGCCCCGTTGCCACGCTCTTGGGTCCCGCATCGCTTTGCGCGCGATGCAGAGCCTGCTGCAAGGGCGCCTCGGCCGCGGGAAGATCGCCCGCTCCAATGTATGCGCGGCCGAGTTCCAGCAGCGTTTCAACCTGCGCGTTGTCATGCGCTTGTTCTTGCAGCTCCAATGCCTCATTCAGCAGCGGCAGGGCGTCGCGGTACTGCCCGAGGCTGTCATAGACGGTTCCCACGGTCGACAACAGCGCCGCCCGGGTGGCAGGCTGGTCTTGGAGTCCGGCCCGCAGGCGCGTTGCGCCCGAATCCAACAGTTCCCGCGCCGTGACCTGATTGCCGCGGTTCTCTTCAGGATCGGACAGCTTGAACAGATTGATGAGAAAACCCGATATCTCTTCCGCGCGCGTCCGCTCGTTTTCGGCGCGTTCGCGTTGCTGCGCGACCCGGTCGCGCTCCGCAGCGATGCGCCGCGATTGCGTGTACGTCGTAGCCGCAAAGGCCATCACCAGCATCGCGGCGCTGATGCCGGCGGTCACCGGCAGCCAATGGCGCCGGACAAACTTCGCCGACCGGTATGACAGCGTGTCGGGATGCGCGATCACCGGCCTGCCATCCAGATAACGCTGGATATCGCTCGCCATCTGCTGCGCGGACGCGTAGCGGCGTTCCGGCTCCTTGCGCATCGCCTTCAGTACGATGTTGTCCAAATCTCCCGACAGAGTCCGCCGCAGGCGATTGGGGGTCACTCCGCGGGCCTGCGCAATGGCTTGCGAACTGGCCGAATCCTCCGACTTGATGGTCTGACTGGGCAGCGGGGGATCTTTCTCGCAAATGGCGCGCTCGATTTCCGTCAGCCGCATGGACGTGATGAGCATCGGACCGGAACCGCACAATAATCTGTAGAGCAACACGCCCAGTACGTAGACGTCGCTCGAAGTGGTGATCGCCTGTCCGCGTACCTGTTCAGGACTGGCGTGATCCGGAGTCATGACGCGAATGTCGGCCTGCGTCATGGCGATGGCGTGCCGGGCGACCTGGCTTTCGTCCAAGAGTTTTGCGATCCCGAAATCCAGCAGCTTGGGAACACCCGACGCGGTCACCAGAATATTCGAGGGTTTCAGATCACGGTGCACGATGAGGTTTTGGTGGGCATAGTGCACCGCATCACACACGGTCTGGAAAAGCTTCAGGCGGGCGTTGATTCCCAACCGGTTCGAATCGCAATGGGCGTCGATGCCGAGACCATCGACATATTCCATGACGAGATATGCGCTGCCATCCGGCAGGGCCCCGCCGTCCAGCAGATGCGCAATGTTCGGGTGGTCGAGCTGCGCCAATATCTGGCGCTCCAGCTTGAGGCGCGAATGCATCCCGACCGCCAGCGCTCCGCCATGGACCACCTTGATGGCAACCTGTTGTTCGAACTGGGCATCCGCTCGCTCGGCGAGGTACACCTCTCCCATCCCGCCGACACCCAGGGTGCGCAGCACACGGTACGGCCCAATGCGATCTCCCATCATTTTTAGAGCATGCTCCCGCGCGTGGGCAGTCTGCAAACCTTGCGGCCCTTGCGGGCGGGTGCTTCCTACGTGTATGAAAGCAGGACTTTCAAGACCTAAACGGGAGGGGCGGAACATGCCTAAGGGGAACGAACCACGGAAAACGCCGCCACCGCAGCCTCCTCCTCCCGGAAAAGGCCCCAAACCCGCCGGGCCGGGAACCATGCGCCCCGATGACGGGGGTGCGCAGCCTCCTCAGACGCAAAACTGCAGCTCGTCGCACCTGCGCTGATTGGATAGTGTAACGGCGTACCAAGCGCTGCGGCAGCCGCGGCATGAGATCCTGCGGGTGCGCGGACTCGACATGCACCTGACTCGATGGGGACCGGCGCCCTCGCCGATGCGGTCACCTCTATGCTTGCTTCACGGTTGGCTGGATGTCGGCGACACCTTTCAGTTCATCGTGGACGCCTTCAAGCAAGACTGGCCCATCGTTGCCCCCGACTGGCGCGGCTTCGGGCGCAGCGAGTGGCCGCAGGAGGGATATGGCTTCCCGGACTATCTCGGAGATTTGGACGCGTTGCTGGATCAGATCTCGCCTGAGGCGCCCGTGCGCATCGTCGGCCACAGCATGGGAGGCAACATTGCCAGTCTCTACGCAGGCCTGCGGCCCGAGAGGGTGCGGAGCGTCGTCAATCTCGAAGGATTCGGATTGCCGCGCACCTCGGCTCAAGAATCGCCCAAGCGCATGCGCAAGTGGCTGGATCAAATCAAAGTTCCCGCGATCGAAAAGAACTACAACTCCTTCGAGCAGCTTACGGCCATCATTCAATTCCGCTACCCGCGTTTTTCCCCGGCTGCCGCCGCGTTTGTGGCGCGCGTTTGGGGAACTCCCGACGACGATGGTCGAGTGCGGTTGGCGGCCGATCCGCGCCATCACTGGGTGAATCCCATCATCTACAAGCGCGAAGACGCCGAAGCAACGTGGCGTGAAATTCGTGCGCCGCTGCTCATGATGCTGGGTGAGGAGTCCGATTATCTGAGGCGCTTGGGAGCGGACGGGACCATCGAGGGATTGCGCGCAGCATTCCCGGGCGTCGAGATTGCGAGCATTGCGGGGGCGGGGCACATGTTGCACATTGAGCGGCCGCTGGCGGTGGCGCCGTTGGTGGAGGACTTCTTGGAAGCGCATTGAATGATCCGCCGTATTTACCCGACTCGATTTGGTCAGCTGCATTTGCGCAGCCACGACGGCAGGGGCGTGCCGTTGATATTGCTGCACATGTCGCCGCGCTCCGGAGCGATGTGGGAGACATTTCAAGAAAAATTGGAGCGGCCCACGCATGCGCCGGATCGCCTGGGTTACGGTTTCTCCGATGCGCCGCCCTGGGCGTTGTCTTTGGAACAGTATGCAGAGAGCACGATCGATGGTCTGAAGGCCGCGGGGATGGCCGGTCCGATCGACTTGTTGGGCGTGCATGCCGGATCCATTGAGGCCATCGAGATTGCGCATCAATTGGGCGCGCAGGTGCGCCGCGTGGTCGCGGTCGGCATGCCCCTATTCACCGCGGAGGAGCAGCAGCGTCAGCTGGAGAAATACAGCGAGCAACCCTTGCGGCCCGCGGGCGAGGGCGGCCACGTATTGGGCGCCTGGCGGGGCGGCCTCGTGCTGCGTCAGCCGCCCTACGATCTTGCGGACGCGCATCGGCGCTTCATCGAACACGTGCTGGCCGCGAATCCTGGCGCGGCCTTTCGCGCCGCCTGCGGCTACGCCATCGATAAAAAACTCAAGGATCTGAAATCGCCGTTGACAATATTCGCGCCGCACGACGACATCATCGAACAAACCCTGCGGGTAAAGCCGCTGCTCAAGGGCAACGCCACGTTTGTCGATTTGCCGGATTTGGGCCTGGATTTATTTCACCTGGCGACGGAGCGCATGGTGGCCCTCGTGAACCGGCACCTGCCGGCATGAGCGCATTCGGACTTTGCAACACAAAGCGGGACGTCGACACAAAGACGGCAATGACCTAGGATCGAAACATGCTCAACGCGCCCAAATTGACCGGTTTGTCCGGAAATGAAATCTACTGCATGCGGCTCAAGGGATTGATCCCGAGCGGCGTGGTGATCGGCAACAGCATCCAGTCCATGGGTCTGTTCGGCGGCGTCCGTTCCGCATTCCGCGGCATCGTGGGCGGCGAAATTGCCGACGTGACGCAAATGATCCACGAGGGACGCGCCGCGGCCTACAAGCGCATGCGGGCGGAAGCCGATCGCGAGCAGGTTCATGGAGTCGTGGGCGTGTCCTCGGAGCTGCGCAATCTCAGCGGCAATTCGGAGTTCCTGTTCGTCGGCTCCGGTGTCAGCGGCGCCCCGGGCACGGCGCTGTTCACCAGCGCCGGCGATGCCCAGGAGTTGTATTGCCACATGGATTGCGGCTATGAGCCCAAGGAATTCGTCTTCGGCAATATTGCCTACTCGGTGGGCGCGGTCGGCGGCATTGCGGGTACGTTGAAGACCCTGGTTCGCGGCGAGATCAAGGAATTCAGCGATGTGTTCAACGCGACGCGCCATCACGCGCTCGATCGGCTCGTTTCGCACGCGCGGGCGGTGGGCGCGAACTCCGTGGTCGGCGTGCGCACCAACGTGCTGCACTTTGCCGGATTTCACGAGATGTACATGTCGGGGACCGCGGCGCTGCATCCGCTGTTGCCCGCGGAGACCCGTGGCGCCCCGGTGACCAGCGATCTGACGGGTGAGGAACTGTGGGGAATGACGCATCTCGGCTACATGCCCATCAAGCTGCTCATTTCGACCTCGGTGTATTCGCTGGGCGCGATCAGCGGAATCAAGGCGGCATTCCAGAGTCTGGCGAAGGGAGAAATCAGCGATCTCACCACGCTGGTCTATGAGGCCCGCGAGCAGGTCTTTGATCGGGTGAATCGGGAAGCCGCGGCGCTCGGCGCCGATGAGGTGATCGGCATCAAGACGTACATCGTCGAACTCGGCGCCGGCCTGGTGGAAATCTTTGCGGTGGGCACGGCAGTTCGCAAGCTTCAGGGGATGACGGTCAAAACGCCCACGCTGCCGGCACAGGCCATCATCCGCGACAAGGACACCTGGTTGAGCGGCGCCGTCGGTTTCGAGATTCAAACGCTGCGCGCGGGCGGCTGAGTCAGGATCTCAGGACCCATGCATGCGAGCCGATAGACTTGCATTCGCCGTGGTGGGCTTGCTGCTGGCAACCCCGCGGCTTGCCCCTGCCGGAGGTGTCACCGCGTACTTGCCGATGAACCTCGAGCCGGAAATCGAACGGCAAATCGAGCGGGTGCTCATTCTCGCCGACGAGCCGATATTGAAGCGGCCCTTCGCCGTCGCGCTGGTGGAATTGGCGCTGCCGCAAGCCTGCTTGATCGACAAGCCGCTGTGTACCAAGGTGCAAAGATATCTCGAGCGCTACCACCGCGATTATGCGGTGACTCATGCCAGCGCCACGGGCGCCATCGCCAATGGCAACAGCGTCATGCCGAATCAGCACGGCATGCCCGTTGACAGCAACTATGAGTTCTCCGCCGTTGCCTATGCGCAGCCGACCGATTATTTCTTGATCAGCGGCGGCGGGATCGCCTACCAGGGGCGCATCAAACCCACGGGTTCGATGCTGAGTTTCGGCACCAACTGGGCGCAGATCGACGTTGGCTGGCGGGATCACTGGCTTTCTCCCATTACGGACGCGAGCGCGCTGCTCAGCACCGAGGCGCCGACCATGCCGTCGGCGACGCTGTCGAATTATGAGCCCCTGACGCGCCTAGGGATTCAATACGAACTCTTTTGGGCACGCATGTCGACGAACCGGATCGCCTACAACGGCGATGTGGCCGACGGCGATCCGAATCTTTTCGGGATGCAGTTATCGGCCGAGCCTTTTAGCGGCTGGTCCTTGGGCTTCAACCGGATATTGCAGTACGGCGGGGGCAACGGTCTGCCCTCCGATTTTAAATTTCTATTGCGGGACTTCTTCATACCCAGCGGCCTTTCGCAAACGCAGGGCAACCAGCAGGCGTCCTATGTCAGCCGATTCATCTATCCGGGCAAAACGCCGTTCGCGGTCTACTTTCAGTATGCGGGGGAAGACAATTCCGACGGCGGCAGCTACCTGATGGGCAGCCCACAAACCCTGGCGGGCATCGATTTCCCGCGGATTTTCCGGCATTTCGACCTCACTTATGAAATTTCCGAATGGTCGAATATCTGGTACGTGCACAGTATTTACCTGGACGGCATGACCAACGACCATTTGGTGTTGGGGAATTGGGGTGCGGATCAACGGAATTTCGGCGATGGCGTGGGCGCGCGCAGCCAGATGCTGCGGGTGGGGTGGGAGCCGCCGTTCGGTGGTTATCTCGAGCTGCGCGGGCGGCTGCTGCAGAACCAAACCTACTACGGCGGCGATAACCGCACCTACGTTCCCACGCCGAGCCCGTATCCCTACTACCACTACTACGATCTGGACCTGCGCTATTCGCGGCCGTGGAACGGCGTCACCGTCGGCGCCGAAGCCTTCGGCGGCCGGGACGTCTACGGCACGTACTTTTCCCGTCTAAGCGGGTTCGTGCGTTACGGAGGCGATTCGCGCACACGCGACGACGGCGCGTACAGCGACGATGATGATGAGGCCGGCGGCCAGGACACCCGCGGCGCAGAAGTATTCGTCGATGCCGGCGTCAACGCCAACAAAGTTCGCGAGGATATCAACCAGGTTCTGCCCATCACCACCACCCCGGTGGGGTACGGTCCGCACTTAGGGCTAGGCGCCCGCCGTGCCGTCAGCGCCAGCAACGATCTGGGCGTGCGCGCGGAATTCGACCAGGTGGACGGACACTTGCTCATCGGGCTGCGGCCGATCGATTATCGCCACCGCTTCGATGGCCCGATGGCCCTGAGTGTCTTCGCCGGCATCGCGCGCTGGGACCTCGCGACCCCGGCCACATCCGTGTATGGCGGCCTGGGCGTATCGTGGCGGGATGTATTCCCCAAGTGGGATTTGAATCTGGACTACCGCTACGCACAAAATATCGCGCGTGACCGCGTGCTCGCGAGCGATGTGACAGGCCCTCGCCCGGAATCCTTCTATAAGATAGAGAGCGTCACCTTGTACGCGAGCCGACGATTCTGATGGACCGACCCCCACTGCCTCCTTTCACGATGGAAACCGCGGCGCAAAAAGTGCGCATGGCGGAGGATGGGTGGAACACTCGTGACCCCGCGCGCGTCGCCCTCGCCTATTCCGTCGATAGCCGCTGGCGCAACCGCGCGGAATTTTTGCAAGGCCGCGATGCCATTCAGGCGTTTCTCGTGCGCAAGTGGGCCAGAGAACTTGATTATCGGCTCATCAAGGAACTCTGGGCGTTCCGCGAAAACCGCATTGGCGTGCGCTTCGCCTATGAGTGGCACGATGACAGCGGCAGCTGGTTTCGCAGCTACGGCAACGAAAATTGGGAGTTCGATGAACACGGCCTGATGCGCTTGCGCATTGCCAGCATCAACGACCTGCCGATCGCCGAATCGGACCGCCGCTATCGCTGGCCGTTGGGCCGCCGTCCGGATGATCATCCCTCGTTGAGCGAATTGGGACTTTGATCGGCAGTCAACCCGAGGGTTCTTCGCACGATGGCGTCCTCAAAAATCGCGATTTCACGCTATATCTGAGCTTCGCGATTTTTTGCGTCCATCGCCACCCAGATGATCATCATGGCCGTCGGCTGGCAGGTGTATCACATCACCGGGCGCGTGCTGGATCTCGGGCTCATCGGACTGTCGCAGTTTCTGCCGTTTCTGTGTTTGGTATTGTTCTCGGGGCACGTCGCCGACCAGTTCGATCGGCGCATCATCATCTTATTGGGTCACTGTTGCTACGCCGTCTGCGCGTTGGTGTTGCTGATCCTCGCTGCGGTCAAGATTTCAACGACATTACCCATCTTCGCGGTGCTGGCGGTATTCGGCGTGACTCGCGCATTCATGCTTCCGGCATCGCAGTCCTTCGTGCCCACCATCGTGCCGGCGCCGATCCTGCGCAATGCTCTTGCCATCAACTCCTCCGTCATTCAAGTGGCGACCATCGCCGGACCGAGTATTGGAGGCATCCTGTATGCGATTTCCGAAGCCGGATTTGGGCGAAATAGCGGAGCCGGCGTCGTCTATGGCGCTGCGGCGATCTTGCTGGTGCTCGCCATCGCCTTGGTCATTCTGATCCGCAAGCGCCGGCCGCCCTCCCTGCGTTCGGCCCTTTCCTGGGCGACCCTGCTGCAAGGCTTACGCTTCGTCTGGCATCGCAAAACGGTACTGGGCGCCATTTCGCTGGATCTTTTCGCGGTATTGTTCGGCGGTGCCACGGCGCTGTTGCCCGCGTACACTAGAGACGTGCTGCACGCCGGGCCGGAAGTCTTTGGTTACCTGCGGGCGGCGCCGGGCATCGGTGCGGGCCTCACCGCAATGTGGTTGGCGTTCAGGCCGGTTACCCGGCATGTCGGTGCAACCATGTTCGCAGGGGTTGCGGCATTTGGAGTCGCGACCGTCGTGCTGGGTCTCACCCATTTCTTCTGGGTGGCGATGGCAGCATTGGTCATACTGGGCGTCGGAGACATGATCAGCGTGTTCATACGTTCGCTGCTCGTACAACTGGAAACACCCGATGAAATCCGCGGGCGGGTCAGTGCCGTGAATGCGGTTTTCATAGGGGCATCGAATGAACTGGGTGAGTTCGAGTCGGGTATGACCGCGGCTTGGTTTGGATTGGTGCCGGCGATCGTGCTGGGTGGGGTTGCGACTTTGGTGGTCACCGTCTTGTGGGCACGCGTGTTATTCCCCCGGCTTTGGCGCATGCAGACATTCGAACAACTGAAGGAATATAAATCCCTTGGAACATAAGGATCGCGCCGCGCAGTCACACGGGCACGCCCACGAAAACCAGGGCGGGCACGAGCCCGGCCACGCGCATGGCCACTCACACGCTCACTTCAGCGACGGCATCAACCTGCGGATGGGCGCCGCCGTGCTGCTCAACCTGACATTCGTGATCGTCGAGGGCGGCTTTGGATTCCTATCCAACTCGGTGGCATTGATCGCGGACGCGGGCCATAACTTGAGCGACGTGCTGGGATTGGTGTGTGCGTGGACAGCCATGTACTTGGGCCGCCGCCCGCCGGGTGCCCGGTTTACCTACGGACTGGGGCGTTCCTCGGTGCTGGCGGCGCTGGTCAACGCCGTGTTGCTGCTGTTGGCGTGCGGCGCCATTGCGTGGGAAGCGGCAAGCCGGCTGGCGGCGGCGCCGCCGGTGGCGGGTCGGACCGTGATGATGGTGGCCGCCATCGGCATTGCGCTCAACGGCATCAGCGCCTGGCTGCTGCATGCCGGTAGCCACGGCGATCTCAATCGGCGCAGCGCCTACATTCATATGCTGGGGGATGCCGCGGTGTCCGCCGGGGTTCTGGTGTCGGGTGGACTCATCGTACTCACGGGTTGGAATCGAGTGGATCCCATCGTCAGCCTGTTGATCGTCGCCGTGATATTGACGAGCACCTGGCGCCTGCTGCGCGATTCATTGGCGCTATCGCTGGATGGCGTTCCTTCCGGGGTCAATTCATCGGCCGTGATGTCGTATTTGGCCGGGCAGCGCGGGGTCACCGACGTGCACGATCTGCATATCTGGGCGCTGAGCACCACCAGTGTTGCATTGACGGCGCACCTGGTGGTGCCCGACCGCGGTGCGGAAGATGCGCTGTTGACCTCGCTGACGCCGGATCTAAAGCGCCGCTTTCAAATCCAGCATGCAACGCTGCAGATCGAAAGAGACCGCTGCGAACATGGCTGCGAGGACGAAACCGTATATATGACGTGACGCCGTTTCTGACGACCCTCGAGCGGTCGATTATGCGTCGCTTGAAGGGCGAGCGTTGATTTGCAAGGCGGCCTGTTCGAACAGCGGCGTGAGGAGCCGGTAGAAAAAATAAATGAAAAAGGGTGCGGTCAGCGCCCAGGCCAAAAACCCGTGGAATATCGCATCCCGCAGCACCACCACGGCGTGCCACAGCCCCTGGGCCATGAGGGCAAGAGCGGACTTGATCGACAGCGCCTGCGGCGGCACCCGCAAAATCCATTCGCCCACCCGCACGAAGGGAATGATCAGCAGAATTTGGGTGGGCGCCATGGCGCCCTGCACCAGCTGCATCGTCGGCAGATTCAGCCGAAATATCAGCGCGATGAATGTACAGATGATGGTGGACACCCCGAGGATGGGGATGTTGCCGATGACGATGCCGATGGCGACGCACAGCGCAAGACGCGCCGGCGACATTCCCTGACGCAGCAGGGACAGCAGCGGTTCGATGAGCCGGCGTTGCAGCCAGTTTTTGTCTTTAGGCATGGCGAAGTCTAGTGCAAAGCCGTTACAGTCCGGCAAGGAGAACAGAAATGTCCAATGAAAGCGCGATACGCCGCGAAGTCGGCGCCATCGCCCTGATGTTCACGGGCTTGGGATCAATCATCGGATCCGGTTGGCTGTTCGGCGCCTGGCGCGCCGCCCAGCTGGCGGGTCCCGGCGCGGTTTATGCCTGGATCATCGGCGCGGTCGTTATTTTGTTCGTTGCGTTCACTTACGCGGAGTTGGGAGCCATGTTTCCCGAGTCCGGCGGCGCGGTGCGCTACGGGCACTATTCTCATGGCTCATTGGTGGGATTCGTGGCGGGGTGGGCCGCGTGGATCGCCATCGTTTCGGTTATTCCGGTCGAGGCCGAAGCCTCGGTTCAGTACATGAGCTCCTGGCCGTGGGACTGGGCGCACGCTTTGTACGTGCACAAACCCAACGGCCAGGGGGAATTGACGACGACAGGTCTGTCCATCTCGGCGGTACTGGTGGTGATTTACTTCTTGATCAATTTCTGGAGCGTCAAGGTGTTCGCGAACACCAATAGCGCCATCACATTTTTCAAGCTCATCGTGCCAGCGGCTACCGCCATTGCCTTGATATGCAGTGGTTTTCACCCTGCGAGAATTTTCAAGTCGGTGTTCACGGCGGCCATCACGTGGGCAACCTCGCCGCGATACTGACAGCTGTCGCCACCAGCGGTATCGTGTTCAGCTACAACGGGTTCCAGATTCCAGTGAGTCTGGCCGGCGAGGCGCGTCGCCCGGGGCGCAGCGTGCCTTTCGCGATCTTTGGATCCATCGCGCTGAGCACGGTGGTGTACTTGTTGCTTCAAGTCGCGTTTCTGGGCGCGGTGTCGCCGGATCATTTGTCAGAGGGATGGGCGGCGATGGAGTACAGCTCGCCCTTCGCGCAGCTCGCCCTCGCGCTGAATCTCAATTGGCTCGCCATCCTTCTCTATACCGATGCCTTCGTCAGCCCCAGCGGCACCGGCACAACCTACACCGCAGCCACCGCGCGCATGATCTACGCCATGCAGCGAAGCGGCACGGCCCCGGAAGTGTTCGGCCGCGTGCATCCGCGCTATGGCATCCCGCGGCCGGCCATGTGGTTCAATCTGGCTGTGTCCTTCGTCTTTCTATTCAGATTCCCCGGCTGGGGCATGCTGGCAGCGGTGATTTCAGTGGCCACCATCATCACCTACCTGGTGGTGCCGATCAGCGTCATGGCGCTGCGGCGGACGGCGCCCGATTTGCACCGCCCGCTGCGGGTTCCCGGACTCCAAGTGCTCGCGCCGATAGCCTTCGTGCTGGCGACATTGATGCTGTTCTGGGCGCGCTGGCCCCACACGGGGGAGATCATGCTGTTGTTGATCTTCCCGCTGCCGGTTTACTTCTACTATCAGGCGAAAGGAAATTGGCGCGATTTCGGGCGGCAGCTGCAAGGCTGCCTGGTGGCTGCTCGCCTACCTGATTGTCATCACGGTGTTGTCCTGGGCGGGCAGTAAGGAATTCGAAGGGAAGGATTACATCGAGTATGGCTGGGATCAGCTGTGCGGTGGCGCTGACATCGCTGGCCTTTTACTTCTGGGGCGTGAGAAGCGGCTGGCGCACGCCCGCCATCATCGCCTTGGAACAGGGCCGCGACCGACGTTGCGGCAAAATCCTAAACCGTGGCAAGTAATTCGCCGGCTTGTTGCTGTTCCTCGCGCAGATAAATTGAGCGCTTGGGCCGCGCCATGACCCGCTGCACCATCGGCACGAAGGCCTCGAGCGGCATGGTGTCGTAGTTCGGATCGAAGGCATTCTGATCGTGACGCGCGCAGAACAACGCGGTGCGTTCGAAATTCGGATGGTCGCGAAACTGTTCGCGCATGTTCCGATCCAGCCCCAGGTGGTGGAAGAAATAGTAGCCCTGGAAAATGCCGTGATGCTGCAGCAGCCACCAGTTCTCCTCCGACACGAAGGGTTTCAGAATGGTCGCGGCCAGCTCGGCGTGGTTGGTTGAGGCGAGAATGTCGCCCATGTCGTGCAGCAACGCGCACACCACGTATTCCTCGTCCATGCGGTCGCGATAGGCCAGCGTTGCCGATTGCAGCGAGTGTTCCAGCCGGTCCACCGAGAAGCCGCCGCAATCGCCTTTGAGCATCTGCAGGTGCGCGAGCACGCGATTGGCGAGATCGCCGTTGAACGCGTTGGCGGCGGTTGCGATCTTCTTCCAGTCGGCCTGGGTGCTCTCGGTCATCGCGGTGAATGTGGCGCGATCCGTCTCGCTATGATCTGTCATGATTGTCCCAACTCCTTCGTGCGCTCGATTTCGCGCAGATTATATCAGCGCAGGCCCGCGGCGCTCGTCAGGTACACGGCAAAGGTGCCCAGCCAGTGGCCGCCCTCGTAGTGCTCGCCGGTGACCGCGGGCAGCGCCGCATCGCGATGCCTTCGCGGCGGTGGCGAGCAGCACCGGTACGCGCCGATCGTTCTTCGGCAAGCCGTGCGCGATGCCCTCGAGCATCCAGGCGCGGCTTAAGTTAAGGCCGTCGATGTGCGCGAGCTTCGGGTCGGAGCGATCGGTCACCACGCCGGGTTGCAGCCAGGAGCTGCTCGAATTTTCCGGAATGCCCGGCAGAAAAGCCGACAACCAACTGCCGAAGGCCTTCGGTTCGAGCACGCGGCGCATGAAGTCCGCCTCGGCGAGGCAGGGCGAGAGAAAGTCCTCGCCGGAGGGCTCGTAGTTCAGCGGACAAAGACGGTCCTGCAAATAGAATCGGCGCGCCGCGTCGCTCAAGAGCGCGCGCATCTGCGCATCGCCGGCAACACCCGCCCAGTCCCAGACCAAGCCGAACGAAAATGCGGTCTGATCGTGCTCGCCGATTCGGATGGGATAGTTCAGCTTCGGCAGCCAGCTCGTCAAGCGGGACTCCGCCTCGGTTTCGAGCGGCCGCAAGGCAATCGACCATTGCTTTCCCTCTGGATCATTCCACTCGCGCAACTCAGCGGATAGCTTGAGCAGCCACGCAAGACCGTAGGGTCGCTCGAACGAAGCGCGGCCCGGGTGCCCGAGAAAAGCGACTTCGCCCGCGATGTTCTCGGCGGTGAAACTGCGCGCCAGTTCCGCCCGCGCTTGGCTCGCGAACGGCGCATTCGGCATAAGACGCAATAGACGCACCAGCAACCAGTGGCCATGCACGTCCGAGTGCCAGTCGAAGCAGCCATAGAACGCGGGCGTCAGCTGCCTCGGAGGAAGCACGTCTGCATCGCGGTCCAGCGTGAGACTGATGTGACTGGGATATTCATCATGCAGGCACTTGAGCGCAAGAGCTGCGAATCGGCCTGCAGCGGCGGCATCCATGGCCGGCGCTGCGGCTGCGTTCTCCGGCGCGGCACGGCTCACGGTCCAGGGCAAATTCAGGACGAACACCGCTAGCATCGTTGGCAGGCGCATGACGGAATTTCCTAATTGTTCAAACGCGGCCGCGCGCGGCGCGTGGCCTGGGCGGTGTAAGGATCATCGGGCCAGTAGTGTTTGGGGTAGCGGCCTTTCAAATCCTTCTTCACTTCGTGATACCCGCGATTCCAAAAGCTGACCAGATCCTGGGTGATCTGCACCGGCCGGCCCGCGGGGGAGAGCAGTTTGAGCAGTAAGGGTACCTTGCCGCCGGCAACGCAGGGAGTCTCGCGCAAACCGAACAGCTCCTGCAATCGCACGGACACCGTCGGCGTATCGCCGTCGAGGTAATCGATGGGTATGTGCGAGCCGCTGGGGACGGTGAAATGCGTCGGCGCTTCCCGTTCCAAAATCTTTCCCTGGGCGTGCGTGACGAGGGAGCGCAGCGCATTGCTCAAATCCATTCGTGCAAAATGTTCGCGCCGTGTGAAGCCGACGATCCAAGGGGGCGCCCATTCCTCCACGGCGAGTTCCAGCGCGGCGTCGCTCAAGTCAGGCCATGGGGCGGGCGACGGCACCTTGAAATGGCGCAACAACATCACGCGGGCGCGCCACTGGCTCAAGTCCTTGGTCCACGGCAGACCCGCCATGCCGAGAATTTTGAGTCCCGCGAGCGCCGCCTCGCCGAGGGCGGCCGGGTCGGGATCGCGCAACTCGCTGGACTGCAGCAACAATGCGCCGAGCCGCCGTTCGCGCCGCGCGTGAACCGCCTGCTCACGCTCGTCCCAGCGGATTTCCGCTGCATCCGTGATGAGCGCGGCAAAGTGCTTTTCCAGATCTTCAATCGAAATCGGCGCGGCCAGAAATATCCGCGCCTCGCGCTCCGCGCCATCCAGCTCAGCGGCAACGATGAACTGCGATTTCGCGAGGGCCTGCGGCTCCCCGAAGTGTGCGCCCCGGCCATTGGCGAGCAAGTATCGGCCGCCATCGCCGCGCGCGCGCGCGATGCGATCCGGATATGCCCACGCCAACAAGATGCCCGTGGCCTCATCGCTATGAGCCGTATCGCGTGCAGGAAGCGCAAAGTCGCGCTGCCATTGGCCGGAGGTACGCTGAGCCTGGGACTTGGCGCGGGCATCGACGGTCACGCCGGCCGGCAATTCCCGGCCATCGCCGCGCAACACCGTTATCCGCAGCCGCAAATCCACATCGCGCGCCCCGACGACGGCGCGCAGGATATCGCGCTCGCTCAAGATGGCCGCCAGATCGCAGGCCAGGCGCGCCGCGCCCAGGTCGCGCGCTTTGATCAACATATGCGCAAGACGCGGGTGCATGCCGAGCTTCTCGAGCGAACGGCCGTGCAGGGTCACGCGTCCGGCGGCATCGATGGCTTCGAGTTCGTGCAGCAAATCGCGCGCTTGCGCGAGGGGCGCGGCGGGCGGCGGATCGAGCCACGCCAGAGATGCGGCATCGCTGCCCCAGCACGCGAGCTCGAGGGCCAGCGGCGCGAGATCGGCGTGCAAAATTTCCGGCGGCGTCTGCGGACTCAAGGAAGCATGCGCGCCCTCTGACCACATGCGGTAACAGTCCCCTTCGCTCAGGCGTCCCGCGCGCCCGCGGCGCTGATCCGCCGCGGCTTGAGACACCTTGCCGGTCGTCAGATGGCTCATGCCCGTGGTCGGATCGAATTCCGCATAGCGGCGCAGTCCTGAATCGACCACGATCCGAATGCCCGCGATGGTGAGGCTGGTCTCCGCGATACTGGTGGCGAGCACGATTTTGCGCCGGCCGGGAGCGGCCGCGGCCAGAGCCGCATCCTGCGCGGCCCCGTCGAGTTCACCATACAGGGGCAAGATTTCGACGTTGTGCTCGAGACCTGCCTCCTCCAGCGTGCGCTGCACGCGGCGGATTTCCGCAGCGCCCGGCAGAAAGCACAAGACATCGCCCGGGTGCTCGCGCAAGGCGGTCCGCACGATCTGCGCACACTGCAGTTCCAGGTGCAGGTCGCTGCGCCGCGGCACGTAATGAGTCCTCACCTCGAAGCTGCGTCCCTGTGCCGAAACGATCGGTGCGTGGCCCAGCAGTCGCACCAAAGGCGCCAGATCCAAAGTCGCCGACATCACCAGGATGCGCAGATCCTCGCGCAGATTCTGTTGACTCTCGATGCAAAGCGCGAGTCCCAGATCGGCATTCAGGCTGCGCTCATGGAATTCGTCGAAAATGACGCAGCCTATGCCGGACAAAGCCGGGTCTTCCTGCAGCATGCGTGTGAGAATTCCCTCGGTAACCACCTCAACCCGGGTCTCACGGCTGATGCGGGTCTCGAGACGGGTCCTGAACCCGACGGTGCGGCCGACGGGTTCGCCCAACAGCGTGGCCATGCGCATCGCCACGGCGCGCGCGGCGATGCGCCGCGGCTCGAGCATCAAGATCTTTTGATCCTTGCGCCAAGGGCTGTCCAGCAGGAAGAGGGGCACCAGGGTGCTTTTGCCGGCGCCGGGCGGAGCGTCGAGCAGCGCCGCGCGGTGGCCGGCCAAGGCGTCATGCAGCGCAGGCAGTGCCTCGCGGATGGGCAGATCGGGTAAGGATGTCGCTTTCACAGGCGCCGTACGATAACCCAAGGGCGCCAAAGCCGGAGGAGGCCGCGTGCTAAGATGCGCGCCGTCGGGCCTGTAGCTCAGTTGGTTAGAGCAGGGGACTCATCAATAAATGGTGCCTTCGCATCGCAAGGTGCGAAGTGGACGGGATGAATTCAGGGAAACCTTCCAGATGGAAGCTGATGGCAACCCTGAGCCAAGCCGGCGGTGCACCGCCGGAAGGTGCAGAGACTACCTGAGTGCGTTCGAGTCGCACTTAATAACAGGCTAGAGCGTCCCGCACCCCACCGGGGTGAAGAGATAGTCCACTCCCTCCGGAAACGGCGGGGCAGAAGTGAATCCCTTGGTCCTCGGTTCGAGTCCGAGCGGGCCCACCAACTCATCGTTCGCTTTTGCCGAGGAGCTCGACCAGCCGTGTCTCGCATTCGGAAAACGAGTACCCGCGCCGCTGCGAGATCATGAAGGTGAGGGGGCGCATGTGCCATGCGCGCCGTTGGAGTTCGACGAGTGTTCCATTCGCGAGGTCTTCCGCAACCATATGACGCGGCATGTGCCCCCAGCACAAGCTTCCCCTGAGCAGATCGTGCTTCGCGCCGAGGTCATTCACCCGCCACTGGCGTTCGCCGGCGACCCCCTGTTGTGTCTTTTCCGCATCGGGCTGATTGTCGGTTACGACGAGCTGGATGTGCCGGCCCAATTCCTCCCGCGGGATCGGCCCCGCGATTGCGGCCAGCGGATGCGATGGCGCACAGACGGTCACCATTTGCGCGTCACATAAATGCTGCCTTTCTATGGTACCCGGGCTCAGCTCCGGCACGTCCGTGATCGTCACCGCCAAGGCGCACGTGCCTTCGAGAACTAAACGCTCGCCGCCCTGCATGGTCGTTATGCGCAGATTGATTGCAACCGTTGGAAAGTCCGCCTGCAGGCTGCGCAGGCATTCAATCAGGTGCGCGCGCGGAAAATAGGTATCCACGGCAATCGAGACTTGCGGTACCCCGGCCTCAGCAATGGAAACCGCGCGCGTCTTCATTTCCTCGGTGCGTGAGATCACCGCACGAGCATCAGGCAGGAGGCTGCGGCCCGCGGCCGTAAGCGTCGCTTTGCGGGTGTTGCGCTCAAACAGCTGCACATCAAAGGCACTCTCGAGTGCCTTGATCGCGTGACTGATCGCCGACTGTGCACGGTTCAGCTTCCGTGCAGCCCCGGAAAAGCTTCCTTGGTCACACACGGCAACGAAGGCCCGAAGTTGATTGATCGTGACGTTATCGAGCACAACTATCTAAAGAATAGATGATACATATCGATATTCAGTCAATTGTCTTCATGAGTAAAGACCCCAGCTACGGGGTAATGGGATTACTCCAACGAAGGACGAATGACATGAACAGACTGAATGGAAAGACCGCCGTGATCACCGGTGGCGCTACCGGCATCGGCCGCGCCGCAGCAAAGCGCTTCATCGAGGAGGGCGCCTTCGTCTTCATCTTCGGCCGCCGGCAGAAAGAACTCGACGCCGCCGTGGCCGAGCTCGGGCCCAATGCCCGCGCGGTGAAGGGCTCGGTCTCGGATGAGGCCGACCTCGACCGACTCTACGCGGCGGTGAAGGCCGAGCGCAGAACCCTCGACATCGTCTTCGCCAATGCCGGGGTGGGAAGCCAGCTTGCGCTCGGCAAGATCACCGCCAAGCACATTGACGAAACCTTCGACATCAATGTGAAGGGTACGATCTTCACGGTCCAGAAGGCGCTGCCGCTGATGGGCAAGGGCGGTTCGATCATCCTGACCGGATCGAGCGCCGGCACCACGGGCGCCCCGGCGTTCACCGCCTACAGCGCGAGCAAGGCGGCGGTGCGCAACCTCGCGCGGACCTGGGCGGAGGACCTGAAGGGCACCGGCATCCGGGTAAACGTGCTGTCGCCTGGGGCGGTGGCGACCGAACTCGCGAAGGAAGCGCTCGGCGAGGAGGGCCTTAAGGCCTACGGCTCAATGACTGCGCTCCAGCACATGGGCGATCCGGCGGAGGTCGGGGCGGCGGCCGCCTTTCTCGCGTCGTCGGATAGCAGCTTCATGACCGCCAGTGAGGTCGCCGTTGACGGCGGCCTGGCGCAACTCTGACCCGGCGCGGTCCCGTGCCCGGCCCACACAACGAAGGAGAAATGATCATGAAAACACTAGAAGGTAAGGTTGCAGTCATCACGGGCGGAAGCAGTGGGATTGGCTTGGCCACAGCCAAGCGCTTCGTGGAAGAAGGTGCGCACGTCGTGATCACCGGGCGACGAGAGAAAGAGTTGAAGGAGGCCGCAGCCTTCATCAAGAGAAACGTTACGACGGTCGCTGGCGACGTGTCGCGCTTGGAAGATCTGGACCGGCTCTATGCCGTCGTGAAAGAGAAACATGGTCACATCGACATTCTCTTCGCGAACGCGGGCGCAGGGACAATCGCACCGCTCGCGGTCGCAACTGAGGCCCATTTTGACCAGACCTTCGACGTGAACGTGAAGGGACTGTTCTTTACGGTGCAGAAGGCCCTTCCGCTCTTCAAAGACGGCGGTTCGATTATCCTGAACTCTTCGGTCTCGAACGTCCTCGGGCTGCCAGGGTTTAGCGCTTACGCCGCGAGTAAGGCGGCTGTGCGCAACTTCGCGCGCGCTGGACTCTGGAATTGAAAGACCGCAAAATCCGCGTGAATGCGATGAGCCCCGGACCAATCGAGACCCCGGCCTTGGCGACGACGACGGGCCTTACCCCTGAACAAGCCGAGCAAGCGGTCGCGCAGTTCACTTCACAGATCCCAATGGGTCGCAGGGGCAAGCCCGAGGAAATCGCGGCTGCCGTCACGTTCCTCGCCTCCGATGAAAGTTCTTACATCACCGGCGTAGATCTCGCCGTCGATGGAGGCATGGCGCAGGTCTGACCCCGGCATTAACACAGGATTGGAGAAGTTATTATGAGCACAAAAGAGAATGTTCAGATTGTGAAGGATTTCTTTGCAGCAATAGGTGCCTACAATAAACAAGATCTGCTGGCGCTAGTTGCCGCAGATATTGAGTGGATCATTCCGGGCGAGGGCTGGCCGCTGGCCGGCACGCACCGCGGGCACGCGGAATTGGCGGCTGTGCTTCAGAAGGCGTCCGAAGAGATAGAAATGACATACCCAACGCCCCCCGAATTCGTGGCGCAGGGAGACCGGGTTCTGGTCGTCGGCGTCGCGACGGGGAAAATCAAAGCCACGAATAAGCCGTTCAAGGACGATTGGGTCTTCGACATTACCGTTCGAAATGGCAAGGTGACGAAGATCCGGGAGTACATCGACACGCAGGCACTGGCGCGGGCCTCGCAGATGGACTCGTCCCAACCGTAAAGGAGATTCCGATGTACGACCAATCCAAGGTATCCGAGTTGATCCGGTTTGCACGAGTCGATGCGGGTTCCACCGTCATCGACGTTTACCCAGGCGACGGCGACTGGACCCGCCTCTTCTCCGACATCGTGGGACCCGAAGGACGGGTCTACAGCTTCGTGCCGGCCGAAGTTGCGCACTTCAAGAACGATCCGGTCGGCCACATGCGCACGCTTGCGAAGGAGCCGGGCCGAGAGAACGTCGAAGCCGTCTCGGCGGACCTCGTGGCGATGCCGGAGGCCACGCAACCGGCGGATGTCCTGTGGCTGCACCTGTTCTACCACGATCTCCACACCGCGCTGATGCAGGCCAGGGGCGCGACGGCGGCCCACTTCAATCGAGCTGTCTACGAGCGGCTGAAGCCCGGTGGGTCCTACGTCATCGTAGACCACGCCGCCGCCGTCGGGACGGGCGCTAGCGACGCCCAGTCGCTGCATCGGATTGAGCCTGCATTCGCTCGCGAAGAGGTGGAGGCGGCCGGGTTCCTACTGGACGCGGAAAGCACCATGCTCGCGAACAAGGACGATCCGCACTCGATCAAGGTGTTCGATCCCTCGATCAAGGGCGAGACCGATCGCTTCGCCTATCGGTTCGTGAAGCCCTGACAGGTCCCTGAAACTCGGAACATCGACATGCACCCCTCAAATGTCGAAGGTTGAATTGAGCTTGACATTGAGTTGATATCAACATATAGTGGCTCCGTGAACATTAATCTTCCTGTCTCACCAGCGACCGTGGCAGCGGAGTGCTTTTGCCTGACTCTGAAGCGGGCCGCGCGGGCGGTAGCGCGCCGTTACGATGAAGCGCTGGAGCCGGTCGATCTAAGGAGTGGACAGTATTCGACGCTCATGACCATAGCAGGTTTGCAGCCGGTAACGATGCAGGTTTTGGCCGAGACGCTCGGCATGGACCGCACCACGCTCACGGCGACGCTGAAGCCACTGCAACGCCGTCGCCTGGTTACGGTACAGCTTGATACCAGCGATCGACGCAGTCGAATGCTGCGTCTCACGGAGGAGGGAGCGGCGCTACTGAAAGAGGCGGTTCCGCTTTGGAAAAAGGCGCAGCAGTCGGTCGGCCGTATGCTCGGAGCATCGAGCGCGCTGGATCTTCGAGAACAGCTTTCGCGGCTTGGATGAGGTGTGTGTTTTTTCCCATATATGTTGATATCAACCTGATGCATAACTATTCTGCGCTACGTGTGTCGTTTCTTTCACCCGCTGTGCAGCCGCTGCAGCCACTTTGCAGCGGATTCAGCGGCCCTTTGTCCCTACTCACCATTGGAGAAATGTCATGACCACTCTCACTCGCACCAAGACCCTCAACCGCCAGTTGCTTATTCTTTCCGCCGGCTTGCTGTTGCAGGCCTACAGTGTCTTCGCCGGTGACTCGGTCGGTGATGCGCAGGCCCAGGCGAGGGCTTTCCTCGATCCTGCCGTTGTACATCACGCGACAACCGTCGGGACTTTGGCGACTACGCGGGCCAACGATCGCGCCGCGCCGCACGCCGGCGCGCAGGAGCTCGCACGTGCGCTTCTGGATCGGTCGACCGCCGGTTACGCAGCGCAGCCCTCGAGCATTCGTTCCGCGGCAGGGAAGGGCGCCCCGTCGGGCTCTGCCCAGAATCGGCATGCCGATAGCGATGCGCAGGAAGCCGCGCGTCGAATGATCCTCGGGAGCGGCGCACGGCCGTCCGTTTCGCACTCGATTGCCCAAGGCCGGGGGGTCGGCGGGTCGAGCCCTCGTTAGCGTTAAGTAATGCTTAACAGACCGTCAGGAACTCCGTTTGTTGCGCCTCGACAGTCGGTGCAATCTGAACACCGTCAGATCAGCTCAACAAACGGAGTATGCAGTCATGAACAATGTACCTTTCATCGAAAAGCTGGCTGAAGCGGCGCTCGCGGTCGGCGTCACCGCCGCTTCAGTGGTTGTTTTGCAGCTGGCAATGCTGGCAGGGTAGGCGAACTTTGACCGCTTTCGGGCACCTAACAAAGGAGGCTCAGTTGGTCGGAGGGTAGAGGGTGCCGGAGGGGTTTCTGAAACAATCCGTGATGGCCTGTGCGTCGCGTGCCCTCCCGGCCTCGGCCGCCTTGTTGGCATTGTGTGCAAACACCGCATCCAGCGCCGCGAAACTGGAAACCTCTCCATGCGAGCTTCCGGAACTCGCGAGACCCGCCCGGTGCGGTGTGCTTAGCGTCCTCGAGGATCCCAATCAACCACACGCCAGCAGCAAGCGGCCTGCGAACCATGGCCACGAAGCACCCTACCCAAGGATTACCGCGAGCCGATACACTCCGACATCCCCACATTGTTCGTCACCGGTGACATGGACAGCGGCACGCCGCTCGCCTTTACGGATCGGGCGGCGCAAGGCTTCTCCAAGCGCGTGATCGTCGTCATTCACGGCCAAGGTCACACCGAGTGGAACGATTGCGTTGCAACCATGTACCAGCAGCTCGTTCGTAACGCTTCGGTAGCGGGACTCGATTCGGAGTCTTGCCCCGCGATACCGCTGCCACCGTTTAAGACCTAACCGGTGAAGCCGATGTCTCGTCCTTACGCCGCCTTGGATTCTGCCTGCAATTCCTTTTTGCGCGCACTCAATTGCTCACCTAGCGATTGCAAGTCCATCTTGGACTTCCTCGCCTCAGCGAACATGCCCCCCGGCTGCTCTTCCTCTTTGACATGGTGCTTGATCATTTCGGAGAGCACGGTGACTTTCGCATCGAAGTAGTCATCGCCGGCCGCCATGCGTTGGATTTCTGCGATGAGCGCTTTGGCTGCCGCATGTTCGACGACCGCTTCATGATGAGTATCCTTATCCGCCGTCGCCTCGATAAAGGCGGGATAAAAGATCTCCTCTTCAATAGTGGTGTGGACCGTCAGGGCATCGCAGATGGTGTCGGCGAGCTGCTGCTTCTTGGATTGGCTGCGCGTCTTGTCGAACTGCGAAAACCATTCCTCGACTTGGCGATGATCGGCTTTGAGCACTGCGATGGCGTCGAGATTCTTACGCTGCGATTTCGCCGCAGGCGGGCGTCTGGTTTTGGTGGCCATTGAGGCTTTCTCCCTTGGGTTGAAACTGCCGCCATCGTGTGCTGACCTGAAACTAATTGACGACAGGTGGCAACCGCGACATCTCGTGGGATTTCGCCGATGCGGGGCGGCTTGTGTCAGGACCGTCTGACGAATAGCGAGCGCAACTTACGCAGCTGGGTGATGCCCGGGTCCTACAACACGATCACGTTGCTTCGATTCTAATCTCCTCCCGCGCGCTTTGCGCTCAGACACTCACAAAGAGCATTCATATGGCTGCAAAAAATACCGCAGTTTTCGGAATTTACAAATCGGCTGACCAGGCGGAACGCGCCGTGGACTCGCTGATTTCCGCCGGCTTTCCCAACGCTAATATCTCCGTTCTGCTGCCAGACACGCGCAGCACAAAGGAATTTGCACACGAGAAGGCGACCAAGGCGCCGGAAGGTACCGCCGCCGGCGTGACCGCCGGTGGGGTAATCGGTGGAACCATCGGGGTTCTAGCGGGCGTGGGCGCCCTCGCCATTCCGGGAGTCGGCCCCTTCATTGCTGCGGGCCCGATCATGGCCGGACTCGCGGGATTGGGCGTCGGCGGCGCCGTTGGTGGACTTGTCGGCGCGCTGGTCGGCATGGGCATTCCTGAGTACGAAGCCAAGCGCTATGAGGGGTACGTGAAAAACGGCGGTACGCTCCTGTCCGTGCACTGTGACACCTCCGAGCAAATCTCGCGTGCAAAGGACTTGTTGAAGGGCACCGGCGCCACCGACATTTCCGCCACGGGGGAAAGTGCAGGGGAAAAGATCCCCGCTGCCCGGGCAATCTAACCAACCGGAATCGGCGGGCCGAGGAGCCCGCCGATTTCAAACGTAAGAGGACATCATGAAGAAAACACTTAGCGTAGCACTCGCCATTGTCGCGGTTGGAGTCATGTCGGTCACCCAGGCCCAAACCCCTGCGCCCGACAACACCAAGAGCAACAAAGTCGACCCGTCGAACACGACGATGACGGCGGGGAGTCAACAGAACGATGCGGCGGATTTGCAAATTACCAAGCAAATTCGAGGCAGCATCGTTGCGGACAAGTCCCTCTCGACTTACGCGCACAATATCAAAATCGTCGCCGTTGGCGGCAACGTGACGCTCAATGGCGTAGTTCGTTCACAAGAGGAAAAGGATGCAATCCAATCCAAAGCGCAAGCCGTAGTGAGCAACGGCAGTGTCATCAACAACTTAAAAGTGGCGCCGCCGAAATAGCACTATCGAGCGACGTTTCCGGCAAAGTTCTCGGAAGTGCGACGGAATTTGCGCGGGTTACTGCATTTCGCTGGGCATATCCTGCGCGGCGACGACCTGCCAAGTTCCGTGCCGCTTAAGCCAGGTGTCGGTCCAAGTCAGTTTGACCGTGTGCTTGCGGCCATCGGCCTCGGTATGAACGGCGCTTTCGCTGCCATACAAAATGGCCATGGAGTCGCCGAAGAAGTGGACCTTCACCTCGTACATCTTGCAGGCTTGCTCCGTCGTTTTCGCATGTGCGACTGCCTGCTGTTTGGAATAGAGCGAACCATTCGGGGCGGTCCCGTGAAAATCCTCCGCCAGGATGGTCTTCTCAATGCCGTTATGCGTGCAGCCAGCCTCGGCCCATTGGCGCTCCCAATCGATTAGGGTCTTGGCGACGGGATCGTCAGCGGCAGCCCAATGACTCTCCTGCGCTTGCGCCGGGTTCAATGCCCCTAAGCTGATTGCGATCCCGGCCGTCAACAACACTCGATGGAGCGAGCTCTTGGTCATGTGGTTTTTCCTAGTAACGCGATGTTTGCAAGAATACACTTGTGGCATTGCGCCACGCCGACTTCTTGAAAGGAGGGCGAGCCGGCATGAGGATAGCGCCTCTACCACAGGGATTCGGTGCGGAAGTATCGGACTTTGATGTCCAACTCGGTCGTGAGCCCGAAGACATCGCCCGGCTGCAGCAAGCCTTTGCAGATCACCACCTTTTGATCTTCCGGGCGGACGGGCGAAATCGCCCCCGAGCGCCAGGTCGAAATCACAGGTTGGTTGGGACCTGTGATTGCGGAGGGTACTGCCTGGACGGTGCTGGACAACGCCGAGCCCGCCGGAAGGAACGAGTTGCCGTTCCACTCCGATATCACCTTCCTGGAATTTCCGCTGGCGGGCATCAGTCTGTACCCCCAGGAGCTTCCAGCGACGAGCACCTCCACGACCTATGTCAGTAATGCAGTGGCTTGGCAGCAATTGCCGGAGCCCTTGCAGAACGAATTGCGGCACCTCAAGGCCCGGCATTACTTCGACGCCAGCCATCACATGGGATTTGACTGGCCGGTGTTGGAATATTGGCACCCGGTATGTCTCGCGCATCCGAAAACCGGCCAGCCGCTGCTCTTCGTGACCGAGCATCATGTCGACCGGATTGAAACCATGACCGAAGTGCGCAGCGCAGAGGTGCTGAAGGAACTCTTTGCCACGCTGTACGCCGCCGAGCGGCGCTACGAGCACATCTGGCGCCGGGGCGATCTCGTGATCTGGGACAACCTCGCGATCCAGCACGCCCGCACCCGCGCCGCCGAGCCTTCGCAAGGCAAGCGGATCATGCGGCGAGTGCAGTTGGGAAGGATCGGCTTCATTGAACAATTGGAGCGTGCGGCGGCGACGGGCGGAGGTGGCGAACTGAGAGCATGCCGAAAGGTCCTTGCTGAGCTGATGTGAAACCGAAGCTAAAAATCCTAGAACCAGACGTACCTCCGCCAGGCCATCAGTGGTAAGGCAGCGGCGTTCTTTTCCCCTCGGGTAAAAGAAATCAGCGACACGAAGCTAGGCAGCCTGATAGAGTCGCGCCTCTGTTGCCGTTACCGGACGAGTACAAGAGCAGGAAACGGCCCCGCCAGCGGGAGAATACGCAAGTACGTGATGGAAGTATTCGGAGCGGGATGCTTGGTGCATACGGCGGCGGGGGTGAGCACAAGGGGAACTATCAAGGAATCCCGTCAAGGTGATACTTACCCGTAAATCACTTAGATTGCATGGATCCGTGAGTGGCAATACCAGGGATCCCGGCAGTGGCCGGCTTGTACGGTCAATTCGACAAGCGATCTCCTCTGGCATCATCTCCGGTGAACTCGCGCGTACCTTCCAGGGATGGGCGAGGACATGGAATGTGCCCGAGCTCTCCGAAAACGTGACCATCCGATTTAACGCGCGACTTCGTACGACGATCGCGCGGTGGGTCATTGAGTCGAATCGCCTCGAAGTTGGATCCCGGTTTTTTGCCTTACGTGGCGACCAACCGCAGATCTTATGTCATGAATTTGCACACGCCGCAGCTGTTCTCAAGCACGGCCGCTCTGTCCGTCCCCACGGTCCGGAGTGGCGCTGGTTCGTTCGACTCGTCGGGTTCGAGCCATTGACCTCTCGAGTTTCGCGCCGATCTGTCCGCGCGGGACCAAAGCCAATCCGTACGAGAGTGCTTTATGAGCATCGGTGCATTGTTTGCCAAGCAGTTCGCTACGCGAAGAAGCCGGTCAAAAGTTGGCGGTGTGTGGAGTGCATTGGCGCAGGTCTTGGCGGTGACCTGAAAATTGAAGTTACGGCACATATTGGAGCTACCCGGTGACGGATAGCGCTTGCCCATTTTGTTATCCCGCGGGCGACCAAGTTTACTATCGAGATTCCCTGGTCATTGGTATCTGGGACGGATTCCCGGTCACGCCCGGACACGCGTTGCTCGTACCCATTCGGCACGTACCAACTTGGTTCGATGCTTCGGTCGACGAGCGGATGGCGCTGATTCGAGCCATCGACGCAGCGCGCCTAGCCATTGAGTCGAATTTCGGTGCAGATGGGTACAACATTGGGATCAACAATGGAGAGGCGGCCGGTCAGACCGTCCCGCATCTTCACGTGCATGTCATTCCGCGCCGCAGAGGCGACATGGCGACATGGCAGATCCGCGGGGCGGCGTTCGCCATGTTATTCCAGAGAATGCCAACTACGTTCGCGACGCTGTTACGACATCGATTTCCACAGCTAGTTACACCATTAGTCACCGGGCTCTTGTTACTGGTGGCATCGACGACCCATTACTGCCGCAGCTGAAGTACCACCTCGCAGAATCAGAAACTGCCGATAACGTATACCGTCCCATCGATCAGGCTTTCCAGCATCTGGATGTGACGTCGCAACGGATTCGAGGGGGTCGCCCAAGAATAAGTCTGATGACGTATGATGGCGCAGTGAAACCCCAATCGTAATGCCGCGTCGCTCGCTCGCCCCTGTATGGTTGATGGGCCTGACCAATGCTGTGTTTGGTATGTATGGCGGCGTCTTGGCGATCTCGGTGCCGCAACTTCTAAGCGCGCGGCATGTCCCGGAGGCGACGATTGCCGCAATGACGGCAGTGATGATGTCTCCAGGTTTCTGGACCTTCGTAGTCAGTCCAGTGTTGGATGTCCGATTCAGCCGACGCTGGTACTCCTTGGTGACGGCTGCGGGCGCTGCTGTCCTGCTGGTGCTTGCGCTGCTCAACCTGAATCATCTTGTCCTGGTCGAAGCATTGCTGCTCGTTGGATTCTTCTGTGCAAATCTCTACCAGAGCGCGTTAGGCGGATGGCTCTCTAGCATTACGTCTGCAGATGAGAAAAACAGTCTCAGCGTGTGGGTGAATATCGGCAACATTGGGGCCGGCGGCGCCATGGCAGTAGCGACGGGCGAACTGATGCGGAACCTGTCGCCGACGCTGGCTGCCCTACTGCTTGGCGCGCTGGTTTTTCTTCCCACCGCGGTCTTCCTCTGGATGCCAGCGCCTGGGCCGGACCGGCGTCTAGCGCGCGAGAGTTTTCCGCGTTTTTTCCACGAAGTGGTAAGCCTGCTGAAGCAGCGCGAAGTGTTGATTGCGATTTTGCTCTTCGTGGCACCGGCGGCTACATTCTCATTGACGAACTTTCTCAGCGGACTGGGCGGTGATTTTCACGCGTCACCTCACTTTGTCGGGCTCGTGGGTGGCGGGGGCGTGCTGCTCGCCGGGATTTGCGGGTGCTTTATCTTTCCCTTGATTGATCGCCTGTTGCCGCTGCGATTCCTTTATCTCGCCATAGGTGTGGTTGGGTCGATTTTCACGCTTGCTTTAATCTTGGGGCCACCGTTACCCGGAACGTTCGCAGTTGCTTTAATCGGCGAGAACGTCTTCCAAGCGCTGGCCTTTACCGCTTCAACCGCTATCGCGTTTCAGACGATCGGTCGCAACAGTCCTTTGGCCTCCACGACGTACTGCCTGCTGGTATCGGCGAGCAATATTCCAATCACCTACATGCTTCTCGTCGATGGAGCGGGATACGCCCGACATGGAGTTGCAGGGAGCTATGCAGCGGATGCCGGACTGAGTCTGGTGGCCGCTTTGATACTGGGGACGCTGCTAGTGTGGTATAGGCGGCGAAGCAACTTGGTCTCTCAGACATTCGTTGCGGTAAGAATTGACTTGTGATAGTCCGTCGGATGCGGTGCCGGAAGAGCTGACGCGAGAGAGTAAATCTACATTCGATACCAAGGCGGCACCGGACATGGATTGCCGCATTAGCGAAGGCGCCGCCGACCCGAGGGCCGGCGGCGACAGGTGCGTCAAGTGACGATGCGACTGTGCATACGCGCTTCGTCGGCATAGGCGGAGATCGTCTTATCGGCGTCGAAGTGTAGGTCTCGCTCGATCGGAAGGCCGAGCTTCCCGCGGACGGAGTGGAGCTCCGTGAGGCTGACGTAGCCGAGTTCCGGGCATCCCAAGCCGAGGTCGCAGAGACCGAAGGCGACGTCCGTGCTTTCGTCTATCTCGGTGAGGAGCCAGGTGCACTGGGCGTCCGGGGTAAAGAGTTTGACGATGGGCTTGAAGTCGATGGCTTGGTCTTGTCGATCGATGGCGCCGCGCTGTGTGAGGCCGTTGGCGAGCAGCTGGTCGATTTGTGCTTTGGTGATGAGTGTCATGGAGAGGTTCCTTGTGTTGGCGGACCCGAATGGTCCGGTCACAAAGGCCCCGGACCATGACGGTCCGCCCAGGAACCGATCGAGACTCGTCACGAGGCAGATAAGGCTGGAGGCAAGGGCTGCGCCAGGCGTGACAGCGGCTTTGCGCTGGCGCGACCGGTGCCGGCGTAATCGTTATCGCGGGTTCCTAACTCCCTACGTTGGCTATCCGAGGTTGAACATGAATTTGATGTGTAGGCTGAGCCCGCCTGTATAGTAATCAACTATGTCGCTTAAAAACAGTTTGCGCCTATCCTTCTTTAAACGAATTACGATCCATTGCCCCGCGTCCCGCGCAGCGTGGTTGGCGCTGCTGGCGGGTGATGCAACTCGTCTGGAGCATGACCCTTTAGTTGCGCCTCTATTTATTGCATTACGCGCGCACAGGGAATTCGGTGCCCTTGGACCATATCGGAATGTCTATGAGGTCAGCGGCGGTCACGAGAGCTTCACGCCGGGGTCTGATGCCCGCCCGACCTTGGGAGCTGTCGGCGAGACTTCGACGACCGCCTCAGTCGTGATCACAACGTATGTGTCTTGCGCTGTAACCGATGCCAGGCTCGCGGAGTTGGTGACAGCGCTCGCGGAATCCCACCCGTGGGAACTGCCGGTCATTGAGGTTTGCGATGTCCGCGTACTTGCACCCGTGGCGGACCAATCCTGAGCAGTATCCAGCGTGGGGAATCCACTGCACAGGGCCGTTAACTTGCATTAGACTAGTCTATCCACTAGTCTATTCGGACTAATCAGCGGAGATTCTTGGCATGAAGATTGAAATCGGCGCTTACGAGGCGAAGACCAAGCTGCCGGAGCTCTTGCGACAGGTTCAGGCCGGCAAGCGATTTACGATCACGAATCGCGGTAAGGCTGTCGCGGAATTGGGTCCGCCCTCGACGGAGCGCCGAACCAACGCCAAGGCGGCGATCGAGGCGTTTCAGGCTTTCCGCAAAGCGAATCCGGTGCGGCACAAGGTCAACATTAAGGCCTTGATCGAGGAAGGCCGGGAGTGAATTTCGTTCTGGATGCCTCGGTCGCCTTGAGTTGGCTCTTGGAGGACGCGGGTGCAGGTCAGAACTACGCGGATGCGGTGTTTGAGGTTCTCAAAGACCCTGCAGCGCGGGCTCATGTGCCGGGCACTTGGGGGCTCGAGATCGCCAACGTGATCGCCAAGAGTGAGGCACGGGGAATTATCCTAGAGAATCGATCCCAGGGGTTCTTGTCGACCTTGGATGCGGCACCAATTTTGTGCGACAGCCAGACACATTCCAACATCTTCGCCGAGACGCTGCAGCTCTGCCGGCGGTACCGATTGTCCTCATATGATGTGTCGTATTTGGAGCTTGCACTGAGATCTGCACTGCCGCTCGCGACTCTGGATCTGGACCTGCGGCGGGCTGCCACCAAAGCTGGGGTCAAGATCTTCAAGCCCAAATGACGACCGCACTCCCTCGCGGCTTACCATCCGGGGCCGTAATCAAGATGAGAGTCGAGGATTACTACAGGCGGGGGCGTCGGGGCTGGGTGCGGTTACACGAAAAAGGCGGCAAACGGCACGAGATGCCGTGCAACCACAACCTGGAGGCGTATCTCGATGCCTACATCAACGTAGCCGGCATCGCGGACGATTTCAAGGGGTACTTATTTCGTAGCACCCGGGGCGAGACCGGGTTGTTTACTGGGAATCCCCTCGCTCAATCGAACGTCTACCGGATGATCCGCAGAAAATCAATGCAGGCGGGAATCAAGACGAGGATTGGGAACCACACGTTCCGCGCGACCGGGATTACTCAGTACTTGCGCAATGGAGGGCGGCGTGAACTTGCGCAACAGATGGCCGCCCATGAGTCGCCGCGCACGACGGCGTTATATGATCGCAGGGATGATGAGGTGGAGAGGATCCTAATATAGGAAATATCTCGGGTTACAAACCCGAGTCGCCCCGGGGGCTGATTGCAGCACGCTGACCGCGTTCGCCCCGTCCTTCAAGCGCTACGAAGTTCTGGGATCGATCGAGGCCTGTGCAGAGATTGCGAACGCCCGCAAATATGACACATTGACCCATTTTCGTGCCTGCCTCTTTTTCGAACAGCAACGCTGGGAGAAAAGGTGCGACAGATCCACACGTTCGCGCGACGCGATTTCTCTGCGCCGTCCTCAAGCAGCTTCAATTGTTCCTAATGATAGGGCCGCCAGTCCTTGTTTTGGGGTCATCTTTTGAATTGTAATACTCATTATTGGCTTCAACCAAAATGCTGTATATGTGATCTTCCTTACGATGGTTGTCATCGACAGCCGTAATCTTTGTAGCTTGGACTATGACGTTGGAGAATGGATTCGGGTGGTCCAACGCCAAGGCAGCGAAGTTAAAGTTTGAGCCCCGCGCCTGGATCCAATGGATGGTGTCCCTTTTTGCCGTGATGGGTATCGTGTCGGGCGTAAAGGTAAATTTCGGTGTGGCATTAGGGTCGAACGCGACAATCACATCAGCCATTTCTGTCTCCTTCACTGTTGGAACTACGTACGCGACGCCGCCCGAGTATCGATCACATTAGTGCGAATGCTTACTGGATTTTTTGATGCGCCTCCAAGATCGATTCATTGGTAATGCGGCGCACAACTTGAACATCCACAACGTACGGCACCTTTTTTTCCTCCAGTAGCGCGGCGAAGTCGGGCGTACGATAACCCATGGCCGCCAACTTTTGTAGGACAGGGTGGGCTGCATCCAAGTCATCGAGTAGCAGCGACGCGCTCGCCCATGCGGCCAGTACATTTGGGTCATCCCCGACGTGCACAATGGGCGCTATGGTGTCCAGTGCCTGCGTCCAATAATTGCGAGCGGAATTTGTATCCTTGTGTTTTGCCGCGATTCGCCCCCGATCAATACTGGCGTTGGTCGCCAGCAGAACCAGGTTGAGGTCACTTGGAGTTGTCTCGCGCGCTGACTTGATCGTCTCTACCGCGTTGGCGAGTCGATGCTCGGCTTTATCATAGTCGCCCCGCGCAATTTGTAGTCGGGCTCCCTCCAGTTGAGCTACCGCCAACTCTCGTCGCCAGCGAGCGTTGGTTTTGTCCGTCGCTACGAGTTCATCCAATACGCGGACTGCGTCGTTATCCAGTCGAGACGCCTCGTCGAGCTGGCCGCTTTGACGCAACAACCCACCTAGTAGCTGACTGTAGTAGGCGAGATCCTCACGCCAATACGTCTGTGTGGAATCAAATGCAACAAGGCTGGTTGCGAGCCTGACAGCATCACGGGCGTAATCGGTCGCGGCCTCACTCGCGCCGCAAAGGACAAGAGTACGGCCTAAAATCGCATCGCTAATGAGCAAATTCTCTTGCGCGTCATAGTTCTTCGGATCCGCGGCGGCTAATGCCGCCTTGATATGCTGATCGTCGCGGTATGCGGCCACAGCCTGTACGAGCTGGCCTTGTTCGAGCGCAAGCTTACCGAGATTATCGTAGGCACCTCCGAGTTCGGATTGCCAACGGATGTTTGTGGGTTCGCGGAGCCGTAATGCCTCAAATGTTCTTTGCACGTCGTCATACAACGCTTTGGCCTGTGCATATTCGCCCCGCGCCTCGAATACCCTGCCGGCGTTGGTACGCGCAGCCGCCAGATTGAATGCTAGTTCCTTATCGTCAGGCATTGCAGCACCTGCCTTTTCCAACAATAAGATGGCACGCTGGAAGTTCTCAATGGATCGCTCTAAATCTCCTTGATACCAGTAAGCATTGCCGATCCAATTGAAGTCATTGGCATAAGCGACTTGGCGCGCCGAGTCCGCGGGTGCTCGCTTTGCCAGCTCGCGGGTGAGTGCTGATGCAGCACGATACGATTCGAGTGCTTCCGGAAGCTTACCCTGCGACGTGCGAATACTGCCGATTTTCTCCAGCGCCTTGGCACGTAGGGCCAGCGTCTGGTCGGTGACAGCGTTTGTGGGGAGCGATTGAAAGTATTTCATCGCCTCATTATCGGTGGCTTCGAGAATGTCGAGTCGTTGCACCTGACTCAATTTGTCGTTCAGATCTCCGAGCATGAAGCCAACCAGAGTTTCAGCCTGTTTCTGTCGGCGTTCGGCGGTCTCGCGCGCCGCCACCGCGGCCTTGCGGGCGATTACAGCATCAATCGCCAGGCCGGTGGCAATCAGCATCGCAAACAGCGATAGCGCGGTTATGGCGACCATTCGCCGCATGTGCCGATGGTGTTCGCGCTGTTTTAGTGCGTCGAAACCGACGCCGAGCATGCCAGCGATGAGTTTTAATTTGGCGTTGGCTTTACCATCTTTGCCAGGGCGAACGTCCGCGGCAATCGGCGCGGCAGGCTCCTCGTTTGGTACCGCATCTTGGCCGAATTGAAAACGTAATGCGGGTGCAAAACACTCCTCGGCTTCACGGCCGGCAAGAGCGCTTGCATTAGGCTCGCCGCCGACGATCAGACAGAGAATGTGATCCGCCCGATCGAGGCGCTTAAATGAGCTTATTTCTTCGTTAACGTAGTGCGAAGTGGCCGAGTCGGAGGAGCATATGACGATCAGATTGGCGGATTGCGCAAGCGCCTCGTTGATTTTTCGACTGAGATCGGAGGCACTCGGCAACTCGGCCCGGTCGCGAAAAATTGGCGCTAAACGACGAGGGATCACGCCGCATTCAGTTTCCGTCCCCACTAGGCGAGCGGGCACGCTATAGGTTTCTATCGCCTTGTGCAGCCATTTTGCCCAGTCCTCGTCCTGATGGCTGTAAGCGATAAACGCACGATATCTGAATTCCGAAATTGTGGGAGTGACATCCATCGCGGGCACTGACCCCGTTCTTGTGAATATCGCCGCTGCATGGAAGTTTAGCACGACCCAAAGAATACTTATGCTCAGGGATTTGTTTTAGGTTGGGGTCGGTGACGTTGCCTACGTCGGCTGCATTTCTCAACCGCTTAAGAGACTTCGATTCGATCGAAGAATGCTTCGCCGACAAGACTCGGACGATAGATCGGTTCCCTTACGGACTCACGGATCGATTGGTAGACGATGAAACGTGCACTCCTCTCGAGTCTTGGCGCAACCCAGATTCATCGCAAAGGTCACATCGAGGATTTCGAGCACCGGCGCGGAAGTCGTGCGGCGGTGCTGGCGGTGGGTGCCATTCGGGTTGGGACGCGAACTTGATTAAGCCCGATCCATCGGCGAGCTGCTAGATTTGTGCACGGACGGGGTCGTTGCGCTGCGGCAGCGCGACCAGTTGCACTTCGAGGCCGCGTTCGGACGCCATGACCGCGCACTCTGTCGCGTGTTGCTCACTGGTGGTGGTGGTTGTGTGGGGCATTTGCTTCGAGAAGATGGACGGTGAGCCGCGCGCGGTCGATTTCGTTTGTCGGATTACCTCGCGTTCGCCGATCAGCTTCGAGGCAAACCGTGACGTCCCTCCGCCTTCGCTCGCGCAGCAACGGAAGATCGTCTTGTCTTGGCACTTCGCGCAGCCTAGGTTCATCGTGAATGTAACATCGAGGATTTCGAGCGACGGTGAGGTCAGTCAGATGTGAAACGGCAGGCCTTCGCGGGCGCCAGGCTCCTTGTCAACGGCGTCCGAAAAGTGCTCATTTGTGTGCAATTTACGGGCGCCGCCTACACTCCTACTTGAGCGCTAGGAAACGGGCGATACGGCTCTCGTCATGCTGAAAAGGCAAACTGCAGACATGGTGGTTCGACGGCGCACCTGCCAAGCGCCGTTGGCGGCTCCGAGGGTCGGGCCAGATATCTGAAACGCACGATCTGGCTAGGATGTAGTAGAGGGATCCTCCTGGAATGGACAAATTCGATCGAATCTTTCATCTGCACGCCATTCTCGCCGCGCGGAGGACTCCAATTTCGCTTGAGGACCTCATGGCGCGGCTGGAATGTTCGAAATCGACGCTGTATCGAGCCATCGCTGTCCTCAAGGATACGCTGCATGCGCCGGTGGAATTTGATGCGGAGGTCGGCGGCTTCCGATACGGCGGTGCCAAGGGCGGGAGTGCATTCGAGCTTCCGGGATTGTGGTTCACGCCCGCGGAGCTGCAGGCGCTCGCGGTCATGCAGCGGCTGCTCAAGGACGTCGGAGGCGGTCTGCTCACAGAACATTTGGGGCCGCTATCCAAGCGCCTGGACGAGCTCACGCGTCATCGCCGTCTGAATTTAGGCGAAGCGGCAAGTCGCTTGCGATTTCCGGCCATTGGGGCCCGGCCCGCCGGTCCGGCGTTTCAGACCTGTGCGTCGGCGACACTTCAACGCAAGAAACTTTGGATCGACTACCACGCACGCGGCACCGACGAGCGCTCGGAGCGCACCGTATCACCGCAACGCGTGACCCACTATCGGGAGAGCTGGTATCTGGACGCATGGGACGATGGCAAGCGGGAGTTGCGCTGCTTCGCGATCGACCGGATCTTGCGAGTAACTTTACTGAAGGAGCGCGCCGTCGACGTGGCGGATCCGGAGCTCGATACCCACTATGCGAGTGCCTACGGCATCTTCGGTGGTCAAGCCGACAAGATCGCGGTGCTGCGGTTTACCCCAGAACGGGCTCGGTGGGTGGCGGACGAAGTGTGGCATCCGGAACAGGAGGGCAAGCGCCTCGAGGATGGCAGCTACGAGCTTAAGATTCCGTATCGCGATCAGCGGGAGCTTGTGATGGACATCTTGAGGCACGGTCCGCACGTGCGTGTGCTCGAGCCGCAATCGCTCATCGACGAGGTGAAAAGTCAGCTCACCGGAGCGCTCGTCAGCTGCAGCCAAGCCTAGGGGCGGGGCACGGCTATCCCATTGAACATATTGCCAAAATAGCGGGTCAGCCCTTCCCCAGTCTCACGTTCTGAGACTGGTGGATCTTATAAGTAGAGCGTCGAACGAACTTTAGGAGACGCTCATGAACACTGCCTTGATATCGATCTTGCTGATCGCCGCGGCGGCAAACGTCGTTTTGCTGGTGGCGCTGCTGCTTCGAAGCGCGAGCAACCGGGCCTTCGCGAACGAGGTCCGCGAGGATCTGCGCGTCGGTCGTGAGGAGCTCCGGTCCTCGAACAAGGAGGCGAACGACAGCGTCACCGGCGGCATTCGAGCCATCACGGAGATGGGAATCACGCTCGGCTCCCGCGTCAAGGATCTTCAGGACGGAAGCGAAGCCAAGCTCGAGGCAACGCGAGGTGTCTTGGAGCGGATCCGCGAGATCTTCGATACGCGGGTCGAAGACCTACGGCAAAGCCTCGATGCCCGCGTGAAAGAGATGCAGGAGGGCAACGAGCGCAAGCTGGAAGAGATGCGGCAAACGGTGGATGAGAAGCTGCAAGGAACCCTCGAGAAGCGTCTTGGCGAATCCTTCAAGTTCGTGAGCGATCGCCTGGAGATGGTGCACAAGGGCTTGGGCGAGATGCAGGGCCTCGCGACGGGCGTGGGCGACCTGAAAAGAATCTTCAGCAACGTCAAGGTTCGTGGCACCTGGGCGGAAGTGCAATTGGGCGGAATCCTCGAGCAGATGCTCACGCCCGATCAGTGGTCGAAGAACGTCTGCGTCAAGGAAGGGTCGCTCGAGCGGGTGGAGTGTGCCATTCGCTTACCCGGACCGAAGGACGACCGCGGCGAGTGCATGTGGTTGCCGATCGACTCGAAATTCCCGACCGAGGACTATGCGCGCCTGCAAAGCGCCGCGGAGGCCGGAGATCCGATCGCCGTGCAAGCGGCCACGGACTCGTTGCTGCGCGCGCTCAAGGCGGCGGCCAAGGACATCCACGACAAGTACGTGAACCCGCCGGCGACGACCGACTACGCCATCATGTTTCTGGCGACCGAGGGACTCTATGCCGAGGCACTGCGCCAGCCGCAATTCGTGGAGGAGCTACAGCAGAAATATCGGGTGGTCATCGCAGGTCCGACAACCCTCTCGGCGATCGTCAGCAGCCTGCGGATGGGGTTTCAGACCTTGGTGGTCGAGCAACGGGCGGCCGAGGTATGGAGGGTGCTCGGCGCCGTGAAGACGGAGTTTGGGAAGTTTGGCGGAGTACTGGACCGGGTACAGCGACAGCTGCACACGGTGACGAGGACGATCGAGGAGACGGGCACGCGAACGCGGGTGATGGAGCGGCGCCTGCGGGCGGTGGAGCAGATGGACCCCGTCGAGAGCGCGACGATTCTGGCGCTGCCCGGGGCAGGTCCGGTGGATTCCGGTGCGGAAGACGAGAGTGAGACTGCGGGTGAGATTCCGGGGGCGGCGTGAAAGCCCTCAAGGATCCAAACCCACGGCTTGAAACTCCGCCCTTGAGCCGCGCCGGTCGAAAGATTGCCGATGCCATCCTGGCGGCGCGCCCAGTTCAAGGCGACCGTCGATGGGAAGCGCCTGGTGCGGCAATACGAGGTGTACGGCATCGAAGTCACCGAGTGGATGGATGCGGATAAGGCCAGCGAGGCCTCGCGGCCGGACGTGATGGGGAAGGCGACGTGAGCGCCCTGGACGAAAATGGTGGGGCCCATCACGGTGCCCGTGACCAAAGCCCAATAGCCATCCCGGCGCCGCAAGCGGCACTCTTGCACGATCTAGCCACAAACATTCGGAGCAGCGTTTCCATGCGACTTCGCCGGATCAACGGTCTTCTGGTTCTGGTTGCGTTGTCAGCGCCGGCCACCGCCGAACGGGCGTATACGCCGGAAGTGACTGTCGCCCGCTATGTGAGCACTCACGACGTGCGATCCGACGGCAGCGACCGTGAGACCACGGAGTTTGTGCTTCGCATCGACACTCCCCAGGGCGTGTCCGACGAGGGCGCAGAGCGCATCAGCTATCGCAGCGACATCGACGAGGTGGAATCGATCGAGGCATCGACCATCAAGCGCGACGGCACGGAGATCAAAGTCCCGGAGAGCGCGATTCGCACCCAGGATGAAGACAGCGACGGCGGGACGACCGAGTTTAGCGACACGAAGTACAAGGTGATCGTCTTCCCGGCGGTCGAGGTCGGCGGTCGCGTGCGCTACAAAGTGACGATCAACCACCGCACGACGCCATTCCCGAAGTTCTTCGAGGATTCCTATGTGTTGGCGCCGCAATGGAAATGGGACTCCTGGGAGGTCAAGATCAACGCGCCGAAGAGTCTGCCGCTCTATGTCGAGCAGCGCGGGATCGCGGGCGGACTCGAATCATCAAAGGATGGTGTCGACCACTACCACTTCAGCTACCGGGGAACGGTAGCAACCGCGCCCGAGAGCGGCAGCGTGTGGGCGGGAGAATATGCGCCCATGGTGAACGTGTCGTCGTATCTCGACATGGTTGCGGTGGGCAAGGCGTACCAGGACGCCGCAGCCCCCATGGCGCAGCTCTCGGCGCGGGTCCGAGTGCTCGCCGGCCAGGTGACGAAGGGGCTGACCAGCGACGCCGCGAAGGTGAAGGCGCTCGATCATTGGGTGGCGAAGAACATCCGCTATGTAGCGGTGACCTTGGGTCACGGTGGCTTGATCCCCCATCCGGCGGATCAGGTGCTCGCCAATCGCTACGGGGACTGCAAGGATCACGCGATATTGATGCAGGCGTTGCTCTCGGCAGTCGGTATCGAGAGCAGCGCGGCGCTGGTGAATTCGGGAAGCGCCTACACCCTCGCACAGGTGGGGACTATCGGGCCGCCCAATCACGTCATTACCTACGTTCCGACCTTAGGCATCTATGTCGATTCAACGGATCAGTTTTCACCCTACGGGACGCTGTCTTTTGAGGTCATGGACAAGCCGACGGTGCTGACCGCGCTCGGCCGCCTGGGTCGCACGCCAAGCACGAAGGCCGATCAGAACGTCGTCCGCACCTCGATCGACATGAAGATCCAAGCGGACGGAACCATCGTGGGTCATTCGGCCGCGACGATGGCGGGCATCCCGGAATCCGGGTCTCGCGCCAATCGGTTTTACGCACAGTCCACCGCAGAAGATCAAGTCGTCAAGAAGCTCCTCAACCGCTTCAACGAAACAGGGTCCGGATCCTTGGACTATGGCGACCCGTCCGCGCTCGACAAGCCATTTCCGGTGAACGCCACCTTCCGATTGGATCCCGTGACCAATTTCCCGGGGCCGGGCGCGCTCATGACCCCAGTCGGACTTTCGCCTGGCGGGATCGCCACCTTCGGGATCAACAAGCCGTTGGAGCATCGCCAATGGAAATACCCCTGCATGTCCCGGATCCTGGAAGATCGCTACCGAATCGAGTTCCCCGCGCAGGTGACCTTAGGCCAACTGCCCAAGGGTGTGGCCTACGCGGTGGGCGCGATTCATTACCGCTCGTCGTATGAATTGTCGGGGCACTCGGTCGTCGTGCATCGGGAGTTCGAAGTGCAGCACCCCAGCGATGTGTGCACGCCGCAAGACAACGAGGCGTGGAAGGTGTTCCACGTCGTCTTGCAGCGGGATTTAAGGTCGCAGGTGTTTTACCGATAACGGCAGGGTAGACGCCGCTGCGCTTCGACGCGGCCGCATCACTTCAGCGGGCGTCTTCGACGACGATCGCTTGGTTGCTGTTCCTTTCTTTTTGGCGGTTTTCGCGCGCGGTTTCGCTGCGCGGGCTTCCCCTGCTGCTGAAGAATGTCCCTGGATTGATGCAGGAGTTGCACGGCGTTCTTGAGCAGCGCTTTGAGTTTCTTGTTCTCCGCCTTGAGTGCTGCGATTTCTTTTTTCGGGTCAGACACGTGGATGACTCCTTTATTTTCGGCAATGTAGAGTAACAGTGTTTTGCTTCATGGGTGGAGTACGCGAGAGGCGGTGCGGTATAACGCGATATGCAAAAAATCGGTGAACAACTTCGCTTCAGCGCCTCCGATCTCGTCGGTCATCTCGACTGTCGTCACCTGACCGCTCTCGATGCCGCGGTGGCACGCGGATCGATGCAAAAGCCCAAGATCTGGGATCCCGTGCTGCAGACCTTGGTCGAGCGCGGGATCGCCCATGAGCGGGAGTACGTCGAGAGCCTCAGGAAGACGGGCGTTTCGCTGGTCGAGATCGCCGGCGGCGGGATCAACTCGGCGCAGGTGGATCAGACCTTGGCCGCGATGCGGGCGGGTGCGGACGTCATCGTGCAGGGGGCTCTCGTGCAAGGCGCCTGGGGCGGCCGGGCGGACATCCTGCGGCGGGTGGAAACCCCTAGTGCGCTTGGGGGTTGGTCCTACGAAGTCATCGATACCAAGCTCGCACGGGAAACGAAAGGCGCGACCGTGCTGCAGTTGTGCCTGTATTCGGATCTCGTCGCCGCCGTACAGGGTTGCACGCCGGAGTACCATGTACGTCGTCACGCCGGGATCGGGCTTCGAGCCCGAGCGCTATCGGACGGCGGCGTTCAGCGCCTATTACCGGCGGTCGAGGAAGGGGCTGGAACAGTTTTTGGATGGCGGCTCGGGCGGGACGACGTACCCGGAGCCCAACGAGCACTGTGACCTTTGCGCGTGGCGGGTGCCCTGCGATCAGCGGCGTCGTGCCGACGATCACCTGTGCCTGGTGGCGGGGATCTCGACAGTACAGATGGGAGAGCTCCGGGATCACAACGTGTCGACTCTCGCGGCCCTGGCAACGATGCCGCTGCCGCTGGCGTGGAAACCGGATCGAGGCGTCGCCGCCTCGTACGAGCGGATTCGCGAGCAGGCACGAATCCAGATGCAGGGGCGGGTGGAGGGCAGGGCGCTCTACGAGACCTTGCCGGTGGTCGAGGATTTGGGCCTGGCGCGACTCCCTTCGCCCTCGCCGGGGGACGTGTTCTTCGATCTCGAGGGCGATCCCTTCGTCGACGAGGGGGGCCGCGAGTATCTCTTCGGCTATGCGTTCAACGGCGAGGCCGGCGCCCTCGAGTACCGGGGCGTTTGGGCGGTGTCGCGGGAAGAGGAGAGGCAGGCGTTCGAGACCTTCGTCGATTTCGTGATGGCGCGTTGGCAGGAATATCCCGATTTTCACGTCTACCACTACGCGCCGTACGAACCCAGCGCTCTCAAGCGCCTCATGGGCCGGTACGCGACGCGGGAGGAGGAAATCGATCGGATGCTGCGCGGTGGATTGTTCGTCGATTTGTACCAAGTCGTGCGGCACGCGATCCGGGCAAGCGTCGAGAGTTATTCGATCAAGGAGCTGGAGCGGTTCTTTGCGTTCGAGCGCTCGACGCCGCTGATCGAGGCGAGCCGGGCGTTGGCGAATGTTCAGAAGGCGCTCGAGGTCAAGGATCCGGAGGCGATCTCGACCGAACTCAAAGACACGGTTGCGGGCTACAACCGGGATGACTGCGTGTCGGCCCGAGGCCTTCGGGATTGGCTGGAGCAGGTGCGGGCAGAGCTGGTCGCGCAGGGCGCGGTTATCGAGTCGGCCGGCGCAGCCGACCGATGAGGCCACCGAGGACCAAACCGCGTGGCAAGTGCGGATCGAAAAGCTGGTCGCGCGATTGACGGCAGACGTGCCGGCGGAGCTTCAGGAACGCAGCGCGGAACAGCAGGCACGGTGGATCCTGGCGCACACCTTGGATTGGCATCGGCGCGAGCTGAAGGCGGTGTGGTGGGAGTACTTTCGGCTGTCGGGGCTATCGAGTGAGGATCTCGTCGACGAGCGGGAAGCGCTCAGCGGCCTTGCCTTCGTCGGCAAGGTGGGCGGAACGGCCAGGGCACCCGTGCACCGCTATCGATTTCCGGTGCAGGAGACGGGATTGCGGGGCGAGGAGGACTTGTGCCGAACCGGCGGGGAGAAATTGGGGACGGTGGAGCGCATTTCGCTGGATTCGCGGCTCATCGACATCAAAAAGCGTGGCGACAGCGCGGAGTTGCATCCGGATGCCGTATTCGCGCACGAGGTGATCGGTACCAAAGAGCAGGCCGAGTCGCTCGCCCGGTTGGGGGACTTCGTGGTCCGCTGCGGTCTCGTCGGCGAGGGGCATTACGCCGCTGCGCGTGACCTTCTCCTGCGATCGCCGCCGCAGCTCGCCGGCGAACCCTTGCGATTGCCGGATGAGACCGCGCTCGCTGCAGGGATCCGCGTCGCGCCCAAGCTGCGTTCCGGCGTGTTCCCCATTCAGGGGCCTCCGGGCACGGGGAAGACTCACATCGGGGCGCGCATGATCTGCGCGCTCGTGAAGGAGGGCGCAAAAGTCGGCATCACGGCCAATAGCCACACCGTCATTCGACGACTGCTCGACGAGGTGCTCGCGGCGGCAACGGAGAGGGACCAGACGGTACGCTGCATTCAGAAGCCGGGGAAGCCCGAAGCGGACCAAGCGAACCTGGTCTTTGCAAAGAACAATGCGGACGTTTTTCAGGCGTTGCGCGGCCGATGCGATGTGGCCGCGGGGACTGCGTGGCTGTGGTCGCGCGCGGAAGCGCTCGAGAGCGTCGACGTGCTGTTTGTCGATGAAGCCGCACAGGTGTCGCTTGCCAATGTGCTGGCCGTGTCGCAGGCGGCGCCGAGCCTCGTTCTGCTGGGCGATCCGCGACAGCTCGACCAGCCGACTCAGGGAAGTCACCCGGAAGGTACCGGCGTTTCGGCCTTGGACTACGTCCTGAACGCTCGGCTGACGATCGGGCCGGAGCAGGGCCTGTTCTTGGGAGAGACGTGGCGGTTGCATCCCGACATTTGTGCGTTCACGTCAGAACTCTTTTATGAGAGCCGGCTGACGGCGATCCCCGGGCTCGAGCGGCAGGCGATTCGCTCAGCCGGGCGCATTCAGGGTTCGGGTCTGCGCTATTTGCCGGTGGTGCATCAAGGGAATCAGAACTCGTCGCCCGAAGAGGCGGAGGCGATCGGGAAGTTGGTGGCGGAGATTCTGGCGTCGGGGACTACGTGGATCGATCGCCATGGTGTCGAGGCTGCGGTTACGTTGGACGATATCTTGATCATCGCGCCTTACAATGCGCAGGTATTCGATCTCAAGGATCGGATACCGGGCGCGCGCATCGGTACGGTGGACAAATTCCAGGGACAGGAGGCGCCGATCGTGATTTATTCCATGACGACCTCGACGCATGCGGACGCGCCTCGGGGGATGAATTTCCTGTACTCGTTGAATCGACTCAACGTCGCGACGTCGCGCGCGCGAGCCTTAAGCATTTTGGTTTGTTCACCGGCGTTGTTTGAACCGGAATGTCGGACGCCGGAGCAGATGAAGATGGCGAATGCGTTTTGCCGGTACCTCGAAATGGCGAATACACTGTGATTCAGGACCGCTGACGCGTGGGAGTCCGCAGCTTGAACTGGCGACAGCTCAGCAGGCATGGGGAACTGAGCGTCCTACGCTGCTGTCGACGTGTCCTATGAATGCCCCGACCTTGCCCAATCGGCTATTGCCGTTCGCGCTGCACTTCTTCCGGCAGTTTCTCTGGGGCTGCGTGGGACTTCTGGTCTTCTCAGTGCTTGGCCGTGCGGTGTTTGCCTCGATTGCCTATGCCACGAAACGTCTGACGGACACCGTTCTGGCAATGCACGACCCGGCGGCCGAAGCGAGCGAGCTCCGCGCTCCGTTCATGCTGTTCGTCGCTCTTGTCGTGGCCCGCTTCGTGATGGACGGCGGCATGTGGTTCAGCTCTTACCACACGCGCTCTCCCATGTTGGTTCGGATCAAGGAGGAGGTCTTCGCGTACGCGCAGCGTCTCTCGAGCGCCTATTTCGAGAACACGCTTTCCGGAAAGATCGCGCATCGGACGGTGCTCCTGCCCGACCAGGTGCTCGCGCTCTTTGACATGACGGTGTTCGACTTCGTCCCCGGGGCGTGCTTCTTCGTCTTTGTGGCAGCCTACTTCTATATCGCGAGTCCCCTGTTCTCTGCCGCAGCCTTTGCGGCGATCGCCGTGTACTTTACCGTCAGCCTGTTCGTCGGTCGTGAATGCACTCGTCGCGCCATTGCAAACAACGAGGCCAGGGCGGCTGTCACCGGCCGCGTGGTCGATGTCCTCACCAACATCCGAAACGTCTTCTTCTTCGCCAACCAATCGCTCGAAGACGAGGAACTCAAGCGCTACACCGGTGAAGAGCGCGACCGCCGGCGCGCCTCCTATCGTGCCGTCGTTCGGCTGCGTTCCGTCCAATACGTCATGGATATTGCGATGTGGATTGTCTTCGTCGGTGGTGCCCTCTACGCCTGGGTGCACCGCCTGATCGGCGCGGGCGACTTTGTGATGATTACGGCACTCACGAGCTCCCTTCTGCAGACGGCCTACAACATCGGGCAGCGAATTCCTGAGTTCTATGACCAGCTGGGCTCAGCCCGCGAGAGCATCGAGACGCTGATTGTGCCCGCCACGATTGTGGACAGGCCCGGCGCACCGGAGCTGACGGTGACGCGGGGCACCATTCGTTTCGAGCGCGTCGCTTTCTCGTACGACGCCCCCTCCAAGGACAGAGCGAGGCATGCTCGCAATGTCGTCAAAGCCTTTGAGCTAACCATCCCTGCAGGGCAGCGCGTCGGACTGGTGGGACCGAGCGGCGCCGGTAAAACCACTCTCATGGGCCTGTTGCTGCGCATGCACGATGTGGACCAAGGCGCCATTCGCATCGACGACCAGGACATTCGTGACGTCACGCAGGAGAGCCTCCGACGATCCATAGCTCTCATCCCACAAGACACGAACCTGTTTCATCGTGGTCTTCTCGAGAACATTCGGTACGGCAGACCGAGCGCGACTGATGACGAAGTCGAGTTGGCAGCGCGGCGAGCACATGCGCACGAGTTCATCGTAGAGCTCGATCACGGCTACAACACCCTGGTGGGCGAGCGCGGCATCAAGCTATCCGGTGGGCAGCGGCAGCGCATCGCGATCGCGCGGGCGATTCTCAAGGATGCGCCGATTCTGCTCTTGGATGAAGCAACCAGTGCGCTCGACAGTCACAGCGAGCACATCATTCAAGCCGCCATGCGCGAAGCGATGGCCGGCAAGACGGTGATTGCCATCGCTCATCGCCTGAGCACGGTCATGGACATGGATCGGCTCATCGTGTTGGACCGAGGATCGTATCGTCGCCGACGGATCACACAGCGAGCTTCTGAGACAGGGCGGCCTCTACGCCGAGCTGTGGCGCAGGCAGTCGGGCGGCTTCAATCCCGTTGCACGACCTG
>CAWHRH010000004.1:0-690414 GCA_963831765.1 uncultured Gammaproteobacteria bacterium
GGCGGGATGTCGAGATCGTGTCTCGCCGTTCGACTTAGGTAACGGCAAATGCTGCCGCAACGGTTTAGGAGCTGGATATGAACTATCTGTTACTCATTTATACCAATGAAAAGGAAACCATGGCGCTCGGCGAATCCGAGCTCAAAAAGGTGACCGGTGAATACATGGAGTTTACCAAGTCAATTGTGCAGGCAGGGAATTTCAAGGCGGGCGATCGGCTCAAACCGGTCTCTGCTGCTTCCACGGTGCGCGTTCGAAACGGCAAGGCCGCCATCACCGATGGACCCTTTGCCGAGACTCGCGAGCAATTGGGTGGTTACTACTTGATCGAGGCGAAGAACCTTGATGAAGCCACCGCCATCGCTGCGCGCATCCCAGGTGCCCGATTCGGCAGCATCGAAGTGCGGCCCGTGTACCCCCCGATGAGCTGACGACAACTGCGGTCATTGCCATATGAGCGCGGTCGCCGTGGGCGGTTTGGTCGAGGATATTTTTCGCCGGGAGGCGGGTCGGGTGCTTGCGACCTTGATCCGTTTGCTCGGCGACTTCGACCTGGCGGAGGAAGCGCAGCAAGACGCGTTCGCCGCCGCCATCGAACAATGGCCGGTGCATGGCACACCGCTCAATCCGCGCGCGTGGCTGATCAAGACTGGCCGCAATAAAGCGATCGACCGCATACGGCGCGATGCGACTTTCAGAACGAAGATCGTCGAGCTAGAACTTGCCGCGGTCGCCGGCATGGCGGACATTGAGGACGCCGACGAAGCCCTGTTCGGGGATGACAGGCTGCGCCTCATTTTCACCTGCTGTCATCCGGCGCTCAACGACGAGGCACAGATCGCTCTGACCCTGCGTGAAGTCTGCGGTTTGAACACGCAGGCCGTTGCCCGCGCTTTCGTTATCGGCGAAGAAACCATGGCACAGCGGCTGGTGCGCGCGAAGAAAAAAATTCGCGACGCCGGCATTCCGTACGAGACTCCGGATCCATCGGTGCTGGACCAACGTATCGAAGGGGTGCTCGCGGTGGTATATGGCGTCTTCACGGAAGGCTATGCCGCCACCGCAGGCAAACAACTGATCGATGTTGAGTTATGCGGAGAAGCCATCCGCCTGGGCAAGCTTCTCGATGCACTGCTGCCGAACAATGCCGCGGTCATGGGCCTGTTGGCGCTGATGCTCTTGCACGATACGCGCCGCCCTCGCGGGTTGTCAGGCGACGGCGACGTGATCTTGCTGGATGACCAGGATCGTTCGCAGTGGGATCGGCGCGAGATCGAAGAAGGCCTCATTCTCGTGGACAAGGCCCTGACCATTCCAGGGCAGGTGAGTCCCTACGCCGTGCAAGCCGCCATTGCCGCCTTGCATGTCAGGGCGGAAAACAAGCAGGCCACCGACTGGCCGCAGATCGTAGGGTTATACGAAGTGCTGCTTCAGGCTGCAACCGACGCCCGTGATCGAACTGAACCACGCCGTTGCCGTTCTCATGGTTGATGGCGCGGCCCGGGCACTGGATTTGGTTGATTCACTCGCAGCCCGCGGCAGGATGATGCAGTATCACCTGTTGCATGCGGCGCGCGGCCGTTTTCTGCAGCAACTCGGGCGCTTTGACGAGGCACGGGTGGCTTACGCAACCGCGTTGAAAACCGCGACGCTGGAGCCGGAGCGCCGCTTTCTCGCGGGGCGAATCGCAGCCATTTAAGTTTTCAGGTCGATTCGGCTTCGGTGGCGGGTGGCGCTCGTGAGGTTTCCGAATCGCCTCGCGAAGCACTACACTGCGCGCGGGCGCCCGTAGCTCAGCTGGATAGAGCACCTGGCTTCGAACCAGGTGGTCGGCGGTTCGAATCCGTCCGGGCGCGCGCTAAAAGTTAAACTAGATCAGATGAGTTAGCGCCTCCGCCGCCACTCGTCTTGCGCCGAAGCCAGGTGGTTGCGGGACTTTTGCGGGACTCTGCGACGCACACTTTCTCCGCGGCCTCGATCAAGTTCGTCAGCTCCGCCTGGGAGTAGTGCGTCGTGATGCGACCACTGCGATGCCCGAGCAAATCCTGACGATCCTCGAACGACACACCCGCCGCGCGCAGTCTGCGGCCGAAGGTGTGTTTGAGATCGTGGACGCGAATGCTTCGAAATCCCGCCGGCGGCGCTTCTCCATGCTCTTTGGCCCAAGCATTCGCCGCGCGTTCGCGAGCCGCCTTCCAGGCCGTGTTGTTCATCTTGGTCACCGGCCCTGAATCACCGTCTTTCTTGTGGGTGTGCACGAATACGTAGGCTGGATGCAGCCCGCGAACGCTCTCCACGACCGACTTCGCGACCCGATTGAGCACGACGAGGCGTTCCTCGCCATTTTTGATGCGCTCGCCTGGAATGATGAACACGGATGTATCGAGTTCCGGCACTTTCACCTCATAGTCCCACTTCAGTCCGCAAACTTCCTGCTCTCGCAAACCCGTATTCACCTTGAAGATCGCCATGCGAGCGAGATGGTCGGGCAACTCCTGAAACAAGAGCGCCTGTTCCTCGCGGGTCGAGCGGATAGGGCGGCCGGGCGTCCTTGACTGAAAACAGCTTGATCTTCGGTGCCGTTTCCAGCCAGGTTTTGCCTTGTCGATCCATCCACTCGGAGGCGGCAAGATTTAGGACCCTGCGCACGACGCCGAGCGCCAGGTTCAGAGTCTTGGTCTTGACGCCATCCCGCCGCCGCTGCGCGATGAACTCCTGCAGGCTTCCCATGTGCACTTGTTTCAGCTCCATCTCGCCGATGAAGGCATCGAGCTGCTTCAAGTGCAGCGCGTCGTCCTTGATGCGCCTCTTGTAGCCATATTCCTGCAGGTATTTCGTCGCCGCGGACCGGAACGAGCGAAGTTCGCGCGCGCCGTAGAGCTCTGGTTTCGCGAAGCTCGATTACGCGCTTCGCGAGATACTCTTGGGCTTGCCGGAGGTCGCTTGTTCCAGTGCTTTCGCAAATGCGTGCTCCTCGGAACGTTTTATCGATGTGCCAGATCCCACCTCGTTTGGTGAGACCCGACGTTCTTTGGTTTCCCATAGCTTTTCCCTTTCAGGTTGAGCCGCGGGATGCCCGTTGCGGCTCTTATAGTCGTCGGCCCAGGAATCGAGGTCAAGCCGGTCAAAGGCGATCCCCTGCGTGCCGATCGGGATCACGTCGAGGAGCGGGCGAACGTCGCGATTGAAGCGATTTTTGTCCATGCCGAGATACGACGGCGCGTCGCGCAACCGAATAAATCGCGGCAAAAACCGGGACGATTCCGCCGGACGGCTCGTTCGCCCTGAGAGCGCACGAGATGAGGGGCCATGTTCGATCATCGACGACCTTACGAACCCTGTGGTTCCGGCCGTTTAGGGGCAAGTCGTCACGTAATGGAAATTGTCTCAGAGAATCGCAAGAAAGTTGGTTTGGGTTTCGCTCTATTTTCAGCGAAACTCAAACGAAGCGGATGCGAGAACGTGATGCCGCGCAAGTCCAGACCGAATAGATGCGATGGCAGGTGCTCGTCGCGATTCAAATCCGGGCTCTGGCCCACACACGCATGGCAAGAACAGTCAGGAAGAGCCCCATGCCGATAGGCAGCGCATATCGATCAATATCAACATGCAGAAGCTCAACGGACGCGAGGCCGAATGAAGCTAGAACGACCACAATGCCGAGGGCTGTCGAGGCGAATTTGGCTCTACTTGATCCCGCAGTGGCCATCGATTGAGTGGACGCTGCCAGGTAGCCGTCAAGCCCATCGACGAGAATCATTCCCCCACAGAAAGCAGCCCCAAGTTCCCACGTGTTGGTGCGCGTGACAAGAACTAAGGCGGACAGCTGTGAGGCCGTTTCAAAGCCCGCGGCAAGCAACATTCCAAGCAGGAATGGCTGAGCGATGATGGGCCCGCTGGGCCTGACGGCGGACGCCGGACGGCGCAGCAATCGATAGAGGCTGACTAGGCCGATGGCGATTAGCAACCATGGGCCCAGAAATTCAACGCGGCTTGCGATCGTCGCTCCAACCCCCACAGCCAGCAGCGACACAAACAATCCATGCCCGAGGGCAAAATATAATCCATTGGTCACGCGAGGTTTGATCCGACACAAACCATCAATGGCAGTAAGGTGATCGGCATCGACACCGTGGCGCATGCCCAATGCGACACCGATTAATACAGCTGCGTCCATTAGAAGTTAGCGTTTGTAGTGTGCGAACACAAAGTCACGACTCTTGACGGACACGTGACAGGCAAAACACCCGGTGAGTCCAGTCTCATCGATCGGGTTGCCGTCGTTAAACTGAGCGAACCCCCAGCCCCCAGTCGCGGCGTATTTCATTGAATCTTTCACCATGAACTGAACGTTCGTAGGATCACCCGCCACGAATGATTGTGTGCGACCAAAAGCCTTATTATTTTCCTCGGAGGGGACGTATTGCCAAGCCAACCGCGCGATAATCGCGCCATCCGGAAACGGGCAGTTTTCCTTCACGATAAGCTTTGATCGCAATATCGTTCCCTAAAATGGCTCGAATGTCATTCAGTTTGCCTTCTTCATGCGCTACAGAAATCAGCCGCCAGTCGCGATAGCCCGACGGGCAGTTTGACGTCGAAAACCGGCGCGTCCGCTCCCACGGCATGCACCGGCGCTAGGCTCGAGAAGGTCAATCGCCGCCATCAGCGCGACATGACCGCAACCAGCATGTATCCGATCCGTTTCATGACTGCCTCTCCTTTGGCGTACCCATCGTCGGAACGGTCAAAAATGTGAAGGATCATTTCACTGCGCTGCTTTAGATCTGAGAAATTCCACCGTCCACAAAAAGCTCGATCCCATTGACGTAACTGCTTTCGTCGGACGCCAAAAAAAGCACCGCCTTGGCGATTTCCTCGACTGAGCCGAGCCTTCCTAATGGAATGGCAACGCTCTGCGAGGCCAGAAAGCCCCTCATTTGCTCCGGCGACAGTCCGAGTTTGTCGTATCCCGGTGTTGGCACCGTTCCTGGACTGATAGCGTTTACTCGGATGTTCCGTGCCTTCAAATCGACGGCCCAGCCCCGCGCAAAGGATCGCACCGCGGCTTTCGAAGCCGAATAGACACTGAATGCCGGCAGTCCTTTTATTGAGGCAATCGACGCATTCAAGACGATCGATGCGCCGTCGCGGCATGAGGCGAAGGGCCTCCTGCACCATGAATAGGGTTCCTTTGACGTTGACATCGAAGGTACGATCAAAATGCTCCTCTGTGATGTTACCCAAGGGAACAAATTGCCCAACGCCTGCGTTAGCAAACACAATATCCAAGCGACCGTGAATTGCTTTTATTTGCGCGAATAGACCATTAAGATCGGCTAATTCGCCGGCATCGACCTGAACCCCACTGGCGGCTTCGCCCAATTCGGCAACCGCGGCATTCAATTCCCTCTCACGTCTGCCCGTGATGATGACGAGTGCTCCCTCCGCGACAAACAATTTGGCGGTAGCAAGGCCGATGCCGCTTGAGCCCCCCGTAATCAACGCTATTTTTCCACTCAGTCGTTGCATTTACCGCTCTCCGAATAATCCATGGATGCCGATCGGACCGGACGCGAGGGCTCTGGCAGCTACCACTCCCGCATGCTCTGCGGAGTCTCTGAGTAACTCTTCGTCCAAAGTGCCAACTGCAGTTGCATGGACTTGCACCACACCTGATGCATTTGATTGACTTCCTCGGCGCTGTGATCCTTCGCTGATAGATACGGTTTGATGGTCTCGTTCATCACCGCAGTGAAAGCGATGATGTCGCGCAGCGGCACGTAGGGCGTGGATTCCACATCATCAGTTCGATTTTTCCTGACGCTGGTATGCCGCAGAGCGATTTCATGTTGATAGTTCAGCCACTCCTGGTCGTATGGCCGAAAGCAAGTGTCCAAAATCCACTGTTCAAAACGACGATTGCTGCGAGATAGGTAATCTGGGAGCGCAGCCCCATCCGGCGACCGCGAGTGCCTCGCCAGGTTCGGGATGCTGGCGATGATGCCACTGCGCCAGTGATCGACAATCTGCCGGGTCTGATCCGCCAGTACCTCTCCCGCCATCTGCAGATATCGGCGATCTTCATCCGAGAGTCCCACAGTGACTTGCAATTGCGTCAATTGCGGGATTGAGACGGGAGACCGCCGAATTTCCCCATTTCCGTAGGCGTAACCCGGAATTGGCAACGCTGATTCGCTCAAGGCAAACCTCTCTTTGCTTCTAACTCGTTCGGAGCCGATCAGGTTTTGATAAAGGCCAGCAACTCCTCGTTCACACGGTCCTTGAGGGTCGTGCACATGCCGTGCGGAGCACCCTTGTAGATGACGAGTTTGGCGTTCTTGATGATTTTCGATGACAGCAGTGCCGAATCCGCGTACGGCACGATCTGATCATCATCACCGTGAAGCACCAAAGTCGGGACGTCGAATCGCTTCAAATCCTCGGTCAAATCAGTTTCCGAGAACGCCTTGATGCAAAAGTACGATGCGGGAAAGCCAGCCATCATGCTTTGCAACCAGAACGACTCGCGCACACCCTCGGAGACCTTGGCCCCCGGACGGTTGTAGCTGTAGAACGGCAGACTCAAGTCCTTCCAGAACTGCGAGCGGTCGGCCTGCACGCTGGCCCGCAAGCCATCGAACACCTCGATGGGCAAGCCACCGGGATTCGCTGCCGACTTGAGCATCACCGGCGGGATGGCGCCTATCAGGACGGCTTTTGCGACGCGTTTGGTTCCGTGGCGCCCAATGTAGCGTGCCACCTCGCCGCCGCCGGTTGAATGCCCGACGTGAATCGCATTTTTTAAATCGAGCTTTGCAGTCAACTCAGCCAGGTCATCCGCATAAGTATCCAGATCGTTGCCATACCAAGGTTGGCTCGACCGGCCGTGGCCGCGGCGGTCTGCGGCGATGCAGCGATAGCCCCGTGAGGCCAGATAGAACATTTGATCTTCGAATGCGTCTGCGCTCAAAGGCCAGCCATGGCTGAAGACGATGGGTTGGCCGCTGCCCCAGTCCTTGTAGTAAATTTCCGTTCCATCTTTTGTGACTACTGTGCTCATGGTATGGGCTCCGCTATTGAGGTGATTGCGTGAAGTGTGAGAGTCTTGTGGCGAGGCCAGTGACGGCAGGGTTGCCGCTGCAACGAGGCAAGCACCGCCAATAAGCAACTCGCGCCGGGTCGTTTGATTCGTTGAGGATTCTGGTACGTTTGTCATGATTTTCCCTGTTGTCCTTTGCCTGCGGAGGATGCTTGCATCCTGCGAGTCGTCATGTTGCCGCTCGGATCGACTGCAGGCACACCCCAGGAGGTGCACCCATCTTCTATCCCTGAAGGCCTATACGCCGGTGCTAATGGGCGTTCGAGCTCATTCGTCATCCGATCCGTCGTTGGGCGGAAAAATGACTTGTCGTCGACCAAACAGCTTCGCGTCCAACGAGTACGCGCCTGGCCCCAACATCGCTAGCGCAGCGGCTACCAAGATCGCGCAGATATGCAGCGCGGCAATCGTGCCCGCTGGTGAAATGCCAGATGACAATCTCGATGAAAGCGGCCAAGGTCGCGGTGATTGGCGTGAGCAAACCGACGCACAACGCGATTGCGACGGTGGCGAGCAACGCTAGCACCCAAACGATATCGAGAGTGGCACGTAGCTCCAATATCCCGTATGCCACATTGGCGCCCAAGGCAATACGAAGCAGCAGCAACGCGATGCCGGGCCATCCGGTCGGAAACATCGAGAACAGTCTCTGCATGACCGCAATGCTATGCTGGGAATAACAGTCAAGAAACCCGCCTCCGTGGTGTATTTCGGTAACACTATCGGGTGATCCGTCGGTTGAGTCGGACCAGGTGGTTTCTGAAGCAAGACGAAGAAACGCGACAATTGCCTCCCGAAACGCCTAGTTCTACGATATAGCGACATTGACCACGAACTCGTCAAGCCAATAGCTCACACCGCGACTCAAGGGATCTCTGTGAAGCCGATTCGAGTAATGATCGTCGATGATCACCCCCTGCTTCGCGAGGGAATCGCAGCGGTAATTGGCGGCGAGAAGGATATGACGCTTGTGAGGGAGGCGAGCAACGGCCGAGAAGCGATCGAATGCTTTCGAGAGCTTCGGCCAGATGTGACTTTGATGGATTTACAAATGCCCGAGTTGGACGGCGTCGCGGCCACCATCGCAATTCGCGCCGAGTGGTCGGATGCACGCATCGTCATGCTCACGACCTACCGAGGCGACGCACAAGCACTAAGCGCATTAAAGGCAGGGGCCAGTGGATACTTGCTGAAAAGTACGATCGGCACGGATTTGATCGAAGCCATCCGCTCGGTACATGCGGGCCATCGTCATATTCCGCGTGAGATAGCGGCCGAATTAGCCGCGCATGTAACAGATGACGCGCTCTCGCCGCGTGAACTAGAAGTGCTCAAACGTGTTGCCGCGGGCAACTCTAATCGACGAGTCGCCGACCAGTTGGCTCTGTCGGAGGACACGATCAAGACTCATATGAAAAGCATCATGAGCAAGCTCTCCGCAAACGACCGCACTCACGCGGTGACCATCGCACTGAAGCGAGGAATCATTGATGTCTGAGCCCGCCGGCGATGCCGGCATCGTGTGACTTCAATGCGCCACTACGAATCCGTGTTGCGCCGTCGCACACCTCTTAGCGCCAAAAGCAGCAGCGCGGCGACAATTGTCGTCTTGCTGGCTTCTCTCCTCTGTCCTTCCGCACGCGCGGCATCGTACGTCCCGCGCCTCACGCAATACGCGCACAGTGCGTGGCACGTGCAGGACGGACTGTTTAACACCCCCAACAGCGTTGCTCAGACAAAAGACGGTTATTTATGGCTAGGCACTGACGCGGGACTCGTACGATTTGACGGCGTACGGTTTGTTCCCTGGAATAACTTTCCAGATGGGTCGATTGCAAACTGGCCCATCGACCAAGTCCTGGCCGCGAGGAACGGCAGCCTCTGGATTGCTGCCAGCAGCCACCTCGCCCAGGTGATCGACCGACGCATTTCTCGATATGAGGTCGAGGGCAGGCCCATCGCGCTGGCCGAGGACAACAAGGGTGCGATCTGGTCTGCTCTCAGCCGAGTCCCGGACGGACGTGAAACGGTATGCAGCGTGCAGCACAGCCAAGTCACTTGTTACGGACAGCCGAACCTGCAATTTACCAGCTTCACGAGCATCCAGATGGGAACCGAAGGCGGTTTTTGGCTGGGCAGCTCGTATGGACTGTGCCAGTGGCTGCCTGGTCAAGCCGCCGACTGTTACCTGCAAGACGCCTTAAAGCCTTTGAACGGGCTCACCGGTGTGAATGCGTTGCTCACCGCACGCGATGGGACGCTCTGGGTTGGCATCGGACGGGCAGGGAAAGAACTCGGGCTCGGAACGCTCGTCAACGGAAAGTGGCAACCTGTCGACGTCACGGGCATGGACACGAGCACGTGGAGCGTGACATCGCTGATGCAGGATCGAGAGGGCGCCGTATGGGTCGGCACTGAGGACCAGGGACTTTACAGAATTCGAGCGGGGAACGCCGAGCATTTCGGCACCACTGACGGTCTTTCAGGTAAACATGTCTCGGCCATCTACGAGGATCGAGAAGGAATCATTTGGGTTTGCACATCAGGAGGCCTCGATTCCTTTCGGCGATTAGCAGTGTCCGTGTTCTCGACGCGTGAGGGGCTGCCCACGGATGATGCTGATGCGGTGCTACCTGCTCGAGACGGGAGCATATGGATCAGCGCCTCTATCTTGACGAGGCTAGTCGATGATGTACCGCAGGTCTTTGCACAGGGTGCCTCGTTCCGCGACCGCGCGGTCACATCGTTGCTGGAGGATAGGTCGGGTCGACTTTGGATAGGCTTGGACAAAACCCTCAACGTGTTCTCGCGCGGGAAACTCAAAGCCGTTAAATCGGCCGATGGGGGTGATTTGGGTGTCATCACGCTGCTCGCGCAGGATGCTCTCAACGATGTGTGGGCGGTTACCACGGAAACTGGGTCCCAAACCTTTCGGATTAGAGACACGGTCGTGGTGGAGGAGTTGCATTCTAAGTCCTTCGGTGCACCGCTGGCGCTAACACCCGACCCCGTCGACGGAGTGTGGCTAGGCTATCGAGACGGGACGATTGCGCATTACCACCACGGTCAGCTGGAAAAGTTTCCGGCCGATTCCGTCAGCGCAAGCGCGATCCGCGCTCTGCTGCTGCAGGCAGACGGAACAATCCTCGCCGCATCGACACGGGGCCTGCTTTTAATGCGCGGTTCTTCTCGACTGCTATTGGGCACAGCGCAAGGGTTGCCGTGCGCAAGATTGACCGCAGTCCTTCGCGACCTGAAGAGCGCCATTTGGCTGACTTCAGCTTGCGGTTTGATCGAAATCACCGATGCTGATTTCACGCGATGGCTGGCAGCTCCCACCGGCAAAATCGAATACCGCCTTTTCGATGAGACCGACGGCGTGCATCCGGGGACTGCGGACTTTTCACCTCGCGCAGCGAGGGACCGGGACGGTCGTCTGTGGTTCGCAACGTCCAAGTTCATTCAAATGATCGATCCAGCGGAAGTAGCTTCCCGTCACGCCCCACCACCGGTGCGAGTGGAACAGATTAGCGCTGATCGAAAGATATTCGCAGTAGATAGTGCTCAAGTCCTCCCGGTACGAACTCGAGACATTGAGATTCAGTACACCGCTCTGAGTTTCCGCGTACCGCAGAAAATTCAATTCAAGTATCGGCTGGAAGGACGTGACGAGACGTGGATCGACGCAGGCACTCGGCGCGCCGCCTTCTACACCGACCTGCCGCCTGGCCGCTATCGGTTTCGGGTCATTGCCTGCAATAGCGACGGAGATTGGAACAACGAGGGATCGTCGCTACTTTTTGAAATTCCGCCGATATTCTATCAAACGGTCTGGTTCAAATCTCTATTGGTAGTCGCTGGCATGGCGCTGCTTTACTTCCTGTACCTCGCCCGACTAAGACAGCTCGCGACCAGAATTCGAGATCGTTTGATCGCCAAGAACGCAGAACGCGAGCGGATTGCGCGCGAACTTCATGACACCCTGCTGCAGAGTACTCAAGGCTTGATTCTGCGGTTTCAGGCCGCCACTAAGCAGCTGCCTCCTGGCGATTCTGTGCGCGCTGGTTTGGAGCAAACACTTCAACGGGCTAACGAGGTGATGTCGGAGGCCCGAGATCGAGTCCAAGACCTGCGCACCTCCGACGCTCTGTCGAGAAATCTCGTGCAATCTCTCTCCTCGGTCGGGGAAGATCTGGCTCGTGAGTATCGCGTAGAATTTCGCGCCGTCGTCGAAGGCCAGCCGCAAGATCTCGATCCCGGCATTCGGGAAGAGGGCTATGGTATCGGACGCGAGGCATTGATGAATGCTTTTACCCATGCGCAGGCCAAATTGGTGGAGGCGCAAGTCATCTATTCCGAAGCCGAATTTCGCCTCCGCGTTCGCGACGACGGCCGAGGTATCGACATCACGGCTTTGGAGGGTGCAGGGCGCCCGGGCCATTGGGGCATGAGGGGCATGCGCGAGCGCGCGCAAAAGATCGGAGGGGAGCTCCAAGTCTGGAGCCGGCCAAGCGCTGGAACCGAGATTGAACTTAGAGTTCCCGCTGCGCTCGCCTATGTACTGCGAGCGCGGCGCGTCGGTTGGTTTAGAGCATGGCGTACGGCGAGAGAGTAACGCCAACATTTCGTCATTTTGACGTTGCGTTAGTCGCATCCTCGATCATCTTCACCAGCGCATCGGGATGGGACATCATCACGACGTGCGATGCACCCTTAATCTCCACGGTTTCCCTGGCGCCCGCTCGCTTCGCCATGAACGCGTGCACGGTGGGTGGAATATTCTTATCCAGACTTGCATAGAGAAACCACGACGGAATGCTCTTCCAGGCAGGAGCACCTGCCGGTTCGTTAAACGCAGCTTCCGGGAATCGGCCTTTGCGTGACTGCCATCAGCTTGGCCTCGTTAAGCGGGCAAGTCCGCGCAAAATTGTGCGTGAAACTTATCCTGCGAAATGTACAAGTCCTTAGCACCGTCGGCCAGGATCACCGGCGGGGCCAGGGTCGGACCCAAGGGTGCTTCCGGGGAATTTTCCAACCAATCCGGACGCCGTCTCGCCGAGGTCTGGCGCTAGACCCGACACGTACACCAAAGCCTTGACGTTGCTCTTGCCGGTGGCCGCGACAGTTATCACTGTACCGCCATAGGAGTGCCCAACTAAGATGACGGGCCCGTGAATCGAATCAAGCAAACTGGCGAGATAGCTGGCATCGCCCTTCACACTGCGCAGCGGGTTGGCGATCGCCACAACTGAGTACCCCTTGCCCAACAGTTTCGCGCTGACTCGGTTCCAACTTGATGATTCGGCGAATGCGCCGTGCACCAGAACAACGGTGGGCTTGGTCATAAGAGTCTCCTGTGCGTGGCCGATGACTGGCGCAATCGCCAAAAGCACTGCAAACATGAACCTCAAGATGGCAAAGCGCGGATTTGCTATGGCTGCAACCGAATCGGTGAAATGCATCAAATTCTCCTCAAAGTAACGCTCTTCGAGTCTGCTGATCTTGATAGGCCAACGTTAGGAGCAGATGGACCGCCGGGCCACACCAAGAGGGGTAAGAGCGGGACCCTACTTTCGGGACAGATCTAATTCGTATCGGCCGTTAGTGGTAGGGCAGCACGTGTCGCTGGAGTGGCTGGAAATCGGACCGACGCGGGACGCGCGATGCGATGGCTGGCGGCGACACTCAGGCTGCATCATCCACTTCCATTACTCGAGGCCACAATGAAAGTTCAACCAGTACTCATCGGCGCGCCCTCTAGCGCCCTCGCGATTGTATTGTTCGCGTTAACGCTCTCGAATGTCGCCCGCGCTGAGGTCACAACACCCGTTCTTGAGATCAACAAAGAAGCGGCCAGCCCCACAATCACGGTTCAAAAGCTCCGTGGCAACTTGAGCGTTGTCATGGGTTCGGGCGGCAACATCGTGGTGCTGAACACACCTCGCGGAAAGTTGCTCGGCGACGCTGGGATCGCGGTGTCAAAGCCGCAGATCGAAGCTGCGCTGGCGGGCATTGGTCCGGCGCCCATCAAATACCTGATCAACACCCACTATCACTGGGATCACACGGATGGCAACGTGTGGGTTCACGACGCGGGTGCAACGATAATTGCCCATGAGAACACCTTGAAGCGACTCACCTCCGGAACCCGCGTTATCGAGTGGGGCTATTTTTTTCCTCCGACACCTCAGGGTGGTCTGCCGACGATTCTGGTCAAAGACGAAAAAACCATGGACTTCGAAGGCGAGACCATTGTGATGAAGCACTACGGCCCTGGCCACACGGACACGGATATCTCCATCTATTTCAAAAATGCCGATGTGCTGCAGGTGGGAGATATTTGGTGGAATGGCCATTACCCGTTTCTCGATAATGGGGCCGGCGGTAACATCGACGGTTTGATCCATTGGGTCAATGAGTGCATCAATGCAAGCACCGGGCATACGATTATCGTTCCCGGTCACGGCGCGGTCAGCGATCGGGCGGGTTTGATCGAGTTTCGCGATATGTTGGTCGCGGTGCGTGCCAACGTCGCCCGCTTGAAGAAATCAGGCAAGACGCTCGCGGAAACAGTAGCGGCCAAACCGACCGCCGCCTTCGATGCCAAGTACGGCGACTTTCTCATCAACCCGGCGTTTTTCATCCAGCTGGTCTATATGGACGTGTGAGAGTGATCGATGCGCAACCAGCCAACCCTGGCTGCGGCTGATCGGGACCAAAGGCGGTGCTAAAGCGCCGCCTTTTCCTCGTCAACCTCGGCGACGTGAATCAAAACTTTGCCTATTCCGGTTTTACCCGCGCCCGCAGGCTCTCGAGTTCCGCCACAAGCGGTGCAATTGCGGCGTTCACTTCCCCTTCGGTGAAGCGCGGTGTGATGTGTTGCGGACAATTCCAATCGAAGGCCGCGACCGAAATGACGACGCCGCGCTCAACTCGGTCCTTGTAGCCTTCGACTCGCAGCGAAGCGAGAAGGCCCGGTTCATCGGTGCACGATCCGCGCATTGCCCCAAATTTTCAGGCGCTGGCGGTTCGGATAGTCCATCAGAATCAACGCGATCCGCCCATCAGCGTTGAGGTTCCCAACGCTCACATATTGGACATTGCCGCGAAAGTCGGCATAGCCGATGGTTTTTTGGTCGATTACCTTGAGGAACCCTTGAGGACCACCGCGAAATTGAACGTAGGGCCATCCCGTTTCGCTTACCGTGGCCTGATAGAAGCTGTCGCGCGCCGCGATGAACTCAATCTCGTCTTGTGTTAGCTCATCGCCGCGATCCTTGGCATTCTCCATGCGCTCGTTTGCGCGCCGGCTGCCGTACCGCGATTGGGCGGCTTTGACGGACGGGGTGAAGGCAATATCGGCAAATGCTCGGGCCATCTGGTGATCCTGCGAATGGAAACGAATAAGTTACCGAGACGAGCCGAGGGCGATGGGGCTAGGCTCGTAATTCGGGTGCGGCGAGTGGAACTCGTCGCACCCGCTTGAGTATGCCGGGATTTTAGCCCGCAGGTACTACGCGACTCAAAAACTCGCGCATATACGCCGCGATTTCCGCCCCGTTGGTTTCGAGCGCAAAATGTCCCGTGTCGATCATGTGAATTTCCACATTCGGCAGATCGCGTTTGTAAGGCCACGCGCCGGCCGGCGGAAAGATTTCGTCGTTCTTGCCCCACACGATTAAGGTGGGCGGTTTGTGGGCCCTGAAGTATGCCTGCCACTTCGGATAGAGCGGCGGGTTGGTTCGATAGTCGTACAGCATGTCGAGCTGGATCTCGGCGTTGCCGGGACGATCCATCAATGCCTGATCGACTGTTCTCGCATCCGGGCTCACCAGCGATGTGTCCGGAACGCCGTTTGTATACTGCCAATAAGTCGCTTTGGCTTGGGTTAGAAAACGCAATCCCTCTCTCTCCTTCGACGCTCCGGTCTTCCAGTAAGCCTTGATGGGATCCCAAAAGGTCAAGAGACCTTCGTCATACGCATTGCCGTTTTGAATGATAAGCGCAGTGACCTTTTCCGGATTCTTGGCGGCGAGCCGAAAGCCGACCGGTGCGCCGTAATCCATTACGTACAAGGCATAGCGGTTGATGCCAAGCTGGCGCGTCAGTTTTTCGATGATGTTGGCATCGTTATCAAAGGTATACGCGAACTTGGAACGATCCGGCATGTCACTGAACCCGTAGCCCGGGTAATCCGGAGCGATCACATGGTACTTATCGGCCAGCAGCGGAATGAGACCTCGAAACATTTGCGACGAGGTCGGAAAACCATGCAGTAATAACAGCGTGGGCGCGCCTTTAGGTCCCGCTTCACGATAGAAAATCTCGACACCGTCGACTTTCGCTTTTTGGTAATGCACTTGACTGATGGCGGCCGTAATTGGTGCCGTATCAGGGTCCGCAATCGACGCCAACGGAGTTGCAAGTGCCGCGGCTATGGCAACCGCTCTCAGAAACCAGATTGTGTTCATGATGAGTCCTGTCGGGATGAGTGGAGTAGCGGCGTTAAAGTTAAGTGGGCTCTGAACCCTGCGCATCATGCTGTCGTGGTGAGACGGAGTACCCCTTAAGAGGGCGATTCAAGGCTTAAATCACGTGCCGCGGCTCGCAGCCCGCCGGACTAAGGAGGGGCATTGACCTCCCTCCTGTGATAGTTACCCGCGCTCGGAATCCGCTTTAATCTCCTAGTCGGTTGCGAGAAAACGCACCGCAGCGGAGCACCGACATGCACAACGAATTTCGCTTTGCCTCGGACGGCACGACACGCATCGTTCTCGCCTGCGGCGAAGCACCCATGTTTCAGCCCGGAGATCCGGTGAGAATCTTGAATCGATCGCCAGTGGGTCACTACCGCGTGCCCGTCTATTTGCGCGGCAAGACCGGCTGGGTGGAGGAAGTGATCGAGCCGCGTGGTATCGACAATGAAGAAGAAGCCTTTGGCCGCAATGCAGGGCAGAAACTGCATTACTACCGAGTAGCAATTCTGATGACGGACATTTGGCCTCGCTACGAGGGTTCGCCCACTGATGGGTTGCGTATCGAGGTCTTTGAAACTTGGTTGGAAAGGATTTGAATCATGAGCAACGGCATGATCTCGATCACGAACCACGACGATCACGCAGGCCATCGAAGCAGATGTCTCGATGCCGCTAGGCTACTACGACGTCATGGAGACGGCAGTGCGCGAGCTTCTGATCGACAAGCAAGTTGTTCACGGCCGCGGAGATACGACGGCAGATCGAAGTAATCGACTCGCGCACACCGATGCTCGGCGCCAAAGTGGTTGCACGCGCCTGGACGGACTCGGCGTTTCGCGCCAGATTGCTTGCCGATGGCGATCTGCCTGCGAGGAGCTGGGTATTACGTTTTATGACGACACCGGGCTCATCGTTCTTGAAAACACGGATAAAGTCCATAACCTCATCGTTTGCACGCTTTGCTCTTGTTATCCGCGCCCAGTGCTGGGGCTGCCGCCCGATTGGTACAAACTAAAGCCCTATCGCGCGCGAGCCGTGTCAGAGCCGCGTGCAGTTCTCGCCGAGTTCGGCACCATCATTCCAGAGGACGTGGAGATACGGGTGAGTGACTCCACGGCCATGGTTCGCTACCTCGTCCTGCCAAAGCGGCCGGCCGGCACTGAAGGTTTTGACGAAGCACAACTGGCTGCGCTCGTTACGCGCGACGCGATGATCGGAGTGGTCGAGGCGAGCGTCGATTCAGGGAGATCAAGCGCATGATTCATTCCGAAGATCTCGTCAGACAATTGCCGAATGACATCGGCGGACAGCCGGCGCCGGCTATTGAGCGCATCGATCACGAGCTCGAACCCTGGGAAAAGCGCTGCCATGCCCTTGCTGATGTTCTTGACTATCACAAGATCATCAACACGGAAGAGAAGCGAAGGGGAGTGGAGTCGTTGGGGTCCGAGGTGATTGCTCACTTAAGCTATTACGAGCGCTGGATAGTGGCATTTGCCAATATCTTGTTTCAGAAAGGGATTCTCACCCCGGGCGAGTTGGCCAGGAAGATGGATGAAGTGAAGGCACGATAAACGGCGCCAATTGCGTGGCCATGGTGATCACGATCAGCGCCATCCCCCGCCGGCGCTCTAACCACATCGAATTCCAGGACTGCCGCTCGGGGCCTTCGGCAGTGGCGATGTCAGGCCGACCACACTTAGTTCAATAACCCAGCGCTGCCGCTCTTCAGTTCTAATCCAGCTTCGGTGTCAGTCGCGCCTTGAGGCGCGGCGTCACCCAGTTGAGAAACGTGCGCAGCTTGAGCGGCATTTGCGTCCGGGGCGCGTAAACGATGTGCGCGGGCAGAGGCTCTTGTTCGAACGGGTCCAACACGATTTCGAGCGCTCCCGCGCGCTTCGCTGCTTCCATTTTGTATGACATGACCCGAGCCAGTCCGGCGCCGGCGATAGCCGCCTGAATGGCGGCCTCGGAAGTGCTTACGCACAGTCGCGAGCGGATGGGCATGACGACTTGCCGATGGTTCACTAAGAACTTCCAGGAGGTCGGAGTGGCCAGTTCGTCGACGGTGATGCATTCATGACCGCTGAGGTCTTCCAGCACTTTGGGACTCCCGTGGGCGGCCAAATAGGCAGGACTTGCGCACACGACGACCCGAATTTCGCCGATGCGGGCCGCGATCATGCTGCTATCTGGTAGAACGCCGATCCGCATAGCGACATCGATGTTTTCCTTGACCATGTCGACTACGCGATCGGTCAAGACCAGCCGCAGGGTGATCTCCGGGTGAAGGCTCAAGAATTCAACGGCAATCGGCAATAAATGCATGTGTCCGATCCCCCAGGGAGCCGTCGCCGCCAAATCCCCTTTGGGAACTCTGTACTCGCCGGATACTTCCCGTTCCGCCTCATCGACTTGTTCGATGATGCGTTTACAAGCCTCGATATAGGAACGCCCCGCATCGGTCAGTGTCATTCGCCGTGATGACCTTTGAAATAGTTCGGCTTTGAGTCGCGCTTCCAGATCGGAAACCTTGCGACTCACGGTCGCGACTGGGGTCTTCAAGCGACGAGAAGCTGCGGAGAAGCTGCCGGTTTCAGCAACCGCAACTATGATCGACATCGCTTCCAGGCGATCCATCCCGTTGCCTCGTCAGTGTTCGAGAAGGTGCTTCTCGATTGTGAGGGCTGCTCACATCCGCCCCTTAGGTCTAAGCTTAAATCAAGCATCATCGCTTGCCAAAAACCGAGACATAGACCGGTTGATTGCTAAGTCTATCGCGCACTCACATGGTGCAGCGATGCCGCGATAACACGATCGAGTGAGATGGAATTCCACGAAATAGGGTTTTCAGCACAACTAACCAACGACTATTGTCGGAGCCTAAGGGCTCTTGGTTGGGCGAATGATGGCACGCTGGGGCGCCTTGAGAAACTCACAACTGGGAGGCGGAATCATGTCACTGACCGATCGAATTCGAATACTCGTCCTACACGCAGATCCGGTCGCCCACGCCGGGTTATCCGTTGCCTTCAACAACCGTGCCGATTTCGAAGTTTGCGCAGCGTCCAACTCAGCGCTGCCCTACTCAGCCGATGTGGTGATTGCAGACTATTCCCAAGGCGTCGCGCTGGCCGAAACAATCGCAGGCCGTCCGAGCCGCACAATGGGACCTAAAGTGGTGGTAATCGCCGGGATCGATCGTGAATGGGAGATTCGCAGCGCCCTTGAACGAGGCGTGCGCGGGTATCTGCTGGTCGGCTGTTCGCTCGAGGAACTCGTGGAAGGCGTGCGTGTGGTGCATCGCGGCGCGCGCTACTTAAGCCCGCAGGTGGCGACACGGCTCGCGGAGAGCATTTCGCTCGAACCGCTGACCTCGCGAGAGGAAGAAGTGCTACGTCTGGTGGTCGAAGGACTTTGCAACAAAGCGGTCGGCAGGCAACTGGGAATTGCCGTCGGCACGGTCAAGTCGCATCTTAAGTCGGCCTTCGACAAGTTGAAGGTAGAGAGCCGAACGCAGGCGATCGCTGTGGTGGAAAGGCGAGGTTTGCTATCCCAGCAGCGGGCTCGCGACGAGTTTCGTCTCAATAGTGTGCGAAGCGAGCGACACTTCCATCCGCTTGGTGTTGCGTTTCAGGAGCAGCATTCAGAATCTGTGATGCCATCTTGAATTGCCGCGCCACTTCACGTCTGAGTTCCGGCCATGGACCTCGCGATACCGAGGCGTCGGCCTTACGTCGGCTCCGGTATCGTGAAGCGAACCGTCTCACTGACGATCACCCGGTGAGTCGGGTCGGCCAACTGAATCAATACCGTGTGGGCGCCAGGATGTAGACCAACCACGACCACAGTCTCGCCGCTCGCATCAATAAAGTGCCAAGGGGCGTTGTCCACTGTGATGTGGATGTGGCCAACACGCGGCGACACGGATAGAGCGCCGCGACCGAACACCGGGACGATCCGCATGTTCTCCGTCCGGTACTGGATGAACACAGCCCCTCTCGCCAACTGGTCAGGGAGCGGGGGATCAACGATCAACTTAGCCGCGGCTTCGTTGTCGATGGCCACCAATGGCGACGAGCCTAGGATGTCCTTCGCGCTTTGAGTTGATGTGGGCATGGTTGAGTAGCACCCTTCAAGGCGCGAAGCGCGTCAAGCCGTCCCGGGAGGAGCGTATTTGAAGATGGTACCCATGCTGATTCCTATGAGGGGACTCCGGTGCTCGATCGCATTCGCAAGCCCCAGTCTATGAATGACAGACAACATCGCAAACTCTCGGAGGCTCAGGTTTGGAGTGACCCTTTGGGGCTAGGCGACAGCATTCCCATCTTGATAGTTTAAATAAATTGCATAAGGCACCGATTCGGTCCTGTTTGAGTTTCGCTTAATGGAACACATCTCACGACTTGGGTGACAAAGGAGACGAAGGATCGTTTCGCGGCCGTTGCGCGTCACCAGGGCTTGTCCGATTCGGCACTGTTGAAGCGCTTGGTCGAGCTCATGCTGCAGGGCGCTGGCGCCGCAGAGGTAGGAACCCCTGGGGAGGCAGAGCGGGCCTCACGGGGCTCGCGATTGACGGTGCGGATCCGCCCCGACGATCAGATGTTATTGCGCGAGCGGGCGGCGGCGCGGGGGATGGCTGCGGCAACCTACGTGTCGGTCCTGACCCGCTCCCACCTGAGATCCCTTGCGCCGCTACCGAAGGCTGAGTGGCTGACTCTGGAGAGAATCGTGACGGAGCTCAGCAAGCAGGGCAGAAATATCAATCAGATCGCTCGGGCGGTAAACCGGGGAGAGCGGGTAAACGACCCGGAGTCAAACCAATTTAGATACATGTTCAAGATCTGCGAGGCTCTGCGCGTCGATACCAAGAAATTGCTCCAGGCGAACGCCAAGAGTTGGGAGCAAGGGTATGAGGATCCCAGATGAGCGAGGAAGAACCGCTTTTCGACTTCATCAGCTACGGACGCGGCGGCCCCAGCCGCCGGCAGTCACTCTCGATAGGACAAATCGAACAGATTACCCGCACCGTGGGACGGACCCCCGAAGTCATGCTCAAGGTAATCAATACAGGCTCGAGCAGCTCAAAAGCGGTCCAGGGACATCTTGGCTATATCGGTCGGAAGGGCGATGTGGAACTTGAGACCGATGACGGGGAGATCCTGCAAGGTGAGCAGGTCGCGAACACCCTAAAGGATGAATGGAATCTTGATCTGATCGAGACACGCGGCAGGATCAATCTGACCCCCAATAAGCCAAAGCAGCCGCCAAGGCTCGTCTAAAAACTCATATTCTCTATGCCCGCCGGGACGCCGCCCGAGAAGGTCCAGGCGGCGGTGCGGAATTTCGCCAGGGAAGAGTTTGCACTCAAGCATCGGTATGTGATGGCTCTACATACCGATGAGCCTCACCCGCATGTCCACCTGGTTCTCAAGGCCAGAAGCGAGCAGGGGCAGCGGCTGTACGTTCGAAAAGCCACGCTCCGGCAATGGCGAGCAGAGTTCGCAAGCCACCTTCGGGCACTGGGAGTAGCCGCAAACGCAACGCCGCGCTACATCCGGGGCGAAATAACCCCTCAGAAGCCGGACGGCATATATCGGGCAAGAGCACGAGTCGAGTCGACTCATTGGCAAAAACGGGTCAACGCCGTTGCACAGGAGTTAACGCAGGGGAAACTTCAAGTCGAATCAGGCAAGGCGAAACTGGTCCGCACGCGCCAGGAAGTCCGTCGACGATGGCAGGGTGTAAGCGATGAACTTACTCGCCAAGGGCACCCCGAGATCGCGGCGCAGATTAGGAGATATGTGGAGGGGATGCCCAAGCCTCTAACCGAGAAGGAGTACATCGCCACGAAACTGATAGAGAACGCTCGCAAACCACGTGTTCGTGAAATCGAAATGGCGCGCTGAGTATTCCTGTCTTGGGCTGTGCCGCTTCATTGGCGCGCGAGTTACGCCTGACAGCGTCGGTATTCAATGCGCAATGGCTGCCTTGGAGAAGCCATCTGTCGGCCATCGACCCCAACCCGCCGCTCACCACCGGCGGCTTTCCGGACCGATATTGTGAAATCGCTCTATGCCTTTGGCGAACGAGAGTCACCACGGCAATAAAATGCGCGATGATTCATAAGCCGGTGAATCCCTCGGTTACCGACGTGCTTTGCAGCCGATTGCTATTGTCGAAAGTAAACGTTATTTCAATGTCGCACTCGACGAGAACGGCCCAGCACGTATTGCGCCTAATTGCCCCGATATCATGGCTTTGAACGGAGGGTTGCGAATGCTCGATGTTGTGAGCATCCAGGAAAGCGATTACTTTCGAGATTGGAGTTCCTGGTGGCAAGTTTGAGCCCAAGAACATGCGCATTGCTTTGGGTGAAATGCCCCGATAGAAGTGAAAGGGCGATCCGATTATCAAAATTAGCAGGACAACCGACAGCGGCAATCCGACCAAAATGATGAGCAACTTTCGGATGCGTCGTTTCATGGTCTCGAACGAACTTAACGGCGAAGTCCCGGCAGCATAGCGATTCCAAGCGCCCTCGGACGTGCGTCAATCGGCAGTGTCCGCTACGGAGATGGCATATCGAAAGTACCAGTGACTCGCTTTGGCCGACTGCGTATCAGTGACTGTCGCGTTGGCGCGCAGACGGAAACGCGTCATATACTGCCTCATAAGAGCATAGTCGAGACGGCACAGGCGGCGGTTTGGAGTCACTATTGAATTTGCCAATAAGATTCGTGAGGTGGGCAAGCAAATCGCTAGTGGGCCATCTGGTTTTTCTGGGTGGGGCTTTTGCCATCGGTGAAACCTTGCTCTTTCTCTACCTTGACTATTCGGACGGAACTCTGACAGTAGCTGAGGGAATCTGGATTGTCTTCGTTTCCTGTGTTGGTGGCGCGCTTGTTGCCGTAGCGCTGTGGTACACAACGACACTGCCGCGTCTTAAGCGGCGAGGCCTGAAGTAAGATCCTCGCCCATTAAGCGTCAAGACATAGCCGACTTTTGTTGTATTGCCCGGTGTCGACCCCAACGAGTCAATGGCGACCGGCGGCTTTGCGGCGGCACGAATGTGCGCCCCGGATCGCTCACGCCGATTGTTAGACGACTTTGACCACAAGCGCCGAATAGATGATTATCGCGAAAATGAGCGCAATTGTGCAGGCCATCCAAATTCTGAATGTCCAGATGGGGCCACGGATGTAGCTGCGCGGATCCTTGCGAAATTCATCAGTCGAGAAACGACCGCTCTCAACTTCGGCTCGCAGGGAGCGAAAACGATGTCCGAAGAACACAAGCATGGAAACCACGGAGGTGGCCACGGCCACTGCAACACCTGGGCTGCGGCGATGAACACCAGAAATTAGAACGAGGGCCGTTGGAATGCCAGCGATCACAAGCGAAAGCAGTATGAAGCGCCACCAATCCAGGCGGATCGGCAATGACTTGTCGGATGTTGGAATCATGTCGTCTAACGATGAGGTTGGGCGACACGCGCTTGCGCTAACCTAATGCGAAGGCACCTTTTCTCAATCATCGATTGATCTGCAATTCGCTCGAACCATGAGCTAGACCTGCTGTACATCACAAATCGGAAATTCCAGAAGAAAGCTGCTCAGCTGTAATTGGCTTCGCGACCAAGAAGGCGCAACCGAGAACGACTGCGATTGCACCTCCAGCAAAAGGACCGATTCGGTCATGCGGATTAATAAAGCCAACCACGATGCCCAATATGCCAGTGGCCAGGACCAGGCATCCGATGCCGCGGCAAAGCATGGTGGCAATTCGCGCTCGCATCTGAATGGATGGCTTCTTCATTTGCAGAACGAATTCACTTACTGTCCCCTGGGTCGGAATATGCCGTCCGCGGTTGGAGCTCGGTCACCTCGCCACGCCCATAGCGCCAAAAGTAGACGAGGCGCGCGATATATGCGATCGCCAGGGTAAAGATGAGTGCGGCAACCATAATCAACAGCGACGTGTAATGAATGGCCAAACCATAGACGTTTGTATAGACGGCGGCACCACGGCCATGAAGCACCTCCCATACCGCAATCGCAAGTGTCGGGACAAAAACGACTGCGATGACAATCGGAGCGACAATGGTCTTAAAAACAGAACGTGTGCGTTTCATATTGCGTCTAACGATTACGTTGAACGACGCCGGGCGACACCGCTACTCTGAAGCCTTCGAAGTATTGGCCGATGTCCTGATGGGTGCCCCGCAATCAGAGCAGTACGCAGCCCGAGTAAATGAGCGTGGGTATGCAATCGCCGAGCATCTGTCGCACACGCGTACAAGACCAATATTCAACGCCAGAAGTAGCGTGATCGTGATACCTGCGGTTACCAGATCACGGGTAGTCCCGGGCAGTTGCCAAACGGTCCAAAGGCCAAGCGGACCCGCAGCTAACGCAATTAGCCGGTACAGAGTTAGCTTGGTCCTCGCGTTACGAATTAAGGCCAGTCCTGTCGTTGCGCAGACGCTGAATAGAACCCACACCGCGAATAGGATCGTGAGATTCAAAGGGTTATGCGTTGCCACCGAACAGCTCCTGTTGCCTAACTATAAGTTAGGCGACTGACAGCATCCTGAGAATGCGAAAATCATGGCGTTAGCTTACCGTAGGCTGCGAACGGCTGCTTAGCGGTAGTCATTTTGGAACCGCCACCGCCCGCTGTTGGCCGCCTGCCGCCCGTGAGGCGGCATTAACTGTTCGCCCGGCGAGTGCGAGCGGCGAGCCGACGACACCCGCGCCGGATTATCCCTTCAAGATTGAGTTCACCGGCTGGTCCCGAGTCGAGGCCATTTTGGATTTCGGTGCGCAACCAGGCGAGCTGCTCGCTGCGTTGCTTTTGATGCAGGACCGCGGCGACGATGGCGGCTTCGCGGCTGCGATACCGGCCCTCGCGTACTTGCGAAGCTATGAATTTCTCAAGCGCAGCAGGGAGTCTTATGGCGATGATTGACGTCACCATCGCAGTATCGAAGACACGCATGAACCGGCAAACAGATGATCGGGGCGAGAAAAGACGCGATTGCGGCCGTTGTTTCGTGCCGTGCCTTAAGTATTACTTCGCGTGGCGAAACGTTGACATTTATTTGTAAATGTCTACACTTTGCCACATGCCAATCGCTACCTCCTCGACTCGCCTGCTTCGTCTCGCCCGCCGGCATGGCTCGGTGTCTAGGCGGGAAGTCGCAGAAGCGAATATCCACACTCAGACTCTGAGTCGACTAGTTCGTGCCGGGACTCTCGAACGCGTTGCACGGGGACGTTACCGGCTGCCCAATGCCCCGGTGACGGAGCATCACGGTCTCGCACTCGTTGCCGCAGCGGCGCCGAAGGCGGTGATCTGTCTGCTGTCGGCGCTGAGCTTTCATCAAATCGGCACGCAACTTCCGCACGAGGTTTGGATCGCGCTCGATCGTCGCAGCCGCCGCCCGTCGCTGCGGTATCCGCGTCTACACGTTGTGCGCTTCGGCGGCGACGCATTGACTGAAGGCATAGAGACTCACCGCGTCGAAGGCGAGACGGTTCGCGTGTACAACGCTGCCAAGACGATCGCCGACACCTTTAAGTACCGCAACAAAATCGGTCTCGACGTGGCTCTTGAGGCTCTGCGCGAGGCCTGGCGGGCGCGGCAGTTCACCATGGATAAGATGTACTTTTACGCCCGAGTCTGCCGAGTCGAGCGTGTGATGCGGCCTTATCTCGAGGCGCTCGCCGCATGACCGATGCGTCAGAGGGTCTGCCGGTATCGGTTCAGGTGCGCCTTGTTCAGCACGCCAAGGCGACCGGTATCGATCCGAATGTCGTACTCGCGCGATATGCAGCCGAACGGTTTCTCTATCGTCTTTCCCGCTCGAAGTATGCAGACCGCTTCGTGCTCAAGGGCGCACTGCTGATGTTGGTATGGCTCGGCGAGACGATTCGCCCGACGCGGGATGCCGATCTGCTGGGCTTCGGCGAAGTGTCGCAAGCATCGCTGCTGAGAATCTTCACTGATGTCTGTAACGTTGACGTTGATCCCGACGGATTGCAATATCTGCCGTCATCGATACGTATTGCGCCGATCCGTCAGGAGGATGCATACGGCGGTTTGCGAGCGACGATTCAGGCCCGGTTGGGCAATGCCCGCCTTCACGTGCAGGTCGATGTCGGGATCGGTGATGCCGTAGTCCCAGAACCGGAATGGCTGGAGTATCCAAGTCTGCTCGAATTTCCGCGGGCGCGGTTGAAGGCCTATCGCCCGGAGACTGCGATCGCGGAGAAGCTGCATGCGATGGTCATGCTGGGTGAAGCAAACAGCCGCATGAGGGATTTCTTCGACATTCATGCTCTGTCGGAAAATCGTCCCTTCGAGGGAGATGTTCTTACCCGCGCCGTGCGGGCAACCTTTGAGCGCCGACGCACCCCAATTCCCGAGTCTCTTCCACTTGCGATGACGCCGGCATTCGCCGCGATACCTGCGAAACAAACGCAGTGGCGGGGCTTCCTGGGGAAGAGTGGACTGAACTCGGCGCCTCCGCAGCTGAGCGATGTCGTGGTTCGCATCGCGGCGTTTCTCGAGCCGATCATTACCGCTGCGCGGGGCAGCGCGATGCTCAAACTCGCGTGGATACCGGGCGGACCTTGGGTCGAGAGTTCGTCACAACTCTCGGACACCGTAGCGAAAACGTAGCGTTTGATGCCTTTTCATGCGCTACGGTGCCTATTTCGAGTGAGGGCGGGCCTGCTATGTGGTTGAAAAATAAGAACCTATAAAATCATCTATGCGACTTCGAACCAGGTGGTCGGCGGTTCGAATCCGTCCGGGCGCGCAAATCAATCAAGAACTTAACTGCGATCGAGCACCTGGCGCTGTCTAATATTCGCCGAACCGTCGCCCGTTTTGTTGCCTATTGACGAGAAGCTTGACGCCGTCGCCGACCTCGCGCTCCCGGCCAATATCCCACTCATCCATGAGTTTCCGCGGATTTGTCTTTCACCCATTGGAGGGATGGTACTGCTCCATACGCTGCGTCGATCTGAAGGCCGTGGGTGGTGGCTCCTTTGAACCACAACATGATGCCCACGGATCGACAGATTCAGATACAGCGGTAGCGTTACCAGCGGAAAGCAACGTCACAGAGTGGACCGCACGGGGACTGTAGGAGATGCCTCACGGAGCCTAGCCCACCCCTGCGGGCAGAAGGAATTGCATTTGCCGATGGCGCGTTCGGTAAGTGCTCATCTGAGGTGCAGAGTCTGCCAAGGTGGAGGCCATGGTGACGAGTTCGACGATTGAGCGGGCGCGCATTTTGCGCACCATGTTGCCTCTATGAATCTTAACCGTGATTTCAGCAATGCCCAGCTCCGCGCTAACCTGCTTGTTCAAATATCCCGATGTCACCAGTTTCAGGACTTCGCGTCCTCGTTGAGTCAGCGAGTCGTACCGTGCCTGGAGCGTTTGCAGCAGCGCACCTCGACAAAGCTCCTCGCGGCTGCGTTCAATGGCTTCATGCAGTGAGCGAGGAGAAATCAGCGAAACTCTTACGGCGCCCGCACTTCGTTTCAAGCGCGGCGGTGAACAGTCGCGCTTGATTAATTTGTCAGAGTTCCGAGATTCGTGAACTGCAACTGAAACGCACGTCAGAGATTCCAACGACTTGCGAGTATCGAGTCTGCTCCAAGATCGTGAACTGGCCGCAAATTGTTCCGAGATCGTGTACTGAGTAACGACGTACATTTGTGGCGCCTAGGTATTCGTCAATAACAGGCCGTCAGTCCCATCGGCTTCGTCTGGTGTTGCGGAAGTTCAGCGGTTCGAGTACTGCCGCACCGCTTCCGGCAGTTGGGCGCCCCGCACCTCGATCTTCGAGGCCGCGACATCTGGCGCACATCGAAGCGAGAATAAGGACCCCTGCACGCACAAAGCATTGCTTCTAGGGACGTTGGAGCCGTGCCCAGGGACTCTATTGCATTCTCGCTTTATGGCTGATGAAGATGTCGCGGTTCAAGAGTGTACCGACATCTGCCGGCTGTGGCCGCCGGGTTCGATTCGGAGAGGCGCAATTGGGCTGCTGGATGTCACGATCGAGAATGCGATCAATCATGCGAAGGGTTCAATAGCTAGAATCGGAATTGAGATAAGCGGCATTGTGCTACTTGCGGCCGCTCCTCACGGGAACCGAGATTCAATGATGTCGAGCGCCTCAAGATCTAAGCTGCAACGTGACATGTGCGAATCAGAGCTGGTCGGCGCCGGCATTGACTGGCTTGCCAGAGAATCCTGCTCGGGAAATTAGAACGACTATTCTGTATATAGTAGCGATCTCGACTCCTATTGGATGGTGTATGCGTCTCGCCGCTCTTCTCGTACTGTCACTTATTGGTTCAATGCCTTTGTCGGTATCGTCGGCGGCTACCGCAAAGCCTTCCGCTTCAGGTCCTGCCGAGGCCGAACCGACCAAAAAGCGGCTTTTCGTGCTGACCGACATTGAGGCGGATCCCGACGATACGCAGTCGATCATTCGCCTACTGCTATATTCGAATGAGATCGATATTGTCGGCCTAACGGCAACCACTTCTGCCCCGCAGCCGGCGCGCGTATCGCCGGCTTCAATACATGCCCTGATTGCCGCATACTCGCAGGTCAGGCCGAATCTTCTGTTGCATGATCCGGCATATCCCGAAGCTACCGACCTGCATGCTTTAGTCCACGCCGGACCTGCTCTTTACGGCATGAAGGGCGTTGGACCCGGTCACGATTCCAGTGGATCCGAGGCGCTCGTCGCGGCACTCGATGACCCCGATCCCCGTCCCCTGTGGGTAACAGCGCAGGGCGGCCCCAACGTGCTTGCGCAAGCCCTCTTCAAGATTCGGGCAACGCGCCCGTCGAAGCAGGCGGAAGCGGTTTACCGCAAGCTGAGGGTCTACACCATCTCGGACCAGGACGATTCAGGACCGTGGATCCGGAAAAACTTCCCGAGCGTCTTTTATATAGTGTCGCCGGGCGATTGGGGCCGGGCGACATGGATGGGAATGGCGAACCGTCTTGCTCACTCGGACCTTGAAGTGGTTTCAGACGACTGGATCGCCCGTAACATTCAGCAGGGTCACGGCCCGCTCGGTGCGGCCTATCCCGACGTTGCGTACGGCATGGAAGGGGATACCCCGTCCTTCCTCGGCTTGATCCCCAACGGCCTCAATGATCTGGAACATCCCAACTGGGGAAGCTGGGGTGGTCGCTATGAGCTTTACCGTCCAGAAAATGTGCCGGTCATGCGTTTTGGCAACTTCACCAACGAACCTGAGACACGGCCCATATGGACCAACGCGAACGATCATTACGCGCCGCCATCGACTGAACCGCTGCCTCCGGGACCGCCCGGACCTCCCGGGCCGAAGGCGCCCGCTTTCGAGGTCGACGACAACTTCGTGACGATCTGGCGCTGGCGGACGGCATTCCAGAACGACTTTGCCGCGCGCATGGATTGGACGGTGAAACCGTTCGTGGAGGCCAATCATCCTCCCAAGGTTCGCATCAATGGCGCGCGTCAGTTCACGGTTCGATCGGGCGAGACTTTTTCACTGGACGCGTCTGGTACGACCGATCCTGACGGAGATTCGCTCAGCTTTTACTGGTTTCAGTACCCGGAGGCCGGGACTTATCCCGGCCTTATCTCCTTCGGATTCCTATCGCCCAAGCTCAAAGACATTCACGAGATCACTGCGCCAAAGGTCACGAAACCTGAGACCGCTCATTTCATTGTCGCGGTAACCGACAAAGGCAGGCCGCCTCTGACCCGCTACGCCAGGGTGATCGTCACCATCGTGCCGAGATAGTCCCGGTCGGGGAGAAGGAAGCTTGGATTGACGCAACGCGAGAAGATTGCGGACGGACCGCATCACTGCGCGGCGCGTCCAGACCTGGCGATACGGATTTGCGCATACGGAAATTACCTGATTATCTTCGAGCCGTACGACGACGGCGCACTCACACTGCGAATGCTTCACGGTGTTCGAAACGTGCCCGGAGTCGGCAGCTAGATGATCCATTTGATCGCTACTCGCGTCGCATGCGAGCCTGACGCGCTGCTCGTAACCGGTCGTGGTGCATGGTAGAGAATTGAAGCCGACGCCGATGACACTGTTTTCTGGGGATCATCCTTTTCTATCTTGATAGTTTTTATCGAGACTTCTCTCGCGTTAGAGCAACGGCGGACGGAAGCGCACGCGGTCCACCTCGACGATCGCCAGCCGTCCAGAGAGGGGCTCCAGGAATCCAGGTTCCAACAGGAAGCGCTCCAGCACATGCACGATTTCGATTGCAACCGCGGTATCCGGCAACCGCACAACCACAATGCCAAAGTACTGGTCCGGTGGGTACCGACGCACATCAGCGAAATCCATGTCCCGCGTGAGCAGCGCGGCACCACTCTCACGCGCTCGCGCGGCGATTTGCTCGTCCGGCGCCGCCCCCAGCCCAACGTCTCGTGCAAACTCCACCTGATGCCCAGCAGTTTCCAGCGCCGCGATGACTGCGCGCGGTAGATTGGCGTCGATCAGAAAGCGCATGCCGAGCTATGCAGCTGGCAGCGGGTGAAATGACTCCTGTTCAGCCAACTCACCCACAAATCGGAGCGCGGCCCGGATGTCGTCGGCTGTGATGTCGTATTCGCGTTGGACGTCATCGAACGTCATGCCGCCAGCCAGGCTGCCCACAACTACCGTCACCGGCACGCGTGTACCCCGAATGACGGGCTTACCGTGACAGATGGAAGGGTCAATAACAATGCGGTTCGGTGCGGCCATGGTGAGTCAGATGATAGTGAATTGGCTGGACTTGTCGAGTCAGTCTGGTCGCAACGTTAAATTCGCCTGCCCTCTGCCGTTCCATATCATTGGGCGGTTGCGTCCAATATTAGATGTGACTATTCAGTCCAATCAAGCACTTAACGCGACGTATCCTTCAGAAATATTAGACGAAACACATACTGCATTGTTCACCAAATCATCAACTTGCGATCGATCGAGTGACGGCCTTCGAACCAGGTGGTCGGCGGTTCGAATCCGTCCGGGCGCGCCAATAAATCAAGATCTTAACTGCGGTCGAGCACCTGGCGCTGTCCAATATTGTTTAGCAGCGTTCAAGTAGTGCGCTTGGTTTGCAGCTTAAGTAACGAGGAGCGCGCGTCGCTCGACGGAGCCGCCGAAGTCGACCCAATCCGGGCTTCTACGGGCGGCAGCTAAACGGCGGCTCACTCTTTGGCCTCCAATGCGACTCGACAGTATTGCGGACTTACAGCGAGCATTGGCTTTGCACCAGCGCGCTGATCCGGTTTCCGATTTCGACTGGGTCCGCGTCTGGTTCGATGCAGACGGATATATGACCTTCCTGTGTGGTGAGCACGAACTGGAAGAAATTACCGTATCGCACGAGAACATATCGAAGCCCGCCGCAGTCGATATTGCCACGCTGCGAAGACAATTTGAGCAGCGTAGGATTCACAAGCAATTCTTCGTATCTATCAGTTTCGGATGTGCTGGCCCCGACAGTGCCGGCCTTTGACTTGGTTTCGAGTTGATCGCCATCGTATCTCGCAACATAGCGAATGCTGTTGGACAAAGCGAAAATCTCGTCGATCATTGAAGACGTCCTCGCGTTTGATGGGCCGTGCCGTAGATCGCTCCGGGTATAAGCGCTTCCCGCGGCTGGTCGCCCGGACCTTGTGTCGAGCAGGGTTGACTTCGGTCGACCGCCCTTTAGAAACACGTCGTCGCTATGTCTTCAAAAAGGAAAGCAGGTCTGCGTTGATAGTCTCCGCCTGCGTTGTCGGCATTCCATGCGGAAACCCTTTATAGGTTTTTAGCGTGGCGTTTTTGATGAGCTTTGCGCTCAACGGCCCTGCATCCGCGTACGGGACGATCTGGTCATCGTCCCCGTGCATGACTAACGTGGGCACCGTCATGACCTTGAGATCGGGCGTAAAGTCCGTCTGGGAAAAGGCCACAATGCCCTCGTAGTGCGCTTTGGCGCTGCCCATCATGCCCTGACGCCACCAATTCCAGATGACGCCTTGGGAGACCTTCGCACCGGGTCGATTGAAGCCATAAAAGGGTCCTGTTGGCAGGTCCAGATAGAACTGAGCACGGTTGCTGGCGAGCTGCGCTTGAAGACCGTCGAAGGCGGCTTTTGGCGTTCCGCCGGGGTTGGCAGGGGTTTTCACCATGATGGGCGGCACCGCCGCAATCAGCACCGCCTTGGCCACTCGGCTTTCACCGTGGCGTGCAATGTAACGAGTGACTTCGCCTCCGCCAGTAGAGTGGCCAACATGTATGGCGTCCTTGAGTCCAAGGTGCGCCGTGAGGGCGGCAAGATCATCCGCATAATGATCCATATCATGACCGGTCGCGACTTGCGAAGATCGGCCGTGCCCGCGGCGGTCATGTGCAATGACCCGGTAGCCGTGATTCAGAAAGAAAAGCATCTGAGTGTCCCAGTCGTCCGACGACAAGGGCCACCCGTGCGAGAATACAATCGGTTGGCCACTGCCCCAGTCCTTGTAGAAGATCGTAATTCCGTCTTTCGTCGTTATCGTGCTCATATTCATGTCTCTTTGTGACGGACTCGATGCGTCCGAGTTTGGTGATTTGCTGGCGGCCAGCGCCGGCATTGCGCTCGCAACAAGCGCAGCGGTTCCCCCTATCAGCACATCCCGGCGAGAAGTAGTAGTGTGGCTAGCCTCGCTGGCAGTTAACTCGCGCGGCTTCGATAGACTCGGGCTCCGCGTAACCGGCGGGAACGCACCGCGAATCATGCGACACCCGCGATCACGGCCAGGCCGCTGACGGCAACGAGGCCGCCTGTCGCGCGCAAAAGAGGTTCCCCCGCCGATCGGGCAATCAGAATTCCGGCTCCGAGTCCGACCGCGTGAAGGAACGCGGTTGCCAGCGAAAATCCGCATGCAAACGTCATGAGTTCCGCTCCGACCGTGGCCGTTTCGGTTCCATGAGCATGGCCATGAAAGAAGGCGAAGAGGCCCGCGATCACTGCACCCAGCCAAAGGGGAGCCCTCACCGCCAGCGCGATGAGCAGTCCGAGCACGACGATCGAGGTTCCGATGGCGGGTTGCACCAAAGGAACGTGCAAGCCCAAGGTAGCGGCCGCAAAACCTGCGAGGACCATCGTCACAAAGGCCGTAGGCCATACCCACAGCGCCCGGCCCCCCGCAATCACGCCCCATAGCCCAATGGCAACCATGGCGAGAATATGGTCCGCACCACTCATCGGGTGCGCAAACCCCGCGAGAAAATCACTCATGTCTATCGCTCCTCATTCAAACTAACCTCTGACCGAGTTCTCGACGATCACCTCGCTGATCTGCACCACCGGCGTCTGGTTTGTGAAGTTTCGGATATCCTCGTTGAGTTCCTTGGCGTACCGGTCGAACCCTACGTGGTAGGTCTCGAGCGAATCGCACAGCAAGTGGCACATGGCCACATAGGCAGGGGGGGCCTCAGACGTTGCGCCCGACAGCCCTTTGTCGATGGTGTAGTACTTCAAGGCCGGACCCATCCTGCGCGCAATCAGGGGCATGTGCGTGTCGCGGTAGTAGTTGTGGTCGAACCGCTCGCCGGATTTGTTGGGATACATCACGCTCACTTTGATCATGACCTCACTCCTGCATGTCGGCATGCGATCGCATTCATCTGCGCGATCGCACGAGGTGTGGGACGATTCTCAACATTCGCGCGCGCGAGCTCGAGCGCCCGGGGGCGGTCATTGCCGCTGCCCGCGTAGAACTCCGCAGCGTGGTCGGAGAAGGCGAGCGGGTGTCTGCGCAAAAGTTCATTGAAGCCGCACCGAGCGGCGTTGAGTTGTTCCCTTGCTTCTTCGAACTTCTCCTGCGCGAGCAGGACATCAGCAAGGCGCCATCGGACCTCCGGATCATTGCTCGAGAGTGCCGGCATCAGTAGGGCCTCCGCGTCGCGGATTTGGCCCCTGGTTGCGCAGATCTCCGCCAAGTGCACACGTGCCTTGACGTAACCCGGCAAGTAGGCAATTGCGCGTCGATACCAGAGCTCAGCAAGGTCCAGGTCGGGTACGGGCACGAGCTCCCCCCACAGCATGCCCAGCAGAAAACAGACCCAAGCCGGCGGAAACGGCGAAATGCCGTCGTACGAGTAAAACGCTTGGCCGTAGACCGCGTCCGCCTCGGTGAAGCGCTCGAGATCGGCAAGCACGGCGCCCAGAGGCACCAGATCTTCGAGCCGGCCACTGGCCGCGGCAATGTTGCGACGCGCAAACAGCACCCCTTCGAGCTCCGCCCCGCAGGCCTGATCGATCGCCAACGAGTGGCGCTCAATGTCCTCGAGCGGCGCGCCCATTCGCCTGGCACGCGCGAGGTGGCTTCTCGCATCGTCAAAGCGATGCACGGTCGAGGCGACTTCGGCGTGAATCGAGCTCCGCGCAAGATGAGTCGTCCACGCGTGCAAACTGCGAAGCGAGCGCCTCCAGACGGCGAGTGCGTCCAAATCGCCGAAGAATTGCGCCGCCAGACGCTCCGCATCGACGACCGCCTCGGCCATGCCGGGGTGGTGCGCACCTTGCGCGAAACGAGCCCAAGCGCGACGCCGCACGCCCTCCAGATTGATCGCGGCGATCTCCCCGTCGGTTGCGGAGGGGCACTCACGGTCCAGGTCCGGGCGCGCCGACCTCTCCGAGCTCGCGAACCCGAAGAGATCGGTGAGATTGGCCGCGGGCTCACCAATCGACCGGGGACCGTCTACGTGATCGGACATTGGTCTTCTTCCCGCGGTTCTAATTGGCGACCTTGTCCAGGAACTCGTCTACCGCCTTACCGACGCGCTTCACGCGGTTGATGTCCCGTACCGTCAGATCCGGATGGGCGACGTACCAGCCTTCTGCCGTGATCTGGTGCTCGACGATCCAGTCCTTCACCTTGGGGCTGCGAATCCCGGGCCAGCCTTCACACGCGGAGAAGATGACGTCCATCTGGTCGGTGATCTTCGTTGCGAAGTCATCGATATAGGCGTCCCACTCGCCGTCGTAGGCGGTCGCGAAGAGCAACTTCGTGTCGTTGTCCAGGAACACGAATCGCATGTCGTGGACGGTGCCAACCCGATCGGTGTCATCGAAGCTGCCGTCGCGCAACTGCAGCAACGCGCGCAACCGCGCGGCGCCGCCTGGCGCAAACGGGACGATCAGGGTCAATTCCGAGACCTTGCCCTGACGGACTCCGGTCCGCCCGGCACTCTCCACCCGCGCTCGCTGCGTCGATCCAAACGCCGTCAGCTCTTTGAGCGAATTCTCCAGTGCCGTTTTCGCGTACTGCGGCGCGTCGGCGAAAGTCTGCCGCAGCTGCTGCACCTTGCCTTCGAGAGTCTGGTTCTGTTGCGGTCTTGTCTGTGTTTGCGTTGCCATGAATGCCATCTCCTTCAGTGAATGTATTGAGAGGTTGACTACGAACGGGAGCCGAGAGCCGCGATCCAGCGCAGTGCCCGCAGGCCAGGCATGAAGCAGTACTCACCGCCACGCACCGTGACGAATCGCGGCAGGCCCTGAAGGCGGCGTCGGGCCGGCATCTTGGGAATCGTGAAGACACCGTCGCCTTCGTTGTTGCCGATGAGCGGATCCTGCTCGGTTCCGTGACTGATGAAATTGCCGTCGGTCGCCCATTGCGACTGCACAAACTCGAACTGCTGTCGCAAATGCGCGCCGATCAGAAGGAAGACGCCGCCGCGCTCGGCGCCGTCATCCTCGAACACGCCCTCCGGCAAGGGCGGTCCGTAGTTCGTGCCGCGCCGGAGGAAGTGGTGCAGATTGACGGCGACAATCTCGTCTTTCAGGGCATCGCGTGGATTGATACGACGGATGTGCGCGCTGAAGGGACACTTCAGTCCTTTCATGTCATCTTCATATGAGAACGCGTTGTTGCGGTTCGGGTCGCTTCCGAGCTGCGGTGCGTCACGATCCGGCGCAAGCACCAATGGGGCGCCGCTGCGCCAGCGGCCCACCATCTTTGCGGCAATCAGCTCCTCTTCCTCCGGCGAGGACGCCTGGCTCCGCAGGTATCGACGAAACGCGGCAACGTCCATCTGGAATTTGCGGATCGCGACGAAAGTGCCGTTCTGGCGCAGTTCCAGAGGAATCGGGGCGTTGGCGGTCTCCCCGCGCTCGTCGGGATAGCCCAGGATGAACTCACCGGCCTTGATCGACGCTTCACTGCCGGCATGTGCGGGCCCGCTTCCTTCGACATGAGGGTTGTGCAGTCCATCCTTGAAGCCGAATGGGTTGCGCCCTTCCGGCAGTTCGCCGAACGGCATGCGGTAGACGATCGAGATCTGCGGAAGGTCGTGATGCGACTTGCGCGCGAGTTCCAGAACCCGCTGCAGGTCTGCGTCGTTTTTGGCGTAGATCGCCAACGCGACGTGCACGTCTGGTGTGCCGAACGGATGCTCCCAGTGGATTGGCGCATTCGCACCGAAGTCATGCAGGATCGCGGCGCGCGCCGCCATGCCTTGTTTGAATTCGACCGGGAAGCTGTCCAGCGATGCCTGCGGCACGCCCAATGCCCTAAGGCCCTCGAAGGTGAAGCTGATGCCCAACCAGCCCGGCAGGGATGGCAGCCACCATTCGTCGGCGGGTGCGACGTGAGGAAGGAGCCGCCGTAGCATCTCCCGTCCTTGCTCGGCGTCGGCGATACGGAGAATGACGTATTCACCGCGATAGGGTCTTGGGCGCGGACGCAGGACGGTTGCCTGCACATCGCTTGCTTCCACTCCCGTCACTGCTGCGTTCACCTTTTTGGCCGTCTTCAATAGGAGCTGAGGCGACCAGCATCACACCAGCTGCGCCCCTGGAACAATTAAACCTTGGTATGTTCGACTCGGCTGCCGTTGGTGCTTCCTCGAGTTACACCAACCTGACTTCGGTGAGACAAATCAGCGAGGTCGTGCTTGAGAATTCCGTCAACGGCCGGCGCGAAGGGACAGATATCGCTGACAGCGAGCGTCGTGCTCCAACAGTTGGTCTTCGCCGGTCCCCACGCACAAGGGAAAAGCGGCCAGGGAAAAGCGGCCAACACCATCGATGCCAGGGACCGTGGCCTCATCGTCGGTCACTTCGCGATTCCAAAGCGGGGCTTGAGACTTTCCAGCCCCGTGTTGAGCAGCCTCGACACCATGGACTTCGTCGCACGGTCGCTTCGATGGCTCGCCAGGAATTGCGTGCGCCACTCGACGATACAACCCCTGCCCTTCGCCTGCACTTCGAGCTTGCCGGAGTAGTGGGAGACCGGCATCCCGGCGATGTGCGTGTAACGAAAGAAGCGCTTCACATCGTCGATGGCCTCGAGCTGTTCGACGATCTTCTGGCCGTCAAGCGTTTCAATCGTGCGCACCTGACCGATTCCTGTGCCCGTCAATCTGACCCTCGCGACCGCCGGATGCCAGGCGCCGCCGAACTGTCCGATCAACGACCACACTTCGCCGGGTGCTGCCGCAAGCTCGACGGATTCGGCAATAGTCTGTAGTTCCCTATTCGGAGTCGCGAGATACGGAAACACCTTCATGCCCGGCTTCGTTGCCCCGGTCGCGCCCCCTTGAAGGAACTCGCGATCGTGATTGACGAGCCAGGTGAGCAGGATGTCGATCGAGTTGGCGTCGACCGTGCGACCACCTCCCGTCTCGTAGGGACGGCCGTCGATCGTGCTTTTCTCGATCTCGAGATGACTATGGTCCGTCATCGGCTTGGCGACATCGAACAATAGAAAGTCGTCGAGGAAGACATTCGCGTTGGCGGCAAGCGCGTCCGGCGTCCAATCGGCCTTGCCGTCGAGCCTGTCCCAGGTGGCGAGACTGTCCTGCAGCCGCTGCCGGAACAGTGGTTTCAGCTCCTTGGGAATGGCGAACGGCGTCTGCTGATTCCACAAGTCACGCAAATCGTCGATCCCCGACATTGCGGGATTGTTGAGCCGCATATTGGTCTGCTCGGGGCGTCCTATCCAGTCGATGCGCAGGACTGCAGGCCCGAGAAGGGTTCGCTGCTGAGAGATCGGGACGGTTTCGGCGATAGCACCGAACAACGAGCCCTTTGCGGGATCGAGCACGCGGCGCGTATCGAACTCGACGACGAAGCAGAGCACGTTGTCGTGCTGGAGCAGGTTGGGAAGCCGCTTGAGTGCAGCGACGTCCCAGGCGAGGTAGAACGGATCCGAACGCAGGCCGGCAAAGGCGCGGACATCACCCTCCGGCGTCGTCGCACCTTTCTCGTCATTGACCGTGAGCGACAGTGCGCGACCGTCCGGCAGCGTGCAAACGCCGCGCTGGATCGTCTCCCCCGCAGCATCGCTCTTCAGAACCTCGAATCGGAAGGTGAAGCGGATCTCCTCATTCGCAGCCTGAAACATTGCGGCGTTGCCAATGCCCGCGACGGTCACGCGGCGAACGACGATCGAGTGATCGATGGCATTCGAGAAAAACGCATCCTCGCCCGCTGAAGGGAACACGCAGGCGGCGAGAACGGTGCGCGCGGAGCTCTCGGGGCTCGTGAAAGCGAAGAGATCGGTGAGATCGGACGCCGGGTCGCCGATCGACCGCGGACCGTCAACGTGATCTGACATCGTTCGCCTCGCCCGCGGTTCTAATTGTTAATCTTGTCGAGCAGTCGTCCTGCGTCGCCATGGTCGAATCCTCCTCTCGGTTCTGTGTAGTAGGCCCTGATCGTCGAAAAGCATCACAACAGAGCTGCGGATCCGAAACCATCAAACGATGGTATAGGTGACACCTTCGTACGGTTTTGGGACGTCAAGTTCATTCCGGAGCAGCGCCGAGTGTGCCCGCTGCCAGAGCCAGAGTAGCCGCGGAGGACAGGGCCACACTGTAAGCGTCGGTCGAAGCGTTCCGAGCCTCGAGTAGTGCGGTCTCTGCCCGAGTCGCGTCGGTGATAGATCCGACTCCGTTGCGGTAGGCGTCGAGGGCGGAATCGAAAGTGATCTGGGCGGCTGATGCCAGCGCGACGGCCGCATCCAGGGCCCTCAGGCTCGTGCGGATTCGATTGTTTGCGCCAACGATTTCCCGCGTCGCCTCGTCGCGAATCTGCTCGAGCCTGGCGTCCGTCTTGGCTGCATCCGCCTGCGCCTGTCCTTCGAGTGCGCGTCGAAGTCCGGCATCGTAAATTGGAACGGTTACGCCGAGCAGCACTGTGGCACCGAAATGAGTCCCAGGGAGGTTGAGCGTCGCGGGCGACTGGCCGAGACCGGGAAGCGCTGAAACGTCCAATGTATTGGATGCATAGGAACCAGTGCCTGAGAGAAAAACCTTGGGCATGAATTCCGCCCGCGCCGCGCGAAGCCTGGCGAGACTTGCTTCGTGGGCCGCATAGCTGCTCAATACATCGGGGCGGCGAGCGAGCGCTTCGGTCACGATCTGATCAATCGAACCCGTCAAAGCGGACGAAAGCTTCCGCTGGCCGAATTCGGCGACCTTGATTTGCGTCAGCGGGGAGAGGCCCATCGCGGCCAGCAGCGCCACATAACTGTCTTGCGCTTGGCCGCTGGCCTGCGCCTGGCCAAGTTCGCCCTGCGCGGTCCCCTGGCGAGCCTGAGCCACCTCCACAATCGTGCCGACACCGCGGGCATAGCGCGACTCCGCCGCCGCCTGCACCTCCTTGGCGTTTCGCAGAGCCTTCTCGGCGGTGCCTACCCGCGCTTGAGCTGCGATGTGAGAGTAATAAGCCAAGGCAACCTTGTAGATCAGTTGCTGGTGCGCGGCGGTAAAGAGCTACCGTCTCAGCCTCGCGCGCCAATCGGACCTGCTCCGTGAGTGTTTCGCATAAAGCGAAGCACTATACCTTCGTATAGAGCCCCGCATCACTTCAAAAGAATAACCTGTCTACCAAGGTGGACCGTCTCAGCTAGTGGGAGCTGTTGGACGAAGCGGAACGGATCAGGCAGCCCTGACCTAGCGGCGATGGCAGAACTAAGGCGTGTGCAAGCGAGCCCATCGACGTTTCGAGGATGGTTCAAAAAGAGTCACACACTTGGGTGCGTCAAATGATTCTTCTAGATGCAGCATCTCGCCAAATGGACGATCGAGACAAGTCAACCAAAGGTGAGCTAATCGATTTCAAGAGTACTGCAGCCGTGTGCTTACGGGCGATTTCGATCACGAGTGCAGCGATGTTGATGGCGTCGTGCAACGAGGGTGTGCTTGACCCGCACGGCCCCGTGGGCAGGGCGGAGCGAGTCATTCTCTACGATGCAACCGCGATCATGCTGGCCGTCATCATTCCGGTGATCGTGCTGACGCTGGCATTTGCCTGGTGGTTTCGGGCTAGAAATAGCCGTGCGCGCTACCGGCCGGACTGGGAATTTTCCGGCCGGATCGAGATGATCATCTGGTCAATTCCAGCGCTCATTGTTCTATTTCTCGGCGGTATCGCGTGGACGGGGTCACATGATCTTGATCCGCCGGTGCCGCTGGCAGGCTCTACCCCACCGCTCGATATTGAAGTCATCTCCCTCGACTGGCGCTGGCTCTTCATCTATCCGCATGAGGGGATCGCGAGCTTGAACCGATTGGTGGTCCCGGCGGGCGTGCCGCTGCGATTTCGCCTGACCTCAACCACGGTCATGAATAGCTTTTTCGTGCCTCAACTGGGCACCCAAATCTATGCAATGCCGAACATGGTCACGCGTCTTAATTTGCAGGCCGACGAACCCGGCACATTCGAAGGTCTCTCAGCGCAGTTCAGCGGCGATGGCTTCTCCGACATGCGCTTTGATCTTGTGTCGACCGACACCGAGGATTTCGAGGGCTGGGTTAACGCGACCAAGACGCGGGGTGGCGTTTTGGATACCAGGACATTCGAGGCACTGGTGAAGCCCGCCAAGGCGGAGGGGGCGCAGACCTACGCGCAGGTGAGCGAGGGTCTGTTCGATCGTGTTTCAGTCGGTCATACGGCGGTGCTTGCGCCGGCGGGAGGGCAGTAATATGGGCAGGCTCAGTTGGGCGGCAATTCCGTTCGATGTTCCGGTCGTGATGATCGCCGCCGGGAGCGTGGGCTTTATCATCCTCTGCGTCCTGGGGTTGGTGACCGTCAAAGGCTGGTGGCCCTACCTCTGGCGCGAATGGATCACGAGCGTCGATCACAAGCGCATCGGCGTGATGTACATTATCTTGGCACTCCTTATGTTGGTGCGCGGTTTCTCGGATGCCCTGTTGATGCGCAGTCAACTCGCCCTGGCGGCCGGCCACGCTCAGGGTTATCTGCCGCCCGAACATTACGATCAGATCTTCTCCGCCCACGGCACCATCATGATTTTTTTCGTGGCGATGACGTTCGTCATCGGGCTGATGAACTTCGTCTTGCCGCTGCAGCTGGGCGTGCGCGATGTCGCCTTTCCCGTGCTCAACTCCGTCGGCTTCTGGCTGTCCGCGGCAGGCGTGCTTTTGGTCAACGTGTCGCTGGTGGTCGGCGAGTTTGCCCGTACAGGCTGGCTCGCCTATCCGCCGTTGAGTGAAATCGCATACTCCCCGGGAGTCGGCGTCGACTACTACCTATGGTCCCTGCAAATTTCGGGCTTAGGAACATTGCTATCAGGCATCAATCTCACGACCACCATTCTGAAGCTGAGGGCGCCTGGGATGGGTTATCGCCAAATGCCAATCTTTTGTTGGACCGCGCTCGCCGCAAATCTGCTGATCGTCGCGGCCTTTCCGATCTTGACGGCGACTTTTGCGATGCTGCTGCTCGATCGCTACTGCGGTTTCCATTTCTTTACCAACGATCTTGGTGGCAATCCGATGATGTATATCAACCTGATCTGGTGCTGGGGCCACCCGGAGGTTTACATCTTGATTCTGCCGTGCTTCGGGGTGTTCTCGGAGGTGGTCGCGACATTTTCGGGTAAGCCCTTGTTCGGTCGCCGCTCGATGGTAATGGCAACGATGGCCATCTGCGTGCTGTCCTTTCTGGTCTGGCTACACCACTTTTTCACCATGGGCGCGGGCGCGGATGTCAATGCGATCTTTGGTATCCTGTCGATGATCATTGCGATTCCCACCGGCGTGAAAATTTTCAATTGGCTTTTCACCATGTACGGCGGTCGTATTCGCTTTACCGTGCCGATTTACTGGACGATCGGGTTCATGGTGACCTTTGCCATTGGCGGGATGACCGGCGTGCTGCAAGCAATCCCGCCAGTGGATTTCGTGGTGCACAACAGCCTGTTTCTAATCGCCCACTTCCACAACGTGATCATCGGCGGCGTCGTGTTTGGTGTCATGGCGGGCATCACTTATTGGTTTCCCAAGGCCTTTGGTTTCACGCTGAATGAGCCGTTGGGTAAGGCGGTGTTCTGGTGTTGGTTCTTCGGCTTCTACCTTGCCTTCATGCCGCTCTACGTGCTGGGCCTCATGGGTGCGACGCGACGCATGCAGCATTATTCGAACCTGCATTGGCAGCCGCTTATGGTCGTCGCCCTGGTGGGCTCATTGCTGATCCTTTTGGGTATCGCGCTGACCGGCGTGCAGCTCGCGGTGAGTATTCGCCAGCGCGAACGCAATCGCGATGTGACCGGGGATCCGTGGAACGGCCGTACGCTCGAGTGGTCGACGCCGTCCCCGCCGCCGGTGTGGAACTTCTCGCATCTGCCGCTGGTGGACCGCCCCGATGCGTTCTGGGCCATGAAGCAACTGCGCGGAACTGCCCAGGATCGCAACGTCAAGCGAACCTATGAATCGTTGCGTATTCCTAGAAATAATCCGACAGGCTTCTTTCTCGCGTTCTTTGCAGTGTTGCTGGGATTCTCCCTCATCTGGCGCATCTGGTGGGGCGCGGGATTGGGACTCTTCGGGGCAATTGTGGTGGGTCTCCTGCAGGCTTGGCGCACCGATGGGGAGATCGAGGTGCCCGCGGAGAGGGTCGCCGCCTTTGAACAGCTGCAGGGCCTCAAGGAGAGCGCCGTATGAGCGCGGCGGAGCAAGCGCTCGCGGGCGGCGATGGGGTGCCGCTCTCGCTGCGGGGTCCAGCGCCAACGCGCGTGGTCGCGGGCTACGGTTTTTGGTTGTTCTTACTATCCGACATCATTATATTCGCCGCGCTCTTTGCCGCGTACGCGGTGCTGTCGGGCGAGAGCGCCGGCGGCCCCACGGCCGTTGACCTTTTTGATAGAAAGCACGTGCTGATCGAGACGGGTTGCCTCCTGGCCTCGAGCGTCACGTGCGGTTTTGGCTCGCTCGCGGTGCAGAGCGGAGACAAAAACTCCACTTATTTTTGGATGGCGATTACGTTTATCTTGGGAGTCACGTTTCTAAGTCTCGAAGTGAGCGAATTCGCTCACATGCTTAGGGTCGGCGCCGGGCCGTCCCGCAGTGCCTTCCTTTCTGCCTTCTTTACCTTGGTGGGCACCCACGGACTGCATGTGACCTTAGGGTTGTGCTGGCTGATCGTCATGCTGTTGCAGGTGGCAACGATCGGATTCCAGCCGATGGTCAGCCGCCGCTTCTTCTGCTTTGCGCTGTTCTGGCACGCGCTCGACATCGTATGGATCGGCGTATTCACCATCGTGTACTTGGGAGCACACTGATGAGAACTGAAATTGAAGCCCAAGGCACGGCTCCGGGTGCCCACGTGCGCACCCACGGCTCGCGCGCAAGCTACCTGATCGGATTGGGGTATGCGGTCGTTTTGACACTAGCTTCCTTTTGGGCTTCGTCAACCGATGTGATCTATCCGCCAGGCGTCCCCATCTTGTTGGGGGTTCTCGCGATTGCGCAGATGGGAGTTCACCTGGTGTTCTTTCTTCACATCTCGAGCGCGCCGGACCAGACCAACAATATTCTCGCGCTCGCCTTCGGCATTTTTGTCGTGGGCCTCCTGGTATTCGGATCGATGATCATCATGGCTCATTTGAACCACAACATGATGCCCATGGATCGACTGATCCAGATGCAGCGGTAGCCCAAAGCAATCACCCGCCGCCCATGGCGATCGCACCCGATGACTCGCTGATAGCCGCACTGTCCGGGCCGGGATGGCGCGAATATCTTTCGCTCACAAAACCCAAAGTGAGCTTGTTGATCGTATTCACGGCGATGGTCGGAATGGTTCTGGCCTCCCCCGGGATGGTACCGCTGCCGGCGTTGGTGTTCGGCACGCTCGGCATCGCCATGGCATCCGGTTCCGCGGCAGCATTCAATCACATACTCGACCGGCGCATCGACAAGCAGATGGCGCGCACCCGGCGGCGCCCTCTGGCGACGGGGAGTCTGCGGACGAGTCAGGCCCTTGCCTTCGCAGGTGTCTTGGGTGTGGGTTCAATGTTGGTGCTATGCCTGTCGGTCGGAAATCTTTGCGCAGCCCTGACGTTCTGTTCTGACATCGGCTACGCGGTCATCTATACCGCGTGGCTCAAGCATGCGACGCCTCAAAACATCGTGATCGGCGGCGCCGCCGGCGCTGCGCCCCCGCTACTCGGGTGGGTGGCCGTGACTCACTCCATCGATCCGCAGGCCCTGGCGTTGTTTCTGATCATCTTTACGTGGACGCCACCGCATTTCTGGTCGCTCGCGATTGCGCGGCGCGAGGAGTACGCGAAGGTGGGCATACCCATGCTGCCGGTGACCCACGGCATTCCGTACACGCGCCGACAGATTCTGCTCTACACGGTCTTGCTCATTCTATGCACGCTGATTCCGGCAGTCATTGGCATGGGTGGATTGATCTATCTGGCGGCCGCGCTGGTGCTCGACGCGCGCTTTCTCTACCTGGCCTTGGCACTTCACCGTGGTGTTCGGCCCGATCTTCCCATTCGAATCTTTCGTTTCTCCATCACCTACCTCATGGCGCTATTCGGGGCATTCATCGCCGATCACTATTGCAGGCTGCTCGTCTAAGGATGCGGATGATGTCGTTATGCCACGGAGCCTAGCCCGCCAGTGCGGGCAGAAGGAATTGCATTTGCCGATGGCGCGTTCGGTAAGTGCTCATCAGAGGTACAGAGTCCGCCAAGGTGGAGGCCATGGTGACGAGTTCGACAATTGAACGCGCGCGCATTTTTCGCATCATGTTGCCTCGATGAATCTTTACCGTGATTTCAGCAATACCCAGCTCCGCGCTAACCTGCTTGTTCAAATATCCCGATGTCACTAGTTTCAGGACTTCGCGTTCTCGTTGAGTCAGCGAGTCGTACCGTGCCTGGAGCGTTTGCAGCAGCGCACCTCGACAAAACTCCTCGCGGCTGCGTTCAATGGCTTCATGCAGTGAGCGTAGTAGTGCATGGCAGTCGAAAGGTTTGGACAAGAACTCGAGAGCCCCGGCTTTCATCGCGCTCACGGAGGACTGTATGTCGATGGAGCCGCTGACAAAAATGAACGGGGTCTCCCGACGATCAAGCAGGAGCCTCTGCAACTCAAGACCACTCAAGCCCGGAAGGTCTGCTTCGGTGACAATGCAGTGCGGTGCGCATGAGTGAGGCAACCTCAGGAATTCTTCCGCCGAGGCGAGCGTCTCGGTGCGCCACCCGGCGCGACAAATCACGGTCTTGAGCGACTCCCTCATGGAGGCGTCGCTGTCGAGGACAAAGACGACGGGGACTTCCGGAACTCGTGCAGCGATCGATATCGAAATGGGGCACATGGTCAGTTTCCCTTTCATGCGAAATTTGTTCGGTTGATGGAGTTTCAGCTACTCGCGGAAGCTAAAAAGACCGTTCCACGTTCAAGCCCACCGTGCGGGGCTGTATATAGTAGAAATTGTTTGGTAGCGCTGTACCGACCCCGCCGCTCAAGATGCCGCGTGCATCGGTAACATTTGTGGCGAAGAGATTGATCCTCCACAAGTCATACTCGGCGCCCGCACGTAAATCGGTCTTTGCATAGGAGGGGTAGATTTGGCTTTCCGATGCTCCAATGACGCTCGCACGATTGCCGACGTAACTCCAGTTACCCCCGATAAACCCGTCAACACCTCCAGGGAGAGGGAATTTTTGTTCCACCGAGAGGTTGCTGGAGAAGCGCGGACTCAGCGGCAGCCTCTCGCCCGGCACCAGGGCCTGGACGGCTCCGGGCGGAGTGTGCTCGGTGATGATGGCGTTGTCCCAGGCCACCCATGCAGCAACTGTCAGACCAGTCAGCGGTCTCGACTCCACTGATAGCTCGATGCCTTCGCTCTTTGCTCTGCTGCCATTCGCGTAGTAGTTGCCGCCTCCCGCTCCCGAAAATGCGAGTTGGATGTCCTTCCAGTCGATGTAGTAAAGCGACACATCGAGGGTGAGTCGATGGCCGAGGAAATCCCCTTTGGTGCCTAGTTCATAGTTCTGCGTCTTGTCGGGCTCGTACTGGCACGGTATATCATTAAGAATGCAGTTCGCGTTTGGCCCACCGGGTCGATACCCTGATGCGAACCGCGCATACACCATGAAATCCGACGATAGCCTGAACTGCGGCGTCAGCAAATATGTAAATGCGTTGGACTTGGATTCTCCTTCCGGGATTACGAATGTAAGTACTGGCCCCGACACGTTTGATGAAAAAGTTTGCTTAATCGAGGCCTCGCGTCCACCCAGCTGGACGTCAAATCGATTCGTGACATGGACCGTCAGGTCGGTGAACCCCGCGTATTCGGTGTACGTTGTTGGAAATTCATTGTAAATGAGCTGCCCCGCCACTGCGCCTGTTGCAGGATTCAATGCCGGAAACGTTTGCACCCAGTGAGACCCTTCGGAAGTGTAAAATCCTCCCAGCAGCCATTCGAAGTTCTGCCCAATCGGCGTCGAGAGCCGAATCTCCTGGGAATACTTGTGGTTCTTGAGGTCGTCATTCTGGGAAGAGCCAGTCACGCCGAATAAGTTTTGTGCGATGGAACTGAAGATACCGCCCAAGTTGATAGTATTAGTATTGTGATTTGTGCTGTATCCACTGACAGACGTCAGATTGACCCTGCCGAGCTTGGCGGTGAGAGCCGCGCTGAAGACCCGCGTTTTCTTCTCAAACCCGCCGACGCCTGGAATGGCATTCTGCTGTAAGTCACCGAGCGTGGGTTCCGCATCGTTCGATCCGTCTGCCTTGAGGTTCTGAATGAGTGCGGTCACCTTTAAAGAAAGCTCGGGTGAAGGCCGCCATAGTGTCGAAAGGAGCCCGCCGTATGCCGTCGTCTTATTAATGCCACTGAGGTGAAGTGCAGGACAATCGATGTAGCCGGGATCTTCGTGAGTGAAGCCACTGAGCCTCACAGCCAGCGTGTCATTGAACGGCACATTGACGGCGCCGCGTACGTTGTATCCAATTTCCGCGCCGTTCTGGACGCTGCTCAGGCCGGCTTGTACTCGACCACTCACACTGTCGATAGAGGGTTCTCCGGTCACGAGCTTTAGCAATCCGCCCATGCTGCTCGCGCCATAGAGTGTCCCCTGCGGTCCACGCAGTACCTCTATGCGTGCCAGGTCGCCCGGATCGATGTCGGGCGCCATCAGACCCCCGCCAAGCACTTGTGAGCTTCCGTATGGAACATCGTCAATTGTAATACCGACGGTTGGATTGTTTCCGGTACCCGTGGTTATGCCCCGAATGGTCAGGACTTGGGCATTCTGTCGGCCCGGTGTCAGACTCAATCCTGGTACGGTCGGATAGTAATCCTGAAGCCGATACTGATTGTTTTCAACGAGCTCCGGCGCATTGAGCGCAGTCACCGCTACCGGAACGTCCTGAATTCGTTCGTTGCGCTTCTGCGCGCTAACAATAACCTCCTGCAAGGATGTCGGGGTTTGGGTATTGGCACGCACGCTGGCGCCTTTCACGCCAAATTCGCCGGACGATCTCTTCTTCCCGTCGTTGGCGGAAGAACTCGCGCCGTTCGGACCTTCACCGGCAGCTATTGGCTCAACGCTCTTCTGACCTAAATCAGCGCCGCTCCCATCATTTTGGCCCCTAATCAGCACCACCCCCGAACCGGTGATCTGAAACGTCAAACCGGTCCCGGACAACATGGTCTCCATCGCTTCCTGCGCGGTCAAGTGACCTTTGACCGCTTGACTGGTCTTTCCTGCCGTGAGTTCTGCCTTGTACAACAGCTTGTAGTGCGAGGCGATGGCGAAGGACTGCAATGCCGCGGTCAAATCTTCTGAGGGAATATTCAGATCGTATCTGATGCTTCGGGCGTCTGCGTCTGCGAAGGTCAGCGTACCCGCCGTGAGAAGCTCTGCACAAAGCGCTATGCCGAGCGTGCGACAGACGTTTCGCATAATCCCTGATCCCCGTGTCAGTGCCGCCGATGCCATCTTATTCACTAATACGCGGGATACAGACAATTCCTCAGCAAGGTTCAGGTGCTGATTACTTCATCCGCAGATGGATGGTGGCGGCATGCGAAAAATCAGCGACGACCGGAAGATACGCTTGCACGGCTACAGCGAAGGCTTGGGCATCGCCGGAGTCGAACACCCCGCTCACCTTCACTTGCGCCAACGCCGGATCATCGACGACGATTTGTTGGCGCGAATAGCGATTCAACCGGTGCACGGCGTCGCCCAATGTCTCGTCGCGAAAAATCACTTTGCCTTGGCGCCAGGCAGTCGCGGACTCAATATCAACGCTGGGCAAAACAGTCGCGGCGCCATCGGCGCGCACCGCTAATGCTTCGCCGGTGGAAAGTTCGATGGGTGACGGGCCGCTCGGTCTAGAATCGATGTCCGTCGCAGTCACCGCTCGCAGATCATCTTGATTGAGCACGGCGACTCGGCCCTCCACCATGGCGACGCGTAACTGCCCATCGACGTATTCGACGTCAAACTCGGTTCCCACGGCGACGATAGTCTCGGCACCCGCCTTCACCTTAAAAGGACGCGCTGGATCCTTGGCGACCCAAAACTGGGCCTGACCTTCCTGCAGCTCGACGCTGCGGGCGTCAGCAGAAAGACGAACGCGCACGCGCGTGCGGGCGTCGAGGGTAATACGAGAATGGTCGGAGAGCTCGACGACCCTCTGTTCACCATAGCCCGTCTTGTACGTTCCCGGTTCATATCCATAGGGGGAGAGTTGCCAGGCAATCCCTAAGCTCAAGAACACGGCTGCCGCCGCAGCCCACTTTTTTTCGTACAGCGTCCGCGCGCCGGGTAAGGTCCAACGCCGGGCGCTCGCCTGGCGTGCCCGCGCGATGGCTTGTTCGCGTAGGGCCATGAGTTCGGGGGAGGCGGCATATCGACCTACCGATTCCCAGGACTCTTCAACTCTGCTAAAAGCCCGGGCAAAGTCTGCATCTCCTGCGAGGCGCGACTGGAGTGCGACTTGATCAGCTGTACCCCAAGATTCATTGCGACGACGCAAAAATAATTCAGAGGCTTGATCGTTAAGATCATAGGATTGTGTGTTCTTCAAAAATAGTTTCATGGATGATCAACTCTGCCGGGCGGCACGGCGTGCCAAATGAGCAACGGCCTTGGAAACGTGTTTCTCCACGGCACTGACCGAAATGCCAAAGAGCTGCGCAATCTCGCCATGCTTCATCTGTTCCAGCCGAGACAACATAAACACATCCCGTGTGCGCTCACCCAGCTCCTGCAGCGCCGCGATCACGGCATGCAGTTCTTGCTCATTGCTTAATACGCGCTCGGGTGTTGATTCCTCAACCTCAGCGTAAGTGGCGGAATCGTCCCATTCGACGACTATGCCGTGGGTGAGCCCTCGGCGGTTGCGATCGTGCCAGCGATTGACGGCGATGCGGAAGATGTATCCTTTGGCCTGTTCAGAGGATTCCCACCGGGCTTTGCCGAGTGCGCGGACCAGCACGTCCTGCGCCAGGTCCTCGGCTTCTGCGACGTTGCCGCACTTCCGGAGGAAGTATTTGACGAGGGCCGGCCGTAAGTGAGCGGCGTGCGTGGCACTGTCTTGCATCTCGGCGGCTGGGGTGAGGTTGGTAATCATGGCAATTATTGCACAAGCCTGAACCCCTTCTTTCTAGCTTTCAAGGGGGAAAATAGGGGTGAGGAAAAGGTCGGCTGGCGCGTTTTAGTAAAAATGGTGTCACCCGAATCTTTGCTCTGCGTGCGCGGGTACCTACACGTTTTCAATGTTTTTGTTCATGCAAACTGGAACCGGTTTAGCGACGATTCAGTTGGAACCATTTGGTCAATCGATTAACGTATTTGGCAGCTTCCTCCAGCTGGATCTGATGGAAGATAACACCGTGCGGACTGACGATAATTGGCGATTATCGATGTCAAAAAAACACGTGACCAGCCTTCTTTGCGATCGAGATGCGGGAAGCAGGCACCGTCTGTAAGACTTTTTCGGAAAACCGTCGGCATGCGTCTTGTTCGGATCAAGCGATTTCACGGCCGCGACGATACCCGATGATGAAGCCCTCGGCGCATATACAGTCTGTCGGCAAATACTGTATGAGTCGCAACGCAGGTTTCGGGCAACCCAATCAGGTGTCGCGCTTCTTACACGAGGACTGCTGGCTAAGTTCGGCACTAAAGCCCCTTCCTTCGCGAGAATTCAGCTTGTTGACATCCGAACCTTGTCGCTCTCGCGCGTGATGCAGATCGGCGAGACCAAAATAGCCCTCAATTTCCCTACGCACGAATTGCAGCACCCTTCTGCCTCGCCGCCTCACGACGGAGCAATTCGAGGATGACCTACCTTTCGCATCTCAGCGCTACGCATAACTGCATAACTGCATAACTGGCACATGCCGCAAGGATCGCCGAGGAATTCTGGAATCTCCGCGCGCAGCAGAGTGCGTATGCGTTAGGTTCCGAAAGGATGGGCAAATGCTGCAGGAAGTGAACGGCAATTCGTGCAATGGGGATGCGTGTCGACAATGCGCTTGCTCCCATAACGGATTGTGGTCACGTCCAATATTAGATGTGACGATCCATGGCAAACAAGCACTTAGGGGGACATATCCCGCGCAAATATTAGATGGATCCGGTGATCACTTGAGTTAAGAATCAATGGCTTGGGAATGGTCGAGTGAGGGCCTTCGAACCAGGTGGTCGGCGGTTCGAATCCGTCCGGGCGCGCCAAAATTTTTGTATACCTGAATACCGCAATTTGCAATTGATTGCTAAATGGCGGCAATTCGAACCGCCGACAGACAACAGGGCGAGTTCGACAACTTCGCCGTCTGGCGAAGTTGGACACCGGCGCGTAGCGCCGGTGGTCCCGAGGGGACGAGGCCGCAGGCCGAGCAATCCGTCCGGGCGCGCTTTTTTCTTGCAAAAAAGTTTGCCACCTCAAATTGAGGGGAGTGAGCAAGGAGTTTGAGCCACCGACAGACAAAAAGACCGGTTCGACAACCCGGCGCCGCGCTCGATTTCAGTGGCTTGCCGAAAACGGTGCGATGTGTCGGAATGTGTGTGTCGGGCGCGATGTCGCCAATGAGGTTTGAAGCGAACAAATCTGTGCCGTCCAAGGCTTCCAAGGCTCAACCGATCGCATTGCGCGTCGAATTGCTAGATATCGATCCTCTGGTCTGGCGGCGAATCATCGTGGCCAGTCACTGGCCGCTCGCGAGTCTGCACCACTATCTTCAATGGGTCATGGGGTGGTCGGATACGCACGCGCATGAATTCCACGTTGGATGCCAGGTTGTCGCGCCGGAATGGTGGATCGAGGAAATTGGTTTTGATAACGACACGGCAAACTATCGGAACGAGCGCCGAGTTTCCGTGGGGACACTCGTCGCTGAATTGGGTCGCGCCGGCGAATTCGAATACCACTATGACATGGGCGACGGCTGGCGGCACCGAATCGTCGTGGAGACCGTGCCAGTCGCTTGGCGCGAATTTGAGTTACCACTGCCAGTCTGCACGGCTGGCGAACATGCCTGCCCACCAGAGGATGTCGGCGGCCCGCATGGCTATAAAAATTTCCGCGCCGCTATCAGTGACCCTGAGCATGAGGAGTTCGCCGCGCTGTTGAACTGGATTGGTGGTGTCTTCGACCCCAAGGGGTTCGACATCAATCGTATTAACAAGGAGTGGCGTGCAGCGAAGCGGAGGCGTGGATTTATATAAGTCCGCAGTAACATGTATAGGAATTGGTGTTTTCTATACATGTAGTCAACTCACAGGGACTTGTGGCCACCATCGCGCCGTCGACCGGCTTTCGTCCGGTCGCGTACGTTTCGGCCTGACCCGCGCCCACTTGAGGCTTCTCGCGCTGCTACCGAGGTCGAAATGGCCTCATCCTTAGGAAAAGGGTTGATATTTCGATCATCGACGACCTTATTGAACCTGTGGTTCCGGCCGTTTAGGGGCGTGTCGTCACGTAATGGAAATTGTCTCAGAGATTCGCAAGAAAGTTGGCTTGGGTTTCGCTCTATTTTCAGGGCGAAACTCAAGCGAAGCGGATGTAGCCGCGATCCAGATTTTCACCGAGCTTTGGGCCATAAAGCTGCCACTCGCGATATGGCACTAAAGTCCAATAGCAAAGTTGAATGTAGCGCGCTGAACTGCCGGCATTCCGTATCCTTTACTGCTTGAATCGAGCGCGCGACGACTGTTGACCTGAATGAGGGCGGAGGCCGCATCGGCGGCAGCAGGCGGGAAGAGCAAAACTAAACGTTGGGATCGCACCTGTCCGGTCGACCGGCGGTCGTAAAGGTGCGAGCGGGTCACGCGTCTTCCGAAGTAGGGGGTAGCCAATGATTCATCGCAGAGCAAGCCCATGATCTCTATGACCGTTCCCACCCGAAACCGCATTGCCACGATGCTGACGTGCCTGCTGGTTAGTCTCGCCGTAGTCGCAGTTCCCGGCTGCAAGAGCGGCAATCCGAGCCCCGAACAGGCCACCGAAAGCGCGACCCAGAAGATGCGTAGGGTTATCTCGAGCGATGTCGCAGAAGCTGGCCGCCGAGACCAGATGTTGAAGCTTGTGGACAAATTCGAGGCGGTTCAGACCTCGTTTAACAAGGATGTAGTGGATTTCATCACTCATTATCAAACGCTCAATGCCAATTACGACGCGCCCCGCGCTGCGTTTGACCAATTGTTCTTGCAGTACAACACCGAGCGCATCCAGGCGCGCAATCAAGCTCTCGATTTGCACTTCCAACTCGCCTCGCTGGCAACCGATAAAGAGTGGGGCCGAATCAGCGAAGCGGAAGCCAAGATGTACGAGGCGATCGACATCGCCCGCACCAAGCAAGAGGAGATCAAGTGATCATAGCACTGGTCTTGGGGTACCTGTTCTTCGGCGGCTCGACCGCGCTCGCGTTGCAAGGCCATTCGCCCGCGGATTTCGAGAAGGCCATTAAGCACGTGGTCGCCTATGAAGATCGCAAAAAGGCCGCGCTGGCCGAGGTAGATTTGTGGAGTAAGTCCTTGAACACCGAGGACAAGGCGGCCAGTAAAGACGAGAAAACGCTGTCGAAATCTCTGCGACGTCGCGAGACCACCAGAGCGGAGGTCGATCAGTTGGATGCGAACCTCGACGAGACCTTTCACGAAATGGATGGCAATTTTATCGATACGCGGTTTCGGGTCAAAGAATTCATCACCAAGGAAGAGTGGGCACAACTGGCGGCGAGGTTGAGCAAGCACTAGGGTCGGTCAGCTCGGTATGCAACATTCTCACTTCGAACTCAGGTCGCGCGCCTTTGCATGCGCAGGACAATGGCCCGATAGGCGAGCGCTGCGCCGAACGTGCCAAGGATCAATAGGGCCAAAACTACCAGTACCTGCCTGACGATGTTGTCGATGAGGCCCTGCGTCGCCAAACGCACCGTTGGCACTGCGGTGTTCAGCTGTTGTGTCAACGCACTGAGTTGTTGCGCGGTAACCGTGGCCGCGCGTAGCGCTTCTGTATAGTTGCGAATGTCAAAGGGCGGACCACTGGTTTGCGCTGAGGTCGTTGCGGCCGGTGTGGGGGAGACGAATTGCGCGGTGAGTTTGTTTAGGCTTTGGATCAGCGCGTTCAAGGCATCGGCCGTAGTGGTTCCCGCTTGCAGCGTCGAGCGCAGATTTTCGCTCAACGCGCCGATCGTCGCGCTCTGATTTGTAATCTCCAGATTCAGTTGCCTCAGCAGCGCGTCTCGTTCCTTGTCTAAGATAGTTGGCAGGTTGGTAGCGAGAGTGTCCGCCGCGCTGCCAACAAGTGAAACGCGCTGGAAGCTCGCCAGCGCGCTCTGGGTCTCAGGCTGCACCGCCATCCGGTAGGTCAATTGCTCCGCCTGCATACTGACGATGTCCGGCATGCGCTGGAAGTAGAATATTGAGCGTTCAGCAGCTGCCGGGCCTGGGTGATTTGCTGGAGGTGGCTCGGCTTCGCGGGCAGGCAGATACATCGAAAAGATCTGCCGCCGCAGGGGCTGAAGAAACGCGATATTTTGCGCTCTTTTTCCTAAGATTCCGGCCGATCCGCGGCAATCGCCTGGTTCCAGCCGGCGCCGGGGTTGTAGTCTGAGACAGCGGCCGCGGTTTCGCGGGTCCTCTCACCCAGGTCTTTTTGATAAACCACCCCGTCCGGTCCGACGATGAACGTCATGATTCCCGAGCTGCGGTACAGCGCCGGATAGGCGATGACGGCAAACCCACCCGTCATCTTTCCATTCACAATGTAGTTCTGCGCCCCCCCCTTGGCCTTCTCGCCCTGCTTGCTCAGAATCGCGAAGTAGTAACCGTTGAATGCCTGTGGCTTGGTCCCTGAGCTGGTGTATCCCAGGGCCCGGGCAAATTCAGCAACATCCTCAAGTGGACTCGGAGATTCGCCCGCCGAGATTGGCCAATAGAGGCCGTTCTTCTTGCCTTGATCGCTGACGAAGCGCTGAGCATACTGCTTGGCGCCGTCATGAGACTGGCTGAAATACGCCTTTTGTGCCTGGGTAATGGCGATGCAGGCGGCAATTGCGGTCAACTCATCCCTGCCGATCCGGCGTGCCACGATCTCGTCCTTTCCCGCGTCGGTGTCAAATTGCCACCGGCCGGCAGCATTCTGATCGAGTGGAATCGGAAATATGAAATTGTCCGCGCCCACGTAGAGCATTTGGCCGCCCGCCTTGATCGCCGTCCAGCGATGCATTTGTGTGTAGGCCGCGGCGAAGTCCTTGAGCGTATCTTTGTCCTTGACCGCATCCCCCGAGAAGAGCACGTGCTGTGCGTCCGGACCGAAGATCTCGGTAAGAGCTTTTTCATCGCGAGACTCGGCTGCCCCGAACAACGCAGCGCTCGCCTCGTCGGGTGACCCGAAAGTCTTTTGTGCCGCATTTCCTTGCGGGTTGCCCGCACTCCAGGTTCCCGCGGCAAACATCAGGAGATTAGCGCCGAGAACGTATACGCGAGCGACGTGACCCATGAGCCATCCCCTAGCGGCGACCGCCGCCAAATCCACCCCCGCCCCAACCGCCGCCTCCACCGAATCGGCCTCCGCTGAAACCGCTCGAGCGCATGCTTCCCCATCCGCGGCTGCTGTCGGCGCGAGAGGCCCAGCCCCCGGAATCGCCAAAGCCGCCGGAGTGCCCGGACAGGCCGCCGAACGCACCCGAGTCCGAATCGCTGTGCTGCGCCCATGAGTTCGAGGCCGAGGGGTGGCTGGCACTAAAATCCTGCGAGCTGGATCGATTGACGTTGACGGTATTGCCACTCACGTTCGTGTTTCGAGCGTAATTGTTGTTGTTGTAGTTGTAGTGGTTATAGGAATTGCTGTAGCCGTAGTTGTTGTGATAGCCCCCGTTGTAGTATCCGCCGTGCCAGGCTGAATTTCCCCAGTAGGCTCCGCCGTGATAGACCACCGCAGTGCCGTGCCAGCCGCAGCTCCAGCTGCTATAGCCCCAGCTGCAGCAACCACCGCTGATCATGGCACCCACTGCGATACCGGCGCCGAATCCGATGATGCCAGCGGCCGCCACGTCAGCTCCCGTATACACAGGTGCCACGTAGCCGGGTACGTAGTAAGGCGTCATATAAACGACAGCGGGGTTGTACTGGGGAACGTAGACGATCTGGGGGTTCGCGGGTTGAATCACGATGACTTGCGGCTCCTGCTGTACCACCGTGATCTGCGTGCTCGACTTGAGCGTCCCCTTGGCCTTGGCCTGCGCGCGCAGGGTCTGAATGGCGCTCATCACCTCGTGCTGTTGATTGTGGTATGCCTCCCCGAGCGATGAGGTCCAACTGAGGTTCTTGGCCATGTTGTCGAGCACGGAGGAAAATTGGGTGAGGGCCTTGACGCTAGGATCCCAGGTTTGCTTGTCAACGGCCTGCATGAGGGCGTTGCCCGTCAGACTCTTGTTTTGCTCGAGCCAGTAGTCGGCGATTGCGACCTGGTCCGGAAACGTCGCCGCGGTGAGTATCTGCGCCACCAGCGAATCCGGATACAGGGCGATCGGGGCGACCAGGGATTGCAACTCATTTGCGCTCTGGGACGCGGCTTCCGTCGGACTGTTGCCGCCGGCCGCGGGAACCTGGCTCTGTGCGTATCTCGTCTGTGCGAGCGCCAGCGCCAAGAGCAGGACGACTCCTATCAGGACCCACGCTCTGTGCAAACTTCCCTTAGTCATTTTGTTCCTCGCCATTGGGCATCGTATTCTCAGCCGCGGCCGGTGCTGATGTTTTTGAGGAATCGCTCCGCAAAACATTTTATGAAATCGAGCCATGAATCCGTCACTCGAACTATGGCACTAAAGTCCTATAGCGAAAAACGGAGTAGCAAAGTCAACTGCCGAGCAACGCCGGAACATCCCTAAGGCTTTGGTCCGAATTTCGCACCGTGATCCGAAACCGGAGACATGAAAATGAAATATCTCGTCGGCCTGCTTGCGGCCGGTATGTTGCTGTGCAGCGCCACAGTATTTGCGCAGCAAACTAGCAAACCCAATATCGTATTGATTGTTTCGGACGACTTCGGCTACGGCGATTCCGGTCCGTATGGCGGCGGCATTGGCCGCGGCATGCCCACGCCCAATCTCGATAAGATGGCGGATGAAGGCATGACCTTCTTTTCTTTCTACGCGCAGCCCAGTTGCACGCCGGGCCGCGCCGCGATGCAGACCGGGCGTTTCCCGAATCGCAGCGGCATGACCACCGTGGCGTTCCAGGGCCAGGGCGGCGGGTTGCCAAAGGCCGAGTGGACACTCGGATCACAGTTGAAGACGGCCGGCTACAAGACCTACTTCACCGGCAAATGGCATCTCGGCGAGGCGGATTACGCGCTGCCGAATGCCCACGGTTACGACGTGATGAAGTATATGGGTATCTATCACTTGAACGCCTACACCTATGGCGACCCAGAGTGGTTCCCAGACATGCCGGATTCGTTGCGCGCCATGTTCAACAAGGTGACCAAGGGCATGATGAGCGGCAATGCCGGCGAAACCGCGCACGAAGACTTCAAGGTCAACGGCGAGTATGTGGATACGCCCGTGATCGATGGCAAGGAAGGCGTCGTCGGCATTCCTTTTCTGGATGCGTATATCGAGAAGGCGGCGCTGGAGTTTCTCGATGACGCGGCGAAGACTCCAAACAAGCCATTCTTCATCAACGTCAATTTCATGAAGGTGCATCAGCCGAACCTGCCGCACCCGGACTTCATCCACAAGTCCATGAGCAAGAGCAAGTTTGCCGATTCCATCGTCGAGAACGACACGCGCATCGGCCACATCATGGATAAGCTCCATCAGCTCGGTCTGGACAAGGGCAACACGCTCGTCATCTGGACGACGGACAACGGCGCCTGGCAGGATGTCTATCCGGACGCCGGCTATACGCCGTTCCGCGGCACCAAGGGCACCGACCGCGAAGGCGGCAACCGCGTTCCGGCCATCGCCTGGATGCCGGGCAAGATCAAGGCCGGGAGCAGAAATTACGACATCGTTGGCGGACTGGACTTCATGGCCACGTTTTCCGCGCTGGCCGGAATTCAAGCTGCCCGAAAAGGATCTCGAAGGTCAGCCGATGATCTTCGACAGCTACGACATGTCACCGGTGCTTTTCGGCACGGGCAAGAGCCCGCGCGAAACCTGGTGACTACTTCACCGAGAACGAACTTCTGCCCGGCGCCGTCCGCTGGCACAATTACAAGTTCGTGTTCAACCTTCGCGGCGATGACGGTGCGCAGACTGGCGGTCTGGCCGTGGATACCAACCTCGGTTGGAAAGGTGCTGAGCAGTATGTCGCGACCGTGCCGCAAATCTTCGACCTGTGGGCCGACCCACAGGAGCGCTACGATCTGTTCATGAACAACTTCACCGAGCGCACGTGGCTCGGTCCGCTCATGGGCGAGGAACTGCAGAAAGGTGATGAAGACCTTCGTCAAGTATCCTCCGCGCAAGTTGCAGAGCATGGGCTACGACGGCCCGATCACCATCTCGAACTACCAGAAGTTCGAGTGGCTGCGGAACCAACTCAAGAAGGAAGGCGTTCACATCTGACGCTGCCAACCGGGAACTAAAGCGACGGCGAGCTGAGCGAAGGGCGTATCGTCAAATGGTCTTAAGTTGGAGCATCAAATGAAAATCCGCGGATCGATGATGGGAGCAGCGATTCTGATAGGCGTCGCAGGCTGCCAGACGGTGCCATTCCTGCAATCAGCGCAGCAGCCTGCGATCAATTCAGCTCAGCGGCGTGCCCAATTCGAGTTCAACTGTCCGGCTGCTACGGGCCAGGTCATATCTTCCGAGAACATCCAGGAGCCCATGGGCAATTTTCGTTGGACGCCACCAGAGCGGGCTGAGTACACCATCGGGGTTGCCGGGTGCAACAAGCGCGCGACGTATCTGGTGATCTGTACGGAAGGCGGAGGCTGCATCGCCGGCGGCGGCCGCGGAGAGCAAAACTAAACGCAGGGAATCGCGCCGGTCCGGACAAACGGCGGCCGTCTAGGGTACGACGCGGGTTTCACTTCTTTCTTCCGCAGTAGAGGGCGGCCAATGATTCAGACATCGCGTGGAATCGCTGCCGCTCTGAGCGTCTTGTTCCCAATAATTAGCCAGGCTGACGCGTCGGCGACGCGGAACGGCTCTTGTGCGCATCCGCGCGAGTCGCGCGGTGCGACGCGAGCGATTGCGAGTTCGGGCTGCCGCAGAAATGGAACATACCCTCGTTCGTGACCGTGGACTTGGCGAAGAAAACGCTCAGCACCACGGACGCGAGCGTTGCGAAGCGGCAGAGTCCAATCGCGTACATCTCCCGCGATCAGGACAGTATATTTCTGCAGGGTACTGAGAACGGCCGCACTTTCAGCATCGTGATCGACAAGGCAACCGGGCATGCGTCGATCGCGATCGCCGCAGATGGGTTCACTGTGAGTGTATTTGGCGAGTGCACGCCAATGCCTTGATCTCTTGGGTTTCGAATAAACGTTCAACAGGAAATCCGATATGCGAGTCTTTCTAACGGTTGCTTGGATCACTGCGGCTTCCGCGCTGTGCGTCGCTTCGGCGCAGAATTACATCGCTCCTCCGACCGCTGGGCAGACGATTGCGGCTGCCTTGAGCGTGTATGCCTTTCCTGGGAATGGCCAATCATCGGCGCAGCAATCGAAGGATCAGGGGGCCTGTTACACCTGGGCCGTCAGTACGACAGGGGTTGATCCGTTTCATGCGAGCCAGCAAGCCCAGCAGCAACAGCAGTTGGCGGCCCAGCAGGCGCAGGCCGTACAGCAGGGCGAACAAGGCGCGGGAGTGAGAGGTGCCGCGGGCGGAGCAGCCGGCGGCGCGCTTATTGGGGCGATCGCGGGCGATGCGGGAAAGGGGCGGCCATTGGCGCGGCGGTGGGGTTTTTCGGCCGGCGTATGCGTGCGCGTGAGAGAGAAGAGGAGGCCGAACAACAGCAATCCTGGCAGACGCAAACGGCGCAGCAAAACTTCGGCGCGCAGATGAACAGCTTCAAAAAGGCATTCAGTGCCTGCCTGGAAGCGCACAAATACACTGTTGAGTACTGAAGCGCTGCCGAGCGCGTCGTGACTGCCACGGAGCGACGAGAGCTGCTACGCGCTAACAAATCCGACTAAGCTTCACGGGATCCTGAAGGCGCACGCCCGCTCCTACGACGATAAATGGTCCAGCGAAACGGGGCAGGTCAACGGATCGAAGATTAGAAAGTTAGATAATTCAGTCGAGGCACCCGCGCAAAGGCTTGCTCGCGACCAACCAACGTTGCGTCGTAGGCGAGCGCAGTCCCGGCGATCCAGGCGTCGTTTTCGCCCAGCCGACGTGGCAGCGAGGTCTGCAATAGCGCGGTCCGCCTGGCAATCATGCGTGAAAGTTGAACGACCCGAAATGGAATCAAGAATTCATTAGGTGCCACAGGGTCAAGGATCCCTTCTCGAATTGCCCTAGCGCAATGATGCTGATGGCGACCGGCATTTCTCGGCGCGCTGCGAGCAACGCGAAAGCCGAACCGGGTCGTTCTGACCAGTTCGTCCTCGAATTCAACGAGGAAACTGGTGTCCAGCAGCAGCATGACTACCGTGTTCTTTGCGGGTGAGCACCGCATAACCGGCAAGAACTGTCCGACAAATTTAGTTCGATCTCTCGACAGACAACAATGCGAGTTCGACAACTTCGCCGTTGGGCCAAGTTGATTGCCGCAGGGCGACCCCGAGGGGGCGAGCGGCGCAGCCGCGAGTAATCTGTCCGGGCGCGCCAAGAATCAATGGTCCTATTCCGGATAAATCGGTAACCGACTATTCCGGGGCGCTTGCGCTACGCTGTCGCCTATCTGTTGCGCGATGGCGTCGATCATGGCGTATCGGCGGCGGTACTGCGCCCGCTTGCGGGAGGGGATGTCTTCCGCGGATCGCTGCGTGTGACACGGTGTGAGCTCGAAATGCGTCGTCCATCCGCACGCCGCCGCATTCGATCCACGCGCGATCAAAGCTCGAGAAGATTTGCTCCGCAGGACAGTGATATGAGTTGCTGCAAATGCGTTTGGAGTCCGAGATGGCCAGGATACGCGCAACGCCAACGGAGCCACACAGCAAGCGAAATGCCGTCACGAGGAGGTCGCGCGGCCGCAATCCGTACATATTGCGCGTGAGAGAACGATAGATGTCGTCCGCCCCCGGGCTTCGAAGGCCCTGCAAGCCACCGACATAAGCGGCGGAGCTCGGCTCCGATTCGCCCTAGCGTGAAAGTCAGCGAGTAAAGACGCTGATCGCTCTTGAACAGACTGATTGTCAGCTCGCCTTCATGCTCGAAAAACAAAGACTTGTGGAGTCGAATCTGAGTCTCGTATCCGAGGTCGGCGAGGATGATCGAGCCGAGATGGGGGAAGCGCAGAGTCCCAAGCCGCCCATCGAGCAGTTTGTAGTGCCGGCTGATTGTGTCCAGCCTCTGGTCGAAGCGCCAATCCACGTTCAGGTAAGGATGAATGACGCACGCCATCAGGGAGGGCTGCAGCGCGAGAGTTTCCTGCAATGCCAGATTGGCCGGATCACCCAACTTGTCGCGAAACGCTTCCAGATGATAGGCGCACCGTGCGAAGTGTGTGGCAGCCGCCCGAACCAATTGTTTCTTCTACCCGGCCGCGAAATAGGCAGCTAACACCGCGCAATATCTGCTTCAGCACATCTAGCCGACCAAGCCGATTCAGCGGCATCGTTGACTGATCAATCGCTTGAATGAATCGGTGAGGTACCGCGGCCAACTTCCCTCCTGTTTGCGCTCGCCTGTTGCGTTACACAGCACGAACCCGACTCAACATATATCGGGACGCTAGACTCACCCAATCGAAAGGTCTGTCGGTTACCGTACATACCACCAACTGATTTGGGGATGACTGCTGGGACAGCATAGACCGCGTGTCGGGACGCACAATCGGGTGAATCACCGATGGACGGGTAGGAAATGATCGACGGATGGGCGCTAAAACCGAAACGCGATCCTTTGTCGACGCCGCAATCCGTGTCGTGGCGAGTCTAAAAGGTCTGTCAAGCGCACCTATCGAGTAAGATAAGCTCGCGCCGCCAGTGGGCTGCTGCCGAGAATATGAGCTGTTGCGGAGAAAGGTTCATTCATGTTGACGGCTCGCTGGTCGACGATTCCGCGGCGGCTGCGTTGGAAGCTGCAAAGAGCAATTTGCGTCCCGTACGTCGAAAGCCGTGCGCCAAGACCATCTAACCTACTGTTCAGTCAGTAAGCTTGCACGGCTAGAACGTTGCGTCGACCAAGCGATCAAGCAGGAAGTTCCGGGGGCGGTAATCGAATTCGCGTTGCCTTGGGAGGCTCTGCCATCCTTCTTGCAAAGAGATGCAACGACCGTCCCTTCCACGGCTTCGATGTATTCGGAATGATTCCTGCCCCCAGCTCGGAAAGGACGACCAAAAATCCAAAGACCGATATGAGGTCATTGTTTCCGGTCGGTCCAGCGGTATCGGCAAGGACGCTTACTACGGCTATCGAAGCGACCTTTTTTCATGTTATCATGCGTTCGCACGTCATGAGTGCCCAGTGGACAATCGCCGCGTCTTCCTGCACAAGGGCTTGTTCGACCAGACATGGCAGCAATTCCCCGCGAGCGAGAAGGTTGCTGTCGCGCATATCGATTGCGATTGGTACGATCCCGTAAAAGTTTTGCATTGCTGCTACATTGCCGCGCTTGAATAGCGGTTCGATCCTCGTCTTCGACGATTATCACGACTACGGCGGCGCCCGCACCGCCGTAAATGAGCTTCTGAGTGAGCACGGAGGACTGGTTCACTACAGATATGGGCGAGAACGCCGTTCTCGTACGCAGATAGCAAACGTACTGATCGCGGTCGGACACGAGTGGCCGCGCGTAATGTCTGACACCGGCACGAAACGCTGACTTTCAACGCGACCTGCGCGAGTTCGGTCTCGGGCCCTTCCGGGCGACCCATGACGCGCCAGAGAATGAACGTGGCGACACCATAGACCATGGCGCCGGCGGCAATCAGGACGCCCAGATTCAGAGCAATCGTCCAGTGACCGGAGTCTTTATCGGAAAGGGCGTCCACGGGCGCCAGCACGGCCGCCATCAGCAACACGCTCGCGACCGCGCGCATGTTCGGCCGTATCTGTTGCCACAGGGACAGCCCCGTCACTTTGGTTACGACATTGGTGTCAAACAGGAGCCCCGTCGTGCCCGTGACGACCCTCGCATAGAGAACGCCGGCAAAACCGCCAAAATGGAAGCCAACAATCACCAGCGGCACGCGGTACAAAAAAGCCTGCAAGTCACGCTTGAACAATAGCCGTGTTCTGCCAGCCGCCATTGCCAAGGGTTGCGCCAGACTGCCGAACGTCTGAAACGCAAAAACCGCCGCCAGTAACCGGACCACGAAAACCGCCGGGAGCCACCTCTCCCCCATGGCCAACCTGACAAGCGGATCTGCGATTAGCGCCATTCCCACGCCTGCCGGCAGTGCGACTGCGGTTACCAGTGTCTGTGCACGCCGATAGGCTACCGCCAGCCGCACGGGATCATGCGCCAAGCTCGAAAATGCGGGGAACAGCGTAGCGGTCAGGGGCGCCGTTGCTTCCCGCGACGGCATCATAGCCAGGTTGTTGCCTACCGCATAATATCCCAGTGCGGTCTTTCCGATGAATTTGCCGACCAGCAACTGGTCGAAATTCCAGTTTATCGTCTTGATTGCTTCACAAAAGGTGAGCCAGATCGAAAATGAGAACAACTCGCGTACATGCGCGATCGAAAAGGCCGGACGGAATGGCAATACGATATAGGAAACAAGAACGCCGACGAACTGCCCCAGCAAAATGCCGCCAATCAGGGCCCAATAGCTATGATAGATCAGGGCAATCAATACGGACGTGATCAGCGCGACGAGCTTTTGCGATACCTGCAGCATGAACTGCTGCCAGAAAATTAGCTGTTTGGTCAGCATGATTGCCCGGGGGTTTTCCAGGCCATTGAGGATCGCGCCCCCGCTAAGCGTGAACATGACATTCTCAAGACGATAGTCGCTGTAATATCGCGCCACGGGAACCGCGATCAGGGCAAAGACCGACCCGATGAGAACGCCCCTCAGCAGATTGAGCGTCCACACCGTGTTAAAGTGCTGACGCGACGGATCGCGGTGCTGGACCAGCGCTTCGGAGAGCGAAATATTCGTTATGGACGACAGGATGCTTGAGGTCGTGGTGCCCAGGGCAACCAGGCCGAAATCGGACGGGAGCAACAGCCTGGCAAGGACGAGAGTGCTTATGGTGGCCAGAAGATTGGACGCCAGTCTTGCGCCGCTGAGCCAGACAGCGCCTTTCAAAAGGCGCGAGCGGACGTTTTTCACCGCTTCACTTGCTCATTTCCAATTATTGCCATGTTCCGAGTTCTGACTATGCTTCAGCGCTGTATCCCGTGGCCAAACAGAAGGAGGCAATGGCATTCCTGCCACGGTTCACATGGTACTTTATATAGATGAATTTGCATCACACGCCCGTGTCGGGGCGCGGACCCCGAACCAATGATGCACTGATGGTTGAAAGGTCCTTGGAAACCAGTCGCCAGGCCATATCCCGCCTGCAGCACGAGATCGATGAGGCCCTGACGCCGCTTGTTCCCCCGAAGATGTGCGCGCTGCTCGACTTTCCCAATTATGCCAATGTTGGTGACAGCGCGATCTGGGTGGGCGAGCAGATTTTCCTGTCAAAGTTGGGCGTGAAGCCGGCCTATGTTTGCACCACGGGAAATCGCGACTGGAATGCAATGGAAAGGGCCATCGGCCCTGACGGGACAATCATCATCACTGGCGGCGGCAATTTCGGCGACATATGGCCCAAACACCAGCGTCTGCGTGAAGAGGTTCTGGACAGATTCCCGGAACACACGGTGCTGCAGTTGCCGCAAACTGTTCATTTCATCGACCGGAATGAAGCGGACCGGACCGCAGCAAAAATCAGGAAGCATGGGAAATTCACCCTTGCCGTCCGCGACCGCAAGAGCCTGGCCTTTGCGCGGGCGCGGTTTGAGTGCAACGTCGTGCTCTGTCCGGACATGGCGTTTTGCATTGGACCCATCGGAGCTGCCGCTTCCACCGACCAAAGGATCCTCCTGCTGTTGAGATCCGACAAGGAAAAGAAAGGCCCTTCGCCCGCTGACGCCATATTGCAGTCCCCAGACCTGCTCTGCGCGGACTGGGTGACGGAAAGCTCCGCCGAGACACGGTTACGTTCTGGCGGCAGATTGTTCGCAGACGTGTTGCGCGGCAAAGCCGCACCGACGCTCCGCGGCAGCTACTACAATGCGCTTGCCTGGGAGCGTGTGCGCCGCGGACTTCGCCAGTTGGCCTCTTTTCGATATATTGTCTCCGATCGTCTCCACGTTCACATCTTGTCCACGCTGCTGGGCCGTCATCACGCGCTGCTGGACAACAATTACGGCAAGTTGAGTTCGTTCATTGCGGCTTGGAGCACAAACTGGGACGGCATGCAGGTTTGCCAGGAGCTGCCGATGGCCGTTGAGGCCGTGCGACGGGAAATCTCGCAAAACCCACGACGATATCGCCGGGCAGAAATCGCGGACCATTTGTGAGCGGATGATATGACGGTTTCTACGACGGTGAAAGTCATATCGCTCGCAAACTCCAGGCGCCGCGAGGAATTCTCGCAGGCCGCGGCGGATGCCAGTCTCCCATGGGAATTCTTCGACGGATATGTGCAGATCGCCCAGCCTCTGCGCTATTCGCCGGAAGATGCCATCCGGCATATCGGGCGACCGCTGACGCCCGGCGAAATCGGATGTTACACAAGCCATTTCAAGCTTTGGGAAGACTTTCTCCGCTCGCCCAGCCAGCAGCTCCTCGTCATGGAAGATGATGTCATAGCGGACTGGAAAGCCGTTGAAAGGCTTGCAAGAGAGGATCTGGCCCGGCGCGACATCCATATCCTGAGGCTTTTTTCCACCCATCCCTTTCCTTTCGACTTTTGCGTCTACCGCTTCCTGTCACCGCACGCCCACCTGGTCAGGGTGCGGGGGCTCATTCTGGGCACGCAGGCCTATATCGTGACGCGCCGCGGCGCCGAAGCCTTGTTGAATGCCGCAACGCAAGTCGTGCGGCCAATCGACTGGGAAATGTCGCGCTATTGGTCCTATGGCGTTACCAACTACTGCATTTCGCCCTATCCAGTGCTGGAGCGCTATGGCGTTTCGGGCATCGGTCAGGCGGAGCGTGAACTCGCGCTGGAGAAAAAAGGGAGCCGCGTCGCAATCCGGTTTCTCTACCGCCTCAGGGACCGGCTTGCCCGGGAACGGTTTAACCGGTGGCAAATGAAGTCCTCCCCGTTTGGCAAAGGCCACGACTCCGGCCCGGCCTTCATCGACATCCCCTGAGCGGCCGGGCTCCGGTAATCGACTCCATTAGGTGGCCGCCGTCTTCTTGAGCGTCTCCTTCTCTGCCTGGCTGGCAATCGGTTCTAGCTGAGTATCACTTGAAGTTCCTGAGGTGAATCCTTCGTGGTCCTGGGTTTTTGTGCCCGGAATATTCTCCATCACGGCATGCCGCGGTAGCGGGGCGCTGGCGTGTTCGGAATCGACAACCAGAAACAGTGCTTTCCAGTTTCGTTCGCGACCAAACTCGATATAGCGATAACTGAGGCCGCTGAGCGCGAGCATCACGAACAGGAACGGCGCCAACAATCTCAGTGTATCGGTCAGCGACGAAGTCAACGGTGGGATCATCTGGTTCATGATGATGCCGTGCCAGGCATAGACGCTGTAGCACATGCACCCCAGCACCTGCAGCGGCCAGTTCTCCAGTACCCGCCGCAGCGGGCTGGCGCCCGACAGTATGCTCAGCAGCACGACCGCGAATCCGACCGCGAAACCAAAACTGCCGAGGATATGGAGTTCGACGAAGCCAGAATGATGCATCAAATAGAGAGCGCCGACGGTGATCATCACACCAGGCAGCAGCAATTTCGAGTGTTTTCCACGTAACACGGGGTTCTCTGCCCCCTTGACGTAGAGATCGCAGACCATCATGCCCAGAAGGAACTCGTAGCAGCATCCAAAGATTCCATTGGTGAACGGCAAGAAATACCCGACACGCTCGATCGAAATCGAACGTCCGATGTATGCGAAGGCCGCACAAGCCAGTACCGTGCCTAAAACGACATTCAGCGTTCTCCATCTTTGGATGAGCAGGACGAAGACCGGGAAGAGCACGCTGAACCAGATTTCGACGCTGACCGACCAAAGCACGACATTGGACGGTGGCATGAACCCATGCGCTGAGAAGATGAACAAAGTGGAAAGAAGCGATCCGAGCTCCAGATACCAGTCGTGGGAGCCGGCCAGCTCTTTGGAATGCAAGGCCAGCGTGACCAGTACGACGATATAGTAGAGCGGCATTAACCGTTGAGCCCGGCGGAGATAGAATGTCGTGAAACCCGCCACACCCCCATCGCTCTGCGCCCGGTCCGGTAAGGCAGGTATAGAACGAATCCCGATAGGACGAAGAATATATTGACGCCCAACCAGGCGTCATTTATGAAGGCCGCAAAGAGACCTTCCCCGTCGATCTCGCCCGGACGCAAGGGATTCCTGGCGGTATAGGGAATGAACAGATGGTGAAGCACAATCATCGCTATGGCGATGCCGCGCAAGCCGTTCAGTGCCCCGATCTTGGAGTCAACGATGCCCGCTTTCGATGGTAGCTGCATCTGTAATCCTCTGCAGAACCTAGTGCGGTAGCTCCCCGCAATCGAACAGGTCCTGAGTTGCACGAATCCGATGCCTGCAATGTGGTCCCAACCACGAGATTATTCGCAGAAAATCTCGATTGGCGCTCCGCATGCGGACTCGAGGTTAACAAATTGTCGCCGCAGCCGTCGGCCGGGAAGCTCAATAACGGCTTGTCGCTAGTATACACAGCAGAGCTCATCGCAATCGCCCGGAGATGACCGGTATTGAAATGGGGGCAAGATGCCTTTCGCCAGCACCGGACTCCCCTGTCGATCGGCTGCGCGGAGAGAAAACTCTCGCGGTGTCTACAGCAAACGGTAGCGTTGTCGACGCGCAATATACGAGCCACTGTGATAAAAAATGATGGTATGGACAACGCTCCCGCGCTCATCGTTGCACCCCACCGCGTAAAAATAAATGAACGTAGAGTCTAGGGGCTAGCGTCCGGCTGCTTGTTGTTTTTTTTCATATACCAAAGTGGCACCCATTTTTGAATGCCAGAATCATAAACAACGGTTACCTGATGGTGGATCTATTTTTTGTGCTATCAGGTTTTGTGATTTTCAATGCTTACGGGAATAATATTAAATCAACCCAGGACTTGGCGAGATTTCAGTTCCTTCGTTTTGGGCGTTTGTATCCTGTGCATATTTTGTTTTTGCTGATTTTCCTGCTGATAGAAGTAGCAAAATACATAGCGCAGACAACAATGGGAACGGTTATCCCCAACTCGCAGCCGTTCAGAGAAAACAATTTAACAGCACTCATTCAGCACATTTTGTTGGTTCAAGCCATAGGTCCCACCGGTAATCACAACACATTCAACGTGCCGTCATGGTCAATCAGTGTTGAATTTTATACTTATCTTGTTTTTGGCTGTGTTGTGCTTTTAAGCCGTAATGGATATCGACTTATCATTTTCTTGGTTATTGCAATTGCTTCCGTCGTTCTGCTCGCCTCGGCTGCCACCTTTGGTTTCGAAGATGTCCTGCGCGGTTTGGGTGGATTTTTCATTGGTTGTTTAACGGCGGTGGCGGTGCAAAATACGACGCTGAAGGTTTCTCGTGCCGCATCGCTCATTCTGTTTTTGGCCGTGATAGCGCTCCTGCAATTCAAGACTTCAAGGGCCTACGATGTGATAATTTATTTTCTCACCGCTGGGCTGATTGGCGCTCTCGTGCTTCAGAAAAACGGCCTGTTGAACCGTGTTCTGCGATTTGGCGTTTTTGTTTGGCTGGGTGCTATTTCATATTCCCTGTACATGTCTCACTCCGCAGTGGAGTGGGTGGCGAATCAATTTTTTCGAGTCGTCCTGAAGGTCCCTGAGGTCGTCGCCGTGACCGGAAGAAGTATTCCGCAATTATCCGGGCTTTCGGCGCTCTTGGGCGTGTTGTTCATTGTCACACTTTCGTTGGTCGTGAGTTCATTGGTTTACAAGTTCGTGGAAAAGCCATGGCGAGAAAGATCCAGAGAGTTTGCGTTTTCCCGGCTAAAGTAGAGGAATTTAGATGCGACCTGAGCGGCGGGGCGTTTTCCTAGGGCAGCTCAGGACTTCTCTCCTGGCGTTCAAAAGCGGTTTGCGCGAATCCTAGGAAATTCGTGACGAGCTTCCGATCGAGCAGGAAGATCGCGGCGCCAAAGATCAGCGCCCCGAGCGGTATTAGCACCGAAAGCCGCAGAATCGGACTGAATTCGGCGGGCAGCATCAGCCCCGTCTCGATGACCACGGACGCCATTAACAAGGACGCCAGCAGGGGCTTTAGAACCCCGTGAAACTGCTCTAGAACGCTGTAGCCGGTCGCTCGCATCATCACCCAGCCAGAAACCAGAACCGATACGCACTCGCTTGCAGCCCAGATGCCGATGGCCCAGGGAAGCGCGGGTACCTTCGAGAGCCATACGGCCGCCAGCATGAAAACCAGCTCGGCAAACAATCCCACCAGGGATTCTCGGGGCCTTCCCAGAGCCGTCAACAAGGGCGTGAATGCCAGGCGTGGGACCTGCAGCAGGACGAGAAAACCGAGAACCGCGATGTAAGGCGAACTGGGTTGCCACCGATGACCAAACAGCAAGTCGACGACATCCGGAGCCACGGAGCCCAGCCCGACGAAACAGGGATAAATAGCCAGGCAGGAGAATTGGGTCGCGGCTTGATAGGCTCGCTTGAGCCGTGCGGGTTCGAATTGCAGTCCAGCCAACAACGGGAGCGCCACCTGAGAGACGGCGGTGGCGGCGATCGCCCATAACATGTCGACGACGCGGAAGCTCAAATTAAGGATAGCCGGCGGCCTCGACGCCAAGAAACGAAGTGGCCAACAAGGTAAACACTCGTTTTATCGACGATCGACGAGGAATAGTCCGCTCACCGAGAGCACGCCAAATCCAAACATTTGCTTGAATTCACTGTAGCGAAACTGCAGACGCGGCGTCTGTCGGCCATGATCCACAGCACGAATGAGCCGATGGCGGCGATCAGGATCTGCTGAAGAACCAGGCTCCAAAGCCCCGCGCCCAAGATTGCGGCCGCAATACCGATGCCGCCGCCAACGAGGCGGCCGATCAGCGAGCGCAACGCCAGGCTCCGGAAGGCAAATTGTCGCCGTTGCTGGGCAACCAGGGTGGCACTGAGAGCGGAGCATGGAAAAATCAGGCTCATCCACGCGAGAACGCGGGCCGCGCTCGGTTGGTGAATCCATGCTGCGCAAAAGCCGGTGCCATCGCCCAGCAGCCGAGCGCCATGATCACGCTCAATCCCATGGTCGCGGTAAAGGCGGTATTGAAATGCAGATCGGTCGCGTCCGCCCGCTGCACCAGCGCGTTGTGAAACAGCATGGTCACCAAGACGCCCAGCAACTCGACCAGAGCCAGCGCCGTCGAGAACAAGCCGAAATCCGCGACCGACAGGATCCGCAAATAGACGATCAGCGACACAAAGGAAATGAGCGCCAGGCCGCCGTTCTCGACCAGTGCTCCATACCATGGAATTTGCCGTCTTGCTGCGGCTAACGCTTCGGCCGGAATTGGACATGGGTGGCCGCTCGGCGGGAGTGTCTTTCAGCGGAACTTGCCACTCACGGACATCCCCAGAATTGGTGCCGCACGGTCGCGCCCAGTAGCCGCAGCCGGGAAAACCGCCCCGCAAGTTTGAGCGGATTCTTGAGCAGCTCGCGCCTAAAGAAAACCTGTCTGATCAGTCCAGCGGATTTGCTGTGAGCACCCGCATGGCCGACGCGATAGATTGCGCCAACAAAGGGCAGTGGTTCAAGAGGCTTGCCGTGCTCCTCCAGATATTCGCGTACGAAAATATGGCTACCGAAGATTCTGCGAATGTACCCAGGATCAGCCGCCTCTACGGTTTGCCGGCAATTCGTACAATGCTGTCCGAATGATGTGCGATGTTCCGCAGAATTTCCAAAAATCAGCATACTTATAGATCAGCCGGCCGCCGTCGCCCCAGATATAGCCGTTTCGCACGTACCAGCCGTTCTCTCCCAGGTGGTCGGCAACGAACCTCGTCAGGCGGCAGCTGACGAAGTCGTCATCATCCACAACCATTACGTAACCGGTTCTGTCAGCCTCCAGAATGCCTGCTAGCACGCGGCGTCCCTTGTCGAGGCGGCAGCTATCGAGGAAAGCCTCGCGGTCGTGATTCCCCTGCTCGAACATCGGATTGGGCGGGAAACCGACCTGCTTTACCGCAAATTTATCCGGCAACGGGGGCAATTCAGAACCCTCATTGGCAACGATTATTGCCCGCCAGCGACCGTCGTTTTGACCGGCAATTGAGCGCATTGTCTCCGCGAGTCTGCGCTTCAGGGCCGGCCAGTCGGTGAATTTTGCGGGTGGCGCAGGGGAATGACAAAGGTGAGACGCGGCGGCACCTCAATGCTTGGGAGCTCCGCTGAGTCGCGGATGGCTGTTCGGCGGAAGCGCGGCGGCGGGCCAACACCCGCATCGCGATCGCATGGAGAATGCGGGCGCAGTGTCTCGCGGTAGGCGGCAAAAATCGAAAATGCGAGGAGCGCCAGCCAGCGCGGCGATCTCAGCCCCAGCCGCTGCGCATAGCGCTGCATAATATTTGCCGAAGAAATAGTGCGTGTAGTAGATCGACCAGTAGAATCGCTTGAGCGAACGAGGTTCGCTGGCCTCCGGTGCGAACCTGCGACAGGGGCAGATGAAAACTATGGCAGTCGTTTGTGACGTGGATATCGAATCCGTTCACGAATAAATTCATCTGAAAATCGGTCTCCTCGCGATAGCCATTGCCTCTCGCGTAGTAGTCATCGAACGGGAATTGTCGCAGCAAGCTCTTTCTCGTCAGGATTATTGCGTTGGTAACCGGAATCGCGATGTCGCCGGAAAATTTCGCGCCATTCACGTATTCACACATCAGCGGCCGGAAGGGTTTGACGGTGCCCATACCCGAACCGAAGCGCCGTAGCGCCTTCGGCCTGCTCTCGCCGGGCGTGAGGTAGATGCGGCGACCCGAAACGGCGCCCGCATTCAGCGCCTGCAGCTTTTGCAGCAGCAATTCTCGCGTATCCGGCCTCGAGATATTCGTCGTCGTCACAAAACAAAATGAACTCATTGGTACTGGCGGCGACGCCGACATTGCGCGACTGCGACGCGCCCAGCCGGGTTTCGTTGCGCAGCAGGCGCGACGACTTTGTCGGGAAATTGCCGCGCAATCTCGGCGATGACTGCGGGCGTGTCGTCGTCGCCGGCATCGCTGACGAAGATCAATTCGCTGACGTCTTCCTGGGCAAAGTAGCTGGGTGCCACCAGGCGCAGGGTATGCGCACGATTGCGGGTGGGTACGATCAGCGTGATCAAGCCTGGTACGCCAGCGCCTGCTCGAGTTTACCCCGTACATCGGTCAGCGGAAGCGTCTCGGCCAAGCGGGTCTTAGGCTGGCTTCGCGGCGAATGGCCGGACATGATCCAGAATATGCCGTCCGGGTGATGCTTGGCTGTGGTCACGGTTTCCATCTGCAGGAAGTATTCATGGAAGGGCATCGACGCTCCCGCCGCGTTGACGATGGTTGTACGCGCATCTACCTCGCCGGCGAAGACTGCGCAACCAGACGATAAACGACTTGCCGTCGAATCCACGGAGCTTGAACAGTGCACGGCCGTCGCCGGTCTTGGCAGATGAGATTTTGCGATACCCCTCGGCGCCGTCTGTCTCGGTGGCGAAATGCAGCCAGGACTCCTCTGCCATCAACGCTTCGACGCGCGCTGAGGCGCGCATGCCCAGCGCCGTCTGCAAGGCGGCGAAGTCCTTGACCAAAAACATATGCTTTCCGCCGCGGACTTCATAGTCGAGCATCGGTTGCTGGCTCAACGCGGTGCAGAGCGCGATCGCCGTACCGGGTCCGGCGAGGGCCATGGCTTTTCCAATCAGCCGGTCGTGGGCTTGGTAGCCGAAACGGATCACATTGCCGTAAGTTTCAAGTTCGGTGGCGTTCGGCTTCAGGGAAAATTGCGACGGATCGAAGTGCGACCAATATTTGTGTTGATAGTGCGCCGTGGCATTCGAAAAGAAGATTCCCACTCGCGGTTGCCGCGGGCCGCGCCAAAAATGTGCAAAAACATCCCATAGCAGGCGATCGAGTATCGTGGCGCGGCGCCACTTGACATCGCGGCGACCAAATCGCTCGGCGAACAGCTGGCTGAAGGCTGCGGCAAGGGTTTTCAACGTCAGTCCGTGCGCCAGCAAGAATCGCACGGCCGTTGCTGCCACCTTTAGATCAAGCCGATCTGTGCGTGCGTGGCTGTTGACCGCGGCGCGGATGAAATTGTAGAACGGTTCAAGTTCTGCTGACGGTACCTGCGAGGCTGCCCATGGGTCCGGCATGAACAACGATCGATTGCCGCTACGGAATTTTACGTTCATCGGCGACATCAACAGCACATTCTCCTCAGCGAGGCCGTCCCAAAAAGTGTTGTGCGCTACCTTCTCCGCTTCATCGAGATCTTTGATGCCGTGTTCGGACAATGGCACGCCGGTATGGACCGTGACCCATTGGATCCACGGCTCGAGTACTTCTTCATTCGTGTGGGTGATGAAGGTCTCTGATGCATCCCGTAAGCGCTTGAAATTGGGCAATGCTCCTTCGTCGATGAACCGGTCCACCAAATGGGGGCATAATTCATTGAACTCGAGAAGAATCAGACGCTGATTGCGTGGTGCGGGGGTAGGCACGGGGCACCTCCTAAGGTCCTGAAATTCAGTGTGTCTGAATCACCGCGTTGAGTCCAGACCGAAACAGTGTTCATTGGTCTTTTGCAGGGGACTGGGGATTGTCTTCATCAACGCAGGAGTTTGAGCCTATGAATCGGCGCAATTTTCTCTCTTACACAGCCTCGAGCGCGGGCATATTGCTTCCGGCGATGCACTGTCTTGCAACATCAGCCCGCGCGGCGCCGTTGTCAGTTTTCGCTGACAATCAAAGCGGGGCGAAATCATCTGCCATCCTCGAGGATGAATTTCGGGGTGTGGAAACTACAATGCCGGACGGAAGGAAAAAAGCTGTATCCCGATTCCAGCAGATGGGCTTTTACATTCTGGCCTGGGGCCAAATGGCCGGAAAGCTACGGAGATGGCACTAACTGGTTGCCGGCAAATTGGGAATGCCAAGCCTATCTCACGCCCTTTATCAGCAAGATCAAGGGAAGTCCTGTTCCCGTTGACCTGCGTTACGACCCTTTTTCCATTCAGCCGGATGGTTTGCACATCAAGGCTTCGCTGTTGAACGCGGCGCAACAGTCGGCTTATCAAATCGGCGGCTATCGTCGATTTGGTTCAGGCATGCTGCTGTCTCGAAAATCCTTCACATTTGGCAATATCAGCATGGTGGCCAAGTTGCCGTCCGCGCGCGGCTCATGGGCAGATCTCTGGTTGTTGCCGGAATCTCATCAGTGGCCACCCGAGATCGATGTATTTGAATCGATGCCATGGGGGAAACATCAACAGCAACTTCACTATGGCGTGATGGTGCCAAAGGGCGACTCCGGGAGCGGGGGGTGGCAAGTGGGCGGATCTTGACGCCGATCCTTCCGTCGGCTTTCATCGGTATGATCTCAATTGGACGCCCGAAACATCTGACTGCATCGTTCGACGGCAAGGTTTACTGGCAACAGCCTACGCCAGCCCTCGATACAGCAAAATATGTACCTGATCATCAATTTCGCGGTCGGCGGTAAATGGGTCTACAACGAGTTGGGAGTGCAGCCCATCGACGGCGTCTCGCCAGACCGACTGTCGGCGGGTTCTGATCTGATTCAGTCCGATTATCCCTCCGAGATGATTGTAAAGAGTGTTAGGGTTACTGCGCTAAAAGGCTGACCGCGCCGATTTACCCACAACAAAGGCCGGGCCCAGTTGAACTGTCATCTCGAAAACTCGGAGATAACATGCCCTCGCGCACCTTGAGAAGAGAATTTGCTGCCGGCCTGCTCACCGGGTTACGCGTGGTGTGGCCAATCATGTCAGCTCTGCTCGTGCTGATTCTGGCGCTTGGATTGGTCATCGGTTTGGTGGAGGGCTGGTCGGTACAGGAGTCGGTCTATTTTGCCTTCGTATCCGGCCTGACAATTGGTTATGGTGATCTTGCCCCCACGTCGCTTCTCACCCGTGGGCTATCGATTGCAATAGGCGTTTGCGGCGTATTGCTGACCGCTCTGTTGGCTGCGGTCGCCGTTAAGGCGCTGACAGCGGCGACTGATAACCGAGAGGAGATAGATCCCCGAGTAGAGGACCGGTGCCGCCATTGCACCGGTCCTCTGAAAGAAGGCGACGCTACAGTTGCTGCAGCATCTTCTTCATCCTGACGGCCGTACTCGGTCGGGTGTAGTGGCCGCGTTGGGCGTGGGAGCAGCCGCTGCCGGAAGGGCATTTGTCGACGCGGCAGTTGCCTGCGACGGTATTGCCTTATCATTTTCCCCGTCATGCTGCAGCGGGCCCTTGACATGGTCGAAGGGTACCGTCGCCGCGAAGGTCGGCAGGTTGTGCGCGCGCGCATGCGTCGCCGCTTCGTAGCCCGAAGCCAGTTTGATCAGCGTCGGCTCGCTAAAGGCGGTGCCGAAGAAGCTGATTCCGAGGGGTACTCCGAACACTTCGCCCGCCGGCACCTGCACGATCGGATATCCCGGTCCGGCTGCCAGACCCGAGGTTCCGAAAATGAAGTGATCGCCGTACACCAAGTCGGTCGACCACGCTGGGTTGTCGGTTGCGGATACAACTGCATCCAAGTGAAATGTGCTCAGGGCCTGATCCATGCTGACCCCCGCGGCCTGGTCCAGGTCGAGCGCGATGTTGTAGGAGGCCATCCCGGCGCCGTTGCTGCCGAAGAGACTGGGATCCTGGGGAGCATTGGGATCGCTCGTATTCAGCGAATTCGCCAGGTCGAATATGTCCTGACTGAAGTACGGCATCTCAATGTCTGCATGGGCGTTGTTGAAGTCAATCGCAGACTGGAGCGACCCGCCGGCAACGGGTACCCCAACGCGCGTTGCAAAGTACGCACGTACATCGTTCTTGAAGTCGTAGAGCAACACGCCCGTTTCGCCTGCCGCGGGTGTAAAGGTGAATCCGGCCGCATCCAGATCAACGATTGTCGCGCCGGCATCGCTGAGCGCCTTGAATGCAGCTTCAATGGCTGCGGTCACCGCCGGGGGCGTCGTGACATTGGTGAAACCGTTCAGTCCCGCGCGAGTGATGCCGATCCTCGCGCCCTTCAGTCCGTTTGGGTCGAGAAACTGAGTGTAATCGGCGGGGATGTTGGTTGGCCGGGAAAAGCGGCCGCGCCAACCCAACGGCACGCTGCCGGTGGCGGCGTCGCGTCCGTCATAAGTGCGGCTCTGAATCGCGCCAAGCGCTGCCGCTGCATCGGCTACGGTGCGTGCATGAGGACCGACTGTGTCCTGCGTGTGCGAAATAGGCACGACGCCGGCACGGCTCGTGAGCCCAACCGTGGGTTTGATGGCGACCACGCCGTTCGCATTGCCAGGGCATACGATGCTTCCGTCAGTTTCGGAGCCGAATGATACGGTGGCGAAATTCGCCGATGCCGCCGCGCCGGAACCGGAGCTGGAACCACAGGCATTGCGATCGATGCCGTAGGGGTTGTGCGTCTGTCCGCCTCGGCCTGACCAGCCGCTGATCGATTCAAATGAGCGGAAATTTGCCCACTCAGACAGGGTTGTCTTGCCCAGGATGACAGCACCGCCGGCGCGCAGATTCGCCGCGACCGTGGAATCGTGCAAAGCAGGCGCCCCGACCAAAGCAAACGATCCTGCGCTGGTCTGCATTTTGTCGCCGGTGTCGATGTTGTCCTTTAACAGCACTGGGATGCCGTGCAAAGGTCCCAGCACCACCCCATTCCTACGCAAGTCGTCGGCCTTGCGGGCGAGCGCCAGCGCATCCGGGTTCAGCTCGATGATGGCGTTGACCCCCGGGCCGTTCGAGTCCAGCGCGCGGATACGGTCAATGTAGGCGCGCGTCAGCCGTTCCGAGGTCAGTCGGCCGGCGGCCATCTCAGCCTGGAGCTGCGCCACGGTGGCTTCGCGAAACGGGAATCTGTCCTCGAAGTCGGCGCGCGCCGCGAGCGGCAAAAGCAATATCGCTGTAACCAAAATCCGTCGTGTCAGGTGCGAGATCATGTGGTTCCTCCTTGGTTTTGGCGGCAAGCTTTGGGTGACTGGAATCCCTCTGTTCGGAATGTTCTGTGCGGTATCTCTGGATAGTTTTAGGCTCCCTATACGCCCAAATTGGCGCCGCCAGAAATGAAATTTAGGTGACAGCCAAGGAGTGGTCTTGCGCTGGTTGGGGCGCCATGGACAGTTATGAAGTCGGTGTCGCGGTGCAATGCGCAAGTCCGGCCGGGTACCGCAATTTCGGTCAAGCAAGCCATGTCCCCGGCAGATAACGTATCGCCATCGAGTAACAGGATGCCCTTCATGCCGTTGACCAATCAGGTTCTCTTTATGATCGAGCGCAATTTGAATCGCAATCTCAACCTGGGTGAGCTGGCGAAATCCTGCGGGGTCTCGCGTTTTCACCTGGCACACGCCTTTGGCGAAATGACGGGATTCTCCGTCATGGAATACGTACGCCGGCGACGCTTAAGCTCCGCTGCCTGTGCCCTGGCTTCGGGTGCAGCCGGCATTTTGGACGTCGCACTCGAGACGGGCTACAACTCGCATGAGGCGTTTAGCCGCGCCTTCAAGGCTGAGTTCGGCGCCACACCGGACCAGGTGCGCGCGGCGGAGTCGACCGACGGACTAATGCTCTTGGAGCCGCTCAAGCCTAAGGAGCTTCCGGCCATCAAGCTCGAGCCGCCCCGCTTCGACGATGTCGCCGAGCTTCGCTTTGTGGGCTTGAGCGAACCCTGTCGCTATGGAGAGACACAGCACATCCCTTCGCAATGGCAGCGTTTCATGTCCGGCCCTTATGCAGCGATTGAGCACAAGGCCAAGGGCATCCCGGTGGGTATCAGCATGGCCGCGGAAGTCGACGGCGAGCTCAATTATGCTTGTGCAGCTGAAGTGTCACGCTTCGGCGAAATTCCTCAGGGTCTGATCAAAGTCACTTTGCCGCCGGCCCAATACGCCGTGTTTGCCCACAACGACCACATCACAACCCTGCACACAACTTACGTTGTCATCTGGAACGACTGGTTCCCCGCCAGCGGCAAGACACCCGCCGAAGCCCCCGGCTTCGAGCGGCACAATTCCACCTTCGATACGCGTACCGGACGTGGCGGCGTGACGATCTGGATTCCGCTCGCCACCTGAATCCTGCGAGGGATTTCGCCGTAAGGCGTAAGTTAACAATAACGGGGGGATCTGAGCCGAATAGCTCCGAAGGACGAATATCGGAAGATCGCCGCGGCCAACTCATCGTCATCGATTGCAGGGCTTGATGGCCATTATGTGGTTGCCAAGCGATGGAATGGAAACGCCTATTTTGCCCTGCAACATTGAGGCCAGACTGGCGCTTCTCATGCTGCCCCACAATTCTGCTTTTGCTACAATCGGGGCGGGGCGTTGAAGGGTATTCCTTATGTTCGGAATCGTACGGAGTCGCGCGCGCCAATCGTGTAATTTTCTTCGCGCCCGATTCCTCAAACGTAGGGAAAGTCCGACACTGGCCGGGGACTCTTGGGTATTCCCACTGCCGATAGCTGTGATCCAAAATGAATCAGGAAGGTGCGCCACAACATCCATTGTGGTGCGCGCATAAGGGACTAAATTTTTCGACGCCGAATCAGATTGCGCCTAATGCGCCATTGAATCGGAGATTGCACTGCATTTTTCGCCATCGTCGACGCTGTTCCTCGATGGCACGTCGCTTGCAGCATTTTTGAAGTGATACGCACCGCGGATAGCTTCACGTCGATAGGAAGTTTGCGATCGGGGTTATCGAGAAATGAAAATTGGCAAAATGTTGCTGGTATGGCTGTTGGCAGCTGCTTCTGCAAATGCAAGCGGCTCCGCCGCGCATGGCCAACAGGCGCTCGGATTCCTGCCGACGGACTCGGAGCGCTTTTCTGATGTGAACCCGCCCGGGTCGATGGCGCCGAAGCCAAACACCATGAGACGCAATCCGGTGCTGAGGGCCAATTTTCCGAATGCCAAAGTTGATGTCGCCGGAGACATGAGAGCGACTTCAACCTTTGCTCAGCAGGAAGCAACCAATGCACCAACCCCGGACGAACGATTGATCGTGTTGGCGGCCCTGGGTTTGATCGTTCTGCAGCTGCAGCGCAAGCACAAGTCGTTGCTGCAAAGGAGGATTACACCCTCTAGCTGATCGATGAGGGTCCCGTCGGTTTGTTCTTTCGAATGGTGAAATGATGATCGATGAGTCGCTAGTTGCAAATATTCTTCGCGCGCGTTCGCAACCTCAATCACAGGATGTGACATCTTTTGATTCCGGCGCCGTATTCATGGTCAAGGCGCTGTTTTATCCCGTAACGACCGTGGCATTTTTGATCTTCTGCCTGTGGTTGGGCAAACGCCCTTTCACCGGATCCTATTTCTTGATTGCAGTGCTGACGTTTGCCGGGGCGGCGGAATTTCTCGGGGACTCGCGCGTCGATCAGCATCCGGCGCAACTGCATCATGAACTGCGCTGGCTGTTGGATATGGTTCTTCGTTGGATCGCAGTCGGCGCTTGTGTGGCGTTGGTGCTCCACCTTTCCGGCCTGCGCGTTTCGCCGACAGATCGTGCCTTGATCGCATGGTTCGTATTCACGCCGATCGTATTGTGGGGCGGCACCATCGGCATGCGTCAGATTCTGCTCTACGTGGGAATCAAGCACACGAAGTCGCGTCGCGCCGTCATCATCGGCGCGAACAAACAGGGCCTTTTGCTGGGCAGGAAAATTCTGGGGCATTCGTTGACGCCCGTCGATTTATTGGGCTTTTTCGACGATCAAGCGACGGAATTCCCGGGGCATCTCGGAGAGGCGCGTCTGGGATGCATAGGCGATGCGCCCGATTTCGTGCGCAAGAATGCGGTGAACGTGGTTTACATCACGCTGCCCATTTCGCCGCGCCCCGACCTTGCGGAATTATTGCACGGCTTGCGCAACACCGTGGCGTCGGTCTACTTCGTGCCGGACTTCAGCGCGCTCAGCAATACCCAGTCGCGTGTCGATGTGCTGCATGGCATGCCGATGTTTGCGATAAACGAGTCGCCGCTATTCGGTGTGCGATCGGTGGCGAAGCGCGTCAGCGACGTCATATTGTCCTTCACCATCCTGCTCGTCGTGTGGCCGGTATTGGTCGCCGTGGCCATCGGCGTCAAGCGAAGCTCCGCCGGCCCGGCAATGTTCAAGCAGCTTCGTTACGGCTTGGACGGCCGCGAGATCTTGGTCTACAAATTCCGATCCATGACCGTCACCGAGGACGGTGCGACGCGCTACACGCAGGTCACCCGCAATGACCATCGTGTTACGCCGTTCGGTGCCTTTATCCGCCGAACTTCACTCGATGAACTGCCGCAGTTGCTGAATGTTCTGGAAGGTAGCATGAGCTTGGTAGGGCCGCGTCCACATGCAATAGCGGTCAACGAGCATTACCGCACCCTCATTCCCAGCTACATGTTCCGGCACAAGGTCAAACCCGGAATCACCGGCTGGGCACAGGTGAACGGCTACCGCGGAGGGGATAATTTGCACACGATGACAAAGAGGATCGAGTGCGATCTGGAATACCTGAAGAACTGGTCAATGTGGCTGGATTTCAAAATTATCCTCCGATCATTTTCGCTGATCTGGAACGACCGCGATGCCTTCTGAACGACAGCCCCGCCGGACGGGCGACTGGTATGCCAAGGCATTCGCCCTTGTCGCGGCAGCCGCGCTCATATGGTCGTCGCAGGCGACTGCAAAACCCGAAGACTATCGGCTCGGGCCCGGCGATCTGATCCGGGTCGTCGTGTTCGACCATGAAGAGTTGAGCGTCGAAATGCGCATTAGTCAGACCGGCAACATCACCTATCCCTTGGTCGGCCTGGTCTCGGTGTCCGGATTGTCAACCCGGGAGACTGAACTTCTCTTGACGCGTCGTTTGATCGAAGGCGGATTCGTCAAGCAACCGGAAGTATCCATACTCGTCGAGGAGTATCAGAGCCAGAAGGTGTCCGTCATGGGTCAAGTCGCAAAGCCGGGACAATACCCGCTGGACGCCTCGAGAACGGTCCTCGACGTGCTGGCGATGGCGGGCGGGGTGCTCAACGACACGGCCGCGGAAGACGCGACCTTGGTGCGCGCAGACGGAAAACGCGAAGTCATCAAACTGCAGAAACTATTCGATGGCGATCCGGCGGTGAATTACGGCGTGCAGGGTGGCGACACCGTGTTCGTGCCGCACGCACCGCAGTTCTATATCTACGGGCAGGTGCAACATCCGGGTCAATACCGCCTTCTGCAAAACACCACGATTTCGCAGGCCATTTCCATCGGGGGCGGCCTCATGCCGCGCGGCACCCAGCGCGGGGCCGTCATCAAACGCCTGGATTCGACCGGCAAGGAGCACAAGTACTCGGTAAAGAACGATGACGTTCTGCAGCCGAACGATGTGCTCTTGATCAAGGCAAGCATTTTCTGAAAACAACGAGAGTAACTTCATGCGCCTATCACAGTTGATCCGGATACTCTGGGTACACAGAGCGATGTCCATGTGGATCGTGGTGTCCGTAGCTGGCGCTCGCAGTGGCGGCAAGCTTGCTAATGCCAAAGAGGTATACGGCTGAATCCGCGGTGGTAGTCGATGCGCGCGGCATTGATCCATTGGCACAAAACAGCCCCATGCAGGCGCAGCAGGCGTCAAATTACGTAGCAACTCAGGTCGACGTCATCGGAAGTCATAACGTCGCATTGAAGGTGGTCGACCGCATGAAACTGACCACAGATCCGAAGATCATCGAGAGGTTTCAAGACAAAACCGGCGGCGTGGGTTCCATCCGCGACTTCGCCGCGGACGAGATATTGAAATCGCTCGCGGTGAAGCTGTCGCGCAATAGCGACGTGATCTTCATCAATTTCACCAGCAGGTCGCCGCAGGTCGCAGCCGACATGGCTAACGCATTTTCCGAAGGTTACTTGCAGGCCAGTCTGGAACTCAAAGTCGATCCCGCGCACCGTCAGGCCGGATGGTTCGATCAGCAAGTCAACGATCTTCGGACCGCACTGGAAACCGCCCAGAGCAAGCTGTCCAGCTATCAGGGTCAACATGGCGTTATTGGAACCGACGAGACCAGCAAGCTGGACGTGGAGACGGCCCGGCTGACCGAGATTTCCAACCGTTTCGTCGATGCGCAAGCCACCATGTACGATGCCGAGACCCGGCAGCGGCAGATGCATGATGCAGTCGCAAAAGGTCTTTCCGACGAGTCGGTGACCGTACTGCAAAACCCGCTGCTGCAGAATCTGAAAAGCGAACTCGCGCGCACCACGGCAAAGTTTGCCCAGGTTTCGCAGCGCTATGACCATAACCATCCCGAATATATCCGCGCACAGGCCGAACTCGAGGCGATGCGGAGCAAGGTGGCGGCTGAAGTGGGCAACGCCAATGCGGCGGTCGAAAGGGAGGCACGGGTGGCGCGGCAAAACGTGACAGACTTGCAGCGCGCCATGGATCAACAGCGCAAGCGCATTCTCGACCTACAGCATAACCAGGATGAGTATTCAGTGCTCAAACGGGATGAAGAGAGTGCCCGTACGGCCTACGACTCCGCGATGCAGCGCGGCAACGAGACTCAATTGGAGAGCCGCCTCAAGAACACCAATACCGCGATCCTGAATTATGCGTTCCCGCCGATGAAGGCTTCATCGCCGCGAGTACTTCTGAATGTGGCGTTGGCGTTCATTCTCGGTTCAATGCTCGCCGTTGGCGCGAGTTTGATCAAGGAGCGGTTCGATCAACGCATCCATACGGAAGTCGATTTGTTGGAAGGAGCGGGTATTGCCGTACTCGCGGAATTGCCGCGCGTACGCATCTCGAAGCGGCGCTACCGCCGCTCTCGCAGATGGTTTCGCTCCAAGGGAACAAAAACGCGGATGGAGCCTAAAATTGTGGAGAGACTCTCGTGAGTGCAACAAAAATATCGCGACAGCGAGGACCGATGGCGCCGTCTTTCGTGGACGCCCGGCTAGGCGAACTGTTGCAGAACGACGGAACGCTGACCGAACAAGACATCAAGGCCATATTGGCAGCCCAGAAGGCCAGCGGCGATCGCTTCGGTGAGGTTGCCTCGCGCTTGGGATTGGCGAGCGAACAGGACGTGCGCCGCGCGCTCGCCCGGCAGATTGAATTTCCGGTGCTGAAGCCGGGCGATTCCGATTTGAGTCCCGAGCTCGTCGTCGCGTATCAGCCTTACAGCAAGCGTGCGGAGGAGCTGCGCACCTTGCGCAGCGAGCTGATGCTGCGCTGGTTCGGACGCAACAACAGAATTCTCGCGGTGGTCGAACTTCGGTCGGGTGACGGCAGCAGCGCGCTCGCCGCAAATCTGGCGGTGGCGTTTTCGCAGCTGGGCGAGCGTACGCTGCTCATCGATGCCAACCTCCGGACACCATCGCAACATGTGCTGTTCGGAGTCGAACCTCAGTTTGGCCTGGTCGATTGTCTCAAGCACGGTGAAAGCCTGCAAAAAGCGCTTACTCAGGTTCCCGGTTTCAGTTCTCTCTCACTGCTTTGCGCCGGGGAGCCGCCCCCCAACCCGCAGGAACTGCTAGGGCGTGTGTCGTTCGGCTACCTGATGGAGACTGCGCCAGTCAAATACGATGTAGTGATCGTCGATACACCGGCGATCTGCGAGTGCCGCGATGCTCAGCTTGTCGCCTCACGCACGCGAGGCGCGATCCTCGCGATCAAGCGCCATGACGCCCGACTCGCGGAAGTATTGCGGGTCAAGGCGCAACTGGAATCGGCAGACGTGTCGCTGCTCGGCGCAGTGATCGATGGCTAGTTCGGTTGCGCCGGTCGCTGCAGTTGCGAACGCCCCGGGTCGCACAATCACGAAGACCAACGGGCTGAGTTTTGCTCTCCTGGCTACGCCGCTGATAGGCGCCACGATTCTATCGAAGTTCGCATTTCCACCTTTCGGCGAACTGGGAATCGGCATTTCTCTATTCTTGCTTCTCGCGGTAGTCATTTCGGGCACTGTCGGCGGCGGCATTTGCATCGAGCCGCGGCGATTGACGCTATATCTCATGCTCGTTGGATCTCTGGGCGTGATTCAATTATGGCAGCCGGATTCGTTCTCTCCCCTGTCGTTGCTGCTGCTCGCCGCCGTGCATCTGCCCTATGCGGTGACGGTGCCGCAGAGCGACGACGGCAACCGGATAATCAAGTTCTTTCTCCAAATTGCCACGGTTCTCGCTCTATTGGGCATAGCGCAGTACGGCCTTGAATTCTTCGTCAGTCCGCGCTTCTTGTTCCCGATCGAGAATTTCGTCCCCAACACATTTATTGTCCAACACTTCAATCATCAGGCCGCCATAGAGTACGGCTCGCAGGAATACCGGGCCAACGGCGTCTTTATGATGGAACCCTCTTTCTATAGTCAGCTGCTCGCCGTCGCCATCATTGCGGAATTGTGCACTCAAGGTCGTATGACTCGGCTCGCCATATTCGGGCTCGCGCTGGTCGCTTCAGCCTCTGGCACGGGCATTATGGTGCTTGCGGTTTGCTTGCCGCTGTGCCTCGTTGCGCAACGTCGCTGGGGGTTGTTGCTAGCCGGCATGTTTGCGTTGGTTGGAATCATCCTTGTGCATGAGTACGTTCATCCTTTCGGTATATTGTCGAGAGTCGGCGAGTTCCGCGCGGAGCATTCGAGCGGTTACTCCCGTTTTGTCGGCGGGTTTTATCTCTTTGATCAATTTCTATGGCACGATCCGTGGCGGGCATTGTTCGGCTATGGAGCCGGCTCGTTTGCGAACTACGCTGCCCGCACCCACTACGGCGCGGTCGAAATGGCGCTATCCAAAATGGTGTTCGAATTCGGTCTTGTCGGCGCGACGGCTTATTTTGGATTTCTGTTTTGCTGCCTGTTCTATTCGCCGGCACCGCGAGTATTGACGCTCGCAGTGGGCATTACATACCTGATGAACGGAATATACACGCCGTTTTCACACGGCCTAGCGCTGAGCTTGCTGCTGTGGAAGCCGGTGCCGGATGCGGAGAGGCGTGGGCACTGGCTGGGGAAATGGTCGCTGCGAAATACGTCGATAATTCCCAGCATTCCGTTGCGGACGCCCAATGCAGGAGGCCGCGCGTGAGCGTCGCGCTGTTCATGCTGGGAACACTGTGCTTGATTGCTGCATGCCATCCGTTCGTCACCTACCCGTGGTCGTTGATCGTTCTTCAGGTGCTGCGCCCAGCCAAGCGCTGCACGGGCGGCGTGTCCGATGGGAAATTGACCTGTGCAATTTGCGTGTGCGCGTACAACGAGGAGCGCAACATTGCGCGCAAGGTCGAGAACCTCCTGGCGCTGCGCGCGCGCGAACCGGGTCTCGAGATTCTCATCTATGTGGACGGCGCAAACGATTGCACCGCTGAAATTTTGCGGGAGTACGGCTCGCAAATCAGCCTGCATGTCGGGACCCGGCGCATTGGGAAGACCCACGGCATGAACCTTTTGGCATCCAAGGCGCAGGCTTCGATTCTGATTTTCACGGACGCCAACGTTTTCATGGATATGGATTGCGTGAGGGATTTCAGGCGGTACTTCGCGGACCCGGAGGTCGGCTGCGTTTGCGGCAGTTTAATCTATACGAACGGCAGGGCATCGGCGACCGCCTCCTCGGGATCCGCTTATTGGCGGTTCGAAGAGACCATCAAAAGGCTTGAGATGGAAAGCGGTTCCATGATCGGCGCCGACGGATCGGTGTTCGCGATCAGACGCTCGCTGCACCAACCGCCGCCGGACCACATCATCGACGATCTGTACGTGTCGTTGAAGATCTTGTGCAGCGGATTCCGGGTCATCCAGGCCAGCGACGCGGTGGCCTACGAGGAGTCCGTGGTGTCGGGGCGGGAAGAGTTCAGGCGCAAGATCCGCATAGCGTGCCAGGCGTTCAACGTGCACCGCCTGCTCTGGCCGCAGCTGCGCAAGCTTGACGGAATCACGCTCTATAAATATGTATCCCACAAATTGATCCGCTGGTTCACGATTTACCTGCTGGCGATCGCCGCTTTGGCGTTCGAGGCCGCATTGATCCTCGCGGGGCATCCTTCGATCGCCGCGGCGCTCGTCCTCTGTGCTGCGGCAGCCCTGTATCTTGGCAGTGTCTCGTCGATCCGGCCTTTCGCTCAATTCGCAGGTACCATTGCAGCTTTGACGGGCACGGGATTGGGCGTGTGGCGCTCCATGCGAGGGGAGCGCTTTCAGACATGGACTCCGGCCGCGTCGATCCGGAGGTGAACCCGATGAGCGATCGAATGCGCTGCCTTTGGATCTCGCGTCACATCCCATTTCCCCCGGTCGAAGGCTCGATGGTGTATTCGGCGAATTTAGCCCAATCTCTGGCTCGAGCGGGCGCCTTCGTTCGGTTCATGGGCTTCGGCGATGCGAACACGGTGCCGGAATCGGCCGCGGGCGTCGAATGGCTGGCGGTGTCGGGAAAGCGGCGTAACAAGGTTCTCGCGGCCTTGGGCGAGTTGCCGGTTGCGGCCGCCATCGATGCAACCAAGGGATATGGTGCACTACTCGAGGAACAGTTGAGCGAGCACTGGAATGCACTGGTGCTTGACAGTTATGCAACTGGCTGGGCGCTCGAGCGTTGTTTGCGATACCGGAATGAAAGACCCGGCAACGCGCCGGTCCTCGTGCATGTATCCCACAATCATGAAGAAGCGCTGTGGGGCACGATGGCCCGCGAGGCCGGAGGATCAGCGCCCAAACGATGGGCGTTACGACGCAACGCAGACCGGGTGGGAATGCTCGAGCGGCGGATCACAAGAAGCATGGATCTGGTGACCGCGATTACCGATGAGGACCGCCGGTCGCTGAGCGACGGAGCCGATCACATTCGCATGTTGACGCTGACGCCAGGATACAACGGATGGGTCGCCGGCGAGCGGCGCATCGCGCAGGCAACGCCTCGACGCGTGATCATCATGAGTTCGTTCCAATGGATAGTGAAGCAGGAGAATATTGCCCGCTTCGTAAAGACGGCAGACCCTATTTTCAAGGAACACGGAATCGAACTGGACCTTGTCGGCGACATGCCGCCTGCTCTTCTCGCCGCGCTTCGGCCACATTGCCGCGCGACGCATTTCCACGGTTTCCTGACCGATGTCGCGCCTCTCTTGAGAGATGCGCGTATCGGGATCGTTCACGAATCGATCGGAGGCGGGTTCAAGCTCAAATTGCTGGACTATATTTTCGCGCGCTTGCCCGTTGCGACGGTGTCGCAGGCCGTTGCGGGTCTGTCGGATGATTTGCGGCGCGCGATGCTGACAAACAGCAGCCAGGAGGGATTGATCGACGACATCGTTTCCCACATCGATCGGTTTGACGAGTTGAATCGGATGCAAGAGCGCGCTTTTTCGCTCGGCCGCGCGCAATTCCAATGGAGCGCGAGGGGCGAACAGTTTCGGCAGGCGATAATCGACGTTCATCAACAGGGGGCGGCCCCTCAGGCGACCCGTTCCCTGTCCGGCACGGGTTGGCGCGACATCGATCTCGCCGCGACCAAACGGCGCGGGGCACATGTGTAGATACCCGCCACAATCCGCCGCGGTGCGAGCGCTGCGATCGATTCGGTCAGCGAGGAAGTGGCGCGTACTGTGGGTTGGTCTATGGATCGGGATGGGATCGTCGGCGTTCGCGGATCCGCCTCTTCTTACGAATCCGCCACTTTCGCCGGCTCCACCCGTGCCCGCGAATCCGACACTGACCACGGATTCCCCCATTACCAGGGCTTCTCCGAACAATGTCGACTTCTTCATTGCCGATCAATTCACTTATGACGATAATCTTTACAGGCTGCCGTCCGATGTCGAGGTTACGTCGGTGGCCGGGCCGCAGGCGACGCGGCAGGATGGTTTCAATTCATTCACGTTGGGCGGCAATGGACGTTGGTTTTCCGACAGCCAGACATTTGGCCTCGATCTTCGTGCCGCTGATAATCGCTTCATCCATAACGATTCGTTGGACAACATCTCGGGTTACGGCAACCTCGAGTGGGATTTTCTGCTGGCATCCCTGTGGTCGGGGCAGGTCGGTATAAGTTATAACCGTGCGCTCGCCAATTTCGCCGACACTGGTTACTACGCACGTGACATGGTTCAAAGAGCTGATTATTTCGGCAGCATTCGATACCAAGTCGGACCGCATTGGTCCATCTATGGCGGATTGATCGGTGCGGATACCCGGCATAGCGCGGAAGCGGAGCAGTTGGACGACTTTCACAGCAAGGCTGGAAACGCGGGAATCGAGTTTGCCACCTCATCCGAGAACACCTTGGCGTTCGATTATCGTTATACGGACGCCACCTTCCCACAAGACTTCATATTAAATGGCATGCCATTCAATTCGGATTACAAGGAGGAGACGGCGCGCATCCTGGTCAGATATGTCTTGAGCGCGGCGACGGAGTTCGATGCCAGCGCCGGTTATTTGAAGCGCGATTACCCGCAGTCGAGTTTTGCGGCCTTCTCGGGAGATATATGGAAGGCAGCGCTGCAATGGCAGCCTACCGATCATCTGCAATTCGTATTGACCGGCTGGCGCCAGCTCACGGCGTATGTGGAGGCGGAGTCGGATTATTTCGTGTCGACCGGCGTCGCCTTAGCGCCGGCATGGATAGTTGCGGATACCTTGACCCTGTCCGTAGGCGTTTCCCGGGAGAATCACGATTACATCCCGTCGAGCCCGAGCGACCTCACATATACGGCGCGCCAGGACAAAATGACGACTGGACAGGCGCGCGTGTCCTACACCCCGACATCTTCACTCACCTTTAAACTGGCAGTCACCTACGAACTGCGCGATTCCAACCAGGCGCAGTTTCAGTTCAACGATACGCTGGCGACGGCCAGCGTCACCTATATGTTCAGGCCGTGAAAATCCATCTTCTCGAGCAAGTCGGCGGGAATTTTGGCGATGAGCTGAATCGATGGATGTGGCCCGAATTGCTCGGCGATGTGATCAGCGATCCGGGAGACGACGTCTTGTTCGTCGGAATTGGAACGGTTCTCGACCGGAATCTGCCACACGCTCGAGCAACGATCGTTTTTGGCACGGGCGTCGGATACACCACCGTCCCGCAAGATATTTCCTCTGCTCGCTGGCGCATTTATGGGGTGCGTGGCCCGCTCACCGCACGCGCTCTGAGTCTCGACCGGCGCCTCGCCATGACGGATCCGGCCATTCTGCTGGCCACGTTTCGGGAGTTCGGCGGACTCGATCGTCGGGGCACCATTTTTATCCCTCATTGGAAGAGTGTCCGTTACGGCAATTGGCAAGCCATTTGCAACACTCTCGGAATAGAATTCGTCCATCCATGCTGGGACTCGAGGAGGGTGGTTAGGCGGATTGCCGCCGCCGACAAGGTCATCGCGGAATCCCTGCATGCAGCCATCATCGCGGACGCATTCCGGGTTCCCTGGATTCCTGTCGCGCTTTCCCGGGAGGTATCGCCATTCAAATGGGTGGACTGGGCATCGTCATTGAACATCTCATACAGTCCTGTCTGTCTGCCCGCCAGCGATAGGATCGAGTACGCGCGCAACGCGCTTCTGACGTGGACTATTCACTGCAACGCGCCCGATTATCCTCCGGCCCGCCTGGTTGCGCAGGGCGCTCAAATGCACTTTGACGATTTGGACCTGCTGATGTCGGGCTTTGAGGAAATCGGCCGCCGCATGAATCAACGCTGGCGTTGGAACGCCAGCGTAGGCTTTGAAGTCATATTGAAGCGGCTGTCGAGGATCGGCTTGGGGACGAGCCTGCAAATGAGCGCCGCCGCCACGGCGCAGCTGGAGAAACTCAAGGCAAGCAAAGGCTTTCTAAGTTCCGATCACTGTCACTCGCGCGCGCTGGAAGATACTCTGGGTCGCCTCGAAGGACTCAAGAGCGACCTGAGGCGTAAAGCGTTCGCCTAGGGCGTTGGCATGAGTTTCACATCGTTCCTTTATATTGGGTTTGTAACCGCAACCGTACTGGCGTTCAACGCTCGGCGCCTCCCTCTTTTCCGGCAATACGTGTTGTTGGCGGCTAATCTGGTGTTCCTCGCAAGTTTCGTGCAATCGCCCGTCCAACTAGTTCCATTGTGTGGATTTCTCGTCCTGGGTTACGCCGCCGCACGCTGGGTCGCGCGCTGGCGACAACCGTGGCTCTTGGGATGGACGATTTTTTTGATTGTCGCGGTGTTCGTGGTGCTCAAGCGCTACACGTTTCTGCCCGGCCGGGTCGAACTGCCGTTTCTGTACCTGCAAGTCGGGCTTTCCTACATTCTGTTCCGGATTCTGCAGATGGTCATCGACAGCGCCGGCGGCGAGGAAGAAGCTCGGCTCAATCCGCTCTGTTTTTTCAACTTCACCTGCAATTTTCTATGTTTCGTGTCGGGCCCGATCCAGCGCTCCAATGAATACCTGGCCGGCCTTGGGCAATTAGATCGCAGAGTCGATGAGACCATTGCCTTCGCGGCGTTTCACCGGATGATCAAGGGCTTCATCAAACTCGCGGTGGTGTCGGCGGTGTTCAGCTACCTGTTTGCGAATCTATCGGCCCCGGTGCTTGCGCAGACGTCGCCAATGGCCGGATGGCGCTATGCCGCGCAGTACGCGGGGAGCGCCGTCGCTTATACGTTCTACTTGTACTACAACTTTGCGGGGTACATGGACATCGTCATCGGCATAGGATGGCTCCTGGGTCAGAATCTGCCGGAAAATTTCGACCGGCCATTTTCGGCGCGCAACATTTTCGAATTTTGGTCCCGCTGGCACATGACCCTGTCGGAATGGTTCAAGACCTACTTGTTCAATCCCCTGATGCGATTTCTTGCCGATCGCGTGACGGCGCCGGGATGGCTGCCATACCTCGGGATCATCGCATTCTTCGTCACATTCTTCGTGATGGGCGTGTGGCACGGCTCGACGGGCGTGTTCTTGATCTACGGGCTGGTCATGGGCGCGGGCGCAAGTCTCAACAAACTGTGGCAGGTCTTCATGAACGAGCGTCTCGGCAAGAAGCGGTATAAGGCCGTTGGGGAATCATTTGCGTACGCGAGCCTGGCGCGCGGCCTGATGTTCGCCTTCTTCGCTCTCGCAGTGACCGGTCTTTGGGTCAACATGGATCAGCTCGGGCTATTGGCACGCCGGCTGGGCATCGACGGGCTGGTTTTTGCGCTATTCGGTACCGCACTGTGCGCCGCCATTGTCGGGCCCATCGTGGACCATGCCGGCCGCATGATGACGCATTTGGCGCCCCGCCTCGACAGGCCGGGTGCTTCCGGGCTCATGGTGCGAAACGCCGTTCTGGCGAGCGAGGTGTTCTTGATTTTCGCAGTGGGGTCGTTCTTTCACAAAGCCCCGGAATTTGTCTACAAGGCCTTCTAGGTGCGCGCGGTCCTAAAACAGGTGCTGTTCCTGCTGATCGCGCTGTGCGGGATCTATGCCGTGTTGTTGGCCGTATCCTACCTATTGGTGCCCCCGGCGAATCGAGGAGGGGGTCTGGATTCCAGTCTCGCCGCCCACACGATTTTCATGACCGAGCCAAAGTATGTGTTTTTGAATCGCGCCGCACTCAGACCCGATGCACCCCGCATTGTCTTCGTCGGCGCCTCGAACACGGCGGTCGGGTTCAAGCAGCGCGAGGTACAAGCGCTACTGCCGAACGCCGAGGTCGACAACTTGTCCGTGGGTGGGTCGAATGTGACCCAAATCGCTCAGATCGTCGATCTGGTGGAGGACTTACAGAGTACTGCAGCACGCCATCGCACGACTTTTGTCATTGGTGTGTGGTATGGCGTGTTTACGCAGGATGGTTTCCGATGGGATACGCCTGATCGGCATGCGGGCGATACGGATATCGATATCGAGCGCTATCGCTACGGTTTCTACAGGCGTACCGAGAACGGGCCGAAACAGGTTCTACCCTCCGAGGATTTGGCGCTGGGTGTCGCGCTGATTCATCCCTACCTGGTTTTCGATCAGCTGTCGCGACGCGCCAGCAAGGAACTACGCGACCGTCTGTTCGGCCGGCCACCATCGCGTACAGATGTGGAACGCGACGCCAGCGTCGTCTCGGAGGCGGACAAAGAGGCTGCCTTGAAATATTGGCGCGAGCAAATGCACAGCGACGGACCGATCGCCGAGGAGCAGTTCGGGGTCTTGAGAAAGCTGATTGAGAGGACCCTGGCGCAGGGAAGCAGGATAGTCCTCGTCGATTTGCCGATCCCACGCTGGCACGCGCAGCGATCGCCGTTTCACCAGGAATATTTGAGGCACAAAAAAGTGCTTCTCTCTGATCTCGGGACACGAGACGGGTTTGCATACCTGGAGATGACCGATCTGAACAGCGACGGCGAATTTTCCGATGAAGTTCATCCGAAGCCGCGCATCACCGGCCAGTGGGCGGCGCGTGTCGCCGGGTTTATCAACGCGGCCGGCGATGCGGCGCCCGAAGCGCCGGCGTCGAAGGGCAGTTCTCTCGCGGCGCCGGCAACCATGAATCGGTATGGGCTCGAATTCCACCATTTTGGCCTGGCTGTGAGGTCTCCCGAGGCGGCCTTCCGCTATCTGGAAGATCTCGGATACCGCGCGGGAAGCACCTGCTACGATCCATTGCAAAAGGTCAACCTGGCGATGCGCCACCATGATCGCATGCCCGATGTCGAGGTAATCTGGCGCGGCGCGGAGCCCTCGCCGATTGACCCCTTGCTCAAGCAAAACGACAGCCTGATTTATCACCTCTGCTACACCTCAGAGGACGTCGAACGGTCGCTGGCATCCCTGGAACAGGCAGGCATGGAAGTCATGCCGCTCGGGTTCCCGCAACCTGCACTCCTTTTCGATGGCAAGGAAGTATCGTTTTACAGGATCACAGGAGTCGGCGTGATCGAAATCATCGCGGGGCTCCCGGCGCCGGGAGAGCCGTAGCCGGCGCCATGGAATCAACGGAGAACTGTATGGAAGATGCAATCGTCACTCGTCTGACCTCGATTTTTCGCGAGGTCTTCGACGACGATGACCTGGTCCTAAGACCGGAACTGACGGCCAACGACGTCGATGGCTGGGACAGCCTTGCGCACATACGGTTGATTCTGACCGTACAGAAGGCTTTCGGCATCAAGTTCTCGGCCGTGGAGATGAGCCGCCTGAAAAACGTCGGCGATCTCATCGCGCTCACGAAACACAAGCAAGGCCCCGGGGTCGCCCCTTAGCTCGGCATCCGACATGAGCGAATCCTTGTATTCGGAACTGGAGTGGCTGCCCCGGCCACCCGAGGACTTCGCCAAGCGCTGCCGGGCACTGCGCGAAACCACAGGAGAGGTTGGCCGTGAGGTGCGTGCACTGGCGTCTTTTGGACTCGACGAGAATAAGCTCTCGAGACTGGCGAACGCGATCGAGGCGGTGCGCGACCGCCCAGAGGCACTACGACCGCTGACGCCGTTTCGGCTCGGCATCATCAGCAATGCGACCTCGCATTTCATGGTGCCCGCCCTGGTTGCCACGGCGGCGCGCCACGGCATTGCGCTCGAGTGCGTGGAGGCGAACTACGGACAGCTCATGCAGGAAGCGCTCGACGCCGACTCGACGATCAATCGATCGCAGCCCGATGCGGTGCTGATTGCGGTCGACTACCGGGGCCTCGCGCTCGACGTCCCCTTCGGAGATGCGCAGCGCGGTTGACGATGCGGTGGCGCGCTCACTCGATGAATTGCGGGTGGTGCGGGACGGACTCCGAAGAAATTCCGGCGCGAGCTGCATCTTTCAAACACTCGCAAGACCGGTCGAAGCCAGCTTCGGCAGTCTCGATCTGGCGCTCCCCGGCACGCGTCGCAATGTGATCGACCTTTTCAATCGCAGGTTGTCGACCGACCTTGCGGGCAAGCAGGACCTGCTGCTCGATGTCGCCGGTCTGGCTGAAACCGTCGGACTTTCTGCGTGGCATGATCCGTCCCTGTGGAACATGGGCAAGATTCCCTTCGCCAACGGTTTTCTGCCGATCTACGCGGATCTCACCTGCCGCCTGATCGCCGCGTTGCGCGGCAAGAGCCGACGCTGCCTCGTGCTGGATTTGGATAACACGCTTTGGGGCGGGGTCATCGGCGACGATGGACTCGAGGGCATCGTACTCGGGCAGGGCGATCCGCAGGGAGAAGCGTTCTTAAGATACAGAGTGCGGCATTGGCGCTTCGCGAGCGAGGCATCGTGCTCGCCGTCTCGTCCAAGAACAACGATGAGATCGCGCGCCAGCCGTTTCGCCACCACCCCGAAATGCTGTTGCGCGAGAATCACGTGGCGGTGTTTCAGGCAAATTGGAACGACAAGGCGTCCAACATCCGCGCGATCGCCGATGAACTGTCTCTGGGGCTCGAATCGCTGGTATTCCTCGATGACAATCCGGCGGAACGTCGCCTGGTCCGCGACACGCTGCCGGAAGTCGCGGTGCCCGAACTGACGGAGGATCCTGCGTTTTATGTGCGCACCTTGCTCGCCGCGGGATACTTCGAAGCAGTCGCTTTTTCCCCCGAGGATCAGAAACGCGCCGATTTCTACCAGGACAATGCGCGCCGGGTGGCGTTGCAGCGCACCACCGGCGATCTCAATGCCTACCTCGAGACACTCGGCATGACGATCACATTTCAGCCTTTCGACGAGATCGGCCGGGCGCGAATCGCGCAACTCATCAACAAATCCAACCAGTTCAATCTCACCACCCGACGCTACAGCGAAGCACAAGTGGGCGAAATGGAGGCTGATCCGAATTGCTTCACGCTTCAGGTGCGCCTGCTCGACACGTTCGGCGACAACGGCATGATCAGTGTGATCATCTGTCGACGCGACGCGGATGATTGGCTGGTCGACACGTGGTTGATGAGCTGCCGCGTCCTCGGGCGCCGGGTCGAGCAGGCCGTCTTGCAGGAATTGGTGAGCCGTGCACGCGAACTCGGCGTGATTCGAATCGTCGGCACGTATCGACCGACCGAGCGTAATCGCCTGGTCGAGGACCACTATGCCAAGCTCGGCTTTACCGAATGCGAGGGCCCGACGGACAGGATCGACCCGCTGGAGGCTCGATGTGGCGGACTACCAGGACGTAAGCTTACCGATGAAAGTCATACGCTCACCCGCATCGTAGTAGACTGGCGACCCGAATTACCCGACCCACACCATCGAGTACCCGGACAATGATGCACCCACAGATTGAATCTCTGCAGTCCTTGCGCCGGAAGTCTCGTCCCGTCGCAGCAGCGATCTCGGCAACGATCTCGGCAACGATCCTATTGTTCTCCGGGATAGCCCGGGCCGACGCGCCGGCGGCGCATCATTGGACCTATTCGGGGGAAACCGGGCCTGCGCATTGGGCTTCGGAGGACCCTGCCTTCGCGACTTGCGGCCTCGGCAAGGCACAATCTCCCATCGATATTGAAAAAACCAAGAAGCTCGACCTTCCGCCGCTCGAGTTCAGTTATCAACCGACGGCCCTGCGGGTAACGGACACCGGTCATTCCATGCAGCTCAACTACCAACCCGGAAGCCGGCTCACTGTGGGTGGAATGAGCTATGAACTGGTGCAGATTCATTTTCACAAGCCGAGCGAGGAACATGTTCGTGGCAAGCCCTACGCCATGGTCGCGCACTTGGTGCACAAGAATGAACAGGGCGATCTCGCCGTCGTTGCGGTGCTGATGCGCGCCGGCGCGACCAACGCGTTCTTGAAGCCTATTTTCGACAATTTCCCCGCGCCGGGACAACCGGAGTCGGTGGTCGCGGATCAAACCGTGAATGCGCAGTCGTTTTTGCCGACTGCGCGCGGTTACTACTCCTTCGACGGTTCCTTGACAACGCCGCCCTGCAGCGAGCACGTCAAATGGTTTGTCCTGAAATCTCCTGTCGAGATTTCAGCGGCACAAATCAATCAGTTCGGCGGCCGCTATGCGAAAAACGCGCGGCCCGTGCAGCCGCTCAATGGACGCACGGTGTTGGAAAGCAAGAATTGAAGACTGGAGTGCCGCGGCTTTAATTAATAGCCGTCATATTCAAAAAACCGGAACCACTTCCCAGTCCGGGGCTTAGGTTCGGGGTTACCTTGCCCGCGATACGGCCGTTTGGCAGCCCATCTCGGGTACGCTCATGAATCTATTCGATTTTGACGCCAAAGTGTCCGCGACCGCGGTCGCCGCGGCCGGCACAGTCATCGGCGCGCTGGCCCAGCTGCGCATGGCTTGGCGCAAGGAAGTATCCGAGCGCGCCCGCGGTGTGCCGGCCACCAAAAAGTCGCGGCGCGGTCCGGTCCTGGCAGTATTTCTGCTCCTGATTGCGGCCATGGTGGCCGGCTTCGTGTTGTCGCAATACTTGATGAGCGAATCGAACCGCGAGTCGGCGGCATTGCGTGGCGACCTGCAAACGCAGGTGGCGAGAATCAGCGCGACCGCGGAGCGGCTGGAACGGGCGACGGCGAGTGATCATGGGTCGATCTCTCATGCGGATGATGATCGTCGTGCGGCACAAATGGTCGCCGTGACGACGACGGTGGGCCCATGCCGCGCGGCCGCTCTCGGTTCCCCGGACGTGCCTCCGACCTGTTCAGAGCAAGGGGCCTTGCGGGTGACGCTCTGCGCTAGTGTGCCGTCATCGGCGGTGATTGCAGCCGCAGTCTTGTACGCGCGCCCCGAGAATTCACAGCGGCCCTGGTCCGAAAATCGGGTCGCCCCAGGCCAGGACATCGGAGGCGCTCGCTTCGCGGACAAGACTTTTGAACGCGCCGAATCCGAGCAGACGAAACAGGTTTGCACCCTCTTTTCCACTTGGGACGGTGAGCAGGCCTTTAGCGCCCGCCTGGTTGTGACGTACGGTGCTTCGCCCGCGGCAGCCGAGGTCGATGCGCCTGCGGCCGTTGCTACGGCGGCGGTCGCCACGACGGCGGTTGCACCGATTGCGGACGCCGGCAAATAGCGCCGCGCGTCGATCAGCGTCAATTTTGAGGGGTAACCGCGGCGCTGGAAGGTGCAGCCAAATCCAGTTGGCGTCGGTAGCCGAGGATCATTGGCGTCTTCGGGTTTTTCGGAGAGAGTCGCCCAATGCTGGGGTAGATGTCGCTCAGAAACATCAATGACGCGGGCAGTCGAGTGGTCGCTTGATACGCGCGCTCGTTGTCCCACCCTTCGAACTGGATGCGGTAGATCGCCGAATAGAATACCGCACGGCCTTCGCCGTCGTGGCAGTGCAGCAGCACGCTGCGGTGAGCAGCCACTTCCGCCTTCATGGCATGCACGAAGGCGTCGACGGTTTCGGGCGCCGGGCTGGTCGAGGAGGGGATGTGGACGTAGCGGATTCCGTCTCGCTGCAGGGCGCCGCGCTCGGCATCGAAGACCTTCTGGTCGACATCGTCGCGGAAGTCGAACACGGTTTGAACTTTGAGGCCGCTGGCAACGCGGGCCATTTCCTCCGGCGACATGGCGGCGGACTGAAACGCACGTCCGGGCGTGATCACGGTAAGGCGATGATCGCCGATGACCCATTTGGCGTAGATGACACCCGCGACAAGGATTGCGCCAAGCAGGGCGATGAACAGATATTTCGAGACGCGTGCCGCCATCGACGATTCGCCAGTTGCCGCAGAAGTAACCATTGAATTCCCCTAAAGCTTCGCGCTACGGCTGTTCGGCGAGAGACGACTCGATCAGCAGTTCCTTGAGAAAGACATTTTCGAAAACCCTGCCGCGCAATATCGCCTCGATGTCTGCGGATGAGAGCCTGCCGCGCAAATCGAGCCGCTGCCCCAGTACCTGACAGCCGCTGCAGGGCAGCCCGTCCAACGGCATTCGCACAGCAAACAACCGGTATTGCCGCGCCAGAGCGGCCGAGTCCAGATCTTCTCTCTTAGTATATATCCGGAGCTTCGCAGTTGGCAGCAGGAACCGGTACGCCTCCTCACTGGTGGTGAAGTCCGAGGGTACCCAGACCTCGCGTCCCGCCACGGCCGATTGCGCTGTGGCGGGAAAGTTGCCGCGCGATCCGTCGAAAGGCCCCAAAAAAACAGCCATCGACAGAAACAGCAGCAGACTCGCCACCGGCACACCCGGACGCCTCATCGCCGGTATGCACATCGCCGCAACGCAAAACCCGATTGCGCCGAGCAGTAATGCCCAATAAACCGCCGGAAAAAGCGCCCCGCCGACGGCGCCTTGCAGGAGCCTCGATTCGTACGCCAGGAATGCCAGCGCCGCGGCGCAGATGATGAGCGTTGCGATGAACCAGCCGCTGCGCAGCCGCTCCCATCCGAGCGCGCAGAGAACAGCGAGCGCCGGCATGGCGGTCAACAAGTAGCGTGCCGACCGCTGGCTCGGCAAGCTGAATACGATGATGGCGCTGAGCAGCCAAATCCACAGCAGCTTCTCGTTGTCGCTCAGATCTCCCGGCCGGCGCAGCGCCGACGCCATCAGCGCCGCAACCGGCAGCGCCAGCAAGACCGCGTTCGCGGCGCCGCCCAGAATCATGGTCCACACGCTCGAGCCGCCCCAGAGCAGTGTTGCGAAGTACGAGCCCGAACCGGGGTCGAACTTGTGCGCGTTTTCCTTGACCACGAAATCCTGCCATACCGTCTGCGGATGCGGATCGAACAGAAACCACAGCGAGAACATGCCCAATGACACGGCGCCGAGCAGCACGAGCTTCCAGCCATCGAGTCGAAGAAACGGTCCGATGCGATACTCCCGCCGATGTAGATACCACCAGGCGACCGCAACGCCAACCGGAGCCAGCAGCGCGAAGGATTTGTAGAGCAGTCCGATGCCGGTGAAGACGCCGAGCAAGAGCGGCAGCCACCGTGACTTAAGTGCGGCATCCTTCCAGTAGAGCAGCGGAAAATATGCGAGAAACAGCCAGAATGTCTCCGGCGCATTGGTCAGGTAAGGACGGCCGTAGCGATAGGTGCTGAAGAAAGCAAGGTAGATGAGGGCCGCCAGGCAGCCGCGCGCAGCGTCGCCTGAAAATCTGCGGGCGAGGAGGAATACCAGAAATGCGGTGCACAAGGTGTACACGACGCTGGGGAAGCGCAGACTCCACAAACTCCAATGCGTGCCGTGCGCGGTCGATTCGATGCCCTGCCAGAACAGCAGCGGTGGCTTGGTGTTGCGCATGCTGTCGTATTGCGAAATCAACGGCAGCCAGTGGCCGGACTCGCCGGTCAGGCGGGCCATGTTGATGTAGACGCTCTCGTCGCCGTTCTTCGGGATGTGCGGGCTGCCGAGACCGTAGAAATAAACGAAGGCGGCCAGCATGGCCGCGGAAACCCACAGCGCAGGACGAAGCGTACGCACCGCCGCTCGCACGCGCTAGCTTCCGCCGCTTGTGTGTTCGGCCGCCCGCCGGTGACGAAAGGTCCACAGATTGTTGACCGCAAAGTTGAACGCGCTCGCCCCTGCGATCGCGAGGAGATTGGCGAAAAGATATGCCATGTGGCCGGCCAACATTTTCGTGAACAGGAACTGAAGCACGATCCCGGTCCAGCAGGCGATCGCGTACCGCCCGAATTGGGCGAGCACGGATTGGCCCGCCTTGCGGGGCCGATCGCGCCAGGTCCACCGGCGGTTCCAGGCAAAATTGTTGATGGTGGCAACCAGGATCGCCGCGCCAAGCGAAAAGTTGAGGCGGATTTCCGGCGATGCAATGAAGCGGAACACGAGTTCCTGGCAGGCGTACAGGACTCCCAGATTTACCAGCGTTCCCGATGCGCCCACCATGCCGAATTTGAAAAGGCGCCATTGGCGCAACTGGATCCAGATGGGCGAAGCGGCGAGGCGCGAGAAAAGGCTCATGCGAGGGCCGCGCTATCCGCGGCCGCGGCCGCGGAGCGCGATGCGAGCATCTCGCGCGCCTTCGCGATCACCGCTGCCGGTGTAATTTGCTTGACGCACTGGTTGTCGCCGTCGCAGGGGGACGATCGGTGATTGTAGGCGGTGAGACACGGAGAGCATGGCAAGGCGATATGGAAGCAATAGGCGGTGGGAGATAAAGAACGATATAGCAGCGGAGTCTCGGGTCCATAGAACACGATTGAAGGAATCGGCGTCAGTGCCGCGAACTGTCCAGGACCGCCGTCGTTGGTGATCAGCAGGTCGGCGCGATGGAACAAAGCCAGCAGGTCGCGCACGGATTTCGTATAGCCGGTGAGGTCGACGCACCAGGCACTCTCGCACTGATTCAACAGTGCCCGCGCCAGCGGTCGATCCTGCATCAGGCCGACAACTCCGACCGCGTAGCCATCCGCGAGCAAGGCCTTGCACAATGTCCCGTACGAGTCCAAGGGCCACGCGCGGATCGGCAGGAGTCCGCCGCCGGGATAAATCAAGACGAGGCGCTTGTCGGCGATGGCTGGAAAGTCTGCGTGCAACTTGGCGGCGACCGCTTCCTTTTCGCGCGGCGCGAATTCCAGCAGGGGAGGCCCCTTCGGCATCGGTGTCGCAAATTCCTTGCCGAGCGGCACCGTCGTCGATTCCAGCGCGTTCGCCAGGTTTAAAAGCTGCAGCGAGAGATGACGGTAGGGGTTGTACATGACAGGGCGGTTGATGAACGAGCCGCGATACAGTCCCTCCTGCGTGTGAGGGTGGAAGCCAACCCGCAGCCGGGCGCCCGACAAGAAGGAAAAAATGCTGCTGATGCGTGAAAACAGCTCGCAGTCCAGTACCACATCGACCCGCAAGGATCGCAAACGAACGATCACCCGCAGGCTGTCGGCGACCAGTGCGTATACGGACCGGTCGCTCACAGTCAAGACGTTTTGCGGGTCGACGACCCCCAGAAGATCCAGCACTTCGCGATTCTTTGCAAACAGCAATGCGTGAATCGACGCGTCCGGGTACTTTCGTTTGAGGCTCGAAAACATGGGTTCAGCCAGCACCAGGCTGCCCATTTCCGAGAGCAGGATCACCAAAATTCGTTGTGGTCGGGCGGGTGTCGCGGTGCGTCCGAACAGGCGGTGCAGCAGCGAGAACACCGCGCATAGTGGCACGCCGATGAGCCGATCCGCGGCCCGCTGAAAGGCAATGTTCATGGGAGCGGCCGAGAATCAGGTTCGTTCACGGCCGCGATTATAACGCCGAAGCGCCAGCGGCACCGCACCGGCCTAAGACCGCGGGCGGGCTATACTTCGGCATTCACGGCCAGAAGGGTTTGCTCGCCATGATCAGGATCGGGATCTTCGCCATTGCGTTAGTGGGTTTTGCTTCGATGTCGATCGCGGCTCAGCATGGCATCATTCCAGAAGACATTAATCGCGACGGCGCGGCCTGCACCGATTTCTTCGACTACGCCAATGGCGCGTGGCGAAAGGCGAATGCCATCCCGGACTACATGGACCGGTGGAGTCGGCGCTGGAGGTCCGGCGAGCTCAACAAGGAGCACGTGAGGGACATCCTGGTCGGCCTGTCCAGCCGCAAGGATTGGCCGAGCGGCAGCCCCGAGCAGTTGTCAGGCGACTTTTACGCGGCTTGCATGAACGAAAACCAGATCAACAAACTGGGGCTGGCGCCGCTTAGGCCCCTGCTCGAAGAGGTCGCCACGATCAAGACCGGAGCCGATTTGCAGCGCGTAATTAGGCATTTGCACGCCATGCGTATCGGCGTTCCATTTGCGGTGTACTCGCTGTCCGATTTGCACGATCCGGCGCAAGTCATTGCTTTCGTGGACGCGGCCGGTCTTGGCATGCCCGACCGCGACTACTATTTGAAGACCGAACCGCGCTTCGTCGAAGCGCGCGCGAAGTATCTCGATCATGTTGCACAGATGTTCATTTTGGCCGGTTCCACGCCGGCCGCTGCCGAGGCTGCGGCGCACACGGTTTTTGCCTTTGAAACGCGCCTGGCGCAATCCTCGCTCGACAACGTCGCGCTGCGCGACCCCGCGCAAATAGATCACAGAACGAGCTTCGCCGGGCTCACGACGTTGGCCCCGGACTTCAATTGGGCGGCGTATTTTGACGCCGCCAAGTTGCCTCGCGCCGATGTGAACGTATTGCAGCCGAAATTCATGCAGCAGGTTGACAAGGAGCTGGCGTCAACCCCCCTCGATCAATGGCGCCGCTACCTGACATGGCAGGTTCTGCACAGTGCCGCCAACTCGCTCTCCACACCTTTTGTCGAACAGAACTTCGCTTTCTACGGCAAGTATCTCAGCGGCGCGACGGAGATGAAGCCGCGCTGGAAGCGCTGTGCGGAGGCCACCGATGCCCAGCTCGGCGAAGCGCTCGGGCGCGCGTATGTGGAGAAATATTTTCCGCCTGCAAACAAGGCGCGAATGCAGGACATGGTGAAGAACATCCTGCTGGCCATGCACGACACCATCAACGATCTTGACTGGATGAGTCCGGAAACCAAGGCAAAGGCGATGGAGAAGCTCGCCTCGTTCAACCCCAAGATCGGTTATCCCGACAAATGGAAGGATTATCGCGGCCTCGCAATCGAGCGAAATGCCTATTGGCACGACGTTGTGAGCGCGTCGCGCTGGAACGTGGCCGACGATCGCGCTCAGGCAGGCAAGCCCGTCGATCGCGGCCGCTGGGGGATGACTCCGCCGACCTCGGATGCCTACTACAATCCGCAGTTGAACGAGATCGTTTTCCCGGCCGGCATTCTGCAGCCGCCCGCGTTCGATGCTTCCGCGACCGATGCCGTCAACTACGGCGCGATCGGCGTCGTCATCGGACATGAAATCAGCCATGGATTCGATGACGCGGGCGCACAGTTCGACGCACAGGGCCGGCTCAGCAATTGGTGGACGCCTGAGGATCACAAGAAATTCGAGGATCGCGGCCAGTGCGTCGTCAAGCAGTTCGACGGTTATTTCATCGAGCCGGGCATTCACCACAACGGCAAACTGGTGCTCGGCGAATCAATTGGAGATCTCGGCGGGCTCAAGCTGGCTTTCCTGGCCTACAAGAAATCGCGCGAAGGCAAGGGCCCGGAACCGACCATTGACGGATTCACCCCCGAGCAACAGTTCTTCCTCGCTTGGGGTCAGTGGCGCGGGGATGAGATCCGGGCCGAGACGCAACGAACAATGGTTCAGGGCGACCCGCACCCCATTGCCAAGTACCGAGTCAACGGCCCCTTGTCCAATCTACCTGTGTTCCGAGAGGCCTTTGCGTGCAAGGCGGATGCCCCGATGGTGCGGGCGGAAGCCGAGCGCTGCGAGGTGTGGTAATTGTTAAATACGGAGCGCCTTTGCACCGCGACAAACGGCGCCCTTTGATCCGAATCACAGAATAATTCGGTGCATCCGTTACCGTGGGGGCATGCGCCAATTAGCGTTTCTGGCTTCTTTCGCGGCTGTACTCATCGGACTGCCGAACCCGGCTTCGGCCGGCGAACCTGCATGGGTGGCGATCGGACGCGGAGAGGGTTTCACGGATTTTGTCGACGCCGGCAGCATTGGCATTCGTGCCGGCCGCCTGACTGCCTGGACGCTGACGAGCTTCACGGCGCCCCAGCACAGCGAGCAATTGTCATTGCAGCCTTATTTATCGATGACCACTCTGAGTATGTATGACTGCTCGGGTCATCGCAGCGCAGCTCTTAACAGGTCGTTCTACACCGAAGCGGTGGCACAAGGTGAGGTGTTGAAAACACTCACGGTCAGCCCGGCTTCAGTCGTTGTCAATCACGCGACACCAGGCTCCCTTGCGCAGACCGAGATCGAGACGGTGTGCAAGATGTGGGAGAAAGAACATAAAGACATGCCCAACGTCGCCGCCAACAAGGCGCCCATTTAATCTTCTAATCGATCGGCCAAGACATCGCTTTCGGCAACGTCGTCTCCGGCGCATCGGGTTTTGGCTTCTGCGCGATGGTGTCGACATCCCGCCACCACGGCACGACGCGCTGCGCCTGCGCAGGTTCCACCGTCTGCCCGAGGCGCGGCATCATGAGTTGAACGCCCGCCTTCGTTCCCAAATCCATCAGCGCCTCAGCGGGCTGGTCCCAGGCGTGCATTGCAAGGCTGAAGGTGCCCCAGTGTATTGGCAGAAAAGGGCCGCCACCGAGCAGCCTCAGGGCTTCGAGCGCGTTCACGGGTCCTAAATGGATGTCGCCCCAGGCGGGATGGTATGCGCCCACCTCCAGCATCACCAAATCGAAGGGCCCGAGCCGCTCGCGAATCGCCTGATATTCGCTGGTCAGGCCGGTGTCGCCGCTGAAGAATACGACGTGACGCTGCGAGCGGATGATCATCGATGACCACAGCGTCGCATTACGATCCTTCAAGCCTCGCCCGGAAAAGTGCTGCGATGGCGCAGCGGTCACGCTGAGCGGGGTATTCGGCATCGCGTAAGAGTCCCACCAATCGAGCTCGGTGATCCGTTCGGGCTGCACGCCCCAGGCTTCCAGATGCGCCCCGACCCCAAGGGATGTCACGAACGGCACGTCGAGCTTTGCGAGCTCGCGAATGGTCGGGTAGTCCAGATGATCATAGTGATCGTGCGAAACGATCACGAGGTCCACCGGCGGCATGGCGCGCAGCGCAACCGGCACCGGCTGAAAGCGCTTGGGCCCGGCCAGCCGCGAGGGCGATGCGCGAGGTCCCCAGACAGGATCGGTGAGCACGCGAAGTCCGTCGATCTCGATCAGCACCGTCGAATGGCCCAGCCAGGTGGCCCGCAGCCCGCTGTCTGGCGGCTTGAGCCACGTTGCAAGCGGATTCATCGAGGGCAGGGGACCTTGCGGCACCCGCCGCTCGCCGCCGCAGAGAAAATCGCGCAAAGAAGGCATGGTGGCATTCGGATCGCGCAGTCCGGGGGCGATGGGGTATACGTTGCGGAACCGATCTTTTGCCCAGCGCGGCGACGCCTGGATGCGCTCGAGCCGTGCACCTTCCGGCTTTTTGCCGAGCGATTTCATCGATGCAAGACCACTCGGATCGCGATGAACCACAACGCCGCCGCGGATACGAAGTAAAGCCAAAATCTGATCAGAATGACATTGATGGTGCAATGCACGGCACTGTGCAGCACCCGGAAAACCGCAAATACCCAGGCCGCGGCAACAAAAGTCGCATCAACCTGATTCGTTACATACAGGTACAGGACCAGCGCATAGAACAGAGTGGGAATCTCAAATAGGTTCTTTAGATTGTCCGATGGATTGGCAACCTGCGGCGGGGAAATGCGCGCAAATTCGAGCGGAGTGAGCTGCTCGCGTTTGAAGTTGCCTCCCATGATGAACGGGATTCTCCGGGCATACATGTAGAGCCAGACCGCCATCGTCAATAGGATGACCGTGAAGAAGGGAGGAAAGATCGCTGCTTGCTGCACCTTGTTCTCCTGATGTTGCCTCGCCACCAAACGAAATCGCCCGCCATCCCATCATACCGCGCCGCAAAGCCTGGGTTTTAGCCCCGGCGCCGCCCTGAAGCGCGCTTTAGAAATCCTTTAGCCAAGCCTGAGGGCGTCTTGAGGACTCAGACCGGCCTCCCGCCGTACACCTACACCTGCCGCGGGGACAACCACACGGCGAAACCTGACCTCAAATTTTTGCAAATTAGGAGATTGACATGAACATGACTCAAAACACGATTCGGGCGGCGACCTACTTTCTCGCCGGCGCGATCACGCTGTGTGCGCTGCAGGCGACGGCCCGCGCGGCGGACGACGCTCTGCCGGCACGGACGGTGAGCTATGCCGACCTCGACATTTCGAAGCCGGCCGGCGCCAAGGTCCTGTATCACCGCATTAAAGCCGCCGCGAACGAGGTGTGCGGCTACAGCGTGTCCGGGGATATGGGTAGCCGCCAAAGGCAGTACGACTGCGTCCAAGCGTCGATCGACAAAGCCGTCAAGGACGTTGACTCGCCCGCCTTGAGCGCGCTGCGCCCCGGCAGCTTGGTCCACCTGGCCAACAATTGAAACGCGTCCGATACCGGGCCTCATACCACTTAAGGAGATTTATCATGAACACCCTAAACCTCTCAACGATCTGTGCGGTGTCTTTCGTTCTGTGCGGCGCCTTCACCATCAGCATGCTACCGGCGACCGCACGCGCGGCCGATGGCAATGTGCTCACGCAGAAGGTCAGTTATGCCGATCTCAATATCCAGACGCCGGAGGGCGCCAAGGTTCTGTACAAGCGCATCGTTCATGCGGCGTATGCGGTTTGTCCGGACTACGGCGATCTGAATGAAACATTCCGTTGCGTCAATAAAGCGATCGCCGGCGCCATCAAGCAGGTCGACTCGCCCGCCTTGAGCGCGCTACGCTCACCCAGCGTGCTGCGTCTTGCCAGTAAGTGAGCGACATCGACGGCGGCCGGGACCAAACGGCCGCCTTCGATCCCCCCCCCCGCTATTTCTGTTCCGCGTAGATCTTGACCAGCCGGTATAGGAATTCGCGGCCTTCGAGCAGCGACTTGACGCCCACGTACTCATTGAGCCCGTGGATATTGCCGAGGTCGGGTCCCACGAACACCGGTTCCACGCCGAAGGTCTTGATGCCAACCGCATTGGTGAACTCGCCGTCCGTCGCACCTGCCTGCAGGATCGGCAGCACCGGTACACCGGGCCAGAACTCCGCGGCCAACTTCTCGATCGGTCCCAGCACGTCCGGGGTCAGGGGTGGGGGCGCCGCGGTCGGACCGCGTGTCTCCAGCCCGGTGACCGTCACCGCCGGATCCGCCACCAGTTCCTCGAGCTTGGCGCGCACCGAGTCGGGACTGACGCCCGGGAAAATGCGGCAGTTGACGATTGCCCGCGCACGCTGCGGCAGCGCGTTGGTGGCATGTCCCGCGTCGAGCATGGTCGCCACGCAGGTCGTGCGCAGCGTCGCGTTCCAGCTCGGATCCTTGGAGGAGACCAGCGCGAGGGCCTGCGCATCGGACGGATTCTTCAGGAACGCGTTCATGGCATTGGCCGTTTCGGCGTCGCCTTTGGCTGCCAGCAGCTTCGCCATGCCGGCGAAGTACGCGCGATTGCCGTCAGTGAACTGCGCCGGAAAGTCATAGGCACTGATCCGCGTCAGCGCCGCCGCGAGATGATAGATGGCATTGTCCTTTACCGGCCGTGAGCTGTGTCCGCCCTTGTTGGTCACCTCGAGGCGGTAGTTCTGCGGAAACTTCTCGCCGGCCTCTATGTCCAGGGCAACCCGATTGCCGTTTTTATCCAATTCGCCGGCCGCGCCTTCGTTCAGCGCAAAGGCGGCGTCGATGAGCTCGCGACGGTTCTGGGTGAGCCATTCAGCGCCGTTGAACGCGCCGGCGGTTTCCTCGCCGCAGGTCAGCGCCATCTTGATGGTGCGCCGTGGCCGATAATTCTCGGTTCGGAAACGAATCAGCGTGTCGACCCAGATTGCGGCCTCGGCCTTGTCATCGCTCGCGCCGCGGGCGTAGAACGAGCCGTTCTCCTCGATCAGCGTGAAGGGGTCGCGGGTCCAGTCCTCACGTTTGGCCTCCACCACGTCGATGTGTGCCAGCAACAGAATCGCCTTGAGCTTCGGCTCGCGGCCCGGGTAGATGGCGACGAGCCCGCCTTCCTTCGGATGTCCCGGCGCTGCGAACGGGTGCAAGTCGCCCTCCGGAAAGCCGGCGGCTTTGAGCTTGGCCGCCATCCGCTCAGCCGCGAGAGTGCAGCTCCCGACCGACAGGGTGGTGTTCGTTTCGACCAGTTCTTTGTAGATCGCCCGGAAGCGCTGTTCGCCGGCGGGCGTATCCTGCGGCGGCGCGGCCAGGGCCGTGAAGGCGGTGAGGGTGGCGGCGGCGGCAAGCAAACATTTCATGGCGAACTCCGTGGATGGCAAGGGCATCATCGCGCCTGATGCGCTTTGACCTTCTGTGCATAGCGATCCCGCAGCTCGGTCTGCCGGGACTTCATGTCAATCGGGCGGCCCGCAATCCAAACCTGATCCGCCAGTGTGCTGACTTCGAGCGGATCGCCGCTCCAGAGCACGAGATCGGCGACCTGTCCCACTGCGATGCGTCCGCGCGTGGCGAGCCCGAAAATCTCCGCCGGGGTGGAGGTGATGGCGGCCAGTGCGGCATCCCACGGCAGGCCATGGGCCACCGCGTTGCCGGCGAGTTGCCGCGTCAGGCGCGCTTGAGGCGTGTCGCCGCTGGAAAACGCGATGCGCACTCCGGCGTTATGCAGGCGTGCCGCATTTTCGAGCGAAGAGGCGAGTCGATCATAATCGGCGGGTAAATCGTCCAAGGGATTGAGTATCACCGGCACGTTGGCCTTCGCGAGTTCCTTGGCGACCAACCACGCCTCGTCGCCGCCTAAAATCACAGGCTTCATCCCATTGCGCAGGGCAAACTCCACCACTTTGCGAATGTCGGCGGCCCGATCGACTTGAAACAGAACCCGCCCGCCCGCCAAATAGCGCGCCAACGTTTCCCTTCCGGCGGTGTGCAGCAGCGCTCCCTGCGCGACCGGACCGGTTGCGCGCGCCTCGCGAATAGCCTGCTCCAGCAGCATGTATTCCGCGGCGCGCGTGCCGCCGGCAACGCTGGCTCCCTGGGCGCCCATTTGCACAAACAGCGAGCGGCTGCCGGCGAGCACGGCGTCGTAGCGACCATCGAGCGTGACCGCTGCGCCTTGACCACCGATGATGCTGTCGCCGGCGACGGGCGTAAGCACCGTCCAGGTCACCCCTTCCACGCGCGTGACGGGGATGACGATTGATCGGGGGTTATAGGCCACCGTCACATCCAGTTCCGGGCGCCATTGCTGGTCCCAGGCGGGCGCCTTCAGATTCAGCGTCGAATCGATGGTCTGGTTTTCCTCGGCAATTTCCTCGAGACCGATGTCGGTCAATCCGCCGAACAAGCCGCTGGTGAGGTCCCGGCCTTTGGCATCGATGACGGTGACGCCCGGCGCCGCCGCGTCAGATCCGATGGCGGCGATCAGGCCGCCGCGCACCAGCACATCAGTGTTCTTCAGTGTCCCTTTCTCAGAAGAGGTGTGGACGGTCGCGCCGCGAATGACGAAATCCTGGGCCATCGCGCCTTGCGCGCAGGCCATGGCGCCGGCCGCAACGATCATGAGAATGATGGACTTCATTGCGGCACCTCCGCAATTTGCTTGCCGAGCAAGAAATCCGATCTCGGTTTCGAGGGTGGATGGGCGCGATCGAATTGAAGCGCGCCATCGATGAACACCAGTTCCGCCAGCGCGTAGACGCTGAATGGGTTGCCGTTCCAAACCACCACGTCGCCCGACTTGCCGGCTTGCAGAGTTCCGATGCGATCATCCAACCCCAAGGACTTCGCGGGATTCAAGGTGAGCCAGCGGATGGCCCGTTCCGGCGACACGTTGAAGCCCACGCGCGCGCCGTGAGCCATGGCCTTCGCCGCTTCCTGATTCAATCGTTGTATGCCGTCTCCCGAATCGGAATGAACGATGGCGCAACTGTGTTCCGGGAAATCCACCATGGGCAGGTTTTCCTGAATTCCGTCGTAGGCCTCCATCTTGAAGCCCCACCAATCCGCCCACATTGCGGCGCAGACGCCCTTGTCGGCCAGCCGGTCGGCGATCTTGTAGGCCTCCACGGCGTGATGGAACGCGACGATCTTGAAGCCGAATTCGTCGGCGACGTCGAGCATGGTCGTCATCTCATCCGCGCGGTAGCAATGCATGTGCACGCGAATATTTCCCTTCAGCACGCCCGCCAGGGTCTCGAGCTTCAAATCGCGCTTCGGCGGAGTGGGCGGAGTCGGCTCCTTGGCCGGTCCATCCTTGTCCTTGGCTTTCTTAGCGTCGGCTTCCGGCGGCTGATTTTTCTTCTTGTTGTACTCCGCCAATTCCCGACCGTATTTATCCCATTGCTGCTGATAGTCCTGGGCATCGGCAAAGGCCTGGCGGTAACCGGCAACGTTGCCCATGCGGGTCGAGGGCGCTTGGTGTTGAGTACCGTACACCCGCTTGGGATTTTCGCCGCAGGCCATTTTCAATCCGTACGCCGCGCCCGGAAACTTCATGGCCTCGTAGCTCACGGCTTGCACATTCTTGACCACCGCGGAACGCCCGCCGATCAAGTTCGCGGAGCCGGGCAGAATCTGCAGCGTGGTCACGCCGCCCTCGAGCGCGGTTTCGAACCCAGGATCCTGCGGCCAGATCGAATGTTCGGCCCAAACTTGCGCGGTGACGGGGCTGGTGGCCTCGTTGCCATCGTCGAGTCCCTTGACCGCGGGCACGGCGTACACCCCCAAGTGCGAGTGGATGTCGATGAGTCCCGGCGTGACCCATTTGCCGCGCGCATCGATGATGCGTGCATTGGCGGGCGCGCTCAGTCCCTTGCCGACCGCTTGTACACGGCCGTCTGCGATCAACACATCGGCCCCATCAAGACGCTCGCCCGTCCCCGTCAGCACGGTGGCGCCCTGGATGAGCAGCGGCGGATTGCTGGGCACCTGGTAGGTCGAAGGGAACGGCTCAGCGGCAAGACTGCCCGAAACCACGAGAGCCGTGAGCAGAAACAACACAATGCGCGTAATCACCATCCGAAACCCCATTTGTCGTCCGCCACGGTCTAAAGGCGGAGCGCGATTATAGTGTGTTGCGCGCCGAGGGGAAGCCTCACGCGATGAGCTTGCGAAGCTCCGAGGACTTGAGCAAGAGATTCGCGGCGGTTTCCAGGCCCATTCGATCCTCGGTATCGAAGCGCGCCAGCTCGGGGCTGTCGACATCGAGTACTCCCAGAAGCTGGTCCTGTTGAATCAACGGCACGACGATTTCCGAGCGCGAAGCGGCGTCGCAGGCGATGTGCCCGGGGAACTCTGCGACATCCGGCACGATCAGGGTTTCCCTGCGCGCGGCGGCGGTACCGCAGACGCCGCGGCCCAGCGCGATGCGCACACAGGCGACCTTGCCCTGGAATGGCCCCAGCACCAACTCGCCGCCCTGCAGGAAATAGAATCCGACCCAGTTGAGACTCGGCAGCGCCTCGTATAGAAGCGCGCACATATTGGCGGCGTTGGCGAGGCCGTTGCGCTCACCGGCAAAAAGCGACGCCAACTGAGCGTTCGCCTCGCGATAGGTGGCCGTCTTGGATAGCCCCGTGTTCGATGTGACTACATGCATGCTTGGCTCTCGTTCAGATCTGCAGCCGGTAAACCCGCTGCGCCGTCCCGCTGAACAGGCTGGCCTTTTCAGGCGCGGAGTAATTCCTGGCGAGCACCTTGAAGGCATTCCAGAGCACAGGATAAGTGCAGCTTCCCAGATCCACGGGGAAATTGCTTTCAAACATGCAGCGCTCGACGCCGAAGTGTTCAATGCAGGTTTCAATATACGGCTTCCATTCGGCGGCCAATTGCGCGGAGGTCGCCGGTGGAGACTGCAGAAAAGAGGGGAAATGACAGAACGCCATGGCGAGGCCGCCCAGCTTGACCGCCACATTGGGAAGTGCCGCAAGCTTCGCGATGTTGTCGCGCCATCCGGGAAATCGCTGCTCGCGCTTGCCCTGATAGCTCGCGACCCCTAAAGGTGTGCCGACGTGATCCAGAATCACCGGTGTCTTGGGGAAGGTGCGCGCCAGATCGATCAACTCAGGCAGCTGCGGTTCGAGGAGCCACGCGTCAAAGGATAAATTGAACTCGGCCAGTTGCGCGTACCCTTCGCGGAATGTCTTGGACGCATACAGACCCGCGCCGACGCGCACCAGGGGGCCCAATACCTCGGGGTCCGCATCGTACGAGGCGCTATGTCGAATGCCGCGGAAGCGATCGCCGCCGGCCTTCAGATGCGCTTCGAGCACTTTGCCGACGGCCCCGCCCAGCGTCAGATCGACATGACCCACAATGCCCGCGCATGCCCGCACTTCGCCGTAGAGTCCGCTCGCACACATGGCCGCCACGCCGTTCACGAATTCGGTTTCCCCCACCGGTTTGAAGGCTTCCGGCGCGTCCGCGCGATACATGGCGCCGCATTGAACGAAAACGGTGGCGCGTATGTTGTGGCCGCTGTTCAGATCTGCGAGGAACTCGGGCAGCAGGTAGCGTGTGGCACGCCGGATGACCTTTTCAAACCCATGCGTGGCAGGCCTGTTGGCGAACAGCGCGGCCGGCCAATCCCATAGGTGGTGATGCGGATCGATGATCGGCAGATCCGGCTCAAGGATGGCTTCTGTTTGCGCTGCTGCGTCAGTCATCAGGTCCCCCCGAATTCACCGAATCGTCATTTTACTCGATCGCCTTGAGAAACGCGGCATCCAGCGTGGCGGCACCGGTGCGCCGGCACAATTCCGCGGCGCTGCCGACATGCTTGATCCGCCCCTCGTGCAGCAGGGCGAAACCATCGCACAGTTCCTCGATATCCGCGAGCGAATGCGAGCTGAACAGCACGGTGGCACCGCGCAGATGCGTGGCTTTGATTTCCGCTTTGAGGAAGGCCCGCGCCCGGGGGTCCAAACCGCTCATCGGTTCATCGAGGACGAGCAAATTGCGCTCCGAGAGAAGCACCGCGGCAATGCCCAGTTTCTGGCCCGAACCTTTGGAATACGAACCGACGCGCTTCGGCAGCAGCTTTGGATCCATATCGATGGCGGCGACCGCGGCATCGATACGCCGCTCATCCAGCGTTACACCGTACATCCTCGACATCATTTGAAGGTATTCCAGGCCGGTCAGGTATGAGGGCGGCACGAAGCGCTCCGGCAGGTATGCCAGCGGAGCGCGCGCGGCGGCGTCCGATGCCGGCAGCGAGAAGATGCTGACATCGCCCGAGTCCGGAAAGGTGAAGTCCAGCAGGCACTTGAGCAGCGTGGTCTTGCCGGCGCCATTCAAGCCGATCAGGCCGAAAATCGAGCCCGTCGGCACGCTCAAGGTGACCGACTGAAGCGCCGGCCGTTCGCCGAAGCGCTTGCTGATTCCATTGAAAACGATCGCCTCCGACACTTGGCCGCCCTATTGAAATGGCAATTCCCGCCGATACTGCCAGAAGGATACGAGGTCTTGGGAGGAAAGAACGCTCGCCGAAAAGTGACGGTGTTATCGCTCCCATTGTCAAGGTGGATCGGCTTTTGCCGATAACAAGCACTAGGAAGTGTTGGGAGACAGTTTCATGGTTGAGCGACAGCACGGATTGGCGTCGCAGATGCGGCTCGTTTTGGCGGTCTTCGCGCTGACAGGCTGCGCCGCATCGCCGCACCGCGAGGTGAAGAACACACCGGATACACCCGTATCCGAAGCTTCGCCTGAAGCGCCCCTGCAGCCCAATACGATGCCCTTGATGCCGCCCCCGCCGCGGCAGAACGGCAAGACCGAAACGTACAGCGTGACGGTCAATGATGTCCCGCTGACCGACGTCTTGTTCGTGCTCGCGCGCGACGCCAAGCTCAGTCTCGATATCGATCCTCGAGTGAGGGGCAGAGTCACTCTCATTGCCGCCGATCAGACGCTGCAGCAGATCCTTGGCCGGGTCGCCGAGCAGGTCGATATGCGCTACGAAGTCAGGGATTCGACCATCGTTGTCAGGCCGGATACGCCATTCGATCGTCAATACAAAATCGACTACGTCAATATGGCGCGCGAGTCGAAGTCGGCCAGCAATATCGCCACGCAAATCCAGGCAGCCTCCGGCGGTGCGGTGACCACGACCGCCGCCGGCAGCACGAGCACCTCCAGTCCCTCGAGCGGCGAGGGCGGCGATGCCGCAAATAACAACTCGACCTCTGAACTGACCAACGTTTCGCACAATCAATTTTGGTACACGCTGATCGCGAATGTTAAATCGTTGATCGGCGACAACGTCAGCTTCAACAACGGCCAGCGCAGCGGCCAGAACACTTCCGGTCAGGGGGCGCCCGCCAGCACGCCCAATGCCGCGCCCGACGCAAGGGACTCCAGCCTGGTCATTGCCAATCCGGAGACCGGAATCCTGCTGGTTCGGGCCACCGCGCGACAACAGGCGCGGGTGCAGGAATTCCTCGACGTCGTCTTGCGCTCGGCGCGGCGCCAGGTATTGATCGAGGCCACCGTGGTCGAGGTGCAGCTTTCGGACCAATACCAGCAGGGCATCAACTGGCAACACATCGGCAAGAACGGGCTGACCATCACCCAGCAGCCGCAAGGTCCCGGACCGCTGCCCGGCGGCAGCATTCCGGGCAGCGGTCCCGGCGGCATCACCTATCCTCCGAGCAGCACGCCGCTTGCCAACCCGAGCTTGGCGGTTCTGCAGTTCGTGAACACGAATCCCGCGAACATTCTCGGCAATCTGTCGGCCGCGGTGTCGTTGCTCGAATCCTTCGGCAAGGTCAAGGTGCTGTCGAGCCCGAAATTGAGCGTTCTCAACAATCAGACCGCATTCCTCAAGGTGGTCGACAACCGCATCTACTTCACCCTCGGCGTGCAGATCACGCCCGGCAGCAACGTGACCGGCACCCAGGCCATCGTCACCTATACGTCGATTCCAGCCACGGTGCCGGTCGGTTTCGTCATGAGCGTCACGCCTGCCATCGATGAGCTGGGAATGGTCATGATGGATGTACGCCCGACGATTTCGCGCATCATCGACTACGTCAATGATCCGAATCCGGCGCTCGCCCAGGCGAACGTCGTCAGCCAGATTCCCGAGATCCAGACGCGCGAGATCGAGTCGTTGTTGCGTGTGAAGAGCGGCGACATCGCGGTGATGGGCGGTCTGATGCAGGACGTGACCGACAACAACTCGGATGAGGTGCCGTTCGTGGGCCAGATCCCCGTGATCGGCAATCTGTTCAAGTACAAGAACAACACGCATAACAAGAGCGAGTTGGTCATTTTCCTGCGTCCCGTCGTCATTCGGGACGCGAGCCTCGAGGGTGATTACAGCGAGTACAAGAGTGTGGCGCAACACGAGGGGGTGTTTCAGGGCGGCACCATCAAGAACCTGTCGTTCACGGGGACGCCATGAGTCTGTTGCTCGACGCGCTGAAGCCCTCAGAATCGAGCTTTGCAGAATCCGACGAATCGCAGGCGGAGGACCAGGAGGAGGCCCTCGATGCGCGAGCGACGCTGGAGCTGCTCGTTCCGGCCCCGAAGCAGATGGCGCCGGACGCCTTGTCTCTGGCGCCGGTGTCTGAGACCGCAACGGTCGCGCCCGCGCCGGCAGCTCAACTGCGCGCGCCTGCCGCGGCCGCAAGAGAGCCTGCCGCGGTCGTAAGAGAGCCTGCGGCATCGTCGCCGGGCTACCGTGCAACGCCGGCGGCGACTGCATCCCAGCCGACAAGCAAATTCAGCCTAGTGCTAATGATACTCATTGTGCTGGGCGGCGTAGGTGTTGCCGTCAAGCTCCTGTGGCCCAAGACCTATGTCGTGACCTACCCTGAGAGCGGCGAGTCCGCGCCGCAGGCCGCTCCGGGCCCGCAACCCGATCCCGTTTCGCTGCACGCCGTGCAGGTCCCTCCCATCAGGCCTGCGGATCAATTCGCGTATGTCGGCAATGCGCCGGAGATCGATTTACACGAGACGAACGCGCCACCGGCCGCGATCCAAAAACCTGCTTCGCCCCCCGTCGAACCGGCCCCACCGCCGCACCGGTCGGCCGCGACTGCAGCTTTCTCCGTCACCCGAAGTGAGGGTGAGTCGGCGATCTATCGCCACGTGAAGGCCGGCTATCAAGCGCTGGCCGCCGGCAATGTCCCGGGCGCGCAGCGCGAGTATCTCGCCGCCCTCGAAATCGATGCCAACAGCATCGATGCACTGCTGGGAGCCGCGGCCGCCGCGGCACGCGACAACAAGCCCGCGGTGGCGAGTGCGGCGTACGCCAAGGTGCTCAAGCTCGAGCCCGGCAATCCCGATGCAACCGCCGCCATTGCCATGCTGAATCACGATGCCGCGGCGGGTGAATACAATGAAAGTCACCTGAAGATCCTGATCGCGGGCGATGACGCGCGGCCCGCGTTGCACGCGGCCCTCGGCGGCGTGTATGCGGCGGACCGACGCTGGAGCGAGGCTGCGCAGGAATATTTCTCCGCTTTGGCCAAGGATCCCGGCAATCCGGACCTGGCCTTTGATGTCGCGGCGAGTCTTGATCAGAACCGCAATGCGGTCATGGCGCTCAATTTTTACCAGCAGGCGCTCGGGTTCGCCCGCCAGCGGCCGGCGCAGTTCGATGTACATGCGGTCGAGGAGCGCGTCAGCCGCTTGCAGGCCAGGGCAGGGGCGGCGCGCGCGGACGCCGCGAGCGGCGCGGAGGCTCGATGAGCGCCAAGCCTTCGGCCGTGGCGGCCCCAACACGCCGGCCGCTCGGCAAAATTCTGCGCGAACGCGGAATGCTGAGCGAGGACCAGCTCAGAATCGCGCTCATCGAACAAAAGCGCAACGGCGAACAGCTTGGCAAGACGCTGGTCAAGCTCGGGTTTCTCAGTGAAGCCACGCTGCGCGAAGCATTGTCTGAAAATCTCGGTCAAGGCGATATCGATGTCACCCGCGTCATCGCCGACCCGGCGGCGCTTGCCATGGTGCCCAAGAGTTTTGCGACGCGCTTCAGCGTATTGCCGGTGGCGCTTGATCGCACCCGCCATGTGCTGACCGTCGCGGTCGGCAATCCCAACAACGTCGTTGTGCTCGATCAATTGAATGAAATGTTGCGCGGCGATATCACCGTCGAGGCGCGCATCTCCTCGGAAGCCGAAGTCACCCAGGCGATCGACAAGTTCTACGGTCACGAGCTGTCCATCGACGGCATTCTGAATGAAATCGAAACCGGCGAAGTCGACTATGAGAGCCTCACCAGCACGGATGGCGGCTACACACAGCCCATTGTGAGATTGATAGATGCGCTCATCGGCGACGCAGTGTCGCGCCGCGCCAGCGACATTCACTTCGAACCGGAGCAGGGGTTCGTCCGCATCCGTTACCGGGTCGACGGCGTGCTGCGGCAAATCCGGGCGCTGCACTCGAAGTACTGGTCGGCCATGCTGGTGCGCCTCAAGGTCATGTCCGGCATGAATATTGCCGAGTCGCGCGCACCGCAGGACGGGCGCATGAGTTTGCACATGCAGGGGCGCTACATCGATTTTCGGGTCGCCGCGCAGCCGACCACCCACGGCGAAAACGTCGTGCTGCGCATTCTCGACAAGGTGCAAAGTCTCGTCGCGCTCGACGCCCTGGGATTGGCACCGGAACAGTACGAAGCCCTGCAACTGATGATCACGCGGCCCGACGGTATTTTGCTGGTCACCGGACCTACAGGCAGCGGCAAGACCACCACCTTGTATTCGATCTTAAGCGCTCTGAATACCGAGGGCGTCAACATCATGACGCTGGAAGATCCGGTGGAATACCCGATGCCGATGATCCGGCAGACCAGTCTGGCCGACGGTCTGAAAATCGATTTTGCGTCCGGCATCCGTTCGATGATGCGCCAGGATCCGGACATCATTCTGGTGGGCGAAATACGCGACTCGGACACGGCCACGATGGCGCTGCGCGCCGCCATGACGGGACACCAGGTATTCAGTACCCTGCACACCAACTCGGCGCTGGGCGCCGTCGCGCGTCTGACCGATCTGGGGCTGAACCCGGAAATTCTCGCCAGCAACATGATCGGCGTGATCGCGCAGCGCCTGGTGCGACGCCTGTGCCGCGGCTGCCGAAGACCCTACCAGGCAAATCCCGCGCAGCGGCGTCTGCTCGGGCTGGATCCGGGCAGCACGCAGCCCTTGTACGAGGCGGTGGGTTGCTCCGACTGCGAACACCAGGGCTATCACGGCCGAATCGCGCTGATGGAGGTGCTGCGATTCGATGCCGACCTCGACGAACTGGTGGCCCGGCGGGCCACACTGCGCGAACTGCGCGTGTGCGCCGCGGCCCAACGCGGCGCGCGCACGCTGGCGCAGGATGCGATCCGGCGCGTACTCGACGGGACGACCACGATCAGCGAAATCGCACGCACCATCGATCTGACCTCGGTCGAGGGACACTGAGTTCGCCATGCCGATCTATCGCTACCGAGCCGTCACTGATTTGGGGCAGGTCCGTACCGGCCGGACCGAAGCGCTCAACCTGCCTGATCTCGAGGCGCGCCTCGCGCAGATTCGTCTGGAATTGATCGAGGCACGCGCCGCAACGGCGGCCTCGTGGCTGGCCACGCGCGGACGAGCCGCGCAGCCGAAGGATTTGATCACCTTCTGCCTGCACCTTTCGCAAGTAACACGCGCGGGCATCTCACTGCTGGACGGACTCCGGGATCTGGTCGATCAGGCGGAACATCCGCGCTTTCGCGTGGTGCTCGGAAACGTCGTCGAGGCGATCCAGTCGGGAACGGGGTTCGCGGACGCGCTCGCCGCTCATCCGAAAGCCTTCGATCGAACCTTTGTTGCATTGATTCGAGCGGGCGAACACTCGGGCAATATTCCACAAACCTTCCAGAAACTGGCCGAATCGCTCAAGTGGCAGGACGAAATCCGTGCCAGCTTCAAGAAGCTGCTCATCTATCCGGCGTTCGGCCTGACCATCATCGTCGGCGTGTTCCTGTTTCTCATGATTTACCTGGTGCCGCAGCTGGCGGTTTTCATCCGTTCCATGTCGGGCGGCCATTTGCCGCTGCAGACCGCCGTGCTGCTGGCAATTTCCGGCTTCCTCGTGCATCACTGGTGGGTGCTGCTGGCGCTGCCCGCAAGCATCGCGGCCGCGATCATTCTTGTGCTGCGCTTTGCGTCGGATGATTTGCGCACGGAACTCGACGGATTCAAGCTGCGCCTGCCCCTGATCGGATTGACCCTGAAGAAAATCGCGCTGGCACGCTTTGCCGGGACGCTCGGCATGATGTACGCCTCCAGCATTCCAATTCTCTCGGCCTTGGATCTGGCGGCGGCCGCGGCCGGCAACCGCGCGCTCACCAAGGCGGTCATGGAGTGCAAAGCGAAGATCGCCGACGGACTCACCATCGCCGAGTCCTTCGAAAACGCCAGGCTGTTTCCGAAGCTCGTGATCAGAATGCTGCGCATCGGCGAGATGACCGGGGAACTCGATCGCTCTCTGGCCAACGTCGGCTATTTCTACGATCGCGAGATCACCGAGGCGATCGAGGGCCTGAAGGCCATCATCGAGCCCGTGCTCACGGTGTTCATGGGATCGATTCTCGGCTGGCTGATTCTCTCGATGCTGGGTCCGCTCTACGACACCATATCGAAGCTCAAGCTATGAAAGCCGCCGATCACTACATCTATATCACGACAGGGGCGCTCGAGTGCTATCGCGATGCCCGCGGCGGTTTGAGTCTGGCGGCAAGCATTGCGACCCCGCGCGGCACGGCGCTCGACAGCGGTAGCCTGGATCAGAGCGTGCATCAATTCGGGGCGCACCTTGACCGGTATCCTTACGATCGCTACTTCGTCGTCACCGACACGCAAGCGGAGGCCTACCAGGCTGAAACCATTCCCGCGCTGTCGCGCCGCGACCTGCGGCTCCTGTTATGCCGCAAATTGGAGCAGCGCTATCGCGCCACCCGGTATCGCGCAGTGGTGCCGCATCGAAGGCGGCCGTTCGCATTCCTGCGTCATCTGGCGCGGCGCCGCTCACGTACCGCGACCCGCATTTTGTATGCGCTGACCGGCCCGGAAACGCTGGCGCCGTGGCTGGAGGCGCTCGAGCAGCGCGACCTGGACGTACGCGGCATCTACAGTCTCGGAGCCCTGATGCCCGCGCTCATGGCGCGGGTCAAGCTGCCCGCGCACACCGATGTGCTGTTCGTGATGCGCACGGCCGCGGGGTATCGGCACGCCTTCGTTGCACCGGCAGGCCTCAGATTCTCCCGGCTCTGCGCCTACTCCAATGCGGGCGAGACGCAGGTGGGGCTGGAAATCGACAAAACCCTGCAGTACCTCATGATGGCCCGGCTATGGGGAGTGGAGGGGCGCAAGCGGGTGCTGCACATTGTCGTGATCGACGCGCAGCCGCCCCCGATTGCGCTCGCCGTGCCGAGCGAAGGCCTCAGAGCGGTGGAGCTGACACAGATGCACCCGCGGCAACTCGCGCTCAGAGGCACCTCCGGGCGGCTCGACGCCACCAACTCGGCATGGCTTCTGCTCAACCGCGCGGCATGCGACGAGCACGGCGCCGGCTGCGCCGCGGGCTTGAACCTTCTGGACGCGAGCCGGCGCGCGCGTATTCGGCGCGCAGCTCTCTGCGCCACGGCGGTCGTGGCCGCGGCCAGCGCCCTTTACCTCGCGCGTACCGGGTATGCCATTCAAGAAAATATCGCCCAAGCCGGCACCGCGGAGTTGATTGCCGATCACGTCAATTCCCAGGCAGATGTTAGGGAACGTGCCGAGCCCAAAACCGAATTGCAGCCCGACCAATTGCGCGCGGTGGTGCAAACACGCGATCGATTGCTGGCGCGAAATGTCAGCGCCTACGGCGTCTTGCAGCGCATTGCCGCGGCACTGGCGCCGTTTCCGGGTATCGACGTCGTTCGATTGGACTGGTCCTATGCCGCGGTCACAGCGACCGGCGTGGATGGGCAGTCCGCGGCGGCGGCGCCGGCAGCCGCAAACACCATATTGCTGCACATCGGCGGGCGCGTCGACGGCAAGCCGCTGAAGTCGGATGCCAATGCCGAGGTAGCGGCGCTGGCGGCCGCCTTAGCCCGCGAATTGCACGGCCGCCAAAGCATCGAGAGATGGCCGTACGATGTGGCCGCGGGCGGATCGTTGGAAAGCAAACCCCACGATGCAGAGGACGAAAAAACGGACTTCAGCGTGATCGTGGCGGTACCGGTGGATGACAATCATGTTTCCTGAGTTCTTGGGATCGCGGCGCTACTCCAAGCGGGCGCTGCGCACCACGCTGCAGCTGTGCGCGACGGCGATCTGCGCCTGCGTACTGGCAGTGGGATTCCTGAGCACGCGACGAGCGGCCGCGGAACATCGCAATGAGCTCGGCGCACAACACATTCAGAGCGCGAGAGAGCGCCTTACGCGTGCCAGCGAGAGGCTCGAGCTCATCGAGAAATATCAGGATCGGTACCGGCAACTGATTGCCGAGGGCGTCATGGTGCGCTTCGATCGTTCGGTCGCGGGAGATTGGTTTGACACGGCGATCCGCCTGAGTCACGGAGGCTTGGTCGATGACTACATGATCGGCAAGGATGCACCGTACACCGGACCGGAGACCGCCGAGCTCACGGCGTATCGCGTGGTCGCGCACCGTCTGGAATTCAACGCGGGTGCAACCGATGAGGATGATTTTGTCGAACTGATGAGCGCAATCCAAAAGCACGTCCCCGGAACCACCGCGCAAGAGGCCTGTTCGCTGACACGCAATCACGGCGCGAGCGAGGGCACGGCGCAATTGACGGTGAAATGCGCGTTGATCTGGTACGAATTCTCGACGAGCGGCGGGGCGCTCACTGCAACCTTGGCGGGGGGAGGCTAAGTGGCCGGCAACACCCGACACGGCCGGCGGAACCTGGTTCTCGGATCCGGTTTTCTGGCGCTGCTGTTCATGTCCGCGGTCGGCCGCGCTGCCGAGCCGGTTGACGGCGCGCGCTCTTCCCGTGCCCTCGTACCGCGGCCGCAGATCGGCAGAATCTTTTTCTCCCCGGCCGAGCGGCGCGCTCGACGCGGTGGGGAATCAAGAACCGCGCCCTTCGCGAGCGGCGTCGCGCCGCCCAGTGAACGCTTTTCAATTGACGGCGCTGTGAGTTCCAGCGGCAAGGGCCGCGCGGTGTGGATCAACGGTGTGCCCATTGAAAATTCTGCGGCGAGGAAATCGGCGTGGACCGACCGCGACGGCAACATCTGGTTCAGTTACGAGTCGCTGGGAACGCGCCGGATGCGGCCGGGACAGACGATCGACCGCAGCGGGAAGATCGAGGACCTGCTTCCCGCGGGCGCTGTGACCCGGCATTGAGCGCAGCGATGCATTTGCGAAGCCACTCAAAAATCAGTGCCTGCGGAAAGCAGCAACGCGGCGCCGCGGTGCTCCTGCTGATCATCACAATGATCGTCATGATGACCATCATTCTGGCGCCCAGAATGACCGTATGGCAGATGCACAACGCGGCGAAGGGCGCGGGTTCGCAGGCACTGATCGACGCCAAGGCGGCCATCCTGGCTTACGCCGCCAATCCGGGCGCGGATACCGTTCCCGGCCGGCGGTTGGGGCAGATACTGCTCACGCCGGATTTGCCGGTGGCGGCGGGGACCACTTTCGACGGGCAGAGCAAGGCCGGCTGCGCGACGCGCAACTGGCGCGCCGGCCTGCCGCTGATCGATCCCAACACGTACGGCGTGCCGCTCGATGTGCGCTGCTTCGGCCGTTTTCCCTGGCTCTCCTTCGGCCTGTCCGGGCCGAACACGTCGGATGATCAGGACGGCGAGATTCCCTGGGTATTCATGTCGGCCAATCTGGTGGTCGGAGTTTCCTGCTTTGGCAATTTGAATCCGCTGATGCTGAGTCAGGCCTATACAGGCGGCAAGTGCGGAACGGCGGCGGTGCCATTCCCCTGGCTGAAGGTGGTCGATGGTCGCGGTAACCTGCTGTCTTCCGAGGTGGCGATCGTGCTTATCCTGCCGGGGGCCCCGATTGCCAACGCGCAGCGACGCGTCGCGCCGGCCGACGGCGCGCCCGCCGCCTACCTGGATAGCCTGACGGTGGCGGCGGCATGTCCCTCTCCCTGCGTTCCCGGCACCTATAACAACGCGGCCTACACGATTGCCAACGGCGCCGCATGGACCTTCATCGATGCACCGTCCAGCACCGAGCTGGGTCCAAATCCCCCTTACTACACGCAGCCATTCGCCTTCAACGATCGATTGATTTACATCACGGCCGGCGAATATTTCGAAGCCATGGAGCAACGCGCCCGACTGGCCGCGCTCAATACGCTGGCCAAGTTTCGCGCCAGCAATGGCTACCTGCCCTATTCCGGGGACAACCCTTCCACGCCCTTCCTCACAAGCTGCGTCTTGCAGTCACGCTTTGGTTTATTGCCCACCGCGGCTAACTGCGGCGGAACGTTGACTTACCCTGCGTGGTACACCAACGCGGGTTGGGGAAATTATTTTATTTACGCGGTCGATCCCGGCTGCGTCGCGAGTGCCGCACCGCCGCGCTGCGCCGCGCCTTCGCTGCAATTGGGCGGCGCAGCGACCCGATTCAACGCCGTGCTATTCAGTCCGGGCAGGGCGATCGTCAACCCGCCGTATGCCGCATCGAAAGGGGCCGCTCAGGCGCCGCTCGGGAGCGGATCGCTGGCCGATTTTCTCGATAGCACACGAAATGTGACTGGACCGCCTTTCGATGCCGCGGGGACCGCGCCCACCGCCAACTACAACGATCGCATGTACGGTATCCCATGAAACATCGACAGCAAGGATTCACATTGGTCGAGATCGCCATCTCCATGGTGATACTGACGCTGGTGCTGACCGGATTGGTCGTGGCACTCTCGCAGCAATTGCAGCAGAGCTACCTGCTCAACACCCGTACGGCGTTGAATCAGGCGAACGAAGCATTGTTGGCATTTGTCGTCGCCAATGCCCGTCTCCCCTGTCCGGCGGTGGTCGGCAGCAACGGACTCGAATCGACCAACGCCGCTGGGCAGTGCACGGCCGCGGCCGGATTTCTGCCTGCCGTGACCTTAGGGTTGCCCAATCTCGATGCCTACGGCTTGCTCGAGGACGGTTGGGCCGACGGCAGCATTCGCGACAACTTGGGTGCGCTCTCATATCCGCGCGCCATTCGCTATTCGGTGGCGCTGCTCGTGGGTACGCCGACGCCCTATGCGCTGGTTACGGCCTCGCTCGGCGGGTCGGTGCGCTCCACCGTCGGCACGGCTCTGGCCGGCAACAACGGATTGTTTGTCTGCCGCTCGTCAACCGGCCTCATCGCCGCGGGCAATCGCTGCGGCAATGCTGCGAATTCCCTGGCGCTCAATGCCGTGGCCGTCATCTGGTCGCAGGGACCGACGGGAAACGATGCGCGCGGCAACTCGGCCGACGAGGCGCAAAACGCGTCGCAATTGGCAGCGCCGGGAATTGCCCGGGCATTTGTGATGCGCAACCCCGCCGATGTCGGTTCGCCGGTCGGACGGTTCGATGACGTGGTCTCCTGGTTGGCCTGGGGACCGGTGGCCGATGAGCTGATGCTCGCCTGGCAGGTGCAATAGTGCAGTCCGCCTCGCGTCCCATGTGGGGGCTGGCGCGTCTGACCTTGCTGGAGGCGCGACGCACTGCCGTGGGCAAGGCGGCGCTTGGCGCAATGGCGGCGGCGCTGTTCCTTGCATTGTTCGCGAGCCGCATCGTGCTGGTCGACCAGGAGCGCGTCACGGTCGTTGCCTATGCGGTCATCGTGCGTCTCGCGCTGGTGTTCACCATCGCTCAGGCGATCATCGCCAACACGGTGCGCGATCTGAACGAGCGGATTGTCGATCACTTCCTCGCATTGCCGCTGACACGCATGCAATACGCAATCGGCAAATGGCTGGGCTGGAGCGCCGTCGCCGCCCTGTGCGGACTGGCGGCCGGCGCTCCGCTCCTGGCGTTCTCCGCCACGCCGGGAAGGCTGGCTTGGACGTGCAGCTTCGCCGCGGAAGCAGTGATCATCGCCAGCCTCGCGCTGCTGCTGGCCCTCGCCCTGGGCCGGGTCATCACCGCCATGCTCGCGTTTTGCTGCATGTATCTCTTTGCGCGGATCGGTTACCTGCTGGTGCTGCTCAGTACCAACATGGGCGCCACCAAAGGCACGCTCTTCGATCGCTTCGATGCGCGTTACGTTGAAGCGGCCGGGTATCTGCTGCCGCGGATGGACCGCTTTGCCGACACCTCATGGCTAACCGGCGGTGCCATCAGCATCGGAGAAGGGTGGCTGCAAGCACTGATCTATATCGCCTTGCTCGGCGCCGCCGCCAACATCGAATTGCGGCGCAAGCAGTTCTAGATGCCAAGCGCGATTCAAAGTCGTCCGTGGATTCAAGTTCGCCCGTGGGCCAGGTTGTGCGCCTGCCTTGCTGTAAACGTTGCGTTCCAGCACGCGCATGCGCCGGCCTGGTCCGAGGACTACACGCTCGGAGTTCCGCCCTCGGTGGCGGAGGTTCGGGCTGCGTCGCTGGGTGAGGAGGTTTTCGCCGGTTACCTGGTGGCGTTGTATTTGCAAAATTTCAATGTGCACCTGGGCCAGGTGACTGCGGTGGCGGACATCGACCGCAGCATGGTGACTCGCTGGCTCGATCTGTCGACCGCACTCGACCCTGGCACGGGCTATCCCATGTTGCTCGCCAGCCGGCATTTTGCGGAGACCGGAACGCCCACCGAACGCCGCATGATGCTGGACTGGGTGTATCGGCGATTCGAAGAACAACCCAATCAACGCTGGCCGTGGCTGGTCCACGCGGTCTTCGTCGCGCGCCATGTGCTCCATGACAATGCGCTGGCGCTTTCCTACGCCGCTGCGCTGCGAACCCAGGTGACGGATCCCAAAGCGCCGGGTTGGGTGCGGCAGATGGAATTGCTGCTGCGTGCGGATTTGGGTGAAACCGAGGATGCGAAAATCATCCTAAGCGGGCTGGTCGCCGCGGGCCAAATCCGCTCCCCGGCGGAGCTTCGGTTCCTGGAATCGAGGCTGGCCGCGGTGAATCCCCCGCATCCCGCCCCGGATTTGTGACGGATTGAGCATTCAGGATTCCCCGGCAATGCCGTTAATTCGGCTAGGTCCTTAACGAGTGCCAGTGCCTTATTATGAAAAAATATCAACGCGGGTTCACCCTGGTCGAGATCGCCATTGTGCTGGTCATCATCGGCTTGCTGCTCGGCGGCGTGCTCAAGGGCCAGGAGCTGATTTACAACCAGAAGGTCAAGTCCACGTACGACAGCTATCGCCAGTACACGGCCGCCATGTATGGTTACCAGGACCGCTATAAGGCGCTCCCCGGGGATGATGCCAACGCCACCACTCACGGTTTCGTCGTTCAGGCAGGCGATCCGGCCATCGTCAACGGCAACGGCGACGGCTACATCAACGGCGGCAACATCTTCTGCGTCAACGCGGCCGATAACCCGAATGCAGAGGTTTGCCAGGCAAATTATCACCTGCGCCTCGCGGGCTTCCTCACCGGTCAGGGCACGATCTCCTCGACCCACCCTTTCGGCGGCGTCGTGACCTTGAATGACCCAACCGTCATCGCGAATTTCATCGCGCCGTCGGCGGTGTGTTGGTACAAGTTGACCAACGGCGCGGCACAACAAATCGATCTTTCGTACGATGATGGGCGCGCGACGACCGGGTCGATGCGCGGCAGCGGCAATTTCACCGCCGGCAATTCCACGAATCCGAACGCCATCGCCGCCAACTGGGCCTGCATGACCAATTGATCCTCAAGGCCGACGCGGCCGGGGGAAAATTGGACCGATGACCCGACGCGGCCGCGTGATTGCGGCCGCTTTGCTTTGCGGCGGCCATGCATTTCGGCCTCGCTTATCATTTGCAGGATTTTTATACCGCCGGCGGCCAATTCTGGCCTGTTTTTCCGTTCGCGCTTCGGATCGCGCACAATAGCGATCGATGAATGAGCAACGCCCCGATCCGGACCTGCTGCTGGCCAAAGTCCAGCAGCAAGAAGCCAAGGCGAAACACGGCAAGCTGAGGATCTATTTCGGCTCGGCGGCCGGCGTCGGCAAGACCTACGCCATGCTGGTCGCGGCGCGCAAGCTGGTGAGCGAGGGGCACGATGTCCTGGTCGGCGTGATCGAGACCCACGGCCGGGCTGAAACCGCTGCGCTGCTCGAGGGTCTGCAAGTACTGCCGCGGAAGACCTTCGTATACCGCGACAAGACGCTGGTCGAGTTCGATTTGGATGCAGCGCTGGCGCGCCATCCGGAATTGATATTGATTGACGAGCTGGCGCATTCCAATGTCTCAGGAGTGCGCCATCCCAAGCGCTGGCAGGACGTCGAAGAATTGCTGGCGGCGGGAATCGACGTCTTCAGTACCTTGAACGTGCAGCATTTGGAAAGCCTCAACGACGTGGTCGGCGGCATCACCAATGTGCGCGTCTGGGAGACCGTCCCCGACAAGGTCTTCGATGCGGCCGATGAAGTGGTGCTGGTCGACATCCCCGCCGATGAGTTACTGGCCAGGCTCAAGGCCGGCAAGGTGTACATGGGGCCCCAAGCCGAGCAGGCGGCGCATCATTTCTTCCGCAAGGGGAATTTGATGGCGCTGCGCGAGCTCGCGTTGCGGCGCACGGCTGATCGGGTCGAGGGCGACGTTCAGGCTTATCGCGTCGACCAATCGATCGAATCCGTTTGGAAAACCGCGACTGCGCTGCTGACCTGCATCGGACCCAATGCGGCGGCGGAACGCGTGGTGCGGGCCGCGGCCCGCTTGGCGAGCCAATTGAACACCGAGTGGCACGCGATCTATGTCGAAACACCGGACCTGCAGCGGCTGGCGCCGGCACGGCGCGAGCAGATCCTGGCAACCCTGAATCTGGCACATGAGCTGGGCGCGACCACCGCCGTGATCGCCAATGCGCAGATTGCCGAGAGCATCATTGCCTACGCGCGCAAGAACAATTTGTCCAAGCTCGTGATCGGCCGTGATCCGATCAGACGGCTCTGGCCCTGGCAGCGATCCAGCGGCCAGAGACTCGCCGTGCTCGCGCCCGACATCGATTTGATTGAAATAGGGCGAAAGGACATCCCGACCAAGGAACGCAGCCGCGAGTCCGTGCGGCCGCAGGACTTGCCCGATGCCGAGTCGAGCAATCGACGCCAAACAAAGCGACTGCGTTATCTGTGGACCGCGCTGGCGTGCATCGGCGTCACTCTGCTGTCCCTGCCGTTGGCGGCGCATTTCGAGAATTCCAATATCGTGGCGATATTCATCCTGGCCGTGGTGCTGGTAGGGGTACGCTTCGGCCGTGGGCCCGCCGCGCTGGCGGCGGTCTTGAGCGTCGTTTCCTTCGATTTTTTCTTCGTGCCGCCGCGCTTTTCGTTCGCGGTGAGCGATGTGCAATACCTGCTGACCTTCTGCATCATGCTGGCCGTGGGGTTGATCACCGGTCAGCTGACCGCGGGCCTGCGTTTCCAAGCGCGCGTCGCCGCGCACCGCGAGGAACGGGCGGGCTCGCTGTACGAGATCGCGCGCGATCTATCGGCCGCCGTGCAAGTGGAGCAGGTCGTCAACATCAGCGATGAATCCATCCAGCGCACGTTTCGCGCCAGCGCCGCATTGCTCCTGCCGGACGCGGGCGGGCGGTTGATCGTCAACACGCCGCGGCCGGGTGCCAAGCGGCCCGGCGCCGCTCTGGCCGTGGAGCTGGGCACCGCGCAATGGGCGTTCGACAAAGGCCAGCCCGCGGGTTTCGGCACGGACACTCTGCCCGGCAGCGAAGTGCTCTACATTCCATTGCGCGCGCCCACCCAGGCCCGGGGTGTGCTGGCAGTCAAGGCGAACAACCGGCGTCTGCTGCGAATTCCGGAACAGCGGCAATTGCTCGACACGTTTGCGGCGCTGATCGCGATTGCGCTCGAGCGGGTGCACTACGTCGGGGTCGCTCAGGACGCGCTGCTCAGTATGGAGTCGGAGCGCCTGCGCAATTCGTTGCTCGCGGCGCTATCGCATGACCTGCGAACGCCGCTGACGGTGTTGGTCGGCTTGGCAGAATCCCTGACGCTCACCACCCCGAGGCTGTCGGCTGAGCAGCTGGAAACCGCGGATGCGATTCGGGATGAGGCGCGCCGCATGAGCACGCTCGTGAGCAATCTTCTGGACATGGCGCGTATCGAGAGCGGAGAAGTCAGACTCAACCTGCAATGGCAGCCGCTGGAAGAGGTGGTTGGCGCGGCGCTGGAAGCTGCGCGCGGTATGCTGCAGCGTCATCATATCGAAGTGCGCTTGCCCCGCGATTTGCCCCTGGTCAAGTTCGATGCCGTGTTGATCGAGCGGGTTTTGGTGAATCTGCTGGAGAATGTGTCGAAGTACACGCCGGCCGGAAGCACGGTGACCTTGTCGGCCGAAGTGGTTGCCGACCGCTTGAGCGTGTCGATCGCGGATGATGGACCGGGCCTGCCGGTGGGAAGAGAAGAGGCAGTATTTCAGAAGTTCACGCGCGGCGAGCGCGAAACAGCGACGCCGGGGGTGGGCCTGGGGCTCGCGATTTGCCGCGCCATCATTGAAGCGCATCAGGGCAAGATCGTCGCTGCGCCGCGGCCCGGGGGCGGCGCCATATTCACCTTTACACTTCCGCTCGGCAATCCGCCGCTGCCGGCGATCGAGCCTGAAATGGCGGCCGCCGATGGCTGAGTCGCTTCCCGTTGCCATTCTGGTGGAAGATGAACGTCAAATCCGCCGTTTCGTGCGCACCGCGCTCGAGGCGGAGGGGTGGAACGTCCATGAAACCGACACGATGCGTCAAGGTCTGACCGATGCGGCGACTCGCCGGCCCGATCTCATCATTCTGGATCTGGGTTTACCCGACGGCGACGGCGTGGATTTCTTGCGCGACCTGCGCGGCTGGTCAAAGGTGCCTGTCATCGTGCTCTCAGCCAGAGTCGATGAGCAGGACAAGATCGACGCGCTGGATGCAGGCGCGGATGACTACCTGACCAAGCCCTTCGGTGTCGGAGAATTGCTGGCCCGCGTTCGCGCCACCTCGCGCCGGCGCGTGGAAGCCGGTGCCGGCGCGGGCGCCTTATTCACCTTCGGCGATGTTAGAATCGATTTGAGTCTGCGTACGGTGCAGAAGGGCGGCGTCGCCATTCATCTCACGCCGATCGAGTACCGCCTGCTGGGTTTGCTGATCGCCAATGCCGGCAAGGTATTGACGCATCGACAGATTCTGCGCGAAGTGTGGGGACCTGCGCATTCGGAAGACGGGCACTACGTACGGGTATACATGGGTCACCTGCGGCAAAAACTCGAAGACGATCCCGCTCAACCGAAGCACATCCTGACCGAGACGGCGGTCGGGTATCGCCTGGTGCAGGGCGAGCCATGAGCCAGAGTTTTGACGTGGCGGCGATCATCGGCAGCCTGCGACGGGACTCCTATACGCGAGCCCTGGTGAAAAGCCTGATCAGGCTGGCGCCGCCATCCTTTAAAATTGAGATTGTCGAGATCGGCGGTCTGTCCCTCTACAACCAGGATGATGAAGCGGCTGCTCCCGCGGCGTGGACGGAGTTTCGCGCCCGCATCAAGCGCGCCGACGCGGTGCTGTTCGCAACGCCGGAATACAATCGTTCGGTACCGGCCGTTCTCAAGAATGCGATCGACGTAGGTTCGCGGCCGTTGCCGAACAATGCCTGGGTGCACAAGCCGGCCGCGGTGGTCAGCCTATCGCCCGGCGTCATGGGTGCATTCGGCGCGAATCAACATCTGCGCCAATCGCTGGTGGCCGTTGGCATGGCTGCCATGGCGCACCCTGAGGCCTATATCGGAGGCGCCGCCAAGCTCTTCGATGCAGCGGGCGAATTCGCGAGTCCGACGACCCGCGAATTTTGCGAGAAATTCTTACACGCCTTTGAGCTATGGATTCGGCGGCTGACCAATCCATTGCCTGCGCATTAAGCCGCGGCGCGGTGGACGGGCGCTTCCTCGAGCGCTCTTGAGAGCACGTCGTCGATTTTCTCCGCCCAGACGAATTCCAGCCGCGAGCGCACGCTCTCGGGAATGTCCTCGAGATCGCGCCGATTGCGCGCCGGCAGAATGACGGTGCGGATGCCGGCGCGCGCCGCGGCCACGCATTTTTCCTTGATGCCGCCCACCGGCATGACCACGCCGCGCAGGCTGATCTCGCCGGTCATGGCGACATCGGCCCGCACGGTGCGCTGCGTGAGCAGCGACGCCAGCGAGGTGGCGATGGCGACGCCGGCGCTCGGTCCATCCTTCGGGATGGCGCCCGCGGGCACGTGAATGTGCAGGTCGCTGTTGTCCAGAATCGGCGGGATCGATGCCCAGGCGATCGGCCTGCGATTTGACCAAGGTGACGGCGGCCTGCGCACTCTCCTTCATGACATCGCCGAGCTGTCCGGTCAGATATCAGCTTGCCGCTGCCGCGCACGCGGCTCGACTCGATGAACAGGATGTCGCCGCCCGCCGGCGTCCAGGCGAGCCCGGTTGCCACGCCGGGCACGCTGGTGCGCAGCGCCACGTCGTTTTCAAAGCGCGCCGCGCCGAGGATGCGCTCCACGGCGGCCGCATCGATGGAGACGCTTTGCGCGTCGCCGGACGCGATGGTGACCGCGGCGTTGCGCAGCAGCGCGCCGATCTGGCGCTCCAGACTGCGCACCCCCGCCTCGCGCGTGTAGTCGGCGATGACGCGGCGCAGGGCCTCATCGGAGATCTGCACCTGCTCGGCGGTCAAGCCGTTGGCCTGCAATTGGCGCTTGAGCAGGTAGCGCCGCGCAATCTGCAGTTTCTCCTCCTCGGTGTAGCCGGTCAGCTCGATGATCTCCATGCGATCGCGCAGCGGCGCCGGAATGGAGTCGAGCACGTTGGCGGTGCCGATGAACAGCACCTTCGACAAATCGAAGGGCACGCCGAGATAGTTGTCGCGGAAGGTGTTGTTCTGCTCGGGGTCGAGCACCTCGAGCAGCGCCGAGAACGGATCGCCCTGATAGCTCGCGGACAGCTTGTCCACCTCATCGAGCATCAGCACCGGATTGCGCCGGCCGGCCTTGCGCAAGGCCTGCGCGATGTTGCCCGGCAGCGAGCCGATGTAGGTGCGCCGATGGCCGCGGATCTCCGCCTCATCGTGCACGCCGCCCAAGCTCACGCGTCCGAACTTGAGTCCGATCGCCTTGGCGATGCTCTGGCCCAGCGAGGTCTTGCCCACGCCCGGCGGCCCGACGAAGCACAGGATGGGGCTGCGGCCTTCGGGATTGAGCTTGCGCACCGCGAGGAACTCGAGGATGCGGCGCTTGACCTTCGTCGAGCCCGTAAGTGATCCTCATCGAGGATCTTGCGGGCCTGCTCGATGTCGACCTGTTCGGGATCGAGCTTGCGACCAGGGCATGGCCAGCAGCCACTCGAGGTAGGTTCGGGTCATGGAGTATTCGGCCGCTTGTTCCGGCATGCGCTCCAGGCGCTTGAGTCTCGCGCTGCGCCTGCTCCTCGACTTCCGGCGGCATGCCGGCATCCTTGATCGCCTTGCTTCAGTTCCGCGAGTCGTCCGATTTGGAGCCATCGGTTTCGCCGAGTTCCTTTTGAATCTGATGCAGCCGCTCGCGCAGTACCGCTTCTTTCTGCCGCTCGTCGAAGGCTTCGCGCGTCTTCTCGTCGATCTGCCGCGATACCTTCAGCACCTCGATGCGCCGGCCGAGCAAGGTCAGCACGCGATCGAGCCGCGTCTTCAGGTCGAAGGTGGCCAGGATCTCCTGCTTGTCGGCGACCTTCAGATCCATGAAGCTCGCGATCATGTCGGCCAGCGCGGGAATCGACTCGATGCTGCGAATCGCGTTGGTGAGTTCGCCCGGCGCCTGCGGCAGCAGCTGCACCGCCTCGAGGGCCTTTTCGCGCAAATTGAGGCCGCGCGCCTCGATCTCCTGATCGAATACCGTGGTTTCCTTGTGGCTGTCGATGCGCGCCACCAGGAAGGGATCGCGGCTGACATAGTCCAGCACCGTAAAGCGCTCCTCACCCTGGCAGATCAGATGGTGCGAGCCGTCCTGCGCCGTGATGAAACGCACGATCGAGGCGGACGGTGCCGACGCGGTGCAGTAGCCTCGGGTGCCGGCCTCATCGACGCTCGGCGTCGGTTTGCAGCAGCAATCCGACGCGGCGCTGGGTGCGCACGGCCTCCTGCGCTGCGGCAAGCGCCGCCTTGCCGGAAATGGCGACCGGCAGCACCACGCCGGGGAACAGCACGGCGTTGCTGCACCGGCAGAATGATCAGGACGTCTTCAGCTCATGTTCAGGCCGCCTCCCTCGTCAGAGCGCAGATACAGGCAGCCGTCGATCCAGCCGGCGCTCGATCAAGACATAGCGCCCGGGCGGCAAATCGATGCGCCGGCGCATGCGGCCATAGGGAATTTCCAGGCGCACGACATTCATGGCGGCGCCAACGGCCGGCGGCGGCACGGTGGTGTCGATCTGCAGGCCCGTCGGAGTGATCTGCACGGTGACCTCGTCGGCGCGGGCGCCGGGCAATGCGACGATCACGTTCAATTCCGAGCCGTCCGCGAAAATATCCGCCGGCGGCTCCCAGACAGGCGGGCCGCGGGCGCGGCCAGCAGGTCGAAGAAATGCCGATGCTTGCGCTCGGCCTCTTCGAGCAGGGCACAGGCTTCCGCCCACATCCAGGATTTTCCGCGGTAGGTATTCATGAACCTTCAAATGCGGCCAGCCGCATCAAAGTTCAAGGCCGGACCGGGCTGGTCGACGCCGAACCCGGTCGACGCCGTCGCTAGCCGTTCAATTCACCCTGGCGGGCCGTTCGACCACCCGCACGGTGTAGCCGCCGGACTTCTCGTCCGGCCCGCAGGCTTCAGCAGTCCGCGCTTCTCGCGCATCGGCCAGCATGTCATTGAACGATCGGAAGCCGTAGAAGCGCTCGTTGAAGCCCGGCTGACGACGCTTGATGGCCTGTTTGATCATCGAACCCCAGATCGGTTCGCTGCCGCCGCGCTCCTCGGTGAGCGCTTCCAGCGTTTCGACGATCAGGTCGAGCGCGTCGCTCAAGTCGGGGCCTTTGTTCTCGGCCGGCGCGCGTCCGGCGGCGGCTGCCGCCGGGCGCGCGCCGCCGCGCTGCGGCGGCGCGCCTTGGAGGGCTCCTTGCGGACCAGGTCATCGTAGTAGATGAATTCATCGCAGTTGTTGATGAACAGATCGGAGGTCGAATTCTTGACGCCGACGCCGATGACGGTTTTGGCGTTTTCGCGCAGCTTGCTGACCAGCGGCGAGAAGTCCGAGTCGCCGCTCAAAATGACGAAGGTATCGACATGCCCCTTGGTGTAGCAAAGATCGAGCGCATCGACGACCATGCGGATGTCGGCGGAATTCTTGCCGGACTGCCGCACGTGCGGAATTTCGATGAGTTCGAATGCCGCCTCGTGCAGGCCGCGCTTGAAGTCCTTGTAGCGTTCGAAGTCGCAGTAGGCCTTCTTGACCACGATGTGGCCCTTGAGCAAGCAGGCGCTCGAGCACCTTCTCGATGTCGAAGCTCGGATACTTGGCATCGCGCGCGCCGAGCGCGATGTTCTCCAGGTCCAGAAAGACCGCCATGGTGGCGTCCGAGGCTTTGCTCGACATTGCAAGAATCCTTGGATCTTAGAACCAGTTGTAATTGAAGCTTACGCTGATTCGCTCGGCCGTGACGCGGTTCGGCACGACTTCATGACGCAGCCAGCTCTCGAACAGCATCAGCTGACCCGCGGCGGCGGGAAAGGTCACCCACGGCCTGCGTCTCGCGTCGCGCGCTTGCGCTTTGCGCGGCGGTGCCGCCATGAATCGATCCAGGCGCGGATCTTCGAATTTGATGCCCGGCGAACCCTTGGGCACCTGCACGTAGTACGTGCCGCTCAAGGTCGAGTGGGGATGCAGGTGCAAGCCGTGCACCGTGTGCCGCGGCATGATGTTGACCCAGCAATCGGTCATCTTCAGTTCGCGGCCGCGCGAGATCCCATTCGCACGGCGCTGGCGAAGGCCGCGACATGCCGTTCAAGCTTGCGCCGCAGCGACTCGAAGGTCGGCGAGACTGTCTGCAGGCGATGCACCGAGCCGTAGGAGGTGTAGCCGCCCGGATAATTCTTGACGCGACCAGCGTCGTCCGGCCGCATCGTCCAGGCGCAGTTGCCGGCATTCCTTGAGAAGCTGACGGTTGAATTCGCGCGCGTCGCTTCCTTGCAGCGCAGCCGTGTACACCAATGTCGGAAATAAAGCGTGCAGGGGCTGCAATGGACGCTTCGGCTCGCTCAAGCCGTCAGCTTGACTTCGTTGAACTGGATGATGGGCGCAACATCGGTGTAGCGCGGGATGTCCGCCTGCAGTTCCGCTGCGGCCGCGCCCCACACTTCCGTGAACGCGGCGATGCTGTCGAAATAGAATTGGCATCCGCCGTGGAAAGCCGGCGGCTCTCCGGGCGCGCCGCCTTGCAGTCCGGCGTCGACCTCGGTCTTCCGCAGATTCTTCTTGAGCAAGCGCATGGCCAAGGGCATGTGCGTGTTGACGTAGTAGTTCACGTCGAAGCGCGAACCGGGTTTGTTCGGATACAGAATCGAAAGTTTGATCATGGGATATGCCTCGTGTGAATCTCGAATCGTTGCGAATCGCGGTTAAGGCGCCGCCGCCGAACCTGCCGGGGCGCGCGAATCGTTCGCGCCATAAAAGCGCCCGGGGCGGGGGAAGCCGAGAGCCTTGGAGGAATCCACATCCGACGGCGCGATTCCGATCACCTCCGCGGCGTTGCCGGATCCCCACGGTTCGAGTGCCACGACCTTGTAGCCCATCTTTGTCAACGCCGTCACCGTATCGGCCGAGAGGGCGAACGGCTCCGCGGCCAGCGTATCGGGCAGCCATTGATGATGAATCCGCGGCGCATCGACCGCTTCCTGCAGCGTCATGCCGTGGTCGATCACATTGACGATGACTCTCGAGCACGGTGGTGATGATGCGCGAGCCGCCGGGCGTTCCCACCACCATCACGGGCTTGCCATCCTTGAGCACCAGCGTCGGCGTCATCGAACTCAAGGGCCGCTTGCCGGGCGCGATCGCATTGGCCTTGCCTTGTACCAGGCCGAATCCGTTCGGCGCTCCGGGCTTGGAGGTGAAATCGTCCATTTCGTCGTTCAAGAAGAATCCGGTATTGGCCGCGATCACCTTGGCGCCGAAGTAGTCGTTGATGGTGTAGGTGACCGACACGGCGTTGCCTTGATTGTCGACGACCGAATAGTGCGTCGTGGTCGCATGCTCATTTGCCGCGGTTGCACCGGTAAGCGCCGAGGAGGGCGTCGCCCGATCCGGTTGGATCTGTGCGCGGATGGCCTTGGTATTGCCGGCGGACAGCAGGCGCGCAATGGGATTGTCGACGAATGCGGGATCACCCAGATACGTATTGCGGTCGCGAAAGGCGTGGCGCATCGCTTCGGTCAACAGATGTACCGAGGCGCTGGAATGAAACCCCATGCCCTTGAGCGGGTAGCCATCGAGTACCTGCAGCATTTCGCACAGGGTGACGCCGCCAGAACTCGGCGGGGGCGCGGAGACGATGCCGTAGCCTCGATAGGAACAGGTAATCGGCGCCGACTCAGTGACCGTGTAAGCGGCAAAATCCTCGCGAGTCAACAATCCGCCGTGAGCGCGGCTGGCCTCGCTGACGGCCGCCGCGATCGAACCGTGATAAAACGCGTCAGCACCGCCATCGCTGACGGCCTGCAGGGTCCCGGCAAGATCCTTTTGTTGCAGGCGATCTCCCGGCACGAACGGCGCGCCGTTGTTCAGAAAAATCGCCGCAACATTCGGGCTGGCGCGAAATGCCTCAGTACCCTCCATCAAGATATCGACATCGCCCCGGGTCAGAATGAAACCGTCCGATGCAAGGCGAATCGCCGGCGAGATGAGCGCCGCGCGGGGCAGGGTTCCGTATTTCTCGCGCGCCATTTCCAGGCCCATCACCGTGCCCGGAACTCCGACCGCCAAATAACCATTCATGCTGCGGTCCTTGACGACGGACCCTTGCGCATCGAGGAACATGTCCGCACTGGCTGCCAACGGCGCCTTTTCGCGGAAATTGATGAAGGTATTGCGGCCGTCGGCCAAGTGAATGGTCATGAAGCCGCCGCCGCCCAGATTGCCGCAGCAGGGATGCGTCACCGCCAGGGCGTATCCCACCGCGACCGCGGCGTCCACGGCGTTGCCACCTTGGCGCAATATCATGGCTCCGACGTCCGAGGCTTCATGCTGAGCGCTCACCACCATGCCCTTGCTCGATTCCAGTTCGAGGGGGGCGGCGGCGCCCGCCGGTGCGCATATTGCGAGCGCCAGCGGGAGGCCGAAACTTAACGCCGGGAGTTTCAACGCCGGGATTTTCAAGATACCGGCGTCGCCATCGGTTGTCCTTTGTCGACGATCCAGTTCGATACCGCGACGGCTCCGTCGCTGCCCGCGACGACGCTGTGAACCGCGCCGCGCGCATTGAAAAAGCTGTCGCCGGCCTTCAATGCCCGGTCGGCCTGCCCCTTGGTCTTGAGCGTCATGGAGCCTTTGAGCACGTAGCCTGCTTCATCGCCGGGGTGAGTGTGATAGCCGATGGTGGAGCCCGGCGGCAGCGTTGCGGTGCCGGTCACGATTTCCTTGCCGGGGACGCCCGACTGATCGTGACGTTCCAGGATGGTCCGCACCGGTTGGTCGGCCTTGGGCTCATCGGCCGCCGCTCCCAGGGAAAAAATCGCGATCGCCAGCAAAGAAAGAGGAATGATTTTCATGGATTGGACCCCTTGTTCTCAAGGTTGCAAATTGTAGCTCACTGCTGGTACGAGATGCGGAAGATGGCGTTGTTGCCGTCCTCGCTCATCAGCAGCGAGCCGTCGCCGAGTTCCAGGGTTGCCACCGGTCGTCCCCAGACATGGGCGTCATCGACCACGAAACCCGTGACGAAATCCTCGTAGTCGCCGATCGGCTCGCCGTTCTTCATTTGCACGCGCACCAGTTTGTACCCGGTACGCAGGCTCCGGTTCCAGGAGCCGTGGAAGGCGACAAACGCATCGCCGACATAGGCCGCCGGAAACGCGGAGTTTCCGCCGCTGGCTGCATAGAAAGTCATGGTGAGGGAGGCTGAATGCGACTGGTAAAGCACATCCGGCACCGACACTTTGCCGGCCAGATCCGGCCGTTCGCCCTTCAATCGAGGGTCCTCGGTCGAACCCAGGTAGTACCAGGGCCAGCCGTAGAACTGCCCGCGCGCGATGCGAGTGGAGTAGTCAGGGACCAAATCATCGCCCAGCCCGTCGCGCTCGTTGGTGGTGCACCACAAAGCGCCGTTCTGCGGTTGCACGGTCAGTCCCACGCAGTTGCGAATGCCCGCGGCATACACGGCGGCCTGCGCCGGCGCGGCTGCATCAAAGTCCAGAACCACCGCTCGATTGCCTTCCGAGTCCCATGCCGTTCCCAGCCCATGCTGCGCCTCCCAGGCCGCAATCTCCGCCGGCTTTTTTTTCGGCATGGATTCGGCGACGTTTGACGCCGAGCCCACCGAGACGAACATCCGCTTGCCATCCGGCGAAAAGACGACATCGCGGGTGGAGTGCCCCGAACCGCTGGGCAGTTGTGCGATCACTGCTTGAGCATCGCCGCGCGGCGTCACATCGCCGACGTGGTAGGGGTAGCGCATGACGCGATTGGTTTCGGCAACATACAGCCACTGTGGATCCTGCGCGTTCGGGAAAAAGGCCAGACCGAACGGCTGGCGCAGGTCGCGCACGAAGACATCGATACGGGCAGCGCGGCGGCCATCCGCCGCGGGGTGAATGATGGAGACACGCCCGCCGCGTATCTCGGTCACGAAGATGTCGCCGTTCGGAGCGAGCAGCATTTTGCGCGGCCCCTCAAGACCGGTGGCAAAACTGTCGATGTGGAAACCCGGCGGTAATGACAACTTCGCGCCCGGGGGCATCGGGACCACCGAGGGATGATTGTTCGACGAGCGCGTGGCGTAGGGCGCGGGCAGCGATGCAACGCGGATCTGATGCAATTGACCCGGCGCATCGAGCCGCCAATTGGCGGTTTGCAGGCTGGCCTCGGGCACGACAATGGGCTGCGCCGCCGCTTGTGCGCCCGCCACACTCTGAAAGTAAGCCACGAGGTTGTCGCGGTCGGCCTGATCCGGCACCGAGAGCGCCATCGACGTGCCCGGCACGACACCGCCCGGCGAGTTGAGGAAGCGATTCAAGGTCGCGGCGTCCCAGGTAAGCTTCGAATCGCGCAGCGCCTGCGTGTAGGCAAATTGCGGTGCAGCGGCCGCGGCCCTGCCGAACACGCCGATGAGCGAGGGACCCTGGCCGCCGCCGTTATCATTCGGCTCGGCCGTGTGGCAGACGCTGCAGCGCTCTCGAAAGATTTTCTTGCCGGCCGTCGCGTCCAGCCCAAGCGCCGGAAGCGCTGCGGTAAGACATGCGATCCCACAGCAGATCCTTGCCGATGCTCGCCTCATGGGTACCCCCGCCTTTGGCCGTATTGAAATATAGCGCACCTAAGTACAATCATCACGGATGCCGCTTTTTGAAATTACGCTGCTGTTGCTGACGATTGCCGTGGTGCTGATGCAAGTGGCGCGGCACTTGCGCGTTCCTTATCCCTCGTTGCTGGCCTTGGCGGGAGGCTGCGTGGCAATTCTGCCCTTTGCGCCGCACTTGAGCATCGAACCGCGACTGGCACTGGCCCTGTTCGTTGCCCCCGCGGTCATGGACACCGCTTTCGACATGCCGCCGCGCGAATTGCTGCGCTATTGGGTTCCGTTGGTCTCATTGGCCGTTGTCCTGGTTGTGCTGACCACGGCCGCCGTGGCCTGGGCCGGTGTCGCGCTGGCAGGACTTGCCGCTGGCCGCGGCCATCGTCCTCGGTGCCATCGTCGCGCCGCCCGATGCCGCAGCGGCCGCCGCGCTGCTGCGCGAATGCAACCTGCCTCGCCGCACGATGGCTATTCTTCAGGGTGAGAGCTTGCTGAACGATGCCACGGCGCTGCTCATCTTCGGCTTGGCGCTCACCGCTGCAGTTTCGCAAGGTCATGCGTGGGAGGCATTGGCGCCGCGGCTGCTCATCGCGGTTCCCGGCGGTGCGGCACTCGGGGTGATGTCGGCCATCTTGTCCATGCGCATCATGCCTAAGGTCGCGGGCACGCTATCGATGATCATTGTGCAATTTCTCGTCACTTACGGAACTTGGATTCTGGCGGAGCATCTGCAGTTCTCCCCCATTGTGGCCATCGTCGCGCTGGCCGGCGTCGCTGCCTGGTATGTGCCGGCGCGCACCAGTGCGCGCGATCGGGTCAATACCAATGCGGTGTGGTCGACGGTGGTGTTCGTGCTCAATGTTCTCGCGTTCCTGCTGATGGGGCTGCAGGCGCGAGTCATCCTGGAAAAGCTTCAGGGCGCCGCCTTGAGCCGGGCGCTGGTATTTTCCGCCATCGTCCTCGGGGTCGTGATCGGTGTGCGCTTCGCTTATGTCATGTTGTATGGCCTGGTGCTCCGTCGGTTCCGCTCTTTTTTCGAGACGCGGGTGCTGCACTCAAAGGTGCCCAAAGCCAGCATCGGCGTGTTGGTATCATGGTGCGGAATGCGTGGGCTGGTGACCCTCGCCACAGCACTGGCGTTGCCGCCGGAGTTTCCCAGCCGCGACGTCATCGTGCTCAGCGCCTTCATCGTCGTCCTCGGCACGCTGATTCTGCAGGGATTCACGATGCGGCCGCTGATTGCCTTGTTGCGCATTGCACCGGATTCCTCGCTCGATGAGGACGTTGCGCGCGCCCGTATCGCCATGCTCGAAGCCGCTCTCGAGGCGTTGTCGGACATTGCCGGCGAGGGAGCCGCCGCGCTTCGCGCCGAGTATGGCGCCGTGCGTGAGCACAGCGTCGATCGATCGCAGCCTGATACGGAATTCGGGCGAATGCGGATGCAGGCCATCGCGGCCGAGCGGCGCCTGCTGAACGAATGGCGGCGCATTGGCCGCGTTCCCGATGATGCCTATCATCTTCTCGAGGATGAATTGGATCGCGCCGAGCTGTACGCCTCGAGGCTGGGCTCCACCGCGCTCGAAGGCTAGTTGCCCCAAGGCCGGCGTCGCTGGAGCGCCAGGAGTCCTCAAAGGCCTTCGTTTTCAGGGTTTAGATTACGCCACCAGCGTCGCGTTTCAACGACGCTGCCAACTTCTTCATCGGCTACTGTTACCATGAGGAGCAAACTTTTTGCCGAGACTTTGGTCAGATCGGCGGTCTATACGTGGCAATAAAGGGAGACCACGGATGTCTTCACGTTTCTTGGCAATTGGTGCTGTGGGTGTATTGACCGCCATTTCGGCGGCATCCGCGGTCGGTCCCGGGCAACTCATTCGCCTGCACGCGCACGCCCCGGGCGCTTCCCTGCTTCGTGTGGCGGGCAACCGTAACCCGCAGCAAAGCGCCACCGCACCCAGTTCGAAGTTCGACGGGGCGCTCGCCGAAATATCGCGCCATGTGCGCAGCGAGCACCCGGGAGTGCGGGATTTGCACGTCCTGAATCCGGCCGCCAAATTTGTCCAGCCGTCCAATTCATCTGTCCCGCTGGTTTCGGTTGATGCCGTCACGCGCGGCGACCCTGAGCAGCTGAAGGCCGCGCTGGTGGGATTGGGATTGCAACACGCTTCTTCTTACTCGAACGATGTCGGCGGATGGCTGCCGGTCGATCAATTGGACGCCGCCGCCGCTCTGACCGAGGTGCATGCCATCAGGGCCGCGATGATGCGCACCAAGAGCGGTGCGGTCACGTCGCAAGGCGATTACGCGCAGAACAGCGATTTGGTGCGCTCCCAAAATGCGCTTTCGGGCGCCGGCATCACGGTGGGAATCATTTCGGACAGCTACGACTGCTATTCGGTCTATGCGGCAAACGGCGTGCCTGCCGGCGGCAACACCGGTTACGCCAACAACAGCTTTACCGCTGACGCGGCCACGGATATATCCACCGGTGATTTGCCGTCGAACGTTAACGTGCTCGCGGAGGCCGATCCGAAGGGTGGAGGCTGCATGAATTACGGCCCGCCGACCCAGCTGCCTTTCGGTGACGAAGGCCGCGCGATGATGCAGATCGTGCACGACGTGGCGCCGGGCGCGCCGCTGGCGTTCTACACCGCGGAAAACAGCGAAGCGGATTTCGCTCACGGCATCGGTGCGCTGGCTAACGCCGGCGCCAAGGTGATTGCGGATGATGTGGGCTATTTCGACGAGCCCTTTTTTCAGGACGGCATCGTCGCGCAGGCCATCGATGCGGTGGAAGCGCAGGGCGTGGCGTATTTTTCCGCCGCGGGCAACAACGGCACGATGGCCTACGACAACAATTCGCCGAGTTTTGCCACTGCCGGCTCGGGACCGAATGCGGGCGAGCAGTTGTTGACCTTCGGTACGTCAGGCGGCACGACGGTGACGTACTTGCCGGTGACCATCCCGCCGATGGTTCCCGGAGAATTCGTCGCCATCGTTCTGGAATGGGATCAGCCCTACTTCACCGGTGCGCCCAATAGCGGCGGCGCGACCGGCAAGCTGGATCTTTGTATCGACAAAATTTCGGGCAACGACATCATCACCGACTATTTCGAGAATCCAGCCGTGTGCAGCGGACCAAATGCCCTTGGCAAGGATCCGTACCAGGTGATGATCGTCGACAATCCAGCCAACGCCACGGGCAACAGCCTACCGGAAACCATACACATCGTTGTGGGCTTGGCTGGCGGCGTTGCCCCGGGCCGCATCAAAGTCGTGGTCGAAGACGACGGCTTGGGCAGCACCATCAATCAATTCGCGACCAACAGCGCCACTATTCAAGGTCATCCGAATGCAACGGGCGCTCTGGCGGTCGGCGCAGCGTTTTTCCTGGATACGCCGGGGTGCGGCACGTCGCCGGCCATCCTGGAGTCTTTCTCCTCGGTCGGCGGTGATCCCATCTTGTTCGACGTCAACGGCAATCCACAGACCGCGGTGTATCGTCAAAAGCCGGACCTGGTCGGTCCGGACGGCGGCAACGACACTTTTCTAGGATTCACGCTAGCCAGCGATAATCCGCCCATCGTCGATGACAGCACAATCGCCGGGTGCAAGAACAACGCCAACTATCCGAACTTCTTCGGCACCTCCGCGGCGACTCCGCATGTCGCGAGCATCGCGGCGTTGCTGCTGCAGGCCGATCCCTCGCTGACGCCCGCGCAAATCTATGCGACGCTGCGCAACAATACATTGGCGATGGGTGGGGCGGCTGGATATAACACGGCATCCGGCTTCGGATTCGTGCAGGCCGATTTGGCAGCTTCCGCAACCCCAGCCGTTGTTCCTCCGACGCCGACGCTTTCGTTGGGGTCCAGTTCCATCACAGTGGGCAGCTCAACAACGCTCACCTGGTCGTCTGCGAATAATCAGGGCTGCACCGCCGGCGGCACGAGCTCAAGCTGGACTGGCGCGCAGGCCAGCGCCGGAAGCCAGACCGTTACACCCTCCGCAGCGGGCAGTGTCACTTACACGTTGTACTGCACGAACAACGCCGGTGCATCGCCGACGGCATCGATCATGCTCACGGTGAACGCCGCTGCATCGGGCGGTGGCTCGGGCGGCGGTACTCTCGGAGTCTATTCTTTGCTGGGCTTGATGGGTTTGTGCGTGGCGCGGGTGCGGCGGTCGCAGCGCGTCGCGCGCAATCCGCGGATCGCGATCACTTAAGAATCGCAGCCGGCATCCACGTGCACGCTCAAGGACGAATCATCGGCGATGTCTGAGACATTGCCATAACCGCATTTGGGCGAGGCGGTATCGGCACTGATCGCCGTCCAGGATAAGTTCGCTTTTCCGCTGGCATCTCCGACAACGGTTATTGGCACCGACGTGAAGCCGTTAATCCTTGTGCCTTGCATCACAATATGCCCGGTTGCCGCATTCCTGTCGTAGACGGTTACCATGATGTCCTGCGTCCCGTCGTTGGTGATTTTTACCTGGACGCCCTCACCGGCGCGCGTGGTTGATGCCATCAGCAGGGACAGGCAAGCCAGAGTCACGGTTGTTTTCATGGGAATCCCCTCGCGATTTGCGTGTCGATTCTGAAGCCCAGTCGCTGTTGCGCGATGTAGGAAGAGCACTGAAAGCTTTGTCAGCGCGCAAGGACTCCTTCAAGGCCTCATTCAATCGCTTGCGGCCAATATCCGGCCATGCAACTCGCCGAATCCGATCGAGACCGCTCCGGGCCGCTCGCACCAGCCGCGAAAGATCACGCTGTCTCCATCCTCGAGAAAGGTGCGAAGTTCATCGCTGCCTATCTTGAGCTTGCGCGTGCCACCCACGGATAGTTCCACCAACGATCCGGCCTCCTCCGGCGTGGGTCCGGACTGCGTGCCGCTGCCGAGCAGATCTCCCGCGCGAAGATTGCATCCGTTCACCGTGTGATGTGCGATCAGCTGCGAGATGGTCCAGTAGGCATGCCGAAAGCTGGTCGTGGACAGCCGCTGCGGCGGCTCGCTTCGAGCCTGCATTCTGGCGGTCTGTATGAACGCCTCGAGCCTGATATCGATCGCTCCCATCTCGCGATTTTGCGGTGAATCCAAGTAGGGCAGGGGCTGTGGATCGCCGGCCGGCCGCGTGAATGAAACACGGAACGGCGCGAGCGCCTGCAAGGTCACGATCCACGGCGAAATGGTCGTGGCGAAATTCTTTGCCAGGAATGGGCCCAGGGGTTGGTATTCCCAGGCCTGCAGGTCCCGCGCCGACCAATCGTTGAGCAGGCACAGCCCAAAGATGTGATCTTCGGCCTCCGCCATGGGGATAGCCGTACCCAATGCATTGCCGCCGCCGATGAAAATTCCCATTTCCAATTCGTAGTCCAGGCGACTGCTCGGGCCCACGGCGGGATCGGCCGCGCCGGAAGGGGATTTTTGCCCTCGGGGTCGCGGAAAACTCTGTCCCGACACGCCGATGGATGAGCTGCGGCCGTGGTAGCCGATCGGAATCCACTTGTAGTTCGGCAGCAGGGGGTTATCGGGTCTGAAGAGCTTGCCGATGGCCGTCGCGTGGTAGATGGATATATAGAAGTCGGTGTAATCCCCGATCTGTGCCGGTAGCGCATAGCTCGCCTCGTGCTGCGGCACCAGGCAGCTGCGCAGTTTTGATTCGAGCGCGGACCCTTCGGCCATGGCCTCGAACAGGGCGCAGGCGCAGCGCGCTCCAGGTTCGCCGGCCCGAGTTGCATGAGTGAATTTAACGATGACTCGCTGCCGGCCTGAGCGCCCAGCTTCGCCTCTCCGGCGAACAGTCGCGCCTCGGCGAGCGCCTTAAGATCGATGATTTGATCGCCGATCGCTACGCCGCCGCGATAGGGCTCGGCAGAGTGGGTCCGGTGAAAAACACCGAAGGGTAGATTCTGGACGGGAAACGCGTTGCCCGAGGAATTGGCGGACGCGAGCCAGCTGCGAATCTTAGGATCGTGCGTCGCGTCCAGGGTGCCGGGCGTTGTCACGGCCGGGCCGGATCGAAGTGCTTTTTGAGACCACGCCAGTGACTCAGGTAATCGCGTTGCAGGGCCGGCGTTCCTTGTAGCGCCGAACGGGTAGGCTTGATCACGCTGCGGGATTCGAACATGAACGCCATGGTGTCGGTGATATGCACCGGAACCGAGGTGTCCGCGGCGACGGCCTTGTCGAAGGTCGCCGCGTCGGGACCGTGTCCGCTCATGCAATTGTGCAAAGAGGAGCCGCCCGGCACGAAGCCGGTGCTCTTTGCGTCATACACACCGCATATCAGGCCCATGAATTCATTGGCCACATTGCGATGAAACCAGGGCGGCCGAAAGGTGTTTTGCATGGTCAGCCAGCGCGGCGGAAACACCACGAAGTCGATGTTGCTCGTGCCCGGCGTGTCGCTCGGCGAGTGCAGCACCAAAAAGATCGACGGATCGGGATGATCGTACGAGGTCGATCCCATGGTGTTGAAGCGCCGCAGATCGTACTTGTAGGGCGCGTAATTGCCGTGCCAGGCGACGACATCGAGCGGCGAGTGGTCCATTTTCGCGGCCCACAAGTGGCGCGCGAACTTGGCGATGAGATCGCAGTCCTCTTCGACATCCTCGTAGCGTGCCCGCGGCGTCAGGAAATCACGGGGTTGGCGAGACCGTTGGCGCCAATCGGCCCGAGGTCGGGCAACTTGAACGGTGCGCCGAAATTTTCGCAAATGTAGCCGCGCGCCTCGCCCTGCGGCAGCTCCACGCGAAAGCGCAGTCCGCGCGGCATGCACGGCTATTTCCTGCGGGCCTAAACGGATGCTTCCCAGCTCGGTGTCGAGTTTCAGCGTGCCCAGCTGCGGCACGATGAGCATTTCGCCGTCGGCGCTGTAGAAAAATTTCCGGCGCATGGATTGATTGGCGGCGAACAAGTACATGGCGCAGCCGCTGTGCGAGTCCGGCGAGCCATTGCCGGCGATGGGCACCAGACCATCGATGAAGTCGGTCGGCGCGACCGGCAGCGGCAGCGGGTCCCAGCGCAGCTGGTTGGGCGAGGCAGGGCTTTCGTCCGCGGCCTCGTCGAGCAGTGCGTGTTTGAATCGTTCGAAGGGTTGATGAGTCACCGCAGGACGAATGCGATACAGCCAGGAGCGCCGATTGGCGGCACGGGGGGCGGTGAATGCCGTGCCGGAGAATTGTTCCGCGTACAAGCCGAACGGACAGCGCTGCGGCGAATTGCGGCCCGAAGGCAGCGCACCGGCGATTGCTTCGGTGGCGAATTCGTTGCCGAAGCCGCTCATGTAGCCATTTGAATCGGAGAGGTTTGCGCTCACGGCGGTGATAGTATGCGATCCTTCGCGGGGTTGGAACTGAAGGGTGTTTATGGCGCGCGCGAGCTTTCATTGGGACGACCCGTTGCTGCTCGATACGCAGTTGACGGATGAGGAGAGAATGATTCGGGATGCCGCGCGCGACTACGCGCAGGGGCAGCTGGCGCCGCGCGTGCTCGAGGCATTTCGCCGCGAACACACGGATCCCGAAGATATTCAAGGAAATGGGCGGTCTGGGACTGCTCGGCGCGACCATTCCTGAAACGTATGGCGGCGGCGGACTCAACTATGTCAGCTACGGTCTGATCGCGCGCGAGGTGGAGCGCATCGATTCGGGATACCGCTCGATGATGAGCGTGCAGTCCTCGCTGGTGATGTTGCCGATTCATCAATTCGGCACCGAGGCGCAGAAGCAAAAATATCTGCCGCCGTTGGCGCGCGGCGAATCGATCGGCTGCTTTGGACTTGACTGAGCCCGATCACGGATCGGATCCCGGCAGCATGATCACCCGCGCACGCGCCAAGGCCGGCGGCTATCGGCTGTCGGGCGCCAAGACCTGGATCACCAACAGTCCGATCGCCGATGTGTTCGTGGTCTGGGCGAAGACCGAGGACGACATCATCCGCGGCTTCATTCTCGAGAAAGGATGGAAGGGACTCTCGACGCCGGTGTTGCACGGCAAGGTCGGATTGCGCACCTCGACCACCGGGCAAATTCTGATGGATGATGTGTTCGTGCCCGAGGAGAACATGCTTCCCGGTGTGAAGGGATTAAAGGGGCCTTTCACCTGTCTCGACTCCGCACGCTACGGCATTGCCTGGGGCGCGCTCGGCGCGGCTGAAAGTTGCTGGCATACCGCCCGGCAGTACGTGCTGGACCGCAAGCAATTCGGCCGCCCGCTCGCCGCGAATCAGTTGATTCAAAAGAAACTGGTCGACATGCAGGTGGAGATCACGCTGGGTTTGCAGGGCTGCCTGCGTCTCGGACGCATGAAGGATGATGGCACCGCGTCGGTGGAAATCACTTCCATCATGAAGCGCAATTCCTGCGGCAAGGCCTTGGATGTCGCGCGCACTGCGCGCGATATGCTGGGCGGCAACGGCATTTCGGATGAATTCGGCGTGATCCGCCATGTCGTGAATCTCGAGGTGGTGAATACCTACGAAGGCACGCACGATATTCACGCACTGATTCTCGGCAGAGCGCAGACCGGCATCCAGGCCTTCAGCTAGCGCAATCAATGGCCTCGCCGGCTGCGGACCCTGCCGCTCGGCGGCGCCGCCCTGACATTTCTTGACGCCCGGTCAACCCTTCTTGCGACCGACCGTTGGTCTTTGCAAAGGGGTTGAGGAGGGAGTCAAACATGGCCGCGCGATTTGTTGGAATGCGATTGAGCGGTGCAGCATTACTGCTGACGCTCGCGGCCTGCGGCGGTGGATCGAGCGGCTCCGCGCCGCCGCCCGTGCCGCCTCCTCCTAATCAGCCATCGGCCGCCGATACGGCCCGCCTGCTGGAGCAAGCCACTTTTGGGGTGACGCCAAGCGACGTAAGCCATGTTCAAAGCGTGGGTTTTAGCGCCTATCTTGCGGAACAACTGGCGGCTACCGCGAGCCACTACACCGGATTCAGCTACACGCCGCACACCGCACCGGTAGGCTGCCAGACCGACCCCGCCACGCCCACCGATGCATCGAGCATCTGCGCCCGCGACAAATACTCTTTATTCCAGGTTCAGCGGCAGTTCTTCATGAATGCGCTGAATGATTCGGATCAGTTGCGCCAGCGGGTCGCATTTGCACTGTCGCAGATCTTCGTGGTGTCGGGGATCGAGATCTATGAAGCATACGGCATGGCGGATTACCAAAACATGCTGCTCAACGATGCATTCGGTAATTTTCGCGACCTGCTGCAAGATGTGACCTTGAGCCCGGTGATGGGCCGCTACCTGGACATGGCCGGCAACTACAAGTCCAATCCGGCGCACGGCACCGCGCCCAATGAAAATTACGGCCGCGAGGTGCTCCAACTGTGCTCAATTGGACTTTATGAACTCAATCCCGATGGGTCGCAAAAGCTCGATGGCTCGGGAGCACCCATTCCCACCTACGATCAAAGCGTTGTAATCGGATTCGCCGCCGCATTTACAGGTTGGACCTTCCCGCCGCTGCCCGGCGCGACCAGTACTCCGTCAAATCCCCTCAACTACGATGGGGTGATGATCGCCTTCGACAGCGAGCATGAACCGGGAACGAAAGCTCTGCTCGACGGATTCACGATTCCCGCGGGCCAGACCTCGGCGCAAGATCTCAAGATGGCGTTGGACGACATATTCAATCATCCCAACGTCGGGCCTTTCATCGGTAAGCAACTCATTCAGCATCTGGTTACCAGCAATCCGAGTCCCGCCTACGTCGGGCGGATCTCGGCGGTGTTCGCGGATAACGGCAGCGGAGTACGCGGCGACCTCGGTGCCGTGGTCAAGGCGATCTTGACCGATCCGGAGGCCCGCGGCGACACGCCTGCGACCAGCGGCTTCGGGCATTTGCGCGAACCCGCGCTGTTCATCTCTTCAGTGCTGCGCAGCCTCAGCGGACAATCCGACGGCGTATTGCCGCGCAGCGCCAGCTCGGGGATGGGGCAGCCGATCTATTCGGCGGGGTCGGTATTCAACTTTTATCCGCCAAGTTTTGTACTACCCGGTTCGCAGACACTGGCGCCGGAGTTTGGCATCGACAATGCGGCAACGGCCCTGGCCCGGGCCAATTTCGTCAACACCGTGATCATGAAGGGTGGTGCCGCGGCGGACCCTACGGTGACCGGCAGCACCGGAACCAGCATTGATCTGACATCGCCGGCTTCCATCACGGATCCGAACGCACTGATCGCACAGTTGAACCAAACATTGATGCACGGCAGCTTGTCGAGTGCGGCGAGTGGAATCATTCTTGCGGCGGTGAATGCGCAGTCCGCCACGGATCCGCTGGCAGCGGCTCGCACGGCGAGCTATCTCATGCTGACCTCAGCCCAATATCAGGTGGAGCGCTAACATGCAGCGTCGCAACTTTTTGAGGCATGCCGGTGCGTTGGCTGGAAGCGCGGCGCTCGGGCAAATGGGTGTCTTCGCGGCGCGTGCCCAAACGCTAAGCGACTACAAGGCCTTGGTTTGCGTCTTTATGGCGGGAGGCAATGACGCCAACAACATGGTGGTGCCGGTCGATACGGCGGGATATGCGAACTACGCGCAAGCACGCAATTATTTGGCGCTGCCGCAGGCGCAACTCCTGCCTCTGCAGGAGGCCGGCGGTGTGCTTCGTTATGGCTTTCACCCGGCACTTTCCGGACTGCAAAGCCTATGGTCGGCGGGCAATCTTGCAGTTGTTGCCAATGTCGGCACCTTGGTGCAGCCGCTCACCCAGGCTCAATATTTGTCGAGCACGACGCAGAAGCCGGCGACCCTGTTTTCGCATATCGATCAGCAGCACGAGTGGCAATCGGCGAACTCCAGTACGGCATCCAGCACCGGCTGGGGCGGCAGGCTGACGGATCAACTCAGTGCTCTCAATGTGAATGCGAGCGTGCCGGCGATGATTTCCACGGCCGGCAACAATTTGTTCGTCACAGGATCCGCGACGCAGGCATTGGTCATTCCGACCAGCGGTTCCTTCGGGCTCAACGGATTCTCGAGCAGCAGCGGCGATGCGGCGCGCCGTTCGGCGTTGGTCAGTTTGTTGGGCGTCGATCAGGACACCGATCTGGTGATGGCGGCGCAGGACGTCATGAGCGGGGCTCTGAGCAGCAGCGCCACGCTCAATCCGATCCTGACCGCGACCAGCGGGACATCCGTGCAGTATTTCAGCGGGCTCACGACCAGCATTGCCGCTCAGCTGCTCGCCGCCGCCAAGGTGATCGAGGCGCGCAGCACGCTGGGCGCGCAGCGCCAGGTCTTTCTCGTGAGTTTGGGGTCCTTCGACACGCACACCAACGAGCTGAACACCCAACAAACCTTGTTATCGGAACTCGACCCCGCGCTCTCGGCATTCCACGCCGCCATGGCGGCCATCGGCGCCGGCAGCAATGTCACCTCATTCACGCTGTCGGATTTCTCGCGCACCTTTGCACCAAACACCGGCGGAGGCAGCGATCATGCGTGGGGCAGCCATCATATGGTGATCGGCGGCGCGGTGCACGGCGGACAAATCTACGGCACAATGCCGGCCTTAAGTATCGGCGGTCCCAATGATGCAGGCCAAGGCCGCTGGATTCCCACGATCGCCGTGGATCAATATGCCGCGACGCTGGCGTCGTGGTTCGGCGTGAATTCCACCCAGCTGGCTGCCGTGTTACCGAATTTGGCGGCCTTCAGTCCAAGTAACTTGAGCTTTATCTAGACGTACATGCCGCCGGAGGCTTCAATGCGCTGCGCATTGATCCAGGAGTTCTCGGCCGACAGCAGCGATGCGATCACGCCGCCGATGTCGTCGGGTAATCCAACGCGGCCCAGCGCGGTCAGCGATGCAATTTGCGTCCTGAAGGATTTCAAGGATAGGCAGCAGAACCGGAACCGGACGCGCGGGGCACGCGAAAATTCGGCTTCAGATCGAGCTGCCACTCTGTGCTGGTCGGCTCATCCGCGCTCAGGTTGACATGCCGATTGGTGGTGTCCTCGGCGTGGGCCAGATTCGGATGCCAGACCCTCACAGTGTACTCGCCGAGCGGCAGATCGGCGATGACCGCGCTGCCCGCGGCTCCGGTTTTCGCGAAGAACGGGGTCTCCGACACATAGATGTAGCCGATCATCCAATCGTGGATGTTGCAGCCCAACACCACGACTCCCGGCTTGTCGAACATCACGGGCGTCGCGTTCAAGCCGCCGTACAAAGGTAATTCGAATTTCTTGGCAGGGGAAAAAGAATAGACCTGGTGCCGGATATTGTCGCTGTTCGGGAAGCGCACCGTCGCGCCGACGAGCACCGGTTTCACGTACGGCACGAATTGCTTGTCGACCTGATCCACGGCATCCCCCGAGGGCTTGCCGCGCAAGGCGTTTTTGGGATCCAGCGGAACCGCCACGACCACCGCATCGGCGACCGGCTTGCCCTTGTGATCCTTCACCGATATGCGCAATTCGGCGCCGTGCGCGGCGGCCGCGCAGACCCAAATCAAGAAGAGTGCGATGGCGGTTGTCTTATGCATTTAGAAGCGATAATTCCAAGTGATCTCGGGCACCGATTTGACGTAATTGTTGCCCCCTTCAGCCCTCGTTTCCAGCCGCTCAAATCCGCAGCCGAGGGTGCCGTGGGCGGTGATGAAAAATTCCGCCCCCAGCTTCACGCCATAGGTGGTTCCGGTGAGTCTGTAGGCATAGGCATCCGGACCGAAAGTCGGATCCGGGGCGATGGCAGTGGCGACGACGTACAGGTACTCCCAGGGTACCAACGAAGTGGACGTGACATCTCCATGCCGCCACAACGCTCCTGCCGTGAGTGAAATCCGCTCGCTCAGGGAAAATTCCACGGTGGCGCCGAGGTTGTTGCCTTCGAGGCTAAAGGCATCGGCCGAGCGTCCCGGCACCACTTCCGGACCGGGGGTCGCGGCAGAACGCTCGAATGAATACCAGGCCGAAAGATTCCAGCGCTCGTCGATGCGTTTGCCGAGTTCCAGAGACGCGCGGTATAGCGTCGCATCGCGATAGCCGTCCTGGTAAGCCGCGCGGCCCAGAGAAAATTGGGCGCGCGCCCAGGGTGCAAACGCTCCCAGCCCCCATTTCTTCTTGAGCGACACCGCGCCTTCGATGGTGGCGTTGTTGAGTCCATCGAGCTGATCGTAGGCTTCACCGGCCAGATCGCCGCCCAGCGCCAGACTCCAGTCCCCGCTCAAGGGAATGAGCTGAAAGAGGGAAAGGCGTGCATTCACGGCGTAGTCTTGAACGATGTCCGAGGCCGCCTGCGCGTTACCGACATTGTTATCGTGATTGAGCCCCGCGGCGGCGGACCACGACCAATCGGCGCGCGCCGCCGTGGGGGTTGCAGCCAAAATAACGAGCGCCGTCAGCGGAGCGAGCGATTCGCGCATTCCCGCATTATGCAATCTCAGGGTCCAGGGCGAGAGGACCTGGGTCTCAACCGCCTTCCTTAGTCAAGCGCTGGGTGCATTTTTGACCACGGCGTGGCCTGCCGCCAGCCAGGCATCGAGACCCCCGTGCAAGGGGCGGACTTTCTTGATGCCGTGGTTCATTAAAATCTTGGCCACGCGCGCGGCGGAAGCCTCGCTGGGGCAGCTGCAATACAGAATGATGTCCCGGTCCCGGGGCAGGTCCTTCAGATGCTGATCGACGTCCGTGAGGGAAATAGGCAGCGCCCCGGGAATCCAGTGGGGTTCGAGCGCGCGCGCCGCGGCAGAGCGCACGTCGATGATCAAGGGCTCCGGGCTCTTCTGCATGAGCGCATACAGGTCCGGCGACGCTGATCCGCGCCATGCGCAAGGATCTGTAGAATCTTTGTCGCTCCCACCACTTATAGAGGATGTAAGCCCCCACGAAGATCAACACAACCAACAAGGCAACACCGCCGATCCGATCAAGATAGGCCAGGAGCTGCTCGATCTGCGCTCTGAACACCATGCCGGCACCGAGGGCCGCACCCGTCCACAGGATCGCGGCCAGGGTGCTCAACAAAACGAATCGCGGCCAACCAATGCGCATGGCGCCGGCCATTGGCGGAGCAATGGTCGACAAGCCCGGAACGAATTTCGCGATGACGATCGAATTAATGCCCCAGCGCTCGAAGCGGGTCTGGGTCTGGCTTACGCAGTAGTCGGGCTCCAGCGAAATCCGGCACAACGTCTTCAATACTCGCATTCCGTAGAGCTGACCTACCAGATACCAGCCACAGTCCGCGATCAAACACGCGGCAACGCACGCACCAAACAGCGCCGGCAGGGAGAACTGTCCGCTTGCGCCGAGCGCGCCCGCAACGATCAGGGTCGGAATCGCCGGGACGGGTAGCCCCGCTTGATTCAACAGGACGTTGAGGGCCACCGCTGTCAGGCCGTATTGACTGAGCGCCGTGAGGAGTTCCTGGGTCAACGCTTTCTTCGTTCGATGTTAGGCAGGAATGCCGCCACCATGCCGAGCAGGGGTAAGTAGGCGCAGACGCGATAGACGAATTCGATGCCATGCCGGTCCGCGAGGCCGCCCAGCACGGCCGCGCCGATGCCGCCGATGCCGAAGGCGAATCCGAAAAACAGCCCCGAGACGGCACCCACGTTGCCCGGCATCAGTTCCTGCGCGAACACGACGATCGCGGAGAATGCCGAGGACAGGATCAACCCGATGACGAAGGTCAGCATGCCGACCCACATGAGGTCGACATACGGGAGAATCAAGGTAAAGGGGGCGATTCCCAAAATCGATACCCAAATCACGCGCTTGCGTCCGATGCGATCGCCCAGGGGCCCGCCGAACAAAGTACCGAGCGCCATCGCCAGCAGGAAGACGAACAGATGAATCTGCGCGGAGCGCACCGAGACGTGAAATTTTTCGATCAGGTAGAAGCTGAAGTAGCTGGTGATGCTGGCGACGTAGAAATATTTGGAAAAGATCAGCAGCACCAGCACGCGCGATCGACCAGGCGCCACGCGGCGCGACGGACACCGGGCGACGACTGCCGGCGCATGGTGCACGGGCGGGCCGGTCGATGTGCTGGCGCTTGTACCAAGCCCCGACGCGCGCCAGCACGGCGATGGCGAGCAGCGCGGCCAGCGCGAACCAGGCAAGGCTGGTCTGGCCGTGCGGAATGATGATCCACGCGGCCAGCAGCGGCCCCATGGCGCTGCCGGCATTGCCGCCGACCTGGAAAATCGATTGCGCCAGACCGTGGCGGCCGCCCGATGCCAGACGGGCGATACGCGAGGATTCGGGATGAAAGATCGCGGAACCCGCGCCGATCAGGGCGGCCGCCGCCAGCACGCTGCGCGTAGTTCGGCGCGAACGCCAGGATCACGATGCCGATCAACGTGAAGCACATGCCGGCGCTCAGCGAATAGGGCTTGGGGTGCTTGTCGGTGTAGATGCCGATCATCGGCTGCAGCAGCGACGCGCAGATCTGATAGGTCAGGGTGATCGCGCCGATCTGCGCGAAACTCAGGTGAAATTCGCCCTTGAGCAACGGGATAGATGGCGACGATCAGCGACTGCATCATGTCGTTGAGGAAATGCGAGAAGCTGATGGCGCCCAGCACATTGAAGCGCGTCGATGCCGCCGGGGCGATACCCTGCGATTCCGCGGCGAAGCTTCTTGCCATACTAGTCAAAGCCCATTCAATGAGCGCTCTTCCGCGCTCGAAGTGCTAACCCTACTAGCTACTTCGTTGCCTGTCCTGAGAGAATGCGTCGATGAATCGCTTCGAGCCCTATGTCTTTCTTCGCGACCTCGCCTCTCGTTGGGACGTGCTGGCATTCATCGTGGTCATCGGATTGATCGTGTTTCTGGGCGAGACATCGCGCGGCCTGTTCGCGCCGCTGTCGCAGCTCGAGCTGACGCCGATGTCGCTGGATCCCGGTGCATTTGCCCGAATACGCGGCGCGCACGACGTTCCGCATGTTCGCGGCGCTGGCCGCTCTCGCTGGTCTTCACGCTGACCTACGCGACCTGGGCGGCCAAGAGCGAGCGAGCCGGCAAGCTGTTGGTGCCCATTCTGGACATTCTGCAGTCGGTGCCGATTCTGGGTTTCATTTCCATTACAGTGGTGTTCTTCATGTCGCTGGCGCCCGGTCGGGTGCTCGGCGCGGAATTCGCGGCCATCTTCGCCATCTTCACCAGCCAGGCCTGGAACATGGCATTCAGCTTCTATCAGTCGCTGCGCACGATTCCCATCGAACTCAACGAGGCGGCCGAGTCGTTTCGCCTGTCGCCCTGGATGCGTTTCTGGCAGCTGGAGGTTCCCTTCGGCATGCCGGCGCTCATCTGGAACATGATGATGTCCATGTCGGGCGGCTGGTTCTTCGTCGTCGCCTCGGAATCGATCAGCGTCGGTCACACCACGGTGGCGCTGCCCGGGCGTCGGCTCTTATATCGCGCTTGCCATCGCGCAGAAAAATCTCGTTGCCATCGGCTGGGCGATCGCCACCATGTTGATCGTGATTCTGCTTTACGACCAGCTGCTGTTTCGGCCGCTGGTCGCATGGGTAGACCGCTTTCGCGTCGAGCAGGAGCCCGGGGATGCGGGTGCCGGATTCCTGGGCGTTGACCATGATGCGCCGCTCGCGACTGATTCAGGCCGCGACCGTGGCTTTTCACGCCGCCGTCATGTTGACCAGCCGCGCGGTCAAGCGCACGAGACGTCGCCAGCGGTGCAATACGACAGGCGGTCCGAAGCGCAGTCGCTGGATCTGTTGTGGGTCTCGCTGATCGTCGCCGCGGTCGTGCTCGGGCTGTGGCACATCGTCGCGGTGCTGATCAAGAACACGCCGCTGCGCGAGGCGCTGCAGGTGTGCGGTCTGGCGACGCTCACCATGCTGCGGGTGTTCATCTTGATCGCGCTCGCGAGCCTGGTCTGGGTGCCGATCGGCGTGTGGGTGGGCATGCGGCCGCGCGCCGCGCAAATCGTTCAGCCCATCGCGCAGTTCATGGCGGCATTCCCCGCGAATTTGTTGTTTCCGATCGCGGTGTTCGGCATCGTGAGATTGGAAGCTCAATCCGGATATTTACTTGAGTCCGCTGATGATCCTCGGCACGCAGTGGTACATTCTGTTCAACGTGATCGCCGGCGCCTCGGCGATTCCCGCGGAGATGCGCTACGTCGCCGCAAATTTTCGGGTCACAGGCTGGTTGTGGTGGCGCAAGGTTGCGTTGCCCGCCGTTCTGCCGTTCTATGTCACCGGTGCCATTACCGCGTCGGGCGGATCGTGGAACGCCGCCATCGTCGCGGAACTGGCGACTTGGGGGGATACGCAAGTGCAGGCGCGCGGCTTGGGGTCCTATATCGCCGAGGCCACCACGGCGGGAGACTTCCATCGCATCGTGCTGGGAATAGGCACCATGAGTCTGTTCGTCGTCATCATCAACCGGCTGTTTTGGCGTCCCTTGTATTACTACGCCGAGCGCAAATATCGACTCACCTAGCTAGGATCTGGCATGAACAACTCTCCGCTACTGCAGTGCACCGACGTGCGCAAGGCGTTTCCGAAACCGGATGGCGCGGAGCTGCTTGGTATTGGAGGGCATGAATCTCGACCTGCGCGAAGGGCAGATCGTCGGACTGCTGGGTCGATCCGGCTCGGGCAAGTCGACCCTGCTGCGCCTGATCGCCGGACTGGCCGAACCCAGTGCCGGCGATTTGCACTACATGGGCAAGCCGATTTCGGGACCCGCGCCCGGCATCGCCATGGTGTTTCAGAGTTTTGCATTGTTTCCCTGGCTGACGGTATTTGAAAATGTTGCCCTGGGGCTCGAGGCGCAGCGCATGTCCGCGTCCGGAGATCCGCAAGCGATCGCTGGCGGCGATCGATCTCATCGGCCTGGACGGATTCGAATCCGCTTATCCCCGCGAGCTGTCGGGCGGCATGCGGCAGCGCGTCGGCTTCGCCCGGGCGCTGGTGGTGCATCCGAACATTCTGCTGATGGACGAACCGTTTTCGGCACTGGACGTGCTGACCGCGGAGACCCTGCGTACCGACTTCCTGGATTTGTGGGCGGAAGGGCGCATGCCCATCAAGGGCGTCATTTTGGTGACGCACAATATCGAAGAGGCGGTATTGATGTGCGACCGGGTTCTGGTGTTCGGCAGCAATCCGGGCCGTATCTTGAGCGAAATCAAGGTTTCCCTGCCGCAGCCGCGCAATCGCCTGGATCCGAGTTTTCGCGAACTGGTGGAGCGCATCTACGTCGAAATGACGGCGCGTCCCGCGGGCGCCGACGCCGGGACGGCAAGAACGATTCCCGGGATTGGGTATCGGCAGCCAATTGCCGCATGTCTCCTCGAACTTGCTGGCCGGTTTGATGGAGGCGGTCGCGGCCCCGCCGTTCAACGGCAAGGCCGACCTGCCGGAGATCGCCTCGGATCTGCAAATGGAGATCGATGAACTGTTCCCGGTCGCGGAAACCCTGCAAATGCTGCGCTTTGCGGAATTGGAGGGCGGCGACTTGAAGCTCACCGAGGATGGATTGGCATTTGCCCATGCCGCGCTCGACGAGCGCAAGCGCATATTCACGCGCCATCTGCTGACCTATGTGCCGCTGGCTGCCCATATCCGCCGGGTTCTCGACGAACGCGCCTCGCATTCGGCGCGCAAAAGCCGCTTCATCGACGAATTGGAGGATTTCATGAGCCGAAGAGGCGGCGGAGCAGAGCCTGCGCGCAGTGGTGAGCTGGGGCCGCTACGCCGAGGCTTTCGCCTACGATGACGAGAATGCCATGTTCAGTCTCGAGAATCCGACTTAAAATGGGTGGCATGAGCGAGACGACGCCCTATTTGACCCTGCATGTACCGCCCGACGAAATGGTGAAGTACATCCAGGATCTGATGACGCTGCCGCACGGAGAGATCGCGGCGAGTTCGGCGATGACGCTGGCGCAGCGACATTGGGGCGGCGATACGCCGCTGGCGCGCGCGGCGCTGCTGCGTTGGGGCGCGCTCAACCTGGCCTTCCAGGACAAGCGCTTGGAGACCTGGACGGTCACCCGCGAGCGCGACCGAATTCAAGTGCCGGCGGCGCTGGTGGCGGCAGCGGGCATCGCGCCCTTGGTTCTCGACAACGAGCGGCGCGGTCTTCGACATTCCCGCGCTTCTGGATGCCACCCTGGATTTTCAGCCGCCGGCGGGTCAGGCTTAAGATTTCCATGACAACCGCTCGGCCAGCGCCGAAGTCGCGCTTTGGCGTGCTGCGCACCATCGCGCTGTACAAGATCGTGAAGGTGGTGCTGCTGCTGGCGGTGGCCTACGGCGAATTGCGGCTGCGCGATGCCTCGCTCGCGGCGAAACTTTTGTCCTGGGCCCAGGCGCGGCCCTATGGCCTGGAGCACCATGTCGTCACGCAGTCTGCTTGAGTGGTTCAGCGGTCTGAGCGCGTCGCGAATGCATGCGCTGCGCATCGTGACGCTGGCCTACGCGGCCGTTTTCGCCGTGGAAGGCGTCGGCTTGTGGATGCAGAAGCGCTGGGCCGAATGGCTGACCACCATCATCACGGCGTCGCTGATCCCGCTGGAGGCCTGGGAGATCTTCTTCAGGCCCACCATCGGCAAGGTCTTGATCATCGTCGCCAACCTGGCCGTCGTCGCCTATCTCGTGTGGCATGTCCGAACGAACGCAGGCCTCGCGAAAGCGCGCCTAGGCGCCTGTCCGGGTACACCCACGGCGCGCTTTGTGAAATGATCTTCATCTCGGCGTGAAACGCGCGGATTCAGCGTATTCTTCGCAGCGCTGTGTCAATACCACCGTTTGGAGATCTCATGAATAAGTCCGGAACCTTGATTACCACTGCATTGTTGACCTTCGGCTTCGCCGCCGCTTCGATGGCCGCCGATGCGCCGAAGTCCGCCGCGCCGATGGCTGCCGATACCAGCACGCAGCCGCGCCTGCCGCCAAGTCGACGCACTGAAGCACAGCAGCAGCAAGAAGCACAAGAAAGTCCACTCCGCTCCTGCGACAACCAAGTAATATTATTGGTATAACGCCCCGACCGCTTCACGGCGGCCGGGGCGTTTTTTTTGGGCACGGCGCGGTGACGTTAAGGCGGGCACATGGATCTCATGGTTGCAATCAAGGCATTGATTCTCGGCGTCGTCGAAGGGCTGACGGAATTCCTGCCGGTGTCCAGCACCGGACACTTGATCGTGGTCGGCAGCCTGCTCGATTGGAACGATGAGAAGGGCAAACTGTTCGAGATCGTGATCCAGTTTGCCGCCATCCTGGCGGTTTGCTGGCAGTACCGGCAGCGCCTGTGGACGGTGGTCGCGACGCTGCCGCGAGATGCGAAATCGCAGCGCTTCACGTTGAATCTGCGTGCTCGCCTTCGTGCCCGCCGCGGTTTTCGGCGTGATTTTCATCGATACTCATCAAAAAGTACCTGTTCGCGCCGGTTCCGGTCGCGAGCGCCTTCATCGTCGGCGGAATTCTCATCCTCTGGATCGAGAGCCGGCAGTCGCGCGCCGCGGATCGACAACGTGGATGCCATCAAGCCTGCCGACGCGATCTGGATCGGATTTGCGCAGGCGCTGTCGATGATTCCGGGCACCTCGCGCTCGGGCGCGACCATCATGGGCGGCTTGCTGCGCGGCCTGTCGCGCCCGGCCGCCACTGAATTTTCATTTTTCCTGGCGATTCCCACCATCTTGGGCGCCACCGTGCTGTCGCTGTTCAAGGCGCGCCACTCGCTGAACTTCGATGATCTTGCGGTCATCGGCGTGGGTTCGGTCGCCTCGTTCGTGAGCGCCATGATCGCCGTGCGCGCCCTGCATCCGCTATGTGAGCGGTCATAGTTTCAAGATCTTCGCCTGGTATCGGATGGCGTTTGGGTTCGTGATTCTCGCCACCTGGTACTTTGGCTGGGTCAAGTGGGACTAGGAGCCTGTCCGAGTCATCCCCGTGGCCGCGACCGAGACGGATTTGCCTTCAATCAAGGCGGAGCCGACGAAGTTTGGTAGTTCCAAATAAGGAGGCGACAACGATGAGTGAAGGCAAATCCGTCCGGTCCCGCAGGGTTGGCTCTGCAAGGGGCGTCTGCGGTGTTGCGCGGCTTGGTCGTGGAACCCACCACGACCTGCGCCGCGCGCCTTGCATCCGCTCCCTTTTAGAGCCAACGCGGCTCACGGGGATGACTCGGACAGGCTCCTAGCCGCGGGTATACTCGCGCTGTGCAAAATAAAATCGGTCTTGCATGCCTCGCGGCACTGCTATTGCCATGGATCATCGTTGAATCCGCGTCCGCTGAATCGCCGGCGGCTGCGGCGCGCGGCAGTAGTCTCTCTGTGACCGAGGCATGGTCTCGACCGACACCGCCCGGAGCCACGGTGGGCGCGCTTTATTTTTCCATCGCCAATACCGGCGACCACGCCGATCGCTTACTGGCCTTGAGCACGCCGGTGGCGAAAAAGATCGAGCTTCATGAAAGCCAAACCGTGAACGGCGTGATCGAAATGCGTGCTCTGACCTCCCTGGAGTGTCCGCCGCGGGCAACCGTTGCCGCCAGCCCCGGCGGGTTGCACGCGATGCTGCTCGGTTTGACGCAGCCGCTCATCGCCGGCGCGACGTTCAGCGTGGCGCTGCAATTTCGCGACGCCGGCGCCGTGACCGTTCCGGTCGCGGTGAGGACGGACGAACCAACGGCGGCCCGATGAACCCACTCGCAGCCCAGGCCGCCGACATCGCGCATTTGATTCAGGTCGCGCTCACGCCCATCTTCTTGATCTCGGCGATCGGCGTGACGCTCAATGTATTGACCAACCGTCTCGCCCGCATCGTGGATCGGGCGCGCGCGATGGAGAGCGATCTAGGCCGTCCCGATCACCGTCCCGACGGCCGCGATCTGCATTCCGCTCTCGGGGTGCTGGAGCGGCGTGCGCGCTATATCAACGCGGCGATCACGCTCATCACGCTGTCGGCGCTGTTCATCGCGCTGGTGGTCGTGATGCTCTTCGTGAATGCCTTCGTTCGCTGGGAGCTGTCGGTATTCATCGCCTGCATGTTCATCCTGTCGATGCTGGCGCTGGCGGCGGCGCTGACGGCATTTTTGATCGAAGTGCGCATCGCGACGACCACGCTGCGCATCGGCATCGAGGCTGCCTCGCGTCAGAGCGAATGAGCCGCGTTAGAGCGGAGGAGCGCCGCGCTCGCGCACCGCGATCGGCACATTGCATAAATCGATGCGGCCGGCCGGCACCCTGAAGAAATCCTCCGGCCGATTGCGCCGCGATTCGATCAGCGCCGCGAAGGTCGCGGTATCGGTGCGAATGACTTCCAGATCGGTGCGCTCCGCTGCCGGCACGTCGGCGGCGACCGGATGGACTTGATCGGCAGCGGGGCTTCGGTCTTCGTATAGAAACCCATGTCGGCGCTGCCGCGCGGCAGTCCGGAGAGCAATTCCACGCCCTTGACGCACTCTGCCCACCAGCGCCACGTTGCGGTCCAGATGCCGCGGCGCATGGCCGATGACCACATACATCTCGGCGCCGCTGCCGCTTTCGACATCCAAATCGCGGCCCACGCCGACCATGCCGTAGCAATGCGCCAACCAGGTCCGGTGCGCGCGAGAGCGCGCAACCGGAAAGCCGTCCGAAAAGCCCACTTCCGGCGCATACACGTCGCCGTCCGGGAGCACCGTGAAGGGCATGTGCTGGACCCGAGGAGAATCGAACTCCGGCGCTACTTTGCCGATGCCCGCGGGCAGCGGATGCCGATTCTCCGGATCGCCCCACTGCGCGACATAATTGTCCTGTTCGCGGATGACGGCGAGACCGTTGAAATATCCGGCCCGTGCCAGGGTCTTGATGTTGGCCACGTGCAGCGGTGCAAAGGCCGGGGCCAGTTCGATGACCACGCGCCCGGCCGGCAATTCGACGTACAAGGTGTTTTCCGGGTCCAGCGGTGCGCCAATCCGCGGCGCTGGACGCGGCCAATACCTCCGGCATGCTCGGATGCTTGGCAGCCAACGCAGCGTTCGCCAAAAAAAGCAGCGCAGCAGACGGATTAAAATCTTAAAATCAGGCTTCATGAATCGAGTATTGCATAATTGGTTGCTGCCTAAGGGGGCGCAATGCGTCTGAAAATGCTTTGCAGTCTTGCATTGGTTTTTGCCGGCGTGCAAGCCGTGCAAGCCCAGGGATATCAACGATGGCCCCGGGGGCATCACCGGTCAATGGCGCGCGGAAACCAGCCCGAGGCGAGATTCCGAGCGCTCCGGTCGACGTGAAGCCGGACAAGGCGGCGGCCAAGGCTTTGCGGCCGGTACGAAAACCATGAACAAGGCGCACGAGTTGGAGGACGGCGCTGGCAAAGACCACCGATCCGGACAAGAAGGCCAACGCCCGGTACAAATTGGATGACGACTACGGCAAGGCCTGGATCAATTCACCGAAGTGCTGCGCAACAAGAACGACATGTACGACGCCTGGAACCAGGTGGGCTACGTGCATCTACGGCTGGGCGCCTACCGCGAATCGATCGACGATTACAACCATGCGCTGGCGCTCAAGCCGGATCTTGCTCGAGGCCATCGAACACCGCGGCGAAGCCTATTTGGGCATCGATCGGCTGGATGACGCGAAGGCCGCGTACATGGATCTGTTCTTTCATGCGCGCCCGCTCGCCGATCAATTGATGGTGCCGATGCAGGCCTGGCTGCAGAGCCACCGGGTCGACGGCGAACGGCGTGCGCGCCGCCGACATCGACGCGTTCGACAAATGGCTGCAGGAGCGCGACGGCATCGCCAAGACGACGGCGTCGCGACCAACTAGTCGCCGATGCGCCGGGCGCCGGGTGAACGCCGCGGCGCTAGGCCCGCTTGAGGGCGTCGATCTGCGGCGCGCAGCTGCTCCACCTGCTGCCTCGAGCGCGCTCACGCGCTCGCTCAGAGTGGGAGCGCCTGGGACGGCCTGCGGCTCCTCGGTGCGCCGGCTCCGGCGCCGACTCGAGGGTCCCCGAAAACAGATGCGCGTAGCGCGATTCGCGCGCGCCCGGCGGCTCGCGGCAGCCGCGCGATGAAAGGACCGTCCTCGCGCGACATCAGGTTCTTCAGCGTGGTCTCCACCTCCTCGGCATCGGCGAATTCGCACAGTCGATTGGTGCGCGAGCGCAGCTCGCCGGGCGTTTGCGGTCCGCGCAGCAACAGCACGCAAATGATGCCGAGCTCCTGTTTGGAGAATTTCAGCGAACCGAATTCGGTGTTGCAAAAGCGGTGCTTGTACTTGGTGACGCGGCCGCCGTAGCCGGCGGACTTGTCGCTCACCAGTATTTCTTCATGAGCGAATCCACCGCCTGCTGCACCTCGGCTCTCGCTGCAGTTCGAGCACCGGCTCGCGGTTGGTTTTCTGGTTGCAGGCATTGGTGAGCGCATTCAGCGACAGGGGATACTGATCGGGGGTGGTGATTTCCTTCTCGATCAGGCAGCCGATGACGCGCGCTTCGGTCGGCGGAAATTCAATATTCATGGCGGCTTCCAACTCGGCGCCGGTTGATTTAGGGTAGCGCCCTAGGACCACAAAGAAACACAGGATATCCGAAAATGAAAACCAAAGCCGCTGTTGCCGTCGCCGCCCGCAAACCCCTCGAAATCATCACGGTGGACTTGGACGGGCCGAAAGCCGGCGAAGTGCTGGTGGAAATCAAGGCCAGCGGAGTCTGTCACACGGATGAGTTTACCCGCTCCGGGGCGGATCCGGAGGGCTTATTTCCGGCCATCCTGGGTCACGAAGGCGCCGGCATCGTGGTCGATGTCGGGCCCGGCGTCACCTCGGTGCGCAAGGGCGATCATGTCATTCCGCTGTACACGCCCGAGTGCCGGCAGTGCAAGTCCTGCACCTCGCGCAAGACCAATCTGTGCACGGCGATCCGCGCCACCCAGGGCAAGGGACTGATGCCGGACGGCACCAGCCGCTTCTCGATCGGCAAGGACCTGGTGCATCACTACATGGGCTGCTCGACGTTCTCGAATTTCACGGTGTTGCCGGAGATCGCCGTCGCGAAAATCCGCGAGGACGCGCCGTTCGACAAGGTGTGCTACATCGGCTGCGGCGTGACCACGGGTATCGGCGCGGTGATCAACACCGCCAAGGTGGAGGCGGGCGCCAATGTGGTGGTGTTCGGCTTGGGCGGCATCGGCCTCAACGTCGTGCAGGGCGCGCGCATGGTCGGCGCCAACAAGATCATCGGCGTCGATTTGAATCCGGGCCGCAAGGCGCTGGCCGAGAAATTCGGCATGACGCATTTCGTGAATCCGAAGGAGGTCGGCGGCGATCTGGTCGCGCATCTGGTGGCGCTCACCGACGGCGGCGCCGATTACAGTTTCGAATGCGTCGGCAACGTCGATCTCATGCGCCAGGCGCTGGAGTGCTGCCATCGCGGCTGGGGCGTCTCGGTGATCATCGGCGTCGCCGGCGCCGGCAAGGAGATCTCCACCCGGCCGTTTCAGCTGGTGACCGGACGCGTCTGGAAGGGCACGGCGTTCGGCGGCGCGCGCGGCCGCACCGATGTGCCGAAGATCGTCGATTGGTACATGGACGGCAAGATCAACATCGACGATCTGATCACCCACAAGATGCCGCTCGAGGACATCAACAGCGCATTCGACCTGATGCACTCCGGCGAATCGATCCGCAGCGTGGTGGTGTATCTCGTGAGCGCGTTGACACTGATTTCGGAGCACGCCTGCTACGGCGGCGTGCAGCGCTTCTACCGGCACGAGTCGCGCGAGACCCGCGGGCCGATGAAATTCTCGGTCTACCTGCCGCCGCAGGCGCGCATCGGGCAAGGTGCCGGTGCTGTATTTTCTGTCGGGGCTCACCTGCACCGAGGAGACCTTCTGCATCAAGTCGCACGCGCAGAAATTCGCGGCGGAACTTGGGCTGATGCTGATCTCGCCCGATACGAGCCCGCGCGAGCCGCGCATCCCCGGCGATGCCGATCATTGGGACTTCGGCTATTCAGCGGGCTTTTACGTGGACGCCACGCAGGCGCCGTGGTCGCAGAACTATCGCATGTACAGCTATGTCGCGCGGGAACTGCCGGAGATCGTCGCGGCCCATCTGCCCGCCACGCCCGGCGCGAGCGGAATTTTCGGCCATTCCATGGGCGGCCACGGCGCGCTCACGCTGGCGCTGCGCAATCCGCACGCAGTACAGGTCGGTCTCCGCATTCTCGCCGATCGCGGCGCCCATCGCAGTCGTCCTTGGGGCAGGAAGGCATTCACCAACTATCTGGGTCCGGACATCGAAGATCCTGGCGCGAGCACGATGCCACCGAACTGGTGGCGCGCCGGCCGTACCCCGGACCCATCCTCATCGATCAAGGCGGCGCCGATCAATATCTGGCCGCAGCAGCTGCTGCCGGAGAAATTCGCGGCCGCCGCGGCAAAGTCCGGCCAGCAGCTCAATCTGCGCATGCAGCCCGGCTACGATCACGGCTACTACTTCATTCAGACCTTCATGGCGGATCATCTGCGCCATCACGCCGAACAGCTTGGCGATCGCGGATTGACCGTCCGGGGATTAGCGAGTATTATCGCGGCTGAACGCGCAAGGTTCCCGCAAGGGATTTAAATCGGAACGCGGTGTAATACCGCGGCTGCCCCCGCAACTGTGACCGGATAGCGAACGTCCACGAGTCCACTGAGGCCTGCAAGGCTTTGGGAAGGAGGACGAAAGCAACGACCCGGGAGCCAGGAAACCTGCCTCGCGCCGTCGTCCTGTTACCGGCCGGGGTGCGCTGATAACTGCGGGGGAAACCGTCGCGACGACAGTGTTGGAGTCGTCGTCGCGGAGCTTTCGGTTGAAAAAGTCACATCTCGTTCGCTTTCGCGCGCCGGCTCTTGGCCCCATACCAGGAGAGATTCGTGCGCAAATCGCTTTTATTCGCAACCTTGGTTCCCGTGGCGCTTGCATGCGCAAGTCGCGCGACGCGGCGTCCGCCGACAACGGCCTCGACACCGTGGTCGTGACCGCGACCCGCATTCCGACGCCGCAATCGCAGATTGCCAGCAGCATCACTGTCATCACGCGCCGACGATATCGCCGCGATGCAAACTGCCGACATTGCCCGATGTGCTCAAGTACGTCCCGGGTCTCAATCTCGTGCAAATCGGCGGTCCCGGCGGGCAGACCTCGATTTTCATGCGCGGCACGAACTCGAATCATACCAAGGTGCTGGTCGATGGAATCGATGTCAGCGATCCGAGCAATCCAAACGGGGCATTCGATTTCGGCCAGTTTCTGACCCAGGACATCCAAAGAGTCGAGGTTCTGCGCGGTCCGCAGAGCGGACTGTACGGCTCCGATGCCATCGGCGGCGTGATCAATATCATTACCAAGAGCGGCTCCGGTCCCGCGCAGTTCAGCCGCGAGCGTCGAAGGCGGCTCCTTCGATACCTTCAACCAGAATGCCAGCCTCAGCGGCTCAGCCGATCGATTTCACTACAGCGCCAACTTCGAGCATTTCCATTCCGGCGCGACACCCGTCACGCCGTTGGACGCTGCTGTTGCCGGGCGAGCAGCGCATCGACGACTACTACGACAATCTGACCGGTTCGACCAAGCTCGGATACGATCTGACCGATACACTTCGATTTGGGGCTCGTCGCGCGCTACACCGACACGCACTTGCGGACTCACGGGAGACAACGAAGATAACTTCCCGGATACCTTTCCCGACCCGGTGCAGAGCACCAACGACACCACGCAGTTCTACGCGCGCCTCATCGCGCACAACGCTCGCCTTCGACGGCGTGCTGGATCAGACCTTCGGTGTCGCCTACGGCAACATCAAGTCAACCCTCTGGAGCCCTGACAATGGTCCCGGCGAGCAATGCCGGCGAGCCGCTCCAAAGTCGGATTGGCAGGGCAGCATTCAGCTGGCGGCCGATCAGCATTTGATTCTTGGGCTTGAACATGAGCGCGATGCCATCAGTCAGCCCATTTCCGCGAGCACGACCATCAATTCCGGTTACGGCGAACTGCAATCCAAATTCGGCGATCGATTTTTTCGACACAGTGAGTCTGCGCTATGACGACAACGATCGCTTCGGCGGCAAGGTGACCTACCGCATAGCGCCGGCCTATCGTCATCAAGGATACGGGAACGAAGCTCAAGGCAAGCGTCGGCACCGGATTCAAGGCGCCGACCCTGTCCGAAATGTTCCAGAGCTTTCCGGCCGTTCGTTTCTTCGCGAATCCGAATTTGCAGCCGGAAACCAGCGTTGGATACGACCTGGGTGTCGAGCAGGCGCTGTGCTCGGATGTCGTGCGTTTCGGCGCGACCTATTTTCACAACAATATCAAAGATCTGATCGATTCGAAACGCCGATTTCACCTCGTACACGAACATCGGACGCGCACGTTACCTACGGCGTCGAGAGTTTCGTGTCGTATCAGCCGCAGCAGCGCATTAGCGCGCGTCTGGACTACACCTACACCGAGGCAATCGACGAAATCACCAACGCCCGCGCTGTTGCGCCGGCCGAAGCACAAGGCAAGCCTTCGCAACAGCTGGCAGGCGACGAAGCAGCTGTCCTTTGATGCGACAATTCTGTACGTCGGATCATGGATCGACGGCAATCGAGACTTCACGAATATTGCGCCGTTGAGCGCGGCAAGCTTCACCACTGTGAACCTCGCCGCGAACTACGATTTTGGAGACCACGTATCCGTCTACGGCCGCATCAACAATCTGTTCGATCGCAAATACCAGGATCCAACAGGATTTCTGCAGCCGAGCCTGGGCGCTTACGCGGGCGTCAGGGTCAGGTTCTAGTGCGAGCTGGCGCTCGCTAGCGAACGAGAACCAGAGGTTCGGACGTGATGCGTCCGTCGAAATCCATCCACACATGCTGTGCGAAATCGTACAGCTTGCAGCGACGCACGGTGTTCCAGTAGTAGCGCCAGGTGAACACCTCGGAGTTCAACCGCTCGTCCAGAGTCGCTGCGAGCTTCGCCTGCGCCTCTTTGAGCCGGTAGAGCGGGATTCCCATGTTCACGTGATGTGCGCCGTGCTCGAGGATGTAGTGGATCAGCCCGTCGAGCGGGCGCATGAGCTTGATATGCACCGTGGTGGTCGCATAGCCCGCATTCGCGCGTCCACTCGTCGCGCCGCTCGTACCAGGCGACCCGCGGGTGCGTGTGCTGGACGTAAATGACGAAACCCATCAGGCAGTTCCAACAGAAGAACGGCACCGCGAAACCGAAAATCAGCAGCGACCAGATCGACCGGCCGCTGTACACGCCCCACAGGACCAAACCGCCCACCCAGAGAATGCCGAAGCCGGAAACCAGCAGACTGTCCACCGTGTAGCTGATGCGCCGGGTGGTCACGTGCTTGCGCCCCGGGAAGAACAGCTTCTTCCACCACATCTCGATCATGTAGTAGACGCCCTGGCCGAACGCCGCTGCGGTAGATGCGCTCCAGCTGAGCGGCGTATCCACGACAGCTTCGCAAATTCGGAGGGCGAGTAGGGCGTCCAGACGTAATCGCGCCCCTTCAAATTGGTGAAGCCATGGTGCGCCAGGTTATGGCCGATCTCCCACAGGCTGTACGGAGTCAGCGAGGGCAGGAATGCGATTCGGCCGATCCATTTGTTGAGCGTCTTGTTGGGCGTGTAGGAGCCGTGACAGGCATCGTGGCCGATGACGAACAGGCGCGCGATCCACAGCGCCGCCACCAGCGAGGCAAATATCTTTACCCACATGGCGTCCACGAACAGCAGGCTGCGCGATCGGCAGCGCCGAGCACCAGCCAGTCGAGCAAGAACCAAATGATCGGCGTGGCGACGCCGGGCTCGATGGCGAACGGCTGCAGCAGCTTTTGAAATTTGAAACGCGACTTATCGGCGGGCAGCGCCGCGCCGGCTTCTGGTTTCGGAATCGGACGATTTTGCACTCAACGCTCCGCGCACACAACTGTGAACTCAGGCTAACTTCGCATTATACGCCGAGCCTGCAATTAAGCACGGAATTGCGTCAGGCTGTCTCCGCATCCGGCCACAGCAAAACCCCTAAATGTTCGCAGGCCTCGATTAGGGCAGTGGCTGCCTCCCGGGTGCTGGCATCCAGACGCCTGTCGTGGGTCAGCAGCCAGGTCAGCCGCGCCCGACGCGAGCGCGCCGACGGCTCGCTGTCGAATAACGCCGGAAACAGCCCCAGGGCATCGACGAATTCGCGCATTGCAGCGCTGCAGGGGGCGTTCGGCGCCGGGGTCAGCAGCAATTTGAGCCAGGTCACGCAGCGCTTGGCGAGACCGGCGCGCGTGATTCCGGCACCCGTGCGGCGACGCGATTCCCCGTCCGCCAAGGAGTCCGCGAGATTGCGATAGCGCTCGATCGCGGATTCGTCCGCTGGCGACGGCCGGGCTGGCGTCGGACAAAATCGAGCGCAGCACATCGCCCAGCAGCAGCGAAAGCGATTCGGCCAGGAATCGCTGGCATTGCTCGGTGTCGGGACGAGACAGTTGGTCCCAAGGCAGAGGACCCCCTATTCGTCTGGCGTTCGGCGACTTCGACATGACGCCCAGTGTAGCGGCTCTTTCGCTCATCGCAACTATGTCAAAATGCGACACAGATCAGGCGGCGGAGAAACTTAATCAAAACGCGTAATATGATGGCCATATGCGATCACCGACCTGGCCCAAATCGAACGGCTGGACCACAAGTCCGCCGCATTTCGTTGCTGTCTAGGCCGCAGCTCGCCCCCGGCAAGTGCGTCACACTGGCCCGGGGCCTGCGCCGCATCGTGGCCGGCAATGCCGGCATGATGACGGGCCCGGGAACGAATACTTACCTGCTCGGCGAGCGAGAAGTGGCGGTGATCGATCCCGGGCCGGATGATGCGCGCCACCTGGAGTCGATACTCGCCGCGGCGGGCGCACCCATTCGCTGGGTGGTGGTCACTCACACGCACCGCGATCATTCGCCGTTGGCCGCCGAGCTTGCCCGCCGAACGGGTGCCAGGCTCATCGGATTGCCGCCGCCCCGCGATGGACGCCAGGACGATAGCTTTACGCCCGGTCAATTACCGGCCGATGGCGAGCGCTTGCGTTCTGGGCGATTGTGATGTGATCGCTGTCCATACGCCGGGTCATGCGTCCAATTGCGTGTGTTACCTGTTGGAGCGTGAGCGGGTGCTGTTCACCGGCGATCACGTGCTCGAGGGCGTCTCGCCGGTCATCCTGCCGCCGGACGGCGATATGACGGCGTACCTCAACTCCATCGAGAAGCTGTTCAGCCTGGACTTCGAGCGCATCGCCCCGGGACACGGCGACATCATGGAGCGGGGCAAGGAGGTCCTTGACGCGCTGCGTGCGCATCGTCTCGCGCGCGAGGCCAAAGTGTTGCGCAGCCTGCGCGCCGTGAACTGCGCCAGCATCGATGCGCTCACGCCGCTGGTCTACGACGACGTACCGGCCGACAGACACGCATGGGCGCGCCTGACACTGGAGGCGCACCTGATCAAATTGGTGCGCGATGGCCGCGTTCGCGAGCGCAACGGAATCTGGCAACCCAGCGACGCATGAAGGCGCGACTGGCGATATCGCTGCGCGCGCGCGAGCGTGCGGCGCGGCGACAAATGGGTGTTGCGGGACATCACCTGGCGATTGCGGCCGGGCGAGCGCTGGGCATTGCTCGGCGACAATGGCGCCGGCAAGACGCAATTGCTCAAACTGCTGAGCGGCGATATCTGGCCCACGCCGCCAAGCGGGCTTCGGGCCGGCGAGGAGCCGGGACGCATCTATCGAAACGGGGCGGCGGACGGTCGATCTGCTCGACGCCAAAGCGCGCATCGCCTACATCGGCGGCGAGCGGCAGGATCAAGTACGCCCGCTATGGCTGGAACCTGCGCGTGCGCGATCTGGTCGCGACCGGTCTGCATCGCACCGATTTGCTGCTCCGCCCCGTTTCCCGAATTCGAAGCCCGGCGCGTCGGCGCGACGCTCCGGGCCTGCGGCCTCAGGGTCGCTGGCGAGCGCGCGAGTTCTTGTCGCTTGTCCTACGGGGAGAAGCGGCTGGCGCTGCTGGCGCGCGCCCTGGTGCAGGATCCGGACTGGCTGCTGCTCGATGAGTTCTACAACGGCCTGGACGCCCAGTACCGGCGGCGCATCGATGCCATTCTTCGACGCGCACGCCGCCGCGGCCAGTCCTGGGTCGCCACCGCGCATCGTGCGATGGACGTGCCGCAAGGAACCGGCTCGCCTGCTCGAACTCGCCGACGGCCGAATCCATGCCGTCAAGCGGCTGCAGCGGGACCTGGAGCGCTAGCAGCGCGCTGGGAAGACACGCCGCGGCTGAGGCGTGCGCCAGTTCGGCGCGCGCAGCGCGCCGGCGCGCGCAGGTCCGGCTCCGCTGCTGCTGCATGCTCTCAGGTCGATTTGTACGTCGATTACCGGCCGGTGCTCGAGCGACATCGAATTGGCAGCTGCGGCGCGGCGAGCATTGGTCGATGTTCGGCGCGAACGGCGCCGGCAAATCCAGTTTCCTGAAGCTCATTGTACGGCGATCTTGCGCCCGCGCTGGGCGGGCGAATCGAGCGCGCGGGTTCCCCAAGCGGGCACGCCCATCTCCGAATGGAAACGGCATGTCGGCTACGTTTCGCCGGAACTGCAAAGCGCCTACGCGATCGATGTCAGCATTTTCGATCTGGTGGCGAGCGGCCGCCATTCGAGCATCGGTCTTTCGGACGAGGCGACGCGACAGGATCTGAAGGTGGCACGGCGTTGGCTCAAATTTTTCAAGTTATCGACCATGCAAGCGCGCCGGCCGCTCGAGCTGTCCTATGGGCAGCTGCGCCGCGCGCTCATTGCGCGCGCCTGGCGGCGAACCGCGCATTCTTCTGCTGGATGAGCCGCTCACCGGGCTCGATCCCAGGCAGCGTGGCGTTGATGAAGCGCATTGCTGCGAGCGTCTGATGCAGCGCCAGCTGACGCTGGTTGCAGCCGTGCATCATGCGGAGGATTTGCCGCGCGGCATGACGCATGGATTGCATTTACATAAGCGGCGCGCATGGCCCGCGGATTCCTATTTTGCGACGTGAGTGATGGGCAGGCCGCAAGCTTGCCCGAGCAAGACTGCGCCCCGTACGAGTTGCCAAGGGAATGAGATTATGTTGCGTCAGGTCGCGGCAGTTTGCATTACGGCAACGGTAGTGGCTCGCGGGTTGCGGCGGATCCGGCTATGCCGTGCGCCCGGTGCCGCGCATCGCCGCGGACAACGTCGGCAAACCCGTGAGCGTGCTTGCAGGAAGCCTTCGGCGAACCGCGCAAGATCGACACCACCTCGACCAAGCTGGTCTACGTCTGGTTCCTGCCGCAGAAACCCAAGGATGGCTCGCCCTCGGGATTTCCAAGGCTGCGAAATGGAAGTCACCGTCGATGCGCGTTCGCAGCATGTTCTGGGCTATTCGCTGTCGAACATCGGCTGGTCCACCTGCGGCGACGTGCAGCGGCGCATTCGCGTGGCGCAGCGCTGAGGGACCCGACTGCCGGCGAGGGCTACTCGACTGCCGCGGCGACGCCGTGCGTTTCTCGCTACAATGAACGCGACGCTCGATGGCGTTGCACTCCAAGGTCAGCCGTTGTTCCCCGTTTCACATTCTGTCCCTGCTCATCCAGGCCGCGCTCGATCGTGCACGTCATCAAGACCGGACGAAACATGCTGTGGATCATGGCCATCGCATTGTTGCCGGGGGTCGGATCGCTGGCGTACGTGGTCGCCGAGGTCCTGCCGGAGCTGTTCCGCGGCAGAACCGCGCGCCGCGCCAAATCCGGCGTGCAGCGCATGATCGACCCGGACCGCGACCTGCGCCGCGCCAGCGGCGGAGGTGGAAATTTCCGGCAATGTCGACGCGCGCCGCCGCTTGGGAGAGGAGCTTTTCGAGCGCGGCCAATACGACGCGGCCATCGATGTATATCGGCGGCGGCCTGAAGGGCATTTTCGAGCACGATCCGACATTGCTGCTCGGGGTGGCCCGGGCGCAGTTCGCCAAGCAGGATTTCGCGGCCGCCCGCGCGACGCTCGAGCTCCTGGTACAGCACAATCCGGAATTCAAGTCGGCGGATGCGCCAACTTTTGTACGCCCGCACCCTCGAAGCACAGGATGCGCTGGAGGAGGCCGAGCGCGAGTATGCGCAGCTCGCACCGGGATATCCCGGCGCCGAGGCGCGCCTGCGCTACGGCTTGCTGCTCAAGCGGCGCGGCAAATTCCAAGAAGCGCAGCGAGTCCTCAAGGATTTGTTGGACGGCGCCAAACTTGGACCTGCGCACTATCGCAGGGCACAGGCCGAGTGGTTGGATCGCGCGCGGCGCGAATTGAGCTAGAATCGCGGCCAATCCCTTGGTATCGGAGCCATCATGCAGACCCTCACCCGAATCGGCCGCGCCGCATTTCTATCCCTCGCCGTCATTGCGCTCGCCGCGTGCGCCGGCCAGAAAGAACCGGCGCAGAAGCTGATCGCCGATATCGAGGCCACGGTCACGGCCGCATCGGCGGAGGCGGCAAAAGTACGTTCCCGATCAGCTCATCGGACGTGCAAACCAAACTCGCGGGACTCAAAGCCTCCTTCGACAAGCAGGACTACGCCGCGGTGGTCGCGGGCGCGCCCGCGGTGCTCGGCGCCGCGCGATCGCTGGCCACTGCCGCGGCCGCCAAGAAGGACGAGGTGCTCAAGGCGCTCAACGATCAATGGACGCGTCCTGGCAGGGTCGGTGCCCGGCTACGCCACCGCCATCCAGGAGCGCATCGATTTTTTGAGCAAGAAGTCCAATAAAAAGCTGGCCGCGGGCATCGATCTGGATGCCGCCAAGGCGGGCGCAAGCGAAGCCAACTCACTGTGGTCCAAGGCGCAGGCGGCTTTTGCCACGGGCAACATGGATGAAGCCGTGAGCACGGCGAAGGACGTGAAAGCCAGGATCGAAGCCGTTGGCCGCGGCGCTGAAGCTCGATCTGTCAGCCTCCGCCGCGCGGTCCTAGCCGGTCCAGCTTCACAAAGCGAGGGTGCCTTCGCTGACGATGACCGCGGTGCCGGCGATATGCGCGGCGATCAGGGTGCCCTTGTCGATCTCCAGGCGCACCCTGACCTGCCCGGGCCGCTTCATTTGATAGCCCTGCCGGCCGATGAAAGTGGTCGATTTCTTGTTGAATTGACCCAAGTCCCACAGGTAGGCGCCGAGCATCGCGTGCGCATTGCCGCTGACCGGGTCCTCGGGAATGCCCAGCGCAGGGCAAAACATGCGCGATTCGGTCCAAATCTCGTCGGAATCTCGATTGACCGCGAACACGAAGAATCCGTCGGTCTTCAGTTCATTGCCGAGCGCAGCCAGAGTCTCGAAATTCGGCGCCAGATTTTCGAGATGACGGTGATCCGACACCGGCACCAGCAGCCGGCTGCTGCCCTTGTGCGCGATTCTCGCCGGCATGATTTCGTGCAACTGCGTTGCCGGCAGCTTCAGCGCCTCGGCAACGCGCAGCGTGGTCTTGAAGGGCAGCGGCGGCTCCAGCTCCGGCGCGCCCTGGCGAAATTCAATGAGAGTCTCGGGTCCCGAGGCCCGCTGTTCGATCGTGCGCGTTGACTTCGATGATGCCGGTGCCGGAATGCTGGCGGCAAATGCCCGGCGATGCGCCTGCCCAGGGTCAGCAGCACGGCGTGCGCGGCCATGGTCGCATGCCCGACGAACGGCGCTTCCTTGCGCGAGTTGAAGAAGCGCAGCCGCACGTCGTGGTCAGGGGAGCCGGCGGCGAACACGAATGCCACCTCGGCATGCGAGAACTCGCGTGCCACCGCCAGCAGGGTGGCATCGTTGTGTCCGTCGGCGTCGAGGACCACGGTCGCCGGATTGCCGGTAAAGCGCGTGGGCGTGAATGCGTCGACTTGAAAAATGCGCAATAGCCTGCTCCGCTAAGATAGCGGAGTTTTGCACGCATTGCCGCCGCAGGCTACACTTCAATGAACCTTGGGGTGGTCTTCAAAAGGCCTGAGACGCGGGAAATCGAATCCTCGATGCAGCCGCGAACCCGTTGAACCTGACCCGGTTAGTACCGGCGTAGGGAGCAGGTAATCTATGCGCGTTGCCGTCGAAATCAGCATGTATCCCGTTGACCGGCAGACTATCGCCCGCCCATCCAGGCCTTCATCGACCGCTTGAATACGCATCCAGGTTTGATCGTGCAAGACCAACACGCTGGCGACGCAAATCTGGGGACCACTCGATCAGGTGATGGGCGTTCTGACGCGAGGAGATGACCCGCTCGGCCGCCGACCCGACCGCAACTGGTGTTCGTCATGAAGGTGCTGCCGGGTCTGGCGCCGCCGACCGTGATCCACGACCTATCGGTCCAGCTCGTGAGTGCCTGGCACGACACGAGCTGGATCGAACTCTTCGCGGCCGCGCTCGCGGTGGCCTACCTGCTGCTGGCGATTCGGCCAGCGGTCTGAGCTGCTGGGCTCGCGGCCTTCGTCAGTTCGTGTCTCTATGTGTGGGTGTTGTTCACGGCGCGCACTTTACATGGAGTCGGTGTTGAATGCGCTTTTATGCCGCCATGGCGGTGTATGGCTTCTGGCAGTGGCGGCAGGGCAGGGACGGCGGCGCGCTCGCGGTATGTCGCTGGCCGCCGCTGCCGGCATGCGCTGGCATTGGCGGGGATTGTCGCGCTGTCGGCGTCAACTGGTATTTTCCTGGCGCGCTTCACGCCCGCGGCGTGGCCCTTCATCGATTCCATGGTGACCTGGTCCAGCGTCTTCGCGACCTTCTTGGTGGCGCGCAAGGTGTATCGAGAACTGGTATTGGTGGCTGGTGATCGATTCGGCCAGCGCGTGCCTGTACTTCACGCGGCATCTGTACGTCACGATGCTGCTTTATGGCGTGTATCCTGGTCTTGATCGTGATCGGCATGCGCGAATGGCGCCGCAGCCTGCCGCGTGGCGTATGCAGCCGGGTGAGGTCGAGCGCTGGGCCGCGCGCCTCGTGCCGGGCGCGGGCAGCGTGAGGTGTCGAACCCTTGGGCGCGGGCCTGGTCAGTGAGACGTATCAAGTCATGCGCGACGGCGCCGCCTACGCACTGCAAGGTGGCGGCGGACATCCGGCCGACTTCGGGCTGGATCATTGCGTGGGAGGCGCGGGTGCTGGAGGCGGCAGCGCCGCGCGGATCTTGCGCCGCCGCTTGTGTACTCCGATGCCCGAGCGAGGAGTCCTGGTGACGCGTTGGATCAAGGGCCGCCCCTGGACCTCGGCGCGAGGTGCAGAGCGCTCGCGCACATCGCAAGGATTGGCGGACTTGCTGCGGCGGGTACACGCCTCGCCTGTTCCGGCGCCGGCGCGGGCCGCTGAACCCGTGCACATGGATCGAGATTTATCGTGCGGCGCTTTCGCGCGAGGCCGCACAGATGCGGCGGATCCTGCTCTGCAGGACCGCCGCATCGGCGCGCAGCTGGGCTGGCACGAGCCTGCCGCAGCACTGCCGGGTGTCGTGTGCCACAGCGATCTGCACGCCCAGAATTTGATCGAAGCGCGCTGATTCCCTGCTGCTGCTCGACTGGGAATATGCCCACGTCACGGATCCGTTTTGGGATCTCGGCGGGTTGGAGCGCCAACAACGATTTCGACGGCGCAGCCCGGCGGATGCTGCTGGCGAGCTACCTGGGAAGCGCGCCGACGCGCGAACGATTGGGCGCGCTTCAGCTTGCTTGCCTGGCTGTACGACTACGTCTGCTTGCTGTGGAGCGAACTTTACTTGGACCGCGACGGCGCGAGCCCTGTCGGGTCTGATTGGCGCGCGCGCGAGGCAGCTCGACGCGCGCCTGCGCCTTCCGGCACACTACGCCGCCTGAGATTAGCGCTGAGGGAGCCAACGGAGGTTTTGATGGCGCGGATGATTGTGGTGGATCGCGACGGCAAAGAGCATGAGATCGAGGCAAAGACCGGTTTGAAGATCATGGAGATCCTGCGCGAGCTCGACTACGGCGTCGCGGCGATCTGCGGAGGTCTTTGCTCCTGCGCCACCTGTCACATCTACGTCGATGAACAGTGGGCTGGCGCGCCTGCCGAAGCGGCAAAGCGACGAGCTGGAACTGCTGAATGAACTGCCGGATTTTCGCGAAGCCGACTTCCCGGCTTTCCTGTCAGGTCGATTTCACCGAAGCGTTGTCCGGCATCAAGGTGACCGTCGCCGCGGATTCATAGCGGCAACGGCGAATTCCTATTTCTTTTCGGTCTGGCGCCGCACCGCGTCCTGCGCGGCCGCAATCGCAGCTGGATCGCCGAGAAAGCGCCGGCCGACGGGCTGCATTTGTTCGTCGAGCTCGTAGAGCATGGGAACGCCGGTCGGGATGTTGAACTCGACGATGTCGCTCTCGGACATCATGTCGAGCATTTTCACCAGCGCGCGCAGCGAATTGCCGTGCGCGACGATCAGCACGTTCTTGCCGGCGCGCAGTTCCGGCACGATCCGCGACTCCCAATAGGGCAGCACGCGCGACAGGGTGTCCTTCAGCGATTCGGCGGCGGGCAGGGAGTTGCGGATCGACATCCGCGTAGCGCGGATCGAAGCGCGGATGCCGCGGGTCATCGAGCTCGAGCGGCGGCGGCGGAATATCGTAGCTGCGGCGCCAGATCTTCACCTGCGCCTCGCCGTGTTGCTCGACCGTCTGCGCCTTGTTGAGCCCCTGCAGCGCACCGTAGTGGCGTTCGTTCAGGCGCCAGCTGCGTTCCACCGGAATCCACATGCGATCGGTGGTGTCGAGGATCAGCCACAGCGTGCGGATCGCGCGCTTCAGCACCGACGTAAAGGCAATCTGCGGTTCGAGCTTTTCCGCCAGCAGCTCGCGTCCGGCCTGCGCCGCTTCCAGCCGTCCCTGATCGCTCAAGTCGACGTCGTGCCAGCCGGTGAACAGATTCTCGACGTTCCAGATGCTCTGGCCGTGCCGCACCAGGATCAATTTTCCGGGCACTTAGCTCTCCTCGCGGCGCATTGCCGCCGCAAATACGCCGTCAAAGATCGCCGCCACGCTCTCGCCGTGCCGCATCTGCACACGCAAGCGGATTCGTCCGCGTCCGGCACGCGACAGCATCTTGTGAAATTTATCGACCTCGGCGGCCGGCGGGAATCTCGACGCTGGCACGCATTTCGCCGTGCACGGGCAGTCAAAAAACGCATGTTCGATTCCTGGATGACCGCGTCGGCCGCATCGAATTTGCGCACGGCAAGATCGCGCGTCAGCCAGGCCCAACCCGTCAACACCGCGAGCGAATACAGGCTGCCGCCGAATGCGGTGCCCTTGTGGTTCGCATTCGGCGCGAGCGGTGCACGCAGCACCAGCCGCGTCATCGTCGGCCGCTTCGACGACGATGCCCATGTGCTTGGCGAGCACGATCTCCCGATCGATGCGGCCTTGCAGGTACTTCGCGCCGAACTCGATGGGTTGCAGCATCTTTACATCAATCCTGGGCGAGGCGCCTGACCGCTTGCAACGCGACGGACAGCGTCGCGAAGTCCGGCGGCGAGCCGGTCCGCAGGTCCACCACCACGCCGCTTCAGCGCCTCGACCGGTGCGGTATGACGCGACAGCCATTGATCGACGCGCGCCGCCGGGTCTCTGCCCTTGCAATTCCAGCACCGCCAGCGTGATCCTGCGTTGCAGTGCGTACAGATTGTCGCGCAACGTGCCGCGCGCGACCGCCTGCCAGTGACCGTCGGCGGTCAAAGCCTCGATTTGCTCCTTGATCCACGTCAGTCCGATGCGCTCGCCGAGGTCGAAGTAGGCCTGGGCCGCGTAGCCTATCGCGCACGCGCGCCGCCATGGCGACCTCGACCAGGTCCAGCGCGCAGTGCAGCTCCTCCAGGGATGCGATTCGCCCGCCAGCTGATTCGGGCACGCTGCTGCTCGACGAGTTGCGAGCGCAGCGCGCTCATGCGCGCCTGCTGCGTGACGCCGAGAACGCCCGGCAGTTCGTGGAACAGCTCCGCCACCTTGGCGGCATAGCGCAGATACCGCGCGCTTGATGTCCAGATCGTCGCGCCGGTTTTCGAGCAGCCAGTAGCTCATGTGCCGCAGCAGGCGCGTGGTCTGGAACATCGCCGTGTACTGCACGGCGGCGGGAATGCGGTTGTCGAGCGCCTCGATTTGCGACCAGATATCGCGCACCGCGAACACCTCGCGCGCGATGCTGTAGGCGCGGGCGATGGCCGCCGGATCGGCGCCGGTGTCGTCCTGCGCGCGCACCGGGAACACCGGCCCCATGCGATTGATCAGGCTGTTGGTGATCGCGGTGGCGATGATCTCGCGCCGCAGCCGATGGCGCTTGATGCGCGCGCGCGAAGCGCTTCTGCACCGGCGCCGGAAAGTAGCGGTTGAGTTCGGCGCGACAGGTACGGATCCTCGGGCACGTTGGAATGAATCAGCGCGCGGTACAGCCAGATCTTGCCGTAGCTCAAGGTGATGGCGAGCTCCGGACGCGTCAGTCCTTCGCCGGCTTGGCGGCGCTCGGCGATTTCCTCTTCGGTCGGCAGGAACTCCAGGCTGCGGTTCAGATCGCCGGAACGCTCGAGGGCGCGGATCACGTAGGCGCTTTCGCTCAAGCGCTCCTTGGACTGGAATTCGCCGGTGCTGATGGCCTGGCCCTGCAGATAGTTGTTGCGCAACACCAGCGCCGCCACTTCGTCCGTCATCTGCACCAGCAGCCGATCGCGCGCCGGCACGCGTGATTTCGCTTGGCGCGCACCGCGCCGTTCAACAGGATCTTCAAATTGACTTCGACGTCCGAAGCAGTTCACGCCGGCGGAGTTGTCGATGAAATCGGTGTTGAGCCGTGCCGCCGCGCCGCGCAAACTCGATGCGCCCGAGCTGCGACAGCGCCGAGGTTGCCGCCCTCGCCGATCACCTTGCAGTTCAGTTCGCGGGCGTCGATGCGCACCGCATCGTTGCTGCGATCGCCGACATCGCTGTGGCTCTCGCTGGCTCGCCTTGACGTAGGTGCCGATGCCGCCGTTCCAGAGCAGATCGACATGCGCCTTCAAGATGGCCTTGATGACCTCGTTCGGCGTGACCTGCGCCGGGAATCTCGAGCAGCGCCTGCGCCTCGCGCGACAGGGTCAGGCTCTTGGCGGACCTCGAGTACACGCCGCCGCCCTTGGAGATCGCGGCGCGCGAATAGTCCTCCCAGGAGGAGCGCGGCATCTTGAACAGCCGCTGGCGCTCGGCGAACGAACGCGCGGGTCCGGCTGCGGGATCGATGAAGATGTGCTGGTGATTGAACGCCGCGACCAGGCGGATGTGCGGCGATTGCAGCATGCCGTTGCCGAACACGTCTCCCGCCATGTCGCCGATGCCGGTGACCGTGAAGTTCTGCCTCTGGATGTCGACGCCGATTTCGCGGAAGTGGCGCTTCACGCATTCCCAGGCGCCGCGCGCGGTGATCGCCATCTTCTTGTGGTCGTAGCCGGCCGAGCCGCCCGAGGCAAAGGCATCGCCGAGCCAAAAGCCGTATTCCTCGGAAATGGCATTGGCAATGTCGGAAAAGGTGGCGGTGCCCTTGTCCGCCGCCACCACGAGATAGGCATCGTCGCCGTCGTGGCGCACGACCATGGTGCGGCGGGACGATCTTGTCGTCGACGATGTTGTCGGTGATGTCGAGCAGTCCGCGGATCAGCGTTTGATAGCAGGCGATCACCTCGGCTTGCTGCGCCTCGCGCTCGGCCGGCATGCGCCTGACGACGAATCCGCCCTTCGCGCCCACCGGCACGATGACCGTGTTCTTGACCTGCTGCGCCTTCATCAACCCGAGCACTTCGGTGCGAAAATCCTCGCGCCGATCCGACCAGCGGATGCCGCCGCGCGCGACGTATCCCATGCGCAGGTGCACGCCTTCCATGCGCGGCGAGAATACGAAGATCTCGAACAGCGGTTTCGGCAGCGGCAATTCGCGCAGCTGCTGGCTCTCGAGCTTGAAGGACAGATATTCCTTGAGCTGGCCCGCGGCGTCGGTTTGATAGGCGTTGGTGCGCACCGTGGCGGACAGCGCATTCCACAAGGCGCGCAGAATCCGATCCTCGTCCGAGCGCGTCACCTCCTCGAGCGCCGCCGAGAATGTCGCGGCTCGAGGCGGGTGAGGGATCTCTGCCGCGCCGCCGCTTGACGAGGCGCGGATCGAAACGCGCAGCGAACAGATCCGCGAACAGCCGGGCAATGGCGCATTGTTCTCCAGCACCTGCGCGATGTAGCCCTGACTGAAGGGCAGCCCGGTTTGCAGCAGGTAGCGGCAATAGGCGCGCAGCACCGTCGACCATGCGCCACGGGATACCGGCCGACAGGGTCAGCTGATTGAAACTGTCGCTGTCCATGCGGCCGGTCCACACCGCGGTGAATGCGCTCTTGATCTCGCGGTCCAGCGCCTCGAAGGCGATCGCCGGCGGGCGCCTGCATGACGAAGTTCCAGATCTTGAATCCAGGCGCGCCGCGGCCCCGGGAATTCGAGTTCATAGGGCCGTTCGGCGATCACCTTGAGGCCCATGTTCTCGAGCATCGGCAGCAGATCGGAAATCGGAATCGCATCCTGGCACGCGGAAGATCTTGAGAAAGAACTTGTCCTTGCGCCCGGCGTCCGGCCGGTAGATGTCCAGATGCAGGCGCGGCGGGCTCCTTCTCGACCGCCTCGAGGAAGGACACATCCAGGGCGGCGGCGTCGGCCTGAAAGTCCTCCGTGTAGGCGGCGGGAAAGGCCTGCGCATACTTGTCGAACAGCTGCAGTGCGTAGGCTTCGTCGAAGCGCGCCAGCAGCGCAGCCTTGAAGGCATCCAGCCAGGAGCGCACCGCCGCGGCGACGCGCCGCTCCAGCCGTCGGCATCGACGTGGATTTTCGCATCCGGCGAGGTGCGGGCGACGATGTGGATGCGCGCGAGATTCGATTCCGCGATCTGCACCTGCGATTCCATGCTGGAGGCGGAAAATGCTTCGCGTATCACCCGTTCGATGCGCTGGCGAACCTGGGTGTTGTATTTCTCGCGCGGCACGAACACCAGGCAGGAATAAAACCGGCGAAATGGATCGCGGCGCAGCAGCACGCGCACCCGCGGCCGATCCTGCAGGCCGAATATGCCGGTGACGATGCGGTTGAGTTCGCGACACTCGGCCTGGAACAGTTCATCGCGCGGAAAGGTTTCGAGTATGTGCTGCAGCGCCTTGCCGTCGTGGCTGTCGGGCGCCAGCGCGAAGTGCTCGGTCACCTGCGCGACTTTCTGGCGCAGCAGCGGAATCTCGCGCGGATTGCTGTTGTAGGCCGCCGAGGTCCACAAGCCCAGGAAGCGCCGCTCGCCGATCAAGCGGCCCTTGGCGTCGAAGTTCTTGATGCCGACATAGTCGAGATATCCGGACCGATGCACGGTCGAGAGCAAATTGGCCTTGGTGACGAGACTCAGATCGCGCGAGCGGCTTTGACGGCGGATGTCGCTCGGCAGAATGCGATTCGTGCTCTCCGAATGGCTGTGGCCGCGGCGCAGGATGCCGAGGCCCGTCGCCTTGACCGGCTGCAGAAATTCGCGGCCCTTGCGCCCCGCCAGCCGGTATTCGCGGTAGCCCAGAAAGGTGAAGTGGCGATTCTCCATCCACTCGAGCAGCGCGCAGGTCTCGCTCAACTCGGTGGGATCGAACGCGCGCTCAGGCGCTCAAGTCCCGGCGGCGCGGCGCGCGGCAGCCTGCATGCGCGCCCAGTCCGCGCACGCCACGCGCACGTCGCGCATGCTGCGCTCGATCTGCGCCGCCAGCGATTTCAGCGCCGCCGGATCGACGATCCGGTCCACCTCGACGTGCTGAAAGGATTCCAGGCGCTGCTTCGTGCCCGGCGGCGGCATCGCCGCGCTGGCTGCAGCGGCGCAGAGTCCCGCGAACGGTCGCGCGCCACCGCAAAAATCGGGTGCGCCAGAAAGTGCAGGGTGAGCGCCCGCTCGGTCAGCGCGAGGTTGATCGAATCCACCAGGAAGGGCATGTCGTCGTTGACCACATCGATGATGGTGTGCGGCGAGACGAAGCCATGCTCGCGCAAGGTGGGGTTGAACACCCGCACCAGCGCGGTTCTGCCGCCGCTGCGTCGCGAACTCAAGGTGCGAGAGCGCCGCGCCGGCAAGCTCGTTCGGATCGCGATCGGCGAGATCGCTGGGCGTCGACGTTGGCAAAGTAAGTCTGCAGGAAACCGCCGCCAGTCCAAAGCTGGCGCAGCGATTTGGGCGGACGACTCGGGCTGCGCACGATCGCCGCAACGATGCTGCGATGTTGTTCCGAGGAAACCTGATACATGGAGTTGCCTTGCGTTAGTCCGGCTTTTCAAGATCGGCGATGACGGCCGCGAGGAAGCGGCATGCCTCGCCGCCCGTGATGCAGCGGTGATCGAAGCTCAAGGACAGCGGCATGCGCAGGCGCGCCTGCACACTGCCCGCGACGACCACGGCATCCTCGCGCACTCTTGCCCGCGCCCAGAATCGCGACTGCCGGCGGCACCACCAGGGGGATGCCGTAGCGGCCGGCGAGGGTGCCGAAATTCGACAGCATCAAAGTGAAATCGCGCAAATCCTCGGCGGCCGTGCGCCGTTGGTGCGCGGCTCCTTTCTGCGCGGCGATGGCGGCGCGCAGTTCGTTCCGGCGTCTTGCTTTCGATGCTGCGCACCACCGGCACGATCAGTCCGCCGGGCGTATCGACGGCGATCGCGAGGTCGATGTGGGCGATCAGCGTTCGCGACAGGCTCTCCGAATCGTACCAGGCATTCGAGGCAGGCTCCGCGCGCCAGGCGAAGATCATCGCGCGCATCAGCCGCAGCATGTAATCGCGCCGCTGGGTCCAGCCGTGAATGTCGGCGTCGTCGCATACCGTGCTGCCGGATACCTGATCGCGCGACAGCGACATGCTCTGCGCCATGGCGCGGCGCATGCCGCGCAGGGATTCGGGCGCGCCGCCGGCCACCGCGGGCGCGCTCCTGGCGCCCAACGTATCGACGCTCGCGAGGACATCGTCGATCGTGATCAATCCGCCGCGGCCGCTGCCTGAGCGACCGCCTGAGATCCACATCCAGGCGCTTCGCGAGCGCCCGGGCCGCGGGCACCGCGCGGCCGCCGCCGTTGCCGTTGGCCGCGCCGCGCGCGGGCAGAGCGCCGGCCTGTTCGACGAATTCTTCGTCGCTGGTCGCCGGCATGCTGCCGACGACGGTGCCGGAGTCGAACTCGATGAGCGGCGCACCGGTGGGCACGATGTCGCCGGGCGCGCCGCGCAGCGCGGTCACCACGCCGCTGAAGGGCGCCGGCACCTCGACCACCGCTTTGGCGGTTTCCACCGAGACCATGGGTTGATCGACCCGCACATGATCGCCGACCTTCACGTGCCATTCGAGGATCTCGGCCTCGGCCAGACCCTCGCCCAAATCCGGAAGCTTGAATGTACTCATGAGCCTTCCGTCAAAGTAAGCTGCACGGCGTCGATGATGCGCTGCGCGCTCGGAATGTAATCATGCTCCAGTTGGAACAGCGGCACGACGGTGTCGAAGCCCGCCACGCGCCGGATCGGCGCCTGTAGATCGAAGAGGCCGTGCTCCGCGACGAGCGCCGCAATTTCCGCACCCACACCGACATTGCGGGCGGCCTCGTGCACGATCACCAGCCGGCCGGTCTTGGCAATGGACTCCAATATGGTCTCGATGTCGATTGGACTCAAGGTGGCATAGATCGATGACCTCGACGCTGATGCCGCGAGTGTCGAGTTCGACGGCGGCGCGCAGCGTTTCGATGGTCATTGCTCCCCACGTGACGATGGTCACATCGCTGCCCTCGCGCAAAATACAGCAAGCATCGAGCGGCAATGCCCGGCCGTCATCCAGCACTTCCTGGCGCACCGCACGGTACAGACGCACCGGCTCCAGAAACATGACGGGGTCGGGATCGCGGATGGCCGCCAGCAGCAGCCCATAGGCGCGCGCCGGCGAGGACGGACAAACGACGCGGATGCCGGGAATGTGGCACAGCATGGATTCGGTGCTCTCGGAATGATGTTCCGGCGCATGAATGCCGCCGCCATGCGGCATGCGGATGACAACCGGGCAACTCAAGCGGCCGCGCGTACGATTGCGCATGCGCGACATGTGATTCACGATCTGATCCAGCGCGGGGTACAGGAATCCCATGAACTGGATTTCCGCGACCGGCTTCAATCCATGAGTCGCCATGCCCACCGACATGCCCGCGATCGTCGCCTCGGCGAGCGGCGTGTCCTGCACGCGGTCCTTGCCGAAGCGCTCCTGCAGCCCGGCGGTGGCGCGAAACACGCCGCCGTTCGCGCCGACGTCCTGCCCGATCACGACGACGCGCGCGTCATGCTGCATTTCCCAGCCATGCGCCAGCGCGATGGCTTCGATCATGGTTATTTTCGCCATCAATGACCGCTGGATTTTGCGGCGTATCGGCGCGCCGTTGCGCGCTGCTCTTGCAGGTGCAACGGCAGCTCGGAAAATAAATGCTCAAACATCGCATCCGGCGAGGGTTTCGCCTGGGTGAAATGAGTGCGCACCGCCGCGTCGACCTGCTCGGCGCATTCTTGCTGCAAGCGCGTCTCTTGGGCGGCATCCCAGAGTGCGCTCTGGCTCAAAAATTCGCGAAAGCGGATCATCGGTTCGAGATTCCAGGCTTCCTTGACTTCATGCTCGCCGCGGTAGCGGCTCGCATCATCGGCCGTGGTGTGATCGCTCAATCGGTAGGTCAGCGCCTCGATCACGGTGGGGCCCGCGCCGCGGCGCGCGACCTCGAGCGCCTCGGCAACCGTCTGGCGCACCGCGATGACATCGTTGCCGTCGACTTGCACGCCGGGAATGCCGGCCGCGATGGCTTTTTGCGCCAGCGTTTGCGCCGCGGTCTGCGCGGCCACGGGAACGGAGATCGCCCAGCCGTTGTTGACGATGACGAACACCACCGGCAGATTGCGGGCACCGGCCAGATTGAGCGCTTCGTAAAACGCGCCCTCGGACGTGCCGCCATCGCCGATGTAGGCCAGCGCGCAGCGCGGTTGCTTCAGTATCTGAAATGCCATGGCGGCCCCGGCCGCGTGCAAGGTCTGGGTGGCGATCGGCACGCACCAGGCAAAATCGCCGCGTGGAATCGCAAAATCATTGCCGCGCTCGTCTCCCGCCCAGTACAGGAGTATTTCGCCCATGGTCACGCCGCGCCACAGCTGCGTGCCGACTTCGCGGTACACCGGCGCCAGCACGTCCTCCGGCCGCATGGCCGCGCCGACTCCGACATGCGTGGCCTCGTGTCCCAGACACGAAGGGTAGGTACCGAACTGCCCGGTGCGCTGCAGGTTCACGCATTTCGCATCGAAAGTGCGCGCCAGCATCATGGCGTGATACATGCGCTTCAGTTCGGCCGCGTCCGTGGCGAAGGCGGGCAGCGTGGCGACCGCGTTGCCTCGCGGGTCGAGGATCTGCCGGTATTGGATTTTGAATTCGGCGACGTTGCGCATGCGCGAATTATGCCAGGCCGCGCGGATTTCAGGGACGGTGTTGACCGGCCAGGTAGGCTTGAGTCTGCATTTCGATGAGCCGGCTCGAGGCGCGCAGAAATTCCGTGCGCAGCGCCTCGCCGTGATACAGCGCGCCCGGCGCGGCGGCCGCCGATACCACGATGTTCACGTTGCGATCGTAGAATTCATCGATCAGCATGATGAAGCGGCGTGCTGCATTGTCGTCGCCGCTGCGAAACACGGGAATGTTCGATATGAAAATCGTGTGATGGAGGCGCGCGATCTCGATGTAGTCGTTTTGGCTGCGCGGTCCCTCGCAAATGTCCTTGAACTCGAACCAGACCATTCCCGCGCTGGTGGCTCGCGCCGCGATCGGCCGATCCTCCACCGACAGCGTCGCGGGACCTGAGGCGCTCGCGCCGGCCAGGGCCGCGAATCGCTGCGCCAGCAGAGCCTGGGTGCCGGGCAGCTTAGAGTCCAAGTACGTCGGGGCCTGCTCCAGCTGGCGCAGACGATAGTCGATGCCGCCATCCAGATGCAGCACATCCATGTGGGACTCGAGCAACTCGATGGCCGGAAGAAATCGCTGCCGCTGCAGCCCGTCCTTGTACAAATCCTGCGGCGGGATATTGGAGGTGCAGACCAGCGTCACGCCGCGGCGGAATAGACCGGCGAATAAGTCCCAGCAGGATCATGGCGTCGGCGATGTCCGAGACGAAGAACTCATCCAGGCAAATCACGCTCACGCGCGCTGCAATGCGCGCCGCCACCAGCTCCAGTGGATCACTGCGATTCTTGACGCCGCGCAGCCTCGAGTGGACCTGACGCATGAATCGATAGAAATGCATGCGCTCAGCGGTGCGAGCGCGCAGCGACTCATAAAACAAATCCATCAGCAGGGTCTTGCCGCGGCCCACGCCGCCCCAGAGATAAAGACCGCGAACCGGCGCGACGGCGGCGCGGTTCAGGAGCGATGGGAATCGCGCGCGCAGCTTGTGCCCCCAGGACTGCGACCGCATCGACAGCTGCGCGCGCAACTCATCGAGCCGCGCTGCGGCCTGCTCTTGAACGGGGTCGAATTCAAGTCGATGGGCCGCGATGTCTTCCCGCAGGCGCGCGGCGATGGACTTGGGTTCGTAAGACAACCGGCGCCGGTTCCTAGAGGCTCTGGTAGTTGGGGCCCGAACCACCCTCGGGTGTCGTCCAGGTGATTTGCCCGGGGTACGGTTCCTTGATGTCGCATGCCTTGCAGTGAACGCAATTCGATGCGTTGATCTGCAGTTTTTGGCCGCCGTTGCCGTCGGCAATCATTTCATAGACGTTCGCGGGGCAGAAATTCGTGCAGGGATTGCCGAAGTCCTTGATGCAACGGGTGGCACACAGCGTGGTGTCGGCCACATGCAGGTGCACGGGTTGGGACTCATCATGCGTGGTGGCGGCGAAGAAGACGAATGCAACCCGATCGCGCGGCGGCAGATCGCGCTCGCCCCAATCGCGATCGGGGGAGGCATAGTCGTTCAGATGCTTGAGCGCCGTATCGTCAGCGTGATTGGCGAGCGTCCAGGGCAATTTGCCGAATGTCAGCGTCTCCAGCACGGCGTTGGCAAGACCGAGCCATAAGCCGCGACGAAATCCGGGCCGGAAATTGCGCACCCGATACAGCTCGCGACCGCCGGCCGATTCGCGCCAGCGTTTGTCGAAGCCCGCGCTGCGGCCGGTTTCTACGTAATGCGCGGCCGCGGTCATCCCGGAGCGAATGGCCTGATGAATGCCCTTGATCTTGGGCATGTTGAGCGTTCCCCCGGCGTCGCCCACGAGCAGGGCGCCCGGCATCTCCAGCCTCGGCGTCGATTGATAACCGCCCTCGATGATGGTGCGTGCGCCACCCGAAACGATTTCTCCGCCCTGCAACAGCTTCTTGACGTGCGGGTGGTTTTTCCATTGCTGGAATGCCTCGAAGGGTTTGAGTCGCGGATCCTCGTAGTCCAGGCCCACCACGAAGCCGACGTACACCCGATCATTGTTGAGGTGATAGACAAAGCTGCCGCCGTAGGTGCGACTGTCGAGCGGCCATCCGAAGGTGTGCTCGATGAGTCCTGGCTGCGCTCTGCCCGGCGGCAATTGCCACAATTCCTTGAATCCCAGGCCATAGGTCTGCGGCGACTTGCCGGCGTCCAATTGGTAACGCGCGATCAACTGTTTGGAGACGCTGCCGCGGCAGCCTTCGCAGAACATCGTGATCTTCGCGTGAATTTCCGGACCCAGGGTGAAATTGGGACCTGGCTCGCCGTTCTTGAGCACGCCCATGTCACCGATGCGGATACCCTTGACCGCGCCGGATTCGTCGAACAAGGCTTCCGCTGCGGCGAATCCTGGGAACACATCGACGCCGAGCTTCTCGGCCTCCTGGCCGAGGATGGGCATCAACTGGCCCAAGGAAACGATGAAGTTGCCGTGATTCCACAGCTGCGGCGGGACGATGGGAAATTTGATGCGTTTGCGGCGCGTCATAATCGCGAATTCGTCGCGCCCCGCCGGTACGCAGATGGCAGGCGCGTGCTCGCGCCATGCGGCAGGAGTTCATCGAGCGGCCCCGGCTCCATCACCGCGCCGGACAGGGAGTGGGCCCCCAAACTCGCGGCTTTCTCCAGCACGCAGACGCTTAAATCGGGATTGAGCTGCTTCAGCCGAATCGCGCAGGCAAGACCGGCAGGGCCCGCCCCGACGATCGCAACCTCGTACTCCATGACATCGCGCTGGCTTTCGTTCATCAAACTGGCCCCTGAGCCTGCTCTAATTCACCCCATGCGGCGCTAAGTAAATCACAAACCCCTCGCAGGGAGGGAGCGTCCGACACGCGGACAGCGGATGAGGGGATTGGCTGATCTGCGTCGCTTTGGTTAGTGGGGACAACCATGATATAGGCCACGGAAGCCGTTTTCTAAGGATGGCCAAGGGATTTGGACATGGCTTGGGCAAGGACGCCCGCCCCGTTTTTTCTAGTCTTGGTGCCAGCTTGGCCGTCGTTTGGCGAAAAACGCGCTGAAACCTTCCTGCGCTTCGTGTCTGACCCGCAGGCGTGCCAGGCGGGAAGCCATGTCCAGGGCGTCCTGGCCTCTGCCGGCCGGGGGCCTACCCGCCATGTCGCGGATCAAGGTCTTGGCCTCCGACTGCGCACCAGGTGCTCCCTTGAGGAGGGCGCGGGTGATGCCTGCGCAGACCGAGTCGAGTTGGGAGGCTGCCGCCACTTCATGGACCAGCCCTATTTCTTTGAGCGTGGCCGCCGTCATGATTTCCGCCGTCAAAAAATATCGCAGTGCAGCACTCTCGCCGATCTTGGCGAGTACGAACGGGGAAACCACCGCTGGAATGATCCCCAGACGGACTTCGGTAAACGCAAATTTGGCATGCTCGGCCGCGACCACGATATCGCAAGCGGCCAGAAGTCCCATCGCGCCGCCGTAGCCATCGCCATTCACGCGCGCCATCGTGGGTTTGGGCAGCGAGTCCAGCACCCCTAAGAGCCCGGCGAGCTTTTGCGCGTGCTCCAGGTTTTCCGCCTCGCTCGCCTGAGCTTGCGCCTGCATTTCGGACAGATCGGCGCCGGCGCAAAAGCTTTCTCCGGCCCCGGTGATTTGCACCACACGCACCTTAGGATCGGCCGCGCAACGCTTCAATTCCGCGGTGAGCGCCGCGATGGTCGCCGCATCCAGTGCATTGCGCTTTTCCGGGCGATTGAGCGAAATGGTCTCGATTGCGCCCGACGAACCGCTTGCGATCGAAATCAAATCAGCTCGATCGCGACGGCCGTCGCTTCGCCGCCGCCGATGCAGAGGCTGGCGATCCCGCGCTTCTTGCCGCGCTCCTTCAGCGCATAGAGCAGCGTCGTCAAGATCCGCGCTCCGGTGGCGCCGATCGGATGCCCCAAGGCGCAGGCACCGCCGTTGACATTCACTCTTTGGTGCTCCAATCCCAAGTCCTTCATCGCTGCCATTGCCACCACGGCAAACGCTTCATTGACCTCGTACAAATCCACATCATTGGGCTGCCAATTCAGTTGCGTCAGCAATTTCTGGATTGCGCCCACCGGCGCCAACGTGAACCACTCGGGCTCGCGCGCAAAGCTCGCGTAGCCGAGGATTCGCGCCAGCGGTTTGAGGCGCTTCATTCCCGCGAAAGATTCCCGCGTCAACACCACCGCCGCGCCGCCGTCGGAGATGCCGGAGGAACTGGCGGCCGTGACCGTGCCATCCTTCTTGAATGCCGGCTTCAAGGAAGGAATCTTTGCGATGTCGAGCGTGAAGGGGGTTTCGTCCTTGTCGACCAAGACTTCGCCCTTGCGCGATTTGGTGGCGACGGGCGCAATCTCCGCAGCGAATTGCCCGCTGTTGATGGCGGCAAGCGCGCGCCGCACGGACTCGGCGGCGAATTCGTCCTGAGCTTGGCGCGTAAATCCGTACTTCTCCGAGGTCGCTTCGGCAAAACAGCCCATCAGCTGTCCGTCCCAGGGGCTTTGCAATCCATCGTAGAACATGTGGTCCATCACTTCTTGATTGCCCATGCGATAACCGGCACGGGCCTTGGGCAGCAGGTATGGGGCGTTGCTCATCGATTCGATTCCACCGGCGACAACGACCTGGGCCGAGCCGGCGAGGATCTGGTCGGCACCCAGCATCACGGCGCGCATCGCGGAGCCGCACATCTTGTTGACGGTCGTGGACGGGACGTTGGCGGGTAGCCCGGCGCCCAAGGCAGCCTGACGCGCCGGCGCCTGACCCAATACCGGCGGAGAGCACGCAACCCATGATGACTTCGTCGACTTGTGATGACGTCAAACCCGAATCAGTGACTGCGGCCTTGATCGCGACCGCTCCGAGCTGGGGCGCAGTGACGCTCGGTGAGTGCGCCTTGAAAGGCGCCGACCGGTGTGCGGCGGGCGCTTAAGATAACGACGGGATCTGAGTTCATGAGTATTCCTCGAACTGAATCAAACAGTATAGCCGCCCTCAAGCGCCTTTAAGGAGCCAGCGGGACCCCTACGGCGTGCGCGATCAGCTCGCGGCTCTTGTGCCTTGCACCTTCCGCCGGCAAGACCTCGAGAATCTCCACGCGAATGGGCAATCGATGCACCCACACCCCGTGTCCGGGAGGCATGACATCCCTGGTACCGTGGATGGCGACGGCGACTACCGGCATCTGGGAACGGGCTGCCGTGGCAAAGGCGCCGCCCAGAAATCTGCCGATTCGCGGGGTCTCATCGAAGGTGCCCTCCGGGAAGAACATCAAGGATTGGCCCGCCGCGGCCAGTTTCAAGACCCGGCGCGCATCGCTTGCCCCCTTGTGCCGGTCGAACCGCTCGACGAACTGTGAGCCCAGGCGGCGCAACAAGAGACCCATCAGCGGCACGCGCACCATCTCTTTCTTGATCACGAAGGCAAAATCGGGCGGCAGGGCCGCCACGATGGCGATGGCATCGATGTAGCTGGCGTGGTTGGCCACCACCACGCAGGGTACCTGGGGCAGACGCTCGAGACCCTCGACCTTGAAGGGCATGCCGGCTGCCCACAGGAAAGCGCGCCCGAATTTCCCGGCCACCGCGCGGCGGTGCCGCAGATTCGGCAGAAAGAGGTTGATCGTCAGTACGATCGAATGCCAACACTGCAAAGCACACCACGCAGTACGCCACGTACGGCAGGTGGAGGGCTGCACGCAGCCACGAATGCTTCACTTCTGTGATCTGGTTCTCCTTATGTTAATACTTAACTGTACTGTGATTCTGGTCACGCCGACCTCCCGGGACCCCTCGCATACTGCGGACTGATAGCGCGGACAGCACTATTTCGTGCTTAACCCTTCGCGAGAAACTATGGCGACGGCTCTCAAACGGACGGTTTATACACGCACCTCGGGCGCGGCGGTACCCACTGCACGCGAGCCAGCGGATCCTGCCTTACAGCGCTTTCTCGATGCGGTTTGGATGGAGCGCGGTCTTTCTGCAAATACCTTGGCGGCCTATCGGGCCGACTTGACCGCCCTGGCACGATGGTTCGAGGAGCGCGACAGTGCCCTGCTGAAGGCCACGCGCATCGAACTATTGGGTTTCATTGCCGCCCGCGTCGAGGGTGGTTCGCGGCCCCGATCGACCGCCCGCCAGCTATCGAGTTTCCGCCGATTCTTCCGCTTCATGATGCGCGAGGGACTGATTACGCAGGACCCGACCGCGCAAATTGCCATGCCGAAGATCGGCCGGTCTCTTCCCAAATCATTGACCGAGGCTGAGGTGGACTCCTTGCTGGAGGCCCCCACGGTGTCCGAGCCGCTGGGCCACCGCGACCGCACCATGCTGGAGGTTCTCTACGCCACGGGCCTGCGGGTTTCCGAACTCGTCAGCTTGAAGCACAACCAGGTGAATCTGAACCAGGGCGTGATGCGCGTCGTCGGCAAGGGCAATCGCGAACGATTGATTCCGCTGGGCGACGAAGCGGTCAAGTGGCTGCAGCAATTCATGCAGGGACCCCGGGTCGAGATACTGCTGGAACGGCAGACGGACTATCTGTTTCCCACACGCGCGCGGCGATCGCATGACGCGCCAGGCGTTCTGGCACATCATCAAGCGCTACTCGAAGAAGGCGGGCGTCGAGAAGGAACTGTCGCCGCACACCTTGCGGCACGCCTTTGCGACGCATTTGCTGAATCACGGCGCGGATCTGCGCGTGGTGCAAATGCTCCTCGGGCACAGCGATCTGTCGACGACCCAGATCTACACGCATGTCGCTCGCGAACGGTTGAAGGACCTGCATTCCCAGCATCATCCGCGGGGCTGAAGTCCGGTCTGTTAGAATCCGGTGAACCTCTGAAGACCCGTGGGGTCGAACACTCAGGATCGATGGAGCCGGTGCATGCTGCGATATCTTGCCGTTTTTGCGCTGCATCATTTGCACCTCGCAAGCGAGCGTGCGCGCGGCCGCCCCTGAGCAGACCCCTCCCGACCCGCGACCGGCGCTGATCAAGTTGCTGCCGGCGGGCACCAAACTCGAGGATTTGAGACCCTCGCCGATTCCGGGCATTTACGAGTTCGTGCAAGGTGCGGATGTCAGCTATCTGACCGCGGACGGCAAGTATTTCATCGACGGCAATCTCTATGACATGAAGTCGCGGGATAACCTGACCGAGGAGCTGCGCACGCATGCACGCGTGGCGTTGATCGGCGCGGTTCCGGAATCGGAAATGCTGATCTTCTCGCCGCCCAATCCCAAATATACGATCACGGTTTTCACGGATGTCGATTGCGCGTACTGCCGTAAATTGCACAGCGAAATGGCGGAGCTCAACCGCCTCGGTATTCGCGTTCGCTACATGTTCTATCCGCGCACGGGACCTGGAACGGAAAGCTGGAGGAAAGCCGAGGTCGTCTGGTGCTCGCCCAATCGCAACGACGCGTTGACGCGCGCCAAAGCCGGGGCGGCGCTGGACATGAACAAGATCTGTTCGCCGACGCCGGTGAAGCGCGAGTATGAGCTGGGTGAGAACATCGGGGTTCGCGGCACGCCCGCCATCGTGACCGAGAACGGCGACTACCTTTCCGGCTACATGCCGCCGCGCGAACTGGTGGAGCAACTCAAAGAGCTGCAGCTGGCCAAGCGCTGAACTCGCCGTCTCGGGCTCATCGCTCCAGAAGCTTGGCCTTGTCCTTCACGCCTTCCCACTGTTTGGCGTCCGTCGGCGCATCCTTCTTCTCGCTGATGACCGGCCATTTCTTTGCAAGTTCGGCGTTCAGCTGCTTGAAGCTTTCCTGGCCATCCGGAATCTCCTCCTCGGAGTAGATGGCTTCGACCGGGCACTCAGGCTCGCACAAGGTGCAATCGATACATTCGTCCGGATCGATCACCAGAAAGTTGGGACCTTCGTGGAAACAGTCGACGGGACACACCTCGACGCAGTCCATGTATTTGCACTTGATGCAGCTTTCCGTCACCACGAACGCCATGCTTTACCCTTCTCGTTTTACAGTTGATTCAGCGAATACTACCTGCCGCAGCCTCAAGAATCAGCCCTCGGCCGCGTGCTTTTCAATTCGGTGAAATGATGTTCCTCCCGGCCCGCGCTGCGGTCGGCGAAGTATTGGCGCAGCGCGTATTCGCCGCTCGCGAACGCCAGTTCCGACCACGGAACCTGCGCTTCTTCGTACAGGCCAACCTCCAGGCTCTCAGGTCCCGGCGCAAATTTCGGCTCGAGAAGCCGGGCGCGAAACATCACGTGAACCTGGTGGGCGCGCGTTACATTGACCACGGCCAATAGCGATCCGACTTCGACCGTTGCCAAAGCTTCCTCCTGACATTCGCGTGCGGCCGCCTGCTGCATGGTTTCGCCGTTCTCCATAAAGCCGGCCGGTACCGTCCAAAACCCCAGGCGCGGTTCGATTGCGCGGCGGCACAGCAGTATTTTGTTCTGCCATTCCGGCACACAGCCCAAGACCAGCAGCGGATTCTTGTAGTGCACCATGTTGCAGCTGGTGCATACGAAACGCGGCAAATGGTCCCCGGCGGGGATCTTCAATTCGACGGGTGAGCCGCAGTTGCTGCAAAAATTCAAGAGTCATCCATTGAAAAAATTCCGGTGCCCGAAAAGGGACCATGCCGGTGCGCAGCGCCCGCGCGCAGGAGCCAACCAAGTCATTCTAGCTGACTTGCAACGCCAGCTAAACCCTGCCGCCGCTAGGCGACCAAGATCACGACAATGCCGGCCTTTTTCCCGGTTTCGACGTAGCGGTAGGCGTCGGCGATTTCATCGAGCGGATAGGTGCGATCGATGACCGCGCGATAACGTCCCGCCGCCATTCGGTCGCGAAGTTCGGCCAGGAACTGAGGAGCGTTTGACCGTCGCGGCAGCGGAATCATCACCCGCCTGCTGCGCACGAGAACAGCGCCCAGCATCGCCAGCAGATTCTGGCACCAAGGTCCAACATCGGTCGTCGCGAAAATACCTTCGGGCTTGAGCAGCCGCCGCCATTGGCGGATGGGCATCTTGCCGACCGCATCATAGACGATGTCGAAGCGCCGCCCGAGCCGGGCGAACTCGCCGCTCGAACAATCGATCACTTGATCGGCGCCAAGCGATCGGGCGAGATCGAGATGCCGCGTTTGAACCGCGGCCGTCACTTCGGCTCCGCGATCCTTGGCAATCTGGACGGCCGCCGAGCCGATCGCGCCGGACGCTCCATAGACCAGGACGTGTTTTCCCGGACCGACGACCGGCATGGTCATTGTGGCGCTGGCGTAGAAGGCGCCTTCGCAGAGGACCGCCTGGTCGAAGGCGATGCTTGCCGGCAGCGTTGTGATCAGGCTCGTTTCGGGAAGACAGACATACTCGGCTTGGGCGCCGTTGCGCCGGCTCGGACACATGCCGAACAGCCGGTCGCCGATCCGAAACCGCGTCACAGCCGCGCCAACTTGTTCAACGACGCCGGCGACGTCCATTCCGAAAATCGATCGTCGGGGCCTCCAAAGCCCCAGGACCAGTCTCAACACGACAGCCGAGAGTTCGCCGCAATCGGTGCGGTTGACGCTCGCTGCGTGAACCTTGACCAGGACTTCGTCCGGCGCCGGAATCGGTGTCGCGACTTCGGCGACTCGGATGACATCGGGCGAGCCATATCGAGTGATGAGCGCCGCCTTCATTTCGCTGTCCTGCTCGCCGGTGGTCTTGATGATCCGCTCGGCCGCTTACTGAATTCTGGTGCCCGAAGAGGGAATCGAACCCACACGGTGTCACCACCACCGGATTTTGAGTCCGGCGCGTCTACCAGTTCCGCCATTCGGGCATGCCAGGCCGCGCAGTATATGTGATTGAGGCTCTTGTTAGAATGCCCAAACACGATGCTGCGCACCGACTTTCACTTCGAGCTACCCAAGGAGCTCATCGCGCAGCAGCCTGCCGCTGAGCGTTCCGCCAGCCGGCTACTGACGCTCGACGGCCTCACGGGAGTCTACCAAGACCGGCAATTTCGAGATTTGCCGGCGTTGCTGCAAGCCGGGGATCTATTGGTCTTTAACGACACCCGGGTCATTCCGGCGCGAGCGTTCGGCGTAAAGGTCAGCGGCGGGCGCGTCGAGCTGTTGCTGGAGCGCGCGCTTACGCCGCGGACAGCTCTCGTCCATGTTCGCACCAGCAAGGGATTGCGAGAAGGCGCCTTGGTGCGGCTCGCGGACGGACACAGCGCGGAAATGGTGAGGAGGGAGCAGGAGCTTTTCGTCTTGGAGTTCTCGTGCAACGTGGAGGAATTCTTCCAAGCTCACGGAGAAGTCCCCCTGCCGCCTTATATTGACCGCGCGGCTGTGGACAGCGATAAGGAGCGCTACCAAACGGTGTATGCGCGGGCACTGGGCGCGGTCGCCGCGCCCACCGCGGGCCTGCACTTCGATGACTCGATTTTTGCGGCATTGCAGGCGCGCCAGATCCGCCGCGCGTTCGTCACGTTGCATGTCGGTGCCGGCACCTTTGCGCCGGTGCGCGCACTGGATATCGACGCGCATCAAATGCACGGCGAAATGCTGGAGGTGCCGCAGGTCACGTGCGCAGCGATCGACGCGACGCGCAGCTTAGGCGGACGCGTGATCGCGGTGGGCACGACGGTGGTCAGAAGCCTGGAGGCGGCGGCGAGCCAGGAAGGTGCGGCGCAATCGATCGGGGGAGTGGTGCCTTTCCGCGGCAGCACGCGGATATTCATCAGGCCGGGCTATCGATTTCGCGCCGTCGATGCACTGCTCACGAACTTCCACCTGCCCGAATCGACGCTGTTGATGCTATGCGCCGCCTTCTCAGGTCGCGAGGCGCTGCTCGCGGCCTATGCTCATGCGGTGCAGGCACGCTACCGTTTTTTCAGCTACGGTGATGCCATGTTTCTGACACCCGCCGCAGCGGCGCGCCGAGGCGCATGATGCGATTTAGTTTGTCGGCACAGGACGGTGCGGCGCGGCGCGGCCGCCTCGAGTTTCCGCGTGGCACGGTGGAAACGCCGGCGTTCATGCCGGTTGGGACCTACGGCACGGTCAAGGCGATGAGGCCGGAGGATCTCGAAGCCGTCGGCGCGGAAATCGTTCTCGGCAACACGTTTCATCTCTATTTGCGGCCGGGACTCGAGGTGATTGCCGCCCATGGCGGACTGCATCGTTTCATGCATTGGCGCCGCCCGATCCTCACCGATTCCGGCGGGTTCCAAGTGTGGAGCCTGGCGGAGATGCGCAAAATCACCGAGGAAGGCGCGCATTTTCGCTCGCCGGTCGACGGCTCGCCGGTCTTTCTGTCGCCCGAGGAATCCATGCGCATTCAGCGCACGTTGGGCGCGGATATTGCGATGAGTTTCGATGAATGCACGCCTTATCCGGCCTCGGAGGAGGAGGCGCGGGCATCGATGGAATTGTCGATGCGTTGGGCGCTGCGCGGCTTTCGCGAATACTACGAGGATGATGCGCCGGGAACCCTGTTCGGCATCGTTCAAGGCGGGACCCACCTAGGATTGCGGTCGGCGTCGCTCGCGGCACTGGAGGAGATTGGATTCGCGGGACTGGCCGTCGGCGGTCTGGCCGTGGGGGAGCCCGAAGCGGAGCGCGAGCGGGTCCTCGAGCATCTCCTGCCGCAGATGCCAAAGCTCAAGCCGCGTTATCTCATGGGGGTTGGAAGGCCCGAGGACATCATCGAGGCAGTACGCCGTGGCATCGATATGTTCGATTGCGTGATGCCGACCCGGCACGCGCGCAACGCTCATCTGTTCACGCGCACCGGCGTGGTCAATATTCGCAACGCCGCTCATCAAAAGGATTTGGGCCCCATCGAAGAGGGATGCCTTTGCTACACCTGCCGGCACTACACGCGCGCTTACTTGCGGCACCTGGATAAATGCGGCGAAATCTTAGGCTCCCACCTCAATACCGTGCACAATCTGTACTTCTATCAGCGGCTCATGAGCGAGATTCGTTCGGCGATCGAGGTGGGCCAATTCGAGCGCTACGCAGCCGAGTTCGAAGCCCTGAAGGCTTCAGGCGCTGAAGGCAGATAGGCCTGCCTGCTGTATACTACGCGGCTTTGTGCAGCGGCATGCGCCGCAAAAAAAGAGTGTAACACTATGGATTTCCTCATTAATTCGGCATATGCACAGGCTGCGGGCGCGAGCGGCGGGGGCCCCAGCCTCTTGAATACGCTCCTCTTGCCGGGCCTGCTCCTGGTGGTCTTTTATTTCCTGCTCATCAGACCACAAAGCAAGCGCGCCAAAGAGCAGCGCGAGATGCTTTCCAAGATCGCGGCGGGCGATGAAATCGCGACCACCGGCGGTATCTTGGGCAAGGTGACCGAAGTGGGCGAGCAATTCTTGAGCGTCGAAGTCGCCGACGGCGTGAACATCAAACTGCAGAAATTCCAGGTTGCCCAGGTGCTGCCTAAGGGCACGGTCAAGAGCGCATGATTGCTTATCCGCGCTGGAAGATCGCGCTGGTCGCGATCGTGGTGTTATTGGGGATCTTTCTGGCGCTGCCCAATTTGTTCGGCGAGGAAAGCGCGCTGCAATTAGCGGCCGATCGTGTGGCCGTCACCGAGGCGGACCGGACCGCAGTCGAACAACTCTTGAAGGACAAGGGCGTGACCCCCTCGGGCGTGTTCCTGGAACAAGGTCGTCTGACGCTGCGCTTTGCGAGCACCACGGATCAGTTGAAGGCGCGCGACCTCATTGCCGAGGCCCGTCCCAGTCAGTTCACCATTGCATTGTCGCAGGCCTCGCGTGTGCCGGGCTGGATGCATCAAATGGGCTTGGCCCCGGTAAAGCTGGGTCTGGACCTGCGCGGGGGCGTGTACCTGGTCTATCAGGTCGATGTGCGGGGCGCGGTGAAGCAGTTGCTGGATCGACGCGAACAGGACTTTCGCGCCTCGCTGCGCACCGCCCGAGCGGCATACCAGGACGTTGTCGTCGACTATCCGCAATCGCACGTGCGCGTATTATTTCGCGACGCGGAAAGCCTTGCCAAAGGGAAAGCGGCGATTCTCGCCGACAGCCGCAACCTGAATTTGAACGAGGTCACGGTGGCCGGTGCTCCGGCGCTGGAACTGCAGCTGACGCCGCAGGAAATCAAGGAACGCCAGGATTACGCGGTGTCGCAGAACATCGTCATTCTGCGCAATCGCCTCAACAGCCCCGAACTGGCCGTGTCGGAGCCGCAGGTGGCACGCGAGGGCGTGGACCGGATCGCCATCCAATTGCCGGGACTGCAGAATTCGGCCGAGGTGAAGAAAATCCTCGGCAAGACGGCCACCTTGGAATTTCGCATGGTCGATGAGACCAATAACCCGCTCGAGGCCGCCAGCACCGGGCGGGTGCCCCTGGGTTCGAAGCTTTACTACACGCGCGAGAAGCAGCCGGTGCTGCTGAAGCGCGATGTGGTCGTGACCGGCGATCAGTTGACCGATGCCACCTTCCAGCCGAACACCCAGGACGGCGCGGCGGTCTCGGTCGGCCTCGACAGCCGCGGCGCCGCGAAAATGCTGAAGAACACGCAGGAGAATCTCGGGCATTTGATGGCCGTGGTGTTCATCGATCGATCGCGCGAGAAGAATGCGCAGGGCGTCGAAGTGGACCGCACCACCGAGGAAGTCATCAATCGCGCGACGATCCGCGGCGTGTTCAGCAATAACTTTCAGATTACCGGCGTCAATCCGATCGAAGGCCGCGAACTGGCGCTGCTGCTGCGCGCCGGCGGTCTGGCGGCGCCGCTGACGCCGGTGGAAGAACGCGCCATCGGACCGAGCCTGGGCCAGGACAACATCGACAAGGGCATCAAGGCCATGGTGTTCGGCATGGCGGCCGCATTCCTGTTCATGGCGATCTACTACAAGGTGTTCGGCCTGATCGCGGACATCGCGCTCGCGGCCAACGTCGTGCTGCTGACGGCGCTGCTGTCCCTGTTCGGTGCGGCGCTGACCTTGCCGGGCATCGCCGCCGTGGTGTTGACCGTCGGCATGGCGGTGGACGCAAACATTCTGATTTACGAGCGCATTCGCGAGGAGTTGCGCAACGGCGTGACGCCGCGCGCGGCCATCGCGGCCGGATTCGAGCGGGCGTTGTCGGCGATCACGGACTCGAACGTCACGGCGTTGATCGCGGGCGTCGTGTTGTGGTCGTTCGGCGCCGGCGCGATTCGCGGCTTCGCGGTCGTGCTGGTGCTCGGCATCGGCACCTCGGTGTTCACCTCGGTGATGGGCAGCCACGCCCTGGTGCAGGTCATTTACGGCGGCAAGCGCAAGCTCGACCGTCTGTCGATCTAAGGGTCGACGGAGGATCAAGGACATGGAATTTTTTCACAAGGTGACGCGCTTCCCGTTCATGAACACCCGCAAGGTGTGGTACGGGCTGTCCGCGGTGCTGATCGTCGCCTCGCTCGGGCTGGTGGTGGTGCGCGGACTGAATCTGGGCGTGGATTTCACCGGCGGCGTGGTGGTCGAGACCAATTTTCCGCAGGCGCCGAATATCGAAGCGCTGCGCGCCGGGCTGGCCAGGCGGGTGTGGCGGGTGCGCAGGTGCAGATATTCGGCAGCTCGCGCGACATCTTGGTGCGCCTGCCGCCCGGATCCGAACGCCAAGGGCGATCAAATCGGCGCGCACATTCTCGAGATCTTCTGCAAGACCGACAGCGGCGTGAAGCTGCAGCGGACCGAAGTGGTCGGCCCGCAGGTCGGGCAGGAACTCTTCGTCAAGGGCGGCTGGGCTCTGTTCGCCACTCTGGTCCTGATCCTGATTTACGTGTTGTTCCGATTCACGCCGAAGCTCGCTCTCGGCGCGATTTTCGCGGTGTTGCATGATCCGATCTGCGTGGTGGGCTTTTTTGCGTCTGACGCAGATGACCTTCGACCTTACGGCGATATCCGGCGGTGCTCGCCGTGATCGGCTATTCGCTGAACGACACCGTGATCGTCTTCGACCGGATTCGCGAGCGCGCCCGCACCTCGCGCAAGCTCTCGATCGCGCAGGTCATCGACGAATCCATCAATCAAACCTTGTCGCGAACCTTGATGACCAAGCTCGTGACCTTGCTGGTGGTCGTCGCGCTGCTGATATTCGGCGGCGAGACATTGCGCGGCTTCTCCGCGGCGCTGGTCATCGGCATCATCGCCGGCACCTATTCATCGATCTACATTTCCGCTGCGTTGGCGCTCGATCATCGGACTGCGCACCGACGATTTGCTGGAGCGCAGGGCGACGAAACCCGAAGAGATCGACGGCCTGCCGTAGCTTAAGTGGAAATCCTCTCCGATCCGCAGACCTGGCTGTCGTTCGCTGACGCTCACGATGCTCGAGATCGTACTCGGCATCGACAACATCATTTTCCTGGTCGATTCTGGTCGATCGCCTGCCGGAGGGTCGGCGGCGCAGCGCGCGCATTCTCGGCCTGGGGTTCGCGATGCTGACGCGCATCGCGCTGCTGTTTTCGATCGTCTGGCTGGCGACGCTGCATGAAACGTTGTTTACCGTGGTCGCACAACGACATCTCCGGACGCGACCTGATCCTGTTCGGCGGCGGCCTGTTTCTGGTGGTGAAGAGCCTCATGGAAATTCGCGGCATGCTGAAGAACGGCAAGACGCCGCAGCGGCAAGGTCCGAAATTGCTGGGTTCGTTGTGGCTCATCATCATCCAGATCGGCGCTCATCGACATCGTGTTTTCGCTCGATTCGGTGTTCACCGCCGTCGGGCTCGCGAAGCACATCGAGGTGATGGTGGCGGCCATCGTGGTTTCGGTGCTGGTGATGATGGTGGTCTCCTCGGCGGTCAGCCGCTTCATCGAGCCGCTATCCGACCATCAAGGTGCTGGCGCTCGCGTTCCTGATGCTGGTGGGCGTTGCCCTGATCGCAGAGTCGCTGGATTTGGAGATCCCCAAGGGCTACCTGTACTTCGCGATGGCGTTCTCGGCGGCCGTGGAGTGGGTGAATATCAACCTGAGGCGCCGCAGCGGCCCTTGAGCCCGAGTTTCCCCGCGAGTTGAGCGGGCCTCCCTAGTTTGGGCAAATTGTTTGCTAGCACCAGCGGAAAGCCGTTAGAGTCGGCGCACTGAAACCCACATTCGGTGCTACATGAATATAAAAGGGATGCTGGCCACCAAGCCGATCGGCAACTATCAGAAGGAGGCCTCGCGATAAGAGCCTGAAACGCGCACTGGGCATTCCGTCGCTGATCGCCTTCGGCATCGGCGGAATCATCGGCACCGGCATATTCGTACTCACCGGACTTGCGGCCGCCCAGCATGCGGGACCGGCCATCGCCCTGTCCTTCGTCATCGCGGGCCTGGGCTGCATGTTCGCCGGACTTTGCTACTCCGAATTCGCCGCCATGGTGCCGGTGGCAGGCAGCGCCTACGCCTACAGCTACGCGACCTTGGGCGAATTCGTCGCCTGGTTCGTCGGCTGGAATCTGATCCTCGAGTACATGATGGCCTGCTCCACCGTGGCGGTGGGCTGGAGCCGCTACTTCGTCAAGCTGCTGGATCACTACGGCATCAACTTCATTCCAAGCTCATTGAGCTCGGCGCCCTTCGCGGCCGCCGACGTGGGTTTTCAAGTGCATACCACGGGCGCGTTGCTCAACCTGCCGGCAATTGCCATCATCATTGCGGCGACGGCCCTGTGCTACAAGGGCATCAAAGAGTCCGCCGTGGTCAACACCATCATCGTGGCGATCAAGGTGACCATCGTGATAGCCGTCATCGTCTTCGGTGCCCGCTACGTCGATACGCGCAATTGGGTGCCGTATATTCCGACGAATACCGGCACCTTCGGCGAATTCGGCTGGAGCGGCATATTCCAGGCCTCGGCCATCATTTTCTTCGCCTACATCGGATTCGACGGCGTCTCGACCGTGGCGCAAGAGGCGAAAAATCCGCAACGCGGCATGCCGATCGGGATGCTCGGCAGTCTCGCCATTTGCACCGTGCTGTACATCCTCATGTCGAGCGTGCTGACCGGCCTGGTGCCGTTCAAAGATCTGAATGACGCGGCGCCGGTCGCCGTGGCGCTGGAATCGCATCCGCAACTGGCATGGCTGTCGAGCTGGGTCATTTGGGGCGCGCTCTTCGGGCTCACCTCGGTGATCCTGATGATGATCATCCCTCAGGCGCGCATCTGGCTCACGATGGCGCACGATGGATTGCTGCCGAAATTCTTCGGCGCCGTGCACCCGAAATTCCGTACGCCGCACATCTCGACCTTGATCACGGGTGCGGCCGCGGCAACCGCCGCCGGGCTCCTCCCCATCGGCATCCTGGGCGAGCTGGTGTCGATCGGCACCTTGGTCGCCTTCATCGTGGTTTGCATCGGGGTGTGGGTGCTGCGCTATACGCGGCCGGATTTGCCCCGGCCCTTCAGGGTCAAGGGGATCGCATTCGTCTCGATCATGGGCGTGCTGTTTTGCGCCGGGATGGCGGCATCGCTGCCCAATGCAACCTGGTGGCGCCTGGGGATATGGAGCGCGCTCGGGATTCTGGTGTACCTGTCGTATGGCTACAGGCACAGCCGCCTGCGCCATGATGACGGGCACACAGGATCGATCGGCGGGGTCGCGCCCGAGGGGCGCAGCGCGAACTAGGACGGCTCCTAACTGCGCAAAACCGCGGGCGTCAGCGGACCGATGACGGCGAGCAGAGCTTCGTACACCTTCGGGTTGCCGGCGACAATATTCGGACCCAGGGCGTACTCGGCGCCCATGGGAGTGCCGACGCGGCCGCCGGCTTCCTGAATGAGCAAGGTACCGGCGGCGCTATCCCAGGGGGAGAGCCCGAATTCCCAAAAGCCGTCGAGGCGTCCGGCGGCCACGTAGGCCAGGTCCAGGGCCGCCGCGCCGGGCCGGCGCACGCCGGCAGCGGTCGACATGATCACTTTGAGCATGGCGAGATATTCATCGACGTGCGATCCGGCTCGGAACGGGAAAGCCGGTGCCGATCAGCGAACCTTCCAGGGCGCGCTGACCGCTGACGCGGATCTTTTTGCCTTCGAGTTGCGCGCCGTCGCCGCGCGAGGCGGTGAAGAATTCCTGGCGCATGGGATCGTAGACCACCGCGTGCTGCAGGCGGCCCTTGTGCTCGACCGCGATCGACACCGCGAAGGTCGGAAAACCGTGCAGGAAGTTCGTGGTGCCGTCGAGAGGATCGATGATCCAGACGAATTCGTCCTTGCCGCTGCGGCCGGATTCCTCGGCGAGGATGGCGTGTTGCGGGTGGCTGCGGTGAATCGTCGCGATGATGTCCGCTTCGGCCTTGCGGTCGATGTCGGTCACGAAATCGTTGCGGCCCTTGCTGTCGATTTTCAGCGAATCGAGGCGCGACAGGCTTTTCACGATCAAATCGCCGGCGCGCCGCGCCGCGCGCATCGCAATATTGAGCAGGGGTTGCATAAGGTGGCGCTAGAATAACAGAAGCATGACGGCTCTCGTTCGCATCGTACTCATCGATCCCAGCCATCCGGGCAATATCGGCTCGGTCGCGCGCGCCATGAAGAACATGGCGCTCGATCGATCTGGTGTTGGTGCGTCCGCGCTCATTTCCGCATGCGGAGGCCATCGCGCTGGCGGCGGGGGCGGACGACATTCTGGCAGGCGCGCGCGTCGTCGCGCGCGTCGCTGACGCCATCAACGATTGCGCCTTCATCGCGGGTACCACCTCGCGGCCGCGCTCGTATTACTGGGAGTTCACGACGCCGCGCGATGTCGCCGGCCGCATCGTGGCATTGCCGGAGGAGAACCGCGCCGCGCTGCTGTTCGGCTCCGAGCGCTATGGCCTCGCCACTGAGGATCTGAATCATTGCAATGTGCTGGTGCGAATTCCCGCCAATCCGGACTATTGTTCGTTGAATCTGGCGATGTCGGTGCAGCTGGCGGCCTACGAGATCTTGATGGCGCGCGAACAGCCGCACTCCCGCACCCAGCTGGAGACACCGCTGGCCCCGTCGGGCGACGTCGAGCATTTCTACGCGCACTTGAACGAGGTTTTGAACGAAATCGATTTCGACGATCGGACCGGGCACTTGATGGAACGCCTGCGAAGACTGTTCAACCGCGCGCAGCTCGATCGCAACGAGCTCAACATCATGCGCGGCATCTTGAGCGCCGTGCAGGGCAGGCGGGGTCAATCGACGCAGCGATCCCGCAAATGAACGCGCGCGGTGTACCTGGATCACGCATCGACCACGCCGGTCGATCCGCGCGTGGCCAAGCGCATGGCCGAGGTGCTGACTTCCGAGAGCGAATTCGGCAACCCGGCCTCCGCCAGCCATGCTTACGGTGATGACGCTGCCGCACTGGTCGAGGCGGCTCGCGCGCAGGTGGCCTCTGCCGTGGGAGCCGCCCCCGATGAGGTGTTGTGGACCTCGGGCGCCACGGAGGCCAATAACCTCGCGATCTTCGGCGTCGCGCAGTACTACCGCGATCGCGGCCGTCACATCGTCACGGCGCGTACCGAACACAAGGCGGTGCTCGATCCCTGCCGCGAACTGGAACGCCGGGGATGGAAGGTGACGTACCTGGTTCCGGACCGCGACGGGCTATTGGACCCGCAACAGGTTGCCGAGGCGTTGCGGCCGGACACCGTGCTGGTGTCCATCATGCACGTCAACAATGAAATCGGCGTGGTCCAGAATATCGCTGCCATCGGTGCAATCTGCGCGCAGCAGCGGTGCATGGCTGCATGTCGATGCGGCGCAGAGCATGGGCAAGTGTCCGCTTCATTTTGCGAGTCTCGCAGCCGACCTGATGTCGCTCTCGGCGCACAAGGTGTACGGTCCCAAGGGTGTGGGCGCCCTTTTGGTCGCGCAACGCGGCGAGGAGGCTGCCAGGGGCCGCGTACAGTTCACGCCCTTGCTGTTCGGCGGCGGCCAGGAGCGGACACTCCGGGCTGGGACACTGGCCACGCACCAGGTCGTCGGCATGGGGCTGGCGTTCGAGCTGGCCTCACAGATCTCGTCGGTCGAAACCGCGCGTGTGGCGCGGCTGCAGCAGCGGCTATGGCAGGGACTGGCCGCCTTGGGCGGCGTGCTGCGAAATGGCAGCGCCATGCGCTCCGTGCCGCATTTGCTCAATGTGTCATTTGAAGGTGTGGAAGGCGAGAGTCTGCTGGCCGCAATACGCCCGCAGCTCGCCCTGTCCACCGGCTCCGCCTGCACCTCGGCGCTGGCGGAACCCTCGTATGTGCTGCGCGCCTTGGGCCGCTCCGAGCGTTTGAGCGAGAGCAGTTTGCGCTTTGGCTTGGGTAGGTCGACCACCGACGCTGACATCGACATCGCAATCGCGGTCATGGCTCGAGAGGTGAGCCGCCTGCGAAAGGTGGCGGGCACATGAACTACAACGCACTGACGCGCCGCTACTTCGAGTCACCGGCCGGTGCGGGCGTGTTATCAGGCCCCGGCACGTATCGCGGCGCCGCCGGAAGCGTGCGAGATCGGCACCTGGGTGCAATTCGACTTGCAAGTCCACACGCAGAGGCTGCAGGCCGCCCGGTTCCTGGCCTTCGGTTGCCCGCATACCATCGCCGTCGCAGCCTGGCTGGTGGAGCAAGCGCCCGGGACAAGCTTTGAGGCTTGCGCTGCCCGAAAGCGTGCATGCCTTGAGTGCTCGATTTGGGGTACCCATCCCGAAACTTGGCCGGCTATTGATAGTCGAAGATGCATGGATTGCGGCTGCTCGCGACGCCTTGCAGCGCGTGAACGAGGCTTAATAAAAAACGCGCCCTGGTTCCGTACGAGCGGCCCGCCGGCGTGGTATGTATTGTGTTATTGAGATGGTTGCGAGGACAGGGCGGTATGGCGATATTATTGACGGAATCGGCGGCGAATCGGGTGCGAACACATTTGGCGCAGCGCGGCATCGGCGTTGGGCTGCGGGTGGGAATCAAGAAGACCGGTTGCTCCGGTTTTGCCTATGTCGTGAATTATGCTGACGAAATCAATCCTGAGGACGCGGTCTTCGAAGCGCAAGGCGTAAAGGTTGTCGTCGATCCGGCGAGCCTGCCGTTGATCGACGGTACTTTGGTGGACTTCGTCAAACAGGGTCTCAACGAGGCATTCAAGTTTCAAAACCCCAAGGCCAAGGGCGAGTGCGGTTGCGGCGAGAGCTTCAACGTCTAGGCGTCAAAGGCTCGATCGGTCCCTCGGTCAAGGGGTGTTTTTCCAAGTAATACAGTGACTTCGGTCGTCATCCAGATTGCTTGGCCGGCCTCGCTCCAGTACACTTCGCGGTCTTTGTCGGCCCCTTGCCCGGGCCCGATTCGAATTACCTGCGAGGTTTAAGAAATGCCCATCGAGCGAACTCTCTCCATCGTCAAGCCGGACGGCGTCGGACGCAACCTGATCGGTGAGGTGTATCGCCGCTTTGAGCAAGTGGGCTTGAAAGTGGTCGCGGCTCGCATGATGCATCTGTCCCAGGCGGAGGCGGAGGGCTTCTATGCCGTGCACCGCGAGCGCCCGTTCTTCAAGGACCTGGTCCGCTTCATGACCTCGGGTCCCGTGATGGTGCAAGTGCTCGAGGGCGACAATGCCATCGCGAAGAATCGCGAGGTGATGGGCGCCACGGATCCGAAGAAAGCCGCCAAGGGCACGATTCGCGCGGACCTGGCCAGCAGCATCGATGAGAATGTCGTTCATGGCTCCGACGCACCCGATACGGCTGCCCGCGAAATCAGCTATTTCTTCCGCGAAATTGAGCTCTGCCCGCGTACGCGCTAGCGTAGCGGTAGAGAGTAGGGGGTAGGGTGTCAGGCGAACGCACAAATCTGCTGGGACTGCCTCGCGCGCAGCTCGAGGCGTTCGTGGCGGAGCGTCTCGGCGCCAAGCCGTTCCGCGCCCGGCAATTGATGAAGTGGATCTATCGGCGCGGTGCCGCGGATTTTTCCGCCATGACCGATCTGGCGCAGGAGTTTCGTACTTCCCTGGGCGAGATCGCCGAAATATCGGTTCCGGAGATTGTCACCGAACAGCGGTCCGCGGACGGCACGCGCAAATGGATGCTGCGCATGGACGAAGTGCAGGGAATCGAGACGGTTTACATCCCCGAACCGGATCGCGGCACGCTCTGCATCTCCAGCCAGGTGGGCTGCGCCATGGATTGCACCTTTTGCTCGACCGCGCAGCAAGGCTTCAACCGCAACTTGAGCGCCGCGGAAATCGTCGGCCAGGTGTGGCTGGCACAGCGAGAATTGGCGGCGGCGCATGGCGCGCCGGGCGAGGGCCGCCGCAACATCACCAATATCGTTTTCATGGGCATGGGAGAACCGCTGGCCAACTACCGCAACGTGCTGCCGGCGATGCGCATATTCCTGGACGATTTGGGCTACGATTTGTCACGGCGCAGGGTCACCTTGAGCACTTCCGGACTGGTTCCGCAGATTTACAAACTGGCTGAGGAGTGCAACGTCGCCCTGGCGGTGTCCCTGCATGCACCGAACGACGCATTGCGCGATGAACTCGTGCCCATCAATCGCAAGCACAGAATCGCCGAATTGCTGGCCGCGTGCTGGCACTATCTCGACAAACAAAATGGACGCAGCGTGACCTTCGAATACGTCATGCTGGACGGCGTGAATGATCAGCCCGAGCACGCGCGCCAGCTGGCGCGGTTGCTGAAGGGCCGCCCGGCCAAGCTCAATCTGATTCCCTTCAATGTGTTTCCGGGAACGCGCTATCGCCGATCCGAGGCTGCAACCATCGTCCGGTTCCGCGACATATTGAACGACAACGGCGTCATTGCCACGATACGCCGCACGCGGGGCGATGACATCGATGCCGCTTGCGGTCAGCTGGCCGGAAGGGTCACCGACCGCACGCTGGTACGGCTCGGTTCCAGAATTTCAAACTCAGCGCGCGCGCCGGCGGAAGTTCCATGAGGCGCAATACTTCGCAATACTGGGCGATACCGTTGCTGGCGGCCTTGCTGACGCTGGCGGCGTGCAAAAGCAGTCCCCCGGCATATCAGGCCCCGGTGCGCGGAACCTACAAGAAGCAGCCCGCGCAGGCCGCGGTCGCCAATATGCAGCTGGCCCTCGAATACATGAAGCTCGGCCAGCTGGCGACAGCCCGCGAATGCATCGAGCGGGCGCTGACCGAAGATCCCACCAATCCTTCGGTGCAACTCACGGCCGGGATCGTGTACGAGCGCGTCAATGAAATGAAGAAGGCGGAAAGCGCGTACGAGACGGCAACCCGCTTGGGCAAGAACGATCCGAACATCCAAAACGCCTACGCGGGATTCTTGTGCCGCACCGGCAAGAACATTGCCGGGGAAAAGCTGTTCGCGGAGGTGATTCGCAATCCCCTGTACACGACGCCCGAAGTGGCCTTCGTCAATGCCGGCGTGTGCGCGCGCAGCGCCGGCAACGTGCTGGATGCGGACCGCTATTTCAACCGGGCGCTGGCGATTCGGCCGAACATGCCCGAAGCCCTGCTGCAGCTGGGCAATGATGCATTCGAGCGCGGCGATGCCGCGGAGGCGCGCGATATCGTACAGCGTTATTTGGCGGTAAATGCGCCGACGCCCGAGATCCTGTGGCTGGGCTTTCGCGCGCAGCGCAAGCTGGGCGATACGGTGGCGGCGGCGGTGTACGCGCGGCGCATTCAGACCGAATTCCCGAATTCGGAGCAGGCGCAGAATATGCGCAACGGCGTCGATCGATGAGCGAGTTCGCGGTACCGCCCGGATCGCGCCTGAAAGCCGAACGCGAGCGCCGCGGACTGAGCGCCCAGAAAGCCGCGGATGAGATGCACCTGGACCGCTGGGTGATCGACGCGCTCGAGACGGATGACTACAAACGGATCGGTCCCAGCGTGTATGCCAAGGGCCACCTGAAGAAGTACGCGGCATTGCTGGGCCTGCCCACGGCCGAGATTCTCGCAGGCTACGATTCGAGTCCGCCGTCGCCACCCGCGGCTGCATCGACGGTCTCGAGCTTCCTGCTCGCAGCGCGAGCCGATGCTCCGAATGTGAACGCGTTGTCGCCGCCGCAGATCGCGGCGTGCGTGGCGGCCGGGTTTGCGCTGCTGCTGGTACTGTGGTGGCGGCCCTGGCATCCGCGCGTCAAAGCGCCTGCGGCTCATGTTCCCGCGGCCGAGGCAAGCGTTGCGGCGGCGCCGGAAAAAATCGCCAACGCAGGTCCGGTCGCTTCGGCGTTGAGCGCGCCCGTCGCAGCTCATGACGCGCCGCCGGCGCCTTCCCAGCTTGCGGCCGCGGATACGAATATCGCAGCGGCCGCACCGGTGGATGAGCCCGCAGTGGCCGGGACGGGTCATGCTCGCCTGCGCTTGAGTTTTTCAGCCGACTCCTGGGTGGAAATTCACGATGCCCAGGGCAAGCGCATTTTCGCCGGCAATGGGCTGGCCAATAGCGTGAAGAATATTGCCGGGACGGCGCCCATGCGCGTGTTCCTGGGATACGGCAGCGGCGTGCAACTCGAAGTGAACGATCGTGCGGTCGCCATCGGACCGCAGTTTTTCGCGGGCGACGTGGCGCGCTTTGAAGCCGGCGCCGACGGTGTCCTGCGGCGCGATTCGCATGCCGAGCAGTCGCGCGGCCCGCAATCGCACAACGCGCGTCCGCCCGGCTAAGCGGGGTACCCTTGAGCAAGATCATCGAGCCCCTGCGCGGAGTGCATGATGTATTGCCCGCGCAAATCGCGGCCTGGCAATACCTGGAAAACGTGACCCGGATGGTCTTTTCGAGCTACGGCTACGAAGAGTTTCGAGTTCCCGTGATCGAACAAACCCAGTTGTTCAAGCGTTCGATCGGCGATTTTACCGATATCGTCGAAAAGGAAATGTTCAGTTTCGTCGATCAGGGCGAGGACCACATCACCTTGCGTCCCGAGGCGACTGCCGGCATCGTGCGCGCGGTCATTTCGAACGGGCTGTTGCGCGAAGGCCGCTTGCGGCTGTGGTGCATGGGTCCGATGTTTCGCCGCGAACGTCCTCAGGCCGGACGCTTTCGGCAATTTCACCAAATCGACGCCGAGGCGTTCGGATTCGAAGGACCGGATGTCGATGCGGAAATGATTCTGCTGTCCGCGAGACTCTTGAAACTCCTGGGATTGAATCGCCTGAAACTGCTGCTGAATTCCCTGGGAACGCCGGCCGCGCGGGCCGCTTATCGGGAAGAACTCACGGCTTATTTCAGCGCGCACGCGGCGGCGCTCGATGAGGACAGCAAGCGGCGTTTGACGGGCAATCCCTTGCGCATTCTCGACAGCAAGAATCCGGACATGCAGCGCATCGTCGCCGGCGCGCCGCGTCTGCTCGATTCGCTCGACCCGGAGTCCAAGGCGCATTTCGAGTCCTTGTGCGGACAGTTGCGAAGCGCCGGCATCGAGTATCATGTCGAGCCGCACCTGGTGCGGGGCCTCGACTACTACACGCGCACCGTGTTCGAGTGGACCACCGACGCGCTCGGCGCGCAGAGCACGGTCTGCGCCGGGGGACGCTACGACGGCCTGGTGGCGCAGCTGGGCGGGGTCGACACGCCGGGCATCGGCTGGGCGATGGGCCAGGAACGCATCGTCATGCTCCTCGAGAAGCAGAATCTGGCGCCGGCGCGCGGCCGGCCGCAGATTTATTTGGTTTTGGTCGGGGAACGCACGCAACTCGCCGGTTTCAAATTGGCGGAACAGTTGCGCGACGCGTGGCCGCAGCTGGCCTTGCAGATCAATCTGGGAGGCGGGAGCTTCAAGACCCAGTTCAAGCGCGCCGACAAGAGCGGCGCCTAGTTTGCGCTGGTGCTGGGGGACGACGAGGCGGCGCGCGGAGTGGTGGCGGTCAAGGCATTGCGCCAGGAATCGGCGCAGGAGGAATGCCCCATGGATCGAATCAATGAACGTATCGGCATCTTATTGGGTCTTAAGGCGGGGAGTGCAGGTAATCATGGCTGAAGATTATTTAACCGATGATGAGCAACTGGAAGCGGTCAAGCGCGTCTTCATGGAATATGCGCCGTGGATCGTGGCGGGACTGGTCATCGGCGTCGGCGGGTTCTACGGTTATCGATTCTACGATTCGCACAAGAACGAGCGTGCGTTGCAGGCCGCTGCGCAGTTCAGCCAAATGACCATGGCCCTGCAACTCAACGATCAGAAAAAATCACAGCAGATCGCCGACGGACTCATCAAGAATTTCCCGGATTCGCCCTATGCCGATCAGGCGCAGCTGGCGATCGCGCGGATCGACGTGGACAGCGGCCGATCCGCCGATGCCGTCGCGCCCTTGAGCGAGGTCATGAACAAATCCCAGGACAGCGAACTGCGCCAGATCGCGCGCCTGCGCCTCGCGCGCGTGTTGATCGATCAGGGCAAACCTGACGATGCGATCAAGCTGCTCGGCGAGGGAACACCGGGAAGTTTTGCGGGTCGATATCACGAGGTTCGCGGCGACGCGCTGCGCGCCAAGAAGGACATTCCCGGCGCGATCAAGGAGTACAACGCTGCGCTGGGTGCCGGCGACAGCGGAGCGGACAGCGCGATGCTCGAATTGAAACTTGCCGATCTTGGGTCCAACGAAAAGGCCAAACCCTAAATGCGCTTATTGCTTCCCTTGAGTTTCGCGGCGCTGCTGATCGCCGCCGGCTGCAGCAAGGATAAAGATGTCGAGCCGCCGGCAAAATTGGTCAAATTTCCGCAAACTCTGCCGGTGAAAAAACTCTGGGGCGAGGGCGTGGGCCGCAATAACAAGCAGGTCCAGCTGCGCCTGGGGTTGGGTCCGGCAATAGACAACAGCGTGGTATTCGCCGCCAATCACAAGGGCGAGGTGCTGGCGGTGAAGCTCGAAACCGGCCGCACTGTTTGGGTCAAGAAACTCAAATTGCCATTGTCGGCGGGACCGGCGGCGGCCTTCGGCCTGGTCGTGGTCGGCTCCGGCAAGGGCGACGTCATCGCCCTGAATGCATCGACGGGCAAAGAGCTGTGGCGCTCGAGGGTCAATTCGGAGCTGCTGTCTTCGCCCGCGATCAGCGAGAACGTGATTGTCTTCCGGTCGGTCGACGGGCGGCTGCACGGCTTTGATGCCCACACGGGAAAATTGCTCTGGTCCGTGGAGCAGCAAATGCCGCGCTTGACCTTGCGCGGCACCGCCATTCCCGTCGTCGCCAAGGAAGTGGCGATCAGCGGATTCGATAACGGCAAGGTCATGGCCGTTTCCCTCAATACCGGCGATACGCTCTGGGACACGGTCCTGGCGGCGCCCAAGGGCCGCACCGAACTTGATCGGCTCGTCGATATCGATTCGGCGGTTCACGTGGTCGGCGACAATGTGTTCGCCGCCGGATTTCAGGGACGCACCGCGATGCTGGCCCTCGATTCCGGGCAGCTTTGGTGGTCGCACGATATGTCGAGCTATCGAGGATTGGCGGTGGATGCCGACAACCTGTATGTGACCGAGTCCGACGGCGTCGTGGTGGCGATGCGCCAGCGCGACGGTTCGGAGCTCTGGCGCAACAATAAAATCATGCGGCGCGGCTTGAGCGCACCCATCGTGACCAGCACGGCCATCGTGGTTGCGGATTACCAGGGTTATTTGCACTGGCTGGACAAGCACACCGGCGTGCTCGTGGCCCGCCAGGTCATCAAGAAGCAGCAGCGCGTGTCCAATCCACTGGCGGGTCAGGGCGATACCATTGTCGTGCTGACCGACAGCGGCACGTTGGCCGCGTATCGAGCCACTCCACACGTTGCGAGTGCCGCTCCCGCAGCGAGCCCACCGCCCGCCGAGACGTCTGCGCCCGCGGCTCCCGCGGAGACGCCGCCCGTCGAGGAGCCGCCGACTGCCACACCGCCGCCTGCCGCCGCGCCCCCGCCGCCGTCTTCGCCTTAGGCGATGCTGCCGGTTATCGCATTGATCGGCCGCCCCAATGTGGGCAAATCGACGCTGTTCAATGCCATGACCGGCACGCGCGATGCCTTGGTCGCGGATCTGCCGGGGCTGACGCGGGATCGTCAATACGGATTTTCGCGCCGCACCGAGGTGCCTTGCATCGTGGTTGATACCGGCGGCCTGGTGGAAAATGCCGATGTCATCGAGAGCTTGATGATCGCGCAAACGGAGCGCGCCATCAGCGAGGCCGATCGCCTGATCGTGCTGGTGGACGGTCGCGCGGGCGTCACCCCTCAGGATCAATTCGTGGCCCAGTTGGCGAGGCGCAGCGGCAAACCCTTGACCTTGGCGGTGAACAAGACCGAAGGCTTCGACCACGACATCGCCGTTGCCGATTTTCATCAGCTCGGATTGGGCGAGCCGCAGCCCATCGCTGCGGCACATGATCAAGGCGTCATTTCGCTGCTCGAGACGGTGCTTGCGGGCCTGACGCCCGATCCGCAGGACGGGCCGGAAATGACGGGCATCAAGGTTGCCGTCATCGGGCGGCCGAATGTCGGCAAGAGCACGTTGATAAACCGCCTGCTGGGCGAGAATCGCATGGTGGCCTTCGATCAGCCGGGAACCACGCGCGATGCCGTACTGGTGCCCTTCGAACGCGACGGCGAGCGTTTTACCTTGATCGATACGGCGGGCGTGCGGCGCCGCTCGCGCATCGAGGAGGCCGTCGAGAAATTCAGCGTCATCAAGACTCTGCAGGCAATCGAGACCGCCCACGTGGTGATTGTGGTGATGGATGCGCACGACACGGTCGCCGAGCAAGATGCCAGTCTGTTGGGCACGGTCATCGAGCAAGGCCGTGCGCTGGTGCTGGCCGTCAACAAATGGGACAACATCCCCATGGAGCAGCGCGATTTGATTCGCCAGCAAATCGAGCAACGCATGCAGTTCGCCGATTTTGCGCCGCTGCACTTCATTTCCGCGCGTCATGGCAGCGGCGTCGGCGAGTTGTTCGAATCGGTTCGCAAGGTTTATGCGGCTGCGATGCGCGACATGAGCACACCGGAATTGACGCGCGTGCTCGAAGCGGCCCTCGAAAGCCACCAGCCGCCGCTGGTGAGCGGGCGGCGCATCAAGTTGCGCTACGCCCATCAAGGAGGGCGCAATCCGCCGGTGGTGGTGATCCACGGCAACCAGACCGATCATGTGCCTGACGCCTACCGCCGCTACCTGGTCAACGTCTACCGCAAGGCCTTCGATCTTCAAGGCACGCCGGTCCGGGTGGCTTTCCGCGGCGACGACAACCCTTATGCCGGCAAGCGCAATCCCCTGACACCCCGGCAAGTCCGCAAACGCAAACGGCTGATCCAGCGCAACAAACGATGAGCTAGACTAAGGAGCAAAACCGCCAAGCGGTGGGGGTCGCGTGCGGCAATTGCTCAAGACCAAGACATTCCGAATAGCCGCAGTTGTCGCGCTGTTGATCGGCGCGTACGCACTGGCCGGCTTCGTGCTCGCACCGAGATTGCTGCGCAATGCGCTGCTCGAGGACATTCCCAAGTTCTTGAAGCTCACGCCCACGATCGGCGAAATCCGCATCAACCCGTTTTCCTTGCACCTCGAGATCAAGGACTTCTCGCTGGCGGATGCCAGCGGTGAGAAATTGCTCGGCTTCGAACGATTCTTCGTCGAGTTCGAACTGTCTTCAATCTGGCACCGCGCCTATACCTTCGGCAGCATCGCCCTGACCGCGCCCTTCGTGAATGCAATCGTCGCCAAGGACGGGCGCCTGAATCTTTTGCAGCTGAGTCCGCCATCGCCTCCCCAGCCGCCCACTGCTGCAAAAAAAAGCGCCGAACCGTTGACCCCGGTGCGCATCGGACAATTCGCAGTCAGCCGCGGATTGGTGAGCTTCGATGATCGCAGCCGACCCTCCGAGTTTGCGTCACGGATCGAGCCCATTAACTTCGAATTGCATGACTTCACCACCGCAATCGAGGGCGGCCAATTTACCTTCAGCGGATCATCGAAACGCGGTGAACGGGTCGAGTGGCATGGGCATGTTTCGGTGCAGCCGATCGAGTCCGATGGCGAGATCCAAATCGACGGGCTGCTGGCGAACACCATCTGGGCGTACCTGAAGGATCGGCTGAATTTCCTGGTCAATTCAGGAAAGATTGATTTGAGCGCGACCTATAAATTCGTTTTACAGGACGGCGCCCATTTGCAGGTCAATGTATCGAAGGCTGCGCTCAGCGACCTTGCCGTCAGGCCGAAGGACTCAGGTTTCGACTGGATCGTCGTGCCGGAACTGCTGCTGAACAGCGGCACGCTCGATCTATCGAAGCGCCAGGCCCATGTCGACTCGCTGTCCGTGACCGGCCTCAAGGTTGCGGCGTGGCTGGAGCCGGATGGTTCTCTCAACTTGCTCAAACTGGCCTCCGCACCTCCAGCGCCGGCGGACGGCGCACCGCCGGCGGCCGCAGGAACACCCGCCGCGGCGCCCGCATCGTCCAGCTCTCCCGCGCCGGCGAGCCAGGCCTGGCAATTTGATCTGCGCGAATTCGCGCTGCGCGATGCCAGTCTGTCCGTGGAGGATCGCGGCCCCCAGCCTGCGGTGCAGATGCTGCTGGCGCCGTTCTCGCTCAAGGTCGAAGGAGCGAGCTTGGATCTTGCGAAACCGATAAGCGTGTCGATCGATACGAAGGTCAACAACCAAGGTTCTCTGAGCGTGACAGGTGCGGTGACCCCGCAGCCCATTGGGGCCGACCTGAACATAAAGCTGGCTGACATTCCCTTGGCGGCGGCTCAACCCTACGTTGCGCGATATACCTCGATGACGCTGCTCGCGGGGGCGTTGGGCGGCGATGCCAAAGTGCGTTACGGCGGACAAAAGCCGCTATTGCAACTCGGCGGCAATGTCAGCGTGGTTCATCTGCATACCGTCGACAATGCGTTGCATGAAGACTTCGTCAATTGGGATCGCCTGGATGTTCAGGGAATAAAATTTCAAACCGATCCCAACCGGCTCGACATCGAACAGATCGCCGCGCGCAAGGCTTACGCCCGAGTCATTGTCGAACCCGACTCCAGCATCAATGTGGCGCGGGTGCTCGCGGGTCCCGGTGCCACCGTGGTCGCACCGAACGCCGCCGGCACGAACGTGACGGCCACCGCGCCGCCGGCCCCGCCGCGTCCTCAGGCGCGATCGCGGTCACCGGGTAAATCGCGACCCGCTTCGCCCCCGGAGATCGCGGTCGCGCCTCCCCCCGCCATGCCGATGTCCATCAAGAAAATTGCGATTCAAGCAAGCCGCGCCGATTTCGCCGACCTGTCGGTGATGCCGAACTTTGCCACGGGAATTCAGAACATCGAAGGCACGGTGCTCGGGCTCTGGTCAGACCCGAAATCGCGCGCAAAGGTCGATATCAAAGGATCGGTGGATGCTTTCGCGCCGGTGTCGATCCGCGGCGAGGTGAACGTCCTGAGCGCGGCGCTCTACACCGATCTGTCGTTGAACTTTCGCAATATCGAGCTCAGCACCTTCAACCCCTATTCCGGCAAATTTGCGGGCTACAACATCAGCAAAGGAAAGCTGACCACCGAGCTGCACTACAAGGTCGACGGCCGCAAGCTCGACGCTCAGCACCACATCATCGTCGATCAACTCGAGTTCGGTGAAAAAACGGAAAGCAAGGAGGCTGTATCGTTGCCGGTCAAGCTGGCTGTCGCGCTGCTCAAGGACAAAGACGGGGTGATCGATCTGAACCTGCCCGTGACCGGTTCCCTCGACGATCCCAAATTCCGCTTGGGACCCATTATTTGGAAAGTGTTCGTGAACATCCTGGAAAAGGCGGTCACGGCGCCGTTTGCATTGTTGGGCTCACTGTTTGGCGGCGGTCCGGATCTGCAATTCGTCGACTTTCAGCCGGGTTCGCCCGATTTGGATCCGTCAGCGATGGACAAGGCGCAATCGATCGCCAAGGCGTTGACGGCGCGTCCCCAGCTGAAGATCGAAATTCCGATTGCGGTGATCAAGGAACTCGATCGCCCGCACCTGGCCGACGCGAAATTGCAGGCGCAGATTCAAGAAGTGCTTGCCGCATCGCCCGCCCGCAAGAAATCGGCCGTTGCCGCGCCCGAATTCGGACAAATGGACCCCGCCGCGCAGCTCGATGTCCTAACGCGGCTCTATGTGCGCGAAGTGGGAGCGGAGCCGAAGTTCCCTGATACGGTTGCGGCGGTTAAGTCAAAGCCGGAGATCGTTGCGGCAAAGATCGACTTTCTTAAGGGCACGCTGCACGAGCGCATCGTCATCAGCGAGTTGGATCTGGCAGCGCTCGGAGAGAAGCGGGCCATGAACTTGCAAGACGCCTTGTTGACGGGCACGCAAATCGACCCCGGGAGAGTGTTTCTGGTTGCCAACGACAAGGCAAAGAATCAGGATGGCGCCGTGCGCTTGGAATTGTCGTTGCGCTGAAGGAGCGCGCGTTATTGATGCAAAGCCGCCTCGATGGCGCCCCTATTGGGTGCATGAAAGTCAGGTTTGATTTTGCGCGGCGGCCTAAGCTGCTGATCATGCTCAAGACTTCTATGCTGGCACAACCGGTGCTTACCGCCACGCAACGCAGTCACTGGATATTCTCGGATGAAACTCATAACAGCGATCATCAAGCCGTTCAAACTCGATGAGGTCCGAAAGGCGATCAGTGACGTCGGTGTGCAGGGCGTGACCGTTACGGAGGTCCGGGGCTTCGGCCGGCAGCGTGGTCATACCGAGATTTACCGGGGTGCCGAATACGTGGTCGAGTTCGTGCCGAAGACCAAGATAGAAATCGCCGTTGACAATGCGCTGGCCGATCAGGTTATCGAGGCGATAATGAAGTCGGCGAAAACCGGAAAAGTAGGGGATGGAAAGATCTTCGTGTTCGATCTGACGCATGTCGTACGCATTCGCACCGGCGAACGGGACGCGAGCGCAATTTAGACCAATGGGGGAATGATGAGTAAACTGCCGCGATTGGCTTGTCTCGCTGTGTTGACGCTGGCCATGTCCGCCGCTTTGGCGGACGATCCGCCGAGCGCTCCGGCTGCCAATGCGCCTCCCGCCGCCGCCGTCGTTCCCGACGCTGCGCCGACCGCGCCGGTGTTGCTGGGTGTGGACAAAATCAATTCTGGCGATACCGCCTGGATGCTGACATCGACCGCTCTTGTGCTCATGATGTCGATCCCGGGCCTTGCGCTGTTTTACGGCGGCATGGTGCGCAAGAAAAACGTGCTGGCCACGCTCATGCAAACCTTCGCCATCGTGTGTGTGGTCACGATACTGTGGTGGTTGATCGGTTACTCCTGGGCATTTACCCCCGGCGGCAAGTTCCTCGGCGGCTCCAGCCGCGCCTTCTTCAACGGCATGACATTCATGCACGATCCGGCCAATAAGCTGTCGGTGTCGCATTTGGCGCTGACCATTCCCGAGACCGTGTATGCCATGTTTCAGCTGACCTTCGCCGCCATCACGCCGGCTTTGATCGCGGGTGCGTTTGCGGACCGCATGAAATTCTCCGCCATGCTGGTGTTCATGGCTGCCTGGTCCTTGTTGGTGTACGCGCCGATCGCCCACATGGTGTGGGAACCGACGGGCTGGCTCAACGCCGCCGGAGTTCTGGACTATGCCGGCGGCACAGTGGTGCACATCAATGCCGGCATGGCGGGACTGGCGAGCTGCATCGTGCTCGGCAAACGATTGGGGTACGGACGTGAGGCAATGCAGCCGCACAACCTAACCTACACGCTCATGGGCGCGTCGCTGCTTTGGGTGGGTTGGTTCGGGTTCAATGCGGGCTCGGCTGGTGCCGCCGATGGGCGCGCGGGCATGGCCATGCTGGTGACCCAAATGGCGACGGCCGCCGCCGCGCTCGGCTGGATGTTCGCGGAGTGGATTTCCAAGGGCAAGCCCAGCGTGCTCGGCATTGCGTCCGGCGCCGTTGCAGGTCTGGTTGCGATCACGCCGGCGTCCGGATTCGTCGGACCCACCCCCGCGGTCGTCATCGGCATCGCGGCGGGCGTGGTGTGTTATATCGCCGCGACATCGCTGAAGCACGCCTTGAAATATGACGACTCGTTGGACGCGTTCGGCGTTCACGGCATCGGCGGCATCATCGGCGCGCTGTTGACCGGCGTCTTTGTCAGCAAGGAGATCAGCGGCGTGGACAGCTCCGTGCTGATTCAGCTCAAAGGTGTCGCGATGACGGTGGGATATGGCTTCCTGGTCAGCTTCGTCATCCTGAAGATCATCGATAAGACCATGGGACTGCGCGTATCGGAGGAACAGGAGCGCGAGGGCTTGGACATCTCCTTGCACGGGGAAAGTATCGAGTAGCCGTACCCGCCTTGCGCGGATAGCGGTAAACTTGAGCTTCGACGAAGGAGCTCAATTTGCCCATTCTCGACGTCCTGATCATCGCGCTGATCGTGATTATCCTGTCCGGCCTGCGCATTGCGCAGGAGTATGAGCGCGGCGTGGTGTTCCGCCTGGGACGATACACGGGGCTGCGCGGACCCGGTCTGTATTGGATCATCCCCTTGGGGATTGAGCGCTCGGTCCGGGTGGACATCCGCACGCGTACCGTCTCGGCGGAGCAGCAGGAAACCATCACGCGCGACAGCGTGACCATCAAGGTCAATGCCGTGCTCTGGTACCGGATCGTCGATGCGGCCAAAGCCGGTCATCGCGGTGGCCGATGCACCGGCGGCCGTGTATCAGCTGTCCTTGACCGGGCTGCGCAACATCATCGGCCAGCACGATCTGGACGAGATTCTGCAGGAGCGCAACAAGATCAATACCCTGCTCAGCGAAAATGTCTCGGTATCCACCGCGGCCTGGGGCCTGGAAGTGCAGCGCTTCGAAATGAAGGACGTGGAATTACCCCAGGCCATGCAGCAGGTGATGGCCATGCAGGCCGAGGCGATCCGCGAGAAGCGCGCGCGCATCATCAAGGCGGAGGCCGAGCTCGAAGCTTCGGTCAAGTTGTCGGCGGCCGCGGCGCAGATCGCCAAAAATCCGGCAGCGCTGGAACTGCGGCGCATGCAGATGATTTCCGAGGTGGGCGCCGACAACAACAGCACCACGGTCATCATGATCCCGTCGGACTTCGTATCGCTGGCGCACAGCCTGGATGACTACTTAACGGATGTGCGGGCCGCAAAAAAGGCGGGCACCGATGAATGAGTTCAGGCTCCTGCGGCTTTAGCGCTGTGCGGCAGCCTGTCGCTTGCGCCGCCCACACTCAGGGGCTCGTCTCCATTTGGCGACAGCGCTGACGGCGGCGTTTTTACAGCACGTTGATTCGTGAGCAAGGTCTCACTCTCGGAGCGATTATGCCAGGTAGTCTGCACGTGCCCTGAACGCACTCAAAAGACCCCGGAGATACCCGCATGAGCAATCCCTACAACAGCGCGACTGAACGGGCCTCGATTCTTGGTCCGACGCTGTATTTCAAAGGCGATTTAACCGCTGAAGAGGATTTGTTGATTCAGGGACGGGTGGAAGGGTCGATTACCCATACCCAACGCCTGACGGTCGGCGCCCAGGGCACGGTCAAAGCCAATATCAAGGCGCAGCTGATCATTGTCGAAGGCACGGTGGACGGCGATTTGCAGGCCGAAAAATCCGTGTTCGTGAAGGAAACGGCCAAGGTTTGCGGCAACATTTTTGCGCCCACCGTCAGCATCACGGAAGGCGCTAATTTCAGCGGCAGCATCGACATGAACGGCAAAAAAGCCGGCCAGAGTCGGGCAAAAACGATGCCGTTCGCACGCCTAAAGCCGCCGGTGGCGCCGCCTGACAATGTCGTGGTTTATTAAGAAACCTCTCGATGGAGATGATCTCATGATGAATGCCAACCCCAGCCGCCGCGCCGAACCGTCAGTCACTCGTCCCGAGCCGCGGGTGCCGGGCGCCGAAGTGCGATCGCCATCGCCCGCACCGCGCGCCGCCGAGCCGCGCGTCGCCGGAAGCCAGGAGCGGAGGGGGCGCGCGTCTCCGTGCTGGGGCCCACACTGCGATTTCGCGGCGAATTGTCGGCGCAGGAAGACCTGATCGTTCAGGGCAGCGTCGAGGGGTCGATCACCCATACGCAGAGCCTGACCATCGGCACCGACGGCACGATGAAGGGCGACATTCGCGCGCGCGTCATCGTCATCGACGGCAAGGTCGAGGGCGATCTGTATGCCACCGAATCGGTCAACATTCGAGCCACGGCCAAGGTCAAGGGCAATGTCTTCGCGCCGCGCGTCGGCATCAGCGAAGGCGCGTTCTTCCAGGGTCAGATCGACATGCAGCCTTCGGGCGCGGCGGTCCAAGAGCACAGCGCTCGATTGCGTCAGGCTGCCATGACCGCCGCCGATGGAGCCCGCCGCGGTCGATCACATGTTGGGCGGCGGTACCTAGGACTTGAGCGGCCTAGTCAGGCACGAATAATTCGGGATCGACCCAGGCGCGATTCAGGCATCAAGGCCCCAGTGCAGATGGGGCCCGGTGACCCGCCCTGTCATGCCGACTTCGCCCAAGATGGCGCCCGCGGCAACGTGCTGTCCGGGCTTCACGTCGATGGCGCTCAAATGGCAGTACATGCTGATCAGGCCGCGGCCGTGGTCGACGAACACGGTATTGCCGTTGAAAAAAAAATCGCCCGTGTCGATCACGGTGCCGGCGATGGGAACTTGCACCGGCGTCCCGATGGGCGCTGCGATGTCCATGCCGCTGTGCGGATTGCGCGATTCGCCGTTGAATATGCGGCGCAAGCCGAACGAGCTGCTGCGCACGCCCGGAACCGGCTGTTCCATGCGCAGATTCTGAGGTTGCGTAATCGCTCCAGCGGCTCAAGTCCTGGTCGATCTGTACGCGCTCGCGATTCACGCGCGCCAGATCGGCTTCCGACGGATTCACCTTCCCCGGCGCTACCTTTAAGGATTGACTGGCGTAGTGCTTCTCACCGACGGTGAAGTCGATTTCCTGTCTGCCCTGGTTGCTGTGTACGACCACCTGTCGCGTCGCCAGCGGCGCCGACAGGGGGATGCCGATGACGGCGACCCAGTCGGCGCCGTCCTGAACGACCAGCGCTCGATGTCCATCAGCGTCGACGTAGGGCATCGCGCTCCCGCGAACATCCAATCGAATGATTTTCACTCCGCCCGGCACAGCGTTCTCGTGCGGCAGCCCATAGCACCAGGCAAGCGACGGACTTAAGGTCAGTCCCATCGCGGCGCATCGAAGCATGGCGCGCCGGCGAATCACGAAGTGCTCTCCACCTTGGCGCGGATCGTGCCCATGGCGAGGCGCGCTTCGATAATGCTTCCCGGCGAGGCGTCTGCGGCATTTCGCAAGATGCCCCCCGTATCGCGGCTGACGATGGCATAACCGCGATCCAGGGTGGCGAGCGGGCTCACCGCGTTCAAGGTGCGCACCAGCGGGCTTAGCCGCTCGCGGGCGCGATGCAACTGGGCGAGACCGGCGGCGCGCAGTCTCGCGAGCAGTGTGGCATGCCGGGCTGCCGTGCCGCGCAGGCGCGCCGCCGGGCTCAACTGCCACAGGCGGCTGCGCGCCTCACCCAGCGCCGATCGGCGATCCGCGACGATTTGGCGCAGTGCGCGCGACAGGCGCTGCTCCAGTTCATCCAGCCGTTGCCCCTGCTGGGCCAGCCTGGCCGCGGGGCTGACCAGCGCCGCGCGACCCATGAGCCAGCGCAACCGCTCGCTCTCGCTCTGCATTCGACGACGCATGCCGCGCAGCAGACGCTCGCCCAATCTGCGCAGGGACGCGAGCCATTCTTCACCATCGGGCACGACGATTTCGGCGGCCGCGGAAGGCGTCGGGGCGCGCACGTCGGCGGCGAAATCTGCGATGGTGAAATCGATCTCGTGGCCGATGCCGCTCACGATGGGGATGGGCGAGGCGACAATGGCGCGCGCCAATGCCTCGTCGTTGAAGGCCCACAGATCCTCGAGCGAGCCGCCGCCGCGGGCCAATATGAGCACATCGCATTCGGCCCGGTGGCCGGCCAGGCGTATTGCCGCCATGATCTCCGCGGCTGCTGCTGCGCCTTGCACGGCCACGGGGTAGATCAGCACTGGAACCGCGGCAAAGCGTCGCGCCAGCACGTGCAGGATGTCGCGGATCGCGGCGCCGCTTGGGCTGGTGATCACGCCGATGCGCCTCGGCAGCATCGGCAACGCACGCTTGCGTTCCGGGGCGAACAAGCCTTCCGCCGCAAGCTTTGCGGACAGTTCCTCGAACTGTCGCTTCAGAGCCCCGAGTCCGGAATCTTCCATGTGATCGATGACGAGTTGGTACTCGCCGCGCGGCTCATACAGACCGATGCGGGCACGCACCAGCACCTTCTGCCCATCCTGGGGAGCAAATGCACACAACATGTTTCGCTGCCGGAACATGCAGCAGCGCACTTGCGCGGTTGCATCTTTCAGCGAAAAATACCAATGTCCGGAACTGGGCCTGGCGAGATTGGAAATCTCCGCCTCGAGCCACAGGCTGCCGAAACCTCGTTCCAGCAGCACTCGAACCTCGCGGTTGAGGCGTGAAACACTGTAAATGTCGCGACTTCCGGCCGTTTCCATGGGCTGCATGATACTGCGGTTTACCGCGCAGCATACGCAAGGTACAATGCGCCGCCTCTTAAGCGAACCTGTGAACGCGAACCCTATGCGTATTCTAGAAGAGGCACTCACCTTCGATGACGTGTTGCTGGTGCCGGCATATTCGGAAGTGCTGCCGCGCGATGTCTCGCTGGCAAGCCAGCTGACCCGCGAAATTCGCGTCAATCTGCCCGTGGTATCCGCCGCCATGGACACCGTCACCGAAGCGCGCCTCGCGATCACCATCGCCCAGGAAGGCGGCATCGGCATCATTCACAAGAACATGTCGATCGACAATCAGGCGCGCCAGGTCGATCGCGTCAAGAAATTCGAAAGCGGCGTGATCAGCGATCCGATCACCGTGAATCCGGACATGACGATCCGCCAGGTCCTGGAACTGACGCGCGCCAAGAACATCTCCGGCGTGCCGGTGGTGCTCGGCACCAAGGTCGTCGGCATCGTGACCCATCGCGACCTGCGCTTCGAGACCAAGCTCGACGCGCCGGTCTCCTCGGTCATGACGCCCAAGGAGCGCTTGATCACGGTGCGCGAAAATGCACCCAAGGACCAGGTTCTGGCGTTGCTGCACAAGCACCGAATCGAGAAAGTGCTGGTGGTTGCCGGCGATCATGAACTGAAGGGCATGATCACGGTCAAGGATTTCCAGAAAGCCACCGAATTCCCCAATGCCTGCAAGGACAGCGTCGGCAGCCTGCGCGTCGGCGCGGCCGTGGGGACCGCGCCGGACACCCTGGCCCGAGTCGGCGCGCTGCGCGACGCCGGGGTCGACGTGGTGGTGGTGGACACCTCGCATGGGCATTCACGCGGCGTGCTCGATATGGTGTCGAAGATCAAGGGCAAATATCCGGACATTCAAGTGATCGGCGGCAATATCGTGACCGCCGAGGCGGCGCTCGATCTGGTCAAGCACGGCGCCGATGCGGTCAAAGTGGGGATCGGTCCGGGTTCCATCTGCACCACGCGCATCATCGCCGGTGTCGGCGTACCGCAAATCAGCGCGATTGCGCGCGTCGCCAAGGCGCTCGAGGGCACGGGGGTGCCGGTGATCGGCGATGGCGGAATTCGCTACTCTGGCGACATCGCCAAGGCGCTCGCTGCCGGTGCGCACTGTGTGATGATCGGCGGCATGTTCGCGGGCACCGAAGAGTCCCCGGGAGACGTGGAGCTCTATCAGGGCGGTTCCTACAAGGCATATCGCGGCATGGGTTCGTTGGGGGCGATGGCGCAGGCCCACGGATCGAGCGATCGCTATTTCCAGGACACCACCACGGAACTGGAAAAGCTGGTGCCTGAAGGCATCGAGGGCCGCGTTCCCTACAAGGGCAGCCTGGTGGCCATCCTGCATCAGCTGTCAGGCGGGCTGCGCGCCGCCATGGGGTACACCGGCAGCGGCAGCATCGAGGAGATGCGCACCCGGCCGCAGTTCGTGCGCATCACCAATGCGGGCGTTCGCGAGAGTCATGTGCACGATGTGACCATCACCAAAGAAGCTCCCAACTACCGGATCGGTTGATGGCAGACATCCATGCGGACCGAGTCCTGATTCTCGATTTTGGTGCTCAGTACACGCAGTTGATTGCCCGGCGCGTGCGCGAGCTCGGCGTGTATTCCGAGATCTACGCCTGCGATGCGGCACCCGCCGACATCGAACGCTTTGCTCCCAAGGCCATCATCCTGTCCGGCGGCCCGGAGTCCGTTTACGACGCCAAGGGTCTGGAGGCGCCGCGCGAAGTTTTCACGATGGGCGTGCCGGTGCTCGGCATTTGCTACGGCATGCAAACCATGGCCGCACAACTGGGCGGTCAGGTGGAAGGTTCGTCGCACCGGGAGTTCGGCGCCGCGCAGGTCAGGCCCACGGCCGATTCGCCGCTGCTCGAGGGTCTTGAGGACAATCGCGATGCGCAAGGCCGGCGCTTACTCGATGTGTGGATGAGCCACGGGGATCGGGTGGTCGCCGCGCCGCCCGGATTCAAGGTCATCGCAGCCAGCGACAACGCGCCGCTTGCCGCCATGGCGGATGAGTCGCGGCGCTTGTACGGTCTGCAGTTCCATCCCGAGGTCACCCATACGTTGCAGGGGGGCGAGATCCTGAGGCGCTTCGTTCGCGAAATCGCGGGCTGCTCGGCGAGCTGGGCGACCCGCAATATCATCGAGGACAGCGTGGCGCGGATTCGTGCGCAGGTCGGCGGCGACCGGGTGCTGCTGGGATTGTCGGGCGGGGTCGATTCATCGGTACTGGCCGCGCTGTTGCACCAGGCCATCGGTGCACAGCTGACCTGCGTATTCGTCGATCATGGACTGCTGCGCTTGGGCGAGGGCGATCAGGTCATGGCGACCTTCGCCGAGCACATGGGCGTGAAGGTCATTCGCGTCGATGCCGAGCAACGATTCCTCTCGGCGCTCGCCGGCGAAGCGGATCCCGAGAAGAAGCGCAAAATCATCGGGCGGGAATTCGTCGAGGTATTCGATGAGGAAGCGGCGAAACTCACGGACATCACGTGGCTGGCGCAGGGCACGATCTATCCGGATGTCATCGAATCGGCGGGCGCCAAGACCGGCAAGGCGCATGTCATCAAATCGCACCACAATGTCGGCGGATTGCCGCGCCACATGAAGCTCAAGCTGCTCGAACCGTTGCGCGAGCTGTTCAAGGATGAGGTCAGAAAGCTCGGGCTGGAACTGGGACTGCCCAAGGAGATGGTGCAGCGGCATCCCTTCCCAGGGCCGGGCCTGGGCGTGCGCATCCTGGGCGAGGTTCGCAAGCCCCATGCGGATCTGCTGCGCCGGGCCGACGCCATCTTCATCGAAGAGCTGCGCACACATGATCTGTATGACAAGGTCAGCCAGGCATTCGCGGTGTTTCTGCCGGTGCGCTCGGTGGGCGTGATGGGCGACGGACGGCGCTATGATTATGTGATCGCACTGCGCGCGGTTGAAACCATCGACTTCATGACCGCGCGCTGGGCACGCCTGCCATACGAATTTCTGGATCGGGTCGCGCATCGGATCATCAACGAAGTGGCCGGCATATCGCGAGTGGTGTACGACATTTCGGGCAAGCCGCCGGCAACGATCGAGTGGGAATGATAGGACACGCGCATGACCAAGCCCATAGGACGCGACACAATCGGTGTGAGCATCTTGGGCGGCATTCAGCGCTGCGCGCAGTGATTCACGCGCCATAGGGGTCCGCAAGCAACGATGCCTCCGCGAGTGCGTGCGTTGCGGGCCTCCTTATCCGGAACCAAATGGCATAGAGCGCCGGAAGGAAGAGCAGCGTCAGTACCGTGCCGGCGGCTGTGCCGCCGATCAGCGTGCAGGCCATCGATCCCCAAAACACAGAGGTCGTGAGCGGAATAAATGCCAGCACGGCCGCGAGCGCAGTCAGCAGGACAGGTCGCGCGCGCTGTACCGTGGCTTCGACGACCGCCTGATAGGGATCCAAACCCTGAGCCTCATTCGTGTGGATCTGGCCAATCAGGATCAAGGTGTTGCGCATCAAAATTCCCGACAGGCCAATGAGACCCAGAATGGCATTGAAGCCGAAGGGCTGATGCAGAATGAGCAGAATCGGCACCGCACCCACCAGGCCCAACGGCGCAGTCAGGAACACCATGGCCATCGCGGAGAGCGAGCGTGTCTGCAGAACCAATACCAGCAGGGTCAACAGCAGCATGATCGGAAAGACGGGCAGCAACGCGGCGTTCGCCTTGGCCGAATCCTCGATGTTGCCCCCGGTTTCAATCCGGTAGCCGTCGGGCAGGTTCGCGATGATCGGCGCGAGCGCTTTCTCGATCTCCATGGAGACTTCAGGCGGCTGCATGGCTTCGTCGAAGTCGGATTGGACAGTGACGGTCGGCGTACGGTCGCGGCGCCTCAAGATGGGGTCCTCGGGACGGATCTCGACTTGACCGATCTGGCTCAAGGGAACCATGCGTCCCGTGCGGTTCGTCAGGGTCAGGTCCCCGAGTCGTGCGGGGTCGAGGCGCTCGGGGCCGGCGCTGCGCGCCATCACTTCTACCGTTCGGATATCTTCCCGAACTTGAGTCACCGGCACACCGGTTAACAGGAACTGAAGCTGTTCTGCCGCATCGCTCGAGCTTAAGCCCATGAGCTGCAGCCGATCCTGGTCGAGCACGAAATGGACAGTTTGCGTGCGCTCGCCCCAGTCCTGGTTCACCTGGCGAGTATGGGGATTTGCGCGCATGACCGTTTGGACGTGGGTTGCAATGATACGCAGCTGATCAGGATCGGGGCCCATCACACGAAAGTTGACCAGGTAACGCGGAAAGGGGCCGAAGATGAGCTGCGAGACGCGCACGCGCGCCTCAGGCGCCAGCCCTTGCGCGATCTGTTCGCGTAGCCGCAACTTCAGGTGATCGCGCGCCCGCGCGTCAGGCGTGAGGACGACCAGTTTCGCGAACGCGGGATCCGGGAGTTCCGGGTTGTACGAGAAGAAGAAGCGAGGTGCGCCCTGACCCACATAGGTGGTCACGATCTTCGCCTCGGGTTGGTGGCGCACCCATTGTTCGACTTTGATCGCAGCCGCCGTGGTCGCCTCGATACTGGTTCCCTCCGGCATCTGCACTTCGACCAGCACCTCGGGCCGATCGGAACTCGGGAAGAACTGATGCTTGACGAACCCCATGCCGAGGCCCGCCAGCAGGAGTACCGCGACGACCATGCCGGTGACCTTGAACCGATGGTCCACGGCCCAAGAAATGAGCTCGCGCAGGCGCTGGTATCGCGGTGTTGAATAGATTCCGGCGTGGCCGCCCCGGACGGGCGCGATGTCTGGGAGTAGCTTGACACCGAGGTACGGTATGAAGAAGACGGCCACCAACCAGGACACGATCAGCGCAAAGCCCACGATCCAGAAGATGTTGCCGGCGTATTCTCCCGCCGTCGAGCGAGCGAAACCCACGGGGGTGAATCCAATGATCGTAACCACTGTCCCCGAGAGCATCGGAGCTGCCGTGTGACTCCAGGCGTAGGCGGCAGCTTTCGCCCGTTCGAAGCCCTCTTCGAGCTTAACTACCATCATTTCGATCGAGATGATCGCATCATCGACCAAGAGCCCGAGACCGATCACGAGCGCGCCCAGTGTGATCCGATCGAAGACCCGATCGGTGAGTAGCATGACGACGAATACGGCGGCGAGAGTCAAGGGCACGGCGGCCGCCACCACGATACCGACGCGCCAGCCGAGGCTGATCAGGCTCACGATCATGATGACGGTGAGGGCGACAAAAAACTTCAGCATGAACTCCCCGACAGCCTCACGGATGTTCACCGCCTGGTCGACCACCTTCGCGAACCGCACACCCGCGGGCAGTGTGTGAGCAATCTGCCTCTCTTCGGCATTCAGCGCTCGGCCAAGATCCAATCCGTTCCAACCGTCCTGCATCACCACGCCGAGTACCAGCGCGGTCTCGCCATCGTGACGAATCAGGAAGGTCGGCGGATCTTCGTAACCCCGTTTGACCTCGGCGATGTCCGAAAGCTTAAGCGTACGAGCGCCGGCGGCTATGGGGGTATCGCGGATCTTCTGCAAGTCATCGTAGGCACCATCGAGGCGCATGAACACTTGCGGACCGTTCGTATCGATCGAGCCGGCGGGAGTCACGGCGTTTTGATGCTGGAGTGCGCCAAAAATGTCTCGTGGTGTAACACCTAAGTTCGCGAGACGAGCATAGGAGAACTCCACGAAGATGCGCTCAGGGCGCTCCCCCTGGATGTTGACTTTCTTGACGCCGGGTACGTGAAGAAGGCGCTGCCGTAGTGTCTCGGCTTCGCGGGTCAGCTCTCGCGGCGGCATGCTGTGAGCCTCGAGCGCGTAGACGGCAAAGATGACATCTGAATACTCGTCATTGATAAACGGACCCTGCACGCCGGTGGGAAGTTTGGGCGCCTCATCGCCGAGTTTCTTGCGCGCCTGATAAAACTCCTCGGGGACGGCGGCGGGCGGGGTCTTGTCGCTCAGTGTGACCATCATTACCGCGATGCCGGGGCGCGTGAAAGTCTCCACCCGATCGTACCAACGCAACTCCTGCATCCGCTTCTCGAGCGGTTCGGCGACGAGCTCCTGCATCTCCTTTGCCGTGGCTCCCGGCCACACGGCGGTAACCGTGAGGGCCTTGATAACGAATGAAGGGTCCTCGGCGCGACCGAGACGCAGGAACGCGTAGGTGCCCGAGAGGATGATGGCGACGATCAGGAATAAGGTGATCGAGCGCTGGCGGACGGCCAATGCGGAGAGATTAAACTGACTCATGTCACTCTTGCGCCACGCGTGCAGCGACGTGGACATGCTGGCCTTCGTGCAGGAAGTGCCCACCGACGGCAATGATCGGGTCACCAATCTGAATTCCGCCGCTCACAATGGCACGCTCACCGTCGAATCGAACGAATTTGACCGCCCGGTACGCTACGGAGGAGGACTTTCGGTCGATGAGCCACACCCCCGGCCCGTGTCCCTCATCATCGATCGCTCCAAGTGGGACGGCCAGGGCACCGGCCTGCTCCGAATCGTTCAGGTAGACGGTGACGGTCGCGCCGAGCGGGGCTCTCGCTGCTGCTCCGTCCAACACGTAGCGGGCTTCGAACGTCCGGGTCAGCGGATCGGCGGCATCCGACAGTTGACGGAGGCGCGCCGGATATCGCGTGGCCGAAGCGGCACTCGCTCCATAGAGGGTGGCGTGCGCGGTCGAGCCCAGGGCCGGACGCAAGGTCTCAGGCAGGTTGACCGCCGCCTCGCGCGCTCCGGCTCGTGCCACGCGGACCACGATCTGGCCAGCGGAAACAAATTGTCCCGGCTCCGCCAGGGTCTCCATCACGGTGCCGTCGGCATCCGCCGCCAGTGTCGAGTACGCGCCTTCGTTCTGCGCGACTTTGAGCTGCGCTTCGGCGCTTGACAGCAGGGCTCGAGCGCTGTCCGCGGCAGCTTTGACCTGGTCGTACGCCGACTGCGATACCGCACCCGAAGCGACCAGGCCACTGTAGCGTGCTTCATCGGCGGCCGCCTGCTGCAGGCGGGCTCGCGCCGCATCGACATTGCCGACCTGGCTCGTGATGGCGTGCGTGTAGTCGGTTCGGTCCAGGCGCAGCAGCGGCTGGCCCTTCTGCACCCCCTGACCGCTATCGACTAGGCGCTCAATGACTTTGCCCGAGACGCGAAAGCCGAGATTGCTTTGGATACGCGCTGATACGAGACCCGTGAACGCTCGCCCGCCGGCCTCGGCGGGCAGCGCCTCGGCGACTTCCACAAGCGGGGGGGCCGTTCGCGGGTCCTGCGCGGAATGCGAGGGCGCGCATGCCGCGAGATTCATGGTCGCCACAAAGGCGCTACCGGCGAGTACAAGTGATCTAACTCGAAACATCGTTGGGCTCCCAAAAACAAGAGTTAAGTAACCAGTTCCACTCACCATCCACCGCCCAGCGCTCGGAACGTCCCCACCGCGGCTCGGGCCGAATCGGCGCGTGTTTGCGCAAATTCGTCCTGTGCGGTGAGCAATTGGCGATCCGCATCGAGAACATCGGTGAGCGCAATCACGCCGCCCTGGTAGGCCTCTTGCGAGGCATCTCGCGCCCGCTTGAGGGCCGCAACTTCGGCGAACAACTCTTGTTGGTGAGCCTCGAGTTGCACCAGTGAAGTGAAAGCGTTCTCGACCTCTTCGGCTGCGCGCAGCACCGTCTGCTGGTAGCGGGCGAGTGCCTCAGCATCGGCTCCCCGGGCCTGCGCCACTTCGGCGCTCACTTTGCCGAAATCGAACACCCGCCAGCGCAGTCCCGCGATGCCCTGCATCTGGAAGGTCGCGGCTTTGAAAAGATCGTTTGGGCTGGAGCTCTCGTAGCCGAGCACTCCCGCCAGGGAGATCTTCGGATAGTAGCCGGCGAGCGCCTGCCCGATCCGGGCGTTGGATGCTGCCAAGCGCCGTTCAGCAGCGATGACATCCGGCCGGCGGCGCAGCACCTCGAGCGGCCCGTCGTTGGCTGACACACTCGGCACGGCTGGGATGTCGCGCGGAGTCTTAAGCTCCGGGGCGGAAGTCCCCGGCTGGACTCCGAGCAAGACGTCCAATCGGTTCATTTGCGCCTCGAGATCGATGCGCAGTGGCTGCAGTGAGGCGCGGGCCTCTGACAATAGCGCTTCGGTTTGCGCGACCTCACGTACCGCCGACAATCCACGGCCGAATCTTAGGCGCACAAGACCGAGCAGGTGCTCATCGGTGGCGACCTGTTGCTCGGCGACGGCAATACGCACCTGATCTCCCCGGATGCGCAGGTAGGCGTCCGCGGCATCCGCCGTCACGGTGATCTGCGTTCCCACCTGCTGAGCGATCGCGGCGTCCGCCTCGGCCGACGCGGCCTCTCTGCCGCGGCGCAGACCGCCGAACAGATCCAGCTCCCAGCTTGCGCCGAGACCTGCATCGTAGATTGACTGGTTGCGGCTGAATCCGGGCAGTTGGCTGGCGATCTGGCCGGTTGAGCTCTCCAGAGACTGATGGATCCGGGTCGCCAGACCGATCACATCGATGGTGGGCAGGAGCTGCGCGCCGGCCTCGCGGGCTGCGGCCCGGGCCTGCTGCACTCGCGCCAACGCCGCCGCAAGATCGAGGTTCTGATCCCGCGCCCGCTGCACGGTGCGCGAAAGCATCGGGTCGTTGAAGCCATCCCACCAGGTCTCGAGCGCAGGCGCGGGAGCGCTCGTCGGGCGAGCCTTAAGCGCAGCGGCGCTGTGAAATCCCTCGAGGGTCGTTGCAGGCGCTCGATAAGACGGGCCGACAGCGCAACCTGACACGCAGAGTTGCGAGACGAGGCTGATCGAGACTAGAGCGGCCAGGAGCGAATGCCGAACGATTGCCCTATTTGAAACCACTCTCATATGTCTGCAGAGGCGAGGATGAGCGAGGGGCTGAAGAGCTTTGCATCGTGCTGTGACATAAATAACCTCCATTTATATTACATGTATATACATGTATTGGTCGAAAATGAATGAATCTCCTGGTGCGAATGAACGGCTTTAACGCAAAGACAGTCTGCTGGCGGCGAGATACGATGCTTTTTTAAGAGCCGCGGCTTCCCGTCGTCCCAGACGCTTCTCGAAAGCTTCCTGAGCGGCCTCCCAGCGGGGTTTGAATTTCTTCAGTAACGCTTGTCCCTGGGCAGTGAGGGCCCAGCGACGCTGCCGGCGATCACGACCTACGGTATCCACTGCAAAGCCAGCCTTCTTAATCAACGCCAAGGTCCGCGTGGCCGTGGTCTGGTCGATACCGAGACCTTCCGCCAACTCCGTAGTGGTCAGGTTGGCGGCCAACTCGAGAAGTTGCAATGCCGTGTATTGAGTGGCATGCAGCGCGCTGTCGGCGAGCATATCCTCGTAGAGCACCGTCACAGCCCGGGCGGCTTGCCGAAGCGTTGCGCAGTAACAAGGCAGCGAGAGTAATTGCATAGTGGGCAAGTTACATGCATATACATGGAACGTCAAGCCCTTGATTCGCGAATCGCCGCCCGCGAGGAAACGCGGAGGTTTCCCTGGCGCTCAAGCCCAAGGGACTTGCAATGGAAGAAGCCGCTTCTATTCCACTGGTGGCTTTGACAGCTTGGCGAGCAACTTGCGCTTTTCGCCCGAATCCGTATGATGATCGTCATATGAAGCACACCGCTCCCAGAATCAAGGAGCTCACGCACGAACGTATCGTCGAGGCCGCCGCGCGCGCCATCCGCCGCAGTGGCTACGACGGCACCAGCGTGGCCGACATCATGAAGGAGGCCGGCCTCACGCACGGCGGCTTCTACGCCCACTTCGCTTCGCGCGAGGCTATGCTCGCCGAGGCGGCGGACCGCGCCGGTGCCGAGGCCGTCGCCGCGTCTGCGCGAATCGCGGCCAACGCTCCGCCGGAGCAGGCGTTGCTGCGGATGCTGCAAGCCTATCTCTCGAAAGAGCACGTAAAAGGTGTGGAAATGGGCTGTCCAGTTGCGGCCCTTGGTTCGGAGATGCCGCGTCAGGCCCCAGAGGTACGACGTGCGGCCACCCGCCGCATCAAGGAGATGATCGATGTTGTTGCTCGCCAGTCGCCCGACTGGGGGCAGCCGGGCGCGCACGAACACGCGCTTGTTGCCGTGGCCACGATTGTCGGGGCGCTCGTGCTAGCGCGCGCTGTCGACGACCCCAAGCTTTCTGACACGCTGCGCGATGCGGCGCTGAAACACCTCACCCGTAGCGACGGCTGAAGTCCCCGTCGACATTGATGGATTTCAATCGAAAATTAATATGATTAGCATCATATTTTACCACCGCAACCTAAAGGCATACCCATGAACATCCAAGGATCCATCGCGCTCGTTACGGGCGCATCATCGGGCATCGGCAGGGCGACGGCCGAGCGCCTCGCGACGGCCGGCTACAAAGTCTACGGCACCAGCAGACGCGGAGCGCAAACGGACCAGCGACGTTTCCAGATGCTGTCGCTCGACGTGACCAGCGATGAATCAGTCAAGGCTGCAGTAGACGAGCTAATCCGATTGGAGGGTCGAATCGACCTTCTCGTGAACAACGCCGGCTTTGGCGTTGCCCCTGCCGGAGCTGAAGAGAGCTCGATTGAACAGGCCCGCTCGATCTTCGATACGAACTTCTTTGGGATCGTCCGGATGACGCGCGCGGTCGTGCCTTACATGCGAAAGCAGGGGAGCGGTCGCATCATCAACATCGGCTCGGTGCTGGGTTTCTTGCCCATGCCGTACGGGGCGCTGTATTCGGCGACCAAGCACGCGATCGAAGGTTATTCCGAGTCGCTCGATCATGAGCTACGCACGAAGGGCATCCGGGTCTCGGTCATCGAGCCCGCATACACGCAGACCCCGTTCGATGCGAACTTCCTGGAACCCGACGCCAAGCTCGATGAGTATCGCGAGGTTCGCGCGGCCGTGAGCAAGAGGGTGAAGGAAGTGATGGCAAGTGCGGAACAGCCGGGCGTCGTGGCTGACGTCGTGCTGCAAGCGGCCGGTGCGGCTCAGCCGAAGCTCCGATACACAGCGGGTCCCCTCGCAAACCGCCTGCGATTGCTGCGCCGATTTGCGCCCGCTGGCCTGATGGACTCTGGCATTCGGAGAGATTTGCGGCTCGACGCGGTGCCGGTAGCGAAAACTTCGTGAAGGCATTCATCGTCGATCGCTATGGAAAAAAGCGCGCGCTGCGGTTGGTAGACATACCGCGTCCGGAGCTGCGCGACGAAGAGGTCTTAGTCGAAGTCCACGCCGCTGGCGTGAATCCGTTGGACTGCAAGATCCGGGATGGAGAGTTCAAGCTCATCCTGCCCTATCGCCTACCCCTCATCCTGGGGCACGACGTCGCTGGAGTGGTAGTCAAGGTCGGTCCGCGGGTGCGGCAGTTCAAGCCGGGTGATGAGGTCTATGCGCGGCCGGATGATTTTCGGATCGGTGGTTTCGCTGAATTTATACCTGTCAAGGAGGCTTCCCTGGCGCTCAAGCCCAAGGGACTCACGATGGAAGAAGCCGCTTCTATTCCGCTGGTGGCCTTGACGGCTTGGCAGGCACTGGTCGAAAAGGCCAATCTGCAGAAGAGGCAGAAGGTGTTCATTCAGGCTGGCTCAGGCGGCGTAGGCACTTTTGCCATCCAGTTGGCAAAGCATCTCGGCGCAACAGTCGCCACGACGACGAGCACGAGCAATGTCGCGCTCGTGAAGAGTCTGGGCGCGGACGTCGTCATCGACTACAAGAAGCAGGATTTTGAGGATGTCTTGCACGACTATGACGTGGTCCTGAACAGCCAGGACGGCAAGACGCTGGCAAAATCGCTCCGCGTCCTCAAGAGCGGCGGGAAGCTCATTTCCATCTCCGGTCCGCCTGATCCCGAATTCGGCAAGGAAATCGCGGCACCCGGATTCGTGAAACTGGTCATGCGGCTGCTGAGCTCAGGCATCAGGCGAAAGGCAAGGAGCCGCGGGGTCAGCTTCTCGTTCCTCTTTATGAAGGCGAACGGGAGTCAACTGCGCGAGATCACCCGTTTCATTGATGCTGGCCTCATTCGTCCCGTGATAGACCGGGTCTTTCCGTTCGAATCAACCAACGAGGCCATGGCTTACGTCGAAGGTGGCCGTGTAAAAGGCAAGGTTGTCGTCAAGGTGAGATAATAAAGTCGAGAGGGTGTTGGTCTATTCCGGTTCATGGGACATCAATGTAGACAGTAGGTTATGCCGCCAGGAGATTATTGAGTGGGAGTGACGATGCAAAGAATCCCGATGTTGAGAGAAGACGCCGGCAAGGGCGGCGGCCGGCGCAACGAGCCCAAGAACGTACTCGGCGATCGACTCGAGGTCTGCTCCCTGAGTCCGATGACGGGATTCTTCCGCGACGGCTGCTGCGACACCAGCCGTGAGGACACCGGCAGCCACACCGTCTGCACCGTCATGACCGTGGGTTTTCTCGAGTTCTCGAAGTCGCGCGGCAATGATCTCTCGACGCCGGTGCCGGAATTCGGCTTTCCCGGACTGAAGCCCGGTGATCGCTGGTGTCTGTGCGCACCTCGCTGGCAGGAAGCGCTGCAAGCGGGGCGCGCGCCGCGCGTGGTCTTGCGCGCGACCCATGAAGGTGCACTGAGCTACTGCTCGCTCGCGGACCTCAAGCGCTTCGCAATCGACCTCGATTGATGGATTGGCGATGCGTTGGCGGGTTGACAATGCTCGGGCGCGCGCCAATACTTTCGCATATGGTGAACTATCACGATCGACTCGACCGCACTTTCACAGCTCTTGTTGACCCGACGCGCCGCGCCATCCTCGCGCAGCTCGAGCGCAGGGAGAGCGCAACCGTCAGCGAATTGGCGGAGCCCTTTGAGATCCAGCTGCCGGCAGTGATGAAGCATCTCGACGTGCTGGCCGATGCGGGTCTCATCACGCGCACAAAATCGGGGCGCACGGTGACGGTAAGGCTGCGGTTCCAGCCGATGCGCGAGGCAATGGCGTGGCTGAGCCGCTACGAGCGTTTTTGGACCGGAGGCCTCGACCGGCTCGCGGCCCACGCTGAACGCCAGGAAGCTGAAGCACGAAGCAAGGAGCGATGACCAGCCTCACGCTCGTTCGGCGGATCAAGGCGCGACCGTCGATCGTGTTCGACGCGGTCACGACCCCGGAAGGCATTGCGCAATGGTGGGGTCCGGATGCCGGGCCGGTACTGATCGCAGAGGCCGATCCGCGCAAGGGCGGCTGCTATCGCGTGCGCTTCCGGGCGCTGGACGGCACGGAGCACGAAAGCAGCGGCGAGTTTCTCGAGTTGCTGCGGCCCGAGCGCGTGGTCATGAGCTGGCGCTGGAAGGGCGGCCAGGAGGACCCGAACGAATCGCGCGTCGAGATCGTGCTCCGCGCCATTCCGGAGGGCACGGAGATCACCTTTACCCACTCGCTGCTGCATGACGACGAGTCGCGCCGCAGCCATGAGGAAGGTTGGGCTGGCGCGCTCGACAAGCTGCAGGCACGATTGGGCGCAGCGGTCCTGCAATTCAGTGGGTCTTCATGACCTCAAGCGTTCCGTCCGACCACTGGGGCACCGGAACCATGAACGTCGTGACCGGCTCAGGTTGATCTTGCGCGGCAAACACCGGGGAGCCGGCAAGATCCGCGCCCCAGGCGGCGCTGTCGGTGCGGGAAAGAAAGAACATGAGATGCGGATGCCAGTGGCCGGCCGTGTCGCCCAGGTATCCCTGCTTCGACATCATGAAGCACATCGCACCCGGTTCCGGGGGAACGAAGGTGTGCGCCGCAAGCGCGGCCTTGGCGCTGTCGATCATGCTTGCCTTGGAGGCGCCCGCGAGAGCCAACTTTGTTCGTTCGAAATAGCGCGGAAGAATCGTGCGCGCCGCGGCGGCGTTGTAACAGATCGGCGCACGCAGTTTGGGGTTCCAGAAGTCCGCGTCGTCAAAGCCGGCCGCCCAGGATCGCTCGACCAGGCAGACGAAGCCGTTTTTGCCCTTCACCGCCGTTTCGTAACCGTGGTCCCCAAGCGCCAGAACCTCGGCCTCGCCCGAGATTGACGGCGGCGCGGCGCTGCGCGCGAGAGCAATCTCCTCGGCTGCGCTCGCCATGCGGTATTGCCCGATCTGCGCCATGGCCGGGTACGCGGGTTTCGCAGCGTCGGCGCAGGCCGGCCCGGTGACGACCATGAATGCCGCCAGTGTGCATGCTTCCTTCCAGATTGACATCCGCATGAGCAATTCTCCCGTTTAAATACTTTCCTCTATAGGAAAGTATTTATTAGGCGCGGGAAAATGTCAATCCTTCATGTTTTTCAGCGCTTCACGCTGGCTGAGGGGGCTCAGGGCAGCAGCGTTCCTGCGGACATAACGGCGAACTTCGGCGGGGTTGGTCCAGGCATATTGGCGGAGCGCCCATCCGATGCCCTTGCGCAGGAAGAACTCCCTTGACTGCATCGATGGCGCAATGCAGTCGTAGAGAAGCTTAAGGTCCGTCGAGTCCTTCGCCTTGAGCTGGCACAGGATGGCGCTGCGCCGCTTCCAGAGGCTGTCGTCGCGGCTCCATTTCAACATGGTGCGTTTCAGGGGAATGGGATCGTTGCACAGTATCGCCCAGAGACGCTGCGAAGCGATCTGATCGACATAGTCCCACCAGGCGCCCGAGACGATCATCTCCTCGTACATGCCGAGCGCGTCCATGCGCTGGAATGGGCGTGCTGCGCGCACCCCTGTCAGCTCGATCGCGGCATAACGCTCTTCGCGAAATTTTGCGCCTCGCCACAGCGTGAGGACATCGTCCCGCCAAGCCCTGGCGCTCGCATAGCTGCGGTCAGCGAAGACCGTTTTGCACACTTGACGGAGGGGAACGGCCGACACGCCCAGGTAGGGCATGGCGGATTTCATGTAGGCCTGCATCGCGGGCGCCCGGGCCGGTTCGGCCACGGCCGCCAGCCGCGCCCGCAGAACTGCGCGTAGTGTCGGCATCGGGGCGAAGGCTGCTGCCATCAGGGTTTCCTTGTCAATGACACAATGTTCTTGCCCGCACAGGACTTGGTTCCGGTTCGAGCGCGGTCATTCGTGATAGTCTGCCTTTCGTATGGAGGAAAAGAAGAGCAGCGGAGTGCCGCAGTTCGCAACTGCCGAATACTCCAGCCCATCCGGCGACTCGACCTGCAAATCCTGCGGGAAGCCGATCGTCGGCGCCCTATACCGCGTGAATGGCGTGCCCGTGTGCGCATCCTGCGCCCGGCGAATCCAGCAGCAGCTACCCAAAGATTCGCATTCAGCGTTTGTGCGCGGTGTCCTGTTCGGAATCGGAGGCGCGATTCTCGGCCTCGTTATTTACGTGGTGTTTGCCATCGCCACCGGACTGGTAGCCGGTATCGTTTCGCTCGCGGTTGGTTTCCTCGTCGGCAAGGCAATCCTGATGGGTTCGCACGGTGCCGGTGGGCGCCGCTACCAGGTGACCGCGGTTTTGCTCACGTACCTGGCGGTTTCATTGGCAGCGGTGCCGATTGCCATTTCGGTGCATATGAAACAGAAAAACACTCAGCAGGCGGCCCAAGCAAGCGACTCGGCGACGGCGCGCGAGCCCAAGATGAGCCCGATAAAGGCCGCGGGCGTACTGGTGCTGATCGGCGTCGCATCGCCGTTCCTCGAGCTTTCCAATCCCATGCATGGCGTGATTGGGCTTGTCATCCTGTTTGTTGGAATTCGTATTGCCTGGAGAATGACCGCGGCCAAGCCGGTGAATATCGTGGGTCCCATCACCGAAGCCGCTCCCGCCACGCCTGGCTGACGCGCGGGAACGCTGACCGAACATGGCCTCCCTCCCTCCTGACCGCGATCAGGAGTGTTCCCGCTGCAAGGGAATCATCGCGCCGGGTGCACTGGCTTGCCCCACTTGCCATGCGCTCGTGCACGCGGCAGGCCTCGAGCAACTGGCAGCCAGTGCGCGTCTGCACGAAGAACACCAGGAAGTCCGTCAGGCGCGAGATGTTTGGTTGCAGGCTCTTGAGCTCCTGCCGCCGGATTCGGCCCAGGCAGAGTGGGTCCGCGAAAATGTCCAGAGGCTGCATCAATCGCTGACCGACACCCCGGCAAGCGGCGCGGCTCATGCTTGGGCCAAGAGATTCGGACCATTCGCGCCGCTGTTGATTCTGCTCGCCAGCGGCAAGTGGCTGGCGGTGCTTTTCAAGCTGAAATTTCTACTGAGCCTCGGAACTTTCGTGGCCTTCTATTGGGCTCTCTATGGCATGAAATTCGGCATCGGTTTTGCGGTGCTGATCCTGGTGCATGAAATGGGCCACTTCATCGACATTAAACGCCGGGGTCTTCCCGCCGAGATGCCGGTCTTTCTTCCGGGACTCGGCGCTTATGTCCGCTGGACCGCATTGGGCGTATCCACTCAGACCCGGGCCTTCGTAAGCCTCGCGGGGCCTTTTGCCGGCTGCGTCGGCGCCGCGGTTTGCGCTCTTCTTTGGATGAAAACCGGCGCAGCGATATGGGTGGCTCTGGCCAGCCTTTCGGCGATGCTCAATGTGCTGAATCTAATCCCCGTGTGGGTCCTGGATGGGGGAGGAGCGATCGCCGCGCTCGATAAGACTGAACGCATCATTCTGACCGCCGCCGCGGTGCTGCTAACGGCCCTTTTCAGTCAACCTCTGCTATTGCTGGTCGCCGCCGGCGCGGCATATCGCCTCTTCACCAAAGACTTTCCAGCAACCCCGAGCCGCGGCGTAAGCACCTATTACGTGTTGGTGTTGGCAGCGCTGGGCTATCTCATGACATTGGCGCCGATGCCCGCCTCGAGCGGATAGCCCGACCGCGCGGTCACGCTTAGGCCGGGCGCGGCGAGAATGCTTCCTCGCCGCAGCCCTTTGACTACTCCGGTAAATTAATGCCCGAACCGCCCATTTCCCTTGGCATGTCCTTGAATTTCGGCTTGCCGTCATGGATGTGCAGCACCGTTTCCTGATAATTCACATGGACGCCCGGGTCGAATTTGAGACGCGGCAGCATGGCGGCATAAACATCCACCAACCCCATGGTGGGATGATCGGTGAACAGATGTCCGCCGCATTTCTTACACCACTTACGAAAGCTGATCGGCGTTTTGTTGTGGGTGCCGACACTTGCAGTGCCTTGCGTTACTTTGAGCGATTGCGGATTCCATAGGGTAAAGGCGTTTACCGGGCCGGCCGACCAGTGCCGGCAAGACTCGCAGTGACAATACCCCATTGCCACCGGTTGACCTGAGACCTCGAATTGCACCTCGCCGCAAAAGCAAGCGCCTTGGTGGATGTTTTCGCTACTCACATTGCATCTCCCTGTAATATTGCTGGAGTTTCGAGCAGTGGACAGTCTAGTCAGGGGCTGTCGATGATTGAATGACCACGCGTCCGGCGATCTTGCTCGATCGTCTGCGGAGAGATCGATGGATATTTTGTCGGATGTGCTGCAGTCCGTGCGACTGACCGGTGCGATTTTCTTCGATATCCAGGCGTCGGAACCCTGGGTGGCCGAAACGCCCGCCGGCGAGACGATAGTGGGCGCGATGTTTCCGGGCTCCGAGCATCTGATTTGCTATCACGTCATCACCGCAGGAAGCTGCTGGGCGTGCATGCCCGGTGAGCCGCCGCTGCGCTTATCCGCGGGCGACATCATGGTCTTGCCGCATGGCGACACCCACGTGCTGACGAGCACCCCGGGCCTGCGGCGCACGCCGGATATGGCAATGTACCGCGTGCCGCGCGACGGACATCTGCCGGTCAGCATTTCGATGGGCGATCCCAAGGGCGAAGCGGTGCACTTCGTGTGCGGTTTTCTGGGATGCGATGCGCGGCCCTACAATCCCTTGCTCACCGCGCTGCCGCCTCTCATCGTCATCAAGGATCATTCGGGCAGCGTGCTGGCTTCATATGTGCGGTCCGCCCTGGCGGAGTCGAAAGAGCAGCGAATCGGCGGCCAGTGCGTGTTGGGCCGACTGAGCGAACTGATGTTTGTCCATGTCGTGCGCCGCTACCTGGAGACCTTGCCCGAGGATCGCACCGACTGGCTCGCAGGTCTGCGTGATCCCTATGTCGGCCGTGCCTTGGCGGCATGCCACCGTAACCCGACCCGTGCCTGGACCATCGAGTCTCTGGCGCGGCAGGCGGGACTGTCGCGATCGGCGTTGGCGGAACGCTTCACGCAGTTCATCGGGCAGCCGCCGATGCAATACCTGACCAATTGGCGCATGCAGCTCGCCGCGAATCATCTTCTGGGAGGAATGGAGAGCGTGGCGTCCATTGCCAATCGCGTGGGTTACGAGTCGGAGGCTGCGTTCAGCCGGACTTTCAAAAGGGTGGTCGGCGCGCCCCCGAGCCAATGGCGCAAGCGGCGACTCGAGGCTAAAAAGTGACCTCGCCGGACAATGCGGTGGCCAATCCTTCTGCCAGCCGGCACGCGCTGGCCTTCATTTTCATCACCATGCTGGTGGATACCATCGGGCTCGGCATCATCATTCCCGTGACCCCGAAGCTCATCGTCGAACTGACCGGCGGGGGTATGAGCGAAGCGGCGCGCTGGGGCGGCTGGCTGTTTTTCGTATACGCGCTCATGCAGTTTCTATGCGCGCCGGCGATCGGCGGCCTCAGCGATCGCTTCGGGCGGCGGCCGGTGTTGATCCTGGCATTGGCGATGCTGGGTGTCGACTATCTGATTACCGCCATGGCACCCACCATTCTTTGGCTGTTCATCGGCCGCTTTCTGTCCGGCGTTGCGGGCGCCGCGTATCCCACTGCGAATGCGTACATCGCCGATGTCAGCCCGCCCGAGAAGCGCGCGGCGAACTTCGGGCTGGTGGGCGCAGCCTTCGGCGTTGGGTTCGTCATCGGGCCGGCCATCGGGGGATTGCTGGGGCAATACGGGACCCGACTGCCATTCTATGTGTCGGCGGGTATTGCCTTCGCCAATGCACTGTACGGGTTCATTGTCTTGAAAGAATCTCTTCCCAAGGAAAGTCGCCGCAAGTTCGAACTGTGGCGCGCGAATCCGCTTGGGGCGCTGGTGGCGCTGCGCCGCTTTCCAGCCATGCTGGGCCTGTTCGGCGTCACTGTCCTGATGCGTCTTGCACATGACGCAAATCCGGTCTTGTGGACCTTCTACACCATGCTCAAATTTCACTGGTCGTCCGCTCAAGTCGGATACTCCTTGATGGTGATCGGCGCCATGTTGGCGCTGGTGTTCAGTTTTGCGCCGCGGATCGCGGTGCCGCGCTTGGGCGAGATTCGCTCCGCATATATCGGTCTCGCCTGCGGGGCGACCGGATTCATGGGATACGCTTTTGCCACCCATGGCTGGATGCTCTACGGGTGGATGGCGGTATTTGTCTTCATTGGGCTGAGCGGGCCGGCCATCAACGCGATCATGTCGAGGCAAGTCGGTCCTACCGAGCAGGGCGAGTTACAAGGTGCGCTCGCCAGTCTCGGCAGCCTGACTTCCGTGGCCGCGCCGCCGCTTCTCTCAAATCTCTTCGGCTACTTCACCAGCCGCGAGGCGCCGATTTATTTTCCAGGCGCCGGATTTTTTGTTGCGAGCTTATTTCTTGCGGCAGCTGCGCTGTTGCTGGCAGGCGTTCAACGCGCCCCGCAGCCGCAAGCGGCCACGTGATCAACGTGAATCGCGTACAAGGGATATAGTGCAAATCGAGGATGCTGCCTCACGGAGAAGTAATGCTTAAATTTCCAACCGCCGCGTTCATCGCGTTTATCCTGGCCGCTCCCGCCGTCGCGAGTGTCACGCCCTTCCCAGCGGCGTTTCGCACGCAGATGGTGCCGACCAACGGCACTGAGGTGTTCGTTAGGGTGGGCGGGCAAGGGCCGGCGGTGGTGCTGCTGCATGGGTTCGCCGATACCGGCGACATGTGGGCGCCTTTGGCAGCCTTGCTGGCCACGGACCACACCGTGATCGTGCCTGATTTGCGCGGCATGGGATTGTCCGCTCATCCTGACACGGGCTACACGAAGAAGAATCAAGCGCTGGACATCGCGGGCGTCATGGATGCCTTCAAGGTGACGAAGGCCGATCTGATAACCCACGATATCGGCAACATGGTGGGATATGCGCTCGCCGCGCAATACCCGGCGCGCATTACACGCTGGGTGGTGATCGATGCGCCGCTGCCGGGCATCGGCGACTGGGAGAACATCATCCGCAGCCCGCTGCTATGGCATTTCAATTTTCGCGGACCCGATGAAGAGCGTCTGGTGCAAGGACGCGAGCGGATCTATCTCGATCGGTTTTGGAATGAGCTGTCGGCGGACCCGAAGAAAATCGATGAACAGACCCGCCAGCACTATGCGGCGCTGTATGCGCGGCCGCGTGCCATTCATGATGCCATGGAGCAGTTCGGCGCCTTTTATCAAGATGCAATCGATAACAAGGAGCTGCTCGCCAAAGGAGGCAAACTGACGATGCCGGTGCTCGCGGCTGGCGGCGAGAAGTCGTCGGGCAGCGGCATGGCCCAAATCATGAGTTTCGTCGCCACCAACGTCACCGGCGGCATCGTTCCCAATTCCGGCCACTGGATCATGGAGGAAAATCCCCAGGCCACCATCAAGCTGGTCATGGATTTCCTGAGCAGGTGAGACATGCAATTATTTGAATTTCAGAAAAGCGCCGCCGCCATCACAGGAGCCTCGAGCGGTATCGGCCGCGCCCTGGCGTTGGGACTCGCGGCTCGCGGCTGCGACCTGGCGCTGGCCGATCTTAATCTCGCGGGCCTGGAGTCGCTCGCAAAAGAGATCACCGCAAGTCACGCGCGGCGGGTCACCGTCCGCCAGGTCGACGTCGGAGATCCCGGACAAATCTACGCCTTCGCCCAGGCAGCGATCGCTGACTTCCCGAACCTCGGCATTCTCATCAACAACGCCGGCGTTGCGTTGCTGGGTCAATTCGACGAGTACGATCAGTCGCAATTGGAATGGCTGATGGGCATCAATTTCTGGGGCGTGGTTCACGGAACCCGCGCTTTCCTGCCGCACTTGAGGAGTCGTCCACAGGCGCACATCGTCAATATATCGAGCATTTTTGGCATCATCGCGCCGGCGGGCCAGACAGCGTACTGCGCTGCGAAGTTTGCGGTGCGCGGCTTCTCCGAAGCGCTGCGCCACGAACTGGCGATGGGCAACAGTCCGGTGCGTTTGTCGGTAGTGCATCCCGGCGGAGTGAAAACCAACATCGCGCGAAAGGCGCGGGCCGGGGTTTATCTACGCGAAACTCCCGGGGAGAATGAGATCGGGGACCGCTTTGAGCAAATGGCGCGCACCACTCCGGCAGCAGCGGCGCAACGAATCGTCCGCGGCATCGAGCGCAACGAACCGCGCATCCTGATCGGCGGCGACGCGCGCCTGTTGGACATGATCCAGCGATTCAGGCCTGCAACCTACTGGTCGCTGTTGCAGGGCATCTTCAGGCGGCTATCGGGAGGCGAACCTTCCAAAATCGTGTGAAATGCCCGCGGCGCGACATTATTTCGCGCCAAGTTCCGCGAGAATCTCCTTTGCGCCGTACACTTTTTCAAGTGCCTCGCGGATGATCGCCGGATGCACGGCGATGCCACGATTATTCGCGGGGTTGAACCAGTACCGTCCCGCGATGGAATGTGTGTTGCCGTCGAACATGAGTCCGACAATTTTCCCGGATGCATCGATCAATGGACTGCCGGAGTTGCCGCCGACGATGTCGTTGCTGGTGGAAATGCAAAACGGCGTATTCATATTCAGCTGCGCCTGGACTTTCGTCCAACTCTCGGGAATTTTGAATGGCGAAGCGCCGGTTGCCCGATCGAATGCCCGATCCAAATGGGTGAACGGTTCCACCGGAACGCCGTTTTCAACCCACCCCTGTACGGTTCCGTAATTCAAACGCAGAGTGAATGTCGCGTCCGGATAAGTATTGGTACCGTAGACATCGAAGCGCGCGGCGGCAATTCGCTGCGCTGCCGCCCCGATGGGCGCTTCGACCTCGTCCTCGAATTGCTTGCGGATGGCGCGCGAGTCGGGGTCGATGGCGCGGGCCAGCGCAATCATGGGATCGAGCGACGCATCGATGGCCGCTTTGCCCCCCTCCCATAGGTGCTTGCGTAATCCCGCATCGTCGAGCTTGGTTTCGGCGATGAGCCGCGTCGCCAAAGCGTCCGGCGATTCCTTGGACATCAGTCTACGCACGATCGGATAATCCGGGCCCAGCCACTCTCGCATGCGCTCGAGAGAGAAGGACAGTGTCATTTGCTCGAATTCGGGATAAACCGGCACTCGTGCGAGAAGATCGTTAAGCATCGCCGGCAGGGCGGCATCGGTGTACTCGCGAAGCCGCTGATTGTTGGGTTTCAGCCGTTCGTCGGCGCCTCGCAAGAGCAAGCGCGCGTCGCGAAACAATGCGCTGCTGAATCCCGCGCCATTTTCGATGAACGTATAGGGAAGATATATGGCGCGCTCGCGGGCCGTGGCCGAGTCGATGGCGGTCCAAGGATCGGCGCCGGCCAGATGAGCACGCGCGCGCAATGCCTGTTCCTGCGAGGCCTTTCCTGCCAATAGTGCTTCGTCGTTGAGTGCATTGAGCTCCCAGCGCCGCACTTTGATGCCGTTCTGCAGGCTGTTGAGCGGCGCCTGCACGATGCGCTCATAGCTCGAATTGACCTTGCCGAACTGAATGTAGCGGCCGCGGAGTTCGGACGCGCGCATCAAGGCGCCCGGCAACGACACATCACGATCGAAGACGAGTTGAGCCCTCGTCTGTAGACGCGCTGTTGAGCCTGGATCGCCGGCGACGAACACCAACTCATTGGCGGCTGGACCGGCAAAGTCAATTTGCAGATAATTGGCCGTTTTCGCCGGCTTGTTGTTCTCGTAGGCGCGCAAAATCGAAAAATCAAGCGACCAGCGAGGAAACTGAAAATTGTCCGGGTCGCCGCCGAAAGCAGCGATGTCCTGCTCGGGGGCAAAGACGATCCGGATATCCGTGTATCGCTTGTACTTATAAAGGAAGTATTGGCCGCCTTGATATAATTTTACGGCCTGACACTCGAGCTTGCCGAGCTTCGCCTTGATACTCGCCTGCTGGCAAGCTTGTTCGAGCGAGGTCAGCAATTGCTTGCGAGCACCGTTTGCAGCGGCATCGCCGAGCCCCGCCTCCGCCTTCAATACGGCGCCGGTGATGTCTTCAGTGCCCACCAAGACGTCGGCCCGTTGCCCGAGACAGCGTCGCTCGTCCTTCTGATTCGACGCATTCAAGCCGAGTTCCAGGTAGCTCACTTCATTCGTTGACTGCTCGGCAAGACAGACCTCAACGCAGTGATGATTGGTGAGAATCAGCCCATTGGGCGAAACGAAGGAGGCTGTGCAATTCGTGAGCCGCAGCATCGAGAGCCTTACGTGGTCCAGCCACTCGGGCGTCACTTCCGCCCCATAGGCTTGTTTGACAGCCGCAGAAGGAAAATTGTCGAATGTCCACATCCCCTCTTCGGCAAACGCGGAAAGTGATGCCGCGCACGCCGCAACCAGCAAGAATCCTCGCATGAAAGCCTCGTCTTATAGTAAAGCGCCCCAAAGCCAGCGCGCACATTCTACGACGGCGCGCAGTCCGGCGCGCGGGCAGGGCAGGCGGTTCGGCTACAATCGGGTCAATGCCGGAGCCTAGAATCGACGCCTCGCCACCGCCTGCCGCCCAGCGCCGCGCTTTCCCTTCGTTCGCCAACCGGGATTTTCGGATTTATTTTCTGGCGTTCAGCGCGGCGTTCATGGCCGACAACATCGAGCACGTCATCTCGTACTGGATGATGTTTCAGAAATTCCACTCGCCGGCGCTGGCGGCGTTTGCCGTGGTGTCTCATTGGCTGCCGTTTCTGTTGCTGGGCGAATACGCGGGAGCTCTCGCCGATCGATTCGATATTCGCCGCCTCATCCAGGTCAGCATGCTGCTGTTTACAGGCGTGTCGATCGGCTGGGGCATCATGTTCTTGAGTGGGACGACCGAGCAGTGGAAGGCAATGCTGCTCTTGATCGTCCATGGCTTGGCAGGGGTGATCTGGGCGCCCGCTACGCAGGTGCTGATCCACCGGATCGTGGGTCCCGAACAATTACCGAGTGCCGTTCGATTGATTGCCACCGGCCGATATCTGGCGTTCGTAGTCGGTCCGGCGGTCGGCGCAGGATTGATGCTGCTGTTTGGGCCGATCACCGGAATTTTCATCAACGCACTGATCTACTCCCCCATGTTCATCTGGCTGATCAAGGCACCCTACGGTTCACCGGGTGCGGGCGCGCTGCGTCCGCAGGCAATGCGGGGATTTGGCGAGGTCTTCTCGACCATGCGCGTGGTCGTGAGAAATCCGCTGCTTTTGTCGATGACCGTGCTGGTGGGTGCGGCGGCTTTTTTCGTGGGCAATGCGTACCAAGCACTCATGCCCGGTTTCGCGGTCGATCTGGGTCATGGGCGCGCGGATTTTTCATATATGGCGCTGCTGGCCGCGGACGCCCTCGGGGGATTGATCGCGGGCGTGATATTGGAAGCCGGCGGGTTGCTGCCGCCGAAGGCAAGAACCGCGTTCATTCTTGCGATGATCTGGTGTTGCGCGCTCGCGGGATTTGCGCGCTCGAATTCCTACGTTTTGTCGATCACCCTGCTTTTCCTCGCTGGTTTTGTCGAATTGAGTTTCAATTCGATGGCGCAGTCCTTGGTGCAACTCAATGCGCCGGCCGCGATTCGTGGACGAATCGTCGGCGTGTTCGCGATGTCCGCGAATGGGCTGCGCACCTTCAGCGGATTGAGCGTCGGACTGCTTGGCGCGAGCATCGGTATTCATAATTCGTTGAGCTACAGCGCCGCAGCCCTGTTCCTGTTGTACGTCGCGATCTTCGCCACTCGTTACGGCCGGCCAACCCCGCAAGTCGCGCCGCCGCCATGACCGCGCCCAGCGACATCGATTTCATGAAACGCGCACTGGTCCTGGCGCAGCGCGCCGCGCAAGACGGCGAGGTGCCGGTCGGCGCGATTCTGGTTCTGGGTGATGAGATCATCGGCGAAGGATGGAACAGACCGATCGGCAGTCACGACCCTACCGCTCATGCCGAGATTGTTGCGTTGCGAGACGGCGCACGCCAGCAACGTAATTACCGACTCGGTCAGACCACACTCTATGCCACGTTGGAGCCGTGCGCGATGTGTGTGGGCGCGGCGCTCAATGCACGGGTGTCACGCGTGGTCTTCGGCGCATGGGATTCCAAAGCCGGCGCATGCGGCAGCGTTCTCGATCTGCCGCGCGAACCGTGGCTCACGCATCGTGTGGATGTATTCGGCGGGGTATGCAGCGAAGAATCCGCAGGCTTGCTGCGGCAATTCTTCGCAAGCCGGCGCTAGTTCAATACGCCCGAATTGGGGCCGTCGCCCCAGGCCCACTCGAGCAGGTCTCGGTAGCCGCGCACGTTCTCGACATAGCGCACCGGTTCCCATCCTCGCGCATAACCGTTCTCGGTCTGGCTATACCAGCGCTCCTGTTCCAAAAGCGGCAGAAATTCACGCACGTCTTGCCAGGAGTCCGGATCGCGGCCCGCCTTTTGCGCCAGCACGCGAGCATCTTCCAAGTGTCCGTAGCCGATGTTGTACGCGGCGAGCGCAAACCATGTTCGATCCGGTTCGGGAACGTGCGCGGGGATCTTTTCGTAGACCTGGCGGAAATACCGGGCGCCGCCGAAGATGCTCTGGCGGGCGTCGGACAGATTGGTCACATTCGTTTCGATTGCCGTCTCGACGGTCAGTTGCATCAGACCCTTGGCGCCCGCGGAGGAGGCGGCGCTCGGGTTCCATTTCGACTCTTGGTAGCCGATGGCGGCCAGCAAACGCCAATCCTGGCTGCTCTGTTCGGCGGCTTCCACGAACCATTGCTTGTACAGCGGCAGGCGGCTCTGCAGATGCCGCAGGAAATTCGGTTCCAGCGCAAGCTCGGGGTCCCCGGTATGGCCGTAGTAGCGCTTGACGATGGCGGCGAGTTCGCCGTCGCCTTTCAGCCGCAGAAAATAATCCGCCATCTCGCGCGTGAAGCTCGGATCGCGTGTGCTGGCGGCCCACGCGAGCGACCTGATTTCCGGGAAATCAAACGCAATCCGCAAATCCGGATCCGCGTCATGCGCCAATGCAAATTCGGTCGAGTCTGCGATCGTGTAGTCAATGCTGCCGTCGGCCACGCCATCGAGCAGCGTCTGCGAATTGGTGCTGGCGTTTTCCACCCAGACCAAATCCGGCAGGGAATTGCGGGCATTCTCCAGGGTCTTGGCGTAGGAGCTGCCGGCAGCGATTTCGAGGTCGGCATTGCCGATCTCCGCCAGCGATCCTGGCCGCAACGCGCCGCGGCGATAGATCAAATGTTCGCGCACGTGCTGGTAAGCGGGACCGAACTCGACGTCCGGAATGGAATGCAATGGGACCTTGAGGCCCGCGGCGGCCAGGTGCGCCTGGCCCGACGCGAGCGCTGCATAGATCTCAGCGTAACTTCGCAGCGGAGTGATTTTCAGCTTGACCCCGAGTTCATCGGCAAAACGCCGCGCGAGCTCATATTCCGGGCCCACCGGCGTGCCGTCCGCGCCGCGATAATAGGCAAGAGGGCCGGTGCGCGTCACCACGCGCAATTCGCCCAGCGTCTTGATTTGATCGATCAAGCTGGGTAGGGGCGCATAGCTGCTCAGCACGACCAGTGCGATAACCGCAAGTGTCAGTTTGAGCCTACGTTGCCAGTGTTTTTGAACGATGATGCGCACGGTTAATTCCATTAGAGTCCCGTGAGGCGGGCAAGTTCTGTTCTAGAGGCGAGCCCTTTGCCGATGCGCTAGAATAAACGATTATTAATTGCTGCGAACCCTTGACAAATGCTTTTCGGGCCCGGTTGCCTGGCGCGGCAAAACTAAATTTTGCTTAAGTTAATGCCGGAAAAACTTAAGTAAATGCGGAAAATTTTAAGTTAACCGGAGAGGTACCGAAGTGGTCATAACGGCGCCGACTCGAAATCGGATGGTCGGGTAATTCCGGCACGTGAGTTCGAATCTCACCCTCTCCGCCACTCAAAAAAGGCAAATGTGATTGAAAGGGCCTGCATTTCGCGGCCCTTTTTTTTATTGAATTTGCGAGTGGATTTCCGCGATGAATCCGCCGGGAAACTCGACCATGGCGCTGCGCCGCTCGTCGCTTTCGATCGGCTGCACGAGAACCTTCGCGCCGTGATGCACGGCCTTGGCGATCGTGTCGGCAAGATCTGACACCTCATAGCCGCTGATCTCACGCCCGAACGGATAGGGCAATTGCCCGTCAGTGGCCATGACCTGCATCCTACCGAACTTCGATTCAAAGCGAATGCGTCGATAGGTCATCCCGGGACGAGCCAATTCGGCGGCATTCGCGTGCCAATTGTCCGACATCACCCTGCCGCGGGAAAAATGCGCGAAGGCGTTGACGAAGTTGTCAATGCGGTCGGGCGCGACATAGATGCGATTCTCGGGAACGGACGCCAACGCATCGTATGAGGGCGGGATGAAATGCCGGTACAGTTGCATCGCGACGCCGCCGGGCCACGCGATGATGGCGTCAATACCGACCGCATCCTTGAATGGGGAGACGATGATGCTGGCGCCGGCTGAACGTGCGGCATTGAGAGCTTGGTCCATATCGGTGACCAGGTAGCCGTTTCGCTCGAGGCCAAACGGAAAGGGAACGGGCCTCGAATACGCGAATACCGAGAGCGTTCCCACGGGACTCTTCACGTACTGAAACAGGGTACTGCTGGGGCTCGGCGTAACCGTCGTCACGATCGGCGTAGAGGCGCTACCTCCAAATGTTGCGATAAAGCTCGCCACAAATGCCTCGAGATCGTCAGGCGCGACGTAGACGTGCGTCGAATCGTACTGCGGGCCCACCGCCACTTCGGCGGTGAAAACATGCGGCTGCGTCAGCGCCGCCGGCGTGTTGCGCGCCTCCAAGGCGATGCACGCGAACCCCGGCACAGCGAGAAACATCCAGATTGGATTCAACAGGCCGCGCACGATTCTGAACGTGCGCGCCGGATCAGATCGCGTGACGGCGCCTCAACGCGGCTTTTGAAACTTGAGAACGAAATTATCCGCCTCGCCGATGGCGATGTATTTGGCGCGATCCTTGTCACCCAACGTCAACGTGGGCGGCAGAGTCCAGACGCCCTGGGGCCAGTCTTTCGTGTCGCGCGGATTTGCGTTGATTTCCGATGACCCTACCAATACGAACCCTGCTTTTTTTGCCAGAGCGATCGCGTAGTCTTGGCGCACGTATCCATTCTTGGCCTTCGGATCCTGCGGCACATCGTCGCGACCCCGATGTCCTTCCATGCCCAGAATACCGCCGGGCTTCAGCGCCTTGAAGCACGCGGCGAGCGCCTGTTCTGCATAGCCATCTTCCATCCAGTTGTGGATGTTGCGAAATGTAAGAACGAGATCGGCTGAGCCGGGTGGAGCGATGTCGAATTGTCCGGCGCCCAAACTGGTGAATTGAATGGTGCCGAGACGGTCCTTTTCCGATGCAATCCGCGCCTTGAATCGAGTCACACCGGCATCCTCCTCGGCATTGCCGGGCGCCGGCAGCGCGACGAAGTAATGGCCGCCGCCCGCCAGATAGGGTCCCAGAATATCGGTCCAATAGCCGCCTCCGGGCCACAGTTCCACCACGGTCATCGTGGGGTTCAAACCAAAGAAGGTCAGCTCTTCGGCCGGGTGGCGCGCCTTATCGCGCGCAACGGCGGTGGCGCTGCGCGCCGGACTGGCGATCGCTGCGGTCAGCGCCGCGTCAACCGCCGCGGGGGCCGCGGTCGCCAACCCTACCGTTGCAAGCAGTCCCGCAATCATCGACAAACGAACACTTGGAATTAGCATGTGCGATATATCCTTTCAATTTACTTCGGCGGTGTATCGCCGGTGAATGGCACCGGCGTCGCGCCGGTAACCGTGCCGATGGTTGCTTTATCACTGACATAGAGTTTTACGGGCCGCTCGAACCGCAGTTCGCCCTGGACGGTGGCGCCGGGTCCAATGATGATCACGGGTTCTTTGTTGTCGAAACTCAAGCCGCTGGTTTTCTCGACCACGATCCCGCCCTCCACATGGGATGAGCCCATGATGCTGATGTCGCCATTGGCCGTCCGGATTCCGCCGCCGACATGCGCGTTGGTCAGGCTGATTTTGCCGTTGACGTTTCGGAGAGAGCCGGAAATTTCCGCGCCATCAGCCAAGGTCAGATCGCCGTTCACCGACACTGCTGTGCCCGAATCGTGCGCGCCGGCGCCCATCGATATCGATCCATTGACGGTCTTCAGGGAAGTCGCGGCGGCATGATCTCCCAGATGGATGCTGCCGTTAACGGTCGCCGCCGAATTAACGGTCGCATTGTCATCGATTCGGATCGCCCCATTGACCGTTCTGGCATCATCGGGCGCTTTGCCGGCGGGCACGTGAACGGAACCGTTTACTTTGTTCGAGTCGTCGCCATCGAATGAGATGTCGCATCCGGAGATCGCCAGAACTACGGCACAGGCAGCCATGAATCGATAGCCGTTCGCCATTCTCATACATGCTCCCATTCCCATGGACAGGGCTGTGTACTCTACCAGCACCGCTCGCGCCCCGAAACCTGAGGAAGGCCGGCTAACCCTGGTGCTACCGCTTCGCGGCCGCCCCCCTGGCGGGCCACATGCGCAATAGCAATCCGTCGCGCCGGACAAATTGATGCCAAAGGGCTGTCAAGGCGTGGCAGCCTGCCAAGGCGAAAATCGCATACGCCAGGTAGCCGTGCACATCCTCAGTGGGATGAAATATGGCGCGATTCGATTTAATGCCGAAATCAATCTGGAAGAAGCCAAAATCAAAAACGCGACCATGATAGACAAAGGTGACGATTCCCACGATCGGCGTGACGAACAGCAAAAAATACAGGGCGAAATGCGTCGGACCTGATAACCGGCGCGTCACCTTACCGGCACTCTGAGGCAGCGGGGGCGGCTTGTGCCGGGTGCGCCACAGAACACGCGCGATCAGCAAAGACCAAAGCGCGAGTCCCAGGAGCGCGTGGAAGTTGATCCAGAATCGCTGGGTCTGCTTTGGCCAAGAGTCATGCAATAAACCCAGGACGCCGACAATCAGCACCAGCACGAACATCAACCAATGCAATAGGATGGCGCCCGATCCGTAACGTGCATCGCTTGTAGTAGGCATGGTGCGAGTCTAACATTGCCGCGTTGTTGGATTTTCTCCTTCCCATGCGGTCACGGGAGACGCTCGATGTATCGTCACTGCACGAATGCGTTTCTCCTTGGCGCACTTTTCTTTTTCCTGACCTTGAGTGGTGCGAGCCGCGCTCAGGATGTGCCCAACGATGATCAGTTACGCCAACTGCTGGCGCCGATCGCGCTCTATCCGGACACGCTGCTTGCGCAGATCTGCGCGGCATCGGGCGACCCCCAGCAAATCATCGATGCCGATGCCTGGCTCAATAAAAACAGCAACCTTAAGGGTCAGGCGCTGATCGACGCGGCGCAGAGTCAAGGCTTCGATCCCGCCATCGTTGCGCTCGTCACTTTCCCCACCGTCCTGGACGCGATGGCGCAGAACATCGATGACTACGCCGCGATCGGCGCGGCGTTCAAAGCGGATCAGGCGTCCGTGACGGCCGCCATTCAGTCGCTGCGCCAACAGGCGTACGCCTCGGGGGCTCTGGATAGCAACGAATATCAATCCGTTTCTGTGGAACAACAAAACGGCGTTCAGGTCGTGGTGGTACAGCCGGCGAACCCGCAGATCGTCTACGTTCCTCAATATGTGCCCCAAACCGTGTTCGTAACCGGTCCATACCCGAACGACGTGCTGACAGCTTCGCTCATCAGTTTCAGCGCCGGGGTTGCCATCGGTGTGTTGATCAACAACCAACCCTGGGGTTGGCATAGCTGGGGATGGGGTTGGTATGGACGCGGTGTCTATTATCGATCCGGCCCCTGGCATCCCTACTATCGCTACAGAAGCCCCTACCCACCCTACCATCCGCGTCCGCCTGTTTACCGGCCGGGTTACGGGCCGGGGTGGGGGAAACCCCCGCCGCATTGGAATCAGCGCCCCGGGTATCATCCGCCGCCGGGCAATCGGCCTCCGGGCGGCGGTGGGGGCACCAAGCCTCCGGGCAATGGCGGGGGCACCAAGCCTCCGGGCAATGGCGGGGGCACGAGGCCGCCAGGAAGCGGGGGCGGCAGCTCACCTGGCAATGGCGGGGGTTCGCGTCCGCCGGGCAATGGCGGCGGCAGTTCACCGGGAAACGGCGGGGGCTCACGACCGCCCGGCGGCGGCGGTTCAGGTGGCGGCACGCGGCCGCCCGGCAGCGGCGGCTCACCTGGCAATGGCGGTGGTTCACGGCCGCCACCGACCGCCAGGCCCGCGCCCGCGCCGTCGCGCAATCCCTACGCGGGATTTCCCCAGGGCGGCAGTGCCTCGCAGCGTCCGACGGCGCGGCCGTCGACCGGCGCGCGTCCCAGTGCCCTCGGCGGTAACAGCAATGGCAGTGCGGAGCGCGCGGCCAGCAGTCGCGGTAGAGCGAGCACGGGCGGTGCGCCGGGCGCAGGAGGACGACACAAATGATGCGTTCAACCCCTTGGCGATGCTGCGGATGGTTGCTTCAGGCGAGTCTTGCTTTTGCGGCCGGCCTCGCGCTCGCGCAAGAGAACCCCGTGCAGACCTTTCCGTCCTACCATGCCGCGGCGCGCGCATTTGTCGCGGCACAGCGCGCGAACGATAACGCCGCGCTCCTGAGCATATTGGGTGCGAAGGCGCAGGATCTGCTGACCTCCGGAGACCCGGCGCAAGACGAGGCCGCGCGCGCCTCCTTCGTCAAACAATTCGACGAAGCGCACTCCTTTGTTCATGTGGCCCCCGACAAAGTGATGCTGCTCGTGGGCGCAACCGCTTGGGAACTGCCATTTCCAATCGAGCACGTGGACGGCGCATGGCATTTCGACGCGGACGAGGGTGCGCAGGAGTTGGCTTACCGGCGCATTGGACAAAACGAGCTGGATGCGATCAAGGTTTGCCAGGCCTTGCACGATGCGCAGAAGGCTTACGCTGCCGTTGCTCATGACGGCAACCCAGCCGGCGTGTACGCGCAGCGCTTCAACAGCAAGAGCGGCACCCAGAACGGGTTGTATTGGGAGGCCAAAGAAGGGGAAGTTCAAAGTCCGACCGGCACATTGATCGCCGATGCGACGAGCGAGAATATCGACGGTGCCCAGAAGATTCACAAGCCGATTCCCTTTCATGGTTACTACTACCGGATATTGAAAGCGCAGGGTGCCCACGCAAAGGGCGGCGCGAAAGACTATGTCGCCGATGGCAAGATGACCGGTGGTTTTGCGTTTGTTGCCTATCCGGCGGAATACCGCAGCAGCGCGGTGATGACATTCATCGTCGGACCGCAAGGTATCGTGTATCAGAAGGATTTGGGGGCGACTACGGAAGAAGACGCGAAAGCGATGACCCTGTACGATCCGGATCCAACCTGGCGCGCGGCGCACTGAGCGAGTACGCTCGACGGGCAAGTACATCAGGGCAATTTTAAAAGAATGCCGGGCATGACCCGGCGACGCGCCTCGCCCTCTCTAAGGCGGCGCAATGTTCACGCTGGGGGTTTACGCCATGACAACTCGAAGATTCACTCGGACATTTGCGCTGAGTCTGTTTGGGATGATCGTCGCAAGTTCGCTCGCTCCCGCGCTGGCTGATCCGCCCGACGTGGAATGGACCACTTATACGGGCAATTGGGACGGCAGCCGCTACAAGCCGCTCGACCAGATAAACGCGGCGAACTTCAATAATCTGGAAGTCGTGTGGCGGTTCAAGACGGATCACATCGGCAATCGTCCGGAGTTCAAGCTCGAGGGTACGCCGCTCGAGGTTGGCGGTGTCGTCTATACGACCGCCGGGTCACGGCGCGGCGCGATCGCGCTTGACGCGGTGACCGGGGAGCTACTTTGGGTGCACGGTGAGCACGAGGGTGCCAGAGGTGCGGCGGCGCCGCGGCAGTTGTCGGGGCGCGGCCTTTCCTACTGGAGCGACGGCAAGGAGGCGCGCATTCTGTACGTGACGCCAGGCTATTTCTTGATCGCCCTGGATGCCAAGACCGGACAGCGCGTGAGCACGTTCGGCAACAACGGCGCGGTGGATCTGAAGGCGGACGACGATCAGAAAATCGAACCGGATCTCACCACCGGCGAGATCGGTTGGCAATCGGCCCCCACCGTCGTCGGCGACGCCATCTTGGTCGGATCGGCGTTTCGCGAAGGCTTCACACCCACGAGCTATCGCAACAACAAGGGCTCGGCACGGGCCTATCGACGTACGCACGGGCAAAAGGTTGTGGGAGTTTCACACCATTCCCCAAAAGGGCGAACCGGGGTATGAGACCTGGCTCAACGGTTCAGCCGAATACACCGGCAACACCGGCGTGTGGACGGAAATCACGGCCGATGCGCAGGCGGGCCTGGCCTATTTGCCGGTCGAGTCACCCGACCAGCGACTTCTATGGCGGGCATCGCCCTGGCAACGGTCTCTATGGCAACGCCTGGTGGCGGTGGATCTTAAGACCGGCAAGGTGAAATGGTACTTCCAGCTCATTCATCACGAGATCTGGGACTACGACATTGCGGCCGCACCGTTGCTCATCGATATCACCGTCGACGGCAAGCCGATCAAGGCCGTCGCCGAGCCGACGAAGCAGGGCTATCTCTACGTCTTCGACCGCTTCACCGGCAAGCCGGTCTGGCCGATACCGGAACGCCGCGTGCCCAAGGGAGATGTTCCCGGCGAATGGTACGCACCCACGCAGCCCATACCCTCGCAGGCCGGCTGCCTACGCGCGCACCGGAGTGAGCGCGGACGATCTGATCGATTTCACCCCTGCGATGCACAGCAGAGCGCTGGAACTGGTGAAAAATTACAAGCTCGGGCCGATCTACACGCCGCCGGTGCTCAGCGAGAGGCCGGGGCCGCTCGGCACTTTGATGTTGGGACCGGCGAATGGCGGCACCAACTGGCCGGGTGGTTCATTCAATCCCGAAAACTCACACCGTCTTCGTCTATGCCTGCAATTCCTGCCTGATTCCCATCTGGGTCTGGTGCCGCCGCCGCCCGGCTTGTCGGACATGCGCTATGTGGTCGGCAAGGCGGGAAAGAAAGTCACCATGATCAATGCGCGGGCACAAACCAAGGCGCCGATGCGCCCTTGGTCAAGTCGAAAGCCGCCGCCACCGGAAGGCGATGATGACTGCATGCCGACTGACCGTCGACGGCCTGCCGATCATCAAGCCACCCTACAGCACGATCAGCGCAATCGATTTGAATACCGGCGAGATCAAGTGGCAGGTCGCGCATGGCGAGACGCCGGACTTCGTACGCAACAATCCTGCGCTGAAAGGCATGAATATACCGCGCACCGGACAGACCAGTTTCAACATCGGAACCTTGGTTACCAAGACTCTGGTTATTGCCGGCGACAGTGCGGTGACCACCACGCCGGATCATCCTCGTGGCGCCATGCTGCGTGCCTACGACCAGAAGCGACGGCAAGGAGGTCGGCGCCGTATGGATGCCCGCGCCCCAGAGCGGCTCGCCGATGACCTTCATGCGCAACGGCAAGCAGTACATGATCGTGGCGGTCAGCGGCGGCAACTACTCGGGCGAATACATCTGCTACGCGCTGCCCTCGAAGGACTAGTCAGGAGAGCCCATGTCATGCGTCGAATAATTCACAGCCTGTTGTTGGCGGCCGGCATGATCATTGCCGGCCCAGCCTGCAACCCGGCCTTTGGACAAGGGGCCGCCACGGCCGATTCACCCCCCACCAATTCGGCCCCCAATCCCTATCATCGGGTCGATAATTTCTTCAAGTTGCCTGCCGGGCGCACGATGGGTTCCTCAAGCGCGGTCGGGATCGATCATGACGGCAACATCTGGATTGCCGATCGCTGCGGGGTCAACAGCTGTGCAGATAGCAAACTCGACCCCGTGATGGAGTTCGATGCGAGCGGCAAATTCGTCAAGTCATTCGGCAGCGGGATGCTGCTTTTTCCCCATGGACTCTTCATCGACAAGGAAGATCACATCTGGATCACCGATGGCCACGTGGGCGGCGGCAAGGGCGATGACGTGCTCGAATTTGATCGCAGCGGCAAGTTGTTGCGCACCTTGGGGAAACCCGGTGTTTCCGGCAACGGCCCTGACACCCTGCACGAACCGAGCGCGGTCTTGGTGGCGCCCAACGGCAATATCTTCGTGGCAGACGGCCATGAGCCCAACGTGGGCAATGCGCGGATAATCAAGTTCGATGCTGACGGGAAATTCATCAAGCAATGGGGCGAACACGGCAGCGGTCCATCCCAATTCGAGGTGCCGCATACCCTGGCCATGGATTCGAAGGGCCGGCTGTTTGTTGGCGATCGCGGCAACGATCGCATTCAGATTTTCGACCAGGACGGCAAGTTACTCGCGATATGGCCGCAGTTCAGCAGGCCAAGCGGCCTGTTCATCGACCGGCACGATATGCTTTACGTCACCGATTCCGAGTCGCGCAATTCGCCGGGATATGGGCACCATCCCGGCTGGCAACGCGGCGTGCGCATCGGTAGCGCCAATACTGGCGCGGTCACGGCCTTTATTCCGGATTTGCAGCCCGATCAGGAAAAAAGGGACACCACCGGCGGAGAGGGCATCTCGGCGGATAGCCAAGGCAACGTGTATTGCGCGAACGTCGATCCGCGAGAGGTTGTAAAATATGAAAAGCAGTAACTGTCCATCCCCAATCAAGGTGAGAGCATCATGGATACGACACGACGCGAAGTAATTGGGATGATGGGTGCTGTGGCAGCGAGTGCGTTGGTCGGCACCTCCGCACGCGCGGACGATGCGCGGCGGCTGGGTAGTTCCACGAACACCTTGTTCTGGGTAGCCACCGTCACGCCCTGCGACAAGAATCTTAAATTCGATGCCGGCGCATTCCGGGACGTTCTGGCTTGGTTCAAGCATAACGGCGCCGATGGCATTGTCGTGCTGGGCACGACCGGCGAATTCCCCTCTTTCTCGGTGGAGGAACGCAAGAAAATTGCGGAGGTTGCGCTCAAGGACAAATTGGGCATGAACATCATTGTCGGGCCCGGAACGTCGAATTTCCCGGAGACGCTCGATCTGTCGAAGCATGCCGAGGCCAATGGCGCGGATGGTTTGCTGGTGGTACCGCCCTTCTATTACAAGCGGCCGCCGACACAAGGATTGATCAGTTACTTCTCGATGCTGTTCGATCAAGTCAGCATTCCGATCAATCTTTATCATATTCCCGGCACCAGCGGTGTGCCGATCAGCCACGAGCTTCTACGCGCGCTGATGCACTATCCGAATTTGGCCGGTATCAAGGACTCAAACGGTCCAGCCGGCGAATACGCTAAATTTGTCGCCGCTTTTCCGCAGCTCAACATGCGTACCGGAACGGAGAACAATCTCGAATTCGCGCTGGCGCATGGAATGGGCGCGATCTGCATGGACGGCAATCTGTTCACCCGGCCGCTCGCCGATGTGTTTGCGGCGTATCGAGCCGGCGGGGATTATCACGCGCCGTACCAAAAGTACGTGGCGATGCGCAATTTGATGGGTGAGTTGAAAACCGGCATCGATGACTACGGGCCGATGAAGTACGCATTGAGTCTGCAAATGGGCGGCAGGCAGACGTATGCGCGCTGGCCAAGCGTCGATGTGACCGATGCGCAGACGGCCGCAATCAAGAAAGGCGTCCAGCAGATGAAGGCCATGGCTTGAATCGGCGCCGGGCGCTGTTCGCGGGCGCGATTGCGATTGGGACTCTGGCCTCGGCCGGCCGCGGCGCCGACGCGGACTTCACCAGTTCGGTGTGGGACGGCGTCTACACGGATGCTCAGGCGATGCGCGGTGCCGCCTCCTACACCGAGCATTGCGCTGTCTGTCACGGCGCTTCGCTGGGCGGGGTAGGGGAAGCGCCCGCCCTGACGGGCGCGAGATTCATCTCTGACTTCGACGGATTGGGCCTCGGCGAGCTCTTCGATCGCATCAGAACCACGATGCCCCTCAACAATCCGGCGGGCTTGAGCCGCGACCAATATGCGGACGTTCTGGCGTTCGTGCTGAAGTCGAACGGCTTTCCGGCCGGATCGAGCGAGATCTATCGCCGCCGCGAATACTTGGACACGATCGCTTTCGAATCGCGGCGACGCAGGCCATGACGCGGCGCCGGCGCACTGCACAGAAGCGGGTTTGCTATCGAGGCCGACGAGATCTCAGTTCAAATCGCGCGACAATATCAGTTTAAGCACGAGGTGATCGGTCGCGTTCGTCAATCCGACGCCAACGCCTCCCTCGATCGTCCAAGGTTTGCCGTGATAGTCAAAGACTCCGAATAATTGATGCTGCTGCTGTGCTGATGCATAAAACGCGCGCAGTGGACCGAAGTCAGCGTATTCCTCGGCCGCAATCGCCCATGTCTTATTGATGTTATAGGCGACTCGCGTAGCCGGCGCGAAATCTAGGTGCGAAAATCCCTTGTAGGAATTATCGAGAATCGGATTCACAATGAGGTCGAAGGCCCCGAAATGCCAGCCTATGATGGGGCGGATTTCCTGTGTATTTTTGCTCTGATTCCAGTGTGCTGTGTTCCAACTGAATTCAAAATTCACACCGTAGAAAAAGCGTTGATCGGCTGCGTTGGGTTCAACAAACAGCGTCCGTATTTTGAAGCCATTATAAGTCCAAGCGCCGCTGCCACTGATGCTATACAGGGGCAGATAAAGACCGGCCTCGAACCAATCTGTCACGCCATACGCCCATTCCGTAACTCCGTTGAGCGTGTGGTTTGGAACAACGCCTCCGGGGTAAGGCGGGATGGTCGGTCCATCCGGCGTGTAGTTATTGTGCCAGGTAAGATTGAACAGGCCGGGCGCGGCAATCTGCGCGTCGTACACCTGAATCTCGTCCGTTTGCGCGTGTGCCCATCCAGTCCACAACAGACACAGCAGCGCTATTGCCGCAAGCTGGCCGTTCGAGCACGCTCGGTAGTCACTTAAACGCGCCACCCAACCTGCACCAAGATTGCCTTGAGACCTGGATACAGATCGAGCCCCTACAGACCGGCGGGAACCGCCATTCGCTCAATGAAAGTCTGCTGATAGTACACGACGCGCACATTGAATTCCGATTCGTGGCGGTTTCCCATGGCTCGAAGCTTTCGCGCGTATTTCCCCTGGACAGGCGCATAAAGGCACGCTTGCGTGCGTCAATATGTGCGTACTTTGTATCGCAAAGTAACTCTCTGTCAAGAAAATGAGCCGCAGGCGTGGAAGTTAATTGCACTTTGCGGTACAAAGTCACTCGATCGTTTGCTCACCGCACCCTATGGGGATCAATGTGCGAGTACACGCGAGGACCAACCAAGCAGCCGCCGGCAACGAACCACCGGGGCGATCTCGGGCTGCCGATTCTGCGATCAGGCACGTGAGTGACACGGCTCTGTGGGTTGCGACCCTTAGAGCACAAGAAGGGCATCGGGCGGACGCCGCGTTTGATGATCCACTGGCGGCGATGTTGGCGGGCGAGCGCGGCCGCGCCATTGCTCGTTCCTTTTCGCGGGCCACCATGATTGAGTGGGGCACGATTATTCGCACCTGCGCCATCGACCGGTTGATCAACGAGGCCCTCGTCGCCGGTGTTGACACGGTCTTGAACTTAGGCGCCGGGTTGGACACTCGGCCCTATCGCATGGCGCTGCCCGCGACTCTGCGCTGGGTTGAACTGGATTTCCCCCACGTCGTGGAATTGAAAAATGCCTTGCTGGTCGAACACCGGCCCGATTGTACGCTCGAGCGCGTCGGCATGGATCTCTTAGATCGCCCGTCTCGCAATGAATTCCTGGCTCGGTACGGGTCGAACTCTAGGAACACGCTGGTGATCACGGAAGGCGTCCTATCGTATCTTTCAATTTACGAGGTGGCCACTCTCGCAAACGAGTTGCATGCCAATCCGTCAATCCGTTTCTGGATTCAGGATTTCGACAATGCTGGTCAGCGCATGTTGCCAAGGGGATGGACGGCAAAGCTCAAGGCAGCGCCGATTCTCTTCAAAGTGACGGATTGGTTCGGGTTCTTTGAGAGATATGGATGGCAGTCATCTCAAGTGATCACAAGCTTGCAAGAGTCGCAAAGAATCAACCGACCCTACCCGCTTGATTTCCCGTTCGGTCTTATGCTGCGAGCGCTCCCCAAGTCGATGCGCCAAAAAATACAGAGCTTGAGCGGCGCGGTTTTGATGCAAAGCATTGGGCACCCGTCCAGCCCAAAGTCCGCCCAGTATGAGGCGGTCGCGCGGGCGTGTGGTCTGTGAAGTGAACCGCTTGGCCACCGGATGCCTGGTGCTCCTGGCGGCGCTGGCCTCCGGCGACGCATACGCCGGATTCGATCATCAGTTGCCATTTGATCAAAGCGGCATCTGGGCGCGGAATTATCAGTTGGGTCTTCAAAACGCCGTCATTGCAACAGAATTGGCGGGAAGCCTATGGCTTGGGAACGATGACGAATTGGGCCACACTTTTTGGCAGACGATCGATTCGTCGGTGATCTCGGGGATCGGCGCGACGGCAATGAAGTACGCGTTCAGCCGCGCTCGTCCCAATCAAGGCAACAATCCCAATGCCTGGTTCCAGGGAAGCGGCGATCAGAGTTTTCCGAGCGGCGAAGTCACGCTTCAGGCGAGCTTTGTAACCCCGTTCATCGTGAACTACGGTCGGCAAGACCCGTGGGTGTGGGCATTGGAAATTCTGCCGATATACGATGCGATTGCTCGGATGAAAAGTCAGGCGCACTGGCAAACGGACGTTATTGCCGGATGGGCGCTGGGTACCGGTGTGGGTTATTGGAGCACCACACGTGGAACGCCCATTTTTGTGCAGATCCTGCCGGACGGCTTGTCGGTGGGATTTTCCAAACGATTCTAGGCCCGCGCGCTCGCCACTCAAGAATTGAGACCAGTTGCTCCAGGCGAGGGGGAATGAAATCCGAGGTATTGAAAGGCATCTGTATTGCCGTCGACGACGAGTGAAACGAGGGCGCCTCGGCGCGCCAAGGCATCTCTGGTGGCAGTCCTGTTCGAAATGAAGCGCCATTCGACATCGGTAGGCCCGCCATCGGGCTCATCAGAGGCTCGCGCGAGTTCGGTCAGCAGTGTCGCGCGATCAGGGGAGTACACGACGAAACCCTCGTCAGCCAAGGCGGCGGAGTTTAAATTCAAGGCCGCGCACAGGCGGCGCTTGATTTGTACATTGCGTCGATCGGTGTCGCGCGATTGCTCAATATTTTCGTGGACGCGATCATCCAATACCCGGCCATCGCGGAGCAGAATCGGGTGTTTCACCCCCCAGGCTTCGGGAGGACAGGCCTTTTTCGCTGGATCGAGCTGGATATATGGGTTGATCTCCGCCGGATAGATCCGGCAGACCAGCGGCCGGCGTTCATAGATACCGCAACGCATATCGGTCCTTAAGTTTGGGCAGTTGCCCGCAAAGTGGGCGGCGAGGATCACCACCACGCGCGACGGCATGGAACCGCTCATGCTTGCAAAGGAACGCTGCCTGCGGTGCGCGGCTTTGTGATCATCCGCAGCCGGCTCCTCGAGCCAGGGTATGGCCTCGCAAATGAGCTGCACCGGGTGCCCATCGGTGAGCCACGCCATTGCCTCCGAAACGGTCAAGGGAAGCTTGAGGCGATTGCAGCATTTGCCGCAGCGCGTGCAGTCGAAATGTACGTCCATTACCTGCTTTTAGAAACCCAAGGTATTTTCGCGACCTGCCGATACTTTGCATTGCAAAGCTAAAGAAGTCCACAACGGCCACTGTTCCCGCACGAGGTATCAAACCGGCTGCACCCGACGGCGGCCGTGCGCCGGCGGCCGCAGACAACGCATCGTTGTCCATAAAACGAAAAATCTGCGACCTGTCGCTCACATACGACAGTGCCCAGCGGCACGATTGTGTTGCAAAATCCGCGCATGACGATTTGCAGCATAAAGTCCGCATTGGCGCTTGCCGCATTCGGCATGACGGCGTTGTGGACGGGCCCTGCTCGCGCCGCTCTTGGCAGCGACGCCGCCAGCGTGCTGGCGGACGGCGCCAGCATGCACGTCGAAGTTCATTCCGAGGTCCGGCCGCAGTACGAGGTTTTCACCATCAGCACCGCTGCCGGAATCAGCGTTCGAGAGTACCTGAATCGGGACGGAATCGTTTTTGCGGTGAAGTGGCTCGGTCCGGTGCCTGCGGACCTGCAGCAGCTCCTGGGCGCGCACTTTGCGGCCTACGCCGCGGCCGTGGCTGCGGTCGCGCACCCCGGGATTCATCGCTCGCTGCGGCTGGAGTCATCCGGACTGATCGTGGAATTGGGTGGTCACCTGCGAGCCTATTCCGGCCGCGCATATCTTGCTGCGTTGATTCCGAGCGGATTAACCGCGGAAGAGTTCCGGTAAATTGGCCGCTTAAGAACCCCCGATGCGCATCATCCCCATTCTGGCATTGCTCGCGACGATCATGCTCAGCGCCTGTATCGGCGGCAACGGCACGACGGCGGCGACGAACGATACCGTGCCGCCGACGCAAAATACGCTGACCGTGACCGTCGATGCCGGCCCGGCCGCCGCCTCCGGCGCGATCAACCATGCCTACGTGACCGTCAAGGTCTGTACGGCAGGCAGCAAGACGCAATGCGCGAACATCGATCATGTGCTGCTCGATACCGGCTCGTGGGGATTGCGGCTGGTCGGCTCGGTGCTTGCCGCCGGCGGCGTCACGCTCGGCGGCGAAACCGACGCGCAGGGTCTCGCGATCGAAGAATGCGTGACTTTCGGCGGCGGCCAGACCTGGGGACCGGTGGCGCTCGCAGATGTGTCGCTCGCCGGTGAAACCGCCGCCAAGCTCCCGGTGCAGGTCATGGATGACGCGGGCACCAGCGCTCCGCCGCCTGCGACCTGCGGTGCGGGCGGTACGCTGATCAACGGGGTATCCGGATTCAATGCCAATGGGGTGTTGGGAGTCGGAGTATTCGCCCAGGATTGTGGAGCAGCGTGCGTCAGCGCCGCGGCGCCTCTGCCCATCTATTACGGCTGCAGTACTGCGGGGGCGTGCACGGCCGAAAACGCAGCGCTCAGCGCACAAGTTACCAATCCAGTGGCTCTGTTTGCAGCCGACAACAACGGCATTATCGTGAGTCTGCCGAACCTGATGAACGCCAATGGCGATGCGAGCGTTCAAGGCGAAGTGATCTTCGGCATCGCCACGCAGACAGATAACTCACTACCGGCGACCGGATTGACCGTGCTTGGCGCGGATGCCAACGGCGATTTCACCGCAACGTACAATGGTGCCGCAACCGTGCTGCCCGCACTGATCGACTCGGGATTCGATTCCTATGCCTTCGATGATCCCGCCATCGCGGTGTGCGCCACGGGCGCATTTGTCGGGTACTACTGTCCGGTGGTGGCGCCTCAGGCTGCCTTCGCGGTCAATTCCGGCGTGGGTGTCAACAATGCAAGCAACACGGTGGACTTCGCTATTGCCGATCCGAATACCTTCGTCGCCAATGCGGCGGCGCTCATGGATCTTGCGGGCGGTGGTGGTTCGACCACGTTTACCTGGGGGATGCCGTTCTTCTATGGCCGCAAGGTATATATCGGCATTGATCAGCGGGTGGCGGCGACCTACACCGGTCCTTACTACGCCTACTGATTCCAAGTCCCGCTAGCTTTTGCCGCCCAATTCCTTGGCGATTGCCGCGAAGCCGCGCCCCGCGGCTACATCACCCGCGGAAACGCCCGCGCCGTTGCGCAGCCCCTTGTTGGCGCCCGCGGTCAACAGTAAATGACAGATCGACGAGTAGCCGCCGCGGCTGGCGGCGATCAATGCCGTGTCGCCCGCCTTGTTCTGCGTGTCGAGCTCGGACGAACGGGTAAGGAGCGCCTGGACCACCTCGAGGTGTCCGGTGGCAGCGGCTATCAACAGCGGCGTGTCGCCTCCGACGGTGCGGCGATTGGTTCGCTCACCTGCCGCCAGCAGCGCCGCAACCACTGCGGCATCCGCTTGTGCGGCGGCAGCGTGTAGAGCCGTGACGCCCTGATCGTCCGCGGACTCCTGAGTCGCGCCCACCGCCAACAGTGCGATCACCGCGTCGCGCGAGCCGTAGGCGGCCGCATACCATAGCGCCGTGCGTCGGGCATGGTCCTGGGCGTCGATCCGGGCGTGATGTGCGAGCAGCACCTGTACGAGCGGTAGCCGGCCGCCGGCGGCCGCCAGCATCAGTGGAGTATGTCCCTGAGCGTCGGTGGATTCCAAATTGGCGCCGGCCGTGAGCAATACTTCCACGACCTCGGAATTTTTCGTTCGAACCGCCTCGAGCAGCGGGGTCTGCTCGCTGGGGGCGTGAGTATCCGGCGGGACCCCGGCTTTGAGCAGCGCCCGCACCACCTCGAGGTCATTGCGGGTTGCGGCGAGCCACAATGCGCTGTGTCCCGCGTGGTCGATGGCAGAGGGATCTGCGCCGTGCGTCAGCAGCAGAGGCAAACTGTCCAGCGCATGTGTATCGGCGGCCAGTTGCAGCAGCGGATCGCCCTGCGGCAGCTTCAGATTGGCATTGGCGGCGCCGGCCAATAATTGCTGCACGCCGGCCGTGTCGTTGCGCGCCAACGCGAGCGCGAGCGGCGGCCAACCGCGATAAATGTCGCCCGGATGCGATGCGTCGAACTTGCCGCCATGGCGCGATTCGACCGCGACCACATCGGCATGCACTCCCAGCGAGCGCAGCTCGGTAGCGGCCGCGTCGGCGCCGACGGCCAGCGCGGCGTCGAGTGCGTTGTAGCCGCGGCCATCACGCACATCCAGCAAGGCTCCGGCACGATGCAGCGCGCTGACGTTTGCGACCCGGTCGGTTCGTGCCGCGTAGAAGAGCGCCGTGCGACCTTCGGCGTCGGTCGCCTGCGTGTCGGCGCCACGCTGCAACAGAAGATCCATCATGGCTACATCGGGTCGTTCGGCCGCCACCATCAATGCGGTGGTGCCCACTTGATCCGCGGCTCGTACGTCGGCGCCCAGCTCCAGCAATGTGGTGGCGGAAGCCAGAGCCCCCGCGGCCGCGGCATAGGACAAGGGACCCCGGCCAAATTCATCGCGCACCGCGGTGCCCGGTTTCCCGAGTCGCTGCAGTTCGGCGGCGTCATTGTTGCGCGCGCAATCGAGTACCCATGCCGTGAGCAGCGCCGGATCCGTGGCGCCTACGATTTCCCGATCGAGCAGTGGCCGGCCCGATTTCAACACCTCGGCGGCGCGCACGTAACCCAGCCTGGCGGAACGCTCCAGCCAGCGCTGTGCAGAGTCCGGTGGCGCACCAGGGTCGCGCGAAAGTTCCGCGGCCAGCACGAAGGCGGCCGCCCCCTGGCCATGCTCGGCCGCCAACTGAAGGAGCGCGCGTCCGCGCGCCGGGTCGGCGATGATGCCCACGCCATTCAAGTAGATGAGCCCGAGCAGATATTGAGCATCGCCGTTGCCGGCGCCTGCGGCGGCGTTCAGCAATTCAATCGCTTTGTTGAATTGCAAAGTGCGCAGGGCTGCACGTGCCGGCTCCAGCGGATCCGCGGGCTTCACGGACTTTGCAGCTGCACCGGCCGCGGACAGATGGATGATGCAGAAGAGCGCGGCGAACGCGAGGCGCGCCATGCGACTCGAACCCCCGAGCACCGCCTTGCGGTTGATCAAGAGAGCACCTGGCGATGGTGCGCATGAATCCAGAAAGCGAGCGACCAGATGAACTCCATGGTGTCAGTTCACAGCAGCGACAGACGTCGGTTTGTTCAGGATACGGAACATGGAGACAAGTTTCTGCGTAAGCCATCACTTGTCAAATTCAAGAGAATTGTCGCAGTTTGCGAACACTGCAGTTATGTCACTCACATCAGTGCAATGCCAGGGTAGACGCGTTTGTGCGGGCAGCAAAAACAATCACTTACCCTGGTGTGAAGTCTGCGCGCTTTGAAAGACCCGTTCGGCCTTGCCATTGGACCCGGCGCAAGCCAATTTGCAGTCGTGTCCCCATGAATGTGCATGGCTCTCGTCGGTGTATCCTATTGCGCACCGGCACCGGCGGGCACAACAGAATAAAACCGCAGCAGAGGTCGTTCGTGCGTATCGAAACGAGATTATGGGGTTGGATCGGCGGCACACTTGCAGCGCTACTGAGCCTACAGGCGCTGGCTGACGTGCCTGGATTCGACGCAGTCGCGCGGTCGGTGTTGCAGAATGGTCGAGACGGGCAGCTTCCGCCGCATCTATCGCTCGTGCTAGGAATTGGTAAGGGGGACGCACCGCTCATCGTCAAGGAGGCCGTGGTTCGAGACGGCGCCAAGGTACGGATATTCAGCGTCTCGGTGGTGAATCCGAAAGATATCGTGACACTGCTCACCGATGAGCAGGAGCGGACCACAAAGGCTTATCTCCTATCGGCGACCGGCAAACTTCGCATGGCGGTTTACTATCGTGCGGGCGAGCCTACGCAGAAAATCCCGACTGCGGCAGCCATCGCCGAGTCGGCTGACGAAATTAGAATTTGGACGAGTTTGGGCAAAAAATAGCCCGATGCTGCATGATCGAGGGTGCAATTCGAGTTGTTGCCCGGTCAGGCGTGACCTACCCCTAGCACCTGCCCGATGGCCTCAATCAGGACCTGGGACTCAAATGGCTTGGTCAGAATTAAATGTGCGCCAGCCTTTTCCGCGGCGGCGAGGTACGCGGAGGTCGTAATTGCGTTTGGTTGATAGGCCGTGATACCGAAGTTGCCGCCCCCAGAAATCGCAATGATGCGTACCTCGGGGAATTCCTTGCGGATGCTGCCGATGGCTTCAACTCCGTTGATTTTCGGCATGATGATGTCTGTTATTACGACGTCGGCCTGAAAGCGCCGAAGTTCCTCCAACGCACCGGCTGCGCTGTCTGTGGTTCGCACGCTGTACCCGGCGCGATCGAGCACGCGCTTGATGGCGTCCCGGACGTCCACTTCATCATCAACGACCAACACATTGTGCATTTTCGCCTCATGCAACCGGAGCGCCCGATTCGGCGGGCCGGTAACTTGACTGAATTGCAGGGAAAAACACGCTAAATGTCGATCCCTTGCCTGGTTCGGTCGCGACAATAATCTTAGCACCGAAGCTCTCGACGATGCCATGAACCACCGACAGGCCGAGGCCCGGTGCCTTGACCCACCGATCGGGTCGTGAAAAACGGCTCAAATATGCGCTCCACCGTAACCGGATCCATGCCGTGACCGGTGTCGGTAACCCAGAATTCGACGTGTGGACCCGCTTCACCCGCAATCGGCGGATCCTCGTGATAGCGAAGTCCGATCGTCAAGATGCCCTTGGTATCCTGCATGGCCTGGTACGCGTTGGTGCAAAGATTGATCACCATGTGCACTGCGAGCGTTCCATCCGCCTTGACCAATGGTATGTCCCCACCCACCTCGGTGCGAATTTCGATGCTTGATGGCGCGAGCGCGGAGAAAAGATTGAGACCCTCGGCAATGACGGCGCGTAGATCGACCAGCGTGAGCTGCGCGTCGCCGAGTTCCCGGCTGAACGTCAGAACCTTTTTGACGATATCCTGTGCGCGCTGCGCCGCCGCCAATACCCGCTCGAGATCCGCATGCGCTGCGCTCGAAGCCGGCAGTTCGTGCAGCGCCGTCTCGGTAAACAGTATGATGGGTACAAGCGCATTGTTGAATTCATGGGCGACGCCGCCCGCGAGCGTGCCGACCGTCTCCAATCTCTGCCTGTGGCGCAGCAGCTTCTGCAATTCCTCGCTGCGGCTCTCGGAAATCTCCTTTTCCACGATCTTTGCCTGCAAGCGGTAATTGACGCCCACCAATTCCCGGCGCATCAGGTCCAAGTCGGCTGCCAGTTCGTGCAGTTCGCGAATTCCGGTCGTGACCTGCAGCGCCTGTGCATAGTCGCCTGATGCAATTGAGCGAGAAACCTCCTGCAGACGGTGAATTGGCCGCGACATACGACGGCTCAACACGATCGCGATGATCATGGCCACGCCGAAATACACAACCAACATCACCAACATTCTGTTGAGTGCAAGCTGAATTTGCTCCGTCGTCGGCTGTTCATCGAAGCCGAGGCGCAATTCGGCGCTTCGGCCGGCGTGTACGATGGGCAACACGACGAAATAGATGGCGTCATTTCCCTCGGCAAAGCTCAGATCCGTGCGGCGGGGCGTTTTGATGTTCGGGGATCCCAGCTTGCTCAAGACGCTGCGACCACCATCGGCCAATTCTGCGTATCGTCCGTCGCCGTGGATGATGGCTAGATCGAGCAGATCCTCGGTTCGTGAATCGGAATCAAATGCCACTCCGAGTTCGAATTCGTCGGCCAGCACGCGTGCAAACGTTCGCGCATGTTCGATAAACAAATTCTCATGGCTCTTGCGTATCACGTATCCGAGCCCGTAATAGAGCATCGGCAATAGCACGAGGTGCAATGCGACTACGCACACAGCGACGAAATTTGCGAAGGATGTTCTCAGTCGTGCCATAGAACCCGCAACATCTTGATGCGCTTATCATGCTGAACGTCCTTCGCCCAAGCATAGCTGACTACGGTCGGATCGGCTGCGACTGCATTTAGCAAGGTGGCCGTATTCGTATAAACGGCCGGCAGGGAGCGGCCTCCTTGAAGCGCAAGCCGCAGTATGCGGCGATCGTAGGTCATGTCAGTCATCGAGACGATGTTTTGCAAAAAGACCTCTTTGAGCCGCGAATCGGCTTCGTTCAGCAATGGCCGCAATCGATCGCCGTTGTGCACCACCGTCATACCCAAAAACAGTTTGCGCACCTCGAGCGAGTCCAGCTGTTCCACTTTGCTGTCGGCGCTGACGATGAGCATCAGGGTCTCGCCCGCGAACACGGGCATCGAGACCCCGATGCCGCAGAGCACTATGAGCAACGCCTTAATCGTCGTTCTCGTCACGGAACGACCGCGCTCCACTGCAGCCGGATTTCGTTGGAGCTCTGGTTCAACGAGACGACGTGCGACAACTCGACGGTCAGCGCCTGCCGTTTTACGTAATCCCAACGAAGTCCCAATGCCTGACGGCGCAATGCAATATCGATGTCGCCATCGTGGTCATTCAGCAGCGCCACATATTTTGAGTCCTGCATGCGCGCCGAATCCTCCACCCGGGCGAAGACGGTGAGCATTTTCGGCAGCTGGCGCTCGGCCTGCAGATATCCGGATACGAAGCTCTCGTTGGGAGCCGGTGGATCGAGCCCGACACCGACATAGTAGGTCGCGCCGATGACGCGCCATTTCTCGCCGGTCCAATCGCCGTAGGCGCCCCAAATACTGAGAACTATCTGCGACGAACCCAGCGCGGTGATGACATACATTGAGTTCGTTGATATTTCGTCATGTCCGTACAACACCCCGAAACTGCTCGTCCCGGTGTAGTCAGGCAAATACGCCAGGCGACCAGTCAAGGACAGACCATGCTGGCCAGGATTGTTGCCGATGAGATTGATCGGCTCCAATTCGTTTGTCTGAAGGCTGGGGCCGGCTCCCGCGCCGGCTGAGATTTGAATGGCACCTTCTTGCCCAAGCGGCCGCCGGGACTCTAACAATGCCCCGGTTATGTGCTGTGGTATCAGCCCTTGTTGGTCCTCCCAACGTTCGATGAACGGGCGGGTAATGGCGGTCTGCAAATAGCTGCCGTGGTGGTGTTCGGTGTTCCACGCACTTCCGGGTTGATGGAAGCGGCCAACCCAAAGTACGGTCTCGGGAACGAACTCGTAGCCGAACTGCAGGCGTTCGAGATCTTGCTCGTCGGGTGAAATGTTGTATTCGCCGAATACCCTGAACTGGTGTTTCGTGAGGCCAAAAACCACGTCGGCGTCGACCCAAGGGTCGTCTCCATTGGGTTTCGACTGCCCCGTCCCATTGATGGCTTCCGCAGCCACGAACACCTCAAATTCGTTTGAGGCGTGCTCATGGTCTGCGAAGGCTGCATTCGCCGACCCGCACGTCAGCAGGGCGACGACGATCAATTTGCGTGAGAATGAGTTTGGCATTCCACAGTCCCCAAGCTCGTATTGAAGAATCCCTGAGGGTATTTATGTATTTTGTACGCTGCGACAATAGCGCTTTTGCGCGGCTCTCGACAGCCGAAGCGAAGCCGCGAGCTTCGCATTGACATAAGCGTCTGCGTGCATGACTTATTGAGTACACGCAAATACCCGATCGGCATGGGCATTTGCCCGCGGTCTGCGTTTGCATCGCTGTGCGCTATTATTTCACCGGGCAGCTTTTGTCCGCGCAGCGCAGTGGTGCGCCCCAGGAGAGTCTATGATCGCGCAGCTAAGCCGCCGCACTCTCGCAGTCCCGCTGAGCCTTGCACTACTCGCTCTTAGCGTCGCGCCAAGATCCCAGGCTGAGACTTCGACGCCGGTAGCTGGGCAGAGTCAGCCCGAGGCGACGTCGCCGCCGCAGGTAAATGCTGCGCAGGGCAGGGAGCAAGCCAGTTACAGTTTGGGTCTGTCATTTGCAACCCAGTGGCGCGACACCGGACTCGACGGACTGCTTTCCGAGCCTGATCTGATCCGGGGAATCCGCGCGGGACTTTCGGGCACTGCTCTCACGCCTGAAGACCGCAAGGCGGCAAGCGCGTTCATGCATTCAGCTTACGAAGCCTGGGGCGGGCGCAACAAGGCCGCAGCTGCGGAGTTTCTTGCGCACAATGCGCTGCAGCCCGGCGTCAAGACCACGGCGTCCGGATTGCAATATCTGATCATGACCCCGGGGGATCCTAAATCAGCGGCGGCAGGTCTGGGCGACCATGTCACGGTGCAGTACAGCGGTCGCCTGCTCAGCGGTACCGAGTTCGACAACAGCTATACGCGCGGAAAGCCGAGTGTCGTGCGCCCGAGCGACGTAATTGCTGGGTGGCGCGAGGCGCTCGAGATGATGAACCCTGGCGCCAAGTGGCGGGTGTTTGTCCCTCCTGACCTGGCCTATGCCCTGACGCCCCCACCGGCGATCCCGCCGAATTCCTTGTTGATTTTCGACATCGAGGTCGTGAGCGTCGTCGCGCGTGGCGACGCGCGCGGCGCCGAGCCGCGGCGGGCACAGTGAAATTCGCGAAGTCGGCAGCCGGCGTTGCGTTGTTTGCCGGCGCCGCAACAACCCCGGTGTTCGCGCTTGCTCCGCCGGCGGTGATCGCGCCGCCAACGACCGCGGCGCCCGTCAAGGCGTTGCCGCCGGTGTCGAGTGAAGCGGGCAGCTTCGATCTTGGGCTCGTGCTCGGCAATCAACTCGCGCACAATGGTCTCGCCGCGACGATCTCGCGCGCAGAACTGCAACGCGGAATTGAGGCGGCGCTCGGCGGCAAACTACCGAGTACTGAACAGAAAGATGCAGCTCTGCAGTTCATGCACACCGCGCGCGATGCTTATGCTCTTCACAACGCGAATCTTGGGCACGCTTTCCTGGAGAAAAATTCCCGTAAAGGCGGCATCACGACCCTGCCTTCGGGCTTGCAATACAAAGTATTGGCGCAAGGCGATCCGAAGGCTTCAGTTCCGGGACCCAAGGATCAGATTTCAGTGCGCTACGTGGCACGGCTGGCGGATGGCACTGAAATCGACCGCTCCGACGACCATGCGCAGCCTGCGGTGTTCCGCTTGGATTCGGTGATCAAGGGCTGGAGCGAGGCGCTATCGGCGATGAGACCGGGTGCCAAATGGCAGGTGTTTGTGCCGCCGGAACTCGGCTACGGCGCCAACTCGCCACCGGCGATTCCGCCCGGATCGGTTCTCGTCTACGAGCTCGAGCTGCTGGGCGTTGACGCGCCCAAGCCGCCGACCGCACGGTAGCGGGGGTTATTGACTCGCCATGATCGCATGGTATTGGCGGACCAGGTCATCCGGAGTCACGAATCCGTCGAGCCGCCGCCAGCTGGCGCCGGGCGCTGCGCGCATCAGGGTCAATGCCGTGTGGGTCATCTTGTCGCCGAAGTAGGCGTTGAACGCCTTCTGTGCGGCCACGCTTGCCGCGGGCGTCCCGGTGTAGAAATTCCAGCCGGCACCCGCATTGAAACGTTTGGCATATTCGCGCAGTTGCGCAGGCGTATCCTGCTCCGGGTCGATGGAGATCGATATCAGGTGCACGCGGGAGCTTTCGGATCCTAGTTCGCGCTGAAACACGGCAAAGGTCTGGCTCATCATCGGACAGATCGCCTCGCACGAAGTGAATATGAAATTCAACACCACCGGCCGGCCATCATTCATTTCGGCCGGCAGCGTGACCGAAACGCCATCTTGTCGCACGAGCTTAAGGTCCGGGACGCGGTAGGGCACGGTCGACACCCGCAGCAGTGCATCTGTGCCGGCTGCGGGCTCCACCGCTCCTACGGCGCCGGTCAGGCACAGTCCGGAAACGAAAATCAGGAGCTTTAGGATCGATGGTTGCAACTTAAAGCGCATGGGCGTTCTCTCCAGCAGGTCAGTTGGTGTGGTCCGGTCAAGCAGACTTTGTGCGGTTCCGCCGCTCACGGAACCGTCCAATCGCCCACTGCCGCGAGTCGCGGGCCGGACGATTCCGCGAACCTGACCAGGTAGCCGCCCTTGGATCCGAGACTCTGCCCGGTCGCGAGCGTCAACCGTGGGTAGTAGCCGGTCAGGATCCGGTGATCGAGTATTTCCTGCATCCGCTCGACCAAATAACTGCGATCGACGGTGTCGGCCATATGATTCAGCGTTTCTGAGAGCAATCCACAGGCAATATAGGTGTCCACCTGCACTTGTTCGGCCACCACGGGAATGTGCCGTATCGAAAACCAGCCGAGTGGATAGTCGAGCCGAACGATGCGGCGCTCCGGCAGATCGAACGGATAGGTCAGGCGCACTCGCGACCGCCAGCTAGGCGGCACGGGCGCATATTCGAGGCCGCCCATGAGTCCCGACATGAACACGGTTGCCGGCGCCGATGACGCATCGCCCAATGCAGCAATGTCGGTGGGCCGCAGCCATAGGACCAGGACGTCCGCCTTCGCGGCGTTCCGCAGTGACTCGGTGAGGCCGCGGCCCTTGTCGCTCGCCGCAATCTGCTGATTTCGGACCGCGATACCTCGGCTCTGTAGAGCCGTGCTCAAGGCTCGCGCTGCGGTCTCGCCACTGTCACCGCTGCGGTAGATCTGCGCCACCGTCGTGCCGGTCGGCGTTTCACTTGCCTCTCCGATCTGTTTGGCGATCAATTCCGCTTCGAGCAACACTCCCTTGAAAAAATACAGCGAAAAGAAATCGCCGGTTTCGACGCTGGGTACCTCGACGTTCGGGAACAGACAGGGCAGCTGCTGCTGCTCGCAAAACTCATGCACCGGCGCCCAATTGCTGCCGCCGAGCCCTGACACCAGCGCCATGACCGGCTCGCTGGCCAGGTATTTCTGCAATTGCGCATGCCATCCCGCTGCCGGACCCGTGAGCTCCCAGACGTGCAGCTGCCAGCGCCGGTTGGCCACGTACATGCTCTTGCTGTACATGGTTCTGCCCGAGGTCCGCATTTGCGGGCTCGGCTTCAGCGGAATCGAATTTTTGTCGGCAAAGTACTGCTCGAGCACGGCGAGCATGCCGCGCCGCTTGGTTGGATCCGCATCAGGCGTGATCACGGTGGCAAAGTGCAGCTGCGTGTCGGACACCCCGGGCACGCGATCCGTGCCGAGTTTCCTCAAGTAGCCGATCAACTCGGCCATGTCCGCATCATCCAAGGCGAAGCGCGGCATCAAATCGCGCAGCGGTTTGCCCTGCGAGTCGAGTCCGGTACGGATGGCGCGGGCCAGTGTGGCATCGGAGTAGGGTTCGCGATTGCCGTGCATGCTCTCGACATAGGGCAGGGCGGGTTCTGCGGCACTTCCCGCCAGCGAGTGGAAAAGATATTGGCCTGCGATTGGCGGAACCGTGAGTACGCCTTCAGTGGCGCCGAGGCCGCTGCGCCGGTGACATTTCACGCACGCAGCGTCCGCTCCGCTAAGGCCGAGGCCGCCGATCTGCCGCAGACCCACGAGCGGCGCGCCCGAGCCCAGTTCACCGCGTCTGTAAATGGATTCGCCCACGCTGGTGGAGGGGACATCGGCTGCCCGGCCGAAGGACACCAGAAGTTCGAGCATGAGCAAGCCGCCGGCGACGGCTCGCCAGCTAATCATTTCGACCCCGCGTCGGGACTCGCGGCCGATTGATTCGGCCCGATCGGCAAGCTCCTCACCGCGTGCGACGCGGCCGGATCACGACGCTGCTCCTGGCCGGGTTTTGCGAACAAGCGGTCTTCCAACGGTGGGTTCAGCGTGACGCGTTCGATTTGCATTTTGTCGGGTGTACCCGCCCGCCCTACACCGATCTCGATCGTCATCGGGATTTGCAGACCGTCGAAAGACTTGAAGTTGCGGTAGTACACCGGGACCATGCTCGCCCCGCCGGGTCCGAAGGACATACGGTCGATCCTGATGTCCAGAAAAGATTGCGCATCGATCCACACGTCCTGGTGCTCGCCTGAGGCGAATTGAACCGCCAGGCGATAGGCCTTGCGCCCCTCGATCTGCTCGACGCCTTGAAGCGTCACGGTGCTGCGCTTGTCGGCGTAATCGATCAGCGGGCCGTCGATGGTCTGCGCTTCGCGCGCGTACTTGAGCTCCGGAATTGTATAGGGCGCCAAATCGAGCCCGCCGCCCGGTGCCTGTCGGGCCTTCCAGCCATGAGAGCCGTCAAAAACCCTTAAGGTCCTTTTGTCCATCGCCTTGATTTCGAATCGTGTTTTATTGGGTCTTTTCTGCTCCAGCACGAATGCGACGCTGGGCCCTGGAGTATTTGCACGTTCCAGATGGCCTGCCCACACCATTGTTTGGACCTTCCGCCAGGCTTCCAGGCCACCCCGCGCTTCAACATTCTTCGCAACGATCTGGGACGCCGTCGGCGTTGCGGAGGAGGAGGTCGACTCCTTAGCCTGCGCAGCCGCGCCCCACCAAGCGGCGGTGGACACGAGTGCAATACCGCACAGCAGGACCATTGTATTTCTGCCTGTGCCGCCCGCCATCGGTATCCCTAGGCGCCGCCGGGCTTGCTGAACCTCGCGTCATCCAGTTTTGGATTCAGCGTCACTTTCTCGATCGTCATCGTGTGGCTGTTCGGGTATCCGTCCACAGTTGTTTCCACGACAAAGGGCAGCATCAAGCCCTGCACTGATCGGAAGTCGCGCTGGTATACATATACCGGGTGCATTCTGCCGTCCATGCGGCGCGGTAGCCCTTCGACCTTCACGTCGAGAAAGCTGCTTGCGTCGATCCATATATGCTGCACATTGCCGTCCTTCATCGTCAGCTTGAGCTTGTACGCGTCGTGGCCCTGCACGGGCTCGACTTTTTCAAGCTCCACTTTGGTTCCCTTGGCCGCATAGTCGATCAGCGGTCCCTCGAATTGCCCCTGACCCGCGGAGGCCTTGGCTTCGTCTGCCGTGAAGGGCTCGTAATCATCGCGGTTCAAATAGGGCCGTAGTTTCCAGCCATTGGCGCCGTCGTAGAGTTGAACCGCGGTTTTGCCCGCGAATTCGATTTCCAGGTGCGACTTATTCGGACGTTTTACGTCGAGGCTGAATGGCAGTTGTACCTGCGGGGCGGCGCCCCCTTTATCATTGGCAAGCGCCGCATCTGCCCGCGCCTTCTTGACGACCGCGCCTGTTCCGCCCCGCGACAATCGGGTGCTGCGCGCCACCGAGTCGCCACTCCCGGCTTCCATCTTGCCCGTCACCGTCAGGGTCTGAACCGCTTTCCAGGCCTGCACTCCGCCTCGAGCCGCGACATGCTTCTCGATGATCTGCGCGGCGGTCAAATTGGCCGCGCTGCCGGCCACCATCACCTGCGGCAGCCCCAAGCCAAACAATAGCGCGATCAGCGGCGCAACCCGATCTATGCGCAACGCGGCCTTGAGTAGCATAAGCGAGTTGTTCATCTTGGACCTCAGCACCGCGATAATCTGTTACGTGAAAATCTGTTATGTAAACAGATGCTTAGAGCACTATTCCAGGCTAATCTACCACAAGTCCGTCGGCGCGAAATGGTCCAATAACCACCTCGACTCGGTCGCCACGCTTGACCAATCTGCCTTTGTTGGAGAACGCCATCCAATAGGATTTTCCGTCCTCTGGATCTTCGCTTTGGCGCAGTTTCCCAACTTGCTCCAACGCGGGCACCACCAAACTGACTCCGGCTCGAACGTCGATCAATGATGGCTCGGAGCGCTTGTCGTTGAGTGGTTTGGCCCTTTCCGAATCGAGCACTCGGTAGCTGAAGCGGATGACCTCTCCTGATTCCGCCCAACGGACTGTGAGCGAGTCGACGCCCCAGACCATCGAGTAAAGCAGTTCGGCGCGTTTGGAAAATCGGTTGGGATGATAGTGGGTAGGAGTGCCAGCGGTCGCGGGCTTAGCCGCGGTTTTGGCCAACGGCTTACTCGTCGCCTTGGGCGCCGGCATCGGGGCGGAGTTCGATGGTGCAGGCGATACCGCAGGCGATACTGCAGCCGCCGCATTTTGCGACGAGTCCGATTTCGCGTGCGGCGCACAGAGGCTGCTGCAAACCGCAAAAATCGCCAGCAATGCAGAACGAGCCATGCAATTTCTCGCCTCGACGCACGGACCGGACAAATGTCCGGTCCGTGCATCGCTCAGTTTACGGTAAAGGTCTGGCCGCCACTGGTTCCACCCGTTGTCGTAACGGTCACAGTCCGCGCCGTCTGGGCGGCATTGCCCTGAATGAAAACGGTCGCAGTAATCGTAGTCGAATTCACCACGTTCGCCCCGAATACGATCACCCGGGTACCCGAGATCGCCACCGTCGCACCCGTCACGAAGTTGGTGCCGGTCAGTGTCAAGGTAAATGCGCCTCCGCGAGTGTGCGAGCTGGGATTGATCGAGGTCAGCGTCGGCGGCGGCGGCGCGGTGACCGCGAAGGTCAGCGTGTTCGTCGCGGCCACACCGCCCGAGGTTACGCTCACGGTCCTGTTGCCGATGGTGGTCGAGTTGCTCCCCGAAATCGTCAGAGTTGCCGTGATCGTATTGGCGTCGACCAAGGTCACATTGCTGACCGTGACGCCGCTGCCCGACACGGCCACCGTGGTCGGCCCCGTGAGGATGAAATTCGCACCCGACAGCGTCACTGCCACGCTGCTGCCTTTGACGCCCGTTGCCGGATTAATCGAGGCCAGCGTCGGCGCCGACACCACGGTGACGGTGAGCGCCACCGGCGATCCCACGATCGTTGCCGGCGTCATCGTCACCGTTCCGTTGACCGTGCCGGGCGTCGCTCCCGCCGTATAGACGATGATGATGGTGCAGCTGCTGCCCGCGGCCAACGTCCCGGCCGCGTTACACGTGCCGCCCGCGGCACCCGCGAGCCGTGAGAAGCCGGCCGAGAAGGTTTCCGTGATGCCCGCCAGCGCCGTTGCTCCCGGATTGCTGAGAGTCAGGGTTTGCGCAGCGCTGGTGGTACCCACCAACACATTCCCCAGATTCACCGCCACCGGCGATATCGCAGGCAAGGGCGTACTCGCGCCCTGGAACTCCACCGCACCCACATCGATTCTCGTCCCCGCCGCCGCCGGCCGTGCATGACCGAAATAGTCGGTGCTCGGCGCCAACAGCGCCGCCGCGCTGAGCAGCGGTATGTAGTCGATGGCCTGCGAGCCGTTCGCGAGCGCGTAATTGCCGAGCGGCAAGCCCGTCACGGGAGCCGTTCCCGCGAGCGGTCCCCAACTGATGTTGATCCAGTTGTTGCCCTCATCCACCGTCGCGGCCGGCGACAGGTTGAAGATCGGGTTTGGCACCGTCGCGTCGGAAATGCCCGGGGGCACTTGGTAGCCCATCGAGCCGAATTCCGGCGGGCTGCGTGAACCATTGCAGTACTGACTCATGACGGTCGGGTTGGTCCCCAGGTTGTTGTTGCCCGGGTAGTCGGTTGCGTCGGTCAATACCGAGTACACGGGCGCCAGCGTCAAGCCGGAACTGTGATTGTTCGGTGCGCGATCACCGCGAACCCCGATATCCCAGTAGCTGGCCGCTGTGCACGCTCCCGTGCCTCCCGTGATGACGCTCCCGTTGCCGATCGTCTGAGTGCTGTCCCCTTGCGGCTGGCTCGGCGCCGACGTCGATGTGAATGAGGTATACAGCTTCACGACATTTTGCTGGTTCAAGGTGTCGCTGCCGAGCGAACCCACACCAATATAGTAGCTGCGGTTCTGCCAGATCACATCGTTGTACAGAAGCGGTACCGAGAAATTCCTGCACGTCCCGTTGAGGGAGAGACTCGGATGCCCGGCCGGACACAGGACGGCGAACGGCATCGACGCGGTCAGCAGCGAGCTGTTGCGCATCGTGACCACGCCGGCCGGTTGAGGCGCCGAGGTGGTGGTCGAGGTCGTTTGATTGGTCGCGCCGGGGGCACTGGCCTCCGGAGCTCCCAGCGTGTTGAAGAGCACGCCGGATGAGGCCGTCGAATCATTGGACACGATGGTGTTGTTGACCATGTTCACGACCAAGGCATCCTGCAGGGATACTCCGGCTCCGTCCCAACCCGCCACATTGTTGGTAATAATATTGTTGGTCACGTTGACCGAGTACCAACGCGACGGGATCAGCGGGAAGAATCCCACCTCGGTGCCATTCACCGACTGTAGGCGCAGGCCGCCGCCGCTGCCGGCGTCGGCGCCGTTGCCCTTGATCAGATTGGCGTTGATCACGAGGCCTGGCCCGGTGCCGTCGCTCAATCCAGGCGCGCAGTCCACGTCCGTCACGCTTCCGCACTCCGTACCGGCCGCAGCGCCCGCAGGAGTTCCATCGGGTGCGGCGCCCATGACGATGATGCCGCCGCCGTTGGTGGGCAGGGTCGGGTTGATGCTCTGATTGAACAGAATCGTGTTGTTCTCGATGTCGCCGTTCCACGAGAACCCAATGTGCGCGAGTCCGCCGCCATCGCCGGTACCCAGATTGCCGCATACCCAGTTGTAGTTGAACTTGTAGTAGTCGGATCCCGTGCAGAAGCTGACGCCGCCGGCGCCCGCGGGAGTGGCTGAGAACAGTTCGTCGCCGATCGACGAATTGCGGGTCACTGCGTTGTGGTGCACGGTCACGTTGATGTTGTAGCAATACGGCAATTGTTCATTGGCGTAGGTGCCCGGGGGACTCACATTTTCGGTGTTGCCGGCGCCGGAAGCGCCGGGCAGACAGGTCCACGGCTGCTGGTCGAAGCCTCCGAGCGTGCCGCCGTTGTAGCCAATGGGATCGCCGCCATTGCCCGAGAGCAGGGCGTCGGGAGACTCGCCTTGGCCGATGGTGATGCCGCCGGTGAGCGTTCCCGTGTTGTTGTAGACGCGGTTGTTGGCGATTTCCAGGTTGTGGCCCCAGCCATGCACGAAGATGCCGCCGCCGCCCTGCGAGCTGTTGGTGATCGACAAGCCGTCGATGCGCGAGGGATTGCATTGGAAGTTGCTGCTGAAGCCGGTGAAGCCGGACGCTACCGACGTGGTATCGCAGTCCGCCGTGCTGTTGGTGAGCACCACGCTCGGCACCGGGAACTGACCCTCATGCGCAATATTGCTCCCCGCGGCGGTATCGCCGAACGTGCCAAACACGTTCGTATCGGGATAGGGCAGGCCTGTCGCCGGATTGATGGTGGCGTGGCTCGGGTATCTCACGCCTCGCGCCAGTACGGTTATCGCGGCCCCTTCGTACGCACCCATCAGCGTGGGTTCTTGCAGGAGCTGCGCCAAGTTGCCGTTGAGCGTGGTATCCCAACCGACGATGCCTTCCAAGGGGATGCGGTCAACCTGCGGATTGTTGGCGCCGCCCTGCCACCCAGCCCATGGCGTGCCGTTGGTCGATCCACAAGTCACTGCACCGGTCGGATCGAAAGGATTCTTCTTGATGGGGACCGACCCATCGCTGAATGTGATGTCGCCGCCCTCGTTGACGGGCTGGCCGTTCAGCGCCAAGCCAAACAAGCAATCGACCCGCGCGCGCCACGGATCCAGTTTACCGGCCGGCTGGGTGTTCGCGTTGATGACGCTGGACGCTGCGCCCACACCTTGCAGGCGAACCGGCTTCCACATCAGCACAAGCTCCTGATAGACACCTGGGTCGACGATGATCAGGTCGCCCGGCGAGGCCGCGTCTATCGCACCTTGAATGGTCGGGTAGTCTCCCGGCACGTGCTTGGGTGGCTTACCGCCAATCGTCACGGTCACGGTATCGATGGACTGCACGCCCGTGCCAGTGGTGACGACCAATTCACCGCATCTGGCTTGAGAGCCGCCGTACTGGGCCTGCTGCTGCATGGCGCACAGCGGCACCGTGCTGGGTACGGTGACTCCGATCGAGGTGTCCGACCAGGACGTGACCGTGGCGGCGACGCCGCCGATGGTCACCGAGCCGGTTCCCTGCGTGGCGCCGAAGCCATAGTGGCGGGTCACGGTCTTTTGATTGAACGGGGCCGCGGTGGCTGCGGGTCCGGAGTACGCGTTGTTCGGCACGACGACGTCACCGAGCGCGGTGATGGTGAGTGACTGCGTCGTGGTGCTGGCGCCGAGCGCCGCGGTCGCCGCGGCTCCGGATCCAGCGCCGCCGCTGAAGGCCACGGTCGGGGGCGAGGAGTAGCCCGTGCCACCCGCGCCGACTGCAACGGTGTTGACACCCATCGACGCCGTGGCCGTGGCGCCGCTGCCGCCGCCGCCGGAGAAGGAGACTGTGGGAACTCCGGTGTAGCCATGTCCTGCATTGGTCACCGTAACGCCGGTCACGCGACGTAAGAAGTTTACGGTGGCCGTAGCTGTGGCGCCGGTTCCGCCGCCGCCGCTGATCGCTACGGTGGGTGCCGAGGTATAGCCGGAACCTGCGCCGGTAACGCGAATGCTGCCGACCTTGAGGTCGGTGACCGTGGCCGTGGCACTGCTGCCGCCGCCGCCGGAGAGCGTGACGCTGGGCCGGGAGGTATACGCGCTGCCGCTGTTGGTAACGGAGACGGATGCCACGGGCGCGCTGGGACCTGCGACCCACGGGCCTTTGCCGGCGCCGTCGACTTCAAGAATCGCCGGCGTCAAACTCGGATAGGCGCAATCCGGATTGTTGTAGCCGGCGCCCGCGAAGGCGGACACGGGTACCACGGGTGTATCCATGTACTGGGTCTGCCCGGGCATGAACGGGATCTCGTAGCAGAACTGGCTGTACTCCGGATTGAACAGAGGATCCGGGTTCGGGCCGGTGCCCGGGTCGTTCATACACGTGACCATCATCGTGGGCGCATACCCGGTCGGATTCGGCGGGTTGACTTCCCAGGACGAGTAGGTGATGCCGTTATAGGTGCCCCACTGATCGGTGTACACGCGCGAGATTTCCGCGCCGGTCCAATCCTTGAAGGCAATCGGCAGGTTGGGCGGCGAGAATTTCTCGCCGAATTGCGGCGAGAAGGGATCGAACTCCGAGGTGAAGTCGTCCGTGATCACACCGGTGAAATGCGCGGTGACATGGGTCGAGGTAAATACCCAGAACTTCGCCAGCGCCGAGGTCTGATCATCGAGGGTCACGAGCTTGCGGTCGCAGAGATTGCGGGTCGCTCCGGCGAAGGGCGCAACCTCCAGTGACTGCGGATACAAGCTGATGTAATCGGGAACGATGCGCGATTCGCCGACGCAGGGCCAGAAGGTTTCGACGCTGCCGGTGTCGCCTTCGTGGCTCGAGGATGACAGCAGCCGTCCTAATCCGGAGGTCGGATTCTGGGCGTTGTAGGCGTTGTAGGCCGCACTGATTTCGGCCTGGTCGGGGAGAATATAGACCGCGCTCGCCAATCCTGGGAATTCCACCGTGGCCGGCGCGATGTAGTTGTCGCCAATCAGGATGTTCTTGTCCTCTTCCTTGACGAGCTCGTAGCCCGGCGGCACCACCATTTCAACCACATACTTGCCGTCCGGCAGCATGGGCAAGCCGGCGTCCCAATCCTTCGCTGGATTCGGCATGCAGGCCTTGCAGTTGGTCGCAGTAGGCTTGCCGCTGACGGGGTCCCGCGCGGTCACACTCGGGAAATGGTACATGCCGTCATAGGGCGCGGGCTGCAGCTGATTCCAGTTGTGCATGCCGTCGAAGCACTTGAACTGCGAGTTGTTGGGTATCACATGCGGGGGCGGAGCCGTCGGTCCGCCATGCTGCGAGTTGTATACATCGAGATACATGGGCTGATTGAACAGCGTGAAATAGAACAGGTCGGTGGTCGCCTGACCGGGGCAGCTCATGTTGGGATTGCCGTCAGTGCGGAAGCCCTGGGCCCAATCATCCCAACTGGTGGTCTGTGTGGTGTCGATCAACGTCAAGGACTGGCTGCCGTCCGGCGCCGTCCCGACTTGGTACAGATTGATGGTTACATTCGGTACATCCGGCGTCCAGCTGGTGTGAATCAACAGCTGCGGATCGTCGAAGGGGCGCGTCGATGCGTAAATCACTTCGCCGCGGATGCCGCCGTTCTCGCCTTCCGCGAACGGCTTCTTGCCGAATTCAAGGAAGGAATTCTGGCCGGAAAATCCCTGCCAGCCCTCGGACACGACCCACGGCGGGTCGATGCGGCCGGTCGATAGAGTGCCGGTATCGCTGGCGGAAGTTAGAACCGAGAGTCCGCTGCAGTCGGCGCTGGCGCAATAAACCGCACCGGGCACGCGCAGGGCCGAAGGTACCGAGACCTGCTCAGCCGTATTGGCCATGTTCTTGCCGATGCTCGACGATCCGCAGGGCGCGGTGGTCGAGGTGCATGTGCCGTCGGCGGGACCGCCGGCGTCATAGACCACATGGGTGCCGGTGTTCTTGAATCGCGTCGAATCCGACTCGATCACATACCAGCTGAACAGCGGGAACACCTCGTTGAAGCCGGCGCTTCCGGCGAGGTCGGTGTTGTTGAAATTCGAGTAGCTGCCGTCGCGGAACCGGATGTTGGTCGGCACCAGCGAGAGGCCGGGTTGGGTTCCATCGTATACGCCCGTGCCGGCCAAATCCAGGAACGACTGGGTATAGATGTTCGCCTGCCACTGGTTCATGGCGATTTGACCCATATCGACCAGCTTGCCGCCGCTGAGGGCCACCGGGGTCGAGAGGCCATCCACCAGCATGTCGTTCCATTGATCGAACACTGTCACCCGCCACGTCCCATCCGGAAGACCGGCAAGGTCGAAGCTGCCGTCGGCGTTGCACTTGGTGAATGCGAAATCCTCGCCGTCGGTGTCGCCAAAGCTCACATAACACTGCGTGAATGCAAAGCTGTCGTTCGTACCGCTGCTGTACAGCCGCTCGTCGGGCGTGCGGCTCATGCGCTCGGTGGTGACCAAGCCGTGAATGGAATTCGTACAATTGGCGCCCGTAATGTTCACATCGGTGCCGTTGCACACGCCGGCGCGCCGGCTATTGATAATCTGTGGATTGGCAAAACCGATGGACACGTGGTAGCCCGCCGGCCCGAACTCCTGGAAGAAGCTCGGCTCGCCGATTCTAAGGAAGGAGTCGTGCGCTTTTTGCCCGTCCAGCGTATTGGTTTGCAGCCATTCTTCGCCTCTGGCAATCCGGTCGGCCCCGGGCGTTGCGACCACGCCGTACCGACCCGGCATCAGGTTTGCCACCACGGCCTGGCCCGCCAGCGGTGAGAGTACGTTTGTCGGAGCTCCTGTCTTCGGGTCCGCTTCAAATGTGGGGCAGGTCACGATGGTGCCGGTGATACCTGTTTGAAAGGGATCGTCCACTCCCTGGCGCGGGTTCTTCGAGATCGAGCAGGCATCGAGCCCCGAAGCGGGATCGATGGTTCCCGCCAGGCTGTTGGCGAGCGGCTGGTTGAACATGTCGTAGGTCATCTGACCGGTCGCGTCACCCGTGCCGCCCGCATCATCGAACAGCGTGATATTGAAATGGCTCAAGCCGGGCTCATGGGTTGCCAGCACATCGATGCCGCCGCCCGCGTCCTGCTCGCCGTTGAGAGGGAAGTCGTCCTCGAAAACGAACACCGACAGCTTGGCGGTGGGGAAGGGCGTCGGCTGCGCAAGCACGGTGACTGCAAGCTGACCGGCGGCGATGGGCGCGCCGCCCATGCCGTGCCCGGGGCTCGCATTTCCGGTCTGGAAGGGAATGGCCCCATCGCCAGGCAGAACGGAAATGTAGTAGCGCTTGGTCGGATCCAAATAGACCTGGCTGGGATCGAGCGGAGTCTGCTGCGCAGCATCGGTCCGGCATACGCCGTCGCCGATGTCGCAGACCGCGGGCATTCCCAACAGCGATTGCCCCGATTCGCAGGAGACGGGCCCGACGCAACCGGCCGCCACCACCGGCATATAACTGGTATGGAAATTGGTTCCGAAGGTCGGAACGATGCTGCTGCCCCCGCTATTGGTGGTCTTGGTGGGATCGACGTAGAAGGTACGGTCTTCCTCGATGATCCAGCGATAATCTGGAATCGGCGTGGTCTTATCCTTGCCGTCAACAACCGCGACCTTGAGTCCGGATGCCGTCGGGAAGATCACGGTCACCGTCGCACTCGAGGTGCTGACCGTTCCCTGCGAATTCTGCGCGTAATATGTGAATGAATAGGTGCCCGCCGCGGTGGCGGAGGCATTGAATCCGCCGCTCGGACTCACTGACACCGTTAGGCCGGAAGAGGCCACGGGAGCCTTCGCGCCGGTGGTGACCACGGTCAGCGGGTAGCCCTTGGCGTCACTGTCAACCGACAGAATGCCGGGGGACAGAATGTGCAGCGACGTGGCCGTCGCGGTGTAGCTCGCGTTATTGAGAGTGATCCCGCTGGCCGTTTCAACGGGCGCTGCGCCCAGCGTGACCGTCGTGCAGGCTGCTCCCGAGGTTGCGCCATTGCCGCAATAGGTGAAGGTGTCGCCTCCAGACCATGTTGCCGAAGCGGCATAGGTGAACGTGCCGTTCGTGTTCAGAGTCAAGGTACCCTTGGTTGGTGCAACGGATACTTGGACGCCGTTGATGCCGACGTCATTCGCAATCACGCCCTTGCCCGGATCGGCGATGTTGAGCGTTTGACCCGCGATGATCGAGTTATACGTATCTGCGACCGCCTGTACGGCGACACTGGGCGCGGCGATACCGGCACCATTGATGCCGATATACGCGAGCATGCCGGCGTCGCGCGATGTGGCGTTGCCCGACAAGCTGAGTTCCCGATCGAAGATCGGCAATGCGTTGCTCCCGGAGTCCGGGGCATTCACCATGACGTCGTAGGTCTTGCCGGCCGCCATGAAGACTTCGCTTTGAACGCGCGGGAGGCCCGGCAGCGGATTTCCGTCTTCGGCAATCAGTGAGAAGCCCGTGGGCGCCACCGCCGGGGATACCGCGACGCCGGTTTGCGAGCCGACGATCGCGGGTACGTGCATGCGCAAGCCCGCATTGACGAGACGAACCAAGACGTTCCCGGTTATCGCGGTGGTCGTGGCAGGCAACGCCGGAAACAATGAGGCGGCGGTGCGGGTCTTGTCGAAAGCGACGCCGTTGAAAAGATAGTACAGCGGGGTGTAGTTGACCGCCGGCGGGTAGCAGGACTGGTAGTAGCCGCCGGAGCTCGGATTGCCGCAGCCGGGATTCGTGTCGGGGCCGATTGGCTGACCGGACCACACCCGCGTCTCGCTGAAATGGGTGTTCATCACAGCGGCTTGAACCGCATTGTTCTGCACCGGATCAATTTCGCTCATCAGTAACGCCACATCTGCAGCGTAGCTAACGCCCGGATAGGCCGTGCCGGTCGCGGTCTCCGCACCGCCCGTCACCGTTGGCGCGGCCGTCACGACCAGAATTCCATACAGGCCCATGGGACCCTGAATTGATGGGTGAGTGCCGGATTCAATCAAGTAGGTGCCCGGCCGAGGCGCGGTCCAGGTCAAAGAGGTGGTTGTCCCAGCGACGACTTCGGTGGCGAAGGACTGCACGCGCGGGCCCTGTACCGGTGGGGTGCCGTTCCCGCCGCCGTTGTTGGCGATGGGCCAGGTCACATTCGACTGAGCGGTGCTGTGATCCGGACTGGGAGTCGTCGTCGCGCTGGTGCCTAGACCACCGCCGAGCTGTCCCACGATCACGATCGACGTCGGAATTTTATTTGCGCCGAAAGTGAGATTGTTGGTCAGATTGATTTGCAGATCCTGGCCGCTCGGCACGGTGATGATCACCGGGGACCACGCCGTGGCAGAGGTCACCGCCGTGTTCAAGGCCGCGCAAGTTGCGGTTGATCCCGAGACGGGAGTGCCGCAGCTATACCCCCACATCGGCACCCCGGTCCCGTCCGGCAACGCTGCCGTGGCCGCTCCGGCGGCCAGGTTGACCTGCTGTTGCGCGAGAGACGCGCCGCTGGCCAGCAAGAGAACGGCAGCCGCAATTCCCGATCTGATCAGGAGCGACTTATAGTTGTTGGATCGCATTTCAGTTCTCCTCAAGTCCTAATTCGATTCGTTGATGACGAATTCACGCGAATCGACCAGCATCATCATCAGCATGCCGCCTGGAAATATGTTGTTGGTGGTGATCTCACGCTCGTTATGCGAGTGCCACATGAAGGCAAAGCCGGCCTCACCCGTGGGAGAATTGGCGATCGTGCCCGACGGCGGTGTGGTGCCCGTGGGGCCGGTCGCTCGCACGGTGGCGTTCGGTCCCAGATAGGGACTGCCGCCAAACCATGCGCCATTCGTGAAGAGATTCGCATCGGGCAGCGTCGCGGGACCTCCCGCGGCCACATCGCCGAAGGGCAACGCTTCCAGCGGCTTGTTGTGATCCTGGCACCACTCGTAATAATTGATCGCGGTTGGCGCGGACGTGTTGTAGCCGTTGGCATCCGGTGTACATGGGAGCTTGGCATTGGGATCGGTGAGGCGGGATTGTGGCCGTACGCATCCCAGTTCAGGCCCCTCCCGGTCCAGTAGAAGATCCCATCCATCGCCAGGCCCGGCGTTGTCGTCGTCGTGAACAGCAGCGGTCCCGCAAGACTGTTCGGGTCGCTCTGGCTGAGAATCAAATTCCCGTCGCGACCAAGAATACGCACATGGTTGCCGTGTTCGTGGAAGGGGTGCTGCCAACGGCCTTGGCCGACTACGCGCAGCAGCACCTGTTCGCCGGGATGCATGTGCGGATTGCCGTTGTACGGCTGGTGCGGATACATGGGCGCATAGTTCGGGTCCATGTCGTCCGGCATCGAGCGCCCGTTTATCATGAAATACGCGGGGTGGTAGGGTTCCGTCGGCACATTGAGGCTGCATCCGGGACTTCCGGCAGTGCAGCCACCGGCGGCGGTCACCTGGGCCAGCGCTTGCGAGTGGATGTTGGGATCCATCGTCGCAAACTGAAACAGGTATTCGCGGTCGTAGCAGGATTTCGCGTGATCGTAGGCCGCTTTGGCAAGCCGGAAATCGCTTTCACCCCAGAAATTCTTCGCAGTGTTGTTTCCGGTCTGCGCGGTGGCGCAGCCGCTCAAAACCGTTGCGTTGTTGGGGAGCACGATGATCACGCCGTACAAACCCATCTCCACCTGTAAGTCACCCTGCGTGCCGCTGTAATAGGCGCGGGTGCCGGGCGAGCCGGCCGTAAAGGTGTAAGTGACGGTGCCGCCGGGCACCGCCTCGGTCGTGAGGAGGCCGGCGACGCCGCCGGTCGCGGTGACCTTGAAACCCGGAAACAGAATCGACGTGTTCCCGGCTGACGTGGGCAGGGCATTGGTCAGCGTGACGCTGACGGGCTGGCCTTCCGTGACGATCAGGGTCGGCCCAGGTACCTGCATCGTGCCGCAGCTTGCGCCGGTGATCGCGGCCGGCGCATAGCCGGTGGGCGCCCCATTGCAGCCATAGCCCCATGAGTAGACCATCTGCCCGTCGGGCTGGGTCATGTAAGCCGGTTGCGCGGTCAGATTGAACGATGGGCCCGTGATGCCGGGTGCCGCCGCATGCGCCCCGCGCCGCGAGCAGGTGCGTTCCGCCGTCGTCACCAGGCGCATCAGTCGGTTGATCGCGCTTGCCTTGTTCATGGTCATTGCTCTCATGGCTGCTCCCCTAAATGATGTGGACCTCTGTCATCAACCCGCCGAAGTTCTCGGCGTCGTTCGACAGATGATCGAGGTTCGGGGTGTAGAGGTAGTAGGTGCCCGCCGGGATCCCGGTGCTGTCCAGGATCACATCCAACGACTCGCCGCCCCCGAGCGTGATCGAGTTGGTCGTGTAGTACATGTTGTTGCCGGCCTGGTCGCGCAGCAGTTTCGCGTTGTAGCCGATCACCTTCATCGGAATGCCGATCGAAGCCAGCGTCTGGAACTCGCTGACATCGAGGTCCGAGATGCGCAACAGCGCCTTCTGTCCGGACTGTATGGTGATGATGCCGGCAGCGGCTGCGAGAAGTGCATGACGCCGTCGGCGCACTGGGTCTGCAGCGGGCCCGTGGTGACGGTGTCGGGGTAGCTGCGGCCGTTCAGCAGGAAGTACTTGTCCTTCATGTCCGCAAAGCCTTCGGGATTGAAGGTCATGCCGACGAAGTGGAAGTTCGGATCGAAGCCGTGGATCTGCAGCGGATATTCGACGTCGTAGTAGGTCGAGCCGTCGCCGTCGTTGTAGGCGTACTTCTTGGTGGCGACGCCGCCGACAAATCCGCCCGTCGAACCATTGTCGCCCGCCCTGGGAAGCGGGTTGCTGCACAGGATGTCGGCGTTGGAATTGCACGCGGTGCGCAGATCCGCCTGCTGCGCCATGAGCGCGTTGTACAGGCGGGTGGTGGCGGAGACTCGATTCTGCCGCGGCCGAACATAGATCTGTCCGACCATGCCCATCTGCAAGTGCTCGGGCGGCGTGATGTGGCAGTGCCAGAAGTAGGTGCCGGCGTCCGGTGCGAGGTAGTAGTACGTGAAGCTCGCGCCGATGTTGATTGCCACCGAGGCGTCCGGCACGCCGTCGTAGAACGACGAGGCGTTCGGATAACCGTGGAAGTGGACGGTGTGCTGCTCGAACAGGTCGGGCCGCATGATCATGCCGACGTTGGTCAGCGTCAGAAAGAATTCGTCGTCCTCATCGATCGCCATCAGCGGCGCCGGGATGTTGCCGTTCATCACGCCGACGTCCATGATCTGGCGCGGATCCACGTGCCCGTCGATCGGAGTTCCGGTCACATCCGCGTCGGGTTCCTGGCCGATCGCGCCGTTGTAGGTGAAGGTCCCGCCGCCATCGATCGTCGTGGCCGGATCGCCGGGCTGGAGCGGCGCACCCGGGTAGACGCTGTTGAACACGTTTGGGAATTCCGTACCGGGCAGGCCATTGGCGATGTCCACGATTCCCGAAAGCGGACCGAACGAGAACATGTAGGTCTGCGTGCCGTCGCCCATGGTGGCGTAGCCGTCGCCGCCTGAGATCTGCTGGCACTTGATGGCGCCATTCACGTTCGCCGTTGCAGCCGGCGCCAGATAGCCACCGGCGTTTCCGGAGACGGGTGCGGCGGTGTCAGCGCGGTCGGTCCGGTGTATGGAGTCTCCGAGTTGTAGTCGGCCGGCCAACTCGTGTTGGCAGGGTTCACAGGGTGAGTGATGGTACTGGTGGGACATTGCACCCGAAATGACTGGGCGAATGCCGGTGTCGCAGAGGCGACAAGCAAGGTGATCAGCCCTACTTGCCCAAACGTGACGCGCAACTTCATGACGAGCTCCCCGTCTTCTTAAGTCATGTAAAAAAACCACGGAACTTCCGCAGCCATCGAGAGTCGTTAAGTTGCGCCATTCAAAGCGCTTCTCGATTCGGTTGATCCTTCCCTGAAGAGGGTGCGGGCGCGTAGGTGCGAGGTAGGGTTTCTACCCAACATTGCGCGCGCTTAAAACTGAGCAAACGAAGTCCGAGCGTGCGGTGCGCCTCTTTTTTCTGGTTTATGTAAATAGGACTGCCCGGCTGGCGGTGCCCGAATCAAAAAATCAATGGGGTGTATTACCGAATTGAACGGTGTTGATCCCGCGTACGCCCTCTTGGCCGGAGACTCGCCGCAGCTGCGGGTCGTAGAGAAATTGCCAGTCGGCGTAGGTTGCCGCCTGCTCGAATCCAAAGTCATCGTCGTCGAAGCCGGCCTGTTTGAGCGGCACCTGCTGCGATGAACTCGCAATGCCCATGATCCCCTGGTTGGGAGCAGACAGGAGCGTCCAGTCCGTGCCGCGCGTCATGGGGTCGCGATACAGGCGGCGCAGATAGTGAACGGGTTGTGGCCCGCCGCCGGCTGACTCCAGGAGTTCGGCGAGGTCCACCGGATAGCGGCGGTTGCGTCGGTAGAATTGCACGATCGCGTTTCGATACTCATGGCCGATGAAAATCAATTCCTTTTCACGCTCCCGTTGGGCCACGGTGCTCGCCACCTGCCCGACGGCCGCAAGAAGGAACCCGAGCAGCGCAACCAGCACCAGAACGCCGATGTAGGTGAAACCCGCGTCGCGGGCTTGCGGGCGGCACTTACCACAACGCATACGCCACGCCATTTTGTCCGATCCCTTCGGCGCCGCTGTGGATGTCCTTGACGCCGGTGTCCTCGGGTTCATCGTCGAGAATGAGCACCCAGGCGTCGGCACTCTTGGCGATCGGGTCCACCGGAATGCTGCGCAGGTAGCGCTTCTCGACCAGCATCGCGAGCGACTCCGGAAATTTACCGGTGTCGCCGTAGAAATTATCGATCGACTCGCGCAGCGCCGCGAGATCTTGTTTGAGCACTGCCTCTTTCGAACGCGCGAGCGAGCGCAAGTAGCGCGGTCCCGCGATGGTGAGCAGCATCGCGATGACCATCATCACCACCAGCATTTCGATGAGCGTGAAGCCGCCGCGCCGATCACCAGTCACGATAAGGCACTCCGTTGAGTCCCGTGCGCGAGGAGCGCGAGTAGACATCGAAAACATCGTCCCCGGCCTGCGGATCGTCCGGCGGGCTGGCGTAGGCGCGCAGACCCCAGGTGTCGGCGGCCGCTGTGGTCGCATCCGGCCAGAATGGGTCGCGCGGTACGCGCCGCAGAAAATAAATTTTGACGCCATCCTTCGGACTGCGGGCATCGTCGACGCCGTCCACCAGCACCTGCAGATTGGGCGGATAGTCGGTCTTGTCCATTTCCTTTTTGATGTGGCCGTCTTCGACTGCTTTCGCGTAGGCGTCGATGGCGTTGCGGATCGTGCGCAGCGAATCACGCAGCTCTGCCTCGCGCTCGCGCTGGAAAATCAGCTGCGCCGAGGGGATCACGGCGGTCGCCAGCAATGCGACGATCGCGACCGTAACGACCAGCTCGATGATCGTGAATCCGCGACCACGCACTTGAGTCACCATGACTGGCTACTTGCTGACCGCGATTTTCAGCGGAGTCGCCGCCGTCGCCGCGACGGCGACTCCGTCCTCGCCCAGCAGCACTACCTGGGTGGCAATGGACAGGGGCGAGCGCGCCGCGACGACGCGAAAGCGCATATCGACGATGCTGCCGGCGCCCGACACGGGCGCCTCGGTGCTGCCGGCAAGCTCCAGCTGCACTCCGCCGGGCCGCGTGTCGATCTTCGGCGCATCTCCGCTCGGGGCCAGATCGCCCGGCTGTGCGCTGATCAGCTGCAGCGCGGTGGAATCGAAGCGTACCTGGGCTCGCACGCGTCCCAAGGGGCGGCCGGTGTCGAGCTTCACCGACACGCCGATCTCGTCGCCCACCTTGGCGGAATCCGGTCCCTCGAGAGTCACCTTGGGCTTGCCGCCGGCTGCCGCATCGGTTGCCGGAGCGACCGTTGCGGGCGGCGACGCAATGACGGCGCCGCTCTCTGCCGCCGCGGCGAGTCCCGCGGCCTTTGCCTCGGTCGACGGGGCTGACCCGGTAGGCGCGTCGGGCGCAACCGCGGGCGGCAAAGACGCCGCCGCGCTCGATTCGATCAACGCAGGGGCCGCGTGCGGCCCGTTTGCGAGCGGTGGCGGCGCGCCGGCGACGCTGCTTGCTCCGCCGGCGTTCAGCAAGGACACCCCGCCCGGGGAAACGGGAAAGGCCGCGGTGGCCGATGCGGGGCGGACGGTGGCGGCCGACCCCGTTGCAGCCACCGGTGCTCACGAACGGCGCGGATCGCGTCTGCAATTCGGTGCCGTACCAAAACTCCGAGCTATCGCTCGAAGGACGCGGCTGGGCGCGGATGATGTGTGGTGTGATCAACAGAACGATCTCGTTCTTTTTGCTGTTGGTACCCTGCGAGCCGAACAGACGCCCGAGTATGGGCAAATCGCCCAACCCCGGAATATGGTTCGACGTTTTCGATTCCGTATCGGAGATCAGGCCCGCCAGCACCTGGGTTTCGCCGTCCTTGAGTTCAAGCAGTGTGTTGGCATTGCGGGTGCTGATCTGATACGCCACGGTCGTTCCGCCGTTGCCGGTGGGAACATTGAGCGTGTTGGCAATCGAACTCACCTCGAGCCCGAGTTTGATCGCGACATCGCCGTCGCTGTGAATGGTCGGCTGAACCTCCAAGGTGAGGCCTACCTCCAGATATTGAACGCTGCTGGTCGAGTAGCTGCCGCCGGTCGTGGCGCTGGTGCCGGACGTGATCACCGGCACGCGATCGCCGATCAGAATCTTGGCTTTTTCCTTGTTCTTAGCACGAATTCTGGGACTCGATAGTACGTTGCTGTTGCCGACTGTTTTCAGCAAATCCACGTTGACGCTGAGCGGCGACACGGTGATCGTGTTGCTGTTCTGTTTGCCGATATCCGACAGCTTGAGGGGCGGCGTCCCGGACAACGGGGTTGCAGTCAAGGTCGTGCTGGTCGGGTAGTCGATGCCAACCTGGTCGAGTAGCGTGTGGGAGATCTCGAGAATCTCCACTTCCATGATGACTTCAGACTCCGGCTGATCGAGCGAGGCGATCAACTTTTCCGCCATGCGCACATGGTCAGGCGAATCCCGCAGCGTCAGGGTTCCTGAGCGTTCATCGACAAACGTGGTTTTCGCGGCAAGTACGGTTTTCAGCATCGATTCTGCGTCTTTCGGCGCGGCGTGCGACAGAAAAAACGTGTGGACAATCTCGTCCTGGTATTCCTTCTGTTTTGCCGGCGTGCTCGGATAGATCATCACCATATTCTCAGAGAGGATCTGCCGCGCGAGTTGGTTTTGCGCGATGATCAGATCGATCGCCTGCTCCACCGGTACTTGACTGACGAAGATGGTCGTCTTGGCGTCGCTCTTTACATCCTTGTCGAAGATGAAGTTGAGCCCCGTCTGGCGCGCGAGGACTTCGAACACCATTTTCGTCGGTGCATCCCGGAACTGCAGCGTGACCGGCCGGTTGTCCTCGGTGCGCAGATGCGGCGTCAGCGATATGAGGCCGCGCGCGTGCTCGATCCGGGCGGCGAGCGCGACCGCGGGAGCATATAGAGGATCCTCAGCGAGAATGGCCCGCACCTCGGCGTCCGCCTCCTCGATCTGCTTCGCGGCCAGCGCCGCCTCAGCGCGCGTGATCTGCGCCGCGTAGCGCCGGTCCGCCTTGAGCCGTTCGAGTCCGATCTGCGCGCGAGCATTGTCACGATCGAGCTCGAGCACCCGCTTGTAGTCGGCCTCCGCCACCTGCGGCTGGCCATTGGCTCGCGCAGTGTCCGCCGCCGCGAGAAGCTTGCGTACCGCCGCTTCGCGCCGCGCAATCACATCGATGCGATAGCTCAGGTTGCCCGGATCCATTTTTGCCGCTTCGGCGAGATGTTCGAGACCGACCTCGTAGTCGCCGCTGTCGAACGCCGTGATGCCGGCCTCATGAACTTTCTCGGCCGCGCAGCCGGCGGTCAGGGCGAATATTAAGAGGGCGGTTGCTCCCTTGCTGATACGGTTCATGGATTGGCACCAGATGATAGAGACTGTCGAATATTGAGCGGCGTGTAATTGAAGATGAGCTCATTGGCGCTTGCGCTTTCGAACTCGTAAACACCGTCGAGCCGGTCGCCGATGTGCGCGTCGACGACGCGGTCGGCGCGGCTGAGGAAATATGTGGTCGTGCCGCCGCTGGTATACGAGCCGATGAAGGAGTAGGGAAACGGCGGCGCGGTGGGCGGCGCTGGCGGCATTGGCGGCGGCGGCGGCGGTGGCGGCGGGTCCACGTGCCAAGAGCGGGGTGCGAACAGATTCGCAGCCTGCGTCGCATCCGCGACGCGGCTTGATCCACCTCCGGGGCTGCGGTTGGCCGACGGCGGGTTGCTGCCGCGACTCGCCGATTTCAGGAGAGGCGCGGGTCGGGAATGCGCCGCGTCGGCGGGCGCCCCCGCTCCGGCAGCCTGAGGTGCAGTGCCGGGTTGCAAGTCGCCGCTGAGCAGCAGCGCGAGTGCACCGAGCGCCGCAAGCGCCGCCGCGCCGACGACAATGCGTCGCCGGGTAAACAGCCGGCCCTGCCGGCGGCGCGGAATGATCGGGCCCAACACCAAGACTGTCGGATCGTTGCTCACGGTGTCTCCCGGGTGAAGATCGTCATACGCACCTGCGCCTCGACGTTATCGTCGCTGATGGCTTTTCGCGTGATCGACAAATCGTCAATCGCCAGGGCGGGCAACGCAGCCAAGGTCGAATCGATGAAGCGGCGCACACTTGGGTACGGCCCGTCGATGGGGAATGACAACCGGTAGCGGACCAAGCCGCCGACCTTGGTAGTGCTGATTTCGTACTTGGCGGTATCGATGCCGAGCTGGGCATCGGCGGCCTGCTTGAGGATGGTGCCGAGTACCTGCGGCATCTTGATGCGTGCCGGCAGGTCGCCCAGCACCTTGGCCGGCTCGCTTGCCATCGAGCGCGGTTCCTTGACAACGCGCGTCTGCGCGTCGAGCAGATCGGAACGTAGTCGTGTCACCTCGTCCGCCAAGGGAAGGTGCGTGGAGAAAAAGAACACGACACTGGCGCCGAGCAGGATGAGTCCTGCGGAACCCGGCCGCCCCATGCGTTCAATCCGCCATTTAAGTCGTGGCAACCAGACGTTCGAGGCCAGCGAGCCGATGCGGCGCACGCCCTGCATGACATCAATGCGTGTGATTGCGATGGAAGTGCGCGGCGCGTCGGCGCCCGCCGCCGCCATCGGCAGGATGGTGCTGCGCGGCGCATTGCCGCTCACAGGCGCCACTCCGCCGCGATCTTGACGCGTACCGGGTGTTCCGGATCGTCCTTCCGGCGCTCGTGGCTCTCGAGCATCGGATAGCGCAGTACCGTGCTTTGTTGCAACCGCTCGAGATAGGCCAACGCGTCCGGCAGCGCGCGCACTTCCGCGGTGATCCTCACCAGGCGCTTGTCCGCGTCGGGTTCGACTTGCAGCAGCGACACCTGCGAAGCCATGTCGTGGCTCGCCGCCTCGAGTTCGGCGAGCACCGCCGTCCAGGGAACCGACAACTGCCGGGCGATTTTCGCGAGTTCAGCCGCCTCGGCGATCTTTGCGGGCGAATTTACCGGTACTTGACGGCGCTGCTCGAGTGCGTCGATCTGCGTTTCCAAAAGCGTGCGCTCGGCAAGCGCACGCTGAAACACGACTGCCATCGCCAGCGCGACGAGCAGCGCGCCAACGCATAAAGCAAGTCCGACAGCCTGCGAGCGCCGCACCGGCGCGGCGAAGTCAAGATGCATCGGGCTGCCGCGATTCATGCGCCGGCCTGCAGAAGCAGCGCGAGCTCGTGAGCTGGTGCGCCGTCGACGGCGCCCGCCTCGAGCCACTCAAGCTCGCTGCCGATGCGTGTGACACGCTGGCGGATTCCCGGCGGCGCCGCGACGTAGATCCGCGCACTGCCGGAGGCGCTGCGCGTCAGCCGCGCAAAAGCCTGCATCCGCTCGAATTCCACGCTTGTGTCACCCGAGAGGCGCGCCGAGTGAACCCGATTCCACACGCCATCGGCGAGCTGCACCGCCGAGAGCCAGCCATCCTCGACGGCCATGAACCAAAGGTCGCCGCGCGCGAGCTTGCGCCGCCACGCGTTGAACGCCACGACCAGCAAGGGCTGCAACGACGCCGGCTTTAAGCGGGCCTCCCCCAGCACCGCATCGAGTGCGGCCTTGAACCCTCCGGGCATTGCGCAGGCCACGGAGCTTCGGCCTGGCGGGTTGTCCTCCAATGCCACCTGCCAGTCGGCGACGCATTCGCCATAGGTGTCGGCGAGTATGAAACGCGCGTGCGCGGTGCGGCTGGCGGCGTCAATTCGCGAGGCTGGCACCGGCAGAACACCAAAGCGGGCCCACGAATCGGCCACCACAACTCGCGCGACGGCGTCCTGCCATTTCGTCTCGAGCAGCAGCGCCGCAAGCTGCGCCAGCGCCGGAGCGCTGTCGCCGACACTGCCGTCCGCAACCGCGACTTCGGTCGCAGCTGTGATCCTGCCCTTCAGTCCGCGCTCGCGCCGCGCCAGCGCAATGCGGCGCGGCGATATAAAAATGGCGATCTCGTCACGCCAAAGCGGTAACACGGTTTGCCTCCATCAGCGTTGTAACACCGCGCTGCACCAGATCGAGTGCTGCGGTGCGGATAAGTCTCGAGCCGCCCTGCTGTGCGAGTTCCTTGAGCCGCCTCGCGGGGGCACGCAGCACTATGGCCTCACGCAGCTCGTCGGTGAGGATCAGAAGCTCGCCGATCGCGACTCTGCCCTTGTAGCCAGTTCCACGACAATGCGCGCAGCCGCGGCCGGTGCGGAACTTCCACCCCGCGACCGCCGGCAGCAGCAGTCCTGAGTGCACGATGTGTTCGCTGCTGGGATGCGAGGGCTCCACGCACTGCTCGCAAATGACGCGAACCAACCGCTGCGCCAGAATTCCGTTGAGCGCGGAGACAAAAGCATACGCATCCACTTCCATGTGCGAGAAACGGCCAAGCACGTCGAAAACGTTATTGGCGTGAACCGTGGTGAACACCAGGTGCCCGGTGAGCGCGGACTGAATGGCGATCTGCGCAGTCTCGGAATCGCGGATTTCGCCGACCATGATCTTGTCCGGGTCATGGCGCAGAATCGAGCGCAAGCCGCGTGCGAATGTCAGTCCCTTTTTTTCGTTGACCGGGATTTGCAACACGCCCTGCAATTGATATTCGACGGGGTCCTCAATCGTGACGATCTTGTCCTGGCCGGTGTTGGTTTCCGAGATCGCCGCGTACAGCGTGGTCGTCTTGCCGCTGCCGGTCGGTCCCGTGACCAGCAACATTCCATAGGGAAGCTGCGCTAGGCGCCGCACCCGCCGCACCACTTCGTCTTCGAATCCGAGCGCATCCAGCCTGAGTCCCTGCAACTCGTCGGTGAGCGCCTGCTTGTCGAGTATTCTGAGCACGGCATCCTCGCCGTGGACGCTCGGCATCACCGACACGCGAAAGTCGATCGGACGGCCTTTCAAGGCGAGTTTGAAGCGGCCGTCTTGCGGCACTCGACGTTCCGCTATATCAAGCTCGCTCATGACCTTGATCCGCGAGATTACTTGCTCGCACAAATCAGTGCCGCCAATGGTCACGATTGGCAGGAGAACGCCGTCGACGCGATACCTCACCGCGAGGCCGCCGGGACGCGTTTCGAGGTGGATGTCGCTGGCCCCTGCCTTGATCGCATCGTAGACAGTCGAGTGAACCAGCTTGACCACGGGACTCGAGTCGGCGCTGATCGTCGCGAGCGAGAGGTTTTCGATGCTACCGTCTGCCGGCTCATCGCCAGCACCGACCAGCGCCGAAACGTCCATCGCCTTGAGGCCCTGCTCGTGTTTGGCGATGAAAGCGGTGATCTCATCGCCCGCGGCCAGGTACCAAGAGAACTCCGCCGCCACCTTGAGCTCCAGCCAGCCGCGCAACGCGGTATCGAAGGGATCGGCGATGACCGCCAGTTGCTCGCGCCCGCGGCGCACGATGACGCACCCGCGCTTCGCACAATCGCCGACCGCCAACAGCTCAAATGCGGGGGCGAGGTCCATCAGATCCGGGCCTCCCAGCACCGGATACTTGAGCTTGGCCCCGAGCGCTGCCGTCAAGGATTTACTGTCGAGACCTGCGATCTCGGCGAGCACCGCAAGTACGGAACGACCGGCAGCGGCCGCGGATTCGAGAGCCGCGCGCAGCATCGTGTCCGACAACTCCGGGGCCGCGGGCGCGGGTATCTCCGCTGACACCATCTTCGATACCGCGTTCAATGGATGCTCCCCGCCAGTTCGAATATGGGGAAATACATCAGCACGACGATGCCGCCTATCAGCAGGCCGATCACGGTCATCATTATCGGTTCGATCAGGCGGATGGCCACCTCGACCCAGCGCGACAACTCGGCGTCGTAGAATTCAGCGATTCGCTCCATCATTTCGCCCATGTTGCCGCTGCGCTCGCCGACGCGCAGCATCCGCTCCGCCACTGGAGTGGTGAGATCGTGGTGGGCGAGGGACTCGGCCAGCGAGCGCCCTTCGCGCACTGCGCGCGTGGCTGCAGCGAGACGCGGCTGGGCCCCTGACGCGAGCAGTCCACCCGTCATTTCGAACGCGGTGACGATGGGCAAACCGCCGCGCAACAGCATTCCGACTGTGCGGTACAGGCGCGAGAGCTGGTAGATCTGCAATTGGTGGCCGACGGTGGGGATTCGCGCTATCGCGCGGCCAACGGCCGCACGCGAGCCCGGCTGCAGGCTGACGTGGACGGCGAGGGTGAGCAATGCGACGAACCCCGCCAGCACCAGAGTGCCGTGTGCCGACAGCAGCTGTCCCCAGTGCATGAGCACGCGCGAGGCGAATGGCAAATCTCCGCCGATGTCCTCGTAGATTCCCGAAAAGCGCGGTACGACATAGCCGACCAAGAACAGCACCACGAGCGAGCCGACGCCGAGCAGCACGGCTGGATAGATCGATGCATTGATGAGCTGCTGCTTCAACACGTTGATTCGCTCTTGGTAGGTCACGAAGCGTTTCAGCGCCAGCGGAATCGAGCCGCTGCGTTCGCTGGCGCGCACCGTCGCGACGTACAAAGTTGGAAAACTACTCGGGAACTCGCTGAGTGCGACGGACAAGCTTTGACCTTCGTAAAGCCGGTCGCAGACGCCTTGCAGGACGCTACGAACGGACGGATCGCGTTCCTTCTCCGTGAGCGCCTCGATCGACTCCACCAATGAAAGTCCGGCATCGAGAAGCGCAACGAGTTCGTTGGTGAACGGCACCAGCGCGAGCCGCGTGCGGCGGCGGCGCGAGAATTTCAGGGTTGAGCTCTGGATCGCCAGAATGCGCAAGCCGCGGGCCTGCGCCTGGCGCCGCGCATCGGTTTCGTTGGACGCATCCATCTCGTGAATCGCGATTGCACGGGCGGTATCGAGGGCTGTGACGCGATAGCGCATCGGCTACCAATTGGTAACGTCGGCGGCTTCGCCGGTGCCGCCGGGGCGCCCGTCTTTGCCGTACGAAAGGAGATCGAAGTCGCCGTGGGTTCCAGGCTCCGCGTACACGTAGGCACGGCCCCAGGGATCCAACGGCACGGCTTTTTTAAGATAGGGTCCGGACCAGTTCGGCTCGCCGCTCGGAGCGACCACCAGCGCTTGCAGGCCTTCTTCGGTGCTCGGGTATCGGCCGACATCGATCCGAAACTGGTCGAGTGCCTTGTCCAGCGCATCGATTTGCGCCTTGGCTACCTTCACCTGAGACTTGCCGACCTGTGCAAAATATCGCGGCGCGACGAATCCAGCGAGCAGTCCAATGATGACCATCACGACCAGCAGTTCGAGCAGCGTGAAACCGGCTGTTTTCTGGTGCCGTGCGGCTGCATATTGATGATTCATGGACATAACCCCCGCGACGGCGATTGCCGCTCATCGAGCGAACTTTCCCACGACCATCGTGCAGGTCTCAGTGCAGCGCCGACAGTCGGCAGTTGAGGGTGGCTCCCGGCGCAGTTCTCGGTAGCCGGACTAGGGTTTCACGGTAGACGGCGTAATCTGTGCCGGCGCCTCAATTAAGGCTGGCATTCGCCAGGAATGCCGCCTGCCCAGCCCCGACGGGCCATTCGAGTTGAACTGTGGTTCCCTTGCCGAACGCGCTCGACAGTTCGAGGCGGCCGCCGGTGCGTTCGGCGCGCTCGCGCAGTCCCCTCAGACCGCGCGTTCCGTTCGCCGGACCATCCTCGCCAATCTGGAAACCTGCGCCGTCGTCGCATACCGCAACCTTGAGAATCCCGGCCTCGATCCGCATGGACACCCGCACATGGTGTGCCTCGGCGTGCCTGGCCACGTTGTTCAGCGATTCCTGGACGGCGCGAAAAACGTTGGTGGCCAATATCGGCGGAATATCGATGTCCAGGACTTCGATTTCGGTCTCCATGTCGATCCCGCGGTAAACATCCTGCCAGTCGCGGCATAGGCCGCGTACCGCCGAAGCAGCGCCAAGATCATCGAGCGATGCCGGCCGCAGGTTCATCGAGATGGCGCGCACTTCCTCCATCAGATTCTGTACCCGACGTATTGCGACCGCGATGACCGGCGAAGCCTCGTCGTGCGCGTCCTGTCTCGACAACAGCTCCGCCCGTTCCAGCGAGTACTTGATGGCGCTCAACATCTGGCCAACGGAGTCGTGCATATCCTGAGAAATACGCTTGCGTTCGGCTTCCTGGGCGTTCATTAGCCGTTCGGATAGCGCCTCAAGATCGCGTTTCGAGCGCCGCAGCAATTTCTCCGCGCTGCGGCGGCGTTCGATTTCCCGGCGCAGCGAATGGTTCGTGGCGAGGATTTCCCTGGTGCGCTCCTCAATACGCAGCTCCAGCGAATGGTTGAGCGATTTCAATTCACGTTCCACGTTGCGCAATGACGTGACGTTCCCCACCGTGAAGACAATGCGTTGGGATTTCTGGACTTTGCCGTCCTGGGTGCGCGCGGCGGAAATCGCCACGTCCAAATCGAGCGACAGCACGGGATCCGCAATTTCAAAATGAGCGTACGGCGTGTGGCTCAACTCGAGTATCGCTCGTTCGATGAATGCGCCGAGCAGACAACCAGAATCGGTGCATGCTGAGTGCAGGAGGGAGTGCAGGCCCAGCCCGACGGCGCTTTTGACGGTGCCAAGCCGCCATCGCTCAAGCGCCCGGCTGACTCGCACCACCTGCCACTTCGAATCGAGCAGGCCCACTATCTCCGGGAGCGCGTCGGCAGTGTGCTCCCACTCGAGCTTCGCGCGGTGTATTGCCGCGAGGATGCGCCCACGCTGACTGCCGCGATTGACCGAGCTTCTCGCCAGCAACTGTCGAGTGATCTCGATCGCGGCCTCGCAGGCTTCAGTTTCGCCCGGGTCTGCAGGCACCAAGAACATCAGCGCGTACAGCGGTTCGTTACTGTCCGGGACGGCTGCACAGAATGTTTGCAATCCATCGGTAATTTCTGTCATGCCCGCGTCGTTGCGGCGTCCACGGTAGGCGCTGCGCACACTGACTCGCTCCGGGTTTCGCAATGCTTCATCGAGCAGCGGCACATCAGCGAGCCGCACCACCTGTTTTTTCCAAGCCAGGGGAAGATTCGCGCCGCCGATGATGTGTGCCAGCGGTTCGTTCTGGTCGCGCTTGAATACCACAACGGAGGACTTGGGGAACAGCTCGACCAATGCGCCAGCTGCAACGTTGGCTAACGCGCGCAGGGTGAGCGCAGAGCGGCTTGCCTCGGTCAGTCGCGTAACCAGGCCAACGATGCGTTGCACGGCCCATGTCCCTCCTTACCGTAGAAGGGCGAGTTTGCAACCGCGGGCGCGCGTCCGGAAGTGGGCGCGTCAGGGAGCGAATATGTGAAGCACTAAGTAGATCGAGGTAGGGTTCTTGGGTAGTCGACAAGGGGCGGTTCGCCCGAGAACTTGAGGTACAACTTGATGACGGCCGGCACGTAAGCCTGGGTTTCGGGGAACGGCGGAATGTTCCGGCCGTTCCGATCAACGGCGTCCTCGCCTGCATTGTAGGCAGCCAGTGCGAGTTGCATGTCGTTACCGTAGCGCTTCAGCAGGTCGCTTAGGTAGCGGGCGCCGCCGCGCAGATTCTGGGCTGGATCAAATGGACGTTCCACGCCATAGCGGCGCGCGGTCGCGGGTCGCAGCTGCATCAAACCCTGTGCCCCCTTGGGTGACACAGCCTGGGGGTCAAACCCGGACTCGATGGCGATTACCGCGCGCAGCAGTGCCGGCTGTACCTGCGCCCGGCGCGCCGCCGTATCTATGAGATCCGAATAAGCCGCCCCAAGACGCAGCCAATCGGCGGTTGTGTTCGTAGGCCCTTTGTGCGGCCGCGCGGGATCTTTCGGTTCGGTCAATAACAGCAGGTATCGCCGGTCGGTAGGCACGTTCGAGTAGTGCATACCGCCCGCATTGTCGGTATACCCATATATATCAGCGTGGGCAGGAATCAGGCCGGCGCCGTACGACAGCACTACAAGGAGGAGCACGGTGGACCGACGCATATAAAGGATATTACCGAGAGTTGCAACTACCGCCCAGTGGGAGGACCGGGTAGATTGAGGGTAGTCATGGGCTGTAATAAAATTACGGATATTGTAAAAAATTTCACCTATGGTCCTACAAGAGTCTAGGATATATCTGTCGGATTTTCGCGACGCATGGATGGGGGAATGCTCCGTGAACGAAGCGGCCAATCGAGTGCACATCTCGGCCGAACGACCGGCGCGGATCGTGTTGGTGGATGATCACGCCATTCTTCGCGAAGGCTTGATCGCCCTTTCTGAAATGGAGAGCGACCTAAAGGTCGTCGGTCAGGCAGGATCGATAGCGGAAGGCGTTGCGGTTGCAATGGCGACGCTTCCCGATCTCATCATCACGGATCTGTCGCTGCCTGGCGCGACCGGCGTGCAGGGCATCGTTGAGTTTCACCAGAGATGCCCGGCCTCCCGGGTGCTGGTGCTGACGATGCACGACAATGAGGAGTACATCCGCGCTGCGCTTTCGGCTGGTGCCCAGGGCTACGTGCTGAAAGATGCGTCGCGTGCCGAATTGATCCATGGCGTGCGGGCGGTCATGGCCGGTCAACGCCACCTTTGCCCACGCTCGTCGGCACGAGTGGTTTGCAGCTATCTTGGCGAGCAGCAATTGGCACCGGCGGTCACGAGTTGGGTGACCGGGCGGGAACGCGAAATATTGGCGATGATCGCGGCCGGCATGTCGAATAAGCGCATCGCGCGGGATTTGCATCGCAGTGTAAAGACCATCGAGAAGCATCGATCGAATCTCATGCGCAAGCTCAAGCTGCACAATGTGGCCGAAGTGACCCGCTTCGCCCTGCGAAGCGGCATGCTGGGGATTGAAACCGAAAACTTCGAGGGCCGCCCGCCCTTCTAACCGGTCTTCGCGGCTCAGCTGACGCGCGGCACGGCGATCGAACCAGGTACTGTGCGCAGCCTGCTCATGCAGTTCCGTACTTGGTTTCGACCTCGATGCCGATCGAGCGCAGAAAGTCGTTCGGCAGAATGCCGCCGGCGCTGACGATTACGGCATCATTGCCCACCTGTCAATCCTTCGCGGCCTGCTTCAAGAGCACCTCGTCTGGAGCGGATCTCCTTGATCTGCGAGCTCATCAGCACTTTGAGCTGGCCCTTGGCACTGGCCGCCTCGACGCGCTCGCGATTGCGCTGCTTGGCGCGCTGGAAGGCTTCGCCGCGGTAGGACAGCACCACCGACGTGTCGCCGAGTTCGGCGATGCTGGCCGCCGCCTCGAGCGCACTGTCGCCGCCGCCGACGACGATCACCTTCTGGCCGCGATACTGCTCCGGGTCGATCAGCCGATAGACGACCTTCGGCAGTTCTTCGCCCGGCACGCCGAGCTTGCGCGGCGTGCCGCGCCGGCCGATGGCCAACAGCACCGCGGATGCCGTGTAGCTCTGGCCGCCGGCGCGCACATGAAACGCACCATCCTTGTTCTCGATGCTTTCCACGCGCTCTTGATAGCGGATTTTCAGTCCATTGTCTGTTGCAGGCATCGGTCCAGAATTTCAGCAGCGTTTCCTTGGAGGTATTGCGAAACTGCACCTTGCCGATGATCGGCAGATCCACCGGCGCGGTCATCACCAGCTTGCCGCGCGGATACTGAAACACGGCGCCGCCGAGCGATTCCTGCTCGATGGTCTGGTAGTTCAGGCCCATCTTCTTGGCGGTGAGCGAGGCGGCAAGGCCCGCGGGTCCCGCGCCGACGATCAGCACATCGAGCGCGCCGGTGCGTTTCACGCCTGCTTTGGCGATCGACTCGAGCGCCTGCTGGCCCTGCATCAGCGCATTCTTGATGAGCCCCATGCCGCCGAGTTCCCCGGCGATGTAGATGCCCGGCACGTTGGATTCGAAATTCGGCTTGAGCACCGGAATATCGAGGCCGCGCCGCTCGGTGCCGAACACCAGCGTGATCGCATCGAACGGGCAGACCACTTTGCATGCACCATGGCCGATGCAGTCGGTTGGACCCACCAGCACCGCCTTGCCGTTGATCAAGCCCAGCACCGTGTGATGCGGTTGTTCCGGACACGCCTTGACACAGGCGCCGCAGCCGAGACATTGCTTTCATCGATGAGCGGATGCAAAGAGGCCGGTTCGGTCATGCCGGCAGCAATGGATTCCTCGAGCACCTGGCGATGATGCGCATGAGTGCGCTGCTGTCGTCGCAGATACCAGATTAGAAACAGTACGAACGGCAACCCATACAGAGCGAGCGACCAGATGAACTCCATGGTGTCAGCTCACAGCGGCGACAGACGTCGGTTTGTTCAGGATACGGAACATGGGCTCAAGTTTCTGCGTAAGCCATCACTTGTCAAATTCAGGCACATTGTCGCAATTTGCGAACAATGCAGTTTCTCACTCATTTAAATGGGTGTCGCTCTATGCACACAATGTGAAGAATTGCCAAGACAGCTTAGACTGAGTGGGTTACATAATTGCAATGCCAAGGTTGCCCCCCTTGTGCGGGCAGCAAAAACAATCACTTACCTAGGAGCCTTGCATTGGCGGTCTTTTGGTTCATAGCCGGCGCGCTCGCCACGTTGGCAACTCTAATCTTGATGTTGCCGTGGCTGCGCAAGATTTCCGTGCTGGGTACGCTGCCGTCGGTCCCTTGGCAGATCGGGATTGCGGCCGTCGTTATGACAGCCACGGTCATCAGCATGTACCAATGGCTCGGTCACCCTGATCTTGCGGCTCAACCCGGCGCTGCGCTGGCGCAGAACGGCTTCCGCGATGCGGTGAAGGCATTCGATGCGGCAAGCGCGCCCAGCGCCCCGCAACCCGCCGCTGCTGGATCGATGGCGAACGCAATTGCAGCCTTGGAGTCCCGCCTGTCGAAGGGCGGAGGCAGCGCCGATGATTGGGAGCTTCTGGCGAAATCGTTTGAATTCTTGGGTCGCACGGACCAAGCCGCCTTGGCACGTGCCCGCAAGCTCCCACCCTTGCCGGCAAATGACGGCGAAGCAGCCGGCCCCGCTGCCATGGCGCCGCCGCTGGTTGCGCCGACTCTGTCGGCCGAGTCGCTAAAGCTTTTGGCCAAGGCCGGCAGCGCCAGACAGAACAAACAAATGAAGCAGGCCGCGGCCATTTACGCGCAGCTCGCCGCGCGCGGGCAGATGAACGCGGACAGCTGGGCCGACTATGCGGATGCGGTGGCTTCCGTGCAAGGCGGCAAGATTGCCGGCGAGCCGGAGTCCTATATTGCCAAGGCGCTGGCGCTGAATCCGCTGCATCCCAAAGCGCTGTGGCTCAAGGCCAGCGCCGATCAGGAAGCCGGACGTTTCGCGGCCGCCGTGGCCGCTTGGCAACAGCTGCAGGCGGTGTTGCCTGCCGATTCAGCCGACGCCAAGATCGTGGCGGCCAATCTTCTGCAGGCGCAGAACTTGGCGGGTACCCCATCATCCAGCGATGCGCCGGGCGCGGCGGCACACGGGCGGGGCACCCAGGTCAGCGGCGAGGTTTCGCTGGCGGCAAAATTGCAGAGCAAGGCCGCCGCCGGCGAGACATTATTCATCGTCGCCAAATCAGTCGATTCCCCCGGCGCTCCGGTGGCTGTGTTTCGCGGCACGGTGGGTAACTGGCCGGTGAAATTCACTTTGGATGATTCCCAGTCGATGCTTCCCGGCCGCAATCTCTCCAGCGCCGGACGCGTGACGATCGAGGCGCGCATATCCCGCAGCGGCCAAGCGCTGCCGGCGGCGGGCGATCTGCACGGCTCGACCGGTGTGATCGATCCGGCGGACCACAAGCCGCTGAAAATTGTGATCGATGAAGAGATTACATGAACGTTACAGCCGCACATATTCCTCCCGCAAAAGGCCAGCGCCTGCGTTGGCCGTTGATTTGGAGCGCGGTGGTGATTGCGTTGCTCGGGTGGGGCAGCCACGCGCATCTCGAACGCTACATCACGCCGCAGCGCGGGGTCGGCTACTGGCTGGGAATCATCGGCGGCTCGATGATGCTGTTGCTGCTTGCTCTATTCGGCGCGCAAACGCTACGCGTGGCTGCGCTGGATGGGCGGGATCCCGAGCTGGTTCCAGTTTCACATGACGCTCGGCGTGGTCGGTCCGGTGCTGGTGCTGTTTCATTCCAATTTCAAGCTCGGCGCCACCAACAGCAATGTCGCGCTGTTCTGCATGCTGGTGGTCGCCGGCAGCGGCGTGATCGGCCGCTACATCTATACGCGTTTGCACGCGCCGCATGGACGGCCATGAGGACTCACTTGCAGCAGCTGAAGGCGGTCGGCGAACGACTGCGCTCGCAGACGACATCGATCGCGTTCCTGCCCGGTCTGCTCGATGCGATCGAGACACATCGAGCAGCGCTATGATCGTAGCCGCCGAAGAATGCCATCGGCCGATTTCTGCACCTGTTCACCGGCGGGGTACGTTTGGCGCTGGCGCGCTGGCTGGTGCGCCGCGAGATCAGACAGGCCATTCAAAATGCGAGGCTGCACGATCGCGTGATCGCGGCAAACGCGCAGCGCATTGCGATGGTCGCGCTATCGTTACGCCGAACGGCGCATGGAGGCCGGTCGACGCATGACCGAATACGCAGCTGTATGCGCGAATTGTTCTCGTTGTGGCACGTGCTGCACATCCCGCTGTTCTTCATGTTGCTGATCGCGGGAATCGTTCACGTCATCGCCATCAACGTGTACTGATCTTCAGGTCATGCGTGAACAGGGATGGCTCTGGATTGGCAGCGGAGTTGCATTGTTGACGGCACTGTCGTTAATCGCAGTCCCAGGCGCTTCCGCGGCATCGGTGGAGACACTGCTGATGCCGGGCAAGGTGACGCGCGCCCACGTGAAGCAGGAAGAGACCTGCGCCAACTGCCATGACCGCACCAACGTGCGCACCCAGACCTCCCTGTGCCTCGACTGTCACAAGGACATCGCGGCCGACGTTCGCGAGCACCACGGCTATCACGGCCGCATGCCCAATGCCGGCGTCGGCGAGTGCAGCGCCTGCCACACGGAACACAAGGGGCGCGACGCCGACATCGTGCAGCTCGGCCGCGCGCAGTTCGATCATCGCCTGACCGACTTCGCGCTCGAGGGCGCGCACTCCGCGCTCGAGTGCGAAAGCTGCCACAAGCCGCACGAGGCGTGGCGCAAGGCGCCGGCGAACTGCGTCGGCTGCCACAAATCCGACGATGTGCACCGCGGGCAGTTCAAGCAGTCATGCGGCGAGTGCCACAGCTCGTTGAGCTGGACCGGCGGAAAGTTCGATCACGACAAGACGCAATTCAAGCTGACCGGCGCGCATGTCTGCGTGACCTGCGATGCCTGCCACGTCGGCGGCCGCTACAAGCCGGCACCGAAGAGCTGCAACGGCTGTCATGCAACCGACGATGAGCATCGCGGCGCGCGCGGCGAGGATTGCGCAAAGTGCCACGTGACCAAGGAGTGGAAGACCGCCAAATACGACCATCTGAAGGAAACCGGCTACGAACTGCTCGGGCGTGCACGACGCAGATCAACTGTCTCGCCTGCCATCGCAGCGGCAATTACAAGGACAAGATTCCGAAGGACTGCAACGGCTGCCATCGGGCCGATGATGCTCACGCCGCGCGCTTCGGCGCCAAGTGCGAGGACTGCCATGACAATGAGCACTGGCACCCGGTGACCTACGATCATGCCGCGAAGACGAAGTTTGCGCTGATGGGGCGCACGCCAAGATCGATTGCCATGCCTGCCACACCGGCCCGGCCGACACCCAGAAACTCGCCAAGGACTGCGTGGGCTGCCACCGCAGCGAGGATCCGCACGGCGGCAAGCTCAAGGGCGGCTGCGAAACCTGCCACGGCCAGACGACCTGGCGGTCCGAATCTCGTATTCGATCATGACCTGAGCGATTATCCGCTGCTCGGTCTGCACCGGGTGGTGAGCTGCGCGCAGTGCCACGCGACGCTGGCCTTCACGCAGGCGAAAAGCGCCTGCGTCGACTGCCATGCGCACGATGATGTGCACAAGGGCGGGCTCGGCAAGAAGTGCGAGAGCTGCCATTCACCGAACGGCTGGCCGCTGTGGGTATTCGATCACGCCAAGGAAGCGCATTTTCCGCTGCTCGGCGCGCACGCCAAGCTGCAGTGCGCCGCCTGCCATCGCGAACCGCCGGGCACGGTGAAGATGTCGCAGCAGTGTGCGGCCTGCCACCACAAGGACGACCGGCACCTCGGCCAGTACGGCCCGCAGTGCGATCGCTGCCATACCAATTACTCGTGGAAAGGCGCGCGGATGCAGTAGGTACCGCATGGCACTCCATCCGACAATATCAAGTCGGATGGCGCTGCTCGCCGTGGCACTGGCTGGCGCTGGTCCCGGCATCGCAGGCTGGCGCGGCGGCGCGCCGCCCATCACCGTGCCCTTCGATCACCTGCCGACCGGCTTCGAACTCGACGGCGTGCACCGCGACCTGCCGTGCGAGTCCTGCCACTTGAACGCGGTCTTCAAGGGCACGCCGCGCGATTGCGGCACCTGCCACATCACCGGCTCGCCGTTCAACGCGACGCCGAAGACGGCGACGCACATTCCGAGCACCAACAATTGCGCGGCCTGCCACAACACCATCTCGTTCCGCCCCGACGTGCACTTCGATCATGGCGCAGGTGCTGGGCAGCTGCGTCAGCTGCCACAACGGCACGATCGCCCAGGGCGAGGGACCCAACCATCCGGCCACCAGCCAGGACTGCGCGTCCTGCCACACGGTGATCAGCTGGAATCCGCCCAAGGCGGTCGATCACACGCAGATTCCGCTGGCGGTTGCCGGCTTCTGCATCATCTGCCACAACGGCGTGCAGGCCTCCGGCAAGCCGGCGGGGCACGTCGCCACCAATCTCGAATGCGGCGACTGCCATCTCACCACCACCTGGCTGGGTGCGACCTTCGATCACACCGGCATCACCAGCGGCTGCGTGAGCTGTCACAACGGCACCAAGGCGGTGGGCAAGCAGGGCAATCACATGCCCACCACCAATGTGTGCGAGAACTGCCATACCACCGGCATCGGCACCACGACGCCGAGCTGGACGCCGTCGATCTTCGATCACACGCAGATGACGGTGACGACCTGCCAGACCTGCCACAGCGGCAGCGTCAAGATCTCGACCGGCTTCGTTTCCGGACAGCCGACCAATCACGTGCCGCCGATTCCCTCGGCCATCGACTGCGGCGTCTGCCACGGCAACAACCCGTCAGCGGAGACCTGGACCGTGCTCGCCGCGAGCATCCCGACGCTGCACACGGGCCTGCCGGTGAGCAACTGCCTGATGTGCCACGCGGGCCAGACCTTCGCCGGAGTGCCGGCGCCGTATATTCCGATGTCGATCTCGGGAGTATCGCCCACCAAGACCACGCCGCTGTCGCCGCCGCACATTCCGGTCCTGGCCGGCACCGACTGCAGCGCCTGCCATGGCGCGGCCTATCAGGCCGGCGGCTTCGGTCCGGCGACGGCCATGAGCGCCGCGAAGCATGCCTTCGTCTCCACCACCTGCGATACCTGCCACGACACCGGCAAGAGCTTCTACGTGGGCAGCGGCACGCCGCTGCAGTTGCGGCCGGCGGATCACATCAGCAGCACCGATCCCGCCATGGCGACCAGCGACTGCTCGGTGTGCCACGAGACCACGGACTGGATCAGTACCGCGATGCCGGCCGGCCACATGCCGAACCCGAGCAATCTGACCTGCGCGCAGTGCCACGCTTCCGCGCCGAGCGACTACACGCCCGCGACGCTCGCGGCGCTTGACCGCGCTGCACACCGGCATCACGGCAATTGCGGCTCTGTGCCATGGCAATACGACGACGGCGCTGACCTGGTCCAACAACTACACGCCCAAGGATGCGGTGCTGACGCCCGCGCACATTCCGTACCTGTCCGGCACCGACTGCAGTTCCTGCCACGCGTCGAACTATGTGACCGGCGGCTTCGGCCCCACGAACATGAGCGCGGCCAAGCACGCCTTCGTGCCGACCTCCTGCGATACCTGTCATGAGGCGGGCTTAAGCTTCTACCTGGGCGCCTCGACGCCCGCGCTGCAGGGCCGCCCGGCGGATCACATGGCGCCCAGCGGCACTGCCCAGCAGCAGACCGGCGATTGCTCGGGCTGCCACACGACCACCGACTGGAACACCAACATGATGCCGCCGGGCCACATGCCGAATCCCGGCAACCAGGCCTGCGCGGTCTGCCACACGGCGATCGCAGCTCGGCAGCGAGCTACGCGACGCTCGCGCAGCATCTCGGTGCTGCACACCGGCATCACCAGCGGCTGCGCCCAGTGCCACGGCGCCTTCGACGCAGCTGACCTTCTACAACAACAACGACAACCCGAAGGACAAGGTGCTCACGCCGGCGCACATTCCGTACCTCATCGGGATCCGACTGCAGTTCCTGCCACGCGGCGAACTATGTCGCCGGCGGCTTCGGCCCCACCAACATGAGCGCGGCCAAGCATGCGTTCGTGCCGACGACCTGCGACACCTGCCACGAGGCGGGCTTGAGTTTCTATCTGGGCGCTTCGACGCCCGCGCTGCAGGGTCGGCCGGCCGATCACATGGCGCCGACGGGCACTGCCGCAGCAGCAGACCGGCGATTGCTCGGGGTGCCACAACACCACCGACTGGAACAGCACCGCATGCCGGCCGGCCACATGCCGAATCCCGGCGGACCAAGCGTGCACCGTCTGCCACACGGCGTCGAGACGCCGGCCAGCTACGCGCCGCTCGCCGAGCATCGCGGTGCTGCACACCGGCATCACCGGCGGCTGCGCCCAGTGCCACGGCGGCACCGCGCGCGCTGACCTTCTACAACAACAACGACAATCCGAAGGCCGCATTTGGACTTTCGCCGCCGCACATCCCGTACCTGGCGGGCACCGACTGCAGCTCCTGCCATGCCGCCAACTACGTCGCGGGCGGCTTCGGCCCGACGAACATGAGCGCGGCCAAGCATGCCTTCGTGCCGACGACCTGCGACACCTGCCACGAGGCCGGCGTGAACTTCTACATGGGCGCATCGACGCCGTCGGCGCTGCAGGGCCGGCCGGCGGACCACGTATCGACGCCCAACCCGCCGTCAGCAGGCGACCGGCGACTGCATCGTCTGCCACAACACGACGGACTGGACCAGCCCACCACGCTGCCGGCCGGCCACATGCCGAATCCCGGCACTCAGGCCTGCGCGGTCTGCCACATCGGGGATCTCAGCACGGCAGCCGGATACAACGCTGTTCGCAACTACGGCGGTGCTGCACACCGGCATCAGCAGCGGCTGCGCGCAGTGCCACGGCGGCACGGCGCAACTGACGCTTCTACAACAACAACGACCATCAAGGCTGCGGCGAGCTGTCGCCCGCGCACATCCCGGCCTTCACCGGACACCGATTGCAGCACCTGCCACGCGCCCAACTACGCTACCGGCGGCTTCGGGCCGATGAACATGACCCAGGCGACGCATTCCGGCGTTGGCGGCACCTGCAACACCTGCCACGAGGCGGGCTTGAGCTTCTACATGGGCGCGGCGAGCCCTGGGCTGCAGGGCCGACCGGCCGATCACACCGCCGGACACCAGGTCGCGCCGAACGACTGCAGCCTGTGCCACACCACGGCGAACTGGAACAGCACCGCGCTGCCGGCCGGCCACATGCCGAATCCCGGCAATCAGGCCTGCAACGTCTGCCACACATCCGCGCCGACCAACTACAAAGTGTTCGCGGCCAACGCGGTGCTGCACACCGGCATCACCAGCGGCCACTGCTCGCAGTGCCACGGCGCCGGCACGCAGCTGTCCGTTCTACAACAACGACATGACCATCAAGGCGGCGGTGCTCGCGCCGCCGCACATCCCGTTCCTGTCCGGCACCGACTGCGGCTCCTGCCACTACCTCGACGACTTACGCGGCGGGCGGCTTCGGCCCGATGAACATGACCCAGGCCACGCATGCCTTCGTGACCACGACCTGCAACACCTGCCACGAGACGGGTGTGAGCTTCTACATGGGCGCGGCGAGTCCGGGGCTGCAGGGGCGGCCGGCCGATCACACCTCCGGTCAGCATGGTGGCGCCGAACGACTGCAGCCTGTGCCACACCACGGCGAACTGGAACAGCAACGTGCTGCCGGCCGGCCACATGCCGAATCCCGGCAATCAGGCCTGCAACGTCTGCCACACGGCGGCGCCCACCAACTACACGACGCTCGCGACCAACGCGGTGCTGCACACGGGCATCACCAGCAGGCTGCGCGCAGTGCCACGGCGGCACCACGCAGCTGACCTGGTACAACAACATCACAGCCGAAGGATGCAGTGCTCACGCCGGCGCACATCCCGTATCCTGGCGGGCACCGACTGCGGCTCCTGCCATTCCTCGACGACTTACGCGGTGGGCGGATTCGGTCCCGATGAACATGACGCAGGCCACGCATGCCTTTGTCGCGACCACCTGCGTGACCTGCCATGAGGCGGGCGTGAGCTTGTACATGGGTGCGGCGAGTCCTGCGCTGCAGGGCCGGCCGGCCGACCACACCTCGGGACAGATGGTGGCGCCGAACGACTGCAGCATCTGCCATACGACGGCCAACTGGAACTCAACGGCATTGCCGGCGGGCCATATGCCGAATCCCGGCAACCAGGCTTGCACGGTCTGCCACACCAAGGCGCCCGCGGACTATACGACCACGACGCTGGCGGCGAACGCGGTACTGCACACCGGCATCACCACGGGCTGCATCACCTGTCACGGCGCGCCGAATGCCACGCCGCCGGTTTTCTATCCCAGCTACACGCCGAAGGATGCGGTGCTCTCGCCGGTGCACATCCCGACCAGCATCGACGGCCTGCGAGGCCTGCCACGCGATCAGCTTCACGAGCTTCAGCGGCACCACGATGAGCTCGGCCAAGCACACCTCGATGTTCGCGGTGATCGGCAAGACCTGCGATGCCTGCCACGATCTCTCGAGCCTTGAAGTTCTACGGCGTGACCAACCTGACCACGCGGCCGAACGGCCACCATGTCGGCCAGGATTGCAGCGGCTGCCACAATACGAACAACTGGGATGGCGGCACATCAGAAACGGAAAGTCGTGGCCGTGGCCGCGACGAGCGACGAGGGTTACCACCGTGGTCGGCGCTCCCTGGCGAGCGCGAATGCTGCCAACCCGGCCCCTGATCAATTCAGCCCTTGCAGCCAACGCGACGCTGGCCGTCAACGCGGCCCTTGCCAACTCGACCCGGCTTCCAGTGCGGCGCAGTGCGACATCGGCGGGCACGCTGCGCGCCGCAACCTTGTCCCACGCCGGCGTGACCAGCAATTGCGTCAGCTGCCACAACGGCGTCGCTCGCAACCGGCAAGGGTGCAGCCCACATCGCCAGCAACAACGCCTGCCAGAACTGCCACACGACCATGGCCTGGTTGCCGGCGCGCTTCGATCACCAGGGCGTCACGGCAGCCTGCGCCAGCTGCCACAACGGCGTGGTGGCATCGGGCAAACCGGCGCAACACGTGCAGACGACCCAGGACTGCGGAGCGTGCCATGGCACGATCGCATGGAATGTGGCGACGTTCAGCCACCTCGGGGTCAGCGGCAACCTGCCGCAGCTGCCACAACGGCGTCATTGCCATCAGTAAGCAGGTACAGCATGTGATCACGACCCTTGATTGCGGCAGCTGCCACAGCACCCTGAATTGGACCGTCGCGGCTCCGCAGGCGCCAGCGACGGCGACTCTTGATACCGAGCCCGCGCGCTCCGAAAGACGGTTCGGCGAAGTGATTGACGGGTGCGAAGTCGGTGAGTCTGCGCGCGCAGGCTTGGCGGCTGCGTTTGCGCTCGCACTGTTGATCGGATTTTTGAGCTTGCCCAACAGCGCGGTGGCGGCCCGCTCCACCCTCCATGCAGATCGGTCGGCTGGTGCATTTCATCGACACCGATGAGCGCGAGGATCACGTCGATATCCTGATTCAATTTTTTTGCTCGGTGCGCTACGTCGCCAATACGCCCAGCAATCACGGCAGCAGCACCAGTATCACGCTGCAGCTGGGACCGGACTGCGGCAGCCTGCTCGACAATTTTCCGCCGGAGTTGCCACTGGTCGGCGGCGGCGGCTCGCTGGTGACGGGCGCGCGAGTCGATTCAATTGTCCCGGGACAAGCAGTGCTGGAACTGACCTGGTCCCAGGATCTGGACTTCGTGATGGCACCCACCGCGGGCGGGCTCGGCTTGCACGTGCGATTGCTCGGCACTGAACCGCAAAAAGGCCAGCATCCACTTGGGTGAGGTCGAGGCGCCCCAGAAGGCTATGCCGTCAATCTTGGACAGCTCGTCGACCAAGTTCCCGCTCGCGGCAGTCCAGGCGGCGGCGGCCAATCTCAAGACGCAGGCCTATGTGTCCGAGACCGATATCGAGGATACGCACTGGTACCGACTGCGCGTCGGACCGTTCACCACCCGGCAGGAGGCCGAACGCGTACTGCAGATCGCACAGGCCACTTATCCTCGTGCCTGGCTCGCGGTGAACGATGAGCAAATCGACTTGAGCGCGGTCGAGCACGCCGGCGCGCAACCCGACTTGGCGAATCGGCCGACCGATCCGCCGCTGCCCGATGAGCAGCGTACGCCAGATGCTGCGCGATGCGCGCGTCGCGCTTGAAAAGCATGAGTACCCTCAGGCTGTCGACCTGTTGACCACGCTGCTGCGGCAGCCGGAATACCCGGCGCGCGCCGATGCACAGGAATTGCTCGGTCTGGTCCGCGAGCGGGGCGGGCAGCTGGCGCAGGCGAAAGCAGAATACGAAGATTATCTGCGCCGCTATCCCGACCGGCCCGGGGCTGTGCGCGTTCGCGGCCGTCTGCAGGCACTCGCGGCGGCTTCCATCGCTCCCAAGTCGACCGGCGAATTCGGAGCAGGGGACGGCTGACCGTTGGAGCATGGCCGGGCAGTGCCGCGCTCACCTACCAATACGGCACGAATCAGATCGTAACTTCGGGCACGAGCACCACCACGACAGCCGTCAACGCCGCGCTCGTTTATGGCGATTTGTTTGCTGCGTGACCGCGGCCAGCGCTACGACTTCACCGCGCGCGTGGATGCCGGCTATACGCAAAACATTTTGAGCACTGCCGGCGGCAGCCAGGACCGCACCACCGCGGCCTTTGTCGAGATGACGGACAAGAATTGGGGGCTCACCGGCCGCCTGGGCCGCCAGTCCCTGGCCAGCCAGGGCGTGATCGGCATTTTCGACGGGCTGTTTGTCGGCTATCAAATCAACCCGCAGTGGTCCGTGAGCGCTGCGGGCGGATATCCCGCCTATACCAGCTACTCGGCGTTCTCGACGCAAAGCACGTTCGGCACGGTGACCGCGGAGTACAGCCCGCGCCAGAGCCTGGTATTCGATGCGTATCTCTTCGACCAGACCGATTCCGGATTCACCGACCGGCGCTCAGTGGGGTTTCAGACGCGCTTTTCGCAGCCGGGGCGCACGGGCGTGATTCTGATCGACTACGACTTCTACTTTCATGAACTCAATTCGGCTACGTTGATCGGCAATCTGAGGGTGGGACAGTCCTGGGTTCTCGGCTTCGACGCGGATTATCGCCGCAGTCCGTTGCTGTTGCTCACCAATGCGCTGATCGGGCAATCTGCGCCGGATTTGACCGTGCTGGCAACCGAGTTCACGATCACGCAGATCAAGCAGCTGGCGCTCGATCGCACGTCCACCAGCGATACCTTCGTGCTCTCGGCCAGCCGCCCGCTCGGCGAGCGCTGGCAGCTGTTGTTGGATGCCGCGGCGCTGCGAGCTCGGCGGCACCCCGGCGTCCGGCGGCGTGCCGGCCACGGCCTCAACCGGGCTGGACAAGAATTTCACGGCGCAGGTCTCAGGATCGAGTCTGTTGCAGGCGGGCGACTTGCACATCTTCGGGGTGCATTACGATGATTCTCCCATCGCACACAGCGATACGCTGTCCTGGGACGCGCGCTTCAGGCTTCCCGGCGCGTGGCGCTTCGGTCCGCGCTTCAGCGTCGCGCGAAATCGACAACCCGACGCTCGGCGGCAAGCAGACCTCTGTTCCTGCCGGAGGTGCGCGGCGACTGGACCAGCCGAATGTCGGTATTCGAAGTCGATCGCCGGCTATCAAATCCAGAATCAGCAGGCTCTGCAACAGCAAGGCCAGCGCAGGTGCCCGGCCAGGTGCAGGTAGGTGCAACGGATCAGCGTTCGCTATATATTTCGCTGGCGTACCGACAACGATTCTAAGGACTTATGCGTCTCAGCGTGACTCTGATCGTGGCGCTGAGCCTGCTCCCCGCATGCAGCAGCGCGCCGCGTGCGCGTTCTCAGGAAATCTTCGACGAGCAGACTGGCAATACGCTGCTGGTGGCCACCAAGCCGCTGGTGTTCGCGCGCTCACGCACCGACGTCGCCGCGTTCGGGCGCGATTACGCGACGCTGGTGGCGGTGGAAGTGGATATTTCCGGCAAGTTCAGCGATTACTTGCTGTTGTACCGCTGGTCCACTGTGGATCCGCGAATGTCGCCACCGCCTGAATCGCGCCAGGGCGATCTCAAAATATTGACCGAGGGACGCGAGATCGAGCTGAAACCGCTGGAACAATTGCCGGTAAGCCTGTCCAGGCGCAAGCAGCTGCATGTACCGGAGCAGGGGGCGGTCATCGCACATGCCTACAAGGTCGATGCGGCAACGCTGCGCTATCATCGCCTCGAGCCGCGAACTCACGTACGCATGCCGCAGGAGCGGCTCGATATGCCGTTTAAAATCTGGGAAGACGGCCGCAATGCGCTCGCGCAATTCGCGGGGCGGGCCGCCGCACAATAGTCATCGGCGCTTGCACTCGTAAATGTCGGCCGAATCGCCTATTGTTGTTGCGAGGCCCGATTCGCCTTGGCTTTGGCCGCCGCCGATTGATAGTCGACGTCCGCCTGGTCCTTGCACGATTGTTGCGCCGGGGGCTCCAACGTCATGCACTTTTCGATCGCCACCTTGTGATCTCCATCGGCACGGGCCATCGCGACATCAAAGGCGCCGGTGACCTTTGCTCGGGCCACGTCCTTCGAGTCCGCACCCATGATCTTGGCTTCACTTTTGATATCCTTTTTTGCTTCAATCTGCGCCTGCTCGACTTCGCGCTGTGCCTCTTGCTGCGCGGAAGCGACGTCCGCGGGGCTCGCCACCGGAGACGCTTTTTGGTGGCAGCCGGCCAAGATCCCAAGCATTACAAGCAATGCCGCCGTTGACGCCAGCTGAATCCGTTTTTGGTGTTGCACATCTGCCTCGCGAATAATTTCAACCAGTCAAGGGCGACATGCTGCAATGCTGTCGCCTGCCCGTTGCGGTGCACCACACGATACTAGGATTCATCTGACAATTGAATCCGATTGCGCGACATTACACAGAACGCAAATCACGTCCACTATTGGTCTCTGCTGGGTATGGCCCGTTGCGGTATTCGCTTATGTGGAAGAAGCATAAAACGGGGTCAGCGTCAGGTACGGGGTCCCACCGAGGTCCGTGGCACGCGGTCTCCATCGTGACCACTCAGGCGAGCTGTTACACAGCCCGAGCTCTTCGGGGCATGCGCTTTCTTTCTGATGAGGCACCGCGTCTGCCGCTGAGTCAATGCAGCGCCGGCACGTCCTGTCCCTGTGCATACAAGCATCACGCGGATAGGCGCGGGCAACCGCGTCGATCTGAAGAACTCACGGGACTGCGACGGCCGAATCCTGGAGCGCAAGAACGGCGACAACAGCGCGGCCGGCGCAGCTCAGACTTGTAGACCGCAATCATTGCCTCGAAGCGTCCGTTTACAGCTTAGCGTAGGCTATGGCGGATGTATCCGACCAATATTCGATCTGATGCGCGGGCATTCCTGGATTTTGTTAACGCTTCGCCGATGGCGCATTTGGAAAGACTCAGCGCCGATCAAGCGCGCAACCTGATGTCGCAGGTGCGCGCTGCGGCGCCGCCTGTGATCCATAACCTGGCGGTCGTCCGCGATCTAGAGTTTAACTACTCAGGATCACCGATTCGGCTGCGCTTTTATGACGCGCTCGCCGATCGAGAGGAAGGGCCAATTGTCGTTTACTTTCACGGTGGCGGATTCGTATTGGGCGATTTGGAATCGCATCACGCGCTTTGCGTTGCCATTGCAGCCAGACTTTCGCTTCCCCTTGTGTCCGTCGATTATCGTCTGGCGCCAGAGCACCCCTGGCCCGCCGCGCCGGAAGATGCCGAGGCCGCGGCGCGATGGGTTGCGGCCCATGCAGCAAGCGCGCTCGGCAGAAGGATCAAATCCCTGGTCCTCGCCGGCGACAGCGCCGGTGCCAATCTCGCGGCCGTGACGTCCAGGGCATTGCGCGAGACTCCTGCAGAAGTCGCCGTTGCCGCGCAGTTTCTGATGTATCCCTGTATCGCGACAAACCAAGAAACGGGCTCCAGGACTCAATTTGCCGACGGGCTATTCTTGACGAAAGACGCCATTGACTGGTTCTTCAGACAGTACTCGGCACGAGACGGCGATCCCCGGATGGATTTGCATGCATTCGATCAAGCGGGAATGCCTCCGACGGTACTGGTAACAGCTGGACTTGATCCTCTGCGAGATGAGGGACGGGACTACGCGGCTGCGCTGATTAAAGCGGGCGTGCCGGTCATCTACCAAGAAGCCGTGGGAAATATTCACGGCTGCTTCAGCATGACTGCCGCGATCCCATCTACCAGTGTGGACTTGGACCAATCGTTGGGGGCGCTCAAGTTGCTGATCACGCGCTAGCCGCCGAGCTGGTCAGTGCGCCCTTGTTCAGCCAGTCGACGATATCGGCAATGGCCTGTTTGTAGGCCGCCGAAGGCTTCAGTCCGACGAAGCCGTGCTGTTGTCCGACATAGCGCCGCACTTGAGCCGAGACACCCACTTCCTCCAACCGTTTTGCATACTCTGCTCCCTCGTCTCGCAGAAGGTCTTCTTCGGCGATCACCACCAGGGTGCGCGGCAAGCCCCCGAGGTCTGGTACGCGCAGCGGTGTGGCGAGCTCATGCGTTGTCATGCCTGCGCGCCACAGCGGACTATTTCGCAGATACAGTTCCCATAGCTGCGTCATGCTCCTCAGCTGCTTGTTCCCTTGCACCCGGTAGGAGTCCCATCGCGGGTGCGAACAGTGCTCTGTCACCGGGTAGATGAGCACTTGGCCCTTGATCATCCCCGGGTATAGTTGTCGCGCCTGCTGTGCCGCAACGGCGGCGAGATTGCCGCCCGAGCTGTCTCCGCACAGCACGATGGAATCTGCATCGCCGCCCAGCCGCGTCGCGTTTTCCTTGACCCAAGCGAGTGACGCCAAGCAATCCTCCACCGGTATCGGGAACGGATATTCGGGCGCCAGTCGATAGTCGATGGCCACGACCATGCGTCCACCTTGTACGCAGAGATCGCGGCACAGAGCATCGTGAGTTTCAAGATCGCCAAACACCCAGCCGCCGCCGTGGAAGAATTGCAACACAGGAAATGGTCCCGCCCCCCTGGGCAAATAGATTCGCACGCCGATAGCGCCACCACCGACCATCATCGTCTCGTTTCGAACGGACAAATCGGTTGCCTTGGCGCCGCGCCAGTACCAGCGAATCACAAGGGGCATCAACCCGCGGGCTAGTGCTATTTTCAGCTTATCGCGCATGCTCATGTTGATCCCGTGTTTGGCGAACGCGATAGCGGCGCTGAAATGTGTTACGCGCTTTAGGCCAGTGCGCTGACCATGACGTGGTAACCGTCCGGGTCCCGCAACGCAAACTCTTTCGTTCCTGTCGCCGGATTCACGTGCGGCTCCTCGTCGAATTTGGGTACAAGAGCGCGGGCTCTCTGCAGTGACAGGTCGAAATCATCGACGCGGAAAAACAGGAGTAATCCGTTTCCCGGCGGCGCCTTGTCGGGGCTCGTCAGGGACGGATGTTCGTGCGCGCCCCACTGATGGAGACACAGCAACACGGTTCCATCCGAGTCGCGAATCTGCCCCCAGAAGTCATGACCGGGGGCCGTTTCGGGCTGTCCAAAGAGTGTCTGGTACCATTTGAAGCTCAATGGAACGTCTCTGACACCGATGATGGTCCATGTGCGTTTCATTTGATATCGCCTGACCCGGCACCGCGAGTCGCCGTCCGCATTCCCCCTGCAAGCCTGCCACCCATCAGTATTGCCGGAACCGCCGGAATGACGACCCCGAGGTTGTACCACCATGGGAAGCGCGGCCAGTAGAGGGCGAGATGTATGGCCGCGAGATAGCTCGCCACCAGCCCGGCCAGTACCCAAACCGCTTCGCGGCGCTTCGCGATCTTTCCGGCTACCCAGCCGGCCCAAATCTCGGCGAGCACCCAGAACGCCAGGTTGCAGCACGCCATCAGCGCCGTGAATGTAAACACATTCTCTCTCGTCCACTGGCGTCCGTGGATTGCGTACGCGGGCCACAGCTGCGCCAGAACCAGCGCGAGGACGAAGAATCCCATCATCCACAAGACTGCGCCCACCACGACACCGAGTACGTCGCGCACCATGTGGTTAGCCTCCGTTAAGCTAGCATCTATGCAACTGGATGCATAGTGTACTCAACCAGTCGCTTTATGCAACCATATGCATATGGCGCAGCCGGCGGGACAACAGTGGCATTGAGAGAAGTCATCCTGACGGTGCTCGCGCGCGGCGAGATGACTGGCTATGAAATTACCAAGGACTTCGAGGCGGTGTATGTCCACTTCTGGCGCGCCTCGCACCAGCAGGTGTATCGCGAACTGGCTCGACTCAACAAGGACGGTCGGGTGACCGTGAAAGTCGTGACACAGGAAGGCAGGCCCGACAAGAAGGTCCACGCGATCACCAAGCGGGGATTGGAGGAACTCAAGCGATGGATCGTGGCGCCCACCGAGCCGCCACGCCCCCAGTACGATCTACTGGTCAAACTGCTGGGATGCCACGTCGTTGACCGGCGTGTATTTCATCGCGAACTGGAGCGCATCCGCGCTCGCGCACAGGATTGGATCAATGAGCTTCGAGCGATGCGGCGAGAATGCCTTCGCAGCCGCGCCGCAGGTTGGTCGCAGCACGATCAAATTCTCTATCTTACGCTTCGTCGCGGGCTACTCCTCGGGCAGGCGCAATTGCGTTGGTTGGGAGAGGTCAGCGAATTCATCGAGAGCGGAAAACTGCCTGATTGAACAGACGGAACCGACAAGCGGAACATTGAATCGTAACGGGACACAGTCATGCCGACGCAAAAAATACCCAGAACTGTGGACGATTACGTCGCGACCTTTGCGCCTGACATTCAGGCCGTTCTCCAGAAAATACGTCAAACGGTCAAAGCGGCCGCACCGCATGCCGAGGAAATCATCAGTTATCGAATGCCTGCGTTCAAGCTCAACGGTATACTGATCTACTTCGCGGCATTCAAAAAGCACATCGGTTTATTTCCCCCGGTGCGGGGAGACGCCAGCCTCATGCAAGCCGTGAGGCCGTACGCGGGGCCGAAAGGCAACCTGCAATTCCCGTTCGAAAAACGCATCCCTTACGCACTGATTCGACGCATCGTGAAAGCCCGCGTACTGACGGCAAGCAAAAAACGCGAATCAAAGAGACGGTCTCGTTGAAAGCGGGTGGCCGGAGGCAACGGAGACCAGCAGCGAACATCGTGCCCGGGCTCTGTGCAAGCGGCAAAGTTTGCGGAAATGTAAAGCTTGACTGCGATGGCGGCGCGTACACTGCCGACAACGAAATTTACCTTTTAAAGGCAGCTCCCATGTTCAAGGTGTTATCTGCTCCCATTCTGATTACCCTCCTGAGCATCGGCGCCTATGGCGCCCTCACGCCCACCGCGCGGTCGGCCGATGCGCCCAGCCCGTACCGCATTTCCAAATCCATATCTCTCGGTGCGCCGGAGCGTTGGGACTATCTGAGCTTTGAGCCGGTGTCGAATCGTATATTCGTAACGCATGGCGACAGGATCGATGTAGTCGATGCATCGAGCGAGAAGATCGTGGGTCAGGTGGCGGTCGACGGCGCCAATGGTGCTGCCATCGTTCCGGCCATCAGCAAGGGCTACGCCGGGAGTCGCGGCGGCAAGTCAGTGCTGGCATTCGACTTGAACACATTCAAGGTCATTAAGACGCTGCCGGCCGCGGAGGACACTGATGCCATCGTCTATGACCCGGCCAGCAAGCGCGTATTCCTCATGCAGGGCGATCCGCATAGCATCACGGTGGTCGACACCACCACCGATAGCCTGGTGATGACCATCCATCTCACTGGCCAGCCGGAATTCGCTGTGGTTGACGGTGCCGGCAAGCTCTTCGTCAACATCGAAGACAGGCGCGAAATACAACGGGTGGATACCAAATCCGGAAAGGTCGATGCAACCTGGCCGATTCCCGCTTGCGACAGCCCGCATGGATTGGCGATTGACACGCAATCACAAAGGCTCTTCAGCAGCTGCGTTAATTCCAAACTCCTGGTGGTGAATGCCACAACCGGCGCTGTAGTCGCGACTCTGCCGATCGGCAAGCACACCGATGCGGCCGCCTATGATGCCCGTACGAAGCGTGTATTCAGCTCAAACGGTGATGGCACGTTGTCAGTAATCCAACAGGAAAGCGCTGATCAGTATAAGTCGCTCGCGGAAGTTCCTACGCAATTAGGTGCTCGCACCATGACGATCGACCCAAAAACAGGGCGAATTTTCCTGGTAACCGGCGACTATACGGAAGTCGACCCGAGCGCCAAGGATCTACGCAAACGGTTTACGGTCAAGCCGGGCTCCACTCGGTTGCTGTTGGTCGACATGATCACGGCGTCGGCGAACTAGGCTCTCGGCCCTTTTGAGACATTACGGACGGGCGCTCGGCGATGCCGGCCGTCACCCGTCGGCAATGCGTTTCCATTCACGATCGAGGACTATTTGCCGCCGTCTCTATAGAATTGCCCCCAATGGGTTTTCGCGTTTTAATTGCCGGTGGTAGCGGGCAAGTGGGGTCGGCACTGGTGCGGGCCTTGCTCGCTGCTAATTCGTGCGCGGAAGTCGTGATGGTCAATCGCCGAACGATTTCTCTTGCTGCCGATGCGCGGCTGCGCCAGGTGATCATGGATACCGGCGCGGAAAATTTTGCCGGTCAGATCTCCGAACTTGCCAGGACCTGCAGGGCACAGAGTGAACCTTTGTATGCCGCGTCGTGTGTCGGCATCGGTAAAGGGAGTCAGCAATGGAGCGAAGAGAACATTAGAAAGCTGGAAATTGGCGTGGTCGGCGCGTTTGCGCGTGGCTGCCTGGCGGCGGGAATCGAACGATTCGGACTTCTTTCGGCAGCCGGGAGTAGCGCTAAGAGTTGGATTCGTTATGCCCGCGTCATGGGCGAAAAAGAGGATGCGGTGCGAAGCCTAGGATTTAAGCGTTTAGCCATTTTTCGCCCCGGTATCATTGCGGGTAATGCACACACCCCCAAGGTTTTGGCTTTGCTGGGGCGTTTCGTTCCAGGATCGTTTGGGACGATTGATCAGGACGATGTCGGTCTGGCCTTTGTCGGTGAATTTCTCCATGGGCAGGACGGCACGACGATCTTGGAAAACGCCGCGATGAAGCGACGATCGCGCGCGCATTAGGATCATGCTAACCGCAGACGACCTACACGCGATTCCACTCTTTTCGACGCTGTCGGACACTGATCTTGAGCGACTTGCGCGGACTGCCGCCGACGTGTACCTCGGCCCCGGAGAGTTTGCCGTGCATGAGGGCGGCGAAGGTGCGCTGTATGCCGTAGTCGCCGGCAAGATCGAGGTCCTGAAGCTGATAGACGGGGTCGAACGCACGTTGGGCTGGCGCAGTCCCGGTGCCATCTTTGGCGAAGTGCCGCTTACTCTTGGGACCCCGTTTCCGGGCGCCTATCGTGCGTCCGAACCTTCACGCGTCATGCGCATCGACGCACGGCAGTATTACGCGCTGGCAGCCAGCGCGTCAGACATCCCCCTAAAGATTGGTGCGCTGGCGCGCGAACGTATTGGCGGCCTTCAGGGAATCAGCGCCGAAGCGCCAAAGCCGCGCGTCACGATATTCGGGCACCGGTGGGACAGCGGGTGCACGGATTTGCGCCGCTTCCTTGCGCGCAATCAGATCACTTTTGAATGGGTAATGCCGGATTCACCGGACTTTGCGAAAAGGTGGCCTACAGGGCGCCCGGCTGACGCGAACTGCACTGCGCTTTTTCTAGGGGACGGCGATGTGATTACCCGGCCGAACGCGCGTGAAATTGCCGAACGCCTCGGTCTTCAGACCCGACCGACCACCGGCGACTACGACATTGTCATCATCGGTGGCGGTCCCGCCGGGCTCGCTGCGGCCGTATACGGGGCATCCGAAGGGCTGCGAACCCTGGTCGTAGAGCGCGAGGCGCCCGGCGGGCAGGCCGGAACGTCCTCTCGGATCGAGAACTATCTTGGATTTCCCAACGGCGTCTCCGGCGACGAACTCGCAAGCCGTGCGCTGCGACAGGCAAGGCGACTCGGAGCGGAAATCTTGGTCACGCGTTCTGTCTCCCATATCGATCCTGTGGCGCGGCGGGTCTTTATGGATGGGCCGGAAACGGTTGACGCGCGAACGATCCTTCTTGCTGCAGGCGTCAATTGGCGTCGCCTGAGCATTGACGGGTTCGACCGATTGGTCGGCAAAGGCATTTATTACGGTTCGGCGCGCAGCGAGGCGGACACTGTTCATGGACAGGATGTTCACCTGATCGGGGCAGGCAATTCGGCGGGGCAGGCAGCACTTTTCTTTGCCAACCATGCCCGACAAGTGACGCTCGTTGTTCGGCGGGATGCGGTGGAACACAGCATGTCTCACTACCTGGTTGAACAGATTCGCGGGCACTCCAACATTGAGTTCCGACTGAATTCGGAAGTTGTCGGCGTATACGGTGATACCAACTTGACGGCAGTTGACATCATCAATCGCGCCAGCAAGGAGACGCGGCGTGAAAATAGCGGCGGGCTCTTTGTATTCATCGGCGCCGACGCTGAGACTCAATGGCTCCCGGCTGAAATTGCACGCGATGAGCGTGGGTATGTTCTGACCGGCAATGATGTGGCGAAGGCCGGGCGATGGGCGAGAGACCGCGACCCTTACCTGCTCGAAACGAGCGTGCCGGGCATATTCGCGTGCGGTGACGTGCGGCTGAGCCCGGTCAAACGAGTTGCATCCGCTGTTGGAGAAGGCAGCATGGCGATTGCATTTGTCCACCAATATCTTCAACGCGAAGGGCGGCGCTGAGTCGAACCACTGATTTCACCTGGACCTCCTTCGCTGAACCCGTTGCCGTGTCTGTTGTTCTTCTTCAGCGTCACTGTCTTCAGCCAGATCACGCAGACGGCCAAGCGCGGCGGACCAATACCGCTCGTACTTCGCAATCCACGGCGCCAGCGCCGCACGTAGTGCATCCGGCTCCAGTCGATAGAGTTGCTCTCGACCGCGCCGGGTCGCCGTGACCAAACCCGTTGCTCGCAGACTCATCAAATGCTTGGAGATGCCTGACGTCACCAGTCGCGGGAACTCATCGGACAGCTGGCTGACGGTCAACGGGCCTGACTCGCCCAACAAATCGAGGATATGACGGCGCGTCGGGTCTGCCAGAGTCCGAAACACAGCGTCACTGTGGCCGGTCATCGCTTGCTTCCGCCAAATCAGCCAGTCGGTCGAGGACTCGGTGGAGATCGGCGCCAAGCTCGTATCCTTTCACCGTCTCCGTCCAGTCCGGACGGCCGATCCCCTCAAATCCATCATGAATGAGCACAACGTGGGTCCCGCCCTCGAGGGGAGATAACCTGATAACCAACCGCGCGGGATTCAGCCAGCCGCTGCCCTCCTCAAGCCAGGACAAGATCAAGCTCTTCTCTGGCACCAATTCCAAGACAGTACCGCTGACCCAAGTGCGGTCATCGGGACCCAAAAAGCGGTAGCGGCCACCCACCCGCAGGTCGATCTCGATGTTGCCGCTGATCCAGCGGCTCAGTCCGTCCCGCGTGGCCAACCACCGCCAAACGTTACTGGGGGCGGCTCGGATCAGGATTGAACGGGTGACCTGCGGCATTGATGCCTCCAATGAACTGCTACCGACGTATTACTATACAGTAATGTATTACCATACGGTAATGCGTTGAGAAATTCAATACGGGCACTCGATCACCTACGGATGGACGGCAATTGCCGAAATCTCGATTTTCATATCGCGCGGCAGGTGAGCTACTTCAATGGTAGCCCGGGCTGGGGGCGCCTTCTTGAAGTACGTGGCGTAGACTTCATTCATCTTTGCGAACTCGCCAACGTCCTTGAGGAAGACCGTCGTTGAGACAATGTTTTCCATTGTCAGTCCGTCAGCCGCAAGCACGGCTTTGATGTTATCGAGAACGCGGCGCGTCTGATCTTCGATCGAAGCATCTCCCATCGCTTGATTGCTCTTGGGATCGATTGCGATCTGTCCGGAAAGATACACGGTCTTTCCGACCCGGACTGCTTGTGAATAAGGGCCAATCGCCGCGGGCGCATTCGGCGTCGCTATGACCTTCTTGTCTGCGTCCTGCGCATTCGCGATATCAGCCGATATGCTGAATCCAAAAACAGCCAGTCCAGCGATCGTCGGACTGGCCAGACTGTTCCGAATCATAGTGTCTCTCCGGTTGTTAGATGGAAGCTCACGCCGATCCCATAATACGGTCAAAAACCCAGCAAGCGGCTCGATTTTCGCGTAATGACCCACAACAACCGTCGGGCGGCCGCGAACTGTCTCCGCAGCACGACAGCGACTGCTGAAGCGTGCCATCAGCGGCACCAAACCTGCGTTGCGATGGCGCACGATGGCCAAACGTAAGATCGCAGAGCTCGATGAGCTAACCGCGCGCCTCAGTCAAATGCGATCCATTCTCAATGCCAGTTTCAACTGCGAATGCCAGCGGCTGGAAGACTGTGAGCGCTTAATCGCAGCCAAGACATGAGCACGGTGATCGCCTAGCGTTGCTGCTAGTCGCGTGACGGAGTGAGCGCTTTGATTACGGCGTAAAGCAATGCGCCGGAAGCCGCGGCGATCGCCAGTGCCGTCACTGGATTTTTCTTGGTGTAAGCGACAATCGAATCAGACGCGTTAGAGGCGACATCCCGCGCTTGGCCCGCCATCTCACCGATCGCGTCGATACTTTGCCTGCCCATCGATTGAGCCCGACTGACGGCTTTCGTGAGCGCTGAGGTCGTTTCGTCTCGAAGGTCGTCGACCTTATCGGCAATCTTCTGACCATTCTTCGGCAAGTTGCCAGTGATAGAGCTTTCCATGTCGGATCCTTTTCAAGTTAAGTTCCCTATGGAAACACAAGTGAGCAAGTCCGTCGGGACGCTACCGCACTCAACGCTTCCCGATTCGCACGCCTCGATTATGAGACGAACGCTCGCGCCTTGGCGTAGGCTGTTCGATTGTTTGCCAGTAGAGTTCTATCATGCGACACCGTTTGGCAAAATTAGCGGCGGCCGCGTTGCTTCTGGTCATTGTGACGGTGGCGGGGGTGTTGCTCGCCTGGAACGCAGGTCTCTTGCGCTCGAGCTTCGTCCGCTTTGTCTCCTGGCAAAGCGGCCGCCCCATCGAAGTGCGCGGTGCGTTGCATCTGCACCTGTTGACCAGAAACCCGCGGATCGAGGCGGAACAAGTCACCATCGGCAATCCGCCCTGGACCAAGCCGGGGATCACGGCGGAAGTCGCGAAACTCACCGTGACATTCGCACCCCTGCTGAGCCATCAATCCGGACTCAGTCTCCTTAAAATCGATACCGCGCCAGACTGCACTTCATGCGTGACAGCGCGGGACACGCCAACTGGCAGCGCGTTGACCCTGATAAATCTCCGGGTGCACCATTGCCAATGATTCGCGAGCTGGAGCTGGCGCATACCATCTGACGCTTGTCGATGAGCGTTTGCACCTCGTCTTTGACGGCGACTTGTCCGTCGTCGGCCCGGATTCGGCGCAGCCTTTGCAAATGGAGGGCTCCGGCACACTCAACCAGCACGCGGTCACCTTTCGCTTGAAAGGCGACCCGTTAGCCGTCTGCGTCGCCCGACAAACCCTATGCATTCGAGTTCGACGAGCGCTCGAGCGGTACGCATTTGACGGCGCACGGCTCGCTGCCGCGGCCGTTTGATCTGGGCCTGGTCGATGCGGAGTTTGACGCCAGCGGCGCCGATTTGCGCGACTTGTACTATCTGGTCGGAGTCAGCTTGCCGAATACCGGTACCTTTCACTTGCAGGGCCACATGGTGCGTCGGGGCAGCGAAACGCTTTTCGATGATCTCAAGGTGGTATCGGGCCAAAGCGATGTGCAGGGGCGCGTGTCGCTCGACACGCAAAAAGACGGCCGCACCCTTGTGCACGCCGATCTGAGCTCGGCGCTGTTGCGTCTGGCCGACGTTGGGCTGCGCGCTGCGGGACGCGATCCCACATCCCGACGCGCCGCCAAAGCTCTTTTCCGATGTGCAGCTCATCACTCCGGCGACTCGGCGCGTGGATGCCACCGGGAATTATCACGCCCGTCGCCTGTTGCTGTCGCGAGAGGAGGTGACTGAGCTGTCCGCGCCATTTACGATCGAGCGCGGCCTGATCAAGGCACCGGAGGTTACGGGGCATTTCATGGGCGGCAATTTCGCGCTGCATCTCGATGCCGACGCCAATCAGATCCCCGCGCACGCCCGCATCGAGATGACACTGACGGGCTTACAGTTGGCGCAGATGCCGCATAAGGCCGAACCGCCGCCGTACGAAGGCTCACTGCTGCTGCAAATTCACGCTCAGGGAAGGGGCGACTCACTGCATGCCCTGGCTGCCGACGCCGACGGCAACCTAAGCGCGCGGTGTTGCAGGGGATACTACGCGCCTCGTTGGCGGAACTGACCGGCGTTGATTTGCGCGGTCTGGGCCTGACTCTGACGCGCAGCACTCGTGATGTAGCGGTGCATTGCGCGGCCGCTGACTTCGAAATTCATTCCGGCGTGATGCAATCTACGCGCTTGTTCATCGATAGCGAGCCGGTATTCATCAGCGGCGAGGGCCGCGTGCTGCTCGACTCCGAGACGTTGGATCTTAAGCTGCATGGTGAGCCCAAACGGCTGCGAATTCTTCGCGTCAAGGCGCCGTTGCTGGTGCAAGGCACTTTGCTGCAACCGAAGTTCAGTGTCGGCGAGGCCGAATCGGGACTGCGACTGGTGGACCGTGGCACGCCGCACAATGCCGACTGTACCGCGCTGCAACTGCCTCAGCGATGAGCATTGAGCGAGTGAGCACGCGGTACCTCTGAACTAACGACAGCAGCCTCGTTGCTCCTGGATGGGTGGGCAAGGCACCGAACCATAGGAGCAAAAAACGCAGCAGTCGCCCACCTTGGGTTTAAGCAATGTCTTGCACTTCGTGCACTCGTAGAAATATTGGCACGCGTCCGTCGGCATGATTTCTTTGCTCTTTTGCCCGCAGCTCGGGCAAGTAAGAACCGATTCTAAGATAACGGTCATTTTCCGTAACCGACGATTCCCTTGGTCTCGATGAATTCCATCATCCCCCAATCCGCGTATTCCCTGCCGTTGCCGGATTGTTTATAGCCGCCGAACGGTGCGAAAGTGTCCCAGTCCGGATAGTTGATATTGACGGTGCCGGCGCGCAGATCGGCGGCCACCTTCCTTGCGTGGTCAAGATCCTTGGATGACACGTAGGCGGCGAGGCCGTAGACAGAATCATTTGCCTTGTCGATGGCCTCCTGTTCCGATTCATAGGGCAGGATGGAAAGCACGGGTCCGAATATTTCCTCGCGCGATATCGACATCTCATGGCGGACGTTACCGAATACCGTGGGGCGCACGTAGTAGCCGCTATTCAGTCCCTCGGGCCGTCCGGTGCCTCCGGTAACCAATGTGGCGCCCTCATCAATGCCCCCTTGAATCAGTCGCTGGATCTTGTCAAATTGCGCCCGGCTTACCACGGGTCCAAGAATCGTCGTGGCAGCGCGCGGATCGCCGACGATGTGATTCGCCGCCACCACCTTGGCAATTTCCAGCGCCCGCGCATGCTGCCGCTTCGAGACGAACATGCGCGTCGGTGCGTCGCATGATTGCCCGGTATTGCTGAAACAGGCCGCCGTCCCGCGAGTCACCGCGTCGTCGAGATCCGCATCGGGAAGGATGATATTTGCAGACTTGCCGCCCAACTCCTGACTGACTCGCTTGACGGTGTCGGCCGCCACCTTTGCAACCAGGACGCCGGCGCGCGTGGACCCCGTGAACGACATCATCGCGACATCGGCATGGCCCGACAGATACTGTCCGACAGTCGGCCCGTTGCCGTTTACAAGATTGAACACCCCCTTTGGAACTCCCGCCTCGTGCATGATTTCGGCAAAAATAATGCCGCTGATCGGCGCGATCTCGCTGGGCTTGAGCACCATCGTGCAGCCCGCGGCGATGGCGGGGGCGACCTTGCACACGATCTGATTGAGCGGCCAATTCCAGGGGGTGATGAGACCAACCACACCAATGGGCTCGCGCACGATACGAGTGCCGCCTCGATCGAAGGAAAACTCAAAGGAAGTGAGCGCTTTGATCGCGGCTTCGAGGTGTACTTGGCCGGCCCAAGCTTGAGCTTCGCGTGCAAACTTGAGGGGCGCGCCCATCTCGTCGGATACGGCTTCCGCGATTTCGTTGTAGCGCCGGTTATAGATTTCGAGAATCCTGTTGAGCATCGCCAGGCGCCCATCGCGGTCGGTGCGCGCAAACGAAGGAAAGGCCGCTTTTGCAGCGGCCACCGCTCTATCCACATCGGCGGCATTGCCGAGAGAAATCTTTGTATAGGCAAGCTCGGTTGCCGGATTGATGACATCGAACGTAGCCGGAACCACAGGGTCGACCCAAGCGCCGTCGATATAAAATTTCTGATGGTGATTGCTCATGAATGGTAGCGTCCAAAGTGAAAAGGAATAACCCAGCGTAATCTAAGGATTGGCCCAGGTGGAATCGCTCAGGTGTTCATCCATTGCCTTGCCTGGGGCGCATTGGTCGGAATAGTAAGCGCCCTGCATGCCGCCTATTTTCCCCCTGAGCTGATAGCCATTGTTGTAATAGTCCAACGCGTTTCTTTTGGCAGTCTCGTCGTCAACGCCGAGAAGTTTGGCAGCGCGATAGTCACGTTGCACGGCTTCACACTCGGTGATCGCTTCATTCATCTCGCCGCGGACGTGCATGCTCTCGTGCGTAAACATGTTCAGACTCCACAGCTCCCTGTCGTCCGCCCGTTTCGGGTGGCGAAGGTATGAGCTCAGGACATCGCACCAAGGAGTCTGGATGCCAATTTTCCCGGTAAGCGGACTGGCGTGCCCCGCAGCAAGCATCTCCGGGTCGAGCATGGTGTCAAAGAGTGTATTGCAATGAACGATCGCGCGGTGATTGTCTGCCAATATGGTAGCCCGTATCGATAAAAATCGCTCGAAATACCAGCGGTGCAAGGTTGGCCAAGCGAACACCGCTGCCAATGACAGCACGATCACCAGATAGGGTTTGGAAATCGGCGCCGGTGAATCAAATCCAGGTCTGGCTACGAAGCTGCCGCGGATCTCGCGAAATGCGCACCAACAGAAGAAAAGCGATACAAGAATCCATACCATAAGCGGCCAAAGGCCCGGGCTATTGATGATCCCGGGCGATGGGCTCCTCCCAGGTCTTGGTTTTCACGAGCGCGCCGTCCTTCAGCAGCGTTCTCGTGTACTTGTAAAAAAATGTATGGGCGTCGCTGGAGACTTTCAGCTGACCGCGCCAGGTCAGAACGTGGTTCTGCACGATCTGAATGTATTCCGAATCGCCTTGGACACTCGCCAGTTCCGGATGGGCATCGTCGAGTTCATAGATCAATCGCTCGGAATGATCAAAGCGTCCCCAAGGATAGGACACCGCCGCGGTACCCTGCCAGGTCACGGTGCTGTGCTGACTGACTTCGTCGCGCAGCACCGTCCACGAGCCGGGCCATGCAGCGCTGCCGATACTTTGAATCGAGGCCGGTTTTTCAATGGGTTCCGGCGCGGCGAACGGCGGCGGCACGGCTCCTTGAACCGTGCACTCGCGGCAGAATTCACCACCGACGGCGTGTTGCGGCCGAACGCGAGCGAGGTGGTCAGTGGGTAGGGTGTCGGCCAGTTCATGGGCCAGAGCGCGTTCGACACGGCAATTCGTATGCGGTGCCCCTTGGGGAACACCCACGATGCAAGATGCAATTCGAGGCTCAAGGGAAACAGTGCGCCGGGCGTCAGGTCTTTCGGGTTGGCCATCGAATCGCGCTGCGCGCCGTTGATCCCGGCACCGGTCACCATCGTTACGCTTCCGTCCGGTGCCACATCCGACAATCGCACGAACCAGTCAGCAAGAGGCGCATCAGCCGCCACGTGTAAGGTGACTTGCGGTCGTCCGAGGATGGCGAAGTCTTCGGTGAGAGCAGGCGAATCATAGATCAGGCTGTAAGCATCGACCGGGCGTTGGTCCGTCAGCAGTTCGCCCCACCAAAACCCTGCCTCGACGCCCGTGGAAGGGACGTTTCGCAGCTGATCCTCGGCCGTTTTCAGATGCACTAAAGGCGAGCCGATGTTCCGATTGGAAATACAGCGTCGTGGTAGTGGCGCCGGCCGGCGGCCAGGAATTCTCTGCGCGCCATTCTCCGGGCACGTCTTGAGATTGCGATCCCGGCGGACGCCAATGCTGCTGATAGACGATCAGCTTGGGATCGCACAGCACGCCGGTATCGCGGCCTTTGAGCCAATAGTCGAACCAGCGCACCGCCTGGTCTCGCCATTCGAACAGCGGACCATAGTCGCTGTCGTTCGGGAAACCGTGATTCCACGGTCCGATCCAAGCCTTTAGAGGGGCTTTCACCTTCTCGAGCATTCGGGGAATGCTGTCGCGATAGCCATCCTGCAGGCCGCCGATCAAAAATGCGGGTACCTTGCAGGGTGTCGATCGGCCGCAGCGGCGAGCGCCAAAAGATTCCGTCGCGCTGATGTTTCAGATAGGTCAGCGACCAAGGCGTCGAATTCATTCGCGGGCCGATCGCGGATTCCTCGAGGCTGTAATCGGGCGCACCGGTTCTGCCCTGATCCAGATCCATGGTCAGTTCGAATTCATCGACGTGGAATATTCCATCCATGTAGTGCACGTCTTCCTTGAACAGCTCATCGGTGGCGTCGACCGCCAAGATGGCCTTGAATGCGGGCGGCTTTCTCAACGCCATTTGTATGGAATTGAAGCCTCCCCAGGAGATTCCCAGCATGCCGACGTTGCCGTTCGACCAAGACTGACGCGCGAGCCACGCAGATAACCTCTTCCGCATCCTGCTGTTCCTGCGCCGAATATTCGCGGTCCGGGGGCGATCCCTCGCTCATCCCGAAGCCGCGAATGTCGACTCGGGCGCCGACATAGCCGCGCTTGGCGAAATAGGTATGCGTGCCGAAATCGCGGACCGCTTCGTCGTCATCCTTGCGGTACGGCAGGTATTCAAGGAGGGCAGGGTATCGCTCACCCGGCTTGGACGCCGGTCGGCACATACAGGGTAACAGCGAGGCGGATGCCATCGCTTATCGGAATCCAGGTATGTTCCAACCGTACGCCGTGCGTTGGCGCCGAAGGGGGCAGTGCCGCGAGCGCGGCAGCAAACGGTACGCCCATCATCAAAATGACCAGCACGCGACTCATCATATTGGGTTGTCCTCAGTAGAATCTCTCATAACATCAAATCGCATTCACCGAAAGATCGCTTTGCTGATGCGTTCAACTGCTTCATGATTGGAGTCCATGCGGTTACCCTGCATTTGACCATGCGCGAGCAGAAACTCGGAGTCGGCTTTCAGGATGCATACCGCCGCGCGCTGGCAATGCTCGAGCGCGGCGATGCCGTCGCGGCCGAACGCGAGCTGCGAGAAATTCAACGGCGTTGGCCGGGAGAGGTCAACAGCCGCCGAGTATTGGCGCTGGCGTTGCTGGCACAAGGCCAGCAATGCCGAAGGGATTGGGCTGCTTGAGGCGGTGCTGGCGGACGCACCCGACTTTGCGCATGCCATGGTCGATCTGGCGACGAGCCTATCGGGGCACAGGGCCGTCTGCAGCGCGCGGCCGAATTGCTGCGACATGGCACTGGAGCAGGCTGCCAACGCTGCATGACGGTTGGCGATTGCTGGGCGATCTGCTCGCGAATCTCGGGGATTTCGCGGCCGCAAGGCAGGCATTTCAACGTTTCATCGACACCGATCGCCTACGGACCGATTCTTGAAGAGGCCGCGCGATGCATGGCACGGAACGACGGCAAGCAGGCTGAGGGAATTTTCCGCAGGATTCTGCATGAAGACGCACATCATCTCGGAGCGCTGTGCGGCCTGGCGGCCATCTCCTTGGGTGCCGGCGCTTCCCCGCGACGCGAAACGTCTGCTGAAGCACGCGCTCAAGCAGTCGGCCCATATGCCGCTGATTCGTCGCGGGCTGGCCCAGGCGCTATCTTGATGATGGGGAACTCGAGGAGGCGGAGGCGGCAGTGCGCCACTCGCTGCTCATCGACGCCGATGCGGCGACCGAGTTGGGTGTTGCTGGGCTCCGTGCTGGCCCACGGCATGCGTCAGGCGGAGGCACTCGATGCATATACCAAAGCGCTCGAGATCGATCCGAAGCAGATTCGCGTGGAACTTTCGCGGGGTCACGCGCTGAAGACTCTCGGCCGGCGTGCCGCGGCAGAGGCGGCCTACCGCCGCTGTTTGGAGCTGCAGCCCGACTTCGGCGAGGCCTATTACAGTTTTGCCGATCTGAAGAACTATCATTTCTCCGACGGCGAGCTTGCCGCCATGCAGGAAGTCCTGGGCCGTGCTTCAAGCGACGCCAAAAGCCAGGCGCAGGTCCATTTCGCGCTCGGACGTGCGTTCGAGCAACGTGAGCAATACCCCGAGGCATTCCGTCACTATGCAGCGGGAAATAGCCTGCGCCGGCGCGAAACCCCTTTTGACGCGGCGGCTTTCGAACAGAAATGCCGACGGGTCGCCGCGATATTCAGCGCGCAGTTTCTACGATCGCATGACGGATCCGGCAGCGCCGATCCCGCGCCGATTTTTGTGGTCGGCCTGCCGCGATCCGGGTCCACGCTGGTGGAACAAGTACTGGCCAGCCACTCGTGCATCGAAGGAACCATGGAATTGCCGCATATCCTGCGATTCGTTCGGGAACTGGATAATGACGGCCCGGCAGATGCTTATCCGGAAAGCGTGATCGGCCTGAGCGCGCAGCGGCTCGAGGATCTGGGCGCCCGTTACATTGAGGAGACCCGCATCTACCGCAGTGCCAGGCCGCGATTCATCGACAAGATGCCCAACAATTTCAGTCATGTGGGTCTGTTGCATCTGATACTGCCGCGAGCGACGATCATCGACGTGCGGCGCAATCCGATGGACGCCTGCTTCAGCGCCTACAAGCAACACTTCTCCCAAGGGCAGTCCTTTACCTATGATTTGGAAGATCTGGGCCGCTACTACCGCAGCTACATCGAACTCATGGATCATTGGGACGAGGTACTGCCCGGCAAGGTGTTTCATGTTGCCTATGAAGATCTGGTGCGAAATACCGAATCTGTGGTCCGGCGGTTGATCGCCCACTGTGGTCTGGACTTCGAACCGTCGTGCCTGCGGTTTCACGAGACCCAGCGTTCGGTAAGAACGGCCAGTTCAGAGCAGGTGCGGGTTCCCATGTACGATTCCAGCATTGGTCACTGGCGACATTTCGAGGCCGAATTGGCGCCGTTGCGACGCAGTCTGGGCGGCATCCTGGCGCGATTTCCCACACAATCATAGTTATACAGTCATATAAAGAAATGTTAAGTACGTACGTGCCCGGCCCCTCAATCAGGGGTTCCGTTCCCAGGGGCGCGCTGCGGGGTCTCTCGCTGCGGGAAGCATAAGTAGGCACTTTGCGCGGTTTGGGCGTCCAACACGATGTCGCTGCGGCGCAACATTTACTTGAGACGGGAATGTGGAGATCGGCGGTTATCGTTATACAGCCATATAAATTGATTGACGAGCGATGCGAGCGCAAGTAATGATGGCGCCGATTACCGACTATGGGAGAGGCGGGGATGAAGTTACGCGCCATACGAACGCCCGATTGCAGAGCGCGCAGGCCAACCGCACTTCGAATGGCGATCGCCTCGATCCTGTCCGGCGCTGCCGCGGCTACGGTCATGCCCGCGCTCGCGGCGGACTCGGACGCACTTGCGGAAATCACTGTCACCGCGCGCAAACAAACCGAGAATCTTCAGGATGTTCCCCAGAGCATCGATGTGTTCACATCGAAAGATATCCAGAATCTGGCCATCAGCCAGTTCGAGGACTACGCAACCCGCTCGCCGTCGATTTCCTACATCAGCATCGGACCCGGCTACCAGCAGTTCTTCATGCGCGGTGTCTCCGACGGCAGCAACCCGAATGTCGCCAACACGTCGACCACCGGTCTGTATCTCGACGAACAAAGCCTGAGCTATTTCGGCGGCATTCCCGATTTGCACATGTATGACATCCAGCGCATCGAGGTGCTGAATGGGCCGCAAGGCACGCTGTACGGCGCGAGTTCGATGTCGGGCGCCGTCAAGATCATCACCAACAAGCCGGATCCCACCGGCCTTTGCCGCCGGCATCGATCTCGATGGCGGCCAAATCGACGGCGGTTTGCAGAATGGGACTGTCGAAGGATTTGTGAACATTCCGTTGATCAGCGACGTTGCCGCGCTGCGGGTATCGGGCTTTTACTGACTCATCAGGGCGGATTCATCGACAATCTGCTGACCACGCGGAATTGGATCAACGGCACCACCAGCGATAACTCGGAGTGGGCGGGCAATAACTACAACCACGAAGCCATGTATGGCGGACGGGCGGCGATCAACTTCAAGTTCAACGATACTTGGTCGGCGATTCTTTCGGGAGATTACCAGACCCAGATCGACGCACGGCGCCTGGGACCAAGATCCGTCGCGCTACGGCGAACGCAACGTATCGCGCTTCGGGCCGGAGAGCGGCGAGCGCATCAACCGCCTGATGTCGCTCACCGTCCAGGGCGATGTCGGGATCGGCGATCTCATTTATGCCGGCGGCTACTGGAACAGGGCCAACACCACCGTCAACGAATACTCCGAATACGTGCAATACGCGCAAATCCAGCCGAATAACACCGGATATCAGAGCTACGCGGGCTGGGTGCAAAGTTTCGCTTGCGCGACTTCCGCGCCATCGGGCGATCCGGCCGTTCCGGACTCCTTTGGCGGCTGCAATGTACCGACGATGTTTACGAACTACAGCGATCACACCGATCGCTGGTCGCAGGAGCTTCGCCTGTCATCCAAGCCGGGCGGCTCCACTCATTGGACCGCAGGCTTATATTGGGAGCAGACACGCGACATCTATTCGGATTTTTACGCGTATCCCGGAATCAATTTCAATGGGCAGGCGGCGCAAGCGCTCCTAACTTCGAGCTATTACGAGGGCGCAACACCGCTACCCAGTGAATGGTACAGCTACAGCAACTCGCGCACCGACAACCACCAGATCGCGCGCGTTTGGCGAGGTCACGCAGGACCTCACCAAGCAATGGAGCGTGATTGTGGGCCTGAGATATTTCAAATCGCACGATTCGAGTTCCGACCAATGGAGCGGATATTTCTATAATCCCAAAGTGCCGACGCCCACGGAATCCGTGTCCTTCTCCAAAGTGACCTACAAGGCGGGCATCAATTACAAATACAGCGACCACACGCTGTACTACTTTTCATTCGCGCAGGGGTTTCGAGACGGCGGGTTCAATACCTCGGCGGGTCCTGCCAATCCCTTGGTGCCCGCGACCTACGAGCCGGATACCCTGGATAGTTATGAGTTGGGCTGGAAGACCGTGATGGACGAGGGGCGGTTCCTGTTCAATGGCGCCGTCTACTACATGCCGTGGAAGAATTATCAGACGGCGGTGTTCGATCTGGCGATTGACCCGGTGACCTTCAATGCGAACATCGGCAATGCGCGTGTCTATGGCATCGAAAGCAACATTGAATACAGGCCCATTCACGGGTTAACGCTGACACTGGCCGCCAACTACAACAATTCAACCTTGACCAGCAACGCTTACGACAATCCCGAGTTCGTCGTGACCCCCGGTCAACGGCTGCCATTTGTGCCCTACTTCAAGGGCGAGCGCCAGTGCGCGCTACGAATGGCCCATGGGACCGAACTTCAACGCCTATGGTCAATTCGACGCCGCTTATACCGGCGATATGTGGAGCGATTTGAATACCAGCACCTTGAGTTCCACGAGCCGCTCATTGCAGCCCGCCTACACCATCAGCAACCTGCGCTTCGGATTCAACGACACCAAGGATAGTTGGGGCATCGAGGCGTACATCACCAATCTCGGCAATACGAACGCGGTGATTTACACCAACAAGTACAACTATGATGGCCGCCAGACCACCAATGAGCCGCGTGTCTATGGCTTGAGATTGAAGTATCGCTTCGGAGGCAAGACCGGCGGCGGGTAATGCAAAAATGAGATTCGGGCGGCGTCATGCGGCCGGGATGTTGGTATTTTTGCTCGCTGCGGCCGGCTGTGCGGCGTCCTGCCGCGCGGCCGAAGAGAAGCGCCTATACATCTACAATTGGTCGGACTTCATCGGTCCCGACACGATCGCGAAATTCGAGCAGCTGACCGGCATCAAGGTGACCTACGATGTCTACGACGCGGAGGAGACCATGGAGGCGCGGCTCATGGCCGGCAGTTCCGGTTATGACGTGGTCAGTGCCTCGACCGATTTCTTCGGCCGCGAGATCAAGGCCGGGGTGTACGAAACTCTCGATAAGAGCAAACTGCCGAATTGGCATAACCTGGATCCGAGAATACTGGCGATTCAGGCGCAATACGATCCGGGCAATGAGCATGCCGTGCCGTACCTGCATTCGATCAACGGCTTCGCCTACAACGTCGATATGATGAAGGCACGCATGCCGAATGCGCCGGTCGACAGCCTTGATCTGCTATTCAAGCCGGAAATCGTATCCAAATTTGCCGATTGCGGCGTGACGCTGATCGACTCCGCCGAAGACGTGCTGCAGCTGGCTCTCAAGTATCTGGGACTCGATCCCAACACCAGCAAGGCTTCGGACTTCAAGGCTGCCGAAGACATGCTGATGAAGATTCGCCCTTATATCCGCTCCTTCGACTCCACCGAGTTCATGAATGGCTTGGCAAACAAGGAAATCTGCATCGCGATGTCGTGGTCGAGCGATTACGCCTATTCGCGTGCACGCGCCAAAGCCGTCGGCGTCGACGTGCACCTCGCCTTCACGGTGCCGAAGGAAGGAGCGAATCAGACCTTCTCCTCCTTGTTGATTCCCAAGGGGGCACCGCACCCAGAAGCCGCTTACGCCTTCATCAACTTCATCTTAAGGCCGGATGTGATCGCCGAGATCACCAACCAGATATTCTATGGCAATGACAATATTGCGTCGCGACCGCTGATTGACCCGAAAATTCTCAGCGATGCGACGCTGTATCCCACGCCGGAAATCGAGGCACGACTGTATCGGTCCGCGGAAGTCAGTGCCGCGACCGAACGGATCCGGACCCGTACCTGGACCCGCATCAAGACCGCGGATTAGAACTAATGCTGCGCCAATTGCGCATCGAGTACGCGCCTGCGTTCGGTGCGCCGCATCAGGTAGCCCGCCGTCAGCACACAAATGCCGACCAAGCAGATGATCAAACTGGCCAGCGCGTTGACATCTGGGCTCACTCCAAGCTTCACCTTGGAGAAGATCACCATCGGCAGAGTGCTGGCGCCGGGTCCGGAGACGAAACTCGAGATGACCAGATCATCCAGCGAGAGCGTGAAGACTGAGAAGCCAGCTCGATGCCAGCGCCGGGGCGATGGCCGGCAGAGTGGTGTCGATGAAGGCGCGCACGGGACCGGCGCCCAGGTCCATGGCCGCCTCTTCCAGCGACCGGTCGGCGCTGTCCAGTCGCGACTGCACGGTGATCGTTACATAGGCGGTGCAGAAGGCAATGTGCGCGATCACGATGGTCGTGAAGCCGCGATGCGGCCAGCCGAAAAGCTGCAGCATCGAGATGAACAGCAACAGTTGCGTGATGCCCGTGACGATCTCGGGCATGACCAAGGGCGCATTGACCATGCCGGTCAGCAACAGGCGGCCGCGAAACAACTTGAATCTCACCAGCGCAATCGCGGCGAGCGTGCCCAGGATCAGCGCGCCGGTCGATACCATGACGCCTACCTTCAGCGACAGCCAGGCAGCGTCGAGAATCTGGTCGTTGTGAATCAGCTGCGTGTACCAACTGGTGGAGAACCCACCCCAGACGCTCACCAATGGCGATGCGTTGAAGGAATAGCCGATCAAAACCAGCATGGGAATGTACAGCACCGCGATTCCGATGCACAGAATCGAGATCAGAAAGGGTGAGATTCGGTTGTACATGCTACGAATCGAGTTGCTTGGTACTGTAGTGCTGGTAGATGGCTATCGGCCCGACCAGCAGCACCAGAAAGGCAATGGCTACCGCGGAGGCCACGGGCCAATCGCGATTACCGAAGAACTCATCCCACAGCACGCGCCCGATCATGAGATTGTTGGGGCCGCCGAGCAGAGTGGGGATGACGAACTCACCAATGGCTGGAATGAACACCAGCATGGAGCCGGCGATGATTCCCGGCATGGACAGCGGCAGCGTCACGTCCAGAAACGCACGCCACGGCGGACTTCCCAGATCGCCCGCCGCCTCGAGCAGCGAGTGATCCAGTTTCTCGAGCGTCGCAAACAACGGCAGCACCATGAAGGGCAGGTACGAATAGACGATCCCGACGTAGACCGCAAAGGTGGTGCGCATGATCTGCAAAGGATGGTCGATGATGCCCAACCACAGCAGCGCGGAATTCAAAAGACCGCTCTCTCGGATGATGCCTTCGAGCGCATAGACGCGCAGCAGAAACGAGGTCCAGAACGGCAAGATGATGATGAGCAGCAGGATGCTTTGCGTACTCTTGGAGGTCCGAGAGATGGCATAGGCCATGGGATACCCGAGTGCAAGACAGACCACGGTGGAGAAAAACGCGGTTTTGATCGAATAGAAATACGAAAGACCATACACTTCATCGGCAAACAGGTACTTGAAATTGCCCAGGTTCAGCGTGAGATGGATGTGCCAGTCCGGGCTGATGGATAGAATGTCCGAGAAGGGCGGAACACTGACGGCCGTATCGGCAAGACTGATCTTCAGCGCGAAAGCAAAGGGTATGAGAAAGAACACCACAAGATATAAGAGCGGCGGCAAAATGATCAGCCATTTGCCGCGGCGCTGCAGCCAGTCGGCGGATGCTTCACGCGCATTCGCAAGCTTCACGATCGACTAGACCGCGGCATGCCCAGCCTCAAGAAAAAATCCCGATTGCGGCCGCCGATACCACGGGCGCGCAACACTCACAGCCGGCAGCGCCAAAAACTGATCGACGCATGCATCTCCGCTCTGCATATCTATGGACCGTCGCGTACCACGGTGGAGAAGGTAGTCGCGATTGCCGACATGTCTCCTGGCATCGTCAGATTCTACTTTGCCTCCAAGGCCTCGATGCTGGTCGCATCGCTGCAATTTCTGGCGACCGAGTTCGAGCAACATTTGCTGGTGCCGGTGGGGCGCCTCAAGACCAATCCGGTTGCCGCACTGCAGATGATGGTGGATTTGTACCTCGATTCGGAGATCGCGAGCCCTCGCAAGGTTTCGGTTTGGTATTCGTTTTGGGGCGAAGCGAGTTCACGGCAGGAATACTACGATATTTGCGGGAAGATAGATGAACGATTTGCCGCGCTGGTGCATGAGCTCATCGAGCGGCTGATCATCGACTCCGCGCAGCCGCACCTCGATCCGAAAGGCATCGCATTGGGACTCATGGGCGCGCTGGAAATGCTGTGGCAGGATTTCGCCTTTCGGACCGAAGCCGATATCGACCGGCCGGCGGCAAAACAGCGTTGCATGGCGTATCTTCAGTCCGTATTTCCCGGGCAATTTTCGTCGCCAGCGTTGCCCGGCGCTGCACGGCCGCGGGCGGCCGGCGATCGTGTTGCGGATTGGGCCTACGAGAACAGCCGCCTGTTCGCCCTGGAGCGACAATCGGTGTTTCAGGACTCATGGCAATTTATCGGTCACCGCGCGCAGATTCCTGAAGCCGGAGATTTTCTGGCGCCCGACCTTGGATTTGAGCGCCCGCTGGTATTGCGCGATGGTGCGGGGAACCTACGGGCGTTCCGCAATAGCTGCACCGAGGCTCCGCATATACTCACGCTGGGACTGAGTGGCCGCTTGAGCGTGATCAAATGCAGCGTTCATGGACTGGAATTCAATCTTGACGGCACCCGCCGGCAGCCGGAAGAGGGTGGCAACCTAACCGCGCTGGAATTGTGTTTGATCGACGGCTTGATCCTGGTGCGCTCGCAGCGAGCCGAGCGGCCTGCGCGACGCGACGATTCCTGGCTGGATCTTGCGCTGCCCGAGAATACGCGGCTTTTGCAAGCAGACGAGACTGTCGTGTCAGCGGATTGGAAGCTGATCATCGAGCAATGCCTGGAATCATCCGCGGTGGCCGGGAACCGCGCGGCGGGCTGGAGCCAAAGGTCGTACCAGCGGCTGTCGGGCTCCGCAGCGGAAGTCCACCGGCATTGCAGGTTTGTTGCGCCCAATCATTTGATCGACTTGCGGCCCGACGGCTTTTCAATTCTCCAGGTGCTGCCGATCGCGCCGGGACGCAGCTGTTTGCGCCGGCATCATTACACGCATTGCAGAGAGTTGCGGCTGGCTATTGCCGCGCGGTACCTGGCATCGCGACTGCACCCGCAAATGAGCCGCTCGATGATTGCAGTCGCGGAGTCAACCCAAAAAGGCCTCGCGATCTTCGGTAATCGCAGCGCGCAGAGCACTTCGACTCACGCCGCGGTCGCGGCATTTCAGCAATTCCTGCTCGCCCGGGTGCCGGCCATGTCTTCTGATCGGCCGCCCGCCGATTTGTGAGTCCCGTCAGGCAAACCCTTCGGGCGCGTGCGGCAGGGTAAATTCGGGAATGCGCGCTCGCAGCAGGTCGTGAAACTCGAGCATCCAACGCTCGAGCTGCGACAGCGGCCCCGGGCGATAGCCCGGGGATGCCAATCCGCGCTGTACCCGCCCGCATAACCACTTGTCTTCGTTGTTGACCTGCGTGTTGATACGCGAACTCAGGTAGCGAACCGCGCGCATTTCGCGCCGTTCATCGGGTAGACCGAAAACGGCGCCGCGAATCAGGCATCGGCCCGGGCCGTCGGGCAGCACCTGGAAGAAGTCCATCTGATCCGGAAACACATCAATCCCCAAATTCGGCAACGCGCTATAGAACCGCCAGCAGCGACGCAGCTCCGGGGGCAGATGCGTCGCGACTTTGTCGATCAGGCGCTGGTACTGTCCCTCGGCCCAGCGGGGCGAATCATGTTCCCGCATCCAGCTCAGTCCTCTGGCGACGCCGGGCACGGCCTTTTGATCTTCATAGTCCGGAGTGAACATGCGGAACAGTCCCGGATGACCGATCGGGACATGGTAGGACTCGAGATAATTGTCCATCGCGATTTTCCAGTCGACCGGCCAGCTCTCCTGGGTGATGGGACCCAATGGCACCATGTCGGGGAGGCGGTAGGGCGCAAGCTCATTCGCCAGTTCTCCCCAGACCTTCGCGATCGGCGGCGGGTCACCGGCGAGGCAGATCCACACGAAGCTCAAGGCGATATCGACGCGTACCGGCCGCAAGCCGTGTTGGCTGCGATCCAATCCTGGAAAACTCTCGCGGACCGGCATTCCGATCAGCCCCCCGTCATGCCGGTAAGTCCAGCCGTGATATGGACAGGTGATGGCCGCCGGACAATTGCCGGCACCGTCGAGCAGGCGCGCGCCGCGATGGCGGCATACGTTATGGAAGGCACGTATCGAACCATCACGGTCGCGCAGCACCATGACGCTTTCGGGACCCAAATCGAAAGTTTGAAAGTCCCCTGCCTTGGGGATCGAATTCACGTGACAGACGATCTGCCAGCTTGGCTTGAGCACCCGCTCGAACTCGAGTCGCAACAGTTCCGCGTTGTTATAAACCCAGGCGGGTAGCGTCTGCGGGATCTGCTGCCCTGGCGGATTTTCCGAAATTGCGACGGACAGGCTGTTCATGGTGTGGCCCACCAATTATATGGTTGTTTAATGTACTCCGGAAGGCGATTGGTGGCAAGGAAACGCATTGAATCCCGTCGAATATATAGATAATTGTGCCTATTTTTTGCGACCGACAGGCGGCATGGTATTGCGATGAATAATTAAATTATATGGTCATATAAAAAATATGGACGCAACGCGCGGCGAATGGTAGGGTCTCAAATCGAGGAAAACCCGAATCGAGGGAAACCTAATGGCTAGAAATCTGACCAAGAACAACGCTCACTTCCAGCGCGCCGTCAAACGCTTGCCTCTCGGGGTCGCTTCCAATTTTCGCTACTGGGGAGAGCAGCGAACGATCTACGTCAAGAGCGGCCGCGGGGCCCGCATTACGGATCTTGACGACAACGTCTACGTCGATTATCGAATGGGCTATGGTCCAGCCATTCTAGGCTACGCTCATCCGGAGGTGGATCAGGCGGCGCGTTCGGGAATGGATATCGGCGGCGTATTCGCCTTGTCCACCGAGCGTGAACTCAAAGTCGCCGAGCTGATTGCTAAAATGGTTCCCGCGGCAGAGCTGGTGCGCTTCTCCAATTCGGGAACCGAGGCAGTGATGGCCGGATTGCGTCTGGCGCGCGCCTATACCGGCAAAGATGACTACGTGATTCTCGAAGGCGGCTACCACGGGCTATTCGATGCGGCAATGTGGTTCACCCCCATGGATAAATGGTCGCAGGTGGGAGATCCGGAGGTGAGGCCCTACAGCGAGGGCGTGCCGATCAGCACGCGAAGTTTTGCGCACTTCGTTCAGGCAAACGATGCCAATCAGTTGGAAGATGTCTTCAAGCGCCACGCGCATCGCATTGCCTGCATGCTGATTGAGCCCATCATGGGCAATTGCCTCGGGATCGCCGCCGAGCCGGAATATCTGCGCGCGGCGCGCTCGCTGTGCGACAAGCACGGCGTGGTGATGCTCATCGACGAAGTCAAGACCGGATTTCGCGTGGCACGCGGCGGTGTCCAGGAACTCTATGGAATCAAGGCTGATCTTTGCACCTTTGCAAAGGCCTTGGGCAACGGCTATCCCATTTCCGTGCTGGCGGGCCGCGAGGAGATCATGCGCAAAATCGGCCGCGGCGTGGCCCATGGCGGTACCTATACGGCGCACTCGGTATCGCTGGCCGCCGCCGAGAAAACGCTGCAAATCCTCGATCAGACCGACGCGCTCGAGCGAATTGCCGAATATGGCAACAACTTGCGCGCCGGCATGCGCGCCATCTTGGGCGCGCGCGGAATCGCCCACAGCTTCGTCGGCCATCCCTCAATGAGCGGCCTGTATTTCGCGCACGAACCGCCTCGCAACTATCGAGCGTGGAAGAGCAGCGATTACTCCTTCTACGATGCAATGGCGCAGGTGCTGCATGACGAAGGCGTGCTGTGCGAACCGGACTCGCGCGAGCCTTGGTTTGTCTCCGCGGCCCACGATGCTTCGTGCTTGGCCGACACCTTGAGAGCGTTTGAAGTCGCGGTGGATGCGACCCTGAAATCGAGCCGCGCCACACGCAAAGTGCCGGCTTGAACGCCGCTGCCGTGGCGCATCCGCGGCACCTGGATGCGCTGATCGTCGGCGCCGGCCATAACGGCCTGGTTGCCGCCTGCTATCTGGCGCGCGCCGGACTCAAAGTGCTGGTTCTCGAGCGGCAGCCTTACATCGGCGGCGCGGCGGTCAGCCGACGCTTATACCGGGACTTCACCTACTCGAACTGCTCTTACGTCTGCAGCTTGCTGCGCCCGGAAATCATGCGCGCGCTGGAGCTGCCGAAATTCGGCCTGCAGATCATTCCGTACGAGGGCGGTTGCACGATGATGCAGGATGGCGGTCATCTGGCGCTGTACGACAACCACGATGCGTTGCGTCGTGAGATCGCGCGTCACTCGAAGCGGGACGCGGAGGCCTACGACCGCTATTCGCGCGACGTGATACGTCAATGCAAATTCATCAAACCGCTATTGATGCGCGAACCCCCCGATCCCACCTCCTTCACACCGCGCAACATTCAGGAACTGCTCTATCTCGGCAAGCGCTTCCACGGACTGGGAGAGGAGCGCATGTACGACACCTTGCGCTTTTGGACCATGAGCGCGGCGGATTTTCTTGACGAATATTTTGAGAGTGAAATCGTCAAGGCGCATTTTGCCGGCAGTTCCATCATCGGTACCGCCCTGGGGCCGCGCTCGCCGGGCACGGCCTACGTTCTCCTGCATCACTATATGGGCGACATCGACAACACCGTCGGTGCTTGGGGCTTCGCCCGCGGCGGAATGGGGGCCGTCAGCAATGCTCTCGGCGCCTCCTTCGCGGCCAGCGGCGGCACCATACGCAGCGCAGCGCCGGTGGCGAAAGTGCTGGTGCGCGGCGGCCGCGCCTGCGGCGTGGCGCTGGCGGACGGCGAAGAGATCCGAGCTCGACTGGTGATTTCCAATCTGGACGTGCGGCGCACCTTTCTGGAAACGATGGACGCGAAGGATTTGCCCGATGCGTTTCTGCGGCAGGTCAGAAATTTCAAAATTCGCGGCTCATCGGGAAAATTGAACATTGCGTTGGATGGCCTGCCGCGATTCCCGGCGATACCGGCGGGCTCGCCCTCGACGCGGGGCGACATGCACGTCACCGATACCATCGAGATGATGGAGCGCGCCTACGATGATTGGAAGGACGGGAGCTGGTCGCGCGCGCCGTATATCGACATGCTGATTCCCTCGCAGATTGATCCGACCATGGCGCCGAACGGCAAGCACTACATGTCGGTCTTCGTTCAATATTGTCCGTACCGGCTTGCGGACGGCGAATGGACAGCCGCCAAGCGGCAGGCCTTCGGCAATACCGTGATCGACACCATTGCGAGGCACAGTCCTAATTTCAAGGACTTGATTCTGCATGCCGAGATTCGCACGCCCTGGGATATCGAAAACGAAGTGGGCTTGACCGAGGGCAATATCTTTCAGGGCGAGCTGACCATGGACCAATTGCTGTTCAACCGGCCGGTGCCCGGCTACGCGCAATATCGGACGCCCGTGAGAGACCTGTATCTGTGCGGTTCCAGTACCCATCCCGGCGGCGGCGTCATGGGCGCACCGGGGGCAAACGCCGCGCGCGCGGTGCTTCGGGACCTCGGCAGGACGCGCTGATCATGTCGCACGCACCCAGTCCATCGCACTATGACTGCGTGGTCATCGGCGCGGGCCACAACGGGCTCGTCTGCGCCGCGCTGCTGGCACGCGCCGGCCGGTCGGTGCTGGTGCTGGAGGCGGGCACACAGGTGGGTGGTGCCGCGATAACGCGCGAATTTTGTCCGGGCTTCAAGGTTTCGGCAGGTGCCCATCTTTTGCATCTGATGCCTGCCGAGTTATTGCGTAACTTAAAGCTCGAGTCCCATGGATTGCAATGGGCGGCTCAGCGCCTGCCGACCACGGCGCTGATCAGCGGAGCGCCCGCTCTTAAGTTGAGCGATGGCGCCGCGGCGGACGGACTAACGACCGCCGATGCGGCGGCTTTCGGCGCCTACCAGGATCGAATGCAACGCTTCGCGGCAGCCCTTGCGCCGGTATTCTCGAGAACCCCGCCCCGCTTGGGCACCGACGCATGGTCGGATCGCTTGAGTCTGTTGCGCATGGGCTGGCAGATACGCAAACTCGGCCGGCGCGACATGCGGGAGCTGCTGCGAATCGGCGGGATGAATGTCCATGATCTGCTCGAGGAGAACTTCGAGTCCGCGGCGCTCAAAGGGGCGCTGGGATTCGATGCCATACTCGGTGCGAACTTCGGGCCGCGCTCGCCTGGAACGGTGTTGACCTTGTTGTACCGGCTGGCGGCCGAGTCGGCGGCGGGGAGCAGCGGGTTGTCGCAACCGAAGGGCGGCATGGGCGCGCTCTGCGATGCGCTGGCCAAGGCGGCCGGCGCGGCCGGCGCCGTTATTCGCACGGAAGCCGCCGTGGCTAGAATTCTCGTTGATTCCGACCGCGCCTGCGGGGTGCTGCTCGAGTCCGGCGAGCGCATCGGAGCGCGGCAAGTGATCTCGAATGCCGACCCGAGGACCACCTTTCTCAAACTGCTTGGAACCACGCATCTCGACGCCGGATTTGTGCGTCGTGTAAACCATATTCGCTCCCGCGGCCTCGCCGCCAAAATACACCTCGCCTTGAGTCGGCTGCCACCCTTCACCGCCGTGTCCGAGGCGGCGCTTCGCGGCCGCCTACTGTCGGCTCCTTCGCTCGAGCATCTCGAGCACGCTTACAACCATTCGAAATACGGTGAATTCTCTGCCTCGCCGGCCATGGAAATCACCGTTCCCAGCATCAATGACGGGACTCTGGCGCCGGCTGGAAGGCATGTGCTCTCAGCCATCGTCCAATACGCACCCTATGCACTCAAGCGGGGCTGGGATGGGGGCCGGCAAGGTTTCTTGGACGCTTCGCTCGACGTACTGGAGGGCTTGGCGCCCGGACTGCGCAGCTGCATTGTGGCGGCCGAGGTATTGACGCCGGCGGACATGGAAACGCATTTCCGCAGCAGTGGCGGTCACTGGCACCACGGTGATTTGGCCTTCGATCAGATCTTGATGGTGCGTCCGGTTCCGGGTGCTGCTCAATATCGCACACCGGTCGAAGGATTGTTCCTGTGCGGCGCAGGGTGTCATCCTGGCGGGGGCGTGATGGGGATCGCCGGACGCAATGCTGCTCAACAAGTATTGGGCGAGGCGATGCCCTCATGACCGCGTCATCGAGCTCGCATTTCACCCAGCCGCTACTGAAAACCCCATTTCATGAGCGTGCCCGCACCTTGAGCCAGGTGGATAGCTTCATCCCCTGGGCGGGGTATACCACCGTTGATGTGTTTACCACGGTGGAACAGGAATACTTTGCGATACGCAACGCGGCGACATTGTACGACCTGACCCCCATGGTCAAGTACCGCGTGATCGGGCGCGATGCGCAAAGCTACCTCAACCGTTTGGTGACGCGCGACATCGGCAAACTGAAGCCCGACCGCGTCACCTACTGCGTGTGGTGCAATGATGCCGGACACCTGATCGACGACGGCACGGTATTTCGCCTGGGCGAATCTGAGTACCGGATCTGCACAGCGCAGCGCCAGCTCGACTGGCTGCTCGATTCGAGTATCGGCTTTGAGGTCGAGGTCAGCGAAATCACCGAACAAGTGGCCGCCCTGGCGCTGCAGGGTCCGACCTCGTGCGCCGTGCTCAGGGACGCAGGTCTTACCGACGTGGACGGCTTGAAGGTATTCGAGATCGGCCGCTTCACGCTTGACTCGCGCGCCGTCACCATATCGCGCACCGGATTCACCGGGGACTTGGGTTACGAGCTTTGGATGGCGCCCGAGGACGCGGAAGCGGTCTGGGACGCGTTGATGGCCGCCGGAGGCTCGCGCGGTATCCGGCCGATCGGATCTCAGGCTCTCAACATTGCGCGCATCGAGGCCGGCTTCTTGAGTCCCAACGTCGACTTCGTATCGGCCGACCATACCATTCGTATCGGCACCGACCGATCGCCGTTGGAGCTGGGATTGGGGTGGATCGTGGATTTCAACAAAGGACATTTCACGGGGCGGCGCGCGCTCCTCGAAGAGAAGCGGCGCGGTGCCAAGCGCCAGCTCGTTGGTCTCGATATCGAGGGTAACAAGCCGGCTCACAATGCGCTCCTGTACAAAGATATCACCGGCAAGCGCGAAATCGGCAGCGTGAGCTCGGCTGTATGGTCGCCGACTTGCAAGCGCAACGTGGCGCTTGCTATGGTCGAGGCGCCGCACTTTAAAATAGGCTCGAAAGTTTGGGCCGAGATCTACTTGAGCCGAGAACTGGTCTGGGAGCGTCGGATGTCGCGAGCGCAGGTCGTCGAGCGTCCCTTCTTTGCGCCCGAGCGCAGGCGCGCGACGCCGCCCGGGCAGTTCTAGGCATGGTCGCCGCGCCTAAATCGATCGCCGATCGGCCGTGGCTCGATCCGGAGGCCAAGCCGCAAATCGTCATTGAAAGCATCAACAAGACCTTCGGCGCTTTCACCGCCGTCGACGGCGTCAACCTTCGCATCTTCAAGGGCGAGATGTTCGCGCTGGTCGGCGCTTCCGGATGCGGGAAAACGACGTTGCTGCGAATGCTGGCGGGATTCGAGACGCCCAGTTCGGGGCGCATCATGATCGAGGATGTCGACATGACCCACGTGCCACCGCACGAGCGCCCGGTCAACATGATGTTTCAGTCGTATGCCTTGTTCCCGCACATGACGCGTTGCGGACAATGTCGGCTACGGCCTGCGGCGCATGGAGTCTCGACGACGCCGGTGAAACTCAAGCGCGTGTCCGATGCACTGGAGATGGTGCAACTCGGGCCGCTGGCAAAACGCAAACCACACCAGCTCTCCGGGGGCCAACGGCAGCGGGTGGCGCTGGCACGCGCGCTGATTCGCAGGCCCAAGGTTCTGCTGCTCGACGAGCCGTTGAGCGCGCTCGACAAAAAGCTGCGCGAACAGACGCAGTTCGAGCTGATGAACATCCAGTCTCAGGTCGGCATCACTTTCGTCTTCGTGACGCATGATCAAGACGAGGCCATGGCGCTGTCGACCCGCATTGCGGTCATGAATCGCGGTCAGGTGCGTCAGGTCGGGACACCCTCCGAGATCTACGAATTTCCACAGGACCGCTTCGTTGCCGATTTCATCGGTACCACCAATCTGTTCGAGGGCACGGTCAGCGGCGCGAAGCCCGGACATCTCATCGTGCACAGCGCCGAGGCAGGCTGCGATCTGGTGGTGGACGAACTGGGCCGCTTCGGCGCCGGTCAGCGCGTCTGGGTCGCGCTTCGTCCGGAGAAGATCCGCCTGAGCAAGCAGCCGCTCGGGGGCGAGCGGGTCAATCAAATCAAGGGCGTGGTGTGGGAATTGGGTTATCTCGGAAATCGCTCGACCTATCGCATCAAGACCGAGACCGGAAAGCTCGTCACCGTATTCGCTCAGAATGAGCGGCGCACCTCGGAATGGTCGATCGATTGGAGCGATGAGGTGTACTTGAGTTGGACCGCCAATTGCGCGGTGCTGCTGCATCAGTGATGTTTCGCGGCTGCCATCCGCGCATTTGTCCTGTGTGTTGTCCCGTGGCTTGCGTCCGGCCCGGTATTCGCGGCCAAGACCGAGAACGTCGTGCTCATCGTGAGCGACGGTCTGCGCTGGCAGGAAGTGTTCACCGGCGCGGACCCGCGTCTGATTTCCGACAAGACCGGCGGCAATTGGGTGTCGGAGGCGGATCTGCGCAAGCGCTACTGGCGGCCGAGAATGCCGATGAGCGGCGGGAACTGTTGTTTCCATTCCTGTGGGGCACGGTTGCCAAGCAAGGCCAGATCTTCGGCAATCGGCGCCGGGGTAGCGATGCGCACGTAACCAACGGCAAGGCATTCTCGTATCCTGGATACAACGAAATGTCGACCGGCTATCCCAACGACGCCATCGACAGCAATGAATATGGCCCGAATCCCAATGCGACCGTCTTCGAATGGCTGAACAAATTCGACGAACTGCGTGGTCGCGTGGCCATCTACGGCACTTGGAATATCTACGACAATATATTCAACAAGAGCCGCAGCGGACTGATCATGCAAACCGGATGGACTCTGCCGCCCGCCAACGGACGCAGAGACGCCGCGCGATGCACTGCTGCGCGAACTGTATTCGACCACGACGCGATTCGACGAGGAGGATGTCGGCAATTCCTTCCTGCAAGTTACCCTCATTGGACTACGTGCGCACCGGACAGCCGCGCGTCCTGTTCGTCGGCTACGGTGAGACCGACAATTGGGCGCACCAGGGGCGCTACGATCTGGTGCTCGACAGTGCCCACCGCTTCGATTATTTCGTCAAGCAGCTGTGGGACGCCATGCAGTCCATGCCGCGCTACCGCGGGACCACCACGTTCATCATCACCACCGACCATGGCCGCGGCAGCGGTCTCGGTGCAGTGGAAGGAACACGGCGTCGAGCAGAAGGGCTCCGAGAACATCTGGATTGCCGTCATCGGACCCGACACCGCCGGCGCTCGGCGAGCGCACGCACGCGGCGCCGGTGACCCAGGCGCAAATCGCGGCGACGCGTGGCGGCATTCGTCGGCAAGGATTATCGCGCGGCGGTGCCGCAGGCGGCACCGCCGATCGGCGCTGTGCTTCGGCGCCGCCGCACCCGGTAAACAAATAGCCTACGCGCCGGTCCGCGGGCGCACGCCCGGTCTGCCTGCCTTCGTTTTTATATTATACTCGTGACATTACAAAGATCGGCGATTCTCAAGGTATGGCAATGCGCAAGGTAAAGACTCTCGGTCTTCTCGGCACCGGCGTGATCGGCGGCGGCTGGGCGGCGCGCGCGCTGCATTTCGGCATCGATGTCATCGCCGCGGACGTCAAGCCGGAGATGGAAGAATGGATACGCGGCGCGGTGGCGAACGCCGAACCGGCCCTGGCGCGCCTGACCTTCGCGCCGCTGCCGCCCAAGGGCACGCTGTCCTTCACGACCGATCTCAAGGCCATGGCGGAGCGCGCCGATTTCATCCAGGAGAACATTCCCGAGCAGCTGCCGCTGAAGCAGCGCGTGCTGGCGGAGGTGAGCCGCCACGCGGCGGCGGATGTGGTCATCGCCTCCAGCACCTCGGGCCTCACACCCGACCGATCTGCAGCGGGACATGCTGGCGTCCGGAGCGCTTCCTGGTCGCGCATCCGTTCAATCCGGTGTACCTGCTGCCGTTGGTGGAGCTCGTCGGCGGGAAGAAGACCGCGGCGGCGACCCTCGAGGCGGCGGCGACAGTTCTTCACCTACATCGGCATGCACCCGCTGCAGGTGCGGCGCGAGGTGCCGGGGCATCTGACCGATCGCCTGCAGGAGGCGTTGTGGCGCGAGATCCTGCACCTGGTGAATGACGGCGTTGCCACCACCGGCGAGCTCGACGAATCGATCATCTACGGTCCGGGTTGCGCTGGGCGGCGATGGGCACGAATCTCATCTATCACCTGGCGGGCGGCGAGAGCGGCATGCGGCACATGCTGGCGCAGTTCGGTCCCTGCCTGAAGTGGCCGTGGACCAAGCTCGAGGCCCCGGAGCTCACCGAGACGCTGATCGACCGCATGGTCGAGGGCACCCAGGCGCAGGCCGCCGGGCCGCTCGATTCGCGAACTCGAGCGGCTGCGCGATGACTACCTGGTGGCGATCCAGCAGGTCCTGCGGCAATACCAATATCGGCGCCGGCGCCACGCTGCGCGCGCTCGAGGAGCGCCTGTACGAGGACGCCGCGGCCGCCGCGCCGGCCAGGCGCGGTGAGCCGCGGCAAGCCGCTGCGGCTGCTGGAGACTGTCGGTGCGACCCGAATGGATCGACTACAACGGCCACATGACCGACTCTCGCTACGGGCAGGTCTTCGGCGATGCCATCGATGCGCTGTACCGCCGGGTCGGGGTCGATGAGGCCTACCGCGCGACCGGACGCATGTACTACACGGTGGAAAGCCATGCCAGGCATCTGGGCGAAGCCAAGGTCGGCGAGGCGCTGTACGTCACCACGCAAGTGCTCGCCGTCGATGACAAGCGGCTGCAGGTTTTCCATCGCCTGCACCGCGGCCGCGATGACGCGCTCATCGCCACCGCCGAACAGCTGTACCTGCACGTCGACACCGGCGCGGGCAAGGCGACGGCGGTGGATCCCGGCGTTCGCGCCAAGCTCGAGGCGATTCGCAGCGCTCAGGCGGCCAGCTGCCCGAGGCCGCCGGCAAGCTGGGCGCTCGATCGGCCACGCCGCGTTCCAGGCCTGACGGCCATGCCCAAGATCGTCGATCATGCCCAGCGCCGCGATGAGATCGCCCTGGTGGCCTGCCAGGCGGTTGCCAAGTACGGCTTCGAGCAGGCCACGGTCGCGCGCATCGCGCGCGCGGCCGGCTACACCACCGGCATGGTGGCGCACTACTTCGACTCCAAGCAGGACATCATCCTCGCCGCGCTGCGCCTGATCCTGCTGCGCATCGAGCAGCGGCTCACGCGGGAGCGCGACGGCGCCGGAAGCGACTCTGCTGGCTGTGCTGACCGAGGCGCTGCCGATCGATGAGCAGCGCTTCACCGAATGCGCTTTCTGGATGGCCTTCTGGGGCCAGGTTTCCGGCGGACAAGAAACTGAAGCGCCTCAACGCCTGGGTGCATCGCGAGTACCTGCGGCTGTTCGAGCGCTGCTTCGCCGAGCATTGGCCGGAATGGCCGCGCTGGCCGGCCGCCGTGCGCGATCAGGTGCTGCGCTCGGTGGTGACCTTCATCAACGGCATGACCGCCGAGCACCGTGACCAGCCCGCGCGACTGGCCGGCCGAGCGCGCAGATCGAGCAGCTGCGGCTGCAGCTGGAGCTGCTGCGGCGCTGGGCCAAGGAGCGCCGCAAGCGGCACGGGCCGCTTAACGGGAGCCGCCATGGATTTTTCCCTGAGCGATGAACAGCAGCTGATCGTCAAGACGACGCGGGATTTCGTGCGCAACGAACTCTACCCGCACGAAAAGGAGGTCGAGGAAACCGGCGTGTTGCGCGCGGAGCTGCAACAGCGAGCTCAAGGCCAAGGCCATCGAGGCCGGCCTGTACGCGGCCAACATGCCGACGGAGGTGGGCGGCGCCGGCCTGGACACGGTCACCTGGGTGCTGTACGAGAAGGAGCTCGGGCTATACCAACTACGCGCTGCATTACTCCTGCGTCGGGCGTCCCTCGAACATCCTGCTGGCCTGCGAGGGCGAGCAGCGCGAGCGCTACCTGCTGCCGACCGTGCGCGGCGAGCGAATCGAGTGCCTGGCGATGACCGAACCCGGAGCCGGGTCGGACCTGCGCGGCATGAAGACCACGGCCGTCGCCGCGGGCGATGATTTCGTCATCAACGGCACCAAGCATTTCATCAGCCACGCCGATCATTCGGACTACGTGATTCTGTTCGCGGCCACGCGGCGAGGAAGCCGCCGCGCACGGCAAGCGCAAGAAAATGACCGCATTTCTGATCGACATGGGACATCCGGGCTTCGAGGTGCGGCCCGGCTACAGCAACGTTTCGCATCGCGGCTACACCAACAGCATTCTCGAGTTCAACGATTGCCGGGTGCCGAAGTCGGCGGTGCTCGGCGAAGTGCACCAGGGCTTCGAGGTCGCCAACACCTGGCTCGGCGCCACGCGGCTGCAGGTCGCCGCCACCTGTCTCGGGCGCGCCGAGCGGGCGCTGGAGCTGTCCAAGCAGTGGGCCGTGGACCGCGTGCAGTTCGGACAGCAGATCGGCAAGTTTCAGGGCGTGAGCTTCAAGCTGGCCGACATGGCGGTGGAATTGCGCGCCGCGGAGCTGCTTGGTCCTCGAGGCGGCCTGGAAGCGCGATCAAAGCATCGCTACCGATATGGATATGGCGATCGCCAAGCTCAAGGCCACGGAAATGCTGGCCATGGTGGCCGACGAGGCGCTGCAGATTCACGGCGGCATGGGGCTGATGAGCGACCTGCCGCTCGAGCGCATCTGGCGCGACGCGCGCATCGAGCGAATCTGGGACGGCACCAGCGAGGTGCAGCGTCACATCATCTCGCGCAGCCTGCTGCGTCCGCTGGGCGGCTAGCGCCGGCCGCTCCAGCGCGGGCTGCGCTTCTCGGCTGAAGGCGCGCGCGCCTTCCTTGAGGTCCTCGGAGCGGATCACGCGCTGCACCGCGTCCAGCGCGTCGTGCAGTTCGAAGGCCTCGTGCTCGGGAACCATCTCGGTGTGACGCAGCAGCTGCTTGATCGCCGGAAACAGCAGCGGCGGTCCGGCGGCGAGCTGCGCCGCGATTTCTCGCGCCTTTTCCATGCCTGCGCCCTTGGGCACGACGTGATTGGCCAGTCCCCAGTGCTTGGCTTCGGCCGCGTCCATCCAGCGGCCGGTCATCAGGAACTCGACGGCCACGTGGTAGGGAATGCGGCGCCGCAGCTTGATGGTGCCGGCATCGGCCAGCACGCCGACGTTGATCTCCGGCAGCGCGAATTGCGCGTGCTCCTCCATCACGATGATGTCGGTGCCGAGCACCAGCTCGAAGCCGCCGCCGCAGGCGATGCCGTTGACCGCGGCAATGATCGGCTTGTTGAGATTGCTCGGATAGTTCAGGCCGCCGAAGCCGCCGACGCCCCAGTCTTAATCGGACTTCTCGCCGGCGGCGGCCGCCTTCAGGTCCCAGCCGGGAGAGAAGAATCGCTCGCCGGCGCCGGTGATGATGGCGACGCGCAGCGCCGGATCGTCGCGAAAGGAGGTGAACACCTCGTTCAGGCGGCGGCTGGCCGCAAGATCGATGGCGTTGGCCTTGGGCCGATCGATCGTCACCTCAAGAACGGCGCCATCGGTGGCGGTGCGGATTCCATCGGACATGGCGCTCTCCTAAGTTAACTCAGTTTCTTCATCCGCATCATGCGTATCAACTGCGACCGCGCCGCGGCCCGCCGGGCGCACGATGATGGGATTGACATCGAGTTCCACCAATCGGATACGATTGGCGGCCGCGTACCGTGCCACGCGAGCACCGCCTGGACCAGCGCCGTCGACGTCGCCGGCCGGTTTGCCCCGAAAGCCGCCAAGCAGCTGGGCAATCTCGAGCCGGCGCAGCCCCGCCGCGATGGCATCTGCGGTCCAGGGCGGCAGCAGGCTGACGCTGTCCGCCATGAGTTCGGTGAACACGCCGCCCGCGCCCAACACCAGCACCTGGCCGAATTGCGGATCACCGATGATGCCGACCAGGATTTCGGCGACGCCGTCGGTGACCATTTCTTCGACCAGCAGCATGGGCGACAATTTCGCCAGGCGTTCCGCGGCTGCGGCGGCCTCGGCGGCAGATCGAATGTTGAGCACGACACCGCCCACCTCGGTCTTGTGCTCCAAAGTCGCGGCTGCAGCCTTCATGACCACCGGGAAACCGAAGTTCTGCCGCGGCCTGCGCGGCTTGGCGACCGCGGCACAATCCGGCCGCGCGGAATGGCCAACCCAAAGGCCGCGAGCGCGCTCTTGCCTTGCTGCTCGCCCAGCGTCTCAACCTGCAGCGGCTGCGCCGGAATCGGCGGTAATTTCAATTCCACGATCGAGTTGGCGCGCCACGCCTCACCGACGCCGCCGGCGAGCGCCAGGGCTTCGAGCGCCTCGCGTTGTCCCTGCAGTGGGGTCACGCCCCCCGCCAAGCAGCGCTCTCGCACGCTCGCATCCAGCGTTTCGGGCAACGAGGCAATCAACGCGGCGCGCGTCGGCGCGCCGCGCGCAGGCTTCGATGAACACATCGATGACCGCGTCGAAAGAGGCTGTGTCCGCCGGCGCGGGCGGGCAGTCGAGCATGAAGCCCACCGCATCGTATCCCGCGTGCAGAACCTCGGAAAACACGCGCTTCAGCGCCGGCGGATCGAACCAGAAATAGGTATGGATATCGAACGGATTGGCGATGGTGACGCGATCGGTCAGGATCGCGCGCAGCGCGGCGGCGGGCGCCGGCGGAATGGCGGAAAATTCCAGCGCCAGGTTGCGCGACACGTCGGCGGTCATCGCCATGTCGCCGCCCGAGGCGCCCATCACCAGCACTTGTCGCCGCCGAGCGGACCGCCGACATGGAAGAGCTTCAGCGTCTCGCACAGGTTCCCAAGGTATCGCAGCGGGCAATGCCGGCCTGCCGGCAGAAGGCCTCGAAGACCTCGTCGGCGCCGGCCAGCGCGCCGGTGTGGCTGCGCGCGGTACGCGCCGCGGCCTCGGTGCGGCCGGACTTGATGAGTGCAATGGGCTTGCCCGCTGCGCGCGCCATGTCGGCGGCGCGCGCGAATCGCGCGGCATCCTTGATGCCCTCGAGGTACAGGCCGAAGGCGGTCACGCGCGGATCTTCGCTCAGGAGCTCGATCAGATCCTCGACCGCGAGGCGTGTCTGATTGCCGACGGTGAACACGTAGCCGATCGGCAGCGAGCGATCATTGAACATCAGGGTGAGCGCGATGGTGCCGCTCTGGCAGATCAGCGCCACGCCGCGTTCCACGGGTCCGCCCACGATTTGGTCGGGCATCATGCCGACCCGATCGAAGAAATTGACGAAGCCGTAGCAGTTGGGACCGAAGAAGGGCAGGGCGCCGGCGCTTTCCATCAACTGATCCGTCAAGGCCCGGCCGGCCTCCGCGCCGGTTTCGGAGAAGCCCGCGCTGAAACAGACGAAGCCACCGGCGCCGCGCGATGCCAGAGCGCGCGCCACCCCGGGGACCTCGTGATTGGGTACGGCGACGAAGGCCGCGTCCGGCGTGCCGGGAAGCTCGTCGATGGAGCGGTAGTAGGCCGTCGCCGCGGTCGAGATTCGAGACGGATGCACGCGCCAGATCTTGCCCGAGTAGCCGATGGCAGCGTTGCCGGCGGCAACGGCGTCGGTCCAAGCGCCGGCGCCGATCAGGGCGATGCTGCGCGGCGCAATCAATCGGCGTATGTCCGTCGGCGCCATGCTCAGCGACGACTTCAGTTCGATCTTCCGCGAGCAGCGGTCCCCATGCATCGCGCGCGGCGGCCGACAATTTCACGGCGCTCAAGCTTTCAATCACCGCTTGCGGAAGAGGTGCGCTGGCGGGCTTCTCGCCCTGATGCACGTGCAGCAGCATCACGTCGGCTGTCGCGGCCGGATCGCCAGGCGGCTGCAGACAAATGTGAAGCCGGCATGAATTCGCTTTCGATCGACATCCAGCACGGAAGCGGCGATCTTGAGATCGTCGGCGCCCTTGACCTCGTGCAGGAAGTGCATGTGCATCTCGAGCGTATAGAGCGTGCAGCGCGGTGCGTTCGCGATAGGCCGCATCCAGGCCCAGATGATCCATCAAGCCATCGATGGCGTAGCTCGCCGACGAGGCCGTAGTAGGCATCGCGCAGATGCCCGTTGTAGTCGATCCACTCCGGTTCGATCTTGACCTGATAGACCGGGAGTTCCGTCATGTCGGACATGCTCAGTGCAACTGCAGCCGCTCGCGCGCCTGGGCCGGGGTGAGCACGCGGGCGCCCATGGCCTCGATGATGGTGCGCGCCTTCTCCACCAGCTGCGCATTGCTGGCGTAGACGCCCTTGCTCAGGTACAGATTGTCCTCGAGGCCGACGCGCACATTGCCGCCGAGCAGCACCGACTGCGCCACCCAGGGCATCTGCATGCGGCTGATGGCGAAGGAGCCCCAGTTGCAGTTCTCCGGCAGCGCATTGACCATCGCCAGCAGGTGCCCGACGTCGGCCGGCACGCCGTAGGGAATGCCCATGCACAGCTGAATCATCGACGGCGCGGACCAGCAGTCCTTCCTTGATCATCTGCTTGACGAACCACAGATTGCCGGTATCGAACACCTCCAGTTCCGGCTTGACGCCCAGGTCCTTGCAGGATGGCGGCGCCTTTGCGCAGGTAGTTGGGCGTCGAGACGTAGGCGCGATTGCCGTCGCCGAAATTCAAGCTGCCGCAGTCGAGGGTCGCGATGTCCGGCCGGTACAGGCCCTCATGGCACAGGTCGATGACATGGCGCATGCGATCTTCCTGGCTGACGAAGTCGCTGCCGGGCGCCGGGGTGTCCTTCAGGCCGTCGTCGCCGACACACGATGTAGCCGCCCATGCCGCAGGTCAGATTGACGATCACGTCGACCTTGCTCTCGCGGATGCGCTTGACGACCTCGCGGTAGTGGCGGGTCTCCATGCTGAAGGCGCCGGTTTCCGGCTCGCGCACGTGAATGTGAACGATGGCCGCGCCGGCCTGTGCCGCCGCAATGGCGGTGGCGGCGATCTGCTCGGGCGTGATCGGCGCAGTGCGGGCTCTTGGTGACCTTGGTGTCGTCGCCGGTGACGGCGCAGGAAATGATGACGTCGTGATTCATAAGGGATTCTCCGCCGGATGACAAATAGTGTTTTTATTATCTTGATAATAATATTTAAACAGATCAGGAGCAACTGCGGCGGGCGTCAGCACTGATTTCCGTTGACTAAGCCGCATATTCGCTATTTGATGGCGATTCATGACTCGCCAATTCATCGAACAGCACTCGATTGACTATGTTCCGCTCGCCGAACGCCATGGAAAGGTCTGGCATCTGTGGCCGGTGTGGTTCTCTGGCGACGCTCATTTGGCCACTGTCGCCACCGGGGTGGTGGGGATTGCGCTGGGAGGCAGCTTTGGTTGGATGGCGCTTGCCGTGGTTCTCGGATGTGCGTTTGGAACCTTCTTCATGGCGTTTCATGCGACTCAGGGCCCGCAGTTGGGGTTGCCGCAGATGATCCAATCCCGTCCGCAGTTCGGGTACTTGGGTGCTTTGCTGGTATGGGGCGTCGCTCTGATCGCTTACATCGGTTTCAACGCCTTCAACCAGATTCTCGCGGCCCAGACCGCGCACACGCTGTACGGAATTGACTCCAAGCGAACCATCATGCTGGGCTTTACCGTGGTGTCGCTGCTGCTCGCGGTTGCCGGCTACGACCTGATTCACATCGCGCAGCGCTGGACCGCCTATGTATTGATCGTGGCGCTCATCTTATTCAGCATCGCGGTATTCGTGAGGACGCCGCTTTCCCCGGCCCTCCTGGCCTGGGGAAAGTTCCACACAGTCGCCTTCCTGGCACAGTTCTTTGCGGCCGCCTCCTATCAACTCTCGTGGTCCATGTATGTGTCCGACTACTCCCGATACTTGCCGCGCAGCGTGGGCGTGAGCGCGTCGTTCTGGTGGACGTATTTGGGGGCCGCGATCGGCGGCGCCTGGACCATGCTGGTGGGCACTGTCGCGGCAGCCCTCCACCCGAATGTGGAACTCGCGAGCGCCTTGCGCAGCGTGGCTGACTGGATGATTCCCGGCTTCGGCAAACCGCTTCTGCTTTGCTTCGTGATCGGCTTGGTCACGATCACCTCGCTCAATTTTTACGGGGCCTCGCTCACGCTCCTGAGCGTCATGGACTCCATAAAGCCGAGCCGCCCGACGCTCACAAAACGTCTGGCCACTCTTCTGTTTGCCGCCGTCGCCGCGACCGTGCTCGCCAACGCTTCATCGCAAGATTTCGTCGAACAATTCGGTGCTTTCCTGGCTGTGCTGCTGTACTTGTTCACGCCTTGGACCGCCATCAACCTGGTGGACTTCTACTGGGTGCGCAAGGGTCATTATTCAGTCCGCGAAATCTTCAATCCGCGCGGCATGTACGGGCGATGGAATTGGCGCGGTCTGCTGGCCTACGGCGTCGGCTTCGTTGCGATGATCCCCTTCTTCAGCACGCCTCTTTATAGCGGTCCCATCGCCACCGCGCTTGGCGGCGCCGACATTGCCATGCTGGTCGGACTGCCTGTCTCCGCACTGGTGTATGTCATTGCGTGCCGCTCGCTGGACTCGGACCGGGATCGACGGCTGGCGAGCGCCGCCGACATCGGCCTGGATACCGACGCACCGCAGTCTTATCGCTAGAACAGCCCGACGATGCGGCCTTTTTCGTCGATATCGATGTGCTCCGACGAGGGGACTTTCGGCAGGCCGGGCATGGTCATGATGTCGCCGCACACCATGACGATAAACTCGGCGCCCGCCGCGAGCCGAACCTCGCGGATGTTGACGGCGTGGCCGGATGGCGCGCCCCGCAGCTGCGCGTCGGTCGAGAACGAGTACTGGGTCTTGGCGACGCACACCGGGTAGTGTCCGTAACCGCCCTCCTGCAGTTCCCTGATCTCTTTGCGCACCTTGCTGTCGGCGGTGATCTCGGCGGCGCCGTAGATCTTGGTCGCGATCGCCTTCATCTTCTCCCACAGCGGCAGGGCGTCGTCGTAGACAAAACGAAACTCCGCCTGCCGCCGCTCGGCGAGTTCGACCACCGCTCGCGCAACCGATTCGGCTCCGGCGCCGCCCTCGGCCCAGTGCCGGGCCGAGATCACCGGCACCTGCAGGTGCGAAAGCTTGGACTGCAGCAGCTTGAACTCGGCCTCGGTGTCGAAGCTGAAATGATTGACCGCCACGACGCAGGGCAGGCCGTAGTGGTGATGCACATTGTTCACGTGCCGCTCCAGGTTGGCGATGCCCTTCTCGAGCGCCGCCAGGTTCTCCTTGTTGACCTCCTTGAGATCGCAGCCGCCGTGGTACTTGAGCGCGCGGATGGTCGCGACCAGAACCACCGCAGCTGGTTTCAGTCCCGCCTTGCGGCACTTGATGTCGATGAACTTCTCCGCGCCCAAGTCAGCGCCGAATCCGGCCTCGGTCACGACGTAGTCGGCCATCTTGAGCGCCGTCTGCGTCGCCAGCACCGAGTTGCAGCCGTGCGCAATGTTCGCGAATGGGCCGCCGTGGATCAATGCCGGGTTGTTCTCGAGCGTCTGCACGAGATTCGGCTTCAGCGCCTCCCGCAAGAGAACCGTCATCGCTCCCGCGGCCTTCAGATCGCGCGCGCGCACCGGCTTGTGATCGCGCGTGTAGCCGACGACGATGTTGCCGAGCCGCTGCTTGAGGTCCTGAAGACCGGTGGCGAGGCAGAAGATGGCCATGACCTCGGAGGCCACCACGATGTCGAAGCCGTCCTGCCGCGGGTAGCCATTGCCGGGACCGCCGAGCGCGACCGTGATGTCGCGCAACGCGCGATCGTTCATGTCCATCACGCGCTTCCAGGTGATGCGCCGCACGTCAATGCCAAGCTCGTTGCCGTGGTGGATGTGGTTGTCGAGCAGCGCGGCCAGCAGGTTGTTGGCGAGCGCAATGGCATTGAAGTCGCCGGTGAAGTGCAGGTTGATGTCTTCCATCGGCACGACCTGGGCCATGCCGCCGCCGGCGGCGCCGCCCTTCATGCCGAACACGGGTCCCAAGCTCGGTTCGCGCAGGCAGATCACCGCCTTCTTGCCGATGCGATTGAGCGCATCGCCGAGGCCCACCGTGGTCGTCGTCTTGCCCTCGCCGGCCGGCGTTGGGCTGATCGCCGACACGAGGATCAGCTTGCCGTTCTTGCGCTCCTTCAAGCTGTCGATGTAGTCGAGCGAAATCTTCGCCTTGTAACGGCCGTACGGGTCGAGCACTTCTCCGGGGATGCCGAGCCGGGCCGCGATCTCACTGATTGGCTTGAGGGTTGCCGCCTGCGCAATTTCGATATCTGAACGCACATTCCACCTGTCGTTGTTCCCGCACGGGCGGGCAAATGTATTGTATCCAATTGGCCGGCGCAGCCCACTCGGGATCAGCGCGACAGCCCACGCTCCGCGGCGAGCGCAGCAACGCGCGCCCGGCAGTCTTCGGCGCTGAGTTTCATCAGGCCACCCGCCACCGCGGCCTCGATCCCGGCCTCGGTGACGATGAAGTCCATGAGCACATCGTGCGGTTGGGGCACGATGGTCGTCGATTCGCGACAGCTCGAAGGCAAGTCCGACTGCAAGTGGTTTCGGGCGGAGCGCGGCGAGCGTGCGATCGAAATACCCTCCGCCGTAGCCCAGCCTGTCGCCTTGCGAGCCGACGCCGAGCGCCGGGATCAGCAGGGCGTCGGGAGTGAGTACCGGGGTGCCGTCGGGAATGGGCAGGTCGTATGCGCCATTGGTCATGGCGACCCCCGGCCACCACTCGCGAAACTCAAGCGGTTGGCTCTTGGCCACCACCGCGGGAAGCACCGCGCGAACGCCGCGCCTCCGCAGATCAGTCACGAAAGGACGCGCATCGAACTCAGCCTGGAAGGGCCAATAGAAGCCCACAATCATTCCCTCGAGCCCGCTGAAACCTCCGCGCAGCGACGTCTCGATCTGCGCGCTCCAGCGCGCGTGGTCGGCGGCGGAAGCTGCGAGACGACGCGCGATCAGCGTTGCGCGCTCGGCATTGCGGCGGTTCTTAAGATCAGCGGACAGAGATGTCATGGTCCGGTATGGCCAAACCTTGGGCGTTTCGCCAAAGTTAACCACAAATTGAGTCTGGAAGTGCGACTGTGCCGCCAGACTAGGTGTGGACCGGAGCCATACGCGGCGACAAGACGTGCAGAGTGATGAGCGCCAGCAGGTACACGGTCCCGGCGACGATGAATATCGGCGTATAGCTTCCCATTCTGTCCAGCACCCACCCTGCGTACTTTGCCATCAGCATTCCGCCGACCGCCCCCGCCATTCCACCGATGCCGACCACCGAGCCTACCGCCTGGTTCGGAAATACGTCCGAGGGAAATGTATACAGGTTGACGGAGAACGCCTGATGGCCGGCGGTCGCGATGCCGACGATGAGCACCGCCAGCCACAGATTGTCGGCATGCATGGCCAACATCACCGGCATGACCATGATCGATGCCGCGAGCATGGTCAGCTTGCGCGCGCGATTCAAGGTAAAACCCCGCCGGATGAGTTTTGATGACACCCAGCCTCCCGCGACGCTGCCGGCATCCGACAGCAGGTAAACCGCGACCAACGGGGCCCCAAAGTGCTCCAGATCCAAGCTGTAGCGCTTCGCAAAGAAATCGGGCAGCCAGAATAGAAACATCCACCAAATCGGATCAATGAGAAATCTTGCCGCCGCGTACGCCCAGGTCTCAGGCAGACGCAACAGCGCACGCCACGGAATTTCCGCGGGCCGCCGCGAGTCCCGTGGCGCATCGGCGGAATCGCTGTTGATGAGAGCGAGTTCCTGCATGCTGACTTTGGGGTGGACCTGCGGTACGCGATAGATTTTGAGCCAGAGGATCAGCCAGATCACGCTCAGTGAGCCGGTGGCGATGAAGGCCATGCGCCATCCCCACCGCAGGGTCATGAAGGGCACGATCAGAGGCGTGACAATTGCGCCGATATTCGAGCCTGCGACGAATATACCGGTGGCGAGCGCGCGCTCCCGCTTCGGAAACCACTCTGCGACGGCCTTTAATCCCGCCGGGAAATTCCCCGATTCGCCGAGCCCCAGCGCAAATCGAACGCCGATAAATCCGCCGACGGAACTGACGAAGGCATGCGCGATGTGCGCAGCGGTCCACAGTGTGACGACGGCGGCGTATCCCAAGCGCACACCGACTCTGTCGATCACGCGACCGAATCCTAAGTATCCCAGCGCGTAGGCGGCTTGGAACCAAAAAACCATGTCGCCGAACGAGATCTCGCTCCAGCCGAATTCACCCTGCAGTACCGGTTTCAGTACGCCGATGATCTGGCGATCGACGTAGTTGATGGAGGTCGCGGCAAACAGCAGTGCGCAGATGACCCAGCGATAGTGGCTCATCGTAGGATGGGCGGCCAGTACGGGCTCACTCGTTTCCCCTTGCTACCAGTTTGTCATCGTACCGTCTTGCAGGCGATTCACCGGGAGATAGGCGCGTTGATAGGGATGGCGAGCGGCAAGTTCTTCATCAATGTCGACGCCCAGCCCCGGCGCCTCCCCCGGATGCATTGCGCCGGCCGAAAAGCTGTATGAATGCGGAAAGACGACGTTGATTTCCTCCCGATGGCGCATGTATTCCTGAATGCCGAAATTCGGCACCGACAAATCGAAGTGCAGGGCCGCCGCCATGCAAACCGGCGACAAATCGGTGGCCCCGTGGCAGCCGGTCTTGACGTGATAGAGATCCGCAAGCGATGCCACACGACGCAAATGGCTGATACCGCCGGCATGCACCACGGTTGCCCGGATGTAGTCAATGAGCTGCTCCTCGATGAGCTGCTTGCAGTCCCAGATGCTGTTGAACACCTCGCCGACGGCGAGCGGCGTCGTCGTATGCTGGCGCAACAAGCGAAACGAGGCTTGATTGTCGGCGGCGACGGTATCCTCCAGCCAAAATAACCGGTAAGGCTCGAGATCTCGGCCTAAACGGGCGGCCTCGATCGGCGTCAGGCGGTGATGAGTGTCGTGCAGCAGATCGATGTCCCAGCCCAGTGCCGCCCGCGCCGCTTCGAAAAGAGCCGGCACCGAGGCCAGGTACCTGGCGCTCGACCAGATATTTTCCTCGGGCAACGCTCCGTTTGCCGGCTCGTAAAACATCTTGTCGCGAGACACACCATAGGTCGAACTCAATCCGGGGACCCCGGACTGAAGCCGGATTGCGCTGTAGCCCATGTCCAGGTATCGCCGCGCTTCGGAGATGGTCTCTTCCACGGTTTGACCATTCGCGTGTCCATAGACCCGCACACTGTTGCGGCTCGCGCCTCCTAGCAACTGATAGAGGGGCAGGCCCGCGACCTTGGCCTTGATATCCCAAAGCGCTGTATCGACCGCGGCGATCGCGCTCATGGTCACAGGACCGCGCCGCCAATAGGCACCGCGATACAAAAACTGCCAGACGTCCTCGATTTGATGCGCATCCCGGCCGATCAGGCAGGGAATCACGTGATCCGTAAGATAGCTGGCCACAGCCAGCTCCCGGCCATTCAGCGTAGCGTCGCCGACTCCATGGAAGCCTTCAGCCGTTTCCACTTTGAGGGTTACGAAATTGCGGCCCGGACAGGTCACGATCGCCCGCGCTGCGGTGATTGGCAGGACTTTTGATTTATGCATCCTGGGTCCGAATAAACGTGATTGGTAAGACCTCTATCATCGATCGTCGGCTCCATAGTCAAGCACAATTACCGGCCGGACGCAGTCAGGATCTCCGGTGGGCTATTCCATTTGCTCATTTCTCCACGCCGCATTCAAGATAACTCATAATGTGCGCTTTCCCGAAGCCCGGAAAATCGTCGCTAATTTAATGGAGGAAATACTGTGTCCACTCCTGCCAGACAGATTGCCCAAGGCGTATTTTCAGACATCGAACGGGTTTTCGCTCTGCAGCAAGCCCATCAATGGGAGATGAAGGCTGCTACCGCCGAGCAACGGAAGGAGAAGCTGAGAAAGTTGAAAGCGGCTGTTGAGGCTCACGGTGATGAGATCACGGCGGCAGTGAAGCAAGACACACGCAAGCCGGAAGGCGAGATACGAATCACCGAATTTCTGAACGTTACCGCCAATATTGAGAGAAACATCAGCAATCTCGACGAGTGGATGAAGCCGGTCGAGGTGGTTCCATCTCAGAACAAGAACGACAAGGCGCGAATCGTGTACGAGGCGAGAGGGGTATGCCTCATATTGGGGCCCTGGAACTTTCCGCTCGGGTTGGTCTTGGGCCCTGTCGCTGCAGCCGTCGCCGCCGGAAATTGCTGCATCGTCAAGCTCACGGACTTGTGCCCAGCGACGGCGAAAGTCGCCGCCAAAATCATCAGACAAGCTTTCGACGAACGGGAGGTTGCTCTGTTTGAAGGCGGTGTCGAAGTGGCTACCGCATTGCTTGAACTCCCGTTCAACCACATCTTCTTTACGGGAAGCACGCGAGTCGGAAAGCTGGTGATGGCGGCGGCCGCGAAGCATCTGGCCACTGTCACGCTCGAACTGGGAGGGAAATCTCCGGTCATCGTCGATGAAGACGCGGACGTGAAGAAGGTTGCCGGGGATCTGGCGGGAGCCAAGCAGTTCAATGGAGGGCAAGCCTGCATCTGCCCCGATTATGTCTTCGTCAAGGAACAGCAGAAGAGCGCTTTGGTTGAGGAGTTTCGCGCCAAAGTGAAGCAAAATCTGTACGCGAACGACGGCAGCATCAAGAAGGAAGGTATCGCCCAGATCGTCAATGATCCGAATTTCGCCCGAATCAAGAAACTCTTCGATGACGCCGTTGCCAAGGGCGCCAGAATTGCCGTTGGCGGCACGCTGGAGCAAGCTGACCGCACGATCCATCCGACGATGCTCACCGATGTCACTCCTGACATGCTGATTATGCAGGAGGAGATTTTTGGACCCGTAGTTCCGGTTCTGACTTACAAGACGATCGATGATGTCATCGAATACATTTCGGGCCGTGCCAAGCCGTTGGCGCTCTATATGTACAGCAACAATCAAGACAACATCGACAAGGTACTCAGCAGAACCTCATCGGGCGGCGTGACCATCAACGGATTCTTCTCTCACTATCTGGAAAACCGCTTGCCTTTCGGCGGTGTCAATCAAAGCGGCATGGGGAGCTATCACGGGGTCTTTGGGTTCAAGGCGTTTTCTCATGAGCGCGCAATTTACATACACGAGACCCGCTGACAATTTCCGGGACTGATGCGCCTTGGCGCCCGCGGCGCGCGGAGTGGCTTCAGGGCTCATAACACCGTGTGCTCGCGTACATACGGCCTCATTTGAGCTTGCTATAAGTGAATCGCCGATTACGCATCTATTGATGAGGACGAGCACATGAATGCGGCAAATGCACAATGGATTCTCATAGCAGGGGTCGACGCGGCTGCACTGATTGCAATTGCGGTGTGGTTCTTCCTTCTCCTTTATCACTCACAGTTTGATACTACGTTGTAATACGCCTTGCGTACCGCGGGATACGGCCGAGCTACTCGCCAGATGGCGGACACTCGCGACCTGCGCTAGCCTACTGCAATTCCACAAGCTGATTGCTGGGAGTCGCGTATGGCAGCCTATCTCATCGTAGACACCTTGATTGATGACGGCGACTCGTATGAGGAGTACAAATTGAAGGCCAGACCTTTGATTGAAAAGTACGGGGGGGAATATCTGGCCAGGGGTGGACGCATGACTCTTCGAGAGACCGATCTTTGGTCGCCCACCCGACTCGTGCTGGTCAAGTTCCCGGATGTCGAAACCGCAAATCGGTGTCTAGACTCATTTGATTATCAACAAATCCTTCCGATCAGTAAGAAATCGGCGCGTAGAACAGCGGTTGTCTTGGAGGGCGAATAGGCATATGGCGAAACTCGTCTTTGGAATGAACCAGTCCTTGGATGGCTATGTCGACCATCTTGAATTTAGGCCGAGCGCTGCGCTCTTTCGTCACTTCATAGAGCAAGTGCGCGACTTGACGGGCAGTGTGTACGGTCGCCGCATATACGAGGTGATGCGTTACTGGGACGAAGACCGTCCGGAGTGGAGCCCGGAGGAACACGAGTTCGCTGCGGCGTGGCGCAAGCAACCGAAGTGGGTCGTGTCGCGCTCGTTGAAGTCGGTCGGGCCCAACGCCACACTTGTCGCGGACGACATCGAGGCGGTGATACGTGGGCTGAAGGCTCAGCTAGATGGGGAGATTGAAGTTGCCGGACCAGACTTGGCAGGAAACCTAACCGATCTTGGTCTTATTGATGAGTATCGACTCTATCTCCACCCGGTCGTGCTTGGTCGCGGCAAGCCATTCTTCGCCGGCCCGCGGCCGCCGCTGCGCCTTGTGACCAGCGATCTAATTGGCGAGGATGTGATCAGGCTGACGTACGTTCCCGCAGAGACCATCGAACAATGACCACCGTAGCGCTTCTATGCTTGTCAAACATTTTCATGACCTTCGCATGGTACGGGCATCTCAAATACGGTCATGACTGGCCTCTCTGGAAGGCAATTTTAATTTCCTGGTGTATTGCATTGCTCGAGTACTGTTTGGCGGTGCCCGCCAATCGATTCGGCTTTGTCCGGTTTTCGGGATTTCAGCTCAAGATCATTCAAGAGGTGATCACGATCTCGGTCTTTATCCTGTTTGCGATCTTCTTTCTCAAAGAGAAGCTTGCGTGGAATTATCTCGTGGCGTTCGCTTTCCTTGCTGTTGCGGCCTTCTTTGCCTTTGCCTTCAAGGCACCCGTATCCGTCATCTGACTGCGCAGATCTGCGTCGGTAATATCCGGTCCCGTTCCATCAATTTTGCAATTTCCCACCCACGGCATGAAGCAAAGCCGCGGAGTCGGCATACCGTTGCGCTTCAGCGTGACTGCGGTCAAGCGACGCCTGCAGCTCGGTGCGCTGTGCATCCAGCAGCGAGAATTCACTGATTCCACCGGCAGTAAAGCGCTGCTGAGCGATTCCGTAACTGGCGCCTGCATCGATGGACGCAGCCGAACGCGCCTGCAAGATGCTCGCATCGGCTTCGAGAATTCGAAGGCAGTCCGCTACCTGCTGCAGCGACTCCAGTACGGTCTCCTCGTATGCTTGAGCCGCTGCATCGTAAGCTGCTCCTGCAGCGCGTTTTCTCGCCCTTAATTCGCCGGCATGGAAGATCGGCTGCATCAGAGTCGCGCCGATACTCCACACGTTCGCGCCATCCACGAGATCAGACATTTGAGTTCGGTCCGAGCCTACATAGCCTGAGATGCTGAGATGCGGAAATAGGTTTGCCGTGGCAACGCCAATATTCGCTCCGGCCTCGTGCAAAAGGGCTTCCGAAGCGCGCACGTCAGGCCGCGTTCGCACCAGATCTGAGGGCAGAGTGAGAGGCAACTCGCTTGGCAGCCGAAGGTCCCTCAGAGCGAAGCGAGGGATGGCTGCCTCGGAGGGTGTGATCCCCGTGTAAATCGCAAGCTGATGGTCAACTTGCTGCCGCTGAGCTTGCAGGCCTGGCAACTTCGCACGAGTCTGCTCAAGCTCACTACGCTGGTTTTGCAGGTCCTGCAAAGCGATGCCGCCTACCCGGTGGCGCTCCTCGCCGATGGCAAGCTGCTGACTCTGCGCGCGCAGTATTTCCTGGGTGTAGTCGATCTGCGCCTGCAAGTCGGCCTGCCGGATTGCGGCGGAGACCACGTTCGCGGCAAGCGTCAGCTGTGCCGCTTCGGTTTCATAAGCCTGATACTCGGTTTGGGCGCCCATCGCCTCGATCATGCGGCGGTTCCCGCCGAACAAGTCCAGCGTGTAGGAAACATTAATTTGGGCGTTGAATAGAGTGAATGGCGGCTCGCTGGGGGCATTTGCAAAGCCGAAAGCCGCAGGATCGATCTTTTGCCGGCTCACGCCGAGCTGTCCGTCGATGGCAGGATATCGGGTACTGTTCGTTTGCGCGCTGAGATCCTCCTGAGCTTCATGCAGGCGCGCGCGCGCTGCCAACAGCGTGGGGCTGTGCGCCAGCGCCGACTGCACCAGCTCGTTCAAGGCATCACACTGGAATAATTCCCACCATCGAGAGGGCACCACAGCGCCACTGGCGATGTGTTGCGGCTCACCGCCTTCGCCAACGGCGGCCACGGTCATTTCCGGCTGCTCGGGGCCGGTGTATCGCTCCGTGCTTGGTGGAGTGGGGCGCTGAAAGTTGGGGCCCACCGCGCAGGCCGACACGAGACTCGCAAGGACGAAAACCAAGTAATGGATGCGCATAACGATCCTCTTAATCAATCAAGAGTCTTGCGATAGAACCGAACGGCCACGAACATCAAGACAATGATGAAGAGTCCTATCGGCCAGATGTCGCCCCGAAGATCGGCCCAGCCGCTTCCTTTCAGCAAAATCCCGCGCACCAGACGATTGAAGTGGGTAAGGGGGAGGGCTTCGCCGATGAAGCGCGCCCAGCGCGGCATTCCCTGGAAAGGGAACATGAATCCGGAGAGCAGAATGTTCGGGAGGAAGTAGAAGATTGCCAGCTGCATGGCTTGCAGCTGGTTCTGGGCCAGCGAGGACAGGGAGATGCCTACGGTCAGATTGGCCGCGATAAAAAGAAGTGCGGCGCAGTACAGTGTTATCAGGCTTCCCTCGAAGGGCACATGAAACATGATTCGCGCGGCCAACATAATGATAGTGATCTGGATCAGGCCGATGAAAATGTAGGGCACAATCTTGCCGCTCATCACCTCGATCGGACGAATCGGCATCGCGAGCAGGTTTTCCATGGTGCCGCGCTCACGCTCGCGGGTGATCGCAAGTCCGGTCATCATGACGAGCGTCAGACTCAAGATCAGACCCATCAGGCCTGGCACAATGTTGTATTGCGTGATCCCTTCTGGGTTGTAGAGGCGATGCACGCTGACATCAAATGGGGAGGCGCCCCCGGCGAGCCTCGCCAGCGGCCCCGTAAGATCCTTGGTCGCGACCGATTGCGGCAACTGTATGGCGGCCGCCAACGCGTTGCCGGTGGCGGCGGGATCCGTGGCGTCGGCTTCCAGCAGCAGCGAGGGACGTTCACCTCGCAACAGCCGACGCGTGAAATCCGTGGGAATGCTGAGTACGAATTGCAGCTTGCCCCGAGCAAGCTGTCGGCGCGCGGTCTCCTCATCGGGTAGTTCACCGACGACGTCGAAATAGTCAGAGGCCTTCATGCTCTCGATAAACGTGCGGGTAAACTCGCTGTGATCCTGTACCAGAAGGCCGGTCAGCAGGTGCTTGGGGTCGGAATTGATGGCATAGCCGAAGAGGGTCAGCTGCACAATGGGAATCATCACAATCATCGCAAACGTGATGCGATCACGTCGCAGTTGCAGAAATTCCTTGCCGACGACACTCCACCAGCGCGCGCCCGAGAAGAAGTCGTGCTGTTTCATCACGCGGACTTTCGATCAGAAGCGGCTTCCCGGTTCATCAGGAAGATGAACACGTCCTCGAGCCCGGTCTCGATACGCTCCGTCTTGAGTCCCGCCGATTGTGCGGCCTCGGTGACTGACTTTTCCAGTGCGGCCGCATCTTGACCGGTCACGTGGAGCGATGAACCGAACACCACGGTCTGATCAACGCCTGGGGCGCTACGCAGCTGGTGGGACAAAGCTGCGAGATGCCCGCCGTGAATCGTCCAAGTACTTAAGTTCTGGCCGGCGATCACCTCAGCCGCGGTGCCTTGTACCAGGAGCCTTCCGCTGGCGATGTATGCCAGCTTGTGGCATCGCTCGGCCTCGTCCATGTAGTGGGTACTCACGAGGACCGAAATACCTTCCTGGGCAAGCCGATGCAGCTCTTCCCAGAAATCCCGGCGCGCGGTCGGATCAACGCCCGCGGTCGGCTCATCGAGCAGCAACAACTGCGGTTGGTGCAGCGTGCAAGCAGCCAATGCGAGGCGCTGTTTCCAGCCCCCTGAAAGAGCACCGGCGAGCTGATCGGCGCGGTCCTTCAATCCCAGGCCCTCGAGGGCCCGCTCCACCGCCTGCTTCCGATCCGGCATCTCGTAAACGCGCGCGACGAAATCGAGGTTTTCGCGGATTGAGAGATCGTCCCAGTAAGAGAACCGCTGCGTCATGTAACCGACATGGCGCTTGATCTGCTCGCTCTGCCGCACAATGTCGTAGCCCAGACACGTTCCGCTGCCCGAGTCAGGGGTAAGCAAGCCGCACATCATGCGAATTGATGTGGTCTTGCCGCTGCCGTTGGGCCCCAAGAAGCCGAAGATCTCCCCCTTTTGAACCTGCAGCGACAGATCGGTGACCACGTGCTTCTGGCCGAAGCTCTTGTTAAGCCCGCGCACGTCAATCGCCGGCATCGGGATTGCGTTCATCGCAGCCTGACGGACATGGGCTGACCCGGGTGCAGTTTCTCGGCGTCCTCCGGGGAAGGATGTGCCTCAATCATGAAGACCAGTTTCCCGCGGGTCTCGTTGCTGTAGATCACCGGCGGTGTGTACTCCGCTTGCGAGGAAACGTAGGTGATGGTGGCCGGTAGATCGGCGGCGCACCCATCACACGACAGACTCACCGCACCGCCCACCGCAAGCCTTCCCAGGAGAGCCTCCGGCACAAAGAATCGAACCTTGATGTTTTGCGGCGGCAACATGCGCACCACGGGGTTGCCGGCGGCGACCCATTCGCCTTCGCGGTACATCGTGTCGTAGACCAGACCTTGACGAGGCGCCGAGACGGACTTCTGAGCGAGACGCCAATCAGCTTGCGCCAACAAGGCACGGGCAGCCTGCACTTGACCGGTCTGCGCCTTGAGTTGCTGTTCGCGCCCTGGAAGCCTTGCGACGTCGACCTGGCTCTGCAGTTCGCGAACCCGCGCCGCATCGCTGCTCGCCTGCGCGACCGTAGCCTCGAGCTGCTCGCGCGAGACGCCGCCGGCACGGAATTGCGCCTCATCGCGCTGTCGCTGAAGAGCCGACTTCTGGGCTGAAGCTTCAGCCTGCAGCAACTGGGCGCGGATTACCTCGAGTTCCGGCGTCCGCTTACCGGTCTGGAGGTCCGCGAATTGTGCTTCCGCGGTCGCGAGCTGGTGCTGCGCCTGCTGCTGCTCGGCCTTCTCTTCCGTGGCTTCCAGCGAAAAAAGCGGCGCATCGCTCTTCACTTGTTGGCCGCGCGCTGCCGACAGGCGTTCGAGATGCCCTGGCTGCGATGACGAAAGATAGACGAACTCACCCTCCACGTAGCCCTGATAGCTCTCCGTCCGAGAGCCTGAACACCCGGCCAACACAAGTGCCAGCGACAGGAACATCAATCGGTTGCGCACTGAAGTCATTGCCTTCCTTACTCCGTTGCTGGGTGCCAATGAGACGGCGTCGAGAAGGCGCTGACGAGCAGCACCTCGGCATGGCGCGCAATGTCCTTGCGAGTGACGCCCTGCGTTATCACGGGCATGTCCTTCCACGTGTTGACGATGGCGAGTGGCAGCAGGGTTAGCCCAATCACCGACAACAGAACCAGGCGTGGTTCGAGTTGCGGATTGATCTCGCCGCGATCTTGAGCGGTCGTTACGGTGCCGATCAGATGGCGAATGTACTCGAAGGGCGCCAGCCTCAGCAGTCGCGCTCGCAATTGACCGCCTTCGCTCACAATCTCGCGCAGCCACAGAGAGGGTAGCCACGGGCTGACTTCCGTCGCCGTCAGGATCCGCTGCACCAGTCCGCGCAGCATCGGCACGACCTCTCGATCCTCTGTCACCGGCGACCACACAGCAGTGATGGAGCGCAAAAGCCGCTCCTTGACGATCGCGTCCAGCATCCGACCGCGGTTGGTGAAGTAGTAGTGGACCATTGCAGGCGTGACTCTGGCCTTGGCCGCGATCTCTGCGATGGTCGTCCCCGCGATTCCCTGCTCCGCGAACAACGTCACGGCAGCATCAAGCAATAGCTCACGGGCGTCGACGCCGGGGACCGTGTGAGGACGCCCGATGCGGCGGCGGGTTGCGCGGGCAGGGGCCATGAAACCGATATTAATTAACTAGATAAATAATATCAAGTGCGTCTCGCGGGACGGACGTCATGTCATTTGGAGCCCGTCGTGCGCAACCTAGGTTGCGAAAATCTGAGCCGCCATCATTATCCAGAACTACTAAAGTAGGCGCGCCGCACATGCCGATCGTTGGGGAACTGCGAATGAAAAATGGACCGCTGGGTCTTCTTGCATTTTTGACCTTACTGTCTGCTCATCAGCCGAACCTCGCGGCCAAGCCCGCAACTGATCTGGCGGCGCTCGAGGCAGCAGTGCGCAAAGCCGACGCCGATTGGGCCGCGTCTGTAAACAGCGCCAGCGTCGACGCATGGATGGCGTTCTACGCTGCCGACGCGGTGGTCCTTTTGCCCAACGAGGAACTCACGAGCGAAAAGGAACTTCTTCGCCATTCGGTGAGCAACCTGCTGGCGCTGCCCCACCTCTCGGTTACCTGGAGTCCGACAAAAGTGGTAGTGGCCCGGTCGGGCGAGAAGGCTCTCGTTCTGGATGCTTACGAACTGCGTTTTGGGGACTCGCACGGGGCGCTGATATCGGATCGAGGCCGACGCCTCGAGATCTGGAGAAAGCAAGCGGACGGAACCTGGAAGTGCATGATCGACACCTGGAACTTGGATGAACCCATCGGGGCGCCGCCGGCAGCAAACTTGGAAAGCGCGCCAGGCGCTTCACCGGCGGTCCCAGCCGCCGCGGCGCTTGCGAGTCCCGCGCCGCTGCCGCCCATCGCAGCTTCCGACACCGGGCCGCCGTCGCAAACGGTCGGCGTGGTTACCAAGTTCGGCGAGATGCCAATCCATTACAAAGAGGCGATCAGAAATTACTTCCAGGGACACCTGAAGTATCCGGATTCCATTCAGTATCGGGAGATTACCGACCCAGAGCAGGGTTACATGACGTCGGTCACCGGCACCTTATTGATGCGCGAGACAAAAACATATGGTTGGAAAGTCAAAGCGACGATCAGCGCCAAGAATTCCCGCGATAGCTACGTCGGATTCAAGACCTACACGTTCCTATTTCGCGGCGAAAAGGTAGTGGATATCCGCTTGCCGCTGCCGGCGGATGAGATGGCTGTGCCAAAGCCTCAGTAGCCTGATTTCCGCGTCGCGATAGGCATCCGTAACCCTACGGATGCGGCTAGGTGTCTGTAGCCACCCGGCTCAAGTACGCGCATCCCCTTATGTGCGAAACGACCGATGGTCGCCATAATCAGCGTAAGGACCTATGAATCAAATCAACCACATTTTGGTTGTTGTTGATCCAACAACAAAAGGGCGACAGGCCGCCGTCGACAAGGCGGCGCATTTGGCCCGCCTTTGTAATGCTTCAGTGGAATTGCTGATATGCGAAATCGCGTCGGCGCTCAATGACCAACTAGCGCCGGCCGACCGGCGCCCGCATCCCAATAATACTGAACTTCTGGATTTGCTCGACGAGTTGGCAGGACCCCTGAGTGCACAAGGGACGAAGGTTACCGTTCGCATCATTTACGGCAGGTCCGTGCCCGACACGCTCCTGGACTATTTGCGGGGGTCCGATGCGGATCTGGTCATCAAAAATACGCACCCTCAATCCTCCGCAAGGCGGACCTTCGCCCGAAATACCGATTGGCATTTGATGCGGGGTTGTTCAATGCCGTTGCTCCTGACGAAAACGAAAACATGGGGCAAGTCGCCCATTGTCGTCACAGCTCTCGAATTGAACGACGAAATGGCTGTCGCGTCCAATCATCGCATTCTGGATTTCGCCGCATCGTTGGCCGACGTTCTGAAGGGCGATTTGCATGTCGTCCACACATATATTCCGGTGGCGTTCGCTGCAATCGTCGGGGCGGCCCGGCGCAGCGTATCGCACGCATATTCGGAAGCCCTGCAGGTCGAAAATACTCTTAGATACGGCCAGATTGAAAGCTTGGTGAGCGTTTACGGTGTGTCGCCGCAACATCTTCACGTCGAGGTGGGGACACCGCACGACTGCTTGAGACAAATCGTTAAGCAAACCAATGCCGACTTAACGGTGCTGGGTACCTTGCCCCATAGTTGGCACCGCATGTTTGTTGGCAGCGCCGCCGCAACTATTTTGGAGTCGTTGGATTGCGACATACTTATCATCGGGGCCTCGGAATTCACGTAGATCCCCACCTGCGCCGCCTTGCAAGCAACATAGTCCTCGGTGCGGCGCGGACCCGCGCCTTGATGATCGCGTTCGGCTGACCGAATCGACCAAACATCGCGCCTAGAGACCAAACATCGCGCCTAGAGCGATTCAAGATAGGCAACCACCGCTTGCATCTGATCCCTGCTTAGGTCTTTGACCACTCCATGCATCACGGGCGCCGTGCGCAGCACACTTTGGATCACCAGAAGTTGCTTGAGCAAGTACGGCGCGTGTTGACCGGCAAGACGGGGAAAACTCGCCATGCCTTGGGCGCGTGGGCCGTGACAGCTGGCACAGGGTGGAATTTGCCGCGCCGGCACGCCTTCTTCGTAGATGTGTTTCCCCTGCGCGATGAGCGTGGGGTTGCCGGGGTTACCCGGCGCCGCCGGCTGCGCGGAAAAATAATTGGCGAGACCGCTGATCATGGTGTCACTGAGCTGCGATGCCATACCCCACATGTAAGCCTGCGCGTCGGGATCGGCGCGCGATTGGTCCTTGAAAGCGTGCAACTGCAATTCAATGTAGGGCGCAGTCTGTGCCGCCAAATTCGGAAATGTCGGTGCGATGCTGCGGCCGTTGGCGCCGTGACACGTGCCGCACGTTTCAATGGTCTTGTGCAGGGCGGCTTTCTGCGCGTCGGTCATGGTCACTGCGGGCGCCTCGGCGGGGACATCGGCAGGCCTCGCGACTCCGCTCAGGCACACCGGAACGCTCATCACAAAGGCGACAAGATACTGTAACTTCATAGATCCTCGCTTTTCCAAATCAGAAATTCAGCCAGACCAAACAGTACAAGGTGTTGTTGTTGGCAGCGCTGCGGCCGCTGCCGTCATAGCCGCCGGGGTTGTTGCCGTTCTGGCCATTGAACTTCTGGTAACCGACATACTGTGCCTGCAGCTTCGTATTGAGCCAGGGCAGGTAATTCACCTCGAGAATATAGCCGTTTGAGTCAGGACTGCCGTTCGCGCTGCCCGTGACCGATGCCGGCGCATAAAGCAGCGGATCAGTGCTGCCGGTGATGTCGAAGTAGCTTATCGACCCGCCAATTCGTCTCTGATAATAGTATTCAGCCGTCAGCTTAGTCGTATTGAGAGTGTTCGACGGGTTGGACGAAAATTGATTGTAATAGCTGGCGTCGAGCGTCTGGTTCTCGTGGATGTAGGTTCCGAGGAACGTGAAGAGGTGATCTTCGCCAATAAACTGGTACTGAATGTCGGCGGCGGTGTCCTTATACTTATTTATGGGACCCGCCAGCGCGGTGGTGATCCCGTTGGCGCTTCCCGGATGTACGCTGGAACTGAGGCCGTAAGCGCCGATCTCGATCGAATTGCGGTCCCAGCGCCGCTCGTAAGCCAAGCGCCAGTACGGCGAATTGCCATGGACCACGTTGCCTTGCGTGCTATCGAGTGGATGAGCACCGCCTGGGATCGACGCAATGTAATCCGTGATCTCCGCGTAGAAGTGATCATCGAACCACACATATACCCCAAGGCCGCCCACGGACTGGCCGAGGGCGCCCGCGCCGCTGTCGATCTTCGCCGAGGTCATCGGCGTGGGTGATACGCTGCTCCCGGAATATGGGAATCCCCACGCCGGCGTCGTGTTCCAAACATCCTGCACGGTTGGGTTGTTATTGAGGGTAACGCCCAAAATCAATTCGTGGTTATTGCCATTGGCACCGCCAAAGGACAAGTGGTGCGCATAACGCACATCCGTGTTGTCGAAACCGAAGTGATCTTCCGCGCCGTCGTAAGTCACCTGTATGAAAGCTCCCAGGCCGTCGGCAATTTTTCCTGCATAAAAGAAGCTCAACTGCTGCGGAAATAGCAAGTCGCCGTCCTTGGCGAGAGCGCCGCTGACCGCGCTGTCTGGAAGTGCCGCGCTGGTGTGCGTATAGGAAACCTGCAACATGAGACTGATCGGCGGTATTTGATTGATCGATAAAGTCTCACGAGAATTGAGGTCGATGCCCGTAACCTGCTTGATGTTGTCGAGAACATAGCCGTTCAATTTGAATTCGCGCCCGAAAGGAGTCAGTTCGGGAAACACGGTGTGGCAGGCTGCGCAGGTCATTCCCGTTTGTCGGGCGAAGCTCGGAACAGCCCGGCTCGGCGCCGCCAATAGCAAGCAAAAACCCGTGGCAAATACGGTGCAAATCAAGCTGCGAAGTCCGATCATTGGAGGTATCCCTTTGCTCACACAAGAACGATTATGTGTTCATTCTTTGCAGCGCAAAGGAAAAAGGGAATACGTACTTGCCGCAAGGCGTCGCCGGATGCGGGCCGGCTGCCGGCAGCGCGCCGCTACCGTGACGGCCGATGGGTCAACTCATCGGTCTGCGGCTTGGCCCTGCACGTACTGAGGCCGAATAATCCATAAATGGGACAACTACCGAGCCACCCGCTCATCAAGAAACCAAAGGAAAACAGAATCAACCACCAATGATGAGAGGGCACGATCAGGTACTCCCATCCCGCGGTTACGCCGATGATGATTCGAATTAACTGGTCGATGGGACTCATGTTGGTGTTCATATCGAATCGCTCCTGTTGCAAGAACGATAGCGGATTCGTCGGCCCGCGCATCGGGACACATACCTAGGTTTTGCGAATTCCCGCGCCCAAGCAGGCGCAGCATGAGGCCCCGCCGATCGCGCGGCCGCATGCGCTCAATCCGCTAGGTTCTCGCAAGTTCGGCTTGAGGTTGAGTTCGCTCCAAAACGTTGCGATTCGACATGACCATGAGACCCGCGGCGGTATTGGATATGGGAATATGATAGTTGCTGTGCACGCGGGATACTTGGCCCGTCAACGCGCCACGGGCCGCGAGCCACATCAATATCTCCACTCCCTGGGATCCTGCGAGCTCGACCAGCTCTCTGTTCGAATATCGCGTCAGCTCCAGCGGTTCATCCACCAGCTTGTTCATGCACAGCAAATCAAATTCCTTGTTGATAAATCCCGCACGCTTTCCCTCAAGTTGGTGCGATAGACCGCCCGTTCCCAGGATCACGACCGTCATGTCGGCTGCGAATGCCTCGATGGCGCGACCCACCGCCTGACCCAGCCTGAAACAGCGTGCAGCCGACGCAAGCGGGTGCTGAACGGTATTGATGGCGATGGGCACGGTCTTGACGGGCCACGACACAGCGCCTGGCCACAACAGTGACATCGGCACCGCAAATGCATGGTCGACCAACATCTCCTGGCACGTGGCGATGTCGAACTCGTCGTGCACCAGCGACTCGATGATATGCCACGAGAGTTGCCGCTGTCCTGGGAACGGCGGAAACATTGCGGGTATTCCCCATCCTTCATCGGCATAGCGATACTCATCCGCCGCGCCGACTGCAAAGGTCGGCATGTTATTCAGGAAGAAATTCAGTCCATGATCATTGTAGAAAACGACTACGACATCGGGACGCACTACATCGAGCCAGTCATGTACGGCCTTAAATCCATCAAAGAAGGGCTTCCAATAGGGATCTTTCTGAAGTCCGCGTGCAATCGCGCCGCCAATCGCCGGCACGTGTGATGTCGTAATCGCCCCGCCGATGCGCGCCACGATCTAGTTACCTGACGACAGGAGTTTGGACTTGAAGGCTTCAACGCTTGTGCCGGTTTGCTGCGCGCCAATGTCCTGCACATTCAAGCCCAGGATGCCCGCGAGCTTGGCGAGGTAATAGATGTTCCCGCCGGCCTCCAACATTTCGAGTACATTGCGGCGCTGGACGGCCAGTCTCTGGGGTTTGGTAAGCTCAAATTTGGCGCAGTATGCGTCCTCATCTCGCAGAAATTCGGCCCGATTCGCCGCCTGATTGAACGAATAGCACATTTTGTTCAGCGCATAGCCGCGCTGCGCCAATACGCCATCAAATGTCGGGGTTTGCATATCATCGGCATCCATTCCGGAAAACGTACTATCCGCGCGGCGCGACATAAATACGTAGATTCAACCCAAACTAAGGGTCATTCCGAAGGGGATGGCGAGCTGCCGCAGAGTTCGGAAATTGCGGCGAGGAGCGCGCGCGTATCAACGGGTTTGCTCAAGAACCGACAGTGTGGGATTGAAGTCTTCACGACTCGCATCATGGACTGCAGATCGCCGCTCAAGAGAATCGCGGGAACCGGCCGCTGATATCGGGCGCGGACCTGCTCCAATACGTCGAGACCGGTGAGGGCGCCGTTCAAATGGTAGTCCGAGATCAGCAAATCGCCCGGACGCAAATTGGTCAGCAACGCTTCGGCATCGGCGACGCTTGCGGCGCTTTGAGTTTCGTGGCCTTCGAGGGTCAGGAACAGCTCCGTTGCTGCGCGAACCGAGTCGTTATCCTCCAGCAGCACGATGCGACAGGAGTTTGTTGCGTGCATGGCAGGCAGGGGTTCCGGCGAACGCTCGGGAAGCGCGTCGGCGCCCATCTTCTGAAGCGGGATGCGCACGCGAACGACCGTGCCCCGGCCAAGATCCGAGCTGATGGCAACCGAATACCCCAGAATACGGCATACCTCGCGAACGATGGCGAGTCCCAGGCCCACGCCCGAACGCTGCATACCCGTCTGGTCGATTTGGTAGTACTCGTCGAAAATGCGGTCCAATTTCTCAACGGGGATGCCGCTACCCGTATCCTCGACCCTGAGCACCAAGCCGTCCGAATCCATTGACTCTGCGACCTTGATGACGCCGGTGTCAGTGTACTTGAGGGCATTTCCAATGACATTTTGCAGAAGTTGATTCAATAGAATTCTATCGCTGGTCACAACCTTGGATGTCCGGGTGAATTCGAGGCGCAGACCCTTGGCGAGCGCGGAGGGTTCGAACTCCCGCTGCAAATCGGCAAAGATTGAAGCCAGGTTCACGGGGGACAGATGTGGTTCGATGGCGCCGGACTCGAGCCGCGTGATGTCGAGCAGGGAATTCAACATCCGGCTTGCGCTGTCGATGGCCGATTCCTGACGTCGCAACAAGTCGTAGTGTTCCGCAGTCTCCGGTGTAACCGTCAACAGCGAAGCATTGAGCAGGCGAATGGTTTGCAGCGGCTGGCGCAAATCGTGGCTGGCGGTTGCGAGAAAGCGAGTTTTGGCCAGGTTGGCACGATCGGCTTCTTCTCGTGCGGCCACCAACGCGTCGTTGATGGCCCGCCGCTCGGTCATATCCCGAATTGCCGCGGCGACAAAGGTCTTTTCACCGTCATGCATGGGCGCGAGACGGATGCCGGCGGGAAATTCGCTGCCATCCGCGCGCCGCGCGAAAAGATCGATGATGCGCGCTCCCATTTCCCGCGCCGTGGGGTCCCGCAGGAATCCCGCCATGTGGGCGCCGTGCCGAAACCGAAATCGCTCCGGCACCAGCATGTCAATGGAGTGTCCGATCAGCTGCTCGCGTGAATAGCCGAAAAGCGCCCGCGAGGTGGCGTTGGCGAAGAGGATGATTCCCTGAAAATCGACTACGATGAGCGCGTCCGGGGAGAATTGCAGCAACTGCTCCGAGATGGAGGCGATTTTATTCATAGCTCTGTGAGCGACCGAGGGTCAAGACGGGGGCAGTGCGTAAGCCTATCACGAGCTTAGAATGTGTGGCATCCGCTTAAGGACAAGGCGCAGTTCTGTTCGGAAAGCCCCGAGAGAAAGGCACCGGATCATCGGGCAGACTGTGTGCAAGTCCCAGAGACCGCTTTTTTTATCGTATTTGACGCTCGGCATCGCAGCGATAGGGTGACATTTGGACGAATTCAAGGGTGACTCGGGATCGGAGGCCATTCTTAACCGGCTCATGGAGCTCTCGCGTATCGCTGCGCTCGCGGAAATGGCCAGTGGTATCGCACATGAGCTCAATCAGCCGCTTGGGGCGATCGCCACGTTCAGTCAAGCCGGCGATCGACTGCTCAACCGTCCCGAACCCATGGTGTCCCGGGCAAGGGAGGTGTTTCAGCAGATCAATCAGGAGGCCCTGAGCGCAGGAGAGGGAATCCGCCGGATTCGAAGATTGTTCGATCACGCGGAACCGATACGCACTCGATGTCAGATGTCCGAGCTGGTTTCAGAACTGGTGCCGGCGTTGCAAGTCCTGGCGCAGGCGGCAGACATCGGACTCGAAGTCGATGTGCGGTCGCCCTTGCCGGAGGTCTGTGTGGATCGACTGAGGATTCAGCTGGTTCTTTTTTCGCTGGTACACAACGCGCTCGAGGCCAGCGTTCAGAACTCAGGATCTCAGGTCCGCATTGAGGTGCAAGCCGATCGCTATGCCGTCGAGACCAGCATCCTGGATTCGGGCGCGGGAATTGCAGCCGAGCTTGCCGACAAGGTATTTCGGCCATTTTTCACCACCAAGGCGGGCGGAACAGGTCTGGGGCTGGCATCGAGCCGTGCGACAGTCGAGGCGCACGAGGGGACGATTGGTTTTGAGAAGGGTATTCCCGCGGGGAGCCGCTTCTGGTTCCGTTTGCCCATTGTGGCTTCCTAAAAGAGAGCAAGCATGGCCAAGGCAGAAGACGCTGTGCACGCCGCGACAGTCTATGTAGTGGACGATGACGACGGGATGCGCCGCGCTTTGAGTCTGCTCTTGAATACCGTGGGCTATAAAACCGCCGCCTTCGCGAGCCCCCGGGAGTTTTTGGACAGGTTCAAGACCGATTCCGCCGGCTGCCTGGTCCTCGATATCCGCATGCCGGGCATGAGCGGGCTCGAATTACAGCAGCATTTGAACCGAATGGGATCGATGATGCCGGTGATCTTCATTACCGGTCACGGCGATGTGCCCATGGCTGTTCAGGCAATGAAGGAAGGGGCGTTTGAGTTTGTTCAGAAGCCCTTCCGCGATCAGGATCTGCTTGACCGCATAAACCACGCGTTGAAGATGGATAGAGAGAACCGCAGCACGCTGGCGCTTCGCGCCGATGTGCTGCAACGGTTCGAATCGCTCACACCTCGCGAAAAGCAGGTGATGGAACTGGTGGTCGATGGCGCGGCCAACAAAGTCATCGCCATCGATCTGGGATTGAGCGAGCGTACCGTGGAGATCCACCGCGCCAAGGTCATGGAAAAGATGGGCGCACGTTCCGTAGCACATCTGGTCAAGCTGCAAATGAGCATTTCCGGCGAGTCCTAAGAACGGCGCATTGGCCCATCGGAATCCACGTATATCGCGCGCGCGGACGGGCGCCGATACTGCGGACATGAGTGCTCTTGTCACGATGAGTTTTCGCCAATTGCCCCGATCGGGCGCCCTGGAATCTTGCGCGCGGGACATCGGCAGCCGGCTTCAACATCTGCATCAGCGAATGACGGCATGCCACATTGCGTTCGAGGGCAACGGCGCCGCGCCCGGCGCCATCGCGCCGTATCAGGTCAAGATTCACGTGAGCGTGCCGGGCGCGCAGATTCACGCTGAAAGCTCGCACACCGAAGCCGGCAATCCCCTGCATTCGGCCTATGAGAATGCCAAGCGGCAGCTCGAAAAGCTGAAGAAAATACGAGGCTGACCGGCCCGGCGCCGGACCGCAGGGATGCTGCAAATCGCTCGAGGACAGTACCTACTTCCTCGTGGCACTTCCTGATACCTGACAGCCGCACCTATCAATACGATTCGCGCCACCAGACGTGCGACCGAGGTACGACGATGGAAAGTGCGCCCATGACCGTGAAGCCCGCCGTGAACTACAACGATACGGTGGTGCGCCGGTTTGCGATCATGACCATCATATGGGGCGTCGTCGGCATGGCCGTGGGGGTCCTGATCGCCGCGGAACTCATCTGGCCCAACCTCAACTTCAACTTACCGTACTTGAGCTATGGACGCCTGCGGCCCTTGCATACCAACGCCGTGATCTTCGCCTTTGGCGGTTCGGCATTGTTCGCGAGCTCCTACTACATCGTGCAACGCACTTCCCAGGTGCGTTTGTTCGCGGGCCGGCTCGCGAACTTCACGTTTTGGGGATGGCAGCTCGTGATCGTGCTCGCGGTCATTACATTGCCGCTCGGGATTACGCAAAGCAAGGAATATGCCGAACTCGAGTGGCCCATCGACCTTTTGATTGCGGTGGTATGGGTCGCGTATGGCATCGTGTTCTTCGGCACGCTGGCGAAGCGCAAGATCAAACACATTTATGTCGCGAACTGGTTCTTCGCCGCCTACATCATCACCATCGCGGTGCTGCACATCATCAACAATTTGGCGATCCCGGTGTCGCTCACCAAGTCGTATGTCATCTACTCGGGCGTGGTCGATGCCATGGTCGAGTGGTGGTACGGCCACAATGCCGTGGGATTTTTCCTGACCGCAGCCTTCCTGGGCATGATGTACTACTTCGTGCCCAAGCAGGCCGGCAGGCCCATTTACTCGTACCGCCTGTCGATCGTGCATTTCTGGGCGTTGATTTCCATCTACATGTGGGCCGGCCCGCACCACCTGCACTACACCTCGCTGCCGGATTGGGTCCAGTCTCTCGGCATGGTGTTTTCCGTGATTCTGCTGGCACCTTCGTGGGGCGGCATGATCAACGGCATCATGACTCTCTCGGGCGCCTGGGACAAACTGCGCACCGATCCCATTCTGAAATTCTTGATCGTCTCGTTGTCCTTCTACGGCATGTCGACATTCGAAGGACCCATGATGTCCATCAAGACCGTGAATGCGTTGTCGCACAACACCGATTGGACCATCGGGCACGTTCATTCCGGTGCCTTGGGCTGGGTGGCCTTCATGGTCATCGGTTCGATGTACGCCTTGATTCCGAAACTCTGGGGTCGCAAGGAAATGTGGAGCGTGCGGCTCATCGATGTGCATTTCTGGATATCCACCATCGGTGTCGTTTTGTACGTTACCGCGATGTGGATTGCCGGGGTGATGCAAGGGCTCATGTGGCGTGCGACCAACCCTGACGGCACCCTGACCTACACCTTCGTCGAGTCGCTGAAGGCCACTTATCCCTATTACATGGTGCGTTTGGGCGGCGGAATTCTCTTCCTGATTGGGATGTTCCTGATGCTCTACAACGTCATCAAAACCGTTGTACCGGAAAAGCAGGTCGCGCCGCTGCCGGCAGCGGCGGTGGGATGAGGACCAGTAGATGAATCACGAGTTCGTTGAGAAGAATGCATGGTTATTGGGCACGCTGATCGCCGTGGTGATCAGCGTCGCCGGTTTGGTGGAAATCGTCCCGCTGTGCTTCCAAGCGTCGGTCATTGCGCCGTCGCCGGGTATCAAGCCCTATCCGCCCCTGGCCCTGGCGGGCCGCGACGTGTACGTGCGCGAGGGCTGCTATCTGTGTCACACCCAGATGGTGCGCCCGCTCGAAGCGGAAGTGGAGCGCTATGGCCACTACTCAATCGCGGGTGAGGCGGTGTACGACCACCCGTTCCAATTCGGTTCCAAACGCACGGGACCCGATCTTGCACGCATCGGCGGCCGGTATTCGGATCAATGGCATCGCATTCACCTCAACAATCCGCGCGATGTGGTTCCCGAGTCGAACATGCCGGGATTCACCTGGCTCGCGAAAGCCTCGCTCGATGGCAAGGAAGTCGCGGCCAAAATGCGCGCGCTTCGTACCATCGGAGTGCCGTATACGGATCAGGAGATTGCGGCCGCTCCGGATCAAGTGGCGGGACACAACGAAATGGATGCGCTCATCGATTACTTGCAAATGCTGAAATTTCACGGAGATGCAGCCCCATGAGTCTGACGCGAGGTCTTATCACGCTGACTCTTTTGGTCCTCTTTGTTCGGCTCACGATCTGGGCCTGGAGCGCCCGACGCAAGCCGGTATTCGACTCCATGGCGCGATTGCCGCTGGAGAACGATGACGAGGAATGCCCGCCGACCCTTCGGAGACGGCCATGAGCCGCGGTTTCGGGATTTTCATTGCAGCGATCGCGCTAGCCAATATCGCCGCGGTGCTGTGGTTGATTTGGTGGACGGCGCGCGGCAGCGCGAAAGTGGCTCCGCAGGAAACGACCCACATCTGGGACGACGATCTGACCGAATACAACAATCCGCTGCCGCGATGGTGGCTGTGGATGTTCCTGCTCTCGATTGCATTCGGCCTGTGCTATCTCGCCTGGTATCCCGGCCTGGGGAATTTTCGGGGCTTGGGCCACTGGACGCAGATCGGCCAGTACCATGAAGAGGACCTCGCGGCGCGCCAGTCCCTGGAACAGCGATTCGCCGCATTCAAGGGCAAGAGCCTGCTCGCCCTGTCCAAGGATCCCGCGGCCATGGCCACCGCAAAGAATCTGTTCGCCCTCAATTGTTCAACCTGTCACGGTTCAGATGCGCGGGGCGCGACGGGCTTCCCCAACCTCACCGACCAGGACTGGCTATGGGGAGGCAGCGAGGAAACGGTGTATCAAACGATTGCCAATGGGCGCAGCGGCCTCATGCCGGCGTGGGGTCCGGTTTTGGGTCATGACGGAGTCGAAAAAGTACTCGCCTATGTCCTCTCCCTCAGCGGCCGCCAACCAGAGGCGCCGGCCACACCCGAGATGTTGAGCGCCGGAAAGACCACCTTCACGACGATGTGCGGCGCGTGTCATGGCGCCGACGGCAGGGGGAATACGGCGATGGGCGCGCCGAATCTGACCGACAAGGTGTGGTTACATGGCGGATCGGTTGCCGATATTCGCGAATCCATCAGCAACGGTCGCACCAACAGCATGCCCGCGCATCTCGAGCGGCTCGGCGAGACCAAGGTGCGGCTGCTGGCGGCTTATGTGCTGAGTCTCTCGGCGCCGGTCGAAACGACGCCGGCAACCGCACAAACCCGCGCGCCGTGATGGAAGAGCGCGGCAAGGCTGGCGGCTCCTGGTCACGCTTCACGGAGTGCGTCGGCGTCGCGCTATGGACCTCATTTCTCGCGGCGAGTCTGGAGACCACGGCTTTCTTTGGTTTGATAGATCCATGGATTTTGGGCCACGGCCGGATGGCGGCCTATGGAGCCGGGTTCTTCTTCTTCTGGTTGTTCACGTTCACCGGGGCTGCCTTGACCGCCTACATGCTCGATTCCAGCCCCAGAGTGCGCCGCGAGCGCTAGCGAGGCCACGTGATGGAACTCGTGAGCGAAATTCAATCCCCCTATGCCGCGCACAGCAAGGTCTACCCGCGCGAGGTCAGCGGCCGGTTTGCGAGGCTGCGAATTTTCGCGGTGACCATCCTCTTGGGAATTTTTTACGGTCTGCCCTGGGTGCAGTGGAATCATCGCCAGGCAATTCTATTCGACCTGCCGGCCCGCAAGTTCTATCTTTTCGGTCTCACGCTTTTTCCTCAAGATTTCTATCTGTTGACCTGGCTCCTGATCATCGCAGCGCTGTCGCTTTTTTTCTTCACCGCGCTGGCCGGTCGCTTGTGGTGCGGGTATGCCTGTCCTCAGACGGTTTGGACTGAGATTTTCATCTGGTTGGAGCGGTTGACCGAGGGCAATCGGTCGCAACAGATGAAACTCGACCGGGCGCGCTGGTCCGCCAACAAATTCATGCGAAAGGGCGCCAAGCAGATCCTCTGGGTGAGCGTCGCGGCCTTCACCGGTTTTACCTTTGTGGGGTTTTTTTCACCAATCGAAACTCTGGCGAAAGAGGTGGTTTCGGCACAGCTGAGCGCTTGGGAACTCTTCTGGGTGATCTTTTACGGCGCGGCGACATACGGCAACGCCGGATTTCTGCGCGAACAGGTGTGCAAATACATGTGCCCCTATGCGCGTTTTCAAAGCGCGATGTTCGACCGCCATACGCTCGTCATTTCCTATGATGCCAAACGCGGTGAGCCGCGCGCTTCACATCCGCGGCGCACGGCGCAAGCGGGGCGGCCGGGCGACTGCGTGGACTGCACGCTTTGCGTGCAAGTCTGCCCGACCGGCATCGATATCCGCAAAGGCCTTCAGTATGAGTGCATTGCCTGTGCTGCCTGCATTGATGCATGCGATACCGTCATGGACAAGGTCGGCACCGCGCGCGGCCTGATACGTTACTCAACCCAGGCAGAAATGGATGGTGCGACGCATCGCCTGATTCGGCCGAGAATTCTCGTGTACGCAGGCATTCTCGGTGCACTCCTGTCGGGATTTACCTATGCCGTTTCCCATCGAGCGCCGTTTGATCTCGATGTCCTACGGGACCGCAATACGCTTTATCGGGAATTGGATGATGGACGCATCGAGAATGTGTTCAGCATTCGCTTGATCAATAAAGATCAGCGCGGACACCAATTTCAGCTCGCGGTACAGGGCTTGAACGGGGCGGTGATCGACAGCGACGCACCCGCCTTTCTCGTCGGCCCCGAGGCTGTGAGCACCGTGGTGATCAGGGTCCGGGTCGCGGGCGGACTCGAACACGGTGGTCGCGATTTCAGGATAGTGGCCCAGGCCCTCGATAGCCCGAACATTCACGCAACGAGCCGGGCGCGCTTCTTCGCGCCGTGACATGTCAGCGGAGTAATCACATGAACGATCCCACCTCGAAGCCCTGGTACCGCCATCCGATGGTCTGGCTGACCCTCGCGCCGCCAGCGGGGTCTGTGATTGCCGGCATCATTACGATGATATTGATTCTGACTCATCCCGATCGGGAGGTTCGAACTCCGCACCCGGCCGTTCCCGTCCTGCACGGCAGCCCTGCCAATTCAATCGTACCGCCGGCGGAATGATCCCGTGTCGGACGAGCCGAGTACTTGTTTCCACTGCGCCGAACCTTTGATTGACGGCCGCGTGCTGTGGGCGAAATTGCGCGGTCGGGAGGTGCCGGTGTGCTGCGCCGGCTGTCGCGCCGCGGCGCAACTGATTGCACAATTGGACCTCGAAGAGTTTTACCGTTTTCGCACCGCTTCGAGTCTCAAGCCCGCGCCTTTGGCCACGGAGTGGAAAAATTTCGATGAGCCACATCTCGTTCAGTCACTAACTCGCGTCGAGCGCGGCGGCCGCTCGGTGGTACTGCTTATCGATGGTTTGACATGCGCGGCCTGCAGCTGGCTGATCGGCCATTCGCTGGAACGAGTCGAGGGAGTTTTGCGCGCCAGCGTCAATACCGCGACCGGGCGAGCCAGCGTGGTTTGGGACGATGCCAGAGTGGCCCTGTCGCGCTTGCTGCAAATCATTGCGGATCTGGGCTATCGCCCGCATGTTTTGACCCCTGACGCCATCGACACACAAGCGCGAGAGGAGCGGCGCGCCATTTTGCGGCGCCTCGCCGTGGCGGGATTGGGCATGATGCAAGTGATGATGTTTGCCGTAGCACTCTACGCCGGTGCAGTGCAGGGCATGGAGCCGGACATCCGCAGCTACCTGCGTCTGGTCAGTATGGTGGTGGCGACGCCCGTGATGTTCTATGGCGGCTGGCCCTTTTTTGTCGGGGCGTGCAAAGCGCTTGGCGCGCGCAGCATCACCATGGATGTTCCGGTGTCGTTGGGCCTGCTGCTTGCCTTTGGCGCCAGCCTTCTCAACACCTGGCGGCACGCGGGCGATGTTTACTTCGACTCGGTCACCATGTTCATTTTCTTCCTAACGGTCGCGCGCTATGTCGAACTCATAGCGCGGCATCGAAGCAACAGCGTGACGGACTCCCTGGGCCGCACCATGCCGCAGACCGCCCATCGCTTCGAATCCGCGTCGCCGGTGGCGCCGCTGGCCGACGTCCTCGTGGCGGAGCTCAAGAGCGGCGATCAGCTCTTGGTTCGAACCGGTGAGATCATCCCGGCGGATGGCGAGATCCTCCGCGGTGGCACACTCATCGATGAGTCGATGCTGACCGGGGAGCCGTTGCCGGTTTCCCGGGGCCCCGGAGGCAGTGTGGTGGCGGGCACCCTCAATCTGGGCACGCCGGTGCGCCTGCGAGTGACCGCGGCGGGTTCCGCGACCGTGCTGGCGAACATCGTGGCGCTGCTGCGGCGGGCGCAGGCGGAGCGGCCGCGCATCACGCGCGCCGCCGATGCAATGTCGAGCCGCTTTCTGGCTCGAGTGCTCTTGGGGGCGTTCGTCGTCTGTGCATTCTGGCTCATCGTTGATCCGTCGCGTGCGTTCGCAGCAACGCTGGCGGTGCTCGTTGTGGCCTGCCCATGTGCATTTTCACTGGCGACCTTGGTCGCAGTCGCCAGCGCCAATGCCGCGCTGGCACGTCGCGGCATTTTGGTCACGCATCAGGATGCCATTGAGGGCCTCGCCAAGGTGACCCGAGTGGTCTTCGACAAGACGGGCACGTTGACGCTGGGCAAGGTATCGGTCAGCGGTTGCGAGAGTTTCGGCGTCTCGAGCGAGCAAGAATGTCGGCGGATCGCGGCCGCATTGGAGGCGGCCTCAGAGCACCCCATTGCGCAGGCGTTTTCGGCTGAGCACGGCACCCCGGCGCCTGCGCTCGACGTGGAGGTCTTCGTCGGTGGCGGCATCGCCGGTACGGTTGAGGGTCGGCGTTATCGCATCGGCACACCCGCGTTCGTCGCAGGCGGTGTGGGCGAAGATCGTGGCGACATCTTGCTTGGGTGTGAACAGCAGGTGCTGGCGAGCTTCACGGTCGGTGATACGGTACGACTCGAAAGTGCGGAGGTCGTCGACGCGCTCAAAGCAAGCGGACTTCGCGTCGAGATCTTGAGCGGAGACGCGGAAAGCCCTGTCCGTCGCCTCGCACAGCTGTGTGGCATCGATGAGTACGAAGCACGGCAATCGCCCGCCGGCAAGTTGCAGCGGGTCAGGGCCCTCGAGCAGCGTGGCGAATTCGTTGCCATGGTGGGCGATGGGATCAACGATGCGCCGGTGCTGAGCGGCGCGGGGGTATCCATTGCCATGAGCCGGGGTTCGGCGCTCGCTATGGCGAGCGCGGATCTCATCTTGGTGGGGGATTCGCTGCGCTCCCTGCCCAGAGCCTTCGAGGTGGCGCGCCACACGAAGACCATCATGCGGCAAAATCTATTGTGGGCCGCAGGCTACAATCTCACTGCGATGCCACTGGCGGCGCTTGGATGGGTGCCGCCGTGGATGGCTGCCATCGGCATGTCGTTGAGTTCGATTCTGGTCGTGCTCAATTCGCTGCGACTGATGCGTGCTGACGGGCCGCAAGCCTCGAGGCAGGCCCCGCTCGATATCCCGCCCGCCACGCGCGCGCTGCTGGGAGGGTCGACGTCGTGAACATTGTGTTTGTCTTGGTCCCCGTGACCTTGATACTGGTGGGCGTGGGTCTTTGGGGATTTTTTTGGGCGGTTCGTTCCGGGCAATTCGACGAACTGGACGTCGCCTCCTGGGAGATCCTGGTCGATGAGGGCACGCAGGCACCATCACGTCCAAAGGAAGCGCTGCCTCCATGAATCACGTGATGCCGATGATGGGCTCGTTGTCATTGTTCGCAGCGTTCCTGGCGGGTCTGGCCGGCAGCGTGCATTGTTTGGCCATGTGTGGAGGTCTTTCCGGGGCCCTGACGCTCCGTGTACGCCGCAGTGGCGCATCGCTCGGAGTAACCGTCACACATTCGGTGACCTACCAGCTCGGACGGCTCGCAAGCTATGGGTTTGCCGGCGCGCTCGGCGCCGGCTTAATCGGCATGGCGCCGGCGCTCTTCGCCCTTGAGCCTCTCGGGCTCGTCCTGCGCGCGTTGGCTGGCCTGGTTCTGATATGCGCGGCAATCGGCGTTCTGTTCACGTGGCGACCGCTGGCACCCATAGAACGACTGGGCGGACGGCTCTGGCGCCACGTTACGCCTCTGGCGCGAAAATTACCGGCTGACCGAATCAGCAGTTCATTCGTGCTTGGAATGTTGTGGGGCTGGCTGCCGTGCGGGTTGGTGTACTCCATGGTGCTGGTTGCGGCACTTTCGGGTACCGCCATAAAGGGGGCAGCGACGATGCTGTGCTTTGGACTTGGCACGCTGCCGGCGATTATGTCCGCGGGACTTGCGAGCGCTCAGATCTTTCGTTTAGGCGCGGGGCGGCGGCTCAATACTGTCTTCGGCGTCTTGCTTTTCGTGTTCGGCATCATGACGGTTGTCGCCCCCTGGGCTGCGCACACGCATGCTCCCATCTAGGGCGGGCAGCGGGGCTTAAGAGGAAGTACGTATTGTTGGCGCAGGGCGCAACATGTGATTCTGCCCGATGTGAGCAGTTCAACCGACATCAAATTCGATGCGGACATCATGGCCCGCTATGCACAGGCCGGGCCGCGCTATACCTCGTATCCCACTGCGCCGCAATTCAAGGATGAAATCGGCCTCGAGGAATACCTGCAGGCCGCGACCAAGAGCGAGGATGCGCTGCTGCGTCGCCCTTTGTCCCTGTACGTTCACATTCCCTTCTGCTTCAGTCCCTGTTTGTACTGCGGATGCAACAAGATTGTCACCCGCGACTTTAGCCGCATCGACCGTTATGTCCAATATCTCGCTCGAGAAATCGCACTGCGGGGCGAATGTTTCGATCCAAGGCGGGTGGTGGAGCAGCTGCATTTTGGAGGCGGAACGCCCACCTATCTGCCAAAAGCGACGCTCGTAAAACTGATGCGTAACCTCGCCTCGAATTTTCAATTGAGCGAGGCTCCAGATCGAGATTATTCGATCGAGATCGATCCGCGCAGTGTGGATCGAGCCGCATTGCTGCTGCTCAAGGAATTGGGTTTCAATCGTGTGAGTTTGGGCGTTCAAGACTTCGACCCGCAGGTGCAAATCGCCGTCAATCGCGTTCAGCCGGTGGAAATGGTGCAGGAGGTCTATGATGCGGCTCGCGAACTGGGTTTTCAGTCCATCAATTTCGACTTGATTTATGGATTGCCCAGGCAGTCGCTCGAGACCTTCGGCCGGACCCTCGCTCGGGTGATCGACATGCGGCCCGATCGCCTGGCGGTGTACGGCTACGCGCACATGCCGCAACTGTTCAAGGCGCAGCGACGAATTCATTCAGAAGAACTACCCGATGCAGAAGCGCGCATGGCATTGCTGCAACTGGCCGTTGAGAAGCTCGGTGCAGCGGGATACCTCTATATCGGCTTGGATCACTTTGCCCTGCCGTCCGATACCTTGGCACAGGCCCGGCGTCAGCTATCCCTGCACCGAAGTTTTCAAGGCTACAGCACGCATGCCAATCGGGACTTGGTGAGCGTCGGGGTCAGCGCGATTGGCCGGGTCGGAAGTCTCTATCTTCAGAACTACAAGCGCCTTGCAGACTATGAGGCGGCGATCGAGCGGGGCCAGCTCCCGACCGAGCGAGGCATCACGGTGGATCAGGACGACCGGATTCGCGGCGAGGTGATTCAACAAATCATGTGCCATGGGCTGGTCGATATTGAGACCCTGCAGCTCCGTCATGGAATCGAATTCGAAAAGTATTTCTTGGCGGAGCTAAAGCGACTCCAGCCCCTCCAGGCGGACGGTCTGGTCGAGGTGACCGAGTCGCACATCAGGCTCACGCCCTCGGGTCAACTCCTGATGCGGGCGGTCGCGATGGTGTTCGATGCCTATCTGAACGTGAATACCGAATCTGCACCGATGTCCCGGGTGGTGTAGACAATGAGCACGGCAGGGATGGCTGCGATCCGACTTCCTGCGGTTCTCGTCCTGGGTTTATTGACGATATCGCTGGTGCCATGGGCGAGGGCCAGCACGGCGGAAGAACGCGTGGATCATCGAACGCAGGTCGCTTTAACGATGGATGCGCATCCCTTGAGAGGCGGGCAAAGCTACACACAGTATTGCGCGCGCTGTCATGGCGCCGAAGGGCAGGGCGATGCCAGCACGTTCGTTCCTGCCCTGGCAGGACAGCGGTTTGCCTATTTGGTGCGCCAATTGGCGAACTTCGCCGGTGCCGAGAGAGAGAGCGCGACCATGCACAAGTTCTCCACTCAACCGCCGATCGACGAGCCGCAGAGCTGGGTCGATATCGCGAGCTATTTGAATCGTCTCGCGCCGCGTGCCGATAACCAGACGGGCCCGGGCGACGTGATGCCCCTGGGTCGAGGCATATTCCATGAGCAGTGTGCGTCCTGTCACGGAGCGGACGCCAGTGGCGATGAGACGGGATTCGTTCCCTCCTTGCGTCACCAGCACTATGGCTATTTGAACAAGCAAATGCACAAGTTGGCGGAAGGATATCGGCATAACGCGGATGAAGAACTGGTTCTATTCATACGCGGTTTCGATGAGCGCGAAATGCGCGGTGCCGCCGACTATGTATCCCGTCTGCAGGGGCCAGGCACCCTGCGCAAAACCATGCGCCAAGACGGCGTGGTCGTCAACTGAGCGCAGCAAGGCTTCACATTCTTTCATTTTCACACAGAGAGGGTTTTGACATGTCCAAGATAACGCGCCGCGAATTGACGCTGGGAGGCTTCACGGCAGGCCTCACTGCTGCACTCTGGTCCGTGCAGTTGACCGCCGCACCTACAGCCGCTCCGCTCGATCCGAATGATCCGACGGCGAAGGCCTTGGGTTTCGTCACTGATGCGAAGAAAGTCGACGCGGCCGCGAATCCGACGTTCAAAGCCGCTCAGAACTGCGCGAGCTGCGCTCAGTATCAGGGTAAGGCCAGCGATCCCAGCGCACCCTGCAATATATTTCCGGGCAAAACCGTGCCGGCAGCCGGATGGTGCAAGGTGTGGGCGCAACGACCCGCCGGATGATCCCGATCATAAGCACAGGCCGCAATCCGATCTCGGAAAGCCCCAAGTTCCCAAAGGTCTGTGAAATGTTAGAAATATACCGGAGCAAAAAAACGCCGCGAGAGGGAGTTTCCTCGCGTAGTCAAGGTTCAAACAACAGGAGTGATCCTCATGTACAGCAAGATATTGGTGCCGGTCGATGGCAGCGAAACGTCCACAACGGGCCTGAATGAAGCCGTGGGGCTCGCCAAGATTCACGGCAGCCAGTTGTGTGTGATGCATATCGTGAACGAATTTGTGTTGGACTACACGTGGGGGCCGGGGCAGTACAGTCAAAACCTCGTTGAGGCATTGCGCGAGGGCGGCAAGGAAATTCTGGATGCCGCCGAGAAGGTTGCGATTGCTCAGGGTATCCGGCCGACCCGCGTCTTGGTCGAATCCATTGGCGGCGTTGCTGCAGATCTGATTCTTGACCAGGCCAAGGAGTGGCACGCGGACCTCATCGTGATGGGTACTCACGGTCGTCGCGGAATATTTCGCCTGGCGATGGGAAGCGATGCCGAGCAGGTTGTGCGCGGCGCCACCGTTCCCGTGATGCTGATACGAGGTCAGGCGGTGGCCAAGAAACTCATGAAAAAGCCGGCGATGGCGGCCGCTTGAGGAGGATTCTGATGAGTGGGATCGGTATTTGGATCGACCATCGCAAAGCAGTGATCGTAAGCGAGCGGCCTGAAGTCGAACATATCGACACGGTTCTGTCGAATGTCGAGAAGCACCCGGAACGCGAGGGAGATTCTCCGCTAACAGGCCCGTATGAGTCGTTACAGGTGCCCGCGGATGACAAGCGCCAGCGAGCCCTGGCGGGTCATTTGAATGCCTACTACGACGCCGTAATTGCCAAGACTGCTGCCGCCCCCGCACTCTTTATCTTTGGTCCTGGAGAGGCGAAAGGAGAGTTGAAGCGCCGAATGGAGAAGAAAAATCTCGGGTCCCGGATTGCGGGCATCGAGACGGCCGACAAGTTGACGGATCGGCAAATCGCCGCCAAGGTGCGCGAATACTTTGCGCACTCGCGCACGAGTGAGACGCCGGCCCCTTGATGTCTCCCGGTCCCCAAGCGCATCCGTAGATGTACGGATAGCGGGTGCGGGGAGATTGCGAGACGATCTGTCCGCCATTGTGGCAATCAATTTGCGAGAGGAGCAGCGATGTCCACCATGCGTAAGATTCTGGTACCGATCAAAGAGATCAACAACCGTCCCATCCCCGCCGTGCTCAAAGCGGCACAGCTCGCCCGGGCGAGCGGGGCGAGCTTGGAGCTTTTCCATGTGCTCACGCTCGCGCAGTATCCGGCGCCATTCATCGGATCTCAAAAATTCTTTGAATCGTTGGAGAACGAGGCGCGTCAAAACGCCCTTCGCCGACTGGAGGCCATAGCGGATCGGCTGCGCCGGCACAGCATCAAGGTCACGGTATCCGCAGAATGGGACTACCCGGCGCACGAGGCCATTGTTCGACGCGCTGAAGCCATCAATGCGAACCTCATTGTCGTCTCACAGCACGCCGGAAAGCATCGAGCGCCGTGGTTCATGCGGCTGACCGACTGGGAATTGATCCGTCTGAGCCCCGTGCCGCTGCTGCTCGTGAAGAATCCTCATCTCTATCGTCACCCGGCCATTCTTGCGGCGATCGATCCCTCGCGGGCGCATCAAAAGCCTGAGACGCTTGATCGAGACATTCTTCGCACCGCAAGCAAGTGGTCGACCGCCTTGCGCGGCAGCCTGCATGCCGTCCATGCGTACGCTCGCTTTCCCCTCAATATGCCGCCCGAGGCATTGACGCCGGGGATGCTCGATACCCTGCAAAAGGATGCCGAACAGGCGGCGCACAAGCGCTTGGCCCGCCTCTCACTGGCGCAGCAGATCTCCCATCGGCGGCAACACCTGAGCGCCTCGCCCCCAATCGAGGCTATTACAGCGACGGCGAGCGAAACTCGCAGTGCGATCGTTGTGATGGGTGTCCTCTCTCGGTCGGGTATCAAGCGGATGATGATCGGTAACACGGCGGAACACGTTCTGGACGCGTTGCCCTGCGATGTACTGGCCATCAAGCCGGGCACCTTTCGCAATCGAGTCCCCAAGAAGAGCCGCGGCGCGCCCTATGCTGTGGCAGATTCCTTCGGATACCCCTTGGCGTAGCCGAGTGTGCGCCAGAACTTTTTGGGAGGGTGTATGAACGGCGCCGCTAAGGAGCGTATCCATGACTGACAACGCGATCGAAGCGCTTGCGCCGAGCGATGTCGCGCAGTTGTTGCGATCCGGACGAGTCTTGCTGATTGATGTGCGCGAGCCGAAGGAATATGAGGAGCAACGAATCGCCGGTGCGCTGCTGTTTCCCCTATCCTCCTTCGACAACGCCGCATTGCCCCGAGCGGATTTGCCAAAAATTGTCTTTCAATGCGGAAGCGGGAAGCGCTCGCTCGTGGCCGCACGCAAGCGGCTGGAATTTGGCGCATCGCGGGTCGCTCATATGGCAGGCGGCCTCGCGGCTTGGAAGGCGGCCGGGCTGCCGGTGTTGTCGGCCAATCCCTAGCCGGCATGCAGGCCATGGTCCTGACATCGTCCGGACGGCCGCTCCAATGGCTCGAATTGCCGGAGCGTAATCCGGGACCTGGGGAGATTCGCGTGACGGTGAGCGCCTGCGGTGTCTGCCGCACGGATCTGCACGTCCTCGACGGGGAACTTGCGCATCCCAAGCTACCCCTCGTGCCGGGCCATGAAGTGGTGGGTCGCATCGAGGCCATCGGCTCCGATGTCGACTCAGCCTTGAAGCTGGGTGATCGGGTCGGCATCCCCTGGCTCGCGCATACCTGCGGATCTTGCAGCTTCTGTATCCATGGGCATGAAAACCTGTGCGACGAGCCTCAATTTACGGGGTATACCCGTGACGGCGGATTCGCGACCTCGATCATTGCGAACGCGCGTTATGCCTTCCGCCTGCCTGACGGATACACCGATGAGGCCCTGGCACCGCTCCTGTGTGCCGGGTTGATTGGCTGGAGGTCGTTGGTTCGCGCCGGAAGCGCGCAGCACATTGGCTTGTATGGATTCGGCGCAGCAGCGCACTTAATGGTGCAGGTTGCACGCTGGCAAGGGCGCACCATCTATGCACTGACGCGCCCGGGGGACACGTCAAGTCAGTCCTTTGCGCGCTCCCTGGGCGCTGCTTGGGCCGGCGACTCCACGCAAATGCCGCCGCGGCCGCTGGACGCGGCCATCATTTTCGCACCCGACGGAAACCTCATCCCTCAGGCCTTGCGCGCCGTGCGCAAGGGCGGGCGGGTCGTTTGCGCCGGGATTCACATGAGCACGATTCCGGCTTTCTCCTATGATTTGCTGTGGCAGGAGCGCGAGATCGTGTCGGTCGCCAATCTCACGCGCCAAGACGGCATCGATTTCTTAAGCTCCGTGCCCCATTGGCACATCACGACACAGACGACTCCTTACCCTTTGCAGCGCGCCAATGAGGCGCTTGCCGACCTTCGGGCCGGCCGCTTCGAGGGCGCCGCTGTTCTCATTCCCTGATACGCACACTCGGCTGGGAATGAGACGCTAGGGGAAATCGCCTAGTCGACTGCAGGTAGTCGCTATTCCGCAGCTGGGGCTCCAACGGTAGTATTCTGGAATGAAAGATCCCCATGAAGAGCGGGGCACGAATCGGCCGCTGCGCAACTACTGGCGCTATCACCAACGTGCGGGGAAGTCCGCCACGGTGAGGATTACCGTTCGCAATCTATCGCATCTTTTCAATTCCCTTGACCCATCACCGTTTTGGGACAGAGACTTGGATCGCGCAGCCGCGGACTTCATCGAGGACGAATTCAGGGACCGGCAAACGGAAGACCCATGGCATCTGCTGGTGCAGGTGCAGGAGGGAAGCACCGCAGGGAATGACCTGCAGACGGCTTTGAAGAGTCACTATCTGCGCCAGGCGAATTCCGCCAGATTGGCGCTGAGAGAGCACCTGTGGGTAGCGCAGCTGGCGCTCTGCGGCGGCACGCTCATTTTCTTGCTGTGCATGGGGGTGCGCGCGCTGTTGAGTGCCTCAACCGGGATGTCTCCTTGGGCTGACCAGGGGCTTGCGATTCTGGCGTGGCTGGCCCTATGGAGGCCTGCGGAGGCTTTGCTGTACGGCTGGGTTCCGTTCTATCGTCGGCGGCGTCGTTACGACCGCCTCGCTCACGTTCGCGTTGCCGTTCGGCTGAGCGCGTCCATATCCTCGGACACTGCTCAAACCGAAGAAGCGAAACGCGCTTCGGCAACTACGGATGGTATTTATTCGCCACCAATCAATAATCAACTAGTGCACGAATAAGCCCATACCAGGAAAGGCACCAAAGGAGCAGGTTATGAAAACCGATTTCAACATTCGCACCGATGTAGAGAACGAGCTTCGTTGGAATCCGAGCGTTGACGAAAAAGACATTTTGGTAAAGGTAGACAACGGAGTCGTGACCTTACAGGGGACCGTTCCGCATTTTTCCCACCGTTGGTCGGCCGAACAAATTGTCAAACGTGTCGCGGGCGTTCGGGCGATCGCCAATGACATCGAGGTCAAGATTCCGAAGCCCGGCGAACGTTCGGATAGCGATATCGCCTCCGCCGCGGCGAATGCACTCAAGTGGCACTTCGCTTTGGAATCGAGCAATGTAACGGTGGTCGTCAGCCAGGGATTGATCAACCTGTCAGGGCAGGTGTCGTACGGTTATCAAAAGACCGTGGCGGAGGGCGCGGTGCGCTATCTGATGGGTGTCAAGGGCGTTTTGAACGACATCCTGGTGCGACCCCAGGTCAAAGCCACCGACGTCAAAGAAAAAATACAAAGCGCGTTCCAGCGTCAGGCGTCCCTTGATGCGAAGGACATCAAGATCAATGTCGATGATACCGCCGTCATTCTTCAGGGTACCGTGCATTCCTGGCGGGAGAAAGATGACGCTGCGCTCGCGGCGTGGGCGGCACCTGGCGTAACGAAGGTCGAGAACAAGTTGCAAGTGCAGAGTTAGTTATCCCGACCCGGAGGGGACTTGCCATGACCATAGAAACGACGACTGTTCTCATCGATGATCGCCAAGTCACGATTAGGCCTATTCAATCAACCGACTCTGCGATGGAAATGGATTTCGTTCGAAAGCTCTCCGCCGCTACGAAAAACTACCGCTTTCTCTGCGCGCTCAATGAGTTGTTGCCGGCCGAGGCAACGCGATTTTGCGAGGTCGACGGTCCTCACACCATGGCATTCGTCGCGACAGTGCGGGATGAAGGTCAGGAAGTCGAGATCGGGGTGGCTCGCTATGCTCTTGGCAGCAACTCGGACGTCCGTGAAATGGCGATCACGATCGCGGATGAGTGGCAGCACACGGACCTCGCGAAAATGCTGATGCAACACCTCTTGGCCTGCGCAAAGCAATACGGCATTCGGCGGTTGTACACCACGGAACTCGCGGAAAATCAGGCAATGCGAAGGTTCGCGCAGGATTTTGGAATGGTGGCAGAGCGTGACCCAGGCGACGCGACCCAGGTCATCTATTCTCTGGGGCTTTGACGATGCCCGCAGGCGTGCTGAAATGGTAAATAGCGCTGATCCTGCAAGCTATCGCCACCTCAACCAGCTACTGGCGTCCCTGCCGGCCATCGAATGGCGGTTGATACAGCCAAATCTGGAGCTGATGAAATTGCCATTCGGCGAGATTTTGTGCGAATCGGACTCGCGGCTAAGGCAGGCGTACTTTCCCACCACATCGATTATTTCACTGATGCACGTGACGGCAGAGGGCAGGTCGACGGAATTTGCGTCAGTCGGCAACGAGGGCCTCGTGGGAATTGGCCTGTTTACGGGTGGTTCAACGACGTCGAATCGAGTCGTTGTGCAAAATGAAGGCCAAGCGTATCGCCTTTCCGGTGAGATTCTCAGAGCTGAATTTATGCGGGGCGGTGCCATGCAATATTTGCTGCTTCGCTACACACAGGCGCGGCTCACGCAAATAGGACAGACCGCCGTCTGCAATCGGCGGCATACCATCGATCAGCGCCTGTGCCGATGGCTGCTGTTGGGGTTCGATCGCCTGGCATCGGCCGAGCTGACGATGACACATGAACTGCTCGCCAACACGCTGGGCGTACGCAGAGAAGGGATCACAGAAGCGGCTCTCAAATTGCAGGCTAATGGGCTGATCAGGTACCACCGAGCCCGCATCGAGCTCATCGATCGAGCCGGCCTCGAGGCCTATAGCTGCGAATGCTACGGTATCGTGCGCCAAGCGCTTGATTGCCTTGCAGCTCCTAGCGACCATCCGCAGCGAGGCTTGGTGGATTCATCCGTGCCGTGGATGAAACACTCGTCGGCGCACAACGGAGCCATGCGCGGCTTGATTGTTTCTACCAGTGCTTTGCACCCTAACGTAGTTTAGCGTCGATAACTCGGCACGGTTCGCCGTCCTGCGTCGAACCGCCGTCAGCTAGTTGCCGGTGGCCGGGATTTTGTGAACGACTTGGACATCCGCCACGCCGCCTGGACCATGACACACGCCGCAACTCTCGGTGCTGGCTGGGCTGCCAGGGATCGTGCGGCCTTCCGCATCCTTTGCGATGCTAAGCGAGCCGCCATTTTGCTGCATGTGGGTCTGAGTCAGCGCATCCACGTGGCAGGCCGAGCATACCGACATGTTGGCGGACGTGGCGATGGGATTGCCGGGCGTCGTGGGATTGGGGGATTGCGTGGAAAGTCCGGTCAAGAACGTGGATGCCTGCACCGCGGTATCGTCTACCGGGTAGTAGCTGGTGCCGCTATGACAGGCATCGCAGCGATTGAGCTGACCCGGATACACCACATCGGTGAAGTCGTTGATCGAACCGCCGAAGCCGTAGATGACGAACGGCGAACCCGCGGCGCCGCGCACGCTGCCGTCGTGGATGGCGTGAATCATGTGTTTAAAGTCGATCGACTGTTCCCACAGGCCATCGATGCCCGGGGTGGTCGCACTCAGCGTTTTCCGCATGCTCACATCGGTGGAAGCCGGGTTGTGGCAGGCCGCACAGGCCTGAGGATTGTCATTGCGATTGCTGCCATGGAGCGCGAGCACGCTGTGGCAGGCATCGCACTTGGCAATGTCCACCACCGTCGCGGCGCTGAACCGGCGTTGCGCCCGTCACATTGCCGTAGCCCACCGCGGTCTTCACGACCAGCGCGGTTGCGCCGGGGCCGGTGGTGACCACTCCCGGGTGACCTTCGAGGACCGCGCCGACATTAGCAATGGCCGCACAGGCTGGGCCGCCTGCCGGTGGACAGTCGGCGGCCGGGGGCGGTGGCAGCGGCGTGGGCGAGGTCAAGGTGAAACTGCCTGCCGCGTCCGGTCCGCTGAGCGCACCCGCCGGCACGGCGGCGGCGCACCCTGCGACGACCAGCGGATTCAATGAGATCGGCTGGCCCCAAGCGGCGGGCGTCACGCCGCTAGCCCAATTGGTGTAGTCACTCGTCTCCCAGGCGATGTCGATGGCGAGGCGCGCTTTGCCGCCGCCGGCACACACCGGCTTGCCGGTGGCGGGGTCGACGCCGGCAAAGGGCGCAGCCGTAAGAATGTTGTACGGCGCATTGGCGTTGGTCGGATCGACCACCGAAAAATTCACCACAGGGTAAAGGCTGCCGCCGCTGCTCGTAAAGGACACGCTATTGACGAGGAACTGGAACTTGGTCGCGGCCACGACATTGGGGTCGGTGTGTGCGGCGATGACCTGCAGCGTACCGTTGTCGATGGTGGACGTCGGTCCGTGGCAGGTGGTGCACTGCGAATCATTGGCCGCGATATTCGAACTGTGGTTCTCACCGGTGACAAAGTTCACGTTGTCATGGCATGCGCCGCAGGCCTCCGCCGTCGGCACCGAGTAATAGTTGGCGGCCTCGGTCGCCGCCGGGATGTTCTGGTCGTGGCAGGTGGTGCAATTGCGCGTGTCCTGCGGATAGAGCACGGTGTTGAAATTATTGAGCGAGTTGCTGTGTCCAATGATCCAGTAGCCAATGCCGAGAGTCGGAGTGGTGTTCGGCACCGTCGCCGTCTGGATGCTCGGCAGGGTGATGCCGCGGTGGATCTTGTGGATCATCACCTTGAAGTCAACCGTATTTTCGCTGGAGGGGTCGGTGGTTCCCGGGTTGTGGCACATGACGCAGTACTGCGCTTCCACGCGAGCGCCGCCGTGCGCGCTCAGCATCGTATGACAATTGTCGCACGTGGCGGTCTTGACAATCTCGCGCGAGAAGATGCCGGTGGTCGCGCCGGTTGACGGTTGAAAGGTGTAGTCGCCGTTATTCGCCTGCGCCAAGCCGCGGATTTCAAAGCCAACACGATGGGTCAAGGCCGCGCTGTAAATCACATTGGGATCTTTGGTGATGTCCTTCATGAATGTGTACTGGTAGCTGCCGTCGCCATTATCGATCAAGGCGCCGCTCGAGCCCTTCTCCGTGGTGGCCTGCGTCGCCGCGGCTGTGCCGCAGGTGTTGCCCGCCACGCCGGGCGGGCACGCGCCGGGGGTGACGCTGGCGTATATGTACGAATTCCACTGACTCGCTGTGCCATTCTGACCCGGTACGAGCTGCGCAATGATCCAGCTGATGTCGGCTGCCGGTAGTCCCTTGAGCGGAACACCATTTTGGTCGGCGAGCCGAAACTTGACGACCGGCGGACCGCCGATGGCGACGCTGGAGATGGTGCCGGTGATGGAGGTGGCGGCGGTGATATCCTTTGCCGTCCCAGCTCCGGATCCCGGTGGCCCGGCAGGTCCTGCGGGTCCCGCCGGTCCTGCCGGGCCTGCCGGTCCCGCAGATCCGGTGCCGCCGCTGCACGCGGCCAGCAACACGTTCAACAACAAGGCGCTTACCGTGGCTGCCCGTACGGCAGTGCGATCGAATTTGAGTGCGCGCGCCATTCACCTTCTCCTACGTTCCGGCAGTCAGGGTGGCGAGATCACTCCTCGCCCGCGAAACGCTCTACCTAAGGTTATAGCTGGCAGATCGAGATATCTGTGCGGAACCGTACAGTGCCGCGCGGCAGCAAACGAGCGAGCCTTAAGCGGCGGCCGCGCGCGAACGTCCGCGCAAGTATCGAACTAGAATGCGCAGGATTTCCGCAATCTTGAAATTAAACACGCGTCTCGGCCAGAACAACTCGCGCTTGTCGCACACGGTTCCAATGCTGAAGCGGGATATTTCGCCCATCAGCGCGGTAGGGAGCGTCGCTTCGCGCCCTTGTGCCATGGCCTCGTCCAGCCGGGACCGGAGCGCGCGCGCGTCCGCAATGCCGCGGGCGACGCCGCGGCCGCGCCGTTGCGAGAGGCGTCCATGCTGCACTTTGAGCGCGTTCAAGCGCTCGGCGGCGTCGTAAGTCGCATCGACGAGTTCGCGGCGCGTCATCCACTTCGTTTCGTAATTCAAAATGCGCTCCCAGGTCGGCTGAATGAGCAATTGCCGGTGTTGTTCCAAAGTGGTTGCGAACAATCGGTAACCGAATTGATCGGGATTTTCAAAGCCGCGGCTGCCCGGATCGATGAAAGGACCCATGGGAGAAATGAAGCAGGAGAGGCGCTTGTCACCCAATTGAAATAAATGAGCGCAGTACTCGACGGTGTCGCGCACCGACTGCAGCGTCTGCGCCGGCAAGCCGATCATGAAAAAAATATCGATGCGCGAACAGCGCAGTCGCGCAGCTTCTTCAATCATCGACTCCATGTCCTCGGTGGTGTAACCGGCTTCGCCTTCTTGAGCATCACGTACCGCTTGACTGTGGCTTTCGGGACTGAACTCCATGCTCCAATGACGCACGCGGCGATCGATGTCCTGCAGAAACGACGCGGGGGGCAAGCCGAAGAACTCGAATACGATCTCGTTTGGCAGGTTTGCGTCGCTTATGAGCTCAAGTACCTTTGCCGCATGCTCGGCACCCGCCATCAAGAGGTCGCCGACCAGCAGAATGGGACCGCAAATCACGCGCGAAATCGCCACCATGTTGGCAACCAAACTCTCGGGACTGCGGTATACAGGCTGTTGTCGCTTCGTGAGGTGTGTACAGGCGCTGTGCGAACTGCCGCAGGTGACGCATTCAAAGGCGCAACCCTTGACGGTAAATACCGCTGTGATCGGATTGTTCCACCAGCCGTTGAAGGGCAGGGCACTTTCCAGATCGCGGTGACGAATCACCATCTCGACCATCCGATCGGGCCGCAGATCCGCATAATCCAGGCTTTGCGGCAGGAAAGTCAGTGGATTGACGTGAATACCGGCGGCATCCTTCCAGGTGAGATTGGGAATCTGATCGACGGGCGCACCACTCTTGAGCGCCAGGAGCAGTTGATGCAATGGTTGCTCGGTGCTGTCGCCGCGCAGCACGTAGTCCACCTGGCTGTAGCCGATCAGTTCTCGATGAAAGTAGCTCGATGACAATCCGCCCATGATGACCGGCACGTCGGGGTGCAATTCCTTCACGATGCGGGCGACCTCCAATGCTCCGTGGGCGTGCGGTAACCAATGCAAGTCAATGCCAACGGCTTTGGGCTTTTGGCGGGCGAGAAATCGCGGCACATCGAAGCGGCGGTTATTCATCATGCGCAGCGCGAGATTAACGATTCGCACGCTCATGCCGCGATCCTGCAGAAAGCTTGCCATCGTCAGGAATCCCAAAGGATACATCTCGAACACGGTCGAGGAAGGGACCATGTCGCTTACGGGGCCGTAAAGAATCGCCTTCTTGCGAAAATCATAGACGCTGGGCGCGTGCAATAGCAGGAGATCGGTTTCTAATTGTGATGATCCGAACATAAGTCCGCTGGTTGCGCGCGCAATCGCGCGCAACCTATTGTACGCGAACCTGAATCAATTCCTCGCCGTTCGGATCGACGACATGGACAGCGCACGCCAGGCAGGGATCGAAACTGTGAATGGTGCGCAGGATCTCGAGCGGCTGCTTCGGATCCTGTACGCTTTGGCCCTTCAGTGCCGCCTCATAGGGACCTTCGATGCCGGCCGCATCGCGTGGGCCCGCATTCCAGGTGCTCGGCACCACTGCCTGGTAATTTGAGATCCTGCCGTCGTCGATGACAATCCAGTGGCCCAAGGCCCCGCGCGGGGCTTCCATGAATCCCACGCCCTGTGCATGGCTGGGCCAGGTTGAAGGCTCCCACAGAGTCTCATTGAAGGTGCGCACGTCGCCGGCTCTGATGTTGGCCATCAGGCTGCCAAACCACTGCGGCATCGCGTCGGCAAAGATTTTGCACTCGAGCGTGCGGGCGGCGGTGCGGCCCATGGTGGAAAACATGGCTTCGAGTGGCAGATCCAGTTGCTTGAGCGCCTTGGCGGCGAGCTCCTTGGTGGGTTCGTGGCCGCTTGCATACAGCATGAGGACGCGCGCCAGAGGCCCCACTTCCATGGCCTTGCCTTTCCAGCGCGGTGACTTGAGCCAGGAATAGCTCGCCGAGGTATCGAGATTTTGATACGGCGGCTGCGGCCCGGAATAATTCAATTTGGTCTCGCCTTTGTAGGGATGCAGGCCGGCATCCTTGCCACCGCTGTAGTCGTACCAGGAGTGCGCCACGAATTCCTGGATCTGCGCGTCAGCGTTGAGATCGATGTTCTCCTCGATATGCGATAAATCGCGCCCCAGAATGGCGCCGCGCGGCACCAGCAGCGCCGAGTCGGGGCTGCCCGTTGTCGGAAAATCTCCATAGGTCAAGAAATTTCCCACGCCTTCGCCGGTCTTGAACCAGTCTTTATAAAAAGAGGCAATGGCCAACGTGTCGGGTACATACACCTCATCGACGAAGCTGCGCATTTGCCCGATGATCTGCGCCACCTGCTGCAAGCCGACTTCGTTGACCGCAGTGGTCCCGGTTCCGGCACCGCTATGCACGCTGATGGCGGACGGGACACCGCCCACGAGGAAGTTGGGGTGCGGGTTCTTGCCACCGAAGATCGTATGCAGCTGTGCCACCTGGCGCTGCCACGCGAGCGCATCCAGATAATGCGCAACCGCCATGAGGTTGGCCTCCGGCGGCAGCTTGTAGAGCGGATTACCCCAATAGGCGTTGGCAAAAATGCCGAGCTGCCCCGATTCCACCAGCTTCTTGACGCGATTTTGCACGTCGGCGAAATAACCCGGCGAGGAACGCGCGTAGGTTGAGATCGATTGCGCCAGCGCCGAAGTCGCCTTGGGATCGGCTTTCAGTGCCGACACCACATCCACCCAATCCAGCGCGTGCAGGTGATAGAAGTGCATGACGTGGTCATGGACGTATTGGGCGCCGATCATCAGATTGCGGATCAGCTGGGCATTGGCAGGGATGGTGATTTTCAGTGCGTCTTCGACTGCGCGTACCGAGGCGATGCCATGCACCAGCGTACACACCCCGCATATACGCTGTGCGAAGGCCCATGCATTGCGCGGGTCGCGGCCGCGCAAAATGATCTCGATGCCCCGCACCATCGTGCCGGAACTCGAGGCGCGGGTGATCATCGAGCCGTCGTATTCCGCCTCGATTCGCAGGTGTCCCTCGATGCGCGTAACCGGGTCGACGACGATGGTTTGCGCGCTCATGGTCTGCTACCGGCAACTGCCAAGTTATCGGCCACCAGTTCCAGGAGGCTATGCGGCGCCTTTTTCCAGCTGAAGTGGGCTTGCGCATCGTCAAAGGTGCGGCGGCAGTCCGAGCAGCTGGTCAAGAAGGTCTCGGCACCGGTGTCATCGATTTCGCGCAGCTTGTTTTCCATCGCCCGATAGCGCAGCGGCGCCGCACGCTCGATATCGAGCACGCCCCCGCCGCCGCCGCAGCAAAAACTAAAGCCGCCGTGATTTTTGAGTTCATTGAGCTCGATGCCCATCGCTGTCATCAGTGCTCGCGGCGCATCATTGACGCCTCCTTTGCGCACCAGCTGACAAGGATCATGGAAAGTGGTCTTGCCGGTCTCTGCCGGCGTGAGCTTCAGACGGCCTGCGTGCAACTCGTCCGCCAGGAATTCGGTCACGTGGCGCACCTTGAATGGCAGCGGCTTGCCGTACAAATTGGCCGCCTCCCAGCGCAGGGCGGTGTAGGCATGACCGCATTCCGGAACCAGCAGGGTCTTGGCGCTGCAGGCGATGGCGGCATCGATCAGCCGCAGGCTGATGTCGCGCTGCCAGCTCTTGCCTCCCGCATAATAGCCGTAGTTCTCCGCCACCAATCCATCGCTGCGAAAGGTGCAGGAGACTCCCAAATGCTGCATCACTCGCGCCAGTGCGGCGACAGCGCTCGGGTAATGCTCGATGTCGGTTCGCGGTACGCACAGCATGACTTCTGCGTCCGGCTTGTCAATCGGTATCTCGACGGCAAATTCCTTGCCGATGCCAAGTAACTGCTCGCGATAGGGCTCGGTGCTCGCCTCCGGCTGACCGGTCGCTTGCTGGTGCTGCGCCTTCTGATACAGCTCCGTTCGGCGCGAGCCCGGCCTCGAACATGGCGTGCCGCGCTTGCTCGATCAGTGCTGCCACATCGATGCCCATCGGACAGATCAAGCTGCAGCGTCCACACATATTGCAGCTGTCAAACAGCAGATGTTGCCACTGCTCCAGCTGGTCCGCGGTCACTTCGCGCTTCAGACCAAACAGCTTGAAGATGGGTGCAAAAGGGCTCGCTTCACGCTTGTACGCTTGTTTGAAGGGTTCCACTTTCCAAATCGGCGTGTACTGCGGGTCCTCGGTGGCAATGTAGAAATGACAGGCGTCCGCGCAAATGCCGCAGTGGATGCAGGATTCGAGCCTGAAGGCGCTGAGCGCACCGATTTCCTGGGCGAAGCCCTTCATGGCGCCAGCCACGCGAGCCTGCGGTGTCTTGTCCTCCGGGGCGAGATTGGCGGGAAGCACGCCGTGGCTCGCTCATGAGGTGGCTCCTTTGCGTGCAAGTAGTGCGCCGTTGAGTGCGCGCGAGGGAAAGATATAAAAGGCGTGCATCAGCTTGCCGAAGGGGAACCAGATGAGCAGCGCATCGACGCTCAGGATGTGCACGGCGAGCAAAGTCTGGTACGGGCCGCCGATGTGAGCGGTGGCGGCCAGATCCCGTGACCATCACCAACGCGGTGATGAACCAGCTGAAGTAGTCGTCGAAATTGGAAATCATCCGCAGTACCGAATTGGTCACCCGACGAAACAGTACCGCCAGGAACAACGTCAACGTCAATACCGAGATTACCGTGATCAGGCTGCTCGGCAAGCCCGGCCAGGTCACGCCAAACAAGCTGCCAAGAAAGAGGATATGCGGTGTGAACAGCAAAATGACGATGAACAGACCGATGTGATAGCTGTAGCCAAGCGCCTCGCCCGCACCCGTGCGACCGATGAATTCCTTGTGCGGCCACGAGCGTGAGCCGACCGTCACGATGCCACCCACCCACGATCTGAGCATGGACTCACGCGGCGTGTTCCAATCACGTCGCAGGCGCAGCAGCGCAAAGCCGACGATCCGCCATGTGACGCCCAGACAAAAAATAACGAGAGCAATTTTCAGTGCCGGGCCGCGCGCGAAGCCTAATAGGTCCATGTTTCAGCTCCCTTTAGGTTCATTGTCGGCGCGCTGTTCGCTGTGATGTTGGTGCAGGCGGCTCGCGCCGGCCGATGCCAACCCCAGAACGGCGCCCACCGCCACCGCGCCGCCCGCGAGTTCGAGGACCTGTCGCGGTGCCACCTCACCTGATTTGCCCCAAGAGGCGGCGGACAGTGGTGAGTAGAAGCTTCCCTTGTCCCAGAAACCGGGCTCGGAGCATCCGATGCAGCCGTGTCCGGATTGGATCGGGAAACTGGTGCCGCCGTTCCACTTGATGGTTGCGCAGGCGTTATAGGTCGTGGGTCCCTTGCAGCCGAGTTCGTACAGACACCAGCCGTTGCGCGCTCCTTCATCGTCGAAGGACTTGGCGAACTTACCCTGATCATAAAACGGCCGCCGATAGCAGCGATCGTGGATGGTATTGCCGAAATACGCCTTGGGTCGACGATGTTCATCGAGATCCGGCACTTGTCCGGTTGCGACAAATTGAAGCAAGGTGCCGGTAATCACTTCCGGAATCGGCGGGCAGCCGGAAACGTTGATAATCGGTTTGTCGCCGACGATCGCCGAGACTGGCCATGCGCTGGTGGGATTCGGATCGGCGAAGGGAATGCCGCCAAAGGCTGCGCAGGTCCCCACGCAGACAATGGCCGCTGCACCCTTGGCCGCCTCGCGCAAGGTATCCTCGGCGCTACGGCCGCCGGCTGTGCAGTAAGCGCCGCCGGCACCGGTCGGCACCGATCCATCGATGACCAGCACATATTTGCCGAAATTATCTTTCATCGCCTTGATCGCGGGCCGACGTCGGCGGCCTCGCCGGACGCCACCATGAGGGTGTCGTTATAGTCCAACGAAATAGTGTCGAAGATCAGGCTCTCGATGGTGGGTACAAATGATCGCGTCAATGTCTCCAAGCAGCCGGTGCATTCCTGAAACGACAGATACACCACCGAGGGCCTCGGGGCGTTGCGCAGTTGTTCGGCCATTGCCGGGCCCATCCACGGCGGCAGCGCCATGGCCGACGCAGTGGCGGTACAGAACTTGATGAAGCTGCGCCGGCTGATGCCATGCTTCAGCAGCATTTCGCCCACCGTCAGCGCGTCATTCGCGTAGGTCATTGATGTCTCCCTGCCCCCGGCGAGCGGCCGGGCTGATGCGCTCGCGCAGCGCCCGCGCCGCTGCGGCTACCTCGTCTGATGCGCTCGCCAGAATCTGCGGGACGTACGTGACTTCGAGCAATTCGGCAATCAGTTCGCCGCGAGTATCGCGATGCATCACCCACCAGATTCCCGCAAAGCTCGTTTCCCGCAGGGTTGATAATCCATCTGCGTGGATGGTTGCCTGTATCTCGCCTTCGCCCAGCAGCTGCTGTAATTCCTCGCGGTCCTTCGGGCTCATCGGCAGACTGCGCAAATCAATCGCGGCGGAAACTTGTTTTTCCGCAAGCTGTTCGAGCAGGGTCGCAAGTTCGGCAAGAATTGCCGATACGCCATGGCCCAATCCTCCGGACGGCGAGGGACCCTCGGTGGTGGCTGGTCCGCCGGGGATGGGGGCCCCCTCGATCCGAATCGGGATGGCGGCGAGGCGGGTCAATTTTCCCTCCAGCGCTGCAGCAGATCCAAGGCTTGTCGGGCGGCTTCGGGGAGCGCAGCCGCAACCGGAGCCGAGAGTTGCTCGCCCCAATCAATGCGGCCGGGCTGCAGGCACAACAGCGCGCGGCGGGGTGGCAGACAATCGCGCACACGGGCCATGTCCAAGAGGTCGATGAGCCCCACTTCATGAACGCTGCGCCGACGGGTACTCGACAGGAATTGATCCATCTTCGAGCCTTCGAAAAGCGCAACTGTTCCCGGCACGGCGTTGATCTCAGCGGCATCGATGATCAGCATCGATGCGGTCGCCTCGATGTAGGGCAGCAGGCTGAAGCTCAAGGTGCCGGCGTCGATGAAATTCCCGATGTCGGCGTCGACCTGCGAGCGCAGCCGCTCCACGAGTTGTACCCCGGCGCCATCATCGCTCAGCAATACATTGCCGAATCCAAGCACCAAGGTGGGGGGCGTCGCGGTAGCCACGATGTCGGCCGGCTGTAAGCCGCCATCCAGTCCAAGCCATGACGTCACGTCGGCCCTCGTTGCGTTTTCTTTAGCAGATCATGGGCACCTCCCCATGGTCTGTACGGTACCGTACATACGCGGGCAGGCATGCGCCGTTAGGATCCCCCCTGTGCATGAGCTGTCCATCTGCCAGGCGCTTCTGGCGCAGGTCGACCGATATAGCGGCTGACTCGCGGCGCCAGCGCGGTGGAGCGCATCGTCGTCGAGATCGGCCCGCTGGCGGGCGTTGAGCCCTCCCTGCTCAGGCGAGCATTTACATTGGCGCGCGCCGGCAGCTGCGCCGCGAAGGCTGTGCTGTCGATAAATGTCACGAGCGTGACAGTGAGCTGCATGATCTGCGGTGCGCAATCGCAAACAACGCCCAACCGCTTGATTTGTAACGCTTGTGGTGGGTACCGAACGCGCGTCGTAGCGGGAAACGAATTGCGCCTGCGACGCGTCGAATTGCGTGCGCAGAATCAGGTTCGGTTTCATCGGCAGAGCATAACGGCACTTACGCCTAAGGATCATCATGTGCGGAACCTGCGGTTGCAGCATCGCTCCGCCAAGTACTGATTCAATTCCCGCCCGGCACATTTCCGGCTCCGCCGTCGATGTGCTGCAGGATCTGCTCGCCGCGAACGATGAGATAGCGCGGCACAATCGGCGAACATTTTGACGCCCACGGAGTTCTCGCGATCAACCTCATGTCCTCGCCGGGCGCCGGAAAGACCGCCTTGCTGGAAGCGACCATCGTCGCGCTCAAGAATCGCTACCGCATTGGGGTCATCGAGGGCGATCTCGAAACGGATAATGATGCCGCCCGCATTCGCGCCCACGGCGTAGAGGCGGTGCAGATCACGACCGGGACCGCCTGTCATCTCGATGCGCACCTCGTGCATCGGGTGCTGCACCAGCTGCCCCTGGGGGGACTCGATCTGCTGTTCATCGAAAATGTCGGCAATCTAGTGTGTCCGGCCGCTTTCGATCTCGGACAGCACCTGAACGTGACCCTGCTGAGCGTCACGGAAGGTGACGACAAGCCGGCAAAATACCCGGTCATCTTTCGTGCCAGCGATTTGGTCGTGCTCAGCAAGATCGATCTGCTCGACATGATGGAGGATTTTAGTCCGGCCCGCGCCGCCGAGGCGCTGCGCGCACTCGGCGCCGATACACCCATGATCCGCACGGCAGCGCGGCGCAACACGTCAATCGGTCCGTGGCTTGAGTGGCTGGAGCAACATCTCTCGCAACCGCGATTGATCGCGGCGGGCGCAGCGTCGCTGCTCATCGCCCCGGCCTCACTCGGAGGGTGAGGCATGTGCCTGGCGGTTCCGGTTCGGGTCGTAGCAATGCTCGGCGATCAGTGGGTCGAGACCGAGGTCGGCGGGGTTCGCAGCCGCGTCTCGATTGCCCTGGTCGATGAGGTTGCGCTCGGCGATTTTCTCATCGTCCACGCCGGTTTCGCCATCGCGCGACTGAACGTCGAGGAAGCCGAGAAGAGTCTGGCCTTATTCGATGAAATCGCGGCACACCTGGATCGGCCCCACGATGCGCTATATTCGCGGCTTCCGTGAGGGCACCGCCGCTGCCGGGCTAGCACAGCGGCTCGAAGCCGAGGTTGACCCGCATCGCGAGTATCACTTGATGGAGTTTTGCGGCGGTCACACGCACGCTATCTTTCGCTACGGCGTCGAGGATCTACTGCCAAGAAACGTGCGCTTGATTCACGGGCCCGGCTGCCCGGTGTGCGTTCTGGCCGTGCCTCGGCTCGATGCGGCCATCGAATTGGCGCGCCGGCCCGAGGTAACCCTCGTGAGCTACGGCGACATGTTGCGGGTGCCGGCGTCGCGGCGCCGCAGTTTGCTCAAAGCCCGTGCTCTCGGCGCGGACGTGCGCATGGTCTATTCGGCGATGGAGGCCCTTGAGATCGCGGCGGCCGCTCCCGAACGGCAGGTGGTGTTTTTCGCCATCGGTTTTGAGACGACGACCCCGGCGACCGCGCACGTCATCATGGAAGCGCAGCGCCAGGAATTGGACAACTTCACGGTCTATTGCAACCACGTCGTGACGCCGGCGGCGATCCAAAGCATCCTCGATTCACCCGAAGTGCGCGAGTGGGGCCAGGTTCGCGTGGATGGCTTCATCGGTCCTTCACATGTCAGCGCGGTGATTGGCAGCCGACCGTATGAATATTTCGCTGAAGAATATCAGCGCCCGGTCGTGATCGCCGGATTCGAGCCGCTTGACGTGATGCAGGCCATCCGCATGCTGGTGCTGCAATTGAATACCCGCCGCAGCTGCGTCGAGAATCAGTTCACGCGCGGCGTCACTCGCGACGGAAATGCCAAGGCGCAGCGTCTGGTCGCGGAAGTATTCGAACTGCGGCCCAGCTTCGAGTGGCGCGGTTTGGGCGAGCTGCCCTACAGCGGATTGCGCATCAAAGCGGCCTACGGGAAGTTCGACGCCGAACGCCGCTTTGCCATTGAGGTGCAGGCGGTGCCTGAGAACGCGGCCTGCCAGTGCCCGGCGATCATTCGAGGCGTCAAGAAGCCCACCGATTGTGCGATCTTCGGTACCGCCTGCACGCCGCGCAACCCGATCGGCTCGTGCATGGTATCCGCGGAAGGCGCTTGCGCCGCCTACTATAAGTATCGTCGCCCGGTGCAGGCGGTGAGCTGATGCGTATCCTGATGCTGGTGCACGCTTTCAACAGCTTGTCGCAGCGACTGTATGTGGAGCTGGGTCTGGACGGTCATGAGATATCGGTCGAACTGGACATCCACGATCGCGTGACCTGCGAAGCGGTGGACTTGTGGAATCCTGATGTCATTCTCGCGCCTTTCTTGAAGCGCGCAATTCCGTCCGCACTCTGGCAGCGCTATCTCTGTCTCATCGTGCATCCCGGACCGCCGGGCGATCGCGGCCCTTCGGCGCTCGACTGGGCGATATTGCGCGGAGAAAAGATCTGGGGCGTGACGGTGCTGCAAGCGCAGGCGGAGTTCGACGCCGGGCCGGTCTGGGGCAGCGCAGCCTTCCCCATGCGTTGCGCGCGCAAGAGCAGTCTGTATCGCAACGAGGTGACCGAGGGCGCGATCAGCGCGGTGCGGGCGGCGCTCGCCCGGGTCGCGCAGGGCGCCGGCCCGCTGCCCGACGCGGCGCGCGGCCATGCACAGGGCTGGCAGCCTGCGCTGCGCCAACACGAACGAGCCATCGATTGGACGCGCGATGATACCGCGACCGTACTGCGTAAGATCCACTCAGCCGATGGGTTTCCGGGGCTTGACGACCTACTGTTCGGTCGTCGCTTCAAACTGTTCGATGCGCACGCGGAGATGCACCTGACCGGGCAAGCCGGTGCGATCATCGCCCGCCGGCACGAGGCCATCTGCCGTGCCACGGCAGATGGCGCGGTCTGGATCGGCCAGCTGCAGCCCATGGAGGGGCGGGCCTGGCTTCAAGCGTCCCGCGGTGTCTGCCTTGGCCGATTTCGCGAGCTCCCAGGCCGAGAGCACTGCAGGCTTCGACGATATCCGCTACGAGGAGCTGCGGCCCCGTTGGTTATCTGCACTTTGATTTTTACAACGGCGCACTGTCCACGGCCCAATGCGATCGACTGCGCAGCGCCTATGCACGAGCCTGCCAGCGGCCCACGCGAGTCATCGTGCTGATGGGCGGCGCGGATTTTTGGTGCAATGGCATGCACCTGCACTGCATTGAATCCGCTGACAGCCCCGCTGATGCCAGCTGGGCCAATATCAACCGCATCGATGATTTTGCCGGCGATATTCTCAAAACTGACACGCATTTGACGATCGCGGCGCTACAGGGCAACGCCGCCGCGGGCGGAGTGTTTTTGGCGCTCGCCGCCGATTGCGTGCTGGCGCGCAGCGGTATCGTGATGAATCCTCACTATCGCAACATGGGCAATCTCTACGGTTCAGAATACTGGACCTACCTGTTGCCGCGACGCGTGGGCGCCGCGCAGGCGCACGCTATCATGGCCCGACGCCTGCCTCTCGGTGCGCCGGAAGCGCACCGCCTCGGACTGATCGATGATCATGCCGGTCCGGAGCCTGAGAATTTTCGCGTCCTGGTCGACGCACGCGCTGTTGCTCTAGCCGCGGACAGCGTCTTTGCTGAAGCGCTGGCGGATAAGCGGCGGCGGCGCGCCATGGATGAGCAAAGCCGACCGCTCGCCGACTACAGAGCCGAAGAACTGGCTCGCATGCGCTTGAATTTCTACGGCTTCGATCCAAGCTATCACATCGCGCGCCACCGCTTCGTGTATCGCACGCCGCATGCGTGGACGCCGCTGCACTTGGCGCGCCATCGCCGCCCGGCCGCGTGAGCGCCGCGCTTCGGGATCCTCGGGCAGCGCTGCGTCCCGGAATACGGACTGCGCAGCGCTGGCTTATTGGCGGACGAGTACAGGGGGTCGGCTTCAGGCCGTTCGTCTATCGTCTCGCCCATCTGCACGGCCTCAAGGGCTGGGTGCGTAACCGCGGTGGAGAAGTGGAGATTCACGCCGAAGGGCCCGCGGTGCAACTGCGTCCGTTCGGCGAAGAACTGTTGTTGCGCGCGCCGCCTGCGGCGGCCGCAGTCCTGCTGCAAGTCCGGGCGGTGCAAAATGAACGCAGCGATGAGTTTCGAATTCTGCCGAGTACGCCCGGCGAGAAGCTGCATGTACATGTCCCGATGGATCTGTTCACCTGCGATGAGTGTCTGGCGGAGCTCGCCGACTCCGATGCGCGGCGCTATCGTTACCCGTTCATCAATTGCACGCAATGCGGACCGCGCTACACGCTGATTCGCAAAATGCCCTACGACAGGCCGAACACGACGCTCGCTGAATTTCCGCTATGCACAGAATGTGCCGCCGAGTACGCGCAACCTCTTGATCGACGCTTCCATGCACAACCGCTGGCCTGCCCCGTCTGCGGACCGGCTCTGTATTGGTGCGAAGCAGACGGCCGGATAGAGGACAGCGCGGCCGCGCTGGCCGCGGCCGTGGCGGCGCTTCGGAACGGGGGCATCGTCGCGATGCGAGGCGTCGGCGGTTATCATCTGCTCTGCGATGCTGCGAATGAGCATGCGGTCGCTCGGCTAAGAGAACGCAAAGGCCGCCCGGCGAAACCGCTGGCAGTAATGCTGCCGTGGAGCGGGGAAGACGGATTGCAATACGCCCGCACCGTGGTGCAGCTCTCGACGAGCGAGGCTGCGGCGCTTTGCGGCAGCGTTCGTCCCATCGTTATTGCAGCACGCGCAGGTCCCGTGCTGGCCGAATCCTTGGCGCCGGGCTTGAATGAACTGGGTGTGATGCTGCCCTACAGCCCGTTGCATCAGCTGCTGCTGGCCGATTTTGGTGCTGCGCTGGTGGCGACTTCGGGCAACGTGAGCGGCGAGCCGGTGCTGACGGAACCGCAGGCGGTGCAGTCAAGGCTCGCGCAAGTCGCGGATGGTTTTTTGCACCACAATCGTCCGATCGTGCGGCCGGCCGATGACCCGGTGCTGCGTACGGTTGCGAGCGTGCTGCGGCCGCTGCGATTGGGGCGCGGCAACGCACCGTTGGAACTCAATCTGCCGATGCGCGCTGCGGCGCCGATTCTCGCCGTGGGCGCGTACATGAAGACCACGGTGGCATTGGCGTGGGATGACCGCGTGGTTGTTTCGCCGCACATCGGCGAGCTTGCAAGCCCGCGGGGGCGCGAGGTGTTCGAGCAGGTGGTTCACGATTTGCAGCAACTTTACGGCGTACGCGCCGAACGCATCGCCCATGATGCGCATCCTGACTTTCCCAATACGCGCTGGGCGCGTGATTCGAAGCTGCCGACCCAGGCCATCTGGCACCACTGTGCGCATGCGGCTGCGGTGGCAGGCGAGTATCCGAGCGATGCGCCGCTATTGTGTTTTACCTGGGACGGCGTGGGGTCGGGGCCGGATAACACCCTTTGGGGCGGCGAGGCGCTCTTGGGCAAACCCGGCGCGTGGAGGCGGGTTGCGAGCTTACGGCCGTTTCGATTGCCGGGCGGCGAACTGGCCGCGCGCCATCCCTGGCGCTCGGCACTTGCCCTGTGCTGGGAGTGCGGACAAACCTGGCCGACGGGAGAGTTACAGAGCGGTCCGCTGCTCCGCGCCGCCTGGCAGAGCGGCTTGAATGCACCGTCGACGACCTCCATTGGCCGCCTATTCGATGCCGCCGCCGCACTGCTGGGCATCTGCGTGCGCGCGAGCTACGAAGGCCAAGCGCCCATGCAGTTGGAAGCGCAAGCGAACGGCAGCGGCGCAGTGGCGCCGGTTGCGCTGCCGCTCGCGTGCGATGCGAGCGGCATATGGCGCAGCGATTGGGCGCCACTCGTGCCGGCGCTGCTTGATGCGCGGCACGACCGAGCCTCCCGAGCCGCAATGTTTCACGCCAGTCTTGCGCAGGCTTTGTGCCAGCAGGCGCTCGCGGTACGCGAGCACACCGGTGTGGCGCGCGTCGGCTTGAGCGGCGGGGTATTCCAAAATCGCATCCTGACCGAGCAGGTCCGGTCGCTGTTGACCCAAGCGGGTTTCGAGGTTCTGATCCCACAACGGCTGCCCATAAATGATGCTGGCATCAGTTTCGGTCAGCTCGTCGAATCCAGCGCCCTGCTCAAGAGTACGTCGTGAAGCTGCGCGACACGCACATCAGCCTGGCACATGGCAATGGCGGGCGGCTGATGCGTGAGCTGATCGAGGAGCTGTTCGTGCCGGCACTTGCCAATCCGCACCTTGATCCGCACGCCGATGCGGTAGTCCTGCCGATGCCGGCCGATCGAGATCTGCTGGTGACGACCGATGGCTTCACGGTCCAGCCCCTCGAATTCCCGGGTGGCAACATCGGTTCGCTGGCGGTGCACGGCACCGTCAACGACCTGGCAGTCTGCGGCGCCGTGCCGCGCTTCATGACCCTGAACGTCTTCTTGGAGGAGGGCTTGGAAATTGCGCTATTGCGCCGCGTGATCGACGCACTGGCCGATGCCGCGCGCAACTGCGGCGTCTCGGTGGCGGCCGGCGATACCAAGGTGGTCGGCCGCGGCGACTGTGACGGGATCTATCTGGCGGCGACCGGCGTGGGATTTCGGCCGCGCGGCACGCATTTCTCCCTCGACCAGGTGCGTGCCGGCGATTGCGTCCTTGTCAGCGGTCCGATTGGAGAGCATGGCGCCGCGGTCATGCTCGCGCGCCAGGAATTCGGCCTGCGCGGCGATCTCGAATCGGACGCTGCCAGCGTACTGCCCCAGGCGCAGGCGCTGATGAATGTGCCCGATTTGCGGTTCATGCGCGATCCGACTCGCGGCGGACTGGCAACCGTCGCGCATGAGATTGCTCGCGCGACGGGGCATACCGTCCGTCTGGTCGAGGCGCAAATTCCGGTCAAAGACTCGGTTCAATCGGTGTGCGAACTGCTCGGCTTCGATCCTTTGTATCTCGCGTGTGAGGGCCGTATAGTCGCGGTGGTCGGACGTCAATCCGCCGATGCTGCGCTGGCCGCGCTGCGCAAAGTCGCGCCGTACGCCGCGGCGATCGGCGAGATCAGCGATGGTGCGCCGCAAGTCGTCCTGGCCACCGCTTTCGGCGGCCAGCGCGCGCTCGACGAGCTTGAAGACGATCCACTGCCGCGCATCTGCTGAAGAGGGACATCGTGGCCATTGCAGAAGTGCAGTTTCTCTCCAATAGGCCAAGCCGCGCGCAGGAGACGGTCCAGCTCGGCGTTCTGTATGGCATCGTGGTTTTGCTTCATGTCATCGGCTGGGGACTGTATCTGCATTTCGCGGCTCGTCACTCGGCGCTGATTGGTTTCGGTTTCGTTGCCTATATGTTCGGCTTGCGCCATGCCTTTGACGCGGATCACATCGCCGCAATCGATGACACCGTGCGCGTGATGCTGCAGAGGGGAAAGCCGACGCTCGGGGTAGGATTCTTTTTCTCGCTAGGCCACTCCACGGTCGTCCTGGGTCTGGCAATCGCCATTGCCATCGCAGCCACCGCCGTCATGAGAAATCTGCCGCAATTGCAGAACTTGGGAGGGGCCATCAGTGCCTGCATCTCCGGCGTGTTCCTGTGGATCATCGGGATACTTAACCTGCTCGTGTTGCTGGACCTGCTGAAGGTCTGGCAACAAGCCAAGATCGGGACGCACAGCCATCAACATCTCGAGGAGTTGCTGGCGCAACGTGGCCTCCTCAACCGCCTCTTCCGGGGGCGTCTGCAGAAGATGATGAATCACAGCTGGCAGATGTACCCGCTGGGTCTGCTATTCGGATTGGGATTTGACACTGCCTCGGAGGTCGGACTGCTCACCATGACGGGCGGCGCGGCCGCGGGTAATCTGCCGATTCCCGCGGTATTGTCGCTGCCGATTCTATTTGCGGCGGGCATGACCCTCATGGACACCACCGATGGCGTGCTGATGTCCAAGGCATACGACTGGGCATTCCTCAATCCAGTCCGAAAGATTTTCTACAACGTCACCACGACGGGTCTTTCGGTTGGCGTGGCCCTCATGATTGGGTCCATCGAGCTCATGCAGGTATTAATTGGGGTGTTCGGTCTACGCGGCGGAATTTATGACGCGATTGCGCGGCTTGACTTCGGAAGTTTCGGTTACATGATTGTCGGTCTATTTCTATTCGCCTGGGCTTCCTCGGTTGCCGTATGGAATTTCGGCCGCATCGAGCAGCGTTATGGCGTCGTTCCTCACAAGCACGCTGATACGCATGGAAGGAGCATCGCATTAGCGGGTTGCACGAACACTGACGAACTCAATTCCTCACGATCATAACGTCGCACTGCAGGCGATCCAGCACATGCTCGGCGGTGTTGCCGATGAAAATCCGCTTCAATCCAGAGCGCGATATCGCCCCCATGACGATCAAGCCGGCGCGTAGGGAGCGCGCCAGACGCGGAAGTTCGATAGCCGGATCGGCGGCAATCAAGTGGCCCCGGTTCTTCGGTATTTCATAGCGGCCGAGGGCTTCCAAAAAGCGATGCTTGACGCTGCGCCCGTATTCCTTCTCTTGCGCAGGTACGGCGGCCTGCGCCATAGGGGCCAATGGTAGGTCGGCGACATAGCTCGCCAGCGGACGGTAGATATGCACGGCGTGTACCGAGCCACGAACCAGCCGGGCCACGGCGCCTGCCGCGGCGACTATTTCGCCATCGAGCGCGCGCGGCTTGTCGTTGCTATGAAATGGATCGAGCGCCGCCAAGATCCGCGGACTGCGCCACGCTGCGTGGCCTTTGACGATCAATAATGGAACCGGGCAATGTCGGATCAGCTCAAAATCCGTTTGCGTGAGCAACAGTCTTGCGAAGACGCCGTGCTTATGTGCCTCGATGATCAGGAGGTCCGCCTTCGAAATCCGAACCTGGCGCAGAATCGCTTCATGCACGGGATAGCCGGTCTGCACATTGGTATTGACCAGGAATTCCTCGCGCCGCAAACGGTTCGCGATGCGTTCAAGCTGATGCCGGTTTTGGGCCGCTTCATAGCGGGTGAATTCTTCCGCGGCGGCATGAACAGTGCCGACAGACATGGCTGCCGGTATGGCATTGAACAATTCGATACTGGCGCCGGTCGTGCGCGCCAATGCGCACGCACGGCGAACCGCCTTATTCGTCCCCGCCGACGGGTCGGCAACGGCAACCAGAATCCGATCAAATTTCCTTACCGCCATTTGCGCCTCTCCTGCTAATGCCGAATCGACAGCCGGTTCTCGACATTGACGACCCCCGGTGCCGCGCGTGCTGCGCGCGCCGCGTCCTCATGCTCCTGCCAGGTATTCACGTGGCCCTCCAAGGTGACAGTGGCGCGATCCACTTTCACTTCAATGCCATTTGAGTCTAGGACTGCATGCCGCTTGAACGCGTTCCCTATCTGCTGCTTCACATCGGCCGCCTCGACCGTGGTGTCGACCATGATGTCGTTGGTGAGGCCCTTGACGCCCGGCAGATGCCCGACGGCGGTCCCCGCCGCGTTCTTCTGATAGCCACACTGAACCTTGCCCGTCAACCTGATCCAGCCGTTGGCGACGACCGGCTTGATTTCGTTGCCGGTGGTCGCGACATGCCAGCGCAGCGCATCGGCTGCAGCTTCTGCAATGTCCGTGTCGCTGCGCACGCCCGCGACGGGAATGTTCACCTGAATCTCGTTGGCGATCGCCCGCACGCGGCCGATCCGTTTGACGACCTCCTCGGCCGCCCATTTGTCGGCTATATGCGCCACTTCCCCGGTCAAAGTTACGATGCCGTCGCTAACAATGACGCCAATCTTCCTGTCATCGACACCCGCGTCCCTTTGCAGTTCTGCTTCAACATCACGCCGAATGTCTGCATCAATCTTCATGTTCATCTCCTGGCATTGCCCGCTCAATTCAATTCCGCTGGCGCCATGTTGAATTGATTTGCGATGACCAGCCATACGCAAAAGCCGCTATAAAGCGCTAGGTTCCCCTAAAACGGACAGGCGCAAACGGCCGGGCGGCTGCGCCCTGGAAGGTAGCAATCAAATACGTAGATTTGCGGATGCCGCAATGAGCGTAGCAGGCGGAAAATCATCCCGTGTATAGATCAATCAATGATGCTTGCGAGGAGAAGATCATGAGCCTAATGCGCTGGGATCCCTTCGGGGATGCCGATACGATGTTCAGCCGCTTGGTTCCAAGCAGCTTTGCAAACTGGCCGCGCCTTGCGGCGGAGGGCAATGGTAAGAAGCTTGAGTGGGCACCTTCCACAAATATTAGCGAGACCGACAAGGAGTACGTTATTCGTGCCGAGCTCCCTGCCGTTAAGAAAGAAGACGTGCAGGTGGTGTTCGATGATGGAATGATCACAATCAAAGGCGAGCGTAAACAGCAAAAGGAGGACAAGAACGAGAAGTTCCACCGCATCGAAAGCCTTTACGGAAGCTTCGAGCGCCGTTTCTCGCTCCCGGAAAACGTGAACGCCGATGGGATCAGTTGCGAGAGCAGGGAGGGCATCCTCACGGTGCGCATTCCCAAGACGGAACCATCGAAGCGGATGCCGAAGCAAATCACGGTCCAATGAGTACGGTCGAAACCGCTCGATCGACCCGACGGCAGCACTTGTGCTGTCGTCGATCGCCAAAGGAATAACGAAAGTTGGCGAGTGCCGACTGATAGAAGGGGTAGGTTATGTACAGCAAGATTTTAGTTCCGATCGATGGCAGCGAAACGTCGGCGCGGGGCCTCAATGAAGCGATCAAACTTGCAACAATCCATGGCAGTCAGCTTTGCTTGATGCACATCGTCAACGAGTTCGTTGTGGATATTGGCTATAATGTAGGATCATATCCTAAGAACTTGTTCGAGTTGTTGCGCAAAGAGGGCAAATCCATCCTCGATGACGGACTGGCAGTTGCGCAAAGCGCAGGCATTAAAGCTGAGTGCGTGACGCGCGAGTCGGTCGACAGTGTCGCGGCGGATGTCATCCTCGAACAGGCGAAAGAGTGGAAGGCCGATCTCATCGTCATGGGTACGCACGGGCGGCGTGGGCTTTTGCGGTTGGCCCTGGGCAGCAATGCCGATCTTGTAGTTCGCGGCGCAACGGTGCCTGTCATGTTGATTCGTGGCAATCCGCAACCCAAGGTCGACTCGACCGAAGGCAAGCTCAGGGAAAAATCGGCGGCTTGAAGGTCCTGCGAAGGTAGCTGCTGTCGCGATTTGCTGAGGCCACATACTGTTGGGAGAACCGGCGCGTATGCCTACAAATTCAGCGAAGAGGAATGGCGACAGCAATGTTCCGCACGATTTGCGCGTCGCCCAGGCGATGGATCGAGTGCTCGAGGCAGAACGCGCTGCCCAATCTGCGATCGTGGACTGCGAAAAGCAGGGTCAGGCGCTATTGGAGCAAGCTCGGCAGCAGAGACGTGACATTTTGCAACGAGCGCATGATCGCATTGTTGCATTGCATACCCGGGCTGCACATGCCTTCGAGCTGAAGGTGGTTCAAGTGCGCCAACAAAACGATCGGCCCGTCCCCGACACTTTTGTTCAGTACGCTGATGAGGCTCGCCTGCAGGCCGCAATCGAAAAGCTGGCGGATCGGCTCCTAGTCGGCGGAGATGAGGAAACCTAAGGACTGTGGCCATCGAGGGAGACTTGGACTATGCCCTTGTTCGGGTTGCTGCGCGACACGGACAGCGCTTGGATGACGGCGGGTGGCGACGCCTAGAGACCAGCCGCAACCTGAGTCATTACATTGGTGAAGTGCGCTCGACGTCGCTTGCCGGGTGGGTCGCTTCCATCGATGCCGAACAGGATTGTCATGCAATCGAACGCGCGCTGCGGGCACAATGGCGGCGCTATGTCGACGGCGTGGCGGTATGGCATCCGCGGCCATGGCAGGCATGGCTTTCCTGGCTGGCCTGGTTGCCCACCTTGAGCCTGCTCGCGCCGCTCGGCCGGGCGGCAGCTGTGCCCGAGTGGCTGTTAGCAGATCCGTTGTACGGTCCGGTGGCCTTGGGACTACCTGCGGATCGCGTCGCCGCGCTAGCGCATACCGCACTCGCTGCGTTGCAGCCTGCCGTGGTCGGACGGACGTCGCCAACCGCGGCCTGGAGTGCACAGTGGCAGCTGCTGAGGCCGCGAACCGGGGCCCGCACGGAAGGTTTTTTACTGAGACTCACGGCAGCCATTGAACAACACGAGCAAGCCCTTCTAAGGTCCACCGACAGCGCCGATCCGCTGCGCCAGGAGTTAGCCAGTCGCTTGCAGCGATTGTTCCGCTCGGCTGCCGGCACCGTAATCTTCACGGTGTGCCATCTCGCCTTGGTCGCGCTTGACCTGGAGCGCCTGCGCGGCGGGTTGGCCCGAAGGTGTTTGTTCAGCGGCGATCAAACCGAGGTCGCGTGATGGCATTGCGACCCGTTGCCGCAAAGTGGTTCGAGCTGTTGATTGCGCGCGACGAGTTGGGGGCCGCGCTGGACAATCTTTCCACAACCGGCGCAGTGGAACTGCAGGCTCACAGTGACGCATCCGCCGCGACGCTCCTACCGGCGCTGCGCGCCGCCGTCGATGAATACAAACGCCTGGCACAGCGCTACCGGGAATTCTGGCCGCAGGCGGACGCCGTCAGCTCGCAGGACGTACGCGAGCCGGCGGAGATTCCGGCCGTTGCCTTGAATCAACTGCGGTCTTGGGCGGCCGAGGCCGATCCTGTCGTCGACCGCTTGCAGCGAGTGACCAATGAACGAGTGGAGCTCGAGCGCCTACAGCTGCTTCTGCGCGCAACCGACGGTGTTTTGCCGGACTTGAGTTTGATTGCCCGAGCGGGCCCGGTTCTGGCCAGCCGCGCTTACGAGCTTGCTTCGAATCCGGGCGCCTGGGAAGTGCCGTCGTCGGTGATCATGCAGCATTTTCGAAGTGGCGAAAACCGCTACGTGCTCGCCGTCGGCCCTGCGGAACAAATTGCGGCATTTGATGAAACCTTAAGCGCGCACAAGGCACGCCGGTTGGTGTTGCCGACGGTGCTGCCGGCGCAGCGCGGGGCGGCGGAGGCTAGTTGCCGGGCGCGGATCGCGCAGATCAGCGACGAAGTCAGCAGTCTGCGTGCGACGCTGCAGGCGCTGCATCGCCGTCATGGTATGAGTGCGGCGCTCGCCGATCTCGCCTTCATCGAGTGGGTCGTGCAGAACGTACCGCAGCTTGAACTGACCGAACACTTCGCGTGGATCACGGGCTGGACCAGCGATCTTGCCGGCGGAAAGCTCGAAGCGGTTTTGAACCGACGGCAGCTGCACTATTTGCTGCGCTTTCCCGATGCGCCGCAGGGGCTGGTGGCGCCCGTGGTGCTGCGCAATCCGCGCTGGGCACAACCCTTCGAGATGTTCTCACGACTGCTCGGCATGCCGGGCGCGCACGAGGCGGACAGCAGCCGGCTCCTCGCGGTGGTCGCCCCGCTCATGTTTGGCTACATGTTTGCCGATGTCGGACAGGGCGCGGTGCTGGTGCTAGCAGGTGCGCTGCTGAGGAAGAAATTTCCTCCAACGGCGTTGCTCATTCCCGGAGGCATTGCCGCCATCGCATTCGGATTTCTGTTTGGCGGACTGTTTACCTCCGAGACGGTACTCCCGGCGCTTTGGTTGCGGCCGCTGGAGCGGCCTCTGCTGCTGCTCGGCCTGAGCCTTGCCTTCGGAGCTTGTGTAATTCTACTGGGATTTGCCCTGGATGCGATGGAGCACTCATGGTCCGGTCTTGCTTTGCAATGGTGGGCAACGCGCGCGGGCTTGGTGCTCTGCTATGTTGGAATGATCTGCGCGCTCGTGGACATACGCGCATTGTGGAGTCTACCCGCTGGACTTTGCTGGTACCTCATCGGCAGCGCCGCGTGTGCGCCGGCGAATCCGCTGCGGAGTCTGCCTACCGCGGCGGCGGAGGCCTTGGAGACGCTTCTGCAGCTTGCTATCAACACGATCTCGTTTGTGCGCATTGGCGCCTTTGCACTGGCGCACGCCGGCTTGAGCTCGGCCGTTGCCGCTCTGGCGGCCGCCGTGGGCTCGCGGCCGGGCGCGTGGCTGGTGTTTGTTGCGGGCAATGCGCTGATCATTGCCATCGAGGGGTTGGTGGTCGGTATTCAAACTACCCGCCTTGTCCTATTTGAGTTCTTCATTCGCTTTTTGCAAGGTTCGGGCCGTGCGTTCCATCCGCTCGCGTCACGTGCCGCAGCGCAAGTTCCATATCCGTCATCGAGGAGTTCATCATGAAACGGACAACCCGCGTCGCCGGGGTGTGGGCAGGTGCCGTCGCCCTATTCACCGTGGTCGTCGGGGCAGGGGCGACCTTGCTGCTGGCCTTTCCGGCTCACGCCGACGCAGCCGCAGCTGGAACTGCGCAACGTCTGGACCCGCAGCTCATGGCTTGGGCGTTCATTGGTGCGGCGTTGTCCACGGGCTTGGCCGCACTGGCCGCGGGCTACGCTGTGGCGCGGGTCGGGAGTGCTGCGGTTGGCGCGATCGCCGAGAAGCCGGAGCTGTTCGGCCGTGCCCTGGTGCTCGTTGGCTTGGCCGAAGGCATTGCCATCTACGGTCTGATCGTATCGATCCTCATTTTGAACCGAATCGCGTAATTTCCATTGGAGCAAACGTGAGACTGACGGTCATTGCAGATGAAGTCACCGCACTGGGCTGGCGCCTGATCGGTGCGCAAGCTCTCGTGCCCGGCTCAACCACCGCGCAAGATGGCTTTCGCGAAGCGCTGCTGAGCGCCGATGTGGTATTGCTGACCGCCGAATATTCATCTGAGATTCCGGCTGCACAGATGAATGCCGCGCTGCTGGCCGGCAAGCCTCTCGTGATGGTGATCGCGGATCTGCAGCATCGGCATGAGCCGCCTGAAATCGAGCACGAAGTGCGCCGTGCCCTCGGACTCCCCGCATGATTTCGCCGCAAACGGGCCTGGCGGCCTTCGAGGGGCCGGCGAGCGTGCTCGACGCCCAGGTGGAGGCGATGTCGAAGCGTATCGTCCAGGACCGCGACCAACGCTGCACGCAGCTGCGTAACGATGTTATGAGTCAAGTGCAGATCGTCCTGCGCGCCGCCCGCCGAGAAGCGTGCGCCAATGTCAGGGCTGCCGTGTCGCGCGAGCGCAAACAGGGCGAGCAGGCGCTGCGCCAGGCGCAGGCGCAAGCCCAGCTCGAGGAGCGACAGCGCGAGCAACAGCGGGCCCGCAGCCTGCTCGAGAAGATGTGGGCGGCAATCGCGAACGTGCTGGAAACACGATGGGTTGACCCGCTGCACCGCAAGTCCTGGGTGCAGGCGGCCATTCGTCAGGGGCAGAGTCTATTGAGTGACCGCGTCTGGCGCATCGAGTACGGTACTGGCTGGTCGGAGAATGATCTGACCGAACTGAAGAAGCTCGTCACGCCCGAATCACAGCTGGTGTACGACAAGGAAATTCGTGCCGGCATCAGAATCAAGACCGATGGCACCTGTCTTGACGCAACGGTCATCGGTTTGCTGGCATCGCGGCCGCAGGTCGAGTCCGAGTTTCTCGCGCAATTCCTGGCCCTCTGATGCGGAGAATCGCATGAGCGCGGCTCGAATTCGTTGGATCAGCGGTCCCGTTCTGCGCGCCGGTACCCAGGATGCATTCCATTTGTATGAAGCGATTGCCGTCGGACCCAAAGCCCTGCTCGGCGAGGTGATCAAGCTCGGTCCTGATGACTTCGTTGCGCAGATTTACGAAGACACCACCGGCCTCAAGCCGGGCGATGCGGTGCGAGGAACGGGCCAGCCGCTGTCCATTCAGCTCGGTCCTGGGATCCTGGGTCGAATTTTCGACGGATTGCTGCGGCCGCTGGCAATTTCCGGCGATCGCTTCATCCTGCCGGGAGCCCGGCTCGCGCCGGCGCAACGTTTCGGTTTCGAGCCCACGGTGCGACCGGGAGACCGCGTTCAGTCCGGCCAAACCATTGGCATGATTGCTTCCCCGCGGCCGCAGCAGTGCCTGGTTCCACCGGGCTTTGGCACCGGTGAAGTGCGCTGGATAGCGCCCCCTGCAGAGTACCCGGATGATGAGCCGATCTGTCGAGTGGAGCTCGACGATCGCACGCCTCGTGAGATCTCGCTTGCTCACCCCTGGTCGGTGCGCCAGCCGCGCCCAGTGAGTCAGCGGCTCTCGATCAGCGGCCCAATGATCACCGGACAGCGCGTGCTCGATACGCTGTTTCCAGTCGGACGCGGCAGCCGCGCGGCGCTACCGGGCGGCTTCGGCACGGGAAAGACGGTGTTGCAGGAGACGCTGGCCAAGTGGTGCGATGCAGATATCATCGTTTACGTCGGCTGCGGCGAGCGCGGCAACGAGATGTCGGAAGTTCTCGAGGAGCTGCCTAATCTGCAGGACCCGCGCACCGGGCGACCGCTCATGGAGCGCACTGTCATCATTGCCAACACATCCAACATGCCGGTTGCCGCGCGTGAAGCGAGCATCTACACGGCCATTGCGGTGGCGGAATATTTCCGAGATCAGGGACTGCATGTCGCTCTCATGGCCGATTCCACCAGCCGCTGGGCGGAAGCATTGCGCGAGATCTCCGGCCGTCTGGGAGAACTCCCGGGGGAGGCGGGCTATCCGGCCTACTTGAGTTCCCGGCTTGCCGAGTTCTACGAGCGCGCGGGACGGGTGACTACGCTTTCGGGAGCTGAAGGCTCCGTCACCATCATCGGCGCCATCAGTCCGCCGGCCGGCGATTTCTCCGAACCCGTGACGATGCACACGCGCCGCTGCGTGCGCGCATTTTGGGCGCTCGACCGCACGCGCGCGCAGGCGCGCTTCTTTCCGGCCATCAATCCGCTGCAATCCTACAGCGGGGATGTGGATGCGCTCGCACGCTGGTGGCAGGTACAGGGCAACCCGGACTGGGCGGCGCAGCGCAAGCGGCTGCTCGAACTTCTCGATGCGCAGATGCAACTCGAGCGCATGGCGCGCATCGTGGGCTTGGATGCGTTGGCGCCGGCTCAACAACTCACGCTGTCGTGCGCCGATCTCGTCAATGATGCCGTATTGCGGCAATCCTCGTTTTCGGAAGTCGATCGCTACTGCTCGCCGCAGCGGCAGGCGGCCATTTTGAGCTTGATCATGCGATTCATCGACCTCGCGCTAGCAGCGGTGGGCGAGGGCGTGCCTCCGGACCGCCTGCGCGATCTTCCGGTGCGACGCACCCTGCAGCGCATCGGCGAGGAGTATGGCGAAGACAAGATCCCGAACATCCGCGCTCTGTGGCAGCAGCTCGACTCGGAGTTCGCTCATTTACCGCGCGAGCATGCCGATGCGGGCTGACCTCACACTGCACGATTGTGTGCAGCGCATCGAGGGACCGCTCCTCTTTCTCGAGCGCAAGGCCGAACTCGGGCTTAACGCACGCGTCGAGGTGTTGGGCCGCGATGGCCGAAAACGCATTGGCCGTGTTGCCGCGGTTGACGATCGGACCCTGGTCGTCGAGGTTCTGGAGTCGACGCTCGGCCTGGGCGTGCGCGACACGCTGATTCGCGTCTGGGATGAGCCGCTATTATTCGGCGTCGGTCCCGGAATGCTGGGCCGGACATACGACAGCGTTGGTGTCCCGACTGACGGCGGCGCGCCGATCGCGGCCGTCAGCCGCATGCGCATCGACGGCCTCGCCATCAATCCGGTCGCACGGGCATTGCCGCGCGACTTCATCGAGACCGGAGTCACCGCCATTGATCTCATGAACAGCCTGGTGCGCGGACAAAAGCTGCCGCTATTTTCAGGCGCAGGACTGCCGCATGACCGCTTGGCCACTGATATCGTTCTGCAGGCTCGATTGCGGCACGAGTCGGATTCATTCGCCGTGGTGTTCGTAGGAATGGGCGTCTCGCATGACACCGCCGCGACGTTCCGCGATGCGATGGCGTCCAGCGGCGCGGTGGAGCACACCGCAATGTTTCTTAATCTCGCGGATGAGCCGGCCGCCCAACGCCTGCTCACGCCGCGCTTCGCGCTCACCGCCGCCGAGTACCTGGCCTTCGTGGAAGGACACCATGTGCTCGTCGTCATGACCGACATGACGAATTATTGCGAGGCGCTGCGCGAGGTGTCGGCTGCGCACGGTGAGTTGCCCAGCCGCAAGGGCTACCCCGGTTACATGTATTCCGATCTTGCCAGTTTGTACGAGCGCGCCGGCTGTATCCGCGGGCTGCCGGGCACGCTCACTCAATTGCCCATCCTGACGATGCCGGCGGACGATATCACCCATCCCATCGCCGATCTGACCGGGTACATCACGGAAGGCCAGATCGTGCTCGACCGTGAACTTGATCGGCGCGGAATCTATCCGCCGGTGCGGCTTCTGCCCAGCCTCTCGCGACTTATGAACGCCGGCACTGGCGCAGGGTTCACCGATGCGGATCACCCGGCCCTTGCCAATCAGCTTTTTGCGAGCTATGCGCGCGCCGTACATGCGCGCGTGCTCGCGAGCGTAATGGGCGAGGACAGCCTGCCTGAAGTCGATCGACGCTTTCTCGATTTCGGGCGACTGCTCGAGGACGGACTAGTCGGCCAGGAGGGCCGGCGCACGCTGGAGGAAAGCATGCGGATCGGTTGGGAGCTGTTGCGCGGCCTGCCGGTCGGCGAGCTTACGCGCCTTTCGAAACAGCAGATTGACCATCACCTGGGCGACCCGCATGGCTGAGGCACCGCGAGAGATCCCGGCTTCGCGTATCGCATTGCAGGAACTCAAGGAGGAGCAGCAGCTCGTTCATGAAGGCTATGGGATGCTCGATGAGAAGCGCATCCTGCTCGCCACCGAAATCCAGCACCAGCTGGCGCGGCTGGTCGCACTGCGTCGAGAATGCACGCAGCTTGCGGGCACTGCGCGCGTACGCACCCTTTCGGCCGTGGGTCGCCATGGATTGGATGAACTATCGGTGTACCCACCGCTCGCGCTGGTCGCTGATCGTCTCGATGTGCGCCGCTCGCGCCTGTTGGGCCTCGAGTTGCTCGATGTGCATCTGCAATTCACTGCGCACCCAAGCCCAAGCCGTGAACAGCCGGTCAATCCGACCCCAGAGGCGCGTGCCTGCGCCAAGGCGCACCGCGATTGGCTGGCACGGGCGGTGGAGCTTGCGGCCTGCGGCGTGAATTTGCGCCGCCTGGTACGGGAATACATTCGCACCGAGCGCCGGGCGAAGGCCATCGAGAATGTATTGATGCCTGAAATCACATCGACTCTGAAGCTCATTGAAGAAAGGCTGGAAAGTGTCGATCAGGAGGAGGTTGCGCGCTTGCGTCAGCGGCGCGAGTTCAATGCGTAGTTTCCGCCGGCACCGCGGCTTAAGAAACGCCACTGCTGGTTGGGCGCGTGCCGCGTTATGCGGTTCGCACGATTAGATCCAATGCTTGCGCAGCAACCACACTTTGACGACCTGCGTGAGCGCCATGTAGCTCAGCAGTGTGAGTAAACAGGATCGGCCAGTACAGGTGCGGCAGATGCGCGAGGCCCAGTGCCGAGGACAGCGGCGAATAGGGCAGCCACATCCCAAATGCCATGATGGAAAAGGTCGTGAGCGTCAGCGGCAGACTCGCGCGGCTCTGAATGAAGGGAATCTTATTGGTGCGAATGACGTGGATGATGAGCGTCTGCGTCATCAACGACTCGACGAACCAGCCGGTCTGAAATAGCGATGCGCGGGAGGGATCCCAGCAGTTGAAGACCCAGAGCATGACGAAGAAGGTCGTGTAGTCGAAAATCGAACTGATGGGCCCGACAAACAGGATGAAGCGCCTGATTTCCGCGATGTTCCAGGGCCTCGGCCGCGCGACTTGCTCCGCGTCCACCGCGTCCGCCGGGATCGGTACCTGCGAGAAGTCATAGAGCAGATTGTTCGTCAGCACCTGAATCGGGGCCATCGGCAGGAAGGGCAGGAACGCACTTGCCCCCAGGACGCTGAACATGTTCCCGAAGTTGGAACTCGCGCCCATGCGGATGTACTTGACGATATTCGCGAAGACCTTGCGGCCTTCGAGCACGCCCGCCTGCCAGCACCATGAGGTCCTTCTCCAGCAGGATCAGGTCCGCCGACTCTTTGGCGATGTCGGTGGCGGTGTCCACCGAGATGCCGACGTCCGCCGCTCGCAAGGCGGGTGCATCGTTGATGCCGTCGCCCATGAATCCGACCACGTGCCCCTTGCCGCGCAGAATGCGGATGACGCGCTCCTTGTGCGCCGGAGAGAGGCGGGCGAACAGCGTCGCCTTCTCGGCTGCCTCGGCCAGTTCGGCGTCCGAGAGTTTCTCGACGTCGCTTCCGAGCAGCATCGGGTCGGGCACGAGCCCGACGTCCTGGCACACCTTGCGGCTGATGAGCTGGTTGTCTCCGGTGAGGATTTTTACCGCGATGCCGTGCTTGTGCAGCGCCGCAAGGGCGCGGGCCGCGGTGGCCTTCGGCGGGTCCAGGAACGCGACGTAGCCTCTGAGTACGAGCTGCCGCTCGTCATCCTTGGCGCAGATTTGCTTCCCCGGCAGCTCTCGGGTGGCGACCGCCAGCACGCGGAAGCCGTCGTTGCTCAAAGCGTCGTACTCCTGCTTCAGTTCGAGCATCACGGTCCGGGTCCATCGCGGACAATTGACCGTCGAGTTCGAATTGCGAGCAGCGCAGAAATACCTCTTCCGGCGCTCCCTTGGTGAGCAAGACAGCGCCTTTCCGTCAGGATCCTGCACCAGCACCGACATCATGCGCCGCGTGAAGTCGAACGGCAGCTCATCCAGCTTCTTGTATTTCTCGACCAGCGCCTTCCCGTGGAAGTCGGCGCTGTCCAGAATCGCCCGATCAAGCAGGTTTTTCGAGACCTGTCTGGAAGTAGCTGATCAGGTAGCCGTCGAGCAGCACGTCGTCGGATTCACGCCCCGCGACATTGCAATGACGCATGAGAACGACGCGGTCTTCGGTGAGCGTACCGGTCTTGTCCGTGCACAGGACATCCATGCCACCGAAGTTCTGAATCGAGTTGAGTCGCTTGACGATCACGCTCTTGCGGCTCATGGCGAGCGCGCCTTTGGAGAGGCAGACCGAGACAATCATCGGCAGCATCTCGGGAGTCAGACCCGACGGCCACTGCCAGAGCGAAAAAGAATGCTCCCTTCCAATCGTGCTTGGTGAAGCCGTTGATGAGGAAAACCAACGGCACCATCACTGCCATGAATTGCATCATGAGCCAGGTGAAGCGGTTCAGGCCCGCATCGAAGCTGGTCTGGACCCGCTCTCCCGTGATCGAACGGGCCATGCTGCCCAGGTAGGTGCGCGACCCCGGTCGCAATGACCACGGCCGTCGCGGTGCCGCTCTCGACACTCGTGCCCATGAAACAGGTGTTCTTGAGTTCGGTGGGCAAGCTGGCGTGCATCGCGTTTCGGGCTGGCAGAACTTCTCGACCGGCAGCGACTCGCCGGTGAGGCTGCCTTGGCTGACAAACAGGTCTTTCAACGACAGCAGCCGCACGTCGCCGGGAATCATATCGCCGGCAGCCAGCTTGACGATGTCGCCAGGCACCAGATCGCGCAGCGGCATTTCCCGCGCCGTGCCGTCCCGAACGACCGTGGCGGTCACGTGAATCATGGCCTTGAGCTTCTCGGCGGCGGCGTCCGCCCGGGCTTCTTGAAAGAAGCGCAGCCCCACGCTCAAACACACCATCAGCGCCATCACGGAGCCGGCGCGCGCATCGCCGGTAAGGAAGGATACCGCCGACAATGCGGTCAGCAGAATCACCAGCGGATTGCGCATGATCTTAAGGAGCCGGATCGGCCAGCCTTGCTTGCGCTCCTGGGCGATCTCGTTCGGACCCGATGCGCGCCCGTTCTTCAGCCTGCGCTTGCGTCAGCCCGGCAAGAGAGGTTTGCAGGTCGCGGAGCAGTACTGTGCCGTCCTTGCGGGCGGCTTCGAGAACCGCAGGCGCGACACGAATGTTCGTGTGGGTCGCCGATGGTTGGACGACAGTATTTGACATCGATTGCATTACAGATGTCACCCAGATGTGATATCAACAAAGGTTGGGAAGGATGTGTGCTGCATGATAGCAATGCATCCGTGGGATCACGATCAAATTGCGTACCTATGCAAAAGACTGCCGCAGTAGCCTCTCTCGGCCAATCCAAATTGATGTTGCCAGCCTGGGTCAAGGCGGCCCTGTCCGCCAATGATCGCCTGAAGGTCTACTTGACGGTGCTGCAGGCAGCCTCATCGCAAGCTGCGGAACCGCAGCGCGGGCCGCCCGATCTCTCGGCTGAGCTGGCGGCCGCCGGCTTGAGCGACGGGTGGCTTCAGCAGGCCGTGTCAGGCGCGACTCGCGTTGATACGGATCTGCATGTCCCCAACATGGCGCAGCTCGTGAAGTACTTTGCGGAGGACCTCAAGTGCATGGCTCGCCCTGTTCTTGAGAACAGCCCGACGGACGCGCAGCTGCATCAGCGCGTGGAGCGCTGGGTCAGCTGGCTCGGTACGCTGCCCACGGATCGGCTCAGCGGAAAACAGATCGAATCGTTCGTCCAAGGTCGGCGGGACGGTCCAGACAGTCTGCATCTGCTCATCATGGACCTACATAAGCAGATTAATCGGCTATCGGGGGAACTGGCCACTGAGGTGATTGACGGGGCAAACGTTTGGGACTTGCAGCCAAGCGATCGATCACGCGTGGCTGCGTTCATGCGCGGCCTGAATCGCACGGCTGCCCTGAAGTTCGACCATCCGGGGTTGGATACCGCCGCGACGAGAGACGGCGATCGCTTGCTGCTGCAAAACGATATCGGCACCAACGACGCACACGTACTCGTGATCCAGGTGCATGCCTGCAGGATCACGCTGACCTATTCCGATCTGCATCGCCGGCGCTTGGAGTTCTTTCAGACCTTGCTTACGCCGTTCGGCGCGAAGTGGTCGCGCGTGGAATCTCGCACCCGCGCGGAACTCAACGAAGGTGACCCGTACACAGTGGCCACTGCCCAGTTCGATTGCCCGGATGAGCCCCGCCTCCTTGGCGTACTGGAAGGTATTGGCTCGCGTATCGTTTTTTTGATCGACTGGAATCATGCGCGCAAACGACTGCAGGCCTTTGTCGCGAAGGGAGACGCGATTGCGATCCTGACGGAGGCCGCGCGTCTTGATGTCGGTCACCGCGCTTGGCTTCAAGTCGGCGGAGAGAACCTGATCTTTGCGGCCATGCAGATGGCGGGGGAAGGGGCGTTTCGGATCGGCGATCGACTCGACGACGTGCTCGGTGCCGCGGATGCGCGTAATTTCTTGGTGGCTGTACTGCGGAGGGCGTGCGATGCGTTGCGCGGCAGTCAACCGTCGGCGCTGGTGGCCGACGAGACACGCATGCTGCTTGCGCAACACGTTCGCCGCCGGACCAGCGAGTTCGATCTTCTCGCTGAACATGCGGCCTACTGCCACGCCTTGGCCCAGGCAGTCAGCGATGGTCTGGCTCACGGCGTGCAGAACTCGAGCAAGGCCGCAGCGGAGCTTGCCGCACGTGCGAAACTATGGGAACGACGCGCCGATCATCTGGTTATGCAGGCGCGCGAAAAGGCCGAGCGGCGGCCGCGGTGGCAGTCATTTGCGAAACTCGCTGAACAATCCGATGACGTGGCCGATGCGCTGGAGGAGGCCGCCTTTCTGATCAGTCTGATCGCTGACAAGCATCTGAAGGGTTGGAATGACGAGGTACGCAAGGTGCTAACCCGTTTGGCTGCTGTTGTTCTGCAGGCGACCCAGGATCATGTGAAAGCGCTGGCAATCGCGCGCACGCTCGGCGCAAACAGCGACGCGGTCGACAACGATGCATTTCTCGGAGCGACCTGGCTGGTTCTGCAGGCGGAGCGCCAATGCGACACGTTGCTGCGCGATGCCCGCCGGGTGATTCTCGGTTCGCTGCAAGAGGCGCCGTCGTTGATGCTCGCGAATGATCTCGCCATCGCGCTCGAGTCGGCGTCCGACCGCTTGCTCGCTGCAGAATACGCGCTACGGGACGTCGCGTTCGACAAGGCCGGAGTGCATTGATGAGTCCGCCGCTGCCTGCCGAGGTCTACCTGATCGGATGCGGCGGCGAATCGGGTATCGGTCCCGAGGCATCGGCGCAAACCATGGGCTTTAAGGCCTGGAACCTGCTGCGCATGGCGCGATTAGCCTTGCCGGTGCCGCCGGCCATGGTGCTCGGCACGCGTTACTGTCTCGCGAATGGGCATGATACGACCAGCGGCGCGCAAATTTGGAAAGCCGGCCTGGCCGCGTTGGAACGGGCTTCCGGTTTGGTCTTCGGCGACGCGCGCCGGCCGCTGCTGCTCTCGGTCCGTTCGGGTGCGCCGGTGTCGATGCCCGGGATGATGGAGACACTATTGAACGTGGGTCTTTGCGATGCAACGGTCGGCGGCCTGTTGCAACAGACCGGCAATCCGCGGCTGATTTGGGATGCCTATCGGCGGCTCGTCGCCACGTATGGGGAGGTGGTGGCCGGCCTGCCGGCGCAGCTCTTCGAGGAGCCGATGGCGGCGCTGATCGGCACGCGCGACGAGCACGACCTCGACTTCGCGCAACTGCGAGAGCTGACCCGTCAATTTCTCGCAATCTACTCTGAGGCCGCCGGCGAGCCGTTTCCGCAGGAGCCCGCTTTGCAACTCGCCGGCGCCATCAAAGCCGTTTTCGCATCGTGGCACTCAGAGAAGGCCCAAGAGTATCGACGCCAGAATCGCATATCGGACAGCATCGGAACTGCGGTGACGGTGCAGCGCATGGTGTTCGGCAATTCCGGCGGGCAGTCGGGCGCGGGCGTGGGATTCACTCGAGATCCGATCACCGGAGAGCCCGCTCTGTGGGTGGATTTTCTGTTCAATGCGCAGGGCGAAGATGTCGTGTCCGGCAGACGTAGTGCCCACGGACATGAAGAATTGGCCGCCGTATTGCCCTCCGTATGGCAGGCGCTACAGCATGCAGCGCGGCAACTCGAGTGCGTCTTTGGCGACATGCAGGATTTCGAGTTCACGGTGCAGGACGGGCGGCTTTACATGCTGCAGACACGCAGTGGGAAGCGCACACTGCGGGCCGCCGCGCGCATCGCACTCGACATGCTCGATGAGGGACTGATCACCGCCGATGTCGCACGCGAGCGCACGGCGTTGCTGAATCGCGAAGCGTTGGCGCAATCACTGATCGTGGCCGTGAATGGCGCGCCGTTGGTGCCGCTGGCTCGTGCCGTCACGGCGAGCAGCGGCGTGGCCGTTGGGGAGGTCGCCCTGGACGAGGCGCGCGCCATCGCTCGGCACGGCGCGGGAGCACCGGTGGTGCTGGTGCGTCGTGATGCGGAAACCAACGATATTGCCGCGCTGGGATCGGCCTTGGGACTGCTGACACAGCGCGGCGCGCGTACGTCGCATGCCGCTGTGGTCGCTCGCCAATTGGGAAAGGTCTGCCTCGTCGGCTGCGCGGAACTGCAGATCGATGAGGTGGCGCGTACAGTTGCCTTTGGTCACGCCACCCTGCACGAGGGCGATCTGCTAACCCTCGACGGCAATTTCGGCGCGCTCTACTCCGGAGCGGCTCAGACCCAGATGGAGTACCCGATGGATCTGCTGTCGCGACTGGAGTCGCTGCGACAGGCGGTGTCTAAGGCAGATGGTTAAAGTCCGCGTGTGCGTCCAGCGCGATCGGCGGCGGCGGCCGGTTCGAGTCCAGCAGGGGTTCTGAGTTGCCGAGACGCGAGGTGTAATCAGCGACAGCATCTTTTTCGAGGGGAGGCATTCCCCGCAGTGCGTTCATCATCTCGGGAGGCGCGAGTTCGCGGTGCAACGCCGCTACCTCCTCAATTTGTCTGCGTAAATAAGGGTAGTTCTGGCCGGCGATGCGCGGTACACGGTTACCCTGATCACCTCGACCATTCGCTCCGTGACACGCCGCGCAGATATGCGCGAACAGTTCTTGTCCGACGCGCAAATGTTCTCCCGAGCCCTTGACCGGATTCGGATTCGCGCCTAGACCCGATAGATAGCCGGCAAGCGCGACGATGTTTTGTTCGTTGGCGAACTTGGCATGTTCGGCGACCGCTTGCATCGCGGTATCTACGCGCGCTCCCGAACGGAACAATGCCAGCTGTTTCTCCAGGTAGCGCTTTTGCTGACCCGCAAGACTCGGTATGGTTCCATCCTGAGAGCCCCAGGCGTTTGGTTGATGGCAAACCACGCAGGGCGCGTAGAGCTGGCGTCCGTCCGATACGGGAGGTTCCGCTTTCGCTGTACTGATCATTGCCAGACTCAGCACGATCTGAAGTATCGGATTGCCAAATCGCTGATTGGGATTTTGCATGGATATGGCCCGCCTCAGGCACGTCGATGTGGTTTGATGGTTGCAGTTTCGTCGGGTGCGCGGGCCAAATAATCCCGGATTGCAGCGACAGCTCGTTCGTACGCGCGCGCTTGGCTTGTATCCACCGCCACAACGTGCGATCGCTCGTCCGCGCGCAGCGGCCGCATGTTTTGCAGTTGCCGATCGAGCACGGCGACATCCGCGTCGGATGGATCAACGCGCTGTTGCTGCCGGTATTCAACGCGCTTGATCAAAAGTTGGCGATCCGCCTCGCACGACACAATAATGTAGTGTAGGCCTCGCTGGGCAGCCAGGTCTTGAAATAAGCGGCGGTTCTCGCTTGCGAGAAACGAAGCGTCGACGATGACGTTGAGGCCTCCTTGCAGACAGCCCTCTGCGCCTTCGAGCAAGCGCGCATATGTGCGATGGTTGAATTGCGGCGAATATGATCCTTGGTCGACACCGTCGGCACGCACACCGGTCGCCGGAATTCCGGCGAGGCGTTTGCGCTCCAAATCGGATCGAATCCGAACGGCCCCCAGCTGCGCCGCCAGCCGCTCGCTGAGCAAGGATTTGCCCGAACCCGACGGCCCGTGCATGATGATCAGCGTGGGAGGAGGCGCGCTGATGAAGGCAGCCGCAGTCTTTACCCTCGTCCGCAAGCGCTGCCGGAACTCTTCGCGATGCCGCAAGTCCTGTTCCGCCCCGATACTATCGACCATGGCTCGAACCAAGGCGCGATACACCGCATAGAAAGGCAGGAGAGCAACGCCATCGTAGTCGCCGGTCCGCTCCAAGTAGGCGTTCAAAAACGCAAAGGCGAGATCCTTGCGCTCGTGCGACAGCAGATCCATTACCAAGAAAGCGGCGTCGTTCATGACATCGATCCAGCGCAGCTTCGGATCGAACTCCAGACAATCGAACGGTATCAAGCGGCCGTCCCAACGCACGATGTTGCGGGCGTGCAGATCTCCGTGGCACTCGCGAATGAATCCGGATTGTTCCCGCAGGCGCAATCGAGAAAGCGAGCTATGCAGGAAATCATGGGTCCAATCGATGAGGGCGCCCATTTCCGGCAACCGTGTATCGTCGTTCAGATGCGACACGAGGATGGCCAAATTGCCGAGCACTGCTTGGTGCAGATGTTCAGTGTGTAAACAATTAGCAGTGCTCGATGCCCGTGGAGCCCTGGCATGAAAGCCGGACAGAGCCACCGCCAATTCGGCCATTTCGTGAGCGCTTACCGTCCCGCGTTCAAGCAGGGTTGACAACTCGTCGGAAGTCTCGAATTGTTTCATGCGGACCGCGTATTCGATGATCTCGCCATTTCCGCCAATGCTCACGCCCGAGGCATCCCGCGTGATCGCAACCACGTCCACATAAAGGTCTGGAGCGAGACGTCGATTGAGGCGCAATTCCTCTTCGCACAGGTGTTTCCGCTTCGCCAGAGTCGACGTGTCGATGAAGCCCAGCTGAACGCTTCTCTTTATTTTGTATGCGTACGGCCCGGTAAGAAGCACCCAGGAGATATTGGTCGTGCGAACCGCCAGCTGGAAGACAGGATGGGGAAACGCCGACGCCCTCAACAATTCGGCTAGGGTAATTGCATCCATGAATGCAACTTAGGTGCTTGACCAGCAGTGCTCAATACGAACAAACCACGGTTTGTACGGGTAACCCCGCTTCGACGGAACGCCCGTCGGAGCGTAATGTCGTCCCAGTGTCTGCCTGGGAGCGCCATCGAGCATCGCCGCTAGCGTTTTTCGCACTGACTTTCGCGCTGGCACTGCCGTTTTGGATATTGGGGGGGCGGAGCGAACATCAACTGATGCCCGGTTTGCCGATGGCTGCGCTGATGTTTGTTTGTCCAGGGCTGGCTGCGTTGATGCTGGTCGGTCGAGAACAGGGCTGCAAAGGCATCCAGGCGCTGCTGGCGAAAGCGGTTGACTACCAGAACATCGCGCCAAAGATTTGGTACGCACTTCTGCTGCTGAATCCTGCCATATTCATCTTCTCGTTCGTGGGGCTTCGTTTGCTTGGAGCATCTGTTCCGGCCCCTCAGATTCAGATTCTGCCGACACTGGCTCTGTGCGCCGTGTTCTTTGTCAGCGCGTTGGGCGAAGAACTAGGTTGGACCGGTTACGCGACCGATTCCATGCAGCATCGCTGGGGACCTCTGCGGGCCAGCCTGCTGCTGGGCGCGGTTTGGGCGATCTTTCATTTGGTCGCCTTAGCGCAAGCCCATAGATCGGTCGGGTGGATCGCATGGTGGACCTTATGGACGATCTCGCAGCGCGTCATCATCGTCTGGCTGTACAACAGCGCGGCCAAAAGCGTGTTCGCCGCGATTCTTTTCCACGCCTCATCCAACGTATGCTGGCAAGTGTTTCCCATACGCGGATCGTTCTTTGATCCGCGCATCACCGGTTTGATAACGACGTGCTTGGCGATCGTCGCTATCGCGCTGTGGGGAGGCCGCAAGGCGAGCCCACCGGCGTGTCTTTAGCATCGAGCGACGAACAAGCCCGGACTCACCGGGGTGATGCCCCGCGTTGGGTCAGACCCCGCAGCCCGGCAGCCACATACGGGCCCAGTCGTTCCTTAAGAGCTGCGACGTCATTTGAGCGGCATAGCCCATCCGAGAGCACGTCGAGACGGCCGGTTTCGGCAAGCGAAAGCGTCAGCGCACCGGTCAGAAAGTTGTAGCCCCAGAAGATATCCTCAGGGGCGGCAGCCGGGAAGAGACTCCATTACCGCCTGGATGAATTCGCGCACCACGCCATCGAAGGTCTTGCCCATCAGCTTGCGGCCCCATTCGGGAGAGTTATTTACATAGGCGATCAGTGCAAAGTAGCTGTGCCAGCCAGGGCCGGCGTGCGCCAAGCGCTCCAGAATCGGATCGAGAAACGCACCGACGACCGCCTCGGTGCTGGGCGCGTTCGGTGCGGCGCTGAGGCGCGCGTCGGCCAAGCGTCGCAGTCGCTCTTCGTTCAATACCGCGCCGCGTCGTTCGATGACTGCGATCAGCAGCTGCTTTTTGCTGCCAAAGTGGTAATTCACCAGCGCCAGGTCAACGCCAGCCGCGGTCGTGATGTCACGCAGCGATGATCCGTGGAAGCCCCTGCGAGCGAAAAGCTTTTCCGCGGCGTCCATGAGCTTGTCTTTAGTAGTGCGTTTTAGGCGGCCCATTCAATTGCCAGTGCAAAAGAAAGCATTCTAGCCTGATGCGGACATCGTTGCGAACGCCTGCGCCGGGGCCGCGCCGGCACGTAAGCGGCGCCCAGGACAGCCATGCCGCGACTCTTGAATTTCAACGATCGTTGAAATAGACTTACACGACTGTTGAAATGTGCGTACACGGTGGTTCAATCGCAACACTGCCAGCAAGAATAGATAATTATTAATATACGGGGAGATCAGCCATGAATCGCAGCCTCTGCATCGCGTTGACCGTGTGTAGTTTGCTTGCCGCAACCGCGGCCCTGGCAGCTGATCCCGGGACAGCGTCCGGACCGACAACCGCCAGCGCAGATACCGGTACCATCCAGGAAATTGTAGTTACGGCGCGAAGATACTCCGAGGATCTGCAGAACGTGCCGATCGCCGTTACCGCACTGAGCGCCGCCACCCTCCAAACGCAGGCCGTGACGAACCTTCAGGACCTGAACAGCTTCGTGCCGAATATGAAGATCGCCGCCGACCGGGCCACCAGCAGCACGATCAACGTTTATATTCGCGGTGTTGGGCAGAGCGACCCGCTGTGGGGATTCGAGCCAGGTGTCGGCGTCTACATTGATGATGTGTACCTGGCGAGACCGCAGGCCGCGCTGCTCGATGTGATTGATGTTCGCGATCTCGAGATATTGCGTGGTCCTCAAGGCACGCTGTACGGCAAGAACACGATCGCCGGCGCAATCAAATATGTAACCCGTGAAATCGACGGACCCGCGACCTTGACGGTCTCAGCGACCGGCGGCAACTACGACCAGCGCGAGGCATTAGTCAGCTTCTCCACTCCCGTAATCGAGGATCACGTGTATTTTGGCCTCGCTCTGGCGGATCTGCAGCGCAAAGGTTACGGCGAAGTGGTTGCGCAACCTGGAACTGTACCAAGTCCCTACAATTACATCGGCGAGTCAGTATCGAACAAGGACGTGGTGTCGGGGCGGGCGAATCTCACGATCAAGTGGGGCGAGAGCTCGAAGCTCAAAATCATCGCCGTGGACACACTCGACAATTCCAATGCCTCGGGCGGGCAGCGCCTCAATGATTATCTCGCGCCGCAGCTCAGCAGCCCGTTTGACACGCGCACGGACATGCCGGTCAACAACGACTATTCTCACCGCAACGGCGAATCGGCGACCTACACGCAGAACTTGACCGATCAGCTCAGTTTGAAGGTCGTCGGCGCCTACATGGAAGGGCGAAGCCAGCAATTCATCGACTTCGAGGAGCTCAACGAGAATCTGTTCCAGGTTCCGGGTGCATTCAACGATCAGGCAGTCCTCGGGCGAAGCGCAGCTGGCTTTCACCAACGACCGGGTCAAAGCTGTCGGCGGGATTTTCTACATGGATAGCACGGCATGCGGTACATATAATGCTTCGCTCGGTGTTCTGGCGGCGCCGCCCCCATTTGGTTATGGGCTTTACCTTACTTCCATCGTACAAGGATGCGTGGTGACCAAGAGCTCAGCGGTGTACGGCGATGCCGCCTGGAAGCTGACCGATCAGCTCAATCTTGACACCGGCGTGCGCTGGAACGACGACGACAAGACGGCGCATGTATATCAGGCGCAATACGCCAGTGTCGCGCCCACCCAATTGCTGCCGAACGAGCAATTCTTCAACGCTGCGGCCCCACCTCCCGGATTCTTCCTGTTCCCGAGCGCGGCCGCCGGCGTATTGACGGACTACACCAACAGTCGTTCATTCGTGAATGTTTCGCCGCGTCTGGCCCTTGATTATCACTTCACCCCGCAGGTCATGACTTACCTAAGCTACAGCAGGGGCTTTAAAAGTGGTGGCTTCGACATGCGCGGCAACGCGGCCCTCTACCCGCAGACCAAAAATGGCTACGACCCTGAGACTGCAGATAACTACGAGGCAGGCATCAAGTCGACACTGCTCGATGACACGCTGCTGCTGAATTTCACGATGTTCTACAATCCGTACAGCAATGCGCAAATCGGGGTGCAGCAATTCGTCGTCGCCGGCGGAGTGCCACAGAACGTCACCGCCGTGCTGAACGCCGGCAAGCAAATCAATCGAGGCGTAGAGCTCGAGTCGGTGTGGCGGCCGATTAAACCGGCGACTTTTGCGCTCAACGTGGGCTATCTTGATTCTTACTACGAGAATTTCCTGATTGGTTGCTTTGCCGGGACACCGGGATGTACGCCGAGTTCGCCGTCAATCAACGTCGCCGATCAGAACCGGCCCCTCAATGCGCCGGCCTGGACGATATCCGGAAACGTAACCTACACGTGGGATCTGCCCTCAGGATCGTTGCTGGCGCGCACTGGCTATGACTGGCGCAGCTTCACCAAAGTGGCCAATACCACTCCGAGCGTAACAGACCAGCCGGCATATGGCCTGCTAAACGCCGGGATTGCCTTCACCACCAACAGCAAGGCCTGGCGCTTTTCCATTGACGGAAAGAATCTGACCGACCGCTTTTACCGCGTCGCCGGCTATGACTTCGGCAATCCGCCGATTTCGGCGACCAATCCACTTGGAGGCGTCAGCCAGATTGGTTTTTATGGTCCGCCGCGCACTGTTTCCGGAACGGTGACCTACCACTTCTAAATTCGAGTCCGCTATGCCGTGGTTTCAAGAGTCCAGACCACTGCTACCGGATCTGATCGCTCAGAATGGCCGGTGGCTTGCCGATCGGCCGGCGCTCATCGACGGTGCATGCAGCTTGCGGTTGGAAAACCGGTGCTCGGCGCCGATATTCGCATCCTCGGCGATGACGACCACGAAGTTAAGGCCGGTGAGACCGGAGAGATCGTTGGTCGCGGACGCTTGGTCATGTCCGGCTATCATGCACGCGACGCAGCGAATCGCGAGGCGACCTGGATCGACTCGGCCGGCACCCAATGGTTACGTACCGGGGATATCGGCCGGATCGATGAGGAGGGCTTTCTCTATGTCGTCGATCGCAAAAAGGACATGATTCTCTCGGGCGGCCAGAACATCTACCCGACCGACATTGAGGCTGCCATGCAGGTGCACCCGTCACTGGCGGAAGTGGCGGTGATCGGAATTGCCAGCGAGCGCTGGGGTGAAACTCCCTTGGCCGTGGTCGTGCCGCACCCGGGACACTCCTTACTTGCCGCCGATCTGGTTGAGTGGACCAATGCCCGGGTCGGCAAGCAGCAGCGCGTCAGTGGTGTGGTATGGCGGGAGAGTTTGCCGCGAAACGCCAACGGCAAAGTACTCAAGCGCGAGCTTCGGCGCGAATATTCCTCGCTCAAAAGCTCTTCAGGAGAGGAATCGTGAAACTGGGTTCTCACTTCACCAGTTCGAACTCACCCGGTTTCCATGTCTTATCGAACCACGCCTGTTCCGGGCCGTAGAGACGCAGAAGGACGTTCCGTCCTTTTCCAGGAACCGTCTGTACCCAATTTGCCTCATGCCCCTGCGAGGGTGCAAGCCGGGGATGAAATGCTTCTATTGGATCTTGGTCCTATCGCATGGCGAGCTCCGTGGGGGTTAATGCAGACATTGCAGGCTCGATATGGGCGAGTACGCGGGCTTCGCGTGCGGGAAAAGGGAGAGGTATGAGTCCAAACATCGGCGCTCAGGACACGACGCAAAGGGAGGTGGTCCCGGGAGTAAAACCAGCTGGTGCCCATGAACTATTGCTGAAAGATCCGGTCTGCGGAATGTCGGTAACAATCCGCTCACCCAACATGACCATGCACGAAGGCAATTCCGTCTATTTTTGTAGTGCCGGCTGCAAGACGAAATTCCTCGCGAACCCGGCGAAGTATCCAATCGCCCTGGGCAAGGTCCATGCGTTCTTCGCGCCGGCAACTAAAGCTGCGGTGACCGGCACGATCTATACGTGTCCCATGCATCCACAGATACGGCAAATCGGCCCCGGGTCTTGCCCGATTTGCGGCATGACGCTGGAGCCTGAGACCGCGACGCTTGATGGCGATGAAAATCCCGAACTCAAGGATTTTCGACGACGATTCTTCTGGGCTCTCCCGCTCACAGCGATTGTGACAGTCCTCGCGATGGCAGGCCATCGTATTCCATGGCTCAACGGGGCGATGGAGAGCTGGATCGAACTTGTATTGAGCTTGCCCATCGTTCTCTGGGCGGGAAAGCCTTTTTTCGTGCGGGCCGTGCAATCGATAATTCATCGTAGCCCTAATATGTGGACCCTGATCGGGCTGGGCACCTCGGCCGCTTTTCTGTACAGCGTCGTCGCCACGCTAATTCCGAGCGTGTTTCCCGCATCCTTTATCGTGATGGGTCGAGTACCAATTTATTTCGAGGCCGCTGCGATGATTATTTCCCTGACCCTGTTGGGTCAGATCCTGGAATTGAAAGCGCGCTCGCAAACCTCTGCTGCAATCAAATCGCTGCTGGGCTTGGTGCCTAAAACTGCTCGACGAATCAATTCCGATGAAACCGAAGAGGACGTACCGCTCGCGAACGTCCACGTCGGCGATACCCTTCGGGTTCGTCCGGGAGAAAAAGTGCCCGTTGATGGCATCGTGCTGGAGGGCGGTAGTGCGGTCAACGAATCGATGCTGACGGGTGAGCCGGTGCCCGTCATGAAACGTATCGGCGACAAACTAATTGGCGCTACCTTAAATACTTCAGGAGCCCTGGTGATGAACGCGGAGCGCGTGGGCTCTCAGACCGTACTGGCAACTATTGTACAGATGGTCAGCCAGGCTCAGCGCTCCAAAGCACCCATGCAGCGTATGGCGGACCACATAGCCAAGTACTTTGTGATGACGGTGGTCAGTGTCGCCTTCTTGACGTTACTCGGCTGGGGCTTGTTTGGGCCTGACCCGAGTTGGGTCTACGGGCTGATTAATGCGGTGTGCGTGCTCATTATCGCTTGCCCCTGTGCCTTAGGATTAGCCACACCCATGTCGATCATGGTCGCAAGCGCCAAGGGTGCCACCCAGGGCGTGCTGTTTCGGGACGCTGCGGCGATCGAGAATTTCCGAAAAGTCGACACGCTCATAGTCGATAAGACAGGAACTCTCACCGAGGGTAAGCCGCGGTTCGAGCGGTGCATTGCGACACCCGGGCACACGGAGGATGAGGTACTGCGATGGGCAGCAAGTCTCGATCAGGGCAGTGAGCATCCACTGGCTCAGGCCCTGGTGGTCGCCGCCCGCGAGCGCAAACTCGCGCTGGAAAAAGCGATTGGCTTTGAGTCAATCGCCGGCGCCGGCGTTCGCGGCGCCATCGAAAATCGGCAGTTGAACCTCGGAAACATTGCTTTGATGGCGCAAGTCGGTGTAGCACTCGACCAGTTAAAATCGCAGGCCGAGGCGCTCCGTGCTGAAGGAGCGAGCGTCATGTATCTAAGTAATGACGGCAAACTCGCCGGGCTGCTCGCCGTGTCCGATCCGATCAAGGCCAGCACCGTCGAAGCAGTGGCTGCACTGAAAGCCGCTGGGATGCGCGTCGTCATGGCGAGTGGGGATGGACTCACCACCGCGAAGGCTGTGGCAGCTAAACTTGGGATCGATGAAGTGTATGGAGAGGTCAAGCCGGCGGACAAGCTCGCGCTCGTCGACAAGCTGCAGCATGAGGGGCGCATTGTTGCCATGGCTGGCGATGGCATCAATGATGCGCCGGCGCTCGCAAAAGCCGATGTGGGTGTGGCCATGGGAACGGGTACGGACGTGGCCATGAACAGCGCCCCGGTCACTCTAGTGAAAGGCGATCTGCGCGGCATTGCGCAGGCGCGCCTCATATCAAATGAAACCGTTGCGAACATGAAGCAAAACCTAGGGTTTGCGTTTCTCTACAATTCGCTCGGTATTCCCTTGGCCGCGGGTGTTCTGTACCCGTTCAGCGGTTGGCTGCTATCGCCGATGATCGCGGCGCTCGCCATGAGCTTAAGTTCGGTGTCTGTCATCACAAATGCCTTGAGATTGCGAAGGACGCACTCAGGCAAGGTCAAATGTACTTGACGAGATTCATAAATCCGAAATCCATATGCTCCTGCATATGACAGTGCAGCAAGGTAAGGCCGGGATTGTCTGCGACAAAATCCACCTCAACGATCTTGTGCGCCGGGACGTTCACCACGTCCTTGAAGATCCCCGAGGTGGGCTTCCCATCAAACCTCACTAGTTCGAAACTGTGCCGATGCAGATGCATCGGGTGCATATCGCCACTATCGTTATTAAAGACCAACCGGTAGCGCTTGCCGCGTTCGACCAGCAAGGGATCGGTGTGCGGCCAGGATTTGCCGTTGATGGTCCAGCGATTGAATCCGCCGCGTCCACCAGGAATTTTCTGCGACAGCAGATCGAACCCACCATCCGGCTCCCTTGGTGGGGCACTTGCGCCAAACTTCAAATAATCCCACATGGGCATCCCGGTCTTGTCCACCGGGCGCCATTGCGCATCTCCGGAAGCATTTGCGTATTCAACAACGATACCCATGCCCGATGATCGCTCGTTGTCGTTGATGGAACCGAACACCCAGACCCCTGGATTATTCATCTCGACGAGCGCATCGATACGCTCAGCCGGTGCGAGAACCAATCTATCGACATTCTGCGGCACAGGAACCGGGTTGCCGTCGAGCGCGATAACATGGAACTGATGTCCCGGCATTGCCAACGCAATGTCGTCTGTGGCACTGGCGTTCAGCAACCTGAATAACACGCGCTGACCGCGACGTACCCGCACCGGTTCCCCGTGGCCCAGCGCCTTGCTGTTAAAGGATGCGGATTTGTACGCCACCTCCAATCCGTTATCGGGCGGCGGTCCACGGTGATAGTCCTGCATGCTGACGAAGGAGGGTTCCCATTGATGCATGGCGATGAATACTTCTTGATCATAGCGACCGGGATCGACCTTAGGTTCAATGACCAAGAAGCCGTATTGCCCGCCATACAAGCTTAAGCGCAGATCATCCTTTGCAGTGGTATGCGTGTGGTACCAACGCGTTCCCGCGGGGTTCGCTGTAAAGGTGTAGGACGCTTCGGTCCCCGGCATGATCATGGGCGTTCCCTCCTCCATAGCGCCGTCCACGAGGGAGGGTATTTTCAATCCATGCCAGTGAACCAGCTCAGAAACGATGGAATCGTTGATGACCTTGATCGTCACCAGTTTCCCTTGCTGCGCACGGATCAATGGGCCCGGTACGGTGCCGTTGTAGCAGACGGTTTGAATGATTTTCCCGGGGGCGATCTCCAACGAGGTTGGCACGATACGCAGCGTGTAATCGGGCTTCGTACTGGGTACGGCCCAAGCGGGTGCTCCGGCAATCGCGAGCGCGAATCCCGCCGTTGTGGCGCTTTGTAGAAATTCTCGCCGGCTTTGGCCTCGGACCTGAACGACTCGGTCGCTTGCGGAAATTGGCATGATGGATTCTCGCTCCGGTTGGATTTTCTGCATCGTTAGCCGATTTTTGTCAGCGCCGCCCATTCGTCAATCTTTACGCGTGCCACGATCGACGACCCGCCGTGCCCGTCGGGGTGAAGGGCCAACGCTTCACCATCCGCAAGCCCGCCGCGCCGATCTAGTGATTATGGCGGGGAATACCCTTGGTGCGTGAAATACGCTGATATTTAGCGGCCGGTTCGAGAATGGAGCCCGTGTCCATCTGACCGACAATTCCGCGCTGCATTTCTTGCCATGGCGTTTGGCTCGCGGGATAGCAGTAGCCGCCGGCGGCTTGAAGCTGCTCGCGGCGTTTCTTTATTTCCTCTTTAGAGAGCAGTGCATTGACCTCGCCCTTTCGAAGGTCGACGCGAACCCGATCGCCGGTCCGCAGAATCGCCAGACCGCCGCCCATGGCCGCCTCGGGCGAAGCGTTCAAGATCGACGGCGAACCGGAGGTGCCGGACTGTCGTCCGTCGCCGATGCACGGCAGCACGTGGACGCCCTGTTCGATGAGTTGCACGGGCGCGCGCATGTTGACGACTTCCGCGCCGCCCGGATAGCCGATCGGCCCGGTGCCGCGCATGAACAGCACGCAGTGCTCGTCGATCGCCAGTGCCGGATCGTCGATGCGCGCGTGGTAGTCCTCGGGGCCGTCGAACACGATCGCGCGGCCCTCGAAGGCATCGGGATCGGGCGGATTGGACAGGTAGCGATCGCGGAATTCCTGCGAGATCACGCAGGTCTTCATGATCGCGGAGTCGAACAGGTTGCCGCGCAGCACCAGGAACCCGGCCTTCTGCGCCAACGGGCGGTCGAACGGGCGGATCACCGCTTCATCCACGATGATCGCGCCGCGGCAGTTTTCGCCGAGCGTGCGGCCATTGGCGGTCAGCGCCCTCATCGAATAGCAGACCCTGCTTCATCAACTGTGCGACGACCGCCGGCACGCCGCCGGCGCGGTAGAAGTCCTCGCCGAGATACTCGCCGGCGGGTTGCAGGTTCACCAGCAGCGGCACCTCGTAGCCGTATGTCTGCCAGTCGTCGATCGAAAGCTCCACACCGATGTGGCGCGCCAGTGCGATCAGGTGCAACGGAGCATTGGTCGAGCCGCCGAGCGCGGAATTCACGCGGATGGCGTTGATGAAGGATTCGCGCGTGAGGATGTCGGACGGCTTGCGGTCGCGCGTGGATCATCTCGACGATCTGCCGGCCGGTCTCGTAGGCACATTCCTGTCGATCGCGATGCGGCGCCGGGATGGCCGCCGAGCCCGGCAGCGACATGCCGAGCACTTCGGTCAGGCTGTTCATCGTGGTCGCCGTGCCCATGGTGTTGCAGTAGCCGGTCGACGGCGCGGCGGAGGCGACCAGTTTGATGAAGTGCCGCGCGGTTGATTTCACCCGCCGCGAAGCGTCTCGCGCGCTTTCCACACCACGGTGCCCGAGCCGATGCGTCTTGCCGTCGGCCCAGGCGCTGATCATCGGACCGACGGACAGCGCGATGCGCGGGATGTCGACCGTCGCCGCCGCCATCAGGCAGGCCGGCGTGGTCTTGTCGCAGCCGATCGTCAGCACGACGCCATCGATCGGGTAGCCATAGAGGATCTCGACCAGGCCTAGGTAGGCGAGATTGCGGTCGAGGCCGGCGGTCGGCCGCTTGCCGGTCTCCTGGATCGGATGCACCGGAAATTCGATGGGGATGCCGCCGGCATCGCGGATGCCCTCGCGCACGCGGGTCGCCAGCACCAGGTGATGGCGGTTGCAGGGCGACAGATCGGAACCGGTTTGCGCGATGCCGACGATGGGTCGGCCGGACTGCAACTCCTGCGAGCGTCAGGCCGAAATTCAAGTAGCGCTCCAGGTACAGCGCGGTCATGTCGGCGTTGTCCGGATCGTCGAACCAGGCCCGGGAGCGCAGGCGGGGCGGTGAGGAGGCCGAGTTCATGCTGAGTATCCGTTCGCAGGGTCAAAACGAAGCCGATCAAGTGGCCGCTCATGACGTCTCAGTATTTACTCAGACAAATTGCCATAGGGGCTCCGGCCTTGGCAAGATAGCGCCGAGTCCAGCAGCAGTCACCGATCAAGAATATGTCCGGTCTTATCGCAATCCACCGCGGGTTGAATATGCGCAGACACGCTTACTTTGCCACGATGTTTGCCTGTTGCCTCTCTGGCGGCCGTAGGTCGCGGAGAGATGCCCATCGCCCGATCGAGAGTGCTGGGTTCGGCCGAGTCGGAGACAGAACGTGCGAGATCTACACGCTGACCAACGCCCACGGCATCGAGGCTCGCATCATGACTTATGGAGCCACACTCGTCTCGTTGAAGACACCGGATCGTGCGGGTCATTTCAAGAACATCGTGCTGGGCTTCGATTCCTTGGATTCTTATCTGGCCGGCGTGCCTTATTTCGGCGCCACGGTCGGCCGCTACGCCAATCGCATCGCCGGCGGGCGATTCGTACTGGACGGCAAGACACTACCAGTTGCCACGCAACGACGGACCGAATAGCTTGCATGGCGGCGATCGCGGATTCGACAAGCGGGTCTGGAAGGCGGAGCCGATCGAGACGCCGGGGGGGCGCTCGCTGCGATTGACCTATGTCAGCGCGGCGGGCGAGGAAGGCTATCCCGGAGAACTGACTGCGCACGTGACCTATCGGCTGGGTGACGATGACACGCTGCGATCGACTTTGAGGCCACGACGACGGCGCCGACGCCGGTGAATCTTGCCAATCACGCTTATTTCAATCTGACCGGCGATCCGGAACGCACGATTCTCGATCAAATGCTGAAAATCAATGCAGACCGCTTTACTCCCGGTCGATGCGACCCTCATTCCCACCGGGGAAATGCGCGCCGTCGCGACAACGCCGTTCGACTTTCGCACGTCGCAATCGATCGGCAGCCGCATCGACGATCAGGATGAGCAGCTGCGTTTGGGCCGCGGCTACGATCACAATTGGGTGCTCAACAAGACCGGTGCCGGCTCTCTGACGCTGGCGGCGGTGCTGACCGATCCCGACAGCGGCCGCTCCTGGAAATTCGCACGACGCAACCGGGACTGCAGTTCTACTCGGGCAATTTCCTGGACGGCAAACCGGTCGGCACGGGGACGGTATTCGGCTATCGAACCGGCTTGTGCTTGGAGACTCAGCATTTTCCCGACTCGCCGAACCAGCCAAGCTTTCCGTCCACCATCTTGCGTCCGGGTGAGACCTATTCGGAAAGAACGGTTTTGACATTTCGTACAACAAAATAGAGTTAACCGATCGTGAAGATGTTCCAGCCCATCGGAAGTGCGGCGATGCCCGCAAGCATATCCCGGCGCGAAATGCGCATGGGTTTGCGTGCCTCAGTGTAAATTCAAAACGACGATAGACTTCGCCGGGAGTGTCACCGACAAGCCGCGGCCGGTGATCGCCGCCCCGTTAAAGGCGATCGGGTGGACGGCGTTCGGATTTTCAAAGGTATTGCGGGCATCCATTGCTGCGGCCGTTAGCAAAGTGCCGCTCACTTGCGTGAGATTTGTGCCGGATATCGCAACGGAAACGGCGATAGCCCGGTTTGGATCAAGATTGACCAGTGCCACGACGATCGATCCCGAAGCTGTTCTCGCGGCCGAAAGGCTGATCGCCGGAACCGAAGCGCCGCCGCGCGTGTATTGAGGCATCGAGAGTTCCGCCGGTAAGTACGTCGCATCCTGGAACGGCTCGTACATCTTAAACACGTGATAGGTGGGCGTCAGAATCATCTGCGGCCCTTTGGTCAGAATCATCGCCTGCAACACATTGACCATCTGCGCGATGTTTGCCAGTCGCACGCGGTCGGCATGATGCTGGAAGATATTGAAGTTAAGCGCGGCGACGATGGCATCGCGCAGCGTATTTTGCTGATACAGAAATCCCGGCTCGCGGCCCGGTTCAGGATCGTACCAAGTGCCCCATTCATCGACGGCAAAACCGATCTTCTTCGCCGGATCATACTTGTCCATGACAGCGGCGTTTTGCGTGATGAAGTCATCCATCCGGAGCGTGTGCGCCAGGGTCGAGATCCACTGATCCTCGCCAAAACCGGTGGCGGGACCCTTTGACTGCCAGCGATCGCCGGGAATCGTGTAGTAGTGAAAGCTGATCGCCCCCATATCGGGGTTTACTTTCGATATCAGCGCGGTAGTCCACGCCGTGTCGTTGTCGTTGCCGCCGCTTGCGATGATGATCGGTCGCGCGCCCTCCGGCGCCTTGAGAAAGGTGGCGTCCTGACGGAAAAGATCGACGTAGTGCTCGGGCGTCATATTGCCGCCGCAACCCCAGGCTTCGTTGCCGACGGCGAAGTACGCAATTTTCCAAGGTTTGGGATGGCCGTTGCGAGCCCGCTCCGCCGTCAGCGACGTGGCCTTGTCTGAAGTCAGGTATTGCAGCCATTCGGCCATTTCGCGCGCCGAACCGGTGCCCACATTGCCGTTGACGTAGGCATCGGCACCGATCAGTTCAGCGAAGTCCATGAATTCGTGCGTTCCGAAGGCATTCGATTCGGGAACACCGCCCCAATTCGTGTTCAAGGTGACGGGGCGCGCGGCGCGAGGACCGATGCCGTCGCGCCAGTGGTATTCGTCCGCGAAGCAGCCGCCTGGCCAGCGCACCACCGGCACATGCAGCTCGCGCAAGCGCTGCGATGACGTCTTTGCGAAAGCCCGCGGACATTGGGTATCGAGGAGTGCTCGCCCACCCACACGCCTTCTTCGATGCCGCGACCCAGGTGCTCGGCAAATTGTCCGAAGATGTGCCGATCGATCTTCGGGCCCGACTGATCCGCATGAATCACGGCGCTCGCGCCAGAGTCCGATGCCTGCGCTGCAAGGACCTTGCAAGTCAATATCGGGACTGCGGCAAACGCAGTGAGCAGCGTGGCCAGTTTGCGGACATTGGGCGACATTCGAGGGATCCTCTATGTGAAGGCGACAGGCCGATTGTCCTCGGTCCATCTGGTCGCGCTATAACTCAGACAATAAGCCAGTTCGGGCGACTGGGCAAGATTGTCGGGGCCTTTTGGCAACCGCGTCGCGCCAATAGTAATATTGGTCGTTATCGCGGAAAAGGCGCACTTGGCACACATGACCGGCTCTCCAACAGGTTTCGAACCGCCGGCCAGAGCTTTGCGGCTGCACGGATCGATCGCACGCAAACTTGGAATTTCAATCGTCTCAGGGCAATACAAACCCGGAGATCTGCTCGATGGGGAAATCTCCTCCAGCGAGCAGTTTGCGGTTTCGCGCACCGCGTATCGCGAGGCGGTGCGTATTCTCGCGGCCAAGGGACTGGTCGATGCGCGACCCAAGGTGGGCACCCGCATCAATCCGAAATCCCAGTGGAATCTGCTGGATCCGGATGTTTTGCTATGGATCTTCGAGTCCGAACCCGACCTTGATGTATTGAATAGCCTATTCGAGCTGAGAAACGTGGTGGAATCCGCCGCCGCGGGTTTTGCGGCATCCCGCCGCTCGGCGGCGCATCTGAAAGCCATGCGCCTCGCACTCAGGGGCATGGCGACGCACACCCTGGCTACCGAGGCAGGCCGTCAGGCCGATCTGGATTTCCACACGACGCTCCTGGATGCCACGGATAATCCGTTCATTGTCTCTTTGACCAGCGGTGTGAGCGCGGCGATCAATGCGACGACGGTATTCAAGCATCGCAAAGGTCCGTTGCGCCGTGACCCGATGCCGGATCACGTGCGGGTGTTTGAGGCCATCGCCGCTAAAAATCCAGTGAAGGCCCGGCAAGCAATGAGCGAACTGATCGTACTGGCGCGCGAGGATACGCCGATCTCCCGCAAAGCAGGGCGCCGTCGCGCCAGGTAGCGCAATCCGATCCTCTCCTGCCTCGCGCGAGGCTGACATATTGTCTGAGTTATCTTACAATTGAACGAGTAACCCTCGATTGGTGAAACCGCCATGCCGTTGCGATTGCTACAAATTCAAGGCGCCAGCGGCGAAAGATTCGTGGCCGCCGTAGTCGACGGTGCGGCCGCATGGCACATCAAAGGTTCGACCACCGTTCTCGCCTTAGCACAAGCGGCAATCGCTGCCAAATCGACCTTAAAGGAATTAGTCGATGCCGCGGGACGGGCTGAAACCCTTGATCTTCGCGACTCGCTACAGCAGGGCAGGATATTGGCACCCGTGGATCATCCGGATCCTGCGCGGGTATTCCTGACAGGAACCGGTCTTACTCATCTGGGTTCCGCGGACGCGCGCGACAAGATGCACGCCAGGGCGCACACCGCGGACGCGTCGGATTCGATGAAGATGTTTCGCATGGGTCTCGAGGGCGGGAAGCGCGAAGCCGGACAGATCGGCGTGCAGCCGGAGTGGTTTTACAAAGGTGACGGTCGCAGCATTGTCGCGCCGGAAAAACCGCTGCCTTCGCCGGAATTTGCGCTCGACGGCGGGGAGGAACCGGAAATCGCAGGAATTTACCTCATCGCGCCGGATGGCACCCCTTATCGCCTGGGATTCACGCTCGCTAATGAGTTTTCCGATCATGTTATGGAGCGGATGAACTATCTGTATCTGGCACATTCGAAATTGCGTCCCGCGGCGCTCGGGCCGGAACTGTTGTTGGGCGAATTGCCGGCCGATATTCGTGGTGTTGCGCGCATCATGCGTGCCGGCAAAGCGATATGGGAAACACCGTTTCTCACCGGCGAAACGAATATGTCGCACCATGTCCGAAATCTGGAACACCATCATTTCAAATATGCCTTGTTTCGCCGGCCCGGAGACTTGCACGTGCACTTTTTTGGAACTGCGACGCTGTCCTTCTCCGACCAAGTCAAGGCGCAGGACGGAGACGTGTTCGAGATAGCAGCACCGCCGTTCGCACTGCCGCTGCGTAACCGGCTGAAGACCGTTCCGGCGCCGATGGGCGGGGTTCGCGGTCTCTGATAAGTGAAGAGTCGAAAGGGGAACTCGTGAAGCGAATTCGCATCGGGATTGTCGGTATTGGCAAGATTGCGCGCGATAGGCACATCTTTCCAATCGCCAAGCATGTTACCGTCGAGGCGATTGTTCCGTGAGCACGTTCAACACTGCGGACTGGATCGTGGTGGCCGTGTTCATCGCCGTCATGCTGGGCGTTGTTCTCTTTTCCATGCGCGCCAAGGCCGAGTCCGCAAAGGACTATTTTCTCTCGGGACGAAACAGCAACTGGCTGCAGATCGGCACATCGATTTTCTCGTCGAACATCGGTTCGGAGCACTTGGTGGGCCTGGCCGGCGCCGGCTTCGCGACCGGAATGGCTTTCGCACATTGGGAAATACAGTCCTGGTTGATCCTCGCCCTGGGCTGGGTGTTCGTACCGTTGTATGACCGAATGAAGGTCTTTACGATGCCGGAATACCTTGAGCTGCGTTTCAGCCGCGGCTCGAGAAATGTCCTCAGCCTGCTTACCATCGCCAGCCTCGTGCTCACCAAGATCGCCGTCACCATTTACGCAGGCGATGTGGTGGTGCGCACGCTGCTCGGTATCGACAGCGTCAATATCTTTGGATTGCGGGTGGATGTCTTCTGGGCCATCGCGCTGGGATTGGCGTTTACAACGGGCCTGTACACCGTACTCGGCGGATTGCGCGTGATCATGTATACCGCGGTATTGCAGGCTCCGGTCCTGATCGCAGGATCGGTGTGCATTCTTTATTCAGGATTGAGCGCCCTCGGCCACGGCAGTTTGGCCGCCGGGTGGCACGCGACCGTCGCTGCTGCGGGCGCCAATATCCACTTGATTCGACCTCTCGAGGATCCGGACTTCTCGTGGGCGGCGGTGTTGCCGGGTTCGGCGATCATCGGTTTCTGGTACTGGTGTACGGATCAGTACATCGTCCAACGGGTGCTCGCAGGAAGAAATCAGCAGGAATCGCGTCGCGGCACCATCCTCGCAGCCTTTCTGAAACTGACGCCGGTCTTTATTTTTCTCGTGCCCGGAATGATTGCCTTTGCGCTGACCAACGCGCCGGGAATTGGATTCAAAACCAGCGGTGATGCCGCTTACACATCCCTGGTGGCGCAAATCCTGCCGCACGGCTTACGCGGCATGGTCGCCTGCTCGATGATCGTGGCGTTGATGGCCTCTCTTGCATCCAAATTCAACGCCTCGGCGACGCTTTTTACCATGGATTTTTTTCGCGAGTGGTACCCGAACGCCTCGGGCAAAACCGAAGTGGTCGTCGGGCGCATCGCCACAGCGGTCATCGTGGTGATGGGCATTTGCTGGGTACTGGTCATCAAGAGCCTGCACTCCGATTTATACGTCTACCTGCAGAGCGTGCAGGGATACCTGTCACCGGCCATCTCCGTGCTGTTTCTTCTGGGCGTATTCTGGAAACGCGCCACTGCACCTGCGGCTTTGTGGGCTTTCAGTGTCGGCGTCGTCGGCGGTTTTGCGCGCTTGGGCGCGGATCTCGTCATGCGAAACGACGGCGCCACCGTCACCAGCCTCAAGCAGCAGCTCTATCACCACGCCATCACGCTGGAACAATTCAACGCCGGGATGGCCCCAATACGCAGTGCGCACGGCTGGATATTCAATTTCTGGAATATCCATTGGCTGTACTACACGCAGATTCTGCTGCTGCTGACCGCTGGCCTGATGGTCGTGATCAGTTTGCTGACCAGACCGCCTGATCCCAGCGTGGCAAAGTTCACCTGGTACGGGGCGACCCCCCAAGAAAAGGCCGCGACTCGTGCGAGTTGGAATGGCCGGGATGTCGTATTGAGTCTGGTTGTGCTGGCGGCGGTGGCGGTCTTTTACGTCGTGTTTTGGTAAGCGCTATGCCGATACGGGCTGGTACAGGCGAGTCGTCTCGGAATTGATGGCAAAATAAGGTTTGAATATCTGCACCCCGTCGCCGCTGCTGATTCGCCATTGCGCCGAGCGCGTCGCCGTTTGATGCGCGGTCAACAGTTCGCTGCGATTGAACGGCAGAAAACGATCGCCCACTGCAAACAAGGCCAACGGCCCCTGCACGATCGCGAGCAGATTGGGATGTTTTTCGTCCACCGGTTCCAGCCGCAGCGGTCGATCCAAGGTGAGTTCGATTCGATCACCATCATTCCAGGATCGCGAAATTTTATGGAATGTTCCGGCAATGAGCGGCTGCTCGAGCCGTTTGCCGTTTACAGTCGCTGAGCTCGCCGCCCCCGCCCAGTCTGGTATACGCAGTCCGATTGTGAATGTTTCCGGCGTCACCGTGTTGACCATGATGGTGATGTCGGAGTCGAGCGGATAAGACGTGGTTTGCTCCAGCGTCACTCGGCCTCCGTGTTGCCGCCAAGACAATTTAGAAGGCGTATACAAGTTGACGAAGATGCTGTGTTCACCGATCGAATACGCACTCATCCCGTAATCGGCGAGGATCTGGCCCAATGTTCCGGAGCAGCACGGGCATTTCAGCTCAAAATAGGTTTTCGCGCCGCTGTCGTTGTAATCCGAGTAATAGAAGGCGGTGCCATCCGACTTCATCGGCGGCGCGCCCAAAATCGTGTTGTATAGAATACGCTCCATGCTGTCGCCATAGCGGCTGTCGCCGGTTGCAGCCATGAGATAGCGCGCGGCCTTGAAGTGGCCATAGGCGCCGCAGGGAGTTTCGAAACTGGCATGCGTGGTGTGCAGCGAGTCCCCAAGTTCGCCTGAACCGGGGATGATGAAGCGCTCATTGGGACCCCATCCGCCTGTGGCAAAGCTCTGTGCCAACACGAAGTCGAAGCCGTTTTTCGCGGCGCCAAGATGCATGGGGTTGCCGTCCACGAAGTAGGCTTGCATGGCGGAACTGAAGGCATTCATGTGGCTGTAGGCGTGTTTATTGGGCAACACATTTTCTCCGCGCGCGAGCGGCTCGAAATAGTCCCGATCGAGCAAAAATCGCTGCGCGAGCCTTCGATAGCGCTCGCCTGCACCGCGCTTCCAGGCGAGATACAGATTCTCCGGCAATGTATACGACTCATCCCAGGTATGCGCGACGTTGGGATGCGGGCGCGCCGCCATCTCCGGACGCGTCAGTGCCTTCTCCGGCAGGGAAGGCAGAACTGCGTCGGTTGCAAGATTCAGGGTCGCAAGGGCTTGCGAATTACCGGCGAACGCATGCGCGTCGATGAGTCCGACGTTGATCTTGTCGAAGGTATACGCGGGCAGCGTATAACCCTGGTAAAAGCGCGGGGTGATCGTCGGGGCAAAGCCCGCGACCAGGCGCAGTACCTTTTGCCGGGTCTCCTCATTTCCCGTGACCGCGTAGGCGCGCGCCAGGCTCGACAGGTACTGTCCAAAGCTGTGTCCGGGTATGAAACCATGCATATCCTGGGGAGGATTGAAGCTGGAGGAAGCGTTATACCAGCCGCCGAGATCTTCGCCCGGCGCCGGCAAGCCGGCCGCGATGCGAAATGGCTTGAGCAGCGCGTCCTCGCTCATGGTCAAAAGCGTGGTGTGATGCGTGCGAAACTGCTCCAGCATTGGGCCTTCGAGCAGCGTGACGCTCGACCGATCCGGAAATGCGAGAGCATCCGCCTTCGTTCCAGCGGATATTTTGGCGGACACTCGCACAGCCAAAGTGCTGGCGACTGCCAAGCCACCGATCTTCAAGATTGAGCGGCGGGAGATGGGGTCCATTGCAATTCCCTTTTGTCTGACATTTAATCTAACACAGTCGATTTACACATCATACGAAACCACGCTTAGTGCAGCGCAATGACGACGGCCCTCAGCAGCGAACTCACCGATATCACTTCAGTCGGCGACGCGCTGGGCGAGGGCGTGCTGTGGGACCCTGTGGGCCGGCGCACCTGGTGGCAGGCCATGTGTTTATCTGCATAGTCAATGTCAAGGGCTTGCCCGAGCCGCGATTCGCCATGGAACCAATTACATGAATGTCACATCCGCGTCGACCGAAGAAGTGAACGAAGCCGCCGAGGCGGCTGCGGCAGCCTTTTATCCCTACAGCCGCAGCGCTCCAGCGCTTCGCGCAAGGTTCCTGCGCGCCATTGCGCACGGCATCGAGAGCCTGGGCAACACACTTATCGAATGCGCTGCGCGCGAGACAGCACTGGCTGAAGCACGGCTCATAGGTGAACGTGCCCGGACGTGTGCACAGCTTCGAATGTTTGCCGACATTGCCGAAGCCGACCAGTGGACCGACGAATGCATTGAGGCGGGCGATCCCGCACGCACCCCGCAGCCGAAACCGACAATTCGCTCACGCTTGATGCCTTTGGGTCCGGTCGTTGTTTTTGGCGCCAGCAATTTTCCTTTGGCCTTTTCGGTTGCGGGCGGCGACACAGCATCTGCTTTGGCAGTGGGGTGTCCTGTGATTGCGAAGGCGCATTCGGCGCATCCGGAAACCTCTGCCTTGGTTGGAAAAGTGGTGAGCCAAGCAGCCGCAGAGTGTGCACTGCCCAAGGGTGTATTTTCATTGCTGTTTGACGCCGGCTACGAAGTCGGCGTCGCCCTGGTAAAGCATCCGCGGATCATGGCGGGTGCTTTCACGGGTTCCCGGGCTGGCGGCATCGCGCTGTGGCGTGTGGCGCAGTCGCGCCCACACCCCATCCCATTCTTTGCGGAGATGTCGAGTGTCAATCCGATATTTGTGTTTCCAGGGGCGTCTGCCGCCAAGGCCGCGGTGATCGCAACGGGATTGCATGCATCGATCACGGGCAGCGTCGGTCAACTTTGTACCAAGCCCGGTCTTGTCTTCGTTGCGGATGATGCCGCGACAAGACGCTGGCTCGACACACTCGCATCGCTGGTGTCGCAAAGTGCGCCGGCGGACATGTTGACATCGACCATACGTTCCGCCTGCCAGAGACACATGTCTGAACGCGCCAGCCTTGCAGGAGTTCAAATGCTCGCCCAGGCGACGGCCTCGGCAACGACCCGTGTCGGCGCTGCACTCATGGCCGTGGATGCCGACACCTTTCTGCGCACCCCCTCACTGCACGATGAGATCTTCGGCCCGACGAGTCTCATCGTGCATTGCTCGAAACCTGAGGATTTCTTGCGTTGTGCCAGAGCGCTCGAGGGCCAGCTCACCGCCACGGTGTGGGCCGAGCGCCACGAACTGAAGAATCAAAATGAGTTTTTATGGACACTGAGCCAGCGCGCCGGGCGTATCGTGTTCAACGGTTTTCCGACCGGCGTCGAAGTTGGCAGGGCCACGGTTCACGGCGGGCCCTTCCCATCGACCACCGATAGCCGCTTTACCTCGGTTGGCACGCGCGCCTACGCACGCTTCGTTCGCCCGGTCGCCTATCAAAACGAATGATACTCCCGTTGTTGGTGAGTGTCGGCTTGAGAGCAAGTCGCTGGTTGCCGTTTACAGCCCGAGAAAATATACCGGGGCCACCGCTGCGCGCCGCGCTGGAATCCGTGGACCAGCGATATTGTTATCATTTTGGATCGGTACAATTAACAAGCCGTGTCGTTGAATTCGGCCAGCGCTGGGGGGTAAATAATGGCCGCATCTATCGCGGCAGCTAACCATGTTACACGGCGGAGCGCGCTATTCGGCGTGACCGCGGTTTTCTTCGCCCTAAGTGTGAGCTTGGCGGAGAGCTGCGTGCAGCCTATCGCCCGCAACGCTCGAATTGACCATCTGCTGAGTCAAATGACGCTTGCGGAAAAGCTGACGCTCATTCATGACGGGCGGGAAGATCCGAACGAGTATCAAGGTCAGGCGGGCTATTTGGGCGGAGTGCCGCGGCTGGGAATTCCGAGCTTGCGATTCGCCGATGGACCACCGGGAGTGCTCACTCGCCATCCTTCGCAGGCAGAGACGGCCACCATGGGTCTCGCTGCCACCTTTGATGTAAACCTCGCGGAGCAGAACGGGGTTGTCATCGGACGCGAGGCTCGCTCGCTTGGAATTGACGTCTCGCTGCAGCCGTTTATCAATATCGATCGCGACCTTGCATTCCGTCGCGCCTATAACACGTTGGGAGAGGACCCCTTATTAACAAGCCAGATGGGTGCGGCCCTGATACGCGGTATCCAATCCCAGCACGTCATGGCGATGGCAAAGCACTTCATTGCCTTTGACACCGCGGCTACCGATGTGTGGTTGGATGAGCAGACATTGCACGAAGTGTATCTACCCCCGTTCGAAGCTGCGATTCAGGCAGGAGTCGCCTCAGTGATGTGTTCCTACAATCACGTGAACGGGCAATACGCCTGCGGCAGCCGCTCCTTATTGACTGGAGTCCTACGCGACGAACTGGGTTTCAACGGATTCGTGACCTCGGACTGGGGAGCGACGCATTCTGCGCAGTTCCTGAACGCGGGGCTCGATATGGAGATGATCGACGGTCCAGACAGCTCCGGTTATCAAGAGCCGGCGTTTCTGGGTGCGGAGCCCGCAGCTCTACCGCCCCCGCCCGATCCGGCGGGCGAGGGAATGGGCGACATCTACGGAGGAAGCATTCCGGAGGAACCGGCTACACCGCCTGCGAGTGACAATGATCTAGGAGCGAAAGTTGAGCCAGAGACCATCGCCGCAGCGCTGAAGCGCGGCTCGGTCAGTGAAGCGACTGTCGGGTGCGCCGCAGGGCGTGTGTTGCTCCAAATGGATCGATTTGGTCTGCTCGACGGCGGGTCCAAGCATGCTGTGACGGCGCAATCGATCGAGGCCAACGCCAAGACCATCGAGCAGACAGGAGAGGAGGCGGCCGTGCTTTTGAAGAATGAGGGTGGCGCACTGCCCTTGAAACTCACCGACCTCGCGTCAGTGGTATTGATTGGTCCCACCGCCGGGCAAGTCGATGCGATCGGCATCAACGGCGAGCGATCCCTCGGGTTGCCCGCACGCCAGGTAGGTCCGCTCGATGCGTTGAAGAGGATCTCGGGTCAGCAAAATATTCGATTTGCTGTCGATGATGATATGACCGGCACGCCGATTCCGGCGGATGCACTGAGTCACAAGGGTAAGCCGGGTCTTGAGCGCAGAGGGCAGGGCGGCCCGGGCACCGACCCGGTGATCGACTTCACGGTGAAGGATGGCAATGCGCTGGCGCCTAATACCCAGGCCACCTGGAATGGCGAACTCAGGGTCGCGAAAACAGGCAGTTACTGGCTCTATTTGCAGGCTCTGGGCACACAGGCGAGCCTCTTCGTTGATGACAAGCGAGTGGGTGTAACGGGGACTTTTTTAGGCGATGTGCATGGCGATATTCTGCAAGCGAACCAGGACAATACCCTTCCGACCACGGATGGCTTGGACAATGTGCGCCACGCGGTTGAGCTCAGCGCTGGCGCGCACAAGATAAAGATCAAGATAAGCCGTGATACTTCCAACACACCCGTTCAGGTGCGGCTCAGCTGGTACACGCCCGAACAACGAGATGCCGATCATCGGGCCGCCATTGTCGCAGCCGGGCGTGCCAAGGTTGCGGTGGTCTTTGTATGGACGCGACGCACACCGGCATTCACGCTCGTCGGGGAGCAGAACAGGTTGGTGGAAGAGGTGTCTGCGGTGAATCCGAATACCGTCGTTGTGCTCAACACCAGCCAGCCAGTGGCAGTGCCATGGGCCAATCGGGTCAAGGCGATACTCGAGATGTGGTGGCCCGGCGATGAGGGCGGATGGGCCACCGCCCGGGTGCTGCTGGGCAAGGCAAATCCGGGAGGCCGCTTACCGGTGACCTGGGCTAGTCGTCTGGAAGACTACGCAGCCACTGATCCCCGATATCCTGAACGTTCGGCCGATGGCGTTGATCAGAAGACTACTTACAGCGAAGGCGTCAATGTGGGATATCGCTGGTTTGATCACGAAAAACGGGTACCTCTTTTTGCGTTTGGCCATGGGTTGAGCTACACGACGTTTGCCTACTCCGATCTCAAGATTGATAAAGCGATGGACGGCGGTCTTCAGGTAAGCCTGAAGATCAAAAATGTCGGTAACTCGGATGGCGACGAGGTTCCGCAAGTCTATCTGGGTGCTCCGCCGATACCTGCGGCAGGTGTTCAATTTCCCGAGCGCAGCTTGGTTGCCTTCGACCGTGTTCACTTGGCGGCGGGAGAGGTTCGGACAGTTGTGCTGCACATCCCCGTTCGTCAGCTGCAATATTGGTCTACCGCAAATGCAATGTGGGTGACCGCGATCGGTAAGCGCACGGTCAGCGTCGGCGCGTCCTCACGCGATTTTCGATTGGAACAAATCGTCGACCAAGCTTCTATGTAGCTGCCGTGGCAAAGGGGGACACATGAACGGACATTTTCTGCTGCGGGGGGTGCTGCTGGCTGCGCGCATGCTTGTCCAAGCTCAAATTCCTGGTCATCATGGATCCGCTGGCGACCGAAACCTCGGAATTCTGGTGGAAGGGTGCAGCTCCTCCCGGCGAGGCGCGCAGCGACATCGACATCATGGCGGGCATTTTCACCCGCATGCGATCCCTGTATGTGAAGGAGGGCGGCGCCCGTTTCCCGAGCATTACGAGCCGTTCGAGACTCCGCTGGGCTACAACCCTTTGAACCCCAAGCAGCCCCAGGCCACCAACAATCCGGCGGCGCGGGTATTTCCGGGCGATCGCGAGCAATTCGGCAAGGCGGCGCAGTTCCCGCACGTGGCGACCACCTACCGGCTGACAGAACATTTTCATTACTGGACCAAGCATGTGCGCCTGAACGCGATTATCCAGCCGCAGCAATTCGTCGAGCTGGGCGAAGCGCTCGCCAAGGAAATCGGCGTCACGAACGGCGAGTGGGTCAAGGTCAGTTCAAACCGCGGTTTCATCAAAGCCGCGGCGCTGGTGACCAAACGCATCCGACCCATGAAGGTCGATGGCAAGGTGGTGCACACGGTCGGCGTACCCATCCATTGGGGTTTTATGGGCGTTGCCAAACCCGGATTCCTCGCCAATACACTCACGCCCTCGGTCGGCGACGCCAATTCGCAGACGCCGGAATTCAAGGCATTTCTGGTCAAGGTCGAGAAGGTTTAGGCGCGCCCGGCAACGGCTGCACGGCTGTCGTTGAGACTGCAGTCGACCAGAACCTTCGCTCGGCCTGCTAAAGTGCTCACCGGCGAGCTGACGTTCAGCCCGAGCGAGACCCACCCATGCTCGATATTTATCACTGGGAGCCCAATGCAAACTCCGGCAAGCCGTTGCTGGCCGTCCTAGAAAAGGGCGTTGCCTACACCAGCCATTTCATCGACATGCTCGCCTTTGACCAGCACAAAACGGAGTACCTTGCCGTCAACCCGAACGGCACGATCCCCGCGATGGTCCATGACGGGGTCCTCGTCCAGGAATCTACCGCCATGATCGATTACGTCGACATGGCTTTTGCTGGGCCGCCGCTGCGCCCGAGCGATCCTTTCGAGCTGTGGCGCATGCGCTGGTGGTGCCGATTCTTCGATCAATATGTCGGCCCCGCGGCAAGTCAGTTGGGCTGGAGCACATTCGTCGGGCCGATGGTGCGCCGACGCGATCCGGACAGCTTGCGGGCCGCCATCGAGCGGATCCCTCTGAAGGAGCGGCGCGTCGCGTGGTCCAAGGCGATCTATGGAACCTTCACGGAGGAGGAATTGGCCGAGAGCAGGGCGCGGTTGCTGTCCGGTACACTCGCGATCAATGAGGCATTGGCCGCCCGAGACTGGATCGCTGGTGAGGGCTGCACGGCGTCCGACCTTGCGGGATTCATGATGCTGTTCGGTTTACCCGTGATGTTTGCCGAAGCGGCGAATGACAACAGAACACCGGATTTCATGAGATGGCTGCGACGGGTCGCAAGTAGGTCCAGCGTCCGCCGCGCCCTGGCGATGGGCAGCGGCCGCTTCGCGGAGCGCTTCAACCAACTCCTCGCCGATAACGGAGCGTAGTCCGTGCTCAAGCTTTATCACTGGGCGCCCAACGGACCCTGGCTCAAGCCATTGATCGTGCTGGCTGAGAAGAACATCGCCTGCACGCTTCAACCGATCGACGTGCTGGCCTTCGAGCAATATGGCCCCGCCATGCCGCCTGCCAGCCTGGAGACGCGCCTGAATCCGGAAGGAGAAGGTCCCCTGTTGGTGCACGAGGGCCGTCAGCTCACCGAATCCTTTTTCATCAGCGAGTATCTCGATGCGGCCTTTCCGGGTCCGACGCTTCGGCCCACCGACCCGCTGAAGTTCAACCGGATGCTGGCCTGGGCGCGCTTCATCAATGAGGTATTCATGCCGGCGGTGAACACGCTTGGTTGCCAGCGGTACCTCGCGCCGGCGCTGGCTGATAAGACGCCGCCTCGCGAGATCATCGAGAAGATAGCGCTCTCCTTCGTGCGCGAAGGCTGGATGCGTGCTTACGGCGGACATTATCCCGAGGAGATGCTGACCGAGTCCCGGCGAAAAGTGGGCCTGGGCCTGAAAAGGATCGAGGCGGCGCTCGCGGACGGGTCCTGGCTGCTGGGCGAACACTACTCGCTGACGGACATCGACGCCTTCGCGATCTGCCGGTCTCTACGCCTTCTGCAGGCCGACCTCTTGGGGGAGCATCCACGATGTATCGATTGGATGGCGCGGATGCAGGAGCGCCCGGCGGTGCAGAAGAGTCTGGCCGTCGGCAACTGGCAGCATCCGGAAACGGCCTTCGCCCCAGGGCCGGAGCACGCCCGCTGGGGGTAAGCGCACGATGCCGCCGTGGATAGTCGTTGATCGTCTTCAAACCGTTCGCGATCGCCAGGTTGTCCGAGATTGATTGTTGGGCTAACCTGTTCGTACACACGTTGACGACGGATCGAACAATCGGCAGTGCTCGTTGCGCCCGCGATTGCGTTCTGCCCGCTGCTAGTACCAATTTGAGCGTGTACATTCCGCTGTTCGCAATGCAATCCACCCCGGCCATTGCCATCATCGGCGCCGTGTTTGCGACTATGACGGCGATTCGACTCGGCATTGGCTGTGGCTGGCTCAGCGTCGTATCGTCGGCGTGCCCGTTCGCCGCTACGCGCACTTGTTGATTCCCTTCGTACTCATCGCATTTGGCCTTTTGATTATTCACGACGCTGGCACGTTGCAGTTGCTCCAAACTCGGCGGTAGACCGTGTTCCCCCGCGGCCCTGACATCGCGGCGGCCCTTGGAGATTCTAAAAGTACCGCAGCTAAGGTGAGTATGAGTATCCGGGACTTAATATGACCTGTCGCGATTTCAATAAAGTAAAAATGTTGTAAAAAGCCTCGCCATTATCCGGCTTTGTCATCAATGAAATTGCTACAACAATTTTATACATCCCTGATTTATCGTTGCATTCATCATGAACAGCGCAACGATCCGGGCTCGACAGCTAAGTCTCGCGCTTCTGATCATCGGCGTAATAGATCAGGGGCATTTGCGATCGGACTTCGCCGGTACCCGCCCCACTACATCTGGTCTTATTAGACTGGGGCGCGATTTTGTCCGTAGATTCGGCGACAAGGAGTACATCGAATCCCTGAGTCATGCCGCACTCACGTCTGTTTTAGGAAAACCGGGCGAAGGGCGCTGACATATGGATGAGCGGTTGTGGCCGCGGCAACCCTCAATGAGTGTTTTGGATAGACGGAAAGGCCTTAAGATTTGATGCGCGTCGCCGTCAGTGCGGCCAGCGGGGGTGGGCCGGCGAAAAAATTTTACTCTTTCTTGATATCCCCGGTGTTAGGGTCGCTGTCGTGAGGAGATCAGAAGGGGCTACGGATGACGCGAGCTAGAATTTCAAATTACTTGCGAATGCTCTTGGTTGCTGTTCTGGCAACCGGTCTTGTGCAACCGATCGTGCGAGCCGAGGAAGCGGCGGCGCCGGTCGCAAAGGAATCGGCTGGAGCGATCGTGGGGATCATCACGAATTCGTCCAAGCTCCCGGTAGCGGGGGCGACAGTGACGGCCATCCGAGCGGGCGGTGGTATTCGCGCAACGATATCGGGCAGCGATGGCGTTTATTCGTTCAGCGACCTACCTCCCGGGCTCTGGTCGATTACGTCGCAGGCCGATGGTTTTCCAGAGGTTGCGGCGCCCGCAATAGCAGTCGCGCCGAGCAAGGCCACCCGGCACGACATTGAGATGAGCACTCTCGAAGCGACACCGGCGCCCGCAGTGGTCGCCACGGCCAAGCAACCGGCGCGTAAAGTAACCGCTGCAGCCCCCGCGGCGCCCACGGTACCCGAGGCGCTCCAGGCACCTGAGCCCGCCCCTGAAGTTGACACCATTACCCCGTTTGCGAACGTCGGCGATATTGGCTGGCTGAACGGCACTACGCGCTCAGCTCCGGTATTCGATACGAAGTTCTTCACGCCTGAAATCCGGTTCGACGTGAACTACCTGCAAAGCCTCAACCACCCGAGTGACCATACGATCGACGGTTCGACCGAAGAGTTCCGATCCAGCGAATTCCAGATCGAACAGGTGAGCTTTGGTGGGGACTTCCACTGGAATAATGTGAGAGCCCGCTTTCTCGCGATGTTTGGCATGTTCGCGACGACCACCCCCCGCAATGATGCCAGCGGCGCGGTGGGTCAGTGGAATCTTCAAGATGCGTATCGATACTTCTCGGAAGCCAACGCCGGCTATCACTTCGACGTGAACCACGGGCTCAACGTGGATGCGGGAGTTTTCGTCTCGTACATCGGCCTGTTCAGCTACTACAACTTCGACAACTGGACCTACCAGCCCTCGTTCGTGTCATCCAACACACCCTGGTTCTTCAACGGACTACGTGTGCAATGGTTTCCGACTCAGAATCTGAAGATCGAACCCTGGCTCATCAATGGCTGGCAATCTTATGCGAAGTTCAATAAACACCCGGGTGTCGGCGGGCAAATCCTTTGGATCCCGAACAACGACCTTAAATTGGTGTTCAACACTTACGCCGTCGGACAGGATAACCTGAATTGCCAGTCGAACAGCAGCAACGGGATAGGCACCACGGACGTTAACTGCCAGCCTCAGAATGGAGGCAACCCCAGCGCGGCGGCCGGGTCTTATGTCGGGGCGGGGCCTCCGGTGTACTACGCCAACGTCAGGCGCATCCACGAGGACGACAGCCTCTTGTATAAATACTACGACGCACATGGCCTGGGCGGCGCCGGCGTATCTAAAATGGCGTTCAGTTTGACGTGGGATTTCGGCTGCGAATACGGCGGCGGCGTGAATTGTACGCACGGTCCCAATAAGGAGTCATTTATCGGTGTAATGCTCTACGACCGTACGTGGTTCCATAGTGATTTGTATGCCGTGACGGTGGGCGGCGGCTTCATGAACAATTCCGGTCGCTATCTGGCTCTCACCCCGCCCATCAATGGAGCGACGTCTGCGTCCGGTTCGCCTTACTTCACCCAGCAGCCGGGCCAAGCGCTCTATCAATGGGACGGGCAGATCAATTTTCAGTACATGCCAAGAGACTGGATAACTTGGTGGACGGAAGCGACGTACCGGCATTCGAGCGTTCCATACTGGAGTGGGACGGGCGGCATAACCCCTCCCGGCGGCAACACTGGGGCGCCTGCGAGCTGCGTAGGGGGCGGCGCTGATCCGGTCACCGGTAACTGCATGGCGGGGGACTGGTTTCCGGATCTGCGCACGCGAGAAGTCGTGCTGGGCGCGGGTGTCATGGTCAAATTTTAGGCGCACTCACGACGAGACTGTCGCCTGCGGTCGCTGCGCGATTTGCACAGCGTTGAAGGGGAGGGTACGCGCCTTACGGTGCAGCTTCCCTGTCATCGAAGAGTATCGCGACCGCGGCCGTGTGTGTACCGCACCACTTTTTATACTGTCTTTATGTGATGCCCTCTAAAATCAATTGCTGTTGGCGTGCGCGCCCTCGAACGTAACCAGGTCTCCATGGACGTCGTATTTCTACTGGCGATAGCCGGTTTTTTAGTGATCACGCTTGCAATGGTGGCGGGCTGCTCGGCTCTGGAGAAAAAGAAATGAGCTGGCCTTACGCCGTGAGCGGCGCCCTGGCGCTGGGGCTCCTGGTCTACTTGGTGGTCGCACTAATCCGTGCCGAGGACCTGTAGTGACCACGCAAGCTTGGTCGACCCTTTTGCTGTACGCGATCGTGTTGTTGGCGCTCGCTTATCCGCTGGCCATCTATATCACGCGCGTCGCGGACCCAACGCCGATGCGCGGTTGGTTTGGATCATTCGAGAGGGCGATTTTTCGGGCTGCGGCTGTGAAATCCGACAGCGACATGTCATGGACGCGATACGCATGTGCAGTATTGCTTTTCAACGCGCTCGGCGTCGTCGTGGTCTACGCCATTCAACGCTTGCAAGTGTGGCTGCCGTTGAACCCGCAGCATTTTGCGAATGTCACCCCCGATTCGGCCTTCAATACCGGCGTCAGTTTTGTCACCAACACGAATTGGCAAGGCTACGCGGGCGAGTCCACGATGAGTTACTTCACCCAAATGCTCGCACTCGCCGCGCAGAATTTTTTCTCCGCGGCGACGGCTATCGCGATTGCATTTGCACTGATGCGGGGCTTTGCACGGCGCTCGGCCCAAGGGATCGGTGATTTTTGGGTCGATGTGACGCGCTGTACGATTTATATCCTGTTACCGCTGGCGACGCTGTTGGCCATCGTCTTCATGGCACAGGGCGTGATCCAAAATTTCGATGCGTACCGGGATGTCAGCACGCTTGAAAGCTTGACCTACGCAAACCCGCAGCTGGATTCCGACGGCGCTCCCCTCAAGAACGCGCAGGGCAACCCAGTCACCGAGCCGGTTACCACCCAGACGCAGACCTTGGCCATGGGACCGGTCGCATCTCAAGAAGCCATCAAGATGCTGGGTACCAACGGCGGCGGTTTCTTCAACGCGAATTCTTCGCACCCGTTTGAGAATCCGACACCCCTGACCAACTTCCTGCAGATGATTTCGATGTTGCTCATACCCGCCGCGTTGTGCCTGGTGTTGGGTCGTGTGGTGGGCGACTCGCGCCAGGGCTGGGCGGTCTTGGGTGCGATGATGGTCATTTTCCTGGTCATGGCGATTGCCTGCATTTCGGCCGAACAACAGGGCAACCCATTGATGGCGCCCATGGGCGTAGACCAAAACCACAGCGCATTTCAGGCGGGCGGCAATATGGAAGGCAAGGAGACCCGCTTTGGTATTGTTGCCTCCGCGCTGTTTGCAACGATAACGACCGCGGCATCGTGCGGGGCGATCAACGCCGTGCATGATTCGTTCACGCCCTTGGGTGGAATGGTGCCGATGTGGCTGATCGAGCTCGGCGAGGTGGTGTTCGGCGGCGTTGGATCCGGACTCTATGGCATGCTCATTTTCGCCATCATGGCGGTCTTCATCGCGGGACTGATGATCGGACGCACGCCCGAGTACATCGGTAAGAAGATCGAGTCGTTCGAGATGAAGATGACTTCAATCGTCATTTTGGTCACCCCGTTTTTGGTTTTGGTGGGCTCGGCGATCGCGGTGATGTCAGAGCCGGGAAGGCTTGGCATATTCAACCCCGGAGCGCACGGCTTCTCGGAAATCCTCTATGCCTTATCGTCAACGGCCAATAATAATGGCAGCGCCTTTGCCGGCCTGTCGGCGAACACACCTTTCTACAACACGTTGCTCGCGGTCGTAATGTGGTTCGGTCGTTTCGCTTTCATCGTACCGGTTCTTGCCATCGCGGGTTCGCTGGCAAAGAAAAAACGCATCGAGCCAACCGCGGGCACGCTGCCGACCCACGGACCTTTGTTTGTGGCTCTCCTGGTCGGCACCGTCGTGCTCGTTGGGGCACTGACCTACGTGCCGGCCCTCGCGCTGGGACCCGTGATCGAACATTTGCAGCTGCACGCGATTCATTAGAGGACTTGAAAGTAAGTGGCTCGTCAATCCTTAAGTCTGTTTGATTCGAAGCTCGTCGGGCCGGCAGTGGTCGATTCATTTCGTAAACTCGCACCGCAGATCCAGGTGCGAAATCCGGTCATGTTCGTGGTCTACGTCGGCAGCATTTTGACGACCGTCCTGTTTTTCCCCGCGTTGCGCGGTCACGGCGAAGCGCCGGCCGGCTTTATCTTCGCCATCGCCGCGTGGCTATGGTTTACCGTGCTGTTTGCCAATTTTGCGGAAGCCCTGGCCGAGGGCCGAAGTAAGGCGCAAGCCGCATCGCTGCGAGGCCTAAAACAGACCACCACCGCAAAAAAAATGCAGGAGCCCAAATACGGCTCCAATTGGGTACCGGTTCCGGCCACCGCGCTGCGCAAAGGAGATTATTTTCTCGTCGAGATGGGCAACATCATCGCGGCTGACGGTGAGGTGGTGGAGGGGATCGCCTCTGTGGATGAAAGTGCAATCACCGGCGAATCGGCTCCCGTGGTGCGCGAATCCGGGGGTGATTTCTCGGCGGTCACCGGAGGCACGCGGGTGCTATCGGACTGGCTGATCGTGCGCGTCGCCGTGAATCCCGGCGAAGCCTTTATCGATCGGATGATCGCCATGGTGGAAGGCGCCAAGCGCAAGAAGACGCCGAATGAAATCGCCTTGACGATTTTGCTCATCGCGCTGACGTTGGTGTTCCTGCTGGCGACCGCCACTTTGTTGCCGTTCTCGCTGTTTAGTGTCGCCGTGGCAAAGCTGGGAGCGCCGGTCACCATCACGGTTTTGGTCGCGCTATTGGTCTGCCTCATTCCGACCACGATCGGCGGGCTGCTGTCGGCAATTGGTGTGGCGGGTATGAGTCGCATGATGGCCTCCAATGTCATCGCGACTTCCGGGCGCGCGGTGGAGGCGGCAGGCGATGTCGATGTGCTGCTCCTTGATAAAACGGGGACCATTACGCTCGGCAATCGCCAAGCGGCCGCGTTTATTCCGGCCGAGGGTGTGACCGAGCAGCAACTGGCCGACGCGGCTCAGTTAAGCTCGCTCGCGGATGAAACGCCGGAGGGACGCAGCATCGTCGTCCTGGCCAAGCAGCTTTTCAATTTGCGCGAACGGAACTTCGGGCAACTCGAGGCGACATTCGTCGCGTTTTCCGCCCAAACTCGAATGAGCGGCGTCAATATTGGAACTCGCGAAGTACGCAAGGGCGCGGCTCAAGCGGTTCGTCTGTATATCGAGACACAAGGATTTACATTCCCCGCGAAGGTTACACAGTCCGTCGATGAGGTAGCCCGCAAGGGCAGTACCCCATTGGTAGTCAGTGATGGCGGTCGGATCTTGGGTGTCGTGGAGCTCAAAGATATCGTCAAGGGCGGAATCAAGGAGCGCTTCGGCGAGCTGCGTCGAATGGGCATTCGCACGGTGATGATCACCGGCGATAACGGGTTGACGGCAGCGGCGATCGCTGCCGAGGCAGGAGTGGATGACTTTCTCGCGGAGGCGACGCCGGAGGCAAAACTTAAGCTTATTCGGCGGTATCAAGCGGAAGGGCGACTCGTTGCCATGACAGGCGATGGCACGAATGATGCGCCGGCACTGGCCCAGGCAGACGTTGCTGTAGCGATGAACTCCGGCACGCAGGCGGCCAAAGAGGCCGGCAACATGGTGGATCTCGATTCAAATCCCACCAAATTGATCGAGATTGTGGAGGTTGGTAAACAGTTGTTGATCACGCGCGGCTCCCTGACGACCTTTTCGATTGCCAACGACGTCGCCAAGTACTTTGCGATTATACCGGCCGCATTCGCGACAACCTATCCACAGCTGGCGGCGCTGGACGTGATGCGCTTGACGAGCCCCAATTCGGCGATCCTGTCGGCGGTGATTTTCAATGCGTTGATTATCGTCGCGTTGATCCCGCTGGCACTCCGGGGCGTCAAGTATCGCGCACTGGGCGCGGCGTCACTATTGCGGCGCAATCTGTTGATCTACGGCGTGGGAGGCATCGTCGTGCCGTTCGCCGGAATCAAGCTCATTGATATGGCGTTGACCGTGCTGCGTTTTGTATAGATAGGGCAAAACAATGAATCTCATGCTTCGTCCTTTGCTGGTGTTGTTCGCGCTTTTGACGATTCTCACCGGTTTGGTGTATCCCTTGGTAGTCACTGGGATTGGCAAGATCCTCTTTCCGCGCCAAGTATCTGGAAGTTTGCTGATGCGCGATGGCAAGACAGTGGGCTCATCGCTCATTTCGCAATCTTTCCAGGACCCCAAGTATTTCTGGGGGCGCTTGTCTGCGACCTCGCCCATGCCAAATAACCCAACCGCATCCGGCGGCTCAAACTTCGGACCGACGAACCCCGCGTTGCTCGATGCGATCAAGGGACGCATTGATGCGCTAAAGGCGGCGGATCCGGACAACAAGCTGCCCATTCCAGTGGATCTGGTCACTGCTTCAGCAAGCGGGCTTGACCCGGACATCACGCCGGCGGCGGCCCTGTACCAAGCGGAACGCATTGCGCGAGTGCGTCACCTCGATCCGCCAATCGTCCGCCAGCTCGTTCTGGCGAATGTGACGGGGCCGCAATGGGCCATTTTCGGCGAAGCGCGGGTGAATGTATTGCTGCTCAATTTGAGCTTGGATCGCGCACTTCCGTAGCCACAGTGATCACGAGTGAACACCGGCCCGATCCTGATCTGCTGCTAGCGAAAGTCCAGCAGCAAGAAGCCCAGTCGCAGCGCGGTAAATTGCGTATTTACTTCGGTTCCTCAGCCGGAGTGGGCAAAACCTACGCGATGCTGATGGCCGCTCACAAAGCGAAGAGCGAGGGCCGCGATGTGCTCGTCGGGGTGGTCGAGACTCATGGTCGGGCGGAAACGGCCGCGCTGCTAGCGGGACTCGAGATCTTGCCGCGCACGATCATTACCTACCGCGACAACGAACTCAGCGAATTCGACCTGGACGCCGCATTGAAGCGCGGGCCGTCACTAATCCTGATCGATGAATTGGCGCACTCAAATGTTCAGGGCGCGCGCCACCCCAAGCGCTGGCAGGATGTGGAAGAACTGCTCGGCGCCGGCATCGATGTTTTCACGACGTTGAATGTACAGCATCTGGAAAGCTTGAATGATGTCGTCGGCGGCATCACGCGAGTGCGGGTGTGGGAGACGATCCCCGATACGGTATTCGATGCGGCCGATGAAGTGGTCCTGGTCGACATTCCCGCGGACGAACTCCTGGCGCGCTTGAAAGCCGGTAAGGTTTATGTGGAAGAGCAGGCGGAGCGCGCCGCACACAACTTCTTCCGCAAGGGCAACTTAATGGCGCTGCGCGAGCTCGCGCTGCGGAGAACCGCGGACCGGGTTGAAGGCGACGTGCAGGCGTACCGGGTCGATCGTTCCATTGGTTCGGTGTGGAAAACCGCTAATGCGTTGCTAACGTGCGTCGGTCCAGATTCTGGCGCCGAGCGCGTAGTGCGTGCAGCGGCACGCCTCGCAAGTCAATTGAATGCGGACTGGCACGCCATTTATGTCGAAACCCCTTCGCTGCAGCGATTGCCGGCCGCGCGGCGCGAGCGAATCTTGGCGACGCTGAATCTCGCGCAAGAACTGGGTGCCACCACGGCGGTCATTGCGAATCCGCAGGTCGCCGAGAGTGTCATTGCCTACGCGAGAAACCATAATCTATCAAAACTCGTCATCGGCCGGGATCCCGCGCGGCGCTTATGGCCTTGGCAAAGATCCAGCGGACAGAAATTATCCCTCCTCGCCCCGGACATCGACTTGGTGGAGATCGGCCGCGCGGATGGCGTGGCGCAAGATGGCCCGCTGAAGAACGCCGTCTCCTTTCCGGTTGAGCGCGGGGCGGAAACAAACGAGCGACGCGAGGCGAAGCAATTGCGCTACCTGTGGGCGGCGCTCGCCTGCATGGGCGTGACACTCGCCTCGATGCCGCTGGCGGCGCATTTCGATCGTTCGAATATCGTGGCGATTTTCATTCTGGTCGTGGTGCTGACGGGGGTACGCCTGGGCCGAGGCCCCGCGGCATTCGCAGCGGTGCTGAACGTCGCCGCCTTCGACTTCTTTTTTGTACCGCCACGGTTTTCATTTGCGGTAAGCGATATCCAGTACGTATTGACCTTTGGCGTTATGCTGGCGGTGGGACTAATCTCGGGTCAGCTGACCGCGGGTCTGCGCTTTCAGGCACGCGTTGCCTCCCATCGCGAGGAACGTGCGGGATCGCTCTACGAGATCGCACGTGATTTGTCCGGTGCCATACAAATCGATCAGGTCGTCAAGATCAGTTGCGAGTCCATCGAGAGGACCTTCCGTGCCAGCGCCGCGCTACTGCTGCCCGACGAACTTGGGCAGTTGATTCTGAAGCCACATGACGCGACGGCGACTATCGGCAAGGCGCTCAGCATAGAAATCGGCATTGCCCAATGGGCATTTGATCGGGGGCAACCCGCGGGCTTCAGCACCGATACGCTGCCGGGCAGCGAAGTGCTCTATGTGCCGCTCCGTGCGCCCAGCCGTGCTCGTGGTGTGCTCGCGGTTAAAGCGAATAACCGTCGGCTGTTGCTCATCCCAGAACAACGACAACTGCTCGATACTTTTGCCGCACTGATCGCGATCGCTCTGGAACGGGTGCACTATGTCGGCATTGCGCAAAATGCCCTCATTAGCATGGAGTCGGAGCGGTTGCGCAATTCACTGCTGGCAGCGCTCTCTCATGACTTGCGTACACCGCTTACCGTCTTGGTCGGCCTGGCCGAGTCCCTGGCTATGACAAAGCCCGAGCTCTCGCCACAACAACGAGAATCCGCCGAGGCGATCACGGAGGAGGCGCATCGCATGAGCGCGCTCGTGAGCAATCTGCTTGATATGGCGCGTATCGAGAGCGGCGGCGTCAAACTCAATCTTGAATGGCAATCGCTGGAGGAGGTCGTTGGCGCAGCGCTTGGGGCATGCCGCAATATGCTGAAGCAGCACCATGTCGAGTTGCACATTCCTCGGGATTTGCCGTTGATTAGATTTGATGCGCTGCTGATTGAGCGGGTGCTCGTGAATCTTTTGGAAAATGCGGCAAAGTACACACCCGCCGGCAGCACCGTGACCTTGTCGTCGGAAATCGTCGCGGGCCAGCTCAGCGTTTCGGTGTCGGACAACGGACCGGGCTTGCCCGTTGGGCGTGAGGATGCGGTATTCGAGAAGTTCACGCGCGGCAATCGTGAGTCGGCCACTCCCGGGGTCGGCTTAGGTCTCGCTATCTGCCGTGCGATTGTCGAGTCGCATGGCGGTAAAATTATCGGCCGCAACCGACCCGGCGGCGGGGCAACCTTTGCTTTCACCCTGCCATTGGGTCAGCCACCGGTGGCGGAATTGGAAGCCGAGGCGGCATCGGCCTGACAGCGCTTGAATAGATGCCGTTCAAGAAGCCCTTTCGGCTGTCCAGCGCGATCGAGGTGATGCCAGGTCTGGGTCCCACCTGGACGCTCACGACACAGCCTGGCGCGCAGTCGAGCATGTGGGGTGCGGTGGCGGTGATCGAGATCTGTTCGTCTGGCGCACCAAGCGTATCGGCTGGTTCTTGGAGCCGAGCTACGGAATCGCATTGGGCAATGGCGACAGAAAGTCAGTGGGCCTGACGGGTGGCATTTTCTTCGCCGCTCCTTAAGTCTCGAACACAACGACATCGGCAGCGCGGAGCGCCTCACGATCTCTCGTCAACGCACCGCTATGATTTTGAATCTCGATCGTGACGTGCGAGAACGCGGGGGTCGATCACAGTTGTCGATGGCATTGAGTATCTTGATAGAAGATTAATAAAAATTTGTAATATAATGATTTTATTAATATTATTATAGTGCCGGCTGAGGGACTCGAATGGTCGAGGTGGACTTCCGGCGCAGCACAGATGCAGGGCTATCTCCCGATTTGAGCGCGGTGTTGTGCTGCGTGGTGGCCACGCCTAAGATCGCGAGTGCGCGCAGCGAGGATAGGGAATACTGCAGATGACTATCGCAACAGCGGACCTGCCGCCGTCTGAAACCGCGGCTCAAGGTACGCACCTACCTGACGAATACCTGTCGAAGTTTTATGCGGAGTTGCGCCGCCTGGCTCGGGCGCGACTGTCCGCGGGCGTCAATTACACACTGCTCAACACCACAGATCTCGTGCATGAGTCTTTTCTGCGGCTGCAGCGTGTCAATCCCATCGCGGTCAATGATTCGCAGCACTTCCTCGCGTATGCGGCTGCTACGATGCGTTCCGTTATCGTCGATTACGTCCGCCATCGCAAGACGGCCCGCCGGGGCGGCGGAGCGGAGCATGTGACGCTACACACGGATCTGCAACCCGCAGATGCGAGTGATGATGAAATTCTTGATGTACACGGTGCGCTTGAGGTGCTCGCCACGGTGGATGCACGCCTCGTAAAGGTTGTCGAAATGCGCTACTTCGGCGGTCTTACCGACATTGAGATTGGCCGTGCCCTCGGCGTGACGGAACGCACGGTCCGTCGTGATTGGGAACGTGCCCGACTGCTGCTGGTGGGCCTTCTCGAACGCTGACACCTGACCCCACAAGGATATTTCCTGGCCGTGTCCGCTTTACCCGCCGGATCTCGTGGTATCTCGAGAATGCCAGCGTGCGCCAACCCGAGCGACTATCCATGATCTCATCCCAAGCCGCCGATGTACCCAAATGGAGGCGCATCAATGCACTGCTACTAGAGGCACTCGGCCTGCCGCAAGATCAGCGCCAGCGATGGCTGGAGAGCATTTCCACAGAACATAGCGATGTGATTCCCCAGCTACGCGCGCTTCTCGAGCGGGTCACCGCGGAAACCGACGATTTCATGAAGCGTCCGGTATCAGCCGTGTGGGCGCAGGCGCTCGGCGACAGCACGGATGCCGATATGGCGGACCAACTCGTTGGTCCTTACCGGTTGCTGCGGGAGTTAGGAATCGGAGGGATGGCCACTGTATGGCTTGCAGTCCGCGCCGACGGAGTGCCTCAGCGGCAGGTCGCGGTCAAACTGCCACTGAGCCGCTGGGCACGTGGCGTCGGGGAGCGCCTGGAACAGGAACGCGACACGCTCGCTGCGCTCGAACATCCCAATATCGCGCGCCTGTACGACGCGGGGACGACGGCCGGAGGGCGGCCGTACCTCGCGATGGAGTTCGTTGACGGCCAGCCGATTGACAGATTTGCGAAGGAGCAGGCATTGTCGGTGCGCGCGCGCGTCGAGCTGTTTCAGCAAGTGCTGCATGCGGTCGCGTATGCGCATGGCCGGCTGATCGTGCACCGTGATCTGAAGCCGTCCAATATTCTTGTGACTCGCCAGGGCAGCGTGCGGTTGCTCGATTTCGGCGCCGCCAAACTTCTCTGCGACGAAGGGCCCAAGGACTCGGCACTTACGCGTGAGGTCGGGCGCGCCCTATCACCGGATTATGCTGCACCAGAGCAGATACTCGGCGCTGCGATCACTGTTGCCAGCGACGTCTATTCACTCGGTGTCGTGCTTTTTGAGTTGTTGACTGGAGAACGCCCGTACGTCCTGAAGCGTCACACTATGGCGGCACTGGAGGAGGCCATCATTGCGGCCGACCCGCCGCCGGCCAGCGCGATTGTCAGCGACGATCGAAGACGTTGTCGCGAGCTTCGCGGCGATCTGGACAACATTGTCGCCAAGGCCCTTAAAAAGGAGCCACTCGAGCGCTATGGCACCGTTGCCGAACTCGCGGCGGATCTCCGGTGCTGGCTCGATCATGCGCCGATAAGCGCGCGGCCCGATAGCGTTGTCTATCGCGCCCGCAAATTTGTGCGTCGCAATCGTGTGGGAGTCGCCGCCAGCGTGCTGGTATTCGCCTCACTCGCCGTGGCGGCTGGCGTGACGACCTCCGAAATGTTCGATGCTCGACGGCAGCGCGACGAGGCGCGTTTGCAGGCAAAGCACGCAGAAGCGCAGGAGCGATTCACCAACTTGGTGATGGAGCAATCCGGTCCAGGGGGGCGCCCGCTGACGCGCGAGGAGATGCTGGACCGCAGCGTCGAGTTGCTCGACCAGCAGTACGGCAATGACCCACGCTTCATCGCCAATGCGTTGATTCCAATCTCCGGCCGGTATATGGATCGCGGGAATACTGCCAAGGAATTGGCGGTATTGGAAAAGGCGGAGTCCATAGCCCGGCGCCTGTCAGATCCTGTGCTGTTGATTGATGTCCAATGCAATACGGTCGAGACCGAGCTTGCCATGGGCCGTCTCGATCGCGCCGAGCAGCGCATGGACGAGGCGCGGGCTTTGCTCGCGCGTACACCGCAGACACCGCTTAGCAAGCGAATCGTTTGCGTCCATGCCGAGGCAACTTTGGCGGATGCGCGAGGCGACCGGGGTACCGCAGTCGAGCGAATTGAGACCGCGATCGCAATGCAGGAGAGGGAAGATCGCACGAGTGCTACTTATCGATACTTGTTATCGCACGCCCAAGGCTTGTACATACACGCCGGCCGCCCGCAGGATGCAAATGCAACCGTGGAGAAGACTTTGAGCCTGCTGAAGATGACCGATGCGAATGACAATGAAGCCATGTCCGGTGCACTTCACAACCAGTCGGTGGCCTTGTCGCAGATGGGGGAACTGCGTGCGGCGCTGTCCCGGGAACGCGAATCCCTGGCTCTTACCTCCGGGAACGAGGAGGGGTCCGTATCCCCGGTGGTCGCCACCGTCTTAGGGCGGTTATCCACGCGCTTGAATCTGGTCGCCGAGGGCGAAGCATGGACCGAGCGCGCCGTGGCGAGCGCTCGTGCCGATGGCAATGTCAGCGCACTAATTTTCGCGCTGGCTGCTTTGGCTGAAGCGAGAGCTTACGCGGGCCATCTGGATCTGGCTGGCCAAGCGGCCCAAGACGCGGCGCGGCTTGTGACACCAACCTCTGATCCGCGGGAACGCATGGCCGCGGAACGCGCACTCACGCTCGTTGCTTTGAAGCGGGTGGACCTGCAAGCGGCAGAAGTTGCGGCGGAGTCGTTGCTCAGGGACGTCGGGTACCCCGATCGCCAGAAGGTACGCGGCTCACAGTCGGCGGACATGCAACTACTACTGGCAGCGCGGGTCGCCCTCGAGGCGGGTCGCCCGGGTGATGCCGCTCAGTTGACTGCTGAAGCGCTGGAGATCGCAACCAGCCTTGCTCGGGATCCTCAGCAAAGTGCGACCGTGGGCGAGGCTCGGTTGCTCCGCGCGCGAGCCCTCAGCGCAACAGGTGATCCAGACGGCGCCCGCGCAGCCATTCGAGGCGCAGCCAGCGCGCTGAGCGCGGGCTTGACTCCCGAGCACCCGCTGGCGCTCGAAGCCGCTGCCCTCGAAGCCAACCTTTAGCCGGCGCGTTCGCGCCGAAACCTCCCCCAAAAATGGCCCTACGCCGGCAAAGCAGGTCGCTGGCGTGCCCAGGATGTCCGGCTTTTCCACTCAATTGCGTGGAGTGGAGTAGGACAATACTGAGGAGGAACCATGGAACTAATTCTGCTATCCGTTTTTGGCACCGCGTCGTTATTTGTGTTCGAGTTGTGCGATCTTCTTTATGAACGCTGGGTACGCGAGCGACCCCTGAGCGGCTCTGGACTCACCGCTGCACCGTCGGCCAACCAGCCGGGTCGCCCAATTGCGAGCCAATTTCTGTCGTGTTCGGAAGCGGCGAATGACGCCGATGCGACCACGATTGTGCGCGTCAGGTCGCGTCTCACCCGGGAGAATGACCATGTTTAAACGCTTCACTGTATTCCTCTACGGCCTTGTTTCCTATGTCGTATTTCTCGCGACTTTCCTCTACACCGTCGGATTCGTAGGCAATATCTTCGTGCGCCGCTCGATAGATGCGCCGCGTGAAGATGAGCTTGTGACCAGTTTGGCGGTCGATCTTGCGTTGCTTCTTGGTTTTGCCATTCAACACAGCGGGATGGCGCGTCCGGGTTTCAAGCGCTGGATGACACGTTTCATACCTGAATCGGCCGAGCGCAGCACTTATGTGCTGGCGTCCAGTCTCGCGCTGATTACGCTATTTTTCTTCTGGCGGCCACTCGGCGGCACCGTGTGGTCCGTAACCGAGCCGGTATTGGCAGAATTGATCTACGGTCTGTGTGCTGCCGGTTGGCTACTGATATTGGTGGCTACGTTCCTAATCAACCATTTCGATCTGTTTGGCCTGCGTCAAGTCTGGCTCAATCTGACTTCTAACACGTATCGGCCCCTGACCTTTAGAACGCCAGGCCCGTATCGTTTGGTCCGTCATCCACTCTACGTGGGCTGGATCATCGCATTTTGGGCGACGCCGACAATGACAGCAACGCACCTGCTGTTCGCTGTGGTGACGACCCTCTACATTCTCGTCGCGATCCGCTTCGAAGAGCGGGATCTCATTGCGACGCTGGGCAGTGACTATCGCGACTATCGGCGCCGCGTGCCCATGCTCGTTCCATTTGCGCGCGCTCGGAGCAACGGCCGCGATTCAGGACCCTTCTCTTATCGCGACGTCAGCGTTCAGGATCAGGAATGAGCTCGCAAGCAACCGGCGTCTCGTGGACTAACGTGTCAGGGGGTGGGGGCGTCTTGAAGCGCGGATCGCAACGGGCGCTGGCGTGCGCAATCATCCTGCTAGCCCTCACGGCATGTACTCCAGTCAAGATGGCCAAGTCGCATGCTCACATCGAGGCGTTCGAAGCACCGAACACGATACGCACTCTTGGCACCGATCAGCGGTTCTCGAGCGTATCCGCACAAAGCGTGGCGCAGCGCCTCTCGGAGGGGCAGATGGGAGAATCCCTGAGCATTCTTGCACTTTCAGGCGGCGGTGCTGACGGGGCATTCGGAGCCGGAGCACTGGTCGGTCTGACCCGCGCGAGATTGCGGCCGCAATTCTCCGTCGTCACGGGCGTCAGTGTCGGCGCCCTGATTGCTCCCTACGCCTTCGTGGGACCCGAATGGGATGGGGTGCTCGTGGACATCTACAGCAGGGGACGCGCCGAACATCTGCTCCAGTCACGCAGCCTTGGAGCATTGTTCGGCTCAAGCATGTATCGGGGCGGGCCGCTCAGGGAACTCGTCGAACGATATGCCAGCGACGCCTTGATTCAAGCCGTAGCGCACGAGGCTGCCACCGGACGCATGCTGCTTGTCTCCACCACTGAAATTGATACCGGCGAGACCGTAGTGTGGGACCTCGGCGCGATTGCGCTGAATGGCGGTGACCACGCCAGAACACTATTTCGCGATGTCTTGGTTGCTTCAGCCAGCGTCCCGGGAATGTTCCCGCCCGTGATGATCCACGTTCAGGAGGAGGAGACAGTGTACGACGAGGCTCATGTCGACGGAACGATTGCCGCTCCGTTCTTAGTTCCCCTGGCATTCGCGCAACCGCCCCCAGATGAAGTAGCCCGCTCCCGTAGAACAGCGGTGTATGTCATCGTTGACGGGCGGTTGAGCGAAGTGCCTCATCCGACTCGTCTTCGAACCACAGCAATCCTGTCGCGAAGCGTTGCCGCGGGTTTAAATCATATGCTACGGACGACTCTTGAACTTACCGCGACCAACGCGGAGTTGCGGGGCGCAAATCTGCAGTTCTCGGCGATTCCGGCGGGCTACCCGTATGCCGCGACCTTTGATTTTCGCGCAGAGAGAATGAAACAGTTATTTCGCTATGGCTATGAATGTGCAAAACAAGGTCGCCTGTGGATCTCTGCGCACGGCGCGGCTCAACACGGAAGCATTCCTGGCGCCGTTGCGAGTCAAGATATTCCGTGCCCTGTCGATGACGAATCGACGGGGCAATTTGCTTCGTTCGGACGCTTGACCCGCGATAAGGGTCTGTCGACTAATTAGTTTGGTGTCACGGCAGCGACGCGGCGCCCTTGGCCAACATATCGAAAGGAGGGAGGACATGACTGGTGTATTTGTGACGTTTTGCTACGGAGACAATTTTGACGAGCAAGCGGTGCGGACGATCGCCGAGACCGCACGCGTAATTTTTGAAGGAATGCCGGGCCTACGCTCAAAGGCCTTCACGCTCAATTCCGGAAAGCGTGAGGCCGCGAACTTCTACGTTTGGGACGCAGAGGACGGAGCCAAGGCGTTCTTCACTGAGAAGTTACTCGAGCGAGTAGCCGGTCTCTACGGAGTGCGCCCCAGAGTCGAGTTCGTACAGATTGCTGCACTCGTGGAGAACACCCGGGCGTGACGTGTCCAGGGAGGGTCCGATTGCCGTCAGCTACCGGAACTACAAGTGATGTGGCGCGTCCATCCGCTCATGAAGGATGCGAATAATCGCGATGCCGTAGTCGGTGGTGCGGAAATAAATCATATGCCGCTCGACATTGCGGCGGCGATAGCCGGGTCAAATATGATCACACGCCGGAGCGGACTTCGGAACTTCGGACAACACCTGGAATGCCGCGGTCAGCAAGTCGTAGGCGGCCAGATGGTGGTCGACGAAATGCGGCTTGCGGCGACTGCCGCTCTGAACGGAATTGGTATTGCCTACGTGTTCCGGCAATTTGTAGAGGCCAACATAAAAACCGGGGCACTAAAAGTCGTGCTTGAGAAAAACAGTCCGCAGCGCGGCATGTTTCACATCTACTATCCGAGTAACCGTCAGATGCCCTTCAAACTGCGCGTGTTCATCGATCATATCCGCGCCGCCAACTGGCACATGCCGAAATCGCGCTGAGATACGAAAGGTAGGTCATGCTTGAACTCGGTCGCGAAGCAGCCACGCAAATTCTTCGTCGTGCCTGTTTGCCCCAAAGCGCATTTTGACGTGCAATCTTGTCTTTTTATTTTACTATCATATGCTACATATATTATTGATTTAATAGAAGTTTTATGATATCGGCTGAGGGATTCGAATAGCCATAGTAACCGCAACAATCCGGAAAGTTTGGACCTGTTGGGCAGCTAACGACCGATGAGATACACCGGGCTGTTGGCGGGCGGCGAGCGAGCCAATAGTATTGTCGAATTGGATTGCGAGTTTTCTCCGGGAGGTATGGTCATGAGCAAACTTGGACAGTGCTTCGCAACCGCACTACTGGCTTCCGCAATGTCCGCATCGTCGGCATTGGCCGGTTCGGTTGCTCCCTGCGAGTGGGTGACGCTCGCGCAAGTCAAGGCGGCGACGGGAGTAGACATGAATGCCGGCACGCCGATATTCGACACGGGCTGCAATTGGCATGGCAGCGCTGAGCGTGTCGACGTGACACTGTCTTTTCAGCTAGCGTCAAAATGGTGGGCCGCGATCAAGGCACCGGTCGTTCCCTATGTCAAGACACCCGTCTCAGGTATCGGGGATGAAGCCATCTATATCAAAGGAGGAAATCTCGTTTGGCTCTCGGTCAAGAAGGGCGACCGGATTTTGAACATCAAAGTTTATGGAGTGAACGACGAAGCGAAGCAGAAGGCGATTGAAGAAGCCCTTGCGCAGGAGGCGCTTCCGAAATTCTAGAGGAAGTTGCGTGGGGCTCGCGGCAAGAGTTGGATGTTCCGATAGCCGACACTCGCGGTCGGCACGGATTGATCGACTGGCTCTTGGCAACCCCGGCGATGTGAAGTCAGTCGGCTCGGGTATCAGCGAAATGAGGATCGACTATGGGCCTGGCTATCGCGTGTATTTCGTGCAACGGGAGCGGCGGTCGTTGTGATCCTGTGCAGCAGCGACAAGCGGACTCAAGCCGCAGACATCAAGCGTGCCATAAAAATCGCTGCGGACTGGAAGGAGTTATCTATGGCGATAAGAAGGGGCCGTTCAACCGACTCGGCCTGTGAGCTCACTAGGATACGGCATGCTTGCCACCGACCAATCTGAGGTTGATCGTGTAGTGTTCGACACGGAGATGGTCCGGATCGGTGCTTTCCGCTGCAGTCGATACCACCCTTCGTTCCACGACTCCGGGCCGGCGAGAAATTGCTGCTTCGTTTTTCCAAGAACCGCAGTTGAGATTCAGCACGAGCACCAACCCGCGTTTGCTGCAAATCCAAATGTCGTGACGTTTTACAACAAAGGCCAAGCGTACCTCAGAAACGCGATCAGCGCCGACGGCGATCGTTGCGATTGGTTCGGAATGCGGGTTGATATTGTGCAGGATGTGGTACGCGCATTCGATCCGACGGTTGACGCGTACCGGCACTCGCCATTTCGGACTACACGCAGTCGGTCAGATGCTAACACTTACCTCGCCCAACGACGGCTCTTCGACCAAGTTCTGCGGGGGGTGACCGAGGATCCACTGGCAATCGAAGAATCCGTTGTGCGCTTGCTCGAACGAGTCCTGGAGACGGCGTACGGTAGGGAGCCCACGCCCCGCCTTTCGTCTATCGCGTCAAGGCAAGACGACGTTGTACGTCACGCGGAACTTATACTAAGCGAGCGCTGGAATGAACGCGTGTCGCTTCGAGACATCGCCACTGAAGTCGGAATGTCTGCGTATCACCTGTGCAGGCTGTTCCATCGCAAAACCGGAATTGGCTTGCATCAATACCGTCAGCAACTGCGGGTCCGCTGGTCGTTGGAACGTGTCGCGGAAGCGAGAATGCCGCTAGTCGATGTTGCGCTCGAGGCGGGATTCTCCAGCCACAGCCACTTTACGAGTACCTTTCGACAAGAGTTTGGGCAGACTCCGTCGAGCCTGCGCGCATGCCGGGGGACTCCAAGAGTAGCAAGGGGCCTCGGACCGCAATTTTCTGGTAGCGACATCATCCCGAAATCAGCTAGATAGCTTAGGTCATATGGATGACCATTCTTTATTTTGGATACGTGGTATCTGGACGTCGAGTGCGCGGCTGGCGGCACGCGAGTTGAATACGCGATAAATGGCCAGAGCCACGCTTCTGTTGATGTGCATGATGATGGGAACGCCGGCCGTCGTGGGTTCGCCGTCCCCAGTCTCCATCGCAGGCATGGCGACGGCGGCGAGCGCCGCGTACGAAGAGCACAATTGGACCAAAGCAGAGCCTCTCTACGAACATCTTGTTCAAGCGCAGCCGGACAGCCTGCGCAATTGGTATCGGCTTGGCGTTTGTCTTCAAGGCATGGGAAAGCATCAAAGAGCGCTTGATGCATTTCAAAAAGCCCAAGCCATGGGCATGCCCGTGTCAATCGTTGGATATAACATCTCCGCTGTATACGCCTCGATGGGGCAAACAGACCGGGCCATTGGACTATTATCAGAGGCGGTAGAGCAGGGCTACGAACAGGCGGACCAGATGAGCACCGATCCTGACCTGCAATCGATCCGGGGCGATGCACGCTTCGCCTCCTTGATCGAGCGGGCCAAACACAACCAATCACCCTGCGATTACAAGCAGGAAAATCGTCAATTCGATTTCTGGGTTGGAGATTGGGACGTGGTCACGACCAATGAGGGTTCGCCGGCAGGAATTAGTCACATTGAACGAGCCATTGGCAATTGCGTTATTTGGGAGAACTGGACCTCGCGCGGCACCACCGGCTACATCGGGAAGAGCTACAACATCTACAACACGGGCCTTAACCGCTGGGAACAATTCTGGGTGGACAACAAGGGTGGAATGATTCACTTTTACGGCGGTCTCACCAATGGGGTGATGGATCTCTATACCGATGAGATTCCGCAGTCGGACGGAACTAGGCTCAAACGCCACCTGCAATTTTTCAGTCTTGGCTCGAACAAGGTGCGCCAGTTCAGCCAGGGATCAACAGACGGCGGGAAAACATGGACCGTCGAATACGACCTTACTTACAACCGCAAGAATTAGGCAGCTCTTTTTCCGCTGGTAGAAGCTGCAGCTCGATGTGTTTCGACGACAGATGCGTGCGATTCTAGTCGGGGCATCCCTCTTCGTCTGATCGAGTCGTAGAGCGACCGCCATCGGGCCGAAAGCGGAAGTCGGCGACATCAATTAGGGCCGCCCCGACAGCGGTATGATGCCGTCTGATCTACTGAATGCCGGTTGTCAGTGGACGATGGAGACGCGCTTATGCAGTTTCAACTTCGCACGACGGGAGGCAAACTGCAGAACGTGCGCACTGCCATGGGAGCTGATCGTGCGGGCCGCGACATCGTCGTCCTGGTCGCCAACGGCACCCGCAATATGCGGGTCCACCGTTGCTCGTCGAATTAAAAGCGAAGCGGATATGCATCGCTCCGCGAATAGCCCAATCAACACGTCTACCGATTCGTCGGTGGATTGCAGTTGATGTTCCAAGCGAGCGATATACTCGTGGTAGCGCTCGCGAGAATTCATATTCCTCAATCCATCGATGCCCGCAAGAACGGCTTGCGCAAGAATCACCGCCCCCAGTGATTTCAACGCAATTCCTGCTGCTCGCAGCACGCGTTCTGGCTGCGAACCGAGGTGAGCGTGAAGTTCACCTGCAGACACGGCAGCCCAAAATTCACAGGCGGTGCACAGCACCCGTTCATCGCGGGAAAATTCGCATTGGACCGTTTCGACCCTTTTGAGAATCGAAAAGAGGACGACGCTTGTGATCGGCAAATGTCCAGGCCAACGCTTCATAAGCAACTCACAATCGCCAATTAAGGGCCATTCGCTGCCGTTAGTCTGGCGCCCCGCATGTCCGCCGTCTGTCCGGTACCGAACATAATAACGTGGCATTCTGCCAACAATCTCCGAAAATTAACCAACATCGCGGTCGACGGTAGTCTCAGCGAGGGTTCCGCTAACCTCCCGCAACTGATGGTGCGCCGCAGCAATCAGCGCTACGAACTGAAAATCGCGAAGAGCTGAGTTGAACGGTCAGTCACGCTCTCAACTGCTATCGTGCGGGAATTGTGCCGGTTAATGATTTTGCCGGACGCGTGGGGACGCGCCACTGGGCGATGGGTGACCCGCATCGCTTGTTCGCGTGGTCGAAATCCAACGGCGCGAACTCCCGTCACAAGTCGACAACGGCTATGTGATGCCAAATCGCACTAAAACAATCTTTTTGAAAATGGTGCCGGCTGAGGGATTCGAATTCACGCGATAACTAACTGTCTTGTAAGCGTTTATAAAGACAGAAGAGACGAGTTACCCCAAAAAGTTACCCCGCGCGAGGGACAGATATTATTCGACGGGGTTGGTGGCCCATGGACTCCGGCCAACGCTGGTCTCGCACCCCCGGGCTGCGCCAACGGCAACAATCGACCCCTATGCGGCCGGTCGTCGGCGACGCTATCCGAGGCCTGCCCTGCGGCCCTCGCGCGATGGGGGATCGCGGCCGAGAGTCGACTCAGTTGTCGTGGAGGCGCACGGGCAGCCAAGCGGAGCGGCCGCCACAAGAGGCGGGCGGCACGCGTCCTGGCGATCCTGATAAGGCCCTCAGGGATGTGCGTAAGAGCTGAGTTGACGCCGAATTGCTAATAGCCCGAGCAACGCCATGGCGGCGAGCGCCGCGCCGCTCAAGAAAGTGGCGTGCGCGCCGATGGTGTCCCACAAGATGCCGGCGGCGACGCTTGCGGCGAGGAGGGCGCCACCGGTCAGCAGATTGAACATGCCGAAGGCCGTGCCGCGGAGTTCGGGTGGTGAAGTATCGGCCACCAACGTTGCAAGCAGCCCTTGCGTGAACCCCATGTGAAATCCCCATAGGGCGACGCCGACTGCGACGCCACCGATGCCCTGCGCGAATGCGAGCACAAGATCGGCGAGCACGAGAAATGTGACGCCCACGACCAGCACGCGGTAGCGACCGCCGGCATCGGCCAGCACGCCGGCGGGATAGGAAGCGAGAGAATAGACGACATTCATGACCACCAGCACCGCTGGAACGAGCATGACCGACAGCCCGGCCTGCTTGGCGCGCAGCAGCAGAAAGGCCTCGCTGAAGCGCGCCAGCGTGAACACGGTGGCGACCGCGATGACGAGCCAGTAGGTGCGGCCAAGGCGGACGAGCTCATCGCGATGCAACGGAAACGTCACCTTGCGTAGCGTTGGCGCTCGCTCGGGCTCGTGCACCGTGAACACGATCAGCGCCAGCGACAGGAACGCAGGCACGACGGCGACCCAGAACACGGTCTTGAAGTGATTCGCCGTCAACCACATCAACGCAATCGCAAGCAGCGGTCCTAGGAACGCGCCGACGGTATCCAGTGACTGCCGCAGGCCGAAGCTAGCGCCACGCAGATGGGTCGGGGCGATGTCCGCCACGAGGGCATCGCGCGGCGCACCACGGATGCCCTTGCCGATTCGGTCGATGAAGCGTGCGGTAAACAGCCAGTCGACGGTCGGAGCGAGCGGAAACACGGGCTTGGTGACGGCCGCCAGCCCGTATCCCAAGACCGCGAGAAGCTTGCGCCGGCCGATCCAGTCTGAAATGGCACCGGAGAATACTTTGGTCACCGAGGCGGTGGCCTCGGCGATGCCTTCGATGGCGCCGACGGTCGTCGCAGAGGCGCCAAACACCGTCACCAGGTAGATCGGCAGCAGCGCGTGGACCATCTCGGACGAGATATCCATCAGCATGGACACGAACCCGAGCGCCCAGATCCCCGGTGGAATTGCCCGCAGTGTGGAGGAGTCGAGTCGGGGTGGGGATTTCATTTCGTTGTTCTGCAAATGATTCACCGCAAGGCAACGAGTCCGGAATGATGCGGAGGCGCTCCTGCCGCGTGCATTCTTGCACCGTGGCCAACCTGTCTGGCGTGCATTTGTCGACCCACAGCGCACACGCGCGAACAGCTATCAGGCAGCCCTATCACACCTTCTGCTTCGCCAGGGGCTCGGCGCAGGATTGGAACACCACTCGATTGCGATCACATTCCGCCGCCAATTCTGGCAAGCGCCTTATTGCTGTCAATCCCGGCGACACCGTCACGTCACTGCGCGACGGTAGCGAAAGTCTTGCCACGAATTAGGTTTTCAGCATCGAACAGCTGCGACTCGAAGGCGACAAATGATCTTCGCCTACTCTGCGGACGAACTGTCCGAGGCAGCGGAGCGAAACCACTTGGATTTGAGCGCCTCCAGAACCACCAAACTCACCGCACCGACCGCTGCACAGGCGCCCAAGTCGTTCCAGTGCAATTGCCCAAAATGGAACAGCGACTGTGCGGGGCGCCAGAAGATCGCGATGCCAAGAAGCGCAGAAACGCCACCCGCCAGCATCCACAAGGGACGATTGGGCTGCAGAATGGCGTGGGCGAGGGTGGAATCGAAGGACCGATTAACCAGTATCAGTCCCATGTTGATGAGCACCAGACAAGTGAAAACCAGGGCGCGGAGGTCCGGCTCGGGCATTCCCATGCGGGCTGCGCTAATCAATACGCCCGCGAGAATCGCCAGCGCGATCAGGCCCTGTAGCAGCGCCCACGCGATGCGGTGCGGCAACAGCAATGGACTCTTCGGATCTCGCGGCGGACGGCGCATCACGTTCGCTTCCTCCCCCTCGGCCTCGAACACCATGGAACAGGCCGGATCAATGATCATTTCGAGAAAGGCGATGTGGATGGGCGTCAGCATCAAGGGCAGTCCAAGAAGCAGCGGCAGCAGCGCAAGCCCGGCGATTGGAATATGAACAGCGACAATATATTCGATGGCCTTGCGCATGTTATCGTAGATGCGTCTGCCCAGGCGGACCGTCCTGACGATGGAACCGAAATCATCGTCGAGCAAGACAATGGCGGATGCTTCGCGCGCAACGTCCGTACCGCGTCCGCCCATGGCGATCCCGATATGCGCGGCTTTGATAGCAGGCGCATCATTCACGCCATCCCCGGTCATGGCGACGATTTCTCCGTTAGCTTTCAAGCACTGCACAATTCGAAGTTTTTGGTTGGGCCTGATGCGCGCGAATATCGACGTGCTGTTGACGAGGTCTGCCAAACGTGCGTCGTCCATGGCCTCGATTTGGTCGCCAGATAGAACCTGCACCGCATCCAGCCCAGCCTGAAGTCCGATTGCGCGCGCGGTCGCCGGATAGTCGCCGGTAATCATCACTACACGAATTCCTGCAGAACGACATTGGGCCACGGCGGAAGGGACGTTTGCGCGCAACGGGTCGGCGAAGCCGATCAATCCGATGTATTCAAAGTCAAAGCCACGCAACGAGTCGGGCAGCTGAGAACTCTGCGTGGTGCCAATGAAAGAGGATCGTGCGACGCCGAGCACGCGGATACCCCGGCCCGCAAGATCTTCCATCTGAGTTTGGATGCCGGTCATCCGGTCGGGCGACAATCGGCACAGCTCGCCAATCGCTTCCAATGCTCCTTTGGCATACGCTCGGGTGCCTTCAGGGCCGGCAATGACGTTGGCAACCGCGAACAGATCCGGCCGCAATCCATACGCGCGAATGAGCGAGTGCGTAGCCATCCTCCCGGGAGAAGAACAAACTCGTGTTGCCATTGCGTGAATCGCGAGATCCATCGGGTCAGTGGGTTCCCGCGCGCTCGCCATCAGCGCGCTCTCCACAATTCGCTGTATCGGCTCGGACAGCGGCCCGCCGCGATCATTGTCCCAATGGCTGTCGGTGTTGCGAATGGAAACGAGGGTCATCCGGTTTTCGGTGAGGGTGCCCGTCTTGTCGGTGCAGAGAACCGTCGTGGCGCCGAGCGTCTCAATCGCGGCCGCACGGCGGGTTAGCACTCGTGCTTTCGAGATGCGCCACGCACCCATGGCCATAAACACCGTCATGACCAGAGGAAATTCCTCCGGGAGCAGCGACATCCCTAATGCGATGCCGCCCAGCATTGCCTGCAGCCACGAACCGCGCAGCACACCAAGCAAGAGAACCACCAGTCCGCCCGCCAGGGCACCCACAATGGCAAAGTCCCGTATGAGCCAACTCATCTGACGCTGTAGCTGCGGCTGTTCGGTTTCAATGGATCGCAGATCCTTGCCGATCTTGCCCATTTCACTTCGCGCGCCTGTGGCGTGCACGAGAGCTTGGGCGGTACCGCGGACGACTAGCGTGCCAGCGAACACGTAAGGTGAATCCTCACCGCCCGCGGCTGCTCGAGCGGTGTCGGGATGAGCATCGCTAGGGGGTGCCAGCTTACGCACTGGTACAGACTCGCCGGTCAACAGCGACTCATCGAGCAAAAGATCATGCGATGCCAACAGCGTCGCATCCGCCGCCACTCGATCGCCTTCGGTGAGCACCATGACATCGCCGCGAACGACTTCCCGTCCGGCAATCTGGATTCTGCTACCGTCTCGAATCACCAGTGCCCGCGGACTTGCGAGGTTGCGCAGCGCTTCCAGCACTCTTTCGCTGCGCGATTCTTGCACGATCGTGATCACCACTGAGAGTGAGGCGAAGGCCAGCAGTAGAATGGCCTCCATACGATCGCCCAACAGCAAATAGACGATGCCACCTGCAATCAGCAGTGCAAACATCGGTTGCCGAACGACTTCGAACAAGATTCGAAGAACGCCTCGCCGTTCCGCCCGCGGCAACTCGTTGTAGCCGTCGGATTTAAGGCGCGCGGCAGCTTCAACTGTACTTAATCCGATTTTTCGTGCCTGACTCATCGTTACTGATCCCGCGACGAGTGCTACCACAGCAAAGTTCCGTGTCGCCGCATCGGCCATCGCAAGCTTCGCATCACTGGCCGAAAAATGCGAAATACTTGTCGCTTGGCCCGATGCGACACGCTACCTCCAATACATTTCCGATCTGCCACTTGCTACTGACAGTGCCTTCAGATTGATGTTGGAATAATCAGGGCTTCTACGTAGGCGACACACGGTCATTCAAAAGCCGGCCGACGGGCCGCTCAGGTGATCTTAGAGATGTGACCTATGGCACATCTCGGAACGACGGTGACGGGTACTTGGGCCAAGTAAATCACTTTTGTGGTGATGGAATCGAGCAACCAGCCCAAGAAGTTTCCTAAACCACGCGTTCCAATCACGATCTCCTCGCAATGTTTCCGTGTGGCAAATTCGATGATGCTCTCGGCCGGCTTGCCAATCACCACAAGGACATCGGCAGCCATGTGTCGTGTCCTCAACGATTCAAGTGCCTTTGCCAATGCTTGGGCGCGCGTAATCACATAGGCAAGCGCGCGTAGCGAGTCTTCCGATCCGTCGATAGGCACCCGCACCTTCCTTCCATCCACCATAATGCGCCCGCTTGGATGTGATGTTGCAACGATAGCCACCTGGCCGCCCAGCACCATCAGGGCTTATACGTAAGCGGACCCGCACTTGTCAGTCTACGTAATTGGGGTCAGAGCGCGCAGAATTGCCCAGAGATGGCGGCGACGCCGGGAGTAATTTCATGCTGGACGCCCATACCGAATGGTCCAGGGCAAGGATTGACGTCAGGCGGTTCGCGCTTATCGTCCTGGTGATTCTTGTCAGCGGCGCTTGTGTTGCGATACTACTGCCCTTCTTATCGCTCATAACCTGGGCCGCGATACTTGCGTATGTGAGCTGGCCACTGTATCGGGTCGTGCGTCGGCCGTTCGGGCGTCTTCAAAACGCAGCCGCGTTTTGTATGACTCTTGTGCTCACGTGTGCCGTAATACTGCCGGCGGTCTGGCTGTCGGTACTGGTCACGAGCGAGTTGATCGCCACATATCGATCATTGTCGACGTATCTTGTCGAAACGCCCACGGTATTGCCCAAATTCATTCAGAGCATCCCTTGGATCGGTGAGCAGGCACAACGTGGGATTGACCTCTTGTCCGGCGAGCCGGCGGTGCTTGGCAAGCAAGTAGCGAGTTGGCTCGAATCACGGTCGAGCGAACTCACAGGTTTGCTGGGCGGCGTCAGCCGCGGCATCGGCAAGCTGCTCCTTGTGATGCTCACGGTTTTCTTCTTCTTCCGGAATGGCGAGTCCATCCGTAGCAAAGGCCGGCTGTTCTTGACCAGAGTGTTCGGCGAACAGCTCGATTCGTACTTGGCTACGGCTGGCGTAATGACGCGTGCGGTACTCTACGGATTCTTGGCCACTGCCTTCGCTCAAGGCCTCATCGCGGGCATAGGGTATGCAATTCTGGGCGTTAGCGAATCCGTCCTGCTAGGCGCCATGACGGGCGTGCTGTCCGTTGTTCCGGTCCTGGGGACCGCGCTAGTTTGGGGCCCGCTGGGCGCCTATTTCCTGATAACCGGCCACATCTGGAAGGGCATCATTCTGCTGCTCTGGGGCTTTTTGCTCGTACATCCAACGGACAATGTATTGCGCCCACTCCTTATCAGCAATGCCACTCATGTTCCCTTCATTGTTGTGCTGTTTGGCGTCATCGGCGGCGTTGCCGCTTGGGGACCCGTCGGCGTTTTCGTCGGACCGGTCATATTGGCGGTCGGACTTTCGATGTGGCACAGCTACGCCGTAGCAGAACTATGACCGGCAGCGGCGCGAAGCAAAGTGGTTTTGCCGCTCGCCTTTTCAATACGAGTCGATTGATTCACTGGGTAACGGTGCATTGGTGATGGGGCTAGTGGTTACGGCATTGTTTGGAGGGATCGATGCCCATGGAAATGGCAATAGTGCGTTCCTGTGGCATAGCTCGCTGGGGATCTCGGTTTATTTGCTATCGATTTCAAGAGTTCTTTTATGGTTTTTCTATCGTCCGATGACGCCATCGGCCTTGGCGCCGGGCAAGTTCGCAACTACGGATCGCGGATTGTGTTTCGCGTTTTACGCCCTGCTGGTTGCCCTCCCGATCTCAGGGTGGTCACTCGCCTCAGCGGAAGGCATGCCCGCACACTTGTTTGGAATGCCTGCGCTACCGCAGTGGTACGACCGCGAGCCTGCTCACCAATCTGCTGCCGTTCGTGCAACAGAGCCCCACGGAACCAGGTCGAACGACAAATCCGACGTAATCTACCTAAAGCGAATTCACGGGACTCTGGCCGCGGCGCTATCTATCGTAGTCGTCATACATGTGTTCAGTGTGATTCGAGTCCGTGCGCGACGCCGTGACTAGCGTCGGGACCGACCTACCCTTCGCCAATGGCCCACGTCCTCCAGTTAATGTATCTAATGCTCCCTGCCTATCTGGCCAATATGGCTCCGCCGTTCACTAGCCACTGGACGGGGTGGAACCGCCCGATCAGCAAAAAGTGGTTCGGCGACCACAAAACAATCGTGGGGTTTGGCTCGGGACTCATTGTCGCAATGGCTACAGTGTTTGTTCAGTTCAGAATCAATTGTCGCGAAGAACTGCTTCCTTACGATCGATGGCCGCTTCTCGGCCTGGCGTTCGGCTTTGGCGCCATGGGCGGCGACAGCATGAAGAGCTTTGTGAAACGACGGATCGGAATAGCCCCTGGCCGGCCATGGATACCGATGGACCAATTGGATTTTGTCGTTGGATCGCTGCTGTTCATTCTTCCGTTCGCGAATGTCACAGCATTGGATGTGGCAATAATCCTGGCGATCTCCTTTGTGGGCGATATCATCATTAATCATCTCTCCTACGTGCTCGGGATCCGCAACACTCAATGGTGACTTGAGGCTGGCAGGATCAGTTGTTGAAGGAGGCCCATCGAGTCCTTCGACTCGGGGGAGTAGTGGGAGTGATTAACTGGAATTTCGACGTGCGTACACAAGAGGCCCGCCGCTCAATATCCGGCCGCGGCCCGAGCAATGTCGGGCATGGGCCGAAGAGGCGGGGCTGCGGTGGGTTCGACACCCAGTGCTGCGCGGCCCGCCGTGGCACTGGGGTATGGTGTTGGATTGGTCCTAAGGATCCATAAGGTGCCGTCGAACAGGCCGCACTCTTTACTTAGGAATCGCACGCCCCTCATAGAAAAAGGTCATGGGCCTGGGCCCTTTGGCGTAGCCGGTTACGAGTCTGTCAACGTTGAATCCGGCACTATCAATGAGAATTCGGATCGGCCGATTCAAGTGGCAGCCCCCTCCAATTCTCTTCCAGAACGGGGTCAGGCGATGTTGCCACTTTTGAACCTGCGCGTCCGGCGCGAGGCCGTGTTCGACGAATAACAGTTGACCCGCAGCGCTGAGTACACGGCGCATCTCTTGAAGCGCACGAAGGCCGTTGGGTATCGAGCACAAGGTCCATGTGGTGACGACCGTATCAAATCGTTCGTCAGCAAACGGGATGGTCTCCGCGGATCCCTCGATCAGCGTCACGGGAACCTTGGATCTGTCCGCTGAGCGCTGGGCCATCGTGATGAGTCGCTTCGCAGGCTCCAAGCCGATTATCTCGTCCACGCCCGATCCGTAGAATGGCAGGTTGAGGCCGGAGCCGATGCCAATCTCAAGGACTCGGCCCTGCGCATGGGACAGCAGGCGTTCGCGATAGGGCGTCAACTCGCGATTTCGCATCGCGAGATTGATCAGGTCCGGCAGGATGTGATTGGTGTAGCAGCTCACGGACGTGGGATCGAGCTCAAGCGTCGCCAGACCTGACTTTGACAGAAAACCACGGCGGCGCAACCGCGTAAGCGAAGAAAATCGCCATCTGGCCGCATTTCTCCGCTATTTGTGCGGCCGTCTTCCAGATTGAGGAGGCGCGCGTCGCGCCACGCGCCGCCGTCCGATCTGAAATCGGGCAGCATCAACGAGCCAATCGAACCTTTCCGCACAGTGGCCGGATCCCAGACCCAGATCGGCCGACCACCCAGGTGCTCGGCGTTCCACTCGCAGGGCGCGAGCCGCACAATGCCGCCCAGTCCTTGCGTCGCCCAATCGCCCGCAATCTCGGGGCCCGGCTGCGCAGGTTTTTTTATCGCTTGCCGGTCGGGAGGCAATCGAGACCCCATGTGAAATAAGAAAGCGCGTGCGGAGCGCTATGCACAGGCTTTACAAGATGGCGGCAGATCGCCGACAGGATCGTCCGCGGACGAGGCAGAAGCCCGGAAGATGCTCGCTGCCAAGACACCGCTCGGCGTGCCCTGGATCGAAGCTGAGGATGTCGCACCCGTCGTGGTCTTCCTCGCCTCCGGGGCTGCGCGCATGGTGTCCGGTGCGACCTATGATGTCACCGCGGGCGACAGCGCACGCAATACGGCATGACTACGTAGCGCGACGCGGAGGCATTCGCGCCACCGCTTGTAGCGCGCCGAGTCCGGATTTACACTCGCCACCTTAATTCCCAGAGATCCGCGCAGCCGTCGCGCGAGGAGAGTGTCATGTCTGAATTGACAAGACGCCAGTTCTTGAAGGTCACCGGCATGTCGCTGGTGGGTTCGAGTCTGGCACTCATGGGCTTCTCGCCCGGCGAAGCGCTCGCGGAGGTGCGTGAGTACAAGCTCACGCGGGCCACCGAGACGCGCAATACCTGTCCGTACTGCTCCGTCGCTTGCGGCATACTGATGTATAGCTTGGGCGATGGGGCAAAAAACGCTCAGCCGAGCATCTTTCACATCGAAGGGGATCCGGATCATCCCGTCAATCGCGGCACCTTGTGCCCGAAGGGCGCCGGCCTCATCGACTTCGTTCACAGTGAGAGCCGCCTCAAGTATCCGGAGTATCGTGCGCCGGGGTCCGACCGCTGGCAGAGGATCGGTTGGGACGATGCGCTCGAGCGCATCAGCAAGTTGCTGAAGCAGGATCGGGACGCGAACTTCGTCGCGAAGACGCCCGACGGACTGACCGTAAACCGGTGGCTGACGACCGGCATGCTCGCCGCATCCGCAAGCAGCAACGAAGCGGGATACATCACTCACAAGGTGGCGCGGTCCTTCGGACTATTGGGATTCGATAACCAGGCTCGTGTGTGACACGGTCCGACGGTGGCAGGTCTTGCCCCGACGTTTGGCCGTGGAGCGATGACGAATCACTGGGTCGATATCAAGAATGCCGACATCGTCCTCATCATGGGTGGCAACGCCGCCGAAGCGCATCCTTGCGGCTTCAAATGGGTGATTGAGGCGAAGGCTCACAACAAGGCCAAGCTCATCGTCATCGATCCGCGTTTCACGCGCTCGGCGTCGGTGGCGGATTATTACGCCCCGATCCGGCCCGGCACCGACATCGTATTTCTCGGCGGCTTGATCAACTACTTGCTGATCAATGACAAAATCCAGCGCGACTATGTGGTGCACCACACGGACCTTTCCTTCATTGTCAAAGAGGAGTTCACGTTCACCGAGGGCATTTATTCCGGATATGACGCGGAGAAGCATAGCTACGACAAATCGAGCTGGGACTATGAGATGGGCCCCGATGGATTTGCCAAGGTCGATCCGACGCTCTCGCACCCGCGCTGCGTCTATACCCTGTTGAAGCAGCACTATGCTCGCTATACGCCCGAAATGGTGGAGAGAGTCTGTGGCACTCCCAAGGACAAAATGCTCTTCATCTGGGACTTGATCGCGTCCACCGCGACCGCGACGCGGGCAATGACCATCATGTATGCGCTGGGCTGGACTCAACACTCGATTGGCTCGCAGATGATTCGCACCGGGGCGATGGTGCAACTTCTGCTCGGCAACATCGGCGTGGCGGGTGGCGGCATGAATGCGCTGCGCGGGCATTCGAACATTCAAGGACTCACCGATCTCGGTCTGTTATCGAATCAGCTGCCCGCCTATATTGCCTTGCCTCTGCAGAGCGAACAGGACTATGGGAAGTTCATCGCGGCGCGGGCTCTGAAGCCGCTGCGGCCGAATCAATTGAGCTACTGGCAGAACGCGGCGAAATTCCACGTGAGCATGATGAAGGCGTGGTGGGGCGATGCGGCGACGGCGCAGAACAACTGGGCCTACGACTACCTGCCCAAGGTCGACAAGCTCTATGACATGCTGCAGATGTACGAGTTGATGCACCAGGGCAAAGTCAATGGCTATCTCGCGCAGGGCTTCAATCCGTTGGCGGCGGCGCCCAACAAAGCCAAGATGACGGCAAGCCTGTCCAAGCTCAAATTCCTGGTCATCATGGATCCGCTGGCGACCGAAACCTCGGAGTTCTGGCGCAACTACGGCGAGCACAACGACGTCGATTCGAGCAAGATCCAAACGGAAGTGTTCCGGCTGCCGACGACCTGCTTTGCCGAAGAAGAGGGGACACTGGTGAACTCCGCGCGATGGTTGCAGTGGCATTGGAAGGGTGCAGCTCCTCCCGGCGAGGCGCGCAGCGACATCGACATCATGGCGGGCATTTTCACCCGCATGCGATCCCTGTATGTGAAGGAGGGCGGCGCATTTCCGGATCCCATCCTGAATCTGAAATGGAAGTACGCGCAGCCCGAAAGCCCGAGGCCGGAGGAACTGGCGCGGGAATACTCCGGCAACGCGCTCAAGGATCTGGCGGACCCGAAGGATCCGACCAAGATCACGCGCAAGGCGGGCGAGCAGCTGGCAGGGTTCGCAGAGCTACGCGACGATGGCAGCACCCAGTGCGGCTGCTGGATTTTCTGCGGTGCCTGGGGTCCCGCCGGCAATCTCATGGCGCGGCGTGACAATTCCGATCCCAGCGGAATCGGGCAGACGCTCAATTGGGCGTGGGCTTGGCCGGCCAATCGCCGGGTGCTGTACAACCGAGCGTCCTGCGACCCGAGCGGCAAGCCCTACAATCCGGCGCGCAAACTCATCAGCTGGAACGGCGCGGCGTGGAGCGGGGTGGACGTGCCGGATTTCAAGGCCGATGAAAATCCGGCCGGCGGCATGGGTCCTTTCATTATGAACCCCGAGGGCGTCGCGCGATTCTTTGCCCGCGGCGGCATGGCGGAGGGTCCGTTTCCCGAGCACTACGAGCCGTTCGAGACGCCGCTGGGCTACAACCCGTTGAACCCCAAGCAGCCCCAGGCCACCAACAATCCGGCGGCGCGGGTATTTCCGGGCGATCGCGAGCAATTCGGCAAGGCGGCGCAGTTCCCGCACGTGGCGACCACCTACCGGCTGACCGAACATTTTCATTACTGGACCAAGCATGTGCGCCTGAACGCGATTATCCAGCCGCAGCAATTCGTCGAGCTGGGCGAAGCGCTCGCCCAGGAAATCGGCGTCACGAACGGCGAGTGGGTCAAGGTCAGTTCAAACCGCGGTTTCATCAAAGCCGCGGCGCTGGTGACCAAACGCATCCGACCCATGAAGGTCGATGGCAAGGTGGTGCACACGGTCGGCGTACCCATCCATTGGGGTTTTATGGGCGTTGCCAAACCCGGATTCCTCGCCAATACACTCACGCCCTCGGTCGGCGACGCCAATTCGCAGACGCCGGAATTCAAGGCATTTCTGGTCAAGGTCGAGAAGGTTTAGGAGTACCCATGCCGCTGCAGTCCCTCGACATCGTGCGCCGTTCGGCCACCACGCTTCCCTCGCCGGAAGCGCGCGGCGCGCATACCGGTCAGGTCGCAAAACTCATCGATACCACCAAGTGCATCGGCTGCAAGGCCTGCCAGGTGGCGTGCATGGAATGGAACGATTTGCGCGATGAGATCGGCACTTTCAACGGTCAGTACGACAACCCGGCCGACCTGTCGGCGCAGTCCTGGACGCTGATGCGCTTTGCCGAGTATGAAAACCCCAAGGGCGATCTCGAGTGGCTGATTCGCAAGGACGGCTGCATGCACTGCCAGGACCCCGGCTGCCTCAAGGCGTGCCCGTCGCCGGGCGCCATCGTGCAGTACGCGAATGGCATCGTGGATTTTCAAGAAGAGAATTGCATCGGTTGCGGCTACTGCATCACCGGCTGTCCGTTCGACGTTCCGCGCATCTCGAAGAAGGACAAAAAGGCCTACAAGTGCACGCTGTGCTCCGATCGGGTGGCGGTGGGATTGGAACCGGCCTGCGTAAAATCCTGCCCCACGGGGGCGATCGTATTCGGTGCCAAGGAAGACATGATCCAGCACGCCGAGGAGCGCATCGTGGACTTGAAATCGCGCGGGTTCGAACAAGCCGGTCTGTACGATCCAGCCGGGGTGGGCGGTACTCATGTGATGTACGTCCTACACCACTCGGACCGGCCGCAACTCTACGCGAATCTGCCTGAAAACCCCCGGATCAGTCCCATGGTGGGCCTGTGGAAGGGAATCACCAAACCGCTGGCGCTCTTCGCCATGGCGGCGACGGCGGCGGTGGGCTTCTTGCACTACATCGGCATCGGGCCGAATGAGGTCGAGGAAGAAGATGAGGACGCGGCCGCGCGTCAGTTGGAGAAGACGCCATGAGAGAACGCACTCCCAAGCACATTGAACGCTACAACGCGATCACGCGCATCAACCATTGGATCGTCGCGATCAGCTTCGTGCTGCTCGCCTTGTCGGGCCTCGCCCTGTTTCATCCCGCGCTGTTCTGGCTCACCAGCCTCTTCGGCGGCGGACCTTGGACGCGAATCCTGCACCCCTTTATCGGTTGCTTCATGGCAGCGGCCTTTTTTTTCCTGGGCGCGAAGTTCTGGCGTGAAAATCTGATGCAGCGGCGCGACTGGCTATGGCTGCGCGGGATCGACGAAGTGGTGAAAAATCACGAAGAAAACCTGCCGGAGGTCGGCCGTTACAACGGCGGACAAAAAGTCCTGTTCTTCACGATCATCGTTTGCCTGACTTGTCTGCTGTTATCCGGCATCGTGATATGGCGGCAGTACTTTTCAGCCTACTTCGGCATCGGCACGATTCGCTTCAGTGCGCTCGCGCATGCATTCTTCGCGTTCCTGCTCATTTGCTCCATCATCGTGCATATTTACGCCGGGATTTGGGTTAAAGGCTCGATTCGCGCGATGACGCGCGGCTGGGTGACCCCGGGCTGGATCTGGAAACACCACCGTGCCTGGTTTCGCGAGGTGACCAAGGACATCCAGCAGAGGTAGATTTGCGCCCACTACTTACGGATTCAATTATCCAATATTGTCGATACAAGTTTCCAACTGCGGCCACTCGAACATAAACTTCGACCGGCAAGCGGCGGATAGCGCAGCTATTGGCGATAAAAAGTGTCTTGAAATAACATTAGTAATGGTTTATAAATATATGATTTGGTTCGTATTTTATGGTGCTGGCTGAGGGATTACTCGGCGCTGCGCGCCTCGCCCCTTCGGGGCCGCCGTCGAAGACGCCGGCGTTCAACTTCGCCTGGCGGCGAAGTTGTCGAACCCGCCTTTTTTTCTGTCGGGGGTTCGAATAGCCGCCGCCATGCGGTAAGGACTTCGCGACGTTATTGAAAGTTTTTTTAAGGGGATTTGCCGGCTGAGGGACTCGAATTGGCACTGTAACCAACTATTTCGTAAGCGTTTGTTCAGAGATGTGAGACGAGTTACCCCGAAAAGTTACCCCAGGCGAGCGACGGATATTATTCGACGGCGTTGGACGGCCGTGGATTCCGGGTCCGCACCAAGCGGTGAGGTCAATGCGAACTATCGACCCAGAAGCGACATTGGCGACCGGCGGCTATCGGGAGGCTGGAAAACCACAACTTGCCCCATTCAAGATTGCTTATGCCGCTTTTATTTATTCGGAAGCTTGAAAGCGATTGTCGCTGCCCACTGAGCGGCTAACACAATCAGGATCACACTCACCCACACAACAATAGATCCTATTGTCCGAGTGGCCTCCGATAGATGCTGGAACTCGCCTTTGAATCGAGACCACTTACCTTCAAACACCAAAGAGTAGTAGTTGAAAATTAGCAGGCCGATCCCGACCGAACCCCAAAGAGTAACAAACGGCGTCTTTGCGGCTGGAAGGAAGACGCGGTGTTGAAAGAATATCGACACGATGCAAGCGATAGTAAGTACCGCGAGCGCCATCGCGAAAGACATGATGCCTAGAACGATCCAGTCTGCTGAACCAATATTCCAGGCAGACTTGGATGTCGTTCGAAGCAGCGCATAAAAAATATATGCATGCACCTTCGAATACAGCATGCCCCTATCATTGATGTCCGCTTCGTTACAGTCAATCAGTGACCGCCTATGCCAGGCCCTTGGCCGGTCTGAGGCCGACACGCGACCGGCGGCCGCCAATGCGTACTTTCGACCCTGAGCTGTCCGTCACCAATGGCCGGTTACGGGTAGCACAATCAGACTTCGAGCAACTGGGGATCGTGCCAAACGTCTATCTGACCTGGCGCAAGCAATGCTCGCCACCCCGGTTCCAACGCGAGGTATGGGACAAGATTGGGAAGTTCGCGATGCAGGTGATCGGCGTGCACGGGTTGGAAGAAATCGCTGGCAGTGGAGTACTCGCCGCCCCAGACGTACCAGCCTGACGCATCACCATCAACTGGATGTCTGAGCGCATTTAGAGGTACTCGGTCAAGCGTGCCTAGAGCGATTCCAATCTTCATCGAGGAATCGCACGCGACCGCGTCCGAACCAAAGCTAGCGCAGATTTCGCGCTGTTCGATTGTGACAGTGCTCATTTGCATACCGTGTCTATGAAAGGTCTCTCGGACTGACTGTCTAAATGTGCCGAAGTGACACTGAAGGCGCGGCCCGCGAACTCTCCAACCGATTGTTATTCGTCATTGTTGGTGAGCTTTAGGGGTAAGACATACATACACTGACTGTCAACTGGCGTGAAAACCAAACCCCGAGCCCAAGACAAGATCTGCGCATGGAGCCAATCTTGGTCTGGCTCAATATGCCATTCACCTACCGCGACGCCAATCACCTTTCCAGACTTAGCAATCGTGAGATTTAAATTGGCCCAACCATGAGGATGAAATTCGGTGGCCGGCGGAACGAGATCCGGACCATCCCTTGAGATCAACTGCGGTGTGTGCGGGCTGCAAGGTTTGACGCTGGCGTCAGCAGATACGTAATTGTTGGCGATCAGGCCGGAGAGCAGGAGAGAAAACGCTATGGCGTGACTACGGTACATAACTATTAACTAGCCAACTGAAACGTCGTAATGATTTGCGGCACATTCGCTTAGCTTATCCTAGGCTGCGAACGACCGCTCCGGAGCGGTCAGTTCCGCCCCGCCAATGACCGCGTTTGGCCGATTAGCGACCGATTTGCTTCTCCGAACCGGCCACTGGCTGCGGATGGATCTCGAGAGCGCATGACACTCCGTTGGTAGGCACGTTACCCCGGCAGTTACCCTATCGTACCGGGCGGACTCTTTCAGTCAGTTCATTCGCACCGAGGGCAAGAATTTCCTTAGACAGCATAAACGATTCCTGCCCTGCATGAACAACGGTAAGAGACTTGAGTTTGAGATCGGCGAGCGCGGAGCGCATGGAAGGAGTGATTGACGGAGCAACGGTGCGTTTGACCTCAAAGCCCATCCGTTGCGCGCCACGAACGACCAACAGATCCAATTCGGCACCCGTATGCGTTCGCCAAAAATAAACTTCTTCGGGTCGTGCGCCAAGGCATTGCACAATCTGGTCGATCACAAACCCTTCCCATGATGCGCCGAGTTTCGGATGCCCCTCGACGTCACTCAGCGTCACCAGGTTCAACAAGGAGTGGAGCAACCCGGTGTCACGAATGTAAATCTTAGGAGCCTTTACTTGCCGCTTGCCAACGTTTTCGTGCCAGGGCTTTAATTGTCGGACGACCAGCGCATCGGTGAGCTTATCGAGATAGCCGCGAACTGTGGTATCCGCTACGCCAAACGACCGCCCGATCTCTGATGCATTCCAAAGCTGCGCGTGCTGATGAGCGAGCATCGACCAGAAACGGCGCATCGTATCCGCCGCAACGTTCACTCCCAAAGACGGTAAGTCACGTTCGATGAAGGTACGAATGAAGGATTGCCGCCAGTCCATACTTTGGCGGTCTGATCGCGCCAGGAAGGAGAGCGGGAATCCGCCGCGGAGCCAGAGCCGGTCGGCTTTTTCGCGCGTTATTTCCCTCAGGCCAAGGCCGGGCAATTCGTAGTATGCGATTCGACCGGCGAGCGTCTCGGAGCTCTGGCGAAGCAGCGCCGGGGCAGCGCTGCCAAGAACAAGAAATCGGGTTTTGGTCGGTCGGCGGTCTGCAAGGACGCGTAATATGGGGAAGAGATTGGGGCGGCGTTGTATCTCATCGAGGACCACTATCCCCTTGAGCCCTTGAAGAGCGAGCATAGGGTCCGCCAAGCGAGCAAGATCCGCCGGGTTCTCCAGATCGAAGCGCGTGCTGCCGTTCATCGATGACACGATTGAGTTGGCGAGCGTGGTTTTACCCACTTGGCGCGCGCCTAGAATGGCCACCACCGGGAAGCTCTGAATAAGCCGTGTTATCTGACGCGCGTGAAACTCACGATCGATCATGCGTCATGATCATACCATGAAGAATCGGTGCATGCTACCGGATTTTCATGGTCAATGGCAAATTAACATATTGATTTATAAAAAGTTTTGGTGCCGGCTGAGGGATTACTCGGCGCTACGCGCCTCGCCCCTTCGGGGCCGCCGTCGAGGACGCCGGCGTTCAACTTCGCCTGGCGGCGAAGTTGTCGAACCCTCTTTTTGTCCGTCGGGGGTTCGAATTGCCGCAGCCATGCGGTAGGGACTTCGCGACGTTGTTGAAAATTTTCTAAGGAGGTTTGCCGGCTGAGGGATTACTCGGCGCTGCGCGCCTCGCCCCTACGGGGCCGCCTCGGCATGAGCCTCGGCGTTCAACGTCGCTGCGCGACGTTGTCGAACCCGCTTGTTGTCTGTCGGGGGTTCGAATGGATGCCGGCAAGCGGTGGAAATCTCGAGAAGTGTTCGAAATTTTTGCGGGGTTTGCCGGCTGAGGGATTCGAATAGGCGCCATAACTAACGGATTCGTAAGTGTTTATAAATATTGATGAGACGAGTTACCCCGAAAAGTTACCCCGTGCGAACGCAGATATTATTCGACGGCGTTGAACGCTCCTGAACTTTGCCGATCTTGTTATCGAGCCGCGCTCAGCGGCAACGTGCGTGTAATCGCTCGAAATGAGAATCTGCACGATGTTGCGGAAATACTCTTGCAGCTCTGTGTCAATTGACAAAACGCAGTATTTTTTCATTGCTTGCAGGTCGGGACGCACTCGAGGCCCCCTGTGAAATAAAAAGGCGCGCGCGCGGGTCTATTGGTGCATACGATGATGGCCGACCGCGAGTTGACAGTATTGCGCACCATCGCCGAAGGGACGGCGGGTGCGACGGGCGAGGTGCTTTTTTGCACCCTGGTCGAACATATGGCGCGAGCTATTGGCACGCGTCATGCGTTCGTCGCTGAATTCATGCCGCCCAAGAGAATTCGCACGCTGTCGTTCTGGTCGGGCGGCGAATTGGCACCCAACATAGAATTCGAACTGACTGGTACGCCGTGCGAGGAAGTCATCGATGGCAAGGCGTGCTTTTACCCCTTCGGGGTAGAAGACCGATATCCGGATACACAGCGCGGGATCCAGAGTTACCTCGGCGCACCCTTGCTGTCGCAGGACGGACGGATTCTCGGCCATCTCTGTGTATACGATGAGTTGCCGCTGCCGGACGACCCGCGCACGCTGGCCATTATCAAGCTATTCGCGAGCCGCGCCGCCTCGGAATTGGTTCGCATTAGGCTGGAACAGAATCTGCGCGAGAAAGAAGCCCAACTGCAGGACCTATTCGAGGAGGCGCCGGTTGCTTATGTTCACGAGGACATGGACTGGCGTTTCATCAGTGCCAACCGCGCGGCGCGATCGATATTGGGAATCACGGCGGAGGAGGTCACACGGACAATCGGCACCTCGCTGGTTGCCGACAGATTCGAGGCGAAACGCCCGGTGCGCGAGAGCCTGAAGCGAATGGGCGTCGAAGATAATGCCGACGGTGCAATTCTCGAATTGCGCCGCAAGGACAACGGCAAGCCGATTTGGGTTCAATGGTGGTCCCGCCCAGACCCGAGCGGGGCATATACACGATCTATGTTCGTCGACATCACCGCCAGAGTCTTGATGGAACAAGAAAACGCAAGACTCAATGCGCAAAACGTGTACTTACTGGAGGAAATCAAGTCCGAACATAATTTTGAAGAAATAATCGGCAATAGCCCTGCTCTGTTGCAGCTCATGGAAAAAGTGCGTCGAGTCGCGCCCACGGAAGCATCGGTATTAATTACCGGTGAAAGTGGCACCGGCAAGGAACTTATCGCGCGGGCTATCCACGCGGCAAGCGCACGCGCGGACAAACCGTTCATCAAGGTCAGTTGCGCCGCGCTGCCGATCAGTTTGGTTGAAAGTGAGCTGTTCGGCCATGAACGAGGGGCCTTCAGCGGCGCCATCCAAAGGCGCATAGGCCGCTTCGAGCTAGCGCATGGCGGCACGATATTTCTCGACGAGATCGGCGAGGTGCCGACTGATGTCCAGGTCAAATTGCTGCGCGTGTTGCAAGAGCGCGAGTTTGAGCGTATTGGCGGTTCCGACACCGTCAAGACGGATGTGCGGGTGCTTGCGGCGACAAATCGCAACCTGCGCGCAAGCATCCGCGACGGCGATTTTCGTGCGGACCTTTACTATCGACTCGATGTTTTTCCGATCGAATTGCCGCCGCTGCGGGAACGCCTGGCGGATTTGCCGCTGCTGGCTCATTTTTTTGTGCAGACACACGCGCCACGGATAGGCCGGCACATCGAAGCGATAGATATGGAAAGCATGCAACGACTGATTCGCTATTCGTGGCCGGGCAATATTCGCGAACTGGAGAATGTCATCGAGCGGGCGCTGATATTGAATGGCTCCAAAACGCTGCAGATCGATGCCGATTTATTGCTCGGTTCGGAACATTTCGCCGCATCACAAAACGAGCCGCCGCCCGCGCGATCGATGGCGGTGTCGGCAAAGAGCGTGGGCGACCTCGATTTCATCCAACGCGAACACATTCTATCCGTCCTGGAAGAAGTCAATTGGGTCATCGAAGGCGGCCGCGGCGCTGCCGTCAGGCTTGGTCTGCCGTCGGGAACATTGAGACATCGCATGAAAAAGCTCGGCATCATCCGCAACGCTAATCGGTAATCGCGAACCACCGCCCGCAGCGGTCGCCCGTGGCGGCGTACCGTGATAGGCAGCGGGCGCCGCGGCGCAATCAGCCTGCCAGAGCCGCCGCAAGCTCCACTCAGTCCTTGGCCCGTTACTTGCTAATCCTCCGGTTGGCTCATGTCGCTGGATTTCAGCATACCTGCCAAGGACATCATCATGCTACGAATCACACACACACACTCGGTGACGCACTCGACCATCAAATTGGAGGGCAAGCTGCTCGGTGCGTGGGTCGATGAACTGCGCTCAGTCGTCTTATCAGCTGTTCGCGCCAACGACCCGGTGTGCTTGAACCTGGAGTCTCTGAGCTTTGCCGATGCTGCCGGCATAGCGCTCCTGCGCCAGCTACGTCGTGATCGGATACCGCTGATCGGGGCCTCGCGGCTGATCAGTGGCCTGTTGCTGCTCTGGGATGGACCGGCTTGAGCGATCGTGGCCGCTATCGCGTGTTTTCAACCATAGAGGATGAATTAGTGCAGAACGAATTCGGGATTTTTCCCATGAGGGGACATGTACGATGATTAGGGCTGCCAATGTCGCCAACCCTCTGAACGATCTGGCCGAGGTCGGTCAGTCCATTTGGCTTGACCATATTCGCAGGAGCCTCATAACCAGCGGAGAGTTGCAACGCCTGATCGACAACGACGGTTTGCTCGGCATCACGTCGAACCGGGCGACCTTCGAAAAGGCGATCGCAGGCAGTACCGACTATTCGGATCTCCTCGCTGGTCTGCATACGAGCAGGTTCGATGCCAAGGCGACTTACGAGTTGCTCGCCATGCGGGACATACAGAATGCAGCTGACCTGCTGCAATCGCGTTACCACGCCTCGGCTTGCCGTGACGGTTACGCGAGTCTCGACCTATCACCACCGTTAGCGCGCGATACGAACGGCACATTGGCCGAAGCGCGTCGATTATGGCAGGCGGTTGCCCGCGACAATGTAATGATCAAGATTCCGGCAACACCGGAAGGCATCGTAGCTTTCGAGGAGTTGATCGCCGAGGCGATCAACGTCCATGTGACATTGGTGTTTTCCCAACGAATCTACACGTGCGTGGCACGGGCCTATATACGCGGCATGCTTCGGCTCGCGCGCATACGTGGTCCCGTGGAACGGGTCGCGAGCGTCGTCAGCTTCTGCGTCAGCTGGATCGATACTGCCGCAAATGCACTGATTGCCGCTTGCCTTAGGGGCGAAGCGCACCGGCAAGCCGAGCTACTGCAGTGTGTGTTCGGCAAGGTGGCGATCGCGAACGCCAAACTGGCTTATCAGGGTTATCTTGAACTATTTGGCGAGTCGCAATGGCGGGCGCTCGCCACCAAAGGCGCGCAGACACAGCGCCTGCTCTGGGCGAGCACTGAGGCCAAGAACCATTGCGATTTGGTATACATCGAGGAACTGATCGGACCCGATACCTTGATCACAATGCCGGCGGCGACCCTCGCGGCGTTCCGGGACCATGGCGTCGTTCGCCCCCGTCTGACCGAAGGAATCGACGCTGCGCGCGCCACGATGGACACGCTCGCCCGAGTCGGCATATCGATCGACGCGATCGGCGAGCAACTGCTCAACCAGGGCCTATCCCTGGGCGGGCAGTCGTTCGACAAATTGCTCAATGAGGTCGACATCCGCCGCATCGCGCTGCAGCAGTCGACGTCACATCGGAGGAACTGAACATGCAATTAGGAATGATCGGCCTCGGCAATATGGGGGCGAACATGGCACGGCGCCTGCTGCGCGGTGGGCACCAGTGCGTCGTGTTCGATCGTGATCCACGATTTGTTCAAATGCTCGCCGCAGATGGAGCGGTGGGCGTCCATTCGATGGAGGAATTCGCGGCGAATCTGCCGCGGCCGCGCGCGATCTGGCTCATGATTTCGGCCGGGGCAGTGGACGCTGCGCTTAGCAATCTCGTGTCACATTTGTCACCGAACGATTTGATCGTCGATGGCGGAAATTCTCACCACCTTGACGATATCCGTCGCGCCAAAGAACTTGCTCCCTACAGCATTCAATACGTGGACGCCGGCACGACCGGCAGCATGTGGGGGTTGGAGCGGGGCTACCGTCTAATGATCGGAGGCTCAAAAGAAGCGGTAGATCGCCTCGACCCGATTTTTCGGACCCTCGCACCGCCTCAAGGATCGATCGAATCAACGACTGGCCGCAAAGGCGCGCGCAGTTCTGTCGAACGAGGCTACCTGCATTGTGGGCCGAGCGGCGCCGGGCATTTCGCCAAAATGGTGCACAACGAGATCGAGTATGACTCGATAGCAGCCTACGCGGATGGACTCAAGTTGCTGAGGACTGCCTTGTTGCACCGGATCGCAGCGGCGGCGCGTCGCACAGTGGGCTATCGCGGGACGCGCATGACCTATGACGAATAACCTTGAAACAAGCCCTGCATCAGCCGATTCGATTAATGGCTTCGAATCGGGGGGCGGGTTTCCGGACGGCCGCGCTTGCTTCAGAGAACTCATGAGCAACGTGAATCTCTTCGCGGTGATGTTCAACTCCAAAGCGGAGATCATCTATGCCAACGGCTATTTTGTTCGTAAAACCGAATGGTCGTATCAAGAGTTAATGGGTCGCGGCTGGAATGAGGTATTTGCCACCACTTGGGCAGGAGATTTCACACTCCCTTTTTCGGATTTGCACAACAGTGGTCCGAACGCCTTGCATCATGAATGCGAGTTGTTGTCCGGGAGAGGTGAGCGCCACTGGGTACGGTGGAATAGTATTCCGCTGCGCGATCCCTCGGGTCTGTTGGTCGGAGTCGCCAGCATTGGTGAGGATATCACTGAGCGCAGACATTTGGAGCGGGAGCTGCTCGATTCGAGTGGTCGCGAGCGCAGACATTTGCAAGGCGAAATACATGACGGGTTGGGGCAAGAATTATTCGGTCTCGGTCTGCTGGCTCGAAGCCTGAGCGAATCCGCTAGACGGGACAACAATTCCATTGCGGACGGTCTGGACCGTCTCTCAGTCGACTTAAATCATGCGCTCGATACATGCCGACGAATTTCGCGCGGTTTTTCACCGCTGAGTGATATGCCGGGGGGACTCATTGATGCCCTACGGAATCTTGCCACTATCCCGAAAGACTGGTCGGGACCTGCGTTGGAGTTTTCATTGCGGCAGACGGTGCCGCTCAAGCTTCCCGCCGAGTCTCTGGATCACATTTATCGCCTCGCGCAGGAAGCGCTCACAAACGCGCTTCGACATGCGGATGCAAGTTTAATCAGAATCATTCTCGATATACAGAGAACCACGGTAACGTTGGAAATCCTGGACGACGGAGTAGGCTTGCCGCAGGCCGGATCATCCGAGGGTATGGGCCTGAAATTGATGCGTTATCGCGCCAACGTGCTGCGTGCGGACATTCGTGTTGCGCTAGGGTCACCTCGTGGCACTCACGTGATCTTCAGGATGGAGCAATAGCCAGCGCTACTCAATAGTTGCACCCGCATTGAGCGGCAGATTTTTAGTGTTCACCTGGCAGCCCTGAGTCCCGGTTCGCCGTTTGCCGTCCCGCTATTGGACCTTCCAAAACTATGTCGAGCCGTTTGAACAAGTGTCGGTCATGTGCGATGTCGGGATTTTCGGTGGTGAGCAGTTTCTCACCGCAGTCAGGAATGTATATCCGCTTGTCAATCGTATCCCGTCTTCAGCCGTTATTCGCGATTTTCGCCGCCAGAGTCTTCAAGCCACGATGGATACCCACCTTGACCGCCGAGACCGACATGCCCGTGCGAGCCGCAGCGTCGGATACTGAGGCACCGTCGATCTTCACGTATTGAATAGGTAGTCGCTGTCGATCGGGTAATTGCTCCAAGAGCTTTGCGATGTCATAGCTCGCTTCCGCGGCTTCACTATCCGGTGCTGCAAATAGCTCCCCGACCTCGTCCAGGGATTCATTGAGCATATCGCTCCGCGAGCGCCGGCGTAGTAAATCGATGAGCTTGTATCGGGCGATGGCATGTACCCACGCAGTTAGCGGCCGCTTCGCATCATAAGTGTGTCGCTGTCTATGGATCGCCCACAGCAACTCCTGCACAAGGTCCTCGGCATCCTCCGGCAGCCGCGCCAGGTGCTTGCGCAAGAAAGCGCGCAGATACGTCGCCAGTTCATTTAGGAAAAGGTGGTAGGACGATGCGTCGCCGTCGAGAGCCAACAACATAAGGCTACGGAGCCGCTCCTCTAGTTGCATCTTAACCTTTTAGTTACTGCGCAGGAGGGGGCGAGTTCGTTCCATCGCCCCAAAGGAACCCCATAGAGTTGACCGACCAGCCAGCCCATTTATTGCAGGCCTACTGCCGCCGCTCCGAAACGGGCAGCGGACTAACAATCGGCCCGGTGCGACCGGTTAATCCTGCGCGATCACAACCTCGAGGCTGTAACCAATCGTTCATCTCCAACGAAATACTTAGGAGAAGCGATTGCGCGCGAGGACACAGACGCCCGTATGAGAACAGAGAATCTAACTGCGCTACTGGCGTCGAACCTCGAGCCGGTGGACTCGGGGCGAACGATGCGGCGCTATGTGCTGGGCATCGCAGTAGGCGCGGTTGGGGCGCTCATCTTGGCGGGAGGCGTCCTGCACTTGAATCGGGCGCTGCCTCGCGAGGTATTCGAATCCGCGTTTTGGGTTCGTGAACTGTTTTGCGCAAGCCTGGGTGTGCTCGCGGTCCTCTGTGTCAAACGCTTGGGGCGACCAGGCTCTCGGCTCGGTCTCTTGCCGACGGGGATTGCGGCTGTCGTGCTCATTATGTGGACACTGGCCGCCATAAGCCTGTTCTCAGCCGCTTCGCAGAGCCGCGTCCACTTGCTCATGGGTGCCACATTCGCCGTGTGTCCGTTCCTGATTGCATTCATCTCTGCACCGCTTTTCTTCTCGTTTCTGTGGATCCTCAAGGATCTTGCCCCAACACGGCTGCGTTGGGCGGGCGCGGGTGCGGGGTTCGCCGCCGGATCTACCGGTGCACTCGTTTATACCCTGCATTGCCCGGAGCTAGCCCCACCGTTCATCGCAACATGGTATCTGCTCGGAATGTTGATTCCCGCTGCTTTCGGCACATGGCTCGGTCCACGGTTGTTGCGTTGGTGAATTTGGAAGTATTAATCCCATGACCCTATTCAAACGCGCTGCCCTTGTTGCCCTTATATGCATGGGCCTCGAGCTCGGATCGGCTGGGGATCTGCGGGCGCAATCAAGCTCCCCGCGCGAACCCGCGGTTGTGGAGCTATTTACCTCTCAGGGCTGTAGCTCCTGCCCGCCGGCGGATACATTGTTAGGCGAGCTTTCGCAGTTGCCAAACGTACTCGCCCTCTCATTTCACGTCGACTACTGGGACAGCATAGGGTGGCGCGACCATTTCGCCTTGCCGATCGCGCGTGAGCGTCAGCGCCGCTACGTGGAGACGCTGGGCCTCTCGTCGGCATTTACGCCTCAAGTGGTCGTCGATGGGCGTAGCAGTTTCGTAGGATCGGATAAGCGGCGCATCCTGGCGGCAGTAGCAGAGCCCCTCAACAGGATTCCGATCATCGTCGAAGTGGCTCGCGGAGAACTCACCGTCAGCGTGCCTGAACGGCCGGATCACGAGCGCTACGACGTCAACCTCATCACTTACCTGCCGCAGGCGGCTACCAACGTTGGGCGAGGAGAGAACTCCGGGAAAACGCTCAAAGAGTTCAATATCGTCAGACAATTTCGCTCGCTCGGTGTCTGGAACGGACAAGAGAGCGTGTTTCGCGCGCCCCTGGATTCGTTTCCCGGTGACGCCACTCGTGTCGCCGTCTTGGTACAGCGAGTTCAACAAGGACCGATTGTTGGAAGCGCGACCGCTCTCTTGCGGTAAGCCGTTCAACTTCATGCCGCACTCTCGAGTCGAGGACGTCGCAGAAAAAGATTGTGAGCCTGTATCCTATCTCGCTGCCGCGTCGAACTACTAGATGTACTGATACTGTCACGCACCATTTTAGGAGTATGTTTCGATGTTCATTCAAAAGTCACGCTTGACTCTCGCGTCCGCCGCTGTCCTGTTTGCATTCGCGAACGGCGCCACGATGGCTTCTGCCTACGCAGCCGACCAAGGCACCCAAGAAGTTGCGCCCTGCTATGGGGTCAACTCCTGCAAGGGCCACTCGGATTGCAAGTCGAGCAGCAATGCATGTAAGGGTCAAAATTCTTGCAAGGGCAAAGGATTTAAGGATCTGACCGCGCAACAGTGCAGCGAACAGCATGGCTCGACTTCTCAAAAGTAACGCAACCGGAAATTCAGCCGGCGGCAATGCCGGCTGAACCCATTCCATTTGTCTTGTCTGAATTCGGAGATCAGTCAATGCTAGACACTGCAGTCGCCTCGTTTACCGGTTTCGGGTTGGGCTTACGGACGCCGCATTACCAGGATTTCCTCGGCGGCGATGTGCCCCTCGACTTCGTCGAAGTGATCTCCGAGAACTTTATGGTGAAGGGCGGTCGACCGTTGAACGTACTTGCTGCAGTCCGCGAACGATACCCGGTTGCCATGCACGGCGTTTCAATGTCGATAGGCTCGGCCGACGGGGTCAAACTCGATTATCTGATTCGGCTAAAGGCCCTCGCCGATCGCGTGCAGCCGCTATGGGTGTCGGACCATCTTTGCTGGACCGGCATCGAGGGATTCAACTCGCACGACCTGCTGCCGCTGCCGTATACCGAGGAAGCAATGCGGATCGTGTGCGCGAATATATTGCTTGCGCAGGATGTTCTCGATCGTCCGCTGCTGCTCGAAAATCCGTCGACCTACATGGGTTTCGCCGACGATGAAATGTCGGAATGGGCTTTCCTGTCCGAGATGTGCCGTCGAACCGGGTGTTACCTTCTGCTCGACGTCAACAATATTTATGTCAGCGCCTGCAATCACGGCTTCGATCCCCTTGCGTATCTCGGCGGGGTACCTGCCGAACGCGTGCGACAGATTCATCTCGCCGGACACAGTGAGAACGATCGGGGTCTGCTCATCGACACGCACGATCATCCAGTTTCCGATCCCGTCTGGTCGCTCTATCGAGCGGCGTGCGTTCGCTTCAGCGGGGTCGCGACGATGATTGAGCGCGACGATGACATTCCGCCGTTGAGCGATCTCCTCGCAGAGCTCGACCTCGCTCGTGCACTTGCGGCAGCGTGGCAGCGCGCGGCATGAACCTGCTCGCCGTTCAGCGCACCCTGCGCGACCACCTTATTAGCGGCGCCGAGGAGATCAAAGCGCAGATCCGCGGTGATGCCCCTCCGCGGCTCGCCGTGTATCATCATGCCTACCGCGCGCAGCTCCTCGATTGCCTGCGCGATACTTTTGAGCGAGTCTGGGCTTGGCTCGGCGATACTGGTTTCGAAGCCGCCGCTCGCAGATACATCGAGTCGCACCCGCCGCGCAGCTGGACCTTGAGCGACTATGGAGATGACTTCGATCGCACCCTGGAAGGACTGTATCGTGACGAGCGGGAGGTCGCCGAGCTCGCCTGGCTCGATTGGTCGTTGCGCCGCGCCTTCGACGGCCGGGACGCGACACCCGTTCCAGCTGACGCCCTATCGGACATCGATTGGGATCGTGCAATCTTGTGTATCGTTCCCACATTGCGTATGAGGTCGATATCGACCAATTGTGCGGCGATTTGGACCGCCCTCTCGGAAAAGAACGCGCCGCCGGCAGTGGCGCGCCTGCACGCGCCGACGGCGCTGAGGGTCTGGCGCAAAGAATTCTCGCCGCATTTTCGGGCCGTCGATTCGATCGAGCAACACGCCCTCCTGATGGCGTGTGATGGGGCGAGCTTTGCGGCCATATGTACGGCCATCGCGGACAGAACCGAGCCAGCCAGGGCTCCGCAGGCCGCGGGAACTCTGCTCGCGGGTTGGCTGCAGGACGGGTTGATCGTCGCCGTCGAGAATTCCTGAGCAAGGTGAATTAAATGAACCAACGAGTCCCCGTGCACGGTGCTGTTGCCCTTCTTGGTGCGACCATTGCGTCAATTGCCGTCGCCGCCTTCGCCCAAACACCATCGTTGATTTCGCTAGAGGCGCAGAAGCGGATTATTAATGCACCCGGTGTGCCCGTACTCGGAGCAGCCAGTCCTGATGTCGTTGTGGTTGAGTACTTTGACTTCAACTGCCCGTTTTGCAGAAAACTGGCTCCCAGTTTTCGCGCTCTTCTTAAAACGGATCCCAAGGTGGCCGTCGTTTATAAGGATTGGCCGATCTTTGGTGGAGTTTCGGTATACGCAGCACGTTGCGCCTTGGCCGCTCAGTGGCAAGGCCAGTACGACAAGGCGCACGATGCATTGATTTCGGCACCGCGTCTTTCTCAGAATGAACAGGTCGACGAAACATTGCTACACGCAGGCCTCGACATCGGCCGGATACATCGCGATTTGCAACAACATGGCGCCGAAATAGAAGCGCTGCTCGCGCGAAATTCCAACGAGGCGCGAGCGTTAGGTATCCGAGGAACGCCCGGTATCCTCGTGGCCCGACAGACCGTCTCGAATGTTGCTGACTTGGCAGATTTGCAAGCCGCAGTCTCTAACGCGCGCATTCCTCACCCATGAAGGTGCGGGTCGGCATTTCGGTCAAAGCGCCAACACCTTCCGTTAAATCTCCGGAGTCTCCATGATCAAGTTCTACTATCACCCTTCGCCCAATCCCGCCAAAGTGGCCCTGTTCCTCGAAGAGTCCGGTGTGCCTTACGAAGTGGTTCCTGTCGATACTCGCAAAGGCGAGCAGTTCGCAGCCAGTTTTGTCGCGATCAATCCCAATAGCAAGACGCCTGCCATCACGGATGGCGATGTGCGGGTCTTCGACAGCACCGCGATTCTCTTATACCTCGCCGAGAAGACCGGACAATTCCTGCCCGACAACACGCCGAAGGCGCGCGGCGAGCTCTTCTCGTGGCTCATGTTCATCGCGACCGGCATCGGACCGTACTCCGGACAGGCGGTGCACTTCAAGCACTTCGCTCCCAAGGGGCTCGATTATGCCGTTGATCGCTACCAGTTCGAAGCGCGCCGACACTACGGCATTCTCGATGCGCAGCTCGCGAGCGGGCCGTACCTGCTCGGGACGACCTACACCATTGCGGACATGTCGGCGTGGGGCTGGACGCGCGCCGTGCCGTTCATCCTCGGTGAGGATGCGTGGGGAAATCTGCCGCATCTGAAGCGCTGGTTTGACTTGATCAGCGCACGACCGGCCGCGGTTCGCGCCAACGCCTTGAAGGATAGGTACACGTTCAAATCGGATATGGACGCGGAAGCGCGGCGCCACATGTTTAGGCACCTTGCGACTGCCTAAGCCCGAGTTGTTGGTTTTTTTGCAGTGGTTACTTCAGGACTCAATCCCTTCGGAGCTTTGCCATGCGCTTACCCAGTTGGTTTATCGGAGTGATGGCTACATTGGCTGCCGCAACCGCCATTGCCGACGTCCCGAATGAGCCTAACCAAGTCCAACCCTTATCCGTCGGTTCCCGGGCGCCGCTCTTCGCGGCCCAAACCGTTGACGGCAAGCTCCGCAGCTTCGGTCCGGACAGTTACCAGAAACCGACAATCGTGATTTTCTACCGCGGCGGCTGGTGTCCGTACTGCAACACGCAACTAAGTGACCTGCACATGGTCGAACCCAAGCTGCGCGCTCGCGGCTTTGAAATTGTGTTCATGAGTACCGATCAACCGAAACTGCTGTATTCGAGTCTTAAGGCGACTGACATTCACTACACCTTATTGTCGGATAGCCATCTCGAGGCGGCCCAGGCATTTCGCGTGGCCTACCACGTGAACGATGCCACGCTCGCAAAGATGCGAGAATACGGGGTCGACTTGGAGGCGACCACCGGCACCACGCTGCATGAGCTGCCCGTGCCTTCCGTTTTCATCATCGACACCTCGGGCACGATCCGCTACGTCTATTCGAATCCGGATTACAAGATTCGCTTAGGTGCCGACGCGCTGTGGGCCGCGGCAGAGCCGTTTGCAACGTCTCAATAGTCGCAGCTGCGTTGTGCAGCACGCGAGGCTGCCTTGGCTCACCTGCTCGAGCCACTGAATGAACGCCTGCCGCTCGACTCCTTGAGGCGTTCCCTCGTTCGATTCATTGCATCGAAGACGATCTGAAATGCGGATGCTAATTTCGTGTAACAAACCGCGGGTTCAATCGGTCTAATGTCTTAAGGCACCACGATTGCAGGAGTTATCATGTCTAGACCCTGGTCAAAGTCGACATCTATTGCTCCTTCGGATATCACCCCGGAGGACAAATTCCTATCGCGACGCGCGGTTCTCGGGTACGGATTTGGATTGGCAGTGGCGCAGGCCTTCGGCGGCGAGCGCCGCGCTTTCGGACAAGACACGAGCGGGGCCCTTGCTGTTACCCGGAATCCCCAATACAGCGTGACCGAGGCCGCCAATTCTTTCAAAGATATCTCGACTTACAACAACTACTACGAGTTCGGAACCGGGAAATCCGATCCGGCGGAGAACGCGCAGCAGTTTCGCGCTCGGCCCTGGAACGTAACGATCGATGGGGAATGCGAGGTCAAAGGCACGTTTACTCTCGAGGACATGCTAAGACCTCATCCTCTCGAGGAGCGCGTTTATCGCATGCGCTGCGTGGAGGCCTGGTCGATGATCGTGCCCTGGGTGGGCTTTCCGCTGGCGGACTTGCTCAAGCGCTTCAAGCCCAGCTCCAATGCCAAGTTCATAGAATTCAGGACACTGCTCGATCCTAAGCAAATGCCAGGTGAGCGGGGCTCGGTGCTGGACTGGCCGTACACAGAGGGCCTGCGCATGGACGAGGCGATGAATCCGCTGGTGCTCATGACCGTCGGGCTCTACGGCAAAATTTTACCGAACCAGAATGGCGCGCCACTACGATTGATCGTACCGTGGAAATATGGATTTAAAGGCATCAAGGCCATCAATCACATCAAGTTCGTCGAACGCATGCCGGTGACCACGTGGGCAAAATCAGCGCCGAGCGAATATGGCTTTTATGCCAACGTCAATCCTGAGGTCGATCATCCGCGCTGGAGTCAGGCAACGGAACGGCATATTGGCGGAAGTTTCTTCGCTCAACGCCGGCCGACATTGCCATTCAATGGCTACGGTAAGGAAGTCGCGAACCTCTATACCGGCATGAACCTGAAGACCTTTTTTTGAGCGCTACTACCCGCTCATGGCTCAAGCCGCTGGTGTTCGTCGCGTGCCTTGGGCCAGCGAGTTATCTGCTCGTCGGTGCGCTCGGCCTTTGGGGGATCTCCTTGGGCGCCGATCCGGTGCACGAGATGTTGCACACCTGCGGCAATTGGGCATTGAAATTTCTCTTGATCACGCTCTCGATGACCCCGTTACGCGATCTGACGCACATGGCCTCGTGGTTACGTTTCCGCCGTATGTTTGGCTTATTTGCGTTCTTCTACGCCGTACTGCATTTCACTGTCTACATCGTTCTAGATCAGTCGGGCCAACTGGGAGTACTATGGCAAGACATTATCAAACGTCCGTACATCACCATCGGTATGCTGGCGTTACTCCTATTGATTCCATTGGCGGCAACATCCACGGCCTCGATGCAACGACGCTTACGGCGTCGTTGGAACCAGTTGCATCGTCTTGTCTACGTGATTGCGGTGCTTGGGGTTTGGCACTACTGGTGGGGAGTCAAAAAGGACATCCGCGAACCCTTGCTATTTGCCTGCGCTCTTACCATTCTTCTCGGATATCGCGTGTACAAGCAATACCAGTCCAAGGCCCTGGTCCGTGAACTCGCGGCGAACTCTCATGCATAGAGCGCGTTGTTTTCTCCCCACCACAGCCCACAGTGGCACTTGCACAGCACGCGCCATTAGATCTGCGCCGCACCACCGTCGACAAACAGCTCGATTCCAGTAATGAAACTGGAGTCGTCCGAAGCAAGGAACAGCGCCGTGTTCGCGATCTCTTCCGGCTGCCCGATCCTGCCCATCGGCACGAGAGACACGAACGCATTCTTCATTTCCTGCGGAATGCCCGTGAACACACCCGTCTCGATCGGGCCGGGGCTGATGACATTCACCCGGATTCTTCGGGACTTAAGGTCACTGGTCCAGCTGCGCGCGAATGAGCGTACGGCGGCCTTGCTGGCATTATAAAGGCTCATGCCCTCGAAGCCCTTCACGCTCGCGATGGAGCCAGTCATGATGATCGATCCGCCGTCCCGCATGAGGGGGAGCGCCTTTTGCACGGTGAACAGCGTGCCGCGCACGTTAAGGTCGAATGTCTTGGCGAAACTCTCCTCGGTTATCTTTCCCAGCGGAATGTTGAATTCGCCGAGGCCCGCGCTGGCGTAGAGCACGTCGACATGACCCTTATGGTCTTTGACCGTTCGGTAGAGCCGGTCGATGTCAGCAAGAATGCTTGCGTCTCCCTGAACACCCGTGACGCTGCGACCAATCGCCGCGACGGCCGAATCGAGTTCCTTCTGTCGACGTCCGGTGATGAAGACGTACGCGCCTTCCGCAACGAAGCGCTTGGCAGTCGCCAATGCCATTCCTGAAGTAGCGCCCGTGATTACTGCGACTTTACCTTGAAGCTTGCCCATGAGGATTCTCCTGCGTGTGTGGTCACTGTCGGCGATAGTGTGAAACGGCTGCGGTATACTGATAAGCGGGTAAAAATTGATATCATTCATACGCAAATAGTATGAATTGGGCCGTTGCCACCACGGGCAGCCACCGCGTCAACGACTGGAGATAGCCGTGGATCGACTCGCTTTGATGACTTCCTTCGTCCGCGCGGTGGAGACCGGGAGCTTTTCCGCTGTGGCGCGAGAGTTCGGGACCACCCAGCCCAATATCAGCAGGCACATCGCATTGCTCGAGCAGCATCTAGGCGCCCGGTTGCTGCATCGCTCGACGCGCAAATTGACTCCGACGCCGGAAGGCGAGCGCTACTACGCCGATTCCCGTCGCGTGCTCGATGCGATCGCCGAAGCGGAGTCAAATGTTCGCGGCCAGGAAATACCCAGCGGCGTGTTGCGTGTAGCTTGTCCAACGCTCCTGGGACGCACGTACCTGCTGCCTCGCGTGAAGGCATTTCTGGATCGTTACCCCATGGTGGAGCTGGATTTGCAGATCGGCGACCGCTTTATCGATCTGATCGAAGAGGGCGTGGACGTAGCGATTCGCATTGGCGCGCTCAAGGACAGTGCGCTCAAGGCGCGCCGCATCGGTACGGCTGAGCGCGTTTGCGTGGCAACTCCGGACTATGTAGCGAGACATGGGGCGCCAAAGATGCCGACCGACCTGGCTAAGCATGACTGCATCCTTTACACATTGTTGTCGTCCGGCAATGTCTGGTCGTTCAAGGATCGCGAGGTCGCCGTGCACGGTCGCTTCAGAGTCAACACGCCGGATGGGATACGCACTGCGGCCCTGGACGGACTTGGGATTGCCTACTCGCCGGTGTGGTTGTTTGAAGATGCGATCCTGGATGGTCGAGTGCAACTGCTCCTGGAGGACTATCCTGGACCGCCGACTCCGATCCAGATGATCTACCCCGAAAGGCGGCTACTGCCTCAGCGAGCGAAAGTGTTTATGGATTTTGTTGTGGAAGAATTTGCCCACGAGGTGGCGCTGAATGAGGGGGCAGTTGCGCAACTGAGAAGTCGCGGGCGGCGCGCCGCCAAGCGCTGACTAAAAGGAGCAAATGACTGATCTAAGTGACACTGGTTAGGGCTAACGCCGCTTTCTGGCAACGCGCTTGGACAGAGTTGGTCGTTGGGGCGAAGTGAGGGCCGCCTGCGCCTTCTGCAGACGTGCACGCAAGCGCGGGGCGGCAAAGTCCAAGAGAGCTCGCAGCTTCAGCGGCAGACGGCCCTGGCTTGAGTAAAGGAAGCTAACCGGAAGGGGCGCCGGCTCGCAGGACTCGAGCAACAGTGTGAGGGTGCCTGCGCGCAGCGCGGATTCGACCTGGTAGGACAATACGCACGTCACACCCAGGCCGGCGATCGCGGCATCGATGGCTGCCTCGGCGGTGGAGACGGTAAGCCGCGGATGGATTGGGACTATTAGTTGCGCCTGATCGACTTGGAATCGCCACGTGTCTGCCGGGGCAAAGAGTTCGAAACTGACGCAGCGATGGGCTCGGAGATCGTGTGGATCTCGGGGCGTACCGTGCTTGACCAGATACGCAGGGCTCGCACATACGACCCGACGTATAGTACCGAGGTTGGTGGCCACGAGCCCGCTGTCGGACAGCACACCGATACGCAATGCGAGATCAACGTGATCGTCCAGGAGATTGACGATGCGATCCCCGAGTGCGAGGTGCACATTGACGTCCGGATATGCCTGCAAGAACTCTGTGACGACTGGTAGCACGTGGATTCGCCCGAACACCACGGGCGCGGTGACGACCAACTCGCCCCGGGGCGCGCTGTACTCGCCGGCAGCGGCGCACTCCGCCTCATGCACATCGTCCAGGATGCGCCGACAAGCTGCCACGTAGCCCCGCCCTGACTCGGTCAGGGTGAGTAGGCGCGTCGAACGGATCAAGAGCCGCGTCTTCAACTCCGCCTCCAAGTCCGAGACTCTTCGGCTTACCGTGGCCAGCGGCATCCCCAGCCGACGTCCGGCAGCAGAAAGGCTTCCGGCATCGATAACCGCCAGCAGCACACGCATGGATTCCAGGCGATTCATGTGTGTCCTTCCATTTTCTGGAACATAGTCTCCTAAAGATACTAACTAGTGTCATTGATTGGAAGGCGGTAGCCTTTCTCTGTCACACGCGCCTCGTAACTCAACCTCAAGGAGATTCACATGTCACGCATTCCCACCCCCGCGACGATCGAGGCCGCTCCGGCCGCCGCCCAGCCTCTGTTGCAGGCGGTTAAGAAGCAGCTCGGTGTCGCACCGAACCTGTTCCGACTCGTCGCCAACAGCCCGGCAGCCCTAGAAGGCTACCTCAGTCTCTCCGGCTCGCTCTCCAAGGGCGACCTGGTTGCCGCCACACGCGAGCGGATTGCGCTGGCGGTGGCGGAGATCAACGGCTGCGACTATTGCCTGTCGGCTCATACGTATCTCGGACGGAACGTAGCGAAGCTCGATGATGCGGAAATCGCAGCAAACCGGCGTGGTACGTCGAACGACATCATGGCCGATGCCGCCGTGCGGTTCGCGGCGAAGGTCACGAAACTTCGCGGCCACATTACGAGCGAGGATTTTGCAGCGGTCAAGGCGGCAGGCTACACGGATGCACAGATCATCGAGATCGTGCAGCACGTGGCGCTCAACACCTGGACGAACTACATCAATACCGTCGGCCAGACGGAGATTGATTTTCCCGTCGTCGAGGCTAAGAAGGTCGCGTGATGCCCAATCGTGAGTACTCGTGGAGCCGGCGGCGGACTCTGACCTCCGCCGGCACTCACGGAGAACCGACGAAGCAGACAACCATCCGGTAAACACCATCGGAGCGCACCGCATGACTTACTCCAGCGATGTTGCCTTCACGCCCACCGTCAAGGCAGTCCAAGAGCGCAAGGGCTCGCGCCACAGCTACGCGCGCATGGAGGAGTCCGGGTCCTGGCAGACGCGAATCACACCGGATTTGAAGGTATTTATCGAGGCCCAAGCGAGTGTGTTCCTGGCCACGGCCAATCCTCAAGGCCAACCCTATATCCAGCACCGAGGCGGGCCGCCGGGATTTCTGACGGTACTGGACGATGAAACCATCGGTTTCGTCGACTTCATCGGCAACCGGCAGTACATCACGCTTGGCAACCTGGCCGAGAATCCGAAGGCGCATTTGTTCTTGATTGACTATGCGCATCGTAAACGCGTGAAGCTCTGGGGCGAGGCGCGGGTCGTCGAAGGCGACCCGGACCTAACCCAACGGCTCATGCCCAAGGGCTACAGGGCGCACCCTTCTCAAGTCATCCTATTCAAGGTACGTGCGTGGGACGTCAATTGCCCTCAACACATTCCCCAACGACTTGAAGCCGCCGAGGTGGCCGCAGTCATTGCGGAGCGCGACCGACGGATTGCGGAGCTGGAGGCACAGCTCGTCAGGATGAGCGCAGCGGGGGCGATGAAATGAGATTTGCCGGCTGAGGGATTCGAATTCATTCCATAACGCACTGTTTCGTAAATATTTTTTAAGATTTGAGAGACGAGTTACCCGAAGAGTTACCCCGCGCGAGAGCTGGATATTATTCGACGACGTTGGTGGTCGGTGGACTCGATGCCCAGCTCGCACGCAAGGGCTGCGCCAATGGCAACAATCGACCTATTGTGTTGAAAAACTAAGTGATTCCAGACCTCCGTGTCGTTGGATTTTTAGCAGGAACGCCCTGGATTAGATGGGTTCTTTCGGTTAGAGGCTTCGGTCTTGGTTTCTTGGATTCCCGCTTTGCAGTTTTTGCTCCTATGTGGCTGCAAATGCTGGTCTGGGTGGCGGTGGACATAGCCATTTGGCCATTCTTCGCAGGTTCTGCGCCGTCGCGGCGAGCAGGAACTCATCGTGCGCTCCGCTCGGCCCGCGTAGTCGCAATCGATCGAGCTTTAAGATCCGCTTGAGGTGCGCAAACAGCACTGCGACCTTCTTGCGATCCTTGCGCGATTGCTTGTAACGGCGGGTCTTGGCGAGGGCACGAGCCACATCGCGCGCGGCTTCATAAATACTGCGAGTGATCTTTCGATAGGGTGTGTTCGGACAGCAGCGGGATTTCATCGGGCAATTCGCGCAATCGGATTGCCTGGACTTGTAATTAATCGTGTCGTCTTTGGTAATGTGGGTGCGCGGATTCGTGAAAACGCGCCAATCGCTGCGCAGCGCATATCCTTGCGGACATCGGTATTCGTTGCGTTGTTCGTCCCAGTGAAAGTCGCTGCTGGACAACGTGTCGTCTGCGCGTTGGGTCTTGTCCATTACGGGCACGTGCGGTTCGATTTGCTTCTCATGCACCAGCCAGTTCAGCATCGCGGCAGTACCGTAGGCAGTATCACCGATAAACCACTCGGGCTTCAGATCGAAGCGCTCCTCGACCCGATCGACCATGGTCTTGGCGGCATCGTTCTCTTCGATGCGATGCGCAGATGTCGCTTCAACGTCGACGATTACGCCGGCATGGATGTCGACCAGGTAATTGGTCGAGTAGGCGAAGAACGCTGGACATCCGGGGGCCGCGGTCCAGCGCGCTCCGGGGTCGGTGAGAGAGATGTTCTTCGGCGTCGTGCCGATCTGGCCTTCTTCCTCCAGCGCTTGCAGATACTCGCGTACCGCGCGCGTGCCGAGCTGCGGGTTGCTCCAGTCGATCCCTTCCTCGCTTGGAACACCGCGGCGGCGGTTGGCATCGGCCTTTACGATGCTTGCATCGACCGCGAACCCTTCGCCTCGTACCAGTCCTTCGGTCATGCATCGCTGCACAACGCCCTCGAACACGTGACGCAACACATCGCTTTCCCGGAAGCGACCGTGCCTGTTCTTCGAGAAGCTCGAATGATCAGGAACCCCGTCTTCCAGGCCAAGCCGGCAGAACCAGCGATACGCCAAGTTAAGGTGCACTTCATCACACAACCGTCGCTCCGATCGAATACCGAAGCAGTAGCCCACCAGCAGCATCCGGATCATCAACTCCGGGTCCACAGAAGGGCGACCGGTATGGCTGTAGTACGCTGCAAGGTGTTGGTGCAAATCCGACAGATTGAGGAATCGATCTATACTGCGGAGCTATGGTCCGCGGGCACGTGCTCGTCGAGGTTGAAGGTGTAAACAGTCGGTCTTGATTGCCGCTGCGTTGTCCCATCATGCAGGTGCGCCCTTCGCTGCTCCCGCAATTAAGACCTCGACATCATCAAACCGTTCAATAGTTTTTCAACACAATAGACCCCGAGCCGTCGGTGGTCAGTATCGGGGGGATCACCGCGCTGATATTTCGATTGGCGCTCCCGCACGGATGACTAGGCGCTACTCACACCGGCCGCTGGGTGCCTAAGCCTAGGGTTTTCCCAACCCTCCGCACTTAGGTTTCGTTCGCTGCCGCACGTGCATCACAGACGTCTATTGAATTATTTGGAGGGAAAGCGATCTGAAAGATCCTATTGCCAAGCGCTGCACGCAGGCGAACGTAAGTAGGCGCGTCGCCCGCGACGCAGGCGAATGACGCAAAAACGCTCTTGTTATATCGGCTATTCGGATAGGCTTTAAGTAACGACTCGAACCCCTCCTTCATACGAGGCCACGAAGCTCCCATATCCCGAAATATATTAACCTCTAGGCCCGTACGCTGGTCCGCCCTCAACCAAAGACGTGTGTACATCTGCGAGCGCAGCGCGAGAGGGGAATGTGCGACTACAGCCTCAATAAACGCGACTTCCTCCTCCACCGATCCTTGCCATTGCGGGCGATACGATTCGAGCATCTCCAAGTGCAAAGGAAAAAATTCTGGGAATGTCTTGATGCCGCGTTCGTAAATAGCCATCTGTTGCTCAATCGGAATGTTGAGGGCATGTTCGACCTGGAGATACTCGAGGTACCAGAGCGGGTTCGAAGCGGCAAATGATTCGGAGTCCTGCAGAACCTTTAACGATCGTCGCAGCCGAGTATCAAACAGTCGCCAGCCTTCGGGTGTGACGCTATCTGCAAGTCCCTTCCCACGTGCCCGCCAGGCTGAGACTAGCCAGGCGTCTGCCGCGGCAAGCGCAGCTCCGGCTGACTTGGGATTCGCTGCGATCCAGGGGTCCAGCTGACCCTGAATCGAGGACTCCCCGTTAGCCAATGTGCCGAAAGTGTCCTGGAAAAATTCGCTGATACCTTCGAGCTTGAAACGTCCATCATCCAAACGCCACTGAAGAGTTGCATAACGATTGATCAGAGCATCGAGGTCGACAAATCGCTTTCTTGAAAAGAGCAATTCTGCGTTTGTGGTAACTCGCGTCATGCCGCTCGGTCCATCGTCAGAAGCGACCCATGCCGCTCCGGCGGGTGGATTGCGCGGCGGATCCGCGATGCATGGAAGGGGGATACCATCGCAAGTTTCATCTTGCGAGTTGTCGGCGGCCACGCAAGTAGCCGTAGCCAGCAGGAGCAGAGTCAAGACACGGACGAACACCCTCGACCCCTTAAAGTGGCCTCGCAATGGTCATTATATGAACCAGGTATTGCCGAAAAAGAACGACCGGCTCACACAATCGAACCCCCGAGCACTTCGTGTTTCTAAGGCATGGCTACGGTTCCTTATAACGGATAAAGCGCAGATGTTGGGGAACTGGCGACTCGGACGAAAGATCCATGTCCCAAGATTTGATCGAAGGGGGGCTTTCGAGGTCGAGGTAGTTCGCCGCTTTGCGTTTTGCTCCAAAATTCAGCCTGCAGAGGGCCGACACAGTCGGGGCGGCAAAGGATGCGCGAGCAACTGCTCTCAGATTCTCTCCAGTTGCAGGAATGCTGCCGGCAGATTGAGCGCACGACAAACCATGCCGAACTTGTCCGGGCAAAGCCGTTGCAAATGGAGTACGTCGCTGTCGGTGTCCAAGGTAAGCCGCAAGCAATTGTCCACCGCAGACGTAGACTATCCAAGCCGCGAAAGTCACAGGTGATGCGGCGCGTCCATGCGCTCATGGAGGATGCGAATAATCGCGATGCCGTAGTCGGTGAGGCGGAAATAAATCATATGCCGCTCGACGCTGCGACGGCGATAGCCCGTGCGAATATGATCGCACGCCGGAGCGGACTTCGGCGCTTCGGCCAATGCCTGGAATGACGTGGTCAGCAGGTCGGTGTATCGCTCAGCCTGCTCTAGTCCCCACTCTCGTCGCGTGTATTTCCAAATGCCTTCCAGGTCGCGTTCGGCGGCAGGGGAAAGCCGATACTCAGCCATCTACGCGGCGGAGCCTACGCTTGAAGGCGTTTGCATCGAAGCGCTTTGGCTTTCCGCTCTTTTCACCCGCGATCAAGGCTGAGCGTATCACCTCGATCTCTGCGCCGCGCCCTTGCTCCCGCCGAATGAGATCACGGATGTATTCGCTATCGTTGGTGTACTGACCACCTTCGACCTGCGCCTTGATCCAGTCATCTTGCTGATCCGTCAACGTAATAGTCTTGCGGACAGTCGCCATAAAGACCCCTTACGAGCCGCACCGATAGTGTGATCAGATCATACCATTGGTGATACATGCCCGTAGAGTACGGGACGAATTTCAGGTCGATTTTTGGCACATATGTCATATAACATATTGATTTTATTATATTTTTGGTTTGCCGGCTGAGGGACTCGAATAGGCGCCATAACCATCTGTTTTACAAGTGTTTTTAAAGATAGATGAGTCGAGTTACCCCGAGGAGTTACCCCGCGCGAGTGCAGGATATTATTCGACGGCGTTGGAAACCCATGGTACCAGCGTTGACCAAAAACCTCAGGCCACAAAGACGGCGAGCGTGACCGTTAACACATTTTCGCGCGTTAACCACGGTTTACAAAGTGTAATCTATAGATTACATTGCGGATGTGCGCGAAATCCTCAAGTCCGCGACCTTTGACGCCTGGTTTTCACGAGGATCGCCAGGCGATGGCGAGAATTGCGGCGCGGATTGATCGACTGGCTCTTGGCAACCCCGGCGATGTGAAGTCAGTCGGCTCGGGTATCAGCGAGATGAGGATCGACTACGGTCCCGGCTATCGCGTCTATTTCGCGCAACGTGGAGCGGCGATCGTTGTGATCCTGTGCGGCGGCGACAAGCGGACTCAAGCCGCAGACATCAAGCGTGCCATCAAAATCGCTGCGGACTGGAAGGAGTGACCTATGGCGATTAAGAAGCGAATCAAAGAGAGATTTTCGCGCTATGACACCGCTGATTACCTTAAGAGCGAGGCGGACATGGTGGCGTACCTTGAGGCGTGCATGGATGAGGCCGGTGACGACCCGGCCTTCATTGCGGTCGCTCTTGGCAACATCGCCCGAGCGTACGGAATGGTCCGTCTGGCCAAAGATACTGGACTAACGCGCGAAGGCCTATACAAGGCTTTGTCAGCTGATGGTAATCCCAGTCTCGGCACAGTACTGAAAGTAGTGAAGGCACTCGGGATGAAACTCACTCCTGAAATCGCCTAACGGCAAGATCGGACGCTGGTCACTTCTGACTGACAACCGAAGAGCCGACTTTCATTTACGCTCATTGGCTAGTTTGTCTATCACCTGCTAGGTTATTCGTTGGGGCGTTCCTCTATTAGTCAGCTCTCACGCGAAAACCTGCGCTTCAGGTAGCTTTTGATAGGACTCCCGCGCTGCCGCGAAGCGATTCCAGAACGCGGTCTACGGATGACAGGCCTCCGTTGGTTTCCACTTCGACGCCATCCCAAATTCCTGATTGGAGTCATGTATGACGAGAGTGAGAGACCTTGCGATTTCAGGTCCGGTCACGCTCAATTCCATCGGCAGGTTTGGCGTTACTGACATAGTGCCCGTTGTACGCGCACTACGGGTGCCACTCGGAGTTTTCAAACACTGAACTCCCGAAAGCACATACCATGCTTCGGGCCCAAAGTGCGTGTGGACGCGAGAACGATCATCGGGCTGCATGACTGAATAGGCAATCTCCGCGGTATAGCTCTCGGCCGGTGAGAGCGTCAATGGGCCTACAACCGCAATTCGGTGACCGCCGTGCAAAGGCCGATTTCTCGAACCGAACTCGGAAAGCCATATACTTCCATTTTCCTCCACAACAATGCCGGTCGGACTTTTAGCCTTGTCAGCTGCCGCCCTGCTCGGAAAAGTATAAAGATGCCAATAGATCGTAGCCCGCTTCAATTTGAGATTATTCGCAATGCCAATCCTGAAACACCCAAATTCAGGTCGGACTTCGCCGGGCGCAATGACCACGCACGTGTGGGGTGCAGCCGTGAGCATTTGCCCAGTCGATACGGCAACCGCAGGCGGATGCCCGGCGAGCAGAAAAAGCAGCGCAAAGCCAGCGTTAAACCTCAAAACTAAGATCGAGGATGTCATGCTCTACAATTTACACTCAATGGGGTGTCACCCTTCAGGTGGGTAGTTCGGGAAAGCTGAGGGTCGTGACTGTCAACTGCCGTCGCAACGGTCAGCTTTCTGAGCGAAGCGTAGAGCGCCCTATGGGACAGTTTCGGCGAGAACATTTACGCCACGGCCTTGTCCCAACAGCAGTGCGTAAACGAACCAGAGTTTTGCAACATCGAACGCCACATCGCCGAGTTTTACGATCATTTCCCCCTGGGCGCCAAATAAAACCGCAAAATCGAGCACTGTCGCAATTATCAAGAGTAGTGCGGCCCATCGCGGAAGCACGTGCGCACGCATGGTTGCAATGCCCAGCAGTATGAGTCCGATTCCAGCGGGAATATAAGCCGCGGACACGACCCAACTGAAAATAGGAAGTGGTCCCGCCGGATCAAGCATCGCATAGGCGGTATTTGGCACACTCGGCTGTAGAGCAATCACCGGGAGAATCCAGGCAGAGACCATGATTTGCGCTGTCAGCACCAGAACGCCGAAGAATGTTAGAACGAACCCGATTGATCCGAGCCGCCCACTCTTCTCTGCTTGCACCAAATAAAATCCGATTAAGCCGAACAGAAAGAGCATGTACGAGATTGAGAGTAGCGCATGGGCTGGCATCCAATGACTACTAAGCACGGCGTTTGCTGCAAAGTCGCTTGGCGCGATTACAATCGAACTGATTCCCGCCAAGGCGGAGAGCAGCCAAGCGATTGCGCCCCAGCGAATGAGTTTCTGAGTGGCCATCCTTATTTTTCCCTTTATTTTTGTGAACGATCTGCGGGATCTTCTTGAGGACCTCTTTGCGCCTGTCATTAAACGCTTTGACCAAAGCGGAGGCCTCTCATGGCAGTGTCTCACGGGCACGGGCTCCGCGTACTGAAGCGGCTAGTAATATTGACTCGGAACCGGAGGCGGAAGAAATCGGGCCAAAGCCGATTCGAAAGCAACCGGGCATCCTAAATTTGGTGTTCTCCAAAGCCGTCGCTCACGGTCGTTCCCATACTGCAACTTGGCGTGCAAATCAGGTTCCACTTTGGCCTGTTTGGCTGCCTCAAAAAGCGTGTAACATATTGATTACATTAATATTTCTGAATGCCGGCTGAGAGGTTCGAATTCATTTTCATAACACAGTGTTTCGTAAGTGCTTTTTAAGATTTGGGAGACGAGTTACCCGAAAAGTTACCCCACCCGAGCGCAAGATATTGCTCAACGGCGTTGGACGCCCGTGGACTTGAGGCCACGCGCATTCAAAACCGAGCTACGGCTTCGTCACAACGACAGTGCCTTCGCTTGGGCCGCCTTACGCAGTAGCGTCAGCACCACCATGATAAGGACGCTGAGGCCGCCAACCATCAGGATCTCGAACGGCCATAGATTGTGAGAGGTTGGATCGATCGTCGTGCCGATGATCAGGCGCAACACCACGAACACCATCAGCGCCGTAGGTACCATCGCAGCCACGCGCCACCCGCCGCGCCAGCGCCACAAAGCTCTCAGTGGCAGGACAAAACCGCATACGCCGAGCCCAAGCATGCCCCACACGAGGGCACTAACCCCCAACGACTCGACCGCTGAAACCGGCCTGTTAGTCTGCGCTTCATATTCTTGCCGCTGTCGCGCCGCGTCGCGCGCCTTGAGGCGCGGTAACCACTCCGGCTCGGAAGATGCTGCGCTCTCATTGCCGTTGCCGACAAGGCGTACACGATAGGTTACCACCACGGGCGTCCCGTTCTGTGAGCCGTCGCCGGCCGCTATGCGGATCTCATCCACTTCGGCGTCTTTGGACAGAAAAAAGAACCAGCCAAGAGCCTCGCCGCTGTCGGTGTATTTGAAGGATCCGTTGCTGCCGGCATTGACCGGCTCGCCATGGAAGTACGGCCGCGCCCATATGACGATCGGAACATCGGTGGTGTAGTGCAGCTGCAAATAGAAGTTCTGATTGCGATTCAACGTGACGGCCTCGCCGGATGGATACGTGTCCAACACTTCTACGGTGCTCGCCGCGTGGGTCATGCCGACGGCGGCCACGCTCATCAACGCCGCCCACCACCAGTGGTTCAATCGTCGACATCCAACGTCGCGCGACGCCGCCTTATCACCGGCTTGTTCTGCAGATCGGATATTCTCCGCACTCGTTGCGATGGCGCTCTCCTTCGCCCGTTTCGCCGGGCACGGTTGCGGATAGTGTGATCGAGCCGTGCAGTGCGCACTGCGGCCTCGATCACAAGACGCTGCTTATCTTTCAAGAACTTCAGCAGGATCTTGGCCCCCGGTCGCGTCGAATGCGGCACAACAACGGGATGCCTCCTGTCGGACCCCGAAGGAGCCAGTGACAAATGGCGGCTTTGCCGCCTCAGAATGCTGACGTGCTTATGGAAATTGTGGCATGACGCCACGCTGCATGAAACTTTGCCTCGACAGCACTCGCTTCAGCACCGCGTCCCTCAGCCTTGAGAGCCTGCATGAGACCATACAGGGCCCAGCCGTTGCCCGGATGACGGTCCAGATCGTCGCGGTAGGTCTTCTCAGCGTCGATTGCTTTTCCCACGCGAAGAAGTTCCGCACCGAGCAAATGGCGCACCGGGAAGAACCAACCCGCGGGTTCGTCGTATGCTAATCCGTCCTCGAGCTGGACCGCCTCGCGCATATCTCGAATCGCCTCCTCGCTACGACCTTCGGCGGAGCTGATGCGCGCCGCGGAAACCCGACGGGCGATCGCGAGAACGTCGCTTAGAGTGTTTTGTCCGGCCGGCTCATCCGCGGGCAGTGCGGCGATCAGCTTGTCGAGTCGCGCCAATCGTTCGCGGGCCTCTGCCGGTCGATTCTTTGCGGCAAGCGCGACCGACGTTGCGTAGAGGTAGCCACCGGTTAGGCTGGCTGAACCCGGCGGAGGGGGCGCTTCCGCGAGCAGCACATCCCATTGTCCAAAGCGCACCGGTGCGGTGTAGAGCTCTGCAACATACCAATCGGTGCCAGGCATCTCCTTTAGCTGCGCGTCCGACACACTGGCCCTCGAGCGACGCACCGCATCAAGCGTCTCCGCTTCGCGGCCTTCCGCCGCGGCCGAGTAAGCCAGGAACTGATAGTTGTGGCTCACGTACATGGCTGGGTAGTAGTCGATCGGATTTGTCGTTGCAAGATAAGCTACATCGGCGGCGGCGCCCTGACGGTTCGCTTGCGCGGATTCTTCGTACCGGCCTACCCGATGGTATATGTGCGCAGGCATATGCACGAGATGACCTGCTGCCGGCGCAAGGGTGCGAAGCCGGGCGGCTGCCGCAAGGCCTTTTTCGGGATGCGGCGATGCTTCCAGCGCATGAACGTAATAGTGGAGTGCACCCATGTGCATCGGGTCACGCTTGAGCACGCTCTCCAGCGTGGAGATGATTTCCGTGGTTCCCTCGGCCGGCGTTCCGTCGGGGTTCCAGAGTTTCCATGCATGCACGTTCATCATGGACTCGGCATACAACGTCTGCACATCCAGGTCGTCAGGATAGCGGCGAGCAACCGCATGCATGGCGGCGGCATGCGCCGTCAGAATCGGGGCGGTACTCTGAGAATCAAGCGGCTCGGCGTTCGGGTAGCGCTGTGCGAGAGTAGATATGAGTGCCCGCTCGACCGGCGCAGCGGAACTGGCTAGAGATTGAGCGCGCTTTGTTGCTTCGAAAGCGATCTTTGCGCGTGCTCCTGCCAACATGGGTACGTTGTAATTCGGACCCACTGTCAGGGCGACGCCCCATGCGCACATGGCGCAGGATGGATCGAGCTCCAGTGCACGCGCAAAGGATCGCGTCGATTCATCGTGATTGAATCCCCAAAGCAACCGCATTCCCTGATCAAAATATCGCTGCGCTTCCGGTGACCTGGTGCTCACGGTGCGGTGATAATTTCCGAGGCCGTCAAAAAGACGAGCCCCCGTGGACCAGGCCAGCACCGTTGCTGGCAGGGGGACATCCGCGGCCATTGCACTCGTGTGATCGTGAATCTCGCTTGACAGCGCCGGAGACGGTGAGTTTTGTGCAGCGACGAAAGCTGCGAAAGAACCGGCGATAGCGAGTATCCAAGTTGGCCTCATGAGTTATCTCCATCGTAGAACTGAGGTATAGGACATCGGTGAGGTGGCCATGCAGAAAGCAAAATGCAAAACGAAGTACCTAGCGAACAAACGATGCACGAAGGGTTGCTTTGGAGCAAGCATATCGGCATCTCAACTGCAGTCATCGAGGGCCGTGTTTAGGTTGCCGCTTAGCCGCCATTACCGAGCTGCGGTAAGCTCCAAAGGGAGATCAACCGGCCCAGCCGCCTAGCTAGGCTACATAGCCCATCTTTCGAGTCTTGCAATGAAAGTAACTCGCCTCGGCTGGATAGGATCAAAGACTCAGCAGCTCGACGCAATGAACGAGTTCTATCGAGACGTACTGGGCCTGGAGGTTCTGTCCATCGACGACTCGTCCGGAAGGTTCAAGCTGCAAGACGGCACCGAAGTCCATGTCTACGGCCCGAAGGACGGACACCACGAGTTCTTCGACAAAGGTCCGGTGGTAGCCTTTGAGGTCGACAACTTCGGGGTCGCGCAGAGTCGATTGCTTGCCGCTGGAGTTGAGTTCATCTATCCGGAGCCACAGCGTGCCTCCGGCAAGATATGGCAGCACTTCAGAGCACCCGACGGGAACGTCTACGAGCTTATTGGCGATGATGTTGCGGCCTAGATGCCTTGTCATTGCACGGTCGCTCGCAGGACATGTGGCCTATCGCGAGCCAGGTTTTTAGTTACCCTTGGCCCGCGCTTTGCAAACTTGCTGCGAGTACACTTTGTAGGGTCTCTCGGTCATCGAAGGAAGGGTCATGCGCAAGCTCATCGTCCGCAATCGTGACGGCGCCAACGAAACCATGAATATGATAGGGGAGCAATTCACGGTGTTGGCCGCGGGTGAGGAAACCGGCTCTTACGAAGTCTTTGTCCAGGTTATCCCGCCGGGCGCGGGACCGCCGCTGCATTCCCACCCGTGGGACGAGGCGTTTTACGTTCTGCTGGGCGAACTCATCTTCAACACGGGCGAGCAGGATATGCACGCGCCGGTTGGTACATTCGTTCACTTCCCTGCCGATAGCCCGCACCGCTTCGCAAGCCGAGGAGGCACGGCAACCGTCCTGTCGTTCACGTCCCATCCCGGCGCCGCCGCGTTCTTTCGGGAGAGCAATCGCATCAATGCCGAGTACCCCGGCGATCTTGAGAAGTTCATGGCTGTGCCAGCCAGACACGGGGTTCGCGTGCTCGAAGGCCCGAAGATTTGATCACCCGGATGAAATCCGTTGCAGCCGCACGAATCGACGGCTCGTAACTATTCGAGCGGTACCGCAACTTCTTTGCGATGGCCGCGGAATGATCGTAATGTCAGGATAACACCCACGTTTTGAGTTCCCGATAACCGACGGTCGCCGATGACTGGTAGGGGTGGTCGTGAAGCGCCGCTAGCGGAATGCGCTGTTTCAAGGTAGAAGAGCGTGGATGGAGATTGTTCTCGGGCGTCACGGAAGACCAGTACTTGATCAGTCAAAATGGATAGCCCCCTGCAAGCTCGCGCAATGGATTGCCGCATTCAATGAGGGCGGAATACTGAGGGGCCAGATTCCGCTGTCTACCTCGCTTGCTGCGGCACGCTGCAAAGTCATCGTAAGCAGTTCCCTTCGTCGCAGCTATCAGTCCGCGCAGTTGATTGCTTCATCGCAATTGCTCGTGACCGAAGACTTGATCAGTGAAGCTGGCATGCCTCATCCGGATTGGTTGTTTCCCGCATTGCCAATCACGATTTGGCTGGCGATCTTCCGAGTCGCATGGTATTTCGGGTACGCGCGGAGCACCGAATCAATGTCTAATGCCCCGATGCGGGCCGCGGTAGCTGCGGATCGCCTGGTCGATCTTGCGCGACAACATGACTCGGTATATGTCGTCGGTCACGGAATCATGACGACGCTGATAGCGAATCGGCTTGTGCAAATGGGTTGGTCCGGATCAAGGCGGCCCGCCAATATGTACTGGGGGTACTGCATTTATCGCTCACCGACGTGACCATTGAGGTGCCGGATACCGGTCATTCGCCACCGTCTCCTGAGGGTTGCGATTACGGTCGTTCCCATGGTGCAACTTGGTGTGCAAATTGGGCCTCAAATTTCGCCCGTTTAGTTACCCAAAACTCATAACTTATTGATTATATTAAATTTTATGAATGCCGGCTGAGGGATTACTCGGCGCTACGCGCCTCGCCCCTTCGGGGCCGCCGTCGAGGACGCCGGCGTTCAACTTCGCCTGGCGGCGAAGTTGTCGAACCCTCTTTTTGTCCGTCGGGGGTTCGAATTGCCGCAGCCATGCGGTAGGGACTTCGCGACGTTGTTGAAAATTTTCTAAGGAGGTTTGCCGGCTGAGGGATTACTCGGCGCTACGCGCCTCGCCCCTTCGGGGCCGCCGTCGAGGACGCCGGCGTTCAACTTCGCCTGGCGGCGAAGTTGTCGAACCCTCTTTTTGTCCGTCGGGGGTTCGAATTGCCGCAGCCATGCGGTAGGGACTTCGCGACGTTGTTGAAAATTTTCTAAGGAGGTTTGCCGGCTGAGGGATTCGAACCCCCGACCTACGGTTTACAAAACCGTTGCACTACCACTGTGCTAAGCCGGCGCGGAGCAGGTGAGTATTATAGCGGAGGACCGTAAGGCCGGACCTCAAGACATCTTAAGATTTGGTGGGCTGGGCCTTTCGCATCAACAAATGATCGAGCGAAATCGAGCCCGCACCCGCTATCGCGAGCCACAGGAACAGCGCCAGATATTCGAATTCGTCGAATCCGAGCAGCGTCTCGAGCGAGTCGATGTCAGCCCATTTGGCCGCTTTGATCGCCACGATCATCGTGATGCCCAGCGCGCCGGCGGAGATGCGGGTGAGCAGTCCCAGGAGAAGGAACAGGCCGCCAAAAAACTCGATACCCGAGGTGAGCGGTGTAAAGAAGTGCGGAAAAGGAATGCCCCACCCGATGAAATTCTCTGTCACTTGCGGCAGGTTATTGAGTTTGCCCCAGCCGCTGAGGAGAAACACCCAGCCCACCGTGATTCTGGCGAACAGCGGCGCCAGCCACATCAGATGTTGAGCTACCCGTTCCGGCCAGGCGATCAGCCAATCAATAAGCAGCCGCATCCCATTTCTCCTCAAGTTAGCCGGCGCTTGCCGGTTTCTCTCCCAGAATATCCACCGCCGCCTGATAGAGTTTGGCGCGCAGTTGGTATCGTTCGTTGGCGCGCGTGATGTAGCGGATCGCGATCTCCACCCCGCCCACCACGGGTTTCACATTGATGCCTGGCGTGCCGGAAAACACCTTGGTGCGCTGTCCGGGAACGGCCTTTTGCCATTCGCTCTCGGCCTGACGCGCGCTCTCGCGGGTGACCTCGACCACCTGCTTGGTGATGGCCTCCACGATGGGGTAAGGGTCGCGCCCGATGGGTACCACCACCTGCAGCTGGTCCCAGAGCCACTGGCCAGAGGTGGAAAAATTGAAGTAGTGTCCTTCGATGGCAAAGCTATTGGTAAAGGTAACCCGGCGGCCTGTCGGGTGTCCGGTGTCGCTCCAGTTTCCGGTCTCCAGCAACACGGTATGAAACATGCCGAGTTCGGTGACCTCGCCGCTGACGCCGTTGATTTCCACCCAATCGCCGATACGGATGCCGTTGCGGCCCATGAGAACCAACCAGCCGAAAAATGCGACGATGAAATCCTTTAATGCCACCGTCAGGCCCGCGCCAACGATGCCGATGGTGGTCGCAAATTGACTGGGGATGCCGATGACAATCAACAAAATGATCAGAAAGCCGACGACGCGAAGGCTCACGCGGGTAAGGCTGCGAAGCGTTTCGACCTGCCTGCGATCCAGAGTCGGGCGCTCGAGGAAGCGCTGCAGCCAGCCATCGAGCAGCATCAAGGCGATCAATACCAGGATGACGATCAGCGCATCGAGCAGGATGGCGTGCGCCAGATTCCTCGAATCGAGTTCGGCCAGCAATATCCACTCGCGATAGATGTGGGACAGCTTACGTTGATCCGTGATCCGCTTATCCAGCTGAGTCAGTATCTTCTGATCCGCCGCGATGGACTTTGTTAGCTGCTGCTGCGCGGAGGCATTTGAGGTCTGGCTCTTGGCGGATTCAAGGCTCGTTGCCATCGCCGTACGTTTCTGCCGAAGGGCGTCGGCCTTCTCGTGCGCGCCCGTTCTGCCATCCTCGATTTCCTGCCGTTTTTGCCAGAGCTCTCTCCAGCTACGAATCCTTGCTACTGCTCCGCCTCCGGTATTGACCGGCAGCGCTTTTGTGGCAACCGCAGAGGCGCGCGCTTTTGATCGCGCGTCATGCTCCTGCATCATCGACTCGATTTGCTGCCGCGGGTTGCCGCCCGCATCCGCCAAGTCCTGGTTGGCCTGGTCCAACTCATCTTTATCCAATTCTAATTGCGATTGGGCAACATCCAATTGGTTCTGGAGCTCGTCTTTCTGTGCGGGCTTGGCCTGTGCAACCGCGGCGGTCAGATTGCTGATCTGCTGCTGATCGGCGTTCAGCGATGACTGCGACTTGACGATGAGCGCCTGGATTGCCTGCGCATCTGAATTCAAGGCTGGCGGATGAGCTTCCGCATCAATCAGCGCCTCCGAGAACGCCAGGTCGAGCTCATGATCCGCGATGCGCAACGCTGATTGCGCCAGAATCTGCTCCTCGAGCGTGAGCGCCAGCCGCGCCAGGCGCTGCGCGGTCGTGTAGGTCGTTTGATCCACCAAATCGGTGGTGGTGATGGCCTCCACGGCCTGCTTCCGTGCCTCGAGCGTCGGCGGCCGTGTTTTCCACCAGGCCACGCTGCCTAAGATCAGCAGCAATCCCAGGATGCTGGCAAGGATCTTCTCAAGTAGTGTCAGTCGTTTCACGAGGGTCGCTTCAGTGCCAATTGCCGGACGCATCGCGGGCGGCTTGATTCAACGGCCGCGCGATCAAACCGCTTTGCGAAACCTTGATTTCATACAGTGCGCCGTCCGCCATCGGCAGAAAAGTTGCACTGCCGTAGAGCGCATCCATCCACGGCACCCACGAGCGATAGCGGTGAATCAGCTCCCAGGGATCGACGCTGCCGGGAGCATGCAGCTCGTAGACCGTGCGCGGCAAATTTCGCTCATCCTCAATGCGCGTGTATCGGCCGCTGATGCGCTCCAGACGGTAGGCCGCGTCGAATCCCAGGAGATTGGCAAAGGCATGCCATTTGAGCACCCGCGCATCGACCTGCCACTCATCTCCGCGCAAGACGAAATTCGCATGTTCGCCGTCCGGGAAGCTCAAATCTGCGTTGAACTGCCGTTCTCCGACCTTGGCAAATTGCAGTTCGCCGGCGGCCTGTTCGAAGCTCAAGCGCTGATAGCTGCGCAAATTGCTGCCGATGAGGCCCGCGCAAGCGGCCGCCAAAAGCAATATCAGTGCAATTGCACCCTGCGTCAGGCCGCCCATGATGCGCCGGCGCCGCAAGCGGCCGATCGCAGCAAAGAAAATCAACAGACCAAGCAGGAAGCAGGCAACGATCAGTGCGGTGAATATCATGGTGATTTATTCTAACGGGATCCGGAACCGAACTTCATGGGACTAACAAAACACTTAGCCCGGTCCCGGTGTCTCGTTGCAGACTGGTGTAGTTTGCTTTGTTTCCAACGATTTGCAAGGGGCTCCGATTTGAGCGCGCCGAACGGCGTGTTGATTTAAGGTCCGGCATCGGCAAACATTAGGCAAAGGGGTCATTTAGTTAATGTGGATCGTCCAAGTTGCGCTCCGGCGCCCATACACTTTCTTGGTGATGGCGCTGTTGATTCTGCTCGCAACGCCGCTCGTGTTGCTGAAGATGTCCGTCGACATCTTTCCCGAAATCAATGTCCCGGTCATCAGCATCATCTGGACCTACGGCGGATTGTCCGCACAGGAGATGGGTCAGCGCATAACCGCGAACAATGAGCGCTTCCTGACCACCTCGGTCAGCGATATCGAACACATCGAGTCGCAATCCCTGGCGGGTCTCGCGGTCATCAAGGTTTTCCTTCAGCCCAACGCAAACGTACCGGTCGCCGTCGCCCAGGTCGTTGCGGTCGAGCAGCTGCAGCTGCGCCAGCTTCCACCCGGTTCGCAGCCACCCCAGGTGATCAAGTATTCGGCTTCCTCGGTTCCGATCATCCAGCTGGGCTTATCCAGTCCCACGATGTCGGAACCGGCATTGTTCGATGCCGCCTTCAATTTTCTGCGGCCGCAGCTCGTGACCATTCCCGGCGTTGCCATACCCTATCCCTATGGCGGAAAAACACGGCTGGTTTCCGTGGATCTCGACTCCGCGGCGCTGCTCGCGAAGGGCCTGTCGCCGAGCGATGTGGTGAATGCCATCGGCGCGCAAAATCTGATTCTGCCTTCCGGCACGGTGAAAATCGGCGCAATCGAATACGCGATCGGCCTGAACGGTTCGCCCGATACCATCGCCGGGCTGAATCGCATTCCCGTGGTGACAAAAAATGGCGTCACCACCTTTTTGTCCGAGGTGGCTCACGTTCGCGACGGATTCTCACCGCAGACCAACATCGTGCGGCAGAACGGCGAGCGGGGCGTGCTGATGTCGATCATCAAGAACGGCGGTTCCTCGACCCTCGACATCGTCGCAACGCTGCTTGGCAAATTGCCGGCCGTGGCCCAGATTCTGCCGAAGGATTTGACGATCACGCCGCTTTTCGATCAATCCAAGTTCGTCAGGGCCGCCATCAACGGCGTCGTGCGCGAGGCGGTGATAGCGGCACTGCTGACCGCCATGCTGATCCTGGTGTTCCTGGGCAACTGGCGCAGCACCTGCATCATCGCGGTGTCGATTCCGCTGTCGATCCTCTGCTCGATCATCACGCTGTACATCGTGGGCGAGACGTTGAACATCATGACCTTGGGTGGGCTGGCGCTGGCCGTCGGCATCTTGGTCGACGATGCCACCGTGACCATCGAGAATATCGAGCGCCACATTCATATGGGATCGGATTTGCACAAGGCCATCCTGGACGGCGCCGGTGAAATTGCGATTCCGGCCCTGGTATCGACATTGTGCATTTGCATCGTGTTCGTGCCGATGTTCTTTCTCACCGGCGTCGCGCGCTATCTGTTTGCGCCGCTTGCGGAGGCGGTGGTATTTGCCATGCTCGCCTCGTACCTGCTGTCGCGCACCTTGGTGCCGACTCTCGTCATGCTGCTCATGGACCACACCCCGGCGCACGCGCATGAGCGGCCGAGCCTGTTGCAGCGGACATATCGCGCATTCAATGAGCAATTTGAAAAGATGCGGGCCGGGTACAGCGCCATTCTCGCCGCGGTGCTCCGGCAGCGGCGCCTGTTTGCCGCCTCATTCCTGGGTTTTTGCGTGCTGTCTTGTGCTCTGGTATTCATCATGGGCAGGGATTTCTTCCCGAGCGTCGACGCCGGACAGATTCGTATGCATATGCGCATGCCCACCGGAACGCGCATCGAGGAGACCGCGCGGGCGGCCGATGAAATCGAGGCCGTCATTCGCACCATCGTACCGCAGGGTGAGTTGGGCGCGGTGCTCGACAACCTTGGCGTATCCAGCAGCGGCATCAACAACACTTACAGCAATGCCGGGACATTCGGCACGCTGGACGGCGAGATACAGGTGTCACTCAAAGAAGGTCACCGCTCCACCCAGTACTACATCGAGCAGATGCGGCGCGAACTTCCGCAACGCTTCCCCGGCGTGGAGTTTTTCTTCCAGCCGGCGGATATGGTCACGCAAATCTTAAATTTCGGGCTTCCCGCAGCCATCGACGTGCTGTTCACGGGCGCCGATTTACGCGCCAATTACGAGCTCGCCGCGAAACTCATGAAGCAGATCAAGCAGATCCCCGGGGCGGTGGATACGCACATTCATCAGCGGCTCGATCTGCCGACCCTGGCTTTGCGCATGGACCGAACCCAGCTGCAGGGGCTGGATTTGACCGCCAACGATGTGGCCCAGAACCTGCTGATATCCACCTCGGGCACCTCGCAAACCTCGCCCGCCTTCTGGTTGGATCCGTCCAACGGCATCGTGTACACCCTGACCGCGCAGTCTCCGCAATATGCGGTCGACAGTCTCGATTCGTTGTTGAAAACACCGGTTCGCGGGCCCGCGGGGGGCGCACCGCAATTGCTCAGCAATCTGGTGACCGTCAAACCGACCAGCCAGATCGCGGTCGCGTCCCGCTACAATGGGGCGGCCGCCACCGATGTCTATGTCAGCGTCCAGGGGAAGGATCTCGGCAGCATTACCACCAAAGTCAAAAAGCTCACCGATGAAATGCGGCCACAGCTCCCGCGCGGCGCCACCATCCAATTGCGGGGTCAGGCGCTGACCATGCGCACATCCTTCATCGAGCTAGGAGTGGGGCTGGTGATGGCGATCGTCATGGTGTATTTGTTGATTGTGGTGAATTTTCAGTCCTGGATCGATGCATTCATTATCATTACCGCGTTGCCGGCGGCGCTGGCCGGAATCTGCTGGATGTTGTTTCTGACCGCCACAAACTTGAGCGTACCGGCAATGACCGGCGCCATCATGACCATGGGAGTCGCCACCGCGAATAGCATCCTGATCGTGTCATTCGCCCGCCAGCGCATGAATGAAGGGCTGGACCCAATCAGTGCTGCCCGCGATGCCGGCGCCACGCGCATCAGGCCGGTCTTGATGACCGCCCTGGCGATGATCATCGGGATGATTCCGATGGCGTTGGGACTGGGCGAGGGCGCCGAGCAGAATGCCCCCCTGGGTCGCGCGGTGATCGGTGGTCTTCTGTTTGCCACCGTCTCCACGCTATTTTTCGTGCCGGTCATTTTTGCCGGAATTCATCGGCGACTCGAGCAGCGCAAGAACGCGCTCTTCCCCGACGAGCCGCTGGCGGAAGGAAATGTCTGATATGCCCAACGCCCAGCCGGCCTCGGCCGTGTCGCGAGCCAAGCTTATCGTGGGCGGAATTTTCGGTGCTCTTCTGGTGGGAGGCATCATCGTGCTCGGCGCGCGCAGCTTCCAAGCGCGCGCGCTGCAGTCCTCCACCGAGATACATGCCAAACAATACGTCACCACGATAAAGCCGAAGGCAAACGCCGCTGGACTGCCTTTGACCTTGCCGGGCACGCTGCAGGGAATCAACGAAGCCAAAGTGTATGCGCGCAGCAACGGTTACATCCTGCGATGGCTCAAGGACATCGGCAGTGAAGTCGCGAAGGGTGAGCTGCTGGCGATCATCGCGGCGCCGGAGGTCGACGAGGAGTTGTCGCAAGCGATCGCCGCGCAGCAGCAGGCGGCGGCGGGCGAGAGTCTTGCGAAGAGCACGGCGGAGCGCTGGAAAACCCTACGGGAAAGCGATTCGGTGTCGCAACAAGATTTGGATGAGCGCTTGAGCGCCTACCAACAAGCGCAGGCCAATCTCGCCTCGGCCAAGGCGAACACCGCGCGATTGCGCAATTTGCAGAACTTCAACCAGGTCGTTGCGCCCTTCGCAGGAGTGGTGACCAGTCGAAGCATTGATGTCGGGGATTTGGTCGATGCGGGGAATGGCGGCGCGGGCAAAACACTGTTCACCATCGCGCAGACCGATCCTCTGCGTCTATATGTTTACGTTCCGCAGGTCTATGCAAGCCAGGTCAAGACTGGCGACGCCGCGACGGTCAGTCTGCCGGAGCACGCCGGCCAGGAATATCAGGGCACCATCGCCCGCACGGCGCGCGCGATCGATGTTGCCACTCGGACCATGCAAGTCGAGATAAGGGTGCCCAACCCTCACGGTGCACTGCTTGCAGGGGCGTACGTGCAGGCCAGCCTGCCGATCAAGCAGGACGCCACCGCCTTGCTGGTGCCCACCAATGTGCTGCTGTTCCGGCCCGCGGGGCCGCGTGTCGCGGTGGTTGATGCGGCCGGCCGCGTACGCCTGGCCGCGGTGAGCCTGGGCACGGATTTCGGCAGCAGCGTGGCGATCTCGAGCGGCATTGAGCCCGACGATCGAATCATCTTGAATCCGGCCGATTCGCTGGCCGATGGTGATTTGGTCGTTGCCAGATAACCCATCGCGCGGGCTTCAGGCTTAGATCTTGGAATTGGAGGCCTTCAGCAAGGTCTCGATCGAGACCGGCGGCGACAGGGCATTCGATTGCACGAAGTCGACGCCGAGAGCGGTCAGCCACTCCTGTTCGGCCGAGCTCTCGGTTCGCTTGGCGCAGGTGTGCATTCCCAGCACGCGGGCCATCTGTACGACACCCGTGATGGCGGCTTGGGATACCTTGTCGGTGCGCATTTTCGCGGTGATCTCGGGCGCGAGCTTCACGTAGCGGACTCCCGGCAGGCGCATCAATTCGAAACATTCCGTGCGCAACTTGAAATCATCGAGAATCAGCGGACAGCCGAGGCGGTGCATCGCGGTTGCGACGTCGCTGATTTTGTCGGAAAGATCGAGCGCTGTCGCCGCGTCGACTTCGAAGGCAATCGTTCCCTTCGGCAAGGACGATTTGGCCAGGCACAATTCGATGAATTTGATGAAGTGTTCATCGTGCAGCGCGGTGGTCGTGAGATTCACGGAAAACATGACCTCGTTCGCCTGCCAGATTTCCGGATGACGCACCAACCAACCGATGAGCTCCGAAATGACCCGCCGGTCGATCATGGAACCGAGGCCGTTCTCGACCGCGGACTTCAGCATGGCTTGCGGCGCGACGTTCTGCACCGCCTCGGGGCCGGAGCGCAGCAACACTTCGTAACGTTTAAGTTGCCCCCCCTTGCTCAACGGCACCAGACGCTGCACGTGCAAAGCGATGGGGCTCTTGCGCAGCGCCGCGTTCAGGCGATCGATCTCCGGCGGCACTCCTTTCGACGGTGCCTTATTCAATTCGAACGACAGTTCCAATTCAGCGGCGGTGCGGGGCTGAATCGGGGCGCGCGCGGGATTCTCGGGTCGCGCGATGGGTTCCTGGCGGGCGGGAGACTCCTTTGCGGGGCGTGCGGCCTGCTCGGGCCGAGGGGCGCGGGCTGGTGCTTCGGGGCGGGCGGGGCTCTGGGGGCGGGCAGCACTGACGTGACTGATATAGGTGGCGGGGCGCGTGGGCGCCGGGGGGCTGGCGGGACGCGCAGGCGTGCGCGAGGCGATTTGCTGAAGCTGGGCTGCGATGGTTTTTGGTCCGACTCCGACCGGCGCTTGCGCCGCGGGTGCCTTGGCCGCCCGCGCCGCCGGCGGTGCGGGGACCTTGGCCGGAGGAGAGGCCGCCGCGACCGGTCGTGCCGCGGGCTCGGTTAGTACGATCTCCAAATCCGATGCTTCGGGCTTTGTCGGCGGCGGCGCGCGGTCCGGACGCATCCCGGCAAATTGGGCCAGCGCCCGTTGCAGCTTCGGCGTCAATAATTTCGTCAAGCCAAGAGAGACGATGCGGGTGTCCATTATGATCATGACCAATCCGACCATCGCGCGCCGATTGTTGAGCGCGCGAATCATCACCGCGGATCGGGCATCACCCAGGTCGATGGCGAGTAAGGAATCACTGCTGGGGTCGGCAAAGGTTTCGGCCGCTTCACGGACCGCATTGTGCTCGTCGGGGCCCATTGAGCTTTCGCTCAGCCATAGCATCTCGCCGAGCTCGTCGTGCAAGGAAACGGCATGGGTGCGGTTCGGCTCAACCGCAGCGCGCACCTTTTGACAGACAGCATCGAAATCGACAAGCGGACTATCCGTTGCCATTAAGGGTTTGCCCTGCTCCATAAATCCGCTACTCGATATTTGAGCCCTATATCTACCGTACCGGCACTCTCCTTGATGTGATGGTCTTCGCCAAAACGCGACGGTGGAGCAAGGTGGTTCAGCCGGTATTACATATCGTCGGCAAATCCGCCTGCCAGCGGCTACACTGCGGTGATATGGCCGCTGAATCCAAACCGCGTCAATTCAAGTACTACGATTTCGTGATGGCGGCGTATGTCTGCGTTCTGCTCTGTTCCAATCTCATTGGGCCTGCAAAAGAAACGACGATTCAGGTACCGATTGTCGGCGTACCGTGACTTTTCTTGCCGGCGTGTTGTTCTTCCCGATCTCTTACATTTTCGGGGACATCTTGACCGAGGTGTATGGCTACGCGCGCGACCGGCGCGTGGTTTGGGCGGGATTTACGGCGTTGGCATTTGCCTCAATTATGGCGGCGGTCGTGGTGAATTTGCCGCCTTCGACCTCGTCGCTCGCCAACCAGCCGGCGGTCGAAGCGATCTTCGGCAACACGCCGCGGATCGTGGTGGCCTCGATCACCGCGTTCTTATGCGGCACCTTCGTGAACAGCTATGTACTCGCGAAGATGAAGATCTGGACGCACGGCCGCTGGCTGTGGACCCGCATCATCGGCTCGACGCTGTGCGGCGAATTGGTGGATTCAATCATCTTCTACTTGCTCGCCTTCTACGGTCGCACGCCCACCGCGCACTTGATCGTGATCATGTTCACACAGTACGCATTGAAGAGCGGATGGGAGATTCTTGCGACGCCCCTGACGTATCGCGTGGTCGCCTTTCTCAAGAAGGCCGAAAACGAGGACTACTACGACATTGATACGAACTTCACGCCTTTCTCGCTGAAGGCTTGAGCCTTGGCTTCTCAGCCCTCTTTCATCGCCGCTTCGCCATGATTTGCCACGACTGAAGGCGGTGCGCCGCCTGAATCGAGGACTGTAATGGCACCCATGAGGCGGCGGTCGCCGCCTCGAGTGGCGCAGCGAGGAGATTGTCATGGGCACGAGATATTCCAGATGGGTTTGGACGATTGGATTGATGGGACTCAGCGGTGTGGCCTTGGCCGGCGAGCCCAAGCCCGCACCTCCACAGGAGCCGGTCGGATTCCTGGCCGGCGGGATCATCGGAGCGTTTGCGGCCGGCCCCGTTGGCGCCGTTGTGGGTGCCGGTCTCGGGACCTGGCTCGGCAACCGGGTTCATCGCGCCGGCGAGGCCTCGAAGGCAGAGGCAAAGGTTGCCTTGCTGGAGAATGACAAGTCGGCGTTGCAGGCGGAAAAGTCGACCTTGGCGGATCAAAACACCCAGCTTGCGGACAGCAATCAATCCTTGAGCGGCAAACTGGATGATCTGTCGAAAAAGATTGCGAGTGTGCAATCCGCCAAAGGCGATGGCGCCGAGATTCTTGACGGGTTGCAAGGCGATGTGCTGTTTCGTACCGGCAGTGCCGAGATCACGCCGGATATCGCCCATCAGATCCAGATGTTGGCTCAGGCGGCCGCAAAATCGCCGGCCCTTAAGATTCGGGTGGATGGCTACGCGGATCCGCGCGGAACCATCGACACGAATTTGAAGCTTTCGCAGGATCGGGCCAATGCGGTGCGCGACCTCTTGCTGGCCGCAGGAGTCAGGGAGGATGTACTGGAGGTCAACGCTTACGGCAAGAGCCAGAGCGTCGCATCCGACGACGACGGCTACGCGCTGGAACGAAAGGTGCGATTGACGCTTCAGATGGAGAGCGCGCCGGCAGTTGCGCAGGTCGAAAGCACCGGCTGCGATGGATAGCGATGAGATAAGGCGGCCCGGAGCGTGGACTGCTCCGGGCCGCACTTGTTTATGCGCGCACCCTCAGCCTACGATAGGCCATGAGCGTGCATCCCAAGCTTGTGGTTCTCGACCGTTTTCAGACCGGAGAGTCCGCGAATCCTTCGCACGAGAATATTCTTGCCGGTATTCCGCGAACGAGGGTATCGAATCAGTACACCGACGCGAGCCAGGAATTTTTCTGCGGGATCTGGACCAGCACCGCCGGCAAATGGCGCGTTCGCTATACCGAGCATGAATTTTGCGTGCTCATCGAGGGACGTGTGCGAATCGAATCGGCGTCGGGGGAAAAACATGAATTCAAGGCGGGGGACGCCTTCGTCGTCCCCGCCGGTTTCGAGGGTATCTGGGAAGTGACCGAACCCTGCAAGAAGTGGTATTCGATCTTCGAACCCAAATCCTAGGAGGCTGTCCGATCGATTGCGCGGGCAGGCTTCTGAGAATCAGGCTGTTTCGCGAATCGCCGTACCCAGGGTTTCCACGATGCGATCGATCTGCTTGGTCTCGATGACCAGCGGCGGCGACATGGCGATGGTATCGCCGGTCTGACGCACGAACACGCCGCGTTCGAAGCATTTGAGGAACACCTCGTAGCCGCGAGCGCCGGGTTTGCCTTGCCGCGGCTCGAGCTCGACGCCGCCGATCAGGCCGTAGTTTCTGATATCGATGACATGCGGAAGACCGCGCAATCCGTGCAGGGTGTTTTCCAGATGCCCGCCCAAGCTTGCGGCCCGCGTCAGCAGCCCTTCTTTCGCGTACACATCGAGTGTCGCCAGCGCGGCGGCGCAGGAGACCGGGTGCGCCGAGTAGGTATAGCCGTGAAACAGCTCGATCGTATTCTCGGGACCCTTCATGAGTGCGTCGTAAATCTTGCGATGGGAAAATACCGCGCCCATGGGCACGGCGCCATTCGTCAGGCCTTTGGCAGTGGTCATCAGATCCGGGGTGACATCAAACGCCAGCGACGCAAAGGGTTTTCCGACCCGGCCAAAGCCTGTGATCACTTCGTCGAAAATCAGCAGAATGTCATTCTTGTCGCAGATTTCCCGCAGCCGCTTCAAATAACCCGCCGGCGGCAACACGACTCCCGCGGATCCGGAGATCGGTTCGACGATGACGGCGGCGATGGTCGAGGCGTCATGCAGGCCGATCAGCCGCTCCAGTTCGTTCGCAAGATGCGCGCCCCATTGCGGCAATCCGCGCGAGAAAGCGTTGTGCTCGATATCCAGCGTATGCGGCAGGTGATCCACGCCGGGCAGCATCGATGAGCCAAAGACTTTGCGATTGTTGACCATGCCGCCGACGGACATGCCGCCGAAGCCCACGCCGTGGTAGCCCTTCTCGCGGCCGATGAACCGCGTGCGCTGGCCGGCGCCCTGCGCGCGATGGTATGCAATGGCGATCTTGAGCGCCGTGTCCACTGACTCGGAGCCGGAATTGGTGAAGAAAACGCGATCCAGGCCGGGAGGCGCGATCTGGGCCAGGCGGTTTGCCAGTTCGAAGGCGATCGGGTGCCCCATTTGGAAAGTGGGCGCGAACTCCATGGTCTCGAGTTGCTTCGTGACGGCCTCGGTGATTTCGCGGCGTCCATGACCGGCATTCACGCACCACAGGCCGGCGACGCCATCGAGAATCTCGCGCCCGTCGTGGGTCCAGTAATACATTCCTTGCGCGCGCGCCAGCAGCCGCGGGTTGGCCTTGAATTGGCGGTTGGCGGTATACGGCATCCAAAAAGCGTCGAGTTCGGGGGTTCTTACGGCGGGTGTGAGCTGGGCGTTCATGAGGGGTCCTTGCAAATAGGAATCGACGGATGGCGCTGCCGATGATAAGGAAAATCGACACTCAGCTCAATAATAGCCGAGCTTTAGCCCAATCTGTCTATTATAATAGACAACATGAGCTTGGACGTCGGTACCCATCTTAAGGCCGTGCGGCAGATGTACGGGCTGTCGCAGCGCGAATTGGCGAAGCGGGCCGGCGTGACCAACGGGCTGATTTCCCTGATCGAGCAGAATCGGGTCAGCCCCTCGGTCGGTTCGTTGAAAAAGGTGCTGGACGGCATTCCGATGGCGCTCGCCGATTTTTTCACCCTGGAATTGGGCGGCAAGCCGCAGGTGTTCTTCCCGCGCGAGCAATTGCCCGATATCGGCACGGCGAGTGTCGAGTTGCGCCTGGTGGGCGGCCGCCTGGCCAAACGCAGTATGTCGATCCTGCACGAACGCTATGCCCCCAACGCGGACACCGGTGAGGAGATGCTCACCCACACCGGCGAGGAAGGCGGCGTGATCGTGAAGGGCAAGATCGAAGTCAGCGTGGGCGGCGAATCGCGCATTCTAGGGGTCGGGGACGCCTATTATTTCAAGAGTTCCCTGCCGCATCGCTTCCGCAACTTCGGCCGCGAGGAATGCGAAATCGTCAGCGCGAGTTCGCCGCCAACCTTTTAACCGCCGCGGCGAATAGTTCGGCTATCGGCTACGAATCGGCGCTCTGCGGGTGGCATAATCACTCTTAATGGGCAAGGTAACGGTAGCGGCCACGCAAATGGCGTGCACTTGGGATCGCGACGCGAATATCGCGCGCGGCGAAAAGCTTGTTCGCGAGGCGGTCGGCCGCGGCGCGCAGGTAATCCTCCTGCAAGAGTTGTTCGAGACGCCGTATTTTTGCAAGGACCACATTGCCCGGCACCTCGAACTCGCCCTACCGCTGGAGGGGCATCCCGCGGTGGAGCATTTTCGCAGCGTGGCGCGCGAGCTGGGCGTCGTGCTGCCCATCAGCGTATTCGAGCGCACCAATAACGCGTTCTATAATTCCGTGGTCGTGGTCGATGCGGATGGCGCGGTGCTCGGGCACTACCGCAAAGCGCATATTCCCGAAAGCCCCGGCTATCACGAAAAATTCTATTTCTCGCCCGGCGACACCGGCTTCAAGGTGTTCGAGACGCGCTACGCCAAGCTGGGGGTCGCCATCTGCTGGGATCAGTGGTTCCCGGAGGCGGCGCGCTGCATGGCGCTGGCAGGCGCCGAGATTCTGCTCTATCCCACGGCGATCGGTTCGGAACCGCAGGATGCCACCATCGATTCCAGCGGCCACTGGCAGCGCACCATGCAAGGTCACGCTGCCGCGAATATCGTGCCGCTCGTGGCCTCGAATCGCATCGGAACAGAGAAGGGCGAGAAGTACACCATGACCTTTTACGGCTCCTCATTCATCGCCTCGGCGACCGGTGAAAAAGTCGCCGAAGCGGATCGCGCCAGCGAATCGGTGCTGACCGCCTCCTTCGATTTGGATGAGATTCGCCGCTACCGGCAGGCTTGGGGCGTGTTCCGGGATCGGCGACCCGATCTGTACTATCCCTTGCTCACGCTCGATGGACGCGGCTGATCGCCTCGTATTCGTCGATTTGGAGACGACGGGCGCCAGTGCCGGCTATGACCGGATCACCGAGGTCGGCATCGTGCGCATGGAGGGGCATCGAGTCGTCGACGAGTGGAGTTCGTTGATCAATCCGGGCTGCGAGATTCCACGGCCCATTCAGGCCTTTACCGGCATCAGCAATGAGATGGTTGCGGGCGCCCCACGCTTTGCGCAAGTCGCCGCGCGGGTGCTCGAAAAGCTGCAAGGAGCGGTGTTCGTCGCGCACAACGCGCGTTTCGACTATTCGTTCCTGCGCGCGGAGTTTCGCAGGCTCGGCATCGATTTTTCCGCCGAGGTCTTGTGCACCGTCAAATTGTCGCGGCGCCTCTTCCCCGAGCACCCTCGCCACAATCTGGACGCGGTCATGGAGCGCCACGCCCTGACCTGTGAATCCAGACACCGAGCGCTCGGCGATGCGCAGGTGCTCCGGGATTTTTGGTTGAAGCTGCGGCAGGAGATTCCAGACGCCGCCTTTCGCGACGCGCAGATCCGTTCCAGGCTCGCCACTCCTCGGTTGCCGGCGCATTTGCCGCCGGAATGGGCTGACGAATTGCCGGATGCGCCTGGCGCCTATCGCTTGTTCGGCCCGAACGATGAGTTGCTGTATATCGGCAGGAGCAACTCGCTGCGCACGCACGTGTTGAGCCAGCTTGACGACCGGCGCACGGGCGCCGGGGAAGCGGCCTTGACGGCGCAGGTGCGGCGCATTGATTGGGCGCCCGCCTCAGGAGAACTCGGGGCCCTATTGCTGGAAGCGGCGTGGTTCAAGCTCGGGCAGCCGCTTTACAACCGCCGCCGCAGGGATAGCGCCGAGTCCGCAACATTGCGGTTGGCGGCGGATGACTCGGGAAGAGTCACGCCGCAGCGCATCGATTCCCTCGAGCCCGAAGATCTCGCGCAAAGCTTCGGCGTGTTTCATTGCGAGAAAGATGCGCGCAAGGCGCTTGGCGATATCGCGCGGGCACGGCAACTGTGCCTCAAGATCCTGGGCCTGGAGGAGAGCCCGGGTTCCTGCTTCGCCTGGCAGGTCGGAAAGTGCAAAGGCGCGTGCGTCGGCAAGGAAGCGCTCGTGCTGCATCGAACTCGGATTCAGCTGGCGTTGTCCTCGTTGAAAATCAAGAGTTGGCCCTTTCCCGGCCGCATTGCGCTGCGCGAGCGCGGCCGGACCGCGCCCGACGGAACCCTCGGCGCGGAGCTGCACGTGCTCGATCACTGGACGTATTTGGGAAGCGCCCGATCGGCGGATGAACTTGACGCGTTCCGCACGCAGCGCTCGCTGCCTCAGTTCGACGTCGATGTCTACAGGATCTTGCTGCGCTACTTTTCGAATCACCCCATTCTCGATTGGCATGATTTGCGCAACAGTGCCCTGTGCGCGTGAGCGACAACGTGCGCTACTGGATTGCAACTGCGCCGGTGGGCGCAGCCTCGGTGCTGGCCGAGGAGCTGGCCCAATTCGGCGCCGTGGATATTCGCGAGCGCAGCCATGATGTGAAGTTTCAGGGCGCGCTCGAGGTGGGGTATCGCACCTGTCTGTGGTCGCGCACGGCCACCCGCGTGCTCTTGAGTCTGGGATCCATCGATGCCGGTAGTTCGCAGAGCGTGTATGAAGGCGTCAAGCGCATCGACTGGCGCGAACATCTCAAGCCCGGGGCGACTCTTGCCTGCGATTGCAGCGGCGGCAACGAAGCCATCAGGCACACGATTTACGGGTCTCAGCTGCTCAAGGACGCGGTCTGCGACAATCTGCGCGATTCCACCGGCGAGCGGCCGAATATTCAGCCGGAACGCCCCGATGTGCTGCTGCACCTGCATGTGGACGGCCGCACGGCGCTGGTATCGCTGGATTTCTCGGGAGAAAGCCTGCACCGGCGCGGCTACCGCAGCGAGGGCGGCCGCGCGCCCCTCAAAGAAAATGTGGCGGCCGCGGTGCTGCTGCGCGCCGGGTGGCCGCAGATCGCGCAAGCCGGCGGGATGCTGCTGGATCCCATGTGCGGTTCCGGCACCTTTCTGACTGAGGGGGCGTTGATCGCGGCGGACGCCGCGCCGGCAATGGATCGCGAGTATTTCGGCTTTTTCGGGTGGCGCGGTCACGATGATGAGTTGTGGGAGAGTCTGCGTGCGGATGCACGGCAGCGGCGCTCGGCGCGCGAGGTGAGGCGCTGCATCCTGGGCTGCGACAGCGATTCCGAGGCCGTGCGCATGGCCATCGCCAACGGCGAGCGGGCCGGGGTTGCGGATTGGTTGCATGTGGAAAAGCGCGCGCTCGCCGATCAGATCCGGCCGAAAGGCGAAACCGGCCTGGTCGTCGCCAACCCACCCTACGGCGAGCGGATCGGGGCCGAAACAGGACTGCCGGCGCTGTACTCGGAATTGGGAACGGTGTTGCGCGATCGATTTCAAGGCTGGCAGGCAGCCATCCTCACGGGCAATCCGCCGCTGGCGCGCAATTTGGGTATTTACGCGAAACGCACGCATCGCTTTTTCAACGGTACGATCGAGTGCCGGCTGCTGCGCTTCGAGTTGACCGACGCCAACATGCAGCGACCGGCTGACGAGGTTCGCGCAGATTGGGCAGGCCGTCCCGGCGCCCAGATGTTTGCCAACCGCTTGCGCAAGAACTTGCAGCGCCTCAATTCTTGGGCCGAGCGCGAACACATCGAGTGTTTCCGCGTATATGACGCCGACATGCCCGAATATGCGTTTGCAATCGACCTATATGGCCGGGAAGGGCGGCATGCCTATGTGCAGGAATATGCTCCGCCAGGGACGGTGAATCAGGAAAGCGCCCGCGAGCGGCGGCGCGAGGTGCTGGCGGTGCTGCCTGAGGTTTTGCAGTTGCCGGCGGCACGAATTCATTCACGGGTGCGCAAACCGCAGAAGGGCGCCGAACAGTACGAAAAACGCGAGGACAAGGCGGAACGTCACGCGGTTCGCGAAGGCTCCCTCAAGTTCTGGGTGAATTTTCGCGACTACCTGGATACCGGTCTGTTTCTTGACCACCGCTTGGTGCGCGGGATGCTGCGCTCCTTCGCCAAGGACGCGGATTTCTTGAATCTGTTCTGCTACACGGGCAGCGCCACCGTGTATGCGGCCGCCGGCGGGGCACGCAGCACCACCAGCGTCGACTTGTCGAATACTTACCTGGATTGGGCGCACGAAAACTTATTGCTCAATGGTTTCACGGGCGATGAGCATCAATTGTTCCGTGCGGATTGCCTGGCGTGGCTCGAGGAAGAAGGCGAGCGCGGTCCGCGCTTCGACCTGATTTTTCTGGATCCGCCAACTTTTTCCAACTCCAAGCGCATGGCGGGCGTGCTTGATGTGCAGCGCGATCATGTGGGAATGATCCGCAGGTCGTTGAAACTGTTGCGCCCCGCAGGCCGGCTGGTGTTTTCCACCAACTACACGCGTTTCAAACTGGATTCGCAGTCCTTGGAAGATCTGATGATCGAGGACTTGAGCGCCGCGACCATCCCGAAGGATTTCGAACGCCATGCGCGAATTCATCGCTGCTTCATGGTGCGATTCAAATAAGTCTGGGCGCTCGCGCGAGGCTTCCGGTAGTCTTTGGACGCATGGGTAACTTTAATTTTCGCGCCCGCGCTCACGGCGGCGCTCTGTTCGTTGGTGGTGCGCTGTTCGCGGGTATCCCAGTGTTTTTCTGCGTCGCGGCATTGGCGGCCGGCAGCGCCAATGCGACCGACCACGGTCCGATCAATCAGCCGCCCACATTGCAGGACTGGCAGGCGCTTGCGAAACTGCCGGATTTCAGCGGCATATGGACGCCGGTCATCATCGATCAATTCACGCAGGAGCGCACGAACCCGCCGCCGTGGAAGCCCGCGATTGCCAAGCAGATCGCGCATATGTACGCGGAAGAGCAAGCGGGGCGGCCGTTCCCGGTCATCGATCACTGCTTTCCGACCGGCATGCCGAGCTACATGCTCATCACGCACAATGCCTTCGAACTGTTGCTGACCCCGGGACGCGTGACGTTGCTCGGTGAGGGCGACGGCAATCGTCTGCGCCGCATCTACACCGACGGGCGGGCGCACCCGGCGGATCCGGATCCGAGTTTCCATGGTCACTCCATTGGACACTGGGAGGGGCAGACGTTGGTGGTGGACACCATCGCGCTGTTTCCCGAGGTCTTTCTGGCGGTCAACGAAGCAGTGGGATTGCCGAATGACGGCGACATGCACATCGTAGAGAGGCTGCACCTGCTCGACGCCGACACGTTGGCCGACGATCTAGAGATCACCGCGAACAAGCTATTGGAGAAGACCTGGAAGACGACGCGCAAATATCGTCGCCACCGGGAGCAGAAGTTCGACCTGGTCGAAGGGGTTTGCGAGCAGGAGGGCTATCGCGAGACTGTCGATAAGGACGGCCACGCAATATTTGCGCCTGTCAAATTCCACAATGGCGTTCCGGTGGGTTCCGACCCATGAAGCGACTCTGCAAACAAGCGCTGGGTGCTTTGATCGTCGCGGCCGCCGCATGCTGGCCGGTCCAGGCGCATCACTCGTTTGCCGTGTATGACACCGGCAAGACGCTCACCCTCAAGGGCAGCGTCAAGGAGTTTCAGTGGAGCAATCCGCATTGCGTCATCTGGGTGATGATTCAGCCCGAAGGCGGCGGGGAAGCGCAGGAGTGGAGCATCGAAGCCACCAGTCCGGGCGTGCTGACGCGCAGCGGCTGGACGCGCAATGCGGTCAAACCCGGCGATCGGGTCAGTGTCGAGTTCAATCCGTTGCGCGACGGTTTTCATGGCGGGCGCCTGCAATCCATCACCTTGCTCGATACCGGCCAGAAATTGCCGGCCGCCAGCATTACAGATTCCGAAAAGTCAGGCTCGAAATAGTCCGGCTGACTCGACATTGCCGGGCCGCCCCGGCGTAGCCCCTCTACTCGGTGATCAACATGACGGCGTTGCTGTTGTCGTCGTTGAAGTAGACCCGCTGTTTTCCCTGCGAGTCGACCGTTGCGGCGATGCCGAACAGCGCGCCCTGACCGCAAGCCACGCCTGCACCGCATGCCGCGCCCGGCCCATTGTTGCCGGGATCGAGCTGCACGGGGTCACCGACGAATCCGCCCGGCAGCACGGGCGAAATTTCCACGACCAGGTTGGGAATCTGGGTTGCGCCGATATTGACGTCGCCGTTGCCCACAATCAGATCGCCGTCCGCAAGCAGGGCCGCGCTGATCGGCGAGATCAGTGGGCCGCCGTTGGCGACGACCCTGGCTAAGGATGCCGAGGGGCCGCTGAACGTGGGCGCGGGCGTCGGCGGCGTCGTCATCGCCGCGCACTGACCGTCCACCACCACGCCCGCCGCGCCGATGCTCGATACGTTGGCGAACGCGACGACACTGTTGGAACTGGTGTCGACGATGTACAGCGTGTCTATCGATGAATCATAGGTCAGACCCGCCGGCGCAAAGATGGCGCCGGGCGATCCGCTGGCGCAAAAGCCCGTGGCGATCCGAGTGAAAGAACTCTGAGCATCGTTGCTGAGTTCGATCCGGTTGATCGAGCCATCGAAGCTGGAGATGTAAAGCGTGGGATTTGCCGGTCCCGCTGCGCTGTGCGGTACTGCAGCGCTCTGCATCTGCATGGCGCCGCCGTCGCCCATGCCCATGACGCCATAGCCTCCCATGATTTGCGCCGCAGTGGGTACAAAGACCTCGCCCCAGGGAGAGCCGAACGCATCGGCAGCGAACGGATTGGTCACGGTGCCGGCCGGCGTCACCAGCGGATTCAAGCCCGAGGAAAACGCTGCGGCGGAAATGCTGTCATCGGGCAGCATGGCGAGCGCATTGCAGCCCGCGAGCGCGGGGTCGTCCGCAATCAGGTAGGGCAACTGCGCAGCTGGAGCGGCGCCCGGCGCAGGGGCATGTAATCCGACGATGGTCGTCCCAGACCCCTGTGTGCCGAGCGCGCCGGAGTTGAAATTACACACGATCAGGTCGCCCGCCGTGATGAGCCCGGCGCTGATGGGTGCAATGACGAGTCCATAAGGATTGCCGCCGAACATGTTGGCACTCGGGTCGAGCGTCGGCCCGATGGTGACCATGTTGGCGACCGATAGCGTGCTCAATATGGAGGGGTTTACGGTTACCGTGGCCGTGGTCGCCGAGGCGGTGCCGCCCATGCTGCCCGAGCACATCAGCGTGTACGTGGTGCTACCGGCGGCCGTGGGGGCAACGACGATCGAGCCGCTCAGGGATTGACTGCCCGTGAAGTCGCCGGCCATCGCATTGGAGGTTGAAGCCGTGCACGAACTCACGTAGGCCGATGTCCACGACAGGCTCACGCCCTGTCCCAGATTGATGGTTACGGCGGAAGCGGGAGTCATGAAATTCACGGAGGGCGCGGGCGACATCGAACCCCCGTACCCGCTGCCACCCATGCCGCCCCCACAACCGATCAACAGACTGGCGGCAAGACTCGGCGCCAACGCGCCCCAATTCGAAGCACCGCAATTGAACACGCGCATCGCAGATCCCCTTAGCTGGTTGTGCCAGGTGGGTCACCGCAACGTGTGGGAAAGTTAAATCTGCAGGTGAAGAACTTGATCGCGAGTTCAGCGCGTGGCCGGGACCCGACCGCGACGCGGCCGCTACAACAAATCGCGCAGCCGGTAATAGAGCATCGCCAGCATCAGCGAGGGCCGCCGAAATAACCGGCCACCGGGGAAATCGCGATGCGGAATGCGCGCAAACACATCGAAGCGCTCCGCCGTGCCGGCGGCCGCCTCGGCGACCAGCTTGCCCGCCAAGCCCGCCAGCGCCATGCCATGGCCGGAAAATCCTTGCAGATAAAATACATTGGGCGCCAGCCGCCCGAAATTCGGCGCGCGGCTCATGGTGATGTCCAGGTAGCCACCCCATGCGTAATCGACCTTGACCGAGGAAAGCGCCGGGAACACGCGCACCATGCGCTTGCGCATCGATTCGGCCAGGCGCGGCGGCTGCACCGAACTGTAGCTGACGCGTCCGCCAAACAACATGCGATTGTCGTTCGACCGTCTGAAATAATCCAATACCCAATTGATGTCGGCGGCGGCCGCATTGCTGGGCAGCGCGGCGCGGGCGCGTTCCTCGCCCAAAGGTTCGGTCGCAATGATGTAGGTGCCGACGCCGAGAATGCGGCGCGCCAGAGCCGGTGCGACGGTGCCGATATAGGCATTGCCGCAGAGCACGAGGTGGGCGCAGCGCAGCGTGCCGTGGTCGGTATGGACGCGGATCTCGGCGCCTTCCTCATAGCGTAGAACCTCGGAGTTCTCGTAAATGACGGCGCCGGCGGCTTCCGCGGCGCGCGCCAACCCTTGGGTGTACTTCAAGGGGTGCAAGTGACCGCTGCGCGTGTCAATCATTCCCGCAAGATAGCGCTCGCTGCGCACATGGCCTTGAAGCTCATCGCGATCGAGCAGGCGCACCGATTCGTAGGCGTACTCCTCGTTGAGCTCGCGAGTCCATGATTTGAGCTCCTGCACATGGCGCGGCTTCACGGCGACATGCACGTGATTGGGATGGTAGTCGCATTCGATCCCATGATCCCGGATCAGCGATTGCGTGAGATCCAATGCTTCGACGGAAAGATCGAACAAGCGCCGTGCATCCTCGCGTCCCACGGCGGCGATGAGTTTTTGCTGGCCGACGGCGAGACCAAAGATGGTTTGACCGCCGCTGCGTCCCGATGCGCCGTAGCCGACGGCGCGGGCTTCCAGCACCGCGACCCGGTAGCCGCGTGAGGCGAGGTGTAATGCCGCCGAGAGACCCGCGATGCCCGCGCCGAGCACCACCACGTCGGCGCGCGATTCCCCGCTTAGGCAAGCGCGCGCCGTCCAGAAGTTGCCGGCGGCGTAGTAAGACGGAGCTGGGGGATATGACAGCTGCATAGGGGTGCTAGGTGAAAGTGTTTAGGATTTTATGGCTATTGACAGGAGTGAGGGGCTGTGAGCCTACAGAGGTTTTCTGTGAAAATGCAATATTGCTGCCATGCACAAAACACGTCTAAGTGTTGGAAATGCCTAAATCTTAGCTCTTTTTGCATGCTTTGCCGGCCCGGAGCATGGGGGGAGTGGTGTAACATCGCCCATAGCCAAGCCTAGTCGTCCCCCTGGACGTTTAATATCTTAAACATGTCGCGCCTGCCGATCATTGCAATTCCGGCTGATCGTCGGCTGTATGGAAAGCATTACTTCCACATGGTCGGCGAGAAGTACATAGAAGCCGTCGCCCAGGGTGCGAACGCGGTGCCGGTGCTCGTGCCTGCATTGGGGTCCGAGATTGATTTGGCGTCGCTTTTGGAAGTTTGCGACGGATTGCTGCTCACGGGCAGCGCGTCGAATGTTGAACCGCAACACTACGGAGGACCGGACAGCGCGCCGGGAACACTACATGACCCAAATCGGGATGCTACGACGCTTCCGCTGATTCCGCGTGCCGTCGCCGCCGGCTTGCCGGTGCTGGCGATCTGCCGCGGATTTCAAGAAATGAATGTCGCCTTCGGCGGCACCTTAAACCCACGCTTGCACGAGGTACCGGGCAACCTCGATCACCGCGACGATGAATCGCTGCCGCTGGACGTTCAATACGCTCCAGTCCACGAGGTGCTGCTCGAGCCCGGGGGCGAACTGCGAAAAATGGCAGGCCGGGACCGCCTGCAGGTCAATTCTTTGCACTGGCAGGGCGTCGAGAAATTGGGGTCGGACTTGGCGGTCGAGGCACGCGCCCCGGACGGGGTGATCGAGGCATTTCGAGTTGCCGATTCTTCCAGTTTCGCGCTGGGGCTGCAGTGGCATCCAGAGTGGCAGTTTGCCAGAGACTCATTTTCGCGCGCGCTGTTCGCCGCATTCGGCAGCGCCAGCCGGCAACGCGCATTAGCTTCAAGGTGAACCATGGCGAGCACGATTCAACAGTTCCTAAAAGAGCATGGCATTTCGGAGGTCGAAGCGATCATCCCGGACATGGCCGGCATTGCGCGCGGCAAACTCATGCCTGCCCAGAAATTCGCCGAGGAAGAGGGCATGCGCCTGCCCGAAGCGATTTTTCTGCAAACGGTCACCGGCGACTATCCGGACGATCAAAGCGCCATGAATCCCTCCGACATCGACATTGTGCTCAAGGCCGATCCAAAAACGGTTCGGGTCGTGCCGTGGGCTGCGGAACCCACTGCGCAGGTGATTCACGATTGCTTTTACGGCGACGGACGCCCGGTCACCATGGCGCCGCGCTACGTGCTGCGGCGTGTGCTCGAGCTGTACGAGGCGCAGGGCTGGGAGCCGGTGGTGGCGCCGGAACTGGAATTTTTCCTGGTGGAACCGAATATCGATTCCGACTACCCCTTGAAGCCGCCGGTGGGCCGCTCGGGGCGGCCCGAGATAGGCAGGCAGGCCTATAGCATCGCCGCGGTCAATGAGTTCGATCCTCTGTTCGACGATATGTACTCGTTCTGCGAGGCGCAGGACATCGAAATCGACACGCTGATCCATGAATCCGGCGCGGCGCAGATGGAAATCAACTTGTTGCATGGCTACCCCATGTCTCTCGCCGATCAGGCATTCCTGTTCAAGCGCACGGCGCGCGAAGCGGCAATGCGGCACAAAATGTATGCCACGTTCATGGCAAAACCCATGGCCAAGGAGCCGGGGAGCGCCATGCACCTTCATCAAAGCATCATCAACACCAAAACCCGAAAGAACATTTTCAGCAACGCCGATGGTTCCCCTTCGGACTTGTTCTTTGGACATATTGCGGGTCTGCAAAAGTACCTGCCCGGTGCGATGTCCTTGTTCTGCCCCAATGTCAACAGCTACCGGCGCATCAGTCGTTACTCTTCCGCGCCCATCAACGTGCATTGGGGCTATGACAATCGAACTGCCGGCCTGCGTGTTCCAATGTCCGGCGCCGAAGCGCGCCGCGTCGAGAATCGCGTCGGCGGGGCGGACGCGAATCCCTACCTCGCCATCGCGGCGTCTTTGGCATGCGGTTATCTCGGCATGATCGAGGGCCTGAGGCCGTCGGAGCCCATCGCCGGCAGCGCTTACGATCTGGCCATCGCCCTGCCGCGCACTTTGGCGGAATCGTTGCGCTTGCTGCGCGAGTCCAAGCCGCTGGTGGACCTGTTCGGCGATCGCTTCGTACTGGCCTTCACGGCGGTCAAGGAAGCCGAGTACGAGACCTTCGCGCAGGTCATCAGTTCCTGGGAACGCGAGCACTTGCTATTGAACGTCTAGCGGCCGCGTTGCCGCTGCGCTATAACTAGCGGACCAAAAAAATAGGGGAAGCGTCAGATGTTCTGCGTTCGTCGGACGGCGATTCTGGCGCTCGGTGTTTTGTTGAGCTTGAGCGCCTGCGGCGGCAAGCCGTCCGGCACCGCGACGAGCGGCGAGTCCAAGGCCAAAATCCTCAATCTTTATATCTGGTCGGATTACCTGGCGCCGAACACGCTGTCCGACTTCGAGAAGCAGACGGGCATCAAGGTGCACGCCGCCTACTTCGACACCAACGAGACCTTGGAGACCAAACTGCTTGCCGGCAGCAGCGGTTTCGACGTCGTCGTGCCGACGGCCTCGTACTTGGAGAGACAGATCAAGGCGGGCGCCTTTCTTCCCCTCGACAAGTCGAAGCTGCCGAACTTGAAGAACCTGGATGCGAAACTCATGGCCAAGGTCGCCTTGCACGACCCGGACAATGCGCACGCCATCATCTACCTGTGGGGCACCAACGGCATCGGTTACAACGCAAAGATGGTCAAGGCGCTGATGCCGGATGCACCCCTCGACAGCTGGAGTCTGGTATTCGATCCGGCGGTGGCATCGAAGGTCGCAAAATGCGGCATCAGCGTTCTGGACTCGCCGGCTGAGATGATCCGGGTGGTGATGAGCTATCTCGGCAAGGATCCGAATTCGCAGAGCGCGGATGATCTGGCTGCCGCGGAAGCGGTGCTGGCCAAGATCAGGCCGTACATACGCAATATCAATTCCTCGGAATACATCGAGGCGCTGGCCAATGGCGATCTTTGCATCGCTGTCGCTTACAACGGCGATGTGATGCAGGCACGCGATCGGGCGCGCGAGGCCAAGAATGGCATCGATATCCAGTACGCCGTGCCCAAGGAAGGCTCGATCCTGTGGTTCGACATGCTGGCCATTCCCAAGGATGCGCCGGATCCGGAAAGTGCCTATGCATTCTTGAACTACATCATGACCCCGCAAGTGACCGCCGATATCTCCAATTTCAAGCGCTACGCCAACGCCAACGCCGCGGCCCAGCCGTTGGTGCAGAGTGCAGTCAAGGACGATCCTGGTATCTATCCGACGCCCGATCAGATGCAAAGGCTGAAGGTGCAGCTGGCCGACTCGCCCGAGCAGACCCGCGCGATCACCCGGGTCTGGCAAAAATTCAAGACGGGTCAATAACCGATGACGTCAATGTCCGGAGGCGTCGTCAAAGCCCAGCCCTGGAACGATCCCGCCGCGGTCCCCTATGTAAAGGTGGAGCGGATAACGAAGGCATTCGGCGATTTCAAGGCGGTCGATGACGTTTCCCTGAATATCTACAAGGGCGAGATATTCTGCTTGCTGGGTGCTTCGGGGTGCGGCAAAACCACATTGCTGCGCATGCTGGGCGGATTCGAGACGCCGACCTCCGGCAGGATTTTCATCGACGGCGAGGATATGACGGGCGTGCCGCCCTACGAGCGGCCGGTCAACATGATGTTCCAGTCCTATGCGCTGTTTCCGCATATGAATGTCGAACAGAACGTCGCATTCGGCCTCAAGCAGGACCGGCTGGCCAAATCCGAGGTCCAGGAACGCGTGGCCACCATGCTCGATCTGGTGAAGATGGGCAGCTTTGCGAAGCGCAAACCCCACCAGCTGTCCGGCGGCCAGCGTCAGCGGGTCGCGCTCGCCCGTTCGCTGGTCAAACGGCCGAAACTTCTGTTGCTGGATGAGCCCCTGGGAGCGCTCGACAAGAAGCTGCGTGAGCATACGCAATTCGAATTGATCAGCTTGCAGGACAAGCTGGGCGTGACCTTCATTGTCGTCACCCACGACCAGGAGGAGGCCATGACGCTGGCGAGCCGCATCGGCGTGATGAATCACGGCGAGATCGTGCAGGCAGGAACGCCGTCGGAAATCTATGAGTTTCCGGGCTCGAGGTTCGTGGCGGATTTCGTCGGTTCGGTGAACATGTTCGAGGGCAAACTTCTGGAGGATGAGCCTGACTACGTGCGCATCGGATCGCCCGAACTGGGAGGCACCATCTTCGTCAGCCACGGCATCAGCGCACCACCGGAAGCGATCGTCTGGGCCGCCGTGCGGCCCGAGAAAATATTCATGTCGACGGAGACCCCGGCGGGCGGCCCCGACAACGTGGTGCGCGGCGCGGTGCAGGACATTGCCTATTTGGGCGATCTGTCGATCTACCTGGTCAAATTGCCCACGGGCAAGGTCGTGCGAGTGACGCAACCCAATACTTCGCGCCATGCCGAGGCGATCGGCTGGGATCAGCAGGTGTACTTATCGTGGGATGCGACCAGTCCGGTGGTGGTAACCCGTTAACTCCATGAAGTTTACCGGACAGCTGCAGCGAGTCGGCGTGACGGGCAGGGGTCTGGTCGTGGCGTTACCCTATCTGTGGCTGCTGCTTTTTTTCGTCGTGCCGTTCATCATCGTGCTGAAGATTTCCTTCTCCGATGTTGACCTGGCGATTCCGCCGTACAAGCCCTTGCTGGAGTGGATGGGAAAGAATTCACTCGCGATCAGGCTCAATTTCAATAACTACGCGTTCCTCTTCACCGATTCGCTGTATCTGCATGCCTTCGGCAACTCGCATCAAGGTGGCGTTTCTCTCGACGCTGCTGTGTTTGGCGATCGGCTACCCCATGGCCTACGGTATCGCGCGCGCCAAACCGGCGACACGCAATGTGCTGCTGCTGCTGGTCATACTGCCTTTCTGGACCTCGCTGCTGCTGCGCGTGTACGCCTGGATCGGCCTCTTGAAGGCCAACGGCGTGATCAACAATGTGTTGCTGTCCCTGGGTGTGATTCATGAGCCGCTCTCGATGCTGTACACGCCCTTCGCCATGTACGTCGGCATCGTCTATTCCTATCTGCCGTTCTTGATCCTGCCGCTTTACGCCAATCTGGAGAAAATGGACTGGCAATTGCTGGAAGCCGCCGAGGACCTGGGCTGCCGCCCGTGGCAGGCGTTCTATAAAATCACACTGCCTCTGTCGCGCAACGGCATTCTCGCCGGTTCCATGCTGGTGTTCATTCCGGCGGTCGGCGAGTTCGTCATTCCGGCCCTGCTCGGCGGTCCCAATGCGCTGATGATCGGGCGTGTCCTGTGGGATGAATTCTTCTCGAACCGCGCCTGGCCGGTGGCGAGCGCGGTCGCAATCCTGCTGTTGATTCTGTTGGTGCCTTTCATGATGTGGTACCAGAGCGTGCAGGCGCGCGAAACTGCGGGTGCGCGATGAATCACCGCAGCTCCTACTTTGTGCTGACCTGCCTGGGATTGGGTTTCGCGTTCTTGTACATCCCGATCCTCTCCATGGTCGTGTTCTCCTTCAATGCATCCAAGCTGGTGACCGTGTGGGATAGCGCAAACTCGCCCACGCTCAGGTGGTATGCCGCGCTGCTGAACAACGAGGAGATTCTCGATGCCGCGTGGATTTCATTGAAGGTTGCGCTCATCAATGCATCGGGTTCGGTGATTCTCGGCACGCTTGCCGGTTTCGGATTGGCTCGATTCAGGCAATTTCGCGGACGTTTCACCTTGAACGCCATGACCACGGCACCGCTGGTGATGCCCGAAGTCATCACCGGACTGTCGCTGTTGCTGTTGTTCGTCGCGCTGGAGCAGCTCATCGGTTGGCCCGCGGGCCGCGGCATCACGACCATGACCATCGCTCACATGACCTTTTCGATGGCCTATGTCACGGTGATCGTCAACTCACGTCTCGCGACTTTCGACACCGCGCTCGAGGAAGCCGCGATGGACCTGGGGGCCCGGCCGGTGAAGGTGTTCTTCGTCATCACCCTTCCCATCATCTTTCCGGCCATCTTGTCGGGCTGGCTGTTGGCGTTCACGCTGTCCTGGGACGATCTCGTGATCTCGAGTTTCACCTCAGGTCCCGGCAGCAGCACCCTGCCGATGGTGGTGTTTTCCAAGGTACGGCTCGGTGTCAGTCCCGAGATCAACGTGCTCGCCACCATGACGCTCGCGGTGGTGAGCGCGATGATCGTGGCTGTGAGCTTATGGTTGGCGCGCCGGGCCAAGCTCGACGCTAAGCCAGCCTAGTACTGCCCGGGAGGTCCACGGCTCCTGGCTGGCACGGCGCCGACCGAGTCCCGACAATAGCGCGGGCCATCGTCAATAGAACAAGGAGAAAGTCGTGGCGCGATCTTTACCAATGTGGGTTTTCGCATTCCTGATGACTGCAAGCCAGGCCGGCGCTCCGACAGCGGAAGAAAAACCGGCCGGATATCTCTGCTGCAACATGCGCACCGACGGATCGTGGATCAGCGATATCAACTACGACGAGAATGGCAAGAGGATTATCCCGGTGGGCACACCGCTCAAAGTCACGGGATATGGCCACTATCGGGTGAAAGTGGATATCAACGGCAAGACCCAGGCGCTCGGTAACGACTACAGCCGCGACCTGGACCTGGCGACCTTCGCGAAGCGCTACGTGGTTGCGGACGACCCCACGCCCATAATTGCGACGTTCCCAAAGAGGATTCAAGACGCGATTTTTTCCGCGCGCGTGACCCTCGGCATGACGCGTGAACAGGTGCTGATGGCGGTCGGATACCCCGTGAGCAGCGAGAACCACCATCTCGACGACAAAACCTGGCGCTTCTGGCTGAGCAGCTTCTCGGAGTTTCGCGTCAAATTTGACGACGACGGCCGAGTAATCGACATCGACGGCGACGCCGATGCCAAGTCCAAGGTGACATTGGAGTAGTCCCGCTTACGGCCGCTCACTCCTTGTCCAGCGGCGTGTTACCGCCGGTGAACTGAACGCTCGCCTGCTCGAGCCGGTATCGGTGCTCGGAGAGCCAGCGCCTGAGGTCGCGCAGGCCTGAAATCGCGTACACCAGCTTGAACAGCCGCAAACGCCGCAGCACCTTCGGCGTATCGAACAAATCGCCCGCCAGCATGGAGATCACGGCCTGCTCGAGCTGCCAGGTGTTGCTCGGCGCGCCGAACATCTGCCGCATGATCGATTCGTTGAAGCGATAGATGAAGAATGAAAACCGCGCCATGCCGGCGCGTTGCCGCTTCTCCAGCTTTCGCAACAGCGCTGTTTCGCGCCACGGCTCGCGCAGGGCGGTGTCCACCACGGCCGCGGCCTGCTCCGCGCCGCTCATCGCAAGATAGACGCCCGAGGAGAACACCGGATCGAGAAATGCGAAGGCATCGCCGATCAAGACCCAGCCCGGTCCGCCCATTTGCCTAGAATCGTAGGAATAGTTGCCGGTGACGCGGACCTCGCCGATCAACTCGGCGCGTTCAATGCGCTGCCAAAGATTGGGGTTTTGACGCAGCGTGTCGAACAGAAATTCCTCGGTTCGGCCCTTGCGCCGCTTCAAGTATTCCGGCCGGCATACCGCGCCGATGCTCATGACGCCGTCCGGAAGTGGAATCATCCACACCCAACCATGATCGAAACGGTAGATGCTGATGTTGCCGGCGTCCTCGCCTTCGCGCGGCACGGCGCCGCGGAAGTGGCCGAAAATCGCCGCGCTCTGATGCTGGTCATTCTTGCGGCGCAGCTTCTTTTTCGTGGAGAGGAAGGCGTCGCGGCCGCTGGCATCGACGACGTAGCGGGCCTGCAGCCGGTAGCTCGATCCCTGGCTGGTGCGCACTTCGAGCTGCGTTTCCCGCGTACCGGGCTGCTCGGCCGCCATGACCTCGTGTCCCTCGCGCGCGTCGGCACCGCACTCGCGCGCATGCTGGTAGAGCATCCGGTCGAAATCCTGGCGCCAAACCTGGAATGCATGCGGCGGGCTGTTGCCGATCGCCCTGCTGAACGGAAAGGTGTTGTAGCCGCGTTCGTTGTTGGCTTCGAAATCTGCGCCAGCCTTGAGGACCCCGAGCGCCCGCACCTTGTCCAGAACCCCCAACCGCTCGAATACCGGAAGGTTCATGGGCAGCAAGGATTCGCCGATGTGGAATCGAGGATGATGCGCCTTCTCCAGCGCAATGACCCGGTGGCCGCGGCGCGCCAGCAGTGCCGCCGCGGTGCTGCCCGCGGGACCGCCGCCGATCACGGCGACGTCGCAGATTTCGGGCGCCGTCTCCATTACTTAAACGAGCACACGCTCAATGCCGCCGGTATTCGCACGCTGCACATACTCAGGCATCCAATTGGCTCCCAGAAGATTTTTTGCAATTTCGACGACGATGTAGTCGGCGTCCATGTCCGCATCGTCGTTGAAGCGCTTCAGACCCTGCAGGCACGACGGGCAGGACGTCAGTATCTTCACGTCGCCCCGGTGACCGCCGGCGCGGATCTCTTCGACGCCGATGCGCACTTCCTGTTCCTTGCGGAACCGCACCTGCGTCGATACATCCGGCCGCGTGAGGGCAAGCGTGCCGGATTCTCCGCAGCAGCGATCATTTCTGGCGATCTGGCCGTTTTGCGTGCTGTTCATCAAGGTGTTCACGACAGTCAAGGGATCGTGCTTTTTCATCGGCGAATGACAGGGATCGTGATACATGTAGCGCACGCCGGTGACGTTCTCCAGTCGTACTCCCTTCTCCATGAGATATTCATGGATGTCCATGATCTTGCAGCCCGGGAATATCTTGTCGAATTCATAGCCCTGCAATTGGTCGAAGCAGGTTCCGCAGCTGACGACCACGGTTTTGATGTCCAGGTAATTCAGCGTGTTGGCCACGCGGTGAAACAGCACGCGGTTATCCGTGATGATCTTTTCCGCCTTGTCGAATTCGCCGGCGCCGCGCTGCGGGTAGCCGCAGCACAGGTAGCCCGGCGGCAGCACCGTCTGCACCCCCACGTGCCACAGCATGGCCTGCGTCGCGAGCCCCACCTGCGAGAACAGACGCTCGGAGCCGCAACCCGGAAAGTAGAACACCGCTTCGGAATCCGCCGGTGACCCTGGCAGGATCGCGGATGATGGGCACGTAATTGCGGTCCTCGATGTCGAGCAGCGCGCGCGCAGTTCTTTTCGGCAGTCCGCCGGGCATGCGCTTGTTGACGAAGTGAATGACCTGCTCTTTGATCGGCGTGTTGCCGGTGGTGGCCGGCGGCTGTGCGGTCTGGGCGCGCGCGAGTCGTTTGAACGCACGATTGGCGAGGCGCTGCGCCTTGTAGCCCCAATCGATCATGACCTTGCGCGTCATCTTGATGGTTTGCGGGTTGGTGGCATTCAGGAAAAACATCGCCGCGGCGGTGCCGGGGTTGAAGCGCTTCTTGCCCATGCGGCGCAGCAGGTCGCGCATGCCCATGGACACATTGCCGAAATCGATGTCGACCGGGCAGGGCGACTCGCACTTGTGGCAAACCGTGCAGTGATCGGCGACGTCCGATAGTTCGTCCCAATGCTGAATCGATACGCCGCGCCGCGTCTGCTCTTCGTAGAGAAACGCTTCGATCAACAATGAGGTCGCGAGAATCTTGTCGCGCGGCGAATACAGCAGGTTTGCCCGCGGCACGTGCGTGGCGCAAACCGGCTTGCACTTGCCGCAGCGCAGGCAATCCTTGATGGCGTCGGAAATGGTGCTGATATCCGATTGCTGCATGATCAGCGATTCATGCCCGAGCAGGTTGAAGCTCGGGGTGTAGGCGCGGCGCAAATCGCTTTGCGGCATCATTTTGTGCCGGTTGAAATGACCGTTTGGATCGACCTGTTGCTTGTAGCTGCGAAACGCCGCCAGTTCGGCCTCGGTCAGGTATTCGAGCTTGGTGATGCCGATGCCGTGTTCGCCGGAGATCACGCCGTTCAAATTGCGGGCGATGCGCATGATCCGCGCCACGATGCGATTCGCGGTACGCAGCATTTCATAGTTGTCGGAATTAACCGGAATGTTGGTGTGCACATTGCCGTCGCCGGCGTGCATATGCAGGGCGACGAAAACGCGCCCCTGCAGCACGCTCTTATGCATCGTGTCGCAATGCTGCAGCACCGGCGCGAACTCGGCGCCCGAGAAAATCCGCGCCAGTGCCTCGCGAACCTCGCTTTTCCAGCTGACTCGAATGCTGCGATCCTGCAGCCGGTCGAAAACACTGCCCGAATCGTGTTCCGCGACCCGCACTTCGAGCGCGGTCGAGGTTGGCGCGGGCCGCGTAGATGGGCGTATCCATGGCCCCGAGCAGGTATGCCCAGCGGGCGCCCGCGCGCGCGAGCAGATCGCGGGCTTCGGCCCGGCGCCCGGTGTCGGTCTCCAAGACGCCGCCGGTGGCGGCTGCGGCGGAGAAATATTCGTCCAGCGCATCGAGCAATTCAAGCTTGTTGCGGATCGACAGCTCGATATTGATCCGTTCGATGGCATCGGTGTACTCGCCCAGGCGCTCGAGCGGAATCACGACATCCTCGTTGATCTTGAACGCGTTGGTGTGTTTGGCGATCGCGGCCGTCTTGGCGCGATCGAGCCAGAATTTACGGCGCGCATCCGCGCCTCACCGCGATGAATCCTTCGCCGCCGCGCGCGTTGGCGAGGCGCACCACATGCGAGGTCGCAGCGGCCACCTGCGGACTCATCTTCGCCGACGATGTCGCCCAGCAGAACCATTTTCGGCAGCGCGCCGCGCTTCGACTTGGTGCTGTAGCCGACGGCGCGCAGATAGCGTTCGTCAAGATGCTCGAGACCGGCCAGGAGCGGGCCCTGCGGCGCCGTGGCGCCGGCGTCGAGGTAGCGCTTGATTTCGACGATGCTGGGGATGGCATCGCGGGCCTGGCCGAAGAACTCCAGGCACACCGTGCGCGTGAAACTGGGCTTGCGATGCAGAATCCAGCGCGCCGCCGTGATCAAACCGTCGCAGCCTTCCTTTTGCACTCCGGGCAGGCCGCCGAGGAATTTATCGGTCACGTCCTTGCCGAGCCCGATTTTGCGAAACTTTGCGCCGTCGATGTTGAGCCGCTCGCTGCGCAGGACCTGCGCCCGATCCGCAGCGGCGTTGCCGTCTTTCCAGACCAGATCGAAGCTTGCGACCGGCACGTCGTGAATCTTTCCCCTGTTGTGATTCAGTCGCGTCACCTCCAGCCAATTTCCCTGGCAATCGACCATGCGCCACCAAGCGAGGTTGTCGACCGCGGTCCCCCACAGCACCGCCTTCTTGCCCCCGGCGTTCATTGCGATATTGCCGCCGATGCACGACGCATCGGCGGAGGTCGGATCGACGGCGAATACATAGCCCGCCCGCTCCGCCGCATCGCTGACCCGCTTGGTCACGACGCCGGCCGCTGAGAAAATAGTGGCGGCGCTGTGTGCGTTGCCCGGCAAGTCGAGCGTTTCCACGGAGCCCAATGCCTCGAGCTTCTCGGTATTGATGACCGCCGACCAAGGGGTGAGGGGTACGGTGCCGCCGGTGTAGCCGGTGCCGCCGCCGCGCGGAATGACGGTCAATCCGAGCTCGATGCAATCGCGCACCAGCGCCGGAATCTCCGCTTCCGTATCGGGCATCAGGACCAGAAATGGCAACTCGACCCGCCAGTCGGTGGCATCGGTGACGTGCGCGACCCGCGAGAATGCATCGAAGCGGATGTTGTCGGCGCGTGTGTGTCTGAGAAGCAGGCGCCGCGCGCGTTTGCGCTTGGCTGCGAAATCGACGAATTGCTGTTCGAATCGCGCCACCGCCTGCGCCGCGGCCTGCAGCAATTCCACGACCTTGGCGTCGCGCGCCGCGTCGACGGGATCGCGCCGCTTGGCCACCTCGCCGAGCCGATGATGCATGGCCTCGGTGAGTTGACGCCGCCGCTTGGGATTATCGAGCAAGTCGTCCTGAAGATAGGGGTTGCGATCCACCACCCAGATATCACCCAGAACCTCATACAGCATGCGTGCGGATCGGCCCGTGCGCCGCTCGCTGCGCAGCCCGTCCAGAATCGCCCAACCGGATTCGCCCAGCAGCCGGATGACGATTTCGCGATCCGCCAGCGAGGTGTAGTTGTAGGGAATCTCGCGCAACCGCGATTCCGGCTCTTTCTCCAGCGAAAATTGCACTGTCTGGGCTAAATCTGCGACGGCGTTCATGATCGGCTGATTCTACGCATTAATTTCCGGCGGATGTGCCTTGCGAGGCTAGATTGTCCTCTCAAGTCGTTGTTTCGTCTGCCGTTACGCATTCCATGCAGGAGCTCGAAAGCATCGATGCGGTGCATGACCTGGTGCAGCGGCATCTCGCGCGCGGCGGGTTGGCGATTCCGGAATTGCCGGACGTCGCCGTGAGCGTGGTCCGCAGCGGCACCAAGAATTCGGGCAACGCGCAGATTCTGGCTGAAATCATCCACGCCGACGCAAACCTGACCGAGTACGTCCTGCACATCGTGGCATCGGCGGCCAAGCGGCCCGCCGTGCCGATCGCATCGCTGCAGCACGCGATCGCCTGGTTGGGAATCGACGAAGTCGCGAACATCGCGTTCACGCTGGCTTTGCAGTCAAAGATGCTGCATGTGCACGGACAGCAGCGCAAAGCGCGCCGGCTGTGGCGTCACTCGTTGGCGAGCGCCCTTTGGTCGCGCCAGGTGGCGCACCGGCTCGGCGGTGAAATGGGTTTGGTGTATCTCTGTGGATTGCTGCACAACATCGGCAAGGTGGTCACCTTGGGCGCCGTGCAGGACATTGCGCAGCGCGCCGGTCACGAGCTTGACGGCGAGGACTATGATCGTCTCATCGAGATCTTTCATCGCCACGTCGGGGAGCGGGTCGTCTCCGCGTGGTCGCTGCCGCCGCCCGTGCCCTTGGTCATCGCGCATTGGGACAACTACCCGGGCGCCGGCGAGTTGAAATGGGAGAGCAACGTCGTCAACGTTGCGCACAAGCTCGCGGACTTCACGCTGCACGGGCCTGAGATGATGAAGCGCGACGAGTTCATGTTGGACCAGGGTTTCCGCGATCTTGGGCTATCGGGTCAGGACGCCGCGCAGCTGTTCGACACGACCGCATCGATCAACGCCGAAATGGATCGCTACCTCTCGCCGTAGCCGCGGCAACCTGTTTTGGATTATCGTGTCTTCCATGAAAGACACCACTCTCGTGAATCATCCGCCTGAAGCGGAACTGGCCGGGGACAATCGGGCGCTGGTCTCGCCCATCTATCAATCAGTCAAATTCTCCTTCGACAATGTCCGCGAAACGCTGCGTTATCAGCGCGGCGAACGCGAAGGATTCTACTATTCGCGCAGCAGCAACCCGACCTTGACGCAATTGCAGCGCCTGCTGGCGGGGCTGCAGGGCAGGGACGACTGCCTGCTGACGGGCTCCGGAGTTGCAACCATATCCGCGAGTCTGCTGGCGCTGTGCAAGGCGGGCGATCACGTGCTTCTTTTCGTGGAATCGTACGGGCCCACACGCTACATCGTGCAGCACCTGCTGGCCAAGTTCGGCGTCACGCATACCATGCTGTCGATCGAAGATTTAGCCGCCATCGAGAGGTTGCTGAAGGAGAAGCCCACGCGTCTGGCGATCTTCGAGAGCCCCACCAATCCGATCACTAAAATTGCCGACATCGAACATTTGACGGCGCACGCGCGCCGGGCCAACTGCCTGACCGTGCTCGACAACACCTTTGCCGGATTTCACAACCACGGCGGTTACGATGTGGACATTTATTTGCACAGCCTGACCAAGTACGCATCGGGCCATGGCGATGTCATGGGCGGCGCCATCATCGGGCGCCATGAACTAATTTCGAGCATGCGCAGGGACATCGGGCCGATGGGGCCCGCCCTCGATCCGCATGCGGCCTTCCTGATTCAGCGCGGCATGCGTACCTACTTTCTGCGCTACGAGCGGCAGTGCGCCAACGCGCTCATCGTCAGCGAATTTCTGCAGGCCCACCCGCGAGTGAAACGGGTCCACTACCCGGGTCTCGCAAGCCACCCGCAGCACCAGCTGGCGCGTCGGCAGATGAAAGACTTCGGCACCGTCGTGAGCATTGAACTCGAGGGTGGCCATGCGGAAAGCGCGCGCTTCGCGGAAGCCCTGGAATTCTTCTCGATCGCCGCCAGCGTCGGTTCCACCGAGTCGCTGGTGTTGCCGGCGCAATTGCTGCACAGCGGCGAATACACGGCCGAACAGCGGGCGCAGTCGTTGGTGGGCAACGGGACGGTACGCTTGTCAATCGGCCTGGAGGATGCGGGCGATTTAACCTCCGATCTTGCACAGGCTCTGGCCAAGGCGTTTGCAGGCTGAGATTTGACATAATTCATTTTACATAAGGTCCGCCGGCTCAAGCATCCCGCGCAAATGCCGATCTATTGAGGTCGACAAAGGCGAGGGCTATGAAGTGAGTCATCAATCCGCGGTTGTTCTGTCCGCATTGCATTCGCAGGCGGCTCACGCCTTTCTGATCGAATCCTTGGACAGCCCCCAGCAAATTGCGCCCCTGCCGCGCGTCTGCGCACAGCTGGCGGAACTCACCGCGCAGAACTCGACCGATGCGGCCCAGCTTTCGCGTCTGATTCAATCGGATCCCGCGCTCGCGGGGGAACTGATGCGCGTCGCGAATTCGCCAGCTTTGCGGCCGCGCTCACCCATCGTATCGCTGCAGCAGGCAGTCTCATGGCTCGGAGTCGCGGAGGTGCGCAATATCGCCATGGCGGTGATGCTGAGAGGCGAAGTATTCACCGCTCCCGGCCACGAACCGGAATCGGAGGATCTGTGGCGCGAGGCGTGGCTCGCCGGATTGTGGGCCAAAGAGATCGCGCGTGAGCGTCGCAAACATGTCGAAAGCGCATTCCTGGCAGCGTTGATGCACCGCACCGGCGCCGCCCTCACGCTGAAGATTCTCGCCGGGTTCGAATCGCGGCAGCGCACCGTCATGGACGCGCGGACCTTTGCGGATCTGGTGATCGAATTCGAAGCGCGCTTCGGCCGCCTGCTCATGAGCAACTGGCGCCTGCCCGAGGATGTGCAGGACGCGGCGAGCGAGTGGCGCGAATACCGCGCCGCGAGCAACAGCGATCTGGCCGGAACGGTGCACGCGGCGCACCTCTTGGCCACCCACACGCTGCATCCTCAACTGCTGGACGAGGAGTTGGTCGTGGCGAATCCGGTTTTCGAGCAACTCGGCGTCTTTCCCGACGATCGGCGGCTGATGCTGGCGAAGCGCGAGCAGATCCGCAGTCTGGCGGGCATCTGATGAGCCACGAGGAATTCGACTTCATTTGCATCGGATCGGGACCGGCCGGACAGAAGGCGGCGATCCAGGCCGCCAAAGCCGGATTTCGCGCCGCCATTGTCGAGCGTGAGCCCATGGTGGGCGGCTCCTGCCTGCTCTCGGGCACGATCCCGAGCAAGGCGTTGCGGGAACAGGCGCTTCGCTACCGCCGCATGTTGGGCAGCGCGACTTCATTGGCCGTGGAGCTCAAAGGCGACGCGCCGCTCTCCGCGCTATTGCACGGCGTGGATGCCGTCATCGCCGCGCAGGATCGCTATCTTCTGGCGCAGCTCAAGCGCAATGCCGTCGAGCTGATTCGAGGGCGCGCCAAATTTCTGGATGCAACGCGGCTTGAGGTGCAGCGCGTGGATGGCTCGCGTTGCACGCTGCAGGCGCCGCGTGTGTTGCTGGCCACCGGATCCAGACCGCGGCATGTGCCCGCCGTCGAAGTGGATCATGAACATGTTCTCGACAGCGACTCGATCTTGAGTCTTTCCTATATCCCGCGCACGATGCTGGTGCTCGGCAGCGGCGTCATTGCCTGCGAATATGCGTCCATCTTTGCGGCGCTGGGCTGTAGCGTCACCATGCTGGACAAGGCAGCCGAGCCCCTGGGATTCCTTGATCCGCCGCTGCGCGCAGGATTCCTGGACGCATTTCGCGCCATGGGCGGCGAGTACTGCGGCGGTTCGGAGGTCTGCGGCGCGCGCTTCGACGGCTTCTCCCAGGTTGAAGTGCAGCTGCGTGAGGGCGAACCCATTGGTGCGGACATCGTGTTTGCCGCGTTCGGCCGCGTCGCCAATCTCGACGGTATCGGGCTCGACCGCCTCGGCTTGGCAATGAGCAGCCGCGGCACGGTGACGGTGGATGAACGATTCGAAACCAACATCGCGGGAATATTCGCCGCCGGCGATGCGATCGGTCCGCCCGCGCTGGCCTGCGCCGCCGCCGATCAAGGACGCCGCGCCGCCCTGGCGGCACTGGGATTGCCGCCGCCCACGCTGGCCAGCCTGGTGCCGAGCGGCGTGTACACCATTCCCGAAATCGCCTGCGTCGGGCTGTCGCAGAGCGAGGCGAAATCAAGGAAAATCGATCTTGTGGTCGGTCGGGCCGATTTCAGCGAGGTCGCGCGCGCCCATATCGTGGGCGAACCCAACGGTTTCCTGACATTGCTTTGCGAGCGCGTTTCAACGCGCGTCCTGGGAGTCCAGGTGCTCGGCGAGGGAGCGACGGAACTGGTTCACCTGGGGCAGGCCGCGATTGCCGCGGGCGCGACAGCCGATTTCTTCATCGAACAGATCTTCAACTTTCCGACCATGAGCGAGGCTTATCGGATTGCCGCGTTCGATATATTGAAGCAGCGCTCGCCGCCGCACTCGTCGCCGCTCAAGACCGAGAACAGAGACGTCGCTCTGGCCGCGGGCTAGGACAGGCTCCTAAAGATTTCGAATCAGTATATCCCCGAATTCGCTGCACTTGACCTCGGTCGCACCCTGCATCAGGCGCGCGAAGTCGTAGGTCACGGTTTTCTGCGCAATGGTTCTGTCCATGGCGCCGATGATGGCGTCGGCCGCTTCCAGCCATCCCATGTAGCGAAACATCATCTCGCCCGACAGGATGACGGACCCGGGATTGACCTTGTCGAGGTCGGCGTACTTCGGCGCGGTGCCGTGCGTTGCTTCGAAAACCGCATGGCCGGTCATGTAGTTGACGTTGCCGCCCGGTGCAATGCCGATCCCGCCGACTTGTGCGGCGAGGGCGTCCGATAAGTAGTCGCCGTTGAGATTCATCGTGGCAACCACGTCGAATTCATCGGGCCGTGTCAGCACCTGCTGCAGGGTGATGTCCGCAATGGCGTCCTTGATGAGGATCTTGCCGGCTTTTCGGGCGGCGGCCATTTGCGCATTCGCCGCATCTTCATCCTTCTGCGCCTTGATGCGTTCCCATTGCTCCCAGGTGAACACTTGATCCGGGAATTCCCTCTCGGCGAGAGCATAGGACCAGCCGCGAAATGCACCCTCGGTGAATTTCATGATGTTGCCCTTGTGTACGATCGTCACGCTCTTGCGCTTGTTGTCGATCGCGTACTTCACCGCCGCGCGAAACAGCCGCTCCGTACCCTCGCGCGAAGCCGGTTTCAGTCCGATGCCCGAACTGTCCGGGAAGCGAATCTTTGCGTACTGCTTCGGAAAGTTCTGCTTGAACTGCTCCAGAAATTTCTGGCACTCGGCCGAACCCGCCTCGAATTCGATACCGGCGTAAATGTCTTCGGTGTTCTCGCGGAAGATCACCATGTCGACCTTCTCCGGCGTCTTGACAGGCGAGGGAACGCCCTTGAACCATCGCACCGGCCGCAGACACACATACAAATCCAAAAGCTGGCGCAGGGCGACATTCAGCGAACGAATGCCGCCGCCCACCGGCGTGGTGAGCGGGCCCTTGATCGATACAAGGTAGTCGCGGCAGGCGGTGACGGTTTCATCGGGCAGCCAGGTGTTGTAGGCCTTGTTGGCCTTCTCGCCGGCGAATACCTCCATCCAATGAATCTTGCGCTTTCCGCCGTAAGCTTTTTGCACGGCGGCGTCGAACACGCGCACGCTCGCGCGCCAGATATCGCGGCCCGTGCCATCGCCCTCGATAAACGGAATGATCGGCTGGTCGGGCACGCGCAGCTTGCCGTTCAAAATGCCGATCCTTTCCCCCTCTGCGGGGACCTGCACTTTGACGGGCTTTACATCTGGCATTCGGTTGCTCCTGTGGTAGCGCGCAATGCTAGCATGCGCGACCGGAGACTTAAGCATTGCGCACACTTTCCTCAACCCCTGCGCGGGACGGCTTTCGCATGCCCGCCGAGTTCGAACGGCATTCGGGCTGCTGGATGCTGTGGCCGGAGCGGCCGGACCATTGGCGCGCCGGCGCCAAACCCGCGCAGGCAGCTTTCGCCGCGGTCGCAACCGCGATCGCTGCCGGCGAGCCGGTAACGGTCGGCGCTTCCGCCGCGCAGTTTCACAATGCGCGCGCGCGATTGCCGCACGGCGTGCGCGTGGTTGAAATCAGCAGCGACGATGCTTGGATGAGGGATTGCGGCCCGACCTTTGTCGTCGACGCGAAGGGACGCCGGCGCGGAGTCGATTGGCGCTTCAATGCCTGGGGAGGGCTCAAGGGCGGATTGTATTTTCCTTGGAACCGCGATGACGAGGTGGCGCAAAAGGTCCTTGAGATCGAGGACGCCGATCGTTACCGTGCGCAGCTGGTGCTGGAAGGCGGTGCGATTCACGTGGATGGTCAGGGGACCTGCCTGACCACGGAGGAATGCCTGCTCAATCCGAATCGCAACCCGGACTTGTCGCGCGACGACATCGAGATGCAGCTTCGCCGCTACCTGGGCGTGAGCCGGGTGATTTGGCTGGGCAAGGGCGTGTACCGCGACGAAACCGGCGGGCACATCGACGAACTCGCCTGCTTCACCAGTCCCGGGCACGTCGCCCTGACGTGGACCGATGATCGTGCCGATCCGCAATTCGATATTTCCCGCGATGCTTTGCAGCGGCTGCGGCTGGCGAAGGACGCGCGCGGCCGCAGCCTGGAGATCCATAAGATCCACCAGCCCGGCCCTTTGTACATGACCGCCGAGGAAGCCGCGGGCATCGATGATCACTCCGGCAGCCACCCGCGCCGCGCCGGCGATCGATTGGCCGCTTCGTACATCAACTTCTATGTTGCGAACAAACGGGTCGTCATGCCGCTATATGACAAGCGGCGCGATGCGGCGGCAATGCGCACGCTCAAACGCCTGTTTCCGGGCCGCGCCGTGGTGGGCGTCGCGACCCGCGAGATATTGCTGGGAGGCGGCAATATTCACTGCATTACCCAGCAGGTGCCGCGTCCAATCCGGCGTTAAACGCCGCAAAATGGAACTTTGCTGCGCGCAGAGTCTCGAAAGCCTTTATTCTACGCAGCCCTATCTCCAACTCCCCCTTTTTAAAATGGAAGATGTAGTGCACCTATCGCTCATTGGCAAGACTGGCAAACGTGTGGCCGCGCTCCTATTGGCGGGCGCATTCGGATTGTTTGCAGCGGGCTGCCACAGCCACAATCAGAACAGCGGCTATGGCGTTGCCTGGATCTCGCTGACTGCCGAGCCAAGTCCTTTTGCGAGCTACCTGGTCACGGTGGATTCTGTTGTCCTCGTCGGCAAGACCTACGGCCAAATCACCGCGGTCGCGACTCCCGAGATCATCGACTTTGCCCGGCTGTCCGACTACTCGGAGCTGTGGTCGAGCGCGAACATTCCCGTCGATACTTATACTTCGGCGATCATCACCATGGATTTCACGAACGCGAATATCTCCGTGATGGTCGGCGGTGCGCCGGTCAAGGCGACCGTCGTCGATCCCACGAACGTCGCGCTGACCACCGTGAACCTCACCGTGAACTTGGATCCCAGCAATCAACTTACGCTGACGACCACCGAGTTCACGAGCAATGCTCTGCGGCTCGCCTTCAATTATGAAATTGCGGCCTCGAGTTCGGTGAACTTCGGCACCAGTCCGCCGACTGTCACGGTCGCGCCTTACTTCACGGCGTCGACCGCGGCGTCCGACAGCAAGTTGATCCGCGTACGCGGTGCCTTGATCAACTCGAACCCCAACATCGGCACCTATACCGTCGTGGTGCGGCCGTTCTCCGACGAAGTCAGCAGCTTGGGTACGCTGACGTTGTTCAACAGCGCGAATACCGTCTACACCGAGGCCGGCCTTGCCTATGTGGGCACCCCCGGGCTCGCTGCTCTCGCCCAATACTCGGCGGGCTCGACCCTCATCGCGGGGTATTCCGTATTTGAGCCGACGGCGACCCTGGCTCCAGGCGTCGCTGCCGGAAAATTCGAACCGACGTATGTCATTGCCGGCAGCACTCTGGAGGATTACTACACCAGCGGCATCGAGGGCGACGTCATTGCGCGAAGCGGCAATACCCTGACCCTGCGCGGCGCGACCTTGACCATCAATGCCGCCCAGCTGGTCGAATACCTGAATCCGGACGCGCTGGTCATATTGGGGCCCGGCACGCTGGTGACCGCCGATGGTGTCGCTACCTTGGGTCCTCTCGACTACAACTCGGTCTCGGTCGGTCAGCACATTACCGCGCGCGGTCTTGTCAGTCTCAATGCGTCGGGAGCCACGGTGATCGATGCGACCGGAGCGTCGCAAACGAACACGGGTTCGGTGCGTCTGCAGTCGACGCGGCTTTCCGGTTCGATGATTTCATCAGGCGCCGGCAGCCTGCTGCTGAACCTGCAGGCCATCCAAATCTGGCCGGTCAGTGTTTACAATTTCGCAGGCAACGGCACGAGTTCGGCGCAAGATCCGGTGCCCGCCAACTATCTGATCAACACCGGTGCTCTGACGCTGCCTGCCGCCGCAGCGGGCGATCCGCTCTGGATCGACGGCTACAGCTCGCCGTTCGGGAGCGCGCCGCCGGATTTTCTGGCGCAGAACGTCAACGCCGAATCCGCCGTGCCCGCCGTCATGGAGGTCGATTGGACGAATCCGGGCACCGCCGCGCCCTTCGCGACGTTGGACGATAGCGGCTTGACGATCGACCTCACCAATGCGGCATTCGCCTCCGGGCAGATTCGAATCGGCGCGGAGAGCATCGATATCACGACATTGGGCGTGACACCGATGGTCGTCCCGCTGGTGCCGCCGCCGCCGGCGGCCGGTTTGCCGCCGCTGTTGCTACCCCTGTTTTCGCTGGGACCGGGCGCGACCCCGGAAGCGACCACCATCGCTCCCGTCAACAGTTACAACAGCTTCCCTGAGTTTGTGACACAGATGCAAACGACACTCGCCGTACCCACGTCGGCAACGAAGTTCGTGGCGACCGGCCTTTTCAACCGCGCCACCAACACTTTTACCGCTAGCAGAATCAGCGTGGTGATTTAGACTATCTCCCCAACATGGGGAAACTTAAGGTTCGGATTGCGTTGGCCTATGCGCTGGCCGCGGGCTGTCAGTGCGCGATAGGCGCCGAACCTGCTGCCGAACCCGCCGCCCAACCCGCGACAACTGCGCCTCTGGTTCGTCCACGGATCTGCCTGGTGCTATCCGGCGGGGGCGCGCGCGGCATAGCGCACGTCGGTGTGCTCAAAATTCTGGAAGAGTTGAAAGTCCCCATCGACTGCATTGCCGGCACCAGCATGGGTGCCGTCGTCGGCGGGCTGTACGCCAGCGGCATGACGGCAGCGCAAATCGATGCCGCCATCCGTTCGGTGAATTGGCAGGACGCGTTTCGCGACGCGCCGCCGCGCAGCGACCTGGCGTTCAGGCGCAAGCAGGATGACGAAAATTTTCTCGTGCGGCTTCCGTTTGGATTGCAGCACGGGAAAATTCTGCTGCCGAAGGGCTTCATTCAAGGCCAAAAATTGCAGGAAACGCTGCGTCAACTCACGCTGCCGTTCAGCGGCGGCTCGCAATTCGATGCGCTGCCCACGCCGTTCCGCGCGGTCGCAACCGATTTGGTCACCGGCAATGGCGTGCTCCTGGATCAGGGAGATCTGGCGATCGCCATGCGCGCCAGTGTGTCGGCCCCGGGGTTGTTCTCGCCCGTCGACCTGCACGGCCAGTTGCTGGTCGACGGCGGACTGTCGGAGAACCTGCCGATCGACGTGGCGCGGGCGATGCACGCGGATATCCTCATCGTCTCGGACGTGACTTTTCCCCTGCAGGATCGCGAGGCCCTCAATTCCGCGCTCACCATCTCCAATCAGATGCTGGCGATCTTGCTGCGCAAGGATGCGGACCGGCAACGCGCCACGCTGGGTGCATCGGACATACTGATCGAGCCGGCGCTGGGTTCGACCAGCTCCACCGATTTCACGGGAGCGATCGGTGCCATCGCCGCCGGCGAAAATGCCGCGCGCAAGGTGCTATGGCGGCTCGATGACCTGCGCGTGAGCGATGCGGCCTATGCGGAGTACTTGACGCGGCGCGCCGGCCGCGAACCCGGACTGCCCACCATCAAATTCGTCCGCGTCGACGCGAAATCCAAGCGCTACGAGAAGACCATACTGGCGGAAATGCAGCCGCTCGTGGACAAACCACTCAACGGCGAGGCGGTCAGCGCGCGAGTGACGGAGCTGTACGGGCTGGGCAATTTCGAGACCCTGGACTATTCGCTCGTGACGCAAGGCGAAGGCGACAATGAGCAATCGGGACTGGAGGTGCGGGCGCGGCGCAAGTCCTGGGGGCCGAATTACGTGCGCTTCGGTCTGAGCCTGGAGGACAATTTCCAGGGCAACAGCCGCTACAACGCGGCGGCACGCTTCATCTTGACGGAGTTGGACACGCTCGGCGCCGAACTGGTCACCGATGTGCAGATCGGCAGCGATCCCAAGGTCGCGAGCGAGTATTTCCAGCCGCTCAACGCGGAACGAACCTGGTTCGTGGCGCCGGCTGCACGCATCGAGGCGCGCGATCTGCAGGTCTACACGAACAACGTCGAAGTTGCCGAGTATCGGGACCGCGAGGCGGAAGGCGATTTCGACATCGGCCGCACCCTCGGCAACTGGGGCGAAATCCGGGTCGGATATCACCGGACCACCGGCGCCGTCACGGTGCGTCTGGGCGACCCGACGCTGGTGGAACCCCAGTACAACAACGGCGAACTCTTTTTCAAGTTCAGTTACGACCGTCTGGACAACAATCATTTTCCGCGCGACGGCCAGAAGTTTGACGTGCAGTGGGAGGCCAACCGAACCAATTTGGGTGCCGACAGCAACTACGACAAGCTGCAGGCCGATTGGCTGTTGGCGCGTTCGCTCGGCCGCAACACCGTTCTGCTCTGGGCATCCGCGGGCACCGTCCCAAGCGGCACCATCAGTCCGACCGCGCTGCCGAATTTGTACTCGCTGGGCGGATTCTTCAACTTGTCGGGCCTGGCGCCGTCCTCCCTGTACGGCCCGAATTATGCAATCGCGCGCGCCATCTACTTTCGCCGCGTCAGCCGGGGCGGCGAGGGCTTCTTTGAATTTCCTGCCTATATCGGCATGTCGCTGGAGACGGGCAATACCTGGCAGTATCGCAATGAGGTGAGTTTCGGCTCGGCGCGCAAGGATGCCTCGCTGTTCTTCGCGTTCGACACATTCCTGGGACCGGTTTACCTGGGTTCGGGCTATGACACCGGCGGCCACGCCAACTACTACCTATTTCTCGGCCGAACCTTTTGAGGCGTTGGGACAGGCTCCTAAAAGCTGCGGCTCTCGCCGAGTTTCTCCACTTTCTCGAACACCAGCGCGGGCTGGTCGCCGATGCGCGAATACTCGTGCTTGCGCGACATGTCATCGAGCACGCGATCGCGCTCCGCGGCGGTGAAGAACCAATGAGTCTTCTGCCAATCGCCGCCGACCAGCTTGGCGAACGGATCGCCGGGCCGCAGCCGCACGCGAATGCCGTAGGGTTGCGGCAGCACCGGAATGGTGCGATTCATGTTCTGTTGGTTTGCGATTCCCACGCGCGGCAAGATAGCCGAATCGCCTGCCGGCGGCTAGGAGCCTGTCTGAAATACTCAGGCAGACTCCCGGCTGATTCAAGGGGGACGCGCATGCTAGACTCCGGCGCCTTCCAGATGAGGTAATCGATGGCATCGTCTTATACGGCTTCGGACATCGAGGTACTGAGCGGCTTGGATCCGGTGCGCCGCCGGCCGGGCATGTACACCGACACCACGCGTCCGAATCATCTCGCGCACGAGGTCATCGACAACAGCGTCGATGAAGCCATCAATGGTTATTGCAAGAACATCGATGTCACCGTATTCAAGGACGGCTCGCTGCAGGTCGAGGACGACGGCCGCGGCATGCCGGTCGACATCCATCCGAAGGAGAAGGTGAGCGGCGTCGAATTGATTTTGACCCGCTTGCACGCGGGCGGAAAATTCAACGACAAGACCTACCAGCATGCCGGCGGCTTGCATGGCGTCGGCGTGTCGGTGGTCAACGCGCTCTCGAAGAATCTGGAGTGCTGGGTGCGGCGCGGCGGCAAGGAATACAACATCAGTTTCGCCGGCGGCAAGGCGACCTCCAAGCTCGAGGTGGTCGGCGACGTGCCGAAGTCCCAAAGCGGCACGACCATCCGCTTCTGGCCGGACCCGAAGTATTTCGATACGGACAAATTCGCCATCCCGAAGCTCAAGCAGGTGCTGCGCGCCAAGGCGGTGCTCTGTCCGAAATTGCGCGTCACGCTCACGAACGAAATCACCGGCGAAACGGACACCTGGGTCTACACCGGCGGACTGCACGAGTACCTGGCGGAGCAATTGGGCAAGGGCGAATGGCTTCCCGCCGATACCTTCTACGGCAAGCGCGATATCGAGGGCGGCTCGCTCGATTGGGCATTCGCGTGGGTGCTTCAGTCGGAGCAGGGCATCACCGAGAGCTATGTCAATTTGATCCCCACGACGGAAGGCGGCACGCACGTCAACGGCTTGCGCGCGGGCGCAGCGGATGCGGTGCGGGAATTCTGCGAATTCCGCAATCTGGTGCCGCGCGGGCTGAAGCTGACCCCGGAAGATGTGTGGGACGGCGTGAGCTTCGTGCTGTCGATGAAGATGCGCGATCCGCAATTCGCCGGCCAGACCAAGGAAAAGCTTTCATCACGCGAGTCGGCCGGAATCGTGCAGGGTGTGATCAAGGATGCCTTCGCGCTTTGGCTCAATCAGCATGCGGATCAAGGCGAGAAAATTGCGATGCTGGCAATCGCCAATGCACAGCAGCGGTTCAAGGACAGCCAGAAGGTTGCGCGCAAGCGCATCGTGGCCGGGCCCGCGTTGCCGGGAAAACTGGCCGACTGCGTCAGTCAGGATCCGGAGCGCGGCGAGTTGTTTCTGGTGGAGGGCGACTCCGCCGGCGGTTCGGCCAAACAGGCGCGCGATCGCGTGACGCAGGCCATCATGCCGCTGCGCGGCAAGATCCTGAACACCTGGGAGGCCGACATCGGCGAGGTGCTGCAATCCCAGGAGGTGCACAACATCAGCATCGCGATCGGAGTGGATCCTGCCACGTCGGATCTGTCCGGTCTGCGTTATCACAAGATCTGCATCCTGGCGGATGCCGACAGCGACGGGCAGCACATCGCCACGCTGCTCTGCGCGCTGTTCCTGCGCCACTACCGGCCGCTGGTGATCGCGGGGCATGTGTATGTCTGCATGCCGCCGCTGTTTCGAATCGATGCGGGCAAGGAGGTCGTGTATGCCCTCGATGAGCCCGAGCGCGACAAGGCGCTGAAGCGGATCGCCGAGGCCAATTCGCGCACCAAGGCGGTGGTGACGCGCTTCAAGGGATTGGGTGAGATGAGTGCGACGCAATTGCGCGAGACCACCATGGCGCCCCAGACCCGGCGCTTGGTGCAGCTCACCATCGATGCGAAGGACAATCCGGACCAGCTGTTCGACATGCTGCTCGCCAAAAAGCGGGCCGCCGATCGCCGCGAATGGCTGGAGGCCAAGGGCAATCTCGCGCAACTTTAGTGTATGAAAGACCAGGAACTGAACTTCGAGGGCATCGAAAAGGAATCGCTGAAGTCCTTCGCCGAACGCGCCTATCTCGATTATTCGATGTATGTGATTCTGGACCGCGCCTTGCCTGCCCTGGGCGACGGTTTGAAGCCGGTGCAGCGGCGCATCACCTACGCCATGAGCGAACTCGGCCTGGCGGCGGGCTCAAAGCACAAGAAGTCGGCGCGTACCGTGGGCGACGTGATCGGCAAGTTTCATCCGCACGGCGATTCGGCCTGTTACGAGGCCATGGTGCACATGGCGCAGGATTTCTCCTATCGCTATCCCATCGTCGACGGGCAGGGCAACTGGGGGTCGACCGACGATCCTAAATCTTTCGCGGCCATGCGCTATACCGAGTCGCGCCTGACGCGCTACGCGGACTTGCTGCTGCAGGAGCTGGGGTCGAGCACGGTGGAGTGGGCGCCGAATTTCGACGGCTCGCTGGATGAGCCCACCATGCTGCCGGCGCGGGTGCCGAATCTGCTGCTCAACGGCGGCTCAGGCATCGCGGTGGGCATGGCCACCGATATTCCGCCGCACAATCTGCGCGAGGTGGTGAACGCCTGCGTGGCACTGCTGGATGATCCGGATCTCACCACCCGCAAATTGCTGGCGCACATCAAGGGCCCGGATCTGCCCACCGGCGGCGAGATCGTCTCGCCGCGCGCGGATCTTGTGCAGATGTACGATAGCGGCACGGGCAGCTTTCGGGCGCGCGCCACCTACGAGATCGAGGACGGCGAGATCGTCATCGACGCGCTGCCCTTCCAGGCCTCGGGCAGCAAGATCCAGGAACAGATCGCGGCGCAGATGCAGCAGAAGAAGCTGCCCATGGTGGAGGACATTCGCGACGAGTCGGATCACGAAAATCCGACGCGCCTGGTCATCGTGCCCAAATCCAACCGCGTCGACACCACCGAACTGATGGTGCATTTGTTCGCGACCACGGATCTGGAGCGCAATTATCGCGTCAACCTGAACGTCATCGGCCTCGACGGGCGTCCGCGGGTCATGGGATTGAAGGCGCTGCTGCTGGAGTGGCTGGAGTTTCGCAAAGGCACGGTGACGCGACGCCTCAAGTTCCGTCACGAGAAGCTGTCGGCGCGGCTGCACATTCTCGACGGCTTGCTCATCGCGTTTCTGAACCTCGATGAGGTCATCCGCATCGTGCGTACCGAGGATCAGCCGAAACCGGTGCTGATCAAGCGCTTCAAGCTCAGCGATGAACAGGCCGAGGCCATTCTCGAAACCAAGCTGCGCCACCTGGCGCGCCTGGAGGAGATGAAAATCCGCGAGGAGCAGAAGAAGCTCGCCGAGGAGCGCGATGAGATCGACCGTATCCTGAAGAGCAAGGCGCGGCTCACCAAGCTGGTGCGCGAGGAGTTGCTGGAGGACGCCGAGGAATACGGCGATGCGCGGCGCACCAAGCTGGTGGAACGCGAGGCTGCGCAGGCCATCGCCGAGGTCGATTTGATCTCGAGCGAACCGACCACCGTGGTGCTGTCGCGTCTGGGCTGGGTGCGGGCCGCCAAGGGACATGATATCGATGTCCGCGCCTTGAGCTACAAGAGCGGCGATGAATTTCAGGCCGCCGCGAAGGGCCGCAATCTGCAGCAGGCGGTGTTCATCGATTCCACCGGCCGCGCCTACAGCCTCGATGCACACCAGCTGCCCGCCGCCCGCGGCTATGGTGAGCCGCTCTCCGGAACAGTGGATCCGCCGGACGGGGCGACCTTCGCCGCGGTGTTGATCGGCGAACCGGATGACACGTGGCTGCTGGCGAGCGACGCCGGCTATGGATTCGCGGTCAAGCTACGCGAGTTGTACGCGCGCAATAAGAAGGGCAAGTCGGTGCTGAAGGTGCCCGAGAATGCGCTGGTATTGCCGGCACAGCCCCTTGCTAACCGCGAAGCGCTGGCCATCTTCGTCAACAACGACGGCGAGGTGCTGGCCCTGCCGGCGAGTGCAATCGAGGAGTTGACCGCCGGCAAGGGGCAGAACCTGTTTGGAATTCCGGGCAAGAAATCAGCCGAACGCGACGAGTATCTGGTCGCGATGGCGGTGGTCGCGCCCGGCGAGATCCTGACCATCTACAGCGGCAACAGCGCGCCGATGAAGCTCAAGTTCGAGGAGCTCAAGCAGTTCGAGGACAGGAAGGGACATCGCCGGCAACGTTTCTCGCGCGCCTACAAGCAGGTTGATCGACTCGAGGTCTCGCCGGCCTAGTTCCCAGGCGGGCTTTGGACCGGACGGCGCCTAACGCTCGCCCGACATGGTCACGTCCTCGGGCGCGTTCACGAAGTATCCCTGGATGAACTCGATGCCGAGCTGCCACAGCACCGCCATGGTGTTGGCGTCCTCGACACGCTCGGCCACCGTCTCGATGCCCTTGCGCTTCGCGGCCTCGACCAGACCCTTCACGCGCTGCTGCTGGATCTGATTGGTCGACAGACCCTGCATCAAGGAGCCGTCCACCTTGATGAAATTCATCTCGATGTCGTTGAGCAGCTTGAGCGGATCGCGGCCCGTGCCGAAATGTTCCAGCGCGAATCTGAATCCCAGCTTGCGCAGGTTCTCCGCCAGTTCCTTCGACTGCCGCACGTACTGCGTGGCGAGTTCCTCGGTCACCTGCATGCACAGGCGCTTGCGGCTCGATTTTCAACGATTTGAGCTGCGTTTCCAGCCAGGGCAGCACGGTCTTGTCCAGCACCGTATCCTTGGACAGGCGCACGAAAATACATGCCGCCTTGCGGTTTGCGGCGAACGACAACGAGGCGCCGATCACCCAGCGGTCGATGTTCTTCATCAAGTCGTTGCGCTCCGCCGCCGCGATGAACTCGGCCGGCAGCACCTCATTGCCATTGTTCGTCCAGCATGCGCACCAGCACGTCGAACATGCCCTTGTCCTCGCCGAGCAGGCTGGCGATGGGCTGCTGCACCAGACGGAAACGATTCTCCATCAAGGCGCTCTTGATGTGCTTGACCCAGATCTTGTCGTAGGCCTGTACGCGGGTATCGGTGTCCGCCTTGTCGACGACGTACATCTGATTGCCGCCGAGCTCGCGCCCGCGGCGCGTGGCACTGACAGCGTCCGAGATGGCCGCGCTCACGTCGGGATTGGAGGGCGGCAGCAATCCCAATCCAACGGTGATCGTCGCCGATCAGAGTCTTGTCCTCGCTCTCGAACACATGCTCGCTGACGCGCTTGACGACATTTTCGGCCCAGGTCTCCACGTCCTTGGCCGTGCCGCGCTCCAGCATCACGAGCAGGCCATTGCCGCCGAAGCGGCCGCAAATGTCGGTGCGGAGAGGTGCGGGCGCAGCAACTCGGCGATCTGCGCCATGAAATCCTCGCTGGCGAGCACGCCGATGGAGTGCTGGATGTCGATGAAGCGGTCGGGCTTCAAGTGGGCGATCTGGCGCACGCCGCCCTTCATGCTCTGCGCGGCGCGCTCGCGCACGGCGCTCACGAGATATCGCTGCTGCAGAAACTGCGTCGTGGCGTCGTTCTTGACCGCGTCGGCGAGCTGCACTTCGATGTCGCGGTTCTTCCTTGCGCAGCGCCGAGATCGCGATGCGCACCGCCGGCTCATTCTCGTAGTCGGCCTTGGTGAGGTTCAGTTCCAGAGCCAGATTCGAACCGTCCGACAACAGCGCCTGCACCTTGAGGCCGTGATCGCTCCATTTGCCCTGCAGGCAGGCGACCAGCGCGCCCTTGAGCGCCGGATGGGTTTCCTGCTCGAACAGATCCATGAGCGGCGTGCCGGTGAGCGCGTCGTTCTCCGAGTAGCCGAACAGCTCGAGCCAGGCGCGGTTCGCATCCACGATGATGCCTTCCTGCACGTGCGTGATGGCATCGGCCGAGCCTTCGAGAAACTTCTGCAGCTGATCGCGGTATTCGCGCGCCGAGGACAGGGTGGTCGAGAGGGCGCGCTCCAAGCGGTGGGCGCGCAGTTCCCGGGTCGCGACCGCCTGCAGACGGCTGCGGTTGGCCAGCGTCACGACGTCCTGGCAGCCGAGGCGCATGGCCTCGGCGATCGCCGCCTCATCGACGTTCTCGCGCACGATCAGCACCGGCATGCCCGGCGCGCTCTGCTGCTTCACCTTCATGATGGAGGCGAGGTCCACGCCGAGCTCGTCGATGAATGCGATCAACATTTCCGGATTGAGCTGCGTCAGGGCGTCGCCCAGATCGCTGGCGTCGGACAGCCAGGTGCAATGCACCGGATGGCCGGCCTTGCGCAGCGTGCTGTTGATCGCTTCGACGTGGTCCTGCGACCTCGTCATGACGATCATTGGAACGGCACCCTGTTCGGTCACTCGGCAATATCCTCGTTAATGGGTCGCAAAGTGTAACACCTGAAATTCCGCGATTCTGGGACGAGCGTCAACCCCTCGGGCGTGAATCGGCCCCGAACTGGCTCGAGCCATGAGTTGCGGCTATGATACGCGCCCTTCAATGCGAGGCCTTCGATGGCTAACTACAGTACGAACGAATTCAAAGCCGGCCTGAAAATTCTCATCGACGGCGACCCGTATGCCATCGTCGAGAACGAGATGGTCAAGCCGGGCAAGGGCCAGGCGTTCAACCGCGTGCGGGTCCGCAACCTGAAAACCGGCCGCACCATCGAACGCACCTGGAAGTCGGGCGACACGGTGGAAGCCGCCGACGTGGTCGATACGGATATGCAGTATCTGTACAGCGACGGTGATTTTTTCCATTTCATGGTGCCCGAGACCTTCGAGCAGCTCACGGCCTCCAAGCAGGCGGTCGGCGACGGCGCCCAGTGGCTCAAGGACGGCACGATTTGCGTGGTCACGCTGTGGAACGGCGTGCCGCTGCAGGTCACGCCGCCGGCGCACATGGAACTCAAGGTGATCGAGACCGATCCGGGCGTGCGCGGCGATACGGCGACCGGCGGCTCGAAGCCCGCGAAGCTGGAAACCGGCGCCATGGTGCGGGTGCCGCTGTTCATCAACGAGGGCGAAATTCTGCGCATCGATACCCGCACCGGCGAGTATCTGTCGCGCGGCAAAGGCTAGGAGCCTGGCTCGGGACGCGCTCAGGCATTGTCGATGTTGAATGCCATGGCATCGCGCAAGCGCGCCGCACCCAGCGCGATCGCGACCAGACGATCGAACCCCAAGGCGACCCCGGCGCAGTCCGGCAGACCTGCCGCCAGCGCCGCCAGCAAATTCTCATCCAACGGCGGCTGCGGCTGACCGCGCGCGCGGCGCGTGCGCAGGTCCTGCACGAAGCGCGCGCGCTGCTCTCGCCTGCGCCAATTCGTGAAATCCGTTGGCCAGTTCCAGGCCGTCGAGATACAGCTCGAAGCGCGCCGCAACCGCCGGCTGACCCGGTTTCAAGCGCGCCAGCGCGGCCTGCGAGGCTGGGTAGTCGCAGATGAAACAGGGGCGTTCCAGCCCCAGGCGCGGGCCGACGATGAGGCCCATCAGAAGATCGAGCTTGGCGTCGCGGTCCAGTTCGGCGTCGCAGACGATCCCGGCGCGTTCGCGCGGCTTCGCGCAGATTCATCCTCGCTGGCATCGAACGCATCGACGCCGGCGTGGCGGCGCAAGGCCGGCGAGTAGCTCAAGCGTTCGGCCGGCTCGAGCTGCGCGCTGCGGCGCGAGCAGTTGCCGCACCAGCGCCTCGACCTCGTCCATCAGCGCCGCGTCGTCGAAGCCCGAGGCGGTACCACTCGATCATGGTGAATTCGGGGTTGTGCCAGCGGCCGCGCTCGGCGTCGCGAAATACCTTGCAGATCTGGTAGATGTCGCCGCTGCCCGCCGCCAGCAGGCGCTTCATCGGCGTATTCCGGCGAGGGGCAGCAGGTAGACTGGGGTGCGGCATGCCGGCGATCTGGGTGGCCAGCGATTCGATCTGCGGATCGCTCACCGCGGCGGCGCTCAAGATCGGCGTCTCCACTTCGAGCACGCCGCGCTCGGCGAAGAATTCGCGCGCCTCGCGCAGCATCCCGGCGCGCCGCTGCAGAGCGTCGATCGTGGCCGTCGGCCGCCAGCTCACTGCAAAGAACCCAGCGATTGCACCGAGTCTGACGCTTGAGCCCGCGCGCACGTCCGCGTGAAGCGTTGGCGCGACTGCGCTGGAACAGGAGGATCACGGTCGAGCCCATGTTGAAGCGTCCGAGCTCCGCGCCCTTGTCCAGCGTCACGCGTCGGTGCGGCAGCGTGGTGATGACGCGCCGCGCGCGCAGGCGTGATGTCGCCTGCCCAGACGGTGGCCATGCTGCCCACGTTCAGCGCGCCCACCATGATCAGCGCGACCTGTCCGAATGCCGTGTCGAACAAGGTCAGCACACGTTCGTTGCGCGCGAACAATCTCGGCACGTGCGCGGCGGTGACGGCGTTGACGCTGAACAGGCGGCCGGGAACATACACGGTCTCCTCGAGGTCGCCGCGCAGCGGCATGTGCACGCGGTGATAGTTGAAGGGCGCAAGATAGATGGTCGCGAAGGAGCCGCCCTCGAACCGGCCGGCCCAAGGCTTGCCGGCCAGCAGTTCCGCGAGGCTGTAGCGGCGGCCCTTGGCCTGCAGCAGCGCATCGCCGTCGATGCTGCCGGCTTCGCTGATCGAGCCGTCGACCGGGCAGGCGATGCTGCGGGGCCATCGGCGTCGATGGCGCGCACGTGATCCTTGAGCGCGCGGGTAAAGAACTCGTTGAAGCTGCCGTAGCTCAAGGGGTCGGCTCTGCCGGCCTCGCTCATGTCGACCGATAGAGCTTGAGAAAGCCGCGCACCAGAGCGTTCTTGAACCAGGGCGTGCGCACGCGGGTGGCGCGCAGCACCAGCCGCGACAGCGCATGCTGCGGCAGCAGGTATTGAAGCCACACGAACAATCCGCCCGAAGGTCATGCGCTGCCGGCGACGATGCGCTGAAAATCGCTCGCAATGCGCTGCACCGTGAAAGGGCCGGTCAGGATGGCCGCGAGCCTTGCCGTCCGGGTCGAGGACGAAAAGCTGCCCCGAGTGATCGACCGTATAGTTGCCGTCCGATGCAGGGCGGATGATCACCGCCACACCCCATTTCCTGGCGACGGCCTCGATGGCCGGCTGATCGGCGGCGGTGAGGCCGATGAATTCGGGATCGAAGTAGGGCACGTACTTCGCCAATTGCGCCGGCGTGTCGCGTTTCGCGTCGACGGATACGAAGATCACCTGAGGAAGCACCGGGGCCTGGTCGGCGCGCAGCCGCTTTTGCAGTGCCGCCAGCGTGGCGAGCGTGGCCGGACAGAAATCCGGACAATTGGTGTAGCCGAAGAACAGCAGGGACCAGTGGCCGCGCAGATTCTTCGGCCCGAATGCCCTGACCCTGATGGTCGATCAAGCTAAAATCCGGCAGCGCGCGGCTGGGCGTGAGCAGGCTGCCGGTCGCCAAGTCCAGCCGGGGCGCGCGGCCGCGACCAGAGTGCAGCGCGCGATGCCGCCGGCTGCCGCAACGCACAGGAACACGATGAGCCATCGTTTCGATCGACATCATGCCGCGATTATCCCACAGGGCAATCAAACCCGTTCGCTCGGCGCGAAAGCGTCGGCGCCGCCATCGAGCGCTGCGCGCGGGAACTTCGCAACGCGCGGGTGTATTTCGGCCATGGCACCGACAATGCGCGCGATGAAGCGGCGGAATTGGTGTTCTTCGTCGCCGGGCTCGCACATGACTCGTGGAGCCGGTGCGTACGCGGCATCCGCTCGCGCGCGCGGCAATCGTCGCGGATCGACGCGCTGCTGAAGCGGCGCATCGCCGAGCGCATACCGCTTGCCTATCTTACGCATCGCGCATTCTTCGCCGGCCTCGAGCTGTATGTCGACGAGCGCGTGCTGGTGCCGCGCTCGCCGATTGCGGAACTCGTGCTGCATCGATTTCAGCCTTGGATTACCCCGCGGCGCGTGCGCCGCATCCTGGATATCGGCACCGGCTCGGGCGCGATCGCACTGGCTTGCGCGCAGGCCTTTCCGCGCGCGCACGTCGATGCCGTCGACATTTCCGCCGCGGCCTTGACTGTCTGCCGGCGCAATGTGCGCCGCTTGGGCTTGGGCAATCGCGTCACGGCGCTGCGATCCGACCATTTCAGCGCCGTTCAGGGCCGTCGTTACGATATCATCGTCAGCAATCCGCCCTATGTGGGGCGCGCCGAAATGCGCGCGCTGCCGCGCGAGTACCGGCACGAACCACGGCTCGGACTGGCATCCGGCGGCGATGGCCTGAGGTTCGGTGCGAGCGATCTTGGCCGCGGCGCGATCGCATCTCGAGGATGACGGCATCCTGGTCGTGGAAGTCGGCAATACCGAGCGGCGCTGCTGCGCGCATTTCCCCGGCTGCCGTTTGTCTGGCCGGAGATTTCGATGGGCGGCGGAGGCGTATTCTTGCTGAGTGCGCAGGATCTGGATACGAAGCAGCGGGCGGCATAGGGAGAGTTGAGGCGTGGCGGGCAACACATTCGGTCGGGTTTTCACCGTCACCAGTTTCGGGGAAAGTCATGGGCCGGCGCTCGGCTGCGTGGTGGACGGCTGTCCGCCGGGACTCGAGCTGACCGAGGCGGATCTGCAAGCCGACGTCGACCGCCGGCGGCCGGGCACCTCGCAGTTCACCAGCCAGCGCCGCGAGTCCGATACGGTGCGCATCTTGTCCGGCGTGTTCGAAGGCAGTACCACCGGCACGCCGATCGGCCTGATGGTCGAGAACGAGGATCAGCGCTCGCGCGACTACGAGAAGATCAAGGATCGCTTTCGTCCCGGGCACGCCGATTACACCTACCAGCAAAAGTACGGCTTTCGCGACTATCGCGGCGGCGGACGATCCTCGGCGCGCGAGACCGTCATGCGGGTGGCGGCCGGCGCCATTGCGCGCAAGTATCTGCGCGAACGGCTGAAGATCACCATCCACGGCTATCTGGCGCAGCTCGGTCCCTTGGTGCTGCAGCCGATCGATCCGTCAGCCGCCTATGACAATCCGTTTTTCTGCCCGGATCCTTCGCGCGTCAAGGAACTCGAGGATTTCATCTGGCGTATCCGCGAGGCCGGCGATTCCATCGGCGCGCGCGTCACCGTCATCGCCAAGGGCGTGCCGCCGGGCTGGGGCGAACCGGTGTTCGAGCGGCTCGATGCCGACCTGGCAAGCGCCATGATGGGCATCAATGCCGTGAAGGGCGTCGAGATCGGCGCGGGATTCAAGTCGGTCGAACAGCGCGGCTCCGAGCATCGCGACGAACTGACCCCGCAGGGCTTCAAGAGCAATCATGCGGGCGGCGTGCTCGGCGGCATCTCCTCGGGCCAGGACATCGTGGTGAGCCTGGCGCTGAAGCCGACCTCCAGCATCACGCGTGCCCGGTCAGACCATCGACATTCACGGCGCGCCGGTCGAGGTCGTGACCACCGGGCGCCACGATCCCTGCGTCGGCATTCGCGCGACGCCGATCGCCGAGGCGATGCTGGCGCTGGTGTTGATGGATCACTATCTGCGCTTTCGCGCGCAGTGCGGCGACGTGGTTCGCACCACGCCGGTCATCACGCGGTCTAGCGATGAGCCCTGGCGCCGCATTACCGCGCATCGCCGTGGTCGGCGCCTCGAGCCTGATCGGCGAGGCGGTGATCGACGAACTGCGGGCCCGCAAAATGCCGCATTCGCGAATTGCATGCGCTCGATGATGAACGCAGCGTCGGTGCGCCGGCCGGCGATGAGGACGCGAAGCTCAGCATCGGCGACATCGCCGCGTTCGATTTCTCGCGCGTGGATCTGGTGTTTTTTTGCGGACGTGCCGCGCTGTCCGAGCGCTACGCGCAAGCGGCCGCGGCGCACGCCTGGGTCATCGACGGATCCGCGGCGTTCCGGGCGCGCACCGATGTGCCGCTGGTGGCGGCGGATGTCAATCCCGGCGCGCTCGATCCGATTGGCGGGCGCGGACTGATCGCGCTGCCCGGAAGCGCCAGCGTGGCGCTGGCCACCGCGCTGGCGCCGCTGCATGCGCTTGCCGGTCTGAAGCGCGTCGAGGTGGCCACCTATCAGGCGGTGTCCGGCAGCGGGCGGGGCGCCATGGATGAACTCGCCGGCGAGACCGTGGCCATGCTGAGCGGCAAGAAGGCAAAGGGGCGGGCCTTCGGCCGGCAGATCGCCTTCAACGTGATTCCTCAGGTGGATGCGCTGGAGGCGGACGGCGTGTCGCGCGAGGAGCGCCGGCTGTGGGAGGAGACCCGGCGCGTGCTCGATTTGCCCGCACTTGAGCATCAATGCCACCGCGGTGCGAGTGCCGGTGTTCTTCGGCCATAGCCTGGCGGTCCATGCCCTCTTCGAGCGCCCCATGAGGGTTGCCGACGCGGTGAGCGTGCTGCAACGCGGGAGTGGAATCAGCGTGATCGATCCCGAATCGATTGCCGAATTTCCGACGCCAGCCACACTGGCGACCGCGCCTGATCGGGTATATGTAGGCCGGTTACGGGCCGATTTGACCCGTGATCGGGGTCTAAATTTTTGGGTAGTGGCCGATAATGTTCGGAAATGTGCGGCACATAACGCAGTTTCCGTCGCCCAGATTTTGGTAAATAGATCCCAGTAAGATATAGTTATTGGCTTATGTAAAAGGCAAGTGAGAATTCGCTTCCAAGCCCCTATAGCACAATGAACTTTGCCCGCTTGCCTACCAGAATTCTGGGAGTAGAAATGTTTGTGACCCTGCCTCGCCTGATGCTGATGGCGTGCCTGCTATCCCCGTCCTTGTCATGGGCGTTGGGCCTTGGTGAGATTCACTTGAATTCGGCTTTGAACGAGCCGATGAACGCCGAAATCGATTTGATCGGGGCCGACCCGGATGACTTGGCGGCATTGCGCGCGACCCTTGCCACCAAGGAGTCCTTTCACACGCTATGGCATCGATCGACCCCCCTTCCTGCAGTCGTTGACATTCAAGGTGGGCAAGAGCAAGGACGGCCGCGACGTGCTGCTGGTGCGTTCAACGGAAGCCATCCCCGAGCCCTTCGTGACATTCCTGGTGGAAGTCAACTGGGCCCGCGGGCGGCTCATGCGCGAGTACACCGTATTGCTCGATCCGCCGGTGTATACGCCGGGCGAGCGGGCCAATGCGGCCGCGCCGGTGGCGGCGCCGGTTGGTGCGCCGACGCCGACAGCGCGCGCGGGCAAGCCTGCGCCCGCAACCACCCCGGCCGTCCGAAACGCCCAGTGCCCGTGAAACACCGAGCACCGCCGAAGCGCCGAGTGCTGCGGCAACACCGAGTGCTCCTTCCGGCAAGCGGGGTCATGCGCCGCGACCGAGCAGCTCCGAGGCGGGGGCTGGGGTCATTACCGGCAACAGCTATCGGGTCGCCAAGGGCGATACGCTGACCAAGATTGCACGCAGCCTGAATGCTGAGTCACCGGCCGAGATCGATCAGACCATGATCGCGGTGTATCGCTCGAACCCGGACGCGTTCGGCGGCAATATCAATATTCTGCGGCGCGGCGCCGTGCTGCGATTGCCGGGTGCGGATGAAATCGCGGCGTTGAATCAAACCGAAGCGATAAGCGAAGTGCACCACCAAATGGAGGCTTGGCGCGGCAGCGCGGCGCGTCCAGCGGCCACCTGCGACTGGTAACCCCGGGTACCGGCGGCAGCACCTCCGCGAGCAGCAGCACCGCCTCGAGTGCGGAAACACAGGCGCTCAACGGGCACGTCAAGGACAAGAAGCCGGGCAACTCGCCGATTCGCCGGCTGCTCGATATCAAGAGCAATGAACTTTCCGAGCTGCAGCGCAAGCTCGCGACTGCGCCGCCGCCGGCGCCGCAGCCGGCCGCTCCGGTAACCGCCGCGCCCCAGCCTGTTGCGCCGCCGCCTGCGCCCGTGTCGCCTCCGGCCACAGCCTCGACTTCGACTCCTCCGCCGGCGCAGACCACGCCGACGCCGACGCCGACCCCGCCGCCGGCGCCCGCGCCGGTGGCCGTCAAGAAACCCGCTCCGGTTGCGGAATCAGGATCATGGCTCGATTGGGCGACGGATCACTGGTGGCTGCCCGCCGCGGTGATTCTGTTGTTGATCGCCGGCTTGATCATCGCCGCGAGGCGGCGCCGGCCGAGCCCGGGCGGCGGCGATTTTCCAGGGCTGGATTCGACCGATGTAACCGATTTTCGTGATCCGACGGCGCGCCTCGCCAGCGGTCGCGGCGACGACGATTCCTTCGTTGTCGAGGAATCGGGCGAGCATCCGATGCCGAATTTCAATGAGCCGGCGGCGCGCTTCGGCGAGACCACTTCCGACCTCAAGGCGCCCGAGGACACCATGTCGAGCGAAAGCGCCGTCAATCTCGATCAGGGCGACCCCCTGGCCGAGGCGGACTTTCATATGGCCTATGGCCTTTATGATCAAGCGGCCGATCTCGTGCGCATCGCGCTCGAGCGCGAGCCGGACCGGCGCGATCTGCGCCTGAAGCTGCTTGAAATCTATTTCGTTTGGGGCAACAAGGACGCCTTCCTGCAGACGGCCAAGGGCCTGGAAGCGACCCGCGATCGTGCGCCGGCCGGCGAGTGGGACAAGATCGTCATCATGGGCAAGCAGATTTGCCCCGACGAACCCCTGTTCGCGGGCAGCGCCGGCAGCGGCCGCGGCGCCGGCGCGCTGGTCGACCTGAACCTCGAGGGCGGCGAGAACCGGGTCGACATCGATTTGTTCGGCGATCCGGAAGGCGAGCACAGCAACGATCACCCCATTGCCAAGGACAGCGACGACACGGCGGCAACCGGTGAATCGCCGGCCATGCATTCGGTATCGGATCTGGATTTCACGCTGGACCGGCCGGAGCGCGGCGCGGATGACTCGCCGACCCGCGAGATGCCGCCGCGCGATGAGCCGACGGTGGAATCCGAGTTGATGAATTTTTCCGACTCGCCGACGACGGAATCGCCGGCGCTGAAGACCGCCGACGTGCGCGACCGAATTTCCTCGAAACTCGGTGCCGCGAACAAGGCCGATCAAACCGCCGAAGTGTCGATCGATGATCTGGGCCTGGATCTCGATCATCTCGAAGATCCAGCGGGGCGTCGGTCAATATCCCGCGGCTCGAGGAGACCGATCATCCGTCCGACGCGCCGACCATGGTCGCCGGTCTCGACGAGAAGTCGCGGCGCATGATGGCGGAGGCCGAGAGCCGCGCACGCGATCGGGATCTGACCGAACTCGAACGCGAATTGGAAGCCTCTTTCGTCGCCGATCTGGGTACGGATCACGAGGAGATCAAGACCGCGGTGTTGGGACCCGGAGTCGGCGCCCACCGTGCAGATGCCGCGCGGCTCCGTGCCGGACGGCCGGCACATCGCGCTTCAAGTCGCCCGAATACTCCGATGTCCAGGAGCCCGATCGGCGGTGACCTCGATTCCACCTCGAAACTGCGCGGCATCAACGCCGACAGCATCGACCTGGATCTGGACCGGCTCGCCAATGCCCTCGGGACCGGCGACACCGTCGAGCAACCGCGCGCGGAGGACGAGGTGTTCTCGACCGAGGTGTTCGAAGGCCAGTCAGCGCAACCGCCGCGTCGATCTCGATGTGGGCGAAGCACTGAACGGCTCGGAGGCGCCCACCAACAAGCTGCAGGCGATCTCCGCGACGACCCGCACCAGCAAGATCAGACACCGAAGACATCGCGCTGCCGGAACTGGAGCCGGTGACGATGAGCGAGGTCGGCACCAAGCTCGATCTGGCGCGCGCCTACATGGACATGGGCGATCCGGAAGGCGCGCGCAGCATTCTCGAGGAAGTCGTCAGCGAAGGTTCTGCCAGCCAGAAACAGGAAGCGCAGCGCCTGATCGAGACTCTGCCCGGCTAACGTGACCGATACCCGGCCGCCGCGTCGCCGCCATCGTCGAGTATGACGGCACCGAGTACGCCGGCTGGCAGTCGCAAGCGCACGCAGCCTCGATTCAGGACGCGGTGCAGGCGGCGCTGTCCTTCGTCGCCGGCCACCCCGTGATGGCGATCTGCGCCGGCCGCACCGACAGCGGGGTGCATGCGCTCGGCCAGGTCATTCACTTTCGATACCCATGCCGCTGCGCACGCCGCCGCGCCTGGGTGCTGGGCGCCAACACCAAGCTGGCGCCCGAGCATCGCCCTGCAATGGGCCGGCGAGGTGCCGCATCGGGTTTCACGCGCGCCACACGGCGATGCGGCGCATCTACCGCTACGCGATCTTGAACCGCAGCGCGCGCTCGGCTCTGCAGCGCACGCGGGCGGCCTGGATTCATCGCCCGCTCGATGCGGAGGCGATGCACGCGGCGGCGCAGGCGCTCATCGGCGAGCACGATTTTTCGGCGTTTCGCTCGGTGGAGTGCCAGTCCAAGACCCCGATCCGGCGCGTCGAGCGATCGAGGTGCGGCGCGACGGCGATTATCTGTGGCTCGAGATCACCGCCAACGCCTACCTGCATCACATGGTGCGCAACATCGTCGGGACGCTGCTCGATGTGCAGCAGCGACCCGGATCCGCGTGCCGCCATGGCGCGCAGTGCTGGCGAGCGCCGATCGCCGCTACGCCGGCGCCACCGCGCCGGCCGGCGGGCTGTACCTGTGGCGGGTCGAGTACCCCCCGGTCTTCGGCATCCCGGCGTCGCTCGGCCCAGGCTAATTGGTTTAAACTAGCGCTATGTCCTGGTTCGAGCGAATCGTCCCGTCGCGCATCAAGACCGAGCGCCGCACGCGCTCGGTGCCCGAAGGGCTGTGGATCAAGTGTCCGGCCTGCGATGCGGTGCTGTACCGCGCCGAGCTCGAGCGCAATCTGCACGTCTGCCCCAAGTGCAGCCACCACATGCGCATCAACGGCCGCGAGCGGCTGATGAGCTTTCTCGACACCGGCTCGACCACCGAGCTCGCCGCCAAGGTCGAGCCGGAGGATCCGCTCAAGTTCAAGGACAGCAAGCGCTACAAGGACCGCCTGGTGCAGGCGCAGAAGCAAACCGGCGAGCGCGATGCGCTGATCGTGCTGGCCGGCAAGCTGCCCGGGCTCGACGTGGTCGCCTGCGCCTTCGAGTTCCACTTCCTCGGCGGCTCGATGGGCTCGGTGGTCGGCGAGAACTTCATGCGCGCGCGTCGACCACTGCCTCGAGCATCGCATGCCCCTGGTGTGCTTCTCGGCCAGCGGCGGCGCGCGCATGCAGGAGGCGCTGTACTCGCTGCTGCAGATGGCCAAGACCAGCGCGGCGCTGAAGCGGCTGTCCGAGGCGCGCCTGCCCTTCATCTCGGTGATGACCGATCCGACCACCGGCGGCGTGTCGGCGAGCCTCGCGATGCTCGGCGACATCAATATCGGCGAGCCGAAGGCGCTGATCGGCTTTGCCGGACCGCGCGTCATCCAGCAGACGGTGCGCGAGACGCTGCCGGAAGGCTTCCAGCGCAGCGAGTTTCTGCTCGAGCACGGCGCGCTCGACATGATCGTCGACCGGCGCGAGCTGCGCGACCGCATCGGCGCCATGCTGCGGTTGCTGACCGGCAAAGAGCCCGCCGCAGCCTAAAGGCCTCCAGCAGCATGCGGAGTCTCGAGCAGTGGTTGGCCTACCAAGCGCAGGTGCACCCGCAGACCATCGATCTTGGGCTCGAGCGGCTGCGCGTGGTGCTCGACCGATTGCAGTGGCGCCAGCCGCGAGTGCCGGTCATCACCGTGGCCGGCACCAACGGCAAGGGCTCGGTCAGCGCCTCTGCGCGGCCATCTTGAGCGCCGCGGGCTACCGCGTCGGCATGTTCACCTCGCCGCACCTGCGCGACTATCGCGAGCGCATCCGCATCCAGAGCGCTGCGTATCAGCGCCGACGAGCTGGTGAGCGGCTTTCGAGCAAATCGAAGCCGCGCGCGGCGACGTGGCGCTGACCTTCTTCGAGTTCAACACGCTGGCGGCGTTGCTGATGTTCGATGCGGCGCGCCTCGACGCGTGGGTGCTCGAGGTCGGCATGGGCGGGCGCCTGGATGCGGTCAATGTGGTCGATCCCGACGTCGCCGTGGTCGCGAGCATCGGTCTCGATCACCAGGAATACCTGGGCGACACGCTCGAGGCCATCGCGCGCGAGAAGGCCGGCATCTTTCGCAAGGGCCGCACCGCGGTGCTCGGCGGCCGCGAGCCCGTCCCGGTTCTCGAAAGCGTCGCGCGCAGATCGGCGCGCCGCTCAAGCGCCTCGCCATCGAATACAACTATGTTCTGGAAGGCAGCGGCTGGCGATACCGCGGCACGCGCTGGGACTTGCCGCAGCTGCCGGCACCGGCACTCGCGGGCGACATCCAGTTCGCCAATGCCGCGACCGCCCTCGCAGCGCTTCGAGGAAATCAACGCCGCCGCATGCGATTCAGAGCGCCGCAATTGCGCAAGGGCTGAGGTCGGTGCGCCTGGCTGCACGCTTTCAGGTGATCAAACCCGCAGGATCGCCGACCTGGATTCTGGATGTTGCGCATAATCCGGACGCGGCGCGTGTGCTGGCCGCGCAATTTGAGCGCGCGACGCTCACGCCGGGCAAGACCATTGCGGTCTGCGGAATTCTCGCGGACAAGGATGCGCTGGCGATCGCGGCAGATTTTGCGATTCCGAATCGACGCATGGTGGTGCGCATCACTCGACGGAGCGCGGGGACGCGGCGCAGAGGATCTGGCGAGGTGGTGCGAGATCAGGTCGCCACCGTCGGTGCACGTGGCCGACAGCGTACCCGCCGCTTGCGCGCCGCCGCTGCGCAAGCCCATCCCGAGGACCGAATCGTGGTGTTTGGCTCATTTCACACCGTGGGCCCTGCGCTCGATTGGCTCGAGGCGAGGATGTGCCGCAGCGCTGCGTCGCGAATGAACTCGCGATGGATCGTCGCGTCAAAGAACGTCTGATCGGCGCCTCGATTCTGGTGGCGCTCATCGTGCTGGTCGTGCCGGAACTGCTGTCGGGCCAAGCCGCCGGTCGGTGGTCCGCGCCGCCCGCAGCAGCTGCCCGCCGGCCAGCACCGCGAATCGACCACGCGCCGTCATCGAGATTCCGGTGCCGCAGCGCCAGCAGCCGCCGCGCGGCCTCGAGTCGAACCCGAACCTGAGCACTACGCCGGCGCGCCAGTGGCCGCCGAACCGCCGATCGCCGCGCCTGCAGCGCCCGTCGCCGCGCGCAGCGCCTGCACCGGCCGCCGGCGCCGGTTGAAACTCCAGCCGCCTCCCCCCATATCTGCGACGCGGGCTTGGGCGGTGCAGTTGGGCAGTTTTGCGAGCCGCGCCAACGCCGAGAATTTGCAGCGCAAATTGAAGGACGCAAGGATTTCCGGTCTACACGTCGGTTGGCGGCTCGGGTCCTGCGCCGCGCTATCGCGTGCGCATCGGACCCCTGTCGGACCGCGAGTCAGCGGAGCGGACGGCGGCGAAGCTCAAAGCACTCGGACATGCGCCCAGCATCGTGTCTCCGACGGCCTGAATTTCGCGAGTGACGATGGTTTCACGGCGGCCTGCCCTGGGGCTCCGGTAGAATGGTTGGGGTCGGCGTATTGAGACGACCGTTGGGCGAGGATAGGTGATTGACTGGAGCCGATGTCGCAATTCTGTTGATTCTGTTGGGGTCGACCTTGATCGGCGTGCTGCGCGGCTTTATTCGGGAGGCAGTCTCGCTGGTCTTCTGGGTCCTCGCCATTTGGGCCTCCTGGAAGTTTGGCCCGATCGTCGAACCGCATCTGGGTGGTTTACTGGCGGATCCGAACGTGGCCCCGTGGGTTGGGCGAGTGGTGATTCTGGTGCTCGTGCTGCTGCTGGGCTGGCTCGTCGGAATGCTGCTCAGCTATTTCACGCGCAGCCTGGGGTTGGGCCCCATGGATCGGGTCATCGGACTTTTCTTCGGCGTCGTGCGCGGCATGGTGCTGGTGGGTCTGTTGATCATCGGCGGCGAGCTTGCTGCATATGAATCACGAGGATTGGTGGAGCCAGTCGAAACTGGTTCCTTACGGTGAGACGGTCGGCGATTGGCTGCGGGCCATGGTCGGCGAGAAGGGCGATCCTTGGGCGAAGCTCGAGCGCTTGACCGGGGTCAAAGTCAGACCTAGGTAGCGGGAGTCACTCATGTGCGGAATCGTCGGAATCGTCGGCACCAGCGCAGTCAATCAGCGCATCTATGACGCGCTGACGGTGCTGCAGCACCGCGGCCAGGATGCCGCCGGCATCATGACGTCCGAGGACGGCGAGCTGTTCATGCGCAAGGGCTCGGGCCTGGTGCGCGACGTGTTCCAGCAGCACCACATGCTCGAAGCTGCAGGGCAACGTCGGCATCGGCCACGTGCGCTATCCGACCGCCGGCTGCGACAGCGCCTCCGAGGCGCAGCCCTTCTACGTCAATGCGCCCTACGGCATCTGCCTCGCGCACAACGGCAATCTGACCAATGCGCGCGAGCTCGCCGAGGTGCTGATGCGCGAGGACCGCCGCCACCTGAACACCGACTCCGATTCCGAGGTGCTGCTGAATGTGTTCGCCTCCGAGCTGCAGCGCGTCGGCACGCCGCGCGTCACGCCGGCGGACATCTTCGCGGCCGCCAGCGCCGTCTATCGGCGCTGCCGCGGCGGCTACGCGGTGGTCGCCATGGTCATCGGCCACGGCATTCTGGGTTTTCGCGATCCCGAACGGCATCCGGCCGCTGGTGCTCGGCGAGCGCGACACCAGCGCGGCACCGAGTGGATGCTGGCCTCCGAGAGCGTCGCGCTCGACATGCTGTGCTTCGACCTGGTGCGCGACGTGGCGCCGGGCGAGGCGGTGTTCATCGACGAGCAGGGCCGGCTGCACTCGCAGCAGTGCGTGGCGACGGTGCGCCACACGCCCGTGCATCTTCGAGTACGTGTACTTCGCGCGGCCGGATTCGATCATCGACAACATCTCGGTGTACCGCGCGCGCATGCGCATGGGCGAGCGGCTGGCCGAGAAGATCCTGCGCGAGCGTCCCGACCACGACATCGACGTGGTCATCCCGATTCCCGGACACCAGCCGCACCAGCGCGCTGCAGATGGCGCAGCTGCTGGGCGTCAAGTATCGCGAGGGCTTCATCAAGAACCGCTACATCGGCCGCACCTTCATCATGCCGGGCCAGGAACAGCGCGAGCCAAGTCGGTGCGCCGCAAGCTGAACGCGATCGACCTGGAGTTCCGCGGCAAGAACGTGCTGCTGGTGGATGATTCGATCGTGCGCGGCACGACCTCGGCGCAGATCATCGAGCTGGCGCGCGAGGCCGGCGCCAAGAAGGTGTATTTCGCCTCCGCGGCGCCGCCGGTGCGCTATCCCGAACGTCTACGGCATCGACATGCCGGCGGCCAGCGAGCTGGTGGCGGCCGGCCGCACCGACGAGGAAGTGTGCGGCATCATCGGCGCCGACTGGCTCATCTACCAGGATCTTGGAGGATCTGGTCAGCGCGGCTCGCCACGACAATGCGAAGATCGAGGAGTTCGACACCTCCTGCTTCTCGGGCGAGTACGTCACCGGCGACGTGACGCCCGAATACCTCGAGCGGCTGCAGGGAGAGCGCTCCGATGAAGCCAAACAGCAACGTCGTGATAGCGGCGGTCGTGGACTCAAATCCGTCCGAATTCTCTAGACTGAAGCCCCACGGGCGCTCGACGCCGATCGGCAGCCGGTAATGCGCCTGTTGCTGATCGCTGCGCGGGATGATCATCGGCTGCTCGTCAGAAAGCACGTCGAGATCCAGTGGCCGAACATCGCCATCGTCGAGCATGCTCTGGGGAAAGATCCGGAACTTGATGAGAATTTCGCAGCCGTCGGCTTCGACGCGGTCATCGTCGTGGCGGCGCCACCGAGCGCCGCGGCGGCGAATTTTGCGATGGCGCAGGCGGCCAAGCCCGAATTCGCGCCGATCATTCTGGTCCTGCTCGAAGATGCGCCGCTGCCGCAACCGGCCGGCGTGCCGGGCATACATCGGCTGTTCGGCCGCAAGCTGCATCGCGAGCAGCTCATCAAATTGATCTCGATCGCCTCCGGCGAGCATCGCCAGGCCCTGTCCATGCTGCGCGCCAATCCCGACTTTGAGAGCCGCTATCGCTTTGGTTCGGTGATCATCCGGGGGCATCGCTGCATTCGCCAGGTCGGCAGCGGCGGCATGTGCAAGATCTATCTTGCCGAGAGCGAACGGGCGGGGACTCTCGTGGTTCTCAAGGTGTTCAGCCAGGTGCCGGATGTCTCCGAGCGCTCCGTCAGCTTCGATCGATTCCTGCAGGAATACGAGATCGTCGCCGGTCTGAAACACAAGAACATCGTGCAGATCTACGATCTGGGCGTGGCTGACGATCATGCCTACATTGCCATGGAACATTTCCCCGCGGGAGATCTACGGCAGCGCATGAAGGAGTTGCTGATGCCGGCGATGGCCGTCAATTTTCTGCAGCAGATCGCCAGCGCTCTGGATGCCATTCATTCGGTGGGCGTGCTGCATCGGGATCTGAAGCCAGCCAACGTAATGTTGCGCACGGATGGTTCGCTCAGCTTGATCGATTTCGGGCTCGCCAAGACCAACGAAACCGAGGTCTCGCTCACCGGATCGCGCGAAATCTTCGGCACCCCGTACTACATGAGCCCGGAACAGGGTCACGCGGAGGCCATTGATGCGCGCAGCGATTTATACAGTCTGGGCGTGGTTTTCTACGAAATGCTCACGGGACGCAAGCCTTACAACGGCGCGACCGCCATGGAAGTGATTTATAAGCACAAGCGCGCCGAACTGCCGGAGATTGCGCCGCAATTCGCGCGCTTCGAAGGATTGCTGCGCGGCCTGCTCGCCAAGTCTCCCGACGACCGCTTTCAGTCGGCGGGCGCGCTGCTCACCGCCATCTCGGCCCTGAAAGATCCGACATGAACCCGGCGAAGGCGGAGTTCGCGCATTCCTTGCTGCGCGCGCCAACCCCTGCGAGTTGGGTTGCGCAGGCGCACGCCAACCCTGAGCTGTTGCTCATCGATCATGCGAATTGCGAGAAGAAGGCGGCATCCACCGCCTTGAGCTTGATGTTCGCCTATGCCGAAGATCTGGAATTGACCGCAAAGATGTCGAAGCTGGCGCGCGAGGAGCTGCGTCACTATGAGCAGGTCGCGAAGCTGATCCGCACCCTGAAGATCGCCCCACAGCGCCTGGCTCCGGGGCGCTATGCGGAACGCATGCGCCGTCGGGTGGCGCAAAGCGAGCCGCAGCGAGAGGTCGATTTGATGATTTGCGGGGCGTTCATCGAAGCGCGCTCCTGCGAGCGCTTCGCGGTTTTGAGCCGGGTATATCACGCTCCCATCAGAAACCTGTTCCAGGGCCTGCACGAGGCCGAGGCCAGACACTTCGAGATCTATCTGGGTTTGGCGAGCCGCGGCGCGACGCGCGCCGGATTGGAATTGCAGCCGCGAATCGACGAATTTGCGGTTCTCGAGGCCGATCTGATCACGAGCGCGGATCCCGTTTTTCGGTTTCATTCCGGGGCGCCAGTCTTGCCTCCGAGATCGACAGCTTGAATCGACCGGACGTCTCGATCGTCAGTGGAATGACGACGTCCTTGAGATCGGCTCCGCCATCGGCCAAGCCGGAAAGAGGAATTGACATCGTTCGCCACACTCCGGGTGCGGCCGACTTGAACACCGACGTCATATCACGCAGCGCACCGGAGGCGCTGCCACACTTAGGCTCGGCGCATTGCATGCCGACCTTGACGGGTTTTTCAGGGCGTTGATCGACTCGATACCGAAGTTCAAGCGTCGCGCCTTGCTGCGCCGGCGACCGCAGATCGGCGGCGCGGCCGGAGAATCGCCAAAACCCGGCGCCCTTGCCCGTCCAAGTCGCGGTCGCGCTGCCCGAATCCTGTGCCAGTTCAACGGACACGGTGCCGTTGGGACTCGCTTGCTGCGTTGTCGTCAAATGCACTTCGGCAGTTTCGTCGGCGACGAAAATTGACCAGGGCGCAGTCACATGACCCGCGTGGAAAAGGCTGCCCTGAGGCGCAAGCCAGCGCGGCGGGACCGAGGCATCTTCAGAGAGCGCCGCGAGGACCGCGGGCGCGCTCTGATAGTCAAGACCGAAGCCTCGTTGGAATTGCGCGCCCGATGCGTTGCCGGCTGCATCGAAGGTCACCGGCATGGCGGTACGCGGCCAGGAAAACGAGAGGCGCCCGCTGAAGTCGAAGCCCGGTTTGCCGGGCGCACGCAACAAAACATCGGCAATCCCAGCCCCTTCGCTGCCCGGCAGCCACGCGGCGACGAAGGCGTCCGAAGCGTTGATCTCCGGGTTGACCCACAACGGCCGTCCTGAGAGAAACACGGCGACGGTGGGCACGCCTGCGGCCCTTAAGCGGCGCAGCAACTGCAGGTCGCGCTTGTCGCCGGGCGAGAATTCCAGGTTTTCCCGATCACCCTCAAATTCGGCATAAGGACTCTCGCCGAACACCACGATGGCGGCATCCGGCTTCGAGCTGAATTGTCCGTCGGCGCGCAGTTCCGTGGAACCGCCGGCCGCGCTCACCGCGGCTTTGATGCCGGCATAGATGGAAGTCGCACCCGGGAAATCGGCGTTGCTGTTTTGGTCGCCCTGCCAGTCGATGGTCCATCCTCCGGTCTGCTCCCTGATCGAATCGGCAGCCGCTCCCGCGACGAGAATTTTACCGCTCGCGTTCAAGGGCAGCGTGCCGTGATCGTTCTTCAGGAGCACCAACGATTTGCGCACCGCCTCGCGCGCCAGTGCGCGGTGTGCTGCGCTGCCGAGCGCCGCGAAGTCGCCTGCAGCGGCGTGCTGCGGAGCGGGGCGCTTGAATAATCCTGCCGTGGCTTTCACGCGCAATATGCGCCGCACGGCATCGTCGATGCGCGCCGCCGGAATCTCGCCGGAACGCGCCTGTGCGAGAGTATTGTCGAACAGCTTCTGCCAGCTGTCGGGCGCCATGAGCATATCGACGCCGGCCAGAAAGGCGGCGGCGCAACGATACTTGGTGCAGCCGGGAATTTCCTCTTGCGCGTTCCAGTCCCCCACCACAAAACCGTCGAAGGCCAGCCGTCCCTTCAATATGTCCGTGAGAAGGTAATGATTACCGTGCATCTTGACGCCGTTCCAGCTGTTGTACGAGGCCATGACAATCATGGCACCCGCATTGATGGCCGATAGGAAGCCCGCCGCGTGCACACCCTCAAGCTCGCTCTCCGGCACGATGGTGTCGCCCTGATCGCGTCCGGCGAGCGTCCCGCCGTCGCCGAGAAAGTGTTTGACCGACGACAGGGTGTGTCCCGGTGAGAGGAACTCCGGCGTGCCGCGCCGTCCCTGCAGCCCAATCACCATTTGCGCCGCATGGCCGGCGACCAGGTCAGGCGATTCGGAATAACTCTCGTATGAGCGACCCCAGCGCACGTCGCGCACCACAGCCACGGTGGGCGCAAATGTCCAGTCGACGCCGACGGCGGAAACCTCCTCCGCAGTGGCCTGGCCGATGCGACGCATCAGATCCGGATCGTGGGCGGCGCCCAGTCCTACGTTATGCGGGAAAATGGTGGCGCCGACCAATTTGGCGTTGCCATGTACCGCATCAACACCAAAGAGAACCGGGATCGGCGCGTGCGAACCGCTTTTTTTCAGCGCCTCGCGATGAAACTCATCGGTGAGGTCCAACCATGCCTGCGGAGTGGTGCGTACATTGCCGCCGGGAGCGGAGCCGCCTCCGGCGAGAATCGAGCCCAGCTTATAAGTGCGCAAATCCTGCGGCGAGATCGAGGCGATATCGGCCTGAATCATCTGGGCAATCTTCTCCTCGAGGGTCATTTGACCGAGCAGTTGCTCGACGAACGCCTGCACGCCGGGTTCGCGGGCCGCGGGCTGGGCGGCCGGCCAGACTTCCGGATGCGGAGTGAACGCCGGTTGCGCGTCGAGGAGCGCGGGCAGCAGCACGGCAGCAATGAGAAGTACGCAATCCCGCGGTAGATTTATTTTCATTATTGAACTGCCCTTGCGATCCCCATGATTGCGCTTGAGCTTAAAGGATCGAGGGCAGTTGTGGTAGCGCTATCAATTCAACGATGCCAGCTCCGGTCCCCGTTCGTCCCAGCGCAGCACGCTGCCGTGATCGTACCAGTCCCCCAGCACAATCCGGGTGCGCGCCTTGCCATCGACATCGAAGGAGTGGATGGCCGGCCGATGGGTATGGCCGTGCAGCAGCGTGGCGGTGCCGGCGGCCCGCAATGCCGCGGCCACGCTGTCGGCATTGACATCGGTGATGGTATTCGTCATGGCGGCGGTGTGGGCCCGGCTGCCCTCGCGCGCCGCGCCCGCGAGCGTGCGGCGTGCATCGATCGACAGCGCCAGGAATTCACGCTGCCAGTCAGGGTCTCGCACCGTCGCGCGCAGACGTTGGTAGGGGCGATCGTCGGTGCACAGCGCGTCGCCGTGCATGACCAGCACCGGTTCGCCATACAGGGTGACGATCAAGGGGTCGGGCAGCAACTGCGCGCCGCTCATGCGGCAGAATTGCGTCGACAGCAGGAAATCCCGGTTGCCGTGCATGACGAAACAGGGCACGCCGCTCGCGGTGAGCGCGCGCAGGCCGGCGATGGCCGCGGATTGCGCCTCGTCCGGCGCATCGTCGCCCACCCAGGATTCGAACAGATCACCGAGGATGTACAGGGCCGCCGTTTGCCTGGCTTCGCCTTGCAGGAAATCCAAAAATCTCTCGATGATTGCCGGGCGACTTGCGTCGATGTGCAAATCCGAGATGAAAAGCGTGGCCACGCGGAATACTCAGACAGGTTCCTAAGAGCTGGGAACGCGCTCGATGCGAAGGACGACGATCTGCTTGACCGGAACTTCTTCTTTCATGATTCCATGCGCACCGGTGGCAACATTGCTGATGCGATCGACAATGTCCATGCCCGAGACAACCTTGCCGAATACCGCGTAGCCCCAGCGCGTCTGGTTGGGATCAAGCGCCGCATTGTCCGCGATGTTCACGTAGAACTGGGCATTGCCGCCATGCGGATCCTGGGTACGGGCCAGGCCCACGGCGCCGCGCACATTGCTCAAGCCGTTGCCGGATTCGTTGGCCACCTTCGTGGCGGCCGGCCGCGCCTTGTAGTCGGTGTCGAAGCCGCCCATCTGGATCACGAAATTCGCCACCACGCGATGCACGATGGTGTTCGTGTAATGTCCCTGGTCGACGTAGTTCAGGAAATTTGACACGGTCAGCGGCGCTCTTTCCGCATTCAATTCGATCGTAAAATTTCCCATCGAAGTCACCACCAGCACTTGCGGCGACGGCGCCGCGGCCGCCGGCTTCTCCGGGGCGGGCGCCTTTTCGGCCGCTTGGGCGTAGGGTAGGGAAGACGCTGCCAATAATCCGAGGATCAGTAAAAGTTGTTTCATACGCCGAGATTCTACTCGAATAGGTACAATCTTGAAGATATGTCCCTAGTTAACGATACAGCGGCGGTCACTCGGTTTGCGCCTAGTCCCACCGGTTCCCTGCACCTCGGCAACGCGCGCACCGCGCTTTTCAGCTATCTTTGGGCGCGCAGGAGCGGCGGGCGCTTCATTTTGCGCATCGAGGACACGGACGCGGAACGCAGTCAACTGCGCTTTCGCGATGAACTCATGGCCGAACTGCGCTGGCTGGGTCTGGACTGGGACGAGGGACCGGATGTCGGCGGCCCGTCGGCTCCCTATTCCCAGGCCGAGCGCGGAGATTTTTATCGGGCCTTGTATGTCCGGCTGGAATCGCAGGCGCAAGCCTATCCATGCTACTGCACCCCGGCGGAACTGGAACTGTCGCGAAAGCTGCAACGCATGTCGGGCCAGCCGCCGCGCTATGCCGGAACCTGCCGGGGATTGACGCCGGCGCAACGTGCCGAGCGGGAAGCCTCCGGCCTCAAGCCGTCCTTACGATTTGCGGTACCCCAGGGAGTGGCGGTCGAGTTCACGGATGCGGTCCATGGTCCGCAGCGTTTCGCGTCCAGCGACATCGGCGATTTCATCATCCGGCGCGAGGATGGCACCCCGGCCTTCTTTTTCTGCAACGCCGTCGATGATTCAGCCATGGGAGTCACGCAGGTGTTGCGGGGCGACGATCATCTCACCAACACACCGCGCCAGCTCATGCTGCTCGACGCCCTGGGGCTGCGGCGCCCCGGCTACGGGCATGTTGGATTGTTGGTGGGAGAGGACGGAGCGCCGTTGTCGAAGCGGCACGGCAGCACCAGCGCGCACGAGTTTCGCGAACGCGGATTCTTGAGCGCCGCCGTGCTCAATCATTTGTTTCGTCTTGGCCACACCGGCGATGTCGATGGCTGGCTGTCGGCGTCCGACATGCCGGCGCACTTTCGAGCGGATCATCTGGGACGCGCGCCGGCTCGATTCGAGGAGTCCCAGCTCGTGCACTGGCAGAAGGAGTCCCTGGCGCGCATGTCGGCCGCGGATATCCGCGCCTGGCTTGGTTCGCGGGATTCGATCGATTTCGTCGAGCTGGTGCGCCACAACCTGGTCCTGCCCGCCGACGCGGCGCCGTGGCGATCGGTGGTGCAGGGCGAACTGGCGCCGTTGGGCGAAGATGCACAGCGCGTCATTGCGGCGGCCGGCCCGGCATTCTTCGCGGCGGCGGGCGAGGCCTTCGCGCAATCCAACTCCGACGTGAAAGTACTGACCAAGATCCTCAAGGAACGCACGGGTAAGAAGGGCGCGGATCTATTCATGCCCCTGCGGGTGGCGCTGACGGGTCAGGCGCACGGTCCGGAACTGGCGCCGCTGCTCAAGCTCATACCGCCGGAAATCGTCCAGCGGCGACTCGAATCTCATGCTCAAAATCCATAATTCGCTCACCGGCGAGAAGGAAGAGTTCAAGCCCATGCGTCCCAACGAGGTGCGCATGTATGTCTGCGGCATGACCAACTACGACTACATTCACGTGGGGCATGCGCGCATGCTCACAGCATTCGATTTGGTGCAGCGGTATCTGCGCGAATCCGGCTACAAGGTGACCTTTGTGCGCAATGTCACGGATATCGACGACAAGATCATCGAGAGGGCAGCCGTACGGGGCGAGAATTGGGCCGATCTGGCGCGCCGCTTCACCACCGCGATGCAGGAGGATTGCGCAACTCTCGGCCTGCAAAAACCGGACCTGGAACCGCGCGCCACCGAATTCATCGGTCCCATCATCGCGATGATTCAGACGCTGATCGACAAGGGTTATGGCTATGCGGCCGCGAACGGCGACGTCATGTACTCGGTGCGCAAGTTCGCCGACTATGGCCGCCTTTCGGGCAAGAAAATCGACGAACTGCGTGCCGGGTCGCGTGTTCAGGTGGACGACGCCAAACTGGACCCTCACGATTTCGTCATGTGGAAGCACGCAAAACCGGGAGAACCTTCCTGGCCGTCGCCCTGGGGGCCGGGGCGTCCCGGCTGGCACATCGAGTGTTCGGCGATGTCGACCAGCCTGCTCGGGGCTCATTTCGACCTGCACGGCGGCGGTGAGGATTTGAAATTTCCGCACCATGAGAACGAGATCGCTCAATCCTGCGCCGCCTGCGGTCCGCCGTTCGTCAATGTGTGGATGCACAACGGTTTCGTGCAGGTCAACAATGACAAGATGTCGAAATCGCTGGGCAATTTCTTCACGGTGCGCGATGTGCTCAAGACGCTGCGCGATCCGGAGGTGCTGCGCTTCTTCTTGCTGAGCAGCCACTATCGTGGGCCGATCAACTATTCGGACGCGCAGCTGGCGCAAGCGGACGAGACCTTGCTGGGACTGTATCGCGCGCTCAAGGACGCCCCGCCCGGGTCGGCCGATCCCAAGGAAATCGCGCGCTTTCGCGCCGCCATGGACGATGACTTCAATACGCCCGACGCACTCGCCGTGATGCAGGGCGTGGCCCGCAATCTCAACCTCGCGAAAGCGGCCGGGCAGGCATTGCAGGCCGGAGTCGCGGCGGCGACGTTGCGAGCCATGGGCTCGACGCTGGGGGTTCTGCAGCAGGCGCCTGACGCCTATTTGAAGCGCAGCGCCGGCGTATCGAGCCTGTCCGACGACGAAGTCGAGGTGCTGCTGGCGTCGCGCCGCGCCGCGCGCGCCGCCAAGAATTATGCCGAGTCGGACCGTATTCGAGAACAACTCGCGGCCGCAGGCATCTTGCTGGACGACAAGCCAGGAGGGCACACCGAGTGGCGGCGCGCCTGAAAGCGCTGCTGATTGTGTATCACTCGATGAGCGGCGGCACCGCGCAAATGGCCAGCGCCGCGGCGGCCGGTGCCGGCGGCGAGGAGGGTGTACGCGTATCGTTGCTGCGCGCGGTGGAAGCGCGCGCCGACGACGTTCTGGCGGCCGACGGCTACATCTTCGCATCCCCGGAAAATCTGGCCGCCATGTCCGGCATGATGAAGGACTTTTTCGACCGGACCTACTACGCCGCCTTGGATAAGATCGTCGGCCGGCCCTACGCCACGTTGGTCTGCGCGGGCAGCGATGGCAGCAATGCAGCGCGGCAAATAGAGCGTGTCGCGACCGGTTGGCGCCTCAAGGCCATTGCGGATCCTTATGTGGTCTGCACCCACGCGCAAACCCCGGAGGAAATCCTTCGTCCCAAAACAATCGAGGGCAAGCTCTTGGAGCACTGCGTCGAGCTGGGCCGCACCATGGCCGCCGGTATGACGATGGGAATTTTCTGACCGACGCCGGAACGCGTATGCTTAACATCATGAACACACAAAATTACCGCTCTGGATTGCAACTTCGTTCTCTTGTCAAGAAAACCGGGGAGATGGAACTCTCGCTGGCCGCCACCGCCGTGCCGAGCCCCGGCGCGGATGAAGTCATCGTGCGGATCGACGCTGCACCGATCAATCCGTCGGACTTGGCGTTGCTATTGGCGAACGCGGATTGGGCGTCCGCCAAGGTTTCCGGTCCGGCCGAACGCCCGACGGTGACCGCGACCATCAGCGCCAATGCCGTGCAAGCCATGGCCGCTCGGGCGGACATTTCGATGCCCGTCGGCAATGAGGGCGCGGGTGTGGTGGTGGAGGCTGGATCATCGGACGCCGCGCAAGCACTGTTGGGGAAATTGGTCGCGGTCCTGGGCGGCGCCATGTATTCCCAATATCGCTGTCTCAACGTGAATCAATGCCTGATATTGCCGCCGGGCGCGACCGCGGCCGACGGCGCCTCCTGTTTCGTCAATCCGCTCACCGCCCTGGGGATGGTAGGCACGATGCAACGCGAGGGACACAAGGCGCTGGTGCACACCGCGGCGGCCTCCAATCTTGGACAAATGCTCAATCGGCTCTGTCTGGCGGATCGAATCGGTCTGGTGAACATCGTCCGTAAAAAGGAACAGGAGGACTTGCTTCGGGCTGCGGGCGCCGTTCATGTGTGCCGCACCGATTCCGCGAGCTTCACCAAGGATTTGACCGAAGCGCTGGTGTCCACGGGCGCCACGTTGGGATTCGATGCCACGGGCGGCGGTCCGTTGGCGGGACAAATTCTGGCCTGCATGGAGGCGGCGGCGAATCGAAGCGCCACGAGTTACAGCCGTTACGGATCGAGCGTCCACAAGCAGGTGTACTTGTACGGATCGCTCGATATGGGTCCGACCGTGCTCAATCGCAACTACGGCATGGCCTGGGGAATCGGCGGCTGGCTATTGATGCCGTTCATCGAGAAGATCGGACCGCCGGCTTTTCAAGCACTCAAAGAGCGCGTGGCCAGGGAACTGAAAACCACTTTTGCCAGCCATTACTCGAAGGAAATATCCCTGGCGGAGGCGTTACAGCTGGACACGATTGCCGGATACTCCAAACGCTCAACCGGTCAGAAGTACCTCATCAATCCCAACAAGGGGTTGGCCTGAACTGAATGGCTTAGGCTGACCGGCTCAGGCGAGGCTCGGCAAAAACTGCGGTGCGACCCGGGCGTGCGTGACGCTTTCGTATCCGGAAGCGAGCTTGATCAGCACCGGCTCGCTGAACGCCGCCCCAAAAAAAGATAGCCCTATGGGCAGACCCCGGTACAGACCCGCTGGAACGGTAATGTGCGGATATCCGGCAATCGCAGCCGGCGAAGAACATCCTCCGGTGTCGGCATCCCCGTTTACAGGATCGATGAGCCAGGCCGGTCCCGATGTCAGTGAAATGATGGCATCCAGTCGGTGCTGCGCCAGCACGGCGTCGATCCCGTTGCTGCGCGTGGCCTCGAGGCAGGCGGCGCGTGCATGCAAATACGCCTTCTCGCTCAAGGCGCCCTTCGCCTCGGATTGCCGCAGCAACTCCTGGTCGAAGAGCGGCATCTCGCGATCGCGATGAGCCTCGTTGAAGCGTATCAGCGCTGCCAGGGATCGCACCGGAAACCTCGGCGGAAGCCGGCGCAGGAAGGTGTTCAGGTCGGATTTGAATTCGTAAAGCAGCACCTCTTCCTCGGCCGCGTGGTATGAGCCATGCAGCGGCAGATCCGCGGGGTCGATGATGGTTGCGCCGGCGTCCTCGAGCGTCTTGACGCAACGATCCAAAAAGGCGTTCAAGGGGGAGTTGTCGGCGAAGAATCTGCGGGCGACACCCAAGCGAGCGCCGCGCAGCCCCGCAGGATCGATGAAACGCGCGTAGTCGCTTTCGAAGCGGTTACCCACGGCGGCGCCGGCGGCATCGGCCGGATCGAGTCCCGCCATTGCGCTCAACATGATGGCCGCATCGCGCACGCTGCGGGCTAAAGGTCCGGCCGTATCCTGACTGTGCGAGATGGGCACGATGCCGCGACGGCTGACCAGACCCACGGTCGGCTTCAGGCCAACGATCCCGTTGACCGACGCGGGACTGACGATTGAACCGTTGGTTTCGGAGCCGACGGCAACCGCGCACAGATTCGCGGCAACCGCGACGGCCGATCCGGAACTCGAACCCGACGGCGAGCGGTTCGTGGCGTAGGGATTGAGCGTCTGGCCGCCGCGTCCGCTCCAACCGCTCAAGGAGCGCGTCGATCGGAAATTGGCCCATTCGCTCAGGTTGGTCTTCCCCAAGACCACCGCGCCCGCGGCGCGCAAACGCTCGACCAGCGGAGCGTCGTGCGGCGCATACCAACCCTGTAGTGCCAGCGACCCGGCGGTCGTCATCATGTGATCGGAGGTCTCAATATTATCCTTGATCAAGATGGGCACGCCGTGCAGCGGACCGCGTGGCCCCCGTGATTTGCGTTCCGCATCGAGCGCGGCGGCGATCTCGAGCGCGCGTGAATTGACCTCGATCACAGCGCGCAATTTTGGACCTCCCTTGTCCAGGCGATCGATGCGCGTCAGATACATTTGAGTGAGCTGCTGCGACGATAATCGCTCATCCGCAAAGGCCGTTGCGATGTCCTGCAACGACAGCTCCTCGTTGCTTTCGGCGTCGTCGGTGGACGGCGCGGGCGCGCCGGGATCCGCTCCGGCGCCGGCGCGAGCGGATGCGGCGACGGCGCTCGCGGCGATCAAAAATCTGCGTCTGTCCATTGTTGCTGTGCTCGCTGTCGTCAATCCCAGGATACTAGCCTGCGGGATCAGGAGCGTCGATGCGAGCTCAGCGCCGGGTAGTCTGTATAGCCTTCTGCGCCGCCGGAGTAAAACTGCGGAACCTTGGGTTCATTTAGCGCCGAGCGCAGTTCAAATCGACGCGGAAGATCGGGATTCGCGATGAAGAGTTTGCCGAACGCCACGGCATCTGCCTCGCCGGCCGCAAGCGCCTGCGTTGCGGTCTCGAAGGTGTATTTTTCGTTTGCGACGAAAACGCCTCCGAACGCCGCCTTGAGCCGGGGCCCGATGCGGTCCGGACCGATATATTCCCTTGCGCAAATGAAGGCAATGCGCCTGCGCCCAAGCTGGCGCGCCACATACTCAAACGTTCCCGGCAAGTCCGAATCGCCCATCGAATGGGCATCGCCACGGGGCGCCAGATGCACGCCGACACGTCCCGCACCCCATACCGATATGGCCGCATCCGTGACCTCCAGCATTAAGCGCGCCCGGTTTTCCAGCGGACCGCCGTATTCATCGGTGCGCGCATTGCTGCGATCCTGCAAAAATTGATCCAGCAGGTAGCCGTTCGCGCCGTGCAGTTCGACCCCGTCAAATCCGGCAATCTGCGCATTTTCCGCGCCCTTGCGGAAGGCATCGACAATGGCCGGAATCTCCGCGGTTTCCAGCGCGCGCGGAATCACGTACGGCGTCGGCGGACGTAACAAGCTGACATTGCCCTTGGCCGCGATGGCGCTCGGCGCCAGCGGCAGCTCTCCATTCAGAAAAATGGGATCGGAGATGCGCCCGACGTGCCACAGCTGAAGGAAGATCCGGCCGCCGGCATCATGCACCGCGCGGGTGGTCAACTTCCAGGCCTGCACCTGTTCCAAGGACCAGATCCCCGGTGTGTCTGCGTAGCCGACTCCCAACGGCGACACCACCGTGGCCTCCGAGACGATCAATCCCGCGGAGGCGCGTTGGGCATAGTATTCCGCCATCAGATGATTGGGCATCCGTTCGGCGCCCGCCCGGCTGCGTGTCAGCGGCGCCATGAAAATCCGATTCGGAACGGTCAATTCGCCGACTTGCAGCGGGTCGAACAAGGTGCTCATGCGATGGTCCATGCAATTGTTGATCCAATAGTTGCTTAGTTCAGTAGTATTGAACTACAGGAGTATCGCATCCGCAAGGATTGCGTTATGATCCGCGGCATGAGCCGGCTCCTGACGCATCCGCACATAGGTGACGTGACCGTCGCGGCGATCCTGCACGCCCTTTCGGATCCGGTGCGGATCGGCATCGTCAGTGAGCTGCTCAAATCGCGCGGCGGCATGAATTGCACTGAGACCACGCTGAGACTCAACCGGCCGATGGCAAAATCGACCTGTTCCCAGCATTATCGAATTCTGCGCGAAGCCGGATTGATCGCAAGCGAACGCAAGGGCGTGGATCTTTCGAGCCGCGTGCGCGCCGCGGAACTCGAGGGGCGCTTTCCGGGTCTACTGGAGTCGATATTGCACTCCTACCGGAAGGAAGCGTCTGCGGCTGCGCGTTCGAAATCTCGAAGGCGTTGAGATCCGCCCGCCGTCTTGCTGCAACCATAGGGGAATTATGATGAAGAACGTTACTCGGGCTCTCGGAATGACATTGCTCGTCATGCTGTGCGCGGGATTCGCTCGCGCCGACGATTATGCCGACACGGTGTCGCTGTTCAAGAACGCCGGCGACAGCGCGACGTTTTTCAAGGACTGTTATGCCTATGCGGTGTTTCCGACCATCGGCGAAGGCGGTTTCGTCGTCGGCGGAGCATTCGGCAGGGGTCATGTCTACGTGCAGGGCAAGCTCGCGGGCGAAACCACGATGACGCAGCTGAGCGTCGGCTTCCAGGCGGGAGGCAAGGGCTACAGCCAGATCATCTTCTTCAGGGACAAGCGCGCCCTCGATGAATTCGAGTCGGGCAGCTTCGAGTTTTCCGCAGGAGCCAGTGCGGTGGCGATCACCGCCGGGGCCTCCGCCAGCGCGGGCACCAGCGGCGTCTCATCCGGCGCGAGCGGCGGGCAGCGGGATGCCACCACCAGCGGCAACTACAATCAGGGCATGGCCGTTTTCACCATCGCCAAGGGCGGCTTGATGTACGCCGCCGCCATCGCCGGCCAGAAGTTCACCTACAAGCCGCTTTGACCGCCTAGCTTGCATCCCCAATAGCCTCCGGCGGGCAATCGAGTGCATACTTCGCCGCAACGATAACAACGGATTCTGGGGGGATGTACATGAAAGGCCACCGCAATACCGCGCGCGTGCGTGCCCGAGCGCCGCTGAACATCGCGGCACTCCTACTCGGCATGACCTGGATGGACGCGGGCGCGGCGGAAGTTGCTGCAAAGCCCGTGGACGGCGCGAGAATCGCGAATGCCGATGCGGAACCCGGAAACTGGCTGACCTACGGCCGCACGTACAGCGAACAGCGCTTCAGTCCCCTTGCGGAAATAAACGATAAGAATGCGAAACAACTCGGTCTGGCCTGGTTCGCCGATCTGGATACCAACCGCGGTCAGGAAGCCACGCCATTGGTCATCGATGGCGTCATGTATGTATCGACGGCGTGGAGTCTGGTCAAAGCCTATGACGCACGCAGCGGGCGTCTGCTATGGGCTTACGATCCGCAGGTGAAGCGTGAGCTCGGCGTGAACGCCTGTTGCGATGTGGGGAATCGCGGCGTCGCTGCGTGGAATCACAAGATTTTTGTCGGTGTCTATGACGGGCGTCTGGTGGCGCTCGATGAGGCAACCGGCAAACCGATTTGGAGCACGCTCACGGTCGATCCGGGCAAGCCCTACACGATCACCCAGGCGCCGCGCGTCATCAAGGGCCGCGTGATCATCGGCAACAGCGGCGGCGAATACGGCCCGCGAGGCTACATCTCGGCGTATGACGCGGAGACCGGCAAATTCGTGTGGCGGTTCTTCACCGTTCCCGGCGATCCATCGAAGCCCTTTGAGAATGCAGCCATGGCGAGCGCCGCAAAGACCTGGTCCGGGGAATGGTGGAAACTCGGCGGGGGCGGTCCGGTGTGGGATGCAATTTCCTACGACCCGGCGCTCAATCTGCTGTATTTCGGCGTGGGCAACGGCATCCAGTGGGCGCGCTCCGCGCGCAGCGCCGGCACCGGCGACAATCTGTTTCTCTCATCCATTGTGGCGCTGAATGCCGATACCGGGCAATACGCCTGGCACTATCAGGCCACGCCGGGTGAGGAATGGGATTTCGATGCCGTTCAGCAACTGGTGCTCGCCGACATCAAAATCAACGGCCAGCTGCGGCATGTGCTGATGCAGGCCAACAAGAACGGTTTCTTCTATGTGCTCGATCGAAGGACCGGAACGCTGATTTCGGCCAAGGCCATCGTGCCGGTTACCTGGGCGAGCGGCATCGACATGAAAACCGGGCGCCCGATCATCAACGCGGAAGCGCGATACAGCGAAACCGGCAAGCCCGTGGACGTCAAACCCGGGCCGTTGGGTGCACACAATTGGCAGCCGATGGCATTCAATCCTCACACGGGACTGGTCTACATTCCGGCGCAGCAGGTGCCGATCAAATACATTCCCCTGCCGCCGATGCCGATTGCGCCCATAGGCTGGAATCTAGGAGTCGGTTTGGCCGCGCTCAGCGATCAGAATGCGGGCTTCCTGCTCGCCTGGGACCCGGTGCGCCAGCGCGAGGCTTGGCGCGTCAATTACAAAGGACCCTGGAACGGTGGCATCGTCACCACGGCGGGCAATATCGTGGCGCAGGGCGATGCGGCCGGCAACTTCAATGTCTATCGCGCGGACAACGGCGAAAAGCTGTGGTCAATGTTTGTACAGTCCGGGATCATTGCGGCGCCCAGCACCTTCAGCGCCGGCGGGGAACAATACCTCGCCGTTTTGAGCGGGTGGGGAGGCAGCTATTCGTTGAGCGGCGGCAAGGCCGCCGCGATGTCGGGCAACTTGCGCAATGTCAGCCGCATGCTGGTGTTCAAACTTGGCGGCACCGCGTCGCTGCCGCCGCTCGAGCCGCGTGCCTTCGTCATCAATCCTCCGCCCGAGCCCACCGACTCGGAGTCGATCGCGAAGGGTGAACCTTTGTACGCTCAGTACTGCAGCGCCTGCCATGGCGACGCCGCGGTCGGCGGCGGAACGGTGCCCGATCTGCGTGCGTCGAACTTCCTGGGGATGGATTTCTATTACAACATCGTGCTCGATGGCGCGCTGAAAGACGCCGGCATGGCAGCCTTCAAGGTGGCGTTGACACGTGATGATGCCACGGCCATTCGCAATTTCGTCATCCATCGCGCCAATCAGGACAACAAGCATTAGTCGCGCGCGGGCGCCCCGGGTGGAAACAGCGGGCGGTAGGGTCGCGCTTCATCCACCGCCCGGGCGAAGGACGGCCGTTGCAGCAGCCGATTGCGAAAGGCGCGCAAATGAACCAAATTCGCGCCGATCTCGTGCACCCAGTCGGCGTAGAGCAGCGCGGGCGCCGCGGCGCAGTCAGCGAGACTGAATTCCCCGCCCGCCGCCCAAGTTCGCCCCGACAGCACGCTGTCCAGCCATTGATAAGCGCGAGTCAACAGCGATTTCTGTTGCGCGACGCCGTACGGGTCGCGATTGTCCGCAGGGCGAAGAAAATCGGCCACCACACTTTGCATGGGCGTCATCACGTAGTTATCGAAGAATCGATCCATCATCCGCACCTGGAGCGCAAGCCGGGCATCCGAAGGAATGAGAACGACGGCGCCGGGATGGTGGATCATCAGATGCTCGATGATGATGCTCGATTCGGCGACGACCTTTCCTGCGTCAACCAGCAAGGGAAACTTCTGCGGAGGCCACAGCGTCTTGAACTCGGCATTCGCCACCGGATCCTCGCCCCCCACGATGCGATAGGTAAAGGGCGTGTCGTTCTCGTAGAGTGCGATCAGCACCTTCTGCGAGTATGACGAGAAAGGATGCGCATATAACAATGGCTTCATCAGTGCCTCCGGATTAAGATCCGCTCAATGACAATATCAGCACCGCCGCTGGACGGCATTTCCGTTCTCGATTTTTCTCATGCCCTGGCCGGACCCTACTGCACCATGCTGATGGCGGCCTATGGTGCGAAGGTGATCAAGGTCGAAGGCCCGGAAGGGGATATCGGCCGCACATGGGGGCCGCCGTTCAATGGTGCGGACGCAGCCTATTTTGTCGGTCTTAACAGCGGCAAGCAAAGCCTGGCGATCGATCTGAAGACGCCATCCGGCCTCGATGCGTGCCGCAAGCTCGCGGCGAAGGCGGACATTCTGGTCGAGAATTTCAGGCCGGGCACCATGAACCGCCTCGGCCTCGATTACGCCTCGCTTTCCGCCGCCAACCCGCGGCTGATTTATGTGTCGATTTCCGGCTACGGACAGACGGGCCCGCGCCGCATGGAACCGGCGATGGATTTGATCATTCAGTCAGCCTCGGGTCTCATGAGCATCACCGGCACGGAGGACGGCGAAACCGTCAAAACCGGTCACTCGATCGCCGACATTACCGCGGGCCTCTTTTCGCTGATCGGTGCCATGATGGCCCTGGAAGCCCGGCATCGGACCGGCCGCGGCCAGTTCGTGGACGTGTCCATGATGGACACGGTGATGTCGACGATGGTTTCCAACTTCGCCCGTTTTCTGGCATCGGGGATCGTGCCGAAGCCGTTGGGAACCCTGTTCGACGGCATCGTGCCGTATCGCAACTACCTGTGCGCCGATCGGGAAATTACCGTCGCGGTGGCCAGCGACAAGTTATGGAAAAGCTTTTGCGATGCGATAGGCCGGCCCGAATTGATCGATCATCCTGATTACAATTCAAATTCCCAGCGGGTCAAAAATCGCGCAGTGCTCGAGCCCATTCTGGAGTCCATGTTTCGCTCGCAGCCTGCGGCAGTTTGGGCCGAACTATTGGCGAATCACGGCGTGCCCGCCACCGTGGTACGAAATCTCAAGGAAGTGATCGAAGATGCGCAAACGAGCGCGCGCAATATGACGCCCACGGTGCAGCACGCCGTCGCCGGACCGATCCGCGTGCTGGGTGTGCCGGTGCAGCTTTCCGAGACCCCGGGGCGAATCGGCAATGCGGCGCCGCTCCTGGGAGCGGATACAGCGGCCATACTTGACGAAATTCGATCCCATTCCGTCTAGCGGAATGTGACGGCCGAGTCGCCGGCACCATAAAGCCAGTAGTACAATCGCACGGTTTGAAATCTCAATTTGACCGCACATTTGCGGGTAGGCAGGAATTCTACAATGGGCGATTTTCGGCAAGTGAGCTTGGGTGTTGCGGCGTTGTGCTGTCTCGCGGGCCCCGCGCTTTCTCTGAATCCAGGCGACACCGTCGACAATTTTCGTCTGATTGATCAGAACGGGTTGTCGCACGAGCTTTACTACCTGTCCGACATGAAAGCGGTGGTACTGCTGGCTGCAGGCAACGGCTGCCCGGCGTCGCGTACGGCTGAGAAGTCGCTGGATGCCATGCGCGCAAAATATCAAAGCCAGGGCGTGGAATTTCTGGCCATCGATTCGAATTTAAAGGACACGCCGGAATCGATCGGCAAGGAAGTCAAAGCCGCAGGCATCGGCATGCCGGTGCTTACCGATGAGTTGCAGCTCATCGGCGAGTCCCTCGGGTTCTCGCGCAACGGTGAAGTGCTGATCGTCAATGCCCAAACCTGGAAGGTCCTTTACCGCGGCGCCGTTGCCAAGGGTTCGCGCGAGTATGTGGCCGAGGCCCTTGATGCGGCCTTGTCGGCGCAGCCGCTCCAGGTCGCCCAGACCGATGCCAGCGGCTGCAATATCGTCATGCCGGAACGAGATCGGCGGGCCGCTCATGAACAGATTTCTTACGAGAAGACCATCGCTCCGATGTTGTCCGATCATTGCGTTGCCTGCCATCGCCAGGGGGGCATCGCCCCGTGGCAGATGTCGAGCTACGACATGGTGCTCGGATTCTCACCGATGATCCGCGAGGTCGTGAGAACCAAGCGCATGCCGCCGTGGCACGCCGATCCGCACTATGGCGTATTCGGCAACGATCGCTCGCTGACGCCCGATCAAACGAAGACGTTGGTGCATTGGATCGAAGCCGGGTCACCGCGAGGAAGCGGCGCAGATCCGCTGACGATGGTCAAAAAAGATTGGCCGGTTTGGCCGCTGGGCAAGCCGGATCTCATCGTCAATCTGCCGAAGTTCGACGTCCCGGCCACCGGGGTGATCCCCTATCAAATGTGGACCGTCGATAATCCGTTGGATCATGACGTGTGGGTGCGGGCGGTGGACTTCCTGCCGGGCGCCCGATCGAATTTGCATCACATCATCGCCACCATCGGCGGCGAAATGGCGGCGGGCGAAAAGCGCGACCTCGGCGACGGCAGTCTCGCCGACTATGTGCCGGGATCCGAGCCGCTGCAGATTCCGCCGGAGAGCGGGATCCTGCTGAAGAAGGGCGCCAAGTTCGGCTTTCAGGCGCACTACACGGTCAACGGCAAGGAAGCGTCGGACGTGACTCAAATGGGTTTGTATTTCACGGATAAGCCGCCGCAGTACCGCTATCGCGCGGCAATCATGGCGAATCCAAAAATCATGATTCCCGCCAACACCAAGGTCTACACCAACGATGCGATTCACAGCTTCGACCGGGAGGTGCTGGTGTACAGCCTGCATCCGCACGCGCATTTCCGTGGCTCCGCCGCCGAATTCGTGGCGCAATATCCCGACGGCCATGAAGAAGTGCTGCTCAATGTGCCGAGATACGAATTCAACTGGCAGACCACGTACGTGCTGAAGACGCCCATCGTTCTGCCGGCCGGAACCAAGGTCAAATACAGCATGAGCTATGACAATTCCACGCAGAACAAGGCAAATCCCGATCCCAATCGCGTCGTTCCCTGGGGGCAGCAGACCTGGGACGAAATGTTGTATGGCGTGATTCGCTTCCGCTACCTGACTCAGGACGCGGCTCCGACGCAAACGGCGCAGGTCACGCAGTAGCGGCGATGGCCAGTGTTGCAGGGCGCCCGTCCATCTGTGTGCTGACATTGATCGGCATGCTTTGGGCGATGGGCGCGGGCGCGGTGCCGGCGTTGGCGCCGGGACAGCATGTCGCCGACTTCACGCTGACGGACCCAACGGGTGCGCCGCACGAGCTTTATGCACTGTCGGGCAAGAGAGCCGTTGTCATCATGACCCAGAGCAACGGCTGTCCCATCGTGCGGCTCGCGGTGCCGGCGCTGCGAGAGATTCGCGCTCGATATCAATCCCAGAACATTGAATTTCTATTGCTGAATCCGACGCTGCAGGACACGCCCAAGTCGGTGACGCAGGAGGCAAAGGAATTCGATTTCGACATGACGGTGCTGCTCGATCATGCTCAGAAGGTCGGCGAGTCCTGGGGCGTGAATCGTACCGCGGAAGTTTTCGTCATCGACCCGAAAACCTGGACCCTGATGTATCACGGGCCCGTCGATGATCGCCTGAACTACGAGTCGCAGCGGCCTGTGCAACATCGGTATCTGGCCGATGCGCTGGACGCAGTGTTGGCGGGCAAGCCGGTTCCGGTGGCATCGGTCACATCGCCCGGTTGCCTGATCTACTTTCCCAGCCGCAAACATAGTTATTAGCCGCCATCGTGCGTAGCCCAACGTTCGCTGCAGCCGCGCTGTTGCTGTACGCGCTCGCAGCGCCCTATCGGCTGATCGCACAACCCGCGTCCAGCGGCGAATCCCTGTTCCAAGGGCATTGCTCCGGCTGCCATAACGACGCGCCCGAGGCGCGCGCGCCGGCGCCGGAGGTACTCAAGCAGCGCTCGGCGGCGGCGATTCTCGATGCCCTCGCAAATGGGGCGATGCGGGTGCAGGGCGCCACCTTGAGCGGACCGGAGCGCCGCGCCATTGCTGAATACCTCGCGGGAGAAAGCGTCGTGGGCGATGCAACGGGCGCGGCAATCGGTCGATGCAATGGGCCGGCTCGATTCAAACTCGATGCGGGTCCGGCTTGGAACGGCTGGGGTGCATCGCTTGCGAATGAGCGGCGGCAGCCGGCGGCGGCGGCGGGAATAACCGCGCAGCAGTTGCCGGGCCTGGAATTGAAATGGGCCTTGGGTTTTCCCGACGCCACGTCCTCCTGGGCGCAGCCCACGGTGGTGGGCGGTTGGGTATTCGTGGGCAGCCAGAATGGCACTGTTTATGCGCTCGACGCGCGCACCGGCTGCATCCACTGGTACTTCAGCGCGGACGGCGGCGTGCGCAGCGCGATCAGCGTCGGCGCAAACAAAGGCGGCGCGGCCGTCTATTTCGGCGATACGGCCGCGCAAGCGTACGCATTGGATGCGGCCAGCGGCCGTCTGCTATGGAGGACAAAACTGGAAACGCATCCGCTGGCGCGCATTACCGGAGCACCCGCGCTGTTCCGCGACCGCCTTTACGTGCCCATGTCCTCGTACGAAGAGTCGCAGGGCGCGCGGCCGGACTATCCTTGCTGCACGTTTCGCGGCAGCGTCTCGGCGCTCGATGCACACACCGGCAAGGTGCTGTGGCGCACCTACATGATTGCCGACGAGCCGCGCGAGCGGGGCAAGAGCTCGAGCGGGGTGACGCTATACGGCCCCGCTGGCGCATCGATCTGGTCCTCTCCCACCGTTGACGCCAAGCGCGGGCTGATTTACGTCGGCACGGGAAATACTTACGCCGGGGTTGCCGCTCCGACGAGCGATGCCGTGGTTGCGCTGACGCTCTACGGCAGAATCAAATGGATCAAGCAACTTTATCCCCAGGACGTCTTCATCACCGGCTGCCGCGCGAAGAGCCGGAACCCGAACTGCGCCGATCAAAGCGGTCCGGATTATGATTTCGGCAACTCCCCCATATTGACTGCGCTGCCCAACGGCAAAAGTGCCATCGTCATCGGACAGAAGTCAGGGTTTGGGTGGGCACTGGATCCTGACAGGGAAGGCGAGATCCTCTGGCAGTATCGCGCCGGCGCCGGCGGCGCGTTGGGCGGGATAGAGTGGGGCTCCGCGGTGGATGACGAGCACGCGTACTTCGCGGTATCGGATATTTTCTCTCCCGCGCCGGGCGGACTGCATGCGGTGAGCCTGCAAACCGGCGAGCGCGCCTGGTACGCACCGCCAAGCGCGCCAAATTGTGCAGCCGGACGGCTTTGCAGTTCCGCACAAGCGGCGGCCATCAGTGTCATTCCGGGAGTGGTTTTCTCCGGATCAAATGACGGCACTCTGCGCGCTTACTCGACCTTGGATGGCGCCATTCTGTGGGAAGTCGATACCGATCATGAATTCCAGACCGTCAACGGCGTGGCTGCCAGGGGCGCTTCGATGCTGGGTCCGGGACCCACCATAGCCGGTGGCATGCTGTTCGTACCCTCCGGCTACGGGGGATTTGGCGGCCGCCCGGGGAATGTACTGCTCGCCTTCGGGCTGCCGCCTAAGGCTGAGAACTATGCCAAGTAAACCGCTTGGTCACTGCATAGTTCCACGCCGCCCCTACCGCAATGCCTCCCAGGGCGGCAAGGTATCGCGTGCCGGTCACCTGGTTCAAGTAAGTGGCCAAGCCGACATTCATGAAGGCGCCAACGCTGCAAGCGAGATTGAACGACAGCCATCCACGCAGCCAGCCCCAGCCGCGCAAGCGTTGGTCACGGTACGTCAGCACGTTGTTGACGGCGAAGTTGAAAGTCATGGCGCAGATCGTGGCACCGGCCTGTGCGAGAGGGAAGCGAATATGCGCAAATTGCAGCAGCGGAGTGAGCACTGCGAAATGCACGCCGACACCCAGCGCGCCGACGATACAGAAGGCGATGAATCGCACCGGCACGATGTGCCCCGCCAGCTTGTCCAGCAGCAGCATGGCGTATTCCCAGCGCGTCAAGGAATCGAGTTTGCTGTGCCCTGCCGTGCGCAGCCTGAAGTTGTAGGGTAATTCCTTGAAGCGCAGCGGCTGCGCCGCCGTTGCGAAAAGATCGGTAAGGATCTTCGTGCCGATGGTCGACAAATCATGCACCGCCGAGTCGAATACCGGACGGCGGACCATGAAAAAGCCGCTCATCGGGTCGGTCAAATTATCGGGCACCAACACGCGGCTGAACCGAGTGCCGAGCTTGCTCAAGCGAAGTCGCTTGGAATCCCAATCGCCGGTCCCGCCTCCTTGTACATAGCGGCTGCCGACCACGACATCCAGCTCGCCCTGTTTGAGCTCCGTCAACATCTGCGGCAGCAGGCTCTCGTCGTGCTGCAGATCGCCGTCAATCACCGCAAGGTAGGGCGCCGAGCTGGCCAACATGCCCTCCACGCAGGCTGACGATAACCCCCGCCGCCCGATGCGTTGGATGCAGCGCACTCGAGAGTCCTGCGCCGCCAGCTCACGTGCCAATTCCGCCGAGCGGTCGGGCGAGTCATCATCCACAAAGATGATCTCCCAGGCGGTATCGCCCAGGCAGGCGCGAACCCGCGTCGTCAGCTCAATCAGATTATCGCGCTCGTTGAAAACGGGAACGACGATCGAGACTTCAGGACCTCGATGAGCAGGTTGCGCGGCCAACTCAATTGGCCTTGAGGGTGTGGGTCGAGATGCCGGTTGCGCCATACATGATGCTACGTCCAGTTCTCGAAGTTGTCATGTTGCGGTGATTCAGGAGCAACGGGCCGCTATAGTATTAACTCGCCCGCGTCTCTACAAGGTCGATGGCGAGCAATGGTTGCGCGTTGCCCCCGACCTGTTAGGATTGCCGGCCCTGATTGGATGCGAAGATGACGGGGTGTAGCTCAGACTGGTAGAGCGCTACGTTTGGGACGTAGATGTCGCAGGTTCGAATCCTGTCACCCCGACCACGAAAACAAGCACTTTTGACGAAATATCAGATGCTCATACCCAACGAAGATTCCAGCCGTGCTCCAGCCGTGCTCCAGGCGGACAAAGTTCGTTTTAGGCGGCGCCATGGCGGACACTAGGCTGTTCGATCACATTTTGCCCGCGCATCGCATGAAGCCCGGCGTGGAATATCTGGCCTGGAAGTGCAAGAGCGAGAAGTGCGAGCAGCCGATCGCGCCCGACGAGAAGAAATACACGGACGCAGATCCAGATCGTCAGTTCGATCATTCTCAGTTCATCGTCAAGTGCCCCCACTGCCACCTAGAACAGGAACGTTTTTGGGCGGCCCGGGAGCCCATGATTTACTCGGGCACAAGGAAGGGAGGAGTATGAAAGACACGCGCAATGAGATGCGGGAATACTTCTTAGAGCGTAAGGCGGAAAACGAGAAATCGCTCAAAGACTCGTTAGCGTTGGGATTTCGATTGAGGCGCGTGACCCTTGATGGCGCCGATTTTGACGTGACCGAGGAGTACTACGCCAGCCTTCGACGCGCCATAGACGAATACCAAAAGGCGGCGGACATGCTCTCCACGCCTGAATGATGGGAGCGGGGCGGCGCTCGCGAGAGGAATCAATGAAAACGCCCCAGCGAGTGGGGCGTGTCGATCCAGTATAGCAAAACGACGGTTTTGGCGCTCGCTTATAATGCCTTCGGAGTCGAGCGATTGAACGATAAAACGCCACTGGTAGACGGATCGGGCCCCGAGCCCACGGCCCCCTTAAACCAATTCCACGTCTACATTGCCGACAACTTCCACTACCCGCCATTCGAGCCGGGAGATGAGCCCTACAAACACAGTTCCTACCCGACGCTCGAGGCCGCCATCGCCTTCTGCAAAAAGCGCCTTGATGAGGACCTCGCGCGAATTACAAATCACTACAGCAGCGCCGAGCAGATGTACGACCAATACGTGAATTTCGGCGAAGACCCGTTCATTGTAGGGCCTGTCAAGGGTCCCTTATTCTCAGGCTGGACGTACGCCAAACAGCGTTGCGCCGAGATCTACGCCCAGCGGGAAGCAGTCGACAAGTGGCGAGCGCAGTTGGGCCAGAGCCTGGTCGGCAACCTCAACGCCAGCGTAATGAGACAAAGCGCCTCTAGCGCAGTGCGTCCGATATTCATTTTCGCCTACCTTTTGACCCTCGCTACGGTGGGCGCTGCGCTCGTCTTGCTGGCCGCGCGTTGATCAGACGTTGCCGCGCCCGCCGCTGTAGCTCAGTCTCGGATCCGGGTCACCAGCTAACGCGCCGGCATCCTGCTTCGTGGTTCCACTGTTTCGCAAGGGTGCCGGGCGCTGCGTCGGCTTGCCAAAGTCGGCTTCGGCGTAATGCATTTGGCCCGATGCATGATGCGTATTCGCATAATCTGCGTCTACGTGCCGATCGCTGCCGTGCTTGCCCATCGTCTTCGCATAGTCCGGTGTGGCGAACTTTCCCGACCCATCGGGCTGAAAGCCCACCGTCTTCACGATGCCAGCCGCGGGAAGCCGATCAGTGTGAGAGTGCGCCGGTGCAGACGGTGCAACTTCGCGAGTCTCAAGTTTCGCCGGATTTTCGCCGGTTGATGCTTGCGGGAAATCCGATTTAGAGCCCTGCGCACCATAGCGGCGAACCGCCTTCGAAGTCACCGCAGAGTTATTCTCGCCAATCCCTGTGCGACCCTGGGGCCGCTTCGATTCGTTGATCCATCCAATTGCCATGTGATTGTCTCCTTTTACTTTCGTGAATCGCGCAAGGAAGCCCGGTGATCGGCGCCGTCCTTGTATCGCTGCATGCGTGCTTCCGTATGCTCGCCACCCGCAGGGGTCCCTTCACGGTTTTCACCGCTCCGGTATTGGCCCGGCCTCACAATCTGAGCCTTCGGCGCCATCATGTGGGGTGCTACGGCTGGTCCCGGTCCGCGGCGCATGGCCTCCGCGACGCCCTTCAGTTCCTTCGGCATTGTCATCTCCTCGATTGGTTAGAAAATCTCAACTTCCCAAAAGTGCCTTGCCGCCTGATGTGGCAGCTACGAATCCTGCAGGGCTATTCGCACCCGCTATATTCGTGCTCGCAAGGCCTCCAGCGGACGCTGCCCGTTCACGAAGCATTGCAGCCGCTTGCGCCCCCGCGGGATCGATCATGGAAGCACCCGGTGGGGGTGGAATACTCACGCCACGCCTACCACCAAAGAGCGCACTGGCACCCGTTGAGGCGACCCCACCTGCTACCGAGGGTCCTGCAGTGCTCAACACCCGGTCGAGCAAGCTCGGCGCCGGTTTAACGGCAGTTCCACCCGGGCCGGCACTGGTGCTAGGTCCCGTGGGACTCGATGCAGAGTTGACGCCTCCGGTCGCCACGACGTTGCCGCCTTGTGTACCGCTTGATCCGCCCGCCAATGCCGCTCCGGCTCCCGCGCCTGCCGCGGCGCTTCCTGCTAGGCCCGCCACGGTACCCGCGGAAATGCCAGAACCGGCCGCCGAGGCGCTGCCTGTAACGACAATCGTATCCAAAGCTTCTACAAGAGCAGCACCACCATCAATGGCCATGATCGAGTCTCCTTCCGTAAATATGATCGATGAGTTCGTAGCCCATGCGCTCCAGCATGGGGCCGAAGTTATGCGCGGCCTTCACATGATGAAAAACGACCTGCACGCCATCCGCTTGCAATTGGCTGTCGCAAAACTGAATAAAGCGCAGCCCTACGCGCCCCTTGCGATACGCTGGATCGAGATACAGCACGTCCTGATGTGCCTGCAGCGAGCCTGAGTAGTGCAAGGATTTCGCAACGGTGAAGATCGCATAGCCGATGAGAATCGCATCGACGCGAATGCCGTAGATCCGCAGCCTGCCCGCAGCCTCTAACCGTAAGTACGCGTCAAAGTCGCAATTGATCGGGATGTCCTTGTAGTGAGCGATCTCAGCGTAATGAGCCTCCAGCAACGGCTTGATTTCATCGATGACCGTGGCTGAGGATTCGCGGGCGAACTGCGGCAAGGGCTTCAGTTGCGCATTCATGTGAGTGCCCCCGTAAAGCCTGGCGCGGTGCCATCAAATATCAAATGGATCCGCTCCCGGGTGCCATTCCTGACTTCGTGCTGCGCCATATGGTTGAACCACCAGATCTCACCCGCGGCCATGTGCACAGACTCGCCTCCCGCATAAAAGACACAGTCCGCGGAGGTTGAGAGCACGCAGTGAAATCGCGAGTAATAATGGGCATAGCGCCCCTCATCGACGTGCGGCTGGATAACGCCGTTGGGTTTGAGCTTCACCAGCATCACGCGCCCTAAGTCACGGATCCCGACCTCCATGCACACCGCATCGACTATAGGCCGCATGTCCAGAGCGTCGAGCGCTGGCATGTCGACTGTCTCAATCACGTTAAGAACGTCCTGGACCCTCGCAGGCGCCCGCAGAAAGATGGTTTCAGTGTCGGCGTGCGCGGTGCCCCCATACTCCTGACGCGCAGTTATTTCGCTCCAAAGCTCCGGCCTCGAGGCAATCCTATCGAGGACCGCACTCGTATCGAGCCCGTAAACGATGCGCTGAAAGTTCCTCAGGGCTGAGAGGGCTTGTAGTCGTGCGCTCATCTATGCGGCCTCAGGCGCCTCAGGGGCTTTGCCGTAATGCGCAAGCGCTGCAATGGCTCGGGGATCTTCACTCGCTCCGCTGCGATTTGCGCGCGCCACCAGCGTGGGCACCGCTTTTGCCAGTTCAGTGGTCACGTCGATATAGCGCTTCAGATAAGCGTTGGCCTGTTCGGTGCCCCCATGCTCGAGGCGCAGTGCCTCCTTCGTGCGCTCCCGACGCTGTTCGATCGCGGCCTGGGATTTGGGGAGCGCCTCGTGATCGTGCATTGCCGTGAGGGCTTGATTCAGATCATCTGCGCTGATGCCACGAGTGCGAGCAAACGCCTCGACTTGCTCTCGCTCCTTGCGTGCTTCGGCGAGCCGCTCCCGATCGCTTCGAAGCGAGGCTTCGCGCCGATCGAAGTAATTGGACAGTGCCAGATCGTAGGGTCGGCCGTAAATGGACGTGACCTTTGGTGATTCGGCTCTCGGCGTTTGCGCCGCCTTCGCTTTATCGCGATAAAAAACCTGGGATCGTTGCTGGTGTGTCGTTGCCATATCGTGAAACTCCTGTGAATTATTTGATGGGGAATCCGCTGGCGTAGCCAGAAATTGCGCTGTCGAGGTCCATCGCGAGCCAGGAAACATAGCTGCCTTGCGTGAGCGTCCCACTCGTGACGATCTGCAGGCCAATGAAACGCTGCCAGGAAGAGGAACGCGGCAGGGGCATGATCTGCCGATACCCTCGAAAGAACATCGCGACGGGGCGTGCGCCGAAATCGATCATGACGAGCGGCGGGCTCAAATTGGATGTGGCGCAGGTGATCAGTTGCGTCTGGATATTTCCGCTTCCCGCTGGCGCGACAATCCAATCGACGCAGAGCCTCATGCCCTGGCCCGCACCCTGCTCGACGAAGTAATTCATCCCGCCGACACTCAAGATTGTGTCGAGCGCCGTGAGCTCGGTCAGCGCTGCGCCATAAGGGCCGCTGTCAAAACTATTGGGCGCAAGATACGTTCCCGCCGCGCCAACGATCGACGCTGAGGCGATTTCAACCGCGGATGAAGTCGGCGGTTGATAGCCGAAATCGGCACAAACATCTCGCACGGTCACGTCAGTGCATCCTCTGTTGCGCGTCAGTCGCCACTGCCTGCTTCGTGTACTCATAGACACCACTCAGCACGGCGACCAAAAACTTCTCGGTCTCAAGGGCAGAAAACTTCATCGCATCGCAGTGCCGGCGCGCATCGCCACAGATCGCTTGCAGGCTGGCAACCCATGCGAGCGCGTTTTTCGTTGCCGCCTCCGTGAGGAATGGCCGCTGTGCAATGATTTGCCCACGCATCACGGCGAGGATTTCCGCGAGCAATTGGTCGGTTCGGTCAGTCATTTGACCAGCCCATTTCATTGGCGAATCTCTGATGTGGATCTGACCGGTCATAATCATCATCAGGCGGATATTCAGGCAGGCTGTCGCGCACGCAGGTGGCACCAAGCAAGTGCCCGGAGAGCACAATGCGCTGCCCGCTGGCGATGCCTTCCTTCGGAAGTGTGGATAAGAGTTCTTCCCTTTCTCGGCGAAGCGTTTCAAAGCGCTTCTCATGCACGGCATTGAGCCGCGCCGCGCTGCGCGAGAGGATGTTGGCGCTGTGGTAAGCGGCGGGCGCAAATAATTCGCGATCGATTTCGGCAATCCGAGCACGCGTCGCCGCATGCAGTGTTCGCTGCTCGGGCGTTAAGCCATCACCGTTACTCAAGATAGGGATCATAGGTCCTCAACCCGACATCGACGCCCCCACGAATCCGTGACCATTCCGTCCGCACCGAGGCATCCGTTACCGCGGCGGGCACTCATGCTCTCGCGAGAATTCGCCTCACCGGCCGGCGCGTACGGATCGTAATCGGTGCCGCGAATGTGTACCCCTTGGCGCATCGGGAAGTCCTGGGCTTGGGAGACCGGCCGAGTCGATGCGATCCAGCACGCACCCAGGGCGCTGTTGCACAAATCATCATGCCCGCGGGGTCCGTGCTCGATCTGATCCCCGCGGCCACTCGGGCGAGGCTTGCGTTCCAGGAGCCGCAATTCCGTGCTCAAGCGCTGATGGTCCAGCAGTTGAATCTTCCTGGAAGCAAACAGCGGCAAGACCTCGAGATATATATCGCTCTTTGGCTTTTGAGCGGCGGTGTAGGTGATGCCGTACTTCCTAAACATCGAGGCGGGCCACTCGCCAGCCCATCTGTCGCCATGAACGGTCTGCACGCCAAAGGCGCTTAAAGTCACCGCATAGCGCTCGACCACTTGCTCAGGCACAAAGGGCGGATCGGTCCAGACCAACTTATCGAGCACCACATTCCCGCCTCGCTCCTGATGTGCAACGGCTAACGAAAAAGCATCGGATCCGGTGTTGCCACCACCACTTGCGTCGGCGAACCCGTAATACTGCACACCCGGTGCACGCGTTAAGGCCATGACGCCCGGCGGGATAGCCGCATCGACCAACGCATCATCGACGTAAGCGGAGATGTCGCCACGAAATTCCGACAAGTATTCGGCACTCGCGCCCGTGGCATCGCGCGCCAGTTCCTCGTCAATGAATGCTTGCGTGATGCCTAAGTTAAGGTCACGCGTCGCGGCGCGCACCACCAGGCAGCGCGGATCATCGAGCCCGTATGAGCGCCGGAATGTTTCGTACATCGCACCCTGGCGCCGATACGCGGTGCTGATCGAGACGAGCATCGCCTCGGGCTGGGATGCCATGCCGGGACGCGCGGCGCGCAGGACTTCATCGGCATCAGGTCCCCAGTACATCAGCTCGTCAGCCACCATAACGATAATGGTCCGACCGCGTACCGTGGCCTTGTCGGATGTCACGATCACAATCTCGATGCCGTTGCGTAAGCGGATCGTATCGGCCGTGGTGGATTCCACCTCGCCCTTGAGAATCGGCGATTGCTCGAGTAGCCCAAGGCAGTAGCGAAACGAGATGCGTGCTTGATCACGATCGGCAGCGAGCAGTACGGCTGTGCCCACCTCACCGGCCGATAGCGTCCAGCGCTTCAAGGTCGCGAGGTAAATCACGATGGCCGCCGCAATGCTCGACTTGCCACTGCGCCGGCCAGCAATGGCGGATAACTCGCGGATCAGTTGCCCGGGCGGCTTACGTCCCGTCAGGCGCTCGAATGTAGCGGCGTCCTCAGCCTCGAGTGGCAAGCCAAAGGCGCCGGCCAGGATCGCTCTCCATGAGCGCCACGATTCGGCGCCGAAGGCAAAGCCCAGCACCTTAGGATCGGTGAGGGCCTGGACGATATTCACGGCGTGGCCGTTACCGATGCCGCGTAGTCCAAGGCGGATACGTGGCGCGACCTGCGCTCAATTCCCAACTGCCGGTAAATGCCCAGCATGGAATTGATGGCTTGAGTGTATGCACCCAGGTCAGTGGTGCGGTCAGCGGCCAGGTTCTGCTCGAATGTCTCGACGACAGCCTCAAGCCAAACGGCGCGCTTCACCAGACTTCGGCGCGCATACGAGAGGTTGTCTGTACCCCCCAGATCCTGCTCGATGGCGGCAACTCGCTGCGGAATGATCCACGAGAGGTTCGTGCGGCCGTCCAGGCGCTCCATGAATTGCGGATCGTAGGTCGTTCCGATGGTGGCTAACCGCTTCTCCTTCGTCTTGCGTCCCACTGTTTAGTTACCTCGCGAGCATCGCGGCCGTAGCGGGCCGCTTTTCAGGGACGTCGGGCGGACAAGCGGCAAACAATTCCGGGGCCCCAGCCTGGCCACAGAATGACTGACATCGCGCAGCGTTGAGCACCATTGGAGCACCAATTGCAAGTAGCGAATACATGTGCAGACAAAATACGACGAATCCCTTCATTTTGCGAGGATTAATCGAATTAATGAACATTAGAATCCTACGTCTGTGACGTAATACAGACGCCAATTTCGAGCTGGGAGCAAGCAGCCGAATTACGAAGCCAGTAATGCGGCGGGCGAGGGCGGCACCCCTACTGGCAAAAAAACTAGTTACTTTGCCCCACGTTCCACTGCTTCCCACGGCGATCGGACTAAGACTGCTTTCCACAGCGGGGTTTCCCCGGGCAGAGTCCCTTCGTATTGCCATCAGTGCACCGCCCGGTGCTTCTTGACTACCTCTAGGCATTCGCTTGGGGTGAGATGCGTACTAGGCGCTATGGCGCCGTACGTAGGCCCCTGCGGTGCGATGCTTGCCTGCAAGGAACCTTCTCCTTGGTGAGCCTCTGAGTTAGACCACGCATCGACCGCTATTTCGGTCGCGGTCAAGTTGGGCTTCGCGCTTTTTTCTTTTCTAATAAGAGAGGGATGCGTTTTTCTCGGGAAATTTGCAAATTCCTTGGGTGTTGTCGTCACCCTATTTGGGTGTTGTGGACACCCTGTTTTTTCGTCCATTGGGTGTTGTGGACACCCAACGATATTTTCGCCTGTTGGGTGTTGTCGTCTCCCAAGGATTGGCGGCGAAGCTTGCTGCGCGGTGAGGGTCAGGAAGTACATGGCCCTAAGATTTCGGCCGCCTTCCCGGGTCATCTGCACCAAGCCCGTTGCCAACACATCGCGCCGTGCCCGTCCAAATACTCGCGAGTCACCGAGCCCGTAGGCCGTAGCGTGCCGCCGCCGGCAAAACTCGATTACGCCGTTGTTGTGCCCTGTCCATTGCGTGACGACGCCATAGAGCCACCACCGCGCGAGCGCCGAGAGGCCCTGCACTTCGGGCAGCAAGCTTATGCGATACCAGAAGCGCAGCACCTTGACCGGTTGGCGTTTAATCGGCATCAAGCGTTGCCTTTAGCTGGCAGCGTGCGCAGCATGTTCAGGGCATGCCGTTCGCGCACTTTTGGCGGGTAGTGCTCCGGGTTATCGAGCGGCCGGCCGGCGGGTGCATAAGTTGAGCCAATTGCACCCGGTTGGCCGCGGGTGCAGGTAATGAACCCAGAATCCAACGCCTCCCAAAAATCAGGGATTCGATAGGAGCGTTTTCTCATGTCGCACCCATCAGTACGTCATTCCAATCCCCGGCGGCCGGGGTGCGCCGCTCGATCTGACACCTCCCCGCTAATCGCTCGGTTAGCCGGTCCGCGGCCTCCTGGCCGGCTGTATCCTTATCGGCGAAGATCACCAGGCGCTTCACCTCCGCGGGGGGCGTGAACTTGGCAAGTAGTGCGGTATTGAGCGCCGCCCAGACCGGCATGCGGTGAAGCACCGCCGCGCTTAGGGAAGTCTCGATGCCCTCCCCGAGGCCCAGTACATCACCGGTTACAGGCTGTAGGCGTACCGCGCAGCCTTCGCGGCCATACATCGGATTTAAGAATTTGCGCGGCTCAAATGCGGTGAGCTTTCGGCCCGCCTCCAAATGCGTGCAGTGAAGCGTCACCAGTTCACCGTTAATATCGCGTACCGCGGCGAGGATCGCCGGATAGCGGCCGACCTTCTGGCCGTCCACGAAATAGTCAACGCCGACGTGCGCCCGCAGTGAGGTGCGGGAGGCCTGCGGCCAGAGCGCCCGACTTTGTAAATACTCGATCGCATCCGGACAATCTGATAATTCACACGCTTCGCGCCGTAGCCTGCGCACGCGCCGATTCGGTTGAGCTTTCGCGGTCTCTGTGACGGCGGGCACTTGCCTGACCGGCGCGCTGTCGGTAGTCATTCCTGCCGCCTCGATGACGCGGGCCCGCGCTGTTTTGAAATCCCAGCCATGCACCCGCTGCAGCAGCGTGAAGCCATCGCCGGCCCCACACCCATTACAGTAAAACGAGCCGCGGCCGTGCTTGTTATCGAAGCGATAGCGATCCTTGCCACCGCATGCCGGACAGGGCCCGTGTTTGTCTCGCAAGTACGTCTCATCGATGCCTAACCTCTCTAGGATCGCAGGCCACTTCAGTCCGATGCTTGAGGCGATTTCGGCAGCGCGCATCATAGTTTCTGCCCGCAGTGGGGGCATAAACTGAGCCGCTTGCGCATCCTGGTGGCCCGGCCCCGAGCCAGGTCAACTAAGGCGGTGATGCTCGGTGGCGCTTCCGCTTCCATGAGCCGCTCGAATTCGTCCTTAGGAATGGACGCAACAGCAAGCGCTGTCTGTACCTCACGCCGCGACAGGATGCCCAACGCGGCAACATCGCGCTCACTCATTCCCGCAACGAAGGGGTCGCCGGGGCTCGGCCGTACCTTTCGCTTACTCATGCCACTGACCTTTCCGCTGCCCGGGCGCTCGCGATAAATCGCGACTTTATCCAGTTGCGCGTCGTCAGTGATGGTGCCGCGGCGGGCTGGTCATTCCAATTCCACGGTGGAAAAGAACCGCCGAACTTTTCCTTGAATTTGTGCGCAGCCCAACCGGGCTTAAAATTGTGTTGCTCGCCGTAGCCCCGCAACTCCAAGAAGAATTCAAGCTGTGATGCTTTGTCCTCGCCTAGATGCGCGCCGACTTCGACCAACTCCCCATCGAGGGTACGGATCTGTTTGCCCTTGGGCTTTATGTAATAGCCGCATTCGGGGCAGACTCGCCCACCGGTGTAAACGAAACTGCATTCCGGGCAGGTGATCTCTTTCCCTTCCGTCCTCTCCCGCGCAGCCCTTGTGACTGCAAGATCCGCATGTCCCTCGAGCGTCCAAAATCTCTCATCGGCAGCAAATCCCAAACGATGCACGGCGCCGCTGTGGTCAAGCACCAGGCAGTCGGTCTTACCCTCAGTCGGGCGCAAGCCCCGTCCGATCATCTGCAAATAAAGCCCGAGACTCTTTGTAGGCCTTGCCAGTTGAATGCAATCGAGCTGCGGCAGATCAAAGCCAATGCTTGCGATCTGGCAGTTGCAAAGCACCTGCGTTTCGCCCACCGAAAAGCGCCGGAAGATAGCCTCACGCTCAGACGTCGGTGTTCCGCCGTCCACGTGCTCCGCCTTTACCCCGAGTGCTAAGAAGGCGGCGCAAAGCGCGACGCTGTGAGCGACGTTGACGGCAAATACTACGGTGCGCCTGCCTCCAGCCCGCTCGAGCCAAGTCGTTGGAACATCGGCCACTAACTGGAGCATTGCGCCGGCGAGCTCGCCGTTATGATAGTCCCCCGCAACGGTGCTGACGCGCGACAAGTCAGGCTCGGCGATCGAGAAATATCTTGCCGGTACAAGGTGATTCAGTTTCGTCAGCGCTGCGACGCTCTCCACCTGAATCAGGATGTCGAAAATCTGTCCTAAGCCCCTGCCATCCTTACGGCATGGTGTCGCGGTCAGCCCGATTCTGGGTACCTCCCATTGACTGAGCAAACGCTGGCGAATTTCAGTGACATACAGGTGCGCCTCGTCGGCGATCACAAGATGAGGGTCGAGCATTTGCAGTTTGTGTTGCCGCGCCCGAACCGTATCTACGCTGGCCACCTGCACATTGCAGTACAGATTTGAGCGCTTATCGCCCGCCAAAATGATGCCGTGCGCAACGCCTACATCATCGAGTTTTTTGCTTGCCTGATGAATGAGTTCTCGGCGCGGAGCCAGAAATAGAATTCGCTTTCCTGCTTTCGCTTCGCGGCGAATCAAATCACCTGCAATGACGGTCTTGCCGCTGCCGGTGGGCGCCACTACCAAGGGCGCTTTGTGGCCTTGCACGAAAGCTGCATCGATTTGAGCGATCGCTTCCGCCTGATAGGGCCTTAAGGTTGGCGCTGTCATGATGGCGACTTATGTTTGAAGGCCGCCATAATTAGCGCGTGTTCGGCTTCGGAGAATTCCTCTTCGGCCTTCAACAATGAATTGCGCAGCTTCCCCACCTTGCTGCGCCAACCGCGAAACCGGCTTACGATTTGTCGCTGGCTGGGGATCGGCTCCAATATTGCGATGGCATCATCGATACCGATTTTATGGAGCCCATCCGGCGACTTAAACTTCCCGCCGCGCCTGCAACGCTGGGGATAGGTTCTTTGGCCCGTTCGTGGCTCCAGGGCTGCCTCATTTTCAGCCTGACCATGGCCGCTGCTATCAGGATCATCGTCGTGGTGATCTTCATCAAAATCGAGTTTTCGCGTGTCGGGTGGCTTGCGTCCGGACGGGAATAAACCGCGAAGATTTGATATTGCTACCCCGGTAGCATTTTGGCGGGCGGCCTGCATGTAGCGCGTCGCGGTGCTGCGCTCAAAATCGCAATGTGTCTTGATCCAGTAGTTGAACTGGCCGTGTCCAACTTTCGTCTTTTGTACGGCCAGGAGTTCGCCACAACGGATAGCATGTTGTATTGCGGTATCTGCCGACTGACGAGCGAGTCTATGCTCGGTGTTGATTTCGTCTTCGATGGTGCCGGCAGGCAGCGCCACCACGTTGTCGCCGGTGCCCGTGAAATTCTGGATTGCTTGGTCTATAGTCCGCATCGTTAGATGTCCTGCGGGCTTGGCGCGTCGTTTTGGTCGGCTGCGCGCCAGGCCCTTTTAATTTGTGTTAGGCGGCCTGATCGGATCCGCGGCGGCGAAAATGCAGGGGTTGTGGTGCAGCTGCGCGAAATTGACGAGCCGCGAGGCGTTTGGCTATGTATGCATCCAGCGCATACTTTGGATACCAGCAGATGCCGCGCTCATCGCGAAAGAAATCGGGGCCGCGATCGCGCGGATCGTCGGGGCCGCGCGTGCGTAGTTTTTCCAGCTGGGATGGCGAGCCCTCTACACCGTGCGCCGCGAGATATTCACTCGACGGCCCGGTCCTGAAGTTCTGAGATTCTTGCATGTGGCCTCCTGATACGTTGGAGGCGATCATGCGGCGCGAAGATGCACCGGCGTGCGGGTCAATCGGTCAGATCAGTACCGTTTTGACCAAATCAAAAAGCTGGGTTATCGGTTGCGAATTTTCTGCAGATGACGAGCCGCGGTTCGAGGTGACATCTTCGTGTCCGCCGCGATCTTCTTGTTGATGCCTCGTCGCTCGGGTTTCTCGCCACGCGATGCAAGCACGCTCTCGATCTTTCGTGTCCTGCGAGCCGCCTTTCGCTTGATACCCGCAGCGCCTGCCGCCGCAGCCGCCGCCTGCTTCTGAGCCAAATCAAGTTGCTCTGCTTCAAGCTGCCGGCGTAATTGGCGTATCGCTTGGCTTGCATCAAAGAACCTGCGCGCGGCTTTCTCATGCTTGTCCGTGACTTCGAGGAGAGTGCCTCCGCGTTCGATTCTCTGGGTCGATCGTGCCTCGTGAACCCGTAGCGCCTCCTTGGCTGCCACAAGCTCACGACGAGCTTGCTCGATCTCTAGTCGCAGACTGCGCTTCATCCGAGCTTCGCCACTGCCGCTTTGAGATTGTCAGGCGCTAGGTGCCCGTACCGCAGTGTCATTTTCAAATCATGATGGCCCATCAACTCTCGCACCACGTTTAGATCCACACCCAATTGCACCAGCCTCGAGGCGAAATGGTGGCGGCAATCGTGCAGGCGGAAATTCGAGAGCTTCGCGAGCTTGCAAACCGTGGCCCAGCTCTTGTTGATGTTCGTTAGGCGCTCGCCGTCAGCGCCGGGAAAAACGAACGCATCATTCTCGGCCTTCTGTTGTTTGCGCCACGCCTTCAAAGTCTCCTGGGCCTCCGCGTTGAGGGGCACCCTTCGACTATCGCCACTCTTGGCCGCGGCGGCGCGCACGGTGAGCATCTTTGCATCCGCGTCTATATCCGCCCACTTCAAGCTAAATAGTTCGCCGCGGCGCAGGCCGGTATTCAGCGCCAGGAGCACCAGCGGGTGGACATGATCGACGTATCCTTGCCCGCGGGCGGGCAGGGCGTCCTTACCTCGATCGGCGCGCCATGCATTGAACCGATCGCGGGCGCCGCGCATATCGTTTTCGCGCTTCACCAGGGCATCGCGCAGCCGCTTCTCCTCGGCTGGCGTCAAGTACCTCACGCGCTCGTCATCATCGACCTTCAATCGCTTGAGGCCGGCCATCGGGTGCTTATCGAGAATCTCCCAATCGACTGCCTTGTGCAGGCAAGACCGAATGGTGTCGACCTGACGATTCAAGGTCACCGGCTTGATCCCCTCCTTGAGCCGATCGCGGCGCCAGGATTCCATGCGCCAGCCGTTGAAACTCGCCAGCGGTTCGTTTAACCACTTCGCGAAATCCGCCTTCAGTCGTCCGACGGCAACATCACCGCGTCGTAGGTGTTCGATCGCCCATGGCCCATATCGGTCGTCAATGAATGCACCGAGGGTTGAGACCTTGGCCCGCGCCGCCTCGATCCTGGCCTCCTTCTTCTCGGCTTGTACATCGACGCGATCGGCAATCTTGCCGGCGATGCTCTCTGCGATTCTGCGGCTCCCTCAGCCTTGAGGCCGGGATAGGAGCCGATCTTGTAGGTGAGGCGCCGGCCTTCGGCGTTGCGGTAATCGAATAGCCAGGACATGCCGCCATTGGGCCTAACGCGCAATAGGAAGCCCTTCAAGCCGAGATCGCGCACCGCGTAAGGCTTTGCCTTGGGTTCAAGAGAATCGACGAACCGCTGGGTTATCTTTGCCTGCATATCCCCTCCGTGCTCCACCCGTGCTCCAACCTGCGTGATAGATTGTGCTACAGAGTGAAACAGGATGCAATGGCAATTAATGGCTATTAATGCAGTGTTTCTAGGGGTTTAGGCTATTAAAGCGAGTTCAAACAGGCAGTTATGGCACGGTGATTAATCACGTTTGGGACGTAGATGTCGCAGGTTCGAATCCTGTCACCCCGACCACTGATTTCATTAAAGTTTTTTCGTTGTACTCGTCTACGGTTCCAGGTCCAAAAAGCTCACGGTTCCAAAAACGGTTCCAGTTTCAACGCCGGAAAATCACGTGAAATTTCGGCTGTCCATGGCTGCCAACGGACGGCTCGTTGCTTGCTCAGATCGATGCTGAAAATCGTTATCTGTTGCGGGCCGCGCGTGGTCGGCCCGAAGCCGGCTTAGCCCTGCTCGACAAGCTTGACCATTCCTTTAGGCGACGGAAACCGGCAAAGAAAAAGTGAAGAGCGATAGCAGCGGCGACGCTGATCACTTCCAGAGCCAGGGAAATGCACAAATTTGGGACGTAGATGTCGCAGGTTCAAATCCTGTCACCCCGACCACTGATTTTCGGTCCATTCCGGACACATGGGTAACAGATTAATCCGGGGACATAGGAACACTTTAGCAACCTATTTTTTCTCTTTCCACGTGCCGAGAAATTTGTCTGCCCATAACTTGGTCATCGATATAAATTCACTTCGTGAGTCTTTTGGCATTCTTCCCCAGTGCGGCGAAGGCAGCATGAAAGATCTCGTCGGGCATCAGTTCCGGCGTGAGCAGCCTTTGAAAAACGAGGCCTTCGGTTAGGACGTGTATCACCCGCACCAGATGATCGGCGGGCATGGGGAGATCTTCTTCGTTGGTGACTGAGCGAAGCCATTGCTCTCCGAACGCGTAACTTCGGGCCGTGAACTCGGCGACCTTGGCGCGCAACTCCTCATGCGTGAGCGTATAGGCCAGACCCGTTAGACGACCGACCGCGGCCGCGCTGCGGTCCGGGATCGCGGCGAGTGTGGCGTCGGCCAGGGCACGCATGACTTCGGGAAAAGTCGCTCGGGATCTTACGTTCGGCGTAATCGGCGCCCAGTAGGTCTGGCCCAGAGAAAGAAATAGTTCATCGCGGTTCTTGAAGTTACCGTAGATCGCTCCGGTGGTCATGCCGGCGCGCTCCGCAATCGCGTCCAGAGTCGTGTGCTCGTAGCCTTTTTCGCGGATCAGTGAGCGGGCCGCTTCGAGCAACTTGGATCGAGTGCGATCGCGCTTGTCGCCTTTGGGCTGCCGCCGGGGGGAATCGGGATTGCTGGTCATACTTGATTTTATAACAATATTATTTTATAGTAAACCTACATTATGAGTGATTCCTTGCAGCAGTTCGTGGATTCGGGGCAGATTGCGGGAGCCGCAACCCTGGTTTGGAAGAACGGAGCGGCCCAGACGACATGCTTCGGTTGGCGGGATATCGAACGCAAGTTGCCGGTCGAGCGTGACACTATCTTCAGAATCGCCTCGATGACAAAGCCGATTACTTCTGTCGCGGCGCTCATGTTGGTGGATGAGGGTCGGGTTGCGCTTAACGATCCCATTGCTCGGTATGCGCCGGAGTTTTCGCAGATGCGGGTGCTCCGGTCTCCCGACGGACCACTGGAGGAAACAGATCCCGCGGAAAGGCTGATTACGTTCGAAGATCTTCTGACGCATCGGGCGGGCCTGACATATGGCGATTTTCATCGCGGGCCAATCGCGCAGGCGTACCGCGAGGCGCTCGGCGGCGATATTGACAGCCACGTTGCACCCGACGACTGGATAACGAGGCTCTGCTCAATTGCCGTTGATCCACCAGCCCGGAACGATGATGTCATACGGCCGCGCGACGGACCTGCTCGGTTTGTTGATCGCCCGCATCGAAGGAGAGCCGTTGGGAGCCGTGCTCAAGCGGCGCATTTTCGATCCACTGGGTATGAAGGACACCAGTTTCCTGGTGCCTCCTGATAAGCGGGATCGGCGTGCCGCCGCCTACGGCTTTAACGATGAAGGGCAGTTGATCAAACAAACCACGTGGAGCGGAGTTGTCGTCGAGGAACGGCCGGAGGAGATGACATATGAATCAGGCGGCCAGGGGTTGTGGTCCACGGTGGATGATTATCTACGTTTCGCTCGATTGTTCTTGGGCGACGGTTCGGTGGATGGCGTGCGTTTGTTGCGTCCGGAAATGCTGGCGCGAATGATGACGAACCAACTGACCGAGGCCCAGCGGGCGAGTTCGGGATGGCTTGGGCAGAAGCCTTTCGCAGTCGGGCGAGGATTCGGTTTGGGTGTATCGGTGGTGCTGGAGACTGATGCGAACGATATGATGCGACGCGCCGGCGTGGGAACGGTCAGTTGGCCGGGAGCGTTCGGCGGGTGGTGGCAAGCCGACCCCAATGATGGATCGGTCCTGATTTTCCTGGCCCACAATATGGTTGACCTGGCACAGATGGGAAAGGGTATCGGGCTTGGCGTCTGGGCCGCGATTGAGGCGTTTCAAAAATCGGCAGCCGATTCGCATGCTTGACGTGACTTCATAGCGCCTTGTGACCAGCGATCTCGTTTTCGAGAGCGTGATCAGGTTGACGTACGTTCCCGTGCGCCGACGGGTCAGGTCCGCTCTGGTTTCTCACCACGCCTAAGCTTGAAGTGCGGCTTGCCCCCGGAAGTCCCTACCATGAGCTGTCGGCATGCCTCTTCGAAGGAAAGGTGCGCGTGCTCGGCCGGTACGTCGAGATCTACACCCGTAAGTCCTTTCGTAGGGACCGGGCGAACGCCCGTGACCCTTTGTCCAAAACGGCTCGGCAAGGATCTGTCCTCATCGAGCCGCACAGCCGCAACGATCTTGCCGGATTGGTCATGCATCACGTGCAGCTTCACAAGTGGATCTCCTCAGACTGTTCTAGACGCTCGGCACACGGATCGCCTTGAAACCAAGCAACGCGCCTGCACCGGACGGGATAGTGACACCGATGTTTGCGCTAAGCATTAAGTTATTATCAGTGTTCCAGGAGAGCCCCGATGCCGACAATGCACCGACGTTTGCGTATTCTGGGATGACGGTGACCATCCAAAAGCGACCATCCTGCGGTCCCAAAGGCCACGTCCAACCCGTAGTGCCAGCGGCTTGCCAAATATTGTCCGCGTATAAATAGTCGACTTCATAACTCATGTTCAGACCTCTCGCGGAGATTTGGCTGGATGATGCCCAACAACCCTAATCGTTGCAACTGAGTCTCGACAACTGAATATTCGCGTTTTGCCGGCACAGGTCTGGCAACTGATCTTCATACTAAATGCGAGCTTCAAGGATCATGTTGAATGGTCCCTCGGTAGCTCGTCGTACCTTTGAAAATCCAGCGCCCCCGATGATCGCAGATAGTTTTGCCTGGCCCGCCTGGGCACCCAGGCCTTCGCCAACCTCCTGATCGAGCGAAGTGGGAACACAGATCATGGTCGAAGCGTTGTAGTACAGACGACCCACGGGATTCATGTTCTGCTCAGGCTTGTCACCGGCGATCGGCTCGACAATCATCCACGTGCCATCTTTCTTGAGAATCTTGCGCACGTGGCCGGCGCATCCGCGCGGATCTCCCATATCGTGCAGACAATCGTACATGGTGACCAAATCGAAATCTTTCTCGGCAATCTCCTTCGCTTTGGCGATCTCAAATCGCACCCGATCGCTCACGCCATGATGCTTTGCGTGCTTGCGCGCCTCGGCGATGGAGGGTTCATGAAAATCGAATCCGACGAATTGGCTATTGGGATAGGCTTGCGCCATGAGAATGGTGGAGAAGCCGACGCCGCAGCCGATGTCGGCGACCTTGGCGCGTGCCGCGAGTTTTGCCGCAACGCCATCCAGGGCAGGAATCCAGCTCTGCACGATATTGTTGACATAGCCGGGCCGAAAGAATGCACCGGTCGCGCAGAAAAGGCATCCGGCGGAGTCGCCCCAGCGCACACCGGATCCGTCTCGAAACACGCGCTCGACTTTCGGTTCCCCTTCGATCATCGCCGCAACCAGGTCGAAGGCACCTGCTAGGTAAACCGGGCTGTCCTTGTTCACGAAAATCATCGCCTGCTCAGGACTTAAGCTGAATGTGTCCGTGGCCGGATCGAAATCTATATATCCATTGGATGCTTGCGCCAGCGCCCATTCTCGAACGTAGCGCGGCGTCAAGCCTCCGGCACGTTTCGCCAGATCATCAGCTGTGGCGGGCCCGCCGGCGTTGAGCGCGTCGAACAGCCCCAGGCGAAAGCCAATCCGGGTGGTCGGCACGCTGAAGGCGCCGCCGAGGTCGCCGAGCATTTTGCCGATGAATGCGTGGAACTTCTGTTCATTTAATTGCGCCATGATCCCTTCTCCTTTGGTGTTTATTATCCGCTGCGCTATTGCGCTCTGCTGGTTCGCAAATAATGTCTTTATCGAGAGCGACCCTTTTAACTCTGAGTCTAGCCCCTGTAAATAGTTTGGCTATGCAGCGGCGGCGGGGTGTGCGCTGCACAAGCGAGGGTGTAACCTGTGACCCCGAATGGTCACCGCTCGCTGATACTGTGCCAAACATATGAACAAAGTGGCGATTGTGACGGGGGGCGGCAGCGGCGTCGGCCGGGCGACTTCCCTGGCGCTCGCGCGCGCCGGCTGGCGGGTGGTCATCGCGGGCCGCCGCGAGTCCGTTCTCGCCGCTGTATGCGCTGAGCGCCCGGATGAGCTGTTCGCGATTGCAACCGATGTGACCGCCGAGAAGTCCGTTCGCGGTCTATTCGAGCAGACCGCCGCCCGATTCGGCCGGATTGATCTGCTATTCAACAATGCCGGCGCGGTGACGGCGCCCAAGCGCGTGTCGAGCGTCACTGTCGAGGATTTCTCCTCTGTGATCGCGGTCAATGTCGCCGGCGCATTTCTTTGCGCTCGCGAGGCATTTCGACACATGGCCGCGCAGGCACCGAGAGGCGGAAGAATCATCAACAACGGCTCCATTTCGGCGCACGTTCCGCGACCCAATTCCGTGGCCTACACGATGTCGAAGCACGCTATCACGGGTCTCACGCGATCGCTGTCCCTGGAGGGGCGGGAGTTTGATATCTCCTGCGGGCAGATCGACATCGGCAATGCGGCGACCGCCATGACGGCGGGTATTGCGGCCGGAGCACTGCAAGCCGACGGCAGAACCGTGCAAGAGCCGACCATGGACGTCGATCACGTGGCGGCAACGGTTGTTCACATGGCCGGCTTGCCGCTGGACGCCAACATTCAATTTCTAACGGTGATGGCGACGAAGATGCCTTTTATCGGCCGCGGGTAGTAGCATCATCCGATGCTGCGCAGTACATGGGCGACAATTTCGTCCGCGGCTTGATCCGCGGAGGTGGCGACCGTGTTGACGCGGATTTCAGGATTCTCCGGCGGTTCGTACGGGGAATCGATGCCGGTGAAGTGCTTCAACTCGCCGGCCCGAGCCTTTTTATACAGCCCTTTCACGTCACGTTGCTCGGCGACCTCCAACGGAGTCTCGACATAAATTTCGATGAACTCGCCCGGCGTCAACATGCCTCGCACCATGCGCCGTTCCGCCCGGAAGGGTGAAATGAATGCAGTCAGGACGATCAGGCCCGCGTCGGTCATCAGCTTCGCGACCTCGCCGATCCGCCGTATGTTCTCGACGCGATCCGCATCCGTGAAACCCAGATCCTTGTTCAGGCCGTGGCGCACATTGTCGCCGTCGAGCAAGAAGCTGTGCTTGCCCAAGGCGTAGAGTTTCTTTTGTACGAGGTTGGCGATGGCCGATTTGCCGGCGCCGCTCAAGCCGGTAAACCAGAGCAGGCGCGGCTTCTGATGTTTGAGACTCGCGTGAGCGTCCCGGTCGATGTCGAGGGCCTGCCAGTGCACGTTGCTGGCGCGACGCAGCGCGAAATGAAGCATGCCGGCAGCAACGGTGGCGTTGCTGATCTTGTCGATCAAGATGAAGCCGCCGAGACTGCGGCTCTTCTCATAGGCTTCGAAGACCAAGGGTTTGTCGGTCGAGAGATTCGCGATACCGATGGCATTGAGAGTCAGGGTCTTGGCCGCGAGATGTTCCAGCGTGTTGACGTTCACCTGGTATTTCGGGCTGTGGACGGCGGCAGTTAGCAATTGTGTGCCTAGCTTGAGCCAGTACGGACGGCCGGGGAGCAAGGGTTCGTCGGCCATCCAGACGATCGCGGCCTCGAACTGATCCGCAGCCTCCGGCGGATCCTCGGCAGCCGCGAGCACATCACCGCGGCTGCAATCCACCTCATCCGCAAGCGTGATGGTCACCGATTGTCCCGCGACCGCAACCGGCAAATCGCCGTCCATTGCGACCAGGCGGGAAACGGTGGACGTCCTGCCCGATGGCAGCACGCGTACAGTGTCGCCGGGATGAATGGCGCCGTCACAAATCAATCCGGAGAACCCCCGAAAATCCCCGTTTGGGCGATTAACCCATTGCACCGGCATGCGAAAAGGTCTCCGCTGCGCGGCCGCCGCGTCGATTTCGACGGCCTCCAAATGTTCCAGCAAGGCCGGACCCGCGTACCAGGGCGTGTTGTTCGACAACGCCGTGATGTTGTCACCGCCGAGACTGCAAATCGGAATCGACGTGAAGCGCTCGATGCCGATGCTGTCGGCAAACGCGCGAAATTCGGCAACGATCGCCGCGTATTTGACCTGATCGAAATCGATCAGATCCATCTTGTTGACCGCCAGCACCAGATTCTTGATGCCTATGAGATGCGCAAGGTAGCTGTGCCGGCGGGTTTGCGTTAGCACCCCTTTGCGTGCATCGATCAGAATCAGGGCCAGGTCCGCGGTGGAGGCCCCGGTCACCATATTGCGCGTGTATTGTTCGTGACCCGGCGTATCGGCCACGATGAATTTGCGCCTCCCGGTGGCAAAGTAGCGATAGGCGACGTCGATCGTAATCCCCTGTTCGCGTTCGGCGGCGAGGCCATCCACGAGCAGCGCGAAGTCGATATTTTGACCCTGTGTGCCGAACCGCTTGCTGTCGGCTGCCAACGCGGCGAGTTGATCTTCGAAAATCATCTTGGTGTCGTAAAGCAAGCGGCCGATCAACGTGGATTTACCGTCGTCGACCGATCCACAGGTGATCAGGCGCAGCAGAGAGGTTTGCTCGGGCACGCCGCTCATCAAAAATAGCCCGCCTGCTTTTTCTGTTCCATTGAAGAGGCCTGGTCGTGATCGATCGCGCGGCCTTGGCGTTCGGAGGTGATGACCGTCAGCATTTCTTGAATGATCGCGGGCAGCGTCGCCGCACTGCTTTCGATGGCACCGGTCAAGGGATAGCAGCCCAGCGTCCGAAATCGTATCAATCTTTCTACCGGTGTCTCGCCGGGTCGCAGTCTGAATCGATCATCATCGACCATGAGCAGCAGTCCATCTCGCTCCACGGTGGGCCGTCGAGCCGCGAAATACAAAGGGACGACGGGAACATTTCTCAAATGGATGTACTGCCAGACGTCGAGCTCCGTCCAATTTGACAGCGGAAAGACGCGAATGCTCTCTCCCTTGGCCTTGCGGGAGTTGTAGATATTCCACAATTCCGGACGCTGGTTCTTCGGGTCCCAACGCTGATTGACGGAACGAAAGGAAAAAATGCGCTCTTTGGCACGCGACTTTTCCTCATCGCGCCGCGCGCCGCCGAAGGCGCTGTCGAACCCGTACTGGGCCAACGCCTGCTTCAGGCCCTCGGTTTTCCATAAATCGGTGTGCAAAGACCCGTGATCGAAGGGGTTGATGCCGCGGGCCATGGCTTCCGGATTGCGGTACACAATCAATTGCATGCCGCTTTCCTGCGCCATCCTATCGCGCATCTCGTACATTGCACGAAACTTCCACGTGGTATCCACGTGCAGCAGTGGGAATGGCGGGGAACTCGGATAGAAGGCCCTACGCGCGAGGTGCAGCATGACGGCGCTGTCCTTGCCCACCGAATACAGCATCACCGGCTTGTCGCTGTCCGCAACGACTTCACGCATGATGTGAATGCTCTCGGACTCGAGCCGTTCAAGGTGCGTCAGCGCAACGCTCATTTGCTGACGGAGGTCCCTTGGGTTCTATCTTGAAACGAAGCGTCGGTTTTCGCCCTGATCTCCTCGAGCGTAACGCCGGGTGCCAGCTCGATCAGTGCAGCGCCGCCCCCGTGGCGGTCAATTTCAAACACTCCGAAATCGGTGATCAACAGATCGACAACCCCTTTGCCGGTCAGTGGCAGCGTGCATTGACGCAGGAATTTCGGGGCGCCCGATTTCTCGGTATGTTCCATCACCACGATGATGCGCCGAACGCCCGCAACCAGATCCATCGCGCCGCCCATGCCCTTGACCATCTTGCCGGGGACCATCCAATTGGCGAGGTCGCCGGTCTCCGATACCTGCATTCCACCCAGTATCGACAAATCGATGTGACCGCCGCGAATCATGGCGAAGCTATCGGCGGAGGAGAAATAACTTGTTTCGGCCAGCTCGGTAATGGTTTGCTTGCCGGCATTGACCAGATCCGGATCGATTTCATCGTCGTACGGAAAGGGCCCCATTCCCAACATGCCGTTTTCACTTTGCAGGGTGACGGAGATGTCCGGCGGAATGAGATTCGCAACCTGGGTTGGAATGCCGATCCCCAAATTCACGTAATAGCCGTCCTTGAGTTCACGCGCGGCTCGCGCGGCCATTTCATCGCGATTCCAGGGCATCAGCGCGCCGCTCCGCTGCTGTTCTCTGCGGCGCGCGGACGCGTGGTGCGCCGTTCGATGTGCTTGACGTAGCCCTTGCCCCGAAAGATTCGATCCACGAATATTCCCGGGGTGTGAATCTGATCCGGGCTCAATTCACCAGGCTGCACCAATTGCTCGACCTCCGCCACGGTCAGCTTGGCAGCGGTTGCCATCATCGGATTAAAGTTGCGTGCCGTTTTGCGATAAATCAAATTGCCCGCCGTATCGCCTTTCCAGGCTTTGATAATGGCCAAATCGGCGACCAGGCCGGTTTCCATGACGTAATTCTCGCCGTTGAATTGGCGGGTCTCCTTGCCATCGGCGACCACCGTGCCGTATCCGGTTCGGGTGTAAAACGCTGGAATGCCCGCTCCGCCGGCACGAATGCGCTCGGCCAGCGTGCCTTGAGGGTTGAATTCGATTTCAATACCGCCGGACATGTAAAGCTGCTCGAGGACCTTGTTCTCCCCGACATACGATGCGATGACTTTCTTGATCTGACCGTTCGCAAGCACGGCCCACATGCCATGATGATCCGCGCCCACATTGTTGCCGATCACGGTCAATCCCTTGATCCCCGAATCACGCAGCGCCGTGATCAAATTTTCCGGGATTCCGCACAGGCCGAAGCCGCCTGACATCAGGCTCATCCCGTCAAACAGCGCGCCCTGCAACGCGCTGTTGGCATCTGCAAAGACCTTTGATTTCACAATCCCTTCCTCTGTCTCTAAAGCGTGGGGCGCCAGCAATTCTATGCGATGAACCAAAACCTTGCGTAAAATGACGCAATGGGCCCGCTTACCGGCGTCAAAATCATCGAAATCGCCGGATTGGGTGCTGCCCCGTATGGTTGCATGATGTTGGCGGATATGGGTGCCGATGTGGTGCGCGTCGATCGGCTCGGCGGCAATACGGAAACGGTTGAGCAATCGCCGCTACAGCGGAATCGCCGCTCCCTCGCACTCGATTTGAAGCAACCCGCCGGCCGCGAATTGGTGCTCGCACTGGTCGAAAAAGCGGATGCGCTCATCGAGGCTTTCCGACCCGGCGTAGCCGAGCGGCTCGGAATCGGGCCTGATGCCTGCACGGCGCGAAATGCGCGCCTGGTCTATGCGCGCATGACGGGGTGGGGTCAATCCGGACCGCTGGCGCATACAGCGGGGCACGATTTGAACTACATCGGATTGACGGGATTGCTGCATCAGATAGGTCCCACCGGCGGCAAACCGGTGGTGCCGCTCAATGTGATCGGAGACTTCGGGGGCGGCGGCCTGTTGATGGCCTTCGGTGTGGTGTGTGCCCTGTGGGAGGCCCGCCAATCCGGGCGGGGCCAGGTTGTGGACGCGGCCATGGTTGACGGGGCGCTGTCCTTCATGGCCATGTCTTTCGGCAATCGCGCGCAGGGGTACTTCGCGGACCGCACCGGCTCGAATCTGCTGAGCGGCGCTGCGCACTTTTACAATACCTATGAGACCAAGGACGGGTTACACCTCGCGGTCGCACCGATCGAGCCGCAGTTCTATCAGATGTTTCTGCAGAAAATAGGGCTGGACGAGACTCGCTGGCGCGCGGCGGGATTTCCAGCTCTGACGGCGCAAACCGTGACGCAGATCTGGCCGGCGCTCAAGCTCGAGCTGGCGGCGAAATTCAAGGAAAGAACCCGCGACGAGTGGTGCGCATTGTTCGCCGGCAGCGATGCATGTGTAACACCGGTGTTGAGCTTGCGCGAGGCAGCGCTGCATGAGCACAACCGTGCGCGAGCCTCCTTCATTGAAGTCGGCGGCGTTGAGCAGAACGCGCCCGCGCCGCGCTTTTCGCGTACTCAAGCGGCGCATCCTAAGCCGGCGCCGAGGATCGGAGCCGACACGCGGGAGGTGCTCAGGGATTGGGGCGTCGACCCGAAATTCCTTTCGGGTTAACGCGCGGCGATAAAAGGTCTGACGAGGGGGGGGCGATGCGATTTTTGACGTTCAAATCCGCGGGTTCTGTCGGTACCGGCATACTTTCCAGTTCAGGCGAGATACGCGGCATCACCGCCGCAGAGCACGGTTATCCGGGCAGCCTCGATTCGCTCGTGGCGCAGGGCGAAGAGGCGCTGCGCGCGGCGGGAAGGTCGCTGAGTAAGACGCGCGCAATCGACCCGGCGGCGATTGAATGGCTGCCGCCCTTGATTGCCCCACCGAAAATCATTTGCATCGGCCTCAACTATTCCGCCCACGCTGCCGAAGGAGGATTCCAGGCACCCACCTATCCCAGCATTTTCGTCCGATTCAGCTCTTGCTTGGTCGGCCACAGGGCGCCGTTGCTGCGTCCGCGGGAATCCGAGCAATTCGATTATGAGGTGGAAATGGTCGCCATCATCGGCCGCGCCGGCCGCCGCATCAGCAAGAGCGCTGCTCTGACACATGTCATCGGGTATTCGGTGTTCAACGACGCGTCGATTCGCGATTACCAGTTCAAGACTCCCCAATGGACCCTCGGCAAGAATTTCGACGGCACCGGAGCCTTCGGGCCGTATCTTGTGACGCACGACGAAGTGCCCAGCGGAGGTGCGGGCCTGCGAGTGCGTACGCGTATCAACGGCAAGGTGCTTCAAGACTCCACCACCTCCGATCTGATATTCGACGTGGCCACGCTGATTGGGCTGCTCAGCGAGGGGTGCACCCTGCAGCCCGGCGACCTGTTGGTGACCGGCACGCCGGCGGGTGTGGGATTTGCCCGCAAACCGCCGCTGTTCATGAAGGCCGGCGATGTGTGCGAAGTGGAGGTCGAAGGGGTGGGCACGCTCGTCAATCCGGTGATCGACGATCCCCCCTGAGCGAGGAGAACGACGATAATGCAACCAAAGAGTTGCATTTAAAAGCGGGCCTGGGTAATATGCATCCAGGAGGTTGCATATGAACACATCGACTGATCGCATCGAGAGAAAGATATTGCTCAAAGCGCCCAGGGCGCGGGTGTGGCGGGCCCTGTCAAACGCCGCCGAGTTCGGCAGCTGGTTCGGGGTCGATTTCAAAGGGAAGACTTTTGTCGCAGGCAAGCCGGTGCGGGGTCAGGTTACCTACCCTGGCTACGAACACATCGCCATGGAAGTATTGATCGAAAAGATCGTGCCGGAGCAGCTCCTATCGTGGCACTGGCACCCGGCGGCCATTGATTCCTCGGTCGATTATTCGCAAGAACCCATGACGCTCGTGGTTTTCGAACTGAAGGAAGAGGAGGGTGGCACGCTGCTCACGGTGGTTGAATCCGGGCTGGACAAGATACCGCTGGCACGGCGCGCAGATGTCTTTCGCATGAATTCTTCGGGATGGGATGAGCAGATGAAAAGCATCGAGAAGCATGTCGCAACGTAAATCGGTCTCGAAGCAAAGGGCGCCGCAAACTTGCGCGCCCATCTTCGCAGCGTTGGGCGATGAGATGCGCCTGCGTCTGGTCACCGCGTTGTGCGTGGGCGGCGCCATGTCAATCACGCAGCTCACCGTCGGCACGCATATTTCGCGCCAAGCCATTACCAAGCACCTGGATGTACTTGGCGCCGCGGGACTGGTGCGAGACTCCAAGGTAGGGCGCGAACGATTGTGGGCGTTCGACCCGGCGCAATTGATCGAGGCGCGACGCGCTTTAGAGTTGATTGCACGGCAGTGGGACCATGCGCTCGGCAAGCTAAAAGTTGTCGTGGAAGGCGATTCTCCCTAGCTTGTCGGCCGCATCGCCCGCGGGTCGCCGAGACCCATTCGGCCCTTCAAATGGCGGTAAACTCCTATATAATCCGCGCGCACTTCCGATTCGGTTTGCAGAGGAACCCGAGCATCGGCCTGAAAGATTACGATTGGCGCTGTAAGTTATTGATTTATAAGGCGCCCGTAGCTCAACCGGATAGAGCACCGGCCTTCTAAGCCGGCGGTTGCAGGTTCGATTCCTGCCGGGCGCGCCACCTCAAGTCGGAGGTCGACGATGGTGGACGTAGCTCAGTTGGTAGAGCCCCGGATTGTGATTCCGGCCGTCGCGGGTTCGAGTCCCGTCGTCCACCCCACCTTTTAGAAGTGTTGGGTGAAAGTCGGGTAGCGAGTAGTTTGTTAGGTTTATATGGGCCGTTAGCTCAGCTGGTAGAGCAGTTGACTCTTAATCAATTGGTCGTAGGTTCGATCCCTACACGGCCCACCAAATTTCCAATAAAATCAAGATGTTGACATTTCGATACTCCGCAGTTTTGATGTGCACTTCTAAGATGTAGTAGTCCCGACCCGATCTGACAGTTACCCGGTTCTCCGGTATTTTTTTGTCAGTTCAAGTTTAGATTCTTTTCCTGACTGATTCGTTTGCCATCCTCGAACGTCGCCATCGGCGTTCGACCGCAGCACATCTTGCCTTGGTGCGTTCGATCATGATTGTATGAGTCGATCCACGCGTCAAGGTCGGTCTGCATCTCCTGCAGCGTCATGTAGATCTTCTTGCGGAATGCGACCTGGTAGAACTCGTTCAAGATTGTTTTATGGAAGCGCTCGCAGATGCCATTGGTCTGCGGGGATTGCGCTTTGGTCCGTGTGTGGTCGATGTCGTTGACGGCGAGATATAGCTGGAACTCATGCTGCTCCACTTTGCCGCAATACTCTGTACCCCGATCGGTGAGCACGCGCAGCAATGGGACACCGTGCTGCTCGTAGAACGGCAAGACGCGGTCGTTCAGCACATCGGCAGCGGCCAGCGGCGTTTTCGTCGTATAGAGCTTTGCGAACGCCACCTTCGCGTAGGTATCGACGAAGGTCTGTTGGTAAATCCGTCCAACACCTTTCAAATTGCCGACGTAGAAGGTGTCTTGCGACCCCAGGTACCCGGGATGCGCCGTCTCGATCTCGCCGCACTCCAGTTGCTCTTCTCGCTTGCGCTCCAGCGCCGCGACCTGGGCCTCGGTCAGCACGATGCCTTCCTCGGCGACTTTCTTCTCGAGCGCCACCAGGCGCAGACGGAAGGTGTGCAGATTCGTGCGCAGCCACACCGAACGCACGCCGGTCGGACTCACCACGATGTTCTTTTTGCGCAGCTCGTTCGACACCCGATGCTGGCCGGCGGCCGGATTCTCCAACGCAAACGCCAAAATGGCCTGCTCGGTCGATTCATCCATGCGATTCTTCAGGTTCGCCCGGCGCCTATCCTTATGCAAAAGCGCTTCTAAACCGCCAGTTTCCTTGGCTTCCTTCACCCGGTAGAAGGTGTCTCGGGATACGCCCATCACTCGACAGGCCTGGGACACGTTCTGCAGCTCTTCAGCCAAATTTAGCAGACCCATCTTGTGCTTGATGATGCTCTGATTTACAAGACTCATGCGAGGTTACTCCTAGTGTGTTCAATGATTGCCTGGTAACAACCATCGAACCGGGTAACCTCGCTTTTTGCAAGAGCGGTGTCAGATCAAGTCGAAACTAATACATCTAAGAAGTGCCCGAGCTTCTAAGAGAAATATATGGACTCCCCCTGCGTTGCAAGCGCGTCTTCGCTTCTGGCTCCAGGATCGGACTGCGATAAATATATCCGACCTCTGATGCGTCCGTCGACGCGGGCCCCGATGACATTCGCTCGCAGAAGCCTCGTTACTCTGACGGCGTCTGAGCCACCGGTTTCCCTATCAGGCTCTTTCCGCGACGGTCTTACCTGTTTCCGTCTACGCATACGCTCTAGCAATTCCGGGCGGATGTAAACCTCCTCAACAATTCGACCTGCGAACGTTCTCAGGACCCGGCCGACGAGGAATGTCGCGCTCGTGGAATAGAGCCGGTGCGCTTCCCGCCCCTCGCACAGAGCGGTGCAGGCAGACAACTTTAGGAGTGGTTAGTTTCAGTTCGCCACATACCGTGTTGCCAGTTCAAATTCGGACCTGGACGGGGGTCGTGGTCGCTCAAGCAACAGTGGCAAATGGCGCTGACTTAATCAATTAACCTATCCGCTGCCGCGAAACCGCGGATTTGATTGCATCCGTTAATGCACCAGATCCGCCGCGAAGATAATGTTCCGTAGACCGCTCTTTATCATCCGAATCTTTGAGCAACCGCGTCACTCACTTGAGAGCTCCCTGGCCAATCTCACAGGTGCTGGCACGGAATTCGCAGCGCGTAGAAAGTTAGCCAATTTCCGATGAAAGCTCTGCACTGCGATCTCCTGACGGCCATAGATCTGCACCGAGCCTTTCGGCAGGGCGACGAGGTGACGCCAGCTCTCGCCGGTGACAGAGTAGTCCTCATTGCCCACCAGTGCGCACATGGCGGCGAAGGTTGCCTCGATCTCGGCCTGGTATTCGGATGTCAACTCGCCGCTAGGCGCATAGATTGCAATTCGCGTTACGGTCTCGCCAACGGCCGTTGGGAACAGCCGAAAGGTCGTCACGTAGGAGTTTCCGGGCTTCAGAGAGCCCGTATATACGATGGTGTTCGGAAAGATGAAGTACGGCGTATTAATTGTTTCAATTGGCCACTCCGATTCAGGATGCTTTGACCACTCCTTCACCTCCTTCGGCGGAAACATAAGGCGATGATGCAGACCCCATTCGTCGAACAGGCACAGATTGTTCACGAACAGCGTGCCGATTGAGTCCCGATGCAGGGTGGCGAAGTGGTAGTTCTCGAAATAGGTATCGAAGGCGTATTTCCAGTTGCACGCCACGCGCAGTTCGCCTTGAGCGACACGGTGCGCCGTGCCGAGTTCCAGCAGCCCAAGCTCAGCGCCGAAGTCGCCGAGATGGGCGTCGACGTCAAGGGTCGAATTCGCGATTGGTCTCACGAAGATCAACCCGTGCCGTTCAGCGGCAGGGCAAGGGATCAGATCGGTGTCGCGCTCGGACAGATCGCCGAAGCACGCTGACTGCGGTACAGCCGCGCACCTACCGCTCGAATTGTATGACCAACCATGGAAACGGCAGGTGATGAGGTTGGCCTTGCCGGCATCGTTGTTCAGAAGTCGAGAGCCGCGGTGCCGGCACACATTTAGGAACGCGCGCACTATGCCATCTTTGCCGCGAATCACGAATATCGGCACGCCTGTGTCGTCAAAGACGCGATAGTTGCCAGCATCGGGTAGGTCCGTGGCCAGGCACACCACGATGGGCAGTTCGCGAAATAGCTTTTGCTGCTCGAGCGCAAAGTGCGCTGGATCGGTGTATACCGCGACGTCGTTGCGCATCGTGCCGGGCGCGAGGTCGGTGGTGCCGTGCTTGGCGTGCTCGATCGCGCGACGACACAGCTCACGCCGAGCCACCTTCAATTGATCGTTCAGTTCCATGGTTGCTCCATGTCGTTGGTCATCAAGGCCGCGATCGGCGAGTGTTCGAGAATCGGCGCATTTAACGTCATCGCAGCGTGGTGCCCGTGCCTGGGCGGCCTCTCGCGCTCACAACGTCGTGTTGATCCGCGCCGCCGGCATGTCGCGCCACTCTGAGAATGCGAGATATTGTATTGCAAGCCGACCGGTCGGTCGATAGTATTGCAGAGGACGCGCGCACATTGAGAGTCAATGCTGACCTCAGTGGCCGCGGTGTTTAGCGTTACGGACAGCGCGCGGAGTCATAGATACCGCTGGCGGTCAGGCCACTCGAATTTGATACGGGAGTTTGAGCAATGAAAACCTCGCCCTATCGTCTTGCGCTAAGCGCCATTGTCCTACTGTTGGATGTGACCTTGGCATGGGTTTGCCAGTCGCTGGCCGCGGCGCGGGCCGACGACCAGGTTCTGAGTGTGGATCCGAGCGGTGCCGTGCACGTCCCGGCACTCACCTTGCCCGCTTCGGAATATTGGAGCCCCGAGTTCACTGCCGCCTATGCACAAGGCGCTCGCGCGGTGACCTCGGTGCCGAACCCCTACAAGCTACCTGCAGCAAACGCGCCGAAGAGCGATTGGGACCAGTTCGACGTAGGTTGTGAGCATCGAGCGGCAGCCGGGCTCGGTTGGGAGCTTGAGCACTACGCCGGCGAGGTGCACGAGAGCCGCATCGCGGGAGTTCGCGTCGCTGTCGTGACGCCCAAGAATGGTATCCCATCACAGAATACGCGGCGCGTATTGATCCAGTTACGTGGCGGAGCATGCAGCGGCTTGAGCGAAGGAGAACTAGAGGCCTTGCCGTTAGCTGCCCTTGGCGGGCTAAAAGTGATCGTAGTCGACTATCGGCCTGCGCCGCGCAACCCCTTTCCGTCGTCGATCGAGGATGTTGTGGCCGTGTATCGTGAACTCATCAAGACAACCAGTCCTAATCGCATCGGTCTGTTTGGTACTTCGGGGGGTGGCATGCTCACTGCAGAGACGCTTGCCTGGTGTCAAGTCAACGGCTTGCAACAACCCGGCGCTGTCGGCATCTTCTGGGCGGGCATCCCGGCCTCGCCCTATCCGTTCGGCAAGTTCGGTGACTCTTTGCTGTGGGAGCTAGGTGGTGTTCCGCGGCCCGATCATGGCAACTATCGGGCATTGATTGCCTCTCTTGCCGAATACATGCGCGGCGTCGACAGTAATGACGTCCGTGCATATCCCGGCTCATCCGATGCGGTGCTGGCGAAGTTCCCCCCGACGCTTTTCGTGACCGGTGGTCGTGCCCTGGACATGAGTGCCGCTGTCACATCGCATGCCAGGCTGCTTAAGCTCGGCGTAGACTCGCAGTTGTACTTGATGGAGGGCGGATGGCACGCGTCATCCTTCGGTACGCGTGGCTCGCCTGAGGAGCATGACGTTAACGAATACATCGCTCGTTGGTTCGAGCGGCACCTCGCCCGATAAATCGACCGAGCGCAATCGGCCGGCCATAAACATCAACACTCGACCGCCCGGTCGACTGTATACGACCGACTGGACGGTCGAGAAATCATGTGCTAGCCTTGATGCGCAAACTCCAAAGTGCACCGCACGATCGCACGGAGACTCGGGATCGCTTGGCAAGCTCGAACACTACAAAGGGGGTCCATTGACACATCTACATATTGCGCAGCCGCAGGCATTGGCCTGTGCGCACGCCGCTGATCGCGGCGCGAACGTCGGCGTCGGCCGTGCAGGCGGCTTGGCAGTGGTAGTAGCGGTAAGCCTTGCCACTCTTTCAGGCGTGGCTGCTGCGGAGCAGGTCGCGCTAAATTCTGCGTCGGGCACCGCCGACAAAGATACGCTGCAGGAGGTCATCGTCACCGCTGAGAAGCAGGCAGAGAACATAAACAAGGTGCCGCTGGCAATAAGCGCGTACTCGATGAGTCAGCTACGCGACGCCGGCGTGGTCAGTGTGCAGGACCTGCAATCGGTTGCGCCAAGCGTGCAGATCAGTACGGTTAGCTACGCGAACACCGTGTTCGTGACGATTCGGGGCATTTCCAATGAGAATTTCAATGGTGGCAATCCGGAGGTCGCGCCGTATGTCGATGGCCTATATGTGGGTGGTACGTCGGGGCTGAGCGATGAGCTATACGACCTCGATCGGATCGAAGTGCTGCGTGGACCGCAGGGAACGCTTTACGGGCGCAATTCCACCGGCGGTAACCTCAATATCCAGACGGCCGATCCTAAACCCACATTCGCCGCGTCGGAAGATGTGTCCTTTGGCAACTACAATGACGTGCAAGTTCACGGCATGGTCAACGTCCCCCTGACCTCCGAGTTGGCCATTCGAGGCGCATTCTTCGTGCACCGCAATGACGGCTATGTGGATACCCTCGGCTCGACCGCCCAGAACTATTACAAGGCCAACGACTTCGGCGGCCGCATCACGGGGCTGTGGACGCCGAGCGACAGCTTCTCGTGGCGCTTATCGCTCGATGACACTCAGTTGGGCGGTACGACGAACGTGGAGATTGCGAGCGGACCCGACGGCAAGCCGCTGGACGGGCTGCCGGTGTACAAGCGCGCTATTCCCGACTACCCGGCGGGGTTGAACGATGTTGGCAACTTCATGGTGCGTTCGCGTATGAACTGGCAGATCAACGGCGCGCTCGATCTGACCTACATTGCGGGCTATCAAGACATCCACTTCCTGTCACAGTACGACGAGACCAATGGCGTATACGGCGGCCGCCGCGACAACTGGGCGCACAATTATTCCCAGGAGCTCGACCTCAACTACCAGGTGGGGCGGCTCAAGAATATCCTTGGCGCAAATTATTACGATCAACAAACATACGGGATCGGTAACTACGTGCTCCCAGTGTACGGATTGTTTAATGAGGGAAACTACGGGGGACCGGCGCATGGCTCCACCAAGGCGTGGGGCATTTTCGATCAGGCCACCTTCAGCCTCACCGAGAAGTTCGATCTGATCGGGGGCATTCGCTACAGCAGTGAGAAGGATTTCAGCGGCGCCAACACGGCCTACTTGTTTCCTCTGGTGCCGGGGATACCCTTGGACACCACCACTTACTTTGTGCCGGGTGGTATACCGACGATTAGCGCTGCTCAAACGGCGACCTTTGATGACACTACCTGGAAAGCCGGGCTCAACTATAAGTGGACCGATGACGTGTCGAGCTATTTGACAGCCACGACCGGCTTCAAGGCGGGCGGCTTCAACGGCGCGGAATTCCCATCCAACCCCACCTATGCCCCGGAGAAGGTAACGAACTACGAACTGGGGACCAAGGCGCAGCTATTGGATAACCGGGCGAACATCAGCGCCGCTGTATATTACATGGACTACAAGGACATTCAGGTCTACCAATTCGTTGGTGTGAATGCCGTGACGACCAACGCCGCAGGGGCGGCGATCTACGGCGTCGAACTCGAAGGCCACTGGCGCATGACACATGAGGACCGGCTGGATGGATTCGCGACTTGGACGCACGCTACCTACACAGAATACCTGAATGCCGTTGATTCGCTAACCAACACGATCTACCCCGATATCTCGGGAAACTATCTGCCGCATGCACCGGAATTCACGATGCGGCTGCAATACGCGCACGATTTTTCGCTTGGCGACGGCAGCATCATCACGCCTACACTCGCCTCCTATTATCAGACCTCCAACTACCTGCGGCCGTTCAATCTTCCGATCGATCGCGTGGACGCGTACACCAAAACGGACTTCTCTCTGGCGTGGTCAGACGCCTCGCGTCAATGGACAGTGCGCGCTTACGTGTACAACATTGAGAACGAGGAAATACGCAACAGCGCCCTGGTGGCCCTCGGCTACTACTTTGCCGATTACAATCCGCCGCGCACATTCGGTTTGCGGGTTTCGTATGCGTCAAACTGATAAGCGGTGACGGGCGGATACCGGGCACGTACTGAGCCATGGGAGGACTGGCCAACAAAATTGCCTTTTTCACGGGGGCTGCTTCAGGCGGGCCACCCCGGCGGTGAACCTCGACAGAGTGTTTCTTGGAACCAAGCATGCACTGCCTCTGCTCGCACGTTCAGGCAAGGGATCATCATCAATCAGAGGTCACCGTGGACGGCGGCTTTGCGGCGCAATGATTCCCTCGCTCATCCGGTAGATTTCCCTTAGTCGAACTGCGGCGGCCACGGGCGGCCGAACTGCTCGGCGATGCGGGCACCACCGTATTCGCCCGCAGTCAGTAGCTGCATCCGCGACATGCGCCAGCCTGCCGACGTACGCACGAGTCGGATCTCGTAGCGGCCCCATCGATGACAATCAGCTGCGGCGGGATGGCTCTTGAAGCGTTGCCAGGAATACATATAAGTGTGTGCCGTGACCTGCTCGGGCGTCTCGAACAACAACTCCACGTTTGCGATGTGATGGCTGCTGCTGACAGTATTGGGAAAATACTCGTCCAAGAACCGAATCAGTTCCTGCTTGCCGCGAAAGGGTGCTGCCACGTTCACCGGCACGTAGGCCACGACGCAATCCTCGGTGAAGTACGATGCCATGGCCTGCGCATCCAGCAGGTCGGCACGACGACAGTAGCCGTAAAGCACATCATGAATATCCGCGCGGTCCAAGAGACGCTGTACCGTTGATTCCAAAAGCATCGTAGCTCCGCGACTCAAGCCAGTTTGAACCAAACGACCTTGCGCTGGGTGTAGTCCTCGATCGAGGCCTCGCCGAGATTGCGCCCATAGCCCGACTGCTTGACACCGCCGTACGCTACCGACGGCATGACCAACTGATAGGCGTTTACCCAGACGGTGCCGACGCGCAGTTGCTGCGAGGCGCGATGGGCGCGAGAAAGATCGCGCGTCCAAACGCCGGCAGCCAGTCCGTATTCTGTGTCGTTGGCGATTGCGTAGGCTTCGGCTTCCGTATCGAACGGCAACACCGCCATGACCGGGCCGAAAATCTCTTCGCGGGCAATGCTCATCTCATTCTTGACCCCGGTGAAGATCGTGGGCTGGTGGAAATAGCCGAGCGCGCCGTGCCGCGCGCCGCCGAGCACCAGCTGTGCACCCTCGCGGCAGCCAATGGCGACGTAGCGGCTCACACGACCGAGCTGCTCTTCGGAGATGAGCGGGCCTACCTGTGTATCGGGATCGAAGCCGCTGCCAATCTTCAAGTTCGACGAGTAATCGACCATGCGCTTCACAAATTCATCGTGGATCTTGCGTTCTACCAAGACGCGCGTACCCGCGGTGCAAACCTGTCCGCTATGACCCCAGACGGCGCCCGAAGCGGCCTGCGCCGCTGTCTCCAGATCAGCATCGGCAAAGATGATGTGCGGACTCTTGCCCCCCAATTCCATAGCAAGGCGCTTCAGCCGCGGCGCCGCGGCTGCCTGAATCTTGCGCCCCGTATCGCCCGAGCCCGTGAAGCTGACGGCATCGACCAGCGGATGCGACACCAGCGCCGCGCCGGCAACCTCGCCCAAGCCTTGCACGACGTTGACCACACCGGCTGGGATGCCGGCGTCGACGCAGAGCTGCGCAACCAGCAGCGCGGTCAAGGGCGTCTGCTCCGCCGGCTTCAGGATGATGGAATTACCGCAGGCCAGGCCTGGCACGATCGCGAGCGGAGCGGCAGACGGACCGTTCCAGGGCACGATCGCCGCGCACACGCCGATGGGTTCGCGAGTCTCCTGTACCACCAGTTGCGGCGAGCTTACCGGCACCGAGCCGTGAAATTTGGTCGGCCAGCCGGCGTAGTAGTCGGTGATATCGATTCCGAATTGCACGATGAACCGTGAGTAGGCGCGCACCACGCCACCATCCAGAACGTCGAGGTCGCTCAGGACGTCGCGATGCTCCTCGAGAAGTAATGACAGGCGTCGCAAGCGTCGCTCCTTCTCGCTCGCCGCGAGATGCCGCCAGCGGCCATCGTCAAACGCTTGGCGGGCTGAACGCACCGCTCGGTCCACATCGGCCGGGTTTCCGGCGGCGACGCGGGCGAATTCGATGCCGGTCGCCGGCTCATACACCGACAACGTGGCCTGATCGCTGCCGGCCACGGGCTTGCCATCGATGAAGTGGCCAAACGGCGAGCCGCTCAAGAATTGGCGGGTCTTGGCTGCCAAGGGGTAGTCGGCGAATGGCAGCGGAAGGTTTAGGGTGGCGGACATGGGGACCTCGGTAGATGTGAATTCAGATCGCGCGTCCGACCTTGTGCGCCTCAAACACGGCATGAGACATGCGTCGCGGCGTCACACAGTCGCCGATCATGTGCAGCTCCAGGCCGGACTCGCGCAGCACGGGGGCCAGGTCGGCGACCGACCTGCGCCCGGTCTGCACGACAACTAGCTCACAGGGGATGATCTCCTCCTCACCGCTAGTGGCATTCATGAGATGTGCGGTGCCGTTTTGCACCTCACTCAGGACGCTCAGAACGCGATACTGAGTGCCGCCACGGCCGAGCCTTGTTAACAGCGGTCCGACGCTCTCCATCGGGATGTTGCCGGCGATGGTTGCGGACGGTGTGGCTATGACGAGCCGCCAACCCGCCTGCAGCAGCGCTTCACCGACGCCATAGGTCCACCAAAATGCGCTGCCATCATCCACCAGCACAGCGCGAGCGCTGCCTGTCGGGGTTGGCGCACCCTTCTGAAGCACATCGAACCAGCTGACCACGTTTTTACCCAGCAGGCCATCCTCGAGTGGCAACGCGACTGCGCCCGTGGCCAGGACAGCGACATCGAACAAATTCTTCAGCTGCTGCGCAGCATCAATTCGTACACCGAGCTCGACGCGCACGTCGAGTTGCCGTAACTCGCCCCGCAGGTAATCGATGAAACGGCGCAGTCCCTGGCGGTGCGGCACGGAACTGGCGTACAGGAATTGTCCGCCGACTCCATCACTGGCCTCGAACAAGGTGACCGAATGACCCCGGCCGGCGGCCACTCGGGCGGCCTCCAAGCCGCCTGGTCCGCCGCCGATGACGGCAATTCGGCGCGGCCGCGCCGCAACGCCAGTATCCCGAAACAACGCTTGCAGCTCGCGGCCCGCAGTCGGGTTCACGGCGCAGTGCAGGTGGGGCGAGAATGCGCGGCAGTCTTGATTCACCCCGATACACGGTCGGATGCGCTGTGCCTCGCCGCGCCCGGCCTTCATGATCCAATCCGGATCGGCGATGAAGGCGCGCGTCATGCCGATCAGGTCGGCGTCGCCCTGGATCAGCAAGCGTTCGGCAAGCTCCGGTGTGGTGATCTTCTGACCGACAATGATCGGCAGTCCGCAGGCCTCTCGCACGATGCGCGCCGCCCGAGCGGCCGTCGCCTCGGGCTGCGTGACATCCTTGACATAGTAGCCGCGTGTGCCGAGTGTGATGCTCAGGTAGTCGATGCTGCCAAGCCGTGCCAGCTCGGCAGCGATCCTGGCCGTGTCCGCTATGCCGAGGCCATCGGCGATCTCTTCATCGGCACTGAGACGAATACCCAGCAGAAAATCGTTGCGGCAACGGCAGCGAATCGCGTCGATAATCTCGCGCAGAAAGCGCATGCGCTTCTCTTCGGAGCCGCCGTAGGCGTCCCGGCGCAGATTCGTGGCAGGCGAGAGGAATTGCGCCACCAGATAGCCATGCGCCGCGTGAATTTCCACACCGTCGTGACCCGAGTGCTGCAGGTTGGCAGCGGTTTCGTCGAACGCACGCACCAGCGTCGCGATCTCCATCTCATCGAGCACATGCGGCGGATACGGGTCGCGTGCGGAGCGGACGGCCGAAGGGGCCGAAGCAACATGGCTCGATTCGCCGCCGATCAGTTCACGACCGAGGTGCACGATCTGTCCGACGAGCTTGACGCCGTGAGCGTGAATTGCATCCGAGCGCCGTTGCAACCCCTCGAGCACGCGTGTGTCATAGCCCTCGACCAGCGATCGCAGGCGCAGCGCCGAGGTCGGATGCACGATGATGGCACCGCCGATGATCATCGCTGGATGCGAGCGCGCCCGCGCCTCGTAGTAGGCGATATCGTCGTCGGTGATGGCGCCGTCACGCACCATGCTGGTGCCGTGAGGTGTGACGACGATGCGGTTCGCCAGCTCGAGCCGGCCGCGGGTGAGAGGTTCGAACAGACGCGGGTAGAAATTCATACCGAGGCTTCGGGCGGCGCCGACCGAAACTCGGGCTGCGCCGGGGCTCCGATGTTACTGGCGTTGCCCGCGGCGCCCGCACTGCTCGCGAGTTCGACGCGTAGAAAATGCGCCGCACGCGCGAAATGCGCCGCCGACCAGAGCGCCGGAATGGTCGAGGCGATAAGGGCGTAGCGCAGTGCGTTCGAGCCCATGCCATAGCGAACGGCGAGCAAGTCGCTGAGCGCACCAGTCACCAGGGGTCCCAAGCCGAGCCCCACGATGTTCACGGCCAGTACCAGCACGGCTGAAGTAAAAGCGCGCAGCGTCGCCGGTACCAGCGACTGTGCGGTCGCCACCAGCGGTGCGAGAAACGAGCTGAGCAAGATGGCGGGCATATAGCCGAGCAGCAGCGAGCGCTGCCAGCTGCTCGCGAAGTATTGCGCACAAATGAATGGCACCGCCCCGAGCGCGGCCAGCGCCGGCACCCACATGTACCAGCGCCGATCGCGCCGCGCCAGTCGATCCGTGATCAGGCCGCCAAAATAGACCCCGAGGCCGCCGCCGATCCCGGATAAGAGGGCCAATTGTGGGCCTAGTTGCTGGGCGGACAGACCGAACGTGCGATTGTAGAAAGGTGCATTCCAATTGAGCGTTGCATACAACGTGAAGTCGAGCAGAGCGCCGGCCAGGGTGGCGTGCCGGAATGCGCGCAGCGACCAGAGCTTGCTCACGGCGGCGCGCAGACTGGGCGCGCTCGGGGCAACCTCCGAAGGCGCGTGCGTGTCGGTCGCTCCGCGTCGCGGTTCGCGCACGGTCAGCAACAGCGGGACTAGGCACAGGCCGGCGGCGCCTAAGATCATGAACGCCTGGCGCCAGCCGAACGCAGTGCTCAGCCAGCCGCCGGCGGCAAAGCCGAGCATCGTCCCTATCGGAAACGACAGGGTCCAGGTCGCAATCGCAGTGGCCCGCCGCTGCGGTGGGAACAAATCCGAGATCAGCGAATGGGTCGCTGGAACGCAGCCGGCCTCGCCCAATGCTACGCCCATGCGGCACGCCGTCAGCGTCAGCATGCCGACCGCCCATCCGGTCGCGCCGGTCATCAGACTCCATACGCAAAGCGCCGCCGCGATCAGCCAGACGCGGCGGCTCCGGTCGGCCAGACGTGCGATGGGCAATGCCAGAGTCGAATACAGCAACGCAAAGGACAGCCCGGTGAGCGCCCCGAGTTGAGTATCGCTCAAGCCGAGCTCGCGCTTGATCGGAATCTGCAAGATAGCCAGACTCTGGCGGTCGATATAGTTAAACAATGCCACCGCAATCAGCACCCCGAGGGCATACCAGGCCTGGCTTCCTGCTGGCGGGGACGAGGCGGCGGCCGGCGGCACTGCCATGCCGGCCGCATCGGTGTCGGTGATATTCGCGGGAACCAAGTGGTGGGCGGGCATTCTCGTTACCGCGTGTTGCTCAACTCTGCCATCATCGCATCATCCCCCGGTTGCGCCCCGAGCAGGCTTCATGGCATTGTATTGCAATCCGACCGGTCGGTCGAGAGTCTTGGCGCGAGGCGGTTGAGAGCTGATCGGCGGGGGCGCGAAATGCGCGAGTTCAATGGTCGGGTGGCCGTGGTGACAGGCGGCGGCAGCGGAATCGGCGAAGCACTGAGTTGGCGTTTCGCGCGTGCCGGCATGAAGATCGTCGTCGCCGACTTTGATGCGGCCGCCGTGGATTGCGTTTGCAGCGCACTCGCTGCCGCTGGCCATGTGGCATTGCCGGTGGTTACCGATGTGGCGCAGGCGGCCAGCGTGGAGCATCTGGCCGAGCGAGCCTATGCGCAGTTTGGATCGGTCGATGTGTTGTGCAACAACGCGGGTGTGGTACCAAGCGGTCGGCATCGAGCTGTTTGGGAATATGCGCTCGAGGACTGGCGCTGGGCTATCGATGTCAATGTGATGGGCGTGGTGCATGGTTTGCGCAGTTTCGTGCCACGCATGCTTAAGTTGAACACCCCCGGCCACATCGTCAATACCGCCTCGGTGGCAGGCTTGATCAGCGGCGCGGGCTCGCCGGTGTACGGCGCCTCCAAACATGCCGTGGTGCGCATCACGGAAGCATTGCGCGCGGCGTTGCGCGAGCGCGCCATTCCCATCGGAGTGACTCTGCTCTGCCCAGGGTTGGTGGCAACCCGTATCTATCAATCTGAGCGAAATAGACCTGCGCATCTGCAGCCAGCGAGCGGTATCGCCGAGGAGAAGCTCCGAGTTGCAGGCCATCGCCGATCAGCTATACGCCAACGCAGCCTCGCCCGCGGCAGTGGCCGAGCAGACCTTCAACGCAGTGTGCGAAGATCGCTTCTATGAACTTACAACCGCCGCATTCGACGACGCCATCCGTGAGCGCACCGATGCTGTGTTGGCGCGCCGCGAGCCGAACTTTCCCGACTTGTTGACGTTATCACGACGCGATCAGCGATCGATACGATAGCACGTGCTCATGGGCCGACTTGCGAACAAGATTGCGTTGATCACTGGAGCGGCATCCGGTATTGGGCGAGCGAGCGCCGAACGTTTCGCCGCGGAGGGAGCGACTCTGGTGCTCGCGGATCGCGACGCCGAACGGCTGGCGGCGGCGCACACGGCGCTCTCCGGCACGGGCGGCGCGCATGTCGCGATCGTACTCGACGTGACGCGCGAGCAGGATTGGATTCGAGCGTTGGCGCAAGTCGACGCGACATTTGCGCGGCTCGATGTGCTGGTCAACAACGCCGGCTACGGCTATTTTCGTTCTATCGAGGCCACAACGTTTGAAGAATGGCGTTCGATACTCGCGGTGAATCTGGACAGCGTATTTCTCGGCACGAAGTACTCGCTCCCACTGCTGGCGCGATCCGGTAAAGGCTCGATTGTCAACGTCTCCTCTATTCGCGGTCTGGTGGCCGGCCCGAATACCGGCTCCTACGCGGCGTCCAAAGCCGGGGTTCGACTGTTCACCAAGTCCACGGCACTGGAGTGCGCGGCGGTCGGTAACGGCGTACGCGCTAATTCGATTCATCCAGGTCAGGTCGAGACGCCGCTGACCGAGCAGGCGCTGGCCGATCCTGCGATGGCGCGCGCCACCCTTGAGCGCATCCCATTGCGCCGCTTGGGAAAACCGCTAGAAATCGCGGAGGCCATAGTATTTCTGGCCAGCGATGAGTCGAGCTTTATGACCGGCTCGGAGCTCATCGTCGATGGTGGCTACACGGCTCAATGAGGTAGAGCGATGCAAACGCCAATGACGAGGATCCAAGTAGCTACGACACCTCATCCGCTGCTGTCGGCGACGTTGCAGGCCGAGTATCGCCGGCTCGGCTATTGGGAAGACTTGACCTTGGCCGAGATAGTGGCTGAACGCGCGCAGCAGCATCCGCAGCGTGTGGCCATCCTTGGACCGGAACCGATCAGCTACGCAGAGCTGTGGCTACGTGCACGTCGTTTGGCGGGTCACCTGGTGCAAGAAGGCATGGAGCCTGGTGAGTTCCTCGTGGCAATCCAGTCGAATTCCTGGCAGGGCATTGTATTGTCAGTCGCGGCCTCGATCGCCGGCATCGCACTCAGCCCCTTATCAGCCCGCGTTTCGCCGACTCTGGCGTTGAATGTGTTTGAGCAGGTGCATGGCCGTGGCTTTGTGCTCGAAGCGAAGCTGCTGCAATCCGAGCCGTGGCGCGAGGTCTTCAATGCGGTGTGCTCGCAGCTGCACGGCCGCCCGGCGATGCTGCGCGGCGCGGCGGCGCCTGAGACCGTCGGCGGCGACGGGGCGCCGACGCTGGAGGAGGCCTGTCGTAGCGGACCGGAGATCAACCAGCGCGCGCGCGACCCGGGCCGTGCAGCCCTCGTGCTGTCGACCGGCGGCAGCACCGGCATACCCAAGAGCGTGATTCATTGCGAGCAGACCTTGCTCTACGCAGCGCGACGCTTCGGTTTGGCGACCGAGTTTTCCGAGGCGGACGTTTACGTCGCGTTCGGGCCCTACGGTCACGCCTCCGGGTCCTTGTTCGATGTGCACATGCCGCTGCTGTTCGGGGCGCCGATCATTCCCAATGCGCGCTGGAAGGCGCAGAGCGTGGCGGAAGCCATCGCTCATTGGGGCGGCACCTACTGCATCACGGTTGGTACTCACATTTTCGACCTGCTCGCGTTGCCGCCCGATAGCAATGCATTGTTGCGCTCGATGCGCCTGGTGGTCTCCGGTGCCGGGCCCGATCATCTGTTCGAGGATGCTGAACATCGATTCGGCTTTCGGGTGGTCCGCGACTACGGACTGTCGGAATGCTTGGGCCACGCGCCCGGCCGGCCGAGCGATCCGGCACAGCTGCGACTGCACCAAGACGGGGTGGCATTTCCCGGGACCGAGTATCGAATTTCCGATCCGCAGTCAGGTGATGCCATGCCGCATGGTAAGCCCGGTGAGTACGTGGTGCGAGGTCCCTCGATGTTCATGGGTTATTTCGGGCGACCCGAATTGACGCAGGCGGCCCTGACTTCCGAGGGCTTCTACCGCACCGGAGATCTCATGATCGAGAGCGAAGAGGGCTACCTCACCTGTGCCGGGCGGATCAAGGACGTTATTCGCCGCGGTGGCTTGCAGATCGATGTCATCGAGATGGAAAAAATGCTTACTGAGCATCCGAAGATTGCCGAGGCGGTCGTGGTCGGCGAGCCACATCCGCGCCTGGGAGAGCAGGCAGTCATGGTGGTCATTCCCAAGAGCTTCGTGCTCAAGCCTAGACTCGACGAACTCATCGCGCATCTCCTGGCCTGCGGCTTGCCAAAGGAATGTCTACCGGAGCGCCTGGTGTTTGCACAGCACCTGCCACGCACCGAGTGGGGCAAGTTCAATCGCGTCGAGCTGCGTCGATGGCTCGCGGAGCAGCCCTCCAACGGCACGACGTGATGACCGTAGCGGCTGCAGCTGCCGGCGTGCCCATCAACCGGCAGTGGGTCTTGCAGCGCCGTCCCAATGGGGTGTTGCAGCTCGAGGATTTCGCCCTGCGGCAGCAGCCGCGAGCCGAGCCCGAGCTCGCGCCCGGCCAGATCTGGGTGCGCAACCTGGTATTCAGCTGCGCGCCGACGATCCGTAACTGGATGAACGAGTCGACCCGCAGCTATCGCGCTGCCATTGCACTGGGCGAACCGATCGCCGGTCCCGCCTGCGCGCGGATATTGCGTACGGCGAATGAGCGCTTTGCGCTCGATTCGCACGTAATTGGTATCTCGAGCTGGCAGGACTATTCAATCATTGACGCAGAAAAGGCCGCCGTTCCAGTGCTCCCCGTGCCAGCAGACCTGCCTGTGATCGAGGCCCTCGGCACCTTCGGCTTTAACAGTTTGACGGCGTATTTTGGTCTGCTCAAGATCGGACAACCCAACGCAGGCGAAACGGTGGTCGTGTCGGCGGCGGCCGGCTCGGTCGGGTCGGTGGCGGCGCAGATCGGTAAAATCAAGGGCTGCCGCGTCATCGGTATCGCTGGAGGGCGGCAGAAATGCGAGTGGCTGCTGCGGGTTTGCCGCTTGGACGCGGCGATTGATTACCAAAACGAGGACATCGATGCACGATTGAAGCAACATGCGCCCGACGGCGTGAACATTTTCTTCGACAATGTCGGCGGCCCGATCCTGGCGATCGTGACCGAACACATGGCGCCGCACGGACGCATCGTTGTGTGCGGGCAAGTCGCGGCCTACGATAGCGACCGGCCGGCACCCGGACCGCCAGACATGATGCGCATTGTCTATGGGCGCTTAAAGGTGCAGGGCTTCGTCACGGGTGACTATTGCGCCGAGGCGGACCAGGCTCGCGCCGAGGTGGCGCAGTGGCGGCGGCAGGAGCGGCTGGTGATTCGGCACGACGTTCGCCGCGGTTTCGAGAACCTGCCGGCGAGCTTGATCGACGTCTTTCGCGGTGCCAATGCTGGAGCTTTGCTGGTCAGCATCGCCGATGCGAATTGATGACCTTGCTGCGCCCGCTTCGGTATCTGCCAATTGCAGCGGGTTCGAGGAGTTGACACGCAAACTCTGTTGACCGTATTCTCTAGTTTACCGACCGGTCGGTCGATAATAACCCAATCTGCGTTGCGGAGCGCGGCGCCGTAATCATGAATTTCGAGCATTCTGCAAGGTCTCGCGAGTGGCAGGAGCGAATCCGCTGCTTCATGGACGAATTCATATACCCAGCCATTCCCATTTATGAGCAGCAACTCGCCGCAATCGATCGCTGGAAGCAGATCCCGCCGGTCTTCGAGGAATTGAAGGTCAAGGCGCGCAGCGCCGGGCTATGGAACATGTTCATGCCGCCATCGGAGCACGATGACGAGTACCTGCGCGGTGTGGGCCTCAGCAACGTGGAATACGCTCCCTTGGTAGAACTCATGGGTCGCGTTTATTTTGCCTCCGAGGTATTTAATTGCATGGCGCCCGATACCGGGAATATGGAAGTGTTACATCGCTATGGGACAGCGGCACAGAAGCAGCAGTGGCTGGTGCCGCTTGCCAACGGCGACAGCCGCTCCGCATTTCTGATGACGGAGCCAGCGGTCGCATCGTCCGATGCGCGCAACATTCAGACGCAAATTCGCCGCGAGGGCGACTGTTATCTGATCAACGGGCGCAAGTGGTGGTCGTCGGGGGCCGGACATCCTCATTGCGCGTTTTTTATCGTGATGGGAAAGACGGATCCGAACGCCTCGACGTATGCGCAGCAGTCCATGATCATCGTGCCGGCGCGGGCGCCAGGGGTGGAAATCATCCGACATTTGCCGGTTTTTGGCTACGATCATGCGCCGCACGGCCATTTCGAAGTACTGCTGAACGATGTCCGGGTACCGGCCGAAAACATGTTGCTCGGCGAGGGGAGGGGGTTTGAGATCGCCCAGGGACGTCTCGGGCCTGGCCGCATTCACCATGTGATGCGTGTGATCGCATCGGCGGAAGTGGCGCTGGAGAAATTATGCGTGCGGTTGGCCTCGCGCACGGCGTTCGGCAAGAAAATCTCCGAGCAATCGATTTGGGAGCAGCGCATCGCCGAGGCGCGGATGGACATCGAGATGACCAGGCTCCTCTGCCTCAAGGCCGCATACATGATGGACACTGTCGGTAACAAGGTGGCGCGCGCAGAAATTGCCATGATCAAGGTGGCCGCACCGCGAGTGGCGCTGCGCATCATCGATCAGGCGATCCAGGCTCACGGCGGGGGCGGCGTGAGCGAGGACTTCGGGCTGGCCAGACTTTACGCCAACACCCGCGTGGTGCGTTTGACCGACGGGCCGGACGAGGTGCATTGCAGGCAAATTGCGCACCTCGAACTGGCCAAGCACGCCGGCAAGTGCTACGCCGATATCAAGGCGTATTCATAGGCGCTGGTTGACAAGCAGCAACCACGCTTCATTCGAAACACGGTCGTTTGTCGGGAGCGACGGTCTGTCGCTGTGCGCCGATGTCGGCGGGGATCCGTCCGCGCCTGCGGTGGTGCTGCTGCACGGCGGTGGTCAGACTCGGCATTCCTGGGCGGGCGCCATGCGTGAGTTGATATCCCGAGGATTCTTTGCGCTGAGCTTGGATGCGCGTGGGCACGGCGACAGCGATTGGTCGCCCACGGGCGATTACTCGCTACAGACCCTGACCGCGGACTTGCTCGCCGTACTCGCCGCGTTGCCTTCCAAGCCGGCCCTGGTCGGCGCCTCAATGGGCGGCGCCACGGCGTTGTATGCGGCGGGCACCGTCGCACCGGAAGTCGCTGCCGCGCTGGTCCTGGTCGACATCGTGCCGCGCGTCGATCCTCAAGGAGCGGCGCGCATCCGCCGATTCATGGGCGCGTACCCGGACGGCTTTGCAAAGTTGGAGGAAGCCGCCGCGGCGGTGACCGCTTACAATCCGCATCGAGCGCGGCCGCCCACCGACTCGGGTCTAATGAAAAATCTACGCCGCGGTGCCGACGGCCGCCTGCGCTGGCACTGGGATCCAAAACTGATCGCGCGGCCGCACCGTCTCGAGCCGCCGGATCTGGTCGAACCGCTGCTTGCAGCCTGCTCCGGCGTGCACATTCCAGCATTGCTCGTGCGCGGTCTGCAAAGCGACGTCGTCGATCAAGCTGGCGTTGATGAGCTGCGCCACCATCTGCCGCAGCTGGAAGTCGGCACTGTGGCAGGCGCCGGGCATATGGTGGCGGGCGACGTGAATGACGTCTTTAATCGGGTTATGATCAATTTTCTGCAGCGCAGTTTGCTGGCGAATCGAAAAGAGAACGAAAAATGAGTAAAGCCGTCGTTCCGGGCAAGGCCAACAGGAAGGGTGCCAAATACACGACCGCAGCGCATGACGACAAGCGCCTGCAAATCATCTCCCATTGCGCCGAGCTATTCGATTCCGGCGGTTATCACCGAGCGACGATGCAGATGCTGGCGGATGAAGTGGGCCTGGGCAAGCCTACCCTGTATCACTATTTCAAGAGCAAGACTGAGATACTCTATGCCATCCATCAGATGCACATTGCGGCGCTGATCGAAGGGCTGGATTCGGACAAACGGCGCGGCTCGAGCCCAGAAGAGCTGCTGATCCACGCGGCGCGCGACATTCTCGAGGAGATCGCCAATCATCCCGGCTATGTACGCGCGTTTTTCGAGCATTATGGCGAACTCGATGGTCCAAAACGGGCCGAGATCCGCGCCCGGCGCAAAGAGTATTTCGACAAAATATGTGACATCATCAAGGGGGGCATCGCGAGCGGCACGTTTCGCAAGCTCGACATTGAGATTACCGTCTACGCTTTTCTCGGCATGTGCAGCTGGGCGTATCATTGGTATCCGTCGCTCACCGCCCGAATCCCGCCGAAGAAACTTGCCGAAACGCTGTGCGAAACGTTCCTGCAAGGACTGCGCAAGCCGGACTGACAAAGTTGGCGGCCTGGCGCATCGCGCACTTAAATTGACATTGCGCCCGGGCGATCTTATTCTCTGATAATCGACCGGCCGGTCGGTCCATAAAATATGAATAACGGCAATATATTAGAGCTGGCCTGTCCCGAGTTGCTGCGCCGCACCGCGACTGGGTGGACCCTGCTTGGCAATCGTTGCGAGGCATGCGGGGAGGCCTATTTCCCGGCACAAACCGGCTGCGCAAGATGCTGCAGCAGCGTGCTTGCGCCCTGTGACATCGGTGAGCGCGGCATACTGTGGTCCTGGACCATTCAGAGTTTCTTGCCCAAGAGTCCATACAACAGTGGCGAATCCGAATCGACGTTCAAGCCTTTCGGCGTGGGCTACGTGCAGATGCCGATAGGGCTCAAAGTGGAGAGCCGCCTCACACCGGCCGATCCTGCGTGGTTGCGGATCGGCGTGCCCATGGAACTCATACTCGAACCCTACCGCACTCGCGCCGATGGTGGCGTGGTGTCCACGTTCGCGTTTCGGCTCATCGCATGAGCAACGGGGTTGCGATCATCGGCATTGGAATTCATCCGTTCGGACGCACGGAAGGCCTGTCCGGCCTGCAGCAAGGGGCGTTCGCAGTGCGCGAAGCATTGCGCGATGCGGGGATTACCTGGGAGGACGTCGGCGTCGCCTTCGGTGGCAGCTACGATGCGGGGAACGCGGATTCGATGACGGCGCTGCTGGGCCTGACTGGATTGCCGTTCATCAACGTAGCGAACGGTTGTGCCACGGGCGGCAGCGCATTGATGAGCGCCGTGTCAGCGATTCGCTCCGGCATGGCCGATCTTGCCGTGGCCGTCGGATTCGACAAGCACCCGCGCGGCGCCTTCAATCCCAAACCTGCGGATTTTGGGATCGGCGATTGGTATGGCGAGACCGGCTTGATGCTCACCACGCAGTTCTTCGCCTTGAAGGCGCGGCGCTATATGCACGAACACGGCATATCGGAGGACACGCTTGTGCGGGTCGCTCAGCGCGCCTTCCGCAACGGGGCCCTCAATCCCAACGCCTGGCGACGCAGCGAAATGACCTATGAGCAAATAGCGCAATCGCCGCCTGTCAATTTGCCGCTTCGCAAGTACATGCTGTGCGCGCCGGCCGAGGGTGGTGTGGCGCTCGTGCTGTGTGCCGCGGACCGGGCGGCGCGCTATTCCAAGAATTTCGTAGCACTCGAGGCGGCGTGTGTACGCACGCGCCAGTTCGGCTCCTTCGAAGTGTTCAGTCCCTGCCTAGCCGCTACACCTGCGCCTTCGCCCACCGTAGCCGCCTCGCGAGCCGCCTTCGATGAAGCTGGCGTCGCCCCGGGCGACATCGACGTGCTGCAGCTGCAGGACACCGACTCGGCCACGGAGATTATTCATATGGCGGAGAATGGCTTCTGCAAGGACGGCGAACAGGAGCAACTGGTGCGAGATGGTGACACCGAGATCGGCGGGCGGCTGCCGATCAACACCGACGGGGGCTGCCTGGCAAACGGCGAGCCCATCGGCGCCTCGGGATTGCGCCAGGTACACGAGATCTGTCTGCAACTGCGCGGCCAAGCCGGCGCTCGGCAGGTACCGGAAAGGCCGCGTCTAGGATACACCCATGTCTACGGCGCGCCCGGGGTCAGTGCCGTGACCATTCTGCAGCGCTGAAGCTGATGCTGCGCAACCTGTCGCAGCGCGCCGAAATCCTGCGGACGCAAATACGCGAATTCTGCCAATCCAGTGTGCCAGCCGACATCCTCCGTAAAAGTTCGCGGCATTTGATGTTGAACAAAGAAGAGTACGAGCGCTTCATGCGGGCTCTGCAAACTCGCGGCTGGGCGGTTGGTCACTGGCCCAGCGAGCACGGTGGGCTTGATTGGTCCGCACTCGAGCGCTTCGTGTTCGAAGACGAGCTCGCTCGCGCCGGTTGTCCCTGGGTCATCCCTTTTGGCGTGAAGTATGTGGGACCAGTTATCTACAGCTTCGGCACCGAGGCGCAGAAGCGGCGCTTCTTGGCCCCCATCGTGGCGACCGAGGTGTGGTGGGCGCAGGGTTACTCCGAGCCGGGGGCGGGTTCCGATCTTGCCAGCCTGCGTACCACGGCTGAACGCCACGGAGAGCATTACCTCGTCAACGGTCAAAAATGCTGGACCACGTACGCGCAATGGGCCGACATGATGTTTTGTCTGGTGCGCACTGCTCGCGATGAGCCTATGCAGAAGGGCATATCATTTCTGCTGATCGACATGCGGAGTCCTGGAGTGAGCGTTCGACCGGTCCGTACCCTGGATCTGTGCCACCACGTCAACGAGGTCTGGCTGGACAATGTCCGCGTGCCGCTGGAGAACCGCGTGGGCGAGGAAGGGGATGGATGGAAGCTGGCGAAGTTTTTGCTTAACAGCGAGCGCACCTATGGCGCCGGCGTGGGCGAAGCGTGGTTTACTCTGGCGCGCATCAAGAGCCTGGCTGCTGACAAGAGTTTCGGCGGGCCAGCCCTCATCGATGATCCAGGGTTCCATCGCCGCATGGCTGAATTGGAGCTGCGGGTGTTGACGTTGCAAACACTGTCCTACCAGGCTCTGGCCGACGAAATTATGGGCATCGATGTGCCCGCGGAGGCCTCGATGCTCAAGCTGCGCGCCTCGGAGGTTTATCAGGATCTCATCGAGTGCGCGGCCGACGCCTTAGGCCATGCGGGCATCGCCTACGATGCGAATACCTTGCACGGCGAAGCGCCGCCGCCGCTCGGACCGGATGACGCGGCGGGAATTCTGCGCTACCACCTATACAACCGGGCGGCGACCATCTACGGCGGCTCCTCGGAAATTCAGCGAAATATCATCGCCAAGTCGGCATTGGGATTGCAGTCGTGAGTCATAGGGGCGGCGCAGTGGACGATGAAGTGATCTCCATGCTGCGCGAAAGCATCGAACGGTATGGCGGCGAACACTATGATTTCGCGCAGCGTTGGACCGCGCTTGAGAGTGCGCGCGGCTACTCCGAGCAGGCGTGGTCCGACTACGCACGCTTCGGCTGGCTGGCGCTGCGCTTACCGCCGGAGCAGGGCGGCATCGGCGCAGATCCTCATGCTACCGCGCCCTTGATGGAGTCGGTCGGGGCGCGGCTGCTCATGGAACCGATCTTGGCCAGCGCCATCATCGCTACCGGCCTGCTGTTGCGTCGCGCGAGCGCGGAGCAGCAAAGCGGGAGGCTGTCCAAGCTCGCGGATGGATCACTGGTGCTGGCATTCGCACATCAGGAGGCGCTGAATGCATTCAGCGAGGAGGCCGTCGCTTGCTCCTTTGACGGCGGCACGCTGTCCGGCGCCAAGCTCGCCGTTCTGCATGGGGACTGCGCGGATGAGCTCATTGTGTCTGCTAGGGACCGCAAGCGCGGCAACGCTGTATCGCTGTATTTTGTCGATGGCGCGGAGCCTGGGGTACGGCGTCAAAGCTTTCGGCTAGTTGATGGCCGAGCCGCCGCCAACATTTACCTCAACGCCGCCCGCGCCGAGCCGCTGGCGGCCGAGGGCGGCACCGACGCCGCTACGTGCGCCATTGCAGCCGCCCTGGATGAGGCCGCAGTCGCCTTATGCGCAGAAGGTGTGGGCGCCATCAGGGCGATCAACGCGGCAACCAATCAATATCTTAAGACGCGCAAACAGTTTGGACGCCCACTCGGCGCCAATCAGGCACTGCAGCACCGTCTGGTCGAGATGTTCGTTCTCGAACAGGAGGCGCGCGCGCTGACATTCGCGGCGCAGCGCGAGCTGGCCGATTCTCCGGCCGCATGCACGCGACTCATCAGTGGCGCGCGCGCGTTCATCTGCAGTGCCGCCCGCAAGATTGCGGCCGAGGCCGTGCAGATGCACGGCGGGATGGGCGTGAGCGATGAATTGGACATCAGCCATTACTACCGCCGAGTAATGGTGTTGGTGACGCTATTCGGCAACCGCGAATTTCATTTAGCGCGCTTTGCCGAGTCCTGCAAAGCGGGAGATGCGGCATGAGTATGCTGGCGCCGCAGGCTGCGGCGGCGCTGCTCGCGCCAGGCATGAGCGTCGGCATCGGCGGGTTCGGCCTGGATCGCAAACCGCTGGCGCTAATCGACGCGCTCGTCCAAGCTGGGGTGCGGGATCTGGACGTAAAGGTCTACGCGGGCGGCCTCGATATCGAACGTCTCGTGCGCGCCGCAGCGGTGCGCCGAATTGCGTTCACGCATGTGGGATTGGATCAGTTCGGTCTGGCGCCGGCATTTCGCCGGGCGCGCGAAGCGGCGCACATCGAGACTGAGGAATGGTCTGAGTGGTCGATGCTGGTCGCCTGGCGCGCGGCGGCGGAGCGCGTGCCATTCGCGGCGGTGGCCATCGATTCCGCAACGGAATTATTCCGCGTGAATCCCGCTTTCAGCCGGATGCGCTGTCCCTTCAGCGGAAACGAAACTGCGATCGTGCGTGCGCCGCGGATCGATGCCGCGCTGCTGCATGCTGAAGCTGTGCATCCCGACGGCTGGGTCATCAACACCGGTGATGAGTATGCGGACGTGCTGCTGGCACGGGCCGCCGCGTTCACGGTGGTTTGCGCGGAGCGGCTGATAGATGACACCGAACTTGAGACACGCTGGCGTGAAGTGCAGATCATCGACAGCTTGGTCGACCACGTTGTCTTGTGTCCAGGCGGGGCGAGTCCCGGTAGTTGCCAACCCTTGTACGGCGTGAATTCCGTTGCGATCCATGCGTTGCTGGGGCAGGGGCCGCTTTGACAGGGGCCGCTTTGACAGGAGCCGCGGACTGGTTGGCGTGGACAGTGGGACGCTGGGCGGCAACGCTGCCCGAGAATGACGACGTTCGCCGCATCCGCATCCGCAATGGCTGGACTTCGCGCGGCTCAGGAGACGCTCGGTGCCCAACCGGCGCTGTGGGGCCACGGCGGCGCATACGATCCGCGTGGCGAAATTGCGCTTTTCGAACGCTTCCGACTGTTGAATCGCGCACCGCGCGCTCGGCTCGGCCTGCCCGGAGCCCTGGAGTGTCTGTCGCGCGGTACTCGATTGCTAGCGACGCCTGCCAGGTCGACGCCCAGGCCAATGCCAATTTATCCGTCATCGGAGACTGGGCCCGTCCGAAGATTGCTCTGGGCGGCGCTCGCGGCATGCCCGACGCTTCGGAGATCCACTTCGTGATCCCGATGCACTCGGCGCGCCAGTTGGTTGCGGCGGTGGACTTCTCTCGACCGCTGCGGCGGGACGCTCGGTGGCACCTTGGCTGTTCACAGATCTGGGGGTGTTCCGCTGGTTGCGCGCGGACAAGGTATGGCAGTTGCGTGAGCGTCGCCTCGGCACCACGGTCGAGGAGATTCGCGCACGCACCGGCTTTGCCATTGCCGTTGCCCCCCGATGCAAGCGAAAGTCCCGAGCCGGACCAAAACTGGCTGAGGGTGCTCGATGAGGTCGATCCCCGCGGTGCGCGGGATCTGGATTTTGCCGGCGGACCGTCAGAGCGCCGCGTGCTGTTGTCCAAGATCGAGGCCGCAGAGCTGGCCGCGGCGGATCATTTGTAGGCCTTCGGGACGGAGGGAAATTCAATCAGGTCCCAGCGGCGGGGGTGGATCGCGCAGCAGTCCGCCTCGTGAGGACCGAGCGCGTGGTCGCGCGGTGCCGGCTTCGATATAACTTGACACCCGGCCCCACCGGTCGGTCGATATTTGGCGTAGCATGCCACACAGTGAAAAAGGAGCGGCCGCAGGCCCGGAGCCGCGAACTCAGCGGCGAGGGAAACTGCAAGATCATCCGGCGGCACGCCCAAAAATATCTCGGAGATATCGCCAGTGTCCACGAGACTTTGCGCTTCGATGAGCGCCGCTTGGATGCTTGGTTGCGCAGCAACCTGCCGGGATGTTGGCCCACTTACGGTCAAACAATTCGACGGCGGACGATCGAATCCCACCTACCTGCTGCAAGCGCCTTCGGGCCAGCTTGTGTTGCGCCGTAAGCCGCCTGGTAAGCTCGAAAAATCCGCGCACGCCGTGGACCGGGAATATCGCGTGCTGTCGCGGCTGTCGGTGCTGGACTTCCCGGTGCCTCAGCCGCTTGCCTATTGCGATGACGATGCCGTGCTCGGCACCGAGTTCTATGTAATGACGTACGTGCGCGGAAGGATTTTCTTCGGATCAATGCCGGACTTGTCGCGCGCGGAGCGCACGGCTGTTTTTGACTCGGTCTGCGACACACTGGCCCGGCTGCACAAGCTGCGGCCCGCGGAAATAGGCCTGGGGGATTTCGGACGTCCCGGAAACTATTTCTCGCGGCAGATTGCCCGCTGGTCGCGGCAATACGAATCCACCAAGAATGCCGACATTCCCGAAATGGAACGGCTGATCGCGTGGTTGCCGAGCGCCGTGCCGGCCGACGACGGCAGATCTGCCCTCATTCATGGCGACTACTCGTTTCACAACGTGATGATCCATCCGAGCGAGCCGCGGGTCGTAGCGGTGATGGATTGGGAACTTTGAGCCGGTCATCCTCTTCGGCGACCTGACCTACCACATGATGGACTGGTATCGACCTGAGGGCGTCGATTTGCGCGGGACGCTCAAGAGCAAGAATCTTGCGGCGCTCGGAATTCCTAGTTTCGACGACTATGTCGCGCGCTACTGCGAGCGCATGCACGCTCGGTTCGACGGCAACTTCGCCTTCTATCGTGCCTACAATCTGTTCCGCGTCGCCGCGATCATTCAGGGCGTTGCAAGCAGACTGCAGCAGGGTAATGCTGCGGCGAGCAACGCGGAGGAAATCGTGGCGCGCGTCCGGCCGTTGGCAGCAGCAGCGTGGGCCGAAGCGCGTGACGCCGGCGCGATGTGAGGTCAGCCTTTTGAAGCACATGGAATTTTGAATTCAAACCTACAAACCAAGGGTTGTTATATGGCGACTGAAGAAGACGTTATTCAATACGAAGTGGCTGACGGCCTTGCGACCATCTGGCTGAATCGCCCGCACAAGCGCAACTGTGTGAGCCCAGTTGCTCGATGAACTCGGCGAGGCGGTTGACCGAGCCGAATCGGACGATGGCGCGCTGGCGGTGGTTTTTCGAGGACGTGGCCAGACCTTTTGTTCGGGCGCGGACCTGGATCTCTTGGTCGGGCCGGTTCTACATACGAGCACCGGCTCCATCGATCTCGCTCAGAAGTCGGCTAAAACCTACGACCACATCTTTTAACCTGAGGAAGCCGACAATTGCGGCCGTCGAAGGCTATGCGGTCGCGGGCGGTTTCGAGTTGATGATTTCTTGCGACTTTGCGTTGGCATCGACCGAAGCCAAGATCGGTGATTTTCACATGAGACGTGCGCTGTTCGGTGGTGCCGGACCTATCTATCGGTTGCCAAGAATGATTGGGATGCGCCGCGCCAAGGAACTCATGCTTACCGGCAAGTTGCTCACGGGAGAACAATGCGCAGACTGGGGGATTGGTCAATGCATGTGCACCGCCGGAGCGCTTTGACGCGCTAAATTGCCGCAGGAATTCTGCAAGCCGTTCCTCGAACTCTCTCCATTCTGCATGCGCATGACCAAGATGGCGGCTAATCGCGGCCTGGACGCCGACACGGACTCGCTGATCGTGCTCGAGACGATGACCTGCAATGTCGTGCATCACTCCGCAGACGCGAAGGAAGGGGTGGCCGCTTCTGGAAAAGCGCAAGCCAAACTGGACCGGACAGTGAATGGAATCTCATGTCCAGCACCGATGAATTTTACCCTGATTCGTGCATCAGCTATTTCGCTTAAATGACGGTGTCGCAATCATCATGGGAGGGCGGGGCGCACTGGCCGAAGCCATCACCGCAACGCTGGCCGATCTCGGTTGCGACATGGCGCTGGCGTCGCGACATCCTCAAGAGTGCGCGGAGCTAGCGGCAAAGATCGCGATGCGATTTGGCCATCGAGCCGTCGGTATTCAGTGCGATATCTCGCGCGAGGAGGAGATCAACGCGGCCCTCGACCGAGTAACCGAGCAGCTTGGGCCTATTGACATCCTCGTGAACAATGCCGGCGCATCGTGGTGGGGGCTGCAAGATATTCCGCTGGCTGGATGGCGCAAGGTAATTGATGTCAATTTGACGGGTACCTTTGTTGCTTGCCGTGAAGTTGCGAGGCGCATGATCGTGCGTGGCGGTGGTTGTATCATCAACGTGGCATCCGTCGGCGCCTACCTGTCCTATACGCCCGATGCGGGTCAAGTGGTTCCCTACACGACCAGCAAGGCTGCGGTGGTGCATTTAACACAGGACTTAGCGGCGCAGTGGGCATCGCACGGAATCCGCGTCAATGCAATCGCGCCCGGGTCCATCGAATCGGGAATGACCGAGACGTTGGCCAAAGATGTCCAACAGCGGTTGATGACCCGGATTTTGATGCGCCGTTTTGGCAGACCCATCGAAATCGCAGGTGTCGTTTCGGTTCTCGCATCGAGTGCAGGCAGCTTTATTACGGGCCAGACCTTCGTGGTCGATGGGGGACAATCAATTGCATAGCCTGCAATTGAGGATGAGCCTTAC
>CAWHRH010000005.1:0-25444 GCA_963831765.1 uncultured Gammaproteobacteria bacterium
CCGCCCGCCGAGGCACCAAGCCCGACCACACAGGGCGCCGCGTCGCTCCCGGCCGCAGGTCGAGGCGCCCGCCGCGAGGCACTCGGCCGCGACGGTCTTTTTGGAGCTGTATTCTTTTTTTTGGCCATTGTGTTGCTCGGGTCAACAGAGCGGAGGCGGTGCTGACACTAGCACCCTTTCGCGGCCGCCGCACGACGCGGCAGGGCGGCAGATTCGCCCTGCCGACCCCCTCCGCAAGGGCTCCGTAGGCGCCCGGACTACACAGAATCTAGTAGCCCATTACCGTCGTCTGTGAATACCCGAATCGTTGCCGAGCCTGTAGCTTCAATCTCCCTTCGAGCGCTGTTAAGAGCATCTACAGCAGGATCGACACATGGAACATCGATGGGGCGAGCGAGTTGCGGTCGATATCCCGGTCCGATTGACGGTGCTGAATCCTTTCTTTTGGATTGATGGACAGCTGGTGAATTTGAGCCCGAGCGGTGGCTGCATCGCGGTCGACTTTGACTTTCGACTACTCGCTAGGATCCAAGTAGTGGTCGACATCGCGGCTCAAAATATTCGTTGTGCTGGCATCAGCGCGTACGTTGCACGTAAATACCAGGATCAGATCGGCATCGAATGGTGCGAATTTGCCCACGCGACGATTAGCGGACTATTGCGATCGCTGACCACACGCTCCTACGAGATCATCGGGCAGATCGACCGCGCAAATCGGCAACCGCGGCTGTCGCCCGCGGGAGTAGCTCGTCGTCACTGACCCCGAAAGGATGAATACCTCGACAACTTCATTCCGAGATCGCTATGGGTGACGTCCACATTAGGTTTCCGATCACGTGCCCGATCTGTGGCAACGAGACGCTCACTGCGTTGCGGATCGCTGCCGTGGAGGATGCATTGAAGAATGCGAGACCGCTTCGGCTCTTCTCCAATTGCCATGACCGCGCATGGAATGCGAGTCCGGCGGAGTTGACGCAAATACGGGAATACCTGCAAGCCGTTGCGGATTCCAAGGCGCGGCTCTCGCCCTGGACGGACCTGTGACCGATTCGAACAAACGGCAATACCGTGTCGCGTAACTTCGCCCACCGATCGCGGACGGACAGGGCCATTGCGGGCGAAGTGAACCGCTTGGGATTTCCGCTTCGACGTCAACGCGGTGCGACGCGACGTGATCCGCTCTCTTTCCTGCATCGATCAGTGCGCGCGGCGACCCGTAACGAGCAAATGATGATCGAGACCATTCTGGCGGCACTCGATTTGCAGCAACCGGAGCACTACGGACTGCTATTAAATGTCCACCATACGGCCCTTCAAGTCCTCGAGCCGGATTGGCGGTCGGACGACCGCGACGATTTCTCACTGATGATGCAGCATTTGCAGGACGATCTTCGCGAGCTCGGCGCCCTTCCATCGAGGCTTTTCCTCATAGCCCCAGGCACGCTGAATGCCGACAACCGCCTGGGCCTCTCGTACATCATTCGCACCTTGTATCTGAGTGCGCACTCCTTGCGCGCGCGCGTGCCGGCCGAGTATCCGGCGGCGTACCTCAGCGCTTCCCCACGCACCTCTTGGCATCAATTTCTCCGCGAAGTCGCGCGGACGTTGGGGGACCATACGATCCCTGGCGGCGTGGAGGACATCGTCTTGGGCGCGCAATTTGCAGCACAAAAAGTGGCAAAAATATTTGAGAGTGCGCTCTCGTACGAGGCATCCACCTAAACCGTGGGCCGCGCCCTCTACAGGGCACGGCCCAAGGCGTCGGGATCAGCGAATCTTCAGCTGCAGTCGTTGTGACGCGGGTCGGGCGCCGGCGGCCCGGCAATGCAAGGTATGGCGCTCAGGTACTCGTAGATGGCACGCAGGTCGTGGTCGGTCAGGTGCTGCAACCCCGGCCACGACATGATCTGCAGCAGGTTGCCATCGAACTTCAGGTTGGCCGGGTAGCAGGTGGTGCTGGCCGTAATGGTGGGGTCCGAGCAGTTCGGATGCAGGTGATCCAGATCAGTGCCCGTGCGTAGGGTGTAACGGAATTCCTCGAATGAGCGCCCACCTTCCGGCCGTCCCGTTTTGTCGGGCGTCAGGTTTCGCGAAACGATGATCGGAGTCGCCCCCGCCACCTGCTGTGGGAAGACTCTGCCACCGCCCAGATAGGTCGCCTGGTTGATGACGGTCGGCTGGCCCATATAGGGGTTGCCGCCCGCGGCGAACTGGGTCGCAGGTCCTGCAGAGTGGCAGTCATTGCAGTTGCTCATTACGTTGACCAGATAGCTGCCGAGCCCCACGAGTCGCCGATTCTTGCCTGCAAGATCCAGCGGCACGGGCGCGACCTCCAGGCCGATCCGGGCCCTCGATTGGTCGCTGGCGCCGTCGTCGTCATCGGCCAGCGCCCGTGAGATGCCGCCCAGCGAGCCGATAGCCACGGCCGCCGTGAATGCAGCGCCGGCCGTGACGCGGGATGAGCCACTGTTTTACCTAAATGCTGTCTGCTCTTGTGTGTCGGACTACTCGCTCGATGCGGTCTGGTCGCCCGACGGGCGCTTCCTGATCTACTCCGGCCCGGATGTGGGAACCAACATTCCGTTGCGCGCCGCCGGCGCCGACGGCCGGCCCTTTCCTCTGCCGGGCATCCTGCTGCCGCGTGGTGCCCGCCGGGTGGCGTTCCTGAGGGACGCCCAGACACTCATCGTCCTTAGCGGCGAACTCGGTCACAAGGACTTCTGGCTCATCGACCTCGCGAGTGGCGCACGGCGCATGCTCGCCCAGATGCCCGAGGACTTCGACGTCCGTGACTTCGATGTCACAGCCTCGGGGTCACAGATCGTGTTCGACCGCGTACAGGCGCACTCGCAGCTGGTCCTGATCGAGCGCGGGCGTTAGGCCCCAGCACCAACCGGCGGCTCGAAAGCGGACGTTCAGAGATTTCGGTATCCTTCACCCCCAGGCCCGTGCACCCGGCTCGAAGGTTGCACGTTGCCGAATCTTCGCGCGTACTTTTTGCGGGGGAATTCGATGACGATGAAATCTTTCGCGCTTATCTTTCTCCTCGTCCTCAGTGCCAGCCAAGCATGTGCAAACGCTGATCGACAGTTTGTAAATGGAACGCGCAGCGCTGCACGCGCGCCGCTGCCATTTAGCGACGCTGTGCTTGTTGGCGACACACTATACATCGCCGGCCATATTGGTATAGATCCGAAGACTGACCGTGCCGCGGAAGACCCTCGGATGGAAGCGAAGCTCGTCATGGATCGAGTAAAGGCCACTGTAGAGTCCGCGGGACTGACGATGGACGACGTAGTCACCATGCAGATCATGTGTACGGACCTGGGACTGTATGACACATTCAATGATGTCTACAGAACCTATTTTCAACATGGGTTCCCCGCTCGTGCATTCCTCGGCGCGAATTCACTTCTTCGAGGTGCGCATTACGAAGTACTTGGAATTGCGGTCCGGCGGCACGGCAACACTAGCTTAGCTAGGTGACCGTCGCGGCCGCGCTCCATTTTTTTCACGTGTTTCCGTAACCCGCTACCGGTTCTGAGACTGGCGTTCTGGCGGTCACGGTTGTGCTCCCAGGATGATGTCCGCCGCCCTCTCGCCGATCATGATCACCGGGCAGTAGATATTGCCGTTCGCCAGGGTCGGCATAATCGAGGCGTCGACGATGCGTAGGCCTTCGACACCACGCACGCGCAGCTGCGCATCTACCACCGCCATATCGTCGGTGCCCATCCTGCAGGTTCCGGCGGCATGCTCCGCGAAGCTGCCCCTATCACGGATAGCCTGGCCGAGCGCCTCGTCGCTCTGTGTGTCAACGCCAGGGTAGAGCTCCTCTTTGCGGTACTTCTCGAAGGCCGGAGCTGCAAAGATCTTGCGGACCAGTCGCACGCCCTCGACCAATGTCTTGACGTCGTCGGGGTGGCTCAGCAACTTGAAGTCGATGACCGGAGGATGCGACGGGTCGGCGCTGGCGAGTCCGACTGTGCCCCGGCTCTTGGGGCTTAGCGCGGCGATGTGACAGGAATAGCCGTGCTGGCGCATCATTTGAATGTTTTGCGACGCGAAGTCGAACAGAATGGGCTCGAACATGAGATGGATATTGGGCCTCGGCAGTGCCGGGTCCGTCTTCAGGTAGCCGCCACTCTCAACGACCGAGGCGCGCAGCTTGCCCGCGTTGGCGCCGTAATATTCGATCCCCTGGCCCATCATCTCCAGCAGACCGACTAGCGACAGCTGCACACCAGCGTGGTCATGGCTCGAGTTTTGAAGAAATACAGCCGGATGTTCCATCAGGTTCTTGCCTACGCCAGGCAGCGGATGCACGAGCTTGATCCCATTGGCCTTCAGCTCGTCGGGGTCCCCGACGCCCGAGAGCATCAGCAATTGCGGTGAATTGTAGGCGCCGGCTGAGACGATGACCTCACGGTTCGCCTTAATCGAAGTGCGATGGCCGCCGCTTTCGTAAGAGACACCCACGGCGCGCTTACCATCGAAGTCGATTGAAACGACATAGGCCCCTGTTTTGACGGTAAGGTTGGACCGCGACATCACCGGGTGCAGATAACCGTCGGCGGTGCTGCACCGGCGACCGTTGGCGATCGTGTGTTGATAGGGACCGGCACCCTCGTACGGAGGGGCACTCAGGTCGTCAGTTATCGGCAAGCCGGTCTGCCGTGCGGCGTCGACAAATACTTTTGAGATCGGAAATTGGAACTCGCAGTCCGATACCTTCATCGGTCCGTCAGCACCGTGATACGGGCTCGCCCCGCGGACGTTGCTTTCCAACTTGCGGAAATACGGCAAGACATCCTCGAAGCTCCAGCCGGGATTTCCGAGCTCGGCCCAATGATCGTAGTCCGCAGGGTGTCCGCGGGAATACACCATGCCATTGATTGAGCTCGATCCGCCGAGCGTCTTGCCGCGCGCGCAAAAAAGCGGCTCGCCCTTGCGGATCGCCGGGTCGGGCTTGGCCTTGTAGGACCAGTCATATTTCTTGAGGAAGAAGAGAGCGCCCAATGCGCCGGGCGTATGGATTAACTCGAACCGATCACTTGGACCAGCCTCAAGCACGCAAACGCTGACTTTCGGGTCGGCGGACAGCCGGTTGGCGAGTACACAGCCGCTGGTGCCAGCGCCCACAATGACATAGTCGAACTCGGTCATGCTACACCTCCTCTATCGAGTCATCCTCCGACACCCCGGACCGTCCTTGCCCATCCGTGCGGGAACATCCGGGCAGCCGGCCGCCTTGTATGAGATTAGCCGAAGCGTCTCAGGCGCGGTTCATCGACCAAGGTCCCATTGACTCCAAGTGGCGAAGGCTCTTCTTATGCTTGACTTGCCAAAAGTAGACAGTCGCGAAGGACCGCAACGGGTCGACAGCCGGAAGTCCAGCCCGAGAGATGCTGCCTCTTGAAAGGGTGTGTCGAGCCTACGGATTTGTCCTGGGTTTTATCTCCACAGCATTGGTGAGCTGCGCCGCGCTTTCACTCTCGGCCTGCACAAAGCGCGCGAACTCGGGTTGCGTCATGCTCATCGGTTCGCCTCCGTGCTTCGTGATCCAGTCGCGCAGATCCGGTCCGGCGAGAGCGCGCTCGATATCCTTCGAAAGCTTGTCAACCACCTCGGCCGGAGTGCCGGCCGGGACCCATATTCCATACCAAATCGGGAAGTCGAATCCGGCAACGCCGGCTTCGGCGATCGTAGGCACCTGCGGAAGTAAGCTTGAGCGGCGCACGGTGGTCACACCCAGTGGGAAGAGGTTGCCGTTGTGGATATGGGGTAGGACAATAGAGATAGGCGCAAACATATACGTCGTACGCCCTTCGATGGTGCCGGCAACAATATCGGCGATGGCATCCGTCGGCTGGGGAGGCACGTCCACGGCTTTAATGCCGGCACTGAGGTTGAATTTCACGACTCCCAAGTGCGTGCCAGTGCCGGGGCCAGTGGAGCCAAACTTCAGCTTACCCGGCTTCGCTTTCGCGGCGGCAATGAGTTGACCGACGGTGGTGAAGCCCGCCGCCTTGCCGGCAATGAGCACGTAGGGCTGGCTAGTGAGCGCAGCGACCGGGATGAAATCCTTCAACGGGTCATATGGAAGATTCTTCAAGAACGCCGCGCTATATGCCTGAGCGCTAGTATTCAGGAGTAGCGTGTAACCGTCGGCCGGGGACTGCGCGACGTGCGCCGGGCCCGTGGTGGCTCCCGCACCCGGGTTGTTCTCAACTGTCACAGGCCGGCCCCACAGCTCAGAGAGTTTCGGGGCGAGGGCGCGGGCCAATAGATCAGGCCCACCGCCCAGCCCGAACGGTTCAATGATGCGCACCGGCTTAGCGGGATAATCCTGTTTCAATGCGGACGAGTCTGCAGCGTAGGTCACCGCACAAGCCGCCAGAAGAAGCGAAAGGAACGCGAGAATCCTAGCGACCGTTCTCATGTCGTTAACTCAACTCGTGAGTCTTGACCGACTTGTACACTTTATTGGGAAAGGTTCAAACTTTTTAAGTTCCCGATAGCTGCCCCTGGCGACAGGCAGTCGACCGCGGAAGTCCGGCCGGAAAGATCGCCATGAGGCTGCAATCGGCCCAACTACGGTCACGCGTTCGGTCGAAATGCCTGCCCGAGAGCCGCCGTTCACCCGGCTCACAGTAATTGTGGTTGCCAAATCGCCCGCGGCGGACTCTTAACCTATTAGATGGCGCTCTAACACAGCCAGCGGCTGGGCGGACAAGGCCGGTCGGTCGTTAGGAACAACGAGAGGGGAGCTCATGCCTAATACTTTAGGACTTCATCACCTACATCGCGTGCATCTCCTGACATGTTGGGCATTGTTCGCCGTGCTATCGCTCGGCGCCTGTGGTGGTGGCAGTGGCGGCGGCGGTAGCTTAGCCACCTACTCGATCGGCGGGACGGTCACAGGACTGACCGGCTCCGGACTGGTACTGCAAACCAACGCAGGTGACCTAGCCGCGGTTTCCGCGGCGGGAGCGTTCATCTTTGCCAACCAACTTGGCAGCGGAGCCGGATACGTGGTGACGGTGAAGACGCAGCCGTCTGCTCCGGCGCAGAATTGCATTGTCACCAACGGCTCAGGCACAGTCGGGACGACAAATATCACCACCGTGGCTGTCGCTTGTACCGTGGCGAATCACACGGTCGGCGGCACGGTCTCGGGTTTGGCCGGCACCGGACTGGTACTGCGCGATAACGGTGGCGATGATCTGGGCGTGGCCGCGAACGGAGTAATCGCATTTCCGACCAAGATCGCCGGCGGTGCCACCTATAGCGTCACGGTGTTTACCCAGCCGACCAGCCCCGTCCAGACCTGCGTGATCACCCACGGCAGCGGCACGATGGGCAGCAGCGATGTCACCAATGTGGCGGTGTCCTGCACATTAAAAAATGGTTTCACGGGTTTCGTCAGTGGCCCGTACCTTTACACTGGCATCTCAAGCAGTGGCGCCGCCAGGTCCGGACCCGACGTTTTGGACGGCGTGGGTGGCTACAGTGGTAGCTATGTCTTAAACACTTCCGGAGTCATTTCTTCCGGTTCGATTTCGGGTCCCTACACGGCTGCCGTCGGCGGCGCGATGACTCTAGGCACCTACAGTGGCGAGGTGAGCGCCGATGGCAATACGATCCTGTTCGCAAACCTGCAAGCCGGCGATGCCCCGTATGTCGAAGTTGATATCAAGCAAGGCCAGACCAATTTTACCAATGCCGATTTCAGCGGCGTCTATCAGGTGGTCTCCGGCAGTTTGCTGACTCTCACCGCCGATGGCGCGGGCAGCTACAGCGGTACTCTGGTTCAGAACAATGCTGGCGTAATCACCAGTAGTGCCGTAAGTGGTACCTACAGTGTTGCGACCGACGGCGCGTTGACCATTACCCCGGCCTCGGGCAGCCCGATTAGCGGTGGAATCAGCGCGGACGGCAAGACGCTGGTGCTGTCTCAGCTCACAGCCGGGCAGCCTTCCGAATTTTTTGTCGGCATCAAACAGGGACAGACCAATTTCACAAACGCCGACGTCGTCGGTACTTACAACATCGTCAATTACACAGGCAATTCCGCTGAATTGGCGACCTTATCCTTCGACGGCGCAGGAAACTTCAGCGGTACCACGACCAGCAACGATGCCGGGACAATTGCCAATTCTTCGGTGACGGGAACATACGCCGTTGTGGCGGACGGCACACTGACGGTAACGTTAGTTAAGCCGTACGTTCACCCCCTTTTGTTACGTTTACCGGCGGTGTCAGCAGCGACGGAAATACACTGGTACTAAAATACTTGCAGGCGCAGGCCGGACAGCCTTCGGCTGTCAGCGTCGGTATTCGCTTGTAGCCTGCCATGACGGCGCAGCGCATGTTAGCGGCTTCATACTGGCGCCTCGACCGGCGCACTGACTCCTATGGCCGGCTCATCCTTTCCGGCAGGTAACCACCCGGAATTCATCGCGACGTTTTGAAAGCGCGGAGAAACTCAACTATGGAACCGCGCATCAATCACGGCAGCTTGGCTGGCTCGGAGCCTGGCTGCGGGACCGTTGCCACCAGGTCTTGGCGTCCCGGAGGCTGTGCAGCGACGTGACCTACGGCGAGAGGAAAGAGACACGCAGCGAGGCGACAGTGCGTCACTGGCGCTCGCGGTCAAAGGAGTCTGGCGGGCGCGGAGTCGAACTGGGGCACTGCCTCTTGCGCGGTCTGCCAGCGTCTGTTGCCGTCTGTGAAAGCGCTCTTAGCCGACTCCAATCAACCTACGAGACAGCGTGGTCCAGAAGGCGGGAGGAACATCAGACAAGGCAACGGCAAGCAACTGCCCGGCCACAATCAACGGCACTGCCGCCCTGTACACGATGTGGACTCGGCGCTGAACGATGAGATCGCGGGTCATCGCGATGAGCATCAGAGCAATTACCCCTACGTACAGCCCACGGAAGTCGGCCCAAAAATTCGGGACTGAGGTAAAGGTTAGCGCGATCAAGGGAAAGCGCGAGAAGCCAGCGTCCATCAGGCCACAAGTCGCCAGAAACATGAGGCGACGATGGTATTCGGGGTGCTTTCGCCATAACACGGCAAAAAGAAAAAGTGTCGAGAAAGCCAGCATGTCCCAAAGAATGACGGCAATGAAGGTTGCGTAATCGTTGAAGTGAATGACATCGAAGCGCCGCATTACAATTCCCGTGGCTATCCCGAACACAGGCATTGCAGCACCTATCGCAACCCAAATCGGACCCAGGCGCTGATGTAGCTTCACGTTGCCGGATGCCACCAGCCCTGTCTGCAGGATATATATCGCCATAAACGCGCTGAAGAGGGCAGCGTGCACGTACAGCACTCGCGGACGCGGAATGCTTGGATGAATGAGATTGTCACCGATCGTGTGGCTGAATCCGTAGATGACGACCACCGCCATCAACAGCGCCATCGCGAAATTGAACGTGATGCGAAATCGGACGCGGTTGGCGGAGCTGGTGGTAGCGCTCGCTAAGACTGTTGCCATGGGCTCTTCGTTGGTTTTCGGTCAGCATAGCGCTGCCCTGCAGGTCCCGCCAGTTCGGCGCATTGGATAGGCACGGTCCCAAAAGGCCCGCCGCAGGACGCTGCTCATGTAGAACTCATGCGCTAGAGTTCCACCCTATTGCGGGAATGAATACGCCGGAAGATCATGAACCTCGTGCTCCACGCCCCGACATCGATGCAAGTCGAATCCGTCGCCGCCCCCGATTGCGGCCGCGACCACTGCCGGCGGACCTTCCCCTGACGAAGCAGCGGGAATTCTCGCCGCCGCGAGCTTTGCGCAACGGTCAGGTGCAAACGACGATCGGTAACCTGCCATTCATCCAGTGGCTCACCCGCCGACGAGGCTTGGCGCTCCTTGCGAACGCGCGGGAATGGCTGCTCGATTGCGGCGACGGTGTCCGCCTGCAGGGATTCCTTAGTCTGGCTGGGGGAAATGGCGGGGCGAAAGAGGTTACTGATGACCCGGTGGAGCGCCGGATTGCGCTGATTTTGCACGGCTGGGAAGGCAGCGCCGAGTCCTGCTATGTGGTCTCTCTCGGCGCCCAGCTGGTCGCAAATGGATTCGACGTGCTGAGGCTCAATCTGCGCGATCACGGCCAGAGCCACCACCTCAACCGCGAGATCTTCCATTCCTGCCGACTGACGGAGGTGGTCGGCGCTACGCGGGCAGTCGCGGAGCGCTTCCCCAAGGCGCAGATCTTCCTGGCAGGCTTTTCACTCGGCGGAAATTTCGTGCTTCGAGTGTCGGCCGACGCCGGCGCTCCCGCAGCGATTGGTGGCGCAGTCGCAATATCCCCGGTGCTCGATCCGGCCGTCACGCTCGAGGCGCTGGAGCGCGGTTGGTCTGTGTACCGCCGATACTTCGTGCGACGCTGGTCCCGTTCGTTGCGTCGCAAGCGGCGCGCATGGCCCGACCTGCCTGACTTCGAGTCGCTGCTGCGCACCCGGGATCTACGTTCGATGACCGACGGACTGGTGCGCCAGTTCACCGATTTCGCGAGCCTCGAATCCTACCTCGATGGCTACGCGATCACCGGGCCGCGGCTCTCAGCCTTGCGGTTTCCGGCGGCGATACTGCTCGCCGAGGACGATCCGATGGTTCCGGCCGCCGACCTCGCGCGTCTGGCGCGCTCGCAACTGTTGACTGTGCTGCGCACCCGCCACGGCGGTCATTGCGGTTTCATGGAGCAACTCAACGGGCCAAGTTTCGCGGACCAGTTCGTGGTCACACAGTTCGAGCTGTTTGCAAGAGACCATGCGTTGTCGGTCTCGCCCAATCCCGGGTATTCCCCGACCGGGGCATCGAGGCCGCCCACGCGGGCGTGAGCCGTTGCACACCTATGTGTCAAGACCGCGCAGCGGCGGGGCCACAAGCGCCATGCGAAGCGTCTGCATCGCACAGCGGCGCGGTGGCGAAAGAATGCCTTACATCAGTTTTCGAGGAGAATCGTCGACCGATATCAAACGATCGTCGTGGGCGATGTGAGCGCCCCCAAGCTTGCCAAGACGCGGATGGCCAAATCCGTGCTGGACTCAGGCTGGGGAATGCTCAAGGCGCAATTGCAATATAAGGGCCAGCAGGCCGGCAGATGCGTTCGGATCGTCAGCGAAAGATACACAACGCGAGCATGCAGCGGCTGCGGAGCCCTCACGGGTCCCACGGGTCTGGACATGCTGGCTGTGAGGACGTGGATGTGCAGCGGGTGTGGTGATACTCACGATAGGGACGTCAATGCTGCGAGAAACATCTTGTCCGCGGGGAGGTGTCCCCCGTCCATGAGCGGGAACGAGCAGTCTTCTTCAGCAGCGCCGACGAGCCAGGCACATTGCCGCTGGGAGTCAGGGAAAAGGCGCTGAAAAAGGCGGCGTGAGCACCGGTAGGCTGAATGGCGCATGTGGATTGTGCCATCGGCTGCAGGTAAGCTTTAAAAAAAGTCCGCAGCAGGGGGGCATGTGGCTATCGTCAATCAGGTTCTGGTGTCTCAGCGCATGCATGGTGCAGCGCGGCACTGGCTGTTCGCGGTGCTCGCGGGCGGCGTATTGGCTGCATGCAGCAAGCCGGCTCCGGCGCCCAAGTCCGAAACCGCCTCGGCCAAACCGCCCATGGCGCAATCGGAAGACGACGCAGACCATCACAACGATCCATGCTCGCTGCTGCAGACCTCCGAAGTCGAGGGGGCCCTAGGGGCGCCGCTCGGAACGCCCCCGTATCGCGGCGGTTCCAATAGTCCGGCCCCGGGCGGCGACGACTGCATCTACCAGACCACGAACTTCCAGACAGTTGCTCTGAGCGTCGATTGGGACGGAGGCCAGCAGGCCTATCACATCGGGGATTTCGTCGGTAACGCCGTGAAGCGCACCGGCGCGCTCTCTGACAAGGCCAGGCAGGCGATGGTGTCGGAGGATGGCTCGACGATCGGCGGCGAATGGGACGAGGCGAAGCTCACGCCCTTCAACTGCTGCATCTTCAATGCGCTGCGCGCCGACCAGATGATCAGCATCGATTTCACCGGTTCGGTGATGACGCTCAAGGCGGCGGCCGCACTCGTCGATGCCGCGCTCAAGCGGATGGATAAGCCGCTCAGCCTGGATGGCGGCGCGAACGTCGCCGCCGCGAAGACCTTTCTCAAGGGACGCCCCAAACCGATTTCGCCCTGCAGCGTGCTCGACCCAGGCCGAGGTCGAAGCCATCCTAGGCTCGCCCCTGGCGAAGGCACCGGAGGAGGACAAGTCCATCTGTACCTACACGCTGCCGCAGCTTCCGAATGTGCCGCCGCGCATCTACGACCTGCAATTCTTCTGGTCGGGCGGCAATTACAACTTCCGACAGGACCTGTCGGCCGCAAAAATGGGCGGCACGGCCTTGGGCAGCATGTCGATGACCGCGAAGGTGCAGCAGCAAGTGTCCGATACGCCCCCGGCGAGCGCACCCGGGTCAGGCCCGGCGCCCGCGGTTGGCACCCACACCGTTACTGAGAACGTCACGACGACAGTGGACGAAGTCGCGAAGCAGATGAACGGCCAGACATTCTCGCAACAGATGAACATGACCGGGGATGAGAACGCGGCTGGCACCGGGCCCTGGGAGCGTTCGGCCACCACGGGGCGCAAGTTCGAGGCGGTGAAAAAAGACGTGCTGGTGCGGGGCAGCTGGTCGGCCGATGCCGGTAAGGCCCGGGCGCTGGTGGCTGCCGCGATTGGTAAGTTCTGACTGTGCCGGCAATACCGGGAGGACGGAAAATGAAAACACAGGTCCCGGTTCTCGTTCTGGTTACCGGGGCGGTCACGGCCGTGGCGCAGGGCGGCACGATCGTACACATGGACCGCAAGGACTCCGATGATGGCAAGGTGCGCCCCGAATCGATGATCTATGCGCAGGATGAGCAATTTCGTATGGATACGCTGGATGCCGCCGGTCACGTGCGCGATTTCGTGCTCGTACGCGACGGCAACATCTGGCAAGTGGACATGGAGAAGCGGACGTTCATGCAGATCGACCGGGCCGCGCTCTCAGGGAAACAGAGCGAGATGCAGGAGAGGATGCAGGCGATGTTGCAGAGCCTGCCTCCGGAGAAGCGCGCCGCGATGGAGGCGCGAATGCAAGGCATGATGGCGGGCCGGTCGCAGCCTGCCTTCACGATGACCGACACCGGTAAGAGTGATCAGGTCGGGAGCTGGTCCTGCGAGATATGGCAGGTGCGCAGGGGTGGGACGGTGTCAAGCGACGCCTGTATCGCTTCGCGCGGGTCGCTGCAGGGCGGCGACGAACTCGTCGACGCCGTCCACAAGGCCGCGACGACCGCAAGCGGCGTGCTGTCCTCGATACCGGCGGCGCACGCGACCGCGCAGCAGATGGCGGTCTACGGCCAGGCCAATGGTTTTCCGGTGCGCACGCGCGAACTCGAAGGGGGCAAGGTGGAAAGCGAGCTGACCGTCTCCAGCATCGAGCATCGCTCGCTGCCGGCAGACCGGTTCGCGATTCCGAAGGGATTCACCCAGACCACGATGGGTGGAGGGAATGAATAGCCCGAGACGATTCCCCCGCCGCGGTGAAGGTGGCTCGCGACTTCCCCACGGCGCGATGGCGTTCACCTTGCTATGCCTCATGGCCGGCTGCAGCCGCCATGGCGGTGAACCGGCGGGTTTGCCGGGCGCCGGCAACGCCGCGACACCGGCGTCGGGCCTGTCGGGACTGCCGGCACAGTCTGCCGGCAAGCCGCCGGGTGCGACGTTGGCGGTCGCCGGGACGCTCTTCGACGGCGACGACGTGGACCAGATCCGGGCTTATCTCAAAACGGTCAAAGAAATCGTACCCGCGAAGTTCGACGTCCAATGGAGCGCGGACACCGTCGCGGTGAGCAAGGACGAAGCGATGCGCGCGCTGCTTGGCGTCAGCCGCGACGGCAGCACCTTTCGTTTCGCCGCGGGCGAGCCGGTGTTGAAGCGCATCCGGCCCGGCCGCGTACTATGGATCTACGACATCGCCGTACGCAAGGTCGACGGCGTCGACGCCGCGGGCGACACCGTCGTCGTGCGCACCTCGCCGGCGAGCCTGACGCAGGCCTTTACCCGCGCTGACATCGAGTTCGATGCCGCACCCAGTCTCGTGGACTACTACACCGCGTATCGTCCGCACCGGAAGACTGACCACCCCGCCGCGTTGTGGCGGCAGCGTCAGCCGCCCACACTGATGTCGGTGCTATGGCGCGGCGACGCGGATGCGGCACCTTCGGTGCTCAAGGTATCGGACGATTCGGCGCCCGGCAGCGAGGATGATGCGGACGGCGATTACGGCGAGACCCGCTCGCCCGGGGATGCGCATACCGGGGAGCTGCTCGGATTTGAGTATTCGATGTCCTATGTCACTCAGCCGGACGGAGTGACCCTGTATCTGGCGGCTCGCAAGAAGGACGACGGCGATCCGGAGCAGATGGAGGAGAAGATGCAGGACGCCGAAAAGGAGGCGGCGCAGGACGAAAAGGAACTGCACGAGAACCTCAAGAAGCTCTCCGAGCTCGACGCCTCCCTGCACACGGACCAGGCGTCACTCGCGGACATGGATCTGCAGTACCAGAAGCAGCTGTCCTTCCTCCAGGGCAAGGGAGATGCCGCAGCCGCGCAGACGCTGACGCAGCAGCACCAGCTCGACCATGACAAGCTGCAGGATCAGATCAATTCGCTCGACAAGACGCGCAACGCAGTCAACGCGATCAAGCAGCAGGATGAGGAAAAGCTGCAGAAGCTCAAGAAGGTCGGCGGCAAACTCGTCGACCTGTTCGGCATCATCTCGGACAACCTCGATGTGCGCTTCAAGGTCCGGGCCGATGTCGACAACTTCCAGGTTGCCGGGGCGCTCAAGATCGTGGACGGCGACCTCGAGAGCGCACGCGCACAGTTCAAGAACATGAAGGGCAAGGTCCACATCGACTATGTCGGACGCTGGGGCAAGCCCGGCAACGGCGCGGTGAAGGTGCCGGTGGTTCATCTGCCGTTCGTGTTCAACATCCCGTTTCCGATCGGCGGATTTCCGCTGGTAATCCAGCTCGGCACCGACTTCAGCGCGAATGTCTTCCTCGCGGGCAACCATGCGGCACAACAGTTTTCCGGCGATTATGCCTTCTCGGGATCCACGGGATTCACGGCGACGCGGGCGGGCGCGACCGACAACACCAGCATGAGCGGCGAGAAGCCGGCGGTCGGCACGACGGTCGCCAACAGTCCGGGCGTCTCGGGGCTCGTGCTCGCGATCCAGGCACCCCGCGTCGGGCTCGGTGTCGGGGTATTTGGCGCGTCATCGGTCGCCTACAGCGATATCGTCAACGTGGTGACGATGACCAACGCCGCGGCGGTATCCACCGGGATTATGCTTACGCCGCCCTGCAAGCGCACGACGTACACCGCCTACGGGCACGTCGGCATCGACACGCAGGTGATGCCGCTGCCCATTCCGTTCGTCGCCGATGTGATCAGCAAGAAGTTGAGCACGCAGAAAGAGGTGTTCCAGCACACCCATGAAGTCCTCGATCCGCCGGTCAAGGGCTGCGAGGTCGGATCGTGACTGCGTTGGCCGCGCTCGCCCTAGCGGTCGCTCCGCACATGGCCGCGGCCGATGTCGCCTCCATCCAGCCGGTGAAGGGGCTGGTGCTGACGAGCACGGTGCATAGCACATTCGTGGTGAGCGGAGGAGGAGGAGGAGCGGACCGATCGTATTCGGGCACCGACGTCGAGGAATGGGATTCTGTGGTGGACGCGACCGCCGAAGCGATTGTCTACCAGCTCCGAGTCAGCGCGCCGGCGGATGCCCAGGCGAACGCCGACCTCGCGAAGTTCGTGATTCACCGGAGCGTGCGCCGCGAGGACATCGCACAGGCGACGCGGATCAACCTCTTCTATTCCTCGGTCGATCCGCAGATGTTTGCCGGACAGACCTTCGAGGAGACCTCCGTGAAGGGTGTGACGATGCTCAAGTCCGGCGCGGAAGTGCCGTACGTGATCGGCGTCATCGACGGTGAGGATCCGATGGGGGGTATTGGGGCGATGATGCAGCAGGTGACGAAGCAGTCCGCGGGAGCGAAGCCGGGCTCGCCGCTTTCGGGCATGGCGTCGCTGTTCACAGCAGGCCACACCTATTACCGGGGCACCCTGAAGCGGGTGGAGGCCGAACCCGTGATGCTGCCGGTGTTGCTCGACGGCGTACGGATCAGCCTGCCGGCCGTGCACGCCCAGGGAACGATCGCCAACGGCGACAAGGCGATCCAGGCGCAGTTCTGGTGGCTCGACAGTGCCGCGTGGCCGGTCACCTTGGAATGGAGCCTTACTCGCGACAGCCATAAGGCGAGCCAGCAGGTCACGAAGATCGATCGGCCGGCGCCGGACACCGGACCGAAATTCGGCGGCATTGCCGACGCGCTGCAGAAGTCCTGCCACGTCGAGCTGTCGGGCATCTATTTCAATACCGGCAGTGCGGTACTGCTGCCCGAGTCGCAACCGGCGCTGCGGAACATCGCACAGGCGGTTCTGCAATCGAAACAGCCGGTACTCGACATTGAAGGGCACACCGACAACGTCGGCACCCCGCAGTTGAACCAGGATCTGTCGCAGAAACGTGCGCAGGCCGTACGCGAAGCGCTCGTAGCGCAGTTCGGCGTCCCCTCCGGGAGGCTGACGGCCACGGGCTTCGGCTTTGCGCATCCCGTGGAGAGCAACGACACCGTCGAGGGTCGTGCCCGCAACCGGCGCGTGGAGCTCGCCTGCGCCGCGAGCCATTGACACATTGGAGACCCCATGAAAAGCCTGAACGTCGATGAGCTTCGCGCGGCGACACAAGCCGCCCGCGACCGGCAAATGGGGGAGCCGCGGTCATCACGGCGTCCGTCCGTCGCCGGTCACATGCTGCACTGGGTCCTGGCGGCGGCAGGTGCCACGGCGCTGTTCGTCGCCTACCAGCACCTGAAGATCAATGGCGCGCCAGCGCCGGCCTATGTGTGCCTCGCAGGCGCCGCCCTGCTCGCACTCTCGCCCCTGAAGGCACTCGGGCATGCGATGTTCACGGTAGAGCGCGGCGCGGTGCACCTGGGACATGTCGTCGCGGGGCTCGCCCTGATGGCGCTCCCGGTCAGCGGCCTCGTGTCCGGGACGCCCGTGCTCACGCACGCAGCCCTTGCCCCGTTCGCGATAATGGGGGCGGCGCAGGCGCTCATGCATTCGGACAAGCCGCGCAATGCGGCCCAAAGCCAGGCGATGCGCAGCTTCGTCACCAGCCTGCCGGAGGTCGCGCAGTTCACCAGCAACCGCGATTTCACCTCCTCCGCCAACGTCGAGCGCGCCGTGACGGTGCTCAGCGATCTGCTGTCCAAGGCGCAGGCCCTCGGGGAGACCGAGCTACAGGCGGATCCCCAATTCCAGTCCGCGCTCAGGCAGGTGGGTATGCGTACCGGACTGAGTCTCGGACTCGATGCCATCGGTCATTCGATCGACGTGATGGCGCGCAGCCCGCAGGCCGCTGCGGCGGCGCCAGCGTTGCAGGCACGGCTCGCGCAGGTCCGTCGTTCGATCGCCAAACCTGCAATGGCTCGTCCACATTAGCGCCGGATGCCTGTTCGTTATATATCGCTTGACGGTGGCATGAGCTTCGCTCCGTGGATCGTCGAGGGGACTTGTACTCCGAGCTGAGCTTGGTCGCGTTCGCGGCCACGAGGGCCAACGCCGGCACATCGCATCATGTGACCGGTCTCGCGCGCCTCCCAAATGCCTGCACGCCCATGATTGCGGCGTGGACAACGCTCGACTGGATTCTCAAGACGATACGACCTGCCAGCGGCCGTCGCTCGGAGGTTTTGGCGTTCGCTCAGTTGATCGTCGCCGGACTTGGCGTTACTTCCGAAGGGCCATAGAGAGCCTCCAGCACCCCCAAGTTGAGGATACTGCAATGCGCGCTCGGGCCTGGGCTGAACGAGGGGCTGAAATACAAACCAACACCGAAAAGCAGAGCGGCTCGTTTGCGATCGTTGCCCAAGAAGTTATTATCGCTGAGTGTTGAGAACGAATTGCCCACTCCCACATTGAAGGCATTCGACGGATTTGCGACGCTAAGGTCAGTGGAGGAGTGCATGAACAAAACTAGCCGGATGTTGTTCGCAGTGTTGAGCATGCTCGCGGCGGTCACCGCGACCGCGGACGACGTTCTGCCTAAATCGCGGGCCGAGGCGCTTGCCATGGAGGCAGAAGGACGCGCTGCCGCTCACCAGTTTCTATGATCCGCCCAAACCGCTCGGCACGCGCACTCCGGGTGCGCTGATCCGCTCGGAGCCGTTCGACGGATACAGCCTGCCGCCGGGGGCGCATGCAATACGCATACTCTATGTGTCGCGCGCGCTCGATGGCACTCCGGTCGCGGCCTCGGGGGCCGTGCTGATCCCCGCGGGATCGCCGCCACGCCGTGGCTGGCCGGTCATCGCATGGGCACACGGCACGAGCGGCGTCGCCCGCATGTGCGCGCCTTCGCTCATGAAGGACCTCGAATACGGCGGCGAAGGTCTCATGCCCATGGTGGCCGCGGGATTCGCCGTGGTCGCGACCGACTACGCCGGTCTCGGCACACCGGGAGCGCACCAGTATGACAACAAGATTCCCCAGGCCAACGATGTCGTCTATTCGGTTCCGGCCGCTCGCGCTGCGGTCCCGACGCTTGGTCGGCGCTGGGTCGCCATCGGTCATTCGCAGGGCGGAGCGGCGGTTTGGGGCGTCGCCGAGCTCGAGGCGAAGCTGAAAGGACCCGACCTACCGAGGCGCGATTTCCGTCGCGGGCGACATGAATTTCGAAAGCTTCGAGGCGCACGATGCAGTCTCTCTCGAGACGATCGCGAACATGTACTGGCCCATGACGGCATTTGGGGTGAAGGCGAGTTATCCCTCGCTCGACGTCGCGCGAATTCTCGCGCCAGGCATGCTCGAGCGCTACGCGGATGTGACCACGAAAGGTTGCTGGTACTACGCCTACGCCGCGGCCGCGGAGCTTGGACATCAGGCGGTGGTCCGGCCGGGGTGGAACGAGGTGCCCGAGCTCGCGCGCTACAACCGGGACAACCGCAGCACCGACAAGTCCATCCGCGGACCGCTCTTGGTTCTGGCCGGCGACGACGATGCGAGCGTGATTTTCGCCAACATCCGGGCGGGCGTCGCGGAGGCATGCCGCAACCACTTGCCAATCGAGTTCGTGCATCGGCCCGGCCTCGACCACGATCCGCTCATGGAAAAAACCATCGACCTGCAGCTCGATTGGGTGCGTGCGCGGCTCGATGGCAGGCCGTGGCGTGGCAACTGCGAGTCCGCCAACGCCGCCCGCACCAACTTCACGATCCGGGTTGAACATAGATACGCGGACGACGCCCGAAAGCTGGACAACGTCGGCGCTTGAGTTCATTGCCATCCTTGTACGGAAAGCCCGGCCACACGCGCCGGGCTTTTTCATTATGAGTACATCAATTCGCCAACTGATTTCGCTGCCCGATACCGGACACCCACGACCGACAGCAGCGGGTCCGATGGCCGACTATCGAATCAAGTAGTCCGATACGGGTGGAAATGATTGCCCTCGCGCGGTTCGGGTCAGCGTGCTTACTGATGAACGGTCATTTGACATAGGGTGTTTCGGCGTGCGACTGACTGCGGACTTTAGCGAATGCAGTGTTGCCGCAAAACCGAGAATGCCCGATCCTCGTTACTTCCGCGAGTGGGCCACGCTAGGGGAAAATTTTGAATATGATCTACGGTCGCGCCAACGCCCAAGAATATACGGTTCCCCAAGTGACGGGCGCACTAACCGCTGCGCCTACCGTCGTCTACTTCGAGCATACGTCGATGGAAATCGCCCTTGAGTGGGGCGCGGTTGTGCTCATCCTACTCTTCGTCGTATTGAGTACGCTGTTGGTGTGCCTGACGTACCCGTTTCATTTGGCTGTCTATAAACTGGCGGCCGCTATTAGGTCGCAAGTCACCCTTTAGCTCCGGCGAGGCGTCTGGCCGAAAACGCGACTACGATCGGGTGCGTTGACAGTAAGGTCTATCGATCGCTCGCGCGATCTGCTGTTGACCGGAAACTATCGCCAAAAGTCCTCGATTAAGAAGCTCAAATACCTGATTTGGGGCGGAAATGTCCTCGGCAAAGCGGCCATACGCAGCACGGCGTAAGCTGATGAGTCACCCCCGCGGTTTGCGCAGGCATATTTCATGAATGAGACATACTGCTTGAGGTATCCCCTACGATTGATTCTGGCTTTACCCGCGTACTTACTGTTGTGCCTTTACGCGTCTGCCGCCGAGAGCGGATTGGCGTCTGAAGAGAGCCGTATGGACGGCATCAAGTCGCTCAGTCTCGAATCCATTCCAGGCAACCTGCCGACGTTTTACAGCCCACACGCAGAGGCGCGTGCCAAGGACCTTCAAGGCCTTCTCGGCGGCGAAATCGCCTATTACTCTGCGTTGTTCCACGTTCCCTTCGGTCCCATAACAATGGCAGTCCTCGATCCCCAACAGTGGCCGAGCGTCGCCGGCAGGGAGCCATACGGCTTGCCATCGGTTGGTGGCACCAGGCCCGCCGTAGTAGTCATGCCCGTCAGCTGGGACGAGGTGACATGGATGGTCGTTCCAAAGCGCGAGGAAGTACCGCCTGCGATGCTCCGCAAAGCATTGGCGAAAGGCAAGAAATGGAATCAGGTGAAATTTGAGGGTTGCGATGGAATCGGGACGCACGAAATCGGCCATTTCGTGATCCGACAGCTTGGAATTGATCCACAAACAAAGTGGTTCAACGAATTTCTCGCCAGCTACGTGGGCTATGCGTATCTCAAGACGAAAGTCCCGGCAGCGGCTTTATCGAATGAAATCTTCTGGACCGTCGGCCTAGATAACTCGCCACATCCGTTTACCAAGCTCGATGACTTCGAAAGCAAATATGACCAGCTTCAGGAAGAATATCCGGGAAATTATGGGTGGTATCAGCTCGCACTCGACCAGCGCGTCATTGAAATATATGCCGAAAGCGGTCTGGAGTATCTTCGCGAAGTCAGGAAGGAGTTCCCATCGGGAGTCCAGTCATTGGATAGCGCACAACTGCTGAATAAACTTGAAAATATCAACCCGGGGTGGAAGGCATGGGCGGCACACCTCGAAGCCGGTAACGTCAAGGCGGTATTGGTACCCGCAAGCGGACGGTGACCACGCTGCAATCGGCCAACTCCGGACGGTGGTCGCGGCCAGGCGGGTGACGTGAGGTGAGGTGAGGTAGGGCCACGAGTGAGGACTACCGGTAATTTTACAGTGCCTTGTCCTTCACTATCGGCCAATTATGCTCCGCTCGCGAAATCGTATTGCCGGGATCGCTATCGAAGATTTCTTGTGCCTTCGGGCCGTTATTTAGGTATAGCTTTCCATTGACGACCTTCCCGGTTTCGGGATCAACGTCGACCTTTTCACCGAAGGAGGTCCCCACGGCGCAGAACCCACCGAACTGCGGAAGATATTTGGCCGGATTGTTCAGGAAAGACTTCCGATGGGCTTTGGTCGCGAACAAATAGCGAGCGCCGCCATATGACGCTGTGATCTTAGCCATGCCACGCATGGGTTTTCCGGTCTCGAAATACGCAACCGGGTCATAGCCGCGAAGCGCCAAACCACTGGCATCCAAGTTGATCGACGATGTTGATCCAGGAACACCAGCATAAAGCGGAAGCGGCAGAAACAGCAGCCAGACGATCAGAACCACTCTGGTATCAGCACGGGGGGAGTTCAGGTGTGGCATTGGCTTGCTCCTCGCTGAGTCGTGATACTCGCTGCGTGCCGCTTACGCGGCCAGACCCCAAGTTGACCCGGTGTGAGGCTTGAATATTTCACGGCCCCGCAACCGTGTGCGTGAATGTTTGACGAGCCATGCGGCAAATGGTCTATCGCAGGTACACGGACGGGCGCGTGCTGCTGGTCACTTTTGCCGGCGGCTTGTCACAGTGTTGTCGACGCCCGTGGGATTCTACTAAGCACGAGACGAGAGCCCCTTGCGTCGCTTGAGAACTCGACGCGCCGACGGCTTGGCATTGTCTCCGGGTGTTCCCTTCACCACCCTATCCCCAGGGTGCTGCACATCGGCTTGCAGGTCGCTGGGCTGCCCGCGCTCCACAGGATGGCTGCTGTGATCGTATTTGTCGCCCTGGTCAAAGGTCTTGCGGTTTGGCATGGGCAGATTCTTAAACCAAGAACGCGGCGCGTTCCACCCTTCGCCACCCCGTGCTTAAGTAAGCCAATGCCGACGGCCTGCTCCGCCGAGGGCGCGAACAGATTTTTGCCGCGCGCGCTCTTCGCAGTAGGACCCCGCTGACGATCCCACAGCCCTCCTACGCACCGCCATCGCTTGCGGAGCGCGGCGCTCTTGCATACCGACAGCCCGTGTCAGTGCCACTCCGCCAAGGGTCTGCAGCGCTATCGCTGACCGATATGCGCCACGTAGACGTCAAGATGGCGCAGTTTCCCAGCCGCGTTGAATTTATAGATGGTGACCGTGTTGGCGATATCCGTCACCCCGTCGCGCGTGTTCCGCTCCTCGAGTTCCAGGAAGACCAGCCCCGGAACCTCCGTAATCCGCCGCAGGGTCCCCTCCCACGACGTCATGCCTCCATACTGCGTAATGAACTGCTTGTACTCCGGCCACCTCGAAACCTCGACGCGCTCCGTTAAAAAGACGCCCACGCGCTCGAAGTTCTCCACATCCACGAGAGCTTCCAAGCGTGCCCAGTCGGCCTCCGAGAAGCCGGGTTGCTTCATCTTGTTGACGACTCGAAGGAACTCCTCGGAATACTGCAGCACGGTGCGGGAAAGACCTGTGTAGTCGGTGGATTTTGGCATTTCGTTGGCCATGGCTTGCCTCTTGGATATCGTGATGGTCTCGGGAGGGCCTCGAAAGATACGCATTCGAATCCTTTTCTGCAGCGAATTCAATCGTCCTTGGATTACCACCGATCGGCTGGGGCTTACCGACCGGCTGGCTCACTGACCGGCAGTGCGTCCGAAGTCCGCTAAACTCACCGTCGGAAAATAAGGTCCCTCGAACCGCCGCACCCACCACTCTCCGGTCAAGGCATGGGTGCCTCGGTCCGCGAAGCGATAATCGTACAGTTGTGCTCGCACATACGTCGGCCTGCCCCCGGGAAACGGGTTGAATTCCAACAGCCCCAGCACCGGTGGACTTCCTTCGAGCAAACGCTCCATCAGGCCGATGACCCAGGGGCTTTGGCGTACGCTGCCCAAAGCGGCGAACCACATCTGCCAGTCGAGCCGCGGCTGGTGCGGAATGTTCCACCGCGCAGGTCTCAAGAGCGGTCCCGGCTTGTAACGGAACACATATTCGCGCCAGGTCTGTGCGTCAGCCGAGCCCTCGATGACGATTTCCGGCCGCGTGATCGTCATCACGGCGAATAACCCGTACGGATTGACGATGTTGAGAGGCGAGACGATCCGCGTAAGTGCACCGAGTACCGGCAAGTCTCCATGCAGCGTCGTCTGCCAAATCCGATTCACGCCGACCGGTACCACGATAAGCGCAAGCACCGTCGCGATGACCGTAGCCGCGCGGCTCGGCGGCCGGGCCCAAGATTGCATCCGCACCGCGAGCCGCCGCGGGATGAGGCGGCGCAGCGCCGCATCGTCGAATAGAAAGATGCACAACGACATGGTGAGCAGGTTGAAGAAATTGTAGTTGCCGGTGAGCAGGATCAGGATTCTGCAACAGCACCCCGCACACCCGCGACAGCCCGCAGACGTCGCGGTGGAAAGATGAGGAACACCACGCACAACTCGATCCCCAAGGTCGCGGCCGTTCCTGCCCGGAGAAGCCACGGCGGAAGCTGCGCGGCATACCAGGCGAGTGGGGTCGGCAGCGGTTGCGTCCAGAAGTGATACTCGAGGGCGGTTAAATCGCGCCACGTGGGATCGCCGGAGAGCAGCTTCACGACGCCTGCCAGAAACAGATAGCGAAACACCAACCACCGATAGAGCCAGACCACGATCCTCGATCCGCCCGTCAGAAAGATGGCTAGGAAACCGACCTCCAGCAGCAGCGAGTCCCACTGGAAGCTCAAGAATTCCTGCCCGGCACAGACATAAGACAGGTAAAGCGCGAACAGACCGATGAGCGCCAGCCGTGTCCACCGGTCCACGATGACGAGCAGTCCCAGGGCTGCGCCGACGACCGTGCCGGCGACCAACGCGGCATCGCTCGAGTTCACCCAGAACAGCGAAGGCAATAGCCGATACGCCGAATTGCCGACACTCTGGTGTAGCGCTGCGAAATACTCGCTCACCGGCAGGATGCCGACATGACCGATCAATCCCAACACCTGTACACCGAGCGAAGCGAACGCAGCCACGTAAATGGCACCCAATAGCCGTAAGAACACCCCGCTCACCAGCGCGTAACGCTCCGCCCGGAGCGCAGGGCCCCAGAGAAATCGGGTGAGACCGTTCAGAAGCCCTCGATGGCGGGAGAAAAATCCGTAGGCGAGCTCGCTGATCGCCGCGAATCCGGGGACGTGCGAGTAGCACCACCACCACGCTGCGCGACCGGGCGCGCCACGCAGAACGCGGAATGTGGCTGCCGCGCCTGAATACACGTGGCCGTCCGGCTCGATCAACTGGATCGCTTTCTGGAATGCCTCCACCGGGATCAGTGGAAACTCCGCCGCAGCCTCCTGGTACGTGCGGTAATCGACGCTGTCGCCCGTCCAGTCCTTCCAATAGTCCACCCAGACGCGGCAGATGCCGCACTCGCCGTCGTAGACCAAAGTCGGGAGCATTTGGGGCACTTGTCGCGCTCGGGTACCGTCGTCGGGCTCTTTACACCCCGATTGTAGACAAGGCAACGGATTCGCGCGAAATGTCGGCGACGGGAGGGTCCCCGACGAGGACCCTCCCTTTCTCCCTATTAAGCCGCTTTCGGATGCATGATGACTTTCGTCCAACCCTTGTCGCGCTGATCGAAGTGCTTATAGGCCTGCGGCGCTTCCTCCAGGGGCAGCTCGTGGGAGACGATCATGGAAGGATTTGCCTTGTTGTGGTGAATCAAATCCATCAGACGGCGGTTATAGGCTTTGACGTTGCACTGTCCAGTACCCATTTTTTGCCCTTTGAACCAGAACTTGCCGAAGTCGAACGCCAGTTGACCGACCTTGGCGAGCTTGTCGTGCGCGTGTGGATCCTGCGGCACAAAGACGCCGATGATGCCGAGGGTCCCTGTGGACTTGACGGCATCCACCAATGAATTCATCACCAGGTTGGGGACTTCCTTTCCGTGCGAGTCATGACATTGATATCCCACGCACTCCGCGCCGCAGTCGGCACCGAGCCCGTTGGTCAGTTCCCGTATCTGGTCTCC
>CAWHRH010000006.1:0-1082551 GCA_963831765.1 uncultured Gammaproteobacteria bacterium
TCCCCGGGACGGAACCGCAATCAGCGAGAAAACATCGAGAATTCTAGGGTTTTTCGCCTCCAGCTCGTTTGAGATACCCCCAAAAACACCCCCTTCAAAAGGTGGCTGCTGCCGGACGTTGCCGGATGAGAGTGCATCTCCATCCGCTGCTCAGCCAAAGGTGAACGAATATGCCTGCACGCCGGAATCGAGAAACTCAATTTCAAACAGTCGATCGGTGATGGGTTCAGTTTGTCTTATCAGCTGATAGAGCCGCTGTTCGGTAACCCGACCGTTACCTTGACCGTCAACGTCAATTCCGTGAGCAGCGCCAGGAGCCTGTCCGTCGATCGAGACGCGAAATCGCGCGGATGTTCCGTGCTCCGGCAAACCCATGATCAGATGAAGATCGCGGGCGTGAAAGCGGTACACAATCCGCCCGTTGGCGCTGTTCAGCACAATAGCCTGTTTGGCCACAGTCCAATTCCCCGATAAGGCCCAATGATTGAGCCACAATCGCGCGGGGACCACGTAGACATGGGGCTTGTCAAATATAGTCCCGTCGCGAGACACAAAATTCTCGGTACGCTCATACCCGACATAGTTCTCAGGAGACCGCAAGCTACTAACATCGGCTGCCGCTTCCAGGCCACGGGCGTCGACGGTAATCAGTCCAGGATCGATGCCGATGCCTCCAGCTTCCACCAGCAACTGTTGAATTATCCTTTCGGACTGCTCGTAACCGCCTTCGCCAAATTGATGATGCCGAATGAGTCCTTGCGCATCGACGAAATAGAGTGCAGGCCAGTAGTTGTTTCTGAAGGCTCGCCATATCGCATGATCGCTATCGACTGCGACCGAATAGTCGATGTTCATGTCCTTCACGGCGCGGCGAACATTATCGAGAGTTTTCTCGAATTCAAACTCGGGCGAGTGCACGCCAATCACGACCAATCCCTTGGCTTTATACTTCTCGGCCCATGCGCGCACGTAGGGGAGGGTGCGCAGCCAATTGATGCAAGTAAAAGTCCAGAACTCGATAAGGACGACCTTCCCGTGTAGGTCGGTGGGCGTCAATGGCGGCGAATTCAGCCACACGGTCTCCCCACCGAAGGAGGGCAACTCTCCTTCAACGCGTAACTGAACCGCTGCCATTTTCGTCTTCGCCGATTCGGCTTCTGCGGAACCGATCATCCCGAGCTGGGCAGCGACTACGGCCATTGTCGTAGCGCTCAATACCCTGCGGCGATAATTGTTGATTTCGTCGGGCAATTGGATTCTCCAGGCGGATTTGTGAAGCAGACGCAAAATGCCGGGTCCAACTGGACTGCAGAACCTCTCGCAGGCAATTCGAGCCTGTAACCATGAATGGACTCCCGTCAGTTTTCGTTGGGTGCCAGTGAAGGGAGGAAGCGACCAAAATTCAGTTCGAAATCGCTGCGCACGCCATAGCCTAGCTTACGGATCTTGGCCCGTCGTGCCTGGGCGTGCGCGCTGGCCACAGTGGCAAAAAACATTCTATAACTGGATTCAATGTCCGACCCAGTCGGTAATCCGACACGATTGACCTGGGCCTTAACGGCTCCGAGTGCTTCCCGGTCGAACGATACTAGCCGCGTTGCGAAATTGTCGACATACGCGTCGAGTTCGCTATCATCCAACGTTCGGTTAACCCAGCCGTAGCGCTCCGCCAAGTCGGCATCGAAGTCGTCGCCACTCAGGGAAATCTCAAGTGCGCGGGAGCGCCCGACGATTCTCGGTAACCACTCCAGAGCCCCGCCGCCCGGTGGCAGCCCCACACCTATCTCGGGATTGCCGAAGACTGCCTTTTGCCGGCTGGCGAAGCGCATATCGCAGGCCAAAACGAACTCGTTGCCGACACCCCGGGCACGCCCGCGAATCTTGGCAATGCTGATCACTGGAGCGTTGCTTAAGCGCAAGACGAAATCGATCCAGGGCGGGTAACCAGTGGGTCCCGGCGAGCTCGGAGTTTCACCCGCCTTGGATGTGTCGAAGTGAGCGATGAAGAAGTCAGGGTCCGCGGCCTGGACGACCAACACCTTCACCGACTGATCCGTCTCAATTTCGGAGACCAGCGCCTGAAGCTCAGTGATTGTGCCCGGATCGAGGAGGTTGATTGGCGGATTACTGAACTCGACCGTCCACAGGCCGGGCCTGGAGCGGTCGATCGTGAGTTGCTTGTAGCCGTTCAACATGGCGGTTCTCCGGTTGGGTTGGGAGCGAAAAGATGCGCGCATGTCGCGCCAGTGCGCGTTGCATAGAGTAACTAATACGAGTTGATTCCTGGCGTTTTGAGAGAAGCAATCACGTCGACAGCTTCGTTCGTGGCTACAATGGCGCTCGCGTAGTTCGGGATATTGATGTCGAGAGCGGCATGCATCTCCTCATCCGAGTAACTCGCGGTCGCGTCTTTCACCACCGTGACCTGGTAGCCCAGCTCGGCGGCGTAACGTACCGTGGCTTCCACGCACGTGTGGGCTATGAGTCCGATGACAATGAGCTGATGGATGCCGTGCCTTTTCAGCTGCATATCGAGATCGGTATTGGCAAAGCCACTGGAACCCCAATGCTCGAGCGCCACGGTGTCACTCGGCAGCGGTGCAAATTCGCTGCGGATCTCGCCGCCCCACGTCCCGAATTCAAATGTCTTACGCGACCAGGCTGCCTGCTGGACAGGCGCGATGTACTCCCAGGTCTCATAGTCACCAGGACGGTACCGACGATGCAATGCATAGAAGACGCGAAGCCCCGCCGCTCGCGCTGCATTCAGAACTTGCAGCATATGAGGAACACATCCATTTGCGTCTGCAACGGCCTTAAGGCGATTCCAAACCTTGCCTCCGTCTGAAATGAAATCGTTGTAAGGATCGACCACCAGAAGGGCAGTGCGCTGTTTGACGTAATTCACTTTCGCCATGCGCTCTCTCCATCGCTCCTATGCACGTCCGCTGGCTCTCAGCGGTTAATGTGCGTAACGGGTGAACACGTAGTCACGATCTTTCGCAGGCGCGTGGCAGGGAAAGCAGGTCTCGTGCAGCGCCTTGTCGCCCGGCTTTCCGCCCTTAAAGTCAGCGAACCCCCAGCCGCCCGTTGCCGCGAACTTTTTTGAATCCTTGACCATGAACTGAACATTCACTGAGGACCCAGCAACGAAGGATTGAGCGCCAGGGAATGGACCGGCCAGGACTTTATTGTTTTCTTCCGACGGTACACGAGTCCAATGAATCGCGGCAATGATGGCGCCGTCTGGAAATGGAACCTTCCCTTCTTTAAAGGCCTTGATCGCAATATCGTTTCCGAGTTGAGCGCGTAACTGGTCGGTTTTGCTTGCTACAAGGAGGTTGTCCGCGGCAATCAACTTCCAATCGCGGTATCCGGCCGGAATTGTGATGCCGTAGATCGGGGCGGCCTCTCGATCGGCCTGTCCAGATGCCGGGGCCAGGTAGCTGACTACGCCGGCCAGCGCCACTATTACAACCGGAAAGAAAACAATGTGTCTCATACGATATCTCCCTTACGATATCTGCGAGCAGCTATGCACGCAGCGATCTGAAGCCCGCGCGAAGCTCTTCTGAAAAGAGTTTCGGCTGTTCCCAGGCTGGAAAGTGCCCGCCTTTCGCAACCTTGTTGTAGTGGATGAGTTTGGGATACGCTCGTTCCGCCCAACTCCGCGGGGTTTGAAAGAACTCGCCAGGAAACACGCTCACGGCCACCGGGATGGTTACGTTCTTGAAGTCGAAGAACGGAAACTTGTTTTCCCAATAAAGACGAGCAGATGAAATCCCCGTGTTCGTCAGCCAGAAGAGTGTGATGTTGTCGAGGACATCGTCTCGGGTAAGCTGCTCCCTGGGTTGTCCCTTCGTGGGCGTACGCAGAGCCGCGCTGAGCGCAGCTGCGGGCTTGGCATCTCCATCACCGAGGTCCATTAACCAGGCGGCTAGACCCGCGGGTGAATCGGCAATTCCGTAGAGTGTCTGCGGGCGCGTTGCCATCTCGTATGCGTAGTAGACGCCTTTGGCAAACAAGTCCTTCAGCTTCTCAAACTGAGATCGTTCCTCGCCGGACAGACCCGCTGGCGCTGGGCCGCCGGTCGCGATTGCATTTGATACGTCGGGTGGTACAGCGCCAGGCATGTTGGAGTGAATGCCGATCAACTCGGGATGGTCCTGCGTTGCCATCACGTCCGTGACAATCGCGCCCCAATCGCCGCCTTGTGCCACGAATCGCGTGTATCCCAGGCGCTTCATCAGCACGACCCATGCGCGCGCCATGCGCGCGGGGTCCCAGCCGGGTGCTGTCGGCTTGGATGAGAAACCATAGCCCGGCATTGACGGAACCACCACGTGGAAAGCATCCGATGCGCTCCCACCGTGTGCCGTGGGATTGGTCAGCGGATCGATAATCTTGAGGTTATGGATGATCGAGCCGGGCCATCCGTGCGTGACGATGAGCGGCAGTGCATTTTCATGTTTTGATCGAGCGTGAATGAAGTGAATCTCTAGCCCATCGATCTCCGTAATGAACTGCTGTAGCGCGTTCAATCGCGATTCGACCTTGCGCCAGTCGTAGTCTGTCGCCCAATAGCGCGCTAGGTCCTGCATCATCGAGAGCTTCACGCCCTGCGATTCATCGGTCACCGTTTCTCGCTCGGGCCACCGCGTTGCCTTGATGCGCCTGCGCATTTCGACAAGTTCCGCTTCGGGAATGCTCACATGAAACGGGCGAACCGCGGTCGTGTCAGTGGCTGCCTGTCGTGCGACGTCATTCATAGCCGTACTCTTTTCCGGAAAATAAAGCCTTGGACGATCCAACGGGCTTGCAGCAACGCAACGGGGTGGGCGAGGGAAGTCTTAAGAGCGTTTTGCTTCATTTGCATCGCCGCCTCTATCCTGACGACCCGATTAGAAGCCCGCAGACAATCTGCGGGCTTCTAACGAATCTGCTCGCCTCACTATGTGCGTAGTGACCTGAAGCCCGCGCGAACTTCTTCCGAAAAGAGTTTCGGCTGTTCCCAGGCCGCAAAGTGGCCTCCTTTCTCAACCTTGTTGTAATGGATCAGCTTGGGATACGCCCGCTCCGCCCAACTGCGCGGGCACAAATCGATCTCGTCCGGAAAGGAGCTTACGGCAACCGGGATGGAGACTCCTTTGACATTGAAATAGCCGAGTTTGCCCCAGTTCTCCCAATAGAGACGGGCGCCCGAAAGCGCCGTATTCGTCAACCAGGTGATCGTTAAGTTGTCGAGGATGTCGTCGCGCGTGAGCCCGGCAGCTTCTCCGGAAAAGACGCGTGAGATCAGCGCGTAGCTCCACGCATCGTGATCCAGGAAATACGCCGCTAGGCCGACGGGTGAGTCCGCGATTCCGTACAATGTCTGCGGGCGTAACCCCATCTGGTAGCCGTAGGCGATGCCTTTGCTGTAGACGAAGGTCAGCCGCTCGAACGCGAGTTTCTCTTCGGGCGAGAGACCGTCGGGCATTGACGCACCGGTGACTGCCGCCTTGTCAATGTCGGCCGGGACCGCACCAGGCATATTGGTGTGAATGCCGAGCAATTCCGGAGCCGCCTGCACGCCCATTTGTTCGGTGATGAGTGCACCCCAATCGCCGCCTTGTGCCACGAATTTCGTGTATCCAAGGCGCTTCATCAGCACGACCCAGGCTCGCGCGATGTGGGCTACATCCCACCCGGCGGTGGTCGGTTTGCCTGAGTATCCGTAGCCCGGCATCGACGGAATCACCAGATCGAAAGCGTCCGATGCGTTCCCGCCATGTGCCGTGGGATTGGTCAGGGGATCTACGATCTTCAGCTGCTCGATGATCGAGCCGGGCCAGCCGTGCGTGACGATGAGCGGCAATGCGTTCTTATGCTTCGAACGAACGTGAATGAAGTGGATGTCCAGCCCATCGATCTCGGTCATAAAATTCGGCAGCGCATTCAGTCTACCCTCGACCTTGCGCCAGTCGTACTCTGTCTCCCAATAGCGCGCGAGTTTCTGCATAGTCGCGAGCTGCACGCCTTGCGACGCATCAGGAACCGTTTCCATCTCCGGCCAGACAGTGGCATTAACGCGCTTGCGCAATCCGGTAAGTTGCGCTTCTGGAACATTTACATGAAACGGGCGGATGGCTGTAGCATCGCTGCCCTTCGGCTGTGCAACTGCATTCATAGCTGTGCTCCTTGGTGAAAAAAGAAAACTGGAAAGACCCAGCGGGCTGGCAGCAACAGTTGCCGCTGCAGCACCGCAAAAGCGACGGCGATTAAAGCCGGGCGCTTCTTTTATAACGAACTCCTCGGCGACTGATGACTCGGACCGGGTGTGCCCTGCAAGGGCTCACCATGCAGGTGGGATCAGAACAGGCCACGGAGGTTTACTTGTATTGCGCCAAGGTTTATCACCGCGGCACATTGGTATTGGCTCGAACGACTGCGGTGCCCGCGATCGAGGATCGGGGCGTTGTTGAGCCCACTGAATTTTGTTTAGTTGTGAGTCGGCAGTGTGAATCGAAAAACGGCGCCACGAGGCTCATGGGCGTCTGCCCACAAGCGTCCTCCATGGGAGTCGATAATGGAGCGGCATATCGAGAGGCCAATCCCCACTCCGTCAGGCTTGGTCGTGTAGAAGGAGCCAAAAATCCGCTCGCGATCCTCCTGGACGATGCCGGGTCCCGAGTCGCCCACTCCGACGAGCAGGCCCTCAGCCGGGCTCGATTCGGTGCTGACCACCAATTCGCGCGCTCCATCATCGACGTTGGTCATGGCCTCGATAGCGTTGAGGATGAGATTCAACATGACCTGCTGCAGTTGAACTCGATCTCCGCGAGTCGGCGACAGGCCCTTCGCGAGCCGGGTCCGGACCGATATGCGGTACTTCAAGAGCTCGCCTCGCACCAGTGCAATCACGTCTTCGATGGCCTTGTTTAGATCAACGACATCCATGCGGGGAGGCATCTTTTTGACCTGATCACGGATCCCGCCAAGGATGTCGCCCGCTCGATAGGTGTCGTTCACTACGCACTCGAGCGCTTCTCTAACTTCCGCCAAGTCCGGTGGGTCTCCGGCGAGAAAGCGCAGCGCTGCATGGGCGTTGTTGCGTGCGGCACCAATCGGCTGATTGACTTCGTGCGCGATGGAGGCGGCGAGCTGCCCCATCGTTGCCAAACGGTTCGCATGGACCAGCTCCACTTGCAACTCGCGCAGCGTGTCCGCAGCGCGCTTGCGCTCGGTCAGGTCGAGAACGAACGCGACACCTTGGGGACCACCTTCTTCGAAAGTTGCAACACCGATCAATACTGGCACCCTGCTGCCGTCTTTCCGAAAAAACTCCTTTTCGAAAGGTAGCAAGGTGCCAATCATCTTCAACCCCGGTACCCATTGTTGTTCGTCACGAACGAGCCATTCCGGTGGCGTCAGATCTTTCCAGTGGACGCGTCTCGAGATGAGATCCTCACGGTCGTACCCCACGATGCGCAGAAATGCGTCATTCGCCTCGAGAATCCGTCCTTCTATATTCCAAATGACGATCCCGATGATATTGGCATCCACCAGGCGTCGGATCTTAGCTTCGCGATCGGCGAGATCCCGGTACAGGCGCGCATTCTCTATTGAGATGGCGGCCTCCGACGCGAGCAGTCTCAGGATGGCCATTCGAGCAGGGGTAAACGCGCCATTCGTGAGGTTGTTCTCCAGATACAGCATCCCGAGCAACCGAGTCTGTTTAAGTATCGGCAGGCAGAGCACCGACCGTGCGTTATGCTTTCGAATATAGTCATCGGCGGCAAATTGGCTATCACCCGAGGCATCGCGCAGCAGCAGGCTTTCCTTGGTCCGAGTGACATAGCGGAAAACGGACTCGGGTAGGTATGCAGCCGTTGGACTACCTTGTCGCAGATCGACTTTCACCTGCTCGCTGTCGGTTGTGGCTTCAGCTTCTATCCAATAGTCATCACCTCGCGCAAGGATCAACAGACCTCGTTCGGCGCCGGCGTGTTCGACCGCAGTGCGCATCAGCGTGTCAATCAGCTTCTCCAGCACGATCTCACCCGACACCGCTTCCGACACTTTGATCACGGTTGCAAGATCGAGGTGCTCGACGGGTGTCAGTATCGTCACTGTGGATTCCGAGATCTGCTTGTCCACCCCGATTTGCGGGTAAAGCTGCTCGAGTTGTCGAACCTTCCCATCTGCTCCCCAACGGAGGTAGCAGTTGCGGGCATCGCGCAGATAGATAGTCGCAATCTTCTCGAAACCGCGTGTCGCGTAGAAGCGCCCAGCCAGCTCGTTGGCGACCCCCTCGTTGTGGACAAAGCCATTCACGTGTGCCGAACGGATGGCTTTCTCATAAAGTTCCTGGGCTACTAGCGGGCAACCCTCAATCCGAGCGATTTCTGCGCCGACGATCGCAGCACGATTCTCGAATGTCGCAAGGTTATGCTCGGCCCATACTTCGAGCTTCCTGTGGTGGGCCGTCAACGCCGCGAAATGCTTCTGTCTCTGGTCTGGAGGCGCGTGATCCCAGGCCGCCGCGTGCGCCAGTGCGCCATAGAGCTGATGCTCCGCACTTTCAAACATAGCCGCGGATGTCCAGACGAGCCGATCCGCGTTCAGCGAAGCGTCGACCGCCGACGCGTAGTCTCCGGTAAAGAAGCGCGCCTGTAACTTGCGGATCCAGTAGTAGCACTCGGCAAACACCAGATTGGGGTCGCTCGCCAGACGGTGTTCAGTGTCGTGCTCGTTGTATTCTTGATGATCCAGACACCCGAATGCCGGGGTTAGGCCGCGCAAGGTCAGGATGAGGCCTAGTTGCGGTTCGCACAGCTCGACGACAAAGCCAAAGCGCATTCGCTCGGCAAACGCACGGCCGTTTTCGCATTCCGTTTGCACTTCCGCGAGCGGGTCTCCAACCGCCAGACAAATTGTGACCAGTTGATCCCAGCTGTACGAAGCAAAGGTCAGGTCTCCGATCCGGTACGCAGCGTCGAATGCGCGCCGCACGAGCTCACGTCCGCTGGCGGGGTGCTTGGCCCAGGGCATAACGGTCGACCCCATGTTCATCCAGATTCGAGCCTGGTAACGCGTCAGGCCGCGTTTCTCGACCAGGTCATAGCCCAGCTGGCCAAACCGAAAGCCGTCTTTGTAGTTGTTGAAACGTGGCCCGGCGAACATGGCCAACCACACGTAGGCAAAACACGAGGCATCGCAGTTGCCGTGCTCGAGGCTCAGATTGACCATGCGGCAGAGAACAAGAGATGACAGGTTTTCGTCGGAGGCTTGTGCTGGCGTCATGATCTCCGTGAAGACATCCATCGTGTCAAGGACATCCGCGTCCGTTATCAGCGGCAGATCCACCAGCGCTTCGATTCTCCGACTTCCGAGCAGAGTCCAGATTCGTTCGTATTCACCCATCACGTCGTCGTGGCTTGGATGGTTTGACCATGCCGTGCCTTCGTGGCGGAGCCAATCCAAAAACACGTCCACCGCGCGGTCCATCCGATCCATAGCGGTGTAAAGGGTGAGCCGCAAACGCGTGGCTACACAGGAATCGTGGCGACTATTTGCTCGCTGCGACAACAGTGAGAGCCGACTCTCAGCCGAGACCTTGTCTGCGGTCAGTAGCTCGCACTCGGCCATCAAGTACTGGATCCAGAAAACAAGCGGATAGTTGCGGTCCCAGGTCTCTTCCGCCAGCAGGACGCTGCCTTTCCTGAGGTATTTCAACGCCGACTCGTACGCTGTCGAGCTCTTCGCGCGCCGACCCGCCATCAGATTGAGGTCTGCCACCCGCTCGCGCTCTTCGACCGAGGTAATGAGGTGCGAGCCGCGATTCAGTTGATTGACGATCTCGAAGATGGCCTCCTCCAGTTTCACGCGAGGCGTGTGCGCTGCGAGGAGCATGCCGATGCGCAGGTGAGCTTCGGCTCGCTGCTCCACCGGGATGAGCGAGTACGCTGCCTCCTGCACGCGGTCGTGGAGGAATCGGTACGAATCGTCCGCGCGGAAGATCAGGCCGGACCGCACGGCTTCCCAGAGATGGTCGTGCATGTCCTCGACCGAGCCCTGGTACACCATTCGGAGCATCTCGAACACTGCACTGTTGCCCATGCAGGCAAACAGCTGAAGTGCCTTCTGGGTCTTTGCCGGCAGGCGATTCAACTTCCCGACCATCAGCTCCACGACATTGTCCGTAAAGCCCTTGGCGTGAATGCGGCGCAGGTCCCAGACCCAACTCCCCTTGCCGTAATCGAATGTGAGCAGGCCCTCGTCTGCCAGCGTGGAAATAAACTGGATCGCGAAGAACGGGTTGCCCGTCGTCTTCTCGTGAATCAACTCAGACAGCGGGGCGGCAACCTCCAGTTCGCAGTGAAGGGAGTCCGCCAGCAATTGGCCCAGATCGTCACGCGCGAGCGGTGTGAGCACGATGTTCTGCAATGCCGCTCCGGCTTGGCGCATCGCATCGAGCTTGCGCATCAGAGGGTGGGTGGCATCGACTTCGTTGTCCCGATAGGCGCCGATGAGCAGTAAGTATTGCAAATCGGAGTGAGTCAATAGATTTTCGAGCAAATCAAGTGTTGCTGCATCAAGCCATTGTAAATCGTCGAGGAAGAGGGCGAGGGGATGTTCGGGTCGCGCGAATACGCTGATAAATCGCCGGAATACCAACTGAAAGCGTCCCTGTGCCTCCTGTGGCGGGAGTTGGGGCACTGGTGGCTGTTCACCGATGATGTGCTTCAATTCCGGGACGAGATCGACTATGAGCAGTCCGTTCGGATCTAGCGCCTCGCGCAGCGCGTCGCGCCATTTGCGCAATTCCTCTTCGTTCTTACTCAGTAGCGGCCGGATCAGGCTCTGAAAGGCTTGCGCAAGCGTTGCATACGGAATGTCGCGTTTGTATTGGTCGAACTTACCTGATGCAAACAAGCCGCGGGGAGGAACAAGCGGTTTGTGAAGCTCGTTCACAACAGCGGATTTGCCGATGCCCGAATAACCAGAGACGAGCACTAACTCTGGCCTGCCGCCGGTAATGATGCGGTCGAAGGCGGTGAGAAGAATGTCGACCTCGCGGTCTCGCCCGTACAACTTCTCGGGAATCATCAAGCGATCTGGAGTGTCGTGATCTCCCAGCGCAAAATCTTCGGCACGCCCATGGGCTTCCCATTCCGAGAGGCATCGCCGAAGGTCGCTCTCTACCCCTGCCGCCGTCTGATATCGCTCCTCGACCGTCTTGGAGAGCAACTTCATTATGATTGCGGAGATGGAGGTCGGGGCACTCTTCACTCGATCGCTAGGCAATGCAGGCTGTCTCGCAATGTGGCAGTGCACCCATTCCATCGGATCGGATGCCGTAAACGGTAGACTACCGGTCAGCATTTCGTAAAACGTGACTCCAAGTGAGTACAGGTCGCTGCGGGAGTCGATAGAGCGATTCACTCGTCCCGTTTGCTCGGGCGCCATGTAGGCAAGCGTTCCCGTGATGAACTCGGGAGGTTCGGGTGACTGGCGCTCGCGCGGGAGGCGAGATGCAGTGCCAAAGCCGGTAAGCCAGACTTGCCCGGTCGCGGCATCTGCGAGCACGTTCGCGGGTTTGATGTCCTTATGGATGAGCCCACTGCCGTGGAGCCGGCTAAGTGCGGCGGCAAGTGCAGCGGCAAGTCGTAGAAACCGTCCGGTCTCCATAGGCTCCTGGATGAGGCGATCGAGAGGTTCCCCTGCTGTGTATTCGACAACCAGCATTGTCCGCCCGCGTTCGCGCACAAGCTCTAGCGGTCGCAACGCCCACGCGCCGTCGAGGTAGTCCTTGAGTTCGTATTCGCGTGTGAGACGATTAATACTCTCGAGCGTCGGATGCTCGGTGCCGGTAAGGACCGGTGTGAAGGCGTGCCTATCGCCCTCAGCGTCATCTCGCCACAGTTTGCAGAAAACGCGTTCGGCGTTTTCCCACAGCACATTCAATGAGTCATGTTCCCCACCAGCGCCTGACAAGGAGGATGCTTTCATCGGTCGGACTCTTATATTGCGGAACCGATTATCATCAAGGCGACCTCAAATAGTAGTCCCGTGGACTCCTACCAGTCACGCATCCATTTGTTGTCGATACTTATTGAGGACGATTGTTGGGGGAAGCCCATCAGGCACCCGGTGCCCTGCCGCGGGCGACAGCGGACCGAACGCAGTCGATCAGGAGTCCTTCCACCAACGGCTTGGGGAGATAGCACTCGACCCCCAGATTCAGCATTCGCTCCCGGACTCCATCATTCGGATAGGCGGTAACGAGGATCGTTGGGATCGAGTGCCCTGTTTCAACCAAATGCTCGTAAAGCTCGATGCCCGTCATTGCAGGCATTTGCACATCGGCGACCAAGCAGGCGGTGCCAGTAAGCTCAGGGGACCTGAGGAATTCGGCGGCGGATTGAAAAACCGCAACCGCGTAGTTGAGCGACTTCAGCAGCCTTCGCATCGAGTCGCGGAAAGACTGATCGTCATCGACAACTGAGATCTGTGATTGGTCGAACAACACGGTCTCCGGTACGTGTATTTCGCAGTCACACTTCGCCTGAGAGCGGGGGTTGTGCACTGCTTCAGGGCATCAAGAATGACGCTATTGTGACACTGAGACTCTAAACCTTGGTTTAGGGGATTTGGCGATCCGGGGCCGTCCAGAGTGTGTCCAAATGCATAGGTTAAGCCTAGACTCGGAACAGGGCGGCAATGAAGGTGCAAGGGGACAAATGCGCTTTTCCGTGGAGCTTCGATCGCGAGCGAAACCGATGCCGGATTCAAATGCTTGCGTGGTGGTGATCGACGACGATCGCGAATTTCGCGAATCCCTCGGGCGACTATTGCGGTCCGCTGGCCTGCATTCTTGCCTATTTGCGTCAATTGCCGACTTTTTGGGATCCGAACCCCCAGATAGCCCTACCTGTCTGATCCTCGATGTGCGATTGCCGGGGCGGAGCGGACTGGATTTTCAGCGCGATCTCGCCACGGCGTGCATCAGACTCCCGATCGTCTTCATTACCGGACATGGCGACATCCCGATGACCGTGCAGGCGATGAAAGCGGGCGCTATCGAGTTTTTGACGAAGCCGTTCCGGGATCAGGATCTTCTTGATGCCGTAAATGTTGGTCTCGCTCGCGACCGTGCGCGCCGCGAGGACGAAGAAGCCTTAAGCGCGCTCAAAGCGCAAATCGAAGAACTGACCCCTCGGGAGCGCGCGATCCTGATGCAGGTCGTGGAAGGCCGGCTAAACAAACAGATTGCCGGCGAAATGGGTATCACCGAAACCACGGTAAAGGTCCATCGCAGCAACATGATGCATAAACTCAAAGCCGGATCGGTCGCAGAACTTTGCCGAATGGTGGACAAGCTGAAGCTGCTGCCGGAGAACTCCAAGCCCTCGTAAGCTTTGCGGAGCGGCCGGACGTGGGATTCGAGGTGGCAAACGAGAGGTCAATTGCATACGCGAGAATAGCGTAGTAAATTCATAGGAAATAAGTATAAGTTATTGATTTTACTGGCTCCCCGGGACGGATTCGAAATCACATCGAAAACATCGGCGTTTTAGCGATTTCCGATTTCGACCGGGAGCCGATACCCCCAAAAACACCCCTTCCAAATAGTGGCTGTTGCCGGACGTTGTTGGATCGCAGCGGCGGAAGATTCTTTCTAGTCCACCTTATCTTAGTTGCCTTGTTGCGATGATGTGCAATCAGCAGTGGCAACGCCGGTATCCCAGCGCATCGTTAGTGTTGGCTTGTCTCGATCCCCAGTCAGCCGCCCTACCCATTCTCGGCTCGCCGCCAGATCTTTCGATACAGTCGCCGTTGCCCGAATTCTCAAGACTTCGCCTGATACCGAACGCTCCTCAATTAAAGGAGTGGAGGAGGGGCCTGCGGTGATCCATTCGCGGTTGCGAAAATGGTGGTCCTGCGCCCAGCGCAATGTCCGAAGCACTACCGGCGGTGCGTCACGGCTATTCACACCAGATAACCCGGAATAGACCGTGAATGCGCCCATCCAGCAGTCGAGATTTTGCGCGTTCCAACTTGGAATTTGCCGCAGTTCATCTCGGGTGCGCAACATATATTTTGTGCCGTCACTCCCATGACGATGGCTATTAAGATCGTTGAGAAGCCCACTTGCCGTCCCCTCGCTAACCCCCTGGGATTGAAGAAACGCCAATATCAAATCGTTGTCCGCGGTATTCAAATCGATTCGCCCAGCTTCATTGCTGATCAAAAAAGTGACCGGAATGCCCTGGAGATTCCAGGATTGAGGCTGGTCATCGATCGGTGGATGCTGCAAGGCCTTCTCGTTTGAAAGCTCGCTGATGGCACGCACAATCGCTGCGTCTGCGGTCGATTCGGCCTGCGCGAATTCTCCCAATCTGTGCACGAGCACGGCGTTGGTACGCGCCATGAACGCAGCCGCGCTAGCGAGTCCCGATAACAATAGCAGCACCCAGAGCACCGATATCAGTGCTATCCCTCGCTCATGGTTTTGGCGGTTCTTTGAAAACGTCTTTGAGGGTCTGGAATTCATTCCTTAAGTCGTCCATTACGTTCTGGAATTCATTATCATCGCGCATCACGCGCGGCGTAATCAGCAGTATCAGCTCTGTTCTGATGGATTGATTGTTCGTGTCACGGAACAATCCGCCAAGAACAGGTATCTTTTGTAGATATGGTACTCCGGATTTCGTCTTGGTCTTGCTCTCCGTAATCAGGCCACCGAGAGCAATTGTGTCGCCGTTCTTGACGACGACTGTCGTCGAGAATTTGCGCTGTTGAATTGTGGGCGAGTCGATGCCTGAGGTCGTCGTGGGCACGGAGTTACTCACTTCTTGAGTAATATCCATTTCCACCAGTCCATTTTTGTTTACCCGCGGGGTTACGCTTAGTATTACGCCCGTGTCTTGCATTTGCACCGAATTCACAATGGGGGCGTCGGGATTGACGACACTGACCGCAGACTGGGTCGCAATCGGCACTTCATCGCCCACCTGTAACTGAGCCTCGTGATTATTGAGCGTGACCAATTTGGGGGAGGAAATTACCCTTATTGTGGTGTAAGTCTCAAGCGCACTTAAGACTGCGCTGATGTTCATGCTGCCGGTATAGAGGTAGGAGAGCCCGGGAAAGCTGGGTGATATCTGGCCGCTCGATGAATTGCTTAAGGTGAGCGGGCCATTCTTGGTGTTCCAGTTCCATTGAACCCCATAGCGCAGTTCGTCGGTCAATGTAACTTCAGCCAGGGACGCTTCGATCAGCACCTGTCGGCTGGGGGCGTCCAAGCGCGATAAGGCCGCTTCGATCACGCTAAATTCAGCGGGAGACGCCAGCACGAGAAGCGCATTGCTATCGTTGTTGGCGACAATGCGAAGATCCCCTTGCTTCGCCGTATTCTGGGTGAGGCCCAATTGGCCCGGCGCGGATCCCAGCAATGACGGGTATAGGTTACTCATCGCGGCGCTCCCGCCTTGATTTACAGAGGGGTTATAGCCGGGGGCGAGGCCGGAGTTCACACCCGAGTTCGATATGAATCCCGGTGCTGATCCGCCACTCATAGAGAATCCGGTGCGAGCGCGCGCGGGTTGATCCTCCTCAATGGTCGGCAGGGACAAAATCTTATTCAGGGATTTGGCCAAATCTTCTGCGCGACCGTTTTGTACGTCGTAAACGTAAATCCGCCGACCTGCAGAGGTACCGCCAACATCCAGGCGCTTGATCCACGTCTCGACCGCCTGTAGGTATTTTTGTTGTGGCGTGATCACGAGGATTGTGTTCAAGCGCGTGATGGGGACCAAACGAACCACGCCGGCCAGCGGACTCTTCGGATCGGCGAAAATCTCCGAGAGTTCGGTCACCGCGGTCTTGGCGTCGACGTAGTTCAGATTGAAGAATCCATATGACATGCCGGCCAACCAATCGACATCAAAGGTCTTGACTACATCGAGCATGGTATCGAGTTCCCGGCTGCTGCCCGCCAAGAGCAGCAGGCTGCGTGCATCATCGATCTTCATCACGCCGCCGGGCGGAGCGAACGGCAACAGGATCTTCTCCATTTCCGTGGGGCTGGTAAATTGCAGCGGCACGATCTGAATAGAAAATCCTGCTTGCGCGCGATCGGATGGAGGATTGATCGACATCACGCGTCGGGGCGCGTCTTTTACGGGCAATACGTGGTAAGTACCGTTGACTTGAACGAGGGCCAGATCCTGCACTCGCAGTGCTGCTTCCAATGCGGGTAGGAGTTCCTCGACACTTAAGGCGCGGCTTGAGCGCAAGGACATCGTCCCTTTCACGGACGGGTCGATGGAATAATTCAGGCCGAGTGCTTCACCCAGCACCGAGGCGACGACCTGATTGATATCGACATCGGTGAACGCGAGCTGTATGCCGTCTTTCGGGTTCGGGCGCGCAGGGGATGACAAAGGCGAGGCGGTCGAGCCAACAAGAGTCCCGGTGCCGGGATAGATGCTATTGGGACGCGACGCGGCGTTCGGGGGCGAGTCGGGGAGTTGGATGGCACTTGAGCTTGGTTCCGGCGTCGATCCAGGCACCGTTGTGTGTCCAGGGGTCGCGACACGCACGGGCGCAGGCTCGCAAGCGACCAGGATTAGCGCGAATAAGCTGATTAATGAGGCAACTCGGTAGGTGGGCGTCTTCAATGATGCTCTCTTAGTTTCGTGGTGGCGGTGGCTGATAGGTACGAATGGCATGGGCGGCCACTTGCGGGAGATGCGCCGCTGCCGTGCTACCTCCAATCGTTCGCAGTCCAGATTGGGCCACGTACGGAGTCACGGTGCCGTGGACCAACCCCGATCCCGGAGACTCGTTCGCCAATTTCAATTCGATTTTCTGACTGTCTCTTACAATGACCACTCGCTGAGCATCGATGCTCTCTACGCGCCAGCCGTCCAAGTCATCGCCAACATGAATAGTGCGACTGCTTTTATCCGACCTCTTCTTCACGAACGCCAAGTTCTTCCCTTGAGGCAAGCCCATCGAGCCTGCAAAGTCATAATCCGGTGCGGCAGCGCCTTGCCCGGGAGGCGGCGGCTGAAAGAACGCGCGGTGCGTGTAGAACACCGCATTGTCGCGAACTGCGACCAGGTCGACATTTGGGGCAGCGACGGGATTGAGTATCGAGAGATCGGGCTGAGCGAGATGCCGATCCGCCAGATGCTCGGGTTGATGCACGCGTGCTTGACCCCGACGCGCAATCCAAACAAGGAGCACCAATAAGCCTCCGCATAGAATTGAAAGCAGCATGGGCGTCAACCGAACCTTTGATTTGAGTATCACGTATGGCCGCCCGCGGGTAAAACCATGAATCCAAAGATTTCCGCCTGAATGGACAGAGTCGGGTTGGTATCCGCCGCCTGATAGTCCGGGGCCTGAATAGTTATATTTTCAATCTGCAACAATCGTGCATGCGACCGCAAGCGCCCAAGTGAGTCGGTCAATTGATCGATTGTGAGCGACAAGATCACCTTCATGCCAAGACGCGTGAGGGGACCTTGCGTCGCCGTCGTTAGTACCGTCATCGACGTGGGGTTGTTGGGCGCCATGAATACTTCACGCAGGTCCGATTGCATTTGCGCCACGGCTTTGTCGGCTTTCTGAGTCTCATAAAAGCGCGCCCAGCGGGGGCTTGTGCCGAGTGCGCTCAGCGTGGCTTGGGTCGCTGCATCTTGAGATAACAAGGCTCGGTCGCGACTCAAGGTATCCAGATCCGCGCGTCGTTGAAAGGTGCTGTGACGAAAATACTCAGTGATGGGATTGATAAGGCCCGTCCACAACAAGCCCAGCGCCATGCCGAGTAAGGCCAGGGCGGCGCATCGTTGCTGAGCAGAGGACAACGCGAGAGTCAAGGCTCTCGCCCCTTCAACTGAGCCGTTATCTCGAACCGATCGAGCCCAGTACCAACACCGACCGACATCGACGAGCGCAACTCGACGTCATTCAGTTGTAGCGAACTGGACATCAGCTTTACGACGTTGCCCGAGTTTGGGGAGACTCCAACGATTCTCACATGCTGATCTTTGAGCTCCAGCGTCGTGAGCCATGTATTTTGAGGGATCAGCATAGTGACATCCGCCAACAATGCGGCGGCCGATGGCGCGGCCTCCATTTGAGCCAGTGCGCTTAAAGGTTCAAGTCGGGCGAGTAGCTGCTGCCGATGTATCAACGCCGCAGAGGCCGGAGCCCGTGTTACTTTCTTGGCGTGCTCCAATGACACGTGGCTGCGATACGATTCAGCGGCGGCAAGAGATGCGCAGAGCAGCCCCAGCGTTGCGGCAACGCCGATCAACACGCGATCCGAACGACGCAGCTTGATGCGGTGTCCGAATGCCTTATCGGCTGCGAACCGAAAGCGATGAGACTCGGAAGGTTGGCCCAAGTGGGTGGCAATGACCTGCAATCCCCACGACCCCAGACGTTCGAGAACCGGAATTATGTCCGCCTTCTTCAGCGCTGCGAGATCGATGCTGGCGATATTCTCGGTCGAATCCTTCGCCGAAACCTCAAAGTCCGTCAACAGCTCGTTCGTCTCCAGCGGCAAGAGCTTCGGCAATTGGAGCGCTACGGCGCTGTCAAGATGTGGCAACACCGCCAGAGGCAAGCGAAGACGCTGAACATATGCTTGATCGGGGCTCACAAACAATCGCACCCGACTGTTTTGCTCTCGAATGGAGGCCAATGGGAGGGGTATGGATTCCGGCAAATGGTCGACACCGTCGGCAACGTGGACCATGGTAACTTTCGGATCTGCAGCGCTCTCATCCAGAAAAGAAAGTCGGAAGCCATCCCAATAGATCTTCAAGACCCGTCGCCGTTTCGGTGCCAGCAATCTCATAAGATCGTCTCCAGATGCTCGGAGCTCTCCTCCCCACCAGCGAAGAAATCGCGACGTTACAAGCAGGGATACCTCGAGCCTTTGGTTCATGCGCCGCTCCGGCAGCGGCGACTCACGACATCGAATACGCAGTTCACCGGGGTATCGATGCGAGGTTCGATGTACAGAGGCGGCCAGCGTCGATTGTCGGCCGCGCCAAACACGACATCGATACGAATTAGCCGGGGCAACTCTTTTGAGTTCCATTGATCGACCCATCGGCCAGGAGTCTCATCAGGTTTCAGCCAAAACTGAACTGCAATCGAGGACACATGAGAAAGTAATCGTTCGGGTCTTGAATCGTTTGGCTCCGTGTCCAGACCATGCCGAACCGGCCATGAACACACCTCCAGCGCTCCAGACGTGGGCGATACTGCAAATTGATACCGCAAGAATCCGCCTTTAGTGAATTCCGGCGCTGCTCCAGAAAATTCCAGGGACGCCCCGTTGCTCACCAAGAATGAGGGCTGGCCTAGATCAGCAACGCGATCCTCGGGATACAGAGAGCTCAAACGCATGCGTAGGATCTCTTGAGCCTCGGTGATCTCCTCGGCATTCGAAGTCGCGCGCATGACTCTTTGCCAGGTGCGGCCGCCGATTTGCAAGGACGTGATCAGAATAGTCGCAATCAGCGCCATGAGTGCGAGTGCCACCAACATTTCAATCAACGTAAAACCATAAGGGCGTCGGGGCATTATGGCGCCCTCCACGGCTGTAGCTTCAAAGTCGATAACGAAAACGTACGCTTCCCTGCGAATTCGGACCAGGTCACGGTTGCGATGACCTGGACTGTGGAAAGCGTTAAGGGTGTTTCGTTGGGCGACGCGGTGATTTTTCGTTCGGTGAGCTCGTATGTGAATTCATTCCACGCACCATGAGAAGATCCTTCACTCATCGGCCATTCGGTGCCCGCGCGCGCTAGAACCGAGCGCGCGAGCATCGTCGCTTCACTCAAGTGTGCATCGTGTCGGCTACGTGTTAACGCGTTTTGAAAGGTTGCATACAGTGCGCTCAGCGAAAGGCCCAAAATAGCAAACGCAATGACCATCTCAATCAGCGTGAAGCCGGCGTTGCGTCGTGCGATCATTCGATAAGCTCGGCGCGACCGGTTAATCTGCCGACTTCGACGCTGATCGTGTGATTGGGGAGTCGCAATTCCATGATGCCGCCGGTGGAAGATCCGTCTGGGAAGAACATTACGCCGAGGGACTTCATCGAGATGTCGGCGCTTCTCATGCGCGCGATGACGCCTGTGGGGAGCTGATGTAGCTCAGCGCCCGACTGGTATCCTGTGCCGGTTTCCAGCAGCGCCACTTCTTGTTGAACCCCCGTTACTCGAGCCGTCATCCGAGCGCTTCGCAAGCGAGCGACGAGTTCCTGTCCTTCATTACGAAGTTGTTGGACTGGAAAAAGCCGCGGAGCCGCGAACGGCCACGCGCCCGCCAGAAGCAGCATGATCGCAAGCACGACCAGCAGCTCGAGTAGTGTAAAACCGCGGTTACCAGTTGCCGATATCACGGGCATCTCCTTCGCCACCTTCCTTCCCATCTGAACCTAAGGTGTAAATGTCGATATCGCGGTGTTTGCCCGGATGCAGATAAAGATATGGGTTACCCCACGGATCAATGAGGCTGTCCTGCTTCTGTACGTAGGGTCCGTCCCATTTTGGTTCATTCGCCGGCCGCTCAATAAGTACTTTCAATCCTTCCTGATTGCTAGGTAGGCGGCCTGTATCGATTTGAAAATAGTTGACAGCGGCTGTGAGAGCGTCGACTTGAATTTTGGCGGTTTCCGATTTCGCCTTCGACAGGTGCTTCATGACCTGAGGGGCGGCGATGCTGGCGAGCAGTGCCAAAATCAGTAATACGACCATCAATTCGAGAAGAGTGAATCCAGGCGTGGTGTTGCGTGTATGGCTCATGTCAGAACGCCAGGTCGTTGAGGCTCAGGATGCCGACCAGCACCGAAGCAATGATGGCCGCGACGATGGCCCCCATGACAATGGTAATGCTCGGAACCAAGACGCTTAACAGCCTATCGATGGTGCCTTGCGATTCGCGATCCAGTGTATCGGCGGCCTCGATAAGTAAATCGTCCAATCGACCGGTCTCCTCGCCGACGCGCGCCAATTGCACAGCCGCTTTGGGAAAGACGTCGCCGCGATCCAGCAAAAGGGATAAATTCAGACCCTCCTTCAAGCGTGTATGAACATCACGAGCTGCGGCCAGCAGCGCGCGATTCTGCAGCATTCCTAACGCGACGCTGGTCGCCTGCGGCAACGGCACGCCGCTTCTCGACAGCGTGCCGATGGTTCGCAAAAATCGGCTGGTCTCGGTTTTTGCGATTAGACCGAAAGTCCATCGAGCTTTGAGAAGACGCAGCGCCAGTCGAGGGCCCCGAACCGGATGGTGCCAGGCCCGATACAGTAAAACTCCACCTGTCGCCATCAAGCCGGCGCAGAGCCAGCCGTAGGCGCCGACAAAATCCCCAAGCGCGAGTACTGCACGAGTCGCCCAGGGTAATTGCGCTTGTGATTCCTGAAACAAAGACCTGAATCGTGGCAGAACGACGGTCAGGACTAGAATCATGGTTACGAGGATCATGCCGGCGAGCATCGCTGGGTAAATCAGGGAGCTCACGATGCGTTCCCGAATGGCGGCGGCTCGCTCAACAAAGGACCCCAAGCTTTCCAGGCCTTCCGGCAATGAGCCGCCCAGCTCGCCGGCACTGGCCATGGCGATGTAGTAGGGGGGGAACAGCTTTCGGTGCTCACGCAAGGCATCTGCAAAATTCGATCCCGCACGAATGCGGCGCTCCAGATCGATGCACAAAGTTCGGATACCGCGTCGCTCGCTTGTGATTCCAATGATGTGCAGTGCTCGATCCAGCACGAGGCCGGCTTTCAACAGCGACTCCAGCCCCTGCGTCAGGGTAACCACGTCGCGAGTCGATAAGCGCCTGCGCCCAAGGCGTGGTTGCGTGAGCCACTGAGGAATTCTGTTGCCCGCGGTCCGCAATTCAACGGCCATCATTTGCATGTGGGCCAGTTCGGTGGCTGCAGCGATTTGCGATGCGGCCTGCAGCGTTCCCGTCTGAAGTTCTCCCTTTCTGTCGATGGCTTTGTAGAAGAATTCCATGCCTAGTCGCTTGCGCGCGTGACGCGCAATATCTCCTCCAGCGTGGTATCTCCCTTAAGGGCCAGCTCCAGACCATGTCCCAACATGGTGCGCATGCCTAAGCCGGTGGCTTCTTTTTCGATCGCTCCTGCATCCGCCCGAGCCAATATGGCACGCCGAACAGGTTCCGAGAGTTCGAGCAATTCGAGCAGCCCGGTTCGCCCGGCATACCCGACGCCACCGCAAAGTGCACAGCCGACTGCGTGATAGAGCACAGGGATTTCTCGCCGGTGAGATGCAAGAGCGAATCGATCGATAACTTCAGCCGCAGGCTGGTACGCACTTCGACACGCAGCGCAAAGGCGTCGCACCAAGCGCTGACCGACTATCAAATTGAGCGTTGACGTCAGCAGAAAATCATCAATTCCCATGTCCAGCAATCGGGTAACCGCCGCGGCCGCCGTGTTCGTATGAAGAGTGGAGAGCAGCAGGTGCCCGGTAAGGGCAGCTTGTATGGCCACCTCCGCGGTCTCGCGGTCACGAATCTCCCCGACCATGAGGACATCCGGATCCTGACGCAGAAACGCGCGCAGTGCTGTGGCGAACGTGTAGCCGATCTGCGGCTTGACTTGAGTTTGATTGACACCGCTTAACTGATACTCAATGGGGTCCTCGACGGTGAGAATCTTGCGCTCGGGCTGATTGAGTTCTTTCAGCGCCGTGTAGAGCGTGGTCGTCTTGCCGCTGCCAGTGGGCCCAGTGGAAAGCACAATTCCATAAGGTTTTTGCAAAGCGGCACGCATGGTTGTCGCGAGCTCAGCATCAAAACCCAGTCTTGCAAAATCAAGCTCGACTTCCTGGCGGTCAAGGATTCGCAGCACCAAGCTCTCGCCATGAAGGGTCGGTGAGGTGGCTACGCGAAAATCAATCCCCTTGCCGTTGACTGTAATATTCAGTCGCCCGTCCTGCGGCAGTCGCCGTTCAGCGATATTCAGACGTGCCATGACCTTAATTCTTGAGACGATCGGACTGGCATAGCCCGAGGAAAGCGTCTCGATGTCTTGTAGCACTCCGTCCAGACGGAAACGAACCTTGACGGCCGCTTCGGCCGGTTCAATGTGAATATCGGACGCCCTTCGATCAACTGCCATGGTGATCAGACGCTGGACCAGTCGAATCGCCGGTGCATCGCTGGCCAGATCGCGCAAGGCTTCAATGGAGCCGTCCGAATCCACCTCATCCAGCATGCCCGCGTCGGTCGAGTCTCCAAAGGCCATGGCAAATACGGAATCCACGTCGCTCAAGGTGGCGATCACGGACTTGGCGCGCCGCGTCGTGGCGAACTCGATGCCTCGAATGCCTGCATCGTCCAAGGGGTTGCTCACCGCAACCGTGATCTCCTTGTCGGATAGCGAAAGGGGTGCGATGCCGTGGAATCTAAGAAATTCTACCGACAGGCCGCCGAGAGATTCGGGAAGAGTTAAGGGCTGGGCAAGGCGCGGAAATTCTAAGAACTCGGACAGCGCGTCCGCAAGACGAATCTCTGGCACAAAACCCAGCTTGGCAAGCGAGCGAACCAAGGGGTCGCGAGTGTCGGCGGATACGTCTGCGGCTTGTCGCAAAAGCGTTTCCGATAGGAGAGCACGACCAATCAAATATTGGCCGAACGCCTGCTCGCGTTGGTGTGTGTCCATAGCATGCATCCCTTAGTGCCAGGGTACCCAATGAACGCGAGTGGTCCTAGCTCATATCTTTTGGTGAGTATCGCACCGTCGACGGTCCGCCGTGCAGAGAATTTGCAGTTGCCCACGCCTCGCTGCCAGACAGTCTTGATTGCAGAGGGGCTAAGGCTTGTTCGTGTTGGGAGGACAAAATACACAAAACCCCAGAATGGAAAGCGACATCTAACGGCAAATACCCTCACGACTTGCTAATTTATTTGATGCCTCCAGTTCGCTACTGCTCACAACGTGTTCATGAATTGCGGCGAGTGATTCGTGACGGCTCTGTTCGCTCTTTCACGATGGAACGAAGGACAATGGAAAAACGATTAGCCCACGCGCGCTCCAAGAAAGCTTCTTTCGATCAATAACAATTAAAAATTTAGAAATCTCATGGTGTTACCAGCGACTTAACTTCCGCTTCCGCACTTTGACTTTCGCGCGTGCAGTTAAAAAATAGGCTAAGGGCATCCCTCAGCGAGATTTTTTCTTCACTGTAGGGGTGGGGAGGGCAGGTGGAATATTCGAGATCAAAATAGTGATGATCGCGTGCGTTGACACACTTCATCGCCTAGAAAAAAATGCAGAGACGCTTCGCGTAATATAAGAATAGTTTATTTAGCGCGAAAATATTTCACTGCATTTATTGTTGACAACAATATTGCCTGCCCGTAAATTCGGGCCACAAATAATTTTCTCTGCGCAAACCAGAAATTAACAAGCGCCAGAGAATGAGCCTGCGATCAGAGGAGCACTAGACCATGGACGGTAAACAAAGGCAGGGAAGAATTACCTGGCAGTTGTTGTGTTGCGGGATAGCGCTTGCTCTAGCGTGCCTACCGTCTCACGCGGACCCCACTAGCACCGTCGCAGTTATGCGGCAGGCCGGCATCATCTCCTCCACAAGTCTTAGTAATCACGTGGCCTCGGTCACGGCTGGCCCCAACTACAACGCGGGGTCCTTTCAGTCTCAACAGGACCTGTGCGGCACCGTACTTAATTGGTTCCAACAACAGGATGCGTCGGTTCAGTCGTTTACGATTTACGACGCATCAGGTGGCGTTCTCATCGCGACCTATTCAGCGGCGGGTCTAGTCGCAACAAAACACTAATTAGCCCTCGCGAGAGTTTATTGTATGGCCAAACAGCAGAAATCTCTGAGGCGGCACCTGCCCCTGAGTATCGTGTTTCTTGTGTTACTGGTCAGTTCCGCGGCGCTGCACGCGAGCAGCGGAAGCGCCACATATGTCTATGACAACCTGGGCCGAATTCGAACGGTTACCTATGATGACGGCACAGTGCAATCCTATGCCTACGATGCGGCCGGAAACCGCACGCAGATTTCTTCGGAAAGTATCTCGTACGTCAGCATTAGCAACACCGCCCCGACCGTGAATGAAGGCACGGGCGTTACCATCACGGTCACCCGTACCGGAGACACCACTTCGGTCATTTCGGTCAACTATGCGACGAGCAACGGGACTGCGCAGGCCGGCACGAATTACACGGCAGCGTCGGGCTCCGTCAGCTTTGCGACCAATGTGGCGTCGGTCACAATACCGCTGACGACGCTGCAAGATCATCTCTATAACAACTCACTTACCTATTCCCTGACACTCAGCACCAGTAATCCTTTCATTGTCCTGCAGAACGCCGTTGCAACCGTTTCGCTGACAAATATCGATCCAGCACCAGTATTCTCCATCACTGGCACGGCGAGTCTGGCGGAAGGTGGCGCTGCCTCGTATACGGTCACTCGCACTAACGCGTCAGCGCTGACTCACGCAATCAACTATGCCACGGCGCCCGGTACGGCCGTTGTGGGCACTGACTACACGAGCGCTTCTGGGACACTTACGTTCACTGGGAATACTGGCTCCACTTCAACTCAAACGTTTCCTGTGCAAACGATCTCGAGCACTGTCTACGACGGTAGCCGAACGTACACCGCAGCGCTAAACACGCCGACCAATGGCGCGGGACTTGGCACCAGTTCGGTCACAACTACTATTACCGATAGCAATACTCCACCAAGTTTCGCTATCAATAGCCCTGCCGTTGTCCAAGAAGGTAATCCCATTACGTTCACGGTAACGAAGACAGGGCAGACCCGCCTGACGCATCAGGTTAATTTTGCCGCAGCCTCGGGCACGGCGATTCTCGGTACTGATTTCACGGTCGCAACCACATCGCCACTCACATTTGGCACGTCGACGACCACGAACACTATTACGGTCAATACCGTGAACAATTCAGTCAATCTTCCCAATAAGACTTTTACGATGACGCTGTCGGCCCCGACGAACGGGGCAACGATCGGCACAGCCACAGGGACCGGCACGATCTCCATTGTCAATACCAACGTGCCTCCGGGCGTGCCCGGTACGGTCCTGCCCCAAAGCTGGTATTCGACTACCACCAATACCGTCACGCTCACCTGGGGCAGCGCGTCTGGTTACGTAACGCGTTACGAGCTCTGGGCGACCAATCCTAGAGGCGTGCAATCCATGAAGTACTCGGGCACGGCGTTGACTTCTCCAGTGACCATTACTGCCGGCGAGTGGACTGCCGACGTGCGAGCGTGCAATGCCTCCGGTTGTAGCGCCTATACCGGAAGGCCGGCGCAGCTAACTTACTGTCCGAGTGGATCTTGCTGAGTCACGCGTTGCCCGTTGAGTCGAAGTCCTCTTTCACAGGAAAAACCATACGCTTAGGGAGTTCGGGATGACTTTGGCTCAATTTAGGCAATTGCTTGTCGTCATGGCGTTTCTCACTTGCGCATGCGGAATGCCGCGCGCTGAAGCACAGGACGCGTTCTCGGTCAATCACGCGCCCCTCATGGATCCAGGCACCGCCGATACGTGGTATTGCGCACAAACCACCGGTTGCACGGCCTCCGGCACGCGTAACTTGTGGGCCACCAACTATCCGCTCGAAATCACGGCACTCGCGAGGGCGCTGTTAAACAGCCCGGATCTGATTTATGAGTATGTGCGCAACAACATTGAAATCGTGCCGATGTATGGTCTGCAAAAAGGAGCTCTTGGTGCACTGATCGATCGGTCCGGCACTTCTTTCGATCAAGCGGCGCTCATGGTGGAGTCTTGCGCGCTTCGGGCTACACCGCCAATTTCGTTGCCGGCAACGTGACGCTCACTGGCTCTCAAATCGCCCAATGGCTAGGGACCAGCGATTCGGCATCGCTGCAGCTGATTTTGGGCGACGGTGGTATTCCGGCGACTGTCTCGCCAAGTTCAGGTCCCGTCACCAGCGTCACCATGGCGCACATTTGGGTCAATGTGGTGATTCCCATTGGTAGCGGCAATCACTACATCTTCGACCCTAGCTTCAAACCCCATACGTTTACCGCACCCATCAATTTTGCCGCCGCAACGGGTTATAACGACGCATCCTTCACCGCCTCCGCGCAAAGCGGTATGACGAGTGGCACGACATCGGTTCCCTCAGACCAGAATCCCAATGTCAACGTCAACATCCCCTACATCGGCAATATCAACCAGCCGAATCTACAAAGCACACTGACCACATATGCGACCAACCTTGAGACCTATCTTCGGACCCACGTCGACGCGGCCGGGAATGTCTATGCGAATGATCAAATCGAGGATGTCGTCGGTCGCCAGGACATTCAATTGTATTGGGGTCCGCCGATCCGTCAGTCAACCCCAAGCAACTACACGGCGCTTCACACTTGGACGGGAAACATTCCCGACGTCTATCGCGTGAAGCAGCGCATCGAATTGATGCAGTTCAACACCACCAATGTCCTGATGACACAGGACTTGTTTGCGGATGAGATCTACGGGCGACGCACGTACTATGCGACCCACGTTACCACTTCAAGTTATTCCGACGAATCGTTTCAACTCATGGTCGACGGTGTTGCCGTCGGACCGCTCTACACCGGTACGGACCCTCCAACGTCGCGCCGATTTGATATTCGATTGAGCATTGATCACCCATACGTAGCGAATAGCGGTACCTACATGGACCAGTGGGGCTCGACTGCTATCGTTAAGCTCGTGGATATGATCAGTCCCGTTCTCATCGTGACCGGCTTGGGCGATGTGAGTTCACGGTTGCAAGAAAAGCTAACGTCGGAGCAGCAATACGACACACTGTTGCCACCGAGCACTTACTTCAACAGCTGCCAGCCGACCTGTGAACCCGTGGACAAGCCACAGCAGCCGACCGGAGAAATCTCACTCACGCGCACCTATTCAGGCTGGCTCGCCGAGTACACGCGCACCGCGATGATACAGAGCCGGATGCTTGGTGCGGTTCACCAGCAACATCACAGTCTGGGCATCGCCTACAAGAGAAGCTTCGTCGGAGTCATCAATACGAAAGCGTGCCCAACTTGCTATGGCGTGCTTCAGGCGGCAAGTGTACTCGACGTGGACACGGCGGTGAGTGTCAATAGCGAAACGGGAAACGCAACAAATCGGACCGCGCTCGCCAAGTCCTTGGCTGCCGCGGCGGATCTCCTCGAAGGAAGTATTTTCGAACAGATTCAGCAGTCACCGGATCCAGGGTCAGTAGCGCACCGGTTTATGTGGGGAACGTACAGTAACCCCGCCATGCAGTACTACCTCGTGGGGCTTGGCAGTAACTCCCAATTGCTCTACCCGACGGGTGTAAACCCCGATAACTATTTGACTATCTATCCCAACGTCGCGACTTATACCAACGCAAATTACTTTGCGATTGTACCCTCCAACGACTTTCTTGGTCCCGGCCGCGATTGCGAGCCTGCCGGATGTGTATTAAATAGCGGCCAGCAGTTTCAGTATTTCGAGCGGGGTGGCGCATTCGTCGCTTACGCCCCCGATGGCGTGTCGAGTGCCTTTATCATAACGGATACCACGCAAACAGCTTTTAAGGGCGGAAGCGCCGCGGCACCGCCTACATTTGATGATGCAGCGCCGGACATGGGTGCCGATGGCCTCAAGGACCAGTTCAAGGACCGAAGCCGCGACTTTGGTGTTGATCTGGCCAGCGGTGACTATACGTACTCCGCGCCCGAGGACATATCCGTTGGTCAGGGAAAATTTCCTTACAAGCTATCATTCCAGCGCACCTTCAAATCCGGGTCCTCACACAGCCCGGGAATGGGTATGGGTTGGTCGCACAATTTGGACATTCGTGTCGACGAGCAGACCAACGGAATGGAAGCGCTGGGGAAGTCCTCCGTGCTGTCCGCATCGAGTGCCCTAACCGCGTTTTATGTGACACAACAACTTTACGCACAGCAACCGTCGACGCCCACCGCACTTCTTGGACGCTGGGTGTTAGCGCCACTGACTCAGGGCTGGCTCGCCCTGCAGATCCGATACAACACGGTAACCTACACGGCCGGTAGTACCACGAAGACCTTTGTCCGGCTGCCGGATGGAACCTACAATCCTCCCGGTGGCTATAACCCCGCCGACGGCTCGAGCTATTGGAAACTCAGCAAAAATTCAGCCTTTATAGCCCCGTTCTACGATGTGGTAGTGACTGCATCCAGTGGAATTGCGTTCACACTGACGTCGCCCTCACAGGACGTCCAATCCTTTACTTACTGGCATCTCAAGAATACCGATGTCAATCAACCTTACTTCTATGGTCCTCATCACGGTTACTACCTTACTAGCTGGGTATATCCACAAGGCGTTTCGCTAGCATTCACTTACGTACCTCCAAGCAACACGACGTCACTCGATAGCCAGCTCGTTTCGGTATCAAATTCTCTGGGTCGACAACTTACCTTTGCATTCGGCGCAGACACAAACTGGGACGATTGTGTCTTTCAATCGGTTACGGATAATCAGGGCCATACGGCCAATTACAGTTGCTCTGCAACTACACTAGCTACATTCACCTCGCCGGCGCCGGTGAGTGATATTAGCCGCTACGCGTATGGACAACTCAACTGCAACACGGGACCATGGCCCAGTCGTACCACTCGCCCCCGGTGCTGGCCCTACTTTAGTTCCATTTATGGGCCGTCCGATAGTACGACGCCTAAAATCAATCTCACTTACGATACGACGTGGCGCGTGTCGCAGTACTTTGATGCGGTCGCTATTAAGACACCGGCGAGCCGCAACCCCTACAACTTTTTTATTACTGGCGGCACGCGCGGGGAACGGCAAGACCCAGCCGGCAATCCGTATACGGTCTATTACGATCCCTGGACTCGCGCCAATGAATTCATAGACGAACTGGTCCGCATCTCCACTGCGACGTACGATGGCCTGAATCGCGTCTTTACGCGCACAACCCCGGCGGGACTGATGGATAAGTTCACCTATAGTCCCCGTGGCGATGTGTCCTCACTTGTGCGTTCGCCTTGGCAGGCGACAACCCCAGCAACACTCACCGTCAGTGCAACTTACGATCCCACTTGCGGCGGCATCAAGACACTCACAGATGCGAATAACAACACAAGGAGCTGGACTTATTCGCCGACCACTTGCTTGGTCACACAGACGACATTGCCGCAGGTTCCTGACGGAAGAAACAATGGTGTATTGACGGCGCCCGTGAATTCTTACGCATACACCTCTGTGGGGCTGTTGCAATTGCACACCGATCCGACCGGCGTCCAAACCAAATTAAGCTATGATGCGAGCGGTGACATCCAATTAGTGCAGATCGATCCAAATGCAATCAACCAGACGACGTCGTACGGTGCCGACGCTGTCGGTAACATTACAAGCGTAACGACTGGGCGGGGCAACCAATCATTGTTCGCCTATGATGCTGCCCGGCGGGTCACACAATTTACGGGACCGGTATCCACTTGTATTATTGCGCAGAACATTTGGCAGGGCGGCCTAGTAACAGAAGTTAGAAACCGCCAGGATTGCAATTTCACGGCGACGACTGACGGTAACTCGCAAGTTTGGCTTAAATCCTATACGCCAACCGATAAGATACTTGTCGAAACCGACCCTGAGGGCAACACCGTTGAGACCGGCTATGATCCGCTCGATCGAATCCAAAAAGTCCAAAAGTCAGTCGGCAGTGGACAACCGGTGCGCGTCGACTACACGGTCTACAATGCGGCCGGTGAACCGCTAACGGTTTATCGGGCCTACGGCACTTCCGACCAAATTGCCTATGAGCAATATCAATATACCGCGGATGGCCTACTTTGGAAGCAGTGGGACGCGAATAACAATCTCACAACACTGGGGTATGACGGATACGACCGCCAAACGCTGCTGACCTTCTCGGATAATTCCTACGAAGCCTATACGCTAGATAACAACGGCAACAGAACAGCGAAGCGTAATAGAAGTGGCTACACCGTTTCTATGGCATATGATGCGCTCAATCGCGAATACAATCGAAACGTGCCGGCCAACACGAACGGTTATGCTCGCACACTCACTACGACCTACGATCTTGCGTCACGAAAGATTGCTATTACCGCCGACGGTCAAACCCTAATGAACTTTTACGATACCGCTGGACGAACAAACTCGATCTCGGATTCGCTGCTCAATTCGTTGGGGGCAAATGTTGGAAACGTCGGCTACACATACGATGCCTCCGGCAATCGAAGCACGCTCGCCTTCACGTCAGCCGGTAGTAATTGGACCGGAGGCTACAGTTACGATGCCGGGGAACGGCTATATCAATTGACAGCGGGCCCGACGACGCTAAGCACATTCCAATACGACAATCTCGGACGAGCTAGCCAAATTGCGTATCTCGATGGCACGACGGTAGCCATTGGCTATGAAATTGATGACGATCTTCAAACTCTGACCCATGCCTACAATGGCGGCTCCGCCACGCTCAGTTATACGCACAGCGGTGCGCACCAGTTATTATCGATGGGCACATCAGACGCCACCTATCTGATGAAGCAGCCAAAAGTCGCTACAAGCTATTCCTCCAACTCTCTCAACCAATACACGCAAGTCGGCTCCGTCACGCCGGGCTATGACCTGAACGGCAATCTGACGAGCGATGGCACGTTTGCCTACCAGTTTGATGAGGAAAATCGATTGCGCCAAGCTGTCGGCAATGGTCAGACCGTGACATATGGTTATGATCCCCTTGGTAGGCGGCGGTCCAAGTCCGTAAACGGGACGATCACGTACTTCGTCTACGACGATCAAAATGAGCTCACGGAATTGAGCGCGACGGGGGTACGCCAACGGTTCTATCTGAACGGCAAGGACGCAGACAGTCGCGTTGCAATGTATGACGATTCGGGCGGTGCTGGATGGCTCTTCTATCATCGCAATCACCAAGGCAGCGTGCTATTCACAAGCCAGTACACGACAGTACCGGGTACCGACGGAGCGATTCACGACCAGTACGCGTACGGCGCATATGGAGAGGCGTCAAGCACTGCCCCCGTCACGGGAAATCCTATTCGATATACAGGTCGGTACTTTGACGCCGAAACAGGTTTGTATTATTACCGTGCTCGGTACTATTCGACTCAGCTCGGACGGTTCTTGCAAACGGATCCGATTGGAACTAAAGATGAAGCGAACCTGTATGCGTATGCTAATGACGATTCTGTCAATGGCGTCGATCCGACGGGACTCGACACCTACATTATCAACCGTGATTTGGAGGCACTGGCTATTGGCGAAAATAGGGATCGATCAAGGTGGGACTTTCTGACTCATACGTTTGTCGCAGTAACGGATTCCAAAGGGTCGGTCGAGCATGTTTATAGCTGGGGAACTGATTTCAATTTGAAAGGATGGAGTACCGATCAAAAACTTGACGTTCATGCTGCGCAACAGGCGGTATCGGACGGAAAGGCAGAAAAGGTTGGAAACCAAGACCTCGATCCATTTGTCGCTAAAGCATTCCAGCTAATGGACAAAAAGGAGAACGAACATAGGAACGGTTGGGTTTGCAAAAACTGTAAGACCGAATCAGGCAAACTTGTAGATGCCGCCAAGGGATTGAAAACACTATTGAGCTTGGCCGCCGCACAGAAGGGATATGATTCGATAAAAGTAAGCAGTGTTAGCGGCACAATGACTGTGACTGGTACTTACACACCCACGGGCTCGCACATCGCTCGTTCAGTTACATGCGACGCTAACGGGTACTGTAAGTAGCTTCTCTCAAGTTTGGACCGGGTGAGCAGTTTAGTGGACGCGGAAACAGCATATTTTAAGAGAGGGCGATGGGATCGATGAGGGATGTAGCAAGACTTTTTTTTGCGGAGTTAGCAATTGCCGCGATCGGAACAGCGGTTATCGCTGTCTTCTACATTTTCGTAATTCCTCACTATCGCACCTACTCCGTGCTAATTCTCAGTTTAGCTGTTGTGGCATATGCTAGCGGTTATATCGCTCGTAAACTGTTGGTGAACAATCGCAAAGTTGGCTGGATCATAGTAGTCATCATTAGTATCTCGGTGACAATGCTAACTTTAAATCTTGCTATGTTCTGGATAGTCAATGTTCGAGGGTCCTAACAATACTGAAGCTGTGTCGATAAAGGAGTCAATAGCCTCCTTTTATTGGAAATCATACTTCTGGGATATGACTCAGTACTCACCGCGATGTGCGTCGATGAACGCCATCATCGCTTCCCTAGACGGTCGATTTCCGCCTGCGCAAAAAACGCTGAGGCATTGCGCAAAATCTTATTTGCACGCTTCAGGTCGCGGTTCTCTTCTAACTCCCTGACAGACAGGACCATTTGGGGAAGTAGAGTTTTCACATAAGAGAGCTCTTGTGAAGATCCATCCGTTAGTCGCGCGATTGTGAGACGATTGTGGGTGAATGCATTTGGAAACAACACGATGGCAACGAACACCTGTAATTACGTGTCCAGGGCGAGCACCATTGTCGTACTGTTTGGTGTGCTCTGCCCGCCAGTCGCCGCGGCACCGCACAGCCTCGATGAGTTATTTCGACTAGACGTCGTTCGGGATGCCGCTCTCTCGCCCGATGGCACTCATGCAGCACTTATCTACCGGGCCGATGAAAAGACGGGCGACATGTTATATGTCGTGGACACAGAACACTCGGATTCCCCAAGCTCTCTGCGCAAGATCTCCCTGGGCGCGCCGGAACACCTGCGGGCCGTCTGGGTAAAATGGGTTACGGAAACTAGACTATTGCTGGGAATGCTCGTCACGCAAGGTCTCGCCAGGAGCGCTCGGGTGGAGGCCATCGATGCCGACGGGTCCAACGCGACGGTGCTGTTTTCAGGCTCGAAGGAGATCCTCAAGGAATCCCTGGACCTATCGGAGATTTCGGGGCGAGTCCCGAATGATCCGACCCACATCATCATGCCGGCGCGGACCGAATGGTCAAATGATCTTTTCAATGTGGACGTCATGACAGGCCAGGCAAGGCTGATCGCCAAGGGACGGGGAAAAACCTTGGGTTGGGCTGTCAAAGATGGGGAACCGGTACTGAGGTACGACGTCAACGCCACGGATACCGCCGTGTCTGTCTATGGTCATGCTCGGCAGGCAAACCAAGAGTGGACCTTTCTGACCAAATACGGTCTTGAAGAATTGCAAAAAACCGACTGGCATTACGCCGGCCCCGCTCCCGGTGCGGACGAAATATATATCATCTCGCGTCCTGCGGGGGCGGCTACCACAGGCATTTATTCCTACAATATCAATACCAAAACCACGGGGGAGCCAATCGCGCAGGTTCCGGACTTCGACATGACCGGCGCGATCGATATCGACGGAATCTACGCAGGGGCGCAGTACATACAGGACACCTTGACCTATGTGCTGCGGGATCCCGCGCTTCAGAAGCATATGGATGGGCTGAACAAGTACTTCAAACGTCAGGCGAATGTCGCGATCGCGGGAATCGATCGGACCAAGAAACACTTACTGCTCCGGGTAGACGGTCCACGCGATCCTGGGGACTACTATTTGTACGACGTTGCTCGAGCTCATCTCGAATTGCTTATGTCGGGACGCCCGTGGCTGGATCCCGATCGGTTGGCATCGACCGCGGTTCGCAAGGTCACCGTGCGGGACGGCACGGAGATCACGACGTACCTGACCAGCTTGGGTTCGTCCACGAACAAGCTGCCGCTGGTCGTGATGCCGCACGGCGGCCCCGAAATGCGCGATTCCATAGAGTTCGATCCCATTGTGCAGGCGTTCGCGGCCCAGGGTTGGCTGGTATTGCAGGTCAATTTTCGCGGCTCCGCCGGGTACGGTGCAAAGTTCGCCGAGGCCGGACACGGACAGTGGTCGCGCCTAATGCAGGACGATATAACCGATGCGGTCGGCGACCTCGTTCACGCCGAACTCGCGCTGCCCGATCGCATCGTCATCTACGGAGCGAGTTATGGCGGCTATGCGGCCCTTGCAGGCGCGGTCATTACGCCGGACCTATACCGAGCTGCCGTTTCACTCGCCGGCGTCAGCGACCTGCCGGCATTTTTGCGATACGAGCGGAATCGGGATGACGACGACGGCCTATTGTATGCGCATTGGGTAAAGCTGATCGGCGATCCCAAGACAGACAGTGCGGCCTTGCGTGCCGCATCACCGAGCCAGCGGCCCAATGAGATTCACATTCCAGTCCTCTTGATGCACGGTTCGGAGGACCGTGTCGTTCCCGTGGAGCAATCCCAAATTATGAAAGCGTCGCTTGAGCGCGCCCACAAGGACGTACGATTGGAGATATTTGATGGGGAAGGGCATTCGTACTGGAGTCAAAAGAACGAGATAAAACAAACGTACGACGCCATTACGTTTTTCAGGCAGGTGCTCGACTAGCGTGGAATGTACTTTGTTTCTACGAGAGTAAGCTTCGCGGTCAGCTTGAATTAGTCGATTTTGAGGGTTGTTGTTTTCGCTGCTTGTTTGAGTTTCACTGAAAAAACCGAGAAACGCAGGATTGCCTTACGGCTGCTATTTGCTACAAATGTCGCTCACGATGAGCGATGGAACACACCTCACAACTTGGGTGACAAAGGAGACGAAGGAGCGCTTCGCGGCCGTTGCGCGTCACCAAGGGTTGTCCGACTCGGCACTTTTGAAGCGTCTGGTTGACCTCATGCTGCAGGGCGCTAGCGCCGCAGAGGTGGGGACGCCAGAGGGGGCAGGGCGGGCCTCCCGGGAATCGCGCTTGACGGTGCGGATCCGGCCCGACGATCAGATGTTATTGCGCGAGCGGGCGGCGGCGCGGGGGATGGCGGCGGCCACCTACGTGTCGGTCCTGACCCGCTCCCACCTGAGATCTCTTGTGCCGCTGCCGAAAGCTGAGTGGCTGACTCTGGAGAGAATCGTGACGGAGCTCAGCAAGCAGGGCAGAAATATCAATCAGATCGCTCGAGCTGTAAACCGGGGAGAGCGGGTAAACGACCCGGAGTCGAACCAATTTAGATACATGTTCAAGATCTGCGAGGCTCTGCGCGTCAATACCAAGAAATTGCTCCAGGCGAACGCCAAGAGTTGGCAGCAAGGGTATGAGGATCCCCGATGAGTGAGGAAGAACCACCATTCGACTTTATCAGCTACGGACGGGGAGGTCCCAGCCGCCGGCAGTCGCTCTCGATAGGACAGGTCCAACAGATTACCCGCACGGTGGGACGGACCCCCGAAGTCATGCTCAAGGTAATCAATCAAGGCTCGAGTAGCTCAAAAGCGGTCCAGGGGCATCTTGGCTATATCGGTCGGAAGGGTGAAGTGGAGCTTGAGTCCGATGACGGGGAGATCCTGCAGGGTGAGCACGTCGCGAACACCTTAAAGGATGAATGGAATCTTGATCTGATCGAGGAACGCGGGAAGGTCAATCTGACCCCCAATAAGCCAAAGCAGCCGCCAAGACTCGTCTACAAACTCATCTTCTCGATGCCCGCCGGGACCTCGCCCGAGAAGGTCCAGGCAGCGGTGCGAAATTTCGCCAGGGAGGAGTTCGGACTCAAGCATCGCTATGTAATGGCTCTGCATACCGATGAGCCACATCCCCATGTCCACCTGGTTCTCAAGGCCAGAAGCGATGCAGGGGCAGCGGCTGTACATTCGCAAGGCCACCTTGCGGGAATGGCGAGCCGGGTTTGCACACCATCTTCGGGAATTGGGAGTTGCCGCGAACGCGACGCCGCGGCACGTCCGGGGTGAAACGAGACCCCGCAAGTCAGATGGCATCTATCGCGCAATGTCACGAGCCGAGTCGACTCATTTCCGAGATCGCGTCAAAGCCGTTGCACAGGAGTTAAAGGAAGGCAAACTCCAAATCGAACCGGGCAAGGAGAAACTGCTGCGCACGCGCGAGGAAGTGCGTCGTGGATGGCTGGCTGTGAGCGATGAGCTTACTCGCCAAGGGCACCTGGAGATCGCGGCGCAGGTCAAGCGACACGTGGAGCAGATGCCAAGACCGTTAACAGAGAAGGAATATATCGCCACGAAACTGTTAGGAGCGCGCTCGCAAACCGCCGGTTCGCGAAATCGAAATGGCGCGCTAAGAATTCCTGCCTTGGGCGCTGTGCTGTTTCATTACGGAATCGCTGGACGCGTCTATCCAATTCGCGGACTGATCGAACACTGTATAAAATGAATTTTGCGATGAACGCAGGGAGCGACGCAGCTTCGTTTAAGGAGGAAATTATGCCTGGTACACTTGCGCGAAATTTTCGTTCTGCCAACCGCTCGGAAGTTCTCGCGCATTTTCTGTTATCTACGTGGGGCACCGTCACATCAGTCGCGCCGGTTGATGATTACGGAATCGATCTGTACTGCACGCTTACCGAGAACGTGGGGCTACGATCCATCGTAACTGACTACTATTCCGTTCAGGTCAAGAGTAACGACGATCCGTGGGTATTCGAAACCAGGGAAGAGATAAAGTGGCTGTTCGATTATTCGACGCCGCTATTTCTCGCATGCGTCGATCGCACAAAGACCGTTCTGTCGATCTATCACACGATGGCGCGTTTTCTGGCTGGCTTCTGGCCCGAAGGCGAGCGACTCACGTTGGAACCCACGAACGATGTTGATGGAGTGTCGGTACAGTGGTCCGGTGGTGAACGGTTTTCACTGTCAGCGCCGATAATCAGGGTTTCCTTGGCTGAGCTCTCGGACTCAGTTCGTTTGGATTCACTGCGCAAAACATTTCAACACTGGGTCAGGCTCGAGAACTATAACTGTGATCTACGGCGGGTCGGCGTGTTGCGTTTTCGAATGCCGGACAGATACAAAGTAAACGAGGTACCGATTAATAGTGGAATCATTGAACAAGGGCGATGGCGAGTCACGCCGGAGCAATTAGCGCCCGCTGTGCGAACACTGGTGGAGGTCGTCGACTGCGTCGGGCACCAGCTGCTTGGCGCCGGGGATCCGGAAAGTACTCTGTATGCGGCGCTGTTGCTTCGGCACGTGGTCGCTACCCGGCAACGCGATTTAGCGGGTGACCCGCGTTGGTCGCAAGGCAGCTGGCCTGGTCCGGTCTACGAGGTTGCGCGACCACTTAATGCCGCACTAAATTTAGTCGGGCCCACCAACGGTACGTTCGAAGGACTAGACCAGCTCGCAAGTCTAGTGCGCGACCTGCCATTCGTCGCAAAATATTTGGGGCGCACTCAAGACCAGAACGATCCACAAGATCAAAGCGCCCATTACGCAATTGCGCTTGGGAAGCTCTTCGGCAATCTTGGCAGCCTAGACGTTGCCCTGCGAGCTGCGCTGTACGCGGCGCATCCTTCGTCGCCTGGTCGAGAGGCCCGACCGCACACTTCTCTGAACGTCGGCGATCAGGTCGAGGAGAATTGGATTACAAAGCAAAGCTATTTGTCTGATTTGGTGAACGAATATAATGTGTAGTAGTCCCGACCCGATCTGACAGTTACCCGGTTCTCCGGTATTTTTTTGTCAGTTCAAGTTTAGATTCTTTTCCTGACTGATTCGTTTGCCATCCTCGAACGTCGCCATCGGCGTTCGACCGCAGCACATCTTGCCTTGGTGCGTTCGATCATGATTGTATGAGTCGATCCACGCGTCAAGGTCGGTCTGCATCTCCTGCAGCGTCATGTAGATCTTCTTGCGGAATGCGACCTGGTAGAACTCGTTCAAGATTGTTTTATGGAAGCGCTCGCAGATGCCATTGGTCTGCGGGGATTGCGCTTTGGTCCGTGTGTGGTCGATGTCGTTGACGGCGAGATATAGCTGGAACTCATGCTGCTCCACTTTGCCGCAATACTCTGTACCCCGATCGGTGAGCACGCGCAGCAATGGGACACCGTGCTGCTCGTAGAACGGCAAGACGCGGTCGTTCAGCACATCGGCGGCGGCCAGCGGCGTTTTCGTCGTATAGAGCTTTGCGAACGCCACCTTCGCGTAGGTATCGACGAAGGTCTGTTGGTAAATCCGTCCAACACCTTTCAAATTGCCGACGTAGAAGGTGTCTTGCGACCCCAGGTACCCGGGATGCGCCGTCTCGATCTCGCCGCACTCCAGTTGCTCTTCTCGCTTGCGCTCCAGCGCCGCGACCTGGGCCTCGGTCAGCACGATGCCTTCCTCGGCGACTTTCTTCTCGAGCGCCACCAGGCGCAGACGGAAGGTGTGCAGATTCGTGCGCAGCCACACCGAACGCACGCCGGTCGGACTCACCACGATGTTCTTTTTGCGCAGCTCGTTCGACACCCGATGCTGGCCGGCGGCCGGATTCTCCAACGCAAACGCCAAAATGGCCTGCTCGGTCGATTCATCCATGCGATTCTTCAGGTTCGCCCGGCGCCTATCCTTATGCAAAAGCGCTTCTAAACCGCCAGTTTCCTTGGCTTCCTTCACCCGGTAGAAGGTGTCTCGGGATACGCCCATCACTCGACAGGCCTGGGACACGTTCTGCAGCTCTTCAGCCAAATTTAGCAGACCCATCTTGTGCTTGATGATGCTCTGATTTACAAGACTCATGCGAGGTTACTCCTAGTGTGTTCAATGATTGCCTGGTAACAACCATCGAACCGGGTAACCTCGCTTTTTGCAAGAGCGGTGTCAGATCAAGTCGAAACTAATACATATAATGCCCTTCAGGATGAACTTGGGCGGCCGGAGCAAAAAGTTGACTCTGGAATTGTGGACCTGCGCAACGCTCTGGCCCATGGCTTCGTCACAGCTGCGGACGCTGGCGGAATTCTCACTTTGATGAAATTTGGGAAGGGGAAAGGACCCGCACCGCGTCCACTCCAGGTAACCGCGAAAATCGAAATGACTCCCAAGTGGATGTCGGAACAGATGGTGCGTGTGAGAAACGCCCTGCTCAAGATCAAATTGCCGCAGTTCTGAACAGAACTCTGCAGTCCTGTGCTGCATCGCTGCATCGCTCCCCGCATATGGTGCTTCGAAGTCCCGAACACCTAGCTTTGTCTATGTGGTTTGGCAGACCAGGTGGTTGCGGGGCTTTCGCGTGATTCAGTGGTGCTTTGTCATGCTCTGGGGTGAATTGCAACGGACATCCCGCGAGCGTGGTTGTTAAAAATCAACGACTTCCAAATACCAAAATTTCCAACTGCTCTGTTCCTTCGAGCTTAGAGATAGGTGCCCTGCCTACGTCTGGAGGGATTCAGTCTCGCGACGGTTGTCTTGCGGTACAGCCCGGTCCGCCGGCGGCCCAATTTCAGCTTCTCGGTTTCTGGCGTCGCTTATCCTCAACTTGTCCAGATAGTCCGCCCAAGTCTGCATCATGGCGCGACGTTCCGGGATGCGCGTGGCTCGATTGTAGGCGGCGCGCACCTCATTGCGCTCCGAATGCGCAAGCTGGAGTTCTATGACATCGGGCGGGAAGCCTTGCTCATTCAAACAGGTCGATGCCATTGCGCGAAAGCCGTGACCAGTAATTTCTTCGCCCGAATAACCCATGCTGCGCAGTGCGTAATTAACCGTATTTTCGCTGAGAGGTCGATCCGCGCCGCGGAGAGAAGGGAAGACGTACCGCCCGCCGCCGGTGATGGTCTCAAGATCGCGCAGAATCTCGACCGCTTGACGGGGGAGTGGGACGACGTGCTCATCACGCATCTTCATGCGGCTCGCTGGAATCCTCCACTCAGGGTGCTCTGCATGTGAGATCGAATTCAGACCATTCGGCGGCACGAAGCTCGGTGGGGCGAACGAACACGAGCGGTGCCAATTTGAGCGCGGCTTCCGTTGGCCGCTGCCCACGGTAGGCGTAGATCGTTCGCATCAGTTGCCCAATTTGCGAGGGCACCGTGATGGCGGCGCGATTAGTAGTCACCACTGGAGCGAGCGCACCGCGTAAATCTACGGTGAAATCCCGCTCGGCTCGCCCAGTCGCCACGGCGTAGCGCAATACGCTGCTGGCAGTTGAGCGTGCGCGGTGCGCAGTTTCGCGAAAGCCACGGGCCTCAATGCGTTTCAGGGCAGCTAAGAGGTCGGGCGCCGTGATTTTTGCGATGGGATGGCGGCCAAGATAGGGGAACAGGAAGTCTTCGAGCCAACCGAGCTTTCTTAAGAAGGTCTTTTCGGCCAGCCCGCGCTTTTGAAGTGCCAGCCACTCACGCGCGATAGATTCAAACGTGTCTGCCTGGGCCAGGCGCTGCGCTTTCTTGCGAGCACCAGGATCTATTTGCTGGGTGAGCAAACCGCGCGCTTCGTCGCGCCGATCGCGCGCCTTGGCAAGCGACAAGTCGGGGTAAACCCCGAGCGAAAGGATCTTTTCGCGACCATCAACCCGATACTTAAGGTGCCAAAGACGGCCACCGTTCGGCTTCACCAGAAGGTAAAGCCCTCGCTCATCAAAGAGCTTGTAGCTCTTCGTTGCCGGCTTGGCGGCCTTGATCACTGTGTCGGTGAGTGACATCTGGGGGTATCGACCCTGGGGGTATCGCCTGAGTTTACTTGCCGATACCCCCAGAAATACCCCCACGGATGGGTGGCTGTCAACCTCTATTGGCGGACGTTAATGGACGTCAGATTTGACGCAAATACTCGTAAAAACAGTGAGTTAAATAGGCGTAGTGGTGCTCCCTGGCGGCCAGTGGACGTCTGTGGATTTGGAGGGTTGGCTCCCCGGGACGGATTCGAACCGCCGACCAACGGATTAACAGTCCGTCGCTCTACCACTGAGCTACCGGGGAATACGGAGGAGGCGCGGATTGTCGGGAAGGCGGGGGCTTAAGTCAAGAAAGCGAGCGCCGGAATTCGGCCTGCGTCCAGGAAATCAGGCATGGCCGCTGATGGCGTGGGGCACGTAGGGGGCTTCTAACTGCCGGATTTCTTCGGTTTCGAGCTTGAATGACAACGCGCCAACGGCATCAATTAGATGCTGGGGTTTGGAGGCCCCGATAATGGGGGCGGTGATGAAGGGCTTATGCGTCATCCATGAGAGCGCTACCTGTGCCTTGGGCACCCCGCGGGCGGCAGCGATGCTCGCAACCTGCTCCACCACTCGGCGATCGGATTCTGCATGGGATACATATAGAGTGCTGCCGTACTGATCGGTCTGTGTCCGCTTGGTTTCTTCATTCCAGGCGCGCGTCAGGCGCCCCCTGGCGAGCGGGCTCCAGGGCAGCACGCCGATTCCTTGATCGGCGCACAGGGGCATCATTTCGCGTTCTTCCTCGCGGTACAGCAGGTTGTAATGGTTCTGCATGCTGACGAAAGATGTCCAACCGTGTTGCCGGGACACATGCAAGGCTTTACTGAACTGCCAGGCCCACATGGAAGAGGCGCCGAGATATCGAGCTTTGCCGCTTTTCACCACATCGTGCAAGGCTTCCATGGTCTCCTCGATAGGAGTCCTGTAGTCCCAGCGGTGAGTTTGATACAAATCCACATAGTCAACGCCGAGCCGCCTGAGGCTCGCGTCGATCGCCGTGAATATTGCTTTTCGCGATAACCCTATGGCATTGGCTCCCTTGCTCATCGGGGCGTAGACCTTGGTCGCGATCACGACCTCATCGCGCTGGGTGAAGTCCTTCAGAGCCCGGCCGAGAAACTCCTCGGAGGTGCCGTCCGAATAGATATTGGCGGTATCGAAAAAATTGAAACCCAACTCCACCGCTTGTCGGATCAAGGGCCGGCTTTGATCTTCCGGCAGTGTCCAAGGGTGATCGCCGCGTTCCGGCACACCGTAGGTCATGCACCCTAGGCACAGCTCCGAGACCTTCAGACCCGTGGTGCCTAGGTTCTTGTAGTTCACCTGGTACCTTCGCGACGGACGCGCTGAATCAAGCGCGTTTCGCCACCGCCGGCGCCGCCAGCACGCGTTCGATGCGATGCAGCGCATCTTTCAAGGTGTCCATGCTGCAGGCAAAGGAGATGCGCATGTGATTCGGTGCGCCGAATCCGGATCCCGGGACCACGGCCACGCCCGCGTGCACCAACAGGTACTCGGCAAATTCGTTGTCGTCCTTGACGCCCAGTGCGCGCATTGCACCCTCGACGTGCGCAAACGCATAAAAAGTGCCGGCGCCGGCCAAGCAGGATATTCCCGGAATGGCATTGAGCCCGGCGACCACGAAGTCGTGACGCGCCTTGAATGCCTTGTTCATCTCGGCGACACAGGATTGATCGCCGTTCAGCGCGACGGTGGAGGCGCGCTGTGAAATGCTCGATGCATTTGATGTGGATTGACCTTGGATGGTCGACATCGCCGCGATGATTTCCTTCGGTCCGCCGCAATAACCGATGCGCCAACCGGTCATCGCATAGGCTTTCGAAACACCATTGATGGTGATGGTGCGGTCGTAGAGCTGAGGATTCGCCTGCGCGAAAGCTGGTGAAAGGCTCAGCGCGCCCAGTAAATATGCTCGTACATCTCATCCGAGGCGATGACGATCTGCGGGTGCTTGGCGAGCACCGCGCCGAGTGCCTGCAGTTCCGCCTTGGTGTAGGCGGCCCCGGTCGGGTTGCTCGGACTGTTGATGATGAACAGCTTGGTGCGAGGCGTGATCGCAGCCTCAAGCTGCGCGGCGGTGATCTTGTAGCCCTGAGACGGGCCGGCATACACGCTCACGGGAACGCCGTCCGCCAGCAACGCCATGTCGGGATAGGACACCCAGTAGGGCGCGGGAATCACGCACTCATCGCCCGGATCGAGCAGAGCAGCGCAGGCATTGAAACAGGTCTGCTTGGCGCCCGAGGACACCAGAATTTGGCTGCGCTCGTAGGTCAGCGCGTTGTCGCGCTTGAATTTGGCAATGATGGCGTCCTTGAGTTCCGCGGTACCGTCGACCGCCGTGTAGCGCGTAATCCCCTTGCGAATCGCATCGACGCCCGCATCTGCAATATGGACCGGCGTATCGAAATCCGGCTCGCCGGCGCCCAGTCCGATGATGTCCTTGCCCTCGGCTTTGAGCTTGGCGGCTCGCGCGGTCACGGCCAGGGTCGGGGAGGGCTTAACCTTTTGAACGCGCTTGGAAAGTACGACGGCCAAGGGAAATTCCTATGTTAAATGCGACAGTTTCAGTGTACGGAAAAAGTCGAAGTGGCGCCAGGCAACTGCGCCGCTTTATGACAGAGGTCGTTTGTATTGCGCGCGCCACAGCGTGCCCCAGGGCGCGTGTCGTAGAAAGCCTCAACGTGAGAGAATGCCTGAAATGAGTTTCGAACTCTTTTCTGATTACCTGCCTGCCGGTGATCAACCGCAAGCGATTGAAAAGCTTGTCGACGGGCTTGGCAGCGGTCTTGCGCATCAGACGCTTTTGGGCGTCACCGGGTCCGGCAAGACTTTCACCATCGCCAACGTCATCCAGCAGGTGCAGCGACCCACTTTGGTCCTGGCGCACAACAAGACGCTGGCCGCGCAGCTGTATGGCGAGTTCAAGGAGTTCTTCCCGAAGAACTCGGTGGAGTATTTCGTTTCCTACTACGACTACTACCAACCTGAGGCCTACGTGCCCGCCTCGGATACGTTCATCGAAAAGGACGCATCGATCAACGAACACATCGAACAGATGCGTTTGTCGGCCACCAAGGCGCTATTGGAGCGCCCCGATTCCATCATTGTGGCCACCGTGTCGGCGATTTACGGTTTGGGCGATCCGCAGGCCTACTTGAGCATGGTGCTGCACATGTCGCGCGGCGACATGCTGGAGCAGCGCAAGCTGCTGCGCCGGCTTGCGGACATGCAGTACACGCGCAACGAGCTTGATCTTCAGCAGGGCACGTACCGCGTGCGCGGCGATGTCATCGATATCTTTCCCGCGGAATCCGAGCGCGAAGCGGTGCGGGTGGAGTTATTCGACGATCGAGTGGAGAGCTTGAGCTTATTCGATCCGTTGACCGGTGAGGTGCTGCGCAAGGTGCCGCGTCTGACGGTCTATCCGTCCACTCACTACGTGACGCCCAAGGAACGGGTGCAAAAGGCGGTCGAGGAGATTCGCGACGAACTGCGCTCGCGACTGCTTGAGCTCAATGCCGCCAGCAAGCTGGTGGAAGCGCAACGCTTGCAGCAACGCACTCTGTTCGATCTGGAGATGATGCAGGAGGTCGGCTATTGCGCCGGCATCGAGAACTATTCCCGCTATCTCTCCGGACGCGAGGCCGGCGAGCCGCCGCCGTGCTTGTTCGATTATTTGCCGAAGGATTCATTGCTGGTAATCGACGAAAGTCATCAGACCATTCCGCAGCTGGGTGCGATGTACAAGGGTGATCGCTCGCGCAAGGAGACCCTGGTCGAATACGGCTTTCGTTTGCCTTCGGCGCTTGACAATCGCCCCTTGAGATTCGAGGAATTCGAACATATGGCGCCGCAGACCATCTACGTCTCGGCGACGCCGGCGGCTTACGAGAAGCGGGTCTCCGGGCAGGTCGTGGAACAGGTGGTTCGCCCCACCGGATTGACCGATCCTGCCGTGGAAATTCGCCCTGTGCGAGCCCAGGTGGACGACTTGTTGTCGGAGATTCGCCTGCGCGCCCAGGTGAACGAGCGCGTGTTGGTGACCACGCTCACCAAGCGCATGGCCGAGGACCTGACCGAGTACTTGAGCGAGCACGGAGTCCGGGTGCGCTATCTTGCACGCGGACATCGAGACGGTCGAGCGATCGGAAATCATTCGCGACCTGCGGTTGGGGAAATTCGATGTGATCGTCGGCATCAATCTGCTGCGCGAGGGCCTCGACATGCCTGAGGTATCCTTGGTGGCCATCCTCGATGCCGACAAGGAAGGATTCCTACGATCGGAAGGTTCGTTGATCCAGACCATTGGCCGGGCGGCGCGCAACATTCAGGGCAAGGCCATACTGTATGCGGATGTGCGCACCGGCTCGATCGAACGCGCCATCGCCGAGACCGATCGGCGCCGCAACAAACAGATCGAATTCAATGCCGCACATGGCATTACCCCGCGCAGCATCGTCAAGGCGGTCGCGGACGTGATGGAAGGTGCACGCGGTGTTCAAGACAACGAGCGCTACGGTTCGGGTGCCGAAGTTGCGCCGTTGGCGCCTGAGCAGGCGGTAAAACGCATCAAGAAGCTCGAGGCTGAAATGACCAAGTTGGCGCGCAATCTGGAGTTTGAACAGGCCGCGCGAGTACGGGATGAAATCCAAAAACTCAAGGCATCGGCGTTCGGTTTGCCGAACACCCGAGCGGGGTAGGGGTCATGACTAAAGAGAACAGTCAACTGCATGAGGTGGATCTCGATAAGACCGACAAGCTGCCGATTCTCGAGGGTGTGACGTTCGATCCCGACGTGGCGGATGATGCGGTGCGCATGGACCACGCATCGCGCCCGCGTGGCCCCGGTTCCGGCAGCGTGCATCGCCGGACTTCGTCCGATCACCCATCGATTTGCCGTCGCTGGCCGAAAGCGTGCGTTCGGTTGAGGAACGCATCGCTCGTCAGAACGCCGAGTTGGAGGCGCTGACGCGCTCCTACGAGCGCGCGCACGATGCCGAGGCGGCAGCCGCCGCGCGCGCTGCCGCGCTGGAGAAAGATCTGATGGCGGCCCGAGCCGCCCTCGAGTCTGAGCAATCGCGTTCGCAGGAAATCGAGCAGAGAATGGCCGAGCGGGCCGCCGCGGCCGAGGCGGCGCGGACCAGGACCGAAGAGGCATTGCGCGAGTCCGAGCGTCATCAGGTCGAGGCACGAACCTTGCGCGATTCGCTGGTTTCGCGCGAAGCCACGATTGCCCAGGTGTTGCATTCTCTCGGCGAACGCGATGCACAGCTGACGGCCCTGCAGCAGGAGCACGCCCAGGTGGTGCCCGCCCTGGAAGCACGGGCGAAGAGCGGGACGGAATTGGAAGCAGAGTTGGCGTCGGCTCGCCGGCAGGTCGATGCAATGACTGCCGAGCTCAAGGTCAGCAAGCAAGCGATCGCTGAACTCACCTCGCAATGCAAGCGCAGCGATTTGGAGGTCGGCGGCGCGCGCTCCGATCTCGCAGTTGCAAAGTCCCAAGCCCATTCGTACCTGGAACTTCTGCGCAGCCGTGATTGGCGCCGGGGCTTTGATCTCAATTTGCTGCGTGATCTGGACGCGCGTGCGGGTGCCGCCGACAGCAGCCGCGAAGCACTGGAGTCAGAGCGCGATCGATTGCAAAGCCAGGTGGCGAATCTCGAATTCCAGGTTGGCGCTCACGTCACCACGATCGAGAAAATGCGCAGTGCGGCCGGGCTACAGGCTTCCGCGAGCGCTCAACAGGCAAAGGAGTTGCGACAGGTCGAACAGCTGCGCAGCGAGTGGGCGGCCTCGCTGGCCGCGGCCGACCAGGAGCGCACCCGGCTGAGCGCTGAGCTGACGGCTCGCGATCATGCGTTGAGTGAAGCGCGCGCGAACTCGAGCGAGGACAAGCGGCGCATCGGGGAGTTGCAGGCGCAACATGCCGCGCAAATCGCCGAATATGAGGCCGAGGCGGAGACGCATGAACAGGAGATGACCGTGCTCATGGCGCATTTGAAGGAGGCACGCCGGCCGATCGAGGCGATTGAAGGCGATGCGAAGCGGTTGACCGAGCAACTCGCGGCCAAGAGCGCTGCATTCGATGCATTGAACGAGGAGAGCGATAAGTTGCGGGCGGCGCTGGAACGAACCCGCGGTGCGCTGGAGGAGCGCGAATTCCTTATCCGCCGGCTGGAGCGCAGCGAAAGCAACAATGCCAACGTCTTGGGTCGAATTCAGACCAGCATGGAAAGGTTGGGATCGGCGCTCGCGGCGGCGCCGGCCGGCGTAGCCGCCGAATGGGCGCCGGAATTGATCCGAATCGATGGCGATCGCAGCATCAGCCATCCCTTGGGCCGCCGCACCCGCATCGGCCGGGCGCCCGGATGCGAACTGCACATCGATTCCTCATCGGTGAGCCGCCACCATGCCCTGATCCTGGCGGGCACGCGCGAGGCCATTATCGAGGATCTCAACAGCACCAATGGCGTCATCGTGAATGGCCGCAAGGTGACCCGGCAGGTGCTCAACGACGGGGACATCGTGACCATCGGCGAGATCCAATTTCGGTACGTCGCCAAACCCGCGCCGACGCCTCAAAAGGAGTGAATTTCAACGGATCCAGCTAGTATTGCTTTATTGGCGGCGGCGAATCCGGTATCTTTCGCGCCCATCCGAGCGCGCTTAGCTCAGCGGTAGAGCATCACCTTGACATGGTGGGGGTCAGTGGTTCGATCCCACTAGCGCGCACCATCCCTTGAAGTGTTGGGTTGTGAGCCCTTCTATAAGATGTCTGTATGCCTGTGATTACTCTTCCCGACGGTAGCCAAAAGCACTTCGACCATCCGCCTCTCGGTGGCGCAGGTGGCCCTCGAGCATTGGCCCGGGGCTTGCGAAGGCGGCGCTCGCCGGCAAGGTCAACGGCAAACTGGTGGATACCTCGGCGCTGATCGATGCACGATGCGACGTTGAGCATCGTGACCGACAAGGATCCGGAAGGGCTTGGACATCATCCGGCATTCCACCGCTCATTTGCTGGCGAATGCGGTTCAGGAGCTGTATCCCGGACGCGCAGGTCACCATCGGGCCGGTGATCGACAACGGCTTCTATTACGATTTTGCCTACAAGCGGCCCTTTTCGACCGAGGATTTGGCGGCGATCGAGAAGCGCATGGCCGAGATCTCGGCCAAGGATCTGCCGGTGCATCGGCGCGTCATGCCGCGCGATGCTGCGGTCGAGCATTTCAAGAAAATCGGCGAGCACTACAAAGCGGAGATCATCAGCGCCATTCCCGCCGGGCGAGATCGATCAGTCTCTACGGGCAGGGCGATTGGGAGGATCTGTGCCGCGGTCCGCATGTCCCCAGCACCGGCAAGCTCAAGGCGTTCAAACTCATGAAGGTGGCGGGCGCCTATTGGCGCGGCGATTCGCGCAACGAAATGTTGCAGCGGATCTACGGCACCGCCTGGGCCAACGAAAAGCAGCTCAAGGAATATCTGACCCGATTGGAAGAGGCGGAGAAGCGCGATCATCGGCGCATCGGCAAGGAACTGGATCTGTTCCACTTCCAGGAAGAGGCGCCGGGCGCGGTGTTCTGGCATCCGAAGGGCTGGGCGCTGTTTCAGCAGCTGATCGCCTACATGCGCCAGCGCCAGATCGAGGCGGGATATCAAGAGGTCAACACGCCGCAGGTGATGGACCGCGAGCTGTGGGTCAAGTCGGGTCACATCGAGACCTTCGGCGAGAACATGTACATGACGCAGACGCCCGATGAGCGGGTGTTTGCCTTAAAGCCCATGAACTGTCCGGGGCATATCCAGGTGTTCAAGCAGGGCTTGCGCAGCTACCGGGAGCTGCCGCTGCGTTTCGCCGAGTTCGGCGCGGTGCATCGCTATGAGCCCTCCGGCGCATTGCACGGGCTCATGCGCGTACGGGCCTTTACCCAGGATGATGCGCACATATTCTGCACTCCCGATCAGATCACGTCCGAATCGGTCGAAGGTCACCAAGCTGATCTTGAGCATTTATCGCGACTTCGGCTTCGAGGACGTTCGCATCAAGTTCTCGGATCGGCCGGCCAAGCGGGTCGGGTCGGATGAGATCTGGGACAAGGCCGAGGCGGCTTTGCGTCATGCCTGCGAGGCCGCCGGCATCGAAACGACGCTAAACCCCGGGCGAGGGCGCCTTCTACGGTCCCAAGCTGGAGTTTGTGTTGCGCGATGCCATCGGTCGGGATTGGCAATGCGGCACCTTGCAGGTGGACTTCAATCTGCCGGCTGCGCCTGGGCGCCGGCTTACGTCGGCGGAGGACAGCCAAAAGCACACCCCGGTCATGCTGCATCGGGCCATGTTCGGCTCCTTGGAGCGTTTTATCGGGATTTTGATCGAACATCACGCCGGGAAACTGCCCACCTGGCTGGCCCCGGTACAGGCCGTGGTGATGGGAATTACCAACGCCCAGGACAAATATTGCCAGGAAGTGGCGGAAAACCTGAAAAATCAGGGGCTTCGGGTAGAAACGGACTTGAGGAATGAGAAAGTAGGCTTTAAAATCCGCGAGCACACAATTAAGCGCGTCCCTTACCTTCTGGTCGCCGGCGACCGGGAAGTGGAGGGACGCACCCTGTCCGTGCGCACGCGCGGTGGCAAAGATCTCGGCAGTTTGGAGCTCGCCGAAGCTCACTGCCTTGCTTTGCGACGAAGTCGCGAGCCGCGGCCGTACTTGTTTTGGAGGATCGTGTATCGCAACGTCGAAGCGGGTAAGGCGCAATGAGGAGATCTCCGCACCATCGGTGCGAGTGATCGCAGCCGATGGAAGCCAAGCAGGGGTCATGACACGCGCGGAAGCGCTGCAAATGGCCACCTCGCAGACTCTGGACCTCGTCGAGGTCTCGCCGATGGCGGAGCCCCCGGTGGTTCGAGTGATGGATTTCGGCAAATTCTTGTTCGAACAGAACAAGAAGGCGCACGCGGCGAAGCGTAAGCAGAAGCAGATTCAAGTAAAGGAAGTAAAGTTTCGTCCCGGGACGGAAGAGGCGGACTACCAGGTCAAACTGCGTAGCATCATCCGCTTCCTGACCGAGGGTGATAAGGCCAAGGTGACCTTGCGTTACCGCGGCCGTGAGCTCGTGCATCAGGACATCGGCAGGCGTCTACTGACGCGGATTTCTGAAGACCTCGCACCGTATTCGGTGGTGGAGCAGAACTCCGCTGATGGAAGGCAAGCAGATGGTCATGGTGTTCGGGCCCAAAAAGAAGTGAGCGGCAGACCTTAAAACATCTGCCACCCCGCCTGTAGCGGCGTCCTCAAGCCAAAGAAGGGACGCTTGTGAGCAGGGCTATAAAATTAGGAGTCGATCATGCCCAAGTTGAAAACTAAGCGGGCTGCGGCGAAGCGTTTTCGCAAAACAGCGAATGGCTTCAAACGCGGTCAGTCCCACCGTCGTCATATCCTGACGAAAAAACCCAGCAAGCGTAAGCGCCAGCTGCGCCGCGAAATGCACGTCAGCGAGTCTGACGTGAAACGCATCAAGCAATGTTTGCCGCACGCTTAAGGTCAGGAGATAACACATGGCACGAGTTAAACGCGGTGTCGTCGCCGGTCGGCGGCACAAGAAAATTCTCAAGAAAGCGAAGGGCTACTTCAATGCCCGGCGCAAAGTCTTTCGCACGGCCAAGCAGGCGGTCATCAAGGCCGGTCAGTATGCCTATCGCGGCCGGCGCGAGAAGAAGCGCGAGTTCCGCGCGCTGTGGATCACGCGCATCAACGCGGCCTCGCGCTTGTGCGGCATGACCTACAGCACGCTGATCGACGGTCTGAACAAGGCCGGTCTCGCCATCGACCGCAAGGTGCTTGCGGATCTGGCGATGCATGACATGCCGGCCTTTACGGCGATCGCGGAAAAAGCCAAGGCCAGCCTCGCGGCGTAAGCCGTGAGCTCAGCGGACTCCTCTGTCGGCGCTGGTCGAGCAGGCACTCGCCGACGTCGACTGCGTCGGCGGACTTGGGCGCGCTCGACGAAGTGCGGGTGCGGCTGCTGGGAAAGAAGGGGCTGCTCACCGAGCAGCTCAAGGGTTTGGGGGCGCTCGTCGGCCGCCGAACGCCCCGCCGCCGGTCAGCGAATCAACGAGGCCAAGGCCGCGATTCAGACCGCGCTCGAGATGCAGCGCATTCGTCTCGAGCAGGCGGCATGGCAACAGGAGCTTGCCAAGGGCACCATCGATGTGACGCTGCCCGGACGCGGCCAGGAGCCGGGCAGTCTGCATCCCGGTGACCCGCACGCGCCTGCGCATCGAGCGGATCTTCGCGCAGGCCGGATTTCAAGTGCGTCGCGGGCCCGGAGGTCGAGGATGACTTCCACAATTTCGAAGCGCTGAATATTCCGAAGAATCATCCGGCGCGCGCCATGCACGACACCTTCTATTTTCCCGACGGCCGGCTGCTGCGCACGCATACCTCGCCGGTGCAGATCCGCACCATGCGTGCGAAGGCCGCCGCCGCTGGCGGTGATCGCGCCGGGCCGCGTGTATCGCATCGATTCGGACATGACGCATACCCCCATGTTCCACCAGGTCGAGGGCATGGTGGTGGGCGAGAACGTGAGCTTCGCCAACTTGAAGGCGATGCTGCACACCTTCGTCGAGCAGCTTCTTCGAGCGGCCCTTGGGGATGCGCCTGCGGCCCTCGTATTTTCCGTTCACCGAGCCTTCGGCGGAAGCCGACATCGAGTGCGTGTTCTGCAGCGGCACGGGTTGCCGTGTCTGCAAGCAGACCGGCTGGCTCGAAATCCTGGGCTGCGGAATGATTCATCCCAATGTGCTGAACGCCGCGGGCATCGACAGCGAACACTGGCAGGGCTATGCCTTCGGCATGGGCATCGACCGGCTCGCCATGCTGCGCTATGGCGTCGATGATCTGCGGCTGTTCTTCGAAAACGATCTGCAATTCCTGAAGCAATTTCCGTGACGGAAGAGCATCCCATGAAAGTCACCTATCGCTGGCTGCAGGAGTTCACGCCGCATCAGCGCATCACCCGCGGCGCTGGCCGAGCAGCTCACCCTGGCCGGACTCGAGGTGGAGTCGCTTGGACACCGGTGGCGCCGCCGTTTTCCGGCGTGGTGGTCGGCGAAGTGCTGGAGTCGGGACGCCATCCGGATGCGGCGAAACTCTCGGTGTGCCAGGTGACCACCGACGGCAAGAATCGGCTGCAGATCATCTGCGGCGCGAGCAATGTGCGTGCCGGCCTGAAGGTTGCCGTGGCCATGGTCGGCGCGCGTCTGCCGAACGATGTGATCATCAAGCGCGCGACGCTGCGCGGTCTGGAATCGAACGGCATGCTGTGTTCGGCGCGCGAGCTGGGCTTGGGCGACGAGCACGACGGCATCATGGAACTGCCCGACTCGCTGCCGCTGAATCAGAATGTGCGCGAGGCGCTGGATCTCGATGACAGTGTGTCTGGATGTGAATGCGACGCCGAATCGCGGCGATTGCATGAGCGTGTTCGGCATCGCGCGCGATTACGCGGCGGCGCAGGAGCGGCGCTACCTGACGGGTCGCTGTCGAACCGACGGCGCCGCGGGCGCAGCGGTACTTTCCCGGTGGCGCTCGAATCGCCGCTGCCTGCCCGATGTTCGCCTCGCGCGTGATTCGCGGCGTGCGTCCCGATGCACAGTCGCCCGGCATGGCTGCGCGAGCGCTTGCGCCGCGTCGGCATCAACAGCATTTCGGCCATCGTCGATGTCACCAACTACGTGATGACGGAATTGGGCCAGCCGATGCATGCCTATGATCTCGCCAAGCTGAACCAGGGAATCACGGTGCGGGCGGCCAAGGCCGAAGGAGCGCATCACCCTGCTCGACGACAAGGAATACGAACTCGATCCGGAATTCTTGGTCATCGCCGATGCCAGCGGCGCGATCGGCCTGGCCGGCATCATGGGCGGGCGAGCCACCGCGATTTCCGATGCGACGACCGATGTGCTGCTGGAGTCGGCGCATTTCGCGCCGGACGCGATCGCGGGACGCGCGCGGCGCTTGGGACTGTTCACCGATGCTGCGCAGCGCTTCGAGCGCGGCGTCGATCCGACCTTGCCGGCTCGTCGCCATCGAGCGCGCGACGCGTTGCTGATGGACTGCGCCGGCGGCGTGCCCGGACCGGCGCAAGTGACGCGCGGTCAATCGAGCGCCGCGTGCTCGAAGCGGGCACATGGGTCGGGCTGCGTCGCGAACGGGTCACGCGCTTGCTCGGCGCAGCGGTGCCCGACGACGAAGTCGCATGCGGTCATGCCGGCGATCAGCGAGCGGGTCGAGATCACGGCCGAGGGTTGGCGGGTGCAGAAGCCGCCGCATCGGTTCGATATACAGCATCGAGGCGGATCTGATCGAGGAAGTGGCGCGCTTACGAGGCTTTGACAGCATCGCGGAGATTCATGCGATCGCGCCGCAAATCGCGGGTCAGTCCACCGAAGCGCGCGTCGCGAACGAGCGATTGCTGAAGGCCATGGCCGATCGCGGTTATCGCGAGATCATCAGCTACGCTTCGTCGATCCCATATTGCAGCAACAGCTGTTCCCCGACGTGCCGAGTCTTAAACTCGCCAATCCGATTTCCGCGGACTTGAGCGAAATGCGCGTGTCGCTGTGGCCCGGGCTGGTTCACGCCTGCCGCGAAAATCTGCGGCGACAGCAGACGCGGGTGCGGTTGTTCGAGATTGGCAAGAAGTTTGTCTTGCAAGAGACCGGGCAGGGCGATCAACTGCAGGAGATCGAGACGCTGGCCGCCATCGCCACCGGCGCACGCTGGCCGGAGCAATGGGGCAGCATCGCGCGAGGCCATCGATTTCTACGATGTGAAAGCGGACATCGCCAATATGCTTAAGACTTACCGGATGATGAGGCAGATGTTCGTTTCGAACCGGACGCGCTCGAGGTCTTGCGCCCCGGCCGTGCCGCTCGAATTTATCGCCGTGGCGACAGCGGTCGGCTGGTTGGGCGAGATGCATCCGCAGGTCGTGCAAGGCACTCAATCTGCCGGTGACGCGCATTTTTATTTGAACTAGAAATTCAGGTAGCATTTAGAGCTAAGCCATTGCAATTCAAAAAGATATCGAAGTTTCCCAGCGTGCGTCGAGATTTGGCGATCGTGGTCGACGAAAGCGTGCCTCTCGCAGTTTTGCAGGAAAATGTTACTGTTAGCGCGTCAGGTCTGTTGAGCGAGCTGCGGGTGTTCGATGTCTATCGGGGCCCGGGCATAGAAACTGGACGAAAAAGTATCGCTTTAGGCTTGATTTTACAGGACTCTTCCCGCACTCTTACTGACGTTGACGCAGACGCCGTGGTAACCGCAGTGGTTGCACGGTTACGGGATGTATTGAGCGCCACAATAAGAGATCAATAAGCATGGCAGCCCTGACCAAGGCAGAAATGGCCGAAGCCCTATTCGATCAATTGGGGCTCAACAAGCGCGAGGCACGCGAACTCGTGGATTTGTTTTTCGAGGAGATTCGTGCGGCGCTGTCGTCCGGCGAGCAGGTGAAGCTCTCGGGCTTCGGCAATTTCGACTTGCGCGACAAGAATCGCCGTCCCGGCCGCAATCCGAAAACCGGTGAAGAAATTCCCATCAGCGCCCGTCGCGTTGTCACATTCCGTCCTGGTCAGAAACTGAAGGCGCGCGTCGAGGCATATGCTGGAACCAAGCAACAATAGCGAACTGCCGCCGATCCCGGGGAAGCGTTACTTCACCATCGGCGAAGTGAGCGATCTGTGCGGCGTCAAGCCGCATGTGCTGCGCTATTGGGAGCAGGAGTTTCCGCAGCTCAAGCCGGTCAAACGGCGCGGCAATCGCCGCTACTATCAGCGCCAGGACGTGCTGATCATCCGCCAGATCCGCAGTCTGCTGTATGAACAGGGCTTTACCATCGGCGGCGCCCGCAATCGCCTCACCGGCGACGATGCGCAGGTCGACCTCAATCAGAGCCAGCAGCTCATTCATCAGATGCGCCTGGAACTCGAAGAGCTGATCAAGATTCTTCGCCGCTGAGGCCAGCGGACTCAACCCTCAAGGCCCAATTGGGCTATCATTCGGTCCCTCGGTCGGGGCGTGGCGCAGCCTGGTAGCGCACTTGCATGGGGTGCAAGGGGTCGCAAGTTCGAATCTTGTCGCCCCGACCAATACTTACATGAGTCTACTCAAATGGTTGTGGCCACCTTTGTGGCCACCTTCATTTTCAGTGGTGTTGGTGAGGGAAAGTCTGCAAGAGCGCCTGTTCATGTTGCTCTCCTTCGGAACTCCAGCGTTTCTCCTCTAGGCGCCTTGGACTGTAGTCGCAGCCTTCAACGTTAGGATGCCCTTCGTCGCAAGGGACAAGCAGGAACGCGCGTGTTTCCGTGTTCGCGAGCACACCTTGAACAGCTATCTCCCCTCTTTCATTAATGCCGAGGGCGACAGTTAGTTGCACACTCGGATCGGGGGAAATCAGGGAATTCAGGTCTGCTATGGAACCTTTGTCCCACACAAAAGCGCGTAGCCAGTTACCACGATTGTCCAGTGTTCCACCAACGACCTGGCCCCGTGAATTGATCGCGAACGCAACACTGATTGGGTCGTTGCCGAGGCTCCCAAGGTCAATCATCAGCCCTTTTCGCCACAGAAAGGCGTGCGCAGCAGCGTCGTTTTCTGTTTGCGCCCACCCAACGACTTCTGAAGATTCGTTGAGCGAATATGCGCTCCCAAAGTCTCCACCGAGAGTACCTAGATCCCTGAGCGTGTCTCCGTCCCACAGAAACGGACGGAATAACTGGTCGCCAACCACGTTCATTTGGCCAACGATTTGCCCTCGGTTGCTAAGGCCATTTATGAGTGTCCCGCCCGTCCCACCGATGTTGCCGAGGTCGCGCATTTTTCCGTTCTTCCAAAGAAACAGGTGCTGAATCGGATTGGGTGAGTCAATCAAGGACCAGCCTGCGACCTCTCCGTCATTGTTCACGAATTGCGCCAACGCGTCGGGACCACCCAGCGTGCCAAGGTCGGTCATCTTCCCATCGCGCCATAGGAAGGCGCGGCTCTGCTGAGGAGCACCAAGACAGAAACCTGGACCAGGCATCGCAGTGGTCGCACATCCGACTACCAGTCCGCGGTTATTGACACCGAAGGCTGTGCTCTCATTTCCGCCGAAATTTCCAAGATTGACGACTTTGCCGTCAGTAAAGAGTACCGCCCTGAATTCGGGAAAGCCGGTCAACGGGTCAATCTCACTGATTGTGGAAAATCCAACGACCAATCCAGAATCACTGATCCAAAGGGGGCCGCTGTTATTGATGGGAGGCAAGGCACCTAGGTCGGTCAGCACACCGTCTTTCCATGCCACGGCGCGACCAATCAGGCAGTCTTGGCTATAGCACGCCGGATCGGGGATTGAGGTCTCCGCGTGCGAAACAACGGTGCCGGAGTTGTTGATGTCGCGCTCTCCCTCGAAGCCCAAGGAGCTGGCGGGTCCTCCGAGAGTGCCCGTGTCGATGAGTTTGTAGTGATGGTGCCCATGCCCTAACGCAGCGGTCGGGATCGCCAACGCGCACATCAGTGCAACTCTCGCTGGGAAGGTGGTCAGGGAGTTCGCGAGCGGAGGCAATAGGGCCAAGCCGCGTAAACTCGCGCACGTGCTTGTGTTGAGCATATGGCGTCTCCGATATCGAGGAGGGACCACACGCCTCAGGGGGTGTTGCGTTCTGTGAAAAGAGCGCTCTTCGGAGAGGTGATGATCGTCCGAATAAAAGCTATCTCTGAAAAAGTTGTTGATCGTTTCGCCCGTTATTCTAGGCCTTACGGGCCAACCCGTACATACGTAGATCCGGCGGGCCATCGTCATTGTTGCGGTCCCAGAAGGAAGGATCTTCGTTAGAAAATCAGTCACAAAACAACAGACGGTTGGGAATCAAGTTGCGCTGCCGCAGCGGTCACGGAAACATGAACGCCTCGGCCCGACGTCCACGGCGGGGAATCCGCAGCAGACAACGCCACACCACTTCACATTATCGCGAGAGGTCATGCATGACCCGCTGTTCGATGTCGAAGCGTCGAGCGCGCGAGGTCTGATCCGATTGATAGAGCGCCTTGAGGAAGGCGGTGTCCCATCGGCTGAGGCCCTGGGGTTGCGTTTCTGTGTAAGGAGCGAACAGACTCAATATTGAAGGCGCGTCTCCCAGGTCGGCGTCAAGATCGACGTTGGTCAGTCCCGCCATCACCACATAGTCGGACAGTCGGTCGAGCGCGGTGTGTTGCGTGCGGTGGGTGTCGATGATCGCGAAGATGGAAAGGAAATCGAAGACCGAATTCCCGACGAATGCTGACGACTCCGCCCGCGCGTTGCTTGGGACGAAATGGCCATTGCGCATCCCGGATTTGCGGCCCCAGTCGATGTTGTACCAGACGCGCACGGGTCGGGACTCAGAACTCTCGAGAAATTGGCGAATCTGCGCGGAACTCGCATCGCCGAAGAGCCGTTTATCTCTGGCATACCACTCCTTCAGAACATCATCCGGCTCGGCAGTGGCGATGACGATGAAGTTTGGCCGACAGGGCGCGCGAGCGAGGGGCGCACCCGCGGAGGAGCTGATCTGCGATAGGTGATCCGCCACGATTCTGCTGTCTTCTGTGGCCAGTCCCACTACCAACAGGCAGATCGGCGTATTCCAGCGAACGGGCGAATCGCCATCGGACATTCCGGCATTCCGCGTGATTGCGCGAACAAAGGCGCCCACACGGCGCTCGAGGGTGGCTCCATCCTCTTCTGCCGCGGCCTGCGGCAGGGGCGGAGGCGATTCGGTCACGGAGAGTGCAGGCGTCGAGCTGCACAACGCGATGAGCACCGCAACGCTCAAGGATACAAAGCCCAGTCCCATCGATCGCCTGAACATGCACGGCATCTCAATCTGAGGCGGTGTCGCGCGATTGCTCAGTTGTTACAGGAAGCTCCCTGGCAATTGTAGGAAGGATGATTCAGTAAATCCTTGGCTTCGCGAACGTTTTGCTGTTCACCCTGAAGCTGCGCCGCGGTCAGACAAACCCGCGTTGCGATGCGCTGCCCGGTAATGATTTCATTGCGGCAATAGAGGACCCGACCTTGATGTATCAGGGGCGAATAGCCCGCCTTGACGAGGCTGGCGTCTACCTTGTCGGCCGGAGCAACTGCAAGAGCAGGCGCTGTCGCCGGTGCGTTGTTCGCCGCGGCGGGGGTCTTCGGCGGCATGCCCGAGCATGCCGCCGCCAATATCGTGGAGATGCCGATAGCAATCGCCTTGATGTCAAATCGCATGCGTCGCCATGGGTATTGTCATTAGAACTTCGCAGTAAAGGCGACGAATGCCTGGCGGCCGAACATGTCGTATGCATCCGAAGTGTTAGCGTTGCCGCCCGCGATGATTCCGGTCTGCGCCACCAGCAGAGGCGGGTTCTTGTCGAGAACATTGTTGATACCGGCACGGATGGTCAGGATTTTGGTTGGACGCCAGTTGGCTTCCAGATCGATGTAGCTGAAGGAGTTGATGGTGCCGTTGTATTCGTCATAGGCGTAGTTGGGATTCGCCATCAAGGGATTGCCGGTGTTGGCGTCCTGCTCGACACCGGCGATGTAACGCCAGGTGATGGAGCCCGACACGTCCCAGGGTGTATTCCAGGTGGTGCGGAAAATATGATGCCATCGTGGATTCACGGTCTGGCAGGTGAAGCCGAACAAGCCTGCGCAGTCATAGCTGGGACCGCCGGGCACCGGCGTGGTGATGGAGTGTTGTAGCCAGCTCCCGTTCATGTCGAAGTGCACATCGCCGAAGCCGGGCGGCAGATCCACGGTGTAGGCCAATTGCAAATCGATGCCGCTCGTTAGCACCGAACCTAAGTTTACGTTGGTCTGCACGATGTAACCGCCCGTCTGAAGGTTCGACCCCTGGAGACCTCCGGTTGCCGGAGCGCGCACAATGGCGGCGCAATACACCGGATCGGCGTTGTTGGCGCACCCGCTGATGATGTTTGCCGCGGGCAGGACATTGATCGCATGCTCGAGCAAAATATGCCAGTAATCGAGGCTCGCCGTGAATTTTGGCAGGAAGCTGGGTTGGAAGTTGACGCCGATCGTGTATGTTTCACCCTGCTCCGGCTGCAACGCCGGGTTGCCGCCCTGCAATTGTGAGCACTGACCTGCGATGCACTGCGGGATGGGATTCACTCCGTTGACGGCGTGGCCGGCGACGCTCGCGGCGTACTGGGCAGCCGATACCCCCAGGTTCGCGCACTGCACCGCTGAGTATGCGACCGGCGGCGCGCACGGATCGTTGCCTGAAGCAATCAGTCCGACGATTTCTGGGTTGTACAGTTCGATGACGCTCGGCGCACGAATGGCTTTGTCGTAGCCCACGCGCAAACGCACATCCTGGATGGGGGCGTACTGCACTTCGAATTTATATGTGTGGGCCTCGAATCCAATATTGTTCGACCCACTGTTGCTGCTGTAGCTGGAGTATCGATAGCCTCCGTCGAACAGCAGATCTTTCGCTCCCGGCATATCCTGAATCAGGGGTGCGCGAATTTCCGTGAAACCTTCGATCACCGACAGGCTCTCGTCGATGGGCGCCGAAGCGCTGCCGAAGCCGGACAGCAGCTGATTCTGCTCGGCATAATCAGGCTGGAAGAACTCGTGGTCGTTGCGATGCTCGAAACCCGCGTTGATCGCCACCCCCTCGTGGGCGAGCGGCGAAGTGACGCCCCAGGTGCCGAGTTGCGCGGTGAGTTCGCCGTGTTCGGTGCGCAGCGTTGAGGCGCCAATGCTCAAACCGTTGATGTACAGATAGTTCAGCGCCGACTGGGTTACTCCGCCGTCCTGAAAGATATTCCAGGGGACACAGGGCGGCCCGCTGACGCAAGTGGGCGTTCCGGCGTTGTTGTAGACCTGCAATGAATTGTCGATGGCCTGAAAATTGAAGTAGTTGGTATTGTTGTTGGTAAGGGTCGTGTAGTAATACTGCGCATACAGGTCGTAGATCAGCGCACCGCCTTCGATCAAGTCGCCCTTGCTGCCCAGCACTGCGCGATAATTCTCGTGCTCGAAGTCCGAATGCCGGGCTACGCCCTCCACGTTGCGGCGTCCAATACCAAGATCCACGCAATTCGCAGAAAGACCGCCCCCGGCCGCCAAGCTACAGCCCGCAGTCGGATTTGCATTGGCGGCGGCAATTTGCGCCGGCGTACATAAAATCGACTGTTGTTGGGCGCTTAGGAACGGGTTATTGCAAGTAACCGGGTATTGACCGGTCAGGGTTGGGTCGAATGGATTGGACCCGAAGAAGGCTGCGGCAGGTGCTACCGCCTGACTGGTTCGATCATCCATGAAATAAAACTCGGCATACGGTTGGAAATAGTCCGTCACCTTCATATGAGCGAGTACCGCCGCATTGGCACGATCGTCCTCGCGCGACATGTAAATGTAGGGCTGCGAATTGAACGCGGCCGGCGGGTTGGTTCCCGCCGTGGGGAAGGGCACAAAACTATTCCCGAGCACGGAATAGTCATTGCCGGCCTGCGGACCCGTCTGCGGTTCAAATAGATTGGAGTTTGCCGAACCGTTGCAATGCGAACCCACCACGGTCTTGCCATGCGAGGTGGTCGCATAGGTCGGATAAAGCTCGCAGCCGCCGAAGTCATAGGCGCTGGCGGGCACCGCATCGGCGTGACGATAGCTCATATACGCCGTGACATTACCTTCACCGTCCGCAAAATTCGTGCCCATCAGCACATCGAATGATTGTTGCCGGCCGGTCGTGGCGGTTCCTGTCACCGGCGGATAACCAAAACCGCTCACCAAGTTCTGCATGTAGGTGTTGTTGTTGTCGTGTCTGTTCGCGTTTAACTGGCCGTCGAACTGCACGCCCTGAAAATTCTTCTTCATGATGAAGTTGATGACGCCGGCGATGGCGTCCGAGCCGTAAGCGGCCGACGCTCCTCCGGTGACAACTTCGATTCGTTCGACCAAACCGGCCGGGATTTGGTCCAGATCGGGCGCCGGCGATTGAATGGCGGTGTTGGGCGATCCTTGGCCCAGACGACGTCCGTCGACCAGCACGAGGGTTCGGTTTGGGCCAAGCCCGCGCAGGTCGGCGGTGGCGACGCCGCCGGCGGTGGTCAAGCCGCTGGTGGTGTTGCCCAGATCCTGCCCCAAGGCGTTATTGAGGTTTTGCGGCAATTGCATGATGAGATCGTTGATATCGGTCTTACCGCTCGTCGCGATGGACTCGGCCGATATGACCTGTATCGGGCTGGTGCTGACGGCATTGGGTGCCGCGATGCGCGAGCCGGTGACGACGATTTCTTGCAAGGGTTCTTCGGTGGTCGCCACCACCGCAGGCGGTTGCTGCGCGAGGGCGGACGCGCTGGCTGCAGCAGCCACGATCCCGACAATAAACAGTCTTTTCCACATGGCAACGTCTCCCGAAAGCGTAATGGACACGGTGTCTGACCAGAAGCGCGCTTTCGTTGCGACCTCGCAACCATCGATCTCGACGTTCCCTGGCCAAAACATTTATGGCGTGAAAAATACCCGTCGGGGATTTCAAGGGGAAAAATTGTGACTAGCTGCGTTCAGGCAGTGATGAAACGCCTGGCTGCGTGACCAAATGTGGCTGATCCCAAGGATGGTCAATGCGCGTTGTCGCGGGCGCGTCCAAGGTCCATGTCACCGTTCGCGAACGAACGACACCGGCGCGGCAGCTTCCTCGAAGGTGCGGGACTCGCCAGAAGAGCTGACTGCCTCGCCGCACCAGGTGTCCACGCACGTGATGAAGTCTTGGGGGTCGCCGCTCAGCGCCCAAGCCTGTACCGCAATAGGACCGATACTCGGGTATCAATGGCGCGAATACCTCCATGTGGTCTAAGAGAGGGGCTTTGCCCGACCTTGACCGCGCTCGATTGATCCGCTCGAGAATGAGCGGTCGCCTTGGCAGACCCGGACGGGTCGCAAGGAGTAGGAAAAAGGTGAGCAAAAGGGGAATATCGATTGCAATCGTGCCAAGGGCATGGCGCGCGACTGCGTCTCTTTGCTCAGGGGCGAGAGGCGAGTGGGCGTAGTACTCGGCCCACGTATGCTCGTATCGAAAGCGAAAGCAACGACGCAGAATATCCGTCTCCCCGAGGCCACGATCAAAGACGCCGATCGACGCTCGATTTGAGCCGTCCGGCGCAGCCGGTGCTTCGCCATCCGCGGTGTCGAAATCGAAATACGCTTCCATGCTGCTGGCGAGGACATCTAATTCCGAATCTCCGTTTGCCCAAAATGACCGGATCAATCCGCGACGTCCCGTGGCGCAGGAGTGGATGAGAGCGCCGCGGCGACCCGCGACGATCAATCGCTCATCGGCTTTGAATCCATAACGGGTGAGCTCAGCAAGCCAGGGCGCCTCGCACCATTCGAGCCAAACCCGTTCAGCCGGCACATGCAGCAGGTCGGCGCAGGCCAAGGTCCTTGTCCCTTTCGAGTAGGCAAGGGCCGCGCATAAACGCGTCAATTCGTCGCAGAGCACGTATCGAGTCGGACATGCGAGGATCTCATTGGCAAATGTAGCTGCGCCGCTCAAGTGCGCGAGCGTGCCGTCTCTCATGTTCTGGACGATAAAAGGCGTTCGACATTGCGCAATGCGGTCGGCCAACCTCATGGTTGGTACCATTACATAGCTGTTTGCGCGCGGATGATTTGTGGGATGGAGCACTCTCTAACCGGGAGCAACCCCGATATTCAGGGTGTGAGAAGCAGCACCGCAATTCCGCGGCGCGCTAATGACGTTTCTAGAGATGCGCGCCCGCGCGACAATGATGCCACGGCAAAACGCCGAGTATCGCATCGCGGTACGTCTTGCTGGAGTACAGACACGTTCCGGAAGATAGAGTGAAGGCCAGCGTCCCGTGACCCACCGGCTCCGCAAACTGGACTGCCCGAATATTCAATAGTATCGACCTATCGATCCGCACAAATCCAAAAGAGGCTAGTTCCGCGGACAACCGCTTGATCGTATCCCGGCTGATGTATTCCTGATTGGCTGCCCGGATGGTGACGTAATTGCCGTCGGCCTGGATGTACTCGATTTTCTCGACATCCAGGGGATACAGCCGATGTTGCCGCTCGCCGACCAGAATCTTTGGCCGCCTTCCCAGAAGTTCCAGGAGTCCTCTCGTCCATTGAGCTTGTGCGGCCTGCTCGAGTAGATAGCGCTGTCGAACCCGCGCGATCGCATGCTCGAAATGATCCGCGCGGACCGGCTTGATCAAATAATCGACTGCACCTTCCGCCAGGGCACGCTGGGCGAAGTCCGGTTGGTGTGAGGTCATGATGCCCAGCGGCCCCAGGCCGCCGGCGCCGCGCAAGAGGTCAAATCCGGACATATCCGGCAAGGCAACGTCAATCAGCATTACATGGGGTGACAGATTCTGCGCGGCGTCGATGGCCGCTCCGCCTGAGTCCACCTCGCCAACCACCTGCAAATCGGCGGCACTGAGACACAATTGCGCGAGTTCGGTGCGCACCGACGGCTCGCGGTCGACGATGAGAAGCTTCATGGGGCGTGGACTTTGCGGAGCCGTTTTCTCTGCTGCAGCCATGATCCTAAAATCTCGCGGTGAACGCTAAGAACAGCTGGCGACCAAATAGGTCGTAGGTGCTGTAGGTGTTCGCAGCACCGCCGGCGACAATATCCGTGTTGACGAGAGGCGGATCCTTGTCGAACAAATTGTTGGCGCCGGCGCGGATCTGCAACAGCTCGTTGACATTCCAGGCGGCCTGGAGGTCCAGATAGTTGTATGCCGGGATTTTTGCGTTGACGTAGTCGTATCCGTTGAAGGTCGAGAAATGCAGCGTCGGATCGGAGCTGTCATTGTCCTGAGAAACGGCGCCGATGTAACGCCAGGTGAGCGAGGCGGACACATGCCACGGGGTCTCCCAAGTCGTGCGCAGCAGGTGGCGCCAGCGAGGATTGACTGTTTGGCAGGTGAAGCCGAAAAGCCCGGCGCAATCGTAGGTCGGCGACCCCGGCAGCGGCGTGGTCTCATCATGCAACAGGTAAGTCCCATTGAGTCCGAACTCCAGGTCGCCAAAGCCTGCGGGCAGGCCGAGCTTGTAGTTCAGCTGCGCGTCGATGCCGCTGTTCACCGCGGTGCCCAAGTTGTAATTCTCCTGGATGACGTAGCCGCCACCCGCGACGCTATTGCCGTTCAGGCTTCCGGTCTGCGGTTGGCGCACGATCTGACTGCAGTACAGGGGGTTGCCGGTATCCGCACAATTCGTCAGGACCAAGAGGTAGGGGATGACGCCGATCTCGTCCTTGATCTGAATATGGTAGTAATCGATGCTGCCTGTGAGATGTGGAATCCGGCTGGGCGCGAAATTCACCCCGAAGGTGTAGGTATCCGCCTGTTCGGGCTTGAGGTTCGGATTGCCGCTCGTTTCCTCCGACAACTGCGCGGCCGTTCCCTGCGGGATTGAACCACTGTTGTACTGGCTCATCGACACTCCAGTGCGCTCGCATTGCAAGAGGCTGTAGGTGATGGGCGGGGCGCAGGGATCGGATCCGACGGTGGTGATCCCGACAATGGGAGGGGTGAAGGCCTCAGCGACGCTCGGCGCGCGAATGGCGCGGTCATAGGAGGCGCGGAACCGGTAGTCCGCGGTAGGCGCATATTGCACCTCGAACTTGTAGGTATTGGCTACGCCGATTGTCGAATAATCCGAACGGCGGTAGCCGGTATCGAATAGAAGCTCCTTGGCGCCCGGCTTGTCCTGCAGCAGCGGCGCCCGCAGTTCCACGAATTCCTCCGTCACCGAAATACTGTTGTCGATTGGCGCGACGGCGCTGCCGAATCCGGACAGCAGGCCACTCTCCTCGGCGGCATCCGGTTCCAGGAGCTCATGATCGTTGCGGTGCTCGAATCCGATATTCACTCCCAGGCCTTCGGTCGAGAGTGGTGATTTGACGCCATACTCGCCCAGCCTGCCGGTGATATCGGCATGGAGAGTGCGCAAGGTGGAAGATCCCCGCGCAGTGCCGAGCTCGTAAAGATAATCGAGCTGTGGTTGGATGACGCCGTCGTCCGAGAAAATGTCGTACGGAACGCAACCCTGGGCAGCGCTTATGCACTTCGGTTTGACGGCAGTACCGGTCACCAGCAGCGCGTTGGCGATGCTCTGGAAATTCAGATACTTTTGATTTGAATCGAAAAATGCGGTGTAGAAGTACTGGCCGTAGGCATCATAGCTCCATGCGTCTGCGAAATCGCCTTTCGCGCCGAACACGGCGCGATAGTTGGTGTGCTCGAATTCGGTAGAACGCGCGCCGCCCTCGATATTGCGGCGGCCGATGATCACTTGCGCGGTCGCGGATCCGGGGTTCGCCCTATCGGCCGGGATCTGTGCCGGCGTACACAGGATTGCCTGCTGCTGCAGGCTCAACAGCGGATTGCTGCAATTGATGTAGTAATCGCCTGCGCCGGTGGGATCGAGTGGATTGGCGTTCTGAAACAGGGCGGCCGGCGCCACTTGCTGCTGCGTCTTATCGTCCATGAAAAAAAACTCGGCATACGGTTGAAAAGAGCCCGTGACTTCCGCGTGCGCCATCAGGGCAGCGTTGTAGCGATCGTCTTCGCGCGTCAGGGAGATGTCTTGCTGACCGTTGTAGACGGCCGGGGGCGTCGTTACGATAGTTCCCCAAGGGACGAAACTGTTCCCGTAGACGCTGTACGCAGTACCCGCGTAGGGCCCGGTGACCGGCTTGAAGAAATTCGAGTTGGAGGAGCCGCCGCACGCGATGCCGGTGACATTGTTGTGCACATCTTGGATCGGGCTCAATTGGCACGCACCGTAATCGCGTTGATTGCTCTTGACCGGATCGGCGTGGCGATAGCTCAAAAAAGCCGTGATGTTACCTGTCCCGTCCGCGAAATTTGTACCCATCAATGTGTAGAAAGCCCGGTTGCTCCCGTCCGGCGCTGTACCCGTCGGCGGCGCGTAGCCGAATTGCCGCACCAGGCCCTGCATGAACGCGTCGTCATTGTGGTGCCAGTTCTCACCGACTTGGCCATCGACTTGGAAGCCTTCGAAGTCCCGCTTCAGGATGAAATTGACGACACCGGCGATGGCGTCCGAACCGTAGGCCGCGGAAGCGCCGCCAGTGACCACTTCGACACGATCAACCAGGCCGACAGGAATTTGATCGAGGTCGGCAGCCGGTTGTGCGATGGCTGTATTGGGCGAACCCGCCCCGAGCCGGCGGCCGTCGATCAGCACCAAGGTACGGCCCGGTCCAAGTCCGCGCAGGTCCGCGGTGGAGACGCCGCCGGCGCTGGTCAGACCGGAGGTGCCGTTGCCGAGATCCTGGCCCAGATCATTGGTGAACATCTGCGGCAGTTGATTGATGATATCCGTGATGTCGGTCTTGCCGGACGTCTGGATGGACTTTGCCGAGATAACCTGTATGGGGCTGGTGCTGACTTCATTCGGTGCGGCAATGCGTGAGCCCGTGACGACGATTTCCTGCAGAGGTTGGGAATCCGCGGACGCGGTTCGTGCCTGCTGCGCGGAACCCGGCACTGCCTGGGCAAGCAAAATGCCATTGGAACCACGATTCTTGGCATGCTGCGCGCGCGGATTGGCTGCGGTTGCGCTGCCTGCAGGCAGCGGCAGCGACGACCCGGTTCCCTCTGAAAGGGAGATATCACTCAGCGGAATGACGGTCACCGTTTTCTCGTCCAAATAGCGGTAAGTGAGACCCGTGCCGTCGAGCAACTGGTCGAAGGCTTCGTTGGCGGTGATGTCTCCGTTCGCACCGTGCGTCCGCACCTCGCGAACCGTGGTGGAAAGGTAGAGGACCTGCAGTCCGAGGCTTTGCGCGAGCTGTTTGAGCGCCGGGCCCAGTTCTTGCGCCGCGATGTGGGTTGGTTTGCGCGCAGACGCGCCCGCATTGTCGGCGGCGGCAATGCCGACCATGGAGTGATAAACACCAGCCGCGATGACCGCAAGGCGCAAAAACGCTCCCGTGCCTATTAAAAGGCTTTTGAAGCCGGCCAGCCGACATGACTGCCGTCTCTCATGACAGTAGAGCGTTGTCACATAAAAAATGGGTATGGTCAGTGCGCTTCGCGGCGAACAACGCGCACCTGATCCTCCGTTTCTATGACCCGGATCGAATTCTGGTTGCGCAGGAAGTTGATGAGCGAGGCGGGGTCGATCGAGGAATAGACGCCGCTGATCTTGAGCCTCTTGAGCTCAGCGTCATCGATAGTCAGCGGCCTGCGGTTGTACCGATTGAATTCATCGGCAACCTCGCTCAGAGGCGTCTCTTCGAATATCAGTCGTTTCTGCAACCATGCCGTGGCTGCGATGGTGTCGGCGCGCGTGGGTTTTGTCACGCTATGCGGAAGAACGGTAAGTTGTTCGCCGGCGGATATCACGATGGCCGCGGCGCCGTCCGATCCCGGAAGGGTTTCGACCCGGCCTTCGACGACGGTCACCACGGTCTCTGTCCGCTTCCTGTAGACATCGAATTCGGTTCCGACCGCGCGCACTTGGGCCTCCCCCGCCCGCACCACGAAGGGCCGCTGCTTGTCCTTGGCAACGCGGAATAGCGCCTGGCCTTCGATCAGCGCCACATCGCGCAGACGGTCGTTGAGGCGAACCTCGACTTTCGATCGTGCGTTGAGTTCGACGGTCGATCCGTCCATGAGCTGAATGGTTCTCTGCTCGCCGATCCCGGTGGAATAGGAACGAACTTTGTCACCGTCGATCCACACGAATAAAGCCGAGACGGACGCGAGCAGCACCAGGACGGCCGCGACCAGTACGGGGCGCCGCTGGAGCGTGCGGAAGGCGCGCAGTTTCGCCGCGGGCTTGGGAGGAGGCCGGCCGCGATTGACAGGAGCTAGCGGAGTGACATCGGATTCATTTCGCGCGCGCGCGATCATGGACGCGATGTCGAATTTGCCCTCGGGGTCGGAGCCGGGCAGCTCCGACCACGCGCCCGACACTTCGAGATACGCTTGGATGTGTTCCGGGGAGCGCCGCAGCCACTCCATGAAACGCAACCGTGCCTCACCGTGCACATCGCCGGCGCGGAATTCGATGAACCACTCCGACGCCTCGGCAACAACCGCGGCATGAGCCTTTCCGTTCGAGTATCTGATTCTCATGATCCTTTGATGCTCTCCGCGGCCCGTAAATTTCGGCAGTGTTCGACTGCCCGGGCCAGATATTTTTTGGCGGTCTCGCGCGATACGCCCAACTCATCGCCGACTTCCTGGACCGAATAGCCCGCGACTCGGTGCAGAACCAGGGCAGTCGCGACGCGCACGGGCAGGAGCGCGAGCATGCGTTCGAGTTCCTCGATTTGCTGGGCGTGCGCGGCCTGTTCGGGCGGGTCGTCGTTCTCTGAGACTCTGAGTTCCGAGAACACTTCCGCAATGTCAACCGAGACAGATTCGCTGGTGCGGCGCACCGCATGCTGATGAATTACATGGCTCGCAATGGTAAAAAGATAGGCCTCGGGGCTGCGGATGTTCTCATATCCCTCGATTCTCAAGAGGCGCAAGAAGACTTCTTGGGCCAGATCCGGCACGTCATCGGCATTGCGCAGGCGGACGGCCAGAAACCGGCGCAGCCGCGGTCCGTACCGAGCGGCAATGGCTGCGACAAAGTTTCGATTGCCGGACATCCCCACGCCCTCTTAAGCCCCGGTCGAGTCTATCCCCTTAACATTAGAGCGCTATTCGATTGAAAATGGGTATGCTTCCGGCATGTTATTGATTTTAATAATAATGCGCACGCAGGAGGATCGGCCTTCGCGCCATCAGCGGCCAAGCGAAAACCACCAGCGCAACGAGAAGCAATGCTGTGTGGAATTTGGAACCTATCATCGACCCGCTAGTGACCGTCTCATCTTTGCTTATAGGCCGTCAACGTAATTTCCCAACGCTGATCTCCGTTGTTCCGAGCTTTGTATCCCAAAGCCACGCCCAGGCCGTCCCAATTGATCGATTGCCCTCTTTATTGCGAACTCATGCCATTAGCAGGAGACTAAAGGAAGGATCGCTGCCCATGATATATTTGGCAGTCGCGAGGACCTAATACCTATGAGAACCCTGTTTTTACATCCCCCTTCCTTCGATGGCTTCGATGGGGGTGCCGGCGCCCGCTATCAAATGAAGCGTGAGGTGCGCTCCTTCTGGTATCCGACCTGGCTCGCGCAACCGGCCGCATTGGTGGAAGGCTCGAAGCTGATCGACGCACCGCCGCATGACCTGAATTTCGAGGACATCGTTCCGGAGATCAAAAACCGCGATTTGGTGGTGATGCACACTTCCACGCCGTCCTTCAAATCGGACGTAAAGACCGCCGAGATGATCAAGGCGATCAATCCGGGGGTGAAAATCGGTTTCATCGGCGCGAAAGTCGCGGTCGAACCCGAGAAAAGCCTGATTGCGGGGCACGCGGTCGATTTTGTAGCCCGCAATGAATTTGATTTCACCATCAAGGAAGTTGCCGACGGGGTGTCGTGGAAGGACATCAAGGGTCTCTCCTATCGCAACGCCGAGGGCGTCATCGTTCACAACGAGGATCGCCACGTACTCGAGGACATGGATTCACTGCCCTGGGTGACGCCGGTTTACAAGCGCGATCTCAACGTCGAAAAATATTTCGGCGGGTACTTAAAACACCCTTACATTTCGTTTTATACGGGGCGCGGCTGCAAATCGCGCTGCACTTTCTGCTTGTGGCCGCAGACCGTGGGCGGACATCGCTATCGTGTGCGCTCGGTGGAGAACGTCGTTGCGGAGATGAAGTGGGCGAAGCAGGCGTTCCCGCAAGTCAAGGAATTCTTCTTCGACGATGACACCCTGACGGATAATTTGCCGCGGGTCGAGGCTCTGGCCAAGGAGCTGGGCAAACTCGGCGTGGTCTGGTCATGCAACGCCAAGGCCAATGTGCCGCGCAAGACTCTGGAGGTCATGAAAGACAATGGCCTGCGTCTTCTGCTGGTGGGCTATGAATCCGGCAATCAGCAGATTCTGTTCAACATCAAGAAGGGCATGCGGGTGGAATTCGCACGGCGCTTCACCAAAGATTGTCACGAACTCGGCATCGTCATTCACGGCACCTTCATATTGGGCCTGCCCGGCGAGACCAAGGAAACGATCCAAGAGACGCTGGATTTCGCGAAGGAGATCAACCCGCACACCATCCAGGTGTCGCTGGCGGCTCCCTATCCCGGCACCTTCCTGTACCGCCAGGCGAAGGAAAACGGCTGGCTTTATAACGAGGAAATCGATCTGCTCACCCAGGAAGGCACGCAGATCGCGCCTTTGAGCTATCCGCACTTGAGCCACACCGAGATTTTCCAGTCGGTCGAGGATTTCTACAAAAAATTCTACTTCCGTCCATCGAAGATCGCGTCCATCGTGGCCGAAATGATCGCGAGCCCTGAAATGATGAAGCGCCGACTGCGCGAGGGCGTGGAATTCTTTCAGTTCCTGCGCTCGAGACACGACGCCGCCTGATCGTGAACCAGCCGATCTCAATAGCTTCGGGCGGTCAACCATCCGTCGGCGAGGGGCCGATTCGATTCGGCAGCGATGCGCACAAGACACTCTTCTGCCTGACACTGCTCGACACCTTCAATCCTTACAAACCGGCGGTCATCGACTGGCCCAAGCTTGATCCGGAGGTACGCGAGCGGCTGGTGAGTCTGCCCATCTGGGATATCGCGGTGCAGACCGAGGGGCGTGCGCGTCTCAACGTCGCATCGTATGCGCCCGTCACCGCCGATCCCTTGCTGCGCAAGGCGATCGAACTCAATGCGTTTGAGGAAGGGCGGCACAAACATGTGTTGTCCAATCTCGTTGCGGCGTATGGCATTGCGCTGGCGCCCGAGCCGCACTACGAAGTGCAGGGCGATCCGGAATGGGCCTTCATGGTGACCGGATACAGTGAGTGTATCGACAGCTTTTTCGCCTTTGGATTATTTGAAACGGCCAAGCGGTCCGGTTTCTTTCCGGAGGAACTGGTCGACACGTTCGAACCGGTCATACAAGAAGAAGCGCGTCATATCCTGTTCTTCGTCAATTGGGCCGCATGGCATCGTCGCACCATGCCGCTGTGGCGCCGGCCTTACTTCGAGCTCAAAGTCCTGGCCGTCTGGGCATTTCTCGTTTGGGAACGCATCGGCACCGCCCGCGACCTGGGAGGCGGCGTACAGGACAATAATTTCACCGTGACCGGGGCGAAGGCGGTGGGGGATGATATCAACGTTGCCGAACTGATCGACATTTGCCTGGCTGAAAACGGCCGCCGCATGAGTCTTTACGACAGACGCCTGAAGCGGCCCTTCGCCGTCCCCGCACTCGCGCGCTTGGCGCGCCGCTTCATGCGTCGCTGAGCAACACGGCGCAGGCGCGCCGCACGCATGAAATTGCGTCTCACCATCATCGCAGTTCTGGGCCTCGCTCTCGGCCTGTACCTCATCAGCTACGTCGGCTTGGGCGCGGTGCTCTCGGCCGCCGTCGCCGTGGGATGGGGCGGATTTGCCATTCTGTGCCTGTACTCATTGGGGCTATTCCTGGTGCTGGGGTATGCCTGGTACGTGTTGCTGCCCGATACAACGAGGGCGACTCCCTGGATTTTCACCCGGGCGCGAATGGTGCGCGAAGCGGCCGCGGATGTGCTGCCATTTTCCCAGTTGGGCGGGCTGGTTCTCGGCGCGCGCGCCGCCCTTCTCGACGCGGTGTCCCCGCCGCTCGCCTTCGCCTCATTGGTCGTCGATGTGACCACCGAGATGCTGGCGCAGATAGCCTATATTGCCCTGGGGCTCATCATTCTGAGCGTGCACGCACCGAAGTCCTCTGCCGTGGTGTCGCTCACCCACGTGACATTGATCGGCCTCGCGCTGGCGGTGGGAGCAGGCGCTGTGTTTCTCGCGTTGCAGCGCTACGGTCATCGCATGACCGCAAAGCTCATTACGCGTATGCTACGCGGTTCGGGCGCGGCCACCGAGGCGGTGACATCCCTGCTCGATGCGATCTATCTTCGCCGCGGGCGGGTGGCCTTGTCGGTGGCGGTGCATTTCTTCGGGTGGATTGCCAGCGCGATCGGCGCATGGATCGCTTTCCGGCTGATCGGCACGCGGCTCGATCTCGCATCGGTGATCGCCATCGAAGCTCTGGTCTGTGCCGCGCGCAGCGCCGGTTCTCTGGTCCCCAACGCGTTGGGGGTACAGGAAGCCGCCTACGCGGTGCTTGCGCCGCTGTTCGGCGTCGGAGCGGAATTCGGGCTTGCCGTATCGCTGCTGAAGAGAGCTCGGGACGTCGCTCTCGGCGTGCCCATTTTGCTGCTATGGCAGGCTGCCGAAGGCCGGCGCGCGCTGGCGGGGAAACCCAGCGGCATTTGATTCAAGCCCCAGCGCTAGGCGCTGATGTGGCCGAATAATCCTCTGCGCTTGATGGCCTCCACCACGGATGCCGGCACCATTTTCTCCCAGAGCACATCGTTGTCCTTGATTTGCTTGAGTACGTCGCGCGAGAAAATGTCCAGGACGCGTTCGTCAAATCCGGTGATGGATTCAATATGGCGGTTCTCGAGCAGGTGGGCGTAGAGATTCGACAAATGGTCGGCAACCCGCACGTTTTTTGCGTTGATCAGGACATTCGAGGCACGCGCATGGATTGACACCCCTGTGCCGCTGCACTCCGTGAAATATTTTTCGTACGCTCCCTCGCGCATCGGGTAGATGTACAGCTTGACGGCGTATCGGAACAGCCGTCCGAGAGATTCCAAAATGCCACCCTCGAGGTTTTCGTAGTATTTCTCGTTGAAGATCTCCAGCAGGTTGTTGATCCCCATGGCGACCCCGATCATCTCCTTGGTGTAGCGCCGGAAATAGGAGGTGAGGCGGTAGAACTCCGAGTAGTTGGAAATCAGCACCGTGAAGCCGAGGTCCGCCAGAAGATCGACCCGCGAGAGAAAATCCCGGGGATCGAGGGCGCCCGCGGAGAGCAAATTGTTCATGGTGATTTCCATGAGGATCACCACTTCCTTGCCCTTCACCAGCGGCTCCTGAACGAACTGCGACGTGGCGCAGTTGATCATGTCCACATTCACGTGAGTCACGGGTCTGAAGCTGCCGCTTTCCACGAGTATCGCCTTCTTGTACAGCGCTTCGGACGGCTGCAGCACGTCGCCTTGCGGACCGAACATGACGGCATTGGTCAGCCTGGACTCGACGAGATGCAGTGCCATCAGGCGGTTGTCCACCCTGATCGAAGCAGGTCCCGACAATCGCAGCATGTCGATTTCGATCCTGTCGCGTGTCCAGGTTGTCCGCGCAGTGATTCAATCAATTTTCGCGGATCGGAGCGGTAGTAGAGTGCGCCGTAGATCAGGTTGACGCCGACGATGCCGAGCGCCTGTTGCTGCAGAACCGAGTCTCCTGTCCCACATGCGGACGTGCAGCACGATTTCGCTGGGTTCGCCCTTCGGCGTCGGTCTGAAAACGAATACCCATCCAGCCATGGGCGTCGTTGGCTGCCCTTGCGATTGCTGGTGGCCACGGTGTCGCGAAACACAAAGAAGGTCGTGGTGTCGCCGCGGGTGGCGCGCGAGCCTGGTGACCAGACAGATCGTATTCATGATCCAACATGAGCTTCAGGCGCTCGCGGGACACATATCGCGGCGCCTTGCCGTAGATGGCGTCGCTGAACACCATGTCGTAGGCTGAAATGGACTTGGCGATGGTCCCCGAGGCGCTGCCGGCGTGGAAGAACTCACGAGCGACTTCCTGTCCGGCCCCGATCTCGGCGAAGGTACCGTACTTCGGCGCATCGAAGTTCAGCGTGCGCGCCTTCTGCGTGGTCGTGAGGAGTTCCTTGCTATCGTTCATGCTGCACCTCTTATCCGCATCGGCCGAGCCTACCATGAACACATGGCCGCATTGTTAACCGGGTTTCAGTGGCGGTGCCCAGCCTCTTGTGGGGTGCCTGCCGGCGGTACATTATTATGGGAATCTGCGGTTTTCTCCTCACCGTAGCGGGGCTCATGAACACACAGGTAAGCGTGGAAGGGACCGCCTTTCAATCAGCGTACGCGGGGCGCAGCGCACAGATGTTTCCGCAGCTCACGCCGGTGCAAATCGCGCGGCTCGCGGCGCATGGCCGCAAAAGAAGCATCCACAAGGGCGAGGTGCTGGCCGAGCCCGGCGACCGCCCGCCGATGTTCGTGGTGCTGTCCGGCGGCATCGATATCTTTCAGCCGACATTGAATGGCGAGACGCTGATCGTCGTTCACACGCCGGGCAAATTCTCGGGCGACGTCGGGACGCTGCGCGGCATCGGCTCCGTGGTGCGCATGCGCGTGCGGGAGGATGGCGAGGTGCTGGCGATCGACGAGGCGCATCTGCGCACCATCGTGCAGACCGATTCGGAACTGAGCGAGCTGTTCATGCGCGCCTTCATACTGCGGCGTGTGTCGCTGATCACCTCGCAGGCCAGCGACGTCATACTGCTCGGCTCCACTCATTCCGCGGGCACGCTGCGGCTGCAGCAGTTTCTCACGCGCAATACCTATCCTTTCGTCAATCTCGATGTCGAGACGGATCCGTCGGTTGGCGACCTGCTGGAGCGTTTCCACGTTCATGTCGAGGATATTCCGGTGGTGGTGTGCCGCGGATCGGTGGTGCTCAAGAATCCCAGCAACGAAGAGGTGGCCGCGTGCCTGGGGATGAATCAGCAGATCGACGATGATCGCATTCGCGATGTGATCGTGGTCGGCGCGGGGCCCGCCGGCTTGGCCGCCGGCGTGTACGCGGCCTCGGAAGGGCTGGACGCGTTGGTGATCGAGACCGGCACTCCGGGCGGCCAGGCGGGATCGAGTTCCAAGATCGAGAATTATCTGGGCTTTCCCACCGGCATTTCCGGCCTGGCGCTGGCATCGCGGGCCTTGGTCCAGGCGCAAAAATTCGGTGCCGAAATCAGAACTGCCTATTCGGCGCTGCGCCTGAACTGCGCGCAGCGGCCCTATGCGGTCGAGTTCGCCAATGGCCACGCCGCGCGCGCCCGCGCCGTCGTGATCGCGACCGGCGCGGAATATCGCCAGCTGGCGCTTGAGAATGCATCGCGCTTCCTGGGCATGGGAATTTACTATGCAGCAACACGCACCGAGGCGCGGCGCTGCGGCGACGGGGAGGTCATCGTGGTCGGCGGCGGCAATTCTGCCGGCCAGGCCGCGATATTCCTGGCGGGCAGCTGCAAGCGGGTGCACTTGCTGGTGCGCTCCAACGGGTTGGCGGAATCGATGTCGCAATACCTCATCCGCCGCATCGAGGAACTGCCGAATATGACTTTGCATGTGCGTACCGAAATCATCGCGCTCGAAGGAGTGGATCAACTGGAGCGCGTGACCTGGAAGACGGCCGACGGAGCACCGGAGAAACAGGCGATCCGTCATGTCTTTCTCATGACCGGCGCGTTGCCCTGCACACGCTGGTTGAATTCTTGCATTGCGCTCAATGACAAGGGATTCGTGCGCACCGGCTCCGATTTGCGCAGCGAGGACTTGTCGCCGGCGCTATGGAAAAACGGGCGCCAGCCGGAGTTTTTCGAGACCAACGTCCCCGGAATTTTTGCCGTGGGCGATGTTCGCTGCGGCAGCGTCAAGCGGGTCGCGGCCGCAGTCGGGGAGGGATCGGCGTGCATCCAGCAGGTTCACCGCGTGCTGCACGAATGAGGGTCGCGGTCACCTGAGCCGCAATTTTTCGCCGTATCCTGTCAATTCCAAGTAGCCGTGACCGATGAGCTTGCCGTGATCCAACGCCCGGACCGCTCCTTCCCAGTAAATCGCGCCGGTCGACAGGCGCGTATCGTTCTCTTGATCATCCATGAGCGGGCGCAATTCAAAATCCTGCCCACCCGCGCGAATCTGCCATTCGACCGGATAGACAGTGCCGGTTCGCGGCGATTTCCAGCGACGGCCGCCGCGAAATTCGATATCCGCGGGCTGCAAGATCTGAACGCTGCCGGCGCTGTTTCGATAGCTGCCGCCGGCCCAGCGCTGCTCGCCGGACGCTCCGCGAATGCGAAACGCCATCAATGCGCCGCCGTCTTCCAGATTGATGCCGATCCAGTCCCATCCCTGGGCCTGCGCCTCCAGGTATTCGCTGGACCATTCGTGATCGAACCACGCATCCCCGGTGACGCGGGATTTGACGCCCTTGCGAAGGATTGCGCCTGACACATTGAGGTGCGGCAGGCTGTAGTAATAGCTCGCTGAGTGCTCCTGCGGTCCCTTGCGGCTGAGGCCGCTCTCGCCTTTGAGGAGCGGGGCCTGCGTTTCAAGGAGCTTAAGATCGAGCGAGAAATCGTCAGCGGCGATCTTCGCTAAATACGATTTGCCGTCGCGCGCCAACGACCACTGCTCGATCCAGACATGGGTGTCGCCCTCTGCGGCCTCCGCCAATCCGAATCCGGCGCGGCGAATTCTCTGATCCTGCCACAGACGGCCGCGCTTGGGATCGCTGAGTGCGCAGTGCGCGATGATGAGTTGATGCGCGGCGAAGGCGCTGGGTTTGCAGGCGTCGATGTCGGGTTTGGTGCGAAAGAAGGTGATTTGAAAACCCAGTGATTCGCCTTGTTCGCGTGGTGAGCCATCCGGTGACGTACCACCACTCGGTGCGAAATGCGGGATGACTGCCGAAGTCCTGCGGGAAATACCAGAGCTATGGCCGGGGGTGACCGGGGCGTAGTCGGTGCCGGCTGCCGCAGTGCCGGATGCAGCGATGCCGGATGCCGCGATCAAAGCTGTGGCGGCAGCGATCAGCAGGTAAGTTGCCAGCGGGGGTTTGGTTTTCACCAGTCCTCGCGTACGGCCCGCACGGCATCCTGACTCATCGCGGCGCGCCCGCTCCAAACGGCGGTGATGGCGGCCGCGCCAATCAAGGTAAGGCTCAAAAGGGCAAGCTGCCAGCCGGGCACCGTGAGATCGATGCTCCAATTGAAGGATTGCCGATTGATGACATAGACCAGCACCAAGCTCAATGCAGCACCCAAGACGAGACCGTAGATCACGCCGAAAGCGCTGGTGAGCACTCCCTCGCTGGCCAGCATGTCGCACAATCTGCCTGCGCAGCATGCCGATGTGTCTCAGCATGCCGAACTCGGCGCGGCGGGCGAGGGCCGTTGAACTCGCGGCAAAGCTCACGCCGGCAAGACCGATGATGACTGCGATGGCTTCGAGCGCATAGGTGATGGCAAAGGCTCGATCAAATATCTGCAGCGACCGCTCGTGCAGCGCGGCGCTGCTGGTGATCTCCAAGATCCGGCCGTTTTTACCGCTGGCACGCAGCAGATTTTCCACGACGTCGGCTGCGGCGCCGGACTTTAGCCATACCGAGCCTTCGTTGGCGGTCAAATCACCGGTCGCTGCCACATACGCTTGTCTTGAGATTACAACGGAACCGGAGGTACGTGCGTAGTCGCGCCAGATGCCCTCGACGGTAAATTCTTGCATCTGTCCAGCCAGGGGTATGGCCAGCTTGTCGTCGACCTTGTAACCGTACAGATCCTGCAGCGCTTCGGATATCCATGCGGCAGGACTCGCATGGATACCGGAGGTGGGGACGCTTTGCAGCAGCGGCAATTCGGCGGCGGCTTGCGCGTCGTCCAGGCCGCGGGCGATCAGCGTCACCGGCGCCCGCCGCGAATCGAGCAGCACTTGGCGGGTTCGCCGAAACTCCGCGCGCGCCACACCGGGGATGGCCTCGAGTTTCGCTTGGTCCTCCTGCGACCAGAATGCTGTGTCGTTGCCGAGGGGTTCGCGCATCTGCAGGTCCGCCGGCAAGAGCTTGGTGAGCCAATGATCGAATGACACACGAAAGGAATACACCATGATGGCCATCGCAACCATCAGGCTGAAGCTCACGATGATGGAGGCCAGGCTCAAGGCGGACAGGCCGACATTTTGGCGAAGCTGCGCCACCGCGGTGTCCAGCACGACGCGATGCGTGCGGGGAGCGAGATCCAATCCCTTCATGGTGACGACGGGCACCAAGAGTACCGCGCCGAACAAGAGCGCTGCGACAGCGGCATAGCCGAACACCGGCAGTCCTTGGATCGGCGGCAGCCACGCCAGCACTGCCCCGAGGAGCAACAAGGCGACCCCTGATCGCCAGCCTGTTCTGATGACGTCGCCATAGTCGCCGTCGCCGCCCTTCAGGGCGCGCGCCGGCGGTTGGCGGGCGGCGCCGCGTGCCGGCAGCCAGGCGCCGATGGCCGCCACCACAATTCCCACCGAAGAGAATGCCAGCATGGCGAGCGGGCTGAAGTGCAACGAAGCGCCCGCCGCGCGCATTTGCCCGTTGCCGAGATCGGCGGTGAGATACCTCAAGATGGCAGCGGCGATCAGCGCTCCGAGAACGACGCCCATCAGGGAGCCCACCAACCCCAGCGCCAGACCTTCGCCGAGCAAGGCGCGGCGCAACTGGCTCATGGTCACGCCCAGTGCGCGCAGCAGCGCCAGCGATTGCCGTCTGCGCAGAACGGAGAGTGATTGCGTGGAGAACACCAGAAAGGCGCCGGTAAACAAAGCCACCAGCGCCAGCATGTTGAGGTTGACGCGATAGGCTCGCGTCACGGTCACCGCGCGGTCGCGCTCCACCTGCGGCGCAATGGCGAGCACACCGGCGGGCAGACTCTTACCGAGTTCGCGGCGAAAGTGTTCGACGTCGGTGCCGGGCGCGAGGCGCAGATCGATGCGATTGATTCGACCCACGGCATTGAAGGTCCACTGCGCCGAGGCAATGTCCATCAATCCCAGCGACTGCGGATAGGTGTTGGCCGAGAGGATCCCGGCGACGCGCAGCGTCTTGGTCGAATTGCCAACGGCGACCCGCAGCGATCCGCCCCGCTGCACATTAAGCTCCTGTGCCGCGCTGCTGCTCAGATAAATCACGTCCGGCGCGAACAGTTCAAATGCGCCATCACCGATGTCCCCGATGAGCGCCGGCTGCAAGGTCGCCGCGCGAAATGGATCCAAACCCAGCACCTTGAGCGTGTCGTTGCGGTCGGCGAGGGACACCGCGAGTTCGAGCACCGGACTGGCCGTGCTGATCGAAGCGTTTCCTGCCAGGTCCACGAACAACCTTTCATCAAATCCCTCGCGGGGTCCGCGAATCACGATGTCTGCTTCGCCGACCAGGCGCTTCGTGGCCAGGCCAAATTCGTTCAGCGCGGAATTGTTGACGAGGTACACCGAAGTACCCAGCGCCACTCCCAAGGCGAGCGCCAGCAGGGTGATGAAAAAACGCATCGGCTGCTCGCGAATCTGCGCCAACAGCAAAATCCGCCAGATTTTCACGATGGCGTCTGCAGGGGGCGAAGTCCGTGGGGCTCGAGCACGAGGATCCGGTCGGCGGTGTCGGCCGCGGCGCGCGAATGGGTGATCAGGATGCCGGCACCGGCATTCGCTTTTACCTGCGTTCGCAGCAGCGCCAGCGTTAGTGCGGCGCTGCGCGGGTCGAGATTCCCCGTGGGTTCATCCGCGAGCAGCAGGCGCGGGCGGTGCACCAGCGCGCGTGCGATGGCAATCCTTTGTATTTCGCCGCCGGAGAGTTCTCGAGCATGACGCTCGGCCAGCGGCTCGATTCCCACTGCCGCCAGCATGGCTCGCGTGCGCGCGCTGCGCTCAGGTTCAGTCACGCCCAACAAATCCAGGGGCAGCGCTACATTCTGCGCAACAGACAGGTAGGGCAGAACGTGGAAGGCCTGGAAAACAAAGCCAATGGCGCGCCGCCTCAACAGGGTGGCGGCGTCATCGTCCAGTGCGGACAGCTCGGTTCCCTCGAAAAAGACGCGGCCGGCGTCGGGTTTATCAAGCCCGGCCAGCAAGTTCAGCAACGTCGACTTGCCGACGCCGGACTCGCCCATCACGGCAAGGTATTCGCCTTGCCGCAACTCGAGGTCGACGCTCTCGAAGAGCGCGGGCCGTTCTGGCGAAAAGCGCTTGGTTAAGCTTTCAAGCCTAAGAACCGGATCAACCATCAGGCGGGCCGAAGCCTAAGCCTCAAGCAGCGTCGACTCCGATCACTGCCTTGACCTCCAGGAAGTCGCGCAAGCCGTACTCGCCCCATTCGCGGCCGTTGCCGGACATCTTGAAGCCGCCGAATGGCGTGTTCATGTCTCCGGCCGCGCCGTTCAAGGTGACCTGGCCCGCTCGAATCCGGCCCCCGACGCGCCGCGCATGCAGGTTGTCCTCCGACCAGACATAGGCCGCCAGACCATACGGCGTATCGTTGGCAATCTGCACGGCCTGCTCTTCGTTGTCATAGGGCAGGATGCACAGCACCGGTCCGAAGATCTCTTCGCGCGCAATCGTCATATCGTTGCGCACGTTGGAGAAAATCGTCGGCTTGACGAAGTAGCCCTTGCTCAAGCCATCGGGACGACCCGCACCGCCGATGACGACTTTGGCGCCTTCGGCAATACCCTTGGCGATGTAGCCCTCGACCCGATCGAACTGGATCTTCGACACCACCGGACCCAACATGGTTTTCTCGCTGGTGGGGTCGCCGACCACGACGGTCTCGGCCACGCTTTTTGGCGAGCGCCTCGACCTCGGCCATTTTGGCCGCGGGCACCAGCATGCGCGTCGGCGCGTTGCAGGACTGGCCGGAATTTTGGAACACGTGCATGACGCTTTGCTTGACGGCGCGTTCAAAATCCGCATCTTCCAGCAAGCACGTTAGGCGATTTTCCGCCCAGTTCCTGGTGCACGCGCTTCACCGAGGCGGCTGCATTCTTGGCAACCTCGGTGCCGGCGCGGGTGGATCCGGTGAACGACACCATGTCGACTTCGCGGTGCGAGGACAGCGGGGCGCCGACATTCAAACCGTCGCCGTTGACGAGATTGAACACGCCTTTGGGCACGCCGGCCTCATGCATGACCTTGGCCCAGAGAATGGCGCTGAACGGCGAATACTCGGAAGGCTTCAGCACCATGGTGCAGCCCGCGGCCAGCGCCGGCACGACTTTGGCCGCGACTTGATTGATCGGCCAGTTCCAAGGGGTGATCAGGGCACATACGCCAACGGGTTCCTGCACCAGACGAACCGTGCCGCGCATTTCCTCGAACTTGAAAGTCTTTAGTACTTCGATCATGGCGCTGATATGTCCCACGCCGACGCCGGCCTGCGAGCCCTTCGACAGCGTAATGGGGGCGCCCATCTCCGTGGAAATGGCCTCCACGATCTCGCCGTAGTGAGCCTTGTAGGCGGCAAGAATGCGTTCCATCAGCGCCAGGCGTTCGGCGGGTGAGGTGCGCGAATAGCCGTCGAAGGCGCGGCGCGCTGCCATGACGGCGCGATCGACATCCTTGGCGCTTCCCATCGAGATGACGCCGGCGACCGTCTCCGGTCGCGGGGTTGATGACCTGAAATTCCTTGGGTTCGCAGGATCGACCCAGGCGCCGTCGATATAGAACTGCCGATTGTCGTAATGCATACCCAGCCCCTTCAAGAACGCGTTAACTGAAGGTTTATTCTACAGGCTGGCCGGGTAGGACGCAGCGCACGCCAGGGATTAATTGTCGCCGGCGGCCGACTATTGCCGTATGCCGCGCAATGGCCATGATTTCGCATGGGTTTTGCGGTCATGGTTCGCATTTTGGCCCCGGTAGAGTTGTTAGGCTTCTTCCATGAAAATGAACACCACTGCGCAATTTGGGGCGGCCATTGCCGCTGCCTTCTGTCTCTGGGGCGTAAGCCTCGGGGGCGTCCGCGGAATGGAATCCGGTCAGAACCCACGGAGTGGCGATCGGACCTCAGGCGCGCCGCCTGGTGGTGGGATTCAAGGCGACTTCCGACAATGCCGTCACCCAGTCCATCAAGCTGCGCGCGCGCGTCGAGCCCGTGAAGGTCACCCAGGCCCACACCTCGGCGGCGGATGTCGCGGGTCTGACGCAGCGGACCGGCATCGCCATGGCGGGATCGCGGCAGATCACCCCGAGCATGCACGTGCTTTTCCTTGCAGAACACTTTGTACGGCGCGGATGTGGGTGCGGCGCTGGAGCAATTGCGCGCAGACCCCGCCGTGGCGTTTGCGGATGTCGACGAGCGGCGCTATCCGCACGCCATCACGCCCGATGATCCGCTGTTCGTTGCAACCGGCGGCGCGACCGGGCAGTGGTACATGCAAACCCCGACACGCGACGGGCGACGCTGCCGCGACGGACGCCGTGTCCGCGTGGACCATCACCGAGGGCAGCAGCGGTACGGTGATTGCCGATGTCGACAGCGGCATTCGCTTCGATCACCCCGACTTGCTGCGCGCGGGATTCGGCGGGCGGCTGCTGCCGGGCTACGATTTTGTCGGCAGCGATCTCAACCGAACATACCAGCGCACAGCTTGGAACACGTTCCTGATTGCCAACGACGGCGATGGTTGGGATCCGGACCCTTCGGATCCCGGGCGATTGGGTGAGCAGCACGGACATGACGAATTCGCCCTGGTTTTCCCGCCGGCCGACTGCGGTGATCCCAATTCCACACCGGTGAACGGACCGACGAACAGCTCCTGGCATGGCACGCGCGTGGTGGGTGTGTTGGGCGCCATCACCAATAACGGCATCGGCATCGCGGGCATGACCTGGAATCCTTACATTCTGCCGGTGCGGGCGCTCGGCAAGTGCGGCGGCTACGATTCCGACATCATCGCCGGAATTCAGTGGTCGGCCGGTCTGACCGGTCGAGCGGGGTGCCGGACAATCCGTACCCCGCCGACATCATCAACTTGAGCCTCGGCGGCAGCGGAAGTTGCCCCACCGCCTATCAAAACTTGCTGGCGCAATTGGAAGGCATGGGGGTACTCGTGGTGGCCTCGGCCGGCAATGAGAGCGGGCCGGTGGACGCGCCCGGCAATTGCGCGGGTGTGCTCGCGGTGGCGGGACTTGCGCAATGTCGGCACCAAGGTGGGCTATAGCAGTTTGGGACCGGAGGTGGGCATCGGCGCCCCGGCCGGTAACTGCGTGCAAACATCCGGCGCCTGTTTACGCTCCATCGATACCACCAGCAACGATGGGCTCATGGGGCCCGGTAACAACACCTATACTAATCAGACCAATGTCAATCTAGGCACCAGTTTCTCCGCGCCCATCGTGTCGGGGGTCGCCGCACTGATGCGCGCGGTCAATGGCAATCTCACACCGGCGCAATTGATTGCGCGCATCGAGGCCAGTGCTACCCCATTTCCGCCGGCCGGTACGACGCCGGTATGCTCATCAAGCGTCTCATCCAGCGTTGAATGCGCCTGTACCACGACCACCTGCGGCGCCGGCATGGTCAATGCCTTCAGCGCAGTGAAAGCCGCGCTCAATCCCATTGCCGCGGTCAAGATTCCGTCGAACCTCACGACGGGCGCAGCCAGTTACGATGCCAGCGGCAGCGTGGCGGCGTGCAATCAATCCATCAAGTCCTATGCATGGAGCGCGACCGGTGGAGTCACGGTTCCTGCCGGATCAACGAACCCGCAGGTGATTGCGACCTGGAACGGCGCCGCCGGGAAGCTGGTACTCATCGTCACGGATATGGCCGGCAATACCGATACCGACACCGTGACGTTCACCGCGAGCGGCGCGACCACATCGGGCCCTTCGTCGGCCGGATCCAGCGCGAACGCCTGTCCCAGGCCGATGACCTTCACACCTGCGGCACCAACCATCGACGCGGCATTCGCTCCGGCCACCGTGGCACCCAACGCGACCGCGGTGCTCACGCTCACACTAACGAATTCCAATCCCTTTGTGCTGACGCAGTCCGCCATCACCGAGTCCTTGCCGGCCAATCTGACCCTGCTCACGACACCCGCTCCTGCCACCACCTGCTCAGGCGCCTCGATGATGCTGAGCAGCGGTGCCGGCAGCGTGACGCTGACAAACGCCAATATCCCCGCGAGCGGAAGCTGTGAAATCACGATGAGCGTGAAAAGTGCGACCGAGGCGACCTATACCAACACGCTGGGTGTCAACGCGCTGATGACGGGTCCCGCTGGCGGCAATGTGGTCGCGTCAATGGCGGCACTCGATGTTGCCGCCAACGGGGGCAGCAGTGGAGGCGGCGGCAGCGGCAAAAGCGGCGGCGGAGCGCTCGATATCTGGGATCTGATGCTGGTCGGCGGTGTGCTGCTCGCCGGGCGGCGGCGCATCCGACCGCGGCCGTAAATCCTTCGGGCTATAATCCGCGGGATGAACGATCCCACGCGAGCCGCAATTCACTCTGTAAAAGTTCATCGCGACGTGCGCGGCGCGTTATTCGAACCGCTGAGCGATGCGGAGTTGAGAGCTCAGAAGAATGTGCACGTCGTGCTGACTCAGCCGAACGAGGTTCGGGGCAATCACGTGCACCGTACCGCGGTTGAAACCACCAGCGTGGTCGGGCCTTGCCTGGTGCGGCTCAAGGAGCAGGGCGCAATCCGCGATATCGAGGTGCCGGTCGGGGAGATCATGCGTTTGACCATTCCACCCGGGGTGGTGCACGCGTTTCGCAATACCGGCGACTCGACCATGGTGCTGGTGTCATTCAGCACCAACTTGCACGACCCGGGCGGCGCGGATACGGAGCGGGAGCAAATCCTCTAGGACTCGATGCGCGGCGCGATGCAAGTGATTTCATTCAGGAACACCGCGCTGTTCAAACGCGGCATCTGGCTGAGTGCGGCCGCATTGCTGGCTTTCGTCGCCGGGCCCGCGGCGATTGATGGACGCCTCTGGCAAAATCCGGAGCCCAGCTTGATGGCCATCGCGGCGCTGTGTGCGCTGTTGGCCGTGTTCTTTTGGCGCACACAAATCCATCGTCTCGCGGATGAGGTGGTTGATTGCCAGGATCATCTCAAGGTTCGGCGCGGTCGCGCCGAGGACTCGATTGCATTCGCCGACGTGGCCGCCGCCGAGGTGTCGAGCGAAGGCGGCTTGCGGCGCATCAGACTCAAACTGCGCACACACAAACACTGGGGCCGGAAGATAGAATTTCTGCCGCAGGCGAGCTTGTGGTCGAATCCTGCGGCAATTGAAAGGGTGGCCGCAGCGCTTACCGAGCGCGCCAATCAGGCGCAGCGCGCTTCAACGCATCCCGTCAATTAGAACGAAAGCAATGCGGGCGATCGCGCCCGAGGCCGCAGCGCTTGTTCGCTCATGAAAGCTGCCTCGGCCCGCCCGCAGGCGTCTGCAGTTCGTGCCCACGCTTGAAGTCGCGGATGTGTTTTTCCATCCAGATCCTCGCTTGTTCGCTTTTCTTGCGCTTGATCGCGTCGATGATCTTGCCCTGCGCTTCGAGTATGCGCGCGCGGGCCTGCGGCACCCGATCAATCATGCGGGTCAGTGTGGGCGCCAACAGTTGATTGAGCGGCGCCTGGGAGAGGGCCAACACCTGGTTGCCGCTGGCGGCGGCCACCGCGGTGAAGAATTCCACCACGGCGGAAACCGCCGCGGCGGTGTCGGTGATTTCGCGCTTGAAACGGGCGCTGGCCCGTGTCAAGGCTTGCATCTGCAGCGGCGTACGCCGGGCTGCCGCATATTGCGCCGCGGCCGGCTCGATCGCCATCATCGCCTCCCACAATTCCAGAAATGTCACATCGTGCAGCGCCAACGCACGGCTCACGCCGGAACTGATACGGCGACGGCTTCCGGACGGGTTACGCGCAGGCGTTTGGCTCCGCGCTCGCGCCCGATCAAGCCGTGCGTCTCGAGTTCGCGGATGGCCTCGCGAATGGTCGAGCGATTGACGCCGAATTGGCGCGCCAGATCAGTCTCGGAGGGCAGGGCATCGCCGGTGCGCAACGAGCGGGCCACGATGCGCTCTTCGATCTGGTTCGCGATTTGCCGGTAGGCCGGATGATCATCGAGCGGCAGAAAGAGGTCGGTCATCAGCCTTCTCCAAACAGCTCGCGGCCGATCAGCATGCGGCGTATCTCGGAAGTGCCGGCGCCGATTTCATAGAGCTTGGCGTCGCGCAGCAACCTGCCCGTTGGGTAGTCGTTGATATAACCATTGCCGCCCAGAAGCTGAATCGCGTCCAGCGAGGCACGGGTGGCGGCCTCGGCGCAAAACAGGATGCAGGCGGCGGCATCCTTGCGCGTGTGATCGCCGCGATCGCAGGCCGCGGCGACCATGTAGACATAGCTGCGGCAGGCATTGAGCGAGGCGTACATGTCGGCCAGCTTGCCCTGCACCAGTTCGAAAGTGCCGATGGCCTGGCCGAATTGCTTGCGTTCGCGCACGTAGGGCACGGCCACGTCCAAGCGCTGCGGCCATGATGCCGAGCGGGCCGCCCGACAGCACCACCCGTTCGTAATCGAGCCCGCGCATCAGCACGCTGACACCCTGATTTTCCGTGCCCAGCAGATTCGCGGCGGGCACCTCGCAGCCGTCGAACACCAGTTCGCTGGTGCTCGAGCCGCGCATGCCGAGCTTGTCGAGCTTTTGCGCGGGCGTGAATCCCTTGAAGTCCTTCTCGATGATGAAGGCGCTGATGCCGCGCGCGCCGGCTTCCGGAGCGGTCTTGGCGTAGACCACCAGGACATCGGCCTCCGGGCCGTTGGTGATCCACATCTTGCGGCCGTCGAGCACGTAGCGATCGCCGTGGCGGATTGCCTTGAGCTGCATGGAGACCACATCGGAACCGGCGCCGGGCTCGGACATGGCAAGCGCGCCCACATGCTCGCCGCTGATGCAGCTTCGGCAGGTACTTGCGCTTCTGCTCCTCACTCGCATTGAGCGCCAGTTGATTCACGCAGAGATTCGAATGCGCGCCGTAGCTCAAGCCCACTGCGGCCGAAGCCCGCGAGATCTCCTCCATGGCCACGGTGTGCGCGAGATACCCCAATCCGGCGCCGCCGTGGTCCGGACTGACGGTCAGACCCAAAAGCCCCAGTTCGCCGGCTTCAAGCCACAAGTCCCGGGGAAAGAGGTTGCTGCGGTCGATCTCATTGGCGCGCGGCGCGATGCGCTCTTCTGCAAAACGGCGCACCTGGTCGCGAACCGTGTCGATCACCTCGCCCAGACCAAAATTGAATTCTCGATACGCGGAATTGGACATTTTCACCGACCCCCATTGTCATCGGATCAGGATCGTTGGATAATCGGACTGTCCGACAATTCTGCCATGCTTGGGACAACAAAGCCAATGGCCAAGATCGCCTCTAAGATCGACACCCGATCGCCGGAATTCGCCGACAACCGCGCCGCCATGCAGCCGCTGGTCGATGATCTGCGCGCCACTCTGCAGCGCAATGCCGTGGGCGGCAGCACGGCCGCGCGCGACAAGCACACCAAGGCGGGCAAGCTGCTGGCGCGCGAACGCATCGATGCGTTGCTCGATCCCGGTTCGCCGTTCCTGGAACTATCCGCGCTCGCGGCCCACGGCGTGTACGGCGAGGAGTTGCCGGGGGCGGGTCTCATCAGCGGGATCGGGCGCGTCTCGCAGCCGCGAATGCATGGTGGTGGCGAATGATCCGACCGTGAAGGGCGGCACGTATTATCCGCTGACGGTCAAAAAACACTTGCGGGCGCAGGAAATTGCCGGCGACAACGCCTTGCCCTGCATCTACCTGGTGGAAAGCGGCGGGGCGTTTCTGCCGAAACAGGACGAGGTATTCCCCGACCGCGAACATTTCGGACGGATATTCTTCAATCAGGCCCGGCTCTCCGCGCAGGGAATTGCCCAGATCGCAGTGGTACACGGATCGTGCACCGCGGGCGGCGCATACGTGCCGGCCATGTCGGATCATGCTGTCATCGTGCGCAATCAGGGACGCGTGTTTTTGGGCGGTCCGCCGCTGGTGCGCGCGGCAACCGGCGAGGAAATCGACGCGGAGTCCTTGGGCGGCGCGGATGTGCATTGCCGGCGATCCGGGGTGACCGACTACTACGCCGAGAACGATACGGCACGCGCTGGCGTTTGCCCGGCGCGCGGTGGCGCGCTTGCAGATACCCGAGACGGTGCGGGCGGCGAGCTCGCCGGCCGCGTTTGCCGGAGGCGGCTTCGATCCGAAGGAGTTGTACGGCATCATGCCGCAGAATTCGCGCAAGCCGTACGACGTACGGGAACTCATCGCGCGCCTCGTCGATGGCGCATGGTTCGATGAGTTCAAGGCGCTCTACGGCACCACGCTGGTATGCGGTTTTGCCGAGATTCACGGCACGACCGTCGGGATTCTGGCGAACAACGGCATCTTGTTTTCCGAGAGCGCGTTGAAAGGCACGCACTTCATCGAACTGTGCTGCCGCGAAGGCATTCCGCTGGTCTTTCTGCAGAACATTTCCGGCTTCATGGTGGGGCAGGCCGCCGAGGCCGGCGGCATCGCCAAGGACGGCGCCAAGCTGGTGACGGCAGTGGCTTGCGCAGCGGTGCCCAAGTACACCGTCGTCATCGGCGGCAGTTTCGGCGCCGGCAACTATGCGATGTGCGGCCGCGCCTACAGCCCGCGTTTCTTGTTTCAGTGGCCGAATGCACGCACCTCGGTCATGGGCGGCGAGCAGGCGGCCAGCGTCTTGGCGACCATCAAGCGCGAAGCGCTGGAACGCAACGGCGAAAGCTTCAGCGAGGCGGAGGAAGAGAAACTCAAGGCGCCGATTCGCGAACAGTTCGAGCGGCAAGGACATCCCTACTACGCCTCCGCGCGCCTGTGGGATGACGGCGTCATCGATCCTCTGCGACACGCGCCGGGTTCTGGGTCTGGCACTGGCGTTGACCCGTACTCAGGCCGTGCCGTCGACGCGCTTCGGCGTGTTTCGAATGTGAGGCACGCCATGATCCGACGACTGCTGATCGCCAATCGCGGCGAAATCGTTTGCCGCATCGCGCGCACGGCGAAGCGCCTGGGGATGACCAGCATTGCGGTGTATTCGGAAGCGGACCGCAGGCGCGTTGCACGTGCGTGCGGCCGACGAGGCCTACCTGCTCGGCGCGGCGCCGGCGGTCGAAAGCTACCTGAACATCGGCAAACTGATTGCGCTGGCGCAGCGCGTCGGCGCCGATGCCATTCATCCCGGCTACGGATTTCTCTCGGAGAACGCCGTCTTCGCCCAGGCCTGCATCGATGCCGGGCTGATCTTCGTCGGACCGCCGCCGGCCGCGATCAAGGCGATGGGCTCGAAAAGCGCATCGAAGGCCGGCGATGGCGGCAGTCGGAGTGCCGGTGGCGCCGGGCTATCACGGCGAGGATCAGACTCCGGCAGCGCCTGCTGAAGGAGGCTGCGCGGGTCGGATTTCCGCTGATCATCAAGGCCAGCGCGGGCGGCGGCGGCAAGGGCATGCAGGTGGTGCACTCTGCGGACGACGTGCCGGCCGCGGTCGAATCGGCGCAGCGTCTGGCGCGCACCGCCTTCGGCGACGATCGGCTGCTGCTGGAGCGCTATTTCCCCAAGGCGCGTCACGTGGAAGTGCAGATGTTCGCCGACTCCCACGGGCAGATCGTGAGTCTTGTTCGACCGCGATTGCTCGGTGCAGCGCCGCCATCAAAAAATCATCGAGGAGGCGCCGGCACCCGGCCTGCGCGATGAGGTGCGCGCGGCAATGGCGCAGGCCGCCATCAAGACGGCGCGGGCCGTCGGCTACGTCGGCGCGGGAACCGTCGAGTTCTTGGTCGATGAGGCCCAGAATTTTTACTTCATGGAAATGAACACGCGCCTGCAGGTGGAGCATCCGGTGACGGAGTTCATCACCGGCATCGATCTGGTGGAATGGCAATTGCGCATCGCGCAAGGCGAGCCCCTGCCGCGGCGCCAGGAGGAGATCGTGCGTCGCGGCTGTCGCCGTCGAGGCGCGCCTGTATGCGGAGGATCCGGCGCGCGACTATTTACCCAGCGTCGGCCGACATCTCGCATTTGCGCTGGCCCGACGCGGCTCCCGGCCTGCGCCTCGATACCGGGGTCGATGCGGGCGATGAGGTCATCGAGCCTACTACGATCCCATGCTCGGCAAGATCATCGCCTGGGGCGAATCGCGCGCCGGGGCGGCATCGACTGCTGCGAAGCGCGCTCGAGTGAACTCGAGATCGTCGGCGTGACGACCAACCGCGCACTGCTGCTCAGCGTGCTCGCCGATGAGGAATTCCGCCGCGGCGCCGTCGGCGACCGATTTTCTGACTGGCGGCCGCTCGCGACTTGCGTTTCGACGAGCCGCCGGCCGATGCGATCGACATGGCGCTGGCGGCCGTTTGGTATGCGACGCAGCATACGGCGGCAACGCCTTGTGGGAGGACAGCCGCGGCTGGCGCTTGGGGGCACGCGCCGCCACGACGTCTCGCTTTGGCACCCATAGCGCGGTGGTGGAGGAGTCGGATGCCAATGCCTACGCCGTGAGCGTGAGCGACGGGGCAGGCACGCCGGCGCCGGAGTTTTTCATGCGGGTGCTCGCGCGCGGCGAAGCAATCGCTGCGCGCGGAGTGCGACGGACAGATCGCAGCGGCTGCAGCCTCTTCGAGGAGAACGCGACGCTGCACCTGTTTCGCGACGGCCGCCATGCGGTGCTGCAATTGGCATCGCACCGATGATGCGTTGCAGGTCGCCGGCGCCACCGAGCAGGGTTCCCTGCTCACGCCGCTGCCGGGAACCATTGTGGCGGTGCACGTGTCGTCGGGCCAGCAAGTGGCGCGCGGGTGCGCCGTTGGTGACCGTCGAGGCCATGAAAATGGAACACACCCTCACCGCGCCTTATGACGGTGTGGTTGCACGGATTGCGTTTGCTGTGGCGGAACGGGTTGCAGGCCGGCGCCGTGCTGGTGGAACTTACGCCGCTCGATAAATAGGGCTGGGACAGACCCCTAGGCGACCTGCGCGTCGACTGCAGCGCTTCAAGGCCGGCAACGTGACTTTGAAGCGAGTCTCGTCGCCCAGGATGCTGGCGAGCGCGATCTTGCCGCCGGCTTCGTGCACATAGCGGCGCACCAGCGACATGCCGCTGCCATGCTTCGCTTCGCCTCGGCTGTCCGTCATGGTGGTGAAGCCTGACTTGAAGATCAATTTGATGGCCTGCCGATCGCGCAGCCGCTTCGCGTCTTCCTCGCTCAAGCAGACCCTTGGCAACGGCGACGCTGCGCACCTTGTCCGGATCGAGTCCGCAGCCGTCGTCTTGAAACAACAGTTCAAAGCCGGCTCCCGGCGCCGCTTTGAATTCCAAATGCAAGTACGGCATGGGCCGGTTTGCCGGCGGCTGCGCGCTGCGTCCGGCGCTTCGATGCCGTGCACCACGGCGTTGCGAATCAGTTGGATGGCGACGTTCTTGATCGTCGCCTGATAGCGCGGCGGAACCAGTTGCAGTCCGCTGCATTCGAGCACCACGGTCTTGTGATTCTCCTGCGCGACCAGGTCGGTGAGCGTCGCCAGGGTGCTGTCCAGGCTGCCGACCGGCGCCATGCGTTGCGGCGGCGGCGTGCGATACTCTGCGCCAGTTCGGCAAAGAATTTCGGCGATTCGATGATCTGCGTGCCGTTCTCGGTGACGCGGGCTTCGGGCGGCGGCGCTCGTCTTCGGCGCCGGCAGGTTTCCGCGGCGGCGGGCTGGCCTGCGAGGTGAGTGATCGCAGCAGGGCAAATTGCCCGTACAAGCGGTCGAGCTTGACGGCCAGCGGCAGAAAATCGCTGCCGCTCAAGTTCTCGCGGCTGCGCAGTTCCTGCAATGCATCCTCGAACTCCCGGGCGGCCGCCTGCAGCCCTGCCAACTTGAGCGCCGCCGCGTCGCGTCGAATTCGATCGACTTCTTCCAGGGTCTCCTCGAGCTTGTTGCGGAAGGCTTCGGCTTCGCGCGCCGGCTTTTTCAGCACGCCGTTGATGGTCTTCATCGCGGCGTCGGTTCTCTGCAGGAAGGCGCCGAAACGAGCGCCGCCCGCCCTGCAGCACGCTGCGCAGGATCTCGCCCTGGGTCTGCACTTGAACCCGCAAATCCTCCAGTTCGCGCTGCTGCTGCACGCGTGCGGTGATGTCGGTGACCCGCACCATCCAAGACGCGGTTCCGGATCGACGGCGCTGAATTCGAAGGAGTAGTGAGCGGTCTCGCTGCTGCCGTCCGCATTCGTCAGCTTCACCTCGACGTCCTGCAGCGGATTCACCGCTTCCGCCTCGCCGCGGGCCGGATCCAGCAAGAGGGCGATGTAAGAGCGTGCCGAGGCTCAGGGTCTTGGCGGAGACCAGCGGTGCCGAGCAACTTCTCGAAGCTCATATTGCCAAAGTCTTGGCGGCGAAACAGTTTGCCGAGCGAAGCGGACACCTGCGGCTGAATCTTATCCGTGGAATCGAGCAGGAACAGGCCCAGTGAGCTGGTCTTCAGAATGGCATCGTCAACCGATTGGTGGCGTTGCCGGCGTTTCGCAGCTCCTGTTTTTCGCGCTCGTGACGTTTGGCGGAGATGAACATGGCCCTTGACAGCCTGCCAAACGCTTCGCCGGAGAGGCATGATGGCTGTCACAGCCTAGGCTAGGGGATTTACTTAATCTTCACCGGCTCTGGACGGTCTGTGACGCGACGTCACGCCCCTTTCTAGGCGACGGCGGCGATGGGACCTAAGTCGGCGAGCAATTCGTCGGCGGATGCGTAGCGGTCGTTCTGCTGCTTGGCCATGAGGCGATCGAGCAGGGGCTGCTGCATTGCCGTGGATTCAGGCAATGACGGCACTGGCGAGCTGGTGTGCTGCGACATGATGGCGACCGCGCTGCGCCCGCTGTAGGGCCTTTGGCCGGTGAGCATTTCGTAAAACATCACGCCCAGGCTGTACAGGTCCGTGCGCGACATCGACGCGTTGGCCTTGCGCCTGTTCGGGGCTGATGTAGTACGGCGAGCCGAGCACCTGACCGACGCCGGTGGTGCCTCACTTCGTCGAGCGAACGGCGCGCCAGACCGAAATCGATGAGCACCGGGGAATTGTCTTCGCGCAACATGACGTTGGCGGGCTTCAGGTCGCGATGCAAAATGCCGAATACATGAATGACGCGCAGCGCTTCGGCGATGGCGCGCAGGTAGTACAGGCTCTCATCGACGCTCAGAGGATTGCGCAGCCGATCGCGCAGGTCGCCGCAGGGAAAGTATTCCATGGCCAGATACAGATGGCCGGGCAGGGAGCCGAAATCATAGATCTCGGCGATGGCGCGGTGCGTGATGCTGGAAATGATTTCGTATTCGCGCTGGAATCGCTCGGCATCGCCCATTTCCCGCTCCGATTCGCCGCGGTTCATCACCTTTAGCACCACATTGCGGCGCAGCCGCTCGCTGCGCGCGAGAAACACGGAGGAGAAGTTGCTGGTGGCAATTTCCTTGACGATGGAATAGCCGGGAACCTCGATGATGGTCGAATTTTCGCTTTGCGCCATCATGGCCGGCCGCCTGCGCGGCGACGCGTCGCTTGGCGCAGGCCTCGCCGACCGCGGTCAGCAGCTGATCGCGTGTGATCTGCGCCAGCGGCAGGTAGTCCTTGGCGCCGATTTTCGAGCGCGCGAACCGCCGACATTTCATTGCCGTTTTCGGCGAGCAAGATGCAATACAGCGCGGGCTGTATGCGCAGCAGCTGAGTCATGTTATTGAGCACGGCTGCTGGCCAGCGGCTCATTGGCAAAGTCGGCCTGCAGAATGACGGCATCGGGGGTGCGTTCGGAGATCAGCCGGCTCAAGGGCGCCGATTCGCCGGCGCGCAGGGTGGTGACCTGGGCGCTCGGCCAATGGCTGGTGACATGATGGGTGAGCCATTGCAGGCGCTTGGTGTCGCCCCCCACCACCACCAGAATTGGACCCACGTCTGCCATAGAGGTAAGGGTAAGTGCGTAGGTAGCCGCGCAGGCCCGATTGCCCGTGGGGAATTCACATTTCGGGGCCCCAGAAGCGCTAAATACCTTGAAAATTACCCCGTTTGAGCCTGGAAAATTGCAACCAACGACCCCAGTTCGGGGTCAGTCAATTCGAGTCCATAACACTCTTTTTGGTCAGAGGACGTAACTTCAATGGGAAACATCAGAACCTGGTCGCTCGCGGTGATCGCGGGCATCTTCGTGATGGTTGTCGCTCATCAGCGCTCGAACGCCGGATGCCGGTCCGGCAAGCGCAGTCGGGCGCCGCCTGCGGCGCTGACCGCGCCGGCGAGTACATCGCCCCCGGGACGCGTGACCGGACTGCCGGATTTTTCCGGCTTGGTCGCCGAGAGCGGCGCCGCGGTGGTCAATATCAGCGTGACGGAGAAAGCCTCCGAAGATCCCGGGATTCAATGGCCCCGGGCGACGGCGATGATCCGCTGTCGCAGTTCTTTCGCCGCTTCCAGACGCCCAACCAGGGCCCCGATCGCGCACCGCCCAGCCAGCGGCGTGGGTTCGGGCTTCATCGTCAGCCCCGACGGCTATGTGCTGACCAATGCGCACGTGGTTGCCGATGCCTCGGAAGTCACCGTCAAGCTGACCGACCGGCGCGAGTTCGCCGCCAAGGTGATCGGCATCGACAAGGCCAGCGATGTGGCATTGATCAAGATCGCGCCACCGGTCTGCCGACGGTGCATTTCGGCGATCCGCACGCGCTTGCGCCCGGGTCAGTGGGCGATTGCCATCGGCTCGCCGTTCGGATTCGAGAACAGCGTGACCGCCGGCGTGATCAGTGCGACCGGCCGGCCGATGCTCGACGACCCCGGCAGTCAGTATGTCACCTTTATTCAGACCGATGCCGCCGTCAATCCGGGCAATTCCGGCGGACCGCTGTTCAACATCGACGGCGAGGTCGTCGGCATCAATTCGCAGATCTACAGCCGCACCGGCGGCTACATGGGCGTGTCTTTCGCCATTCCCATCGATGTGGCGCTGAACGTCAAGGATCAGCTGCAGAAGAACGGCAAGGTGAGCCGCAGCCGCATCGGCGTGTCGGTACAGGACATTCGTCAACAGCTGGCGCTGTCCTTCGGTTTGGCCACGCCGCACGGCGCGCTGATCAGCGCCGTGGATCCCACCGGCCCGAGCGAGAAGGCCGGCCTGAAAGCCGGGCGATGTCATCACCAGCGTCAACGGACGCAACATCGATCATTCATGGGACTTGCCGGCCATCATTTCCCAGCTGCCGCCGGGCAGCGCAGGCGCACTTGGGCATCTGGCACGACCGCAAGGCCACCGAAGTCACCGTCAAGACCGTGCTGCTGGAGGATTCGCCGGTCCAGGTTGCACGCGCCACCGGCGAGGACAGCGGCGGCAAACTTGGGATTGGTCCTTGCGACCGCTGCAGCCCAGCGAGCAACAGGAGTTGCATACCAAGGGTCGCCTGCTGGTCGAGGACGTGACGGGTCCGGCGCTGGCGGCCGGATTGCAGGCGGGCGATGTGGTATTGGGCGTCAATGGTGCGGCGGTCGCAACCGTGGCGGACCTGAAGCGCGAGGTTGCCCGTGCGGGACACAACGTTGCGCTCGCTGATCCAGCGCGAAGACGCGCAGATCTATTTCCCGATCGATGTGGGGTTGATGCGATCAAGCTAATCGCGCGCCGCCCCTGTTTTCCAGACTAACGCCGCGCCGCCGGCGGCAGCCGGCGCCCTTTCTGCCCACGTCGCGCGCGGAAATGGCAGCTCTCGGCTGGCAGCAGTGCGACATCATCATCGTCACCGGCGATGCCTACGTGGATCATCCCAGCTTCGGGATGGCCATCATCGGGCGGGTGCTGGAAGCGCAGGGATTCAAGGTCGGCATCATTGCGCAGCCGGATTGGCATAGCACCCAGGATTTCCAGGTTCTGGGCGAGCCGCGTCTGTTCTTCGGCGTGACCGGCGGCAACATGGATTCGATGGTGAATCGCTACACCTCGGATCGACGGGTGCGCAGCGACGATGCGTACACGCCCGGGGGATTGGGCGGCAAGCGGCCGGATCGCTGCGTCATCGTGTACTCGCAGCGAATCCGCGAGGCCTACAAGCATGTCCCCATCGTCATCGGCGGCATCGAGGCGAGCCTGCGGCGCATCGCGCATTTCGACTATTGGTCCGAGCAGGTGCGCCGCTCGGTACTGGTGGATTCGAAAGCGGACATCTTGGTGTACGGCAACGCCGAGCGGCAGATCGGCGAGATCGCCTCCCGCCTGCAAGACGGTTCGTCGATCGGCGACATCACGGATCTGCGCGGCACGGCGTACCTGCGCCGCGGCATGCCGGCCGGCTGGGTCGAGATCGATTCGAGCGAATTGGATACGCCGGGTCCTCTGACCCCGCCGGCTCGATCCTTATGCCAGCGAGGAGCAACGCCTGAGCGTGCAGCCACGGGGCGACGTCGAGCGCCGGAGGAGTGGTGCAGCAGCCGGGAGGAGTGGTGCAGCCGTCGGGCGGAGTGGCGCAGCCGTCGGAAAAAGTCGTGAAGTTTTATCGCAAGGTGCCGAATGCACAGCGCGAGCGAAGCGTCATCCGCATGCCTTCCTTCGAGCAGGTCAGTCAGGATGCCGTGCTGTACGCGCACGCCTCGCGCATTCTGCATCTGGAATCGAATCCCGGAAACGCGCGCGCGCTGGTGCAACGGCACGGCACGCAGGAGCTGTGGCTGAATCCGCCGCCCATTCCCTTGGCGACGGCGGACATGGATGCAATTTACGAATTGCCGTACGCACGCCGCCCGCATCCCTCGTACGGCGACGCGAAGATTCCGGCCTATCACATGATTCGATTTTCGGTGGCCATTCAGCGCGGCTGCTTCGGCGGCTGCACGTTCTGTTCGATCACCGAACATGAGGGCCGAATCATCCAGAGCCGTTCGGAAGATTCGGTCATTCGTGAGATCGAAACCATCCGCGACAAGGTGAAGGGCTTCACCGGCGTCATTTCCGATCTGGGCGGTCCGACGGCGAACATGTACCGGTTGCATTGCAAGAGCACGGCCATCGAGTCCGCCTGCCGGCGTCCGTCCTGTGTGTTTCCCGGCATTTGCCCGAATCTCAATACCGATCACGCGCCGCTCATCGATTTGTACCGCCGTGCACGCGCGCTGAAGGGCGTCAAGAAGGTGTTGATCGCCTCGGGCGTGCGCTACGATCTGGCCAGTCGAATCGCCCGAGTACGTGAAGGAACTCGCGACTCATCATACCGGCGGCTACCTCAAAATCGCGCCCGAGGCGATCGGCGAGGGGCCTTTGTCGAAAATGATGAAGCCGGGCGTCGGCACTTACTACAGATTCAAGGAGCTGTTCGATAAGTATTCCAAGGAGGCGGGCAAGGAGCAGTACCTCATTCCTTACTTCATCGCAGCTCACCCTGGCACGCGCGATGTCGACATGCTCGAACTGGCGCTGTGGCTGAAGAAAAACGGATTTCGCGCCGATCAGGTTCAGGCGTTCCTGCCATCGCCAATGGCGACCGCCACCGCGATGTATCATTCCAACAAGAATCCGCTGAAGCGGATCACGCGCTCGAGCGAAGAGGTGGTCGATCCCCAAGGGCATCAAGGTGCGCCGCCTGCACAAGGCCTTCCTGCGCTATCACGACCCGGAAAACTGGCCGGTGCTGCGCGATGCGTTGAAGCGCATGGGGCGCGCCGACCTCATCGGCAACGGCAAGCAGCACTTGATACCCGCCTACCAACCGGTCGCATCGCGTCGCGCTCCGGCGGCCAGACCGTTTCGAACGCAACACACGGGTCTTCCGCAGTCGGGCAAAGCCAGCCGCCGGCTACCGCGCGGCAAAGCCTGAAACGCGAACGGAATCGCTTGCTAGGCTGCGGCTGCTACCATTAGAGTCTGCGGTTTCCCAGCGGGAACCTGAAAAGCGCCAAGGGCCGTCAGCCCTTGAGGCGCGTGTGCAGTATGGACAAATGGGTAGTACATAAGTTTGGGGGATCGAGCGTCGCGGATGCAGCCTGCTTTCGGCGGGTTGCCGAAATCGTCGAGGCCTCGTCGAACCCACGCGAAGCCATCGTATTGTCCGCTTGCCGGGGCGTGACCGACGCGCTGCTCGGCCTGGTGGCCCTGGCGGAACAGCGCCGACGAAAAGTTCGGACCGTCCCTCGAAAGCTCTGAAAACCCGCCACTTGGAGTTGGCGGCGACACTGCTGTCGAAGACGGCGTGCGAGCACTACTCTGCGCAGCTCGAGCGCGATTGTCTGGATATCGGAGGCATGCTGCAGACCGTGCGCCTCATCCGCTCCTCGAGTTTTTCGATGCGCGATGTGATTTCCGGCTACGGCGAGATCTGGTCGACACGCCTGTTCGCGCCGTTTTTGCGCGAGCGCGGGCGGATCAAGGGCGACATCCTGTGGATCGACGCGCGCCAGGTCATCATCGTCGAGTGGGGCTCACTGGGACCCGCGGTGCAATGGCCGGCGAGCGAGGCGCAATCTTCGGAAACTCGTTCCGGCGAATTTTACGGGCCGGCTCATCGTCACCGGCTTCATCGCGACGACGACCAAGGGAACGCAGACCACGCTGGGGCGCAACGGCAGCGATTTTTCGGGTTCCATCTTCGGCGCGCTGCTCGATGCCGCCGAAATCATCATCTGGACCGATGTCGACGGCGTGCTATCGGCGGACCCGCGCCTGGTGCCGAACGCGCAGGTCATCGATCAGCTGTCGTACAACGAGGCCATGGAGCTGGCTTACTTCGGCGCCAAGGTGATCCATCCGCAGACCATGGAGCCGGCCGTTGCGCGCGACATCCCGATCTTCATCCGCAATACCTTTGCCCCGCAAAAGCGCGGCACGCTGATTTGCGCGAATCCGGTCTCGGCGCTGAAGGTGAAGGGCATCACCAGCATCGATCCGGTGGCGCTGGTGAATCTCGAGGGTGCCGGCATGATCGGTGTGCCGGGTACGGCGCATCGCTTGTTCGGTGCGCTGCGCGACTCGGGCATCTCCGTGATCCTGATCTCGCAGGGCAGCTCGGAACACTCGATTTGTTTCGCGATTCCGGAAGCCCAGGCGGTGCGCGCGGAGGAGGCGGTGCGCCGGGCGTTCGACGCGGAATTGCGCGACGGCCAGATTCAGCATGTGGAAGTCGCGCGCGGCATGAGCATTCTGGCGGTGGTCGGCGACGGCATGGCCGGCACGCATGGCGTCGCCGCAAAGGTATTCAATTCGCTGGGCGATGCGGCCATCAGCGTGCGCGCGATCGCGCAGGGCGCCTCCGAGCGCAACATCTCGGTGGTGGTCGACGGCAAGGGCGCGGCCAAGGCGCTGCGCGCGGTGCATGCGGCGTTCTATTTATCGCCCAATACGCTGTCGATCGGGTTGATCGGTCCGGGCACCGTGGGCAGCGTGCTGCTGGCGCAGATCGAGACGCAGATCGAGCGGCTGCGGGAACTCAACCTGGACCTGCGGGTGCGCGGCATCGCGAGTTCGAAGCGCATGCTGCTCGAGGAGTCGACCGTGGATCTGACGCGCTGGGCGGGAACGCTTGGCCGAGGCCGGCGAGCCCTTGGACATGCTGAAGTTCGTCAACCACGTGCAGGCGGACTATGTGCCGCACACCGTGATCATCGACTGCACGGCGAGCGCCGAAGTGGCCGATCATTATCGAGACTGGTTGCGCCGCGGCATTCACATCGTGACGCCCAATAAAAAGGCCAACAGCGGCACGTTGCCGTACTATCAATCGCTTCAGGAGGCCAAGCGCGCGACCGGCACGCACTATTTGTACGAGGCCACGGTGGGCGCCGGATTGCCGGTCATTCAGACGCTGCGCGATCTGCGCGAAACCGGCGATGACATCACGCAAATCGAGGGCATCTTCTCCGGAACTCTGGCTTATCTGTTCAATGTGTTCGACGGCAGCGAATCCTTTTCCTCGATCGTGCGCGCCGCCAAGGCGAAGGGTTACACCGAACCGGATCCGCGCGACGATCTGTCGGGACTGGACGTGGCGCGCAAGCTGATCATCCTTGGCCGCGAAATGGGACTGACGCTGGAAATGTCGGACGTTCAGGTGGAGGGCTTGGTGCCCGAAGCACTGACCCAGTGCAGCGTCGAGGAGTTCATGGCCCGCCTGCCGGAGTCGGATGCGGCCATGGCCGCGACGCTTGCCGATGCGCGCAAGAAGAACCAGGTGCTGCGCTACGTGGGGCGGATCGACGCCGCACGGCAAGGCCACCGTGGGTCTGATGCGCCTGGACGCCAAGCATGCGTTTGCGAATATTGCGCTGACCGACAATGTGGTGCGTTTCGCGACGCGCCGCTATTGCGACAATCCGCTTGATCGTGCAGGGTCCCGGCGCAGGTCCCGAAGTGACGGCCGCGGGCGTGTTTTCGGATCTGCTTGCGGTTGTCCGCCTATCTGGGCGCTCATCTTTAGAGACGTCAGCGAGGAACACCGTGCTCACCGACGTCACCGCCTTTGCGCCAGCCACCGTTGCCAATGTCGGCATCGGCTTCGATATTTTGGGTCACACGGTGGATGCCGTCGGCGACCGCGTGCGCATACGCCGCATCGAACAGTGCGAGGTGCGCATTCGCTCCATCACCGGCATTGCCGGAGAGTTGCCGATGGAGCCGAAAAACAATACCGCCGGCCGCGCGGTGCAGGCCATGCACGCGGCGCTGGGCCGGACTTTGGATTTGAACTGGACATCGAAAAGGGCATTCCGCTGGGATCCGGCATGGGCGGCTCGGCCGCGTCTGCCGTGGCTGCGGTCGTCGCCGCCAATGCACTGCTGCAGGCTCCGGCGCCGCAGCTTGCAGCTGCTGAAGTTCGCGATGGAGGGCGAAATTGTCGCCAGCGGCGCGGCGCACATCGACAATATCGCTCCTTGCCTGTTCGGCGGACTTGACGCTCACCGTGGGCATCGACAATCCGCGCGTGAAGCAGATTCCGGTGCCGCGCGGACTGCGCTGCGTGCTGGTGCACCCGCACATGTACCTGGGCACCCGCGAAGCACGCGCCATCCTGAACAGCAATGTCAGCCGCTCGGATTATGTCTGGCAGAGCGCCAATCTTGCCGGCTTCATCAGCGGCTGCTACTCGAACGATCTGGACATGATCCGCGAGTCCTTCAACGATGTGATCATCGAACCGCAGCGTCATTCGCTGATTCCCGGGTTCAAGGACGTGCAACGCGCCGCGATGTCCGCCGGCGCGCTGGGCTGCTCGATTTCCGGCGCCGGTCCGACGGTCTTCGCCTGGTCCGAAATTCAACATGCCGAGGCCGTGCGCGGCGCCATGGTGGCCGCTTTCGCGGCGACACGATCTGGCAGTCGGACTCCTGGGTTTCTCTGATGCAGAATTACGGCGCCCGAGTGGTGAAGGCCTGATGACGGAATTGCGGTTCGTGAGTTCGCGCGGCGGCGCGACGCCGGTGAGTTTGAGCCAGGCCATGGCGCAGGGACTCGCGCCGGATGGCGGCCTGTACATTCCGACGCAGCATGCCGCGGGTCGATGCGTCGGTAATCCCGCCGGGCGCGGACCTACCGCAAGTCGGACGCATTGCTCTGGCGCCATTTTTCGCCGGCGACGAATTGCAACCGCATGCTCGGCGAGATCGCCGAGGCAGCGCTTGGCATCTGCCCGCTCCGACGACCGCAGTTCCCGCCAGCGCGCGATCCGTTGTTTGTTCTGGAGCTCTATCACGGCCCAACCGCCGCTTTCAAGGACTTCGGCGCGCGCTTTCTGGCGGAGTGCTTGCAGCGACTTACAGCCGGCCGCACCTGCGGCGCCGTTGACGATTTTGGTGGCGACGTCGGGCGACACCGGCGGCGCCGTGGCGGCGGCCTTTCACCGCCGCGCCTGGGCACGCGTGGTCATCCTGTATCCCAAGGGCCTGGTCAGTCCGCGCCAGGAACAGCAGTTGACCTGCTGGGGCGACAATGTGTTGTCGCTGCGCATCGACGGGACCTTCGATGATTGTCAGCGGATTGGTGAAGGAGGCATTTCGCGATCCCGAATTTGAGGCCGGCGGCATCGGTTCAGCTCCGCCAACAGCATCAATATCGGCCGGCTGCTGCCGCAAATGGTGTACTACATCGCTTCCAGTCTGGAGGTCGCCCGGCGAACCGGCATCAAGCCGTCCTACATCATTCCGGCCGGCAATCTCGGCAATGCCTGCGCGGCGCTCTGGGCCCGCGCGCTGGGGTTTCCGCTCGCGCGCATCATCCTGGCGCACAACATCAATCGCACGGTTCCGGATTTCCTGGAAACCGGCCAATGGCAGCCGCGACCCAGCATCCCGACGCTGGCCTCGGCGATGGATGTCGGCAATCCCAGCAATATGGAGCGCATTCGCGCGTTCTATCCGGCATTGGACGGCGATGCGCGAACAGTTGAGCGCGGATAGCGTCGATGACGCTACAATTCGCTCTCGTATCGGAGAGGACTTCATGCAGTACGGACGCGAATGGTGCCCGCACACCGCGACTGCGGCGGAAGTCTACAGCCGTTTGAGTCCCGCCGAGCGGCGCGAGCGGCCCTGGGTGCTCGTCGCCACCGCGCATCCGGCGAAATTCAATGAGATCGTGGAACCGATCATCGGCAGGCCGGTGAGCGTTCCGGACAGTCTCGCACGGCTTCTGCGCTTGCCGCAGCAGCGCGTTGACCTGCCGCCGACGCTCGACGGCATTGGCCGCAGCGCTTGAATGAGCAGCATTCGAATCGACCCGCAGTGGATTGGGATCGGCGCGGCGCTGCTGCTCGTTGCGGCGCTCGGCTTCTTTGGCTGTGCGCGCCTACCGGCGCCGTTCGCGCCGGCGCTCCTTGTTGGCGCGACTGGAGCGGATTGCCTTCGGCGCGGCGCACCAGGTGCTGGTGCCCGACGGGATGGGCGGCTTCATTCACATCGACCATCTGCTTGCTGACGCCGCGCGGAGTCCTGGTGCTCGACACCCGCCGTGTCGCGGGCCTGATCTTCGGCGGCGATCAGATGAGCGACTGGACGGTCATGGGCCGCGGCCATCGCTATACCTTCGACAATCCGCAGCCGGCGCTGTACGACCGCATCGCAGCGGTGAAGGCCATCGTCGGCGACGTGCCGGTCGAGGGACGGCTGCTGTTCTCGAATGTCGGGAAATTCACCAAGGGCATTCCGAAGTGGGTGGTGATGCTCGACGGCATCGAAGTGGAGTTCCCGGTGGTGGATCGCGGCGTTCACGCGGTGAGTCGCCGATCAGTACTCGGAGGCCTGGAGCCGGCTGGTGGCGCAGCTGAGACCCAGCCCGCACTTGTTCACGAATCTGTAGAGAGCGAACAACTCTTCGGCATTGCGCGTGGTGGCCGCGGCCACGCTCTCCAGCGCTCACGCCGCGCAAGCCTGCGACCACCGCCGCGATGTGCGGAAGGTAGCCGGTTCGTTGCGCCGCGACTTTCGGCGTGCGGATTCAGGTCTCGGGGCAGCAGGTACGGAGCGTCGGTCTCGATCAGCAGCCTATCGGCGGGAATGCCGCGGTACCGCATCCCGAAGTTCACGACCGCGGCGCTCATCGCATGCCCAGCCGGTGATCCCGATGTACAAGCCCAGCTCCAGGTATTCGTCCAATTCGGGTTCTGCCGCCGGTGAAGCAATGCGCCACGCCGCCCTTCAGGCTGCCGCGAAAGTCGCGCAGGATCGCCGCAAAATCGTCGTGCGCGTCGCGTTGATGCAGAAACACCGGCTTGCGGACCTGCGCTGCGATTTCCAATTGCGCGATGAAGGCCGCTCGCTGCGCCGCGGGCGGCGAGAGGTTGCGAAAATAGTCCAGCCCGCATTCGCCGACCGCGACGACGGATTCCAGTCCCAACAAGTCGAGCAATTCGCCGCGCTGCGATGCCGCGAAGCTCTGCGCATGATGAGGATGAACGCCGGCGGTGCTCCACAGGCGCCGAGCGATGCTGAGCCGCCAGGCCGCGGCCTGGCGCGAACTCGCCAGATCCGAGCCGGTGACGATTTGGCGGCGCACACCCGCCTGCAGCGCGCGCGCGATGACCGCATCACGATCCGCCGCGAAACTGTCATGCGTCAGATTCGACCCAATATCGATCAAATCCAGACTCAAGGTTCGCAACCTCGTGTGATATCTTCGAATTATCGCCCGTTGCAGGACAATGAAAGGGAGTTTAGATGTTCACCGCCAGAAATATTCTGTTAACCCTGCTGCTGCTGCCCGCCGCGGCGGCCATGGCGCAGGAGGGCGGCGATATCCAGGCGCAGATCGACTACGCCTACCAAACCGAGGATAGCAACGACCTGACGAATCTCATCCAAAACCTGACGACCCAGGTCAAGAGCAACGATGCGGATGCCGCCCTGCGCTATCACCTGGCGCATGCGCAGTACGGCTTCGGCCGACTCAACAAAGACCGGCACGCCCACGAGGCGGAGGCGGCGTTGTCCGATTGCATCGATGAACTCAAACCCGCTGCTCGATAAAAGCATCAAATCGGTGGAGTCGCTGGCGCTGCAATCCGGCTGCTACGCGGAGCTGGCCGACTTAAGATCGCTGGAGGCTGTGCTGTTGCGGTCCCGGGCGACGGATCGCCTGAACGCGGCGCTCAAACTGGCGCCGCGGAATCCGCGCGCGGTGCTGCTCTCGGCGGTGCAGGACAACCGGCGGGCGAAACCCGGGTCGGCCGAGGGCCAACTGGCGTTCGCCGAGTTGCAACTGGCGGCGAAATTGTTCGAAGAGTCCTCCGGTACGAGACATCGATGCGCCGGGATGGGGACACGCGGAGGCGTATCTGGCGCTCGGCCGCGAACTGCAGAAGCGCGGCGATCATCTGGGCGCGCGCAACTGGATCGAAAAATCCCTGATCGCCGCGCCGGACTACAAAGCCGCGCAACGCCAGCTCGCGCTGTTGGCGAATCCGTAGGCGCAATCCTGGTATCATTCAGCGCGATGAAGCCACAAGGCACGCAGTTATCGTTGTTCGAGACGCGCAGCTCGAGCGACCCGTTCGCGGTTCGGGTGAGTCCGCGCGCACGGCGGCTTACGGCGCGGGTGCACGTGGGCGGACGCGTGGAGATCGTGGTGCCGGTCGGCGTCAATGCGCATGCGGTGCGCGATTTCGTGCACCGGTTCACGCCCTGGATCAATCGCAAGGTCGCGGCGATGCGCTGCTTCGTCGCCCCGAGCGAACCGGTGCCGCCCGCCATCGAATTCGCACTCACCGGCGAGAATCTGGCTGTCGAGTGGCGCCGCGCGGCGGCGCCCAGGCTGCGATCAGCATGGCGACCGCATCGTGGTGCAGGCGCCGGACGATGCGGCGGCGCGCGGTCTGCTGCAGGGCTGGCTGAAGGCCGCGGCCGAGGAGCGGCTGGCGCCGCGTTTGCTGGAGTTGGCGGCAGAGCCTTAAGTATTCGGTCTCGCGGGTGAGGATCCGCTGTCAGCGCACGCGCTGGGGAAGCTGCTCCACGCGCGGCACCGTGAGCTTGAATTGCTCCCTGGTGTTCCTGCAGCCCGGAGGTGGTGCGCTATCTGTTCATCCATGAGTTGGCGCACACCAAGCACATGAATCATTCCGCGAATTTCTGGCGGCTGGTCGAAAAGCTAGAGCCGGACTATCGGCGACTCGACCGCGAATTGCTTGCCGGCTGGCGTACGGTGCCGGGCTGGGTATTCAATCCGTAACGAAATGAAGCGAAACCACGCCGCAGGCCAAACCCTTCGTGGACTTGAGCGACGAGCAGGTGCATTGGGACCTGAGCGAGGCATTGAGCTATTCGCAATACCTCAATCTCGACAAGCTGCTCGACGCTCAGCATCCCTTGTCGTATCAGCACGATGAGATGCTGTTCATCATCATTCATCAGGTATCGGAATTGTGGATGAAGTTGTGCCTGCACGAACTCAACGCGACGGTGGATTGCGTGCGGCGCGACGATCTTGGGCCGACGTTCAAGATGCTGGCGCGCGTTTCCACGATCCAGCAGCAGCTGCTGCAATCATGGGATGTGCTGGCGACGATCACACCGCACGACTATTCCGCGTTTCGCAATACCCTGGGCAAGTCCTCGGGATTCCAGTCGCCGCAATATCGACTGCTGGAATTTCTGATCGGCAACAAGAATGCCGATACCATCAAGGTATTCCGCTCCGATCCGGAGGCATACGAGGCGCTCGAGCGCGCGCTGCGCGCGCCCAGCCTGTACGATGAAGTATTGCGGCTCCTGAGCCGGCGCGGTTTGGACGTCCCGGCGCAGGCCATCGATCGCGATTTCACGCAGCCCTACCAGGCCAGCAAGCAGGTGGCGGCGGCGTGGCTCAGCGTGTACCACAACTCCGTCAAGGAGTGGGATTTGTATGAAATGGCGGAACGGTTGGTGGACCTGGACTACAAATTTCAATTGTGGCGATTCGCGCACGTCAAGACCGTCGAGCGCATCATCGGCAACAAGCGCGGAACCGGCGGCACGGGCGGCGTTTCCTATTTGACCAAGGCACTGGAATTGAAGTTTTTTCCGGAACTTTGGACCATTCGGACATCGATGTAGGCATCGTGTCAACCATTCAAGACCAGTTGCACAACGTCAATGTGGCGTCCAGCGACCTGTTGGCGACGCCGGAGGAGGTCAAGCGCCGCCTGCCGCTCACCAACCGCGCCGCGGAGACGGTGTTCAAATCGCGCGATGTCGTCCGGGCGATTCTGGAGCGCCGCGACCCGCAGGCTGTTCGTGGTCGTGGGCCCTTGCTCGATTCACGATGTGGTTGCCGCCCGCGAATATGCGGCGCGTCTGAAGGGCTTGGCGGATCGCGTTGCATCCACCTTGCTCCTGGTGATGCGCGTGTATTTCGAAAAGCCGCGCACCACCGTGGGATGGAAGGGGTTGATCAACGATCCGGATCTTGGACGATTCCTTTCATATCGAGAAGGGCATCCTTGCTCGCCCGCGAGCTATTGCTGCATGTGGCGGAGCTTGGGCTGCCGGCCGGCACCGAAGCGCTCGACCCGATCATGCCGCAATACCTTTCGGAACTCGTGACCTGGACGGCCATCGGCGCGCGCACCACCGAGTCGCAGACGCACCGCGAGATGGCGAGCGGCCTGTCGACTCCGGTGGGGTTCAAGAATGGTACGGATGGTGCTCTGGCGACCTCCATCAATGCCTTGCAATCGGTGCGGCATCCGCATCACTTCCTCGGCATCACCCAGCAGGGGCAGTCGGCGGTATTTCGAACGCGCGGCAACCGGCACGCGCACATCGTGCTGCGCGGCGGGGGCGGGCGCGTCAACTACGATGCGGTCAGCATTGCGCTGGCGGAACGGGAATTGACCGCGGCGGGACTGCCGGCAACCATCGTGGTCGATTGCAGCCACGGCAATTCAAACAAGGACCCGAGCCTGCAGCCTTTGGTCGCGGAAAACTGCGTGCAGCAGATGATCGACGGTAACCGTTCGATTGTCGGTTTGATGCTCGAGAGCAATCTGAAGGCAGGAAATCAATCGATACCGAAGGATTTGGCGAAACTCGAATACGGTCTCTCGATCACCGATCCCTGCATCGATTGGGCGACCACGGAGAGCCTGTTGCTCAAGTTGCATCGGACGCTCGAAGCGGCACCGGCCCAACCGAACGCGCCCAAACCCGAGGCGCGCAGCTAACCCCAATACGAAACGGGGATGTTCGATTTGGCGGCCAGACGGCGGGCCTCGCCATTACCGTTGACCAGGAGCGCGCGGTCGGTGTAGCGCATGTGATCCAAATCGGACGAAGAGTTGCCATAGGCAATGATCGGCAGGCCCCGATACTGCTCACGAATCCAGGCCAAACAGCGCAGTTTTTCCGCGCCGCGCCGATTTTCGGTCTTCAATCCGCCATCGAGCCGGTCGGCATTCCATTCCAGTTCGGTGCACAAGGTGTGTTCGAAACCGAGCAGCCGGCCGATTCGCAACACGTATAGATCCGGACTCGCGGACAGGAGCACCGGGTGATCACCCGCAGCGCGGTGGGCCTCGAGGACGCGAAGTGCGAGCGGACGAAAGGAGTGTTTGGAATGCAGGTTGCTCACAAAGGCTTCCGCCCATGCGTCGACTTGCGCGCGCGGGGCGCCACCCATCGCCATGCGGATCACCTGTGATTTCAGGTCGCCGCGATCGCGTTCTTGCCAATAGCCCACGAGCGCGTAAGGCAATCGCCAAAAATGGATCAAGCGCCACGGATGGCGCAACACAAAGCCTGCCAGGAAGGGCAGCAGCGTATCGCGCCAGGTGAGCGTCCCATCCAAATCGAACAGGGCGACCCAGGCTCCGCCTTCGACGCTGTTCGGCGTCATTCTTGTCAACTAGTTCTCTTGTATAAACATATAGTTACAAAGTGTATCTCAACGAAATATTGTCAGCGTCGCGCGTGGCCCAGCGACCGTTGCAAATTATCCTAAACCATTGGCCCTCGCCGCAGAGTCTCGCTATGGTCCGCGTATGACACCTTCCGTAGCGGTCGTCGGTGCCGGAGCGATTGGCGCTTGGATGGCCGATGCATTGGAGCGCGCGGGGTGGCGCGTGTCCATGGTGGCGCGTGGCGCTACGCTCGAGGCATTGCGCACGTCGGGTCTTTCCGTGACCCAGGCAGGGGATACGCGCACCAGTCGTCCCCGGGCAGGGTCACCGGACGAACTCGGCATTCACGACTATGTGTTGCTCACGGTCAAGGCGCAGGCGCTGCCGCAATTGGCGCCCAGCCTGACTCCCCTGATCGGGCCCACGACCATCGTGGTCAGCGGCACCAACGGCATTCCTTGGTGGTTCTTCCATGATTTCGGCGGTGCGCTGGCAAACCGAACCCTGAGGTCGGTCGATCCCCAGGGCACACAGGACCGCGCGTTCCCGCGGCAAAGCATCCTGGGCAGCGTGGTGCATGCATCGGTGCGCGTCGTGGCGCCCGCCGCTGTTCAAGTTGTCAGCGCCGATCGGCTGATTCTCGGCGAACCGGGCGGCGAATCATCGGCGCGCCTTGATTCCTTGCTATCCGCATTTCGAACGGGAGGCATCAATGCATTGGCATCGCAGCGCATACGGTGCGAGGTATGGTCGAAACTCTGGGGCAACATGACCATCAACCCCTTGAGTGCGCTGACGCGTTGCGCAACTGCAAAAATGTTGAGTTCTCCGGAGGTGCGCGATCTTTGCGTGCGCATGATGGAGGAGATGCAGCAGTGCGCGCGGCGTCTCGACTTGCAGGTGGCGATGACCCCGCTCGAGCGCATCGCCATTGCACAACGGCTGGGCAATTTCAAGACTTCCATGCTGGTCGATTTGGAAGCGCATCGTCCGCTCGAGCTCGATCCCCAACTCGGCGCGGTGATCGAGATCGCCGGTTTGCTTGAAATTCGAACGCCTCACCTGAACTGGATTCTGGCGCTCGCTCGGCTGATTTCTCCTTGAGCGATTCTAACCACTCAGGTGCCGGAACCCTCTAGAATACGCAGTTCCGCGGACGGATTGGGAGTCAGCATGTACGAGATGGGCACAAGATTTGCGCACGCGCGGCATCTAGCGGGGCTTGCGGCGCTCGCCGTGCTGAGTGTGGGGTCGAACCTCCCGGCATTGGCTGCGGCGGCTCAAAGCACGGCTGCGCAGAGTCCAGCTGCGACTCAGGCGATGCCCGCGGGGTTTTCGCACATCAAGGCTTTGGGCGGAATAGACGAGTACCGGCTCGATAGCAACGGCCTGAGTGTCTTGCTGGTGCCGGATCATTCCGCTCCGGTGGTGACATTCGAGGTGACCTATCAAGTCGGGTCGCGCAACGAAGTGACGGGAACCACGGGAGCCACGCATATCCTCGAGCACCTGATGTTCAAGGGCAGCGATGCTTTCAACGACGCGAAGGGCAACAGCATCAAGCAAATGCTCGAGCGAGTGGGCGGAGAGTTCAATGCCAACACATCGTTCGACCGCACCAATTATTTCGCCACCATCGGGCGGGAGAACCTGGAAGCGTATGTCGCGATCGAAGCGGATCGCATGCGCCATTTGTGGTTGCATGAGTCCGATCGGCAGGCCGAAATGACGGTGGTGCGCAACGAATACGAGCGCGGCAAGAACGATCCGGAAGAAGTGCTCATGGAAGAAGTGACCGCAGCCGCCTTCGTCGCGTTGCCGTATCACCATCCGGTCATCGGCTGGAAGAGCGATATCGAGCATGTGCCCATCGGCAAGTTGCGGGACTTTTACGACACGTTTTACTGGCCGAACAATGCAACCGTGACGGTGGTCGGCGATATCGACGCCGCCGCCGTGCTGGGACTGATCAAGAAGTATTACGGCGCCTATCCGCATTCACCAGCGCCGATTCCCGCCATTTATACCGAGGAACCGGCGCAGACCGGACCGCGTCGCGTGGTGGTGAAGCGCCCCGGGGAACTCGGCACCATCATCGTGGCGCACAAGGTTCCGGACGGCAGACAGGCCGACCAGGCGGCGCTCGAAATGATGGATGCCATCTTGAGTTCGGGCAAGAACGCGCGGCTGTACCGCGCCCTGGTCGATCAAGGACTGGCGTTGAACGCCGGCGCTGGTACCGATCTGCACCGCGACCTGTCGCTGCACTCGATGTTTGCGGCCCTGACGCCGGGCACCACGCACGATCAAGTGGAGAGGGCGCTGCTGGCGGAAATCAACAAAATCAAAATCAGCGGCGTGACGGAGGCTGAAGTCGCCAGCGTGAAGCAGCAATACATTGCGGAGGACGCCTACAAGCGCGACGGCACCGCAGCGATCGCCAGCGAAATCAGCGAATGGATCGGCGTGGGCGATTGGACCTTGTATGTCACGTTTCCGCAGAGCGTGCAGAAGGTCACCCCTGCCGACGTGCAGCGCGTTGCCAAGCAATACTTCGGCACGGACCAAAGCACGACCGGTTGGTTTGTGCCGGTGCAGGCTGTGCCAGCACCGCCAGCACCGCCAGCGCCGCCGGCACCCGCGCCGCCCGCAACGGAGAACCACTCGTGATACGACTTTATGCAGTAATCGCGCTCTTGATGTGGTGCGGATCCGCATCCGCAAACATGGCGGATCAAGCGCATCGCTCAAAAGTAGGCGATATCGATCTGATCACCTATCACACCGGCGTGAAGGATGTGGTCGTCATTCTGGGCGTGCTGCCGGCGGGCGATGCGATGGCGGAATCGGGCAATATCGCGATTCCCACCTTGTCGGGAATGATGCTGGATCGCGGAACCAAATCGCTGGATAAGTTCGCGATCGCGCAAAAGCTGGACAATGTCGGGGCGGAAATCGCCTTCAGCGTCGGCACGCAGTCCCTGGCAGATCCGCGCGAAATGTCTGCGCAAGGATCTGCCTCTGATCGTCGGACTGATCGCATCGGAGCTGCGGACCCCTGCGTTGCAGCCCGCCGAATTCAACAAGGCCAAGCAGCAATTCATCGGTGGATTGGAAGCTTCCGCGCAAAATTCCGGGGCCCGGGCGAACGAGGCCTTCAACCGGGCGATCTTCTCCGAGGGCCATCCCAATCGGCCGCATACCATGGCCGAATACTCGGCGGCGGCGCGCGCCGCGAGCCTCGATGCGGTCAAAGCATTTCAGGCGAAATACTACGGTCCGGCGCACATGACCCTGGTGGTCGTCGGCGATGTTTCCGATGCGGAAACCGCGGCCGAGGTTGCAAAATCATTTTCCGGCTGGACCGGCGGACAGGACTATGTTCGTCCCGCGAAACCCGCCGCGTCGACCACGGCCGCCGTGGTCACGGTGCCGTTGGCCGATAAGCCGAGCGTCACGATGATTCTCGGGCAGGCGTCGGGCTTGCGTTACCGGGACCCTGATACCCTGGCGCTGCGCGTTGGCACGGCGATTCTCGGGCGGGGATTCACCGGGAGATTGATGAACACCGTGCGCGACAAGGAGGGGCTCACCTACAACATCGGCGCGAACATGGGCGATGACAGCATCGTGGACGGTGCCTGGGAGGTCTCGGCGAGCTTTGCGCCCAGCTTGCTCGACAAGGGCGTGGCGGCCACTCGCCGCGAACTGGAGAAATGGTGGAAAGACGGTGTGACCGATCAAGAGTTGGCGGCGCGCAAGCAAGGGCTGATCGGCACCTACTACGTGGGCCTTTCGACCACCGGCGGTGTGGCGGAAACCATTCTGGTCAATACACAGCGCGGCTACGAGCTCAGTTGGCTCGATGGATATCCCGACGCATTGCGGGCGCTCACACGCGATCAAGTCAATGCCGCCATCAAAGCGCATATCAAACCGGGCGAAATGGCGTTGATCGAAGCCGGCAGCATCCCGCCCGCTCCTGCCGCGCCCGTTGCCGCCCCGGCGCCCGCTGCTTCGAAGTAGCCGAGTCGTTAAGCGGCTTTGCTGACGGCGGCAAGCTGACGCAGGACATACTGCAGGATTCCGCCGTGCTGGTAGTAATCCAGCTCCTTCGGCGTATCGATGCGCAGTCGCGCTTCGAACTCTTTGGTGGTGCCGTCATCCGCTTTGGCGATCACTTTGACCGACTTCGCCGCACCGCGGTTTAAGCCCACGATTTCAAAGGTCTCCTTGCCGGTCAGCCCCAGGCTGTGGGTGCTCTGACCCTCCTTGTACTGAAGCGGCAGCACGCCCATTCCGATGAGATTGGAGCGATGAATGCGCTCGAAGCTCTCGGCGATCACCGCCTTGACGCCGAGCAGCATCGTGCCCTTGGCGGCCCAATCCCGCGAGCTGCCGGTGCCGTATTCCTTGCCGGCGAGAATCACCAGCGGGGTGTTTTCCGCTTGGTACTTGACGGAGGCGTCGAAAATCGACAATTGCTCGCCGCTCGGGATGTGCAGCGTCACGCCGCCTTCGGTGCCCGGCAACAACAGATTGCGCAGACGGATATTGGCGAAGGTGCCGCGCATCATCACTTCGTGATTGCCGCGGCGCGCGCCGTAGGAATTGAAGTCCGCGGCCTGCACGCCTTGCGCCATGAGGTACTTGGCCGCCGGACTGGACTTGGAAATATTGCCGGCCGGCGAGATGTGGTCGGTGGTCACCGAATCGCCGAGCACCGCCAGCGCGCGCGCGCCCTTGATGTCGCCCAGCGGCGCCGGCGTCATGGTCATGCCGTCGAAGTAGGGCGGATTCTTGACGTAGGTGGACTTTGCCGTCCCAGGAATAGATCTTGCCCGCCGGCGTCTTGATCGCGGCCCAATTGGCGTCGCCGGCAAATACGTTGGCGTAGCCCTTCTTGAACATGCCTGAGTCCACCGATGCGACGACTGCGGCCGCCACATCCTGCGCACTCGGCCAGACATCCTTGAGGTACACGGGTTTGCCGTCACTTCCCGACCCCAGAGGCTCGGTGGTGATGTCGATGTTCAAGCTGCCGGCGAGCGCGTACGCGACCACCAGGGGCGGCGAGGCCAGGAAATTCATCTTGATTTCCGGATGCACCCGGCCTTCGAAATTGCGGTTGCCGGAGAGCACCGAGCAGGCAACCACATCGCCGGCCCTGACCGCTTCGGAGATCTCGGGTTTCAAGGGACCGGAGTTACCGATGCAAGTGGTGCAGCCGTAGCCCACGGTATAGAAACCGAGGCCTCCAGGTCCTTCAGCAATCCCGCCTTGGTCAGGTAGTCGGTGACGACTCGCGAACCGGGCGCCAGCGAGGTCTTCACCCAGGGTTTCGAGGCGAGGCCCGCTTGCAGCGCATTGCGCGCCAGCAGTCCGGCGGCAACCAGAACGGCGGGATTCGATGTGTTGGTGCAGCTGGTGATGGCGGCAATCAGTACCGCGCCGTCCTTGACCTCGAAACTGTTGCCCGCGACGCTCGCGACGGCGCTACCGGAGGCCTTGGGATTTTTCTGCGCGCGCTCCTCCGCCATTTTTTTCACGCTGCTCTGGTAGATGCTTTTCGCGCTTGCGCAGCGGCACCCGATCCTGCGGCCGCTTCGGTCCCGCGAGCGAGGGCTCGACCGTGGACAGATCGAGTTCGACCACATCGGTGTAATCGGCCGCGGTCGCACCGTTGATGCGCCACAGGCCCTGCGCCTTGGCATAGGCCTCGACCAGCGCGATCTGCTCGGCGGATCGGCCGGTGAGCTGCCAGATAGCGGATCGTCTCCTCATCGATCGGGAAGATGGCGCAGGTCGAGCCGAATTCCGGCGACATGTTGGCGATGGTGGCGCGATCGGCCAGCGGCAGCCCCTTGAGGCCGTCGCCGAAGAATTCGACGAATTTGTCGACGACGCCCTTCTTGCGCAGAATTTCGGTCACGGTGAGCACCAGATCGGTGGCGGTGGTGCCAGGCGGCAGCGCGCCGGTTAGCTTGAAGCCGATCACCTGCGGAATCAGCATGGTCACCGGCTGGCCCAGCATGGCGGCCTCGGCCTCGATGCCCCCGACGCCCCAGCCCAGCACCCCGAGACCATTGACCATGGTGGTGTGCGAGTCCGTGCCGACCAAGGTATCGGGATAGGCAGGCGCGCACCGGTGGGGCCGGCCTCACCGTCCGCGAAAACAACCCGCGCCAGGCGCTCGATGTTGACCTGGTGCACGATGCCGGTATTTGGCGGCACCACCTTGAAATTGCTGAACGCCGTTTGTCCCCAGCGCAGGAACATGTAGCGCTCGCCGTTGCGCTGGAACTCGATTTCGTTGTTGTGCTGCAAGCGAATTGGCCGCGCCGTATTCGTCGACCTGCACCGAGTGGTCGATGACCAGTTCGGCGGGGGCCAGCGGGTTGACCTTTTGCGGATCGCCGCCGAGCTTGACGATGGCCTCGCGCATGGCCGCCAGATCGACGATGCAGGGAACGCCGGTGAAGTCCTGCATGATGACGCGCGCCGGGCGTAAAGGCGATCTCATGGCTGGGCGGCGCCTTCGGATCCCACTTCAAGCAGCGCCTCGATATCGCTCTTGGTGACATTGACGCCGTCTTCGAAGCGCAGCAGATTCTCCAGCAGTATCTTCAGGGAGAAGGGCAGACGGTCGACGTTGAGCGACTTCAGCGCAGCGAGACTCAAGATATCGTATTGCTGCGCGCCCACTTTGAGCGTCGTTCTTGCATTGAAGCTATCCGTCATGACCCCTCCACCGAAAAAAGAGAATTATAGGTGATTCCGCCTGCCGCGGGCTCTGCCGAGGCTTCGAGCTTCGGAATTGAAGCGCCGCGCGATGACGCCGCCGCCGAGACAGCGATCGCCGCGAGTAGAATACGGCGTACTGACCGGGCGTGACGGCGCGCGCCGGCCGGCGCAAGGTTACGCGCCAACCGTCGCGGTCGCCGCGGCTGCACGGCGCATGGCAGATCGTTCTGGCGATAACGCGTCTTGACCCCGCATTCGAGCGGCATCGGAGATTGCGTCGTTCGCATTCATCCAGTGCATCTGTTCCACATCGAAGGAATCCGAGACCAACAAGCGGATGGTCTTGATCCTGAACCACGATGAGCGCGTTGCGCGCGGCAATCTTGTCCGCGACATACCAGGGGGCGGCCGCCGCGCCCGCGCGTCCGCCCACACCCAAGCCTCCGCGTTGACCCAGGGTATAGAGCGCGAGGCCGCGATGCTCGCCGATGACCCGCCCGTCGGCTGTCTCGATCGGTCCGGGGTCGGTGCGAAGTATGCTGGCTCAAAAATTCCTGGAACGGCCGTTCGCCGATGAAACAGATGCCGGTGCTGTCGGGCTTGTCGAAGACCGGCAAGCCTGCCGCGTGCGCCATCCTGCGCACCTCGCTCTTGCGCAGGCTTCCCAAGGGAAACAGCGTCCTCGCGAGCGCGCTGGCCGGCACGCTGTGCAGAAAGTAGCTCTGGTCCTTTGCCGGGTCGCTCGCCTTGAGCAGTTCCGGGCAGCCGCCGGCATGGCTGATACGGGCATAGTGGCCGGTGGCGATCCAGGCAGCGCCCAGGCGCTGCATGTAGTCGAGGCAGACGCCGAATTTGATTTCGCGATTGCACAGCACATCCGGGTTTGGCGTGCGGCCAGCCGCATATTCGCGCAGAAAGTGGCTGAATACGCGTTCGCGGTACTGTGCGGCAAAGCTCACCCGATGCAGCGCGATGCCCAGATACATCGCAGACCCGGCGCGCGTCCTGAAAGTCGCTGGCGGTGGTGCAGTAGCCGTCCATCGTCCTCCCAGTTGGACATGAACAAGCCCTGCACGGCGTAGCCGGCATCGCGCAGCAGCAGGGCCGCGACGGCCGAGTCGACACCGCCCGACATGCCGACGATGACGGTGCCGGCAGACTTGGGATCCAGGGGAGGGCTCGTGCATCCGCCCATTATACGGGCTTGGATGCTCCGAGGAATTACATGAGCATCTGCCGCATTTGCGATTCTTGCATGCTGGTTTGCCACACTTCGTCGAAGAAATTGAGGTAGCGGCGCACCACGGCCGGATCGTTCATGTCCGAAATGCCGTCCCAGCGGTCGGCCTGCAATCGATACACCAACGCCTTGTCGTCGGCGATGATGAAGGCGCCCGCGCTGGCCGGATATTCCGGGCTCATGGCGCGCAGGTCGATGCAGCTGGTCAGGCGGCGCGCCAGTGCGAGAAAGCGGTTGTTGTCGACCATGGCCCGCGACGGGTCGGCGAGCAACACCCTGACCTTGGCGTAGGAGCGCGCCAGTACCAGGCGCTTGATGGCCTCGAGGAACGGCTCCTCGCCGTAAATCAGGGGCTCCAAATCCTGGGTGAAAATCGACAGCAGGCGCTGCGCGCGATCTTGGCCACCTTGAGGCTGGCTTCGCGCACTTCCGGCATGGTGCTCAAGATGGTGCGGGTACCGGATCCCGAGGACGCGTCAATGCCGGGCGCAGGCGACCTTGTCCGCCACCGGTTTTGAGCGTTCTTCCGGATTACCCGCCATACTTGACCCCGACCCGCATACTTTGAGCCTGATAGTACCGTTTGGTTCAGGCGGCTCCGTGCTAACTGCGTCACGTTTCGAGCAACCCTACGGCACGCGGCCCGCGCAGCGCCAGGCTGCGGCGCCAGCCCAACATAGGTGCCTGGGGTCAGTTTCAGTCAGGCGTTCCTTCTCCTCGGCCGGAAGGGCCGAGAGTGGCGATGAATTCGCGCATGGCGGCGCTCGTCGATGGGCCGGCCGCGAGTGAAGGATTTCAGCTGTTCGTAGGCGTCCGGGATGCCGTGCGCGCGCATGACTGTTTGCACGGCCTCACCCAACACCTCCCAGGCGCGGTCCAGATCCTCGGCAACCCGCGCGTGATCGAGTTCGAGCTTTTCCAGGCCGGCGGCGAGCGACCGGAAGCTCAACACCGAGTGTCCGATGGCGACGCCGACATTGCGCAGCACGGTGGAATCGGTGAGATCGCGCTGCAAGCGCGACACCGGCAGCTTGTCGGCGAAGTGCCCGAGCAGGGCATTGGCCAATCCCAGATTGCCTTCGGCGTTCTCGAAATCGATCGGATTCACCTTGTGCGGCATGGTCGAGGAGCCGACTTCGCCGGCGACCAGACGCTGCTTGAAGTAGCCCGAGCGAGATATAGCTCCACATGTCGCGCGCGAAATCCAACAGCACGGTGTTGGCGCGCATCAGCGCATGACAGTATTCGGCGATCCAGTCGTGCGGCTCGATCTGCGTGGTGTAGGCGTTCGATTCGAGGCCCAGCGATTCGACGAAAGCGGCGCTGAACTGCGAGCCAGTCGACCTGCGGCAGCGCCGCGACATGCGCGTTGAAATTGCCGACCGCGCCGTTCATCTTGCCGAGGATGGCGACGCGCTCGATGCCGGCGCGCTGCGCTTCGAGCCGCGCTGCGAACGTTGGCGAGTTCCTTGCCCACGGTCGTGGGCGAGGCGGTCTGACCGTGGGTGCGCGCCAGCATGGCGACGCCCGGCGTGGCGCGCCGCCAGCGCGTCCAGCAGTGCGCCCAAGGTCTCGAGCATGGGCAGCAGCAGCGTTGCCGCGCGGCCTTCTCAGCATGAGCGCGTAGGCGAGATTGTTGATGTCTTCGGACGTGCAGGCGAAGTGCAGCCATTCGAGCTCCGCAGGCGTCGCACCGCGCGTCTTGCAATTCGCCGCGCAGCCAGTACTCGACGGCCTTCACGTCGTGATTGGTGCGTGACTCGATTTCCTTGATCGCCGCGACATTGGTGGTGCCGGGATCCTGAGTCAACAAGGCCAGGAACTCACGAGCCGCCGACGGCAGTTCGGCACAGCGCTGCGCCGCCGGTCCCGCGGCGAGCGCCAGAAACCAGGCGCATTCCACACGCACGCGTTCGCGCATGAGGCCGGCTTCGCTGAAAATGCGGCGCACCGCGCGCGAGCTTCCCCGCGTAGCGGCCGTCGAGGGGAGACAGCGCGTCGGTGAAAAGATTGGACATCGGAGGGGTGGGTCGCTTGAGTGTAGAATCGACCTAATTCTACCGTAAACTACCTGAACTAAGCGGAGTAAGGCGCGATGACAGCAACCACCCGCGTCGAGCGCGACAGCATGGGAACGCTCGATGTGCCCGCCGAGGCGCTCTGGGGCGCTCAGACGCAACGCGCGCTGCAGAATTTTCCGGCCAGCGGGCTGCGCATGCCGCGCGCCTTCATCCGCGCTCTGGCGCTGATCAAGCAGTCTGCGGCGCGGCGCCAACGCCGAGCTCGGCGATCTGCCGCCGGCCACCGCCACGGCCATTCAAGACGGCGGCGCTCGAGGTGGCGGCCGGAACGATGCGACGAACAATTTCCGATCGATGTCTTTCAGACCGGCTCCGGCACCAGCAGCAACATGAATGCCAATGAGGTGATCGCAGCCTGGCGGCGCGATCCTTGGGCGCGGCGGTGCACCCGAACGATCAGGTCAACATGAGCCAGAGCAGCAACGATGTGGTGCCGACGGCGATCCACGTCGCCGCCGCGCTGACTGCTGCGATGAACAGCTGCTGCCGGCCTTGAAGCGGCTGCGCGAAGTTCTTGGGCGCGCGCGCAGCCGAATTCGGCGATGTGGTCAAGACCGGCCGCACGCATCTGATGGATGCGATGCCGATCACGCTGGCGCAGGAAATCGGCGCGTGGCAGTCGCAAATCGCGGCCGCCGAATCGCGCCTGGGCTCGGTGACGCCGCGGCTGCTTGCGCTGGCGCAGGGCGGCACCGCGGTCGGCACGGGCATCAATGCCCGGCCGGAATTCGGCGCTGTCGTTTGCGCGCCATCTGGCGGCAGCGCACCAGGCTTGCGTTTCGCCCCAGCGACAACTATTTCGAGGCGCTCGCCAGCCAGGATACGGCGGTGGAACTGTCCGGACAGCTCAAGGTCTTGAGCGTCAGTCTCATGAAAATAGCCAATGACTTGCGCTGGATGAACAGCGGCCCGCTGGCCGGGCTCGCGGAAATCGCGCTGCCGGCGCTGCAGCCGGGCAGCAGCATCATGCCGGGCAAGGTCAATCCGGTGGTACCGGAGTCGGTGACCATGATCGCGGCGCAGGTGATCGGCAACGATGCGACCATCACCATCGCCGGACAGTCGGGAAATTTTCAACTGAATGTCATGCTGCCGGTGATCGCGTACAACCTGCTGCAGAGCCTGGAACTGCTGCGCATCGCGCAGCCGCAATCTGGCCGATCATGCGCTTGGCCGGATTCACGGTGAATCGCGCGCAGCTGAAGGATGCGCTGGCGCGCAATCCGATCCTGGTCACGGCGCTCAATCCGCTCATCGGCTACGAAAAGGGCGCGGCGATCGCCAAGAAGGCGTACGCGGAAGGCCGGCCGATATTGGATGTCGCCGCGGAGATGACCGACTTGAAGTCGCGATGAATTGCGCCGTCTGCTCGACCCGAACGCACTGACCGAGGGCGGAATCAAGGGTGCGGGTGCGTAACGCGAACGATGGACCCTCTTTATTCCAAGACGCATATTCGCGAGGCGCTCGATCCGCGCCCTTCACGCCGGAGGATGACATGCACTGGCTGGCCGGGGCGTCGCCCGAAGTGGTGGCGCGCATGCGCGCCGGCCCTGCCGACGCGGCGCACGCCGGCGGCCGTGCTGGTGCCCTTGGTGGAACGCGCAGACGGTTTGACGGTACTGCTGACGCAGCGCGCCACGACGCTCAAGGATCATGCCGGGCAGATCAGTTTTCCCGGCGGGCGCATCGAGCCCGAGGACGCGGATGCCTGGCACGCGGCGCTGCGCGAGGCCACGAGGAGATCGGCCTGCTGCCCGAGCTTGGTGGAATTCGCCGGATACCTGCCGGATCACGTCGTGATATCGGGCTTTCGCGTCACACCGGTGGTCGGATTCGTCAATCCGGAATACGAGCTGCGCATCGCCACGGCCGAAGTGCACGATGTATTCGAAGTGCCGCTCGACTATCATTTTGGATGCGGCCAATCACAAATCGCGGCAGCGCCAGATCGGCGAATTGACCATCGATATTCACGACATCCCCTACGGCGACCGCAATATCTGGGGCGCCACCGCCGGCATGTTGATGACCTTCCGGCGGCTGCTGCAGGCTCGCACGGCAAGCGCGCCGTGACCAGCGCGCGTCGACGAATTGCTGGCAGATCATGGCGCGCCTGCGCGCGGCCGACGGCTGCCCCTGGGATCGGCAGCAGACCTTTGCCAGCATCGCGCCGTACACCATCGAGGAGGCCTACGAGGTGGCCGATGCCATGGAGCGCGGCGATATGCAGCATCTGAGAGACGAATTGGGCGATCTGTTGTTCCAAGTGGTGTTTCATTCGCAGATGGCGCAGGAGGCCGGGCAATTCGACTTCGAGGCGGTGGCCGGCGCGATCTGCGACAAACTCACGCGTCGCCATCCGCATGTGTTCGGCGATCGCGCTGGCGTTGAGCGCCGCGAACAGAGCATCGCCTGGGAGGAGATCAAGGCGAACGAGCGCGGCGCGGCGGACGCGTCCGGCTCTGCAGGGGGTGCCGAAGGCGCTGCCGGCGCTGATGCGCGCCGACAAGCTGAGCAAGCGCGCAGCGCGAGTCGGCTTTGATTTCGAGCACGCGGGCCAGAGCGCCGACAAAGTGGCCGAAGAACTGGCGGAGGTGCGCGAGCGCGGCGCCTCAACCTGCCGGGCAGCGAGCGCACCGGGCGCGGCCGCAGATCTTCGAGGAAGTCGGCGATTTGTTGTTTGCCGCGGCGAATCTGGCGCGCAAGCTCGATGTCGACGCCGAGGCGGCATTGCGCGCCGCCAATGCGAAGTTCGAACGGCGCTTTCGCGCCATGGAGGCATGGCGCGCAAGCGCGGCGAGGTGTTCGCGGAGTCTGGACTCTGGCTGCCCAAGAAAGTCTTTGGCAAGCCGTCAAGCGTGGCGAGTGAGCATCGAGCCGACGGCGCAGCGCGTCGCGCCGCGACGCCGCTGCAGTTCAAACACGACCCCGATCTGCCGATCTCTGCGCAGCGCGAAGCCATCCTGCAGGCGCTGGCGCCGCGAGCAAGTGCTCATCGTCGCAGGCGACACCGGCTCCGGCAAGAGCACGCAGCTGCCGCAGTACTGCCTGGAACTGGGCCGCGGCACCGCGGGCCTGATCGCACACACGCAGCCGCGAAGGCTGGCGGCGCGCGCCTTGGCCGCGCGGATCGCCGAGGAATTGGGGCAAGCCGTCGGCGGTAGCGTCGGATTCAGGGTGCGCTTTGCGGACCGGGTGTCCGAGGCCACGCGTTTGGTGCTCATGACCGACGGACTGTTGCTGGCGGAACTGGCATCCGATCCGCTTCTGCGGCGCTACGACACCATCATCGTCGACGAGGCGCATGAGCGGACTCTGAACGTCGACCTGCTGTTGGGCGTGCTCAAACGGCTGTTGCCGCGCGCCCGGATCTCAAGCTCATCGTGACCTCGGCGACGCTGGATGTCGAGCGCATCGCGAGGTTCTTCGGCGGCGCGCCGATCATCACGGTGAGCGGCCGCAGCCACCCCATCGAGGTGCGCTACCAAAAGTCGGAGGTTGACGAGGAGGATCCGGATTTGCCCGCGGCGGTGCTCGCGGCCTGTCAGGAAATCGCCAGCGAACCCGGAGATATCGGCGACGGCGATATCCTGGTCTTTCTGCCCGGCGAGCGCGAGATTCGCGATGTCGGCGAGTTGCTGGAACGCGAGCTGCCACCGCAGACTGAGGTTTTGAGCTTGTATTCCCGCTTGAGCTGGGAGCAGCAAAGCAAGATATTCCAGCGCGGCTCGCGCCGGCGGATCGTGCTCGCCACCAATGTGGCAGAAACCTCGATCACGGTTCCCGGCATCCGTGCCGTCATCGATTCCGGCCTGGCGCGCGTCAGCCGCTACAGCGTGCGAAATCGTCTGCAGCGCCTGCCCATCGAGGCGATCTCGCGCGCCAGCGCCGATCAACGCAAGGGCCGTTGCGGCCGCTTGGGCGCCGGCCTGTGCATGCGGCTCTATACCGAAGAGAACTTCGAGGCGCGCGCCCTGTACACCGAGCCTGAAGTTTTGCGCACCAACCTGGCCGCGTTGCTGCTGCGTCTGGCCGCGGATGGTCTGGGGGACGCCGAGGATTTTCCCTTCATCGATGCGCCCGATCCGCGCGCGCTCAATGACGGCTATCGACTGTTGCAGGAGTTGCAGGCGCTGGATGACGAACGGCATATCACGCGCCGCGGCCGCGCCATGGCGCGTTTGCCGCTGGATCCGCGGCTTGCCAGCGCGCTGCTCGAGAGCAAACGCTTCCATGCGCAGAGCGAATTGCTGGCGATCGTCGCAGGCTTGAGCGTACCGGACGTGCGCAGCGGAGACGATCCTTCGGCCGCCGCCGTGTTCGAAGACAGCAAATCGGAATTCTCCGCCCTGTATCAGCTTTGGCGGGCCTATCGCCAGGCACGCGAGGGGCCACGGCGTGAATTGCGGCGTTGGTGCAAGGAGCGACAGCTGTCGATGCTGCGTTTGTCGGAATGGGACGATGTCTACGGCCAGGTCGCCGACCGGGCGCGCGAGCTCGGCATCCTGCCGCAACCCCGGCCGGCCAGCTACACGGCGGTGCATCGATCCTTGCTGGCGGGCTTTTGCACCATGGTGGGCGTACGCGGGGAGGATGGGGTGTATTCCGGCACGCGCGGCGTGCATTTTCATATCTTTCCGGGATCGGCCCTGGCGCGGCGCCGGCCGCGCTGGGTCATGGCCGCGAGCATCGTGGAGACCTCGCGTGTTTTCGCGCGCCGCGTGGCGGAAATCGAACCCGGTTGGATCGAGACCGCGGCATCGCATCTCTTGAAGCGCGAATATCTGGAGCCGGACTGGCACGACGAGCGCGAGGAGGTTGTGGCACGCGAACGAGTCAGTTTTCTTGGGCTGGTGTTGAGCGCGGGCCGCATCGTGAACTATGGCCCGATCGCGCCCGAGGAGTCGCGTCTCATTTTTGCGCGCGAGGGGCTGGTGTATCAGCGTTTGCGGCGGCGGCCGGATTGGCTGCTGAAGAACGATGAGGCGCTGCGCACGGCGCAACAGATGGAAGAACGCCTGCGCACCCGTGACTTGGTGCGCAGCGCTGAATCCTTCGTCGAATTCTACGATCACGCGTTGCCGCGTCAGATATCGAGCGCAGCTGGCTTGGAATACTTCAGCAGACACTTGTCGCCCGCGCAGCGCCTCGCCCTGACCTTGACGCCGGAGCTGATTTTCGCGCGCCTGCCGGACACGCACGCGCTGGCGCAATTCCCCGAAATCTCGCGGGTGGAATCTTTGACGTTGCCCGTCGAATATCGCTTCGTGCCCGGCGAAGCGCAAGACGGCGCGACCTTAAGAGTCCCAGTGCTGGCGCTGCCCCAGACCACGCGCGCGGCCCTCGACGCGGCCATTCCCGGTCTTGCGGCGCCGCGGATCGAGGCCTGGTTGCGCACGCTGCCCAAGGATGCACGCCGCAACTTGATTCCGATTGCGGAAACTGCCGCGCAGTTCCTGCAGCAGTCAGGCGCGACGGCGGCCGACGCTGCGCACCTCAAGATCTGGCTCAAGGAACGACGCGGCATCCCGGAAACACTGCTGCGATTCGATCCGTCGGCCGTGCCCGCTCACCTGAATGTGCACCTGACCGTCATGCAGGACGGCAAAGAGATCGCGCGCGGTACCGATCTTTCGGAACTGCGCCGCCGCTGCGCCGGCTTGAGCCGCGCGGAGCTTGCGCGTGCGGCGCGCGCAGCCTTCGCGACGCTCGGCAACTGGCGAAGATTCGCAGTCGATGAATTGCCCGACAGGATGCCGCTGACGCTGGAACAGGGGACGATCTGGGTCTATCCGACTTTGGCGCGGTGCGATTCGCTCCTGGAGGTGCAGTACGAATGGTCGGCGGCGGAGGCGCAGCATGTTTGGCGCGATGGGGCCGTGCGTTTGGCGCGCCACATGTTGGCGCGCCAGTCGCGCGATCTGGCCGAAGCGATCAGGGGAAATTTGCCGTTGCTGCTCAGCGCAAGCCCGTATCTGGAAAGCGAAGAGTTGATCGATATGCTGCTGCAAGTCTCGTTTCGCAGGGCCCTCTTTGACGATTCTGACGCTCCGCGCTTGCGCGCGCAGTTCGAGCTGGCGGTGGAGAAAGGCCGGGAACGGCTATACCCTTGCACGGAGGAACTCATGACCGCGGCGGCCGGCTGGTTCAAGGAGGCGGGCACCTTGCGCCAGGCGCTCGAGGATACCCGGCTGCGGCAACTGCGCGATGCGATCGAGGAAACCCGCCAACATCTGCGCCGCCTTTTTGATCCCATTCTGTTGTCTGGAGGCTCGGCGGACTGGATGCGCCGCTTGCCGCACTACCTAAAGGGCGAACAAAGGCGTTGGCAACGCAATTCGGTGCGCGGCGGGGAGCCCGCCCACATTGCGCGGGAGCTGCTGCAATGGACCGCACGCTATAAAGATCTTGCCAAACAGCTCGAGGCGCAGAGTCGCTGGTCACCCATGCTCGATGACTTACGCCTCTGGATCGAGGAATACCGCATCTCCCTCTATGCGCAGGAGTTGAAAACTCTGGGCCCGATTTCAGCCGCTCGTCTGAACGAGCACGCAGCGGAGCTCGAGGGGTGGATCAACCGTTAGGGCAAAGCCAACGCGGCAAACGCGGCACACTCTTAAACGTCGAAACGAATGCCCTGTGCCAGGGCCATCTGTCCGCTCCAATTGATGGTATTCGTCTGACGGCGCATGTAGGCTTTCCATGAATCCGAACCGGCTTCGCGGCCGCCGCCGGTATCCTTCTCGCCGCCGAATGCGCCACCGATCTCGGCACCGGAGGTGCCCAAGTTGACATTGGCAATACCACAATCGCTGCCATCCGCCGACAGGAAGCGCTCCGCCGCCTCAACGCTGTCGGAAAATATCGCGGAAGACAGGCCGTACGGCACTGCGTTTTGCAGCGCTATCGCATCGGCGAGTGTCTCATAAGTGAGCAGGTACAAAATCGGTGCGAAGGTCTCCGTGCTCACCACGGGCATTTCGGCGTGGGCGCGAATGATCGCGGGTTCCACGAAATTGCCCGGGCGTTGAAGGGTCTTGCCGCCGTACAGCAATTCCCCTCCCTGGGCTTGCGCAGCGGCCATCGCGGCGGAGTAGCGCGCCACGGCACCGGGATCGATGAGAGGCCCCATGAGCGTGGTCGAATCGAGGGGATCACCGATGCGCACTTGGGCGTATGCCGCCACCAGGCGCCGCTCAAGTTCCGCGGCGCGCGAGCGGTGCACCAACACCCGTCGCGTCGTCGTGCAGCGTTGCCCGGCGGTACCCACAGCTCCAAAAACAATGGCCGGCACGGCCAGATCCAGGTTGGCCTTTTCCTCCACGATCAGAGCGTTATTGCCGCCCAATTCCAGCAGACATTTGCCGAGCCGCTCGGCGACACGTACGCCGATCTGCCGGCCCACGTGGGTTGAACCGGTGAAGGAGACCAGAGCCACGCGCCTGTCATCGACGAAGCGGCCGGCGAGTTCCGTGCCCGCGTCGATGAACAGCTGGAATATCGGTGGGAGCCCGTGCCTTTCCAGCACACGATTGCAGATGTGCTGAACGGCGAGGGCGCACAACGCGGTCTTGGGCGAGGGTTTCCACACGGTGGCATTGCCGCAGATGGCCGCCAAGAATGCGTTCCATGACCAAACCGCGACCGGAAAATTAAATGCCGAAATCACACCCACCACCCCCAGGGGATGCCACTGTTCGTACATTCGGTGCTGCGGCCGTTCCGAGTGCATGGTGTTGCCGTACAGCATGCGTGACTGCCCGACGGCGAAATCGGCGATGTCGATCATCTCCTGCACCTCACCGTCGCCCTCGGCTTTGATTTTGCCGTTCTCCAGGGACACCAAACTGCCCAACAGATCCTTGGCGGAGCGCAGTTCAACGCCGATGAGCCGCACCGCCTCGCCGCGTTGCGGAGCCGGCACGCGCCGCCACGCGGCGGCTGCGGACAGCGCCGATGCCATGACATGCTCGTAGTCGGTGTGCGTGGCGCCGCGAACTTGAGCAAGCCGTTGGCCTGTTGCGGGGTTGATGGAATCGATCAAGACGGCGGAGGGTTCAATGCTCCAGCCATGGTCTCCGGACCATGCGCCGGCGTTGATGTCCTTGAGGCCGAGAGCGTCGAGCGGATTGCGGTGTTTCATAGGGGCGGCATTTTGACTTGGAGGCGCCCGCAACGCTAGCATCCGCAGGAATGACCACCACCCCCGCCTTGACCAATTGGCATCCGGCGAGCTGGCACAGCCGGCCCGCCGCACAGCAGCCCAAATATGCCGACGCCGCGGCATTGGAGCGCGCGGTCGCTTCTTTGAGCCGTTTGCCGCCCTTGGTGGTCTCCTGGGAGATAGAAGCGTTGTCAGCCAAGCTGGCGTCGGCCCAGCGCGGCGAACAATTCCTGCTTCAGGGCGGCGATTGCGCCGAGAGCTTTCGAGGACTGCGAATCGGACAATATCGCCCGGCGTTTGAAGATATTGCTGCAGATGAGTCTGGTGCTGCTGCAGGGATTGAAAAAGCCCGTCGTTCGAGTCGGCAGATTCGCCGGGCAGTACGCCAAGCCGCGTTCCGCGGATACCGAAACGCGCGATGGGCGTACGCTGCCGACCTATCGCGGCGACAACGTCAACCGTCCAGGTTTCAGCGTTGCGGAGCGCGAGCCCGATCCGGAACTCTTGCTGCGCGGCTACGAGCGCGCCTCGCTGACGCTCAATTTCGTGCGCGCCCTGATCGACGGTGGATTCGCCGATTTGCACCATCCGGAATATTGGGACCTGGGATTTTTACGGCACGCGCCATTGCGCGAGGCCTATCAGAAAATCGTCGACTCGATTGCGGAGTCGTTGGAGTTTTTTGAATCGATCAGCGGCCAGCGGGTCCATTCGGCGATGCGCGTCGATTTCTACACCAGTCATGAAGGCCTGCATCTTCTCTCGGAGCAAGCCCAGACGCGCTACATCGAGCGGCAAAAGCGCTGGTACAACCTGTCGACCCACATGCCCTGGATCGGCATGCGCACGGCCAATGTCGACGGTGCGCATGTCGAATATTTTCGCGGGATCTCCAATCCGATCGGCGTCAAGGTGGGCGCTGCCATGAGCGCCGAATGGATTCAGGAACTCGTCGCCGTGCTGAATCCTCAGAATCAGCCGGGACGATTGACGCTCATTCACCGCTTCGGAAGCAAGGACATTGAACAGCGGCTGCCGGGCTTGATCGACGCGGTGCGCGCAACCGGCTCGCCGGTGCTGTGGGTGTGCGACCCAATGCACGGCAATACGGAAACCACGGCGGGCGGCGTGAAGACACGGCGCTTCGACAACATATTGGGAGAGGTGGAGGCCGCGTTTCGCATTCACCTTGAGCAAGGTTCGATGCTCGGCGGCGTGCATATTGAATTGACCGGCGAGGATGTCACCGAGTGCATCGGCGGTGCGCGCGGGCTGACCGAAGCAGACCTGGCGCGTGCCTACAAGTCGCAAGTCGATCCCCGCCTGAACGCCGAGCAAGCTCTCGAACTGGCCATGTTGATCGCGCGCCGCGCCGGCGCGACTGCGCGCGTGCACAAGAGCTGATCGCCGGATCCCCAATCGTGCCAGCATTCCTTAAAGATCCTCTGCTGGGCAAGACGTCGCTGTCGCGAGTCATCTGGCTGTACGGCGTGCTGGGCTCCCTTCTATACGGCGCCATCGAGCTGTTTCTCAATCCGGAGAATGCGCTGCTGATGCGGCTTTATATGATCGGCGGAGTGGTTCTCACCGTCTACGTTATCGTCGCGACCTATCGTTGCGCCGGGAATTGTAAATCGCCGGCGCTCGCGCGCATCGCGCGGATTTCCGCCGTGATCTCCCTGTTGCTGGTGCCGGTGTTCGTGTACCTCGATCTGACCGGCTCGCTCACGTTATCCTCGCTGGGCGTCGAACTCTAGGGTTCCTAAGTCCGGAGGTAGCTGGCCCCATTCACATCGATCACGCCGCCGGTCATCGCAGCGGGTGCGTCGAGGGCACAGTAGACGGTGGCTTGCGCGACCTCCTCAGGGCTGTTGACTCTTCCCAACGGGTGCTGCGCAAGAATGTCGGCACCTTTAGGTCCCGACAGATGGCCGGCAGCCATCTCGGTTTCGACCCAACCGGGAGCGATGCAGTAGAGATAAATCGCGCTGGGCGCAAGCGCTCGGGCCAGGGATTGGGAGAGGGCGTTCAATCCAGCCTTGCTCGCACCATACGCCGGTGCGTCGGGTTCGCCGCGAAATGCGCCGCGCGAGGACACATTGACGATTCTTCCCCGTCCAAAGGCGTAGCTTATGGGCTCCGGGCGGGCCGCCATGCTTTGCGCGGCGAGCAGCGAAAGATTTGCCGGGGCGACAAGGTTGGTTGCCAGGGTGTGCTGCCACGCTGACTGCCATACCTCATAGCCGGTGCGAAGCGGCGGGTGATCGAGATACACGCCGGCGTTGTTCACCAGAACATCGACCGCGCCGAATCGTTCAAGAACATCGCGCCAGAGTGCTGAAGCCGAATCCAGAGCCGACAGATCGGCCGCGAAGATTGAATGCCCGTCGCCCGCGAGACTCTGCAGCGCTTGTTCGGCGGCATGTCGATTGTTTCGGTACTGCAGCGCCACGCGTGCGCCGCGTTGCGCGAGCTGCGCCGCGATGACCCTGCCGATGCCGCGCGAGGCGCCGGTCACCAGCGCCGTGAGCGGCCGGCTCGGCATGCCTTGCCCCATCAATAATTGCGCGGTTGCGGCCCGCGATGGTGTTGCGTTGGATAGACATGTACCGGTCTCTTTCGCACGTAGTTAGGGACCAGTCCCACACCATATGTCGGACCCACTCCATACACAGGATAGGCTTCCTCGGGCTGCTCCTGCGCTTCTTGTGATGCGTAATCCGGCGCATAGTGCGGGTCAGGCATGTACTGATGAGCCGAAGGAGGTACCCGCGTCGCTTCCATGGTGTTGACGGGGCCTACATCGAGAAGCGAGGATTTTTCGCCACAAGGATTGTTGGAATAGGTTTTGATGCCGTTGGTGGTGCATGCCCAAATCTGGTTGCCTGGCTCCTGCGCAGCCGCAACTTCCTCCGGCGGCAGGGTGACTTCGGCTGCCGGAGCGGGAGCGGTAGGCGAAGGCTCAGAATCGGCGGTCATGGGGGAGGGCGTGGACAGCACCGGAGCGGTCGATTGAGCGGTCGATTGAAGGGCTTGTGCCTGCGGGGCGATGGAGCGGGTTCTTTCGTACCCCGCGGTGATGGCGATGGCGGCGGTTGCGATCGACAGGCCGCTCAATATCCACGGCAGCAAATTACGGTTGCCATCCATAGCCCTGATTATCCTCCGAAGATACGGTACGTGCGACAGATCACCGAAGGTTCACCGCGTGACGGTTCTGCTGGCCGTCCTGGCGGAGCGTCTCGCCGGCCTTAAACAGTGCTGATTCATTGCACTGCGATGACAAGGTATTCGCGAGAAAGGTCCATTAAAACAACTGGTTATGGTATGTTTTTATATTTAACATAACATACCCCGGGCAGATTTTGAAAACCCGGCTTGCCTCGATGCCGACAGGTGTTATTCTGCTTCCAGAACCTTCCCCGCTCTTGAACTCTACGCGTCGCAGCGTCGCTTAAAGTTCAGGCGGCCAAAAAAAATATTGGCAGTTTGCGAGGAATTTTTCCCTTTGGCGAGGGTCTGACGGGTTCCAAGCCTAGTTGCTGGGCCGGTTTCAGTTGCGCTCGGGTTAGTCCAAAGTCCAAGCGCGATCGATGGCGGGCTACGCGGAGTTTCCGCGTAGCCCGTTTTTTATTTGGGATCAGCGTTCTGATACAACTGCGGGCATGAAGAACCCGACTTTCAATCCCGCCTGCAGGCGCTGTCCACGGCTTTCCGCATTTCTGGACTCCGTGCGCCTTGTGGAGCCCCAATACTACTGTCGGCCGGTGCCATCCTTCGGCGACGCCAACGCGCGCATCGTGATTGTCGGTCTGGCGCCAGGTATGCACGGCGCCAATCGCACCGGTCGGCCCTTCACGGGCGATCATGCCGGGATATTGCTTTACCGCACCCTTTACAAATTTGGGCTTGCTTCCGGGCCGATCTCCACAGCCGCGGATGATGATCTGCAGCTTCAGGACGTGCGCATTACCAATTCGGTGAAGTGCCTGCCGCCCGCCAACAAGCCGCTGCCGGCGGAGATCAAGGAATGCAATTCCTATCTGCGCGAGGAACTGCGACAGAGACCGTAGTGCCCGTGTCATTCTGGCGCTGGGTGCAATCGCGCACGCCGCCGTGCTGCGGGCGTACGAATTTGCCGCCGGCCGGTTTCGGTTCGCACATGCCGCGGAGCATCGATCTGACCCAGGGGCGGGTGTTGCTCGATTCCTATCATTGCAGCCGCTACAACACGCAGACGCGAAGACTGACCACCGAGATGTTCGAGTCCGTGATCGAACGGGCGCGGGCTCTTGCCCAATGAACACCACCGTCGAAGCGCCGCCGACTCCGTTCGACGCCAAGATATTCGTCGACAGCCTGCCCGGCCGTCCGGGCGTCTACCGGATGCTGGATGCGCACGGCGAGATCCTCTACGTCGGCAAGGCGCGAAATCTGAAGAACCGCGTCGGATCGTACTTTCAGCCCAGCAACGTGCAGCCGAAGGTGCAGGCGCTGGTCGCCAAGACGGCGAACATGGAAGTCACGATCACCAATTCCGAGACCGAAGCGCTGCTGCTCGAATACAATCTCATCAAGAAGCACCGGCCGCGCTTCAACGTGGTGTTGCGCGACGACAAGAGCTTTCCGTACCTGCATTTGGAAACCAAGCACGAATTTCCGCGCCTGAACTTCTATCGCGGCTCGCGCAAGGAGCCGGGAAAGTACTTCGGCCCCTATCCTTCGGCCGGCGCGGTGCGCGATACGCTGCAGCAGCTGCAGAAGCTATTTCGCATACGCAATTGCGATGATACCTATTTCGCGAACCGCTCGCGGCCCTGCCTGCAGTATCAGATCCAGCGCTGCACGGCGCCTTGCGTGGGTCTCATTTCCAAGGAGAACTACGCGCCGCGATGTGGGCGCGGCGATCAAGGTGCTGGAAGGACGCAATGATGAGGTCAGCGAGGAGCTCGGCGCGGCGCATGGAGGCGGCAGCGCGGGCGCCTGGATTTCGAGGAGGCCGCGCAATTGCGCGATCAGCTGGCGAAGCTCAAGGTCATTCAGGCGCAGCAAATCGTCACCGCCGGGCGCGGATCACGACGCGGATGTCATTGCCATTGCCGCCGCGAACGGCGAGTACTGCGTGGCGCTGATGTTCGTGCGCGCGGGCCGCAGTCTGGGCAGCACCACATTCTTCCCAAAGGCGCCGTTGGCCGAGATGCCGGAAGTGCTGGCGGCGTTCGTGATGCAATATTATTTGGAACGCGAGCCGCCGGCCGAAATCATCGTGGAGCAGGACTTCGACGAGATGCAGCTGCTGGAATCGACGCTGACGCAGCGCGCTGTCGCACAAGGTGCGAATCTGTTCCGCGGTGCGCGGAATTCGTGCGCGCTGGCTGGAGATGATGCACAACAACGCGGAGCAGGCGTTGAACATGCGGCGCCTGGCGCGCGCCAGCATCGAATCGAGCGCTCGAGGACATTGCGCGAGGCATTCGATCTGGAGGAGACTCCGAGTCGCCTCGAGTGCTTCGACATCAGCCACACCGGCGGCACGGACACGGTGGCGTCCTGCGTGGTGTTCGGTCTCGAAGGGCCGCTCAAGAGCGATTATCGGCGCTTCAATATCAGCGGAATCCAGCCGGGCGACGACTACGCCGCAATGTATCAGGCGCTGACGCGCCGTTACAAACGCGTGCGCGACGGCGAGGCACCGAAGCCCGATGTGCTGCTGATCGATGGCGGCAAGGGCCAGCTGGCCGAGGCCGCGAAGGTGCTCGATGAGCTGGGAATCGCAGGTGTTACCTTGATCGGCGTGGCCAAGGGCGCCGATCGGCGCGCGGGCCAGGAGCAGCTGTTCTTGTTGGGTCAGGATACACCCATTATACTTGCGCCGGATTCGCGCGCGTTGCATTTGATTCAGCGCGTGCGCGACGAGGCACATCGTTTTGCCATCGCGGGACATCGACGCAAGCGGGCCAAGCGCCACAACCAGTCGATACTGGAAACCATTCCCGGATTGGGTCCGGTCAAACGGCGTGAGCTGCTGAAACAGTTCGGCGGATTACAAGGAATACTGCGTGCGGGCATCGATGATTTCGTACAGGTTCGCGGACTCGGCCGGGATCTCGCGCAGATAATTTATGAACACCTCCATCCCGGCCGCTAGACTCAAACCGCATTGGAATGTGCCGAACACGCTGACGTGGCTGCGTATTTTGATGATTCCGGGAGTCGTGGTGCTCTTTTATCTGCCATTCTGGTGGGCGCACCCGGCCGCCGGCATCGGCTTCGCGCTGGCCGGCATCACCGATACGTTGGATGGCTATTACGCGCGCAAACTTGGGCAGACTTCGCGACTCGGCGCGTTCCTGGACCCGGTCGCAGACAAGCTGATCGTCGCAGCGGCGCTGGTGCTGATCGTCAGCTGGGATCCGCGCTGGTACATCGTCATCATGGCCATCGTCATCATCGGTCGCGAAATCGCGGTATCGGCGTTGCGCGAATGGATGGCTGAGATCGGCGCGCGCGGCCGCATCAAAGTTTCGATGTTGGGCAAGTACAAGACCATCGTGCAGATCGTGGGATTGTCCATGCTGCTGTTCCAGAAGAATCTGTTGGGCATCCCCATCTACAAATTGGGTCTGGTGCTCACCGCCATCGCTGCGGTGTTGACCCTGTGGTCCATGGTTTTGTACCTGCGCCTGGCGTGGCCCGAGCTGCGCGACAGTTCGAATTTATAGCAGAAAGGGTATTTACCCGTCAGTTCAAGGATTTAGGCTCAGATTTTGGCGCCTGCTTCTTGACTCCCGGCAGTACATCCCTACAATTGCGCCTCTGTTCAGGGCGGGAATAGCTCAGTTGGTAGAGCGCAACCTTGCCAAGGTTGAGGTCGCGAGTTCGAGCCTCGTTTCCCGCTCCAAAATTTCCCTGCAGATCCCACCGGGGAATAACTCGCGCCGTCGGCATCATCTCTCAACGGACTGAGCGCCGCTCCGGTGTCTGAGGCGGCCCGTGGCCAGGCAATCCAAATGTAGTGAGGTCTCTGTGCATTTTTCCAGACCCGCCATTGACGAAGTTTTCGCAGAATATGAACAACGCAACATCGATGAACGCGCAAAAGCTGCTTCGCTGGGCGACAAGCTGTTCCAACACCGCGATGAGTTCTTGCTGCCGGTGGGGCGCGAAGTGGGTTGGTTCCTCCACAGCCTGATCCTCGCTAGACGACCTGCCCGCGTGCTCGAATTGGGAACGAGTTACGGTTACTCGACGCTGTTCCTGGCCGATGCGGTGGAACAGGTCGGAGGAACAGTCATTTCCATGGACTTGGCGGACTACAAGCAGGCGGCAGCGCGCACCATGATCGAAAGGGCAGGTCTCTCCGCTGTCGTTGATTTTCGGCTTGGCGATGCAGTTGAATTGATCAATGCCGATGCGGGACCATTCGACTTGGTGCTGCTCGATATTTGGAAGGATTGCTATGTTCCTTGCCTTCGAGCCTTCTATCCGAAGCTGGCAGACGAGGGGATCATCGCCGCGGACAACATGATTGAGCCCGCGGTGGTGCGCGAAGACGCAAGAAAATACCGCGCTGCCGTCGGCTCCCTGCCTGACATGCAGACGACACTGCTCCCGATCGGAAGCGGAATCGAACTTTCCGTCAAGTGGTCGCCTGCGAACAAAAAACTGTAGATGCACCCGGCCGCGCTAGAGTTGAGGGCTTACTGTAATCACGCAAGCAGCACCTCGACGCCGCGGCGCCTGAGTTCCGCGACCACCGCGGGATTGGCGCCTGAGTCCGTGATCAGCATGTGCAGTTGTTCGACGCGGGCGATGAGCGAGATATTTCGGCGCATCAGCTTGGACGAATCGGCGACCGCGATCACCTGACGCGAAATGGCGATCATCTTTGCGTTGAGCAGCGCTTCGGGCAGATGAGGCGTCATCACTCCGCGATCGGGGTCGAGGCCGTCGGCGCCGAGAAACAGGCGATCGGCCTGCAGATCGGCGAGAGCCGCTTCCGCCATGTGGCCTGAGAGGGAGTTCGATTCGGGCCGCAGTATGCCGCCAGGCATGATCAGGCGCACCGACGGTACGTCGGCGAGCAGTACTGCAACGTTCAGGGCATTGGTGATCACGTTGATCGAACCCACCTCGAGCTTGCGAATTTGTTTCGCGATCTCCGCAGTCGTCGTGCCGGAATCGAGAATCACCGTCTCGCCGTCTTTGATCAGCCCCACTGCGGCCTTGGCAATGCGCACCTTCTCCGCATGGTGCAGGGTGCGTTTGACCTTGAGTGGCTGATCTTCGTCATCCTGCCGCAGCAGCGCACCGCCGTGGGTACGCTCGAGCGTGCCGCTGGTCTCGAGGGCCGCAAGATCGGTGCGGATCGTGACGGCCGAGGTCACGAATCGCGCCGCCAGCGCCTCCACGGTGACCTTACCGTGCTCACGCAGCAGTTCCACTATCCGGTGGCGGCGTTCGGCGACCAAGAGTCCGGACTCGGTTTTGCCGCCGGCCGTGTCGTGCTCGCGCGCGGGAGCATTTTCCAGGTTAGAGGAATGCATCGAACCTCACACGGGAATGGCCTCGAGAAGCAAGAACCGTTCGAACGTCAGCGCCAACCGGACCTGGGAACCGGACACTGCACCCAAGTCGCGCTCATTGACATAGTCGCGGATTCGGTACGACCCGGCCTGCAAGCCACGCAATTCAACCGGGCCGCTCCAGCGGTCGGCGAAGAACGCATAGTACAACCGGCCGTCCTTCTCGATGGCGTGGGTCTCCGGGCGGTCGATTCCGATGTCGTAGAGTTCGCCGCGATAGATCCCCAGCGGCAACATTTTTTCATTGTAGATCGCAATCCAGCGGCGCCATTCGCGTTCCTTTTCCGGCGTGAGCAGAAAGGAATCCTTGGGCTTCGGATCGAGCGGCCAGGTGAACTTCGTCGATACGACGGCGCCGACGCCCACCGTGGAGGCGAAGTCATCGTGGCGGTCGCTGAGTTCGACATGATCCCCGGCATAGGGGGCGCTCGGGCCCATCAAGGCCTTCAGCGTCTTGCCCTTGTGGCGCACCTGCCAGGAGGACTCGGGGTCGGAGGCGGGCGCTTGATTCATGGAAGGGAAGTTAAATGCGGAGTAGGCGGTGCCGCAGGGGCACAATTCGACCACCGCGTCGGGGTCGATGCCTGTCGCGGTGAGGTAGATCGCACGAAAGAACGTCTGCAAGCCCTCCACGGACTCCTCCGGACGGGCGTGGTGATGCGCGGGATTGAAGCAGGGCGCGAACGTTGTTCAAATGCTGACCGTCGATCTTCAGTCCGGCAAATCCCCAATCGCCGATGAATTTCTTGATCAGTCCCAAGGTGTACTGCGCGGTCGGCTCGAACGCGGGGCAAAGATAAAAGCTGTTCCACCAGGATATGTTCTGCACGGCGCCGTCTTTGTCGAGCAGCAGCATGTCGGCGTGATCGTGCAGAAAGTCGGACCCGGGCGCGACCGATAGCGGAGAGTACCAGAGCCGCGGCTTCAAGCCGGCGGCGCGAATGGTCGAGACGAGACGGTGCATGTCCGCGTCGCCGCCCGGATACTTGGTGCGATCGGGATTCCAATCGCCGATCATCGCCTGCCAGCCATCATCGATGACCGCCCATGCCAATCCCAACTCCTTCACCTTGGGCAGTGTTCCCTCGATCAACGCCGTGGTGCAGGCGCGCTCGTAACCCCAGGCACACCAGATCGGTTCGTAGGACGCCGCCGGCGCCACCGCCGGGGTCAGGCCGCGTTCGGACATGAGGCGTCGATAGCTGTTCAGCGCGGCGAAATAATCGCCGTGATGCACGGCGACGAAGGTCTCCGGCGTTTCGAACCGTTCGCCGGGCTTGAGGTAACGCTTCTCGCGGCCGCACACAGCCACGCGCACGGCGCCACGCCGACCCTGTACCGGAAGCGAGACGCGCTTCGGCGTGGTTTCCACATGACCCACCGCGAGCCCTCCGTCGCGGCTGCCAGACATCGACGATGGGCGTGCCGCCGCCATAGTCGGAAGCTTCCATGCCGAGAAAGTTATCCTGCGCGAAGCCGGGCCCGACCGGTTGCACCCAGTCGCGCCGGTCCTCGTAGGTCGCGCCGGAGTAGCACCAAAATGCGGGCGCGCGCGCGCCGGCCGCGAGCACCTGAGCATCGCCATTAGTCCAGCTGCTTATGCTCAAGATCTCGGTGCCGGTATTGCGATAGGACACGCGAACCAGCGCAATGCCGGGATGGCGTTGATAGGTTGTCACTGTCACGGTTTTCTCGATGCCGTCCACAGAGGTGCCGGACAATGTAAGCCGAGCGCCCGGTCCGTTGACGTCGTCGACCGTGCTCTGCGCCTGATGCCGGATCGGGAAGTCGGTGACATGCCGCCCGTCGTCGCGCAGCAGGTACTCGCTGGGTCGCCAGTTCGTCATCGCAATCCAGCGCTGACCCGCCCTTAACGATACCTGCGCATAAAGGTTTGCATCCCATTCGATGCGCAGCGCTGGATCTTCGAGAGTGGCCGCCGCGCGACCCACGGGTTTAGCCATGCGGGGAGCGCCGGTTCCAGTCTGCGCCGACAGCAGACCATGGCGCAGCGCCAGTGCGAGTCCGCCGGCGAGTCGGACGAACTGGCGGCGCGAAGTCTTGCCGAGAGTGGGACTTTTATTCATTGACGGTTCGTTCCGCCTATTGACTTGTTCGAAAATACAAATAACATAAAAAGCAAGAAAACGAAAGACAATACGGCAAACAAAGTTTCATTATCTTTCATTTTGCCTTTGTCGTGACGGGTACAAACCATCTCAAAAATGGTAACGGGAGACGAAGCGTGCCGAGCCTCAAGCGTACGTTGATTGTGATCTGGCTGCCATTAATGGCATGGGCTGCTGCCTTCGCCGAGGCTGCCGATGCGCCGGTTGCCGCGGTCGCGCTGCCGCCGGCATCGCCGACCGGCGCGAAAGACGCCGAGGATCATGCGCTCGACGAGATTGTCGTGACAGGCCTGCGCGCCAGTCTGGAGAAGTCTCTCGAACTGAAGCGGAATGCCCCCGTCGTGCTGGATTCCATCAACGCCGAGGAGTTGGGCCGATTTCCGGATGCCGACGTCGCCGACTCGCTGCAGCATCTTCCCGGTGTCACCATCACTCGCACCACGGGCGGCGAGGGGCAAAAGGTATCGATACGCGGCTTCGGACCGCAATACAACATTGTCACGCTGAATGACCGGATACTGGCCACTGACGACGATGCGCGCGATCTGGCCTTCGATGTGCTGCCCTCCGAGATAATCTCGGGCGCCGACGTCCTCAAATCGTCGCAGGCCTCCGCGCTCGAGGGCAGCATCGGCGGCACGGTGAACCTGCGCACTGCGAGTCCGTTCGATAACATGGGCTTTCATGGCGGCGCGCATGCCGAGGGCAATTACAACCAAATGACCTCGCTGCATGGCTACAAGGTCTCGGCGTTCGCCTCGGACACGCTCCTCGACAACACCTTGGGATTCCTGATCTCGGGTGTGCTGTCCGACACCCACACGCGCACCGATAGCCTGAACGCCTACAGTCAGGACATCTACGATGCGACTGCCTTCCCGTTCGAGGATTCCAACATGACGCCGCCCGCGGGGACGCCGCTCTCGGCCGCACCCTGCTGCATCACCTTCGGCTCGATCTTCGACGAGAAGAAGCGCGAGGCCTTGTCCGGCAGCCTCGAATGGCGCCCCAACGACACCTTGAAGCTGGTCGCCGACGGCCTCTGGACCAAACTGCAAGATCCGCAGATCGGCTACAACCAATCGTATTACTTCCCGTTCGGTTACGATCAGAACGGCAACGGCACCTGGTCCGATTCGAGCGCGACGATCCAAAACGGGGTGGTCACCGGGGTGACATCGAGCAACTTCACGCCGGAGATCGTCAACAACACCATCAACCGCAACGTCGTGACGACGATGTATGGCTTGAAGGGCACCTGGACGCCGACCGACAAGTTCTCGCTCGGCTTCGATGCCTATCGCTCGGAGGCCAATCGGCCCGAGGGCGGTACCGACACCTTCGTGACCGCGGGGCTGGTGTCGGCGTTGCCGAATGCCGAGGACTTCATCACGCTCACCGACCTGCCGCACAGCCTGCCAAGCCTCAACGTGGTGATTCCGCCGAGCCAGTTCGGGCTCGTCGGCCTGCCCGAGCGGAACTTCGAGCACGACCAAGGCGGGCTATTGCTCCTACACGGCGCTGATGAACTCGGGATTTCTCAACAACAATAAATACTGGTCCACGCACTACGACGGCCTCAACGGCTATTCCGTGCATGACCAGGTCACGGGCTTCACGCTCGACGGTGACTACAAAGCGAGTCTGGGAGTCTTCGACAAGTTGCTTTTCGGCGTCGGCTACAACCATCGTGAGAAGGAGCGCGTCGACAGCAGCAACGACTGGACCAACGGCTCAGGTCAGTACGGTACGCTGTACCAAACCGTAGGATGCCCGGTGCAGTGCAGCCCCTATTCCTTCGGTTCGCAGGGCTTCAATGTCATTTCCTTCACCAGTCCTCCCAATTTCATGCAAGGCGCCGGCGGCTCGTACCCGGCGGTGCTGCCGCAGTTGAATACCGCCCAGCTGCTGGCATTCTTGGCGAGCTTGAACGGCAAGCCCAATCCAACCTACTGCACTTCGCTGCCGTGCGCCACGCCGTTCGACCTTGCGGCCACGCTGCCGCAGCCGAACCCATTCAATTCCTACGATGTGACGGAGAAGACGTTTTCCTTCTATACCGAGGCGACTTTCGCCGGCAACAATTGGTCCGGAAATCTGGGCGTGCGCGTCGTGCGCACCACGACCAATGCCTCCACCGCCGAATCCGTGCCGACGGACATATGGACCAATAATGCGACCAACTCGGTGCAGAGCTACAACGTAGATTACAGCACCGCGATCGCAGTTCCAGCAGGAGGCGACCTACACTCTGGCGTTGCCGTCCGCCAACTTAAGCTACTGGGTGGTGCCGGACCAGCTGCAGTTTCGCGCGGCCGGCGGGCGAGACCATGTCGCGTCCGAACTTGAATCAGCTGGCGCCGAACTCCACCAACCAGGCCATCAACGGCACCCCGGAACTCGACTACACCGGCACTGCGGGCCTCAAGCCCATCAAGGCTTGGTCCGTCGATCTGTCGCTCGAATGGTATTACCAGCCGCACGCGGCGCTCAACGCTGCGCTTTTCGGCAAGAAAGTCACGAACGACATCTACACGGCCACCCAAACCAGCGTCGATCTCGGCACCCTGCAATACACTAATGGGCCGCCGGGCTCACCGAACAACCCCGCGACGCCCTTTCTCTGGACCATCACCGCTCCGGCCAACGGCGCCAAGTCGACCTACACCGGTGTCGAGTTGAGCTGGCAGCATTTCCTCGAGAATGGTCTGGGCACGCACATGCAGTACACCCATACCTGGAGCAAGGGCTACGATCAGTTCGGCAATCCCACCGGCGCGGTCAACGAAGCGCCGCCCACCACGTTCTCGATCAGCTTGATCTACGACAAAGGGCCGTTCAATGCGGATATAAACTGGGACTACACCTCGAGCTATACCACCTATTGCTCGGCGTGCACGGAAGTCCCGGGGTGGCCGGCCATCGCCGATTCCTTCTCCTGGGTGACGGCGAGCGCGCATTACCGGATATACAAGGGCTTCGAGGTGTACGTCGAAGGCAAGAATCTCACCAATGCCATCGCGCGCACCTATCTCAACGGCAATCCCCTGTTGCCGTGGGGGCCGGGCCAGCTCATCGGCGAGAGCGCCAGCGGCACGGGTCAGGGCTACAGCGCCTACGGCCGCTCGCTACGTGCTCGGCGCGTCGTACCGATTCTGAGGTGAAGAAACCCTGGCTCACTTACGCGCTGATCACCACCGGGTTCTGGGGAGTGTGGGGAGCGTTTGCCGAGTTTCCGACGCGTTATGGATTTCCGGAAACTCTGGTGTACGTGGTGTGGTCGCTCACGATGATCCCACCGGCGCTGTACGCGATGCAGCGCACGGGCTGGCGGGTGTTGCGCGACCCCAAATCCATTTTGCTGGGGTCGTTGATCGGATTGACGGGGGCGGGCGGCCAGATGCTTTTGTTCCACGCCGTACACACCGGGACCGACGTATCTGATCTTTCCCATCATTGCGTTGTCGCCGGTGATCACCATCGCGCTGTCGATGCTGTTTCTCAAGGAACGGGTGACCAAGGTGGGCGCGCTCGGCGTGGCGCTGGCGCTGATCGCGCTGCCGCTGTTCAACTACTCGCCGGCGGCGGATGCCGGCGGCTCCGGTGCGCAGGGCGTCTCGTGGTTTTTCTATGCTTTGATCATTCTGCTCGCCTGGGGCGTGCAGGCGTATTTCATGAAGCTCGCTAACGCCACCATGGATGCGGAGAACATTTTTCTGTACATGACGCTCACTGGCGCTGTTGTTGATTCCGGTGGCGCTTTGGATGACCGACTTTTCGACGCGCATCGAATATGGGTGGCGTGGCCCGGGACTCGCCGCGATCACGCAAATCCTGAACGCCGTGGGCGCACTGACGCTGGTGTATGCCTTCCGCTACGGCAGGGCGCTGGTGGTCGCACCGCTCGCCAACGCGGGCGCGCCGATGATCACGGCGATCGTCTCGATGATCGTGCTCGGCGCCATGCCGAACGCCGTCACCGTCGTCGCCATCGCGCTGGCTTTCATCGCCGCGGCGCTGCTCGCGCTCGAACCGGAAGAGAAGCTGGTCGAGCAACCCGTATGAAGGCCCTGTTGAATCTTGTCCGCCGGCACAAGTCCGGGGATCCCGTGGGGATCTACTCTGTGTGCTCCGCGCATCCGATGGTCATCGAGGCCGCGCTGCGGCTCGCGCGCCGCACCGGGGGCGTGGCGCTGATCGAGGCTACCTCGAACCAGGTGAACCAGGATGGCGGCTACACCGGCATGCGGCCCGCTGCGTTTCGCGAGCGCGTGCACGCACTCGCGGACGCCGTCGGCTTGCCGCGCGACCGCGTGGTGCTGGGCGGCGATCATCTGGGCCCTAACTGCTGGCAGCGTTTGCCGTCGTCGAGCGCTCTGGAAAAGGCCGCCGTGATGGTGGGGGAATACGTGGCCGCGGGTTTTCGCAAGATCCATCTGGATTGTTCCATGTCTTGTGCGGACGACCGTCAAGCGCTGGACGACGAGACGATCGCGGACCGCAGCGCCGCTTTGTGCGAGATCAGCGAAGCCGCGTGGCGCAGTGCCGGCGGCGATGCGCCCGTATACATCATCGGCTCCGAAGTGCCGGTGCCGGGCGGGGCGCACGAGACCCTGCAGGAACTCGCCGTCACGTTGCCGCAGGCAGCGCACGCAACTATCGAGGCGCATCGCGGGGCCTTTGCGCGCCACGGAGTCGAGGCAGCGTGGGATCGGGTGGTGGGCCTCGTGGTGCAGCCCGGTGTCGAGTTCGACCATCATCGGGTGATTGACTATGTACGCTCCAAGGCCGTGATGTTGAGCCGCAGCATCGAGTCTGTGCCAGGCATGGTGTTCGAGGCGCATTCCACCGACTATCAAACTCCCGCAGCCCTCGGCGCCCTGGTGCGGGATCACTTCGCCATCCTGAAGGTCGGACCGGGGGTGACGTTTGCGCTGCGCGAAGCGCTTTGGGCTCTGTCGGATATGGCCGTGCAATTGGATCTGGTGCCGGACGGCTCGCTCAGGGATACGATGCTGCATGAGATGAAGCGGGATCCCCGTTACTGGAGCGCGTATTACACAAACCCCGAGCGGCAGGACTTCGAACTTCAGTACAGCTTGAGCGATCGGATCCGTTACTACTGGAACGCGCCGGTGGTCGAACGGGCTTGCGCGCAATTGTTCGAACGGCTGGGGGCCAGAGGCATTCCGATGACATTGATCAGCCAATATCTGCCGGTGCAGCACGCTGCGATCCGCGAGGGCCGGCTGAAAAACGATCCCCGCGAACTCGTGCTCGACGCGGTTCTGCAGGTGCTCGGCCACTACGACCTCGCCTGCCGAGCCGCGGAGCCCGCGCGCCGCGCTGTCGTTGATGGAGGACGCGAATGAACTATCTGGGTCGCCCGCAGGCCGAGCTCGAGGCGGCGGGCGGGAGCTGGACAGCGCGGGAGATTGCGCAGCAGCCAGCAGTCTGGACGACAATCGACGCTTTGATGACGCAACAGGCTGGAGGATTGCGCGCCTTTCTCGACCCGCTGCTCAAGCGGCCGGAGATGCGGATCGTGCTGACCGGCGCCGGCACCTCAGCCTTCGTCGGAGAGTGCTTGGCGCCTGCCCTGAAACGCCGCAGCCACCTTCGCGTGGATGCCGTTGCAACGACGGACCTGGTCGGATCGCCTGACAGCTGGCTGGATCCGGCGACGCCGACGCTGCTGGTCTCGTTCGCACGCTCGGGCAATAGCCCGGAGAGCGTGGCGGCGCTCGCCCTGGCCGAGAAGGGTGTGCCGGACTGTCATCATCTCATCATCACCTGCAATGGCGAGGGCGATCTGTATCGCCATGGGAAGCGGCACCGCAATTCGCACATCGTATTGCTGCCGGATGAAACCAACGACCGCGGCTTCGCGATGACCTCGAGCTTCACGAGCATGATGCTCGCAGCGGCGCTGGCGTTCGATCTCTCGCCGCAGGATCGCCCGGTCTTGCTCGCGCGCTGGTCGGCTCACGTGCTCGAGTCGGGATTGCCTTTGATCGCGAGCTTGGCACGGTCGGGCTTCGAGCGCGTGGTGTATTTGGGCAGCCAGGAGCTCAAAGGTCTGGCGCGCGAGGCAGCGCTCAAGCTTCTCGAACTCAGCGACGGCAGAATCGTGGCGCTGGCGGACACGCCCCTGGGCTTTCGCCACGGGCCAAAAACCGTCGTCAATGGACGGACCCTGGTGGTGATGTTCCTATGTAACGATCCGTATACGCGTCGCTATGAGATGGACGTGCTACGGGAGCTGCGCGCCGACGGTGTCGCGGCGCGCGTGGTGGCGCTCTACGCGGCCGACGAGGACGCGGCGGCGACGGACATAGACGGCATTGCCGTGCCGGGCACGGCGGGCGCCTCGGATCTCGCCCTGTGCTTTCCCTACGCGATGTTTGTCCAGACGCTGGCTTTCCTGCAATCGCTCAACCTGGGGCTGCGCCCCGACACACCCAATGCCCGGGGCGTCGTCAATCGCGTGGTGCAGGGCGTGTCGATATATCCTTGGACCCCGTCGCGGTGAGAGCCTTTCTCGGGATCGACGGCGGCGGTACCAAAACGGACTTTCTGTTGATCGACGAGTCGGGGCGGGCGCTGGCGTCGCACCGCGCGGGATCCGCCTACTATCTCGAAACCGGCATCGACGCGCTGCAGGCCATGCTGCTCGCGGGCATCGATGCGACATTGCGGCAGGCGGCGCTGCGGGCCGATCAGCTCGGCTTTGCCTTCATCGGGTTGCCTGCCCATGGCGAAGACAGTGCACTGCTGCCGCGCCTCGACAGCATCGCAGCGAAGGTTCTACCGATCGAGCGCCATTGCTGTGGAAATGACATGGTGTGCGGGTGGGCAGGTGCTCTCGCCGGACGCGACGGTATCAGCGTTGTCGCCGGCACGGGCTCCATTGCGTATGGAGAGTTCGAGAATCGACGCGCGAGGGCCGGCGGGTGGGGGGAGCTCTTCAGCGATGAGGGTTCCGCCCATTGGATTGCGCGCGAGGCCTTGACGCTGTTTTCGCGCATGAGCGATGGCCGCACACCCAAGGGCGCCCTCTACACCTTGATCCGCGGGCGGTTTCTGCTGCGTGCCGATCTCGACGTGTGCGCCAAAGTCTACGGGCCGCCGCCGCTCGCACGCAGCGAATTGGCTGCGCTCGCTCCGCTGGTGGCGCAGGCTGCCCGCGCGGGCGATAGCGCAGCGCATGGGCTGTTCGAGCAGGCGGCGCAGCAACTCGCGGCCACTGTGCATGCGGTGCGTGATCAGCTGCAGGTTCCACCGCGGACGCCGCTGCCGGTATCCTATTCGGGAGGGATGTTTCGATTGGAAGGCCTGTTAAAGCCGCTGCTCGAGGCCGCGCTAACGTTGGGCGGGCGGCGCTACGAATTTCTGGCGCCGCAGCTCCCGCCCGCAGCCGGCGCCGCCCTGTATGCCGCGAAGCTTGCCGGGGCCGCGGTCACGTCCGACTTCATTGCGCGCCTCGCGCAATCGTTTGACGGCGCCGACGGCGCAGAATTCGCATGATCCTGAATATCCGCCGGACCGTTCTAGGCTGCATATTGTGGGGCGCCGCCGGCGCGGCCGGCGCCGCCGCAGCAGGCGTCCAGCCGTCGTACGCAGCCGCCGATTTTGTGCAGGTTCGCAAGATCGACGCGCACGTGCATGCGAACACCGACGATCACATTTTCCTCGATGTTGCGGCGAAGAATGGCTTCGAGATCCTGTCGATCAACGTCGACTACCCCGACTTTCCGCCCTTGGAGTGGCAGGCAGAGATTGCCCACAAGCTCATGGCTGCGGACCCGCAGCGCTTTCACTTCGTCACCACATTCTCGATGAAGGGATTCGGCGGATCCGAGTGGACGGCGAACACCATCCGGCACATCGACGCAGAGATGGCGCGCGGCGCGGTCGGCGTGAAGGTGTGGAAGAACATCGGCATGGTGGAACGGGATGCAAGCGGGCGGCTGATCATGCTTGATGATGCGCGCTTCAATGGCGTCATGCGCCATCTCGAAGCGAAGGGTATTCCTCTGATCGCGCATCAGGCCGAGCCGAAGAATTGTTGGCTGCCGCTCGAGGCCGATGACCACGGAGAACGACCGCAGCTATTTTCGCGATCATCCCGAATACCACATGTACCTGCATCCCGAGCAGCCCAGCTATGAAAGCCTCATCGCGGCGCGGGATCGCTTTGTGGCGCGGCATCCGAAGCTCAATTTCATCGGGGCGCACATGGCGAGCTTGGAGTGGAGCGTCGAGGAACTGGCGAAGTTCCTGGACGCCTATCCCAATGCGACGGCGGATTTGGCGGCGCGCATGACCCAGGTTCAGTATCAGTCCGCGTCGGAACCCGACAAGGTGCGACGCTTCTTCATCAAGTACCAGGACCGACTTCTTTATGGAACCGATCTCACCGAGAATCCTCCGGACCCCAAGGAACGCGCGCAGAACCCACCGATGAATGCGGCGCAATTCGCCGGAGAAGCCGAAGCCTTCTGGCGATCAGACTGGATTTACCTCGCCACCTCCGAAGTTCAACCCGTCGATGCGATCAAGACCGAGGTCAAGGGATTGGCGCTCCCGAAACCGGTGATCGACAAGATCTACTACGCGAACGCACGGCGGGTATTCGGAAGTCTGTGGCGCCAGGCAAATAGGAAGCGGCATTGAGCCCTCGGTCCGGTAGTCGCCCGCAAACAAAAAACTGTAACGGCGCCTCTGTGAATCGGCCGTGTGAATCAGCGCACAGGGCATCCGTCACGGACGTCACACTTCTGCCACGCCGCACGGTCATTTGCTTGCAGGACGTGCGAATAGCCCACAGAATCTGTGCATAGAATACTGATAGCGCTATCATTTACGCGGCGCAATGACGTACCGCAAGTCTGGCGATTTGGGAGAGTTGCGTGTACGCGTACATTGGCGCGGGTTTGGCTGCATTGCTCGCGATGGTCTGGTGGCACGTCCACGGCCGTCAACGGGCGCGCATTGCCGCCTTGGAGAGCGCTTCGAGATCGCTGACGCGCGACGTTCAGATGTTGCGCGCCCTGATCGACAACATTCCGGATTTTCTTTACGCCAAGGACCTCGAATCGCGTTTTGTGATTGCGAATCACTCGGTCGCAAAAGCCATGCACGCCACGCCGGCGGAACTGACCGGCAAGAGCGATTTCGATTTCTACTCCGCGGATCTCGCGACGGCTTTCCATCAGGACGATCAAGCCGTCCTGCATTCCGGCAAGGCGTTGATCAACCGCTCCGAGCGCGCCAAGGACAGCGATGGGAACGATATCATCATCCTCACGACCAAGGTCCCGCTCAAGGACGATGTCGGCAATACGATCGGCCTTGCCGGCATCGGCCGAAACATCACGGAGCGCGTACAGGCCGAGGAGGAGACGAGAATTGCGCGCGAAAGCGCCGAATCCGCCAACCGGGCGAAAAGCGAATTCCTCGCGAATATGAGCCACGAAATCCGGACACCGATGAACGGGGTGATCGGCATGACCGAGCTGCTGCTCGAAACGGCACTCGACACCGGGCAGCGCGACTGCGCGGAAACCATCAAAGAAAGCGGTCGCGCGCTTTTGACCATCATCAACGACATCTTGGACTTTTCGAAAATCGAAGCTGGAAAGTTCGAGCTCGAACGAGTGGAAATGGACCTGCGAGCAACGGTGGAAGACACCTCGCGGGTGATTGCCGTACAGGCGCACGCAAAAGGCATCGAGCTTACGGTGTCGATCGATCCGACGATTCCCGAATTGCTGATGGGCGATCCTGGCCGATTGCGGCAGATCATTACCAATCTTGCCGGCAATGCGATCAAGTTCACGTCGCAGGGAGAAGTCAATATCGATGTGCAGCGGGTCGATGCCACGGCCCAGGCCGTTCAACTGAAATTCGAGGTGCGCGACACGGGCATCGGCATCCCGGCGGATCGCATCGGTTCGCTGTTCAATGCGTTCACTCAGGTCGATGCTTCGACGACCCGGCGCTTTGGCGGGACCGGGCTCGGTTTGTCGATCGTGCGCCAGCTCGTCAACCTGATGGGCGGCTCGGTGGGTGTGATAAGCGAAGAGGGCGCGGGATCGCGTTTCCACTTTACCGCGAATTTCGGCGTCGCAAGCACCATCGCGCAGACGGCCGGAAATTTCACTCCGGCGCAGTTGCGTGGGCGGCGAATCCTGGCGGTGGACGACAATGCAACGAACCTCAAGATTCTGGCTGGTCAGCTGAAACTGTGCGGCGTGATCGGCGAGTTTTCCAACTCGCCGTCCGAAGCCATCGCCCTGATGCACAAGGCGGTCGCTGAGAGCAATCCATTCGATATCGTGCTGCTCGACTACGATATGCCGGGCATCAACGGTGAAGAGCTAGGCCGGCAGATTGTCGCGGACCCGGCGCTGAAAGGTTCCCGCCTGGTCCTGCTGACTTCCTCGGGCCAAACGGCTGATGGCCGCAAGTTTGGCGAATTAGGGTTCGCCGGATACCTGCTCAAGCCCGTGAGCCAACGCGATCTGACGGACTGTCTGTTGCTCGTGATGGGTCTGAATGCCGAGGGTTGGTCCGCGCGCACCCAACCCATAGTCACCCGACACGAGATCATGATGAAGCGTTCAGGGATGCATTGCCGAGTGCTCATTGCCGAGGACAATGTCGTGAACCAGAAAGTCGCGCGCAAGATCGTCGAAAGACTCGGATACGTTGTCGATGTCGCTCCCAACGGAAGCGCAGCCGTGGATGCCTGGCATACCGGGCGATACGACCTGATTCTGATGGACTGCCACATGCCTGGAATGGATGGCTACCAGGCCACGCGCGAGATCCGCGGCCGCGAGGCCGGAACCGATCGGCGCATACCCATCGTCGCTTTGACCGCGGATGCCGTCAAAGACGTCGACAAAGAGTGCCGCGCCGCGGGGATGGATGGCTATATCTCCAAACCCATAGACCGCGAGCGGCTGAAATCCCTGCTCGAGCAGTATATCAAGGCTGCAGCCGCATTCTGAAACCGCAAACCGCAACCCCTCGGACTGCGTCAACGGATCGTCAGTAGACTGCACGGGTAGCCGTTGCTTGTCTTGTGCGCTGTGGATCGATTTGCTAAGATGGATAATTGGTTGGGAAACCAATGAGTTATGCGATCTGCAGGAGAGCCTTTCCAAGGTGAGATCGCGAGTTTGAACCTCGTTTCTCGCTCCAAAATCGTGCAAACCCCGGCGAGCCCGGGGTTTACTGTTTCTGATGGCTAGGTGGCAGAGTGGTCATGCAGCGGCCTGCAAAGCCGTGTACGCCGGTTCGATTCCGACCCTAGCCTCCACACGCCCAGACGACCGTCCGATCGGATGGTCGCTTCAATAGCGCCTTCTCGCTCAATACCTTACGCGATCCAGGCCATCATGGCTATGACGCGGCCGCGTGGTCATTGTCGTCGATGACCGGCGAGGGCTGGCATGGGGTTTTTGCGAACAACTCGCGGGCAACATTCAGCAGGCCAATAACAATCACCAGGACAAAACCGAGGATCGCCGCCATCGCAAGCAATATGCGCATAGTCGTCCCGCTCCGAGCAGTGTTCCTGTCAGAGTGGGACTTCGCCCGCCGCCGTTAATTCGTTCGCTACTTCGGCTTGTATGAAAACTTCTGGCCGGCGACCGATGCCTCGTACATGGCGCCGCCCTTTACGATCGTAAAGACTGCCATTCCTTTGTGGTACTTACCCTGAGTCGTCGCATCGTTCTTCCCGCCGCTGGTGCTGGTGCCCCCGCCTTGGGTGCTGGCGTTCGCGCTGGCTGACGCGGTGATGGCCACCGCTCCGACCGTCGCGTCAAAGCCGAAATTGCCCGAAGTAAACTCGTCGAAAGAGCGTTTATCCTCCATGAAGACGATCTGGCTATATGCCTGGCCGCCCGCCTGTAGTCCGATGCTGACCTGGGTCATCGATGTGTCACCGACATATTTCCCTTGTTGGTAGACGCGCCCTTTGCCGTGCGCGGCACCCACCCCCAGGCCCCCCTTGGCGATGTTCGGAAATACGGCGTAGCCGTAGCTGTTCTTGAAGAAGCCGGCGCTCTGACCGGCATTTTTGAATAGGGCGGTGGTGTCGTCAAAGTCATCCGCCACTGCCGAGGCGCAGACCAGCGCCGCCATCGCCAAGAACACTTGCAACGAACGTTTCATCGGTTTTCTCCTTAGAAGACTGGCGCCCAGAGGTAAACATGGAGCTATAATCCGCAGCAGAGGGATTTTGAAGGGAAGTTTCGAGATTGTGATGGGACCAAAGGCCCATTGTATCGGCGGCCTAGGTCACCCCAAAGTCAATCAAACTAATGAGCCGATTCGCGTCAATGCGCCATACGTTTCTTAAAACAAGGATAGGAGTCCCATGAAAATTTCTAGATGGCTTAAATTTGCGGCAATTGTCCTGCCGCTGTCGTTTGCTGCACTCCCCGCCAGTGCGCAGAAAGTGGATCCTGACAAGCTCCCGAAAATAAATTGTACGGATATTGTCTATGCCCAATCGTTCCTCAAGGCAAACCCCAAGGCGCCGGCCGGTTGCTTGGAGGCGCGCGTGTACAAGGGCGTAAAGTACGCCAAGTTCAACTGCAAGGTCGTAACCCCGGGGTCTGATGTGATCACCGTGGCACTTCTCAATGTCGCGGGCGATCCTCTGACAAACGTCACTTTCAAGCCCTCACCGGCTGCCAGACTGATAGTCAACGGCAAGACCGAAGCTTGGGGGGAGTTGCAAAAGGGTGATCAGGTGACGGTCTGGGTATCCGAGAAGCGCTTCGACTTCTACACCGGTCCGGGCAGCTCAGCATCGAAAGGCACAGCCGCAACCGCAGCTCAGTGAGCTAAACGAGGGCTGGGAGTCCAACTCCCGGCCCCTTTTAGAGCCTGCTCTAGAGGCGCCAGCCGGACCGCTATAATATCGGGGCTTTGCGGCTGGAGCCCTTGATGTCCGATGACAATTCGAATCTAGCGTCACTACGCCCGCCGGCGGCCTCCAGCATCGATTTGCGGCGTGTGGGTGCGCATCCCGATTACTGGTATCCGCTGGCCTGGTCGCACGAGCTGCCGGTGGGGAAGACTTTGGGCCGCCGCTTCGCGGGCGATCCCATCGTCCTGTATCGCGGCAAGAGCGGCCGGGTGTTCGCCCTGGAGGATCGCTGCGCGCATCGTCAGGTGCCGCTGCATCTGGGCATCGTCAGCGGCGACGAACTCAAGTGTCACTACCACGGCTGGACCTACAACTGCAGCGGCAAGTGCGTGAACGTCCCCTACCTGGGTCCGGAGCGGCTACCCAACGGGGTGAAAAGCTACCCGGCGAGGGAAGTCGACGGACTGATTTTCGTATTTCCGGGTGATCCGGCTCTGGCCGAGAGTCGGATGCCGGCCGGGCTCGGCTCGTCGCAGCGCAAGGACTACAAGACGCGCCCGCTCAATCGCGAGGTCGCCTGCCACTACACCTTCATGCATGAGAATCTCTTCGACATGAATCATCAGTTCATGCACCGCAAGCAGATGGGTTCCATCCGCGCGCGCTGCCTGGGCCGCAGTCACGGCGAGAACTGGGCGCAGGTCGAGTACAGCTTCAGCCGGACCGAGGGGAAGCCCTCGGTGGGCGAGCATGTGATCGTGGACCTGATGCGCAAGCGGGGCGTGCCGAAGAAGGATTTCTCGGATCACATGCGGATCCGCACCGACTACCCGTCTCAGAGTCTCAAGGTTTGGGTGGGACGGGATATTCAGCAAACCAACGATCCGGTGCTGGATGTTTGGCTGGGGTATACGCCCCTGGATGCCGAACAGCGTACCAACCGCACCTTCGGTTATCTGTCCGTCAAGAAGCCGCGCATGCCGGGGATCATTCATGTGGTGTGGCCGTTCGTAACCTGGTTTACCGAGAATATTTTTCGCGAGGACAAGGAAATCGTCGAGTACGAGCAGCGGGCGTATGACGCGCAGGGTGCGGACTGGAACAACGAAGTGTTCCCGCCGATGCGCGATTTGCGCGCCGTGCTGGCTCGTTGCGGCCTCCCGATGAGTTGAGGCCAAGCACGTTGCCCGATGTCGTTTCTTTCTTGCAGGGCCCGTGGGATGCAAGACTGGCGCGCCGTTTGGTTGCGCCCCTCGCGGGTAGGGGAGTTACGCCCAATCATTTGACGACGTTGCGTTTGCTGGTCGGTCTTGCGGCTGTCGCGGCGTTTGTGCCCGGCACCTATGGTTGGTCCAATTTTGCTGCCTTGCTGCTCGTTTGTTCGAATTTTTTGGACCATACGGACGGTGAGCTGGCCCGAATGACCGGCAAAGCCAGTCGTGCCGGGCATCTCTACGATCTTGCGAGCGACGCAGCCGTGACGATCCTGCTATTTGTCGCGATCGGTATCGCCGTTGGTAAAAAGCCGGGCGCGAATCTGGGTGCTGCACCGCCGGCTCTGGGCGCGTTGGCGGGCATTTCTGTCGCGATGATTTTTTATCTGCGCATGCGCATCGAGGATTTGATCGGCAAACCCGCCACGCGACAGCCTTCCCTCGGCGGCTTCGAGAGCGAGGACGTGCTGTACCTGTTGCCGTTGGCGACCCTGTGCAACGCACTGTCGCCGCTCCTGCTTGCGGCATCGATTTGCACGCCGTTGTATGCGATCTGGGTGGCGATCGATTATCGACGCGTGCGGCGCGCAGACCGCCCAGCGGAAGTCGCCGAATCGACGGCGGAGCGCGGCGCCGCCGCGAGAGGACTGGCCGAGCGATTGGCTTCCTTCGATTTGCCCGCGTTGCGCCGCGACTACGTGCAACAGGGTGATTTTTTATACATCGCGGACTTCCTGCCGCCCGACATTACCGCGCAACTCATCGCCGCGGTCGATGCCGTCAACGTCTCTGTGAATCGAAACTACTTACCGGGGCATAAGCAAGGCGGCAGCGTCAGCCGTCACGCAATCGATGAGCTCGCGCCGGCTATCGCGGGTCTCTACCGTTCCCCGGCCTTGATGCACTGGTTGCAGCAGCTGATCGGAGAGCGCTTGCAGGTGTCCCCGGCCGCCGATCCGCATGCCTATGCCCTGTATTTCTATACCCGCGCGGGCGATCACATCGGCTGGCACTATGACACGTCGTATTATGCCGGCCGCCGCTACACGCTCCTGCTGGGCGTCATCGACGAATCTTCGTGCCGCTTGGATTACCAGCTGCACACTCGGGAAAAAGGCGCGGCCATCGTGGCAGGCTCGATCAAAATCCCGCCTGGCGGCCTGGTTATTTTCGATGGGGACGCATTGCGCCATCGAATCACGCCGCTTTGCGACGGCGAGATCCGGGTTTCCCTCACTTTTGAATATGTGACCAATCCAAAAATGCATCCTTGGTGGAGGCTCATCTCGAACATGAAGGATGCTTTCGCCTATTTCGGTTTTCGTCAGGTATTCAGGGGCGTCACCCCAAGCAAGGACGCATGACGCGTGCCGCTCGCTGGCTCTTGAGCATCGGGGTGGTGCTTTTCGTCGGCGTGCTGGTCTCGCAAGGTTTGCCGGCGATTCTGACGAGCCTGGCCCGTGCCGGATGGGGGCTGGTGCCGGTGGCGGCATTTCACCTCCTGCCATTGGTGCTCGATGCGGCCGCGATTTGCGTGCTCTTCCACGCTGGCATGGCCCGCGACACGCTGCGCAACGCGCTATTGGCACGCTGGGTCGGCGAGTCCGCGAACAGTTTGATGCCGGCCGGACAAATTGGCGGGCCGGTGCTGATGACCCTGCACCTGGCTCAGCGGGGCATGGCGCTGAGCGAGGCAGCTGCTGCCATCACCGTCAGTACCACCTTGCAAACCTTTGCACAGATCGTGTTCGCATTGTTGGGCGTGCTTTTAATCGGCGCGCACGCGGAGCCACTTCTCCCAACACGACTTGCGCACGGCGGCGCTTGATCGCAAGTGCGTTTCTCGCCGTACAGGTGGCCGGATTCTATTTCATACAGCGGCGTGGCTTCTTTGGCAAACTCATGCGGGCGCTGCGGCGATTTGCCGGCAATCGGGATTGGTCGCGCTGGCAGAGTCGGGCGCAGGCGATCGATCTTGACGTGCAGAGCACCTATGCGCGTGGTGCAGCCGTCATGGCGAGCTTTATACTAAGCTTGCTGGGATGGATCGTCGGTACGGGCGAGGTCTATCTTATCGCTGTGCTGTTGGGCACACCGGTCAGTTGGACCAATGCGCTGCTGCTCGAGAGCTTGGGGCAGGCGATTCGCGGCGCAGGCTTTGCCATTCCCGGCGCGCTGGGCGTGCAAGAGGCCGGCTATCTCTTGCTCGGGTCCATTGGCAGGCCTGCCCCCGGATGCTGCGCTGGCATTGTCGCTGGCCAAGCGTGCGCGCGAGCTGCTGCTCGGCCTGCCGGGGCTGCTGTATTTGCGTCTTGCCACGCGCTCGGGATCCGACAGGGTCAGTGCCATCCCACCTTGAGTGGCACGCTGCCGTTTATTCGTAATATTCTTACCGCCGGTCCAGACAATTAGGAATTTGATGCGCGCAATCATTCTCGCGGCCGGACGTGGGGTCCGTCTGCAGCAACCGGAAGATGAACAGGTACCCAAGTGCCTGTTGCGCTTTGGCGGCATGAGCCTGCTCGAGCGGCATTTGCATCTGCTGAAGAACGTCGGGGTCGAGGAAGTGGTGATTGCCGTCGGCTATCGCCGGAAACTGGTCGAAGCAGAGTTGGACCGCCTGGCCTGGATGCCGCGCCCCGAAACGATCATCAACGAACGTTTTGAACTTGGCAGTGTGCTCACGGTGCACGCCGCGGCTGATGCCATGACGCGCGGCGGCGACATCCTATTGATGGATGCGGACGTGCTCTATGACGGACGCATCGCACGCGCGCTGACAGCGGGAGAACGGCCCGTGAACCGGTTGCTCATCGATCGCAATTTTGAAAAGGGCGATGAACCGGTGAAAGTATGCGTGCGCGACGGCGTGGTCGATCGAATTGCGCAAGCAGCTCGCCGCCGATCTTGAGTTCGACACCATCGGCGAGTCGATCGGATTTTTTCGCTTCGATCAATCCGCTGCGCGGCGGCTGGCGCAGCTGGTCGCGGGCTACATCGAGGACGGGCGCGCCAACTTGCCGCACGAGGAAGCGGTGCGCGATCTGTTGAGGCAGCAGAGCCGGGACATCGAAGTGACCGATGTGACCGGCTGTCCCTGGATTGAGATCGATTTTCCTCTCGATGTTGAGCGTGCAGCCCGGCAGATTCTGCCGCGCCTCGAACCCCTATCCGCGATCGGCAAGGATACGCAGCGCACGCGGCTGTCGCAGTGAGATTTCTGTGGTTTGGCGCCGCGCTTTTGTTGGCGCCGGCCGAACCCTGCTGGTCCGATGCCCCGCCCGGCGATGCGGGGGTGGAAGTCCCTGAGGGGCCCCTGCAGGTGCCGCCACCATCCCCGTCGCAGCCGGGATGGACGAACTGGTTCAATCCGGCGACCGCGCCGTTCATCCCGGTGCCCTTAATCGATGTTGATCCCAACAGCGGGACGACCATCGGGCTGATACCCACCTGGGTCAAGACCGATGAGAATCACAATGTCACCCGCATCATTGCCCCGGATGTGATGTACAACCCTTACTTCGGCTTTGGCGTCCATGGGCGCGTCTTTTCTTATTCCTCCGATGACGAGCAGTGGTCATTGGTGGCAGGCATCAAGGAAAGAGTGGAACGCGAATTCGACGCCGAGTACCAAATTGGCCGATTGCGCCAGCAACTCTGGTCGTTCAGCTACAGCTTGGTATACGACCGCGACGGTACGCCGCGTTTCTACGGCATCGGCAACGACACGCCTGCAAGCGACGAGACGAACTACATCAGCAACCGGGAATTCGCCGAGGCGCAAATCGGCCTGAATCTCACGCACGCCTGGCAGCTGCTGTACACAGCTCACTTCAAGGAGATCGATGTGCTGCCGGGCGCGTTGAACGATGTCGCTTCCATCCAAACCAAATTTCCGCAGGCACTCGGTACAAACCACGAGATTCTCAACCGCGTGTCCGTCGTATACGACACCCGAAATGATTCGGTGGTGCCTGCCTGGGGCGGAAAATGGGTTTTATACGTGGGCGCTGCCGCCAAGGACGGCTTGATCAATGATTCGTCCTACAGTGAAATGGGTATCGACGGACGGCAATTCTGGCCGATTGGTCAGCAAACGGTGGTGGCCGCGCACGTTGCGTTGCGCTACATGCCCACCGTGCATGACGCGCCCTTTTGGGCACTCAGCAATATCGGTGGAGGGCAAAGCATCATCGGCGGACAGCAACCCCTGCGCGGCTTCGGTTTCGGCAGGTATTATGATCAAGATGGCTTTTCGACGACCCTCGAGGTGCGCCGCAAATTATTCACCTTCGACGCCGTCACCACCAATCTCGATATCGAAATAGCACCCTTTGTCGATCTCGGTCATGTTTTTGCGCGCACCAGCACCAATCCGGTGCAGCAACTTCACCAGGTCTATGGGGTCGGATTTCGCGGCATTGCCCGGCCATTTGTGGTCGGATACGTCGATATCGGCTACGGCAGCGAAGGGCCGGCCGTTTTCACCGGCCTCAACTATCCCTTCTAGCCGGCGGTGCGCCTCCGGCGGAAGAGGCGGGCGGTTTTTCGCCTTTCTGCGATTGCATCTCCACGATTTCATACCAAATGGCATTGAGCACCGCGAACGCGATGGCCAAGCCGGTCCCGAGTATCCAGCTGAAGTACCACATCAGTAGCCGCCCTCGTGTTCTTGTACGTCTTCGACGCCGACGCGGCCGCGCATGACCCTGAATACCCAGCCGGTGTAGGCAAGCACGATCGGCAAAAATATGACCACGACCGCCAGCATGATCAGCAGCGTCTTGGCGCTGCTGGATGAATCCCAAACCGTCAGGCTTTGATTCGGGAAAGTGGAAGAGGGCATCAGGAAGGGGAACAACGCGAAGCCGGCCGTGAAAATAGTACCGGCCTGAACCAGCGTGCTCGCCAGAAAGGCGGCGCGCGGTTGGCGCGTATGCAGAAAGAAATGCGCAGCCCCGGCGCCCAGAAGCGCAAAGATCGGCGCTGCCCAGAGCCACGCGTGGCGGTGAAAATTGTTGAGCCAAGCGCCGGTCACAATGGCAACCGTCTTGCGCATGGGATCCGAGGGTCCGGAGTGATCCAGCGGTCCCGTCACTTGATAGCCGGCCAGGGCGGAGTACACCCAGACGCCTGCAACCAGGAATGCGATGATGTAAACGGTCGCGGCCACTCGTCCCAGGGCGCACGCCCGTGCAGCCATCGGCTCGCCGACCTTCATGGCGGCGTAGGCGTTGCCGTGCAACACCAGCATCGACAAGCTGACGACGCCGCCGAGCAGTGCGAAGGGATGCAGCAGCGAGAAAAATCCGCCGCCGACGACCGGGCGCTGCAGGCTATCGAAGTGAAACGGGATGCCCAGAAAGAGATTACCAATCGCCACTCCAAACAACAGCGCGGGCACACCACCGCCCAAGGTCAAGGCCGCGTCCCACACGGACCGCCAACGCGGATTTTCAAGTTTGTCACGGAACGCAAAGCCCACGGGGCGCAGAATGAACGCCATCAGCAGCAACAGCATCGCCAGGTACAACCCGGAGAAGGACGTCGCATACAGCAACGGCCACGCGGCGAAAGCCGCTCCGCCGCCCAGGATGAACCAAACCTGGTTTCCCTCCCAGACCGGCTCGATCGACAGCAGCAGGGCGCGGCGTTCGGCATCGGTGCGGCCAAGGTAGGTGAAGCTCGCCCCGACGCCAAGATCAAACCCGTCCATGATGGCGAAACCGATCAACAGCACTCCTAAGATCAACCACCAGATGACGCGCAAAGTCGCATACTCGAAAGGACCGGCGCTCATGGCGAGTACCCCATTCCGTCCGGCCCACGCCTCACGGTTCTGACCAATAAGTAGGCGTCGACAATGGCGAGGGCGGAGTAGAAAATCACGAATCCAGCCAGTGAGAACCACACGTTGCCGGCCGGCGTGCGCGAAACGCCGAGAAAGGTTGGCAGCACACCGTCGACGGCCCAGGGTTGCCGACCATATTCCGCGACGATCCAGCCTAATTCAACCGCGATCCATGGCAGCGGCAGACTGAAAAACGCCAGTTTCAAGAAGCGTGGATGGTGCTCAAAGCGGTGCCGGGTCGCGAGATAAAACGCGGTGGCGAACAAGGCGATGAAAAACAGCCCCAGGCCGACCATGAGTCGGAAACTCCAAAAAAGCACCGGTACGTTCGGAACAGTGGACCAGGCGGCGGCGTCGATTTGTTGAGCCGTCGCGCTCGCAGGGTTGTCGGTGAAGCGCAGCAACAGCAAAGCGTAGCCCAGATTGGCCTGATTCGCGTTAAAGCGCTGCAGCGTGGCGGCGTCCGGCGAATCGGCCGGGCCGGCTCGCAGCACTTGCAGCGCGCTGTAGGCGTCGATGCCTTTGACGATTTGGGCGCGCGCCTGCGCGACGAGATCGTCGATACCCTGTACTTTTTCATGGACCGAGCGGGTTGCAATCAGCCCGAGCAACCACGGAATCCGGATGGCGGTATGAGTCGCCCGGGCTGCGACGTCGGGAAAACCAAAAACGGTGAAACTGGCGGGCGGCGCGGCGGTGTGCCACTCCGCTTCGATCGCGGCGACCTTCATTTGTTGGTCCTCACCGGCGAGATACCCCGATTCATCGCCGAGCACGACCACCGAGATCGAACAAGCCAGGCCAAAGCTCGCGGCTACCGCCATCGAGCGTTTGGCGAATTCGACATTTCTTCCGCGCAGCAAATACCAGGCGCTGATCGCCAGGACGAATACCGACCCCATGACGTAGCCGGCTGCAACGGTGTGCACGAACTTCGCCTGCGCCACGGGATTGAAGAGCACTTCCTTGAATGAAATGAGTTCCATGCGCATGGTGCGGTAATCGAAAAGCGCCCCCACCGGGTGCTGCATCCAGCCGTTCGCGACCAGAATCCACAACGCCGATAGGCTGGAGCCGAGGGCCACCATGGCGGTAACAAAGAGATGGCCCACCTTGGACATCCTTTGCCAGCCGAAGAAAAACAGGCCCACGAAGGTTGATTCCAGGAAAAAGGCCATGAGACCCTCGATGGCCAGCGGCACACCGAAGATGTCGCCCACGTAGTGCGCGTAGTAAGCCCAATTGGTGCCGAATTGGAACTCCATGGTGATGCCGGTGGCGACGCCCATCGCGAAGTTGATGCCGAACAGCACGCCCCAGAATTTCGTCATCCGCTTCCAGATTTCGTTTCCCGTCATCACATAAACCGATTCCATGATCACGAGAATCATGGACAGACCCAAGGTCAACGGTACGAACAAAAAGTGATAAAGAGCGGTGAGCGCGAATTGCAGGCGGGAAAGCGTGACTACGTCGAAGTCGATCATGGCGCCGCACCCCTGAAGAACAGAAACCACAACAGCGTCAAGCCGAGTATTTTTGCGGCGAGGGCCCAGGCGATCTTGACCTTGAGGTCCCGCTGCCAGAAACTGAGCAGCCGTTCATCTTCCATGAACCTTCCCCTTTTCGGTTATGATCTACTGCTGGCGGCCGCGTGGCAAGCCTTGGATAATCGAACAAACATATATGTCTGAGTCTCAAACTCCGGGGCTGCGTCCCGCGGGCAACATCATCGTCACGCGTCTGCGGATGCCCGCCGCGCAAACCGCGAGCGTCACGGTTCTATTCGCCGATCTTCGGGGCTACACCGGTATGGCGGAACGCTTGCCCGCCGCGCGCGTCGTACCCCTGCTGGATGAGTTCTATCGCGCATTGACGAGCGCCGCGAACGCATGCGGCGGCCAGGTGTATCACATGGCAGGCGATGAAATCATGGCCGGTTTCGGCACCCACGGAGAGGCGGACGGCGGAGCGTCGTCGGCATTGGCGGCCGGGCACGCCATGCTGCAAGCGTTCGCTCCGATTGCGGAGCGTTGGCGAGCCGAGCTGTCGATCGAGGCCGGCATTGGCGTCGGATTGCATTTGGGCGAGGTTGCCTTTGGCGTCATGGGCCCATCGCGGCGCAGGATCACCACCTTGGTCGGAGACACGGTGAATGTCGCCGCGAGACTGTGCAGCCGTGCGCGGGCGGGCGAAGTGCTTTTTTCCTGTGCGGTTGCCTCCGCTCTTGGCGACTCGGCATCCGCCGCCGTGACCGGTGGAACACCCGCTTTCCTGCAGCTTCCGCAATTCGAATTGCGCGGCCGCCGGGGGCCAATCGATATTTGGTGCGTACCCGCACCGGAGCGGCTCGCTTTATAGTGGTGCCCCGAGCCGGGGTCGAACCGGCATGACCTTTCGGTCAACGGATTTTCTTACCTGCTACGACTTTCGCCGCCGCGCTGCTGCGCGTTTGGGGTCTGGAGTGCGCCACGACCATGAGAGTCCATTAAGACTGCCGTTAGGTCCCCACCGTCCACTCTCTACACCTGCCGGCCAAGTGCGCCGGATTGGCTCGGCGTTGCCTCGGGGTACATCCCAGGGGGTTCGCCGACTTTGACGGGATCCAGCAGCACGTTTCCGCGGCTGCCGCTCATACTTATAAGTCCGTTGCGTCTACCAATTTCGCCATCGGGGCAAGGCGTGCAGTGTACCTTTAATCACGTAAAATGCATTGAGGGGTGGCATTGTTTTGAATGTGGCATCTGTTCGCGCGCGAATGAAGGCTCGATGGCTGAATCGCTTCTCGCTTGCGCCCACCGATCTGTTGCGCGATCGGATTTACCGTCGACTCTGGACGTCCATCCTGATCTCCTCCTTCGGTGGTCAGGTTACCTTGCTCGCGTTGCCATTGACGGGAGCTGTGCTGCTGCATGCGACCCCGACCCAGATGGGTCTGTTGACGGCCATGGAAACCCTTCCGTTTGCTTTATTTTCCCTGCCGACGGGGGTGTGGCTCGATCGAATCCGAAAATTGCCGGTCTACGTGGTCGGTGAATTGTCGATCGCCGGCGGTGTGGCCACCGTCCCGCTGGCTTGGTGGCTTGGTTGGCTGACCATGCCCTGGCTGTACATCGTGGCGTTCCTGATCGGCGCGGTAAATACGACTGCCGGCAGCGCCGCGCAAATCGTATTGACCCAAATTGTTCCCCGCGACCGATTGGTGGAAGCGCACGCAAAGAATGCGCTGGCCACGGCCACGGCGGAAGTGACCGGGCCGGCCGCCGCCGGCGCGCTGATCAAATTGACGGGCGCACCGATCGCGCTGCTGGCCGACGCGGGTCTATTGCTGATATCAGCGTCGATACTTCGCGGCGTACCGGTGAAGGAAACTCCCAGCCGCGTGCGCACCGCCTTCTGGTCCGCCATGCGCGAAGGCATTGATTTTGTTCGCGGCCACAAACTGCTCGTGACCATGGCCGCCTGCGTGGGAACCTGGCAAATGTGCAGTCAGGCGGCGACTGTCGTGCAAATTCTGTTTGCCATTCATGAACTCGGCCTCTCGGAGCGCGGGGTCGGATTGAGTTACGTGGCGCTGGGCGCCGGAACGGTGCTTGCCAGCGCAAATGGACATCGTGTGGTGCGGCGACTGGGGCCCGGACCCACATTCGTGCTCGGCTTTGCGATTTCCGGCGGGGGGTGGGTGCTGCTTGCGGTGGCCCCGATCGGTGCGCTCGGAGTGTTCGCGTACGCCGGTATGCTGTTGATGTTCGGCGTCGGCGCCATTTTCATATTCATTAATTTCTTATCGCTGCGTCAGTCGGTCACGCCGGGTCCCATGCTCGGCCGGATGACGAGCACCATGCGCTGGCTGATACTGTTGCCGGCGGGCCCGGGCGCGTTGATCGGCGGATGGCTGGGCGAACATGCGGGACTGCGATCCGCTCTTGCCTTCGCGGGACTCACCGCGCTGCTGCTGGCGTGCATCGCCTGGCGTCTGCCGATTATTCGCAGCATCAAAACATTACCGACTCTTAAGGCTGAGGCCGTGACACCGTATTCCTCTGATTCTGAATGAAATTCAGGTCGGCCGGTTCCTGCGGGAGAGGTGACGCAGTCCTACATACCTCCCATATCGGTCAACGCAAAATAATGCCGTGCCGTTTTGGTATTAAGTTCGGACAGAAGTGGCCGGACGACATCCAAGGAGAAATCAATGAAAGCTTCTCGTCAGGCGTTTTTATTGGGCATCTGCATGGCCGCGAGTGCGCTCGCCGCCCCCACCATCGCCTCGGCCGGAGTCTCGGTCGATATCGAAGTGGCGCCGCCTCCGGTACGCATCGAGACGGTACCCGCACCTCGCGCGGGCTATGTTTGGGCGCCGGGATTCTGGGAATGGCGTGGACATGAACATGTGTGGGTGGAGGGCCGTTGGATCGGAGAACGGAGGGGCTATCACTGGGTTCCCGACCGCTGGGAGCCGCACGGTTCGCGCTACCACTATGAGCCCGGGCACTGGGTGCGCTAAGCTTCGCTGGTGTTGCCAACAAAATCGCGGCGCAATGCGCCGCGATTTTTTTTATCCCAAGGTCAGATCCGCGCTTGTGAACGCTGAAAGCTCATGAACGCTGAAAGCGAGCTGCGCGTGGGAGTCATCTCCGATACCCACGGCCTGCTTCGGCCCGAAGCGCGATCATTCCTGGTTGGTTGCGATTACATCATTCATGGCGGCGACGTCGGCTCTGCGAGGATTCTCGAGGCGCTTGCGGCCTTGGCCCCGCTCATAGCCGTCCGCGGCAACAACGACAGGGAATCCTGGGCGGAGACGCTCCCGGAAACCGAGATGATGAGAGTGGGGGGCGTGTTCGTGTACGTCATCCACGATCTCTCGCAACTTGACGTTGAGCCCGAGGCGATCGGCGCGCAGGTGATCGTGTCAGGCCATTCGCATCGGCCGCAACTCAAGGAGCGGGGGGGTATTCTGTATATCAATCCCGGAAGTTGCGGACCCCGGCGATTCAGGCTTCCGATTTCAGTCGGCGAACTGTGGGTTCAAGGCGGCCGTGTCAGAGGCAACACCGTTGAACTTGCAGTGGCGCGCTAGTAATTTTCCCCATCTTGAGGAGATAACATGCTGCAGCTACGCCCCACTTGTGAGTGTTGCGATAAATCGCTGGCACCGGATTCGAGCGAGGCCCGCATTTGCTCATTCGAATGCACCTTCTGTGCCGCGTGCGCCGATGAAGTATTACACGGGTTATGCCCCAATTGCGGCGGTGAATTGGTTGCGCGGCCCAGGCGACCCGCGTCCATGCTGGCCAAGTATCCCTCATCGAATGAGAGGGTGTACAAGCCCGGAAATTGCGCTCAGTAACCCGCGGCCGATGTCCCTTTTTCCGGCTTGATGAAGCGATAGAGCAGAGCGCCCACAGCGCCTCCCAGCAACGGCGCCACCCAGAACAACCATAGCTGTGAGAGCGCCCAGCCTTGAACGAATACTGCGGGGCCCGTGCTGCGCGCTGGATTTACCGAAGTATTGGTGACCGGGATGCTGATCAGATGGATGAGGGTCAAGGCCAGTCCGATGGCGAGAGGAGCGAACCCGGCCGGCGCCTTCTTGTCCGTCGCGCCCATGATGACGAACAGGAATATCGCCGTCATGATGAATTCGCAGAGGAATCCCGCGGGTAAGCCATAGTGCCCCGGCGAGTGATCCGCGAAACCGTTTGCGGCGAGCCCGCCCATCAGCGGGTCAGTGCCGTTGCCGCCGGCAATGACCAGCAACGTTCCGGCTGCAACGATTGCCCCGAAAACCTGCACGATCCAATAGGGCAGCATTTCCCGTGCGGGATGCCGGCCTCCGACCACCAGTCCAAAAGTCACGGCTGGATTAAGATGACACCCCGAAACATCCCCGATGGCATAAGCCATGGTGACCACGGTCAGTCCGAATGCCAATGAAACTCCGAGGAGGCCTATCCCGACGTGCGGAAAAGCCGCCGCGAGAACGGCGCTGCCGCAACCGCCTAGAACCAGCCAGAAGGTCCCAATGAACTCCGCCGCAAGCTTCCTGGTCAGGGGCATAAAGACTCCTGTCTTTGTGGGTGTTCTTGGGCATAATCGCCTCAGCAAGGCGATTCCAGCGGAAAATACCAGAAATGGAGCTTAGGTTAAACCTCAACTCGCAGCGACGGCACTCACTCGCTATATCCGTGCTCATTCGGTAAGCGGCGGCCTTCGGCCGCGGGCTCTCGCATAGCTTGAGGTTGCATTCGGAGAAGCGATGCTCTCGATCCTGGTTTGCCACTCCTATTTTCTGCGGCTGGATCAAAAGCAGATCGCGCGCGCCAAGCCGTACCCACCGTTGGCAACCCTCCAAGTCGTATCCCTGCTGCGAGAGGCCGGTCACCAGGTGTCGTTTTTTGATGCCATGCTGGCCGACGGCATTGAGGAATATCATCAGTTGCTGACGGCCGAATCGCCGCAATTGGTGCTTTTCTACGAGGATAATTTCAATTTTTTGAGCAAGATGTGCCTCGCCACCATGCGCCGGGCGGCATGCGACATGATTGGATCGGCAAGGCGCGCCAAAGCCAGGGTGATTGCGGCCGGACCGGATGTCAGCGACGCCCCCGGACCCTACCTTCGCGCGGGGGCCGATTTAGCCTTGGTGGGCGAGGGGCTATCAACTCTTCTCGAATTGCTGCCCAGGCTGGATGGGCAGCCACACATGGACAGCGAGGAGTTGGCCCGTGGGCTTTCCGGCATTGCCTCATTGAACGGGGGCAAAGTCGTGAAGGCGAACGGTAGCAAGGGATTGGCGCTCGCCCAGGACGCGGGCCTCGCTGCCTGGGATCTGGTGGACATCGATCGCTATCGCGCGGTCTGGATGAAGTCCCATGGCTACTTCAGCCTCAATATGGCCGCCTCCCGCGGATGCTCCTTCCGGTGCACCTGGTGCTCCAAGCCCATCTGGGGAAATCAGTATTTGCAGCGCAGTCCTCTTGAAGTTGCCTCTGAAATGGCGCACCTCAAACGCGCGTTCAATCCAGATCATATTTGGTTCGCGGACGACATCTTCGGATTTCGCGTGGACTGGGTCACCCAATTTGCTGCGGCGATGCGCGCGGCCGGTGCGCAGATTCCATTCAACATCCAAACACGAGCCGACCTGATCAGCGAACGGATGGCGCTCGCGCTGCGCGATGCGGGCTGCCAGGAAGCGTGGATCGGCGCCGAGAGCGGCAGCCAGAAGATCCTGGATTCGATGAACAAGGGCACGACGGTGCCGGAAATTCTCACCGCGCGCGAGCGGCTGAAGGCGGTCGGAATCCGGGTCGGATTTTTCATCCAGTTGGGATACATCGATGAGCAACTCGAGGATATTATCGCCACGCGGGATTTGCTCGCCTCCGCGCAGCCCGACGAGATCGGCGTCAGCGTGTCCTATCCTCTGCCCGGCACAAAATTCTACGATCTCGTCAAGGCGCAAATGCGCGCCAAGACGCACTGGCATGAGAGCAACGACTTGGACATGATGTTCGAGGGGACTTACACCTCGGATTTCTATCGCACCGTGCGCAACCTGTTACATGATCAAGTCGCATTGCAGACGGCGGATACGCCGCTGCTTCCCGAACATGAGAGGGCTGCGGATGCGATTGAACATCGCTGGAAGGAATTGATGCGGAACGAGTTGAAATACCGCTCTTCCAGCGAACGATCGGCAGCCAGCGCGTAATGACCGTGCGCGCTCAACTGGACCTCGCCGAAGACAACCTGCGCGCCTGTGCGTTTGACGACATGGCAGGCACATATGACGCAACATTTACCGACACCAGAGTCGGCAGGGTGTTGCGCGAGATCGTCTGGTCGCGGTTGGAGCAAATCTTCCGGCCTTCCCAAAGAATTCTGGAGCTCGGATGCGGCACCGGCGAGGATGCAGTATGGCTTGCCAGCCGAGGAGTCAGGGTAGTGGCGACCGACCCCTCTTCACAGATGATTCGGTTGGCGCACCGAAAGAGCCTGATGGCCGATTGCCAGGTGCGTATCGAGTTTCGTTGCGTTGGCATGGAAGACATCGGTTCGATTGCCGGTGGCGACGTGTTCGACGGCGTGCTATCGAACTTCGGCGCCATCAACTGCGTTCAGGATCTGCAGACGCTCGTAGCCGACGTCGCCGACCGGCTCGCCCCAGGCGCTCCGCTTTTGTGGGTGGTGATGGGGCGCCATGCTCCGTGGGAATGGTTGTGGTACCTCATGAGGGGTCAGTGGCGCAAAGCTTGGCGGCGGATGCGTCCGGACGGTATTGAGTGGCGTGGACTGACCATTTCATATCCGACACCGGCTCGGATGAGATCGCTTTTGTTGCCCTATTTCAAGGTCACGAGGCTCGCACCGCTCGGAGTTGCGCTACCTCCAAGCTACGCTGCCGCCTGGCTCGAACGCTCGCCGTTTGCCTTGACGGTGTTGACACGCTTGGAGAGGTGGGCGCAACGATCGAGCATGCTCGCCTCCTGGTCGGACCACTTCATCGTCGAAGCTATTCGCCTGCCGCGATGAGTGCCATTGCAAATTCAACGCTGGCGGCTTACAAGCGCTGGGCACCCGTCTACCCTCCCGTCGCACACAACCCGCTGATGCGAGCCGAGCAGCGCTCGATGCTGGAGGTGTGGCCGAACGTGGCCGGCAGGCGCGTGTTGGATCTGGCCTGCGGCAGCGGTCGCTACTCCCACCTGTTACGCGAAGCGAATGCTGCGCAGATCGTCGCTCTGGATTTCTGCCTGCCCATGCTCGAGCAAGTCGCCTGTGAAAGCCGGGTGTGCGCGAGCATGATGCAGCTGCCGTTCCAATCGTCGGTGTTCGACGCGGTCGTTTCCGGCCTGGCGGTGGGTCATGCGACTGACATTCGGCAGTGGATGTCCGAGGTCGCAAGAGTGCTGCGTCCGGAGGGGAGCCTGATGTATTCCGATTTCCATTCGGAAGCGATTCGCGCGGGAATGACGCGCTCCTTCAAGGACGATGCGGGCGTGACGTGGACTGTACCCCATCAGATTTACGATGTGTCCTGCCAGAAGGACGCAATGGCCGCTGCCGGTCTTGCAGTAGAGACGGTAAGGGAGGTCCGGATGGGGGTGGAGCTGAATGAGGCCTTTCCCGGTTCGCACCAGGCATATCGGAAGTGGTACGGTGTGCCCGTGGTGCTGATCGTACGGGCGCGCAAGGGATGAATCCGATATGTCCGGCTGCGTAACGTTCCTCAACGCCGAGATTGGCGGTCCTGCAGCCTCGTTGCGCATTGCGGGTTCACGGATCGACGCGCTGGGGGGCGGCGCCAGCGCAGGCGATCTGGTGGTCGATTTACACGGCGACAGATTGCTTCCCGGCCTCATCAATGCGCACGATCATCTCCACTTCAACACGTTGCCGCCGCTGGAATCAACGGGCCACTGGCGCCATGCACGCGATTGGGTTTCGCAAGTCAACCTGCGCAGGCGAACTGATCCAGCATTCGAGTCGCGCGTTGCCGTGGCGCTGGATGAGCGCCTGCTGATCGGCGGGGTGAAGAATCTGCTCAGCGGAGCCACCACGGTCGCGCACCACGATCCGCTTTATCCGTTTCTGGTGGGTGAGCGTTTTCCGACGTGTGTCCTCACCAACTATGGCTGGTCGCATTCCCTGTATATCGATGGCGACGAACAGGTAAGGGGTGCTTATCTGCGCACGCCGCCAGACTGGCCATGGATCATTCATGTCGCCGAAGGCGTAGACGAGGAAGCGGCAGGTGAGTTCGATCGACTCGATGGCCTCGGTTGCCTGGGAGCAAACACACTCATTGTGCATGGCATCGCCTTGGACCGCGCGCAGCGCATGCGTCTCGAGGATGCAGGGGCAGGTCTCATCTGGTGTCCATCTTCCAATTCGCGCCTTTTTGGCAGGACAGCGGAGGTGAGCGAGCTGGTGCGCCGCGGCCGCGTCGCTTTGGGAACCGATTCGCGTTTTAGCGGATCTCGTGACCTGTTGTGCGAGCTGAGGGTGGCGCGCGAAACCGGTGGGCTCGAGGCGGGCATCCTCGAGTCTCTCGTAACGCGCGATGCAGCTGCATTGCTGCGGCTGGGGGACCGCGGGGCGCTGAGAATCGGAGCCCGTGCGGATCTTCTGGTTCTGCCCGACGGCATGGCATTGTCCAGCGCCTCCCGAGCGGATGTTCGATTGGTCCTGCTGGGCGGCCGTGCGCTATATGCGGATGCTGATTACGCCCGTCTCGTTGCCCCAGCGACTCATTGGGCGGCGGTTCGCGTGGACGGAAAGCCGAAGATGCTGGAGCGCCGGCTGGTCGCCGCTCTCTCGGCCGCGAGCATCGGCGAGCCGGGCCTGGAAATTTCCGACCGGACATGGGCGGCGGCATGACAGCCCTGATCGCTACGCGACCGGACCGTCGGCGGCACATCCTTCTCATCAACCCGACGATCACCAAACGTCGCAGCGCGCGATTCCCGTTCGCTGTGCTCAACCTCTCCGCGGCCCTCGATGAAGGGTTTGCATCCAGCATTATTGACGGCAACGTCGACCGCGACTTCGTTTCTACTGCCGTAAGTACGTTGGAAGCCGGGAACATCGATGCTGTTGGCGTCAGCGTGATGGGTGGTCCGCAGTTGCGAACGGCGATACTCGTGTCGCAGGCCATACGCGCGCGGTTCCCGTCGACCCCGATCATCTGGGGCGGTCATTTTCCGACCATCTGCGCTGATTCCTGCCTGAATGTACCCTATGTTGATTACGCCATCAGAGGCTCAAGGCGAGCAGACCCTGATCGAGCTTCTGAACGTGCTCTTCGGCACCGCCAGCGGCACGCTCGGCACGATTGCCGGACTATCGTGGCGCCGCGATGGGCAGATCATCCACAACCCCAACCGGTTATTCTCGACTTCGGGTCTCGTACGGAGCCTGCCTTATGAGCGGTTGGACGATCCACGCCATTACTTCGGAAGAACGTTTCTGGGTCAGCGCACCGGCGGTTATCAGGCCGCGCTAGGCTGCCGCTTCCGCTGTACATTTTGTGGCGTCGCTGCGATGTTCCGCGGGAAAACTGCGCTGCCGCCGGCGCAGCGGCTGCAGCAGGAGTTGCAGCTGCTCATTACGAAGTTTGGCATGGACTCCATTCAGTTCTATGACCACAACTTCTTCGACCGCGAGGAGGATACGGACCCACTGCTCGAGGTACTCGCCGGGCTGCAGTTACCCTGGTGGTGTTTCGCGCGAGCCGATGCCTTGTTGAATTTATCGCAGCGTTCGTGGGCGCTGGTCAGAAAGAGCAAGCTTCGAATGGCGTACATCGGTGCCGAATCACCGAGCGACTGGCTGTTGCACGATGTGCGCAAAGGCACTCGCACCGATCAGACTCTGGAGGCCGTTGAGCTATGCCGCGGCAACGGTGTCATCCCGGAGGCTCTCGTTCATGCTGGCCCCGCCGCAGGATCCGGAGGGAGAAACCGAGCGAACGTTCGAGTTCATCCGGCACATCAAGCGTCTGCATCCCCAGACGGAAATCATGCTCTATATTTACGCGCCCTTGCCGCCGGCGCCGGGAAGTAAAAGCCCGCAGGTCGAGCGCTCGATCAGCGGCTTACGAGACAGCGATGGAAGGCCGCTCGTATTTCCGGCCACGGCGCACGAGTGGGCGGAGCAGAAGTGGCTGACGTACTGGTGCCACACTGACACTCCCTGGCTCACCCCACAATTGCGCGAGCGGATTCGTAATTTCACCACCGTGCTCGGCTGCAGGTTTCCCACGATCACGGACGTGAGATCGCCGAACTGGGGCAAGGCGGCGCTCCAGGCGCTCGCTTCCTGGCGCTACCGGTATCAGCGTTACGGTCAGCCTTGGGAAGCTCGATTTTTCCCGAAAGTTCATCCAACTGTGGGATCCGCGTGTTTCAGGCCTGTGAGGGTGGATAGCGATATGTCCATACTGCTCTCGCTTTGGCGGCTTTTGGACTCGCGCCATCGCCGGCAGCTGATCGGATTGCAGCTGCTCTCGATTGCGATGGCCCTCTCGACGGTGGGCGGGGTTGCAGCCGTGCTGCCGTTTTTTGCTGCGCTGTCGGCGCCCGATAATATCAGGCACAGTGCAATCGCATGGGCCGTATTGCAGAAGCTGCACGTGGGACAGGGCTCGATTGTGCCGGCCCTGGGGGCCGCCTTTGCGGCAAGCGTGTTGATCGCGAATGCAATCAATCTATTCGGTTTGCTCGCCATTAACCGGTTTTCCGTCCGAGTTGGCGAAACTCTCTACGCGGAGTTGTTCGCTGGGTATCTGCGTCGTGGCTACGAGTTCCACGCCCGGCGCGGCAGCGCTCTGCTTGCGAGCAAAGTAGAGGAAAGCGCCCGCGTCACCTCCCGCATCGTCCAATGCGCTCTCATTCTGGTGGCGAGCCTGGTGACCATCGTATTCATCATGGTCGCGGTAGTGGTTGTCGATCCCGTTGTTGCTGTCGCTGCCATGACAGGACTGGGTGCGAGCTACGCAGTGGCTTATGCGGCCGCCCGCCGGCGCCTCTGGCGCAATGGCCATTACGAACACCAGCTCCGCACCGCGCGCATGCGGACGGTCAGCGAGGGCTTTGGAGCAATCAAGGACGTCATTTTGTTGGGCGTACAGGACTATTTCGCCGCGCGCTTCGCTCAGCAGTCGCGCGGAATTTCGAGCGCCGGCTCCAGCACATTCGCAATCTCGCAAAGCCCCAAGTACGTGCTCGAGTGCGTCACAGTTATCTGCCTCATCGCGGTTGCGCTATACGTTCGCAGCCGCGTCGCTGCAACCGGTCCCTGGGTGGGCCAGCTCACCTTCGTTGGATTTGCCGCATACCGGCTGCTGCCTGCGCTGCAGCAGGCCTTCACGGCGATCGTGAACATTCGTACCGACCGCGCCGCCTTTTCCAGTGTCGAGATGGATCTGGCTCGACCAAGGGCAGGGCGCGACGAGTCGCACGCAGTAACGTTGGATCACGCATGGCACGGCTGCCCGCGCCATGAGATCCGCTTGTGCGGGATATCATTTCGCTATTCGCCCGGGCTGCCGCCGGCCCTTAGTGATGTGTCGCTGGTCATTCCCGCCGGAGCAATCGTCGGCTTCAATGGCGCCAACGGCTCTGGCAAGACGACATTGCTGGATCTGGTGAGCGGATTGCTGTTGCCGCAGTCGGGGCATATCGAAGTGGACGGGATACGGCTGCAGGGTGCGAACTACCGCTCCTGGCAATCGAGCATCGCCTATGTTCCGCAGCACGTGTTTCTGCTCGAGGCAACCCTGGCGGAGAACATCGCCTTTGGCGTTCCACCTGGTCAGATAGACCGCAACAGGCTGCAGACTGCGGCGCGCTTGGCGTGTCTGTCGGATTGTATTGCCGGTTTCCCCGCGGGTTTCAATGAACTGCTTGGGCAGAACGGGCGCGGTTTGAGTGGCGGGGAGCGCCAGCGTGTGGCCATCGCGCGTGCGCTCTACCGGGATGCCTCGATGCTGCTCTTCGACGAGGCCACGAGTTCGTTGGACAGCACCAGCGAAAGTGAAATCGGCGAGATGCTGGAGTCGCTGCGCGTCAACAGGACCATTCTCATTGTTGCTCACAGGGCTGCGGCCTTGCGTCACTGTGATATCGTCTACCAGCTCGCTGCGGGAAAGATCGCCGACCAACAATCTTGCCGTTCACCCGTTTCGCGGCAGGTTGGACATGCTTGACCCGGCGCTCGTTAGCCGCGCCTGCAAGGTCTTGCTGCTGGCCGGGCTCGTGTCACTACTATTGCTGAGAGGCGCAATACCGGCGGTCACGGCGATTACAGACGATTTTCCGGAGTATTTCACCTCGGCAAAATCCGTGCGCGATGGACAAGATGCGGTGAAGCTCTACGATGGGGCCTGGTTTCGCGAGCAGACCCGTCGCTATGGAGTGGGGCACGCGGAAAATCCAGGAGAGTTTGCCCCGTATCCTCCCCCGACAGCCCTGCTCCTAACGCCGCTCACGGACCTCAAACCGCTGACGGCGTTGCGCATCGTGACCGCTTTGAACCTGGTGTGCCTGATCTGTTCGATGCTGCTGCTCAGCAGGATCTTCGCCTGGCACCTGATGGATTCCGCTCTGTTCATACTCCTATCGGGGTGGGCCCTGCTCACGGGTCTGCGTTTCGGTCATCCGTACATCCTCATTTCGACCTTCTGCCTTCTGGGATATTACCTCTACGTCAAACGCATGCCGTTGCTGGCGGGTCTGTGCCTGGGTGTTTTCGTACCGATCAAATATTATCCGGTGATCGTTCTGACCGGTTTTGCCTTGCACCGGCAGTGGCGGGTACTGCTGGGCGGTGGCATCGCGATTGCTGCCGTGGCATTGGTCAGCATCGGCGTGCTGGGTTGGAGAGTACATGAGGCCTTCCTTTTCGATGTGCTCTTGAATCACCTCACAGGGCATCTCATCCCGGGCCCGCGGTTCACCGCGGTATTCCAGTCGTTTGATACCCTATTTGAGCGATTGTTCATACTCGATCCCGCGCGAAATCCGCATCCTTGGCTTTCGGCGCCGCAGGCGGCAACGATCGCGATGGTCGGTACGAAGAGCTTGCTGGTGCTGGCGGCTACGGCGGCGCTGATCAAGCTCGCGCGCGGCGCAACGGCGCGCGCAATCGCGCCAACCATCGGAATTGTCGGTGTTTTGGTGTTATTGATCGCCCCGGGATCGGGGACCTATGCGTTTGTGCTGCTCTGGCTTCCCGTTGCACTGCTCGTCGATTACTTCCTGTCTGAGCGCGCCCGCGTGCCGGCCTACCTCATTCTTTCCACATACGCGCTGATCGGCTTCATCCCCTACGGTCATACCTATCGGTTTGAAGGGGACGGCGGTCTTACTGTATTGGCATACCCGAGACTGCTCCTGCTGCTCGCGATGTTTGTTGTGTGCATCTATGCTGTTGGCTTTCCACGCCCTTCAGGGCAGCGTGCCGCACGCCGGCGGAGCCAACCCGAAATGCAGAATGTCTGAGCACAGCATTCTGCGCGGCATTACTCGAGCAGACATTCGTCACGAACCCTATGCGCATGTCGTGGTCGAGGAGTAGTCAACATGACGACAAGACCGGACTTTTTCATTGCGGGTGCTTCCAAGTGCGGGACAACCGCGCTGTTTGAGTACCTCTCCTCGCATCCTCACGTATACATGTCACGCAACAAGGAACCGAAATTCTTCTGCACAGACCTGAAAACGACAGGCGGAGTGTATAACCTCGATGATTATCGGGCGCTCTTTGCGTCCGCGCCACTGAACTGCCTGACCGGCGAGGCAACAACGTTATATCTGTATTCCACGGTGGCGATTGAGCGCGCCATGGCACACAACCCGAATGCCAAGGTCATCGTGATGCTGCGTTATCCGGTGGATGCCGCGCACGCGATGCATGCGACGGCCTGGAGTTATCGTGTCGAGAACATCGAGGATTTCGAGGAAGCCTGGCGCGCGCAAGACGCGCGCCGTTTGGGCGAGCGCATGCCGCCTAATTGGCCCGACCCGGCTACCCTGCGATATGGCGCGATCTACCGATATGCCGAACAGGTGCGGCGCGTGATAGAGCATGTTCCTGAAAGACAGCGCTGCATCATGGTATACGAAGAGTTCTTCGCTGATCCTCGTAACCAGTACGCGAGACTTCTCGACTTCCTGCAGCTCGCCCCCGATCCCCATGCCGCCTTCCCGGTCGTCAATGGCTCTCGAGGCTCCAGATCGCGCCGCCTCGAGCGCTTGCTGCGCAAGCCTCCGCGATGGCTCAAAACGCTCTACGCACCCATTCGTCCGCTCTTGCGACAAGCAGGTTTTTCTCCGGCCCATGCGCTGTCGGAGCTGAACGCAGTGCCGCGCCCAAAACCGGCGCTGCGGCGGGCATTCAAGGCGGAGCTCGATCGCTATTTCGCCGACGATATCGCGGAGCTCGAAGGCCTGCTTGGGCGACCGCTCTGGCGCCAGCGTCCTGGACGAATATGAGGGAGGTAATGCACGGCAGGGCAATCCGAATGGCCGGCGTCCTTGCCGTGGTCTTGCTGTTGGGTAGCTCGGGCTGCAACCGGACGGATCAACCGCTGACGCCGAAAGATCAGAACCTGATCATCAAGCTACGCTGGATCAAGAGCTACCCCAGTCAGGCAAGATCGCAGGCCAACACGGGCTTGTTCTGGGCGCTGTCCTTTGTGGGCGCGAAATTGCCGACCGACGCCGCAATTGTTTCCTGGGATGGAACGACAGTGACCCTCGATCTGGATGCCGCGGGAGTTGTGGAAATCTCCAAGCCGGCCTGGAAGAAGCTGTTGGATGTCCTTAAATCCAGCGACGAATATCGCTTAATGGGTGGTATCGACATCGGCAGATTTGTCTTTCTCAGTCTGTGCAGCTCCTACCAATACTATGCGCTCACGGGCGTCAGCCCTAGCTACGCGGAGTTTCGCGCCAAGCACGTTTTCGCGCCCAGGCAGGTGGCCATTGTCGAGTCTGCGGTCGCCCACGGAAATCGCTTGATAGAAGTCGGGCAGGGCGAGGGCATCAACTCCGTGGCCTTTGTAGCCTTCGAGGGGGCCGGCGCTCTGCAAGATCACTCGTTTCAAAAGGCGGATATCGAGACTCTCGATTTGATGGAGAACGGGCAATTGCGATTCGGTCTCTACGATCTCGAAGGACATTTGAAGGCCACGACGACGCCGGCTCTTACTGCGGCGGGCAAACCGAGCAAGTGCCTTTGGTGTCATGAAATAAACCTGCAACAGCCCTTTAGAAATGTCACGGATCTGCAAGGTTACTACAGCACCAAAGAGTTCAAGGAACTCGTGGCAGGTGCCACCCAGGTCGTCGCCGGCTACCGCAAGACGCTTGCATCGAAGGTGGATTTCACGCGACTACAGGATCATTCAAATGCGGAGGATCTGTATCTGTCCTTTGCGGAGCCAACCGCGATCCGGTTGGCGGCCGAATGGAATATGCCTCTCGAGCAGGTGAAGCATCTATTGGCCAGTCGGAATCTCAAGACACATCCACATAGCGAACGCGCAGACGACGGCATCCTGGGGGACGACCTGTACGATCGAAACGAGGTGGACTCGCTCGCCCCTTACGCGCCGATCCGTGGACCTTCGGATATGCGAGAGGCCTCGAGCTACGAACCGAATCTCCTGCAGTGATGTTGCGAATTTTTGGGGGGCTGCCCGCAGCAGCCGTCGAGTCAACGTTTTTCGAAGGCCACGGCCCGATAGCGCTCTCGCTCGCCGCTCATCAGCCTATTGTTGCGGTCGAACAGGACATCGAGCGCCAAGTGCTTTCGATCTGCTTCGTAAACTACATCGAAGTCCCGGGCAACCGCCGTGTCGCAAAAACGGAAATTGGTCGTGTGCAATACCAACAGTCCGCCCGGCTTCAGGCAGCGGGCGAAATCGCCAACCATCCGGTCGAATCTCTCGAAATCAAGCAAAGGATCGCAGCGCTGAGCGTTCGACGTGGTCAGATCGCCATTAACCAAAACCGCCAGACAGAAGATCGCGTCATAGAAGCTCGTGGGCTCGCGTTCCGTGGTCGCCGCAATCTCAAAGGTCACGTTAGTGGATTTTTCCGCGCGGGCGCGCGCCAGGCCCCGTGCGATGTTGCGCGGATTGATGTCGATGCCCTTGACGGCTGCTGCAGGAAAGTATTTCCGCAGGCTGAAAACCTCTTCGCCGCGGGAGCAGCCAAACGACAATATGCGCAGGTCCTGGCGCGTGCCGATGCGCGTGGCGGCAAATCCAAACAGCCACGGATATCTATCGGGCAGGGTGTAATAATAGGGCTGGAATTCACCGGGCACGGGCCGTCGGACCGCGCGACGCAGCGAGTTGCCGACGTCCCAAATCGCATTGCGGCCCTTGCGCGCAACGCCTTTCAGCGTCACCAGTTTCGGAAGTTTCATCGCGCTTCTGATTATAGCCTCCGGATCGAGAAACGATGCTGCGAATTCGGATACTCTGATATGGACGACGCTCATGCGGGCAGGACCGCGCTCGCCGCCATGTTGGAATTTTAAGTATGGTCACGGATACATCCACGCTGAAGCCGGTTCGCGTGCTGGTCATCGGTGCAGGTCCTGCGCCCGATGCGATTCATCTGCCGGTTCTCGCAGGGCTGCGGGACCGGGGAGAAATTGTGCTGACGCTCGTTTGCGACATTCAGCGCGAACGCGCGGCAGCTGCCCGGCACAAATTCGGATTTTTGCAAGACAGCGGCGACGGTGTTGCGGCCATCGAGCGTGCGGACATCGATGCCGTGTATATTTTTGGCGGCGCGCAACTGCACTACGAGTACGGAATGCTGGCGCTGCGAAAGGGCAAACATCTGTTCGTTGAGAAGCCCGTCGCACCCACCTATGCGCAGGCGCGCGAACTGGCGGAGCTCGCGAGCGTGCGAGGGCTCATCGCCGCCGGCGGTCTGAATCGAAGGTTCGCGAAGTCCCTCGCCGCGGTTCGTGCGCGCGCCGGCCGCGCCGGTTGGAGATTTGCAGAAGCGGTATTCCACAAGCCCGAATTTTCCCATCTGCCCCCATTCGGGGCGCGCACCTGGCTGGGCGCGAACGGCATTCATGGTCTGGATGCACTGCTCTTCATGATGGGCGGGCTGCCCGAGCAATTAACGGCGCAGGCCGGAGAAGCCGCTGCGGCTCAGCCGGGCGCCTTTTCCGCCTTGATGCGTTGGCGCGATGGTGCTCAAGGCGTATTTCTTTGCAACAATCATGCGGGATCTCGCCGCGAAGAGTATGTTTTCCATGCTCCGGGCGAAACATACAGCGTTAGGGAAGCGGGCCTCACGATAGAAAGGAGAGGCCACTCAGCAACAATCATCCGGCAGCCGATGCAAGGCGACGGGTATGGGGCCGAGCATGACGCCTTTCTTCAGGCGATCCGCAGCGGCGCCGAGCCGGCGCACAGCCTCGCCGCCATCGCTCCGTCCCTGTTTCTCGCCGAGTTGATTGAAAACGGCTTCAGTGGGCGCGTTCATCTGCCACAGACGCAGCTTCGGACGGCTCCGCCTAAGCGGGCGCTCGAGGGGCAATCCATTCTGATCGTGCAGTCCTCCGAATTACAGGCACCCCTCGCGAGCCTGCTTCCGCAGTACCGATTCGTGTCTCTGGAGGATGTCCGCGAGTCGGCCGCTGCGCGTCCCGATATTGTCGCGGCCATTTTGGGCCGCGGCTCAGTCGCGCTGCCCGCAGATATTTTGGACAAGCTTCCGCACCTTGCCGTTGTCGGCATTGTCGCCCTGTCGCTCGCGCGTCATGAGCCCGAAGCACTCCTGGCGCGCGGCATCAGGCTGCTCAATGCCAGCTCGGCCTACGCCGAGAGCGTAGGGGAATTCGCGCTTGGATTGGCGATACTCGGCCGTCGTCGTGCCTTTCTCTCCCACGAAGTCATGCGCGCGGGAGGTTGGGGTACTGTGCCGGATGCGGCCGGATTCAAAGGCATGTTGTATCGGGCCGCACGCGGCTTGCGCCCTGCCATGAAGGCGGCGGGCCTTGAAACATTTTTCCGGGGACTCTGGAACGCGGCCTCACCGTTTCTCGGCATCCCGGAACTAAGCAAGGAGCGGTCCCGCGATCTGCAAGGGGCCACAGTGGGACTCGTGGGCTGGGGCGCAAATGCGCGCGCTTTCGCCGAACGTCTTGGCCGGGCACAGGCGCGTGTCCTGGTTTACTCCGAGAATGCGGCGGAGGTCGATATCCGCCGCGGCGGTGCTGTCCCCGTTTCACTCAGCGAGGTGTTGGCCGCCGATATCGTGTCTTTGCATCGCGGCCTCACTGAACGCACCCGGCATTGCCTGGGCGCGGCTGAACTCGCGAAACTGCGCCCGGGCACGGTGCTCATCAACGTCGCGCGCGGCGCACTGATCGAACCCAATGCGCTGCTCGCCCGCCTGAAACGGGGCGACATTTTTGCCTGCTTCGATACATACGAAGAGGAGCCGCCGATCGCTTCGCATCCCCTGCGCAGTCTGCCGAATGTATTCCTCACTGCTCACATCGCCGGCGGTTCACCCGATAACTATGCTGCCGCGGCGGTCGAAGTGGTGCGTAAAGTCGCCGCTCATCTGGCCGTTGAGGTCACAGAGTGCATCTCAGCTGAACGTTTACGGACCATGTCATGAAGCGTCCCCCCTAATATGAAAACCAAAACACCCGAGCTTTACGCCGACCCATTTGCGGAGCGGGCCCCGGTCGGGATGCACAGGGACCTCCACGTGCTGGGAGCACGAGTTCGGTTCGAGAGCAACAGCGAGGACTTGCTGCATTTGGTGGATTCAGCCTACGCCGGCCTGCCGCGACACAAGTTGTCGCAAGTCGAGCCGCAGCTGCGGGTACGATTGGTACTGACTTCCCAACGGAAGCGCGCGGACGTCGGACCGGCGCCGCTGCAGATGATGTCCGGCGGGGGACTCCTTGCCGGAGCCGCGAGGGCTTCCAATTTCGTGGTCGTATCGCCGCACGAGCGGGCAGCGCTCGTGGTCGTTACGCCGCGGATGTTGCGCTTCCCGTATCACACGCGCTACGAGTTGATCGAGTTCGCCGTCTTCACTCTGGCGGCACGGGTCCAGAGGCTCGTGGCGTTGCACGGGGCGTGCGTGGGACGTGCCGGCCGCGGAATCCTGTTGCTGGGCCCGAGCGGTGCCGGTAAGTCGACGGTGACTCTGCAGTGCCTGATTGAAGGCCTGGGGATTCTTGCGGAAGACAGCGTATTCGTAACACCGGACACGCTTCTTGCTACCGGAGTCAGCAATTTTCTGCACGTACGCGCCGACTCCCTGCGCTGGATTGCGCAGGGTCGCACCGTCGCAAGAATCCGCAAATCGCCGGTCATTCGGCGCCGTACTGGTGTGCGAAAGTATGAGATTGACCTGCGCAGAGACGGCTACCCGCTGACTGAACGCCCGCTAAAGCTAAGCGCCATCGTATTCTTGTCCGCCCGGCCCGCGGCGGATCGGGTGTTGCTCAGACGGCTGCTCCCGTCGGAGGCGCTGCCAATTTTGATTCAAGAACAGGCTTACGCCGCAAACCAGCCTTCTTGGAATTTGTTCGCACGCACCGTTAAACGGCTGCCCTTCTTCCAGCTGCTTCGTGGTCAACATCCCAGTGAGTCAGCCGCCGCGCTGCAGGGACTCATGGAGTGACCATTGCGAGCAATTCGTTGATGGCGGCGGGTCTGACCGGCGAGACGTAACGTTCGCAGATGCTGGCGGCGCGATCGGCGGCGGCGAAGTCGGTGGATTGATCGGCCACGCTGATGCGATTGAGCAGATCCTCCGGCGACGTAACGATCTCGCGCCAGTCGCCCAGCTCAAAGAGGCAGTCGAACGGCAGCTCACCGGCACCCGCGAGGTAGTATGGTTTGATGCCGGCCCGCACTGCGTGCATGGCCGCAGACGAACCACGGTAGAGGCAGTAGCGTGCCTGCGCGAATTCCCGCTCGAGCGGCTTGTCTAGCGAGAGCGATACATTGCCCGGCAACTTGAGCAAGAACGGCAGACGGCGCAACAGCGAGCCCATATCGACCATTGGATGGGGACGCAACGCGAAGCTGATATCCGGACTGCGACGGGCGCAGTCCAGAGCGAAAACGAATAGTCTGGCGCATTCGTCATAGCCGGCATCGGGGAGGACGAGGCAGCGGCGGGGGCGATGCTGCGGTTGAGGCAACGGCGGGAGCGTGGCGCGTCGATGTGACCCATATTCGATGAGGCGCACCGATTGCAGCCCGGCACTGGCCGCGAGCGCTGCGTGTGGGATTTCCCCGAGAGTCAACACGACATCCGGATCGCAGGGGATGCCGGGAGCCGCAACGGATCGCCGAATCGCGTGAGCGCGTTGGAACACCATGGCGTGTTGATAACCCACGCACAATGGCCGCCGTCTTGCCGTCCGCGCGGCATGCCAGATCAATCTCTCGGCCACGGTACCTTCGTATGTGGTGATGACGACCCTTGGATCAACGGCTTGGCATAGGCTAGCGATGGCCGCATGCATTCGAAGGTTGACAACCGTGGATGCCGACAGCGCTTGGCGGCTTGCGAGCATGGCAAGCCGATGGTCGGCCAAGTTGCGTGCACCGGCTGCTTCGCGACGCAGGGCACTCCAAACATTCGTGCATTGCCGCCAGATGTTTACCTCTGTTGTCAGGGATACGGCCGAGGGCAATATCATGCGCGGGAACGCAAGAGGCGGCGGCTCCTGGCCGCTTCGAGCGACCGCCAGATGACTGATCAACACCAGCAGCGATGTGACTCCGTGGTCCCTCAAGTGACTCTGCAGGGCACCGAAATAGAAATCGTCGCCATGATGCAGCTGCTCCGGCTTGAGCAGGTGGGAGACGATCACGACGTCGATCGGGCCCTGAGGATGCGCCGCCACGCGCGGCGCAGCCAGCGAGCGCGTCAGGCCGCGAGTCGCGCGTATCATGGCTTTCGGGATGCTGGAGAACCCGCCGCCCGAACGTTTGGTGAAGAGCGGCGCATACTGCGCGAGCGCACTCGGGTGTTCGTTCAGAAAATGAAGCACTGGTACGGCCAGCCGCGCGAGGTTGGTACAGGGTGCGCGCAACAGCCTGTCGCAGGACGCGCCGATGTCGGCGTATTCCTGTTCAGTCACCCGCACAAACGCCAGCCCGTGCCCTAGTGGGGATACTCAAGCGGAGACTGCGCCGGCTACGCGGCTCATCTCGTCCCTGGCCCGTTTCGCTGTCTCGATCAGGTCGGCGGCGCGCTGCGGATCGGTATTGCCCAACCTGGAGGCCTCCACCTCGCTGCGCAACCAGACATCCGCCAGCCGATAATAATCCTTGTGCTTTCGGCCCCCAATGACGTAGTCGCGGTCCGTTGCTTTGGCCCAGGCAAGCGGCAACTGCACCTTGCCCTCGACCGTGTCGAAGTAGGGCGTTCCTTTGATTGGATACGAGACGGTCGTGAAAAAGACTTCGGGATTGCTCTGCTTGACATGCTCGACCGTGGCCGCAATGTCCTCGATCTCCTCGCCCTCGTAGCCCCACATCAGGAACATGCCGACGAGAATTCCGTGCTGTTGCGCGAGCTTGACGGCACGGCGGACTTGTTCGACGCTGACGCCGCGCTGCATCGCGTCCAGTATCCTCTGGCTGCCGCTCTCGGAGCCGATCCATATCCGATAGCAACCCAGGTCCCGCAGTGCCTTGACCGCGTCCTCGGATTGAAGGCGATCGGCGCGCGTGATTGTCTCGAACGGCAGGTGAAGTCCGCGTTTGTCGAGAGCTGCCTTGTACCCTTGCAGCCACGGGTGGCTGATGGTGAAGACATCGTCCGCGTACCAGAGCTGATCCGGGTTATAGCGCTCCGCTATCCAGGCTACCTCCGCCGCGACATTCTCGGGACTGCGGCGCCGGTGAGAGTAACCGTACACCGCGTGCGAACACCATGTGCATTTGTAGGGGCAGCCTCGTGCCGTGATGAGATTGATGCTGCTCGCTCCGTGATGCGTTCGCCACGCGTCGAGATACTTCTGATGATCGATGGCTTCGCGGTCCGGCAGCGGCAGCGTATCAAGATCGTTGATCTTCGTGCGCTCCGGCGTGTGCACCGGTTCGCCGGCAGCGTTCTTGAAGACGATGCCGCGAACGCTGTAAAGGTCATTCGGGCCCATTGACGGCAGCATGGCCATGACCTCCGTCAGCGTGGATTCACCTTCGCCAATCACGATCACGTCGGCACCCGCATTCAAATATTCGGCGCAGTGATTTGCGCTTTCGGGGCCGCCCAGCATGACTGTTGACCCGGATTGCTTCGCGGCGCTGATGATCTGCAGCACCGACCCGCGAGTCATCAGGTTTGTGTAGATACCGATGATGCCCCCGCGCGACTGGCCGATTTTCTGCGACAGCTCGGGCCGGGTGCCGAATGTACTGTCATACACCTCCACCGAGTGGCCGCGAGTCTTCAGATAGGCGGACAAATACAAAAGACCCAGCGGCGGATAGGGCTTCATGATCTGCCGCTCTTTTTCGTCTTCGGACAGGAAATAGCCGTGAGTCAGCAGGATATCGGTCATATTTGCCTCACGACGCCGCCGGAAAGGGGCGTCCATTGCAGCTTCGGAAATGTTGGTAGATCCCGCTGGTGTGAAAGAACTGTGCCTCGTCTCGGGCCGGATGCTCGGATGCAATCTGGGTGACGAAAAAGGTGTGCGATCCTATCGTATCAAAGTCCAGAATCTCGATTTCGCGAACTCGCAACGCGATTGCGGGATAGGGCAGAGAAAAATCTCTGGACCGCTGGATGGTGAAGGGCAGACTATTCCAGTCGACCATCGCGTTCTTGTGATGAATACCCAGCTTATAGGCTGTCGCGTAGTCGCGGGCAGGGACGTCTGAAAGCGCTACACGGCGCGCCCTCTTCATCGTTGGTATGGAGGGGCTGGTACTGCGAAGCGCGAGCGTAAAGCGCTCTGAAGACACGGGACCGATCAGGTCCATCGGGAACAGGTTGCTATGGCTGCCGTCGTCCACCGAAACGAGCACCACGGGGCGCGGGCAGATGTAGAAGATCATCTGCTGTTGCACGGCTTCGGGAGGCATGAAGAAATTATTTGGATCGGTGTTTCGTCGCGCCCGCCGATTCTGCAGCCATAGGTTCCACGACCGATAGGGCCAACGCAGGCATCGATGTGTTCCACGCCGTACTTCGAATAGTCCGATTGCAGCTCCTGACGTGTTCCAATTTCGCACATGTTGCAGTTGAAGCGTGCCCACGGTGCGCTGCGATTCGAGATCCACGAAATGCAGCGCCGGCTGGGAGTGGTCTTCAATGGCGGACATCAGCGGGGCGTCGAGACCCACGGCGAGAGTCAACGGCCGCAGGGCTGCGACAACGGCAGCGCGTGTAACGTCGAACCCTCCGCGATCAGTCGACAGCCGGATTTGAACGGCCTGTTGCGGCTCCCGCAGTGCAACCGGCGGCCACTGCGGCAATGGCCGCAACCGATTCTTCAGGGTCGCCGGCAACGGTACCATCATTGTCAGATCGTCTTTTCAAACAGGAGAAACATGTAGCGACAACCGGCAAGATGCAGCCACGCAAACCGACCGTCACGCTGCAGGTCGATGCCGTTCTCCTGTCCCCCGTGGGAGGACGGCAATCCTCGAAAAACGCGGCTCAGCCGGAAATGCGGCGCACTGACCGCGCGAAAGTTGCGGAGCAGTCGCCTGTAATACGGCGCCTGCGGTCCGGGGAGGAACAGCTCACCGTCGCGCCAGAGACGCGTCGCACCACGCCACCATAAACGGGACCGCATGTCGCCGATGAAACAAGGGCTCAACACACTGGCGAGCACCTTGCCTTTCGGAGTAGTGAGCGCGTGGAATTTCCCAAACAGCTCGCGCAGATCGTCGATCAGATTGAGCGGCGCGAAATTGGATATAATCAGATCGGCGCGGCGGTTGCCGTCAGAAGGGCTGTGCGTCAGAAAGTCCCGATAGGTGCCGCCTGCAAGGGTAATACGCGCCGAGTCGATCAGGTCCCGGCAATGGTCGGCGAAGAACTCGCGCATCCTCGGATCGACATCGTATGCATCAATCCTGAAGCCGCGCTCGGCGAAAAATCGCGCGTCACTTCCCGGTCCCGCACCGAAGTCAAACAGCTTGGCGCCGGGCGGCGCGATCCTGAGCACAAGATCGCGAAAGGCGGAGCGCGTGCGGCGATCCGACTCTTGCGCGGTGATCTGACTGAGATACTCCGCGCCGGCTGGAGTGCGCTGAAGGTATCGAAGGTCGGGATCGTTGCAGCTCATGTGGAGCTAGTCAGGTTGTGCGAGGGCCATGCGCACGGCATGCAGCGTGTCGACCCGAAGGGGCCTCGAGGTCAGCCACCGCAACATGCGTCGTCTCTGGGACAATCGGCCCCACTGAGTCTGCGACGCGGCGACCTCACTTTCCACAAATATGTCGCGCAGACGCCGTATCTCATTGTCTGGCCACACGCGATAGCCGATGTACTCGACGACCTCGGCAAATGACCGGGACCAGCCAATTCCGGGGAAAGCCTCGATCCAAGGATAGGATAGCGACACGTCCGATATCCGGCGACGCCGTGCGATGCGATGCAAGATCCTCGGACACTGAATCGAGAGCGTCGTGAGCACATCGCTCGGAACGGCATTGGGATAGTAGCGGGCGGTGAGTCGAAGGGGCGGCAACGCCCACCACCGCCTCTGCATGCTCTCACCCTGCATCACCAGATCATCCCAATCCGAGCCTGCCATTCGCGAGGAAAGCAGTGCGATGTCGTGCAGGTGCAGCAGCCTCAACGAGCGGAAGGCCATGGAGCCCGCGGCATGAAGCAACAGATGGACCATCAACGCCGCCTTCGACGGATAGGCATTCAGGCCCGCGTGTGGCGTGTGTGGATAGACAGAGTCCGTTACATCGGTAATGCGTAACGGCAATTTTTCGCTGATCCGCGTATGCAGGTCGATCTTGAGGTAATTTTCTCTGTGCTCTCCCATGCTCGCGTGCACCTTGCAAATCTTGGGAACAAAAACCTTGTGTTTCCAGATCGCCAACGACTCACTGAAACCCAGCGCTTGAAGAACCTGTCCGGTTCGCGTTGCGTCGTCCGCTTGCACCAGCAGATCCACGTCGGCCATCGGCCGCTCACCGGCACTATAGAGTCCCATGGAGTGCAACGCCGCGCCCTTTAGTCCGACAATCGCGATCCCTGCCTCCCGCGAGCGAGCGTCGATTTGATCCAACAATTCCTGGATCCGGCGGTGACGGGCGACCACGTGCGCCTTCTGGCCTGTCAGGAAGTCTCGCCAAAGCGCCGGTCCCTCCCAGCGCAGCCTCCCCGCCAGCAGGGGCGAGACACAGTGAATCGCGGCGACGGCGCGAGCCATCCGCCACTCGATCGGAGACCAGTCAGGTTCCTGCAGCGTGGGATTGGCAAGCTCGGCTGCGAGCCTTTCCGTGATTTTGCGCAATGTCCCCTGAAGCGGCTCGTGAAGGGGAAGGCCGATGTCCTCGTTCATATCCGTCGTGAGTACCCGGTCGACGGCCGCTGGTTGGTGCCGAACCGCCATATTTGTGGGTTGCAGCACGCTGAACGGGGTGATTCTCATGATCAAAAGTGTCTGAATAGGTGGCTTCAACTCTTTGATTTAGTTAAGCTCTCGCTCCCATGAACATCGCCACAGACGGTCTTTCGGTCGACAAAGTCCACGTTTGGCGCGGCGATCGTCATGTGCTCCAAGGGGTCTGTGCCCAGATCGGCCGCGGCGAACTCCTGCACGTGTCAGGTCCGAACGGCACCGGCAAGACCACTTTGTTGAGGGTGGTCAGCGGCTTGTTGCGCCCGGAGCAGGGCGCGGTGAGCTGGCTCGGCCGGTCCATTGTTTCGCATCGGACCGAGTATCAGGCGGCTCTGGCCTATGCCGCCCATGAACCTGCCCTGAAGGGCGACCTTACCGCGCTGGAGAATCTACACTTTGCCGTGGGAATGAAGCGCCGGTCGCAACCCCAAGAACTACGCAGCGCGCTGGAACGGACGGGAGTTGCGGCCTGTGCGGACCTGCCGGCCCGCGTCCTTTCCGCGGGTCAGCGGCGCCGGGTTTCTTTGGCGCGGGTTGTCGCGATGCAGGCATCCGTGTGGCTGTTGGATGAACCCTATGCGAATCTGGATGCGGCGGGCTCTGATTTGGTGTCGGGGCTGCTTCAGGCACATATTGGGGGCGGGGGTCTCGCGCTGGTGGTCGCGCACCGGGAATTGGCGCTGGCGTGCAACGTGCGCCGCCTGGAGCTCAATTCGTGAACGTGGGCGCCTGGGAAGCGTTTTGGCTGGTAGTGCAGCGTGAGATGCGTCTCAGTTTCAGGCGGCCGGAGCAACTTCTGCAGCCGTTGGTATTCTTCCTCATCGTTACTACGCTGTTTCCACTGGGATTGAGCGTGGATCTGTCGCTGCTGCGAGACATGGCGCCGGGTGTGCTTTGGGTGGCAGCATTGCTATCGTCACTGCTGTCGCTCGATTCCTTATTCAAGAGCGATGCGGACGACGGCACCTTGGAGCAACTTGCCTTGAGCGGCCAGGGACTAACCCTGATCGTGGTAGCAAAAACCCTCGCGCACTGGCTGGTAAGCGGATTCGCCCTGGTGCTGATTTCGCCCATTGTGGGAACTGCGCTTGCCATTCCCGGCAGTGCATTTGCGACAATGATGCTGAGTTTGACCTTGGGTACGCTGACCTTGAGCTGGCTCGGAGCGATCGGCGCGGGACTGACGATCGGATTGCGGCGCGGCAACGTGTTGCTCGCGTTGATCGTGCTGCCGCTGGCGATGCCCTTGTTGATTTTTGGCGCCGCGGCAACTGACCGGGCCATCTCGGGAATCAGTGTGGCCGGCGCATTGTATTTTCTGGCGGCGCTGTGCGTGCTCACCAGCACCTTGGCGCCTTTTGCGGCGACGGCGGCATTGCGTATTACATTGGAATAACGAGATGTGGACCTGGTTTTACAAGCTTGCCTCTCCGCCCCATGTCTACGGGGTTGCGGCGGCGCTCGTGCCGTGGTTCTTGGGGTTCGCCGCGCTCACGGTCGGCTACGGCCTCATCGGCGGGTTGGTCTTTGCACCGCCCGACTACCAGCAGGGCGATGCCTTTCGAATTATCTACGTGCACGTGCCGAGTGCCTGGATGTCGGAGTTCGTCTATACGGTCATGGCCGTCGCCGGCGGTATCGCACTCATTTGGCGGATCAAGGTGGGTCATGCCGTGGCAGCGGCCTCAGCCCCCATCGGGGCTTCCCTGACACTGCTCGCGCTGGTGACCGGATCCATGTGGGGAAAGCCCATGTGGGGCACGTACTGGGCCTGGGATCCGCGTTTGACTGCCGAACTCATCCTGTTGTTCCTGTATGTGGGCGTCATGTCGCTCCATGCGGCGTTCGAGGACCCGGCGCGCGGTGACAGGGCATCGGCACTGCTAGCCATCGTCGGCGTGGTGAATGTACCCATCGTTCATTATTCCGTGGTTTGGTGGAACTCTCTGCATCAGGGCGCCACGGTTGCTAAACTAGGCAAGCCCTCCATCGCCGGCAGCATGCTCTGGCCGCTGCTGTCCATGTTCGTTGGATTCATGTTGTTCTACGGCGCCGTACTTTGCTTACGGTTGCAAGGAGAGGTGCTCAGCCGGGAGCGACAATCGGCATGGGTTCGGGAGGCAATCAAGTCATGAGCGACGGATTCTGGTACATGGGCGGCTACGCGCGTTACGTCTGGCCTTGCATCGGCTTTGCCTGCGTGGTGCTGACCTGGAATCTTTGGTCGGCGCGCCGATTTCTGGCCGCCGCGCGTATGCGTGCGGCGCGGTCGATTGCCATGGCGGACGCCGAGAGCAAGGCGCGATGACACCGCGGCGCAAACGATTGCTGGTGGTGATCGGCATCCTCGGCGGTGTCGCTGCCTCGGTGGCGCTCGCGGTCATGGCTTCGCGCGAGAACATCATGTTTTACTTCGACCCGAGCCAAGTCGCGGCGGGCAAAGTGCCGGAAGCGAAGCGCTTCCGCATCGGCGGCATGGTGGTGAAGGGCAGCGTGACGCGCAATCCGGGTGATCTGCAAGTGCGCTTCGTCCTCACCGATTTTGCGCACGAGGTGCCGGTTGAATACACCGGCGTGCTGCCTGATCTGTTTCGCGAGGGGCAGGGCATCATCGCGCACGGCAAAATGAATGCACACGGTGCCTTTGTGGCCGACGAAGTGCTGGCCAAGCACGATGAAAAATACATGCCGCCCGAGGTGGCCGCCTCATTGAAGAACAAACAGGCAAGCGCGCCCTCGAGCGCCCCATCGCCGGCCGCAACGACCCCGGCCGGACCGACCTCTTAAGGAAGCCATGGCCGCCGAACTAGGAATATTCGCACTCATCCTCGCGTTCATTTTGAGCGTGTCGCAAGCTTTTTTCGGCCTGGCCGGCGCCTGGAAGGCGAAGGCGGCGTGGATGGGCGTGGCGCGCCCGGCCGTGACCGGGCAATTCGTATTCGTCGCCACGGCATTTGCCTGTCTCGTGTATTGCTTTGTGAATGACGATTTTTCGGTACTGTATGTTGCGCACAATTCGAACTCGCAGTTGCCGCTCTTCTACCGGGTGGCGGCGCTGTGGGGCGCGCATGAGGGTTCGCTCCTGTTGTGGATTTTGATTCTGTCCATCTGGAGTGTTGCCGTCGCCGCCTTCAGCCGTGGGCTGCCTCTGACCTTTTCGAGCCGCGTGCTCGGGGTGATGGGACTTATCAGCGCAGGCTTCATGTTGTTCACATTGTGGACTTCGAATCCCTTCGCGCGTTTGATCCCTGCCGCCCAGGACGGCGCGGACTTGAATCCGGTGCTGCAGGACTTCGCGCTCTCCATTCACCCGCCGATGCTCTACACCGGCTATGTCGGGTTCTCGGTGGCGTTCGCCTTCGCCTGCGCCGCCATGCTCGAAGGCAAGCTCGATCAGGCCTGGGCCAAATGGACGCGGCCGTGGACGATATTTGCATGGCTGTTTCAAACCATCGGCATTGCCCTGGGCAGCTGGTGGGCGTACTACGAATTGGGCTGGGGCGGCTGGTGGTTCTGGGATCCGGTGGAGAACGCCTCATTCATGCCGTGGTTGGTGGGAACGGCGCTGATCCATTCATTGAGCGTTACCGAGAAACGCGGGATATTCAAGAGCTGGACGCTGCTGCTCGCGATATTCGCGTTCTCGCTGAGCCTGGTGGGAACCTTCCTGGTGCGTTCGGGCGTGCTCGTATCGGTCCACTCCTTCGCCAGCGATCCCACGCGGGGGCTTTATATCCTTGCATTTCTCGTGCTGACCATCGGCGGCTCGTTGACGCTGTACGCATGGCGCGCGCCGAAGCTGTATGTGCAGGGCGGCTTTGAGCTGTTCTCCAGAGAGTTTTTCATCCTGGTCAACAACGTGATTCTCGTGAGTGTTGCGGCGCTGGTGTTGTGGGGCACCTTGTCGCCCCTGCTTTACGAAATGATCGGAGCGGGCAAGATCTCCGTCGGTCCGCCCGTGTTCGCCCTGATGTTCTTGGTGCCGGTATTCCCGTTGATGATATTCATGGCCATCGGCATGCACTCGGCGTGGCGGCGCGGCAAGCTCACGGTCGCGGCGAAGCCCCTGTGGTGGCTGGCGGGTGCGGCCGTACTGTTGGCCTTGGTCGTCCAGGGGCTGGTGTTCAAGGAGTTCCACCCCGTGGGGCTCATCGGATTTAGTTTCGGTTTCTGGATTATTTTCTCCTCCGTTTTGGAGCCGCTGCACCGACTGCGACAGAAACAAACCTTGACGGCCGCGCTCATCGGCATGTCGATTGCCCATTTGGGCGTGGGCATGTTCGCCATCGGTGCCGCCGGCGTCGAGAGCTACAAAATCGAAAAAGATGTGGCGCTGAAACCGGGCGGCAGCTACCGGATAGCCGGATACGATTTCAAGTTTGTGAATGCCGCTGATGTGCGGGGGCCCAACTACGACGCGGTGCAAGCCGTGGTGGAGGTCAGTCGCGAAGGCAAGCCCGTCACCATACTGTTGCCGCAGAAGCGGCATTTCTGGGTGCAGCAGACCAGCAACAGCAAAGCCGCCATATCGGTGAGCTGGGGGCGCGATCTCTTCGTTGCCATGGGCGACCCGCTCGGCGATGACGCCTGGAGTATGCGCATTCAATACAAGCCGCTGGTGCGCTATATCTGGCTGGGCGCCATCGTGATGGCACTCGGCGGATTGATCGCGGCCACCGACCGGCGCTATCGGATGAAAATCCCGGCTGCCTCGCAGGCGGTGTCTCCGCCTGATCCGCGCGCGGAACTGGGCTCCGCCTGATGTGGAAGTTCCTGCTCCCCTTTGCGGCATTTGTCGCGCTGGTCGTGTTGTTCGCGTTTGGCTTGAATCCCCATCGGGACATTCATGAGTTGCCTTCGCCGCTGATAGGCAAGGCTGCGCCGGAATTCGCCCTGACGGATGTGCAGGATGCATCGCGCATCGTCAGCAACTCCACCTTGAAAGGCCAGGTGTACGTGTTGAACGTGTGGGCCACTTGGTGCATAGCCTGCCGCGAAGAACAGGAAGAATTGCTCGCCATCGCGCGCCAGAATGTCGTGCCCATCATAGGCCTCGATTACCGCGACCAGCGCGATAAGGCGATGCGCTGGCTCGAGCAGCTCGGCAATCCCTATTCAGCGGTGGCCTTTGATGGCGATGGCCGAACTGCAATCGAATGGGGCGTGTACGGCGCGCCGGAGACCTACCTGGTCGACACCCATGGCCGGGTGATCTTTAAATTCATCTCTCCCATCACGCAAGAGGTGTGGGAGAAGGAATTCTTGCCGCGCATCGCGGCCGCAAGAAAGGCGGGTGCATGAGGCGGCATGGGCACGCCTGGTTGATGGCGTTGGCGCTGAGCTTTTTGAGTCTCGGCGCCCTGGCGCAGCAAAACACGCAGCCGCGCGGTTTGGACGCGAACGGGCAGCTTGAGAATCCCGTTCTGCAGGGGCGCTTTGAGCGGATCACCAAGGAGCTGCGCTGCCTGGTTTGCCAGAACGAATCGATCGCCGATTCCAATGTTGACCTGGCGCAGGATCTGCGGCGTCAAGTGCGGGAAATGCTGGTCGCGGGCAGGAGCGATGATGCGATCTTTCAATTCATGACGGATCGCTACGGCGACTTCGTGCGCTTCGCACCACCCCTGACGGCCAAGACCGTGCTGATCTGGGGCGCCCCTTTCATCATGTTGTTGCTGGGCGGCGCCATCATTTTCCGCGTCGTGCGGCAACGTTCCCGTATGCCGCTCGACGAATGACCACCTTTCTCATCATTGCGGCGCTGATGGCTGTCATCGCCGCACTGGCTGTCGCATTGCCGCTGGTCAAGGACAGTCAGAACCGCATCGTGGGCGGGGTGGCGGCGGTGCTCATCATCGGCGCTGCGGCCGGTCTCTATCCGCTGTGGTCGAATTGGAGCTGGCACGCGCCGGCGCAGCAAGCGGGTGGCGCACCCGACGTGCTCGCCATGGTCGCCAAACTGGAAAAGCATCTGCAGGATGATCCCAATGATGCAAAGGGCTGGCTGATGCTGGGGCGTTCAGATCTGGTGCTGGATCGAGCGGATGACGCCGTCAAGGCCTACTCTCGTGCCTATCATCTCGGCAAGAGCGCCGAGGCCGCGCTGGGATTGGGCGAGGCATTGAGTATCCAGGCGGGCGGCGACATCACACCGGCCGCGGCGCAGCTCTTCGAGGAAGCGCTCACCCTGGCGCCGGACAATCCCAAGGCGCTGCTATACGGCGGCTTTGCCGCCGCCACCCGCGGCGATCGCGAGCTGGCGCGCGCACGCTGGCAAGCGCTCAAGGATCTGCATCCGCCGCCGCAAATCGAGAAGATGCTCGACGCTCGCATCGCCGAGCTCGGACCCATGCCGCAATCGGGGACGAATGCGTCGGGGGCGGGGACGAGCACGAGCGTACAGGGGTCGGCAGGGGCGGAAGTGACTGTCAATATACGTCTCGCGCCTGCCTTGCAGTCTCGACTAAAATCGGAGGCACCTTTGTTCGTATTTGCTCGTGAACCTGGCAGCCAAGGCCCCCCGTTGGCTGCGAAGCGGCTGACGAGTGCGGCCATCGGTACCCAGGTTCATTTATCGCCGGCGGATTCGATGATGCCGGGACGCACACTCGTGAGCGGGCGCCGCGTTGCCATCACGGCGCGCGTTTCCTTCAGCGGGCAGCCAACGCCCACCGCCGGCGATTTGTACGGCGAGCTTTCCTATGAGGTCGGCCGCGACGGGGCGCTCGATCTTCTGATCGATCGCGTCGCCGAGTAAGACCATGAGCGTTGCGAAAAATCTGGTTGCCGGACGCATCCTCGAGGACCAGCTGTTCCCATACCCGCGGTTGCGCGACAAGGATCAAGAGGTCTTGAAAATGATGGTCGACGCCATCGACCAGTTCCTCGGTCCCAAACATGCCGACTTCAAGCGCTGGGATCGCGCCGCGGAACAACCGGCTGAATTCATCCAGGGGTTGCGCGATCTGGGATTGTTCGGTCTCATCATCCCGGAGGAGCACGGCGGATTCGGACTCTCGAACGCCGGCTACGCGCGCGTATTGAGCCAGAGCAGTTCGCACGATAGTTCCGTGTCGCTCACCATCGGCGCGCACAGCTCCATCGGCATGAAAGGCATTTTGCTGTTCGGCACGCCGGAACAAAGGGCGCGTTATCTGCCGAGACTGGCCAGCGGCGAAATGATTGCGGCGTTTTGCCTGACGGAATCGGGCGCCGGCTCGGACGCCGCTTCGATCCGCACCCGGGCGGTAAAGAATTCCGACGGCACTTGGACACTGAACGGCGAGAAAATTTGGATCACCAACGGCGGCATCGCCGATCTGTACACGGTATTCGCACGGACCTCGTCCGAGGCGGGCAAGATTACGGCGTTCTTGGTCGAAGCAAAGTGGCCGGGAGTGAGCCACGGGCAACATGAAGACAAGATGGGAATCCGGGCCTCATCGACCACCACGGTGAATTTCGTGGATGTGCAGGTGCCGGCGGAAAACGTGCTGGATGTGGAGGGCAAGGGCTTCAAGGTGGCCATGGCCATATTGAACAACGGGCGCACCGGGCTTGGCGGCGGCGCGGTCGGCGGCATGAAGGCGTTGATCGCCCTGTCAACGGGTCAAGCGCAAACGCGCAAGCAGTTCGGCCAGCCGATCGCGGAATTCGGCCTGGTTCGCGAGAAGATCTCGCAAATGACGGTCGACTGCTTTGCGGCCGAAAGCGTAGTGTGGATGGTCGCGCATTACATCGACTCGGGAAGCGAGGATTACTCGGTCGAGGCGGCCATCAGCAAGGTATTTGCCAGCGAAGCGCTGCAGCGCGCCGCCTATGATGCCCTGCAAATCGCTGCCGGCAGCGGCTTCATGCGCGAGTATCCGTACGAACAAATCACCCGTGATTGCCGTATTTTGACGATCTTCGAGGGAACCAATGAGGTATTGCGGCTGTATATAGCCCTGTCGGCTTTGAAGGACTTGGGCAAGTCGCTGGGTGAACTGAAGGCCGCGGTGGATGACATCTTCAACAACCCCATCAAAGGATTCGGGGTTTTGACCGAATACGCCGAGCGGCGCCTCACCCAGGCGACCGGCGTCGGCCGCGACAAGATATTTGCTTCGATGCCGCAACTTTTGCGTGAGTCGGCGGGTATTTATGAGAGATACACGTTGGAACTCGCCAAGGCGGCCGACTTTTTGTTGCGAAAGTATGGCAAATCGATTGCAGAGCGCCAGCACGCCCTGAAAAGGGTCGCGGACATTGCCATTGATCTTTTCGTGGGGCTTTGTGTATTGTCGCGCGCCGCCGCGCTGAGCACGGAGCCGGACGGAAAAGGCGCGCAGGCCATAGCCATCGCGAGGGTGTTTGCCCAACAGGCAAAACGACGCATGGCGAACAATATACGGCGCGCGGAGCGCAACGAGGACGAAGAGATGAATCAATTGGCTGGATTCATCCTCGACAAAGGAAGTTACCCCTGGGATGTGGTGTCATGAGTGCAACAATGTTCGATCAACAGGCTGAAACGGCCGCGCTCTCCAAGAATCGCGTGATCGTTTGGGCGATTGCGGGTGCCGCAATCGTGATAGTAGCCGTGCTGGCGTGGCGTATAACGCATGCGCTCGCCAAGCCGGAAGTGGTGCTGCCCGCCGTTCCGACGGTATCGGTCACCGAAGTGGGCGTCAGCGCCGTTCCTGCCACGGTCAGCATCATCGGCACCATTGCGGCGCGCTATGACGAGCCGGTCGGTGTCGAGGGCGACGGCGGCCGGGTCACCGCGATTTACGTCGAGGCCGGCGATCATGTGAAGCAAGGCCAGGTGCTGGCGCACTTGAATAATTCGGTGTTGGAACCGCAGGTCGCCAATTTGGAAGCAGCGCTCGAGCAAGCACGGGCCGAACTTGAACTCGCCACCGCTGAATATCAACGCGCCACCGCGGTGGGTGCATCCGGCGCTCTGTCCGCTGAAGAGACGCAGCGCCGCAAATCGAGCGCGGTGACGGCAGCTGCACACGTCAAAGTGGTGGCAGCGCAGCTGGCCGAAGCCAAAGCACGCCTGGCACGCGCCGACGTTCGCGCGCCGGCCGATGGCATCATTCTCACCCGCACGGTCGAGGTGGGGCAGACCGCGATGCCCGGCGGTGAGGCGCTGTTTCGCCTGTCGAAAGGCGGCGAGACCGAACTGCGTGGCCAAGTCGCGGAACAGGACCTGCCGCTGCTCAAGGTAGGTCAGCCCGTGAATGTCAGGCTCACCGGCACCACCAAGATCTATGAAGGGCGCATTCGCCTGCTCGGCGCGGTGATTGATCCGGCGACGCGCCTGGGAACGGTCAAGGTGTCACTGACCCCGGACCCAAACTTAAGGCCGGGTGCTTTCGCACGCGCCGAAGTGACCGTCAGCAATGCCGAACGCGCTGTGCTGCCGCAAACAGCAGTGCTTAACGACGACAAGGGCAGCTACGTGCTCATCGTCAATGCGCAAGGCAAGGTCGAGCGCCGATCGGTACGGGTGACCGGCATGGTCGCCAATGGGGTGACCATTGCAGAGGGCCTCGATCCCAAGGAACAGATCGTGACCACGGCCGGCGCGTTTCTGCAGGAGGGCGAGACCGTGAAGGCGGTCCTGGTCCCCGCCCGCAAGTCATGAAGAACATATCCGCGTGGGCGATTCGCCATCCGGTCACTCCGATCGTCCTATTCGTGGTGCTGTTTTTCCTGGGGACCGTCTCCTTCATCCGGTTGCCGATCAATCTGAATCCCGATGTGTCCTTCCCCCAGGTCAACGTCAACATTTCGCAGCCCGGGGCCGCGCCGACCGAGATGGAGACGCAGATTGCTCAAAAGGTGGAAGGCTCCATTGCCAGCATCGGCAATATTCACCATCAGCAAACCTACATTTCCGAAGGGAATGTACTGATCATCATAGAATTCAACATCGGTACGCCCATCGATCGAGCGGTCACCGATGTCCGTGATGCCATTGCCCGGGTGCGCGCCGAGCTACCGCAGGGCATTCTCGAACCGCAGGTGCAGCGTCAAGATAACGACGGCGGAACGTTTGCGATCTATGCCGTCGCGACCACCGACATGACGCCGGAGCAATTGAGCTGGTCCATCGATAACACCATTGCGAAACGGCTGGTGGGTGTGAAGGGCATCTCGCAAGTGCAGCGCATCGGGGGCGTCGATCGCGAAATTCGCGTCGAATTGGACCCGGCGAGGCTCCAGGCGCTGGGGCTGACCGCCGTGGAGGTCAACGAGCAGCTGCGCCAATTGAACTTGGATGCCCCCGGTGGACGTGCACAGGTCGGGGGAGGCGAGCAGGCCATACGGGTGCTGGGAGGCGCCAAATCGGCCGAGGGTCTCGGCGACACGCTCATCATCGTTCCGGGAAGCAAGTCAGTGCGCCTGCGCGAGATTGCGGATGTGCACGATGGCGTCGCGGAAACACGCAGTATGGCACGGCTCAACGGCCGGCCCGCGACCGCGTTCTCCTTGTATAAGGCCAAGGGCGTCTCGGACGTTGCCACGGCTGAAGGTGTCGCCAAGGAACTGGTCAAGATCCAGAAAGACAATCCTTCGCTGCATATTCAACAGATCTTTACGACCGTCGATCACACCATCAAGACCTACCATTCGGCGCTGGAGGCTTTGATCGAGGGGTCGGTCCTGGCCGTCATCGTGGTTTGGCTGTTCCTGCGCAATTTGCGCGCCACCCTGATTTCGGCACTCGCCATCCCTCTTTCTGCAATTCCCACCTTTGCCTTCATGCAACTGATGGGTTTTACGCTCAATGAGATTACGCTGCTGTCCTTGTCTCTCGTCGCTGGTGTGCTGGTCGATGATGCCATCGTCGAGATTGAAAATATCGTGCGCCACATGCGCATGGGCAAGAGCGGCTATCGCGCCGCCATGGAGGCGGCCGACGAGATCGGTCTTGCCGTGGTGGCCACCTCCTTCACCATCATCGCGGTGTTTCTGCCGGTGAGCTTCATGGGCGGCATCAGCGGCCAGTTCTTCAAGCAATTCGGCTTGACGGTCGCTGCAGCCGTGTTCATTTCCCTGCTCGTGGCCCGCTTGATCACGCCGGTGCTCGCGGCCTATGGTCTCAACAGCGATTCGATTCCGCACCGCAACGACGGCCCGATCATGTCGGCCTATATCAGAACCCTGAGGTGGTGCGTTACCAATCGCTGGAAGACCATCTTTTTCGGCACCGTATTCTTCTTGCTATCGATCGGCGGCTTGATGTTGCTGCCCCAGGCTTTCGTGCCGCCCGAGGATTTTTCGACCTCCATCGTCAATATCGAACTGCCGCCAGGCGGCAAGCTCGAGGACACCGCACGCCTATCGGCGGCGGTCACCGCCATCATGCGCAAGCAGCCTGAAGTCACGGACGTGGTCGAGTTTATCGGCACGGATTCCGCGGATGTTCGACAGGGGGAAGTGTTCGTCAGCATGCTACCCCGCAATAAACGCACGGCGAGCGCCAAGGAGATTGAACAGCGCGTGATGCCGCTGCTCAACCAGGTTCCCGACGGACGTGTCAGTTTCCAGAATTTCGGCTTCAGCGGCGGCCGGGATGTCACGTTGTTCTTGGTGGGCGATGATCCGGTGCTGACCGAGCGCACCGGGCATAAGCTGCTCGATGAAATGCGGGGACTGAAGGAGATTCGCACGCCGCGCATCAACGGGGACATGCCGCGGCCGGAGATTGTCGTGCACCCCCGGCTCGATATCGCCGCGCAACTCGGCGTCAGCGTGCAAAGCATCAGCGAGACCATTCGCATCGCCACGCTGGGCGATCTGCCGCAAAACGGTGCAAAGTTTGCCCTGAGCGATCGCACCATTCCGATCCGCGTCAGCCTGCCGGAACGATCGCGCAGCGATCTGACCACGCTCGAGAATCTACCCGTGCCCACGAGCTCCGGCGCCAGCGTGCCCTTGAAATCGGTTGCGGATTTAAGCTTTGGCCAAGGCCCCTCAACGGTGCGGCGCTATAACCAGAGCCGGCGCCTGTACATTGACGCGGACTTGGCGCCCGGCGTGCAGCTGGGAGACGCGACCAAAAAAATCTATGCGCTCCCGACCTTGAAGAATCTGCCCACCGGTGTGCGCTTGGTCGAGACCGGCGATACTGAATTCCAGAAAGAACTGGTTTCGAACTTCATCATCGCGATTGTCGCCGGTGTTCTGATGGTGCTGGCGGTGCTGGTGCTGCTGTTCGCCCGCGTGTTTCAGCCCATCACCATACTGTCGGCATTGCCGCTGTCGCTCGGCGGCGCGCTCCTCGCGTTGTTCTTGACCAATACACCGTTCTCCCTGCCGGTCATGATCGGCGTGCTGATGCTCATGGGCATTGTCGCGAAGAACTCCATCCTGCTGGTGGATATGGCCATCGAAGAGATGCGCGCCGGAAAGACCCGTCTACAGGCCATCGTCGAAGCAGGACATAAACGCGCACGACCCATTGTCATGACCACGGTGGCGATGGTGGCCGGCATGATTCCGGTCGCGACCGGTCTGGGCGAGGCCAGCGATTTTAGGCAGCCCATGGCGATCGCCGTGATTGGCGGCCTGATTACCTCGACCTTGTTGACGCTGGTCATCGTGCCGGCGGTGTTTACGCTGTTCGATGACATCGAGCGCTGGGCCGCACCCAAGGCATCGAAGATTCTGGCCGGATCGCCCACCGTCGAGGGAGCACCCGGTTTGCCCTCGAATGCCCGGTTGGACTCCTAAAGGAACCGTCCGTCGGTGCGCTCGCACCACTCGCGCTAGTCGACGAGGGCGAGCGGTTCCTCGACGCTTGCTGCGCGGCGTGGCGGTCGAATGAGTAGCAGCAGCGGGATGACTGCCAGGGTCAAGTACAACATGAACCAGAAATCATCTATGTAGCCGATCATCGAGGCTTGCTGGGTGACTGCCAGGTCGAGAAATGCCGCGCCACCGGGACTATGTACATTGAATATCGCGTGCGTCGCCGGATTATTCCAGGCCGGGCTTGCCGCGGTAACGCGCTCAGACAAGGCGGCGTGCGCTATGACGGTATTGCGGGTCAGGAGAGTCTGCACCAGCGAGATGCCGATGCTGCTGCCGATATTGCGTACCAGGCTATAAAGCGATGTTCCCTGAGCCCGCATCTCGGCGCTCAAGGTGCCGAAGGTGGCGGTGCTCAACGGCACGAACACCATGCCGACGCCGAATCCTTGAATCACCCCCGGCCACACGATATCGCTTGCCGATAGGTCGAGCGAATATCCCGTCATTTGCCAGAGCGCAAAGGCACTGATGAGAAAGCCCACCAAGAGGGTCAATCTCAGATCGACTTTGCCGACGAGTCGACCCGCGATGAGCATGGCCAGCATGGTGCCGATGCCGGAGGGCGCTGTGACCAAGCCGGTGGTGGCAACGGGATAATCGAGCAGGTTCTCGAGCATGGTCGGGATGAGCGCGCGCGTGGCGTACATCACCAGGCCCACGATAAAAATGAAGGCGAGACCCGTGACAAAATTCCCGTTCTTGAGCAGCCGATAATCGAGGAAGGAGTCCTTGGCCGGCGTCAGCGCGGTGTGCACGACGAAGTAGGTGGCCGCGACAACGACGATAATCACTTCTATCCACGATTCCGTGGAAGAAAACCAATCGTTCTGCTGGCCGCGATCCATCAGCAGCTGCGTCGCGCCGAGCGCCAAACTCAGCGTGGTGAACCCAAAGACATCGAAGCGCTGACTTCGGCGCGCGGGATCCGGCCGGATATAGCGCCACATTCCGTAGAGGGCGAGCACGCCGATGGGGATGTTGATGAAGAACACCCAGCGCCAGCTATAGCTGTCCGTCAGCCAGCCTCCCAAAGTCGGGCCGAGAATGGGTCCCACCATGACTCCCATACCCCACACCGCCATGGCCTGTCCCTGGTGTTCGCGAGGATTGATTTCCATGAGCACGACCTGCGCCAGCGGGACCAGGGCAGCGCCGAACACGCCTTGCAGAAGGCGCGCAAGGACGATTTCCGCCAAAGAATTCGCCACGCCGCACAGCGCCGAGGCCACGGTAAATCCGGCGATGGACGCCATGAATATATTTTTCTGGCCGAATCGATCGCAAAGCCATCCGGTCAGCGGCGTGGCGATGGCCGCGGCCACGATGTAGGCGGTCAGAACCCAGGCGATCTGATCCTGCGAGGCAGACATCGTGCCTTGCATGTGCGGCAGCGCCACGTTGGCAATGGTGCTGTCGAGCGTCTGCATGATCGTCGCCAACATGATGGATAGCGTGATCATGGGACGATTGAGCGGACGATTCATGGCTGCTCTTCGATGATTCCTTGCAAGGTTTCGAGCAGTTCGGTGGCAATGAGCAGTTTTTTCGGATCGCAGTCCGCCAACAATTCCTTGCGCAAGGCCACCGCCTCGGCTTTGACCTTGTCGTAGATGCGCAGGCCGGCCGGCGTCAGCACGACGTGCTTCACCCGCCGATCGGTGGTTGAAGCCTGGCGCGTCACCAGGCCCGCCTTCACCAAGCGATCGACCATCGCCACCATGGTCGCGCCTTCCACCGCGAGTCGATCGGCCAGTTCCGATTGGGAGAGGGGCCGGCGCGCCTTGGCAGCCATGGCGATGGTCATCCAACTGGCTTGACTGACGCCCAGGTACTTCAGACGGCGGTCCACGGCCTGTCGCCAGGAGCGCGAGGTGCTGTGCAGGGCATCGCTGAATCTTTCTTCTGTTTCGCTCATTCACAGATCTCTAATCGTTAGATATCTATCGAATATAGCATTCTCGGCGCTGACGCACCAGCGCTCGGCTTAGCCCTTCAGATTGCCGATTTGGGGACGATAAGCGGGAGTGGGAGATTGTTGGAGTAATGATGCCGAGGCTTGCGAATCCACGAGCGTTGCCCCTTTTGGGCGCGATGCTGCTGACTTTAGTTTGCGATACGGCTCTTGCCCTCGATCCTTCCTTGAGGATGAGCCAGTATTCCCTCGACAACTGGCAGATTCCCCAGGGTTTGCCGCAGAGTTCGGTTCAGGCAGTCGCCCGTACGCCGGACGGTTATCTGTGGGTCGGTACCCAGGAAGGTCTCGCCCGATTCGACGGAATCCGATTCGTCGTCTTCGATCGCGAGAATGAACCTGCGATTCCCGATAAGCATATTTCCGTACTGAGCCTCGATGCCACCGGGCGACTCTGGATCGGCACCCGCGCCGGCGTTGCGGCTTACGAGCACGGCCATTTTATTGCCCCGGCTCTCATGCCGGCCTTGGCGCACGCCTACGTTCGCGCCATCGCGCCCGGCAAGCGGGGCCGGATCTGGATAGGCACCGAAAACGGCTTGTTCGGGGTCGGCGATGGCAAGCCCTTGTCATTCGATTCGAGCAGCGGTCTGCAGGACAATCGGATCAGAGCGCTCTTGGAAGATCGCGATGGCGTGCTGTGGCTGGGCACGGCGGAAGGATCGCAGAAATTCGACGGCAAGCACTTCGAAACGATCCAACTCGGCGCGGCGAATTCCGAACAAATTACCGCGCTGCATGAAGATCGCGACGGCACCGTCTGGATCGGAACCGGTGACGGCTCTCTCTATCGCCATAGCGAGGATCACTACACCCAGATGGCGGGACCGGCGCACCTCGGCTCCACGATTCGAGCACTGACTAGCGATCGCGACGGGAACTTATGGATTGCAACCCATGGCGGCGGGCTCGTACGTTGGCGGGACGGGGTTTTCAGTGCGCTCAGCACGAATCTGTTTGCAGCGCGCGAAATCCGTTCGCTGGTTGAGGACGACGAGGGGAGTCTGTGGGTGGGCAGCTATGGCGAGGGACTGCTCCGACTGAGAGACGCCAAATTTGTCCCGGCGGGTGTACCTGAAGGGCTGCAGGGCGATATGACCTGGACCGTCACGCCGCGCAGCGGCGGCGGCGTGTGGGTGGGATCCGATGGCGGGCTCAGCAGCTACGCCGGCGGGAACTTTCAGCATATTGCAGGCCCAAAAGGCATCGAGGGCATGCGGGTGCGTGCCGTGGTCGAGGATCGGCGCCATATCTTGTGGGTGGGCACGCAGGGCGCGGGACTGTACCGCATGGATCAGAACGGCGCCAAGCCGCTCAGCTTGCCCCATGGGGCTGCCAACAATGCCGTCACCGCGCTGCTGGAGGACCGGGAGGGCCGCATTTGGGTCGGCAGCAATGAGGGCTTGGATCTGATCGATCAGGACAAGGTCGTGTCGCCGCAGTCCTTGTTGCCCGGCTCGATCCGCGCCGCGGTTCACCTCATTCATGAGGATCTCACCGGGAAGTTATGGGTGGGAACCGAGGCTTCGGGATTGTTCGTGATCGATCACGGCAGCAGCCGGCATTTCGGCGCAGAGGATGGCTTGCCCAGCGATTGGGTCATCGCCATTCACGAAGATGAGCGCGGCATCATCTGGCTCGGAACCACCGACGGATTGGCTCTGTGGCGCAATGGAAAATTGATCTCCCTGGCGCGCCTCGCAGCGCCGCTGCGCGAAACCATCCTGCAGATTCTGGAAGATGACTCGCACCGACTTTGGATCACCACCAATAAAGGATTGACGTCCGTACCGCGCGCCGACCTGGATGGATTGGCTGACGGGGACCCGAAAAAGCCGGACTTCAGGATTTACAACCTGGCGGACGGTCTGCGCACCGCGGAGTTCGACGGTGGCAACACCTCGCCCGGTTGCCGCACGCCCGATGGCATGCTTTGGTTCCCAAGCATCAGCGGCCTCGTCCGGGTGGATCCGCAACACATTCGGATGAATACCGTGCCGCCGATCGTGCACATCGAACAAGTGTTGGTCGATGGCGCGCCCTTGAAGTTGAGCGGCCAGATTGACGTGAAGCCCGGGCAGGAAAAATGGGAGTTCGAGTACACCGCATCGAGCTTGCTCGTGCCGGAACGCACCAGCTTCAAATACCGTCTCGAGGGCTACGACAAGGACTGGATCGATGCCCGCCATCGAAGGACCGCCTATTACACTCACCTGCCGGCGGGCCGATATACGTTTCGGGTGACCGCGGCGAACAACGACGGTGTGTGGAGCAAAGAGGGCGCGGAACTGGCCTTCAAGTTGGAGCCGCCGTTCTATCAAACCTGGTGGTTCATTTCCCTCTCCGGCCTCGGAGTTCTCGGCGCGGTTGTCGCCTTGTATCGCCTTCGCGTCGGTCACCTTGGAAGGCTTGCCTCGGCACTGGCCGAGCAAGTTGCGTATAGAACGCGGGATCTGGAGCATGCGAACGCGGAGCTTATACAAGCCAAGGATCGGGCGGAGCTTGCGGTGGTGGCGAAGTCGCAGTTCCTCGCCAACATGAGCCATGAAATCCGCACGCCGATGAACGGTGTGATCGGCATGACCGAGCTGTTGCTGGACACGCGGCTGGATCCGAACGCAGCGCGACTACACCGAGACAATCCGCGCCAGTGCCGATGGACTGTTGACCATCATCAACGACATACTCGATTTCTCGAAGATCGATGCCGGCAAACTGGATCTCGAGCAAATCGATATGGATCTGTGCAGCACGGTCGATGAAGCCGCGCATTTGCTTTCCATCCAGGCGCATGCCAAGGGTCTGGAACTGATTACGAATATAGATCCCTTGCTTCCCGCGTTCGTGATAGGCGATTCAGGCAGGTTGCGGCAGATTCTGTTGAATCTCGGCAGCAACGCGATCAAGTTCACGTCCCGCGGCGAAGTCACGATCGGCCTGCGGTTGGTGGGCAGCGACTCGCAGGGATGCACGATCCGATGTGAAGTGAGCGACACGGGAATCGGCATTCCGGCGCACCGCGTGGGGGCGCTTTTTCAGCCATTCTCGCAGATCGATGCGTCCACGACGCGCCATTACGGCGGTACCGGCCTCGGTCTTTCGATCGTGCGCCGCTTGGTCGAGCTCATGCATGGTGAGACCGGCGTCGTGAGCAATGAAGGATCAGGGTCGATGTTCTGGTTTACCGCGCGATTCGGCAGATCGGGAGCCAAACGGGAAACCCAGTTCCTTGATGCGGACGTGCTCAAAAACCGCCGCGCGCTCATCGTTGATGACAACGCGACCAACCGAAAGGTGCTCCGCCTGCAGCTTGCGCAATTCGGCATCCAAACCCACAGCGTCGAGAGCGCAGAAGCGGCAATGGCGGAACTTGGCGTCGCGGCGGGTGCGCAGCAGCCCTTTGATCTTGCGATCCTCGACTACATGATGCCGGGATGCGACGGCCTGGGGCTTGCGAGCCAGATCGTCTCGGATGACCGTTACCGCGCAATGCGCCTTGTCCTGCTCACCTCGGCGCAAGCCATCCGCGGCGAAAGCGATATGGCGGCCCTGGGGTTTTCGGGTTATTTGCTGAAGCCTGTCTCGAATCGAGAACTGCGCGAGTGCTTGATCCGCGTGCTGTCGTCCGAATCGGCCCGCTGGCACATTAGGACGCAGCCCGTGGCCCAAGCGGTGCCGCTCACGCAGCAGTTGACCTCGCGGCGCGTTCTGCTCGCGGAGGACAATCCCGTGAACCAAAAGGTGGCCTGCGGCGCGCTGCAAAAGATTGGAATCACGGTCGATGTGGCCAGTAACGGCGTTGAGGCCGTCGCCGCCTGGGAGGCGGGAACCTACGATCTCATTTTGATGGATTGCCAGATGCCCGTCATGGATGGATATCAAGCCTCCCGCGAAATTCGCGGGCGCGAGGCGGGCGCGCGACGCATTCCGATCATTGCATTGACCGCCGATGCGATGAAGGGGACCGAGCAACAGTGCCGCGAAGCAGGGATGGATGACTATCTCACCAAGCCGATCGATCGGGCGAGGTTAAGCGAAGTGATTCACCGCTATCTGAGCTCTGCCGACAGCAGACCGGATCAGGGCTCGGCCGAGCTGCGCTCAGGGCCGGCCGCAGCTGAAGTCCGCGAGCCGCAACCCGGCTCGGCCGATCATTCCATTCAGCCGGTTGATTGGGAGCGCTTGATGCTCACGGCGGAAAATGACCGCGAGTTCGCCGGCGAACTGGTCCAGTTGTTTATCGAATCCGGAGACTCGGTGCTCAAAGAAATCCGCGATGCACTGGAGCGGGGCGATTTGGCGGCGGTCGGTCGCGCAGCACACACGCTGAAGGGCTCGAGTGCAAACATGCACGCCACCTTGACCAGCGAAGCCGCGGCACGCCTGGAGTCCGCCGCACGCGCCGGCGCCATTGACGACGTCTCGCAGTTCGAAACGCAGTTACGCTCGGAAACCCAAAAGGCTTTCGACTATCTACGCTCTCGGCGTTTCGGCGCTTAGCAGCCTGTCGCCTAGGTCTTCGGTGCCGGCAGCATTCCCTGCTTGATCATTTCGTTGACCGTTGCGTTGGCCACTTCGTTGATCAGCGTCTGCAAGTCCGACGGGTTGGTGGTGCGGCTGGTGGCGGCCCACAGCAGCTTGTCTTGGTCCAGCGCATAGATGAGCGTCTCCACCGAAACCAAGGTGTCGGTCTGGACAGTTCCCTGTGAATAGGCGCTGTTCCAACCGTAGCCCCAATAGGGACCGAAACCACCGTAGTAGGCGGGCATCGGTGCCCCGGGTGTGTAAGTAACCTGCTGATCCTTGGCGACCACGCGCATCATCACCACACCCTTCGCGCCCGCGTCCTTCAGACGGGTTCTCGCCACCTCGGCGGTCATTCGCTCATTGCCCGGCAGCATGGCGTAGGAGGGAATGCCGCGTCTGCCGCGAGCGGTCAAGTCCGCAGCCATCGTGTCTTCAGCGGCGCGCCGCTGACTCTCGTTGGTACTGACAAAAATGGCGGCGACCGTGTTGTTTCCCGACGCGATGGTCACGTCGGGTGCCTTCCAAGTGGAAACAAAGGTTGTGGACTCGGTACAGGCGCTCAGCAACAACGCAGCGGCGCCCAGAATCAAGGCATGCGAGAGTCGCAGCATATTAAATTTCTCCTCCCTGGGGGCTCCGGATGTTACTCCTCCTCTGCGGCTCTCGCCATCGCAGCGCCTAGCCCTTGAGCCACGTCACGGTGGCGATGCCGGCAAAGGTCATGAGCAAAGAACCCAACAAGTGGGCCGCCACCGCGCCCAGAGCAAAGATCGATCGCCCGGATTGCAGCAACATTACCACTTCGGCGGAGAAGGTTGAGAACGTGGTGAGGCCGCCGCAAAAGCCGGTGGTCAAGAACAGCCGCCATTCCGGTGCGAAAGCGGGATAGCTGATGAAAAATGCGACCGCCGCACCGATGATGTAACAGCCAATGAGATTGGCCGCCAGCGTTCCAGGCGGTATCGCGGGAAAAAAACGATTCAAGAAGATGGCGAGATACCAACGCAACAAGCAGCCCAACATTCCGCCGACCGCAACCGCCACAAAGGAACGCCACATAAAGTTAACGCGAGCTCCGTGTAAACCAGAAATACCAGGGCACTCCCGCGGCCAGAAGCGCCGCGCCCCAAACGACCGACTCGGTACCGGCACCGACGATGGCCCATAAAGAATAGACGGTGGCGAGAATACCCACAACGGCCAGCGGCACGGATCCCCGGCGTGTTCCCGTCAATTGTCCGGCCCACTGCAGACGAAGAAGCGCCAGGGAACACACGGCGTACAACACCAGACAGGCGGTGGCCGACAACAAAATCATGAAGGTGAACAAGCGCACCATGGATTTCTGGTAGTTCGCCAGTATCAACAGCGTCACCAATGCACTGCCGAAGCACAGCGCAAAACCCGGCGTTCCCCGCACCGACTCGCGCGCAAAGATACGCGGAAAATCGCCGCGCTCGGCCATGACGCGCGGGAGCTCGCCCTGCAGAAGAATCCAGCCATTGAGCGCGCCAAAGCAGCTGATCGCCGCGAACACTGCGAGCAGCGTGCCTGCGCCCGGTCCCCAGTAGGAAGCCGCGAGTTCCGCGAACGGTGCATTGGAATGAGCCAGCATCGCGGACGGGACCAAAAGCAGAACCGTGGTGCATGCCACCGCGCAGATCAGCGAGGTGACCACGGTTCCCAGCAAGGTTGCTCGAGGAATGGTGCGATCGGGATTGGCAACCTTGTCCGCAGGAATGGTCGCCGATTCCAACCCCAGCACGGCCCATAGCGTGAGCGTTACCGCGGCGGTGATGCCGCTCAGTGAAAGAGGAGTGCCCGTCATCGCCGCAATATGGCTGGTGCGCAAGGAAAACAATCCCAGCGCTGCCACCGCCAGCAGCGGCAGCAGCTTGAGCACCGTGGTGACGCTTTGCACCCATCCCGAGGTCTGAATGCCGTACCAATTCACGAAAGTCAGAACCCAGAGAATCAAGAGTGTCGCGGCGGCGGAAGCGCCGGGAATCTCGGCGATCCACGGCAGCAACGGGCTCAAATAGCTTACCCCGGCCGTTGCAATGGCGGCGTTGCCCACCCACACGGAAATCCAATAGCCCCAGGCGACTAGGAATGCCGTGAGCGGCCCGAAGGCCAAGCGAACATAGGCATAGGGGCCGCCCGCCGCGGGATAAGCGCGGCTTAAGCGAGCAAAGACCACGGCCAATAATATGGCGCCGGTGGCGGTGATTCCCCATGCCACAACGCTGCCAAGTCCATAGGGCGCGAGCGCTGCCGGCAACAAGAACACACCGGAGCCGATTGAATTGCCGACCACCAACGCCACGCACATCCATAGGCCGAGGAGGTGCGGGCGGGGGGCATTCATCGTCGTTACTATACCGGCCGTGGCCCGCGACATGACCATATTCCCCCGCCCATTTGACATTAATCGTGGGGTAAGGCGGCGCCTACGGCTCTTGTTCTCAAGATACCGCTGAAATCATCCGCATTCAGGTTGAGAATGGGCAGGTAGACCCGATCTAGGGAACTGAGGGGAACTCCGCTACCGAGCCGGAGATCAATTAGGGACGGGGAAGAGGGGGTTAACAATGGACGCCGAAGTACTTCGGCTGCGCAAACTGCGTCATGCAGTCTTGCGAGCCCGGGCATTGGCTAAGCGATTGGATGGCGAGCAGGGAAGGGGCGATTCGATATTCTCGAAAACCGCGGTGACCTGTTGGGCCATCTCGCGATTCGTCACAGGATACTTGAGAGCTCATCCCGACTTACGCTGTCAGAAGGGGCCCAGCGGTATTCGCGAATTCTTCGATCGACTGAACGCTTCTGGGATCGCCCTGCTGACACGCGATGCGGAGCGCCGCATTTCATTGGTGGCGGCGGAACTGGGGCGCGCTGCCCGCGATCTGGACGATGCACGGGCGTTGACCCGATCACCCGAGATCAGCGACGTGTTGGGACGCATGCAGACCAATGTTCGACGCTTATCCGGACAACCTTCGCGGCAGCATCGCCAGTCGCTGGCGGCGGATATCGTTCTCGCGGACAACTGGCCTTACATGACCATTTAAACGTCCCCCGGTAACCCGGGGGCGATTGACTCTCGCCGGGAGCGATTGCCGGCGTCAGGTCGCGGCTTTTTTGGAAATCAAGAAGGCCAAATGCTCTATCGCCAAGCAATAGCCATGGGTGCCGAGTCCGGTAATCATGCCCGTGGCCGCATGGGAGAGAATCGAGTTCGCCCGCCATGCCTCCTCCCGCCGATGAATGTTGCTGATATGCACTTCCACGATCGGACATTCGCATACGAGCAGCGCATCCAAAACCGCTACGGAGTGGTAACAGAATGCCGCCGGATTGATGACGATGCCGGCTGCGTGTCGAGCCTCCTGCAGCCAACCGATCATCTCGTGCTCGGCGTTCGTTTGCCGCGCGATGAGCTCAAGACGATGCCGCTCGGCCAGTGCGCGGCACTCCGCCACGACTTCGTCAAGGGAAGTATGGCCGTAAATATGCGGTTGGCGCTTTCCCAGCAGGTTGAGATTCGGTCCATTCAACAGATAGATGCGATTCGTCACGCGGCTCTCCCGACACCTTGGCTCAGGATAACCCGCATCGATCGCTACGGGCCAGAGTCAGCCAGCTGTTTCTCGAGCCGGTCCAATGTTCGCATTGCCGGCAGGCATTGCGCGACACTGGCGTTGGGTTCACGACGCGCGGCGATGGCAGCGAAGAATTCGCGGTCCTGCAATTCTATCCCGTTCATCGAGACGTCGACCTTGCTGACGTCGATGGCCTCGTTCTTGCCGTTCAGCAAATCATCGTAGCGGGCGATATACGTCCCATTATCGCAAATGTAGCGAAAAAACGTTCCCAAGGGTCCGTCGTTGTTGAAGGAGAGCGAAAGCGTACAGATCGCGCCCGACGCAACTTTGAGACCGATGCACATATCCATTGCAATTCCCAGCGCGGGATGTTTCGGCCCTTGCAGCGCAAAGGCCTGCGACGCGTTCTCGCCTGTCTGATAGGCGAACAAGTCCACCGTGTGGCAGGCGTGGTGCCATAGCAGGTGATCGGTCCAACTGCGGGGCTTGCCCAGCGCGTTGGTGTTGGTGCGGCGGAAGAAGTAGGTCTGCACGTCCATCTGCAGCACCTTCAGCTCGCCGGCTAGAACGCGCTTATGGATCCATTGATGACTGGGGTTGAACCGGCGCGTGTGTCCGGCCATGGCGATGACACCGGTTTCCCTTTGCACCTGCACCAAGCGTTCGGAGTCGGCGAGCGAATCCGCCATGGGAATCTCGATCATGACGTGTTTGCCGGCGCGCATGCACTGGATGCCTTGCGCCGCATGCATTTGCGTCGGTGTGCTCAAGATGACGGCATCCAGGCCGGGCTGCGCCAAACTCTCGGCCAAATTGTCGGTCCAATGGGGAATCTTCCATTGCTGCGCGGCCTCGCGCGCGGCCGTCATGTTCGAACCCGCAAGCGAGATGACCTCAACGCCCGGAATCTTCGCCATGGCCTCGAGGTGTTTGATTCCAAAGGCGCCGTGACCGGCCAGACACACCTTCATGCTGCTCTCCGGTTCGCCAGAATCATCAAGCCGGACGCCGTGTTGGAAGCCGGTACATGGTAATGCCGGTAAACTTCCGTCACCTGATCGTCAAGTGCGCCCCTCATGACATGCCACATCACCATCTCGATGCCCTCGGAGCCCGCTTCGCGCATGTATTCGGTGTGAGTAATCCGGGTGAGTGCGAGCGGATCCTGGGTCAAACCGTCGAGAAAAGCCGTGTCGAATTTCCGGTTGATGAAGCCGGCGCGTTCGCCCTGCAACTGGTGCGACATGCCGCCAGTGCCGTAGATCACAACCCGTAGGTCTTGCTCGAAGCTCTCCACGGCGCGGCGGATTGCCTGACCGAGCTTGTAACAACGCGCGCCGGTAGGCGGCGGATATTGCACCACGTTGACGCACAGCGGAATCACGGGAAATGGCCAAGCAGCCGGCTGACCGCAGGTGATGGAGAGCGGCACGGTGAGACCATGATCAACCGGCATCTCATTGGCGATGGTCATGTCGAACTCGTCGAGTATCAGCGACTGCGTGACGTGCCAGGCGAGTGCGGGATGTCCTTGGACCGCGGGCACCGGCCGCGGGCCAAAACCCTCGTCGGCGATCGGAAATCGCGCGGCGACGCCGATCAAAAAGGTTGGGATGATTTCCAGGGAAAAGGCCGACGCATGATCGTTGTAGACAATGATGGCGACGTCGGGCGCCAACTTCGCCAGCCATTCGCGAGCAGGCTCATAACCTTTGAAAAGCGGCGCCCAGTAGGGTGTCCCCGTCATGCCCTTGTCGATCGCGGCGCCGATGGCAGGCACATGCGATGTCGCGATGCCGGCTACGATTCTAGCCATTGCGATTCTCCTCGTTGCGCGGATCCTTGAAGCGGTTGCCTTCGGGACTGCGTCCGCCGGCCAGCATCATCTTCGCGTAGGTTTCCTTGGGCACGCCCGACATGAATCCCGCGACGTCTTGGAAGGTCAGTCCATCGCAGAAGGCGATCTTGATCGTGTAGTAGATATTGCCGCCCACTTTGAGCATGCCCAGCCAATCGCGCTCCAGAACCGTACGGCGCTGCTCCGGAGTCAAATTGAATTCCTGCAAATAGTCTGCGGCATTTTCCTTGAACTTCTTGCGATTTTCGGCTTTGTTCAGGGACATGCAAAACATATTCAGCGCATAGCCCTCGCTGGCGCGCCGGTAGTCGTACACATACGTTCCTGGAATGCTGTCGTAGTCCGGCGGCTGGCTCATGTTGGATCCTGTGTGGAGTGAATTTCGCGGCGCACAATCTCGCGAACGATGTCGACCGCCTTGCGCAGCAGCGGACTCTTGGGGCGTTGTGCCGACGTGGCGATGGACAGTTCGGTCTGCAATACCGGCCTTAAAATCGGTTTGACGAGCACCTCCTGCGACCATTGCGTCGATTTCACAGCGTTCAAGGGCAGCACGGCGTAGCCCAAATTCTGGCGCACCAGATCGATGATCGCGGGAATACATTCAATCTCATGCGCGACATTGATTTTCGCGTCGACGGCCGCCAGGGCATGCTCGACCGACATCCGCATGGCATGGGGACGGCTGGGAATGATCAGTGGATAGCCGGCCAACTCCGCGAGGGTCACGCTCTTGCGCTCATGGCGGGCGCGCCTCCCCGGCATGGGCGCGATGAGATACAGCTGCTCAACGAGCAGCGGCTGCATGTCGATGCTGGGCGAGGCGAGCGCATTGTAGACCAGAGCGCAATCGACCCTGCCGATGCTGAGCCATTCAAGCATGTAGGCCGATAGACCCTCGACCGTGGCCAGTCTGGCGTTGGGGAGTTGCCGGGCAAATGCCTTGACGATGGGCACGGTGACGCTGCGCCCGAGACTTGGCGGCAACCCCAGGGCGAAATGGCCGAAGTCACCCTTGCGCTGGTCCTCCAAATCCTGACGAGCGCGTCCGACCTGGGTGAGAATGCCACGCGTGTGCTCGAGCAGCCGCGTGCCTGCGTCGGTAAGCACCACACCACGCCCGTTGCGCTCGAATAGATTTTGCCCCAGCTCCGTTTCCAATTGCCGCACCTGGCGGCTCAGTGCCGGTTGCACCACGGACAGAAAGGCAGCGGCGCGGGTGAAGCTGCCCAGCTCCGCGACATGACGGAAATACTCCAGTTGCTTCAAATCCATGGCCGGCGCCAGTCCGATGCATCACGAACTGCTATATCAGGTATCTCTCTCATTCCTTGTTATTATACGTGAATATGCAAAGAGCCATCCCCTGCTTGATGATGCGCGGCGGCACTTCGCGCGGACCGTTCTTCCTGGAGAGCGATCTGCCGGCGGACACCGCGTCGCGCGACGCCGTACTGCTCGCCATCATGGGTTCTCCGGATGCACGGCAGATCGATGGCCTGGGCGGCGCTGATCCTCTGACCAGCAAGGTGGGCATCGTGCGCGCGGGCACGACCCCGGGAGTGGATCTGGAGTTTCTTTTTGCGCAGGTCTCCGTCAAGGAAGCGCGCGTCGATACCACGCCGAATTGCGGCAATATGCTGGCCGCGGTCGCACCCTTCGGCCTTGAGACCGGTCTCATCAGGGCGGCAAAAGATGTGACGACGTGGCGGGTATTGACGCGCAACACCGGCACCCTGAGCGATATCGAAGTGCAGACGCCCGGCGGCAAGGTGGAGTATGCCGGCGGCGCGCGCATCGATGGCGTGCCGGGAACCGCCGCCCCCATCAACATCAGCTTCTTGGAGACGGCAGGCTCGGTGTGTGGATCGCTCCTGCCCACCGGGCATCTGATCGATCGTTTCGACGGCGTCGAGGTGACTTGCATCGACAATGGAATGCCGGTGGTGGTGATGGCGGCCGAGGCACTCGGCGTGACCGGCTACGAGACCCGCGAGGCGCTCAATGCGAATCGCGCCTTGAAGGAAAAAATCGAGTCGATACGGCTGCAGGCAGGACCCGCCATGAATCTGGGCGATGTCGCCGACAAGGTGGTTCCGAAAATGTGTTTGGTGGCGAAACCGGCGGCGGACGGCAATATTTGCACACGCACATTCATTCCGCATGATTGTCATGCTGCGGTCGGAGTGCTGGGCGCTGTAACAGTGGCCACCGCCGCGGTGATGCCCGGCAGCGTCGCAAACCGCTATGCGAAAATCCCAGCGGGGCAGAGCAAGACGATCTCGGTGGAACACCCCAGCGGCGAGTTCAGCGTCGTGCTCACCATGAATCCGAAAAATCCTTCGCAGGTGATGCAGGCAGCCCTGTTGCGCACCGCGCGCCTGCTCATGCGCGGCGAGGTATTCGTCCCTGAGCATCTCTACGGCAAAAGGAGATAACATGCTTGGTCAGTCCGCAATTGCAGTGAGAAGCATTGGACGCGCGGATCCTCAAAGCGTCGCAGCGCTCTCCCGGTACGGCGTGGCGACGGTGCACGAGGCAATGGGTCGTTTGGGCCTGATGGCGCCCTATATGCGACCGGTCTACCCCGGCGCCAAGACCTGCGGCACGGCCGTCACGGTGTTCGCGCATCCCGGCGACAATTGGATGTTGCACGTGGCCGCGGAACTGCTGAAGACCGGCGACGTCGTGGTGCTCGGCACCTCGTCGAGCAATACCGACGGCATGTTCGGGGATCTTCTCGCGACCTCGTTTCGTGCCCAAGGTGCGGTCGGATTGGTGATTGACGCGGGTTGCCGCGACACCGCCTATTTGCGCGAGATGAATTTTCCGGTTTGGGCCAAGGCCGTCCACGCCAAAGGAACCGTGAAGGCGACCGTCGGATCGGTCAACACTCCCATTATCTGCGCCGGGGCGCTGGTGCACCCGGGCGATGTGGTCATCGGCGATGATGACGGCGTGGTCATCGTGCCCAAGCTGGCCGCGGCAAGAGTCGCCGCGGCCGCCGCGGCGCGCGAAGCAAAAGAAGAAGTGAATCGCAAGCGCCTTGCCGCGGGTGAGTTGGGGTTGGACATCTATGGCATGCGCGAGCCGCTTGAGCAAGGCCGGCTTCAAGTATTTTGCGGACGAAGCGGCCTGGCAGCAGGAAGCACAGAAGTGACTGCCGGCCGTTAATCCATTGAAGAGTTGCCTGCCGCCGGATCCGAATCCGATCACGCCGGCACTGCGCCTGCCGCCCGGGCGCCTGCGATGCTCACTGCCATGTGTTCGGGCCGGCCGGCAAATTTCCCTATTCCGCCGATCGCAGCTATACGCCGCCGGATGCTCCGGTCGAAAATCTGCGCAAGCTGCACGCCAAAATCGGCGTGTCCCGGGCGGTCATCGTACATGCGAGCTGCCACGGCACCGACATGGCGGTCACGCTGGATGCGATTGCATCGAGCCACGACACCTATCGCGGGGTGGCCTGCGTCGAGGATGGCGTGACCGAGCGCGAGTTGCATCGTCTGCACGAGGGCGGAATTCGCGGCATCCGATTCAATTTCGTCAAGCACCTGGGGGGTGTTCCGGACCTCGCCACATTTCGCAGGTTATTGGTGCGCATCAAGCCGCTCGGATGGCATGTGGTGCTGCACTTCGATGCCGACGACATCCTGACGCAACAGGATCTGCTCGCGCGCATCGAGATCCCGTTCATCATCGATCACATGGGACGCGTGAAGGCGGCAGAGGGACTCGAGCAGCGGCCATTTCAATTGCTGCTGGATCTGTACCGGATCAATCCTCTCGCCTGGATCAAAATCTGCGGCGCCGAGCGGGTATCCGTGGGCAAGCGGCCTTTCCGCGACGCGGTGCCGTTCGCGCGTGCGTTGGTGGCGGTCGATCCCGGCCGAATTCTGTGGGGAACGGACTGGCCGCACCCAAACATCACGAAGGACATGCCCAACGACGGCGAATTGGTGGATCTGTTCGCCGAGATTTGCCCGGATCCTGCCGTGCAGCGGCGGATTCTGGTGGACAATCCCACACGCATGTACTGGGCCAACTAAACCAAACAAAAGGCCGACCCATGATCATCGATTGCCATGGCCACTACACCACCGCACCGGCGCCTCTGCAGAAGTTTCGCGATGAGCAGATCGCCGGGCTGAAGAACGGCATCGATGTGCCTTTGAGCGCGCAACCGGCCATCAGCGACGATCAGATCCGCGACAGCCTGGAGAACGCGCAGCTCAAGTTGCAGCGTGCGCGCGGCACGGATTTGACGATCTTCTCGCCGCGCGCCTCGGCCATGGCGCACCACATCGGCAACGAGACGACCAGCCGGCGCTGGACGCAGGCCTGCAATGACCTGATTCACCGCGTGTGCACGCTTTATCCCGATAATTTCGTCGGCGTCTGTCAATTGCCGCAGTCACCCGGTGTGCCGCCGCTCAACAGCGCCGCGGAGCTCGCAGCGCTGCGTGGAAGAATTGGGATTCATCGGCTGCAATTTGAATCCCGATCCTTCAGGCGGGCATTGGAATTCACCGCCGCTCACCGATCGGCACTGGTATCCCCTGTACGAAAAAATGGTGGAGCTCGATGTGCCCGCGATGGTGCACGTCAGTTCCTCGTGCAATCCCGAATTTTCACGCGACCGGCGCGCACTACATCAACGCCGACACGACCGCGTTCATGCAGTTTCTCACCAGCGATCTATTCAAGGACTTTCCCGACGCTTGCGGTTCATCATTCCGCACGGCGGCGGCGCGGTGCCCTACCATTGGGGCCGGTACCGCGGACTGGCGCAGGATATGAAACGGCCGCTGCTCGGCGGAGTATCTGCTGAAGAATGTTTTCTTCGACACCTGCGTGTATCACCTGCCCGGCATCGAACTGTTGCTGCAAGGTGATTCCGGTGGACAACATCATATTCGGATCGGAAATGGTGGGGGCGGTGCGCGGGATCGATCCTGAAACCGGACAGTACTACGACGACACCAAGCGCTATCTGGACGCGCTTCGCTTGAGCGACGCGGACCGGTTCAAGATATTCGAAGGCAACGCGCGCAAGATTTTTCCGCGCCTTGCGGCGAGGATCGGGTGAAGGAGGGCAACCCAGGCGCATCCGCCGCGACGCTGACGATCGTTTTTTGCCTCTGCGCAGCCTTTTGCGAGGGCATCGATCTGCAGGCCGCCGGTGTTGCCGCATCGGGTATTGCCGCTGAATTTCGACCAAGCCCTGAACGGATGGGAAGTTTCTTCAGCGCCAGCACCCTGGGATTGTTTTTTGGCGCGCTGATCGGTGGACGCCTGGCCGACAGCATCGGGCGCAAACGCGTGCTGGTGGGTTCGGTCGCAATGTTCGGCGTCTTTTCCCTTTTGACGGCCATGTCATGGGATATCGATTCGCTCAGCTGGGCACGATTGCTTACCGGCTTGGGGCTGGGAGGCGCTCTGCCCATTCTCATAGCGCTGGTGGCCGAAAACAGCCGCGCGCGCCGCGAGACCGCCAGTGTTGCCATGGTTTATGCGGCGACTCCCTTCGGCGGTGCGCTTGCGAGTCTCATCAGCCTGCTCTTACCGGGATCATCGTGGCGCGTGATTTTCATTGTCGGCGGCGTCCTGCCGCTGCTGCTTGCGCCGTTGATGGCATATGGACTGCAAGAATCCGTGGAATTTCGCAAACTCAGGAGCATGGCCGGCGCAGATGAGACCGGCGGCGCTCCTGCCATGCCCAAGAGCGGCAGCTTCGTTGCGATATTCTCGGGTGGACGCGCAAATCGCACGATCCTCCTCTGGGTCAGTTTTTTTCTCGAGCTGTTGGTGCTCTACCTGCTGCTCAATTGGCTGCCGACCCTGATGGTAGGGGATGGTCTGACACGGGTCGAGGCGGCCGCGGCGCAAATTGGATTCAACATCGGCGGCGCCGCGGCGGCGGTGCTGATGGGTTACCTATTGTCCGGCCGTCTGCGCATTGTCAGCGTGATCGCGACCTGTGTCGCGTTGCCGCTTCTGTTGGTCGCGCTGGCCAAAGCCCCGGCGCAACTGACCGTTGTGGTCGCGATCGTGTTTGCACTCGGCTGTTGCGTGCTGGCTGTGCAGGCATTTTTGTACGCAACGGCGCCCATGTCGTATCCGACTTCCATCCGCGGCGTCGGGGTCGGCGCCGCTGTCGCTGCGGGTCGGATCGGCTCGGTCGTGGGCCCCAAACTCGGCGGATTTCTCAAGACGATGGGACATGGCTCATCGCAACTGCTCATGGATCTGTTGCCCATCGTCATTGCCGGCAGCATCTGCGCGCTGCTTCTCGTCTGGCATGCGCCGCGCTCGCGAGGGTCTTAAGCTCGGCCCTGCGTCAAACGGGTTGGGAAAAGCTGAGCCGCAGGCGCGTGCCGCACGACGATCCCGGCTCCACGGTGAGTTGCGCATTCAGCAGGTGTGCCCGGTGACGCGCGACCTGAACGCCATAGTCCGCGGCCGTTTCCGAGGTTGCGGGCGGTCCAATACCGTCATCCAGAATTTCCAGCATCACGGTCGCGCGATGCACATTCAAGTTGATTGCAATCGACTTGGGCTGTGAATGCCTCAGCGAACTCGTGAGCCAGTCCTGCGCGAGCCGATAGACATGATTCGTTGCATCGGAGGTCAGAATCAAGGGAGCCGTCTGGCTGACCGCGAAGTCCAACGCCGGCCCGCGCCAGTCCCCCGGCACCATGGTCAGCTGCCGTAGTGCGTGTATCAGACCGCCCTGCATTTCGCTCAAGGGTGAGAATCCGCGCGCGATCCTGCGGCAGGATTCGATGGCGTCGCTGGCAATATTCGAGAGGCGGCCGAGTTCCTGCGCGATGGCAAGATTGTCGCGGTCGGCCGAAGTCGCCAGGCTGCGCGCCAGGAGCGCAATGCCGGCCAGTTCCTGACCCAGGCCATCGTGCAATTCCTTCTCCAGGCTACCGCGTTCGCGCGCACCATGCTCGGTGAGCGCGCGTTCCAATTTCTTGAGCTCGGTGACATCCTGGCCGATGCCCGCGACGGCGGCCGGTCTGCCGCTGGAATCGCGCAGCAGAATGTTGTTCCAGCGAATAGACCGGCGTTCGCCGGATCGAATGCGAATATCGGTCTCGCAATGCCAGGCGCTCGGCATGTCCGATAGATCTTCGGTGGCGGGGCACGCAAACACGTCGTGCCAGAGCCGACCCTTCAGTTCCTCGAGGGACCAGCCCGCAAGCTGCAGAAAGAAATCGTTGCAGTAGGAAATCTGGCTGCGGGTGTTGACCATGACACCAATGAGAGCGGTGCCATCCAGCAGGTCCTTGAAGCGCAGTTGGCTGTCCGCAGCGGAATCGTGAATTAAGGAGTGAGACCCCGATGCGGTCATCGGTGGTTGACGTGCGCCATGAATAACCTCGAGCGTTGTTCTGATTTCCGCGCGCGGCGGTCAGGCATTATGACGTGCGATATGAATTCGTGCCCAGATCTTTCGGAAGCAAGCTTATGTCACGCGGCGACAGAATGCGTGTGACATATCCTTGCGTTGCCGGGCCAAGCATCGGTACTCAGGACGGACATCAACAATCCTCACGCTGAATAGAGTATCCGCTGGGTGCGGGTAAGACCTTGATCCCTCGATGATTCGTTTCGCGCAAAATTGTGCGTTCAAAAATGGTGCAATCCACCGCGAAAAACTGCAAATCGCGTTGATTTTATTGCCCGATTCTGAGACCTGCGCCATTCATCGTAACGCGCCTCAAATTGTAAAGTCGCGTTTGCAATGATGCTTCCCTTGGCTGCCCGACGCCGCGGGAATAGTGGGTCACTCAGGAGAGACGATCATGGTGGAAGCGGTAGCAAAATGGAGCGACGGCGCCTTGCTGTTTACGTTCCTGATGCTGACGTATGCGGTGCTGATCTATCTCGGCTAGTTTGGGCCGGGAGCGATTCAGCGCACGAGCACGACCCCCGCGCCGCGAATAAAAACAGCGCGCTCGCGAAAATTTCCCTTCCATTTGTCCGATACTACCGGGGATGGGCAACCCGGGCTTGATAACGGCGGCCAAGAGCGAGTTGACGCGCGGCGTGGGTGCGTGGGGCGCGATCGCGGTCAACGTGGCCAACATGATCGGCACGGGCGTGTTCCTCAAGACCCGGGTCATGACCTGCAATGTCGGCAGCGCCAAGCTGGTGCTGTTGGTGTGGCTCGTAGCGGGAATGCTGTCTCTCGCCGGCACCTTTTCGTACTCGGAAATCGCCGCGATGATGCCGGAGGCCGGAGGCGACTACGTCTATCTGCGACGCGCCTACGGAAGAATTGTCGGTTTCCTCTACGGCTGGATGACTTTTGCGGTTGCCAAAGCGGGTTCGCAGGCCGCACTCGCCGTCGGACTGGCGATATTCATGAATGTTGCCCTCGGCGGCGTGCTCGAGCATTGGCGGCTCGAAGCCAGTCCCTTCGGCTACCCCATTTCGATCAGCGGCTTGAAACTGGTGGCTTTGGCGACCATTTGGACCGTCGCGCTCATCAATTGCGCCTCGGTCACAGCCGGCGGACGCACCGCGCTGGCCGTGACGATTGCCAAGGTGGCACTGGTGGCGTGCGTGGGGATCGGCGCATTTGTGTTCGCCCCCGGGGACTTCTCGCATTTATCGGGTTCGGGACTGTCGGGCACTTGCGAGGGCGTCGCCGCCAGTGCACGCGGCGGATACATCGGCTTTGGCGCGGCCATGCTCGGCGCGCTCTGGGCCTACGATGGCTGGAATAACGTCGCGCCGCTCGCCGGCGAGATTCGAGATCCGCAGCGCAATCTGCCGCGCGCCTTCGTGGGCGGCATGCTCGTGGTCGCCTCTTTGTACCTGTTCGTCAATCTGGCCTACTACTACGCCATGTCGCCGCTCGAGATCGCGAGCGTACCGACGAGTTCGTCGGTGGCCACCGAGGTTTTGAAGCGCTTCCTGGGACCGGTGGCGGTTTCCATGACCGCCGTGGCCCTCATGGTGTCCTCATTCGGCTCGCTGCATTCCAGCGTCGCTGGCAAACTCGCGCATTCCGTTTGCCATGGCGCGCGATGGACTATTCTTTCAGGGGCTCGCGCAAGCTTTCGCCGCGCTCAAACGTTCCGGCCCGGGCCATCGTCGCGCAGGCTGCCTGGGGCAGCGTGCTCGCCTTCCGGCTCCTACGATACGCTCACCGATTCGGTGGTATTTGCATCCTGGCTGTTCTACGGCCTCAGTATCGGCTCGCTGTTCGTCTTCAGGCGCACCATGCCCGACGCGCCGCGGCCCTATCGAGCGCTCGGCTACCCGGTGGTGCCCGTGATTTTCTTGGCCGTCACGGCCGCACTGTTGTTCAATACCTTCTTTGCCGCGCCCCGCGAGGCATTGCGGGGCATGGCGGTTCTGGTGGCGGGTCTGCCATTTTACTGGTACTGGTCGCGCCAATCACGCGCTCGGTAAGTCAAATACCAGTACCTCTGCGTCCCGGCCGTGCTCAAGATGCAGCGCTGTTTCGTCGCTGATCTTGAGGGCATCGCCGGCTTGAAGAGCGACTCCATTGGCCGATAGCGCGCCACTCGCCACGTGCACATAGATGCGCCGGCCGCTTTTGACGATCAGATCGGCTTGTTCGGCGCCATCGAACAGCCCCGCATAGACACGCGCATCCTGATGAATCAGCACCGAACCATCGGCGCGATCGGGCGAGACGATGAGCCGCAGCCGCCCGCGCTTCTCCTGGGCCGCAAAGTGTTTCTCTTCGTAGCTTGGTTCGAGATTGCGCCGATTGGGTTGGATCCAGATCTGCAGAAAATGCGTACCAGTGGATTGCGAGGGATTGAACTCGCTGTGCCGCACGCCGGTGCCCGCGCTCATCCGCTGCACGTCGCCGGGCCTCAGGGTCGAGCCGTTGCCCATGGAGTCCTTGTGCGCCAGTTCGCCGGACAGCACGTAACTGATGATCTCCATATCGCGATGACCATGGGTGCCGAAGCCGGCGCCCGCCTGCACACGATCCTCATTGATCACCCGCAGCGGGCCGAATTCCACGTGCTCGGGGTCAAAGTAGTCGGCGAATGAAAAGGTGTGGAAGGACTTGAGCCAGCCGTGATCGGCATAGCCTCGTTCTTCGCTGCGTCGTATTTCGTTCATGGGGACCTCCTATGCCAGAGAATAATCTCGAACAATCAAATAAAAAAGCGCAATATTTTGGGGTAATCAATTCAAAAAACGGATCAATCAATGATTCCCAAATCAACCCTGGAGCAATGGGCGGTGCTGGCCGCGGTGGTCGATGAAGGCGGGTTTGCACAGGCAGCGCAGGTTCTGAATCGAAGCCAGTCTGCGGTCAGCTATTCGGTGGCGCGGCTGCAGGAATCGCTCGACCTGGAACTGCTGAAGATCGAGGGACGCAAATCGGTGCTCACCGCGGACGGCGCGACGCTGCTCACCCGCGCCCGCGCCCTGCTCAAGGAGACGCAGACCCTCGAACTGTTGGCGCAGAGCTTGAAGCAAGGCTGGGAGAGCGAACTCAAACTGGTGGTGGACGCGGCGTATCCTCGCGCGCGCCTGCTGCGCATCATTGCCATGCTTCAGTCCACTTGTCCCGGCACGCAGATTCAGTTGGCCGATGTCATCTTATCGGGCGCCGAGGAGGCCATCGTCAAGGGCACTGCCGACGTGGTGGTCACCAACCGAGTGCCGCCGGGATTTCTCGGCGATTGGCTGCTCGATGTGGCCTTCATTGCGGTTGCGCGCCCCGACCATGCGTTATTTGGCATCGAGCGAGCCTTGACGACGCAGGATTTGGTGCGACACGTGCAGGTGGTGGTGCGCGATTCCGGAACGTCGCAACCGCGAGACGAAGGATGGCTGGGCGCGGAAAGGCGCTTTACGGTGAGCAGCATGGAAGCGTCGCTCGCAACGGTTCTCGCCGGTCTTGCCTATGCTTGGTTGCCGGAACACCTGGTCGCGGAATCCTTGCAGAGCGGGGCGCTCAAGCGACTGCCGTTGGTGAGCGGCGGCTCCCGCACCGTGTCCCTGCAAATCGTTCTGGTACGCCCTGATCTTATCGGACCGGCCGCGCGCGCCGCGGTCGCCGCGTTTTCGCAGGGTGCCTAGAAGTAACCATGAAGCTCGAAGAAGAGCGTCTGCAGATGCTGCAGATCATTCTGCGGTATTCCAAAATTATGGCGGTAGCCCGCGCGCAGCTGCAGGAAGGGTATGGGAGTGTATTCATACACGGCGCTGTAGCGGGTTTGCTGATCATTCTGCACTGACCGATCCGGGTCGTAATACTCGGCTGTCAGCTTGAAGTTGTGACCCTTGAGCAAGTGCCAGTCGCCCTCCAACAGACCCGCTGCAAATGTCCGCCCGCCCGGGAAGCTGTCGTCGTGGATCAAATCCCCCTCGGCCAGCCACGCGATCGGACCGGTCTTCAGGCCCGCGAACAGACCGCCGACCCGGCGGTCGCCGACGTCGGACTGGGTGAAGGATCCCGCTATCCCCAGCCGCCATATCGGCTTGACGTACACCACCTGGCTGGTGACTTGGTAGCCTGATCCGCTGGTTGCGTTACTGGCGCCGTTGGTGAGATCAAATTGCGCGGACCAAGAGGAGTGCTCATAGCCCACCTCCAAGCCCTTGTCCGGCGTGGCCATGCTGATGCCCGTGGCCTCGCGGACGAAGGCGCTCTGATCCTGCAGCCGCCAACCGAAGGGTAGGTAGAACTGGCCGCCCTTGAGGTAAAAGCCATCCGTGGTACTGCCGTAGCGAACATAGGCCTCTTCATTTTGCGAGCCGTTGGGCGCCACCTGCTCGTCTAGGTAGATGCCAAGCCGGTTGGGGATGAGTTCCACATCCGCATAGACGCGAAATTGTTCCAGCGCAAATGCCTGCGTGCTGGGGGTATTGGGCGCGATTTCGCGGCTCCAATCGGCGCGCAGGTCGCCGCCGATCCGCAGCATGGGGAGAATCTTTCCAGTCCAAGCGTCGAGAGTGCCGTCCAGGGTTTCCGCAGGCAGCAGTGTTTTGGCGTAAATGATGCCAAAATCGTTGCGCAAGCCTCCGCCGGTCGGGTTGACGTGGCATACATTGCATTTATAGCCTTCCTGCACGGCGAGATAGGGTTCAGCGCGAGCACGGCCCGAATAGAGCGCCATGGCAATCAGCAGAATGGCCACACTCAACAGCATTCGTTGTCTCATGGCAAGATCTCAACTTCAAAGGCGGCAACCTCGCTCTCCCCCAGAGCATTGGTCGGGCCGATTGCCACAGTGCGTCCGGCGATGTCGCTGAGAAGCCCGGGCGAAGCGGTACGAATCAGTGCCCGATAGCGGCCATTGCCGAGCGGTCGCGCCGGCCAGATCATCAGCACTTTTCCATTGAGGTTCGACACCGAGATGCGGGCCGGTATTGTTTCCATCACGGCTCCGGCAGCGTCCGGTGCCAGTTTCTCGATGCGCGCTGAACGCATATCGATCTGATTGACATCGATCTCGTGATTGAACGCCAGCGAGATTTGCGGCGGCGACTCAGTTGCCGGATTCACGCTATCCGGCACGATCGAGGTGATGGCGAACTGCGCCGGCGCGGCCGTGCCGGAGGCCGGCGGTGCGCCATTGGTGATCCACTGTGCAACGAATGCAACCGTTGAGTCAGGCAGATACGGTCCGCCGCGCGGCATCCGGTCGCCGACGGCGGCGATTCCCTCCAGCTTCTGAATGATGTAGCTGTTGGCGGGATCGCCCGGTTTGACGCGCAATAGCGACGGAACTTCCGTGCTGGGAATACCGACCAAGAGGTTGTAGCTGTTGTCCGCATCGAGGCGCAACCCTTCGGGGGCCGAAGCGCCCTGGTGGCACACGGAGCATATCGGGGTGAAAATATTGGCCTGAAGCGAATCGAAATCGGCGGACAGGGGTATCGGGCCGCCGCCCGGTACGATGGGTCGACCATTGACATCGAGGCCTTCGCCGTTGCCCGCGCAAGCCGCGGTGAACAACGTGGCGGCGAATAATGCAAAACGGGGCAGCATCCCCTTCGAAACTACTTTGGCCATAATCGGTATTTAGTCTGCGTGGACGGGCGTGTCCATCAGTTTCTGAGCGTAGGTGCCCAAGCAATCAATAAAGGTTTAACCTGTATTGCGATGCATCGATGCGCCGACAATCAGTTGTGAAGTAGTGCGCGGGCTCGCAGGTGCGGCCATTTTGTGCGTGGGTTTCACGGTCGGCTCGACGACGAGCTGGGCGGCCGACAATTGGGGAGGTTCGGTAGTCCTGACCAGCGACTACTTCGTGCGCGGCATCTCGCGCACCAGCAATCAGGGTGCGCTGCAATTGGAATTGCACTATGCGAGTTCGAGCGGCTTCATCGCCGGCGCATTTGCTTCCAATGCGCGAATCGATCCCTACGATTCTACGGATGTCGAGCTCAGTGCATTCATCGGCTACGGCTGGAGTTTCACGCCGGACTGGCAAGCCAAAATCGCCGCGAGTCATTACGCCTATCCATGGAATCACGAGGGAGCAGGCTACGACTACGACGAATTCGATTTTGACGCCGCTTATCAAGGGTGGTTGCACGTCAGCCTGAACTACTCGCCGAATTCGCCGCGCTACGTGGCCGCGCCGTATTCCAAGCTGATGGCGGTCGCGGAGAAATCGGCGGAGATAAGCGTGCAGCGGCCGATTGTCGGCAAGTTCTCCGCGACCGCCGGAGTCGGCTACAGCACGCTCGCGGGCCCCGATTCCGGCGGCTATGCATATTGGAGCGTTGGGGGCGCCTATGACTGGCGCTCACTGACACTGGCTGTGTCATATGTCAATACATCTGCCGAGGCTAAGGCATTGTTTTACAATGCTGCTGCGGACGGGCGGTTCACCGGCACCGTGATTTGGCGCTTCTAAAATTCGCCTCGATTTTGCAACCCTTTGATGCATATTAGGTACTCAAGGGAATGACCAGAACTCAATCAGCGGCAGGTAGCGGATGACTGCGCTAACCAAGAATTCGCCGAAGGAGCGCGATAGCGCGTTGCTGGCGGCCGTCGGAGCGGGAGATCGGCGCGCATTGGAGGAGCTGTATTTAGGCTACCACCGGCGCCTCGCGAGGTTTCTGTCACGATTTACTCCCCGTTATGAAAATGTCGAGGAGATCATCAACGATACGTTCTTGGTGGTCTGGCAAAGCGCCCAGGACTTTCGCAACGCATCGCAGGTCTCCACGTGGATCATCGGCATTGCCTATCGCACGGCGCTCAAATCTTTTCGGCGCCAAAAGAATCACTCCGGTCAACGCAGCATTGATGACTATCCTGAGCAGACAGTTGATCCGACCCTCGACACGGAGCAGCGCGATTGGCTGAGCCGAGGGCTGAGCCGGTTGCCAACTGAACAACGGCTGACATTGGAATTGGCCTATCAGATGGGTCATTCCCTGGAGGAAATTGCTGTCATTACGGGGTGCCCGGTCGGCACGGTGAAAGCGCGTATGTTTCATGCCCGCGAAAAATTGCGTCAATATCTACCCGCGTTGAGCGGCGAGTTTCCCGCATTGAGCGGCGCGGCGCCGGAACCATCGATGAGAACCGAATGAGCGACAACCACCCACTCGAGAATGCATCGATACACCAGGAGATCGCGCTGTTGCTTCCCTGGTACGTGAACGGCACGCTCGATGAGCTGTCTCGTGAGAGAGTCGGGGCGCATGTAGATGCCTGCCCAGCCTGCCGGGCTGACCTGAGTTTGGAGCAGCGCATTTTTGCAAAGATCGACGGCGAGACGGCGATCGACTACGTGCCTGGCGCCTCGCTCAAGCGTCTGCAGACACAGCTGGCCTCGCTGCAGTCCAGAGCCGCAGTGCCGGAGCCGCCGCAATCGCCCGGCCGAATGCCTTGGCGAATATTGGCGGCAGCGTCCGTTGTCGCGGTAACGGTATCGATCTCCGTTCTGCTGGTCGAGCGCTGGGTGCAATTGCGCCCGTCCGCGGCGCAGCCGCCATACCGCACGGTGACCATTGATACACCGCGATCGCGCGACGAGGTCATACGCGCGGTGTTCGCGCCGAATATCACCCTGGTGGAATTGCAGGCGATTCTCGATGAGGCGCAACTGCGGATCATCTCCGGTCCGAGCGAGGCGGGCGTGTACTCGCTGGCCTCGAATTCCGAGAAACCGGTGCGCTCTTCCCTGGTACAGCTGCGCCGCCACTCCTCGGTCCGCTTCGCGGAGGCGAGCCGATTGGAGCCCGGGCCGGATAATTCGCCGTGATTCGACGGGCCATGATGTGCCTGGCGGCGCTGCTGGTGGGCGCCTGCAGCGACGCGCCGCTACGCATCGACTCGCGAGCGCTCGGCGATCAACAAACGCAATCGCCCGATCGCTACATCGTGCTCGCCGTGCAAAGCGAAGAGACCGCGTTCGTGGCCGAGGCCGGCGGCACGCCGCGCGGCTACGACGCCGCCGTGGATTATGGCCCGACTTTGCGTGCCCGCCAAACCATGCGCGCCCTGGAGAAAGAATACGGATTGCGCGAGGTGAACGCCTGGCCCATCCAGGCTCTGAACCTTCATTGCGCCGTGTTGGAGATTCCGCCGCAGGCCGACCGTGCCGCGCTGCTCGCTGCGCTGGCGAAAGACAAACGTATCAAGCTGACGCAGCCGCTGCAGACCTTCGCGACGCGTACCAGCGCCTATAACGATCCCTATGTCGAGTTGCAACGGGGTTTTCAGCAAATGGACGTTGCGGGCGCACATTCTCTGTCGCGCGGCGACGGCGTCAAAGTGGCCATCATCGATACCGGCGCCGACATCCTTCACCCGGATTTGCGCGGCAGCATTGCCGCGGCTGCGAATTTTGTCGATACGAACGATGCCCAGTTCCGGCGCGATCGGCATGGAACGGAAATGGCCGGGGTCATTGCCGCGGTCGCCAACAATGGCGAGGGCATTGTTGGCATTGCACCGAACGCGCGTCTGTATATTTTGAAGGCATGCTGGCAGGCTGAGGCAGACGCCGACGCCGCCCACTGCAATTCATTCACGCTGGCGCGCGCGCTGTCCGCCGCATTCGATGCGCATGCGCAGGTGATCAATCTGAGTTTGGCGGGACCGGATGATCCGTTGCTGGGGGAACTCATCCGCGAGGGCCAACGTCGCGGCGTGTTGTTCGTCGGCGCAGCAGCCGATCGCGCCATGGCCCAGGATGGACTGTTGCACCGGACGGGGGTCATTGAAGTCGGCAGCGAAGAGAGCCGTTCTTCGGTTTCCTCCATTCTGTATGCGCCCGGGCGCGAAATACTGACCTTGCTCCCAGGCGGTCACTACGATTTTGCCTCGGGCGTATCCATCGCCACCGCCCAAGTCAGCGGTGTGGTTGCCTTGATGCTGGCGAAGGACCCCGGTCTGTCGGCCGCGGCCGCTTATGGCTTGCTGCGCGATACCAGTTCCTCGTTGACCTTCGCCGAGGGCAACGCTGCGGGCGTCGATGCTTGTGCGGCCTTGGCCGCGCTCACGCGTCAGGGTTCCTGTCGTCGCGATAACCGCGTTGCCCTGCACTGACAAAATCCCTTAGTGCGCCTGCGGCCGCTTGAGCAGATCGCCGCGATCGACGGAACGCACATTCAAGTGCAGCTGCGTTGCGCCCCGTATGGTGGTTAGCGGTATCCCAATTCCTGCCGGCCCGACGGCCCACAGCCGCCGGTAGAAATCCGGCAACGTGCTCACGTCATGCTCAGCCACCTCGCTGATGACGTCGCCTTCGCGAATGTCGGCAATTTGCGCCGGTCCGCCTTCGACCACGCCGGTCACGTAAACCTTGCCCGCGAGTTCCACCGCGTAGATTCCCAGCCAGGGCCGCGGCAGCCGGTCCGCTCTTCCGGTGGATTTGAGACTGTGCAAAATGGGTTTTAACAGATCAATCGGCACGAACATGTTGGCGTTGACCTCCTCGCTCGCGATGGCTTCGCGTACCAGCAATGATCCCAGGCCGACCAACGCGCCGGTGTTGTCGATGAGCGCGGCACCCGACCAATGTGGGTGCGCCGGCGCGGCAAAGATCGCTTCCTCGAGCAAGTATTCCCAGGCGCCTGCGAACTCGCGACGCGCCAGCACCCGGGCCGCTTGCGGGGCGGAGAAATCCTTTGCGCTCAAGATATGTACTTCGCTGCCGACGCGCAAATCCGCGGAGGATCCCAAGGGCAGAGGCGGCAAATTCAGTTTCTGCAGCGGCAATACCAAACCAAAACCCGTCACCTGGTCGTATGCCAGGGGGTGAGCCGCCACCTCGCGTCCCTCAGGCGTGGTCAGCCATACGTCAGTGGCCTCTGTCATCAAATAGCCGATGGTCAAAATTAATCCGCCGGAGTCGATGACCACGCCATTGCCGGTGCGCTGCGAACCCAGGATGCCCGCGGTGAAGGCATCCTCGGGGATTACCGCCCGCAGTTTGGTCACTGACCGACCGATGTTATTTAGATCGAGTCCCGTCATATCGCGGTGCGCTCCTTCTTAGAATAAATACACTACTGCAATTGTTTGGGATAGGCGACAATGGTGCATTCTTTCACCGGAGGCGCAGCATGAATCCTAAGATTTCACGACGAGCCATCATCAAGAAAGGAATTATCGCCGGCGCATTGTTGCCGACCATCGGCCTGGCGACGCGCGAGGCGTCGGCGTCGCCACTGCCGCCGTTGGATCCAAACGATCCTACCGCAAAGGCTTTGGGTTTTGTAAACGACAACGGTCAAGTCGACACCAAAAAGTATGCGACCTTCAAACCTGCGCAGAAGTGCGGCAGCTGCGCCCAATATCAGGGCAAACCGACCGACGCCACAGCTGCGTGCACGATCTTTGCGGGCAAGAGCGTACCTCAGAACGGCTGGTGCCAGGTGTGGGCGCAAAGAGGCTGAAATAGCGGGTTGTTCCGACCGGCGTCACGGAACGCGGCATAGGATCAGATCAGACTTTGGGGATGTGGAATCATCCCGTCCTCAAGGTCCTTCTGCTGATATACATCGCCTGGGGGGCGTGGCACTGGGCGTTGAGCCGGCCCGTTCGCGAGCCCGATGGCGTGCTCGCCGCAGTCGAACCGCAGCAGAGCAACCTGGCGGAGGGTCAAAAAGTGATGATGGGGCGCTGGACCTTGACGGTTCGCGCCACTTACCAGGTGACGGCTCGAGTACTGGCGAGCGAACACTACCATTTTGATGCACTGGCCGATCTGGTCCCGGAAGATTTGGCGCTCGGCTGGGGACCGATGTCGGACAATCGCGTGCTGAGCACGGTTGATATCTCGCAGTCGAATCGCTTCTACTACTGGCATACCTCCGCGGCAACCAACATCTCGAGAGAGGCCATCATTACTCACAGCGCCAATACGCATGTCATTCCGCAGAACTCGGCGGTGGCGCGCCAGTTGTCGCGACTGCGGCCGGGACAGGTGGTGACCTTGAGCGGCGAGCTGGTGGATGGCGTTCGCAATGACGGGATGTGGCTCAAGACTTCCCTGGTGAGGGATGACACGGGCCCCGGCGCCTGCGAAGTCATGCTGGTGACGGACGTCGTACCGTGATCAGGGTGACATGATGGCACGCGATATCACTCAAGCCGTGCGCGACGCGTGCTTGTGGTTGCCGGATGCAGAGGAATTCAAGTCGCACGGCTCGCCCAATTTTCGGGTGTGCGGCAGGACTTTTGCAACCTACGTCGTCAACCATCACGGCGACGGGCGCGTGGCCTTGTGGCTGACCGCTCCCTCGGGATCGCAGGAACTACATGTGCGCGCCGAACCCCGTCACTTCTTCGTTCCCCCCTATGTGGGACCCCGGGGCTGGTTGGGCGTGAATCTTGATCGAGGATTGAATTGGCAGCGAATTGCCGAATTGATTCGCGAGGGCTACGAGAAAGTGGCGCCTGCGCCGCTGCGAGCGCGCCTTGGGAAAACCCCCAAACTGCGAGCGCCCGACAAGGCGCTGTCAGCGAGCCAGATTGATCCTTTCAAGGCGCCGCGCGCGGTAGCCGTTCTGAAACATCTGCGCAAGATCTGCTTGAGCTACCCCGAGGCGGACGAGGGCAGTCAATTCGGCCATCCGGTGTGGCTCGCCGGAAAGAAAACCTTTGCGATTGCCCGCTATGCGGGCGGCCGTTTGACCTTGTGTTTTTGGGTGGGCGTGGAGCAGCAAAGCCTCCTCACGGCGGATCCGCGCTATCAGATCCCGCCGTATTTTGGACATAACGGTTGGATCGCGCTCGATGTCGCGAAGAATTGCGATTGGAATGAAGTGGCCGCCCTGGCGCTGCAAAGCTACCGGCATTTCGCCCTGAAACGCATGCTGCGATCGCTGCAGGACTGCCAGGAGATTCGGACAGGCTCTTAGGCCCCCAGCCCCAAGGCGAGCGCGCCCAGGATGCCGGATCGAATGCCGAGCGCCGGCGCCACCACATAGTGATCGGCTGCTGCGAGAATTTCGCTGCAATCGATGTACCCTCCCAACCAATGCTGCAACCTTTGACGAATGACAGGCAGCAGGCGCTGCTGGCTCATGACGCCGCCGCCCATGATGATTCGTTGCGGCGACAAGGTCAGTACGAGTTGCGCGCACAGCTGACCGAGATAATCCGCCTCGATGTCCCATTGTGCATGCGATTGATCCAGGTGCTGCAATTCTCTGCCGCTGCGCGCCACGATGGCGGGGCCTGAAGCCAGGCCTTCCAGGCAGTCGCCATGAAAAGGGCAGACGCCTGCGAAGCTCAGATCGAGCGGGTGGCGACGCGGGCGGATGTGACCGATCTCTGGATGCAAGAGACCGTGCAGCGGTGCGCCATCCACCAGTACGCCGCCGCCTACACCAGTGCCCACAGTCAGGTACACCAGGTTATCGATGCCCCGTCCCGCGCCCCAGCGATGCTCGGCCAACGCCGCCGCATTGACGTCGGTGTCAAAACCCATGGGGCAGGAGAATTGCCGCGCCAGCATTCCGATCATGTCGGTGCGGCTCCACCCCGCCTTCGGCGTATTGGCGATGCAACCGAAGTGCGGCGAAGCGGTGTTCAGCACGACGGGTCCAAAGGAGGCGACGCCAATCGCGCTGATGTTCCCCAAGGTGCGGCTGCTCTCAACCAGAAAGTCGCGCACTTTCGTCAGCGTCGAAACGGGATCCGCGGTGGGAAAGCGCGCCTCGGCGCGAATTGCGCCGCCGGCGTCGCCGATGGCACAAACGAATTTGGTACCACCGGCCTCGACGGCGCCATACAGGCGTGCTTCGTGGTTCACGGCGCTCCTCGGCAACCAGGGTACTGCAAAGCATAGCGTACTTAGGACGGCTATAATGTGCGCCCCGCAGCGGCAGTGAGTTCGCCATGAATGCACCCAGCGCAGCATCGCGCGCCATGATCGATCGCTTGATCAGCTTCAATACGGTCTCGCGGGACTCCAATCTTGGCCTCATTGAATGGGTGCGCGATTATCTGCAGGGGTTAGGCGCGACCACGCGGCTGACTCACGATGCCACCGGCCAGAAGGCCAACTTGTTCGCGACCCTGGGGGATTCGAAGAAACCGGGGCTCATTCTTTCAGGCCACACCGATGTGGTTCCCGTCGATGGCCAAAGCTGGGACACGGATCCGTTTGTGGCCGTGGAGCGCGACGGCAGACTGTATGCGCGCGGATCGGCGGACATGAAGGGCTTCATCGGCATCATTCTCAGTCAGGCGCCCAAGTTTGTCGCCGCGCTCAATGCCAATCGTCTCGATGCGCCCCTGCACTATGCGTTGAGCTATGACGAGGAAGTTGGCTGCCTGGGAGTACGCGGACTGATTCGAGATCTCGAGGAGAATGGCATCCGCCCGGCGGGCTGCGTGGTCGGCGAGCCCACATCCATGCAGCCCATCATTGCTCACAAGGGTACTCATCGCTTCCGTTGCGCCGTGCACGGCAGGGAGGCGCACTCCAGCTATGTTACGCACGGCGTGAACGCGATCGAATACGCGGCGCGGCTGGTCGTATACATACGGCAACTCGCCGATCGTCTCGCGCAGATCGAACGGCGCGATTACGGCTTCACCGTGCCCTATACGACGCTGTCCACGGGCTTGATTCAAGGCGGTATCGCGGCCAATGTGGTGCCGAAGGACTGCGTATTTCAGTTCGACATGCGTACCCTGCCGCAAGCCTCGCCAGAGGCCCTATATGCAGAAATTCGCACCTATGCGGAAGCGCTGGCGAAGGAGATGCGGGCCATCGATCCGGAGTCCGGTATCGACTTGAAATGGGTGAGTCAAACGGTGGGACTGGCCGCGGCCGAAAGCGACGCCATTGTGCAGTGGGCCATGAAGCTCTCGCGAAATACCACGGTGGGCAAGGTCTCGTATGGTACGGAGGCCGGGCTCTTCCAGAAGATGGGCGTGCCGACGGTCATTTGCGGACCGGGAGACATCGCCGAGGCGCACCGTCCAAATGAATTCGTTGCCCTCGATCAGCTCGCACAGTGCGAGATTTTCATGGATCGAATCCTGGAGACCGGCTACGCGAAGGAATCGCAAACACTCGAGGCGGCAACATAGCGATCATGGACGGCACAGAGGCCGTCGCTCGCGCGTACCGCTGCGTATCCGGAACTCAAGGTACTCAGCCCCGGCAAGGCGGCCTCGATGTCGCGAGGCGCGTGACTGAAGTGCCGGCACCCAAGGCACGAGGAGGCGGCGGTCCGCGACTCAGGCTGCACCCCCATCGCCCCGGCCTGGACGCTCATTGACCCAGCCGATTCCAGAACTCGCTGAACACCTGCGTGGACAACACGAACCCGAGCACCACATTGACGAGCACGCCGATGCTGAATGCATAGAAGGGCCGGGCACCGATGGATGCAAACTCCCGGATGCGCGTCGTCAGGCCGATGCTCAAAAAAGCAAATGTGAAGGCCCAGGTGCGAAACACCTGCAGCGGCCCCACCAGCGCCGGCAACACTTCCTTCTTGTAGGCGGCATAGTCAAATCCGCGCGAGATCAAGGTCACGACGGCAGATGCCACGAGAAAGCCCAGCACGAATTTTGGAAAGCGGCTCCAGATCTCCGTTGCGCTCGATTTTCCCTGTATGCCGGTGCGCTCCCAGCGCGTGGTCGCGATCAGTGAGAGGACAAAGGCCCAAACGCCGATCCAGACATCTCGTCCAATCACTTTCATGAGCGTGAAGGCGCTCACCGCCGCATCCGGATTGCCCGATATTCCCGGCACATTTCCCGCATATCCTCCGTATGTTTGCGCGGCCGCCAAACCGGCGGCATCCGCGAACTCGGACGTGCCGATCCAGGCGCCGGCCACTCCGGTGGACAAACTCAAGGCGCGTGCGACCAGAGGCAGAATGAAGATCATCGCGATGGCCCAAACCACCACCAACGAAATGGCCACCGATACCTCCTGTTTCCGCGCGCCCACCGCGCCGCCGACGGCAATGGCGCCGGACACACCGCACACTGCGCCACCCGTGCCGAGCGTGGCGGCCAATCTGCGGTCGAGCCCAAGCCGGACGGCTGTGAAGTAGATGACTCCAAAGGTGGCCAACGACACGATCGCGGCTTGCACCATGGCCACAGGACCGGCCCAGGCAAGCAGCGTCAAGGGCAAACTGGCGCCGAGCAGTACGATGCCGGTCTTGATGTAAAACTCGACGCGCAAGCCGGGATCGATCCAGCGGGGAACCCCCACCGTGTTCGCAACGAGCAGCCCCAATCCCAGTGCCACCAACGGCGGCTCCAAATTGTAGTGGGCGGCCTGGTCCCAAAGTCCCAGAAAATAAATCGCGCCGGCGGCAACGTAGACAACGAGAAAGGCAGGCAGAAATTGCGTGATCTTGATTTTCAGTGCAGCGGCTCCGACACCGAAAGCCACCGCCCACAATACGAATAGCGCCCCGTACTGCGCCGCGTGCAGCTTTAGCTGCGCGGAAACGTCGGCGAGATGGCTCCATTTCTGGGGTGCCACCGCAATCCATTTGATGCTGCCGCCGCCCGCAAACAGCAGCGCCGCCACGCCGATGAGCGCCAGGCCAATCCATACGGCCCACCAATCTTCCTTGCGAAACAATTCCCCCCAGAATGAATGGGGTGCAACGACTCGCGAATCCACAGAATGAGCGATTTCCGCCATGATGCGCTCCGGCATTTTATCTGCCGTTACGCTAGTCCCCTTCGCCCAAGCCGTCGAATAGTAAGATCGCATATCCAAGTTACCCGAAGTTATGAGAGGATTCCGCGCGCATGCGAAGATTTGCCGTATTTGCCCTCGTGATGGCGCTGACTTCGTGGTCAGCGGCACGGTTCGATATCGCCGCTGCAGCCGACGGCGACCCATATGTGGGTACGTGGAAGGGGTCGTGGGAGGGCGGTGGAGCAACCGGCCGCTTCGATTTGACCTTGCTTCGCGACGGCGACGGCAAGCTCACGGCATCCGTGTCGGTGGGAACCGATATGGGAGACTACAACGCGAAGTTCAGTACCGTGACTCTCGCCGTCGACAAGCTTACCGGCGCCTACGACTATCCTCCGGATCCGCAGGGCGAAGTCACCATCGTCGGTTCCTTCGATCCCAAAAACGCCACCGGCACCTGGTCGCTGGGCGCCAAGGGTCAGTCCGGCGGACAGTCTTTTGCCGGAACCTGGAAAGTCAGTAAACAGTAATCCGTTTTGTCGCCAATCAGCCAGGCAGCGCAGAACTCAGCTGCAGATTATCGGCGGGATTCAAGAACCGGATGACCCCATCGTCCAACGAGCCATACTTAAGGCTCGCCACATCCTTCACGTAGTTCTGGTGTAGTTTCCACGGTACTTTCGAGCCTTGCTTCGGCAGTTTGTCCGCGACTCGTTGGATGTACCCTGATGAGAGATTGAGCCATGGTTCCACGGTGAGCGACGGATCTTCATTCTGGGCAACGCACACCTGATAGCCGCCTCGATCCATGTGATTGAGGACGCGGCAGATGTAGTTGCAGGTCAGCTCGCTCTTCAGTGTCCAGGAGGCATTGGTGTAGCCGAAAACCGAGGCCAGATTCGGAATCCCGCCATACATCGTGCCTTTGTAGTTCAGAATTTTCGCCGGATCGACCGCCCGCCCGTCGACTTCGAGTTGAACCTCTCCGAGCGCAACCAAGCTCAAGCCCGTGGCGGTAACGATGATGTCGGCTGGGAGCTCCTTGCCGCTGCGCAGCTTGATGCCGTGTTCGGTAAGGGTGTCGATTTCATCCGTGACCACCGCTGCCTTACCCGCTTTGATGGCCTCGAACAAATCGCCATCGGGAACCAAGCACATGCGCTGATCCCAAGGGTTGTAGCGAGGCGTGAAATGTTTGCCGATGTCATAGTCGGGACCCAATACAGCTTGTGCTTGATTGAGGATCCACTTCTTGACCCGCTCGGGATTGCGTTTGCAGAGATTGAAGAAGTAGATGCCGAACAGGATGTTTCGCCACCGGACCAGGAAGTAGGCGACCTTCGAGGGCAGGTAGCGGCGCAAGACATTGGCCATGGCATCCTGCTCGGGGCGCGAAACCACATACGTTGGCGAGCGCTGCAGCATCGTCACTTGGGCAGCGGTCCTTGCCATTGCCGGCACCAAAGTCACCGCGGTTGCCCCGCTGCCGATCACCACGACGCGCTTATCGGCATAGGCGAGATCTTCCGGCCACTTTTGCGGATGCACGACCGGACCGGAAAATCGCTCGATGCCCGGAAATTCCGGCAGGTAGCCTTCGCCGGTAACTGTAGTATCCGCTGCACAGGATCAGGAAATTGCAGGTGTAGTGCAGCGTTTGCTTGTCTTCGCCACCCTCCGCCTCGACGCTCCAAAGCGCATCTTTCGACGACCAGGACGCTCGCTTGACCAGCTGATGGAAGCGGATATTCTTGTCGACTCCATGATCTTTGGCGGTGTCGTTGATGTACTTGAGAATCGAATGCCCGTCGGCGATGGCCTTGCCTTCCACCCAGGGCCTGAAGGAATAACCCAGCGTGAACATGTCCGAATCCGAACGGATTCCGGGATAGCGAAATAGATCCCAGGTGCCGCCGATACGCGCGCGGCCTTCCAGAATGACATAGGTTTTCTTCGGGCAATTTTTCTGCAGGGCGCAGGCGGCGCCGATTCCGGACAGTCCTCCGCCGACGATCAATACATCAAAATGATTTGGCGACACTCAGTTACCTCGGATCCTTGAGCTTATGCGGCGTTGCGTGCATCCGATCTGGCGCGCAAATGCGGTGACGGTTGCAAAGGCATCACGAGCCTCCGGCAATAGACGTACGAACACCGGCCACACATGCGGCAGGCGATCGCGCACGATCAATTCAACTTTGACTCCCGCCGCCGCGGCTCGCTGCGCCAGGCGCAGGGTGTCGTCGCGCAGGATTTCGTGGTGGCTGGCAAAGAGCAGCATGGGCGGCAGTCCGCTGAAATCCGCGTACAGCGGCGAGGCGCGCGGATCGCGCGCATCGGCGCCGGCCAGATACAGCGCGGCCGCCTCCCGGACACCCCGGGGAGTGAACATCGCGCAGCTCTTCGCATTCGATTCGACCGAGGCTCCGGTGACCGCCAGGTCGGAATACGGAGAAAAAGCCGACGATGGCTTTAGGCAGCGGCAACCCGGCGTCGCGGACACCGAGTGCGGTCGCAATGGCCAGGCCGGCGCCGGCCGAGTCGCCCGACAGCACGATGGCTGCCTCAGGATGGCGGTCGAGCAGCCATCGATACGCCTTGGCTGCATCCTCCACCGCGGCAGGAAAGGGATGCTCCGGCGCCAAGCGATAGTCGAGGCCGTAAACCGGCGCGCGAAAAGCAGCCTGCCATCGCGATCAGAACCTGGCGGTGAGTCTTGGGGAGACCCAAAAATATAGCCCCCGCCGTGCAGGTACAGAACAATGCTCGATACGGGTCCGCGAGCGGGGTGTCGATAAATCCGCCACGTCGAAGTTCAGGCCTTGGTCAGATTGCAGACTTTCCACCTTGAATCCGGTCGGCACCGAGAGTGCGCTCTTCGGCGGATTTCGCGTCATGTTGCGTAGCCGCTCGACGCTCAGGGGCTTTTTGCCATGCCGCTTCATGGTGAAGCGAAAGAACCCGTTCAATATCCTGGCCTGCCAACTCAGCATTATGTTTACCTCTAGAGGCATCGCCTCAGGCTTCGCGGAATCACTCTAGCAAACCGGGCACTGGGTAACGAATTGACCGGCGAATATGGGGCGCGTGTCCATATAAATCAAACAGCTATCAAATATTGTGACATTTCCTCGCTACAAATGTAGGCGATTTACCTGGGGAGTGTCTTATGGCGCAAAAACTTATGGGCTCAAAACCGTCCAGGGCAAACGCGTCCGCTGGCGCCCATCGCTGGCGCGCCGTCGCCATTCGATCCACCGGCGCGATCTGCGAGGCCGCGCAGGCCTGCCGTGCCGCGCGATTTCTCTGCTCTGAAGCACCGCGGCTACCGCTGGCTGAATGCAGCACGGCCGACACCTGTACCTGCGTCTATAAGCACCTTCCCGACCGCCGCGCCGGCGCGCGGCGCCAGGACGAAGTCGGGGGCATCGGGCGCACGAACAAGGCTGGTCAAGAGCGGCGTAAGGAGCGGGATCGCCGCAAAAGCGACCTGGAATAGCGCCTAACATTGCGGGAGTCTGCACCCTGCAGACACATCCAGTTCGTATTCCTATTTGAGGCTCAAGAATTTCTCTGAGCCAAGGATAGGAGACTTAAAATGACGCGAATCGGCAAATTGGCCCTGGCCTGCCTGCTGTTACCCACCCTTGCCGCGGCACAAGATGCGCGCTTGAAGCTGCCGGACTTCAGTTCGTTGGCCGGCAAGGCTACCGAGACGGTGAACATCAGTTTAGGTCCCTGGCTTCTGCATATGGCGGGAGCGTTCATCGATGACAAGGATGAGGATGCCGCGGCCACGAAGCACCTGCTGGCGGGAATCCACTCCATTCAGGTTCGAAGCTATCAATTTCCCACCGACTTCGCCTATTCCTCCGCCGATATCGACTCGGTCAGAAAGCAGCTCTCCGGCCCGGGCTGGAGCCAGCTGATGCAGGTGCATCATCGCGATAAAAGCGAGGATGTTGATATGTACATTCTGGTCGAGAATAACCTGACCAAGGGATTTGCTTTGATTTCGAGCGAACCACGGCAATTCACCATCATCAATATTGTCGGTTCGATCAATATCGACGACCTGCCGAAGCTCGAAGGCCGATTGCACCTGCCCAAGGTAAGCGCGGACGGGACCAATTTATTGATGTGAGGAGCAGACTGCGTATCCTGATGGCTTTGCGCGGACACGCTCACATTGAATGAGGCGGACTCTGGTTTCTTGGATGAACAACTGTCGCGGGCGCGTTTGGGCGAATCGAGCGGACTCTCGGCGCTCGTCCGGGCGCACCAGCGATCCGTCTACAGCCTGGCACTGCGCATGCTGGGCACCAAGGATCTTGCGGAGGATCTGACGCAGGATGTTTTTATGCAACTGAGCGGCAATCTGCAATCAATTGAATCCAATCAACATCTCGCATTTTGGCTGCGCAAGGTCACGGCCAATCGAGCCATCGATGCGATCAGGCGCCGCTCGCGCGTCGTAATGACCTCGTTGGACGAGGCAGAGCAGCTCTTCAGCGCGGAGGAGGGCGGCGATCCGCTGCTGCAGCGGCATCTGCGGGACCTGCTGCAGGAATTGACTCCCCAGGCGCGCGCGGTTTTGCTGTTGCGGTTTCAAGAGGATCTGGACCCGCTCGATATTTCGCGAACACTTGATATGCCCATCAATACCGTCAAGAGTCATTTGAAGCGCTCACTGGACACCCTGCGCGAGAAAACCTGCGAGGATCATCCGACATGAACGAAGATCTTGAATCAGGGCTGCGCTCGAGCCTCAGGCCGATCGCCCCGCGCGACGAGTTCTCGCAAAAACTGGTGGCGCAGGTCGTGGCGCGCGCGCGCCCGGATCGGTCGCGGCGGGCCATGCCGTGGCGAGCGTCGAAGCGCTCGACCTGGTGGCTCTCGGCAAGTCTCGCAGCATCGCTGCTGATTATTGTGGGCGTGCAAATTCAAATGCAGCAGGAGCGCGCGCGGCAGAACGGACTCGAGGCGCGGCGCCAGGTTGTGGAAGCCCTGCGCATGACCAGTCAAAAGCTCAATCTGGCCTACGAAACGATCAAGAGCGAATCGTCATCGGCGGCCGATGAGACGCCAGGCGTTTGAGCCGCTCGGGGAATTGCCAATGAGACGTTGGAATGTGCCGCTATTGTTCGCGCTGTTCGTGCCGGCGCTGGCGTGGGCGGGGCCGAATCCACGCTTGATGCTGCCGGAATTCCCAGCATTGGCGCAAAAAGCCACGGAGTCGGTGGTGATAACCCTGGATCCTGCGCTGCTGGCGATGGCCGGGCACTTTCTGGACGGCAACAACGATCCGCAAGATGCCGCTACCAAGGAGATCATCAAGGGCCTCAAGGGGATCTATGTCAGGAGCTACACCTTCGACAAGGATTTCGCGTACGAGCCGGCGGATCTCGACGCAGTGAGACGTCAGCTTTCGGCACCGGGTTGGAATCGTCTGGTGGAAACCAGAAGCCGCAAGACGCGCGCGGACGTTGACATCTACATCATGGTTGACAACAACCAAGCCATTGGCCTTGCCTTGATCGCGAGTGAACCACGGCAGTTCACCATCGTGAACATCATTGGCGCCATCGACCTGGAAAAGCTGCACAAGTTGGAAGGTCAATTCGGCGTGCCGAAGCTCGATATCGAGTCGCCGAAAGCGCCGGCGCCGAGCATTCAAAAATAGAATGCCGGCGAGCGGGCTTGATCAATGAGATTTCGCAGCGGCCGGCGCCGGGCTATTGGCGGTGAGCGTATCCTTGGAAGGCTGAAGCAAAGCTTTGCACGCGCGCATGGCTTCGTTGTAAGACAAAGTCTTGTTGGCCGCCATTCTCTTCGTCATGCACTCGTTGATCTGTTGCCTCAGCACCGGCGTGGATGAGGCGGCAGGTTCGACCGCCGCGGCAGACGCACTCATCAAGAATACCGCACTCGCATAAATCGCCGTCGTGGCACGCTGCATTGCGATTCTCCTTCAAACCAGAATGAGGAGAGCGTCAAAGTCCTTGCGCGAGTATTTGCCTCACAGCGGTGAATTACAAGACCGGAAAGTTGGCATGTCTTGTCGGATAGCGCTTGCGCTGAGGGTCCGAGACAGCGCCGCGGCCGCCTCAAAATGAAGCTGGCAAGCAAGAACATGCCAAACGTTGCGGACGTCAACAACGCGGCGATCATGAGTTACTATTTCATCGCAAAAACAATGTATTAGGAGATGTTTCTATATAATACATTATTTCTCACAAAGCATCTTTTTAAGCATGCACCGGGTGTCGTGCGGGCTCAACGTCAGCTAGACTCAATGTGAGAATAAAGAGCTGGGAGTTGGTTGGAATGGTGAATCATAGACTCATCGCGACGCTGTTCGGAATCACGCTTGCCTATGCTTCGACGCCATTGCGAGCCGCAGACGCTCGGCCGGATTTCGAGGGCACGTGGACCAATGCCTCGCTGACCCGCCTCGAGCGCCCGGCGCAATACGGCGATCGAAAGGTGATGACTGCAAAGGAAGTTCAAGCGCTCGAGAAGAAGAATAGCGATTTGGTCGCACTGGGAAACAAGCCGACGGATCCCAAAGCCACCGTCAAGGATCTGCCCGCGGATTGCAGCGACGGGCGCGGCAACAACTGCAATTACAATGCCGCGTGGACCGACCCAGGCTCCACGGTGATGCGCGTGAACGGCGAGCCGCGCAGCTCTTTCATTACTTTCCCTGTGAATGGACGGCTTCCGGCATTTACGCCCCAGGCCATCGCCGACGGATCCGCGGTTCGCCGCTATGGTCCGCCATTGCCTCCCGGCCTGCACGTCAATGACAATCCGGAAACCCGCGGACTGGGTGAGCGCTGTCTGACTTCATTTGGGTACAGCGCGGGTCCTGTGATGCTGCCGCTGCTCTACAACAACACTTATAAAATCGTGCAGGGCAAGGATACGGTAGCGATCGAGGTGGAGATGGTCCACGACGTTCGCATCATCCGCTTGAATGGCGTGCATCGCAGCGATGGATTGCGGCCCTGGTTCGGGGATTCCATCGGCCACTACGAAGGCAACGCATTGGTGGTGGAGACCACGAACTTTCCGCAGTCGCAGCCCTTCCTGGGATCGTGGAAGAGTCTCAAGGTCACCGAGCGCTTCTCACGTGCGGGCGCGGATCGCGTGCTCTATCAATTCAAGGTCGAAGATCCCACCGTTTGGACCGAGGCCTGGGGCGGTGAATACGAATTCAGCAAGGCGGGCGGCATGCTTTACGAATATGCCTGTCATGAGGGCAACTACGGTCTGCCCGATATTCTCGCCGGCGCGCGCGCCGAGGAAGCTGCAGCCGCCGAGAAGGCCGGCGTCAAGGCGGTAGCCGCGAAATAGTTGGCGGCCGCTACCTTCCATACTGGCAGCGCCGGTCAGCGTGGTTGCGCCAGAGCCGCTGGTCTTCTGATGGGACCAAGGTCCGATGTCGTATGCGGGATCGGTGTAGTACAAGGACCCAGAAGCTTGGCGTACCAACGCCGCGAGCCTTGGATTCTATTGAGAATTCGCTTGACATTCTGGATTCATCAACACGGGTTTGTAAGGAGCAGGTATGAGCATTAGATCCAAAGTCCGCTTTGCGGCGTGGCAGACGAGTTTCCTTTGCGCCGTCGCCCTCGCCACCGCGGGCACCGCGGCGCTGCTGGGCTCCACCGCCGCGATCGGTTACGACGCTTCCCTGATCAACGAAAAGTTCGCCGACTTGGAACCGGCCATCCAGGATCTGCGCAAGGAAGCCGGTCAGGATCGGCGCGCCATCGTCAAAGCCAACATGTTGATCACCGAATCGGAAGGCACGATTTTCTGGCCTCTTTACGATGAGTACCGCGCCGATCGCACCAAGTTGGGCGATCGTAAGGTGAAATTGGTCACCGACTACCTCGCCTTGCGCGGCACCATGAGCGAAAACAATGCAGCGGACATGACCAAGGAACTGCTGTCGATCCAAAAAGACACGGTTGAGGTCAAGGAAAAATATGTGAAGAAGATGTCGAAGGTGCTGTCGGCGCGCACGGTCGCTCGATTCTTCCAAATCGACAACAAACTCGATGCCACGGCCGACATTGTTCTGGCTGCCAGGCTTCCGTTGACCTATTGATCGAGGTTTGAGCATGGAGGGGCGGCGGCATGGGCCGCCGACCCGCCCGCCGCACGTTGCGACCGAAAGGCGAGGCGGGGGCAACGGCTTGGCGCGATTGCACCTTCAAAAATTTGCCGCGATTGTAATGCCCAAGGCCAGCGTGCTCTTATCCGTGGGTTGATAATTGCGCTGCCCTCCGATGTAAAAATCCGCTTCCCAGATCTTACCGAGAGAAACAATGCTCCCGGCCTCCAGCCGCAGGCGGGTCACTGCTGCGTCGTATCGGCTGTCATAGTAGAGCTCGGCATTGAGGTAGGGCGTCAATGTCGTGCGCGTGAGTTTAAACGGCCGCTCAAAGCGCACTCGGTTTCTCACGCGATATGAGTCGACGCTTTCGATGTCGCGAAGATCGAGCCGCGTACGATCGGTCATCAGAACCTCATCGCCCAAATGCCATCGGTAGTTGAAGTCCAGTGACACGCGATGCTCGACTGTGTTGTTCTGGCCAGGAGAGTCGGGAAGGGTGTTGATATATTCGAAGCCGACGCGCCAGGAAATCGGGTCGTTCATCCGATAGTCCACATATAGGGCTGATGTTCCACTCGTTCTGTCGCCGGAGTCATCGCGCGTGCCCGTAGCGACGTATTCCAGCCTCCAAGCATCGGTGAACCGGTACCAGAGATCGAGCTCCGGCCAGAACTCGTGCGTCGTTTCGGCGCGCCCCGTGGGGGCAAGTGCGATGCAGCCAAGCACCAGTACGGTGGCCCCAATCCCTGCCGCTTTGGTTTGCATGTTTTCCTTAGTATTACGCCAGGCGCGCGTGCTATAAACCAGACTTCCGACCCATGCGTAGATGGGACCTAAGTCCGATGGTCCGAACGCAGAAATCGCCGTATCTCGTCAGTCATGATACTTGCCATCCACGGAGAACCCGCCATGCTCCCACTCTCAGAAACTCGTCGGTTCCATGGTCCTCTGGTCACCCTTGCTCTTGGCGGGCTGGTCACCCTGCTCAGTGCCGTCGCGTCGGCACAGACGCCCACCGCTGCTCCGGCCGCGCCCGTGATTTACCCAGCCAAGGGACAAAGCGACGCGCAGCAGCAGCAGGATAAGTCTGAATGCTACGCCTGGGCCACCAAACAGACCGGCTACGACCCGGTCCAGGTGTTGCAGCAACAGCAGGCGCAGCAAACCGCACAGACGCAGCAAGCACAGGCCGCGCCGCCGCCGCCTCAAGGTCAAGTTGCCGGGGGTGCGGCACGAGGCGCCGCAGGCGGCGCTTTAATCGGTGCCGCTGCAGGAGATGCAGGCAAGGGCGCCGCGATCGGTGCCAGCGTCGGGGCAGTCAGCGGCAGCGCGAAGAAGCGGAAACAGGCCGCGGCACAGGAACAAGCGCAGCAACAGCAGACGGCGCAGCAGGCCCAGCAAAATGCGGCAAACAATGCGAAGCTCGCCGACTACCAGAAAAATTTCGGTGCCTGCATGCAGGGCCGAGGCTATGGCGTCAGCTGACAAATAATACTAAGGAGAACAACAATGCACCCCAAATACCTACTCATCGCGATGATTGCGCTGACGCTCAGCGCTTGCACCACCTACTATATGGTCAAGGACCCGCAATCCGGCCAGCAGTTCTACACCACATCGATCTCGCAGAAGAAGGGCCAGGCGGTGGTATTCAAGGACGCGGCCAGCGGCGCACAGGTTACCCTGCAAAGTTCTCAGGTGTCGGAGATCAGCAAGGATCAGTATAAGGCCGCAATCGCCCCGCCCGCGAAATAGCATTGTCTCCGCGAAATGAATCGCGATCCTAATGGGATGGCGACCGGGCCGGTGTCAATCGATGCCGGCTGCCATACCCGCTACCACATCGTAAAGCGCGGCGAGACGCTGGCGATGATAGCCACGTCATACTTTGGCGACCCGGCTCTGGCGCAAGCCCTATTCGAGGCCAATAGCGACGTTCTCGCAGCGCCTGAAGCCGTTGTTTCGGGGCAGACACTGCGGATCCCGCATGGTGTCAAATTGGATCATTAGCGCGGCGCGCTTTCGGCAAGCGCGGACATGATCACGGCAATTAGTTGCTCGCGCCGCAGTGGTTTCGCCAGATACGCGATCGCGCCGTCGGCGAGACATTGTTCGCGGACGGCCGGTTGATCATGTGCCGTGACAACGATGATCGGTACACCTATTTTTGCTGCCGTCAGTCGCCGCTGAATATCGCGGCCGGTCAGCCCCGGCATCTGGAAGTCGAGTATCACGCAATCCGGTACGCGTGTCGCAACGGAATCAAGAAATTCCTGGCCGGATGCAAAATCGACGACGTCGAAGCGCGAGGCTCTTAAGGTCCGCGATAATGCGCGCCGAACTGACTCTTCGTCGTCCACTATCGCAATGAGGGGCCGCGGCAAAATCATCTCGCTATGTATCGATGAGGGCTGTAAATCGGAAGACGGCGCCGCCGTCGGCGCCACGCTCGGCCCAGAGCCTCCCTCCATGCGCTTCGACGATCGACCGGCAGATTGCCAGGCCGAGACCCAAGCCCTGTTTTTTGGTGGTGACAAACGGCTGGAAGATCCGTTCGATATCTCCCGCCGCAATGCCGCATCCGCGATCCGACACCGAACATTCGATGTAACTGCTATCGGCGGAGAGCCGGGTCGCGATGATAAGTTTCCTCTCGCTGGGCACGACTCCGCTCATGGACTCGCAGGCATTGACCACAAGGTTGAGTACGACCTGCTGCAGTTGCACCCGGTCGGCGAGCACTGCCGGAGCGTTGGGGTCGAGCTGCATGCCGACTGCGACGCTGCGCGTGATTAAATCGCCGCGTGCAAGATCCAGGACTTCGCGCACGACTTGATTAAGATCGACCGGCTGCCGTTGAATCTCTCCACGGGCAAGCATGGATCGCAGACGTTGGATGACTTCCGCAGCACGAACATCATCAGCAATGATGTCTCGCAGAATATCGCGCACTTCTGCCAGGTCCGCCGAGCCCGTGACAAGCAATTGCAGGGCGGCTTCCGCATTGCCCAGGATCGAAGTCAGCGGCTGAGCCAGCTCGTGGGCGAATGCGCCGGACAGCTCTCCGAGAACGGCCGCGCGGCCGAGCAACGCCAATTGGTGGCGCTGCTCGCCCGCCTGCGCGGCGGCACGTTTGCGTTCGGTAATGTCGGAGCGGATGATCACCGCTCCTCCGGCGCGACGACGCAGCGGTTCGATGGAGATCTCGAACCACCGCAAGTCGTCTGCGGTGACGAGGGAGAACTCGAAATGGCGTCGGGCACTCAAACCCTCAAGGACATCTCGCGCTCCCGCCAGCAAGTCCACCGACATTGCATCGCCCGTCGCAGCCGCGGCTGCGTACGCTTCCAAATAGTGACTGCCGACGCGCGCGCTCTCGAAGGGGTGCAGTGCCGCGCGCTCGAAACGCCTCCAGGGCTCATTGACTTCGATGATGATGCCGTCAGCATCGAGAACGACGATCTGATCGTGTATCGAGGCCAAAATTGCGGCGTGGAGAAGATCGGCCTGGCGCCGCGCCTCATCGGCGCGCCGCATACTCGATAAATCGCAGGCGACGTAGACTCCTTCGGCATCGGGCCCGGGGAAGGGGAAGGATCCTGCCAAAACGGGAGCGCGCCGGCCGTCGTGCCGCAATAGTTCGCGTTCCTCGGGCGCAATGCGTCGCCCGTCCAGCGGCTGCGTTGCCCCGATGGCCAGCATTTGGCTTCGAAGCCGTCCACTCTCGAGATCGCTGCGCTCGAACCCGGTCAATCGTAGAAACGCATCGTTGGCGTCGGTTATTCCGCCCCCGCGCCGCCAAATCGCCGTCGGAATGATATTGTTTTCGAATAGCGTTCGCATGCGCGCTTCGCTGGTCTCTTTTGCCGATTCCAGAGAATTGCGTTCCTCGAGGGCCGCTGCCAACAACAGCAAGGGCATGCACGTGACGACGAGATAGAGATCCAGCGATAGAGCAATCTGCGCCGGAGACTGCGTGCCGAACGGACTACCGCCATTGATCACTCCCCAGGTGGCCAGGATTCCAAGAAATAGAATTGAACCGCTTGCGCCGACGACCCCAAAGCGCACCGCGGCCCACAAAAGCATCGGCAACGGTGCATAGATGATTGCGATGGAATCAGTGGGTCTAAGGCGGGGCGCCGCGAACACCAGAATTCCGACGGTCGCAAGAGTGACGGCCAGCAAGCAGCCTTCCGCGGATCGCAGCGTCGGCATGGACCATCTTTTGCGATTCCACGCCGCGGCGTGCACGATGAGCGGCACCAGGGTCAGAATTGCAAAGGCATTGGTAAGCGTGCGGGCGATGGCTGTGGTCCAGAATGCATCGCTGATGCCGAGCGCGACAAAAGCGGCCGCCATGAGGACACTGGTGGACAATGAGGCAAGCACGGCTCCAAATGCGATGAGAATCAACGCCGATTTCAAGTGGTCGAAACGCCGGGTGTCCGGCGCAAGAGCGGAGAGCGCAAATGCGCCGATCAGTGCGGTTGAACAATTGACGATGTATTGAATCAGCACTTGTACCGAAGAGACATTGCCGAGGGGCAGCTGAGCCAGCAGATGCGCCGGCAGAACCATTGCGAGGTAAACCCACCAGTCCTTGCGATTCGCGAGCACCAGTGCGGCCAGCAGAATCGCGTTCGGAGCCCACAGCATGGAGACGGGTGATCCAGGAAATGCAAGTGCGGCGCCGAGTTGCGCCGTGAGGTAGTAAGCGATGCTGACCGCGACCGCTGCGCGCAACTGTCGCGCGGGAGGAAAACGCCAGGTGTGCGGTCCTGTCGTATCGCGGGACGCGTCGCGGGGCTGCGAAACTTCGCCGGGTATGACGGTAGATCCGAAGCTGGCAGCCTTTCTCATATGCGGCGTATACTCTGGGGACAAGGCGCAACACAGCGCCACTGGCCGACCCTGGTGTTATGGTCGTGTCTGATCCGATAGGGGATTGGACCTAGGTCCCATACCCAACATTGCCGCCTTATTTCAATGTGCGAACCACTCGCGATCTGCTTCGCCTTGGCCGGCTTGGGGGGTACAACCGCGCAATACGCCCTTGGTCTTACGGCATCGAGCGCCCGCTGGATAAATACTAGCCACAGGCATGGAGATCCGAGATCGCTTCGTGGACTCTTTACCACGGGCATCAAATGCATCGTATCCGGCGCGATGGCGATCGTGCGGAACAGGTCCACCATTTTAAGGGACCCCGATTTCGGCTCCTTGCCCCTTCTGGCCCGGCGTCACCCTCCCTTGGCGCCGGGCCAAATTTTGCGTTCTGCCGTCCAAATCGTGGAATATTGCTGTTGCATCGCGGAAGGGTCGCCGATCGGTTGCTGCAACGGTGGTGAGGTGGCAAATACAAGAAAACAAGGCTAGTCTCCTTATGACAAAGGATTGCTCAGCCGGCCACTGGCCGGAGAGGAACAAAAAGGAGCGGGAAAAGGGATATGGAGACGCAGCCAGTTGTATTTTTAGTCGATGATGAACCCTCGATTCTTGACGCGCTGAGCAGATTGCTTCGTGTGGAGGGATTCGCGGTGCGCACCTGGAATTCGGGAGTCAAGTTTCTCCAGGAACACCAGACCGAGATTCCCGGCTGTCTCGTTGCCGATGTGCGGATGCCGGGTCTTGACGGACTGGAGCTGCAGCGCGCGCTGCGCAATAGCGGCTCGGAAAGACCCATTGTGTTCGTCACGGGTCAAGGGGATATTCCGATGACCGTCAAGGCCATGAAGGCCGGCGCGGTGAGCTTTCTGTCCAAACCCGTTCGCGGAACGGAATTCGTAGCGGCGGTGCGCGAGGCGATTTCCAAGGATGAAAGCATTCGCGCCGCCCGTCAGGAGCGACGCGATGTCGAGATGCGGGTTGAGAAATTGACCCGGCGCGAATTGCAGGTGCTCAAGCTGATTACCCGCGGATTGCTCAACAAGCAGATCGCCGCGGAACTGGGCGCGGCGGAAAAGACGATCAAAGTGCATCGCGCACGCGTCATGCAAAAGATGCAGGTGAGATCCGCCGCGGCTCTCGTCGGGTTGTTGTCGGGACCGGGCGCCTAGCCGCAGTCGACTACGGATGTGACCATTCGTGCGGCCCGAGCGGCGGACGCGCCCGCTGTCGCCATGCTCCACGCCAACAGTTGGAGATCCGCCTACCGCGGCATTCTTCGGGATGAATTCTTGGACGGCGCGCTGGATGAGAATCGCCGCGTTCTCTGGGTTTCTCGCCTGTCCGATGAAACTCAGGAAAACCTGCTGATCCTGGTGGATGAGGAAGCCGGACAGATCCGCGGCTTTGCCTGCGCATTCATCGATGCGGATCCGGAGTGGGGGACGCTGCTCGACAATCTGCACGTCGTGCCTGAATTGAAGGGCCAGGGCTTGGGTCGACGGCTGATCTCAGCGATAGCAGCAGAGGTGTTGCAAAACGCCTCCAAACCGATGCTTCACTTGTGGGCCTACGAGAAGAACCTGAGTGCGCGGCGCTTTTATGAGCGTTTAGGCGGTGTTGAGACTGCGTGCGAGGAGGAGCCGGCGCTGGATGGCACGCGCGTCAATGCCGTGCGCTATTTCTGGAATCAGCTGTCTGATCTGGCGGCGGGTGCGGACCCGGCCTGCGAATCAACTGAAGCGCGCTAGCCAGGTCAAAATGCGCTCAATCGAGGGCTTGTACGGAGGCCGAACGATACCACCGCCCGAGAAGCGGGATTGCATGAAAACAGGCTTCTCTTTGGAGAACTGTCGAAATCCGTATTCACCGTGATAGTGGCCCTGTCCTGAAGCCCCCACACCGCCGAATGGCAGCTCTTCTTGGGCGATATGCATGAGCGTGTCGTTGATGGAGACGCCACCGGCGATCGTGCCGCAGAGAACCTGATCGCGCACAGCACGATCATTGCCGAACCAGTAAAGGGCGAGCGGCCGCTCGCGAGCGTTTACGTATGCCAGGGCGTCCTCCACGGTGTCGTAGGGAACAATGGGCAGGATCGGGCCAAAAATTTCCTCGTTCATCACCTGCATGCTGTCGTTTACGTTGAGCAACAGGGTCGGCGGCAGCTGCCGACCCTGCGGTACCGAAGCGGTGCCGGTCGGCTCGATCTCGACAACTGTCGCGCCGCGCGCCCGTGCGTCTTCAACCAGTTCGCGCAATCGCCTCAAGTGTCGTTCACTGATGATCGCCGAATAATCCGGATTTGAGCGAAATGTCGGATACATGCGGATCATGCTGCTTCGCAGCGCTTGAACGAAGCGGTCGGTATCGCCCCGTGGCACCAACATGTAGTCAGGGGCAATGCAGGTCTGTCCGGCGTTGATCAATTTTCCCCAGGCAATGCGGTCGATGACCGAATCGAGAGTGCAGGACGCATCGATAATGGCGGGCGACTTGCCACCCAGCTCCAAAGTGACCGGCGTCAGGTTCTTTGCGGCCGCCTGTGCCACCTCGCGGCCTATCGCAGTGGAGCCGGTAAAAACCAAGTGATCAAAGGGCAGGGCGGCGAATTGCCTTCCGGTCGAGGCATCACCCGTGACTACGACAACCTCATCAGGCGCGAAGGCCTTGGCGATGCTTTCGGCCAGCACTCTGGAGAAGGCCGGGGTCAATTCCGAGGGTTTGATCATCGCGCGATTACCCGCAGCAAGCGCACCGATGAGCGGCGCCAGTGCCAGCTGCAGCGGATAGTTCCAAGGGCTGATGATGCCGACAACCCCCAGTGGTTGCCGCATGATCATCGATTTGCCGGGCTGATAGGCCATCGCTGTTGAAACCCGCCGCGGCTTCATCCATTTCGCCAGATGGCGAATCGCGTGCCGAATCCCGCTCTGAAGCATCAAGGTTTCCGTGATGCGAATTTCGGTGGCGGAGCGTGTGCCGAAGTCATTCGCGATAGCCTGCGAGAATTCTGCGGAATGCGATTCGATGAGCCGGTTCAAACGATTGAGTCGGTCCACGCGCACCGCGCGCGCCGGCGACATCTCGGAGAGAAACGCTTTCTGTTGTCGATGAAGCAGCTCGCTCAACTCAGCGCAGGATGCGACGACAGTCGAGGAAGGGTCTAATGGAGACGCCACGGAAGGTAGGGAACTCATGAAGCCTCCATTGTGGGAATGCGGCTCGGACTCGAGTGTATCAATAGCTCATGAACACCCGCCAGCGAGGACTGCTATTCTTGACACATGAGCGCGCTCATTTACCAAATATTGAATCACTACACGCCTGTGTCGGCGTTGGACCCGGGATTCCTGGTGCTGGACAATTCCGCCAATGAACGGCCCGATTGGTTCGAATATTGGCCCATGCGCAATTTCTTGTTGAGCCAGCCGTTGGATGAGCAGACTTTGTATGGCTTTGTATCGCCCAAGTTCGGCTTCAAGACCAATTTGGACGCATTTCGCGTCGCTTCCTTCATCGATTCCGCTGATGCTGCGACAGATGTAGTACTTTTCAGCCCGGGCATCCACAACAGTGCCCACTACCTCAATGTATTTCAGCATGGCGATGCCAAGCATCCAGGGCTGCTGGACGTTGCAACCGAGTTGATGGGACGGATCGGTCGGCCCACCGATTTTGCCACGCTCGTCACCGATTCGCGAAACGAAGTTCTGTCGAATTACTTCGTCGCGAGGCCGCGTTTCTGGCGCCGTTGGCTGGAGATCAACGAATCGATGTTCCGCATTGCCGAGGATCCGACTGATCCCCTTGGGATAAAGCTGACCGAGCAGACTCGATATCGATCCAAATCAACCGTGCCCATGAAAATTTTCATCATGGAACGCGTTGCGACATTGATACTCGCAACAGAGCCGGGATTCACCGTGCGGGCATATGATGCCTTCGGCGCGCGTTCACGCATTTATCGGGCCCCCGTTGCGATCGCATGCGATGCATTGAAAATAGCGTACTGCACGACCCGGCACGAACATTACAAGGATGTGTTCACCATGATCCACAGCCTGCGTTCGTATTTGAATTGGCAGCTGCGCATCGGGGCCGCATTGGGGTCCAAATCCATCCGAAACTGCCTTCATGCCGTAGCGGAACGATGGCGCCAGCGTGCGTAGCCGCAAGGCTAGGAGCGTTCATCGCCCAACGCGGCGTATTGCTCAGCCACCGTGGAGGCATCGAGCAGGTTCAAAATTGCCGCATCGGACAGGTCTATGTCGCTCGACAATGCTTCATCCATTCGTTGGGCCAACGCACGCGCATCGCCAACCGGCACCAGCCAATGAGCCAGCGCTCCGGTCAGGATCTCGTCCGGCCCATGAGGGCAGTTCGTGCTGACCACCGGCGTACCGCATGCCAGGGCCTCGACCAAAACAAGCGGAAATCCTTCGTAGTCGGACGATAGAAGCACCAACTCCGCCTGGCGCATCCAGGGGTAGGGGTTTTGCCGGAACGCGATTGGGCGTACGCGCCTCGCGACTCCGAAACGATGCGCAAGCTTGGCGACTTTGTCAGGATGGTTTGTGAGCATCACCAACGGCAGGTCGTTGGTGCTTTGGCGCAGCGCTTCAAGCAGAACATCGATGCGCTTTTGGTGGGATGCGCGACCCACATGGAGAAGAAAAGGTTCCGTGGGCAGCGGCTCGTCCAGCGCGGCGGCGCGGGTTCGCAACTTCCCGAACTCAAACGGGTTGTATATCGTCTGTACGCTTGCCGGCGCGAGCCATCGGGTCTCGCGGAGTTCTCGTTCCAGGCCGCGCGATACGGTAATCACCCGTTTGCCATTCAACACCCGCTGCAATCGACGTTGGCGCCAATATTGCGCGGGATTACTTCGCAGCAATTGCGCCAACGCCGCGTGAATGGAGGCGTGCACGCAGTACCAAGCGTTCGGCAAGTTGGCGCGTGCCACCACATGCTGCGAGTGAATCAGATTCGCCACGACCAAATCGAAAGGCCGGCCCCCGCTGCGTTCCAACCCGGCGAGCGTCGACTTCAATTCGACGGCTTGGCGCGCATAGGCGCGACCACCCAGAAAGTTCTTGGTCGGCGCTGCCAGATAGTGCAGCCGCTGCTCGCCGCTGGCATCGTAGTGGCCGGTATTCTCGAGTGCGATGACATGCGCTTCATGACCGGCATGCTCGAGAGCCCGCCGCAGCGTGAGCGCCACCTTCTCGGCGCCGCCGCCGTACATAGAGTCGATGATCAGCGCTATCTTTCGCGACGCTGTCGCCGAGCCCATGGCCTAGGTCCGCGCCGCCTTGCAAAACATGCTGATGCAATCGATCGCTGCGACTGGACGCTTGGAGCGCCGCAGGCCCCACAACGTTTTCCACCAGGGCTTGCTCGCGTCCCAGTCGATGACATCCTGACGCTCAATCTCGAGGCCCGCGGCCCGCACATATCCGGCAAACTGATCCTTCGACATGAAATTGCGCCAGTGAGGTTGCGTTTGGAAGTCCTGCCCGAGGCCTTTTGTCCAATTGGAGTGATGAATGAAGCCCCGGCCACCATTGGCCAGCACGCGTGCTATCTCGTGCACATAGGCTTCGACAACTTCCGGTTCGAAATGAACCATCGCGTCCCAGCAGTAGACTAGGGTGGCGCTGTTGCTGTCGATCCCAGCAAGACTGGCACCGTCGTTCTGCAAGACCTGAACCTTGGGTTCCCCCGCGAACCGGCGCCGCACGAAATCCACGCATTCGGTGTTGATGTCCACGGCGATGACACGATTGGCCAGCGGGACCAGTCTTGCGGTATTGCGGCCATGGCCGCAGGCCAAATCGACGACCGATGTGAAGTCGGCATCGTGTATGCGGGGCCAGATGTAGTAGCGCCATTGCCACCCTATGACACGCTCTGCCGTGTTGAAATAGATGGGCACCGCGAATGGATCCCCGGATCGGCGTGCGAGAGTGGAGAGGGTGCTCAAGGTCAATTTCCCTTCGTTGAAGTGGCAGTATCTTAACAACGCTATGCGCAGCCGACGCGATTGGATCGGTTTCGCCCTAGAAGCGCGTTGCTCATCCCATTTGAATTACAAAAAAATAGACTTATTTAAACGTATAGATATATCAATATGTTACGTCACATATATGATATTACAAGTAAGACAGTGTCGGGCCGAGCGCGTGATACGATTCAAGCGCGATGCCCGACACGAACATCCCTTCCGGTCTTTCCCCTGAACTCATCGCGTGCATTTCGGGGCCCGCCCGTCATGCGGTGACGACGGGCGATATTCCGGGCGTCGTGTGCCTCGTTTGGCGTGCTGGCGAGTTGCTGCAGTTGGATGCCATGGGATTGCGCAATATCGAGGCGCGGCTGCCTGGCGAGACACGATCTTTCGCATTGCGTCGATGAGCAAGCCGATTACCTCCGCAGTCGCGTTGAAATTGGTGGAGCAGGGCGTGATGCAGCTTCAGGATCCCATCACCAAGTGGGCCCCATGCGGACATGCGCGTTCTTCGTCAGATCGACGGACCCATGGAGGACACCTACCCGGCGCCGCGTCCAGATCACCTGGAGGATACTTGGCAACCGAAAATGGTCTTCGGTGTTGGGCGGCGCCCTTGGTACGTCTGGATCTTCGCATCGGTGGATCGCTGCAATCAAACTACAACAAAAATGCGACCATCGGTGATCCCGGCACGATTTCACTCGGCATCGTCAATTACGTCGAAAACGAGATCATGACCTACCGGGTCAGGCTGAATGACGAATTCTCAGCGCAACTTCGATCTGAAGACGGCAATTTACAGGAGATTATTCAGCTCCTGCGATTGCGCAACGGCGGTACCCGCTTGGTGTCGACCATGGTCGGTTGGGGCAAGGGGGCGGAATGGGACAAGGCGGTTGCATTCTTTGCCAAAGGCAACGAATTTTCTTACAAAGAGCTGGCGAAATGCGTTGCTACTTCGAAGTAGCAAGATAAGCGCGGTTTGCTGTGACGCAGCAATTCCAAACCCATCTCACCGACAACCGACGAGCTGAACATGTGCGGCTGACGGATCCCGTACCGGTTGCAACACCCAGCTGGTGAGGCGCAATGGAAATGGGATCAAGGTCCCATTCCGTTCTCACTTGGAAAGCGCCGACGATATAGTGGGGCTGCGATCCCGCCCAGCTGGTGAGCCCTTTTTTTAAAAAGAGTGGGAAACCCGTGATTGGTACGTAATGAGGTAATCCAACATGAACACTTACAGATGGACTCTGGGCGCGGCTGTCGCGTTGGCTACGGTAGGCTGTCAGACGACGCCACTAATCGATTCCGCGCAGCCGGCAGCCATTGATGCCGCGACGAAGCGGGGCCAATTTGAGTTCAATTGTCCTTCGGCGACCGGCCAAGTGATATCGAGGGAGAATGTTCAGGAGCCGATGGGCAACTTTCGTTACCAGCCGACGCCTCGCGTTGAATACACAATCGGCGTGTCTGGTTGCGACAAGCGAAGCACATACGTCGTCGTCTGCGCGGAGGGCGGAGGTTGTGTGGCGGGAGCCGGATCAGGCGAACACGGTTAGGCGAAATTATCATCGCCCCGACTGGACAGCACTGAGCGCCGGTAACTGGCGCTCAGTGGATTGTCCTTTGATAACCCGACTTTTGTACGTCGACGGTCAGATCTTTCGCAACGGCATTGAGCGTGATATCTGACGCAGCTAGCCTACGCGCGCGTTCCGCAGGCATTACCGTGGGACCAAGGTCCAATAGCCCCGGCGGCCTGCAGGACCCAAGTTAGCATGCGGCCCCGCATGAGGGGCAGGCCCGCGAAGGGATCTGCCGCCTCGGCACGGAAGGATCCCATTTGAACAACCGGAGATATCCAACAATGAAAGTCGGCACATTCACTATTGCATTTGCAATCTCAGCGATTCTGATCGGCGCCGCGCCGCTTGTCGCGCAAGCGCAGGCCACTGCGGAAGTGGCAAGATCCCCCGGTAAGGTCGAGGTGAGCCAAACGATCAAGATGACGGCCACCGTCGTGGCGATCGATTTGGGCATCCGCGACGTTACTTTGATCGATTCGCAGGGTAAGTTTCATACGGTCAGCGTGGGCGAACAGGCGAGAAATCTCGATCAGGTAAAGGTGGGCGACAAAGTGACCATCGAATACACGGAGGCGATTTCCTTGCAGCTCAAGAAGCGCGGCACGAGCGACGCCGGGCCGCCGAACGCGCAGGTCGCGATGATTCGCTCGCCCCAGGGGTCGAAGCCGGGCGGGGCGGTCGGTCGCAAGGTGACGGCCATTGCCACGGTCGTGGCAATCAATTCCCAGAAGCAAATCGTTACTCTGCGCGGGCCCCAGGGCAACGAGTACGACGTTCAGGTCGTCGACCCAGCGCAGCTCAAAGGCGTGGTGAAGGGCGATGAGGTGGAGGTGACCTATACCGAAGCACTTGCCATTTCAGTGCAGCCGGCGCCAGGTCCGAAATAGCAACCACCGGGTGCGGTCACCCGACGGGTGATCGCACCCTCTCAACCACTCAGAGTCCCCAATGCCAAATTCGTACGGCGCGGAGCACCCAAAGGTGACCCTTAAGAAGTTGCTGCGAGTGTCCATCGCGACGACTATTGCAATCGTCTTCTCGACGGCGAATGCAGCGGCAGGCGACAACTGGGAGTTCGCCATCACACCGTATCTCTGGCTGCCCAGCATTCATGGCACGCTGAATTTCGACGTCCCTCCGGGCGGGAACAGTCCAATCGCGGAGTTTGGTCCCAGCGACTATCTGTCAAATCTCAAGTTTGCGGCCATGCTGACCGGCACGGCACGCAAAGGGGACTGGGGCATTTTCTACGACGTCGTGTACGTCCATTTCGCCGATGTAAGATCGACAGTTCGCGACTTGAATGGTCCGGGAGGCATCATCTCGCTCCCGGTATCGGCAAACGTGGATAGCAGTCTGGAAGGAGCTGTCGCCACTCTGACCGGGACGTACACCGTCGTAGACTCCAGCCGATTGCAGCTCGACCTGATCGGCGGCGTTCGATACGCGAACATGAGCACTTCCGCCAGCTGGAATTTCTCAGGCCCGAACGGAGCCCTGGATCAGTCCGGCAGAGTGTCGAAGTCAATCGATTTCGTGGACGGGATTTTCGGGACCCTGGGTCACGTACAGTTGGGTGAAAGCGGCAGGTGGTATCTGCCATTCGAACTGGATTTTGGGGCCGGCTCGAATAATTCCACTACCGCCAATGCCGTCCTCGGTGTCGGCTACAATTTCGGCTGGGGCGGTCTTACTCTTGCCTATCGCTACCTCTATTACGACTTGGGAAGTAATGGGGCGCTACATGACGTGAAACTGGCAGGGCCGACCCTGGGCGCAACCTTCCGCTGGTGAGAATCCTCGGTCGCAGGTAGCGTTTTCTCCTCGCGCACCGCATCATTGAAACTGCGGAAAAGTTGCGGGGGAGCCTGTAATGGCCGAGGGGAGCAAGGGCAAGTCGGCAGAGGCGGCGTCGTGATCGACAGCGACGGTGGGGACACCCGCGAACAATCGGTACTGCACTCAGCCTCCGCGGCGCTTTGGCGTGGGCTCCTGATTCGCTCTCAATCATCGGTGCAATCGTGCGCGACGGCGAACCTCGTCTGGCCAGTATCTTTCTCGACGGCAGAGAGCCCCAGCCGCTGGTTTCGGAGTATTCGGTTGATCCAACCTGGTCGCCGGACGGCAAGTACTTGGTGTATTCCGGCGCGGATTTGGGTACGACATTTCCCCTGCGAGCCTCCGGGCCTGACGGCAGGACATACGCCATGGCGAGTCCGATCCTGACCCGGGGTGCGCGGCGGGTCGCATTCGAGCGCAGCAGCGGCTCGCTCGTCATACTTCGCGTCGAGGTTGGTCACAAGAACTTCTGGCTATTGGATCCACAGACCGGTGCGCAGCGTCAGCTCACCAACCTGCCATCGAAGATTGCGCTCGGCGATTTCGATATCTCGGCAGACGGGAAGGAGATTATCTTCGATCGCGCAGAGGATAGTTCGAGCGTTGCGCTTTTTGAACTCAAGCGCTGATTTTAGGCTGCAGGCATCCTCTTCAATGCGCATTATTGGACCCGGTCATGCCTTGTTTGCGGTCGGCGCAGCCAGCATCGCTATCGTGAGCATCACCTATGGCGACTTCGCCCCGATGTGGCGGTTCCTACCTGCCTGGATTCGCGGTCGGGAAATTTGGCTCCACGGATCGGCGGTAGTCCTTTTTGCCGCCAGTGCAGGGCTTTGCTTTTCACGTACGGCCTTGCCGAGCCTGTTGGCGATCGGTGTGTACCAGGCGATGTGGGCCGTGGCCGGCATACCTCCGATCCTGTCCAATCCGCTCAGCATCGGCTCGTGGTACGGATTATGCGAAGCTTCAAGTTCCCTTGCTGGCGCCTGGATTTTATGGGTCACATTGCGATTGCGATCGCAGCGATTGGAGATGCCAATCGCCACCAAACGCATGGTGCGCGTGGCACAAGTCCTGTTTGGCCTGACGTGTGTCTTCTACGGGTGGTCACACTTTGCCTACGCCGATTACACCGCCAGCATGGTGCCCGCGTGGCTTCCGGATAGGCTGGGATGGGCTTACCTCACTGGGCTTGGTCACATCGCGGCTGGAATTGGCATCATGGTCGGGATTCTTCCCCGCTTAGCGGCCACTCTCGAAGCGATCATGATGAGTTTGTTTGGCCTCTTAGTTTGGGTTCCGAGTTTTCTAGCGCAGCCTCGACCCAAATGGGCAGGCACACCCCAAAATCAATGGTCCGAGATCCTCGTGAACCTGCTATTGGCTGCTGCCGCGTGGATCGTCGCTGATTCACTCGCCGCAAAAAGTGTGGTGGTGAAGGAGGGAGTTGAACCCTCGACCCCGGCGTTATGAATGCCGTGCTCTAACCAACTGAGCTACTTCACCACAGGGCGCGAATTCTTGGGGAGGGACGCGCTGGTGTCAACTGATTCGCGCTCAAGAATACAATAAATCAACGACTTAGGAGCGATTAACGGCATGCTGACACCTGGGCCGGCAGCGGCGGTGAGAGGAGGCCCACGTTCCAGTTCCACGCAATGCCGCCGTTGGCACGACGGCGGCACACGACCAGTTCATTGAACTCATACGCGCCAGGCAATAGGTGCGTGCCCGGGATCGGAGCATCGGCGAAGTTCATGTACGACCGATTCGAGTTGTATGGCTGCCAGTGCGGTTGTCCGCCGGCTTGAGGAACACCGTCGCGTGCGAACGCCGCCCAATACGCAATCATCGCCGCCGAGAGATTCAGTTCTACCGGCTCTGCAGGCACCTTCGGCCATAGGGCCGGCGTTCCATCGGCGGTACCGAAGACGTAAGGAAGCTCGCTGGCATGGAAGCCGTGCAGCCCCGCGGCATCCGCGGCGGGATAGCCGTGATCAAAATAGTACAGGAACGCGCCCTCGCCCAAAGCTGCTTGTTTGGCCGCCAGCCGTTCTGCCGTCCAGCCGTACATCGCATCCCGGGTCGCGGCCAGCGCACTCTCCTCCAGGTTTGTCGCGGGATAGAGTTTTAGAAAAGCGTCGGCCAGGTCGGCATAGCGATCACGGATCAGCGTCTCGTAAGCGGAGGCGTTGGCGGGCAGGGGCGCGACTAGCATGCGCAGCGAGCGAGTCTCGCCGCTGTTGAAGCCGACCAGCAGCGGTACCTTTGCCTGCTCACCGTGATCAAAGACATCGACCAGCTGGCGGGGCAGAATGCGTCCGTCGATCGTTCCCGACCACAGGTAGCCGACTTTCGCCGCGCCGGCGGTGATGTGTGCCGCATCGAGCGCCCGCAGCTCGGCCACGGAGTTCGCGCCTAGTTTTTCCGCGAGGGCGGTCCCGAGCGTCTCCGCCGCGCCTGAGCCAAATCGGGTCTCGCGCAGTTCCGGTGTGGAGATCATATAGGCGCTTTGGCTGATTGCTTTGGTGAACAAACCGCGTGCCGGCGGTGACGCCATGAGATACATGACGCTCAACGCACCCGCCGATTCGCCTGCGATCGTTACGTTTGCGGGGTTGCCCCCGAATGCTGCAATGTTGTCCTTCACCCATCGGAGTGCTGCAATCTGGTCGAGCAAACCGTAATTGCCCGAGATTCCCTGCGGCGATTCGGCACTGAGACCGGGATGCGCCAGATAGCCCAGTACGCCGAGGCGATAATTGATCGACACGACGATCAGGCCGGACTTGGCGAGCGCGGTGCCATCATACAAAGGGTCGGCGCCTGATCCGGTCGCGAGTGCGCCCCCATGGATCCAGACCAATACTGGAGCGCCGGACGCCTTTGCAGGAACCCAGATGTTGAGCGAAAGGCAGTTCTCACTCATCGGCATGCCTTTCCAAGCATAGATGCTGCTGGGATCAATCGCTGGCTGGTAGCACGCGGGGCCAAAGTGGGTTGCTTCATAAACGTCTCGCCACGTCGGCATCGGCACGGGCGGCCGCCATCGGCGCGACCCCACCGGTGGCAGTGCATAGGGAAGGCCCTTGAAGACATGCAAATCACCGACTGTCTTGCCCCGCACCGCGCCTGCCGGCGCGTGGACGATGATATCCGGTGGTGTCGCAGCAGCGCTCGACATCCAAGCCGCGGCTGCTATGACAAGAATCCGAATGATATCCTTCATGCGAGCGCTCCGTTGCATGCCCACGATGGCCAACCGTCCTGCCCAGCCAGCCCAAGGGAGATGATATGCCATGGTACGCGTGGTGATCTTGATGCAGGAAAACAAGACTCCCGATTTCTATTTTCCCACCCTGGCTGCCTGGGGAGCCAATATTCAGAACCGTGGCAATTTGCTCAAGGCGCCGCCGTTACCGGACCCGACTCATGACCGCAATGCCTGGGTGCATTACAAGATGGGAGACTATTCTCCGACAACTTTGCAAATCGACAGCGACGCTATTCTACCGTTCTACAGTTGGCTCGCGAAGCAGTTCACCTATTGCGACTATCACTTCGGGCTCGGTACAAACTCGACGCCGGGCCACATGCTCGCCGTGGGCGGCCAGACGCCGACACTGCGTAACCCACCCGGCGGGACGTCGCCGAAGTGGGACCTGCCGACGATCTTCAAGCATGTGGAGGCCGGCGGGCGCACGTGGGGCGCATTTACCGGAACCGATCTTTATCCCGTGAAGTTCTACAAGGAATTGTCGGGCGCCGCGAGCCGCATGAATATCCACACGTCCACTCAGCCGTCCGATGACGCGTTCACGGCCATGGCCGCGGCTGGGACGCTTCCAGATTTTTGTTTCGTGTGGAGTCCTTCCGGATATGATGAACACGCACCTGATCAGACTCCGGATCCCGAGTATGTGACGAAGGGGCAGAACCTCTCTTGGCAGCGCGTGGACGCCGTTGTCAAAGCGGGGGGCTGGGCGAACACGGTTTTCGTACTGACCTGGGATGACTGGGGCGGTTACGCCGACCATGTGTCGACACCGAACGCTGAAACAGTGGTCGATACCCTGCATCCTCAAGGCTTCCAACTCATCGGCGGTTCGCGCATCCCGATGCTTGTGTTCGGCGGGCAAGTTAAACAGGGGATCGACACGAACTGGCATTCCCATGCCGTAATCCTCAAGACGGCGATCGATCTCTTTGGACTTGAACCGTTTGGCATACCCCGAGTGGACACCTCCTCCTCGCTTGCGGGACGGGTCGATGCAACATTGGCTCGTCCGCCGCCCCCCGCCTTAGGCAGCTCAGTCATGCAACCGGCAGCGCCAAAGCCAACGCCTCCGATACGACAGCCCGGGCCTTGGGGAGGGCCGAATGCGCAGGCTCTGCCAAACTTGACGGCAAACGGCGGCGCAACGGTTCCGGCGCCACACGATGCAGTGGTGAGTAAAGCGCCACCGAAATTACCGACGGGATTGTAGGGTCAATTTCAGGTGAGGCGTCGCCGTGCGAACGACAATGCAACAAAGAACTTCTCTTGCAGTCCGTGGTAGACACCGTTATAAGTCCGATTGAATGGCTCGAGTGCCATCCCGCACGGATGGCTGCACGCTCAAGGAGGCTGAATGGTTGCGAAACATGTATCTGAAGGGAAGATGACCGCAAAAGGGACCCGTACGGCGGCAACGCTCAAAGTCAGCTCAGTCAGGGTAACTTCGAAATCGCGGCAAGCTGCGAGGGCCGGCTCCGCGGACATTGATCCCGAAGTTCGGCGCCAGCTGGTGGCGGCGGAGGCCTATTTCCTGGCCGAGCGCCGCGGATTTGCGGGCGGCAACGAACTTGAGGATTGGGTGGCGGCCGAACGCATGGTGGACTCGCGGCTCAAGCAAGAGTCGCTCGCCTAATTCCAGTAGACGATTCGTTTTGATCCTCCGACGAATCGTCAGTGATGGGCAGTCAGAAACAGTCGGTAGAAAGTCAGGCCTTTGAGCTGCCAAGCCCTTTTATATAGATGATCATTCCACCCACTAAAACGCCGGTGAGAAAGCCGAGGCGTGGAAATCCGGTGATGTAGTCATCCATCGAACCGGCATAGTGGCCGATGCGTGCCACGATGCCGGTGCGTTGGCTCGCCATGGCGCGCTGGGCACGCCCAATCGTTTGCATAATCCGCATTCGCAGCTCATCGATCTGCGGGCCGTGCTCATCGCCCAACACCGCGAGCAATTTCTCGACATCATCGATCAGATTGTTCGTTGCGCGTGAGGGATTCATAGTGACATTACAATTGCTTGGGCGGCTGGCGGGCTCAGTCCTATGGCCGGTTAATCGCGCGAGCGAGAAACAATCTGGAAGAGCGTCGCGAGAACTGCGCCCGAAGCCGCGGCAATCAAGAGGGCCTTGACCGGATTCGCCTTGGCGTACTCAGTCACTGATTCGGAAGCCTGGCTCGCGGTAGCGCGAATGCGCTGGGTGGCATCGCCGACACTCTGCGCGAAGGCGTCTGTTTGCTGCGCCGCTTTCTTAATCCACGGCTTCGATTCGCTACTCAGTTCGTCGGCTTTTCTCGATAGCTGATCGGCGGCGCGATTGACCGTGCGTCTGGCGTCCTGAATGCCGCCTTGGACCTTGTTCGCGGCCTTGTCTGCCAGTTCCTGGCCCTGATTGGAAAAGTCGCTAGTGGTTCCTGTGAGATCCATTGAGTATCTCCTTGAGATATGAAGGAAGGGTAGTTTAGGGGCAGCCCACGCGCGTGCCTGCCGCGCAAGACCGCCACGGAGTGTAGGTGTCGATCACCTATTACTGTAGGCGTGTGACAACAAGAGGACGTGCTGCATCGCCTCTGCCCGGATGATGGGTAGATTGGCAGTGGACGGACTGCTAATGTACAACTGGCGCTCAATGTGGATTCCGACCACCGAAGCGCGCTATGAATTCTGATTCCTTTCATCGACGCTCAAGACAATTGGGGATTCGTTATGAAATTCAAAGTCCTAAGTCTGCTGTCACTTCTGGCGGCGACGCCGAGCTTCGCCGCATTGAAGCAAGGAGATACCGCGCCCGACTTCAAAACACAGGCCTCGCTTGCGGGCAAGGAATTTACGTTCTCGCTGCGCGACGCATTGAAGAAGGGTCCGGTGGTGGTGTATTTCTATCCCGCCGCCTTTACCGGCGGCTGCAATCTCCAAGCGCACACGTTCGCGGAGGATCACGACAAGTTTGCCGCCGCAGGCGCCTCCGTCATCGGCGTTTCGCTGGATAGTATTTCTCGTTTGAACGACTTTTCGGCCGATCCTCAATATTGTGCCGGAAAATTGCCGGTGGCCTCGGACGAGAAGGGTGAGATTGCGAAATCCTACGACATTAAAATCGTGGACACCTATAACGGACAGGCCGTCGCAAAAATGAAGGATTCCCGCGGCAACGAGGTCGGCCATAGCATGGCGGAACGTACGACTTTCGTCGTCGGGTCCGACGGCAAGATCGTTGCGACGATTGGGGGAGTCGCGGGCGATGCCAATGCCGAGCAAGCGCTTGCCGTTGTTCAGCAGCTGGCGGCAAAACGTACCGCGAGGAATTGAAGGGCCAGCGGATCCGCCGGGGCAGCGGGAATCACGCCCCTAGCCGATGCAGGATTGCTGGACCCCAGTAAAGTTTGGTGAAGTAGTACGTGCCGAGCAGCAAAAAACTCGTTGCCCCGGCGAATAAACCCGCCGCTGCCAGTCTGATTTTGGGCGACGCGGCGGACTGGATGCGAATGAAGGCCTCGACAATGAGCAGATTCGGCACGTAGAAGAAGAATGCCATCACATGATCGAAGGGCCCTTGGAAATCGTGGGTGTGCCCGCGGCCGCCGCTGAGCAGCAGCCAGAATCCATAATCCATGCGATACAGCCACGATCCGATCGCAAGCGCAAACAGGCGCAGGGCCCATGCCCGATGCAGCTTAAGCGAGCGCGCTCTGGCATACCGGTAGGTTTGCAGGGCCGCCGCCACCATCAGCGCACCATAGAATCCGAAACCGACATCCATGATGCGTCCACCGATCGTGCCCACGACCATAATGAATGTCAGTCCGCCGAGACCCGCCAGCACACCGGCACTGACGTAGATCCGCCCTAACCATCGATGCAACGCCGGCCAGCGCATACGAACCTTGGCGATCAACTGGATGCAGCCGAGAATGAGAATCACCCCGCCGGCAAGGAAATGCAGTCCGAGCGCTGACGTGGCGCCCGGTGAGTGCGACTCATACAGCCCCGGCAGATTCTGGTTCCACTTGGCCACCTGTCCATCGACCAGCGCACCGACGTAGAACGCCACGATATACAAACCGAATAGAGTCGCGCTGATCCAAACCGTGCATACCAAAGCAGCCCCGCTCCAGCGAAACACGGTTTCAGTTATCGGGGCACCTCGGAGTTGCCACGGTGCGTAGTCAGCGCGCGGCGTTGCATTCGACATCCGCCGGATCTTGCGTTAGTTCGCGTACCCCGCGCAAGTGCTCTCAGCCCGGCCAACGGAGAAAACTGCCTAACACCTTTACTCGCGCTGCGATCGAGGTCATTCTTGGAACATCAATTTTGGGGCGCGCGGCTTCGGTGGGCGGCACGCGCCGATGATGAGCCCGCAGCAACTGAAGGAGGTGATCCAAGTGGCACATATAAACGTTGGTTCGGTCGCGTCTGAAGGGCGCTTGGTTGGCGGCGAGGTTCATCGTTAGTCCGGACCTCGGACTGGCCGGGATGCCATAGTAAGGATGCGCGCAGGCTACGCCACGCGCGCGACCGGATCCAACGGATGGACGCTCCGATGCAGTTGCCACGCGGACAATTGAGTCGGCGGGTAATAGTGCTCGAGCAGGGAACGGCGGAGTCCTCGCGGACTCCGCCGTTTTTTATAGCAGATGACCGGCTGAAACCGAGATTCGATCGCGGAATGGGTCCCAATGCCCACGAGTCTTGAAATCGAAGCGCCGAATTGCCTCTATACCGCCACGGCGATCGCCCCTGTGGCGACGCCGAAACTGACCGCCGATCTGCAAGTTGAGATCTTGGTGATCGGTAGCGGTTACACCGGATTGTCAACTGCCCTACACCTTGCGGAGCGCGGCCATTCGACAGCACTGCTAGAGGCGCGAGAGCCCGGCTTTGGAGCCGCCGGGCGCAATGGCGGACAGGTCAATGCCGGCCTCAAGTACGAACCGGATACCGTCGAACGGCGCCTCGGACCTGTCTTTGGCTCCCAATTTACTCGAATCGCTCTGCGGGCTCCGCAGTTTCTGTTCGCGTTGATCGAACGTCTGGGGATCGATTGTGAGATGAGCCGATGCGGGACATTGCGCACGGCCCATACGCCGGCGCAAGTTGAGGTCTTACGCGATTCGGTTGAGCAGTGGGGCCGCCGAGGCGTTCAACTCGAATTGTGGACGCAGGAGCAGATCGCGGCCGCCACCGGTACGCCGCGTTATCTCGCCGCGAATTTCGACGCGCAGGGGGGGTCGGTGAATCCGCTAAGTCTCGCGCGCGGGCTGGCGGCAGCGGCCATGCGAGCCGGGGTCAGGATCCACGGATCAACGGCGGTATCGGCCCTCAAGAGGGAGGGTGCGGTCTGGCGGGCCCAGACGTCTGAGGCCCTTGTTCGGGCGGACAGAGTCGTTGTCGCCACGGACGGCTACACCGATGACTTGCTGCCCAACTTGAGAAAAAGCGTGGTCCCTGTCTTCAGTGCCATCATCGCCACGAGGCCTTTGCCACCCGATCTTGCAGCTGCGATTTTGCCGGGCAGACAAGTCTTGTACGAAAGCGGAAATGTCACCGCCTATTACCGGCGGGATGCCTCGAATCGACTGCTGATGGGCGGACGCGGACTGCAGAGAAAGACCGTGAATCAAGAGGATTATCGGCATCTCATGAGCTACGCGCAGAGGTTATGGCCGTCGCTGAATCGGATCGAATGGACTCATTGGTGGAACGGCCAGTTCGCGCTGACGCCGGACTTTTGCCCGCGCTTTCACATACCGGAACCAGGCCTGTTCGTGCTACTCGGCTACAGCGGTCGCGGTGTGGCGCTCGCATCGGCCATGGGGGCTGAACTGGCCGCGGTCGTTGCAGGTGCGCCGCCGGAGACGTTTCCGCTGCCGGTCTCGCCAATACGCGCTATTCCGCTCCATTATTTCTGGCGATTCGGTGTGGCCAAGAGAGTCCTGCAGGGTCGGGTGCTCGATTTCCTCGGGCGTTGAGGGTATTTACGCATCAGCTCACGGGGTCCGCATGTCGCTGCAAGTAAAACTTCTGTTCGGTGTGTTGTTTCTCCTCAACGTGGCTTTCTTCGTTGGTTGGATCCGCTCACGAAAGAGCTATGTGGGGCGCAAACGGCCGCTCATCGGCGAATATCCGGTCGGGTTGATCCTCGCTTTTTTTGACACATTGGGTATTGGCTCCTTCGCACCCACCACCGCGGTTCTCAAGTTGCAGAAGAATATCGCGGACGAGCTCATTCCCGGGACCCTCAATATCGGGCTCAATGCCGCTGCGATGCTCGAGATGATCATCATGGTGAGCGTGATCGTCATCGACCCAGTGTTGTTGATGGCGACGGTATTGTCGGCGGCACTGGGTGCCTGGATCGGGGCGGGGGTGGTTAACCGCATGCCGCGTGCGGCCATTCAATTGGCCATGGGAGCCGCTTTATTGATTGCAGGTTGCGTTTTTGCGGCGACGAACCTTCACCTGATGCCGGGCGGCGGCACCGCCATCACTCTGATCGGTTGGCGATTCGCGGTTGCAGTAGCGGTCAATTTCGTGCTGGGCGCCCTGATGAGTGTTGGCATTGGGTTGTACGCACCTTGTATGATTTGCGTGACGCTTCTTGGCTTACATCCGCTCGCCGCATTTCCGATCATGATGGGCGCCTGCGGATTGGTACAACCCGCTGCGGCCCTGCAATTCTTTCGTTCAGGCCGTTACGGGTTTGGCACCTCGCTGGCGTTGACGATCGGTTCGATCCCCGGTGTGTTGCTTGCCGCGTTCGTCGTCAAGCAGTTGCCGCTCACGTCGCTGCGGTGGCTGGTTGTGCTCGTGGTGGTGTATGCCGCCAGCACTATGCTGCGTTCATTCTGGGCAGGACGCGCGCAATTGCGCTCGATCGGCGGCGAGGGGACAGGGGAGGGCGTGGCAATTGCAGCATCAAAGGACGATGATCGTGCACTTGCGAGTAGAGTTCACCTGTAAACGTACCGGACACCGGACAATCGGGAGGGCAGAATGCAATTATCTGACCAGCGCTTGGACACAATACTGACTGGACTCCAACAGGGAAACGACGTTTCCAGTGCGAGCCGAGAAGAATGGATCAGCATTGCTCGGGAACTGAGGCAGTTGCGCCTGCGCACGTCGTCGCAAAGTCGTACCGCTCACGCAGCGCAGACTGCGGAAATTTTGACCTAAGACGAGACGAAAAAGACCTCAATTTGATTTGGCCGCGTCACGCAGCGCGTTGATGAATGCAGTCCTTGACGCGCTATACTCCTTGCTGGTGGCGGACGGCCATGCCGAATTGATGACAATGATCAATCGGTCGTCTTTGAATGTACTGATCGATTGGCCAAAAATGCCCACCGCTTCGTAGCTGCCATTTTCACGGATCCACCAGAAATAGCCGTAGCCGCTCGCGCCGTTGTCGATCTCTTTGGCGGTGGCCTGCGCCATCCACCAGGAAGGAACTACCTCTCGACCTTGAGCGTGGCCGCCATCGAGGATGAATTGTCCGACGCGTGCATAGTCGCGCAAGGTCATCGAAATGCAGCAGCCGCCGCGTTCCTGCCTGCCCGACGCATCCACCATCCATACCGCATCCTGCTCCATGCCGTAGGTCGCCCATATCTTCTCGGAAAGATATTTCGAGAGTGGCTCGCCGACGGCATTGGCGACCATGATGCCGACCATGTCCGTCTCGCCCGTGTCGTAATGCCACTTGGTACCCGGCTCCGCAGCGCGCGGCAAATGACGCATGTAACTCACCAATGGATCCATGCCCGGCTCGCTGCCGGTAAAGCCTGCCTGGGCCACGTCCGACTTAGGATCGGTGTAATCCTCATTCCACTTCACGCCCGAGCTCATCATGAGGAGTTGCCTCACCGTCACACCGTCGTAGGCAGAACCTTTGAGCTCAGGCACGTAGTCAGTGACCAGCGCATCGGGCCCCTTGATCTTGCCGTCTTGGATGGCAGCACCGACCAGAGTTGAAGTCAGGGATTTGGCCACGGAGAACGAGGTCCAGCGATCTTTCGGCGTGCGACCCAGGCCATAGCGCTCTAATGCGATCTTGCCGTCCTTCAAGACCAGGACACCGGAGGTTCGGTTCGCGCTCATATAGTCAGCGACTGTCCAGTGGCGGCCGGCGTAGTCCCAAGTCGGCGACAGTTGCCGGGCGGCCTTGGGCAGTGGGTGCACTTTCGAGCCGCGCTTTACCGTTGCGACCTTATAGATTTTTTCGATGCTGCGATATCCCGTGCTCTGTTGTTCCGGCGTCCAGAACAAGATGCTGGGCGTATCGGATTTGAGTGCCACCTGCGCAAAGCCGGGAAGAGCGAATAGTAAGAAGCAAAACGAGACTGTAATTGTTTTGGTTTCCATAGAGGGTGCCGCCTTAGGTGGCCCTAGATTAGCACTGGACGAGGGGCGTGGATCGTTGAATATCCAGACCCGCATGCTGTCATTCACGGCGGGTAGTGAAGGCGAGATTTCTCTGAAAGAACGGCAGCATTTCTGTAATGATCCGCCCGCTTTCGCCCCAATTGCCCGTGCCCCAAACGCCGTTATATTCCTCTGCCTCGTGCACGATGCCAAACTCATTCAATTTATGAGTGAGCGCTTGGTTGGCATAGACATGATCCTGATTCGGGTCGCTGCGCGCCCAGTCGAACTTGAGCCCTCGCAGTGACTTTAAATTGTCTGCGTATTTTGGAATCAATGATTCGATAAAGAAGTTGTCCCGCAATCGGGCAGTCACGGCGCTATCGATCGTCAGGTTATCTCCCTCCTTATGCGCCTGGAGATCGATATACAACGGCGGCTTGGATACGTTCGGTAAATGCGCCTGAAAGATGGATATGAATATCCTCGAATATCCGTCCTTGTTTGCATCGTCGAGAGACTTCGCACTGGCCAGAGTCTCCCAATTCGGTCGCGAATACATCGTAAAGATGCCCGACCCAGTACCCACTGGATGCAGCGCATATACTGACCCGAAAAGCTCAGGATGGGTCATTCCAAAGCGAAGTGCGCCATAACCGCCCATGAAGTCTCCGGCAATTCCTCGTGAATCACGGTTGGCAACGGTTCGAAAGTGTTTGTCCACATACGATACGAGTTCCTGGACCACAAAATCTTCCCAGTTACCCGTGACCGGCGAATTGACATACCATGAACTCCCTAATGGCGTCGTCATATCGACGCAGACGAGGATGAACTTTTCAATCACGCCAGCCTGAATGGCATGATCAAATAATTCCTGCGCGCCGTTTTTGTCGAATGGAGCCCGATAACTATCAAACGGCGTGGGCAGGAAGTAGATTACCGAATAGCGCGAATTCGAACTTTCGTACCCTGCGGGAAGATAGACGACCAGATCTCGCAGTGGACTGACGCCAATCTTGTTCTGTGCAAATTTCTGCGATCGTATCTCCCTATAAATAACCTGGCTGTCCGAAGTGGCACCGGCATAAGGCGCGAAGGCCAGAAGAACAAAGCCCATTGTGGCCAATGCGAGGGCAAGTATCACACGTCGTGTCATTGTGGTTCCTCGCGGTCTGTCCATCGCTCATGGTTGCGCATGTTGGGCTCCTTGCGGGTCTTTACTGAGGTCGCGGCCAGGTACCAGGAGGGCCACGTCAAAGTCAGGGCGGTCAACCATCGATGTGGATTCCACCAGGGTTCGCCACGAATGTGCAGAGTCGGAACTGTCAGCAGCGTCACTGCTATGGCCAACAGGATTGCTGTGGCGCGGCTAATCCGGCCGATCCGCAGGCCATTGCTTGCCCCCCAAACCGACGGCAGCAGAAAGAGAAGCAGGCAAGATGAGGAGAGAGACTCTATGCGGAAGCGTGAAAGGCAGTACATACAGGGAATCAAACAGGAGGCTGCGCTGACCCAGAGCGTGCGTCGCGAGAGAGACCCGACCGCGAAGCCACCTGTCCAGGACCATCCCGCGAGCAGCAGCACTTGAGGAATTGCGGATAGCCACGCCGAGCCCGATGCACTCACGACGAGCCCATGGCTCGACGCGAAGATGTTTTGAAGCGCCCGGCTTACCGAGAGCGAAGCACCCATGAGCAGGAAGCTGCCCGGCACGCTCAACGCAAATGAAGCGACCCATGGCCGCCAGGTCTTCCAAACTGCGCCTTCGCGACGCAGGACAAGACCGAGGACAGCGAACAATGCAGACCAAACTCCTTCGTCCGCCTCGATCAAGTCTCCCAGGACGGCCTCGCGCTCGTCACGTCCCAGCATGCTGCAGGCGGCTTCTACCCAGGCCCAACCGTCGGTGATGCGACTCCCTCCGTGGACAGGCGGAAAGCCACTCATTCTGTCGCCCAAGTGGCACCACGGCTTATGCGTGTAACGGCGTCGTAGAATTCCTTGGCGGCTCGGGCTCCTTTGGCTGTCACGCGGACCATGCGCTTGGAGCGGCCACCGCGTTGGGAAGTGGCCTCACCCATCCAACTGGTCAGCAAACCCTTGGCCTCGAGCCGTTCGATGGTGGTGTACAGCGCCCCGATTGAACAATCGCGCCCGGTGGCAGCTTTGATTGCCTCGCGAATTGTGGCCCCGTAGGCCTTGTCGCCAAGTCCCGCGGCGGAAGTCACGATCAGGTATTCAAATTCGCCGAGCATGATTAGAACTACATTGTGCTTCTAATGATGCTCCGGCGTCAAGAAGATTCCTCGCCAGCGCCGGCCTTCTCATTTATCGGTGCTGTCGCGATCTTCGTCGTTGTATTGAAACTCTTCGGCAGTATCGGTGTTTTCGTTCTTCTCACGCACGCAAGCTTCGTTTTCGTCGGCCCGTTCATCGGCGGGGTCGTCGTCGTCATCGACAGTGCCGGTTGTCGGTGGCGGAGTCGGGAAATCAGAGGGCAGCGTCTCCTCACCCTCTGGAATGTCGGGATATGGGTCTTGCCCATACGGCTTGCTCATGCTTTTAGGGTAACGGGATTGGAGCAGGCAGTCTGTACTGGAGCGCACAATGCTTTCTCCCCCCAGTAAAGCTCGTGCGCGTCTTTCAGGCCGGGCAGCTCCGGCAACCGTCGTAGCACTTAGCGTCTATTTATTGGTGGTTGCAGGTTCGGGATCCACGAGATCACCTTTGCGCGGAAATTCCTCACGCGGCGTCCCCTGGGTTCCGGGTAGAGGGGGCTCTCGTACGTCCTCTCCGGTGGTGCCGCCGGGATCATCCGGGTCGATCGGCGGGTGCGTGTGCATGTGGGACTCCTTGGTATCAGATTGCTGTCACCCGACAAAACGCGTCACGCGTTGGCGTCGACGCTCACGGTATGGCGGCGGAGGAAGTGTTATCCAAAGTCAGGTTCGCCGCAACCAGCTGATTCAAGAGGCTGTCGTAGGACTTGACTCACTTCGAGATTGCCGCTCACCCTCCTAATAGTCCCGCTTATCCCATGCTCGTTGTCTTGAAGCGCTTACACTGCGAAGCTCTCCGCGAAGCGCGAAATCTCAAGGCCGATCACTGAGGGGTAGAGTGTGAACCGAAGAAACTTTATTAAAACGGCAACGGGCCTTCCATTACTGGCCGGCGGTTTAGTGAATGGACTGGCGTTCTCCGAATCAAAGATCGGAAAGGCGCGTAGCCTCGGGTCACGCGTCCGACCCGCCGATTCGGCATGGCCTGGTGCGGCGAGTTGGGCAAAGCTAAAAGCGGATGTGGGAGGCAATCTGATCGAGGTGCATCCTATGTTCGGGGCATGCGAAAGCGCGCCGAATGGCGCAGACTGCCTAGATGCGTTAAAAAACAGCGCCAATCCCTACTACATTGGCGATCAGCCGGGCGGCACGCAGGTTTGCGGCTGGTTAGACGCCTGGACACCCGCCCCCAGCGCGTATGCTGTAAAAGCCCGGAACACTTCGGACGTGGCGGCCGCGGTCAATTTCGCGCGCGACAAGAATTTGCGGCTGGTCGTCAAAGGTACCGGCCACTCCTACCTCGGGACATCGAGTGCGCCTGACTCGCTGCTCGTATGGACGCGCGGCATGAATGCGGTGATGCTTCACGATTCCTTCGTCGGTCAAGGCTGCGAGGGAAAGATTGCGCCGGTCCCTGCGGTTACGGCGGAAGCGGGTGCCGTGTGGATCGATATCTACACTGCCGCGACGACGAATGCGGGCCGCTACGTACAAGGTGGTGGCTGCACCGATGTCGGTGTTGCGGGGCTGGTGCAAAGCGGTGGTTTTGGCAGTTTTTCGCGGGGTTTTGGTACGGCTGCTTCGGGACTCCTGGAGGCACAGATCGTCACCGCCGACGGCACGATACGAATCGCGAACGCTTGCACCAATCCCGATCTTTATTGGGCTCTGAAAGGCGGGGGCGGCGGCAGCTGGGGTGTCATCACTCGGCTTACCTTACGGACACACGATCTTCCGCCGTTTCTGGGCGGGGCATGGGGCACGGTCAAAGCGCGATCCGACGCAAGCTTCCGCAATTTGATCACGCGGTTTGTGAGCTTCTATGCGGACAACCTTCTGAATCCGATTTGGGGTGAGCAGGTGCATTTTGCGCCCGACAATACGTTTGAGATTTCCATGTCCAGCCATGGGCTGGACTCGAAGTCAGCGCAGGCGGTTTGGCAGCCCTTCTTCGAGTGGATCAAGGCATCGCCCAACGACTACGTCATCACCGCTGAGCTCGGCGCGAACGGGCATGAAGCGCGAGCACATGTGGGACACGAAGGGAAATCCGTCGATGACTCTCGATTCTCGCGGCCAGGCGCACCCAAACATCACGGCTGGTGGAAGGACGACCAAAGCCAAGTCGGCGCATTTCTCAACGGTTACGACTCGCTTTGGCTGCCGGCACGGCTTCTGCATGAAGATCAGGGCGCGCTGGTTAGCAACGCTTTATTCGCCGCAAGCCGCCACAAGACGATCCAACTGCACTTCAACAAGGCACTCGCCGGCGCCGCGCCCGACGGTAATCGCCGCGACCCTGAACACGGCAACCAATCCCGCCGTGACGGAGGCATTCGCGCTTGTCATTATCGCCGACGGACAGAAGGGCGCTTATCCGGGAGAACCTCGCACCGCCATTGATTTCGAAGCCGCTCGCAAGGGTGCGCGCGCCGTCGACCTCGCGGCCGCGGAATTACGCAAGATCGCGCCGGACGCTGGCTCTTATCTTTCGGAGAGCAATTTCTTCAACGATCACTGGCAACGCGACTATTGGGGAAACAACTATTCAAGGCTGCAAGCCGTCAAATCGAAGTACGATCCTGATGGGCTATTCTTCGTTCATCACGGTGTCGGTAGTGAGAACTGGAGCGCAGATGGTTTTACGCGTCGTGTATAAGCGATCAGGTCGCGCGCAGCGCAACCGTCACGGGCACACGGGCAGCTCTCAGCGCCGGCAGCAGCCCGCCAATGGCGCCTATGCCAAGCGCCCAGCCGAGTCCCACCAAAGCCAGCGAGGGCGTCACTGCCATGTGAAAGCTCGCTCCAAACGGACTCGCGAGCAGTCCGTTGAAGAGCAGCCACGCCACCAGCGCACCAAGCAAAGCGCCGGGCAGCGCCAGGAGAATGGATTCCGATACAACTGAGGCAATGATCGGCGCGCTGTTGAATCCGACGGCCCGCAAGATGGCCAATTCGCGACGGCGGCCGTCGACAATGGCATACAGTGAGTTGGCCGCGCCTATGGTTGCGGCAAGGGCCATGATCGAACCCACGAAATAGCTGATGAAGTTCAGGATGCCGTTGACCTGCTGCATATTCTGCTCAAAGATCTCCGCTTCATGCTGGACTTTCAGGTGAAGTGACGGGTTTGCTTTGAGTGCGTTGGTCAAGTCGCGCAAACGCCGCGGGCGACTCAAGCATTACATTCGCCTGGTTAAAGGTATTGCGGCCGAAAGCCGACAGAATCGTGTCGCCATCCCCGAACACGAGACAGACGGTGCTCGCGAGATCGAAGTTCCCCACCACAAGCCAGTCGCCACCGCGCATGTGTCTTTTTGCGCCGACGCCGAAATCGGTGTACTGCCGCACGCATTTGTTGCTCGCGATCAGCTCACGCAGTCCAGGATTGAACATGCGCCCGGCGGTAATGCGCAACTCCGGCTGGTAATCGGTTAGACCGGGGGTCATCCCGATCAAGGGAAAGCCGGTCTGAGTGCGGTCGATCTTGCTGCGTGCCTGCACGAAAACGGTCACCTGAAAGACAACGATCGGTTTGCCTTCGGCATCGCGTCGTATGCCCGGCAGATCGCGAATCAGCGACGCTGAATCTTGCGAGATGCTGCTCTGTGCGGGCGACGGAGCATCGATACTCGTCAGTGTGGCGCGATTGGGGCTCACATCACCCATCGCCTCCCGTCGCGCTCCAACGCCCATGGCCAGCATTGATACGAGGACGCCGACCGCACACGCCACACCGATGACGATGGTGGACACCAAGCCGAGGCGGGCAGGAATGCCCGCGAGATTCATATACAGGAGGGCCCAGAACTGTTTTACGAAGCTCATATCAGGAGTTATCGACCGGCAAGTGCATCAACGACCTGAAGTCTGGCGGCCCGCGAGGCCGGTGGGGCAGCGGCGATCAGCGCCACGAGAACCGCTCCGATCAATCCGAATCCGACGACGCTCAGCGGCATGGAAAGGCCCGGTATGAACTTCGCGGTGTATGGGAATACCCCCGCCGCCAGGGCAAGTCCCATGAGCGCGGCGGCTATGCATATGAGCAGACTTTCACCGACGACCATCAGAAAAATTGAGCGATCGGCGAACCCCACGGTCTTCAGCACCGCGAACTCCGGAGTTCGCTCGCGAATCGACTGCATCATTATGGTGGTGATGGAGAAAAGAAGCGCCACGAGCACCGCGCTCGTGACGGAGCGGATGAGGAAGTTCAGATCGCCGATCGCGCGCATCTGCTGTTGTGCGTTCTCCCGGAACGAGGCTGTTTTGGTCTCGTTGGGCGAGTTGGCGAACACCTGATCGATGGTGTCGGACATCTCCGACGCACGTTTCGGCTCCGAGATCACCGCGTAGAAGTTTCGTACCGTACCTTTGTTAAGTGCTCGCGCTTCATCCAGATAGCCGTAGTTAGCAACGATGATACCCGCCTCGCCGGGTTCATGATCCGCGAACGTGCCCACGATCTGGAAGGTCCATGTTCCCGATCCGTCGATTTGCACAGTGTTCGAGGCGAGGGGAATCCGGTCCCCGATATGCCAGCCGTATTTCCTGCCTATGTCGGTGGTGATCAGTATGCCGTTGCGGGTCTTTTCCAGAGACTCGAGGTCCGTGGGCAATATCTGGAAGATTTCCGGCACCAGCGTCACCCACAGTTTGGTCGGCTGGATCGCCAGTACGTATACGCGCTCAGTCGGCCTCTGATAAGTCCCGAGGAAGCCGTCGGCAAAGGACGCACTCGTCACGCCCGGAATCGATCGGATTCGATCGAGGTAGGAGAGCGGCAGCGGCGCTCCACCGAAATCGGCGGAACCGACGAACAGCAAGTCTGCGCGAGTATTGGCAACGGACCGATCCACGCCGGTCTTCATGCCCTGCAGAACACCGAACAGAGCGAACGCCACGCAGACCTGAAGAAAAACCAGCGCCGTGCGCCCGGGCTTGCGCCAGATGCCGGACCAGACGAGGGGAAGGTACTTCACTTATGTCGTCAGTCCGCTCCGGTGAACTGCATTCCTCTTTGCCTCTTCGTCATGGCATGCATATATACACCCGCCTTCCGCCGAGCGGCAACGCGGTGTTTCTCAGCGAGCGCAGGGAGACTTGAACGGCTGAACCAGACGAAGAAGTGCGCCAGTTGCCTACCCATCCGGTATAACTACTATATGAGAAGCATGTCAACAGGTCTGTTGTTAGCGGCGGCCCTGGCGGTCACAAGGCCAGACGCAGCAATCGCGTCGGGGCAAGACGTGGTGATCGGCGACATCGATGATCTTTCGGGCGTGTATTCGGAAAATGGGGGCATGGGCGGGGTCGAGGCGATGAAGATGGCGATCGCGGACTTCGGGGGTACGGTGCTCGGCCGGAAGATCGTGGTGCTCTACGCGGATCATCAGAACAAGGCCGACATTGGAGCCTCGAAGGCTCGGGAGTGGACCGACCAACGCGGCTTGAACATGCTGTTGTGGGGGGCAAACACTGCTGCCGCCATCGCGACGGCAAAAATCATCGCCGCGAAGAAGGTCCCCTATTTCGTCATAGGTTCGGTCGGCGCGTCGCTAACCAACGAGGACTGTACCGCTTACACCGTTCAGTACGTTATAAACACCACATCGCTCGCTAATGGCACTGCTTCCACGGTCGCCAAGACCGGGGGCAAGACCTGGTTCTTTCTGACAGCCGACTACAGTTTCGGCACCCAATTACAGGCTGCGGCATCAAAGGTTGTCGAGGCGAATGGGGGGAAGGATATCGGCTCTGTCCGAGTACCGCTTTCCACATCTGATTTCTCGTCGTTTCTGCTGCAGGCGCAAACCTCCGGCGCACAAGTTCTGGGGCTCGCAAACGCGGGTAACGACTTCATCAATTCGCTGCGGTCCGCCAACGAATTCGGCATCACCAAGACCATGAAACCGGCGGGTCTCTTGGTCTTCATCAATAACATCCACGGCCTCGGTTTGGAGATTGCACAGGGGTTATATACAACCACAGCATGGTACTGGGACCTCAATCCGGAAACGCGCGCTTTCGGAAAACGCTTTTTCGATAAGATGAAAAGAGAGCCGTCAATGCTGCACTCCGGATACTACTCGGCCACTCTGACCTACCTGAACGCAGTCAAGGCTGCGGGCACCACGGACGCCGACGCAGTGATGCAGCAACTGAGGATGAACAAGATCAATGACATGTTCACCCGGGGCGGATATGTTCGTGCGGACGGCGTGATGATCCACGACATGTATGTGATGCAGGTGAAGACCCCGCAAGAATCGAAATATCCTTGGGACTACTACAAAGTCGTCAAGGTCATGAGCGGCGAGGAAGCCTTCGGCCCGATCACGGGGCTTTGTCCGCTCGCGCCAAAATAAGCGCCGCTACCGCAACTCGACCACACTGATGCGCTCGCCGTCCTTGTGCAAAACCAGTTCGGTCGAGCCACCGTGGTCCTTCTTCAAGTAGAGGCGCTGCGGCACGAAGATAAAGCGATTGTGGTAGCTCGTTCCGCCGGAAGTTTTACCAGAGACGACCAAGTAGCTGCCCCAGATGTTCGAGGTCTGTCCTGCCGCAACGGAGGGCGTGATCTCGATGTAGTAGGGCTCCTTGGGACTGTCGAGCGTTTCGTAGTGCACGACTAACTCGGAGGCGGTCGAAGCGCGCAATTCTTTCGTTCCCTTCTCGAGTGCGCGGGCGAGACGTGTTCCGTTGTCCTCAAAGGCAGTGCCGCAACCGGAAACCGTCAACAGGAGAAGGGCGAGGGCGGACATAAGGAAGGCGATGCGCCAGGTCATGGGCTGACGCGCGAGAAGGAATGAGTCGCCCGGACGGGATTTGCTTGAGGGAGACACTCGTTAGTGCTCCCGTATGCGGGCTTTGATGGGCGCCGTCTCCGGCATCCAGCAAAGCGCGATCAGCCCAACGATGACGCCGCCGATCATGTACCACGCCGGCGCGAGTGGGCTGCCGGTAAGGCGCGTGAGCCACGCGACGATGAACTGTGTAGAGCCACCGAATACGGAGATCGAGACCGCATACAGCAACGACAGCGCGCCGGAGCGCACCCGATGCGGCAATGATTCGGTGATTGCCACCAGGAAGGTGCATGTCGCGAGTGTCGACGCGCAAGCGAGCACCGCGCAGGCCGCATACAGTGCGATGCGACTACGTTCGTGTTCCAGCAGCAGGAAACATGGGAATACGGCGGCGGCAAGAAACACCCACGGAATGATCATGATGGGCCTACGCCCGAATCGATCAGACAGCCAGCCGCTTAATGGGTCGCATACCACGCCGCTCAAGCCCACGATGGCCGTGGCGCCCAACGCCACATTGACCGGCATGCCGAGTGTGGAACCTGCATAGGTCGTCATGTAATTTAATAGATAGTTGGTGGTGGTCGCTGCAGCAAGCAGCGCCAGGCCCGCGGCGGCCTTGCGGCCGTATTCGCTAAACCGTGGCGCCGAATCCTGCGTATCTTTGGCCTGCAACGTCTCTCCGAGGGTTCGGCGCAGAAGCAAACCGAAAGGCACGATGACCGCGCCAACGAGGAGGGCAGCGCGCCATCCCCATGCCTCCAATGCGGGGGGACTCAAGGTATTGGCCAATGTCACGCCGACGAAGCCGGCGACCATGACCGCGCCATCCGCGCTCATGCACTGAAAGGAGATATACAGCCCGCGCCTGAGCGGTGGTGCGGCCTCCATCATGAAAGCCGTGCTCGGACCAACTTCGCCGCCCAGGGCAAAACCCTGGATTAGGCGAAACATGATCGCCAGGACCGGCGCCGCCATGCCAATGGAAGCATAAGTCGGCACCAACGGCAGCCCGATGACGCCGACGCCGATCAAGCCGAAAGAGATCAGCATCGCCGGTTTACGGCCCGCGCGATCGCCGAGTCGGCCCAAAACCCACGCCCCCAGTGGTCGTGTTAGAAAGCCGGCGCCAAAAGTCGCGAGAGATGCCAACAAACTGGTGCCGGGTGTGTTGGACGGAAAAAACGCGCGGCCGATCTGTGCCGCAAAAAACGCGTAGGTCACAAAGTCATAAAACTCGATGGCATTGCCGACGGCGACAGCAAACACGTGTCGGGCGGGCAAAGCGGTCGGTACGGAAATGATGATCGGTGATTCCAAGTGACCGCAACAGTAACACGATGGCAAACGATAGAGACTCTCGAATGCTGCCGCTGGGATGCATAAAATGTTCCAGGGGAATGAACGTCAAGAGGGCCGCGAAAATGGAGTCGCAGGATGAAACGGGTACTTATAGCGTTCCTGATCTGTCTGCCGCTTTCGGCGTGTGGACTCGGTGAAACCGCGGTCTCGGCCGCGGCCGGTGCAATGAGGGACATCATGAGTCTCAAACGCCCCACGAATTCCGCGGCGCGCTCATTTTTTGTTGAAGTCGGCTGCGTCGTGTCGTTCGGGCAGCTGTTGGTCAGGGGGTCCGAAAGTGCGATTGACCATCTGGCCACGCTTCACAGCCGGTCGGCCGGCTATCAGATCCACCCATCGATCGACGTTCTTGTACTCGCGGACGGACAGAAATTCCTGGGAGGAGTAGGCGGTGCGCATCATCGAACCGTACCAGGGCCAGATCGCCATATCGGCGATCGAATACTCATCCCCTGCCATATATTCGTTCTTCGCCAGGTGCGTATCGAGCACGTGTAACTGTCTTTTGGTCTCCATCGCGTAACGGTTGATGGCATATTCGATCTTGAATGGCGCGTAGGCGTAGAAATGGCCAAAGCCTCCGCCGACAAACGGCGCGGAACCCATCTGCCACATGAGCCAGTTCATCGTTGCAGTGCGCTTATAGTGCTCGGCGGACAGGAAGGCACCAAATTTTTCAGCAAGATAAAAGAGCATTGAGCCGCTTTCGAACAGCTTAGTCGGCGGATTGGTCGAGCAGTCGAGCATCGCGGGAATCTTGGAATTGGGATTGATCGCCACAAAGCCACTGGAAAACTGGTCGCCGTCGCCGATACGGATCAGCCAGGCGTCGTATTCTGCGCCCTGGTGGCCGGCCGCGAGCAGCTCTTCGAGCATGATGGTCACCTTCTGGCCATTCGGTGTGCCGAGCGAATAGAGCTGAAACGGGTGCTTCCCGATCGGAAGAATCTTTTCATGCGTGGCCCCCGATATCGGGCGGTTGATGTTCGAGAACTGGCCGCCGTTCTCCTTGTCCCAGACCCACACCTTGGGTGGAACGTAGCCGGCGGGTTGATTGGCGCTAGCGGGATCTTTGTCTGTCATACCCTATCCTTCAATGAATGTTCGAACGCTCGGTGTCGGCGAATGTATGGTCAACTGACCGCCAACGCGCTCGACTATTATAGGGCGATGAGCTCGGCCGGCCTAGTGAGAGGGCAAGGAGGCGGGAAGTGGTTCGAGAAATAGTTTTGATCCATTTTCTACGGCAGCGTCGCCTAATTTTTAGGTAGGCGGCGCGGATGTCACTTCACCTCCATCACGTCTACGTTTTTACCTCCGTGGGTGCTCCCAAAGCCGACGAGCTGTTCTCCTCCGTCCCTTTTCCGGGACATACATTTCACCTTGAATAGCGCCGCAGTGATTCTGCAGGGAATTGATACTATGCCCCTGATTTCGATGTCGAGGGCTGGCTGTGCCCGGCGTTGCTAAAGTATTTTGAAATTTCGCCTCGTAAGATATTTTTCCAGGTTAAGCCCAAGACGGAGTAGCTGTCGCGCGGCCGCTCAACTGGGAAGTCAGTTCCACTATTCACGCGAGGCGAGGCTGCTCCCGAATTTATGTCTATTCGCTATTCCACGCTGGACAATCAGTCGGAGTTTCGGCCGATGCCGGACATCTGGACATCCAGTGCGCAACCGGGAGTTTGCCTTAGTCAGGAAATTCCTCACTATGATCAGACGCCTAAACCCCGCTAAGAGGTGTACGGAGTATGTATAAACGAATGGCTAAAACGGAATCAATATCACTACCCGCCGGGAAATTCTGAGGGCTGCGCACTCCCTGGAAGGGCTCAGCATTTCTACCATGACCAGTATTGGGTCAATGGAGTAACGATATGAATCGGATACTTCTAGCGTTCCTGGCTTGCCTGCCGCTGGCAGCGTGCGGCCTCGGTGAAGCTACGGTCTCGGCCGCTGCCGGCGGTGTCTCGGAAGCAGAACTAGCCAAGGAGGCGTCGAAAACTGAGGCGCTCGTTCAGCGGCAAGTCGTCGCAGCGGCGGCGGTTGATGCAGAGCATCGGCAGGCAGCGGAAGCCAGCTCGCAGTAGCATTGCTGCCACAGGAGGTGCTAGAGAAGGGTGAGCGGGAGGGACGTCGCGAGCGCGCGGACAGGTTCGCTAGCGAAGCAGGGATGTGCAGCGAAGCGAGGTTTCCTCTTTTCACATGCAAGCAACGTGCAATCGCCGCTCCAATAAGTTAAGCGCGTGCAATCGCAGTTGTTGCCGGACGCAGACATGTCGCGAACCGAAACCGCCCGCGCGAATATAGCAACAACTCAACGGTCGGAGACGACGATGCCCTTTATCACCCATCTCATCGACGGTCTTTTTGGACTGACTGCTGTGTCGTCACTGGCGGGTTTTATATTTCATCTACTGGCCGGCAATCCTGATACGGCACTGCTGTATTTTGTGGGGATCGGAGGAAGCGCCGCATTTGCTTGGATGTTTGCCGCCTGCCGGCGGGCGTAGTCAACCGAGCCTTTGAGAGAGGGGCGTGATCATCACGTCCAGTCGCTGTCACGCAGACTGCGTAGACGGAGAGGTTATTTCCGAAGTTTTGCCACTATCTTGATCTCGGAAATACCGTTGGTCGGAATCAATCGAGAGACTTGAATAGCTGTCCAGGCCGGAAATGGCGGCTTCACGTAGTTATTCTTCACTGCGACGATAGCCGGCATTTGGGTCGTGAGATCGGTGTGAAAGCTGGTGATTTCCACGACGTCATCCCAACTGGCGCCGGCATTCTTTAGAATGTCGCCGATCCGTTCGAAGGCGCGGGCGTAGCCGATTTTCAGGTCGGTTTCACCCTCCCGAACACCCGCAACGACGCCCGATAGATAGATTGTGTCGCCCGTCACGATGGCGTCTGAAAATCCCCAATCCTGCTCGAATTTGAAGGTTGGCAGTCCAGCTCTTCGCCGTCAAATCCCGGGGGACACATAGGGCAGAAATGCATTTCCTCGGTGTTGCTAGTACTATTCCGCGCTCTCGGAATCCCGAGGCGATCAGGAGGTGCTCTCAGACGGCGAATATTCTGGCTTCGTGCGGCGCCATGGCGGGCGGCAAGAGCCAAGGGCGATATAGCGAAAAACTTCATAAGCTCATGCTGATTTCTACTTAGTCACTGGTCGGCAGCCCTACTAGGCTTAGGGCAGTCGTAACTTGGGGGAATTTCCATGGCCCAGTCAACAGGCCGCGAGAGCTGGCACTTCGATACGCTCGCCGTGCATGGCGGGTACTCGCCGGATCCGACCACCAAGGCGGTCGCAGTCCCGATCTACCAAACCGTCGCCTACGCGTTCGACAACGCCCAACATGGCGCCGACCTGTTTGACCTCAAAGTCCCGGGGAATATCTACACTCGCATCATGAATCCGACGCAGGATGTGCTCGAACAGCGCATCGCCGCTCTCGAAGGTGGCGTTGCGGCGCTCGCGCTTGCGTCCGGACAGGCGGCAGTCACTTATTCGATTCTTACAATCGCCGAAGCCGGCGACAACATCGTCGCATCCAGCGCTCTCTACGGCGGCACCTATAACCTCTTCGCGCATACCCTGCCGCAGTATGGGATCAATGTTCGGTTTGCCGACTACCGAAAACCGGAATCGTTTGCGCCGCTCATCGATGGAAGGACTAAGGCGGTATTCGTCGAGTCATTGGGCAATCCACAGGGGAATGTCACGGATTTGTCGCACGTTGCCGCGATTGCGCACCGACAGGGCGTACCTCTGATCGTGGATAACACCGTACCCACGCCGTATCTGTGCCGCCCCTTCGAACACGGGGCTGACATTGTGGTGCATTCGTTGACGAAGTATCTTGGGGGCCACGGAACCAGCATCGGCGGAGCGATCGTCGACTCCGGAAAATTCCCTTGGGCCGAACACAAACAGCGATTTCGACGCTTGAACGAGCCGGACGTCAGCTATCACGGTGTCGTCTATACCGAGGCTCTGGGGCCTGCGGCATACATCGGTCGGGCGCGCGTCGTTCCCTTGCGCAATACCGGAGCGGCGATATCGCCCTTCAATGCCTTCTTGATTCTGCAAGGGATCGAGACCTTGTCGCTTCGCATGGACCGCATCAGCGAGAGCGCGTTGAAGGTTGCGCAATACCTCAAACAACACCCCAAGGTCGCCTGGGTGAACTACGCCGGGCTTCCGGAGCACGCCGACCATGCGTTGATCAAGCAATACCTCTCTGGCAAGGCTTCGGGCCTTCTCACCTTCGGTCTGAAGGGCCCCAGCGGAGAAGGACGGCAGCGGGGCGCACGTTTTCTCGACGCGCTGCAGCTGTTTACCCGGCTCGTGAACATTGGAGACGTCCGTTCCCTCGCAACGCACCCGGCCTCGACGACACATCGTCAGTTGTCACCGGATGAGTTGGTAACCGCAGGAGTCTCCGAAGATACGGTGCGACTGTCGATAGGGCTCGAGTATTTCGAGGATCTACGCGTCGATATTGAGCACGCGCTGGCGGCCGCCTAGCGCTGCGTCGGCCATTTAGTGGAAAACAGAAATCGCCCCACTGAGGTGTGCGCGCGATGTGTGTTGCTTGGCCCGCACGTTTCGCATCCTGCATCGCGGCAATCGCTGCGAAGAGCAGCCGAGAGCAGATGAGGGGAGCAAACGAACAGAGACCCGCAAAATTGGGGCCGTTCCAGATTCCCGATCAAACCTTTTGAGCTGCGCTCCTTGGGTGTAAAATAGGTGACGAACGCGTCAACGCCCAAAGAGTCTCAACGTTACACTCAGGACTGCGGTCCGTCGTGAGGCCGTCATGCGCAATTTCCGTGAAATATACCTACTCACTATCGCGGTGGCCGGCACCGTGGGTTTGGCGGGCGCCGCTGAAAAGGGACCTGGACCGAACACCGAAGTGGTTGGCGGCTCGTGGCAGCATCACTCGGTGACATTTTATTACTTCGGCCTTACCACGCGGTTCTCGTGCATTGCGCTGGAGGATCACGTCAAGGCCATTCTGGTGCACTTCGGTGCACGCAAGGATGCCGAGATCCTTGCACATGGATGCCTCGGTGGGGATCTACCGAGTCGCAATGCCTTTGTCGATGCCGACTTCTACACTTTGGCGCCAGCCGCCGATAGTTCGGGCGCCGACACCGTTCAAGCTTACTGGACCAACCGAGAGATCCAACCCGAGCATCCATATTTGTTGAACGATGGTGATTGCGAGTTGGTTCGTGCGATGAAGGACACGATTTCCAAGAGCTTTGCGCTGAAGGATCTTAAATACGATACGGACTGCGTTCCGTATCAACTCAATTTAAATGGCTTTCATGTTAAGGCCAACGCACTCATCGCTGTCCCGGTACCCCAAGGCTGATGATGAAGCTAAGCGAGCCAGTGGGGGTGCCGCACTCCCGTCCTTCGTCGCAGTAGGAACGACTCTTTTTCAGTGAAAGAGTGCTGACGCGCGCCGCCGCCGGGCAGATCTCCAGTCGCGGCCAGATCGTTAGGCAATTTTCTGCCAAACCACATCCCAACTCTCGCGCCGTTCGATGAGGCCTTCAATTTTGCCAGAGACATAGCGCTGGAATATCTTGCGGATGCGCGGATTGGCGCATGCGCCGATTCGAAAGAATCGAAGGATCCGGGGCCCCATACTCCGCTATTGTCACGCCACAGCGAAAGATAGCTGATGCGGCGCTGGCAGCTGCGAAGTAGAAGCCGCAGTCCTGGGTGACTATCCCTCATTGCCAACAGGGTTGTCGGAGGACTAGGTTAACACCCAAGCAAACCCGGCCGGGAGAGCCTGAGATGATAATTCAAGAGATGACCGAGGACGACTGCCGCATCGCACTCGGGCAAGCAGATTTTGGGAGATTGGCGTGCGCAAGCGGTAATCAACCATATATCGTCCCAATCTACTTCTCTTGCGATGGAAAGCATCTGTACGGTGTCACCACCCTCGGGCAAAAGATCGAGTGGATGCGTTCCAATCCACTCGTCTGTCTGGAGATCGATGAGCGCACCAATCAATATCAATGGATGAGCGTTATTGTGTTTGGTCGCTACGAGGAGTTACCGGACGCGTTCGAATACGAACAAACGCGCAGGCACGCTCTCGAGGTTCTGCAAGAGCGAGAGATGTGGTGGCAGGTAGCTAGCGTCGCCACTGAGTATCGCGAACAACGGCCGCCGATTCTCTACCGAATTCACATGCTGCAGATGACAGGGCACCGTGCGACGCCCGATGCCATTGAAGCCGCCACGTCGGGTCTACAAGGAACACGGGTATACCGATAGGATCGAATCCGGCCTTAGCCGTGGCAAGAGGCGACGCCCGCAGACGGGCTCTGTGCTGACGCACCCAGAGAAGAGGGCCGCCAGAAAGGCGAGTTAGAGTCAAAGCCTCTAACTCGCCGGTGCCATGCGAGGGCGGGAGTCCGAACTGAATGGCTAGACGAAGAAATTCCCTTGGCCAATCCTAGGTCTCAAGGACACTTTGTGGAGATCATTTTGACCGCCGTCACCTTCATCGTGTGGGTTTTCTCCTTTCCAGGGACAGCGACGCCCGTGATTTCCACCTTATGGCCGAGGTGAGGAGTGAGATTCGCTGTCGTTTCAGCAATCACGACTTCCTTCGGCCCTTTCTCCAAATCCGTGAGCTTGAAGGTCCCGGCATCATCTCCCTTCGCCAGACACCCGGTCATGCTGTGCTCTGCGGGCGCACCTTGGGCTTCGGCGCGAAGTCCGAAACCAACTGCGCCGGCAGCAAACGTCATTAGGACAATGAGAGCTTTCATGTGAGACCTCCTGTTTAGCTGCATTCCCCTATCTTCGATCTTTTTAGCGATAAAATCCAGGTGCCGGACGTCGCGGTCGCCAATGCCAAATGACACACGATCGTAGTGACTGCGCCTTGTGGCCGATCCCGCCGGAAGGCCATCCGGCGTACCCGTCGGCAGTGAAGCGCACCGCAGTAGAGCTACCCGACGGAATCGTAACGATGGACGTGAGTATCCTGTGCCATTCAACGCTGGCTGCATGCGATAAGTTGGTTGCAGCATTCAAGGCGTTGAATGAGCGAATGCGAGAATCGCTCAAGAATAAGTAGCACCGCCCCACGTATCGGGGGCGAACAAGGTAAGCGCTCCGCCCAAAGGAAGTCACCGCGGTTTTGTTGTCTTGAGAATGCAGAAGCTGACGTGAACTCTGATCTCGAACGATGTGCTACCGAGAAATTCCGGTTGCTCGCGCCAATCAGTACTCCTTGAGGGGCGGACGTGTATGGTTGATCCACCTTTGTACGGAGGGTCTAAGCCATTGATGATTAGCATAATCGACGAGTCGCTGAGGTACCGGATCATCGCCGTGCGCTACCAGGCGCTGCAGCATCATGGCGAGATCCACGTCGGCGATTGACCAATCGCCGAACAGATTTTCAGTGCGGCCTTTGAGTAATTGAAGCGCGGCAGTAAATAACTTGTCAGTCGCTTCAATCGCTTGCGGTGAAAGAGCGGGTCTCTTGGCGCCGCAGAAGACGACGAATGTCGGTCGCTCATCTCGAATGGGCATGAGATCGCTGCGCACCCACGCTTGGACTTGCCGCGCTCGCGCTCTGTCGTGCAATCCTTTTGGGTAGAGCGGCGTGCCATCGAAGCTCTCGTCAAGATACTCGCAGATCGCCGAGGATTCCGACAGGGTAAACTGATCGTGTATTAGGGTCGGGACGCGACTGGTGATCGAGGTCGAGGTGAAAGTCTTTTCCTTGTGGGCGCCGGCGAATAGTTCGAGGGGATTGATGTCAAAGGCCAAACCTTTCTCTAGCAGGCTGACGTACGCCACTAAAGCATAGGGGCTTGCAAAATTGGAATCGACGTAGAGAAGCATTGGGGCACCTTTTGAATGACTTTCAATTCTATCATCGAGGATGGACCGAACGAACGAGAGGATTTACACGCCCGTTAAGCTTTTCTTAACGGTCGGTCAGGACGCGGTTCGTGGCGCGTACAATGGGATAGCGCGGTCACGGCTCGGTAGTCTTTCGCGTCAGGAGGGCCCTCATGGCGATCAAACGTCCAGCAAAAGGTAAGGGTGCGCCATCACACAAACCGGTGGCGTCCGCCCCGTTGCGCCACGTTGACGTTAGGGCGCCGCAACAGATGGTGCCTGGCGAGGTCTATGTCGGGTGGCTGTGTAAAAATCGCTTGTGCGGACTCGTGATCGCTACTGCGGCCACAGCTCCCGATGACAAACCAACGGCCTTCGATGATCAATTGACTGCGATCAAGTGTCCTCATTGTGGCAATGAAGATCTGTATCGCTGGAGCGTTCGGAGCGAACTGATTTACGCCCCGCGGAGTGTCTCCAGTTAGGCGTAAGCGAATCGAGCGGGGCTGGCTGGGCCCTAATTGTGTTTCGCGAGAAGTAATAGTACCGGCAGGCACACGCCTAAGAACGCAGCGTAACAATAAAGCAGCTGCGACCGTCATCCATGGAGATGCACCTGGCATCGCCGCCGTGACGACGCGCTATTTGCCGAACCAACGACAGTCCCAATCCGTTGCCGGTGCTGTTGTGGCTGTCGCGGCGGCGATAGAAAGGCGTGAACAGCTGTTCGAACTCTGCCGGCGCGGGACCTGGGCCGTTGTCCCAAACCTTCAACACCACAGTGTCACCTTCGTTTTGCAACCGTAACTGGGTCGGCGGCACGCCATGGCGCTTGGCATTTTCCAACAGATTTCGCAGCAACCGACGCAATAACCGCGGGTCGCCCTGAATTTTAACGTGCGCGCCCTCGAGCTGAACGTCGTCGTAGCGGGCGGATTCCTCAGCAGCCAGGGCAAGCAAATCGATCTCCTCGCGCACATCGTTCTGCGCAACCGCGTCCAATCTGCTCGCCAGCAGAATTTCATCGACCAAGCCGTCCAATTCAGCGATGTCCTGCTCCAAGCCGGCTTTGGTTTTCGGATCGGCGGATTGTTTCAACATTTCCACTGCCAGCCGAATGCGCGCCAGCGGGGTCCGCAATTCGTGCGAGGCATTGGCCAGCAGCGACCGATTTGCGTGAATCAGCTGCTCAATCTGCGTTGCCGCTCGATTGAAGCTTGTCTGCCAAGCCGGCGATTTCATCGTGGCCTTCGACAGCGACGCGTGCGCCGAGATCACCGGCACCGAGCGAGTCGACGCCACGCTGCAGGCGTTCGAGGCGTCCGGTGAGTTGCCGAACGATGGGATAGGCAGCCACGCCTATCGCCAACGCCGCGAAAATCACCAATAAGTGAAAATTCACGCGCGTGGCGCCGAAGCCGATCGGTACGCTGGCCACTAGCAGACGGCCGTCAGCCAAGCTGCACGCTCGAAAGCGGGCTGCCGCGCCAATGCCCAAAACTTAAGGGATGGTATTGCCGCGCGGCTCGGCATGGGCAGCGGACGTCCGATGGCGGCAATGACGGCTCCATCCGGGAGCAAAGAGGGTGACATCGGCGTTGAGTCCGGCCGCCAGTTTTTGCAGCGCTTCCTGCTGCTCCGAGGCGGGCGCCTGGGCGGGCGGTAGGACGTTTTGGACCAATCGTCCGACCGTGACGCCAACTTGTTCCATCGGGCCGCCGGCGAAATGCACCAACACCGAGGCGGCCAGTCCCAACAGGGCGAGGCTGGCCAGCAGTGCGATATAGAAGCGCAGATACAGGCGCAACATCAGTCCTGCGCCTTGGCAAATACGTAGCCTGCGGCACGCACGGTGATAATGCGCCGCGGCTTCTTGGGATTGTCCTCGATGGCGGCCCGAATGCGCGAAATGTGCACATCGATGGAGCGGTCGAAGGATTCGAACTCCTCGCCTTTGACCGAGTCCATCAGGACCTCGCGCGACAAGACCCGGCCGGCGTTCTTTGCCAGCGCCACCAGTAAATCGAATTGGTACCCGGTCAGCTCGCAGGGCTTGCCGTCCAAGCGGACGGCTCTCGCGGCGGTATCGAGCTCGAGACGACCGAAGTGCAACGACTTTTCGCCCGTCGTATCCGCGAACGCGGCGGCGCATGATGGCACGCAGCCGCGCAACCAGTTCCCGTGGTTCGAAGGGTTTGGGCAGGTAGTCATCCGCGCCCAGCTCCAATCCGACGATTCGATCGACCGCATCGCCTCTCGCGGTCAGCATCAGCACGGGTGTGTCGTATTTTGCGCGCAATTGACGGCACACGTTCAGCCCATCCATGTCGGGCAGCATCAGATCGAGCACCACCGCGTCGTAATCGGCTTCGGATAATTTCTCGAGCGCAGTGGCTCCCAAGGGTGCGACCGTAACGGCAAATCCCACCTGACCGAGATACTCAAGGAGCATGTCGGCCAAGCGGGGATCGTCCTCAACCAAGAGAATTCGCTCAACCATTGATCGGCGACTCTAAAGAGAGCGAGCCGTCAACGCCAGCGCATTATGACTTGGCGTGCATTTGCTTCAGGTGAGCGGCCAGGGCAGTGCGCTGGGCCGGCGTCAGTACCTCATCGACATCCGCGAGAAGCTGCGTCAACCGCTTGGAGGCCTGGTCGGCCAGCTGGAGATGTGCCACGCGCGCGGCTTCCAGCGCAGTCCGATCAACGGTGTTTTGCGTCAGCGCTTCAATGGCTTGGGTATGAGCCGCTTGCAGCTGCGCATGCATCGGCAGCAGATCGCTCACGGCCTGCTGCACCAGCGGTGTGATTTGGGCTTTCTGTGCATCCGTGGCATCGATCTCAACGTACAAATGCTTGAGCATATGATCGACGTGCGCTGAGACATCGGCGGCGCTGTGGGGGCCGCTCATCATGCCGTGATGAAAGCCGTCCATTCCGGTCGCGGCCGCCAGCGCGGCGACGCCACCGGCCAGGGCAGCCCCGGCGAGAAAGGCGACCAAGGTCATGCGGCTAAAGACGGATCGACGCGGCGCGTGAGTTTCCCGGATCGGAGGAAGTATTCATGGTGACCCCTAGTAGGTAAGAGAGACGATGAACACTCTGCGCCTCAACTGTTAGCCGTATTTGCAGGTGGCGTAAAGATTTGTAAAGCATGCCTGTCGGATCGATAGTAGTTGACGCGAGAGGGCAGGCCGCTCGCTTTTGCGTGCGGCTGGCGGCCTAAAGTACGCTAACGCACAGACAACGCGCCGCAACAATGGAGAGCCTTTACATGTGAAAGAACTTTTGCAGCAAATTGACCGCGATTACTTTCGCTCTGTGCAATTGCTCATTGCGAAGGCCGAGATCGAGCGATCACGCAAATGGCGCATTGAAGTTCAGAGACGGAGCAAAATTCCTCTCGGGGCTTCGCGTTCGCCAGAAGTGCGTACCAACGCCTGAGCGCTCGGAGCTATTGGCTCACCGAATTGCCACGCGGACCATCGAGAACGACACCAGTCGTCGGCACGTCGAATCCGTATTACCTTAGACTTCGTGAAAGCGGGGTCCCGGTTCCACGAGCCTTGCCAATGGCACAGCCAACAACTTGATCACTCGAATAATCCAAACATTGATAATTTAACATAATATACATTATGCGAACTTGGCCTGTGGTAGCTAGATAGAAATGTCCGCTTTCCGCTAAGTAGAAATGTCCGCTTTGGCCCCAGTGGACCACTCTCCGCTGATCGTCTTCGCAGGAACATACCTGTGGCCGCCAACTCCACGGATCAGCCGGCACTTCCATGTGCCGGTACTCCCTATACCGCTACAATCCAGAGATTCGCTACCAGCCAGGCGAAATATCAAATCGTAGAATTTGACCAGCTCCCGCAGGCGCGGCACCGAGGTTCGATACGTACAATCTGCCGTCCGGGCCCAAAGGTCATACCGGTCGGGACCGAGAGACCTGTAACGACCTCCTCAATGTCTCCCGATCTTTTCACCCGGACCACTTTGCCAAATCCTGGGGTGGGGAAACCAGGGGCATCGGAAAGTTCAAGTACATATAGGAGGCCATCCGGACCAAAATCAAGTGCCACTACCGTGGTAAAGCCTGCTTTCGAGTTAACGATGCGGTACCCGTGCGGTGGGTGCAATCCCGGCGGCAAATAACCAAAGTTATCTGTGTCCAATGTTGAGATGGTGAATATCCGCGCCCACTGCGGATCGATGGGAAACAAATTTAGATTTCCGACAAACAGAGTCCAATCGCGCTCGACTATCGAGGTCGGGACGATGTGGCCCTCCGATGCTGAAATGTCGATTAGCTGCGTAATCGCACCGCTCCGGTCACCGAGATAACTTGTCCGTGATTGGGTTCCACGGTCAGTATTCTTCCGTTAGTGGCAATCGCACTATAGAGCGTGCCATCGGGTTCGAAATCATCCGCGCTTTCGTACTTGGACGGGTGGGTCTTCAGCCAAGCACCGATATCAGCGATGAGCTGCCAACTTCCGTCCGTAAGACTCACCTTGGCGATGCCGCTCGAGTTTTTCGGGTTGCCATGCGAGCAACCGCCGCCACCCACGACGGCGTAGAGATCACCGTTCATAAATACGACGTCGGCGACTCCGATGGTCCCATTGGCCCCACCTGGTCCGATGGTGACCGAAGGAAAACCAGAAGCGACCGTAGTGACTTTTCCGCTCGGACTGATCTTGGATATTCGTCCGGTCAATCCCCCAGTATCGGGACCTGGACCTCCCGGAGGTCCGGGAACCTGCTGGCACTGTCCGATGGTGCTATTTGTGCCACCGGTGCCTGCTTCTGCGACATAAAGATAAGCCGTCCGGACCGAACCTGAGTCCCCGTGGTCCCTGCAGACCCGAGGCGACGACAAACGGTGTGGGCTCGATAGCCGATTGCGCCATCGACGGTACGGGAGCAAAGCTCCCTACCGCTCCGGCGGCTAACAGCGATAATGATCCAATGAGTTTCATTCCATGGTCCCCTTGGTTATCTATTTAAATGTGAATTGTTAGGTAGGCGCTGGCAGTGAATGCGATCCGCATTAACAAAAAATAGGCCGGCAATCACCAACAAAGGGCTTTTACGCCCTTCCCCCACTAACTTCAATGAACGAACGTTCAATGAAGAACAATTCCAACACCGGCTACGAGTCAGGCCCGACGGAATCCTTTCTGCACCGGGAAAGCGGTCACATCAGTTTCGTCGAGATGAAATAATCGCGTAGCGCCTAGAGGTAACAGCGCCTGAGGCATCCGCGCCAACGATTCTTCAAGGTTCTCGAATAGGCCCAAAATTCGGCAGGATTCTAACCATGTCGCAAGCACAACCGAACCTGCAATGGCGCCACAATCGCTCGTAAGCGTTTGATTCTCTGATTATTCATTGACGATTTGCGGCCGTGCCTGTTTAATACGCGGCTCTGTAAGGCCAGGTAGCTCAGTTGGTAGAGCAGCGGACTGAAAATCCGCGTGTCGGGGGTTCAATTCCCTCCCTGGCCACCAGTATTTTCGGGGTCCGTTCCGGACAGAGTGCTGCCGGATTACACCGGCTCAAACCCCTGGGACGATTCTCAAGTCTCGAACGACACCATCTTTCAGCGCAGCCAACGCCTCTTGATAGGCGGGGCTTTCGTGCACAGCGACCGCTTGCGCCACAGAATCGAATTCGATTACCACGGCTCTCTCCATTCGACCCTTGTCGTACACTTGAGCCGGCAATCCCCTCGCCAAAAAGCGTCCCCCGCCCTTCTCGATAGCGGGTCCAGCCAGCTTTGCATAGGCGGCAAGCTTATTGGGATCTGATATTTCATGATAAAACGCAATCCAATAGGCTTTAGCCATGGTCTTTTTTCCTCTTCGTGAAAATCAGGCTTAGAAGCCTTGGCATAGCCCCGCATTACCCCGGCACTCGGTGAAATTGCGTCACAACTCCGTTCACTTCTTGACCAGCTTCTTCTGTTCGACGTGCACCTTGTGCGTTTTGTGCAAATCGAGCACCGACATTGAACCCTGTTCGGCGTTCAGTTCAATTTCCAGGACCGAATGCGCTTTGTTTCTCGGCCTGATTTCTATTCGACCGCGGAGGTCTAGTGGCACCCGTCCGACAGAGACGATGTTTCCCTGGGCGTCATGAGTGATATACGCCTTCGAGGAATAATGGATCTTCCCATCCTTTTGAGTTTTGCTCATTGGCTCCTCCCGGCCCTATTGCCACGCGTTGTACACATCGACGGTTGTGTCCCCGATCGAAGTCTGATTGATTCCATTCACAATATAGATTAGTTGTGGTGCATTCTGACTTGGGTCGTTGACAGGCATATTCGCCACCACAGACGTGATGGAAACTTGGCCCTGATTGTAGCCTTGATTGTACGAGGGAGCGACTTGAAAGGCGTTAAAAGTGCCCCAGTCATTCGTGTAATACCATAGGTCGAAATGTTCCCCAGGTGTCAGATTGGAAAAAGTGTAGATGATTGCGGTCTGCATTTAGGCGCTCCGTTGTTAATGCTCCAACATCAAACTTTGGCGAACTCGGTGTAAGCGATGTGAGTCGATCGCCCGACGACTCTCGCGAAGATAGGAAATTTCGCGCTCATCATGTCGTTTTTGAGATTTGGCGTTGCGCGCTCCTTGCGTGAATGGGGGTTGCCCATTGGGTCTCCATCTCTTGTAGCCCCTTAGTACTCCTAGACTAATCCTCTGTCAAAGGTAAGCTGGAGAGCATGCCTCTCACGAATGTGGCGGGGCCGACTTACTCTGCCTGCTGCGCCCTCTCCGCCTTCACCTTGCTGTAAATCTCCTCCCCATGTACCTCCGCGTCAGAATCGCGCAACGGCTTCGCCCGCGGGCGCGCGCAGCTGTCGCGGCTCAGTCTCGTTGGGTGCCGCGGCGTCGAACACGACCCGGCCGCCAACCAGGGTCATGAGCGCATGCGTCTGGCTGATCTGCTCCGCCCGGACCGCGAAAATGTCCTGTGATAGCACAACGAGATCCGCGGCCTTCCCGACTTCAAGCACACCGACGCGATCCTCGGCGAACATGGCGTAGGCGGCGCTGCGGGTGTAGGCGTCGACGGCCTCACGGACACTGATGCGCTCCGCGGCCGCATAGACCTTCCCGGTTGCAACCGAGCCGCCTTGGTGTGCACCATCGATCGGTAGGCCTGCGATGTCGGCAGTGTCATCCGAATGCCAGATCATGCGAGTCACAGCTTGCTGGATGTTCTGGAATGGATCGGGCGGCCAAGCGCAGGGCCAGTCGCTGCCGAAGGAGAGTGTGGCGCCGCTGGCGAGGAGCGAGTGCCAGCGGTCGGCGGTGGTCGGATCCTTCGGATCGTAGCCGGTGCCGATGTCCGAGCAGCAGAACAGCGGCTGCCCGCTGGCAATCACGTGCTCCTGTGCGTAGCGTGGCAGATCCTCGTCGTTGATGACGAAGTTGTGCTCGATGCGCAGCCGCCGGTCGCGCGAGCCGTTGACTTCGCTCGCGTGCTGGTAGGCATCGAGTACCATGTGCACCGAATCGCCGCGCTCGGCGTGCGTCATGAGTTGAAACCCGCGTCGATCGAGTTCCTGCACCAGCGCGCGGTACTCGGCTGGGCGGTAGACGAGCGGCGGAATGAACCCCGAGCTGCCATCGGCAAAGAACTTGACCAGGTCTGCGGCCACCCAGTCGTCGTGATAGCGGCTGCGTGCGGTCTCAAGATCGGCGAGAAACTGCGGGGTCAGACGGTGGGGAACGGCGACCGCGCCGAATGCAGTGCGCGTGCGCACTGTGAGCTCGCCGCGCTCATGCAACAAGGCATACAGCTCGATCTCCTTTAGATCGCCGGTGGCGTTGACGACGCTCGTGATCCCGAGGCTGTTGAGGTAGTGGGTTGCTACTCGAAGTCGCGCCAGCAGCTCATCGCGCGGCAGCTGCTTCAGCACCGCACGCTCGATCAGCTCTTGGGCGGCCTCCAGAAAGACACCGCTCGGATGCCCACTGGCATCGCGGATGACGCCGCGTTCTTCTTCAGGGTCTGGGACCGGGTCATCGGTGATGCCCGCAAAGCGCAACGCCGCAGTGTTGACCCACAACGCATGTTCGGTCATGTCGTGAATAATGAGCGGACGATCGGCAACGGCACGATCCAGCAGCGCGTGGTTCGGCGTCGCCGGCGGCGCGGTATCAAAATCCGCGCGCCCGATCAGCAGAGACTCGCGCGGGTGGGCCGCGGCAAACGCTCTGACTGCGGCAACCAGCGCATCCGGTTGCGCCGGCGTGATGCTATGGTCGGGATTCGAGAGACTGAAGCCATGAAGCTCCAACGCGCCGAACAGCATGTGAACATGCGAGTCGATGAGACCGGGCAGGACCGTGCGCCCCTTGAGGTCGATGACATGCGCATCCGCGCGGCGCCGCGCGAGCACCTCACGATCCGAGCCAATGGCCTCTATCCTCCCCTCGCGCACGGCGAGTGCCTGAGCCCAGGGGTGCGCGGCGTCGGCAGTGTAGATGTGGCCGTGGATGAGCACCATCGCCGGCGCCGGGGCCGCGGCCGCCGCTGCGACGCAGGTGGCCAGTGAAATGCATAGGAAGAGGACCTGCCTCCCCGCGCGGGGAGCTCTCATCGGCACCTCATCAGGTAGCTGCGCTCGGCGCGAGGCACAGGCCGAGTTGAGAATTTGAGCTTTTCACCATCCCGAGGCTGGGCTATTTCGCTGGGCTCGTCAAATGCTCTCCAATCAGCCAATTATAGAAATCATCAATCCAGTGATCGGCACTCGTGCCCACTTTGCGCATGCCGAAACCATGGCTGCCGTGTGCATAAATGTGCAATTCGGCCGATTTGCCGGCCGCTTGCCACGCATCAAAGATCGGTGCGCTGGCGTGAGCCAACAATGGATCATCCGCCGCGACCGCGATGAAGGCCGGAGGCGCATCCTTGAGAACGGCTCGCTTCGGCATGGCACCATAGATGACGCCGACGAAGTCCGGTCGCGATTTGGGATCGTAGGCCGTCGCCACATTCATCGCGGTCATGCCACCTGCCGAAAATCCGATCAACCCAATCTTATCGGGATCGATCGAATACTCCGCTGCGTGCGAACGAACATAAGCAACTGCCCTCAAGCCGTCTACCTGCGCCAAGCTTTCAGCGGGGGAGGCAATCTCGCCGTGAGTCATGTTGGGTGGGGCGTGGCTCATCCGATCCATGATGGTTTTGATGAGGCCCGCGACATCCTTGGGCGTGGGATCAACCCGGTAAGTCAGCACAAAGCAAGTGATTCCCCGAGCCGCCAAATACTTCGCCTCTTCCATTCCCTCGGTATCAAACGACAATGTCAGGAAGGCCCCTCCTGGCGCGATGATCACCGAAGTACCGTTAGCCTTCCCTTTGTCAGGCAGTACCGGATACAGAGCGGGCTGCGTAACATTGCGGACCGTCAGCCAGCCTTCCATCTTCTCCCATTGTGCAGTGGAGGCGGTTCCCTCCTTGGACAACGGGATAGGTTTGATCGCGGGCGCGGCAGCGGGTTCAGGCGGATGGGCCTTGAGCATCACCTCGAATTCATTCGGGCCAGGGCTCGCGGCGACAGGCTCAACCGCTAACGCCCCAAACGGCACGGAGATCAACGCGAGCAGCGCGAGGGTCGCGGGGTGACGATTCATTGGCCTAACTCCAAAGCTTTTGTATGTACATTTGCATGCACGGACCTCCCAACGAGGCCCGTCGGGTATTGTTCAACCGTAATAGTAAGCTTCGAAATCACGTGAATCGGACGATTTGCTCGACGACAGCATTCGGCGCCACCGTACGCTTCGAATCGATTGAATCCCCATGGGATCAGTCGCTACGGTGAAGCAAACGGCTTTCCGCGGATCTCGGAATAAACAGAATCGAAGACCTTAAGTCGATCGATTCCCAACACCCCGTCGGTAGTGACCGGATCGACGAGATATTGAACGTGGGCGTTCGTATTCTCGAATGCAGGCCACGGAGGGAGACGCGCGCCATTCGGATTGCCTGATCCTGCAAAGTTGACCCAGTAGGTCGATATCTCGCCGGCCACCGTGCGATCCCCCAATGTCCATAGCCAAGGACTCTGATCCAGGTGATCGAACACATACCATAGCTCTGCAAAGTGACTGGCGCCCCACCCGGCATAGACGGAGCCTTGCGGGAAGGGCGCTCGCTGTTGAAACGAATAGTAGTAGACGGGGCTGTGTCCGGTTGTTGCCTGTAGTCTCGCCCATGCCCACATATCCCAACCGAAGCGAAGATCGCGTTCGAATTCAAGGCGCGCCGTCCGTGCCGTTTCATCATTCTCGTGCGGATAAGCCGCCATCAACGAAGGTGGCAACGAACCGAAGCTCTGCTCGATGTCGTGTTCAAAGGTCGCAGCCTTCACCGCGGTTACATCTATCAGAGCTCGCGCTTCTTCGGCATTCGACCCCACGAGCAACGGAACATCATTTTGTTGGCCCGAAACGAAGACTTCATAGGGCGTGCGAGGAAGCAGATAAGGCTCGATAACGGGGTGTGTGATTCCGCTCTCATTTCCGACAAGCCGATTCGCAGGCAACTCACGCAACTCATTGATGGACGAGGCGCCGAGAGAGGCTGCGAACTTCACCCCGCCCTTTTCCGCCTCCGCTAGCAAGTACTGTGGCGCCAATTGGAGCGGCTCAAACAGACCCCCGCTCTCTCCAATGGCGCGCTGAAATAAGCCTTTTGCAAGAGGCGAAGCCATCAAGATACTGACCGATATCGACCCTGAGGATTGACCCGCGATGGTCACACGTTTCGGGTCGCCACCAAACGCGGCTATGTTTCGCTGTATCCATTTGAGCGCGGCGATCTGATCCATCAGACCGTAGTTACCAGATGAGTGATGTGCAGATTCGCCAGTGAGCTGTGGATGCGCGAGAAATCCCAATGGGCCCAAGCGGTACGCGATCGTGACCACGATAATCCCTTTGCGCGCGAGCCGGTCACCCCAATACAAAGGCATGGCAGCCGATCCGTTTGTGTACCCTCCCCCATGGATCCAGACGAGCACGGGTAGGCGCTCGTCAGTTCTTCTTGCTGGCGCCCAAATGTTTAAATACAAGCAGTCTTCGCGTACGGTGGGCGGCGTCTCTCCCGGCATGGACACACCTACTTGCATGCACGCAGGAGCAAATTCCACGGCCTTGCGTACCCCTCTCCACGGTCTGACCGGTTGTGGCTCTCGCCAGCGTAATTTCCCCAGAGGCGCCATGGCGTACGGAATACCCTTGTAGAGGGACAGGCCATTGACCTCTACACCTTGAAGGGCACCAGACTCGACCTGCACTGGGGAAGCCGTGGCCGCGCCATGACCTAATACCAACGCGATCAACGCTGCGGTCGCCCGGCCCAACCGCGATGGAGTTTTCATGCAATGATCCATTTATGTTGGGTGTCGGCGCCCTCGCAGATACAGGCGGCATAGTTGCCCGCGTTGGCAACTCAGAGGTAGCGTCGCGCCCTCCCCCTTACTGCGTGGGTCCGAGGAAATCCCGTTTTCCGAGCTCGACGCCGTTCTTTCTCAAGAGGGCATAGGTCATCGTCATGTGAAAAAAGAAATTCGGCAGCACAAAATTCGTGAGGTAATTAAGCCCCGTGAACTTCAAGGTGTTGGACGGAAACTTCAACTCAATATCCCGCTTCTCGGCGCCCTGCATCTGCTCCGGCTTGATGCTCTTGATAAATGCCAAAGTCTTCGCAACACGCGCCTTCAGCTCCGGAATGGTTGATTCGGTGTCCTCGTGCTTCGGGATTTCCACCCCCGCCAATCTCGCTGCTGCGCCTTTCACGGTATCGCAAGCGATCTGAATTTGTGCCGACAGTGGGAGCATATCCACAATGAGACGCGTTGCCGGCAGCGCCTTGGGGTCGACTTTCTTCACTTCCGCATGCGTTGCTGCTTTGTCGAGAATGGCGGCGAGATTATTGAGACTAACGGTAAAGATCGGAATCGATACATCGTACATAGAAATAGACATGAGAAACCCCCTCGGTAGACACACGGCACTTCCAGTGCATGATCGCGCATAATCATTGCATTGTCGTCACAATACGATGTTTGCACTTTTGAAATCTTCAGCTCCTATCTGTGGGAACCTGTAAATACGGCGACTCGTCAGAAAGCTCCCGTTCTATTCACCAACCACGTCGGAATCTACTATGGAACAAGCACAACTCATTCAAGCAGCCGCGAGTATTGCCAGCGGAATGGCAGCGGCGCACTACGACAAGTTCAGCGGGCTGGTCCCCGCCCGAATCATAGAAATTGCGGAAACCGCAGTGAATATCGCGAAGGCCATTGAAATTGCGGCTCGCAAGCTACCCTAGCATGCTTTTCGAGGGGCCGGACCGTTCACAAGTCCGTGTGTTCGCCTGGACGCGGCAACGCTGCCACGCGAGCCCGATTCTCCGCATCGAGCTTTGCCGCCAGCTCGTCAATCGAATGCGCCGCAATGGGATTCCAAGCGTGGAATAACCAATACCGGACACCGCGAATGGCCGCGTTGATCGTGGATGGTTTATTAAATAGGCTCGTTAAGGATCTTAGGAGCGCAAGGATCTCGCCGCGCTCGTAAATGCGATCGATCAGTAGGCCCTTCTTGTTCTCATCGCGCAGCTTTCGCGCCACGCTGAAAAACCCGGTCACAGGCGACGGATCGAATGCGTAGACCTGCTTGACCCTCTTGATGCAATCGGGCGGCAGCGAGTAAGCGAACTGTTGCGCCAGCCCACCTCCAAGAGAGTGTCCTGTTGAATAAAGCTCGAGTCTGGATAAGCGCGCTGGATCCGCACTCACGGTGCGATGCTTGAACTCCAGGTCAAAAGCCGGCGCAAACGTCTGAACAACGTCCGTGTATTCGTCCCGCTGCCCGGGGAGAAACCACCGAAGATTAGCCCGCCAATCCGCATCGTTGTTAAATACGGTACCACCGAATGTCACCGCGACAGCCGGAGGCTCGGCCCTTTCCCATACCTGGACGCGAAGATGGGAAGCCTTGATCTTCTCTAACAGGCCGTCCCCGGGGAAAGTCTCCCACCGGGTCCAGCCGGCCGCAGCCAGAGGCGGCAACGGATCCGGCGCGGTTCTGATCGTGGCGGCCGTGGTTTGCATCATCTTTTGGATATGCTTTTGGCCAACAGCGGTTTGCAGATAGGCCGCCACGCTCAGCCAAGCAAATTCCCAGTGCTCTTTCGCATACGGCGCAATCGGCTCAGGTGCACTTAGGAAGCGATCGCCTGGCGTCCTAACCACCACCTGGTTAGGCTGTTGCCCAAACGCGCGCAATATCGGGACGGTTAACGACATTGTTTTTCTCCGCAATCTGGCACAGAAATCTCAGCACACGCTCCTTATACCTTCATAAACCGCGCCCGTCTGTCCCCGTGCAACATCAACAATTGCTCCTTGATAGCGCCCGCGGTGTTCCACGTTATGCGACATAACCCTCAGAATTGCCACAATTCCGTCTCGGACATCGCTGGCTTTCTCAATGAAAGTCGTTACCGACGACAGCGGATCGCTGAGTTGCGCATAATGGCCGCAAGATACTACGAGGCTTGAATGAAAATTGAGGCAATGCTTTGGATCGTGGTCCTGATCTTGGTGGCGCTGGCGTTTCTTTTTCCGAAAACTCGGTCGTTTAGTCTCTCCGCAATTGGCCTCGCCATTGTCGCGATTGTTTTGATCGTTGTTATAGCCAAGCGCCCGGAACCACTTGCACCACCGGTTGCGGCGCCGCCGGCCGTTGAGCAAAAGCCCGTCGACTTCGAACGCTTTCATGTCGAGAAATTGGACAGAGCAGATCCGGAGGCAAAAACCCGCATACGCGTGGAGGAAATTCGATTCGATCAAATACGCGCCGTGGCCGGAGTCAGAACGTGGCAGTGTTGGTACGATCGTGGCGCGACTCTACAACGACTCTCCGACTTATACGTTGACCGACTATGGCTACTATCTCGTGGTGCAAGATTGCATCAGGGCCGTCTGCACGACGGTCTTCGACCAACATGGGCTATCCTCGGTGTCAGTGCCGCCCAACCAAGCGCGTGACGTGCAAATTGCTGTCCGAAACGGAAGTACGCGCGATGTGCCACCGATCAAAATACTCGGAACTGCGAATATCCTACTCACCCCGGTCGCCACGCGCGCCCAACCTGCGAGCAACCCATAGCATCCAACGGTACTCCACATTTGTCCGCTTTGTCCGCGGACACTGTCCGCGGTCACCTGCATGGCTCTCTTCGATGATATCCAGCCGCTCAATGACAAATTTTCCGGGTGTCTGCAACTGGCACGCCCCTTGCTGTGTTATGCCAGTAAGGATCGATGACAGCCACTTACCTGGAGACACACATGAACACACTCTCAACCAAACTCACCGCCCTCGCTGCTGCGCTAGTCATGAACAGCCTGATCATGGGCGCTGTTGGATATCTGTTCGAGATTCAGTCGCGACCGCAGCTTTCGGTGACTGCCTTTGCGCGCGAGTTCGTCACGCATCAATGGCTGATCTAACGGGCTCATAACGGCCGCCGCGAGTGAAAACGCCCGTGGTCAGGCTTAATCCGCCGGGCGTTTTTTGAACATCTGGTCAATCTTCGCGTTGAGTGCGTCGATGGCTGCGGTATTCGCCTCGGCGATCGACAGAGCCTTGTGCGCGGTGCTGGCAGCCGACGACACGGACGCGGCGGTCGCCTTGTTAGCCGAGGTCGCAGTGCTCGACGATTTCGCGATGTCGGTCTGCAGCTTATTGACCTGTTCTTCGAGACTTGCGATTCGCGCTTCCATGGGCTTGAGGTCGGTGCAGCCCGCGGTAATCACTAGAAAGGCCAAAATGAATGCCTTGGCCACAGTCGTTGCGCCATTCCTTCGTGTCAAGAGCCTACCGAACCCATCACGGAATCTCGCTCATACCTGCTTCGCTTGACAGTGGACTTTCTGCCTATTGCAACAGGAGAGCCGCGATATGCTCGCGGTGCGCCCTGCCATGGCGAATGTCGCGCTCGCTGCACCGCTCAAAGCCCACCACCCACACCTAAGATTGGCGCAGAATAAAGCCCGGAGATTACCAACAAGGTGGGCAATCTACTGTAGGAGGACCTCGTCATGACTGCCAAGAAACGCCCGAGCCAGCAGATCGCAAAACGGTACCCACCCTACTTGCTCGCCAGGCAGATTGCCGCGCTCAAGAGAATCTCAGACGATACCGAGACGCCCGTGCAGTACCTTATCAGGCAGGCGATAGACGAGTATTTAGAGCGCCGGAGAAATACAAAAAAATAAGGAAAATATGGGACGCATCGGCATGTTTTGGGGGGCATTGATAATCGCGACTCTATTCGAAGCGATACCGGCGCAAGCCGCCACAGACGCTGAAGGGCTGCAACGGTTTCGAGAGATTTATAAGGAACTTGTCGAGACAAACACAACGCTTTCAGCCGGAGACTGCACCCTGGCAGCGCAACGCATGGCGGCCCGACTAAAGACAGCCGGCTATCCTGATGGGGATCTGCGGGTCTTCATCCCGGAGGGCCATCCCAAGGAGGGCGGCCTGCTCGCCGTGCTTCACGGGTCCGACTCCAAAGGCAAGGCGATTTTGATGCTTGCCCACATAGATGTAGTCGAGGCAAAGCGGGAAGACTGGGCACGCGACCCGTTCCGCTTGATAGAAGAAGACGGCTACTTCTACGGTCGCGGAACGAGTGACATGAAGGCCCAGGCTGCAATCTGGGTCGACAATTTAATCCGCTACCGTGAAGAGGGTTATCACCCTAAGCGAACCATAAAGATGGCGTTGACCTGCGGCGAGGAGACCAATGGTGCACTGAACGGCGCCGGGTGGCTGGCCAAGAATGCACGAGATGCCATTGACGCCAAGTTGGCATTGACTGAGGGCGTCGACGGTGATCTGGATGCGCAAGGTCATCGCATCGCCCTGGAAATTCTTGCGGCTGAGAAGACCTCCCAAAATTTTGTGCTGGAGGCAACCAATCCCGGTGGCCACAGCTCGCGCCCGGTACCCGACAACGCCATCTATCACCTGGTGCGGGCGGTCGATCGGGTGAGCAAGTTCGAATTTCCTGTAGAACTGGACGACGCGAACCGCGCATATTTCACCAGCATGTCAAAGATCGTTGGAGGCGAAGCGGGGAAGGCCATGAGCGCCGTCGTGAAGAATCCGCACGATGCCGCGTCGGTCGCAATCCTTGACAAAGATCAGAACTGGCACGCCATGCTTCGTACGACGTGTGTCGCGACGATGCTCGCCGCGGGCCACGCGACCAATGCGTTGCCGCAACGGGCCACGGCCAATATCAATTGCCGTATCTTCCCGGGTGACTCGCGCGATGCCGTGCTCGCTCAACTGGCAACGATTATTGACGATCCTAAGGTCTCGATCACGATTCCAGAGATTCGGGGGCCGATTGCGGCGCCCGCGCCATTGACACGGCAGATAATGGAACCCATCGAGAAAGTGGCGCACGAGCTGTGGCCCGGAATTCCGGTAGTACCGGCCCTGGAACCCGGCGCGTCGGACGCACAATTCCTGAATCCGGCGGGCATACCCACCTACGGGGTCACTGGCATCTTCACCGATCCCGATGGGGGAGGCATTCACGGGCTGAACGAGCGCGTCCGCGTGCAGTCAGTTTATGAGGGCCGCACGTTTTTGTATCGGCTGATCAAGCTCTACGCGGATCAGTAAGGCTCGCTCCTAGAGCTTCTTCACGACAACACGCCCTTGGGCGTCTACAAACACGTGATATCGATTTCCGTCCTTGCAGGTGACCGAATAGTCGCTGTCTGCATTGCGTTTAGCCTGCGTCACCGAGTCGCAGGGCATGCCCTGTAACGCGATTGTCGCCTTGAGATCCGTGCCAATTGAAGCGTCATCCGCAGCCAACAAGGGACCAGCAACCAAGAGAGTGACGACGCTGAAAGTGGAAACGGCGAAGTGTGTAGGCATGATATTTTCCTTACTGATCTCTTTAAATAGCCGCAAACTTGTTCGGGTCCGAGAGAATTCCCCAGATCGCTTCCCGTGAGGATGCAATGGCAGCGGCCAACGACGGGTCGCGATCTTGCAGCAGACTAAGCACCTTCATCAGCAATAGATCGTATCGTTGCCTCAATTCCGCGGACGGATGCTTGTCGGGCCCTTTGTATAGACTGCGAAATGCGCTGAGCAGATCATCAACCTGATTTTTCAGCGACAGTTTTGTGAAGACGCCTATGGCATGGGTATCGCGCAGGCGTTGTTCGAGGTCCGCAAGATTGAGTGTCGGTGTCTCGGGTCCTTTGTTGGGTGTCACTGCCGGCGCCGCGGGCCGTGCCGGCGCCGCAGCGTCCTGCTTGATCGGGCGATTCGAAGCGGTCGAATTGGGTTTCGTGGGGCTTGAGCCGGCCGCAGGGCTCGCCGCTTGCGTTGCCTCCGGATGCCCCACAGGAACCGAAGAATGCGGGTTGGTATCGTCAACCCTTGCCTCTACTGGCTGACTCGATGATGGCAGCGGTGCGGCCGATTCGGAGTTCGGTCGTGGCGCAACCGTCGCCCCCGCCGGCGTCGGAGTCGGAGTCGGAGTCGTCGAAACATCCTTCATCAATGCACAACTTGAAATTAACAGAAGCACGAGGCATTCAGCGATCATCAGTGGGCGCATCGACCGCTCCATGTCTATTTGGGCCGAAGGTGTCATGGCTGTCGTTGCAGTGCCGGCACAACTTGCCGCGCGAATAATCGCAGCGATGTAGCGGCTGCCTCAAAACGCATGGTCCCGAAGATCATGTGGCATGCGACGTAATTCACGCCGGTTTCGCGCGTGAGCTCCTTAAGATAGGTAAGCACGGTCGCGGGCGAACCAGCGATGCCATGACCGATCGCGACGAGCTCTCCAAAATGATGCGGGTAGGCCGCCGCCAGCGGAAAGGCAGTGTGCGACCTTTGCCACAGCTGCTCCAGCGCGTCCCGCCATGGCTGATAGGCCTCGACAGCGATGCGTCGCGCCTCCTCGTCGGTTTCGGCGACTACGATGTGTCGCGATATACCGATCATCGGCAGATCGCCGCTTTTGCGCCCCGCCGCCGCCCATTCACTGCGGTAGCGGGAGGCAATGTCACGGGCGCGAGAAGCAGGGCCGAGCGAGATCACGTTGATGCCGCGCGTCACTGCCCAGGGGACTGCGTCGGCGTTCGGTGCACCGTACCAGAGCGGGGGATGCGGCCGCTGGACCGGCTTTGCGACTGCTACGTAGTCCTTGAACCGATAGAAGCGGCCGTCGAAATTCACCACCTCGGCTTTGCAGGCCTGCATTAGGACTGCGAATGCCTCGTGATACATCGCCTGTGCTGTGGCCGGATCGATCCCATAGCGCTGATGTTCGAGCAACGCACCACCGCGACCAACGCCAAGCTGCAAGCGCCCGCCGCTCAGATGGTCGAGCATGCAGATCTCCTCATAGAGCCGCAGCGGATGATGCAGAGGGAGAACGTAGACCAGCGGACCGAATCTGATCCTCCGAGTCCGCTGTGCCACGGCGGCGAGGAATACGCTCGGGGACGGCGCCATTCCGAGCCGTGTCGAATGATGCTCAGCGACATGATAGGCGTAATAGCCCTCGGCATCGAGAACGCCGATGAGCTTCAGCCGATCTTCGAGCTGCTCACCCAGCGACGTTCCATTGTGATCAAGATGATCGAAGATCCCGAACTGAAGCATTTTGCGTTGGTCAGAACCTCCCGAGCGCGGCCCGCGCAAGGGTGATTTCCTTGTCTTTCGCCAGTTCCGGTGGGAAGCCGTACAGGTGCATGTCCAGAACAGCGCTACCCTTCTTCACCTGCAAGGTGCAGATCGTCCCGACCGTACTGAACACCGCCTCCTCCCCGAGTCCATCGATACTTGAGCGGGTGATACTCTTCATCTGTTCTCTCAGCGCCTTCGTCTGCTCCCAAGCGCTGGCGCTGACAAAGCCGAGCGTGAGTTTCTTGCTAGGTATGCCAACGGGCTGTCCAGATAAGTCCCATTCGCAGAGGGTTGCCACGACGTGCTTGGGGTCCTCTGATGTCGCGCCGAGCGCCGCGCTGACTTCCTGCAGGGTCAGCACGGAGCACGGATCCTTGGGTGGCTCGAATGCAACCGCCCGCAGAGGAAAAGTGAGCACGGCTACATATATCAGGCTTGTTACGAGCATCATACGAAACGGCATCATTCTCATTGTGTCCCTCTTTCGCTGATACGACTCTTGCTCCCAGAATTGGAGCAACTGACCGGCCGGGTTTTTCAGAAGACGCTTGTTCGTGCCGCAGCATTCTTCACCAAGACTCTCGGTTAGTAAAGGATCGAATTGCCACAATAGCGCTGCGCATCTTGCCGTGCTAACTTGGCCAGGCGTCGAGGAGCTAACAATTAATAACGTAGCGGGCAATTGCTGCCCTTAAAGTCTACGCACGTAGGTTTCAACGATGGCCAAGTCGATTCATACCTTTCATGTGCCCGGCAAAGATGTGCCCGCAGCCGGCCCCCTTCCGAAGGATCGCGGACGCGAGCAATTCCCGGTACAGGGGCCTTTCCGCGATCCCCATGATGCATTGCGCCCTGCCAAGAGAACCGACTCGTCTCTTCCCCTGGACCAGCATATGGCTCTCGCTTCAGAAGCAGCCAACATGGGCTTCTGGATTCGAGATTTTGACCGGGAAGATTTCTGGGCTTCTGACCAATGGCGTGCGCTATTTGGCTTTACGAGTTCGGAAACGTTGAATATTGAGAAGTTCTTCCAGCGGCTGCATCCGAACGATCGTGAAACGACGCGCCAAGCTCTGGAGGATGCATACAGTGGGGATGGTAGCTACCAGACGGAACACAGCGTGCTGCTGCCGGATGGTCAGGTACGCTGGATTTCTTGCCATGGTCGCATCGAATTGAGCGACTGATGAACGACCGCTGCGTTTACTGGGCGTCTCGCTGGACATCACGCGCCGCAAACTGGCGGAACTGGAAGCACAGGCTCACCGCAACGAGGCCGCCCATCTGCTAAGGGTGGCGAGCCTCGGTGAACTGTCTTCGGCTTTGGCGCATGAATTAAAGCAGCCACTGACAGCGATCTTGAGCAATGTTCAGGCTGTGCAGGTCCTACTTGCTCGCGACAGACTTCGACTTGCAGCAAGTTCGTGACATTCTTAGCGACATTGTCGCGGACGACAAGCGAGCCGCGGACATCATCAACCGGCTGCATGTCCTCATCAAGAGGGGCGAATTCCAACCACGAGCCGTTGGAAGCGAACCAAATGATTCGAGATGTGCTGCAATTGATGAATCATGAATTGACGAGCCGCTCAGTGCGGATCGTCACGGACCTTGACCCCGGATGCTGCTCTGTCGATTCGCGGTGACCGCGTGCAACTTCAGCAGGTGTTGCTCAATCTGATTCTCAACGCCGTGATTCCATGTCGCACTCGAAGGGCGAATGATCGCACGCTCACCCTCCGGTCACGCCGAATGGGAGACAAAGACATTCAGATATCGGTGACCGATACGGGCCACGGTATTCCGACCGGTGACGAAGAAGCAATCTTCGAGTCGTACTATACGACCAAACCTGAAGGGCTCGGACTGGGTTTGTCGTTGAGCCGATCAATAGTGACCGCGCACGGAGGGCACCTGTGGGCGGAGAGCCATGGCGCGAACGGGGCGACATTTCACTGCACCTTCCCGGAATGTAGTTCTTAAGTGGAAGCTGCACGCAAGATCGCCGCAAGACTGCGCTTGACGTCCGCGTCAGTCGTTGCCCATGACGACACGCTGATGCGCATCGCTGTGTGATTTTGCCAGATTGTGCCGCCGCACCAACAAGTGCCATCGCGTTGCACTCGGTCGATCACCTCACGCGTGCGCTCTGCATTCCCGAACGACACCAAGACCTGATTGAGCACGACGTCGTTCAGCACGCGATGGCCTGCAGCACGCAGGCCTTCGGCAAATTGCGCCGCGTATCGGCACGTCCGTTCGATCAGATCTGCAAGTCCTGGACGGCCAAGCTGGCGCAAGGCGGCCCAGACTTCGATTCCACGTGCGCGGCGCGAGAAATCCGGGGTGTAGTGGTACGGGACACGATCTTCGTCCTGCGCAAGGTAGGCGCCGCCTATGGACATCGCTTTGCGCAATGCGTCCGCGTTGCGCGTGAACACCAGGCCGCTGTCGTAGGGGACGTTGAGCCACTTGTGGGCGTCGGTGGCCCAGGAATCTGCCTCTTCGATGCCGCGCACAAAATGTGCCCGTGCGGGCGCGGCCGCGGCCCACATGCCAAAAGCGCCGTCGACATGCACCCACGCGCCCTGCGAATGAGCGCGCGCGCAGATCTCCCTGATGGGATCGAAGGCGCCGCTGTTTACGTTGCCCGCCTGCACGCACACTATTGTGCGATCGTCGACCTCTGGAAAGGCGTCGAACCGTATCCGCCCTTGTGCATCCACGGGTACGCGCACGACCCGGTCGCGCCCGAATCCCACCAGTGACAGTGCCTTGAGGAGGCTCGCATGCACCTCATCGCCGACGACCACTGTGAGCGGTGGCGCGCCAAACAATCCCTTTGCTTCAACATTCCATCCAGCGCGCGCCAACAGTGCGTGCCGTGCGGCCGCGAGTGCTGAAAAGTTTGCCGCCGTCGCACAGGTGACAAACCCGCCTGCGCTGTGCGCGGGCAGGTGGAAAATGTCCCTTAGCCAGCGCAGCGAGACGTTCTCGAGCGCCGCGTTGGCGGGTGAAGTCACCACAAGGCCGGCGTTTTGATCCCAGGTTGTCGCGAGCCAATTTGCGGCCACGGTCGCTGGAAGCGCCCCGCCCGTCACGAATCCAAAGAATCGGCCCCCGGCCGAGGCCATTGTCGCTGGCGAGCCGATTTCATCCAGTTCGGCCAGCACCGCCTCTGCGGTAGAGGCATGATCCGGAAAGGGCTGATCGAGCCTTGTCAGCGCCGCGACGGCTTCCGCCTCAGGCCTGACAGCGCGCGTATCGAGAGACTCAAGATAGCGGCTCGCGCGCTTCGCCGCGTCGGTCAAGAGCTGGCTTACCGGCGGCCTCATTTGGTCATGGCCTCCAATGCCAAAGGCCGCATTCTCGTGTATCCGTTGCGATTGGGGTGCACGCCATCATTGGACAATGCCGCCTGAAACCCGCCTTGGTCGTCAACCAGCGCGGAATAATAGTCGACGTATTCGCTCCGACTGGCCATTGCATAACTTCGAAGCCACTTGTTCAGCGCCACGATATCGGCCGCCGGCCGCAAGGCCGGCTTCCAGGGAAAAGTGCTTGCCGGTGGAATGGAGGCGAGTACCACTTTGATTTGATGTGCGTGCGCCAGCTCAACCATGGCGATGATGTTATTTTTGAAGTCTTGAGCGGAGCTAGGGCCCGTATTGCCGGCCAGATCATTCGTGCCGGCCATGATATGAACTACCCTGGGGTGCAGCTCGACCACGTCCTGGAAGAATCGCAATAACATTTGCGGCGAGGTCTGACCGGAGATGCCGCGTCCCACCACACCGCCGCTGAACAAATTCGGATCGGCTTCTGCCCAAATCTCTGTAATTGAATCTCCCATGAACACTGCGCGAAGGGATTTTGGTATTGCGGCATTCGCAGCTCGGTACCGGCACAGATTGGCCCAATCGGTGCGAGCGCGTTCTTGAACCACCTTGAGATACTCTTGTACTTCGGCGCGACCAAATATGCTCTGAACTTCGCCATCGGGTTTCCCCGGGTTGAGCATGCGGCCAAGACCACCCGCCATCGATTCTGGCATCGAAAGCGGCGGTGGACAGGGATTCTCGACCAATGCTGATGAGGGCGAAGCTGCCGTTGTTGCCGGTTCGTCGGCGGCAGATATGGACGGCAGGAAAATGACGAGTGCGCTGCCAAGAACGATTGATCGCATGGATAGACTCCTGTCGGCGGGAAAGACTACATCAGCAAGCGACGGGTGCGGCCCAGAGGATCGTTCTCGATGCGTACGTTGACGTCAAACACCATGGTTGCCAAGCGCTTGTCGTCGAAGGCGGGCCATTCGAGTCCGGTCTGACTGGGATTTCCTGTGGTCGCAAAATTGACGATCGCGCGGCTGAGGAGCCGGGCGGTGTGGTGCGACTCTGGCGTGTTTCCGGTGAATTGGTCGCAGCGCGCGGTGTTGTCAAAGGCACTCGGTAGGTCCATGCCGTGGGGACATCCTATTCGGCCATTCAATATGGGCGTGGGTAACGTGTACCAGTAACTATAGACGGACGCGCTTCCCAGCGCGTGTTTCTTCAATGCTTGCGCCACGGCGAGATTCCGCATGCCGATTCCGCCCAGAATCGCGGCCTGTTCCGTTGCCGGCAAGCCCGGGTACGCTTGACGAAGATCCGCAAGGATTTCCGCCGCTTTATCGCGGTGCGCCGCCGGAACAGCGTCGGCGAGCTTGTCTTCTTCCACATGCAGCGATAACGGGCGGAATTCATCGCGGACATTGCCGACGATCAACGGCACCTGAGCGGTGACTCGGGGTGCGGATTCCGCCCACGAATCGGGCAGAACCGCGCCGTCAATAACGGGCCCAAATTGCACGCCAAAGCCAAAGGCTCTGGTGGGGGGGCCCGCGGCGCGCGCCGCATCTGTCAGTTTGCGGCCAGCCGCGGCGCCGGCGGCAATCAAGCGAGCAGCGTCGATGCGCTGCAATTCCGGGATGTCCGAGATCGCGAGTCCCAGTTCGCCCGCGGTGGCAGCGGCGAGCTGTTGAGCGGTACCCGATCGTGTTTCGTTGGGAAAGGACCCGCTGGTCACGATCGCACGATGGAACAGGCCCTTGGCAACAGGCATCGACATGAGCGTTGACACCTTTCCCCCGCCGCCGGAATGGCCGAAGATCGTCACTCGCGCAGGGTCTCCCCCGAACTGCGCGACGTTGTCGCGCACCCACTCCAATGCGAGCACGAGGTCAAGCATGCCGACATTTGCGGAATTGGCGAAGTGCGGACCCGCCGCAGACAAATCCATGAACCCGAGGGGTCCCAGCCGGTGATTGACCGAGACCAGCACAACCCCTTGCTTAGCAAGATTCTCGCCATCATAGACGGGCAACTCGTGGCTCGAACCGGAGGTGAAACCGCCACCGTGAAGCCACACAATGACGGGTCGCTTTGCGGTAACGTCGAGGACCTCGGTCCAGACGTTTAGATTGAGGCAATCTTCGCTTGCATAGCCCGAATCGGCGTCGTTGACAAAAGTGATCTCAAGCGGTGCTTGGCTGGGTGGTTGCGGACAGACCGCTCCGTACACCAGCGCAAGGCGGATGTCCTTCCAAGAATTAGGCCGTTGCGGCGGCATGAATCGAGCAGCGCCACCAGTATCGGCGCCATACGGAATGCCTTTGAAGATGAAGACCGACCCGCGCTTGAATCCACGCACCGGGCCGCTGTTAGTCATCGTCGCCTGATCGGGCGTGCTCAAGGTAGGGGCATTGCAGGGGGATGCGGAAGGCACGCTCCAAGCTGAGCGCACTGGCGCGGAAGCCACGCCGGCGGCGGACCCGAGCGCAAGCAATAAATCGCGCCGGTTGATCTCGATCCTTTCTAGTTTTGAATTGGCCATTTGCGCGTACCTCTCGCAAAAAAGTGCAAGGAACAATCGGGAACCATGAAACCAGACAGCCTAGTCGAATTGCCGCGCTGCAGAAGTTGTTTCCGCCGACGCAAGGATTCGGTCCCACGGATACGTTTCTGGGGCCGGATTCAACGACTGCGATAGTCCTGACCCACCGACGCGCTGGCTTGACTCCCCGGGCATGACGATCTTGTAGAATATCCAGCACCGCAAAGAGATTGACGATGCATCGAACCGTCACATCAAATGGAGATTCCCATGATCGGCTATGCGACCCTCGGGACCAATGATCTAGCGCGCGCTCAAGCATTCTACGATGCGCTGCTGGCTGAGATTGGAGCCAAACGGCTGATGGAATTGCCGCAGGGCTTCACGATGTATGGAGTAAAACTGGACAGGCCGGCGCTTGCGATCACTCCACCCTTTGATGGAAAGGAGGCAAAACCGGGCAACGGGAACATGCTGGCCCTTGTTCTGCGTGAGAGATCCAAGGTCGATGCACTCTATAAGAAGGCCTTGGAACTCGGTGGCTCGGACGAGGGTCCGCCTGGTGTACGGGGCGAGGAAGGCCCGCAAGCATTTTACGCGGCCTATTTCAGGGATCCCGAAGGAAATAAGTTGTGCGCTTACCGCGTCGGTCCGAAGTAAAGAGGCACCCGCGAGGCTGCCGCCTTCGACGCGGCGGGAATTACCGCGGCTCCATGAGCGAGCCAGGCTGATTGGTTTCAATCTTGAAGACGAAGCGCTTCAGGAAAAGCAGGCTGATTGCAGCGGTTAACGCCATGCATACTGCCCATGTCGCGTAGTGATCAAAGCCGCGGATCATGGTGAGATACCAATTCAACGCGGTGGTTGCCACCGCGGCACCCGAGTACATGACATAGGCCCGCCCCAGACTGGGCCAGTAGGGACCGGAATGTAGAAAAGTCAGGCTACGATGGAGAGCGTGCTGGCGCGCAATGTTAATGAGAAAGGCGAGGAGCCAACTGGTTGTCGACCTAGGGTGCAATGAGTTCAAGGCATAGATCAGCAGATAAGTGATAAAGCCTACGGCGGCTCCGATAAGGGCCGTCGAGACAATTCGAACAGGCTCAGGCATCAAACGATAGCGTCGCAGCAGGAACCAATCGCGGTGATGTGGACGATTCCTCACGCTTGGCCTGCCTGAAAACGGAACCATAGCCCGGCCATGGCGAGTGCTGGAAGGAAGCTATCGAATCTATCGAGGATACCGCCATGCTGCGGCAGCACACGGCCGTAGTCTTTAATTCCTGCGCGCCGCTTGAGCCAGGAGGCGCCAAGGTCGCCCGCCAGCCCCGCTACGCAGATCAGCAAACTCAGTTGCAATGCCGCAAGCGGAGCAAGACCAATGACTCGACGAGCCAGCGCTGCCGTCGCAAGCGCCCCGATTATACCTCCCGCGACGCCTTCGACTGTTTTCCCAGGACTGACGCTCGGCGCAAATTTGTGTTGTCCGAGGAGCTGGCCTGCCACCTGACTGAACCCATCGAAGCCAGCGACCACAATATAGACGTAGGCCACGGTGTTTGCTGCTAACTCGTAGAGACTGAACCAGGAGGCAGTCGCAATCGCGCCGTAGGTCGCCCAGATCCGAATTGCCAATAACTTGCTCGCCGGCCGCACAAGCCTCAATGCGCCTCTGATCTCGAATGCACCCACCGCGATGATCGCGGCCAATATTCCCTGCAACCAAACCCTCCCCTGTTGTGCCGCGCCCAACATGATCATTACTATGACGAAGTAGACGCCGTACTTGATCCAGCGCGCCCGACGTTCGGCGCTATTAACTTTGCGGCCGGCAATCAGTAGCAGTAGACCTCCTATTGCAAAACAGCTCAACGAGATCGAAATCAACAGCCTCACGCGGCCAACTCCATGCAGCTCAAGGCCGCTGGCTGACAGCTGAGTTCCATCTCACTAACATGTGCGAACGGATCGCCATCCAACACCACCGTTTCCGGTGCGTCGAAATGAAGGCGGATTGTTTTCAATCGACGGGGCCGCGGAGTGCCGTGAATGGGAATGCCGGTCACCATCTGCAGATCGTGAAGACACTGCCTCAGCCACCCGCATCGGAACTGGAAATAATCCAGAAGGCCGTCATCGAAGCGCGCAGAGGGAAAGGCCTGGGCGCTGCCAACGTGACGGGTGTTGTTGATCAGCAAACCGGTCAGTTGCATCGTGCTCTCGTCATTTCCATCGCTGCTCACCCGAACGTCGCGCAATTGCGGGCGAACGAAGCCTGCGGCTGCGGCATAGGCGTGGCCCCGGAAATGAGAAAAACGCCTCTTTGCCAGCAAGGCGACCTCCGTCACGTAGCCCATGCCTGCAGTGCTTGCCAGACGACGATGCGTGGTCGATCCATCGCTGTGGCGCAAGACCGCACGCATGATATCGATGTGTCTTGAGCGGCCCTCGCCAAGGGTTTCGAGGGCCGCTCTTGTGGTACGAAGTCCGAGCTCGACCGCGAGACAATTGCCGGTTCCCGCTGGAATGACGGCGAGGCGCTGAGAGTCGCAATCCATGCCCGTCAGTACTTCGGCAACTGTCCCATCGCCGCCTACGGCAACCAGGCCCCCATAGCCGCGAGCGAGTGAAGCGATCGTGGTCGCGTCATCGCGATTCGCCGTATGAACCACCGTTGAGACTCTGGCCGATAGATGTTGCATGAAATTTGCGCCGAGGTAGCCCCCGCGAATTCCTCCGGCATGAGGATTGACAATTGCCAACCAGCGGACGCTCATTTAGACGCGGGGGGCTTTTTCATCACCCAGTACAGGCCGCGCGCATTGGGTGACCAGGAAGGCAGTACGGCCATCAAAATGAATTCCTCAATGTGGCTCACGACGGCTGCGCTTACCGCTGCGTAGCACAGCCAAGGAACGAAACCCCACAGAAACAGCACAACAACAAAAATGCCGATGACATACGCGGCGATTCGTGACAGTACCGTATGGAAGCTCGCCAATCGGCCGTAGCGCAGGTACCCCACCAGGGCGCCGCCGATCCATAGAGCAACTAACAGCCAGAATGCAACGCGATGACTCGCCAGTACGGCTGCGTGGAATCGCCAGATTCCGCATGCCGCTGCAATGAAGGTCAAAAGATCAGCCACCGAGTCAAGTAAACTGCCTAACTTGGAGACATAGCCGAAATGGCGAGCGATGGCTCCATCGAGGATATCGCTGAGCAGCGCCATGGCCAATAACCAAGAGAACGCTTCCCGCTGTTCGAACCAGACGAATGCCAGGAGCAGCGGAAAGGCTGCAATTCTCAATCCAGAAATGACATTGGGGATGTGTGATGCAGAAAGCCGGAAAGAATGTCCCTGGGGCGCTGCCATCGGGGATTCGGTTTGGTTCAACGCAGGGTCTCGGCCGCGTGGGTCGGCCGAGCCAGGCTCCGATGCGCTTGCGAGAACTCATCGGCACAAAGTGCGCCCACCAGGGAAATCTCACCCGCCAAGCATAGCGCCGCGCAAATCTCCGCCAATCCGCCGGCATTGCCCGGTCCCTCCAGGCCCATGAGGGCCAGGCAAGCGCGCTGGCTGGGTAAACTCGTGCCACCGCCGACCGTGCCAACGACGACATTGGGCAAGGTCACGGCGGCATAAAGTCCATTGTCGTGGGTCAACTCAATTCGAGTGATACCGACGGCTGACTCCGCGGCGCAGGCGGCATCCTGACCACACGCGAGATAAATGGCGGCCAGCGCATTGGCATATTGTCCCTGGATGCCGATGGTGCCGGACAGCGCGCATCCAATCGCTCCCATACTCCAATATTCGGCCATGCGTTGCGGGTTCGTATGGAGAACGTTGCGTACGGCGTCGGCGGAAATCTCCACTTCTGCAACAACCCGGCGTCCGCGAACTCCTTGCAACGCTCGACCCGTCGCCTTCTTGTCCCCGCAATGATTGATTTCAATGAAGGCGAAACGGGGTTGAACCGGAGAGTGTTGCCGGATATGGCACATTAAGGCCTCGGTCGCGAAGGTCACCATGTTCTGGCCGGCCGCATCTCCGGTAATAAAATCGAAATTGACATAGACATGATTGCCCTCGATGCTCGCTCGCGTGTCGAGCAGACGGCAATAGCGACTGGTTGAAGCGGCCACCCTGGCCAGTTCCTCTTGCCGACCGAGCAGCCACGCAACGAATGCACCGGCCTCTTTGAGAGTCCGGAAAGCGAATCCCGGCGAACGACCGATGCCCTCCTCGAGCACCGCGGTGCGGCAGCCGCCGGCGGTGCTGATCAGGCGGGTTCCTCGACTATAGGAGGCTACCAGCGCCGCTTCGGTTGTTGCGAGCGGAACATAGTAGTCACCGCTAGCATGCGTTCCTAGCACGCGCAACGGTCCTGCGATGCCCACCGGTACCTTGACGGTGCCGACAAAGTTTTCGATGTGGTGCTGATATTGCGCCATCTGTTTGATCGCCTCGGCATCAAGCAGCGCGCTCTTGGTGTCTTGTGATGCTCCGACTTGGCTCCAACGTGCCTCCACCGAGTCGACCGTAATGTCCGAACTGCGCAGCACGCTCGTCGATTTCTCACGGCATTGTGTCTTCATGGAACGGAGCGTACGCGCATCGAGGCGGCGCGCAAAAGACTCTCCGTCGAGTATCACAACGCGATGCTTTCGGTAGCACGCATTGCAACTTCATAGTTACAAGCCTTTGGTCCGACGCAATGATTCGTCGCCGATCGGTCAACTACCAACTGAGGCGTCCCGGATAGGCTTCGCTGCGAATCCACTGCGACAGAAGCCATTTTTCACCTGCCGTCACCGGGACGCCTGCATGCAGGCTGTCCTTGTGCCCTAATCCGTTAGCCTGCAAATTGTGGAAATGAAGCATGTCGCCGCGGCGGCCTTTGATCTCGATCTGCAGTCTCGGAAAAAAAGTGCTGCCCCCGTGATAGCCATCGTTCAGATACATCAGCACGGTCTGCGCACGCTGTCCGCCATCGGCCAGCGATCGATAAGCTCCGGCTCCAGATTCATTGAAATAGTCGACATGCGGTCTGAATTCCTCGCCCAAGCGATAGCGCAGGATCTGCAGGAATTCACCGTTCAGCGTCGGCACGCGCGAAACGCTTGAGATGCAGCGTTCGATCGCTTCCAACACATGGTCGTGCTGACGCGGACCCAGCGTAACGTGCCAACTATTCCGCATCGGATCGGCACGGGCCTCGCCGGTGCGCGCATCGATGATCATCGACCGCTGCACCAGCGGCGCCGCTAGATTCACCACCGTATCCAGCACCAGAGGATGAACCACGCTGGGCAACCTTCTAACGAGCGGTTCCTCGTGCAGTGTTTCGGCCGGTGGAAGCGGTATGTCCGCAGCGAGTTGCGGCAGCGCCTGCTCCAGCAACCGCCAATCGATGTTCAGTGCCGGCGGCTGCGAAGCCTCGGCGACCAATTTTCTGGAATGGAGATCTTGACCCAGACGTTGACCAAGATATTGGCTGCGCGCAGCTTCACTGCCGATAATTGCCGCGGCTACCGCTGCGTCCGGCGCGCCGCCGATCCCGTCGGCGTAACAACAGGCATTGGCATACGCCGCAGCGGCATCGCCACGCCGTGCCGCTGCATCCAGCAATGGACGTACCAGATCCCAACGTTGATGGCAGACACTGAGCAAGCCCAATTGGCGCATCGCTCCAGCATCCCCCATCCGGGCTGCACCAAGCAGAAAACGGAGGCTGCTCTCTGTATCAGTGCCCCCGAGAGCTGTGAACCCATGCAATTCGCTGAGCAGAAGATTGGCCTGATATTGCGAAGCTGCCAGCGGTTGCAGCAAATCAATGGCCTGTTGGCGATCGCGCGGACACTGACGCCCGTCCATCAGGACCGTGGCCAGCGTTATCTGCGCGGGGATCAGTCTTTGGGCCGCCGCGAGACGCAGCCAGCGTAGGCTCTCGTCGAATTGCCCGCGTTGGTGCAACACGGAACTGAGCGCGTACTGGGCGTCACCGTTACCTTGCTTCGCAAGCGCGGTCGCTTCCTGAAACGAGATACCTTGCGCCATCAGCACTCCTCACTGGTCGCTGCGGGCAATGGGATCGAGTGGCAACCGCAAGACGCCAGTACCTGCGTATTATATGAACGCGCAGCATCCTGAGCTATGCTTGGCTACCAACTTCCTCAGACAGGTACCCCCAATGGCTAACAAAGGCTCGTCCAAAGTCAGCGAATTGCGGCGTCGGCGCGGCGCACCGCTTCTAACCCCCTCCGATCTTGGCGCCGAAGCGTCCGAGAACATAGCCGGCGGCATGAACGGCATCCTTGCCGACGTGTTCGCGCTTTACCTCAAAACGAAGAACTTTCATTGGCATATGAGCGGCCCGCATTTCCGGGACTACCATCTGCTGCTGGACGAGCAAGCCGACCAGTTGTACGCCATGACGGACCCCATCGCCGAACGAATCAGAAAGACCGGTGGATCAACATTGCGCTCAATCGGGCACATCGCCCGCATGCAGCGCATCAAGGACAATGACGCCGAGTATGTTGATCCTTTGGATATGCTTGCTGAACTGCGCGAGGACAATGCGATGTTGGCGGCTCGCTTACGTGAAGTTCATAACGTGGTCGACGAGTTTCGCGACATTGCCACGGCAAGCCTGATCGAGAATTGGATCGATGAAACCGAGCGTCGTACCTGGTTTCTGTTCGAATCCAGTCGACGCGGGAGTTAGTTTCGCCACCGATGAACAAAGGCGCATCTTCTGCTGCCCCAGCATCGTCTCATAGCCGCATGTCTATATCGGTTTTACTTGAGTACAATTCGATATATTATTGATTATATTAATAATGATGGTCGTCATTTGAATCGACGAGCGAGGCGCGACAACAAGCGATATCTAAGTTTCGGGATCCAAGTCTCGTAAGTTGTCACGCCGCTCGATTCAAATGACGAACGAGGGTGGTACTCTGAACCTTAAGTCGAAAAACTTGGAGCCGTCATTGAAGAATTTCGCGATTTTCGCAATGGCGTTTTTGTCGGCTTGCAGCTGGTTTCATCCCCACGCCAAACCTCCCCCGCCCCCGCCGGCTTTGGTCGTGACCGGAGCACCAACCGGCTCGATCGTGTTTGTTGACGATGTGCAAACCGGTCAACCCGCCGAGTACGGTAAACCGCAAGTTCTGACCGTGACGGCTGGCGCGCACGTCGTGGAGGTGCGTGTTGCCAGCACCGATACCACGGGCAGTACCGTTATCTACAGCGAGCAGACGTATATTGACAGCGGCGAGAAGCGCGCCATCAAAGTGTTGTCGGGGTCAAGCCGCGAGTAGGTGCAGATTAACGTCGCCAGTGTCATCTTCGATCTCGGGGGCGTCGTGCTTCGCTGGAGTCCGGACAGCATTCTGCGTGACTTCAGCGCGGACGAAGCAACACGGTCAATTGTAAGGCAGGAGATCTTCAAGCATCCGGATTGGCTGGACATGGACCGCGGCGTCTTGGCGGAAGACAAAGCGATCGAGCGCTTCCAGAAACGGACCGGATTGTCTTCGCGTGAAATCACTGCATTGATGCAGGCGGTGAAGGACTCTTTGCAGCCGATTCCAGGAACCCTTGAGATCCTCGAAGAGCTGGCTTCAAAAAATGTTCCCCTGTATTGCCTGTCAAATATGCCCGCCACCACGGCTGATTACCTGCGCACACGGTATTCATTTTGGCGGGTGTTCCGCGGCATCGTCATCTCCGGAGAGATCAAGATGCTGAAGCCTGATCCGGCCATTTTTGATTACATCATCGCCCGCTTTTCGTTGAATCCAAGGAATACGACCTTCGTCGACGATCACCTGCCGAACATCGAGAGTGCCGGGAAGCTCGGGTTCAAAACCCTTCTGTTCTCCGATCCCGTTCAATGCCGTTCAGACTTACAAGAACTCTTGGGCGCCTCGTTCTAACCACAGTTCGAGCGGCAATTATGCAAGCGATCATCGGAATCGTCTTCACGGGGGTACTGGTTCTCCTCGCTTCGCTGTCCGTTGCAGACGCGCCGAATTCCGCCCAGTCCCGGATCTGTATGGAGGACGTTCCTCGCACACTCCCTGACAAAATCGCCGACCCAAAAGGTCGGCGACTTTCATTCGGCTTCAACGGGCCCAGTGACCTTCATTCATGCGCCAGCCGCCATTCACGTGCACCCAGCTATGCGGCACCCAGTGATAGCCTGGCCGTCCGGGGGCCCAACGACCTTCCACCCAGACATGCCGGCCGCCCACCCAGTTCCAGTAGCCGCCCATCCAAACATATCCCGGCGACGGCGCGACGCCGATTACTTCCACCCGTGCCACCGGCGGAGCAACCGCAACGACAGGCCCGGCGTAGTAGCCGGGAGCCGGAGCCACAACGCAACCTCCCAGCAGGCTTCCTGCCAGAAACAACGCCACAGCTGCGCTCTTCAATCCACGTAATGACTGCATATTTTCTCCGTAGTAAACGAACAGATTCTTCTAGAGAGCCATAACGCGCATCACGCCGATTGGATGACGATCGTCACGGGAATATGCAAAATCCGTCCGCCACCCGCAGGCGATCGATGTCAACGCTCCGAGACACGACACGTTTTCTTCCCCTATCGGGAATTGAATCATCAACAGAACTCGGAGTACGTCATGAACGTCAAATCAGTATCCTTCCTCTCCGCAAGTGTGATGTGTGTCGCACTGTGCTCAGCGTCGGCCATGGCGCAGGAAGTGCCCGACCACCCTCGCGTGAACGAGGTCAACCAGCGGTTGGACAATCAGCAAGCGCGCATCGACCAGGGCTTGAAAAACGGCACCATGACCGGCAAGCAGGCGGCCCGCGATGAACAGCATGATGCCAATATCGCAAAGCGCGAAAGCGTCGACGAAGCCAAGCACAATGGCCATCTGACCAAGGGCGAGCAGAATCGCCTGAATCATTCGGAGAACAAGAACAGCCGTGCGATCTATCGGCAGAAGCACTCGAAGTAAGGCGCGGCGGCCTGGCGCTGACTACGAGAGCGGATTACAGGTTCCCGGAATGCCTAAGATCCACTGTTCGATCAGCTGAACGCCTTCGCGGTGCGTGGTGGTGCGCCCCTGTTCCGGCATCATCACGCCCGACTCGCTCGATTGCATGCGGTAAGGCAGTATCGAGTCCGCGGGCTTTCCGGGGATGATGTCGAATAGATGATCGCCGGTGCCGCGACCCGCCGCGACAGGCGGCTTGCACACACCGAGGTGGCGATCGCTCTCGGCAGAGGCCGTCAGATCCAGTGCGGTCGTATTCGCCGGACCTTTCGCGTTGTGGCAGTGACCGCAATTGACATCGAGATAGGCGCGCGCGCGTGCCTCAACGGGTTGCTTTGGATCGCGCCATTCGGCGTTCTTCGGCGCACTGCCGGCATCCGGCGCGCCCGCGAGATAACCCACCTTCGTCCAGTGCGCGAGCTGATTCTCGTTCCCGTCCGCGAAGTCGTAGTTGCGATTTAGATGGCGCGCCTTGGTACCGATCGGCGCGATAGCCTTGGTCTTCAGATCCACGACATGACAGCCCGCACATTGATTCTCGTTCGGCACGACGTAGTTGAACGCTTCCCGGGCGCCGTCCTCGGATACGAGCTCGAGCGGCAGTACATCGCCTGTTCGCGCCAGCTCAGCCTCGGTCTGCGAAGAATTCCACACATAGGGAAAGGCCTCCCAGCCGCCTGCCCGACGCACGAGGACGCGCGTTTCTATCAAGTGCACATTCGCGAGACTCAAGGCCTCCGCGCCCTTGCGAGCGCCGGCGAAGTCTCGCGACTGATCATAAGTGCGTGCGACGGACTTCGAGCTGTGCGCTGCGCCCTGGGGCAGCGGGTAATAAAAGGTCTTGGTGATGATCGTGCCGACCGGAAAATCGAAACTTGCATCCGCGCTGTACTTCGCGGCCGCGCCTGCCGGCATCCAAACAGTGCGAAGCTTGTGGGCATAGTCGCTGAACAGCGGCGTGTTCAGATCATAGGGAACCACACCGCTGTTCAGAGCCAGGTTGCCGCCGTCGGGATAGACCACCTGCCAATCGCTGAGCTTCGGCGGCCTGCCTTCGGCGAAGAAATGCACCGGCTGCGGCGCGCGGGAGCACGCGGCCAACGCCAGCGCGCCGCTGCAAATACAGACAAGACGCGCCCGAAAAAGGCTCATAAGATCGGACCCTTAGCTGTGCGGCAACTCGATCGCGGCGAGCTTGGGCAGCTCGCACTTGAAAAAGGTCTTGTCCACCTTGGGATTTTTATACTTGTTCGGCCCGTCGGCGTTGAGCACCTCGGAGTCGCCATTTTGGACGCAGATGCGATCAGCGGCGGGCGGCATCCCATTGTCGAGCGTCTTCGGGTCCATGTAGCCGTCCCAAAGCACATCGGGTAAATGCCCGTTGATGCCGAACATCGCCATTTTCAGCGTCTTCAAATCCAAGCCGTCCGGTGAATCGCCGCCGCCCTTGAAGCGATTGCCGTAGACAAAAATCGCGCGGGGGTACGGATTGTAGTTCGGGTCGACCCCCTTGGTATTGTAATAGTTGGTCGAGAAATAGCTCGAAATGATCAGGTTCGCCGTCTTGTTGTCGGCGATGTCGTTGTCGAATATCTCCACCTTCGGATTGGAGTTCACTACGATCCCCGAGCCCGCCGGTACGCTGGCGACCGCGGCTCCTTTGGCGGCGAAGTTGGCCAGGTTGTTTTCGTATGACTTGTTTTTGAACACGCGCGTGGCTTGGCCGGGCTGCGGGAGATTGGGCATATTGAACACCAGTATGCCGCCGGTATTGCCGGTCGCGGTGTTCTCGTAGACATCGGCGCCGATCGTGTTTTCGATTTCGATGCCGGCGACATTTTTCTCGGCGCGATTGTGGCGCACGATCACATTCTGCGACTGACCGACATAGATGCCGGCATCGGATGCACCGATCGATGCGGAGTCCTCGATCAATACATTCTTGCTCTTCACGGGATAAATCCCGTAGGCGCCATTCGTCGTCTTCGGGCCGCCGGTCCACTCGACGCGTACATCGCGAATCGTGATGTTCTCGCCGTCATTGATCTTGAGCCCGTCACCTTTGCTGTCTTCGATGGCCAGATGCTCGATGGTGAAATCGCTCGCGTACACCAGCATCCCTTCGGGACCGGAGATCTCGTTCTTGAACGACAGAATGCTCTTGTCCGAACCCATGCCGCGGATCGTTACGCCGTTCGCGCGCAGGGTCAGCACGCGATCGAGTGCGTGCTTGCCGGCCGGAATTTCGATGATCGTGCCGGGCTTGGCGTCCAGGAATTGCTCCTGCAAATTCTTCTGAAATGCCACATCATCAGCCGACAAGGCCTGCGGCGCCTGATCCTTTCCGCAGCCGGCCGCGAAAAGGCACAGAACAATGATCGAGAATTTATGCATGGTTTTATTTTCCAGTTTGCCGAAATCGCCAACTCGTAGGCGATCTCGCATTTTAGCACAGCTCCATCCGGCAAATTACGGCGCCATCAGGGCGGCCCGTTGCAATTCGGGGAATCCCGCACAGCGTTGTTCTAATTATGTGTGGCTGCAACAAACATTGTTCTAGATCGAATGGCCTACAGCCAGTAGCCATGCGATACAAACCAGCAGCAACGCACCGGCACCAGCGATGATCTGCAAGCGGATATCGCGATTTCGCGACATATTCATGCGGGCAAATATCCACCCCACGCCAACGCCGAAAATAAATCCCAATCCGTGGCCGAGCACGTCCACGTGCTCGCGACCTGCGCCGAGCAAAGTCAGCAAACTGACTCCTGCAATCAAGGGTGCCCAGCGATACCACGCTCGCTCGCGTAACCTCAGTCGAGGTTGCCAGGCCATGCCCGCGAGCAACCCCAGGGCTGCGAACACGGCGGTGGAAGCGCCGACGGCACGATGCGAGACAGGTGATAGGAGCACTTCCGCGTAATTGGCGAGCGCACCTATCCCAAGGATGCTTGCCCAAGCCACACCCGGCCCCAGCAGCCGCGCAACGGCGATTCCACCGATCACGCCAAACAGCAGATTCCCGAGCAGATGCTCCTGATCCAGGTGCAATGTCAGCGCAGTTATCGCCCTCCACCATTCGCCTCCTGCACTGGCATCCAGATCGCCCGACGACAACCAGTCGAATCCAAACAATCGGCTCCCGGCGCAATAAGCGGTCAGCAATAGAACCACGACGTAGCCGATGGCGCCGCGCGCCGCGCCGGAATGGGGCTCAACTTGGTCCGGAATGTGGCGCGGCACGCTGCGTTCGGCGGAGTAGCGGCCGAGTTCGTCGAAAGCGCGCTGCAGCATGGGCGGCGGCACCGTCAGCATCCAATCGCCCTCGCCTTCGCGAACTTCATGATCGATGCCCCTCGCTTCGAGCACCAGACTGAACTCGCGGCAGAGCGAGCGTGGCCCGCGAAAGATGACGACGGCGGAGGGCGGTGTTTGTTCGCCTGGATCGAGTGGGGTTGGAAGAGCCATCGCGGGGCAATGGGGGCGAATCGCCTGCAAATCAACGTATGCTCAACTTCGCATGCGCGATCCGTTGGCATCATAAGCGGCTTCGGCGAGCGGCTGCGCGCGGTACCGTACGCCGATAATCTCAATCTCGAATCCGGAAGCGGCACTTGCCAGTGCTTCAGGCACGTACCCGAGAGCGAGAGACTGCTTGACGCGATGCCCATAGGCGCCGGAGGTGACCCATCCCACCACCCTGCCGTCGTGCCAGATGGGTTCATCGCCCAATGCATCCGCATCGGTCTCCAACACTTTGAAGGCCAGCAGGCGCAAAGCGCCGCCGCTGTCTTTTTCCTGAAGTGCCGCCGCGCGGCCGATGAACTCGGATTTCTTCAAATCGACGAAGCGGCCCAGACCCGCTTCGTAAGGCCCGTAGATGGGTCGATACTCCCGCGTCCAGGTTCCGAAGCTTTTCTCGAGGCGCAGGCAATTCAAGGCGCGTCCACCGAACAACCGAAGGTCATATTTGTGTCCGGTGTCCTTCAACAGATCGTACAACGCACGCTGGTAGTCGGTGGTCACCCAGATCTCAAATCCCAGCTCGCCGGTGAAGGACACGCGGCCAACGTAGCCCGGCACCATGCCGATCTGCATTCGCCTGAACGTGAGGAATGGAAACGCTGCGGTGGAGAGATCATCGCGCACCAAGTTCTGCAGCAGCGCGCGCGAATTTGGCCCGGCTATCGACAGCCCGACATATTCCATCGCACACGGGCGTATCGACGTGGCCGCGGGAGGCGGATGCCGTTCGAACCACCGCAGATAGTAGGTTTCCGCCGCATAAGTGCCAATCAAAAAGAAATGATCGGCGGCGACCCGACACATGGTGAAATCGCCGATTAATTTGCCGCGCTCGTTGAGCATCGGGGTCAGGGCAATGCGCCCGACGGCCGGCACCCGGTTTGCCATCGTCGCAGACAGCCAGTTGGCCGCCTCGGGGCCCTTGACCTCAAACTTTCCGTAGTTCGAGATCTCCAGCAATCCGGCCGAATCCTTGACCGCAGTGCACTCGGCCGCGACGTGCGGAAAATCGTTGGAGCGGTGAAAGCTGAACTCGTCTTTGGCGCCGGCGGCCGATGGTGCGAACCATAATGGATGTTCCAGTCCACAATAGTCTCCGAATACCGCATGGCTGGCCTGCAGCTTCTCGTAAATCGGTGTGCTGCGCAGCGGCCGGCCGGCGCTCAGTTCTTCGTTGGGAAATCGGATGCTGAATCGGCGCGAATAGTTCTCGCGCACCTTGGCGTTGGTATAGGCCAGCGTGGCCCAATCGCCGTAGCGGGCGACATCCATCCCCCAGATATCCGCGCCGGGATCGCCGCTGATCATCCAAGTTGCCAGCGCCAATCCGACGCCGCCCCCCTGGCTGAAGCCTGCCATCACGCCGCACGCCACCCAAAAGTTCGTGAGGCCTTTGACGGGACCCATGAGCGGATTGCCGTCCGGTGCAAAGGTGAATGGGCCATTCACCACTTTTCTGATGCCAGCGTCGGCCAGCGCCGGGAAATGTTGGAACGCCACTTCCAGGCTCGGCGCGATTCTTTCGAGGTCGTTTGGCAACAGGTCCTGGCCAAAGTCCCAGGGTGTTTCAAGCGGTGACCAAGGCACGCCGGCTTTCTCATACGTCCCCAGCAGCATGCCGCCGCGTTCCTGGCGGGTGTAAAGCTCGCCTTCGAAATCGATGCAGTGCAACTGCTCCTTCTTGCCGAGCAGTTGCGGCATGTCGCCGGTGATCAAGTATTGATGTTCCATGGCAAGGATCGGTAATTCGAGCCCGACCATCCGGCCCACCTCTCGCGCCCACAATCCCGCGGCATTGACCACATGCTCCGCGTGAACGTTACCCTGGTCGGTGATGACATCCCAGGAACCGTCGGGGCGCTGCTTGAGATCCTTGACGCGGGTATGTCTGGCGATTTCCGCGCCGCCAATCTGCGCGGCTTTCGCATAGGCGTGCGTGACCCCGTAAGGATCAACATGGCCTTCGATGGGATCGTACATCGCCCCGATGAAGTGCCTTTTGTCCATGAGTGGAAACAGTTTCTCGGCCTCGTCCGCCGAGATGATCTCCAGATCCATTCCGAGATAGCGGCCGCGGGCCTTGGCCATCTTCAGCCAGTCGAGCCGTTCGCGCGTGCCGGCGAGCATCAGGCCGCCGGTGATATGCACGCCGCAGGATTGTCCCGAAATTCGCTCGATTTCCTGGTACAGCTGGATGGTGTACTGCTGCAGTTTTGCGACGTTCGGATCGCCGTTGACCGTGTGCATGCCGCCGGCCGCATGCCAGGTGGAGCCGGAGGTCAACTCGGCGCGCTCGATCAACAGCACATCCTTCCAGCCGCCCTTGGTCAGATGATATAGAACGCTGGCCCCCACCACGCCGCCCCCAATCACCGCCACCCTCACCTGACTCTTCATCGCCGCCCGCCAAACTCAGTCATTCGAGACCGCCAGATGCAAGCTGGACTGCGTGAGCTCCGCGCCGCTGCCGAAGCGCTCGATCAACCAGGACCGGAACAGTGCCACCGCCGTGTCGCTCAACGCCTCAGGGTGCGTAATCAAGTAGTAGCCGAACCCATCGTCCAAGGTGTTGGCAAATGGCTTGACCAGACGGCCAGCTTTGATGTGCTCGGCAAATAAGTAAGTGTCCACCAGGGCGACGCCCTCGCCGCTCATGGCGTATTGCACCGCCAACATCGCCGTATCGAACACCAGGCCGCGCTCGACGTTGACGCTCAATTGAGTCGACCGCGCGAACTGCTGCCAAAGATGATGCCGCGGCAGCTCGGAAATGCGCACGTGTATCAACTCATTCGATTCGACGAATTCCGACAGCGGCCTGCCGGCATGGCGCGCCGCAACGCTTGGGTGACACACCAGACTCAAATGCACCGGCCATAGAAGATCGGTGACCAGATCGGTCACCGTCGGCTTGGAGTACACCACGGCGACATCGACATCGCCGGGCGGCGGATCCACACCATGGGGACTGACCAGATCGACTTCCACATCCGGAGCCGCGCGGCGAAAATCCCGCAGAATCGGCACCGCGAGATAGGCCGCAAAACTCGGCGGCATATGAACGCGCAGGGTGCGCAGGCCGCTCGCGCCGTCGTTGCGAATATCGTCGAGGGCAAATTCGAGTCGGTCGAACGATTTCATCACGGCCGGCAGCAAGAGCTGGCCCGCCTTGGTCAATACCAGGGAGTGCGGGCGGCGCTCGAACAGCTGCGCGCCGAGCATTTTCTCGAGCGCGATCACGTGCCGCGACAATGCGCTTTGCGAAATCAACAGCGCATTTGCCGCGGCGGTAAAACTTAGGTGCTTGGCAACCCCTTCGAAGGCGCGCAGCGCGTTCAGAGGCAGCCATCGTCGGTCGATCGATGTCTTGGTCATTTACGGTGCCCAATCCTTGGTATAGGCAATTGCCCGCTTCTGATCGGACACAATGGTCTTGGAAGCCAGATACAAATGATATGCCGCCCAGAAACCGCTGGGCGCCAGAATCAACATTGCGAGGCGCAACGATGCTGCGTCGCTGCCGTGCGGACGGGCAAACCAATCACTCAAGAATCCGATGGCGTACGGCGCCACGATCCAATTTAGGATGTTGGCAATCAGCAGCGAGATGGCAATAAACATGTTGCGCATATGGCAGGGGGCGAGATTGTTCAACAACCCGAAGCATGGGCCGATGTAAAAATAGATAGCGGGAATGAACAGCCAGAACATCAGCTTGCAGACCAGTAGAGAATGCGTCCAGTAAGCAATGATGGAGGGAATGGTGGCGAATCCGATGCCCGCGGCAAGCAGCCAGACGACGCGGCGCGGATCCGCCATCGGCGGCCGCGACAACACCCATGCGGTGCCGGCCGTCGCAATGGAACCTCCGATCAGGTGAATGTTTCCGGTGACGTCTGCTGCCTCCGAAACATTCAACGCATAAGCCCGCTGCAAGAAGGTTGGGGTCCATGACATCAAACCCCAGCCCCAGAGCGCGCATAGGCCGCCGCCGATCATTACATGGAACGCTGCCTTCTGCTCCCACAGGAATCGCAGCGATTGTATTACGGAGGGTTTGATCTCATCGACGATGGCATCAAGCCGGCCGCGAACCGGCTCGCGCACCGTTAGGTAGACGATCGCGCCCATCACCAGGCCCGGCACGCCGAGGGCAATGAATGCCGCGCGCCAGGTATAGGCGTGCGCAATGTAGCCGGCGAAATTGGCTCCCAAAAAGGCCCCAATGGGCGCGCCTAAGGCCAGCACACCCATCGCCATGGGGCGTCGATCGGGGGGAAAGTAATCCGCCACGATGGCGGTTGACGGCGGCGTTCCGCCGGCCTCGCCCACCGCGACACCGACGCGTGCGAACAAGAATTCCCAATAGGTTCGGGTCACACCGCAAACAGCCGTGAACGCGGACCAAATAATCAGAGAAATCGCGAGTATGTTGCGGCGGTTGGACCGATCGGCAAGCCAGGAAATGGCAATCCCGAAAGTGCCGTAGAAAATCGCCAGCGGCCACCCGGTGAGAATGGCGACGCCCGCATCGTCCAGGTGCATTTCCAGGCGCATGGGTTCGAGCACGGTGGAAACCACATAGCGGTCGGCAATATTGATGGCGTAAATCAGGCACACCAAGATGAGCACATACCAGCGCTCGATGGATGAGGGTGCCCGTGACCCGGCTGCATCAATTGCGGTAGCGCTCAAGCTGACCCTCGAAATGTGGTTTACCATCACCATACAGGGTTCGTTGCCCGCACGCGATGCAGGCGCGTCTCCGGCTGGCGATTCGAAAAATAACATGAGCGGATCGCGAAATGGCATAACGCGGCGGGTATGAACGATTAAGCTTTGATTGTGGGGGAGTTCGACTACGTCATCATTGGGGCTGGCTCGGCGGGATGTGTGCTGGCGGATCGGCTGTCGGCGAGCGGCCGCGATCGCGTACTGGTGCTGGAAGCCGGCGGCTCCGACAATCGCTTCTGGATCAAGACACCGATCGGCTATGGGCGCACATTTGCCGATCCTAATGTCAATTGGAAATACGAGGCCGGCCCAAGCCCCGGTCTCAATGGGCGGACCATGTACTGGCCGCGAGGACGGGTGGTGGGCGGGTCGAGTTCCATCAACGCACTCGTTTATTGCCGCGGCGTGCCGCAGGACTTCGACGATTGGCGACAAATGGGCAACGTCGGCTGGGGATGGGAGGATGTCAAACCTTACTTCGAGCGCTCGGAACGGCGCATCGCGTCCTCCGGGCACGCGCACGGCAACGGCCCGCTGGCCGTCGCCGACGTATCGCCCTTCCTTCACCCGATGCGGCGCAATTGGCTGGCCGCCGCGGCGGAATTGAATCTTCCCGTTACGGATGATTTCAACGGCGATAGCCCGCTGGGGCTTGGCTGCTACCAGGTCAACATCCGCAACGGCGTACGCTGCTCGGCTGCCGACGCCTTTCTGCGGCCGGCGCAGCAGCGTGCGAATGTAAAACTCGAGACCGATGCATGGGTCAGCAAAATCCGATTCAACCAGCGGCGCGCCGTGGGGGTTGAGTACGTCCGAGGTGGTGAATCAATGTTCGCTGCGGCGAGGCGCGAAGTTATCTTGAGCGCAGGCGCGGTCAATTCGCCGCAGATATTGCAATTGTCGGGGGTTGGGTCGGCACGGACCCTTGCCGCATTTGGCGTAGAAACGGTTTTGGACAATCCTTCCGTCGGCGGGCACTTGCAGGACCATCTGGCAGTGGTGTATTCGTACCGCGCCACTCAACCGACGCTAAACGACGAACTGCAGCTCGCTGCGAGGCAAGTTCATGGCGGCACTCCGCTATTTTTTGTCGCGTCGCGGCCCTTTGGCCTTGAGCGTCAATCAAATGGGCGGCCTGCTCCCCGCCGTTCCGGGCAGCAATCGTCCAACGGTTCAGCTGTATTTCAATCCCGTCACCTACAGCACGGGCGATTCGACCCGCAAGAACATCCGTGTGGATGACTTCTCGGGCTTCTATCTGTGCTATCAGCCGACGCGTCCCACGAGCGTCGGCCGGATCGACATCGTCAGCCCCGATTTTCGTCAACCGCCGAAAATCGCACCGAATTATTTGTCGACTGCCGAAGACGAAGCCGCGGTCGTTCAAGGAGGCCGTCTACTTCAGCGCATCGCGCGCACTCGGGCCATCCAATCACTTATCCAGGATCCCATCCAGCCCGATCTGGGCGCCATGGACGCAGCGCCAGATGCAGGCTGATTTTCGCGCGCGCGCCATGACCGTGTATCACCCGGTGGGTACCTGCCGCATGGGACAAACCGTGGCGGACTCGGTGGTCGACTCCTCGTTGCGGGTGCATGGCGTCGAGGCGCTGCGGGTCGTTGACGCCTCGGTATTCCCCACCGTGACCTCCGCCAATACCCACGCGCCCACTGTCATGGTGGCGCAAAAGGCCGCTGATCTAATACAGGCTCGCTGAAATCACGGAAGGATCGGCAAGAATGAAACTCGACAGCGTCAAGGTATTCGTGGTCGGCAACCCGCCTCCGGGCTTCGGGGGCCGGTACTTCGTCTTTTTGAAACTTCGCACTGCCTGCGGCATCGAGGGAGTCGGCGAGGTCTACGCCGCCACCTTCGGGCCCAAGGTCATTGCCTCCATGATCGAGGATCTCTTCGAGCGTCGCCTGCTGGGGCGCGACCCGATGCAGATCGAGCGCTTCTGGCGCGAGAGCTATGGCTCCGGCTTCAGCTTGCGGCCCGACCTGTCTTTGGTGAGCGTCATCAGCGGCCTGGAAATGGCCTGCTGGGACATCATCGGCAAAGCGCTGGGACAGCCGATCTACAATTTGATGGGCGGCAAAGTGCATGAACGCCTGCGCAGCTACACGTTATCTCTATCCTGCCGAAGGCGAAGGCGACGAGTTCTACCACGACGCGGAACGCTCGGCACAGCGGGCGGCCGAGTACGTCGCGCAGGGTTTCACGGCAGTGAAATTCGATCCCACCGGTGGTTACTCCGCCTATGACCCCCGTCAGCCCACTCAGGAATCTCTCGAGCGCACCATCCGGCTGGTACGCTTGGTAAGGGAGGCGGTCGGCGATCGCGCGGATCTGTTGATGGGGACGCACGGTCAGTTCACGACCTCCGGCGCCATCCGTCTCGCCAGGCTGCTCGAACCCTACGACCCCCTCTGGTTCGAAGAGCCCGTGCCGCCCGACATGCCTGAACAGATGGCCATCGTGGCCCGGAGCACGCGCATCCCGATTGCCACAGGCGAGCGGCTGACGACCAAGTACGAATTCGCGCGCGTGCTGACAGCCGGCGCCGCCAACATCCTACAGATGAATCTCGGCCGCGTGGGAGGCTTGCTCGAAGCCAAGAAAATCGCGGCCCTCGCGGAGGTCCACTATGCGCAGATCGCGCCCCACCTGTACTGCGGACCGGTGGTCGGTGCGGCGAACATTCAGATCGCAACCTGTTCGCCTAATTTCTTGATTCTCGAAGGCATTCAGCGATGGGGCGGCTTCCACGCCGAGATCCTGAAGACACCGATTCAATGGGACAGTGGGTATGTGATTCCCCCCACGTCACCGGGGCTCGGTGTCGAACTGAACGAGAGCGTCGCGTTGAAGCATCCGTATGTGGAAAAAGGTGCTCTGCATTTGGAGATGGCGAATCAGCCGTTGGGTTAGATGATTTCGTGGGGCCGACGCAACAAGCGTAGGCAAAGAAAATCAAAATTGGTCAGTAGGATTGCACCTACTCGAGCGTCTCGCGGGAGCGCTCAATTACAGCCGAAAAGACCAACGAAGAGCGTTCAGCGCCATACATTTTTCTCATCGCCTGATCCAATTTCCGCATGAGCTCTGAAGCATTACTGCAACAAATAGCTCTTACGCTGTTCGACCTCGGTGCTATTCTCGGTCGTGACGGACAAGAAAATGACGACTGACGGGGAGTTTTCTCAATTTACGGAAGGGATGAAGCATGAATTCAAATCCGAAGCTGTCATATGCCATTGCCGCCATTTTGAGCGGCTCCGCCATGGGCTTGCACATGAGCCCGGCGCGTGCCGCGGTGGACGCTGCGGCGACCGATTCCGAAGCCATCCAAGAAATCACGGTGACGGCGCAGCGTCGTACAGAAAGCCTGCAAAACGTACCTATTACGATACAAGCCATCACCGGCGATCAGTTGAAGCAACTCAACGTGAGCACCCTCGACGACCTGCTGCGGTACACGCCGAACGTGACCTTCAGCGGCAACGGTCCCGGCACCGGCAATATTTTCATGCGCGGCTTGAGCACCGGCGGCTCCGGCAATCAATCGCAGTCGACGACTCAGCCCATGCCGAATGTGGCGCTGTACCTCGATGATCAGTCGATGCAATTCCCGGCGCGCAACAACAATGTCTATTTCGTCGACATGGAGCGCGTCGAAGTCCTCGAAGGACCGCAGGGCACGTTGTTCGGCGGCGGTGCACAGGCCGGCGCGATTCGCTATATCACGAACAAGCCGAAGCTGGATGTCACCGAAGGCGATGCCAATGCCGGTTACGGCATTACCGCGCACGGTGATCCGAATTCGAATGCGAATGCCGTGCTCAACTTGCCATTGATTGCCGACACCCTGGCGCTGCGTGCGGTCATTTTCAATGATCATCGCGGCGGCTATATCGACAATGTGTTCGGCACCCAGCAATTCACACATAAAGGGACCCCCAGCGCTGTTGCGAGCAATTCGTCGTTGGTGGCGGATAACACCAACACCATCGACACCAACGGTCTTCGGTTGTCCCTGCTGTATAAAATCAACGAGAACTGGGATTTTCTGTTGCAGCAGAATTACCAGAATATGGAAGCGGACGGCTATTTCGCTCAGTACCCGGTTTCCTCGGATGGCGTCACCCCGCTGCAGCCCTTGCAAATCACGGCATTTGAGCCGGCCTACAGCAAGGACAAGTACGAGAGCACGGCGTGGACCCTCAATGGCAACGTCCCCGATATCTTGAAGGCCGTGTACACCGGCAGCTACATGGTCCGCCACATCGAAGGGCAGAACGACTATTCCGGCTACATGGTGAGTCCGGGCGGCATCTACTACGGCTGCACGGGCGCCGGGTCTGGGATGAACAGTGCCTCGACCAAGCCGCAGACCTGCTATGCACCGGTCGGCGGCTGGAACGATACCGTCAAGAACACGCACCAGAGCCATGAGCTTCGATTCACCTCGCCCGATGAATATCGGATCCGCGGCTTGCTCGGCTTCTACTATGAACAGTTCAAGATCTACGATGACATGAACTTCAACTACCTGACGATTCCCCAATGTTCCCCGGAGAACCTTGCGATCGCCGCGGGCGGCGGGCCGGACTGCCTCTCGGCCGTGGGTCCAACCATCCCGGGTTACTTCGCGAATGATCCGACACTGCGTCTCAATTCCAATACCGCGTTCGGCGAGGATGTGGAGCGCGGCTACAATCAGGGGGCCGCCTTTACCTCCATCGATTTCGACATCCTCCCGAAGGTCCTGACGATTACCGGTGGAACGCGTTATTTCCACTACGACGAGTTCGAAAAGGGTCAGGAGTACTACACCACCACCCACGCAGTGGACATCGCGAATGGCGCCTGCGTGGCTGCGGGCCATTGCGGCTTCGGCATGAACTTGAGCAAGACCGAAACCGGCTGGAGAAGCCGCGGCAATCTAACCTGGCACATCACGCCGGACATGATGGCGTACTACACCTACTCGCAAGGTTTCCGCCCGGGCGGTTTCAATCGAACCTCATCGAATCCCGACGGTTCGGGCATTGGGCTCGCGGCCGAGGCGCCATACACAGCGGGCGGCACTGACAAGCAGTACCTTAAGCCGGTGGGCTACAAATCCGACAACTTGATCAACAACGAAATCGGCTTCAAAGGCCAGTTCCTCGATCATCGGTTGGTGGTCAACGTCTCCGCGTACAAGATGGATTGGTCGGATGTACAGCTGTCGCTGTTCGACCCCGTGCACTTGGGCAACACGACTTTTGCCGTCAATGGGCCGACCTACGAAATCAAGGGTGCGGAGCTGCAGCTGACGGCACGCTTGATGGAAGGACTGACGTTGGAGGGCTCGAGCTCCTGGAACAATTCGAAACAGACGGATGCTCCCTGTTTAACCTCCGTGGGCGTGACCAGCGCTACGCCGAACAATCCGACCCCGGCCGGTCAGTGCATCACCGTTGTAAATGGGCCCCCCGTTCCCCCCGCGACATCCAACTACACCAACCCCTACGGAGTGCTGGGTACCTCGCCCCCATTCTCTCCGTCGGTGCAGTTCAACGTACGCTTGCGGTACGACTGGCATATGGGCGACTACCGGCCGTTCGCGATGGTGGGTGCAAACCATGTGGGCTCGATGCGCAATCAGCCGGCCAGTTTCCCTGACGGCAATACCAGCGTCTATTGCACGCCCATCCCGACCACCACGTTGTGCCAATTTACGATGCCGGGTTACACGACCTACGATGCATCGCTCGGCGTGTCCAAGGACCAGTGGACCGCACAGATCAATGGCAGCAATCTGTCGGATTCGGCCGCGAGCCAGAATACCGGGACTTATCAGTTCATCAAATCCGAAGTGCCCATCCGGCCGCGGGTGCTGACGCTGCAGATCGGGTATCACTTCTGACCGGCGGTTGATGCAGTAGAATCAAGGGCGGACTCGCGTGAGTCCGCCCTTTTTTTATCGGATGTTCAATGGCTTCGAACCCTGCCCCGGCTGCACCCACGATCGGCTCCGAGCTGCCGCGAATTCGAGCGCTCCTGCGACAGCGGCAGTTCCCCGAGGCACTGTCCGCGAGTGCCTCGTTGCTTGCCCAGGATCCGGAGCAGCGCGAGGCGCTGTTGTTCACGGCCATCGCGCAACGCTATCTTGGCCGGATCGACGAGGCGCTCAAGACCTTGACCCGGCTCGAGCGGCATCATCCGAGCTTCAGCCGCCTCTACGAGGAGCGCGGACATTGCTTCGTCGGCATGAAGCAGGCGCCGCCGGCGATCGAGGCTTTTCTCCGGGCGGTCAACCTCAATCACGCCCTGCCCTCGAGCTGGCGCATGCTCGAAGGCCTCTATCGGATGACCGGACACGCCGAGAACCGAGCCATGGCGGAGAGTCATGTGGCCACGCTGCAGAGCCTGCCGCCCGAGGTGGTGACCGCAACGAGCCTGTTCGAAGACGGCGATCTGGAACCGGCCGAGGCGATGGTGCGCGCCTATCTTTTGCAGCACGGCGATCACATTGAAGCCATGCGCCTGCTCGCCCGGATCGGTATCGCGCGCAAAGTATTCGACGATGCGGAACTGCTGTTGGCCGCCGTGCTCGAGCTTGCCCCCGGCTATCGGGCCGCGCGCAAGGAGTATGCGGACGTGCTCGTCGAAAATCATAAGTACCAGGAGGCACGCCGGCAGCTGGAGCAACTGCTGCGCGAGGACCCTGACAACAGGGCGTGCAAGACTCTGTATGCCACGACATCCGTCGGGCTGGGCGAGCAGGAACGCGCCGTGCAATCGTACCGGGAACTGCTGCAGGGGAGTCCCGCGGATGCGGATCTGCATCTCTCGATCGCGCACGCGCTCAAGACCTTGGGACAACGCGACGAGGCCATCGAGTCCTACCGTCGGGCAGCGGCCTGCCGGCCGAATTTCGGAGATGCCTACTGGAGTCTCGCCAACCTCAAGACTTATCGCTTCACCGAGGAGGAGCTGCAGCGTCTGCGTGCCGCAGAGGCGGATTCCTCGATCACGACGATCGATCGCTACCACCTCTGCTTCGCGCTCGGCAAAGCGCTCGAGGATCGGGGCGAATATGCCGAATCCTTCCACTACTACGCACAGGGCAACGCGCTGAAACGCGCCGAGAGCAAGTATCGGCCTGAAATCATCGAGAACAATACACGGCAGCAGATCGAGGTCTGCACCAGCGAGTTCTTCGCCGAGCCGCCGCGGCAGCGGCGTCAAGGATCGGGATCCGATCTTCATCGTTGGATTGCCGCGCTCCGGTTCAACTCTGCTCGAACAAATCCTGGCTTCACATTCGCAGGTCGAAGGCACACAGGAACTCGCCACCGTGCAGCAAATCGTCGCCAAGCTTAGGGGACGGGATCCGGATCTCGACGATCCGCGCTATCCGCGCATCCTGGCGGAGCTGACGCAGGAGAATTTTCGGGAGCTGGGCGAGCACTACATGAGCGAAACCCGCGTCTATCGCAGCGGCAAGCCCTTTTTCATCGACAAGATGCCGAATAACTTCCGGCATCTGGGATTGATTCGATTGATGCTGCCGAACGCCAAAATCATCGACGCACGGCGTGAACCGGTCGCCTGCTGCTTCAGCAATCTGAAGCAGCTATTCGCGCACGGGCAGGAGTTCACCTACAGCATCGAGGATATCGCGCGCTACTACCGAACCTATCTTGAGCTGATGCGCCATTGGGATCACGTGCTGCCTGGATGGGTGCTGCGCATTCACCACGAGGATGTGGTCGGGGATCTTGAAGGCAAGGTGCGGCGAATGCTCGACTTCTGCGGCCTCGAGTTCGAACCCGCAGTGCATCGATTTTCACAAAACGGTGCGCAGCGTGCGTACCGCCAGCTCGGAGCAGGTTCGCCAACCCCTTTATCGCGAGGGGCTCGATCAATGGAAGCACTTCGAGCCCTGGCTGAAGCCGCTGGAAGACGCGCTCGGCGATGCCGTGGTCAGCTACCGCGATGAATGACGTGAGCGCAGATTCGAGCGCTCTTCGCCATGGCTTGAAGCAACGGCACATGTCCATGATCGCTTTGGGCGGAGTCATCGGTGCCGGTCTCTTCGTCGGCAGCGGGGTGGTGATCAAAGCGGCCGGACCGGCCGCCGTGGTGTCCTTTTCGATCACCGGACTCCTCATCGTGCTGGTCATGCGCATGCTGGGTGAAATGGCAGTCGCCCTTCCCGCGGTGGGGTCGTTTTACGAATACGCCCGCATGGCCTTCAGCGATCGGCCCACTTTGGGTGCGCTCGCGGGATTCTTGACGGGCTGGATGTATTGGTACTTCTGGGTCATCGTCGTGGCGCTGGAGGCGGTCGCCGGAGCGGGATTGGTGCATTTCTGGCTGCCTGATGCGCCGGCGTGGCTTGTCAGTTTGACCCTGCTCGTGGCGCTCACGCTGACCAACCTGATCTCGGTGAAATCCTTCGGCGAATTCGAATTCTGGTTCGCCTCGATCAAGGTGGCCGCCATCATCGTCTTCCTGCTGGTGGCGGGCGTGTTTGTTGCAGGCCTTTGGCCCGGAGTCGGCAGCAGCATCAGCAATCTCACGGCGCACGGCGGATTCGCTCCCAACGGCCCATTGCCGATATTGACGGGCGCCGTGGCGGCAACCGGCTTCTACTTCGGTGTCGAGATCGTGGCCGTCGCAGCCGCCGAGGCCGCTGAGCCGGCCAGGGCGGTGGCGCGCGCGACCAACTCGGTCATCACCCGGGTTTTGTTTTTCTACGTGGGCTCGATTCTGCTGGTGGTGTGTCTGGTGCCCTGGAACTCGACGGACATAGCCACGCCCTATGTCAGCGCGCTGCGCGCAATGCGCATTCCCGGGGCGGCGCACATCATGAACGCCGTGGTGCTCACCGCGGTGTTATCGGCGTTGAATTCGGGACTGTATGTGTCGTCGCGGATGCTGTTCGCGCTGACCCGACGCGGCGATGCACCGCAGGGACTGGTCAAACTCACGCGCAGCGGCGTGCCGGCACGGGCTATTTTGCTCTGCACGCTGTTCGGCTATGGCGCCGTGGTGATGTCGTATGTTTCGCCGGATAAGGTGTTCGCTTTTCTGGTCAATTCGTACGGCACGGTGGCCGTGTTTGTCTACTTATTCATCGCCTTTTCGCAACTTCGTTTGCGCGCTCGCCTGGAGCGGGAAGATCCCGCGCGCCTCGGCATACGAATGTGGGGCTACCCGTTTCTCACCTATGTGACGATCGCCGGCATGTTCGGCATTCTTTTGGCGATGGCCTTCATTCCTGACCAGCGAATCCCGCTGCTCTTCGGTGTGATCAGCTTGTTGTTGCTGTTACTCGACGTTCGCGGCGCGCAGCTACTTCGGCAAGACAATCGCAGATTTCGACGCTATGCCAACCGCTGTAGCCGGCGTCCCGCCATTCATCTTGCGAGCCGCCCTGGCTGGGTTGTCGCTCTCCGTTGCCGGTTCGGGCGCGGCGTTCGCTGCCGTGGCGGCGCCCGTGGGCTATCGGGCCATCACGGCCAGCATGGCGGACAAGACCATCGTGCTCACGGGCAAGGATTTGACCATCGATCAAGTCGTCGAGGTCGCTCGTTACGGCGCCAAGGTTGAGTTGAGCGCGGAGGCGCGCCAGCGCTCCGCCGACGCGCACGCCTTGCTGCTGGAAGCGGCTACCGAGGGTGTATCGGTTTACTGGTTCAACCGTGGTTCCGGATCGGGCCGTGAAAGTTTCATCTTCAAGGGGGATCCACTCTCGCCTGCCAATCGGAAATTTCTCGAGGATAGACAGCTTCAGGTATTTCGCAGGGGTGCGCTGGCCGGGATGGGCCCTGAAATCAGCGAGGAGGAAATCGTGCGGGCCATGCTCGTGGTGCGGGCCAACACCATGAGTTTCGAATTCGCGAGTCCGCAATTGACGCAGCGTTTGCTCGACCTGCTGAACTACCGCATCACTCCGGCGGTGCAGGCGCGCGGCACGGTCGGAGAGGGCGATCTGGGTCCCATGACGAACGTTGCCGCCACCATGGTGGGCGCCGGGTACGCATACTATCAAGGCGCTCGGATGAGCGCAGCGAACGCGCTCAAGCTGGCAGGACTCGATCCTTTGGTGCCCTTTGGCGCAGACGACAGCGCGCTCGAGAGCACCAATGCCTATGCCACCGGCCAGGTCGCATTGCTTCTCCACGATTCGCGCGAGGCGTTGTCCTGGGCGGATCTGATTTACGCCATTGACTTGAATGGTATGAATAGCAGCATCTCGCCGTTGGCGCATTCGGTGCAAGCCAATCGTCCATTCAAGTGGCTCAATTGGGATGCGGCGCGCGTGCTCGACATGCTGAAGGGCAGCTATTTATTCGAGCTGGACGAAAAACGCATCATTCAAGATCCGGAAAGTCTGCGCGCTTCGTCCGTGCGCCAAGGCTCGGCGTGGCAGGCCTGGGCGCAATTAAGAGACACCGCTTTGATCCAGATGAACTCCTCCGATCACAATCCGGCGGTGCGAGTCGGCGATTCGCCGGGCGATTCGTGGGAGCTGGCCACGCCGCAACTCGAGCAATTCTATGTGAAGGGCGGACCGCGCAATCACTTTCAGCATGGTTTCATATTCTCCAATGCCAATTGGGATCCTTACCCCATGGCGAATGAAATCGAGGCGTTTACCATCGCCTTGGCGAACATGGATGTCGCGGTGGCGCAGCGAATGTTGCGTTTCACCAATCGGTTCTTCACCGTCATTCCGAATGCCGCGGAGTCGCCCGGGGAACCGGGACGATTTCACTTGACCGACGGCAGCGAAATCGATGCCGCCGCGCTGCTGCAGGAGATTCAGGGCCTGGTCAATCCCGTGCCTCCCCAAGGCAACCCTTTGATTCAGACCGTCGAGGATCTGCAAGGACAAACCCGGCTGAAAGTGACCCGGGCTCGCGCGGCTGCCGATGACACCATCGAGTTGCTGGCAGAGGACCTGCTAACGGGCACGTACTGGCTGGACATGCGCAAGGCGCAAGATCCCAGGCGACAGTTTGGTGCGTCGTCCACCGCCATCTGGAAGGCATTTCGCAACGCCCTGCCCTTCAACGGACTAAGTGAGGCATCCGCGACATCCAGCATCCACGAAATCGCGGCTGGCTTCATTCGCAACCATCCCGCGTCGAGTTTTTACGCCGATGACGCGCGCGAACCTGGCTCGACGCCGCATTAGATGATTGCCAACGCGCGCATGTATTCGGTGTGCGCGCAGGCCGCTCGAAAATGGGGCGCGCTCTTGTCTGCTGTGGCCAAGGCTGCAGACCTGAACATTGACGTCGTTGAACACGGCGCTCCGAATCCCATCGACGAGCTTTGGCGGCGCACCGACATGGCAGCCGTCTTCATGTGCGGCCTGCCGTTCTCTCGTTCGCAGCCCAGGCCTTTCCTCGTCGCGGCGCCGATACCCTCGCCCGCTGAATTTGAGGGACGGCCCGAGTATTGGAGCGAATGGGTGGTGCACCGGGACAGCGCCTTTGAGGACATCGAGGCCACTTTCGGAAGACGGCTGACCCTGACTGCACCGAATTCCCAATCGGGATATGCCGCAGCACTGCAGTATCTGATGCGCTACGGCAGCGATTCCCCGCTGTACCGGGAAGTCATCGCGCCCACGGTGCATCCGCTCGGTGCCGTCAATGCAGTGGTCAGCCGCGCCGCCGACATCGCGCCGATAGACTCTTTTGCGCTCGCCTTGCTACGAAAGTACCGCAGCGATCTGACTTCGCAACTGCGCAGCGTCGCGCGCACCGCGAGCACCCCCATTCCCGCGTTAGTGGCCTCGACCACCGGACTTTCTGCCTTGACGGAAGCCTTCCTGAATGCGCACCAGGATTCCGCCCTGCACACGGTCATGAACGATTTGCTGCGTCGACCGATTCGTGCAGCCCGATGCCGGCCAATATGATGCGCTGCGCATAAATTTTGAGAAGGCTGCGTCATTTTGGCGAGCGCATCGGCTGGCCGAAATCGTGAATCCTGTCTTCGTTGTGTAAAATCCAGCTTCAGTATGTTCACGAGGCAATTCCTTCGGTGGGACGGCCCCACTCTTCTGGTGGCGCTGGTGCTGTATGGCGCCTGGGGTTTGCTGATCTGGTACAACGCCGTGCTGCCCTGGTGGTTCATGATGCCGGTCGGCGCGTATCTATTGGCCTGGCACTTCTCGTTGCAGCACGAGGCCATTCATTCGTTTCGCGGCGTGCCGGCGTGGCTGCGTTTCGCCGTGGTGTTCCCCCCAATCGGTCTATGGTTTCCGTTTCCCCTCTATCGAAAGAGCCACACCACTCACCATCGCGATGTCAATCTCACCGTTCCCGGAGTGGATACCGAGTCGTATTACGTGTTGCGTGCCGATTGGCAGCGCATGGGCAGAGTCCAGCGCGCGCTGCTGACTTTCAATCAGACTCTGGTGGGCCGAATGCTGATAGGGCCGGCGCTTCGCTTATGGAGCTTGATTTCCAAGGAATCGCTGCGCGTGGCGCGCGGCGACTTCAGTCACCTGCCGCACTGGGCGATCCACATGATTGCCGTCGGGCTGCTCTTCTGGTTCATCTCGGGCGTTTGTCATTTTCCCTGGTGGCAATACTGTTTGCTGATTGCCTATCCAGGCATGAGCCTGGGGCTGTTGCGGGCCTTCCACGAGCACCGGGCGGCCGAGGATTCGCAGCAACGCACTGCCGCGGTCGAATCCAACGTGGTATTCGGGCTGCTCTATCTCTATAACAACCTGCATGTGGTACATCACCTGAAACCCACCATGCCCTGGTATGACATACCGCGCTACTACCGCGAAAATCGCCGGGAACTGCTCAAGATGAACGGCGATTTCGTGTACCGCGGGTATGGCGTTCTCACCCGGGAGTTTTGGTTGACCCCCGTCTTCAATCCCGTCCATCCTCTCCTATAGAGTTGCCCCTGAACAAAACACGCTCCGTCGTCGCCACGTCCATCGGCAACATGCTCGAATGGTACGACTTCACCGTCTACGCGCTATTCGCCGGCTACATCGCGCAGAACTTCTTTCCCGACGACGGCCCTGATGCGCGGCTGATCAAAACTTTTCTCTTCTTTGGCTTGGGCTTCATCGTGCGTCCGTTGGGCGCCGTGCTCATAGGCAATTATGCGGATCGAGCCGGACGCAAGGCCGCGCTGACGCTCACGATATTGTTGATGGCAACGGGCACGGGCGTGATTGCATTCTCGCCGACTTACGCGAGCATCGGCATCGGCGCGCCCATACTCCTGCTGTTGGGAAGGGTCCTGCAGGGCTTCTCCGCCGGGGGTGAAATCGGCAGCGCCACCGCTTACTTGCTGGAGAGCGGCGATCCAAGGCAGCGTGGCCGTTTCGCATCCTGGCTCGAGGCCAGCATGGGAATGGCCAACATACTGGGTGCTCTGGCCGCGTTTTCGGTCGCCTCATTGCTGAGCGAGAGCGAGATACGCTCATGGGGCTGGCGCCTGCCGTTCATTTTCGGTTTAGGCATAGCACCTGTCGGGCTGTACCTGCGCCGTTCATTGGACGAAACGGAAGAGTTCCGCAGCGAGCTCGAACTGCGCGGCAAGGAAACCGTCAGACGCGCGCCGTTGCTGGAAATATTCTCCCACCACGGACGGACGCTGCTGTTCGGCTTTTGCGTCGCCGTGCTTTGGGCGGTCGCAGTGTATGTCTTGATGGTATTCATGCCCACCTACGTGCAGCGGCCGGATACATTCAATTTTTCCGCCCGACAAGCATTCGGCGCATCGCTGCTTGGCAATATCCCCTTTGTCTTCGGATGTTTCTGGTTTGGCGTGCTTTCCGATCGCGTCGGCCGGCGTGTCAGTTTGTTCGCCAGCGCCTCCGCCTTGCTGATTTTGACGCTGCCCTTGTTCATGTGGCTTCGGGCAGCCCCGACTCTGCTCGACGCTGCTGATGGTTCAATCCACGGTGTGCATTCTGGTCGCCAGCTTCGTCGGTGTGGCGCCGGCGGCCTTGTCGGAAATTTTCCCGACCGGCGTGCGCTCGACCGGCACATCCCTGGTCTACAATGGCGCGTTCACCGTATTCGGCGGATTTGCACCCATGATTCTGACCTGGGCCAAGCAGCAATCGAATGGTTCTGTTTTCGTGCCCGCATGGTATGTGATGTTCGCGGCGGCCCTGGCTCTGATTGCCATTCCGAAGCTGAGGGCAGTGGGAGCGGAGCAATCGGTAACCATCCCGCTGATCGGCGAGCCGGTTGTGATCACCAGCGCGAAATCCAGCCCATAGGGAGAGATGATGCCGCTTTCGTTGACCCGATTGACATCAAGCATTGGTGCGGTGGCCGAAGGCGTACAGCTGGGATCGGCGCTCGATGAGTCGACTTTGCGCGACATCGATGCCGCGCTGGTTGAGCATCAGGTGCTGTTCTTTCGCAATCAATCTCTGACCCCGGTCCAGCATCGCGATTTCGCTGCCCATTTCGGTAAATTGCACATTCATCCGATTTATCCCAAGCACCCTGATGCGGCCGAAATCATCGTTCTCGATACGGATTTGGTCGATTTGCAGGACAACGCCATTTGGCATACCGATGTGACGTTTACGCAGACGCCTCCCATGGGGTCGGTGTTGGTCGCCCGCATGCTGCCGCCGCAGGGCGGCGACACCCTTTGGTCCAGCAATATTGCGGCCTTTGAGGCGCTGTCGCAGGCGATGCAGGCGTTTTTGACTCCGCTGACCGCAACTCATGACATCAGCCAATCCTTCCCGGACGAGCGTTTCGCCATGACGGCTGAGGCGCAAGCGCGACTTGAGGCGGCAAAGCGCAACAATCCGCCCGTGATCCACCCCGTCGTGCGCACACATCCGGTGTCAGGGCGGCGCGGGCTATTCGTCAACGAAGGCTTCACCACCCACATCAACGAACTCACTGCCGCCGAAAGCCGCGCCCTCCTGCCGCTGCTGTTTGCGCACAGCTCGAAACCGGAATTTGTGGTGCGCTGGAGATGGCGTGATGGCGATGTGGCCTTTTGGGACAATCGCCTGACCCAGCACTACGCGGCCGATGACTATCGCCCTGCGCGCCGCGTCATGAACCGAGCCACGATCATCGGCGATAGGCCCATTTAAAGAAACGAGTCGTAAAATTCGAAAAAGACGTCGCTTTGGAGCACCGTCGGGAACCTGAATGTTGCTATCGTAGCAGGGTGCAACCTGGATCCATCTTGACCGCGCGCGATGCCATGCTCCGCCGACTGCGGGGACGAAATCTAGAAACTGCTCTGGAAAGAGATTTCTACTGCAGCCCCGAGGATTACCAGATCGATCTTGACATGATTTGGTACCGCGATTGGCTGTTCGTCGGTCACGACTGCGAAGTGCCGAATCCCGGCAACTATCTGACGGTGCAGGTGGGCGACTACCCGGTCGTCATCCTGCGGGACCGGGACAATGGCTTGCGCGCCTTTCACAACACCTGCCGTCATCGCGGATCGAGAATCTGTTCCGCGGAGCACGGCAACTCACCGCGTCTGGTCTGCCCCTATCACCAGTGGACCTATGCGCTTGACGGCCGCTTGATCGGCGCGCGCGACATGGGCAGCGACTTCGATAAGTCGCAGTATGGCTTGAAGCCCGTGCACTGCGCGAGCGTGGCCGGTTATATCTGGATAAGCCTGGCCAGGGTGGCGCCGGACTTCGAGCCGATTCGACGGCATATCGAGCCCTACTTTCGACCCCATCACCTGCATCAGACGAAAATCGCATTCGAGTCCACCATCATTGAACAGGCCAATTGGAAGCTGGTGTGGGAAAACAATCGCGAGTGCTACCACTGCGCTGCCAACCATCCTGAGTTGATCCGGACCTTTCCGGAAGACCCGACCGCGACCGACGGTGCGGACGCCGGAGCGAATCCCAAGACGGCGGCTAAGTGGGCGTACTGGGAATCCATCGGGTTGCCGAGCCAATTTCAGCTATCCGCCAACAACCAGTGCCGTACCGTGCGCACACCGCTGTTGGAAGGGTCGGTGAGCTTCACCATGTCCGGCAACGCCGCGGTGAAGCGGCCACTCGCGGATTCGGTGACCGAACCGGACATCGGCACCCTCCTGATGTTCCACTTCCCGACGACCTGGAACCACGTGCTCGCCGACCACGCCATCTCATTTCGCGTGCTGCCCATCAGCCCGACCCAAACGCAGCTGACAACCAAGTGGCTGGTGCATCGCGACGCCGTTGAGGGCGTGGACTACGACATTCGTGAGCTGACCGGCGTATGGTTGGCGACCAATGCCGCCGACACCCGCAATTGTCAGGAAAATCAGATCGGCGTGACCTCGCCAGCGTATGACCCTGCGCCGTATTCGCCGGTGCACGAGGCCGGCGTGACTGAATTCGTGCACTGGTATTGCACGCATCTTGAGGGCAGACTGCTGGAAGACACGAAGTAAAAGTATGAACGAAGAGATCACTCAAACCAGTCATCGCCGCCCCAGCGGACGCGATGCGAAGCGGGCTGCGCGCACGGCGCGATCCGCGGCGTTCGTACCCTTCATTACGCGCAAGATTCCCTGCTATGAGGTGTTGGGCGAGGAAGGTCTGGCGCTGATGGAGCACAATGCCGATACGATTCTCGAGGAGATCGGCATCGATTTTCGCGACGATCCGGAAGCCATCGCGATCTGGAAGGCGGCCGGGGCCGATGTGCAGGGCGAGCGCGTGCATTTTGCCCGAGGCATGTGCCGCTCGCTGATACAGAAAACCGCCCCGGCTGAGTTCACTCAGCACGCACGCAACCCGGCGCGCAGCGTGGTCATCGGCGGCAAGAACACCGTGTTCGCCCCGGCCTATGGCTCACCCTTCGTGCGCAGTCTCGACGAAGGCCGGCGCTACGCGCGAATCGAGGACTTCCGCAATTTCGTCAAGCTCGCCTATATGGCCAATTCCCTGCACCATTCTGGCGGCACGATATGCGAGCCGGTCGACCTGCCGGTCAACAAGCGGCACCTCGACATGGTCTACAGCCATTTGAAGTACAGCGACAAAGCCTTCATGGGCTCGGTGACGGCGCCGGAGCGCGCCGCCGATTCAGTTGCGATGGCGAATATCGTGTTTGGCGATGAACTCACCGATCCGCAAAAGCGGCCGGCCAAAAACGACCATCATCAATCTGATCAATGTCAATTCGCCGATGACCTATGACTCGACCATGCTCGGTGCCGCCAAGGTCTATGCGCGGGCCAATCAAGCCTTGATCATCACTCCCTTCATTCTGTCGGGGGCCATGTCGCCCGTCACCGTCGCAGGCACCGTCGCACAGACCCTAGCCGAAGCACTGGCCGGACTGGCCTTCGTGCAACTGGTCAATCCGGGCGCGCCGGTGGTGCTGGGCAGTTTTGCTTCGTCGATCTCCATGCAATCGGGCGCCCCCACCTTCGGAACCCCCGAACCGGCTTTGGTGCTGTTCGCCATGGCCGCGCTGGCACGGCGGCTCGGGATACCTTTTCGCTCCGGCGGGAGTCTCTGCGCATCGAAGATCCCGGATGCGCAAGCGGCCTACGAGTCGGCGAATACCTTGCTACCCACGTGCCTCGCGGGAGTCAATTTCGTCCTGCACACTGCGGGCTGGCTCGAGGGCGGCCTGGCGATGGGCTATGAAAAATTCGTCATGGACGTGGATCAGGCCGGCATGATGCACAAGCTGCTCGCCGGCGTGGACTTGTCGGACAACGGCCAGGCGCTCGACGCCGTTCGTGAAGTGGGCCCCGGCAAGCACTTCCTGGGCTGTGCCCACACTCAGGCCAATTTCGAAAATGCGTTCTACCGCTCGCCGCTCGCGGACAACAACAGTTACGAGCAGTGGGAGGCCGAGGGCTCGCCCGATATGACGAAACGCGCGAACACGCTCTGGAAAAAACAACTGGCGGAGTATGTGTTGCCGCCCATGGATCCTGCCATCGACGAGGCGCTGCTCGACTATATGGCGAAACGCAAGGCCGCATTCCCCGATTCGAACGTCTGAGCCGGACAGGCTCCTAGCTCGGCGTTGGAGGGATCGGTGCGCCGCGGCCGGCGGCCGCGCGTCTCGCTTTGGCTCGCGGATTCCTTGGGCGCGGGCAACTCGACGACCTGGCGCAAGTTCGGTAAATGCGGCGCTCTTGTGAGGAATGGCCATGGCCTCGACGAAGTGCTGCTGAAAACGCGGCTCGATTGCGGTCTCCACCTTTTCAACGCGCCGGACCAGATCCTCAATACCAACGCGCGCGGCGCCATTCAGCAGCGCAATTCGTGCCCCGGTTCCGGCCGCATTGCCCGCCGAACGCACTTGCTTAAGATCGCAATCGGGAATCATGCCGAGAATCATCGCGTACTTGACATCGATGTGGCTGCCGAACGCGCCCGCGAGACGAATGCGATCCACGTGATCGATGCCGAGCCGCTCCATGAGCAAGCGCGACGCCGGCGTACAGTGCCGCCTTCGCCAGTTGAATCGCGCGCACATCGGTCTGGGTGATCTTCATCTCCATCGCGCCTCGATGCAGCAGATACGCGAACGTTCTGCCGTTCTCGACGATGCGCGGCGAGCGCGCGGCCAGCCTGCCGTCGAACACGCCGTCCTGATTGATGATGCCGGCGAGGTACATCTCCGCGATGACCTCGATGATGCCGGATCCGCAAACGCCCGTGATGCCGGTGGCCGCTGTCGCCTCCTGGAAACCCGGTTCGTCGGACCACAGATCGGATCCGATGACTTTGAAGCGCGGCTCGAGTGTCTCGCGGTCGATGCGCACGCGCTCGATCGCTCCGGGCGCCGCGCGCTGACCGCAGCTGATCTGGGCGCCCTCGAACGCGGGGCCGGTGGGGCTGGAGCAGGCAACCAACCGTCGACGATTGCCGAGTACGATTTCCGCGTTCGTGCCCACGTCCACCAGCAGCGTCATCTCCGTCGCCAAGATCGGGACGTTCAGCGAGCATCATTCCCGCGGCATCGGCGCCCACGTGACCGGCAATGCACGGCAGCACATAGAGGCGTGCGTTGCGGTTCAATTTGAAGTCGATGACATTCGCTCGCAGGGTGAGCGACTGATCGACCGCCAGCGCGAATGGCGCGCCGCCCGAGTTCCACGGGATCGATGCCGAGCAGCAGGTGATGCATGATGGGATTGCCCACCAGTGTCGCCTCGAAGATGTCTTCGTGCGAAATGCCCGCTTGTCGTGCCACGTCCTGCGCCAGCCCGCATAGCGCCTCGCGCACGGCCGCGGTCATCTGCCCGGCGCCGCCTTGATTCATCATCGAATAGGAGACACGGCTCATCAAGTCTTCGCCGAAGCGGATCTGAGGATTCATGACGCCCGCGGAAGCGACCACCTCGCCGCTGCTCAAGTCGCATAGATGCGCGGCAATCGTTGTGGAGCCCACGTCGATCGCAAGTCCGTGGAGGCGCTCGTGCAGGCCGGGCCAGATTCCGATAATTTGCTTTCCGGCATGCACCGCCACCGTGACCTGCCAGGATCCTGAACGCAATGTAGGTTGCAGCGTTTGAATCACCGACAAATCGCAGGCGAGGCCTTTCAGATTCCATTCCGATTCCAGCGCTTCAAGGAGCCGGCCTAGATCGCCGGAGGGATCGTGCATGTCCGGCTGTTTCACCTGTACATAGTGCAGGCGCAGCACCGGATCGAGCTCGATGACGTGCGCATCGGCTTCCTTGCGTACCACTTGACGGTGCACCTGACTGCCGGCAGGGACATCGATGACCACATCCGCCTCGACTCGCGCCGAACACGACAGGCGGCGGCCTGGCGCCATGGGCACCCGCCGGGAGAAGCGTTGTTCCGCCTCGCTGACAGGCGAGAGGCTGGCTCCTGATGAGGACACGCCATGCTTGGCGAATTCCCCCTCCGCGACCAGAACCTGGCAGCGGCCGCACAGGCCGCGGCCGCCGCAGACCGAATCGATATCGACACCGAGACTGCGGGCGGCCTGCAGCAGCGGAGTGCCGACAGGGAAATGGCCGCGCTTCCCGGATGGAGTGAAGACGACGAGCGGGTCGCGCGCCATGAAAATCTCTCTCCCTAGGCTGGACGTCGGCGGTGGCCGCCTTCGCGCCGGCCGCGCGGCGCTGCGCCCGCCGCGGCATTTGGGTCCGTGCTCGGCGGTTGCGCATCGCGAAAGCGCCGAATCCAGCGGGCGCAATCCGGATCATGGCCCAGCATGACATCCGCGCCCATGCAAGCCTTGATAACCTCGATGTGCAGGGGATTGGTGATGGCGGAGGTCATGCCAGCACCCATCGCCATGGTCAAAAACGCGCTGTTGATGCCGTCCCGATTAGGCAGGCCGAAACTGATATTTGACGCACCGCATGAGGTGTTGACCTTCAATTCAGTGCGCAGGCGATGCACAAGGCGCAGCACCTGCACCCCCGCTTGATTGATCGCTCCGATGGGCATCACGAGCGGATCCACGACCACGTCCGCGGCCGGGATGCCGTGGTCCCTTGCCCGCTCGACGATCTTCTTGGCCACCGCGAATCGAACATCCGGGTCCTCGGAAATTCCCGTTTCATCATTCGAAATAGCGATCACGGCGGCACCATATTTTTTGACCAGCGGCAGTACCGCCTCCAGCCGCTCATCCTCGCCGGTGACCGAGTTGACCAGCGCCTTGCCCTTGTAGACAGCGAGCCCGGCCTCAAGTGCGGCGACGATCGAAGAATCGATGGACAGCGGCACGTCGGTGACCGACTGCACCAGTTGGACGGCGCGGGCGAGAATGGCCGGCTCGTCGGCCAGGGGAATCCCTGCATTCACATCCAGCATGTGCGCGCCGGCCTCAACCTGGGCGCGCGCATCCGCCTCGACGCGGCTGAAATCGCCTGCCGCCATCTCCGCGGCCAGTATCTTGCGTCCGGTCGGATTGATGCGCTCGCCGATGATGACGAAGGGCCGACCGAATCCGATGACGACTTCCTTGCTGGCTGAACTGACTACGGTATCGGTCATGGTTTGTCCTGTGGAGAGTGCGCATCGAGGCCTTTGGAGCGAATCAGTTGTTCCAAATCCTCGTCCGAATATTTTGCTTCGAGCCGGGCCGCTTCCGCGGCCGCCTCGGCTTTGAGGTCATCGCCGCAGGAACGCGGCGCACTGCGCGCCCAGTCCGCGAGATAGGCGTCCGAACTGCCCTTGCCGGCCCGCATGGCGGCGCGGTCCACGGCTTCTTGAAAGCGGTGCGAAAGCGGCACTTTGGCGCTCTCGCGGCCGCGCTTCACGATGACCTGCGCGGGGATGTCGCGCCAGGAAATGATGATCAGCGACGCCATGTCACGACCTTTTCGTTGTGGACCACCGCGGCAGCAAGCCTTGTCTCCAAGGTTCCGTAACCGGTCTCGCGATATTCAAACGTCCATCCCATCCGGCCCGCAATGACCTGCGCCTGCGCGAGGCCGTTCGCATCCGGGGCCTGCGCCAAATACACTAGCTTGCGGTAGTTGCCGAAGTAGAGCTCGAAGAGCTCCGGATGCCGATCGAGCCCGAGACCGCGAATGACCAAACGATCGAATTGGTGCAATAGAAAGTCCGTGAGATAGAACGTGCCCGGCTCAGCTTCGGCAAGCGCGGCAAACACGGGACCGGTGGCGAAAAACTCATAGCAATGGGCGCCGGGGAGTCGCTCAACCCCTTCCTCGCGCAGCACATCATCCAGCAAGCCTCCCGTGCCGCAGTCGCCGTAGGCAACGAAAATCGAACGATATTGTTTGCGCGAGGAATGGATGAGAGCCCGCACGGCGGCGGGAATCTTTTCCGGCCGGTTGTGCAGTTCCGCGGGCAGGCAGCGCACGTGCAGTTGATCCCAGGCGTTGGCGCGTCGCAGCGCCGTGATTTCATGCGCCAACGCGCCGCAGGCGATGATCAGCAGCCCCTCGCCCTGCGGCGATTGCGCCGGCGAGCCATCCTGCGCCATCGAGCGCTCGGCGTTCAGTGCGCCGCCGCGCCGGCCCGCCGCGCCGCGATCAGCCCTTTGGCGGTCTCGACGGCAACCGCGGCGTCGCGGCAATAAGCATCCGCGCCGACAGCCTTGCCGAACTCCTCATTCAGCGGCGCGCCGCCGACGAGCACGATGTAGTCGTTGCGAATGCCGCGCTCCTTCAGCGTATCGATCACGACCTTCATGTAGGGCATCGTCGTGGTCAATAGCGCCGACATACCGAGAATGTCGGGTTTGTGTTTGTCGAGAGCATCCAGGTATTTTTCGACGGGGTTGTTGATGCCGAGATCGATGACTTCGAACCCCGCACCCTCGAGCATCATCGACACCAGATTCTTGCCGATGTCGTGAATGTCGCCTTTGACGGTGCCGATGACGATTTTGCCGATCGGCTCCACACCTGTTTCCGCGAGCAGCGGCCGCAGGATCTCCATGCCGCCCTTCATGGAATTGGCGGCGAGCAACACCTCGGGCACGAACAGGATGCCGTCGCGAAAATCGATACCGACGATGCGCATGCCTTCCACCAGGGCGTCGTTCAGTACGCGTTCGGCCGACCAACCTCGCTTGAGGAAAATCCGCGTGGCTTCTTCGACCTCGTTCTTGAGGCCGTTGTACAGATCGTCGTGGACCTGTTCGGTCAGTTCCTCGTCATTCAACGAGGCCAGGTCGAATTCACCCTCGGTCGGCTCTGCCATCTACTCTCTCCAATTCGATCTTTTCCGAACGGCCACCGGGCCTTACAGGCTCCTTATCGAGCTGCATGTTAGGTTGCAACCGACTCGGGGACTTGCAATATCGCGACGGTGGCTTGCCCAGATGCGACATCTAGGTCACGGGCGGGGCACCACCCTCCGACTTGCGCCGCGCGACATAGGAATCCAGCGCCTCGACAATCGCCGGATCGCGAGGCGGCTCGACATAACGCTCAAGTTCGCTGCGCCACAGAGCGCTCGCCCGCTCGGTGGCCGTTTTGGCTCCGTCCTCGGCCCAGCTGCCGGCGTTGCGCCAGTCGGAAACCAATGGCGCATAGAAGGCACTTCGGTACCGCTCCATGGTATGCGCACAGCCAAAGAAGTGTCCCCCCGCTCCCACTTCGGCGACCGCCTCGAGCGCCAGGTCCGAAGGCGCCGCGCCAACCGGCTGAAATACCTCCGCGAACATCTGCAGCATCTCGATATCGAGAATGAATTTCTCGTAACTTGTCGTCAGTCCGCTTTCCAGCCAGCCGGCGGCGTGCAGGATGAAATTGCAGCCGCCGAACAGCGCGCCCCACAGACTCATCTGCGATTCGTAGACAGACTGCGCATCAGGTATGTTCGAGGCGGTGGCATTTGAGGAACGCCACGGCAATCCCAGAAAGCGTGCCAGCTGACCTGCACCGAAGGCCGCCTTGACGTACTCCGGCGTGCCGAACGCGGGCGATCCGGATTTCATGTCGACGTTGGACGTGAAGCTGCCGTAAACGACCGGGGCCCCGGGTTTCACGATCTGCGCCAGCGTCAGGCCGGCGAGAAACTCGGCGTGCGCCAGCGTCAACGCCCCGGCAATCGTCACCGGCGCCATCGCTCCCGCCAGTGTGAACGGCGTGATGATGAGCACCTGACCTGCGGCGGCAAAATCGATGATGCCGTCCGCCATCGGAATGTCGAGCTGCAGCGGCGAATTGGTGTTGATGATGGTGTATGTGTACGGACGCATGCGGAATTCTTCCGGCGAGATTCCATGCGCGATGCGGATCAGCTCGAAGTTGTCGGCGACCTGGCCGTGACCCCGCGAAAAGATGAAGGGAATCTTGTCGGTCAACATCAGCTGGGCACGCGTCACTTCAAGATGCCGTACGTGAACGGGAATGTCCTGCGGTTCGGTCGCGCCGCCGAGCACGTGAATCACCTCGAAGCTCTGGCACAGTTTCATGAGATTGGAGAAGTCCTCGAAGGTGCCGGCGCGCCGCCCGCCCGCGGTGTCCATGATGTTCGGAGGCCCGGAGGTCACCGCAAAGGCGACGCAGGAATCCGACAGCGGAACGTGGCGCTGCGGGTCCACCGAATGCAGCGTGATATCGCGCGGCGCGGTGCCCAGCGACTTGCTCACCAGCTCGCGGCGCAAACGCACGGTCTGCGTGGTCTCATCGACTTCGGCACCGCCATCTTTGTACCGAACTCGCGCATCGGCCGACAGCACCTTCATGCCCTGAGTCTCGAGAATGACGAGCGCCGCATCGTGAATGGCGGCCACTTGATCATCGGAGAATACCTTCATCGGCATGAAGGGGTTGCGCAGATGACGGTAGGCTCGCGTGCGGTCGACTACCGCGTGGCTGACCTCGGCGCCGGCGGGTCGACGCCTGCTGCGCCGGCCAATCGTCTCTTTGGATTCGTTCAAATGCTGCTCGAAGGTCTGAGGGGCGGGAAGCAATTATAGAGGAAACAAATTGCTGTCCCGTGAAGAGGTTGTTTCTGCGCTATGCCTTTATCCGATAAGCCGATGCAATTTGCGGCCGCCCGCTCGCAGTTGACCGGGCCACCGCCTCCGCGAGAAAGTCGTCTTCCACGCTTCCCGTCTCTGAGCGCGCCAACCTCTCTGTCACGCTGGTCTCCACGTGCGGATCTGACGCACCGGCACGGCGGGCCGCCGCCAACGCGAGTTCGCGCGATACGCGCTGCGCGTGCTCGATTGCGGATTTAGGTTCCGGATAATCCCGGCTTCCCGCCGGATCATGAACCCGGAAGACCCTGAAAGCGGGTTGGTTCACCAAGATCTCGACCGTCTGAGAAACCATCCCGGCGACCGCGCCGACCGCATTGCAGACCGCCGCATGCTTCGGGATGGACAGCGGCGCGCTCAAGCGGCGCGCAACTTCCGGGTAGTAGGCGCCCACCGGCGCGCCGATCGCGATCAACGGCCGCGTGAGCCCGAGCGCGGCATGAACGAGTTTCGAGAAGCGCCGGCCGCCGACCGTTTCCTCGATGAGCCGCTCGCCAAGCTCGCCCCAGCCGCGCTCGCGAGCCTGCATGCCCGGATCATGCGCCAAGGCTGCGGCGAGCAGCACCCGGCCGGCTTGGCAGACGACGTGCTCGTAGGTTCGTTCGCAGATCGCGCGCGGCGAAACGGCGGCGCGCGCGGCGCGCGCATTGCGTTCCTCGGTGGCAAGGATGCGCGCACCGCACTCGGCGGCCTCGCGACACCACCCCGTTTGCTGCCCGAGCACATGCATGGCGTCGCTCGGCGTGAAAGCGGCGAGGGTCGCAAGTCCGGCATCGGCGAGTCGGCGCAGCGCTTCCAGCCCTGAGCCGCTGCGCACGACCTCTGCCATTGGCCGCGGCTCCAATCTCAGCGATTCCCACACGCGCCGCTCGAGCGCGGACAAATGCGTGGGCGGCGCGCGGTCCGGATTGCGAAACGCGAATTGGGCCGGATACGCAGGGAGTCGATCGAGTTCCGCGATCGATTTCAAGCCGGCGAGCGCGCCGGGAAAGCGATGCGCCAGCAGACTGAGCGGCATGGCCTTGCGCGGACCCACGCATAACCGATGTTGCCGATCGAAGTAAACCTCGCTATCGCCGCCAAGACCGCTGGTACGCACATCGATTGCCTCGACCATGGTGCGCCAACCGCCCACCAATGCGCCCTCGCCGCGGATCACCGGCCGGCCGTCGGAAACAACCGCGATGTCGGTGGTGGTGCCGCCCATGTCCGCAACGACGAAATCCTTCAGGCCGGTCAGGTAGCCCGCACCGACGACACTGGCCGCGGGGCCCGACAGAATGGTCTCGACCGGATACTCGAGCGCAATGTCGGCCTTCATCAACGAGCCGTCGCCTTTGACGATCATGAGCGGCGCATCAATGGATTGCTCCTTGAGCACGCGCGACAATGCCTCGATCAGATGGCGGATCTGCGGCGTGAGGCGTGCGTTCAGCGCGGCCGTCAGTGCGCGCCGCGGGGCGTCGAGTTTCGAACTCAATTCGTGCGCGCAGGTCACCGGCTTCGGCGTCAAGGCGCGAATCAGCTGACGGGCCCGCAATTCATGCGCCGGATTGCGCACGGAAAAATTCGCGGCGACGGCAAATGCCTCGATGCGCGACCCGTACTCGGCGACCGCCGCGGTCACGGCGGCTTCGTCGAGGGTCGATGCTTCCTCCCCGGTGGCCATGTGGCCGCCTTGGACGCGAACCACGAAGCCGCCGCTGCCGTCACGCTGCAGCCCGGAACGCTCGACCATCGCGTCGTCGAAGCCGATCAGCAGCGTGCAGACGGGACTGAAGCGATTTTCGACCACGGCGTTCGTGGCGAGTGTCGTCGACACGGAAACCAGGCTGATGTCCTCGCGGCTCGCGCCCGCGGGAAGCAGGTTCAGCACCGCGCGAATCGCCTCGCCGATGCCGATCGCAAGATTCCAGGGGGTGGTCAGTGCCTTGGCGCTCGCAATGACGCCCTGGCCCTCTTCGAGCAGCACGGCGTCGGTAAACGTTCCGCCGGTATCGAGACCGAGCCACAGACCCGTTCCGTTGCGCCGCGTCACCCGGCGCACTCCTGCCGCACGGACGCCCTTTTGCCTTGTGGTCCTAGGCTCGCTAAGCTCCGTCTATGCAAAGAGCCGTGCGCAAGTATCTCAAGGCCCTTGAAGCCAGCGATGTTGACAAGGCGGCCGCGCTGTTCACCGCGGATGGCTGGGTCCAGTCGCCGTTCCTGGGACGCATACCGGTGCGCAACTACATCGCCAAGGTTGCCGCGGCATCGAGCTCCAGCGAACTCACGGTACACGATGTTTTGGTCAGTGCCGAAGGGCACATGCGCGCGGTCGCCTACTATCTTTATAACTGGCAGCTGAAAGACGGCACCCAGGTCGCATTTGAATGCGCAGACGTATTCAATTTCGATCCCGAGACCGGCCGAATCGCCTCTGTTGTCCTGGTTTACGATACGCATCTGGTTCGAGACTCTGTGGAGAACAAGTACCCTTAGAATTCCTCGAGCCTGCGGCCCGGCGGCGAGCCTTGGGATGCGGGGTCAATTCGCGCGAACGGCAAGGCCGCTGTCGGGATGAACCGCGGGCCTGCGTTCCATCTTGCGCTCCGCGCTCGGCGGATAGCCGAATTCGCTGCGGTAGCATTTCGAGAAGTGCGGCGGCGATTGGAAGCCGCAGGCTGCAGTGATCTCCGTAATCGACATGGCTGTCTGCAACAGCAGTTCGCGACCGCGCCGCAGGCGCATTTCCAAATAGTAGCGTTTGGGAACGCAATTCAATTCCCTCTTGAACAGGCGCTCGATCTGGCGGCGGGATAAGCCGCTCAATTTCGCGATGGACTCCAGGGATAGGGGTCTCTCAATGTTTTCTTCCATCAGTTGCGCAACGCGGATCAAACCGCGATGCGAAAGACCGAGCTGCGCCCGCAGCGGGATGTACTGCCGATCCGTATCCTTGCGCACGCGATCGAGGACAAATTGTTCCGAGACCAATTGCGAGATTCGCGGTCCCAGCCGCAATTTGATGAGATGCAGCATCAAATCGAGCGGTGCAGTGCCGCCGGAACAGGTGAAGCGGTCTCGATCGATGGTGAACAATTGATCGCTGATGTGCACTCGCGGGAACTGTTCGCGCAGGGCCGAGAGATTTTCCCAGTGAATGGTGGCGCGAAAATTATCCAACAAACCGGCCTTGGCCAAGGCATATCCGCCCGTGCACAATCCTCCCAGCGCCACCTTTCTGTCCGCAATCCGACGCAGCGCGGTCAATAGGCCCGGCGATACCGCCTCGTGAACTTGGACTCCCCCGCAGACGAACAAAATGTCGACTTGGCCCAACTTGTCGAGGCCAATGGTGGGCGCCATCGAGAGTCCGCTGCTGGCCTCCTCGGTGCGGCCATCCAAACTGATCAGCGACCATTCATAGACATCTCGGCCGATGAGGCGATTGGCCATGCGCAGCGGCTCGATCGCATTCGCGACCGCGATCAGTGAATAGTTGGGCAACGTCAAAAACGCGTACTTGCACTTGCGCAGCAGAGCCGGAGATTCCATGGGGAGATTATGCCAGGACAGCCGTTCGGTCGCATTTCTATAAGTGACTGTCGCAATTGGCGTGTTGCGGTATTCTGCGCTCGCTACACTGAGGCGCAATTGGAACTGGAGATCGGCGCATGAAGACACATAGCCGCGTCGTCGTGATCGGCGGCGGCGTGGTGGGCGTCAGCACGCTGTACCACTTGGCCCTGAAGGGCTGGACTGACGCCGTGCTGCTCGAGCGCGCCGAGCTGACCGCCGGCTCCACCTGGCATGCAGCGGGCTTGCTGCCGCTGTTCAACATGAGCTACACGGTGGGACAGCTTCACAAGTATTCAGTGGATCTGTACAAGCGCCTGCCCGCGGAAACCGGCCAGGACGTCAGTTTCCATGTGACCGGCAATTTGCGGCTTGCGACTTGCGCTAAGCGCATGGACGAATATCAAAAATATTGCGGCACGGCCAACACCATCGGCGTGCCGTTTCAAATCATCGGCCCGAAGGAGGTGAAGCAGCTCTGGCCATTAGTCGAATTGGAGACGGCCGGCACCGCGGGCATCGTGGGCGCGCTGTACCACCCCGATGACGGTCATATTGCGCCGGCGGATCTGACCATGGCTTTGCGCAAGGGCGCGCGTTCGCGCGGCGCGGAAATTCATGAGCAAACGGAGGTGACGGCGGTCGAGCGCACACCCTCCGGAGAATGGCGCCTGACCACCAGCCGCGGCGACATCATCGCCGAGCACGTCGTTTGCGCCACCGGCAATTACGCGCGCCAGACCGGTCGTCTGTTCGGATTGAATGTGCCGTCGATCCCCGTGGAACATCAGTACATCGTCTATGACGAATCCCCGGAACTGAAGGCCTATCGCCAGGCCGGAGGCCGAGAACTCGCGGTATTGCGCGAATCGGACCAGTCCTATTATCTGCGGGAAGAACGCTTGGGCTGGATTCTCGGGCCCTATGAAGCGGGCGCGCCGGCGCGTTTTGCCGACGGCGTACCGGACTGGTTCGGCAAGAATCTATTCGAGGGTGATTTGGATCGCTTGTTGCCGCATGTGGAAGCGGCGCAGCGCCGGGTGCCCTGCCTCGCGAATTGCGGCATCAAGGACATCGTCAATGGGCCCATCGCCTACACGCCGGATGGCAGCCCGCTGATCGGCCCCGCATGGGGCGCGCGCAATGTATGGCTCAACGAGGGACACAGTTTCGGCATCACGGCCGCGGGCGGGTCGGGATGGCAGTTGGCCGAATGGATTACCGAAACCGAGCCCAGCATCGACATGATGGCGGTGGATCCGCGGCGCTATGGCCCTTACACCAGCAAACGTTACGTGGTGCAAAAGAATGAGGAAACCTATCGAAACGTCTTCGTCATCCATTACCCCGATGAGGAGCGCCCAGATGCCCGGCCTGCGAAGACCAGTCCGGTGTATGACAAGCTCAAACGCATGGGCGCCGTCTTTGGGCAGCGCTATGGATGGGAACGCGCCAACTGGTTCGCTCCCGCGGGCGTCGAAGGAAAAGATCATTGGAGTTTCCGCCGCACCAACTACTTCCCGCATGTGGGTCGTGAGGCCCTTCGCATCCGTCAACAGGTCGGGGTGATCGACCTGACGCCCTTCACCAAGCACGAAGTAACCGGCCCGGGCGCGGAGGCGTGGCTCGACTCGTTGGTGGCCAACAAGGTGCCCACCAAGATCGGGCGCATGTCGCTCTGCCACGCACTCACCTTTCGCGGCGGCATTCGCTCCGAATTCACCATCACCAAAATTGCCGACCAGCATTTTTATGTGGTGAGCGCCGGCGCCGCCGAGCGCTACGACAGCGACTACCTCCTGCAGAAGCTGCCATCGGACGGCAGCGTCGCGCTGCGCAATATCACCATGTCGCGCGGCTGCTTAGTGGTGGCCGGCCCGCGCTCGCGCGACGTATTGGTCAAATTGGTCGATGCGCCCTTGGACAACGCCGCTTTTCCCTGGCTCACTGGCCGGGTGTGCGAAGTTGGACTGGCCACGGATGTGTATCTGCTGCGGGTCAACTTCGTCGGTGCCCTGGGCTGGGAACTGCACTTCCCGATCGAATACGCCCATCACTTGTTCGACGCGATCTTTGCCGCCGGCGCCGAGTTTGGCATGGGCATGGCGGGCATGCGCGCCATGGAGTCGCTGCGCATCGAAAAATCCTATCGCATGTGGGGCAGCGATTTGACGCCCGATTACACGCCCTATGAGGCGGGACTGGATCGTTTTGTCAGGCTCAACAAAGGCGACTTCATCGGCAAGAGCGCCTTAGAAGCACAGCTGGCCCGCGGCGTTCCGCATCGATTCGTCACATTTGAAGTGCACGATGTCAGCGATGCCGATCCGCTGGGCAACGAGCCGTTGTTCGATGCCAAAGGCGGTATCGTCGGGCGGGCGACCGCCGGCTACTACGGGCATGCGCTGCAAAAGAGTCTGGGTTTGGGCTACATCCGTCCCGAGTACGCGGCGCCGGGCAGTCAGATTCAAATCGAGATCTTGGGCGAGCGCCGCCAGGCCACCGTGCTCATCGATTCGCCCTATGATCCTGAAAACAAGGACCTCCGCGCTTAAGACCCTATGAGCAAACAAGACTTTTCGGCGCTGTCGCTCATCTGGCGCGGCCTGTCAGGACACCGCAGCTGGCAGCAGCAATGGCGCAAGCCCGAGCCCAAGCCGCAGTATGACGCGCTCATCGTGGGCGGCGGCGGGCACGGGTTGGGCGCGGCCTACTATCTGGCGCAGGAGCATGGCCTGCGCAACATTGCGGTGTTGGAAAAGGGCTGGATCGGGGGCGGCAACACCGGGCGAAACACCACGGTCATTCGCTCCAATTATTTGTTCAGCGAGAGCGCCGCGCTCTACGATCACTCTCTGAAGCTGTGGGAGGGTCTGTCCGCGGCATTGAACTACAACATGATGTTCTCACCACGCGGCGTCATGATGCTGGCGCACACGGTGCACGACATTCAAGTGATCAAACGCCACGTGCATGCCAACCGCTGCAATGGCGTGGACAACGAATGGTTGGAGCCCGAACAGGCCAAGGCCTTCTGTCCGCCGCTCAACATTTCGGGCAACATCCGCTATCCCGTGCTCGGGGCGGCGCTGCAGCGGCGCGGCGGCACGGCGCGCCACGATGCGGTGGCCTGGGGGTACGCTCGTGCCGCCGATGCACTGGGGGTAGACATCATCGAGAACTGCGAAGTCACGGGCATCCGCCGCGATGCCGCCGGGGCCGTCGCAGGCGTCGAAACCAACCGCGGCTACATTCAATCCCGCAAGGTGGGCGTTTCCGCGGCGGGGCATAGCAGCGTGGTCATGCGCATGGCCGGCGTGCACTTGCCGCTGGAAAGCTTCCCTTTGCAGGCACTGGTGTCCGAACCCATCAAGCCGATTTTTCCCTGCGTGGTGATGTCGAACACCATCCACGCCTACATCAGCCAGTCGGACAAGGGCGAACTGGTGATCGGCGCGGGCACCGACGCCTACACCTCTTATACGCAGCGCGGCGCATTGCACATCAACATGCACACGTTGGACGCCATCTGCGAATTGTTTCCGCAGTTCCGGCGTTTGCGCATGCTGCGCAATTGGGGCGGCATCGTCGACGTCACCCCCGATCGCTCTCCCATCATCGGCAAAACACCGGTGCCCGGCCTGTATGTCAATTGCGGCTGGGGAACTGGCGGATTCAAGGCAACCCCCGGCTCGGGGCATGTGTTTGCCTGGACCATCGCGCGGGATGAGCCGCATCCCATCAACGCGCCTTTCACCCTCGAGCGCTTCCGCTCCGGCGATCTCATCGATGAGGCGGCGGCGGCGGCCGTCGCTCACTAGGCTCCTAGCATGTTGCTCATACCCTGTCCTTATTGCGGCGATCGTCCGGAAGTGGAGTTCACTCACGGCGGCGAAGCGCACCTGGTCCGCCCCGGCCCTCCGGCACAGGTCGACGATGAGACCTGGACGCGTTTTCTCTATATGCGGGATAACTTGAAAGGCGTGTACGCCGAGCGATGGCGTCATGCGCGCGGTTGTGGTCAGTTTTTCAACGCGCTGCGCGATACCACCACCGATCACTTCGTGGCCGTGTACAAGCGCGGCTCACCCAGGCCGGCATGAAGTTTCGAACTCGCGCAGGCGGCCGCATCGACCGCAACGAGCCCCTGCCCTTCGTCTTCGACGGCCGCTCCTATACAGGGTACCGCGGCGACACGCTGGCCTCCGCCCTGCTGGCCAACGGCGTGCACCTGGTAGGCCGGTCCTTCAAGTATCACCGCCCTCGCGGGATTTTTTCGGCGGGTGCCGAAGAGCCGAACGCACTCATCACCGTGCAGCGAGACGAGGCGCGCACCACCCCCAACCTGCGCGCGACGCAAGTCGAGCTGTACCGACATCTACAGGCTCATAGCCAGAATCGCTGGCCCAGCCTCGAATTCGATGTGGGCCGCGTCAACGACGCGCTGTCGAAATTTTTTCCCGCGGGTTTCTACTACAAGACCTTCATGTGGCCGCGAAGCGCCTGGAAGGCTTTGTACGAACCTCTCATCCGCCGCGCCGCCGGTTTGGGGCGCGCTCCTACTCAACCTGATCCGGATCGTTACGCCCATCGCTATGCGCACTGCGACCTGCTCGTCGTCGGCGCGGGGCCTGCGGGATTGGCCGCCGCGCTGACCGCGGCCGACGCAGGCGCACGAGTGATCCTCTGCGATGAGCAATCAGAGCCGGGCGGGAGTCTCCTGTCGGATGCTCATGCGCTCATTGAGGGCAGAAGTAGCGCCGAATGGCTGCGCACCGCGCTCGAACGGCTGGCGAAAAACCAGGACGTCATGCTTCTGCCCAGGACCACAGCCTTCGGCTACTTCCCGCACAATCTCATCGGCTTAAGTCAGCGCTTGACCGATCATTTGGACACGCCGCCGGAGTCGCAACCCCGTGAACGGCTATGGCAGGTGCGCGCCGGCCATGTGCTGCTCGCGGCCGGTGCGCTGGAGCGGCCGCTGGTATTTCCCGGCAACGACAGACCGGGTGTGATGCTGGCCGGCGCGGCGCACAGCTACCTGCATCGCTACGGGGTCCGGGTGGGTTCCAAGATCGTCCTGGCCACCTGCGACGACGACGCCTATCAGACCGCGCTGGATCTGAAAGCCGCGGGCACCGAGATCGCGGCCATCGCCGATATCCGAGCTGCCGATGTCCGAGCCGCCGGCTCAGATTCGCTGGTGACGGCAGCGCGCAATGCCGGCATCGATGTACAACTGAATTGCACGGTACTCGGCACACGTGGCGAAACCCACGTGACCCAAGTGACCTTGGGGCAGATGCAAAACGGATCGGTTGCCAAGGCTTGGCACGTCGATTGCGATACCCTGCTCATGTCCGGCGGCCATACCCCCAGCGTGCATTTATTCTCCCAATCTCGCGGCAAACTCGAGTGGAGCGAAACCCTTCAAGCCTTTGTGCCGGGACGCTCCGCCGAGGCGGAACGTTCCGCCGGTGCCTGCCGCGGCGTTTACGGACTTGCGCAGGCGCTGGCGGACGGCGCCAACGCTGCGGCGCAAGTGCTCAAATTGGACGCGGCGCCGCGCACCTTCAGCGTCGAGGCGCAGGATCGCCGGCATGATTCATCGCTCGGCACCCTGCCCGGCACCGGAGCATCGAAGCAGAAGAGCTTTGTCGATTGGCAACATGATGTCACCACGCGTGATCTTGAACTGGCGACTCGCGAGGGTTTTCACTCGGTCGAACACGTCAAGCGCTACACCACCACGGGCATGGCCACCGATCAGGGAAAGACCTCGAACTTGAACGCCATGGCGATCGTGGCGGGAGAGCTCAACCGATCCATTGCGCAGGTGGGCCTGACCACCTTTCGCATGCCCTACACGCCCGTCACCTTCGGCAGCTTCGCGGGCCTGTCGCGCGGCGATCTGTTCGACCCGGTCCGCACCACCCCGACGCACGCCTGGGCGCAGACACAGGGCGCTGTTTTCGAAAACGTCGGCCTGTGGAAGCGCGCGCGTTATTTCCCGCGATCCGGCGAAGGCATGCACGAAGCCGTGGCCCGCGAGTGCCGTACCGTGCGCAAAAGCGCGGGCATGTTCGATGCGAGCACGCTGGGAAAAATCGAAGTGGTTGGGCCGGACGCGGCCGAATTCATGAACCGCCTGTACATCAACAATTGGACCAATCTCGGCGTCGGCCGCACCCGCTATGGCATTCTGTTGCGCGAAGACGGCTTTATTTTCGACGACGGCGTGGTGGCCCGGCTGGCCGCCGACCGATTTCACGTCACCACCACCACGGGCGGTGCCGCGCGCGTGCTCGCGCTCATGGAAGATTACCGCCAAACGGAGTGGCCTCAGCTCAAACTTTGGCTGACCTCCACCACCGAGCAGTGGGCCGTGATCGCGGTGCAAGGCCCGAATGCCCGCAGCGTGATCGAGCCGCTGATCGAGGGGTTGCACTTAGATGCCCACGCCTTTCCGCATATGAGCGTCGGCCGCGGCAGGATATGCGGACTTCCCACACTGCTGTTTCGCGTGAGCTTCACGGGCGAGCTCGGCTTCGAGATCAACGTGGCAAGTGAAAACGGTCTGCGAATCTGGGAAGAGGTGCACGCCGCGGGCGCGAAGTTTGGCATTGCACCCTACGGCACCGAAGCGATGCATGTGCTGCGCGCCGAGAAAGGCTACATCATCGTCGGTCAGGAGACCGACGGCACGGTGACGCCGGACGATGCAGGATTGTCATGGGCCGTCGGCAAGAACAAGACCGACTACGTAGGCATGCGTTCACTGCTGCGCGCCTCCATGAAGAATCCGAATCGCAAGCAGCTGGTCGGACTCAAACCCAAGGATCGGCGCACGGTCCTGGAGGAAGGCGCGCAGGTCTGCGAGCGACCCGGCCAGCGACCTCCGATGCAGCTCATCGGCCATATCACCTCCGCGTACGCTGCCTCGACCGTGGGATACCCCATCGCCTTGGCAATGATCGCGGGAGGACGCGCGCGCATGGGCGCATCACTGTATGTGTCAATGCCGGGCGGCGATGTCGAAGTCGAAGTCACCTCCCCGGTCTTCCATGATCCGGAAGGAGCGCGTATCAATGGCTGACGCGGCCTGGATGCGTGTGAAGGACGCTGCTTCGCGGCTGATCCTGCAATGCGACGCGCAGGCGCGAGTTGCCGCGGGCACGACATGGGGGGTGCCGTTTTCCGAAGAATCCTGTCGAGCGCATCTTGTGGATGAACGCGCTACGCTGTGGCTGGGCCCGGAGGAGCACTTGATGTGGCAGGCTTCACGCGAGGTCCCGCTGCCCATCGAAGAACTCGAACAGGCGCTTTCTCCCTATCCGCATTCCTTGGTGGACGTATCTCACCGGCAAGTGGCCCTGGAGATTTTCGGCCCGCATGCGGCAACCATCCTCGCAGGCGCGTGTCCGCTCGATTTGGATTTGCGGGAATTCCCGGTGCACATGTGCACGCGCACGGTGCTGGCGAAAGTGGATGTGGTGCTCTGGCGTACGGGCACCGAGACCTTTCACATTGAAGTCGGGCCCTCGTTGCTGCGTTATGCGCAGGACTTGTTGATGGAGATTGGCCGCGAGTTTACGCCCGCACCTTAAACGATCATTCAATGTTTGAAGCCGGGGTCATATTGCGAGAATCCATCGAGATATAATCTGTAACATATTGTTTAGTATTAATTTTAATCGGGTCAAAGTTTTCGTTGCGCCGAATTGGGTGTTGGGACAAGATAGGCCTAAGGCGACATATCGCAGTGATTGATCGCGCGTTCAACAAAAGACTTAGGGGATGAATAATGAACTCGAAGCTCTCATTCGCGATTGCATCAATCTTGGGCGGGGCGTCCTTTGGCGCGGCCGCCGCCGAGCAGGCTGCGAACGTCAACGACACCAATTCGGATGCGTTGCAAGAAATCACGGTCACCGCCACTCGCCGCTCGGAAAGCATGCAAAACGTACCCATCGCCATGCAGGCTTTCACCAGCGAGACCCTGCAACAATTGAACATCGCCACCTTCGACGATTACATCAAGTACCTGCCCAACGTCACGTCGGCGAACAATGGACCCGGACAAAACGAGGTGTTCATGCGTGGCTTGAGCGCAGGCTCACAGCCCAGCCAGGGCAGCGGCTCGACGGGACTGTTCCCCAATGTCGGCATCTACCTGGACAACCAATCGGGACAACTGCCCAATCGCAATCTGGATATTTATGCTGCCGACTTGGATCGCATCGAAGTTCTGGCAGGCCCACAGGGAACTCTGTTCGGTTCGGGCGCCGAGGCCGGCGCGATCCGTTACATCACCAATCAACCGAAGTTAAGTGCCACCGAGATCAACGTCACGGCCGGCTATGGCGGGACAGCGCATGGCGACCAGAACTACAACGTGACAGCGGTGTTCAACGCGCCGCTGATCCCGGACACTCTGGCCATACGTGCGGTGGTCTACTACGATCAACGCGGCGGCTACATCAACAACGTGCCGTCGACCTTCGCGCGCTCGAACACCGACATTGGTATCGGCTATGCCTACTATCCGGCGGCGGCCAATGGATCATGTCCCGACGGCCAGCCCAACGGCGGTTTTTGCGTGCCGCCCGGCAGCCCGACGATCAGCAACGCTGGTTTGGTGGGCAACGCCATCAACCCCGTCACCTACCAAGGCTTGCGCTTCGAAGCGCTGTACAAGTTCAACGACGATTGGGATTTTCTGCTCACTCAGTCGTACCAGGAGATGAACTCGCAAGGCGTGTTCTACCAGCAGCCGAATGGTTCCGACGGAGCGCCGTTGTCGCCGCTCGAGGTCACGATGTTCAATCCATCGTACGACAAGGATGATTTCAAGAACACCGCCTGGACTCTGAACGGCAAAATCGGCCCGTTGAAAGCCGTTTATACCGGCGGCTACATGAGCCGCAACGTCGATCAGGTCCAGGACTACACCAATTACTCGCGCGGCAAGTACGCCGACTACTATCAGTGCTACGGTCCCGGTTCGACTGCCGGAACACAGACTCCTCTGCCGTCGACCTGCTTCTCGCCCAGCGCTTACTGGCACTCGACGGAGCAGAATGAGCATCAGCAGCATGAATTCCGCCTGACCACTCCCGATGACTGGCGACTGCGCGCCATCGCCGGCTTCTACTGGGAAGACAACAAGCTGTACGATCAAACCGGCTGGAATTACAAGAACGTTCCCTCCTGCACCTCGAATGGCGACCCGGGTACTCCCGGCAATACCGGTTGCTTTACCAATGTGGGCACCACCGTGGGAGGGACCGTTGTCAATCCCGGCGTTCAGGGCGATCACACCTCGTTCTATCAAGATGACGTGCGGGATACCAAGCAGACCGCTTTCTTCTTGTCGGCGGATTTCGACATCCTACCCAAGGTGTTGACGCTCACCGCTGGGCACGCGTCACTTCAAGTTCGAGAACTCGTTGAAAGGCAGCGTCAGCGGCAGCTTTTACTGCTTTCAGTCGGGGGCGCCGCCCACGGGCTGTTTGAACGACAATTACCACGCTCGACTCCGAAAACTTGCACGACACCGAGTCCGGCTTCAAGAGCCGCGGCAATCTAACCTGGCATATCTCACCGGATATCATGTTGTACTACACCTGGTCGCAGGGATATCGTCCGGGCGGCTTCAATCAGAACGGCGCCTCGCAGTATGCGTATGGCACGGATGGGCAATGGCAGTACCAAATACCCGTGGCGTACTCATCGGACAATTTGACCAACAACGAAATCGGCTGGAAAACCGAATTCCTCGATCACCGCCTGCAATGGAACGGCGCAGTCTATCGGGAGAATTGGGACAATGTGCAGGTCGCGTTCTTCGATCCCACGGTGGTCGGCAATATTTTCTTCAATACCAACGGGCAGAACTTCCTCATCAAGGGCATCGAGACCTCGCTGGCCTACCGCGTCATCGCCGGACTGACGGTGCAAGGCGCGGGGGCCTGGAATCATAGCGAGCAGACGAATTCGCCGCAGCTGATCGACACCAATCCTGACAGCAACAACTATGGCAATCCGATCACGAAGAGCTGCGACGTCAACGGGATGAATTGCGCGCAGGTCCAGAACCCATACGGTTTGGCGGGATCGCCGAGCGCCAACGCGCCCCCGCTCGCCTACAGCCTGCGCGCCCGCTACGACTGGACATTTGAACGACTACGCGCCGTTTCTTCAAGCCGGCTTCCACCACACCGGCCATTCCTACACCCAGGCCGGCTCCAATCCGTCGATTTTCGAAGCGGGCGGCATTACCACCGGTCGACTGCGGTTCGAAAATCCGGCCTATTCGACCTTTGATGCGTCCTGCGGCGTGACCAAGGATGCCTGGATCGCGACGCTGTATGCCGAAAACCTGACCAATTCCAATGCCAGTACCTTCGTCAGCACGGATCAATTCATCGTGGCGCAGACACCGCTGCGACCGCGCGTCATCGGCCTGACATTCGGATACAAGTTTTAGCCGTCAGCGCTGCGCGGTCTGCCAATTCGCCGCGGCATAGTACGGGGCCTCATCGGGCGCAAGCAGGCTGCGCCCAAGAATGTGATCGGCGGCTTTTTCCGCCAGCATGATGGTGGGCGCGTTCAAATTGCCCGTGGTCACGGTCGGCATGATGGAGGAATCCACCACGCGCAGCCGCTCGATGCCGCGGACCTTGGTATCCGGGTCAACGACCGCCATGGCATCATCCGCTGCGCCCATCCTGCAGGAACAGGAAGGATGGTAGGCGCTTTCCACCTTGGCGCGGATGAAGGCATCGATTTGCGCATCGGTTTGCACGGCCTCGCCCGGCTGCAGCTCGCGGCCCCGATAGCGATCAAAGGCGCGCTGCGCGAAGATCTCCCGGGTCAAGCGCACGCAGGCGCGCATCTCGATCCAATCATCCGGGTGGCTCATGTAGTTGAAGAGAATCCGCGGTTTATCCAGCGGTTCGCGAGATCGCAATCGCACCCAGCCGCGGCTCTTGGAGCGCATGGGACCCACGTGCGCTTGGAACCCGTGCTCCTGAGCCAGACTCGAACCATCGTAGGCGACAGCCATCGGCAGGAAGTGATACTGGATATCGGGATACGGAATGCCCGCCCGGCTGCGGATGAAGCCGCAGGTTTCGAAGTGGTTGGTGGCGCCGAGACCATCCTTGCGCAGCAACCAGCGCGCACCGATGGCCGCGCGCGCGAAATTATTGATCGATGAATAGAGGGTGATGGGCTCCTTGCAGGCGACTTGGAAATAAAATTCCAGGTGATCCTGCAGATTCTCGCCCACGCCCGGCAGATGCCGGATCACCTCGATGCCCTGTTCCCTGAAGTTCCGCCTCAGGACCCAGTCCGGAGAGCTTCAGCAGTTGCGGCGAGTTGATGGGGCCGCCGCTCAATATCAGCTCGCGCGCCACCTGCACCCGATGCTTGACGCCACCGCGGGAATACTCGAGCGCCACGGCGCGCGCGCCATCGAAGATGATCCGCGTCGCCAGCGCATGCGTCAGGACTTTGAGATTCGGACGGCGCAGCGCCGGCCTCAAGTAAGCATTGGCAGCGCTCCAGCGCCGCCCGCCGCCCACAGTCATGTCCATGCGGCCAAAGCCTTCCTGCTGATAGCCGTTCACATCATCGCTGTGCGGATAACCGGCTTGCGCGGCGGCCGCCAGCCACGCGGCATGCAACGGATTGCTGACGGTTCCGTAGCGCGTGCGCAGTCGGCCGTCCGCGCCGCGGTAGCGATCGCCCCCCTCCTCCCGCTTTTCGGCGCGTTTGAAATACGGCAACACATCGCCATACCCCCAGCCGCGGGCGCCCTGTGCAACCCAGGCTGCGAAGTCTTGGGGGTTGCCGCGGATGTACACCAGGCCGTTGATCGAAGAGGATCCGCCCAGGACCTTGCCGCGCGGGGTGTGCATGCTGCGCCCGTTCAAGTGCGGCTCAGGTTCCGTGTGAAAGAACCAGTTGTACTTGGGCATGTTCATCGGAATCGACAATGCCGAGGGCATCTGGATGAAGATCGAGCGATCGGAGCCGCCGTACTCCAGCAGCAGTACTGTGTTTCTCGAGTCCTCGCTCAGGCGATCAGCGAGCACGCACCCCGCGGACCCGGCCCCGACTATCACGAAATCGAAATTCTCTTCAGCCACAGGAATGCATCAATATGGCGCGTCGATATTGCCCATCGCGACATAAACGCTCTTGAGTTGAGTGTAGTGCTCAAGCGCCGCGCGGCCGTTCTCGCGCCCCAGTCCCGAAAGTTTCACCCCGCCAAAGGGCAATTCGACCGGCGTGACATTGTATTGGTTGATCCAGCAGGTCCCCGCCTGCAAGCGGGCGATGACTCGATGGCCGCGCGTCAAATCGTTGGTGAAAACGCCGGCGGCGAGGCCGTACTCGGTCGCATTGGCGCGCGCAATGACCTGCTCTTCGTCCTCGAACTCGAGCACCGACATGACGGGGCCGAAAATCTCCTCCCGCACAATCGTCATGTCGTCGCGGCAATTATCGAACACGGTGGGTGCCACGAAGAATCCCTTGGAGAGTTCTCCGGAGGTCACTCGCATGCCGCCCGTGAGGATGCGTGCGCCCTCGGCGCGTCCTCGCGCAATGTAGCCCAAGACTTTGTGCATGTGCTGTTCGGAAATGAGCGCACCGACCTGCGTGCCGGGATCCATCGGGTCGCCGATTCGCATGGCATTGACCCGTTTCACGAGTTGTTCCAGAAAAGCCGTCTTGATCGATCGGTGCACGAACACCCGGGTACCGTTGGAGCAGACCTGTCCGGATGAATAGAAATTGGCCAGCAGCGCGCCGGAGACGGCATTCTCGAGATTGGCATCGGCAAATACGATCAGCGGCGACTTGCCTCCCAATTCCAACGTGACGTTTTTCAGTGTGCGAGAGGCATCGCTCATCACGGCTTTGCCGGTGCCCACTTCGCCCGTCAATGAGACCTTGCGAATATCGCGGTGAGCGGTGAGCAGCCTGCCGGTCTCGGCAAACCCTTGCACCACTTGAAAGATGCCCGGCGGCAAACCGGCTTCCAACAGGATTTCCTGCAGCCTGACTGCCGTGAAGGGCGTTAGTTCGGCGGGCTTGAAAATCATGGCGTTCCCGCAGGCCAGCGCCGGCGCTGCTTTCCAGCAGGCGATTTGCAGCGGATAGTTCCAGGCCCCAATGCCGGCGACCACGCCCAATGGCTCACGCCGCGTATAGCCAAAGGCCAAGGGTCCTAAATCAATGTGTTCGCCGCTCAAACTCTGCGCCAGGCCGGCGAAATATTCGAAACAGTCGGCTCCGGAGGCCACGTCCACCACCCGGGTTTCTTGGATGGGCTTTCCCGTGTCCCGGGTTTCAAGCTCCGCCAGCTCTTGATTACGGGATCGCAACAGGTCCGCGGCGCGGCGCAGTACCCGTCCGCGCTCGGCACCGGTCATGGCTCCCCAAGCTGTTTGCGCACGCAAAGCCTCGGAGACCGCAGCGTTGATCTCTGCCGCGCCCGCGACGATGACATGGCCCAAGGTCTCGCCCGTGGCAGGATTGATCGACGCGAATCGCTGACCGGGCGCCGGGACTGTCGCGTCTCCGTCAACGGCGGAGGGTACGACGGGGATGGACTGAGCGAGCCGTCCATCGACGAATGCCGTCAACATGGCCCTCGCGCTCTCGCTGTCGGCCTCCCGCCATCCCGACAAGGCCGCTCGCAGCCAGACGCCGTCGATCATGGCGGCAATCATCTGCGCAAGATTGCGTGCTTCCTCTGGCGCAACCAGTTTGCGCAGGGAGTTGAGCAGGTTGGATAGCATCCGGCGCTGATACACTGCCTGAATTCGTTTCAAGCGCTCGACGTGCAAGAGCTGACCCCAGAACGCCAGCCAAGCGCTGCCGGTGCGTTGATCGAACTCCTCGGGGGCGAGATTTGCATCGATCACCGCTTGGATCCTGCCGCGCGGCGTCGATACGAGCCGCAATCGGGCGCGCACCTGGCTGCCGACGCGACGCGCCAGCGAGCGAAATGCCGCCTCCAGCAATCCATCCTTATCGTCGAAGTAATGCGCCACCAAGCCGGGAGACACGCCGGCGCGGGCGGCGATTTGCGCAAGCGTGGTGCCCACGAAGCCCAGTTCCGCTAGGCTATCGATGGTGACCTCAACCAGCTGACGACGCCTCATCTCCTCGACAGGTTCTGAATACGTGTCGCCGGATGCCATTGCTTGGGTATTCAATTTTGCGGCCTTGCGACGAGCCAAAGAACCGTTGAGGGTTCCATGGCAGTAATTCTACGATCCGTGGTGGAAGTGATTTATACTTTCAATTTCAATTACTAGGGATGTATTGGTGAACTGGAAGCGAAGCCCGTTAAACGATCATTCAAGTCCAGAGTCGCCACTTCAATCATGCGGCTGCCAGGGGCGCGCGGTCAACCCCCGGGGCAATCCCCCTGGGGCGCACTCGGCCGCCGCCCACTTCGCAGGATCAGTTGCCTCCTCGTGCTGATGGTGTATTCGGCGGCTCTGTGCGCGGCACCTTCTGCTGACCCTGCGAGTTGCGCAGTCGTACGCTTCTCCGACGTGGGCTGGACGGATGTCACCTCGACCACCGCGCTGGCAAATGAGCTGCTGCGCTCGATCGGCTACTCGCCCAGCGTTACGGTGCTTTCGGTGCCCGTCACGTTTGCCTCGTTGCAGAACAATGATATCGATGTGTTCCTGGGCAATTGGATGCCCACCCAAGAGGCCGATATACGGCGCTACCTACAAGACGGATCCGTGGTCGTGCTCGGCGCGAATCTGGTCGGGGCCAAGTATACCCTCGCGGTCCCCACCTATACCTTCGCCGCCGGCCTCAAAGACTTCAAGGACATTCAGCGTTTCGCGCCGGCACTCAACAATTCGATCTACGGCATCGAACCCGGCAATGACGGCAACCGACTTGTGCTGAAAATGCTCAAGGAGAATCTGTTCGGCTTGGGCGAGTTCAAGTTGATCGAGTCGAGTGAACAGGGAATGCTGGCGCAGGTGGAGCGAGCCGTCCGCGACAAGCAGCCCGTCGTGTTTCTTGCCTGGGACCCGCATCCCATGAACATGCGTTTTGATCTGCAGTACCTCACGGGTGGGGACGAGGTCTTCGGGCCCAATTATGGCGGCGCCACGATTTATACCGTGACCCGCAGAGGCTACAGCGAGGCTTGCCCGAACGTCGGACGGCTGCTCAACAACCTGAAATTCTCGCTGCGCGGCGAGAGTGAAATGATGGCAGCAATTTTGGATCGGCATGAGCCACCCGATGTCGCTGCGGCGGAGTGGCTCAAGGCCAATCCCACCGCAATGAAGGCCTGGCTTGATGGAGTACTCACACTTGACGGCCGGCCCGCCCTGACAGCACTCGTCCATTCCGCGCCGCCGCCCCACCCCGGCGGCTTCGAGCAATGGATCGTCAGCCACAAAATCCCAGTGGGCGACGCCATGGCCACGGCCATCGACACCATCAAGGCTCACGGCACCGTGGTATTCGACGGCATCTCTGCCCTTGTTCGTGCGACCGTCAATGCCGTGAACGTGCTGCTGCGTACACTGCCCGCCCCGGCTTTGATTGTGGCCGCCGCAGTACTCGCTTGGGGGCTGCGCCGCTCGCTGCCGCTCGCTGCCTTTGTCGCCGCCGCCCTGTTGTTCATCTTGAACCAAGGCTACTGGGCCGCCACGCTCGAGACTCTGGCACTGGTGCTGGTGGCGACCGTGGCGTCCGCGGCGATCGGCGTGCCAGTGGGAATTGCGGCCGCGCATCGGCCTCGTCTGTATGCGGCGCTTCGTCCGGTGCTGGATTTGATGCAGACCCTGCCCACATTCGTGTATCTCATTCCGACCCTGGTCTTGTTCGGTTTGGGCGTGGTCCCGGGATTGATATCGACGGTGATTTTTGCGCTGCCGGCCCCCATTCGCCTCACGCATCTCGGGATCTCGTCGGTTCCAAAGCCTCTCATCGAGGCCGGCGAGGCATTCGGCGCAACACCGATGCAGCTGCTTTGGAAAGTTGAATTGCCCAGCGCGGCGCCGACGATCATCGCGGGCATCACTCAATGCATCATGCTCAGTTTATCCATGGTGGTGATCGCAGCCCTGGTTGGAGCCGGCGGTCTCGGCGTACCGGTCGTGCGCGCGCTGAATTCCGTGCAGGTTGGCATGGGATTTGAGGCCGGATTCACCATCGTGCTGCTCGCCATCATCCTGGATCGGATCAGCCGGCCGAAAGATCGCGGAGATTCCCGATGAGTTCGCACGATGCCGCCGTGGAATTCAAATCCGTCGATATTCTATTCGGCAAGGCCGGCCGCGAAGGACACAAGGCGATGCGCGACGCGCTGAGCGCCTTGGACGCCGGCGGCACGCGCGCGGCAATCCAGGAAAAGCAGGGAGTCATCGTCGGCGTCGCAGGTGCGAATTTGCGCGTCGCCCGCGGCGACATTTCCGTGCTCATGGGCCTTTCGGGGTCGGGCAAGTCGACCCTATTGCGCGCGGCAAATGGGTTGAATCCGGTGACGCGCGGTTCGGTCCTGGTGCAGGACGGTGAATCGACCATCGATGTGGCGAACTGCGATCATCAACAGCTGCGCAGGCTGCGCCGTGAAAAGGTTGCCATGGTGTTCCAGCAATTCGGCCTGCTGCCCTGGCGCACGGTGCGTGAGAACGTCGGATTTGGATTGGAGTTGCGCGGCGATGACAGCGTCAAACGCAAAACGGTAGTCGATGAAAAACTCGAACTGGTGGGACTGACCCAGTGGGCGGAACGCCAGGTCGGGGAATTATCCGGCGGCATGCAGCAGCGTGTCGGACTGGCGCGCGCCTTTGCCACCGAAGCGGACATTCTTCTCATGGATGAACCGTTTTCGGCGCTGGATCCGCTGATCCGCAACAAGTTGCAGGATGAACTGCTCGAGCTCCAGGCCCGGGTCAAGAAGACCATTGTATTCGTGAGTCATGATCTGGACGAGGCATTGAAATTGGGCGACCGGATCTCGATCATGCGCAACGGGCGCATCATTCAGACGGGCACGGCAGAGGATATTGTGCTCGCGCCGGCCGATGACTATGTCGCCGAATTCGTGCTGCACATGAACCCTCTCACGGTGCTGACGGGCGGCATGATCATGCAGCGGCGCGCTGATCTTAAGGGCGATGGCGCGGCGATTTGGCTCGACGCCGGTAAGCGCTATCTACTCTCTGTGGATGCCGCGGGGCAGGCATTGGGATTAACGCTTGACGGCGTCACACACCCGTTGCGCCATATTCATGACGACGCCGAGATCACCGTGGAACAGGCGGGGCTGACCATTGCGCCTGCTTCCATGTCACTGCAGGCGATTATTCAATTGCGCCAGACATCGGGACACCCCGTGCTGGTCGCCGAGGACGGCAGAATAGTCGGGGTATGCGCCGAGACCGATATTATTCGGGCTCTTGCCCGCGGCAACTCGCGGCAATAGAAGCCTGGGGCTCCTAGACGCGGCTCACCGCCACCGGACTCTTCGGCATTGGTTCCGGAACGTTGTCGCGTGAGCTCATCCATGCATGCAGTGCGACACCGGTAAGCACGATCGGCAACCCGAAGAGGACATTGGGCGAGAATGTCTCCCCGCCCAACCACCAGCCCACACACAGTCCCACGGGCGGATTGACGTATGCGTAGGTGGCCGCCAGCGTGGGCGACACGCGCTCGACCAGAAATCGATAGGCGGAAAATGCAATGATGGAGCCGAATACCACGAGATAGCCCCACGCCCACCAAACGCGGGGTGCGCTGGGAAGGATCCAGTGCTCACCCAATGCGGCGCTGATTGCCAGAGCCATGACCCCCGCCGTGAGCATTTCCGCGCCGAAGCCGGTGGGGCCGTGCGGTATATCGAGCCGGCGGGAAAGCACCGTACCGAAAGACCAGCATGCCGTACCGAAAAGGATGATCAGCGTGCCGGCCAAGCTGGCCTGCAAGTCGCGACCCAGCAGCATCACCGCGGCGCCGGCCGCTCCGACCGCAATGGCGATCCATTCGCCCCGCCGCGGCCAATCACCAAAAACGCAACTCCACAACGCAGTCGCAAGCGGCATGACGCTGATGAGCGCCACGGTTGCTCCGGAACTCACCCAGTGCTCAGCGACGGTGACTCCCCCGTTGCCAATCACGAGAAGAAGGAACCCCACCAGAGCTGCGCCGCCCCATTGTTTCAGTGTAGGCCAGGCGCCCCCGCGCAGCGCTTGCCAGCCCAATAGCAGGCCGCCCGCCAGCACAAAGCGCGTACCTACCAGGAAGAAAGGCGGGAACCCTTCGATTCCAACCTTGATGGCAAAATACGTCGTACCCCAAACCACATAAACCGCCAGGAGGCACGCTCCGATCTGCCATGCAGAGGGTCTGCGGCTCTTCTTCGAATCCTGTATGAGGTTGGAATTGACGGACATGTTGTGCGGCCTATCTAAAACACTCTATGGTGAGGCCCGCCCCTTATCAAGGACACCTTCTTAAGCATCGGTAACATTTACTTACGTCAATCGGCGCTGTCCCATGCGCTAGGATTTTCGGCGATCCTGAAGCCAGCTCGCGATCGCGGCGGGCACCGTCTTGCAACTCTTGCCGCCGACATACAGACCAATGTGGCCGGCATCGATTTCCAGCGATCGGTAGTCCTTGCTTCCCACGTAGGCCCCGAGCGGCACACTCGCGCTGGGCGGGACCAGATGATCCTTCGTGGCATAGATGTTGAGCACCGGCCGCGTGATGTTCTTGAGCCGTACCGGCTTGCCGCCGAGCATCAGTTCATCTCGAATGAGCCGATTCTCCTTGAAGAACCACTGAATGAAATCCCGAAACGCTTTGGCGGGCTGATCCGGACTGTCGAAGATCCATTTCTCCATGCGCATGAAATTTTCCAACTGCACGCGATCGCCCTGCATTCGCAGCAGGTTGACGTACTTCTGCTGAGTGAGACGGAACGGCATCAAGGAGAGATAGACAAAGTTCAGGAAATCGCCCGAGACGTTTCCCGATTGCGTCAGAAGGTCAACGTCAATGGGCTGCGCCCATTTCGATAACAGATTTTCAGGGGTCTTGAAATCGACCGGTGTCACCATGGTGATGAGTTGGGCGATTTGCTTGGGCTCGAGCGCCGCATAGCAAAGGCTCATCGTGCCTCCCTGGCATACGCCCAGCAGATTGAGGGAATCAATCGCATGCTCTTTCAGGATGAATTCGACGCAATGCCGCAGGTGTCCATCGATGTATTCGTCAAGCCCGGCAAAGCGATCTGCGCCGTCCGGATAGCCCCAATCGAGGAGATAGACCTCCAAGCCCGCAGATAACAGCTCGCGAATGAACGACCGATCCGGCTGCAGATCGAGCAGATACGGGCGGTTGACCATGGCGTAACAGATCAGCAGGGGTTTAACCGCAGCCGCACGCGCCAGCGGGGTATAGCGAAATAGCCGGACCTTGTTTTCAGTGTAGACGCAGACTTTCTTCGACGCCCCTACTTCGACGTTGCCCATGCCTTGCAAAGAACGCAGCACCGATTTGCCCTGCTGTTGCATCTCCGCTGCGGATTGCAGCAACTGCGCAAGGGACTCGGGCGTGGTGCTCACGGGCGAGCCCGTTTGCTGCTCTTGCGCGCCCGGCTGACCGGTTTCTTGGGAGGCGCCTTGGCTCGCGTTGCCGCCTGCGCCGGCGCCGACGTTGCGCCTGCGGCAGCGGTTACGGCTGCGGCTGCGGCTGCGGCCGTCAACGATCGAACCTGACGATTCAACGTATCGACCTCTGCGCGGCTCGGCAAATCCAGCTGACGCGCGATTCTCTCGACCAGCTTGCCCCGTTCAATTTTGATGGCGCTCGCAATGTTGCACACCTCAGCGAAGAGGCGCACAAAAGCGTCGCCGCGCGCCGCTTGTGCGTAACAGCCTTCCGCGCATTCGATCCACTCGTCGTAGAGGTCCGCCGGCGATGTGAGCAATGATTCTTTGGCTTCGATGCGCTTCTTCATGATTTGCAGCGCATCCTGCATGACGTTCGCGCTCTGCTGCGTCAACTCCCCGCACCGTTGTTGGAATTGTTTACCGAGATCAAGCAAGCGTGCGCCGATTTCTTGGTACTCGCGGGACAATCCGAGCGGCGGCATCGCGTGAACCGACGAGTCAGCGAATCCCATGCCAAGCCCGTCGATGAATGCTTTCCAAGGCTCGGACGTCGGCAAGGTGACCGACGCTGATTTATCGACCAATTTCGCGAATGCGTCTTGAAGGGCGCCGGCTTGATCCATCCAGACCTTCAGAAAGTCGGCGCTGAAGGGGAAAGTGCCCGGAAAGGGCTCTCGAGCGCTCACCAAATGTGCTCTATGCAATGCAGCATTTTTTCGCTTTTGCGGTCTAAATCTCAGCTATTATAAATTGTGCGGTGCATACTAAAGTGGCTATAATGGCTCCAGGCTGGCAACAATGATATGTCGAACGAACGCGTCATAAAAAAATACGCCAATCGGCGACTCTATGATTCGACGGAAAGCCGTCACGTCACTCTCGATGACATCCGCAAAATGATCGTCTCGGGGGCAAAAGTAAAGGTCGTCGATGACAAATCCGGTGAGGATCTGACCCGAGCGGTGCTACTGCAGGTTATCGCCGAACAAGATCAGTTCGGCACGCCTGTGTTGAGCACCGAATTGCTCGAGTCGATCATTCGCTTCTACGGAAATCCCGTTCAGGAGATGTTGACCCGCTACATGGAACAGAGCGTCGCGGCGCTGGCGCGCCAACAAGATGCCATGCGCGCCGAAATGACCAAGGCCCTCGCGGGACCCATGGCGCCGCTGGCTGACTTCGCGCGCCAGAACATGGAGCAGTGGTCAAAAATCCAAGCCTCCATGATGAGCGCCTTCGCGGGTGCAAAGCCTGAGTCGCCCCCTCCCGGACAAGATGAATCCAAGCAACCCAAACAGAAATAGCCACGCTATCGAATTGTTGACCAGGATGAATTCATGAAGATTAAAGACAAAACCATCGTTATCACGGGGGCCGGCCGAGGTATCGGACGCGCCCTCGCCCTTCGCTTCGCCGCCCAGGGCGCCCACATTGCGCTGCTTGACTTGAATGCGGCGGATCTGGCTTCCGCCACCCAGCAATGCACTGAACTCGGCGTCCGCGCGCAGGCTTACACCGTCGATGTGTCTCGCGAGGCGGAGGTTGCAACCGCGCTCGATGCGGTGGTGCGCGATTTCGGAAGTCTTGATGTCATCGTCAATAACGCGGGCATCGTCAAGGATGCACTGCTGATCAAGGTCAAGGATGGCGATGTCGTCGGCAAAATGTCCTTGGAGCAGTGGCGTGCGGTGATCGATGTGAACCTGACCGGCGTGTTCCTGTGCGCCCGCGAAGCGGCTGAACGAATGATCAAGCTTGCCAAGGGCGGCGTGATCGTGAATATCTCCAGCATTTCGCGTCATGGGAACGCGGGGCAGTCGAACTACTCGGCGGCAAAATCAGGCGTCGCATCGATGACGGTCGTGTGGGCTAAGGAACTGGCACGCTACGGAATACGCGTGGGCTGCATCGCCCCCGGGTTCGCTCACACCGACATTCTTGCCTCGATGAAGCCGGAAGTGCTCGAGAAAGTGATTGCGCCGGTGCCGCTTAAGAGACTGGGCCAGCCGGACGAAATCGCGCACGCCGCGCAGTTCATCATCGAGAATGATTTCTTTACCGGACGTTGCTTAGATCTCGACGGCGGCTTGCGCTTGTAATCGGGAGGGTGCGCCCCTGGCAGCGGCCAACAGGGTGCCGGAGACTTTGCGCACCCGCACCACGGAGCAGGCGAGCAGATCATCGGTGACGGTGGACACGTCGATTGGGGTGCGCGTCGAGTCCTTCAGTCCAAGCTGGCCGGCCACCAGCATTTCCACCGCCTCGGCTTCGTACTCACATACTGTGTGATTGAGCCGCTCATCGGAATGCGCCAACAAATGGGTTAGCTCGTGAATCAGGGTGAGCAATTGCTGTTCCTTGCTCAACCCGCTGCGCAGAATCATTCGCTGGTCCTGCAGCCGGCCCAGCACCCAGGGGCAAAGAGCCGCGCGGGACACAGTGACACCGCGAAGGGCGGCAAAGCGCTCCAGACGATCGATGAAAGGCTGCAATTGCATTGGTTCGATGCTGGCAGATCCGCCTGATCGCAGCAAATACGGGCGGCGACCGATCTCTTCAATAATTAGTGCAGCGCATTGTTTTTGACGACGGAACGACATGTTTTATTGTATATATATTATATTATCTATATAATTCATGATGTTATAAGTTTCTTCAGCCGGTTTGCCGTAGTGGCTTATTTCTTTTGCACTGCATACTTTTTTGTGTATAATGGCCTCCATCGAGATAGCCGTTACGCATATTCAAGGAGCCTCACATGACCCAGCCGACCTTTGATTTCAGCACCCTTTTTGAAACCTACAAATCGGCCATGGCGCCGGTTTTTCGCGCCCAGCAGGAAGGTTTGAAGACCTTGGAGCGCCTGGCCCGCTACCAATTCGCGGTTGCCGGCGACTACCTGGAGTGGAGCCTGGCGCACGCCAAGGCGAGCGTCGGGCCGAAGTCCGCCGCGGACCTGCTCGGGCAGCACACCACGCTTGAACCTGTCCTTGAGCGACAAGCTGCGCGCCCGCGCGGAAGAGTTCAGTCAGATTGCCACCGAAACCCAGGGTGCGGTCAGCCAATGGATTGACGAGACCAGCGCCAAGGTTGCCGAGACGGTCAAGAAAGCCGCCTAAGCTCTTTAGTTCAGGTTGTTATCGATTAAGGGCGACTTCGGTCGCCCTTTTTTTTCCAAAAGAAGCAGCCGCGTGACATCATGATCGTCGGGGGGACTTGGAGCACTATGGCTGAATCCGTACAAGGTTCGAAGGCCGAGGAACAACTGGCGCGCGAAATGCGCGCCCAATTGGCCGCAATCACAGGAGGCCTCGCGCCCGATGACTACGCCCAGGCGTGGTGGGACTGGTACCTCAATATTGCGCAGGCCCCGCAAAAGCAATCCGATATCGCGCAGACAGCCTTTAAGGCACTGATGGATAACTTTACGTTTGCCCTGCAAGCTGCGGCCGGCAAGCCCGTCGCGCCGGCGGCTGAAGATCCGCGATTCGCCTCGGACGCCTGGAAGCAATGGCCTTTCAATATCATGGCCCGCGGTTATCTGAATTGGAGCAAGGTGGTTCAGCAGGCAACCAGCGATGTCCCGGGTCTGGCGCCCCGGAGTGCCGATCTCGTTAAATTTACCACCCGGCAAATGTTCGACGCCGCCTCCCCTGCCAATCACCTGCTCTCAAATCCCGAACTGTTGGAGCTGACACGCGCGCAGTCCGGTCAAAATTTGGTGAACGGCTTTCAGAATTGGCTGGAGGATGCCGGGCGGGTTGCCAAGCACGATTTGCCGGCCGGGACGGAGAATTTCAGAGTCGGCGTTGACGTTGCCGTCACGCCCGGCAAGATCATCTTTCGCAATGAACTGATCGAACTCATTCAATACGCGCCGACGACGGCGACCGTGCATCCCGAGCCGGTGCTGATCGTTCCGGCGTGGATCATGAAGTACTACATTCTCGACCTATCGCCGGCAAATTCCTTCGTACGCTTCTTGGTCGAGAAAGGTCACACGGTGTTCATGGTCTCGTGGAAGAACCCGAATGAGGCGGATCGCAATCTCGGCATGGATGACTATCACGATAAGGGAATTCGCGCTGCCATCGACGCAGTCGCAGCCACCGTGCCGAACGTCAAAATTCACTCCGTGGGCTATTGCATCGGCGGAACGTTGTTGTCGATTGCCGCAGCCGCCATGGCGCGGGACGGCAGGCATGAATTGGCTTCGATGACATTGCTGGCGGCGCAGATGGATTTCAGCGAGCCGGGGGAATTGTCGTTCTTCATCAGCCCGAGCCAATTGTCGATGCTGGAGGCGGTGATGCACAAGGCGGGCGTCTTGAGCAGCGACAAGATGGGCGCGGCGTTCGGCCTGCTGCGGGCAAACGATCTGCTATGGGCGCCCGCGCTCAACACCTATGTCAAGGGCAAACGCGAAAAACTCAATGATCTGATGGCATGGAACAGCGACGGCACGCGCATGCCCTGGCGCATGCACAGCGAATATCTGACCCAACTTTACCTGCAGAACGATCTTGCGGGCGGCCGTTTCAAGGTCAATGGTCAAACGGTCGACCTCAAGTCAATCACGCTGCCCATGGTCGTGTTCGGCACCGAGACCGATCATGTCGCCCCCTGGAAATCGACCTTCAAGGCGCGCGGCCTGACACGATCGACCGACTACACCTACGCATTGACAAACGGCGGGCACAACGCCGGAATTGTCTGCGGCCCTGTGCATCCGCGGCGCAGGTTTCGTGAGCTTACATGGCGTGACTCACTGACTTCATGCGGGCCCGAACAGTGGCTGGAGAAGAGCACACTGCATCAAGGTTCGTGGTGGCCTTGGTGGCAGCAATGGCTGACGGCACATTCCGGTGCTCAAACATCCGTGCCGCCGGGTTTCGGCAATGCGGCCGCGGGATTCAATGTGCTCGGCGATGCGCCGGGTGAATACGTGCTGCAGCGATAGTTGCGCGCAGTAACAGTCGCGAGGGGACATCATGGCAAGTACTCGAATCGCTTACGTAACCGGCGGGATGGGCGGGATCGGCTCAGCCATCTGCGCCAGATTGTGCGCTGAAGGCTACACCGTCATCGCCGGGTGCGGCCCCAACTCGACGCGCAAGGATGCCTGGATCGCCGATATGCGGGCGAATGGATACAAGGTGCATTGTTCCATCGGGAATGTTGCGGACTGGGATTCCACGGCTGCCGCCTTCGCCAAGGCTCGCGCGGAGATTGGAGAGATCGATATATTGGTCAACAACGCCGGCATTACACGCGACGGAACCTTTCGCAAGCTCACAAAGGAGTCGTGGGACGCGGTGATCAACACCAATCTCAATTCCTTGTTCAATGTCACCAAGCAGGTCATCGATGGAATGGTCGACCGCGGCTGGGGCAGGATCATCAACATCTCCTCCGTAAACGGCCAGAAGGGCCAATTCGGACAAACCAATTACTCTACGGCCAAGGCGGGTATCCATGGTTTTTCCATGGCGCTGGCTCAGGAAGTGGCATCGCGCGGCGTAACCGTGAATTCCGTGTCGCCCGGCTACATCGGCACGGATATGGTTAAAGCGGTCAAGCCCGAGGTCATGGAAAAAATCATTTCGACCATTCCGGTCAGGAGGCTCGGGGATCCCAGCGAGATCGCCTCCATCGTCGCCTGGCTTGCATCGGATGAAGCGGCATTTGCCACGGGCGCTGACTTTTCAGTGAACGGCGGCCTGCACATGGGCTGACCCAAGGACGAATGGAACGCACCAAATGCCTGCGCGAGGCGGTCAAGACATTGTGCAAGAAGTGCTGTCGGGGTTGCAGCAATCCCTGGACCGCCAACTAACCCTGTTGATGCGCGCCGTGACCCCCGAGGGGGTCCACAAAACGCGCATTTGCGTCAGAAGACTGCGCGTTGCGCTGCGATCCTTGAAGCACCAACTGCGGCCGCCGCTGCGAAAGCGCTATTCACTGGCATTGCGCCGATTTGCATCCGACCTCGAGAAGGCTAGGGAGGCGGTTGCGCTGGAATTGGCGGCCAAGGCGCTCATCGAGCACAGCATCATCATCGATCACGAGCAGATTCCGCAACTGCTTGCGCTGCTCGCCGAGCAGCGAGTCCGATCCCACCAGGAATTGCGCAAGCTGATCGCCACTCGCGGCTGGAAACGGCGGGCGGCGCAAATCGCGCGCTACTCGAGCGAACACCTGACCATCAACCCTTCGGATACCTCCCTGTTGACGATTCGCGACATCCTTGCGCGCCGTCAGCGGCGGCTGCGCCGGACGTTGCGCCACGTCGGTGCCGCACCCCGAAAAATGCACCGCTTGCGGCTTAGAATCAAAGAGGCTCGCTATCTCGACGAGGATTTCGGCTCGCTGCTGTCCATGTCTCAAGACAGAGAGCTCAAGCGCCTGCGTCAGTTGCAGGATCGCCTGGGACAGTTTCACGACAATTTCCAACTCAAAAAATGGCTTCGCGCTCAATCCAGGTGCCAACCGTTTGCGCGAAATCTCTGTTACGTTCTGGATTCCCGCCAATCGCAATTGCTCAAGGTCATCTCTCACTTGAGCAAGGCGGTGCGCAAGGACCCGGGGAACGTCGAACTCGCCGCTTAAGAGGGGTTGCGCCACTCGAATCGTAAAATTGGACCGTTCCACGATTCAGTCTGCACGTCGAGCTCGCGCACGCACACGGCCTGCGCGGCGCCGGTGATGATTCGCCGCCAGAATTCACAAGCGGGCTTGTTCTTGCGCGCGACCGCCACTTCCCACTGTCCTGGCTGCTGCGAAAACATCGTCAGCGCCGCCATGCGGCCCACACCCTGGCCGCGGTACTTTCGCAGGATGAAGAATTCACCGACATTGCGCTGAGTCGCCATGCCCGAATGGGTCTGATCGTTGATGAGTGCAAATCCTGCCAAGACGGCATGCTGCCAAATGAGCAGCGCCGACCAGGTTGGCCGCATCCAGTATTCATCCAGCGGGTAGCCTGCAAATTTGCCGTCGGGACCCACATCCCCCCGCGAGGTGCCTGCCCAAAATTCGGAAAAATCATGGGTGTACAACTGCGCCAGATTTTGAATGATGGGGGCCTGCGAACCTTGGGCCGCCGTGAGAGTCACGGAACCGGCACTCGCGGCGGTAGCAATGGGGTTCATCGGCGCCCTCGACGTGCCGGTCACGAGCTCGCCCGGCAATCCTCGGTTCTAAACTACTTCGGCGGAGCCGCAGGCGGGGCTGCAGCAGGCGCTGGAGCGGCCGGCGCCACATCGCCCTTCGTTGTGCGCTTGGTGAACCGCCAGCCGTCCTTGGTCTTGACGAGACTGTCTGAATACATTCCCGTCGTCAGGATGCTCGCGGGCTTGGTGCCAAAATCAACCAGCATCAGATAAACGGATGCCGTCGCTTCCTTGGAATCTCCGCTGATTTGCAGGTTGGTGTTCCAATGCTTGCGCGTCGCGCCGCCGAGTTTCTCCCGCCACATTTTGACGAACCCGACCAGGGCGTCATGACCGCTGAAGGTGTTGAAGACACCGTCCGGCGTGAAAGTCGCTGCCCAACCCTCAGCATCGCCGTTATCGATGGCGTTGTTGTATCTCGCGTAAAGCTGCTGTATCTCAAAATTGTCCTGCGCGGAGAGCGGCGGCGTTGCCGCCCACGATGCGCCGCCGAACAGGCCAAAGGCGATGAACATTGCCAAGTGCGATATTTTTTTCATGTCTGTCCAGTGATTGGATTAGGTTGCTATTTATTCGGATTGACGAGCGCCTGGTAGGTCAGGGCGCGCGACAAATTCTCGACGTCGGGCGCGCCGGGCGCCATCAGCCATCGCTGGATGATGCCGACGAACACCACGTCATTGGTTGGGTCTATCCAAAACCAGGTGCCGGCAATGCCATCCCACAAAAACGTTCCGTTGCCGGCCGTGCTGCCCAATTTCCGCGGGTCCTCGAGTATCGCGAAATCATAGCCAAATCCCAGGCCAGGCTGCATTTGATAATAACCGATGCCGAATTTTCTGGCGTTCTTGACTTCGTCGCTGACGTGATTGGTCCGCATCAGTTCAATGGTGCTCGGCGCCACCAGGCGCACGCCATTCAGCTCTCCGCCGTTCAGCACCATCTGCGCAAAGCGCAGATAGTCCGCCGCCGTCGAATACAAGCCGCCGCCGCCGGACGGCAATCCGGGCGGCTGGCCGATGCCCGGATCCGTAGGCATGGCCTTGGCGCCCGCGATGGCGTCGCCTTGATAAATGCTCGCCACGCGACCGAGTTTTTCCGCCGGCACGTAGAATCCGGTGTCCTTCATGCCCAGCGGCAGGAAAATCCGCTCGCGCACGAAATCCGCGAACGGCTTGCCGGAAAGCTTCTCGACCAGATAGCCCTGAATGTCGACCGAGATGCTGTAGACCCAGCCCTCGCCGGGCTGATACAGCAGCGGCAATTTGGCGACGCGGTCGATGAACTCCTGCAGTGACGGCGCGTCCAGCAGTTGCGCCTCTTGATACATCTTGTCGACCGGCGTGGCGCCAAACGCGCCGTAGGTGAAGCCGGCGGTGTGCGACATCAATTCGCCCATCGTCGGCGCATGTCCGGGCTTGTCGAAGGTGGGCTTGCCGTCCTTGTCGACCCCTGAAAAGACCTTGAGATCGCGAAATTCGGGAATGTAGCGTGCGATCGGATCGCTCGGTTTCCACTTTCCTTCCTCGTACAGCATCATCATCGCGATGCCGGTGATCGGCTTGGTCATCGAGTAGATGCGCACGATGGTGTCTTTCTGCATCGGCTTCTGGCTGGCGATATCCGCGTAGCCGTAGGTCTTCTCATCCACGATCTTGCCGTGGCGCGCGAGAATCGTGACCATTCCGGCCACTTTCTTGGCATCGACCAACGATTTCATGCCGCTGTCGAGTTTGCCGAGACGCTCGGAGGAGAACCCGACGGCTTCGGGCTTGGTTTCCGTGATTTCGTTGCCGGCAGGCGCCCGGGTGTGGTGCCTTGGCGGCCTGCGCGCCCGCTTGGCTTGACAGGAACAGGGCCAGCGAAACGGCCCCCAGCACTCTTTGAAATAGCATCGAAACCCCTCCCCTTCTTTGTGTTTCAACGATCCGCCGCGAGGCGAGATGATGCCACGGCGTACCGCCAAGGGACAGGATATAATCAGACGTGCCCGTCGTTCGATGGCCAAAAAAACCATGTCGGGATGTTCGCGCCAAGACCGTACACCTGGTCGGGGGCCGCAAGCTTGCGAATGGCGAGTACGCGAGGTAGTGCACAGCGATGAATGAGACTGCGGAAAAAACTCCGGCGACCGACCGGACAGCGCTTTTGAATCAGCTGAAAATCGATCGCAGTGAACCGCCGGTCTCAGACGGCCGCGGCAAGTGGTGGGCAACCGGAATTGCCGTCTTGATCGTGGCCGCCTCGGGCACTTGGTACTTGATGCGGCCGACCGGCCAGCCGATAACCACCGCCGTCGCCCAGGCCGTCCCCAGTGCCGGCTCAGCGGCTTCCATGAGCGCGTCCCTGTTGGACGCTTCCGGCTATATCGTGGCCCGCCGCCGTGCCACGGTGTCCTCGAAAGTAACCGGGAAAGTCACGAAGGTCATGCTCGAGGAGGGCCAGCGCGTCGAGGCGGGCGAGATCATTGCGACGCTGGATGACTCCAACTGGAAGGCGGCGCTTGCTCAGAGCACGGCCCAGTTGCAGCAGGCCGAGGCCAACGTCGCTTCAGCGCAGGTGGCTTTCGATGATGCCAAGCCCATATTCGAACGCAGCAAACAGCAGAAGGACGCCGCGGTGATCAGCGCGCAAAGCTTCGATGAGTCGCATGCGCAGTTCGATGTTGCACGAAACAATCTCATCGTCGCGCAGCGCGGGCTCGACGCGGCCCGCGCCGGGGTCGAGGTGGCGCGACACAATCTCGACGACACCGTGATCCGGGCGCCGTTCGCGGGAATCGTCACCGAGAAAGCGGCGCAGCCGGGCGAAATGGTCTCGCCGATCTCGGCCGGCGGCGGTTTCACACGTACCGGCATTGGAACGATTGTGGACATGGATTCGCTCGAGGTCGAGGTCGACGTCAGCGAAAACTTCATCAACCGGGTCCGCCCGCAGCAGCCAGTGACCATCAAACTCAACGCGTATCCGGACTGGGAGATCCCGGGTTCCGTCATCGCCATGATTCCCACGGCAGACCGGGCCAAGGCGACGGTCAAGGTGCGGATTGCCATCAAGCCCAAGGATCCACGCATCATCCCGGAAATGGGCGCGCGGGTGGCGTTTTTGAGCGAGAATGAACCGCAGGTCCAAGGGACCGAGAAAATCGTCGCACCGCGAGGCGTGGTAATACCCGGCGAAGCCGTGAGCACCAGCGGCGATGTCAGCATCGTGTTCATCGTGCACGGGTCGACAGTCGAACGCCGCGCGGTCCGCCTCGGCGGCAAAAGCGCTGCGGGTCAGGTGGTTCTGGCCGGGCTGGATGCCGGCAACACGGTGGCGCTGGGGGACTTGAGCCGCTTAAGCGATGGAGCGCGAGTGCGCGTCGGAAGGCAATAAGGAGCGAAAGATGAGCACACTGGTCTCACTCAACAACGTCGTGAAGCGCTACCAGCGCGGCAAGCAATCCGTCGAGGTGCTGCACGGCGTAAATCTTTCGATTGAACAGGGTGAATTTCTTTCCCTCATGGGTCCGTCGGGATCCGGCAAGACCACCCTTCTCAATTTGATTGCGGGCCTGGATCAGCCCACCGAAGGCGAGGTCACGGTCGCGGGCGAGCGCATCGATCGGCTCGCGGGCGGCAAGCTCGCCAAGTGGCGCGCGCGTCATATTGGCTTCGTATTCCAGTTCTATAACCTGTTGCCGGTGCTCAGCGCCGCGCGCAACGTCGAGGTGCCGCTGCTGTTGACCAACCTTTCCGCGGCACAGCGCAAGCAAAACGTGCGCGCGGTTCTCGAGCTGGTGGGCCTGGCCGACCGCGCATCCCACAAGCCGAGTGAGTTGTCCGGTGGACAGCAGCAGCGTGTGTCCATTGCACGGGCTCTGGTCGCCGATCCGACTCTGTTGGTTTGCGATGAGCCCACCGGCGACCTTGACCGCGAGAACGCCGAGGAAATATTGCGACTGCTGCAGACGCTGAATCGCGATCAGGGCAAGACCATCATCATGGTGACCCACGATCCGCTGGCCGCCGACCACGCCGCGCGCACCCTGTATGTCGATAAGGGCCGACTGGTGGGCGCGCCTGCCAGGAGCGCGGCGTGAAATACCTGATGCTCATCTGGGCGGGGCTGTGGCGCAAGAAGACGCGCACCATCCTGACCATGCTGTCCATCGTCGTGGCGTTTCTGCTCTTTGGACTGCTGCAGGGTATCAATCAGGGAATCAAACAAGGCCTGGGAGACACCGCCAACAACCGGTTGTGGACGACGAACAAGATGAGCAACATCAGTTCGCTGCCCGTGAGCATCATGGATCAAATGCAGACGGTGAAGGGCGTGCGCGCGGTCGTGCATTTGAGCTTTTTCGGCGGGTACTTCCAGGATGCCAAGAATGTCATCGGTGCATATACGACCAACGTCGACAAACTGGCGGTCGTTTACCCGGAGCTCGATATTACGCCGGCACAAATCGAAGCGATGAGGACGACACGTTCCGGCGCGCTCATCGGCCGCCCACTGGCGGACAAGTATCACTGGAAGGTCGGCGACAAAATCCCATTGGGCACGACGATCTGGACCAACAACGACGGCAGCAACAACTGGGCTTTCGATATCGTGGGCATCTACGATGCGAACGCTCAATTCGCCAAATCGCCGCTCGGCAGCGCTTTTTGGATCAACTACGACTACTGGGACGAAGCGCGCAAGTTCGACAAGCACAAGGTCCATCAATTCATCGTGCAAATCGATGACCCGAGGCAGGGGGCGGCGATTTCGGCACAAATCGACAAATTGTCGGAGAATTCGGCGGACGAGACGCGCACTCAGTCGGAAAATGCCGCGCTGCAATCGCAGTTGAAACAACTCGCGGATATCAATTTCATCACGAATTCCATCGTCGGCGCGGTGATGTTCACCCTGCTTTTCCTGACGGCCAATACCATGATGCAATCGGTGCGCGAGCGGATTCCGGAGCTGGCGGTGCTCAAAACGCTGGGTTTCACCGGCGGCAAGGTTTCGGTACTCGTGCTCATCGAATCCTTGATGCTGTGCCTGTTTGCGGCCGTCGTCGGCTTGATTCTGTCCGCCGGGGCGATGAAAGCGGTCGGTGCCGTGCTGGGTCCCACGAGGCTGCCTGGAATCGTCGTTGTTGCCGGCCTCGCCATCGCCGTGCTGCTGGCCGTCATCAGCGGGCTGCCCCCCGCCCTGCGCGCTCAGCGGCTGAACATCGTCGATGCCCTCGCGGGTCGCTAGGAAGTCATGAGCGCCCTGACCCAAATTGCCGCGGTGTCGGCCATGAATATTCGCAGCCTTCCGCAAAGGATCGGCACCTCCTCGGTGGTCGTCATCGGGATCGCCGGCGTGGTCGCGGTATTGATATCAGTGCTCGCCATGTCGACCGGGTTCATCAGGACTCTGCAAAAGACCGGAACGGAGAGCCGTGCCGTCGTCGTGCGCCAGGGCTCCAGCGCCGAACTGATCAGCGTTTTGACCAATGAGGCCGCGCTGACCATCGGCGATTCGGCCGGCGTCAAGAAAGGCCCCGACGGCCGCCCCTTGGCTTCGCCGGAGACCTTGTTGATCGTCAACGTGTCGAAGAAGGATGGCGAGTATGCGAGTGCCCCATTTCGCGGCATAACGCAAGACGGATTTGCGGTACATCCTGAGATCAAGATCATCGACGGGCGGGTCTTCAGGCCCGGTGTAACCGAGCTCATCGTCGGGAAATCCGCGCGACGCCTGTACAGCGGACTCGATGTCGGCTCGCAGATCAAATTGCATAACGCGCCCTGGACCGTGGTCGGCACATACGAAAGCGGCGGCAGCGGCCGCGAATCCGAATTGCTCGCCGACAAGCAGACGCTGAATTCCGCGTATCAGCGCGGCAACGGCGAGCAAAGCGTCTGGGTGGTGCTGGATCCCCAGACAGGGTTTCAAACCTTCAAGGATGCGATTACCACGAATCCCCAGCTTCAAGTCGATGTATCGACGGAAAAGGATTTCGGGTCGCGCCAATCGGCGCAGATCAGCTCGATTTTGAAGATCGTCGCGTACGTGGTGGGCGGCATCATGGCGATTGGCGCGATTTTTGGCGCCCTCAACACCATGTACTCGGCCGTGAGCACGCGTTCACGCGAGATTGCCACGCTGCGCGCCATTGGTTTTGGTCCCGTGCCCGTGGTGGTGTCGGTGTTCGTCGAAGCGTTGCTGCTGGCCTTGATCGGCGGATCAATCGGCGCCTTGATCGCGTGGCTGCTGTTCAATGGCCATTCCGTCGATACGCTCGGCGGAACCTTCGGTGGGCAGCTGATTTTCGATCTGGCGGTGACGCCGGAGTTGGTCGTCCTCGGCATCGTCTGGGCCTGCGTCATCGGCGTCATCGGCGGCCTGTTTCCGGCGATTCGCGCGGCGCGCTTGCCGGTGGCGACCGCGTTACGCGCGGTGTAGCAAGGCGCGCATGGCCGCAACCAGCGCCAAAGGCTGATCCACCGGGACATGATGGTAGGCGGACGGGATCACGATGGGCCCGCGTCCGTTGCGCAATGCCTTGCCGATTCTTAGCGCGAGCGGCGGCGGCACCACATCGCTGAATTCGCCGGAGATGAAATCCAGGGGCAGGCTGATCGAGGAAAGCAGTTCGCCTTCGGGAGTCGGCTCGCGACCAAGACTGCCCACCGGCATGTCGTCAAATTTCCAGGTAAACCCATCGGCCTGCGGTTTGATCGAGTACCCGGCAATGTGCCGCATGATCCGCGGCTCGATGGGCGGTTCGTCGGGCACGAATCGAAACCGGCTCACGGCCGTGGCAAAATCCGGGTAGATCTTTTTCGGACGATGCGCGAAGCGTGTTCGCAAAGGTCGATCGGCGAATCCGATGTTGGTGTCGATGACCAGCGCGCGCTCGAGCAGCTGCGCATATTGGTGCGCGACGAAAACCGCAATGCGGCCGCCGAAACTGTGGCCCACGAGGGTCACCGGCTTCGGTCCGATCATTTCCAGCATCGCGTGAACTTCCTCGACGAAGCCCGCCCGGCTGTACTTGGGTCTCGAACTGCTGTCGCCCATGCCGCAGAAGTCGATGGCGATGACGCGATAGTCCTGGGCAAACCAGGGAGCGATGAAGTCCCACCAATGGGCGTGGCCGCGAAAGCCGTGCAGCAGCAACATGACCCGCGGGTTGGACGACTCGCCCCATTCGAGGTAGTGAGTTACGTGATCGGCGGCTTTTAAATATAAGGACCGTCCGGGCGTATCGATCATGCGCTGCACCCAGTCGTCGGCCACGGGCGCTTTATTCTCTGCGGATGTCAAACACACTCTCCAGCGACCGATCGGGCCTTGAGTATTATGCCAGCTATCCCAAGGCCGGTTTAGCGGATCCCCAGCCGATGGTCTAGAATCACGGCCATCAAGTCCTGAACTGGTCAAGCGGGAGAATGCCATGCTGAAGTCCGTACCTGCCGCCGGCGACACCTCGGCTCGCTATTCTCCCGAAGAGTGGGCCATCCGGGTGGATCTGGCGGCCGCCTATCGATTGGTCGCGCATTTCCATTGGGACGATCTCGTCTTTACGCACATCACCGCCCGGGTACCGGGACCCGAGCATCATTTCCTCATCAATCCTTACGGCATGATGTTCGATGAGATCACGGCCTCGAGCCTGGTCAAGATCGACATGCAGGGCAACAAGGTGGGCGAGAGTCCCTGGCCGATCAACCCGGCGGGCTTCACCATTCACAGCGCCATCCACGGTGCGCGCCACGACATCGAATGCGTGCTGCACACCCACACTCTGAACGGCGTGGCGGTCTCGGCGCAAAAGAAGGGTGTGCTGCCGCTCTCGCAGCAATCGATCTTCGTGCTGCAGAGTCTGGCGTATCACGATTACGAAGGCGTCGCGCTGCGCGACGATGAGAAGCCGCGCCTGGTCGCGGATATGGGCAACAAGAACTATCTCATGCTGCGCAATCATGGTCTGCTCACGGTCGGGCGCAGCGTCGCGGAAGCCTTCCAACTGATGTACACCTTCGAGGCGACCTGCGCCATCCAGGTGCGCGCGCAGGCCGGCGGCGGTGAATTGATTCCGGTCGCGCAGGGCATCATCGATACGGCCATGGAACAGGCGCGTGTCGTCTCGAACAACATGGGACCGCATATGCTGGTGTGGCCCGGCTTGTTGCGCCGCCTGGATCGGATTGATTCGTCCTATCGCAACTAGGGGCGAAAAATAAAGCCCGCCTGAGCTTTCACTCAGGCGGGCTATCAGGTTTAGCAATGGCGCTTCTATGGCGCCTTTAGCTCCGAACTTACTTCATGCGATACTGGAATTCGATGCCGTAGGTCCGCGGCGGCGTCAAGCCCCAACTCTGGTCGCAATAGTACGATGCTCCGGCTTGCGTCGTCCCGCAGGCTGCGGTTCCCGGCGCCGGCGTGCCAACAACGTTCGCCCCAACGCCGTCGTAGCCCAATTTGTTCGCCAGATTCTTGCCGTAAATGAACACGGTGTAGCGGTCAGCTGCATCGTTCCAGGACACACGCGCGTCAATTTGACTGTACGAGGGTGCGACCCAGTACGCTTCGCTGAAAATCGAATCCGGCATCTTATCCTTCCAGATATAGGACGCGGATACATTCAAGGAACCCGGCTGGAAGCGCCAGGTGTAATTGCCGTTCACCGAAATCTTGTTCTTCGGCGATTGCGGCACGGTGTTGCCTTTGACATTCTCGTAGTCGCCGCTCACCGAATTCTGCGCGACGAAGTCCTCGGCAATGGTCGCGTGCAGGTACGCATAGTTGACGAGGAATTGCAGATTCGGCGTCGCCTGCCACACTGATTCCAGTTCAGCGCCATACGAATGCACGACGGGCAGATTGACGATGGAAGTATAGTTCGGCTGATTGCCTTGTCCGATTACCCCCAGCGGTATCTGCAGGTTCTTGTAGTCGTAGTAAAACAGCGCACCGTTGAGCTGCAGTTGCCGGTTGAAAGTCACTTTGCCGCCCACTTCGTATGCATTGATGTGCTCGGGCTGAGATTCCGGGTTGGGGTCAATCGTACCGGCGTTGAAACCGCCGGACTTGTAGCCGCGCGTGTACTTCAAGTAGGCCAGCGTGTTATCCGTCGGCGTCCATTCGAGGCCGGCCGTGCCGGTGGGCGCACTCCAGTCAGCACCCAGCCCGCGCGACCAGTAGCCGTTGGGCAGCAGCATCGGGGGGGACTTCACGCCCGGATACATACACCCTGCTGCAGTGGCGCAGGCGGTAATCCCATTCTTAAACGCAGTGATATCGTTGGCCGGCGTGTATGCGCCCAATATGAAGGGAACCGGGAAGGCTCCAAAGGCCGGTCCGAGACAGCCCGGCGCGCCGAAACAGATCTCACGGAACTGCTCGCTGCCCGAGGTGACATCGTAGGTATAGCGCGCGCCCACGGTAGCCTTCAACGTCGGCGCAAATTTCCAGTCAATCTGACCGAAGGCCGCATAGGAATTGGAGGTCATTTTCTGGTGTTCAATATAGATGGCGTTATTCGCACTGGGGGGCGCGGGAACCGCGTTTCCCAAGGCATCGAAGGTAACCGGGGTCCCCACCTGTGCCTGCCCGGGTAAGTAGAGATCGCCCGGCGACTGATAATACCGCTCATTGTACTGGTACAGGCCGACGATCCATTGCAGTGGGTTGTCGTTACGCGAAGTGAAGTCCACTTCGTTACTGAAGTACTTCTTGTTTTCGACGTATAGGCTGGTGACCTGCGGATAGACGGTCAGCGGCGGGCAATCAAATCCCCCGCAAGCACCGGTCCCCGGAAAGACCGGGAATGTATAGGAATGGATGTTGGTATTGTCGTAGTCATTCCACAACTGGTATAGGTACGTGGTGTAGGCACCCAAGTACTTGATGTCCATCCCCGGTCCGTGCCAGGTTAATTGCGGCGTGACCACGTAGGTTCGAGTCAAGTTCGCGTTGTTCGGCGAGTCCGCGCTGAAATTCCAAATATTGGCATTCGCCGGATTGGTGCAAATCGCCACGCCGTGCGGCGGTCCTCCGATCGCGCCACCCGGTGCCGCGCAGCCGTACGCCGCACCCGGAGAAAGCGAATTCGGGACGTACGGTGAATAGTCATAGGAGCCTGTGACATTGGCCGGCACGCGATACGCCGTGTTGTAGCCCAGTTGACCCACCTTCAACCAAAAGTTGAGGTCAGGTGTGACGTCCCATTCCAATTGGCCTTCCCAGTAGAAATAGTTCCCTGTACCCAATTGACTGCTCTCAGTCTTGCCGTCCGAGAGATCGGTGAAGTAGCCGGTATTGGTCGCATTGCGATAGCCGGCGAAACGGAAGCGCAGCGTATCGGTGATTGGGCCGGAAATGGCACCCTCGAAATTGTGGGTGCGGTAGTTGCCGAAGTCGGCGCGTACTTCGGCATACCAATCCTGCGTTGGGCGCTTGGAAATCGAGTTGATGGTGCCGGCAATCGAATTGCGGCCATACAAGGTACCTTGCGGACCGCGCTGAATTTCGACTCGATCTATGAACAGCGAGTCGCCGGAGGCAGCGACCACGCTGGAGTTGTACACGTTGTCCGCATAGGTGGCGACACCGGGTTGGGTCGCCAGATTATTGGTTTCCCGGCCGACGCCTCGGATGTAGGCGCGGTCCAGAGAAGTACTGTACGTCAGGCCAGGCGTGTAATTCGTCATGTCCTGAATGGTTTCGATGCCAATGAGGTCGCGGGTCTTCGAGGTGTAGACCGAAATCGCGACCGGTACGGTCTGCAGACTCTCGGTGCGCTTTTCCGCCGTGACGACGATTTCTTGAATGCCTTCATCGCTGGACGCTGCTGTTGCAGACGCCGGCGCCGCCGCGGGTTCCGCGTAGGCCGCTATTGAGATTGCCAGGGACATTGCGCCTGAAAACCACAGCGCCACTTTTCTTGTCGTCATTTTTACTCCCCCGAAACGGTTAATAGACCGTTTATCCATTTAGTACCCACTAAGCCATCCGCGTGTTCGCGACTTCTCGCTCACCGGCCCTTGCGATGCAACCCCATCGCAACAACCTCACAGATCTTCGATGCCTCAATTCGGTGCACCGAAATATTTTCAACTTCGCACCGCGGCACGCATTATTCGATTACTTGATATCGTAATGTCAAGAGCGTGACAAAAAATGGTTTGCGTGCGTAGTGGAAAAACCACGATGCACCGGTTGTCGTCAATTCCCTTATGTCAGCTCAAACGTCATATTCGCAACAACCCGCCGAGGGCACGGCGCATCGGCTACGCGATTTTCTATTGATATATCACTCCTCCGACGTGGCTGTTAACTTCCACTGGACCTGATAAAGACGAACTTTTTACTCGGGAGCAGCCGCCGGCGACGCGCTGACACGCCATACTGCATTGCCCACATCGTCAGCAACCAACAGCGCGCCGTGACTGTCGATGGCTACGCCCACCGGCCTGCCCAGTGCCTCATCCTTCGCGCTGAGAAAACCGGTCAATACATCGACAGGCACACCGGAAGGCTTGCCATCGGCGAAAGGAACGAAGACGACTTTGTAGCCGCTGCGCAGCTTGCGATTCCATGAACCATGTTGCCCTACGAACATGCCCTCCTTGAAAGGCTCGGGCAGCATCGAGCCTCCCGACCAACATAGGCCAAGCGAAGCAGTGTGCGCCCCAAGTGCATAATCGGGCGCGATTGCCTTCGCTACCAAATCAGGATTTTGCGGCTTGACACGGATATCCACGTGCTGCCCGTAATAGCTGAACGGCCAACCATAGAAGCCGCCGGCGTGCAAGCCGGTCATGTAGTCGGGCGGGAGGTGATCGCCCAGTTCGTCACGCTCGTTCACTGCGACCCACAGCACGCCGGTTCGCGGCTCCCATGCCAATCCGACGGGATTTCTCAAGCCGGACGCGTAGATCCGGTGTTCGCCCGTGTCGAGGTTGATTTCCCACACCGCGGCACGCTCGGCTTCGGCGTCCATCCCGTTTTCGGCGATGTTGCTGTTCGAGCCCACGCCCACATAGACCTTATGCCCATCCGGGCTTGCTATTAGACTTTTAGTCCAATGATGATTGATGCTCCCGGCCGGCAAGGCGCTGACCGGCACCGGCGGGACGCGAATTTCCGTGTCGCCGGTTTTATAGGGAAAGCGCAGCAGATCGTCGCTGTCGGCCACATAAAAACTGCCGCCGATGAGCGCCATTCCGAAGGGCGAGTTGAGACCTTGCAGGAAAATATGGCGCTCGACCTGAGTGCCGTCGCCTTTGACATCCCGCAGCAAGGTAATCCGATTGGCACTGGCCTTGGCGCCGGAGCCGGCGCGCTTCATGATGAACTGCGCGACCGCGCCCGTGATTCCCTTGGCGTCGTCGGGCCGATCGGGCGCGTCCGCCTCGGCGACCAGTACATCGCCGTTGGGCAGCACGTACAGCCATCGCGGGTGTTCGAGTCCTCGCGCCAAGGCACTGACGCTGGTACCGGGGGCGCCGTGAGGCGCCGCCTGTTCGCCCCAGCCCTTCGCTTTCGCAAAGTTCAAGGTCGGCAGGAAGGACGATGCGGGCGCAACGATCGCGGGGTTGGGACCGTATTCGTCCGGTGAACTCTGCTGCGCCTGAATGGAGGCAGCGAACAGGATTCCCAGGCACCAAATCGCGCGAATGACTCTCAAGGATTCTCTCCTAAGGTTTACCTTGCGTCTTGGGCGCCTCGAAAATCGCGATGGAAGGGGCCGTCGAAGCGCGCAGCCGCATACTGACTTTCTCTGCCGCCGCCATCGCCCGCAAAAGGTTCTCGCCCGCCAGCTTGGCGATATCCGCATCGCTCCAGCCTCGCCGCATCAGCTCCTCCAGCAACGCCGGGTAGCGATCCACACCCTCGAGTCCCGCCGGCGCATCCGGGATGCCGTCGAAATCGGAACCCAGGCCGACATGATCGATGCCGGCAACCTGGCGAATGTGATCGATGTGATCGGCAACTTGCGAGAGAGTCGTCACCGGTCGCGGATGATTCGCGTCCCACGCGGCCAGAGCCGCCTTCGCGCGATCGGGCTGACCGATGTAGAGTCCTGCGTAAGGCGGACTGTTGTAGCGGGTTTGTTCGGCTGAGCGGTCGGCTTCCCACTGATTGCGCGCCGCGGATACGTAACCCGGCGCAAATGTGGCCATCACCACGCCGCCGTTCAGGGCCAACGCCCGAAGAACATCGTCGGGCACATCGCGCGGATGATCATCGAGCGCGCGCGCCGAAGAATGCGAAAAAATCACCGGCGCCTGGCTGGCGGCGAGCGCCGCCTTCATGGTCGAAGGCGATACATGACTCAAATCGATCAGCATGCCCAGTCGATTCATTTCCCGGACGATCTCGACGCCAAACGGCGTAAGCCCATTGTGTGCCGGGGAATCCGTCGCCGAATCAGCCCATCCGGTGTTGGAGGTATGCGTGAGCGTCATGTAGCGGGCGCCGGCATCGTACATCTGCCGCAATACCGGCAATGAGTTGTTGATTTGATGGCCGCCTTCGATACCGATCAGCGACGCGATCTTGCGCGCCTTGTGGATGCGGCGAATATCCGCGGCCGTGTAGGCCATTTCGAAATCAGCGGGATACCGGACGGCCATACGCTTGACCAAGTCGATCTGTTCCAGCGTCATTTGGACCGCCTCGGGTCCCTTGACGCTGGAGGGTATCCATACCGACCAGAATTGCGCGCCGACTTTACCTGCCCGCAGACGCGGAATGTCCGTCATCAACGCCGTCTCGTCGGCTCCCAGCGGCAGATGGCGTGTGTCGGACCCCAGATCGATCGCGCTGAAATCACTTTTGTAGCGTTCTCTGATCTCCCATGGCAGGTCATTATGGCCGTCGATGAGCGGCGTCTGCGTCAAAACCTTGTCGATGCGATGCTGATAATCATCTGCCGCCCAGGCGCTCAAAGGCAGCATCAACAGCAGGACAAGGGCGCGGAGAGATGGAGTGGTCGTCATGGTCAAAAGCCTACCTCGATGGGTGCAAGTGCGCTCATGCTATATGATATTGCCATGCGCAGCGTCCACCTCGATAAAAGACCGAAGGCCGTCGCTTCCCTGGACTCCAGTGGCGCGTGAGGAGTAAGGGCATATGCCCCTATTTTCTCGCAGCTCGCCGACAACTCTCACGCGACGCCGCGCCGAGTCGGACGTTCCGTCATGGTCTGCGGGCCTGGCGCCGCGATTGAATATCCCCGGTCGCATCGGAGCACGACGTGTGGATTGTTAGAGTAGCGTTACAGCGCCCCTACACCTTCATCATGTTGGCCGTGTTGATCGTGCTGATGGGCGGCTACGCCATGCTGAATACGGCAACGGATATTTTTCCCAACATCAAGATCCCGATCGCCGCGGTCATCTGGCGCTACAACGGCATCCTGCCCGGAGGAGATCGCGAGCCGCATCGTCCTGTTCTCCGAGCGTGTCGCACAAACCACGGTCAACGACGTGGAACACACCGAGTCGCAGTCGGTCCTCGGCACCTCGGTGGTCAAGTACTTCTTTCAACCCGGACGTCGATCAGGATCTGTCGATGTCGCAGATCACGGCGGTCTCGCAGGTGCAGCTGTGCATTCTCGCCGCCGGGCACGACATCGCCCTTCGTCCTGTCCTACAACGCCTCCACCGTGCCGATTCTGCAGCTCGCGCTCACCAGCCCGACGCTGCCGGAAGCGCAGATCTACGATCTCGCCAATACCATTCTGCGCACCCAATTGGCCACGGTGGCGGGCGCATCGATTCCCTACCCTTTCGGCGGCAAGCAGCGCCAGGTGCAGGTCGATCTGGACCCGCAGGCACTGCAGGGCGAATGGCCTGTCCGGCGAACGATGTGGTCGCGGCCATCGGCGCCCAGAATCTGATTTTGCCGGCCGGCACGGAAAAAATCGGCAACCTCGAATACTTCATCAAGCTGAACGCCAGCCCGCTCAAGATCGAGGAATTGAACAACCTGCCGATTCGCGCGCGCAACGGCACGGTGACCTACGTGCGGGATGTGGCGCATGTGCGCGATGGCTACTCGCCGCAGACCAACATGGTGCGCTTGGAAGGACAGCGGGCGATATTGATGAACGTCTTGAAGACCGGCAAGGCATCCACCATCGACATCATCAACGGCATCAACGAGAAGCTGCCGCAGATCCGCGCCGCATTGCCGCCCGAACTCAAGATCGAAGCGCTCAGCGATCAATCCGTGTTCGTGCGCGCCGCCATCTCCGGCGTCATCCGCGAGGCCGTCATTGCCGGCGCGCTGACCGGCCTGTTGATCCTGCTGTTCCTCGGCAGCTGGCGCAGCACGCTGATCATCACCATCTCGATTCCGTTGTCGATCCTGGCGTCGATCTGCTGCCTGTCGGCGCTGGGCGAGACCATCAACATCATGACGTTGGGCGGCTTGGCGCTCGCGGTGGGCATCCTGGTCGATGATGCCACCGTGACCATCGAGAACATCAACTACCACCTCGAGCAAGGCAAGGACGTGGAGACGGCGATCCTCGACGGCGCGCACCAGATCGCCCTGCCCGCACTGGTGTCGACCTTGTCGATTTGCATCGTGTTCGTACCGATGTTCCTGCTGGCCGGAATCGCCAAATTTCTGTTCATTCCGCTCGCGGAGGCGGTGGTGTTCGCCATGCTGGCCTCCTACCTGCTTTCGCGAACGCTGGTGCCGACGCTTGCGAAGTTCTGGCTCAAGATCGCATGACGCTGCACAAGACCCGGCAGCTCGGGCTGCTAGGCCGGTTTCAGCAGCGGTTCGAACGCGGCTTCGAACGGTTCCGCGAGGCGTATCACGATTTGCTCCGCGCAGCATTGCGCGGCGGTCCGCGCTTTGCCGCGATCTTCCTGGGCGCGATGGCCGCGACGGCGCTGCTGGCATTTCCGTTCGGACCGCTGCCGGGCCTCGGCCAGGATTTCTTTCCCATCGGTTGACGGCGGCCAGATCAAGCTGCACGTACGCGCCCGCACCGGCACGCGCATCGAGGAGACCGCCGCGCTTGTGCGACCAGGTGGAGGCCGCAATCCGCGCCATCATTCCGGCCGCGCAGATCAGCAGCATCGTCGACAACATCGGGCTGCCGTACAGCGGCATCAATCTTGCGTACAGCACATCGGCGCCGGTTGGACCGGGAGATGCGGACATCTACGTGAACCTCAGCAGGCGGCATGACCCCACCGCGAAATACGCTGCGTGCGCTGCGAAGGAAACTTGCAGCCGAGTTTCCTTCGACGCAATTCTCCTTCCTGCCGGCGGACATGATCGGCCAGATATTGAACTTCGGCCTGCCCTCGCCCGATCGATGTGCAAATCGTGGGATTCAATATCCAGGCCAACCGCGAATTCGCCAATGTGCTGCTGCAGAAGCTGCGCGCAATCCCCGGCGCAGTCGACCTGCATATTCACCAGTCCGGCGACTATCCGCAGTTCAACGTCGATGTCGATCGCACCAAGGCACAATTGGTGGGTCTGACCGAGCAAGCGGTGGCCAGCAACATGCTGGTATCGCTGTCCGGCAGCTTTCAGACGGCGCCGTCCTTCTGGGTCGATCCGAAGAGCGGCACGCAATACCAGGTTGCCACGCAGACACCGCAATACCGCCTGCAGAGCCTCAATGATCTCGGCAATACGCCGCTGAGCGGCGGCATCAATGGCTCTTCGCAAATTCTCTCGAATCTTGCCACGATTCATCGCAGCGTGGCGCCCGCGGTGGTGAGTCACTACAACGCCGACACCGGCCATCGATATTTACGGCTCGGTCGATGGGGCGGACCTGGGCTACGTTGCCGCGCAAATCAACCAGATCATTGCCGAGGCGAAAAAGGATCTGCCCAAGGGATCCAGTGTCGTGCTGCGCGGCCAGGTGCAGACGATGAAGGCTTCGTTCAACGGCCTGCTGATCGGCCTGATCGGGCGCGATCATTCTGGTTTACATGTTGATCGTCGTCAATTTTCAATCGCTGCTCGATCCCTTCATCATCATTACCGCGCTGCCGGCTGCATTGGCCGGGATCGTCTGGATGCTGTTTCTCACTCACACGACGGTCAGCGTCCCGGCCCTCACCGGGGCCATCATGTGCATGGGCGTGGCCACCGCGAACAGCGTGCTGGTGATCAGCTTTGCGCGCGAGCGCATGAACGCCGGGGATACCGCCGTCAGAGGCCGCGCTGGCGGCGGGCTTCACACGCCTGCGCCCGGTTCTGATGACGGCCCTGGCCATGATCATCGGCATGATTCCGATGGCCCTGGGTTCAGGGGACGGCGGAGAGCAAAATGCGCCGTTGGGACGCGCGGTCATCGGCGGCCTGATATTTGCCACGGTCGCCACGCTGTTATTCGTGCCCACGGTATTCTCGATCATTCATGGGCGAAGCGTAGCTGCACCCGCTTCCCGGCGTGGAGACCTCCAATGCTTGACAAGAAATTTCGGCGCTATGCACTGCATTGCGCTGATCGTCGCCGTCGGTTTGGCGATCTGGGGCGAGGTCAGCCGCGTGCTCGCACGCTCCTTGCTGCGCAAGGAAACCGCCGAGGCGGCGATCATTACGGTGACGACCGTGACGGCGCAGCACAGCGCAGCCGGCGAAGAGTTGGTGCTGCCGGGTTCGGTGCAGGCGTATATCGAGGCGCCGATCTACGCGCGCACCAGCGGCTATCTCAAGTCCTGGTACACCGACATCGGGACCCTGGTTGCCAAGGGCCAGTTGCTGGGGGAGATCGAGACTCCGGAAGTGGATCAGCAACTCGCCCAGGCGCAGGCGGATCTTGCAACGGCTCGGGCGAACCTAGCGCTTTCGCTGAGCACCAATTCGCGATGGCAGGGATTGCTTGCCACCGAATCGGTTTCCAAACAGGATGCCGATGAAAAGTCCGGCGACGCAGCCGCCAAAAAAGCCCTTGCCGATTCCGCTGCCGCGAACCTGGCACGGTTGCGGGAGTTGGAATCGTTCAAGCGAGTGGTGGCCCCTTTCGCCGGCGTCATCACCGCGCGCAACACCGACATCGGTGCTTTGATCAATGCCGGACAAAGCACCGGCGCAGAGCTGTTTCGGATCGCCGATACCCGTAAATTGCGCATCTATGTGCGTGTGCCCGAATCCTTTGCGGCGGCGACCAAGCCCGGACTCGATGCTGAATTGCGCTTCGCCGAACGGCCCGAAAAGTCCTATGCGGCCAAAACCGTCCGCACCTCAAATGCGCTCGATCCGACACTGCGCACCCTGCAGGTTGAGCTCGAACTGGACAACGCCAAGGGCGAAATATTCCCGGGCGCTTACGCCGAGGTGCATTTCAAACTGCCGGCCGGCGTCGAGAGCCTGCGTCTGCCCGCCAATACCGTGTTGTTCCGCGCCGCCGGGTTGCAGGTTGCGACCTTGGATGCCGAGCATCGGGTCAAGCTCAAGAGCATTGTGCAGGGCCGCGACTTCGGCAACACCATCGAGGTACTGTCGGGTCTTGCGCCAAATGAGACGGTGGTGCTGAACCCTCCGGATTCGATCGCCGACGGCGTCGTGGTCCGCATCGCGGGTAAGACGTCGTGACGAGCCGGCTCGCCATCATCGTCGGTATGACGGTCGGCTTGAATGCCTGTTCTTTCGCACCGTCATACAAAACACCGGATAGCGTTCCCGTCACGGAGGCCTACAAGGAATCCGGGGATTGGAAGGCAGCCGAGCCTGCCGATACCACCTTGCGCGGGACCTGGTGGACGCTTTTCCAGGACCCGGCGCTGGATGATCTCGAACTAAAGGTCGCGGATGCCAACCAGAATCTGCAAGCGGCCTACGCGCGTCTGCTGCAGGCGCGCGCTGCCACGCGCATCGAACGCGCCAGCCTGTTCCCCACGCTCACCGTCGGATCCGCCGCGGTTCGATCGCGCACGTCCCTCAATTCACCCAGATTTCAACCCGGCTCCGAACCCATCGGCAATAACTTCGTGCTGGAAGCCGACCTTTCGTATGAAATCGACGTCTGGGGCCGGGTCCGCAATGAGGTGGCATCCGCCAAGGCCAGCCAGCAGGCCAGCGCAGCGGATCTGGCAACCCTGAATCTGGCGATTCACGCCGAGCTGGCCACGGATTACTTCACGCTGCGCTCTGAGGACACGCAGCAGATGCTGCTCGACAAAACCGTCGAAGATTATGCGCAAGCGCTCAAGCTCACCCAGAATTTGTACAGCGGCGGCGCCGCGGCGTTGACCGACGTCGCGCAAGCGCAGGCGCAGCTCGAAACGGCGCGCACCCAGGCTGCGGATATTCGTCTGCAGCGCGCGCAGAGCGAGCATGCGATCGCGGTGTTGATCGGTCAGAACCCGTCGGCCTTCCATTTGGACGCGAATCCGCTCGTCGTTCCGCTCGCGCCGCCTGCGATCACCCCTGGCTTGCCGTCCGCATTGCTGGAACGGCGGCCCGACGTCGCGGCCGCCGAACGCCGAACCGCGGCCGCCAATGCGCAGATCGGCGTGGCCCGCGCGGCCTATTTTCCCGTATTCAGTTTAAATGCGGCGGCCGGTTTCGACAGCACCAGTACGTCCAATTGGCTGACCGCACCCAGCCAGCTCTGGTCGGTGGGACCGGCCGGCATTCTCACCGTGTTCGACGCCGGCCGGCACCGCGCGCAAAGCGCACAGGCGCATGCAACGTACGACGAACAGGTTGCCGACTATCGCAACACCGTGCTGACCGCATACCAAGAAGTGGAGGATAACCTGGTAGCCCTGAAACAATTGGAACAGGAGAGTGTGAGCGAGGCGGCAGCGGTGAAGGCGACCGCCTTGGCGCTGCACCAGGCGCAGTACCGCTACAAGGCGGGACTGGTCACGTACCTGGAGGTCGTGACCACTGAAAACACGGCGCTGCAGGCCCAGCTCACCGACGTGACCATCCAACTGAGGCGGATGAACGCCAGCGTGCTCCTGATCAAGGCGCTTGGCGGCGGTTGGGACAACGCCACGCTGGAAGAGGAGCGCCGCGATCAGGGCCGCGGCGCATCGCATTAGATTGAATTAGCGGTGATCGCCCTTGGCGCACATCCGCACATCGCCGCTTTTGGTGGAGATGCGCACACGAGCATGCGTGTCGCCGGTCTTGAAGGTCACGCGCTGGCCCGAACCGTGATGGACATCCGTCGGCTTCGGTCCGAAGCAATTTTCAACGCTGCCGCTGAAGGATTGAATGTCGAAGTCTGCCGCGGGTTCGCTGGCAAAATCCACCCGGACATCGCCGCTGACCGTTTCGGATTCGAATTGCGCGTCGGGACTCAAGGCCAGGTTTGACTTCAGCGTCCCCGATATCCCTTTGATTCGTGCCCGGCTCACGGTTCCGAGAGTCACCGTCGCATCGCCGCTCACGGTCGTCACCTCGACCTCGGCGTTCCCGCCGGTCAACACGATGTTGCCGCTGATGGCCTTGACCTCGATCATCTTTGCGGACATGGCCGTCAGTTTGATATCGCCGCTCACGACATTGGCGCGGACATCGCCGCCGACATCCCCACTCACATTGCCGCTCACCGTCTGCAGCTTGGCATCGCCCTTGACGCCCGAAACCTTCAGATCCGCGCTCACCAACGAAGTGGAGAGCGAACTATTGGCCGGCAAATGTACGATAAGGTTCGCCTCGCTGTCGGTCCTGGACCCCCAGGCATGTCCTGAGGGTAGTACCACCCGGATGGAAGTCCGGTTGTCATCGCCCGTCACCTCGACTCGTTCCACATCCTTGCCGATCGTTCCGGTGACGGAGATTTCAGCTTTGTCCCATCCTTGGACGTCGACCGATCCCGCGACATTGGAGATCTCCACAGCACCCTGTGGATTGGCCGGCCGATGCTGATCGACCGTAGTCGCGGCCTGCGCGAACGTCCAGGGCCCCAGCAGCAGCAGTGTGCAGCCTAGAAGGGTCTTCTTCGATTGAATTCGCGGCATCGTCAAATCCTCGTCATGGTAGGTTGAGTGGCCTGCACGACGTGGTCGTACAGGTCGAATTCGTCGTGCCAGGTGCTTTCCCACAGCTCTTCAAGCACCGGGCTTTCAGGATCCGCCGCCAGCGCCTTGCGAATATCCTCGTGCGCCTGACGGATGACCGCCAAACTCGCCTCGATCTTGGCGCGCGTGGCTGGATCGAGGAGTGCAAGACGCTCCTCGAAGGTTTGCTTCTGCATATCGCGCGCCTTTAAATACTTGGGATCCTTCAAATCCTCAAACGACGGCCGGGCGGCGGCCGACCGAATCACGGCCGGGGCGGACGGTCTTTGGAGAATCGCCCAGGCGAACAAACTCGCAAGACAAGCCGCCGCAATCAAGATGCCGGCGGCCAGGGCCATGGGTGGGGCGCGCCTCTGCGCGCGCAGGCGGGCGGCAATCTCCGGCCACAAGGCCGCGGGCGGCGGTACTTCCTTCGGTAACTGCGCGAGCAGCCGATCGAGGGATTGCTCTGGGCGATTGTTCATGGTTCCTCCAAACCCAGCGCCGCAGTCAAAAGACTGCGCGCCCGGTGCAACTGCGCCTTGCATGTGCCTTCGGCGATATTGAGGACGCCGGCGGCCTCGGCATGGCTGTACCCATAGATTCCGACCAGCACCAGTACGTGACGGGCGCCTTCGGGCAAAGCCGCAATCGCGCGTTCAACATCCAGCGGCGGCGATCGCCGCGCCAGGGTCAGCCCGGTCAGGCAGCCCCAGAGCCGGTTCCGCCACCTCGAACGCGACACGCAAGCCCTTGCGCCGCGACAGCACGCAATTCACGGCAATTTGGTGCAGCCAGGTCGAGAAACGGCTGCGGCGCTCGAACCGGCCCAAGGCACGCCACGCGGCCACAAAGGATTCCTGGGTGCAGTCCTCAGCCGCCTCGCGCTGCCCGGTGAGCCGCAGGCACAGTCCATAGACTCGCGGTGAGAATTGCCGGTAAAGGCGCTCGAAAGCGGCCGCGTCGCCGGCGGCGGCGGCGGCGATGGTATCGGTCGGCTCCGCGCCGGCATCCATGGCAAGTACCCTATGCAGAGCCTGAATCATATGCCCTTGGAGGCAGGCGGGGCCTCAAAGGTTTACAAGGGGGCGCCTCATTGTTCAGTAACGTCCATCAAGTTGTCATCGGCATTGCGATCGATCAACTTGTTATAGGGGTCAATCCCTGCGCGGGTGGGCTGTTGATCCACCACGATGGTGAAGGTCCGGTGTTCACCGGTGATTTTTTCGCGGCGCATGTAAAGGGGCTTTTCTTCATTCTTCTTGCCGTTGAAGACGCCGATTTCAATGTAGTCCGCCAGCGGCAGCGGCGTCTCGACACCGTTTGCGTCCGCCTGAACCTTGCGAGCCTCGACTTCCAAGGTCACCGCGTACTTGCCGTCGGCAGTTTTGTGCGATGCGGCCGATAGCGTCTTATTGTCATAGAGCACGATGCGATCGAAGCCATCATCGATGAGGTACTGGTACTCGGGCGGTGTTTGCTCGCGAAGCGCACTGATCAGCAGCCGCGTGTCGGGGTAAGGCTCATTGGGCGCCGGGGGCGTGTCATGTTGGGCCGCATCCACTTGATTGTGGGCATTCGCATAGCGGTACTGCATCAAGAAATTATGCAGCGCCAGATTGACCTTGTCCTCGCCGATAGTAGTCGGCAAGGGTGTACATGATCTGACCGCCCTTCGAGTACCAGACGTAGTCCTCGCGCTGGACCAGCGCCAAGGGGCCGCTCGCCGCGCACCTCGGCAGAGCGGCCGCGAAGATATCGGTCAAGAAAGTAATGCAGCACGCGGTGCATGTAGTCCTTGCCGTACTTCTGCTGCATCACCATGTAGGCGGAATATTGCGCCAGCGTCTCGGAGAGCATGTTCGAGCCTTCCACCCGGCCGCCCACCAGCTGATGTGCCCACCATTGATGGCCGAGTTCATGTGCCGTGACGAACAGCGTCAGATCGACGTCCGTGGGCTTGAGGACGCGGGTGATGAAGCCGATTCCCTCCGAGAAAGGCACCGTGTTCGGAAAGGACTGCGCGAAAGTCCGGTACCGCGGAAATTCCATGATTCGGTACTGCTTGAATTGATAATGTGCTGAAGTTCTTCTGGTAGTAGTCGAGACCGGCGCGCGAGCCTTCGAGCATGTCGTCGATGTTGAACGCGTATGCGCCGGGTCGTAATAGACCTCGAGTTTCACGGGCCCGCTCGCGCCTTCGTACACTTCCTTGCGCACCGTATAGCGCGCCGAGAGGTAGGCGAAGAAATCCAAGATATGGGTCGATCCCATGTCGTATTCGAAGAAGGCGCCGGCCGTCCTTCTGCCAGGCGCGCTGCAGATAACCCGGCGCGATCGCGATTTGATCGGCTGAGGTGCTGACGATGGTGTGATAGGTGATCCAGTCCGAGTTGGGCGTGAACAGATTGATGCGGGACTGCACCGGATCGCCACGCTGCGCCATGTTCTCGAGCTCCCCCAAATGCTCCTCGCGGCGCCGCCGCGGATCGTCTATTTCGATGCTCGGGTTGTAGCCGATCACCGGGAAAGAACTCCTGATCGAAGAAGGTGCCGTTATAGGCGTATTGCGCAGGCTCGTGGCCGTCGCGAAAACCGCGCGAAGAGTGGCTGACCGCGAAAGTCAGGATCAGAACTTCGCCGGGCGCCAGCGGCTGCTCCAGAGAATAGATCGAGTACAGGTCGCGCGGTGCCCGGCTCACCAGATGAAACGGCCGGTCGAATTGCACCTGCGATACGGTCTCTTCCTGATCGGTCAGGTGAATTTCCTTGATCGGCTCGGTGCTCTTGTTCTGCAGGGTGAATCGGCCGGTTCCGGCGAAGGAGCGGCTTTCGGGAAAAATGTTGATGACCGTATCCACGGCCGTGACCTTCGGCTGCACGAGATGCTCGTACTTTTTGAATTGCCTCTCATAGTCGGCGAACCGATGACGCTGGTCGGCCGCCGTGACGAATTCATTGAGCACATGCGCGTTGTAGAAATACCAGCCGCCCGCGCCGACGGCGAGCAGCAACAGCAGCGCCGCCGCCGGCGCGAAGCGCGGACATGCGCGCCCTCGCAAGGCGGGCGCGGGCGCGCAGCGAGTCCTCGGCACCGCGGCGCGCCAGCGCCATGGAGATGACTCCCAGCAGCGCGAATATCGCGAACCAATAGGTAATGGACCAGACGATCGAGGGCACGAAATGCCCGTAGCCGTTCATGTCGGAATAGATGTAGGGCGGCGACCGCGCCGGGCAGGTACAGGGTGTTTTCCCAGCCGAACGCGAACAGGATGGTTTGCAGTGACGAACACGCCGATGACGATGCCGTGCCCGATGAATTTGTTCGACACCAGCGTCTGCACGAACATGGCGAACATCGCACACCATGAGAATCTGCGGCAACGTGATGAAATAGAACTCTTCGATGTACTGCCAGTATTTCGTAGTGGTAGTAGCCGCTGATGGTCTGCATCAGGATGCCGATCAACAATCGTGACAGCCGAGCAGCGCGCTTTCGATGAACGCGATGGCCGTGAATTTGGACAGCCAATCGCCCGACTCGCCGATTGGCAGCGCATCGTGGATGCCGTCGAAGCGCGTGTCGCGCTCGCGCCAAATGAGTTCCGCGGCATACAGCGCCGCCACAATGAAAAAGAACAGCGTCGCAGAGCCCTCGACCGCCTGCACCATGAGGTAGGTCACCGGCCAGACGTTGACGCCGTTCAAATGCCCCGCGAAATGGCCGTTGTTCACCGCGAACACGATCAGCAAGCCCACGATGGCCCAGAATGGCACCTCACGCACGATGAGGCGGATGCGCAGCCGCGTGAGCGCCAGATACTGCCGAAATGCTGTGGCCGGCCCGAAGATCTGCCGCACCCTGGGGAGTTTACCGGCGACGAACGAGCGCGCTCGCTGCAACTCCGTCTCTTCATCCCGCCGGGCCTTTGCGGCTCGTTTTCCTTGCGACCGCGCGGTCAGCGCCTCCACCGACATCGGAAATAGCGCCCACACCAGGCCCAACGCAATCAAGCCCACACTGAGCCAGAGCAGCCGGTTGAACAGAAAAACGCCGGGAGAGTAGCCGGAGAAATCCCAGGGGAAAAGCAGGCTGTTCTTTTCGACCACGCTCCAGTACTTGGAGATCGCATCGCTCATCAACAGCCCGACCGGGTCGAAAATGCCGCGACCAGAAATGCTCCAGCGAGCGAGTCGCCGAGAATACCGTGAGGCCGATGACGTAGAGCATGAACAGCGCCACGCCCTGCAGATACACGATGAAGATCTTGCGCGTGAGCGCGGCGACCGCGAAGAACAGCGAGCCGGTGAAAAATATCTGCACCACGACGATCGACAGGAAGGGCTGCAGATACCACCCCAAATGATTGGGCCCGATGCGGGCGTGATCCGCCCACGGCGCGAAGGTTCCGAGAAAGGTGCCGATCATCAAGCCCGTGAAGATCAGAACGGTCGTGACGAACGATCCGGCCCAGCGGCCCCCAAGGTAGGCGAATTTGGAGATCGGTTTGGTGAACAGAATCTGGTAGGTGTCGCGCTGAAAGTCGCGCAGGATGGACGGTGCCGAAAATTGCGGCGATGACGATGAGGCCGAACAGGCAGGAATAGAGGTCATTGAAGGTATTGGCATACGGGCCGTTGAGCAGCACCTTGCCGTTGCCGTTGGCGACCGGACCGAAGCTCTCCGATGCCACGTACAAGAACGAGAACGCCAGCCACACCAGAAAATAGACGTAGGTCGAAATGCTCTTCAGCCGGAAGCGCATCTCGAAGGTAAAGAATTCCCAAGAACATCCCCATGGCGGCTCCTCGGCGGCTCAGTGCTTGGCGTGGCGGGACAAATTCAGAAAGTAGACGTCTTCGAGGCCGGATGCGGCGGCGCGAAATCCCGGGCCGGGGAAGCCGGCGCAAAGACCCGGATCTCGTGCTGGCCGCCCACCAGATGGGTGCTGACGATGTGAAGTTCCTTTTCCAGCGCGCGCAGTTCATCGTCGGTGGCGACCACACGCGACCAGATCTGACCGTCGATGGCCTGCAGCGCATCGTTGGGCGAGCCCTCCAGCAGCACCTCTCCGGAGGCGATGATGGCCATGCGCGAACACAGTTCGCGCACGTCGTCGACGATGTGGGTGGAGAGAATGACGGTGACGTCGCGGCCGATGGCGGACAGCAGATTAAGAAAGCGGTTGCGCTCGGCGGGATCGAGGCCGGCGGTCGGCTCGTCGACGATGATCAAGCGCGGATTGGCGAGCAGCGCCTGCGCGATACCGAAGCGCTGCTTCATGCCGCCGGAAAACGTCGACAGCGCCTTCTTGCGCACCTCCCACAGATTGGTCTGCTGCAGCAGCGCTTCGACCATTTCCTTGCGCTCGCCGGCGGCGATCACGCCTTTCAAAATGGCCAGATGATTCAGCATGTCGATCGCGGACATCTTCGGATAGACGCCGAATTCCTGAGGCAGGTAGCCCAGGATCTTGCGGACCTCGTTCTTCTGCGTCAGTACATTGATTCCGTCCAGATCGATGCTGCCGGCATCCGGATCCTGCAGGGTGGCGATGGTGCGCATGAGCGAGCTCTTGCCGGCGCCGTTGGGACCCAGAAGGCCAAACATATTGTTGCCCACGGTCAGCGAGAGATTCTTGAGTGCGCGAACGCCGTTGGGATAGGTTTTGGACAAGCCGCTGATGGTAAGCGCCATGGATTTTCCTGTTGATCTTAGGAAGCCTGATCTTCGAGAGCCGAGCGCGGATCAAGCGTGATTGAACAGTTCCCCGATGGTGTTGACTGCACCCTCCGCTTCGGCTCGATCGGGCACCGTCGTATCGTCATTGTAGCCATAGTAGTCGTTTTCGCCGACCGCCTGAAACACGAAACCATCGCGCCTGGGAACGAAGGAGACATTGTTATAGAAAAGGCCATAGTTGACCTCGGACTGCGGGATGCCCCGGGCCAATTGTCCGCGCACCGGCGTCACCGTTTGATCGCCGAACAGCGCGCGCGCGCCGTAGCCGGTCGCATTGATCAACGCTTTCTGGGGCAGCCTGGCGAAATCATCGGCGGAATGGAATTCAGCGATCTCGATCTTGCCGCCGTTCGCGCGGAAATCGCTCATGAGCAGCCGCGAATAAGACGAGAGATTGAACATCATGAGACTGCTTCGCCGCAGATAGCGTTGCCCCAGCGAATGACTTCCCGGCGCGAAGTCGACGCCTCGCGGCATCAGATCGCCGATCATTTCCCGCTGCAGTTCCGCGAAAGGCGCGCGGTCATCCGGTCTCCCACCCGATTCGCCCCGACGCCGTGCGGATGCGCCATCGGAAACAAAATAATTGTCGATGAACTCGACCGGCGTACCCGGCAAACCCAGAAAATTCTGATAGGTCTGAAAGGAGGTGCGGGCCATATGCTCCCACAGTTGCTTGAATGCCGGGGTGGCATTTTCTTCCAGACAAATTCTTGAGTCCGGGGTCCAGACGCCGCTTGCCAGGGATGAACGGACGTTTGGCGGCAGATCCTTGGCGTAGATGGTGACCCGCGCTCCGGCACGCTGCAGCAGCAAGGCCGAGGTCAGTCCCATCGCACCACAACCGATCACCGCCACATCGCGGTCACCCGTCGCGAGTACTTTACCGACGGCGATGCTGCTCGAGCCCCACGACAGCGACCAGCCGCTGCCGCCGTGGCCGTAATTGTGAACCACGGTCTTCGATCCGACGCTCTCAACGTCCAGGCGTGGTCCGGCGGCGCGAAATGGGCGCGTGCAAACGGTGATGCGGGTGATGCGGTCGGCGCTCGCCCGGATGGGCGCAAGCTGCAGGAGCGGGTTCGGCCGCTGATCCTGTCCCAGGGTGCCGCCGCACCCGTCCAGTGCGCCAAGCAACAGCGCGGCGCCGGCACCCTGGAGTACGCGGCGCCGGCCGACCGAATTGTCTGCGATGCGTGTCAACCGCGGTTAGAACGCGCCCCTGAGGTAGATCAAGCCGCCGCGGTAGCCGAGATTCAGCTGCCCTTCGAAACTCGCCTTGCTGACGCTCAGATGCGTCGAAAAATCATCGTAGCCGATACCCACACCGAAGTGCTTGTTGATCAAGTAGCTCACACCCACCTTGGCATCGGTCCAGTGGCCGTTAAATTGATCGTAAGACAAGTCGAACGCTTGTACCTGGGCATCGAGCATGAAGTGATCCGTAAAGGCCCATCCCATGCGCAGGCCGATGACCGGCAAAGGCGCGGGCACGGAAGCTTGTTTGGCCTCGCCGTTTACTGTCATGGGTGGGCCACCCGGCGGCGTGACAGTGGCGGTGCCATCAAGCTCGATCGACATCTTGGTGTAATGCACCCCGATGCCGGCGGCCAGTTCGAACGATTGGTTTTTAATAAAGGCAAACTCATAACCGAGCTCATAGACACTGACCCGGACCCTGGAGCTCACCGTCGCTCCCACATCGTAGACCGCATCGCCCCAGTCGATTTGCTGATCGAGCGTCTTGGTGCGTGAGACGCCGTTGGTGAAATACATGAACTGAAGGTGGTTGCGATTGGAAATGCGCCAGATGCCGTCGAGGCGAAAGCGCGAGGTATCGTAACCAGTGCCAAAGATGCGGTCGAAATCGTACTCGGGGTTGTTGACTCCCTGTCCGTTCAGACTCGCTTTGGTATGCGTGCCCAGGACGAAAAGCCCGACATCTATTTGCACGGCTTCATTGAGCAACTGCTGCGCGGGTGCATCGGCTGACACGTAGCTCTGAGCGTGGCCCAAATTCGCCGCACCGACACCGATCGCCGCGATGACGAACACCGCATGACTCAAAAATCTCGAACTCATTGTTCTCCCTCCGTCAGTGCCCCAAATCCCCGGTCCCACATTCGTTCGGCTAGTATAGCTCGCGGGATACGGTACCGTGACGCGATTGCGAGTCTAATCGGCCTTTGGGCCTACGTACTTTACTCACAGGGACACATGCAAACACCTATCAAGCGGGCGGCTGCCTGGGCGGGCCTGCTGTTGCTGGGCCTGGTCTTTCTGGGCACGGCCGTCTGGGGCGTGCTGGCGCTGCTCTACTTCGACCATGCGAACCCTGTGCTGCGCACCGCACTGGCGGCAGCTTATGGGGTTGCTTCATTGATCTCCCTGGCCGGATTTATTGCGCGGCGCTGGCGTTGGCGCGCATTGCTGGCCCAATTGGCAATATTCGGCGTCCTGTTGGCGTGCTGGAGCGCTATCAAACCCTCCAACGATCGCAACTGGGTGACTGAAAACGCGGTGCTGCCGTATGCGACCTTTGAAGGCGAGCATGTCACGCTGCACAACATCCGCAACTTCGATTATCGGAGCGAAACCGATTTTACCCCCCGATATTACGATCGCACCTTCGATCTGCAGCAGCTGAACTCCGTGGACCTGATCGCCTCCTACTGGATGGGGCCGGCCATCGCCCATGTGTTCGTGAGCTTTGGCTTTGCCGACGGCAAACATGTGGCCGTCTCGATCGAGGCGCGCAATGAACGCGGCCAAGGCTACTCCACCATCAAAGGCTTCTTCCGTCAGTACACGCTGTACTACGACGTCGCCGATGAGCGGGACGTCATCCGCCTGCGCACGAACTACCGGAAGGATCCGCCCGAGGAGGTGCACTTGTACCGGCTGTTCGGTCCGGTCGGCAATGGGCGGGCGGTGTTCCTGGATTACCTGCGCGAAATCAACATGCTCAAAGAGCATCCCGCGTTTTACAACACGCTGACCACCAACTGCACCAGCAACATCTGGCTGCATGGCCGGGTCAATCCCGGGCATGTGCCCTACTCCTGGAAAATACTGTTAAGCGGCCATTTTCCCGAGTATCTGTATGAGAGCGGCAGGCTCGACACCAGCCTGCCTTTCGATGAGCTGCAGAAACGCAGCATCATCAACCCGCTGGCGCAGGCCGCCGACCAGGCCGAGGATTTCTCGCAGCGCATTCGCGCATCGCAACCGCCGTCGGAGCCGAGCCCTTAGAACGATTACCGGAACTGTGCCCCCGCCTCGACCGGGGAACCCAGATAAAGATATAGCGCGCGTCGGCCGCCCTCAGCTTGTCCCCAGGCAAAGTACACAGGGCCGAGCTTGGAACGAATGCCCAGATACACGGAACCTGCCAACAACACACCCGACGAAGGCGTACCATCCAGTCGCTGATAGACGTTCCCGGTTTCCACCGATCCGCCGAAGTACACCGCCGTACCCATCGCTTCGGAAAGGTAGGCGATTGCCCGGCGAAATTGCACGACCCCGAGTGCGTACTCGCGCCCGACCAGTTCGTTGATCTGATAACCCGAGAAATCAAACAGTCCGCCTTGGCTGAACTGGTCGTAGTACGGCGCGTGGCTGCCAAAGTCCGAGCCGCCGCGCAAGTTTATGGTCCAGACATTGCGGGCGAACGAGAACGTGGTGGTCCAATTGATCGAGGCTGTCTCGTAATTCGCGGAAGCACCCAAACCGGTGGTGGAATAATACCCCTTCACCGTCGCATGACTGCCCGCGGTCGCAAACAGGCGCAGGTCCTGGGTGTCGTAAGTAAATTTTGTGGTGATGCCGCCAAGTTCGGCGTGCCCCGGATCGGGAATCGCGGGATCCGCCACGTTCAGCTTGCCCGTTGCGCTCCCGCGCAGCAGTCCCAAGCGGTACTCGCCCCAGGAACCGAACGCCACACCGGCATCCACCTCTCCGCCGTAGCGCCGGTTGTCGAGTTGCGCGACGATGGTGTCGCCCTGATATAGGTACTGGAGGTATTGATACGCGAACACATCGGGCGCGACAAAGAACCGTTGGTGTATGTCCAAAGGCTGGTAAAACTCGGCGCCGAGAAGATTGGGGCGGCCCAATTGAAAATCCGCCCGGAACTCCCCGCCCAACGCATTGAGCCAACGCATATCGTAATCGACGCGCAAGCCCCAGCCGGTGTCGCCTTTGAAATCGGTGCTGAGATTGCCGTCAAACATAAGATAGTTAGGACCGTAGTCCTTCTCTTTTGCCACATAGGTCAATATGTTGCGGCCGTTTTCTGTTGTGAGTTCATAGCTTACGGTCGAGAAATCACCGCGGGCCACCAGGCGATTCGCGTCTGCATCCGATCTTTTCGGGTCGAATTCATTGCCGGGCGCCGTGCGTATGAATGTCTTCATCACCTTAGGGTTGGTAGTGTTGAACCCGGTCAATCGCACCTCGTCGATCCTGATCGGGCCGCGCTTCGATACCTTGGCGAGGTTTTCCCGCCAAGCGGCATAAGCGCTGGGGCTTAGGCTGTAGCGGGACAGCAGGGCGACTTGCTCGCGCGCTGCCGCTTCACCGAGCGGAATGCTCGCCGGTATCTTGTCGAAGTCCGAAGACGTAATGTCCTTCAAGGTGACCCGGATCGTGACGTCTTTATCCGTCAATGTCGCCAATTGCGCATTCTCATTGGCGTTGATGGCAACATTCATGGCCTGACCGGCGACTGCCAGCAGGCTTCGCAACTTCTTCTGATTGGGCCCGGGGTTGCCCACCGGTACGGCAATCACCACGTCGGCACAGGTCTGGCGCGCAACGTCGATGGGCAGATTGCGTACCAGCATGCCGTCGGCGTACAGCCGGCCATTGACGCTGACGGGTGCGAACGCGCCGGGTACCGCCATGCTGGCGCGCATGGCTTCCGCCAGGTCACCGTGGTCGAACACCATCATTTGGCCGCTCTCGATGTCCGTGGCCACGGCCCTGAACGGGATCGGCAGCTGGTTGAAATCGGAAATCGGTCCTGCGTCGCCGACGATGCGACGGAACAGGGCCTCGATCTGGTGAGTGGGTATCAGTCCTCCCGGCAGGACCAGGCCGTCGCTCCTCACGCCCACTTCGAAGCCCATCGGGAACACGAGGTCGCGACTCTTGCGATTCACGGGAAAGCTCTGGCGCGGGGCGCTTTGCAGAATGTCGCGCCAATCCACCGCGGTCACCACGGACTCCAACTCATTCGCGGACAACCCGGTGGCATAGGCTGCGCCCACGATCGCGCCCATGGAGGTACCGGCGATACAGTCGACGGGGATGCGCATCTCCTCGAGCACCTTGATGACGCCGATGTGCGCACCGCCCTTGGCGCCGCCGCCTCCCAGCACCAGACCGATGCGCGGACGCGCCTGAGCATTTCCCTGAGATACGGGGGATTCAGGCGACTGCGCAGCAACGGCTGCATGCAGCACGGCGAACAGACACAGGGTTGTGATCGCTGCGCGCAGGGACTTTCTCAATTCTTCTCCTCCGATGTCGGATCACAGTGCGCCTCAGCGCATCGGTGTCCCCGTATCACAGTATCATGACGTTTGGAATTGGACCTTTTCCAAAAAATTAATCGTCAGCGGCACGCCGCGTCGATTAGCTCAGTCGAACCAGCGATATTGCAAGGTGATGGCGCCGGTTTTGAAGTCGCCGCCGGCACGCACTGCATATCCATTCGAAAAAGCGAACTTCAACGAGAAGGCGCGGCTCAACGGCACCGACAAGGTCGTGCCATAGCGCGAATTACTCTGTGTTGCCATGCTCGGCCCGTCATCGATGCTGGTGCTGCCGCCCCGATAATGCGTCGCGTCGAACGCCAGCCAAAGACCCGGCCGAAAGGTATATCCGCCGTGAATCTGAACCGAATACAGTGGATCTTGAAGACTGGTGGTGTTGCCATAGTAGTTGCTGTTTTCCGTGAATACCCAAGCACCCACCGTACCCTCCAGGAACCAGGAACCCAGAGGCCAGGACACGCCCATCTCCGGCTTGAAGGCCCAGCGATTGGAACCGATGTTGATCAGGCGGGATGGATCGTACTGCCCGGTAGGGGCCACGACGGTCAGGCTAATCCCAAGCGTGGTCTGGCTCGGGCGCTTGAAGAATTCGGCCGGCGACGCGGCCGGGTCGCCGATCAAATTCCACGAGAGTCGAAAATTAGCATCGGCGAGTCCCGAGCGATGCACCGCCTGAGGCATATCTTCGATGAGGCCGGTGACCTTGGCCTCCGTGTACGGCAGGAGGAAACCCACGTTGGCCGTGTGTCCGGCAAGCGCGAAAGTATGCGAATAACCCGCTATCAGATTGTTGATGCCCGCCTGCACGTTGGTCACGGGCAAGGAAGGATCGACGAGCACATCTCCGGTGGAGCGGGCGAAGGAAAAAACCAAGATCTCCGTGCCCACCGGAGCAGCTGAAAAGGCGCGAGGCTCGAGCTGCTGAGCGCGCAGGCTGGGCGCCATATACGCCGCGCATAACCCAAAGCCAATGACACAGAGGTGGCGCAGACGCATCGAACAGAGCATATACCACGCTCGCACGCGAGAGAATTGCTTTCAGCCGTGCTTGCCCCGATGATTATGAATGGCCCGTATAGAGAGCATTCCATGTCGTCTGTGATCGTCTGTCCCGCCTGCGATCTAGCGCACCGTACCAGTCTTGCGACGACTGCCGAGCGCACTCGATGCGTTCGCTGCCGCGCGCCTTTGCAGCGGCCCGTCAACGGCAGACTCGACACGGCCGTCGCGCTGGCCGCAACGGCTTTGCTATTGTTCCTCATGAGCAATGCCTATCCGCTGGTCGTCATCCAGGCAAATGGGGTGACACGGGCCGCCACTCTGATCGAGGCGGCGCAGGCGTTTTATCTTCAAGGACATCTGTCACTGTCGGCGCTGGTGTTCACCACCACGGTGATCGGACCGTTCCTGCAAATCTCCGGCCTGCTGTATCTGTTGATTCCCCTGCTGAGCGAGCGACGGGCGCCGAATCAGCACTCTGTCTTCCGTTTGCTAATCCTCGTGCGTGCGTGCACTTTCGTCGAAGTGTTCATGCTGGGGGCGCTGGTCGCGTTGGTGCGGCTGTCGGCGTACGCACAAGTCGTTCCCGGCGTCGCCCTGTGGTCAAGCGCGTTGCTCATGTTGACCCTGGCGGCACTGTCGAATCTAGTGACTCCGGAGCAGTTCTGGCGCTGGGTCGAGAGCAGTCGCGAATGAGCACGCCGGCCACGGGACGAAGCCTGGGGCTGCTTTTCTGCCAGCATTGCCGTGCGACTGTGCGCTCGTTTCAGGTCGCCTATCCGCGCTGCCCGCGCTGCTACGCGCACCTGCATGAGCGCAAACCCCACAGCCTGGCCATTACCGCGGCGTTACTCGCCTGCGCCGCGGTCCTCTACGTGCCTGCCAATCTTCTGCCGGTGATGGTTACGCGAACTCTTTTCGACAATGAAGAAGACACCATCATGAGCGGAGTGCTGGTATTGCTGCATTCCGGATCGTGGCCGATCGCTCTCTTGGTATTCGTCGCCAGCATTGTCGTGCCATTGCTGAAGATCATCGCGCTCAGCGTGCTACTCTTTTCGGCATGGCGCCGCTCGCCGCTGCGCCGCACGCAGCGCAGCGAGTTGTTTCGCATGATCGAATTCATAGGACGCTGGTCGATGCTCGACGTATACGCCATTTCGCTGCTGGTCGCGCTGGTGCAAATCAGAACGCTGGCTTTCGTCGCAGTCGGTTGGGGTGCGCTGTGTTTTGCGGCGGTGGTTGTCTTGACCCTTTTTGCGGCTCGAACCTTCGACGAGCGCTTATTGTGGGACCCGCCTTGAACGAGCCGCCGCACCCTCACTTGGACGAACTCCCTGCTGCGGTCCCGGCGCGATCGCTGTGGGGCCGATTGAATCTGGTGTGGATCCTCCCTGCAGTCGTGATATTGGTCGGCGCTTTCGTCGTCGTCCGCGAGAAACTCGCGCAAGGTATCGCGATCGAAATCCGCTTCGAAAATGCCGAGGGACTGGAGGCCAACAAGACCAAGATCAAGTACAAGGAAGTGGACATTGGCGATGTCGTCGATATTCGCGTCTCTGAGGATCGCAAACAGGTGATCGTGACCGCGGACATTCATCGAAATGCCAAGGAATACCTGGTCGAAGACACGCGTTTTTGGGTGGTACGGCCGCGTGTGTCCGGGGCCGGCGTGTCGGGATTGGGAACCTTGGTTTCAGGTCCCTACATCAGCGTCGATGTGGGTCAATCGGCGGTGAAACGCGACGACTTCATCGGTCTCGAGGTACCGCCCATCGTCACCGCGGATCTACCGGGCCGCGAATTTGTTCTGCACGTGGATGATCTGGGTTCATTGGGGATAGGCTCGCAGGTCTTCTACCGCCATATCAGTGCCGGCCAGGTCGTTGGATATACGCTGGACCCCGGCGGAACCGGAGTGACCGTCAAAATTTTCGTCAATGCGCCGTTCGACGCCTTCGTGACGACCTCGACGCGATTTTGGCAGGCCAGCGGGATCGACATGTCGCTCAATTCGGATGGAGTCAAACTGCGCACCGAATCCCTGACGTCCATCATCGAGGGTGGAATTGCCTTTCAGGCTCTACCCGGCGGCGACACAGCACGCGCCGCCCCCGATACGGTATTTTTGCTGTATGAGGGCGAAGATCGTGCCATGCGCCCGTACGAGGGGGAGGTTCGCCCCTTCGTCATGTACTTCAAGGGCTCGTTGCGCGGACTGTCTCCCGGCGCGCCGGTCGAATTGCACGGCATCACGGTCGGGGAAGTGAAAAGCGTCGACCTCGAATTCGATCAGGCTACGGGAATGTTGGATTTTCCGGTGGTCGTGGAGGTCTATCCGCAAAGGATGCGCGGGCACGGCCACCGTGCCAGCGGTTCGGGAAGGCGGGACGACGGTGAGACCTCAAGCCGCGCCATGATCGACGCCTTGGTGGCGCATGGCCTGCGAGCGGAATTGAAGACCGGGAATTTGTTGACCGGCCAGCAGTTCGTGGACCTGGACATTCATCAAGACGAAGCCAGGGAGAAAATCGCTTGGACGTCCCAGCCGGCTGTTTTTCCAACCATCTCGAGCGGACTTGACGATATTCAGGATTCCGTCGCAATCATTGCCAAGAAGCTCAGCAAGGTGCCTTTCGATCAGCTCTCGCACCGTCTGCTGGCCGCCATGACCTCATTGGATCGGACGCTGAACAGCATGGATCATCTGCTGCAAAACGTCGACAGCAATATTGCGCCTCAAGTCCAAGCCACCTTAAGCGAAGCGCAGGCCGCCATGAAAAATGCCAAGGAATTATTGAGCCAGGATGCCGCATCCCAAAACGATTTGGGCTCGGTACTCTTACAGGTCTCGCGCGCGGCGAAATCGATCAGCGCGTTGGCGGACTATCTCGAGCGTCATCCGGAATCGTTGTTGCGCGGCAAGCCGGCGGATTCGCCGTGAAGGCGCCGGCCGTGATATTGGGGGCGTGCGTACTGAGCGGTTGCGCAGCCAGCCACGTGGATCATTTTTACGTGATCGACGCTCCGCCGGGCAGCGCGCGGGAATCGAGCAATGCTTTCGCCCGCCAGGTGACGCTGCAGGTGAGCGTGCCCAGTCTCATCGATCGCGCTGCCATGGTGATATCGACTCCGGACGGCGTGGCGGTGCTGGAACATGAGCGCTGGGCTGCACCCCTCTCGGACCTCATCACCTCGGCGCTGGCAAGGGACATCGAGCGGCAGCGCGGCGACGTCGTGGTCTTACCGCATCGCCTGGACAAGGCCGGCGTACCGCTCACCGCGATCGCCATCGATGTGGATGAGGTCAGGGCGCGTCTCGGGGATCAGGTCAGTGTCGCGGCGCATTGGCGCATCACCGATGCGGCCAGCGGCAAGGTCACCTTGGGCCGCGATGTCTTCCTCAGCCCCGCACATTCCCAGAGCTATGCCGCGGTGGCCGACGGCTTGAGCGCCGCGGTTGGATTGCTCGCGGATCGATTGATCAAAGAAATTCCGACGCAATAACGAGGGCGCGGGCCTTCCGCGGGCCATCGATCGAAGGCCCCGCCCCTGCAGCACAGACAGCGAACCGCTGTGGGTACAGCCTAGCCGCTATGCGGCTGCACAGCGATGTTATTGTGGACCGCCTCCACACCCTCGGTGTTCTTGGCGATCTCTCCGGCCAGATCCCGCGCGTCCTTGGTGGGTGCATGCCCGCTCAGCCAGACCACGCCGTTCGCATCGGTGTCGACACTGATATTGGTCAGGGTCGATAGATGTTTCTCCGCCAGCTTGGCCTTCACTTTGGTGGTGATGGCCGAATCTTTCACGAAGTGGTGGTTCGATGATTCCGTGGCGTTGTCGTCCGCCAAAGCGATCGGACCGCATGCCACGCTGAGTGCAGCGATGGCCCCCAAAATGATGTGTTTTCTCATGTCTCCTCCTGTTGCCCTGAGGCTTGTTTTGACTCTCGTGCAGTACACTTGAGTGCCTGCCTGACATCTGTAGGTGGGTAAAGTGAACGCTTGACGGTCGCGTCCGACAGTGCGAAACAGCGCGGATCAAGCCGTCGCCGGCCGCTCGCCGCGCTCAGCGGCGTCCTTGGCCCTCTCGTCGGGCATTGACAGGAGTCGCGCGGTATTGATCAACGCCATATGCGTGAGTGCCTGCGGAAAATTACCGAGCATTCTTTTCGCACGCGGATCGTATTGCTCGGCAAACAGGCCCACGTCGTTGCCGATCGCGAGCAGGCGTTCAAACAGGTCTTGCGCTTCCTGGCGGCGGCCGGTCAGGACCAGGCAATCCGCAAGCCAGAAGGAGCATGCCAGGAAGGTGCCCTCGCCCGCCGGCAAGGCATCGACGCCGGTGATGGTGGAGTAGCGCAGTACCAGTCCATTGAGCATCAATTTCCGTTCGATCGCGGCAATGGTGCCGAGCACGCGCGCATCATCGGCCGGCAAAAACCCCACCTGCGGTATCAGCAGCAGGCTCGCATCAAGGAATTTCGTATCGTAGGCTTGCACAAAGGTGTTGTTGCGATCGTCAAATCCCTTCTCGCAAACTTCAGCGTGAATCGCATCGCGCAACTGCCGCCAGCGATCAATCGGACCTTCCAGTCCCTCTTGTTCCGCGTCCTTGATCGCCCGGTCGAAGGCCACCCAGGCCATGACCTTCGAATGCGTGAAATGCTTGCGGGGACCGCGAATTTCCCACAACCCTTCGTCGGGAAGCTGCCATTGCGTTTCCAGGAATTTGAGCAACGCCAATTGAACATTCCAAGCTTCGGGATGAGGCTGCAAATCCGCAACTCGCGCCAAATGCAAGGAGTCCATGACCTCGCCATACACATCAAGCTGGAACTGTCTCGAGGCGGCATTGCCGACTCGCACGGGCTTGGACGATTCGTACCCCGACAGCCACGGCAATTCATATTCCTCGAGGCGGCGGGCGCCGGTGACGCTGTAAACGATTTGCAAATCGTCGGGAGCGCCGGCGATGGCGCGCAGCAACCATTCGCGCCATGATTTGGCTTCCTCGTCGAAACCGGCCAGCAACAAGGCATTGAGGGTGAATGTGGCGTCCCGCAGCCAACAGTAACGGTAGTCCCAATTGCGCACGCCGTTCAGACGCTCGGGCAACGAGGTGGTGGGAGCCGCCACTATCCCGCCGGTTGGCTTGTAGGTCAGTGCCTTGAGGGTGATCAAGGATCGCATCACCGAGTCCCGCCAGCGACCTTGGTAGCGGCAGTGCTGCGACCAGCTCCGCCATTGGGTCTCCGTATCGAGGAGACTCTCGGCCGCGTCGATGACAGGGCGTGTCGCGCGGTGCGAAGGACGATAGTTCAGCACGAAGGATTCGCGGCCGCCCTCGCCGACCTGGAATTCAGCCACCGTTTTGAAGTTCTCGCCTTGAACGTCAACTGAAGCGGACAACTCCAGGGTGTCTTCTCCGGCGGTGATCAACAAAATGCCTCCCGAGCGGCGCACCCAGGGAATGATGGATCCGTAGTCGAATCTCACCACCAGTTCCATGCGGACCGCGACGCGGCCGCTCAAGCCCTCGATCATCCGCACGACATCCCAGCGCCGATTGGAGAGCGGCATGAAGTCGGTGATCCGGATACTGCCCTTGTGCCGTCTCAAAAACAGTCTCGAGGATGAGCGTGCCGTCGCGATAGCGTCGATGCACCGCGCTTGCGGCGGCGACGGGCGCCAACGACCAACGACCGTTCTCGGGGCCGCCAAGCAAGGCTGCGAAGCAGGCCCCCGAATCGAATCGCGGCAGACACAGCCAGTCGATGGAGCCATCCCGTCCGACCAGAGCGGCAGTATGGCAATCGCCGATCAACGCATAGTCTTCAATCGGTAGCGGCATCCTGGGACGCTTGCACATCCGCCGGCGGCGCGCAATCCCAATCGAATGCCGGACGATTCCGACGAATTACAGTATCCTGAAAACAAATTGGGATAATGCCCGGGAGAATTCAATGTTGTCGCGACGAACCTTATTGCAAAGCGCGGCTGTGCTGCCGCTGGTGGCGGCAGGCGCAGGCATTGGGGCCGCCGTCGCGTCCGCAGCGCTCAAATCCATGACCCAACAAGCCAAGCCCATTTCGCCGGAGGAGCGCCGCGCACGCATCGACAAGGTGCAGTCGCTCATGACGCAGCAAAAGGTCTCGGCGTTGCTGATTGAATCCGGATCCTCGCTCGATTACTTCACCGGCATCCGCTGGCATCGATCGGAGCGAACCACCGCGGCAATCATACCGGCGAGCGGCGAGCTCATTGTCGTGACGCCGGCGTTCGAGGAACCCTCGGTGCGCGAGACGCTGCAGGTGGGAGGCGATGTGCGGCCCTGGAATGAACACGAGAATCCGTTCGAGCTCATCGTGCAGGGTCTCCAAGACCGGGGCATCAACTCCGGCACCCTCGCCGCGGAATCCACGATGCGCTATTTCATCATCGCGGGCATCCGGCAAGCGTCGCAGGCGTACGAGATCGTGCCCGCCGACGCGCTGGTGCGCGCCTGCCGGCTCATCAAATCGCCGGCCGAATTGGCATTGCTGCAACTCGCCAACGATGTCACCATTGCGGCGCTGCGCCACGTGCATGCCTCGACGGTGCGCGGCATGCGTGCGCAGGACATTGCCGCCCTGATGGATCGCACCACCATTGCTCTCGGCGGATCGTCGGCGGAATTTTCGCTGGTGCTTTTGAATGAAGCGTCCGCCTATCCCCATGGTTCGTTGCAGCCGCAAGCCATCCGCGACGGTTCGGTGGTCCTGATGGACTGCGGCTGTTCAGTGCACGGCTATCAATCGGACATTTCGCGCACCTGGGTGTTCGGCGAGGCGAACGCCCGAAGCAGCGCAAGGTTTGGAACACCGTCAAACGCGGCCAGGAAATCGCCTTGGAAACGGCGAAGATCGGCGTCCCCGGTGGGTGAGATCGATGATGCCGTGCGCCGCTACTACGAAAGCGAAGGCTGGGGCCCGGGATACAAGCTGCCGGGACTGTCGCATCGCACCGGTCACGGCATCGGCTTGGACGGTCACGAGCCGCCCTACCTCGTGCACGGCGACACCACGCCGCTGCAGGCCGGAATGTGTTTCTCGGACGAACCCGGAATCTACATACCCGGTGAATTCGGTATTCGTCTCGAGGACTGCTGGTACATGAGCGCAACGGGACCCAAGCTGTTCACAGCCTTGGCTAAATCGCTGGATGAGCCGATCTGAGCGGTGAGCGCGCTCGCACTTCTCTCGCTGGTCACCTGGTTGTATCTGTTCTTGGCCCATGGCGGCTTCTGGAGATCCGGCCCGGAGTTGTCTGAAGGCGATCCGGCCGATACGCCCGAGGTCGACATCATCGTTCCGGCCCGCGATGAAGCCGAAACCATCGGCGCAGCGATCGGCTCGCTGCTTGCCCAAGACTATCGCGGAAAGTTTTGCGTCAGTCCTGGTCGACGACAATTCCACCGACGACACGGTCGCCCGCGCCGGAACGGCCGCGAAGTTGCGCATCATTCGCGCTGCACCCAAACCGCCGGGTTGGTCCGGAAAATTATGGGCGTTGAATCAGGGCATCCTCGCCAGTCACGCGCCCTTGGTGCTGTTCACTGACGCGGACATCGTGCACGACCCGCGCCATCTCGCAGCGCTGGTGAGGCGGCTGGAAAACGGCGGGCTGGATCTGGTGAGCGAGATGGTGCGGCTGAACTGCACCAGCGTCGCGGAACGCGCGCTGGTGCCGGCCTTCGTCTATTTCTTCCAGATGCTGTATCCCTTTGCCAGGGTCAATGATCCGGGGTCGCCCGTGGCAGCGGCTGCCGGCGGCACGGTGCTGATTCGCCGCTCGATGCTCGAGACGAATCGGCGGAATCGAAGCGATCAAGGACTGCACTCATCGACGATGTGGCCTTGGCGAAGGCCGTGAAGCCTTGCGGTCGCATATTCCTCGGTCACTCGCGGCTGGCCGCATCGATACGGGCTTATCCCGATTTCATCGACATCTGGCGCATGATTTCGCGGACCGCGTTTACGCAGCTGCGCCACTCTGCCGTTTTGCTGATCTTGACGGTGGCCGCCTTGTCGCTGGTTTGGATTGCCCCGCCTTGGGCGGCGCTATTCGGCAAAGGTGTGGCGCGAGTCTGCGGGCTCGCGGCCTTCACTCTCGCCGCGTTGAGCTTCCTGCCGACCTTGACGCGCTACCGCCGCAACAAGCTCTGGGTGTTGGCTCTACCGTTCATCGCGCTGTTCTACATGTCCGCGACGCTCGGATCGGCCGTGGACTTCTGGCGCGGGAAAGGCGCGAACTGGAAGAACCGGGCCTACCAGAACTAGGCCCCAGCCCCCGCTTGCGGACCCTTGCCGTTCTTGCGGATGTTTATCAGCTCTTTGCTGGCGATACCGCCGTCAACGCCATCCCCTTCACTGAGAAGCCGTGAAGATTGAGATCATGGGGAAAGCAGTCGGTTCGATACTGAAGATCCTGTATGGCAAAGTTCTGCGTGATCAAGTCCTTCATCTGCTGAATGAGTTCGCAGGATCCATAGTCCATGAAATACGGGTGCTGCGGATCCAAGTGTTTCGCAGTCCAATGAGCAGCCACGGTGTCCGAAGAATCCGAGCCCGCGGCGGGCGCCAGCGTGTAGAAGTCGGTATCAATGAAGGCCCTCCCGCCGGGAGCAGATGAACCGGGCCCGCAACCGCCCGACGAGACCTTGAGGTCATCTCGAGCTCCCAAATGCAGCAGGATCTGGCGAACCGTATCCTGGAGGCCGTTGCAGTTGTATTTTGACGTGAGCCCGTTGAACGGAAACGTCACCTGGTGATGCTGCCAGGTGCTTGCGACGACGCCGTTCGCGGCTCCCGTTGAATCCGCTGCGAAGCCTACGCTGGCGGACGATGCACAGGCGAGCGCCAATGCGGCAGCCGCCAACCCTGTCGATGTGCTTTTGATGCGTCGCATGATTACACCCCGCAATGGTATTCGAACAAGTGACAAAAAAAACCTACTTGAGTTCCCGGCCTTTGTTCGCTTCCACCACCGTGATGGCAGTCATGTTGACAATGCGGCGCACCGTGGCCGCCGGCGTCAGGATGTGAACCGGAGCCGCACAACCCAGCAGCATCGGCCCGATCGGCAACATTGTGACCGGCCGCCGACTTCAGCAGATTGTACGCGATGCTCGCGCTGTCGAGATCGGGGCAGACCAGCAGATTGGCGCTGCCGTGCAAGAGTGCTGTTCGGCAAGCACGGCGTCGGCGCGCTGCCTCGTCCAAGGCGCAGTCGCCGTGCATTTCGCCGTCCACTTCCAGCTGCGGGCGTCGCTTGCGCAGCAGCGCCAGGGTGGCGCGCATTTTCAGCGCCGAGGGCGCATTGCTGGTGCCGAAATTGGAGTGCGACAGCAAGCGCCGACTTTGGGTACGAGACCGAATGCCACGAGCTGCTCCGCCGCCAGTTGCGTGATCTCCGCCAGCTGCTCCGGCGCTCGGATCAAGATTGACGTGCGTATCGACGATGAAGACCTGGCGCCCGGGCAGGATCAGGCCGGTCATCGCGCCGTACACGCTGGCACCGGCGCGCTGCCCGATCACCTGATCGATGTAATGCAGATGCCGCGCGGTGGTGCTGATGGTGCCGCAGATCATGCCGTCGGCTTCGCCTTTCTTCAGCAGCATGGCCGCAATCAACGTGGTGCGGCGGCGCATTTCCAGCTTGGCATACTGCGCGGTCACGCCCTTGCGCTCGGTCAGTGCGTGATAGGCCTGCCAGTACTCGCGATAACCGCTCGTCGTGTTCCGGATTGACGACCGTGACATGCTCGCCGATGCGAATCCGCAGTCCGTGGCGCTTGATGGCCCGCTCGATCACCGCCGGGCGGCCGACCAGGATCGGGGTCGCCAGTTTTTCATCCACGACGATCTGCACGGCGCGCAGCACCCGCTCATCCTCGCCTTCGGCGTAGACGACGCGGCTGCGCTGCGCGGGCACCTTGCGCGCCGCCGCAAACATCGGCTGCATCAGCGTGCCGCTGTGATAGACGAACTGCAGCAGACGCTGGCCGTAGGCTTCCAGATCGGCGATCGGCCGCGTGGCCACTCCCGATTCCATGGCCGCTTTCGCCACTGCCGGCGCGATCTTGACGATCAGGCGCGGATCGAAAGGCTTGGGGATGAGGTATTCGGGACCGAAACTCAAGATCCTCGATGCCGCCGTAGGCCGCGGCGACGATGTCGCTCTGTTCCTGGCGCGCCAGTTCCGCGATGGCGTGAACTGCCGCAATTTCCATCTGCCGCGTGATGGTGGTGGCGCCGACATCCAGCGCGCCGCGAAAGATGAATGGAAAACACAGCACGTTGTTGACCTGGTTGGGATAGTCGCTGCGGCCGGTGGCGATGACCGCGTCGTCGCGCACCGCTCTCACCTGCTCCGGCAGGATTTCGGGCGTCGGATTGGCGAGCGCGAGGATCAGGGGCCGCGGCGCCATCTTGCCGACCATCTCGGACGTCAGCACGCCCGCCGGCGCTCAAGCCCAGAAAGACGTCCGCGCCGCCGATGACCTCGCCCAACGTGCGGGCGGCGGTGGCTTGCGCGAAGCGCTCCTTCTCCGGATCCATCAGTTCGCGCCGGCCCTGGTAGACGACGCCGGCCAGATCGGTCAGCCAGACGTTTTCGCGCGCCAGACCCAGGTCCAGCAGCAGGTCGACGCAGGCCAGCGCGGCGGCACCGGCGCCGCTGACCGACCATCTTGACCCTGCGAGATATCCTTGCCGACCACCTGCAAGCCGTTGAGGCAGGCGGCGCCGACGATGATCGCCGTGCCGTGCTGATCGTCGTGGAACACCGGAATCTTCATGCGCCGGCGCAGTTCGCGCTCGACGATGAAGCATTCCGGCGCCTTGATGTCCTCGAGATTGATCGCGCCGAAGGTGGGTTCCAGCGCCGCGATCATTTCGATCAGCTTTTGCGGGTCGCGCTGCTCGATTTCGATATCGAACACATCGATGCCGGCAAACTTCTTGAACAGCACCGCCTTGCCTTCCATGACCGGCTTGGCGGCCAGCGGGCCGATCGCGCCCAAGCCCGAGCACGGCGGTGCCGTTGCTGATGACGCCGACCAGATTGCCGCGCGCCGTGTAGCGAAATACATTCAGGGGATCCTGCGACGATGGCCTCGCAGGCCGCGGCCACGCCCGGCGAATAGGCGAGCGCCAAATCGCTTTGATTGAGCAATTGCTTGGTGGCGGTAATCGACAGCTTCCCGGGCGTCGGAAACTCGTGATAATCGAGCGCTGCCTTCTTGAGAGCGTCCTGGTTTTCTTCGCTTTTCATCACCCGCGATCCTACACTTTCATGGCGGCGATTTGGGGCCGGCAATTGACGGGAATCAGGTGTGTAGGCCGCTGCTGGGTCGGCGGCATCGGCATTCGAACCGATCGATCAAGCGAAGGCGGAAGCTTCTCCGGCGTAGAGCGGCGAGGCTCTCTTGGTGCGCGTGTCGGAGCCTTCCTCGCGCAGGAACGCCAGCACCAGTGTTTCGGCCTTTCTGGCGGAGGCCGCCGTCAGCTTGCCATCAATCTTGTCGTGAATGCTGCCGCAGCGCCAACTGTCGAACACCGCGGGATTGATATACGACTTGCGACATACCGCCGGCGTATTGCGCAGCTGCGAGGCGACTTGTTTCACGACCTCGGCGATTTTTCTTTTCAGCGCATGCTCGCTCGCGGGCTCGGGCAGAGGCGTGCGCGCCAGCAACGTGATGGCCAGCAGCGTCGCTCCCCAGGTCCGAAAATCCTTGGCGGTAAAATCGTTCCCCATGGCCTCGCCCAGATAGTCGTTTACCTGGCCCGAGTCGATCGGACAGCGCTGTCCCTCGTCGTTGATGTATTGAAACAGATGTTGGCCGGGAATTTCCTGGCAGCGACGCACGATCTTCACGATGCGCTTGTCATCGATCAGGATTTCGTGCTGCACGCCGCCCTTGCCGCGGAAGTTCAATACCGCGCGCCCATCGCGGATGAATGTGACATGACGATTGCGCAACGTCGTGAGGCCAAAGCTCTTGTTGTCGCGCGCGTATTCGCTGTTGCCGACGCGGATGCGGGTGGCATCGAGCAGGCTGACGACGACGGCGAGCACCTTCTCCCGCGGCAGACCGGGAAGCGCCAGATCGCGCTTTAAAATGCGTCGCAGCTTGGGGAGTTGCTCGCCGAAAGCGACCATGCGGCCGAACTTTGCGCTGTCGCGAAATTCACGCCAGTCGGGGTGATAACGATATTGTTTGCGTCCGCGCGCATCGCGGCCGGTGGCCTGCAAATGGCCGCGCGGCTGCATCGTGATCCACACATCGCGATACGCCGGCGGAATCGCCAGCCGCGCAATGCGCTGCAGATCGTCTTCCGCCGACAGCGGACGATTCTCCGGCGTGATGTAGCGAAACCCCTTGCCCGCGCGCAGGCGACGGATCCCGGGCTCCGCGTCGGAGACGTAGACGAGGCCTGCCTGGCTCGCCATTTGCGCTGCCTCAGCGGCGGCGCTGCCGACCGGCGCCTCACCCTCCAGTGCTGATTTGAGCGTCATAGCGAATGGCTTTTAGCAGGTCGGATCTTCTCGGGCTACGCCGACTCAACGACGCTGTGATGAGAGAATCGTCCTACTTGCGCGATCTGCGACGCAGTTCATGGTTGCCGCCGCACGGCGGCGTTCGCCGATTTACATAATGAAAACAGCGTTCGGGGTGTATCGCGCCTTCAGCGCGGCGCGACAGCTCGCGCGAAACTCATGACTTCTTCCGCCATCAAATCGAGAATCTGCCCGATCCTCGGCACCAGGCACCTGCCCTGTTCATCGAATACGTTTTCGGTTGAATTGATCGCCGCGCCCAAAGGCGTGGGCCAGCCGCGCAGCGCGTGCACAATGTCGCGCAATGCGCCCAAGGTGTTCACGGCTCCCGGCCATCCTGCCGCGGTCGCGATGCAGCCCACCGCACGGCCGCTGAAATAGGGCCGCGCATCGGTGCGCAGATCTTCGGCATAGTCCAGTGCGTTTTTCACCAGGCCGGAAATGCTGCCATGATATCCCGGCGATCCGATGATGATGCCGTCGGCGAGTGCCAGCTCCGCCACCAACAGGCGCGCGCCCTCGCCTCTCTCCGAATTCTCGGGCTGATATAGCGGCAATTGCAGCCGCGGACCGCTGATGACATTGACGCGCGCTCCGTGGCGCTGTGCGGCGTTGAGCACATGGCGCATGGCCCACTCGGTCGAGGAATTGGATCGCAGCGTTCCGCCGACGGCGACTATATACGGTGAACTCACGGCGCCGATCCTACACGGAAACTGCAGCTGAATCAGTGTCCCGGAGGCGCCGCCCGCGCGCCGAACGGCGGCTTGGCGAACCAAACAAAAGGAATCAGCAAGAAAAATAACGTGCCCACCAGGAAGTACACGTCGTTGACCGCCAAGGTCAGCGCTTGCCCGGATAAGATTTGATCGACATACGCCGGAGCTCCCGCGCTAGGTATGCCTCGCGCGGCGAGTTCCGCCTGGTAGTGGGTCCAGGCCTGCGCGGAATTGCTGACGTGTTCCGTGAGCACCGCATGATGGTAGTCGGTGCGCCGATTCCAGACCCACACCATGATTGCCGTCGAAAAGCTGCCCGACATGGTGCGCACGAAGTTGCTCAAGCCGGCGGCTGAGGCCAGATCGTTCGAGGCGACGCCCGACATCACGATTTGATTCAACGGCAGGAAGAAAAATACGATGCCCAAGCCCCTGCAAGAACCGCGGAGTTGCAAATTGCGCGAAGGTCGCTGTTTCGTTCAGCGTGGCGGTCCAAAAAACGGCGATCCCGAAGACGCAGAATGCGAAACTGGCGGCGAGACGCAGATTCATGCGCATCATGTTCCGGCCGACGATGGGCGCCAAGATGATTCCCAGCAACCCCGTCGGAGCCACCGCCAGACCCGCCCACGTGGCGGTGTAGCCCACCGTGGTTTGCAGCCACAGGGGAAAAACGATGTTGACGCCCATGAAGGCGAAGTAGGCAAGACCCAGCGTAATGCAGCCTACGCGGAAGTTGCGCTTGGCGAACAGGTGCAGATCCACCACGGGATGCTGGTCGGTCAACTCCCACGGGATCAAGAACGTGATGGCGACGACGGCGGTGGCCGCCGCCGCCAAGATGACCGGCGAGTTGAACCAATCCTTTTCATTGCCGTTGTCCAGCATGAATTGCAGGCTGCCGACGCCGATGACCAGCAGCCCGAGACCGACCGCATCGATGGGCAGTTTGACCGTCTTCGATTCGCGGTGGCGCAGGATCGACCAGGTCGCGACGGCCGAGAATCGCGCCCACCGGCAGATTGATGTAGAACAACCACGGCCAGGAAAAATTGTCCGTGATCCAGCCGCCGAGGATGGGACCGCAGATGGGCGCAATCATGATGACCATCGCCCACAGCGCGAGGGCCATGCCGCGCCGCTCGATCGGGTAGTTGCGCAGCAGGATCGCCTGCGCCACCGACATCATGGGTCCGGAGACCAGACCCTGCATCAGGCGCGCGCCCACCAGCATCGGCAGGCTGGTCGCTAGTCCGCAGACGGCGGACAACACCATGAACAACAGGATCGAGGTGACGAAGGTGCGGACTTCGCCGAAGCGCCGCGCGATCCATCCGGACAAGCGGCTGCATGATCGCCGCCGCGAGCATGTACGAACTGACGGCCCAGGTGCCCTCCGACGTGGTCACGCCGAGGCTGCCGGAAATGTGCGGGCACGGAGACATTGACGATGGTCATGTCGAGGATTTCCATGAACGACGCCATGGCGATGGCGACCGTCAGGAACAACCAGCTTGCCGCCGTGCAGCGGCGGATACTCGAACGCGGCCGACGGGGCGGACTCAGCCATGCGCTGTCTCGACTAGCGGTTCACGCCGAGATTGCGGCGTACGACCGCATCGGCTTCAGCGTTCGCTTTTACCAGATCCTGCGTGTAGACCTGGGTGTCGCCCACCGGCTTGCCGCTGGCCTGCGTCGCCAATACCGGGCCGTCGCGCGAGGTCGTGTCCACGGTGACGGTGGCGGAAAGACCGACCCGCAGCGGCGACTTCACCAGATCCTCGTCGTCGATCTGGATTCGCACGGGCACGCGCTGCACCACCTTGATCCAGTTGCCGGACGCATTTTGCGGCGGCAGCAGCGAGAATGCCGCGCCGGTGCCGGCCGACATGCCCTCGACGTGTCCGTGAAAAATGAACGAGCCGCCGTAGAGATCGCTGCGCACCTCGGCCTTCTGGCCGATCCGCAGATCGCGCAGCTGCACTTCCTTGAAATTCGCATCCACCCACAGAGAGTGCAGCGGGATCACGGTCATCAGCGCCTCGCCGGCCTGAACGTGCTGTCCCAGCTGCACGCTGCGCTCCGCGACGTAACCGGTGACCGGCGCAACCACGGCGTTGCGCTGCGCGGCGATCCACGCGTCGCGGTACGCGTCCTTCGCCTGCAAGCACGGCAGGATTGTCCTCGACCGCGGTCCCGTCGACCAGCGCATGCGAGGACAGTGACTGGCGCACGGCCTGCGTGAGCGCAGCCTGCGCCAGCTGCACGCTTTCGTGCGCGTGCCGCACTTCTTCCGCCGGCAATGGCTTGATCGGCGAGCAAGGGTTCGCGCTTGGCCAGGTCAGCCTCGGCGCGCGCCAACTCCAGTTTTCGCGTCTCGATCTGCGAATCGAATTGCTCTGCCGTCGCTCTCTGCTGGCGCACCTGCCGCACCGATCTGCGCCAACGCGTTGGCAGCGCGGCTCAAGGCGGTCTGCGCATCGGTGGGGTCGAGCCTGCACCAACACCTGCCCGGCATTCACGAGCTGTGTGTCGTCGGCGAGCACCGCAATGACCGTGCCGGGGACCTGCGCCGAGATGACCACTCGATTGCCGTTCACATAGGCATCGTCGGTCTTCTCGCGCTTCGACAACACCAGCACCCAGTAGGCCGCCCACAACGCAGCGATGGCCGATGAAGATGACCGCAACAATCAGAAGAATCCTGCGTCGCTTGCCGTTTGCGGGATTGGTTGCCAGTGATTCGGTGTTTGCGTTCATGGTGCCGGTGTCGTTGACGTAGTCGATGTGGTGGGAGGCGCCCCGGAATTCGGGGAGCCGGAGAAATTTTTCGAGAATTCGTAGCCGCCGCCCAGAGCCCGCTGCAACGCGACGTCCGCCGACAGCGCCGCCGCGTCGAGCTGCAGCAAGGCGTCGCGTTGATCAATCCAGGATTCGGTCGCCGTCAGCACGGTGCGTGAATCGGCGACATCCTGCCGCACGCGCGCGGCGGCAGTCTCCTTCAGGCGCTGCGCAGCATCCACCTCGCTGCGCGCGCTGCGTCGCGCTGCGCTGCGATCTGCGCGCGGGTGGTGGCCTGCGTGGCCACATCGCGCGCGGCGCTGATCAGCGTATCGTTGATAGGTCGAGACGGCGGCCTCGATTGCGGCCTGCGCGCCGCCGTAGCGCGCCTTGAGCCGGCCCGCATCGAAGATCGGCAGGTGGATCGCCGCCCTGTATGCAGAGGCACCCGGCTGCCGTATTCGAGCAGCTTTCCGACATCGAGGCTCTCGACGCCGGCCAGGGCATTGATGCTCACGTCCGGGATAGAACTCGGCACGCGACGGAGGCCAGATTCCTTTCCGCCGCTTCCACCCGCCAGCGGCTGGCGGTGATGTCCGCGCGGCGCGAAATCAGATCGAGCTTCACGTCGTCGGGCAGGGCACCGGGGAAAGCGGGCAAGGGCTTCGGAGTGAGCGGCGGCAATTCGCTGATCGAACAGCCGATCAGCGCCGCCAACGCGACGACGCGAAGCCTCGATGATCCCTCGAGCGTGGCGATCTGTTCGCGAACCGCCGCGAGCGCGAGCGCGGAACGATTCAGTTGATCGGCCGCATCCAGTTCCGCGGCAACGCGGGCTGCCGTGATTTTTCCCTCGGACTGCACCGCGGCGGCCTTTTCGCGCGCCAGCTGCAAGCGGTTTTGATCGGATTGCCAGCCGAAATAGGTATCGGCGATGGAACCGGCGAGCATCAAATCCGCGGCGCTGCGCTCTGCTTCAGCGGCGTGCGCCTGGTCCATGGCCGCTTCCACGGCGTCACGCTGCTTGCCCCACCAATCGAAGGTATAGGTCGCTTGCAAGACCGAGGTCGAACTGGTTGTACCAGGTGAATCCCAGCAATTCCGGGGGGAACAGTCCGTTTTCGCTCAGTCTCTGGCGCTCGGCAGCCGCGTTTGCTTCGATGTGCGCACCGCTCTCGGCCGCCGCGATCCGAACCGATTGTCTGGCAGAGTCATATCGGGCGTGCGCCGTGGCCAGGCTCGGCGAATCCGCGCCGCCAAGCGCGATCAGCTGATCCAAGGTTGGATCTTGATACCGCTTCCACCAGTCGTGCGCGGGCCATGCACCTCCGCCGCCCGCCTGCAAACCATCGAGCGGAGCCGCCTCCGTCAACTTGACCGGTTTCTGCTCCGAGGGAAATCCCGCGCAGCCGGCTGTGGCGGCGGCAATCGCTGCCGCCAGGACGAGCCACGATCTCATGCTACGGGCTCCTCATGGGCGGCAATGGCCGCCTCCTCCAACTCGATTCCGAGCCGCTTCAGCTGCTGCGTCAATTGACGCAGTTCCGGCTCTGAAAAGTCCTTCAGCATCTCGCGCAGAGGCGTCAACAGTTTGGGCAGCAATTGGTGCACGAACTGCGTGCCCTCGTCGGTTATTCGCAGCACCATCTTGCGACGGTCGTGAACGCTCGAATCGCGCGTAATAAGGCCGCGTGCGACCAAGGCATCGCTGATGCGCGACATATTCGCGGGACTTTGCGAAGCCCTCACGCACAAATCGCTGGGATGCGCGACGCCGTCGGGTTGCGAGAACAGGGTGGTCAGCACCCGGAACTCCGCTTCATTCAATCCAAATGGCTTGAGTTGCTGTTCGAACATCGCCGCCATTTCGCGTCCAATATGCTGCACCAGCCTGCACAGCAAGATGCCCGTGGCAGGCAAATCGGGCATGCGGGTACCCAGATTCCGGAGATTGGCCTCCATCAATTCGAACTGAGAGGATGTATTATTCATTTGCATACTAACTATTCAATACAATATATTTTAGCAAATGAATATCCACTGCGTAAATAGTTGTAGGGGAATCCCTGAACGAAGAATTGCGCACAAACGCGTGACCGTCTACTGTTTTGCGCCTCCTACTGCCTCACCGCTACCCGACCCATGAATCGCCACCGTCTTACAGGATGTACCGCCGCCCTCGCGGCCAGCACGATGATTGGGACGGCTTGCGTGCTGGCCTCGTGCGCGGTCGGGCCGAATTTCCAGGCGCCGGAGCCACCGCAGACCACGGGTTTCGTCCCTCCCGGAGAACTGCCGCCCGAGACCGCAGTGACGACGCTGGCCGATGGAACGGCGCAACACTTCGTTGACGATCTGGATATCCAAGGCCAATGGTGGACCTTGTTCCAGTCCCCTGAACTTAACTCGCTGATCGAACGGGGTCTCGCCAACAATCCGACGCTCGCGGCCGCATCGGCCGCCTTGCGCCAGGCCAGAGAGACCTTTGAGGCAGAACACGGCGCCTACTACCCGGCCGTGTCGGGCTCCATCGGCGCGCAGCGCGACAAAGTTTCCGGTGCCGCTCTGGGGTTGCCGCAGGCGGGTTCGGTCATCTACACGCTGAACAGCGCGAGTCTCAACGTTTCATACACATTGGATGTCTTCGGCGGTGTGCGCCGCCAGGTCGAGGCGCTGGGCGCGCAGGCCGAGTATCAACAATTCGCGCTCGAGGCGGCTTACTTGAGTCTGACCGCCAATCTTGTCACCGCGGCGATCACCGAAGCGTCGCTGCGCGCTCAATTGGCAGCCACGCAGGAGATTGCGGACTCTCAACAAAAACAGCTCGATATCACCGAGCGTCGTCTTAAAGTTGGCGGCGCCTCGCGCGTCGATGTGCTGCAGCAGCAGGCCATCCTGCAAAGCACTTTGGCCGGTCTGCCCGCGCTGCGCACCGAACTCGCCCAGCAGCGAAATCTGGTGGCAGCCTACGCGGGTTCCTTGCCCGCGGATTACGCCGGGCCCGAATTCAGTCTGGATTCCCTGACGCTGCCGGCTGACCTACCCGTTTCCATCCCTTCCAAATTTGTCGAACAACGTCCGGATATCCGCGAGTTCTCCGCGCTGCTGCACCAGGCGACCGCCGAGGTCGGCGTCGCGACGGCCAATATGCTGCCGCAGATCTCGCTCTCCGCGAATTACGGCGGCGAAGCGGGAAGTTTTTCCGACGTCTTTACGCCCGGCGCCGTCGTTTGGGGAGTCGCGGGTTCGCTGACGCAACCGATTTTCAAAGGCGGCCAATTGAAGCATCAACGCCGCGCCGCCATCGCCGCCGCCGAGGAAGCCGCGGCCAACTATCGAGCGACGGTCATCACGGCCTTTCAAAATGTTTCCGACACCCTGTTGGCCCTGCGCGGTGATGCCGAGGTGCTCGCCGCCCAAGCGGAGGCCGCGCGCGTCGCCGCCGACAGTCTTGCCTTGGTTCAAGCCCAATACAAAAGCGGCGCGGCCAGCTATCTGCAAGTCTTGAGCGCGCAACAAAGCTATCAATCCGCCGCCATTGGCCTGGTCAGGGCGCGCGCGCAGCGCTACGCCGATACGGCGGCTTTGTTCCAGGCGCTCGGCGGCGGCTGGTGGAATCGATCCGACGTCGCCGCCAACACCCAGTGATTCGTACGAGAGGCCCATGTGAGCACAATTGAAACTGCAAAACCCAAGGCCATGATCAAACCGGTCCTGATCATGCTGCTGGTCGTGGTGGCGCTGCTGGGTCTGGTGTTTGGTTGGCAGTTCATCGGCGCAAGCTTCGGCAAGAAATTCATGGCTGCCGCCGCCTCGGCCCCGCAAACCGTTTCGACCATCACGGCCGCGACATCGACCTGGCAGCCCTTCATCCAGTCGACCGGCACGTTGCGGGCGGTGCGCGGCGCCGATTTGTCCGCGCAGGCCTCGGGTGTCGTCGATGAAATCGCATTCGACTCCGGCAACGAGGTGCCGGCGGGCAAGGTGCTGCTGCGTCTCAAACCAAACGATGACTATGCAAAGCTCGCGCAGCTGCAGGCCGCCGCCGAACTCGCCGACTTAAGCTACAAGCGCGACCTGGAACAGTTCGCCGTGCAGGCCGTCAGCCAGGCGGTGATCGACACGGACGCGGCGACGCTGAAATCCGATCGCGCCCAGGTCGCCGCTCAACTGGCGCTGATCGATGAGAAAATCGTCAAGGCGCCGTTCGCCGGCCGTTTGGGTATTCGCCAGGTGGATATCGGCCAATATCTTACCGCGGGCACGGCCGTCGTCACACTGCAGGCGCTCGACCCTATCCTGGTGGACTTCTACGTTCCGCAACAGAATCTCGCGCAAATGAAGATCGGACAGCCGGTCGCGGCCACGGTCGACACGTACCCGAAGCAGACCTTTACCGGCGCCATCGAAGCCATCAATTCCAAGGTGGACAACAGCAGCCGCAACGTGCAGGTGCGCGCGGCGCTGCGAAATCCCGAGCGGCGCCTGGTTCCGGGAATGTTCGCCAACGTGCGGATCGAATCCGGCGAGAAGAGCGATACCATCACCCTGCCGCTGACCGTCGTCACCTATAACCCGTTCGGCGACACGGTGTTCATCGTCGAGAAGGACGGCGTCGCCCCGGACGGCAAGCCGCGTCAGGTGGTCCGGCAGCGATTCGTCAAATTGGGTGCCACCCGCGGCGATCAGATCGCGATCCAAAGCGGCCTCAAGGCCGGCGAGGTCGTGGTCAGCGCGGGACAAATGAAGCTGCGCAACGGCACTCCGGTGACCGTCAACAACGATGTGCTGCCTGTCAACAACCCCAATCCGACTCCACCGAATGAATAGGGGCTAGACGTGCATTTCACGGATATATTCGTGCGCCGGCCGGTGCTGGCAACAGTCGTCAGCCTCGCCATCTTCGTTGTCGGCCTGCGTTCCTTCGCTTCGCTGCAGGTGTTGGCCTACCCCAAGACCGAAAACGGCATCGTCACCATCTCCACGGCCTATCCCGGCGCGGACCCGGAATCCATCGCCGGTTTCATTACGACACCGATCGAAACCGCGGTTGCCCAGTCAACCGGCATCGACTACATGACCTCGGTCAGCCAAAGCGGCGTGAGCACGATCACCGTCAATCTGCGGCAAAACTATGACACCTCCAAGGCTGCGGGTGAAATCAACATCAAGGTCAACTCGGTCTTGAATCAACTGCCCCAGGGCTCCTTGCAGCCCACCATCACGGTCAAGGTCGGACAGACCACGGATGCCATGTACCTCGGGTTTCGTAGCAACACTCTGGCCCGCAACCAGATCACCGATTACTTGACGCGGGTGGTGGTTCCGAAGCTGCAGGCGGTCGAGGGCGTACAGACCGCCGAGTTGATCGGCTCGCAGACCTTTTCATTGCGGGCCTGGCTCGACCCAAAGAAGCTGGCGGGCTATGGCCTCACCGCCACCGATGTCTACGCGGCGCTGGGCGCCAACAACTACATTTCCGCTGTGGGCAATACCAAGGGCGAAATGGTGCAGGTGACCCTGACCTCCACCAGCAATCTGCACTCCTTGGGCGACTTCCAAAATCTCATCGTCAAACAGATCAACGGCAGCAACATCCGATTAAGCGACGTCGGCGCGGTCGACCTCGGCGCCGACAGCTACGAATCGCAGGTGCGCTTCGACGGCAAGAACGGCGTATTCGTCGGCATCCAGATCGCGCCGAGCGCGAATCTCCTGGCGGTCATCAAGGGCGTGCGGGCGGCGTTCCCCGAGATCAAATCGCAGCTGCCGCAAGGTCTCGAGTTCGATGTTGCTTACGACTCGTCGACTTTCGTCAACAGCTCCATTCGCGAAGTGGCGATGACGCTGATCGAAGCGCTGGTCATCGTCATGGGCGTCATCTTCGCCTTCCTGGGCTCGCCGCGCTCCGTGTTGATACCGGTGGTCGCCATACCGCTGTCCTTGGTGGGCACCCTGGCCATCATGCTGGCGCTGGGATTCTCCATCAATCTGCTGACTTTGCTGGCCCTGGTTCTGGCGATCGGATTGGTGGTCGATGACGCCATCATCGTGGTGGAGAATGTGAACCGGCATCTGGAGGACGGCATGCCGCCGGTCGGCGCGGCCCTGCAGGCGGCGCGCGAGCTCGCCAGTCCCATCGTCGCGATGACCGTCGTGCTGCTCGCCGTGTACATCCCCATCGGCTTTCAAGGCGGCCTCACCGGCGCGTTGTTCACGGAGTTTGCCTTTACCGTGGCCGCCGCCGTCACCGTTTCGGCCGTCATCGCACTCACACTCTCGCCCATGATGTGTTCCCGCCTGCTGCATGCGCACCGTGCGGATGACACTGGTTGGGAATCGCGCGTGATCAATTTCATCGATACGCGCTTCGAGAAGATCCGCAGCGGCTATCAACGGCGTCTCGAAACCAGCCTGCGCTATACGCCGGTCACCGCACTGTTCGTGGTGATCATCATGGTGAGCATTTTTCTCTTGTACCGGAGCGCGCACAGCGAACTCGCGCCGCAGGAAGACCAGGGCTTCGTGCTGGCGCAGGTGACCTACGCTCCCGATGCGACCTTGCAACGCAAGGCCTACTACGGCGACCAAGCTTATGAGGTGGTGCACGCGCAGAAGGAAGTGGCGGCGGTATTTCAAATAGACGCTCCGGGTCAGGCGATCATCGGCATGCCGCTGCTGCCGCGCGACCAACGCCGGCTGGGAGCCACCGAGTTCCAGCGCGGCCTGCAGGAAAAGCTGAACAAGCTGCCTGCACAAAGGTTTGCGGTGTTTCAACAGCCCTCGCTGCCCGGCGCTTTCGGCCTGCCGGTGCAATTCGAGATCAAGACCACCGAATCGGCCGCGCATTTGAACGACGTGTCGCAGGCGTTCCTCGCCACCGTACTCAAGAGCGGCATGTTCATGTTCATCGACAGTGACTTGAAAATCGATGCGCCGCAGTCGGTGATCGAGATCGACCGCGACAAGGCGTCGCAATTGGGCTTGACCATGGCGCAAGTGGGCGCCGCACTCACCAGCCTGCTGGGCGGCGGTTACGTGAACTACTTCAGCATGCAAACCCGCTCCTACAAAGTCATACCGCAAGTCGACCGCATTTCGCGATTGAACCCCGAGCAATTGCTCAACTACCCGATCGCCAACATCAACGGCATTCCCGTGCCGCTGTCGACGATCGCCAGCATCCGCCACGAGACCATTCCGGAAACGCTCAATCACTTTCAGCAATTGAATGCCGCGACCTTGGCGGGCGTCACCTCACCCGGCGTATCGCAGGCCGAGGCGTTGAATTATTTGCGGGACCTCGCCGCCCGAACTCTGCCGCAGGGCTATTCGGTCGACTATGCCGGCCAGATGCGCCAATACCTGGCCGAGTCCAGCGGCGTGCTGGGAACGTTCGGCTTCGCGATCATCATTGTCTTTCTCGCGCTGGCCGCACTGTTCGAGAGCTTTCGCGATCCGCTGGTGATTCTGATCTCGGTACCCTTGTCCATCGCGGGCGCGCTGCTGTTCATCGCCACCGGCCTGCACGGCGCGTCCTTGAATATCTACACGCAGGTCGGGTTGGTCACGCTGATTGGTTTGATCAGCAAGCACGGTATCCTGATCGTCGAGGTGGCCAACGAAGAGCAGCACAGCGGCAAATCCAAGGCCGCGGCCATAGTCGCGGCTGCGAGCGTGCGGCTGCGGCCGATCCTCATGACGACGGCAGCCATGGTGCTCGGCGTGCTGCCCTTGGTGTTCGCGAGCGGCGCCGGCGCTGCTTCCCGATTTGCAATCGGTCTGGTCATTTCCACCGGACTTGCGATCGGCACATTGTTCACGCTGTTCGTCGTGCCGGGCGTCTACATGTTGATCGGAGCTGATCATTCCGCGGCCACGGATGTCTCGGAAGCTCCGCAAGCCGCTTAGCTTGGCCGGAATCACGGCAAGTGATTTTTAGCGGCATTTATATCTATATTTCAATTAGATAGAAATTATATCTAATCTACTATCTAAAAAATGCTCGAAGACCCGCTCCGAATTCGCGCTTTGACGTAGTTCATATTGTTGACAAAATCCGCGTTGCGTTTCTGCGATTGTCTTGTATATTCCAGTCGCAGAGTCTTGATTTGACAAGACTCCGCAGAAGTTAGCAGCCTCGAAACTACTTTAAGTTTATGTTTTTGTTCAGTGTGGGGCATACATGATCAGCGCCTGGGATAATTTTCACTTTGCCGCGCTCGAGCTGGTCCGCTCGACTCCGATCAAGCAACGCTTGATCTGCGCATATCGAAGATATCTCGTCTCACTACGAGAAGATGAAATCCCAGCTGAAGGTCGTGAATCTTTCGGGCAAGTCATGCGCAGCCTGTGCGGCGTGCAACCACTGCGCGGCGAGGATGCGGTAGCGGCATCGGTGCGTAAGATGTCCAATCAGGAAGCGGATGAATGCGCCGCACTGATCGTGGAAATTTTTGGTCTCATGTGCAAATCGAACTTCAATGCGGCGCGTCCCAGCAGCGTGGTGCAATTGCATGCCGTGGATCGCACGTCCGGGGAGTTCGACTCGCCGGCGCTGATCGCCAGCAATTGAATCAGTCGAGCTTGAATTCGATCGTATCCCAACGCGTCGATTCTTGATGCCGCGCCTGGCGGCGCAGCGCATCGATCAAACTTCGCTCATTCCACGGACTGACCTCGTCTGCGAGATCCTTGATGGCCTTGGGCAGCGGTTCGGTGGAACCGAAATTCTCCATCGCGACGATCGGCCTGTCCGCCGCCTTCGCGAAGTTCATTTGAAATAGGACCAGATCGGGCGCGACCCGATAAACCGCCGGCAGCACGATGACCACCTCGCAGGGAGCGATTTGCCTGCGCAGATCCTCGCGCTGCGACTCCTTGTCGATGGGCCGTTTCGCCTGCGGCTGGCTGGAATTGAAGTAGTAGAAAGTCCCGGACGCCTCGAGATACTCGAACACCCGCGCGTAGTCGTCGTTTTCCTCCCAGACGTGGGTGACGAACAAGCGAATGGGATTGGCGGACATGCCTTAGTGTAGCTTGACGATGGTCATGCGCGAAGCGCCGCACGCCGATACAATGGTCCGGGTGCGATTGCTGATTTACAATATACGATATGCCACCGGCACCGGGCCGGCATTCCATCTCCCGGTGCCCGGCGCGGGCTATCTTCGCTCCAGCCGCCAGGTTCTGTCGCACATCACCGACTTCATCAAACGGCAGGATCCCGACGTGGTCGGGCTCATCGAGGTCGATACCGGGTCCATCCGCACCGGCATGGTCAATCAGGCGGACTTCATCGCGCGCTCCCTGGGTCACTACTCCACCTACGAGTGCAAGTACGGCGTCGCGTCCGTCAATCACATGGTGCCCATCGTACGCAAACAAGCCAACGCATTTCTGGCGGCGCCCAGAGTGCGGGGCGAACGATTTCATTACTTCGATACCGGCATCAAGCGCCTGATCATCGAACTGGAACTGGACGACGTTGCAATTTTTCTGGTGCATTTGTCGCTCAAGTTCCGCCACCGCCAATACCAACTGCGTTATCTCTATGATCTGGTGCGCAAAACCGCGAAGCCCGTGATCGTGGCCGGCGACTTCAATACCTATTGGGGCGATCATGAAATCTACCTGTTCACGCAGGCAGCAGGATTGACCAGCGCCAACACCCGTGGACTGCCTTCATATCCGAGCCGCACGCCCCGCAAAGAGCTGGATTTCATCCTGCATAGCGCCCAGATTCGCGTGAACCGATTTGAGATTCCCGACGTGCAGTTCTCCGACCATCTACCGCTGATCTGTGATTTCACGATCCTGAAATCCGCCCAGCAAGCCGCATGAGCGGCAACAACTGGACGCTGGAATTCGACGCCGAAGGTATCGCCTGGCTCACCTGCGATAGCCAGTCGGGGACGACCAACGTGCTGTCGGGACCCGTGGTGCGGGAGTTGGCGGACAAACTGACGGAAATCGCCGCGCGCCGCCCCGCCGGCGTGGTCGTGAAGTCCGCCAAGCCCAATGGCTTCATCGCCGGCGCCGACATCAATGAATTCGTGAAGATTCGCAGTCCCGCGGAAGGCTATGAATTGGTGCGCGCGGGACAATCCGTCATTCAACAACTGGCGGATTTGCCCTGCCCGAGCGTGGCGGCGCTGCACGGCTTTGCGCTGGGCGGCGGCCTGGAACTGGCGCTGGCCTGCAGCTATCGAATCGGGGCTGATGACGCCGCCCTATCGCTGGGCCTGCCGGAAGTGCTGCTGGGACTGCACCCCGGGTTCGGCGGCACGGTACGCACCGTGCGTCTGATCGGTGTGCGCGCTGCGCTGGATCTCATGCTCAAGGGCAGGCCCTTCAAGGGGGCCCGCGCGCGCAGCGTGGGATTGCTCGATGAGCTCGTGCCGCCCGCGGAGCTGTTGGCGCGTGCCAAAGCTCTGTTGCTGCGCCCCCCGCCGAAGAAGACCGCGCCCTTGCTGGATCGCGCCTTGAATGCCGCCCTGGTGCGACCGTTCATTGCGCGACGGACATTGTCGACCTTGAGACGCAGCGTCCGGCGCGATCACTACCCTGCCCCATACGCCATCGTGGATCTGTGGCAGCGTTACGGCGCTTCGGGTGCCGCGAGCTATGAGGCGGAGGCGCGCTCCATCAGCGATCTGATGTGCACGCCGACCTCGCGCAATCTGGTGCGCGTTTTTATGCTGCAGGATCGCCTCAAGGGTCTGGGAGGAGATTCCACCGCCGAATTCAAACGCGTGCACGTCATCGGCGCCGGCGTCATGGGCGGCGATATTGCGGCGTGGTCGGCATTTCGCGGGATGAGCGTGACGTTGCAAGATCGGACGCCGGAGCTGATGCGGCCGGCCATGGATCGCGCTCGATCGTTCTTCGAGAAACGACTCAAGGATCCCGCTGCCGTGAACGGCGCATTGGCGCGCCTCGCAATGGACGTCAAGGGTGACGGCGTTGCGGACGCCGACTTGGTGATCGAAGCCATCTTCGAAAACGCCGAGGCCAAGAGGTCGCTGTACGCGGAAATCGAACCCAAGCTCAAGGCCAGTGCGCTGCTGGCCACCAACACTTCGAGCATTCAGATCGAGACGCTCTGCTCCGACGCTGAACGACCCCGCACGGCTGGTCGGCATACATTTCTTCAATCCGGTCGCACAAATGCAGCTGGTCGAGGTGGTGCAGGGTTCGCGCACGCATCCGCAGGCTGTGCAAGATGCTATGAGATTCACCCGCAAGCTCGACAAGCTGCCGCTGCCCTGCAAGAGCTCGCCGGGTTTCGTCGTCAACCGCATCCTCACACCGTACGTCAACGAGGCTCTGTTTGCGCTGGAAGCCGGCATTCCCGCCGCGCTCATCGACCAGGCGGCGGTACAGTTCGGCATGCCCTTGGGACCGCTCGAACTGACCGATGTGGTCGGCTTGGATGTATCCCTGCACGTCGGTCGGGTCTTGAGCGCCGCCTTCGGACGAGACGTGCCGCAGACCTTGATCAAGTTGGTCGAGCAGAAAAAACTGGGACGCAAAAGCGGGGAAGGCTTCTATCGATGGCAGGACGGCAAGGCGCAAAAAGAGCCCACGCGAGGCATCGCAATGCCGCCGGATCTCGAGGACCGGCTGATTCTGCCCATGCTCAACGAGGCCGTCGCCTGTTTGCGCGAAGGATGCGTGGCCGATGCGGATTTGCTGGATGCCGGCAGCGATATTTGCGACCGGTTTCGCGCCATTTCGCGGCGGACCGTTGCACTATGCCAAAGTCTGGGGATAGACAGCGTGACGACGCGCTTGAACGCACTCGCTGCAGCGCTATGGCGAACGCTTTCGACCGGACGCAGGCTGGCGCCTGCTTGCTCCGTAAGACTTCACTGTGACCCACTACGTGCCCGGGGCTGCCGCGGCGTATGGTAGCATTCATCGGCAAAATCATAGGGTTGAACGCCTAGGGGCTGAAGAAATTTTCGATGGATGAACGACCTCTCGATCTCTCTGTTTTGAAGACATTTTCGCCGCTCGACGGCCTGAAGGCGGAAAACCTGCACGCGCTTGCCCGTAAAACCGTGGTGCGCGAACTGGGCGCCGGCCGCGTGCTGTTCAAGGAAGGCGATACCGACAAACGTACCTTTTATCTGGTTGCCGGCCAGGTCGAGCTGCGGGCCGATGATCGCACCATGGGTATCATCAAGGCCGGTACGCCGGAAGCGCGGGCCGCGCTTGCACCCGGACTACCGCGAAAGTTCACGGCACGCGCCGCGATGGATATCGAATACATCATGATCGACAGCGATCTGCTCGACGTGCTGCTGACCTGGGACCAGACCGGCCAGTACGAAGTGTCCGAGTTGGGCGGCGATGCGCTGGCCGAGACCGGCGATTGGATGACCACGCTGCTGCAGACCAAGGCTTTCCATCGCATTCCGCCCGCCAACATTCAAGCGATTTTCATGCGAATGCAGCGGATCAACTATCGCACCGGCGATGTCGTGATCAAACAGGGCACCGAGGGCGATTTCTTCTACGTCGTGGTCTCCGGCAAGTGCCTCGTGACGCGCGAGACGCCGCTCAACAAGGAGGGCATCAAGCTGGCGGAATTGGGCCCCGGCGACAGCTTCGGCGAGGAAGCGCTCATTGCCGAGGCCAAGCGCAACGCCACCGTCACCATGTCCAGCGACGGTACGCTGATGCGGCTGGGGAAGAGCGATTTTCAGACGCTGCTCAACGAGCCGTTGCTGCAATGGGTGGATCAGCAGAAAGCCCGGGAAATCGTCGCCAAGGGCGGCAAGTGGCTCGACGTGCGCCTGCCGAGCGAGTTTCAGAACTTTCGTATCGACGATGCGGTGAATATTCCGCTGTACTTCATCCGGCTGAAGATCAACGCGTTGGACAAGAACACGCCCTACGTCGTGTGCTGCGACACCGGCCGGCGCAGCTCCGCCGCGGCATACATCTTGAGCGAACGCGGATTCGAAGCCTACGTATTGAAGGGCGGCCTCGCTGCCAGCGAGGCTGCGCGCTCCCGCAGTGGATAACGCGCCCAACAGCTTCGTGCCGAGACCGAGATTCGAGTACAAGCCTCGATCGCTGCTCGCGGAGTACAAGTATCTAGCGATACTGTTCGTGCTGCTCATTGTCGCCGGGTCGGTGTATCTGATCAGGGCGCCGCACAAACCGCTCAGCATCGAACCGCCGCCGGTTTACATCGAGCCGATTCAAAAGCAGCCGGCTCCGCAAAGCTCGCCCTCCCCTTGAGGAATGCGGCCCCGTGGCGCTGAACTACATGGTGTGCGTCGGTTTGTCGCCGCCGAGCGCGCCGGCGAGATAGTTCTCGATTTTCTTCTGCGTGTTGCCGCGATCCTGATCGCTGAACTGCACGCCGATGCCGGCCGTTCTTTTGCCCTGCGCACCTTTCGGCGTCATCCATATCACGCGCCCGGCCACCGGCAGCTTTTCTTCCTCGCCCATGAGGTTCAGCAGCATGAACACTTCGTCGCCCAAACGGTAGTTGCTGTTCGTGGGAATGAACAGGCCGCCGTTCTTCACGAACGGCATATAGGCAAGATACAGCGCACTCTTGTCCTTGATGGTCAGGGTCAGCAGACCGGGTTTATTGCTTGGACTTCTCAATTCCTACGATTCCCACAATAATCTCACTTCGCCAGCGCGGTTCGACCACCGACCAGCAAGGCCTCGAGCGCCAATTGTTGATTCATACCGGTCGACGCAAGACGCCTGACGTCGCGCGCAGCGTCCAGCAGCTCGAATAGAGCTCTTATCTTGGGCTTAAGTAAAGCGGCAGGCAAGCGGACCGGTTCCGCAGTTTGATGCGAAGCCATCAGCTCCCAGCAGCGCTTGTACGCGCTGTGTGATCCAGTTCTCAAGCCAAGTGATACGCACGTCCCGGATTCGATCTTACCCAGCGCTCCGCCAGCAAGGTCACATCCACGGCGCCGCGCGCCAGCTCCGCCATGCTTTGCCGCATATCGGCATCGAGCGCGGCAAGCCCCGCGCCGTCCAATTGCAGCGCCAGCAGCGGCGCTCCGCCGGCCAGCGCGAGCGCCGGGCCCCATGCGTTGGCCGGCCGGAGAGTTTGCCTGACAGCCAGGCAACCGCCGCCTCCGTCGACGGCGGCCGCAGAGTCAAGGCGCAGGCAGCGGCTTGCGATGGTCGCCGGCAGACGATGACTCGGTCTCGCGATCATGATGAGCATGGTGTGCGGCGGTCGGCTCCTCCAAGGTCTTCAAGAAAGCGTTGGCGCCATTGGCATTCAGCGCTTCGGCGCCTTCGATGATGCCCGACCTTGTAGCCGCCGCGATAGCTCTTCAGCGTCAAGGACTCGATCAGTTCGCGAACCTGATCGATCTTGATCTGCTGAGCGTCCTCCTCGAGGCGCACGACATGCACGTCAGGATGCGTGTCCGCGCGCAGCAACCGGCACGAGGCGCAAGCGTCGCAGGGGCGTGCACCGGCCGACTCGCACAGCGCCAGGGCAGCGATCCAATTCGCCAATTGCTTCCGCGCCCAAGCCCGGCGCGCTGATGAGCAACAACGAATGCGGCAGCCGGCCGGCGCTCAAGGCGCCGCGCAGCCGCTGCTGCGCGTCCTGGAGCCACGGCAGCGAATCGGCGCTCAGGAAATCCATGATCTTTCCCTCAGCAGAGCCAGAATCTTCGCGCTCACTTCATCGACCGACAGAGTCGGCATCGACAACCGCGATGCGCTCGGGTTCCGCCGCCGCGCGCGCCAGATATGCAGATCTGACGCGCTCGAAAAATTCGCTTCTCTCGCTTTCAAAGCGATCCGCCGGCGATCCTGCATTTCGTGCCGCCGCGCGCGCCAACGCATCGCGCACCGGCGCATCGAGTAAAATGGTCAGATCGGGGCGCAAGCTCCCTTGAACCATGGTTTCCAATTCGCGGATCTGATCCACCTTCAAGCGCCGACCGCCTCCTTGATAGGCATAGGTCGCGTCCGTGAATCGATCGCAAATCACCCAGCGTCCTGCACGCAGATTCGGTTCCACGTGATTTTTCAAATGCACGGCTCGCGCGGCGAACATCAGCAGGAGTTCGGCGGTTGGCGGCAGCGTCTCCTCGCGCGCCGCGAGCACCAACTGGCGAATGCTTTCCGCCAGGGGAGTACCGCCCGGCTCGCGCGTCAGCACATGAGCGATTCCCAGTCCCGTGAGCTGCGCCGAGAGGCGCGCGATTTGCGTGCTCTTGCCGACGCCCTCGATGCCCTCCAGCGTGATGAATCGTCCTACGGCGCTCATCGCGAAGCATCCTGCGCAGCCTTTTGCCGTTGCCGCGAAAGATAAGCCGCCACGGCGGCGTTGTGCGCCTCGAGCGTGGCCGAAAACACATGGCTGCCGTCGCGGCTTGCCCGAGGCCACAAAATACAAGGCATCGGTCTTTTCCGGGTGAGCGGTGGCGCGAATCACGGCCGCGCCTGCCAGCGCGATGGGCGTTGGCGGCAATCCCGCGCGCGTATAGGTGTTGTAGGGCCCATCGGTTCGCAGATCCACGGTGCGAATGTCACCATCGTAGCGCTCGCCCATGCCGTAGATGATGGTGGGATCCGCCTGCAAGCCGCATGCCGATGCTCAAGCGGTGCAGGTACAGACCGGCGATCTTGCCGAGTTCCTGCGGCACGCCGCTCTCTTTCTCGACGATCGAGGCCATGATCAGCAATTCGTAGGTGTTGTGCAGCGGCAGATCCGGATCGCGCGTCGCCCAGGCCGAATCCAGTTCCTTGACCAGGGCCGCATGCGCCTGATCCGCAGCAATTCGATGTCCGTGGTGCCGCCGACGAAACGATAGGTCTCCGGCAGGAATTGTCCCTCAGCGTCGGTGCCGGGCGCACCCAGTTTCTCCATGACGCCGGCCGCCTGCGCCGCAGGTACTTGCCTGCGCCGGCAAGGTGGCTGCAATGTCCGGATTGCGGCGCAAGGCCTCGAGCAGATCCTGCAACGCGCCAGCCATCGACGATGGTGAAGGAGTGCAGCAGAACCTGCCCGTTCACCATTTTGGTCAATAGTTCCCGCGGCGTCGATTCCCGGCTGAATTTCATATTCCCCGGCCTTGACGGCGGAAGCCAATCCCTTCCATCGAGCGTAGAGCATCCAGGCTCTGGGCTGTTCAACGACTCCCTGCGCCGCCAGATCCGACGCCAGATGGGCAAAGCTCATTCCGGGCGAAACCTTGAAACGCAAGGTGGATTTCAAATTGAGCGGCGCATCCAGGCTGCGCAGCCCGTTCCAAAACAGGGCCGCCGCGCCCAGCAGCAACATGAGCAGCAGCGGTACGATCACGCGCGGGAAATACTTCATAACGTGTCCAGGAGAGAACGCAGGCGTTCGGCGGAGTCCCACCGCCGAAATCTAACAGTCCCCCGCTGCACGCCCTCGATCGAACGCACGGATCTTATTCCCGCGACGGCGTTGCACATAAACACCTCCTCGGCGGATCTGAGATCCGGCCAGCGGATGCGGCGTTCGACTGCGCGCAGGCTCATGGTACCGGCATGTTGCAAAATCCAGCGGCGCATCACGCCGGCGACACCGCATCGATCCAGCGGCGGGGTCAGCAAAACGCTGCCTCGCCGCAAAAACAGGTTGGACATGCTGCCGCAGACGAAGTTACCGTCGGCATCGCGCATCAGTCCATCCCAGATTCGTGCATCCTTCCATTCGGCGCGCGCCAGGACCGACTCCAGACGGTTCAGCGTCTTAAGACCCGCGAGCGCGGGGTTGGCACCGAGCGGAGTGGCGCAGACGCGCAGCCGTACCGGGACGGATTCATCCGCCGCTCCACGATGCGCCAATGCGATGCAGGGAAACAATTCGCGTGCAGCGTTCCGCTCCCGACGGCCGATAGCCGCGCGGACCACTGCCGCGGGTGACGATGAGCTTCAGAACGCCGTTGCGGCGGCGGCTGCCCGGAGCGTGAGTTCCAAACGCAGCATCTGCCGCTCCGGTGCCTTGAGCTTCAGCGCGCGGCATCCCAGATAGAGCCGGTCAAGGTGCAATTCCAGCAACCGGATCCGCCCCTTAAGCACCCGCATGGTTTCGAAAACACCGTCGCCGTACTGCAGGCCTCGGTCGCTGCAATCGAGGGTCGTGCGCCGCCGGCCATTGATCCAGGTGCTCAACGCAGCACGTCCAGTGCGCGCAGCATCCCTTCGGCCTTGGCGCGAGTCTCAGCCAATTCCTGGGCCGGATTCGAATCCGCCACGATGCCGGCGCCGGCGCGAAAGCGAACCGCCGAACCCTGCACCGTGATGGTGCGAATCAGGATGTTCAGATCGCAGCTGCCGTCGCGATTCAAGTAGCCGATCGACCCCGTGTAGGCGCCGCGGCTGCATGCTTCGAGTTCCGCGATGATCTCCATGCAGCGAACCTTGGGACATCCGGTGATCGTCCCGCCGGGAAACAAGGCGCGAATCACCTCGATGGGCGATACGTCGTCGCGCAGACGGCCGCTCACATTCGAGACGATGTGATGCACATGAGCATAGGTCTCGACAGCTCATGTACTCGTCGACCCGCACCGAACCGCCCTCGCACACACGGCCCAGGTCATTGCGCTCCAAATCGATGAGCATGACATGCTCGGCGCGCTCTTTCTCGTTGTTGAGCAGCGAGCGGATCAGCGCCTCATCATCCGCCGCGGTTACACCGCGCGGCCGGGTGCCGGCGATCGGCCGCGTCGCGACGCTGTTTCCGCGAATCGCCACCAGGCGTTCCGGCGAAGAACTCAACAGTGCAAAATCCGGGCAACAAAGCAGCGCCGCAAGGGGCTGGGATTGGTGGCGCGCAGGCGCTGGTAGATGTCCACCGGACTGACGTGCCGCGCAGCGCGGCCCTGCCACTCGCGCGACAGATTGGTTTGATACACATCGCCCGCGGCCGTGTACTCCAAAGCCCGGTGCACGGCGCGCAAGAAGGTCTCCGGATTCTCCTCTTCGATGGCAAATGACGCGCCCGCATCGACACCGGCACCGGCGTAAATTTCGCACACGCTCCTCGAACTCATCGAGCAGCGCTTCGCAGCCTGGCTCGGCCACGAGCCACGCCTTGCCGGTCGCCCGATCGCGCATCCACGCCGCCGGCGCGCGAATCGCGAGCGCGATGACCGGATCGGTACTCGGCGGCATCATCAGGCGCGGTTCGATCTCCGCAGCCAGCTCGTAGCCTAGGTACAGCAGCCAGCCGCCGGTGAACGGCAAGGACGGATCGGATTCAGCCGCGGGCAGCGGGCAGCCGCAACGCCTTCCACCAATTTTCGAGTGCGCTTAGAAAACCGGCGCCGTTTGCGAACTCGCCGGAGACCGCGCGTTGCGAGTCCAGCCGCAACGATTCGCCTGACGCCATGGGCAGTATGTCGAAGCGCGCTCCGCTGGCCCGCCACGATTGTCGCACCACTCTCGAGAAGCCCCGGATAGCTCTCCGGAAACCGCTCGACGAGATCCAGCGGCTCAAATGCGGCGGAAAATGAGCGAACCGTTGGTGCCACCGAACCCAAAGGAATTGGAAAGGGTGTATTCGAGCGTCATGGGGCGCGCCGTATTCGGCACGTAGTCCAGATCGCAGCCCTCGCCCGGTTGATGCAGATTGATGGTGGGCGGCGCCACCTGATCGCGCAAGCGCCAGCACGGAGAAGATCGCCTCGACCGCTCCGGCGGCGCCCAGCAGGTGTCCGGTCATCGATTTGGTGGAACTGACGGCCAGCTTGTCGGCCGCAGCGCCGAACGCGCGTCGGATGGCCAGGGTCTCCGCGCGATCGCCCAGTTCCGTCGAGGTGGCGTGCGCGTTGACGTACTGCACTTGCTCGGGATTCAAGCGTGCATCGCTCGAGCGCCTTCGACATGGCCTTGCGCGCGCCTTCGCCGTCCTCCGGCGGCGCGGTGACGTGGAACGCATCGCCGCTCATGCCGAAACCGACGATCTCGGCATAGATGTTCGCGCCGCGCGCCTTCGCCTGCTCGTACTCCTCGAGCATCATGGCGCCGGCGCCGTCGCCCATGACGAAGCCGTCGCGATCCTTGTCCCAGGGACGGCTGGCCGCCTGCGGGTCGTCATTGCGCTGCGACAGCGCCTTGGCCTGGGCGAAGCCGCTCATGCCCGTGACGCAGGTCGCCATTTCCGAGCCGCCGGCCAGCATCGCGTCCGCATCGCCGTACTGGATCAGGCGCATCGCCAAGCCCAGCGCGTGCGTCGAGGTCGTGCAGGCGGTGGCGACGGCGAGATTGGGACCGGTGATCTTGAAAATGATCGACAGATGTCCGCTGACCAGATTGATGATGCTGGCCGGGTATGAAGAACGGCGACACCTTCTTCGGCGAATGCGTTTCCAGATACTTGTCGTAGGTTTCCTCGATCGACTCGAGGCCGCCCATGCCGGAACCCATCATGATGCCGATGCGATCGGAATTCGCCTCGGTGACCTGCAAGCCCCGAATCGCGCATCGCCTGCATGCCGGCGACCACGCCGTACTGCATGAAGGCGTCCATGCGGCGTGCATCCTTCGGCGTCATGTAGGGTCTCCAGATCCAGATTCCGGATCTCGCCGCCGAAGTGCGTTGGAAAGTTGGTGGTATCGAATCGCTGTATCGGCTGCGATGCCGCTGCGGCCCGGCCAGGATGGTGGCCCACGCGGTCGCCACGTCATTGCCCACCGGCGAGACGATTCCAAGACCCGTGATGACGACGCGTCGTTTGCTCAACAGCAACTCCTACTCAAGGATTGAGCAATAGACGAGCATCGCCAGAGGACCCAAGGAGATGCTGACGCGGCCTAATGGGCTTAGGCCTTGCCCTTGTGCGAATTGATGTAGTCGATGGCCTGCTGAACGGTGGTGATTTTTTCGGCATCCTCGTCCGGAATTTCCGTCTCGAATTCTTCCTCGAGCGCCATCACCAGTTCCACCGTGTCCAGCGAGTCTGCCCCCAGATCGTCAACGAACGAGGCGTCATTGGTGACTTCTTCTTCTTTCACGCCCAGCTGTTCGGCCACGATCTTTTTAACCTGCTGCTCAACAGTACTCATCGTTATGGTGTCCTCTCGGAATTGCTATTCATGCGATTTAAGAAAGCCCGCGACCAGCCTCTGGCATCGACCGGGCGCGTATTTTATGTGAACGCGGCGACGACGGCTACCTATGAACGCACATTTGGTGGCAACCCGGCCCCCAGTCGTCTTGACAAAACGAGCGGCAACTTAGGGTCCAAACGGCCCTCAAGGCATGTACATCCCGCCATTCACGTGCAGTGTCTCGCCGGTGATGTAGGCGCCGTCGGGGGAGCACAGAAAGGCCACCGCCGCCGCAATGTCGGCCGGCTGGCCCAGCCTTCCCAAGGGAATCTGGGCGTTCAGCGCGGCGCGCTGCGCCTCGCTCAAGGCCCGGGTCATGTCGGTGTCGATGAATCCGGGCGCGATCGCGTTGACCGTGATGCCGCGCGAACCGACCTCCCGGGCCAGGGATTTGGTAAAACCGATGATTCCGGCCTTGGCGGCGGCGTAGTTGGCCTGGCCCGGGATTGCCGGTGAGGCCGACCACCGAGGTGATGCTGATGATGCGGCCCTTGCGGGCCTTCATCATGCCGCGCAAAACCGCCTTGTGACAGCCGGAACACCGAGGCCAGGTTGGTCTGCAGCACCGCGTCCCAATCATCCTGCTTCATGCGCAACAAGCAGGGTGTCGCGCGTGATGCCGGCGTTGTTGCAAAGAATGCCGACCGCCCCTTCCTTGGCTCTCGATGTCCGCGAGCAGCGCATCGATCGATTCCTGGCTTGCGACATCGAGCACCGCGCCGCGTCCGCCGTGCGCGCTCAAGTTCTCCGGTGATGCGCGCCGCCCCTTCCGCGGTGGTGGCCGTGCCGATGACGCGGGCGCCGTCGGCGGCCAATCGCTCGGCAATGGCCGCACCGATGCCGCGCGACGCGCCGGTCACCAAGGCAATTTCTCCGTTCAACATCTGCTTCACCTCAGGAGCCTCCCAAGCTCAACGCCTCGTCGAAGGCCGGCGGATCCTCCAGCGCCAGCATTTTAAGATCCCGATTCTTGTCGATCCGGCGGTTCAAGCCGGTCAGCACCTTGCCGGGCCCGCATTCGACAATACGGGTCGCGCCCGCCGCGATCATGGTGCGCACGGTCGGCGCCCAATACACCGGCGTCTCCAGCTGCTTGACCAGACCGGCGCGGATGTCATCGGCATCCGTGTGAATCTTGCAATCGACGCCGTACACCCTGACGTCGGAATGCTGCCGCGATCCGGGTGTCCGTCGAGCCGAATCCGCAGTTTTTCGGCGGCCGGCTGCATGAGCGAGCAGTGCGCGGGAACGCTCATGGGCAGCGCCATCGCGCGTCGCGCACCCTTGGCGGTGGCGATCTCGATGGCGCGCGCCACCGCGACGGCGTGACCCGCGATCACCACCTGCCCAGGCGCATTGAAATTGACCGCCTCCACCACCTCGCCTTGCGCGGCCTCCCGGCAGGCCTCTTCGACGTCCGTGTCCTCGAGCCCAAGGATGGCCGCAATCGCGCCCTGTCCGCTCGGCACCGCCGCCTGCATCAGTTCGCCGCGATATCTCACCAGGTCCACGGCGGTCGTGAAGTCCAGAATACCGGCAGCCACCAGTGCGCTGAACTCGCCGAGACTGTGGCCCGCCATCATGGCGGGCACGGCGCCGCCGCGCTCGCGCCACAGCCGGTAGGTCGCGATTCCGGCCGTCAGCATGGCGGGCTGAGTGCACTCCGTGGCGTTGAGCAACTCCGCGGGCCCTTCCTGACACCGCTGCCACAGATCGTAGCCCAACACCGTCGCTCGCCTCGGCAAAGGTCGCTTCGATCACCGGCGAGACCGCTGCCAGCGCACTCATCATGCCGATGGACTGCGAAGCCTGGCCGGGAAATACGAACGCGAGCGACATTATTTCTATCCCTTGGGCGCGACGTGGTGGCGAATTATAGCGGTCCGCCACGACAGTGCAGCCCCAACCGCAAACCCACAGGCCGCACCATACAGATGCGCGTCGACCACGACCAGCGGCGCGGGGCTGCCCGCCCCATTGCTCCCACGCCAATTTGGCGCACAATCCCAAAAACAGTATCCAGCGATCCCAAACCCGCTCGACCAGGTGCTTCGCTGCGCCGGCGGCCATCACCGTGTGCAGCACGCCGGAGGCGCCCACATACCAGCCTACGCGCGGACTCAGCCACCAAAGTCCGGAACTGATGGCCAATGCGCCGGCCAGCACGATCGCGCACCATTCGTCCGCATCGTAATCCTGCGCGAACAGGGACCACATCAGCACCAGGCCCAGCTCGTTGAGAATCAGGTGATGCGCATCCAGGTGCACGATGTGGGCGGTAAGCAACCGCCACCAACCGCCTGCCGCAATTGCGCTGCGATCATAGCGCAGCAGCGCACTCGACGCTGTCGCCAAGACCCAACACGACGCTCAGCACCAGCAAAATCAGAAGCAACCAAATCCATCGGCCGCGATCCCACTGTAGGGCGGCATGCGATAGGTGCGAATCGATTTGCGGCCTCACGGGGCATCGTGGTTCGCCTATTTTGCTATCATTCAACGAATTATCGAGGTCATTATGCGCAATCGCCAAAGCGGTTTTACCCTAATCGAGATCATGGTCGTCGTGGTCATTCTGGCAGTGCTGGGCGCGCTCGTGGTGCCCAATATTCTGGGTAAGGTCGATACGGCCCGAATAACCGCAGCGCATACCGATATCCGCTCGATCGAGACCGCGTTGGACCTGTACCGGCTGGACAACTTCAAATATCCCACCACGGAACAGGGCCTGCAGGCGCTGGTCAAACAGCCGGTCGACCCCACCATCACCAACTACCCGGCCCATGGCTACCTGCCCTCGATCCCCAAGGATCCCTGGCACAACCCGTACGTTTATATCGAGCCCGGGCGCGGATGGACGCGAATACGACATCACTTCGTATGGTCGCGACGGCAAACCCGGCGGCGAGGGCGTTGACGCGGATATCACCAGCTAGACCCTCGAACAGAAGTAGGCCTCGCTTCGGCGTGGCGCGGCATGCGCAGCAAGGGCTTCACTCTGGTCGAGATTCTGGTGGTGATCTTGATCATGGCCGTGGTCATCTCGCTCACCGTGCTGTCGGTGAGCAGCAGCGCGCGCGACAGCCAGCTGGACGAGGAAAGCCGGCGCATCGAAGGACTGGTCGGCCTGCTGCATGATCGCGCGCTGCTGGAGGGCCGCGATTTCGGTCTGCGCATCGAACCCACCGCGTACGAATTCGTCGTCTACGATACGCGCCGCGAATCGGTGGATGAGGATGGATCAAGAGCGCGAATACCGGCATCGGCAATTGCCGAAGGGAATCACCTTTCAGCTGGAGCTCGATTCGCAACTCGTGGTCATCAAGCCCATCGACCGCACTTTCGCCAGCGATGATTCGCCGGGCCCTCAGGTCGCGATCGCCGCCAGCGGCGAAGGTACGCCTTTCAGGCTGACCTTGCTGCGCGAAGCGACGCAGGCGAAAGCCGCAGTCGATGGCGACGCCCTCGGCAAGATAACGCGCGAGAAATCCAACGCTGTCTCCAACCCGGTGGAGAAGCGCACTTGAATGCCCGCGGGTTTACCTTGGTCGAAGTGCTGGTGGCGCTGGTGATCGTCGCAATTGGCCTGACAGCTCTGATGGTCGCGGTCAACGGCACCGCGCGCACCAGCGGCTATTTGCGCGATAAGACCCTCGCCCAGTGGATCGCGCTCAATCGCCTGTCGGAGGTGCGGCTGAACCTCATCAAGTTCGGGCAAAACACCGACACCGGCGAGCTCGATTTCGCCAATCGCAAGTGGCATTACGACACTCGCTACTTCGACACCACCATCGGCAGCATGAAGCGCGTGGTGGTGCGGGTATACCTGGGCGATTCCAAGACCAAGGGCAATCCTGTCGCGCAGGCAATCGGCTTTTTGGGTCAGGCCGTCGGCCCGCCCGCCGTGACCGTTGCTGATTGGACATCCGGCACCGCGCCGACCGCGGCGGCCCCGGGCGCTACGCCCGCGCCGGTGCCCGGTACCCCAACCCCCGGAACCCCCGGCAGTCCGACCCCCGGCAGCCCGACCGGCGGAACTCCGATTAGGCCGGTCGTACCGTCGCCTGCGCCCATCCAGCCGCCCACCACGCCATGAACGCGCGCATCAAATTCCGAGGTGCCTCCGCGGGCTTTACGTTGATTGAGATCCTGGTGGCGTTGCTGATCCTCGCCATCATGGCGGCACTGGGCTATTCGACCTACCGTGCCGCGCGCATTTCCGCGGAGCGCACCGAGGAATCGCTGAAGCGCTCACGGGAAATCGAATTCGGCATGCGCATCATGGTGCAGGACATCGCGCAGGCGGTTCCGCGCCCGGTGCGCGACATGCTGGGTCAAAGCCGGCTACCGGCGATGCACGGCACGCCCGGCGCCGGCACCGTGACAGCAACCTCGTCCAGCTTGGGTGCGAGCACCAGTTCCAGCTCCGGATTGGCGGCCCCGAGCTCTTCCGGCCTCAACTCGTCCGCACCCCCCGGTCTCACTTTCAACTCCAGCTCGAGCTTCGGATCGAGCACGGACCAGAATGCAATTTCGCTGCTCGAATTGACGCGCAGCGGCTGGTCCAACACCGCAGGCAGTCAGCGCAGCACCCTGCAGCGGGTTTCCTATGCGCTGGTGGGCGATGTGCTCAAGCGCAGCTATCAGGTCAATTTGGATATCGTGCACGGCAACAAACCGGTGGTGCAGGATCTGCTCACCGGCGTACAGGGAGTGCAGCTGCGCTATCTCGATGGCAATCAAACCTGGCAAAACCACTGGCCGGAAGCCGCAACCGTGGTGGGCGCCCCGATACGCTCGACTTGCAATCGCGGCCCGTCGCGGTGGAGCTCATCATTCAGTTCAAGGATTGGGGAGCCGTCCGCCGTCTCATCGAGGTGTCCGGGTGAGGCGCCATTCGGCTCCGCCGCGCCGGCAGCGCGGCGTGGCGTTGATCATCGCACTCATCCTGGTGGCGCTCGCCACCATTCTCGCCACGAAACTGAGCTTCGACGGATTTCTGGAGCAGCGCCGCACCGTCGGCGTACTCGCGGCCGAGCAGGCGCTGCATTTCGGCTCTGGGCGCGGAAGCGCTGGCGGCGGATGTGCTGGTGCAGGATCTGCAGAACAGCAAGCGCTCACCACGTTGGCCGCGCCCTGGGCACAGCCGACGCAGCCGCTGCCGATCACGCCCGACAATAATCCGGACGGTGAGCCCATCGGCACGCTGCAGGGTGCATTGGAGGATATGCAGGGGCGATTCAATTTGAACAGCCTCGCGCGACTGGGTCCCGACGGCGTCACCGAAGATCCGAGACCGCTGGAGCAATTCCAGCGTCTGCTGGCCTCGGTGGGCGTGGAACCCAAATGGGCCGGCTTCGCGCGCGATTGGATCGACCAGGACGATAGTCGTCAGGCACTCCGGACGGCGCGGAGGATGCCGTTTACACCTCGCAGACTCCGCCCTATCGAACCGGCAACTGGCCGATGATGTCGCCCAGCGAGTTGATGAATCTGCCGGGCTTCGGCGCCGATCGCTACCGTAAGATCGCACCCTACGTTACCGCGTTGCCGAATGCCAATACCTCGATCAATCTTTGTACGGCACCTGCGCTGGTACTGGAAAGCCTGGTGGAAGGATTGAACGGCGAATGGTCGGGCAGCCCGGCGGTGCTGGCCGCCGGCCGCAAATCCGGTTGCTTTCCCGATAAAAACACCTTCACCAACGTGGCAACCAGCTTTGCCGGACAGACAGCCATGAAGAACATCGGCTCCCCGATCGATACCAGCAGCCAATACTTTCAGCTGACCACGCGCGTCACGCTTGGCACTAATGAGTTCACCTTGTACAGTCTTTTGTTTCGCGGCACCACCAAGGTCACTCCGTTGCTGCGTTCGTTTGGGACACCCTAATTTCATGCCGCAATCACTGTTAATACGACTCCCTGCGCCCGGGCAGGATGAGACCGAGTGGCTGACGCTGGATGAGGCCGGTGCGCCGGCTCCGACGCGCCAGCGCGGACCACTGAGCCTCGCGGCCGCCGTATCGCGCACGGGAAGGTTGATCGTGCTCGCACCCGCCACCCAGATTCTGCTGGCGGAGCCCGAGCTGCCTCCCGGCAGCGGCGTCGAAACTCGCGCGTGCGGTGCCCTTCGCATTGGAAGAGCAGCTGACCGAGGATGTCGATCAGTTGAGCTTTGCCGTCGGGCGCCGGCGTGAGCGGCGGAACGCCCGTGGCAGTGGTGTCGCGCCCGCTGCTGCAAGTCATGGGTGTCCGAGTTGGAAGCCGCCGGACTGCGAACCGCAGGCCATTTACGCGGACATTTCGTTGATGCCGGAGAATCCGGGACAAACGGTGATGTGGCTGGAAAATTCCAGGCTGGCCGTGCGCCGCCCCGGCGCGATTCCTTTCGCCGTGGAACTCTCGCCGATCAAGGAAGCGCTGGTGGTGGCCGGCGTGATCGCCGATCCGCTCGATGCGGCGGCGGCGTCCAAAGCAAAGGAAAGCGCGATTCTTTATGTGACGCGCGACGACTGGGAGAATGTTCAGGGCGATTTTGAGCAGTTGATGGAAGAATTCGAATCGCTCAAGGTGCAGCTGTTGCCGGACGGCCCGCTACCCTGGCTGGCGCGCGGCATTGACTCCGCGGATGCCGTGAACCTTCTGCAGGGCGAGTTCGCCCGCACCTCCGACTACGCAGAGCGTTGGCGCCAATGGCGCGTGGCCGCCATTCTTGCCGTGGCGCTCCTGGGTGTTCACGTGGCTGCCCAGGCGCTGCAGATCCGCCAGGCGAAGCACGAATCCGCGGCGCTCGACGGAGAAATGGCGCAGGTATTTTCCATGGCCATGCCGGGGGAAGTGAAAACCGATCCTCGCCGCCAGATGCAATCGCGCCTCGAGCTCATTCATAAAATGGGAGCGGGACCGCAGCCTTTCCTGCGTGTCGTGCAAAGTTTGAGCACCGCGCTGCCTCTCGCGCCCAAGATGACCATCGATGCCATGAGCTATCGCGACCAAGCGCTGGATATGACGGTGAATGCACCGAGCCTTGCGGCGCTCTCGCAATTGACACAACTGGTGGGCAAAGACGGATTCACTGCGGAAATCCAATCCTCCAACCCGGTGGCCGGCGGCGTCGAAGCGCATCTGCATATTCGCAGCCAAGACTCCCGAGCGCCCCGATGAATGCGCTCCGAGCCTGGTATGCATCCTTGCAGCAGCGCGAGCAGCGGGTGGTTGCCGTCGGCGCGGTCGTCTTAGGGTTGATCATTCTTGTCGGCGGCATTCTCATGCCGCTGGAATCCGCCGTGTCGAACGCCATCAAAGGAAGCGAAACGCGGCGCGAAGACCTGGCGTGGATGCGTTTGCATGCGCCGGAACTCGCCGGAACTGTGAATCTCATACCGGCGCCGACCGGCGAGGCGCCCGTGGTGCTCGTGGACCGCGTCGCGCGCGAATCAGGTCTGTCAAGCGCGCTGCGCGGCACGCAGCCCAGCACCGCCGGCGGGGTTCGGGTGCAACTGGAAGCCGGGAATTTTTACGCCATGATCTCCTGGATCGACACCCTCGACCGCCGCTATGGTCTTTCGATCGAGTCGATCACCCTCGATCACACGGCCACACCCGGAATGGTCAATGCCAGCATCAACTTCGCCCCGCCGCGGCGTTGAAGGCGCGCGACGGCCGGCGCGCCGCTGGCCCTGGGTTCTCGTCGGTCTCATGGTCCTGATGCCGGCCATCGTTGCCGTGCTGCCCGCCTCGACGATCGGCCGATTTCTGCCCGCGCAAGTGCGCGCTGAGGATTTTTCCGGGAGCTTTCTGCATGGGGCCGCGGGAAAAATCATTGTCAACGCGCGCGATGCCGGTGCGATCGAGTGGCATATTCACCCGCTGTCGCTGTTGCGTCTGGCGGCGGTGGCCGACATACACTGGGTCAAAGTGGCCTTCGTCATCGACGGCACGGTGCAACTGAGCCGCCAAGGCGCCGCTGCCAGCAACATTCACGGCGGCGGCCCCATTGATAACTTGCGCGACCTCGGGTTGGCGGCCGGTTGGCGGGGTATTGCTGCCTTGAGCTTCGCTGAACTGAAGACCGATTTCACCACGCTGCAATCCATCCGCGGCAGAATCGAAGCCAATGACCTCTCATCCGACAGAATCGCCGAGGGGGGGGACTTAGGCGGCTATGTTCTACAATTGAGCGAAGGCGCCGTTGCGCCAGATGGAATCGTGACAGCCACCTTAAATGACGCCGGGGGACCTTTGGAGGTTCAAGCGCAAATCCGACTCTCCCCGGGCACGCGCACCGGGGTGTTCTCGGGCACGCTCAAGGAACGCCCCGAGGCTTCCCCAGCCTTGCGCAACCAACTCAACAGCTTGGCGCAACTCAAGGCCAGGGATTCCGCAAGGGCGTTTTCCCGTCGAGCTCGAATTTACCTTTTGACCACACTCCTCGCCGCGCAGGAGCCTAGACGCCCGCGAAGAAATTGAGCTTATTGCCGTCCAGGTCTCGAAAATAGCCGGCGTAAAAGCCCGGCGAGCGTTGCCCCGGCGCACCCTCATCCTTCGCACCTAATTCAAGAGCTTTCTTGTGTAAGGCATTGACTTTGGCGGCAGTATCCACGACCAACGCCACCATCACGCCATTGCCGACGGTCGCGGATTTCTTATCGAAGGGCATGGTCACACCGAGGCCTGGCAAATCCGGCTTCACCGACCAAGCGATGAACGAATCGCCTTCCATCATTCGCTTCGCTCCGATTTCAGCCAACAGGGCATCATAAAAAGCCGCCGCCCGCTTCAGGTTATTCGTGCCCAGCGTTACGTATCCAATCATGGCAGTCCCCTCGCGTTGATGAAGTTCATATACTGTTTATATATCCAGTATACTGCCGAAGTCAACCTCCAGAAATCGCCGTTTTAGGGATCGGCTACGTCGGGGGCCCACTCGCGCCAGGCGCACATCAGCGGAAAATACAGGCCCAATCGAACCGGTTGAGGCCCGAGTTGAATGGCGAGGCGCGCATAGCGCTGCAGTTGAGGCCTGTAGCGCTCCACCTCGCGGTCCAGAAACTGTTCCACGCCGCCGCCCAAGTGCTGGCTGGTCTTGTAGTCGATCACCCATCGCACGCCTTCATCATCGATGAAGCTGCGATCAAATACCACTCGCACCACCTCGCCCTGGGTGAGTCCCGATAGCGCATGTTCCCGCATATCGTCGCGATAGCCGGCCTTCAAAATCCACCGGCCGCTCGGATCTCGATGCACTGCCAGCAGCGCCTCCGTGACCCGCACGACGGCTTGCTCCAAACGATCGGACGGCACACCGTGCAGGACGAGCCATCGTCTGAAATGATCGGCTCGCCCGCGGATCGAGGACTCCGTGGCGCGCCCAATGTTCATCGCCTGCAGCTCCGCGTGCACCAGGCTGCCGACGCGCCGCGCGGTTTCTCCCGCCCAGTCGAAGACCGGCCACTCTTCACGCTCGATGGCCGGGGAAATGACTTCGTGCCGCGAGACGCGGCGAAGGGCTGATGAACAGGTTTGCGGGCAGCCGAAGCAAAGGTCCGCCGCGAGGCGCCTCGGGAATTTCCGCCTGGGGTGAATCGGCAGCATACCTGTCGGGCGCCACGAATTGATCGCCGGCTACCGACCACAAAACGGCCAGCAAACTCCCTGAGTGCGGCCGCTCGTCCTCCCCCAGCACCGCCGTTGCGCACAGCCGCGATTTCGCGCGCGTACAGGCGACGTAGAGCAGCCGCTGCGCCTCGAGCTCGGCGGAATCGTGTACCTGACGGCGCAGAAAGTCGAACAACAAATTCCCTTGAGCACCCAAGGGTGGGCGGGCTGCCATCACCATGCCGTCGCGCCCGGTGCGCGCGAATTGATGCGACAGCAGCAATCGATCGATATGCAGCGGCACGAACCGATCGAGCGCCGGCAGGACCACCATGTCGAACTCCAGACCCTTGGCCTTGTGGATGGTCATGATCTCAACTGTGTCCGCGGCGCCATGATCCGCGAACAGATCCGCAAAGCGCGCCGGCAACAACGCGGCATCGGGCATGCCCTGCTCCTCGAGCATTGCGAGCCGCGCGAATGCGGCGCCGGCGAGTTCGAGCTCGCCGAGCGCCTCCGCGCAACGGGGACCGTCCAGGCCGAGCCAGGTTCTCTCGATCCAGCGCGCCACGCCGCTGTCATTGCGCACGTCGAAAGCGTCGTTCAGCGTCGCGCTCAATCGTTCGCAGCGAGTCCGGCCATCCTCGCTGAGACGCAGCATCACGGCGGGCTCGCGGATCGCATCCCACACCAACCCGGCGCCCTGCGAGATGACCAGCAGATCGGCCAGGGACAGACCCGCCCATGGCGCGCGCAACAGCGCCAGCCAGGCGATGCGGTCGCCGAAATGCAGCAAGGCGCGCGCGAGCATGATGATGTCGCGAACGGCGGCGCGATCTTGCAGCGGCTCGATTTCCACCGCGCGAAATGCGATGTTGCGCGCACGCAGTCCGGCGGCGATTTCGCGCGCATGGTTCTTGGCGCGCACCAGCACCGCGATTCGCCAGGATGGGGTGAGGGTCAGCTGCGCCGCAATCAAGTCGGCAATGGCCGCTGATTCGGCGCCGCGGCTTCCGTATCGGCGCAATTGCACGCCCGCACCGGGGGCGTCGGATTTCGCCAGGGCCGCTTCGCCGGGGCGAAACGCGATTGCGCCGCGATTGCGATCGTCGTTGCGCGGCAGGATGCGCGCGAAGCACGCGTTGATCCAGTCCACCAAGTGCTTGGCGGATCGAAAGTTGCTGCGCAACCGCTGCACATCGAAGCGCACCTCGCCGATGCCCTCCTCCGCCAGCTCCAGGAATGCGCGTACCTCCGCCTGGCGAAATCCGTAGATGGACTGCATGGGATCGCCCACGCAAAAAATGCTGCGTCCATCGTCCTTCTGCCATCCGGCGGTCAGCAGGCGCACCAGGTCGAGCTGCGCGCTGGAGGTGTCTTGAAACTCATCGACCAAAATGTGCTGCAGCCGGTAGTCGAGCCGCAAATTCAAATCCGTCGGTGCCGTCTCCGTACCCAGCGCACGCAACGCCGCCAGCGAAATGGCGGCAAAATCGACCGCTCCGTGCTCGCGAAATACGCCGTCCAGTTCGGCCGCCGACAACACCAGGACCTGCGCGACCTCGCGCACCCGGCCCCATTCCTCGTCGCCGTAGTCAGGATCCGGCAAGGTGCGTAATTCCTTGAGGACAGCGCTCGCGCGCGAATTGCCCGCGAATTGCGCCAGTAGCGCTTCCATTTTGGCCTTGTCGACGGAACGCGGCGGAAATCCGCCGCGCACATCCACCTTCATGCGCAACCGTCCCTGCTTGGTCAGGAGCGATTCAGCCGCGCTGCGCCAGCGCACCGCATCTGAATGATCGAATCGCAACGGCGTCGAGTCCAGGCGCCACGGTGCCCGCCCCGGCTCATCGAGGGTGCGCTGAGCCGCGCCGTGCAGCAGGGGCGACAACGCCGCGACGGCCTCGCCGCCGAGCACATCGCGCGCGCGCAGCAGCACCCGATTCACCAGCAGCCGAAGATCTTCGTCGAAGTGCTCCCGGACCGCTTCCAGCTGCGCCTCATCCACGGCGCTGGTCGTCTGCAGCCGCCCGGCGAGCAGCGGCAGCCAGCGATCACGGCTCGGCAGCATGTCGGCGATGAGCTTGACCAGGTGGGTCCAGCGTTGATCGTCCAGTTCGAGCACGCGCTCAACCGCAATCCCGAATCGATCATCGTGCTCATGCGCCAAGGCGCGTCGCGCCGCCTCTTCGTAAACCGGCCGCGCATCGGTGAGGATGTCGAGGTTGGACCCCGCGCCGGCCGCAATCGGCAGGTGTTTCGCGAGCCAGGCGTTGAAGGCGTCGATGGTTTCGATGCGCAGCCGCGAGGGCTGCAATTGCACCTCGAGATTCAAGCCCTGCATGTGATGTTGCGCGGCCACCGCCAGATCCCAGGTCTTTCGGTTCATGTCCCGCGGGCACGCGGCAAGGCCTGCGGCGCTCAGCGCGTCAAGTACACGGCGCCGCATTTCCTGGGCGGCGCGGCGCGTAAAGGTCAGCGCCAGGATGCGTTCCGGCGCGTCCACCCGCGTCAGCAGGCGTAGATAGCGCTGCACCAGCAACGTGGTCTTTCCCGAGCCGGCCGGCGCCTGCACCAGCACCGAACCGTTCGACGCAATGGCCTGTTCGCGGGCGGCGCTGTCCAAGATGCTGTGTGTCTCACTCATTCCGCCGCCAGATCGAGCGCGGCCGGCACCCTGCACAGTCCGTGCAAGTCGCAGCTCTTGCAGGCCTTCAACGTGGGTGCAACCTCGGCGCGCCCCGCCGCAAACTCGCCCGCGATTCTCTCGATCCGCTGCGACCAGAGGCCGACCAGCTGCGCAAAGCCCGCCTGCTCTTCCAACGGCGAGACACGCGATCCAGGCTTGAAGACATCCCGTCGCGCCACCTCGGCCACAAACCGCGGGTTGCCGGCCTTCACCTGTGCATACGCCACGCCGACCAATGCTTCCGGAAGCAGCACGGCGTAGATCGGCAGCTGCGGGTTGTCCGGCCGATCGCCGCGCCAATCCACCGTGGCCGCGCCGGTTTTGTAGTCGATCAGCACCCGCGCATCGTCCGCCAATCGATCCACCCGATCGATGCGCACGCGAAACTCGAGGCCGGCAAAGGGGCCTGCCAGGACGCTGCGCTCCAGACATTCCACCACGAAGGGGGCACGCCGGCGCTCCACATCCAGCCAAATCTCGAGCAGGTTTTGCAGACGCGCGCGTTCGCGGCGCCGCCAGCGCGGACCCGGATCGCGAAACCGGCACACCTTGGAAATGGCCCGGGCCGCGGCTTGCGTCAGCAGCATTTGCTGCGCCTCGGGCGGCAAGGCCTGCAACGAACTTGAACCCAGCAGCGTCGACCACACGTGCTCGAGCGCATGGTGCGTGAGCTCGCCGCGTTCGCGCTCGTTGAATCCCGGTACCGGGGTCTCGAGCCGTTGCGCGGCCAGGCGCGTTTCGGCGAAGCCGCGAAACGCACAGCGCGATTGCGCCTTCAAGGCCGCCACGCCGCGAGACCGCTCATGCGGCGAAAACGGCGGCGCGACTTCGTCGGTCAGGATCTCCAGATCCGGCCCGTTTGCACACGCGGCGCGCCAGTGCGGCTGCGGCGCCGTGCTGACCGGCGGCGCTGCGAGGGAGGTCAAGACATCGAGCAGCACCGGACTGGGCACGCTCAAGGTGCCGTCGCCCGGATCTGCGTGGCTGAACACGCAGTGGTCCGCACGCGATCGCCAGCGGCTCTGTAGTTCTCTCGCCAGGGTCAATTGCGATTCCGCGGAGGCCGGGATGACGCCGTAGTCGCGTTGCAGCCGGACCGGCAGCAGCGGCAGCGGCGCAATCGGAGTCGGCCATTGCTCATCGCTGCAGCCGCTGACCCATATTCCCTCGTAGTTCAGCCAGGGATCGATGAGCTGTGCCGCTCACCCAAACGGCGGGGACACCGGTCTGCGGCTGGAAGGCCGTTTCGCGCGCCGCGCGGCGCAGGATGCGCTGCGCCGCACCGCGCGATTGCGTGCCAAATATCGCATCGGCCGTCGCGAGCGTCGCCAACAATTCGCGGAATCGCTCCGCGGCCTGATACTCGACGCTTGACCAACGATTACGCATCGACCAGGGCCCTTTCTCGAGAGCGCCGATCCAGGCGGCAACCCAGGCACTGAAGCGCTGCGCGCCGCGCAGCTCCATCAACGCTGCGCGCGCCGAGCGCAGGCGCGCCAAGGCGGCCACGGGGGCCATTTCCTCTTGACGCGCCACCTGTTCCGCGAGATCCAACCATGCTGACAATTCCGCCTCGCTCGTGGCCCGCCTGCGCAGCGCCACGTCCAGCAATGCGGCCGCACTCGCCTCGGCATCGCTTGCCTGGAGTTCGGGGGCGCGCAATAGCGCGCTGAACTCAAGGTAGGGCAGCGATCCCAAGGTTGCCGCCAAGATATCCAAGGCGGCGCGCACCGGCGCGTAGTCGCTGAGCGGAGTCCCGCCCGCCACCGCGTACGGCGCGGCGGCAAATTCGCCTTGCAGATCGAATCGATGCGGCGCCAAGGCGGCATCCATGGCATCGACGACCTCCGAGCGGCGTCGCCTCAAATCCGGAATGCACACCCAGGCGCGAAAATTTTCGTGCGTTCGGACGTTCGCGCTCGCCCATTCCGCGATGGCCGCCAGCTCGGCGGCCGGCGACGGCGCTTTCAACAGCGATGCGCCGAGCGCGGCGCCAGGTTGCGGCAGCAGCATCTGGCCACGGCGTGTGAGCCAGCGCCGCGCCGCCGGACGCCAGGCCGGACTCTCGATCCAGGCGACGGATCCGGCGAGCGCGGCTGTCGGGCAACGCGACGGAATCGAGCAACGCATCGGCGCTGATGCAGTTCAACTCGCGGCAGCGATCCTCGAAAGCCGCGATTCCAGGCGAGAAACGCCTGCACCTCTTCCGAGGATTCCGCAGCGAGAGCGTCGAGCGGAATATCGTATTCCCGAAGCGTGCGCCGCGCCCGGCGCGCCGCCCGCGCCGCGCCGCCGGGATCGAGAAAGTCGCGCGCCAGATCCGTGCTTTCGATTGCGCCCCGCCACAACTCGCGCTCTTCGACATCGCTCAACACCCGCGGCGAATCGGCGCTGGCCAGCTGCCGCTCGCCGTGCTTTTCGCGCAGCCAGCCCCCGAAATCACGGACCCGTGGGGTGGCCCAGATGCGGCGGCCGGACTCGCGCTGCGCGCGCTCGAGCGCGTCGAACAACGCGGCGGCCAGTTCGGTGTTCGGCGCCAGTATCGTCTGTCCCGCCGCATTCGCGGCCAGCAGGCTGGGGGAGACGCGCTCCGTGCTCAGCGCTGCTGGACCTTTGCCGCGGATCCGACGACTTTCAACTCCGGCCCGCCGGCCGCCTGGGCGTCGAGCAGTTCGTCGATGCGCGCGAACACCGTGTCGAGGACATCGCGGTTCCGGCAGATTGGTGATGCGAAAGGCGTTGCGATACGGCACGTTGAAGCTCACGCCGGGCGCAACCAGCACGTGTTTCTTTTCCAGCAATTCCAGCGCGAAGGTCTGATCGTCGAAGTCCGGCAGCACGTCGCTGCGCACTTCGACGAAGGAGTACAAGCGCGCCCATGGGCCGCGCCAACTTAAGATACTTGCTGCGCGCCACCCCATCGAGGATTGCCTGGCGCGATTCGTACAGCCGTCCGCCCGGACGCGTCAATTCCAAAATGCTCTGATAGCCGCCAAGGGCCGTTTGCACGGCCCACTGGCCCGGCACGTTGCTGCAAAGCCGCAGCGAAGACAGCAGTTCCAGAGCGCTCAAGTATTCGCCGGCGCTCTCGACGTCGCCGGAGAATGATGCCCAGCCGACGCGATAGCCGCAGGCTCGATATACCTTGGACAGTCCGCTCATCGTGCAGCACAAGGTGTTGTGCACCAACGTCGCCATCGGCACGAATTCTGCGTCATCGTAGAAAATGTGGTCGTAGATCTCATCGCATAGCACCACCAGCCGATGTTTCTCGGCAATCCGCGCGATCGCGCTCAAGGTCTCCTGCGGATAGACCGCCCCGGTCGGATTGTTCGGGTTGACGATGCACGATGGCGCGCGTGCGCTTGGTGATGCAGCGCCTCGATTTCCCCGGGTCTGGAATGAAGCCGTGCCGGGATGACAGGGATAATGCACGGCGCGGCCGGTGTTCAAATTCACGGCGGCGGTCCACAGAGGATAGTCCGGGCTGGGCACCAACACCTCGTCGCCGGGATTCAGCAGTGCGCGCAACGTCAGATCGATCAGCTCGCTGACGCCGTTGCCGATGAATACCTCTTCGGCCGTGACGCCGCGCACACCGCGTTCCTGCTGCTGCATGACCACCGCTTCGCGGGCGGGAAAAATCCCCTTCTGGTGCACATAGCCTTCGCTATGGCGCAGATTTTCGATCATCGCCAGACGCATCGTTTCAGGCGTGCGGAATCCGAACGCGTAGGGATTGCCGATGTTGAGCGATACGATGTCGTAGCCCAGGCGCTCCAATGCCAGGGCGCGCCGCGCCAGCTTGCCGCGAATCTCGTAGCGTACATTGGCCAGCCCGTCGCTGGGCCTCACCGGTTTTCGTATGGTCATGGGTGGAAGGATAGCGGATTAAGCGTCTCGTGCGAACGGTGGCAGGCCACGAAGTGCCCCGCACCGACCTCGGCGAGCGGCGGCTCGCTGGCCTGGCACAGGCCGATGGCATAAGGACAGCGGTTACGATACGCGCAGCCCTGCGGCCTCGGCGCCGCGACGCCCGAGCCCCGGCAGCAGGCGGCGCCCGTTGGAGATAGCGGCCAGCAGCGCGCGCGTGTATGGGATGAACGGGCGCCGCGAACAGCGTATCCGCCGCGGCGATTTCCACCGGATCTGCCCCGATAGACAACCATCACTCGATGGCTCAAGTGCCTTACCACCGCGAGATTGTGGCTGATGAAGAGCATTGCCATGCCCAGAATCGCGCTGCAGATCGAGCAGCAGAGTTGACGATCTGTCCCTGGATGGACACATCGAGGGAGCTGACGCGCCTCATCGCAGACGAGCAGCTTCGGGTTCAGTATCATGGCACGCGCGATGCCGATTCGCTGGCACTGTCCGCCGCTGAATTCGTGCGGATAGCGCGACATCATGTCGGGACGCAGCCCCACCCGCTCCAACATGCTGCCGACCCGCTGCCGCCGGGCGAAAGCGTTCAAGCCGGGCTCAAATATCTTCAACGGCTCAGCAACGCTCTCACCAATGGTCAGGCGCGGATCCAGGCTGGCCAGTGGATCTTGAAACACCATCTGCAGATCGCGGCGATGCGCGTGCAGCGACTTGGGATCGCATGCGAGCAGGTCCGCGCCTTCAAACTCGATGCGTCCGGAGGATGAGCGCAGCAAGCGCAGAACACTTCGGGCGAGCGTGGTTTTTCCGGATCCTGACTCTCCGACCAATCCCAGCGTCTCGCCGGCGAAGAGGTCGAAACTCAAGGCCCGGAGCACCATCCGGCCGCCCAATTCGACCCACAGATCACGAACCCGCAGCAATGGGTCGTTCACGAAGACAGCGGAAAGTGGCAGGCGATCTGATAGCCCGCAGAACTCTCGAGCGGCGGCCGTTCCGCCCGGCAACGCTCGGCGGCGCGGGGACATCGAGGCGCGAAGGCGCAGCCCTCCAAGACCTCTCCGGGTCGCGGCGGCTGTCCGATCAGGGTCGGTAATCGCGTGAGCCGTGGGCCAGTCAGGGTCGGTATGCATTTCAACAGCCCGGCCGTGTAGGGGTGGCGCGGATGGGCCAACAAATCTTTCGCCCCGGCACATTCCACCACCCTGCCGGCGTACATCACAATGATTCTATCGGCGAGTCCGGCAACCGCTCCAAAGTCGTGACTGATGAGAATGAGCGCCATATCCAGTTCCGCGCGCATGGTGCGCAACAAATCGATGATCTGCGCTTGAACGGTCACATCCAGCGCCGAAGTCGGCTCGTCCGCGATCAAAAGCAGCGGCTGGCACAGCAGACTCATGCCGATCATGACTCTTTGGCGCATACCGCCCGACAGTTCGTGCGGATACTGCCGAAGCCTAAGTTCCGGTTCGGGCACGTGGACACGCTCCAGCATGCGGCGGGCATGCAGCCATGCATCACGCCATGACATCCCCGCATGGCACACCAGGACTTCGGCGAGCTGCGTGCCGATCTGGCAAATGCGGCGTGAGCGAAGTCATCGGATCCTGAAAAATCATGGTGAGCTTCGAGCCGCGCACGCGATTCAAGGACGACACGCCGGCTCTCAGCAGCTCCGAGCCAGCGAAGCGGACGCTGCCGCTCACCTCTGCACTGTCCGACAGCAGACCCATGGCGGCCATGAAAACCTGCGTCTTTCCGGATCCGGATTCTCCGACAATGCCGACGCATTCGACGGGAATCGACGGTGAGCGATACTTGCTGAACCACCTGGAGCCTGGCGTGGCGGCGCGCATAGCCCACGCTCAGCTCCTCGATGCGCAGCACCGGATCATTCATCAGGCTTCCTTGACGTCGAGCGCGTCGCGCAGGCCGTCCCCGAAAATATTCAAGCACAGCAACAGTATCGCGAGAAAACCGCCGGGCACCAGCAGGATCCAAGACGCCGCTTCCATCTCCCCCGCGCCTTCGGCGATCAAGGTTCCCAAGCTGGCTCGCGGCTCCTGCACACCCAGGCCGAGAAAGCTCAGAAAGCTTTCGAACAAAATGATTTGCGGCACGGTCAATGTCGCATACACGATGACCGGTCCGATGAGATTGGGGACCACATGCCTGCCGATGATCCGGCCGGTGCCGGCACCTGCGGCCACCGCGGCTTCGATGAATTCCCGCCGCCGTATGCTCAAAGTCTGTCCGCGCACGATGCGCGCCATGGTCAACCAGCCGACGGCGGCGATCGACAGGAACAGCAGGCTTTCGCTGCGGCCGAAGATCACGGTCAGGAAAATGACGAAGAAGATCAGCGGCAGCCCGCTCAGGATCTCGATGACCCGCATCATCAAATGATCGGTGCGGCCGCCGCTGTAGCCCGCGACGGCGCCGTAACCAACGCCCAACCCTAAGCTCACCACGCTCGCCACCACGCCGATACTCAAGCTGACGCGCGCACCGGCGAGCGTGCGCGCGAACAGATCGCGCCCCAACCTATCGGTGCCGAACCAATGCGCGCCGGCCGAGCCTGGCGGCGAGCCCAGGTGCCTCCAATCGAGGGTCTGGATGTCGTTGGAGTTGATCCACGGCCCAATCAGCGCCAATGCCACCAAGGCCGCGATGACGTACAAGGCGACCACCGCGGCGCGATTCTCCTTGAAGCGCCGAATCGCATCGCCGGCCAGCGCGCTCACTCTCCCGGTCTCACGCGTGGATCGAGCCACACATACAAAAGATCCACGACCAGCCCCATGCCGATGAGCAGGGCGGAATAGATGATGACCATGCCGAGCACCAGGGTGTAGTCGCGGTTGAGCGCGCCCTGAACCAGATAGCGCCCGATCCCCGGCAGACCCGCGATGGATTCCACGACCAGCGAGCCCGTCATGATCGAGGCGACGGCGGGAACCAAGATAACTCGCCACCGGCAGCAACGCCGGACGCAGGGCGTGGCGCATGACAATGACATGCAACGGCAGGCCTTTGGCGAAAGCGGTGCGCACGAAGTGGCTGCGCATGACTTCCAGCATGCTGCCGCGTGTCAGGCGTGCGATGTAGGCCAGGGGCGGAAGCGCGAGTGCAATCGTCGGCAGGACAAGATACCGGATCGAGCCGTGCTCCCAGCCGGCGACCGGCAGCCAGCGCAGGTACACGCCGAACAGCAATGCGAGGAATGGCAGCACCACGAAGGAAGGAATCGCGATGCCCACAACGGCGAGCGACATGGCGGCAGCATCGGCTGCGGAGTTGTGGCGAAGCGCCGCGAACGTTCCCAAAGGGACACCGATGATCAACGCCAGCGACATCGCGATGATTCCGAGTTGCAGCGTGACGGGAAAACCCTGTGCGATCAGTTCGGTGACCGAGAAGTCCTTGTACTTGAACGAGGGTCCAAAATCGCCATGCGACAGGGACTTAAGATAACGTGCGTATTGCACCCAGATCGGCTGATCCAGTCCGTAGGCACGCTGCAGATTGGCGGTGATTTCCGCCGGGAGCGTCTGCTCTCGATCGAAGGGACCCCCGGGCGCGGCGTGCATCAGAAAAAAAGTGACGGTAATGATGATGAGCAGCGTCGGAATTGCACCGGCTAACCGCGTCAAGAGATATCGCGTCATCGCCGCGAGTCTATCGATTGACCGCAAGGTGGACAAGGGAAGTGTTGCTCCTTAAGATACCGCACCGACACCAATGAGGTTTCATGGACTCGACCCGCCCCATCCGCGCGCTCACGCGCGGCCTTGATGCGCTCACTGTTCTCAACTTACGCGACGGTGCGACGGTTTCAGAGGTAGCCCAGGAAATTCGCCTGCCGCGGACGACGGTCTATCGCATATTGGAAACCTTGTGCGGCGGCCGGGTTCACCTACCGCGACGCAAAGGATGAACGATATCGGCTCACGATACGGGTGCGCAGCTTGAGCGGCGGCTTCGATGACGAGACATGGGTCGCGCAAATCGCCAAGCCGATGATCGACACCCTGTGCAGCGAGATCATCTGGCCGGTGAGTATCGCCACCTTGTCCGGAACGAAAATGATGCTGCGCGAGGCAACCGATCATGCAACGCCGCTGGCGATTGAACGGTATTCGGCCGGCTTTCAGCTGCCGCTATTGACCAGCGCCGCCGGCCGGGTACACCTCGCGTATTGCCCGCCCGCCCGCCGCGACGCGCTGATCGAGATATTGGCACGCTCCAATAAGGAGGAGGATAGGTCGGCGCGCGACCGGGGCGAACTCCTGCGCATGCTCGCAGAGATCAAGACCCAGGGCTATGCCACGTCCGTACGCACGCCGCCGCCTCTCCGAGGAAATCGCGGTCAGTGTGCCGGTCGCCGTCGGCGACCGGGTGCTCGGCGAGCTTGATGGTTCGCTTCGCGGCGTCCGCCATGCCGATCAAGAACGGCCTTGAACGCCTATTGCCGAAGTTGCGTTTCTGCGCGGCTAAAATCAGCACAAAATTCTCAGAACAACAGGCCAAGACGCACACCAAGGATGCGCCACAAGCCGTCGCCTAAGGAGTCCGAATGCAGAAGATCATGGTCTGTATCAAGCGCGTCGTTGACTACAACGTGCGCATTCGGGTGAAGCCCGACGGCGGCGGCGTCATGCTCGATGGAGTGAAGATGAGCGTCAATCCTTTTGACGAGATCGCGCTCGAGGAGGCACTGCGCATCAAGGAGCGCGGCGCGAATATCGAGGTTCTCGCGGTCAGCATCGGCGTGGCGGATACTCAACAGCAGCTGCGCACCGCGTTGGCCATGGGTGCCGATCGCGCGATTCTGGTGCAGTCGGATGCTGCCGTCGAACCGCTGACCGCCGCCAAGGTCTTTCTCGCGCTGGCAAAAAAGGAAAATCCGGACTTGATCCTGCTGGGCAAGCAAGCAATCGACGATGACGCCAATCAGACCGGCCAAATGCTCGCCGCGATCTGGGAGCGGCCGCAGGCAACCTACGCCTCGAAGATCGAAATCGCCGCCGGCAAGGCAAGCGTCACCCGCGAGGTTGACGCCGGCCTTGAAACCATTGAGGTTGATCTGCCGGCCGTCATGACGGTGGATCTGCGGCTGAATGAGCCTCGCTACGTGAAGCTGCCGGACATCATGAAGGCCAAGAAGAAGCCGCTCGACGTGACCTCGCTCGCAGCCCTTGGCATCGGCGGCGATGCGCAGCTCAAGACGGTGAAAACCGAGCCCCCGGCGCAGCGACAGAAGGGCATCATGGTCAAGGACGCCGCTGAACTGATCGACGTCCTCAAGAAAAAAGGATTGATCTAATGCACAAGGTACTGATCGTCGGCGAGCACGACGGAAAAACGTTGAATCCTTCCACGGCGAAGTGCGTCACCTGCGCCCGAGCATCCCGGACGCCGAGCTGAGCGTCGTCGTGCTCGGCGCCGACACCGCTGCCGTCGCCGCGCAGGCCGCAGCGCTATCCGGAGTCAAATCGGTGCTGCGCGTGGATCGACCGGAAAATCTTCATCCGCTCGCCGCCATCTTCGCACCGCAGCTCGCGGCGCTGGCCGCCGACTACACGCATATTTTCGGGCCTTCGACCAGCTTCGGCAAGGACCTGATGCCGCGGATTGCGGCGTTGCTCGGCGTTGCGCAGGTCAGCGACTTGATGGCGGTCGAGGGTGCCTATCGGTTTCGCCGGCCGATTTACGCCGGCAACGCCATCATCACTGTCGAAGCGGACGCCGCGCGCAAGCTCATCGCGACGGTGCGCGTGGCCTCCTTCCAAGCCGCCCCCGCCGGCGGAAACGGCGCGATCGAGTCGAAGACTCTGAGCGCGACGCTGCCCTCGCACACGCGCTACGTGGGGGCCAAGTCCGGCTCCACCGATCGCCCGGATCTGCAGACCGCGGCGCGGGTGGTATCCGGCGGCCGCGCGTTGGGCAGCGCGGAGAATTTCAACTTGCTGTTATAAGCTGGCGGACAAGATCGGCGCCGCGGTGGGTGCTTCGCGCGCCGCGGTCGATGCCGGGTATGCGCCGAACGAAATGCAGGTCGGGCCAGACCGGCAAGATCATTTCGCCGGAGATGTACATTGCGATCGGAATCTCCGGGGCGATTCAGCATCTTACGGGAATCAAGGATGCGCGAACCATCGTGGCGATCAACAAGGACGGCGAGGCGCCGATTTTTGAAGTGGCCGACGTGGGTCTGGTGGGCGATCTGTTTCAGATCGTTCCCGAGCTTGAGCGGCTCGTCGGCTCTTAGTCGCTAGAGCTGCTTCAGGACGTAGTCGGCCGCGGACACCTTGAATTCACCCGGCGCCTCGACGTCGACCTGGTTGCGGCCACTCCGTTTTTGACGATGATGGCGAAACGCTGACCGCGCAGTACCCATGCCGAATTTGGTGCCGTCCATTTCCAGCCCCAAGGCTTTGACGTAGGCGCCATTGCCGTCGGCCAGCATCAGAATCTTGTCGCCGACCCCGCCATGCTTGCCCCAGGCGTTCATCACGAACACATCGTTCACGGCGGTGCAGGCGATCGTATCGACGCCCTTGGCCTTGATCTGGTCCGCGAGTTCCACGAACCCCGGCAGGTGCTTGGCATCGCAGGTCGGCGTGAACGCGCCGGGAACCGAAAACAGCACCACCGTCTTACCGGCGAACAGCTGCTCGGTGGTCATCTTTCTGCGGGCCATCCTTGGTCATGCGGGTAAAGCCGCCCTCGGGCATCTTGTCGCCGGCTTTGATCGTCATGATACTGCTCCTCCTAGGCTTAGCGCCCCACCACTTGTTTCCGAAAGTACAGTTCGCTACAACTTGAGCACGCGTGGGCTGATGTTCGGCACCGTCTTGAGCTCCTCAAATGCCTTCTTCGCCTCGGCAATGTTCTTCAAGCAGGCCTGCGAGCGGCCCAGATAGACATAGGCCTCGTCCATGTGCTTGATCTGGCCTTTTTGCAATGCCGGCGGTTGATGGCGGTGACGCGCACCTGGCATAGTCGCCGACACCGTAAGTACACCTCGCCCGTCTTGACATCGAGCTGGCCCGCCGGGATTCTTCGCCGCTTCGGCGTCAAGTTGCGGCAGTCCCTTCTTATCGATATCGGCGCGCGTCTTGATTGAGTTCAGCAGACGGGTGGTGCGTTCCTTGTGCTCGTCTTTCATCAGAGTCGAGGACATCGACGTTTCCAGCACGCTCTGGGCCTCGCCCGGCAAACCGGCATCGCCGAGCAGCTGCGCCATTTCGATGTAGTCGGTATCGACATTCATGGAATTCGTGTCGTACATGACCCGATAAATCATCAGGGTATTGTGATCGTCGCGCTCGTCCTGGCGCTCGAGCCGGATCAGATTGTTCCAGTAGTCGGTCTTCTTGGTCAGGCGCACGAAGTCGTACAACGCCGCCATCTTGCCCGGCGTATCGTTGGCGTCATCCGCGCACTTCAGCTTGAACAGATAGAGGTTTTCCTTCGGCAGCCTCGCCGGCTTTGCGAGCGGCAGCGATGGCTTTGTCGCCCCAGACATTCGAGTCCTTGCAGTCCTTTTGCAGGTAGTACAGCTGCGCCATCACCAGGAAGTCATCCGTTTTGGTCACGCCGGCATTCCGTGACCTGCTTGCCGTACTCCATCGCCTTGGCGTAATTCTGATTGTTGGCGGCCAGACGAAACAGCAACTTGTTGGTGTTGCGCCGTTTCCTCAGGGGTGTATCCGCCCGGTCGCCAACGCCGCCTCATAGGCCGCCTCGCGCCGCCTTCAAGTTGTTCAGCTTGAGGTATGCGTAGCCCTTGAAGTCATGGATGGTCTTCTTGTCGAAGGTCGTCAGCGGGATTTGGTTTCCGCGCTTCCAGGTTCTTCAGCACCTCGGACCATTGGCTGGCCTGATAGGCCTTCTGGGCAGCCTGTATTTCCTTGGCAATGACCCGGCTGATTTCGCTCCTTGGGCTTATCGGCCGAAAACGCCGCGTCGAAATCGCGGCAGCGCAAATCAGGCCAGCAACGCCAGGCACAGCACCTGCGGACTAGCGTCGGAATTCATGTATCAAATGACTCATTAGCAATCCTCGCTGTACTCGAAATGATTGCGTACGGGACAAGCCGGAATCCTCCGGCATCGTTGCTCAAACAAACGGCGCGCAACCCCCATTTGAAGGCATGGCGCGCCGTAAGATCACTCCACAGATATCCTACCTAGAAGAAGTCGTTGTTGACGAATCCTATCTTCTTCAAGCCGCGATGCTGCAGATCCGCCAACGTCTGCGCCACGATCTCGTACTTGGCGAACTTGTCGACCGTGATGTGCACTTCGGGCTGCGGCTGCTTCTGCGCTTCCGTGCTCGATATAACCCTGCATGGTAGTGCGATCCACCGGGGTCTTGTTCCACAGCAGCGTGCCGTCGAAATCGATCGTCAGGTCGATGACCTCGGGCGGCGGCGGCGGTACAAAGTTCGGCGGCGGCGGCAGAGGATTGTCGATCTTCACCGCGTGCGTCTGGTTGGGAAGCGTGATGATGAAAATGATCAGCAACACCAACATCACGTCGATTAACGGCGTCATGTTGATCTCTGAATAGGATTGGCCCTCGCCGCCCCCGCCTACCGCCATAGCCATGAATAAACTCCTACGGTGTGGGCCGATCCGGCTCGGTAATGAACGCCACTTTGCGAATGCCGATCCGCTGGGTTGCGACGAGTACCTGGCCCACGAACTGGTATCTCACATTCGAATCGCCGCGAATGTGCACTTCGGGCTGCGGATCCTGCGAGACGATCTCGCGCAGGCGCTTCAACAACTCATCCTGACCCGACAACAACTGAGTATTCCAATAAATGCCGCCCGACTTGTCGACGGCAATGGTGATGTTTTCCGGCCGGGTTTGCGTCACCAAATTGGTCGCTTTCGGCAGCTGCACCGGCACCTGTTGAAGAATGACCCGGATGGTGATGATGAATATGATCAGCAACACCAACATCACGTCCACCAGGGGCGTGACGTTGATATCCGACATGGCCTGGGCTTCTTCCTCCTGCCCCCCTACGTGTAGCGCCATGAAGATCTATTCCTAGCGAGCCGCGGTCGCCGGCTTGGCGCCGACCGACACCGGCGGCTTGTCCATTCCCAGGCCCATCTTGACGCCCGAGATCAGGTACGCGTGCAACTCGTGGGTAAAGTGGCTGACGCGCTCCAGCACTGCCTTATTGCGGCGCAAAAGCACGTTGTAACCCAACACCGCCGGGACCGCGACCACCAGACCGATGGCGGTCATGATCAAGGCCTCGCCGACGGGGCCTGCCACCTTTTCGATGGAACCCTGTCCGGAGACGCCGATCGCGATCAGCGCGTTGTAGATGCCGATCACGGTGCCGAGCAGGCCGACGAACGGCGCCGTCGCGCCGACCGAAGCGAGCACCGGCAATCCGGTTTGCAACCGGCTGATGATGGCGTCCGCGGTGCGCTGCAGCGACTCGGTGATCCATTCGCTGGTGCCGATCGCGCCCGACAGGCGCGTCTTGTTCACCTCGTGATATTCGTAGGCCTGTTTGCCGGTCTCGGCCAGCGCACGGAACGGATTGGAACCGCCCTTCAATTTGGCGATCGCATCGGTCAGGGTGGTGGAGCTCCAGAACTCCTTTTCCGCCTCGATCGACTGATTGCGAAGCCGGCGCTGATCGAAAAACTTGGTGATCATGATGAACCATGTCATCAGCGACATGATCAGCAAAACGGCGAGGATCGACCTGCTGACGATATTGCCGTTGGCAATCAGCGCACCAAGGCCATATGGGTTTTCTACTACTGTCTCTTGCATTGACCGATTCCCTCTACTTATAAAAGCTTAATTAATGAAATGATCTAAAAAATGGTCTGGATGGCAGGTTTATTTACCTGTGAGTTTCCACACGATCGGAATGGTCACCGTCTTTTCCACGGGCTTACCCTCTTCCGTGGCGGGAATCATCCTCTGTCCGTGCACGGCCTTGAGGCAGGCTTCATCCAGGCGCGGGAAGTCTGAGCAGGTCTGTATCGATTCGTTCGAAATGCGTCCGTCGACCGACACCGTGATCTGCACCACGCAGCGGCCTTCTTCGTTGGCGCGCTTGGATGCGTCGGGATACTACTCTTCGCCGATCTTCAACGGATGCTTCGGATCCATTCTGATCGGAGTGCCGGGCTTCGGCGCCGCCGCCACAGCAACCGGCGGCGGAGGCGCCTGCACACGGCTGACCTCGGTGATCGCGTTGGTCTCGGCGTGCGGCAGCCTGGATGTTGACGAATTCCGGCGGCGGAACGTAGGGCTTGATTTCTTCGAGCTTGGGCGGCGGCGGCGGCGGCTTGTCGATGTCCTTGGGTTTTTCGATCTGGGCAATTTCCACCGGCGGAATAATCTTCTGGACGAGTTGTCCGGCCAGCCCGGTATAAAATCCCCATACGATGACAATGTGCAGAAGGATGACGGCGATGAGCGCCGCGCCCCTTCGGCCCGAAAATAACGATGGCTCTTCGTATCTATACATAAGTCAGTGCGACCTTGACCCCTTGCTCTTGATCTTGCGCGATGCGCACGCCGCGAACTCACACCCTGGATTTCCCAGCAGCGTCCCTTCAAGTTCCGTTCGGCGAGTTAAAGAAGACTGACACATATCCCGCCCGAACTGCAAGCGCGACTTGCGCCGGGAATAGGCTGTATCGAGGGCCCAGGTCACGTCATCTTGGCTGCGGCCGGTGCCGCTGGTTCCAGGTCCGTCACCGCTCCCAAGGATGCGCTGCTGACCTCCCGGCAATACTTTGCCAAGGCGCCGCGCCGCGCATAAGGCTTCGGCGCCGACCATGATTTGCGCCGTGCGTTTGAGTTCCGCCAGCCGCGACATGCAGAGTGATTTCGCGGCGTAGTGCATCAATCGTGATCTCATCGCCGGTCCTCACCAGGGCCAGCGGCCCGCCCAGCGCCGCCTCCGGCGACTACATGGCCCACGACGAAGCCGTGGCTGCCGCCGGAAAACCGGCCATCGGTGATCAGCGCCACCTCGCTTCCCAGACCCTAGACCCATGATGGCGCTGGTGGGACTTAACATCTCGCGCATGCCCGGCCCGCCTTTTGGCCCCTCATAGCGGATGACCACCACGTCGCCGGAGCGCACTTTGCCGCCTAGGATCCCCTGTAGTGCCGCTTCCTCGGAATCGAACACGCGTGCCTTGCCCTTGAAGCGCAGCCCTTCCTTGCCGGTGATTTTCGCAACGGCCCCCTGCGGCGCGAGATTTCCATACAGGACCACCAAGTGGCTGTCTTTTTTAATCGGATCGAACAGCGGCCGCACGATCTGTTGGTCTTTGGGGTAGTCGGCCACCGATTGCGAGATTCTCGGCCAAGGTCCCCCCCGTCACGGTGAGGCAATCGCCGTGCAGCAAGCCGGCATCCAGCAAGGTTTTCATGAGCGGCTGGATTCCGCCGACGGCAACCAGCTCGGACATGGAATAACGGCCGCTGGGCCTTAAGTCGGCCAAAACCGGAACACGCTTGCCGATACGCGTGAAGTCATCGAGCTTCAGTTTGACATCGGCCGAGGAGGCGATCGCCAGTAGGTGCAGCACAGCATTGGTTGAGCCGCCGAGCGCGATAACCACCGTGATCGCATTCTCGAATGCTCTACGCGTCATAATCCGGCGCGGCGTGATGCCTTGCTTGATCAATTTCACCACCGCCGCCCCGGCTCGTTCACTGTCATCGCGCTTGTGCTCCGAGACCGCCTCCTGTGCGGAGCTGTTGGGCAAGCTCATTCCCAGCGCTTCGATGGCGGATGCCATGGTATTGGCCGTGTACATTCCGGAGCAGGAGCCCGGACCGGGAATCGCCGTGCGCTCGACGAACTTGAGTTGCTGTTCCGATACCGACCCTTGCGTGTAGCCGCCGACGGCCTCAAAAACCGAAACGATGTCGCGCTTGTCCGCACCGGGGCGGATGGTACCGCCGTAGACGAAAACCGCGGGACGGTCGAGACGCGCGAGCGCCATCACGCAGCCCGGCATGTTTTTATCGCAGCCGCCGATCGCGACCACGCCGTCGAAGCCCTGTGCGCCCACCACCGTCTCGATGGAATCGGCGATCACTTCCCGCGAGACCAGCGAGTAGCGCATCCCGGGCGTACCCATGGAGATGCCATCGGACACCGTGATGGTATTGAACGTGATCGCCTTCGCGCCCGCGCTGTCGGCGCCTGTCGCCGCCATCCGCGCCAAGACATCGATGTGCATATTGCACGGGGTCAGGTTGCTCCACGTGGAAGCGATCCCGACCTGCGGTTTTTCGAAATCAGCATCGACGAATCCCACGGCGCGCAACATCGCGCGGCTGGGTGTCTGCTTCACGCCGTCGACCACCCGACTCGAATAGCGGCGGGTTTCAATACCGGAGGATTTCTTTGGCATGGCGCTACTTTAAGCATACCCGTAGCGTTCGACCAGGTATCGGTATGTCCCGCGCACCGCCTGAGCCTCGGCGCCGACGCCGCGCCCGGGCCGATCCTTCGAATTCCAGGCATAAAGATCGATGTGCAGCCAGCGCGGCGATTCGCTCACAAAGCGCTTGAGGAACAACGCACCGAATATGGCGCCTGCAAGGTTCGACGATGCCACATTGTTGAGATCCGCGATCTTGCTGGCGAGTTCATCTTCATAACCCGACCAAAGGGGCATGGGCCACACGGGGTCGTGCTCGGCCGCCGCAACCTGAGCCAGCGCCTGCACCACTCGCTCATCGCTCCCGAATAGAGCGGGAAGCTCCGGCCCCAAGGCGACCCGTGCCGCCCCGGTCAGGGTCGCAAAGTCGATGATCAAGTCGGGATGCTCGGCGTCGGCGAGCGCCAAGGCGTCGCACAGGACCAGTCTGCCTTCGGCATCCGTATTGCCGACCTCAACCGTCAAGCCCTTGCGCGTGCGAAGCACATCGCCGGGCCGGTATGCGTTGCCGCTGATGGCGTTTTCCACGGCCGGCACCAGGACGCGAAGACGCGCGCGCAGCCTGCCGCTCATGACCAAGTGCGCCAGCGACAGCGCAACGGCAGCGCCACCCATGTCCTTTTTCATCAACGCCATGCCCGCGCTGGGCTTGATATCCAAGCCGCCGCTGTCGAAGCACACACCTTTGCCAATCAGCGTGACGCAGGGATAGTTCTCGCCGCCCTGGGGGGCCCAGCGCAATTCGACCAATCGCGGCGCGCTGCTGCTCGCGCGCCCCACAGCGTGAATCGCCGGGAAGTTTGCCGCCAGCAATTCATCGCCCACCCATTCCTTGAAGGCGGCCTGATGTCTCGCAGCAAGCTGACGCGCTGCAGCAGCCAGTTCCGCGGGACCGAAATCGGCCGCCGGCGTGTTGATCCAGTCGCGCGCCATGCGCAGCGCCTCAGAGGCGTGCGCTACGAAATTCGCATCCGCATTCACCGGCCCATCGAGGGTGGCCGCATCGTTCTTCGCCTGCCGGTAGCGATCAAAACGGTATGCCGCCGTAGGCGAATCCCAGGGATAGTTGCGTGGCTTCCGCGGCGGAAAATTCCTGTGCGAGTTTGAATCGACGCGCGCGGCAGTCGTTCGGCAATGCCCGCCGCGTGCCACAGCGATAGCTCTCCCTGACGCTTACCCAGCCCGCCGACCGCCGCGGCCAGCGTGCCCGCTGAATCCGGCAACAGCAGTACGCGGTGCTTTTCTGCCTTTGAAGTTTTGCTCGGCCAGCCACTGGCGCGCGAGCGGCGGGTTGCGCCTGCGCGCCACGCCTCGATTTCGTCCTCGTACAGCAGCCATAACGGGACTGAAATGCTGTTATCGAGATTCATGAAGACATCCTCGCGACGCGCACGCAACCTTGGATTTTCTTGCATCATAAGAGATTCTGTGGTGCTATTTGCGGCTAGTTAACAGAGCGCTTCACCGCACCCTATAAGGACCCCGCTTCAGGCTCCAGAAGTCTACAAAGCGGGGTCTCGCGTTTTAGAAGATTGAGATCGGTCAAGGAGATATGCATGCGGTTGTATTCGCAAAAAGACGTCGACAAGAAAGCGCTGCGCGGAGCGCGCATCGCGGTGCTGGGCTACGGCAGCCAAGGCCGCGCGCACGCGCTCAATCTGCGCGACAGCGGCTACGACGTGGTGGTCGGCGTGCGCAAGGGCGACAGCTGGAACAAGGCGAAGAAGGACGGTCTGCGAGTGATGGAGCCGCGCGCGGCCGTGCAAGGGCGCGCAGCTGGTGGCCATGCTGGTGCCCGACCTGACTCAAAAACCCCTGTACAACGAGCTGAAGAGCGTTGATCGAAAAGGGCGCGACGCTGCTGTTCGCCCACGGCTTCAACATCCACTTCAAGCAGATCAAGCCGCGCAAGGATCTGGACGTGGTGTTGATCGCGCCGAAGGGGCCCGGGGATCTGGTGCGACGCCAGTATCAGCAAGGACGCGGCGTCCCTTGTCTGATGGCGGTTGCGCAGAATCCATCGAAGCATGCCAAGGCCAAGGCGCTGGCGTATGCGGACGGCATCGGCGGCACGCGCGGCGGCGTGCTCGAGACCACGTTCGGCGAGGAAACCGAAACTGATTTGTTCGGCGAACAGGCCGTGCTGTGCGGCGGCGCGACCGAACTGGTCGTCAAAGGTTACGAGACCCTGGTGGAAGCCGGCTATCAGCCCGCGGTCGCCTACTACGAGTGCCTGCACGAATTGAAGCTGATCGTCGATCTGCTGCACGAAGGCGGCATCACGAAGATGCACCGCTTCATCAGCGAGACGGCCAAGTACGGCGACCTGACGCGCGGACCGCGCATCGTGAACAAGGCGACCAAGAAGGAAATGCGCAAGATCCTGACGGAAATTCAGCAGGGGAAATTCGCGCGGCAGTGGATCGCGGAGAACAAGAGCGGCCGGCGCAAGTACTCCAAGCTGTTGAAAGCGGACTTGACGCACTCCATCGAAAAGGTCGGTGCTCAGTTGCGCGCGCGCATGCCGTGGCTGGAAGCCGGCAAGGCTTAGGAGCCTGTCCGAGTGATCCCCATGGCCGCACGCACGCTGTTCGACAAGGTCTGGGCGGCGCACGAAGTGGTTGCCGAAACGCCGGACACGCCGGCGGTGCTGTACATCGATTTGCATCTCATTCACGAGGTCACGTCGCCGCAGGCATTCAGCGTGCTGAAGTCGCTGCGATCTGCCGGTGCGCCGGCCCGATCGCACGCTGGCGACCATGGATCATTCGACGCCGACCATCGACCGAGCAGGTGTTCGGCAACGTGCCGATCAAGGTGGACGCGGCCGCGAGACAGGTGCGCCAGCTGGAGCAGAACGCCGCCGAATTCGGCGTCGAGCTGTTCGGCATGCGCGATGCGCGCCGCGGCATCGTGCACGTCATCAGCCCGGAATTGGGGTGCACGCAGCCCGGCATGACCATCGTCTGCGGCGACAGCCACACCAGCACGCACGGCGCCTTCGGCGCGCTCGCCTTCGGCATCGGCACCACCGAGGTCGGGTCATGTGTTCGCGACCCAGGCGCTGTTGCAGCGCAAGCCGAAGACCTTTGCGGTCAATGTCGAGGGCAGACTGCGGCCCGGCGTGACCGCCAAGGATCTGATCCTCGCCATCATCGGCAAGATCGGCGTCTCGGGCGGCACCGGCCATGTGCTGGAATATCGCGGCTCGACCATTCGCGCGCTGTCGATGGATGAGCGCATGACCGTGTGCAATATGTCGATCGAGGCCGGCGCGCGCGCCGGCATGATCGCGCCGGACGAAATCACTTTCGCTTATCTGAAAGGCAAACCGCGCGCACCCGCACGGCGCGGATTGGGACGCGGCGCTCGCGCGCTGGCGCACTCTGGCGCACGCGATCCCGGCGCCGCCTTCGACGCCTGCGGTCGACATCGACGCCGCGCAGATCGAACCCATGATCACCTACGGCACCAATCCCGGCATGGTGTTGCCGATCGGCGCCGCGATCCCGGACAAGATCGGCGACGCGGCATTCGACAAGGCGCTGCGCTACATGGGCTTTCCACGGCGGCGAAGCCATGCTCGGCAAGCCCGTCAACGTGGTATTCATCGGCAGCTGCACCAACGGCCGGCTCGAGGATTTGCAGGCGGCGGCGCGCATACTCAAGGGCCGCAAGGTGGCGCCCGGCGTGCGCCTGCTCATCGTGCCCGGATCGCAGCAGATCAAGCAGCAGGCCGAAGCGTCCGGATTGCGCGAGATCTTCAAGGCGGCCGGCGCGGATTGGCGCGAGTCCGGCTGCTCGATGTGCCTGGGAATGAACGGCGACACGGTCGCCGCCGGCCAGTATTCGATCAGCACCAGCAATCGCAATTTCGAGGGCCGCCAGGGCATGGGCGCGCGCACCTGCTGGTCGAGTCCCTTGACCGCCGCTGCCAGCGCGGTCGCGGCCGCATCACCGATCCGCGGGAGCTCATGTGATGCAGGCGATCAAGCGCATCCATTCGAAAACCGTGGTCATCGCCGTCCAGCAACATCGACACCGATCAGATCATTCCCGCGCGGTTTTTGACCACGACCACCAAGGAGGGGCTGGGCAGGCAACTGTTCGCCGATTGGCGCTACCAGCGCGACGGCACGCCGAAGCAGGAGTTCGTGCTGAATCGCCCGGAAGCGCGCGGCGCGCGAAGTGCTGGTGGCCGGCCGCAATTTCGGCTGCGGTTCGTCGCGCGAGCATGCGCCCTGGGCGCTGCTCGATTTTGGATTTCGCGCCGTCATCAGCACCGAGATCGCCGATATCTTCCGCGGCAATTCCCTGAAGAACGGACTGCTGCCGATCGTGGTCGACGAAGCAGACATCGCGCTGGCTGCTGGAACATCCGGGCGCCGAGGTCGATATCGATCTGGAGAGCGGCGCGCTTGACGCTGCCGACCGGCGCCGCGGTGTCACTTCCCGATCGAGGCGTTCGCGCGCCATTGCCTGCTGAACGGTATCGATGAACTCGGCTACCTGCGCAGCCAGCTGGGCGCACATCGAGCGCTACGAAACGGCGCGCGACGCGCGCGCTGGCTGAATGAAAGCGCTGATTGCAGTGCTTGCCGGCGACGGCATCGGCGGCGAGGTCACCGCCGAGGCGGTGCGCGCCCTGGAGAAGGTGGCGGCGCGATTCGGGCATCAATTCGAATTCGAGCCGGCGCTGATCGGCGGCGCCGCCATCGACGCGACCGGCGATGCCGCTGCCGCCGGCCACCCTCGCGCTCGCGGCGCGCGCCGACGCCGTCCTGCTCGGCGCCGTCGGCGGCCCGAAGTGGTCCGACCCGAACGCCAAGGTTCGCCCCGAACAGGGCCTGCTGCAGCTGCGCAAGGCGCTGGGCCTGTTCGCCAATCTGCGGCCCGTCGTGCCTCATCCCGCCGCTGCTCGATGCCTCGCCGATCAAGGCCGACATTCTGCGCGGCGTCGACATCATGGTGGTGCGCGAACTGACCGGCGGCATTTACTTCGGCGAGAAGACGCGCACCGCCACCGAAGCGGTCGATGTGTGCCGCTACAGCCGTGATGGAGATCGAACGCGTGGTGCGGCTCGCCGCCAGGCTGGCGCGCGCCGGCGCCGCAAGTTGACTTCGGTGGACAAGGCCAATGTGCTCGAAACCTCGCGCCTGTGGCGCTCGACCGTCGAATCGCATCATGCCCGCCGAGTTTCCCGATGTGAGCGTCGAACACATGCTGGTCGACTCCGCGGCCATGCACCTGCTGCAGCGGCCGCGCGACTTCGACGTCATCGTGACGGAGAATATGTTCGGCGACATTCTCACCGATGAGGCCTCCATGCTCGCCGGCTCCATGGGGCTGCTGCCCTCGGCATCGCTGGGCGCGGACGGCGCGCGGCGGACTGTTCGAACCCATTCATGGTTCGGCGCCCGACATCGCCGGCCGCGGCATTGCCAATCCCTACGCCGCAATCTTGAGCGCCGCGCTGCTGCTGCGCTATTCGCTGCGCCTCGAACAGCGAGGCGAAGACGCTGGAGGCTGCAGTCGCGCACGCCATCACATCCGGCGCGCTGACCGCGGACCTGGCGCCGCCGGGAAAGTCGATTACGACACGTGCCGCCGCTGATGCGGTGCTGGCTGCACTTTAGCCGCACGTTCGAGACCCGCGGTGAGATCGGCAATGAGATCCACAGGATCCTCGATGCCGACCGACACGCGCAGCAGGCCGGCGCCGATGCCCGCGCAGCGTTCGCGCCGATTCCTCCATGCCGGCGTGACGTCATGCTCACCGGATGCGCGATGAGGCTCTCCACCCCTCCCAGGGACTCGGCCAGGGTAAAGCAGGTGAGCCCCGAGAGAAACGCCGCGACCGCGGGTTCGCCGCCCACCAGTTCGAAACTCAGCATCGCACCGAAGCCGCTTTGCTGGCGGCAGCGCGATCTCGTGGCCGGGATTATCCTGGAGACCCGGATAGTAAACGCGCTGCACCTGGTTGTGGTGCGTCAAGAAATCGCACGACGGCCGCGGTGTTCTCGGCGTGCACGCGCATGCGCGCATGCAGGCTGCGGACGCCGCGCAGGGTGAGGAAGCTGTCGAAAGGCGCGCCCGTGACGCCGATGGCGTTCGCCCACCAGGCAAGGCTTTGCTGCAGTTCGGCGGTGGCCGCGATGACCGCACCGCCCACCACGTCGCTGTGCCCGTTCAAGTACTTGGTGGTGGAATGCATCACCAGATCCGCGCCCAACGACAAGGGCTGCTGCCAGATCGGCGAGAGAAAGGTATTGTCGACCACGGCAAGCGCGCCGGCGGCATGCGCGGCGGCGGCGATCGCACGGATATCGACCACGCGCAGCAAGGGATTGCTCGGAGTCTCGATCCACACCAGATCCGCGCCGGCCTCCAGCGCGCGGTTGCAGTTCGGCCGGCTTGCTCTGATCGATGAATTCGACCGCAAGATTCCCCTTGGCGTGCAGCGCCGCCAGCAGGCGATAGGTGCCGCCGTAGCAGTCGTGGGGAGCGACGACGCGGGCGCCGCTGCGGCAATGTCGCGAGTATCAAGGTGATGGCAGCGAGCCCCGTGCAGGTGACGATCGCGCCCGCGCCGCCTTCCAGGTCGGCCAATGCGCCGGCCAGCTGATCGCGCGTCGGATTGCCGGATCGGGTGTAGTCGTATTTGCGCGGTTGGCGGTAGCTCTCGAACGCGAAATTCGTCGACAGGTAAATCGGCGGAACCACGGAACCGTGATGCGGGTCGGACTCGAGACCGGCGCGAACCGATCGCGTGGCTATTTTCTTCGGCGGCACCTTGCTGCTCATGACTTCTGCTCCGCTAATGCGTGTTTGATGATGGGAATCAGCGCGGCGCCCTCCTTGAGGAAAGCGTCGTGGCCGAAAATGGAATTGATCTCAATGAGCTGGCGCGGGCCGTTCAGTCGCGCCGACAGCGCCTGCATGTCGTTGAACGGCACCAGCTGATCCTCGCGCACGGCAATCAGCGTCGCCGGTGTGTGCACCTGGGTGGCGTCCATCTGATGCAGATCGATCGACTCGCTCAAGGTCAGAAACGACTCGGCACGGTATTTCTGCACGTAGTCGTCGCCGCGCGCGAACAAATAATCCTCGATCGGGAAACGAAAACGATCGGCCGAGCGCGTCGGCGGCGCGCCGAACCTGAGCGCAAACTCGATGGGACTGCGATAGGTGGCCATCGCCAGCGCGCGCGCGAGCTTCAGGCCCGACGGCGCCGTCGCCGCGCGCGATCGCCTCGCGCACGATTTGCCGCTGCACGCTGCGCCATGCGGTGGACAGCACCTGGGCCTTGTCGGCCGCGCTCAAGACCACGATGTGCTCGATGAGCTCCGGGTAGCGTTCGGCAAAACACAGCGCGACCATGCCGCCGTACGAGGCGCCGACGATGGCGTGCAGCGACTTCAGGCCGAGGTGCCGCACGATCAGGCTCAAAGCTTCCGCCTGATCGTAGGAACTGATGGGCGGGAAATGGCCGCCGGCGCTCGGGGTTGAGCTCTCGCCGCGGCCGCCCAGATAATCGATACCCAGGACGCGATACAGCCGGGTGTCGACGCCGAGCCCGGGACCGACCATTTCCGGCCACCATCCTTCGGACTGTCCGGAGACGACGCGGTGCGCGGAAATGCCGCCCAGCACCGCCACCACCGGTCCTTGCTCGTTGCCCGCGACTCGGAATGCGATCCTCGCCCCGGGCAGGGAATCCCCGTAGTGCAGCTGAAAAGGATCCAGGCTCAAGGTCTGGTCCATGGAATAAAGAGATTTTTCGGCCACGCTCGCTGCAAGCTCCTTCAAGGCGACATAACCCCTGGAGCATCAGCTCGCGGCCCATTGAAGTCGCGGGACGCCCGCGCAATTGGCCGCCCATCTACCGGATTCGCATCAGCGATCCGCAGGAGTTGGCACCGTTCCCGTCAAGTCAACCTTTAAGGATGGTTGCCCCGGCTTCTAAGGGCCTTTCCCTCAGCCGGTCTAGATGAGCCAGCGAATTTTAAGCAGCCCCTGGGGACGCGTCAAGGCATTTCCCCACCCGCCGGTTGCTTTCCTCTTACCAACGTATTAATGTATTAATGCATTAATACAATGATCGAAATGATCCCTGACAAACGATGGCAACCGTGTCATGAAAACCAACCGACCCGTCACGCTGCGCCAGGAGCAGCAACATGAACGCGCACTGTGCACGGCCATTCTGGCGTTGCGCTCCGTCGATGAATGCCGCAGTTTCTTCCGCGATCTGTGCACGCCTGCCGAACTGCAAGCCATGGCCGATCGCTGGGCGGTGGTGGAACTTCTGGAGCGCGGCCTCCCCTATCGTGAAATCCACAGGCAGACCGGCGTCAGCGTGACCACGATCGGCCGCGTCGCGCGCTATTTGATGTCGGGCAACGGCGGCTATCGCGCGGTTACCGAGCGGTTGAAACTCAATGCGTAGCCCGGAGCCGTCCGCGGATTCGATGCGCCTGAAGATCGCCGTGCAGAAGAGCGGCCGCCTTACCGACAGTTCGCTGGACTTGTTGTCGCGCTGCGGCCTCAAGTACAGCCGCGGCAAGGATCAGCTGATGTGCTACGGCGAGAACATGCCGCTCGATGTGCTGTTCGTCCGCGATGACGACATACCCGACCTCGTGCAGGAGGACGTGTGCGATCTGGGACTGGTGGGATTGAATGTCATCGAAGAGAAACGCCTGGCATTTCAGGCACGCTCCATCGGGCCGCTGTTCGACACCGTGCAGCTGCTGGATTTCGGCCGCTGCAAGCTGTGCATCGCGGTGCCCGACGGCTTCGACTATCAAGATGCACGGTCGTTGCAGGGCAAGCGCATCGCCACCACCTACCCGCACATCCTGGCGCGCTTTCTCAAGGACAATGGCATTGCCGCCGAGGTCGTGGTGCTTGTCCGGCTCGGTCGAGATCGCACCGCGCCTCGGGCGCGCCGATTTGATCTGCGATCTGGTCTCCACCGGCTCGACGCTCGCCGCCAATCACCTGCGGCTGGCGCATACGGTGCTCGAGAGCCAGGCGGCTCTGATCCGCACGCCGATGCCGATTCCCGTGGAGAAGCAGGAATGGACACGGCGCTTGCTGATGCGCATCGACGGGGTCGAGCAGGTAAAGGGCAGCAAGTACATCATGCTGCACGCGCCCCGCTCCGCGCTCGCGGCGATCGCAAAACTTCTGCCGGGCAGCGAGGCGCCCACCGTCATACCGCTGGAAGGATTGGGCGATCGCGTGGCGGTGCACGCGGTGTGCCGCGAAAACGTGTTCTGGGAGACTCTCGAAGAGTTGAAGGGCGTCGGCGCGACCTCGGTGCTGGTTCTGCCCGTCGAGAAGATGCTGGCCTAGGGCCAAGAGATCCATCATGCAAATCATGGATTGGAAGTCACTGTCCGCGGCGCACCGGCGCGAAGCTCTGCGGCGCCCCGCGCAACGCGACTCGGCGCGCATCACGGCGAGCGCGCGCGACATCATCGAGCGCGTGCGCATCGAGGGCGACACGGCGCTTTTGTCGCTGACCGAGAAGTTCGACGGCGTTCGTCCCGATGCGCTGCAGGTTACCAGGAGGAATTCGCAGCCGCCGAGCGCACGCTGCTTCCGCGAACAGCACGCGGCAATCGAGACCGCCATCGCAACCGTGCGCAGCTTCCATGCCGCGCAGGTGTCAGCGCCGTTGCGCGTCGAAACCGCCCCGGGCGTGCTGTGCGAGCGCTACAGCGTGCCGGTCCGCGCGGTCGGACTCTATGTTCCTTCAGGCTCCGCGCCGCTGCCCTCCACCGCCATCATGCTGGCGGTGCCGGCCGCCATCGCCGGGTGTCCGGTGCGCGTGATGTGCACGGCACCGTCCCGAAACGGCGCCGCCGATCCGGCGGTGCTGGTGGCGGCGCGCAAGGCCGGCATCGAGCAGGTATTCAAGGTCGGCGGCGCCCAGGCGATCGCCGCCATGGCCTATGGCACGGCGACCATTCCGAAATGCGACAAGGTATTCGGGCCTGGCAATGCCTGGGTGACGGCGGCAAAGATGTTGGTCGCGCAGGACAGCGAGGGGGCTGCCGCCGATTTGCCGGCCGGCGTCACCGAAGTGCTCGTGATCGCCGATGACAGCGCGCGGGCGGATTTCGTCGCCGCGGATCTGTTGGCGCAGGCCGAACACAGTCCCGATGCGCAAGCGATACTCTTGACCACGAGCAGCGCACTTGCCGATGCGACGGTGCGCGAGGTCGGCCGGCAAAGCGCGTTGTTGTCGCGCAAGCGGATTCTGGAAGAGTCCCTGCGGCAAATGCGCTTCATTGTCGTCGATACACTCGACGTCGCGTTCGAAATCGCCAACTCATACGCGCCCGAGCATTTGCTGCTTGAAATTCGCGACCCTCGAAAGTGGCTCGACAAGGTCAGCGCGGCAGGTGCGGTGTTTCTGGGGCCGTGGTCGCCGGAAACCATGGGCGACTACTGCAGCGGACCCAATCACACCCTTCCGACCTACGGCTATGCGCGATCGCACAGCGGCCTGTCGCTCGAGGATTTTCAGAAACGCATCAGCGTTCAGGAACTGACGCCGTCGGGACTGAAAAACCTGGGACCCACGGCGCAAGTGCTGGCGAAACTGGAAGGCCTGGATGCGCATGCTGCGGCTGTCGCCGTAAGACTGGCGGCATTGTAATGAGCGTCATCGCTGCATTGGCGCGCCCGGAGATCGTTGCGCTCAAAGCGTACGCACACGCCGCGTGGCTACCCTCGCACACGCGGCTGCACGCCAACGAGGTGCCGTGGAGACCTGCCGGCGACTTAAGCGGCGCCGGCCTGAACCGCTATCCTGAGCCGCAGCCACAGGCGCTCATCGAACGATTGGCTGCGCTCTACGGCGTGAGCGCCGCGCAGGTGCTCGCGACGCGCGGTGCCGACGAAGCCATCGACGTGCTGTCCCGGATCTTCCTGCGCGCCGGCGTCGATGGGATCCTGCAGTGCGGCCCGACATTTGGGATGTATCAAGCCGCGGCGCGCATTCAAGGCGCGGACGTGCTCGAGATCCCGTTGAACCGCGCCGCGGACTGGTCTCTGGATCCGGATCAGCTGCTGGCCGCGTGGCTGCCCCATGTCAAGCTGGTGTACCTGTGTTCGCCGAATAATCCCACGGCCAATATCTTGAGCACGGCGGCACTGGAGCGCATCTGCACGGCGCTGGACGGCAAGGCCATCGTCGTGATCGACGAAGCGTACGTCGAGTGGTCCCGTTCCGTCAGCCTGACTCGCTGGCTGGAGCGCTTTCGAACGCTCGCGATTCTGCGCACACTCTCGAAGGCGCACGCGCTTGCCGGAGCGCGCCTCGGTGCGCTGCTGGCCGCACCGGAATTGATCCAGTTGGCGGCGCGGGTGATTCCGCCCTACGCCCTCGCGCAGCCGGCGGTGGAAGCCGCCCTTCACGCCCTCGAACCTGCTCAGCTTGCCGTTTCGCAGGCGCGAATCGAAAATCTGCTCGAGGAGCGTGAATACCTGCGTCTGGGACTTTCCTCCTCGCCGCTGGTCGAAAAGATCTGGCCGAGCGACGCCAATTTCCTGTTGATAGATTGTCACGATGCAGAACGCTTCATGAGCAACAGCCTGGCCGGCGGCCTGATCGTCCGCGATCTGCGCGCCCATCCCGCGCTGGCGCGCTCGCTGCGGGTGTCGGTGGGCACGCGCGCCGACAATGACAGGCTGCTGCACTGTGTGGGGCGGCGGTGAACGCCCGGCGCATGCTATTTCTTGACCGCGACGGCACTTTGAACGAAGAAGTTGCCGGCGGACAAGTGGACAGCCTGGCAAAGATCCGCCTCATGCCGGATGTGATCCCATCGCTGCTCGAGTTGAAACGGGCCGGTTTCGCCTTTGTCATCGTCACCAATCAGGACGCACTGGGCACGGCCGCATTCCCGCGCGAGCCATTCGAGCAGGCTCATCGCTTCCTATTGGACCTGTTCCACTCCCAGGGCATCGACTTCGAGGCCGTGGGTCCGGTGCAGGAATGGCTCAACGCCAACGACCTCGATAGGAAGCGCAGCTTCATGATCGGCGATCGAGACACCGATCTTGAGTTTGCGAGGAGCCTCGGCATCGAGGGATTGCGCATCCGGCTGCAGGGCGATGCTTCGGAGAGCTGGCCGGGGATCACACGCCATATTCTAGGGTTGGGAAGGCGCGGTCAGGTGCACCGCAAGACCAAGGAAACGAATGTCGTCGTCGAAGTTGACCTGTCGCGCGAAGGCCCGAGCCGTGTCGCCACCGGTTTGGGGTTTTTCGATCACATGCTGGAGCAGATCGCAAAGCACGGGGGTTTCTCGTTGAATCTCGCCTGTCAGGGCGATTTGCACATCGACGAACATCACACCATCGAGGATTGCGCGATCGCTTTGGGAGCCGCGTTGCGCGAGGCATTGGGAGAGAAGCGTGGAATTGCGCGCTACGGCTTTCTGCTCGCCATGGATGAGGCCGAGGCTCAGGTGGCGCTCGACATCAGCGGCAGACCCTTCTTCGTCTGGGAGGGAAAGTTCAACCGCGAGCGCGTCGGCGAACTGCCCACCGAATTGGTGCCGCACTTCTTCAGGTCACTGGCGGAGTCGTTGGGCGCCGCGCTGCACTTGAAGGTCAGCGGCGAGAACACGCACCACATGATCGAATCCTGTTTCAAAGGCGTCGGGAGAAGCCTGCGCCAGGCGATACGCCTCGAGGGCGAGGAGTTGCCCAGTACCAAGGGACAGCTTTGATGCCGGGGGTGCTGATCATCGACAGCGGAGGCGCCAATATTGCGTCGTTGCAATTCGCACTGCAGCGCCTGGGCGCAGAATCGAGCGTATCAGCGGATGCCGGCCGCATTCGCAACGCCGGCCATGTCATCCTGCCCGGCGTCGGGGCGGCAGCCGATGCGATGTCCCGATTGCGCCGCAACAACCTGGATGGAGTGATTCCAGCCCTGCACCAACCGGTGCTCGGCATTTGCCTGGGGATGCAATTGCTGTTCGAAGAATCGGAGGAAGGCCGGGCGCAGTGTCTCGGGATCATTCCCGGCCGCGCCACCCGATTTGTCCCCGCGGTCGGGCAGCCGGTACCGCACATGGGCTGGAACACGCTCGACACTTTGCGCCCCAGCGCACTGCTTGACGGCGTGAACGCGGGCGATTACGTCTACTTCGTGCACAGCTATGCGCTATCGCCGGGAGCCGCCACCATTGCCAGCAGCGAATACGGGGTTCCCTTCAGCGCTTGCGTGCAATGGCGCAATTTTTACGGCACTCAATTTCATCCGGAACGCTCCTCGCACACGGGCGCCCGATTGCTGCAAAACTTCCTCAAACTGTAGCAGCGCCATCGTCATGCAGCTCATTCCCGCCATTGATTTGAGATCCGGTCATTGCGTGCGGCTGTTGCACGGCGACTTCGAGGAGGAAACCCGCTACGCGGCGGACGCTGGCACGCTGCTCGCGAAGTATCGCGGCTTGGGCGCGGAGTGGCTGCATGTTGTCGACCTTGACGGCGCGCGCGACGGCAGTTTGCAGAATCGCGCCCTCATCATGCAATTGGCTGAAGCACGGACAATCAAGCTGCAAGTAGGCGGAGGCCTGCGCAATACCGCCGCCCTGGCACAGATGCTCGATGCCGGTGCGGCACGAGCCGTGGTCGGCAGCGCCGCCCTTTCTCAAATTGACCAGGTGCGCGCCTGGCTCAAGCACTTTGGACCGGAGTCCCTGACGCTGGCGTTCGATGTCAGCATCGACGACGAGGGCCTGCCCAGGGTCATGACCCACGGATGGCAGCAACAGTCGGAACACAGCCTGTGGAGCGCAGTGGGTTTCTACGCGGCCTCGGGTCTGAAGCACGTGTTGTGCACGGACGTCGGCCGCGACGGCGCTCTGACGGGGCCCAATGTCGGCCTATATAAAGAAGCGGTGCGCCGCTACCCGCAAATCCAATGGCAGGCGTCGGGAGGTATTCGTCACGCCCGCGACCTTCATGCCCTGGTTGAAACGGGTTGTACTGCGGCGATCAGCGGCAAGGCCTTGCTCGAGGACCTGATCCCGCCTGAGGAATTGCGCCCATTCTTGCCAAACGCATAATCCCCTGTCTGGATGTGCGCGATGGCCAGGTGGTCAAGGGCGTCCGATTTCGCGATCATCAAGTGGTCGGCGACATTTTGCAGCTCGCGGCCCGCTATCGGGAAGAAGGAGCCGATGAACTGGTGTTTTATGACATCTCGGCGAGCCCTGAGGGACGCTCCGTGGACCGCACCTGGGTTGCGCGGGTGGCGCGAACTTTGGATATTCCTTTTTGCGTCGCCGGTGGAATCCGCTCGGTGGCCGAGGCTGAAGAAGTGTTGGCGGCCGGCGCGGAAAAAATATCCGTCAATTCACCCGCACTCGAGAATCCCGAACTCATCAATGCCTTGAGCGAGCGCTTCGGCGCACAGTGCGTGGTGGTCGGCATCGACAGTCAAACCGCCGGCGATGATTACCGCGTGCAACAGTTCACCGGCAACGCACAGCGCACGCGAGACACGGCACGCCGGACGCTCGATTGGCTCGGCGAAGTACAGCGGCGCGGTGCCGGCGAGATCGTGCTCAATTGCATGGCGAGTGACGGCGTGCGCGGCGGCTACGACATTGCGCAATTGCAAGCTGCGCGCGCGCTCTGCCATGTACCCTTGGTGGCCTCGGGCGGCGCCGGCACGGCGCAGCACTTCGTGGACGTCTTTCGGGCCGCGAATGTCGATGCCGCGTTGGCCGCCAGCGTGTTTCACAGCGCGGAGATCGCAATCCCCGATCTCAAGCGCCATTTGCGTGCTCACGGGATCGAGGTACGGCCATGACGTTATCAGAGCTCGATTGGGAGAAAACCGACGGTTTGATCCCGGCCATCGTGCAGGATGCAGACTCCGGCGCCGTGCTCATGATGGGGTATATGAATCGCGAGGCGCTCAGCGCCACACAAAAAAGCGGCCGCGTTACTTTCTGGAGTCGCAGCAAGGGCCGGCTGTGGACCAAGGGCGAGACGTCGGGCCACTTCCTTGAGCTGCGAAGCTTGGCGGCGGATTGCGACGGCGACGCCCTGCTGATCCTGGCGCAGCCCTCGGGACCCGCCTGTCACTTGGGAACAGCCACCTGCTGGGGACAGAGCGCACCGCAATCCTTGGCGGAACCGCTGGCCTTCATCGCGCAGCTCGAGCAGATCATTGCTCGACGCATTGCCGACCGGCCGCCCGGCAGCTACACCGCAAAACTGCTGGATCAGGGGATCACACGCATTGCGCAAAAAGTCGGCGAAGAGGGCCTGGAACTGGCGCTTGCTGCGGTCGCGCAGACCGACGCTGAAATCCTCGGCGAAGCCGCGGACCTCGTCTATCACATGTTGCTATTGCTAAAAGCAAAGGGGTTATCATTGAGCCAGGTCGCATCGGAACTTCGATCGCGGCATGCTGTACAACGAGAACAATAGGCGGCCTCCATGACAACCGGGATCAAGCTGCGCCTTGGCGCCATGATGTTCTTGGAATTCTTCATCTGGGGAGGCTGGTTCGTGACCATGGGCAGCTACCTCGCCGCCAATCTCGGCGCGTCCGGCGCGCAAAGCGCGCTGGCGTACTCGACGCAATCCTGGGGTGCAATCATTGCGCCATTCGTCGTGGGTCTGATCGCCGATAAATTCTTCAATGCCGAGCGCCTGCTCGGCATCATGCACCTCATCGGCGCAGTCCTGCTGTACTCTCTTGCCAGTGCGACGGTATTCGAGGGTTTCTACCCCTATCTGCTCGCCTACATGATCATCTTCATGCCGACGCTGGCCCTGGTGAACTCCGTTTCGTTCCGGCTCACCGACGATCCCTCCCAGCAATTTTCGAAGATTCGAGTCTGGGGCACGGTCGGCTGGATCGTGGCGGGACTGGTCATCAGCTATGCCTTCTCCTGGGACTCGCATGCCGCGATCGCGGCCGGAATGCTGAAGCACACCTTCACGATGAGCGCCATTGCCTCCGCGTTGCTTGGCATTTTCAGCTTCACGCTGCCGGCAACGCCGCCGCAAGTCAAAGCGGGCCAGTGGCCAAGCGTGCGGGAGATGTTGGGTCTGGATGCCCTCTCGCTGCTGCGCGACCGAAATTTCCTGGTGTTCTTCCTCTCCTCGATCCTGATCTGCATTCCTCTCGCGTTCTACTATCAGCATGCCAATCAATTTCTCACCGAGATCCAGGTGACCAATGCCACCGGCAAGCAGACGCTGGGGCAGATGTCGGAAGTCTTCTTCATGCTGCTGATTCCGTTCTTCCTGGTGCGGCTCGGAATGAAGGCGACTTTGCTGGTCGGTATGCTCGCCTGGGCGGTGCGCTATGTGATGTTCGCCTTCGGCAATGCCGATGAGCGGATGTTCCTGCTGCTGATCGCGATCGCATTGCACGGCGTGTGCTACGATTTCTTTTTCGTGTCGGGCCAGATCTATACCGATGCCAAGGCCGGTCCGCGCAGCAAGAGCGCCGCCCAGGGCCTCATTACCCTGGCGACCTACGGACTCGGCATGCTGATCGGGTTTTGGGCAGCCGGCAGGATCACGGATGCCTACACCACCGGCGGCGTACACGATTGGAAGGTGATCTGGCTGTGTCCTGCGGCATTTGCCGCGGTGGTGTTCGTGGCGTTCTCGCTCACCTTCAAAAACGAAAAGGTGGCCTACCGCAAGCCGTAACCGCGGTTCCTATCGAGCCGCGGCCCGCGAGTTACGCCGTAGGGCATAGAAGCCGATCGCGAGCCAGACCACGTTCAACGCCACCGACGGCCAGGCGCCATTCCAGGCACAGTTGATGATGAAACCCACCGCACCCGCGATATTCATGACCTGGTAGATCCAGGAGCGCGGCTGGATCTTGCCGAATGACAGCAATCCATACGCGGTCAGAATGAGCAACGCCGCGCTCCACCCGGCCACATCGATGAATGATTTCATGCTCATAGGCTGGCCACCGCCGTTGGAATTGATTCGGGCGCCTTCAAGCGATGCTTGAATTCTCTGCGCACCAACCAGAGACTGAACATCGCCTGCAGCGTGGCGCTGGCGATCGATATGTACCACACCTCGAGCAATTCGAAAGGCGGCCGCGAGGAAAGCCATAGCGCGGGCAGGACGAAGCTGACAATTCGAGTTGCTGAGCTGAGCACCGCGGGAACCGTGTTGCCGAGTCCCTGAAACACAGCCGAACAGGTGAACACAAAACCTGTGCCCAGGAAATTCCACGAAATGACCCGCAGATACTGGGTGCCGATTGCCAACGTCGCGGGATCCTGGGTGAAGCCGCGAATGACCCATGTCGATCCCCACTGGCAAAACAGGGTCAGGCACACCATGATGCAACCGCCGTACAATACCGTGAGCGCAAAGGTTTCCCGCACCCGCGGATACTTTCCCGCGGCGTAGTTCTGCCCGATGATGGGAGCCGCTGCGAAGGCCACGGCCATGGCCGGCAAGAACATGCTCTGCGTAATGCGCGAGCCGATACCAAAGGCCGCCTGTGCCTCGGGCCCAAAGCCGCGCAGGATCCAATACAGCACCGCAATGAATATGAACATGAGCGCGAATTCGCCGCCCGCGGGCAATCCGATGCGCAACAGCCGTCTCCAGGTCGCAAGCTGCGGCCGCCACAGCGCCGGGTCGAATCCGACGTATTTCTCGAGGCGGAAAAAATAGATGCTGAGCAAAATTACGCCGACTGCGAGCGATATTGAGCTCGCCAGACCCGCGCCGGCAACGCCCATCTTGTAGCCGGTGCCCCAACCGGCGATGAGTACCGGCGCGAGCGCCGCATTGAGTATCACGGTCAGCATCTGCACCACCATGGTCGGCCGGACAATGCCGGTACCGCGCAGCGCGGAGCCCATCACCACCAACGCAAACTGCAACGCCAGGCTGGGCACGAACCAGTACAGGTATTGGACGCCGGCCGCAACTGTGGCGGCATCGGACCCCAGGGCGGCCACGTAGTACGGCCCGACAACATAGCCCAGAAACAACGTGATCACGGCACAACTGGCGGAAAGCGCCAGGCTTTGATTGAAAACCAAGATTGCGTCCGCCTGATCCTTGCGCCCGGCGGCGTGCGAAATCAGCGTGACCGTGCCCACGCCGAGAACCTGCGTCAATGCAAAAATGATGAATGTGACATTGCCGGCGGCGCTGACACCCGCGATCGCGGCGTCTCCCAAGCCCGCGACGAAGTACAGGTCAATGAGAAAGTACAGGGTCTGAAAGATCATGCCCGCCGCAATCGGCAGCGCCATCTGCAGAATGTTCTTGCTGATCGAACTCTCGGTCAAATCCTTCATCGAGGCATTGTGCCACAGCCAAGACTTACTAGAACGCCATCGCAAATGCTACGCTGCTGCCATCTCAAATAGTCAGTAGGACTCCTGCATCGTGACGGTACTTCCCAGTTTCGACATGTTGTTGTTCGGCGGCACCGGCGATCTTGTGACGCGCAAATTGCTGCCGGCGCTGTATCGGCGATTCGCAGCCGGACAAATTTCCCCTGAATCGCGCATTTTTGGCGTCGCACGATCCGGGCTCTCACGCGGCGCCTACGCCCTCCAGGCCGAGGCTGCATGCCGCGAGTTCCTGGGCAAGGAATTCGATGCGAAGCTGTGGGAGGGATTCAGCCGTCTGCTTGACTACGTCAAGCTCGACGCCGGCGCGGAGCAGGATTTTGCCGCGCTGGCGACACTGTTAAAGGGCCGCGATGACTTGATTCGCGTGTTCTTCTTTTCGACGGCATCGAATCTGTTCTCCGTAATCTGCCAAAACCTCGCCAAGGCGGGTGTCGTGACGCCGCTGTCGCGGGTCGTCCTTGAGAAGCCATTGGGGCATGACATGACGTCGGCGGATCTCATCAATGCCCAGGTAGGGGCCGTGTTTGCCGAGAAGCAGATATATAGAATCGACCACTACCTCGGCAAGGAGGCGGTGCAGAATCTCATGGCATTGCGCTTCGGCAATGCGTTGTTCGAGCCCCTCTGGCGGCGCGGCTTCATCAAGTCCGTACAGATCACGGTGGCTGAGGAGTTGGGCGTGGAGCGCCGCGGCAACTTCTACGACAAGACCGGCGCGATGCGCGACATGGTGCAAAATCACCTGTTGCAGCTGTTGTGCATCATGGCCATGGAACCGCCGGCCAGCAGCGATCCCGATGCGGTACGCGACGAGAAGTTGAAGGTCTTGCGGGCGCATTCGGCCCTTGCGCGACCGCGATGTGCTCACCAAATCGGTGCGCGGCCAGTACAAGGCCGGCGCGGTTCGCGGCGCTCCGGTGCCGGGGTATTTGGAAGAGGCCGATATTGCACCGGACAGCAGCACCGAGACCTTCGTGGCGCTCAAGGTGGAAATCGACACCTGGCGTTGGGCCGGGGTGCCGTTCTATCTGCGTACCGGCAAGCGACTGCAGGATCGGGTGACCGAATTGGTGGTGAGCTTCGATGAGGTACCGCATCCGATCTTCGAAACGCCGAGCACGCACACCGCCAATGAATTGGTGATTCGACTGCAACCGGACGAAAGCATTACTCTCACCATCCTGGCCAAGAATCCCGGCGAGGGCATGCGTCTCAAACCCGTCAGTCTGGCGCTCGATTTGGCGGAGACCTTCAAAACGCGCAGTCTGGATGCTTACGAGCGGTTGCTCATGGACACGGTGAAGGGAAATCTCACCTTGTTCATGCGCAGGGACGAACTCGACGCGGCGTGGGCATGGATCGACCCGATCCGCGACGGCTGGCAGCGATTTGACGAAGCACCGAAAATCTACACTGCCGGAACATGGGGTCCGGCCGCCTCCAGCGCGATGCTGGGCCGCGATGGATTTGCCTGGCATGACGAACTCTGACCCTCCCGCCACGAAATTCCCCGACGACGAGTCGTTGTCGCGCGCCCTGGCGGAGCAAATCGCCGCAGGCCTGAGGGCGGCCATTGCTGCGCGCGGACTCGCGAGTCTCGTGGTATCCGGCGGCAAGTCGCCCGTGAAGCTTTTTGAGCTGCTGCGTACGCAAACGCTCGATTGGAGCCGGGTGTGCGTCGCGCTCGCCGACGAGCGTTGGGTGGACCCCGCCGATCCCGGCAGCAACGAGAGGCTGGTGCGCGACGTGCTGCTCCAGGGCGGCGCAGCCGCGGCCCGATTTCACGGCCTGAAAAATGGCGCCCCCACGCCGGACATGGGAGCGGTATCGGCATGGGAGACATTCGCGCGCGTGCCCCGTCCGTTCGATGCCGTGGTGCTCGGCATGGGCGATGACGGTCATACGGCGTCGCTATTTCCCGGCTCGCCGAATCTGCCGAGCGCCCTGAATCCATACGCTGCGGCCGGCTGCGTGGGCATGCGCGCTCCGGTGGCCCCGCAACCCCGCCTGAGTTTGAATTTGAGCGCCCTGCTCGACTCGCGCCGAGTGGTGATCCTGATCACCGGCGCGGCAAAGTGGCGTACCTATCTTGCCGCCAGCGCACCCGGACCGGAGCTGGAGATGCCGGTGCGGGCGGTTCTGCGCCAGACGCGCGCCCCGGTCGAGGTCATGTGGTCGCCATGAAAGCCGAATTGCAGCTCGAGGATGATCGCACCGCGCTCAGCAAGGAGGCATTGAAAAGCGCATTCCTCGACGATTTGTTCTACGTGCAGGGCAAATTTCCGGCCCTGGCCACCAAGAACGATTACTACATGGCGTTGGCTTACGCGGTGCGCGACCGCATGCTGCAGCACTGGATCAGCACCGCGGCGACCTACACCAAGCAAGCCTCGCGAACCGTGGCGTATTTGTCGGCCGAGTTCTTGATGGGTCCGCACCTCGGCAACAACCTCATCAATCTCGGCATCCTGGATCGGGTCAAGCAATGCATGAACGAACTGGGGCTGAATCTCGACGATTTACTGCAGCAGGAAGAGGAGCCGGGCCTGGGCAACGGCGGCCTCGGCCGCCTGGCCGCGTGCTTCATCGATTCCATGGCGACGCTGGGAATACCCTCCGTCGGTTACGGCATACGCTACGAATTCGGCATTTTCCACCAGGAAATCGTCGACGGCTGGCAGGTCGAGAAGACCGACCGATGGCTGCGCTACGGCAATCCCTGGGAGCTGAAGCGGCCCGAATGGGCGGTCGAAGTGAAATTCGGCGGGCACACCGAACCTTACGTCGATGAACACAACCGGCTGCGAATTCGTTGGGTGCCGCACAAAACCGTCATGGGCGTGCCCTACGACACGCCCATTCTCGGCTACAAGACCAATACCGCGAACACACTGCGTCTGTGGCGTTCTGAAGCACCGGAATCCTTCGACTTCGCGATCTTCAACAGCGGCGACTACTACGGCGCGGTCAATAAGAAGGTGGAGTCGGAGAACCTGAGCAAGGTGCTCTACCCCAATGATGAACAGGCACGCGGCAAGGAACTTGCGCCTCGAGCAGCAATACTTCTTCGTGTCGTGTTCGCTGCAGGACATGTTGCGAATCCTGCGAACGCAAAAGGTTCCGACGGATCAGTTCCATGTGAAATTCGCGGTGCAGCTCAACGACACGCATCCCTCGGTCGCCATCGCGGAACTGATGCGCCTGCTGGTCGATGAGGCATTGCTGCCCTGGGCCGAGGCCTGGAACGTGACCCGCAAGACCTTCGCCTACACCAATCACACGCTGCTGCCCGAGGCGCTGGAGCGCTGGCCGCTCGAGGTATTCGGCCGCGTACTGCCGCGAATCCTGCAGATCATCTACGAAATCAACGCGCAATTCCTCGACGAGGTGCGGATTCGCTTTCTCGGCGACGAGGAGCGCATCGCGCGCCTGTCGTTGATCGACGAGACCGGCGAGCGTTACGTGCGCATGGCGCATCTGGCCTGTGTCGGCAGCCATGCCATCAATGGCGTTGCCGCGCTGCATTCGGAACTGCTGAAGACCGACGTGCTCAAGGATTTCTACGAACTGTGGCCGTAGAAATTCAGCAATAAGACCAACGGCGTGACGCCGCGCCGCTGGATGGTGCTTGCCAATCCGAATCTCGCGCAGCTCATTTCCGAGCATATCGGCGACGACTGGATCAAGGACTCTGAGCCAGCTCAAGGCCTTGGAACCTTTGGCCAACAACCCCGACTTTCGCGCACGCTGGCGCGAGATCAAGCATCTCAACAAACAAAAATTGGCGGCGCGCGCGCTGCAGCGCACCGGCGTCGCCGTCGATCCGGATTCGATTTTCGATGTGCTGGTGAAGCGCATACACGAGTACAAGCGTCAGCATCTGAAGGTGCTGCACATCGTGTCCCTGTATCACGGCATCAAGTCCAATCCGTCGTTCGAGGTACAGCCGCGCACCTTCATATTCGGCGGCAAGGCGGCGCCCGGCTATCATCTCGCCAAGCTGATGATCAAGCTGATCACCGCGGTCGGCGATGTGGTGAACCGCGATCCCGACGTGCGCGACCGGCTGAAGGTGGTGTTCCTGCCCAACTTCAATGTCAAGAACGGCCATCGGGTCTACCCGGCGGCGGATTTGTCGGAACAGATTTCCACGGCGGGCAAGGAGGCCTCGGGCACCGGCAACATGAAGTTCTCGATGAACGGCGCGCTCACCATCGGCACCATGGACGGCGCCAACATCGAGATTCGCGAGGAGGTCGGCGCCGAGAATTTCTTTCTGTTCGGCTTGACCGCACCGCAAGTGGCTGCCCTGAAGTCGCAGGGCTATCGGCCCATGGACTATTACCAGGCCAATCAAGGATTGCGCGACGTCATCGACCTCATTCGCAGCGGCTTCTTTTCGCGCGGCGACACGGAACTGTTCCGACCGCTCATCGACGGCCTGCTATTCCAGGATCCTTACCTGCTGCTGGCGGATTTTCAGTCCTATGTCGACTGCCAGGCCAAAGTGTCGGAGGCGTATCGCGACACGGAACGCTGGACGCGAATGTCGATCCTCAACACCGCGCGCAGCGGCAAGTTCTCATCCGACCGCACCATACGCGAGTACTGCACCGACATTTGGGACGTGCAGCCGGTGCCGATTCATCTGCTCACACATGCGGAAGCAGGAGCCGCATAGTCCGGCGCAGCGGTTCGGCCGCGCCCCACAGCAGCTGATCGCCGACGGTAAAGGCCGACAGATATTCGCCGCCCATGGAGAGCTTGCGCAGCCGGCCGACCGGAATGTGCAGCTTGCCGCTCACCGCCGCCGGCGACAGCGCGGCAATCGACGGCTTCCTTGTCGTTGGGAACCACCCGCACCCAGGGATTGCCGCCGGCGATCAGCGACTCGATTTCCGCCAGCGGCAAATCCTGCTTCAGCTTGATGGTGAGCGCCTGGGAATGGCAGCGCATGGCGCTGACCCGCACGCAGATGCCCTCGATCGGCACCGGGCGCGCTTCCAGCCCCAGAATTTTGTTGGCTTCGGCGCCCGCCTTCCATTCCTCGCGGCTCTGACCGTTGCCCAAATCCTTGTCGATCCACGGAATGAGGCTGCCCGCCAGCGGCACCTCGAATTGGGTGCGCGGGAAAGCCTCGCTCGACAAGGCGGCGCTCACGGCCCGATCGATATCCAGAATGCCGGAGGCCGGATCCTTCAACAGCGCCGCAGCCGAGCGCGTGCAGCACTCCCATCTGCTCGAGCATCTCGCGCATGTTCTGCGCGCCGGCGCCCGACGCGGACTGGTAGGTCATCGCGGTGATCCATTCGACGACGCCGGCCCGCAGCAGTCCGGCAACCGCCATCAGCATGAGCGAGACGGTGCAATTGCCGCCGATGAAATCCTTGATGCCCCGCTCGCGCGCCGCCTGCATGACCGGCAGATTCACCGGATCGAGCACGATGACGGCGCTCTTTTCCATGCGCAGCGCCGAGGCCGCGTCGATCCAGTAGCCCTGCCATCCGGCGGCGCGCAGGCGCGGATGCACCGCCTTGGTGTAATCGCCGCCCTGCGCGCTGATCAGCATGGGCAGCTTGGCGAGCGCGGCGATGTCGTTGGCGTCCTGCACGATCGCGGCGGTGAACCCAATCGTCGGTCCCGCCGCGCCCGCCTGCGAAGTGCTGAAGAAGGTCGGGTGCAATGAGATCGAAGTCCTTCTCCTCGCGCATGCGGTCGAGGAGCACCGAGCCCACCATGCCGCGCCAACCGATGATGCCGACCTGCTTCATGATCAAATCATAAACTCGCGCGCCGGGGGGCGCCGGTTATAGTTCGAGGACATGACATATCCATAGGCGCCGCAGGTCGCAATGAGAAGTACGTCTCCTTCGGCGGTCGCCGGCAGCCAGCGATCCGCACCCAGCTGATCGGCGCTTTCGCAGATGGGCCCGACCACATTGACGCGATGGCTCATCGGTTCGCCGAGGCGGGTCAGATTGCGAATATCGTGATGCGCTCCGTACAGCGCGGGACGAATCAAGGAATTCATGCCGGTGGCGATGCCCACATATTGCACATCGCCCTTGCCCTTGAGCTGCGTCACCACGGCCACCAGCACCCCCGCCTTGGCCACCAGGAACCGGCCGGGCTCCATCCAGAATTCAATGTGCGGAAAATCCCCGGCCAGTTCGGCCACGCCGCGGTCGAGACGGCCCAGATCGATTTCGCTGTGACCCGACCTGCTCCGGTACGCCGATGCCGCCGCCCAGATCGATGACGGTTACGTGCGGGAAGCGCGCGGCCAACTGCCCGAGCAGCGCGCCGGTCTCGGTCCAATTCGCCACATCGAAAATGCCGCTGCCGGTGTGCGCGTGCAGACCGGTGACCCGAACGCCGGCATCTTGCGTCAGTGCAACCAACTCGTCTGCCTCGGCGATCGGCACGCCGAATTTCGTATGGACGCCGGCGGTTCGCACGTGACTGTGATGGCCGCGGCCGAATCCAGGATCGATGCGCAGAAATATATCCCTGCCGCGAAAGACTTCCGGCCACTTGCGCAGCGGGTGAAGATTGTCCAGCGTGACCCGCACGCCCTTGGCGAATCCAAATTCATACTCGGCGCGCGGCGCAAAATTGGGCGTGAACAACACGCGCTCGGGGTCGAGTCCCGGCACCGACGCGAACGCATGTTCCAGTTCGCCTTGCGACACGCACTCCAGGGTCAGGCCCGCGCGCGTACACCTTGCGCAGGATCTCCGGATGCCAATTGGCCTTCATGGCATAGGCCCAGCGCTTGACCGACCTGACGCGCCAGCACCGCGGCAATGGCGGCATCGAGCGTCTGCGCGTCGTAGACAAAGGCGGCCGACTCGCGCGTCGCGATATCGAGCAGAACGCTGCGCTTCTGCGGCTGCTCCCACCAGTTCGAAGCAGGCGCGGCGCCGGCATTCTTGTCGGCGAACAGCTGCGACCAGGTGGGCCCGAGCACCCGATCCGATCCGATGCTCTGAATGAGTCGCTCGTGCAGCTGCTGCACCAGATCGGTCGCCCTGGGATTCGTCGATGACGAAGGTGAAATTCAAATCGTTGGCGGCCTGCGTCACCAGGTAGATCTTCTGGTCCTGAAACAATTCGAAGGCGGACCCCATCTCGTGCAGGATGCCGCGAATATTCTGGCCCAACAGACTCAAAGAGGCGCACGGTCCCAGGATTTCGACCCGGCACAGTTCGCTCAAGCTCCGCGTCAGCCGCTCGAGCACTGCGCCGTCCAGCGTATTGGCGCTGGGATCCAAGGATACGGTGACATTGGTTTCCGAGGTCGATACCAGATCGACGGACAATCCGTGCTGCTTGAAGATCTGAAAGGCGTCGGCGAGGAATCCCACCTGATGCCACATGCCCGGGCTTTCCATCGAGACCAGCGTGATGCCCTTTCTGATGGCGATCGCTTTGACCTGCGCCGCACTGTCGGCCACATTCGGCCGATACCACCGTGCCTTCGAGGCCAGGCGCCTGGGTCGCATACACATGCAGGGGAATCTGATACTGCCGCACCGGCAGTATGCAGCGCGGATGCAGAACCTTGGCGCCGTTGCTGGCGATTTCCTGCGCTTCATCGTAGTGCAGCTGGCGCAGCAGCCGCGCGGTCGGAACGGCCCGCGGATTGGCGCTGAACAGACCGGGCACGTCGGTCCAGATCTCGAGACGTGCCGCGCTCGAGCTTGGCGGCGAAGTACGCGCCGGAGGTGTCCGAGCCGCCGCGGCCCAAAAGCACGGTCTGCGCCCGCAGCATTCGCCGCGATGAATCCCTGCGTGATCACCACTTGATCCAGGCCCGCCACGCCGCCTGCAGTCCGGCATCGGGCGTGAAGTCGCAGGTTGCGGACAACAGGCTGGCCTTTTGCGAGGCACTCCGGCGCTCTTCGGCACGCAGCACCGAGCGGGCGTCGACCCAGGCCGTCGCGATCCCCTGCGCGTTCAAAAATGCGCAGCCCAGGCAGGTGGCGAGCAGCTCGCCCATCGGCCATGACGCGCGCGCGAATCTCATCGTCGATGTCGCGGCGCTGCGCAAGCTCCGCGGCCAACTGGCGAAGCTCCTGCATGAAGCGCGTCGAATTGCGCGATTCGGCGCAACGCCCAAGCTTGCGCGAGCGCCCGGTGTCGCGTCTTCGATCTGCTCCAGAACGGGCGCGTGAGTTCCCGTCAGGGCCGCCGCCAGCAGCGATTCGAGTCGATCGGTGATGCCGGAGAGGGCGGAGTGAACGACCACGGGCCGCAGGCCGTCGGCGAGTCGCGCCTTGAGCACCTGTGGCGATGTTGTGCCAATTCGCAGCGGTCGACACGCTGGTGCCGCCGAACTTGAGCACCACCCAGGCTAGCTGCTGTCCAGCACAGAGGATAAGACATGCGGGCACATCCCGCAGGACGCGTGGCGAGGACATGCGAGCTTAATCGTCCTCGAAGATGTCGCGCAGTTCCTTTTCCAGCTGACGCTCGGCGAGCACGTCTTCCACGCGGCTCCACGCCGCCTTGCCGCGTTTGCCGACCGCCACGGCTTTCGGGCGCCGTTCGGTGCGCTCAATCAGGGGATCGAAGTCGTGCGATTCTTCGGCTTCCCCGAGAAACTCATCGTCGATATCGAAATGTTCGTCTTCGCGTTCGCTCATTGTTCGAGAAAAGCCCCTGAAATCAATAGGATCGATCAGCTCGAAGTCATGAAGTTGCGCACTATAGCCGATTCTGTCCGGCATTCAACTAGCGCGACGATAATCAACACCGGATAGGACCGTGGCAACGCCCCGGAGTTCAGTGGCCTGGCACACTTCGAACAAAATTGTTAAAGATCAAAGATTTACGGGTACTTCGCTATGTGCCCGTGCGCGCCGAATCGGCCCGCACGGGCAGCGCTCCCTGCGCAATGGCCCGATTGACGGCCGACAGAATCGCCAGCAGCGAGGCCGTGATGATGTTGGGGTGCATGCCGGCACCAAACAAGGTCCGCCGCGAGCGGGTGGTGATCTCGATGTAGGAGACCGCCTTGGCGCCGCTGCCCTGACCGCGGGAGTGTTCCTCGTAGGACAGCACATCGAAGGGCAGCCCAATGGCCTTGACCATGGCATCGATCGGCCCGGAACCCTGACCCAGCCAGGTTTCGGCCGTCCGGCATTCTCGATCTGCAGCGTCAGGCGTTCGCTGTCGGCGCCGTCGGTCGAAGCCGCCAACTGGTGCGAGCGATACACATAGGGTGCCTCGAGGAGTCAGGTACTCGCGGCTGAAGAGATCCCATAATCTCCTGAGAAGTCAGTTCCTTACCGGTGATATCTGCCGCTGCCTGTACGACTTGGCTGAACTCGATTTGCAGACGGCGCGGCATCACCAGCTGATAGTCGCGCTCCAGTAGATACGCCACACCGCCCTTTGCCGGACTGGCTGTTGACACGAATGATGGAATCGTAGGAGCGGCCCGAGATCGGACGGATCGATGGGCAGATACGGAACGTCCCAGATATCCGCGTCGGTCCGCGCCGCCGAGCCCTTTCTTGATCGCGTCCTGGTGCGAGCCGGAAAATGCGGTGAACACCAAATCCCCCACGTAGGGATGGCGCGGATGGATGGGCAGTTGATTGCAGGCTCTCGGCGCAGCGTGCCGCCTCATTGATATTGGAGAAATCCAATTTAGGATCAACGCCTTGCGAATAAAGATTGAGTGCCAACGTTACGATATCGACATTGCCGGTGCGCTCGCCGTTGCCGAACAAGGTGCCCTCGATGCGCTCGGCACCCGCCATCACCGCCAACTCCGCGGCCGCCACCGCGGTGCCCCGGTCGTTGTGCGGATGCACGCTCAAGATCAATGCAGTCGCGATGTCCGATGTGCCGCAAGAACCATTCGATTTGGTCGGCGTAGACGTTGGGCGTGGCCATCTCGACGGTCGCCGGCAGATTGAGAATGGACTATGCGCGCGGCGTCGGCTCCCAGACCGCATTCACGGCATCGCAGATCTCCACGGCGAAGTCGAGCTCGGTGCCGGTGAAGCTCTCCGGGCTGTATTCGAAGATCCAGTCGGTGTCCGGCTGGCGCAGCGCGTGTTCGCGAACCACGCTGGCGCCGCGCACGGCAATATCGATGATGCCGGCGCGGTCGGTGCGAAACACCACGCGGCGCTGCGCCACCGAGGTGGAGTTGTAGACATGCATGATGGCGCGGCGCGCACCCGCAGGGATTCGTAGGTGCGCGCGATGAGTTCGGGACGCGCCTGGGTGAGCACCTGAATGGTGACATCGTCGGGAATCAGTTCGCTGCTCGATGATCTCGCGCACGAAATCGAAGTCGGTTTGCGAGGCGGCGGGAAATCCGACCTCGATTTCCTTGAAGCCGATTTTCACCAGCATGTCGAACATGCGGCGCTTGCGCGCCGCGTCCATCGGCTCGATCAGCGCCTGGTTGCCGTCGCGCAGATCGACGCTGCACCAGGTGCGGAGGCGCAGCGATGACGCGGTTCGGCCAGGTTCGATCGGCAAGATCGATCGGGGCAAAGGGACGATACTTGGTCGATGGATTACGCAACATGGGTTTCTCTCACTCGCAAGATCGCATTACGCAAGCGCCCGACGTCGGGCGCTGATTTTGAGGATTTTCCGGTCTTGTAAGCGCCGACCGATGGCGCGTTAGTGTGTGGCGCCTAGCGGCGCAGCAGCAGCGCAAGCGAACCCAGGCACAACGAGGCGCCGGGGAGTGACAAATATGCTGCCAGAAGAACGCATTACGAGGGAATCTAGCACTGCATACGCACCTGGCGCAAGATCGACGAAGGGGGAGTCTATGGAACACGGCTCCGGCACCCACGCCATATTCAACCAGACACCGCCGTTGACGGACTACAACCTCTTCGGCACCGACACGGCACTGCAGGAGGCCGTGCAGCGCGAGGGCGCCGGCTGGGCAATTCGCTGAACTGCTTCAGGCCGGCGATACCCTGGGCACCAGCGCAGTGCATCGAGCATGCGCGCCTTGCCAATCGCTTTACCCCGATACTGCATAATTTCAATGCGCAGGGGCGAGCGCATCGACTGCGATCGAGTTTCATCCCTCCTGGCATGCATTGATGCGGGCATCACGGCGCGCGGCTACCACAGCAGCCCCTGGGCCGCCGAGGTTGCAGCAGTCTCCGGCGCACATGCCGCACGCGCCGCGGGCTATCTTTTGCAGGCGCAAATCGAGTGCGGCACGCTCTGTCCGACCACCATGACCTATGGCGCCGATCGCGGCCATGCGCCGCGATGCCTGGCTGGCCCGCGAATGGGTGCCGCGGCTCCTGACACGTCGATTACGACGCGCGCGATCATACCGCTTCGAACAGAAGCGCGGCGGCTTGATCGGCATGGGCATGACGGAAAAACAGGGAGGCTCGGACGTGCGCGCCAACAGCACGCGCGCGGCTCGATCCGCGCGACGGCTCCTACCGGATCACCGGCCACAAGTGGTTCTTCTCGGCGCCGCAATGCGACGCGCACCTGGTGCTCGCGCAAACCAGCGCCGGCTTGTCGTGCTTCTTCATGCCGCGGCGCCTGCCCGATGGCACGCTCAACGGTATTTACATTCAGCGCCTGAAGGACAAACTCGGCAATCGCTCCAACGCATCCTCCGAAGTCGAGTTCATCGATGCATGGGCGCATCTGCTGGGCGAGGAAGGCCGCGGGATTCCGACCATTCTCGAGATGGGAACGTTCACGCGCCTGGATTGCGTGTATGGGCAGCGCCGGCATGATGCGCCAAGCCGTCGTCCAGGCGCTGCATCACGCGCACCATCGCCAGGCTTTCGGCGCACGACTGATCGATCAGCCGCTGATGCGCAGCGTGCTCGCCGATCTTGCGCTCGAATCGGAGGCTGCGACTGCATTGGGCCTGCGCCTGGCGCGCGCCTTCGACAGCGACGCGCCCGGCGAGCTGGCGCTTGCGGCGCGCACTCACCTCCGCCGCCAAGTTCTGGGTGTGCAAGCGCGGCTGCGAATTGGCCGCCGAAGCCATGGAGGTGCTCGGCGGCAACGGCTATACCGAGGAATTGCCGCTGGCGCGCATGGTGCGCGAAATGCCGGTCAATTCGATCTGGGAAGGCTCGGGCAACATCATGTGTCTCGACGTCCTGCGCGCCCTGAAATCGGGGCCGTCCCGCGACGCACTGCTGCAGGAACTTACCCCCGCGCGCCGCAAACATCGGAGCTTCGACGCGGCATTCGAGCGCCTGGGTCTGGCGATGGACAGGGGCCAGGACGAGGCGCACGCCCGTCGCTTCACGCAACTATTGGTCACTTTGATGCAGGCCTCATTGTTGATCGGCGCTGCCGAGGATGGCGCCACGAATGCCGTTGCGGAAGGCTTTTGCTCGACTCGCCTGTGCGCGGATTCCGGTTGGGGAGCGGTATTCGGCGCCAGCGACGCCCGGCTCGACACAGCCGCGATCCTGACGCGCGCATGGGAGCGCGATTAGCCGAACTCGACCGGAAGCCTGCTAAAGCCACCCCTGAAGCTGATCCTTGATGATGGCGGCGAGCGCCTGAGCGTGGTCATCGTCGTCGTTCAATCCAGGCACCAAGGTCAACCGCTCGCCGCCGCTTTCCAGAAATCGGTCGCGATACTCCATCGCGACTTCTTCCAGAGTCTCCAGACAATCCACCGCGAAAGACGGCGAGGCCACCGTCAGGTCGCGCACACCGCGTCCGGCCAATTCCATGATTGCATCGATGGTATAGGGCTTCAGCCACTCCACACGCCCAAACCGAGATTGATAGCAGTGAGACCACTGGCCCTCAGCCAGTCCGAGGCGGCTCACCACCATCCGCGTGGTCGCCTCCGTCTGGCGCTGATAGGGATCTCCCTTGGCCACATAGGCCGCCGGTATTCCATGATAGGAGAAGAGCAGATGGGAGCGCTCGCCGGCAGTGAAATGCGGCCTGATGCGCGCCGCCAGACCATCGAGGTAGCCCGCGTCATCGTGGTAATCGTTGACGAAACGGATCTCCGGCAGCTTTCGCCATCGTTGCAGCGCGCGCGTGACGCCGTCCACCACCGCCCCGGTCGTCGCCGAGCAATATTGCGGATACAGCGGCAGGACCAGCAGCCTTTCGACGCCCTGCTCCGCAAACCTGCGGATCGCCTGCGAAATGCCAGGATTGCCGTAGGTCATCGCCAGTTCGACGCAAACTTTGCCATCGAAGCCTGTTTGCAACAGGGCATCGATTTTCGCGGTGAGCCTCGCGGAATACACCGCCAACGGCGAGCCTTCCGGCATCCAGATTTTGCCGTAATTGCGCGCCGTCTTCAGCGGGCGGAACGGCAGCACGACACCGTATAGCAGCGGCAGCCAGATGAAGCGTGGCGTGTCGATGACGCGGCGATCGCTCAGGAATTCGCGCAAGTAACGCTGCACGGCGAAATAAGAAGGCGAATCCGGTGTGCCTAGATTGACGATCAGCACGCCAACACGATCTGCGGTTCGCTCGCTCACCGACGCCGCGGCGGGAGCCGCAGCGTAAAAATAGGGCATTGATCAAATCCTTAAAACTGGCCGCCGCACAGTATACTGCCTGTGGGATGAAGCCTCGCACTGTACCCGGCAAATGAACTGGTGGCTCAACGGCGCCGAGAGCGCAGCGCTGCAGCTCAGCCTGAGTGTGGCGACGCGCAGCGTGCTCCTGAGTCTGCCGTTCGCGATTTTCTTGGCGTGGGTGTTGACTCGACGCCAATTCTTCGGACGGACCATCCTCGATGCGCTGGTGCATCTGCCGCTGGTGTTGCCGCCGGTTGTCGTCGGCTACCTGCTGTTGCTGCTGTTCGGGGCGCGCGGACCGATCGGCGCCTGGCTCGAGCGTGTTTTCGGCATCGAGTTGATATTCACGCGCAACGGCGCCGCGCTCGCCACGGCGGTCATGTCCTTCCCGCTGATGGTGCGCGCCATGCGCATTTCGCTGGAGAACGTCGATCGCGGACTCGAAGATGCCGCGCGCACGCTGGGTGCCGGCGCCATCGACCGTTTCGCAACGATTACCCTGCCCCTCATGTTGCCCGGGGTGCTGGCGGGCACCATCACCGCGTTTTCGGCCGCACTCGGCGAGTTCGGCGCCGTGATCACCTTCGTGTCGAACATCCCCGGCGAGACGCGCACCCTGCCTCTGGCGTTGTACACGGCCTTGCAGACTCCGGGCGGCGACGCGGCCGCGGCACGCCTGGCCTTCATTTCCATCGCCTTGGGCTTGAGCGGGCTGTTGTTGTCCGAGTGGTTTGCGCGCCGCGTGCGGCGCTTGCTGGGGCGCTGATGCTGAAGGTCGCCGCCAGAATGCGCCGCGGGGCATTCGCGCTCGACGCGCATTTTGAACTGCCCACTCCTGGAGTGGTTGCGCTTTTTGGCCGCTCGGGCTGCGGCAAGACCACGCTGGTCAATGTGATCGCCGGGTTGCTCAGCGCCGATTCTGCGCGGATTGCGCTGGACGATGAGTTGCTGCTGGATAGCGAACGGCGAATCAACGTACCCCCTGAACACCGGCGCATCGGCTACGTGTTTCAAGAAGCGCGCTTGTTCCCCCATTTGAGCGTTGCCGGCAATTTGCGTTACGCGGAAAAACGCGCCGTTGCGCCCCGTTTCGTCGGCTTGGACGAGATCGCCGCCCTGCTCGATCTCGACGCGCTCTTGAGGAAGGCGCACTCACCAGCTCTCGGGCGGCGAACGGCAGCGGGTGGCCATCGGCCGCGCACTGTTGTCCCAGCCGAGGCTTTTGCTGCTCGATGAGCCGCTGGCCTCGCTCGACGCCTCGCGGCGCGAGGAAGTGCTGCCCTACCTGGAGAATTTGCGCGACAAGCTGGCGATCCCCATGGTGTACGTCAGCCACAATTTCGACGAGGTCTTGCGGCTCGCCACGCATCTTGTGCTCATGGAATCGGGCAAGACCACTGCGCAGGGCAGCATCGGCGAGATGAGCCTGCACCCCGGCCTGCGCGCGATCATCGGCGCGGACGCCGTCGGCGCCATCGTCGACGGCACGGTGCTGGGCACGGATTCCTCGAGTGCCCTGACACGTGTGCAGGTGGGACGCGGAGAACTCGGGTGCACATCGACAAGCCGGTCGCCGGCGCGAGGCTGCGAGTGCAATTGCTGGCGCGGGATCTCATCGTCGCGACGCAGGCGCCGCAGCACTTGAGCGTGCGCAATATGCTGGCAGGCAGTGGTGACGGCGGTGACTCACGATGAAGGCGATTCCGATCTGATTGCCATCGATATCGGCGGCACCATCATCATGTCGCGGGTGACGCAGGTCGCCACGCGCGAACTCCAACTGGCCCCCGGATTGCAGGTGTGGGCCCTGGTCAAGGCGGTTTCCCTGCGCGGCCATTCCTTCGGCGCGCCGCAACGCGGGTTATGAGACCCGGGTACCGATGTGCAGAATGGCCACTATGTGGTCATCCGGCTAAAAGACCCACGACCGCCTTGACGCCTGCGTCGTAGGCTGCCGCGCCGGTCTTCCACATCACGCCGTACCCCAAGGCGTGGGCCGCCAGAAACAGATTCTGCGCGGCCGCACCCGCCGCGATCACCTGTTCGATTTCCGGCACCTTGGCAAAGTCCCTTTTGACGGCGCAGCCCACGATCACAATGCAAGGCGAGCGGCGAATCTTCTCCCGCTCCAGTTCCACTTGCTCATCGCTGCAAAGTCGGCACCCGAGCCCGTTTGGCCTGGGCCGCGGCATCGGCAAAGGCTTCCCGAAGGGCGCCGGCCGGCACAATGAAGCGCCAGGGCTTCAAGCGCCCATGGTCCGGCGCGTGCCCGCCGGCGGCAAGCAGCCGCTCGATCTGTACCGGCGTGGGACCTGGTTCGGTCAGGCGCGCGGCCGATGTACGCGAGTCAATGGCATCGAATAACTCCATCTGAACCCCTAATCTTGAAAAATGCTCGATAAAGCCGAGAACATTCAGCTTTCGGCTATGATTTGCGCCCGAGATGCCGGGAGCGGCACTCGAAATTATACTCATCTGTCCTCCAAGGAGCCCTCAATGAACCGTATTGTTTTGGCGTCAATCGCCGCGCTCTTGGGCGCGAGCGCATTCGCAGCGCCGGTCACCTATAACCTCGACCCTAACCACACGTATCCGAGCTTCGAGGCCGACCATTTCGGCGGTTTATCGGTTTGGCGCGGCAAATTCGACGCCACATCCGGCAAGGTCGTGTACGACAAGGATGCGAAGTCCGGCTCCATCGACGTGACGGTGGATATGAATTCGATCGACTTCGGCATGCCGAAATTGAACGAACATGCGAAGTCGGATCAGATTTTCGATACCGCGAAATACCCCACCGCCACTTACAGCGGCAAGTTCACGAAGTTCAACGGTGCGACTCCGACCGAAGCGGCGGGCACGCTGACGATGCACGGTGTGACCAAGCCGGTCACGCTGACCATCAATTCGTTCAAGTGCATGCAGAACCCGATGAGCCACAAGGAAGTCTGCGGCGCCGATGCCTCGGCCACTTTCAGCCGCGCGGATTTCGGCGTGAGCTACGGCGACAAGCTCGGCTTCAAGCAGGAAGTGAAATTGCAGATCCAGGTGGAAGGCAGCCCGGCGGGCTGATCTCACGGAATCGGCCCGCTGCGGCTTGGCGGGCCGATTCGCTCTGTCCAGTCAGCGATTCAACTTCCTTATCAAGTGCGCACGCAGCGCTGCCCGTTGCGCGGCGCTCAGATCGGAAAGGATTCCACGCCGCGCCGGGGGTATGTGCTCCGTCACCCCGCTCTGCACGCCGAACACATAGTGCTCGAAGAAGCCGGCCCAAGCTTGGCGGGTCTGCGGCGGCAGGTCGCGGATGCTCAGGATGGCGTGAAGCAGCGCATCGAAAGCGGAATCGGCTTTCGCTCCTTCGCCAAAGCTGTCGTGCCACCAGTAATTCACCAGCACATTGAACGGCTCGAGCGATTCGACGTGGTGCCACCATAGCGGCGGAATGAATATGGCGTCTCCCGGTCCCAGTTCGGCGCTCACGGAGCGCCGCCAAGGCGTCGCGAAACTTAGGATGCTTGTCGAAGTCCGGATTGCGCAGCGACACCAAGCTCATCGCCGCCCCGGTGGGTGCAAAGTCCAGGGGTCCGATGTAGAGATTCGCGATTTGCTCCGGCGGAAAGAGGGTGAATCGCCGCCTTCCGGCCACCACGCAGGCGATGTTGTTCCATTCATCCACGTGCGCGGGCGTGCTGATCCGGTTTCCCAGCCAGATGCGCGGCAGCACGCTGTCGTCCAAAACTTTCAAGGAATTTTCGGCCGCGAATGCCGGCAGGCAGTCGCGGATCAGCGCGCTCTGTGCCGCCACGGCGGGAGCTTTCGGAAATTGCGCATAGCGCAGGACCTGCTCGGCCACCGCCGACAAGGACAGCCGGTTGCGATGGAAATTGAAGCCGCTCATGGTCTCGTTGTAGGCGATCTGACCGTCGATGTCGGGCGCAGTCATGAGCGCATCGACCGCCGCGCCGTTGTCGTGCTTCTTGAGATAGCGCACGAGGGCGCTCGGCGAATCAAGGAAGTGGCGTACCGGCAGGCCAGTCCTTCACCAAGCCACGCAATATCGCCGGCTGCTTGTCGGCCAGCACCTCGCGCCGTATCGCGTCGACGCCGAGCCCGGAATACTCCCTCACCAGAAGTAGACCTGCAGGGACTGACTCTTGCGCCGCGGTGGAATCCGTTCGCAAGCACTTCGCGATGATCCCGGTAGTTGGCGGCGCTGCGCTCGAGCAGGTTGTCGATCTCGGCGATCCGGTAGGCGCCTTCCTTTTCCGTCGGCGCGCGCAGAGCGCCCGGATCAGGGAAAATGCCCATGCCGGCCATGATCGAATACCACGAGAACACCGGATAGCCGCGGCCCAGCACCTGCTGCCTGACCTTGGGCGCGATGCTGTTGCCGGACATCCACAGATTGAGCAGCTGTTTCAGCGGCTCCGAGAGATTCCGATTGGCGGCATTCGCCCGCCAATACTCCGTGTCGGAACGGCTGTTGGTCTTGTAGTGCGTCACGATGTAATCGCGCGTGCCCTCGAAGTGCTCGTTGACGCGCGCGTTGAATCGCTCATGCGCCGCTTCGCTCAAATCCCCCTGCTCCAGGACACTCGACGAAGCCGGCCGCCGTTTGCTGAATGAACAGCAGTGCGGTCGCCTCCAGCGGTTCGATGAACCCCTGCGACAATCCGACGGCCAGGCAGTTCTTGTTCCAGTGCTTGGTGACGCGTCCAATCTTCATCTTCAAGTGGCGCGCCGGCGTGTCCGATTCGAGCATTCCCAAATGCTGCGCGAAGTTCGCGTTTCCGCCTGGTCCGCCGAACAAAACTGGGTGCTATATACATAGCCGTTGCCGAATCGTTGCGGTCAGCGGAATCTTCCATGCCCAACCATGCTTCATGGCCGTGGAGACCGTCTCCGACGGGAATCGTTGCGCCAATCGGCGTCGGCATGGCCACCGCAGCATCGTTGAAGAGATTTTCCGAGAAACTCACGAAAGGCGTCTGCAATGCCTTATCGATGAGCAGTCCAGCGAAACCGGTGCAATCGACGAACAAATCCGCGCTGAGGGTCGGCGCCCTCTTGGTATTCACCGACGCGATGGCGCCGTGCTCGTCGAGGTTTGCATGGGTGACATGGGCGGATTGATACCGCACCCCGCGTTGCGAGGGCTTTCTTGTGCAGAAATTGCCCCAACAGCACGGCGTCGAAGTGATAGCCATGCCAGATGTCGAACGGGAAATGCTCCGCGGGTTTCGGGGCAAGATGTTTGCGGGCCAGCCGCGCTGCAATGAAAAATCGATCAGGGTGCGCGCAAACGTCCGCGCCGCCCTTTCGGACATCGGCATTGTGCACGAACTGCGTCATGGTCAGGTTATCGAGCATGGACGCGAATGGATGAAAGTAGCTGCGGCATCCGGGTTTGGTCGACCAACCATCGAAGGTGATGCCGCACTTGTAGGTGGCGTGACATTCGGGCATCCACTCCGATTCTTCGATGCCCAGACCATCGAAGAATCCGCGCAACCAAGGGGTCGAACCCTCGCCCACGCCGATGATGCCGACGTTGGGAGACTCGACCAGGGTAATCTCAACGCCCTGCTCGATGAGCGATCGCGCCAGCGTGAGCGCCGTCATCCAGCCGGCGGTGCCGCCGCCCACGACAAGAATACGGCGCACCGAGGATGGAAGCGCGGAGCGCCGCGGCATCTGCGCGGCATCCTCGGCCGAGCGGTTATAAAGAGTGGCGGTGTCGCTCATGATGGTTTCTTCGCAGCGATAAGACTCAGCAACGGCTCGATCCATTCATCGACGGGACTCGGCAGGAGCACCTGAATCGAGCCCGCGGACACATGCGCAACGCCTCGAATGCCCAAGATTGCCCAAGCGCCCGCTCATCCACCGACCTTGGGATCGGCGACTCGCAGACCACAAGCGTCCCGCAAGACTCTCCACGGCGATCACATTGTTGTGCCCGCCCAGTGCCGCCAGCAGGGCCGGCGCATCGGCGTGGGGCACCACGGTCGGCGTGGCGGTCGGCCCGGCGGTCGGCGCAGCGCGCAGCGCCTCGCGAATCTCGCCGGCCACCTGATCGGCGATGGGACCTAACACCACCTGCAGGCCGTTCGTGGAGCGAGCGCAACAACCCACGCGCACCCAATCGTTTGAGCGCGGGCTCGTCGATCGCCCGATTGTCGATCAGCACTCAAGCGCAATCGAGTGGTGCAGGCGGCCACCTCGCTGAGATTCCCGGCACCGCCCAGTGCCGCCACGAAGGCCTGTCGCGCGATTTGCCGAAAGCGCGGGCTCGAGCGCGCGACTGATGTCTCGTCGGGATCGCGCCCCGGCGTTGCGAGATTCAGGCGCACGATGCAGACGCGAAACACGGCATAGTACAAACGCGAAGTAGGCCGACGCCGATCGGGATCAGCAGCAGCGGGCGCTGCGCGTGCGTGAAATTGAGTACATAGTCGAACAGCCCGGCGGAGAAACTGAAGCCCAAGCGCACGCCGAAGAGATTCATGAGCACCATCGCCAGACCGGTTGCAATCGGCATGCAGCGCATACAGCACGGGCGCGAGAAACATGAAGGTGAACTCCACCGGCTCGGTCACCCCGGTGAGGAATGAAGTCAGCCCCAGCGACAGCAGCAGTCCCGCCACGCCGGCCCGGCGCTCGGGCCGCGCGGTGTGATACATGGCGAGGCAGGCGCCCGGCAGTCCGAACATCATGACGGGGAAGAAGCCGGACATGAAGGCGCCCGCGCTCGGATCGCCGGCAAAGAACCGCTTCAGATCGCCGGTGGCGCCGTGATAGTCGCCGAGGATGAACCAGGCAAAATTATTGAGAATATGATGCAGGCCGGTGACGATCAGGATTCGATTCAAAACACCGTACGCAAATAGACCGATCGAGCCGGCGCCCAAGATGGCCTGACTGGCGGCGTCCATGCCGCGCTCGAGGTACGGCCATGCGTAACCGATGACCACGCCCAGCGCCAGGCCTGCAATGCCGCTGACGATGGGTACGAAGCGCCGGCCGCCGAAAAAGCTCAAGTAGCTCGGCAAGGTGATGTTGCTGTAGCGATTGTAGGCAACGCCGGCGATGATGCCGGACAGCAACCCGACCGGGATGCTGAGCTTTGGCGAGGGAGCCCGGCAGCGCGTGCAACAGGGTTTCAACCGCGCGCGTGGTCACGACGAAGCCAACCAGGGCAGCGAGCCCCGCCGCACCATGATTCTCGCGTGCAAGTCCGACGCCGACACCGACCGCAAACAGCAGACCGAGATTCGAGAAAATCGCGTCGCCGGCCGCCGCCATCGCCGTCCAGTTCGAGCAGGTCGGGTTGGCCCAAGCGCAGCAGCAGGCCGGCGATGGGCAGCACCGCAATGGGCAGCATCAAAGCGCGGCCGAGCTGCTGAAGATCCCGAAAAGCGCAGCTTCATCATGTCTCTCCCCCAAGCCCGGATTGCTCGACCAGGCTGCGCACCTCGGCCGCCGAACCGAGCCTTCAGGCAACGCTGCGCGAGGTCCTGGCAATCGGCAATCGTAAGGCCGGCGATATGGCGCTTGAGGCCAGGTATCACCGCCGGCACCACCGAGAGCTCGCGAACACCCAGACCCAGCAGTATCGGTACCGCGGTGCGATCCGCAGCCACGCCGCCGCAGACGGCGACCAACTTGCCCGCCGCCTCGCCGGCCGCGCCGGTGGCCGCGATCAGCTGCAGTACCGCGGGATGCAAGGCGTCGGTGCGTCGCGCGAGCTGTGCGTGGCCGCGATCCATGGCCAGAGTGTATTGCGTCAGATCGTTGCTGCCGATGGATAAGAAATCGACTTCCCGAAGCAGCGCCGACGCCGTGAGCGCGGCAGCCGGCGTTTCGATCATCGCGCCGAGGCCGACGCGTTCGGTTTCCCCGAGTTCGTGGCGAACCTCCTCGATCAGCGCACGGACACTCGAGATTTCCCATACATCGGTGACCATGGGAATGAGCAGTCGCACCGCCCCGTAAGGTTTCACGCGCAGCGCCGCGCGCAACTGCGTGCGCATCAAATCAGGCCGGGCCAGACCGGTTCTCACGCCGCGCATGCCGAGCGCCGGATTGTCCTCCCGCGGCAGCGGCAGGTATCGCAGCGGCTTATCGCCGCCGACATCCATCAGCCGCAGGATCAACGGACGGCCGCCGAGCGCCCCGGCAATGCCTTGGTAGGCTTCCAGTTGCTCCGCCTCCGATGGCGCCGTCTCTCGTTCGATGAACAGAAATTCGGTGCGCAGCAGACCACAACCTTCAGCGCCGTTCGCGACTGCGGCAATCGCGTCCGCGGCGCTGCCGAGATTCGCAAACACTTCGATGCGCGTACCATCGAGCGCGCGGCATTCGGCAAAGGCCGCGGCACGCAGCGCCGCCCGGCGCGCGCCGTCTGCCGCAACTTGGGATCGGGCCTGCGCTATTGCCTCCGGCGTCGGTGCGCTTTGCAGCTTGCCGCGGTCGGCATCGACGATCAGGATCTGGCCGTCGGCGATCTTGCGCAGCGCCGGCCCGAGTCCGATCAGCATGGGTATCTCCATCGCGGCGGCCAGAATCGCCACGTGCGATGTGGCGCCGCCGCCGCTCAAGGCAAGCGCAACCAATCGCGTACGATCGAGCGCGGTCAGTTCCGACGGCAGCAAATCATCCGCGAGCAGCACCGCCTGTTCGGGCAGCGGCAGATGCATCGGACGAGCCTCGCCGGCCAGCGCCAGCAGCACATGTGCCTCGACGTCCAGCAGATCGTCGGCACGTTCACGCAAACGCGCATCATCGAGTGCTTGCAACTCGGCCATCGACCGTCGCGTGGCCTCGCGCCAGGCAAAGCCGGCGCTCTTGCCCGCCGCCATTCGCTCCCCGACGCTTAGCAACAAGCCCGGGTCATCGAGAAACTCGAGGTGTGCGTCGATGATTTCGCGACGCTCCGCGCCGCCTGCGTCCCGCACCCGCTGTAGCCGCAGGCGCACATTCGCAAGCGCCCGATCCAGTTCGGCCCGTTCATGCGCGATGCCGGCGCCTTGCTCGCTGACCTCGATGGCGCGGCGCTCGATTCGGGCAGCGCGCCCTACGGCAAATCCGCGTACGGCGCTGATGCCGGTCAGCTCGCCCTCGGGGCCCGCAAGGGGGACAGCGACCTCCGCGACCACCGCAGTCACCCCGGGCGCCGGCGCCGGCGCGGGCGCGAGCGGGATGGATTCGTGCATGGCCTCGGATCGTTTCGCTTCTTCAAGTCCGGCTTCAATGGCAACGATCGCTTGCGCGGCGCCGCTGCCGCTCGCGTGTATTTGCAGCTCATCTCCGTGACGGACTCCCAGCGCCATGATCGCGACGACACTGCGCGCATCGGCAGTACGGCCATGCGCGGCAAAGGTTATTGGCGCACCCGCGGCCTTGGCGCGCCGCGCGAGCAACGCGGCCGGGCGTGCGTGCAAGCCCTGCCGCAATGTTATTTTGAGCGTCCGCTGTGCGCCTGAAGCATCGCCGCCCGGTACAGGGGGCGCTGCAACGATCTGCGCCGGTGTCGGCGCCGCGATATCGATTTCGAAAAGCAGATCGCCAGTCGATATTTTTCCGGGTCCCCGGCGATTCTGCAGCACGATGCCCTCGGCGGTCACGACGATCGGCGTGATCAAGCTCTTCGCAGCGCGGGCGACAATATCAAGATCGAAACAAATGAGTTCCTCGCCGGCCTGGACCCGGGCACCCGGTTTGACGCGCGCTTCAAATCCCCGGCCGCCGAGATGTACCGTATCGATGCCGACATGAATCAACAGGTCGACTCCGTGCGGGCTGCGGATGGACACGGCGTGGGCGCTGTCGGGCAAGGTCATGATTTGACCTGAGCAAGGCGCCCTGACGGTACCCACTGTCGGATCAATGGCGAGACCGTCGCCGAGCATACGCCCGGCAAACACCGCATCAGGGACCTCGTCCAGGCTCGAGCACCAGCCATCGAACGGCGCGATGATCTTCAGTGCCAACCCCCACCCCCAATCTCTACCCAGGCGAGTCCCCACATGGGATCCAGCCGGGGCCGCGCGAACTTGAGGCAAATGTCATGGCGGCCGGTCACCGGCGGCAGGCGTTGCGCCGGCAAAACCGTGACACCGGCGCGATTGCCAGCGGGCGCCAGCGGCAGCAACGCGAGCGGCGTGCCATCGCAACCATCCAGGTGAATTTCGAGCTCGCCGAAAAGGCTTCGCGCGTCGCCCACGCGGATTGAGGCGACGTCCGGACCGAGTTCATAGTTGAACGGCAGTGCCGCGACAGCCGCCACAATACTGGGTCCCGGCTGTAAATCCACGCCGCGATATATCCAGCAAGGATTCATGATGTCCACTGCAATGGGCGCATCTGCAGCGCTGGCTCCGGCGCGCGCCACGGGTTCGAGCAAAAGACCGACCCGATTACTGCACTGATCAAGTTCGGCGCTGCTCCGCCGCGCGGCCGCGTGTGCATCCAAAACCTTGCTCCAGATTTGGGACGTCTTTTCCGTACCCACGAAGGTCGCCGCACGCAGGACGGTGCCAATGGGCAGCGTCAGAAGCCCGGAATAGGTGTTCGAGACCGCTGCCGGTTCGCGGCCGTCCAATGTATAGCGAATGTGAGTATCGAGACCGGCGCTGGTCAGCTCAGGCAGGTTCGCAAGAGTCACACCCATCCCGTCCTTGGTGCGCGTGATGTGTGCATCGATGCCGAACGCACTGTCCGCGGCTGCCACGCCGAGCGAATGATAGCGCGCCATCATGCCGCCGAGGCGCGCAAGGAATCCAGGCCAGTCACGCTGCGGCGCCGACCAGGCCACCTCGGCAAGGGCCGCCGCCCGCGGCAACGCCATCCACTGTACGCGTGCTTCGGTTTGAATGTGTTCGGTCCACAGATCCGCCTGAACGCCCAGTACATGGTGCTGTTGCGATTGCGAGAGTTGCGGATCGTCGGGCGCGAATCGATACACATCCTCGAGGGAGGAAATCTCGAGACGGCCGGGCGGCTCGGTCGCAAGAGCGCTTTGTCTGCGATCGAAATACAACGTGGGCTGTGGCGCGAGCACCGTGTCAAACCCATGCTGAGCGGCGGCCGCGCGCCCCGGAAGTGCCATGCCACGACATCACCACCGCGTCGTTCGGCAAGCCTGGCTGCAGTATTTCGTCCCAGCCCACCAGGCGCCGGCCATGCGCCGACAGGTAACGGCCGATTTCCTGAGTGAAATAAGTCTGCAGCGCCGCGCTGTCGGATATTCCCAGCTCACGGGCCCGCGCTTGCACCGCGGGCGAAGCGTTCCATTCATCCTTGACCGCCTCGTCGCCGCCGACGTGGATGTAGTGCGACGGAAACAGCTCGATCACCTCGGCCAGGACGTTCTCCAGAAATTCAAAGGTGCTGGGATCCACATTGAACAGATGCGTGTGCACGCCCCATTTGGATGACACCGCCAACTTGGGCGGCGTCGTTCCGGTTGAGGTTCCAAGCGCCGGGTACGCGGCTATCGCCGCCTGGGCGTGACCCGGCATGTCGATTTCGGGAACAATTTGCACATGGCGCGTAACCGCAAAAGCGACGATGCCGCGCACCTGATCCTGAGTGTAGAAGCCACCGTAAGGTCTCGGGGTCGCGCGCCGGGAACGGTCGCGGGAATCCGCCATGCTCCCACCGACGTCAGGCGCGGATAGCGGCGGATTTGCAATCGCCAGCCCTGATCATCGGTCAAATGCCAGTGCAGCACATTGAGCTTGTGCCATGCCATCCAGTCGATCATGGAACGCACGAAAGCAGGCGATTGAAAATGCCGGGACGAATCGAGCATTAAGCCGCGCCAGGCATACCTCGGCTCATCGACGATGGTCTGTGCCTGAAGCCGGCCGCCCTCGGATCCCCGGCGGCAGCAACTGCCAGAGGGTTACGGCGCCGTAGAAAAGCCCCGCGGAGGTGCTCGCCGATACGGTCACCCGATTCGGTGCGACCTCGAGTCGATAGCCTTCAGGGCTGAAACCCGGCGCCTCTTGGAAAATGATGACCGATCTGCCGGCCCCCGCCGGAGCGGTAGCCACGAGGGGTATGACCAGTCCGTTGCTGCGCTTCCAAAGCTCGACCAGATAGCGTCCCGCCTGGGCGGCGTCGCTCACCGTCGCAACGATGGTGGTAGTGGAACTCACTTCGAACCCACCCACGGCCGGCGCCACGCTCTGCGGTTGCGGAACGATCCCGGCCTGCTCGGCCGCTAGGGTCTGAGCGCAAAAAGAGAGGGCAGCGGCGCACACCGCTGCCCTCATTTGCTGCATCATCCTCGAGCCGTACCGCACGCTCAACACTCTACCCGATTGCCGCGCGCGGCGACTCCGTGGAACCCCTACAGCTTGAAGCGGAAGTTCAAGTAGTACTGCGAGCCGTTCTTGTAGAACGCACGCGGCTGATCCGTGTTCAAGGCGTAGTACTTGAGGGTCGGATTGTTAAGATTCTGACCATCAGCGTGATCGAGAAATGCTCGTTCATGGTGTAGCCCAACGAGGCCGACAGTGTGCCGATGTTGTACTGCGTGAACGCCGTGCTGCGATCCAGACCGCTGTAGAACGACGACCGGTAGGTGTAGTCCACCCGCGCGCTGAAGTCTTGTTCTCGAAGTAGACGCTGACGTTGTAGGTGTTCTTCGAGGTTCCCACCAGCCGGTCGTCGCCGCCCGGCGGCACTTCCGAGGTCTGCTTGCCGTCGGCATAGGTGTAGTTGCCGATGAAGCCGAAGTTCTCCGTGAATGCCTGCTGATAGGCGAATTCCACGCCTTCGACCCGGCCCTTGGCATTGATGGGCGACGGTCAGGTCGTAGGGCACCACGGTACCGTTGGGGAACACGGTGCTATAGGTGAGATAGTTCTTGGTGATGGTGCCGTAGCTCACGTAGTTGCGCAGGTCCATGTAGAAGGCGGTCGCCGACAACAGGGAGTGCTTGGCGAAATACCATTCGAGACCTGCATCCAGGTTGGTCGAACGGATCGGCTTCAGGTCCGGATTGCCGGTCGAACCGCCGCCGTGTGGCTGGGGCTCCGGAGGAATCGCGGCCGCGCCGGGAGGCGACAAGCTGGTGAATCCGCCGAGCGCGGAGTAATCCGCACGCGTCATGGTTTCCGCCGCCGCGAAGCGCGCCACCAGATCCGGTGCCACGTCGATCTTCAAGTTCGCGCTCGGCAACACGTCGTTGTAGGTGTGCTTGGTGTTGACGGCGGATAAACGGGCCGAAGGCCGAAGTCGTGATCGCACCCGGCTGAGTTGCGCCGGCCGGGTGTAGGTGATGCACATCTTCGTCGGTACGCACGTAGCGCAGGCCGATATTGGCCGCCCAATTAGTCACCCTTGAAATCCGCCTGCACGTAGGCCGCGGCATCGTTTTCGTACACCGCGAACACGAGTTCCAGTCCAGTACTCGCGCGTCACGGGATCGCGATTCACGTTGGTCGGGCTGTTGTAGGCCGCCAGCTGTTCCGGGGACCAGTACCAGACTGCCGGTCGGAATATTGGCGCCGAAGGTGTTGAAGTTCGACGGGTAGTTCGAGAAGCCGTCGGTCGGATAGGCACCGGGGCTGGTGCCGGCGGCAGTCGGACCCTGACCGATGACATCGGCGGAGGTGCGGTCATGCTTCTCATAGCGCACGCCGAACTTCAAGTCCTTCCAGGCATCGTTGTCGATCTTGAAGTCGCTGTCGATCTTGGCCCAGGTTTCCGTGTCCTTCACGTCGATGTTTTGATCGCCGAAGATCCAACCGAAAGCCACCGGCACACCGCCCGGGATCGGCGTCGTGTTGTTTTGCGTGCCCAGATTGAAGCTCGGACCGGTGCCGATGCCGTTCAGCTGGTAGCCGGCACCGGTGCCGATGCCCGGGTGAGGTCTCCGACACGTCTTGAGTCGGTGTCTTGCCGTCTCCCCACGAGTAGCCGACCTGGCCGAAGAAGCTCAGCGCATCGGTCGCGTTCCAGGTGTTGTCGAGGTTGACGAAGTTCGCGGTTGCCACTTCGTCCGGGCGGGAGATCTGGTCGTAGACGCCGTAGTCCGTGGTCAGGACCGGTGCGAAAGTCGCCGAGGTGAGCGTGTTGCCCTGCCACCGTATAGCCGGGTAGCCGGGGCCTGGCCCAAGCCGTAGTTGACGAAGTGCGTCGACCACATCAGGTAGTTGCGGTTGTAGTTGCTGGCGGTCGAGCTTCGAGGAAAACGCCGACAGGTCGATGGTGTCGTTGTCGGTGGGCTTGAACTCGACATCGACCATGCCGCCGTTGCGCTCGCGCGTCTGCGTGAAGAACGCGGCGCCCATTTCGGTGCGGATATTGCACGCCGGACAGGTCGGGATTCGACGGTCGCAATGGGGCTGCCCGGCGCAATGGTGTCGTAGCCCAGCACTTCGATGCCGTCGCGGCGCAGGTGCCGCTTCTCGTAGAACAGCTGCAGCATGACGCCGAAGTTGTTGGCATCGTTCTTGAAGGCGCCGAGGGCGCTGAACTGCCGATCGGTCTTCGAAGGCAGATCCGCATACACGGCGCCGACCGAGGCTTCGAGCGTGAACGGCTTGGAGAAATCTCGAGCGGCTTGCGTGTGACGATGTCCACCGATCCCGCCACGCCGCCTTCGACCAGCGAGGCGCTGGAACTCTTCTGCACGACCACCTTGCTGACGATTTCCGAGGGCAGCAGGGTGTAGCTGACACTGCGTCCGACGGTCTGGACCTGGTCGAGCACGAACCAGTCGCCGGAGGCGACGCTGTGGCCGTTGATCAGTGTCTGGGTCAGGCTGGGATTGGTGCCGCGCATGCTGACGCGATCGTTCTCGTCGAAGCCGCCTTCGTTGGCTCCGGCGGCACTGGTGGTGACGCCCGGCACTCGGGCCAGGGAGTCGGCGACGTTCTTGTCCGGCATCTTGCCGATGTCATCGGCCGTGACCACGTCTATCACTTCCGTCGAATCGCGCTTCGCTTCGAGCGACGCTTCGACCGACTTGCGAATAGCCGGTGACGACGATCTCCTCCAAGGCGCTGTTGTCAGGCGCAGTCGCCGCAAGCGCCAATGACGGCGGCACGAGCATCGCGATCCCGAGTGCCGACTTGACCGCCAAGGCGATCCGATTCATATAGATGTCCCCTGTCCGATTCATATCAATGCTCCCTTCCCAATTGCGTTTGAGATTTACTGCGTCCGCCGTATGGTTTCTCTTGCATGCCACACCAGTTAAGACCCAATATAATACCAATTATCAATATTCGCTAGTGCCGTGTAATAAAGACAATGCTGATATATACTTAATTAGCAAAATCAATATGTTACTTAACAAAGTATATTGTTGTTGTTCTCATACTGGTATTTCTTTGGTATTATTTTAAAGAGAAAACATACCGGATGGCACTCGACCACCATGACATCGCTGGCTAAAGCAGTTGGGTCCCTTGGACGGTCAGCGGCAATTTGCCGCTGTACCAGGAATTGCAGCGGACGCTGCGCAAAGCGATCGACAGCCGAATCTTGGGCCCCGACGATGCACTGCCCTCGGAACGGGATCTGGCCGCGGATTTCGCGGTGTCGCGCATCACGGTGCGCAAAGCGCTCGATGGACTGGTTGCCGACGGATTGCTGGTGCGGCGTCAAGGCGCCGGCAATTTCGTTTCGGCGCGTGTCGACAAGAATTTCGCGATGCTCACGTCCTTTTCCGAGGACATGCGCGCGCGCGGCCGCACGCCGCACAGCGTATGGCTGAAAAGAGCGGCCGGCACCGTTACACCGGAAGAAGCTCTGGCGTTGCGCCTAAGCCCAGGCACCCCCGTGTTCCGCTTCAATCGAATTCGATATGCCGACGATTCACCGATGGCACTGGAATACGCGACCATTGTCGCGACAGCTCTGCCGTCGCTCGATGCGGTCGGCGCCTCGTTGTACGAGGCACTGGAGCACGCAGGGCACCGCCCGGTGCGCGCTCTGCAACGTTTGCGCGCAGTGCTGCTCACCTCCGATCAGGCGGAGCTTGCTGAAAGCCAAAGCCGGCGATGCCGGCCTGCTGGTCGAGCGCCTGGGATCCTTGCCGGATGGCCGCGCGATCGAATTTTCGCAGTCTTTCTACCGCGGCGACACCTACGACTTCGTCGCCGAGTTGAGCACGTGAACGGCGCGGTTTCGCGCATCGCGGAGCGAACTCGCATGTTCGAGGAAGCTGCGGACGCCTCGAACGCCGTACGCGCAGCAATTCAAGCAGGATGCAACCGCCATGGCCGTCATTGGGGCCGAGTTGCGCCGCCTTCGTCCTCGCGCAGTGATCACCTGCGCGCGCGGCAGTTCGGATCATGCCGCAACCTATGCCAAATATCTGATTGAAACGCGCGCTCAGGTGCTGACCGCATCGGCGGCGCCGTCGGTGAGCTCGGTCTACGGCGTCACGCAGGACGTGCGCGGCTGCCTATTCATCGCCATATCTCAATCCGGGCGCAGTCCGGACCTGCTCGCGTCGGTGCATTCCGCGAAAGCATCCGGTGCCACCATTCTCGCGTTGTGCAACAGCGCCGACTCCCCGCTCGTTGCGGCCGCCGATCTGGTGATCGAGCTGCGTGCCGGCCGGGAGACGAGCGTTGCCGCGACAAAATCCTACATCGCTTCGCTGGCGGCGATCGCGCGCTTGGTCGCATCATGGACGCAAAACGCTGCGCTCGAATCCTCGCTCGAGAAGCTTCCGGATCTGCTGGATCAGGGTTGGGCTCTGGACTGGTCTGCCGCGTTGCCGGAGCTCGAGTCCGCCGCCAATCTGTATGTCGTCGGCCGGGGATTGGGGCTGGGAGCTGCTCAGGAAACGGCCCTGAAGTGCAAGGAGACCTGCGGCATGCATGCTGAGGCATTCAGCAGTGCCGAGTTGCGGCATGGACCCTACACGTTGCTCAGGAAGGGTTTTCCCGCCCTGCTGTTCGCGCAGCGGGACGCCACATTGCCGGGAGTCGAAGCGCTTGCCGGCGAACTGGCGCGGCGCGGCGTTCCGGTTCTGCTGGCCGGCGCCAGGGCGGCGGGCGCAGTCTGGCTGCCGACCCTGGATGCCGTGGCGGAACTTGCCCCGATATTGCTGGTGCAGAGCGCCTACCGGATGATCGCATCGCTGGCGGTTCGTCGCGGTCTCGATCCGGATCACCCACCCCACCTGCAAAAGATTACGGAGACGGTGTAGTGCGAACCGCGCTGATAAACGGCCGGATACTATCCGGCGAGAGTATCGTGAGCGGTCAGGCATTGCTGCTCAATGACGGGCGTATCGAGGCCATCGTGCCTGCCGCCGATCCCCGGTGCCGCGCATCCGCCGGCTTTGATCTGGAAGGTCACATCTTGCTGCCGGGTTTCATCGATGTGCAGGTCAACGGCGGCGGCGGCGTGTTGTTCAATGATGATCCGAGCCTGGAGTCGATCCGTGCGATCGGCGCGGCACATAGGCAATTCGGCACCACGGGCTTTCTGCCGACCCTGATCAGCGACGACCTGGACACCATCGGGCAAGCCATCGCGGCCGTGCAATCCTCCCTCGATCAGCATCTTCCCGGCGCGCTGGGTATTCACATCGAAGGGCCCTTTCTGAACTGGGCACGCCGCGGTGTGCACGATCCCAAGCATTTGCGCCTGCTCGACAGCGGGGTGGTCTCCTTGCTGTGCAGGCTCCGCGGCGGGCGTACGGTGCTCACGCTGGCGCCGGAGATGACCACGACGGACATGATCGCACGCCTCGCCGCGGGCGGAATCTTGCTGTCCGCCGGCCATAGCGACGCCAACTTTGCGCAAACTTCCGCGGCCATTGCACATGGCGTCCGCGGATTCACGCACTTGTTCAACGCCATGGCGCCCCTGGCGCCGCGAGAACCCGGTATCGTCGGCGCCGCGCTATACGACGCAAATACCTGGTGTGGAATCATCGTCGACGGGCATCACGTGGATCCGGTCATGCTGAAACTGGCTCTGCGCTGCAAGCGTCACGATCGGTTCATGTTGGTCACCGACGCGATGCCTGCGGTGGGATCAGCCGAGCCCAGCTTCGTGCTGCAGGGACGCACCATTACGGTGGTGGATGGCGTATGCCGCGATGAAAACGGCACGCTGGCCGGGACCGCGCTGGATATGGCCACCGCCGTGCGCAACGCCGTGTCCCTGCTCGGCTTAGGGATAGCGGAAGCGGCACGGATGGCCAGCGAATACCCCGCCGAATTTCTCGGATTGGAGTCCGAAATGGGACGAATCGCGCCTGGCCTGCGGGCAAATCTGGTTCTTTTGGACGATGAACTGCAGGTGCAACGAACCTGGATCGACGGCGTCCCAAATCCGTGATCTGCATCCATTCCTAACAAAATCGTCATCTGGCAGAGTGCACCCTCGCGATCCTCAGCCGTTGCAGCTGGGATTGTCAACAACTAGAAGGAGACCCTATGCATTCCTCCATTCTGAAAATGATCGCCCTGGCGGGCATTGCGTTGCTCGGTGCGAGCCCCACCTGGGCCGACACGGCGGGGAGGCACCCGGCCTATCTTCACGCCCTGAGCGATCTTCGCGATGCTCGTGCACATTTGGAACATGCGAGCAACGATCCGATTGATCTAGAGCAAATGCATGCCATCGAGCAAATCGACAAGGCGATCGGGGAAATCAAAACCGCCGCAATCATGGATGGCAAGAACATCCAGGACCACGTCCCGGTCGATGCGAAGATGGATCGTCCCGGCCGCCTGCACCGGGCCCGGGAGCTACTGGACAAGGCGCATCACGATGTGTCCGGCGAGGAAGATCAACCCGACACCCAGGGCCTGCAAATGCGCGTGATCAAGCATATCAACGCCGCGCGCAACTCGGTCCAGCACGCCATCGATATCGTCAATAGCCACAGCTAAGGTCTTCCGGCTCGATTTCTTGATACGGTCCGCCCATCAGGGCGGACCTCTTTCAGTGCTGCGAGCCGGCAATCGCCTCTGGCGACGCGCTACGCACAAAGGCAACGGCCTCGTGAAGCGTCGTGAATATCCGATCCGCACCCACCACCGGCGTGATGCGGTGGCGATCCAAGTCCGATCTTAGGTAGCTCGTGACCCGTGCGAATATCACGGTGATCAGTTTGCTTGACATCTCGTTGAACAAATCGCGCAGGGCCTGAGCCGCGCTGCAGTCGATGTCGGTGATTGCGCTGGCGTCGATGATGATCCAGCGCACCGGGGTCGGGGCGCGCGCCACCAGTGCCCTGAGCTCATCGCTGAAGCGATTTTGATTGGCGTAGAAAAGATCTGCGCCAAAACGGTAGACGATGAGTCCCGGATCGCTCTGCTCGCCGGGCTGCGCGGGGACCGGCACCCAGCGCCCGGTCGCATCGGCTACCATCATCATGGTGTGCGGACGGTAACTATGGCGCACGTGTCTCAAGAGCGAAACTGCGATCGCCATCAGAACGCCCTGCTCCACGCCGAGCACGACCACCGCCGCCGCCGTGGCAACGGCCAAATAAAATTCGCCCGGGCTTTCGTGACGGATGTCCCGCAGCTCCGCCATCTTGATCATGCCGACGCCGATGCAAAATACAACAGATGCCAACACGCAACGCGGCAGGAATTGCAGCGGTCCGAGTGCAAACAACAAGATCATCAGCACTACCGCCGCCAGCGTCAATTGCGCGAGCTGACTGCGCGCTCCGGCGTGCTCCGCGGTTGCCGTTTGCGTGGGGCTGCCGTTGACCACGAATGTCCCGGTCAGCGCGGCGGCGATATTGGCCGCCGAGAGCCCGAGAATATCCGCGTCCGTGTCAACTTTTTCGTGATAACGCATTGCGAACGCCCTCGATGTGGCCGCACTTTGCGCAATGATCATCACAAAACATGAGCCGGCCACGGGCAGCAGCAACAGCAGCTCCCGCCAGGCCACCATGGGAAAACGGATCGAGGGCAATCCACCGGCTATCGGGCCGATGATTGCAATACCCCTCTCGGCAAAGTGCCATGCGCTGCTCGCCGCGATCGCACCCACGACCGCGAGCAACGAGAGCGGCAAGCGCGGCGCAAAGCGGTTTCCGATCAGGACGCAGCCTGCGACCAGGATGGATAACGTCAGGGTCGGTACATTCGGATGCGGCAGGCTCAACAGGATCTGCCACAACCGCACCAGCGAGTAGCGCGAAGTGATTGCGACACCAAACATGTCGCCCAACATGGCAATGCCGACCTGGATCCCGACACCCGTCAAGAAGCCGGTGAGGACTGTGCGCGACAGAAAATCAGCCAAAAAACCCAGCTTGAAGATCCGTGCCAATAACAGATAGCCGCCCGTAAGCAGCGCCACCATGCCGACCAGCGCCATGTAATGCTCGCTGGCGGGTGCAGCATTGCCTCCTAACGAACCCGCCAAGATCGCTGCGGTGGCGGAATCCGCGGCCACGACCAGGTGGCGCGAAGATCCGAATGCGGCGAAGGCAACCAGCGGAACCAGTAAGGTATAAAACCCGGTGACCAATGGCGCGCCGGCGATATGGGCATAGCCCAGAACCTGCGGCAAGTTGATTGACGCGAGGTTCACTCCTGCGAGCCCATCCCGCAGGATACCGCGGCGACTGAGGGGTCTTAGCGCTCCAAACAAATCGAGCGACGAAATCCATTTTGCGAGAGACATTTGCATTGTTAGGTAAGGCGAATGTTATGCTTTTCCGGATGAATTCGCCGCTCACACCGTTTCATATCGCCGTGCAAGTGCGCGATATCGCGGAAGCGCGCCGTTTCTACGGGGATACCCTCGGATGCGCAGAGGGTCGCAGCGATACGCTTTGGGTGGACTTCAATCTCTACGGACATCAATTCGTCTGCCACCTAAATCCGAATCTCGGCCCCCACGGAAGGCTCGCGAGTCACTTCAACCCGGTCGACGGACAGGGGGTGCCGGTACCCCACTTTGGGGTGGTGCTTCGGCCGCAGCAGTGGTCGGAACTGGCACTGCGGCTACGGCGCAGCGGCATCGAATTCATCATCGAACCCTATACTCGATTCCAAGGACAAACAGGCGAGCAATCGACGATGTTTTTCCTGGACCCCAGCGGCAACGCATTGGAGTTCAAGGCATTTCAAGATATCGAGACTCAGCTATTCGCCACGGACAGTCCGCCCGAGGCGGAGAATGGATCGAATAAGTCACTGTAATTTATTGATTTAATTATTGTATTTGTCGGGAACGATACCCATTCTTGCTTTCGGAAATGCGGACGCCACGCCCGAAGCGAATCAATCATTACGACATTTTTCAGCAAACGCAAATGAAGATCGATTCCGCTTCGCTCGATACATTGCGGCATCCGCCGCGTGCACGAGGGTGTCAACCGTGGTCCCATCCGACGGACACATCGCGACGCCAATACTTGGACGCACACTAAGCGTCAGTAACCCGACCTTGAATGGAGCGGCCACCGCCTCAAACAACGTCATGACGATGTAGCGCAATCGCGGCCGGCTTGCACCAATAACCAAGCACCCAAATTCATCGCCACCCAACCGGCTCACCACATCCTGCGCACGGAGCGCGTGCGCAAGCCGCGACGCGATCAAATTTAGGAGTCGATCACCGGTCGCATGCCCATGCGCGTCGTTAAGCGCCTTGAATCCATCGAGGTCGAGGTAGATCACCGCGAGATCGGGAGGACTGGAACCTTGACTCAGCAGCGCACGGCCGAGGCGCTCAAGAAAAAACCGCCGATTCGGCAACGCAGTCAGATCATCGTGAAAGGCCAGATAGCGAGAGCGCTTCTCTCGCTTGTGAGCATCGGTCAACTCGTCTTGCATCTTGGCCAACGTCGCCCGCAGGGCGGCATTTTCTCGAGCGAGATCCACGCCGGCACCGCAGTCATCCACGCGATAGGGGCACTCTGCGCTCGCCGTCTGCGTGGTGGGAGCCAGCGACCACATTGGATGTCTCTTGCCTTGCCGAGCGAACAACATCTAATTCAATCAGCCATGCATGCAAACAAGGAATTTGCACGACGTTTCTACCCAATTGAACGGATTTTGTCTGTGCGCCAACCAACACGAACGGCCGCGGAGCCAATCAGGCGCCAAGTTCGGTAGCGTCCCGACAGTTCCGCTCAATCCTGTCCTAATCCGAACTGGAGAATTCCATGACTCGGATATTGACGACGATTGCGCTGAATTTCGTGCTACTCGTAAGTGCGCAAGCAATTGCCGCTGATGCAGGCGTTCCGTCGACAATCACCAAGCATCAGATGTTCGTACAAATGGTGAATTGCATGAAGAAGCTTATGTCTGTGCACAAAGAGCTCTCATACAATGCGGCGGAAAAAGTCTGCAAGGTTCAGCTGAACGGCCAGAGCAATAACTCCGACACCGTTGCCCGCGTGGCATCCGACTCCCCGGCGAAACCGTGATCGTCCCGCGCACCCCTATGAACGCAGGCAGCCCCATGATCAACAATGGTGCACAAGAACACCTAGGATCTCCGTCGTGGCAGCTTTGTCCTACATTGCCTTGGGCGTCTTCCGCTACTAAATCCAATTTGGCGATTGCATTCTGGCTTTGCGTAATGAACATGGAGACCCCGCAATGAAAAACGACACACAAATTCAGCAAGAGGTTCTTGCCGAGCTTGAGCATGACGAAGCTGTTCCGGCAGGCTCCATCGGCGTTGAGGTGCATCACGGCGTCGTCAAGCTCGCCGGCCGCACGAATGATGCCGAGGTGAAAAGATGCGCCACGCTCGATGCGCGCCGCGTGGACGGCGTGACCAGCATCATTTTGGATATGGGTATCGGAAAGCGTTGAGGCTATTCCCGCTATTCCTCGCACGCCGGGCCACCGGTGTCGAAAATCGTGTACGCTTCTCCTGCAAAAGCGCGGTCCATTGCTTGCTCTTTGTGCCTCCCCAGGGCTAGCCTTGTCCGTAACCCATGAAGAGGACCAAAATCAAATGGTTGAACGCTCCGCAGAAGCACGACTATCCTGCCGCGCGGGCATATCTGCAGTTGATTTTTCAGCCGCGCGAAGCAAAGAAGCTCGTCGACAAATTGAAACGCTCAAAGGTCGTGCATTTTGCCGCCAAGGACATTTTTCGTGCCGCGCAGGTTCCGTTTTTGCCCCTAAGTGATAGCGACGTCAAGAAGGATCGGCAGTTGATCAATCATAAAAGGGCTCTTTCCCCGCTTCTGCTCTATAGAGATCCCGATCTTCGCAGGCTCATCATTGTCGACGGCTATCACCGGATGGGCGCTAAGGAACTTGCGGCGGACACAATTCATTTAGCAATCGGTCGATCTGTTCCTGTTCGATGGGCTTGGTAATGACCCGGGCCCGTTCGCCCAGCGCGAAATTATCTCCTTGTACGTTATACCCCGTGGCAATGATGATCGGCACAGCGGGGGCACGCTGCAGGATCTCCCGCGCCAATTCCAGTCCCGACATCGACGGTAGGCTGACATCGGTTACGACGACATCGAAAGCATCCGGTTCGAACAATTCCAGTGCTTCTTCCGCGCTGGCGACAGCCACTACCGTGTGACTCGAGAGAATTTCAAGGGTGATTTCCCGTACCAGGTCGTTGTCTTCGACGTACAGAATGCGCAGCGGGATCGCCGACGCGCTCATTGATTCATTCCTTGTATAATGGATAGTAGATCCGCAAATCATTGTGCAGACCCGTGCCAGGATGCACGACCAGGCGACCCCCATGTTTCCGCAGCCAGTGTTGGGCGCCTCCCAGTATCAAGTCCCGCGGCTGAACCAGGCGCGACTCGTCGCGGAGAAGCGCTTCCACACTGCTAATTTCGCCGAAGGACAGTTCACTGGAAAATGACACGCAGGCGTCCTCCTGTGCGCGGCTGACATCTATCTTCAATTCGGCGCCCACAGGCAAAGTGTCGATGCTGTACGTCAACAGCCCCAACAGCAGCGTGCGCAGTTTGTTAAGCGCCGCCGCCACCCGCAGACTCTTGTCACCCGCTGCTGATATGCGAACGTTCCGCCTCGAAGCGTCGTGCCGCAAAAATCGCTTAACCTCGTCGATCAGGTCTACCACATTGAAAACCGCCGACTCGCCTTCCGGCACCGTCAACTGATCGACGATCTCGAGCATGATGCGTTCATGACTCGCCATTGCGCGCTTGGCGAGAGCGGACGCATGTTCGATCAGCGCCCCGCTGACCCCACCTTGCTTCGCGGATCGAACGAGCAGTTCAAAAGAGCTGTGAATCGCCTGCAACCCTCCCCGCATCTCATGAATATACGTTTGACGGCATCGATCATTGATGAGTGTCTGCAGCGCTGCATCGAATGCATCGCCGATTTCCCATCCCTTCGTCGCCGGCTCAACTTGTGAATTCACGAGAGTTGTTACCTATGTTGCGCGCCATTGTGGCTTCAATCATATTCCCGACACGCACGCCGCAGAAGCCTACACGTTGTCCTTCCAGGACCGCGGTGTCCGACGGAGTAGCGAGCACGCGTAGGTGTGTCCCTACAGCCAGCTACTGTTGGCGGCTATTGATGCACTTGGCGGAAACGCCCAAAATTCAGCGTTGGAGCCATTATACGAGGCAGCCGTGCACGACACATTCGGATTATCCAATGTCTTCTGAGGACCAGGAGAAACATCCGCGCGTCGCAGCACTCAGGAGCACCCAGGAGATTTTGCTGGCCAGAAATCGGGGCGAACAAGAGCTATGCGATGCAAGAGAGGCTCTTGAACAAAAAAATCAGGAGTTGCAGCAACAACGGGAATGGTTTCAGGTCACCTTATCCAGCATAGGAGACGCTGTCATTACGACTGATGCGCTCGGCGCAGTGACGTTCTTGAATCCCATTGCCGAGGCAATGACGGGTTGGACATCGGCGGAAGCGGCGGGCCTGCCACTCTCCAAAATTTTCACCATCGTCGACGAGTTTACCGGGGAGCCTGTGGAACACCCCGTCAAGACGGTGTTGCGGGAAGGCCGGATTGTCAGACTCGCCAACACGTCTCTTGTCCGCCGGGACGGCACCGTCCGGGCGATAGAAGACACGCGCGGCTCCCATTCGGGATCGCACGGGCAAGCTGACCGGCATTGTCACGGTTTTTCACGACGTGACGGCCCAACGCAAGGCCGAAGAGGCGTTAACCGAAAGCGATGTCCGGTTCCGTACCATTTTCAACCAAGCTGCGGTTGGTATTGCTGTGACGGACTTGACGGGTCGATTTATAAGGGTCAATCAAAAATTTGCCGACGTATTTGGTTACTCTATCGACGAACTGCAGCAGCGAACATTGCTGCAGCTCACGCACCCCTCGGATCTTCACTTCGCGCAACAGAGCATTGCCCGCCTCGTGGGCGATGAGAACACGGATTTCGTTCTTGAGACAGCGCTGCATTCGTAAGAATGGCGCCGTCAATCTGGACCTTGTGCACGATCACCCTTGTAAAGGACCGGGCAGGTCATGCTCAGCACTTGATAGGGATCGTCGAGGACATCACGGAAAGAAAGCTGGCTCAGGAGGCACAGTCTCGGCTGGTGGCTGTCATTACCTCATCGGACGATTCGATTATCAGCATGACCCTCGATGGTGTCGTGCTCAGTTGGAATCGTGCCGCGGAACAAATGTACGGATACACCGCCAATGAAATGGTCGGCAAGGCCACTCAGGAGTTGATCCCGCCGGATCGTTTGGATGAGGAGCCGGCCATCCTGGATCGGATTCGCAGGGGCGAGCGCATCGAACACTTTGAAACGCTGAGAAAGCGCAAGGATGGGTCGGTATTCAACGTCTCAATCGCCGTGTCGCCAATCGAGGATTCACGCGGAAAAATAATTGGTGCGTCGAAAATTACCCGCGATATCACGCAGGGCAAGCTCGCCGAAGCCGCACTGCGCGAGACGGATCGCCGGAAGGACGAGTTTCTAGCGACGCTTGCTCACGAGTTACGAAATCCGCTGGCCCCCATTCGGCAAGCAGCCCTGATCTCAGAGTCTCCCAGCGTCACTGACGCGCAAAGACGCTGGAGTCATCATGTCATTAGTCGACAAGTCCACCACATGTCGAGGCTGCTGGATGATCTCCTGGATATTTCGCGAATCACTCGCGGCACCCTCGAATTGCGGCCCGCAGACACCGAACTGGCCGACATTCTCGAGGCAGCAGTGGAAACAGCGCGTCCGGTTATTGATGCCAAGCGACACAGATTTACGATTGAAGCGCCGGACGAGTCGGTGCAATTCATGGCCGACCCTCTGCGGCTCGCACAAATTCTCTCCAACCTGTTGACGAATGCCGCCAAGTACACGGATCCCGAGGGCGAGATACGGTTGCAGGTTGCGTGCGACAGCCACAATATCGTATTTGCCGTGAAGGATTCAGGGATCGGCATCCCTGCCGATGCATTGAAGAACATCTTTGAGATGTTCTCCCAGGTGAAATCGGCGCGTGACCGTTCCGAGGGCGGCCTCGGAATTGGACTATCTCTGACGAAAGGTCTGGTCGATCTTCATGGCGGGCGGATCGAGGCTCGCAGCGCGGGACCAGGGCATGGCAGCGAGTTCGTGGTACGCCTGCCCCGGCGCGACTCCCGTATCAGACCGGCGGCTGAGCCGGCGCCGGTTAACCATGGCCGAAGCGCAAGCCGCCGTGTCCTGATCGCAGATGACAACCAAGACGCCGCTGAAACACTGGCAATGTTACTTCAAATCGAAGGTCATCAGGTTCAGGTGGTCCACGACGGCCAGGAGGCAGTTTCCGCATTTTCCGACTTCAACCCTGACGTTGCCTTGTTGGACATTGGAATGCCTAAGTTAAGCGGCTACGAAGTGGCAAAGCGTGTGCGTGAAGACCTCCAAGGGCAACGAGTAACCTTGATTGCATTGACCGGCTGGGGTCAGGATCGGGACAAGCAGCAGGCGCTGGCCGCCGGATTCAATCACCACTTTACAAAACCGGTGGAGCCCGCCCGACTGAGCGAAATATTGCGCTCTCTCGCTTCCCCCTCTCAATAGCGGCTGCCGGGTACCTGAAGCCGCACGTATCAGCGGCTTGACCCGCCACTCTTCGCCCGGGGGATGCTTGCCGACTTCTTCGACGGCGAATCGCCGGTGAGCCCAACCTCTTCAATTGCGGATATGACGGCCGCCGCGTCCGCGGGCTCTTGCAGGACGGCGGCCTGGCGGTCCTCCCGATCTTTGACCATCGGCATGTCCCGTCTCAACTCCTCGACCAGGTGGATTAGCTTGGTCACCTTCTGCTCCGTCAATAGTCCAACCTGCAGATCCAAATGCCGGTGTTGCTGTTCAAGCTTTGCTTGCCGATTCTGAGCAATCAATACGATGGTCGTCGTCACCAGCGCAAAGAAGGTCAGCAGGCCATCGAGAATCCCAAAAGGCACCGGATCGAACGGCGACATGCCGTACGGTCGCACCAGATTGGCCACGACCCAGCCCATCACAAACAAGATGAGGCCAAACAAGTACCCCGGTCGTGCGATGAGCAGACTCAGTTTTTCAACCAGCCGTTGCGAGGGTCCGGTCGCGTTGTGCTCCTTGCGCTGCACTTCCACCATGCTTTCGATATTGTGGTCGATGTGCTCGGAAAGCGAGTATCTCGCGTCCCTATTCGCTTTATTCAGCGCAACTTGATCTTCGTTCTCAATCATTTATTTCGACCTCCTGAGGCCACTATTCACGCTCAGGGTATACAGGCCGATGCAACATAACAGTTCTAGCGCGTACGTTCGGCCCGCTTTGAAGCATTCTCGACCGCCGTGTCATCACGTCAGCATCGACCTACAGACGAATGCGTCGATTGGCGGCTGATGCTGCATTGAGGCGCTCGCGGATATCTGGGTAATATCCGCCGAAGGGATGGCCCGGCGCCACGCGGGTCCTTTGAATCATCGAGCGATGTTCGAAAAAGAATTTTGCACGCAGAAGCCGCCAACATCGAATTGAACCCGACACAGCCCTCGCTGCAACGGTCGCCAACGCGGTTGATTCGAGCGGCCTTAGTCGCAGCGGCGCTGGTCATTGCTTTGGCCCGATCAGGCACGGCCCAGGGCGATTCCACGGCATCGGATGATCTCACGGGAATGTCTCTCGCCGATCTTTCGAAGATTCAGGTGACATCGGTTTCGAAAACCAGCGAAGCGCTGCAGAGGGCGCCGGCTTCAATCTACGTCATCAGTCACGACGATATCGCCCGATCGGGTGTCACCAGCGTTCCAGAAGCTCTACGCTTGGCGCCCAACTTGCTGGTCACCCAGACTTCCTCGAGTGCCTATGTCATTTCCGCGCGCGGCTTCGGCGGCAATCCCGATGCCCAGAATTTTTCCAACAAATTACTGATATTGATCGACGGCCGAAGCGTCTATACGCCTCTTTTCTCGGGGATCTATGCGAATACACTCGATTTGATGCTGGAAGACATCGATCGAATCGAAGTCATCAGCGGTGTCGGCGCCACCTTGTGGGGTGCCAACGCGATGAACGGCGTCATCAACATCATCACTCGCAGCTCGTATTTGACGCAAGGCACATACCTGGACGCCGGGGCCGGCAATTGGGAACAGCTCGCGGGGGCCCGTTATGGGGCCCGGATAAACGATGACACGACGTATCGCGTCTACGGTTTTGGTTTCCATCGCGGAGCGATGGAACTGGCCGACGGTTCCAGCGCCCAAGATGGATGGTCGAAAGGTCAGGCAGGTTTTCGCGGCGATTGGTCCACGGAGAACGACACGGTCACCGTGCAGGGGGACTTCTATAGCGGCACCGAGAACGTGCTCGACGACTCCGATGCGTCGCTGCTGGGTGCAAACATCGTCACCCGTTACCAGCATCACAATGACAAATCAGATTTACAGATCCAGGCCTATTTTGACCAGACGCAGCAGTTTGGACCCCCCGGACAGACCGGGTTTGTCGTCCACACTTATGATGTCGAGTTGCAGCAGACGATAGCCGCCGGCTCGAGCAATAGAATCATCTGGGGCGGCGGCGGACGCGTTTACAGTTATGGAATCACCAACACCGCAACGTTTTTGTTCGAGCCTCCCAATCGATCGCTCACGCTCGGCGATGTGTTCATTCAGGATACTTTTGCGCTGTCTCAAAAACTGAGCGTCGTCGTGGGACTCAAAATGGAGGATGACCCCTACTCCGGATGGACGGCGCTGCCCGATGCACGATTCTCGTGGGGAATCAATGACCGCGCCACCGTTTGGGCGGCCGCGTCGCGGGCCATTCGCTCCCCCACGCCCTTCGATACCGAGGTCATCGAGAAGCTTGGCACCATCACTTACCTGGCGGCAAACGCACAGTTCCGGCCGGAGGAAGTCAGAGCCTATGAAATCGGCTCTCGCATACAGCCATCCGACACCGTTTCGCTCAGCGTCACCGCGTTCTACAATGTCTATGATGATCTGCGGACCGTCGAACCGGCATCATCCACTACGTTTCTGCCCCTGTATTGGGGAAACTTTATGCGCGGGGATACTTACGGCATTGATGCGTGGGTCAATTGGCAGATCCTCGACTGGTGGCGGATATCGCCGGGCATCGCGTGGGTCGGCGAAAGGTTGGAATTCAAGGCGGGGGCGAGCGAATTACTCGGCGTGGCCCAAGCCGCCGATGACCCTAGCTCGCATGCAACGCTCGCCTCCTCGATGAACCTCCCAAACCATTTGAGCCTGGATGCCTCGCTACGCTACGTCGGCGCATTGCCGAGCCCCTCATTGCCGCACTATACGGAATTGGATGCGCGGCTGGGCTGGCAAGCGAGCAATGCCGTTGAACTATCTGTGCGGGGTGCCAATTTGCTGCACGCACGGCATACTGAATTCCCGGCGCCCAACGGAGAGCAGATTACCCGAAGTGTGATTGCCGAAGTACGAGTGAAGTTCTGACAAACGTTCCATGGACGCGGCACAGCGCATTTATCGCAATGTAACTGCGGGTGCCGCGGCCGTCTGCTTGCTCGCGATTTCATCGTTGCTCCACCCATCCTACGGGGATGACTCCTTTTCGGAGGATGCAGTCAAGGCGGCCTATCTGTACCGATTTGCTGGCTACGTCGAATGGTCGAACCAGCCCCTGGATGCACCGTTTATCATTGACGTCCTCGGTTCGCCGGCGGTAGCCCGTGAACTTCAGCGCCTGGTGCCGCACCATTCCATCAAAAATCGCGCCGTCCAGGTCCGGGAAATTCACAGCATGCGGGAGTTGGGCAATGCTCAAATCGTGTATGTCGCCGCGGGACACGCACAGGCTTTGCGCACGCTGACGCCGGCTCCCGGGCCTTCCATTCTGCTGGTCAGCGATGAGGAAGGAGGCCTGAGCGCCGGGAGCGAAATTAATTTCTTGACCATCAATCGCAATGTTCGTTTCGAAGTGTCGCTCACCGCGGCCGATCGGTGGGGGCTCAAGATAAGTTCAGAATTGCTCGGCGTCGCGATCCGCGTTCTGGGCAGCGGCCGGCAATCCGAATCAGGGCCCCGCACATGACCCGCCAGGAATACTTCTTCAAACGATTGTTGAGACCTTGGAAGCCATTGCCAAGCTTCGTTGGCGTTCGACGCTCGGTGCGCGGCCAATTGATGCGCGTAGTGCTGTCTACCACGATGATCGCATTGCTCGTCGCCGGCATCGCAACGCTCACTGTGGATCTGACTCAATATGAGAAATCCTGGGCATCTGATCTGTCCACCGAGGCCTCGATCCTCGCAGTTGGGGTTGCGCCAGCATTGGCTTTCAATGATCACGAGGCGGCGACGCGAAATCTAGCCGCACTTGGCGCGAGGCCGCACGTGACAGCGGCCGCGCTCTATTTAACGGATGGACGGGTGTATGCCTCCTTTGTACGCGAGGGGGCCACCCCGCCGCCTGCCCGGCCGCCACCGGAGGGAATGACAACTTCCGGTCAACGTGTTGAGTTCGTGCACCGAATTGAACGCAACGGCGAAGCGTTGGGCACCCTCTACATGACGGCGCGTTACGACACTCTCGACCGGGCCCAGGCATACCTCGGCATCTTTGGTCTGGTGACTTTGTTGGGACTGGTGGTGGCATTTTTGCTGTCGCGGCGGCTGCAGCGAGGAATTACCGAGCCTCTTGATGCGATGGCTGAGGTCGCGCGAAGAATTGTCACTCAACGCGACTATTCGCTGCGGGTCAAACAGACCACTGATGACGAAATTGGAGTGGTTGTCGATGCGTTCAACAACATGCTCGAAGAAGTCGGAACCCGATCGCGCGCGCTGGAGGACTCAAATCGTGCCTTGGAAAATTCAAATCGGGCCCTGACGGAGGAGGTTGAAGTACGTAAATCCACGCAGTCGGCCTTGAGCCTGGCGACCACTCGCCTCGAGAGCACCATGGCGGCGGCCGAAATTGGCACCTGGCTGTGGGATATTTCGAAGAACGAATTCAGCGCCGACCGGAATCTAACTGCCCTCTATGGGTTGGATGAGGGCACTCTTGATGGTGCGCCGCACATGCATTACGCGCATATTCATCCGGAGGATCTGCCTGCAGTTACGAGGGCCGAACGGCGTGCGTTGAGGACCGGTGCGCTTGCCGCGATCGAGTTTCGGGTGCGGCTCGCCAACGGTTCTGACAAGTGGATGGCGCAACGAGGCAAAGTTCAGCTTGATAAGGAAGGGAAAGCGATTCTCATTTCCGGGCTCGTGATCGACATCACCGCGCAGAAGGAGGCGGAGAAGGCGTTGCGATTGGCCGACCAGCGCAAGGACGAATTTTTGGCCACCCTGGCTCATGAGTTGCGCAATCCACTCGCGCCGGTGCGCCACGCCGTTAAGGTGCTTGAGTCAAAGTCGCTGGAACCGGCCAACGCCCAGTGGGCGCGAGATGTCATATCCCGTCAGGTTCATAGAATGGCGCTGCTGCTGGACGATCTACTGGATGTGTCGAGAATTACCCAAGGACGGCTTGCTCTTAAAATCGAGACGATTTCTCTCGATTCTCTCATTGAAGCAGCCGTCGAGACGGCGCGGCCGCTCATTGACGCCAAGAAACATCAGCTGACCATCGATTTGCCCCGGGAACCCGTGATGCTGACGGTGGACCCCTTGAGGCTCTCGCAATCGCTGTCAAACCTGCTCACGAATGGCGCGAAATACATGGACGAAGGCGGCCAGATCATATTAAGAGCGACCCTGTCCGAGGTCGAGTTCACCCTATCGGTCAAGGACACCGGTATTGGTCTCGAGCCCGGGGCTTTATCAGGTCTCTTCGCCATGTTCTCGCAGGTGAATTCGGCGATTACTCGATCGGAAGGCGGATTGGGCATCGGCCTCGCCCTCGTCAAGGGACTGATCGAATTGCACAGCGGGACGATCGACGCGCGCAGCGACGGCCCCGGTATGGGCAGCGAATTTACCATTCATCTTCCCGCAACTGTCGTGGCGCCAAGCGCGTCCTGGACCGCGGTCGAGGAAGCCCCGCCCCCTTCGCCCAAGGACGCGCGGCACCGCGTTTTGGTTGTCGATGATAATTCCGATGCCGCCGATAGCCTCGGGATGTTGCTTGAAATGAATGGCTATAACGTTTCTGTCGGCCACTCAGGCGAGGAGGCATTGCAAATGGCGCGGCAAACACGTCCAAACGCGATGATTCTCGATATAGGCATGCCGGATATGACCGGCTATGAGGTGGCGCGGCGCATTCGGGCGGAGCGCTGGGGCGGCGAGATGTACCTCATTGCGGCGACCGGATGGGGCCAACAGGAAGACAAGGCTCGAGCCATTGCATCGGGTTTCGATCACCACCTGACAAAGCCGGTTGACCCCGATGAGGTTCAAAAATTGCTGCAAGCCTTCTTCAGCCGGTACCTCGGTATCAGCTAACGCGACCGCCCTCTTGCGTGAAAATGCTAGGGCTTTCTGTCCGCTTCCTTGTTTCGTTCAGCGACGTCGCCTAGCTTCGCTTGACCGGCGCCGACGGTTTTGTTGATCGCGCCTTTGACTTGCTGGGTCTTATTACCCGTCACCTTTCCAAACTCCTCTTGGATTTTCCCGCCCACTTCTTTTACGCGCCCCTCAACCTGATCCTTATTGATACCCATGTCCGACTCCTAATGGTGTGGCTGCGTGCGAGCCACTTCAGGAGCAATATCGCCCCCCTTGAGCGCGCGCACTGTCAGTGAAGCCATTCAATCCATGTAGGACAATCAGGGAACAGACAGTGGGGCCAAAATGGATCGTCTGCCTCACAGCCGGCGCCTCTGGGCGCGTTCACCTTCTTCCTTTCCTTGCGGCGAGGCTATCAGGGACACCAGCGCGCCGGGGTCGACCGGTTTGGTGAGATGACGGTCGAAGCCGGCAGCAATCGCCTTTTGCCGGTCGTCTTCTTGTCCCCAGCCAGTCAACGCGATGAGAGTGATGCCCGCTCCCCACGGTTCTTGGCGCAACGCTTGAGCGACCTCGTAGCCATTCAATTGCGGCATGCCGATGTCCAAAAGCGCAGTATCTGGGCGGAAGGCTCGAGCAACGGACAGCGCGCTTCGCCCATCGTGAACCACGCGGACGTCGTGTCCCGCCATTTCCAAGTACATGGCCAGGCTGTCAGCGGCATCTTGATTGTCATCCGCTATCAGTACCCGCCGGCCGATCGGCGCGGGCACCTCCTCATCGGTTGCGGGCATTGCGACCGCATCGGCGGCGATCACCGGCAACTTCACGACGAACTCGCTGCCGTATCCCAAACCCTGGCTTTTGGCCTCCACCGTGCCGCCGTGCAGCTCGGTGAGACCACTCACCAGCGCAAGACCAATCCCGAGGCCTCCCTCCGAGTGCACCGCGGCACCCTCGACCTGGGAGAACATCGCAAAAATGCCGTCGAGCGACTCGGCGGGTATGCCAATTCCATCGTCCTTGATCGACAAAGAAAGCGTACCCCTTTCAATGTACCCGGACAGCGCGATGTGGCCACCCGCGCCGGTGTATTTGGCGGCATTCGTCAAGAGATTCGACAGCACTTGGGAGAGGCGCAAGGGGTCCGCATCGAGAGTCACCGGCTGCGTGGGCAGCGATACGACAAATTGGTGGCCTTTGCTATCGAGCAGCGGGCGCGCGACCTCGACCGCGGAGTCCACCACGCTCTTGAGCGTAATGAGCTGCCTTTTGAGTTCCAGCTTGCCCTGCGTAATACGAGCGACGTCCAAAAGATCGTCCAGTAACCAGGCCAGATGTTTGACCTGGCGCTGAATGACGCTTTGTACCCACTGAAGCTGCTCCGATCCTAATTTTGGGGAACCCAACAATTGGGCGGCGTTGCGGATAGGTGCGAGAGGGTTGCGCAATTCATGGGCAAGAGTGGCCAGGAATACGTCTTTGCGCTGATCGGCATCCCGCAGCGCGATCTCGGCCACTTTGCGATCGGTGTCGTCAAATGCAACCCCCACGCTTCGGGTTGGAACTCCGGATTCATCATACAAAAACCGGCCCAAGACCCGCAGCCAGCGCACTGCGCCGGTATCCGCTCGAATGATCCGGTACTCCTGCGAATAGAGTGTCTGCGCATCGCGAGATTGTGCGAGCGCTGCCTCCACCATCCCGAGATCCGCAGGATAAATGCGACTGCGCCACATCGCGTGGGTTGCGAGATTGGATTCGTCCGGCTCAAATCCGAGCAGCGTGTAGTGCGATCGGCTCCAGCGCAATTCTTGTGTCTTCAGGTCCAGATTCCAGGTGCCCATGCCAGCCTCATCGATGGCGATTCGCAGGCGCTCCTCGCTCATCTTGATGTGCTCGATGGCCGAGCGGCGAAGCCGACTCAGGCGGATATGCGTTTCGATACGTGCGATCAATTCGCGCGCGCTGAATGGCTTGATGAGGTAGTCATCCGCGCCGATATCAAGTCCTTCGATGCGGGCTTCCTCTCCTGCGCGCGCAGACAGGAATATTACCGGTGTGGTCGCGGTGAGCGGCCGGGCACGCAATGCCTTCAATAGTCCAAACCCATCGAGCCGCGGCATCATTACATCGGATAACACGAGGTCCGGTCGAACACCGCTGTCGATCAAATCTAGCGCAGACTGGCCGTCAGGCACTGCCGACACCAGAAACCGGGGCTGCAGCAACCGGGTCACGTATTCGCGCATGTCGCGGTTATCGTCAACCAGAAGGACGGCCGGCCTGTCGATCGAGTCGGTTGTCCCCGATGGGGGATCGCTCCGGGCGAGCGCAAGAAAAGTGCCGCTCTGCTCCAGATTCGCGAGGTCCGGCAACCAGCGCTGAGCCTCTTCGACAAACGCTTGAGCGCCGCTTGTGCTCATCAGACGGTTATCCTCCTGCGCCACCTGCGCGCGCGGGAGATGGGAGAAGCCAAAAGGAATACGGACGCGAAAAATGCTGCCCTTCCCCACATTGCTTTCAACCTCAATCGATCCACCATGCAGCCTGACGAGTTCGCGCACCAGCGATAATCCAATTCCGGATCCCTCGTGGGTGCGGCCGCTTGCGCCAGGCACACGATAAAAGCGATTGAACAATTGTGGCAGGGCCTCCGGCGGTATTCCGGTCCCCGTATCGGCGACCACCAACTCGGCGCCTGCGTCGCTCGAACGCACTTCCACGCGAATTTCGCCGTCAAGTGTGTACTTGAAAGCGTTCGACACCAGATTGAGTACTATCTTTTCCCACATCTCCCTATCGACGAAAACACGTTCGGGGAGTGCGTTACATGTGACGGAATAGCGAAGGCCCGCCCGGTCCATGGCAGAGCGAAAGACGCCCGCCAGTTCCTGCGTCGCGGCGGCAAGATCGATTGGCACATAGTGCGCCTGGGCGCGCCCCGCCTCGATGCGCGAGAAATCAAGCAGTGTGTTGACCAGCCTCAGCAACCTCAAGGCGTTACGATGGGCGCTGTCGAGTGCCTCCCCTCGCAATCCCACCGAGGGTTTCTGCAGGGCCTCCTCGAGCGGACCCAACAGCAAGGTCAGAGGGGTCCTGAATTCATGGGATACGTTCGAGAAGAAGGCGGTCTTCGCGCGATCGACTTCAGCCAGCGCCTCAGCGCGTGCGCGCTCAGCCTCGTACGCCTTGGCGTCGGCAATCGCCGCGGCGAATTGCCGGACGATGAGGTCGAGGAACCCTCGATATCCGTCATCCAGCGGACGCAGCGGCGAGAGGCCGGCGATGAGCACCGCGGTACTCATCATGGAGCCCTGCCTGACCGGCAAAATCATGGCCTGATGAATTCGATCCGGCCAAGGCCCTGCAGCAATCGACTCCGCGCCGCCCCGTGGAAGTTCGACGATTTGCGGCATACCGCTTGCAATCGCCTCGCTGAACGGCCAGGGTCCCGCGCGATCGGCCAAAGCGATCTGGGCAGGGAGGAGCTGCTTAGGAAGGACCCCGCAATAATGGGCGAGACTGAGACGTTCTTGGGTCTGATCGAGAAGATACAAAGTGGCGAACGTTATATCGAGCGGATTGTCGGAGAGCACATTGATCAGCCGCTTGCATGCCTCTTCGGTGGCCTCGGCTCTGGGGGAAGCCGCGAGATCTCGCAGCACACGCAATCGACGTTCACCAATCACCCGTTCGGTCACCTCCGTCACGACGCACAGCATCCCGGCGATGCGGCTGTCATCGTCGTAGATCGGACTGTACGAAAAAGTGTGGTAAGTCTCCTCCCTAAACCCAGAGCGCTCCAATACGAGCGGCAAACCCTCATCCCACGTCGCCCGCCCCTCCTCGAGTACTCTCTGAATGCGGGGACCGATATCGGGCCAGATCTCCTCCCAAACCTTGTCCGAACGGGCACCGAGGACCCAGTCGCGCTTGATACCAACGGTCGGTAAATAGGCGTCGTTGCAGAAGAACGTGAGTTGCGGCCCCCAAAGCATCCACATCGCATAACGTGAGTCGAGCATGACGCGCACGATGGTTTTGAGCGACTGTGGCCAATTCTCGGCCGCACCGAGCGGCGTTTTTCTCCAATCGAGCGCACGCATGCGCTCGCCCATCTCACCGCCGCCGGCCAAAAAGTCAAAATTACTCGAATTCAGATGGGAATCGTTATCCATGATGTCGACCGGCTATTTGCGCGGGGCTAGTCAATTTTTCTGGAAGGTGAGAAGGTCCGTTCGACCAAGAGACGTTCGAGGGCCTCGGGATCCACCGGCTTGGTCATGTGTTGGTCAAAACCAGCATCCTTTGCGCGCTGCCGATCGTCATCTTGTCCCCAGCCGGTCAACGCGACCAGGCAAATTCCGCCGCCCCACGGTTCTCGACGAAGTTCCTGAGCAACCTGGTAACCGCTCAAGTCGGGCATTCCAATGTCAATGAATGCGACATCAGGGCGAAAAGTTCGAGCAAGCGTGAGGGCCGACCGACCGCTATACGCCACGCGGATTTCGTGCGCGGCAAGGTCCAATAGCATGCCGAGCGCATCTGCGGCGTCCTTATTGTCATCGGCAATCATTACCCGACGCGCCGGCAGTGCAAGCGGAGGCGCATCGCCATCATTCCGATGTTTGCGCGACACCGATGTGTTTAGCGGCAATCGCACGGAGAACTCGCTCCCATGACCCGATCCGCGGCTGTGAGCCTCAATCGTACCACCGTGCAGATCCAGCAGGCCCTTGACCAGCGCCAGGCCGATCCCAAGACCACTCTCGGAGCGAGTCGACCCGCCGTCAAGTTGCGAAAACATTTCGAAAATTCGCGCGAGGGCGCCGGGTGCAATACCTATGCCGTTGTCTTTAACCGACAGACAAAGAGTCTCGTTCTGCAGGCTCCCTGACAGCTCGATATGGCCGGCAGGGTCGGTGTACTTGGCTGCGTTGGTGAGCAAATTGCAGAGTACCTGCGAGAGACGCAACGGATCCGCCTCGAAGACCAGATCCTCGGGCGGCAGGGTAATAGTGAGTTGATGATTCTTGCTATCGATCAGCGGGCGTGACGCTTCGACGGCCGCGTCGACCACTTCGGTCAGCGTAACGCGAGTCTTTTTGAGTTCAAGCTTACCCTGGGTGATCCGCGCAATATCGAGCAAATCATCGAGGAGCAAAGCCATTTGCCGCACCTGTCGCTGGATCACATTCTGTGCCCATTGAAGCTGTTGAGGCGCAAGCTTGGGCGAGGCAAGAACCTGAGCGGCGGTACGGATGGGCGCGAGAGGATTACGGAGCTCATGCGCGAGCGTTGCAAGAAATATGTCCTTGCGCCGATCCGCCTCGCGCAACGCCGCGTCGCTGGTCCGCAGCGCCTCGAACTGATCGCGTACCTCGTACTGACGGGCTCGAGCGCGGATCGCGGCCAGAATGGAACTCAATAATGTGCGCGACGAACTGGGACGCTCCAAGAGCGTGACGTTGCGCAATGAATCGAGCACACGATCGGTACTCTGCGACAGCGTGTCGGAGTGGCACAAAAGAACAATGGGAACATCCGACCAAGGCGGTTGACGGGATAGTGCAGCAAGCATCTCATCGATGTGCGGATCGGTGAAGGCCGCGTCGGTCATCAATATGGCGCCCACAGACGTCCCGATCTCCGCCGCCAACGATCTGGCTCCCTCATACGCATTCACCTCGATTCCAGCGCGCCTGAGCAGGACCAATATCGCTTCGCGGTCGCGTCGGGTTGGCGCCAACAACAACACACGGTAGTCGTCCATCAGCGGTGCCTTTAGCGGGCGGGTCCGTCGGGCTGAAACCGCTCATCGTGGCAACGCGCAGAGCCCATTTCGACCGGGCTTCCGGAGAGGATGCCGCGGAGCGTGAGCAGTGGCTCGCCCAAGTGAATGCCGTTCCGATCAAACCACAGCTCTCGAATGGATCCTTCGTGGCCGCCGGTGCGCTTCTTCAGCACTGAGATCGCCTTTCGCACTGTGCCGGCCAGCTCGAAATATCGGAGGAGCAGAACTGAATCCGCGAGGTAACTCGCATCCACCGGAGAAGTCATGTTGGCCCCAATCATGCCGCTTTGCGCGACCGTAAAGAACGTCGCCACTCCCTGATTGTTCAAGTACGAGAGCAGCTCATGAAGTTGCGCGGTCAAATAGTTGTTTTGGGGCATGGCATTGAGATAGCCATTGAGGCTGTCAATGATGATCACCCGGGCACCCTCTCGCTCCACGCTTTCACGCACGTCGTGCGCGAACTCCCCGGGAGAAATTGCCACGGGATCGACCTGGCGGATGGCGATTTGGCCCGGTCCAGAACCTTCGTTGATGCGCATCCCGATGCCGGCTGATCGAGCAATGAGCGCCGATTTCGTTTCATCAAACACAAACGTTGCAGCATGGTCCCCCCTTTTGGCGGCGGCCGCGGCATATTGCAGGGCAAGCGTCGATTTCCCAGATCCTGGCGGGCCAATGAGCAGCGTGCTGGTCCCGCGGTCGATACCTCCCCCCATGAGCGTGTCGAGGGAGGCCACCCCGCTCGCGAGGGCTCCGTCTTCGTATGGTGATGTGTGCTCCGCGGCGACCAAACGCGGATATACCGTGAGGCCGCCCCGACGAATCGTAAAGTCGTGGAAACCGCTGATAAAGTTGCTGCCGCGAATCTTGATCACTTGCAGCTCGCGGCGGATCTGTCCATACGCTGGAGCGCTCGAATTCAAGGCGATCACGCCGTGAGCAATACTGTGCAGTTGCAGGTCAGGTCCCTCGCCCGTCCTATCGTCAATCATGAGCACGGTGCATTGGCGTCCGATGAAAAACTGTTTGAGCGCGAGAATTTGCCGCCGATAGCGCAGCGAGCCTTGCGCCAGCAAGCGCAGCTCCGACAGCGAATCGAAAATCAAACGCGTCGGTTGACTGCGCTCCACAGCCTCGAGCATCCGATTGGTCGTTTCGGTAAGCTCCACCTCTGAGGCAGGCAGCATGGTCAGCTGCTCTTCTCTGGTGAGATGATCCTCATCCGGAATCAATTCGATAATTTCGATGCCGTCCAAAGACCAGCCGTGCGAGCGGGCTCCGGCCTCGAGCTCACGCTTGGTTTCCGACAGGGTGATGTAGGTACATTTCTCACCCCGTTTCACCCCCTCCAGTAGATACTGGAGCGACAGCGTGGTTTTTCCGGCGCCGGGAGCCCCATCGAGTAGATAGAGTTGCTCAGGAATCCATCCACCATGCAGTACTTCGTCCAAGCCTGGAATGCCGGTTTTTGATCGCGTGCGTTGGTTCATTATGGTGATTCTATCCCCTCACCGGCCAATCCTTGGCGTGCTCAATCTATACCTCGGCCGCCGCCCAGCGTCGCGTCAGGCATGTTCCCGACTCCATGTAGGACATCGCGAAGCCCGGAGCACATCAAGTAGGCGGCCGCCTCAGCGGCCGCCTTCAGGTCAACGCCCAGGAGCAACCTAGCCGATTTGCACGGCCAGCATTGAAATCGATCCTCCTTCGAGGCCTTCAACCGGAAACAGGATTGGGTCCCCCGCCTGCGCCGCGCCTAGCACGTACAAAAGCGGCAGGTAGTGATCGGGCGTCGGAATGGCAAGAGCGGCATCAGGTCCGAGCCTGTCATAGTCGATGAGACGCCGATAGTCACCGGCGCGCATCAAGCCCCGCGCCTCGTTCTCGAAACGTGTTGCCCAATCGTACGGCCCTTGCACGTGCCGGCCCCAGGCGTAGGTTCGAAGATTGTGAACGATGTTGCCGCTGCCCATGATCAGCACACCCTCATCGCGTAGCGGGGCTAGACGTCGACCCATATCAAAATGGAAGCGGCCGTCTTTGGAGTCATTGATACTGAGCTGCACCACCGGAATATCAGCGGCGGGATACACATGTCGCAGCACCGACCAAGTACCGTGATCGAGACCCCAAGAAGTGTCCGATCTCACGTCCAGAGGCGCTAGCAGATGCTCAATCCGGCGGGCGAGCGCAGGGTCGCCGCTTGCGGGATATTGCACTTCGTACAACTCGGGCGGAAAACCACCAAAATCATGGATCGTACGCGGCGCAGTCATGACCGTGACACTGGTCTCGGGTAAGTACCAGTGAGCGGAGATTGAAAGAATTGCCTTGGGACGCGCGGTTATTTGTCCAAATCGATTCCATGCGTCGGTGTAAACATTCGTCGAAATCCCATTCATGGGATTTCCGTGGCCAAAAAAGACGGCGGGTAACATAGCAGATCCGCGTCGAGCGAGAGTTTGTCCACGTCACTATACCCTGCGTCCGGATCTGATCTGTCACACATTCATTTAGATTCGAGTTTTGCTTATTAAGATGTTGTTTTTATTGTGTTATTTTTGGTTTGATGGAGGCCCTGCGCAACCTGCGTCGAGGTGTCGCCAGATTCAGCTCACAAGTGACCCATGCGAAGATACGTCCAATCAGGGACTCGCGCGAGAGATGCGCGTTCGCCGTTAACGCATAGAAGACGAGTAGAACCATGGAAACAATTGGCGGTGATTTACGTCAGATGCAGCGCACTCCGCTCGCCCCGGCTCATGTCGACGCCTTGCGCAGAGTGGGTCATTCAGTTCGCTATCCCGCAGGCACGTTTCTTACGCGGCCCGGCCAACCCGTGGATCGTTTCGTGTACGTCGAGGAAGGTGAAGTCGAGGTCGTGAATCCCTATACCGACGAACGTCATTTGCCCTCCACCATGGGTCCGGCACAGTTTTTGGGGGAGATCTCCCTGCTGAATGGCGGCAATTGGTCGATGGCGATGCGCGCGGTCCGGGACACACGGGTACTGGAGGTACCGCGTGAAGCGGTACTGACCCTGATGTCGCAGATTCCAGAGATGTCCGACATTATCATCACCGTGTTTTCGGCCCGCCGCCGCCGTCAGATCGAGGAACGGATCAGCAGCTTACGGTTGATCGGCGAAGATCAGGATAGAAACGTGCGCCGCATCGCGGAGTTTGCGAGCCGCAACCACATTCCGTATATCTCGTTGCCACTGGAAAATCCCGAAGCCGAAGCGCTCGCCCGTCGCTGCGCCATCCCTCCGGGGGTACCCAGCGTTATCTTCGGCCGCGATCTCGTTGTGACTGAACCCACGCCCGACAAGGTTGCGCGCCTGCTCGGACTCAATCTTGATTTCGCGGACAACGAGGTATTCGACGTGTTAATCGTGGGCGGCGGACCGGGTGGGGTGGCCGCGGCAGTGTATGCGGGTGCCGAAGGTCTGCGTGCCCTGGTTGTGGAGGATGTTGCGATCGGCGGCCAAGCCGGAACCTCGAGCCGGGTGGAGAATTACATGGGCTTTCCAACCGGGATTTCCGGCGCGGACCTCGTCTGGCGCGGAGAAGTACAAGCGATGAAATTCGGTGCGCGTTTCGCGATGCCGCGGCGGGTGGCAGCTCTCGAGAGGCTCGAAGATGAAACCTTCTGCGCCATTTTCGATAACAACCAGCGCGTTCGCGCCAAAGCAGTGGTGGTGGCGACCGGAGTGCAATATCGCCGGCTCCCGATCCCCAGACTTACCGAATTCGAAGGCGCCGGCATTTACTACGCGGCAACCGATATGGAGGCGCGCTATTCCAAGGGGACAGATGCGGTCATCATCGGCGGCGGCAACTCCGCGGGACAGGCCGCGATGTTTCTCAGCCGCTCGTCGCGGTGCGTACGTGTCCTGGTACGTGGCGCGTCACTTGCCGCCTCCATGTCGAGTTACCTCTCGAGTCGGCTCGAAGCCGAGCCTGGCATAACAATCGAATACGGTGCCGAGGTAAGCGACTTGCACGGCGCCGAACAGCTCGAAGCGGTAAGCATTCGTGACGTCAAGACCCGGGCGACCCGCGTCGTTGAGGCACGTGCACTATTCGTGATGGTGGGCGCAGCGCCAAACAGCGAGTGGCTCTCGGGCTTGGTGAAACTCGATGACAAAGGATTCGTCATCACCGGTTCCGGCGAAGGTCATGCAACCTCGCCGTTCGCGACATCGCAGCCGGGCATCTTCGCGGTCGGTGATGTGCGGGCAGGCTCAGTGAAACGCGTGGCATCAGCGGTTGGCGAAGGATCGGTCGTAATCTCCAAGGTCTGGGAGTTCGTCAACCGCCGAGCACCATGAAGCGCCACGTCCTCATCTTCGGTCTTGTCGGCGGCCTCCTCATCGCGACCCTTCAATATACCGAATACCGCTTCGTCGTCATCGAGCACTCGGTCGAGCTCTACGGCGCCCTTGTTGCCATCCTCTTCGCCACCTTTGGCATTTGGCTCGGCATCCGCATCACGCGCAGGCGCAAGACCATCGTTGTGAGAGAAGCCCTGGCTCCTGCTTCAGACCGGAGCGCCGAGCCAGCTTCACCTTTCGTTCCGAACACAGCCCAGCGACAGCGCCTCGGCATCACCGCCCGCGAACTCGAAATCCTCACCCTCATCGCCCGCGGCCTCAGCAATCGCGAGATCGCCACCCAGCTCTTCGTCTCCGAGAACACCGTCAAGACCCATTGTTCCCGCGCCTTCGACAAGCTCGGCGCCACGCGCCGTACCCAGGCCGTGCAGCGCTGCAAAGAACTGGGTCTGCTGCCATGATGGTGTCACCCAAAAGCACGATTTCCGCTCGACTCCTGCAAAATCATCCAAAAGGATGACGACATCCGGCCCTGCCACGCTGCATCGTGACTCCATCCTCACTCATACCCAGGAGCCCCGCATGAAGAAAACCGTCCTGACCTTCGGCCTCATCTCCGGCCTCATCATCTCCATCCTCATGGGCGGCTCGCTACTGCTTGCCAGCAGGATCGGCACCAACCACAGCATGCTCCTCGGCTACACCATTATGGTGGCCTCGTTCCTGCTCATCTACTTCGGCATCCGCAGCTACCGCGACAACAACCTTGCCGGCCGAATCTCGTTCGGCCGCGCCTTCGCTTGCGGCATCCTCATCACCCTCATCAGCACCGTCTGCTATGTCGTCATGTGGGAAGTTCTCTACTTCAACTTCATGCCCCATTTCATGGACAGCTACTTCGCCGCACAAATTCACAAGGTGCAGTCCGCCGGCCTCGACTCCATTACTACCGCCACGCGGGTCGCCGCCATCCAGCACTCCCAGCAGCTCTACCAGAACCCCCTCGTCAACATGGCCTACACCTTTATGGAACCACTGCCTGTTGGCCTGCTGATCACCTTGATCTCGGCGGGGATCCTGCGCCGCAGAGCGGCCACGCCCAACGACACTTCTGCAGAGGCTGCCCTCACCTAGGCTGTGCGGATTTTGCAGGACAACAAGGCGGAAGAACTCACCATTTCTTCCCCTTGTGCGCACGCAGACGCGTCACCGTACCCTCCTCGGACGGCGCGTAACGATTGCCGGTTGGATCCGATGCGGAGTTGAGAAGGAGCGACGCCACATGATTGGGCAGCGCCGTTATCACGGGCAAAAGCCTTTCTGCGGGCACGGGCCGTGCAAGCAAATATCCCTGTAGATGAATCGGCGTTAGATCCGTCAACAAGGCCAGCTGATCGGGGGATTCGATGCCTTCCGCCGTTACTTCCAGACCAATGCTGTGGCAGAGCCCTACCAGAGCTCTGGTAATTGCCGCCGACCTGGCACTGGTGTGAATGCTGGCTATCAGCGTGCGGTCGAGCTTTACGCGGCTCAGCGGCAGCTGTTCAAGCGAGGCGAGCGAGGAATATCCTGTACCGAAATCGTCGAGCGCAATGGCCACGCCGTGCCCCCGCAATTGGCGCAATACTTCAATGGTACTCGTACCGGTTTGCAGCACGTTTTCAGTAAGCTCAATTTCAATACAATGCGCCGGCAATCGATGCTCGCGCAGCAGCCCCAAAACGTGACCGACAAAACGCGCATCAAGCAACTGGCGCGAGGACAGGTTGATCGCGACACGAGCTTCCGGCCACTCGCCATGGTGCCAACCTGCCGCCGTTTCAATCGATGAGCGAAGCACCCAGTCGCTGATTTCCAAGATGAGCCCGGATTCTTCGGCGATCGCCAGAAACTCAGAAGGCGAGGCTCGGCGTCCGTCGGGCAGGCGCCACCGTAACAAAGCTTCGACAATACCGGTGTTCAGCGTTCTGGCATTGACCTCCGGTTGGAACACCAGTTCGAACTCGCCTCGTTCCAGGGCGTGACGCAGTCCTTGTTCGATGCTGAACTTGGCCGAAGCGGCTTCGAACAGCGCAGGGCTAAATACGCTTAGTTGGCTGCGGCCCAAGGCCTTGGCATGAAATAGCGCGGCATCCGCAGCGCGCAGCAGAGCCTCGGCGTCTCGCCCGTGATCGGGATACAAGCCGGCCCCCACGCTAATGCTGACCATGAGGTCCCGGCCGTCGACGACGACAGGCTGCTGAAAAGCCTGTATCAGGTCCCATCCGATCCTGGTGATAGCTTCCGAGTTAACCACACCCTCGAAAACAATCGTAAATTCATCGCCACCGAGACGCGCCGCAAAGCCGGCTGAACCCGCCCTGTTTCGCAATCGCTCCGCGATGGTATTGAGTACGCGATCACCGAAGGCGTGGCCCACGCTATCGTTGATGTTCTTGAAATTATCGAGGTCAACGAAGAACACAATGACACTCGAGCTACTCGCCTCAGCCCGCGCGATTGCGGCCGTCAGATGCGTGAACAACTGGCGCCTGTTAGGCAACTGAGTGAGCGGATCATGCTCGGCGAGATGCTGTAGCTCGCGCGTGCGCAAGTCCACTGTCGCTTCGAGTTGCTGCTGATTGCCGCGCAGGACCGCCTGGGCACGGGTCAGTTCCTCAGCCATCTGATTGAAGGAAAGCGCAAGGTCATCCAGCTCGCGGATGCCGCCACGATCTACCTGAACGGCGGCGCCGGCGGCGAGGCGGCGCGTCGCGATTCTCAATCGACGAACCGGGACTACGACGCTCATTACCGTGCGAATCGATATCCACAGCAACAGCACCAACACCCCGGCACTGACCCAGAATATCAGCGCCACATCCTTGGGGTTGGCTGCAGTAGTAGTCTCGGTTGTATGCACGCTGAGCGGGTTGGCCGCCAAGACGGCCGCAGTAGCGCTCGACTCTTGATTGAAGCCTGCCTTGGTTGCGCCAACCAACGCCGTCAAGCCCACCGATTCTGCTGCGAAACCGGCGACCGCGGCGCGGCGCTGCGAATCCATCAGGATCAGCAAATCCTGCAGTTCGGTGATCTGAGCTATATCGGCCTGTGCCTGATCGAACCACATCTTGCCCTGGGAACGCGTCAACGCCAATTTGTTGGCTTGCAAGCCGGCCACGAACGCCTTTTCGCTCACCGTTACCGCATCCAGGGCGCCTTGGTCAAAAGCACGGATACTCGGCAAGTTCGCAAATCCACGGCGGATCTCGTCAAGTCTTGCGTTTAGATCAACCACGGACTCATGCGCGATGACCACACGGCCGAAAATTTTCCAGGACCGGGCGAGCGAAGCTTTGGTGCGCGCATCCAGCGCTTCGAAGCGATCCCAGAATTCCTTAAAAACTTGCTCCCGAGCATCGGCAGCGCCCACCAGTTCATCACCGAGGGAGCGGTACGCCAGAAGTCGCGCGCGCAGCTTCTCGGCGATGACGCGCGTAGTTCCCGAGTCGTGCTGCGAGGAATAGGCCCGCGTTTCCCGTTCGAAGTCTTTGCGCGCGGTCGACAACTGTGCATCGGTTGATTCATTTTGGATGCCCAGGCGGGTGAGCACTGCGCCTTTGTAACGTCCAATGACGGCGATTAGTGACTTTGGACTGCCCGCTTCTTGGTCGCCCGGCAGCCGAGACGACGTTGTCGGCACAGCAATCCGCACCACACGCGTACGGTTGACTGAAATCTCGTGCTCAATCAGCAGATTCGCGGCAACCGCCAGACCCGCCACGGCCACAAAGGCAATGCCCAGGCGTGCGCCGATGCCCCATCGCAAATTCAACAACGCGCTTAATCGAGGGGGATTGATGTCTTTCTCCCTATGAACCGCCCCCGGCTACAGCTCATCCTACTGAGTCACCTATCGAAAAACTGAGATGCAATCGCCGGGCTACCGCAGACGGTGGCCAGGATCAGCCCAAGACCTGAATGACATGTAATACAAATTGTAGTTATGTACAATAATGCATTGACATTATTGATAAAAATTTGGGCCGGGTGGCTGGCCGCAGGGGGTCGATTACAGTGGGAGAGCAACTCTGGGGCTGCGCCGACTAACTTCAGTTTTCGCTGCGGCGACCGTGTTGCTAATACCGGCGCCGCGGTCTGCACGCGCGGATGAAAATACTCCCGCTCCTGACGGGAGTGCACCGGAGTTTGTCACGGAACAGGCGCAGGCCGACAATCGCGATCAGGAGCCGAACGAGCAGCACGAGGTGCAGGGAATGGCGATTGCTCCTGGAATTCCAGATTTCTGGGATGGGACGTCCCTGCTCCTCAAGCCGCGCACCTATTTTTTGGATCGCCAGCGCGATTCGGGCATTGACAGCGTTGCCTGGGCTTTAGGCGGGGCGTTGGAATATAAATCCGGGTGGTGGCTCAACCAATTTCAGCTCGCCGGTACGCTCTTCACATCCCAGAAGATTTACGGCCCGCTCGACCAGGATGGGACCCAATTGCTTCTGCCCGGACAGAAATCCTTTACCGTGCTCGGCGAAGCGTACGGAACGTGGCAAATCGAGCCGGGCATAGGCATACGGGTTGGCCTGCAGTCATTCGACCTTCCTTACCTCGCAGTCCAAGACATCCGCATGGTCCCCAATACATTCAAGGCCGCTGCATTCGGCCGGAAAACCGAAACCGGTTGGTCCTACATCGGCGGTTATGTGGACGGAATCAAATTGAGAAACAGCGACTCATTCATCCCGATATCGCAAGCGGCGGGGGCTCAGGGTAGCAACAAGGGCCTGGCTTTCTTCGGCGCGCAATATGCGTTCCCCGACGGTAGTGTGATTGGCGCCGTCAATCAAACGTCGATTGACGTGATGAACACGTTCTACCTTCATGCCGAGAAGCCTTTCAAGCTCTCGGAGGACGTATCCTTGCGGGCGTCCGCGCAGTACACCGACCAGCACAGTACCGGCACGAACCTGATCGGGGATTTCGCAACTCACTTGGCCGCGCTCAAGGCGGAACTATTCTACGGGAACTTCAGTTTCAGATTGGCCGCAAGCCGCGCTGGGGACGATAAGGGCATTCAAAGTCCCTACGGCGGCCCGGCCAACTATGTTGGCATCATCGTCAACACCTTTGACCGTGCCGGTGAGAAGGCATGGATGCTGGGAATGTCTTATGACTTCGCGGGGGTCGGAATCAAGGGCCTCAGCGCCTTTACCAATGTTTCCACCGGGCACACTCCGCAAAGCGGTGCGAATGCGAGCCCGGATGAAACCGAATATGATCTGACGATCGATTATCGCTTTGCGAAAGACAGTAAATTTCAGAATTTGTGGGTACGCCTGCGAGAAGCGTATGTCGATCAAAGCAAGCAGCAGGGTGGCACCAGCTTTTCAGACTTCCGCATCATCGTGAATTACTCATTTAATCTGCTCGATTGAAGCACCCGGAGAGGACAAACGAGTTCAATCTTTCACCCCTTCAATCGAGATAAGTAACGACACCTGTCTTCAGGTCGTAGATCGCAGAAAGGATCTTCACCTTCCCCGCGCTGACGAGGCCGGCGATCAGCGTGCTTGCCGTGGTCAGCCGCGCCGCGGTTCGCTTGGCGCTCGCCTTTGCTGCGTTATCGACGAAATCACCGGGTTCGCTCTTCACCGCGAGCGCAGCCGGAACGATCGGCTCGATCATCGGGCCGATTGCGCCGGGATAAGTCTCGTTCTTCTTGACGACGTCGCACGCGGCCTTCACGGCGCCGCAGCTGGTGTGGGCCAGAACGACGATGAGTGGCGAGCCCAGCACCGCCGCACCGTATTCGGCCGTGCCGAGGGTCGCAGTGTCGACTAGATTGCCGGCGTTTCGGGCAATGAAGAGTTCGCCGACACCATGGCCGCCGAAGATCAGTTCCGGGGGGACGCGGCTGTCGGCGCAGCCGATGATGGTTGCCCATGGTGCCTGATGTGTGGCCACTGCGCCGCGCTGCGCCGCCAGGTCCATCGAGCAGAGTTCCGGATGGCTGACGTAACGCTTGTTTCCCGCTTTCAATTCGGCGAGCGCCGCGTCGGGGGACAGCGCGGTCGGCGCGCCTTCCGCGGCCCGTGCCTGCGAAACCACGCCGCTGAACCCGAGCGCGACGACGCCCGCGGCGCCGAACTTCAGCAGATTCCTCCGATCTATCTCGTAATTGCGGTTCATGGTCCCATCCCCCATTGTGCATTAATGGATCGACTGTGCGAACGCTGCAGGCTCATTTATCGTACACCGAAAATTGGCATACTGGGGGCGCACTACCCCCGCCTACTTACCAAGCCAGGCCTAGGAGCGGTTTGAGTGACGCCGATCTTCAACCAAGTCATCACGGATCCTGCGGCTTGGGAAAGCGCGAAGGTGGGAGGACGCGAAGGACTGGTCCGGCGATTGACGTCATCGGAGGTGGACGCCATCGATGCGCTGGCTGCGAGTCTGAATCACAAGGCGGCGCACACGATCGGCCGATCGGATTTCACCGACCCCTTGGTCGATGCCTTGATGGCCGAAGTAAGGCAACAGGTCATGCAGGGCCGCGGCGCCATTTTGCTGTCCGGCATCGACCCCGATCGGCACACGCCTGCGCAATTCGAGCGCCTCTATTGGGGGCTCGGCACTCATATGGGTAATGGCACCATTCAAGGACCTCTCGGCGATTGGGTGGCACGGGTCGAGAAGAGTGCGCACAATCCGACCGGCCGCGGCACTCTCATGGACGTCGAGCTGCGGCCCCATACCGACATGCACGAAGTCATGTCCTTGGCCTGCGTCAGCCGGGCCGCGGAAGGCGGCGCGAGCACGCTGGTCAGCAGCCTCGCCGTACACAACGCCATCCGCGCAACGCATCCGGAATTCCTTGCCCCGCTCTATGAGGGATTCTGGGCGGGAATCAACGAAAGCATCGGCGGCGGCAAGCCGATCAGTGACCACAAGGTCCCGATATTCTGCTGCGTCGACGGCAAGGTCAGCTGTTATTACAACAAGTTCTTTATGCATGCGGCGGCGAAGCGGCTCGGCATGGAATTGCCACCGGATCTCATCGCGGCCATGAACTGGTTCGACTTGCAGGCAATGCGCGCGGATCTTGGCGCCACGTTCGTGCTGCAGCCCGGAGAGATGCTGTTTTGGCATAATTGGACCTGTCTTCACGCGCGCGCAGCGTTTCGCGATTCGCCGGGCGCCAAACGATTGCTCCTGCGGCTATGGCTGAACGTGCCCGCTGGCCGGCCGGTGCATCCGGAGATTGCCGAACGGGCACGCCGCATGGACGAGGATCATTTTGCGCGCGCCGGTTGAAGCGCGGGACTGGACCGTCGCCTCGGTCTACTCGCTGGGCTTCCTCACGCTGATATCGTCGTTCAATTACTTCGATCGCTCGCTGCTTGGATTGGTGCTGCCGCTGATCAAGGCGGAAATGCAAGTGAGCGATACCATTCTCGGTCTGGTATCGGGGCTCGCATTCGTGCTCTTTTATTCCCTGCTCGGCATTCCAATTGCCTGGGCCGCGGATCGCTGGAGCCGGCGCAACATCATCGCCATCGGATTCCTGTTCTGGAGCGCCATGACCGCGCTTACCGGATTGGTCGCCGATATCTGGCAATTGGCGCTCACCCGTTTCTTGATGGGGGCTGGTGAAGCCTGCGGGTTGGCCCCATCCAATTCAATGATCGCCGACCTGTTCCGGCCGGCGCGCCGCCCCTTGGCGCTGTCGGTATTCGGGACGGCCTTCGCCATCTCGTCGATCATCTATTTTCCGATCGCCGGATGGATCACCGAGGCCTACGGATGGCGCGCGGCCTTCGTCGCGGCAGGAGTTCCCGGCGCGCTCCTCGCGATCTTGTTTTTCGTCACGGTCAAGGAGCCTTGGCGCGGCGCCTCCGAAGCGCGAAAGGTCGATACCGCGAATGTCGCATTTCTCGCGACGCTGCGTTTCATGGGCGGCGCCCGCACGTACTTGCTGCTGCTCGCCGGCGTCACGTTCATGGGTGCTGACGTTTATGCCGCGGGAGCCTGGAACTCGACCCTGCTGGTCAGGGTGCACGGTCTCAAGATTCATGAGATCGCCGCTATCATCGGACCGCTTCGCGGCGTCCTGGTCGCGGTGGGGGTGATGCTGGGCGGTATCCTCACCGATCGGCTGGGCCGCAGGAATGCGCGCTGGAGGCTGTACGTTCCCGGACTTGCCTGCCTCGGGGTCGTACCCGCGGACTTGGCATTCCTGCTCGGCGACTCACGGATCGTGTGGATGACCGGCTTTGCCGCTTCGAGCCTCCTCGTGCTCCTGCATCAGGCTCCGATCTACGCCGCCGTGATGAATGTGGCCAGGGTGCGCATGCGCGCAACGGCCACGGCCATGGTGCTGCTGTGCTCGAGCCTGCTCGGGCAATTCATCGGCCCCCTGCTGGTTGGCTGGCTCAATGACCGGCTCGCCCGCTGGTATGGGCCGTTTGCCATTCGCTACTCGATGCTGGTCCTCACCGTCTGCGTCGCCTCCGCCGCGCTCTGCTTCTTGTTTGCGGCAAGAACGCTGGAAGCAGATACTCTGCGGGCCGCCGGGGATCTCCAATTGCCGGGCGGCGAGAGGTAGCGGCGGGATGCATCGCAGTAGCGGAGGAGCATCGAGCATGAACGTCACAGTCAGAAATCCAGACGAGAGCGGCGGGATCGTCGTCGCCGGCAGACCGATGCCGGCATTCAACGAGATCGAGATCGAGCCCTTGACCGGCGCCGCGGGCTGCGAGATCAAGGGATTGGATTTGACGAAACCGCTGGCCGAGGGTGTCATCGAGGAGATCATGCGCGCGTTCGAGCATTTCCTCGTGATCATGCTGCGGGATCAGGATCTTACCCCCGAACAGCACAAGTCGTTCAGCAGACATTTCGGGGAAATCATCGAATTACCGCAGGCGCCGACCTACGGCGAGCACCACGACATGCAGGAGGTGCGCCGCGAAGCCCACGAGCCGGTCTCGGTGGTGCCGTTCACCCGCTTCCACACGGACAGCCCGTTCCTCGCACAGCCGCCCCTGTGCATGGTGATGCGCGCGCTAGACGTACCACGCTACGGCGGCGACACGGCCTTCGCGAACATGTACCTAGCCTACGAAGAGCTGTCCGATGGCCTTAGGAAAATCGTCGACGGCTTGAAAGTGGTGTATTCCGGAAAGGACATTTGGGCGAAGAATGCCAAGCTCGATCCGGACAAGCGGCTGCGCCTGCGCGAAAGCCATCATTACACCGAAGATCAGCTCGAGAGCACCCACCCCGCGGTGCGCCGCCACCCGCGGACCGGTAGAAAGGCGCTGTACGTCACGCAGGCGTATTTCAAGCGATTCGAAGGTTGGAGCGACGAGGACAGCCGCTGCCTCCTCGAACAATTGGGTGGCCTGCCCTATCGGCTGCAATACCAATGCAGAATCCGCTGGCAGCCGAACACGCTGATCGTCTGGGACAATCGCTTCCTGCAGCACTGCGGCGTGCACGACTACGCGAATGAGCGGCGACATTTGATTCGCACCACGATCCGGGGCGAACGGCCGATTTGAAGGATCTTGGATCGGGGGCTACTTGAAGTGAGCGCGTCGCCAGTTTCCAATGTTTCCGATACGGCACGGTGGGTTGCCGTCTATCGTGCCTGGGAATCCGCGCGGCCCGACGCCCTGTTCAATGATCCCTATGCGAAATCACTGGCCGGCGAGCGCGGGCAGGCCATCGCAACCTTGATGCCGGCACAGGCACGTAGCGGCTGGCCAATGATTGCGCGTACCAAGCTCATTGACGATCTGGTGCAAGCGGCAGTCGCACAAGGCTGCGATTGTGTAATCAATCTGGCGGCCGGCCTCGACACACGCCCCTATCGGCTCGAATTGCCCAACTCACTCCGATGGATCGAGGCCGATCTGCCGGCCCTCATCGAGGAGAAGGAGCGGTTGCTCGCCGACGCCAAACCACGCTGCCAGCTTCGCAGGATCAAGGTCGATCTGACTGATGCCGGGGCCCGCGTCGCAGTCCTACAGGAGGCAGTGACGCCCTCTTCTCAGGCGCTTGTCATCACCGAGGGCCTGCTTGTCTATCTGGATGACGCTCAGGTGTGCGACCTGTCGAGAGATCTCGCTGCTGTGGCCGGTGTTCGCTATTGGATTCTCGACCTCGGCTCCCCCGTGATCCTCGAAATGATGCGTAAAGGCATGGGCGCACATCTCACGAACGCGCCCATGAAATTTGCGCCAGCCAATGGTATCGCCTTTTTTGAAGCGCTCGGCTGGCGCGTGGCACAGGTGCACTCCATTTTTCACGCTGCCGTGCGATTCCGGCGCTTGCCGTGGTTTCTGAGACTTTTCGCGCTGCTGCCGGAGCCCAATCCCAGGAAACTAGGCAGAGCGCGTTGGTCAGGCGTCGTGCAGCTCACGCGGGCCTAACACCCAATGGCGGCGTGCCCGGGCGCAGCGCACTTCCTACCGATGCATTTCAAAGTCACGCTGGCTTGGTACGTCCACGTCGCGGGGCGCTTTGCTTGCGAGCGATGTGCTTGCCACCGTGCGGTTTTAAATGTGCGAAGGACCACGCGATCCCCAGTAGCTCCTTCAGGGCGTCGGTCCGAATGCGCGACAGCCGTACGAGCACAGTCGGATAATTCACAAAGTGATCGGTAACGTAGTAGACGTCCGACGCCGCCGCGATCAGCTTCGCGCGCTGATTGGCATCGATTCGAACTACCAATGTGCCAGGCTCCGCCGATTTGTGAACGGCAATGCACGCCAGCAGCTTGCCGCGAACTTTGAGAGAGGGCGCCCCGTGCACCGTGGACTCCTCCACGACACCGAGCTCATGCGCCAATTTTCGTACGGTATCGAAATCGACTGAGCGCGGGGGCATAGATGTAACCGGACAATACTTCGGGTCGCTCAGGCTAAGACTCCCCCCAGGGCGCTGTTGTAGACGGCCTGGGAGGAGCGATTCGCCGATTCCTTAGCGTGCAATCACTATGCCATGTTGTCGGACGTAGTGTCTGTACGATATCCCAGTGTCTGCGTGTCAGACTAGGCCCGCACTGACGGATGTATGAAATTCGCCGCCATACCCTCCTCATGCGTAGGATGATCGCTCGGGGCCTTCTTTGAACTTTCAGTATTGAAGCAAGTCCGACCGACTCGTATTGGAGCATCGCAGGATGACGGAATGAGTGGATCAATCGCCAAACCACGGGATTATCAGTCAGCTCAGGACTGGCTAGAGGCTCTCTCGAGCAAAGAATGCGATGAAAACGAGTTTGTGCAAGCTGCGCAGGAGCGCATCCGTAAAGATTCGGATACCGGATGGGACTTGCTGTCGCTTCTCGACCAATACTATCGCCGCGGCAAAATCACGATTGAGGTGTTCCGCAACGTCAAATTAAATCTGGAACGCACGCTGCTTGGCGCCGCAGACATTGAAGACAACGGTTCCGTTGCGCCGAGGCGGGATTCTCCTTCTGTTGCAGGCTTGACTGCCCAGGCAAGCGCCTCCCCTGCCGGCATTGCAGGTCATCCGCCCACGACGGTCCCGCCCATTGCCAGCGCCTCAAACATTCCTGCCCCGACGGGCGGCGAAACCGCGGCTTCCGCAGGGGATCCAAGACACGAGATTGCAGTAGGTGACGTGCTGCGCGGCCGCTATCAGATTAGTCGTGTTCTATACCGAGGGGGTATGGGCACGATAATCGAGGCGAACGATCTGTATCGCCTCGAATTGCCGAATGCGGCTCCGCGACTGGCAATCAAAGTCCTTCACAAAGATGTCACGCAACACCCGCAGTTGCTGGCGGAGCTACGCCGCGAGTTTCAGTGCCTGCAGTCGCTGTCGCACCCCAACATTGTCCGGGTGCATGAATATGATCGTGACGGCGACACGGCATTCTTCACGATGGAATGTCTCAGCGGACTATCACTGAGGCTCCTCTTGGCCGCGCGTCACCAGGTTCCTTTGAGCCGCTCCGATGCGCGTTCGATCTTCCGCGACGTGGGAGCCGCTCTTGCGTACGCTCATCACCGCGGAATCGTTCACGGAGATCTCAGCCCCCGGAATATTTTCATCACCGATGAAGGCGAAGTTCGGGTCTTGGATTTCGGCGGCTCGCAGACTCTGCCGCGCGGTCCGTCGCAAGTCGGGACCCAGCTCTACGCAAGCTGCCAGCTGCTCGAAGGCGAGAGGGCGGATTTTTCGGACGACGTGTACGCATTCGCCTGCGTCGTCTATCTACTCTTGGCCGGCAAGCTTCCCTTCAGGGAACATTCGGCGCTTCAGGCGCGCGCGCTAGGCCTGCGGCCGACTCGCCCCGACGGGTTGACTCGGCGGCAATGGCGCGCACTTCGCACCGGCCTTTCGTTTGAACGCGGGCGGCGTCCCACTGATGTCGGTGAATTTTTGGAGCCCTTCGATTTACGCGAGAGAGCGGCTCGCCTGCCGGCATTGCTCACACTGTTTAAAGTCTCCCCCCAACGGCGAAGCCGCACACTGTGGCCCGCGCTAGCCGCTGCCGCATCGATGATACTTGCCGGCATTTGGTGGGCTGCGACGAATTACGATTCGGTCTCAAGAACGACTGCGGCATGGAACTCGGGCTTTCGGCGGGCTCTGGGAAATGCCGAGGCATCGCTGACCCGCTTATGGCACGGCACCAACGAGCATACCGCGGCCAATTCCGGCCCCGAGCCCACAGCAGATTCAGCTCACCCCGCCGAAGCCGCGACTCCCGCCACTCAGACAGAGGTCTCAAATGCGGCGGCACCGCCCAGCTCCACGGCGCCGTCATCCTCCCAGCCGGACTCACATCCGGGAACGGCAGTGCCGCATGTCGCTTTATCCGATGAGCGCACAGCTCTGCGCTCGCGGATCGAATTGGCCGCATACAGCTTCGAGGTACCTCCGGGCGAACCCGCTGCACACATCGTGATTCGTCGCAGCGGGAGCCTGCGCGCAGAAACCAGCTTCTCATGGTGGACCGAGACCGGCACGGCAAAACCCGGCGTGGACTATGAAGCGGTCGTGTCCCACGTCGAGTCCATTGCGGCCGGTAAGAACACCGTGAACCTATTCATTCCGGTGGTCACCGATTCGACGCGGCGGGAACCCAAGAATTTCTACGTGGTTATTAGCGACCCAAGTCCCAATACAACGCTCGGGACCCGAACCGTAGCGATGGTGTCTATCGAGCCCTCGCTATAAAGGGACTGCAAACCCATGCCTGAGGCGATCCGGCTCTGATTCTGATGTCGCAAAGCAGACACTGACTTCCACGCCAGCCCGGCTCGCCTTGTGAGATGCCCACGTGCATAATTCATTTCCCGCAAAGTTTGCAAGGAGAGGACATGCGCCCGCTTCACTCTCGCATCGCTCTTATGAGCGCACCGACTCTCTGCGCAGCATTTGCCTCTTTCACGACCTACGCCGACACGGATGCCTGCTCACTCTTGACTCCCGCTCAGGTGAGTACGGTTATTGGCGTTCCAGTCGGTGCGGGCGCGCACGTGACACCCACCTTTGTGAAGACCTGCACCTGGCAACCCATCGGCGGCTCGGACATTCGCGCGGTGACGGTAAACCTGCAGACGAGCGCATTCTACGATGGAGCCAAACAGAAGGCCTCGAATGCCACAGTCTTAGGACTTTCAATGAGTCCAGTCGCGGTCGGCGATGAAGGCTTTGTTGAAACCATCGGTGAGACGACCATGCTGTGGTTCAAAAAAGGAACCGTCGCGCTCAAGGTCGCTGTCTACGCGAAGCGAACTCCCGATGCCCTGCAGGCGTTGGAGCTGGCGCTCGCCAAACAGGCGGCCCAAGCGCTATGATGTCGACCAAGCAGCCACAGCCCTGCCAGTGCAAAGGCGAAGGGCTATTTAGCGTCATTAGCGCGTGCGGCCTCTAGAATATTTCGCATTGAATAGTTGCCCTCATGGCAGGCGGTCTCGAAAATCCTATCGTTTGAACGCAGTAAATGCGTCTCGCCAGTCCAGGGGCGAGTGTAAAATGTTGGGTCGCTCACGGTAAATACATAGCTCAATTCATGGTCGGAAACGCGTGTGAATCGCTCTATCACCGTGGTCTCCGGCGATACGAGGAAAACGTAACGCCGGGTCACGCGAACGGCGCTGCTGATTGAAAAATACTTGGTTTCGACGACCAGAGTGTCGTGCCGCCACCAGGCTACCGAGTCGCCAAGCCACGAGGTGACCGCTGCCGGCGAATGCGTACCGTTCATTCGAATTAGGCGAACATCGTGGATGAATTCGGAAATGATCACGATAGTCGCGGGGGCTTGCACAAACCGATACATGTTGCTGTCGGCACTAGGCTGCATTGGCGGCGCGGCCGCTGAAGCCAAACAACGCTCGTGGGCTGGACGCTGCTCCGGATTGTCAAACGCATTGAGCACGGCGCGACGCAGCGCCGCGGGCTTTTCTTTGTACCCCTGTTTCCAAGGAATCTTGCCGTCGTCCGGATCGATGATCAGCGAGCTGTGCAACTCACCGCGAATCGGCTCGAACGATCGAGTGAGATCCCTGCCAGGATCGTCGGGTTGATTCGGATCGCCAACTAAATACTCTGCCTTGAGCTTTGCCGCTTCGGCCGCTGTAATCGCCAATTGAGTAATTCCCTGCGGACGCTCCAGCGGCGTGAGATTGGAGATCTTCCACATTCCCTGCATGTCAACGTGTCCGTCGGGCAGGCGCGGTGGCCGATAGGTGTTCAGTTTTCCCGTGGCTCGAACCGTATCGCAAAATACAAATAGAACCAGTGAGGAGAGACCAATCAGAAACCGACATCTTTTCATGCGCAACTCGTGTTGGCGTGTCGCCAAATAATGTGTCGGCGAGCGCAGCTAATGGATACCCACCGGCTTCTCGACATGCCAGATGAGTGAGGATCTAGAGCGCACGCAAAAAGTCCAGGATCGCCTGTTGGTCGCTGGGCGCAAGCTGTCTGAAGCGGCCCACCACGGCGTTCGCCTCCGATGGCCCGTAGCAGGTGTGGGGCGTCCGTGGGTCGCCGTTTTCTTCGCAGTCAGTTGTCGCTGAAGAGTGGGCGTCGATTGCTGTCAACAAATCGTCGGTGCGCCCATCGTGCAGGAAAAACCGGCGTTGACCGACTCCCCACAAGGGCGTTGTGCGGAACATGTCACCCGTCGCGAGACCTTGAGTGATGTCGTCCGCAAGGCGCTTGCCCATATGATGGATCAGCAGGTCCGAAAACGGGTGCACGGTCAGGTTCTGCAGTGCTGCGGTTTCGCTCTTCGGCGGAGTCACCATCGTCGGCGTGTGACAAGCTGCGCAGCCGATTCCAGGACGATCGGGTCCGGTGCCGAACAGCTCCTGCCCGCGAGCTGCGCTAGCGGATAGCATCGCGGGCGTGGGCGCGTCGAGGAAGCGCATGAACATCGCAAACATCAGCCAGTCCGGCGGCTCGTGCAGCGGGTTCGCAAAAGCCTGATTGCGCGAGTCGTCACCGTCCAGTCGCGAGATATCATTCGGCTCGCTCTTGTCCGCGGTACATGCAGGGACCTCATCCGTGGCCTGAGTGAACAGGTCGTTGGTGACTCCCATCTCGACGTTGTAGGCCTCGGCGGCAAAGATTGCGATCGACTTGTTCTGCGCCTTCCAACCAAAGCGGGTGATGGTGCCGTCATTGCCGCTGCGGTTGGGCATGCCGGCGATCCCGAGCTGCGCGCGGATAGCGGTCGTCGCTCGATGGCGCGCGAGAATCTCCCGATCCTGGATGCCGTCGAGGATTCCCAGCCCGAACAGCTGCAATGGAAGGCGGAAGCGCAGATTGCCGCGCCGATATTCAGACTCGAAGTCCGGTTGCGCCAAGTCTGCAGCGGTGCAGTAGCCCGATTGCCAGGGCGGAAAAACGTCGGAACGGCCCACGACGGTGAATAGCTGGTGGACTCCGCCGTCCGGAGTACCGTCGGGTTTTCTGGCAAAGCGCACCTCGCGGATCGGTCCGAATCGGGTGATGAATGAGGGGACCACATTGGTTGCCCCCTTGCGATGCGGAATCAGATCGAACATCGGATTCTCCGGCGCCCGCTGGGCCGCGACAGGGTCTTGCGGGTCCGGAACCATAAGGCCGCCCGAACCTCCGAGGGCCGGATGATTGTGGCACACGGTGCATTGATCGCCATTGAAACGGGTTCCCAGACCGGAAGAGTTGGTCTGGGTCAGGACATTCGCCTTGGCCGGATCAACGGCCTCCCCGAGCGTAAGGTCGGTGCACGAGTCGCATACCGCTTCGAGCTGGATGGCGCGCTGCAAGCCCTCCTTGAATACGGCCAATTCAATGGGTGTCAGGCCATCGAGGGGTTTGCCGGCGCCTGCCGGGCCAGTACGGAGGCCCGGATCGTGCTGCGCGATACACAGCGAAGATGAAAGGAGCAGCAATGCGGCTAGCGCGCCTCGCGCCGCCGGTCGGATGTTGTGCGAATTCACGTAGTGTTCTCCCGGTTTCATGTCGTCCCCGGTAAGTAATACGGATCCAGACAGGAAAAACGGCCAATGCGGGCTATTGCGTGCCGCCTCGGGCGGCTGCAAGCTCATCGGATGGGACAGCTCACGCGACTACTGCAGGCCGCGCGCAACGGCCAATCCGACGCCGTCGATCAGATCGTCGCTCTCACCTATGGCGAGTTGCGTGAGCTTGCCCACCAACGCCTGCGGCGGGCACCCAAGATCACACTGCTCGATACCGGTGTGCTCGTGAACGAGTGCTATCTGCGGCTCGTGAAGGTCGGCGAGCTCGATGTGGGCGACCGAGCGCATTTTCTCGGCTACGCAGCCCGCGTCATGCGTTCGATCGTGGTGGATTTCGCGCGCGAGCGGCTCGCGCAGCGTCGCGGCGGCAATGCCCCGCACATCACGGTCGGAACCGATATTCCGGACCCTGCAGCGACCGCGGAGGAAGAGATTGTACGGGTGGATGAGGCCCTGCAGGCGCTCGCGCGACTGGATGCGCGCCTGGTGCAGGTGGTCGAATTGAAATACTTCGGCGGACTGAAGAGCGAGGAGATTGCCGCGGTGCTCGGCATTGCGGAGCGTAGCGTGCGCCGAGATTGGCAAAAGGCCCGAGTGTTATTGCACGCGGAACTCAAACCCTGAGCCCGTCGGCACCGCACACCGCGAAATGGCCGTTTTATTCGAGGGAATACGTAATTCATTTTGGCAGCTGTAAGCACTACTATGAGAATCAGCGCGGAGCAATGGTCGGTTCTGTCGAGGCTCTTCGACGAGGCAATGGAAATGCCGCAAGAGACCCGCGAGTCCTGGCTGGATACACTTGGCCGACTGGATGCTGAACTGAAGGCCGAGCTGCGAGCACTTCTCGAGCGCCACGCGCGCATCGAGGCCAGCGATTTTCTCGAGACGCTGCCCACGTTCGGCCCGGCTCAAAATGACGCAACGGATGGCGCGGATCCGGCCGCACTGCTGGCCGGGACTATCGTCGGACCGTATATCATCGAACAGGAAATCGGTCGCGGCGGAATGGGCGTCGTGTGGCGGGCGCTGCGTGTCGATGGACTCGTGAAGCGACCCGTGGCCCTCAAACTGCTGCGTGCCGGGTTCTACAGCAGCGAATTGCTGGCGCGCTTTGCCCGCGAGCGCGACATCCTGGCCGGACTCACGCACCCGAATATCGCGCGGCTCTACGACGCTGGATTCACCGCAGCGGGGCAGCCATTCCTCGCGCTCGAGCTTGTCGAGGGACTGCCGCTCAACGACTATTGCGACCGTCACCGCCTGGACGTGCGCAGCCGGTTGGTTCTGATGCGACAGGTGCTCGATGGCGTGCAGTACGCTCACAGCCATCTGGTCATCCATCGCGACCTCAAGCCGTCCAACATTCTGGTGACTGCGTCGAATCATGTTCTGTTGCTTGATTTTGGAATCGCCAAGCTACTGAGCGAAGCCGACGCGCAAGGCAGTGCACTAACGCATTTTGGCGCTGCGGCGCTCACACCCGACTATGCGTCCCCGGAACAAATTGGCGGCGGGCTCGTCAGCACCGCGTCGGATGTCTACTCGCTTGGCGTGATCTTGTACGAGTTGCTGACCGGCGAGCGCCCCTATCGCCTGAAGCAAAACTCCCGCGGTGCTTTGGAAGAAGCCATTCTCGGCGCAGAGGCCGTGCGGCCCAGCCTTGTGATCAAACACGCAGCGCAAGCCGAGGTTCGATCGACGACGGTCGCCAAGTTGGCCGCGCGTTTGCGCGGCGACCTCGATACCATCGTAATGAAGGCACTCAAGAAACCCGCCGGCGAACGTTACGCGTCTGCGGATTCTTTGAGACAGGATCTGGATCGCTACCTCGCAGGTCACGCGGTTCTTGCGCGACCTGACACGATCGCGTATCGACTGACAAAGTTCTTCGCGCGCAATCGCCTCATTGCCGGCGCGGCGGTCTCGGTCGTGGTGGCGCTGATTGCCGGGCTCGCGGCCGCATTGTGGCAGGCGGGCATCGCTCGTGACCAGGCCCGCACCGCGCTAGCCAGAGAGGTGCAAGTACGCCAACTGAGCGCGATCTCAGTGCAGCAGGCTGCCGACGCCGAGAGTGATCTTGGCGAGTCCATCACCGGCCTCGCGCTGCTCGCACATGCCGTGAATCTGGACCCAAGCAATCCCAGCATCAGCTCGGATCTGCTCTTTCGGCTGCAAGCTCAGGGAACGTGGTGGTTACCGACGGGTGCCCTCATGCGCCACGACGACATGGTCAATGATTTCGCCTTCAGTCCCGACGGCAAGCTGGTCGTGACAGCATCCCAAGATCACACGGCCCGCGTTTGGAACGCTCAAACGGGCGAGCCGGTGAGCCCCCCGATGCGTCACGATGATGAGGTCTTCGACGCCCGGTTCAGCCCGGACGGCACAATGGTTGTGAGCGCATCTCTTGACCATACCGCACGGGTCTGGGATGCGCACACCGGTCGATCGATGGCGCCACCAATGCGTCATAAGGACGGCATTGACATCGCTTCGTTCAGCGCCGACGGTTCTCGGGTGTTGACCGCATCGCACGATCACACCGCACAAATCTGGGACTGGCGGGCAGCTCGTGCGATCGGAGCACCGATGCAACACGACGAGCGGGTCTTTGACGCCGAATTCAGCTCAGATGGCAAACGCGTAGTGACGGCATCTTGGGATGGGAAGGCTCGAATTTGGGACGCACGAACTGGGCGGGCTTTGCTGCCGGCGATGGTGCACGCCGGCTCCGTAAATTGCGCGAGATTCAGTCCTGATGGCACGCGAGTGGCCACTGCATCGGATGACCACACGGCGCAAGTGTGGGATGCACGGACGGGCCGGCCGGTGCTTCCCCCGCTTCGCCACGCTGGCGCGATATACAGCGTCGAATTTAGTCCGGACGGTACGCGTGTGGTAACCGGTTCGGATGATCGGACGGCGCAAATCTGGGATGCACGCACCGGTGCACCTCTCGGCACTCCGCTGCGGCACAGTGACCTCGTTTTTAGCGCCGTGTTCAGCGCAGATGGCGCACGCGTGGTGACCGCCTCTTATGACTATACGGCCCGGGTCTGGGACGCCTTCACCGGCCGGCCCTTTGGGGCGCCCATGCGCCAGCGGGGTCTGGTGTTGAAGGCTCGATTTAGCCCGAATGGTCAGCAGGTTGTGACCGCCTCCGCGGATCACACTGCTCGGATATGGGACGCCCGTTCCGGCGATTCGGTCGCGCCGCCGCTCCGGCATGCCTCCAGGGTCTACATCGCGCAGTTCAGCCCCGACGGAACGCGGGTCGTGACCGGTTCGGACGATGGCACCGCTCGAGTATGGGACGCAGATACGGGCCAGGCAATTACAGACCCCCTGCGCCACGACAACTACGTCACCGCCGCCCAGTTCAGTCCTGACGGTGCACGCGTGGTCACGGCTTCGACCGATCACACGGCTCAGATATGGGATGCGCGCACTGGCCGGCCGGTCGGTGCGCGGATGCGCCTCGGTGACATCGCAGCCAGCGCTGCATTCGATTCGCAAGGCCGGCGCGTGGTCACGGCGTCGCGGGACCACACTGCGCAGCTGTGGGATGCAAGCACCGGTTTGCCGCTCGGCGCGCCCATGGTCCACGACGCTAGAATAGGCGACGCGAGCTTCAGCAAGGACGGGACTCGCGTCCTGACGGCTTCGAAGGATCGCACGGCACGAATTTGGGACGCGAATTCAGGCGCCGCGCTGGGGGTCCCAATGCGCCACAACGGATGGGTGAACGATGCGGAATTCAACCAGGACGGCACTCGGATCCTGACCGCGTCCGCGGACCACACCGCGCAAGTCTGGGACGGCCGCACCGGCCGCCCGCAGGGCCCGGCCCTGCAGCACGATGACAATGTCTTTCGCGCACACTTCAGTATCGATGGCGCGCGAGTGGTTACCGCTTCGCATGACCGCTCCGCTCGCATCTGGGATACACGATCGGGCAAGCTTCTCGGTGCGCCGATGCGTCACGCAGATCGAGTCAATAACGCGCGCTTCAGCTCCGATGGTACTCGCGTCGTGACCGCATCGGCGGATCAAACGGCGCGAGTGTGGGACGGACAGACGGGCCGTCCGCTCGGGCCGCCCATGCGACACGATGATAGTGTCTACGACGCGTGGTTCAGTCCCGACGGAACGCGAGTTGTGACCGCGTCGTTCGATCACACGGCGCGGGTGTGGCCTGTGCTGAGCGCCGGCCCGGACGAAACGGCGCGCCTTATCGAGTTCGCTGAGGCGATGACCGGCTACACAATCGATGCCGACAATTTGGTCGTCCCGCTCTCGGACCGCGACAAGCTACTCGCCCGGCTTCGCACGCAGGTAGCCGCTGAGACCGGCAGTGCCAGGACGGACCTTGAACGTATGATGCGCAAGTTTCTCCTGCCGGTCTCCAGCACAGAGAGAAGATAACACTGCTAGGTGCTCGTGCTATCACCGCGATCGGTCGATCGTAAGGCTTGCTGGCGATTGGCGAATTTATATCTTAATGTTAATTATACGCCTGACGCTTCGCTGTCTGAAACCGTAGCTAGGCACGCTCGGGATCACTTTTCGATTCGCTCCGATAGGTGAATGGTCACGCGGTCGCCAACGTCCTTCTCAATTCTCGCGCGGAGATCGGCCTTGATAGGCAGTTTGTGCGTGCCGTCGCCTAGGGCCATAAACGAACTCTTGAACGGCACTCCGTCGACTGTGCCTTGAACTTTTACGAGGCCTCGAGTGTTGAAGTACTGCGCAGAGCCTGGCATGACTACATACGTCCAGCCGCCCTTGCTTGGGCTTCGCTGAAGCTTCGCCGCGAATGTCTTGTCGAGATGGCCCATGATTTAACCTCCTTATGCCAGGTACGGTCCGTCGGTAGGACGGGCGATTGCCCTGCCTTTACTACATGGACGGGCGGCCGGGCCGGAATTCGACAAATCATCGTAGAGAATCTCCAGCTGCTGCTGCCTCCGGCTAGATTCGTCAGCGAAACTTCTGAGTACTGATTGTTTGTTATCTTACCAGTCGCTGGCAACGCTCCTGGTCGCCGCAATTCGGCTCCCCAACACAATCTTCTTGTATGACTAACATTGGGTAGTCTAAGTCTTACAAAACATTGGGCTGCAATTCAGCCCGATGATCGAGAATTAGGGGATAATGTAATCGCACGCCCGAGTCCTTCGATTTGAAAGAGCTCCGATGATCAAACAATACGGCACTCTTGCAGGTTTCCTAACCGCAGCGCTCGCTCTCTTGGCACCGGCCTTCGCTCAAGCGGACGAAGGCGACCCGCCATCGCGCGTAGCGCGACTGGCTTTTGTTCAGGGGTCTGTCTCGCTTCAGCCGGGAGGCACGAATGACTGGATCGCGGCGCCCCTGAATCGACCGCTCACCAACGGAGATCAGCTCTGGTCGGATCAGGATAGTCGCGTGGAACTACAACTGGATGGATCGTCGCTGCGACTCTCGAGCAATACGGCCGTGTCGTTCCTGAACTTGGGCGACAACGTGACGCAGATCCAGCTGACGGCCGGCAGCTTGCTCGTCCGCGTTCGTCGGCTCGATGAGAATGAAACATACGAGATCGACACGCCGAACTTGGCCTTTTCGGTGCTACGACCCGGTCTCTATCGCCTCAACGTTGATGCCTCGGGAAACACGACGGCGATCCGCGTGCGTAGCGGCCAGGGCGAAGTCACGGGCGGCGGCTCGGCCTACTCAGTCAACCCGAATGAATACGCCATATTCTCCGGCACCGACGAATTGGCCGAGGATGCCCAATCCGTGATCCCGCAGGACGATCCATTCGATACCTGGAGTGCGGGCCGCGATGCCCGCTGGGAGCACTCGCCTTCAGCGCGCTACGTGTCAGCTGATATCGTTGGCTACGAGGATTTGGACGATCAGGGCAATTGGGGATCCACCCCCGATTATGGAAATGTGTGGTTCCCTCGCAGCGTCGAGTCCGGATGGGCGCCCTATCACAATGGACATTGGAGCTACGTGGCGCCGTGGGGCTACACGTGGGTCGATGATCAACCCTGGGGATTTGCTCCCTTTCACTATGGCAGGTGGATTTTTGTGAATGGCGCATGGGGCTGGATACCGGCTCCGCCCCGGGCCGCGGGAGCCATTTATGTGCGACCCGTCTATGCGCCCGCCTTGGTCGCATGGGTGGGTGTTGGCGCAAATATTGCCTGGTTTGCCCTAGGTCCGCGCGAGGTCTTCGTGCCGTCCTATCCCGTCAGTCGCCGATACGTGAATAACATCAATGTTTCAAACACGACGGTCAACACGACCGTTATCAATAATGTTTACAACACAACAATCATCAACAATAAGACCGTGAATGTGACTACTGTGAACTACGTCAATCGCCGCGTGCCCGGCGCTGTGGCGGTCACGAGCTCTCAAGCCTTTGCATCAGCACAGCCGGTCTCCAGAAACCTTGTAAAAGTCGATCAGCGCACGCTCGCGAGCGCCCAGATTCGTACCGTGGCACCCGCCGCGGTTCCGACCAAGCAGGCGGTGCTCGGCGCGGCAAGAGCCGTCAACATCAAACCACCGGCCGCAGTACAGGCGCGAGCCATTGTCGCGAGAACCGTTCCGCCGCCGCCACCGCCCGCGTTCGAGAAGCGTCAGGAGGCGATCAAGAGCAACGGCGGAACACCTCTGTCTGCCGCGCAAGTGCAGAGCATTCAGGTGAATTCAGCACCGCGAGCAACCGTCAGGATTGCGCCGCCGGCGACGCCGGTCAAAGCGGGGCAGGCGCCAAAGCCCGGGGCAGTGTTAAGTGCAGCGCCAAAGACCGTGCCACCCCCTGAGCCAGCGCCAAAGGCCGTAGTTCCGCCCGCGCCCGCGCCCGCGCCAGTCGCGAAGCCTGAAGTGCGCCAGTCCACAGTCACCGCGATCCATCCAAAGGAAGCCCCTCCACCGGTTAAGCCCGCCTCGCCCAACGATGCAAATACGGCGCTCGAGCGACAACATTTGCAGGAGCAGCAACAGCTGCAATCTCGGCAAGAACAGCAGCGCCAGCAAGTGCAACGGCAGCAGGAACTTGAGCATGTGCAGCTTGCGAAACAAAACTCTGATGATGCGAAAAAGAAGCAGCTGGAGCAGCAACATCAGCAGCAAACTCAACAACTAGCTGAGCAGCATGCGCGCGCGCAGCAACAACTTCAGGCGCAACAAGAAGAGCAACGGCGGCAACAGGAAGCTCAGGCTCAAGCCAAGAACAAGAACAAGAATAAACCGCCGGAGCATACGCCGAACCCTAAGCCTCAGAGCTAGCAACGCGCGCGCCTCTCTCGCGTCGCGGCCGTCACAACGGCTTTGGGGGCATCGCCCGTCGATTGGCTCAGGATGCCCCCAAAAATGCCTTTACTGGACGTTGCCGGAAGTCTCTGGAGTTGGGACGGCTGGCCACCGAGTAGCCGATCTAAATGCCTAATTATTAAAGTATTTTTCTATTCGCTTCCAATCAGGCCCCAACCAGGGGTCCTTCCAATCGTTGGCTGCCACCGAACATTGTTAGACATCGGGCTCATAGCGAATAGCAGGACTGCTTCACTCGGGGGCCCAGTCCTGTTTTCGTCAAATCTGATGACCTGGAGACCTCTTGACCATGTGTGTAGCGTAACGCTACACTACACGCGTGATCAAGAGCTTTCGACATCCAGGGATTGAGGAATTCTTCAAAAGCGGATCGAAGGCAGGCATTCAGCCAAAGCATGCGAATAAGCTACGCCTTCAATTGGGTGTATTGGATAAAGCAAAGAAGGAATCGGATATGAATTTGCCAGGCTGGCGATGGCACCAACTCAAGGGCCAAGGAACTGGACGCTGGTCGGTGACAGTGAAGGGAAATTGGCGGCTTACATACGCTTTTGAGGGCGGCGATGCCATCTTGATTGACTATGAAGACTATCACTGAGGAGAAAGCTGAAATGAGCGGAATGTTTAACCCGCCCCATCCCGGCGAGATTCTCGCCGACACTGTGTTGGGCGATGGCGGAATCAATGTGACGGAGTTTGCGAGGCGCCTCGGCATGACGCGCACTGCCGTCTCGCGAGTGGTGAACGGCCACGCCGCTGTGAGCACTGATTTTGCGATTCGGCTGGAAGAGGCGCTGGGCACGTCGGCTGAAACGTGGCTTACGATGCAGGCAGCGTATGATCTGTGGCAAGCGAAGAAAAACAGACGCAGGAAAAAAATCGCCCGCATTGAGATAGCGGACGAAGCGAGCGTCGCGGCATAACCGTGCCGATCATGTTCTTGACAGCCGGCATCAGAACCCCAGCCAGATCGGCAACGGGGGTCTGCTAGCATCGAGACTTTCGATTTTTATCGGCGATGGACCCTTTCGGTTCCACCCGGCCCTGCCCGTTACCGGGCTTGTGGGCTTTCTCCCGTTGTTTCGCATGTCGGACGGCAAGTTGCGTTAGCGACACGCGATTCGGTTCCCAAAAAGGGGACCTGGCCGCACGGCTTTTTGAAAAGGGCCCAAAAAAGGCCCCAATAACCGTTGGCTGTACGCGAATGACCTCGGACGTTGTCGGACGACGAAATGCTGTCTATGTGAGGGTTTTCTCGGGATTTTTCGCGATTTCCGGACATCAGCGAACGTCGCCGGAAGTCTCTGGAGTTGGGACGGCTGGCCACCGAAAAGTCGATTTAAGTATCTAATTATCAAAGTGTTTTGTTATTCGCCTTTGCAGGCAGGCCCCAACTATGGCCCTTCAAATCGTTGGCTGCTGCCGGACCTTGTTGGATGACAGCCGTTTGCCTTCACAAGAACGCGGCTAAGAACGGCGATTTACTACGGCGCTGGCATGTGCCGGCGGTGTTTGACGATAACTCGGCCACATATTCACATTCACCTAGTACAAGGCAAGCTGTACGGTATAATACCGTACAGCCTGTTAGTTGGAGCCTTTCAATGACTGCCACCGCCCGCCTTGACCTGCGCCTATCGACCAAGGACCGAGAACGGATTGACCGCGCCGCCGCGCTAGCGGGACTACCGCTGGCCGCGTTCGTGCGATCGGCGGTATTGCGTGAGGCGGATAGAACGGTTGCGGCCGAATCTGTGGCGAGCCTATCGCTCACCGAGTCGAAGCGATTTCTAGCTGCGCTCGGAAAGGCGTTTGCGCCAAATGCCGCGCTACGACGAGCGCTGAAGCGCGGTAACGAGCTCGGCATTTGAAGTGGCGTTTTCGGTCGAGGAACTGGAGGCCAAGCGCCACGATCGCACCGACTTCGACTGTGGCGAAGAGCTGCTCAATCAGTACCTCAGGACGCTAGCAGGACAGCATCGCGCCAAAGGGATCGCAACCACTTTCGTGCTGGTCGACTCCGGACGGCCGTCCCGAATTCTGGGGTTTTACAGCCTGAGCGCCGCCTCCCTCGCCTTCGAGCGATTGACAGAAGCGGACCGTAAAGGTTTACCTAAGTACCCGGTACCGGCTGTGCGGATCGGTCGCCTCGCGACTTCCCTCTCCGTCCGCGGTCAGGAACTCGGTGAGCTGTTGCTGCAGAATGCAATTAAACGCGCCTTGCACGCGCGCAACACTCTTGGGGTGCATGCGGTGCTAGTGGAAGCTAAAAACTCCGCAGCCGAAGGGTTCTATCGTAAGTATGGTTTTCGGTTGTGCGATTCCAAGAGTAGACACCTGTATCTTCCGCTCGGAGCCGTATAGCGCGCTTCCAATTGGCGGGCGCCTCCCCCGAGAGTTGCACGATTCACGGGCCGCTTTGTGGACGCAGCTACCGCCGCTTTCGGCTCGACTCGCGACGCAGGTCCGCCACAAGGTCGGCATCCGAAGAACGTTTGTTGGATCGCAACATACTTGCCCTGTGGAAACCGCTGCCACCATGACGGCAAACAGATTTGTAGGTCGGAACCTACCGCGTAATGGGTTTGTTCGAGTCGTGTTGCTGTGCTTAGCTAACAATCCCCACGCACCATAGGAGTTTTTTATGGCAACCGAAGACAAAACTCGGCCAGAAGACCTTATCGACAAGGGCGGCGACACCAAACTGCGAGGCGCAACGCTGAAGGGGCAGGATCAGAAAAATGCAGTGGACCATGCACGCACCGATCCGGATGCCGCTGTGCACTTGGATGGTGAAGAGGACACCCTATACGACGACGGCTTGGAGATCGGTGACGACTCCGATACCTTGCTGGGCACGCACGGAAACCCTCTGCCCTAATCCGGCGCTGCGCGCTCCGCCGCACGCAAGCGTGCGGCGCAGGTTCACGCTTTATTAGATTGGCGTGGCCCCGCTTCCTCGTGCCAACGTCCGGAACTAGCGCACCCATGAAGCCACGACTGGAAAGCATAGCGGCTCCTGCCAAGCTACCCAAGACGCGAAAGAAGGCGCGCTCGATCGGCGCGCCCTCTATCGACGAGTTTCAAGCGGCCATTGCTCGGCACTGCGCAGCCAAGCAGGAGAAGCCGCGCCTCGAGGAGGAACCACCCGCGTCGACCCCCGAGACGGAGCCGAAGCGATGAGCGAGCTTTATCTATCGCGCAAGCGCACGGCATTGAGGCGACTACGCACCTAGATCGGCGAGCTCCAGGGCAACGCAATCGCCGGGGCTCGACAGTCAAGAAACTCAAATCGAGAACGCAGGCGAACCGGCAAACAAGAAAGAGAACGCGCGGGATGCCGGAGCCGGACCCTTTACAGTCTCTCGTCGGCGTCTGCTAAAGCGTGACGAAGTCTCGACCGCTGATGTTGTTGCGTCATTGCTAACGCGAGTCGAAATCGACCTTCGCAAGACCAACAAACTCCTCCGCTTCTGCCCTTTGCTACAGAAAAGACTTCTCCAGATTCGCGAAAATGCCGAACGAGTTGTCAGAACTGACGCGTCGCCAAGATAGGACCCTTGTCTGCGCACTGTTGCTGGCGATCGTGCTAGGCTTGGTCCGGCACATTCGTAAATCAGGAGGCCTCGTGATGCCGCCCTTGCCGAAGCCACCGATGTCCTCGTTGACGGTGCGGGTCCCGCCCGACTGTCGCTGGGGCATGAACTGAAGCGGCTAGAAGTCTCGGCCCTGGTCGCCGGTCAGCAGTTGGAGAATGAAAACACCTCCCGCGCGACGGTGGAGCGTTTCAGGAGACGGTTTCTCAGGACCGCGTTCATCTGCGGAATCGTGCTGTCGATGCCCGGCTGGGCGTTCCCCCAGACCGTCGCACCGCCATCGGCCGCCGCCGCTGCGCCCTCGGCTTTCTCACTGCGCGATGGATCGCATGACTTCGACTTTCTGATTGGGGACTGGAAGGCCCATTTGCGTCGTATGGTCGATCGGGAGACCGGCGTTACCACCAGCGATCCGCGCACGGGCACCTGGGTCGAATACGACGGCATTTGCAGTGACAAAAAACTTCTGGATACCACCGCGAATTTCGAGCAATTCGATGTCCAGGCGTCCGGGACGCATCTGTCTTTCCGAGGGCAGGCGCTTCGGATGTATAACCCAGCAACGCACCAGTGGAGCATTTATGGGCTCGACCTTGATAAGGGCGAACTGGGTCTTCCGCCACTCATTGGTCAATTTACAGGCAAGCGCGGCGAATTCTTCGATTCCGAGCTGCGCAACGGCCGCATGGTTCAGGTTCGCTACGTCTGGGCCGATATCTCGCCAAAGTCGGCGCGTATGGAACAATCCTTTTCGCCCGATGGCGGTAAAAGCTGGGCCGTGAACTGGATTGTTGAGCTATCGCGCTAGCAGTCCCGCGACCGGTGAACAGTTCGATAATCATGCGATCGTTCCGTTGCACCTGTCGGTCCGAATGCAGGCGACTTGCAGGAGTCTTGGGGACCAACACTGGCGGTGACGAAATCTCCGCCGCGAAGCGGTCCTTCGCAGCCTGCGATAAACTAAGCCCCATGGTTCGCATTTCATCTCGGCTGCACTGTCGCCTAATTATTAGTTAGACCGTGCCAGAACAGAGCTCGCGGCTAATTTCGTCCAGGGGTGCGCAGTGGCTGATGCGCCGCTTTTGGCTGCGCGTTATCGCGCTTATTGGCATTGCTTTTGTCGTCTTGATTTTTGATGGAAGTGTGCAACGTGCGCCTATCGTTAGTGTTATTCCCTTGTTTATTTTGATTGGCCTTTGGTATTACTTCTATCGAAAAATGTCACACGTAGATTTTTTCGCCGACGAGGTATTTGATTGTGATACCAGCCTTAAGGTGCGACGTGGCAAAATTGAGGAAATGGTGCCGCTAACTAATATTTCCAAGGTAGAAGTCCGGAGCGTGGGAATTGATCGAATCTCCGTGCACATTGCGCCGGCGACGACTCTCGGGCAACAGATCGATTTCATTCCGGACAGCGCGTCGCAATCGAAGTCTTGGTCCCTAAAGCTGACAGAGTTGAATCGAGTGGCGGCGGACCTCAATGCTCGTGCCGACCGTGCACGGGGGATCGGATTGGTCTAAAAATCGGTTCGAGCGATCGCGGGGCGCGTCTTCGTTGGGACAAGGAGGTAGTCTGGTGATTGAGATAAAGTGCTTTCGCTCGGCGCCGGTGAGACCCCGCGTCGCTCAACCTGATCTTGGGTGACTCAGTTGTCGCCGCACACGTCGAATACTCGCAGACTCTCGAGCAGTTGGAGGGCACCGCTTGGCCGGAGCCCTTGGACAGCGACACGCCCTTGGTGCGCGAGTGCCACCGCCTCCGGAAAATCCCTCTGGCCCAATTGAGTACCGAGCACTTGCGCGTGCTGACGCTTCAGGAGATTGGCCCGACGTACCTGGTGCCGATCGTTTTGGATAAGCTGGAGGTGGATCCATTCGTAGCCGGCGACTACTACCCGGGAGACTTGCTACACGCCGTCGTAAATTTGTCGCCAGCCTTTTGGGCGAACGAGTCCGAACTCCGCGGCAGGCTCGACCAAGTCATTGATGAATTGATGTCGAAGCGGGACCTCCTTGAGCGAGATATCTTCCCGGCATGGCAACGCCTGTACGGTGGGTGAGACGGAATGAATCCCCTAGCAATTGGTTCGAGCAATCGCCGTTCTGATACCTGAAAGCGGACGTTGGTCGAAGGCAGCCTTGGGTCGAAATCTGACGTCGTGCGCTCGATCAGGTATGAGCAATACGGCCGAACGCGAGTGCAGCGGCGGCGGCGGATACGCAATTTATGCCCAATGTTAATTCTAGTTATCGAGCACTGATAATTGATTTTACTATAGAAAAGTTGGGACGGCTGGGACTCGAACCCAGGACCAAAGCCTTAAAAGGGCCTTGCTCTACCAACTGAGCTACCGTCCCATTTGCAGGCGCGCATCATAGCCGAAGTTGCGCGCTAGATCACCGCGAACACGCCTATCCCCAGGCGCCGCCCGCAGAAAGAACAGGGCTACCGGTATCGAGTGGAATCCGGGAGGTTGGCGGCGCTGAAACCGGCGGCACGCAAGCGGCAGGAATCGCATTTCCCGCAAGCCCGGCCATCAGGGGCGGCCTGATAGCACGAGACCGTCGCGCTGAAATCCACACCCAGGTCAAATCCCGTGCGGATGATGTCGGCCTTGCCCATATCGATCAGGGGTGCGTGAATCTTGAAGCGGGCACCCTCGACACCGGCCTTGGTCGCGAGCCGCGCCAGTTGCTCGAAAGCTGCGATGAACGCCGGGCGGCAGTCCGGATATCCCGAATAATCCACGGCGTTGACCCCGACGAAGATGTCGGCCGCGCCAACGACTTCCGCCCAAGCCAGCGCCAACGATAGCAACATCGTGTTGCGCGCGGGAACATAGGTGACCGGAATGCCTGCGCCGAGCGTTTCGGGAATTGCGATCTGGGCGTCGGTCAATGCCGAGCCGCCGATGCCGGCCAAGTCGACGCGCATGGTCCGATGTTCGCGCGCGCCCAAGGCTGCGGCCACCCGCCGCGCGGCATCAAGTTCAGCGCGATGTCGCTGACCGTATTCGATGCTCAGGGCGTAGCACTCATAGTCCTGCGACCGCGCGATCGCCAGCACGGTGGCGGAGTCGAGGCCGCCCGAGAGCAGTACGATGGCACGCTTAGAATCCACGAGTCACTTGCCGGGGACGTCGCCCCACAGAACCTTGTGCAGCTGCATTTGGAAACGAACCGGCAGCCGGTCGGCCAGAATCCAATCCGCCAACTCGGTCGGCGACTGCTGGTTGTAGCTCGGCGAAAACAGGATCCGGCAGCGCTCGTGTAATCCGTGCTCGCGCAGGAACGCCTTGCTCCATTCATAGTCCTCGCGGGAACAAATCACGAACTTCAGTTGATCGCGCGGCGTCAAATATTGAAAATTCTCCAGACGGTTGCGGGAGACTTCCCCGGATCCAGGAGTCTTCACGTCGACAACCCGGGATACGCGCGGGTCTACTGCCTCCACATCCAAGGCGCCGCTGGTTTCCAGCGACACATCGAATCCGGCGTCGCATAATTCATGTAATAGCGTGATGCACTCGCGCTGAGCCAGTGGCTCGCCGCCCGTGACGCATACATGGTGCGCACCGTAGCCGCGCACCTTCTCCATGATGCTATCGATCTCGAGCCAATCGCCGTTGTGAAAGGCGTATTCGGTATCGCAGTAGCGGCAGCGCAGCGGACATCCCGTCAGGCGCACGAACACCGTTGGAAAACCGACCGCGTCGGCCTCCCCTTGCAGCGAATGAAAAATCTCATTGATGCGCAATCGTCCCGCGTTGATCTCGCGCGCACTCAATGTTTCTCGGCCGCCATCTTTTCCAGGCGCTGCTGCGCCAATCGCCCGGCCGGCGAGTCCGCATACTGGCTGACTACCTGCGAGAGCACCGACTTCGCGGCATCCCATTGCTTCGTTTCATAGTGGCAATAACCGATTTTCAGCAATGCGTCGGGATATTTGCGCGATTGGGGATACTTGTCGACCACGACCTGGAACGCGGCTTGCGCCTCTGAGTAGGATTTGTTCACGTAATAAGCCTCGCCCAGCCAATACTGCCCGTTGTCTGCCAGCGGGCTATCGGGATAGGTGGACAAGAAATTCTGAAACGCCGTGATGGCGTGGTCGTATTGACCGTCTTTCAGCAAATTGAACGCCGCTTGATATGCAGCCTTGTCGTCGCCGCCGCCGGGCGCGTCGGCCTTGGGCGAGTCGGCCTTGGGCGCGCTTGCCGCGGCCGCGACGGCCGCTGCGGCGACAGCGGCGCCGCCCGTCCCAGGGGTCCCAGAAGCAGCACCACCCCCTCGCGATTCCAGAGTTCTGATGCGTTGATCGAGATCGGCGTAGAAGTCGCGCTGCTGCTTGCGGCCTGCATCCAGGGCATTGTGCATTTGATCTACGTCGTTGTGCATGGCGCGCACATCGCTGCGCAACGCCTCCAGTTGATTCGACAGTTGCAGCAGGCTCTGATTTTCCATGACTCTCTCGATGCGCGATAGCCGGGCGTCGAGATCCTTTAATTTGATCTGAACCGGGTCCTCCTCGGGGGACAGTGTCTGGCAGCCCGCCAAAATGCACGCCAAGATGCAGAGCACTCCAAGAGTGCTATGGGCCCGAATCCTCACGGCAAATAAACCACTTCGACACGGCGATTCTGCGACCAGGCGGCCTCATCATCTCCCTCCTGCGCCGGCCGCTCGGCCCCGAAGCTCACGGTCGTGACTTGTGCTTCCGCAACGCCTTGCAGCATCAAGGCGCGACGCACCGCTTGTGCACGCCGCTCGCCCAGACCGATGTTGTATTCACGGGTGCCTCGTTCGTCGGTGTTCCCCTCGAGCTTCACCTTCATGTTCGGATTCGCGGTCAAGTTGTGCGCGGTGGCCGATACGATGTCGGCGAATTCCGGTTTGATCTCCGATTTATCGAAATCGAAGTAAATGATCTTGCGCGCCAGCGCACCCGTGCCTTCGGCCCCGATTCCGCGCGCGCCGTTGGCCGCATCGCCGCCCAAGGGACTGGTCGACGTGGAAGCGCCCTCGCCCGCCACCGCACCGGAACTAGGAACCTGTGTGCCGGCCACAGGCGGTTCACTCACGCTGTGTTTCTTTGGGCATCCGGCGAGCAGCGCCGTTGCGGCCAGGAGCAAGGCGATCGATGTCATTCTTTTCATTTACTTCTCCGTCCGAGTCTCGAGTTGACAGTTGTTGGTAAGAGTACCGACCACGAGCCTGTTTGTGTACCAAAGATTGCGATGCATCAGAACGGCGCCCACGCCGGCTCTTGCAGTTCGCCGTCGCTCGAGACCAAGCGTTGCTGGACTCGGCCATCCGCACTGACCAGGGCGAGGACCCCGCGGCCCTTGTCGCGGCTGGCGTAGATGAGAACGGCGCCGTTGGGCGCGTAGCTCGGAGACACGTCGAATCGGCCCTTGGTCAGCACTTGCACGTCGCCGCGACCTCGAAGATCCATGGTCGCGATTCGATAGGCGCCATCGTCCTGCGTCACGAACGCCAGTTGCGACTCATCCGGTGACACGCGCGGCCGCGCGTTGTAGCTGCCTTGAAAGGTCAGGCGGCGCGGTTTATCGCCGGGCTTCAATCCTACTTTGTAGATCTGCGGACCACCGGCTCGGTCCGAGGTGAAATACAGGCTCTGGCCGTCTTTCGACCACTGTGGTTCGGTGTCGATTCCAGGATCATCGGTGATGCGGGCCAGCTGCTGGGTCGCGAGATCCTTGACATAGATATCCAAATTCCCGTCCCGCGTGGACAAAACGAGTGCCATCTTCTTGCTGTCCGGTGACCACGCAGGAGCCTGGTTCACGCCGGCTTGCGCCGAGACCACATGACGCTCGCCCGTCTTCAGGGTCTGGACATACATGGTCGGCAGGCGGTCTTCAAATGATACATACGCCAGACTTGCGCCGTCCGGCGACCACGAGGGCGACATCAGCGGCTCCCGCGATTGCATGACGACGTGCGGATTTTCCCCGTCTGCATCGGCCACGATCAGCTGATAGGACTTGTTGGGCAGGTGTCCAAGCACCGAGATGTAGGCAATGCGGGTGGCAAAGGCGCCGCGAATTCCCAATATTTTCTCGAACACCGCGTCGGCAATCTGATGTCCCGCCGACCTCAAGCCCGGCCGATTGGCGCTGATTTGGAATCCCAGCAGGCGTTGCTTGGTCAGAACATTGTACAGTTCGTAGGTAATGCTGTAATGATCCGGGCCATCCGACTGCATGGAGCCCACGACCAGATAGTCGTTGTTCAGCCGGCGCCAATCGTCAAACTGAATGGCCGCGCCGTTGTGCGGCTGATCGATCATGTCCGCGCTTTCCATGGTTCGAAACCGCCCACTGCGCGCCAGATCATCGCTCACCAGCTGCGCCACGTCGAAGGAGGCGGCCGAGAGTTCCACCGAGGCGAAGGGCACGACAGCCAGTGGGATGGCTTCGGTCTGTCCGCGCGTCACTTCCACTACGAACGAGGCGCGAGCGAAGGGGCCGAAACCCAAGGCGACGAGAGCCAGACTCAAGATGTATTTATTCATGGAGCCTATTCTATTCTGCGGGATGGAAATGGATCACCAAGTTGCGCTCAAACAATGCCGCGTCCGGCGGGGATGGCAGCGGCGAAGCACGATACACGGCATTCTCGATCGACTGGCGGGCCGCCGCGTCGCCGTTGCATTGGCTGACATGCGCGCTCGTGACCTCGCCGCCCGGAATTTGCGTGATGTTGACGATACAATCGAGTCCGGCGCGCGCGGAAGGCGGCTTGATCCAGGCATTTTGAATTCGACTTGAAAGCTGCGCCAGGTAGAGCGCGCGCGCCGGGCTGGCTTGCACTGCGCTCACGTGTTCCTCCTCGGCCAATTGCCGGCGCAGCTCTGCCTCACGCTCTGCCTTGATCTTCGCGTCCGCCGCATGCTTGGCATCCTCGGCCCGCTTCGCGTCCTCGGCCCGCTTTGCATCCTCGGCTCGTTTCGCATCCTCGGCCCGCTTTAGCTCCGCGGCATGCTGGGCAGCGGCCGCTCGTTGAGCCTCGGCTTGCCGCGCCTCTTCAGCCTGCTTTGCGCGCAGTTGATCGGCAGCTGCGGCTGCCTTGGCGGCGTCGGCCGCGGCAACTTGCCTGGCTGCATCCTCGGCGCGCTGTTGCTCGGCCGCAGCGGTTGCCGCAGCTGCAGCTTCAGCGGCTGCACGGACTCGTGCCGCCTCCCGTGCTGCTCGATCTACCAGCTCTTGCTGTGCGGCGTGCAGGACCTGAGCATCCACCACCACGGCATCGATGGGCAGCGGCTGCACGCTGGGCGCCGGTGTGCGAGTGATGGAAACCAAAGCCACGAACACCATCGCCGCCGCCAGCAATCCGTGCAGCAGCACGGAGAAGGCAAGGGACCAGGAATGTTCGCGCAGAAAACCGGCCATTTAGTGCACGCCGGCGGCGGCTCCACTGGGGCCGCCGCGCGCGGGCAGCGTGCGCACGGGATCCGTTAGAAATCCGACTTTGCTGGCCCCGGCCTGCTGCAGCAATACCATCGCGCGAACCACCGTGCCGTAGGGCACCGTGGTATCGGCCTTCACCAACACGGGCGTCTGCGGATCGCGCCGCAAAAGCGCCGAGGTGCGGGAACTGACGGTGGCTTCCGACACGGGTTGATCCTGGTTCTGGCCGAAGTTGATGAAGAGTCGCCCACGCGAGTCGATGGTCACCACCAAGCGGCTCGTGCTTCGCCAGAAAGTCCGCATCCAGCGGCTGCGCACCGGCGTCCGGCAAGTCCACCTTGACACCTTCCTTGAGCAGGGGCGCAGTGATCATGAAAATGATCAATAGCACCAGCATGACGTCGATGTATGGCACGACGTTGATCTCGCCCATCAATCTTCGACGGCGCAGCGGCGTGGGCATCGGACTCTAGGTCTGCGGGGGCCGGTTCGGCCCGTGGCGCTGCAGAATGGTCGAGAACTCTTCGACGAAGGTGTCGAAGCGAAGTTCCAACCGGCTGACTTGATCGGCAAGACGGTTGTAGGCGATGACCGCGGGGATGGCAGCAAACAGGCCGACCGCAGTGGTGACCAGGGCCTCGGCGATGCCCGGCGCGACCGCCGCCAGGGTCGCCTGCTGAACATTTCCCAGGTTGTGAAAGGCGCTCATGATGCCCCAGACGGTGCCGAACAAGCCCACGTAGGGGCTGGTCGAACCGACCGTGGCGAGCAACGCCAGGTTGTGCTCAAGGCGGTCGAGTTCGCGCAATTGCGCGACTCGCATCGCGCGCCGCGCGCCATCGAGCAGCAATTCCGGCGGCGTACCGTGCTGGCGCAGGCGGCTGAATTCCCCGAAACCACGACTCGAAGATGCTCTGCAGTCCGGTGCCGGCACGCCCCTTGGTCTCGATGGTGCGATACAGGGTCGCAAGATCGCCGCCGGACCAAAATGCCGTTTCGAATTTTTCGGCCTGGCGCCGCGACCTTCCGATGACCTGGCTCTTGCGAAAGATGACCGCCCAGGAAGCCACGGATGCAGCCAGCAGGAGCGCGACCACCGCCTTGCACGATGGGGCTTGCATCGAGCACGAGAGTCCAGACCGACAAGTCATTGGGCATTGCGCCACTCCATGAAAAGATCCGCAGGGATGGCGCACGGTTTTAACGTACGCGAATCGAGGCAGGCAACCCGCACGCTGGCATCGATCAATTGTTCATCGCCTCGCATAACCGTTTGCCTGAAATGGATTGTCGCACCGCGGAGGCGCTCCAGTTCCGCGGTGACGAGAATTTCATCATGCAGCACGGCGGGACGCAGGAAATCCACGGTAACGTTCACCACGACAAACTGCAGGTGGCGCGTCGCGCGCAGTTGCTGCTGGTCGACCTGCATGGCGCGCAGCCAATCGGTCCGGCATCGCTCCATGAATTTGAGGTAATTCGCGTAGTAAACCACGCCGCCGGCATCCGTATCCTCCCAATAAATGGAAAAGCCCGCGGTGAAGCGCGGCGCCGGGGGCATCTATTGGCCGTCCCGGAACAGCGGCAGATTCAAATCGCGATCCACTGAAGGTGCCGCCAGACCGAAATGCGCGTATGCGGCGCGGGTGGCCACGCGCCCGCGCGCGGTGCGCATCAAGAACCCTTGCTGGATGAGGAAAGGCTCGATCACATCCTCGATGGTGCCGCGCTCCTCGCTCATCGCCGCCGCCAGGCTGTCGACGCCCACCGGTCCGCCCTCGAATTTTTCGATGACGGTCAGCAGCAATTTTCGATCGAGCATGTCGAAGCCTTCCGGATCGACTTCCAGCATGTTGAGCGCCGCCAACGCCACCTCGCCGCTGATGACGCCGGCGGCTTTGACCTCCGCAAAATCACGCACACGGCGCAGCAGCCGATTGGCAATTCGCGGCGTGCCGCGCGATCTCTCGGCAATGCGCACGGCGCCGTCGTCCTTGAGGTGCAGCTTCAAAATCGACGCGCTGCGGACCACGATTTTCGTCAACTCCTCGGTGCTGTAGAACTCCAATCGCTGCACGATGCCGAATCGATCGCGCAGCGGCGATGTGAGCAGACCCGCCCGGGTCGTGGCGCCCACCAGCGTGAACGGCGGCAGATCGAGCTTGATCGAGCGTGCCCCGGGGCCCTCGCCGATCATGAGATCGAGCTGCGAGTCTTCCATGGCCGGATACAACACTTCCTCGACCACGGGACTCAGGCGGTGAATCTCATCGACGAACAGCACATCCCGCGGCTCGAGATTGGTCAAGAGCGCTGCCAGATCCCCGGGCCGCTCGAGCACAGGACCTGAGGTCTGGCGCAAATTCACACCCAGTTCGTTGGCAATGATGTGCGCCAGCGTGGTCTTGCCGAGACCGGGCGGCCCGAATATCAATACATGATCCAAGGCCTCGCCTCGCTTGCGCGCGGCCTGTATGAAAATATCCATCTGCGTCTTGACGTTTGGCTGCCCGACGTAGTCGGCAAGCGTCTTGGGACGCACCGCCCGATCGGCTACCTCGTCCTCGCGGCCGCCGCCGCCTGCGATTATGCGATCCTGCTCGATTCCCATGCGCGATCTTAGGCTTTCACCGCTGATTTGAGGGCGCGCCGAATGATCTCGGTGGTCGACAAGCCCGGCTCATCGGCCGATTTGAGGAGCCGCGTGACTTCCGGCGGCTTGTAGCCCAAAGCGATCAGCGCGCTGAATGCCTCACTTTGCGGGGAGGGCGCGATGCCCGCCGCCATCGGATTGCCGCCGCCCGCCGGCATCGCGAGCTTTTGCACGCTGTCGCGCATTTCGATGATGACGCGCTCGGCGGTCTTGCGTCCGATGCCCGGGATCCTCGTCAGCATCGCCACGTCCTCGGCCTCGATGATGCGCAGAAAATCCTCGACGCTCGCTCCTGACAGGATTCCCAACGCGATCTTGGGTCCAACGCCCGATACCTTGAGCAGCCCGCGAAACAGACGCCGCTCGCCGTCCGTGCCGAATCCAAACAGAATGTGGGCATCTTCGCGCACCACCAGGTGGGTAAATAGCGCCACGGGCTCGCCCGTGGAGGGCAGACCGTAGAACGTCGACATCGGCGCCTCGAGTTCGTAGCCGACGCCGTTCACGTCGACCATCAGCATCGGCGGCTGCTTCATGGCAAGGCGGCCCTTGAGAAATCCTATCATCCGCTGCGTCCGGCCTGCAGCAAGGAAGCGCGCAGCCGGCCACGAAGCGCATGGCACACCGCTGCCGCCAGGGCGTCAGCCGCGTCCGCAGGGACCGCTCCGTCAAGCCTTGAGCAAGCTTCGCATCATCAGCTGAACCTGCGCCTTTTCGGCGTTGCCGGACCCTACCACCGCCTGTTTGATCTGCCGTGTGGCGTACTCGAAGACCTCCGCATTGGCCTCGTGGGTACCGCAGATCGCTGCGCCCCTGGCCTGCCCCAATTTCAGCGCGCTGTCGGGGTTGCGATTGACGAAAACCTTCTCAATGGCGATTTCCTGCGGCTGATACTGCGCAACGATGCTCTGCACACAGCGGAAGATTTCGCACAATCGGGCCGCAAATTCGGCCTGATTGGTCCTGATGACGCCGCTCGCCACGTAGGTCAGGCGCGGCCCCGCGGCATCCACCACGCCGAATCCGGTACGCTGCGACCCCGGATCGATGCCGAGCACACGGATGGTCGTTATCTTAAGTTCGCGCAATTTGATTAGGTCTTGGGACAGGCATGGCCCTTGTATGATACCGGCAATAGGCGCCTAAACCCACCGGCAACAATCACTGCACCATGGAAACGACTGCCTCTTCCCGGACGTTGAGCGGCCGACTCGATGCCGGAATCTCAGCTTTGCGCCAGATCGAGTTGACTGAGGAAGGCGATGCAGCGCGCAGCGCCGCCCTGGGTGTGGCCGAGATCGTTCGCGTTCTCGATGCGGACGACGATGTGGTCATTGCCGCCATGATTCAACCGCTGCTCGACGGCAAGTTCATCCAACGAGAATGCGCCGAAAAACTCTATGGCACTGAGCCGGTGCGCCTCGCGCGCGCCTTGAGTGAATTGGGGCATTTCGGATTGCCGCCGGACTGGACACCCGATCGCGGGCTGGAGGCGCCTCAGGCCGAAGCGTTGCGAAAAATGCTGCTTGCCGTCATAGGCGATGTGCGGCTGGTCGTCGTGAGGCTTGCCGAACAGTTGCAAAAAATGCGTTCAGCCAAAGGCGTCGGGGCGACGCTGCAACGCAAGCTCGCGGTGGAAACGCGCGAGGTTTATGCGCCCCTGGCCAATCGTCTGGGGGTTTGGCAGGTCAAGTGGGAACTGGAGGATCTGGCATTCCGGTATCTCGAACCCGCCCAGTACAAGCACATTGCCGCCGCGCTCAAGGTTCGCCGCTCGGAGCGGGAGCGCTACATCGAGGAGCTGCAAGTCTCAGCTGCAGCAGGAACTGCAGGGCGCCTCGATCGAAGCGCGCATCGATGGGCGGCCCAAACACATCTTCAGCATTTGGCGCAAGATGCAGGAGAAACACCTGGCCTTCGAGCAGCTCATGGATATTCGCGCCGCGCGCGTGCTCGTGAACAGCGTTGCCGATTGCTATGCGGCTTTGGGCGTCGTGCACTCATTGTGGCAATTCATTCCCGGAGAGTTCGACGACTACATCGCCACACCCAAGGAGAATTTGTACCGTTCGATTCACACCGCGGTCATCGGTCCGGGGGGCGAACCGGTCGAGATCCAGATCCGCACGCATGAAATGCATGCCGACTCCGAACGCGGCGTCGCCGCGCATTGGCGCTACAAGGAGGGTGGACGCGGCAATCAGGCCTACGAACGCAAGATAAATGAGCTGCGCACGTTGCTCTCCCCCGCTGAAGGCGCAGGCGCTCGCGATTTTCTTGATCGCGTGCGCGTTGACCTGTTTCAAGATCGCATTTATGTCGTTTCGCCGAAGGGCGAGATCGTCGACGTCCCGGTCGGCGGAACGCCGCTGGATTTTGCCTACCAGGTCCATACCGATCTAGGCCACCGCACCCGCGGCGCCAAGGTGAACGGGCGCATGGTGCCGCTCGACTATCGGCTGAAGAACAGCGAGACGGTGGAGATCATCACCTCCAAGTCGCCGCAGCCCTCACGCGACTGGCTCTCCGCGCAGTCGGGATATCTTGCCAGTCCCCGTCATCGCAACAAGGTGCGCGCCTGGTTTCGCAAACAGGATGCGACGCAAAACAAAGTCGAGGGGCGGGCCATGCTGGAGCGCGAGTTGCAGCGGCTGGGCGTGAGGAGTCCGCCGATGCCGGAGCTGCTGAGAGAATTGAGGCTCGACAGCACGGAGCAACTGCATGAAGGGCTCGGCTTGGGCGAGGTCAGCGGCACGCAGGTTGCGGGGGCGATTCAGCGCCTGCTGCACGCGCGCGATGCGCAGCCGGAATTCACGCGGCCGCGCGCCTCAAGCGCGCGGGAACCCGAAGTTGAAGTTCAGGGCATCGGCGACCTGCTGTCGACCTATGCACGTTGCTGCAAGCCGGTTCCCCCCGAGCCCATCGTGGGCTATATCACCGTAGGGCGCGGAGTGAGCATTCACGCTTCAGTCTTGCGCAAACCTGGCGCGTCTGAGCGTAAAGGCGCCGGCGCGGGTGCTCGGCGTAACCTGGGGCAAATTAGGCGCCAGCGAGTTTCCGGTGGACATCGACGTTCAGGCTTTCGATCGGCGCGGCCTGGTTCGCGACGTCAGCGCCGCCCTCGCGGATGAGAACATCGGTATCCGCGGCATGACAACCACCACCGACGCGGGCGACAACGTCGCACACATGCTCATCGGCATCTCGATTACCGGACTTGCGCAGTTATCCAAAGTGTTGACACGGATCAGCCAGCTGCCGAATGTCATCAGTGCGCGGCGCAAGAGATGAGGCGCCGGGAGACTGCCTGAAATGCGTTCCTAAGGAGCGGCGGAGTACGGGATCGAAACCGTCCCCGTTTTGATCAGCCCCGCGCTATTCGTATAGCTGAATCCAAAATTCAAGGTGGCGTTTGCCGGGCCGGTGGGCGCGTAGGCGAGCGAGACTTGACAGCCCGTGCCCACGCTCACGGCGGCGCACGTGAAAGTGCCGGAGGCCGTGCTCCAATCGGGCGGCAGCGTGCTCAAGTTTGCCGTCAAAGCGCCGGCAAGATTTCCATCGTCGGTGGTGAACGTGACGGTCACGGTGTTGCTGCTGCCGGTCGCCACAGCCAGGGAGGTGGGACCGGAGGTTCCGACCACATTGTCGTCGCTCGTGGTCCAATAGGGGATCCCCACAGTCCCCATCTTGGCCTCGCCCGCATTGTTGAGGTAGGAGTAATTCAATGTGAGCGTGCCGCTGTCCAGCGCGGTGGGAGCGAACAACAACATCAGCTGGCAGGCATTGCCGGTACTCACCGTGCTGCAAGCGAAGGAGTTTGCCGCGCTGCTCCAACCCGCGGGAAGCGCGGCGGCCGATATCTGCAATGCGGTAGCCAAACGGCTGTCATCGGTGGTGAATGTCACCGAGACGGGCTGGCCGGGTGAGCCCAACATGGCGTTGACCTGCCCCGACGGCGAAACCGCGCCCGCAACGCTGTCATCGGTGGTCGCAGCATAGGCGATGTTCAGCAATCCGCCATTGGTCGCCCCGCTTGAATCGATGTAATCGTACCTCAACGCGAGCGACCCGCCGCCCAGCGTCGGCGGAGCAAACTTGAGTTGCAACTGACAGCCGTTGCCTGTGCTGACGTTGTCGCAGGAAAATTTGTTCGACGTGCTGCTCCAGCCGGCAGGCAGCGCCGTCAAGTCCGAGGCCAAACTCAACCCGGTTGCAGCATTGCCATCATCGGTGGTGAACGTGATCGACACGGCCTGCGAGCCGGTGGCCGCGACGGCGTTGATCTCGCCGGTGGGCGATGCGGTGGCTCGCACCGTGCCGTGCGATGTCGAGGCGAACGGGATATTGATCGCACCGCTTCGGGCCGCGCCGGAATTATCCGTGTAGGCGTAATTGAGCGCGAGCAGACCCGCCCCTGACGCGGACGGCGAAAATACCAACGGCAGTTGGCAGGCGCTGCCGGTACTGACCACGGGGCACGACAGGCCGGTCGCGCTGCTGCTCCACCCCGCCGGTAAGGCGGCAAGACTCGTGGTCAGAACGAGGTTGGTGACTGCGCTGCCATCGTCGCTGGTGAAGTTCACAGTGACGCTTTGCTTCGACGACCCGACGATCGCGTCGACTTCGCCCGTCGGCGACACGGTGGCCACCACATTGTTGGGCAGCGCCGCGGCATAGCCAAGCGATAAACAGGGACCGGGAGTTCTCGGTAGACCGGCATTGTCGATGTAGACGCAGTTCAGCGTCAGCGTGCCGCTCTCAACCGCGAGCGGCGTGTAAGTCAGATTCAGGGCGCAGCCGCTGCCGGGGCCTACGGAGGCGCAGGTGAAAGTGCTCGGGCCGCGCCAACCCGGCGGCAGCAAACCCAAGCTACCGGAGACGGCGAATCCTGAGAGCGGCAACCCATCATTCGAGGTGAAGGTCACGATGACTGTCTGGCTTGCGCCAACCGCGACCTGCAAAGCATTGCTCACGGAAGAAGTGACGGCGACCGCATTGTGCGTCACTGCAGGGCCAGGACCTGCGGGACCGGCTTTGGGCGGGGTCGTATTGGTCGGCGCGGGAGCGCTGCTCACGGTGGGTGGTGCGGCGACGCTACTGGCCGGCATGGCGCCGGTGGTGCTCAACTCGCAGCCGTTCAGGGCCAACAGCGCTAGCATGCCGAGCGGAATTAGTCGTGGGCCTGGTCGCATTTTCTCCCTCTTGGCGGTCCGCATTTGTAGACCTGCGTCGCGGACCTGCGACGGAATCGAACGTCTGGAAGGTAGCCGGCACTGGCAAGCGACGGTGTGAACCGCGTCACACGCGGTTGTCGCCGGCAGATATCGTCAAATGAAAACGCCGTGCGGTCGCGCCGGAAGGCGCGATTGTTGGACAAAAACGACGGGGTTGCGAAATCAGCGAATCAGCGATTTATTGCGTCGATCGCCTTCTTATCCACGGCCAATGCGGCCTCATGAATTGCCTCGGACAAGGTTGGATGCGCGTGAATCGTGCGCTGAATATCCTCGGTGCTCGCCGAATATTCCATCGCCAGTACGGCCTCGCTGATCAATTCACCGGCCATCGGACCAATGACATGCACGCCGAGGACTTCGTCATCGTCCTTGGCGGACACGATTTTTGCCATGCCGGCACCGGCTTCCATCGCTCGTGCGCGGCCGCTGGCGGCAAAAGGAAACACACCCACCTTGTACGGGCGGCCGCTCGCTTTGACTTGCTCTTCGGTCTGCCCCACCCACGCAATTTCAGGGGCCGTGTAGATGACCGACGGAATGACCTTGTAGTTCACTTCGCCGTAGTGACCGGCGATCAGATCCGCGACCATCACGCCCTCTTCCTTGCCTTTGTGCGCCAGCATGGGACCGCGCACCACATCCCCGACGGCCCAGACGTTGGCCGCACTCGTGCGGCAGTGCTCGTCAACCACGACGAAACCGCGATCATCCACCTCAACACCGGTTCCCTCGGCCAGCAATCCTTCCGTGAACGGCCGGCGGCCCACGGCCACGACCAGCTTGTCGACCTGCAGGGAATGCTCGCCCTGCGCATCCGAATACACCACATCGACGGCATTGCCCGAGACCGCGGCGCTGGACACCTTGGCGCCGAGTTTGATATCCAGCCCCTGTTTCTTGAAATGACGCAACGCTTCCTTGGCGATGGTCTGATCCACCATCGGCAAGAACTGATCCAGCGCTTCGATCACCACGACCTCGCTTCCGAGGCGGCGCCATACGCTGCCCAGTTCGAGACCGATGACGCCGGCGCCGATGACACCGAGGCGCGTCGGCACCGCATCGAATTCCAAGGCGTTCCAGGAATCGACGATGTACTTGCCGTCGTGCGGTACGGAGCGCAATCGAATGGGAACGGAACCGGACGCGAGGATGACATGCTTGGCTTCCAGGGTGCGCTCCGAGCCGTCCGCACCCTTCACCGCAACCTTGTTTCCCGGCAGCAAGCGTCCGTGTCCCTGGATGCCGACCACGCCGTTGGCCTTGAACAGGGAATTGATGCCGTTGGTCATGGTCTTGACCACGGAAGCGCGGCGCTTTTGCATCGCGCCGAGATCGAGCGGTCAGGGCACCGATCTTGATCCCATGCACCGCGAACTCGTCTTTCGCGCGTTGAAACAGTTCGGAGGATTCCAGCAAGGCCTTCGATGGAATGCAGCCGGCATTCAGGCAGGTACCGCCAAAGGCGTAGGAGCCGTCGGTGTTCTGCCATTCATCGACGCAGGCCACTTTCAGTTTGTTCTGGCCGGCGCGAATTGCCGCGGGATACCCAGCGGGCCCCGCGCCGATGACAATCACATCGTATGCATCGCTCATATGCCGAGCACCATGCGCGCGGGATCTTCCAGACACTGCTTCACCGTCACCAGGAATTGCACCGCCTCGCGGCCGTCTATGATTCGATGATCGTAGGTCAAGGCGACGTACATCATGGGGCGCACCACCACCTGGCCGTCCACCACCACGGGCCTGATCCTGAATCTTGTGCATCCCCAGGATGGCGCTCTGCGGCGCATTGACGATGGGCGTCGAGAGCAATGATCCGAATACGCCGCCGTTGGTGATCGTGAAGGTGCCGCCGGTGAGTTCCTCGATGGTGATCGAACCGGCGCGCGCGCGTGCCGCAAAGTTGGCGATGGATTTCTCGATGTCCGCAAAACTCAACTGATCGGCGTCGCGCAGCACCGGAACGATCAGACCGCGGTCGGTCGAGACGGCGACTCCGACATCGAAGTATTCGTGATAAACGATGTCATTGCCGTCGACGGAGGCATTCACCGCGGGAAATTTCTTCAACGCCTCGACACAGGCTTTGGTAAAGAAGGACATGAAGCCCAGTTTCACGCCGATATTGTTTCTCGAAGGGATCCTTGTAGCGCGCTCGCATCTCGTTGACGGCCAGCAGATCGACTTCGTTGAACGAGGTCAACAGCGCCTGCGTGGCCTGCGCCTGCACCATGCGCTCGGCAATGCGCGCGCGCAGCCGGGTCATCGGCACGCGCTGCTCGGCGCGGGCCGCGCGCGCGCTTGGCGCGGGGACGAACTGTGCCGGGGCCTTCGGCGCCGGCGCATCGGCGGCGGCCGGAACGCCGGGCAGCGGGGTCCTTGGCCGACAGATAGTTCACCACGTCGGACTTCGAAACCCGTCCGTCGCGGCCCGAGCCGGCGACCGCCTTCGGATCAACCTTGTTCTCTTCGGCCACGCGCTTCGCGGCAGGACTCAGTTTGCCGCCGGCGTCTCGGCTTCGCCGCATCCTTCGACGGTTCCTTGGCGCACCTGCGATCCTTGCTGGCAGCCGTCGCCGGCGCGGCGGCGCCGCGCCCCTTCCTCGATGACGGCCAGAAGTTGCCCGCTGGTCACCGTGGTGCCATCGTTGAGTTTGATCTCCTTGAGCACGCCGGCAGCCGGCGCAGGCACTTCGAGCACGACTTTGTCGGTCTCCAGATCGACCAGATTCTCATCTCGCACCACGCTGTCGCCCGGCTTCTTGTGCCACGAGACCAACGTGGCGTCAGCCACCGACTCCGGCAGCTGCGGCACGCGAACTTCGATTGTCATGAACCTGTCCTAGTTTGAGCGGCGGCCGGGAGGCGCATGGTTTGTCGGGAAGTCTCTTCCGGCGGAACGCCTTGCAGCGCCGCGGTGACCAAATTTTTCTGCTGCTGCTCATGCAGGGCCGCGATGCCCGTCGCGGGCGCAGCCGCCCCGGCGCGGCCGGCATACAGGAGCTCGTGCTTGAGCTCCAGCTTCGACTGCAGGCGGTGGCGGATCTGATACCACGCTGCCCTGATTTTGCGGCTCTTCCTGGCACCAGACGATTTCGCGTGCGTTCGAATACTTGCGCAAGATCGCCTCGTATTCCTCGGACGGAAACGGATACAGCTGCTCGATGCGGACGATCGCCACCGTATTCGACCTTGCACTTCGCGCCGCGATTTCAGCAAATCGAAATAGACCTTGCCGCTGCAGAACACAACGCGCGTCACCGCGGAAGTCTTGATGTCGTCGATCTCATCGATCACCGTCTGAAAGCCGCTGCCGCTGAGCTCCTCGAGCCGCGACACCGACAAGGGATGGCGCAACAAACTCTTCGGCGTCATGATGATGAGCGGCTTGCGCAATGCGCCGCAGCATCTGCCGGCGCAGCATGTGAAACATCTGCGCCGGCGTCGAGGGCACGCACACCTGCATGTTGTACTCGGCGCATAACTGCAGGAACCGCTCCAGGCGCGCCGACGAGTGTTCCGGACCCTGGCCCTCGTAGCCATGCGGCAGGAACAGCGTGATGCCGGATAAACGGCCCCACTTCGCCTCGCCGGAGCTGATGAACTGATCGATGATGACCTGCGCGCCGTTGGCGAAGTCGCCGAACTGGCCTTCCCAAATCGTCAGGCAATGCGGTTCGGTGGTGGAGAAGCCATACTCGAAACCCATCACCGCCTCTTCCGAAAGCACGGAATCGATCACGGTGAACTTGGGCTGATTGGTGGCGATGTGCTGCAGCGGGATATAGCTGCGTCCCGTGAGCTGGTCGTGCAGCACCGCGTGACGGTGAAAGAACGTGCCGCGGCCGCTATCCTGGCCGGTCAGGCGCACCGGATAGCCCTCCTGCACCAGACTGGCATAGGCGAGATTCTCGGCGCAGCCCCAGTCGAGCGCGAGATCGCCTTGGATCATTTTCTCGCGGGCCTGCATGATCGCCAGCACCCGCGGATGCAGCGTCCAATCGGTGGGGTAACTGGTGATGGCCTTGCCGAGCGCGCGCAGCCGGGTCATGTCGACGCCGGTCTTCACCGGCTCCCAGTCCGCGCCCAGGTATTCGCTCCAATCGACCGTGTAGCGATTGCCGATGAGCCCCAGCGCGGCCCGGGCCTGCGGCTTACCTTCATCCAAACCGCTGCGATACTGTTCCATCATGGCGGCAGGTGTCCGCCGCGGTCAGCACGCCCTCTTGAGCCAGCTTGTCCGCGTACAATTGCCGCACCGTCGGCTTCTTGCGGATGATTTGGTACATCAGCGGCTGCGTCGCCGCCGGTTCATCGGCCTCGTTGTGGCCGTGCCTGCGGTAGCACACCAGGTCGATCACCACATCCTTGTGAAATTTCATCCGATAATCGAGTGCGAATCGGGTGACGAAGCACACGGCCTCCGGATCGTCGGCGTTCACGTGCAGGATCGGCGCCTCGATCATCTTCGCGACGTCCGAGCAATACAGCGTCGAGCGCGCGTCGCGCGGATCGCTGATGGTGAATCCGACCTGGTTGTTGATGATGATGTGAACCGTGCCGCCGGTGTAGAAGCCGCGCGCCTGCGACAGCTGCAAGCGTCTCCATGACCACGCCCTGACCGGCAAAGGCCGCATCGCCGTGAATCTGCACCGGCAAGACCTTGTCGCCCAGCGCATCGCCGCGCCGTTCCTGGCGGGCGCGCGCCGAGCCTTCGACCACGGGATTCACCACTTCCAAATGCGAGGGATTGAATGCCAGCGCAACGTGCACATTGCCCGAACCGGTCTTCAAGTCGGCGGAATAGCCCTTGTGATACTTGACGTCGCCGGAACCACGCAACTTCGCGAGGTCGTACTGACCCTCGAATTCGTTGAACAAATCCTTGGGCGCCTTGCCCAGCAGGTTCACCAGCACGTTGAGCCGGCCGCGATGCGCCATGCCGATGATGGTCTCCTCGACCCCCGCCTTGCCGCCGTGCTGCACCAGTTCATCGAGCAACGGGATCAGGCTGTCGCCGCCCTCGAGCGAGAAGCGCTTCTGGCCCACGTACTTGGTGTGCAGGTAACGCTCCAAGCCTTCCGCCGCGGTCAATTGCCAGAGAATGTTCTTCTTCTCCTCGGCGCTGAAACGATGCTGCATGCGCGCCACTTGAAAGCCGTCCTGCAGCCACAGGCGCTCTTCCGTATCCGAAACATGGGCGAATTCGGCACCGATGGTGTCGGTGTAAATGAATTTGAGATCCGCCAGAATATTCTTCAGCTTGGCGCGCTCGGGAATGGCGTCGATTGCGGCTGCCGGTGAAAAACTCAGTCTCGAGATCGGCATCCGACAGCCCGAAATATTGCAGGTCGAGTACATAGGGCTTCGCACGCTCTTGCAGGCCCAAGCGGATCGAGATTGGCAATCAAGTGGCCGCGATTCATGTAGACCTGGATCAGCCGCGACACCGCGCCCTGCTTGGCGCTCGCACCATCCGCCGCGCTGCGCGCGGCGCCGGCGTTTACCTGCGGCAACTTGGCGCGCGCCATCAAGCGCTCGCGGATCGGACCATGCGCAATCTCGCCGCCGCCCTTGGAAACGGCCGAAGTACTCGCGCCAAGCGGGGTCCAAGCTGCTCGGATCCCTTAAGTATTGTTCGTAGAGATCTTCAATGAATCCGGCATTTCCGCCGGATAGCGCGGTGCTGGCTAGTTGATCGGCAAGTGATTGGCTCATGAGCGAAGGGGGTAGCAAAAAACCTCAAGTACATCAATGTGATAAACGTCGTGAAGGATCGATCTGGCCGCCTTAGTTTAGCCGAAGGCGCCACAATATGGAATGTGACGGCGTCTGCGAAAATTACAAGATCGGCAAGTCTTGCGAGACCTTTAACATCCCGATCTCATACAGGACGAGCCATACGTAGACCACCAATACGACGTACAGCATCAGTTCGACGCGAATCACGCGCATGAAGCTGTAGCGCGCGAGAAACACCATCATCACGATGCACACGCCGGTCATGGCCATCTTGAGCGCCGCGAATACCGCGATGCTCCGATAGAAAAGAACCGCCATGACGGGATTGACTTCGTCAGCGCCGTGCACCAGCAGTATCGCGGTCAGAAATGCATCGGCAGCGCTCAACAGCAGGATGCCGACGGAAACCGCCAGCAGATGTGCGGAATACCAATCGAGCGGATGAAAGCGCGAATCGTCGAGCCGCCGCGGCGGGCGCCGGCGGCGGGGATTGAAGCTGCCATAGCAGATCGACCAGAGGAATCGGCGCCGTCTGTCCTCGCGGCCGCGCCGTTCATCGCTCCAAATAGGCGGCCGCGGAGCCGTGCCCTGCAATTGCCGTGCAGCCCAGTCGTTTGCCCCTCTTGAACCCCTTCCCTTCATGCCGATCACTATCCAGACTCGCCGATGCTCCCGGCAAGCCCGATGCGTCATAATGTACTCTCAGCAGCGGGTATATTTTCACGAGGCGGTGACCAGCCTCGCGACGAAATCGCTGACCGGCATTGCCGCCAATGTCTTTTGATCAACGAACATCGCCTTGATGGATTCGGCCTGTTTGGGCTGAAAATGCGCTGCAACACTGGTCTCGAACTTCTTGATCAGCACCGGCATGCCCTCGGCGCGGCGCTTGCGATGGCCGATGGGGAAGTCCACCTCCACGCGCTCGCTGGCGGTCCCGTCCTTGAAGAACACCTGCACGGCGTTGCCGATGTAGCGCTTATCAGCCGCGTAGTAGTCCTGGGTAAACGCCGCATTCTCCCTCACCAGCATTTTGGCCCGCAGCGCGTCGACTCGCGGATCGCCGGCAATCTGGTCCTCGTAATCTGCGGCCTCCAGTCTGCCGAACAGCAGCGGAATCGCGACCATGTATTGAATGCAGTGATCGCGGTCCGCCGGATTCGCGAGCGGTCCGGTTTTGTCGATGATGCGCACCCCCGGCTCCTGCGTTTCTATGATGATTCGTTCGATGTGATCGATCTTGGAGCGAAATTTGCGGGTGCAGAGTCATGGCGGCTTCCACGGCAGTCTGTGCGTGAAACTCGGCGGGATAGGAGATCTTGAACAAAACGTTTTCCATCACATAGCTGCTCAAGGCCTGCGGCAACACCACCGCTTTTCCCTTGAACAACACATCCTGGAATCCCCAGGTCTTGGCGGACAGCGCCGATGGGTAACCCATCTCGCCCTTGAGCGCGATGAGTGCATGGCGCACCGCGCGGCTGGTGGCATCCCCCGCGGCCCAGCTTTTGCGCGAACCGGTGTTTGGCGCGTGGCGGTAGGTGCGCAGCGCACCTCCGTCAATCCATGCATTGGACACCGCATTGATGATCTGTTCGCTCGAGCCCCCGAGCATCGCGGTCACCACTGCGGTCGAGGCCACGCGCACCAGCAGCACATGATCCAGTCCCACCCGATTGAAGCTGTTCTCCAGGGCCAGCACGCCCTGAATTTCGTGAGCCTTGATCATGGCGGTCAGCAGGTCGCGCACCAGGATTCGCTTGCCCGAACGCGACAGATAATCGGCCACGGCAAGTATCCCCCCGAGATTGTCGGACGGGTGGCCCCATTCCGCCGCGAGCCAGGTGTCGTTGAAATCCAGCCAACGAATCATCGCGCCGATGTTGAATGCCGCGGTGATCGGATCCAGTTCATAGGCCGTGCCGGGAACCCGTGCACCGCCGGTCAGCGTTGCACCCGGCACCACCGGTCCCATCAATTTCGTGCAGGCGGGAAACTTCAGCGCCTGGAAACCGCAGGCCAGGGTATCCATCAAGCAGTACGCAGCGGTTTCATACGCCAGCGCGCTTTTGATCTCGTAGCTCAAAGCGTAATCGGAGATCGCGGCAAGCACCGCGTCGGGCGCCGGCCTTTCGGCGGATTTTATATCGTGGGACATTTGGCTAGGGTCGCTCCGCAAGTGGCACAAAGGTTAGGTTCTCGGGACCGGTGTAGTTGGCGCTGGGCCGGATGATCTTGCCGTCCGCGCGCTGTTCGATGACATGCGCCGCCCAGCCCGAGGTGCGGCTGATGACGAACAGCGGAGTGAACATGGCGGTCGGTACGCCCATCAGGTGATACGACACGGCGGAAAACCAATCCAAATTCGGAAACATCTTTTTGACATCCCACATGACCGATTCGATTCTCTCGGCCACTTTGAATCCCTGCAGATCGCCCGCTTCCCGAGCCAGGCTCGAGGCAACCTCTTTAATGACGGAATTGCGGGGGTCCGATACGGTGTAAACCGGATGGCCGAAACCGATGATGACTTCCTTGCCGGCGACACGTCTGCGGATATCGGCCTCCGCCGCGTCGGGGTCCGGATAGCGATTTTGAATCTCGAACGCCACCTCGTTCGCGCCGCCGTGCTTGGGACCGCGCAGCGCTCCGATGGCGCCGGTGACGCAGGAGTACAGATCCGATCCCGTGCCCGCGATGACCCGCGCCGTAAAGGTCGAGGCATTGAACTCATGCTCGGCATACAGATTCAAGGAGGTGTGCATGGCCCGCACCCAGCTCTTCGAGGGTTTGCGTCCGTGCAGCAGGTGCAGGAAGTGTGCGCCGATGGAGTCGTCATCGGTTTGCACATCGATGCGGCGGCCGCTCTTGGAAAAGTGATACCAATAGCACAGCATCGAGCCCAGACACGCCAATAGGCGATCCGCCAAATCCCGGGCGCCCTCGGCGCCGTGATCATCCGGCTCGGGCACGCAGCAGCCCAGCGCCGATACGCCGGTGCGCAGGACGTCCATGGGATGGCTGGCCGGCGGAAGCTGTTCGAGTACCGTCGCCACGGCGGCCGGCAAAGCACGCAGACCGCGCAGCTTGGCCTTATAAGCTGCTAGTTGCGCAGCATTCGGCAGCTTTTCGTGCACCAGCAGGTACGCGATTTCCTCGAACTCGCATTGAGTTGCGATATCGAGAATATCGTAGCCCCGATAGTGCAGATCATTGCCGGTCCTACCCACCGTGCACAAGGCGGTGTTGCCGGCCGTCACACCGGAGAGGGCCACGGATTTCTTCGGCTTGAAAGCACTCGCCGATTGTGCCTCGGAATTGGCTGTCACTTTTCCTTTCCTTCCGCGAATAACTCATCGAGCTTCGCTTCGTATGCGTAGTAGTCGAGATACTTGTACAAATCGGCGCGCGTTTGCATGGTGTCGAGCACATTCTTCTGCGTGCCATCGCGGCGAATCGCCTGATAGGTATGAAGCGCCGCCAGGTTCATGGCCCGGTACGCCGAACAGCAATGCAGCACAATGTCGACGCCGACCGAGCCCAACTCTTCGCGCGTATACAGCGGCGTATGGCCGAATTCGGTGATATTGGCGAGAACAGGAACCTTGACGGCTTCCTTGAATCGCCGGTACATCCCAAGTTCCGTGACGGCTTCCGGAAAAATCATGTCGGCGCCCGCTTCGACGCAGGCGAGCGCGCGTTCAATGGCCTTCTCGATGCCTTCCACCGCCAATGCATCCGTGCGCGCCATGATGACGAAACCGGATTCGGTGCGCGCATCCACCGCCGCCTTGACTCGATCCGTCATTTCTTCCTTCGAAACGATCTCCTTGCCCGGGCGATGACCGCACCGTTTGGCCTGAACCTGATCCTCGATATGCAGCCCGGCGGCACCGAACTTGATGAAAGATTTCACGGTCCGCGCGATATTAAAGGCGCCGCCCCAGCCGGTATCGGCATCCACCAGCAGTGGCAGCGGACAGGCATCGGTGATGCGGCGAATGTCGATCAACACATCGTCCATGGTGCTGATGCCGAGGTCAGGCACGCCCAGTGAATTGGCGGCAACGCCTCCGCCCGACAGATACAACGCTTTGAATCCACAGGCGGCTGCCATTCTCGCGGCATAGGCGTTGATGGCGCCGACCACCTGTAAGGGGCGCTCATCGGCCACGGCCGCGCGTAAGCGTGCGCCGGGGGACGCGTGAGTGGACAGCGTCACGTGCGCCCCACGACGGGTATCAGCGCGCCGGTCACCGCGCGCGCCTCATCGGAGAGCAAGAACGCGATGACCTCCGCGGCCTCGCCGAGAGTCACCCAACGCGTGAAATCGGCCTGAGGCATATCAACTCGATTCTTCGGCGTGTCCAGCGTACTCGGCAATATGGCATTGACCGTTATCTGCCGGTCTTTCAGTTCAGCGGACAGAGCCTCGGTCAGTTGTGCGACGCCGGCCTTGGAAGCCGCATAAGGTCCCATGCCGGCAGCAGCCTTGAGCGCGCCCATGGCGCCGATATTGACGATGCGTCCGTTCCCCGACTTGAGCAGGTACGGCAGCGCCGCCGACACGCAACCACCGCGGTTCTCAAGTTGAGTTTATACATGGCGTCCCAAGCCGTCGAGCGACCCAGCAGCAAGCTTCTCGAACACGAAATCCCCCGGCAATATTAATCAATCCATCCACACGGCCCGCCTCATTCGCGATCCGTTCCATTGCGGAGCGCACAGGGGCTTCCTGCGTCAAATCGATGCCGCCATAGCGCATTGCGCCCGCCGGTTGCGAGCTCGAGGCTGCCTGTGAATGAGCGAGCAACGCCAATTTGGCGCCGTAGCCGCTCAAGGTCGAGGCGACGGCCTGGCCCAGCGCGCCGTCGCTCCCCGTGATCACCAGAACCTTGCCCGATAAATTCATTGTGCGATTATCCTCGATTCTCGTCGCTAGGCCCGCAATGTTCGGCGAAATTCGTCCGGGCGACGCGCCGGTCCATTTCCGGAAGGCACGATGGAACGCGCTGCGCTCCGAAAAGCCCAACTCCAGGGCGATGTCCACGACGCTGCGGCTCGAATGGCTCAAATAGCTGATGGCGAGGTCGCGCCGCAATTGGTCCTTGATCGATTGATAGGATTCGCCCTCCTCGTTCAACCGTCGGCGCATGGTCGCCGGCGTCATATTCATATCGTCCGCCAACTCCTCGAAGTCCGGAACCGCGCCCGGCAAGAACTGACGCAGGCGGCGTCGGACTCTGGCGGCAAGGCTGCTGCCGTTCTTGTATTTCAACAAGATACTCTCCGGTGCGGAACGCAGAAACTCCTTGATCGAGCGCTCGTTCTGAACCACCGGTAGGTCAAGATGGCCGGCGTCGAAGGCAATCGAAGTGTTCGGCCGGTTGAAACGCAGGTCCGTGCAATACATCAGCCGGTATTCCGCGCTATGCGCGGGTTCCTCATAGCCGAATTCGGCGCGCAGAATGGGAATGCGGCGGCCCACCAGCCAGCAGGACACCCCGTGAAGCAGCATCAACAATAGTTCGTGAGCGAATGCTCGCTGATTCGCGCCCACAGCCCGGTCGTGCAAGACGATTCTCGCCTCACTGCCGGTACGCTCAATCGTTCCCGAGAGATCGTCCAGGATGAGCGCATAAAATCGCAGGCTGCGGTCAAGCGCCTGAGCCAAAGTCTTGCAGCTCAAAACCGTATGGCACAGCATGGCAAAACTACCTGATTTCATGCGGCGCGAATCCTGGCCGAAGAATTCGTCATCGAGGGCGGCCGCAATGGCTCGCCACAGAGCGCCGTAGTGCTTCGCCGAGACCCGCGCCTGGGGCACCTGCAGCAGGCTCGAGGACAATCCCACCTTCGCCAGCAGATCGTCGGCGTCCAAATCGCGACCGCGGACACTTTGCAGTGCGGCGGCAACGAAACAAATTGCTATGGTTCCGGGTTCTGCTGTGCGCAGGGCCTGGGATACCGCCGTGCGGCGGAGCTCCCCGGGGTCGGTGTGGCTATTTCGAGGCATTGACAGTTTTGGACCGGGGCGGCGCATTTAAGCGGCTATAGTTTACGCGATACGCTAGGCTAAACTATGGTTGTACCGTCGGCACAGGTTGACGACGCAAGGGACCCTCCGATGACAATCAAACCCGCGACGCTCGCGAATCCTGTATCCACCGTCAAAATGCTGCTCGACGGCAAATTCATCGAATCGCAGACCGGCGAATGGCATGACGTCGTCAATCCGGCAACGCAGGAGGTCCTGGCGCAGGTTCCTTTTGCCACCGACGAGGAAATCGACGCAGCCATCGCTTCGGCCAAGCAGGCCTACAAGACCTGGAAGAACACGCCGCTCGCGGCCCGTGCGCGAATCATGCTGAAGCTGCAGGCGCTGGTGCGGGAACACATGAGCCGGATCGCGCAAACCTTGAGCGCCGAACAGGGCAAGACCCTGGCGGATGCGGAGGGCGATGTGTTTCGCGGTCTGGAGGTCGTCGAGCATGCCTGCTCGATCGGCAGCCTGCAGATGGGGGAATTTGCCGAGAACGTCGCCGGCGGCGTGGACACCTACACCTTGCGACAGCCCATCGGCGTGTGCGCCGGCATCACGCCGTTCAATTTCCCCGCCATGATCCCGCTGTGGATGTTTCCGATGGCCATCGTCTGCGGCAATACCTTCGTGCTCAAGCCTTCCGAGCAGGATCCGATGACGCCCATGCTGCTGGCCGAACTCGCGCTCGAAGCCGGCGTGCCGCCGGGCGTCTTGAATATCATCCATGGCGGCAAGCGCGCCGTCGATGCGCTCTGCACTCACCCCGACATCGTCGCCGTCTCCTTCGTCGGCTCGACTGCAGTCGGCACGCACGTCTACAGCCTGGCCTCGCAGCACGGCAAGCGCGTGCAGTGCATGATGGGCGCCAAGAATCATGCGGTCGTGATGCCGGACGCCAACAAGGAGCAGTCGCTCAATGCCCTGGTCGGTGCCACCTTCGGCGCCGCGGGACAGCGCTGCATGGCCACCTCGGTTACCGTTCTGGTCGGGGAGGCGCAGAAATGGATACCGGACATCGTGGCCAAGGCCAAGACGCTGAAGGTCAATGCCGGCGTGGAGAAAAACACTGACTTGGGCCCCGTGGTCTCGAAGAGCGCCAAGCAGCGCATCTTGGGTTTGGTGGAGGATGGCATCAAGGAGGGCGCCAAACTCGAACTGGATGGCCGTAACATCAAGGTGCCGGGATACGAAAAGGGCAACTTCATCGGCCCGACGATTTTCTCGGCGGTGACGCCTGCAATGAAGATCTACACCACCGAGATATTCGGCCCTGTGATGGTGATCGTCGGTGTGGATACCCTGGACGCAGGCGATCAAGCTCGTCAACAACAATCCCTTCGGCAATGGCACCGGTATTTTCACGCAGAGCGGCGCGGTCGCACGAAAGTTTCAAAACGAGATCGATGTGGGCCAGGTGGGCATCAATGTACCGATTCCGGTGCCCGTGCCCTTTTTCAGCTTCACCGGATCGCGCGGCTCCAAGCTCGGCGATCTCGGGCCCTATGGCAAACAGGCAGTACAGTTCTACACGCAGACCAAGACCGTGACCGCCCGCTGGTTCGATGACGGCAACACGTCCGCCGGCGTGAACACGACCATCAGCCTCAAATGACCGGGCCATGGTCGTCTTGAATGAAGTTCGCAATCACATTGCGTTCATCACCTTAAATCGGCCCGCCGCCCTCAACGCCCTGTCGCTCGAGATGATCTTGATGGTGCGTGCGCTGCTCGCGCAGCACGCGGCTGATCCTGATGTTTACGCCTTGGTGCTTCTCGGAGCGGGCGACAAGGCATTTTGCGCAGGCGGAGACATTCGTGCGCTGTATCACAGCTTCAAGAGCTCCGGCACCCTGCACGATGAGTTCTTCGCCGCAGAATATCCGCTCGATTACCTGCTCTACTCCTATCCCAAGCCCTACCTGGTTTTGATGACCGGAATCACTTTGGGCGGGGGCTTGGGGGTTGCTCAGGGCTCGAAGCTGCGGGTCGTCGGCGAGCGGACGCGCTTGGGCATGCCGGAAGTGGCAATCGGATTCTTCCCCGACGTGGGCGCAAGCTACTTCCTCTCCCGTCTTCCGGGCGCTCTCGGCATTTACCTCGCGCTGACCGGCGTGCAGATTGGCGGCGATGAGGCGCTGTACTCGCAATTGGCCGATGTGTACGTGCCGCCTGACGCACTGACCTCGCTCACCGGAGACCTCAATGCCATGATCTGGGGTGATGACCACGGGGGCGACATGCGCCGCTTCCTCCGGGCTCGCGCGGCGCTCAATCTGCCCACCTCCGGCCTGGAGACCCTGCGTCCCGCCATCGACCTGCATTTCTCGCAGCCCACCGTGGCTTCAATACTGGCTTCTCTCGAATCCGAGAGCCGCGGCGACTATGCGGCGTGGGCGCAACAAACCGCCAAGCTCATGCGAGGCCGCTCACCCACCATGCTGTGCGTGACGCTGCTGCAATTGAAGCGGGGCAAGACCCTGAGACTCGCCGACTGTTTTCGCATGGAACTCGGCATGGCGGCCCACTGTTTCGAGCACGGCGACTTCCTGGAAGGCGTGCGTGCCGTGCTCATCGATAAGGACAACGCGCCGCGCTGGAACCCGGGCCGCATCGAGGATGTAACCGATACTATGATCGGCGCTTTTTTCCGCAAGCGTTGGAGCGATGCCGCGCATCCCTTGGCGACCCTGGAGTCGCAAAATCTCGCGGCGGCGCTTTAGCGCACCGACCAATCGCGAAGGACCCGATGGATCGCATCCAGACCATCGGTCAGCGCGGCCGGACCCGGCTGCAAGATGATGGGTGATTTGATTTCGTGCAGTTCCCCGTCGCGCACCGCGGGCACTTGATCCCAGCCGACGCGAGCAGCCACCTGATTCGGCCGGAATCGCTTACCGCACCAGGAGCCCAGAATGATGTCCGGGGCGCGCCGCACCACCTCGCTGGCATCCGCCAGGATACGGTCCTTGCCGAGCGCGCACCGAGCGCGCTCGGGGAACACATCGTCGCCGCCGGCGATACCGATCAGCTCGCTGACCCAGCGGATGCCCGTGATGAGCGGCTGGTCCCATTCTTCAAAGTAGACGCGCGGACGACGAGGCAACAGTGCGGCGGAACGCCTGACGCTCTCGATATGAGATTCGAGCTGCGAGGCATAGCGCTCGGCTTCGGATGCGGCGCCCACCAATGCGCCCAAGCGCCGCACGTAACCCAGGATTCCGTCGACCGAACGATGATTGCTGATCCAGACTTCGACGCCGCTCTTGATCAGGGCTTGCGCGATATCGGCCTGGATATCGGAAAAGCCCACCACGAGATCCGGCTGCAGTGCGAGTATGCGGTCGAGCTTGGCGCTGGTGAAGGCCGAAACCCGCGGCTTTTCGCGGCGCGCGCGCGGCGGACGCACCGTAAAGCCCGAGATGCCCACGATCCGTTCATCGAGCCCCAACGCATAGAGAACCTCGGTGGGCTCTTCGGTCAGACAAACGATGCGCCGCGGATACCGATCGTCCATATCTCTCTTACAGGACGCCCTCGGCGAGCGCACCGGCCGCGCCGCGCACGATGCTGTGCGCCATTCCGGGCGCCTGCGACAGGATATAGTCCGCGTAGAAATGTGCGGTCTGAATCTTTGCTTCATGGAAGCCCGCGTCGGCCGTATTTAAAGCGGGCGCGGCGAGGCGCTGTTGCGAGATCGCTGCTGCGCGCAGCAACTGCCAGCCGCCCGCCACGATGCCCAGCAGTTTGAGCATCGGTACCGCGCCCACGGACACGGCGCGGATATCCGTTGCATAGTTTTCCACCACATAACGGACCGCCGTTTCCAGCGCGTCGATGGCCGCCGCGAGCGCAGGAGCCGCGCCTGCCAGCGCCGGTTCGATACTCAAAGCGCCCTCGAGCGCCCGCATCTCTCGCATGAGCAGCTGCGCCGCGTGGCCGCCGTCGCGCGCGAGCTTACGGCCGATCAAGTCGTTGGCCTGGATGCCGGTGGTGCCCTCATAGATCGGCGTAATGCGGGCATCCCGTAAAAACTGCGCGGCGCCCGTCTCTTCGATGAACCCCACTCCGCCGTGCACCTGCACGCCCAGCGAGGCAATATCGACCGAATTCTCGGTGCACCAGCCCTTGATGACGGGAATCATCAGATCGGCGAATGCCTGATGGCGCTCGCGTTCCTCCGTGACCGGATGCAGGCGCGCAGCGTCCAGCGAAACCGCGACCACGGCGGCGAGGGAGCGCATGGCTTCGGTCTGCGACTTCATCAGCATCAGCATACGGCGAACGTCCGGATGACGGATGATCGGCACGCGGCCCCCGCCGCGGATCCCGGCCTCGGTGCCCTGGATGCGTTCGCGCGCGTAGGCCAGCGCGGTCTGATATGCACGCTCCGACAAACCCACGCCTTCGATGCCCACCGAGTAGCGCGCGGCGTTCATCATGATGAACATGTACTCCAGCCCGCGATTCTCCTCGCCGATGAGCTCCGCCACCGCACCGCCGTTCTGGCCGAATCCCAGAACGCAGGTGGGACTGGCGTGGATGCCAAGCTTGTGTTCGACGGACAGGCAATGAACATCGTTGCGCTCACCGAGGGAACCGTCGGCGTTGACGAGAAATTTTGGCACAAGGAATAGCGAGGTGCCCTTGACGCCATCCGGCGCCCCGGCAACCCTTCCTAAGACCATGTGCACGATATTGCCGGTCAGATCGTGCTCGCCGTAGGTGATGAAAATCTTTTGTCCCGTGAGCAGATAGCGCCCATCGCCGGTGGGCACGGCCCGCGTGCGCACCGCCGACAGGTCGGAGCCGGCCTGCGGCTCCGTCAGGTTCATGGTACCCGTCCACTCGCCGCTGACCATCCTGGGCAGGTACATTTCCCGTTGCGTCTTCGACCCACGCAACTCGAGCGCATCGATGGCACCGCGCGTCAGCATCGGGCACAGCGCAAAAGCCACGTTGGCGCCGTTCCACATCTCCTCGACCAAAGCCGACAAGGCGCGGGGCAGATTCTGACCGCCGAAATCCGCCGGGCAGGACAGCGCGTTCCAGCCGTCAGCGGCAAACCGGCTGTACGCTTGCTGCCAGCCGGCGGCGGTGTGCACCTGCCCTTCCTGCCAGCGCACGCCCTCGAGGTCGCCGCGACGATTGAGCGGCGAGAGCACGGCGCCGGCGAATTTCGCCGCTTCGTCCAGCACCGCATCCGACAGATCCGGCGTCATGTCGGCGAAGCCCGGCAATTGCGCCAGCAGTTCCCTGTCCACCAGCTCGCGCAGCACGAACTTCATGTCGGCCAGCGGCGCCTGATATTCGTGCATCGCAGTCCTACATGTTGCGGCGGTAGCGGCCGCCGACGTCGTACAAGGTGTGCGTGATCTGGCCCAGCGAGCAGCCGCGCACAGCCTCCATCAGCACCTCAAAGGTATTGCCGTTTTCAATGACGGTGCGACGCAAGCGTTCGAGCAGCTTCGTTGCCTGCTTGGAATGTCGTTCCTGGAATGATTTGAGACGATTGAGCTGCGACTGCTTCTCCGCATCGGTGGAGCGTGCCAGCTCGATCTTTTCCGGCACCGACCCGCCGCTCGGCCCGCGGAATGTGTTGACGCCGATGATCGGGTAGGAGCCATCGTGCTTCTGCCGTTCGTAGAACAGTGATTCCTCCTGAATCTTGCCGCGCTGATAACCGGTCTCCATGGCGCCCAGCACGCCGCCGCGATCCGCAATGGCATCGAATTCCTTCAGCACCGCTTCCTCAACCAGATCGGTGAGCTCATCGATGATGAAACTGCCTTGATTCGGGTTTTCGTTCTTGGCCAGTCCCCATTCGCGGTTGATGATCAGTTGAATCGCCATGGCGCGCCGTACGCTCTCTTCCGTGGGAGTGGTCACCGCCTCGTCGTAGGCATTGGTGTGCAAACTATTGCAATTGTCGTAGATGGCGCACAGCGCCTGCAGCGTGGTGCGAATGTCGTTGAAAGCCATCTCCTGCGCGTGCAGCGAACGGCCGGAGGTTTGCACGTGGTACTTGAGCTTCTGGCTGCGCTCGTTCGCGCCATACCGGTTCTTCATCGCCACCGCCCAGATGCGTCGTGCCACGCGGCCGATCACGGAGTATTCCGGATCCATGCCGTTGGAGAAGAAGAACGACAGATTCGGGGCGAAGTCATCGATGTGCATGCCGCGCGCCAGGTACGACTCGACATAGGTGAAGCCGTTGGCGAGCGTGAACGCCAGCTGCGAAATGGGATTGGCGCCGGCCTCGGCGATGTGGTAGCCGGAGATCGAGACCGAATAGAAATTCTGCACTTGATGGTGCACGAAGTATTCCTGCATGTCGCCCATCATCTTGAGCGCGAACTCGGTGGAAAAAATGCAGGTATTCTGGCCCTGATCTTCCTTCAGGATGTCCGCCTGCACGGTGCCGCGCACCGTCGACAGGGTCCAGGCTTTGATCTTCTGATGCTCATCCGCGGTCGGGTCGCGGCCATTCTCTTGTTGAAACTTCTCCAACTGCTGATCGATCGCCGTGTTCATGAACATGGCCAGTATCATCGGCGCCGGACCGTTGATGGTCATGGACACCGAGGTGGTCGGCGCGCATAGATCGAAGCCCGAGTACAGCACCTTCATGTCGTCCAGCGTGGCGATCGACACGCCCGAATTGCCGACCTTGCCGTAAATGTCGGGACGCGGGTCCGGATCCCAGCCGTACAGGGTGACCGAATCGAACGCCGTGGATAGCCGATGCGCAGGCATGCCCTCGGAGACCCGTTTGAACCGCTGATTGGTGCGGAACGCATCGCCCTCGCCGGCAAACATGCGCGTCGGGTCCTCGCCCTCGCGCTTGAAGGCGAACACGCCGGCCGTGTAGGGATAGGAACCCGGCACGTTTTCCTTCAGCAGGAAACGCAACATCTCGCCGTCGTCCTCGTAGCGCGGCAGCGACACCTTGCGGATCCGGCTGCCCGATAGCGATTCGTAGGTGAGCTTGGTGCGAATCTCCTTGTCGCGAATCTTCACGACATACTCGGGTTGGGCGTACAGCTCCCGAGTCTTCGGCCATTGCGCCAGCAGTTGCGCGGATTCCGGGTTCAATTCGGCGTCCTTCGCGGCGATCAGCTCGTCGAATCCCGCGATCGGGCGGCCGGCCTCGGCGAACAAGGTCTTGGACGTTCGCAGAGATTGGCGTTCGCGCGCGATGCGCGATTGGCGCGAGATGGATTGGTGAAATTCGCGCAGCGACCCGGCAATTTCCGCCAGATAGCGCACCCGTTCGGGCGGCACGATGGCGCGGCCGCGCGAGGATGCCTTCACTTGAACCGGCGGCAGTTTGCCCGCACCCAGCTTCAGCCCCTTCTCCTGCAGGCGCGCCGCGATGGCCTGATAGAGCGCCGTGACGCCATCGTCATTGAATCGCGAGGCCATGGTGCCGTAGACCGGCATCGTCTCGGCAGCCCGGGAAAACCATTCATGGTTGCGCTGGTATTGCTTGCGCACGTCGCGCAGCGCGTCCTCGGAACCCTTGCGGTCAAACTTGTTGATGGCAACGAAGTCGGCGAAATCGAGCATGTCGATTTTTTCCAGCTGCGACGCTGCGCCGAATTCCGGAGTCATGACGTAGACCGACGTGTCGACCAGCGGCACGATGGCGGATTCGCCCTGACCTATGCCTGAGGTTTCCACGATGATCAGATCGAAGCCGCTTAACTTGCAGGAGGCCAGAACTTCCGGCAAGGCGGCGGAGATTTCGGTACCGGTGTCGCGCGTGGCCAGCGAGCGCATGAAGATCTGCTCGGATTCGATCGCGTTCATTCGAATCCGATCGCCCAGCAGCGCGCCGCCGGTGCGCTTGCGCGACGGATCGATCGAGATGACCGCCACGCGCAGCCGATCGCTCTGATCGAGCCGCAGCCGCAGAATGAGTTCGTCGGTGAGCGAGGACTTGCCGGCGCCGCCGGTGCCGGTGATTCCCAATATCGGCGTCTTGACGCCGGCGGCGGCCTGCAGCAATCCCTGGCGAACGCGCATGGGATAGGTTTGATTTTCCACCGCGGTGATGATCCGCGCCAGTGCCCGCCGGTTGCCGGACCGCAGCGCCTCCAAGGCCTCCCCCTCGGGGGGCGCCAAGGCGGAGAGATCATAGTCGCTGGTGCGAATGACATCGTCGATCATGCCCTGCAATCCCAGCTTGGCGCCGTCCTCGGGCGAATACAGCCGGGTAACGCCGTAGGCCATCAACTCGCGGATTTCAGCCGGCACGATGACGCCGCCGCCGCCGCCGAACACCTTGATGTTATCGCCGCCGTTCTCGCGCAGCAGGTCCATCATGTACTTGAAGAACTCGACGTGGCCGCCCTGATAGGAAGTGATCGCCACACCCTGCACGTCTTCCTGCAAGGCGGCAGTGACGATCTCTTGCACCGAGCGGTTGTGGCCCAGATGAATCACTTCGGCGCCCGAGGCCTGCATCACCCGGCGCATGATGTTGACGGAGGCATCATGCCCGTCGAACAGGGACGTGGCGGTCACGAACCGCACCTTGTTGGTGGGTCTGTAGGGAGTCGGCTTGGCGGCGATGGATACGGCGCTCATGGGATACCCGGGAAGCCTCGAGGTGGCCAGATTAACAGATGGCTCCGCTAATTTTAGAGAACCCGCGCGGTGAAACAAATGCCCAAATCCGTCGACTCTGTTTGAGCGAATTTGCAACATTCAGGCTGTTAAGTTTTGACGCTCCAGCTTGGGGTGCGCTTCTCGATGAATGCTGCAACGCCTTCCTGCGCGACGTCATCGATCATATTGCAGGCCATCGCATGGCCAGCCAGTTCGTAGGCCGCGGCGACGCCAAGTTCCAACTGACGATAGAACAGGGCTTTTCCCGCGGCGATCACCGACGCCGGCTTGGCCACGATCGCATCCGCCAGCTTCTCGATCTCCTCATCCAGCCGATCGGCGGGCACGCAACGATTGACCAGCCCACGGGCAACCGCGGTGGCGGCATCGATAAATTCCCCGGTCACCAGCATTTCAAACGCGGCTTTGCGCCCCACATTGCGCGACAGGGGCACCGACGGCGTGGCGCAAAACAGTCCGACATTGACCCCGGAAACCGCAAATCGCGCACTCTCCGCCGCCACCGCCAGATCGCACATCGCCACCAGTTGACAGCCTGCGGCGGTTGCCACGCCCTGCACGCGTGCAATCACCGGTTGCGGCAACGATTGGATCCGCATCATCAAGCGGCTGCATTCCTCGAACAACTGCTGGTAGTACGCGAGGTTCGGATTGGCCTTCATCTGCTTCAAATCATGTCCCGCGCAAAACGCATTGCCGGCGCCCCCGAGCACCACGACGCGCACCGTGGAGTCCGCCGCGATCGCATCCAGCATCGTGTACAGGGCGGCCAACATTTCCTCGGATAGCGCGTTGTACTGCGCGGGGCGATTGAGCGTCAGGTGAGCGACATGACCTACACGCCGTTGAAGCACCATGGGCGGAAGATCGGAGGCAACGCTCTGCGTGTTCATCACTGCGAGTATTGCGCGGCCCATCCGGCGAGGCAATGTTTTATGATTCCGCGCGTGAACAAAGACACTCGTCTGCTATTCGGACCTCTGGCGGCCGGCATCCTCGCCAGCGGCGTCGTGGGCGTGGCGCTCATGGTCCCGGGCTACAGTCAGGTTCGCCAGACCGTCAGCGAGATCGGTGAAATGGATTCACCCGGCAGAATCCCCTTCACGATCATGCTGTGCACGGTCGCCGCCAGTTTGCTCATTTTTGCAGCCGGCGTTCGGGCTGCCTGCCGGGGAGCCGGCCGCAACCCGGCATCCGCGTACCTGATCGCTTTCATGGCGCTGTCAGCGGCGGGCGTGGGAATTTTTGCGTTCCCGCATCCTCTGCACAACGTGTTCGGTGAATCCGAATTGATCGGATATCAGGCCCCGCTGGCTTTCGCGCTGGCCTGGCGAGGCGATCTTAGGGCAAGAGGCCTGGTGAGGTTCTCCTGGGTCATGTTCGTGCTCATCTGGGTCAGCATCGCGCTCAACCTTAGCTCGCTCGACCGTCATGGATCACTTTGGACGGAATTGAGGCCGGTGTATGGTCTCGTACAACGGTCGTTGTTTGCGGCCTGGTTCTGCTGGTGCGCGGGTATCGGCGTCATGTTGCGGCGCCGTGAACCTTAGGTGCATCACGCACTTCGTGCGTCATGGTTATCGGACAGGCTGCCTATTCGCAGGCGCCCTGCTGTTGGCGGGTTGCCCCGGCGCGCCGCGTGAAGCGGCGCCGCCATCAGCCCCCGCGGACGCCCGCGCACTGATCGAGCGATCCATACCGCTCAGCGTATCGGACCGGGCGGGATGGGCCTCCGACATATACAACGCGTTCATTGCGTTGACGGTGGCACCCACCCGCGAGCATGCCTGCGCCGTCGTTGCCGTCATCGAACAGGAATCGGGCTTTCACGTCGACCCTGTCATTCCCGGCCTTGGCGCCCTTGCCAGAGGGGAGATCGCCCTTCGCGCGGAACGCGCGCACGTGCCGATGATGATCCTCAACGGGGTCTTGCAGCTCAAATCCACGGATGGCCGCAGCTACGGCGAGCGCATCGATGCTGCGAAAACCGAGAAAGAACTCAGCGACGTCTACGAAGATTTCATCGCGGCGGTGCCGCTGGGCACGACGCTGTTCGCCGAAAAAAACCCGATTCGCACGCGCGGGCCCATGCAGGTCAACGTGGCCTTTGCCGAGCAATTTGCCGCTGCGGCACCTTATCCTTACCCCACGAAGCGAAGCATCGCCGATGAGCTGTTCACGCGCCGCGGCAGCGTCTATTTCGGCATCGCTCATCTCTTGGACTATCGCGCGCCCTACGACATTTACCTGTATCGCTTCGCCGACTTCAACGCGGGGCAATATTCCAGCCGCAATGCGGCCTTTCAAAGCGCGCTGAGCATTGCCTCGGGAGTGCCGCTGGCAACCGACGGGGCGCTGTTGCCGCATGACAGCAATATCGACAATCCGGGCCCCACCGAACTCGCGTTGCGCTCGCTGTCCTCACGGCTCAAGACGAACGACGGCGCCATTCATGCTGCGCTTCTGGATGGGCGCAGCAGAAGCTTCGAGACCAATGCGCTCTATGCGCATGTGTACACGCTCGCCGGCGCCAAGGCGGGACGACAGCTGCCCCATGCCATCGTGCCGCGCATCGCGCTGGCGGGCCCGAAAATCAAGCGCAGCTTGACCACCGACTGGTACGCGCACCGAGTCAATCAGCGCTTTCAGGCCTGCTTGAGTTCGCAATAGCCTCCGTCGCTCCATGACGCATGTTGGCGCTGGGAAAATTGCCCGCCCTGCTGACCATCCCCGGTAGTTCGCGGCCCATGCCGCCCGCCAGCCACTCCGAAGTCTCGATCAACCGATTGATATCGAGCCCGGTGTGATAGCCGGAACGCTCCAGCATGTAGACCACGTCCTCGGTGGGCACGTTACCCGTGGCTCGCGGAGCGAAGGGACAACCGCCCAGACCGCCCAACGATGCATCGACGGTTTTGGCGCCGGCATTGACTGCAGCCCAAACATTGGCAAGACCCGTGTTCCGCGTGTTGTGAAAATGCACCCGAACCGGCAGGGGCTCGATCGCCGCGCGCACCCGCGTCACCAGATCGGCAACATCCCGCGGGCCGGCGACACCGATGGTGTCCGCAATGGCGACTTCCACCGGACCGGACGCCGCTGCAGTCCTTGCCATGCCGATCACCCGCTCAGGATCAACCTCGCCGTCGAACGGACATCCAAACGCCGTCGAGATCGTGATCTGCGCGCGCCGCCCCTCCTGGCGCGCCAAGCGCACCACCTCGCAACACATCGCGAGAGACTCATCGGATGTTTGGCCTTGATTGCGGGTCGCAAAACCATCGGATGCAGCGCACACCGCACCCAGTTCATGGAGACCCGCTTCGATGGCCCGCAGCGCACCGCGCTTGTTGAGCACCAATCCGATGTACACGACATCGGCTCGCCGCGGCAATCCCGCGGACACCGCCTCGGCGTCGGCCATTTGCGGGACGAGTTTAGGATTCACGAAGCTGGCGACTTCGATTCGGCGCACGCCGCAGGCTATCGAGCGCTCGATCAATTCCAGTTTCTGCTGCGTGCTGAACAGCACCGCCTCGTTTTGCAGGCCGTCCCGGGGACCGACTTCCACGATTTCAATCTCGGCCATTTCAAACCTCACGCGACCTTGAGGGCTGCGCAAAAAACCTTACTCAAGCCTAAACTAGAAGTTACATTAAGAACGAAAAACTAAATAGTAATTTACAACAAATAATATCGTAAATTTTCAATATTTTATGTGTTTAATCTCATGTTGTTTATTCATCGATCGCACCATAACCTCCGCCGCCCGGCGTATGGATCACCATGACATCGCCGGCCTGCACCTCAACCTGGCCGATGTGCGCCAATTTCTCCACACGCCCGGAGGCTCGCTCGACAAGATTCTCCCCGGTAGCCCCCGCCCCGCCGCCCGCCAGGCCGAAGGCACCCACGGTGCGGCCGTTGCTTAAGATGGACGCCGTCATGGGCTCCAGGAAACGAATGCGCCGCACCGCGCCGTCACCGCCGCGCCAACGGCCGACACCCCCGGAATTGGCGCGAATCTCAAATGACTCCAGGCGCACGGGGTATCTGAACTCCAAAACCTCCGGATCCGTCATGCGCGAATTGGTCATATGAGTTTGGACCACGCTGGTGCCGTTGAATTCCGGGCCCGCGCCGGAACCACCGGCGATGGTTTCGTAGTACTGGTGGCGGCTGTTGCCGAAGGTGAAATTGTTCATGGTGCACTGACTGGCCGCCATCACGCCCAGCGCACCGTATAAGGCGTTGGTCACGCAAGTGGAGGTCTCGACGTTGCCGGCCACCACCGCAGCGGGCGAGCGGGGATTCAACATACAGTCCTCGGGCAGAATCAATTGCAGCGGCCTCAAGCATCCCTCATTCAGGGGAATCTCGTCGTTCACCAGCGTGCGAAACACGTACAGCACGGCAGCTGTGGTGATGGCGCGCGGCGCGTTGAAGTTGTCCCGCAATTGAGCGCTGCTGCCGGTGAAGTCGATGCAGGCCGCACGAAGCTCATGGTCGATGCGTACGCTCACTTGAATGCGCGCTCCGTTGTCCAGGGGCAGCAGGAAGCGGCCGTCTTTGAGCGCCGTGATGGCGCCGCGCACCGATTCCTCGGCGTTATCCTGCACGTGCCGCATGTACGCCATCACGGTGGCCACACCGTATTTCGCGACCAGCGACTTGAGTTCGGCGCCGCCGGTCGCGTTCGCCGCAATCTGCGCGCGAATATCCGCGAGGTTTTGTGCCGGATTGCGCGCCGGGTAGGCTCCCAGCCCCAGCAACTCGAGCAATTCCACCTCGCGCAACTTGCCGCGGTCCACCAGCTTGAAGTTATCGATCAGGACGCCTTCCTCGCCGATGCTCGCGGAGAACGGCGGCATCGAGCCCGGCGTGATCCCGCCAATATCGGCGTGGTGCCCGCGCGAGGCCACGAAGAAGCTTGGCACGGCAGGGGTTTCCGGCAAGTACACCGGCGTGACCACCGTGATATCCGGCAAATGGGTGCCGCCGTGATAGGGGTCGTTCAGCACATATACATCGCCGCTGCGCATACTCGGATTGCGGGCGATCACCGTACGGATCGACTCGGCCATCGAGCCCAGATGCACGGGCATATGCGGCGCGTTCGCGATCAACGCTCCCTCGGCAGTGAACAGCGCGCAACTGAAGTCCAGCCGTTCCTTGATGTTGACCGAATACGCCGTATTTTGCAGGCGCAGTCCCATCTGTTCCGCGATGTTCATGAACATGTTGTTGAACAATTCCAGCATCACCGGATCGGCATGGGTACCGACGGAATGCCGCGACGAAGCGCATTGAAAACGACGCAGTTCCATGCAGCCGCCGCTCCCGACCTGCGCCTCCCAACCCGGCTCGACCACGGTGGTCGCGTTGCGGTCGGCTAGAATTGCCGGACCCTCGATGCGTGCGCCCTCCCGCAAGGTCTCGGTCCGGTAGAGCCGCGCGTCGCGCCATCCCGCGGGCTCGGCGTCGGCGAGGCAGTACATCGCAATGTCGGCGTCTGCCTTCGGGCGATACGGTTCGCTCGAGCTGGACGAGGCGGGATCCGGCGCTCGCGCGCCGGGCGCCACGCATTCCACCGAGACGGCCTCGATGATGAGAGCTTGGTCCGGCACCGCAAACTCAAAACGGCGGCGGTAATTGCGCTCGAACTCCTCACGGATCATTCGCACTTGCCCATCCGGCATATCGGAGTGCAGCGCACAGGGCAGCGTGGTGTCGCTGCCCCGGTAGCGGATGCGCAGCTGCGCCGCGACCTGCAGCGAATCTCGCGCCAATCCCTGGCTTCTGAGCTCCGATTCCGCCGCATCTTGGAGCTGCAATGCCATGGCGCGTGCTGCACGCAGGCCCGATTCGTCGAGTTCTAGCTCCGCCGCCGCCTCGCGGATCGCGATCTGATCGGCAAGACCCATGCCGTAGGCGGACAGCACGCCGGCCAGCGGATGGATGAATACGCGCTTGATTCCCAATGCATCCGCCACGAGACCCGCATGCTGACCGCCGGCCCCGCCAAAACACTGCAGCGTATAGCCGGCTACGTCGTGACCGCGCGCCACTGATATGCGTTTTACCGCGTTGGCCATGCTGTCGACGGCGATCTTGAGCGCACCGCCGGCCGCATCTTCCGAGGAGAGGCGCCGATCGCCCGCGTGCGCCATGCGCTGCGCCAATTCGGCGAAGCGGCGCGCCACGACTTCAGCATCCAAGGATTCATCGGCCTTGGGCCCGAACACTTTCGGGAAGAACGCCGGCTGAATGCGCCCGAGCAATACATTGGCGTCGGTCAAGGTGAGGGGTCCGTCACGCCGGTAGCATGCCGGCCCCGGATTGGCGGCGGCGGACTCAGGACCCACCCGCAATCGGGCGCCATCGAAACCAATGATGGAGCCGCCGCCCGCCGCGATACTATGAATGCTCATCATGGGCGCACGCACCCGGACGCCGCCCACCTCGGTGTCGAAAGCGCGTTCGAACTCGCCGGCAAAGTGGCTGACGTCCGTCGAGGTACCGCCCATATCGAAGCCGATCAGCTTGCGGTGTCCCTGGGCTTGTGCGGTGCGCACCATGCCGACAATGCCGCCCGCCGGGCCGGAGAGGATGGCGTCCTTGCCGTTGAAGCGCTCGGCTTGAGTGAGGCCGCCCGAACTTTGCATGAAGTAGAGCGGCACCCCGGGCATCAATTCGACCAACTTATCGCGATAGCGCCGCAAAATCGGGGAAAGGTAGGCATCCACCACGGTCGTATCGCCGCGCGGCACCAGCTTCATCAGCGGACTCACTCGGTGTGAAACCGATACTTGAGTGAAACCGATTTCGCGTGCCAGGGCCTCCGCGGCCAGCTCGTGATGAACGTAGCGATAGCCGTGGAGAAAAACAATGGCAACGGAACGCAATCCGTCGTCGAAGGCGGCGAGCAATTCGGTTCTCAGCGCCGGCGCGTCCAATGCTTGGATGGCTTCCCCGCGCGCACCGACGCGTTCCGCGGCTTCGATTACCCGCTCATACAGCATTTCGGGCAAAGCAATTCGACGGTCGAACAAGCGCGGCCGCGCCTGCGTGGCGATCCTCAGTGCGTCGCGAAAGCCGCGGGTGATCACCAACACGGTCCGCGCGCCCTTGCGCTCCAACAACGCATTGGTGGCCACCGTGGTCCCCATCTTGACGCAGGCCACCCGCGCGGGCGAGATCGGTTCATCCGGCGAAAGCTTGAGCATTCGCCGGATGCCTTCCACCGCGGCGTCCTCATATTGCGCAGGATTCTCCGACAACAGTTTGAGGGTGTGCAATTCACCCTGCGGCGCCCTGCCGATGACATCCGTGAACGTGCCGCCGCGATCGATCCAAAACTCCCAGCGGATCATGTTTCGACTGCGCGATCCGCAAGAGTCGGTTGGACGCGATCCTCGCCGAGAGCGCGGCCGCGCGTTTCGGGCAGCGCCCAGGCCGAGACGACGACCAGTGCATAGGCCGCGACCGTAAATCCGGCGATGGCCTCGCCCAGCGAGACGTAGCCGCTCAGCACGCCGATCAGCGAGGGACAGAAACCGGCGATTCCGCGTCCGATGCTGTAGCTGAATCCCTGACCCGAGCCGCGTACGGCGCTGGGAAACAACTCAGCCAGGTAGGCGCCCATGCTGGAAAAAATCCCCAATGTGAAAAAACCCAACGGAAATCCGATCAACAGCATGCCGCCCGTGAGCGGGGCGCGCGTGTAGATCAATATCAGCGCCGCCGCGCAGCAGGCGAACAGCACAAAGCCCCGCCGGCGGCCGATGGTATCCGCCAGCCAGGCACTCGTCAGGTATCCCGCCAGCGAGCCGACGATGACCATCAACAGGTAGCTGGTGGTGCCCCCCACCGAGAGATGCCGCTCGGTGGCCAGAAAGGTGGGGAGCCAGGTGCTCACCGAGTAGTAGGCCGCGAGCATCCCCGTGGACAGCGACGTTGCCAGCAGCGTCGTGCGCAGCAGCGGACGGCGGAAAATACCCAAGAACCCGCCAGACCGGTGATTGACCTCGCTCCGGGAATGCAATCGCTGCGCGCGCATTTGCAGGAAAACCTTCGGCTCGGGCACTTTGCGACGGATATAGACGACCAGCAGGCCGGGCAGGATGCCCAGCCAGAACAGGATCTTCCAAGCGATTTCCGGCGGCGCCAGCAAACTCACTCCCCAGAACGCCAGGGCCGCGGCTGCCCATCCCAACGACCAGCTGCTTTGCACCAGTCCCACCGCTCTGCCGCGAAAACGCGCATCGATGATTTCGGCGACCAGCACCGAGCCCACGGCCCATTCGCCGCCAAATCCGAACCCCTGCATGGCCCGGGTGAAGAACAGTTGCCAAAAGCCGTGGGTGAAGCCGCTCAAGAATGTAAAGACCGCGAACCAAAGCACCGTGAGCTGCAATATTCGCGCGCGGCCGTACCGGTCTGCGAGCACGCCGGCTGCCCAGCCGCCGATCGCCGAGGTGATCAGCGCCCCGGAGGCGATGTAGCCCGCCTCGGCCTTGCTCAGTCCCCAGACGCGCAGCAGCGTGGGAATGATGAAGCTGTAGACCATGAAGTCGAAGCCATCGAGTCCATAGCCCAAATACCCCGCCAGCAAGGTGCGCCGTTCTATTGCAGTCGTCGTTTGCAGCCACATGAGCGAGCGCTCCGGTCGCCGCTTACGCGCGTGTGCCCAAACGCAGGCTGTTCCAACTGGCGTCCGCCATCCAGCCGCCATCCACCGGCAAGCTCACGCCGTTGATGAAGCCGCTGCGATCCGAATCGATCAGAAAAGCGATGGCCTCCGCCACATCCTGCGCGGAGGCGAATCGAGCCAGCGGCACGCGGTCCACGATATCCGAATCGCTGTAGGCGCCCGCGCCCTGATCGGCCGAGTCCATGGCGGTTTTGATCCACCCCGGGCACACCGCATTGACCCTGACGCCGCGGCCGCCCCATTCGGCCGCCAGCGTTTTGGTCAGACCAATGAGTCCATGCTTCGATGCGTTGTAGGCGCTGCGATGGCTGATGCCGGCGAGCCCGGCAATCGACGCGACGTTGACGATGCTGCCGCGCCGCCGCTCGAGCATTTGCGCTCCCAAATATCGGCACAGCAGGAATGGCCCAAATAAATTCACTGCCATGACCTTCTGCCATTGCTCGGCGCTGGTGTGCTCGGCCGCGACGATGAGGCTGATGCCCGCGTTGTTCACCAACGCATCCAGCGCGCCGCATTTTGCGGCAATGTGCCCGCTCAAGCGGCGCACGAACTCTTCCGAGGACACATCGCCCGACAACCCTTCCGCCTGCATGCCCGCATCGCGCAGTTGGGCCACGTGGTTGTCGACGGATTGAACATCCACCAGGATGACCCGGTACAACCGTTGCGCCAGCAACTGCGCCGCAGCCAATCCGACGCCCTGCGCCGCTCCCGTGATCAAGACCGTCTTGGCCGGCTCCGTCACGCTCAAACCGGTTTCGGCTGCATATCGAGGCAGATCTGCACCGCATGCCCCAACGACCACGCGGACTTGTCGGCATCATGCATGGTCTCACCCTCGCCTTCGTTTGACTCCAGCAACATGCCGGGGAGAAACACAGCGACGATGCAGGCCTTCGGAAATCGCAAACGCATTTTCTCCGCCGTGGCATCGCCGCGGCTGCGCTCCTCGCTGGGAAAGGCACTGACCACGTAGACCATGGATACGGCCTCGGCGGCATTCGGCGGCGGTGCGGCGTTCAGATCCTCGAGCAACATATGGCGCGCGTCGATTTTTTGATCGCGAAGAATGCGCACCAGCAGCTCCGTGGCCAGATCATCGGCCATCGATCCCAACCCGACGCACACGATGACCGAACCGGCGGGCACCTCCAGCGGACCCTGCCAGCGGCCACTGGTCATTTGGCGCTCCTGACGCAACTGTCGGCCGACGCTGGATTGATCGAGCACCGTGGAACGAAGCCGACGCTGCGAAGGTCTGGCGCTTTCCCCGCCGATCGCGGCGATCACCGCCACCATGGAGCTGCGCACTTTCGCTTGCTGATCAGGGCTGATGGCGCGCGCCTCCAGGTCCAGGCGCGCCAGGTGCAGGGCCGGCATCAATACCATGTCGCAATAATTGGCGAAGGAGTTCTTCTTGAGAAAGGTTCGTGCGCTCGCGATGATCTCATCCGAATCGCCCGACAGCGCACGTTGATAGAAACGTTGCGGCATCGTCAGGGCCTGTGTGTCTCCCAACAGAATGTCCAGGAGACTTAAGGCTTTCACGTGGCGTCCCGCGACCAGCAAACACAAGGTCAATGGCGTTGAGACGATCAAGCCGATCGGCCCCCACAGCCAGCTCCAAAATATCGCAGCAATCACGACTGACAGCGGCGATAAGCCCGTGGTGTGCCCATACAATTGCGGTTCCACCAGCTGCGCGGCGATCAGCTCGACGACCAGAAACAGCCCCAAAGTCTCAAGCCCCATTCCCCAGCTGGCATCGACCGCGGCCGCCAGCAAGGCGGCGCAAAACGCCGCGATCCAAATCCCGAGATATGGCACGAAGCGCAGCACCGTGGAGAGCGCCGCCCATACCATGGGGTGGGGCAGACCGATGAGCCTCAGGCCGATCCAGATCAACACGCCGACGCCGAAATTCACTGCGAATTGCGAAACGAAGAACCGCGACAGGCGATCGCCGGCATCGTTGATCACCAAGGTTGTGAGCCTGATGTCCGTGCCGCCGGCGATGCGTATGAAGCGGTCGCGCAGAGCTTCCTGCTCGAGCAGTACGAACACGAGCACCACCAGAACGATGCCGGCCGTTTCGATCGGTACCCAAATGGATCCGACTACTTTTTCGATGAGTTGCAAGGGATTGGCGGGCGCTTCGCGCACTTCCACGGGAATGGGAGCCGGCGCTGCGGCGCCTTCAGGTTTATTGAGTGTCGAAGGCGGCGCCGCCTCGGTCGGCCTGTTCAGCGCGCGATCCGCCTGCGCGGTGAGCGCACTCACGCGTCGCATCGTGAGGTTATCGAACGCCTCGATTTTGCGCGCCAGCGTTCTTTCGTACTTCGACAGGCTGCCCGTCATGCCGATCAATTGCGCGCCGATGACGGTCGCAAACAAGCTGAACGACAGCACCAGTGTCAAAACCGCCGTCAGCACCGAGCCCGTCTGCCCCAATCCGAGGCGGCGCAAGACCCGCACCAAGGGAGCGATCAAGAGACTCAGGATGATGGCGAGAGTGACCGGCACCAGTACATCGCGCGCAAAGTACAGCAGTGCCAGCACGGTTGCGCCGGCGATGATACTCAGGGCGCGATCGCGCTTCGAGGGCGCGGGAGGATCGCGAAGTGGCGAGTCCATGGAAGTCATGCGCTATTTTGGCACGGCCGCCGGCGTATCTGCGGCGTTGACGGCGACAAAGATGCAGCAATTGATCCTTTCCGCCAACGACACCCGCTTCGGACCGGACCACCAAAAGCCGCCGGCCGGCAACGGATAGTGGCCGAGCACGACGAGATCGATATTCAAACGCTGGGCGAACGCGACGATTTGATCGACATATTCGCCGCTTGCCAGATAGCCTTCCGCGGCCACGCCGCGCTCCTTCAGCCAATCGATGGATTCGTCAAGCAGCCTGCGAAATTCTCCCTCCTCATCGACGATGCAGGCCTGGCCCGCGGCTCCGGCCATCACCGCCGCGCCCGCAACGCCTGTAGGAATGATCGACAGCACGTGCACCTGTGCGCCGAGCAGCACCGCGAGATCCGCGCCGCGACGCAGCGCCCGGCGGCCTGTTTCGGTGCCGTCATAGCAAAGCAGCACACGCTTGAACATAAGTTCACCCCAATTCGAACTGCTCGCTCATGGCCCCGATCTGCGCGCCGGAGGCATCCCAAGACCACTCATCAAAACATGCGCGGCTATGTTGATCAATGCGCAGCAGCGTCGAGCAGCGCGTACCGTAGTCCGGTGCGCGCACAAACGCGCTCGATACCAGGCGCTCCCACTGCAAACTCAGGCCGGTGCGCGGCAGCAGGTCGTCCGGCGCCGGCCTCTCGTCGCGCAGCAATGAAAGAACGGCCGTGGGATCGGAAAGATCAACCAGCGCTTCGGAGAGGCGGGATTTGGCGTTTTGTACTTTGGGCCAGGGTGTATCCAGCAGGTGATTCGAGAGTCCATAGATGCCGGGTTCAAGTTCGCGTCCCGTGCCGCGTACGCTTTCGTATATCGCAAGCCGCTCGCCATCGGAAAAAATCACGTTGAAGCCGTTGTAGTTAGCCCCTATGTCGCGCAGCTTGTCGAGAGTCTGCGCCGTGCGGTCGGTGGACTTCAGTATCGAGGTCACCAGTGAGCCGCGGCTGGGCGTGTCCGCGCGCCGTTGTTCCGGATCGCGGTAATTCGTCAGCGCCGCGAAGCGGCCGCTGCGCGTGACGCCCAGCCACGTGCCGCCCGCCAAAAGATCCTGGCCGGCGAGAATGTCCGGCTGAGTGTGCCACCAACGCGCCTGCGCCGCCGGGCGCGAGTGCAACTCATCGCGGTTCGCCGCAACGACACACGGATATTGGGAATCTCCGCGCCACGCAACCAGAACCAGGCACATCAGCACTCCTTAGTGTTTCAATGGCGCAAGGATATACTCTAAAGTCCGGTGAGCAACCCTTGGCGGCGAAGGAATACTGCGCATGAATGGTTTACAGAACAGTCATTATTTTGGGGCCGCGGTGCTTGCGGCAGGTTTCCTCATCGGCGCCGCCCTATCCGCCGACGGTGCGGCCACTGCGTCGCCTTGCACCGGAGATGACAGTGGACTGTCCCTGCCCGCGGGCTTCTGTGCAACCATCTTTGCCGACGGCATCGGTCACGCACGCCACGTGGTCGTGTCAGCGGACAATGTCGTCTACGTCAATACTTGGTCGGGTCGCTATTTCGGCGACGATGTTCCCCATGCCGGCGGCTTCCTGGTCGCGCTCAAGGACACGACCGGCGCGGGCAAAGCCGATGTCATCGAACGATTCGGCGAGACTGTGCAAAGCGGCGGCGCGGGCGGCACCGGCATCGGCATTTATAAGGACTGGCTGTACGCCGAACTCAACGACAAAATCCTGAAATACCCCCTGACCAAAGGCTCAGTCCTGCCCGGCGCCAAATCGCAGGTTGTCGTCAGCGGACTGCCGCTGAGCGGCGATCACCCCATGCATCCCTTTGCCATCGATGCGCGTGGCGGTCTGTACGTCGATGTGGCGAGCGCCACGAACGCCTGCCAGGAAAAAAATCGCACTCTGAAATCCCCCGGCATCAAGCCTTGCACCGAACTCGAGACGCGCGGCGGCGTTTGGCTGTATGACGCCAGGAAGACCAATCAAGTGTTTTCGCCGGCGGAGCGTTATGCCACCGGCATTCGCAATGCCGAGGGCTTCGGGCTCGACGCGGCGGGCCGCATATTCGTCACGCAGCATGGTCGCGATCAGTTGCATACAAACTGGCCGGACACGATCAAGGACGCCGACCAGGAAGCCACCCTGCCCTCGGAAGAGGTGCTGCTCTTGAAGAAGGGCGGCGACTATGGCTGGCCCGAGTGCTACTACGATCCCTTCCAAAAGTCGCTGGTGCTGGCGCCCGAATATGGCGGAGACGGCAAAACAGTCGGCACGTGCGCGCAGAAATCCGCACCGGTTGCGATATTCCCCGCGCATTGGGCACCCAACGACATGCTCCTCAACGAAGCGCCGTCATTGCCGGCGCACTATCGCGGCGGCCTATTCATCGCCTTTCACGGTTCCTGGAATCGTGCGCCCTACGCGCAGGGCGGGTACAACGTCGTGTATCAGGCGCTGTCGGGCGACAAGGCGTCGGGTCAGTGCGAGATCTTTGCGGATGGGTTCGCCGGAGCCGACAAATCGCCGGGGAAGGCCGCGCATCGACCCACCGGGCTGGCTGTAGGCCCGGACGGTGCGATGTATGTGGCCGACGACGTGACGGGACGAATCTACCGCATCGTCTATCGCGGCGGCGCGGGATCGAGCAACGCGCAAACTGTGGCCTGTCCGAGCGCGACCGAGCCCGCTGGACCGATCGTTGCAGCCGGCGCCAAACCGCCGGAAGGCACGCACCCCGATGCGGGCTCGGACACGAGCATGCTCACAGCACCCGGGGGAGCGACTCCCGCCATGGTGGCATTGGGAGATCGGGTTTATCACGGGCTGGTGGGCGGAGCCACCTGCACCGGCTGCCATGGCGCGAATGCGACGGGCACACCGCTGGGTCCGGATTTGACGGCCAACAAATGGATGTGGAGCGATGGCAGCTATTCCGGCATTGCCGCCACCATCGCCGGAGGGGTTGCACAGCCCAAGCGCTACCGCGCACCCATGCCGGCCATGGGCGGCGTACAACTCAGCAGCGATCAAGTGATGGCGGTCGCGGCCTATGTGTGGGGACTGAATCATCCCGCGAAGCCGGCGCCGGGCGGCGGCGCGGGCACCGGTCACTAGACGGTGAGCAGCTCCTCGTAAAATCCGCCGATCTGGCGCGTCCGATCGATGAAGTGGATTTCGAGAATCCAATGGCGCGGCGCGCCGCTCTTATCGGGCTCGCGCAGCGAAATGTCGTTCCCATGGCGGATCTTGAATCGCGTCTTATCGTCGGGCGAAGTCTCGTGCGGGAAGCGGCCGATCAAATGCCCGGCGGTGGCGCCGCCGAATTGCCAGCCGTGGCTGCCGGCCAATCCGGTCACGTAGTCGTACAACTGGCCGGCCGTCAAGGTCGGGGTCCTGAGAAACAATTCCTTGCCGCGCGCGAACGCCTTTTGCAGATCGCCAACCAGCCGCTGCTTCGCGGGGTCCGTCCCCAGCACGTAGCTGCGGCCAAAATCAGCCTCCCAATCCTCGAACACCGGACCGAAATCCAGATACACGATGTCATCCTCGCCAATGCGCCGGTCGGCGGGATCATCATGATACGTGAACAAGGTATTGGGCCCACAGCGGGCGATGCGTCTGTGCCAATGGCGGCGCAATCCAAATTGCGAGTGTGCCAGCGCATGGATTTCCGCGGTCAGTTCGCTTTCATACTTGCCCGCGCTGATCAATCCCCGCTCCACGACCTGTGCAAACAGCGCCTCAGCCTTGATTTGCGCGGCGAGCAGCGCTTGAGAAGTCGCGTCCATCAGGAGCCTGCCTGAGTATTCAGCGTAGGCTCCCGGTCGAGCACCTCGTCCACCGCTTCAATCCAATGCTTTACGGGAATCTTGGTGCCGGCTTGCAGATGCGACAGGCAGCCGATGTTGGCGGAAAGAATGAATTGCGGCTCGAGTGCAAGCAGATTGCGCAGTTTCCGATCCCTAAGCTGCGCCGCGAGCCGCGGCTCGAGCACCGAATAGGCGCCGGCCGAACCGCAGCATAGATGGCTTTCCTCGTACGCATCGGCGAGATTGAATCCCAGCGCGCGCAAATGCATTTCCACGCCGCCGCGCAATCCTTGACCATGCTGCAGCGTGCAGGGTGCGTGAAACACAGCGCGCCCGGCATCCTTGGTGCGCAATCGGGATTTGAGAATGGGCATCAACTCCGGCAGCAACTCGCTCAAGTCACGCGCCAATGCACTGATCCGCGCCGCCCTTTTCGCGTACGTGGGATCTCGGGCCAGCGCCTGCCCGTAGTCCTTGATGCAAAGCGAGCAAGCTGTGGCCGAGGAGATGATGGCCTGCACCTCGCCTGAGGCGAGCAACGGATCCCAGGCATCGACATTGCGCTTCATATCCTCGATTCCGCCGGCATGATCGTTCAAATGAGTGCGCATCGCCCCGCAGCACCCCGTGCCGCCGGCATACACGGATTGAATGCCCCCGGCTTCGAGCACGCGCACCGTGGCGCGATCAATATTGGGCATCATCGAGGGTTGCACGCAGCCTTGCAGCATGAGCACTTTGCGCCGCGCAGGTGCGGCGTCACTCGCCAGAACAGGGTGAGCCGCATGCGGCGAACGCCGCGTCAGGCTGTTGCTCTTTGCCGGCACCTTATCCCGTATCATCTTCGGCAGCAGGGGACGCAGGAATCCGCCCAATCGCATCGCCGGCGCGAACAATCGCGAGGTCAGCCCCTGCCTGAGCAACCAACGAGTTGCCCTCTCGCGCAGCGGTCGCTCGACCCGCGCCTCGACCAGCGTGCGGCCGATGTCGACAAGGCGCCCGTAGGCAACCCCGCTCGGACAGGTCGTCTGGCAATTAAGACAGGTCAGGCAACGATCCAGGTGTTGCTGCGTGCTGCGGGTGACCTCGCCGCCTTCGAGCATTTGTTTGATGAGATAAATGCGCCCGCGCGGACCGTCGAGCTCATCACCCAGCACTTGATAGGTCGGGCAGGTGGCATTGCAGAAGCCGCAATGCACGCACTTGCGCAAAATCGCCGCGGCGTCTTCACCCTCGGGCGTACCGGCAAATTCCGGGCTCAATTGCGTCTGCATGTCACCTAGAGTCCTGCGTACAGGCGCCCGGGGTTCAAAATCCGCGCCGGGTCGAAGGACAGCTTCAATCCGCGATGGATGCGCATCAGCACATCGTTCAAGGGCGTGAATACGCCGCTGCTCCTGTCGACTCCGCGCATCAGCGTGGCGTGGCCGCCGGCCCGGGCCGCAGCCGCACGGACTTCCACTGCGCTCGCCATGGTTTTCCACCAGCGCTGCGCACCGTGCCATTCGATGAATTGCCTGCCGGTCAACTCGAGCGGCGGGCTGGTTGCCGGCACGGATAGGCGCCACAGTGACTCGCCCCGCGCGCCGTCGGCATCGCTCAAGGCAAAAAAATCGCCCGATTGATCGCGCACATTCACCCACCAGGTTGGCGCGCGATCCGGATCGACCGGTGCGCCGCCCAACTTGGAGATGGCGGAGGCCACAGCGGCGCGCGCACCGGCGAGACGCACATGCAACCTTTCCGCATGCCAGGCAGTGGCGTTGACGGCCAAAGGCTGAGCGCTCCAGGCGCCGAGTTGCTCCAATGCCTGGCGCTCGTTCAAGTCAAAGCTTAAGGTCGCCGTACCCAAGGGCGTGGGCAGCACCTTGAGCGATACCTCGCAGATGACGCCCAAAATTCCCAAGGAACCCGCCATCAACCGCGACACATCGTAGCCGGCCACATTTTTCGTAACCTGGCCGCCGAAGGTGAGCAGCTCGCCGCGCCCGTTGAGCACGGTCACTCCCAGCAGATGGTCGCGCACCGATCCGACGCTGGCGCGCGCAGGGCCCGATAGCCCGGCAGCGACCATGCCGCCTACGGTGCCGCCCGGCGCGAAGCGCGGCGGCTCGAAGGCAGACACTGGCCGCGTTCGGCGAGCGCCGCTTCCAGCTCGTGCGAGCCGCGTGCCGGCGCGCGCGGTCACCACCAGTTCGGTGGGCTCGTAGCTGCTGATGCCCGAAAGCTCGCGTCACGTCGAGCGGCGTCGCCCGTCGCGGATTCGCCGTAGAAGCACTTGGTGCCGCCGCCGCGAATCTCGAGCGGCAGTTGACGCGAGTGCGCGTGTTTCACCTGGTCGATGATACGCGCCAAGCACTGGATCCTGGGCGTCCATCAGAATCTCGGCAATTCCGGGAAAGGCAGCATGCCGCGATGCACGTGCATCTTGCCGTACTCCGCGCAGCGCTGCAGCGTCGGAATCACCTTGCCGGGATTGAGCAGCTCGAGCGGATCGAAAGCGCGCTTCACCCCGAGAAATTGCGCGCGCTCTGCCGCCGAGAACTGCACGCACATGGAGTTCAATTTTTCGACGCCGACCCCATGCTCGCCGGTCACCGTGCCGCCGAGTCGCACGCTGGTCTCCAGGATGTCGGCGCCGAACAGTTCGCAGCGGCGCATCTCGTCGGCATTCTCCGCATCGAACAGATATCAACGGATGCAGATTGCCGTCGCCGGCATGGAAGACATTGACGCAGCGCAGACCGTACTTGATCTCCATTTGCTGAATTGCCCGCAGCATCTCCGCCAGGCGCTTGCGCGGTATGGTCGAGTCCATGCACATGTAGTCCGGGACTGATGCCGCCGGAGGCCGGAAAGGCATTCTTGCGGCCGCTCCAGAATTTCAAGCGCTGCGCCTCATCGCGGCTGACCTCGATGACGCGACGCGCCGGCGGCCGTCAGCACCTCCTCCATGCGCGCGATTTCTTCTTCGACCTCCGCAGGCGTGCCGTCGCTCTCGCACAGCAGATATGGCGGCGGCCTCGAGATCGTAGTCGGCGTGCACGAACGCTTCCACCGCCGCGGTCATCGCCTTGTCCATCATTTCGAGGCCCGCCGGAATGATGCCGTGCGCGATCACGCTGGCCACCGCGGCGCCGGCGGATTCGATGTCCTCGAAGCTCGCCATGATGCAGCGGGCCAGCTGCGGCTTGGGGATCGAGCTTCACCGTCACTTCGGTGGTGACGGCCAGCATGCCTTCGCTGCCGATGACCACGGAGAGCAGATCGAGACCCGCGGCATCCAAGGCTTTCGATCCGAATTCCACCGGCGTCGCCGTCCGCCATGAAGCCGCGCACTCGAAGCACATTGTGCAGGGTCAGTCCGTATTTCAGACAATGCACGCCGCCGGAGTTCTCGGCCACATTGCCGCCGATGGTGCAGGCGATCTGGCTGCTCGGGTCCGGCGCGTAGTACAGACCATACGGCGCGGCGGCCTCGCTGATGGCGAGTGTTGCGAACGCCGCATTGCACGACGGCGGTGCAGGACGCCGGATCGATTTTCAGGATTCTGTTGAACTTGGCGAGCGACAGCGTCACGCCCGTACCGATGCGGCGTGGCGCCGCCCGACAATCCGGTTCCCGCCCCACGCGCGACGACCGGCACTCGCAAGTTATGACAGATCCCGAGAACGGCGGCGACCTGCGCTTCGGTCTCCGGCAGCACCACCACCATGGGCGACGCTGCGATAGGCGGTGAGCGCGTCGCATTCGTACGGCACCGTGTCCTCATCGCGAACCAGAATCGACGCGCGCGGCAGCACCTCCAGCAGTGCGGCCGCCACGTCTGCTTGGCGCGCTGCGCGCGATGGATGAGGCGACTGCGGCCCGGCTCCCATGACGGTATGCATGGCCGCATTATGCATCACTGCCGCCCGCCGACGGGCGCGCCCGCCTGACGGCCTCGCTCGATTTGAGATGGCTGGGCGCCCGTGTTATTCACGCAACTGATCGATCCACTCGGCAACCTGACCCTCACCTGCCTGGTGGCCCTGATACCTGTCGTTTCCCTGCTGGTTCTGCTATTCCGGCATGGCAGCCTCGCTCGCCAAAGGCTTCTCGAGCATGGGCACGGCCTTCATCATTGTCTGCCCGATACTCGGATTCATCGGCGTCGCACTGTCTGGTTCGAATACCTCGACCAACGCCATGTTCGGCAAGTTCCAAGCGCTCGTCGCCGTGCAGCTTGGCATGCCGCCGCTGCTGTTGCCGACACTGAATTCAGTCGGCGCGGAAATCGGCAAGCCCGTGGCGCCGCAAACCGCGAGCGTCGGCGTGTCAACCAGCAAATTCGTGCGTAAGGAAGGCGATGTCATCCGCCACAACATGGGCTGGACCTTTATTCTGCTCGCTTATCTGATCGTCGTCGCCGTCGTGTTCTACGTGGTGAAACCCGCGGTGATGAACCTGTGACGGCCGCTCAAAGAGTGCCCCGGGCAGGAATCGAACCTGCGACCTAGCGCTTAGGAGGCACTCGCTCTATCCACTGAGCTACCGAGGCAGGAAGCAGAGGCCGGAATTGGCATCCGGCCTCTATATGATGGTGGAGGAGAAGGGGATCGAACCCTCGACCTTCGCATTGCGAACGCGACGCTCTCCCAACTGAGCTACTCCCCCGAAAAGGGCGACGAATACTAGCAGCAAAGCGCGAGTTCTGCCAAAGTATCGCGCCTGAACGGGCCAAACCTAGGCTAGGATGAGCTTAAGGAGGAATATGCAATGCTCAAAGCGGGCGAACGTGCGCCCGGAATTCACGCTTCCGGACGAGACCGCGACCGACCGGTCGCTGACCGAATTGCTGAGTTCCGGCGCGATCGTTTTGTATTTCTATCCGGCGGATTTCACGCCCGGCTGCACTCGTCAAGCCTGTGTACTTCGCGATTTGCACACCGAAATCCAGCGCGCCGGTCTGCGCGTCGTGGGAGTCAGCCCGCAAAGCCCCGAATCGCACGCCAAATTCCGCGCCAAGTACAATCTGCCCTTCGTTCTTGCTGTCGGACCAGCACAAGGCGGTCATCAAGATGTATGGCGTCAACGGCCCATTGGGGATCGGCGTGCGGCGAGCCTCGTACCTGATCGACGGCGGCCGCCGCATTCGCGACGCGGTGCTGGCGGACTTCATGATTGGACGACATGCGGATTTCGTGCGCAAGGCGATCCTGCTGCGCGGCGCGAATCCTCAATAGTTCAATCGCAGCACGTTGGCGTGGCCGATACGCGGCACCGTCACGATATACATGATGCCGAAGTCATGTTCATCGATCTCGGGGATATCATTCCTGCCGCTTAAGCTGGCGACGATCTTGGACACGGTGTTGACGTGGCCGATGATCAGCACCCGCCCGCCGCTGTGTTCGCGCAGCGCGCGCTTCGCCAAACCTTGCGGGTCGTCTGCGGACGCGACAATGGGCGTGAGTCCAAGACGCGCAGCCAGCGGCGCAGCGGTCGATTGACTACGCGCAGTCGGGGACACGTAGATGGCATCGAGGCGACCCGCGCCCCGCGAAATGCCGAACATGCCGGCGAGCAGCGCCGCCCTCGCCTCTCCCGCCGCGGACAGCGGCGGATCCACCGCGCTGTCTGACGCCTTCTCCGCGTGGCGAATGACGATGACCGTGGTGGAATTCGCGGTGCCCCAGTTCCACACTGCAAAAATGGCGAGGCTCAAAGCCACGAAGGCACCGATCGCCGACAGCCAGATTGGCGTCAGGAAAGGCCGGTGCTGCAGGCGTTCACGCTCGCGATTCATGTCACCATGATACCAATGAATACCAGTCCCACGCCCGGACTGCGGGTAATTGTACTCGCGGCAGGTTTCTCCAGCCGCTTCGGTTCGCCGAAGGCGCTCGCCCGAGTGCATGGTGTGAGCCTGTTGCGCGGGACCCTCAAATTGGCAGCAAGCCTCAGAACGGGCGGAATCTTGGTGGTTGCGCCGCGCAATGCAGCGCGCTTTCGCATTGAGTCACGGGGCATCAGGGCGACATTCGCCGTCAACGCGCAGCGCAGAGACGGCCTGTCGAGTTCCGTGCGCCGTGGCATTTCAGCGGCGCGATACTGTCGTGCGGTATTGTTGCTGCCGTTGGACTTGGCTCATCTCTCGGAGCGCGAGATGCGCCGGCTGGTCTCGCGTTGGAGAGGCGCCCAGCGCAAGGTGGTCGCGCGGCGCGTTGACGGCAGCGGTGCGGCTCCCTTGATTTTGCCTCGAAGGCTTTACTCCGAGTCGCGACGCATCAGCGGCGATGTCGGCCTGCGCGATCTTGTTCGGCAACTGCCGGCCGGCGGCCTGGTGACGATGCCTCTGCCCTCCGCCGCGTTCGACATCGATACGCCGAAGGACTTGAACGCCGCGCGCCGGCGCTTTCGCAGACGCTAAATCAACGCTGCCAAAAAGTAGTCGCGAAACGCCTGCAGCGCCGTATCGATCTTTGCGCGCGGCAGATCCAGATGAGTCATCAGCCGCATCCGCGGTGAGACAACGGTGGCAATGATCCCCCTGGACTTAAGATGAGCATTGAGCGGCTCAGCGTGTTCCGGGCCCACCTCCACGTACACCACATTGGTTTGCGGAGGGATCACTCTCAATCCGGCGGAACTCAGTCCCGCGGCCAGGTACTCGGCATTGTCGTGATCCTCGGCAAGCCGCTGCACGTGATTCTCCAACGCATACAGCCCTGCTGCCGCCAGCACGCCTGCTTGGCGCATGCCGCCCCCGAGCACTTTGCGCCAGCGCCGCGCAGCCTCGATGAAATCCCTGGAACCCGTCAAGACGGATCCCGCAGGGGCACCGAGGCCCTTGGATAGACAGATCGATACCGAATCGAACCCTGCCACGCCCGCGCGTTCGTCCACCTGACGTTTGACAATGGCGTTATAAATGCGCGCACCGTCCAGATGCGTGGCGAGTCCCCGGGCATGTGCGAGAGCAGTGGCCTCGCGTTGATATTCCGGCGGCAGCACGCGGCCTCCGATCGTGTTTTCGAGGGCCAGCAAGCGCGTGCGCGCAAAATGATAGTCATTGGATTTGATCGCGGCGGCGATGCGATCGAGGGCAATGCCGCCGTGCGCTTCGTGCTCGAGCGGCTGCGGCTGGATGCTGCCCAGCACGGCGGCGCCGCCCTGCTCGTACTTATAGGTATGCGCCTCCTGACCCACCAAGTACTCGTCGCCGCGGCCGCAATGCGCCATCAAGGCCGCCAGGTTGCATTGCGTTCCCGTCGGAAAAAACAGCGCGCGCTCGCGCCCAAAGCGCTCGGCGATGACTGCCTGCAGGCGATTGACGGTCGGATCATCGCCGTACACATCATCGCCGACCTCCGCGCCGGCCATCGCGGCACGCATCCCGGAGGTCGGCCGCGTGACCGTGTCGCTGCGTAAATCTATCACTAGGGTTTGGGGGCGCTGACGTCCGAGCTGAATGTCTTCAACGCACCTGTGCCATGACAGCCGACTGCTTCGCCGCACACCTGGTTGACCGGACAGACCACCGGCGCGCCTTTCACGCATCCGCGGGCGTCGGCGCCCGCTGTGCGTGGAGCGCAGTGTTCCTTGCCGTTGCAGACTTTATGGTCATCGCAATCCGCATCGCTGCCGCAGAGCATGGCCGCCTGATCGCGCTCGATCGTTGCCAATTCTCCCTGCCTGGCGATCACACCGGATAGCGTGGCGTCGAGCAACTTTTCCGGCGACGCCTGGCCCGGCATTTCAACATCCGCCGAAACCACTTCCCAGGCGGGCGCCAGCGGGCTCGCAGCACGATAATAGAGCGCGAAGCGCAGTACGTTGCGCGGATCCAGACTCTCGCTCAGCGTCACCGGGATCAAGTGCGTGGAGTCGGGAAGCCACGCTTCGCCGTGCACCAGCGGCAGCCGTCTCACATTCTTGCCGGCCTCGTAGATTCGCAATTCCAGATTGCTGCCGGCACCGAGCTCGGCGGCTCCGGTGACCACCCGAACCTCTAGGCGGGAAACCGGAACGGCACCGGCTTGCATTGCAAATGCTGCGCAAGCCAACAGCAGCGCTGACATTGGTAGGGGTAATTTCACGGCGCCCTCCGGGTAATTCGTCTCGCGCTTATCATAGCCGATCCAGACAGCGACCCGCCTCTGGTATCGTGGCGTTGATGAATCTACCGTCGGCACCCACCTTAAGCGAGTTGCAGGGATTATGGCGCCGCTCATCGATCGCATGGCCGGATGGCCGATACGACACGGCCACCCAGGTGTACTGGTTGCAGGGTCCTAGTTTTTATGGCGATTTACGCCAGCCTGTACCCCTGCCGGATTTCTCGCATGTGCGTTCACTCAAGGACCTGTCGCGCCAGGACTGCGAGCGTCTTGCGGAGCAACAAGGGTTCGCGGGTCATTTAACATTTGACGGCCGCTATTTCGAGTGGACGCGCAGCATCGATTTTCAACCCAAGGCGCCGCTTGCTGACGCAGGCTCGTTGCGATGGCAGCGCGGCGCGTTGATTGAGGAAGGACGCGATCTCCCCTATGTGGAGCACTGGCACCGCGACCCCTTGATCGCTGCACAACCCGCCGCCGCAGTGCTGCTGCGCAACCGGCGCACCGGTACCCTCGGCCTCTTGATAAGGGCCGGCGGATATTACATATTGGCGCGCGACCGCGCCGTGAAACTCGCCCCTCGCGCTAGCCTCGCCGAATGCGTCGCGGCCGCGCCGACTCTCGAGGACGCGCGCACGCTGATTGATTGCGAGATTTCTTTTGCGCGCGCTTCAAGCGGGACAATTCGCATCCTGGCTTCCACCCTGCCCCATCGGGTGGGCTGCAATCTTGGCGATGGGCTCGACTCGAGCTGGGAGATACTCAAGAGCGATGGGGACATTAATGCGTTGCGTCACTGTCTGCACGGCGACAGCCGGTCACAGCAGAGACGCCTGTCATGATTCGGGTCACACTGAGAGCATGGAAATATTGCAGCAAGCGGACGCAAGATTGGCGGGTCGATTGATCAAGTCGTCCCGCTTCGGCAGAAGCCGCGCATCGCGAGCGGACGATGGCATAACGGTCGAGGTCGCCGACAACATTGAGGATTTGATTGCGCTGCAGGCCGACTACGAGCGGCTGCTGCCCCTGTCGGGAAACACCCTCCCGTTCGCGCTTCATGAGTGGCACGTGGCCTGGTGCTCCCAGTTTCTCGAGCGCGGCAAGCACATCAACACTCATCCGATGATCTGCGTCGCGCGCGATTGCGATCGTCAATGCGTGGCGATTGTCCCCTTGATACTGACCCGGCGCGCGATGGGTCCGATGAAAATAGACACGCTCGATCTGCTGGGGGCCGATCCCGCGGTGACAGAGATCCGCACTTCCATCATGCAGCCAAGTTTCGAGGCGCGGGCGATGTGCGCAATTCAGCAAGAATTGGCGGCGCTGCGATCGGTTGCCTGGGTAAGCTGGGGTGCAGTGAGCGAAACCTCTGCGGACACGCTCGCGGCGGGTGCCGAGCTGCATTTTCAGGAACCGCTGCTGCACTATGTTCTCGATATGGCGCCCACCTGGGAATTGTTTCGTGCGGGACTGAAACGCAACATCCGCGAATCGATCCGGCATGGCTATAACTCGCTGAAGCGCGAAGGATTGGAATGCGGACTGCGCGTGGCGCAGGAGCCGGACGAGGTCAGGGACGCGCTTCAGCGCTTCTTTATTTTGCACGCCCTGCGCGCGCGCGTTCAGGGCACTGTCGCTCATCCTGACTATTTCGCTGGCGAACGGCCGCGCCGCTTCCTATGCGACGTCTGCGCGCGGCTGGCGGCGCGCGGCAAGATCCGCATATTCCAATTGGTCATTCGTGAAGAAGTCGTTGCAACCCGCATTGGTTTCTTGGTCGGCGACGCGCTATATCTGTACTACTCGGGCTACGATCCCAAGTGGGCCAAGTACGGGGTCATGACCACCGCGCTGGTGGAAACCATCAAGTACGCGATCGGACAACGCTTTTCTACGATAGATCTTTCGACCGGCAAGGATAGCTCCAAGACTCGCTGGCGGCCGCGCGAGCTTGCGCTGGCGCAGGTCGTTCAGGTGAGCCCCACGACGCTGTCGAAGTTGGCATGGCGCGGCTTTCGACGCGTTAAAACCGGTCAGCCGTTGCCGGGCTGGATCGCGAGGTTCGTGCGGCAAAGGACGCACGATTGGAAATGAAGTGGCAAGCCAGGTTTCCCGATCGCATCCAGCTGTATTCGCTGCCCACGCCCAATGGCGTGAAAGTATCGATCATGCTGGAGGAAACCGCACTCCCGTATGAACCGCATCTGGTCAGCTTCGACAGCAACGACCAGCGATCGCCGGAATTTCTGGCGCTCAATCCCAACGGCAAGATACCTGCGATCAAAGATCCCAACGGACCGGGGGGCAAGCCACTGGTCCTGTCGGAATCCGCCGCAATCCTGATTTACCTGGCGGAAAAGACCGGGTTGTTCATGCCGCGGGACGCTGCGCGCCGTTATGAAGCCATCCAGTGGCTGATGTTCCAGATGTCGGCCATCGGCCCGATGTTCGGACAAGTGGGTTTTTTTCACAAATTTGCGGGCAAGGACTACGAGGACAAACGTCCGCTGGAACGTTACCTGGGCGAATCGAAGCGATTGCTCGGCGTACTCGACCGGCGCCTCGCGGATCGCGCCTGGATCCTCGGCGACGAGTACAGCATCGCCGACATCTGCACCTTCCCCTGGATCGGCAATCTCATCGGTTTTTACGCCGCCGCCGATCTGGTGGGTTTTTCCGACTTCGAAAACGTCGCGCGCGCGAACAGTGCCTTCGCGCGGCGCCCGGCGGTCATCCGCGGCAAGGCGATCCCGGAAAGTATCAGCCAGAGCGGCGCGAAATAATCAGCCTTGCACGGCGCCTCACGGCATCGCGCAACTCCTTGATCTCTTCGATGTGCAGCAACACACCGCAACCGCCAAAGGCCAGCGCGCCGGCGGTGATCGTCGCAAGCAGTGCCGCAAGCTTGAGCAGCAGCGATTGTTCCTGCCAATCTGCGAGCAACCAGTGAGAACCCGCTGTGCACACCGCCGCGAGCGCAGCGCAGGCTACGCCGACCTTGCCGAGGAGCGCGATCAGGCGGCGCGATTCCAGTCCCCGAAGATGGTGCTGCATCAGAAGGTACAGAAACAAGAAATTGAAGGTGGCAATGCACCCGGTCGAGAACGCCAGTCCGCGATGTCCCCAGCCCAAACGGAAAGTGAAAACCCAATTGAGCAGCAAATTGAGCCCGACCGCGAGGAAACTCACCAGCATCGGAGTCTTGCGTCTCTCCAAGGCGTAAAACGCATTGACCAGAACCTTCAGGGCCGCGTAGCCGGCAAGACCGATCGCATAGAAGCGCAGCGCGCCGGCGGCCTCGCCTGCCTGATAGGCGTTGAATTTTCCGTGCTGATAGAGCACCGAGATGATGGGCTCGGCGAGCATCATGAGGCCGACGGTGGAAGGGACGGCGAGCAAGAAGGCCCAGCGCATTGCCCGCGCGAGCTCGCCGCGGAACGTGTCCATCCGGCCGGCCACCGCCAATCGCGATAACAGCGGCAGCGTCACGGTACCCAGGGCCACGCCAAACAAACCGAGGGGCAGCTGCATCAATCGAAACGCGATGGCCAGCCAGAAAATTCGCCCGTCGCCCAACGTCGAGGCGAACATGGAGTTGACCAGAACGTTGAATTGAGTGGTGCTGGCTGCGATGACCGCAGGACCCATCAACAGCAGGATCGCCTTGACGCCGGGATCCCGCCAGTGAATGTCCGGGCGGAATCGATAACCCAGACGGGCAAGAGACGGCAGCTGCACCATGAGCTGCAGCGCCCCGCCAACGACCGTTGCAAACGCCAAGCCGATCAGGGCCCGCGGACCGAAATGCGGATCGAGCCAGAATCCCAACCCCACGCCGCCGATGATGGAGCCGATGTTGAAGAAGCTGGATGCCATCGCGGGCATGCCGAAAACGTTTTTTGCGTTCAGCATGCCCATCACCAAGGCGGCCAGCGACACGAGCAGAATGAAGGGGAACATGATGCGCGTCAGGTGCGCGGTCAAGGCGGCTTTCTCGGCATCGAATCCCGGCGCCAGCAGGCCGACCAGCGAGTCGGCGTAGATCATGCCGGCCACGCACAGCAGCCCCAGAGTCAGGGCGGTCAGCGTGGCCACCTTGTTGGCCAACCGCCAGGCATCCTGATCTCCGCCGCGCGCAATGGTTTTGCTGAAGGTCGTGACAAACGCCGTGGACAGCGCGCCCTCGGCGAACAGGTCGCGCAGCAGATTCGGGATGCGGAATGCCGCTGTGAACGCATCCATCGCCAGCCCGCCGCCGAACAAGGCGGCAAAGATTTGTTCGCGCAGCAAGCCGAGCAATCGGCTGCACATCACCGCGAGACTGATGATGCCTGCCGCCTTGGTGTTCAGCCGCTCGCTGCGCTCATCGGATGCCAGCGAGGCGGCGGCGACCGGCGAGGTTTCTTGGGTGGATTTCGGGCCAGTCACGGCCGCATACTAACCTGTGCCAACCATCGCCACGACTGTCACCGCCATCACGGCGGTGGCGGCCCATCCCAAACGCCGCAGCCGCGGGACGGCGCTGGCTAAGGCTGCCTAAGCGTTGGGAGCCCTGTCTGCAGTCGCCTAGGCCGTCAGCGCCGCTTTGGCCTTCGCCACTTCGGCAATGACTTCATCCGCAACGTTGCGCGGCACGGGTTCGTAGTGCGAGAACTCCATGGTGTAAGAGGCGCGACCGCTCGTCATGCCGCGCAGCTGGCCGATGTAGCCGAACATCTCCGACAACGGCACGATGGCCACGACGGCAATATTGGTGCCGCGCTCCAATTGATCTTGAACGGAACCGCGGCGGCGGTTGATGTCGCCGATCACATCGCCCAGATAATCGCCCGGAGTCACGGTTTCCACCTTCATGACCGGTTCCAGAAGAATCGGCGCAGCCTTGCGGATCCCCTCGCGAAATGCTGCCTTGGCGGCAATTTCGAAGGTCATGGCATTGGAATCGACGTCATGGAAACTGCCGTCGATCAGGGTGGCCCTGAAGTCCACCGTCGGGTAATGCGCGAGCACACCGTCTTCCTTCTGCACCTTGAGGCCCTTCTCGACCGAGGGCACGAATTCACGCGGTACCGAACCGCCGACGGTTTCGTCGACGAACTCGAAGCCGGTGCTGCGCTCCAAGGGCTCGAACACGATCCACACTTCCGCGAACTGGCCGGCGCCTCCGGTCTGTTTCTTGTGAATGTACTGCTCGGTGATCTTCTTGGTGATGGTTTCGCGATACGCGACCTGCGGCTCGCCCATGGTGCCTTCCACGCCGAACTCGGTGCGCATGCGATCGAGGGTCACTTCCAGATGCAGTTCGCCCATGCCGCGCAGAATGGTCTGGCCGGTTTCGCGATCCGTTTCCAGGTGCAGCGAGGGATCGGCGCGCACCATCTTGCCGAGCGCAGTGCCGAACTTCTCCTGATTCCGCCTTGGTCTTGGACTTGACCGACACGCTGATGACCGGCTCGGGAAAGCGCATGCGCTCGAGCACCACCGGGTTGGCGGCGTCGCACAGCGTGTCGCCGGTTTCGGTATCGGCCAGCGATACCAATGCAATGATGTCGCCGGCGCGCGCCTCTTCCACCGGATTGGCTTCCTTGGCGAACATTTCGACCATGCGGCCGATTTTCTCGCGCTTGCCGCGGGTCGAGTTCGAGCACCGACGCACCCTTGGTCAGCACACCGGAATAGACGCGGATGAAGGTCAGCGCGCCATAGATGTCATTGATGACCTTGAAGGCCAGCGCCGAGAACGGTTCATCGTCCGAGGTTTTGCGCTCGCCGATGGGATCGCCGTCGGCGTCGACGGTCTTGATGGACGCCACGTCGGTCGGCGCCGGCAGGTAGTCGACCACGGCGTCGAGCACCTGCTGCACGCCCTTGTTCTTGTAGGACGAGCCGCACAGCACCGGCGTGAAGGCGGAACTGATGGTGCCCTTGCGCAAGCACTTGCGCAGGATATCGGCGCTGACGGCACGGTGCCGTGGGTCAGATACGCTTCCATCGCTTCGTCGTCCTGCTCGAGACAGGTATCGACCAGTTCGGTGCGGTATTGAGCGACGTTCGCGAGCAGCGCTCGATCGCTGGGCATGGTGATGTGCAGCTTGATCCGCCAGATCGGGTGTGACTTCCAGCACTTTCCACTCCGCATCCTTGTCGTCGGAGTCCCACACCAGGGCCTTCATTTCGACGAGATCGACCATGCCCTTGAAGTTGTCCTCCGAACCGATCGGAATCTGCACCGGCAACGGCCGCGCGCCGAGGCGCTTCTTGATCATGTCGACGCAGCGCAGGAAATTGGCGCCGCTACGGTCCATCTTGTTGACGTAGCAAATGCGCGGAACGTCGTAGTTGTCGGCAAGACGCCAATTGGTTTCGGACTGCGGCTCGACGCCCGCCACGCCGTCGAATACCACGACGGCGCCGTCGAGTACGCGCAGGGATCGGTTCACTTCGATGGTGAAATCCACGTGTCCCGGGGTGTCGATCAGGTTGATCTTCTTGTCGCGCCAGAAGGCGGACACCGCCGCGCTCTGAATCGTGATGCCGCGCTTCTGTTCCTGTTCCAGGTAGTCGGTGGTCGTCGAGGTCTTCAGATCCTTGGTATCGTGAATATCGATGATCGTGTGCTTACGCCCCGTGTAATACAGGATGCGCTCGGTCGTCGTCGTCTTGCCGGCGTCGACGTGGGCGATGATGCCGATATTGCGAATATCGGAAAGAGGCGTAGTGCGGGGCATAGCAAAAGTTCCGTGGGTTTCAGGGCCTTGGACAGGCCGTCAAAAGCCGGGCATTTTGCCACGACACGGGGTCGATGTCGAAAAAACCTTGGGTAAGCTACTTGACGGTGTAGCCGCGCCCTTCCAGGCAGGCGGCCTGGGCGCGGAAGTATGCCGAACGATTGCCGGGCACCCCCTGGGTGGGATCAAAGCCGGTCTGACCAACAGCCCAGCGATGGCACTCGAAGGTGTCCTTTCCCTGCTGCTCCGCACTCTGGCCGTTTTTGGGCTCGACAACCGGTTGCGATGGCCCCGCTGACGGGTCACCGCCCTGGTTTGCCATACCCTCGGGCGGGGGTGCGCTTTCATACGGCCCTGCGGTGCCGTACCCGTAGGGAGCGCCTCCCCACGCGTAGCTCGAGTAATAGTAGGGCCAATATCCTCCCCACCAACCCCAGGGACCGTAGTAATAGCCGGGCCATCCATAGCCATAGTACCCGCCATGCCAACCATAGTAGCCGCCGTGCCAGCCGTACCCATGCCAACCGCCGTAGTAACCGCCATGGTAGCCACCATGCCAACCGCCGGCATAGCCAACATGGACGTGCTGAGCCAATGCCGGCGCGCCCGCGAGCAACGCGGCGCTGGCGCATATTGCGATCTTGAATGAGCGAAGCTTCGTAAGGTTTTGCATCAGAGCACCTTTCGGGCGGCCTTATCGCTGTCGATGATTGTAGCTGATGTACTATTGCGCGCGGGGGATGGGCGCTAGTGGGGATGAAATGGTAAATGAGGTTGGTTCGAATTCGCTAAGTCGACGCCAGTTGTTGCAGATGATCGGAACCACCGCCGGCAGCGCGGCGATGTACCAGGCCATGAGCAGCTTGGGGTTGGCCGCCGAGTCTCCGTACCGCGGGCCGATTGACCTGCAGGCAGCCCCCAAGGGCGCCAGTGTGCTGATTCTTGGCGCGGGCATGGCCGGGATGACCGCCGCTTACGAGCTGCGCAACGCGGGATACAAGGTTCAAATCCTCGAATACAACGCTCGAGCGGGCGGGCGCAATTGGAGTCTGCGCGGCGGCGATCGCTACACCGAACTCGGCGGCTTCACGCAACAATGCGATTTTGATAAGGACCTGTACATCAACCCCGGTCCGTGGCGCATCCCCTACCACCATCACGGCATGATGCACTACGCCAAGCGCTTGCGTGTTCCGCTCGAGCCCTTCTTCCAGGTCAACTACAACGCTTACTTGCACAGCACGCGGGCATTCGGCGGCAAGCCGCAGCGCTTTCGCGAAATCAAGGCGGACTATCAAGGCCATGTTGCCGAATTATTGGCCAAGGCCACGCGGCAAAATGCGCTCGACGCCTCGGTCAGCAAGGAAGATCAGGAAAAGCTCCTCGAGTCGCTGCGCGAGTGGGGTGCGCTCGACAACAATTTTAGTTACGTGGCAAGCGAAGCGGCCAGTGATCGACGCGGATATGAAAAGAATCCCGGCGGAGGCCTGGACGCCCGGCCCATACCCTCGAAGCCCATGGGATTGAGCGATGTCTTGGGATCCGGCCTGTGGCAGGGCATCCCGGCCGGTGACACCTTCGATATGCAGACCGCCCTCTTTCAGCCGGCGGGCGGAATGGGACGGATCGGCGAGGCATTCGGCCGCGAGCTCGGCCCGTTGATTCGCTACAACTGCAAGGTAACGGACATCCATCAAGACGATCATGGCGTCACCGCCACCTTCGTGGACAGCCGATCCTTGCAATCGAAACAGAGCGTCACTGCCGACTGGTGCGTGTGCACCATTCCCCTGCCCATTCTGGCGCAAATCCCCATGAATGTCGGTCAGCCCCTGGCATCCGCGATCGCGGCGGTTCCCTATGCATCCGCCATCAAGGTGGGATTGCAATTCAAGCGCCGCTTCTGGGAAGAGGACGAGCAGATTTTTGGCGGCATTACCTACACGGACTTGCCGATCACCAATATCGGCTATCCGAACACCGGCTTCCAGAGCGGCGGCAAAGGCGTTTTGCTCGGCGCCTATATCTGGGGATTGCACGCCATGGAGTTCACCGCCATGACGCCGGAGGAGCGGGTGAAGAAAGTGCTCGATTACGGCAGCCAGATTCACCCGCAGTATCACAAGGAGTTCGACAACGGCGTTGCCGTGGCGTGGCATCGTGCGCCCTTCAGCCTGGGTTGTTTCGGCATGTGGAGTAAGGACTCGCGCGACCGGCACTACGATGATTTATGCCGGATCGACGGGCGCATTGTGCTGGCGGGCGAGCATGCGTCTTATCTGGGCGGCTGGCAGGAAGGCGCGGTGACATCGGCGCTCGATGCCATCTCTCGATTGCACCAACGCGCCGTGTCGCAGGGAGACAAAGCATGAGGCGCGGCCGTCGGCATTGGTTGCCGCGCGCAGGTCTGGTGGTGCTGGCCGCTTCGGCCGTGGGGGGCGCCTTGGCGGATGATGCCCTGTTTACTTCCAAGGCAGGCGTGGGCGCCCTGACCGGAGCGCAGATTTACGACCATATCTGTCTCGGCTGTCATATGGCCGGCGGCGCCGGCGCCAGCGGCGCAGGCAGTTATCCGAAGCTCGCCGCCAACAAGAATTTCGTCTCCTGGCAGTTCGTCGCCCTGACGGTCATCAACGGCCGCAATGGCATGCCGCCCTTCGGATTGCCGGCCGATGAGGCAGGCCAAGTACGCGCCACGCACTTGAGCGATGCGCAAATCGCCGAGGTGGTCAACTACGTGCGCAGTCATTTCGACAACAGCTACCCAACCGAAGTGACCGCCGCACAGGTTGCGGCCCTGCCGCACCCGAAATCCGGACTTCTGGGCCCGGAGTAGTTAAACCTCCGGGTGTCCCGCAGGTACTCACTCCGCAGCAATGGCTGACATCGGGGAGATTCTCATGCGAAGCCATCTCGGAACATTGTTCCTTACCGCCTACCTGACGGCCATGCCGGCCGGATCGCTCATGGCGCATGGCGGCGGCTCGATGCCGAGCCCCTCGGCGGGGGCCGGATCAAGCTCCTTGCGCACCCCAGAGGAAATGGCCAGGTCGGCGTACAACTCCGGGGTTCATTCCATCAAGAAGGCGCAGGAATACGATGCCGACGCGGCCAAGGCTTCGACACCGGAAAAGATCGCCAAAGCTCACGACAAGGCGCAGAAGTACTACCACGATTCGCTGCCGGACTTCATCGACGCCGTCCGCCAGCAACCCAGCATGTATGAAGCCTGGAATTACCTGGGTTTTGCCAGCCGCCACCTGGGCCGTTATGACGACGCCTTATCGGCATACAACAAGGCACTCGAGATCAATCCCAAATATTCCAATGCGATCGAGTATCGCGGCGAGGCTTATCTGGGACTGAACAAGGTTGAGGACGCGAAGGCGGCCTACATGACGTTATTTGCCGATTCACGGCCTCTCGCCGATGAACTGATGGCGGCCATGCACCGCTGGGCGGACGCCCGGCGCCAGGATTCCCAAGGTCTGTCCGCGGAGGATCTCGACGCCTTCGCAAAATGGATGGACGAACGCAGCGGCATCGCGGCGCAGACCGCATCACTGGCGATCGGCGCGCGCGGCGCCCTTGCATCGAAGCCTTGGGAGTAGGACCCGCGTAAATTCGCAGCCTACTCACGGTCCTTGCTGCGCACGCGATTCTTTCAGCGTTCGCGATGTTTGCGACCGACGCCGCGATCAGCGCCGCGCACGCGGCAGATTCACAGTCGCAGTTTGAATGGCAGCTGCCGCCCGGATTTCCGCGCCCCTGGGTGCCTTCGGATAACCCCATGAGCGCAGCGAAAGTCGCCTTGGGCCGTCGCCTCTTCTTCGAGACTCGTCTGTCCGTGACGGGCCGGTATTCCTGCGCGAGCTGCCATCGACCGGAACTGGCGTACACCGACGGTAAGGCACATGCGGTTGGGGCAACCGGGGAATCCGTGCGTCGCGGCGCCATGAGCCTCGCCAATGTGGCGTATAACCCTGCATTCACCTGGGACAACGCCCGAGTTCGCTCTCTGGAGCAGCAGATGCGCCAACCCTTGTTCAACCGGCACCCGGTTGAGATGGGGTTGCGCGGCGATGGCTCGCAGGCGGTTGCCGACCTAGTCCGGGACAGCAGTTACCCGGCCGATTTTGGCGCCGCGTTTCCAGGCGATACCGCGCCCTTCGGCATGTCGCACGTGATCAAGGCGATCGCCGCGTTCGAGCGCACCTTGATCTCGGGCCGCTCGCCCTTCGATCGCTATGTATTCGACGACGATCGCAGCGCGCTATCCGAGTCTGCAAAGCGCGGCATGACTCTTTTCTACGCGGCCCGGATCGGCTGCGCCCAATGCCATTTTGGAATCAATTTCTCAGGGCCGCTGATCTACGAGGGGCACGCTCTTGAGCGCGCCATTTATGCCAATACCGGCTTATACGATGTGGATGGGCGCGGCGGCTATCCGGCCGGCGATCAGGGCTTGATCGAGATCACGCATCGAAGTGCCGATATGGGCAGGTTTCGCGTGCCGACATTGCGCAACGTGGCGCTCACAGCCCCGTACATGCACGATGGGAGCCTCTCGAGTCTTGACGAGGTACTGGACCACTATGCGAAAGGCGGACATCTCAGTTCGAGGCAGGATTCACGGGTTCGACCCATCAAGCTGACGCCGGCGGACCGCGAGGATTTGATCGCCTTTCTTGATGGCCTGAGCGACCGAGAATTCGCGAAACCTTGAGATTCCGCTGCAATGCCAGCATAAGCCGCTGATTTATTGAACTAAGTCGCGGCAAAAGACCTCGCATAGGCGGACGATCTCGCCATGAATCTTCCCAAGTCCGCACTGGAAGGCGGCCTGCCCGTCAAAATGACTTTGGCTGTCGCCTTGAGCTATGTGATCGATGGCTCACTGCTCGCCGGCTTCGCGGCAACGGGCACCATCAGCCTCACCGTCCCTCTTGCCTACACCGCCATCGGACTGTTCGACAGCGCGTTGTTCTTGCTGCTGCGGGCCTGGGCGGTCCGCAATCACCGGGACCAGAGCAACACCCTCACCCTGGCCAATGTGATCGCCTCGAGCGCCATCCAACTGGCGTTCGCCGCGCTCGCGCCTCAAGTAGCGTTCTATTTCTTTACCGTGTTGTTTGTCGTTTTCGGGGTCGGCAGCTTGGAATTGTCGAAATGGCAGTCCGGGTGGGCCTGGATCGGCGTCGCCATTGCGGCAGCGGTGGTCATGTCGGCAATCAACGCGAGAATCGTCGTGCCACAGGACACGGCCGTGGTGCGGGCCCTGGTATGGCTGTGCTTCGTCGCGACCTTGGGCCGCTGCATACTTCTGGGCGTGCTCGGCCGGGCGCTGCGCCTGCGACTGCATGACCGCCGCCTGCAGCTGCGCGATTCCATCAACCTGTTGAAGGAGCGCGACAAGTCTCTGGCGTCGGTGAATCTCGAACTGAAGCGCCAGGCAACCCATGATGCTCTGACGGGAATCGCGAATCGGGTCCTGTTCGTCGAACGGCTGCAGCAAGCGGTCAGCGAGCGTCAACCGTTCGCGGTTTGCGTATTCGACTTGGACCGCTTCAAAATCATCAATGACTCCCTGGGCCACGGCGCGGGCGATGCGCTGCTCAAGCATGTTTCCCAACGGCTGCTGTCGATCACGCGCTCCAGCGACACGGTTGCGCGCGCAGGCGGCGATGAGTTTCTGCTGCTCATGCGCAATATTTCCTCGACGCAGGAAGTCGAGGCACTCATCGCGCGCTGGCTGTCGGCATTATCGCAACCCTATCAAATGACGGGTCTGGAGCTGTACGTCAGTCCGAGCATCGGCATCGCGCGCTACCCCAACGACGGCACCGGCGCCGAGGAGCTTCTGGCGCGGGCCGACGAGGCCATGTACTTCGCCAAGCGCAACGGTCGCAAGACATTCCGGTTTTTCGATTCCAGCGTCATGGGATTCTCCCGCGAGCGCCTTGAAATCGAAGCGGAGCTGCGCGGCGCGCTCGCGAAAGGCCAACTCGTGCTGAACTATCAGCCGAAGATCGACATTGCGACCGGCGAGATGCGCAGCGTGGAGGCGCTGATCCGCTGGCGGCACCCGAAGCGTGGAACCATATTGCCGGGCGAGTTCATTCCGATCGCCGAGGAAAGCGGTTTGATCGTGGAGATCGGCGATTGGGTGATTCGCGAAGCCTGCCGGCAGGCGCGCGAATGGCAGCAGCGTCGCATGCCCTTCCTGCGCGTCGCGGTCAACGTCTCGCCGCTGCAATTTCGCCAGGCGAATTTCGTGAAAAAGGTCAACGCGGCGCTGCAGGAGCATGCGCTTGATCCCACCTATCTGGAAATCGAGCTGACCGAGGCCACGCTGATGAGCAACGCCGAAACCTCGGTGGCGTTGCTGGAACAGCTGAGCGAAATCGGGGTGGTGGTTGCCATCGACGATTTCGGCACGGGCTATTCCAGCATGAGCTACCTGCAGCGATTTCCGATCGACAAGCTGAAGATCGATCGCAGTTTCATCAGCGATGTGGCGTCCAACGCCGGCGACGCGTCCATCGTACGAGCGATCATCTCCCTGGCCCATGGACTGCGCCTCAAAGTCATCGCCGAAGGCGTCGAATCCGAAGAACAACTGGGGATATTGAAGCGCATGGGCTGTGATCAGTATCAGGGTTTCTATCGCAGCCCCGCGGTGCCGGCCGCGGAGATCGAGCGGTTCGCGCGCAACGATTCCGAACGGCCGAAAAACGAGGGCGAGCCGGACATCGATCGCACCCAGAGCAAGCTGTTCCGTCTGCGCGAAACCTGATTCAAAGACGACAATCTTTTGCGTCCGCCCCGTAGAATCGGGAGCGTGAGCGCATCGACCGCATCTGTTGTTCCATTCGCCGCCAGGCGCCGCGGGCTGCTGTTGGCCGGTTGCGGCGCCGTCGCCTTTTCCGGCAAGGCCATCATCGTCAAGCTGGCGTATCGTTACGGGGTCGATGCCGTGACGTTGATCATGTATCGCATGCTGTTCGCACTGCCCATGTTTGTCGCCCTTGCGTGGTGGGCCGGGCGAGGCAAGGCGCAGCTCACCTGGCGCGATGTCAGGACCGTCGTTGGACTGGGCTTCTGCGGCTATTACTTGTCGAGTTTTCTCGATTTCCTGGGACTGCGCTATGTCAGCGCCAGCCTCGAAAGACTGATTTTGTACCTCAATCCCACTCTGGTGCTTGGCCTCGGCGCGTTGCTGTTCCGAAGGAAGGTCACCCGGCAACAGATCCTCGCTCTCGCCGTCAGCTACTGCGGGGTACTGTGCGTCTTCGGCCGGGAAATGTCCCTCTCGGGAACCAATGTTCCGCTGGGTGCGACGTTGGTCTTCGGCAGCGCCGTCAGCTACGCGATCTATCTTTCCTACAGCGGCGAGGAAGTTCGGCGGTTGGGAGCGCTGCGTCTGACCGGCCTCGCTACCTCGGTGGCCTGCCTCATCTGTATCGCGCAATTCTTCTTGTTGCGTCCCGCACAGGCGATGACGGTGCCTTCCCAGGTGATTTGGCTTTCCGTGCTCAATGCCACGCTGTGCACTTTTGCGCCCGTGGTGATGGTCATGCTGGCCATCGAGCGAATCGGCGCGCCCTTAACGGCTCAAGCCGGCACCATCGGTCCGCTATCGACCATTTTCATGGCCGTGATGTTCCTGGGCGAACCATTCACTGCATGGGTGCTGGCGGGAACCGTGCTGGTGCTCGCCGGCATTTGGCTGCTGACCAGGTCGCCGCTGCCTGTCCCGGTCGCGGGCGCATGAATCATCCGACAACCGCGCTGCTCGCGGGAACGCCCTTTCCCGGATACGAGGTGGTGCCTGAGCGTGCACGGGCGGGACTTATCATCGTGCACGGAATCGCGGAACACAGCGGCCGGTATCGTCATGTTGCCGAGTCGCTGGCCGCCAACGATATCGCCTGCTTCGTGTATGACCAGCGGGGCCATGGAACATCCTTGGGGCCCCGCGCTCATGTTGACGATTTCGGTCGTTTTGCCGGAGATTTGGCAGCGGTGGGCGACTCCGTCCGCAAGCGCTTCCCCGCCCTGCCGTTGTTTGTCTGGGGCCACAGCATGGGCTCCGTGGTCGTCCTGCTCGCGGCCCTCGACGGCTTATCCTGGGCGCGCGGCGTCATCACCACCGGCTGTGCCATCGATGCCATGCCGAGGCTCGACGGAGCGGCCGGCACCGCGCTGCGGCTCGCGTCAGCGCTTCTTCCCGGCCTGAAAATCAGTCTACGGATCGACGCGAGCGCACTCACGCAGGTGGAGGAGGAACAGCGCGCGCACATGAGCGACCCCTTGGTTCCACGTTCGGCGAGCTTGAGGTTGCTGTATGGATTTGCGCTTGCCTGCAAGCGGGGCCGCGAGCAGGCCTCGATGATCACCCTGCCCTGGCTGGCCGTGCATGGCGAAGCCGACAAGGTCTGTCCGCCGAGCGGCTCAACGACGCTCATCGCAACGATCAGTTCAAGCGACAAGCAACTCGTGACCTATCCAGGCCTTCTTCATGAAGTCCACAACGAAAATGCCCCGGCGCGCGCGGTGTTGTTCGGGCTCATGGCGCACTGGATGCTGGATCGGAGCTAGGAATCCAAAGTCGTACCGCCTGGCAGAATCGCCGGTCGATTCAGCGACGGCCCAGGCGACGTGCGCCGCTTCCCTAAGCTAAACTGCGCTTTCGGTTTGCCAACAAACATACAAGAGGGAGTTCGCATGCGTCTACTGCGTTTACTGGCCATAACATCTTTGGCCTCCTTTGCCGCTGCGTCGGCGCTGGCGGCGGGGACCGACCTGCCTGCGGCGAAGCCCGACAGTGTCGGCATGTCGACGGAGCGGCTGGCGCTGCTGGCCCCCGGCATGAAAGCGCTCGTCGATCAGGGACGGCTCGCGGGCGTCGTCACGATGGTCGCGCGTCACGGCAAGGTGGTCGAGTTCGATGCGGCGGGCAAACGCGACCTAGCGAGCGGTGCGCCCATGCAAAAGGACAGCATTTTCCGCATCTACTCCATGAGCAAGCCGATCACCGGTGTCGCCATGATGATGCTGTTCGAGCAGGGCAAGTGGCAGCTCAATGATCCGGTCGCCAAGTACATTCCGGAATTCGCCAATTTGAAGGTCTACGCCACGGATGCGAACAACAACATGGTCCTCAAGGATCAAGCCCATCCGGTGACGATGCGCGAATTGATGTCGCACACGGGCGGCTTCACCTACGGTTTTTTCAGCAACACGCCGGTCGACAAATTGCAGCGCGAAGCCGACGTGCTCAATGTCAACAACACGCTCGATGAGTTCATCAAGCGCGTGGCCAAGCTGCCGCTGAACGCACAACCGGGCACCGAATGGCACTACAGCGTCTCGGTCGACATTCAAGGCTATATTGTGCAAAAGCTCTCCGGAATGCCTTTCGAGGAATTCCTGGAGAAGCGCATCTTCAAGCCGCTCGGCATGGTTGACACCGGGTTCTATGTGCCGAAGGAAAAGGTCGGCCGCCTCGCGGAATTCTACATTTACGACAAGGACGGCAAATTGGAGCCCGAGCACGCCGGCTTCAACCATGATTACTCGGCAAAGCCGGCCTTTCCCTCCGGCGGCGGCGGATTGGTTTCCACCGCGACCGACTACATGCGCTTCTGTCAAATGCTGCTGAACGGCGGCGAACTGAATGGCGTGCGTCTGCTGTCGCCGCTCACGGTTGAGTTGATGCGCACCAACGTATTGACGCCGAGCATGTCTGTTTTCGGTTCCGGCGCCGGGTTTGGGCTGGACTTCGCGGTCTATACCGATCCTGCGGCGGCCGGCGGCTACTACGGCAAGGGCTCCTATTGGTGGGGCGGTGCGGCCGGTACCTGGTTCTGGATCGATCCGGTTCAGGATCTGATCGTGATCGGCATGATTCAACAGGCCTCCGGAACCGGGGCCACTCAAGTGGGCATCGTGCCCGACGTGAGGGGTTTGTCCCATGCCCTGACGTATCAGGCCATCATCAAATAGCGATTATTGGGGTTTGGGGGGGGCTCCGGCACGCGCCGGGCCCCTCACCTTCCGGCCCGCCGTCCTCCAGCTCCCGCCTTGTGACCGCCGGCGCGTTTTAGCCCCCGGCGGCGTTAAAGACGCCCATTTGCGCGCCGATATGAAGCATATCGAGTCACCCGCTCGGGGAGCGGTTGTGCAAACAGGATCCTTAAGAGCGCGCCATCATTCCACCTAAATTACCCTCGATGCCGCGCCACAGCGGTGGCTGGCGCCGTCTGCTGTCCTGGAAACTCGCCGCCTATGTATCGCTGCCGGCCGTTGCTTTTGTAGCCGGATCGCTGCCGCATCCGGCTTCGATAGCCGTCGTCGGCACCACCCTGTTGATTTTGACCTCGGGCGCTTGCGCGGCCGCGCTGTACTCGAGGCGACCACCGCCTCAGTTGGGAAACGCGGTGTTCTTCGAGGGATTCGACAAAGTCACCCGTAGCGCAGGCGTTCGGATTTGGGAATGGGATATCGTTCACAACACCATGCAGTTCAGCGGCGACCACGCTGAGTTGTACGGGACTGAAATCGAGGCGGCTAAGGCCGATGCCGATGATGTCATGCTCGGCAAGGTGCATTCCGACGATCGGCCGCGCTACCGCCGCGCGTTCATCAAGGCGCTCAAAGGCGAGGCGCCGATGGAAATCGAATATCGAGTGACGGAGCACGACGGCACGGTGCGTCCGGTGCAATTGCGCGGCGAAGTGTTCCGCAACGATAAGGGCCGTGCGATCCGTGTCGTCGGTTTGACCATCGATATGAGCGCCCAAGTGCGTGCAGCGACCTTGTTTGCCGAACAGGCCGAGCAGCAGAAGCAGCTGTTGCTGCGGCTGAAGCTCGCGACGGAAGCCGCCGGCATCAGCATCTGGGATAGCGACCTGAAGACCGACGAATTTGCCGGCGAAGACAGTTTTTGGACGCTATTCGGCGTGCCCCGGTCCGAGAAATTCAATCCTAAGGATTGCATCCACGTGGATGATCGCGCAAGAGTGATGGGCGAGGTGCGCGCGACGCTCACCGGACCGGCCGCGGACACCGCCCTGTCGGTTCGACACCGCACCGCCAATCCGCGGCCCGATCCTCAATACGTGCAGACGCACATGCGCGTGCATCGGGACTCAAACGGCGCTCCGGCACACCTCATGGGCGTGAGTTGGGATGTCACGAAAGAGGTCCTGCACGCTGCGGAACTGGAACACAAGGCGGCTCACGAAAGCGCGTTGATCGAGCGCCTCAATGTCACGACCAAGGCGGCCGGTATTGCCCCCTGGGAGTTCGACATCAAAACCAATTGCTTCTCGTGGCATGGACCGCGCCCGCCGTGTTTCGGCATGGACGACGTTCCGCTGCAGGATTATTTCCGGGAGATTCTGACCATCGTGCTGCCCGAAGACCGCGACATTATGCTTGGCGCGCCGCTCAAGGCGATCGAGAGCAACGCGGACTACTACGAATACGTCTTTCGAGTTCGCGGCATCGATGGCGAAGTGCATCACATGCGAAACTATGCCCGGATCATGCGCAACAAGCACGGCAAGCTGCGCTATGTCGTGGGCGTGACCGCGGATGTCACCCGCGACGTGCTGGCAACGGAGATGCTGAAGAAGCGCGCCGAGGAGAACCGGCGCCTGGTGGATCAGGTCAACATCGCCACCGAAAGCGCCGGCATCAGCTCCTGGGAACTCGATCTCGTGACCCGCCGCTACCTATGGATCGAGAACCCGATCGAGTCGCTGGCGCATCTCATTGACGGCGGCGACGTGGAGGTCGACAGGCTGCAATCGCATGTCCTCGCCGCGGATCGGGCATTGATGCGCGAGGCGGTGGCCGCGGCGCTCGCCGACCGCAGCAATCGCATCAGTCTTCGCTATCGCGCGCGCGCCGCCGACGGCAGCATTGTTCACGTGCAGAATTTCGGACGATTGATCCTCGACGATCACGGCGCACCCTCGAGACTACTCGGGGTTTCCTGGGACGTCTCCAAGGAAGTCGCCGCCTCGGAGTTGCTGCGCCAGCAGACCGAAGCGGCGCAAGCCGCGAGCCGCGCCAAGAGCCATTTCCTGGCGAACGTCAGCCACGAAATCCGCACGCCGATGAACGGCATCATCGGCATGACGGGACTGCTGATCGAGACGCCGCTCGATCGCACGCAGCGCGACTACGCGGAAACAATCCGTTCCAGCGCCGACTCGCTGCTCACCGTCATCAACGACATTTTGGATTTTTCGAAGATCGAGGCCGGCAAGCTGGAATTGGAATCAATCGAGCTCGATTTGCGCGCCAATATCGAGGATGTCGGTTCCATGATGGCGTTTCAGGCCGCCATCAAGGGCTTGGAACTGATCGTCAACGTTGAACCAGGAATCCCCAAGCGCGTGCTCGGCGATCCGCAACGGCTGCGGCAGTGTTTGGTCAACCTGGTCAGCAACGCGATCAAGTTCACCAAGAACGGCGAGATCGTCATCGAAGTTCGCGCCGAAACCGACCGCAATGGCCGATCATCGACTTACTTCGAAGTGCGCGATACCGGCATCGGAATTCCCGAGAACACGCTGGCAACCCTTTTCCAGCCATTCGTGCAAGCCGATTCCTCGACCACGCGGCATTTCGGCGGCACGGGCCTGGGATTGTCCATCGTACGCCGGCTGGTCGAATTGATGGGCGGCGAGATTGGTGTCACCAGCGAGGAGGGGGCGGGCTCGAAGTTTTTCTTCAGGTTGCCCTTGAAGCCGATCGAGACGGCGACGCCGGAACCGCAGGCGGCTGCGCCCTTGGGCGGCCACATCCTCGTGGTCGACGACAATTTGACCAATCGGCGCGTCCTGACCTCGCAACTCGTGCACGCCGGCTACACCGTGACCAGCGTTGCCGGCGGCGCCTCGGCCTTGGACGCATTGCGTCAGGCGACTGCATCGAAGCGCCCGTTTGACATGGTCATCACGGATTTTCAAATGCCCGACATGGACGGCGCCATGCTCGGCGAGCGCATCATCAACATGCCCGAGCTTGCCGATGTGCGGCTGGTGATGCTCACCTCGTTGGATCGTCACGGAGACACGCCGCGCCTTGCCGCGCTGGGCTTTGCCGCCTACCTTACCAAACCGGTGCGGGTGCGCGAATTGCTGGACGCCGTGGCGCGCGTAATGGCCGGTGGTCCACGTCAGTGGCAGATGGACACGCAGCCCATGATCACGCTCAACATGCTCACTCAATCGGCAGCGCAGCGGCGTTTTGGCGGACAAGTGTTGCTGGTCGAGGACAATTTCGTCAACCAAAAGGTCGCCGTGAAATTTCTCGAGCGCCTGGGATGCACCGTAGAGGTCGCGAGCAACGGCGCGGAGGGCATTGCCGCCTATCGAAAGCAGCACTTTGACATCATTCTGATGGATGTGCAGATGCCGGTCATGGACGGCATGACTGCGACGCGCATGATCCGCGCGTTGGAGACTGACAAACATGTGCCCATCATCGCGCTCACGGCGAACGCCATGAGCGGCGATCGGGAGCGATGCGAGGCGGCAGGCATGGACGGTTATCTGACCAAGCCCATCGAGGTTGAGCGCTTACGCAGCTTGCTGCAGAAATTCGGACTGGAGAGAATCGAGGCCGCCGCCACGCCCGCCACGCCGCTTGCTGCCGCGCAAGCGCCGGCTGCCCCGCAAGCGCCGGCCATCGTCGAATCAATGGCCGCGGATCACATGACCGCGGATCACATGGCCGCGCCGGTCGACTTGCGCGGGTTTCGCGATGTGACCGGCGGCGATGATGCCTTTGCGCAAGAATTGGCCGCGGCTTTCATTGTCGGCGGCGATGCGCAATTGACGGAGATTGCGGCGGCAATAAACGACTGTGACCGTGCTGCGTTGGCGCGGGCCACGCACAAATTAAAGGGCGCTTGCGCCAACGTTCACGCAATTTCCTTGCTGGCCATCGCGCAGCGCATGGAATCGGACAGTAGCGCCGCCGATCTACAGACGCTGCAGAACTGCCAACTTCTGCTGCGGCAGGAATTCGAGCGGACCAAGCAATTCTTGAGCGATCCGTCGGTCATACCGGGCCCTGCCCGGGCGGCTTCTTAGGAGCCTGTCCCAGCCTGGCCAGCCGTTAGTAGCGCCAGCTCTTGAGGTCCGCGCCCGCGGGCGCTGCTTCCTCAATTCGCTTGAGAATCTGCGGCAGATATTGATAGTTGTAGTGCAACCGCGAATACGCGTTGGGAAGCTTGGGATCGCCGTTCCAGCAATGCTCCGCGCGATCGCCGTAAGCCACCGAGCCCTCATATGCCGGCTGCAGCGACTCCAGCCTTTCCTGTGCGAAGTACACCGAATCGGTCAGGAAATAGTTGTCGCCGTTCCCCACGTAGAGATGTATTTTCCCCTTGAGTTTCGGCGCCAAACTGTGCCAATCGCGCGCAATGATGAATGACAGGTCGTAGTGATCCCGCCAATAAGCGGCCACGCCGGCATCAATGACCCCGGTCACCTTGTCGAATATCGGTTTTGGGTATCCGTCCGCGCCGACGGGTCCGAACACCGCCTGCCAGATATCGAACTGGCCGCCGGACCGGCTGCGATCGCCCTGCGCCAGTTCCATGTAGTTGGCATCGCGTTGAGTCGCGAACACCTCTCCCAAATAATTGCGCAACGCCGGACGCTCGACCGTCAAGGCCTCGCCCTGCAACAGGATAGGCGTTGCTGTCCTTGTAAAGATTGATGATGGTATATGCCCGAAAATCGATCGGATCCGGGCATGCGGCAAAAGCGCCGTTGTACATATCGGGATAGAAGACCTGCGTGGCCAGCGCCTCCCAGCCGCCGGTCGATCCGCCGTAGGTGAAACGCGCCCAGCCGGCGCCGATGCCGCGAAAGCGCCGCTCGATCTCGGGAATCAACTCTTGGTTGATGGCATCGCCGTACGGACCGAGATTGGCGGAATTCACCGCATAGCTGTCGTCGTAATAGGGATTCGCATGCTCGATTTCGACCACGAGGTAGCGTGGAAAGTCTGCGGAAATCCATTTCTGATAAAAAGCGTAGGCTTCCTGTTGCTGGATGCGGTTATAGCCCGCGAGATGGAAGCGCTGCGAATAGTCCGGCTTCAGATTCTCATCCGGCGGCGTGGTGCGAAATCCCGAGATGTCCTGCGGGTAATGCCCGTGAAATACCATAAGCGGAAAGCGTGCCTGCGGATGCGCGTCGAATCCCTTGGGCACCAGGACATGCGCGCCGAGGTACACGTCCCGCCCCCAAAATCGCGATAGCAACTCGCTGCGGATGCGGATATGCCGCACAAACTCACTGTCCGCCGGCGGCGTGAGCGGCGCAATCTGTTGATCGAGAATCAGTGCGATCTTTACGGGATGCGTCTTGTCGAGGTGCAGCGGGCGCGCCAACGAATACAGATTGCCGGGCTTGATCGCCCATTGCTGTCCCTCACCCTTGTCCGGCGGGAGCTGCAATACGCGGCCATCGGCCAGGTGAAAGGTTTCATAGCGATTGAGAACGGCTTGCACCAGATAATCGCCGGCGGGTACTGCCGATAGGTGCGCCGCCGGCCAACCGAAGGCCTTGTCATCGACAAGCACCGTTGCTCCCGGCGCCAGGCCGCTCGACGTTCTGCCCAAAAATAAACGGGCTGGCCAGCGGTTCGTCGGGTTCGACATGACTGCGCGGCTCGCGGCTCAAGTCGCGGCTGAGCAGCAGAATGATCCTTCCGTCCAGCGGAACATCGCTCTGCGCGGCCGCGAAGCTGACGGAGATTTCCGGCCCCGGAGCCGCGCCGGCGCTGCCGGTTGCCAGTGCCACCGCCAATCCGAGTGCGACATGATTGAGGACCGCGCGCATTTACTTTCCGTCCACTGAAAACACCAACAGCACATTGTTCGGCAATCCGCCGAGCGCGCCTGCGTATCCTGAGATGAGATACAGCATTCCGCCCACCACGGTGGGACCCGCCACATCGAGCGATCCGCCGGGCTGCTCCTTCACCCCATTGATGGTCTGATATTTTTGACCGGCCGTATCGAAATCCCAAACGATCGCTCCATCACTGACCTTGTAGGCTCGCAAGTGGCCGTCGAGGGTGGTCGAGAGCACCAAGCCTGGAATCACGGTGGGCGCCGCGGACTGCCCATACAAGCACCTTCCGGCGAAGCCGCAGGGAACCTTTGGCGCGGGCGTGGACCATAGCAGCTCGCCGGTGACGGGATTCAGCGCGGACAATCCCGGTTTGCCGTTGGGCGGCGGGACAAAAAGATCGGCAATCGGTACATACAGCTGCGTGGCGTCGGCGGCCATGCCCCACTCCACGCCGCCCAAGGGACCCCCATTTCCCACCTTGTTGTGCCAAAGGGTCTTACCGGCCTGGTCTGGGTCCATGCCGAATACGACGCCGGATTTCTGGCCGGCGAGGATGATCTGCTTGCCGTCTGGCAAAGTGAACAGGATTGGCGATGCCCCGAAATCAAGATCCGGCCCGACGACGGTCGGGCAATTGACCGTGCCCGGTTTATAGCAACCCATCAGAAAGCTGTCGTTCTGAGTAACCTGATTTCTCCACTTGACCTTGCCGGTGACAAGGTCCAACGCAAGGATGGCATCTGAGCCGTCTTCCTTCACATCCGTGTAGCTGTCGCCGGTTCCGATGTAGACCACACCTCGCTTGGCATCGATCGTGGGCGACGACCAAACTGCCCCTCCCGCCGGCCCGTACATCTGCGTGCCCGCGGAATTCTTGACGGTGGGTTGCGGTTCCTGTTCGATCGCGTAGGTCTTCCAGACCAGCCTGCCGTCCTTCGTGTCCAATGCGGCCAATCCGCCACGAGCCGTACAGCATCCATAAGAGCCCACGCCGCCCGCGGTCTCCTCGTAGGATGAAAGCGGCACGTACAGCAAATTCTTATATAGCACCGGCGCGCCGGTGAGCACGCCGCGCGGATGACTCTCGACTTTGACCTTCCATTGCAATTTCCCGGTGGCCGCATCGAGTGCGTAAACTTCGCGCTGCAAATCGCCGAAGAACATGACATAGCCGCTGGGGGTCACTCCCCGAATCTGGCTTATCATCGGTGTGGTGCGCACGCCCGCGTCCGCGTCAAATCGCCAGTGCATGCATCCGGTCTTCGCGTCGAGCGAATAAATTCGGCCGCTGGAGCTCGTCAGGAACAACCTGCCGCCAACCACGGTCGGCTGGCCGTAGCGGCCGCCGGAATAGGTCATGGACCATTTGACCCTCAATCGAGGCACATCGGCGATCGCGAGTCCGGGGTCGGGTTGCAGGCGCGAGTTGTGCGCATCGATGCTCCAGCCGTTCCAACCGGGGCCCGACATCGAAAATTTCGCTGTGCTCGAGCAGGTCGGCGGGTCGCCGGCCCGCTCGTCCTTTCCATCGAAACTCACGATGCTGAGATAAAGGGCGATGGCATGAATGTCCTCATCGCTCAAGCCGGCGGCCATCGGTTGCATGACGCCGGTTTTGAGCGCCGCCGCAATTTCGTCGGGGAAGTGCCGGGCCAGGGCGTCCTTGGGCGGCGCTCGCTCGACCGCAGGATCGTGGCAGGATGCGCAGCGGGCCTTGAATAGCGCGGCGCCTTGAGTCACCACAGTGGAGCCGCCGGCAGAGGAATTGCCGCCGGCCGCGGGTTGCCCGGTCACCTGCTGCGCGGCCGCGCCCGATCCGATTGCTGCCAGAACGATGAAGATCCAGTTAGATAGACGCATATCTCCCCGCGTACTTATTAATAAAATCCGAACTCTCGCCGAGGTTCCCGCTCGAACCATAGTATATTTATTAAAAACCGGCGGACGTTCGAGAGCTGCTGAAACTATCGCACGTCGAGACTAAATTGCCCATCCAGCAAGCCTACACTACGCAATCGCGTAAATCGCACGCACCCTGCATCGCTGCAATGAGTACCTTGCTCATCGCCGGCTGCGCGGTGGGTCCCAATTTCGAGAAACCCGCCGCACCCGACGTCAACGAGTATACCGCCGCTCCCCTGGCCACCACCGCCGCCACGGACAATGTACCGGGTGGCCAGGCGCAGCATTTCGCCAACGGAGTGGACATATCCGCGGACTGGTGGACCCTGTTTCATTCCGCGCCGCTCAATCAGCTGATTGAAGAATCGCTCTCGAACAATCACGACTTGAAAGCCGCGCAGGCAGCACTGTCGGTGGCCAGGGAAAACGTGCTGGCGCAGCACGGTGCCTACTACCCCAGCGTCGCGGCCAACGTTTCGGCAACCCGTCAAAGACAGTCGGGGCAAATCTCGCCCACGCTCAACTCGAACGCCTTTCTCTACAATCTATTCACGCCGCAGGTCAGCGTGTCTTATGTTCCCGACGTTTTCGGTTTGAACCGCCGGACCGTGGAGTCGTTGCAGGCCCAGGAACAGGAGGTTCGCTATCAAATGATCGCGACTTACACCACCTTGACCGCCAACGTGGTGGTCACGGCGATTCAAATCGGCTCGGTGCAGATGCAGATCGAGGCGACCCAACAGTTGATCGACCTCAATTCGAACATGCTGAAAATCCTCGAGTATCAATTCGCGAAGGGGTACGCGAGCGGGCTTGACCTGGCTGCACAGCAAGCCCAGCTCGCGCAGGTCGCCGCCACCCTCCCCCCGCTCATTAAACAGCTCGCCCAGCTGCGCGACCTGCTGGCGGTGCTGGCCGGCAAACCACCCAACCAGGCGTCCACCGAAAACTTCGAGCTCGCGACATTGCAGTTGCCTGAGGACTTGCCGGTGAGTCTGCCGTCCACGCTCGTGGCGCAGCGTCCTGACGTGCTGCAAGCGGAGGAAAATCTACACGATGCCAGCGCCAAGATCGGCGTCTCCATTGCGAATCGGCTGCCCAATATCGTTTTGACCGCCAGCGCCGGAAGTTCGGCGGCGGCAGTGGATCAATTATTCACCTCGGGAACGGGCTTTTGGGGCGTGGGCGCATCGCTCACCGCGCCGATTTTCCAGGGGGGCACGCTGCTGCATCAGGAACGCGCCGCCAAGGCGGCCTACACGCAGGCGGCGGAGCAATATCGCGGCACGGTTCTCACGGCCTTGCAAAACGTCGCCGACACCTTGACCGCGCTCGAGCAGGATGCCGCGGGTCTGAAAGCGGCCGCAACCGCCGCGGACGCCGCGAAGGTGACGCTCGATCTGGCGCAACGACAGTGGCAGGACGGCTATGCCGGATATCTCGCGCTGTTGAGCGCGGAACAAGCCTATCAACAGGCGCGCATCAGCCTGATCCAGGCACAGGCCAACCGCTTTGCCGATAGTGCGGCGCTCTTTCAAGCGTTGGGCGGCGGCTGGTGGCATCGCGCAGATCTGGCCAAAGACAATCATGAACATTAGGTTGATCTGCAAAATGCCGTTTGCAAAACATTGCCTTAAATTTGCACCCGCGGCCTGCCTGACGCTGGCCGCGGTGTTGTGGGTGACGGGCTGCTCCTCCAAAACCGACGCCAACGCACAGGGCGCGGCGCCGACGCCGAGCAATGTGAAACTCACACAGGCGCAGCGGCAACAAATCGGCCTGTACAGCGTTGCATCGCTGAAGTACCACAAGGCCATCGAAACCACCGGCGTCGTGGATTTCGACAATGATCAGGCGACCAGCGTGCTCGCGGCTTTTTCCGGTCCGGTCTCGCGGCTGCTCGTGTCCCTGGGCCAGCATGTCAAACAAGGCGATCCGCTGGCCATCGTCGACTCGCCGGACTTTGCCGCCGCCATCAGTTCCTATCAAAAAGCGCGCGCCACGGCGCAAACGTTGCGGCGCCTGGCAGATCTCGACAAAGATCTCATTCAGCACAACGGCGTGTCGAAGCGTGAGGCGGATCAAGCGGAAACCGACGCAGTCAATGCCGAGGCTGACCGCGAGGCTGCGCTCAAGACCTTGGTGTCGCTGCAGATTCCGGTGCCCATCATCAAGGACGTCCAGGAAGGGCGGCCGATCCCCCATCTTGACGGCGTCATTCGCGCGCCGATCGCGGGAACCGTGGTGGAGAAGCTCATCACGCCGGGGCAGCTGCTGCAGGCGGGCACCACAGCTTGCTTCACGGTGGCGGACTTGTCGCGCGTCTGGGTCATGGCGCAAATCTTCGGCTCGGAATTGACGGCCATCGGAATCGGCGATCAGGCGGAGGTCGTTACCGGTGTTGGCGGAAACAAATTCGTTGGAACGGTGGACAACATCTCGGCTCTGGTCGATCCCGACACGCGTTCGGTGGTAGCCCGTGTGGTCGTCAAAAATCCGGGCGATTTCCTCAAAAAGCAGATGTATGTCCACGTGCAAATACAGTCCCGCCAGGAAAGCAGCGGACTTCTGGTCCCGGTTTCGGCCATCCTGCGCGACGATGTAAACCTGCCGTTCGTGTATGTCCTTCAATCCGACGACAGCTTCGCACGCCAGCACGTGAGCATCGGATATCGCGCCGGCGATCGGTACGAGATCACGGACGGCGTGCGGGCCGGCGACAAGATCGTGAGCGACGGCGGCATCTTCGTCCAATTCATGCAAAATCAATGAGCGCGGATCCGGCTCCACACGGTTCCGCACCGCGATCGTCTTCCTTCATGAATCGGATCGTGACCTCGTCGCTGCGGCAAGGATTCCTTGTCGTGCTCATGACGGCGGTATTGATCGGCGCAGGCACCCGGTCGCTGGATCGGTTGCCGGTGGACGCTTATCCGGATCTGTCGCCGCCGATCGTCGAGATCATCACCCAATGGCCCGGCCATGCCTCGGAGGAAGTCGAGCGTCTCATCACCATTCCCGTCGAACGGGAAATGAACGGCATGCCGCAGATGACGACCATCCGTTCCATCTCCCTGTACGGATTGTCAGACGTCATCATGACGTTCCACACCGGCACCGATAACTATTTTGCGCGCCAGCAGGCATTCGATCGCATCCCAAGTCTGTCGTTGCCGGAGGGCGTGACACCGTCGGTGGCGCCCCTGTCCTCGCCGTCGGGGCTGATCTATCGCTACGTGCTGCAGAGCTCCGACCGGTCGCCGATGGAGCTCAAGACCTTCGAGGATTGGATCGTCGAACCGCAATACAAGTCCGTCAGCGGCGTGGCGGATGACTCGGGGTTTGGCGGCGGGACGATGCAATACCAGGTGCTGCTCGATCCAGCCAAAGTGGCCTCCGTGGGTTTGTCTGTTGCGCAGGTGGAAAGCGCGCTGGCGGCCAACAATGGCAACGCCGGCGGGGGATTTTATTCGCAAGGCGGGCAGTTCTATTACGTACGCGGCCTGGGGCGTCTCAATACTCAGGAGGACATCGGCAACGTCGTCGTGGCGGTCCATGACGGCACGCCGGTGCTGGTGAAAGACGTCGGCCGTGTCGTCATTGGCATTGCTCCGCGCCTCGGCGAGTTCGGCTTCATGGATCAGGACGATGCCGTGGAAGGCGTCATCCGGCTGCGGACGGGCGAGAAGACCCAGGACGTTTTGAAGGGAGTGGAGGCGAAGACCAAGGAACTCAACGAGGAGGTCCTGCCCAAGGATGTCAAGGTACTTCCCTTCTATGATCGCAGCGATCTGATCGAGCTGACCACCCAGACCGTCGAACGCAATTTGCTGCGCGGCATGCTGCTGGTCATCGTGGTGCTGATATTTTTTCTTTACGACTTTCGTGCGGGCCTCATTGTGGCCTGCACGATTCCGCTGGCCCTGTGGTTCGCGTTCATCTGCCTGGATTTGCAGAATGCCTCCGCCAACCTGCTGTCGATAGGAGCGGTGGACTTTGGAATCCTGGTGGACGGCGCGGTGGTGATGGTGGAAAACATATTCCGCCAGATCGCCGCCCGCGGCGGCACGCCGCTCAACGTCAGGGAAATCATCACGCATGCGGCCGCCGAGGTGGACCGGCCGCTGTTCTACGCCGTTGCCGTGATCGTGGCCAGTTTCCTGCCGATCTACGTCCTGTCGGGTCCTTCCGGGACGCTGTTCAAACCCATGGCGGACACCATGGTGTTCGCCTTGATCGGCTCACTGATCGTGACGCTGACCTTGCTGCCCGTGCTTTGCGCGTGGTTCATGCGCAAGGGAGTCACGGAGCGGCGCAACGCGGCCTTCGAGGCGATCAAATCGGTCTACGCCAAAGGTCTGGATTTCTGTCTTGCCCATACCTGGGGAACGACCCTGGCCTCAGGCGTGCTGCTGGCCGCCTCGCTGCTGCTGGTGCCGCGCATCGGCGCCGAGTTCATGCCGCACCTGGATGAGGGAGCGCTCTGGGTGCGGGCCACGATGCCTTATACGATCTCCTATGATGAATCGGCGAAAATCGCCCCGAAAGTGCGGCAGATCTTGCGCTCCTTTCCGGAGGTCACGACGGTGGCCTCGGAACTCGGACGTCCCGACGACGGCACGGACCCGACCGGATTTTTCAACGTTGAATTCTTCGTCGGCCTGAAACCCTACTCGACGTGGAACGGTTCGTACCACGACAAGGCAGGTCTGATCGAAGCCGTGAATAAGAAGCTCGTGGCATTCCCGGGCATCAACTTCAATTACACACAGCCGGCTGAGGATGCGGTGGACGAGGCAGAGACGGGCTTGAAGAGCGCGCTTGCCGTGAAGGTCTTTGGCCGCGATTTGGATACCCTGCAACAGAAAGGGAAAGCCATCAAACAGATCCTGGAGCAGGTGCGCGGTATCCGCGAGGTGACCTTGGTACAGGAACTCGGACAGCCCAGCCTCAACATCAAGATCGATCGCGCCAAAATTGCGCGCTACGGGGTGAACGTCGCCGACATCAATGCCTTGATTCAAACGGCGATCGGCGGAGACGTGGCGACCTCCGTGGTGCAGGAGGAAAAGGAATTCGATCTCATCGTCCGTCTGGAGCGCGAATACCGCGACAATCCCGGCGAGATCGGCAACATTCTGGTGGCCACCCCTGCCGGACAGCAGATTCCTCTCAAGGAGTTTGCGGATATTCAGGTGGCCAGCGGCGCATCGTTCATCTATCGGCAGGACAATTCGCGCTACATCGGCGTGCAGTTCTCCATCGAAGGGCGTGATCTTGCGGGAGCCGTCGACGATGCCATGCAGCAGGTCGACGCCAAGGTCAAGCTGCCGCAAGGCTATCGTTTGGACTGGGGCGGCGAATATTCCGAATACACCGCGTCGCGTCATCAACTGAGCATCATTCTGCCGTTGACTTTATTTTTGATATTCTTGTTGCTGTTCGCGCTCTACAGCAATTTCAAATTTCCGTTGATCACGGTGCTCGGCGTGGTGCTGTCGGCGCCGGTGGGCGGCATCGTGGCGCTGTGGCTTACCGGCACACCGTTTTCAGTGTCCTCCGGCATCGGCTTCCTCGCCCTGTTCGGCGTGTCGGTGCAAACTGCGGTGGTCTATATTTCGTATGTCAACGAACTTCGCCGCGAGGGCACTCCCTTGGCGGAGGCCATCCGGGAAAGCGCCATTTTAAGGCTGCGTCCCATCATGATGACGGCACTGGTCGCAGCATTGGGCTTGCTGCCCGTGGCGCTGGCCACCGGCGTCGGCACGGATTCACAGCGCCCATTTGCCTTGGTCATCGTCAGCGGGCTGTTCACGCGGCTTCTGATCAGCGTATTCCTGATGCCCGTGCTGTACGCGCTGGTGGCCCGTCCCGAAGACCGGCTGGAGGTCTAGTTCTCTTTGAGGGAAGGCATATGGGCGTCGACGTCGGCCGCGATCTGCGCAGGATCGGCGCCCGCAACCGCATAAGACTTCGACCAAGTCACCGAACCGTCCGCCACGGATGCGATTTTGACTGTGAGTGCCTGCGCCGACCCTGCGGTGCTGACAGCGCCGCAGAGAACATAGAGCGAATGATTCGCTTGCCCACGATTCAACGCAGCCTTCAGATCGCTGCAGGGCACGGTCTCCTTGTCCAGTCCGACCTGCCCGCGATGGGATATCGCCACCTTCCCGTACACCAGTGCAAAGGTGGCATCCGCCATTTTTCCCGCTGCCGCATCGCCCGCGGGCGCCATGAAGGGAATCGCCAGCACCGGGCTTCGCTCCAACGGCGTTTCAGCGTCCCCATCCGAGGCGATACGGGCGATTTGCGAGGCGAGCTTTGCGATGTCGCCCTTGTCCAGGCTGCCATGGTATTTGTCGGAGATCGCGCGCAGTTTCTCGCGTTCCGCTGCAGACATGTCCCGGGATTCATGATGGTTGCTGCTGCATCCTTTGGAAAGCAACACCACGCACAGCCAAACAGAAACAATAATCCTTATCCATCGGGGCAGTTGTTTGAAAAATACCCAAGCCGATTGCAATGCCCAGCCAACGACCTGAAACCAGAACCGTACCTTCTGTTGCGGCTGCTCGATCGGGAATAGAGGATATTGGGCCGGCACCGCCTGTGAGCGCCGTTTGCCTGGCCGCAGCGCCGAAGCCGTCGGCGGCGGCGCGGTCGCGACGGGTGCGCCCGAAGCCAGGCGCCGGCATAGCGCTTCCAAGGCCGCAGTGGGCCGCCCGCCGGGAACGCGAAGCCACTGGATGGTGAAGAATTTTTCCGGGACCCGCGCTCCGGATTGAGCCGTGTCGTCGATGACCACCGGCAGCAGGAAGGCATGATCGTCCGCCATGTCGAGGGTTCTCTCGACCGCCAAGCGCCACTCGCGGCGAAAATAGCCCTCGTGCCGCGCTTCTGTCTGGCCTGAGATGAGCGGCATGAAGTAGTCGCATTCGCGAATCTGTTTGCGGATCTTCTGATCCCAGGCTTCCCCGCCGCCCAATTCGCTCTCGTCGTACCATACCTCCAGCCCGAAGGTGAGCAGCGCATCCTTGAGGATTCGCGCCGCCTCGCGATCGGCGGAGGCGTAGCTTAAGAAAACCGTGGGGCGCGGGCTGGAATTCAACTCATCGGCTTCGGACATCCATTGTTCCCTTCATCCGGAACGCGATCTTTCAAGTCGCACGACTCGCGCGCGATTGTATCTTAAACCCCGGTAAGCGCATGGCCCCCAACACCCGGTTAGTCGGCGATGAGTTCGATCTTTGCGTCATGTCCGTGAGCGCCTGCCAATTTTGCGTCGCAGGTCAACAACGGTGCTTCCAGCGCTTCGGCGAGCGCCACGTACGCGCCATCGTAGGCGGTGAGCGAATCGCGCATTTGCCAGATTCGCCGCACCAGACTCTGGTGTTCGTGTCGCTCAATGACCAGATCGGCAAGATCATCGAGCGCCTGCTCAGCCCGGGCCGCGGATATTTCCTTTCTCTGTACCAGGCGCCGCAGGACTTGCGTGATTTCAATATCGAGCAACTGGGGAGCATGCATGTGTTCCGACGCCTCCAAGGCGCGTTTCATCAGCGGCTCTGCCCGCACAGTGCGCAGCAGAATTTCGATCAATGCTGAGGCATCGATGACAATCAACGACCATCTCGCTCCGCGCGGACAAGGTCGGTCGGCACGCTCTTGCCTCGATAGGGATCCCGCCGGCGCAATCGTTCGCGCATTTCCTCGAGTGTCGGTTGCTCGGCGATCTTTCGGACTTCGCGGATTAGATAGTCGGACAAAGGCAAACCCGACAAGGCGGCGCGTGCCTTGAGCTGTCGGTGCAGGGAGTCAGGGACGTGGCGCAGTTGGATCATCTTTGACATGCGTTGAGGCTAATTGCATGTGGTGCACATGTCAAGAACCGCCTACGCGGGTTTGCCACGGTCAATGGAATTGCGGGCCAACAGGTTGTGTATGTCTTCCAGTGAGCCGCTGCTTGGGACTTCACAACGCATTTTTGGCGGAGAGGGTGAGATTGCTCGCGGCCCGGGGACGGCCGCTCGTCCTCCGCTTCGCTCCGGACCGCCGCGGCAAAGCCGCGACGTCCAAAAATCGCTCCGCGATTTTTGTCGAACTCGGTGGGTTCGTCCACGCGCCCTGCACCGCCAAATCAAAAGCGCCCGAAAGACAGGCCCTTTTGATTTGGCGGAGAGGGTGAGATTCGAACTCACGGTGGTATTGCTACCACGCCGGTTTTCAAGACCGGTGCATTCAACCGCTCTGCCACCTCTCCGATTGCAGCGGCGAGATTTTACCCGACTCCGGCCTTAAACCATTGAATCATCGCCGCCTACCCTCATTATTCCCTCAACCGGGCCAATCCGGCACCCCCAGCGTGGGGGTGCTAAAATAGGCCCCTAGGCTTTTACTGGAGGAGACGATGGCCACTTTCCCAAGTAGTAATTCTGCTTTCCCGAGCTCGGGCATCGATAGCCGTGCGCAGTTCATCACGCGCACCTACACGCACGTGGTCGGCGGCATTTTGGCGTTCATTCTGATCGAGCTGGCGTTGTTCGAATCGGGACTGGCGTACCAGATTGCTCGCTACATGCTGAGCGTGAATTGGCTGTTGATTCTCGGCGCCTTCATGCTGGTGGGCTGGCTGGCGACGCGCACTGCGCAATCCTCCACTTCCCTCGGCATGCAGTACTTCTCGTATGGTATGTACATAACGATGGAAGCATTGATCTTCGTGCCCTTGCTGTACATCGCCGACAAGAAGGCGCCGGGTGCCATCGATAGCGCAACCTTGATCACCGCCCTGGGTGCCGGTGGTCTGATGGTCGTTGCGCATCGTACCCGCAAGGATTTCTCCTTCCTGCGGGCCATTTTGATGTGGGGCGGCGTGCTGGCGCTTTTGGCGATCATCGGCGGTGCGGTATTCGGCTTCCAGCTGGGCACCTGGTTCTCGGTGGCCATGATCGGCTTCGCGGGCGCCGCCGTGCTCTACGATACGTCGAACATCATCCGGGTCTATCCGGAAGATCGCTACGTGTCGGCGGCAATGCAGTTGTTCGCATCGATCGCGCTCATGTTCTGGTATGTGCTGAGCCTGTTGATGGGCAGCCGCAGGTAGACCGGGTCTCCGCGAGCGGCCAGCCTGCTGCTCAAGGCTGCAGCAGGCTGGCCCCACCCATGTAGGGTGCCAGCGCGGCCGGTATGACGATACTGCCGTCTGCCTGCTGATAATTCTCCAAAATTGCCACCAAAGCGCGGCCGACCGCGACGCCTGATCCGTTCAACGTGTGCACGAGTTCCGGTTTTGCAGGTCTCGGGGTTGCGCCATCGAGCCTGCATCCGACGCGCTTGAAACGATTCACAATTGCTGCAGGATGAAATCTCCCGATACCTTTTCTGCGAGGGCAGCCAGACCTCGAGATCATAGGTCTTGGCACTGTGTGCGCTCGTGTCGCCCGCGCACAGTGCCAGCACCCGATACGGCAGCTCCAACGCCTTGAGCACATCCTCGGCGTGGCTGGTCATTTCCTCCAGCGCCGCGTAAGAATTCTCCGGTCGCACGATTTGCACCATCTCGACCTTGTCGAACTGGTGCTGGCGGATCATGCCGCGCGTATCCTTGCCCGCGGCACCAGCCTCGGAACGAAAGCAAGGCGTGTGCGCAACAAATTTGAGCGGCAGGCGTTCGGAGACCAGAATCTGATCGCGGACCAGATTTGTCAGCGGCACTTCGGCCGTGGGAATCAGGTAGAAACCTGGATCGCCGCGCACTGCAAATAGATCCTGCTCGAATTTCGGCAGCTGTCCCGTGCCGACCAAGGCATTGGCATGCACCAGGTAGGGCACGTAGACCTCGCGATAGCCGTGATCACGCACATGCAGATCCAGCATGAATTGCGCCAGGGCGCGATGCAGCTTCGCGAGGATTCCCTTCATCACCACGAAGCGCGCTCCGGAGATCCGGCCCGCGGCCTCGAAGTCCATGCCCAATCGCTCACCCAGCGCCACATGATCCTTGGGTTCGAAGGTGAACTCCCGCGGCATGCCCCAGCGGCGCACCTCGACATTTGCCGTCTCGTCGTGTCCCTCAGGAACGCTCGCGTGCAGGATGTTCGGGAGGCCCATCTGCAAATCATCAATTTGCGACTGAACGGCTTCCAGCCGGCGCTCCACGCCTTGCAGCTCGCTGCCCAGGGATTCGCCGGCAGCCAGCAGCGCGGCAAGCTCCTGGCCCTTGGACTTGGCAAATCCGATCGCCTTGGCATTGGCATTGCGCTCGGCGCGAAGTCGATCCGACTCGATTTGCGCGCTTTTGCGCTGCTCTTCGAGCGCGGCAAACGATTGCACGTCGAGTACAAAGCCACGCCTCGCCAGTGCGGCAGCCACACCGGGTAAATCGCTGCGCAACAGCTTCGGATCAAGCACGATCGATTCCTTTAACAGTAGTTCCCGTCATTTAACTTGTTTGTCGCCATCCCGAATCCCGCCATTATAGAAGAAGCGCACGCTCATGCCTTACCGGCATCCCGCGCCTTCGAGTCGCGCGCGCGGCGCGCGGCCAGCGCTTCGCCAATTTTTATCTCCAGACCGCGCGTGACCGGCACATAGTAGCGGCGCTCCGGCATTTCATCGGGAAAATAGCGCTCGCCAGCGGCGATAGCCGCCCGGTTCGTCGTGCGCATAGCGGTAGCCCTTGCCGTAACCGATCTCCTTCATCAGGCGCGTCGGCGCATTGCGCAGGTGCAGCGGGCACGTGCAGCGATCCCAGGCTCGTCGCGTCCTCGGTTGCCGCATTGAACGCCGTGTACACGGCATTGCTCTTGGCCGCGCAGGCCATGAAGACGACGGCCTGAGCAATGGCCAACTCGCCCTCGGGACTGCCCAACCGTTCGTACACCGCGCAGGCCTCCAACGCCATGGTCAGGGCTCGTGGATCGGCATTGCCGATATCCTCGCTCGCCATGCGCAGTGCGCGGCGCGCGACATACAAGGGATCGCAGCCTCCGGCGAGCATGCGGCACAGCCAATACAGCGCGGCGTCGGGATCGCTGCCGCGGACCGACTTGTGCAGCGCCGAGATCTGGTCGTAGAAATTCTCGCCGCCCTTGTCGAATCGCACGTAGGTGCTGCCGATCACCGCGCGCGTGGTGTCGAGATCCAATCGGCGCACCTCGCCCTGCGCGACGCTCAAGTCAGCGGCGGTCTCCAGCAGATTGAGCATGCGGCGCGCATCGCCATCGGCGGCGGCCAGCAGAAGTTCGCGCGCGTCAGCGTCCATTTGCAGATTCAATGAGCCCAGGCCGCGATCCTTGTCCGAGATGGCGCGATCCAGAAGCTTGCCGAGATCCTCGGTCTGCAGCGACTTCAAGACATACACCCGCGCGCGCGACAGCAACGCATTGTTGACCTCGAACGAAGGATTCTCGGTGGTCGCGCCGATGAAGATCAGCGTTCCGTCCTCAACGTAGGGCAGGAATGCGTCCTGCTGCGCCTTGTTGAAGCGATGCACTTCATCGAGGAATAAAACGGTGTTGCGCGTTCCGCGCAGAGCCCGGGCCTGCTCCACGACGGCGCGGATGTCCTTGATCCCCGCCTGCACCGCCGAGAGTCCGACGAATTCGGCGTTGGCGCCGTTGGCTACCAGCCGGGCGAGTGTGGTTTTCCCGGTGCCCGGCGGGCCCCACAGAATCATGGAGTGCGGATGGCCCGACTCCAGCGCGCGGCGCAGCGGCGCGCCCGCACCCAGCAAGTGCGACTGTCCGACATATTCATCGAGGGATGCGCGGGCGCAGCCGGTCAGCGAGCGGCCGATAGGTGCCGTCGTTGGCCGTCACTTGGCGCCGCGCCCGATCACATCGACCCCCGCGGGAGGCACGAACGAGAACAGACCAGGAGAAAACTTGGCGTTGCGCTGGGAATTGCTGAAAGTCAGCTGTGTGATTTGATTGAGCTTGTCGGCAAGAAACATGGAAGCAAGCTCGCCCTTGCGAAACCCGATGCGCACCAGCTGGAAATCCGATTCGGCGCGCTTGGGGATGAGTTGGTACCACTCGAGTCCGTCGCTCGGCGGCAGCGCGGTGACGTCGAACTGGCTGCTCACCGAGCTGTTTCCCGACAGCAGCACCGCGGGTGTGTTCGCGAGGCTGGCATCCATGTCGCGCACGTTGGCCTGCTCCAGATCCTTGTCGTAGAACCAGATCTGTTTGCCGTCTGCCAGGATCAGTTGCTCGGAAGGTTGCGAATAGTCCCAGCGAAATCTTCCGGGCTTTTGCAGGTATAGCTTGCCCGCGGCACTGCGCATGATTTTGCCGTGACCATCATCGATGGTCTGCGTGAAGTCCGCGGACCAGGTGGCCAGACCGTTCAGATAGCCTTCGACTTCTGTCGCCGGCGAGGCAACCGCCTCGATCGCGCCCAGCGATACCAGCATGCCGGCGAGAATCGCCGCCGCAAGCGCCTGTTTCAGCATGATCATTCCTCGGGCGGCGCAGCGCCGTATATTTCTCGATTGCCATTGGACTGCAGGGGACCCACGAGACCGGCCGCTTCCATCGCTTCGACCAGCCGCGCGGCACGGTTGTAGCCGATCTTCAAGCGGCGTTGTACCCCTGAAATCGACGCCTTGCGGGTCTCGGTGACAATGCGCACCGCTTCGTCGTACAAGGGATCTGCCTCGGCATCGGCAGCGCCCTCTTCCGCGCCCTCTTCATCATCCGAGGGAAATCCCGGTATGGGATTGCGCGGGCCTTCCAAAATTTCATCGATGTATATCGGCGGCGAGGCGGATTTCAATCCCGCCACCACGCGATGCACTTCCTGGTCCGACACGAAGGCGCCGTGCACGCGCGTTGGAATCGACGTGCCGGGCGGCAGGAACAGCATGTCGCCGTGGCCCAGCAGCGACTCGGCGCCGCTTTGATCGAGGATCGTGCGCGAGTCCACTTTCGCCGATACCTGGAAGGCGATGCGTGTCGGGATGTTGGCCTTGATCAAGCCGGTGATGACATCCACCGATGGCCGCTGCGTCGCCAATATCAGATGGATGCCCGAGGCACGGGCTTTCTGCGCGAGCCGCGCGATCAGTTCCTCGACCTTCTTGCCGACGATCATCATGAGATCGGCCAGTTCATCGATGATGACCACGACGAAGGGCAAGGAGGTCAGTTCCGGTACGTCCTCGGCGACCACGCCGGGCACGCCCTGCGCTATTTTCTGCATGCGGATCGGGTCCTTGATCGGCCTGCCGGCGTCCGCAGCTTCCTTGACCTTGCGATTGAATCCGCCGATGTTGCGCACGCCCAGCGCGGACATCAGCTGGTAGCGCCGTTCCATCTCCGCCACGCACCAGCGCAGCGCGTTGGCGGCCTGTTTCATGTCCGTCACCACCGGCGACAACAGATGCGGGATGCCTTCGTACACCGAAAGCTCCAGCATTTTCGGGTCGATCATGATCATGCGCACATGCTCGGGCGTCGCCTTGTAGACCAGGCTCAAAACCATGGCATTGATGGCAACCGACTTGCCGGATCCGGTGGTGCCCGCGATCAGCAAATGCGGCATGCGCGCGAGATCGGCCACGATGGGTACGCCGCCGATGTCCTTGCCCAGAGCCAGCGCCAGGGGCGAACCAACCTCATCGTAGGGCTTGGATTTGATGATCTCGCCCAAGGTCACGATCTCGCGTTTTTCGTTGGGTATTTCCAAACCCACCACCGATTTGCCGGGAATGACCTCCACCACCCGGACGCTGATCGCGGACAACGCACGCGCCAGATCCTTGGCAAGATTGCTGATCTGACTGACCTTCACGCCTGGCGCGGGGCGCAATTCAAAGCGCGTGATCACAGGACCCGGCTGTACCGCCACGACCTCGACCTCGATATCGAAATCGCGCAGCTTGATCTCCACCAGACGCGACATCGCCTCCAAGGCTTCGTCGGAGTAGGAGTGCTCGCGCGCGCCGGGTTCGTCGAGCAGCGACAGGGCCGGCAGCTCGCTCGAGGTCGGCGCATCGAACAGCGGCACCTGGCGCTCGCGTTCGACGCGCTCGCTCTTTTGCGGCAAGGGGAGCCGGAGCCTCGATCCGCGGCGGCACGCGCGCAGCCACCTTCTTCTGCTCTTCGCGCACCACTTCCTGGCGCGCCTGCTTGCGAAGCTGGCCGGAAGCGAGTTCGCGCCGTTGCTCCAGCCGGTTGCGGACCCATTCGATCGCATTCAACACCCAGGCACCGAGCTGGTCCATGACTTGAAACCACGAGACGCCCAGGAACAAGGCCACGCCCGCGAGCCACAGTCCCAGCAGCAACAGCGTTGCACCGAGAAAACTTAAACCCCGGGCACTGCCGATTCCGACGAGTTCGCCGAGTACCCCGCCGGCGCTGTTCGGCAGTCCCTCGCCGCTCCAGTGCAGCGTCGCCAACCCGCAGCTGGTGAGCAGGGTCAGCACGAAGCCCAGAGCACGCAGCAGGGTGTTGATGCGCGAGCGCATGTCGGGCAGTGATTGATCCGCGTGAACCAGCCAGCCCGAGTACGCCAGCATGACCGGAAACAAATACGCCGGACGTCCAAAGAGAAACAGGAAGAAGCCTGCGAGCCACGCGCCGATGGGACCGATCCAATTGCCGACCGGACCAGGCTCGCCGGTGTCTGCGAATCCAGGGTCGTGAGCGTGATAGGACAGCAGCGCGAGCAGCAACATCAGTGCGATCGCGCCCAACACCCAGAGCGTGCCCTCGCGCAGCGAGCGCGCGACCGCGGCAGAGACTTTCGGCCGTCGCGTGGGCTTCTTTTGTGGGCCTTGCTCGGCCAGTTCTAGATCCTTAATGATAATTACTTCTTAAGTAGTTGAATAATATGTAATAGTAACCCGCCAATCATGATGCAACAACCGCGGACTGGAGGTTGTTGATGGGACTTGTTGGAACTGGCTGGAGCCCACAGATTTACTTACCATGGGTCAGTTAACCTTAAGCGACCGCCGGCACCCATGCCGGCGATTTTCAAGACGAGAGGCAAATTATACATGAGCGTTGTCAGGCACAGTCGTCTCCTCATCCTGGGGTCGGGACCTGCGGGCTACACCGCGGCCGTGTATGCGGCCCGGGCGAACCGCAAACCGGTGCTGATCACCGGCTTGGAGCAAGGCGGCCAGCTCATGACCACCACTGATGTGGACAATTGGCCGGGCGATGTCGAACATTTGCAGGGACCCGCACTCATGGAGCGCATGCGAAGACACGCCGAGCGCTTCAACACGGAGATCGTGCCGGATCACATCAATCGGGTCGAGTTGCGTCAGCGGCCATTTCGCCTGTTCGGCGACAACGGCGAGTACACCTGCGACGCCCTGATCATTGCCACCGGCGCCTCGGCTCAATACCTGGGGCTGCCCTCGGAGGAGACCTTTCGCGGCAAGGGTGTGTCGGCGTGCGCGACCTGCGATGGTTTTTTCTATCGCGGCAAGGCGGTCGCGGTCGTCGGCGGCGGCAACACGGCGGTTGAAGAGGCCTTGTACCTCACCAACATCGCCTCGCACGTGACACTGGTCCACCGCCGCGACAAGCTGCGCGCCGAGAGAATATTGCAGGACCGCTTGTTCGCGCTGGCGTCGGCCGGCAAGGCGAGCATCGTTTGGAATCACACCGTCGATGAGATTCTCGGCGATGACAGCGGGGTTACGGGTGCGCGTTTGCGCGCAGCCCAGGGCAACGCCACCCGGTCCATCAAGGTCGATGGCGTATTCATCGCCGTCGGTCATGTACCGAACACCCAGCTATTCGACGGGCAACTCGAGATGCGCGGCGGCTACATCGTGGTCAAAGGCGGCAGCGAGGGCGGCGCGACCGGCACCAGCATTGCCGGCGTGTTCGCGGCCGGCGATGTCGCCGACCATGTGTACCGCCAGGCCGTCACCTCGGCCGGCACCGGCTGCATGGCCGCGCTCGACGCGGACAAATATCTGGAAAGACTCGAGGCGGAGTCGCACGCCAAACCGCGCGCTGCCCACGCGTGACCGGCAAGGCGCGATTTCTCAACAGCATTGCGCAGATCGAACGCGCGCGAGTGGAACGCGCTGGCCGGAGCGGCGCAGCCCTTTTTGCGTCACGAATTTCTCCTGGCGCTGGAGGAATCCGGATGCGCGGCGCCGCGCACCGGTTGGAGTCCGCAGCATTTGATCATCGATGGTGACGGCGGGCGGCCGGCGGCTGCCATGCCGCTGTTTCGCAAGGCCCATTCGCGCGGCGAGTTCGTATTCGATTTTTCCTGGGCCAACGCCTATGCCCAGCATGGCCTGAAGTACTACCCGAAACTGCTGACGGCCGTGCCCTTCACGCCGGTGTGCGGACCGCGCCTGCTGATCAGTTCCGATGCCGACATCGCCGCCACCACCCATGACGTGGTTCGCGCGGTGCTTGAGCACGCGCGCGCCGAACAACTCTCGTCCTGGCATGTCTTGTTCCCGGCCGACGATATCGCAGCGCAGCTCGAGGACGCCGGACTGATTTTGCGCCGGGATTGCCAGTTTCATTGGTTCAACCAGGGCTACGACAGCCTTCGAGGCCTTCCTCGCCACTTTCACCGCCGAGAAGCGCAAGAAGGCGAAGCGCGAACGCCGGCGCGTCGCCGAAGCCGGCATCGAATTCGACACCCGTGCATGGCGGGGACATGGATGCGCAATTGTGGAGACACCGTGTATGGCTTTTACGCGGATACCTTTTATCGTCACGGCCACGAGCCCTATCTGAATCTGGATTTCTTCAAACGCGTAGCCGCGGCGATGCCGGATGAGCTGATGCTGAAGATCGCCCGCCTCGGCGGCGAGCCCATCGCGGTGGCCATATTTTTCGTGGGCGAAGAGGCGCTATTCGGCCGCTACTGGGGCGCCGGCGGCAACTATCACAGCCTGCATTTCGAGGCCTGCTACTACCAGGGCATCGAGTATTGCATCGAGAAAAAACTGCAGCGCTTCGAACCCGGCACGCAGGGCGAGCACAAGGTGCCGCGGGGATTCGTGCCGACGCTGACGCGCTCCGCGCATTTCATCGCCGATCCGCGATTTGCCGCCGCCATTCGCGACTTCGCCCGGCGCGAGGCGCGCGGCGTCGATCGCTATGCCGCCGCGGTCAATGAGCACGTGCCCTACCACCGCGCGCCGGACGAGGAGTTGCAGATCTGAGCAGACTGGTCTGGCTTGGCGAGCAGACGGATCCCAACTGGTTTCCGCCCCTGGATCAGGCGCTGCGCGAGCCGCCCGGACTGCTGGCCGCGGGCGGCGACTTGAGCCCGACGCGGCTGCTCGCGGCCTACGAGCGCGGCGTGTTCCCGTGGTACTCGGCGCAACAGCCCATTCTTTGGTGGTCTCCCGATCCGCGCATGGTGCTGTTTCCCGGCGAATTCAGGCTGTCGCGCAGCCTGAACAAGACTTTGCGCAACGGCCCATTCTCGACAAGGCTCGATCATGCCTTTGCGGAGACGATCCGTGCCTGCGCCGCGCCGCGCCGTTCGGGACCCGACACCTGGCTGAATGCGGAGATGATCCGCTCCTACGACAAGCTGCACGAACTCGGGTACGGGCATTCCGTCGAAACTTACCGCGCAGCGAAGCTGGTCGGCGGCGTGTACGGGATTCAGTTGGGAAATGTGTTCTTCGGCGAGTCGATGTTCAGTCTCGAGCGCGATGCCTCGAAGGTGGCCTTGGCGCGCTTGGTTGACGAGTGTCGCGCGCGCGACATCAAGGTCATCGACTGCCAGGTGGCCAGCACTCACCTGGCGAGCTTGGGCGCGCGCGAAGTCTCGCGAAACCAGTTTGTCGCATTGCTGCGCCAGCATGCAGCCGCGCGCCGTGCGGCAAATGGCATGATCCTGACGAGGTAAATTGCTTTAACACAGTGCTTTATGCACAATGCGCGCGGTTTCACGCATACCATAAGGACGCATGTCAAAAGAAGAGGCCATTCAATTCGAGGGCGAAGTCGTCGAGACTCTGCCCAATACGACATTTCGCGTCAAACTCAAGACCGGCCATGTAGTTACCGCACATATCTCAGGCAAGATGCGCAAAAACTACATCCGCATCCTGACCGGCGATCAGGTCACGGTCGAGATGACGCCCTACGATTTGACCAAGGGCCGTATCGTTTATCGAGGCCGCTAGGGCGGCTGCTCCTAGCTGCTGCCGGCCGCAGCCCTAGCCTAGGTGCTGCTACCCTCGTGCGACAGCAACGCGGGCGCTATCGGCAGCGCGCGTTTCGAGCTTGAGTTTCTCGCCATCCTCGCTCACGGACACCTCGACGTGGCCGCCGTTCACGAGTTTGCCGAACAACAGTTCCTCGGCCAGCGGTCGCTTGATGAACTCCTGAATGATGCGCGCCATGGGCCGCGCGCCCATCTTCGGGTCATAGCCACGCTTGGCAATCCAGCGCCGCGCCGGCTCGTCCACCGAAATCGACACCCGCTTCTGCTCGAGTTGCGCCTCGGCCTCCACCAGGAGCTTGTCCACCACCCGCTCGATCGTGTCCTGATCCAGGCTGCCGAATTGAATGACGGCATCAAGGCGATTGCGAAATTCCGGTGAAAACAGCCGGCGGATCGCCTCCATGCCGTCGGCACCGGTGTCCGACTGAGTGAAGCCGATGCTGGGCCGGCTCATCTCGAAAGCTCCCGCGTTGGTGGTCATGACGATGATGACATGACGGAAATCGGCCTTGCGGCCGTTGTTGTCGGTCAGCGTGCCGTGATCCATGACCTGCAGCAACAGATTGAACACATCCGGATGCGCCTTCTCGATCTCATCGAGCAGCAGCACGCAGTGCGGATGCTTGGCGATCGCTTCGGTGAGCAGGCCGCCCTGATCGAATCCGACATAGCCCGGCGGCGCGCCGATCAAGCGCGACACGGTGTGCCGCTCCATGTATTCCGACATGTCGAAGCGCACGAATTCCACGCCCATGGCAATCGCCAGTTGACGCGTCACCTCGGTCTTGCCGACGCCGGTCGGACCGGAGAACAGGAACGAGCCCACCGGCCTGCGCTGGTCGCCCAACCCTGAGCGCGACATCTTGATGGCGGCCGCCAGCGCTTCGATCGCCTTGTCCTGGCCGAATATCGTCAGCTTCAGGTTGCGTTCCAGGTTTCGCAGCACATCGCGATCGGACATGGAGACATTCTTGGGCGGAATCCGCGCGATGCGCGCAACGACATTCTCGATTTGCGCCACTCCCACGGTCGGCGAGCGCTTCTCAACCGGCTGCAAGCGCAGGTTCGCACCGGCCTCGTCCACGACGTCGATGGCCTTGTCGGGCATGTGCCGGTCATTGATGTGACGCGCCGCCAGCTCCGCGGCGGCACGCAGCGCCTCGTCCTCGTACTTGATGCCGTGATGCTCCTCATAGCGCGATTTGAGTCCGCGCAAGATGTCCACGGTGTCCTGCACCGAAGGCTCGGTGATGTCGATTTTCTGAAAGCGCCGCGCCAGGGCGTGATCCTTCTCGAAGATGCCGCGGTACTCGTTGTAGGTGGTCGAACCGATGCAGCGCAAATCGCCGTTCGCCAGGGCCGGCTTGATCAGATTGGAAGCATCCATCACGCCGCCGGAGGCAGCGCCGGCGCCGATCACGGTATGGATCTCGTCGATGAACAAGATGGCGCCGGGCTGTTTCTTGACTTCGGCGAGCACCGCCTTCAGGCGCTTCTCGAAATCGCCGCGATACTTGGTGCCCGCCACCAGCGAACCCATGTCCAGCGAATATATGGTGGCATCCAGCAGCACGTCAGGCACCTGATTCTCGACGATCATGCGGGCCAAGCCCTCCGCGATCGCCGTTTTGCCGACGCCCGCTTCGCCCACATACAGCGGATTGTTCTTGCGGCGGCGGCACAGAATCTCGATGGTGCGTTCGACCTCGAGCTTGCGGCCGATCAGCGGATCGATCTTGCCCTTGCGCGCCGCTTCATTCAGATTCGTGGCGTATTTCTCCGAGCGCATTGCCGCTGCCGTCGCCCTCACGCTCGGCGTCGGGCGAGGCACCGCTCAGTCGTCACGCTCGCTGCGTTCCTCGCCGCCGGCCTTCGACAGACCGTGCGCGATGAAATTGACGACGTCCAGCCGCGACACGTCCTGCATGCTGAGCAGGTAGGCGGCGTGCGATTGTTTTTCGCTGAAAATCGCCACCAGCACGTTGGCGACGGTGACTTCCTTCTTGCCGCTCGATTGCACGTGAAACACGGCCCTTTGCAGCACTCGTTGAAAACCCAGCGTGGGCTGAACGTCGCGGTCCTCGCCGGCCGGCAGCCGCGGCGTGGTCTGGTCGATGAATTGCTTGAGTTCGGTCTTGAGCTTCGCCGTGTCGGCACCGCAGGATTTCAGGATCTCACGAACCTTGGGGGTATCGACGATCGCGAGCAACAGATGCTCGACGGTCATGAATTCATGTCGGGATTCGCGCGCACCGGCGAACGCATCGTTCAAACAAAATTCAAGTTCTTGACTTAGCACTTTTACGCCTCTTCTAGCGTTGCCATCAGCGGATGCTGATGTTGTCGCGCGTACGCGATCACCTGAGCCACCTTGGTCTCCGCAATTTCATAAGTAAAGACGCCGCAGACCCCTTTGCCCTTGGTATGGACCTCAAGCATAACCCGAGTTGCTTTGGTGCGGTCCATCGCGAAGAACCGCTGCAGGATGTCGACCACGAACTCCATTGGAGTGTAGTCGTCATTTATGAGAACTACTTGATAGAGCGGCGGTCTTTTCAGTTTGGGCGCCGCTTCCTCGACGACCAAGCCTGTTCCGTCCCGCCCGCGTTCAATATCGCTCATGAGTTCACAGTTTATAGGGCGCGATTGAGCGGTTTACAAGACATGTTGTCCAATAGCCTCAAACCGGTAGTCTTCGCCATCAACCACAAGGAAAGCACCTTTTGCGAGACTTGTCGCCAAACGCTGTCACTTTACTTTAACAAGCAAAAACAAATACTTGAGTGTCAAGCGCGGAGCCCGTATGATGCCGCGAAGGCATTTGGAGCCTGACGCTCAGGGGCAATGGCTCAACGCACAAAACATGATCGATACACGCACAAATGAATGGCTGTCACGATTGCAAGCCAACGCCCCCAAGTTGGTGTCGCTGGTGTTTGCGGCGCTCATCTTGTTGCAGTTGGTGCAGATCGGCTATTCGCTGCTTACCAAACCGCTGAAGTCCCCCCAACCGGCGCTGGCGGCGCCCAGGGCGAGGCCGCCGCACGCCGATTTCGATGTCCAAGCCGTCGCTGCCGCCGACTTGATGGGCCACGTCCCGACCCCGGACAAGGACCCGGCCAGCGCGCCCGCGAGCACCGCGAATCTCATCCTGGCCGGAACCATTGCCACCCAGGACCCGAAACATGGGGTCGCCATCATCGCCGAGCGCGGCAGCCCTTCGAAGGTATATTCGGTGGGTGAGCGGGTTGCCGGCGGCGCGACGCTGCATTCGGTCTATCTTGATCACGTCATTCTGGACCGCGCAGGGGCGCTGGAGACCCTGCAGTTGCCGCGTCAGATTGTTGGCTTCGAACCGCGCACCGTCCGCCATGCAGCGCCAGGGCGCCGATCCCCGTACCGTGGCGGCGGTCGATAATATTCGGCGCATGGTGCAGCAGGATCCCGGCATTCTCGATCAAGTGATGCGCACGGTGCCGAGTTACGATAATTCCGCAGGAAAGCTCCGAGGCTTTCGCGCGTATCCCGGGCGAAACCGGCAGATATTCGGCAAATTAGGCCTGAAGGCGGGCGATCTGGTCACCGCGATCAACGGTACTTCGCTTGACGATCCTCAACACAGTCAGGATGTCTTCAATACCATTCAGACCTCCGATCACGTCACCGTGACCGTTGAGCGCGGCGGCCAAAAACAGGACATCACATTGAACATCGCACAGGTCGCGGCCCAAGCCACTCATGACCTTGAAGGCGATGCGAATGGCGCCGGGCCCACGCCGCCCGGAACAGCGCCGGATGCTCCGCCCCCGCCCGGATCGCCAAACAACAGCAATGAAAATTCAAACCAATAGCGGCGAAGCCGGTCGAAGCCGTTCAATATGCGAGATCACATGAAGTTCAAGCCGACTCAGCCGCGATCCTTGGGCAGCCTCGCGGCGGTGTTCACTTTGTCGGGATTGCTCCTCTCGCCAATGCTGCCCGCGGCGGCTCCCGCGCCGAATCCTCAGGAAGGCCCGACGATCACGCCGAACTACAAGGACGCCGACTTAAGCCAGATCATCCAGGCGGTCAGCGAGGTGACGGGAAAGAATTTCATCATCGACCCGCGAGTCAATGCCAAGGTCACCATGCTGTCGGCGACACCGATGTCCCCGGCCGCATTCTACGAAGCCTTCCTGGCGGTGCTGCAGGTGTATGGATTCGTGGCGGTGCCGGCCGGCAAGATCATCAAGATCGTCCCCAACAGCGAGTTGCGGCAGCTGCCCGCCAACGATCTGCCGAACAATGTGAATCCTACCTCGGATGAGATCGTGACGCAGATTGTCACGGTGAAGAATGTGAGCGCGGCGGCGTTGGTCCCGATGCTGCGGCCGCTCGTACCAACCTATGGGCAGCTCGCCGCCTATGCCCCCGGCAACATGCTGATCATTTCCGATCGCGCCAGCAACGTAAGCCGCATCGTGCGCATCATTCAGCGCATGGATGAAAGCGGTGATGAACCCATCGAGGTCATCCCGCTGCACAATGCCGGCGCCGCCGAGGTGGTGCGCATCGTCAATGCCTTGAATACGGGAGCGGGCGCCGAGGCCGGCGGCGCGATCGTGAAAGTCGTGGCCGATGAACGCACCAACAGCGTGCTGTTGACGGGCGAGCGCTCGGCGCGGTTGCGGGTCAAGGCTGTGATCCTCAACATGGACACGCCCAACCAGGCCGGCGGCGATATTCAAGTCCGCTATCTGCGCTATGCGGACGCCGAGAAGATCGCTGAAAAATTGAAGGGACAGGCCACAGCAACCGCCAAGGCTCAGGGCGCGGTGCCACGGGTCAAGCCCCGGCCCCCTCCAGCGGCGGTGCGTCCAATGTCGATGCCAGCGTCACCATCTGGGCGGATGTGGCCACCAATGCGCTCATCATCACGGCGCCGCCCAAGATCATGAAGTCGCTGATGGCGGTCATCGACAAGCTCGATATCCGCCGCGCGCAGGTGCAGGTCGAGGCCATCATCGTCGAAATCGACGTCAACAAGAGCTCGAACCTCGGCGTGCAGTGGCTGCTCTTCGGCCAGGGCGGCTCGACGGTGCCGGCCGGGGTCATCAATTTGCCCGGGGCCGGCACCAGCATCGTCGATCTGGCCTCGGCAGTATTGAGCGCAAGCGGGGCGAGCGGGCGGGACCGTGCCGGGCACGACCACGCCCACCATCACCAGTTCAACCGTGGGCACCGGCGCCACCGTTGCCGTGGGCCGCGTGGTGAACAATGGCGTGAGCTTCGCCGCACTCATTCAGGCGCTGCGCAGCGACGGCAGCAGCAACATCATCTCCACGCCTTCGGTCATCACGATGAACAACGAGGAAGCGGAGGTGAAGGTCACGCAGGAGATTCCGCTGATCACCGGCTCTTATTCGAGCAATACCGCCAGCGTCCAGGGAACGACCAGCCCGTTCACAACCATTCAGCGCGAGGAAGTGGGCACGATCTTGAAGGTCACGCCGCACATCAACGAAGGTAATTCGGTACAACTCAAGATCGAGCAGGAGGATTCCTCGCCCGGCGCGAAGCTCACGGATTCGGCCGATATCTCCACCAACAAACGCTCCATCAAGACCACGGTGCTCATCGAGGACGGCGGCATCATCGTGCTCGGCGGCCTGATGTCGGACACCGTGACGGAAAGCGAGGATCGTGTGCCGGGGCTCGGCGCCATCCCCATCATCGGCAATCTGTTCAAGTCGCGCAGCGGTTCGCGGCAGAAGAAGAATCTGCTGGTGTTCATCCGTCCCAGCATCATGCGCGACGCGGACGCGACCGAAAGCGCCAGCGAGGCGAGGTACAATGAGGTTCGTCAGGCCCAACACGACTTGAACGGCGGCCACATCACGTTGCTGCCCGGACAGAAGCAGCCGGTTGTGCCGGCGATCCCGCAGGGCATTGCCCTGCCGCCGCCCTCCGATGCCAATCCGCAAGGGGCCACCCCCAACCCGCCGGAGCAGTTCACCGTGCCTCTGCCGCAACCTGCGCCGCCGGCGAGTGCGCCCGCGCCGGGAACCAATCCGGCCCCGAGCACACCGCCGCCATGAACGCGGAACTGCAAGACACCGATCAGCCGCGGAAATTGTCATTTCCGTTTGCCAAGCGTCACGGCATCCTGGTTCGTGGAATCGCCGATGGCATGGCCGACACGGTCTGCCGCCCTGGGGTGACGCCGCAAAGCCTGGCCGAAGTGCGCCGCTTCGTCGGCGTGCCCTTGAAGCTTCAACGCGTTTCGGTCGAAACCTTCGATTCCCTGCTGCGCATCGCCTATGAAGCGGGCTCCGGCGCGGCCATGCAAATGCTCGAAGGTCTGGACGACAACACCGACCTGGCCCATTTGGCCGAGGACATCCCCGAGTCCTCCGACTTGCTCGAGAGCGACGATGAAGCGCCGATCATTCGCCTGATCAATGCGCTGCTGACGCAGGCGGTCAAGGAAAACGCCTCCGATATTCACATCGAGCCTTACGAGAATCGCCTGGTGATCCGTTTCCGTGTCGACGGCGTGCTGCGCGAAGTACTGCAGACCAAACGCGCGGTGGCGCCGCTCGTGGTCTCGCGCATCAAGGTCATGTCGAAACTGGACATCGCGGAGCGCCGACTGCCGCAGGACGGCAGAATTTCACTGCGCATCGCCGGCCGTGCCGTGGACGTGCGCGTCTCCACCCTGCCCTCCGGCCACGGCGAGCGCGTGGTGCTGCGCTTGCTCGACAAGCAAGCCGGCAGAATCGAACTGACCTCCCTGGGGATGGATAAGCGCACTCAGGACACCATGGATGAAATCATCCACAAGCCGCACGGCATCATCTTGGTGACCGGCCCAACCGGCTCCGGCAAGACCACCACGCTGTACGCCGCGCTGGAGCGCATCAACGACAACATGCGCAACATCATGACGGTTGAGGATCCCATCGAGTACTACATCGATGGCATCGGTCAGACGCAGGTGAACACCAAGGTCGAAATGACCTTTGCCAGGGGTCTGCGCGCGATTCTTGCGCCAGGATCCCGACGTGGTGATGGTCGGCGAAATTCGCGACCTGGAAACGGCGCAAATCGCCGTGCAGGCGAGCTTGACCGGCCATTTGGTGCTCTCGACGCTGCACACCAACACCGCCGTCGGCGCGGTCACCCGATTGCGCGACATGGGCATTGAACCGTTCCTGCTGTCCTCGAGCTTGATCGGCGTGCTGGCGCAGCGGCTGGTCCGGGTGTTGAATCCGGCGAATCGCATCAAATTCGTGGCCGGAGAATACGAGCGACGCCTGCTGAATCTGGATCCCAAAGGGCCGCCCATGGAGCTGTACCGGCCGAGCAGCGAACCGGGCAACGGTTACCGCGGGCGCACCGGAATCTATGAACTCATCGCCGTTGACGATCACATGCGCACCATGATCCACGATGGCTCCTCCGAGCAGGAGTTGGAGCGCTACGCGCGCGCCGCGAGCCCCGGCATCCGGGATGACGGCCGCCGCAAGGTGATGGCGGGCGAAACCACCCTGGAAGAAGTACTGCGCGTGACCCGCGAGGATTGATGGGCGCGTTCGAATACACGGCGCTCGATGCCCAAGGCAGGGAACGCAAGGGACTGATCGAAGGCGACACGCCAAAGCACGTCAGGCAGCTGCTGCGGGACAAGCAACTGCTGCCCATGGACATCCAGGAAACGGCGAAGCAGGAGGTGAAACAGGGCCGGCGCCGCCGCTTCCTGCGCCGCGGCCTGTCATCGTTGGATCTGGCGCTTCTGACGCGTCAATTGGCCACGCTGCTGCGGTCCGGTCTCCCGCTGGAGGAGACCCTGCAGGCGGTGGCCGAACAAACCGAGAAACCCCGCGTGCAGCGCATTATCCTGGGCGTGCGCAGCAAGGTCGTCGAAGGCCACCCGCTGGCCGACGGATTGCGGGATTTTCCGCAGGCCTTTCCGGAGATCTACCGCGCCACGGTGTCGGCCGGCGAGCAGTCGGGCAAACTGGATCAGGTGCTGGAACGGCTCTCCGATTACACCGAATCGCGCCAGGTGATGGGCCAGCAGGTCAGCAACGCGCTCGTATACCCCATCGTTCTCTTGGTGCTGTCGTTCGGGATCGTGTCATTCCTGCTGGCCTATGTCGTGCCGCAGGTGGTCGCGGTATTCGAATCGAGCAATCAGGAATTGCCGGTGGCCACCCGCATCCTGATCGGTATGAGCGATCTCATCCGCCATTATTGGTTCTACGCGCTGATTGTGATCGGGGCGGTGGTGTGGGGATTCCTGCGCTGGCTCAAGTCTCCGGAAGCGCGGCTGCGATTCGATCGCTTCCTGCTGCGCGTACCGGTCGCGGGAAAACTCATTCGCGGCCTCAATACGGGTCGTTTTTCGCGCACATTCAGCATTCTTGACCGCCAGCGCGGTGCCGGTGCTCGAGGCGTTGCGCATCTCAGCCGAGGTGGTCACCAATATGCCGATGAAGCGAGCGGTTGAGGAGGCGGCCCTGCGGGTGCGCGAAGGCGCGCCAATCGGCCGATCTCTGGCGGCACGCAAGCTGTTTCCGCCCATGATGATTCACTTGATCAGCAGCGGCGAAAGCAGCGGCGAGCTGGAAAAGATGCTCGAGCGAGCGGCCACCAACCAGGAACGCGAAATGGACGGCTTGCTGTCGAACATGACCAATCTTGCTGGGTCCCATCATGGTGGTATTCATGGGCGGCGGTCGTCATGTTCATCGTTATTGCGCTGTTGTTGCCGATATTTCAACTCAACGACCTGGTCAAATAAGCCAACTGTGCGACGGGGTATTGCGCCTGAACGGCGTTTCCGTTTATAACGCGCGCGTGTCAGTTCATCAGTGAAGCCACACGCCTTCGGAAGCATGAGCGAAAAGCCCGAATCGGACGAGTTCGAGGAAGAGGACGCCGAGGACACCGCGCCCGGCGGCGATGATGTCGACGTCGATCACATCATGCGCGACGTCGATTCCCAGCGGCGCCGCGCGCCGAAGGGAGCGGAGCCCGCGTGGCGGCGCCTGGAGCGCGTCATGGAGGAGCGGCGCACCGCCGAGCTCATGAGCGACTTCGACGATTACGAGATTGCCGGCGTGGATCCCGGCGCGGACGCCGATGATTCCAACGGCGCCGATGAGTCCGGCGAGCCCGCTGAAAAAGGCACCCGAAAGAAGAAGAAATCCCGCTAGCCTTTTGCCGGGCCGGGGCGTCCTTGGATCTCGTGCCCTTGTTAGATCTCGTTTCGCTTCGCAAACCGCCCGATGTGATCCGCCGCGCGAAACGCCAGCGCCTGAATGGTCATGGTCGGCTGACCCCTTCCCGAGGTCACGAAACTCGATCCGTCGCACAGAAATAGATTCGGCACATCGTGCGTGCGATGGAACTTGTCGACCACCGACGTCTTGGGATCGTTGCCCATCCGCGCCGTCCCCAACAGATGCACTCCGGCCACGTTCTCCTCGACGGCGTCGCGCCAGATTTTTTGCGCACCCGCCGCCTCCAAGATCTCGTAGGAGCGGTCCTGGAGGAACTTCGAGGTGGCCATATCGTCCGGATGATCCTTGTATGTCACCCGGATGGCGGGTATGCCCCAGGCATCCTTCAAAGTCGGGTCGATGCTGACGCTATTGGACTCCAGCGGCAGCGACGTGGTGTGTCCGGTCGAGGCCATGGCGCGCGGAAATGCCTCGAGTCTCGACTTGAACTCGCTGCCCCATCGCGGCAGATCGCCGCCGCCGTCGAGCGCCCACAGCGCTGGCTGCGGGTTGATGCGTGCGTCGATGCCGCCGCCGCCATAGAAGCCGCGCTTCGGGTCGGAGTTGTAGAAATCATGCAGGATGCGGGTCACCTGCACGCTCTTGTACTCGTTCAATTCGTGCTCGAAGATGCCCTGGGCGCCGGAACCTTGGTTGAACATGAGGTACTTGCCGACCAAGCCGCTCGAATTGGCCAGGCCGTTCGGGAACCGGTTGCTCGTGGAATTGAGGAGCAGACGCGCAGTCTCCGCGCCGTTGGCGGACAGCACCACGGCGCGCGCCGGTTGAAACCGTTCGTGCTTGCCGGCGTCGAAATAGTGCACGCCGGTGCTGCGCCCCTTGGCGTCGACCTCGACGCGAAACACGTAGCTCTCGGGCCGGATCTCGCAACGTCCGGTGGCCTCCGCTTCCGGAATCATGGTGTACAGCGTCGAGGATTTCGCACGCGCCTCGCAGCCGAAGCCCATGCAGAAGCCGCAGTGCACGCAAGGTCCGCGGCCGCGATAAGCCTTCGAGGCTATGGCCATCGGCGCCGGAAATGGATGCAACCCGAGCTTGCGGGCGCCGCGTTCCAAGAGCACGCCGGAGGATTTCACCGGCAACGGCGGCATCGGGATAGGGCCTGCTGCGCGGCGGATCGAAGGGGCTGGCGTAGGCAAGTCCGGAAACGCCCACTTCCCACTCCACCTTGGTGTAATAGGGTTCCAGATCCTGATAGGTGATCGGCCAATCGGCGAAGCCGGTGCCCGGAATGCCGCCCAAGACGCTGCGCTCGTTGAAGTCGATCTCATGGAAGCGCCAAAAATTGGCGGTGTAGTGCGTGCTGCTGCCGCCCACGATGCGCGCGTAGGTCGCCGGGAGAAAACCGCCGAAGGGCTGGCGAGCCGTTTCGCTCGGCAGCTTGCGAAAGGTCTGCGGGCTGATCTTCGGGCTATTGGTGATGCCGTTCAGAAAGAAATACTTCAGCTCATCGTGTTCGAAGTCGCCGGCCTCCAGCCGCGGTCCCTGTTCGAAGACCAAAACAGTGAAGCCGGCCCGCGACAATTCGCGCGCCATCACACCGCCCGCGGCGCCCGAACCGACCACAATGAAATCCACGGTCTCGCCGGACTTGAATTGGCGGCCGCTCAAGCGTGCTTTTCCGTTGCATAGGGAACAAACCCCTTGTACTCGGCGTCGTAGTAGCCGAACGGCGGGGCAAAGGCGTGTTGGTCCACAAAGCCCAGCAGCTTCCATCCTGAGCCCTGGTAATTCCCGCCGTACTTGGGCGAGCTGAACATCCCGAGCACGGTGAGCATGCGCGTGGTTTCAAAGAACGGCGTGCGATCGTGGGTCTTCAAAAAGGTCAGCTGCGCCTCGGCGGGGGCCGCGGCGAAGGACTTCATCCCCGGGTTGGCAGTGTGGAACTGGGTCTGGAACTCGGCCAACCCCTTGGCGTAGTCCGGCGCCATCGCCGCAAAGTAGGTCGACAATGACTGGTCGATGAAGTACACGGCCCGCGCCTCGCGGGCGCCGGGGGTCGCCCCGCTGGGCACAATCTGAGCGCAAATCGCCTCGACATCGGCGGCATCGGCATTCTTGAGAAATTGCAAATGGCCGGGCGCGGCATCGGCCGGCATATCCTCGGCATGATGCGCCGCGGCCGTAATGGCGGGCCACTGCGACAGGATCCAGGCGCCGCTTAACCATCCGCCGCTCGACAGAAGAAAGGCGCGGCGCGAATGGTCATTTTGCTTGTCGTCGGGTGGGTTCATCAGATCTCTCCACGCTTGGCGAATTGCCCGATGTGCTCAGCGGCACGAAACGCGAGCGCTTGAATGGTCATCGTCGGTTGTCCCCTGCCCGAGGTTACGAAGCTTGACCCATCACAGAGAAAAAGATTCGGTACGTCGTGTGTGCGGTGATACTTGTCGACCACGGAGCTTGCAGGATCGTTCCCCATGCGGCAGGTGCCGAGCAGGTGCACGCCGCCGCGCGCATAGCGCGGTGCGCTCCGCCAGGTCTTTTCAGCGCCGGCGGCCTGCATGATCTCCAGCGCGCGATCCTGCAGAAATTTCGCCATGGCAAGATCGTCCGGATGATCCTTGTAAGTCACCCGGATCGCCGGTATGCCCCAGGCATCCTTGAGAGCGGGATCAAGGCTGACGCTGTTGCTCTCCTGAGCGAGCGAGGTGCAATGCCCCGCGGCCAGCATCGATCGTGTGAATCCCTCAAGTCGGGCCTTGTAGTCCGCGCCCCAGCGCGGCAACTCGCCGCCGCCCGACATGGCCCAGCCGACGGGCTCCGAACCCATGCGCGCATCGATGCCGCCGCCGCCGTAAAACCCGCGCTTCGGATCGGCATCGTAGAAATCATGCAGGATGCGCGTCACCTGCACGCTCTTGTACTCGTTGAGTTCATGCTCGAACTGCGCGTGCACGCCGGAGCCTTGATTGAACATCAGGTACTTGCCCACCAGGCCGCTCGAATTCGCCAGGCCCTGCGGGAAGCTGCCCATTCGCTGAATTCAGCAGCAGTCGCGACGTTTCGGCGCCGTTGCCTGACACCACCACGGCGCGCGCCTTTTGAAAGTGCTCACGCTTGCCGCTTGTCGAAGTAATGGACACCGGTGGCGCGCCCCTGTTTGTTGAGCGCCACCCGAGAACACGTAGCTTTCGGATCGAATCTCGCAGCGCCCGGTGGCCTCCGCCTCCGGAATCATGGTGTACAGCGTCGAGGACTTGGCCATCACCTCGCAGCCGAAGCCGATGCAGAATCCGCAATGCGCGCACGCCGGCCGGCCGCGATAGGGCTGCGAGACGATGGCCATGGGCGCGGGGAATGGATGCAGCCCCAGCTTGCGGGCGCCGCGCTCGAGCAGCACTCCGGAGGACTTCACCGGCAGCGGCGGCATGGGATAGGGCTTGGTGCGCGGCGGATCGAACGGACTGGCGTACGCCAGGCCCGATACGCCGACCTCCCATTCGACCTTGGTGTAGTACGGCTCGAGTTCCTGATAGCTGATGGGCCAATCGGCGAAGCCGGTGCCCGGGATGCGCGCCGAGCAGGCTGCGCTCGTTGAAATCGATTTCGTGAAAGCGCCAGTAGTTGGCGGTGAAGTGAGCGCTGCTGCCGCCGACGATGCGCGCGTAGATCAGCGAATTGCCCATGCGCTGGTTGCACCGCCGCCTGGCTCGGATCGTCCCTGAAGGTCTGCGGACTGGTGGTGGGGTCGTTGGTGATGCCGCTCAAGTAGTTGGTACTTGAGCTCGTCATGCTCGAAGTCGCCGCGTGCTCAAGCGCGGACCTTGCTCGAGCACCACGACGCTGAAGCCTGCCTGCGACAGTTCCCGCGCCATCACGCCGCCGGCTGCGCCCGAGCCGACGACGACAAAATCGACGGTCTCGCTGGGCTTGAAGATATGGCTGGGCAATCAGCTCTCCGCGGAAAGGACTTCATGGTGCACGCGGCGCAATTCATGCGTCAAGGCCCACCGCACCTAAAATGTGCCACACTCGATTCGTGCCGCCATTCGAAGAATATTCTCAGCGTCTTGCGGAACGCGAAGCGCGCCTGGTCCAGCTCGACCAGTTGCACGCACGTATTGGGAGCATCCGGCTCGGCATCGGCGCATCATTTTTGATCATCGCCGGGATGTGCATTGGCCCATGGGCAGTTGCGCCGGCGTGGCTATGCGTTCCCGTCGCCGGCTTCATCGCCGCACTCGTCTACCACCAGCGCGTTCGAACCCGCCGCATCCAGGCGCAGCGAGCCGTCTCGTTGTATCGGGACGGGCTCGCGCGCATACAGGACCAATGGGCGGGCACAGGTGCGACAGGCCAGCGCTTCGAAGTGCCGCACCACATCTATGCGGACGATTTGGATCTGTTCGGCAGCGGCAGCCTGTATCAGCTCCTGTGCGCGGCACGCACCCAAATGGGCGAAGACATTCTCGCGCAGTGGCTGCTTGCGCCCGCGGATATCGATGTCATTCGGGCCCGGCATGCCAGCATCGCCGATCTTCGCAATCGCTTGGCGTTGCGCGAGTCCCTTGCAATCGAGGGCGACTCCCTGCGGATCGATTTGCATCCGAAGGCGCTTGAGGAGTGGGGTCAGGCGCCAAATCGTCTTGGCGGACACTGGATGCGCCTCGCCGCGTTAGGTCTGGCGATCCTTGCCGTGGCGGCGCTCGTCGCATGGGCGGCATGGGGAGTGCTGTTTCCCTTGCTGGCAGTCATCCTGGTCGAGGGTGGCATTGGCTACGCCCTGCGGAAACCGATCCGCGCTGCCATTACCACCGTGGAGAGCGCGTTCGAGGATTTGAAGGGATTGTCGGTGCTGTTCCGGCGCATCGAGAGCGAACGACTCGACGCGGCGCCATTGGTGGCGCTGCAACTCAAATTGTCATCGCACGCACTGCCCGCCTCCGCCACAATCGCAAAGCTCGCCACCATCGTCAATTTCGTCGAGGCACGGCGCAATCCGATCCTTGCGCCGTTCCTGTTGCTGCTCATGTACCCGCTGCAAACCGCGTTGGCGGCGGAAGCGTGGCGCAGCACGCATGGCGCCCGCATCCGCACCTGGCTTGAAACGCTGGGTGAGATCGAGACGCTCAATTCGTTGGCGCGTTATGCCTTCGAACATCCCCAGGACCCGATTCCGGAGTTCGTGGACGGTGCTCCCGTCTTCAAGGCCGCGCAGCTCGGCCATCCGTTGATCCCCGCGGCAACCCGCGTCTGCAACGACGTCGAGATCGGCGGCCGGACCCGGGTGCTGCTGGTGAGCGGTTCGAATATGTCAGGAAAGAGCACGTTGCTGCGTACGATCGGCATCAACACGGTGCTCGCCATGGCGGGAGCGCCGGTGCGCGCCCGGTCCCTGCAATTGGCCGCGGTGCAGATCGGAGCCAGCATCCGCATCAATGACTCGCTGCATGAGGGCAGTTCGCGGTTCTACGCCGAGATCACGCGACTGCGCCAGCTGTTCGAACCGATGAAATTTCCGCTGTTGTTTCTGCTGGACGAGTTGTTGCAGGGTACGAATTCGGCGGACCGGCAGGTGGGCGCGCAAGGGCTCATCCGGGCGCTGATCAAACAAGGCGCGATCGGATTGATCAGCACCCATGATCTGGCGCTCACCGGACATTGCCGGTCTCGAGCCCGGCGCGATCGAGAATGTGCACTTCCAGGATGAGTTGTTGGATGGAAAACTGAAGTTCGATTTCAAGTTGCATCCCGGCGTGGTCACCAAGAGCAACGGCGTCGAACTGATGCGCTCGATCGGACTGGAGGTTTGAACTGAGGTCGCGCTCCTGGCTGACAGGTAGGCCGGTGCCCTCAGTGAAAATTTCGCGAAGCCACCACCAGATCGCCGAGCATCGGGGACAGATTCGTCAGACGTTGCGCGATGACATGCTGCACATCGCCCTTCGCGCTGCAGCTTGCCCTGCACCTCGAGCAGACGCGACTCGAGCAATGCCGCGCGTTGCTCGACGGCGACGCGGTTCCATACGATCAGATTCACATAGCCGGTCTCATCTTCCATGGTGACGAAGGTCACGCCGCCCGCACTGCCCGGCCGCTGGCGCGTGATGACCAGGCCTGCCGTGATCACCATTTTGCCGTTGGGCTGCTCCCATAATTCCTGCGTGGGCACGACGCCGCCGCTGTCGCAGTTTTTCGCGCAACAGCGCCAATGGATGGCGGCGCAGCGTCAGCCCGGTGCTGCCATAGTCGGCGACGATGTCCTGGCCCTCGCGCGGCGCACGCAGCAGCGGGATGCCTTCTTCGGCAGCGGTGGCCGCAGGCAGCAGAGGCAACGCCCGCTCCACGCCGGTGACCTGCCAGACCGCGCGATGCCGATGTCCCGTGAGCCCGCCAATGCATCCGCGGCGGCCAGGGCCTCAAGATCGCGCCGATCGAGCGCGGCGCGCTCGGCCAGATCCGCGACACTGTCGAAGGGGCGCAGGGCCCGCGCGGCCAGAAGCCGTGCAGCACCCTCTTGCGAAAGATGCTTCACCAGGCGCAGACCTAAGCGCAGCGCCGGACGGCCATCGTCACGCCGCTCCAGCGTGCAATCCCAACGCGCTGATCGTCGCATCGACGGCACGCACTTCAACGCCATGCGCGCGCGCATCGCGCACCAATTGCGCCGGTGCATAGAAACCCATCGGCTGGCTGTTGATAAGAGCTGCGCAGAACGCCGCCGGCTCGTAATGCTTCAGCCACGCGGAGGTGTAGACGAGAAGGGCGAAGCTGGCTGAATGAGACTCAGGAAATCCATATTCGCCGAACCCCAGTATCTGATTGAAGATCTGCTGTGCAAAACTCTCCGCATAGCCGCGCTCGCGCATGCCGTCGATCAGTTGCTTCTGGAAAGGCTCCAGTCCGCCCTTGCGCTTCCAGGCCGCCATCGCGCGGCGCAGCCGGTCGGCCTCGCCCGGCGAGAAACCGGCCGCGACAATCGCCAGCTGCATGACCTGCTCTTGAAAAATCGGCACGCCCAACGTGCGCTTGAGCACCGCTTCGACCTCTTTGCTCGGATAACTCACCGCCTCTTCGCCGCTGCGGCGGCGCAAGGTAGGGATGCACCATCTCGCCTTGAATGGGGCCGGGGCGCACGATGGCCACTTCGATCACCAGATCGTAGAAATTCCTCGGCCGCAGGCGCGGCAACATGGACATTTGCGCCCGCGATTCGATCTGGAACACGCCGGTGGTGTCGGCGCGGCAAATCATGTCGTACACGGCCGGATCCTCGCCCGGCACATTCGCCAGATCGAGGCCGCCCGCCACGGCGGAGGAGCCGCCGAATTCATTGACCAGATGAAAGGCGCGCCGTATCGCGGACAGCATCCCCAGGCCCAGAACATCCACTTTCAAGAGCCCGAGCGCATCGAGATCGTCCTTGTCCCACTGGATCACCGTACGATCCGGCATGGCCGCATTCTCGATGGGCACGAGTTCGTCCAAGCGTCCGCGCGCGATGACGAAGCCGCCCACATGCTGCGACAGGTGGCGGGGGAAGCCTAAAATTTCCGCGGTGAGCGCGATCAGGCGCGCAATCACCGGATCTTCCGGATCGAAGCCGGAGGCACGAATGCGCTCCGGATCGATGCGCTGGCCATCCCACCACTGCATGCCGCGCGCGAGCTTGTCGACTTGCGCCAGATCGAGCCCCAAGGCCTTGCCCACGTCCCGCAGCGCGCTGCGCGGACGGTAGCAGATCACGGTGGCGGCCAGCGCCGCGCGTTCGCGGCCGTATTTCCCGTAGATATACTGGATCACTTCTTCGCGCCGCTCGTGCTCGAAATCCACATCGATGTCGGGCGGCTCGTTGCGCTCTTTGGATATGAAGCGCTCGAACAGCATGGCCATGCGCGAGGGATCCACCTCGGTGATCCGCAGGCAGTAGCAGACCGCGGAGTTGGCCGCGGAACCGCGGCCCTGACAGAGGATTCTTTGCGAACGCGCGTATTCGACGACATCGTGCACGGTGAGAAAAAACGGTTCGAATTTGAGCTCCGCGATCAGGCGCAATTCATGTTCGATGTTCTCGCGCACGGCAGCCGGCGTCCCTCCGGCCACCGATAGGCGCAGCCTCGCATCGTCAGCGCGCGCAAATGACTCGCGGGAGTTTCTCCCGCAGGCACGATTTCCTCCGGGTACTCGTAGCGCAGTTCATCGAGCTTGAAACTGCAGCGTTCGGCGATGACGAGTGTTTGCGCCAACAGCGGTTCTGGATATAGCTCGCGCAGACGCTGGCCAGGGGCCGCAAGCAACGCTCGCCGTTCGGATACAGGGCGTAGCCGGCGGCCTGCAGCGGCTGCCCGATACGAATCGCCGTCAGCACATCCTGCAGGGCACGACGGCTGCGCCGATGCATATGCACATCGCCCGCGGCCACGCACGGCAGCTCGAGCGTCGTGCCCAGCGCTTCGAGCAGTTCCAAGCGCCGCGCATCGTGGCCGCCGGTCAGGAGTTCCACGCCAATCCACAAGCGTCCCTGCGAACCGCTCGCGCAGCCAGCGGCCGTCTTGCTCCTGGCGCTGCAGCGCCGCTTTGTCGGCGCGCGGCAGCCAGATGATCAAGCATCCAGCGAGAGCATCCTCAAGATCGCCGCGCGCAAGCGCATAGCGGCCTTTGCGGGAGGCGCGGCGTGCTTTGCTGATCAAACGGCTCAGAGCGCCATAGCTCGCCCGATCGGTGGCCAGCACCACGAGTCTTGAGCTCATCGATGCAGTTGAGTTCGCGTGCCGATGATCAGCGGCAGTTCGTGCTCTTTGGCGGCGACGTGGGCGCGGACCACGCCCGCCAGCGAGCATTCATCGGTGAGCGCCAGCGCGCGGTAATTCAAGGTCTTGGCCTGCGCGACCAGTTCTTCAGGTTGCGAAGCGCCGCGCAAAAAAGAGAAATTGCTCAAGGCAGTGCAGTTCGGCGTACACGGCAATGTCTTCAAGCGAATACGCCGTGCACATACCAGCGCTTGGAATGACGCTCCTGAAAGACCCAGAGCCGTGCGCCAGGAGATCGCCCTGCGTCCGGGCTTTGGCGCGCGACGTAGTAATCGCGCGCCACGCCCTTGCCGTCCCACCAGCCGCTTTCGATTCGTTCAGGACCCTGCAGTATTTCCGGCGGCGGCAATGGCAACGGTTCGTCAAGCAGCCACACCGGACGCGGCATTTCCTGCTCCGAGCCATGCCTCCATTCAACTCCGGCGCAGCGTTCAGGCGCAGTTCATGCACCCGCCGCCACGCCGCTTCGGGCCTGTGCTCCGGGATTAGACAGACGCCATACACCGCCTTCTCGCCCAGGCGTGCGCGCAAACGCTCCACCAATTGCGGCGCGCTATCGCGACGCCAGCACCCGTCAATCCTCCGGCAAAGGCATCGAGCGAACGGCCGAGAGCCCCCGCAAAGGACCGGAGATGAGTTCCATGCCCCGGACCGGTGCCTTGAGGGTCAAGCCGCGCCAGCTTTTGGCTGAGCACATCGCCCAGGCGCCGGCGTTCACTCGTGATGCTGGCCAGACCCAGCTGCACGCGAGTCGCCGGTCCTTCCCGATGCTTCAGTCTCAGCGCAATGCCTGTACGCCGGCCTGACGCCGCGCAGGAACTGCGCACAGCGTTCGATCAAGGGTTCAAGCGCCTTTTCCAAATACGCGACATGCTCGATCTCCGTCTCGAAATCGCAGCGTTCCCGAAAACGCTCGCGCGGCACGAACGCTCTGCGCGGCGCGAAGCTGCCGCGCCAGCGCGATATCCAGATCCCGCACCAGGGCAGGACTCAAACGACGCGCAAGACCGGCGCGCGGCAGGCGCAGCAATTCGCCCAAACGCGTGACGCCCATGGCGCGCAAGGTCTGCAGCTGCTCGTTATCCCAAGCCGTGCACGCGATGGACACCTTCGCCAGGTGACCGGGCAGCAGCGCCGGATCTTCGATCCGCAGCGGATCGCCGGCGCGCGCCAACCACAGCGCCGCCAAGGTCGAGGGTGCCGTGGCACTGCAAAACCGGCAAGCGCCAGCCGGCGCCAGCATGCCTCGATGTCCGCATGCAGCTGTCTCGAGCGAACCGAACAACTTCACGCTGCCCTTGATTTCCAGCAACAAGGCGTTGGGCGGCTCGATGCTGACGAAGGAAGTGAATTGCATGCGCATGCAGGCAGAGCCTTTGCAGCACGGCGGGTTCGCTCTGCGCCAATTCCGGAAATACCGCGGCATACCACAGTTGCTTTGAGCGCGGCCGCACGGTCGATTGCGCGTTCGGCGGCGGCGGCAGCGCCTGCACTGCGGGCGCCGCGGCGCGGCTCGGAGCCGCAGCTTGAGTGCGGGGCGGCGGCTCGACGCGCTGGCGCGCGGCAAATAAGTCTGCCGTCCGTGATTTCGCCGTCGCGCAATTTCAAGGACCACCCAGATCCACGGGGCCGGGTCGGCCGCCTTGCACTTTGAGCAGATCGAGACGCGCCTCATGCTCACCCTGGGTCATGACCATGCGCAGGCTGGCGGGTGAGGATTCGAAGCGATGTCGCTCGGGACGAAACAGCACACCGAGCGCACCGCCCGCCTCGGCGGCGAGCTTCAAGCGCCGCAGCCAGCGATCATCGGTGCCCTTTCAACCAGAGCAAACACCGCCGCGCAGACACCGGAACTCAAAGCCTGTTCGGCAGCCCACAACGCCTCGGTGGCGGTGGCAGGCCGCACGACCAACAAACGCCCCAGCTCGATTCCCTGCTGCGCCAAGGCAGGTGCATAGGGTTCATGAGGCGGTGCAATCCAGACCAGCCAGGGAGCATCATCAGCCGCTTGCATAGCGCTGCGTTGGCAGTCCACCAGAGCCGGCAAGAAAAGCTGCACCTCGCCGAGGCCGGTATCGTCCAGCAGCACTTCGATGAGCGACGCCGTCGGCCACCCACCCCCCGGCAAGCGGGCATCCAGCGAGCTTCTACCGGTGGACCAAACCGGACGAGCGGGGGCAGCCGAGGCGTCTTTTAACTTCCAGACACGCGCATCGGCCAAGATATCCGCAAGCGACGATACCTCACGCGGCATCCACGTCTTTACCACGACGCAGCACACCGACAACCACCCCTTCGATAATCATGGGTTGTTCTTTGAGATCGACACGAATGGGTTCGAAGTCGGCGTTTTCGGGCAGCAGCCACACGATCGTGCCTTCTTGCCGATAGCGTTTGACGGTGACTTCGTTTTCCAAACGCGCGACCACGATTTGGCGATTGCGCACTTCGGGCGTGCGATGCACGGCAACCAGATCACCATCCAGGATGCCGGCATTTTTCATACTCATGCCCTGCACTTTCAGCAGGTAATGCGGTTGCGGTTGAAATAGATTGCGGGTCGATTTGATAACGCTTTTCGATATGCTCTTCGGCCAAGATCGGACGGCCGGCAGCCACACGACCGATGAGCGGCAGACCCAATTGTTCACGCAGAATGTCCTTGAGTTGAATGCCGCGGGACGCGCCGGGAATCAGATCGATCACGCCTTTGCGCTGCAGGGCGCGCAAATGTTCTTCGGCGGCATTCGGCGACTTGAAGCCGAGCGTGCGCGCGATTTCCGCGCGCGTGGGCGGCATGCCGCTTTCGGAAATGGCGTTTTGAATGAGTCTGAGGATCTGAGTTTGACGGGGGGTAAGGTCCGACATGCATCACCTGTATATGTAGACAGTGACTGTTATTATATACAGTCTTTGGACGCTGGCAAGTCTCGGGCACGGTAATTTGCCGACCTATAAATCGCCTTGGAAATGAGCCGCAACAAATTACCGCCACGCGCTTTGCAGGACCGCCTTCTCGGCATGGATCAGCCCATCACGCGGCGCGATTTCCTGAACGGCATCGCCATCAGGCCCTGCGCCGCACCCTGCTGCCCGTTCGGCCGCATGCCCTGCCGGCAGACTCCGGCCGCGCGCAGCGCAGGACGCACCAGGCTACTACCCGCCGCTGCTGACCGGGACTGCGCGGCAGCCACGCGGGCTCCTTCGAGGCCGCCCATGCACTGCGCGACGGGCAGCACCTGGCCTCCGCCCGACCGACACCGGCGAGGAATACGACCTGATCGTCGTCGGCGCCGGCATCAGCGGCCTGGCCGCGGCGCACTTTTACCGGGCCAGGACATCGCCGTCGAGCCGCATACTGCTGCTCGACAATCACGACGATTTCGGCGGCCACGCCAAGCGCAACGAATTTCAACCTGGGAAGGCCGTCTGCATTTAATGAACGGCGGCACCCTGGACATCGACAGTCCGCGGCCCTACGGACCGATCGCGGCGGGGCTGCTCACAGCGCTCGGCATCGATGTGGCGGGTCTCATCAAAAAAACCCAACACCCGCATTTTTACGAGCAGCTCGGTCTGCAGCGCGGCGTGTTCTTCGATCAAGAGACCTTCGGCGCCGATAAACTGGTGGTCGGTATCGGCACCACTCCGTTCAAGCAACTGCTGGCATCGGCGCCGCTGTCCGCACAGGCCCGCGAACAGATCATTCGCATACAAGAGCAGCGTGTCGATTACCTTCCGGGCTTGACGTCCGAGGAAAAGAAACAACGCCTTTCGCGCATCAGCTACCAAGCGTTTCTGCGCGATCTGGTCACAGGTCGAGCCGGCGGTACTGCGACTTCTACCAGGCGCACACCCAGGGCGAATGGGGGGTGGGCATCGACGCTGTGTCTGCGCTCGATTGCTGGGGCATTCGGGCTGCCGGGCTTTCAGGGCATGCACCTCGCCAAGGGGTCCATCGAGCGCATGGGATACACGCCGGCGGGATACGAAGACACCGGCGGTTCATTGCATTTACATTTCCCGGACGGCAACGCCACCATCGCGCGCCTGTTGGTGAGGGACCTGATCCCGCAGGCGGTGCCGGGCCAGGGCATCGGAGAATATCGTCACCGCGCAAGTCAACTATGCGCGGCTCGACCGTGCCGGAACGCCCGTCCGATTGCGGCTGAATAGCACGGCGGTGAACGTGCGTCATCTCGGCGAACCCGCGGCAAGCAGTCGAGTGCGCGTAACCTACTTGCGCGACGGCAAGCCCTACACCGCCGAGGCCCGCGGCGTGGTGCTCGCCTGCTACAACATGATGATTCCCTATCTGTGCCCGGAACTGCCGGAGGCACAGAAACAGGCGCTGCACAGCCTGGTCAAGACCCCGTTGGTCTATACCAGCGTTGCTCTGCGCAATTGGCGGGCGTTCGAGAGATTGAAGGTTCACCGCGTGTATGCGCCGGGGGGATATCACTCCTCTTTGCACTTGAATCCGCACGTCGACATCGGCGCGTATCGGAGCCCCCGGTCGCCGGACGATCCCATCCTGCTGCACATGATGCGCACGCCTTGCAAACCCGGACTCTCGGAACACGATCAGAATCGTGCCGGGAGGGCGGAATTGCTGAGGACAACGTTTGCGACATTCGAGCGCAATATTCGCGAACAATTGGATCGAGTCCTCAAGGATGGCGGATTCGACCCCGCCCGCGACATTACCGCCATTACGGTCAATCGCTGGCCGCACGGCTATGCCCCCGAATACAACCCGCTGTTCGACGCCGACGTGCCGGAATCGCAGCGGCCGCATGTCTTCGGGCGAACCCGATTTGGCCGAATCGCCATTGCGAATTCCGACGCCGGCGGGGCCGCATATACCGACTCGGCGATCAATCAGGGGTATCGCGCAGTCTCCGAACTGTCACGCAATGGTCTTTAGGGCTTATTGCGCCGGCCAAAATTGCACTTTGATGGCGCATTCTTAATAATTTGCCGCGTTGTCGGAAATGAACTACGTGAAAAAACGTCTTTCGACACCGACAAATCGCTATTTTCGGTTGCATTCGAGCCCCGAATTTGGCTTTATGTACAACTGTGTTGCGACGCGGGCAGGTCCGAAAGCGTGACTCGACCCTAGTGTGGCAGCACTTCGGACTTTTCCGACACGAATGAATTAACCCTAGGGGAATATTTTTATGAATTTGACCACCACACTAAAGGCCTCAATCGCTGCGGCTTGCGTCATCGCGTTCGCGGGTTGCACCGACCTGAAGCCGATCCAAGCGCAGATCGACGATCTGAAGTCGCAGGTCAGCAAGCTGCAAAGTGACACGGCGAAAGCTTCGCAGGATGCGGCGGCGGCCAAAGCAGCGGCGGCCAGCGCGGCCTCGGCGGCTGCCGGCGCGCAGAGCACGGCGAATCAGGCGTTGTCGACTGCACAAGCCAATTCGACCGCCATCGAAGCGATCAACGAGAAGATCGATCGCATGTTCAAGAAGTCCGTTTCCAAGTAATAATCGATCCGTCGATCAAGCGCCGCGGCAACCCCGCGGCGTTTTTTTTGCACCACCCTAGCGAGCCAGGGAGATGCGCGCGGGCGTTCCGTTCGCTTCCTGAAAAATGCGTTCGGCGGCATCCCAATCGATCTTGACGTGGTGTTTGGCCGTTGCGGCAACAATCTGACGCGTCAGTGAGGTCGCATCCTCCACGTCTTCGGCGCTGGTGCCGTCCAAGGGATGATGAACCTCCAGATACAGTTCCCCGTCAGCCCAACCGGTCTTGATGCGCTGATTGACGATGCGCACGTCCATGCCCGCCGTCACCTCGCCGAACAGGAACTCGATATCCTCGGGATAAAGCCGAATGCAGCCATGCGTGATCTGCATCCCGACTCCGACGGCATTGTTGGTCCCGTGTATCAGGTATGAACCACCGGGAATGCCCAGTCGCAACGCATAGTCGCCAAGCGGGTTATCGGGCCCGGGCGGAATCGAAGCAGGCAACACGTCCCCGTCTTGCAAATGCTTGGCGCGGACCGATTTGGGCGGATACCAAGTCGGGTTTTTCTCCTTTTGCACAATCTTGGTCACGCCGAGCGGTGTTTTCCAATCCATCTGGCCGACGCTGATGGGAAAGCTCTGGACTACCGGCCGCTTGTCGACATCGGTCCGAAAGTAATACAGGCGATTGTCGGGCAGGTTGACGACGATGCCGGTGCGGGGCACGTTTGGCAGAAGATGCTGCGTCGGCAAGCGCACGATTCTGCCGGCGCCGGGCAGCCAGGTATCGACCCCGGGATTGGCCGCAACGATTTCATCAAAGCCCAGATGATTCTCGCGCGCGATGTCAGGCAGGGTATCTTTTTGTTCGGCCTCAATCTGCGAGGGACTGCCGATCAAATCTCGAGGCGGAGCGAGGGCATAAGTCTGCGCCCGGGCTGCGGCGGCCGCCAGCAGTACCGGCCAACACCACCCTGCACGCATTGCACTTCCGCGCCTCATCAGTAGCGTATGAGCGCCGATCCCCAGGTGAAACCACCACCGAACGCCTCGAGCAGCAGCAGTTGGCCGCGCTTCACCCGACCGTCGCGCACGCCGGCATCGAGCGCAAGGGGCACAGATGCGGCCGAGGTGTTGCCGTGCTTGTCGATGGTGACGATGACCCGCTCCATCGAGAGCTCGAGACGTTTGGCGATCGCTTCAATGATGCGGATATTCGCCTGATGCGGAATCAGCCAATCGAGCTGCTCTTTGTGAATGTTGTTGGCATTCAAGGTCTCGGTGACCAATTGGCCCAGAGTATTGACCGCCACCTTGTAGACCTCGTTGCCCTTCATCTCCACGCCCGCTTTCCCTTCGCGGATCAGTTTGAAGCCCCTGGAGACACCGTCGGGGTACGTGAGCAGATCTTTGTACTTCCCGTCGGAATGCAATCGCGTGCTGATGATGCCCGGCTCATCCGAGGGTTTGAGGATGACCGCGCCCGCTCCGTCCGCAAACAAAACGGCCGTTCCTCGATCGCTCCAGTTTATGATGCGCGACAGCGTCTCGGCACCCACCACCAGCGCGCATTTTGCCTCGCCGAGCCGGACGAACTTGTCCGCCACGCTCAAGGCGTAGACGAATCCGGTGCAAGCGGCCTCCAAACTGAACGCCGGACAGCCGTGTATCCCCAGTCGATCCTGCAGCAGCGTGCCCACATTCGGAAAAACAAGATCCGGGGTCGTCGTGCCCACACAAATCAAATCTATTTCCGCGGCGCTGACGCCCGCGGCATCCATCGCACGACGTGCCGCATGCTCGGCGAGATCGGTCGTCGTCTCGCCTTCCGCCGCCACGTGACGCTGCGCAATTCCCGTGCGGCTGCGAATCCATTCATCGCTGGTATCGACGAGTTTTTCCAAATCCGCGTTGGTTATTATTTTTTTCGGCAGATAACTGCCGGTGCCGGCGATTTTTGAGTACATCAATATCCTTCAAACACCGCCTGAAGCGCCCAGCAGCTGGACGATTTGCGCGGGCACGCCGTTGCGCGCTTCCAATACCGCCACCTCGATGGCGCGCTGGAATCCGGGTACATCGGTGCCGCCGTGACTCTTGACGACTATACCGTTCAGACCGACCATGGTCGCGCCATTGTAGCGACCGGGGTCGAGGCGCGTACGCAAAGCGTCAAGCGAAGGCTTCGCCATCAATGCGCCGAGCTTGCGGCCCGGATTGCGCGAGAACTCCTCGCGCAGGATGCCGCCGATGTAGCGAGCCGCGCCCTCCATGGCCTTCAACGCGATGTTCCCCGTAAATCCGTCGGTCACCACGACGTCGACCTTGTCGGAGAAAATATCATGACCCTCGACGAAACCCACATAGTTGATTGGCGCGGCGCCCAGCAGGTTGTGTGCAGCCTGGACCGTTTCGTTGCCCTTGATCTCCTCCGCGCCGATGTTCAGCAGTCCCACGCGCGGCCGTTCGTGGGCGCCCTCCAGATCCGCCGCGAGCACCGATCCCATCACGGCGAACTGGCACAACTGCGCCGGAGTACATGAAGCATTGGCGCCCAAGTCCAGCATGTAGGTATGCCCGCCGCGCGACGGAATGAGCGATACGATCGCCGGCCGCTCCACTCCGGGCAGCATCTTCAGAACGAAGTGCGCGGTCGCCATCAATGCGCCGGTATTGCCTGCACTTACGCAGGCGTGAGCGTCATGGGCTTTCACCAGATCGATGGCCCGACGCATCGATGAATCCTTCTTGCGCCTCAGCGCCTCGCGCGGGTGATCGCTCATCTCGACCACATCATTCGCGAACAAACAGGCAACGTTGTCCGGCGAGGCGCCCGCGAGCTCGCGCTGCAAGTCGGCCTGCCTGCCCGTCAAGGTGAAGCGCACGTCGCTGAATTCCCGGGCCGCAGCAAGGGCCGCAGGCACGGAAACCGATGCTCCGCGGTCGCCGCTCATGGCGTCGATGGCAATATGGAGCGGCCCGGACACGGTGTGTTGAGTTGCAGGCTTAGGCGGCGAGCAATTCGCCGCGTTTAAGTCAGCGGCCTATTCTTCCGCCGCCGCGTCCGCCTTGGTCTGCAACACTTTCTTGCCGCGATAAAATCCGTCGCGGGAAATGCGATGGCGCGAATGCGTCTCGCCGCTCTTCGCGTCGATGGACACCGCGGGTGCCGGCAGCGCCGAATGGGAACGGTGCATGCCGCGCTTTGAAGGGGTCTTTCTGCTTTTCTGAACTGCCATGGGTTAGTCCTATCAAGTTTTCTTCAACAAATCCTGTAATCCGGCAAACGGCCTCGTCGTGGGCTCCGCCGCCCTGGGCGACGGCGCGCGACCACAATTCTCCGGCGTGCTGCACGCCGCGACGATCGGCAACGCCAATAGCAATTCTTCTTCTGCCAATTCGCGCAACGACACCCAGCCCTCGTCCATCACATAAATCTCTCGCGGCGAGTCAGCGGGAGCCTCCGCTTCGGTCGCCGCAAATTCAATTTCGCTCTCGCTTGCCACCGCATATTCGAAGCCCTGCGTGCATCGCTGGCAAACCAGTCGCGGCATCGCCTGCACCGAAACGGTTGCGCCTGCGCGCCCCCCAGCCAACGAGGCAAACGCGAATTGTGCTTGCACTGACCCGCTCGAATCCGCCAATAAATCCTGCAACCGAGCCAGCTCGCTCGAGCGGATACTCGCGCTCCAGCACCGCCCCGTCGTCCGCCAGGCGCGCGCATTCAACTCGGTCAGGCAAGCCCGATGCCATGGGCCGCGTATAATAGGGCGCGTTCCCACCCCTGTCAAAACGAATCCGGTGCAAGTCGTTGTTTTTGAAGTCTCCGCCGCCACTTATTTTGGCCTCCACCTCACGCTACCGGACGCGAGCTCCTGGAAAGGCTTGGCTTGGCCTTTTCCTGCGTCGCGCCGGGCGTTGATGAAACGGCGCTGCCGGGGGAGTCAGCGAGGGCTCTGGTGTCGCGGCTGGCCAGCGCAAAAGCCACGGCCGTGGCATCGCAACACCCGCAGGCCTGGGTCATCGGTTCCGATCAGGTTGCAATTCGAGTGGATGATGCGAAATCAGAATGGGTGCTGGGCAAGCCCAAGAACGCCGCGCACTGCGAGGAGCAGCTGCAAAGCTGCTCGGGCCGCACCCTGTCCTTTGTCACGGCGGTAGCGGTGATGCATGAAGACAGCGGCGCACTGATCGAATTCATGGACACCACCCGGGTGGTATTTCGCGTCCTCGACCCGGCCACTATCAAGCGCTACGTCGCGAAAGAGCAACCTCTGGATTGCGCGGGCGGATTCAAAAGCGAGGGGCTCGGCATCACGCTGTGCGAATCGATCGAGAGCGCGGACCCCAGCGCCCTCATCGGCCTGCCTCTGATTCGCTTGAGCGCGGTGCTGCGCGAAGCAGGATACGAACTGCCTTAGGAGACACGCCCCTGGTGCCGCGGCTTGTTTGAGCGCGCGGCGCTCTTCGACCCTTTTCCAGCGGCTTTATTCTTGATGGGTGTGATTGCGTCGAGCACGCCGGACAATTCGCCCGGCAAGGGCGCACTGACGTGAAAGGGGACGCCGGAACCCGGCCAATCGAATGCCACGGATTGGGCATGCAAGAAGGTGCGCTTCAGTCCAAGACCTTTGAGCTCGGCGTTACGGTCGCGATCCCCGTACTTATCGTCTCCCAGCAGCGGGTGCCCCGCGAAGGAGGCATGAACGCGAATTTGATGAGTGCGGCCCGTCGGGATATCCACTTCCATCAATGTGGCCAGCGGGCCGAAAAACTGCACCGGCTTGAACACACTCACGGAATCCTTGCCGGTGGCCGCCACGCGCACATGCCGCTCGCCGTGCTGACGATTATCGGTCGACAACGGCGCGTCGATTCGTTTGGTGCCCAATTGCCAGCTGCCCGCGACCAGGGCCAGGTAGGTCTTGTGCATGCCGCCGTTGCGGATCAAGGCATGCAGGGCGGTCAGGGTGCTGCGGTCGCGCGCCACCAGCAGGCAGCCGCTGGTGTCGCGATCGAGTCGGTGCACCAGCTTCAAGGGTTTCGCGCGGCCGCGATGCGCGCAACGCCTCGATGACGCCGAAGCTCATGCCGCTGCCGCCATGCACCGCAACACCGGCGGGCTTGTCGATCACCAGCAGATGGCGGTCCTGGAAAATGACCGCCCGCTCCAACAGTTCCAACAGGCTGCTCGAGGGCCGCCCGGGCTCGCCTTGCGCATCGATGCGCACCGGCGGCAGGCGCACCTCGTCGCCTTCTTGAATGCGGTATTCGGCTTCGACGCGCTTGCGATTGACCCGCACCTCGCCCTTGCGCAGCAGCCGGTAAACGCGGCTGCGCGGCACGGTTTTGAAGTGCCGCATCAAAAAGTTGTCGATGCGTTGACCGGCCTCATCTTCGGTCACCGTGCGCAGGGTCAGCGGGCTCTTTGGGCCGCCCAGACGGGGCAAATCGCTGGCTGGGGTATTCATTGCTTGGCTCATGGTCGTAGTATGGTGATTCTAAGGTATTGATTACATTGACCCTGAGGCCATGTCGTGATAATGTCTCAAAACCGTGTCAGGCGCGATAACCTTTGAGGGCAGCCCGATTCTAGGTGCGCATATAGACACAGGTTTCCGGTGGCGCCCCCATCCGTTGGGGAGCCGCATATTAGTTGGTTCTGGAATTCCAGACCATCGCTCGGCCGATGAGACAGCCGCGCGAAAGACCTAAAGTCTTAGGTTCGGCGGCTGATAAGCGGTTAACCGAGAACAAGGCCCCGGGCTTGCCGTATACGTTTTGGCTTAAAGTAATAGAGTTAATGCCGTTCGCGCAGATCGCGTTCGGCGTTATCGTTTGCTTTGCTGCATCCTTCATTGCGGCCCCGGCTTTTATTCTCCAGCTCTCCTCGGCCCCTACCACTTTAGTTGGGGCACATGAAAAGAATGCTCGTCAACGCAGTTCAAGAAGAAGAACTGCGAGTTGCACTCGTCGACGGTCAGAAACTATACGACTTATCGATTGAGATCCCGTCCCGGGAACAGAAAAAATCCAATATCTACAAAGGCCGGATCACCCGCGTAGAGCCGAGCCTCGAAGCGGCGTTCGTCGAATATGGCGCGCAGCGCCATGGCTTCCTGCCGCTGAAAGAGGTCTCCAAGGAATACTTCCGGACCCAGCCTGCCAATGGAGGCCGGCTGAACATAAAGGACCTCCTGCAGGAAGGCCAGGAACTGATTGTCCAGGTTGAGAAGGAGGAACGCGGCAACAAGGGCGCTGCGCTCACCACCTTCATCAGTCTCGCCGGCCGCTTCCTGGTGCTGATGCCCAACAATCCTCGCGCCGGCGGCGTGTCGCGCCGCATCGAAGGCGAAGATCGCGAGCAGATGCGCGACGCCATGAACGGCCTGGTGATTCCCGACAGCATGGGCGCCATCGTGCGCACAGCCGGCGTGGGTCGCAGCACCGAGGAATTGCAATGGGATTTGAACAATCTCAAGACCGCATGGGACGCCATCGTCGCGGCCAATGATGGTCGACCCGCGCCATTCCTGATTTTTCAGGAAAGCGACGCGGTCACGCGCGGCCTGCGCGATTATTTTTCCGATGATGTCGGCGAATGCCTGATCGACCAGCCCGAGGCCTTTCAAAAGGCTCAGGAATACATGCAGCGCTTCATGCCGCCGGATGCGCAGCGCAAGTTGAAGCTTTATCAGGATCCGGTGCCCCTGTTCACGCGTTATCAGATCGAGAGCCAGATCGAATCCGCGTACTGCGCACAAGGTTACCCTGCCCTCGGGCGGCAGTCTGGTGATCGACCATACCGAAGCCCTGGTCTCCATCGACATCAACTCGGCGCGCAGCACGCGCGGCGGCGACATCGAGGCCACGGCGCGCAACACCAATTTGGAGGCGGCGGAGGAAATCGCCCGGCAGCTGCGCCTGCGGGATATCGGCGGCCTGATCGTCATTGACTTCATCGACATGGAATCGCAGACCAACCAGCGTGCCGTGGAAGATATGCTGCGCGACGCGGTCAAGATGGATCGTGCCCGCATCCAACTGGGAAGATTGTCGCGCTTCGGCTTGCTCGAGTTGTCGCGTCAGCGTTTGCGCCCCGCGTTGAGCGAGACCACGCATATCAACTGCCCGCGCTGCAGCGGCATGGGGACCATACGCGGCGTGGAATCGATGTCGCTGGCGTTGCTGCGGCTGATCGGCGAGGAAGCTCGCAAGGAGCGCACCGGGCGGGTCATCACGCAGGTGCCGGTCGACGTTGCCACGTATCTGATCAACGAAAAACGCGATTGGCTCAATCAAATCGAGTCGCGCGACAAGGTGTCGCTGGTGATCGTGCCGAATCCCCATATGCAGACGCCGGCCTACACGCTGCGGCGCATTCGCGACGATGAGAAGGAGCTGCCGGAAAATACCACCGTCAGCTACCAAATGGCGGATCAACCCGCTATCGATGATTCGAATATCGGAAGCCGGGACAAGAAACCGCCCAGCGACGCGCCGCTCGTTCCCAGCATCGTGGCAACGGCCACGGCGCCCCCCGTACCCATGCCGGTTGCCCCGGCGGCGAAGGCGGTCGCCGAAGCAGCGCAGCTCGGGATATTCGTCAGAATGTGGCGATGGCTGTTCGGCAGCGGCAGCACGGCCCCGAAGTCCTCGGCCCCACCCGCACAAAGCCAGCGCCCGTCGCAACATCGTGAGGCCCGGCATGACAGGTATCGTAGCGGGCCTGACCGAGACCGAAACCGCGATCGTGACCGTGGCAACCGTGACCGCGACGTGCGGCGTGACGGACCGCGCGATCCACGGCGCGATCGGCCGCGCAGCGATCAGTCGGAGCGTGGACCCAGCGCTCAGCGCAGCGAGGCGCCTCGCCAGGACCAACCGGTCCGGCAGGATTCGGGACCCCGTCAAAACCAACCTCCGCGAGGAGACCAGCCCCCACGGGGGGACCAAGCGCCCCCGGCCCGGGGCAATGAAGGGGAGCGAGCGGGGAACGATCGCAACGGCAACGAGCGTGGCGACCGCGGAGGGCGGAGTCGGCGCAGGCGCGGGCGCGGCCGGCGCGACGGCGGCGAACACGCTGCGAACGGCGGCACCCAATCCTCCCCACCCGCTGCCAGCGACAGCCACGGCGCCGACTCGTTGTCGCCGGGCGCGACCGCTTCAGTTCCGCCACCACCAGCACCGTCCGCGCCGGAGAGCGCCCAGCCATCGCCGGCGTTCACTTCGCCGCCCGCTCCTCGATCTGTCGAGGCTGCTCCGCCGAGTACGGGAACGGAAAACAAGTACGTGGTCTGGTCTTCCTCGCCGGTCGAGGTGCCGCGCGGAGGCCCGGACGAGCGCTAACCGAAGCGCCGCAGCCTGATCTGCAGACTTAGACTGACCAGCAAGAGCGCGGCCGTAAGGCCGCGCAGCGCGGACACGGCGACATCGTAGGCAATGGCGATGATGGAGCGCCCTACGGGTAGTCCCGCGCGGGCATACAGATGAAACGTAATGCTCAATGCCACGGCCGACATGACGTAGGCCAACACCCAGCCGCGCCGCTCCGCGACTAACAGCGGGCGATTCGGCACGGGGCGTTGGACACCGGGCCGCAGGCCATACGCAACCAGCGCCAACACCAGCAGCAGCCCCATCAGCGATCCTAAATCCTGCATGAGCCTCAGGGCGTCCCAGTGTCGCCTGCCGAGTTCAAGAAACGGGTCGTCCAGCCATGGAAACATGCGCACACCGCGCGCACCCTCATGTGTGAACGCGTCCCAAACAAGGTGCGTGGCGGCACCGACAAGCAACCCGCCGGCCGCGCGCGCCCATTGAACCAGGCTGCCGATATTAGCCGGAGAGGCGACGGGCCGGGAACGCGCATACGCGCCTTCCGGGAGCACTTCCAAGACCGGGGTCCTGATGACGATCTGAAAAATCCAATAGGTGATCAAGCCCACGGGCAAACAAAACGTGATCAAGGACAGGGCGCTATGTGTTTCCACGCGGCCGAGCCGCCAGGGGGAAAACAAGCCGAAGTCGGGCACCATGGCGCCGATCACGCAGGCGGACAGCAGCCGCCAGCGACTCAACAGGCGCGCAAACGGCAGGATGGCCGCAGCATGGGAGATGGTGAAGGGCATGGGGTCTTATTCTTGCCGGTCAGGCGTCATCGCATTGTCACATCTCATACCTATAACTCGGGGGCTGCGCCTCACCATCAACTGGATACAACAATGGCCAACCTGTCCGCGGTAGACCCAGCACCCTTAAACGTCGCCAGCCCGGCCGCTCCATCGAAACTCCAAGGGCATAAAACCAGTCCTTGGTTCAATCTGCTCGCCGCTGCGGTGATCCTTTTTGGAATCATATACGCCGGCTATCACTTGGCGGATGACTTATCGGTGGTCCGCGACACTCGCGCATACCCCTTCATCCTGCTGGGCATTGCTTTGGTGATCGCCTTGGGATTCGAATTCGTCAATGGATTTCACGACACGGCGAATGCCGTCGCCACCGTTATTTACACCAACTCGATGCACCGAATCTGGCCGTCGTGTGGTCGGGAACCTTTAATTTCCTTGGGGTGCTGTTCTCCTCGGGCGCCGTGGCATTCGGGATCGTTTCCCTGCTGCCGGTCGAGTTGATTCTGCAGGTGGGCAGCGGCGCCGGGTTCGCCATGGTATTTGCGCTGTTGCTGGCCGCAATACTATGGAATCTGGGCACCTGGTACTTTCGGTCTGCCTTCATCGAGTTCGCACACCCTCATTGGATCCATCATCGGCGTCGGGCTCATGAATCAGCTCATGGCGGCGAGCCCCTCCGGCACCAGCGGCGTGGATTGGGCCCAGGCCACCAAGATCGGCGAGACTCTGTTGTTGTCGCCGTTGATCGGTTTCAGCGCGGCGTTGTTGCTGTTGACCATTCTCAAGGCGACCATCCAGCATCCCGGCGCTCTACAAGGAACCCGAGGGCAATAAGCCGCCGCCGCTTGTGGATTCGCGGCTTGCTGATCCTGACCTGCACCGGCGTGAGCTTCTTTCACGGCGGGAATGACGGCCAAAAAGGCATGGGGCTCATCATGCTGATCCTGATCGGCACCGTGCCGACCGCCTACGCGCTCAATCGCACCATGCATGAGCAGGACGTGAACACATTCATGGCGGCCTCGGCGCAGGCGCAGACCGCGCTTTCGCACTACGGCGCGGGCGCCGGCGCCGGCCGATCCGCGCGATCCGACGATGGAGATGGTGCGCAACCGCACCGTGACCCGCAGGGCGTGCCGGCGCTCGCGCGCGCTGACCCAGGAACGATCGCGACGCAAGTCGACCAGTACCATTCGATGGATAAGGTTCCGCCGGACTCAATGGTCAACATCCGCAATGAGATGTACCTGGTGAGCGAAGGACTGCGCTTCATGGCCAAGGCCAAGATCACTGAACGTCTCGGACGCCGACCAGAAGTCCCTCGATGCGTACAAGAAGCAGCTCGATCACTCCACCAAGTTCATTCCGACCTGGGTCAAGGTCGCCGTGGCGATCGCTCTGGGGTTGGGCACGATGATCGGCTGGAAGCGCATCGTCGTCACGGTCGGCGAGCGGATCGGCAAGACGCATCTGACCTACGCGCAGGGCGCATCCGCTGAGATCGTTGCCATGGCCACGATCGGCGCCGCCGAAATGTACGGCCTGCCGGTCAGCACCACGCATGTGCTGTCTTCGGGCGTGGCGGGGACCATGGTGGCCAATCAATCCGGGCTGCAATGGTCGACGGTCGCGCAATCTATTGATGGCCTGGGTGCTGACGCTGCCGGCGTCGATTGCAATTGCGGGGTGCTGTACTGGCTGCTACGCACTATCCTGTAAGCGCGGCGAGCAAGCCTGCGTGAGGCGGCGGTAGTCAGATCGAGGACTTTCTCGAAGCCGCCGGTATCGCCATAGTAAGGATCCGGCACCTCGAGCAATGTCGAGGGCCGGCGCATATTCCAGGAATAACGCCAGCTCGCGCGCGCGAATTCTGTCGGCCGCATCGCCTCGAGAGCTGCGCAGGTTCTCCCGATCCATCGCGAGAATGAGAGTCAAAGCGCGCGAAATCGTCCCCGGTCGACTTGACGCGCCCGCAAATCGCTGATGTCGATGCCGCGCCGCAGAGCCGCACGCTGGCTGCGCGAATCCGGGCGGCGCCCGATGTGATAGTCGGCGGTCCCCGCGGAATCGACTTTCGAGCCCCAAATCAGGCGCCTCCAGCGCAGCCAGATGCCGCAACACACCCTCCGCCGTCGGGCTGCGGCAGATATTGCCGAGACACACGAAAAGTATTTTCACGTCTCCCAAATGAGGGGCATCTTTCATTTCGCAAACGATTAGCGTAAAAACTACAGTATGAGGTGATCGACGAAGGTCGGTCGAACCGAAAGATTGATTATAAAACATGGGAAGGGATAGATATGAACCATTTATTTGAACGTCGGTGCCGCACGTTTGTAGCGGGCGCGCTACTGACCGGATGTTTCACTGGGGTCGGGCATGCCCAGACTGTCGCGACTGCCGACCAGTCACAGCTCTCCGAGGTCGTCGTCACCGGATCGCGCATCGCGCAGTCCGGAGCATCCGCCCAGCAACCGATCACCATTCTCAATCGGGATGAAATCGATAAGACGGGTCTGCAAAGCGTCGGCGACCTGTTGGGCCAGTTGACGACCGCCGGCTCGACGCTCAATACGAAATTCAACTCGTCCGGAAACTTCGGCTATCCCCCGGATGGCGGCGGCATCGGCGCGGGTGCGTCGGAAGCCAACTTGAGAAACCTGGGCCCGAGCCGGGTGCTGGTGCTGGTCGACGGCGTACGTTGGGTCAATGAGTCCTCGGCCTCGGGCGTCAGCGGCAGCGCGGACTTGAATACCATCCCGTTGGCCATCGTCGATCACATCGAAGTACTCGAGGACGGCGCTTCGGCCATCTACGGGTCGGACGCGATCGCCGGTGTGATCAACATCATCACCCGCAAGAGACTCGATGGGGTGCAGGTCGACGGCTACGTCGGCCAATACAGCAAGGGCGGGCGCACGACATCGGCCAACGTCACCGTGGGCGGCTCATCGGATAAATTCTCCGCCATCTTCACGGCGAGTTATTTCAACCAGAATCAAATCAGTTCCGGCGACTGGTGGCAATCGGCCACCCCCGAGCCCTATGCGGGCAATGCCGCCGGTAGCTCGGCGACGCCGCAGGGCCGGGCCACCTTCTGCGACCCGCGGGTGGTTGTAGGAAATTACGGCTCGTGCACAGCGGATCAGAGCAATTTCTACGACGTCACGCTGAACACCGGCACGACCACGCCGGTGTGGAATTACCTGACTCCGACCAGCGGCACTTCCACTTATCATGACTGGAGCAACGCGGATCGCTTCAACTATGCGCCCTACAACCTCCTGCTGACGCCGAATGAACGCAAGGCGATGTTCACCAGCCTGTCGTACAACATCACCGACGACGTCCAGCTGCATCTCAAGGGTCTGTACAACACCCGTACGTCGGAAAATCAGGCGGCACCCGAGCCCATTTTTGTGGGTCCCTACGCCGGCACCGGCGGCATTGCCGACACCATCACCGTCAACGCAAACAATCCCTATAACCCGTTTGGGATCACCCTGGACCCCGCGACCAACTTCGGCTGGATTACGCGCCGGCCGCTCGAGGTCGCGCCGCGCCAGTTCACGCAGGATGTCGACACCTATCAATTCAATCTCGGACTCAGCGGTACGCTGCACATCGGCGACGGCCTGAACTGGGATATCAATTACGCGAACGCGGATAACAAGGCGAGCCAGAGATTCACCGGCGGCTACAATATCGCCAAAGTCGGGATCGCTCTCGGCGATGTCAACGTGTGCATCGCGACACCCGGTTGCGTGCCGCTCGACCTATTCGGCGGGCAGGGCCGGCCGATGACCCCGGCGATGATCCAGTACATCGAGGCGACGCAGATCGACTCGAGCGATCAGAAGCTGAAGCTGTTCTCGGCGAATATCACCGGCGACATGTTCCACATCCAGGATCGTCCCGCCGGTTTCGCGGCCGGCGTCGAGCACCGGATCTACGACGGGTCCTTCGAACCCGACCCCCTGCGCCAAACCGGAGAGTCGCAAGACTCGCTCGCCTTTCCCGTGTCCTCCAGCTACAACGTGACTGAAGGTTATGCGGAATTCAACTTCCCGTTGCTCAAGACTTTGGACGCGAGCGCCGCGGTACGATATTCCGACTATTCGACCTTCGGCGGGGACACGACCTATAAATTGGGCGCGCGCTGGCAGCCGACCAAGGATTTGGCGGTGCGCGGTACCTACTCGACGGGCTTCCGCGCCCCGAATCTCGGCGAGCTCCATGGTCTGACGCAGTTTGGCGCGACCTTGGTCGACCCCTGCGGCCCCACCAGCGGCACGGTCGCCCCCCAGTACCAGGCAGGTTGTGCCGCGCAGGGTGTGCCGCCCGGATTCCAGCAGGCCAATACGCAGATCACGACCTTTACCGGCGGCAATCCCAACCTCAGCCCAGAGAAGTCCAAAAGCTACACGGCAGGCCTCCTGTACGGCGCGGGTTGGGCCGAAAACTCGGTGACGCAATTGCTGTCGCTGGAGACAACCTACTGGCATCACAAAATCACCGGCGCGATCCAGGCGGCAGACCTGCAGTCGCTGCTCAACAATTGCCTGACGGCCGGCGGGGTGAATTCCATCTATTGCACCCCGTTCACGCGTATGGCCGGGGGCAATCTCAATCCACCCCAGAATTTCCTGCAAAACTTCGGCGATGTCGAGACCGGCGGCGTGGACATCAAGCTGAACTGGGGCAGCGAGCCACAGTCCTGGGGCAGGCTCACCGCAAACTTGCAGGCCACGGTCGTGACCAGCTACGAAGCGGTGGACAACTATGGCAATGTGTCGCAGCGAGCGGTCGGCATCGAAGTCAGCAACAGCGCCATTCCGAAATGGCGGATGAACGCGCAACTGGGCTGGGCCTATACCAGCTGGCAGGTTAGCTGGATTTTCCGCTACATCGACTCGGTGAAGGAAGCCTGCGGCAACGCGACCATCACCGACGTACCCGGCTGCTCGACGGGCGAGACCTATCACACCCTGGACTCGGTTCTGTACAACGATGTTCAAGTGAGATGGAACGACGCATTTACATTGAAGGGCCTCGAGCTCGCGGCCGGCGTGAACAATCTATTCGGCGTGAGCCCCCCGGTTTGCTACACCTGCACCCTGAATGGCTATGATGCGGGCACCTACGACTTGCCCGGAGTGTTCTGGAACATCCAGGCCAAGTACAAGTTCTAAGCACAAGTTCTAATGACGGCACCCCTCGCGGCGAATCGCGAGGGGTGTCCGCTTGGTATTTTCCAGCTTTAGATTTTTGCCAGTTCGGCCCGCACGCGCTCAAGATCTGCCGGCGTATCGACGCCGGCGGGCGGCGCCTCGGCCACGGTCACGAGCTGGATGCGCATGCCGTGCTCCAATGCGCGCAACTGCTCTAGTTTTTCGGTGGACTCGAGTGCCGTCGGCGGCCAGGCCGCGAATTGCAGCAAGCTGCGCACCCGGTAGGCGTAGATGCCAATGTGGCGCCAGGCGCCCGCAAACGACATCGGTTGACTGTCGCACGCGCTGTCGCGCGGCCAGGGCACAGGCGCGCGGCTGAAGTACAGCGCGCTGCCGTCGAGGCCACGCAGCGCCTTGACGCAATTCGGATCGCAAAATTCCTGCAACGACTCGATGGGCGCAACCGCGGTCGCGATATCGACGCCGGGTATGGACTCAAGGGCCATCGCGACGGCTGCGATCACCGCTCCCGGCATCATGGGTTCATCGCCCTGCAGGTTGACCACGATATCGTCGCTTGCGAATTCCCGCGACCTGACCACCTCGGCGATTCGGTCCGTGCCGGATGCGTGATGCGCCGAGGTCATCCGGCAATCGGCGCCGAACTTCGATGCGGCAGCACGAATTCGTTCATCGTCTGTCGCCACCAGCACCGATTGGGCGCCGCTCGCCAGCGCGCGCTCCCAAACCCACTGAATCACCGGCTTGTCGCCGATCATGAGCAACGGCTTACCCGGCAATCGCGACGCCGCGAAGCGCGCCGGTATGATCACATGAAAGGCCATGCGTGCCGGCTAGGAGCCTGTCTCCTAGGTTTCCAGCAGCGGATCGTCGGCGCTCAAGGCGCGGGCTTCTTCCGGCAACATGAGGGGAATGCCGTCGCGAACGGCGTAGGCCAGCCGATCGGGGCGGCAAACGAGTTCGAGGGAATCGCCGGCGCCGGCGCTGCGCAGCGGGCCTTTGCAAATCGGGCAAACCAACAGTTCGAGCAAGCGCTTATCCATTGATCCTCACGCGCGCGCGGCGCTCTTCTCCAACGACTGCGCCACAATGCCCCGGAGTTTCTCGGAATCACCCGGGGCGAAGACGACGCTGACGGGAACGTACCAATGGTGCGGACCCGAAATCTCCCGGCATTTTACGGCATCCTTCTCGGTCATGAGCACCGGAAGATCGTCCGCGAAGGATATATCGTCAATTTTCAGCGCCGCATGATCCGGCAGCGGGTGTTCGATCACGGTGAGGCCGGCCGCGCGCAGCGTGGCGAAAAATCGCTTCGGATTGCCGATGGCGGCTACCGCGTGCACCGGCGAAACGGAGAATTCGCGCAGTGGCTTGACGGTACCGAACTTCATCGCGACGGCGCTGGTCGCCAGCAAGCGCATGCGCAGGCCGGACACGCCCTGTGCGTCGCCGCCATTGATCACGACGGCGTTCGCCTCCTTCAACCTCGCCGGCGCCTCACGCAGCGGTCCCGCGGGCAACAACCGGCCGTTGCCGAAGCGGCGATCCCCGTCAACGACAACAATTTCGCAGTCGCGCTCCAGAGCATAGTGCTGCAGCCCATCATCGCTCACAATGAGATTGCATCCGGCATTGATCAGCAATCGCGCCGCGGCCGGACGATTGCGGCCGGTCGCGACCGGCAGGTTGCTGCGGCGTACCAGCAGAATCGCTTCATCGCCGACCAGCGCGGGCTTATCGGAGGCCTGAACCAGCCGCGGTGATCGGGACGATCCCCCGTAGCCGCGCGATACGATCCCGGGCCTGTATCCCAGTTCCATCATTTGTCCGGCCAGCCAACAAACCAAGGGAGTCTTGCCGGTCCCGCCGGCGGTCAGATTGCCGATCACAATCACCGGACAGGGCAGCCGCGTGGAACGGGCCAGACGTACGGAGAAGGCAAGGCGCCGCGCGCCGGAAAGTGCGCCGTAGAGCGTCGACAGCGGCCGCAGCCACCATGGCGGCGGCGCATTGCCGTACCAGATTTCATTGAGCCAGGATTGAGTCGACATAAGTGAGGTGCCGGTCAGGCGTTGAACTGCATCCCGTGCAGCGCCGCATACAGGCCGCCGCGAGACAGCAGATTCTGATGATTGCCCATCTCGACGATGCGGCCCTGATCCAGCACGATAATCCGGTCGGCGCTTTCGACCGTGGACAGCCGGTGCGCAATCACCAGGGTGGTGCGCCCGCGCATGAGAACGGCGAGTTCCTGCTGCACGCGCCGTTCCGATTCGTTGTCGAGCGCCGCGGTGGCTTCGTCGAGGATCAACACGGGCGAATCCTTGAGCAGCGCCCGGGCAATGGAGATTCGTTGCCGCTGGCCACCCGAGAAATTCTGGCCGCGATCCGTGAGCAAGGTATCGAAACCCTGCGGCTGCTGATTCACGAATTCCATGACATTAGCGGCCCGCGCCGCCTCCTCGACCTCGGCGTCCGTCTTGCCGACGGCGTTGAAGGCTATGTTGTTGCGGATGCTGTCGTTGAACAGCACCACCTCCTGGCTGACCAGGCTGACCTGCGAACGCAGGTCGGTCAATCGATACTCGCGTACATCCACACCGTCCAGGAGCACCGCTCCTTGCTGCACGTCGTAGAAGCGTGGCACCAGACCTACCAGGGTGGTCTTGCCGCTGCCCGAGCGGCCGACGATGGCCACGGTCTCACCGGGCTGCACGTGGAAACTGACGTTTTGCACCACATCGCCCTTCTCCGATCCGTAGGCAAAACACACGTCGCGAAATTCGATTTCGCCGCGGGCGCGCGTGATCGAGAGCGCGCCGCCGACGCCCTCGGTCGGTTGGTCCAAGACCTCGAACACGCTTTGACCCGCGGCGATGCCCTGCTGCAAAGGGCCGCTCACGTTGACCAGACTGCGCAGCGGCGCCGGAATGAGAAACAACGCGGTCAGGAAGCCGAAGAATTCATCCAGCGTAAGATTGCCGCCCTGCACTTGGTGAATCGATACGAACAGGACACTGCCCAACGCCATCGCGGCGATGCATTGCACCACCGGGTTGCTGATGGATTTGGCCCGCGCCAACTTCATATTCGATGCACGGTTGTGTTCGTTGACCTGCTCGAAGCGCTGCGTCTGATGCTCCTCGGCGTTGAATATCTTTATCAAGCGCAGGGCATCGAGGGCTTCCTTCGCCACGCGCGTGATGTCGCCCATGGAGTTTTGAATCCGCTGGCTGTAGCGGCGGAAGCTGCGGTTGGCGATTTGCATCAGCGTTGCGATCACGGGCGCCACGAGAAGACAAAATGCCGCGAGTTTCCAATTCAAATAGAACAGATATCCCACCAGAATCACGATGCTCAAGGAATCGCTGATCAGCGAAATGGCCGCGTTGGTGGCGGCCGCCGCCACCAGCTCGATGTTGTTGGTCAATTTGGACAGCAAATGACCCGATTGCTGTTGATCCGAATAGGCTATGGGCAGACGCATGTAGTGCTGGAATAGATCGTGGCGCATGGTCTTGATGACCTGCCGCCCGACCCAGCTCGGAAAGTAATTGACGATGTAGTCGCCCACGCCGCGCAGCGTGAAGAGCACCACCACGCCGATCGGCACCTGCCAGATGACGTTCGGGTCCTGCAGCACGAAGGTGCCCTTCATGAATTGCTTGACCAGGTAGGCGAGCGACGCATTGGACAGGGCGAACAAGATTGCTCCCAGGACGCCGATGAAAAACATCCCGGCATGCGGCCTGGCGTACTTGATCAAACGGCGATAAATGGACCAGCCGTCGACCGCGGGTTTCACAGTCGCCGGCGCGGCGCTCAAGGAGGTGTGTCCTCGTGAACGGTGGCGATGTTCAGTTGCGCGAACCCCAGGTGCCCCGCTACATCCATGGCGGTCACCACGGCTTGATGCGTGGTGCGCGCATCGGCGCGAATCGTGATGGGACCGCGCTCCGTGCCCGCTTCCTTCAACAGCGCGGCGCGCAAGGTCTCCGGACTGGCATTGATCAAGGTGCGCTCATTGACCCGGTAGGCGCCCTCGGCCGTGACCGTGATCACCAGGGCATTCTGCGAGCCCCGAGGCAGCGGCGTATCGCTGGACTGCGGCAGCTGAACCTTGACCCGGCCCTCTTGATTGAAGGTGGTGGAGACCATGAAGAAAATCAGGAGCACCAACAACACATCGATCATGTTGATCAGATTGATTTCGGGATCCTCGTGGCGGCGCGGACGAAGATTCATCGCTGCGCCACGCCGCGCGCGGTTCCGCCGCGCTCGTCCGTCCTGCGCTCCTCCGTCCTGCTGCGCTCGTCCAGTGCATCGACCAGTTTCATCGCCTCCTTCTCCATGCGGATCACCAGGCGCTCGACTTTGCCTCTCAAATATCGATAGGCAATGAGCGAAGGGATCGCCACCGTGAGACCCGCCGCCGTGTTGATGAGCGCCTCGCCGATGCCTCCCGACAGGGTTCTCGGATCCCCGAGCCCGGTGGCCGTGATCGCGTTGAACGCGTGAATGATGCCGGCAACCGTCCCCAACAGACCCAGCAGCGGCGCCACCGCCGCGATGGTGCCCAGGGTGTTGAGGAAGCGCTCCAGGTCGTGAATGACGTGCCGGCCGCCGTCTTCCAGGCGTTCCATCATGATGGCGCGCGGCTTGTCCCGATTGGCCAGTCCGATGGCGAGCAGCTTGCCCAGGGGCGAATTCTGCTCCAGCGCCACGACCAATTTGTCGCTTAGCTGATCCGCTTCGATCCAGTTCCAGACCTTTTGTGCCAGATCGCGCGGAATGACGCGATTGCTCTGCAACGTCCAAAGGCGCTCCAATATGATGGCGACCGCCGCGATGGAACATAAAATGATCGGCCACATGAAGCCGCCGCCAGCGCGGATGATCTCCCACATTTCGTCCTCGTTTAAGTCAAATTATGAAGCTGCGGGCATGATACTTGAGCCATGACTGTTCAGACAGCGCTTTTGGCACCCGCTACAAACCATTGATTTATCAAGCACTGTCGCATTGTCTCCGAGGGCTCGGGAAAGCGGCATAATGCACGCTGGGAGGCATACAACAAAGTCCATGCGGCGCTGGCTCAAACGCGTGACACCGGACCGGCAAGTGCTGGAGAAGCACTGGTGCTTGAAGCATTTCACCACATTGCTGCTGCGATCGCGGCTGCTGGACATTCAATCGATCCGGCGTTACGCGCGCGTTCGCGCTGGGCCTGTTCATCGCCTTCATACCTCCGACCCCCCTGCTGCCGGTGCATCTGGTCACCTGTGCGCTGCTCGGCGTGTACTTCCGGCTGAATCTGCCGGTGTTGTTCACGACCGTGTTCGTCAGCAACCCGTTTACCTGGCTGCCCCAGGTCGCCGGGTCGATCTGGGTCGGCGCAAAGCTCTTGGGCTGGGACTTGATGCCTTTCCTGCACGCCATCAGTCACCAATCCTTTTGGACGGATTTGAGCGAGCTCTGGGCGCCGCTGCTGCTGGGAGCCTTGGTGCTCGGTTTGACTGCGGCCATCGTCGGCTACGTGCTGGCGCAGGTCGTCTGGCGCGCGCGCGTCATCTACCAGCTGCGCGGCGCCGCGTACGCTCAAGTGGCCGCAGCATCTCAAGCGGGCGCAGCGTCGCGCTCGACTAGGATTCCGTCCGCCAGCGTCAGCACGCGATCGAGGCGCAGCGCCAGACGTTCGTCGTGGGTGACGATCACCAGACTGGTGCCGAGTTCACGGTTGAGCTCCAGCATCAGTTCGAACACCTGTGCGGCGTTCTTGCCGTCCAGATTGCCGGTGGGTTCGTCGGCCAGCACCAATTTCGGCCGCGTCACCAATGCGCGCGCAACGGCCGCGCGCTGCCGTTCGCCGCCGGAGAGCTGCGAGGGACGATGCTCGAGCCGTTCGGCCAACCCGACGCGCGACAACAGCGCGCTCGCCTCGCGCTTCGCGGCACGCGGGTTCATGCGCCTCACCAGCAGCGGCATGGCCACATTCTCCAGGGCGGTGAATTCGGGCAGCAAATGGTGAAACTGATAGACGAAGCCGACGGCCGTGTTGCGCAGCCGTCCGCGCTCGGTATCGTTCAGCTGATTCATCGCGGACCCGGCAATGTCCACCGTGCCCCGGGTCGGCAGATCCAGTCCGCCCAGCAGCTGCAGCAGCGTGGTCTTGCCCGAACCGGACGCGCCGACGATGGCGATGCGTTCGCCGGCCCTGACCCTGATGCTCGCGCCGCGCAGCACCTGGAGAGTCACGCCGCCCTGGACGAAGTCCTTGACCAGATCCACGCCCTCGAGCACCGATTGCCGTTGAATTCGACATCGTCTTGTTCCTCAATCGTTGCGCAAGGATTCGGCGGGCAACAAGCGCGCGGCGCGCACCGCCGGATAGACCGTGGACAGGCACGCCAGGACGAAGGCGAATCCGCAGATGCGCAGCACGTCCGCTGCTCGTACATGCGCCGGCAGGTCGCTCATGAAGTACACGCGGGCGTCGAGAAATTTGAATCCGACGATGACTCTCGAGCCCATGCACCAGATCCTGCAGGTTCACCGCCACGAGCACCCCGAGCAACACGCCGAAGCCGATGCCGAGCAGACCAATGAGGCTGCCCTGCACCACGAATACCGACAAGATGCTGCCGGGCGAGGAGCCGAAGGTGCGCAAGATGGCGATGTCGCGGCGTTTGTCCTTCACCACCATGACCATGGTGGACACGATGTTGAAGGCCGCCACCGCGACCATCAACGACAGAATCACGAACAAGATGCGCTTGGTGATGGCGATGGAGCGGAAGAAATTCACATGTTCGTTGGTCCAATCCTGGATCTCGACGCCGCCGCCGATCGCGATGGCGGCGGCGCGCGACAGCCGCGGCGCGGCGTACATGTCGTTGAGCCTCAGGCGAATTCCCGTGGCATCCTCGTCCCATGCGCAGCAGCTTTGCAGCGTCCTGCATCGCCACGATCGCGATGCGCCGGTCGATATTCGTACATGCCGACCGAAAGAATGCCGGTGACCTCGAACGCGCGCATGCGCGGGATCACGCCGAGCGGCGTGACGTCGCCCAACGCCACGATCAATACCACGCGATCGCCGACCTTGACGCCGAGTTCCTCGGCCAGAGCCTTGCCCAGAATCACGCGATAGCTGCCGGCCGAGAGATCGGCCGAGTCGGCCGCTCAATAGATGCGATCCCAGATCGATGACCTGCGATTCCGGCCTGGGGCAGGATGCCGCGCAACAGCACACCCGAGGACTTATCGCCGTGGGTCATCAATCCCTGTTCTTCGATATAGGGCGCGGCGCCGATCACGCCTGGAAATTGACGAGTTTCCCGACATCCTCGCGCCAGTTCGGAATGCGGCCCTCGATCCCGGAGATCGTGGCGTGCGCCGTCAGACTCAAAATTCGGGTGCGCAGGACCTCCTCGAAGCCGTTCATCACCGACAGCACCACGATCAGCACGGCCACGCCCAGGCCCAGGCCCACGATGGCGATGCCGGCGATCAAGGACACGAAGCCGCGGTGCGGCGATGCGCGCAGATAGCGCAATCCCAAGAATCCTTCGTACCAATGGTGCATCATTCGTAGCGCAGCGCTTCGGCGGGTTGGGTGCGCGCCGCCTGCAGCGCCGGATAGACGGTGGCGACGAAAGTGAGCAGCAGTGCCGCCACGGCGATCCTCACCACATCCGGCGGATGCAGCTCGCTCGGGATGCCTGAAAGGTAGTAGACATCGGGATCCATGATGTGAAAACCGAGATTGGATTCGAGAAACGGCACGATCACATCGACGTTCAGCGCCAGCGCCAGTCCCAAGCCGACGCCCAGCGCCGTGCCGATCCAGCCGATGAGCACGCCTTGCGTCATGAACACCGCGAGCACGCCGCGCGGACTCAAACCCAAGGTTCGCAAGAATCGCGATGTCGGTGCGCTTGTCGTTCACCACCATGACCAGCGTCGCCACGATGTTGAACACCGCGACGGCCACGATCAGCATGAGAATCAACCCCATCATGGTTTTTTCGATGCGGATGGCGCGAAAGTAAGCTTCGTTTTCCTGGGTCCAGTCGCGCACCTGCAATGCAGGGGTCAGCCGCGCTGCGGCAGCCCGCGCCAATTCGGGAGCCTTGAGCACATCATCGAATTTGAGCCGGATTCCGGTGGGCCCCGTCATCGTCCGCAATGCCTCGGCGTCCTGCAGATTGATCAACGCCAGCACGCTGTCGTGCTCCTGCAGGCCGACCTCGAAAATGCCCGACTACCTGGAATTCCTGAAGGCGCGGGGCAAACGTTCCTGTGGCGGAGGCGCCGGGGATCATGACCACCACGGTGTCGCCCACACCCACCTGCAGCTGGTAGGCCAGCATCCGGCCGAGAATGATCCGGTTCGATCCAGGCTTAAGATCGGAGAGTTTGCCATCGCGCATGGCCTCATCGATGGATGAGACGTGCGGCTCCAGGGTCGGGGTCGATGCCGCGCACAATGGCTCCGCTCATCGAGGGCTGCCGGCTCAGCATGGCGTCGGTGTCCAGGAATGGCGCAGCGCCCGAGCAGGCCCGGCGCGCCCTGCAGCTGCCGCAATCGCGCCTGCCAGTCGGCTATCGGCGCCCCGCCGGCGTTCAAGGTGGCATGCGCCGACAGGCTCAGGAGCCGTGCCGCGCAATTCGCTCTCGAAGCCGTTCATCACCGACAGCACGGTAATCAGCGCGGCCACGCCCACGGCGACGCCGAGCAGCGACACCCAGGTGATGAATGACACGAAAAAGCTGTGTTCGCGGGCCAGCGAATAGCGCAGACCCACGAAAATCGGAAGGGGCTTGAAACATGCACGGCGATGGCTCTTTGATGACCTATTTAAATAGCAATACAATCAGAGTGTTAATTGAGTCAAGTATTGGCCCCTGAAGGCAGTGTTATAGTTTGAGAGGGCGCATTGATCACTAGGATATCGGTAACAAATGAGGTACGCCATGAGGTATCGAATTCTGCTGCTTGCCGCAGTGCTCGCGAGCGGCTTCGCGGGAGCCGAAACCATTGCGGTCGACAACGGCATTGCAGTCAAACAGCCCGACGTCCCCACGCCGACTCGCGGCATGACCATGGACCAAGTTGCGAGCAAGTTCGGCGCGCCGGCCAACAAGGTCCCCGCCGTCGGCAAACCGCCGATTTCGCGCTGGGAGTATCCGGGATTCATCGTGTATTTCGAATCCCGAGCACGTCATCACAGCGGTGGTCGCCGCTTCTTAAATGCAGCCGGTGCACGCGATGCATTCAAAGTTCGCGTAACATTAACTAGTTGATATTTCTCCCAGGACCCACCGCGGCCTCGTTCGCGGCGGGCGTTTTTTTATTTGTTTCTCGCACCAATTGTCCCTACTCAATCCCATCCTGCCCCGAAACGACGTGCGCCAAGTCAAATGGGGCAAGCTGTACGGCGCCGCCGCGTCGCTGGCAATTGCCGAAGCCGCTGCAGAGGCCGCGGGCCCGATCATCGTGATTGCGCAAAGCGCACGCGACGCCGAATCGTTGAGCGAGGAAATTCGATTCTTTGGCGGCTCCAATCTGGGCGTGCATGTATTTCCGGATTTGGAAACCCTGCCCTATGACGCCTTTTCCGCGCACCCGGACATCACGTCGGCTCGCCTGGCCACCTTGGCGGAACTGCCGCGAGCGCGGCACGGCGTGTGGTTGGTTGCCGTCGATACGCTGCTGCAACGATTGGCCCCGCGCAGCTACATCGAGGCCTACTCGTTCAAGGTTCACGTCAACGAAACCCTCGATCTGGATGCACTGCGCGCCCAATTGACCCTGGCCGGGTATGCCGCGGTCACGCAGGTCGTGGCGCACGGCGAATTCGCGGTCCGCGGCTCGCTGATCGACGTGTTTCCCATGGGCTCGGAGACGCCCTTTCGGATCGATATGCTGGATCGGGAGGTCGACAGCATCCGCCGCTTCGACCCGGACACCCAGCGCTCGCTCGACAAGTTGGACCGGATTCATCTGTTGCCGGCGCGTGAAACTCCCTTGAACCCGGACGCGGTGCGCGAATTTCGCCGCCGTTACCGGCTGCGCTTCACCGGTGATTTGTCGGAGCAGATCATCTACCGCGACGTCAGCTCCGGGGTTGCGCCCAGGAGGAATCGAATTCTTCCTGCCGCTGTTTTTCGAACGCACGTCGCATCTTTTCGAGTACCTGCCGCCGCACAGCGTGCTGGTGGACGTGAACGATGCAACCGATGCCGTGGAGGGGCTGTGGAACGGCATCGTCGAGCGCCACGAGCAGTTGCGGCACGACCGCCACCGGCCCATCCTGGATCCGGCCGAGGTCTATCTGACCCCACGCGAGTTTCTCGAAGGCTGCGCGGCGTGGCCCAGGGTTCAACTGCACACCTTTGAGTGGCCGCACGAAACCGATGGGCCGGTGCAGAATTTTCCGAGCACGGCGCCGGCCGCGGTGCGCATCGACGCGCGCGCCGAACAGCCGGCGGCCCAATTGGTATCGCATCTCGCGGCAAGCCGTGCCCGCATATTGCTGGCCGCCGAGTCCGCCGGCCGGCGCGAACTCATTTTGGATTTGCTGCGCGGCCGCGGGGTGCGACGCAAAGGTATTCGATGGCTTCGCCAGCTTCCTCGCGAGCGGACTGAAGCTTGGAATTACAGTATCGCCGGCGTGCCGCGGGCCTCACGCTGGATTCGCCGCCGCTGGAAATTCTCACCGAGTCGCAACTATTCGGCGATCGTGCGCGCCAGGAACGCCGGCGCCGCAAAGCCGAACGCGATCCGGCGAAAATACTCAAGGAGCTGTCGGATCTGCGGATCGGCGCGCCGGTGGTGCATGAAACCTACGGAGTCGGCCGTTACGTCGGACTGCAGACCATGGATGTCGCCGGCTATACCGGTGAATTCCTGGTGCTCGAATACGCGGATGGCGACAAGCTCTATGTTCCGGTGCAGGCGCTGCACCTGGTGTCGCGCTACACCGGCGCGCCCGGCGGAAACGGCGCCGTTGCACAAGCTGGGCGGCGATCAGTGGCAGAAGGCTCGCCGCAAGGCCGCGCAGCGCATACGCGACGTGGCCGCCGAGTTATTGGATCTGTACTCGCGCCGCGCCGCCCGCCAGGGCACGCGCATGCTGGCGGGCGAAGCGGAATATCGTGCCTTTCAGGCCGGCTTTCCATTCGAGGAAACGGCGGATCAAGCTGCCGCCATCGAGCAGGTGATTGCGGACCTGAAATCCGACAAGCCGATGGACCGCGTGATTTGCGGAGACGTCGGTTTCGGCAAAACGGAGGTCGCTCTGCGCGCGGCGTTCATTGCCGTGCAGGCCGGCAAGCAAGTGGCGGTGCTCGTGCCCACCACCCTGCTCGCGCAACAGCACTACACGACCTTCGCCGACCGCTTCGCCGATTGGCCGGTGCGCGTCGAGAGCCTGTCGCGCTTTCGAACCAACAAGGAGGCGGAGGGCGTCGTCAAAGGCATCGCCGAGGGCAAGGTCGACATCGTCATCGCCACGCAGCGTCTACTGCAGGGCAAGGTGCGCTTCAAGGATCTGGGATTGGTGGTCATCGACGAGGAGCATCGCTTCGGCGTGCGCGACAAGGAAAAATTGAAAGCGCTGCGCACCGAGGTCGATGTGCTGACGTTGACCGCGACACCCATCCCGCGGACTCTTAATATGGCGATGGGCGGGCTGCGCGATCTGTCGCTCATCACCACCCCGCCGGCGGAGCGACTGGCGGTGAAGACCTTCGTCTTGGAATGGAACGAGACGGTGGTCCGCGAAGCGGTATTGCGCGAAATTCGACGCGGCGGCCAAATCTATTACGTCCACAATTCGATAGAAACCATCGAAAAAACGGCGCAGGCCATCCGCGAGCTGGTGCCGGAGGCGATCGTCGCGGTCGGACATGGCCAGATGCGCGAGCGCGAACTCGAACAACTCATGCTGGATTTCTATCACCGCCGCTTCAACGTATTGGTGTGCACCACCATCATCGAGAGCGGCATCGACGTGCCGACGGCCAATACCATCGTCATCGACCGCGCCGATCGATTCGGGCTGGCGCAGATCCATCAATTGCGCGGCCGCGTCGGCCGATCGCATCATCGCGCGTACGCCTACCTGATAACGCCGCCGCGCAAGGCCATGACGGCCGATGCCGTCAAGCGGCTGGAGGCACTGGAATCGCTCGAGGAACTCGGCGCCGGCTTCACGCTGGCCACGCATGACCTGGAAATCCGCGGCGCAGGCGAGCTGTTGGGCGACGAACAAAGCGGCCAGATTCAGGAGATCGGCTACAACCTGTACATGGAATTATTGGAACGCGCGGTCGCCGCGCTGAAATCCGGCAAGCAAGCCGATCTGGAAGCGCCGTTGGATGCCGGGCCCGAAGTCGAGCTGCATCTGCCCGCGCTCATCCCCGAGGATTATGTGCCGGATGTACATTTGCGGCTGATGTTGTACAAGCGCATTGCCGCCACGCCGACTCGCGAGGAGCTCGACGAACTAAAGGTCGAAATGATCGATCGCTTCGGTCCGATACCGCCCTTTCGCGCAATCCTTGTTCCGGGCCGCCTACCTCAAGCTGCGGGCCGCCGCTCTCGGGATTCGCAAGATCGACGCGGGCGCGAGCAACGGCTATTTCGTATTCGACGAAAGCAACAAGATCGATCCGCAGCGCGTGCTCAAGCTGATTCAGGGCAAGCCAAAGGAATACCGCCTCGACGGCCCCTTGAGGCTGCGCTTCGCACACATCGCGCGTACCGAGGAGGCGTTATTCACGCGAGTCGAGCAATTGGTCGAGCAACTGGCCTAGCGGAGGGATCCTTATTTCGGACCCAGAAAATCCCGTTTGCCGACTTCGACGCCGCCCTTGCGCAGCAGCGCATACACCATGCTCGCGTGAAAATAAAAATTGGGCAGCACGAAACCGTTGACATAGTCGGCCGCGGTGAATTTTTGCGATCCGCTCGGGAACTTCAGTTCGATGGTGCGGGAATCGTCGCCCGCGACTTGTGCGGCGGTCACCGTCTTCAGAAAATCCACGGTCTTGGCAATACGCGCTTTCAATTCCGGCAGCGTGGTTTCCGTATCCTCGTGCTTCGGAGCCTCGATTCCCGCCAGACGCGCCGCGGCGCCTTTGGACGTATCGCAGGCGATCTGCACCTGCCGGCTCATCGGATGCATGTCGGGGAACAATCGTGCTTGCGCGAGAACGATTGAATCGAATTTCTTCGCAGCCGCGTGCGCCTCGGCTTTGTCAAGAATGGCGGACATGTTGGTCAGTCCGCGGATCAAGGGGGGTATGCAAACGTCGTACAGTGAAATCGCCATTCAGACTCTCCTGCTAGTACACAAACGGGGCGTCACTCTAGCGAAAGCAGCCGCAATTGAATAGCGAACGCGCAAGTGCGTTAGCATCACAATCATGCTGCCCTCTTCCGAAGCATGCGAACGCAACAAGGATCCGATCCTCGAGGTGTTGCGGCGCGCGTTCGCCGCAAAGCTGCAGGTGTTGGAAATCGGCAGCGGCACCGGCCAGCACGCGGTGCATTTCGCCGCGCAGCTGCGTCATCTCACGTGGCATCCGACCGAACAGCTCTCGTATCTGCCTGATTTGGCAGCGCGCGTGAAACTTCAGGGCACACGCAATCTGCGTCCGCCCACGGTGCTCGATGTACGCCAGCCGGTGTGGCCGTTGCGCAGCGTCGATGCGATTTTCACCGCCAACACGCTGCACATCATGTCCTGGCCGGCCGTCATGGCGATGTTTCAAGGACTTGACGCCGTGTTGCAGCCGGGCGGCGTACTGTGCATCTACGGGCCTTTCCGCTATGACGGCGGCTACACCTCAAAAAGCAACGAGGAATTTGACCGCATGCTGCAGGAGCGGGATCCGCAGTCGGGCTTGCGCGACGTAGGGGACGTGACAGCGCTGGGCGCGCAGCAGGGTATGCGGCTGCAGGCCGATCACAATATGCCCGCCCATAACCGCTTGCTGGAGTTCGAGAAGGGCTAAAAGTAGCCAGACACCCACATTTGGTGGCATAATGACACTGGAATGTTGATTCCGCGCAGTGCAGCGCGCGTTTGTACCATGGCAAACCACAGGGGAAGGTTGACTATGAAGACTACTCGCACATCTGTCGCCGCGGCCGCGATCCTCGCGCTCGCAAGCTTGGGGCTCGTAGCCGCAAGCGACGCGACCACCACGGCTGCCAAAGGCCCAGCGGACGTTGCGCTTCCGACCACGGTGGATGATTTCAGACTCAGCGATCAGAATCTGCACTCGCATCAGCTGCGCCTGCTCGGCGACGCCAGCGCGGTCGTGCTGATCACGCAGGCAAATATGTGCCCGGTGAGCCGCAATACCAGCGCCGCCGTCAAAGCGCTGCAGGACGAATACACGCCCAAGGGCGTTGAGATTTTCATGCTCAACTCCACGCCTTCGGATAAGCGCGAAGCCATCGTCGCCGAAGCGGCTGCCTACGGCTACAACCTGCCCATTCTGATGGACTCCAATCAGTTGGTGGGCGAGCAACTCGGCGTGACACGCACCGCTGAAGTCATCGTCATCGATCCGAAGACCTGGAAAATCGTGTATCGCGGTCCGATCGACGACAAGGTGACCTACGAGCGCCAGAAAGCCTCCGCGGATCACACCTGGGCCAAAGATGCGCTCGACGCCCAACTCGCCGGCAAGCCGGTCGCCGTGGCGCGCGTGGAGCCGGTCGGCTGCCTCATCGACTTCCCGGAACGGGCCAATCTTGCCAACAGCAAGATCAACTACGTCAAGAACATCGCCCCGATGTTCGAAGACAAATGCACGTCCTGCCACGAGCCGGGCGGCATCGGCCCGATGCCCTTTACCAAGTATGAAGAGATAGCGCCGTTCGCGCCGATGATTCGCGAGATGATTCGCACACAGCGCATGCCGCCGTGGCGCGCCGATCCGACCATCGGCCATTTCCTCGGCGATCGCAGCCTGTCGGCCGCTCAGATCAAGACGCTGGTTCATTGGGTGGAAAATGGCGCGCCTCGCGGCACCGGCGCCGACCCGCTGGCTGCCAAGGTTTGGAAGGCCCCCGAATGGCCGCTCGGCAAACCCGACCTGGTGCTGGACATCCCCGCCTACACCATCCCTGCCAACGGCATCGTGGACTATCAACGCCCCTACGTCGTCAACCCATTGAAGGAAGGCAAGTGGCTGCGTGCCTCGACCATCAAGGTCGTGAATCGTCAGGTGGTACACCATGTGCTGACGGGTTATCTGGCGGAAGTGCCAAAACCGGGCGAAGTCGCGAATGAAAGCAAGTGGGGCACTTCGTTGGGCGGCTATGCGGTGGGCGCCGAGTCCTTCGTCGAGCCTGCCAACACGGGCGCATACCTGCCACCGGGCGGCGCCGTCGGCTTCCAGGTGCACTACACGCCTTTCGGCCAAACGGTGACCGAACACTCGCAGATCGCGCTGTACTTCTACAAGGACAAGCCGAAGTACGTGATGCGAAACTCGGTGGTTCTCAATGCGAACATCGTGATTCCCGCGAATAAGGAGAGCACCGAACTGCAGGCGTACATTGATGTGCCCAGGGACATGATGTTGTACGGTGCGTTCCCGCACGCTCACTATCGGGGCGCGTCCTCGAAGTTCTTCCTGATCGAACCGGATGGCAAGAAGACCCTGCTCGTGTCCCTGCCCCACTACGACTTCAACTGGCAGCGCGAATACAATTTCGTTACGCCGGTCAAGGTTCCCGCAGGATCGAAACTGCTGGCCGTCTACACGTACGACAATTCCGTGAGAAATCCGGCCAATCCGGATCACAACCGCGTCGTGCCCTGGGGCGATCAGTCGTTCGATGAGATGCTCTACACCGCATTCCATTACGAGTGGGTCGGCGAGACCTCGGACAAAATGGATCAATATGCGGCCTACGATAAGGAGCTGAACGAAAACCGCGTATTCGGCATGCTGGACACGAAGATGAACGGCAAGCTGGATATGTCGGAACTGACCGGCCCGATCGGCAAGCAGTTCGCGGACAGCTTTGCCAAGATCGACGCCGACCATGACGGCTTCATCGAGGCCAAAGAGATGGCGGCAGCCCAAGCTGCGATGATGAAGCGTCGCCAACAGGCATCGCAGCAGCCTGCACCCGGCGCGTCGCCGCCGATGCCGGCCGCGCCCGCGGCGGAGAAGACCGGGGGCGGTCAGTAAATCCTCTTGGCGGCCTGTGCGTTCCCTTGATTCCACAAAGGGGTTCGCACGGGCCGCCATCTCGTCTCTTGCCATCGTGTCGGCAGCCTTAAGTTGGTTCGGGTGCGCGGCCGCGGCGGAACTTGGCCGGGTGAATACCGGCGCGACGGCTCCGGCCTTCATCGCCCCAGGCGCCGACGGCCGGCAGCATCAATTGAAAGACTACGCCGGCAAGCTCGTGGTGCTGGAATGGACCAGCCCGGTATGTCCCTTCACCGCTCTGAAATATAAGAACGGCTCCATGCAGGCCCTGCAGCGCTACGCCGCCGCGCACGACGTGGTGTGGCTCTCCATCGATACCTCCGCACCCGGGCGGGCGGGCTATCTGACCGCCGCCGCGGCCAAAGAACGCATTTTGCAGACCCGATCGACGGTGACGGCGTTTTTATTCGATATCGATGGCAGCATCGCCGGCCGTTATGGCGCCAAGACCACACCCAGCTTCTTCATCGTCGATCGCAGCGGCAAGCTCGCCTATCAGGGCGCCATGGACGATCAGGTCTTCGCCGATCAAGGGGCGGGGCGCGAATACGCGAAGTCGGCCCTTGAAGATCTGATCGCCGGGCGCCGCGTGCGCGACCCTGAAACCCAGCCTCAGGGCTGCGCAATCGAATATTAGGCCCTGATGCGACTCGTCAACAAAATCGCAGCGTCCGCGAACGGCAACACCGCCGCAAAATCGCGCCGCGAACAGCTGCTGGATCAAGCAGCACGCGAGCTCAATTCGAAGGGCATTTCCATGACCTCCCTGGCCGCGGTCGCTGACAAGCTCGGATTTTCGCGCGCATCGCTGTACTACTACGTCGAGGATCGGGAAGACCTCATGTTTCAGGTCTACCTAAGATCCTCCGAGATCATGGCGCGACAGCTCGGCGAAGCGGCACAAACCGGCCGCGGCGCCATGCACGTGGTCGGCGACTTCATCGCCAGAGTGCTCGACCCCGTCGAGCCGGAGCTTGCCGCCCTGAGCGAGATCGGCCTGCTCGACCAAACCGAGCGCGAAACCGTCCTCGGGGTGTACGAGGCCGTGGTGGCCCGGCTCGCGAGCATCCTGGAAAACGGCGCCAGAGCGGGGGAAATCAGGCCCTGCGACTTTCCGATCGTTGCACGCACCATCATCAGCATCATTCACTCGATACCGCTGAATTCCGCCATGGCGGCCCAGCTCAAGGTCAGCCGCCGCGAGATCATCGCCGCCGCCAGCGATATCCTGAGCGACGGCTGGGGCGCGGATCGGAACAGAACCGTGGATCCTCCTTCGATCGATTTTTCGCCCTTGCTCAAGGGGCCCAGTGGGTTGTTCGATCGCGGCGCGGTGTTCGAGGCCAAGCGCGAAAAAATTCTCGCTGCCGCCTCGCAATTGTTCAATCGCCGCGGCGTGGACACCACATCGCTCGATGACATCGCATCCGCCGTGGGCGCCACGAAGCGATCGTTGTACCACTACGTCGGCGACAAGCAGACCATTTTATCAGCCTGCTACGCGCGCACCGACAGGATCTTCTCCTTCATTCGCGAACAGGCCACCGCGCAGGGCGGCGCGGCCATCGATACCTTGATCGCGGTGCTGCGCGCCAATGCAATCTCGCATCAACGCGACGACATTGAGCCATTGCGTCCCTCCACCGGTTACGACTCGCTGAGCGACGAGGAAAAGGTGCTGGCGACCATGCGCGGCCGGGAATTGGTGCAGGCGTATCGGGCACTGTGCCTGGAAGCGCACAGCGAGCATTCCATGCGCGATGTCGATCGGGACTGCCTGCTGTTGTTCATGCGCGGCGCGGGAAATTGGCTGGCAAAAGGGCTGGTGCGGGGCGACGATCAGCGCAAGGCGCAGATCGCCGCGGAAATTGCCGACCTGTTGCGGTTGGGTCTCAACACGATCTAGTTGGCTTCGATGACGATGAGTTCGATTCCCGGCGGCGGCAACGCAGCCTGCAGGTGTATGTTAGGTCCCGTCTGCACCGTTTGATCCACCAGGGTGAAATTCGCGCTGTCGCTGATGCGATATCGCTTCACCCGATACCTCTTCGAGGTCGGCAGCGTGATCGTCGCCTCATAACCGCCGTTGTCCCGGTATTCGAGCGTGCGGCGCACCGGAAGCGTGATGTTGAGCGCATCGCCGGATCCTGACGGCTGCGGCGAGACTTGATAATTGCTGATCAAAATTTTGACGAGGCGGCGGTCAGCGGAGCCCCCCGCAACGAGCGCGAAGCCCGCATCGTCGCCGCCGTCCGTGTGCAAGAGAACCGGCGTGTCTTTGAGCTGGCCGAACGCCGAGAGCGCATGGCCGATTGCGTCGGGCACGCCGCCGGCGGCGCGCAGCGCGCTGTCGCCGCGATAGAAGGTCTGATGATCGATCGGGCCGCCCAGCATGTAGATCAATGCGCTGGCCGCAAAAGCCGCCCGGGCCGCCGCCGACATGTCGTGCGCCGTCAGATCCGCGTTCCATTCATCCAGGACGTTCAGCGCGGAACCGAATCCGCGCGCGTCGAGAATGATGCGCAGCTGCCTGGCGATGGTCACGAAGTCATAGGGATCATCGATATCGACGGGGTAGAAATGCCAGGAAAAGAAATCGAGCGGCAATCGATGCAGGCGAATGAAGTCGATCAACCCTTCGCGATATGCCCCGCCGTCCAGCGGCCTTGCCAACGCCGGTCCACCTACCAAAGCTTCGGGATCGGCGTCCTCGATGGCGCGGGCAACCTTTTCGTACAACGCGTAATACTGCGGCGCCGAGCCATTCCAAAAACGTTTTGAATCCGGTTCGTTCCAAATCTCCCAGTAGCGAATCGCGTGTTTGAATCCCCGGTCCCAACCCCGGTTATAGTGAAGCACGATGTGCGCGGCGATCTTCGCGTACCTGTCCAAGTCCGGCGGCGGATCCGGGGCGGCACCCAGGCTCCTGCCGAGGCGAAACAGCGGCTCCGCGCCCGCCCCTTTGATGGATGCTATCAAGCGATCGGTCTGCGCAAAGTCGTAGCTCTTGGGATTGTCCGGATCGGCGTTCATGTCCGGGAAGATCGCGTCGACGTCGCCCGGCCCAAACTCATTGTGTATGCGGACCAAATCGATGCGGGCGTCGCGATAAAATGCCGCACCGTCGACGCCGGCAGCTGCGACGGCTTCTCCCGCGGCTTGGCGCCCGAACTCGGCGCCTGGTGCGCCGTTGACGCCGCTCAAGGGCCGCAGCGCCCCGATCGGCACGGTCGCGTCCACGGCAATGGTGCGCAAGCCCACGGCGTCGGCGCGCGCAGGCGAAGCGCTCAGCGCGGCGCAGGCCGTCAAGCCGATCGCCGCAGCAGTTGCGATTGCGTGCACGACGCTGCTGTAAGTATTAGAAGTCAATGACCTGCCCCACGCCGGCGGCGCGCGCCTTCTGCAAAACATGGTGTGCCGAGGCGAGATCCTGGGGCGCAATGCCGAGCGACTTGTACAGGGTCACGTCAAGCGGCGACACTCGGCCGCTCTTGGATGCATTCGCCACCTCGCCGATCTCTCCCAGAATGTGATCGGGCGTGATCGCACCTGCCTTGAGGGCAGTCAAGTATTCGCCGCCTTCATGCACCGTGGAATCCCGGCGATCGACAAAGAACCGCGACTTGACCACCGCGTGTGTGTCGATTTCAGCAGCCGAGGAACGGCTCGAACCCACCACGTTCAGATGAACACCGGGCGCCAGCCACTCGCCCAGTAGAATCGGCTCGCGCGCGCCCGTCGTGGTGCAGATGATATCGGCGCCGTCCACCGTTGCGCGCACGTCCGTCATCGCCTCGATAATCACCCGATGCTTCGCGCCCTGCTCTTCGGCGAAGGCGCGTGATTTCCCGCGGTCGCGCGCCCATACGCGAATGCGCCGCAGTGCCCGCACCGTAAGCATGGCCTCGAGGTGACTCTGCGCCTGCTCGCCCGCCCCAAGAATCGCCAGGTCGCCTGCATCGGGTCGCGCCAGCAATCGAGTTGCCAAGCCGCTCGCGGCGGCGGTGCGAATGGCGGTGATTTCGGCCGCATCGAGCAGCGCCACCGGGAGGCCGTGGTCGGGCTCGAACAGCAGCACCAAGCCCAAATGCGAAGAGTATTGCGGCGGCTTGTTGCGCGGTATCAGACTCAGCAGCTTGATCCCGAAACATTCCGGATCGGCCAGGTACCCGGGCATCACCCCGAACAGGCCGCGATCACCCGGCATGGTGAGAATTGAGCGCAGCGGCAGGACGACCCGTCCCTCGGCGACTGCAATCATCGTCCGCCGCATCAGTTCAATGCACTCCGCCATCGGCAATAGCCGGCGCACGTCAGCGCCGCGTAAAATGCGAATCTCCATCTCTTTCCCCTAGGCGCCTGTCTGGCGAGGCGCGAGTGAGCCGCGCAGTTCCTTCATGGCCGCAACGAAGGATTCCACGTCATCGGAGTTATTGTAGAAGTGAAAACTTGCCCTGAGGTTGGCATCGCGGTGCGAAGCCACGATGCCGCGGTTCATCAGCTCCGCGGTCAGCCGCGCTGCGTCCCGCGCCGGCACCGCCACCGTGGCGCCGCGGCGCCGGTCTTGCTCGGGGGTGATGCTTGGCCAGCCGATCTCACGCAAGCGCTCCATGCAGCGGCGGGTCAGCGCGTAGTTACGCTTCTCGACGGCCGGCGTGCCTATCCGCAGCAGCATTTTGAGGCCCGCCTCGGCCGCGTAGCAATTGACCACGGGCGGCGTCCCGGCTTCGAAGCGCCGCGCGTTCGGCGCCGGACGATTCCCGGTGATGTCCATCGCCGCAATGTCCGCTTGCGCGAACCAACCGCTGTTGGTCGGCAACAGTGATTGCACGAAAGAACCCCTGGCATAGAGAAAGCCGATGCCCGCGGTGCCCAATAAATACTTGAGCATGCCGCCCACCGCGAAGTCCACATCCAGCGCCTTCACATCGACGCCGATCGATCCCACGGATTGATAGCAATCCAGCAGTACTTTGGCCCCCTTGGCGTGGGCCAGACGCACAATCCCCGGAATGTCCAGTTTCGCCCCGTTGCGAAAGCAGACGTGGGTGACCGCCACCAGCTGCGTGCGCTCGTCGATCGCATCTTCGAACATTTCCGCCGGAATGTAGCCGTCCGGGGCGCGCGGCACATGCACCACCTGCGCGCCGCGCGGCTGCTGTGCGTGCCAGATCTGCGCGTTGGTGGGAAACTCGAAGTCGCTGATCACCACCTTGTTGCGCGGACCGGTGAATTGCAGCGCGCTTGCCAACGCGTTCAAACCCGCGGACACGGACGCCGTGACCGCGATTTCGTCGGGCGCCGCGCGCAACAGCGCGGCTGTCAAGGCCCGTACGGATTCGTTCTTGGTGACCCACACGTCCCAGTTCGCGCCCACCTGCAACCGATCCTCCATGTAGGCTTCGATGGCGGCCTTCACCTCGTTGGCAAGCGCACAGTAGGAGCCGCTGTTGAGATAGGTCTTGCGCTCGAGCACCGGGAATTCGCGGCGCAACGCCTCGAAATCAGGTTCCATGAGCCGATCCCTCCAGCGCAGCACGAATCCTGCCACGGCGCTTGATGATGAAATACGCCGCCGTGAGGAGCGCGAGCCAGGGTACGCCCACGATCCAGGATATGCGCCACGTTTCCTTGTCGAGTCCCATCGTCACCAGCACCGCGCACAACAGCAGCAGTCCGGCTATTTGCACCAACGGAAATCCCGGTGTGCGTACCGGCAATTCTTCGGGTTTGTAACGGCGACGGAAGCTCAAATGGCTGAGCAGAATGATGATCCATACGACGATCGCGTCGAACAGTGCCACGCCGAACAGATAGTTGTAGGCCAGCGGAGTCAGCTTCGAAAGGCTCGCAGCCAGCACGATACAGCCGCCGGAGAACACGATGGCCGTGGTCGGCGTGCCCTTGGCACCGACCTTCCCCAGGAAACGCGGCGCATAACCGCCGCGCGACAGGGAAAACAACATGCGCGAACTGCTGTACAAATTCGTATTCATGCTCGAAAGAGCGGCGCTCAAGACCACAAAGTTCATGATGCCCGCGGCGTTGCGCACGCCGCTGTGCGCGAAGATCCGTACAAATGGGCTTTGCGTCACGACCGCCGCACCGGTCTCGGTCCAGGGCAGAAAGGTGACCACCACGATGAGTGCGAGGATATAGAACAAAAACAATCGCAGCGCCATGGTGCGCAACGCCGCCGGGATCGACCGCGCCGGGTCGTTCGCCTCGCCCGAGGTAACGGCAATCACCTCGATGCCATTGAATGAAAATATTCCCACGATCACCGCCATCCACACGCCGCCGACACCGTGCGGCATGAAGCCGCCGGGAAGGCCGGTGAGATTATGCAGTCCGATGGGTTTGGTCCAAAGACCGAAGATGGCCGCGGCGCCGAGCAATATGAAGGCCACAATGGCCACGACCTTGATCAGCGCGAACCAATATTCGATGGAACCAAAATTTCTGACGGACCGGAAATTGAAGAACAGCAGCACCAGGGAAAACCCCAGCGACCAGAGCCAGACAGGCGATCCGGGAAAATAAAAGGTCATGTAAACACCGGCCGCCACCGCTTCGGCGCCCACCGCAATCACTTGAGCCATCCAATAAGAGTAGCGGGCGATCGCACCCACCCAGGGATTCAAATAGATTTCGGCATAAGTGCCGAACGAACCGGCGGTCGGGTGCATCACGGCCATCTCGGACAGACTGCAGACGATTGCCAGCGCCGCGATCGCGGCGATCGCAAAGCTCAGGATCACGGCGGGGCCCGCGTAACCGATGGCAACGCCGCTGCCCAGGAACAGACCGGTGCCGATCGCACCGCCCAAGCCGATCATGACCAGCTGCGGGCTGTTCAAACCTCTCACTAGCCCGGCCTCGCGGCCGGTGATCGCAGATGCGTCCAACGACTGAACCCCGCTGCCGGTTGATATACTCAAAATGACACGTAGTCTAGCACGCGCCTTCAGGAGGACAGTTTATGGACCGGCAAGCCTTTTACGCGCAGATGAGCGGCAGCGACCGATTGGACTATGAGATTTATCTCAACACCGAAGATCTGCTCGCCTGCCAGAAGCCGTTCGAGGAACTGTGCAACAAGGACGAGCTGCAGTTTCAAATCGTGCATCAGGTCGAAGAGCTGTGGATGAAATTGATCGCCTATACGCTGCTCGATATCGATGAATACCTTGCGGAGCAGATTGTGCTGCGCACGCTGACCCTGTTCGAGCGCTGCAATCGCACCCTGCACCTCATGATCGGCCAATTGGATCTGCTGGAAACGATGTCGCCGAAGGAATATCAGCAGATTCGCCTGCAACTCGGCAACGGCAGCGGCCAGGAGTCCCCGGGTTTTCGGGTGCTGCTGAAGATCATCCCGAACATCTGGCGGACCTTCGAGAGCACCTATCTCGTCGCGAGAAATCGCAGCATCGAGGAAATCTACGATTCGAAGTATGCGCACGATGAGGCTTATGCGATCGCTGAAGCGATGCTGAGCTTCGATGAGCTCTTCCAAAAATTTCGCGTGCATCATATTTTCTTGATCCAGCGTTCGATCGGCATGGGCGCGGCGTCGCTGAAAGGGCGATCGGTCGATCTGCTGCAAGCGGGTGCGAGGCACCGCTCCTTTCCCCTGCTGTGGGATATACGCGCGGCGATGACCGACCGCTGGGGTGGAAGCTACGGACGGGTCCGCGACAGCATCGGTCCCGCCTCGACCTAGGGGCCTAGCCGGCCGGCTGCTCCTGCCAACCGCCGCCGAGCGCGGAGTAAAGATGCACCAATGCACTCATGTTGTTCGCATAGGCCTGCGCCAGGGCGAGTTCGGCGATGAATAAATCCCGATCCGCCTGGATCACATCGAAGTAGGAAACATATCCCATCCGATAGCGCGCCAGCGCGATCGCACGCGCACGCCTGAGCGCATCGACCTGCAGCACTTGCTGGCGCTCCTCCTCTCCAAAGGTCCGATACTCGACGAGCGCGTCGGCCACATCTTGAAACGCGCTTTGCACCGTCTTGCCATATTGAAACAGCGCCTCGCGCTTACGCGCATCGGCCAGATCGACTTGATACAGGTTTGACTGCAGGCTCAGCAGCGGTTGGATCAGGCCAACGCCCACGCCCCACTCAGCCGCCGGCGCCGTCAACAAGTTGCCGAACGGCACCGCCAGCGAGCCCGCGCTTCCGGTGAGCGAAATGTTGGGAAACAGCGCCGCTTTGGCCACGCCGACCTGGGCGTTGGCCGCCACCAGCCCCTGCTCGGCCAGCGCCACATCCGGACGGCGCTCCAACAATTGTGCAGGCAGGCCGGCCGGCGGCTGCGGCGGCGCCTCCGGAACCGACTCTCCGTAAACGGGGCGCACCACCGGACCCGGATTGGTCCCCAGCAATACGCAGATCTGATTCTCGATTTGCGTAATCTGGCGTTCCAGATCCGGCACCGTGGCGCGCGCGGCCGCGAGCTGCGCTTCCGCACTGGCAACGTCGAGTCCGGTCGTGTAGCCGCGCTCATGTTGCGCATGGGTGAGCTCGAGAAATTTTTCCCGTTCCATCACGGTGCGCCGGGTGATTTCGAGTCCGCTGTCGAGCGAAATGAGCTCGAAATAGTCGTTGGCGATGGCGGCAACGAGAGTCACCTGCACGGCGCGCGCGGCGTACTGCGACGCGAGCAGATTGGCGCGCGCCGCCTCGTTGATGCGCCGTAACTGGCCCCAAAGATCCAGCTGATAGGACGCCAAGATCTGTACTTGGGCTTCATTGTTGATCCGCGAGGAGCCGGGGGGCAGCACATTCTCGGAGCTCTTGGCGCGCGTCGCGGATGCACTGACCGCGACTTGCGGAAGGTAATTCATCCGTGCCGAACCCAGCTGCGCCTGTGCCTGCTCGATCCGCGCGGCCGCGATTTTGACGTCGAAGTTGTTCTTGATCGCCCTGGCCAGCAAATCCTTCAAGTCCGCATCGGAATAGACTTCCCACCAGCCTGCATCGCCAACCGAGGCAACATCACCCTTCGCCGCAGCATCACCCTTCGCCGCAGCATCACCCTTCGCCGCAGCATCACCCGGCGAACTGGTGGGCGCGGTCTCGCGGTACTGCGGCGGCACCTCGAGCGGCGGACGCTGGTAATCCGGCCCGACCGCACAACCGGCGAGCATCGCTGCCGCGCACGCGCACAGCCGCCTGTTCATGCATCGGCCTCCACCGCGTGCGGTTTGGAGAAGCGATCGACCAGCCCCTGCAGAATTACATAGAACACCGGCACGATGAAGATGCCTATCATGGTGGCGGCCGTCATGCCGAACACCACGGTCGTGCCCAGTACCTGCCGTGAGTTGGCACCCGCGCCGGTGGCGATGGCGAGCGGCATGGCGCCCAGAATGAAGGCGAAGGAGGTCATCAGGATCGGCCGCAGACGCAGCCTCGCGCCCTCGATCGCCGCCTCCACCAATGGCGTGCCGCGCTGATGCGAAAGCCGCGCAAACTCGACGATGAGGATGGCATTCTTGGCGGCGAGTCCGATCAGCATGACCAGCCCGACCTGCGCGTAGATGTCATTGGCCATGCCGCGCATGGACAGGCCCGCAAAGGCGCCGAACACGGCGAACGGAATACACAGAATGACCGCGAAAGGCACGATCCAGCTTTCGTACTGGGCGGCGAGCACCAGAAACACGAACACCAGCGCCATCGCAAAAATGTACGGGGCCTGGCCGCCGGCACGCTGTTGCTGGAACACCGAACCTGTCCAGTAATAAGTAAGATCGCTGGGCAGCGCCCGGGCCAGCGTCTCCATGGCATTGATCGCGTCGCCCTGACTGTAGCCCGGCGCGGCCGCGCCGTTGATGGTAACCGCCCGCAGCACGTTGTAGCGCTCGATATAGGCCGGTCCGTGCGTCGTTTTGATCGACGCCAGCGACGAGAGCGGGACCATGTCGCCTGCCGCCGTGCGCACGTACAGCGTGTTCACCGCATCGGGCAGGGTTCGCGCCGAGGCCTCGGCCTCGGCGGTGACTCGAAACGTGCGCCCAAACAGGTTGAAGTCGTTGATGTAGTTGCCGCCGAGATAGGTCTGCAGCGCAACGAAAATGTCCGAGATCGGAATTCCCAGCTCGCGCGCACGGTCGCGGTCGATCACGTACTCGATCTCGGGCACCCGGTTGTTGAACTGGGTCGAGACTCGCGCAAGTTCCTTGCGCTTGCCGGCTTGCGCAAGGAAGTCATCGATCTTGGCGGTGAAACTCTCCAGACTTCCGCCGGATGTGTCCGCCAGAACGAATTCGAAGCCGCCGGCCTGGCCGATGCCGGGGATCGCCGGCGGCGCCACCAGCACCACATTGGCCTCCTTGAGCGGCCCGAGGAGCCGGTAGAGACGCTCGATCAGCGCCTGCGCGGAACTTTGCCGGCCCGGCCTCTGCGACCAGGGCCTCAACGGAATGAAACCCGAGCCGGTGTAGGGTGTGTTCACCTGCGCCAGCAGATTGAGACCCGTGATGGCAAGCATGCTTTGTACTTCGGGCTGATCCAGGATCACGGCGCGGATCTTCTCCAACACCTGTTCGGTTCGTTGCAACGAGGAGCCGGCCGGCAGCTGCGCAACCATGAGCATGTAGCCCTGGTCGTCCTCGGGCAGAAATCCTCCCGGCCTCTGCCACACCAACACCACCAGCGCGACGACGATCGCCCCGAACACCCCCATTGCTATCCCTACGCGGCGGATGGCATGGCGCACGGTGCTGGTGTAGCCCTTCGTGGCACGGGCAAATAGTCTATTGAAGACCGCGAATCCGCGTGCCAGCAGCCCGGTCGGCTCCACGTCCGAACGCGGCTTGAGCAGCAGCGCACACAGCGCCGGCGTGAAGGTCAGCGCCACGAACGCAGAGATGAGAACCGAGACCGACAGCGTCAGGGCGAACTGCTTGTAGAATTGGCCCGTGAGTCCTCCCAGGAAGGCCACCGGCACGAACACGGCGGTCAGCACGAGCGCGATGGCGATGACCGGGCTCGACACGTCTGCCATGGCTGCGCGCGTAGCGGCAAGCGGATCGAGACCCTTTTCCTCCATTTTCTCGGTCACCGCCTCGACCACCACGATCGCGTCGTCCACCACCAGTCCGATGGCGAGCACCAGGGCGAACAGCGTCAGCGTGTTGATCGAGAAGCCGAGGCCGACGAAGATCGTGAAGGTGCCGAGCAGCGATACCGGCACTGCTAGCATGGGGATCAATGTCGCGCGCCAGTTTTCCAGGAATATGAACACGACCAGAAGCACCAGCGCCGCAGCGATGAAGAGCGTGATCTTGACTTCCTTGATCGACTCGCGCACGAACTCCGAGGTATCGAGCGGAATCGTGTAATGAATTCCCTGCGGAAAACGCTCCGCCAGATGCTCGAGTGTGGCGCGCACGTGCTTGCTGACCTCCAGCGCATTGGCGTCCGGCAGCTGATAGACGCCCAGCAGCGCCACCGGCTTGCCGTTCAGACGGCTCGAGCGCGAGTAATCGCTCGCCGCCAGCTCGACGCGGGCAACGTCGCGCAACCGGACAATTGAGCCGTTCTGGCCGGCCCTCAGCACCACATTCTCGAATTCCTGCACGCTCCTTAGCCTGCCGTGCACGGTGACCGTGTAGGTCATCTGCTGTCCCGGCGGAGACGGCTCCGCGCCGACAACCCCGGCCGGTGCCACCACGTTCTGCTCGCTGATGACGTTGGTGATATCGCTGGCCGTGACGCCGAGGCGCGACATCTTGCCGGGGTCGAGCCAGATTCTCATGCCGTAATCGCGCGCCCCATACTGCTGCACCTGACCGACACCGGGCACGCGCGCCAGCGAGTCATACACCTGCAGCGTCGCGAAATTGCTCAGAAACAGGTAGTCGTACCTGGGATCGGTGGCTTCGATGGCAATGAACAGCAGCGGTTGCGGCTGACGTTTGGTGATCGAGACTCCCTGGCGCAGGACGTCCGCGGGCAGTTGCCGCTGAGCAATGGCGACCTGATTTTGCACGTCGACCGCGGCGATGTCCTGGGCGGTGCCCACTTCGAACGTGACGTTGAGCGTGTAGGACCCATCATTGGCGCTGCGCGAGTCCATGTAGATCATGTTCGGCACGCCGTTCACCTGCGTCTCGATCGGCGCCGCCACCGATTGCTCGATGGTCGAGGCATCTGCGCCGGGGAAGGTTGCCGAGACGACCACGGAGGGCGGCGTGATCTGCGGAAAGCGCGCCACGGGGAGCAGCAAAAAGGCGATCGTACCCGCCAGCGTGATGACGATCGCCAGCACCGTCGCGAAAATCGGACGGTCGATGAAAAAATTACTCACGAGGCGGTTGGCTTGGCTGCCGGCGCGACCAGCGGTTGCGCCTGTACCCGCATGCCGGGCCGAAGCTTCTGGACACCATCCACCACCACCACGTCGCCCGGCTTGAGACCCTGCTCGACCACCCAGTCGCTGCCCTGCTGCTGTCCCATCTTCACATCGCGTTGCTGAGCGGCACCGGTGTTGTCCACGATCCAGACGAAATTCTTGTCCTGCAGGACCTGGACCGCGCGCTGCGGAAGCAACAACGCGTCCTGACGCTCGGCGGTCGCGACCACCACTCTGATGTACTGCCCGGCGTGCAGAAACTGCTTCGGATTCGGCACCGTGAGGCGCAGCGCCAGCGTATCGGTCCTGAGATCCACCGCAGCATCGACGAAATTCATGGCGGCCGGCAGCCCGTATTCACTGCCGTCGGCAAGCAAGATCCGGAAATCGCGCCGGCTGGGATTTCGCTGATCGAGCGGACGGCCAAGCTCCCGCTGCACCTGCAGCATGCGCTGCTCTCCGACGCTGAAGTTCGCATACATCGGATCGGTTTGATAGACCGTGGTCAGCAAGGTGGTGTATCCGGTGACGACGCCGCCGATGCGGACCAGCGCCCGACTCATGACTCCGTCGATCGGCGAGCGGATGTTGGTGTAGCCCAGGTTCAGTTCGGCCGTCTTGACAGCGGCCTCGGCGGCCTTCACCTGGCTGTGTGCCGAAGCGTCGGCGGCGACCGCCGCATCGAGTTCCTTCTCGCTGAGCGCATCGAGCGCCGTGAGCGGCCGCGCTCGCGCCAAATCTCGCTCCGCCTGCGCCGCTGCGGCGTTTGCCAGGGCGAGCCCGGCTTGCGCTTGTGCCAGCGCAGCGATGTAGGGCTGCGGATCGATCTCAAACAGGGTTTGACCGCGCTTGACCGGTGCGCCCTCGAGCGCCGCCTGGCGATACAGTATTCCCGCAACCTGCGGGCGAATCTCCACGGTGTTCGACGCCTCGAGCTGTGCCGGGTATTCCTGAGTCAGCGAGGTCGGCTGCGCGCGCATGGTCAGTGTCGCCACAGGCTGCGGCGCCGGGGGTCCGGCGGCGCCGCGGCCACAGCCGGCCAGTGCGAGCACCACGAGCAGCGCGGCGCATCCGGCGCATTGTTTTGTGACGAGCCGACGCATATTCGACCGGTACGGAAACTTCGGGAGGGCAAGCATAGCGTGCCGGCCCGCGAATGGAAATTGCGCCCTCAGGCCGCTTGGTTGCGGCCGGACTTCTTGGCAAGTCGCAGCTGTTGCTGAGCCTTTTGCAGGAGACTGGACGGATCATCCGCGGCACCGGGCACGGCGGCGCAAACCCCGACACTGATGCTGATGTAACGCAGGATGGCCGAGCGCGGATGATGAATGCGCAGGTCGCGAACCCGCTCAGCCATGAGTTGCCCGATGCGCAGCGCCTGCTCATGCGTGAGGCCGGGCGCGAAGGCAATCAAACTGCCGCCGTCGATGCGCGCGGCGATATCGCTCGCCCGGCGCAAGCATCCCGAGATGACATGCGCGACACGACGAATGGTCGAGTCGCCCGCCGTGCGCCCAAACGTGGCGTTGTACAGATCCAGCGCATCGACGTCGATGGCCAGCACGGCGATGCTCCGCTGCTCGCGATGAGCCACCGCCCAGTCGCGTTTCAATAGTTCTTCGAGATACGCCAGCGTGTACAAACCGGTGAGCCTGTCGTCGCGGATGGCGACCGAAGTCGGCTGATGCGTGCCGCTCAAGGTGTCCTTGGCGACCTTCGGATCGATGCGCAGCCGCTCGCCCGCGTCGCGATGGTGCCCGACGTAGTGCGTAACGCACCCATCCGCATGGCGCAGCGGCAGTACGGTCATTTCATTCCAGAACAGCGTGCCGTCCTTGCGGTAATTGCGCAGCAGCACGCGGCAGGTCTCACCCCGGCTCAACGCATCGCGCAATCGATGGCGGCCATCCTGATCGCGATCGTCGGCCTGCAGCACGCGCAAATTGCGCCCGATCAGCTCGGCGGCCGAATAGCCGGTCAAGGCTTCGAAAGCCGGGTTGACATAAATCACAGGGTGATCGGAACTCTGGGCATCGATCAAAACCACCCCTTCCGGGGAGCTCTCAACCAAACGGCGGTACATATCTGGGTCAAAGCCCGTCATGACTCCCCTCCGTCAACACAAGCGGGGGTGTTGCCGAAAGATTCGCAATTAACAATACCGTCTGCTGCCACTGCCGGTCCGCTCCAAGATCTGTCGGGGCCTCTCCTCGCGCCCGCATCCTTACGACTCGGGCCTGCGAGGCAGGAGAGCCAAGATCCGGCCCGAAGTGATCGAGCACAGACTTTACCGCTTGTCTATCGTTACAAATGGGGAGGACGTCGCAACCTGCAGCAAATGCCCGTTCAGTTCGTTCAATAACTCCACCAAAAGAGGCTGCCCCCGCCATGGTCAAATCGTCAGCGAACACGCAACCGTGGAAGCCCATCTCCCCACGCAATACCCCCCCGATCCAGCGCCCAGATAGGCTGGCCGGCAGCGGGTCAATCGCCGGGAAGACCACATGGGCCCCCAAGACCGCCGCCAGGTTGTTCTCAATGAGGAGCCGATAGGGCCGGAAATCCGGCTCCAAATCGACAAAACTGCGCCGATCGACGGGCAGCGCGACGTGCGAATCGGCGATCACAGCACCATGGCCGGGAAAATGCTTGGCCACCGCCGCCATGCCCGCCTCCCGCATGCCCGTCATATAGGCCACGCCCAGCGCCGCAACCACGTCCGGATCCGCATGGAAGGCGCGATCGCCGATGACTTCACTCACCCCGTAATCGAGGTCGACGCAGGGAGCGAAGCTGAAATCCACGCCCACCGCGCGCAATTCGCTGGCCATCAGCCACCCCACGGATTGAGCCAGATTCAAGCCCTCGCGCCGATCCTCGTCGTATCGCCTTCCCAGAAGGCGTGCGGCGGGCAGGCGGGTGAAGCCGTCGCGGAAGCGCTGCACCCTGCCGCCTTCGTGATCGACCGCGATCAACAGAGGGGGGCTGCGAATGCCCCGTATGGCAGAGGTTAGCGCCGTGATTTGCGCCACATCGCGGTAGTTGCGCGTGAACAAGATCACACTTCCCACCAAGGGGTGCGACAGCACCCGGACGTCCTCGGCCGTCAACTCCGTTCCCGCAATGTCGATCATCAGCGGACCGAGGCTCATGATCGGCTCTCGAAAACCGCTATCGATTCGACGTGCGTCGTATGAGGAAACATGTCCATCACTCCCGCCTCGGTCAGCACGAATCCGTGGTTCTGAACCAAGATCCCAGCGTCCCGCGCCAAACTACCCGGATGACAGGAAATATACACGACTCGCCGCGGACGCCACTGCGCCAAGCGCGCCGCGAGTTCGGCGGCGCCCGCTCGCGGCGGATCGAGCAGGATTAAATCAAAGTGTTCACTCGACCAGGCGCCCCAGCCCGAGGGTTCGAACAGATTCTCCTGGGCGAAAACTGCGTTGCCGATCGTATTGCGCGCGGCATTGGCGCGCGCCCGGGAGACGAGCGCCGCATCGCCCTCGACACCCACCACGCGCCGGGCGCGTCGTGCAAGCGGCAAGGTAAAGTTTCCCAGACCGCAGAATAGATCGAGCACTGAATCGCCAGGCGCCGGCTCCAGTAGATCGATTGCGGCAGCCACCATGGACGCGTTGATTTCACGATTGACCTGGATGAAATCGACGGGCCCGAATTCAATCACGATGTTGCCGTCGTCAATCCGGTAATCCAGCGGCGGATAGTCCGAGCGCAGCGGCCGCACCGTATCGAGACCGCCCGGTTGCAGAAAAACCTGCAGGCCGCGCTCGGCTCCGAATTTGAGGATTTTCTCGACATCCGCGGCCTCGGGCGTCTTGAGCACGCGAAACACCAATGCGGTGCTCGAGTCTCCCGCCGCGACTTCAACCTGCGGCAGAGTCTCGCGAATCGTCAAGGTCTCCGCCAGCGACGCGAGTTCCTCCGGCAGCGTCGCGAGGGGCCCCAACAGCACCTCACAGCGCCTGATGTCCGCAATGTAGGGCTTGTCGCGCTCGCGAAAGCCTGCCAGCACCCGGCCTTTCTTGTGTACGAATTTGATGCCGAGCCGCGCCCGCCGCCGGTAAGCCCATTCCGGGCCGCGCAGGGCGGGAAGAACGCGCTGCGGCGATACGTGGCCGATGCGCTGCAGATTCTCCAGCAATTGGCTCTGTTTCATGGCCAACTGAGCCGCGGCCGACAAATGCTGCAAGGCGCATCCGCCGCACACACCAAAATGCAGGCAGCGCGGCGCGACTCGATCGGGCGAGACGGTCAGCACCTCGACCAACTCCGCCTCGTCCATTCGGCGGCGCCGCTTGGCGATGCGAAACCGCACGCGTTCGTTGGGCAATGCGCCGTCGATGAACACCGCCTTGCCGTCGAGCCGCGCGACGCCGCGGCCGTCGTGTGCGAGGTCCACGATGTCGGCCTCGCGCACCGCAGCGGGTGCTAAGTCCCGGGCCACTCTGCTAGGTCCCGGGCCACGCGGCTGCAAATTCTCTGAGATGTTCAAGTCCCGATTCGGCCAGCAGCTTGCGCACCCGCGCGACTTCGTGCGCGTGCTGCACGGGGCTCAAGCGGCCACGCGTCAATTCGAATCGCAGGTAGATCAAATAGGTGTTCAGCACGTCGGTTTCGCAGTAAGCGCGAATTCGCGCCAAGCCGCCCTGCAGAAAGGCGCCCCACACTTCAGAGCCATGCATTCCCAGCTTTCCTGGAAACCCGAGCAAGGAAGCGATGTCCTGCAGGCTCGCGCGGCCGCGGCCCTGGAAGCCCGACAGAACGTCCATCAAATCCATGTGCCGCCAATGAAAGCGGCTCAAATAATTGCTGTACCTGAAGCTCTGATCGGAATCACCCGTTTCCCAGTAGCGCGCGGCCGTCACGCTGTGCAACAGACTGCGATAGTGCAGGACCGGGAGGTCGAATCCAGCGCCGTTCCAGGAAACCAGGTCCGGCGTGTATTTGTCGAGTCCGTCGAAGAAGCGCTCGATCAAATCCTTCTCCGAGGAGGCCTCATCGCCCAGACTCCAAACTTTGAGTGATTCCCGCGAACGCATGACGACGGAGATCGCGACGATTCGGTGCTGCTCATGCGACAGGAACTCGCTGCCGGTCTCCTGGCGACGCTTCGTGAACATGATCTGTCCCACCTGTTCATCGGATAGATCATGCAATCCATAAAGGCGCCTGCCGAGGTCCGTATCCGGCACAGTCTCGATGTCGAACACCAACGTATTCACAGAGCGGCGCGCCGCATGAGAATTGCGACGGCAACCACCAGCCCGGCTTCATCGGTCAAGGTGACGTGTCCCTCGCCTATCCCCAGGCCGTCGCGCACCTTGGCGCCGCGTTGCGAATAGACGACTTCCGGTTTTCCCCAGGAGTTTTGCACGATGCCCACATCGCGTATCCATATGCCATGGGCAAAGCCGGTACCCATCCCCTTGACGATGGCTTCCTTGGCGGCAAATCTCATGGCAAGAAATCTCACCGGGCGCGCGGTGAGTTCGAGTTGGGCGCGCTCTTCGGGCAATAGCAGATGCCTGACGAAGCGCTCCCCGTGTTTTTGATAGACACGCTCGACCCGGTCGACCTTGAGTACGTCGATGCCGATGCCGAAGATCATAGGGCCGCTGCGACGGCCCGCGACCGGCGCATGAGTTCCTTCATGTCGCGCACGGCCTTGGCCAGCCCATCGACGATGGAGCGCGCCACGATGGCATGGCCGATATTGAGTTCGATGATTTCCGGAATGGCGGCGATGGGCTCGACATTGTGATAATTCAGGCCGTGGCCGGCATTCACGGTCAATCCCAACGAGGCCGCGATTTTGGCCGCGTTGCGCAGCCGTTCAAATTCGCGTGCACGCGCAGCGCCCACCGCATCGGCATAGGCGCCGGTATGCAATTCGATCACGGGCGCACCCGCGCGCCGCGCAGCCTCGATTTGAGACGGCTCCGGATCTATGAATAACGACACGCGGATTCCGCCCGCTGCCAGCGCTGCCACGGCCTCGGCCACGCGCGCGGTTTGCCCGGCGACGTTCAAGCCGCCCTCGGTGGTCACCTCCTGGCGCGACTCCGGCACCAAGCAGGAATCTTGTGGTCTCACTTTGAGGGCGATGCGGACCATTTCCTCGGTCACCGCCATCTCGAGATTCATGCGCGTCTGCAGCGCCTCACGCAGTGCGAATACGTCCCGATCCTGAATGTGCCGGCGGTCCTCGCGCAAATGCAGGGTGATGCTGTCCGCCCCCGCCTGCTCGGCGAGCAGCGCCGCATACAAGGGATCGGGGTAGCGGGCGCGGCGGGCTTGACGCAAGGTGGCCACGTGATCGATGTTCACGCCGAGCGCAATGCTCGCGTGCAGGCTAGGGTCGCTCACGGGCCTTCCGCCCGCGCAGGCTCCCGCTGGCGCAGCGCCAGCATGACCTCGCGAGACTTCAAGGAGCGGCCGTCGAGGCAGGCGTCGATGGCTGCGCGCAGCACCCGTTTGGCATCGCGCAGCGACCTTGAATCGCTGAAGCGCTCCGCCTGAAGATCCGCGAGAGATTGGCCGTAGATCGCACCGGGCGCCTCGGCCACGCAGCGCTGCGGGCCGCTCTGCAGCGCAAACCGGTAGTACTTGTCCTGCTCCACCGGCAACCCATCCCCCGTCTGCAACAGTTCCAATCCATAGCCGAGTTCGTGCAGCAGGCGCTTCTCGAAACGGCGCAGAGTGGGTTCCTCGACATCGCCGCCGCACAAGGACTGCATGCACTGGGCATATGAGAGAAAAATCTCCGGATGCGGATCGCGGCGCTCGGTCAGCTTCAACAGCAATTCGTTCAAGTAGAATCCGCTCATGAGCCGTCCGGCCTTGACGATTCGTGATGGCGCCGTCGCTTTCCGCCGTGACGAGCTGGCACGCCTCGGAACCGCCCGACCATGAGACCAGCAGGCGTTGGAAGGGCCTTATCACGCCTTTGAGCTTCGATTTCGGCCCATTGGCGCCGCGCGCGAACAAGGTGAGCCGTCCATGCTCGGCCGTGAACACCTCAACGATCCGGCTGGTGTCCCGGTAGGCATATTGATGCAAGACGTAGGCCGGTGCCAGCCATACACGCCGCGTGCTTTTCACAATTTGTCGTACCCAAATTGGCGCAGTGCCATTTCGCTGTCAGCCCAATTTTCCTTGACCTTGACCCAAAGCTCCAGATGCACGGAACGCTGCCATAGATCATTGAGCTCGATTCGCGCGAGCCGGCCGATTTCCTTCAGCCGCTCCCCGCCCTGACCGATGACGATGGCCTTCTGCCCGGCGCGTTCAACCCAAATGACGGCGTTGATCGTGATTCGGTTGCCTTCATCCGCGAAGCGCTCAATTTGCACGTTGATCCCGTAAGGCAATTCCTCGCGCAACTTCAAGGTCAGCTTCTCGCGCACGACTTCCGCGGCATGGAACGGCTCATCGCGATCGGTAATCACGTCGGCGGCGAACAGCGGCGGCGATATCGGGAGCCGCGAGCCGACCAGATCGACCAATCGGGCCAGATTATCAGACTGAAGCGCGGATACCGGGATTATTCCCGAGGCCGGCACCCGTTCGGTCACCTCCTCGAGAAAAGGCAGCAGCTTGTCCTTCGGGAACACCTGGTCCACTTTGTTGACGACCAGAAACAGCGGCTGCTTCAGGCCGCGCACCCGCTCCCACACCCACATATCCTCATCCGTGAAACGCAGCGCCTCGATCACGAACAGAATGATGTCGGCGTCCTGGGAGGAGGAAATTGCAACGCGATTCATATACTGATTCATCACGCGCCGCGTCGACTCGTGCAGCCCCGGCGTATCGACCAGCACCAGCTGTGCGGCGGGCCGGTTGACCAGGCCCAAAATCCGATGCCGCGTGGTTTGCGGCTTGGCCGTCACGATGGTCACTTTGCGGCCCACGAGCGCATTCACCAAGGTGGATTTGCCGACGTTGGGCCGGCCGACGATGGCGACATAGCCCGACCGGAAATTGGGATCCGTCATACGGCGTTACGAATTTCGGCGGGCAATAAGGGCATGATTTTCGCGGCGGCCAGTTGCTCCGCGCGGCGGCGGCTCGCACCCTCGCCCACCGCGGCGACGCCGAACACGGGGACCTCGCAGGTGACCGTGAAGTGTTGCTGGTGCGCGTCGCCGGTGGCCGCGGTCAAGGTATAGGTCGGCAACGCCAGGCCCCGCGCCTGCAAGACTTCCTGCAGTCGGGTCTTGGGGTCCTTCAGTGTCTCGGCGCTCGGCAGATCCAACATGCGCGGGGTCATGATTCGGGCCACCGCGGCCGCCGCCGCATCGAAACCCGCATCCAAGAATATGGCGCCCAGCATCGCCTCGAGCGCGTCCGCAAGGATGGATCCCCTGCGAAAGCCGCCTGACTTCAGCTCCCCGGGGCCGAGGCGCAGATGTTCCCCGACACCCAAGTCGGCCGCGATGTGCGCCAGGGTTTCGCCGCTGACCAAGGAAGCCCGCAGGCGCGACAAAGCCCCTTCGTCGGCTTGCGGTTGCGCATCGTAGAGCATCCGCGCGACGCTGCAATTGAGAATGGCATCCCCCAGGAATTCCAGCCGCTCGTTATGATCGGCGCCGGCACTGCGGTGAGTCAGTGCCGTGTGGCTGAGCGCCGGCTGCGTGAACGCATGGCCGAACGAGTGCCCAATCCAAACCGCGATATCCTCCGGCCGCGGCAGCGGAATCACCGCACCTTCACGGTCTTGTCGAAATGCACCACCAGGGACACATTGGCGAGGTAAGGCACCGGGTCATCGTAGGCCACGTGCATCTGTACGCCGCCCTCATCCCGCGTGATCTCGATATCCTTCGCCGTGATGACTCTCGGGTCCTCGATATTGAAATGCCGGTCGATCAGCATGCGCAAGGTTTCCGGATCCGGGTTGTCGCCCTTGGCTTCGGTGGCCACGGCGTCCAGGGTGCGCGCAATCGCCATGTAATTCAGGTAAACCGGTACCAGGCGGACGCCGGCATAGACCACCACCCCGGCTAACGCGAGAATGCATAGCAAACCGATGAAAGTCATGCCTTGCTGGTGCTGGCGCATAAAGCCTCCCTATAAGAACCCCTATTCAATCGCATTCCCGATCCTTCTCCAGAGAGGTCCGTCACGAGTATCAAGATTAAGCCATATTCGCACCGCTTTACCGACCAGATTCTGCTCCGGCACGAACCCCGGCGCATCCATTTCGTCGAGCCAGCGGCTGTCCTTGCTGTTGTTCCGGTTATCGCCCATGAAGAAGTAGTGACCCGCGGGGACCACCCATTCGCCGCTTCTGACACTGCCATTGGCAAACATGAGGCGATGGCGCTTGGCGTCCAACTGTTCAAAGGCCGTGGGAACACCGGTGTAGTTGTAAAGGTCCTGCTTGGGTCCCGAGTATGCCGGGCCGGGCGTCTGCGGCATGAGCTTGTCGTTCACATAGAGCAGATTGTTCTCGTCGACACGCACGTGATCGCCAGGCAACCCCACCAAGCGCTTGATGTAGTTGATCTTCGGATTCGGCGGCAGCCGGAACACGATCACGTCGCCCCGTTTGGGAGTACCGGTGGCGAATACCAGGGTATTCGTGACCGGCAGACGCAAACCGTAAGAGTACTTGGAGACGAATATGAAGTCCCCGTCATACAAGGTCGGCATCATCGAATCCGAGGGAATGCGGAACGGCTCGAACAGGAAAGAGCGGATGACCAGCACCAGGATGATGACCGGAAAAAACGAGCGCGCATATTCGACGGCAATGGGCTCGCGCACACGCTCAGTGGGCGTGCCGGCCGAGGCCGCCGCGACCCGGCGGCGACGGGCAAAAAACGCCTGATCCGCAGCCCAAATAATCCCCGACAAGGCCCCGACGATGACCAGCATGAGGCTGAAATCCACCGCTTCGTAGCGAAACAGCCTCCAGAGCATGGCGAGGGACAGTCCGACCAGCGCATAGCCAGCCAATTTCGGGAGCAACGGTTCGTCCACATTGGTGGCGCCCGGGTCGCGCTGCGGCCTCAAGAACCAACCATCGATCAGTATCACCAGCACGCAGGCAACGCCCGCGCACAAAAGACCTATGAAAAGGCGATCGCCGTCATTCACGAATAGCTCTCCGGTTCAAGCAAATGTGTCGCTCAATTGGCCTTCTTGCCCACCTGCAGCACGGCGAGAAAGGCCTCCTGCGGAATCTCAACCGATCCGACCTGTTTCATGCGCTTCTTGCCGGCCTTCTGCTTCTCGAGGAGCTTGCGCTTGCGGGTGATGTCGCCGCCGTAGCATTTTGCCAGCACGTTCTTGCGCATCGCCTTGACGCTGGCGCGCGCGATGATGTGGCTGCCGATCGCCGCCTGAACCGCGATGTCGAACATCTGGCGCGGAATCAGTTCCTGCATTTTGTCGACCAGCTCCCGGCCGCGGGAATAGGAATTGTCGCGGTGCACGATGAGCGACAAGGCATCGACCGGGTCGCCGTTGATCAGGACATCGAGCTTGACGAGCGGCGCAGCTTGAAAATGGCTGAATTCGTAGTCGAACGAAGCGTAGCCGCGGCTCGAGGATTTGAGCCGGTCGAAGAAATCGAGCACGATTTCCGCCAGCGGCAGCTCGTACTGCAACGACACCTGGCTGCCCAGGAACAGCATCTTTTTCTGAACCCCGCGCTTTTCGCTGCACAGGGTTAGCACCGCGCCCACGTGATCCGGGGGTACCAATATGTTGGCGGTGATGATGGGTTCTCGAAGTTCCTCGATCCGATCCGTCGGCGGCAGCTTGGTCGGATTGTCGACATTGATGACCGAACCGTCGGTGAGGAGCACTTCGTAAATGACGGTCGGCGCGCTGGTGATCAGATTCAAGCCGTATTCACGCTCCAGGCGTTCCTGCACGATGTCCATGTGCAGCAACCCCAGGAACCCGCAACGAAATCCGAATCCCAACGCGGTCGATACTTCCGGCTCGAAATGCAGCGCCGAATCATTCAGCTTCAGTTTCTTGAGTGCATCGCGAAACTGTTCATAGTCATCGGAACTGACCGGGAACAACCCCGCAAACACGCGCGGCTGCACTTGTTTGAAACCCGCAAGCGGCTCCTTGGCCGGGTTGTTCTCGAGCGTGATCGTGTCGCCGACCGGAGCGCCGTCGATTTCCTTGATGCCGGCGATGACGAATCCAACCTCGCCCGTTTCGAGCGATTCGCGGGTGACGGGCTTGGGTGAGAATCGGCCGAGTCGGTCGATCTGGTGGCTGCGTCCCGTCGACATGACCCTGATCTTCTCGCCGGTCCGCAATGCGCCGTTCATCACCCGCACCAGCGAAACGACGCCCACGTAATTGTCGAACCATGAATCGATGATCAAAGCCTGCAAGGGACCATCCGGATCGCCTTTGGGGGCCGGAATGCGCTTGACCAGCTGTTCCAACAACTCGGGCACGCCCTCGCCCGTCTTGGCGCTGACCAAGGCCGCATCTTCGGCGGGAATGCCGATGATTTCCTCGATTTCGTGAATGACCTTGGCCGGGTCCGCCGACGGCAGGTCGATCTTGTTGATGACCGGCAGCACTTCCAATCCCTGTTCCAGCGCGGTGTAGCAGTTCGCGACGCTTTGCGCCTCCACGCCCTGTGCGGCATCCACCACCAACAACGCCCCCTCGCAGGCCGCAAGCGAGCGCGAGACTTCGTAGGAGAAATCCACATGACCGGGCGTGTCGATGAAGTTCAACTGATAGAGCTCGCCCGTCACCGATTTGAAGCCCAGTGTCACGCTCTGCGCTTTGATGGTAATGCCGCGCTCGCGCTCCAGGTCCATGCTGTCCAGAACCTGGGCCTGCATCTCCCGCTCATCGAGACCGCCGCATTCCTGGATGAATCGATCGGCCAGCGTTGATTTGCCATGGTCGACATGAGCAATGATGGAAAAATTGCGGATATTCTTCATCTAGGCTAAGGGCTTTGGGCAAACCATCGATTATACCGGTCGGCGGTGATACGCGAGGGCCTTATGCACTTCTTCGGGGTCCAGGCGTCCATGGCAGACCAATTCTCCCTCGAGCAGCAGAACTGGGATCTTGTGGCCGTAGCGATACTTCGCGGCGGAGTCCCCATCGACATCAATCACGTCGACGGCAATCCCCTGAGCTGCCGGCAAGTCGGCCAGTTCGGCGAGCATCTCCTCGCATAAGCCGCAGCCGGGACGCGAGTAGAGCGAAAACCGCACGGGTCTAAGGATGAGGAAGCTCGCCGCCGCCGTAGATTTTGACCGAGTGCGCGATGAACTCCACGGTTTGTGCGGGGACCTGCCCGACCGCCACAACCTGGTGGCCCTGGATGACGGTGGAAAACGCATATCCCGAACCGACCCGCGCCAACCCCTGCATGGGCGCCTCGGCTTGCGCAGGGCCATCCGGTGCCGGGGCGCCCGCGGCCGTGTCGCGCGGCGCTTCGACGAACACCGACACGGTCGCCAACCCATCCGAATACACCAGGTGGCTCGCCGGCACAGCACCCGCGCCCAAGGTCTGTGCACCCGCCACGGTCAGGTGAAATCCAGGCGGCAGTTCGCTGGCACGGTAGGCCGCCAGAGCGGCCGAGGCATTGTCGTGAGCCGGTCCCTGGCGCACCCAGCGCATGCCCTCGGTGTGCACGGTAGGCGCCAAATCGCTGTCCGGGATATTCTCCGGCATGTCCAGCCGTGCGAAAAACATCTGCTCGATCACCCGGCCATGCGAATCGCACAGTTGAGTCTTCAGCGGCATCGCGGTGTTATCGTCCAGCCATAGGCGATAGCCGAATCGAAACTGATCCTTGGGATTGACGGTAATGACGTGCACCGGCCGTCCCATGACGCGGGTGGCGGGCAAGGCCTCGATGCGATAGGAATCGCTCATGGATGCGCCGAATTGCGGCAGGGAGCCCAGGAAGGGCCCGCTGTCCGGCCGCTGTTCGACCAGCACCGTATGTTGATCGGGCAGGTAGCAGGTCAACTCGTCATTGGCTCGCACGAATTCCCGACCCGAGCCGTCCAACGATTGCAACCTCTCGGTTACCCGCCCTGCGCGCACCCGGTGGACGATGCGCATGGTCTCGACCTGGCCCTCACTCAAGTGAAAAAACGTGCCGTCGTAATTGCGCGTGGCCAACGCTTGATTCATTTTCTCCAGCCATTCACGTGGATCATCGGCGCCTCGGGCGCGCAGCGGCATTGCCGCCAGCAGTGCACCGACCAAGGCGCAAGGAACAATCCATTGCGCGCGAATTTGCTCCGCACGGGTCATGGAACGATGCGCGTTTCCGGGTTGGCCGGCGCCGCCGTTCGTTCCGGGGCGCTCCTTTGGGCCTCATCCTCCTCGATCAGCATATCCGCCAGCAGGCTGCGCTGGCCCAATCCCGAGGAATATTTGCTGTGGGCAAACACGTAATTCGTCAGGCGGGCCGGAGCAATCGCCCGAGCCTCGCCAGAGCTCGCGGGAACCGTATAGGAAAGCGCTTCGCGCGGTGCGAGATTTTGAGCCGCGTTTTGCGCCGTGACCGGTGCCGAGGCGCGCACCCCGGGGGAAATAGCACGTTGCTGCAGGGCCACGATCGCCACCGTGGCCACGCTTGCTGCCACGCTGACGCCGGCGATCGGCAGCCACCAGCGCCGCTCGGGCGCGCTTTGGGCCGGGGCAGGCGCGGCCGCCGGTTCGCCGTCGATCGCGTGGTTAACACGTGAGGCGAAGCCCTTGCTCAGGATGGCCGAGCCCTCCCCGCGCAAGGCCTCGCCTATCAGCGCAAACCGGGCGAAGCTCTCGCGCAGCTCGCCATCGCGCGTCAAGCGCTTCAAAAATAGCTCGGTTTCCGAGACCGGCAATTCTCCGTCGAGAAATGCCGAGACTTGTTCACGAATTTGTTCGCTCATGGGTCCTCAGGCCGGCCCAGGCCGCCGTCAAAAATAGGCCGTAGTTTCTTGTCAATCGCCTCGCGCGCCCTGAAGATTCGCGAGCGCACCGTCCCCACCGGACAATCCATCGTCTGCGCAATGTCCTCATAACTCAAGCCTTCCAACTCGCGCAGGACGATCGCCGTTCGCAGATCTTCCGGTAGATTCTCGATCGCGCGGTTCACAGTGTCGCGAATCTCGTCGGTGAGCAGCAAGCCCTCCGGCGTTTCCGACTCCGCCAGCCGTGCGTGCAAATCGTATTGTTCTGGATCCTGTAGATCGAGGTCGTAATCCATGGGCCGGCGCTTGGTGGCCACCAGGGCGTTCTTGGCGGTATTGATCGCAATCCGATAGAGCCAGGTGTAAAACGCACTGTCACCTCGAAACGAGTGCAACGCACGGTACGCTTTGACAAAAGCCTCCTGCGCGATGTCCTCAGCTTCAGTAGCATCGTGCACGTAACGCATGATCAACTTCAGCACCTTGTGCTGGTACCGCAGAACCAACAAATCGAACGCCGCGCGCTCTCCCCGCTGGACTCTCTCAACCAGTTTGAGATCACTCTCTTCGACGCTCATGGGTGATCACAAACCGGCGAGCTCGCAACCCAGCCTGTGGCGATAGACCGGCCGGCCTTGGAAAAGTTCGACAATTCCCGCGCCGGAACGATTAATCGTGAATTTGCGCACACCTTATGGATTCTAGCAGCGCAAGGAGCCCCTCCGGCTATTCCGTCTATGGAGCGACGGACGAGTTGGACGTAATTCGTTCGATTAGGGCCGCAAAATGGGTTGGCGGCGCCTGCTGTCCCAGGCAATAGGCGTAGATCAATGGATCCTGGACCTCCAGCAACTGCCGGAACGCCTCCTGTTCCTGCGGCGAAGCACTCTCAAAGCGCTCATCGACGAAGCGCGCGAGCAATATATCGAGTTCCTTCATGCCGCGGCGGCAGCGCCAACGGATTCTTGCGGCGTCCGGCGTCATCAGTGACGCCGATGAACCATCATCTGCTTGATTTCGGCGATGGCCCTGGCCGGATTCAAGTCCTTGGGGCAGGCCTCGGTGCAGTTCATGATGGTGTGACAGCGGAATAGGCGAAACGGATCCTCGAGATTGTCGAGCCGTTCGCCCGCCGCCTCATCGCGGCTGTCGACGATCCATCGATAGGCGGCCAGCAACGCCGCCGGCCCCAGGTAACGATCGCTATTCCACCAATAGCTGGGGCAGCTCGTCGAGCAGCAAGCGCACAGTATGCAAGCCGACGGCCGGTCCACCTTTTCCTGATCCTCCTTGGACTGCAGCCGTTCAGCGTCGGGCGGGGGCGGCGTGCGGGTCTGCAGCCAGGGTTTGATCGAAGCGTATTGGGCGTAGAAATTGGTGAGGTCGGGCACCAGATCCTTGATGACCGGCATGTGGGGCAAGGGGTAAATCCGGATGTCGCCCTTGACGTCGCTGCAGGCGTTGATGCACGCCAGAGCGTTTTTCCCGTCGATGTTCATCGCGCAGGAACCGCAGATCCCTTCGCGGCAGGAGCGGCGAAAGGTCAGCGTCGAATCGATCTCGTTCTTGATCTTGATCAGCGCGTCCAGCACCATCGGACCACAGGCATCCATGTCGATTTCGTAAGTGTCGAGCCGCGGGTTTTCGCGCGAATCAGGATCGAAGCGGTAGATCTTGAAGACGCGGATGTTCCTGGCGCCGGCCGGCGCTTTGAATACCTGTCCATCCTTGCGAACCTTGGAATTCGGCGGAAGAAAAAACTCAGCCATCAATGCTCCTCAATAGGTCCGCGCCTTGGGCGGGATCGATTCGACCTCGTCGGTCAGCGTATTCAAATGCACCGCTCGGTAATCGAATCGGCTTGCGCCCGACGGATCCACCCAGCACAAGGTGTGCTTCAGCCATTTCTGGTCATCGCGGTTCGGGAAATCCTCGCGCGCCTGCGCACCGCGGCTTTCCTTGCGATTTTCCGCCGAGTGCAAGGTCGCAACCGCCTGCCCGAGCAGGTTGTCCAGTTCCAATGTCTCGATGAGATCGGTGTTCCACACCATGGAACGATCGCTCACTTTGACGTCTGCGAACGAGGCGAAAACCTGCGCCAGCTTGCGCTTGCCGTCGTTCAAGGTTTCAGCCGTGCGAAACACCGCTGCGTCACTTTGCATCAGCCGTTGCATTTCCAAGCGGATATCGGCGGTCCGCAACGTACCCTTCGAGTGACGGAGTCTATCGAGGCGTGCCACGGTCGACGCGCCGGCATCGGCTTTCAGGGCGCGCTGCGCGCTGCCGGCCTTCAAAGTACGCGCGCAATGTTGTGCCGCTTCGCGTCCGAACACCACCAGATCCAGGAGCGAGTTGGACCCGAGGCGATTGGCGCCGTGCACCGACACGCAGGCCGCTTCGCCTACGGCCATGAGCCCCGGCACCAGCATCTCGCCGCTGCCGCTGCGCGTCACCGCCTGCCCCTGCACATTGCAGGGGATACCACCCATGTTGTAGTGAACGGTGGGCAGCACCGGGATCGGCTCCTTGTTCACGTCCACCCCGGCAAAGATCCGCGCGGTTTCCGCGATTCCCGGCAATCGCTCCTTGATGACGGCAGGCCCGAGGTGCTCCAGGTGAAGATCGATGTGGTCCTTGAGCTTGCCGACGCCCCGGCCCTCGCGAATTTCGATGGTCATCGAGCGGCTGACCACATCGCGCGACGCCAGGTCCTTGGCGTTCGGCGCGTAACGTTCCATGAATCGCTCGCCCGCGGAATTGGTCAGGTAGCCCCCCTCGCCCCGCGATCCTTCCGTAATCAGGCAGCCGGCGCCGTAGATGCCGGTTGGATGAAACTGCACGAACTCCATATCCTGCAGGGGCAGCCCCGCACGCAGCGCCATTCCACCGCCATCGCCGGTGCAGGTGTGCGCCGAGGTGCATGAAAACCAGGCGCGGCCGTAACCGCCGGTCGCCAGAATCACCTGATGCGCGCGGAATCGATGCAATGTGCCATCGGACATGTCCAATGCGATCACACCGCGGCATTCACCATTTTCCATGATGAGATCGAGCGCGAAGTACTCGATGAAGAAGCTCGCCTCATGCTTCAAGGACTGTTGGTACAAGGTATGCAGCATGGCGTGGCCGGTGCGATCGGCCGCGGCGCAGGTTCGCTGCGCAATACCCTTGCCGTAGTGCGTGGTCATGCCGCCGAAGGGCCGCTGATAGATGCGTCCGTCCTCGGTGCGGGAAAACGGCACGCCATAGTGTTCGAGTTCGATGACCGCGGCCGGCGCCTCCTTGCACATGAACTCGATGGCATCCTGATCGCCAAGCCAGTCGGAACCCTTCACGGTGTCATACATATGCCATCGCCAGTCGTCGGCACCCATGTTGCCGAGCGCGGCAGAGATCCCGCCTTGCGCTGCAACCGTATGGCTGCGGGTCGGAAACACCTTGGTCAAGCAGGCGGTGGACAGCCCTGCTTCAGCCAAACCAAAGGTGGCGCGCAAGCCCGCACCGCCCGCGCCGACCACGACGACATCGTAGGTGTGGTCGATGAATGCGTACTCGCTCACAGAAGGGGGTATCCGAAAACCACGCGCAAAATGGCGAATATTCCGATGCCGGCGCACAGCACGTACAAGAATTTCAACAGCAGGAGGATCAACACCTTCGCGCCGGCCGCAGCGACATAGTCCTCTACGATCACCTGGGTGCCCAGATAGGAGTGATAACTGAGCACGGCGACGAGCAACACGGCCAGAAATCCGCTGATGGGAACCGAGAGCCAGGTGCGCACGGTCTCAAAGTAAAGATCCGGCAGGGTCAGAAGGGAAAACGCCAACCACAGCGTCAGTGGAACGAGCGCGATCGCGGTGACTCGTTGCGCCCACCAATGCGCCGTGCCGTCCTTCGCGGATCCCATGCCCAGAACCCGGCTCAAAGGGCTGCGCAGGCTCATTTCAGGCGGGCCCAGACCCACGCCGCTACGCAGAGGGTCAAAGCGATTGCGCCCAATACCGCAAACCAACCGCTGACGTGCCGCTGTGTGCGCTCGAAGCCGCGTCCCGCATCCCAGAACAGATGGCGTATGCCGTTCAATAGGTGGAAAAAAAAGGCGAAGGAGCATCCGCCCAGAAAAAACAATCCGATGGGAGCGGCAAAAATCCGCATGGCAGAAGCATAGGAATCCGCGCCGCCCGCCAGGCTCACCAGCCAATAGCAGAATGCAATGAGCGCCACCGCCAGAGCCGCACCGGTCGCTCGATGCAGAATCGAGAGGGTGTTGCCTATCTGCCAGCGATAGATCAAAAACGGGGACGTCGGACGGACGGGACTGGGCATTGGATGGGTTCGCTCGTTAGAAGTCGATGCAGCGGCCGCGCAGTTCCCAATCCCCGAAGCGCGTAGGGTTGGGACCTAAGCGTCCGCCGAGCTCGGGCGGCGCCTCGGGTGGCGGACTGGCGAGAACCGGAGGTTCAACAGGCGGCGTCAAGGGCACGGATTCTTCGCGAGCATGGGTCACACACGAAAGTTTGCCAGAAAACGGGCCCATAAAACTATCGCATTCGCCTTGGAGCCTGTCCCAGGGGTTGACATCGCGGCTGCGGCGCCCATCTCATGGGCGATGAGCTCCGCCGCCTTGTCATCCGCGAGACCGTTGACGCATTTAGGCATGCTGCGATTCAGCGGCGCCGACGCACTGAGCTTCTTGCAGGGCCAGGTGTCCAATGACACCCGCCGTCTGGCTGCAGGGAATCCCTTGCTGGCCGCCTATTCCAGTCCGCAGGGGCGAGTCTTGGCGCTCATATATCTGGTGCCCCACTCGAGCGGAGTGATCGCCATTCTGCCGCGTGAGCTCAAGCAGCCGACGCTCGAACGCATGCGCAAATTCATCCTGCGCTCCAAAGTGCGCATCGAAGACGCCGATGAGTCGTTGGCCTTGGCGGGAGTCTTTGGCGCGCTGCCGCCGCCGCGCGCGGGCTACACCGAAGAGGACGGCGTGGGGTTCGCCCCCGTCGCCCACGACGACAACCGGCATTGGCTGTTCACCGCCCCGGCCAGGCTGGCGCGCGGCTCCGGCGAAGGCCCGGATCCGCACGCCGAGCAAGCATGGCGCCTCGCCGACATTCGTGCCGGTCTGCCGCAGATTTATGCGGCCACCAGCGAAACCTTCGTCGCGCAAATGCTGAACCTCGATCTCTTGGATGCGATCAGCTTCACCAAGGGCTGCTACACGGGCCAGGAAATCATCGCGCGCACGCAGCACCTGGGCAGGATCAAACGCAGACTGTTTCGGTTGCAGTTGCCGCCGGGTGCGTGGCGCATCGGCCAGCCGCTGCATTTGACCGACGGGCGCCACGGTCGATTGACGGAGGTTGCCGAAATCAACGGCCACATCGAGGCACTCGCGGTCCTCAATGTGGAAGCCAATGCCAAGCCGGAGGCCGACGCCCCGACCGAGCCGCAGGTGCACGCCGTCGAGTTGGCGCTGCCTTACAAATTATCGTAGCGCACAGATTTATCCGCGCGCAGCGAACCGTCAGAGCTCCGGGCGCATGTGCGGAAACAGCAGCACATCGCGGATCGAGGGTGAATCCGTATACAACATCACCAGACGATCGACACCCAAACCCAGTCCTGCCGTTGGCGGCATGCCGTATTCCAGCGCGCGAACGTAATCCGCATCGTAGTACATGGCTTCCTCATCGCCGGCATCCTTGCGCATGACCTGATCCTTGAAGCGCTGCGCTTGATCCTCGGCATCGTTCAGCTCGGAAAATCCGTTGGCCAACTCGCGGCCGCCGATGAAGAATTCCCACCGATCCGTGATGAAGGGATCCTGGTCATTGCGCCGCGACAGGGGCGACACTTCGGCCGGATACGCATAGGCGAAGGTAGGCTGGATCAGCGTATGTTCGCCGGTCCTTTCGAATATCTCGATTTGCAGTTTGCCGGGGCCGTCGCCGGCCTTGTACGGAATCTTCATCTGATCGCAGACACGCCGCAGGTATGCCGCGTCGCGCAGCGACATGGGATCCAGATCGGCGTTGTTGGCGAGGATGATGTCCTCGATGCTCAGGCGCGCGAAACTCTTCGACAAATCGAACTCGGTGCCCTGGTATTGCAGCTTGCGCGAGCCGATAAGGGTGTCGGCAAGCCCCTGAAACAGGGTCTCTATCAACTCCATCAGATCGATGTAGTCGGCATACGCCTGATACAGCTCGAGCATGGTGAATTCGGGATTGTGCTGGGTCGACACGCCTTCATTGCGGAAATTGCGGTTGATCTCGTAGACCCGCTCGAAGCCGCCCACCGTCAAGCGCTTCAAATACAACTCAGGCGCGATGCGCAGGTACATCTGCGCGTCGAGCGCATTGTGATGAGTCTTGAAGGGCCGCGCCGCGGCGCCCCCGGGAATGGGGTGCAACATGGGCGTTTCCACCTCGAGAAACCCACGCGAATCGAGGAAGGCACGCAGGTAGCGCACAATGGCGGTGCGCGTTTCGAACACCCGCCGGCTGCCCTCGTTCATTACCAGGTCGACATAGCGGCGGCGATAGCGCAGTTCCGTGTCGGCGATACCATGCCATTTGTCGGGCAAGGGGCGCAGCGACTTGGTCAGCAGGACGATTTTTTCAGCGCGCACCGATAACTCGTCGGTCTTGGTGCGAAACAAGGTTCCCTCGACGCCGATGATATCGCCGATGTCCCAGCCCTTGAACTCATCGTAGGCGGCCTCGAGGGCGCTTTGCTGAAGAAAAATCTGGATGGCGCCGCTGCCGTCCTCGATCTTGGCAAAACTCGCCTTGCCCATGACGCGCTTGGCGCGCATTCGTCCCGCCATGCTGACTCGAACCGCAGCCGCATCCAGCGCGGCGGCGGACTTGTCGCCGTATGCATTGACCAGATCGGCGGCGAGCGCATTGCGCCGAAAACCATTGGGAAATGCGCTGCCGCGTTCGCGCAGTCGCGCAAGCTTCGCCCTGCGCTCCGCGATCAAGTGATTTTCGTCGTCGTTGCTCATTCGCTTGAATCCTACAGTCCCTGCTTCAGGCTGGCTTGCATGAACTCGTCCAGCGCGCCGTCGAGAACGGCGGTGGTATTGCCGATTTCCACACCGGTGCGCAAGTCCTTGATGCGCGACTGATCCAGCACGTAGCTGCGAATCTGGTTGCCCCAGCTGACATCCGACTTCGAATCCTCGAGCACCTTGGCAGCGGCGTTGCGTTTGTTGAATTCCAGCTCGTAGAGCTTGGCCTTGAGCATTTTCATCGCCGTCGAGCGATTCTTGTGCTGGCTGCGCTCGCCCTGGCAGGCGACGACAATGCCGCTCGGCATGTGCGTGATGCGCACGGCCGACTCGGTCTTGTTGACGTGTTGTCCGCCCGCACCGCTCGAGCGATAGACGTCGGTGCGCAAATCGGCGGGATTGATTTCGATATCGATGTCATCGTCGACTTCCGGTGAAACGAACACCGACGCAAAGGACGTGTGGCGGCGATTGCCCGAGTCGAACGGCGATTTTCGCACCAGGCGGTGCACGCCGGTCTCGGTGCGCAGCCAGCCATAGGCGTAGTCGCCGATCATTTCGACCGTCGCACCCTTGATGCCCGCCACCTCGCCGTCGCTTTGATCGATGATTTCGGTCTTGATGCCATGCGCATCGGCCCACTTCAAGTACATGCGCAGCAGCATCGCGGCCCAGTCCTGCGCTTCGGTGCCGCCGGCACCGGCCTGAATGTCCAGAAAGGCGTTATGCGAGTCCATCTTGCCGGGGAACATGCGCTGGAACTCCAGCCGTTCCACCTCGCTCGCGGCGCGCCCGACGTCCGCCTCAATTTCCTGCGCGGTCGCGGAATCCGACTCCTCGGCTGCCAGATCGATGAGTTCGGCGGCATCACTCAAGCTGCGTTTGAGGCGATCCAGGCTGCCGACCACCTGCTCGAGCTTCGCGCGCTCCCGGCCGAGCTCTTGTGCACGTTCCGGCGTGTCCCAAATCCCAGGCTGCTCGAGCTCGCGGGCTACTTCCTGCAGACGTTCGTGCTTGTTGTCGTAATCAAAGATACCTCCTCAAGGAATCGGTGCGTTCCTCGAGATCTTTGATCAGCCGTTTGATTTGATTGATTTCCATTTCCGCGAATCCTAGCACACCCGATCAACGCGGCTTCAGATGCTGGCAATTCAGCTGGACGCGTTCGAGGCCGCGATACTCGTTGATCTCGAGGCGATAGACCAGCTGCACCTGCGCACCGCAGTTCATGGGCGCCTCGCCGGATGACCCGACAAACCCGAACGCGATGGCCTCGAGCGTGCCTGCGCGTGCGCCCGGAGATTCGAGCTGCATTTTCAAGTGCTTGCCGCCGACAATTCTTGCCTCCAGAATTCGAAACTCGCCGTCGAACAGCGGTTCGGGAAATCCCTGACCCCAAGGACCCGCGCCGCGCAGCATGCGCGCCGTGTCGAGGCACAGCTCCTGCTTCCTCGAGCGCGACCGTCCGAGTAAATGACGCCGGTCAACGATTCGCGATCGGCGCGCGCCGCGATCTCGGCCGCGAAAGCGCTCCTGAATTCCGGCAGATTCTTCTCGCTCAACGACAGGCCGGCAGCCATCGCATGGCCGCCGAATTTTCCGATCAGGCCGGGATGCAATGCCGCGATGCTGTCGAGCGCATCGCGAATATTCACTCCCGGCACGGAACGCGCTGATCCGCGCAACGATCCGTCCTCGGCGCGCGCGAAGGCGATGACCGGCCGATGCAGGCGGTCCTTGATGCGCCCGGCCACCAGGCCCACCACGCCTTGATGCCAGCTCTCATCGAAGAGACAGACCCCCAAAGCTTCCTGTGCTGTATCGTCGCAGTGCAAATCCTTGGCAAGTTCGACGGCCTCGAGCTGCATGCGCTGCTCGATTTCGCGCCTTTCGTCGTTCAGCCTGGCGAGCATTCCCGCCAAGCGCTGCGCTTCGCCCGGTTGCTCAGCCAAAAGGCATGCGATGCCGACGCTCATGTCGGTCAGCCTGCCCGCGGCATTCAAGCGCGGCGCGACTGCGAAACCCAAGTCGGATGCAATCGTTTGCTCCACAGGCCGGGACGCGGATTCGAGCAGCGCACGAATGCCGGCGACGCAGCGGCCGGCGCGTATCCGCCTCAGTCCTTGCGCCACCAAGATCCGGTTGTTGCGGTCGAGCGGCACCATATCCGCCACCGTGCCGAGCGCCACCAAATCCAACAGGTCGGCAATTCGAAATCCCTCCTCGCCCAGCATCTTGGCGAGGGCGGCGACAACGTAGAAAGCAACGCCGACGCCGGCCAGCGCCGGACTCGCGAATCGACTGGCGGACAGGTTGGGATTCACAATCACCTCGGCACGCGGCAGCACGGCGCCCGGCAGGTGATGGTCGGTGACGAGCACCGGTATCCCGGCCGCGCGGGCGGCCTCCACTCCGGCGCCGCTCGATACGCCGTTGTCCACGGTCATGATCAGGGTCGGTCGGCGCTCGGCTGCCAGGGCCACAATTTCGGGCGTGAGGCCATATCCGAAGCGAAATCGATTGGGCACCAGAAAATCGACATGTGCAAAATGCATGGCGCGAAGCGCCTTGACCACCAAGGCCGTACTGGTGGCTCCGTCGGCGTCGAAATCGCCGACGACGAGCACCCGGCCCGCGGATCGATGCGCCGCCAACAAGCGCGCCGCGGCCTCGACGCCGTCCAGGGTACCAATCGGCAGCAGCCGCTCCAGGGATAAATCCAGATCCAAATCGCCGCCGATCCCGCGGGCCGCGTACACGCGCCGCAGCACCGGATGCAGATGTTCGGCGAAATTCGAGGTCGTGCCGGGCTCCCTGCGCCGGATCTCCATGGCGCTCATGCGAACGACTCCCACCAAGGTTTGCGCCGCCGCCAAAACGCGTGCGTCCCGAGGGTGGTTACGGTGAAACAGCGCCTGCCGGCCGACAGCTTGAGCCGGGCAAGCCGGCCCGAACGCAACTGCGCCGCGGCGGCTTCGAGCCAGGGTAGACCGGCGTGTTGCCACCCGTCGCTTCCCGGCTCCTGCGACGCAACGACCACACCGCTGCCCACTCTTGCGTCGCTGGATGCACGTCCCGCGCCAAGGGCGCTGAAGAACGGATCATTGCCCTCGACCCAACCTTGTATTGCGGGCAGCGACTTCACGGGACTACCGCCTCCCCACAGCCACAGCCCGGTGATGACCGCGCTTTGCCGCGCCTGTCGCGCGCGGTTGATCGCATGTTCGAACAGCCACATCTCGATTTCGCTCATCAACAGGCGCAAACGCGGCGCGTCGCTGCCGGAGGGTAGGAAGTCCTCGATATGCCGGCCAAGCGCATTCTCCGGATCGTGCGTGAGGACGGAGAGCTCGCGATCGAAAACGCAGTAAAGAGCCGCCGCGCGGCCGACAATCAAGCGAGTGCCGGAATTGTTCCAAACACGGTTGAAGTCCAGTGCGAGCGCCTCGGCTGCGACGGGGTCCAGGGACAGCATACCGTCGGGTGGCAAGCGCACGCTGCTTGGCTCCGCCAGATAGCGCACCGGCGTCGCGACGCACACCCACGCCGCATCGGTTGCGCGGCCCTCGGCACACAGGGCTGCCGCGGCTACGGCGGGCATGGTTGCCGGCTGCGGCGCAAGCACACGAAATCCATCGGCACGCCAATCGATCGCTTCAACCTGGCCTTGGGCGCGCGCCAGCAACCTCTCGAGCAGTGCACAACGCCGTGCTTCGAGCCTCGGAGCTGCGCTAAATCGAAAGTACTGGGTGGACACGAACGCTCCGGCTATTTATTGAGTATCTTAAGCGCATGCGATTCACGCAGGAGCCAAGTTCGGCTATCAACGTCATACGTGCCTATGGGGGCGGTGAGTTGCGAATCAACGATGCGACGTATCGCGGCGCCGTCATATTAAGTGCGTCGACAGCGCAATCCGAACCCAATATTGAAAATCTCGATGAACTCATCGCCATCGACCTATCGAGGGTCCTGGTACTCGAGCCCGAACTGGTGCTGCTCGGGACCGGCGAGCGCCAGATATTTCCCGCTGCCTCGTTCGGGGCTCAGTTCCTACGGGCCGGCATTGGATTTGAAGTCATGGATACGGGAGCCGCGTGCCGCACGTTCAATGTTCTGGTGGGCGAGAAAAGACGCGTGGTCGGCTTACTTCTGGTGTGACTCGTCGGAAAAAATAGCGGGGCGCAAGCCAAGTACACAACCAAGTTGTTATCGAGGAATTTACTTCTTCTTATTGATCTTGTTGTTTTTTTTCGAAAAACCGTGTAAGCCTGGCGCCCCGCAATGGATCTTCCCGACGTCGCGCAGTTAAACATACGCAATTATCTGTCGCAAGTGCCCGACAAAGTTAAATATTCGCCATATAAATTTTATTATCAATAAGTTATAAGATAAAACTATGAATCACCTTACCACCGGAAGGAAAGGAAGGGGATCGATGGGTTTGCCGTTGCGCCGAATCTCGAAGTACAAAACCGGTTTACTAGGCGCACCCTCCCCCATGTGTGCGATCAACTGTCCCGTGCCGACCTCCTGTCCTTCGTGCACCAGTGATTCACGATTGTGAGCATAAGCGGAGAGTAGATTTTCCCCGTGCTTGATGATGATCAAGTTGCCATACCCGCGGATGCCGCTGCCGTTGTAGACGACGCGACCCGAAGAGGCGGCGCGCACGTCCTGACCCACGCGGCCGGCAATGAGGATTCCCCCGCCTGAGACCGGCTGCGGCGCTGCGAGTCGGTCCGTGGGCCAAACCCAGGAAAGCCCCGAGGCATTGCCCGCGGACGCATTGTTGGATGACCCTGTGTTTGCGGGCGCGCTGTTGGTCTTTGGCGCACTGTGCGTTTTTGCCGTGCTGTTCGCCCTTGGAACCGCTGCGACCGCGGTTCTCGGAGCGTTGGTGGGCGTCAGCACGAGTGTCTGACCAACCACGATACGAAAATCCGGCCCGATATTGTTCCACCGCGCCAAATCATGAAAATCCAAATCGTAGCGCCAGGCGATGCTGTACAAGGTGTCCTGGGGGCGCACCACGTACACATCGCGAGTTTGGCCGGTCGTGCCTGAGCATCCGCCGACAATGAGGCAACACCCGATGGCGCCAAGAAGCCGCGGTAGGCGCAATGCCAGCGCCGCTCCTAACGCTGCAGTCCTGAGACCAAGGGAACGAAACTCACCGCACCCAAGGATTGGCGATCGATCCGTGCTTCGCCCTTGGTGTAGCGAAACAGCTCCTGCCGCCCTTCGGGCCCTACCGGTGCGATGAGGTTTCCACCGACTTTGAGTTGTTCGAATAGCGCCGGAGGCACCACGTGCGGAGCAGCGGTCAAGAGAATACCGTCGAAGGGCGCACGCGCCGCCCAGCCCACATTGCCGTCATCGTGACGGAAATTGACGTTGCGAATCCGCAGCTCGCGCAAGGTGCGGCGAGCTCTTCCCAAAAGACTGGCGATGCGCTCGATGGTGTAGATTTCCTTGACCAACGGAGCCAGCACAGCGGTCTGGTAGCCGCAGCCCGTGCCGATCTCCAGGACCCTGTCAGCCTCTCCGGCGGCCAGCAGCGCCTCGGTCATGCGCGCAACGACAAAGGGCTGCGAAATGGTCTGACCGAAACCAATCGGCAGTGCCGTGTCCTCGTAGGCGCGGCTCGCCAGAGCCTCGTCCATGAACAGGTGCCGCGGCACATTGCGTATGCGATCGAGAACCCGCTGATCGGCGATTCCCTGCTCCTGCAGCCGCTGCACGAGCCGCTCGCGTGTGCGCGCGGAGGTCATGCCGATGCCGGAGAGACGCGGGCCTTCCATGAAGTCAGTCAAGATCGAGCCACCGTTTGAGCTCCGGCAACGCCGCGTGACGCGTCAGATCGATTTGCAGCGGCGTGATGGAGGCGTAGCCCTGCGCGATGGCGTGAAAGTCCGTGCCGGGCCCGGCATCCTGTCCCGATCCCGCGTTGCCGACCCAATAGACATCTCGGCCCCTGCGGATCTTTGGCATTGACGATGGGCTTGGAGCGATGCCGGCTCCCCAGCCGCGTCACCTTGATGCCGCGCATCTGTCCATCGGGCAGATCGGGAACGTTGACGTTGAGGATCACCGGTCCGTCCTCGGCGCCGTGCAGCGGATTGTGCGCCATGCGCTGCACCAACCGCGCGGCTACCTGCGCGGCGCTGGCGAAATTGCGGGGGCTATCCGGCGTCAGGCACAGGGAAATCGCAATGGCCGGCAGTCCCAGGAATCGGCCTTCGACCGCGGCGGCCACCGTGCCCGAGTACAGCGTGTCGTCGCCAAGATTGGCGCCATCGTTGACACCCGACACGACGATGTCGTGCTCGAATTCGAACAGGCCGGAGACCGCCAGGTGCACGCAGTCGGTGGGCGTGCCGTTGACATAGTACGCATCGGTGTCGTAGCGCGTGGCGCGCACCGGCACATCGAGAGTCAGGGAATTGCTCGCACCACTGCGGTTTCGATCCGGTGCGACGATGGTGACGGCGCCCAGAGGCTTGATCGCAAGCCCAAGCGCCGCCAAGCCCTCGGCTCGATAGCCGTCGTCATTGGAAAGCAGGATCTTCACTGATTAACAGCCTGCGCCGTGCTGGCGGGTGTCGCCGTGCGGACTATACTGTAACGCTCGAGGCCTAGGGTAGCCGATCGATCTTAAATTCATGGAAAAAAAACGCACAAGCTCTCAGCGCAGCGAACATAACGCTGCCGTGGACGCCAGTGAGTTTCGCGCGGCGGTTCACGACGTCAAGCCGCTCAAGCAAGTCCCGCGCGCCGCGGGCCTTGCGAAAGCAAAACCGCGTGTGCGCCGCGCAGTGCATTCACCCGCCGTGGAAGGCCTCGATGAAATGATGCCCCTGATCGCATCCGCGGCCGCCCCTGACGGTGAAGCACGCGAAATGGCATTGAACCCGGCGCTTTCATTCCAACGAGCGGGCGTGCGCACCCAGGTGATGCGCCGCCTGCGGCGCGGGCAGTATCCGGTCGAGGCCGAATTGGATCTTCACGGCTTGAATCAGGCCGCGGCGCGTGATCGGCTGGCCGAGTTCCTTGCCGTCGCTCGCGATTCGGGACACCGCTGCGTACGGGTCATTCACGGAAAGGGATATCGTTCGGGAGCACGCGGCCCGGTGCTCAAAACCGCGGTGGACCTCTGGTTGCGGCGGCATATGGACGTCATGGCATTCAGTTCTGCGCGCACCATCGACGGGGGCACCGGGGCGCTCTATGTCCTGCTGCGTGCCTGAATGCGTCGCGCCGGCGGGCGTCACGCCTTTAGACGGCGTCCTTGATGCTCACTGAAGGGTCCGCGAGTTTGTCGAGGTTGGGCCGCATGCGGTCAGCAATGAGCTTGCGCCCCGCCATGTAATCCTTCGAATGGTTGATGGCCTCGATGGCCAGCAATTCTCCGCCCTTGATGTAGCACACACTGAAGCTGCGGGTGGCCGGATCGCCGCGGGTCAATTGTTGGTCGTGCCCCTGTGAGACGCCGACAATGAGGAGTTTGTTGTCGAACTGGTCCGACCAGAACCAAGGAACCCGGTCATAGACAGCCTGCCGGTCAAGGATGTTGAGCGCCGCCACCTTGCTTTGCTCGAAAGCATTATCGACGGACTCGAGGCGAACCCGCGTTTGGTAGCGCGGCGAAAAATAGTTGGTGCAATCCCCCGCCGCGAAAACCGCGGGGTCGCTGGTGCGGCAATACTCGTCCACGACGATGCCGTTTTCGCACTTTATGCCTGCGTCGATCGCCAATTGCGAATTCGCAACGACCCCCACGCCGACAATCAACAAATCCGCCGGATACATGCTGCCGTCGGCGCAGATCACGCGTTCCACGCGGCCGCTCCCCTCGAGGCGCACCACCCGCGAATTGCAAATGATCTTGACGCCCTGGGTGCGATGTTCGTGCGCGAAGTATTCCGAGACATTTGAGGCGACGACTCGATTCATCACCCGGTCCGCCATTTCCAACACCGTGACCGCGCAGCCCAAATGGCGGGCGGTCGCCGCGGCTTCGAGACCGATATACCCGCCGCCGACAATGACGGCGCGGGCACCGGGTTTTAGTCCCTGCTGAATGGCCGCGACATCGGCGATGCCACGTAAATAGTGAACCCCGGGCAGGTCGGATCCCGGGCAGGTCAAGGATCGGGGCAGCGAACCCAGGCACAATAGCAGCCGGTCGTATGCGATTTCCTCGCCATTCGACAGCGCGATGCGCCGGGCGCCGGTCGCGACCTGGGTCGCTCGAACACCCAGTCTGAGCTCGATCGCGTGCTCGTCGTAGAAGGCGCGGTGCCGAAACAAGAGCCGGTCAGCCATCAATTCGCCCGACAGAAATTTCTTCGACAGCGGAGGCCGCTGATACGGCAGCATGTCCTCCTCGCAGATCAATACCAGGCGGCCGGCAAAGCCCTCGCGGCGCAGCGTATCGACCGATTGGGCACCCGCTTGCCCGCCTCCGATGATGACAATCGTCGAGACCATGATTCATCTTACCGGATCTGCATCCGGCCCTGCCCCCGCGCCTTATCTTTTGAAAATGACCGGTTTGTCACGATATACTGATTCTGCATGACAGCTGATTGTTATGTGATTAATAAATAACCGCGCAGGCCGGCCATTGGATCTCAAACAGCTCGAATATTTTCGGCACGTCGCAGAGCTGGGCAGTTTCACGAATGCCGCGGCTTTTCTGTCGGTGGGACAACCGACCTTGAGCCGTCAGATCGCCGAACTCGAGACGGAGTTCGGTCAGGAATTGTTCGATCGCAACGGCCGCGGAGTGGTGCTCACGCAAGCCGGTTCGCAGTTGCTCGAGCACACGCGGGGCATCCTGACGCAGGTGACGCGTGCGCGGCAGGAACTGGAGAACAGACGCAACGGCGATGTCGGCCACATCACTCTCGGATTGCCCTCGAGTGTCGGCAGTATCGTGACCGTGCCTCTGGTCAAGGCGTTCGGCAAGATATTGCCCAAGTCGCGCCTCGCCTTTTCGGAGGGTTTGTCCGCCTATGTGCTGGAATGGCTGAGCATCGGGCGCATCGACTGCGCCTTGGCTTACAACGCCAGTGCTTCCGAGGATTTTGAGGTCGAGCCATTGCTCGAGGACCAATTGTTTCTGATCGGGCCCGCGTCCGGGCCGAAAAACTACCCCGCCTCCATATCGCTGAACGAGCTCACCGGCTATCCGTTGGTCATCCCGGGACGTCCGCACGCCAATCGCATGACGGTCGAGCATGCGTTGTCCGGCATCGGGCGCAAAATTACCATCGCACACGAAGTCGAGTGCATTTCCGCCATCGTCGATCTGGTGCGCCAAGGACATGGTTTCGGGGTGCTGTCGATGAATGCCATCAAGTCCTCGCGTTGGGCCGCCCAGGTGAGGATCGTGCCCATCTTGAATCCGATGCTGACGTTTCCATTGTCCATCGTCACCTCGACGCGGCGCCCGAAGTCTTTGTTCATGCGCAAGGCGATTGCGGTGATCGGCAAGGTGGTGCGCGAGGAGATCGTCCAGAGCCTGGCAAAGCACCCGACGCCCAAGAAACAGGGCACGGTTCGCAATCGACGGACGGAAGCACATTGAACCCCAACAACTTTGACAACGTCAATTTGAACCTGTTGGTGATATTCGCCGTGCTGATGCGCGAGCGATCGGTAACCCGCGCCTCCAAAATACTGATGATCTCCCAACCGGCCGTCAGTCATGCACTGAAACAGCTGCGCACGCTGTTTGCCGATCCGCTATTCACGCGAAGCAACACGGGGATCCAACCCACCGAGCATGCCCAGATCGTTCACAAGGAAGTATTGGCTTCGCTCGATGTCATCGAAGCGATTCTGAACAAGCGGCGGCGGGACAGCGTGCAACACGAGACGCCGAATTCGCGCGCCCCCCGGGTGCCCCCTCCCTCAGGCGCTTAGCAGCACCGACGCCATCGCGGCCAGCCCTTCCTTGCGCCCGACGAAGCCCAGGCGCTCGGTGGTGGTCGCCTTGATGTTGATGGCGGCGGGCGCGACCCCCAGATCGGCGGCAAGATTTGCCGCCATCGCGATGCGATGTGCGGCGATGCGCGGCGCCTCCGCCAGCACGGTGACGTCCGCGTTCACCAGATGCAGTCCCGCCGTTCTCATGCGCTCGGCCACCACGCGCAGGAACACGCGGCTGTCCGCGCCGCGGTATCGCGGATCGCTGTCGGGAAAATGTTGGCCGATGTCGCCGTCACCCATGGCGCCGAGCAACGCGTCGCACAGTGCGTGAATGACCACGTCGCCGTCCGAGTGCGCGACGACGCCCTGGCTGTGGGCGATGCGCACACCTCCCAAGACCACATGGTCGCCCTCGCCAAAGGCATGCACGTCCATTCCTTGTCCGACTCGCATTCGGCCATTCTCCCCCATCTTGAGTATTGCGGCCGCCATCTTAAGATCCTCGGCTCGGGTCACCTTGATATTGAACGGCGATCCGCGCACCAGTGCGGCGCGCACGCCAACCCGCTCCATCGCCTGCGCCTCATCGGTGACGGAAACGCCGGCGCGCGCGGCGTCCTCGAGAGCCTGGCGTAGTTGCACGTATGCAAACACCTGCGGGGTCAGGGCGCGCCACAGACCCGGCTCGCTCCACCGTTTCGATCCCGGTTGAAGATTCACGCTTGACAGTGTCGACTACCGGCGCGGCCAGCACGGCGCCCCCGCATGCCGCCGTCGCGCCGGACGCTTGCGTTTCCAGAGCATCCGCCAGAGCGGCAAGATCGCCGGCGCTCAAGCAAGGCCGTGCCGCGTCGTGCACCAGAACCCAATCGTCGGCCGCGGCACGCGACGCGAGAAAATTCAAGCCGTTCATCACCGAGTCTTGCCGGTGAGCACCCCCGACTGCGGTCAGGATTTTGGGAGATCCGAGCTTGGCTTGAAGGTCCGGCCAATGACGATCATCCGGCGCGAGCACCACCACGATGGCATGGATACGAGGTTCAGCGAGCAGCACTCGCAGCGTCCATTCGAGCACGGTGCGCGACAGCAGCGGCGTGTACTGTTTGGGGATGCCGGCCGCCGTTCCTGCTGCGAAGCGCTCGCCACGCCCAGCCGCGGGAACAATCGCCCAGATGCGGCGCGCCGCTGACCCGATCATTGCGCGCGGGCGGTTACTGGATTCGCAAGCGGCGCGGTAGGAGCCGGGGTATTCGGTCTTACGACCTGGTAAAAAGTCTCGCTGGCACCGACCATGCCCAATTCACTGCGTGCGCGTTCCTCGAGGGCGGTGAGCCCCCCTTTGAGGTTCGCCACCTCCGCGCTCAGCTGGCGATTGCGCTCGACTTGCTCCTGATTGGCCGAGGCCTGATTGGCCACGGCCACCTTCAGCCGGGTTACTTCGCGCGTTCCTTGGTCGGAGAACCAGACTCGGTATTGCAACAAGACCAGAACGATAGCCAGAATGGCTGCGAAAATCCTCATGGGGACAGGAGCTTAGCATGAACTCTTAAGAAATTGGAACCGATAAAGCCCGCGCCCCCGCGTAGTCCGCCTTGGCGCCCAGCTCAGCTTCGATGCGCAGCAATTGATTGTATTTTGCGATTCGATCCGAGCGCGACATCGAGCCGGTCTTGATTTGCGTGGCGGTGGTTGCCGCCGCGATGTCCGCGATGGTCGCATCCTCGGTTTCCCCCGAGCGATGCGAGATGACGGCCGCATACTTAGCCTTGAACGCCATGTCGACACAGGCCAATGTCTCGCTCAACGTGCCGATTTGATTGGGTTTGATGAGGATGGCGTTGGCGATCTTCTTGGAGATACCCTCGGAAAATATCTTGGTATTGGTCACGAACACGTCATCGCCTACCAATTGAACCCTTGCGCCCAGCTTGCGGGTGAGGATCGACCAGCCGTTCCAATCCCCTTCGCTCATGCCGTCCTCGATGGACACGATGGGATATTTCGATGCCAGGCCCGCAAGATAATCGGCGAACTCCGATGAATTGAACTTCCGTCCTTCGGATTCAAGATCGTAGACCCCGTCCTTGAAGAACTCGCTGCTCGCGACATCGAGTCCGAGATAAATGTCCTTGCCCGCCCGATAGCCCGCCTTGTCGATGGCTTCCAATATGGTGGTGATCGCCGCTTCATTGGAAGGCAGATCGGGTGCGAAACCGCCCTCGTCGCCCACCGCGGTGTTCAAGCCCTTGGCGTGCAGCACTTTCTTCAAGGTGTGGAACACTTCCGCGCCGTAGCGCACCGCTTCGGAAAATGACGGCGCGCCGATGGGTAGAATCATGAATTCCTGGATGTCGACGCTGTTATCCGCGTGCGCTCCGCCGTTGATGATGTTCATCATCGGGACTGGCAGGGTCAGATCGCCGCTGCGCGCCAAATGCCGGTATAAGGGCAAGCCTTGGTCGGTCGCGGCGGCGTGCGCCGCGGCCAACGACACCGCCAGGATGCGCGTTGGCGCCCAAGTTTGATTTGCCGTCGGTGCCGTCGAGCGCGATCATTTTCGCATCGAGTGCGGCCTGATCCTGCGCGTCGGCGCCCAGTATCGCCGCGCGTATCGGTCCGTTGATGTTGCCCACCGCCTTGAGCACACCCTTGCCGCCGTAGCGCTTCATGTCTCCATCTCGCAATTCAACCGCCTCGCGCGGTGCCGGTCGATGCGCCGGACGGGACTGCGGCGCGCCCCAAGGTGCCGGAATCGAGCACCACGTCCGCCTCCACGGTGGGATTGCCGCGTGAATCGATGATTTGGCGGCCTCGAACGTCGACGATTCGACTCATAGCAAGGATTCCTCGAAAGGTTGCTTCTTGACCGCCGTGTCCAATTCCACGAGCGTGCCCAGGAGCGGCTTCATGCGGTCCAGGGGCCAGGCGTTAGGGCCATCCGACAAAGCCTTGGATGGATCAGGATGCGTTTCCATGAAAATTCCAGCGATCCCCGCAGCGATTGCCGCGCGCGCCAGCACCGGGATGAACTCGCGCTGCCCGCCCGAGGCATCGCCCTTGCCGCCGGGCAGCTGGACCGAGTGCGTCGCATCGAACACCACCGGACAACCGGTCTCGCGCATCACCATCAATGAGCGCATGTCCGATACCAAATTGTTGTAGCCGAAGGAAAAGCCCCGCTCGCACACCATGATTTTCGAATTGCCGGTGGAGCGCGCCTTGTCGACCACGTTCTGCATCTCCCAGGGCGAGAGAAACTGTCCCTTTTTGATGTTCACCGGCTTGCCCTGGGAACATACGGCAACGATGAAATTGGTCTGACGGCACAGGAAGGCCGGAGTCTGCAGAACGTCGACGACGGCCGCGACCTCGTCGAGCGGCGTGTCCTCGTGCACGTCGGTGAGCACCGGCACGCCTATTTGCTCGCGGACCTTCGCGAGAGCCTTAAGGCCGCCCTCCAGACCGGGGCCGCGGAAGCTCGCCCGCGAGGAACGATTGGCCTTGTCGAACGAAGCCTTGAAGATGAATGGAATATGGAGCTCGGCGGTCATTTCCTTGAGGCGTCCCGCCACGTCGATGACCAGATCCTCGCTTTCGATGACGCAGGGACCGGCAATCAAAAAGAACGGGCGATCGGACCCGACCTCGAAGGAGATCAGCTTCATGCGCGCAAGCTGAGATTCATGCGGTCGCGCGCCCAGGCTGCAGGGAGGCGCGGTATTCGCGCGCCGCGCGCACGAACCCCGTGAACAGCGGATGCCCATCGCGGGGCGTCGACGTGAATTCCGGGTGGAACTGACTGGCCACGAACCAAGGATGGCTGCGCAATTCGATGAATTCCACCAGTCCGTCGGCCGAGAAGCCCGAGAACGTCAATCCCGCCGCGGTCAGCTCAGTCGAGATAGTGATTGTTGAATTCATAGCGATGGCGATGGCGCTCGAAAATCGACTCCTTGCCGTAGATCGCGTGCGCCAGCGAACCGGGAATGAGCTTCGCCTCCTGCGCGCCGAGCCGCATGCTGCCGCCCAGATCGGATTTTTCGTCGCGCACCTGCTGGCCGCGCTCCAGATCCTGCCATTCGGTGATCAACGCAATCACCGGATGATTGGTGGCACGATCGAACTCGGTGCTGTTGGCGCCCTTGAGCGCCAGCACGTTGCGCTGCATATTCGATGATCGCCAGCTGCATCCCCAGACAGATGCCGAGATAGGGAATGCGGTTCTCGCGCGCAAAACGGATCGCCTGGATCTTGCCCTCGATGCCGCGGTCGCCGAATCCGCCCGGCACCAGAATGGCATCCATGCTCTGCAGCGCGGCGGGACCGGAGCGCTCGATATCCTGCGATTCGAAATAATGAATGTTGACCCGCGTCCGGGTCTTGATGCCGCCGTGCATCAGCGACTCGTTCAAGGAGATGTACGAGTCGCGGATCTGCACGTACTTGCCGACCATGCCGATGTCCACCACGGCTTCGGGATTCTGCTTGGCGGCGACCACCGCCCGCCATTCGGACAGATCCGTGGGCGGCGCGTCCAGGCGCAGCTTGTCGATCACGATGTCGTCCAGATCCTGCTCGTGCAGCAGCATCGGAATCTTGTAGATGTCGTCGGAGTCCACCGCCGAAATCACCGCCCGCTCCTCGACGTTGGTGAACAGCGCTATTTTGCGGCGTTGCTCGTCGGGAAGGGTTTGGCAGCAGCGGCACAGCAGAATATCCGGTTGAATGCCGATGCCGCGCAGTTCCTTCACCGAATGCTGCGTGGGCTTGGTCTTGATTTCTCCGGCACCGCCCACGATCGGCACCAGCGTCAAATGCATGTACAGCACGTGATTGCGCCCGAGCTCCACTCCCATTTGACGAATCGCCTCGAGGAACGGCAGCGACTCGATGTCGCCGACGGTGCCGCCGATTTCCACCATGCACACATCCGCTTCACCGGCGCCCATGCGTATGCGGTGTTTGATCTCGTCGGTGATGTGCGGAATCACCTGCACGGTTGCACCCAGATAATCGCCGCGCCGCTCCTTGGCGATGACGCGCTCGTAGATTCTGCCGGTGGTGAAATTGCTGTTGCGCCCCGTGGTCGTGCGCACGAAGCGCTCGTAGTGACCGAGATCAAGGTCGGTTTCGGTGCCGTCCGCGGTGACGAACACCTCGCCGTGCTGAAACGGGCTCATGGTGCCGGGATCGACGTTGATGTAAGGATCCAGCTTGACCATGCTGATCTTGAGGCCGCGCGCCTCGAGAATGGCCCCCAGAGAGGCGGAAGCAATGCCCTTGCCCAGCGAGGAAACCACGCCGCCGGTGACGAATACGAATCGAGTCATGATGAGTCACCGCCGATTAAAGCGTCTGCGTCCCGTTCACAAATCGAGCGGGTTGACAAACGGAGCCAAAGGGAACAATGGAATTCGACGGGAGTTCAGGTTAGCAGATCGGGGCCTGCTCGACAATCCAATTAACAAATAATGGGGGCGCCCAACCACTTGATCGCGAGCCCCGGCTCATCCGGGGCGGCGCACCAGCGCGTGTCCAGCCACAGGTCGGCGACCGCGATCAACGCGTCGCCGGCGAATACCAAGGGCAACGCATCCCGCAGCCACGGCAGCACCCCCTGCGACTGGCACAGGTGCTGCACGCTCTGCGTGCTCGCTGATTTAGCAGGTTTCAGTGTCTCCCCGCCGCCGCGGCGGCGCACGATCGCAGCACCGGGCAGCGCACTGGCCAAGATGCCGCCTCGATGCGAAACCCAGGTCAATCTCCCCAGGCTTGGCCCTAGATCGATTGAAGAACCGCACCGCACAGCCCAAGGCAGCGGTTCTTGCAACCGCGGCGGATCTGCCGCGGTGAGGAACAGTCTCGATCGATAGCGTCGCAGGGCGGAACCGCCCCAGACGATCGCCGGCAGGTGATCCTCCTGCGCATCGAGAACACTGCCGCAGGGCCTCCTGCAAACGCGCGCGTGGACGGCGCCTCTCCAGGCGCTTCGCGCAGCCACAGGCGCACAGCATTGATGCGCCGCAATGGCGGCAGCGCGCGCAAGCCGGGCACCGACAGCGCCTCGCCGTCGCGCAGCCGGCCAGATCTGCCGCGGCGCCTGCGTCGAGCAGCGACTGCGCTTCCGCCATGTGACGCGCCGTGCGCGACAGGGCAGCGTCCGCGCCCGGCCAGCGCTCTTCGATCAACGGCCAGATGATGCCTGCGCAAATAGCTGCGATCGAAGCGCACATCGGCATTCATGGGATCGATCGACTCGAGGTGCGCAAATCGCGCGCCGAACTCGCAGCAGTTCGCCCTGCGGCGACGTCCAGCACGGGCCGCACATGCCATCCCACACCTAAGGCGCGGCACGCCGGCATGGCCGCCATGCCCTTCGACGCCCGCTCCGCGCAGCGCCTGCAGCAGCAGTGTTTCGGCCTGATCCTTGCGATGATGCGCCGTCAACAGGCACTCGTTGGGCGCAAGGTTCGCGGCGAGCGCCGCGTAGCGCGCATCGCGCGCCGCAGCCTCGATCGATGCGCCGGCCGGCACGTGCACCGAGACGGAAATGATCGTGCAGCGGAACGTGCAAGTGGTTGCAAAGACGGATGCACGCGTCGCCGAATGCGCTCGCCGACGCCTGCAGGCCATGATTGATATGCACGGCGCGCAGCGGCCGCAGTCCGCGTATCGTCCCGCAGCGCAGCACATCGCGGCCAGCAGCGCCGCGGAATCGGCGCCGCCGCTCAAGGCCACCACGAAGCCGGCTGGCTTCCTTGGGGGTCAGAGCTTCAAGCACCGCGTGCAGGGATGCCGCGGAAAAACTCACGGGATTCTACGCGTCGTGGAACGCGCCGAAGCCGCGCAGGCGCGCCTGCCGCGCATCGAGCAGTTGGGTCACCGGTTGATTGCGCAGTTCGGCGAGATTCTTGACCATGCTCTGCTTCATGCTTTCCGCCATCGCCTGCGGATCGCGATGCGCGCCGCCGTGCGGTTCCTTCAGGACTTCATCGACCAGACCCAGCTTGTACAAGACGCTCCGCGGTGCCGCCCATGGCATCGGCGGCAATTTCCTTCTTGTCGGTGCTCTTCCACAGAATCGAGGCGCAGCTCTCCGGCGAGATGACCGAATACACGCTGAATTGCAGCATGACCAGCCGGTCGCAGACGCCGATGGCCAGCGCGCCGCCCGAACCGCCCTCGCCGATGACCACGCTCAAGACCGGCGCGGCCAGATGCGACATCTCGAACAAATTGCGCGCGATGGCTTCGCTCTGGCCGCGCTCCTCCGAACCGATCCCGGGATAGGCACCCGGCGTATCGATCAGGGTAATCACCGGGACGCGGAAACGCTCCGCCATCTTCATCAGGCGCAGTGCCTTGCGATAGCCTTCCGGTTTGGGCATGCCGTAGTTGCGCCGCACGCGCTCCTTGGTGTCGCGGCCCTTTTGATGGCCGATCAACATGACGGGAGTGCCCTCGAGGCGCGCCAGGCCGCCGACGATGGCCAGGTCGTCGCTGTACATGCGATCGCCGTGCAATTCCTGCCAATCGGTGAAAATCATGGACACATAGTCGAGCGTATAGGGACGCTGCGGATGGCGCGCCAATTCCGTGATCTGCCAGGGCGTCAGATTGGCAAAGATACTGGTGGTCAGCGCCCTGCTCTTGGTCTGCAGGCGCTTGATCTCTTCGGTGATGTTGACGCTGGCGTCGGCGCCCACAAACTTCAGCTCCTCGATTTTCGCCTCGAGTTCCGCGATCGGCTGTTCAAATTCCAGAAAATTCATCGCCATGAGCTCGTTTCCTCGCCGCGTACATCGTTTCGCGGACCATACACTAAATACCAGCCCTCGCGGCCCACCAGCGTGGAAAGCCGGTCCAGCAGCTCGCGCGTGGGCCGTACCGACCACGCATCCGATAGATTGACCTTACCGCTGTAATCATCCCGGTTCACCGCGACGCTCACGCCGCAGGGGCCGCGCAGATAGGGCTTGAGCATTTGCTCGAAGCGGCTCATGCCCTGCGGGCCGTCGAATTCGGCAGGCCATCTAAGCCATAACCGGCGCGCGAAGCGCTCGCGCGCCCGGTCAATATCCATCAAGGACTTGCCTTGCAGGCGCCACGCCTCGATAAAATCATCGAACCGCAGGATGCCGTCGATGATCAGAATGGCGTCCTTGACGATGATGTCGCGATGCTTCTGGAAGACTTCCTCGTACAGGCTGACCTCGAGACGGGCGCTGCGATCGTCGAGGATCAAGGTGACCCGATTCGGTCTGCGGCGGATCTCCAGCACCAGTCCTGCCACGGTGGCCGGTTTACCCGCCGACCAACTACGCACACCGTCCTGGGGCGCGGCGGGCTTCGGCCCGCCGACATCGGCGAGGCGCGCACTGACCAGGAATTTCAGATCCGGCTCGTAGGGCGTGATGGGATGCCCGCTCAGGAAAAGACCGAGCGTCTCGCGCTCGCCGGCGAGGCGCTCGGCCTCCGACCAGTCCGCCACCGCAGCATTTTCCGCGGCGCTCAAACCGAATAAATCGACCTGCCCCACGCTCAGGGCGCGCGAATTTTGCTCCCCCAGGTGCATCGCGCGCTCGAGCTCCGCGGTCAAGGTCGCGCGGTTGGGTCCGATGAGATCCAGGCTTCCCGAACGGATCAGCGCCTCGAAAACGCGGCGATTCACGCGCTGCAAATCGATGCGGCGGCACAGATCGGGCAGACTCTTGAAGGAGCCGTTTTTCTTGCGTTCCTCGATCAGAGCCTCGACTGCGCAGGCGCCCACGCCCTTGATGGCGCCCATGCCGTAGCGAATGCTCGAAGTCGCCCGCGACACGGAATGCGTACACCGACTCATTCACATCGGGCGGCAGCACCTTGAGCCCCATGCCGGCGCATTCGTCGATCAGCGTGACCACCTTTTCGGTCTTGTCCATGTCCGAGGACAGCACCGCCGCCATGTATGCGGCCGGATAATGCGCCTTGAGCCACGCGGTCTGATAGGACAAGCAGCGCATACGCGGCGGAATGCGATTTGTTGAATCCATAGCCCGCAAACTTTTCCATCAGATCGAAGATATGCGTGGCCTGGGCTTCGCGCACGCCGCGCGCGACCGCGCCGTCGACGAATACCGAGCGCTGCTTCGCCATTTCCTCGGGTTTCTTCTTGCCCATGGCGCGGCGCAGGAGATCCGCGCCGCCCAGGGTGTAGCCGGCCAGTATCTGCGCGATCTGCATGACCTGTTCCTGGTACAGGATCACGCCGTAGGTCGCCTCCAGCACCGGCTTCAGATCCGGATGCAGATAGTCGATGGTGGCGCCGGTGGTGTCGTGCTTGCGTGCGATGAAATCCTCGACCATGCCGGATTGCAGCGGTCCGGGCCGGAACAACGCCACCAGCGCCACGATGTCGCCGAAGCGGTCGGGCTGCAGCCGCGGATCAAATCCTTCATGCCGCGCGATTCGAGCTGGAATACCGCCGTGGTCTTGGTGCTCTTGAGCAGCGCGTAGGTCGCGCGCATCGTCCATGGGCAACGCGCTCATCACCAAGCGGCGCCTCACTCGCCGCGGCGCGCTGCGATATTGATGTCGCGCACCACCCAATCGATGATGGTGAGAGTGCGCAAGCCCGAGAAAATCGAATTTCACCAGGCCGGCGGCTTCGACATCGTCCTTGTCGAACTGCGTCACCGGCGTGGCTGCTGCCTTCTTCGCAGTACAGCGGCGTGAAGTCGGTCAAGACCGAAGGGGCGATGACCACGCCGCCGGCGTGCGTGCCTGCGTTGCGCGCCAGTCCCTCGAGGCTGCGCGCCAGATCGATCAGTTCGCGAACCTCGGATTCACCCTCGTACAGGCGCTTCAGTTCTTCTTCCTGCTCCAGCGCCTTGTCGAGCGTCATGCCGATTTCCAAGGGAATCAGCTTCGCGATCTTGTCCACATAGCCGTAGGGGTGGCCGAGCACCCGGCCCACGTCGCGCACCACGGCCTTGGCGGCCAAGGTGCCGTAGGTGATGATCTGCGATACGCGATCGCGGCCGTACTTGTTGGCCACATATTCGATGACCCGATCGCGGCCATCCATGCAGAAGTCGACATCGAAATCCGGCATCGACACGCGTTCCGGATTCAAAAATCGCTCGAACAGAAGATCGTGTTCGATCGGGTCCAGGTCGGTGATGCCCGAGCACGTAGGCGACCAGCGATCCCGCGCCGGAGCCGCGGCCCGGACCCACCGGCACGCCGTGCTCGCGCGCCCAGCGGATGAAATCCGCCACGATCAAGAAGTATCCGGCGAAGCCCATGGCGCAAATGACGCCAAGCTCGAGATCGAGCCGGGCCTCGTAGGCCGGCGCGTGCCGCAGCGTGGCTGCGTTTGCAGCGCGAGGCGCGACTCGAGCCCACGCAGCGATTCCTCGCGCAGGAACTCGTTCGGTGCTCGATCCGTCCGGCACCGGATAGGCCGGCAAGCATGGAGGCGCCCAAGCGAATCTCCAGTGAACAGCGCTTGGCGATTTCAAACGTATTCGCCAGCAGCTCCGGCGCGTCGGAGAACAGCTCGCGCCATTTCAGCGGGCGACTTCAAGTATTGCTCTTCGGAGTAGCGCCGCACGCGGCTGGCATCGGCGAGCTGTGCGCCGTCATGAATGCAGACTCGCGCCTCGTGCGCCTCGAAGTCCGCGCGCGTCAAGAAACGCACGTCGTTGGTCGCGACCGCCGCCACGCCCTGCGAGCGGGCGAGTGTCCATGACCGCATCGGAGCAGGCCTGCTCGCCGGCCCGGCCGGTGCGCTGTACCTCGAGATAGAAGCGATCACCGCACAGGTCGCGCCAGTGATCGAGACAGCGTCAGCGCCTAATCGTCGCGGCCGCGGCTCAAGCTCCTGCCGATGTCGCCCTCGAAGCCGCCCGAAAGCACGATCAAACCCTCGCAGCGCCTCGCGGCTCAACCAGCTGCGCTCGAGCATCGGCGCGCCGCGATGCTGACCCTCGAGAAAAGATCGCGTCACCAGCTGGGTGAGGTGCCGGTATCCGGACAGATTCTGGCAAAGGAATACGATCCGCGAGGGCGCGGCGCGTTCGCCCGGCTCGCGGATCCAGGCGTCGACGCCGATCAGGGGTTTGATTCCGGCCGCCAGCGCCTCCTTGTAGAACTTCACCATGGCAAATAAATTGCTTTGATCGGTCAGGGCAACCGCCGGCATGCCCGCTGCCGCGACGGCTGCCATCAACTCCGGCACGCGCACGATGCCGTCGACCAACGAGTATTCGGTGTGCAGCCGCAGGTGCACGAATGGCGTCAAAGCTTCGCTCCGCTCAGGCAAGGCGCACCGGCTCGAACGAGCGCCGATGCAGTGGACAGGGGCCGTGCAGCGCCAGCAGGCGCTGATGGTCGGCGGTGGCGTAACCCTTATGACTTGCGAAAGAGTATTCGGGATATATCGTATCCATTTGATTCATATAATTATCTCTCGCCGTCTTCGCCAGAATCGAAGCCGCGCTGATCGCAGGCTCGGTGGCATCGCCGCCGATGATGGCGCGTGCGGTCAACACCTTACCCAATCCCTGCAAATTGGGCAGACGGTTGCCGTCGATGAGCACGTGATCCGGCGATCAAGGTCATCTGCCAGCAGGGCGCGGCGCATGGCCAGAAAGGTGGCCTGCAGGATATTCAGGGCATCGATCTCCTGCGTGATCCGCCCAGCCGATGCCGAAACACAGCGCCTCGCGCGCGAATTTGCAGGCTCAAGGCGCGAGCGTTGCCTCGGCACTCAAGGTCTTCGGAATCGGCCACACCCTCGATGGGCCGGCGCGGACGCAAGATGACGGCGGCAGCCACCACCGGCCCGGCGAGCGGTCCGCGGCCGGCCTCGTCGATGTCCGGCCACCCACCTCATGTGCGCACCGATCCTGAAGCGGCGCGGCGAGCATTCACCAGATCGAGAATCGCCTGCGCGGCGCGCGTGCCGGCGTCGCGCCGCAGCTCGGCGTGAATTCGCGAGAACTCCCGTTCCAAGGCCGCGCGCCGTTCGCTGTCGTCAAGCCACATCAAGAGCTCTGCTCCGATCGACTCGGGGATGATCTGCTCTTGAAAATATTCGCCGACGACGCGCCGATCCGCAAGTAGATTTGGTTGCGCGAAGAACTTGGATTTGACCAGATTGAGCCCGGTCAATACCCCAGCCGTGATCCTGCCCAACCGATAGACGACCACCATGGGCCGTTTGCACAGTGCGGCCTCCAGACTGGCGGTACCCGAAGCCACCAGAACCACATTGGCGGCGATCAGCACGGTCGTCGCCTGGCCGTCGATCAGTTGCACCTCGAGCGCCGGTGCATCGCGCGCGAGGATCCGCGAGAATATCTCCCGCGTCGCCGCACTCGCCATCGGCGCGACGAATTTCAGATCCGGTCGCTGCGCCGCCAACCAGCGCGCCGTGGCGGCGAAATCCGCCGCGAGACGGGCCACCTCACCGCGCCGGCTGCCCGGCAGCAGTGCGACGATGCTGCGCGTCGGGATCAAGACCGAGCGCGCGGCGTGCCGCGGCACGATCGATGTTGTCGGGAATCGCATCCGCCAGCGGATGCCCGACGAATTCGGCGCGCGATGCCGCGCTCATCGTAGAAGCGCTTCTCGAACGGCAGCAGGCACAGCACCAGATCCACCGACGCGCCGATGCCGCGCGCCCGTCCCTGACGCCATGCCCAGACCTGCGGACTGACGTACTGCACGGTGGGAATGCCCGCGGCGTGCAAAGCGCGCGCCAGTCGCAAATTCGTATCCGGGGCGTCGATGCCGACGAACACATCCGGCCGCTCCATGAGGAACATGCGGCGGATTCGCGCCAGCAGCTTGAACAAGCGCGGCAGATCGCGCAGAACATCGAACAGCCCCATGACCGCGAATGATTCGGCCGGCTCCCAGCTCTCGCATCCGGCGGCCTGCATTTTAGGTCCGGCCACGCCGAAGAACTTCGCGTCGGGGGCCAGCCTGCGCATCGCATGAATGAGATCGGCGCCCAACGTGTCGCCTGACGCTTCCCCCGCCACCAGACCCACTCGCAACGGCACCGACATCTGGCCGGGAGCCTAGCGGACGATGCTGCGCGAGCTGTGCTTGATGAATTCGACGAAGGGCACGATTTCCGGCTGCGTCTGGGCCGCCTTCTCGAGTTCCTCGATGGCCGCCTTCAACTTCAGCCCGGAACGGTACAGCAGTCGATAGGCGCGCCGGATGTTCAGGATCTGCTCCGGCGTGAAACCGCGGCGCTTCAGTCCCTCGGAATTCACGCTGTGCGGCACCGCCGGCCGGCCCACCGCCATCACATAGGGCGGCACATCGCGGGTCACCGCGGCGTTGTGCGCAATGAAGGCGTGCGCGCCCACCTTGGTGTGCTGATGCACCGCCGATAGTCCGCCCATGATCACCCAGTCGCCGAGTTCGACGTGCCCGCCCAGCGTGCTGCAGTTCGCCATCACGATCTCGTTGCCCAGCAGGCAGTCATGCGCCACATGCGAATACGCCATCAGCAGATTGTCGTTGCCGATGCGCGTCACGCCCTTGTCGTGGGTGGTGCCGCGGTTCACGGTCACGAATTCGCGGAATACGTTGCGGTCGCCGATCTCGAGGCGCGTCGGTTCGCCCTTGTATTTCTTGTCCTGCGGCGCATCGCCCAGCGACGCGAATTGAAAGATCTTGTTGTCCGTGCCGATGCGGGTCGGACCATTGATCACCGCATGCGGGCCGATCCAGGTGCGCGGCGCCGATGACCACATTCGCGCCGATGACGGTGAAGGGGCCGATCTCCACATCCGCCGCGATGTGTGCTTGCGGCGATATCACCGCCCGCGAGTCGATCATCCGACCGCCCCCTTGGGTCGCGGCGTCTTGGTCTCGGGAGCGACCATGATTTCCGCCGACGCCACTTCCTTGCCGTCGACTTCCGCCAGGCAATCGAATTTCCAGATTCCCTTGAAGGATCGCTTCAAGGTCACTTTCAGCATGAGCTGGTCGCCCGGCTCAACCGGCTTGCGAAAGCGCGCGTTGTCGATCGCGACAAAATAAAATCGGGTATTGACATCGGGGATCACGTTGACCGTCTTGAACGCCAGGATTCCGGCCGCCTGCGCCAGGGCCTCGATGATCAGCACGCCGGGCATCACCGGCCGATGCGGAAAGTGTCCCGGAAAGAACGGCTCGTTGACGGTGACGTTTTTGAGCGCCACCAGATGCTGCCCTACCACGTAGTCCAGAACCCGATCGACCAGCAAGAATGGATAGCGATGCGGCAGCTGCGCCATGATCGCCGCGATATCCATCTTGTGCTGCTGCGTCATCCTCGCTCCTATCCGTCCAACCGCCGCAAATCGCGCCACCAAGCGGCGCCACTTGCGGGTCTCCACGGCCGGCATCCCGCTCGAGTAGCTGCCCGCCTGCTTGATCGAGGCACTGACCAGGCTCAATCCCGTCACCACCACATCATCGGCAATCGTCAGATGCCCTGCAAATCCGACCATCCCGCCGATCATGCAGCGTCGGCCAATGCTCGTGCTGCCGGAAATACCCGTGCAGGCGGCAATGGCGGTGTGCGCGCCGATGGTCACGTTGTGGCCTACCTGGATCTGATTGTCCAGTTTGACGCCGTTCTCGACAACCGTATCGTCAATCGCACCGCGATCGATGGTGGTGCTCGCACCGATTTCCACATCGTCGCCGATGCGCACGCTGCCAACCTGCGGCACCTTCACCCAGGCGCCGTGATCCGGCGCAAAGCCGAAGCCATCCGAGCCGACCACCGCACCGGCATGCAGGATGCAGCGCTTCCCCAGGGTCACGCCGGCATACAGATTGACCCGGGATACGAGCACCGAGTCATCTCCGACGCGGGCGCCGCGCTGCACGATGCAGCCGGGGCCGACGCGCACACGCTCGCCGATTTGGGCCTCATCCTCGATGACCGCCAGCGGCCCGATGCTGGCCGATGCGGCGACCCGCGCCTGCGGCGCCACCACCGCGCTCGGGTGTATTCCCGGCGTCAAGTTGCGTTCTGGATGCATCAGAGTCGCGATGCGCGCGTATGCCAGATAAGGATTGGAGTCGATCAACGCGGCAACCGGGCAATCCGCCTCGTCCTGGGCGTTCAGAATCACCGCGGTCGCATGCGTCGAGGCCAGCTGGCGGCGGTAGTGCGAGTTCGCAAGAAAGCTCAAGCTGCCGGCGTGCGCGCGCGACAGCGTCGCCACGCTGCGCACCGTGAGGCCGGGCTCACCGCGCAGTTTGAGCCCGAAGCGCACCGCCAGTTCGCCCAGACTGAATTCTGCCTGCACCTGCGCGCTCCTTGTAGGTGCGTCAGCCTCTCAGCGCACCGTTTACTTTGCGCCCGGCGGCTTGGCTGGCGGAGTTGTCGGGGACGCCGGCGGCGGCTTGGCCGGCGTCGCCGCCGCATTCGCCGGTTTGGATTTCAAGACATCCAATATCTGGGCGGTGATGTCCATTGCAGGCTTGTTGAAGAACACGTCGTTGCCGAGGACCAGGTCGTATCCCTGCGCACTGCCATAGGTCTTGATCTCTTGCAGCATAAAGCGCTGCAGCTTGCCCAATTCCTCGTTCTTGCGCGTGTTGATGTCATCCTGAAACTCCCCGCCCTTGCGGGAGAATTCCCGCTGCATGTCGCGCAGGGTTTTCTCGGCCTTGACGCGGTCGGCTTCGGCCATGATGGCCCCTTCCTTGTCCAATTTCTCGGTGCGCGCCTTGAGATCATTTTGCATGGCCACCAGCTCGCGCTGGCGCGACCCGAATTCATTCTGCAAAGACTGCATCGAGGCTTTGACCTGCGGCGCCTCTTCCATGAGTTGCTGGAAGTTCACATAGCCAATCTTGATTTCGGCGCTCGCTTGCTGCGCCATGAAAAGTCCGCACAGGCCCAAGGCCGCCAACGGAATGCTTCGAAAGTAAGTCGACATATAAATCTTTAGGACCTCAAATGGGGGTCAAAACGCTTGACCGATGGAAAATTGAAAACGCTCCGTCTCGTCCGCGAATTGCACGGTATTGCCGGGAAAGGCATTCAAAGGTATTCCGTAAGAGAATCGGAAGAGACCTAAGGGTGCGAGCCACTGCACAGCGATACCGGTTGATTGTTTCAGACTAGCATAACTGAAGTGATAGGTGACTGGCGTTATGTCATCGACACCCAGGAATTTGACGGCGCTGCCGGTCTGAAACACGTTGCCGATGTCGTAGAACCAGCTGACGCGGGCGGCGCTTTTCCACTTGTCCGGAACCGGAAAGATCAGCTCGTAGCGGTTGACCACTCGAAAGTTGCCGCCGTAGGGATTGCCCGCCCCGATGTTGTCCTTGGGCCCCAAACGGCTCTCGCGAAAGCCTCTGACGCTGTCGGGTCCCCCGGCAAAATAGTTCAGGTAAGGCGGCAATGAGGTGGTCTTGCCGAGTGCCGCACCGTAATCCAGCGAGCCTTGAATTGATGCCAGCCACTTGCCGTATATCGGGATGTAGGTGATGAAATCGAAATTCGTCTGGTAGTAGCGGACATCGCTCAAGGGCAGTGCGAAACGCGCCGACAGCGTCACCTTGGTGCCGCGGTCCGCGAAGATGGCGCGATTGCGGCCTTCGTACGACCAGCCGCCGGTCAGTTCATAGGTATAGAAATCGGTGCCGTACACGATATACGGATTATCCAGCGAGTTGAGCACGCCATCGCCGTTGGTGTCCGTCAGGTCGCGCTGGAAGGTATTGCCGTTGGCTTTCACCCAATCGATCGACTGTTGCGCGCTGTAGCCTTCCGAGACCACCAGGGTGCTCTTGTTGACGGCACCGCCGATACTCAGGAATTGATACTCGGAGATGGGATATGAAAATTGCTCCGCGAGGGTCAACTGCTTGGTCGAGAAAGCCGAGGACGCGGCGACGAACTGCGTGATATCGCGGTACGTGAACGACGTGGTACGGGACACCCCATCGATGGTCGTGTACGGGTCGGTGTGCGCGGCCGTGTAGGTCTTGCTGTACTTGCCCGCGTTGATTTCCAGGGCGACCCGCTCGCCTGTGCCCATGAAATTGCTGTGCACGAAATTGCCGTTGATGCTGAATTTCTGGGCTTCCGAATAGCCGATGCCGCCGCCGAATTGTCCCGGCAAGCCTTCCTTGATGTTGAAGTCGACGTCGACCAGATCAGCGCTGCCGGCCACCGGCTTGTTTTCGAATTCCACCTTCTCGATGTACGGCAATCGCTGCAAACGCTCCTTGGAACGCTCGACCGCCGAATTCGACAGCCAGCCGCCTTCCAACTGACGCATTTCGCGGCGCAGCGTTTCGTCGTTGATCGCCGTGGTGTTGTTGAAATTGATGTGGCGCACGTAGACGCGGTTGCCGGGCTCGATGAAAAACGTGATCGCCACCGTCTTTTTCTCGTTGTCGGGTGTGGGTACCGGATCGATCTTGGCGAATGAATAGCCGTCTGCGCCCAATCGATAATTCATCAATTCCTGGCTGCTGGTAACTGAGCTTGCGCGAGTAGGTATCGCCGGGTTTGATGAGCAATAGCCTGCGAAGCTGCGCTTCGGGGACCACCATCGTGCCGGCCAGCTTGACGTCGCTGACCTTGAATACATCGCCCTCGTTGATGTTGATGGTGATGTACATGTCGTCTTTTTCGGGGGCTATCGTGACCTCCGTCGAGTCGATCTGGAAATTCGCGTAGCCGCGATCCATGTAGAAGGAGCGCAATTTCTCCAGGTCGCCGGTCAAGGTCTCGCGCGAGTAGCGGTCGTCCTGCTTGTACCAGGACAACCAGTTCGGCGTCTTCAGCTCGAAAGTGCCGAGAACGTCTTTCTCCTTGAATTTCGTATTGCCCACCAGGTTGATCTGTTCGATCTTGGCGCGCTTGCCTTCCTTGATGTCGACGATGATGTCGACCTTGTTGCCGGGCAGGTCGGTGATCTTGGTGTCGACGCGCACGGCATACTTGCCGCGGCTGAAATATTGATCGGTGAGGTATTGCTTGACCTCATCGAGGACGGATCGATCGAAGGTCTTGCCGGTCGCGAGACCGACATTGCGCAGACTTTTTTGCAGATCCTCGGTCTTGATGTCCTTGTTGCCCTTGATTTCGAATTTGGCGATGGATGGACGCTCGACCACCACCACCAGCAGGGTGTTGCCGTCGCGGCGCAACTCCACATCGCGAAAGAACCCGGTCGCATACAGCGCCCGCATCGCCTCGCCGACGCGCTGCTCGTCCAGATGATCGCCGATGTTCACCGGCAGGTAATTGAAGACCGTGCCTTCGGAAATTCGCTGCAGGCCTTCGATGCGAATGTCGCCGACCGTGAAGATATCCTGGGCTGCTTGCGCCTGCGCAGTCGTAGAGACCGGTTGGCAGGCGAGCGCCACCAACCCGCACAGCCAAAATTCAAGCCGCACGCGGTGAAAACCGGGTGCAATTGTAATGCGCGGCGCTGCGCGGGCAACGCCGCACGCGCGGCAGGAACTTGGGTTTGCTCATGATTTCCCGTTAATTCAAATGTCTTGATATATCGTTATAGAAAGCCAAACTCATCAACACCACCAACAACGCGATGCCGATCTGCTGCCCGAAGAGCTGCGCGCGCTCGGAAATCGGACTGCCCTTGATTGCTTCCACCGCCTGATAAACGATCTGGCCGCCGTCCAACAGCGGCACCGGCATCAGATTCAGCACGCCCAGGCTCACGCTGATGATCGCCAGAAACGCCAGATAGGCGGTCACCCCCAGGTAAGCGCTGATACCCGGCAAACTCGGCGATGCTCACCACCCCGCTGATGTTCTTTGCGGATACCTGGCCGGTCAGCATGCGCCACAGCATCTGCACGGTGAGCGCGGACATCTCCCAGGTCTTCGCCACGCCGCTGATCGCCGCATCGAGGGGTCCCGAGCGATGCTTCTCGACCAGTCCGGGCGGCCATCGTTGCTGGCCCTCCATCAGCGAAATACCCAGGCGGCCCACCACCTTGCCCTGATCGATCACCCGGGGAACCGGTGTCACGATTCGCAATCGCTCGGTCCCGCGTTGCACTTCGATCGAAATGGTACGGTCCGGCGCAGCGCTCACCATCGATATGAAATCGCTCGCGTTGCCGATCGGCTGGCCGTCCACGGCGAGCAGCCGGTCGCCGCCGCGCAGACCCGCGCGCGCGCCCGCGCTCCCCGCCGGCGCCTCCTGCACCGTGGTATCGGCCGTCCAGCTCATCAGATCGAAGCCCAGGCCCGGCAGCAACCTGCCGGGTTCGGTCAAGGCCCGCCGATCTCCGAAAACCCGCAGCGTCATTGAGCGCTCGGCGCCATCGCGGCGTACATGCAACGGCATCACGCCGTCGTCGGTGAACTGGCGGATGAGCGCTATCTGCAGCTCTTCCGTGTCCTCGACGTTGCGTTCGCCGACGCGCACGATCTGATCCCCGTTTTGCAGCCCGGCGACGGCTGCCGCGCTGCCTGGGAACACATGACCCACCACGGGCTTGACGCTTTCCGTCCCCACCATCGCCAGAATTGCGTACAACAGCGACGCGAATACCAGATTCATGGCGGGGCCTGCCAAAAGCACGGCGACTCGATGCAGGATCGGCCGTCGGGTGAAAGAGCGGTGCAGCTCAGCGGCGGCGACATCGCCTTCGCGCTCGTCCAGCAGCTTGACGTAGCCGCCCAGCGGGATGGCGGCGAGGCAGTATTCGGTGCGGTCAGCATCTCTGCCGATGCGGGTGATCAGCGGCTTGCCGAATCCGATGCTGAAGCGCAATACCTTGAAGCCGAGCTTCTTGGCAACCCAATAGTGGCCAAATTCATGCACCGCCACCAAGATGCTGATCGCCACCAGGAAGGCGGGAACGAAAATCAAAAACTTCATGCAAAGGCTCCCGCGCTAAGCTCGATTAATGACCCGGCCAGGCGTCGCGCCGCAGCGTCGGCATCCAATACGTCGCCCAGAGCCTTGACGGGTGACGATTCGAGCCGCTGCAGCACTTTGTCAATGACCGTTGCAATGCCCACAAAGTTCAAGCGCCGGTCAAGAAACGCCTGTACCGCGACCTCGTTGGCCGCGTTCAGCAACGTCGGAGCGGTGCCGCCGTCGCGCGCAGCCGCTCTTGCCAGCGCCAAAGCGGGGAATCGGACGTGGTCCGGCGGCTCGAATTCCAGCTTCCCCAAGCCGATGAGGTCCAGGGATTGTACACCGGAAGCAAATCTCTCGGGCCACGCCAGAGCCTGCGCAATCGGAGTGCGCATATCCGGGGCGCCGAGCTGCGCCAGCATCGATCCGTCCGCGTATTCGACCAATGAGTGCACCACGCTTTGCGGGTGCACCACGACATCCACCTGCGGTTCAGGCAAACCGAACAGCAGCGTGGCCTCGATGACCTCGAGTCCCTTGTTCATCAGCGTCGCCGAGTCGACTGAAATCTTGCGGCCCATTTTCCACTTCGGGTGCGCGCAGGCTTCGTCAGGCGTGGCCAGCGCCATTTTCGCGGCCGGGGTCTGGCGAAACGGCCCACCGGAGGCGGTCAGGATGATCCGCGTCACACCCTTCGCCTCATCGCCCGGGAGATAGCCGGCGGGCATGCACTGAAATATGGCGTTGTGTTCGCTGTCGATGGGAATGAGTTGGGCGCCGGCGCGCCGCACCTCGTCCATCAACAGAGGTCCGGTCATGACCAGCGATTCCTTGTTGGCGAGCAATACGCGCTTGCCGGCGCGCACCGCCGCCAGCGTCGGCTGCAGTCCCGCGGCGCCCACGATGGCCGCCATCACCATGTGCACATTGTCGGCGCTGACAGCCGCGGCGAGCGCGCTCTCGCCGCTTTCGACGAGCGTCGACGAACCGCAATCGCGCAACGCGGCGCGCGCCTTGGCCGCCGCTTCGGCATCCACCAACACCACGATTTCGGGCCGAAATTGCCGCGCCTGCTCGACGATGACTTGCCAGCTGCTGTGGGCGCCCAGCATGCGACCTTGAATCGTTCCGGATGCAGCGCGATGACGGCGAGTGTGCTGCGTCCGACGCTGCCCGTCGAACCCAGGATTGCGATGCCGCGCGCACTCATCGGATCACGCCTGAACCGAACAGCCCGAGCGCATACAGGGGCGCCGCCGCCGTCACGCTGTCGAGGCGATCGAGCAAACCCCCGTGTCCCGGCAGCAGTCCGCCGCTGTCTTTGAGCGCCGCGGCGCGTTTGAACATGCTCTCGGTCAGATCGCCGATGATGGAAAAAATTCCCACGGCGCAGCCGAATGGAACGACGATGAGCGGCGGCAAACCAAAGTGGACGGCGCCGTCCCAGGGCAATCAGCGCGACCATGAACAGCCCGCCGACGGCGCCCTCCCAGGTCTTGCCGGGACTCACCCGCGGCGCGAGCTTGTGCCGGCCGAATGCGCGGCCCGCAAAGTACGCGCCGATATCGGCGGCGCACACCATGAGCACCAGCCACAGCACGATGAGCGGCCCGCGCGCGAATCCCATGCGTGGATACCTGCAACCTGGTGATCGCCACGAACGCCGGCGCAAGCACGGCGCAGCCGCAGATAAGCACCAGCACGGGACGATGCCGGGCCGGCGCCAGCGACAGCCAGCCAAGTGCGATCAGCCACCAGACGCAGGCGGCGCCCAGCAGGATCATCAATTGCGCCGGCGATTCGGTGAAGCGCCAGGCAAGCAGCAGCAGCAGGGCGATGCCCAGGGTGTAAAGACCGCGCGAAATCACGCCATGCAATTGCCCAAACCCGGCCCATTCCCACGCCCCGAGGGTGAAGACCACGCCAAATGCCAGCACCGCCCACAACGGCGGCAACAGGAACAAACCGAGCAGCAGCAGCGCGCCCAGGATGCAGGCGGTGATGACCCGGGTCTTAAGCATCGCTGCCCTCAAGCATCCGCTTTCGCCTTGAGCTGGGCCGAGGTCTTGCCGAAACGCCGTTCGCGCTGAGCGAAGTGCTCAAAGGCCGCTTGCAGGTGCTCCGGCGAGAATTCCGGCCACAGCACTTCGGAAAAATACAGTTCGGTGTAGGCAAGATTCCACAGCAGAAAATTACTGATGCGCTGCTCGCCGCCGGTGCGGATCAACAGATCCGGATCCGGCACACCTTGAAGCTGCAGACGCGCTGCGATGCCGCTCCTCGCCGATATCGGAGGCGGCCATCGTGCCGGCGGCGACGTCGGCGGCGAGCGAACGGCAGGCCTGGCTGATGTCCCATCGCCCGCCATAGGCCACGGCCACCATCAGCCCCAAGCCTGGATTGAGCGGCGGTCAAGCGCTTCCGCGTCGTGCATGCGTTGTTTGAGTTCGACGCCCAGCTGCTCCCGATCGCCGATGAAGCGCAGGCGCACGTGATTGCGGTGCAGGTCCGCCACTTCGCGCACCAACGCATCGAGAAACAGACCCATGAGCACGCCGACCTCATCCGGAGGCCGCCGCCAGTTCTCGCTGCTGAAGGCGAACAGCGTCAGGTATCGCACGCCGCGCGCGGCGCACTCCTCGACCAGCTTGCGCACCACCTTGACGCTGGCACGATGGCCTGCAACCCTCGGCAGGCCGCGCGAGCGGGCCCAGCGGCCGTTGCCGTCCATGATGATTGCGACATGCTGCGGCGAGTCGGCCATGGGAATCTCCAAGGAATGCGGGTCTTGAATCCGGTCAGACCTGCATCAGCTCCTTTTCCTTGTCCGCCATCGCATGGTCGATATCGGCGACGTGCTTGTCGGTCAGTTTCTGAACGTCATCCTGGGCGCGGCGATCATCATCCTGCGCAATCAGTTTTTCCTTGAGCATTTCCTTCAACTCGCTCATGACTTCGCGGCGCACGCCGCGCACCGCAACGCGGGCATTCTCCGCTTCGGATTTCACGACTTTGATGATGTCGCGGCGGCGCTCTTCGGTCAGCGCCGGCATGTGAATGCGGATGATCTGCCCGGCGGTATTCGGCGTGAGTCCCAGATCGGACTTGTAGATTGCCTTTTCGATCACCGGCACCATGGCCTTTTCCCAGGGGCTGACGGTCAGCGTGCGTGCGTCCTCGGTGGCGATGTTGGCCACTTGATTCAGCGGCATTTCCGCCCCGTAGTAATCCACCTTGATGTGCTCGATGAGGCTGGTGTGGGCGCGGCCGGTGCGCATTTTTTTCAGCTGCTCCTTGAATGCCGGCACGCATTTCTGCATGCGCGTGGTCGCATCCTTTTTTAGATCCTCGAGCATGTATCCCCCTTAAGATTCTGCCGATACGACGGTGCCGACGTCTTCGCCCTGGACGATACGCAGCAAATCGCCGGCATGGAACAGATTGAAGACCTGCAGCGGCAGATTGTTTTCCCGGCACATGACGATGGCCGTGGCGTCCATGACGTTGAGGCGGTCGTTCAGCACCTTGTCGAAAGTCAGGCGCGCATAGCGCTTGGCATTGGGATTGGTGACCGGATCGGAATCGTAGATTCCGTTGACCTTGGTCGCCTTCAGCAGGATGTCCGCGTTGATTTCGATGGCGCGCAAGCTCGCCGCCGTGTCGGTGGTGAAGAATGGATTGCCGGTGCCGGCGCCGAAGATCACCACCCGGCCCTTCTCGAGATGCCGCACCGCCCTGCGCCGGATGTAGTCCTCGCAGACCTCGTTGATGCGCAATGCCGACATGACCCGCGCATAGGCTCCGAGGCTCTCGAGCGCATCCTGCAGCGCCAGCGCATTGATCACCGTGGCCAGCATGCCCATGTGATCCGCGGTCACCCGATCCATGCCGGCTCGCGCCAGACCCGCACCGCGAAAGATATTCCCGCCGCCCAGCACGACGGCCACCTGCACGCCCATCTGGGTCAGATCGCGGATCTCGCCCGCGATGCGTTTGAGCATGACCGGGTCGATGCCGTAATCCTCATCTCCCAGCAGCGCCTCGCCGGACAGTTTGACCAAAATTCTTCGATAACGAGCCGTGCCGGTTTTGGTGGTCATGTTGCCGTTTAGTGCTTCTTAGGACCGTCGTCCTTGTCCTGCGCTTTGACCTGGGCCATGACTTCGCCGAACGAAGTCGTCCTGTTTCTTCTCGATGCCCGCGCCGACTTCGTAGCGCACGAATTGGATCACCTTGGCGCCGGCATTCTTGAGCAGTTTCTCCACCGACGTGTCCGGATCCTTGACGAAGGGCTGCCCCACCAAGGTGATTTCGGCCAGATACTTGCGCAACCGGCCTTCCACCATCTTGGCGATGATGTCGGGCGGCTTCTTTTCGCCCTTGGTTTGCTCGGTCAGTATGGCGCGTTCCTTGTCGAGCACATCGGCGGGCACGTCGCCCGCGTCGATGTACGCCGGATTCACCGCGGCCACATGCATGGCGAGATCGCGCGCGAGCGGCCTCATCGCCGCCCTGCAGGGCCACCACGCTGCCGATGCGCGTGCCATGGGTATAGGTGCCGAGCGGTCCCGGCGAGGTCACGCGCACGAAGCGCCGTACATCGATGTTCTCGCCGATCTTCGCGATCAAGGCGCGTCGCCGTTCATCCAGGCTGGAACCTTGCGCCGTTGGCCAGCGCCAGCAATGCCTCCAATCCGCGGGCGCTTGTTCGAGGGCCACCCGCGCCACGTCCTTCGCGAATGCCTGGAACTCATCGCTGCGCGCCACGAAGTCGGTCTCGCAGTTCACTTCGACCAGCACCGCGTGAGCTACCTGATCGCTCGATCGCCACGGTGCCTTCCGCGGCCACTCGCGCCGCCTTCTTGTCGGCCTTGGCCAGGCCGGTCTTGCGCATCAGTTCGGCGGCGGCGTCCAGGTCGCCCTGGGTTTCGACCAGCGCTTTCTTGCACTCCATCATGCCCGCGCCGGTGCGCTCGCGAAGCTGCTTGACTGTATCTGCCGTGATGTTCATCGGTTCCTACAACCGCCGCGGCGGCGATTCCTCTCGTTGAATCGATTAAAAGCGAACTGCGAAATTACGCGCCGCGCGCCGGGGCGCGTCTTCCGACGGGGCGGCGTCGCGGTGCGCTGGCCGGCCGGGTTTCGGCCGGCGGCGTGTCCACCGCATCGACATCGTCGGCTTCGGTTTCGACCTCGACCTCATCGAGCGAGGCTGCGACGGCGGCAACGCTCGGCACCACGGTGACGGGAACCTTGCGGCGCGGCGGCGGCTTCTTGTGGCCACCGCGCGCCGGCGCGGGCAGGACGCCGCCCGCCGCCAGCGCTGCGCTTCTTGGGATTGCCTTCCTCGTCCAATTCGACGAATTCATCTTCGCCGACAGGAACCTCGGGCAGCGAGGCCTTGCCTTCCAGCACCGAATCGGCGATGCCGCCGGCATACAGCAGAATGGCGCGCATGGCGTCATCGTTGCCGGGGATGACATAGTCGATGCCATCCGGGGAGCAATTGGTATCGACCACCGCGACCACCGGGATGCCGAGCTTCTGCGCCTCGTGAATCGCGATCTGTTCGTGGCCCACGTCGATGACGAACAGCGCGTCGGGCAGCGCCGTCATCTCGCGGATGCCGCCCAAACTGCGCAGCAGCTTGTCCATTTCACGGCGCAGCATCTGCGCCTCTTTCTTGCCGCGCCGATCCAGGGCGCCGCTTTGCGCCATCTCGTCCAGCTCGTTCAGCCGCTTGATCGACTGGCGAATGGTCTTGAAATTGGTGAGCATGCCGCCCAGCCAGCGCTGGTTCACATAGGGCATCGCAGCAGCGTGTCGGCTTCCTTCTGCACGGCATCGCGCGCCGAGCGCTTGGTGCCGACGAACAGCACCTTGCCGCCCTCCGCGGCCACGCCCTTGATGAAGGCCGCAGCCTGCGCATACAGGGGCTGCGTCTTTTCCAAATTGATGATATGGATTTTGTTACGTTCGCCGAAAATGAACGGAGCCATTTTCGGGTTCCAGAAGCGGGTTTGATGTCCAAAATGGACGCCCGCTTCCAGCATTTGTCGCATGGACACGCTGGTCATAAATACTCCTGGTCGGGTTGAGCCTCCGCGTGTCCCAATCGGCAACCCGAAACCTTGAATTTGAAGCCAAGGCCTTCATTTTCATGGATGCCGGGCACCCAGTCGATTGTGACGACACGCGTGCGGGGTTGTTAAAAATAGCCGCGCTTTATACCATGAACCCCTACCTGATACAAAGCCCGCCGTTCTTATGACTGTGACCATCAAAACACCCGCCGAACAGGAAAAAATGCGCGCCGCCGGCCGCCTGGCCGCAAGCGTGCTCGACATGATCGAACCTTACGTCCTGCCGGGGGTCAGCACCGAGGAACTCGATAAGCGTTGCCACGATTTCATCGTCGACGAGCTCAAGTCGATTCCGGCCAACCTCAATTACCGGGGATTCCCCAAGACCATCTGTACCTCGGTCAATCATGTCGTGTGCCACGGAATCCCGGGCGATAAGCGCCTAAAAAGCGGCGATATCGTCAATATCGACGTCACGGTGATTCGCGACGGGTTCCACGGGGACACCAGCCGCATGTACTTCGTCGGTTCTGCCCCCATTCTCGCCAGACGGCTCACCACGGCCTGCCATGAGGCCATGTGGGAAGGAATACGCCAGGTCAAGCCCGGCGCCCGCTTAGGGCGATATCGGGCATGCCATTCAGACCTATGCAGAGGCCAACGGCTTTTCGGTGGTGCGCGAATACTGCGGGCATGGTATCGGGCGTATTTATCACGAGGACCCGCAGGTGCTGCACTACGGCAAACCGGGGACGGGCCTGGAATTGGCCGCCGGCATGACCTTTACCATCGAGCCCATGATCAATGCCGGAAAGCGCGATGTGCGCCTGCTCCCCGACGGATGGACCGTGGTGACGAGGGATCAGTCCCTGTCGGCACAGTGGGAGCACACCATCCTGGTCACCGGACAGGGCTTCGAGGTACTCACCTTGAGCGCCCTGGCGGGCGCCACCGCGGCCGCGCCGGCGGCGGCAGCCTCTTGAACGCGCACGGCAAGTTTCTCGATCAAAACGCCGACTGGCCATACCTCGCGGCAGTCCCGGAAGCCCTCGAAGGGGGCCAGTTCTCTCCCATGGTGTTTCGCCAGGTCCTGGACCACGGCACCGAACTGCTGAAAGACCGCTTTATCGCCGATGATGTGATCGAAGATCTGGTGCGCGATCGCGCCCGCTTGGTCGACCTGGCACTTCGGGCGGCGTGGGTACGGCACGTGGGCGGATTTGCGGAGGACCTGGCGCTGATCGCTGTGGGCGGCTATGGCCGGGGCGAGCTGCACCCGAGCTCCGATATCGACATCATGGTGTTGCTGCCGAAGAGCGATTCCTCCGATTGGCAACCGGATATCGAGCGGTTTCTGACCTTTCTCTGGGATATCGGTCTCGAGGTGGGGCACAGCGTTCGCTCCATCGATGATTGCCAGCGCGAGAGCCTGGCGGACATCAGCGTTGCCACCACCTTGTTCGAGGCCCGCCTGCTCTGCGGTCCGGAATCGCTGTTCGCCGGGATGCGCCGTGCTTTGGCTCCCGATCGTCTATGGTCGTCGCAGGACTTCTTCGAAGCCAAGGTCAAGGAACAGACCGAGCGGCACCATCGCTACCACGACACGGCCTACAACCTCGAACCGAATGTGAAATCGAGCCCGGGCGGCCTGCGCGACCTGCAGACCATCGGCTGGGTCGCCAAGCGGCATTTCGGGACCGACACACTGGACGAGCTGGTGGCGCACGGGTTTCTCACCCGCGAGGAGCTGCGCAAGCTCAAAGCCGGGCAATCCTTCTTGTGGAAGGTGCGCTTCGGATTGCACCTGTTGACCGGCAGGCGCGAGGATCGGCTGTTATTCGACTACCAGATCAAGCTGGCGAAACTGTTCGGCTACGAGGACGCGAGCTTTACCCTGGCTGTTGAACAGCTGATGCAGAAGTACTACCGCACGGTCATGGACGTCAGCCTCATGAACGAAATGCTGCTGCAGCTGTTTCGCGAGGCGATCCTCACGCAAAGCGCCCCGCCGCTGCCGATCAACGCCCGCTTCCAGATTCGCAATGACTACCTGGAAGTCACGCATCCCGAGGTGTTTGCGCGCTACCCGTCGGCGTTGCTCGAATTATTCGTGCTGCTGCAGCAGCACCCCGAGGTACGCGGCGTGCGCGCCGAGACCATCCGCTTGATCGGCACGCATGTCTGGCTCATCGATGAGGAATTTCGCCAGAATCCGCGTCATCATCGGCTGTTCATGGAAATATTGTGCGCTCCCGTCGGGGTCACGCACGAGCTGCGCCGCATGAACTTGTACGGTGTGCTCGGCCGCTACATCCCCTCCTTCGGGCGCGTCGTCGGCCGCATGCAGTACGACCTGTTCCATGCCTACACCGTGGATGCGCACACCCTGTTCGTGGTCAGCAATCTGCGCCGCTTCGCGATGCCGAAGTTCAACGATGAATTTCCCGCCATGAGTCAGATCATGCAATCGTTGCCGCGCCAGGAAATCGCCTACCTCGCAGCATTGTTCCACGACATCGCCAAGGGCCGCGGCGGCGATCATTCCGAACTCGGCGCGGTGGACGCGGAGGCTTTTTGTCTCGAGCAGGGACTGGGCCGCTACGAGGCGCGTCTGGTGGCATGGTTGGTCCGTAATCATTTGATCCTGTCCATCACCTCGCAGAAAAAGGACATCAGCGATCCGGACATCATCCATGACTTTGCGCGGCGGGTGGGCGACCAGGTGCACCTGGACTATTTGTATGTGCTGACCGTGGCCGACGTGCGCGGCACGAACCCCAAGCTGTGGAACGCCTGGAAGGCACGACTATTCGAGGAGTTCTACGAGCGCACCAAGCGGGCGCTGCGCCGCGGTCTCGAAACGCCGGTTGACCAGGAGGAACTGATCCGGGAAACCCAGGAACAAGCACGCTCGAAAATGCCCGAGGTCGCGCCGGAGCAAATCGCGCGGGTCTGGTCGCAATGGACCGAAGCGTATTTTCTGCGCTATACCCCCGAGGAGATCGCCTGGCATACGGCATTGCTGGCGGAGCGGCAGAGCAGCGACGACGGACCGCTGGTCGCCATCAGGCAACTGGCGGATCGCGGCGGCACCGCCGTACTCACCTACACGCCGCGGCGCCTGCGCAGTTTCGCGCGCACCACGGGCGTGCTCGACCAGATGGGCCTGAACGTGGTCGATGCGCGGCTCATCACCAGCGCGAACGGATCCAGCCTGGAAACCTATGTGGTGCTCGAGGAGAACGGCGCAATCATCGCCGATGCGGCGCGCATTCAGGAGATCGAACGCGGCGTGTTGCGCGTGTTGAGGCAGGTCGAGGACTCGCCCCAGACCGTGACCCGGCGCGCGCCGCGCCAGGTACGCATGTTCTCGACGCCGACCCAGGTCAATTTCAGCGTCGACAGCCGCAACCAGCGGACCATCCTCGAACTGGTGGCAGCCGACCGTCCGGGTTTGCTATCCGAGGTCGGCAAGGTCTTCAGGGCCGAGCGGGTGGCCATCAACGGCGCCAAGATCATGACCGTGGGCGAACGCGCGGAGGATGTGTTCTACATCACCGGCGCCGACGGCGGCTTGCTGCAAGCGGAGACCTGCCAGCGCGTACAGGAATCGTTGGTGCGTGCCCTGGACGCGGCGCGGAGCTAGGAGCCGATCTTGAGCGTACCCAAACCCACGGATTCGATCGATGAGCTGCAGTCCCTCATCGAGGGCGCCTTCGAAACCCGGACCCAATTGAGCCCGCGAACGGCGTCGCGCGCGCTGCGCGAGGCGGTGACGAGCACCATCGATATGCTGGATCGCGGCACGCTGCGCGTGGCGGAGCCTCATCAGGGCGGCTGGCGCGTCAATCAGTGGCTCAAGAAAGCCGTGCTGCTGTCATTTCGCATCAGCGACAACGAAGTCATGCCGGCCGGGCCCCTGAATTTCTACGACAAGGTGCCGCTGAAGTTCGACGGCTGGAGCGCGGCCGACTTTGCCGCCGCGGGCGTGCGCGTGGCGCCGCCGGCGACCGTGCGGCGCGGCGCTTACGTCGCCGCCAACGTGGTTCTGATGCCGAGCTACATCAATGTCGGCGCCTACGTGGACAGCGGCACCATGGTGGACACCTGGGCGACTGTCGGCTCGTGTGCGCAAATTGGTAAGAACGTACATCTGTCCGGCGGCGTCGGCATCGGCGGCGTACTCGAGCCGTTGCAGGGGAGCCCGACCATCATCGAGGATGATTGCTTCATCGGCGCCCGATCGGAAATCGTCGAAGGCGTCGTGGTGGAAGCGGGCGCCGTCATCTCCATGGGCGTCTTCATCGGCCAGAGCACGCGCATTTACGATCGTGAACGGGATGAAATCCTCTACGGCCGTGTTCCCGCCGGCGCGGTCGTGGTGCCGGGAACTTTACCGGCCGCGAACGGCAAGTACGGGCTCGCCTGCGCCGTGATCGTCAAACGCGTGGACGCGCAGACCCGAGCCAAGACCTCGCTGAATGATTTGCTGCGCAACATCGGGCCCGACGCCTGATGTAAGATTTCGCCACGGCCGCGCACGGGGACGCCATGAACGACGATGTTTCCGCACGCGATGTCGCCAGAGTGCGCGCCAACGACTAGAACGTAAATCGAAATCCGATCGTCGGCGCAACGTTGTCGTTGTGGTAGTAGGGCACGCCAGGGCCGTGGGGAATGGCAATGGCCAGACCGCCGCTGACATTGGAGTACTCAATCCCGGCATACGTGTCGAAACGCTTGGTGAAATGATGGTCGAGGTAAAGTGATCCCGCGTTGAGGTGGCCCCCGCAGGAAGCGCGCATGTTGGTAACAGGCGTGCAAGTCGGCGGCTCGCGGAATGTGTTCTGCTGCAAGCCATAGTAGGACAGGGTGATGTCGGTTCTGCTGTCGTTAAACGCGTACTTCACTCCCGTCCAGTAGACCTGCACCTTCTTGGTGGAATCCAAATTGTTATCTTCAACGCCGCTCAACAGGTAACCGCCCTGGGCCGTTGCGCCGATTCCCAGCGGCCGTGATGGATTGTTCTGCGTGATGTGCTCGTAGCCCAAGTAGAACTTGAATGGGTCCCAGGTGTATTTGGCGGCAACCATGACGGCGGTATTGTCGGTAACGATGCCATATTCGGTGTTGGTCGTTCCGATCAGATTGTTCCCGGTGATCGGGTTGGTATTGATGCTGTTGGTGGTCGACTGATACGGCTGCGTCGGACTCTGCGGTCCTAGCAGCGGGTTGAGCACGCTGACTGCCTGGAAGACGTGCTGGTAGACGAGATCAGCGGAGAAGTTTTCGATCACGCCGCCGAGATCGAATCCATAGGCGTTGTTATTCGCCTGTAGCGGCGTGCAGGTGGCGGCAGTCCAGCCTGCTGCGGCCGAGTAGCAGCCGCCGGAGCCATCGGGGAATTTATACATCGCACCGAGGTGGACCGGGCCAAAGGCGACACGATACTTGATGGCGCCGTCCCAACGGGTGTCCTGCGTGTCGCCGCCACCGGCCATCAGGCCGTTATACCCGATGAACGAAAAGGAATAGGCGCCGCTGGCCGGATCGTAAGCGAGCATGGCATCGGTGCCGAGGGCGCGCTGGCGACCGAACGTCAGTGCGCCAAACTGTGCGGACGATAGACCGCCCTGGAATTCGTCGTTGAAGGTCTGACCCGCCCGCGCGCCGTCCCCGGCGAACGAATAGCTGGCCCTGGGGAGGCCGTTGTTGGCCACGTTGGTGGCCGCCATGTTGGCGAGTTGGCCCGACTGGGGATTGATGCCGGTCGCAGCGTTGAACACGATGAACCAGTCCTGCATGAACTCGACCTTGCCCTTGAGGCCCAGACCGGACTGCGACAGGTTGTTGGGCGCGATAAGCCATTGGGAGCTGTTGCCGTTGCGGTTGACCAGCGATTCGCCTTCATAGTTGTAGGGACTTTCCCGAATGCCGTGACTGACCCAACCCACACCGACGTCGTACGTGCCGTAGAGCGTGATCCCATGCCAGCTCAGCGGGCAATCAGTGTGCATGAACTCCTGGAAGCTCGTGCAGCCCGCCTCGCTCGAGGGATCGGCTGCGCGCGCCGCGTGAGTCAAAAAGAAACCTGCAGCAAGCGCTGCAAGCACGCACCACCAGCAAGACCGCATTCTTGACCTGCTCATTTGCATCCCTCTACCACGCTAATCAGGGCAGTGCCTGTGGGCGTCGACCTCGTTATATTCCATCGTATATATCGTCGCAGAAACTACTGGGGCGCGCAACTTGCATTACAATGATTGCCGAGGGGTTCATGACAAAGCCGCACATCAAATTTCGAATCGATTTCGGACCCGGCGAGGCAATTGGCCCAGGTAAGGTCGCACTGCTCGAACAGATCGAACGCAGCGGTTCCATCTCGGGGGCGGCACGTGATCTCGGGATGAGCTATCGCCGCGGCTGGATGCTGCTCGAGAGCCTGAATGAATCATTCCGGGAACCGGTCACAACTGCGACCAAGGGCGGCAAGGGAGGTGGAGGCGCGATTCTTACTCCACTGGGCCGCGAACTGATTCGAACCTATAGGGCATTCGAGGACAATGTCCAGGAACAGGCCGCGCGCCACTTCATGCCCTTGGCGCGGCACGCTCGCAAAATTCCCGGCGGCGATAAAGCGATGACTGTAGTTCGAATGCACGACCGCTAGCCGCAACTTCAATGAGAACACAAATGTATCTACGTATTGCAATCCTTTTGAGCGCCCTGGCCATTGCCGCATTTGGGCAAACTTCCGCCGCCGCCGATCACGCCCCAAAGGCTTGGATCCAGCAAAGCAACACTTTCACCAACATGTTGCTGGATGTGGACCTCGAACACTCCCCCGAGGCAGCCTCCGAGCAAGGGCTTGCGAAATTCGACGAACGTATTTCCGATCCGAGGCGGGCGGATGAGATCGCCCAACGGCGCGACCTGGAAGCCGCCCTGGCCAAGGTCAAGAGCGCTCGCCCCGCGGTGACCGACAAGAATGTGCTGCAGGACATCGATATCCTTCAAAAGAGCTACAACCTGCGCTTTCGAACCGAGGATTTTGCCCTGGCCCACGAAGTGCCGTTCTTCAATGCCAGCGGACAATTATTTCAAGGCCTGCGCGTCCTGCTCGATGACCAGGTGGCGGCTGAGCGCCGGCCCGCGGCGCTCATACGCCTGCGAAAATACGCCGGCGTGGAACCAGGGTACCAGCCGTTTGCCGAATTGCTGAAGCAACGCGAGATCGAGCAGATCGCCAAACCAGGCGTGATCTATCCCTCCAAGCAGGAACTCGAGACCGAGCTCGGCCGGAATTCGAACTACATTGATGGCATCGCGGATCTGTTCAAGAAGTACAAGCTCGCCGGCTGGGAGCCGGCATACGAAAAACTAAAGCTGCAGCTGGCCGATTACGACGCCTGGATCAAGGCGAATATCCTGCCCAGGGCGCGCACCGACTTTCGTCTGCCGCCGGAGAAGTACGCGCTGGCATTCGAAGGCTACGGCATCGACATTCCCCCGGCGCAGATCGCCAGGATGGCGCATGCCGCATTTACCCAATACCAGACCGAGATGGCGCCCCTGGCCGCGCAAATAGCGAAGTCAAACGGCTATGCTTCCAGCGACTATCGCGCCGTGATTGCCGATTTGAAGAAGAAGCAAATCACCGGCGAGGCCATTCTGCCGTTCTACGAGAGCCGGCTGCGGCAGATCGAGAAGATCATCGCGGCGAAGCAGTTGGTCACGCTGCCCGCCCGCCCCGCGATCATTCGACTCGCCTCCGCTGCCGAGACTGTGCAACAACCGGCGCCTCATATGTCGCCGCCGCCCTTCCTCAACAACACCGGCCAGCGCGGCCAATTCGTGCTGCCGCTCAACATTCCATCCGCGACCGGCGGCGCGCGAGGACAAGTACGACGATTTCACCTTCGATGCGGTCGCCTGGACGTTGACGGCGCATGAGGCGCGGCCGGGTCACGAGTTGCAGTTCGATTCCATGGTCGAGCATGGAGTGAGTCAGGCCCGCGTTCTATTTGCCTTCAATTCCACCAATGTCGAAGGCTGGGGTCTGTACTCCGAGTACATCATGCAACCCTACGAGCCGGCCGAGGGACAGCTGCTGACGCTGCAATTGCGGCTGCTGCGCGCCGCCCGGGCTTTTTTGGATCCCGAACTGCAAAGCGGCGCCGTGACCGAGGCGCAAGCCTACGCGGTGCTCGAAAAGGATGTACTGTTGAGTCACGCCTTTGCCAAGGAAGAAGTCGAGCGATTTACCTTCCGCAGTCCGGGTCAAGCCAACAGCTACTTCTACGGCTACACGCGCCTGCTGTCATTGCGCAAGGAAACCGAAGCGACGCTGGGGAAAAAATTCGACCAAAAGAAATTCCACGACTTCATCCTGGGTGAGGGTCTGCTGCCGCCGGATCTGATGCGCGCGGCGGTGCTCGCGGAATTCATACCGTCGCAGCGCTAGCCGCAAGGTCGCAGCGCTAGCCGAAGCGGCCGGTGATGTAGTCCTCGGTCAGCTTCTGCTGCGGATTGGTGAATACCAGATCGGTCGGACCCGATCTCGACCAAATCGCCCAGATGAAAATATGCGGTGCGCTGCGACACGCGCGCGGCCTGCTGCATGTTGTGGGTCACGATGGTGATCGCATAATTTTCGCGCAGCTCATCGATCAAGTCCTCGATCCTGGCGCTTGCGATCGGGATCCAGCGCCGAGGTGGGTTCGTCCATGAGAATGACTTCGGGATTGACGGCAATGGTTCGGGCGATGCACAGGCGCTGCTGCTGACCGCCGGACAGGCTGGTGCCCGATGTCGACAGGCGGTCCTTGACCTCCTCCCACAGGCCCGCGCGCACCAGACTGGTGTGGACCAGTTCATCCATGTCGGCGCGGCTCTTGGTCAAACCGTGAATTCGCGGTCCATACGCCACATTGGCGTAGATCGAATGCGGAAACGGCGTGGGCTTCTGAAACACGATGCCGACGCGCGCGCGCAGCTGCGCCACGTCCTGATTGCTTGGTCGTAGATGTCCTGGCCATCGAGCGTGATCGTGCCGCTGACGCGCGCGCTCGCGATGGTGTCGTTCATGCGATTCAGGCAGCGCAGAAAAGTGGACTTGCCGCAGCCCGACGGACCGATCAGCGCCAGCACTTGATTGCGGCCGATGTCGAGGCTCACATTTCTCACGGCGCACTTGTCGCCGTAGTGCACGTTGACGTCGCGCGCCGTCATCACGGGGTCGAACAACTTGTCGCGCAACCGCGGCCGGTGCGGACACAGCGCCATCGGCCGGACACCGCCGTCCTTGGGAGCTTGCAGGGGCGCGATCGGTCGCGTGAAGTCTTGGATCATCGTGGTCAGCCGAAGCGTCCGGTGATGTAGTCGTCGGTCTTGCGGTTCTTCGGCGAGGTGAAGATCTCGCTGGACGGACCGATTTCGACCAGTTCGCCCATGAACATGAAGCCGGTGACGTTGGACACGCGCGCCGCCTGCTGCAAATTGTGGGTGACCATCACGATGCAATATTTTTCGCGCAGCGCCTGCAGGGTTTCCTCGACGCGCAGCGTCGAAATCGGATCGAGCGCGGCCGTCGGCTCATCGAGCAGCAGCACCTCGGGCTGCACGGCGATGGCGCGGGCGATGCACAGGCGTTGCTGCTGACCCGCCGGAAAGACTGCGGCCGTCGGCCTGCAGCTTGTCCTTGACCTCGTCCCAGATGGCCGCGTCGCGCAGCGCCGATTCCACGCGCACCTTGAGCTCGGCGCCGCGCATGCCGGCCCGCCAGGCGCAGGCCGAAGGCGACATTGTCGAACACCGACATGGGGAACGGCGTGGGCTTTTGAAACACCATGCCGACCCGGTAGCGCAGTTCCGCGACATCCACCGATGGGACCCAAGATGTCGCGGCCGCCGATCAGCACCTCACCCTCGGCGCGCTGCCCGGGATACAGCGCGTACATGCGGTTCATCACGCGCAGCAGCGTCGACTTGCCGCAGCCCGACGGGCCGATGAACGCCGAGATCGAGCGATCGGCCAGCGTCATGTTGATGTTGTGCAGCGACTTGCACCGCGCCGTAGAAGAAATTCAAGCGAGCGCACTTCGATCTTCGGCGGACCCAGGTCCTGCGACAGGTCCCGCGGCCGCCGGATACGGCACGCGCATCTTCAAATGCTTCGGCGGTTTGGTCGACGGAATCATCGCCCTGACCCCGCGCTCGGACTGCAGCAACGCCAGCAGGACGCGCGCCGAGATGCTCAAGACCAGGATGGTCACGGTGATGATCAGAGCGCCCGCCCACGCCAGATCCTGCCATTCCTTGTAGGGGCTCAATGCGAACTGAAAGATCACCACCGGCAGATTGGCCATCGGCGCATTGAGATTGTGTGCTCCAGAATTGATTGTTGAGCGCGGTGAACAGCAGCGGCGCGGTTTCTCCGCTGATGCGCGCGATGGCCAGCAGCAATCCGGTGACGATGCCGCTGCGCGCGGCCGGATACAGCACGCTCAGAGTGTCGTGCGCCAGGGATAGGCGCCGAGCGCCGCGGAGGAGTCCTTCATGCCGATGGGAACGAGATTCAGCATGTCTTCGGTGGTGCGCAAGGTCACCGGAATCGCCAGCACCGCGAGCGCCAGCGCGCCGGCGATCGCCGAAAAATGGCCCATGCGCACCACCACGATCTCGTAGACGAACAGACCGATGATGATCGACGGGAGCGCTCAGGAGCACATCGTTGATGAAGCGGATGGCGGTGCTCAGACGCGAGGTTCTGCCGTATTCGGCAAGATAGGTGCCGGCGAGCACGCCGATGGGCGAGCCGATCAGGATGCCGAGCAGCGTCATCACGGCGCTGCCGTACATGGCGTTGAGCAGGCCGCCCTGACTGCCGGGCGGCGGCGTCATTTGCGTGAAAATCCGCCAGGACATGCCCGCCACGCCATGCGATATCAGCGTCCAGAGGATGGCGGCCAGGCAGGCCAGTCCGGTCAGGGTCGCGATCAGCGACAGCGCCAGAAAGGCGCCGTTCTTCAATCTTGCGAAGCAGGCGCCGGTTCATAGCGGCGACTCCCGCGCGCCGCTCGAGCCTCTGCAGCATCGCCTGCGCCGCGGCGATCACCGTGAAGGTGATCAGAAACAGCAGCAGTCCGAGCGCGATCAGCGAAGAGGTGTAAAGATCGCCCACCGCTTCGGTGAACTCATTGGCGATGGCCGAGGAAATGGTGGTGCCCGGGCGCCAGCAACGAGGAGCTGATGCGATGTGCATTGCCGATCACGAAGGTCACCGCCATGGTCTCGCCGAGCGCGCGGCCCAACCCCAGCATGATCGCCGCCGACGATGCCGACACGCGAGTGCGGCACGACCACATTCCAAATGACTTCCCAGGTCGTGGCGCCGAGCCCGTAGCCGGATTCCTTGAGCATCGGCGGCACCGTGTCGAACACATCGCGCATGGTGGCGGCAATGAACGGCAGCACCATGATGGCGAGCACCACGCCGGCCGTGAGAATGCCGATGCCGTAGGGCGGGCCTTTGAACAGGTGGCCGACGCCGGGAAAGTCGCCAAGATTGCGTATCAACCAGGGCTGCACATGCCGCTGCAGCACCGGCGCGAGCACGAACAACCCCCAGATTCCGAAGATGATGCTGGGCACCGCCGCCAGCAGTTCCACGGCGACGCCGATCGGGCGCTTGAGCAAGCGGCGGGCACAGCTCGGTCAGGAACAACGCGATGCCGAATCCGGCCGGCACGGCCAGCAGCATGGCGATCAAGGAGGTGACCACCGTGCCGTAGATCGGCGCCAGCGCGCCGAACTGATCGGTCACCGGATTCCAAATCTCGCGGGTGACGAAGCGAAAATCCGAAGTGCGACAGCGCCGGCCAGGCGCCGCGCAGCAAGCGATACGGCCACTCCGCCCAGGATCAACAACACCAGCATCGCCGCAATGAAAGTGGCCGAGCGGAAAACTCTCTCGAAGATCAGCTGCTTTGCGGCGTGCCCCGGATCTATGATCGCCACGATGTCAGTTCCGTTTCCGCCTGAAACTTAAAATGAATCGAGCCCGGCATATTGCTACGCCGGGCTCGACCGTATCTTAACCACCTGGATCTTGACTAGCTAATGCGCGAAGTCGCGATCAATTGCCGGTCCATACCGGGTGGCCGCCCGATGTAATTTGCGGTGCCCCAGGTCTTCTTGACCTGAGCGATCAAGGCGGCGGGCAGCGGCACGTAGTCAAGCTCCGCCGCCATGCCGGCGCCATCCTTGTAGGCCCACGCGAAGAACTTCAGCGCCTCCTTGACCGCCGCTGCATCGTCCGGCTGCTTGTAGACGAGAATGAAGCTGGCGCCGGTGATCGGCCAGCTCTTGGCGCCCGGCTGATCGGTCAATATCAGGTAGTAGCTGTCGGCGCCCGCCCAGTCGGCGGTGGCCGCGGCCGCCTGAAAGGACTCCGCGCTCGGCGCGACCGCGTTGCCCGCCTTGTTGGTGAGCAAGGTGTAAGCCATCTTGTTCTGCTTGGCATAGGCGTACTCGACATAGCCGATGGCGCCGTCGGTCTGGGTGGTCATGTTCGCCACGCCCTCGTTGCCCTTGGCGCCGATGCCGACCGGCCACTGCACCGAGGTGTTGGCGCCGATGCTGGACTGAAACTTAGGACTGGACTTGGACAGGTAATCGGAAAACAGAAAATTGGTGCCCGATCCGTCCGAGCGGTACACCGGCGCGATCGCGGTGCTCGGCAGCGTCAAGCTTCGGATTGAGCTTCTTGATCGTCGGATCGTTCCACTGGGTGATGTCGCCCAGATAAATGCTGGCAATCGTTGCGCCGTCCAAATGCAGCTGGCCCGGGCAGAATCCCCTTGATGTTCACCACCGGCACGACGCCGCCGATGATCATGGGGAACTGAATCAGTCCGGAAGCCTTCAGATCGTCCGGCTTCAAAGGCATATCGGACGCACCGAAGGTCACGGTCTTCGCCTTGATCTGCTTGATGCCGCCGCCCGATCCGATGGATTGGTAATTGAGGCCGACGCCCGGTGAGCTTCTTGTAGGCATCCGCCCATTTGGCATAGATCGGGTAGGGAAATGTGGCGCCGGCGCCGGAGATGTCCGCCGCGGCCGCTGCCAGGCTCAAAGACGCTGCGACGCCCAGGATCAGAAGGCGCTTGATGATTTTCATTGTTGGATCGCTCCAGTTGATTGCCAGTCCTCAGCGTCATCGGGCCAAAGACTTGGGTTGGCCGCGATTATCGGGACGCCATGTGACGGTTTTGTGACAGCCGGCCGCCCAGCGGTTCGAATTCCTGCTATTCAGCCGCCTGATAATCAGCCGCGACCGTGCCGTCGATGCCTGTTCTTATTCGAGCGCTCATGGCATTGAATAGCCGGCGTCAGCACGACGGCCAGCACGAGATTTAAGATCACGGTGTAGACCGCAGTGTAGCCCGGGAAGGTGTGGCCGCCGATGACGCAGCGGATAGGTGTCGGCCAGTCTTCATGGCGATGGCCATGCTGGTTCCGGCATACGTGCCCACCGCCCAACCAATGAGCAGCGCCCAGGAGTTGAACCAGCGCGTGTAGGCACCCAGCATCACCGCCGGCAGGGTCTGAATGATCCAGATGCCCCCGAGCAGCTGCAATTGCACGGCGTACTTTGTGGGTACGAACAAAATGAACACCAAGCGCGCCGACCTTGACGATCAGCGAGGTCAGCTTGGCGACCCGCGATTCCTGTTTGTCGGTGGGAGTCTTGTTGATGAACTCGCGTGGATGTTGCGCGTATAGAGATTGGCCGCGGCAATGGACATGATGGCCGCCGGCACCAGCGCACCGATGCCGATCGCGGCGAAGGCGACGCCGCTGAACCATGACGGAAAGCTGTGCAGCAGCAGCGCCGGGACCGCATAGTTATTGCCGAATTGCTTGAAGCCCGCGGCAAATTCCGGAAGCTTGTCGACGCCGCTGGCGATGACGAAAAAGCCGAACAAGCGCCAGCAGTCCCAGCATGAAGGTGTAGGCCGGCAGCATGGCGGCATTGCGGCGGATGACCCTGCCGCTGCTCGCACTCAAGATGCCGGTCAAGGAATGCGGATAAAGAAATAAAGCGAGCGCCGATCCGAAGGCCAGGGTGGCGTAGTCGCTGTATGCGCCCGTGGTATCGGGTCCAGGCACGGCCAGCAGCAGCTTCTGCGCCGGCACGGCGGCGAATATTTTGCGCGAATCCGCCCAGCTGAACGGGAATGACGATGACGGCCACGAATGCCGTGATGTAGATCAGGATGTCCTTGACGATGGCGATCGAGGCCGGCGCGCGCAGATCCGCTCGAATAGGTAAATGCCGCCAGAATCACAAAGGCAATGAACAGCGGCAGATCGGCCGCCAAACCGGTGCCGGAAATACCCATGGCCCCGATGACCACCTGCAAGCCGACCAGCTGCAGTGCGATGTAGGGCATGGTCGCGACGATTCCGGTGATGCAGATGGCGAGCGCCAGCCAGCGATTGCCGAAACGGCCCTTCACGAAATCGCCCGCCGTGATGTAGCCGTGCTTGCTGCAGACATTCCACAGCCGCCGGAAGATCAAGAACATCAAAGGATAGATGATGATGGTATAAGGCACGGCGAAGAAGGCGACGGCGCCGGCGCCGAACGCGAGCGCGGGGATGGCGATAAAAGTGTAGGCGGTGTAGACATCGCCGCCGACCAAGAACCAGGTTACAACGGTTCCGAACCGTCTTCCGCCCAGTCCCCACTCATGCAGCAGATCCAGGTCGCCCTTGCGCCAGCGGGCAGCCGCGAAGCCCAGCCAGGTGATGAAGCCGAACAACAGTACAAATATCGTCAGCGCGGTCCAATTTATCTGCTGCACGACTATCCCCACGTCTTGGTTTTATCGAGAACCCGTTCCATGAACCGGCCTCGTCAATCTTTGGTGGCGTAATAAACGATGGCCGTGAATACGGCGCTGACGAGTACCCAGAACAGCTGGAACCAGTAGAAGAACGGCAGTCCCAGCAGCGCGGGTTCGGCTTTATTGTAAAGAGGAGGCCAGAGTGCGACTGCAAACTGGAACAGGAACAGCAGGTACCACCAGCTCCAGCCACCGCGTTTTTTTTTGGTGTTGTCCATCGCGTCCCCTTGGGGTTTGGAAGGCCGTGAGGTCTATGCTACGCGCGCGGACACCCAGGTGTCGATATGGCGGTTCATGGCCTCAAAGACCATGAACCGCCATCAACCCAATCAACTAGAAGTTGAAGCGGAAACCCACCATGGTGGTGATATCGTTCCGGAACAGGTATCCCGCGGCCAGACCATTCTTAACTTCCGACCAGTTGACACCGGCATACGTGTCGAAACGCTTGGTGAAGTGATAGTCCCCAACCAAGGAAGCATCGGCCAAGGTGCCTGCGCAGGAACCTGCGCTGGCATTGGTGCAACCGCTGGCATTGTAGCTCGTCTGCCAGTATCCATAGTAAGCGCCGGTCAAATCAAATTGCGGAGTGACAGACCAGCGCGCACCGAACCAACCAACCTGAAAGATCTTCTGGATGGCGAACGCGTTGTTGTTGACGATATTCCCGATGTCGGTGTTCACGCCATTGGACGCGCCAAGCTGGTAGCCCCCTAAGCCGATGGTTCCTCCGGGAATAGGAGAACTGGGATTGTTGTACTTGATGCGTTCCCAACCGGCATAGAGCTTGACCGGCTTCAGGTTGAAGCTGGTTTGGACCGAATAGCCCGTGTTGTCGGAAACGGTCGCCCCAAGCGTGTTCGACATGGACCAACCCGGCAGCGGCACGGCAGCGTTGAGCGCCGCGATATTCGCGGCGGTCAAGGATGACGCCGCGACTTCCCCGTGCACCAGGCCATACAACGCGTCTATGGACCAGGGCCCCACATCGGCGCCCAACACCACTTCATTTGAGGACTGAGGGCTATAGCCTGAATTGCCGAACCCATGTATGTACCAAAGGTGCGCAGGGCCCACATTCACAGTGTATTTGGCGGCATTATCCAGTCGGTTGCTCTGGGTAGCGCCCAAGCCGCCCGACGTTCCAGAGAGCGCAATGGGCGAAAACGCTTGAGCTTGCTGCTGGGGATCGTACTTGCTCAGCAAATCGAGCATGAGACCGTTTTGACGACCAAAGGTGAGCGTACCAAAGGTCTTGGAACTGATTCCCGCGTAAGCAGGGCCGTTGAACGCTTGACCGGCTCGGCTCGAATCCCCCGCCGAGATTTTCACCGCAGCGGCCTTGCCGTTGTTCTGCGTCAGCGAGCCCGGGCCGTCCACGAGTCTCCCGGACCAGGGATTGAATCCGGTTTCGATCCGAAACACGCCGCTCCAATCGCTGTCCCATAGCGGTTCAACGCCGGAAATACCGACTTTCGACTGGCTAAGCCCGTTGCCGGCAACCGAGGTGACCGAATGATTGCTGAAGTTCTGGACAAAGTATGGCAATCCCGGACCCCATTGCGAGCTTATGGGAGCTCCGTGCGTCAAGTACGCAAAACCCATGTCCACGGTGCCGTACACCGTCACGCCGAACCAGGTCAGCGAGGTGGATTTGGGGGCGGCCTTGGTGGCGATGACGTCAGGCGTGGGGCTCATGCCGTCGATCTTCTGCTGCAGGACTTTGACCTGATCTTTGAGCTGCTGAATATCCTGAGCATCGTCTGCCAGGACGATTGACGGTGCCGCACACACCGCAGCGCAAATTCCTAGCGCGACCAAAACGGCCTTGCGCAGCTGAAACTTTTCCATTGGGTTAACTCCCGCGTTTTTACAATTGTTGGATTTAATCGACGTCTTGTTACATCAATGTGACAGTGGTTATTGTTCTCAATTCTACAAGCGTTCGGGGAAGTTGCTACATATATCAGATACGTGACAAACATTCGTGCGGTGCTGTGTCTTTTTAACCACAGCGACGCATCAATTTGGGGCAAGGAATCAATGGCGCCGTTGCTTGGCTGAGATCAGGGCCAGCTCGGTGCGGGTGCTGGCATTTTTCCTCCTTGTCGTTCAAATTGTCGGCCGCGGTGCCCTCTTGCGCTGATGGCGTGCGGGGAAAATCGTCCGCCAAACGCCGGAATTGATCCATCACCTTGCGCGCAATTTGCGGCGTCAAATGCGACTCGCCGCGCCGCAGGGCGCGAATGGTGTCGAGCAGTTCCTGCTCGTCGCGGCGACGCCACCCAAGCGCGGCATGCTCAAGTCCATGAGCACGACGTCCGGACGCAGGCGTTCGGCCAGCGCCAGGGCCTCGATTCCATCGCAGGCCTGGCCCACCACTTCCATGTCGGGCTCCATCGAGAGCAGCATCGCGGTGCCACGCCGCACGAGCGCCTGGTCTTCAGCAATGAGGATGCGAACTTTCACTTCATGGCAATCATGCGGCCCGGCAGGCATGATTTGGAAGTGAAGCGTCTTCGCGGCCTGTCCCCTCGGCACAGCTTGATCGCCGGCATCATCTGGCTGGTCATCACGCTGGCGGCCAGCTTTGCGGTGGCCGCGTCACTCTGGGCAGGAAGCGTGGCGCGTGAAATCGTCGTGCAGCAGCACGTACGCCGACTTGCGCTCGAAACGGATCAGTTGGCCTCGGATTTGGGTCAAGCCGTCAGCGTGCGTGCCGAAGTGCTGCGGGTCGTCGGCAGGGCAAATTCGCCCTCAGAACTCTTCAAACTCCTTGCGGCCGACAGCCCCAATCTCGGTTGGATTGCGGTTGCGGATTCTTCGGGTACGGTGCTCGCAAGCGACGGTAGTGTGGCCGAAGGCAGCAACGTGTCCGCAAATCCTTGGTTTTCCAAAGCGCTGTCCGGCCCCTGGATCGGCATAATCGAATCCGCCCGCACCGCTGCCACGAGTCCGTCCTTGAGCGATGCCGCGTTTCCAGTGCACGACGCCGGGGGACGGCTGGTCGCGGTGGCCGCCGCCCATTTGAGCTGGCACTGGGCGCCAGGCGGCGTGCAGCGGCTGAGCGATGCCTTGGATACACCGGGCACGGCGCAAACCATGGTCCTCGATGAGGCTGGGACGGTCGTGGTGGGACCCGATGGTTGGCGCAACCGATTGTGGAACGGCACGGCGCTGAACGAATCCGCGCCCATCGCGTTGCCAAGCGAAGGGAGAGGAGCTCTGCGCTTCGAACGTTTGCCGAACAGTCAAACGGTGCTGATCGCGCGCGCACCCGTCAGCCTCGAGGGATCGCTGCCCGGTTATTGGGCTGTGCAACTCAGCGAGCCGAGGGAACGGGTCTACCAACGTGCCGAGGCATTGGCCATCCGCATATGGTGGATCTCTATCTGTGTGGGTGCGGTGACCGCAGTGCTCGGGGCCCTGGGGGCGCGGCATCTGACCAACAGACTGAAGGCGTTGACCCGTTCAGCCGCGGCCGTGGGCCGCAATGAGGTGGCGCGCATCGAAGTACCGAGTGGCCACGACGAGGTGGCGCAGCTCGGCGGCGCCTTCGCCAAGGTGCTCGATGACTTGCACCAGGAGCGCAGCGAGCTGCTGCGATTGAGCAGCGAGCTGGAACGTCGGGTCGCCATCAGGACCCGCGAGGTGGAGCGGCTCGCGGAGGAATCCCGTTATTCGGCCATCGTGCGCGAGCGACTGCAGATCGCGCGCGATCTGCACGACACGTTGGCGCATTCCATGATGGCCATGCTCAGCGAGGTGCGTCTGCTGCGCAGGCTGCAGGTCCACGACCCGCAATCTCTTGCGGTCGAACTGGCGCGCGCCGAGGAAGTCGCCCATGCGGGTCTCAACGAGGCGCGCTCGGCGATCACGCAGATGCGCGGCAATTCGGTGCGCGATACCGGCTTGGGGCCCGCGCTGGCCAGGGCCATCGAGCGATTCAAGGATCATACGGGCCTGGACGTTGATTTCGTGACCGATAGCGCCGCGGCGCGCTTCGGCGATGAGCGCGCGGAGGTGCTGTTTCGAATGACAGAGGAGATGTTGCGCAATATCGAGCGCCACGCAAATGCCTCGAAGGTGCGCCTCTCGCTGCATAGCGCCGACGACTCTCGCCTGGAGCTGACGGTCCAAGATGACGGCGTGGGGTTCGATCCAGAGGCCGCACGGCCGGGGCATTTTGGATTGATGGGCTTGCGCGAACAAGCGCAGCTCATCGGCGCGGAACTGCAAATTACGAGTGCGTCCACGCACGGCACCACGCTGAGGCTTTTGCTGCGCATAGCCCCCGAGGCGCTGTAAATCAGAGCTAGCGAACTCCCCCGTTGCGCGGACTGAGCGAATTGACGACGTCTTTGACTTTCGGCACTTGCCGGGCGAACGCCTCCGCAGTGCGGCGTTCCATTTCCGAATTGACCAAGCCATTTAGGTAAACAACCCCGTTGATGGTGTGTACCTGCAATTCTCCGGGCGGCCCAAACTCGGGGTGCTCATTGAACGCGGCCTGCACCTCTTCAGTGATCTTTGCGTCGGACTGGCAATATTCGGGCGCGCACTTAAAGTCGGCGCATGCAGCCAAGCCGGCGGTGAGGATAAAGGATAATCCGAAGCTGCAAAGCTGCCTGGGCACGGTCAGTACGGCGTGTTGCTCGCGTACAGCGAATTCACGACGCGCTGCACGTTGGCCACCTGCTCAACCAGTGCTTCCGCGCTACGAACCAGAAGATCCGTGGTCACCTTGCCGTTCAAATATACAACGCCGTCAACAGTCTGTACTCGATCGATCCCGGCGGACCGAACTCGCTGCGTTGGTCGAATTTTGCGCGCACCTCCTCCGTGATCTTGGCATCCGAAGCGCAGTACTCGGGCGAGCATTTGACCGTGGCACAACCGCCAACGCAAAGGGCAAGAATCAGAGCTAAAGCGCACGCGTAAAATTGTTTGGGCATGACTCAGGCCGCCAGCAATAGTTCCAGGGTGCGCCGATAAATCGAGTGCAAGCGATCGATGTCCGCGACGCGCACGCATTCGTTCACCTTGTGGATGGTTTCATTGATCACGCCCAGTTCGATCACCTGCGCGCCCATCGGGCGCGATGAAACGCCCGTCCGAGGTGCCGCCGCCGGTGGTGAGCTTGGGGCTGATTTGCAGCTGTTCCTGCGACCGCGCGGCGTTGCGGCTTGCGACAGCGTCCCGGGACGGTCAGAAAGGGCAGCCCGGAAATAAACCATTCGAGCGTGTACTTGACGCGATGGCGCTGCAGGATTTCCTCGACGATCAGCTTCAGGCCATCGACGGTCTGTTCGGTGGAGAAGCGCAGATTGAAGCGCGCGCGCAGTTCGCCGGGGATGACATTCGGCGCACCGGTGCCCGCGGAGATGTTCGATACCTGGAAACGTGGTGGGCTGGAAATGCTCGTTGCCGTGATCCCAGGTGCGCGCAGCGAGCTCGGCGAGCGCCGGCGCCAGCAGCATGCACCGGATTGTCCGCCAACTGCGGATAGGCGATGTGTCCCTGCACGCCGTGCACCGTGAGCCGGCCGCTCAAGCTGCCGCGGCGGCCGATCTTGATGGTGTCGCCCAGCGTGTTCTCGCTCGAGGGCTCGCCGACCAGGCACCAATCGATGCTGCTCGCTGCGTTCGCGCAGCACTTCGACCACCCGGCGGGTGCCGTCCACCGACGGCCCCTCCTCATCGCTGGTGATCAGAAAGGCGATGCGTGCCGCGGTGCTGCGGGATACTGGCCGACGAATTCCTCGCTGGCGGTCACCATCGCGGCGAGGCCGCTTTTCATGTCGGCCGCGCCGCGCCCATACAGCAGGCCGTCCTTGATGACCGGCTCAAAGGGATCGGTGCGCCATTCATCCAGCGGCCCCGAGGGCACCACATCGGTGTGCCCGGCGAAGCAAAACACCGGACCGCCGCTGCCGCGCTTGGCCCAGAAATTATCGACCGGACCGAAGCGCAGGCTCTCGACGCTGAAGCCCGACCGCCGTCAGCCGCTCGATCATCAGCGCCTGGCATCCGCCGTCGCGTCGGGCTGACCGATTGGCGCGCAATCAACTCCTCGGTCAATTGCAGGGTAGCTCGGCCATCAGAAGCGCAGGACCGGGCGGCTGGCGCCGCAGGTTGACCCACACTCCAAAGCGCCCGAGCAACGCGCGCGCTGATCAGCACCCAGGCCGGCATCGCAAGCCCGAGAAATGCCCAGGTGATCTTGGCGCACTCACCGGATCCGGTCAGCACTTTGACCAGCACCTCGCTCAAGCGAAAACACCTTGAGCATGAAATCGAGCGATGCGCCGCAGGCCGGAACGCTGTCCGGCGGCAGGCTCTGGATATACAGATGCCGCAGCGGCGACGCCGATGGTGGCGAGAGCGGCCAGGGCGAGCAGCACCGCATACACCCGCCTGCCCAAAGCGCGCTGGGATCGTGCAGCGCCGCGATCAGGAACACCACGCCGAGCGCAAATACGCCGATTCTTTGGAAAATGCACAGCGGGACAGGGCTCCAGATGCATGACGAACTGGGCGTAGTAGGCGTAGGCCAGCAGGCACGCGCAGGCCAGCAAACCCGAGAAGATTCCCCCGGCGTGCCGTCATCAGCGGCGCGCGAGCGCGTGCGCCGCGTCGATCTGCTTCGCGACGTCCTCGAGCGAGGAATGGCGAATGTCCTTGCCGTGCACCATGTAGATCACGTACTCGCAGATGTTCTTCGCGTGATCGCCGATGCGCTCCAGGGCGCGCACGATCCACATGATCTCGAGCGCGCGCCGGATGGTGCGCGGATCCTCCATCATGAAGGTGATGCACTGGCGATGGATGGACTCGTACTCCTCGTCCACCATCTTGTCCTCTTGCGCGGTCTTCAGGGCCGCCTGCGAGTCCATGCGGGCGAAGGCGTCGAGCGCGTCGTGCACCATCTGCGCCACCTGCCGGCCCAGGTGCTTGACCTCGCGGTACTTGTCCGCCGGGCGCTCCATGGTGGCGAGACGCGAGGCGATATAGCCGATTTTCTCGCCCTCATCGCCGATGCGCTCGAGATCGGTGATGGTCTTGATGATGGCGACGATGACCCGCAAATCGCCGGCCGCGGGCGCGCGAATGCGCGAGGATCCGGCTGCACTCCTCGTCGATCGACACTTCCATGCCGTTGACCTTGTAGTCGTCGGTGGCCACCGATTCGCCCAGGCGGCTGTCGCCCTCGACCAGCGCGGTGATCGCCTTGTGCAGCTGCTGCTCGACGAAGCCGCCCATCTGCAGCACCTGATTGCGCACCTTTTCCAGGTCTTCGTTGAAGCGGCGGGAAATGTGGTGGGTGAGATCGGCGGTTTCCATAGGTATGTACCTTGCAGGACTGCAGCTGCGGCCCATGACGATCAGCAAAAAATACTCGCGTTCGTTTACATCCGATTGCAGCGCGCGTCAACCATGCGACTGAAATTTGTGACGTCTCATGCGCTGCCGCAGCGCTCGCTGCCGCGCGCGCCAGCTGCCAGATGCGCTGCTGCGGGAAATGACAGGTGAAGGTGCTGCCCTTGCCCTCGATGCTCTGCACGTCGAGCCAGCCGCCGTGACGCTGCAGGGCATGTTTGACGATCGCCAGCCCCAATCCGGAGCCGCCCTGCCCGCGCGATCGTCCCGCATCCACGCGGTAGAAGCGCTCCGTGAGCCGCGGAATGTGCTCGGCCGGAATGCCGATGCCGCTGTCGATGACCGAAAAATGCGCGCCTTCCTCGTCCGTCCACCAGCGCATCCGCACCGTGCCGTCCGGCATCGTGTATTTCAGGGCGTTCACCAGCAAATTGGTGAATGCGGACTCGATTTCGTGCGCGGAGCCGAACAAGCCGTCGCCGTGACTCCAGCTCCAGCAGCACCTGGCGCGGCCGATCGGGGCTGATCAGCGCATCGCGATGCAGCCGCTCGAGCATGCGCGGCACGTCGATCGGATCGCGCGGCCGCCTCGCCGTCCGTCGACTCCAGTCGCGACAACTCCAAAAGGTCCGCGATGATGGCATTCATGCGCTGCGCCTGGGCGCGCATGTCCCGGATGGGACCCTGCCCAGGCCGGATCCATCGATGGATCATCCGCGAGGGTGTCCAGGTATCCGGAGATCACCGTCAGCGGCGTGCGCAGCTCGTGCGAGGCATTGGCGACGAAGTCCTTGCGCATCGCCTCGAGGCGCATTTGCCGCGTCACATCGCGCACCAGCAGCAGCGACTGGCCGCCGCCGTAGGGCACCACCTGCAGCGCCAGGAACATATCGAGCTGCACCGGCGGACGGATGATCAGCGGCATCGCAAAATCATCGCCGTGCAGGTAGTGCGCGAACTCCGGGGAGCGAATCAGATTGTCGATGCGCAAGCCCACGTCCACCGGCCGCCGCAACCCCAGCAGTCGGGCCGCCTGACGGTTGAACCAGACGATTTCGCGCTGCGGCGCTCAAGATGATGACCCCGTCCGGCAGCGCCGCGGTGGAGCGGCGCAGTTCGCGATACAGCTGCACCAGGCGCTGCTTGTGGTATTGCTTGCGCCGATGCAGGCGGACCACCTGCGCGACGATGTCGCCCCAGATGCCGCCGAGGTTGGGCGGGTCGATTTGCGAGCGCAGCCGCAGCCAGCGGTCCAGGCGGTACAGGTTCAGCAGCTGCCAGGCCAGGTACAGACAGGCTGCGCCCAGGATCCACAGCCAAATGGGCCCTATCAGCAGACCCACGCACAGGCCCAACAGCAAAATGCCCGCGAGCCGCGCGAGCGCGAAGGTCCACATCGCTGCCATGGGTGAAGAGCTTAGCGCTTGCTTTACGCCTCTCGCGTCGAGAATCGATAACCGGCGCCACGCACTGTTTGCACCAACCGTTCCAATGAAAATGGCTCGAGCGCCTTACGCAACCGGCGAATGTGCACATCCACGGTGCGCTCTTCGACGTAAGTATTACCCCCCCAGACACGGTCGAGCAACTGACCGCGCGTAAACACCCGCTCCGGGTGGGTCATGAAGAAATGCAGCAGGCGGTATTCGGTGGGCCCCAGGGCGATTTCGCGTTCGCCCGCGCTCACCCGGTGGCTGGAGTCGTCGAGCTTCAGGCCGTCGACTTCCACGATGTCATCGGCGCCCGCCGGCGCCGCGCGGCGCAGCACCGCCTGAATCCGCGCCAGCAATTCGCGCGGCGAGAAGGGCTTGGTGATGTAGTCGTCGGCGCCGCCTTCGAGGCCGTTGACCTTGTCCTGCTCCTCGGCCCGCGCCGTGAGCATGATGACCGGAATCTCTTCGGTGTCCTTGGCGCGCTTCAGGGAACGGGTCAGTTCCAGGCCGCTCATGTCGGGCAGCATCCAGTCGATCAGCATCAGATCGGGCCGCACATCGACGATCCGCGCCCGTGCTTCCCGGCAGTCCTCCGCCTCGCGAACCTCATAGCCGGCGCGCCGCAATCCAAAAGCGATCATGTCGCGTATGGCTTTTTCGTCTTCGACTATGAGAATGCGCCTGGCTGACATTCGATAGTCCCTTGATTCCAAAGCCGGCTATTACAGGCTCAGATTGTGACAGTTCAATGACTTAAGGTATCGGGCAGCGCGCACTTCGGCTATCGGGCCGCGCGTTCCGCCTCCGTCAACGCCACCTTATCCCTTAAATATACGGGTTGAAGATCGGCCGGGTCGACGCCTCCGCCATTTCGCAATTTGAGAGCACCCAGCCGTGCAATTTCGCGAGCATTGGGCAAAGCCCGGCGTCGATCGGCACTGATCGCGAGGCCGGCAATGTTCTCGAGCGCTGGGTACGCCGAAAATCCACGACCGATGCCGATATAGCGGCCGGACGGCGCACCGGCCATCGCATCGAGCACGCTACCCGGCGAGGCCACGCCGGGGCCGAGGACTTCGCGCACACCCTGTGCAACATCAGGGGAGAAGCATCCCCAATAGACCTCGCCCATGCGCGCATCGAGACAGACCATGGCGCGGGCGTCCCCACCGGGAAGAACCTGCGCCGCCAACGCTTGAAGCGTCGTCACCGCGACAACCTTCAGGTCGGCGCCGAACGCCAGGCCTTGCGCCACGGCCACGCTGATCCTGACACCGGTGAAGGCGCCGGGGCCGATACTGGCGGCGATGCCATCGAGCATCGACAACGAGAGCTGCGCTTCCGCCAGCACTTGCTCGACCAGCGCGAGGAGCTGCTCGGCATGAGCCTTTCCCGATTCGAGCGAGTGCAGCAGCACCTCGCCACCCTGCAGCAGAGCGACCGAGCAGGCTTCGGTGGCCGCGTCCAATGCCAGCACGCGCACTAGGAGCCGGTCCCCTGCGATGCGGCCGGCATCGCCTTGGATTGCGCGCGCAGCCGATGCGCCAGAAATTGCGCGGCCGCAGCGCCATCGCTCAAGATCGGGCTCGGCGGCAGCGAGTCCAAGAATACCCGCCCATAGGACTTGGTCTTGATCCGCGGATCACCGATCACGATCACGCCGAAATCATCGAAGTCGCGAATCAACCGGCCGACGCCCTGCTTCAAAGCCAGCACCGCTTGCGGTAATTGATACTCGTAGAATGGATTGCCGCCGCGGCGGCGAATTCCTTCGAGGCGCGCCTTGAGCAAGCGGATCATCGGGCGCCGCAAACGGCAGCTTGTCGATGGCGACAATGGAGAGCGCGTCGCCTTTGACGTCGACGCCCTCCCAAAAGCTGCCGGTGGCCAACAACACGGCATTGCCCAGCTCCCGAAAACGATTGAGCAGCGCTTCGCGTGGCGCTTCGCCTTGCACCAGCACCGGAAAAGGCGGCTCGGGAAAACGGGCCTGCAATGCCCGCACTCCCTCCGCCAGCGCGCGATAGCTCGTGTAGAGCAGAAACGCCCGGCCGCCGCTCGCGTCCAGCAGCGGGGCGCAGGCGTCGATGAACTTTTCGGCGAATGTGGGATCCTGCGGCCCGGGCATCGAGCGGCGGCAAAAACAGACGTGCCTGATCGCGGTAATCAAAAGGACTGTCGATGCGCAGCGTGCGCGCATCGCTCAAACCGATCCTCCCGGCAAAATGCGAAAAATCCTCGCCTATCGCCAGAGTGGCCGAAGTGAAAACCCAGGCGCAGGGACGCGATTCGACGTATTCGCGCAATCGCTCGGCGATTTCGAATGGCGTGAACTGCAGCAGCAGACCGTTCTGCCCGGCTTCGACCCATCGCAATCCGGCATCGTCGGAAAGCTCGCTCAATTCTGCGAGGCGGTTGGCCAGGTGCGCGGCGCGGCGCGCGCAATTGGCCGTGCCGGCGCCTCCGCCCAAGCCCTCGAGCTGCGAGGCCAGATCGCTCAAAGCTGTTTCGATTTGCGGCAGGGCATCCAGAAATGCATCCGGCAACTCCGACCACTCATAGCGCCCGGCGCCGCGCCGCAAGAGGGATCTTAAGTCTTCGAACTGCGTCTCCACGGCCAGCACCGCCTCTGTCAAGGCCGGCACGCGAATCGCTGCGGCCGCCATTTCCGTGCCGATGTCGCGCAACAGCACCTGCGCCTGGCGCACCGACCAAACCTGTCCGAAGAATTGCGCGGCGATGTCCGGCACCTGATGTGCTTCATCCAGAATCACCGCTTCGGCACCGGGCAAGAGATCGCCGAATCCCTCTTCCTTCAGCGCCAGATCCGCCAGCAACAGGTGATGATTCACGACCACGATGTCGGCGGCCTGCGCATTGCGGCGCGCATCAAAGACATGGCAGCGGGAGAACTGCGGACATTCCTGGCCGAGACAATTCTCGCGCGTGGAAGTGATGTGCGGCCACACCGGGGACTGCTCGGGTAGATCGGTGAGTTCGGCAAGATCGCCGGTCTTGGTGGTCGCGGCCCATCGCGCCACGCGCGCCAGCACCCGTGCGACGCCCCGCTCCGGCGGCAGCAGGGAACCCTGCTGGGTCGCAAGTTCCAATCGATGCCGGCACAAATAGTTGGCCCGGCCTTTCAAGAGCGCTATTTTGGCCGGCAACCCCAAGGCCTTGGCCAACAGCGGCACGTCGCGGCGAAACAATTGATCCTGCAGCGTGCGGGTCCCTGTCGAGATGATGACGCTGCGCCCGGACAGCAGCGCCGGAATGAGGTACGCAAAGGTCTTCCCAGTGCCGGTGCCGGCCTCGACGATGAGAGGCTCGAGCCTTGAGAGCGCCTGGCCCACGGCCTTCGCCATGGCAGCCTGCTCGGGCCGATAGGCGTACCCCGGCAGCGCACGCGCCAGCGGGCCGCCCGCATGAAAGACGTCTTTATAATCGATGGTGTTCATTAGATCAGGACATAGGAGACAGGCTGCTAGCCTACGACGATCCGGCTGCGACTATTTCGCAATCGCGCGAAATCGTACAAACGCCACCGAACTGGCTTTCAGACTATTCCTGAACTGCCAGCGGATATGGGTGTAGTCCGTTGCCTCCGCGGCGCGCAACTCGCCATTGGAGCCTTTGACCTGCAAATTCTCCGGTGCATCGAAACTCAAGCCGCCGTCGACTGAAAAACTCACTTCCGTTCCGGGACCGACCGCGGAATCGGCGACATAGCGCATGTGCGCGGGCACCGGGGTCGTAACGGTCGGCCCAGGCACGGTCGTCACGGCCGTATTGACCACTTCGAGGGAGTAGATGAGCCGATCGCCCGGTACGACTCGATCCGCGGGCACCAACCTTTTGGTCTCGCGTCCCTGTTCAGTGGTGGTCAATTCCACCTCCGCGATCAACCTGATCGTCACCGGATTTGCGGTCACTTGGGCCCTCACCGCCGGCAAAAGCAGTGTGAGCGCTAACAGCGCGACGGTGTTTTTCCATTCCCAATGCGGTTTCAATTTCTTAGCGCGGGTCATCTGTAGGTAATTGTAAACTTTTTATAATCATACACTTATGCCCAGCCCGGGACCGGCTTTGGGACCGTCTTCAGTTTTTCTCACGCACAGCAAAAAAAAATTCATCGACGCGCTTTGACGCACTGGCTGTGGAAAGTTGGCGGGGCAACATCCATCTGTCATTCTTATCAGCTCATCGGGCACGCTTCTAGGTACCGCCATGGCCACCGTTCTACAGCACGTCGCGCTTTCTGCCATGAGTCACGAGGTCGCCGCCTGGGTAGAAGCAATCGCCAAGCTCACGCAGCCGCAGAAGATTCATTGGTGCGAGGGCAGCGACGCTGAATTTCAAGCCCTGGAACACGAATTGATCGCCGGCAATCAATTGCTGCCGCTGAATCAACAGAGCTTTCCCGGCTGCGTGTTGTCGCGTTCGGACCCCTCCGATGTGGCACGGGTTGAACACCTTACTTTCGTGTGCACGAAGAACAAAGACGACGCGGGTCCCAATAATCATTGGATTGAGCCGAAGCAGGCTCACGCGCAAATGGATGCCCTGTTCGCCGGCTGCATGCAGGGCCGAACCCTGTATGTCGTGCCCTACTGCATGGGACCCATCGACTCACCCTTTTCGCGCTGCGGCGTCGAAATCACCGACAGCGCCTATGTTGTGCTCAATATGCACTTGATGACACGCATGGGACGCGCCGCCCTTCGAGCGCATCGCCCGCGAGGGGAGCTTCGTCAAGGGATTGCACTCCACCGGAGATTTGAATCCGAAGCGCCGCTTCATCATGCACTTCCCGGAAGAGCTCTCGATCAAGAGCTTCGGCTCGGGCTACGGCGGCAATGCATTGCTCGGCAAGAAGTGTCACGCGCTGCGCATCGCCAGCTGGCAGGCGCGCACGGAGGGCTGGCTCGCGGAGCACATGCTCATCGTCGGCATCGAGAACCCCCAGGGCGAGATTCACTACCTGGCGTGCGCCTTCCCGTCCGCCTGCGGCAAAACCAATTTGGCCATGCTGATCCCGCCCAAGAGCTACCCAGGCTGGAAAGTATGGACGGTGGGCGATGACATCGCATGGTTGCATCCGGGTAAGGACGGCCGGTTGTATGCGATCAATCCGGAGTCGGGATACTTCGGCGTCGTCCCCGGGACCAACGCCAAAACCAATCGCAATGCTTACGACATGATTCGTAAGGACACGATTTTCACCAACGTCGGGTTGACCGCGGACAATCAACCTTGGTGGGAAGGTCTTACCGAGGGCAAGCCCGTCATCGATTGGCAGGGGCGCCCCTACGATGCCGCCAACGGCCCGGCGGCCCAGCCGAATTCACGCTTCACGGTTTCCGCCAGGCAGAATCCCAGCTATTCAAAGCTTGCCGATGCTCCCGGCGGCGTGCCGATTTCGGCCATCGTGTTCGGCGGCCGCCGCCGCGCACTGGCGCCGCTCGTGTACCAAGCCCGCAATTGGCTGCACGGCGTGCTGGTGGGTGCCGGCGTCGCCTCCGAGACGACGGCAGCCGCCACGGATGCCGTGGGCGTGGTTCGCCGCGATCCGATGGCCATGAAGCCCTTCGCCGGCTACAACTTCGGCGACTATTGGGCGCACTGGATCAACGTCGGCGCCAAACTCAAATCGCCGCCGCAAATCTTCCACGTCAACTGGTTCCGCCAGGACAACGCCGGGAAGTTCCTGTGGCCGGGGTTCGGCGAGAACTTGCGGGTGCTGCGCTGGATCATCGATCGCTGCAAGGGCAGCGCCGCGGCGCGCGACACGGCCATCGGTCACTTGCCCAAATCCGCCGATCTGGATCTGACGGGCCTGGGGATAGACCCGGCCGCCCTCGATGAATTGCTGACGGTCAATCCGAAGCTCTGGCAGGAAGAGTTCGAGGGGATCGGCAAGTACCTGGCCGAATTCGGCGAGCGCGTGCCGCAGTCGCTCAAGATGGAGCTGAAGCGCGCCGTGGATCGCGTTCATTCCTCGCAGGTGTAGCGAATCACCTGGGAGGAGTTGCTGTCCGGAGCCTTGCCGAGACCGATCAGTCCTTCACCGCGAATTTGCATGGAATCGCGGCGTACGAATGCCTCTTCACCGTCCTTGCCGACCACGAAGGTGCCGTTCGTGCTTTGATCGACCAGCATGAATTTATTGCGATTGATCTCCACGCGGGCGTGCAGCCGTGGAGATCAGATTGCCCTTCACCACGAGATCATTTTCCTCGGCACGGCCGATGGTGATGTTGGCGCGTTCGTCGTTCACCAGCACCTCCTGACCTTGGTAGCGCAGGCGCAGCGCCTGTGATTTGCCCGCTTTTTCGCGTTCGCGCGCGGTGATGGCGATGGAAGGCACCATGCTGGTGATGTCCTCGGTCTGCCATAGCACCTCGAACAGCGCCACCTCGCTGCTGCGTCCCTTCAGTGTCGCAATATCGATCTGGCGCACGTTGGCGCGCCACTCGGTCGACAGATGCTCGACCATGGTGGCGGTGGTCATGATCTGGCCGGCCTTCGCCTGACTGGTCATGCGATTCGCGGTGTGCACCGCCGAGCCGAAAATATCGCGATTCTCGAGCACCACCGGACCGAAATTGCAGCCGATGCGGATGGCGACGGTTTGTTCGTCCACCTTGAGCTGCGGGTGCAAGGCGATCTGCTTCTGCATCTGGGCGGCGGCATTCAACGCATCGTCAGCCGTGGGGAAGGTCGCCATGACCTCATCGCCCATGGTTTTGATCACCGTGCCGTGGTTCTGCTCGGTGGCGGCGCGCATCACCTCGATGCAGATGCCCACCATGTCGCGCGCGCGAAGATCGCCCAGTAACTCGTAGAGCTTGGTGCTGCCGACGACATCGGCAAATAGGATGGCGACTTCGATTTCTTTGCCCATTGCCAAGGTTATTATACTTAACGCAGGCTTGGGCCGCTCAAGGCCTTTTATGCAGCAATGCCCTGCTTGACGATGGGGAGAGCCGAAAACAGTGTTTCCGGCGCCGCTTGCGGCTGAGCTGCCACCTCGGAGAGAAACCGGCGCCAGGCTCGCGCGCCCTCGCGACCCGCCATCACACCGTGCATGTGGCGAGTGATCGAATGCAGGCGAATCCCGCGCTGTCTGCAGGCTTTCGCGTAGGGCACCATGCGTTCAACGATCTGCCAGGGCTCGGGAACGGTCCACGCGGCGTTGAGCAGCCCGCGCTCCAATTCGGCGAGCAGTGCCGGGCGATGATAGGCCGCCCGCCCGAGCATCACCCCATCGAGACCCTGGGCCAGGTGCTCATTGACGGCGGCGCCATCGCACAAGCCGCCATTCAGGATCACCGTCAATTCCGGCCGCTCCGCCTTCAGGCGATGCACATAGTCATACTTGAGCGGCGGAATCTCGCGATTCTCCTTGGGCGACAGGCCGCCCAGCATCGCGGCTCGAGCATGAACGATGAGTGCATCGATACCTGCGGCAGCGACCTGGTCGACGAAACCTTCGAAGAATTCGTAGTCATCGCGCTCATCGATGCCGATGCGGCATTTCACGGTAACCGGCAGATGAGTCGCCTCGCGCAGGCTCCGTACGCAATCGGCAACCAATTCAGGCTTGAGCATGAGACAGGCGCCAAAGGAGCCGTTCTTGACCCGGTCGCTGGGGCAGCCCACATTCAAGTTGATCTCGGCATAACCGGCCGAGGTGCCGATGCGAGCGGCTTTGGCCAGTTCCGCCGGATTGCAGCCGCCGAGCTGCAATGCGACCGGATGCTCGCCCGCGTCGTGATCGAGCAGTTGGCGCACATCACCGCGCACGATGGCCGTGGCCACGATCATTTCCGTGTACAAAAGCGCATGCGGCGCGTACAGCCGGTGCAGGTAGCGGCAATGGCGGTCCGTCCAATCCATCATGGGCGCAACGCAGAGCCGGCGGTCAATTTGATCAGGCGCTTTCACGCCGGCGAGTTTAGCGGTTGCCGGCGAGCAAAGCACGCCGGTCGGGTCCACCCCTTGGCTCACATCCATGGCACGCCCCCATATTACGAGTAGTCGACATATGTGTCGATTACTCGTAATATGCATAGCCATGTGGAATGACCGCCAGATCATCGAGATCTTCCACCTGCTGTTCCTGCGGGCCTTCGGCGCGCGCGTAGACAAGTCCCTCTTCGCCCTCAAGGGAGGATGCAATCTGCGCTTCTTTTTCAAGAGCATCCGCTACTCGGAAGACATGGATCTGGACATCCACACGATGGCTGTCGGTACTCTCCGGAACAACGTCAATCATGTGCTCGAAGCGCAGTCATTCGCACAACCGCTGCGAGCTCAGGGAATCGAAATCGCCAGGACGTCTCTGTCCAAACAGACCCATACCACGCAGCGCTGGAAGCTGACCCTGCGCATCACCGAATCCGGCGCCGCGGTACCGACAAAGATCGAATTCTCGCGGCGCGGCCTGGACGGCGCGAAGGCGGTGGAACCCGTGGATGCGGGGATCATCCAGACTTACCGCCTTTATCCGGTAATCGTGCAGCACTACTCCGTGAGTACGGCATTCGCTCAGAAGGTTTCGGCACTGGCATTGCGAGAGGAGGTTCAATCGAGGGATGTGTTCGATCTAAAGCTGCTGCTGGATGCGGGAGGGGCGCGGCAGCCGTTGCCGGCGGCAGCAGCCACTCACCTGGCTACCGCGATCGACAATGCACTTGCAGTCGACTATGACGCGTTCGCCGGCCAAGTCTTGGCATTTCTGGAGCCCGAATACCAGGAACACTATAAGCCTCGGAAGGCTTGGGCCGAGTTGCAGAAACAAGTTGTCGACAGTCTGGAGGCCTTGAGCCGATGAACCAGATCGAAGCTCTGCAACGGCTGCAATCCCTCGCGACCCCGGTCGTTGAAACGCGTGACGTTGCCGCGCTGCTGCAGGTCTCAACCAGCAATGCGACCGCGATCCTCCGACGCCTTGCAAGCAAGGAAATGATCGTCCATCTCAGCCGCGGTCGATGGCTGGTGGACAAAAAGATCGACCGTCTTGCGTTGCCCGAACTGATTTTGGCCCCCTACCCGGCCTACATTTCTCTGCAATCGGCGCTGTTTCACCATGGGTTGATCGAGCAAATTCCATCGGTCGTCTACGCTGTCACGCCAGCGCGGCCCCGTCGCCTCCGCACTCCCCTGGGAACAATCTCGTTCCATCGCATGCCGCCGGAACTGTTCAAAGGCTTCGAGTTGTCATCCGGATCCAATGCAAAGATTGCGACTCCTGAGAAGGCGCTGTTCGACTTGATCTATCTCGCGCCGGGAAGATCGCGGGTGTTCTCGAATCCGCCCGAACTCTTGATCCCGCGACGTTTCCAATGGCAGCGCCTGAAGGAATTCACGGAGCTCGTGAAGTCGTCAGGCCGACGAGCGTTTATTGCCGAGCGTGCCAGAGCGTTGAGATCCGCTTCATGAATTTATGAGGGGCGCCACCGAGATGGCGGCTCTACCCCAAGATCATTCCGCCCAGCGCCCCGACAATGACCACCACGAGTGGAGATGCGCGCCATGCAGCCAGCAGAACAAAACAGAGGACGGCGATCCCGAAATCCGCGGGCGTGTGAACCGAAGTCGTCCAGAGCGGGTTGTACAGCGCCGCGGCCAGCAGTCCCACGACGGCCGCATTGACTCCCCGCATAATGGCCTGCGCGCCGCTGCGCTGTCGCAATGACTCCCAGAAAGGCAGCACACCCAGAAGAATCAGCATTCCGGGAAGAAAAATCGCAACCAGGCCGAGCGCTGCGCCGGGCAGCCCATGAGGCGAAGCGCTGACCACGGCGCCCAGGTAGGCCGCGAAACTGAACAGAGGCCCGGGAATAGCTTGCGCGGCGCCGTAGCCGGAGAGAAAAGCATCATCGCCGATCCAACCGGGGCCGACAAAGGCTTCGCGCAACAAAGGCAGAACCACATGTCCACCGCCGAACACCAGGGCACCCGAGCGATAGAATGCCTCGAACAACGGGGCACCCGGAATGAACCCGAGTACCACGAATGCGGCCAACGCAGCGAGCCCCACACGATGCGAGACCAAAACCCCAAGGTGCCCCGTCGACGCGGGTGAGGTCTCCCGGCAGAATCGCCACCCCAGTGCGCCGCCAAAAATAATCGCCGCGATTTGGCCGAGCGATGAGCTGCTGAAGGACACTATCAACACCGCAACAAGCGCAATGCTCGCTCGCGCACGATCCGGAGTCAGCGTGCGCACCATCCCCAACACCGCCTGCGCCACGATCGCCACGGCAACGAGCTTCAGTCCATGCAGCGCCCCCAAGCCGATCGTTCCCCTGAATGCGGGCGCAGCATAGGCGTAGAGCACGAGCGCAGTTGCCGACGGAAGAGTGAAGCCGATCCAGGCGCAGAGCGCGCCTAAATAGCCCGCGCGCATCAGACCGATGGTGAATCCAAGCTGACTGCTTGCGGGACCGGGAAGAAATTGGCACAGCGCCACGAGATCGGCAAAGGTTTGCTCGCCGAGCCAGCGGCGGCGTACGACGAATTCCTGGTGGAAATAGCCGATGTGGGCGATCGGTCCGCCGAAACTTGTGACACCCAACCTCAAGAAAGTCCGCAGCACCTCGAGAGGCGAACCGCCACGACTTCCCGCGAATTCCCCTGTCGCACCGACCATGAGCACGATGCTATCAGACCTGTGCGCCCGGCTCGCGCGCAATGGCCAGCGCAAGCGGTTGTGCTAGGCTCAATTTCATGGCGGAGTTGCAGGGGCGAGCCGAACTGGAAGCGGCAAAACGGCGCAAGTTTCGCGCGCTGGTGCGTCACGCGGACGCGAATTCGCCCTACTACGCGAAGCTCATCCGCGAGCGCGGGATCGACCTCGAGACCTGCCGGCCGGAGGACTTTCCGGTACTGACCAAGTCCCTGCTCATGGCGAATTTCGATGAGATCGTCACCGACCGGCGCATCACCAAAAGAGCGGTCGCGGAATTTCTCACGCGTTCCACTGACCCCGCGGAATTGCTGTTCGACGAAATCACGGTGATGCATACCTCGGGAACCTCCGGCGAAGTCGGCTATTTTCTCCATGCGCCCGCCGATTACGCCCGGATGCGTGCGGGCGCGAGGCGCAACTTTGCGGCCTATCGGGGCCGCTTTCAGGTGCGATGGCCAAAGCTCCGCCGCATCAGAGTCGCCTTCTACGGCGCGACCGGCGGTCATTTCGCCGGCGTCACGGGAGTCGCGTCCATGCAGCGCGGCTTGGGAAGGCTGCTCCTCAATGCGCAGGCCTTCGAGGTCAACAGACCCCTGCCGCAGGTCGTGGAACAACTCAACGGATTCAAGCCCGACATACTCTTCGGCTACACCATGGCTCTAAGAATGCTGGGCGAGGAACAGCGCGCCGGCAGGCTGAATATCCGGCCGCGTGCCGTAGCCGCCACCGGCGAGACCGCCACCAAGGCGGATCTGCAATTTCTCTCCGCCGCTTTCGGCGAGGCGACGGCTTTGAGCCTGTACGCCTGCACGGAACACATGATGCTCGGAATCTCCAATCCGGACGGCGAGACGATGACGCTGCTCGACGACAATCTGATGTTCGAGTTCCACGAAGATCATTCGCTGATCACCAATCTCTACAATCACACCCTGCCGCTGATCCGCTACCGCATGTCCGATATTTTGCGGGTCGTCAGTCGATCCGATGCGCGTCATATCTTGATCGAGAATCTGGTGGGGCGCGCCGAACAGATGCCGGTCTTCGTCAACGGCGCGGGGGTCCGGGATTTCATCAGCCCGCATATCATCAATGAAATATTCGTGGATCGCGTGACGCGATTTCAAATGCAGATCACGGGACCCCAATCGTTCAGGTTTCCAATCTGCGTCGAGACGGCGCTGGACGACGCAGGCCGTGCAGCCGCGGTGTCCGGCGTCACAGCGCGGCTGCAAGCGATTCTCGAGCAAAAAGGTCTGGGCAATGTGACCTTCGAAGTCCCCATCGTCGCCGGCATCCCGCTCAATGAACGCACGCGCAAGTTTCAGCTGATCGTGAACAACGCGCCGCGGCAGGCCTCAGAACCCTAGCTCAAGCTGGGGCGTGTCGGGCTTGGGCGCTTTGAACAGTTTGGTATTGAGCTCGTATCGTTCGTTGGCGGCCGCGAACCCCAATTTGCGTTTCGCCAGCTCGAACCGGGTGCGCAGCAGTTCGGCATAAGGGCCGGTGCCGCGCATGCGCGTGCCGAACTGCGAGTCATAGTCCTTGCCACCGCTCGCCTGGTTGATCAGCGACATGACATGCTTGGCGCGATCCGGATAATGTTCGGCCAGCCAGTCGCGGAACAGAATCTTCAACTCGTGCGGCAGGCGCAGCAATACGTAGCCGGCCCGCGCCGCACCGGCATCCCGCGCAGCACTCAAGATGTCTTCCATTTCATGGTCGGTGATCGCCGGAATCACGGGTGCGACAAGGACGCCCACGGGGATTCCGGCCTCGGTCAGCTGCTGGATGACGCGCAGTCTCGCCTGCGGTGAAGCGGTTCTGGGTTCGAGCGTTCGCTTGATTTCGCCGCTCAACGAAGTGACGCTCAACATCACGGAGACCAACTGATCCTTGGCAAGATCCACGAGCAAATCGATGTCGCGAAGAATGAGCGCGCTCTTGGTCACGATGGTCACCGGATGCCGGCAACGCGCCAGGACGCTCAAGATGCCTCGCGTGACCTGCAGGCGTTTCTCCAGGGGTTGATAGCCATCCGTATTGATGCCGAGTGCAATGGTCTTGCAAACATATCTCGGTTTCGCGAGTTCAGCCTCGAGAATGCTCGCCGCGTCGGCTTTGTAGAAAAGCTTCGTTTCAAAATCCAGTCCCGGGGAGAGACCGAGGTAGGCGTGGGTGGGACGGGCGAAGCAATAAATGCAGCCATGGCTGCAACCGCGATAGGGATTGATGGAAACATCGAAGCCCACGTCCGGCGAATTATTGGAGGTGATGACGCTGCGCGCCCGGTCGGGCAATACGGTTTCGCTTATATTTTCGACGATTTCATCTTCGTACCAGCCGTCGTGCCACTGCTCGACGGTAAGCGAATCGAACCGGCCGGGAACGTTCGATGAAACGCCCCTGCCCTTGAAGGTTTGATGGCCGATGAAATTGCGCGGCATGCACGGATTTTACGCGGGACTCAGGCGGCGCGCATATACAGTGGCGAGGAGCCTCCAATACTGTATATCCGCCGATTTCATCCGGTGTGCTCAGCGCGCGACGAATGCGCGCTCGATGACATAGTCGCCGGGTTCGCCCACATGCGGCGAGATTTTGAAGCCTCGGACATCGAGAATCGCCGATAGATCCACCAGCATCGCAGGGCTGCCGCAGATCATGACACGATCCTCGGCCGGATCCAGGGCTGGAACGTCGATATCTGCAAAGAGCTTGCCGGTTTCTATCAATTCAGTCACACGGCCCTGGTAGCGAAATCGTTCGCGTGTCACCGTGGGAAAATACACCAGCTTGTTTCGCACCTGCTCGCCCAGATACTCGTGATGCGTCAACTCCCACTCGATGTAATCGCGATAGGCAAGCTCGCTGCGATAACGCACACCATGAACCAATATGACCTTCTCGAAGCGCTCGTAACTCTCCGGATCCTTGATCAAGCTCATGAAAGGCGCGAGGCCGGTGCCCGAGCTCAGGAGATACAAGCGCTTGCCCGGCTTCAAATCGCGCAATAGCAGCGTGCCGGTGGGCTTGCGGCTGATGAGCACTTCATCGCCCGGCTGGATGTTCTGCAGGCGCGAGGTCAGCGGGCCGTCGGGAACCTTGATGCTCAGGAATTCCAGGTGCTCTTCGTGATTGGCGCTCGCAATGCTGTAAGCGCGCATCACCGGCTTATCCTCGATGCGCAGGCCCAGCATGATGAAATGCCCGTTCTCGAATCGCAGCGCCTGATCACGCGTCGTCGTGAAGCTGAAGACGGTTTTATTCCAGTGATGAACCGTCAATACTCGTTCCGTTCCAATTGCAGCCATCCACCCATTATCCGGGCATCCAAGCCCCGAGCATAGTCAATGCCCGGTATATGCCCATGCCCAAAGGATATGTAGGCGCCGGACGACCGAATGGCGCGCAATCCTCCGATGAGCGCGCACGCCGCCGGCCCATCCCGCCAAGCCGGCCGGTCACTCAGTATCAACCGCGTACTATTCGAACCCTGTGGAGGGATCATGAAAATTCTTTCTGCGATGATGCTTGCAGCGATGGCACTCTCAGGCTGCGTCAGCAGCAGCAGTCCGCCGCCCCCGGCGAAAACCACGGTTGTGGTGCCGCCTGCGCCCCCGGCGAAAACCACCGTTGTGGTACCGCCCGGCTCGACTGCAACAGTGGTCTGCCAGGATGGCACGCAACCGCCCTGCCCTTGAGTTCAGCGCGGCGGCCACTCGCCCGCTGTCAGGAGCAAGGATGCTCTTGACACGGCGTCATTGTTTTTGACGCCGGCGTCAGTGTTCTTGACGCCATGGTTTTGGCGTTCTGCTCGCCTGACCTGCGACCACAACTGTCCCGCGAAAATCACGCCGGTGCTATGAATGGGCAGCCCCGACATATGCAGAGCCTCTGCGCCCCAGGTGTTGCAGGTATGAAACGCCGAGTACATTGAGGTTGCCAGGAAGTACAAACTGTTCTCGTAGGGACCGTTCCGATAAACAGTGAGAGTGTCATTTTCGGTGAGAAATGACTTCCAGATGAAAGATTGCAGAACGCGCATCTGTTCGGCGCTCAATCTCAACGAAACGACCGATTTCGAGCCGAAGGCGGCGTCGGGTGTACCCATCAATCCCGTCACCAGCATGATCCCAGCTCCCGGCCATAGCGCCGCCAGCATTTGCGGAGCATTGTGATTCTCGGCAAGCAGGTAATGCATGTCGCCGAATCCGAAGAACAGGTAGCGCACGCCGGGAAGATCCGCCGCGATCGTATTCAACGGCGCCGCCAGATCTTCGGCGGCCAATCCGATGTCGATATGCCAGCCGCGCCGGGCAGCGTAAACGACCGACGCGCCCTCGTCGCTGTCCGCCGGCGAGGGCGCTGCCCAGAGCAGGAACGACAGCCACATCATGACCAGAAGAACGGTGATTTGCCTGCCATCGGAATTCGCCTCAAGATACCGCCGCGATGAGAACCCAATCAGGCATACCGCGAAATCTCGCTGCGCAAAGATCTTTCGCCCCGTGTCATCTGCGTTTTGAGTGTTCACCGTCACAGCATAGCGCGCCGATTCGCGGCTAGAAAAACGCGGCCCATGCGAAATGCACAGTTGAACGGGCGCCGCCTGGTTTTGGGCTTAGCGCTGCTGCCCGGCGGACCGGCCTTGGCCGAAGACAGGGCTCCGCCCGAGTTGCAGGAAATCGTGGTGGTCGGGACCACACCCGTGCCGGGAATGACCGTGAACGCCGACAAGGTGCCGGGAAACGTTCAAACCCTCACCTCCAAGGACCTGGCACAGAATGGGGTCGCCAGCCTGATCGGCGGCTTGAGCACACGGCTCGCCAGCGTCAATATCAACGATACGCTGGCGGATCCCTTCCAGCCGGATATTCTGTATCGCGGGTTTGAGGCTTCGCCGGTGCTGGGCACACCGCAGGGTTTGGCGGTCTACCAGAACGGCGTGCGAATCAACGAAGCCTTCGGCGACACCGTCAACTGGGATCTGTTTCCGGATATTGCCATCCAGCGGGTCGACATCGTGAGCGCGAACCCGCTCTTTGGACTGAACGCGCTCGGCGGCGCGGTGTCCGTGACCATGAAGAACGGCTTCACGCATCAAGGCGCCGATGCGGAATTGTCCGGCGGCTCGTTCAGCCAACGCCAGGGAGCCGCGGAATACGGCGTGAACAATGGCGTGCTAGGACTGTATGCCGCGGCCCGAATTCTGAATCAGGACGGCTGGCGGCTGTTCGCGCAGGACTCGGTGCGTCAGTACTATGTTGACTTGAGCGTCCGTGAAAGCGGCCTCAGTGTCGACTTGAGTTATGCGCGCGCGGACAACAGCCTGTACGGCCAGGGGGCGGCGCCCGTCCAGTCGCTGGCAATCAGCACGAAAAACGTGTTCACCGGCCCGCAAAACAATATCAACAGTCTGAATTTCTTCACGCTGAACACCGAATATAAGTTTACCGACACGCTCGCCCTGCAGGGCGTGCTGTACTCGCGGGATTATCGGCAAAGCGTCGCCAACGGCGACAACTCAGACTACACCGCGTGCACCACGACGCAGGCAGCCGGATCCTTATGCCAGGGAGATGAGGTAACGCCGCTCACCAACTCAGCCGGCGCGCCGATACCCGATATCTCGAACGGCGGAGCAACCCTCATCGGGCAAAACGACTTCGAACGCATCTCTTCAAACGGCTGGGGCGCATCTCTACAACTGACCTCGACCGCGCGCATCCGCGGCCGTCAGAATGCCTTTGCCCTGGGTGCGACACTCGATGCGGCAAAAACGAATTTCTATTCCGGCACCGAGGTCGGCGTACTCGATTCCTCATTGACCGTGCTGCCCACGGGTCTGTACGTGTCCACGCCCGAAGGAACGGATTTTTCGGCGACTCCGGTCGATCTCAATGCCAATAACAAGTACTACGGCTTTTACTTCACTGACACATTCGATGTCACCCCGCGGCTCTCCGTCACGGCCAGCGGCCGATACAACATCGCGAACATCGATTTGTCGGATCAGTTGGGAACCGCGTTGAACGGCAACAATCGATTCACGCATTTCAACCCCGCCATCGGAGCCACCTACAAACTCACGCCCACCGTCACCTCGTACGCGGGCGTCTCGACCAACAATCGCGCGCCGACAGCGAGTGAAATCGAATGCTCGGATCCCTCGCAGCCATGCTTGCTGCCCTCCAGCCTTGCCGGTGACCCGCCGAATTTGAAGCAGGTGATCGCACATACGTTCGAGCTGGGCCTGCGCGGACAATCGGCGACAGGCCTGGGTCGATTCTCGTGGAATACCAGTCTATTCAGAACCAATTCCGAGGATGATATCTACGGCATCGCGAGCTCCGTCAGCACAGGCTTTTTTCAGAACGTCGGCTCCACCCGCCGCCAGGGGTTCGAGGCCGGCTTCAACTATGTGGGCCGTCAATGGTCCTCTTATGCGCAATACAGCTACGTCGATGCCACGTTTCGCTCGGCCCTGCTGCTCTATTCCCCGTCGAATCCGTACCAGGACGCCGATGGCAATATCCAGGTCGCACCCGGCGATCGGCTGCCCTTGATCCCTTCGCAACGTCTCAAACTGGGCGCCGACTATTCAATTTCCCAAAACTGGTCGTTGGGCGGATCCTTGGTGCTCGCCGACAGCTCCTTGTACCGCGGCGATGAGTCGAATCAAAATCCTCAATTGCCGGGCTATCACGTCGTCAGTCTGCGCACCTCCTATCAGGTGGCGAAACATTTCGAACTGTTCTTCAATGTGCAGAACCTCTTCGATGAGCATTATTCGACTCTCGGTCTGTATGGCGATCCCACCGGCGTCGGCGCACCCGGCGTTCCCGCGGGTGCCGAGAGCAATGGCCCCGGCGTCGACAATCGATTCCAGAGCCCGGCGATGCCGCGAGCGTTCTTCGGCGGTGTGAAGCTGAGGTTTCAGTAGATTCTGCTAACATCGGCTTATGCTGGAAACCGTCGCCGAATTCAAACCGATTCCGACGCAACGCTCATCGATGCTGCGGCAGATCATCGCCATGCGCAGCGATCTGGTCGGCTTTCTGAATAAGGTGGAGAAAGTCCACGGGCCGGTCTGGAAGAATCAGGTGGGCGGCGTGTCCATGATCAGCATGACGGGACCGGACGCGCTGGAATTCGTGTGGAAGAATCGCGATGGCGCTTTTTCCAGCGAACTCGGCTGGCAACCTTACATCGGCAGGGTATTCCCGGGCGCGATCATGGCCATGGACGGCGATGAACATCGCTACCAGCGGCGCATCATGCAGGTTGCATTTCGAAAATCCGCGTTGCGTACCTACCTCGAGCAGATGGGGCCGGCCATCGATTTAGGCTTAAGCGCATGGATGCCGTCGAATCAAACCATAGGCTCGCGGCAGATGTTCCCGCTCCTCAAACAGCTGACGCTGGACTTGGCGGCTTCCGTATTCATGGGCGTCGAACTGGGCCGCCGCGCCAAGGAACTGAATCAGGCCTTCGTGGCGACGGTGGCGGCATCGGTCACGGTCATTCGCATCGCGGTTCCGGGCCTGAAACTGTGGCGCGGAATACGCGGCCGCGAAGTGCTGGTGAGACGCTTTCGCGAGATTCTGCCCGCCAAGCGGGCAACGCATACCAGCGATTTTTTCAGCGAGTTCTGCCATGCGCAGAGCGAGGACGGCGAACGCTTCACCGATCAAGAAATCATCGATCACATGATTTTTCTGATGATGGCGGCGCATGACACCACCACCAGCACACTGACCACCATGATGTACCAGTTGGCCCGTCATCCGGAGTGGCAGGAGCGGCTGCGCGCCAAGGCACTGGCTTTGGGCAAGGCGCGCCTCGAGCACGATGACCTCGATCAAATGGAAGAGCTGTCGTGGGTGATGAAGGAAGCGCTGCGCTTGATTCCGCCGCTGACCTCGATGCCGCGCATGTGCGTGCGCGATACGGTATTTCAGGGATTCAAGATTCCCGCCGGTACGCTGGTGGGCGTGTACCCCATGCACGTTCATTACATGCCGTCGCTGTGGAGCGAGCCTGAAAAATTCGATCCGGAACGCTTCAGTCCTGCGCGCCAGGAAGACAAGCGGCACGCCTACGCCTGGGCGCCGTTCGGCGGCGGGGCACATATGTGCATCGGCCAGCATTTTGCGACATTGCAGGTCAAGGCAATCATGCACCAGCTATTGTTGCGCTATCGCTGGAGCACCACGCCGGGATACACCATGCCCTACCAGCTGGTGCCGATCGCCAAACCTCGCGATGGCCTGCGCGTGACCCTGGAGCGATTGCCTTAAGTTTTGCGCTGCGGCCGCTTGGCCCAGTCGGCGGCGTCGATTTTGAAGATGACGTTCAGGTGCTGGGCCTCTCCGGAATAGCTCACCATCTCCTGGCCGATGTAAACCCCGCCCAGCTTCTCCATGGCCTTGCGCGAACGCCAATTGTTGACGCCCACTTTGAACGTCACTCGATCGACGAAGCGAAACGCATGATCCAGCATCAGGGTTTTTAGAGATCGGTTGTGCGGTCCTCCCCACCTGCTGCGGGCGATGAAGGTGTAACCGATGCTGATCTGGCGCCTGGACTCATCGTAGTCGCTGTACCGGGAACTGCCGATGAGTTCGCCGTTGACGGCATCGATGACGCGAAAAGCTCCACCCGATGCGATGGCGCCCTTGAAAAAGCCCTCGAAGACCGGCCGCTGATAGCGATCCTTGTTCGGATGCTGCTCCCAGATCAAGGGGTCCGCCGCCACCGCGTACAGGATCTCGAAATCATTGGGACCGAGGGGCTCTATCTTCACGATCTCGTTATGGATGGTGGGTTGCAATTCGAAACTCATGGGCCATCCTAAAATGTGTAGCTCGCGCCGACGCTGATTGTATAGCGGGGAAACAGCTGATTGCCCACCAGATCGCTGTATACGGGCAGCTGCGCAAAGCCGTAGGCGTACAGCTTGCCATGAAGCTTTGCGGTCAGCCCCGGGCTTAAATAAGCGACATAGCCTGCGGTATCGGTGATATCGGCCAGAGCACCCGTGTCGACGCCTTTGTGCAGCAGGTTCAATTGCAGCTGCGGTATCCAGTTGGGATGGGTCTCGTAGCGAAGCCCGAGGCTCACCGTGGTCGAGTTTCCAGGGCGAAAATCATTGCCGGGCTGATCCTGTTTGCTGATGATGGCGCCTTGAAATTGCGCGGTGGCGAAGAATTGGAACGATTCACTGACCGCCTGATAATAGTAGGCACCCACGATCACATCGGTGCTGCCCGTGCCGGGTTGCAGGCTCGCATCCAGCGGTTGCCCCGCCAGCGGGCCGCTGTCGAATTTGACATCGGTGCCATAGCGTCCGGTGGGGAGTTTCAAGCCCAACTGAATCCCCAGATTGTGATCGGGCAATATTCCCTGGAAGGCGCCCAGGACTCTGATGTCTCCCAGGCCCTGGCTGAGCGCATAACTCAGGGGCGGCAGCGGCACCGTGGAATCGTAGGTCCCGTACGTTGAGTGCGTGCGATAGACATAAGGAACACGCAAATCGATGCTCCAATCGGCGCTCAAGTTGTAATCCAACCCCAGTGTGCCGTACTGATTCGTCGTGTTGTGCTCGAGTTCGTCGCCGTCGGGCACCGTCGAGATCGCGTGGGTGCCGCTGCGCAGCTGATCTTGATCGATGTAGTCGTATTCGAAACTCAAGCGCCAGCCGGGCTCGACGGCAAAGCCCAAGGCGGCATCGGCATTCAAGGTGCAGCCGCAGGTGGCGCAGGCCTGCGAGTTCAAGGGCAGGCACGCCAGACAGGCGGCCGTGAAGCCCAAACGCCTCATTGAAAAATTCATCAGCAGATCTCCCATGCATGGCAAAAACAGGCACGGCCCAAAAAATGGGTCGCGTCATGATTTCAGATCATGCGTGGGAAGGCGGTCCGCGAGGTTGGTGGTCGTGTTGCGCCCGAACCGTGATGCGCGCGGTGGTGAACGCAACGATGGGCCCGGAAGCCGTCGGTGCGGCGAGCGCTAAATCGAGGTGATGGGAAATCGGCCCCGATGCAGGAGCGCTGCCGAAGGGGCAGGTCTCGAAATCGACGTGGCTTCCCGAGGGGTGGTGGTGTTGATGATGCGCCGGCATCCCGGCCGCGACGCTCGGGCACAATTCCAAGAGGAAGGGCGCGCCGGCTGCCGGCATGAAGCCCGCGGGAATGTAGGCTCGAAACAGCAGCAGGGCCAGCAGCAGGACGCCGGCCCGGGAGCTTTGCCTCTGTGTTCGCGCGTGGTTCACGTGGCCTCCCGCATCCTCACGCCAGGGCCGACACCCGGGTCAAGGGCCTGAATTTCCTGAAAGCCGCAACGCCTAAGCCGATGAATAAAATCAGGAGCGCGGCCTGGGCCACCGCAAACGGCGGTTCCTTTTGCGTGGGTGCCAGCGAATGGAAGAACTCGACTTTCTGGAATGTTTGCACCACCAGAACGAAGCAATTGAAGTAAAGAGCGATGACGGCGCTGATCACATAAGCGCCGCGCCAGGATCCGGCCAGCTTATTGGAGTAGAGGGCGAGAATGGCCAGTGCCAAAAGGATCAGCGAGATGGCTCCGATGACTTTTGGCGGGTCAAGCGAACCCAATACGCGCGGTGCATCGGCCGGCGTCGGAAAGGCAAAGCCGGTGACGCTGGTGAGCACGGTGGTGGCGAGAAACAGCGCCGTCATGCCGGGCATGCGCCGGGCGCCCAGCATCCCATACAGCACAATGACGCCGCTGATGATGGCGATCAGGCTGATGATCACGTGAAGTTGCGTAAACGTTGCGGTCGACATGCCCAGAATCATGTGGAGTTCTCCTTATTCGGACCGAGTTCACCAGCCTCCAAGGGTACTCCAGTCTAGCGCAGGTACGGAAATTCTCGTGTGGAACGGGGCTTGGCGATGTAAAACCCCTGGGCGTAGCCTATGCCCAACCTCGCCAGTTCCGCCAGCACTTCCGGCGACTCCACCCGCTCGGCGATGGTTTGAATGCCCATGGCCTTGCCGACCTGGCTGATCGCCGCCACCATGCTGCGATCGACCGGGTCCCGGGTGACGTTCTCGACGAATTGGCCGTCGATCTTCAGATAGTCGACCGGCAAGGTTTTCAAGTACATGAAGGATGACAGTCCGCTGCCGAAATCGTCCAGCGCAAAGTGGCAGCCGCGGGACTTCAGTTCGCGCATGAAGTACACGACGTTGCCCAGGTTCTCGATCGCGGCGGTTTCGGTGATCTCGAAGCACATCGCGCCCGCGGCCAATTCGCCGGCGCTGAGTTCCGCGATCAGAAATTCGAGAAATCGTTCATCGTTGAGCGAGGTGCCGGACAAATTCACGGCGATGGTGAAAGGCTTGACGCCCGACGCGATGCGATGCACCACCCGGTCGAGAGCCTGACGCACCACCCAGCGATCGATCGAGGGCATGATGTTGTAGCGTTCCGCGGCGGGAATGAATTCGGCGGGCGTGACGATGGTCCCGCTTTCGTCCCGCAGGCGCAGCATCAGCTCGAAGTGTTCGCGCTCGATGCGCGTTCGCGCCGATCGGAACGATGGGCTGGTAGAACAATTCGAAACGGCTTTCGTCGCGGGCACGCGTGAGCTTGGAGATCCAGTGCATTTCCCGGTGCCGCTCCGGCATGTCGTCCGGCTTGTACAGTTGAACGCGATTGCGGCCCGAGTCCTTCGCCGAATAGCAGGCCACATCGGCCGCGCTCATGACGTTGGCGACCGTGGGTATCTCCTTGGTGATTTGCACGATGCCGATGCTCACACCCACGGTCAGCACGCCGTCCTGCCAGCTGAATCGATAGTCGCGAATCGCCTGGCGCAGCGTCTCCGCGATGCGCATGCGCCTGATCCAGCGAGCAATGCTGCAGCAGGATGCCGAACTCATCGCCGCCCAATCGCGCCAAGCGTGTCGCCGCCGCGCACGCGCGATTGCAGCACGCCGGTGATCTGCTTCAGCAGCAGATCGCCCGGCCGGATGTCCGCAGGTGTCGTTGACCAGCTTGAATTGATCCAGATCCAGATACAGGAGCACATGGCGCGCCTGCGCTTCCGAGCGCGCCTCTTCCACCGCGCGGTCAGGCGATTCTCGAATTCGCGTCGATTGATGAGACCGGTCAAGCGCATCGTGACTGGCCTGGTAGTGCAGCGCGCGATGCAGCCGCGTTCCTTGCTCACATCGTGAAACACCATGACGGCGCCGATGAGATTGCCGGCGCGGTCGCGGATCGGCGCCGCGGAATCTTGAATGGCGATTTCCTGGCCGCGCCGATTGACCAGCACGGTGTGCTCGGCGAGCCCCAGCACCTGTCCTTCGCGCAGACAGCGCGTGACCGGACTCTCGCTGCGCTCGCGGGTCATCTCATCCACCACGGTCAGCACGTTGCCGATCAGCTGCCCCTGCGCCTCGCGGTTCTCCCAACCGGTCAGGCTCTCGGCGACCGGATTCATGTAATCGATGCGTCCTTCGGAATCGGTGGTGATGACGGCGTCGCCGATCGATTGCAAGGTGACCTGGGCGCGCTCCTTGGCCTGGAACACGGCGGTCTCGGCTTTCTTGCGCTCCGTGATGTCGGTGAGCGTGCCCTCGAAGCCGCTGACGCGCCCCAGGGAATCGCGCACCACGCGGCAGTTATCGACCACCACCAGCATGGAGCCGTCCTTGCGGCGCATGACGTATTCTTCGTTGCGCAGTTCGCCCTCGATCTCCACGCGCCGCGCGAAGTTCTCGCGATCGCTGGGGTACCAGTACAGCGCGCCGGCGGGGACTTGATACAGTTCCTCGGCCGAGGCGTAGCCCAGGAGTGTTCACGAACGCCGGATTGGCGACCAGGATGCGCCCGTCGCGCGACGTCTGATAGACGCCTTCCATCACGCTTCTCGAACAGGCCGCGAAATTTCGACTCGCTGTTGCGCAGCGCATCTTCGGCAGCGCGCCGTTCGATGGCGATGCCGGCGATCTGCGCCATGCGCAGCATGAGTTCGTGATCGCGCGACAGGGGAACGCCGGGTTGGCGCCGATAGACGGCGAAGGTGCCGACCACCTGGCCGTCCGAGGCCACGATGGGCGTCGACCAGGCGGCGCGCAGACCCCGGCATGCACGCGCGGCCTCGCGGCGAAATTCCCACAGCGCGTCGGTCTCGACGTCGGCGACGATCACCAGGCGGCTCAGGTACACCGCGGCCGAGCAGGAGCCGTAGCGTATGCCGATCGGCGCATGGTCCATCGCCCACACGAACTCCCGCGGCAGATTCGGCGCCACGCCAAAATCTCAGGGCCGGCTTTGGCGTTGTCCAACAAACTGATGGCGCAGCAGCTTTCCGGCATGGCGCGCTCGATCACCTCGCAGATCGACTCGAGCGCCGCGGACAGCGGCGCGTTGGCGGCGATCTTCTCGAACACCCGCCGCTCGCCGACCGCAATCGCCTCCGCGCGCTTGCGCTCGGTGATGTCGATGATGCTGGCGCGCAGCAGGCGCCGATTGGAACTCGGCAGGCGCACGAACCGCACTTCGCAGGGGAAATTCTGCCCGGTCGGAGTCGCAATGCAGCCATTCGAACACCGGCACCGCGCCGGCCAGCGCGCTTTCGACATAGCCGCGGGCCACGCCGAAGGACGGGGTGCCGTCGGGCTGATGCGCGGGACTGATCTTGTCGGGTCCGCTGGCGAGCAGCGTGTCGCGGTTCATCTTGAAGAAGCGGCAGGCGTTGTCGTTGACGTCGACGAACTTGCCCGCATCGACGTCGAACACCACGATCACTTCGGGCGCATGCTCCACCAGCGTGCGGTAGCGCCCCTCGCTCTCGCGCACCGACACCTCGGCCAGATGCCGCTCGGTGATGTCGCGGATGCAGACGATGTAGCCGTCGCGCCAGTTGAGCTTGGCCTTGCTGACCGCGATTTCGACCGCGACGCGGTTGCCGCCCTTGGCAAGACCCCAGGTCTGGGTCGCGGCCAGGTCCACGTGCGTATCGTCGATCTTGGTCGCCAGGCGCTCGAGATATTCGCATGGATCATTCGCATCGACGTCGGCCAGAACGAATCCGATCGACCGGCCGAGGATCTCGGCGGCGGAGTAGCCGAAGATGCGCTCGCCGGTGTGATTGAAGGTTTCGATGCAGCCGCTGTCGTCCACCGTGAGGATGGCATCCTTGACGTTGTCGAGGATGGCCTGCAGATGAGAGGCTGTCTGCTCGCGAATCTCGCGCGTCAGCGCGTGCGCTTCGTCGGACATCAGCTGCATGGAACGCACGACGCCGCGCCGCTCGGTATCGATCCGATCGTAGTGGGCACTGACTGTTTTCAGGAGCCGGTCCAGATCGATCCCGCCGCCGCGCCCGGCGGACTCGGCGATCTGGCGCTCCAGCAGGTGGTTGAGACCGTCTAATGCTGGCGCGGTTTCGCTGCGGATTGCAGCCGCGATATCGCGTGACAAAGCTGAAGATCTCCCGCAAGGTCCGGCGCCTGGTACCGGAATACCTCAGATGTTAGGGAGATGCCCGAGTCGCGGCGTGACGCGCGTCTCGGATTTCGCAATATTCCGTTAAATGCCCTGATCCGCCGTTTCGCGCTCCGAGCGCTTGCGATCGGTTTCCTTCAGATTGCGCTTGCGCAGGCGCACCGAACTGGGGGTGACTTCGATGAGTTCGTCATCGTCGATGAATTCCATCGCCTGTTCCAGCGAAAAGCGGATCGGCGGGGTGAGCACGACATTCTCGTCCTTGCCGGCCGCACGCATGTTGGTCAACTTCTTGCCCTTCAGCGGGTTGACGACCAGGTCGTTGTCGCGATTATTGAGGCCGATGATCATGCCCTCGTAGACTTCCTCGCCCGGGCCGATGCACAGCCGGCCGCGTTCCTGCAGACTGAACAGCGAGTACGCCAGGGCGGTGCCCTGCCCGTTCGCGATGAGCACGCCGTTCGGACGCTGGCCCAATTCGCGCTGCACCACCGGACCGTAGTGATCGAATACATGGTGCAGCAAACCCGTGCCGCGGGTCATGGTGCGAAATTCGGTCTGGAAACCGATCAAGCCGCGCGACGGGACCATGTAGTCCAGGCGAATTCGGCCGCGGCCGTCGGCCTGCATGTCCTTGAGTTCGGCGCCGCGGCTGCCGAGCGCCGACATGATGTCGCCCTGCGCGTCGGCATCGGCATCGACCGTGACCTGCTCGTAGGGCTCGTGCGGCCGCGCCGTCGATCTGCTTGATGACGACGCGCGGCCGCGAGACCGCCATCTCGTAGCCTTCGCGCCGCATGTTCTCCAGCAGCACGCCCAAGTGCAGCTCGCCGCGGCCGAATACCACGAACTTGTCGGGATCGACGGTCGGCTCGACGCGCAGCGCCACGTTGTGGATGGCCTCGCGCTCCAGACGCTCGCGAATCTGCCGGCTGGTGACGAACTTGCCTTCGCGGCCCAGGAAGGGCGAGGTATTGACCTCGAAGGTCATGCTGATGGTCGGCTCATCGACGGTCAGGCTGGGCAACGGCTCGACGGTGGCCGGATCGCACAAGGTGTCGGAAACCTTCGGTTCGGCGATGCCGGCGAAAGCCACGATGTCGCCGGCGCCGGCCGACTCCACCTCGACCCGCGTCAAGCCGTGGAATCCCAGGATCTGCGTGATTTTCTCGGTGCGCTGCTCGCCCTCGCGGGACACCACGGTGACCGACATGCCGCGCTTGATGGTGCCGCGCTTGATGCGTCCGATGCCGATCGCACCGACATAACTCGAATAATCCAGCAGCGTGACCTGCAGCTGCAGCGGGCCGTCCACGTCCACATCCGGCGGCGGGCAATGCTCGACAATGGTCTTGAACAGCGGCTGCATGTCGCCTTCGCGCACCGTCGAATCGAGTCCGGCGAAACCGCGCAGCGCGGAGGCGTAGACCACGGGAAAATCCAGCTGCTCGTCGGTCGCACCCAGGCGATCGAACAAATCGAAGGTCTGATCCAGCACCCAGCCTGGTCGGGCTTCGTCGCGATCGATCTTGTTGATGACGACGATGGGCCGCAAGCCGTGCTTGAAGGCCTTCTGCGTCACGAAGCGGGTCTGCGGCATCGGGCCGTCCACCGCGTCAACAAGCAGCAGCACGCAATCGACCATGGCCAGCACGCGCTCGACTTCGCCGCCGAAGTCCGCGTGACCCGGCGTGTCGACGATGTTGATGCGATAGTCGCCCCAGGTGATCGCCGTGTTCTTGGCGAGGATCGTGATGCCGCGCTCGCGCTCCAGATCATTCGAATCCATGACGCGCTCCTGCAGGTCCTTGCGCGCGTCGAGCGTCCCGGACTGACGCAACAATTGATCGACGAGCGTGGTCTTGCCATGATCGACGTGCGCGATGATGGCGATGTTGCGAAGTTTCTGAGTCACGATGGGGTCCTGCGGGAAACCCACCATTATAGGGCTTTATGGACTAAAGCGCTGGATAATTTCATCTTATCGGCGATAATGGGGATGGAAAAGGTCTTAACGTCCGTGACTTCATCGTGCTTGAGCGACACGGATACCCCGACCAGCAGGACACCCTCGGCGGTGGGAGTGACATTCACGGTTTGCCGATACACGCTCCCCGGCTTCGGCGGCGGCAATATCGAACTGATTTGCGCCCGCGGCGACGGTCAGATCATCGCCGCCGCTGACTTGAATGGTCGCGGGGCTCGCATCCACTTGCGGAATCAGCGCCAGGTTGATTTCCAGCGGCTGGCCCACCTTGGGCCGCTGCGCCAAATCGAACTTGAGCGTAACGGGCGCCTGCGATTTGCCCTGCACCGCGGCTTCCACCATGCCCACCGTCTGTTCAGCGACGGTGGGGCCCCGCTTCTGCGGCACCGGAGCACTGGGTTTCACCTGCGGAGCGGCCGCGGGTTTGGATCCTGAGTCCTTGTTGCAGGCACTCAAGACAACTGCGGCACAGAGCACCGGAACCCAGGCGCTCCTTTTCCCCAACTTTTCGCCAGTCATGTTCCTATCATTACCAAATCCGCAGGCGTTCACAACTCGCCGTCATAACTCGAGCGGCGGCTCGAGTACCGCGGCCAGCTGATCCTCGAGCGCTGCGGTAGTGTTGTTCCCAATAGCGCGGCTCGGCAAACCACGGGAAATGCCTGCGGAAACGCCGGGTCGTGCCAGCGCCGCGCCAGCCACGCGGAATAATGAATCATGCGCAGCGCGCGCAGCGGCTCGATCAGTGCGATCTCGCGGCGATCAAATGGCTGGAATTGCTCGTAGCCCTTGAGCAGATCATGCAACTCGGTGCGCATTTCCTGCGCGCCCCCGGAGAGCAGCATCCATAGATCCTGTATGGCGGGTCCGGTGAGGCAATCATCGAGATCGACGAAGTGCGGTCCTGAGTCGGTCCACAGAATATTGCCGCGATGGCAATCGCCCAATATTCGCCCCAGTGCGGCGCCGCCCCAATTCAGGCAGCGCGTTTCCACCGCTTCCAGCAGCCCGTCGGTGACGTCCTCGTACTTGGTGGCGAGGTAGTCCGGCATCCAATCGCCGTCGAGCACGAAATCACGGGCATTGCGCCCGAGATCTTCCACGCTCAAACGCGCGCGCTCGCTGAATCGAGCGGCGCGGCCCACCGCATGGATGCGTCCGAGGAAACGCCCCACCCATTCGCGTTCATCGCGAGTGCCGAGTTCCGGCCAGCGCCCGCCGCGGCGCGGAAAGACGGCGTAGCGGAAACCCTGGTGGACATGCAGCGATTCGCCGCCAGAGGCGTAAGCGGTGCGACCACCGGAATCTCCTGAGCGCAAGCTCCGAGGCGAACGCATGTTCCTCGCGAATCGCGCGCGTCGCTCCAACGGCCGGGCCGATAGAACTTGGCGACCAGCGGCTCGTGCATCCTCGATGCCGATTTGATACACCCGGTTTTCATAGCTGTTGAGCGCCAGCACCCTGCCGTCGCAGCGAAACCCGACCGCCTCGATCGCATCGAGCACGGTCTCGGGAGAAAGCTGGGAATACGGTGCATCGGTGCTCATGCGGCAATTCTACAGAACCGAACCGGTCACTCCTTTTTGACTGCAAAGCGCTGCTAGAATGCCTGGCATGCGATTGCCCAGACCCAGGTCGTTGAGCGGGCTGATGCTGATCGGCTTCACGATCGTGGCGGCGCCGCTGCTGTTTGCCATCGTGAACGCAGCGGTGCAGATGAATCGCCTGTCGGTGCGCAGCCAGCAACTGGTGATTCACGGCATGCAGGGCACCCGCAACAACCAGCGCATGTTCGAGGAAATCGGTGCGCTCGAGCGTCACAGCGCGCCTGTATCAGATCATCGGCAACGCGGATCTGCTCGAGGTCTATGCGCGCCACCATGCGCGCCTGATGACCGCCATTCACGAGCTGCTCACCCTGCCGTTGGATGCAGCATCGCAAAAAGGCATGGCCGATCTCGAGGCGCAGGCCCAGCAACTGCAGCAGGATATCAAGCGCGCGGCGCCCAACTCGCCGCACATGGCGGACTTGATCGGCACCTTTCCGCAGCTCTCGGAGGCCGCCTCGCATGTATCGGATCGCATCAGCCTGCAGATCGATCGCGAGACCGCGAGCCTGGAACAGGCGACCGCAGAAGGCGCAGCAGAATCTGTTGTGGCAAACGCTGCTGCTCGTGCCCATGACGCTGGCGGTGGTCGGCGTATTCACCTATTTGTTCGGCCGGCCCATTCGCGCCATCGACCGCGCCATCAGCGAACTGGGCCGCGGTACGTTCTCGCGGCCCATCGCCATCCGCGGCCCGGCGGACCTGGAGCGCCTGGCGGCGCAGCTGGAGTGGCTGCGCGGGCGATTGCTGGACCTGGCGCAGGAAAAGAACCGATTTTTGCGACATATGTCGCATGAATTGAAGACGCCGCTGGCAAATATTCGCGAAGGAACCGAACTGCTGATGGACGGCGCGGTCGGCGAGCTGCAAAGCAGCCAGCGCGAAGTCACGGCCATCTTGCGCGAGAACGGCATGAAGCTGCAGCGGCTGATCGAAAATCTACTGTCCTTCAGCGCCTGGCAGGCCAAGAGCGTCGGCCTGGAGGTTTCCGAGTTCAAATTGCGGCCGTTGATCAAGAGCGTGCTGGAGAATCAGCAGCTCACCCTGGTGGCGCAGCGCGTGCGCCTCGATGTGCAGGTGGAGGATCTCACCGCGCTGGCCGACCGCGGCAAGGTGCGCCTGATCCTCGACAACCTGCTGTCCAACGCCATCAAGTTCACGCCGCGCGGCGGCACCATCTCATTGCATGCGCGCAGCGAACGCGAGCAACTGCTGCTCGATGTCATGGACAGCGGCCCCGGCATACCGGCGGATGAGCGAAACCGTATTTTCGAGGCCTTCTACCAAGGAAAAACGCCCCAGGGCGGACATGTCAAGGGCACGGGCATCGGCCTGTCGGTGGTGACCGAATTCGTCAACGCACACGGCGGCAGCATCGAGATCCTCGATGCCAAGGCGGCGGTGCGCACTTTCGCGTGCGCCTGCCCCTGCGCCAGACCGCTGCCACGCGTGCAAAAGCTCATGCCGCATAACGGCAAACGACTCGCCGCATGCGCTTGGGCGCTTGCCGGGGTCGCCGGCTGCGGAGGACTGGGAGGCTTCGGCAGCTCCAAGACCCCCGCCCCGGTCGTACAAGCCGGCCCGGCCCAGGACTCGAGCGCCGTCGCCCCGCTGCTCGAAATGATGAGCAACCTGCCGCAGGGCGACCCGGCGCGGCAGGCGGAATTGTTCCAGTCAGCCAAGGATGCGGCCGAATTGACCCCCACCACCAGCAACCGCCTAAGATACGCCCTGGCGTTGGCGACACCGGGTTTCGGCGGCAGCGATCCCGTCGCGGCGCAGCGACAGTTGTCGGAACTGCTGGCCAGGCCCGAAACTCTCCTGCCGGTGGAGCGCTTATTTGGCCATGGTTCAGCTCAAAGAGGTCGAACAGCGGCTGATTTTGCAGGCCGAGAACACGCGTATGCGAGATGACGTGCCCCACGATTCGTCGCGACAAGGTGCAGGCCATGAACCGGCGCCTGGCGGCTGAATTGGACGAAAATGCGAAGTTGCGCAAGGCCTTGGACGAGGCTCGGGCTAAACTCGAGGCAGTCACGCATATCGAACAACGATCGACAGCGTCCAGCACACCCTAACCGGATACCCGGAGAGAGATTGCAGTGAACGCCTATTCGATCGCCGCCACCACCCCCCTGTCCTTCGGGCTGCAGCCCAGTTCGCGCGACAACTCAACGCCGCAGAAGCGCAAGGCACGCATTCTGGTGGTCGACGACGATCCGGGGCTGCTGCGCCTGCTGACGATCCGCCTGCGCGCCGAAAACTACGAGGTCGAGGCAGTCGAAAGCGCCGCCGCGGCGCTGGCCGCCTGCGTGCGCTTCCGGCCGGATCTCGTGATCACGGATCTGCGCATGGACCAGATGGACGGCATCGGCCTGCTGAAGGAACTGCAGAGCCGCTGGCCGGGACTGCGGGTCATCATCCTGACCGCGCATGGCACCATCCCCGATGCCGTGCACGCGACGCAGAGCGGCGCCTTCGGCTTCCTCACCAAGCCGGTCGACAAGCAGGAACTGCTCGATCACGTGCAAAAGGCGCTCAAAGTCTCGGGCTTTGCCCATGTCGACGAGGATTGGCGCGCGAACATCGTCACGCGCAATCAACTCATGGAGGACAAGCTGGCGCAGGCCAACATGGTCGCCGGCACCGACGCGCGCGTGCTGCTGACCGGCGAGAGCGGCACGGGCAAGGAACTGCTGGCGCGCGCCATTCACGAGGCCAGCCCGCGCCGCAACAAGCCCTTCGTCACCGTCAATTGCAGCGCGATGGCCGAGAATCTGCTGGAGTCCGAGCTGTTCGGCCACGAACGCGGCGCCTTTGCGGGCGCCACGCGCGCGCAAAAAGGGCTGTTCGAGACCGCCGACGGCGGCACCCTGCTGCTCGACGAAGTCGGCGACATGCCGATGCGGCTGCAGGTCAAGCTGCTGCGCGTGCTGCAGGACAATGCAATTCGCCCGGTGGGCGGCGCCGATGCGGTGCAGACCAATGTGCGCATCATCTCCGCCACGCATCGCGACCTGCATGAATTGATGGTGGGCGGTCAGTTTCGCGAGGATCTTTACTACCGGCTGAACGTGGTGCACATCGAGATGCCCTCCCTGAGCCGCCGCCGCGAGGACATCCCGCTGCTGGTGGCGCACTTTCTGGAGCAGATCGCCAAGGAAAGCGGCCAGCGCAAGATCTACGCCCCGGAAGCGGTGGAGCTATTGGCGACCGCCGAGTGGCCGGGCAACGTGCGTCAGCTCTACAACGTGGTGCGCCAGAACGTGGCGCTGTCGCATGGCGCCATCATCACCGCGGAACTGGTGCAGCAATCGCTGGGCGGCAACCCGACGCGGCTGCCCTCCTTCGATGAAGCGCGCGATGAGTTCACGCGCAATTATCTGTCGCAGATCCTGCAGATCACGGGCGGCAACGTCAGCCAGGCGGCGCGCCTGGCGAAGCGCAATCGCACCGATTTCTACAAGCTGCTGTCGCGCCACCAGCTGCTGCCGGACGACTTCAAGAAGAGTCTAGCGCAGCCCGCGCGTTAGCGATAGAACTCGGCGATGCTCGCAACCACGTGCGTCGAGCTGTGCTGCGTGAGTTCGGGATAGATCGGCAACGCCAGGGTTTCGAGCGGCGGCCACGCTCGGATTCGCGGAAAGTCTCCCGCCCGGTGCTTCAGGTACTCAAAGCACTTCTGCAGGTGCAGGGGCACCGGGTAGTAGATCTCCGTGCCGATGCCGCGCTCGGTCAAAAAATCCTTCAGCGCATCGCGCCGCTCGCACGCGCACCACGTATTGATTGAAAATGTGTCTGCCGCCCAGGACGTGCGGCGTGCGCCAACCTGCTCGGCAAAGTTCGCCGACGGCAAACGCTGCATCGTAGTACGGCGGCGTTGCGCTGCCGGCCTGCGGTCCATTCGTCCAGGTACTTCAGCTTGACGCGCAAGTACCGCGGCCTGCAGCTCGTCGATGCGGAAGTTGCCGCCGATCACCGCGTGAAAGTACTTGGGCTTGCCGCCGTGCACGCGCAGCACCCGCATGCTCTCGGCCAAGTCGGCATCGTTGGTGGTGCACAGGCCGGCATCGCCGAACGCGCCCAGATTCTTGCTCGGAAAAAATGAAAAGCAGCCGATGTCGCCGATCGCGCCGACACGCACGCCATTTTTGGTAGTCCGTGCCGATGGCCTGCGCAGCATCCTCGATCACCTTCAGCCGATACTCCCTGGCGATCGACATCAAGGGATCCATGTCCGCCGACTGGCCATACAGATGCACCGGCATCAAGGCCTTGACGCGCCCGCCGGTGACTCGATTGACCAGCTGCCCTGCCTTGTACCGTGCACTGCCGCTCGATGAAGGTCTGCACTGCGGCGGGCGACAAATTGAAGGACATCGGATCGATATCGCAGAACACCGGCCGCGCGCCGGTGCGCGCGATGGTTCCGGCGGTCGCGAAGAAGGTGAAAGGGGATGTAATGATTTCGTCACCGCCGTGCAGTCCCAGTGCCATCAGGGCAAGCAGCAGCGCGTCGGTGCCCGAGGAAACGCCGACGCCGGCCGAAGCGGTGCAATAGCGCGCGACTTCCGCCTCCAAAGCGAGCACGTGGTCGCCCAGAATGAAGCGCTGACTGGCGCACACCTGCTCGATGACGGGCATGACTTCGGCGCGAATTTGGGCGTACTGCGCCTTAAGATCGAGTAATGGAACGTTTGTCATGAGGGGCTAGAATAGCATCTGGTCGGGTAGCGGAGGCCTCGATTTAACCTATTGTAGAGTAGCTCACGACTAATTCGTTGGACATGCGTGAAGATGTAAGCGGATCATAATCATCGCTCTCAAAATACGTACACGGCGACGGGACTGTGCGCTCCTTGACGGATACCAGATGACTCAGCCGGTCTTGCTCAAGCAGAGCTTTCTCATCGCGGTATTGACCGGCGTCCAGGCCGTGATTCCGGCGGTGGTCGCCGTCGCCACGCTGTACGCTGACCATCATTCTTTTCGGCACGCGTCTTCGATCCGCTCCTCCGCAGCCGTCGTCATCGTGGCGGTGCTCTGCCTGGTGCTGGTTCAGCCGCCGCGCGACGTGAGCACGCAATTGACCTCGGCGCGCGATCTCGGCCGTCGTCGATGTCATCTTCCGCTGGTTGCTGCTGCTGGCGGTGCTGCTGGCCATCGGCTACGTGACCAAGTCGCTGGCTGAGTATCCGCGTCGCATATTCATCACCTGGGCAGTCGTCACGCCGGTGGCGCTGATCGCGGTGACGCTGTTCATGCAGGAGATCATGCGCCGCTTCCTGATGAACGCCTTCGACAAGCGCAAGCGCCATCATCGCCGGCTACAACAACAGCAGCCTGGAACTCGCACGGCGCCTCCGGACCAATCCCGGCATGCGCTTGGAAGTGTCAGCGGCTTCTTCGATGATCGCAGCCCCGACCGGCTCGGCATGGAGACCGGCAGCCAAGCTGGTCGGCTCCTTGAGCGACCTGTCGCAGCTACGTGAAGGAGACATCGCACCGACGTCATTTTCATCGCGCTGCCGATCCGTCACGTCAAGCGGGTGATGAATCTGCTCGGACGATCTGCGCGACACCACGGCGTCGATCTACTACGTGCCGGACATTTTCGTATTCGATCTGATTCAAGCGCGCTCCGGGCGAGATCCACGGCATTCCGGTGGTCGCCATGTGCGAAACACCCTTCTACGGCTATCGCGGCGTCACCAAGCGGCTCACCGATATCGGCTTGTCCGGCTCTGATCCTGCTGCTGCTGCTGCCGCTGCTGGTGCTCATCGCCGTGCTGGTCAAGGTCACCTCGCCCGGTCCCATCATCTTCAAGCAGCGCCGCTACGGCCTGGATGGCCGCGAGATCGCCGTCTACAAGTTTCGCACCATGAGGGTGACCGAGGACGGCGCGCAGATCCAGCAGGCGTCCAAGATCCGACAGTCGCATCACGCGAATCGGCGCAGTGCTGCGGCGCATCATCGATGGATGAACTGCCGCAGCTCATCAATGTCCTGCAGGGGCGGATGAGCCTGGTGGGACCGCGGCCGCACGCGGTCGCGCACAACGAGGAATACCGCAAGCTCATCAAGGGCTACATGGTGCGCCACAAGGTGTCTGCCCGGCATCACCGGTCTGGCGCAGGTGAACGGTTGCCGCGGCGAGACCGCGCAACTGGAAGAAATGGAAGCGCGGGTGAATTACGACCTGGACTATCTGCGGCATTGGTCGCCGATGCTCGACATCAAGATCATTCTGCTCACCGTCGTCAAGGTGTTGCGCGACGACAAGGCGTACTGAGCGCGCCGGCCGCCACCGCCACGCCGGCGGTGACGAACTGCTCGTGAAATAAATACCGGCCTTCGAGGGGCATCGAGGCCCGTTGCGCGAATGCAATGCTCTTGTTGGCGTGGATCGTCATTGCGCCTTCCGCCGCTCCCCATTGCGGCACCTCAATGCTCGCATCGTGAAAGTTCAGCCATTCGCCGACCAGCGGGTACTGGCACTTATAGAAAGCCTCCTTCGCCGCGAAAATCAAGGTCGCCGCGGCGCCCTGCTGCGACTCGGGCAGGGCCTGCAGCCACCGGATTTCACCCGGCGTGCAGATGCTCCGCCAAAGCTGAGGCGTGACCCTTCCCGCCACTTCGCTATCGATGCCGACGGCCGCCAAGGACTCCTTGTCGGCCGCCACCGCGGCGCCAAAACCATCGGTGTGCGTGATGCTGCCCACGAGATTTTCAGGCCACAGAGGTTGCCGATCCTCGGCCGCCTTCAGCGGAAAATTGAAGATTCCGAACTCCGCCAGCACGCGGCGCGCGCACAGTCTGCCCGCGGCGAACTGCTGCCTGCGTACCGCGACGGCATTGCCAAGGTGCACCGCCTCCTCGGGGTAGAGAAAGATCGGATCACCGGCCTCGCGAAGCTCCGCCACCAGGGTGCCCGGCGGAAAGAGTGCTTGCAATCTCGCCGACAAGACGGCGGGATTTTTCACGGTGCTTTGCGCGAGCGACATATTCCGCAGAATGCCACAGGACTTAAGCGAGCTTGCTGCCGCTTTGCTGCCTGGATGATAATGCGCAGGCTTACGCCCTCTCCCCAAGGATCCCGAATGACGGACAACGCCCGATTTTCGCCGCGCTTGCCCGTCGGTTCCTTGTGGGAATCCATCACCCGGCCGAACGAAACCGCTGCCGGCGTCTTTCATGCGCCGGCCGTTTCCGTGCCGCTCGCGGATCTGGCCGGTGGTTCTCTCCTGCAAGGCAAGCTGGAGTCGTTGCGCGGCCGCAGCGTCTTGCTGGCAACAAAGGATCAGCTGCCCACCGCCGTTGCCCTGGCGGAACTCGACGGCGTCGCACGGCGGCTGGTGCTGTGCACGCCCGATTTGACCGCGGAACAGCTCAGCGGCGTCGCCGCGACGGCGCAGGCTGATGCGGTGCTTGTCGATGGTGCGGCGGCGCCGTTGACCCCCGCCATCACCCAATACAGGGCAGCGGAACGTCCGCAGGCGCAGAGCCTGCAGCGACGGTGCAGCGAAGCCACCGAGTGGATTTTATTGACCTCGGGCACGACCGGCATGCCGAAGCTGGTGGTGCACAGCTTTGAGAGCCTCGCGGGAGCATTGCCGCGGCAACCAGGGGCCGGTCGGCCCACGGTTTGGAGCACGTTCTACGACATTCGCCGCTACGGGGGATTGCAGATCTATTTGCGCGCCGTACTCTCCGGTTCGCCGCTGGTGCTCTCGAGCGCCGGCGAATCAACGCACGATTTTCTCACGCGCGCCGGGACCATGGGCGTGACGCATATTTCAGGCACACCATCGCACTGGCGCAAGGCCTTGATGAGCGGCGAAACCACGCTCATCAACCCGGATTATGTGCGCTTGTCGGGCGAAGTGGCCGATCAAACCGTGCTCGACAACCTGCGCGCGGCCTTTCCCAAGGCGCGCGTCGCACATGCTTTTGCCTCCACCGAGGCCGGCGTGGCCTTCGACGTGAACGATGGGCTTGCAGGTTTTCCGGCGGAATTTGTCGGCGACGTGAACGCGCCGATCCAGATGAAGGTACAGGACGGAACGCTTTGGATCCGTTCGGGCCGAACCGCCACGCGCTACCTTGGCAGCGCCGCCGCTGCGCTATCCAGCGATGACGGATTCGTGGATACGGGCGACATGGTGGAGCTCGTGGCCGGGCGCTACCATTTTCGGGGCCGCAAGGGCGGTGTGATCAACGTCGGGGGACTGAAGGTCTATCCTGAGGAGGTCGAATCGGTGTTGAACGCCGATCCGCGTGTGCGCATGTCGCTGGTGAAGGCGCGCCGCAATCCCATCACGGGTGCGGTCATCGTCGCTGAAGTGGTGCTGTCCGATGGCCAGAGTCCCGCTGACGCGGACGGCACCGAACGCGTAAAGCACGACTTGCTGGAAGCATGCCGCCGCACGCTTGCCGCCCACAAGGTGCCGGCATTGCTGCGCTTCGTCCCGGTACTGGAGCTGACCGCGGCCGGCAAGCTGGTGCGTCCCGGTGCGTAACGTCATCGTGACCGGAGGCAGCCGCGGGCTCGGGCTCGCGATGTCGCTGCGCCTCAGCGGCGCGGGCTATCGCGTGATCGCGGTGGCACGGACCTTGAGCGCCGAACTGACGGCGGCGCAGCGCGGCGCCCAGGACAGCGGCACGGGCGCCATTGAATTTCGCGCCTGCGATTTGTCCGACCTGGCATCGATTGCGCCCCTGGTGAAGCAACTGCGCAGCGATTTTGGACCGCTGTACGGCCTGGTGAACAACGCGGGTTTGGGCACCAGCGGCCTTTTGAGCAATATGCGGGATCAGGACATCCAGCGGCTCATTCAGCTCAACACCGTGTCGCCCATCCTGCTGACGAAGTACGTCGTTCGATCCATGATGGCTCAGCGGGACGGCCGGATCATCAACATCTCCTCGATCGTCGCGGCCACCGGTTACAGCGGCCTATCGGTGTACAGTGCCACCAAATCCTCCCTGGTCGGTTTCACGCGTGCCTTGGCGCGCGAGGTCGGACCCTTGGGCATCACGGTCAATGCGATTGCACCCGGCTTCGTCGCCACGGAAATGACGCACGAGCTCTCCGATGCACAGCGCGAAACCATTGCGCGGCGCAGTGCTTTGAAGCGCATGCCCGAGCCCACCGATATCGCGCAAAGCGTCGAGTTCTTGCTCGGAGACGGCGGCCGCAACATCACGGGGACGGTGATCACCATCGATGCGGGCAATACCGTTTGAGGTAACCGGGGTGACCGAGGTCAGGCCGCGGCAATGCGATCGATTTTGGCGGGCGGATTGATCGGTATCGTTACGCAGAAACGTGCACCGAGCCCGATGCCGTCACTTTGCGCGGAGATCGCTCCGCCGAGCTGCTGTGCAGCCACGGCAGCGCTATGCAGACCAAAGCCGTGACCATGGGTTTTGGTCGTGAATCCGAACTCCCAGATGCGCGCCAGCACCTCCGGGGCGATGCCGACCCCCGAGTCCTCGACTGAGATCTCGATCTGGTCGAGGACGGTGCGCACGCGTATGGCGATGCGCGGCGCGGTTGCACTGTTCTCGATGACCGCATCGTATGCGTTGGCAACGAAGTTGACGATAATCTGCAGCAGCTTGTAGCGATCCGTGCGCACGATTGGCGGGCAGCCGATATCTCGGGTGATAGCCACTCCCTTGAGATCCTGACACTTCAAAGTCAGGGCGGTCTCCAGCAACTCGCTGACATCAACCTCGTCATGGGCCCCGCCCATCCGCGCGAACGACTGCTGTGCCTGAATGATCTGGCGCAGGTATTGAACGTGCCCACCGATCGCGTCGAAATCCTGCTGGGTGGCATCGATGTCGGACTCGAGCCGCACGGCGAGGCTGGCGAGATACTCCGGCACGTGCCTGCCCCGTTCATCCGTTGTCAGGAACTCCGCCAGGGCGCCGCGATTCTCCTTGAGCATGGCGGCGACCTGACCCACGCGATGAATCTGCCATGCCTTCAGGCGCATCTGTGCCGTGGTTGATGCCACGCCAAGGCTGTTCAGCACATTACCCACATTGTGCAGGACGCCCGTGGCCACTTCAGCCATCCCCGATTGATGAGATGCTTCCCGAAGCTGCTTCTGCAAGCGCCGCTCGCGCTGTTCGGCCGCGACGCGTTCGCTGATATCGAGGCTGATGCCCACCAGGCGGTGATCCGACCCCTGTGGGTCCGGCACGACCGTGGCAAGAGAATCGAGGTGAGCGATGCATCCGTCAGGGCGGACGATCCGAAACTGCACATGCAGCTGATTCGACCCTGCCAGTGCGTTGTCCCATGCCGCTTGCGCCGTGGCCAGATCGTCCGGGTGGATCATCGCGATGGCGGCTTGCAGAGTGGGCTGGAAGGTTCCGGCCGGGCAGCCATAGATCGAATACATCGTTTCATTCCACCAGATTTCGCCGGTCTGCACGCGGTGCTCCCAGACGCCCGCATTGGCCGCGCGCGTGGCGATGCCAAAGCGCCTCGAGAGCGCTTCAAGATCGGCCTGCCGCTGAAATGATTCGGTGTTATCGAGCATGGTGCCCACCGCGCGCGCGCCCTCACCGTCTTCGTCATAGAACAAGCGCTGGTAAATCTGCAGGTGATGGAGGCTGCCGTCGGGGTTGCGACGGCGGGCGCGCTGCGACAGGATCGGCCGGTGCTGCGCCACGGCTTCGTCCATCTTGGCGCGCCAGCCCTGCAGGTCCTCGGGAAGAATCCGATCGAACAGGGCCGCACCTGCGGCCTCAACTTCGGCGGGCGCATGGGGTTGTTGTCCCAGTCCCTGATCGAGCCACACGACCTTGTTTTGCTTAAGATCAAACTCCCAGCACTGCAGGCCTGCTGCCTGCGTCGCCACGCTCAGGCGCTCGAGCAGCGCACGCTCGTTGGCGGCGTTGCGTGCCGCCCGCTCCGCAGCTTCGACCTCTGCAGTCACGTCCCAGCTCACACCCAAGGATCTTTGCGGTTTACCGTCAGGATCGCAGTAGGTGCGCGCGAACGCCTGCACGTGGCGAATCGACCGGTCCGGCAATACCAACCGGTAGCGAAAGGCGACATGATCTTCGCCGCGGGCCAGCGATTTTGACATGGCCTCTCCACCCGCACCCTTGTCGTCCGGGTGCACCCACTTGAACAGGTCGCTGCCCAGTTCGGCACCGAAATGTCGCCGCGAAGCGGCGGCGGCCTCGGCGGCGGGCAAGCGGCTCTTATCCCACGTGATCGCATAGGTTTTCCAATCCAGTTCCCAGCAATAGATGCCGGCGGCCTGGGTTGCGACGCTCAAGCGCTCGAGCAGCGCCTGCGACTGCTCGGCATCGCGTGCGAGACGCACCTGCGTTCGTCGAGTCGATCGATGAAAAGCCCACAGCAGCACAGCGGCGATGAACATCGTGGCTGCAGCGGCGATTGACAGAGATTCAGCGTTCAACACGTCTACTGACCCTTTGCGGCCGGCCTCAAGATGGCCAGTCTGCTTTGGGTGCGGTCCGTCTCGTTTTCGCTCCAAGTGCCGCCGGCATCGGCAACGCTCCTCAACAGCTCTTCGAACGCTGTGGCAGTGACCGGCCGACTGAAGTAGAAACCCTGGAATTGATCGCAGCCGAGCTTCTGCAGGCACGCGACCTGTTCGGCGGTTTCAACCCCCTCGGCAACGACTTTGAGACGAAGGCCGTGAGCGAGCGATATGATGGCACGCACGATCGAGGCGTCGTCCGCCGATGTCATCAGGTGGTTGATGAAGCTGCGGTCAATCTTCAGTTTGTCGATCGGAAAGCGGCGCAGATAACTCATGCTCGAGTAGCCGGTGCCGAAATCATCGACCGAGACGATGACTCCCATGCGGCTGAGTCGCTCCAGAATCTCGACCGACTCTTCGGGATTGCTCATCAGGGCGGTTTCGGTGAGTTCAATCTCGAGATATCGGGCATCCACGCCTGCGTCGCTCAGGGCGCGTTGCACCGTCTCGACCAGATCGAGCCGGCGAAATTGCAGCGCGGAGACGTTGACGGCGACCCTCATGGCAGGCAGGCCCAGGTCCTGCCAGGCGCGCACTTGGCGGCACGCTTCGCGCAATACCCACTCGCCGATCGATACAATGAGTCCCGACTCCTCGGCCATTGGTATGAACCGGTCGGGAGGCACCAGGCCATCCACCGGATGCCGCCAGCGGATCAGCGCTTCGACGCTGTGCATTTGCTTCGTCAAGGCGCTGACCTTGGGCTGATAGTGCAGCTCGAATTGCTGCAAATTGAGCGCGCGATGCAGATCGGCCTCGTATCTGACGCGGTTCTCCGTCGCAAGGTTCATGCTTGACGAATAGCACTCGACCGCCGAGCCACCGCGCTGTTTTGCGCAGTACATCGCGGCGTCGGCGTGAGCGTACAGAGTCTCAACGGTCGCGCCGTCGGCCGGATAAAAGGCGATGCCGATACTGACTGCGATGTGAACGTCGAGCACGCCGACCCGGATGGGCTCGCGCATTTCCTCGACGATCTTCGACCCGACGCGCGCGGCGTCATCGGGCGACCGCGCCTGGCCCAGGATCATGACAAACTCGTCACCGCCGATGCGCGCGACCGTATCGGCGCCACGCCCGACGTTTTGCAGCCTCCGGGCGACTTGCTTGAGGATTTCGTCGCCGGCGCGGTGCCCCAGGGAATCATTGACATGTTTGAAGCGGTCGAGATCGAGGACGCACACCGCAAATCCCTCTCCCACCCGCTTCGCCTGTTCGATGCACTGACTCATCCGATCATCGAGCAGGATCCGGTTGGGAAGGCTCGTCAAAGCATCATGGGTGGCCAAATGGCGCAGCTGCTTGTTGGCTGACTCGAGACTCCGCGTACGTTCGGAGACGTCTTGTTCCAGTGAATCGAGTTGCCGTCGCAGCGCCCGCTCATGGTGCCATTTGGCACTGAGCGCATGAGCGCACTGCACCACCTCGACCACGTCGAAGGGCTTCTTCAATACCAGGAGTTTGTCGGAACGACCCAGACGCTCGAACACGTTGGTCCAATCGTTGTCCGAGTACGCCGAGCAGATAACCATTTGAAGCATTGGGTCGACCGCCCACAGACGCTCGATGGTCTCGAGACCATTCCATCCCGGCGGCATGCGCATGTCGATGAACGCGACCGAGTAGGGCCGGCAATCCTGGATGGACTGCTGCACCCGGGCCAATGCCTCCCGCCCCTGATACGCCGAGTCAACGCAAAATTCGACCAGCCGATTGCTCGCCTCGCCCGCATCGAAGAACATCGCGGCGTCCAGTTCCCGCAAGCCGTCATCGGACTTCGGGCTCAGCAGGATCTTGCGGAAGTCCTCATGGATGGCGCGAGTGTCATCAACGATCAAAATCCGAGCCGGGTCCGTTATGTTCACTGCCTCACCTGCGCGACTCGCGTAAACCGCAACCATCGGCATCCTGGAGCGGAACTTGATCGGGCCTGCCCCCTAACCTGCTGTGGGCCGTGCATCGAGATCGGGAGTCGTGAGTGGACGGGTGATGTTTGATGCGTTAGCATCAGATGCATGAGAACGACGCTCGACATTGCTGACGACGTGCTGCAGGCCGCCAGGGAGCGGGCTCAGCGGGAACGCAGGACCATTGGCGAGGTGATTTCCGAGCTGGCGCGACGCGCCCTGACGACTCCGCAAGAGCCGCTCTCCGTGAAGGAACCCAAGTCCGTGTACGGGCTAAAGCCGTTTGCTCGGCGTGGCGGCATCGTCACCAATGAGCTGATCGACAAGCTTCGTGACGAAGATGCGTACTAGCCGCACCCACGGCAGACAATAGCCGGTGCGCGCACTACTGGATGTCAATGTGCTGATCGCGCTGCTGGACTCCGATCATGCGTCTCACGATTCAGCCATTGATTGGTTTGTGAAACACGCGCGGCAGGGTTGGGCATCTTGTCCGATCACGCAAAACGGATGTATCCGCATCATGTCGAATCCGGGCTATCCAAACCCGTTGCCAGCCCGGGTGGTCATCGAGCATCTGGCCGAGGCATGCCGTCAAAGTATTCATGAATTCTGGCCGGACAACATCAGTCTGTTGGATTCGGATATCGTGGATTCGACCCGGATTCATGGAGCCCGGCAGCTGACCGACATATACCTGCTTGCTCTTGCGGTTCAGCATGCGGGAAGGCTGGTTACTTTCGATACCAGCATCCCCCTCGCCGCCGTCAGACAAGCGACGACGCAAAGACTGCTGTTTCTGTAAGCCGCTAATGCGAGCGAGGCAACTCAATCAGGGAGTGCAAACACCCAAATCGAACTGCTGCGCGCAATCGGTAGGGGTATTTCGGGGGTCAGCACGGTGAACACGGACGGCGCCGACTCGCCATAGCCGACGACCACGGCGACGTATTGCTTGCCGCCCACCGAATAAGTAATCGGAGGCGCATTGGGGATGTCAGCGAGGCGTGACCGCCACAACAGGCGTCCATCAGCATCATCATAGGCACTGAACCAACGGTCCGTGGCGGCGGCGAACACCACGCCGCCCGCTGTCGACAAGACGCCGCCGCTTTGAAACGCCCTCTGGCGATCCTGCCAGATCGTTTTTCGCTGCTCGAGACTGATGGCCTGCAAGCGCCCAAAGCGCCCATCACTATCGGGCCGCGGGTGCATCGTGACACTCACCCCCGTGGAAAGGAATCCACGCTCGCCGTCTCCCACGGGCGCAAGATCCATGCAGGTCTCTTGAGCCGCGACAAACAGAATCTTGGTCTGCGGGTTGTATGAGGTGGGCATCCAGTTGCGGCCCCCACCGCCGTGCGGGCAGACCGTCACGACATGGTTCCGATCAGGCAGGAGTTTGGGATCAATGGTTTTTTCGCCGGTCTTCGGGTCGATGGCGGAGATCAAGGTCTGCAAGCCCATATCCACTGAGAAGGCGTATTTGCCGGTGGCCGCGTCGAGCGCGTCAAAGATGCCCAACTTGCCGCCGGTGACCACCAGTTTCTTCATTTCGCCGCCGACACGCAAAGAGAGAATCTCCCGCTCGAACGCCCAATCCAAATCCCATTGATCGTTGCGCACATGTTGAAAGTGCCACTTGAGCTTGCCCGTGTCTGGATCGAGCGCGATGGTCGTCTCGGTGTAGAGTGCGTCGCTCGTCACTCCACGCTTGCCGCTGGGATAACGCAAAGGTCCGGTGTCGTAGGTATTACCGGGGCCAAAGAAGGCGAGATTGAGTTCGGGATCGTAGCTCCCTGATGTCCAAACCGATCCTCCATGCCGTTTCTCCAGCGGCAGTCCATTCCAGGAGTCCCCGCCGGGTTGTCCTGGTCGGGGAATGGAATAGAAGCGCCAGGCCTCTTTGCCGGTCTCGATGTCGAGCGCCACGATGTAGGCGCCGCCGTCGGCGGTCGCCCCGCCGACGCCTTGCATGACTTTGCCTTTCGCGACCATCGGTCCGCCGCTCAAGGTAAATCCCGCATCAGGCGAGCCTATCGGCTGGTCCCATATCAGCCGACCGGTCTTGGCGTCGAGTGCGATTTCGTGCACGTCGGAGGTACCGATAAAAAGCTTATCTCCGAACAACGCCATGGTGCGTTTGGTCGTTGGTATGGTGGTGTCGGGCAGCTGTCGCGCGTAGTGCCACAGTTCATCGCCGGTCTGCGCATCCAGCGCTTGAACGTTGTCTCGAAAACTGAAAACGAAGATCACGCCGTCGTGCACCAAGGGCTCCATTTCGTTGATGCCGACCGGCAACGCCAGCGACCAAGCCAAATTCAAAGTGCCGACATTGGCCTTGTTGATCTGCTGCAGCGGGCTATACCCCAGGGCGTCATGGGTGCGCCGCCACGTGAGCCACTCGCCCTCCGGCGGTGAAACCAACAGTGCCTCGGTGACCGGCGTGTAGCGGTTCAAAGGGCTCGGCGCCTTTGGCCATTCCGGTATTCTCGCCCCGGGTGTGAGAGAGCCCAGGCGGGTCGCTCTTAACTTGGCCTGTTCGCTCGCCGGCGCGCCCGGCATTCGATTTGCGGTGGGCGATCCAGAACTAGCCGGCAGGCTCTTGGCGTCGCTCGGCGCGCCGTTCGCATCCATGATGAAGGCGACGAGCGCCGTGTAATCATCCTGGTTCAACTCAGTCGTGCGGCCGGGCGGCATGCTGGCGCGCAAATACGCCGCAATCTCGCTGACCGGTCGTCCGCCCCAGTTGTCCATGAAACTTCGGCCTTTGATGGCAGGCGCAAATTCACCGTTATCCAGATTTCTGCCATGACAGGATGCGCAGTTGCGCAGATATGAAGCCTGGCCGCGTTCCACCTGCGCCGCTGCCCGTGCGGGAGGTTCAGCGCCGCTCGCCGCACTCATGAAAACCCAAGCAAGGCCCAAGCTACTTATTGTTCTTATTTGCATGCGCTTTCCCCGGAAAGACCATCCGATGATTCGTCTCAGCAAACACCGATTATAAGTTCAATTGAGTGATCGACATTGTGTAAAGCGGGTTCTGTGACCAAATTGGACGACAATCCAAAATCGGTGTTTTAGGGTCGGATAGCCGAATACCTTGGGACATAGGTGCGTGGTTCATGGTTGATACGGTAAAAATGCGGCGCCCGGAATTCAAACGGCAACAGAACGGGCCAAGCGGGAGAGTGGAGCACGACTCGCGGGGTAACGCTGTTTGGACGAGAACCCGCGCGACCGATAGTGTTGATCCACCCGATAGCACGGCACTTGCTCTAGTGGACGAGCCACGATGGTCGCCTAAAGCCCCGCGCAAGCCCGCACTCAAGCAGAAATCTCCGAAAGAGAAATAGCAGTCTGCCTCACGGAGGCTTTTCACGATTCCGCGCGTAACGTCGGCATCCTGGGAACGATGCGGCTCAATTGACGGCGGACCGGCATATCAAAATACTTATCGACCAGCCAGCATCCCGCCAACAAGATGGCCAATGCCGCGACGCCTAAATAGGGAGCGCCGGCGTTTACACTGTTGCTTCCGGCAAAATGCCGGGTTGCCGAATTCAAGACGGACGATAGCGGGCCGTGCAACACATAGACAGCGTAGGACGTCACGCCGAGAAAAGTTGCGACTCTACGCAACTGCTCACCCGGATCGATGATCGTGCCCCAAAAGACCATCAGTGGAAAAATTAGCAGTACGCAGACCGCATCCCAAATCGCTCGCAATTCGCCCTCTGGTCTTCCAGTGAGCGCAATGACGACGACCGCCACGATGAGCATGACTCTGAGGTTGCTTTTGCCGCGATGTACGTTCCGGATGTGGCGTGCGATAAGAATGCCCACGCAAAATCCAAATGCGGTCCGCGCCAGACCGACGGCAAAACTCGAGGCAATCGAGCCCTGATCTATGCTCCCTTTAAGCACGATCGCCAAAATCACTGCGGCCCCCATCAGCAAGGACAATGCGCCCAGTAGACGCGAAGTGAGTAAAGGCCAAAATACAACAAATAGAAGATTGATCAAGATTTCAAAAAACAATGACCAGCTTGGAATGTTCAAGGGAAACATCTCGTTCACCGGTGTGGTGGAAACATTCGGCACGAGGAATAGTGCGCGCAATGCCGATTGTAATAGGCTCGAGGGGTCCCAGGATTGGCTATCGCGGCCAAGCAAGCTCGCCAGCGTCACCACAATACCGAACAGCGTGCCCAAGAGGTACAGCGGATACAGTCGAATGAGCCGAGCTCGCATAAAGTCGAGTGTGCCCATCCCGCCTTGAAATCGGCCTTCATAAGCATGGCTTAGCACGACACCGCTCATCATGAAAAAGAGATCAACGGCAAGATATCCGCCGGGCGCCGCAATCGGCGTGAACGCCAAGCTCATGTGGTATACGACGACGCCGATGGCGGCGATGCCGCGCAACGCGTCGAGCGTGTGAAAAACGCGGCCTTGCGACACGGCCGTTGCTCCCGATGTCCCGCCCTTAGTGGCGTCCCCACGGGGATTCGAACCCCGGTTCTCACCGTGAAAGGGTGGTGTCCTAGGCCTCTAGACGATGGGGACAGGCCGGAAAATCAACGCTGAAATCAAGATACGCGACGAAATCTGGTGGAGCCAGGCGGGATCGAACCGCCGACCTCTTGCATGCCATGCAAGCGCTCTCCCAGCTGAGCTATGGCCCCACATGGAGGCGCGGGACGTTACCTGACACGCGCCAATTCGTCAAGAAAATGAACGAACTACGCGCCCCAAGCGGCCCATGGCCCGCGTCAATCGCGACAATGACTTCGGTTTTGCCCAGAATGGCCAAGGTCGCATCGATGGGCGGCGACACCGTGCCGCCGCATACGGCCAGCCGGATGGGTTGCGCCAGTTTGCCGAGCGAGACGCCCTTGGCCGCGGCAAAGCACGCTGATGAGCTCGTGAATGCGCCGGCGCGGACCAATCTTGCAGCTGCGCCAATGTCGGCCGTGAGCCGCGCGAGCAGCGCCAGCACTTCCGCAGTGACATGCTTGCGCACCGCCTTCTCGTCGTAGGACTGCGGCGCCCGGAAGAAGAACAGACTGTTCGCTGCCATTTCGCGCACCGTCTTGGCGCGCTCGCGCTGCGACAGTACGATCTGCTCGAGCTGCGCATCATCGGCTGCCGTGACGCCCTCTCGCTCCAAGTGCCAGCGCAGCACCGGCACGATGCGCGACGGCGGGAACGCGCATCATGTGTTGCTGATTGAGCCAGGCGAGCTTTTCGACGTTGAAGGCCGACGCTGATTTGTTGACATCTGCAATATCGAACAGGCGCACCATTTCCTCGATGCTGAAAATCTCCTGGTCGCCGTGCGACCACCCCAGGCGGACCAGGTAATTGAGCACCGCCTCGGGCAGAAATCCTTCATCGCGGTACTGCAGCACGCTCACCGCCCCGTGACGCTTGGAGAGCTTGGCGCCGTCGGGCCCCAAGATCATGGGCAAGTGCGCGTAAACCGGCGGCCGTGCGCCGAGCGCAAGCAGCATATTCAATTGCCGCGGCGTGTTGTTCAGGTGATCATCGCCGCGAATCACGTGCGTGATCTGCATGTCCATGTCGTCGACCACGACGCAGAAATTATAGGTGGGGGTGCCGTCGGAGCGCGCGATGATCAGATCGTCGAGCTCGCTGTTCTGAAACACGACCCGGCCATGCACGACGTCGTCCACGACCACCTCGCCGGTCAAGGGATTCTTGAATCGCACCACCGGGTGTGACGCCGGGCACGCGAATCGGTGCGCTCGCGCCAGCGCCCGTCGTAGCGCGGCTTCTCGCCGCGCGCGATCTGCTGCGCGCGCATCTGCTCGAGTTCTTCCTTGCTGCAGTAGCAGCGATAGGCCGTGCCGCTCGCCAGCATTTCCTCGATGACTTCCTGGTAGCGATCGAAGCGCTTGGTCTGATAGAAGGGCCCCTCGTCGTGATCGAGGCCGGCCCATTCCAGTGCCGTCGAGAATCTGCTGGATGGCCTCGGGGGTCGAGCGCTCCAGGTCGGTGTCCTCGATCCGAAGCACGAAGCTGCCGCCATGACGGCGCGCGTACAGCCAGCAGAACAGCGCGGTGCGAAGACCGCCGATGTGCAAAAAACCGGTGGGACTGGGGGCAAATCGAGTGCGGACGGTCATGGGTCTACGGGCGAAATTTAGGGGGCGCAGAGTGTAGCAGAGGGCCCGTTCGGCGCGCAGAAAACGCCCGCAGAAGCTCAATAGACGTTTGTCTTAGCCTCAAGCCGATGTCATACTTTGTTGCTAACCAGGGGCGGTTAGCTCAGCGGTAGAGCACTGCTTTCACACGGCAGGGGTCACAGGTTCAATCCCTGTACCGCCCACCATTCACGTGTGTTTTTCGTACAATTTGACGAAGTCGCCGAAAGTGACGGGGAATTTCACATCCTCGGCCACATCGAATGGATCGAAGCCGAGCGCTTCCTCCAATCGCGCGACGATCAACGCGAAACTCAAGGAATCCAGACCGGAATCCAACAATCGCAGCTCGTCGGTGAGCTTCGCCAGCGTTCTGTGCTGCTCTACCGCGACCTGCTTAAACTGAGAAACGACCGTGTCTCTTACCGACATCCGCTGGGCTCCTTTTCACCTTCGCTGTCAATACTACCAAATGATGCAACTTTAGGCGGCAGGCTTGGGGCGAATTGACCCACGGTTGGGCCGCGCGAAGCCTTCTATGATCTCGAGAACAGCTCGTCGGCCAGGACTTTCGCCATCATGGCTCTCGGGCCGCTTTGGCTAAACACATGATCTCCACCGTCGATGATGCGGACGCGACATTGCTTGCCCAAACGTTTGACCGACGATCCGCCCTCCAGCTTTAGGAGATCGATTCCCGGCTCACGCCGGGAAAACACGAAAACGACCTTCACGCCTCGCTCCACAATTTCCTCGAGTTCCCAACCAAGATCCTGGGGCAAGCGTATACGCATACGCCTGGCCATATCACGCACCGCAGACTCCAATGCCATTAGGGGCCGGAAGAAGTAGATCTTGGCAATTCGCAAAACATTCACGCGGCCGCCAAAAAACCGTTGCCAGGCGGCGAGCGAGAAAATCCGCCGCCGGTAAAGTCCGGGATTGTGAACAACCTCGGCCAGCTGAAGATCAGTCAGGGTCATCCCTTCTTTCCAAAAATAATTCTGCGGGTTGACCATCAGGATGCGATTGGCTGGCAGGCCCGCCACCGCGGCGCGCAGCGCATGATATGCGCCGGAGCACAGCCCAAAAAGCGTTATATCGCCAGCTCCGTATTTGCCGCGAACCAGGTCTATTGCCGTTCGAATATCGTCCAGGGCGGCCGGAGGAAAAACATTGTCGTCCGGCTGTCCAGAACGAGTATCACTGTCACCGATGCCCGCCAGGTCCATCCGCACGACGATATAGCCGCGGCTGGCCCATTCGCGCGCAAGGGTCACATGCAAACGGTTTGGACCAATGTGATAATCGGCGCCGGCGTTCAGCAGAATCACGGCACGGCGGCGAATCTCGCCCTGGCGCGGCACCGTAACGATGCCGAACAATCGGGAATCGAAAAATACCGGGCGTTCGGTCAACTGCGCGGACTGATCGCTCGCCGGGATTCGAAGCTCGTTTTCCGTGGAGGTGGGAAGTACTGAAGACGGCAAGCCGGCGGTAGCCGCTGCCGATGACTTATTCAAATGCTCAAGCAGCCAATCCCGGGTAGCTGCGATCATCTCTTGTGGCACCGCCGCGAACTGCGGCGCGGTCATGATCATCTCAATTAGGCCCGGTAAAGCCAGATACTTGGCCTGAACACCAGAAGCCAAGAGCTGCTCCACCCACGCGCCAGCAGCCGGCATGCTTTTGCCGTCAATCACCAGCAGATCCAACACTGCCGGTGCGGGGCACTTCGCCAGATCGATTTGCGTGAGCGCGGCGAGGGTGGCTGCAGACAATGGAAACCCGCTCACCTCCATCGAGCCGTCGCTAAGTTCGACGTCGTCAGTGAGCGCACCGCCCATGGATAACGATGCCAACCGCGTGGTCTTGAGCGCGCGAAGATAACGCCGTCCACTAATAATCGGCGAAATCAGAACCAACGAATTAATGGCCGTGCATCTGCTGGCGGCTTGAACGGCAATGAGCGCACCCAGTCGCACGCCGAGCAAGCACACGTTTCGGACTCCGGTGCGCCTGCGCAACTCATCAACCGCCGCGATCACGTCCTGAGTCCAAGCGGCCAGTTGATCGGCCTTCGGGTCAATCTCCGCCGAGTCACCAGTTCCCAAATAATCAAACTGCAGCGTGGGCAACCCGAGCGCAGCCGCGGTTTCCTCAAAGGTTCTAAGGCCACGGTGCGCACAGAGTGCCTCGTAGCCGAAAGGCTTGCAAATCACCAGGCCAAGGCTGGCACCGATCGCAGGGCAACGAAGCCAGCCGAAAAGCTTGCTATTATCAGAACCGAAATAGAGCGCATTTCTCGATCCGCCCGCCGAAACACTTGTCTCGTCTGACAGATGCCCCTGATCAATCGACAGCCGGTTGGTTGGTAGGGAACTCATGGATTAACGTTGACCTGATCGGCCGAGGATTGTATCTGTTTGCGCGACGGCCGTACGCTGCTCATGGACCCCAAAGGACGACAATTCTGCCATGCCAGTTCTATCGCGGACGAGAACTGCCTCTCATTGGCCAGTCTCCCCCCAAATCCCCTAACCGTCTCGCCGAACTTATGGCTGACCTGGGAAATGTGTCACTGCGTCCTTCGGCGGCTCGTTCTGCCATTTCAAGTCGAAATATACGCCATAGACAGTAGCATTGAAGTTTGCACCGTCAAAATTCGAGCTGCGCGTCTGATAGCTGATATAGGGTCTGATCGAAAGCCATCGCAGAGGCTCGTAGTCGATCTTGAGCGAGGCGAAGTGTAGATTATCGAGGCGGGTGCTGCCAACCGGTGCGTTTCCCTGCCCCGGTATGTCCCGTCGCGTCCACGAGTAGCCGCCCTCGACCCGGATCTTGTAAGTCGCCTGCCAGCGCACATTGAACCCAGCATTGCTGTCAATCTCGGAACCGGTCTGAGCGACGTAGCTGTTGATGAGGCGGCTTAGTTCGAAACCTATCCAAGTCTTGCCGGTGATTTGACTCTCGTAGTCAATTTTCCCCGTGAAGCCGGAGACTGTATTTTGTTCAGATGAAGAGGTCCGGTCGCTATAGCCCAAGGCACCGTCCAATTTGGAGCGGCCCGTGGGCGCGTACGTGCCCACAAACGAATAGTTGATCTGCCGATACGAGAGAGCGGGTGCCTCGCTGGTTGCTTCGTAGTTGCCATCGGTGTAGCCGGCGCTGAATCCGGAAGTCACGCCGGCGAGACCGGTAAATTTCAATGCAGCCTCGCCGTACGACTCCTTCAGGTCGAGAGTGGGTGCGGTCGAGAACACCTGTTCGATGGTGTGATAGTAGCCGCTGCCCTCGACACGCCAGTCAGGCAGGAACTGAAATCCCAACTTGGCCGATTCGCGTTGCTCCGTCTGTAATACGAAGTCGCCGTTGATGGTGTAGACGAACGACTCCATGGCGTGGGTGCGCAATACCTCCAGCGTGCCGTCGAGCGTACGCCCGAGTTTCCCGTTCCAGCCGGCGTCGAGGTTGTATTCGTTGTGATTGAGATCCGTAAATCGATCGTAATGAAAATCGGTGGCTGAGAGATTTGCGAATAACTTCTGCTGCGACCACAGATACTTTGCATCAAGCGCCGCGCCATACGAATAAAGGCTATCCGCCCGGTTTGGGTCCGAGGTCCCCGGTACAGGAAATCCCGATTGCAAATCGTAAACATTGGTGTTGTATTCATAGCGCGCGGTGGCCGAAGCGTCGACCAGGACTTCAGCCAGACACGGCCAAGGTAAAGCCAGCAGCAGTACCGCGAACGCGATGCGGCGCCTGCACACAGGTGTCGGCGCCGGGGTTTGAATCCCGTTATATTCCGTCATCAACTCGCAACTCCCGCGAATCGTTGTGGTTATTCTCTGAAGATATCACGCAAGCTCATCGAATTCCTTATGATCAAAGCGGCAGTCTTGGAGCGGCTTGCCGAGATCCTGAGGCGTCGCTTCAGGGAATTGATTCAGGCATACTCGTGCGGCATAAGTTATGGATGCGAACCTGATCGACCATTCTCGACCCATCGTTCAGGACACGGCCGCCCGCAACTTGGGCCGCCGTGATTGGTTGCGCGGCCTTGCGGGTTGTTTTGGGGTGCTGTTGCTGCCCGCCTCGAGGGCGTTGCGCGGCGGGCCTCAGACCGCCTTGGAGTGCTGGCTTCAGAGTCACCGCGTGGGTGATCACCGGCCTCTCAAGCGCCTGGGCGCGGCCTATCTTGCCGCGCACCCCGAGGAACGCGATCTCCCGCGCTTATCCAAACTCCTGGCGGGCGACGCAACGATGCCTATCAGGCTGCGCCTGATCGAAAACATTGCACAGGATTGGGCGGAGAACAACACCTGCATCGTCGACGGCTGGGTGTTGGCGCGTTCGGAGTCGCGGCTATGCGCGGCATTGCATCTGATGGACGGCCCGCGGACTTGATCGAGGATCTGCGAGAGCTGCCGCGCGGCACAACGGTGGCGGCCGATGTCTGCGTGCTGGGCGCGGGTGCGGCCGGCATTACCATTGCGCACGAGTTGGCTCGAAGTGCACTGCGCGTGTGCCTTGTCGAAGGCGGCGGCATGCAATACGAGTTCCAGGACTCGCAATCGCTTTATCAAGGCGACAACGTCGGCGTGCCCATTTCCTTTCTTGGCGGCCGGCTGCGCTTCTTCGGAGGTACGACCAATCATTGGGGAGGACGCTGCGCGCCCCTCGAGGAGATCGATTTTCGTCGACGCAGCTGGGTGCCGCATAGCGGGTGGCCCATCAGCCGCGCCGATCTGGATTCTTACTACGCACGCGCGCAAAAGGTAGCCGGATTCACCGCACCCTGGCGATCGGACGCGGACACGATGGCTTACATGAAGGTCGCGCTGCCCGCGACCACAAATCAGTGGATCAAGCCATTCCTATGGCGCTATGCGCCCGCCATGAAAGACGCATTGGTTTGGAATTGGGCGAATGCCTATCGACAGGATTTGCGCGATTCCAGCAACGTGCGTGTGCTTTTGCACGCGAATTTCACGGAATTCGCGACCGAGGACCGACGTACCCGTGTGCGCAGCATGACCGTCGCATCCCTGAACGGGATCACCGCGACCATTACCGCGAAGTGCTTCGTTCTTTGCTGCGGCGGCATCGAGAATGCGCGGCTACTGCTATTGGGGGAAGCGCAGCACGCGGGTGCCTTCGGCAATGAGAACGATCTTGTCGGAAGATTCTTCATGCAACATCCGCGCGGGCCCGCCGGCCTCATCGTGAGCCCCGAGCGGATGTCGGCCGTGCAGGAGCAATTCAATATTTTGCGCGACCCGGACGGCCTGCAGGTCGAGATAGGCCTGGCCTTGTCTCCCGAGTCACAGGAAAAGGAACAGCTGCTCAACTGCAGCGCGGTTCTTCAATACCAAGGCGACCCTGACTCAGGCGTCACGGCCGCGCAAGATATTTGGCGCTCGTTGCTCACCGGCCGCTGGGCGCCCGGCATGGCAGAGAAGGTCACGCTTATCGCCGGTGACTTGCCGGCATTCATGAAATCGGTAGAACGCCGCGCCTCCTCCGGCCGATCTCTCGACAAGGAGGGTGCGGCCGGAATCCCATCCCGATCGGCGATCGTTTTGGTTGATCTTGAGCAAGCCCCCAATCCGGAAAGCCGTATTACCTTGGCGGAGGATCGCGACGCGCTGGGCCTGCGTCGTGCGAGGGCCGATTGGCAGCTGGGCGAAACGGAGCGCAGGACGGCGAAACAATTCATCAATTATATCGCCACGGATTTCGCACGCCTCGGCATTGGACGCTGCCGGATTGAACCGTGGCTACAGAATGCCTCCCTGCCTGTTGCCAACGCGCTCAACGAGACTTATCACTACATCGGCACCACTCGGATGGCCGATGACCCTCACGAGGGCGTGGTGGACAGCAACTGCGCGGTGCACGGAATGAAGAATCTATATGTCGCCGGAAGCTCGGTGTTTCCAACGGCAGGCCAGGCCAATCCCACCCTTACTCTGATTGCTCTTGCCTTGCGTCTCGCGGATCAGATCAACGCGCTGTTTGGCCAAAGAGCCTGAAGACCGCGAAGGGAATCAAGTACCAAAGAGCGAGACTACATAGGGCGATGCTAAATAAGTAGACCCAGTAAAACCCCCTGAATCGCGGACGCGCCCTGCGCAATATCGCGAATGCCGGCCACAGCAGCGCCACGCTGATTAAGCCAAAGACCGCCACGATGATTGTCCATCCCACCAAGGCTCTCATTTGGGAGACATTGTAAGCTTCGCCGGCCTGCAGTTAGAAGAAAAAAGCCATTCAAATTGCATGCATAGACCGAACAAAGCCTGGTGGGGTTGCATATACTCCGTTGTGAGTTTGTCCGATCCCGAGCGCCTCGAATTGACAAAGTTCCGATCCCACCAATCATTGCCTCGCTTCGTCGCAGCCGGGGGCAAGCCATAGTGTCTGTGCGCCCCAGCCGTGACTTTCTGCAAATGATCAGCAGCGCCGTGCTGAGCCAGGCACTGTTATCCGCCGGAAATTTCGCGGTGGGCCTGCTGTTGATCCGGCTCACGCCGCACGCTCAATATGGCTACTACGTGCTGATCATCACCGCGGTGCAATTGCTCACTCAATTGCAAATCGCGTTCATACAACCCTCCCTGGTTCGCTGTGTTGCCTCGGGGGACCGCTCGGCACGGCGCGATTTTGTGGGCGGCACCTATCGCGAGCAGCGGCGTCGGCTGTTCGTCCTCGCCGGCGCCGCCGCGTGCGTTCTGCTGATTCTGTGGTATGGAGGAATTGTCGACCGTTCCGTGACGGTCATCGTATTCGCCGCCATCTTCGCCGCCCTCTCGACTCTGTTTCGCGAATATTTTCGCATGGTACTGCTTGCTTATAGAATTCCGTTGCAGGCCCTCAAGGCAGACATTTTTTACGTGTTCGTGCTCTGTGGCGGCGCGTACCTGGCCACTCTCACCGAGTCGCAGGCGGTGGTTGCCGCGCTCACGCTGGGGATCGCGGCGGCCATTGGCGGCTGGTTACTGTCGCGGATGGTATGGCGCCACGAGGGCTGGAATATCGAAGGGAGTCCGGATGTACTGTCTCAGATCGCGCCGTTTGGAACCTGGGCGGTCATCGGCGCGGCAATTCATTGGACATTTACGCAGGGCTTTGTCTACATCGTGGCCGGCACATTGGGTGTGACCGCCGTCGCGACCATTTCCGCGACGCGCTTGCTCCTGATGCCGGTCAATCTCCTGTCCTCGGGGCTCGGCTCGATGACTTTTCCCACCGTATCGCGGTGGCTGCAACATCAACCTGTGCATGCGGTGTTTAAGCGACTCTCGTGGCTCGCCATGGGCATCGCGGGCTTGGGAGCACTCTACATCGTCATAATGTGGTTATTCCGCGATTGGATATTTACCCATGTCACAAAAGGTGAATTCGACCATCGCGACACCCTGCTGCTGCTTTGGTCGGCGGTGTTCTTGTTGATGGCGGTTCGCGATCAAATGCTGTTCTTACCGGCCGCCTGCGGGCGGTACCGTATCATGGCGTGGCTGACACTGGCGACAGCGGTATTCTCACTCATAACCTGCTACATCTGCATGCGCGTATTCGGGGTCGTCGGCGCGCTGGTGGGCGTGCTTGCGGGCGAGGCATTCAATGTTCTCGGCTTCGTTGCGCTCTCCTTGCGAGAGATAAAGCTTGCGCGCCCGAAGGAATCCTTGAGCGGCGCTATCACGTGAGCAAACGGATCGTGATCCTGTGCGGCTATCGGATTTTCCCACCGAGCACGGGCGGCAACGTGCACTCGACCACGATTGCCCGGGCGCTGGCGCGCCTCGGACACTCGGTGCTGGTGTACTGCCTGGCCGGCCGGCGCGAGGACTATTCGCCGGGTGGGTTTCGCAATCGCTCGAAACGAACACGGATTGAGCCCGGACTGGAAGAGGAAGTGAATCTCGGAGCGGGATTCGGCGCGCTTCAGGCCCTCTTCCGACGAATCGGCGTTCCGCGCGTCTGGCAGTTCGAACTGCTACGCCGTGGAATTGTTCCGCGACGCTTGCGGGAGGTACTGCAGGAAGCGGACATCGTCGTCTCTGATTTCCCATTTTGTCCGCCGATACCAGGACCCTGGTCCGGAAAACCGTGGTTCATGATCAGTCACGAGCTCGAATTCAAACTCTTTCAGCAATCAGGAGGGCTCGAGCGTCTTTTCGCGGGCTGGATGCATGGCATCGAGCAAGCTGCGCCGCGGCGCTACAGGGATATCTTCGTGTGTGCGCAAGAGGATCGTGATTTTTTTGGCGCCAACGATCCGGATGGCCGGCTGAAGCTACCGTACATCCGCTGCGGCGTCGACGCACAAGCCTATGTAGCGCCACCCGGAGCGCGCGAGCGAGTACGGGCCGAGCTGGGCCTGGAGGCAGATGACTGGCTGTTGGTGTTCAGCGGCAGCCGCTACGGTCCCAACGTGGAAGCGTTCGAGGAATTGAAGGCGTTTTGCCGGGTCGAGGCGCGGTTTCTGGCCGACAATCGCCTGTACTTTCTCGCCTTGGGTTCGATGGCTTCCGCACCCGCTCGCGATGGTGCGTTGATCGTGACCGGCCCAGTGCCGGAAGTGATCCCCTACTTTGCCGCTGCCGACGCGGGTCTTAATCCCATCACACGCGGCTCCGGCTCCAACGTGAAGCTGTTCGAGTATCTGGTGTCGCGCCTTCCCGTCATCTCGACGCAATTCGGCGTGCGTGGAACGAATTTGGAACCCGACGTGGATTTTCTACCCTTCATCGCCGGCGAGCTAAAGCCGGCCCTGCAACGATTCCTGAATCAGCGCACTCGCAACGAATGGCAGGAGTACGCCCGCCAAGTTCTCGGCAGGCACTTTCGATACTGCGACATTCAGGAACTGGTCAAAGATGCCGTCGCCCAGCTACCGGAATTTGCCGATTCAGCCTGAACTCGCAGCCCTTACGGACAGCTGGCCGTGCCGGCCGCCCGGCATAAATAGTGCGCCTTGACGTAGGTACCGAATCCCGCTGATGGATCGCCGGCGGCATCGGTAATTAGATAGAAACTTGAACCGACCCAGGGGTCCCATGTCCAGCCCATGTAGCTGATGCCGTTGGTATCCGCAAACGGCAGCAATACGGAGGACCATGGCGCAGTCGTGCCCCCACTCGGATCACCATACTCGGTGACCACAACCGGGTAGCCTGCCGCAACGATCGACTGTGCGGCGCTCATGACTTGGGCCGAGCAGGCCGGCAACCCGATGCAAGCCTCTGCGCTTGGATTCCCAGGAGCCGGGTATGCGTGCCAAACAGCACCGAGCTGACTTGGGTTCAGCGTGTCCGTCGGATGGTACTGCAGCCATCCGGTCATCATCGACGAGTAGGCCAGCGTTGAGGTCAGAATTACGTTGGTGGCGCCGGTCGCACGCACCGCGTTCAGCATCTGCTGCATGCCGGCGGTCTGCCAGGTATGTTGAACCGTGGTGTACCAAGGGTTCGTGGGAGTCTGAGCGCGATACGAAGTGAGCGTTCCGCCATTGATCAACGCAGGCCACGCAGTGGTGCCGGTAACCGTGACTTGATCAAGGAATGGCTCGTTGAAGAGCTCAAAGATCACATTTGGATAGCCCTTGAACGCGGTGGCAAATGAGGTCCAGAACGTTATCGAATGATCGGCGTCTGCCATGGCATTTTGCATGTTGGGGCAAACATTGCTTGGCGCAGCGAAGTGCAGATCCAAGATCACATACAATCCGGCTGCCGTAGCGCTAGCGACAGTGCTCGAGACGGTCGCCTGATAGTTGCCGCCGGGATCGGCGCTGACGATTTCGCCTGGCGAGTTCGGTGTTTTGACACCGTTGACAAAATGGACACCGAAGCCGCCGACATCGACGCAATTCTCTCCCAGCCAAGACGCTTCGTTGATGGGTATGCGGACCGCATTGACGCCCCAGGTCTTGATCGTCGACCAGTCTGGCGTCGGCGTGCCCGTCACCGCACCCCAGGGATTGCTGGGACTCCATCCTGCGATGGCAATGTCCTCGAGGCCGCTGACGTTGACGCCGCGCAGCTGCACCGTAGCGCCGCTGCCGTCAACAAAATGACCGTCAGCCGCCGCAATCGACAAAGTGGAGTTGGGGTTGATGGTCACGGTCGAGCTCGCGGGAGCACTTACGGTGGCTCCGCCTGTCGGCTGCGATAAAGAGACAGCGAAATTCACCGGACCGCTGATCACGGTCGAGCTCACGGGCACGACAATCGTCTTCGCGGCTGCGTCGGCCGCCGCCCAACTCAGCGTGCCGGATTCGGCTGTATAGTTCATCCCTGCGGTGGCGGTGCCGTTGCTCGTCGTATAAGCCACTGCCACCGCGCCGTTCGAGCCGCCGCTGCGAGTCACCGTGAGCTTGACGGAGCCTGCGCTCTGAACCAGCGCGTACGTCGATGCGGCGAACGCCAAAGTTCCGGGCACGCCGCTGCCTGTGATGGATACGGTCGCTGTTGTCGGTGCGCCGAGGGTTGCCCCGCCCGTTGCCTGCGACAGCCCAACGCTAAAGCTTAGACTGCCGGCGAACGCGGTTGTGCTGACCGGTACGGTGAGGGTTTTTGTCGAAGCGTCGCCGGCAGCCCAACTCAACGTACCCGACGTCGCCGTGTAGTTCGTGCCCGAAACGGCGGTACCGTTGCTGGTCCCGTACGCTACCGTTACCGCCCCGCTTGAGCCGCCGCTGCGACTCACGGAGACCGTGACTGATCCGGCGCTCTGCGCCACCGAGTAGGTCGAAGCTGAAAATTCGAGGCTGCCGGAATTAGCCGGAGGCAGGCCGCTGCCGGTGATGGATATGGTCGCGGTCGCTGGAGTGCCCAGGGTTGCCCCGCCGGTGGCCTGCGACAATGTAACGGTAAAGCTGAGACTGCCGGTGAATGCGTTGGTACTCACTGGAACCGCAAAGGTCTTCGCCGACGTATCGCCCGAAGCCCAACTCAGCGCACCGGACCTCGCGGTGTAGTTCGTGCCCGAAACAGCGGTACCATTGCTTGTTGTATAAGCCACCGTCACCGCACCGCTCGAGCCGCCGCTGCGACTCACCGAGATGGTGACCGATCCTGCGCTCTGCGCGATCGAGTAGCTGGAAGCTGAAAATTCGAGGCTGCCGGAATTCGCCGGGGGAACGCCGCTGCCTGCGACGGACACAGTTGCCGTCGCGGGGGTGCCGAGAGCTGCCCCGCCGGTTGCCTGCGACAAGGCGACCGAAAAGCTGAGCGTGCCATTGAAGGCAGTCGCACTAAGGGGGACGGCGAAGGTCTTAGCCGAGACATCGCCCGCCGCCCAACTCAACGTGCCGGACTTCGCGGTATAGTTTGCGCCCGAAATGGCAGTGCCGTTGCTGGTCGCATAGGCCACCGTCACTGCCCCGCTCGATCCGCCGCTGCGACTGACCGAGACAGTGACTGATTTGGCGCTTTGCGCGATCGAGTAGCTGGAAGCTGAAAATTCGAGGCTCCCGGAATTCGCCGGGGGCACGCCGCTGCCGGTGATGGACACGGTGGCTGTCGCGGGGGTGCCGAGGGTTGCCCCACCAGCGGCCTGTGACAAGGCGACCGAGAAGCTCATCGTACCGTTGAACGCGGTCGCACTGACGGGCACTGCGAAGGTCTTCGCCTTGGTATCGCCCGCGAGCCATTTCAGCGCGCCGGACGTCGCCGTGTAGTTTGTGCCCGAGACAGCGGTGCCATCGCTGGTGGCGTAAGCCACCGTCACCGCACCGCTCGAGCCGCCGCTGCGGCTCACCGAGATGGTGACTGATTTCGCGCTTTGCGCGATCGAGTAGCTGGGGGCCGAAAATTCGAGGCTGCCGGAATTTGCCGGGGGCGCGCCGTTGCCGGTAATGGATATGGTTGCTGATCCCGGCGTGCCAATCGTGGCCCCACCGGTCGGTTGTGACAGCACCAGATCAAAACTCAGTGTGCCGCTGAATGAGGTTGCGCTAAGCGGCACCTCAATGGTCTTACTCGAAGCATCGCCCGCGGCCCAACTCAAGGTACCGGAGGTCGGAGTGTAGTTTGCACCGGTGGCTGTGCCATTGCCCGTGGTATAGCTAACACTTACCGCTTCATCGCTACCGTTCGTGCGATCGACGGTGACCATAATTGAGCCGGCGGCCTGGGCCACTGTGTAATTCGATGCCGAGAAAACCAATGTTCCGGGATTGGCAGGAGCCGGGACACTAGCCGGTGCCGCTTGCGCGGCCCCATCGGAGAAATTGCTCGATTGCCCGCACGCGGAAAGCAGCGCTATTGCCGCGCAACATGAGAGTCGCGAGATCGCGCCGATCAATCGAACCGGAACTTTCACCATAATGTCCCGCTTTTATGCGTTATGTTGCGAGACTTTTAACGCCGCCCTGCATTGATTGGCAATTGTCTCTAGACGCAGACGCGGGCTGGGGAATATGACAAGGGTCAACAAAAGATACCTACAAAATCACGACTTTCGCACAAAGACCTCCACGTAAAATTGCTATGGAGAGCGAGATCGAAGGGCACTTCGGATCGCGATTATTTGGATGCTCGTCACACTTTTCCCGGGGTTGGGCGAGGCTTGCGATCCGGCAATCGATATCACTTAAGACCGCCTCGCTCCGCTGCGAATCGACTCTCGAACGGCGCTCTAAACTCGCCCTCTTGATGAGTGCGAGCAGTTAGTTTCCGGGCGGGAGATCAAGCCGTAATCATGCTAAGTTAGAGTAATACCTTAGATACTTTGAGGGGAATTCGTTAGATGTACTTAGTGACCGGCGGCGCGGGTTTCATCGGATCAAACATTGTTGCGGCGCTGAGTGAGCGAAACGATAAGGTCGTGGTCTGCGATTGGTTGCGCGATGACGAGCGCTGGAGGAATCTTGCCAAACACGAGATTTCGGAAATTATCGAACCTGAGACCTTGCTTGCCTGGCTGCAAGCCAAGGGCAAGGGTCTACGCGCGGTCGTTCATATGGGCGCAATCAGCGCGACAACGGAAACGAACGTCGATCTGATCGCCAACAGAAACATCCGTGCAACACTCGATCTCATCGAGTGGTGCTCCCATGCGAAGGTGCCGCTCATTTACGCGTCCTCCGCGGCGACTTACGGCGATGGTACACAGGGGTTTGATGATGCGTTCACGCGCGCTTCTCTCGCCAAGCTTCGGCCTCTCAATGCCTATGGATGGAGCAAGCACGTGGTGGATCGGCGCCTCGCCCGTATGGTTCAGGAGGGTGAAAAATTGCCTCCTCAGTGGGTGGGATTGAAATTTTTTAACGTGTACGGACCCAACGAATACCACAAGGGCACGATGAGAAGCGTTGTCGCGCGAAACTTCGCGGAAGTGCGCCAAGGGACGCCATTGCGCCTCTTTCGCAGCTACAATGCCAAGTATGCCGACGGCGGCCAAATGCGCGATTTCATCTACGTTCGTGACTGCGTGGATCTCATATTGTGGTTTCTCGACAACCCCAAGATCTCCGGCTTGTATAATCTGGGTACCGGTCAGGCGAGAACCTGGATGGACCTGGCAAACGCCGTTTATGGCGCCCTTGGCCGGCCTCCCAAGATAGAGATCATTGATATGCCGGTTGAGCTTCAGTCCAAATATCAATATTTCACGCAAGCCAAAATGGAGCGTTTGCGCGAAATCGGCTACCAGCGCCCGTTTACCTCGCTGGAAAATGGCATCGGGGACTACATCACCCGGTTCCTGAACAATGAGGATCCCTACCGCTAACGGTTCGCCAAGGACAGACCATGTTAGATACCGACCGGAAAGTATCGGCGGACGAATCTCAAATCAATGAGATCTTCCAGCGCGAGTTCGAACAGCATAAGAGCGTGGTCGAAGCCACGGTGCGAGCCGTGCGGCGCGACTTCGGCCTGACGCTGGCGATCATGGAGCATAGCGTGCGCCAGGGCGGCAAACTGCTGTTCTTCGGCAATGGCGGGAGCGCGGCCGACGCCCAGCACATCGCGGCCGAGCTCGTGGTGCGCTACAAGAAGGATCGAAAGGCCATTGCCGCCATCGCTTTGACCACGGATACATCCACATTGACTGCATGCGCCAATGACATGGGCTATGACGCATTGTTCGAGCGCCAGATTGAGGCACTCGGGCGCCCCGGAGACGTCGCCATCGGCATTTCAACCTCGGGTAAGAGTCCAAACGTGCTGCGGGGCTTGCGGCAGGCGCGCAGCGGCGGGCTGAAAACCGTCGGTTTGGCCGGCGGAACGGGCGGCGAGATGCACGCGCTTTGCGATTCCCTGATCACGGTGCCGTCTCCGGTGACCGCGAGAATTCAGGAAATGCATATCACACTCGGCCATATGCTGTGCGTCGCCTTGGAACTGCGCCTGGGACTCGTGTAATCAAAGCATGCGTCAAAAAGAGCTGATCGAAATACTGGATCGCGTTCACGCCGTACGAGTTCTGGTGCTCGGCGACGTCATGTTGGACCGTTTCGTATACGGTTCGGTCGCGAGAGTCTCTCCGGAAGCCCCCATTCCGATACTCGAGGTGGCGAGTGCCTTGGATTCCGCGGGGGGCGCGGCAAATGTCGCCAGAAACATTGCCTCAATTGGCGCCAGGGTGACCTTGATCGGCGTCATGGGCGACGATCCCTGGGGTGCCGACCTCAAGAAGCAAATCGCATCATCGCCCAATATCGATCCGCAACTCATCGTTGACACTCAAAGACCGACGACGCTGAAAACAAGATTTGTGGCGGATGGGCAGCAAATGATGCGCGCGGATCGCGAGCTTCGCACTGCTTTGAGCGAGGAGGTTTCGACGCGGTTGATTTCGCAGTTCGAACAATCGCTCAAGCACGCGGATATCGTCGTTCTATCCGACTACGCCAAGGGCGTTCTGTCGGATCGCATCACTCAAGCGGCCATCAAGGCCACGCGCGAAGCGAAAAAACCCATCATCGTGGACCCGAAAGCCAAGGACCTCAGAAAATACACCGGGGCGACTGTTCTCACGCCGAACCGGATGGAACTGCAGACAGCCTGCGGGTTCGACTGCTCGACCGATGAGATGGTTGAGCGTGCGGCACGCCCCTATCTCGATAATGAGGTCTGCGCGGCCATGGTGGTAACACGCGGCAAGGATGGCATGTCCGTCGTAAGCAAGGGCGAACCGGTGGTTCACTTGCGCACCATGGCCCGCCAGGTGTTCGATGTGTCAGGCGCCGGCGACACGGTTGTCGCCGCGATGTCATTGGGTATGGCAGCGGGAGCGAACATCGTAGCAGCATCCACCCTGGCAAACTTGGCGGCCGGAATCGTGGTGGGCAAGTTGGGTACCGCCGTGGTTACCGTGTCGGAGTTAATCGAACAACTGACGCCGCTCAGCACTCGAGCCGGCGATTCCAAGATCTACACATTGGATAGCGTGCTGAAGCTGGCGCAGATATGGCGCGAACAAGGGAAAAGCATCGCTTTCACCAACGGCTGCTTCGATCTGTTGCACCCTGGCCACGTGTCGCTGTTGGAGCAGGCCAAGCGCAGCGCCGATCGATTGATTGTGGGCCTGAATTCCGATGATTCGATCCGGAAATTGAAAGGATCCGATCGGCCAATCCAACACGAAATCGCCCGTGCGACCGTGCTCTCCTCGCTCAAGTTCGTCGACGCGGTGGTTATCTTCGCCGAGGACACACCCATCGAACTGATCCACGCCTTGGAACCCGACGTGTTGGTGAAGGGAGCGGATTACACACTGGACAAGGTGGTGGGCGCGGATTTTGTGAGGAGCCGCGGCGGTAGCGTCGTCCTTGCTGAATTGATCGAGGGTCACAGTACCACCGGTATGGTGCGGCGGGCCGTGGCTCCACGGATTTCGTGAGTACCGAGCGGGCGCAGTCGCGCCCTGGCAGGAACAAAGTCATCATATTGGACCGCGACGGAACGATCGTCGTGGACCGTCACTATCTCTCTGACCCTGACGCGCTGGAGTTCGAACCAGGCGCCGCCGCGGGACTGCGCAGAATGTCCGACATGGGCTTTCGCCTGGTGGTCATCACAAATCAGTCCGGAATAGCACGAGGCTTTTTTTCGACGGCAAGACTGGACGAGATTCACGAACGATTAAAACAAATGCTTGGCGCCGCCGGAGTCCGCTTGGAGGGCATCTACTACTGCCCGCACGCGCCGGATGATGAGTGCGATTGCCGCAAACCCAAGCTCGGACTGATGCGGCAGGCATCCCTGGATCTGGGATTCGACATGTCCGAGTCGATTGTCATCGGCGATAAGGACAGCGACATCGAGTTCGGCGATCGCGCCGGCGCGCTCACCATGCTCGTCGGTAAACGCGAGTCGCGATCAGCGTCCGCCAGACCTCCGGCGTATTTCGTCGACAACCTAAGCGAGGCCGCAGATATCTTAGGCTCGATCGGACTGAAAACGAATGGGTGACCCTGCGCGTCGGCAACGCGTTCTGGTGCTCGGAGCGGGCGGCTTCATCGGAAGACAGGTTGTCAAGGCTCTCGCTGCAAGCGATTGGGCTATTCCTGTCGCGGCCAGCTTTCGCACGGTACTACGACCGGCTGAACCGGTCGAAACGGTGCAACTGGACGCACGAAATGCGCCCGACCTCAAGCGTGCTCTGTCGGGTGTGAGCGGCGTCGTCAATTGCATCACGGGAGACGGCACCACCATTGTGGCCAGTGCTCGCGCACTCTTCGAGAGCTGTTCCGGCCTGTCGCCGTCTCCGCGCGTCGTACATATGAGCACCATGATGGTCTACGGCACCGCAACAGGTCTGGTCGACGAAACGACGCCTCTGCGCGGCGATTGGGACGACTACTCCGCCGCCAAGACAGAAGCGGAACACCTGTCGCGAAGCTATGCCCATGTGGTGAACCTGAGACCCGGCATCGTCTATGGACCCCACAGTCCCATCTGGAGCGGACGCATTGGCGAATGGTTGCGCACGCATAGGTTGGGGGATCTAGGCGCTGAGGGCTTAGGAAATTGCAACCTCGTGCACATCGATGATGTGGTGCGCGCAATCCTCCTGACGCTTCGCCTTCCGGACATCGAAGGCCGGGCGTTCAATCTCTCGCTGTCATCGCCGCCGACCTGGAACGAATATTTCCGGCTGTACGCCGCCGCTCTGGGTAGTCGCTACCGGCCCATTTCGAGCACGCGGCTCAAAGCCGAACTCTACCTCGTAGCGCCGCCCTTGAAGGCGGCCGAGATCGTAGCGCGGACCTTGCATATTGCCCGGCAACCGCCGGCGCCCATACGACCCTGGTTGCTGCGCCTTTGCCGTCATCCGATCAGGCTGGACGTCAACCAGGCAGAGCGCGTCCTGGGCATGCAATGGATGCCCCTTGAAGTTGGCCTGCGCCAGTCCGCCGATTGGGCTTTGGCCGCGGCGTAACTCATGATCATCACACTGGACGAGCTTGGGCCGGAATCGGTGTTGGACGCCACTGTGTGCATCGTCGGCGCGGGCGCCGCCGGCCTCACTCTGGCCTGCGAATTCGACGGTGCGAATTTCAAGGTACTGCTGCTGGAGGCCGGAGGGTTACGTTTGGATCCGGCGGCCTCAAACGAGCAATATCGCGGGATCGCCACTCCGCCCCATCCGAACCCCTCGGAGTTTCGGCGCGTGGTCTTCGGCGGCACCACCGGCACCTGGGGCGGACGCTGCGTCCCGTTTGATCCGATCGATTTCGAGCAACGAGATTACATTGCCGATAGCGGCTGGCCGATTGCGTACGAGGACGTGGCCAGCCGCTATCCCCGCGCAATGGCCTATTGTGATGCCGGCGCGTTCGACTTCAGTGCGGCAAGCTCGTTGGCCAGACCCGCCAACAGTATTCCGACATTGCCCGGACTGGACAATCAAGGCAACCTGCTCCCCGACCGCATCGAGCGTTACAGCCTGCCGACCGACTTCGGCAGGCGCTACCGGGCGCGAATCGCAGGATCGTCCAATGTCACGGCGCTCCTGCACGCGCGTTGCCTGGCTTTGCATCGGCCGGCGGGTGAGAGTCAAATCGAATCAGTGACGGCAATCGATCGCGCCGGCAGGCGCCGGACGCTGCGTGCTCGATTTTTCATACTCGCCATGGGCGGAATCGAGACCCCCCGGCTGCTGATGCAATCCGATCCGCTCGGATCCGGACTCGGAAATCATTTCGACCGGTTGGGACGCTTTTACGCCTGCCATTTCGAGAACATCCTTGGCCGGCTCGTGGCCGGCGGGGCGAAAGTACCCTTCGATTTCGAAAAGACCATTGATGGGGTGTATTGCCGCAGAAAACTGCAATTTTCGCGACAGGCCCAACACGATCATCATTTGCTCAACTCGGCATTTCGACTGCACTTTCCGCCCTATTCCGACGCATCGCACGGCAATCCGGGGCTCTCTGCCATTTATCTGGCCAAGTCCACCCTGATTCCGGAATACCGCGCCATCCTGCAGCATGGCAGCGAGCCGGCTTTGCACTCGCCGGCGCACGAGCATTTGCGCAACATCGTGTTCGGCTTGGGCGGGCTCGGCCGATTTGCATACCAATGGATGTTCCTGCGCCATCTGTCACGCCGCAAGCTACCGTATACACTCGCAAGGAACAGCGACGGCAGCTATCCGCTGGAATTCAACTGCGAGCAAACTCCTCTTGCATCGAACCGGATCACTCTGACCGACGAAGTGGATTCGCTGGGCGAGAAACGCGTGCAGGTCCAGTGGCGCGTATGCGATGAGGATGCCGACGCGGCGCAGCGCGGCTTTCTCTTATTGCGCGACACATTGCAGCAACACTCCTCCTGCCGGCTCGAGTTCGACGAATCGGCGCTGCGGCAAGCCATCGGCCGCTCCGCCCCACTCGGCGGCCACCATATCGGCACCACGCGCATGGCTGCCTCTCCGCGCGAAGGTGTGGTGGACCGCAATTGTGCGATGTTCGAGCTTCCCAATGTATTCATCGCCAGTTCAGCCGTGTTTTGCACCAGCAGCCATGCCAATCCAACTTTGACCATCGTGGCATTGGCCTTAAGACTCGCTGATCACCTCAAGACAACTCTCGGCGCCGAAAACAGGGCGGGCCCGGCGTGATCTTGAGCGCACCAGACCTTGCCGAGGGTCAGGATCTGCAGGCCGATATCTGCATCGTCGGCGCCGGTGCGGCGGGCATCGCGATGGCGTTGGAGTTGATCGACAGCGGGATCGAAGTGCTGCTGCTCGAATCAGGCGGATTCGAGTTCGACGCGAAAACGCAGTCGCTCTACGAGGGAGCCGTGGCCGATGAGCGCATGCACAGTCTGCCGGTGCGCTTCCGTCAGCGCCAGTTCGGAGGCTCCACGACGATCTGGGGTGGCCGCTGCATGCCCTTCGACCCGATCGATTTCGAAGAGCGGAACTACGTGCCCCTCAGCGGTTGGCCGATCAGCCTCGACGATCTGACGCCCTTTTATCCCAAGGCAAATCGGATCTGCGAAGCCGGCGAATTCGCCTACACAGCAGCTCAAGCCTTTTCGAATCCCATTCGTCCGATGATCGAGGGATTCAAGAGCGAGAACTTCACTGACGAAGCGCTCGAGCGCTTCAGTTGCCCCACGAACTTCGCTGCTCGTTATGGCCACAAGCTCAAGGCGGCCAAGAACGTGCGCGTGGTGCTGCACGCCAACGTGACCGCCATCCTGCAAAACGTGGCGGCCGATCGGGTCGACTCGCTGCGCGTGCAGACGTTGTCAGGACGCACGTTTTTGGTCAGAGCAAAACAGTTTGTCCTCGCCACCGGAGGTCTCGAAGTGCCCCGCCTGTTGTTGGCGAGCCGCGATCGACAGCCGAACGGCATTGGCAATGTGCATGACGTGGTGGGTCGCTACTACATGTGCCATCTGGCCGGGACGATCGGTTCGTTGCACTTCACCGTCCCGACCTCGTCCGTCCATCATGGATACGACGTATCCGACGAAGGCATCTATTGCCGGCGACGGCTGGCGCTGTTGCCCGCGGTGCAGCACTCGCTCGGGCTCGGGAACTTCATCGTGCGGCTGCACCACCCGCGCATTCCGGATCCGGCCCACAAAAACGCGGTTCTGTCGCTGTTATTCTTGTCGCGCATTTTTATCCCTTATGAATATGCCAAGCGATTGCATGGCAGCGATAAGATACGGCTCACGCAGTGGTTTCAGCATTTCGGCAATATCGTCTCGCGACCCTTTGATGCACTGGCTTTCGCCTGGCATATGCTGCGCGATCGCAAATTGGCGGAGCGCAAGTTCCCCTCCGTCATCATCCGCTCGCGCGCCAATCTCTATAGTCTGGACTTTCACGCCGAACAGCAGCCCAATCCGGAAAGCCGCGTCAGATTGGGTGGCGATGCCGATGTGTTCAACGTCCCTCGACTCTTGATCGACTGGCGTTATACCCGAGGAGACGTCGAGACGGTGCGCAGCGCTCTGGCGCTGCTGGCCGCGGACCTGGAACGCAGCGGTGTCGGGAAGCTGGCTTACGATCCTGACTTGGTGGAAATGGAAATGACTCGCTACGGTGCCTACGACGGACACCATATAGGCACGGCTCGCATGGGCCTCGACCCACGCTCCAGCGTCGTGGATCAGGATTGTCGCGTGCACGGTGTGCAGAATCTCTTCATCGCCAGTTCCGCAGTATTCCCAACCTCAGGACAGGCCAACCCGACATTGACGATCGTCGCACTGTCCTTGCGGTTGGCCGCGCACCTGATTGTCACTAACGCCGCAACTTCGGCTGGCGCCGCATGAAGAGGATACTCATACTCGGAGGCGACGAATTCATCGGCGGCAACATTCTGCTGGCGTTGGCCAACAGCAACTGGGCGCGGCCTGTCACTGAGCCGGCTAACCTCAAAAGAACTCCACACCCGAACATCGAAGCGCTGGCGTTCAAAGCGACCGAACCTGCTTCGCTGACCCTCGCGCTGCGAGGCGTCGACGCCGTGGTCAATTGCCTGTCCGGTCGGGCGAAATTAATTGCTGACGCCGCCACGGCGCTATTTCTCACCGCAGCCCGCTGTGCCGAACCGCCGCTGATCGTGCATGTCAGCTCCATGTCCGTCTATGGATCAGCAACGGGACAGATCACGGAGGACGCGCCCTTGCAGGACAATCTGGGTGCCTACTCCTCAGCCAAAGTCCACGCGGAGAGGGTATCCGCACCCTACGCGCGCAAGGTGATCCTGCGTCCAGGCGTTGAATATGGTCCGCGCTGCGAGCTCTGGAGCGGACGCATCGCCCAATGGCTCTGCGCGCGCCGCATCGGAGATTTGGGCGCGGGCGGCGATGGCATTTGCAACCTGGTCCACATCGACGATCTTGTTGACGCCGTGCTGCTCAGTCTGCAGCAGCCTGGCGCAGTGGGTCAGGCCTTTAATTTGAGCGTGCCCGACCCGCCGACGTGGAATGAATATCTCGTGAAGTTCGCCAGATATCTGGGGGCGGTACCCGTGAAGCGCATTTCAAGCAGAAGGCTTGCTCTGGAAACGAGAGTGTTGGCGGTGCCATTGAAGGCGCTGGAAATCGCCACCCGCCGGATTGGAATTCACCCCCGACTCCCCTCCGCCGTACCGCCATCATTTCTGGGGCTGGCGCGACAGGAGATCAGGCTCGACAGCACCCGCGCGCGGCGGGTGCTTGGATGGCAGTGCAAAACATGGGACCAGGGCATCTTTGAAACCGCCGCATGGTTTCTTCAATCCAGTGGAGTGGATCGATTCACCGGCTGAGGATGCGAGTTCGCCACGAAGGATGGCGACCGGGAGCGACGGATTGCATGGCCACACCCGCGAGGCCGCTCCTGGGGGATTGCATGCCGAATTTTGCGTCGAGCAATGCGCGCGCCAGGCAGGTTGTCGCGACCGACATGGGAACGAAATCAAAATTAACTGAATTGAGCCAACTCGGTTCTTCCATGTTTATGATCGCTTGCTGAAGCAGCAAGCCGATGAACAGCGCGCCTTGGGTTCGATCGATGTTGTAAAGCCGCAGGGATTGGCGAATGAACACGGCGATATACCCAAGCAGAAAAATCAACCCCACCGCGCCCAGGTCATTTAGGACCTGCAGGTAGCCGTTATGCGAGGAGCCTGGATAAAAACCATGCAAGCGCGCCATAACGAAAAAGGACTCCTTGTCCGGGGTGGGAAGGTTGAGCATCCAAAATGCGCCGTAGCCCGAGCCGAACAGCGGCCGCAGTTGGATGTGTTCGACGACCAGCGCCCAAATTGCCGCCCGGTTGCTGAACGTGAGATCTTTGCCGGTGATCCATGGAATGGGTTCGAGAATGGCTTCCAATCCGGGAATGACCCGCAGCATCGCCATGGCAAAAAGCAGCAGAATGCCGGCAAGCACACTGATAAAGATGCGCGCATGGCGGGCCCTGAAATTCGCGCCCCCCAGCATGAGGAATATGACCATGGATGCGACCATGCTCGCGATCAAGGATGTTTGGCTGCGTGACATGACCAGGCAGAGCAGCGCTGTGCCGGCGCCAAGAATGGCCCAAATCCTGGCGATCTCCTTTGTAAACCACGCGTGCGCCCAGAAAATGTACGCGAAAGATGCGGCGGCGCCCAACTGATTCTTCGTTAGACAAATGCCGCGCCAAGCGTTGATGAGTTCGGGATTGGGCTCGTGATGCAACGCAAGATTCGGCCATCCATATGCAAAAACTATCGAAGCCAGCACAATGAACGTCAATACGGGCCGCAGCAAATGCTGAAATCTTCTAGGCTCCCAGGCCACCACTGTGACGGCCAGAAAAGCCATGCACATCACTGTCAGGCGCGCCAGTTTTCGACCGGTCAAATCTGGATCGACCGACCACGCGAGGCTCGCGAACGCCAAGCCCAGCCAAAGGAGGTAGAAAACATTCACATCGCGCAAGACACGCCAGGCCAGGCGGTAGTGCAACAGCAAGACGATACCGGCCGTCAAACATGTAAAGAACCATAAGCTCGGCCGCAGAGAGTTGCCGCCGCTGGCCTCAATGATCGGGCCGTTAGGACCGTAGGCGTCCGGCAGGCAGACGGTCAGCACCATGAACCAAATCAGGGCCCCAAGCAAAATGCCATTGGTCAGGCTGCGGCCCCTGCCCGCACCCGCAATTCTTTCACGCCAGTCAACCTTCATCGGAATACCTCGTTCGCGGGTGCCCCGTGGCGCGAATCATAGCGTCAATTGAGTGAAATACGCCGCTGCTATCGTCATACTGAAGTCCACCGAAACCCACCCCGTACTTGAGATAAGTGAATTGCATGAAGGCATCTCGAAGCTGCGCACGCCGATTTTCGCTTGTTTTGACGATGGCGTTGGCACCGCCCTGCTTTCCCTCGATGTGCATTGCCGACAGCGGAATCAATTCGACCGATGCCTGCACTCGATCGGGTCAAGCATTTTCGATTCGCGTGTGCGGCAATCACTTGATAGACGCCGAAGGCAGATCAATACAATTGCGGGGCGTCAATGTTGCCGGGCTGGAAGGGGTTGCGATTCTAGGCTGGAGTCCGGACAACCCCTGGGGCAGCCAAACCGGTACTGCCACGCCGGACTGGAAGGCGATCAAGTCCTGGGGCAGCAACGCCGTCCGGCTGCCGCTCAACGAAGCTTCGTGGCTGGGACTGACTTGTGTAGACGAGGGAGGTGTGGGAGTCACAATTGCGGGGGGCGAAAAGAAGACGGACAGGCCAGGGGCTGTGATCATGGCCGATCCGGGCGGAAATTACCGAAAGACTGTGAAGTTCGCTGTGGCCGGTGCCAGCGACGCTGGCCTGTACGTCATTTTGGATCTGCACCTGAACGCGCCGGGGAATGCCTGCCCAAATGCGCAGAATGCGATGGCCGATGCCGACCACTCGATTGCGTTCTGGTCTTCCGTGGCGAGTACATTCAAGGGCTACCCGAACAGCATCTTCGAACTGTTTAACGAGCCATTTCTCGATCAGGCTCCCCTTGTTGACTCCGATCCCTGGACGGCGCTGCTCAACGGCAATGGCACACTGACTTCTTACAATGTGCAAGGCAACCCAAGCGTCATTCAATATCGATGGCGTAACGCGGGCGTACAACAACTCCTCGATGCGGTGCGTGCCACCGGGGCGACCAATGTGGTTCTGGCCTCTTCGTTGGCGTACTCCTCGTCCATGGGCGGCTGGCTGAAATACCACCCGATCGACAGCCTCAAGCCGAATCAAGTCGCCGCCGTGTGGCACAGTTACCCAGCCACCGGCTACCCCGCCCAAGCGGGCTGCATCGGACTGCCGTCCTGTTCCGAGCGGCTTCTCGCGGAAGTTCGGGCCATACTTAAGGCAGGCTACCCCGTCGTCATTACTGAATTCGGTGACGTCATCGGCAAGAACACGCCGCCTTGGGTTTCAAAGCTGTTGCCGTTTGCCGACGCAAACGACATCAGCTATCTGGGCTGGACCTGGGACGTCTGGCCCGACCAGAAGGCGAACGTTTTGATCGTCAGCGGATCCGGCGCGCCAACACCAGGTTACGGTGACTATGTCAAGGCACACTATCTGTGCCGCGCAAGTTCAATCGCGAACTGCCCATAGTTGTTCGCGATGCAGGAAACCCTCAGGCGCTCGCAGTCGCAGGGCGACGACCGCTCAAGAGGTTTCGTCCCGGCCGCTCCACCAGGTAGTAGCAGAGAGTCGATAAGGACAGAACGAAAGCAATGATCAAAAGCAGGCCCAGGGCCGTTTGAAGCGAACCGCTCTGCATCCACGGCAGACTCACCAGGCGGTAGGCAACCGAGCTGAACAGGAAATGCCCGAGGTAAATGGAGTAAGACACCTCTCCCAGAAAATATACCGGCTGCCATCCAAAGAACCGGCCGGCCGTGTTGTTCCGGCATAGCGCAAGCAGGACCGGAACGCAGCAGACGGCCGGCAGGAAGGCCGCGTTGGGCGTGCACAGAAAGCTCACACCCAGTGCAAAAACTGCCGCGATGCTTCCCACATCGCTTTGCAACCAGACTGCCGGCTTGCTTCCGAGCAATCGAAACGCAAAGCAGCCAAGCGCGAACTCGCTGAGCCCGCGAGCAATGGCGGCGAAACCCGACAGCCCCCAAGGCGTCATCCAGTTCAAAGTAAAACCGACCAGCAGTGCCACCACCAACAGGAGCCAGGGACGCCTGGCTGAAGAACGTGCCGTCGCCAAGATCAACAGCGGAAACAGCAAATAGGCAAGAGCCTCAATGCTTATCGACCAAGAGGGCGGATTCCATGCGCCGTCGCCCGGGAAAAACAGGCCCCAGGCCTGCATCAGCAGAAAGGTCGCCGGCAATTCGCTGGCCTTGAATCGATCAAGACCGTGATGTGTCGCCGATCCCGCGAAGTGTGCCGCGAGAACGAATCCGATTACGAGCAACAGCATGACAAAGTGCAGCGGATAGATTCGGGCGAAACGACGCCGCATGAAGCCTGCGTAGGTCTGGCCCGTAACGGAACCTGCGAACCATTTGCCGTAGTTCATCGTCAGGATGAATCCGCTGAGCACGAAAAAGATGTCGACTGCGCCGCCGCTATTTAGCAATAGGCGCCGCAACCATTCGGGCACGTCAAGTTGAAGGCCTTGCTCGCCCAGCGTTATTTGCAGATGCGCCAGGAATACCGATAGCGCAGCCACGCCGCGCAATCCCGTCAATGGGCGAATTTCATTCATCGATTGAGTTACGCCCTTCGACCCGAGGCGAGCATCGGGAGAATTCCTGATGTATACACGAGGACAGTATCAAACGTTGGCGATTACTGTCACGCGATTCCGACCAAGCCGGCACCTCGCGACGCCGAGTTGGACAGGTAGGCGACTTTCATGCTACGTGATTCCGCGCCGGTGCCAAAGCGTTGAATTGCGTCGCGACATCGCTACACTGACGCTATTTCGACGGCACCCGGCACCGAATCGGTTTAATGCATGCTGTTCAATTCCTATCCCTTCCTGTTGGTGTTCCTGCCGTTGGCGCTTCTTGCGTATTACGGATTGCGCCGACTCGGCTGGCTGGCAGCCTCGGTGGCCGCGCTCGCGTTGGCGTCACTTGCGTTTTACGCATACTGGCAGCCGCGAGACACGTTGGTGCTCATCGGTTCCATCATTTTCAATTTTTTCGTTTCGAAGAGCATGGTGCGGGTTGCGGGGCTGCCATCGCGGCTTTTGCTGCTGCTGGGAATTTGCGGCGATCTCGGCGTATTGCTTTATTTCAAATATTTCAATTTCGTTGCCGCCAACATTGCCGCCGCCGCCGGCATGGAGTTCATGGCGCGCGCCATCGTGATGCCGATAGGCATTTCGTTTTTCACCTTTACACAGATCGCCTACCTGGTCGACTGCTTCCGCAGCCGCACCAACGAGGGGAACTTCGTAAATTATGGTCTCTTCGTGACCATTTTTCCGCATCTAATAGCCGGCCCCATCATTCATCACGCGCAAATGCGGCCTCAATTCGAGTCGCTCCGCGGCACTCCCATCGACCCAGAATTGATCAAGATGGGGATAATCATCTTTGTGATCGGTCTCGCGAAGAAAGTTTTGCTGGCCGATAATCTGGTTGTCGGCGCCGACCTGGTCTTCAACGCGGCCGAGCATGGAATCATTCCCAGCTTCACGACCGCCTGGATGGGCGTGGTGTCTTATACCCTGCAAATCTACTTCGATTTTTCCGGCTATTGCGATATGGCGATCGGACTCGCCCTGCTGTTCGGCGTTCGCCTGCCGGTAAATTTCGACTCCCCGTACAAGTCCCGGTCGATTATCGAATTCTGGCGCCGTTGGCACATAACGCTCTCGAGCTGGCTGCGCGACTACCTCTACATTCCGCTCGGCGGCAATCGCCACGGCGAATGGATGCGCCTGCGAAACATCTTCATCACAATGCTTCTCGGGGGCATCTGGCACGGCGCGGGCTGGACCTTCATCATCTGGGGCGCGCTGCACGGCAGCTACATCGTGGCCGATCACGCGCTGCTCATGCGCAAGCGGGCCGTCCCATCCAGCCGCGATGCAGACCTGGAGAGCACTTTGTGGGTCCGATTCGCCAAGCAAGCCTTCACCTTGCTGTTGGTAATGCTTGCGTGGGTCTTTTTCCGCGCTAAAACGCTCGCCGCCGCTTTGGTTTTGCTGCGCGCGATGAGCGCCGCAGGCGCACCCTCCGCAGGCCCGCCGGCCATCAGTCCGGTTCTTTATTTTTGGATTTTGCTGGGATCCATCATCGTCTTGGTTGCCCCAAATACGCAGCAGCTGACACGTTATACCGACAAGCTCACGGAACCTCTGCGCCTCTTGACAACATCGACCCTGAAGGGCCTCTCGTCACGCCCTCCGGCACTGGCGGCGTCGCCCACCGTGATCGTGATGTGCGGACTGTTGTTCGCCGTTGCGTTCGCTCAGTTGTGGCGGCCCGCGATCTTCATTTACTTCAATTTCTGACATGCCTTCACTTCGCCTACGAACGTACTTGCTGCTGCTGGCCACCTCCTGCGCGATGGGTCTCGCTGCGATGGTCGCATTGCCGCAGGACAAGTTCCTTCGCTATCAAGCACTCAGCGACGGCAAGGCGGCTACGGCGTACTGGATCTATGAGCGAATACACATGGACCCGACGCCAATCGACATCGCTTTCATCGGCTCGTCGCACACGGGGCTATCGGTGCACACCCGCCGCCTGGAGGACGCTCTCGCGAGGCAGGGAATCACGGCGAAGGCTGCCAATCTCTACATCGTCAAGAGCGGCGTCAATATGCAGTATGTGATCGCGAAGGAATTGCTGGAGTCGCGTCAGGTGAAATTACTTGTGGTGGAGATGACCGACACGGAAGATCGCAAGTCCCATCCCGACTTTATCTATCTGGCCGACACGATGGACGTGTTAACTGCGCCGATTTTCGTGAACTTGGACTACTTCCCGGACCTGGTGCGCCTGCCGGGGAGGGAAGTCGATCTTTTCCTCCAATCCGTGGGGCAGCATTTTGGCTGGAATAAGCCAGGTGTTTTGCCGGCATACGAGGGCCCGAATCTCGATAACGCAGAATTCATCCGCACTCTCGATGGGGTCCGCCATGATCGCAATGAGACGCATAGCCGCGCGCAAATGGAAGAACTTCGCGTCGAGCAGGAGCGATCCATCACACCCCCCTTATTGCCGGCCTCGTTGAACAACCTCGAATACAGAATGCCTCGCTACTACGAGAACCGGATCCTGGCGCTGGCCGGCGCGCATCACACGACGGTGGTGTTCCTGTACACGCCGCGCTACGGCGGACCCACCGAGCCTGAACCCTACCAGCGGTATGCAGATCGCGCCCAGCTCATCAACCCATGGGCACAGATCCAAGACTACACGCTGTGGTTGGACGAAACCCATTTGAATTGGGAAGGCGCGAAGCGCATGACCGACTTTGTCGCCTCGTCACTGGCAAGCCGCAAGGAATTGCGTGTCAGCGCTTCTCCCGCTCCGTTCTGACCCATTCGCCGGTCTTGCGCCCGAGCAGCAGCCAGATTCTCCACAGAATAAAACCCGGCACATGAGCGAGGGCCAACAGCCCCCTCCAGCCCATGCCGCTCAGTTGCCAGCCGCGCAGCACGTGGAGCACCAGGACGGCTGCGCAAGCAAGCGCGCACCAGGCCCACAGCATCGTCGAGGGCATCCAAATCTTCAGGATTAACGCCGCGGCGCCGAGCAGGACGATGTTGGCCGTGAGATACGAAAGAGGAGGAACGATCAGGTCAAACGCCAGATCGAGGCACACCCGGCTGCGGCTGCGCACGGCAGCCGCCAACAGCGGAACAGTACTCGAGCGGACCAACTGAAAGCGTCCCTGCTCCCATCGCTGGCGCTGCGTGCGCGCGTTCTTCTCGCTGGAAGCCATGTCCGCGTCGGCGTGCGCCTCGCCCGCGTACTCGACCCGGTACCCGGCCCGTCCAAGCGCGATGCCGTACTCCACGTCCTCCGTCAACGAGAAATACCGGTACGGGGCCTCACGCAAGAGTGCGTGGGTGACGCACCAGCCGTTGCCGCGGATGCCGCAGGACACGCCAAGCCGTTCCCTCGCGCGCGAACGGACCACGTGAAACGCCCCCTTGGCGATCGCCAGCAATTGTGTGCGCCAGGAGGTCCAAGGATTCAAGACCCCGTATTGCGCCTGTATCGCCTGTGCGCCCCCCTCGATCCTCACTGCGTAGGCCTCGAGCAGATTCGCCGACACGACAGCGTCCGCATCGACCACGACCACGGCGCTGGCGAATCCGTCCGCGATGCTCCACGCAAAGGCATAGGCCAGCGCGTAGCCCTTGCCGCGCAGGGTCAAGTCCTGGCGTTCCAGCACGTGCGCGCCGGCCTGTCGGGCGACCGCCGCGGTCGCGTCGTTGCAGTTGTCCGCCACCACGAGAACCCTGAAATTGTCCCTCGGCCAGTCCATCGCCAGCAAACTGGCGATGATTCTGGTAATTCCCGCCTCCTCGTTGTGCGCCGGCACGATCACGTCGAAACACAGCCGCCGCGAGGAGCGTCCCGGTGATGGCAATCGCCAGGAAAGCAAGGTGAGCAGCGCAAGGTAAGCACAGGAAAAGACGGCGGGTAGCGCGACTATCGCGAGAAACGCGTTTGCCATCCCGCTCACGCTTCATCCTGTCGCGCCGTCGGATCCGGCTGCGCCGGACGCAAGACCACTTTACTGCTGGGCAAATGAGCAAAGAACTTCGGCCCCCGGAGAAGATAGCGCTTGGCCAGGCGGCGCGGATCGTTCAGCAGCCTGTACAACCACTCCAGTCCGGCACGCTGCATCCACGCGGGTGCTCGCTGCTGTTTGCCGGTGATGAAATCAATCGACGCACCGATGATGAAGGCCAGGCCGCGCGCCCGCTGGCGTGCGACCAGGCGATGGGCGACAAATACTCCCTGCGGGTCGCCGACGGCGATCAGGCAGAAGCGGAAAGGACTGGCCGATTCAATATACTGCAGGCATGCCTCCACCGCGGCGGGGTCGCGAATGAAGCCCATCGGCGGGAAGTGATGCCGCAGATCCTGGAGGTGAAAGCGCTCGCGAAGCATCTGCGCCTGTTCTGCGGTGGAGCCAATTAGCACCACTCGATCCTCCGGCTTGATCACTTGATTGAGCAGCGCGGCGGTCAGGTCGCTGCCGGGAGCGACCGGAACCCGGACGCCATAAACCAGGCGGAACAGCGAGGCCGCGACGCGGCTGTCGAGCAGCACATAAGCCGCCTCCGCATAGGCCGCGCGGAAAGACGCATCCTCGCGAAATCGGATCAGCCCGTCGACATTCGGGGTGGCTACATACCCGTATCGTTCGGTACCGAAGGTTCGCCGCGACGGGCAAGAAACGGTGCAGGTCGAAGTCGTCGAAATGGAAGACCACGGGATTGTGTGAGGAGGCCGTGTCGCTCACGATCCGCCGCTTGAGATTCGCGGGTTTCGGTCAATGGATTCGATGATCCGTTCCGCGGTGATGCTGCTGTTGTCCGCGTCCTTGCGATAGGAGCAATAGTCGGGCGCCGTGGACGCGACTTTCGTGCCGATGCCCCAATCGTCGATTTCCACCGCCGATGTCGGACTGAAGAACGCGGTGAACGGGACATCTTGGGCGATCGCCATATGCAGCGCCAGACTGTCGCTGGAAATCAAGTAATTCAATCCGCCGACCGCCGCGGCAAGATGCTGCACCGATTCGTCAGTGCATACGGCCATCAGATTGGGCGCGCGCTGCTGCGCAACCAAAGCCTCGTTTTTCTTGAAATCCTCCCCGGCGCCGATTAGCACGACTGCGGCACCGGCGCCAAACGGGGAAAAGCCTTCGAGCACTCGCGCAATGAGCCGGTGCAGTTCGGCCGGGCGCAGTTCCTTGGACGGCCAGCGGCCGCCGGAGTAAGGATTGATGCCGACCCTGCAGCGTGCTTTGGGAAGCTTCGTTTCGGCCCAGCGGCGACAGGACTCATCCAGATAGAACTCCGGCTTGACCTGCTCCACTCCGAAGATCGCCGAAAAAATCTGTGCATGCGATCTTTGATTGAGTTTCTTGAGTTCATCGGCACGCTGCTTGCCGAATCGGGAATGCAGCCCCATGTCGAACCATTCGACTGCGTCCTGCGTGTAGGCCGGTCGGCTCTCCTGCAGGATCGCGCCAGTAATTGAGTCCGCGGTCAGGCTGGCGACGCCCGCCAGCGTATCGAGTTCATCATCCAGTGAGAAAACACGGTCAAATCGAAACGGCTTCGCCTGCTCAAAATCGAACCACAGGTCATCGACATGCGGATTGAGGCGCAGCAGATCGGCGCTGGCCGGGGCAGTGATCCAAGACAAGCGCAGGTCGGAACCGAACTTGCGTTTCAGTGCCTTGGCAAAGTACGAAGTCCGTACAACGTCGCCCAAGGCGCCTTTCTTGACGACCAGGAAATGCATGCGGGAGTTCTTTAGAGTGGAGGGAAATCAACTAACGCCATCGGAGGAAAGATAGCACGCTGGCGCAACCCGACAATGACGAATGCGGGTCCCCTTGGCCTTAAGTAAAAGCTCCAAAGCGGACCTCCCACGCGTCAAGTAAGATAGCGTGTTCAGGATTGGGGCTCAGGAGCTTGATTCTTGACCCAGCGCTCATTTATAAGCACCTGAATTTTGGAGCTTTTCGACCTATCGCCATGTACAGAGCAGAGTCCTTAGGGTTGGCTTTAGCGCGCTCCTGGTGCTTCGCCTTCCTGTGCATGCCCCTCCCTCTTGCCCTTGCCGCGGACGGCGCCGATCAAGCGCCGGCGAACCCGCCGACGCTCGCCGCGCACGAGGATCGGCGACTGGTCGAACTGGGCGCAGGGGATCAAATCACCCTGGAGGTCTATGGACAGCCCGACATGAACAGCACGCTTTACGTGAGCAACGACGGAACCATCAGCGTGCCTCTTGCTGGTCCGGTGCAGGTTGCCGGGTTGACGCCGGTGGCCGCCGCCAAGCGGGTGGAAACGGCCCTGACGGCCGGGCAGTTCCTGGTCGCCCCCCATGTGACCATCGCAGTCCTCGTGGGCAAGAGCCAGCGCGTGTCGGTCCTGGGCGAAGTGCACACGCCCGGTCGCTACTCCATCGAGCCGAACACCAGCGTGTTTGACTTATTGGCCCAAGCCGGCGGCACAACCCAGGACAGCGCGGATGTGATTTTCGTCTCGCGGACCGATGCCGACGGCAAGATCAACCGCTTCCCGATCGATCTTAAGGCCTTGGGCGACAAATCCGCGCCCGAATCCGCCAAGTTGCAAAGCGGCGATGAAATAACGGTGCCGCGCGCCGCACAGTTTTATATTTACGGCGAAGTGACCAGTCCGAACAAGTACCGCATCGAGCGTGGCATGACCGTGGTCGAGGCGATTGCACGCGCCGGCGGCATCACGGCGCGCGGCAGCGATCGTCGGGTCGAAATCAAACGAATCGGCAAGGATGGCCAGTACGTGGTTCAACGCGCCAAGCCGAGCGATCTGGTCCAACCTGACGACGTCATCCGCGTGAAGGAAAGCATATTTTGAAAATGCTCGGCCAAATGACCCCTTCTTCCGGTGGCAACTTCGGCGGCGAAGCGCAGGGTCAGATTTCCTTGGTATCGCCGGACGAGCTTCACCCGGGGATTTCCCTGGCGCAAATCGTTTCCATCCTGAGCTTCTACTGGAAATACACGGCGATGATTGCCGTTGCGGTGATTGTGCTCGCGGCGGTCGTCATCAAGTTCCTGCCCAAGACCTACACCGCCACCGCGACATTGATCGTCGATCCGGGAAAGAATGATCCGCTGGCGGTCAATTCGAACGTACAGAACGATCAGCAGCTCATGGGCTATGTCGCCACCCAGCTCGAGCTCATGCAAAGTCCCGTCATTCTGATGCGGGTGGTGGACAAGCTGGAACTGACCAAGGACAAACATTTCACATCGGGCTTCAACGGCCAGGGCAACGAGGCGCTGCGCGAATACGCGGAAAAGAACCTTGCCGATGCGGTGAAAGTGGACATCGGCCGTGGCGGCGAATTGCTGTATGTAACCGCTTCCGCGCGCGAGTCCGTCCAGGCGGCGGATCTGGCCAATGCCATCGCGGATACTTACATGGAGGAGGAGAAGAGCCGGCTCAGCGGACCTGCCGGAGAGCGGGCCAAGCTTTACGCCGAGGACCTGGCGCAGCTGCGCGCCAAAGTGGCGGCGGCGCAAGACAAGCTCAGCGCCTATCTTCAGCAAAACGGCATCACCGAACTCCCCACGAGCACCGACCCCAACAGCAAAGATACCGAAACGCAGGGGTTGAAAAGCCTGGAAGAGAAACTGTTGGATGCGCAAAACATGCGCCGCGCGCTCGAGGCAAAAAGTGCGGGCCAGCAGTCGGTGGCGGATGAAGCCCTCGCTTCCCAGGTGATACAAGGGCTGAAAACCAAGATTGCCGACCAGCAGATCCAGCTTGCGCAGCTTAGCGGCACTTACGGCGCGCAGCACCCCAAGGTCATTGAAGTCAAACGTCAGCTGGCACTGACCAATCAGGAACTCGCCAAAGAACTGAATGCCTTATCGGAAAATACTGCCACGCAACTGCAGCGCGCGCGCGAACTGGAGAACAAATACGCCCAAGCCGTTGCACAGCAGCGCACCAAGGTCATGACACTTCGCGACGAGCAAGGACAGGGGGCCAAGCTCATGCTGGAGCTCGAGTCGGCTCAGTCGGTTTATAAGCGCGCATTGGATGGCTATGACCGTATCCTGTTCGCATCGTCCGACAAGTACAGCGACGTGGGTCTGGTCAGCCGTGCAACCACGCCGGTTAAGGCCGCCAGCCCCAACAAAGTCAAGCTCATGATGCTCGGTATCGTTGCCGGACTGGCGCTGGGTCTGGGGCTGCCCTTCTTGTATGAAATGTTTTTCAACCGCCGTCTGCGCTGCGCGGACGATATCGAACGATCATTCGGGATACCTGTCCTGGCGCAATTCGATTCCTATCGCGCCGCGCCGGGCACCCCATGAACACAGATTCAGTGTCATTGAACGAAGAGAGGAAAATCGACGTCTTGATCGATACCTGCCGGCTTTCCCAGGAACAAGTGGCGCTGATTAGAGAGATGATGAGCGCGCGCAATTTGAGATTCATCGACGCTGCGCTGCAATTAAAGCTGATTACCCAGAACGATGCCGCCGAGGCCTTGGAACGATCCAACAGCAGCGCGCCGAATGCGGGTTCAGGCATCGTCGAAACGGCGCTGCGGCGACAGTCCATTGGACGCGTCGCAACCGTTCCGCCCTCAATCTATGTCAAACCGAGCAAGGAGCTGCTGCTCGCCTGCAATGCGGATCATCCGCACTGCGAACGACTGCGCGCGCTGCGCACCGAACTGCAGCTGCTGCTCGGCGAGGGAGGACGCACGGCCAGTGTGGTCGCCGTACTCAGCCCCACGGCGGGCGAGGGCCGATCGCAGCTGGCGGCGGAACTCGCGGTGGCCTTCGCTCAATTGGGCCGACGAACCCTTCTGATCGAGGCGGACCTGCGCAAGCCGCGTCAGCACCTCTTGTTCGGCGCACCGAATGCGCTCGGATTGGCCCAGTGCCTCGCCCTGGGCGCAACGCCGCAACTGCTTCGAGTCGAGGGACTGCCCCAGTTGTCGTTGCTGCCCGCGGGGACGGTGCCGCCGAATCCCCTGGAATTGTTGTCAGACGGGCGCTTTGAACGACTGCTGTCTGATTGGCGCCGTGTATTCGACGTGTTGGTCATCGATACGCCGCCCGTAACGGCATTTTCGGATGGGCTCGCGGTTGCGTCCTTTGCGCAGGACGTCTTGCTGCTTAGCCGCGCCAACTCGACCACCCACCGGGACATGAAGGATACGCTGCGGCGGCTGGCAAGCACCAATGCACGAATCCTGGGCGCGGTCATCAACAATTTCTGATTTCGGCCTGGTCTTGCGCGAAACTGATCCGCCGATGCCTGGACAGTGATACCGTGGCGCACCTGCCAGGAGAGTTGCGTGAATCAATACAAGCCAGGCCCCGGCATGGGGCACCCCTCGAGTTCAGCCGGGGATGATCCGATGATGGACTTTAGGGCGCGCCTGGTGCATCAGCAAGCCGAGGCCGCGGAACGCCGCCGCACTGATTTGGCTGAACAATGCTCACGGCTCAAAACGGCGGAGGAGCGGATTCGGATCTGGGAACGGATCCACGAGGTCAATCTGCCGCGCGACCCCGCACACCGGCTGGTGGATATCATTGCCGCCAACACCGGACTCACCGGCGCCGATGTACGCGACGAACAGCAGCGCCGCGCTACGCTGCGAGCCACCGGCTAAGAAACCGCCCTCGGCCGGTGCTGCGCCCGGCTAGTACCGATACTGGTCCGCCTTGTACGGGCCTTTCTGATCAACCCCAATGTACTTGGCCTGGATTTCGGTGAGCTCCGTCAGTTGCGCGCCGAGCTTGGATAGCTGCAATCGCGCCACCTTTTCATCGAGATGCTTCGGTAGCACGTACACGCCGACGGGATACTTCTTGGTGTTGCCATAGAGTTCGATTTGCGCCAGCACCTGATTGGCAAACGATGAACTCATGACGTACGAAGGGTGCCCGGTGCCGCAGCCCAGGTTCACCAAGCGTCCCTCGGCCAGCAGAATGATGCGCTTGCCGTCCGGGAAAATGACATGGTCGACCTGCGGTTTGATGTTCTCCCAGGTGTGTTGCCGAAGCGCCGCAACCTCGATCTCATTGTCGAAATGCCCGATGTTGCACACGATGGCCTGATCCTTCATGCGCCTCATATGCTCGTGAGTGATCACATGGAAATTGCCCGTGGCGGACACGAAGATATCGGCCTTGTCGGCCGCATAATCCATGGTGACGACCCGGTAGCCTTCCATTGACGCCTGCAGCGCGCAGATGGGATCGATCTCGGTAATCCAGACTTGGGCCGATAAGGCCCGCAGCGCCTGTGCCGAACCCTTGCCCACATCGCCGTAGCCGCACACCACCGCCACCTTGCCCGCGATCATCACATCGGTGGCGCGCTTGATGGCATCGACCAGGGATTCGCGGCAGCCGTAGAGATTGTCGAACTTCGACTTGGTGACCGAATCGTTCACATTGAACGCCGGAAACGCGAGTTGCCCGTCTTTGGCCATCTGATAAAGACGCTTGACGCCGGTGGTGGTCTCCTCGGTGACGCCCTTGATCTTGGCCAGGCGCGTCGAGTACCACTTCGGATCGATTTTGAGCTTGGTCTTGATCGCCGCGAACAGCAGTTCCTCTTCTTCGTTGCCGGCCTTGGCGATCACCGATGCGTCCTTCTCCGCCTTGGCGCCCAGATGCAGCAGCAGCGTGGCGTCGCCGCCGTCGTCCAGAATCATGTTGGAGTGGCCGCCATCGGGCCAGTCGAAGATTCGATGGGTGTAATCCCAGTATTCGGCCAAGGATTCACCCTTCACGGCGAAAACCGGTGTGCCCCCGGCCGCGATGGCCGCGGCGGCATGATCCTGGGTCGAGTAAATATTGCAGGAGGCCCATCGCACTTGCGCTCCCAAAGCATTCAGCGTCTCGATGAGCACGGCCGTTTGAATGGTCATGTGCAGGGACCCGCTGATGCGCGCGCCCTTGAGCGGCTGCTGCGATGAGAATTCATGGCGAATCGCCATGAGCCCCGGCATCTCGGTCTCCGCGATCTTGATTTCCTTGCGTCCCCAGCTTTGCAGCGCTAGGTCTTTGACGAGATAGTCGGCCTGAGGTTTGATGGCTGCATTCATTTCCCTGCTCCTTGATCGATTAAGCCGCGCGCGTGGCTTTCAGTTCTGCGGCGAGCGTGTCGGCTTTGTCGGTACGCTCCCAGGTGAATTCCTCTTCCTTGCGGCCGAAATGACCGTAGGACGCGGTCTTCTGATAAATGGGCCGCGCCAGATCCAGCATCTCGCGCAAGCCGAACGGTGTCAGATCAAAATGCGCCCGCACCAGCTGCGTGAGGCGCGTATCGGATAATTTTCCGGTGCCGAAGGTTTCGACCATGATGGAGGTGGGCTCGGCGACGCCGATGGCATAGGAAACCTGCACCTCGCAGCGCTCGGCCAGGCCGGCGGCAACGATGTTCTTCGCCACATAGCGCGCGGCATACGCCGCGGAACGATCGACCTTCGAAGGATCCTTGCCGGAGAATGCGCCGCCGCCATGGCGCGCAAATCCGCCGTAGGTGTCCACGATGATTTTGCGGCCCGTCAGTCCGCAATCGCCCACCGGACCGCCGATCACGAATCGACCGGTCGGATTGATGTGATACTTGGTGCGTTTGTCGATCCATTTTATCGGCAGCACGGGTTTCAAGATCTCTTCCATCACCGCTTCGCGCAGATTCTTGGTGCTGATGTCATCCGCATGCTGGGTCGAGAGCACCACGGCCTCGAGGCCCACGGGTATATCGTCCTCGTAGCGCAGCGTGACCTGGCTCTTGGCGTCCGGCCTCAGCCACGGCAGCTTGCCATTCTTGCGTACCTGGGCCTGGCGCTTGACCAGCCGGTGCGCCAGCGTAATGGGGGCCGGCATGAGCACATCGGTTTCATTCGTGGCGTAACCGAACATCAGGCCTTGATCGCCCGCGCCTTGCTTGCGCTCGTCCTTGCGATCCACACCCTGGGCAATATCCTGAGACTGCTTGCCGATGATATTGAGCACGCCGCAACTGGCACCGTCGAAACCCATATCCGAGGTGTCGTAACCGATATCGAGTACCGTCTTGCGCACCAGGGACTCCACATCCACCCAGGCGCTGGTCGTCACCTCTCCGGCGACGATCACCACCCCGGTCTTGACGAGGGTCTCGCACGCCACGCGGCCGCGCGGATCCGCCGCCAAAATGGCGTCCAGCACGGCGTCTGAAATCTGGTCCGCGACTTTGTCGGGATGGCCTTCGGATACGGATTCCGAAGTGAAAGAAAAGCTTCTACTCATAACTCTAATTCCTTGAAACTTATCGGAAATTTTCCCGATATCGCCCATCGAATTCAGCTCGGGTAAAACTGTAGTTCTGCGGGCCGCGGGACTCGATTTTGATCGCACCCATCAATGATGCCGTCCGGCCGGCGGTCTCCCAATCCAAGCCCCGCAGCAACCCATGAATTAGACCAGCGCGATAGGCATCCCCGCAACCCGTAGGGTCAATGACGGCCTTAGGGCGGGCGCAGGGGATGGTCCAGGCCTGCCCCTTTGCGTAAATAGTCGATCCCTCGGCACCCCGGGTAATGATCAGGGCCTCCACCTGGGCGACAACCTCGGCAATCGAGAGGCCGGTTTTTTGTTGCAGCATGCCCCATTCGTAGTCATTCATGGTGACCCAGCGTGCCTGGCGAATGAAAGCTTTGAGTTCCTCGCCGCCGAACAGCGGCATTCCCTGACCCGGATCAAAAATAAAGGGAATGGAGGCGGCTGCAAATTGCGCCGCGTGATCAATCATGGCCTGGCGGCCGTCGGGAGCCACAATGCCGAGAACAATGCCGGGGCCGGCGTCCGCCACTTTGTTCAAGTGCGCCTGTTGCATCGCTCCGGGGTGAAAGGCGGTAATCTGATTGTCATCAAGGTCCGTGGTGATGAAGGCCTGCGCGGTGAAGGTCCCATCAACAATTTTGATGTGATCCACCGCGAGTCCCTGCGAGATCATGCGTTCGCGATATGGTGCGAAATCATGCCCCGCGGTCGCCATGGCAATACCGCGATCGCCCAACAGATTCAGTCCATACGCGATATTCGCCGCACAACCCCCGTACTCGCGGCGCATATCCGGCACCAGAAAGGAGACGTTGATCATGTGCAGCTTGTCGGGCAGCAAGTGATTCTTGAAACGATCCTGAAACAACAGAATCGTGTCGTATGCCACCGAGCCGCAGATCAGTGCCGCTTTATTTTGCGAAGCTTGAAGCGCCATCGAACACCCGGTTGATTCGAACGCGCAATTCTACACGGAAAGCCGCGCCCCTTCGGGCGCAATCGGGTTTTAACCGGCCTGCACCAACACGGCATACTCCGTCGCCTCGCGCAGGGCGCGCGTGGCGGCCAGCTGCGAACGAACCACGCTTCGCGGATGGCGCAGCAGATAGAGATGGCAGATGATTTTTGGCAGGGGATCGCTCCAGCGGCCCAGCATGGAGATCGAAGCGCGCGGCTTTGCACGCCGCAGGGAAAGCCCGCTCAAAAACGGCAGGAACCGAAGATCCGCCGCCATGGGAGCGCTCGAGGGTTGACTCACGAGCGGCGACACCCGCTCCAACGTGGTGCGAAACCACAACCAGGGAAGATTCGCGCCGCGCGCGAGGTCAAGCTCAATGAAACCAAAGGCGCGCGGATTCAAGTCGATGGCGTACAAATTCTCGCCGTCGGCCAATAGTTCCACTTCGAAGATGCCGCGCGACAAGACCTGATCGACGACCTGCAATCCTGCCTGCAGGATTCGCTTATCCTCGCAGGCCATCTGCACCATGCTGACACCCACATGCTCAGGCCATTGCACCAGCTTGTAGGAAAGACAGGCTGTGAGTATGCCGCCCTCGGCGTCCTTGACGCCGCTGATGCTGTAGACACGCGCACGAGTGGGTGGGAGATAGCGCTGCAGCATCGGCCAGCGCAGTTCGGCATAGTTCGCCGCCAATGCCTCCTGACCCTTCACCACGGCGTATTGGCGAAAACGCCCCTTGAGTTGCGCTGCGCTTTTCAACAGGCGCCCACGCTGAATGAATCCGACAATCAAGTGCGATTTTGGCTTGAGCAGCACCGGATAGCCCAGAATCGAGGCCATGGAAAGCGCGTCTTCCAGATTGCCCGGCGCGAGCGTTTCCAGCGCCGGCTGCCCGGGAACACCGCTCAACTTGGAAAACCGGGTCTTGATCAGGCAATTCTCGATTTCGCTCAAGGGTGCGATGCTACGCTGCACCTCGCTCGAGAACTCCTCGCGCAGCACGGATATGTAGTACGCAATCAGATCCGTGGTGGGCGCCACCCGCGTGATTTCACCGCTGCGCACGCGATCGCGCAGCCAAGGCAGGAATTGATCCGCCTCATCGATGTGAGGACAGGCCGAATGAGCCGTGCAGTAACGCGACCAGCGCCCGGCACCCTTTCCATAGACGTGCAAGGGGACGCCTTTTTCACCCAAAGATCGAACAAAGGCCAGCGTCGTCGCCCAATAGTTATCGAAGATCGCAACGGCGGGGAGCGGTTTCCCGTTCATCGGCGACGCAAATGGGCGCTCAATTTGCGTGCGGTGTAGCCGGCACCGTGCGCGAATCGAGTCAAAGGACCGAAGGTGCCGGCCGATGGCAATCCGACGAAGTACAGGCCCGGCACCGAGGATTCGAAGTACGGCGACAAGGCCGGATATTCCCCTTCAACGCGCAGCTGCGAACGCAGCGACGCGTTCAGGAAAGGCAGGCGTTTCAAATCCACCCGGTAGCCCGTTCCTGCGATCATGTGATGGGCGCTGAACTCCTTCGCGCTACCGTCCTGCCGAACGAATTGGGCGTGCAGACGATCAGCTCTGAGCTCCGCGCTCTTGAAGGTGTAACCCGCATGCATGGGCACATGCGCTTCCAGCTTGCTGCGAATAAAGTACACGGCCGCAGGCCCCAGGTGATTTTTGACGATGCGCTGACGACGGTGCAGCGGCACATAGCGAAACATGCCCGGCAGCAGGGTATAGAGCGCCGAGCGGCCGCTGGGGCCCAGGCCGAAATTGGGCCGGCGTAGGCGTTGCCAAAGAGGACGCGGTTGTTTTCCCGGCGGATCGTGAAACAGCACAGGCCGGCGGGAAACAATTTGTACGGAAGCGCCCTGATCAACCAACAGCGCTGCGATGTCGGTTGAAGAGGCACCGCGCCCGAGCACCAGCACCTCGCGGTCCTTGTACTTGGACAAATCGCGGTTGTGCGCCGAGTGCGAACAGAACTCGCGCGGCAGGACGCTCAATTCCTCAGGCAGATGCTCGAAGTGGCTGATACCGCTCGCCACGATGACCCTTTGCGCCGTGACGCTTTGGCCATCATTCAGCCATAACTTGAAACCCTCGGGCAGGCGCTCCAAGTTGCTCACCATACGTCGGTCCAGAGAAGGCACCATCTCACTCTGGAATGCCATGCCGTACTCGCAAAAGGTTTCGAGAGCGACGGGACGGCCCACGTCGGCGTACGGGATTCCCTTGTCGGCGCAGTATTGTCGCAAGGTCAAGCGGCGGTCCGGATCGAACAGCGAGGAAGCGAATCCGTCGGATTTCAAATGCATGCCCTGCGGCATGCGCTTGCGCCAGTTCTCCATCGGCTCACCGAAGATCAGAAAAGTCTGATTCGCGGCGCGCAGATGCGCGGCGATGGATAAACCGTACGGACCCGCGCCGATGATTGCGACATCGGTATCGAAACTCAATGGACCATCTCCTATTGGGGGGCGTCGTTTATAGTTGCATGCTTTCGGACGCCCTGCGCTGGCTAGTATAAGACTTGTGATATCGTTCTAGAAAGCGCGCTTGACGTGTGTTACCCCGGGCCATTTTCTGATCCTCGGCAGACATTCCTGTGGGAATTGGCAAGACGCCGCCGGCTACGAATGGCTTGTGACCAACGGCCTCGGGGGCTACGCCTGCGGCACCGTCGCGCTGGCCAACACCCGCCGCTACCATGCATTTTTGATGGCGAGCCTGGCCCCGCCGGTGCAGCGAACGCTGCTCGTCGCCAAGATCGATTTGATCATTGAGTACCGCGGGATCAGCACGGCGCTCTCCGCCAATGAATTCACCGGCGGGGTCATCGGCCCGCAGGGTTTCGTTCATCTGGAATCTTTCGCGCTCAAAGAAGGTGTGCCGACCTGGCGCTATGCCGTTGACGACGCCCTGCTGGAACAGCAGATCTTCATGGCCCAGGGCGAGAATACCAGCTATCTGAAATTGCAATTACTGCGCGGCGGCCCCATGCGCGTGGCGCTCAAACCCTATGTGACGTATCGCGACTATCACAGCCAGGCGCGCGGCGCGAGGCCGTTTCAAGTGAATTCAGATTCGGATCGATGTCAGATCCAGGCCTTCGACGGCGCGCGCCCCTACCGCCTCGTGATGAGCCACGGGCGATTTTCCGCCAGTCCCACCTGGTACTGGAACTTCTGGCATCGCGAGGAAGCTGCGCGCGGACTCGATGCCGCGGAAGATCTGCTGCTGCCGGGCACGTTTGCCGCCGATCTTGAACCGCAGGTCCCGATATTTTTTGTTGCCAGCGCCGAGGCGGCCGACCCAAAAGACGGCCGCGACATATTGATCGGTCTAGTGAATGATTCAAAGTCCTTGACTGCGCCGCTGCCGAAGAGCGCACCGCCCTGGATACGCACTCTGGCGCGTTCCACCGATCAATTCATCGTGCGGCGCGGCGCGGCCGATGCGGGAAGCGCCAGCATCATCGCGGGCTATCCCTGGTTTGCCGATTGGGGCCGCGACACCATGATATCGCTGCCGGGCCTGGCGACGCTGTTGGGGCGATACGAGCATCGCGGCGGGCATTTTCAGGACCTACGCCTCGTTCGTCGATCGCGGAATGTTGCCGAACCGATTTCCCGATGGCGGCGAGGCGCCCGAGTACAACACCGCCGATGCAACCCTGTGGATGTTCCAGGCGCTGGATGATTATTTCAGCGCGACGCCGGATCCAAAATTGCTGCGCGATCTTTATCCGACGCTCTCGTCGATCATTCACGCCCATGCGGAGGGCACCCGCTTTGGCATTCGCGTCGATGAGGCAGACGGCCTGCTTTTTGCCGGTGAAGCCGGCACACAGTTGACCTGGATGGATGCCAAGCACGGCGACACCGTGTTTACGCCGCGCATCGGCAAGCCGGTGGAAATCAACGCATTGTGGTTGAACGCATTGAACGTCATGGTGCGATGGTCGGCCCGGCTGCGCAACGTCGAGGAAAAGCGCTTCTGCGATGCGCTGTTGGCTCGTGCAACCGCGTGGTTTCAATCGCTTCTGGAATCCCGAGGCAGGGCTGTTTGTACGACGTGCTCGATGTCGACGGAGGCTCACAGTGCGATGCGCGCGTCAGACCCAATCAAATCCTGGCGGTCTCCCTGCCCTATTGCACGCTGCCGGAGCGGCAGATGCGCGCCGTCGTGGACGCTTGCGCCGAGCAACTTCTGACGAGCTATGGGCTACGTAGCTTGAGTCCAAAGGATCCGGGCTTATCGGCTCACTATGCGGGCGATCCTGATCAGCGAGATGCGGCCTATCACATGGGCACGGTGTGGAGCTGGCTCTTAGGACCCTTCGCCCGCGCACACTACCGGGTGTATGGCGATGCCCGCCTGGCGCAGTCCTATCTCGACCCCATCGCACAACACGTGAACAGCGAGTGTATCGGAACGGTCAGCGAGATTTTTGATGGTGACGCGCCTCACACTGCGCGCGGCTGCTTCGCGCAGGCCTGGAGCGTCGCTGAGATACTGCGCTCCTGGGTATATCTCGAGCGCGAGATCCCGAAGACGCAAGGAAAGGCATGAATACGGAGCGCGAGCGTCTGCTCACCAACGTGTCGGGACCCGACGGCTGGAAGCACTGGGGCCCCTACTTGAGCGAGCGCCAGTGGGGCACGGTGCGCGAGGACTACAGTCCCGGCGGCACGGCCTGGGAATACTTTCCGCACGATCATGCGCGCAGCCGCGCCTATCGATGGGGCGAGGATGGCATTGCCGGATTTTCCGATGCCGAACAACTGGTGTGCCTGTCGCTCGGCCTGTGGAACGGCCACGATCCCATTTTGAAGGAGCGGTTGTTCGGGCTCACCAACGCCGAGGGCAATCACGGCGAGGACGTCAAGGAGCATTACTTTTACCTGGATGCGACGCCGACGCATTCCTATTTGAAGATGCTCTACAAATATCCGCATCGCGCCTTTCCCTACGCGGATCTGGTGGCCGAGAACGCGCGCCGCGGCACCGACGATCCCGGAATACGAACTCTTGGACACCGGCATATTCGCCGAGGATCGCTATTTCGACGTCTTCGTCGAGTACGCGCAGGTCGAGCCCGGCGATATGCTGATGAAGATCACGGTGTGGAATCGCGGCCCGCGCCGCGCATGCTGCATCTGATTCCGCAGCTGGTGTTGCGCAATACCTGGACCTGGGAGCCGGGCTCGGTGAAGCCGAGCTGCGCGCGGCCGAGACACGGCGCGATTGCCATCGAGCCCGCCGATCACTCGGGCGTCAGCCGCCTGTACTTCGACGGCCAGCGCAAGTGCTGTTCACCGAGAACGAAACCAATACGCCGAAGCTCTGGAACATCGGCGCCCCGGGCTACTTCAAGGATGCCTTTCACGAGCGCATCGTCGACGGCCGCCTCGATGCCGTGAATCCCGCGCGCACCGGCACCAAGGCCGGCGTGTGGTTTCAGTCACTGGTGCCCGGCGGCGGCAAGCAGGAATTCGGCTGCGCCTGTCGCGCCGCCCCCATGCCGCACCCTTCAAGGACTTCGAGCACAGCCTCGGAGCAGCGCGTCGCGAAGCCGACGAGTACTATGCCGACCTGCAAAAGGACATGCCGTCGGCGGATGAACGCATCGTGCAGCGCCAGGCCTTCGCAGGACTCATCTGGAGCAAGCAGTTCTATTACCTGGACGTGCACGCGCTGGCTGAAAGGCGATCCGGGCCAGCCGACCCCGCCGGAGTCGCGCCTGCAGCGGCCGCAACGTCGATTGGCACAATCTCAACAATGCCGACATCATCTCGATGCCCGACAAGTGGGAGTATCCCTGGTATGCCTCCTGGGATCTGGCCTTTCACTGCATCCCTTTCGCGCTGATCGATGCCGAGTTCGCCAAGCATCAATTGGTGCTGCTGACCCGCGAATGGTACATGCACCCCAATGGCCAGATTCCCGCCTACGAATGGGCGTTCAGCGATGTGAATCCGCCGGTGCATGCCTGGGCCACCTGGCGCGTGTATCAGATCGATCGCAAGCAAAATGCCGGCAAGGGCGATCTCGAATTTCTCGAGCGCGTCTTTCACAAGCTGATGCTGAATTTCACCTGGTGGGTGAATCGCAAGGACAACTTCGGCCAGAACATTTTTCAGGGCGGATTCCTGGGACTGGACAATATCGGCGTCTTCGATCGCAGCGCCCAGCTGCCCACCGGCGGCTACATCAATCAGTCGGACGGCACCAGCTGGATGGCGATGTATGCGCTGAATCTGATGCGCATCGCGCTGGAGCTCGCCGAGCACAATCATGTGTACGAGGACATCGCCAGCAAATTCTTCGAGCATTTCCTGAACATCGCCGAAGCGATGAGCTCCATGTTCAGCGAATGGCGGCCTGTGGGACGATGAAGACAAGTTCTTCTACGACGTACTGTGCCTGCCGGACGAGCAGCGCGTGCGGCTGCGCATCCGCTCCATGGTGGGGTTGATACCGCTGTTTGCGGTCGAAACCCTGGAGCCGGAACTGCTGCAACAGGCTGCCGGGATTCAGAAAGCGGCTGGAATGGTTCTTGAATCACCGCCCAGATCTGGCCGGACTGGTTTCGCATTGGCAGTCGCCCGGGCGCGGCGAGCGCCGGCTGCTGTCGCTGCTGCGCGGCCATCGCATGAAGAAGCTGCTGACGCGCATGCTGGATGAGTCGGAGTTTCTGTCCGATTACGGCGTGCGGGCGCTGTCGCGCGAGCATCTCGAGCACCCCTTCGAACTTGAAGATGGGCAATGTCGATCAATCGGTGCACTACACGCCGGGCGAATCCGACACGCGGCAGTTCGGCGGCAATTCCAACTGGCGCGGACCGATCTGGTTTCCGATGAACTTTCTCATCATCGAGTCGCTGCAGAAATTTCATCACTACTACGGCGACGACTTCAAGGTGGAATGCCCGACCGGGTCGGGGAATCTGTTGACCATCGAGGAGGTGGCGAACGAGCTGTCGCATCGGCTGTCGCGCATTTTTCTCGAAGGACGGCGCCGGCGAGCGTCCGGTGCTGCGTCACCAGCCGCGAGCTGCAGAACGATCCGCACTACCAGGATTGCATCCCGTTCTACGAATACTTCCACGGCGACACCGGCCGCGGCGTGGGCGCCTCGCATCAAACGCGGTTGGACGTCGCTGATCGCCAAGCTGCTCATGCCGCGCGCGCATGACTAGTCTCTCGCCCGAGAAAGCGTCGCCCCTAGGGGGCGCTTCGGGCAGCCCCCGTCGAAGCGTGCGACACGCCCGCAGAGCTCTGACTCTTCTTGCCGTCGCGCAGGCGTGTGGCGATCTTGGTTGCCGACAATTCTAGGAAGCTCTGCACGGTCTGCCCCGATGCCAGCGCGCCGCCGAGCGGCCAGCTGTTGTTTCCGGTAGTCGCACTGCCCAAGGTGTTGCCGGTTTCGGAATCCGACAGCTTGACCTCGGCGTCGAAGTAAGAACTCCCTGCCCCCATCCCTATCCACAGGCGAAGCGCGCTGTTGCCCTCGACCAGGCGTGTGACCCGCCCGGAGATGACCAGTGCCTTGCCCGAGCTGGGTTCGCGTACCACCTCCGAGTAGGCACCGGTATCCCGGATGTCGCGCGCGATGAGATCGGAGAAATGATGCAGATCGGTCGCCATCATTTCATTGTGAGAGCGCAACTGGTCCGGCTTGAGCTTGCTGGTATCAGTGGCATCGGCGAAATCGAGCACCACCACCTTGTCGTACCCGGACAAATCGACGGTCAGCTTGACGTTCTGCGTAGGCGCGCCGCCCTCCGCCGCCGGCGCAATGTCCGGTTTGATGTCGCTGGTCGTGCCGCAGGCAGTAAGTGCCACTGCCAGCACCGGCACGATGAATCGGATGTAACTGCTCATGATTTGTTGCTCCCGTTTGATGGATCGACCAAAGCCCCGGTACGCGCCGGTTACTTGCGATCAAGATTGGAGCAACGCCTTACGCAAGACGCTTACCAGCGCCTTACAGTCGGCATACAAAACAGAGCGCAATCTAAGCGCGCCGATGGAACTCAGCGCCGGTCTGCGTTTCTGCCCTTAAGTATCTGCCTTCGGGAAATGCGAGTCTGTGTCGCGCGCTTTCTGCTGCGTACCTGCTGCAGCCAGGCCTCGATCGACGGGCGAGCGGCCAGCCGTTCGAGCTCGGCGCGCAAGAACTCCTGCATTGACTTGCCCTGCGAGGCCGCCCGAGCGGCGAGCTCGTCGCGGACTCTCTCGGGAACCCTACGGATCGTGATTTGAACAGCCATTCCCTCGTAATGCCTCTAGTGCTTCGTCAGCGCCTCGTTCTGCGCGGTGAAACGCTGATACGCCGGCCGCGAACTCAAGCGTCCTAGGTACTGGAGGAACGCCGGGCGCGGTTCGAGGGCCTTCATCATGAGGCCCCAGCCAATCGCCGAACCCGTGTACACATCGGCGGCGCTGAATTTTTCGCCCAGGATGAAAGGCCCAGGCGTGATGGCCTTTTCCAACGTGTTCACGGTGTCGTCGTAGTTGCCGTAGCCCAAGGCGGCGGGCCGGCTCGGCGCCGGGCGCGAGAACAGGCGATCGATGATTGCGCCCTCCACGCAGCCGGCGCTGAAGAACATCCAGCGCAAGTAGGCGCCGCGCTTTGGGTCATCGAGACCCGGCGCCAGGCCGGCAGCGGGAAAGGCATCGGCGAGGTACGCGCAGATTGCCGCGGATTCGGTGACCACCGTGTCGCGATGGACGATGGCGGGAATCTTACCCATCGGATTGACAGCCAGATACTCCGGCGACTTATGTTCGCCTTTGTCGAAATTGACTACCTTCATCTCGTACGGCGCGTTTGTTTCCTCGAGCATCCAATGCACGATGCGGCCTCGCGAATTGGGATTGTGATAGAACGTCACGGTGTTGTTCACGAGATTCTCCTTCAAGTGAATGGGGCGGGGTTAGCGCAAATTCTACCGGCGTTTGACGAAGAGCGCTGCAGACCTCGCTATTTCTGTCTACCATGAAGTCATGACGCGTGCACTGCGCCTGTGGCCCTTGCTCACCGGCACCCAACGATACGAAAAGGTTGTTTCGACCCGCAATCGGGGCGCCGGAGAATACATCGAGGCGCCGATCCTGGCCTACCTCATCGAGACACCTCAGGGCCGGATTCTCTATGACATCGGCTGCGACTATCGAAAAATCGCCTCGCCCGAGCTGCGCCGGCGCTACTTCGACCCCATGCGGCCTCAGTTCGAATCGCCGCAGATGTCGCAAGAGCAAAGAATTCCGCGTTATCTCGAGCGTCTTGGCATCTCGCCCAAGGACATCGACTTGATCTTTCTCGGTCACCTGCATTTCGATCATGCCGGCGGCTTGTGCGAGATGCCGGGCTGCGAGGTTCATGTGCACCAGGAGGAACTGACGGCGGCCAGAACTGCGCTCGATGGCGGCGTGTTTATGGATGAGTTAACAGCGAGCAAGGAATGGCGCCAGCAAAGCACGGAGTACACGGTTTCCCCGGGCGTGCACGCCATCTTCAGTCCGGGCCATACTGCCGGGCATATGTCCCTGCACATCGAGTTACCAGTGGGGAGACCCGTAATTTTGTGCGGAGATGCTGCGGATCTGACCGAAAACCTGACGGAGGAAGTCGCCCCTGGGTATTGTTGGCAGGACAATGAGGCACTCGCCCTCTCCAGCATTCGCAAGCTCAAAGATCTGGCGCACCGCGAAGGTGCGGACCTGTGGCCCAACCACGATTTTGCCGCCTATCGATCCTGGCCGGCATTTCCCGCCTGGCGAGAATGAGCGAAATGGCGGAACGGGGCGATCAGCCGGCGCCCATGCTGGTATTGCTGCCGGGGCTCGATGGCACCGGCAAATTATTTTCGGAAATCTTGAAAGCGCTGGAGGGCCGCATTGAAACGATGGTGGTCGACTACCCGAAGGACGTTCCCCTAGGCTACGACGAACTCGAAGTGCTGGTGCGCGCGGCGCTGCCCGATGATCGACCTTTCGTGCTCTCTGGGCGAGTCCTTTTCCGGTCCGCTGGCCATCCGCATCGCCGCGCACCCGCCCTCGGAACTTTGCGGCCTGATTCTCTGCGTCACCTTCGCCCGGAATCCCTACCCCTGGGCCGCCTGGGCCCGGCCCCTGGCGGCATACCTACCTTTGAAGTCCTTTCCGCGATGGCTGAGGGCTCCTCTGATGTGGGGATCCAATGACCCCAATCGGGCTCCCTCGCAATCGCAGCGTGCCATGGCCGGCGTGTCGGTCGAGGTGGTGAGGCGCCGCATCGCGGCGCTCCTGGCGGTGGATGATACGCCTGCGCTGCGAAAGGTCACCAAGCCGGTGTTGGTGCTGCGCGCAATACGTGATCGCGTGGTGCCTAAATCAGCCACGGAGCGGATCATGCGCGAGGCGCCCCACGCGCAGCGCGTCGACATCGACGGACCTCATCTGCTGCTGCAGACGCGGCCCGCGCAGTGTGCGGCCGCCATCGAGGCCTTCATGGGCGAGCTGTAGGGCTGTTAGTACACCGACGTCCGTGCTGGCGCGGGCCGCATGCAGCACGAACACGTGTATTAGAGGCGAAAGTCGCGCGTTTTGGCTTTCTTGGTATAATTGTGGGATGGACTTCGATACTCTTGAAAAACAGGCGCTTGGGCTGCCAGTGAAGGATCGCGCTCGGCTTGTTCAGGACCTGCTTGAAAGTCTCGATAAATTAACGCCCGCGGAAGTCCAATCGCTGTGGCTGGATGAGGCGGAGCGCCGCGCCAATCAAATCGATCGCGGGGAGGCGTCTCTCATCTCCGCCGAGTCGGTTGCACTAGAGGCTCGAGCGATCCTTAAGTGATCTTTCTGTTTCACCCTGCGGCTAGGGTTGAGCATTTGGATCATATTCGGTACTACGAGCAAATTCGTCCTGGCTTGGGCGGTCGATATTTGAGCGACTTTGAGATCACAATGGGCCGCGCATGCGAGGCGCCCCACCGATTTCGCGTCGCGCGCCAGCCGAACATCCGCATTCTATCGTTTGAGAAATTTCCTTACTCGGTAATTTTCCGCGACGTCAGAGTTGCAGTGGAAGTACTATCGGTTCCGCATGATCGGCAGCGCCCAGGGTACTGGTTAGAGCGGCTCTAATCGATTGGGGCGACCGCGGGTTGCGTCTTCGATGAGCCCAGGGCGGCCCGGACACTCGAGCTGCATGGCGAGCCGGGCCATCCTGACCCGGCTCGATCACTAACGATTACTTCTGCTCCGCCTTCCACTTCTCCACCGCGGCCATCGTATTCTCGACATGCTTGTCGGGATTCAATGCCGTGTACTCGTAAATGATCTTACCGGTGGGCGCGATCACGTAGGAGGTGCGATCCGCATACTCGGGTTTGACCGCCAGCACGGCGTCATAGGCCTTGGTGATCTTCTGATCTGCGTCCGATGCCACTGCAAACTTGTTGCGGCAATCGCTCACGGAAAACTTGTTCAGGGTCTCGATGTTGTCGTGCGACACCCCGATCACCGTCGCGCCCAGTGATTTGAATTTATCGGTGGCTTCGGCGAAGTTATGCGCCTCCACCGTGCAGCCGGGCGTGAACGCCGCGGGATAAAAATACAGGACCACCGGACCCTTCTTCAGCGCATCGGCCAGGGAAAAGGTAAACGGCTTGCCGGCAAGGGTCGCCTGCGTGGTGAAATCAGGGGCCTGAGCACCCGGCGCCAATGCCGCGTACAACGGCGCCACCAGCACGGCACTTCCCAGGACAAGAATCGTAAAGCGCTTCATGATTGGAATTCCTTCGGGTTGAATTGACGCGCGGCAAGTCTGCGCCATCCGAAAATGGCCCGCAAGGCGACCGGGGAAATCGCAAAAAAATTACAGCGCGTTTGCAGGGTGGACGCGGTTCACACCGTTCCCTTTGAGACCAAAACCACACCGGCGCAAATCAGCGCGATTCCTACAATCTTTGCAAAAGTCATTGTCTCGCCCAGCCAGGCCACGGAGATGGCAGCCACCACCACGTAGCCCAAGGACAGCATGGGATAGGCGGTGCTCACCGGCGCCTTGGACAGGGCCGCCAGCCAGACGCAGACGCTGGCCGCGTAGCACACCATGCCGCTCCAAAACGGCATGCTCTTGAGCAGTATCGCCACGCTGTTGCCGACAGTGTCGGCGTTGAACACGCGTGAAGTGCGCCAGCGGCCGGGTGGCCACCTTAAGGAGCAGCTGCGCCGCCGCGTTCAGGCCCACGCCCGTCAGTATCAAGATCCAAGTCACGAGGCTCATTGCCGTGCCACCAGTACATGCTCCACGTTGGCGCCGGCAAGCACCATGGGTACGCCGCGCGCCTTCAAGCTATCGAACGTTCTTCTATCCATCACCGCGTAGGCGCGGCTTTGCGAATCCCACAGCCGGATGAATTCTTCCAAATCCTCAATCTCAGCGCTGGGCATCCTGCGCAATCCATAGTCCAGCTCGCCACGATAACCCACCAGGGTGAGGGTGCGCTGCAAATAAAAGGTCAGGGATTGATTGTAGGTGCGCACGCTGTACAGCGGTGCATCGCGATCGGCCGCCGGCAGCGCCGAAGCCAAGGCCACACCGGAGTAGATCGGCGCCAGCAGCGCCGCGGCTCTCACCAGCAGCACCCAGGCGAGACACCAGCCCACGCCGAGAAATACGCCGGCGCGCGTGGCATCGCGGGCACCCTGCACCCAGACGAAGACCCCGGTGGCAGCGACCAGCACGGCAATCAGGGTCAAGGGTTTGGCCAGCGGCAGAAAGCTGGCGCTGCGGTCCGAGCTGGCGACCATCGCGGGCCAATTCAAGCTTGCGAAAAGCAGCGCCAACCCTGCCAATGTGGTCAGGACCGCGGTAAAAAGAAAATCTTGTTTAAGTGTGGGCGTCGGCTGCGCACCGATCAGCAGGGCCAGCGCCGGCATGACGGGCAGGATGTAGGGCATGAGCTTTGAATCGGACAGGGAGAAAAACACGCAGGATGAACACCACCCAAATCCACAGAAACAGATGCGGATTGAATGGGGTCACCGCGGCACGGTGTGCGCGCCAGCCGCCAATCAAAACGCGTATGGAAGATACGGTCCAGGGCAGCGTACCCGCCAGGAACACCCAGCCGAAAAACCACCACGGTTCCGCGCGGTCGGCGATCGGCGTCAGGTAGCGCGCAAAGTGTTCGTGCACGAAAAAAAATTGCAGGAAATCGGCAAGCCGCATCGCGGCCAGCCAGTGCCAGGGCACAATCAAGACCAAGAACAACGGTAAACCCCACTTCCAGTGCAGTTTGCGCCAGGGACTGAAGTCTCGCGACCAAAGACTGTAGATCACCAGCACGGCGGTCGGAATGGCGGCGGCGATGAGACCCTTGGTGAGCACTCCGAAGGCCGCCGCCGCCCAGGCCAGCAGCATCCAGCGGCGCTGCGTTGACGCAAACTGCTGCGCCATCAAGAACCCGGCAAGGCTCACCGTCATGTAGAACGTCAGGCTCATATCGAGGGTGAGCAGTTGGCCCAGCGCCATCAACATGAGCATGCCGGAGATCACCGCCGCGCAGCGCCAGCCCACCTCCCGCCCCCAAAGCTTGAGTCCCAAAAACCAGACCCAGGCCATGGTGCCGAGCGCGGTCAGCGCGGTGTACAGCCGCGCCGAAAACTCGCTCACGCCGAACAACGCGATACATCAAGGCCGTGGCCCAATACTGCAGCGGCGGTTTTTCGATATAGGCCAGGCCATTCAGGTGCGGGATCACCCAGTCGCCGCCGCTGAGCATCTCTCGGGGAATTTCCGCGTAGCGCCCTTCATCGGGGTTGAACAAGCGGCCGGTTCGCCAGGGTCGCCAGCGACACCAGCACCAACAGCGCGGCAAGGCCGGCATACAGCCAGCGCTCCCGAGCGCTTGGCGGGGATGCGACCTCGCACCTAAGCGCCCGCGCTCACCGGCTGCACCGCCAGCAATCCGGAGCGTCCCGGCACCTCGCCCATGGCGACGATTTGATCGGGCCAGGATCTTTCGCGTGCCAATGCGTGGATCTTCGCCATCGCGACCATGTTTGCGCCCGCAGTCTGCCACTTCGTGAGCAGCGATTCGAATGCGCCGAGCAGCCGCATGCCCTCGAGCTCGGCGTGCAGCGTGAATACCTGCAAATGATCTCCCGGCCGCGCGGCATCTTGTTGCGAATGACGATACACGGCATCGGCGATATTCGATTCATCGATCCCGTCGCGCCCCAGCAGCTCATCGAAGGTGGGCAGCGTCGTGGGCAGCTGCATCACGGAGCTTCGCGCGGCGCTGAGCTGCGGCCAAAAAGGCGAGCGCCCTCGCGTATCGCTGGCGTAGGCCAGGCCGTATTCGCGCTCGAGTTCCAGCGCATGCGCGTTGATCTGCCAGCCGGCGGCCGCATGCGATTGGGGAAATGCGCCGAACACCGCCTTGAAGGCATGCAGTCCCGCGTTCGAACTCGATCCGCGTCCATGCGGCTCCGGCCGCCGCGACATCGTCCTGCCAGCGCACATGATCGTAGGTGTGAAGTCCTACCTCAAAGCCCGCATCGTGCAATCGCCGCGCATCACATCGCCGCCCTGGGTTCCTATGTCCGGCCCCGGCAGCAGCACGCCGTACAGCAGAGTCTTGAGACCATAGTGCTTGAGCACCGAGGTGCGGGCCACTTTCTGGGCGAAGCCCTTGCGAAACACACGGCGCAGCGCGCGCCCGGTGTTATCCGGGCCCACGGAAAAATAAAAGGTGGCGTCGAGCTTGAGCTTCTTGAGCAGCGCCGCGAGGCGCGGTACGCCTTCGCGCGTGCCGCGTAAGGTATCCACATCGACCTTCAGGCCGATGTGTGCGTTCTCAAGCATCGCGCGACAAGCAACGCCGAGGCGGAGGGCAAGGCGTGGGCGTAGGAATCGAAGATCGCCTTGAGCGCCGCGCGCATGTCGGTCTTCGGCGTCCACTTCAGTTCCGCCGTGGTGTTCTTGATCGAGGGCAGTCGCGCCGGGATGTCCGCATAGCCCTTGCCGTAGTAGTCCAGGGCCGAGATATCGACGAGCTTGGTGTTGCGGGCGGTGGGCGCGTACTCGGGCCGCGACAGGGCAATCTCCAGCATCATTTCCGCCAGCTTGCGAATCGAGTACGAGATTGCTGCGGATTGCCGATGTTGTAGATCTTGCCGTCCGCAATGCCGTCCGGGTTGTCGATGATCGTGGTCAGGCACTCGACCGCATCATCGATGTAGGTAAAGGCGCGTGTTTGGGTGCCGCCATCGACCAGCTTGATCGGCTCGCCGCGCACGATGTGACCCAGAAACTGCGTCAGCACCCGCGAACTGCCTTCCTTCGGATCGTCCATGCTGTCCAGATCCAGAGCCGATCCAGTTGAAGGGCCGGAACAAGGTGAACTGCAGCCCCTGCTGGCCGTAGGCCCAGATGATGCGGTCCAAGAGCTGCTTCACGCAGGAGTAGATCCAGCGCTGCTTGTGGATGGGCCCCAAGACCAGTTCGGAGGTTTCGGGATCGAATTCCTTGTCGCGGCTCGCGCCGTACACCTCGGAGGTCGAGGGAAACACCACGCGCTTCTTGTACTTCACGCAGTGGCGGATGATGGGCAGATTCGCCTCGAAATCGAGCTCGAACACCCGCAGCGGCTCGCGCACGTAGGTCGCGGGCGTGGCGATGGCCACCAGGGGCAGGATCACATCGCATTTGCGCACGTGGTACTCGACCCATTCCGAGATTGATGGTGATATCGCCTTCCACGAAGTGAAAGCGGGGGTCACCGAGCATCGTGCTGACGCGCTCGGACTGCAGGTCCATGCCGTAGATATGCCAATCGGTGTGGGCAAGAATGTACTTGCTCAGGTGATGGCCGATGAATCCATTGACCCCGAGAATCAGAACGTTTTTCAAATTGAACCCCTACTGATCGCATCGGCTTAAAGCGCCAGCGGCTGCTGCGACAATGCCGGCGGCACGGTATTGTGAGCCACGGGCTCGCCATTTACGGTCAATTGCAAAATCTTAAGGCGCCGCCCGTCGACGCAGTCGGCGTACCAGTCGCCCTCGGATGAGTACAGACAGGGCGCATGAGTCAGCGATACTTCAGAAGGCTCCGCATCCAGGCGCGTCTCCAGGATCCCAAGCCTACACCCGTTCACCTCGGTAAAGGCGCCGGGAAAGGGCGGCGCGACGGCGCGCACCAGGTCGTGCACGGCGCGCGCGCCTCGCCGCCAATCGATGCGCCCATCTTCCGGGCGGCGCCGTCCGAAGTATGAGCCGCGGTCTAAGATCCAGCGCCTGCCTGGGCGCGGTGCCGGCGATCAGCGCGGCAGGCTGCGGCGCAGCACTTCCTGGGCCGCGGCAGCCACTTTCATGCGACACGTCGAGCGCCGTGTCGTTCTCCAGAATGGGCACCGACTGCTGAATCGACGAGCGCGCCGGCATCCGGTTTTTCCACCATGTAGTGCAGGCTCGCGCCGGTCACCGATTCGCCCTGAATGATGGCCCAATGCACCGGGGCCCTGCCCCGATATTTTGGCAACAGCGAGCCATGAATGTTGAGCGCGCCGAAGCGCGGCAGGTTGAGCCATGCCTTGTCCAGCATGTAGCGATAGTAAAAGGAGAATACAAAGTCCGGTTTCAGCACTTCGCCCTGCGCGATCCACTCTGGGGTGTTCGGCGAGTCCGGGGTCACGACCTTGATCCCTTGCGCCGACGGCCAATTGCTGGCACGCTGCGCGAACCATTGGGTCTCATTGGGATCGTCGGCGTGGCTGAAGAGCAGCGGGATTTTCACGCCCTGCGCCAGCAGTTCGCGCACACAGCGCACCCCCACCTCGCTGTAGGCAAACACGATGGCCGTGGTCACTTATGAGATGTCCAAACGTTGGTGCGATGCCACCCTCCGCTCCAGGATGGGAGCGCCATCGCTTTCCTCCAACACCGCCTGCCACGATATAGCGCGGCCGCTCGCGCACCTGCGCATAGATGCGCCCGACATATTCGCCGAGCAGGCCGATGCCGAACAGCGCCACGCCGATGAAGAGAAACACGACGCTGAACAGGGTGAACAAGCCTTCCGCCTCGGAACCGATGAAGATGCGGCGCACGATGAGCACCACGAACAGCATCGCGGAGAGCAGCGCGACCGACATGCCGACCATGGAAAAGAGCTGCAGCGGCACCACGGAAAAGCCGGTGATCAAATCGAAATTCAGGCGGATCAAGCTGTACATCGAATATTTCGAGCGGCCGGCGAAGCGCTCCTCGTGCGCGATCGGCACCTCGATCGGCTTCATGGCATACAACGAGGCCAGCGCCGGAATAAAGGTGTTGACCTCGCGGGTTTGATTGAGCGCGACGACCACCGAGCGCGCATAGCCGCGCATCATGCAGCCCTGATCGGTGATGCGCACCGGCGTGATCCATTCGCGAATTTTGTTGATGACCTTGGAGAACGAGCGCCGCCACAGCGAGTCCTGACGCTGCTGGCGGATCGTGCCCGACGTAGTCGTAGCCTTGATCGAGCTTGTCGACCAGTTTGCCGATCTCCTCCGGCGGATTTTGCAGGTCGGCATCCAGGGTGATCACGAACTCGCCGCGCGAATAGGCCAGGCCCGCCATCACGGCCGAGTGCTGGCCGAAGTTGGCGTGGAACATCACCACCCGCGTCTCCTTCGGGCGCAGCAAGAACTGCTGCCGCAGCAGCGCGACCGAACGATCCTTGCTGCCGTCATTGACGAACACGATTTCGAAGGCGATCTTCAGCGCATCGAGGGCCGGATACAGCCGCGCGAACAAGGTCGGCAGCACGGCCTCTTCGTTGTAAACCGGAATCACGACGCTGAGCTTGGGATCGGACATGCAGAGCCTTCTTAGATCAATGATCTGCGGCGACTGCGCCTTGAGATTTCAGCAGCCCCAGCAGTTCTTCGGTCTTGGCATGCATGAGCTTGATCGAGCCGCGCGCCTCCACATTGAGCGGATCAGGGGCTCGGTATTCGATGTGCGCAAATTGAACCGCCACTCCGGAAACTCGAACGACACCCCGTCGGTGCGGTCAAGGACCAAAGCCTGCGGCGCATAGCGCGCTTCGACCGCGGCCAGAGCGGCATTCGCAGTCGGGCACGCGATAGTTGAGCTCGCCGCTCACCGGAAACAAGGCGATGCGCTCGCCCACGAGTTTCGAGAGCGGTTGACCCGTTTCGGACAGAATCTGCGCGATCAACAGCCACGGAATCATGCCGCTGTCGCAATAGGCGAAGCGCCGGAAATAATGGTGCGCGCTCATCTCGCCGCCGTACACCCCGTCGACCTCGCGCATGCGCTGCTTGATGAAGGCATGCCCGGATTTCGACAGCACCGTCTCGCCGCCATGAGCCTTCACCATTTCGATGGTGTTCCAGGTGAGGCGTGGATCGTGCACCACCTTGCCGCCGGGTTGGCCGCGCAGCAGTACCGAGGCCAGCAGCCCGACGATGTAATAGCCCTCGATGAAGCCGCCCTGCTCATCGAACAAAAAGCAGCGGTCGAAGTCGCCGTCCCAGGCAATGCCGAAATCGGCGCGATGTTCGCGGATGGCGTTGATGGTCGATGAGCGATTCTCCTCGAGCATGGGATTGGGAATGCCGTTCGGAAAGTGGCCGTCAGGTTCGTGATGCACCTTGATGAACTTGAACGGCAGATGCGGCTCGAGCTGATCGATGATGAGCCCCGCGCCGCCATTGCCGGCATTGACCACGATCTTCAAAGGTTTCAGCTTTGGAAGATCGACATAGGACAACAGATGCGCGACGTAGGCGCGCATGGTGTCGATGCGATGCGCACGCCGGGTTTCGCGGCCTTCGGCGAACTGCGCCGCGCTCGGCGAAGCCGCGAATCTCCTTGCAGGCCGTTGTCGCCGCTGATCGGCTTCGACTGTTCGCGCACGAATTTCATGCCGTTGTAATCGGGCGGATTGTGGCTGGCGGTGATCATGATGCCGCCGTCTCGCCGCGTCATCGAAGGTCGCGAAATACACGCCCTCCGTGCCGCAGATGCCGATGTCGTAGCACATCGACGCCGCTGTCGGTCAAGCCGCGGCACACGGCATCGGCGAGACCTGCGCTGCTCAAGCGAATATCGCGGCCCACCACGACGCGCTTCGGATTCAAGAACTGCGCGTAGCCGCGCGCCACCCGGTAGGCCACATCGTCATTGAGTTCAGTGGGGATCCGGCCGCGCAGGTCATACGCCTTGAAGCAGGTGATCGATTTCACGTGTTGGTGCCTTTGCGGCCGTAGTTGTCCTCGAAGCGCACGATATCGTCCTCGCCCAGATAGGAGCCGGACTGCACTTCGACGATGTGCAGGGCAACCTTGCCGGGATTCTCGATGCGATGCGTTGGCGCCGATGGGAATGTAGGTCGACTCGTTCTCCGACAGCAGAAAGATCTTATCGTTGCAGGTGATGCGCGCCGTGCCCTGCACCACGATCCAATGCTCGGCGCGATGATGATGCATTTGCAGCGACAGCACACCGCCGGGCTTGACCGACAGTCGCTTCACCTGAAAGCGCTCGCCGTTGTCGATGCTGTCGTAGCTGCCCCAGGGCCGAAACACTTCGCGGTGCCAGGCGGATTCGCTGCGCCCGGACTTCTTGATCTGGGCCACCAGTTCCTTCACGTCCTGGACTCGATCCTTGGGCGCCACCAGTACGGCATCCTTGGTTTCGACGATGATGTGATCGTCCATCCCGACGGCGGCGACCAAGCGGCTGGTCGAGTGCACGTAGCAGTCGTGGGTGTCGTACACCATGACATCACCCTGCAGCACATTGCCCTCCTCGTCCGCCGGCAGCGCATCGAACAGCGAGGACCAGGAGCCGACGTCGCTCCAACCCGCATCCGAGCGGCAGCACCAGCGCGTCGTGGGTCTTCTCCATCACCGCATAGTCGATGGATTCGCTGCGGCACTTTCGCGAAAGCGTCGGCGTCGATGCGCACGAAATCCAGATCCGTCTTCGGCAGCCCGAAACGCCGCCGTGGACGCCTCGAGAATATCGGGCGCGAATGCCTTGAGTTCCGACAAGGTAGCGTGCCGCCTTGAACACGAACATGCCGCTGTTCCAGTAGTAGTCACCGGAGGCGACAAACTGCTGCGCGACATCGAGCGGCGGCTTTTCGATGAACTGCGCCACCGGGTAGGCGGGACCCGCGCCTCTCGCCGCGGCGGATGTAGCCGTAGCCGGTCTCCGGCGCGTGCGCCACGATGCCGAAGGTCACGAGCTTGCCCTGCTCTGCGCCAAGGCAGCGCCGCCCCGGCCGCGGCTTGAAAGCTTGTGCGCATCGCGGATCACGTGATCCGGCGGGGGCCACGATGAGGGTGGCCTCAGGATCGATCTGCTGCGCCTTGAGCGCCGCGAGCGCCACCGCGGGGGCGGTGTTGCGGCCCGACGGGTTCGAGCAGGATGGCGGAGGCCTGCAGCTTCAAGTGCGCAGTCTGTTCGGCCACCGTGAAGCGGTGCGCCTCGTTGCACACCACGATGGGCGGCGTGGCGCCCGTCGATGCCGGCCAGCCGCGCGGCCGTGTCTTGCAGCATGGTCTGCTTGCCGGTGAGCGCCAGCAGCTGCTTCGGATACATTTCGCGCGACAGCGGCCAGAGCCGGGTGCCGGCGCCGCCCGACAAAATCACCGGAATCGATGGTGCTCACTTGACTCACGGCGAATGCTTCCCTCTGCCGATGGCATAGTAGCTGAAGCCCGCTCGCGCCATCTGCTCGGGATCGTAGAGATTGCGTCCGTCGAATATCACCGGCGAGCGCAGCGCGCGCTTGATGTCATCGAAATCGGGACTGCGAAACTCCTGCCATTCGGTGACGATGGCGAGTGCATCGGCGCCCTGCGAGCGCCTCGGGAGCGGTCTTGCACAGGGTCAGATCGGCGCGCTCGCCGTAAATCCTGGCGGCACTCCGGCATGGCCACGGGATCGTAGGCGCGCACCTTGGCGCCGGCCGCCCACAGCGATTCCATGAGCACGCGGCTGGCGGCCTCGCGCATGTCATCGGTGTTGGGTTTGAAGGCCAGGCCCCAGAGCGCCAGCGTCTTGCCGCTTGAGCGCCCGAAGTGCGCCTTGATCTTGTTGAACAGGACCTGTTTCTGGCGGTTGTTGACGCTTTCCACCGCGGCCAGAATGCTGGCATCGTATCCGACCTCTTGGGCCGAGCGCTGCAGGGCCTGCACGTCCTTCGGGAAGCACGAGCCGCCGTAGCCCACGCCCGGATAGATGAAGGCATAGCCGATGCGCGGATCGGAGCCCAAGCCCACGCGCACCGACTCGATGTCGGCGCCGAAGCGCTCGGCCAGATTGGCCAACTCGTTCATGAAGCTGATCTTGGTCGCCAGCATGGCGTTGGCCGCGTACTTGGTGAGCTCCGCCGATCGCACATCCATCACGATCATGCGGTCGCGATTGCGGGTAAAGGGCTCGTACAAGGCGCGCATCAGTTCCGTCGCGCGGTGACTGTCGGTGCCGACGACCACCCGATCCGGCTTCATGAAGTCGGCGATGGCCGCGCCCTCCTTCAAGAATTCCGGGTTCGACACCATGTCGAATTCGACTCGGCGCGTCGCTCGGCCAGGGTTTCGCTCACCGCGGCGCGCACCTTGTCGGCGGTTCCCACCGGCACGGTGGATTTGGTGACCACCACCTTGTACTCGCTCATGTGGCTGCCGATGGTGCGGGCCACCGCCAGGACATAGCGCAGATCCGCCGAGCCGTCCTCATCCGGCGGCGTGCCGACGGCGATCAGCTGGAACAGACCGTGTTCGACGCCTTCTTGAGCGTCGGTGGTGAAGCGCAGGCGTCCCGCGTCGGCGTTGCGCTTGACCAGCGCATCCAGGCCCGGCTCGTGGATGGGCACCTCGCCGCGCTGAAGCATGGCGATCTTGCGCTCATCGACGTCGACGCAGAGCACATGGTTGCCGGCATCCGCCAAGCATGCGCCCGTGACGAGGCCCACGTAGCCTGAGCCAAAAATCGTAATTCGCATGCGTAATATTCTGATTTAACTGGGAAAAGAGCGGGAAAGCCTAGCGGTTTTAGGGGATCAAGTAAAGGCGCAGCCCGAAGACTTACCGGGATTTATTCAGCTCCAGGGCTCCTTCAGCAAGCTTGTGCTCCCAGGCCAGCGAACTCGATACGATCGCCTGCAGATCGTCATAGCGCGGCTGCCAGCCCAGCTCCGCGCGGATACGATCGGCTCGCGCCACAAGGTAGGCCGGATCGCCGGCACGGCGCGCCTCCTCGCGAATGACCAAGGGTTTGCCCGCCGACCTGCTCCACCATGCGCAGCACCTCGCGCACCGAGTAGCCGTGGCCGTATCCCACATTGAGCGTGGTCGACTCGCCGCCGCTCCGCAGGTAGTTGAGCGCGTTCAAATGCGCGGCGGCCAGATCCTCGATGTGCAGATAGTCGCGCACGCCCGTCCCGTCCGGCGTCGGGTAGTCGCTGCCGAACACCGACACATGGGGACGCTTGCCCACCATGGCTTCGCAGGCCACCTTGGTGAGCAAGGTCGCGCCGGGCGTCGCCTGGCCGATTTGTCCTCCCGGATGCGCAGCCTGCCACATTGAAATAGCGCAGCGCGACATAGCGCAGCGGATTGACCGCCGCGACATCGCGCAGCATCCATTCGCTCATGAGCTTGGAGGTGCCGTAGGCGTTGATGGGCAGGGTCGGCGAGTCCTCGCCGGCATAGCCGTCTTGCGGCATGCCGTAGACGGCGGCGCGTTGAGGAAAATACGAAGTTCTTGACGTGATTTTCGATGCAGGCCTGCAGCAGGCTGCGGGTCGCGCAGGTGTTGTTGCCGTAGTACTTGAGCGGCAGCGCCACCGATTCCGGCACGACGGTGTGCGCCGCGAAGTGCATGACGGTATCGACTTGATGTTCCGCCAAGCAGGCGGGAGACCAGCGCGTAGTCGCCGACGTCGCCGACGATGAGTTCGCCGGCGGTGACCGCCTGCCGGAAACCCTTGATCAGATTGTCGAGGACGACGACCTGTTCGCCGGCCTCGCCCAATTGACGTACGACGTGACTGCCGATGTAGCCGGCACCGCCGGTGACCAGAATCGTCCCGTTTGCCAAATTTCTCCTCGACTTAGGTTCTAGAATTAACTCGGCCTTGCGGTATCGGAAGGCCCGGTGATTCTAGCAACTCGTCGGGGCTTAAGGCTGGTGACTTTGCGGTCATCGGGCGGCATGGTGCATTTGGCGCGCCCACACCAGATCGTGCGGTTGCGGCGCAGGTGTGTATTCGGCGACCACGTCGCTCAATATTTGCAGCGAACGCTGACAGTCGAATCGGCTCATCGCCGACATGATTTCGTTCAACAACTCCTGCACACGATCCCAGGGCAGGGAGTGTTCGATGGCGCGCAGGATCATCGGATGTTCGGTGCCGGTGACATTGTTGCCGATCAGCAGCTCCTCGTAGAGCTTTTCCGCCGGGCGCAGGCCGGTGTACGAGATCTCGATGTCGCCGTCCGGATGCTGCTCGTCGCGCACGGTCAAGTCCCGCCAGGTGAATCATGCGCCGCGCGAGATCGCCGATTCTGACCGGCTTACCCATGTCGAGCACGAACACATCGCCGCCTTCCGCCATGGAGCCGGCCTGAATCACGAGCTGCGCCGCTTCCGGAATGGTCATGAAGTAGCGGATCACTTCGGGATGCGTCACGGTCACCGGCCCGCCGGCATTGATCTGCTCATTGAACAACGGCACAACCGAACCCGAAGAGGCCAGTACATTGCCGAAGCGCACCATGCAGAATCGCGTTTTGCTGCCGCGCCGCTGCAGTCCCTGCAGGACGATCTCGGCAAAGCGCTTGGTGGCCCCCATGACATTGGTGGGGTTGACCGCCTTGTCGGTCGATACCAGGACGAAGGTCTCCACCTCGGCCTCGTGCGCGGCCTCCGCCGCATACCAGGTGGAGATGACATTGTTGTTAATGCCCTCGATCACGTTCTGCTCGACGATGGGCACGTGCTTGTAGGCGGCCGCGTGATACACGGTCTGGACGCGGTACGCGGTCAAGATTTCGCGCAGGCGCAACCGGTCATGCGCATTGCCGATGAGGCCGACCAGCTCCACCGGCAAGGAATTGCTTCTCGGCAAACGCGCGAAGTTCCCGCTCGATGTTGTAGAGCGCGAGTTCCGACATCTCGAACAGCACCAGCCGCTTCGGACCCAATCCAATGATCTGCCGGCATAGCTCCGAGCCGATCGAGCCACCGGCACCGGTGACCATGACCACCCTGTCGCGAATGCATGCGTCGAATAGTCCCGGTTTGGGAGGAACCGCGTCTCTTCCCAGCAGGTCGCTCACATCGACTTCACGTAGATCGGCCAAATTTGCCGTGCCCGTGACCAGTTGCTCAAGGTCGGGAACCGTCTGCACGTGCACACCCAGCGGTTCGAGCAGCGTCAAAATCTCGCGCCTGCGACGGCGCGTCAGCGAAGGCAGCGCCAGCAAGATTCGATCGATGCCGTGTCCTTTGATCAGCGCCGGCAGGTTTTCCGGAAGGTGGACCTTGATCCCATTGACCAAGCGGCCGCGCAGACCCTTGTTGTCATCGATGAAAATGACCGGATCAAAGGCGCGCGTGGTCAACAAAAGGTTGGATAAATGGGCACCGGCTTCGCCCGCACCGTAGATCGCGACACGCGCAACGGTCGGCATGATGTATCGCCGTAACAGGTAGTAGCGGACCACAAACCGCGATCCCCCGACGTACAGCAAGGCGATCACGGCATAGATCGCGACCACGTTCCAGGTGAGAACGGGAATCTGAAACAGGATCCCCGCAATACCTAAGATCACGGCGCTGATGGCCACCGATAGGGCCACGGCAAAAACGGCCTTGTGACCCAGGAAGCGGATGACCGCGCGGTATAGGCCGGCACGAACGAAGATGGGAATAGTGACGGCAACAACCGCCAAGAAGGCAGGCCAATCGGACAAACTTTCTTCGGGGTGGCCCATCTTGAGACTGATTGCAGTCCAGAGGGCCAGAGGAATCATCACACAATCGGTACAAACGGATATCAAGCGTTTCAAGCGGCGCGGCAATTCAACTGTCTTGCGCGCGAAATCACCGCCCTTCAGCATCAACTTGGGATCCAAACAAACCTCCCTGAATCAGCCCCCAAAGCCGTTTTGGCCGTTGAGGCTTGGTTTAAGTTCCCGCCTCTTCGACACCAGCTCCCTCTGGAAAGACAGTGTACCCAATTTGAATGGGAATAAAACCCTGCATTTGCGCATCACGCGCACATTAGGGGAAAACGCGCGGCGCGCGTTACGGTTGACTGTACGGTTCTAGAGACGCGATTCGGATGCGTGATCTTTAAACCAGCTGTAAGTCGACTGTATACCCGCTGTAAGGGAAATGCGGGGACGCCAGCCGAGCCCGGCGAGACGTGAAACATCGAGCAGTTTGCGAGGCGTGCCATCGGGCTTGGAATGATCAAATTTCAGGGCGCCCGTGTAGCCAATCGCCGACATGATGGTCTCCGCCAACTCGCGGATGGTCAGGTCTTCGCCCCAGCCAATGTTGACGATGGGTTCTTCGTCGTAGTTTTGCAAAAGAAACAGTACCGCGTCAGCCAAATCGTCGACATGAAGGAACTCACGGCGCGGCGTGCCGGTACCCCAAATCTCGACCGTTTTGTCGTTCCGGCGCTTGGCTTCGTGAATTTTGCGGATCAGCGCCGGCAGAACATGCGAGCTTTGCAGGTCAAAGTTGTCGCCGGGACCGTACAAATTGGTCGGCATCAATGAAATTGCATTGAAACCGTACTCCCGCCGGTAAGCCTGGCACATCTTGATGCCGGCGATCTTGGCGATCGCGTACCACTCATTGGTCGGCTCGAGCGGCCCGGTCAGGAGGTAGTCCTCCTTTGATGGGCTGGGGTGCCAGCTTGGGATAGATGCAGCTTGACCCCAGAAACACGAATTTCTCGACGCCGGATCGATATGCCGCATCGATGACGTTGTCCTGGATTAGGAGGTTGTCGCGCAGGAATCCCGCCGGATGAGAATCATTCGCAAGTATGCCCCCGACGCGGGCGGCAGCCATGATGACGACTTGAGGGCGAGCATCGTCAAAGAATTGCCGTACGGCACTCTGTTCGGTTAGATCGAGCTCTTCGTGCGAACGAAGGATGAGGTTCCGAAAGCCGTTGTTCTCGAGAGATCTAACCACCGCCGAGCCCACCAGACCACGGTGCCCGGCCACGTAGATGCGAGAATTCTTGAAGCAGTTTCACGGGCCTACTCGTGGTGACTGTAAACCTTGAAGCCCTCTTTGGCCACCAGAGCGTCACGCTTGGCTTCCTTCAAATCTGACGTCCACCATTTCTGCAACCAGTTCATCGAAGGTCACTTCTGCGCTACCAGCCCGAGTTTTTGGCGCGCCTTGGTAGGGATCTCCCAGGAGAGATTCGACTTCGGTTGGCCTGAAGTAGCGCGAGTCGACTCGCACAACGGTGCGCCCGGTCTTGGAATCAATGCCCACTTCATCGACACCCTTGCCCTTCCAGTGATTTTCATCCCTAAGCGCGCCCCCGCCAATACGACGAAGTCGCGAACGGAAACCTGCTTTCCCGTCGCGATGACGAAATCCTCCGGAATTTCTTGCTGCAGCATGAGCCATTGCGCGCGAACGTAGTCGCGTGCATGCCCCCAGTCTCGACGCGAATCAAGGTTTCCGAGGTGCAACGAGTCCTGTAACCCGACGCTAATTCGCGTCAGCGCTCGCGTAATTTTTCGCGATACAAACGTTTCTCCACGAAGCGGAGACTCATGATTGAATAGAATTCCGTTGCATGCGAACAGACCGTAAGCTTCACGATAATTCACGGTGATCCAATAAGCGTATACGTTTGGCGACACCATAGGGCGAACGCGGATAGAAGGGGGTCGTCTCCTTTTGAGGAACCTCTTGTACCTTCCCGAACATTTCTGATGTCGACGCCTGATAAAACCGCGTCTTTTTCTCAAGTCCGAGTATTCGGATGGCCTCGAGCACTCGAAGAGTGCCGACCGCATCCGAATTGGCCGTGTATTCAGGTGTCTCGAACGAGACGGCGACGTGGCTCTGCGCGGCTAGATTGTAAATTTCATCTGGCTGAACTTCTTGGATAATTCGAATGAGGTTTGTTGAATCCGTTAGATCGCCATAGTGCAATTTCAGACGAACGTCTCGCTCGTGCGGATCTTGATAGAGGTGATCAATGCGATCGGTGTTGAAAAGCGATGAACGTCGCTTAACGCCGTGAACCAAGTAACCCTTGTTCAACAGAAACTCAGCCAGATAGGCTCCGTCTTGTCCGGTGATGCCGGTAATCAACGCGCATTTAGCCAACTGGCCCTCCGTCAATGAAATAATTTCTGTCAATTTTCATTCAGATTCAGTGTAAACCAGCAGACATACGTTGGTCATGCCGACAATCAAATACAGCTAAATATTCTCAGAAGCGCCCCAACCAATCGCTTCTTCGGAACTTTGGGCCTTTAGCTTTCGCGGCGACCGGCGCCCGCGAAAAGCGCCAATGCCATCAGCGGCAGCAATGCCGCTGCGAGAGCCGCGCTCGCGAAATGCGGCTTTGTTACAGCAAGCCATGCCCATGGAAACAACCAAAGCATGTTGATAGCAACCGCCAAAAGCGTCACAGATCGATGCGACTTCCATCGACGAGCCAAGTGCTGGTAGCCGTGAAGTCGATGTGGCTCCAGCCAGCGGTCGCCTCTTGCGATCCGCCTAATGAGCGTCGTAATTGTATCGACGAGAAACACGCCACCCAGGATTGGCCAAACCTCCACCGGGATTCGTGATCTACTTGTCGCCGCCAAACCCAACAGCGCGAGCATGATCCCCAAGAATCCGCTACCAGCGTCGCCCATAAAAATCGATGCGGGGGGCCAGTTCCAAATGAGAAATCCGATGCTTGCCGCTGCCAAACACAGCATCGCTGCAGCTATGCCCAGGTCGCCATCGACATGCCAACTCAACAAAGCTCCTGCAATCCCCACATAGACGGCCTCACTCCCAGCAATCCCGTCGATGCCATCCATAAAATTAAAGAAATTTATGCCCGCGAGTATCCCTAGGACCGCTAACGCGAAACCAATCCAAGTAGCTTGCAGTCCCCAATTTCCAATAACGCCCTGAGGGATTCCTCCGACCATATACACGGCAAAAATTGCGGCACTGACGTGAGCGCCGAAGCGAAGATAAACGGGAAGTGATTCCAAGTCGTCAAATAACCCCACTAAGGCCACGGCGCCACCGGCAATCGTGAGGGCGGCGAGCATACGTGTTTCCAAGTGGCCGCCAAACCAGAGCATTAAAATGCTCACGTTGAACCCCAGAACGATTCCTACTCCGCCGCCCCGAGAGGTGGGCGATGTGTGCGAACTGCGGGCGCTCGGCAGATCCATTAATATGCTGCGCTTGGAGGCCCAGCCTCGGATCAATGCCGTGGTGCATAGGGCAAATACGAACGCCGCGGTCAATGCTAGAGGCAGCGCTTTATACATTCATTTTCCAACGAGTGCGTAGCCAAATCGTGTCAATTAGGTACTAATGCTACATGATACATCGACTTGGCTTGCGAACCGGCACGAATCTCAAGCATCAATTTTTGCTGAACTTCGCCGCATCCTATTCAGAAGGCGGTTACAAGCGGCTCTATGAATATTCCCGGTGGTTCAATCAGCACGGCGGGACTTGCTTTGCGATCCATCCACGCTGTGCACGCCTGGCCGAGGAATTTCCAGCGAATCGGTTTTATGTTGTGACGCAATCGCGTTTACGTCGACTATTCGACGACCGGGGATATCTCGAAGAGATTCTCGAGGGCCTTGGTGGCCGCCCCGACCTATACTTCTCCTACGGAATTCCGATGTATCGGCCAGTAGGCCGCGTCAATTGGGCGCACTTGAATAATATCCTTACCGTGGGTAGTCATGTCGCTCCGATTTCCACATTGCATCGCATAAAGTACTGGTACCTTGGCAGAAGGATCCGCCGAGGATTCGTCAACACCGACGTAATCTCGGCAGAATCACGATTTTCGCTACAAGTGATAGCAGCTGCAGGATACGGCAATCTATTTTTGTCCATCAATGGCGCGGATGACGAGATCGCATCTCTGCATCAAGGCGATCACACGCCGGCGCAGGATGTCGCAACAGTTGTCGGAACACACGACCACAAGGCTCTGCGCGAATCCCTGCTGGTGTTCCACATGCTGAAACGGGAACACAAGAAGTTGAAGCTCGTCGTGATTGGAGACGCCCGGCCTCTACCAAGTGCCCTGCGCCACCATCCAGACGTCCAAATACGGGGCGTGTTACCTAGATCGGCCGTCATTGAGTGCCTGCGCCGCTCGCGGTACTACATTTCCACAACCTATGTGGAAAATTCCTGCAATGGCGCTTCAGAGGGCGTCTTTCTATCGCAGGCGTCGTACATAAGCGACATCCCCCCGCACGCCGAGCTACTCGATGGGGAACACTTCGATCGTGTTGCGATACCAGGTTTGAGCCGCCCATTCCTGCGACTCGATCGTTCCCGATTGCACGGCCTAAACCTCGAAAGTTGGGACACCATCATTAACTCAATGGTCGCGAAGGCCCATTCGTTATCCTGACTCCGGTCGTGCCAGTAACCCGTGTCTTCGTATACCATTAGACGAATGAAAAGCTACTCGCTAAAAAAGCGCGTCCTCGTGACCGGCGGAGCCGGCTTTTTAGGTTCCCATTTGTGCGAGCGCCTTCTCGCGGACAATTGCGACGTACTGTGCGTCGATAACTTCTTTACGGGTACACGACACAATGTCGAGCACTTATTGCCTAACCCGTCTTTCGAACTGCTTCGACACGACATCACATTCCCCTTATACGTCGAGGTCGATCAGATCTACAATTTGGCGTGCCCAGCTTCGCCGGTTCACTACCAGTTCGACCCGGTTCAGACCACTAAGACGAGTGTGGTCGGTGCCATCAACATGCTTGGTCTTGCCAAGAGAACAAAGGCGCGAATTCTTCAGGCCTCGACGAGCGAAATTTACGGCGACCCGACCGTACATCCGCAATTCGAATCCTACTGGGGCAACGTCAATCCCATCGGTCCTCGGAGTTGCTACGACGAGGGAAAGCGCTGTGCGGAGACCCTGTTCTTTGATTATTACCGTCAGCATAAGATGGAGATACGTGTAGTGCGGATCTTCAACACTTACGGACCTCGGATGCATCCCCATGACGGCCGTGTCGTTAGCAATTTTATAGTCCAAGCACTTCGCGATGCGCACATTACAATCAATGGCGACGGTACCCAGACACGCAGCTTCTGTTATGTTGACGATCTCATTGACGGACTGATGCAGATGATGAACAACGACATAGATTTCGTCGGTCCGGTGAATATCGGAAACCCGAAAGAGTTTACGATGATGGAACTGGCACATGCAGTTTTGCGACTTACGAAGTCGTCAAGCAAGGTCGTACACGGGGATCTTCCGCAGGACGACCCGCGGCAGCGCCAGCCGGATATCAAACAGGCGCGAGAAAAGCTGGGTTGGGCGCCAAAAATTCAGCTGGAGACAGGCCTCCCGATGACGATCGACTATTTCAAAGCCTTGTTGGCCAGACAAGCGGCAGCGCCGGTTTCGCGAAGCTCGTCGTAAATTGGGTAGTTAGTCCTCCACCCTAAGGCTCGCCGAGCTGAGCTGGAGTCAACAACAAGCGATTCCCCAAGCCGAGCAAAATCGCGGCTCCGCCCCGACAGGAAGGCCAATCCCCTCAACGGCGCGCGCGGCAGCCTCAACAATCGCGCCTTTCTTTGCATGCCTTTTCCGATCTCGATTGCTATGTCGGCAAGCGGCAATGGCGGATCGTCTGCCGCCAAGAAAGTTCGACCCATTGCAGCTGGATGGACACAAGCCAACGCCAACAGGTCCGCCAGCGACCGCACGCCGATGAGACTGCGAATATTGCCGGAGCCGATGATGGGCACCGGAAAACCTGAGCGAATGAATCTCACGAGTCGCTCCAAGTTGCCAGGAGCGCCGGGTCCGGCGACGAGCGTAGGCCGTATGATGACCAATTGCATTGAAGACCCCTCGCAACTGCGCAGCAGGCTCTGCTCTGCTTCGAATTTCGTTACCGAGTAGAAATCCGAGGGTGCCGGGGCGTCCTGTTCAACAAAAGGGCTGTGCAGTGTATGCGAGCCATTTACACCGATGGAACTCACGAATACAAAGCGAGACACGCCGGCATCGATTGCAGCACGCGCTAACCGGACGGTACCTGTCACGTTTGTGCGCCTGACTTCGAATTCCTTCTGCGGGTCGCCGGCAACGTCCGAGTGTGCGCCGCCCGCGAGATGCAGCACGCAGCGCGCGCCGGCGATCTTTGAAGACCATTCCGATTCTGTTCCGATGTCCGGAACTACGATAAAGTCCGTGTTCCGAGTAACAGGATCCGGGGGCCGGCGAACACAAGCTCGTACTCGATGCCCGGCCGCCACTAAAGCGGAACTCGTGTGTGTTCCAATGAATCCACTTGAACCAGTCAGAATGATCATCTTTTTGGGTCAGAATTTCCGATATTTCAGCCACGCCCGGCCAGCATAGTGAATAAAGCACCACGCGGCTGGCAATACGCCGAGATTTTCAATTTCGCGATAAGTGCGCCACACCTGGCGCGCAGAATTTGCCTTGTCTCTGGATATTGACTTCTCAACGACACGGTAGCGCAACAGATCGATGGGCAAGCCGCGGGCGATCACGCCACGCTTCAACAATTCCAACCAGAGGACGAAATCATCGTAATAGGTCTTGGTCATGCGGATACCGCCGGTAGCGACCCGGTCCAGGACGACTGTCGAAGTCACAATTGCGGTATTTTTCAGTAGAGAGTTGTAATTGAGCGACGTTGGAACAGGGATAAGGCGCCCCGTACGCCTTCCGTCTTGTGTGATCCGGCGGAACGAGGTGAATGAAAGTCCAGCACCGACATCCCGCATGAACGAAAGCTGGCAAGACAGCTTTCCCGGCATCCAGACATCATCGCTATCCAAGAATGCCACGTACCTCCCGCGCGCGACATCAAGAGCCGCATTGCGAGCTGCTGCTGCGCCGCCGTTTTCGACTTGCCGAATGAGTTTCACGCGGGGATCGGCCTTCGAGTAACTCGAAACTATGTCAGCAGTCTCATCGGGAGAACGATCGTCCACGATGAGCATCTCCCATTTCGGGTAGTCTTGAGCGATGACCGATTCGATGGTTGCACGCACAAATCGCGCCGCCTTGTATGCCGGTGTCACGATGGAAACGAGTTCGCTTTCGAGGCCGGTCACGGAACTAAATGAGATGCGTGATGCGCGGCGAGCATCAGGTTGTCTTGGCTCTCGCGTACGCCGCGGCCATCATCTTGAAACTGTGATGTTCAGGCCCGATGTGCTCATACACAGAGGCATCAGCGACCTGCACGGGACACGCAGGTTCATTGATCCCGGAATTGCGCAATAGCTCGCGGTCGACCGAATTGTGCAAATGTATCACTGGCAGAAACAGCTCGGGGCGACGTGACGGCAGAACTTGCGACCAAGCTGGGCTCGCGCGGACAATATCGATTGTCGCGCGGATAACATCGGTTCGCATGCTGACCGGCGCATCGCCGGTGTGCAACCAATGTGCGTCAGGGACGGCGAGTTGCGCGTAAACGCTCTGGAAACGCGAGCCGGAGAATAGACCCGCGCGATTGTAGAGTGCTTCAGCGATCAATCCCGCAGAAGCCGCACGCAAAATCTTCGCAATGGCACTTCCGGTCGGCAAGCCGAACACCGCTCTTTGTTCGATTCCATAGTCAAGCTGGCTATAGGCAAATCGGGCGGGCCGCAACGTAAAGAGACCCGTGCGCGCCTCATTATAGCGTGCTTTGATCCAGAGCCCCGCACGTGTCCTCTCGACTCTCTCCGGCACGATGCCTGAATGCGCTGCACGATCGATCAGGCCGATATAGCACAACACATGGTCAGAAACTGTTTTTCTTGAAACCTTTCGATCGAGCGACCGATCGAGTAAAGCCGGCGTTTGCAAGGCCCCTGCGCACACCCACACCCGGCCGGCGTAAAGTTGCCCATTTTCCGCCCATACCGCCGCATGGTTCGATTCGATCGCGATTCGGGTAGCTGACTGGTGAACCAGCTTCAATCGACCCTCGCGCTGAATCAGAAGCTGTCGCCAGACAAATTGTGGCCGTATCGGTCTCCAGGGAACGAATAGAAACGGCAGTCCGAGCCGGGAAGCCAGCTCAACCTTTGGATAAAACAAATGAAACAACCTTTCAAAATCGGCCATCTCGATCCCAGCAAAATTCATGCGCCCGCCCGTCGGAATCACGCCGTGCCAGAAGTTGCCAAGGCCCCCGAATCCAAGATGTGAGCAAGGTGCCGCGCGCGTGGCATCGTAGTACTGCGTCGCTGCCACGGCCGGGCCACACAGAACGAGCACCCGCCGGGTCACTGGCAGGCCCAGGACCGTTGCGATAGCGCTTAGCCCCGAGCCAATTACGATGTCGTCATATTCCAAAGACGATTGCTCAGATTGACATAGCCATACCATCGAATCCCAATTACGCGAAGCACGACGTCGACAGGTCTCAATACGCATGGCCAATAGCGCACCAGCCACTGGAATTCATTGTACGCACGATGCAGACGGGCTTCCCAGGGACGGACAAAGGGGACAGCCACTGTCTCAAACAGTCGCATTCTTCTGCCCCCTTCGTAAGGCCAGCTTGGGGCGAGCAGAAATTCTTCAATTGCACCCTGCAGCGTTGTGACGTTTAGACCGGGTGGCAACTCATCTATGCGATCGACGACGAGTCCGAGAGTGAGTACTCGCGCATTCAGGCGCAGCCGAGCTTCGTCTTCCGCAATCTGCTTGACAGCCGGATAGCCGTAACAGCGGGTGAACCGAGTAACGATCGTCGTGGCGGTCGATACGTAAACAACTTCATGCACGGCTGCCGCTTCGAGTGCGTCAAGCAGCCTCGAGTTTTCGGCCTCCTTACGAGAATAGGAGAAAACCCACACTCGGTCGACCGGACTAAAGGCAAATGAAGACACTTCGTCGTGGCCGATGGCGTACTTGAAACGTTCGGATACCAATCTATTCGCGCCTGATTTGCGCCAAACTCTCGAATTTCGGCCAATCACGACTTCGCGAATGGCATCGCGATTCTCACCGTGCTCTATCGTCATGCCGCGCCGTCATCTGATTCGCGGCCGCGCGTAAGAATCCTCGCCGGAACTCCAACGGCGACGCTCATTGGTGGGACATCGCACAGCACTACTGCATTTGCTCCAACGATAGCGCCTTCGCCGATACGTACAGGACCCAATATCTTTGCGCCCGCGGTAATGATCACGCGGTCGCAGATGTACGGCCTTTTGGCGAGGTCAAAATTGAAGTCCGCGAGTTTCGCTCCTAGGGTCACCTGTTGATAGATTGTAACGTCGCAGCCAACATGGCCGGCGCCAATAATAGTGCCATGAGTGTGGGGGATAACAAGACCGGGGCCGATCGTCAAACTCGGCGGCACCTCGATTCCGAAGATGACGAAATTGACTAGGCTAGTGAGCTTTGCGAGCCGGCAATATCCCCTGGCATGCAGTCTTTGTGCATGGCGAATTAGGGCCACCGACGCAAATCGGGGTGCAAACCCATCTCGCCAACGCCGAGGGCGGACAGGCTGCCCGCTGAATTCCAAATAGCGACGCCAATCTTCATCCAGCAGCGCATGCAGCCGCAAAACGGGCGGATCAGTGGGAACCGACATCTACGTCTATCTCGGTACGTCCCAACACCCGCCGAAAGGAATAGGCCGAAAATGCCGCAAGCACTGAGCATGCAGCGGCCGCACACAACATGATTGTACGCTCGATCGTCATTTTTTCTAAGGTTCCAAACGCAAGACAAGCGATCTGAACGATAACGGAGCAAATATTGTAGCTGAGAAGGATGCGCGAGAGGCCACGCGAGCGCAATAGATACTCGGTGCAATCGCTTGATAACACGGCGCTGTAGAGCGCAACAGCGAATATCAGCGGTCCGACACCCGAATACTGATGTAATCGAGGTACGTATTCAATGAGTGCCGGCCAGTACGGCACGATAACCGCCAACGCGACGATGTATAAAGCGTTTGGCGCCAAAAACCACATCTGTATGCGAGATATGGTTGAGTACGCGCCTCGCTTGATTCGCGCAAGCGAATGACCGAAAAGCTGGGTGGTAACCGATAAAAAAAGCGAACATGGAATTTGGGCTATGGATGCAAAGAAGAAAAGCCCCGTGTCGTGCGCGCCAAAGGCAAATGGGACAACCAACCTAAGAAGCGAGGAATTGACGTACTGCCCCAGGCGCGCGAGCCACAGAGTTGCCTGCTCGCGACTAACAGTTTGGTAGGGGGAACTAAATGGCATCGGATGAATACCATGCAGCGGCTTGGACTTGTACACAAACCATCCGGTGATGAGCGCTGACATCAACTCCGCAGCGACAATGGCTATGGGAACGGTAAGCCCGAGCACAGCGATCACCGCAAGACTGGGCAAGTTTCGAGTAGCCATGAATAATGCGAACCGCTGGTGCGCGCGCCGCATGCGCAACAGAATGTCAGCCGTTAGGCTTATGTATTGCGCTATGAGAAGCAATAGCAGCGCTATTGCCGTTGCGTGAAACTCGCCTTTGAGAAGATCAAACCCGAGTGCGCATGCTATACCCACGCATCCAAGCAATACCAGGATTCTTAGCTCTCGCATGACGCCAGCCGCCAGCACACTTCCAGTCTCGTAATCGTCCGGCGCTGTAGAAAACCCCTTGATTAACACATCGAGATAGGCCGGAAATGGCACCAGAACGAGCAGCAGCGCCGCCTGCGCGACCCACGCTCCGTACACTCCTACGGAACCGACCGGAAGCTGAGCCGCGATAAAGTATTGCTTGAGCGCCCCTGAAATTACATATACGAGATTAGCGATCAGACCCAAGGAAAAAAGCTTTAGCACGGATGATCCGAATGATGGAGCATCCGATCTATCGAATGCTGCATCAAGAGCTCTCGGACCCTGAGGTGCTCAACCAACCATGCATCTCTCTCCTGTCGGTGGGCCGCAGGTTCCGCCAGTCGCATTTCTATTCGTTCGATCACTTGAGTAGCGTTATCAAAACTGTACTCGGCCCCTCGCTCAGCGAAAATTGCATCTGTATCTGCACAGCGCACTTGCAGCAATCCACCGGAAAAGGTAATTAACTCGCTGCTGCGTGGATATATCGCCCCGCTTCCGGATTTGGACCCGCAGTCGAGGTTCACGGTAGCGGACCGGTAGAACTCGAGGCGCTTCTTTTCATTGTAAAGCGATGATCCGGAACTCATTCCGAAGGACCGCCAATTGGATCCAACCAAGACTAAGCGCTCGCCAAAGTATCCATGGACCGCCTGGATGATCCATAGCCGTAGCAGATTCTTAGCGAGCACTCGCGCAAGCCGCTGTTGCGCCGGCAAGGTTAGCTCCGCAGCAATCAGGCTCTCGAACTCACTTCGCAAATAAAACTCATACCCAAACGCCTCGTGCATCTCAGCAAGCCTCGATCGCCACCACGCGGCTCCACGCGGTATTGGAAAGTCAGCCGTAACATCTCCCACAAACACGATGGATCGAGAAGCGATTCTGTGGTCCGCGCGCGATGGAGATTGCGGTTGTGGAGCGAACAAAAATTCCTCAACATCATGGCCCGCTTCGCGGAAAAAACAGACCTTGTGGCGCGGCATCCGTATTCCGGATGAGGGCCACTCGTCCGCGTAATTCCACATCATCCGCGTCGAGTCTTCTCCGAAGAGATACCCGATCAAACTGTCGCCGATCTGCTTGTCGCTGATGATCACATATATTTGCTTTCCAAACAGTCGCGTCAGCGCTGCAAGCAAGAGGAGCGGAGCTGCCCACGGGAGAATCAGTACGCGCAAGTCATGCCCTGCACTGGCGACTCCGCGCCGTATCAACCCAATGTCGCGCAGACGGTATCGGCGGCACGCGAATATCACAGTCATGCGCGACTCAAACTGCGACTGTTGTGATTGCCGGAGTAACGGACCAACTCACCGAGGACGCTTCAAGCCAAGCCAAAGGCGCGCCTTCTCTTTTAGGCGCGCACGCATCGGAAAATCACCGCTAAACCGCGCTCGATAAGACGTTCCAATTTTGTGCGAAGTGATCTCGTGCTCCGGCCGCCCCTTGCTGTAGTAATACATGGCAATGCTCTTGCGGGAATTGCCTTCGGGAAACGTGTGCGGATCTGGTTGCCCATGAAAGGAATGGTCGTTGGTATTGAATACGACCAGCCGGTTGAAGAGCGGCTCGACTCGGAATTGCGTCGTCATCGCCTTGTTGGAAAGCACTAGCTCGCCGCCCCAGGAAGGTTGCCAACCCTCGTTTAGAAAAAGAATTGCGTTAATTCGGCGGTCAAGTTTGAGGATCTTATGGAAGTTAAAATCGGTATGCATCTTCAGAAACCCACCAGGAAAGGTCTCGTGGATCCCACCTCCGTGCAAATACGGATCGCTGGTAATCTCAGAGATTCCAGTAACGCTTGCGATAAAGCGGACAAACGATCCATTGTTCAGGTAGGAGATGAATTCAGAAGTGCAAGGAGGAAACAAATCCCAATCATCGCAGCTGTGCTTGAGCTGGGTCGTGTCATCGAAGTATTTGCCGTTGTGCCTGATCTTGGGGAATTCCGCGAGGACTTCTCGCAGTTTTTCCGGCGAAAATGCATCATCCAGTACCAAGTGCTGGAAAGGGGTGGCCGCCAGAAACTTCTCGCGCAGCGTCTCGAGTGACGACGGCGTGCTGTATTTCTCATTGATGGCAAACATTATGCGGAACTCACTATATCGGTACCCACTGCGACCGCTACCTTACCCCTTCGCGGGCGTGGGCACCAATAGGGCCAATGGATATACGTCGTCGAGTTGCGCCGGATTCAGTCGCTCCAACGTGTAAAACCTTCCTCGGAAAAGCATCTTAAGCGCCCGCCAAAAATAACTCTTTCCGGAATCATGCACGCGGATTACCCAAACCTCGTACCCGGGAATACTGCGGACAATCTGAGTAAGTTGCGGCTGAGATTTCGTGAACCATTCGAACCCCACAAGCGGCTTGTGTTCCCTCAGAAGGGGCTCGATTGCGGTGATGATCTCCTGCTCCATGCCCTCCACATCGATCTTTATGAAAGTGCGGTCAAGCTGTGATGCGAATTGCCCAATGAAATGCCGAGCCGACAGCAATTCGATGCGGTATTCGTCTGTAAATTGTTCGCTAGTCAGACCGACGATTTCTGGGGCAAGCAGCGAGCGCTCTCGCACGCGGTTCATAGCGTGGTTGTCCGGTGACGCTGACAGTGTGCCCACAGCATTCTCATTCGCAAGTCCAACCTTGTGACAGCGCACATGCACCAGATGGTTATAAAGAGTGTTCGCCTCGAGCACTCGAAAAAGCACGGGGTGGGGCTCGATCGCTTCGATACGCTTGAATACAGACGCGAGCGCCACTGTGTGATTGCCTATGTTGGCACCGACGTCAATCATAAGCTCCGTGTGTCCGGTCCGCCGACAAAAGTCCCGCAACAAGTCCAGTAGACCCTTCTCGAACAGCCCTTCGGAGAGGATGTGTCTATCGATGTTGCTGCTTATCTCAACGAACAGCCGATTCGGACGCTTTCGAGCACGTCTCGCAAGCATCGTGAGCAGTCCATAACTGACCAGATAGCGCAACGCGTCGGCGCCGGGCTTTACTTCGTAATAGTCCTTCATACGGGGCTAATAGCCGCCTTCTCTGTAACGGTATGGTTGCTAGAAGCTGCGCATGACCTGGCCGCGTTCAGCGCCAACTCGAGGTCATCAGGCTCGCAAATCGGCCAGCGTTTGCCGGACCGCAAAGTCCGCATGGTACTGCGTAAACACTGGCGCACAAATTCGAATTGTTCGTCCCTCGTCGGCACGATATAAGAGCGAATAGCGTGACGTAGAATGTCCGGCCAGCGGTCCAATTCGCTCACGTCGATGCCTGTTGCTCGCGCATGGGAGAACCAGTAGCTTCGATTACATACGGATGCGATAGGCTTGCCGCGTATAAACGCCTCTACGCCGATACTGCCGGCGCCCATCAGCACGATATCGCACATTCCGAGGACATCGTTGCTGAACTCGAGCGGCGGGACGCTGATCACACCCGGCGTATCGCGAAGCGCGCGATAAAAAACCGGGTTTCGGCCGCCCAGCATGTGCAGATGCTCTTTGACCACGACTCGAAAATGTAGGCCGAGCGCGGCACAAATTCGTAGTACCGTGCTCTGATAGTCAAGAAAAGTACGATCCTCGATCCAGTAGTCGATTGTCGATTCCGGGAAATAACCCAGCGGAAAGTAAACGATCGGCCGCTCGTTCGAGGTCGACGAGTCCAATTGGATCTTCTCCCGCCAATCTTCGTGAAAATCAGGTGGGGCGGGAAAGTCGCGCCACCGCCGCCGCTCCACGACATAGGGTAAGCACCCATAGTGCACATGCAGCGGGTCCTTTTCGAATCGAGCCCGGCAGGCAAAAATGATCTGCTTCGCTCTGTATCGAAGCATGGCCTTTAAATGGCGCGCGCGCGTATAGGTGTCTTTCTGTTGATAGTTCTGCCGAAACGTTCGTAGCGAAATCTTTTGAAGCGTCCGACGTACTTCATCTTCATTTGGCTCACGCAGATCGTGCGCCTCACCACCACCGAATCTCGTAACCTGAGTCTTGTCTGGAAAATAGGAATGAGCGTAACCCACATACACAATCCCGCGCAGACGAGACAGTTCGGCGAGCAAATGGGTAACGTAGTCATCTACCATATGCGAAAGAACAACCTCGGGTAGGAATGCATCCAGTTCCTCGGATAGGACCGAAGACATTGCTCGCACCATGTCAAGCGCAAGCCGTTGCGGCAGATTGCGAAGATACCGGCAGCGACTCATTACATCGATTTCCTGCTCGGACGTGAGACCAGGATCGCGATTCGCCGCACCCAGTCTGGCGTAAAAGCGTTGCCGCGTCTCAGACGCACCCGGCGACCGCCCGTCGGTAAGAAAGCGGAAATCATAGACTCCAGACAGAGGCGCGACATTCTCGCGAAAGTCATCCAGCAAATACGGTCGACAGAACACTAGGACTCTGGGCTGCCGCGCATTCGGCTGCATATCGGAACGCAAAGTCTTCATACCGGCACTGGCGTAAATATGTAACGGCGAAAATACCCTCGCACTGGGCGTTCGAAGTATTTCTCGAGAGTCAATGCGAGGAGGACCGCCGGAATGAGTGTTCCAAGACATACGTACGGCAATGCCAATCCAGGAAAGACTCGTTTGAGGACCAAGAATACGATCGGATGTAGCAAGTAGAGACCATAGCTCATGTTACCCGCAACTTCACAAACCTTGATGAAGACTGCAGAGCGCGGTTCGATGAACGCCGCAAAGAACGAAGCCGACACCGCTAAAAAGAACAATTCTACGCCTCGTAGGCCGGTCACCGTCGCTGCGGAACTTGTGCCGCTCAGGCACACGAGCGCGCCCATTACACACAGCAGCGCGAGTCTCGAAATTCCGGGACCGACCGATTTACCGGACATTACATACCGACCGATCAGGCATCCGCAGAAGAAATAAGCCATAAACGCCAATGGCTGCGTGTAGGATTCCCAAACCGCTTTCACATCATTAGTGCCAGAAAGCGTTAACTCTACGAAGGCTTGCTGTACCAAGAACACGATTGCCAGCACCCAGTATGAGCGACGCGAATACGCGAACACGAGAACCGCGGGAAAAATCATATAGAACACAACCTCGACACCTATGGACCATCCCCCCAACACCAGCGATGTGGTGCCCGGATTGCCAAATCCGAACAGCAGCGACGTAGAGAGCAAGCCCGCAGAGATCGCTTGGAAAATGCGTCCGCCTGTCAGCCACTTGTGGGCAAACATAATACTGCTCGCAAGCGCGAACAACGGGCCGAGTCGCGCCGCCCTCAGCATCAAGAACGAGCCCAGTGGGAAGCCGTCATCGAATCTTGGCTTATAGGCCAGCGTCAGACTCGCGCCGCTAAGAGCGAAGAATATGTATACGCCGTGCAAACCCCACGAATGCATTTCCCGATTGCCCGTCCAGATCAATAAGTGGTAAAAAACGACCAGCAGCGAACACAACCCGCGAAGCAGATCCAATCCATACACGCGGTCAAGCGCCTTATGCATGTTTGAATCCGAGTTGCCCAGGACGCTTCAGACGCTGACTTCGCTTCTCCAGCACAGCAAGAATCAGCAGCGCAAAATAGCTCACCGCATAAGTATTAAAGATTCCAGTAAACGGGACAATCAGAATCATCGAGACCGTCAATGCACGGAAGGCCAGTCCGAATACTCCGCTGGACTCGAATCCGCGTGCGACGCGAATCATTACAAAGAGCGCGCACAGATAGGCAATAAAGTAGAAGTCGCCAAAGTCCAGATACATATCGCCGAGAAACCCCCACCATAATCCCGCGTTCGATATGGCGGACATATCTGGCGTCAATGGAGATCCCAGAAGCTCTCGCGATTGGCGCCACTACCAAAAATAGCGAATGCGCCCCCAAAGCATGCGGGCTAGGATTGTAGATCACGAGGCGTACAAACTCGGGTATCGCCTGCGATATATACATAACTAGAATAAAGGCCGAGAGACCGAGATGATCAACTATGAACTGGCCAAGAGGCTGAAGATCGGCCCCGAACAATCCAACCATACCGGCGGCTGCGAGAGAATCGTCATCGAATGTGTTAGCTAGCCTCTGATCAGTCGTTCGAATGATGAATAATACACACACCACAGCGGCCGCAATGAGCCACTTCTTCTGCCTTAGTATTGGATGACGAACAAGAAACGCTGCCACTGCTGCATTGATCAGAAAGAAGACGAATTGAAGTCGACTGACGTTTACGAAAAAGCTTTGCAACAGCGCCGCAGCCACGATGGCCGAGGCCACTATGCGCCGCAGCCACGATCGCTCGAGCTTGGTAAAAACGACAATCGCGGTAATAGCGACGAAGAAAAACGATCTCATGAGATTTCCGAGCGTGGACCAGATCGAGTTCGTGGCGCCTCCCTCGTATGAGCTTTGAGTGAGCGCAAGGTAGCGCTCCTCAAGATTGTCGAAGGACAATCCTCCCAGATAATTGGACTGCTCGCTGAGTACCAGTTGGCCGCCAATGAGGGACAAGACTGAGAACAGGACGGCCAGTCCCAGCAGTGATTTGGCGCGCATCGGGTACTCTGCGCCCAATGTCTGTCGGTTTGCCGCTCTCCGACTCGCGAACACGGTAACTGCGTAGCCCGCAGCGACTACGGTAAGGACCCACCATGCGTATCCCGAACTGATGTCGGAATACCTCACGATGGGCAAAACAAACAATAGCAACGGCAGACTCCAAGCAAGGAGATATGCCTTGGAGTACATCGATGCGTGTTTGTCTTCCTTACCTATCACCGTGCGCGACCGAAATATAGCCGATTAGTGTAGCCATCTATTACGGGACTGCCAGGTAATGGAATTTTCGCGCTGTAGTCGTAAACGGCAATTGGATTGATCGAGTACTCGAACTGAAGCAGCAACCGCAGTCTCCCCGTGGGCGGCTGACCCTTGTGAAGACCGAACGTGTCCTCAAGAAACGCATCGCCGGCGCGGCCCCTAATTTGCAGCAGATCGTTTGGAGAAAATGCCGCGATAACTTCTTCGTCACGAATCCTACGGATCCGCAGGAAACGGGAACTTCGGTGCGAGCCGCGCACAAAACAGTGGGGACCTCCAGACTCATCCACATCTGTCATATACAAAAAGAATTTTACGAAGCGCCATTCATCTACGTCACGATGATAGTTCTCCGCTTCCTGAGCGGTGCCGTCGGCCGGTAATGACCACCAGATACTAATGTTTGAAATTGTCGGCTTACAGCACAGATAGCGGGCCGCTGTGTTGATCAGTGTGGAGTGGTTCGCCAGCGCGATGACTTCCGGGCAGCGCAGAATATCATCGGTATCGTATTCGGCAACATGAACATTTTCCGGCACGCTCTCAAGAGTGAAATCTCTCCGTTTCGGAGGGAATCTCTCGCTAAGGCGTGCTCCTCGCAAATGAGTTCTAATGCGGTCAATAACGTCCAAGCTAACAAAGCCAGGCAACATCGCAATACCGTTTTGATCAAGCTTCTCAGCTAGGCTTGCAGAAACGTCATGCTCGTCCGTTACATGAGAGGGACGGGTAGCGGCGACTACAGAAGACAGTGCGCGTCGCAGCGGGTACCAGGTGCACAAGCGCTGCGCACCATACAACCATATTGCCGGCCGCAATAGTTTAGCCCACTTCATGCGGTCGGGGTTTCTCTGGATCGCGATAAATTATCTTCACACATCATGAGATCTCTCCGATGCGTTCTTGCCGGCTCCTGAGGGAGCGGCACGACTCATCTTTTTCGAGACTATCCGCTCCCTGTTCAGAGGTATGAACAATAGGTGATTGTAGCAGCGCGCAAGCCCCCTTGAGTCGCATTCGTTTTCTCATGCGGGCGAGGTTCTAGTCCCGACGGCGCGCTTGGATGATGTATCAGTTGAAGATCTCCGGGCCAATTCTTTCTGGACCCCATTGTTTGGGCGTTAGAGTTTGCCCAAGTCGGTGATAATGTGGTCAAAAACGCCTCGAAGCAGGCTGCTTCCGGTCAGCGTCAAGTGACCTGCATCGAAATACAACGGCTTGCCATTGTCGGAGACGATCGCACAGTTGCTCCTGCAGAAGTCGCCGGCAGTCTCGTAGATACGAAAATCCGCGTTTGCCAAGCCATCAATGAGACTGGCATTCGCTAGTCGATAGTCGTGCATATCCTGAACCGGCAACGCCGTTCCAAATTTCATGTGACTCCAGATCGCTTCCGGAATATTTTCCCGCCACTCGGGAACGGGCATGATGAAAGACATGCGAATAGAGTGCACCTGCGCGAGTTCAGCCAGTTCATTCAGTGCTGTTGACTCCGCGGCGCCTGAAGCATAATGCAAGACCACCGAATCGATTCGTCGCGATTGCGCTTCTTTAATCAGGGCTTGCGCGGTGAAGCCGTCGGCCTTCAGAGGTTCGTTTTGAACCATGAAGTAGACCGCAACGTTCCTTGCCTGCGCGGCCGCTGTAAACGTTTCTTTTATCGCATCCGCATGGCTGTCACCGACGAGCATGACCCGATGCGTCGGCCTGGCAATGTGATCGGAGATTTCGCAGGAGCGCGCGAGCGGATGGAGAATGCGGAAGACCTTCCCGCAGCGGTAATCAGATCGATCGTCCAGCGCTTGATAGATTAGCATTTCCCTGGCCGGAATCATCGTACGTTGCATCACCAGACCAAGCTGTGCGAAAGCTATGCTCGCAACAATCGCCGCACCGCTTGCGCCCCAGATCAGCCGCGGGTTCGTATTCCTGCGAAACGCCCGCTCGACTGTGTGGTAGAGGAGGAATGCTCCGCCACATATCAGAAGCACGAGTTCCAAAGTCTGACGCCCGCTGTCCGTTTTGAGAACCGTTCCGGAGAACGGCCGATAGAGAAAGAGTGTGATTACGATGAAATGAGCGAGATAAATCGAGTATGAGTAGTCGCCGATCTTCACTAGAAGGCGCGAAACGACCGCATCCTCCATCCATCGGGGAATGCCGAAGGCGAGGACAATCGCAGTTGACACACTGATCAGTAACGCAACGACGCCCGGCTGCCCATGTATAAAGCCGAGAGCCTTGCCGTCAACGGGGAGCTGTGAAATGAAGATAAGTGCAATGAGAGCAGCCAGTCCCACGTACACCCGGTCTCGCGCTTTGTGCCGATCGGCGTACATGGCAACGCCGAATCCGATCAGGAACTCCCACAGTCTGAATGGCAACCAGAAAAAAGCCGTTTTTGGCGACACCCCAACTACAACAAAGCAGGCGAGCGCTGAGCCGACCAGGAGAAGTGTGTACGCAACTCGAGTCTTGACGAAAACCCGATAGAGCACCGGAACTGTTAGATAAAACTGGATCTCCACTCCGAGAGACCAGAGGTGTAGCAGAGGTTTGAAGGTCTCCTTGTCGAAATAGGAGGCTTCCATCCAAAAGCCAATGTTAGATGCAAAGAACGCCGCGAAGATTGCTTGAATCGAAACCTGTGCATAGTCGCTGGGAATCACGACAACGAACGCCAGGATCAGAGTGGCAATTACAGTCGCGAAGTAAGCAGGCAGCAGCCGTCTCGCGCGCTTCGAAAAGAAATCCAACGTGTCGGCTGGGTCGTACAAGAGCGCCATCAGATATCCGCTGATGACGAAAAAGATGTCGACACCGAGAAAACCGGCGCTGAATCCTGAAATACCGAGATGGAAGAGAACAACCAGCGCTACCGCGATCCCTCGCAGTATTTGAATATCCTTCCGGTATTCCAGCGCCCCTCTGCTCATAACATCTGCAGACTATCACTATGCAGTGAGCAAGAATATGAAGGGGAGGTTCAGCGAAGAGGAGAACGTCGGTTTCTTTGTGTCGCGCTATTCGCAAACCGTGCCACCTCGCACGGTAACAAGTGCGTCCACACGGCGATGACTACACGCTCATGGATGTTGAGCCAGAATCCCCTTAACGAGTGATCGCATTATTCTCACATTCGATCGAAACTTGTTTCCAAATCTGGGTGCATCTAGACGTGGGCGTGTTTTGACTGGAATCTGTGCGATTCGCTTACCGCGCCGCGCAGCATAAATCGCCAATTCGGTGCCGATGGAATCGTAGGAATCAAAGTGCCCTAATTCCTTATACAACTGAGTTGTGTAGCCCTTCATGCCACACAATGGGTCCCGAATCTTCCACAGGACAACGGCCGTGCGTGCGAACATGTGCTCTGCAAATCGTTGAAAACGATCTCGAATTCCAATTACGACATCAGCACCAGCATCGAGGGCCTCAACAAAGGACGCGAGAAGCGCCGGATCGTGCTGTCCATCTGCGTCAATGGAAATGATGTACGTGCAATCCAAATCTGCCGCACGCGCAAATCCAGAATTGAGTGCGTCATCGTAGCCGCGATTAGCTGAGTGCCGCACCACAGAAGCGCCGGCACTCCGTGCGATCTCCCCCGTCGCGTCCGAAGAGCCATCGTCAACAACAATTGGAGTGCCAATCGTTAGCGCGCTGGATACAACCATGGCTATGGTCTTACTCTCATTGAGTGCCGGTATTACGATGCCTACTCGAGATCCGTCCACCTTAGATGGTCTCCCGCTTGCAAGGAACGTCGCAGCTTGCGACCCAAAAGCCTTTCGATTTCATATGGCGCAATTCCGTCGGCTGGGCACGGACGCAGTACGTTCAAGTCCACCCTGGTTAATATAGAACCTTGATCCATTTTGGACACCGCTCGGATGCAACGGCGTTGCAAGACTGCCGTCTCACTCTCATTCGCCTCGACCCTCTTCACCCCCAATCCGAGAGCGTTTTCAAGCTCGCGCGTCCTCATCACCATTTCACCCCAGCTAGCCGGGTCCATTGAAAATGCATGATCCGGGCCAGTGCGGGTCTTATCGTCGGTAAAGTGCTTTTCTATAATCCGGGCGCCAAGGGATACCGCCCCAAGAACAGTTGCGTGCCCGGGCGTGTGGTCACTTAGGCCCAAAAGGAGATCGGGATGAATCTCGCGATATGTTCGCAGCACATTCAAATTGATGTAACGAAAATTGTCCAAACTCGCACTGTAGTTGGTATTGCATTGAAGCAACGCCAGCTGCGAATTGATAGCGAGTGTGGCATTCACTGCGCGAATTACGTCGTCCATGCTCGAAGCACCGGTCGCGAGCAGAACGGGCTTCTTCTTCGCGGCCACATGAACAATAATTTCCGTCCAAGTGATGTCGCCGGATCCAATCTTGTAAGCAGGCACGAATGGATCAACTTCATCGGCAAGCTCTATAGAATAAGGACTCGTAAAGAATGCAATGCCTGCGTCGTCACACGCCTTCTTTAGCATTGGAGTCCAACTCAAATTCACCGACGCATCGCGATACACCTCGAACACTGATTTTTTCCAAGCTGCTTGGTGCGCCGACGCGGCCCCGAGGGCTTTGAATCCTGCGTCGCTGACTATGGTCTCCGCCTGAAAGTGCTGAAATTTCGCCGCGTCCGCGCCTGCATCAGCAGCCATTTGAATCAATTTAATGGCGCGCTCAAGATCCCCGTCGTGATTTGCCGCAATGTCTGCGATGAAATATGTCGGTTCATCGCGACCAACAATTCTCGAACCAATTTTCAACTGCTTATCCGGCGACATTGGGATACACCTCCTGCATGGATTCGACTTCTCGCTGCAAAGTCGGGAGATTTACAGCGAATGTATTTTCGAAGAGCGTCGAATCCATACGCATGTCCTTTGGTCTATAGGCGCGTAGGCTCACGCCGCTCGATAATCCTCGCTTCATTGTGTTAGTAGGCAAGCGAAGCACATTCGCCAGCGCGTATGCAAAATCCGCTTTGCTCATACCATCCCTTGATCCAAGATTGAAGATACCCTTATGTCGTTGCGAAGCGACCAGTTCTATCAGTCTGACTAACGTGTCTATCGACAGCGGGCTGAAGAGAATGTCATCAAATACAGTAATCGGCTTCGAGGAACTAAGCGATGTGAAAATCCAATCGCTAATGCTCGCCCGGCCGGCGCAACGGCTTGGTCCAAAGAAATTTGTGCGAAGTATCGTGCTCGAGACAGCAACAGCCACATTTTCTGCCTTTTGTTTTGATTCAGCATATACGTTCGTCAAAGTGACATTTTCCTCGTTATGCGGACCCGGACCGTCGTAGAGTTGGTCAGTAGAAATCTGAACTAAATGTGAATTAATCCCCGTCTTATCCATCCACGCAGCAATGTTTTCCACAATCGATACGTTGGCACAATAGGCCAGTTTCGCATCGCGCTCGCAGGCATCTACGTCGGTCAGCGCGGCCAAATTAATTATTGTGTCCGGATTGACCAATGACAAACTTTGAATCGCCTCGTCAAGAATACTAAAATCCGCGCATATATCCGTCCCGGTTTGGCGTGAAACGCAGATCACACTGTGACCGGCAACTCGCAAAAAAGGCACCAAGCTGCTCCCGAGGAGGCCATGCGCACCCGTTACTAGGACAATCGACATGCGCAGAACAACTCGGCTGCTGGCGACGCGTATAACCGCGATTCGTGCAGCACATTCAACTAACTTTCCCCATGGTTCGAGTTTACCTGCATCTTTTGTCAGTTGAGTCGCTTAAATCCCGCGTGACATACAGGCCCTTTGAGTAGCCCGTATACATCCCTTCCATCCTCGCACTCCCTGACTAGGGCGAACAATGGATCCAAGGCATCAAAAAAACCGTCAACGATCTCGGGGGTGTGTTCTGTACATGCATACACACTGGTACCAGCTAGATAACCCTTCGAGAGCATTTCTTGCGTGAGCAGCGTTTTGTACGCAAGCGCATTGGCACTATTGAACGAGAAACTTGTGAGTGCCGGAAGGCCGCTTGTGGTAATTGCAATATCATACTTCCTCGCGAGTCGCTGCCACCGGGCGGTGATCTCTAGCCCCACCCGAGTTATGATTTCCCAAGATCGCGTTCGCTCCATGACTTCGAGAGTCTTAAGCGCGGCCGTCGGACCGATGCGCTCGGTCCAAAATGTGCTGCTAATAAAGGACGTCTGTGCGGCCTCCATTACCTCGCGCCTACCAATTGTCGCAGTGATGGCGTACCCGTTGCCGAGGGCTTTGCCAAACATGGCCATGTCGGGTTCCACGTCGAAGAGCGAATGCAATCCGCCGTACGTTTGACGGAATCCAGAGGTGCACTCATCGAAAATCAGTACAATTCCGTTATCTGTTGCGAGTTTGCGCACCTTATGGAGAAAGCCGTCAATCGGCGCCTCATTTCGTGAGACCTCCATCATAATTACGCCAACACCCCCGGCAGCGACCAGAGCTTCGAGTTGATCGAACCGGTTGTAGTTGAAAGGAAGCACTGAGCCTCGCAACTCTTTGGGCACACCGTTTGGCTCAAGACCGGGCAATAGGTGTCCGGCTAGGTTCTTATCGTCTCCCAAATTTGCTGCGAGATACCAATCGTGCCAGCCGTGATAACCGCAAATCGCAACTTTATCCTTACCACTCGCAGCGCGCGCAATTCGAACTGCGATGGCATCCGCCTCCCCGCCCGCGCGGGCGAAACGGACCATCTGCGCCCACGGATGTAGCTCGACTAGCTTTTCCGCCAGATACACCTCTTCGGGACAATTCAAAGTCGACATGTTGCCGGCATCAATCGTCGCGCGCACTGCATCGTCGACCTCGGGATGGCCGTATCCGAGAGTATTCGTACCGATGCCCATGATAGAGAGGTCAATATATTTTTTGCCCTCGAGGTCCCAGACAGCGCAGCCCTTCGCTTTGCTGAAATACGCCGGCCATTGCTCCGGCAGGAACATTTCGGCGCGCTTCGAAAGGAGCATGTTCCCGCCCGGTATCACTCGTTTTGCTCGCTTCCATAGCTTCTGACCCGTCGACATAGTGGCTCCTTCGTTTCGTATGAGACTTCGGTTCGCCTCAAACAGGTCTGGTCTGTCGAATCTCAGCTGCAATACTTCTCGCCATCCAAAATCTCTGCGAGGATGGAAATACTCGAATACGGCAGCGATTACCTCGAAATCAACCGGCTCATCAACGGTCCAGCGTTCGCCGGAGAAATTTTCAGAATGCGTAAGTGTGAGGGTGCGAAATTTTCCGCATTCTCGTAGGTATGGTGTGACGTGCTCCCGTTCCATGGGTCGTACTGCTTCCTTCCAAGCAACCTCAAGCGCTTGGAATGAGAATACTTCGACGTCCAAGCCGTCCGGGTAAGTGGGCGGATCTGTATTGCAAGCGTAGTCTACGTCAGCCGACTTGAAGCTCGCGATCACGAAGTCCACTAACTCTGGATCCACAAGCGGACAATCCCCTGTGATTCGCACGACGATGTCCGCGCCAACCGACTTGGCCGCCTGATAATAGCGGTCCAGCACGTCCTGCTCGCTGCCGCTATAAACATGGTGGCCCAAACCGCGAACGAGTGAAGCCAGTGGCTCATTTCGGGCTGCACTTGATGTGGCCAACAGGATCTGGTCAAGTTCCTTCGAACGCTTCAAGCGGTCCAGCAGGAGTTCAATAAGCGGCGTGCCGTGGATGGGTTTCGTTACTTTATTGGGGAAGCGGATAGAACCCATCCGGGCCTGAACGATAGCCACCGTCTTCATGAGACCTTCCATCGCGACGGTTCGATTAGCTCAGGATCGTCACTAAACAGATCATCGGGGGGAATCTGCCCTTTGGTATCCGAAGCGGCAAGAATTTCGTTCCACTGAGTCAGGGAGTCCACGCCGACCACAAGGCGCTCGACCCCGGGCACCGCCTCAGCGAACGCAAGCGTCGCCCGTAGAGGCGTCGCACGATTCTCTGCACACCAATTCGTCCAGCGCAATAGCAGCTCGCTCCAACGGTCAAACCAACTGGGGCGTCGAGACGCAGGCATTAAGAGCAATCCTTGGAGAAACACGGAACGGACCTGAACCCGTACGCCCCATTCGCGCAACTGCTCCAGCCATCCGGAATGAATTAGCCTTCTGTCTAAGACATTGCAAGGTGCCTGCACTAAATCCGGCCGCCAAACGGCGCAGATGGCATCCAATTCAGCGGGATCGTATATGGAGATCCCTGCATCGCGAATCAAGCCTCGCACCTTGAGGCTCTCAAGCGCTCTAATGAGACTAGCGCCTGCGGGCCCGAGAAGGTCGGAGGGCTTATGCATCAAAAGAGCGTCTAGAAAGTTAATTCTTAGTCGTTCCAGCGAGCCGTTTACTTGCGCTTCGATCCACTCCGAAACACCAACGGTGCCCTGCGGAATCGGCGGGAGCTTTGTAATAACACGCCACGAGGACACACCCGCCTCGCCAAGACATGCTTCGCTGTTCCCATAGTTGATTGCTGTATCAAGGGTATCCACCCCAGATAAGCGCGCCCGTTCCAGTATCGCCGCCGCGGTTTTCGCGTCAACTTGACCCGAAGTATTGGCGAGACCGTAGCGTTGGCCAAACTGAACCGTACCGAGAGCCAGCCGCGTCATTGTGGCGGGCAGTGTTTCCGAAGACAAGATAGGGCAACCCACTCGTCAGGGTCATCGGTCCATAGTCCATTACCGTGATGAAACTTCTCGTAGCTCGCAAGTGTATATGCCGGATGCCAGGAAAACATCGGCACGCAATGCATCTTACGGGTGAGAATCCCATCTCTGTGGTGGTAAGCCTTATAGGTCGGTGCACGAGCCTCGAAGTCAAGGATCAGTATCCATCCAACAGAGGCGAGCACTCTGTCTGCTTCATATGCAATTCTAAAAAGGTCGCGGTCATCGCACAAATACAGGCAGAATCCAAAAACAACAATATCCACGGATGAGTCCGCAAACGGAAGAGCGTCTGCAGTGGCGCGGGTTACCTGGAGGCCCCGTCCACGGGCCTTTGCGACTGCCTTCTCCGATGGCTCAATCCCGCAAACCTTGAAACCTTCCCTACCGGCGAGGTAGTGGATGCGCGAGCCATCCCCGCAACCAATTTCCAAAAGCCGAAACGGCTCATTCGAGCGAGGCAAAGATTCTAGTCTGCGGCACACTGGATCGCATGACCAATCTTTAGCGGCAAGAGCACTTTCATTCCTGGTGAACCATGCATCACCTTCTGCACTCAAAAACGCATCCTTTTGTCGGTTCAAGAATCTTCCCCGAGTAATCCAACCGCTGACGAGATCGCATCCTCGCCGATGCTCTGATGTTCGCAGGGCATCGTCATCGCAGCTCAAACCGTGAAGTCCGGAGCCACCTGCTCACGGATCAGCACGCGAATTTGATCTACCGTCAAAAACACTGTGTTCGTGCCGGAATTATACGAGAAACCTTGCGCTACCTCTTTTACTCCTGCTTGGGTCATATAATGGAAACGCAAAGGACTATCGGATGACGGCAGAATAGCGTAGTACTTGCCCAAGTCCAGCGTATTGAAGCTGTCACTCGATGTGATCATTTCCTCGTGGATCTTCTCGCCGGGACGCACGCCAACCACGGGATACTTGCATTCTGGACCGATGGCTGCCGCAACATCAACGATCCTATAGGAAGGAATTTTCGGAACTAGCGTCTCACCGCCTCGAGCATGCTCGATGGCCCACAGGACCATATCTACGCCTTCTTCGAGCGAAATATTGAAACGCGTCATGCTTTGGTCAGTAATCGGAAGGATCCCTGTCTTGCGTCGATCGAGAAAATACGGAATGACTGACCCTCGGCTTCCCATCACGTTTCCATAACGCACAACACTGAAACGGATGTCTCGTGAGCCTCTGATATTGTTGGCTGCTATAAAAAGCTTGTCAGAACATAACTTCGTTGCACCATACAAGTTAACGGGAGCGGCGGCTTTGTCCGTGGAAAGCGCCACAACACGTTTGACATGAGTGTCGAGACAAGCCTCAATGACATTCTGCGCACCCAAAACGTTTGTCTTGATGCATTCGAATGGATTGTACTCAGCCGCGGGAACCTGCTTGAGTGCCGCTGCGTGCACGACAATATCAATGCCCTCCATTGCCCGTCGCAGGCGATCTCCGTCGCGGACATCTCCAATAAAATATCGAATGGCTGGGAATTCCGAATCACCCAACACTTGGCTCATTTCAAACTGCTTGAGCTCATCACGGCTGTAAACGACGAGACGCTTGAGACCCGGATACAGAGTGAACACGCGACGTACGAAAGCTCTGCCGAACGAGCCCGTACCGCCAGTCACCAAAATGGACGATTTACTTAGCATACGCGTGAAAAGCTCGCCCCATGGTTTGCGCTCCGAACCGCCAATTACCGGCGAGCGCTTGCAGAGATATAGATCCACAGAACTGCCAACGCAAAGCCGGCAATGGCGCCGCCAATCATCAACTGGATTCTAGGCGGGCCAACGCGGTCATCCGAATCGGCCGGCATTGCTTGATCTACAACGCGAAACGCGTATTCCTGAGTTACATCGGCAAGCATGCGCTGTTTTATCTCCGACTCCAGAAGGCGCCCAATCGCTTCACGCGCCACCACCTCCGAAGTCGAGGGTAGCTCGCGATTGAGAAATCCAATTGCAAGCTCCTCCCTTCGTAATGCCCTAGTCCTCATTTCCTCGTTAAGCCGACGCGCCAGATCGTTCGCCCACTCGGCTGCCTCACTACGATTCTTCCAAACCACACGAAGTGTGACCAGGCCAGTCCTCTTGTCCTGCGTGACCTCGCGAATTTTCTTGTCGAAGTACTTGTAGGCCTTTGCCAAAGTTGGTTGAGCGTCAGGCGATCCCTTCCACTGTTTTCGTTGCTCATCCCACTTCGTAGCAAACAGCTCGGGCATGAGTTGCCGGTCAGAAATAAAGGCCTCCGTGAATTGTCGCGACCGAAGAATGGCTAGCGCTTCATCGGTAGCGGAACCGCGAGAATTAAGGCCGAGGCCGATTACCGAGGCGAGTCCCCCCAACTGACCGGCGCTACCGCCCAAAGACTCGCCGATTCGCTCCGTGTTCGCCGGCACGAGGACCACTGCCCCCTCATAAGTAGGAGTGATCAGAAATGCAACGATTGTAAACGCTGCTGTAAACGATATGACGGCACCGATGACCAACCAACGACGCGCAATGATGAGAGCGACGAGCTCCCGAAAACTCAATTCGGAAGTCGCACTATCAAGTTGAGAGATAGTCTCATTCATGGATCGCGTCGGCTTTTTCGCGTCCCGAGCGCTGCGGATGCCGCGTCTGCAAATCTGAGATTGGACCGCGCATTATTTAGACACTGCGAATCGCCAGCAACGCCACGGCTAGATTGTAGATAATCGTGGTAATGGCCTGCCACATCGGAAGCGCCCGTACGCGCTCCGTGTCCAGCGGAACGACGATCGTGTCGCCCGGATGAATCTCAATGGACTGCGACCGCCTGAACCATCCGCTGCGCTCGCCCGAAAACACATCGCCGTTGACTCTGACGACATAGATTCGCTTCTTATCGGCTTTTTGCGTGACTCCGCCGCTCTTTGCAATATAGTCGTCTCGCGTGAGCCCGGACTGAAACACGTGCGAGGTCGGACTTTGCACTTCGCCCAGGATGGTGACTTCCTGACGGCGTTTCGGGATCAATAGCTGATCTCCATTGCGCAGTTCTACATCGTCGGCCGAGCCTGGCGGGCTTTTCAAAACACGATCGAGATTGATGACCAGGCGTCCCACCGGTTTTGCCTCGCGCAGTTGCGTAATCAGTTGTTGACCGACCGCGATGCTCGTCGATGCGGCGTTACCGGCACTGCCGCTCGAGGTCGAGATGCTTGAGGAAATCGATTCGAGCGTCAATGCCGCCAGATCGCTTTGCATGCGATTCACGAGCAAGTCGAGCAGATCCTTCTCGCGCTGCTTGAGTTCTTCTCGGATGTAAACCGCGCCTTCGGGGAACGCCGTCACGGCGTGAAGCCGCCGGCGCGTTCCAGGACGGATTTCAGCGTCTCGCCGCGATGAATCGGATATTTGCCGGGGAAGCGCACTTCGCCTAAGAGCACGATCGATCCGGGTTGCTCCCACATCGGGATGGGCTTGATGACCAAAACATCGTACGGCTTCAGCTCGACGTCGGCGGTGGTGTCGCCGCGCCGGATCGCGGCGAGGTCGATCGCGATCAGGTCGGTCTGGCGCGCATCGCCGTTGGTCACCTCGTAGCGGGTGAGCTCCGCCTGGCCGCCGAAAGCGGCATCCTCCAAACTGCCGCCGGCTCGAATGAGATCCGAGACGTGCATTCCGGGCTGCAGCGGGTACTGGCCGGGCGACTTGACCTTGCCGTCGATGCTCACCAGTTGGGCCGGCTGCTCGGGCGTTGCCTGAAGCGCAAGATCACGAATGATGGGAGCGATGATGCGTTCGCGGCTCGCCGACAGATCGAATACGAAGATCTTGTCTCGAGGACGAAGTTCCGGGTCGCTCGCGCCGTGGCGGTGCGCCAGGGCCCGCGTCAGGTCGGCGGAGACGACTTCGAGCTTTTCCTCGGGCGGCACTTCGCGCCGGATCATGATGTAGTGCCGGTCCGCATCCGGGCGCAGCTCATCAAAGCTCCCCAGCACATCGCTCAAATGTAGTCCTGGCTTGTACTCGAATTCACCCGGACGGAAAACATAGCCCGTCAGCGTCACGGAGTTTTCCAGCGTGGGTCGAATCAGCGGTATGCGCAGTTTGTCGCCGTTCGCCAGCAGGAATTTACGGCTCGCCTCGGAGGTGAGGTCGACGTTTTGCATCTCATGCAGGCTCGAGGGCAGGATCCGCTCCATCTGCGCCAGCTTGGCATCGGCCTCGGGACTCAAGCCTCCGGCGAGTTCGACCGCATCGGCGACGGTCTTTTCGCCCTTGACTTCGTAGATCGCCGGCCGGCGCACGGCTCCATCCACCGACACGGTGGGACCGATGGGCGGAATGAAATATGACGTCCCCCGGCAAGAGCTGCCGGTCGCCGCTGGTATCTCCGTGCAACAGCAAATCGTAAAGATCGAGCACCGTGACCAATTTGCCGTTGCGCTTGAGCTGAATGTTGCGCAGTGATCCGATTTTCTTGACGCCGCCGCTGACGAACAAGGCGTTGGTCATCGTCGACAGGCCGCTCACCGTGTAGGAACCGGGCTTATTGGCCTCGCCCAACACGAATACGCGTATGGAACGCAAATCTCCCATCGTCACACTGACGCGGCTGCCGATGAGTTGCTTGGCGACGTGCTGCTCGATGACGGCCCGGGCATTTTCAAAGGTCAACCCACTGACGTTGATGGGTCCCAGCTTGGGGAAGTTGATCCGGCCGTCGCGCTCCACCGTCAGCGAGTAGCTGGCCGGCTCATTGCCGTAGAGTTGAATTTGCAATTTATCGCCGGGCCCGACGATATAGTCGAGGGGCACCTGGATGTCCGACACGGGCGCAAAGGTGCTCGGCTCTCCTTCGAACAGGTCGTAGCCGAAGGGCTTCAACGCAGCTTCGCCCACGTCCTTGAGACGCAGCAAGGTCACCTTGACGATGAAGTCGCGCAGATCCGGATCCGCGCTCAAACGGCTGGTGGCTTCCATGGCGGTGAGTCCGGCCACGGGGATGGACGGCAGTCCCGGAATCTCCAAATCGCCGAAACGAGTCAACTGGTAGGGATTGTTCTTGAGAATACGCTGCCTGAAATCTTCGATCCTGTCCTTCTCAGCGTCCGTCAGAGGTCTGTCCTCATAAGGGGATCGACCGTAGCTTCTGGTCGGATCGTTTTCGTTGGACTTGTCGCCCATGTCCTTCTGAGACGAATCGGTATTGTTGTTGTTGCTGGTGTTGGTATTGGAACCGCGGAGCGCGCTGGTGCCCGCGCCGCTGGCCGTCGTCGTGGAATCTTGAATGACCGGCCTGCGCCGCCGCTCGATGGTCACGAGGTCGATGAGGACACTGTCGCCGGGCCGGAGTTCCGGATCCTCGTCCCGCAGGCGCAGGGGCCTGCCATCGACGGTCTTATCCCTGACGTATTTGTCGTATTGGTCGAGCTGCTCATTGCGCGGACGCACTGTTTCCGGCATTCGCAAGTTCGGATCTGTCTTCTTTCCCGTGCCGTCGCCCTGTCCTCCGAGCACACTCTGCAGCAGCTGCTGCTGTTGATCGGGCGGAAGATTCTTGAGCACCGACAATTGATCGGCGGTGGGCGTCTGGGCAATGGCTGGCAGCGCAGCCAGCAGCATTGTAAGAAGCAGAGAACTGGCACTGATGCGCATCAGATCAAGCGCACCGCGAGTCTCGGATGACCATTGAGTTCATGCGGTTCAATTTTGTCGGCTGAAAACAAGGGTTTAAGCTCCTTGGGGAGCCCGGATTGTAGAGAGGTCGCGGGACCCTGGCAATCGGCTGGTCATCAATGACTATAGTTCTTGCGCAGCCAATCGGCGTAATCCCGACCCAGCAGCGTCTGCCACCACTGAATATTGTGCAAATACCAATCCACGGTCGACGCCAAACCACTCTGTAGAGTCCTCGAAGGGGCGTAGTTAAGATCGCGCGCGGCCTTTGCGTAATCGATGGCGTAGCGGCGATCGTGCCCCGGCCGGTCACGCACGAACGTAATCAAATCCACCGAATCTTTGCCATTGAACGGCGGAGCGGCCGGAAATGGTCCTTGAAGCTCCGGCTGTGATCTGAGGCGCGAATCGACCAGTGCACACAAGTTGCGCACCAGGTCGATATTGGCGGTTTCACTGTTTCCCCCGATGTTGTACACCTCGCCGGGGGTCCCTCCCTTAAGCGCCAGCGAAATGGCTTCGCAATGATCGTCCACATGCAGCCAGTCGCGAATTTGCAAACCGTCGCCGTAGATCGGCAACGGCTTGCCCAGCAAAATGTTGACGATGGTGAGCGGAATCAATTTCTCGGGAAAATGATAGGGTCCGTAGTTGTTCGAGCAGTTGGTCACGGTGGTCGCAAGTCCATAGGTCTCGTGATAGGCCCGCACCAGATGGTCGGAAGCCGCCTTGCTGGCGGAGTAAGGCGAGTTCGGCGCGTACGGGGTGGTCTCGTTGAAAGGCGCATCATTCGGCCCCAACGACCCGTACACCTCGTCGGTCGACACGTGGTGGAAGCGGTGCGCCGGGACGGTTTTTTGGTCCACCCACAGCGCCTTGGCGGCCTTGAGCAGCGAGTGCGTGCCGACCACATTGGTGCGAATGAAGTCATCGGGTCCCAAAATGGAGCGATCCACATGCGACTCCGCCGCAAAATGCACGACCGTATCGATCTGAAACTGCTCGAGAAGCGAGCGCACCGTGGCCTCGTCGCAGATGTCGCCGCGCACGAACACGTAGCGTGGATCGCGCTCCAGGCCGGCGAGATTTTCGATGTTGCCGGCATAGGTCAGCGCATCGAATACGACCACGCGCCCCTCCTGCGTGCTCGCCAACCAATGGCGCACGAAATTCGTGCCGATGAAGCCGGCGCCGCCGGTAATGAACACATTACGGGGTTCGAAGTTCATCCAGCATCATCCTTAAATTGTGCCGCCAATGGCGCGCCGGGCGTTTTGAGCAAGGCCCGGGTGATGCGTGGTGTCGAGCACGCTGAAGCCCGGGCGCTTGGCGCGCGTCGGGTAGGCGGCGCTCGCGAATCGGTACCACGCGCGCGGCGCGGGTCAGCAAGCCTCGCTCGAGCGCCTCTTCTTGAATCGCAACCGCGAAATCGTACCAACTCGCCACGCCCAAATCCGTCCAGTGATAGATACCGCCCTGCAGCTCGAGCCTCGATCAGCCCCCAGATGGCCGCGGCGGCGCTCGCCGGCCCAGGTGGGACTCGCCGATCTGATCGCAGACCACGCTGACCTGTTCCCGCTCGTGCATCAGCTTGAGCATGGTCAGGACGAAATTCTTGCCCGCTGACGCATACACCCACGAGGTGCGCAGCACGATGCCCGTCCGGCCGGCGATCACGTGACGTTCGCCGCCCAGTTTGCTGGCGCCGTAGACGCTCAAAGGGTTGGGTTGCATCGGTCGGGCAGGTACGCCCGTCCGGATGCGCCGTCGAACACGAAATCCGTCGACAGATGCAGCAGCCGGCATGCCTGCGCGCCCTCGCAGCCTCGGCAATCGAGCCGACCGCCGTATCATTGACGGCTCGCGCCAACTGCCGGCTCGTCCTCCGCGCGGTCGACAGCCGTGTAGGCAGCAGCATTGACGACCCAGTCGGCGCTTGAGGTCCGCCAGTGTTTCTCGACGGCAGGTTGGTCGGCAATATCGAGTTGCGCCATGTGTTCGAGCGATGACCTCGTGCCGCTCTGGGAGCCGCCTTGTCGACCGCCGCGGCGATCTGCCCGCCGCCCAGCACCAGCACTCTCACGCGAATTTCTCGATCTCGGCGAACGAGCGTCCCTGGGCATCCTTGGCCGAGAGTTTGGGCGATGCGCCGGCGGCAGCGGCCAGCGAATGGCGAGGTCGGGATCATCCCAGGCCAGCGTCCGTTCATGCGCCGGGCTGTAGATGTCCGTGCACTTGTAGAGAAAATCCACGTATTCGGAGGTCACCAATATGCCGTGCGCCAGCCCGGCGGCACCCACAGCATGCGGTGATTCTCGGCGGACAGCTCCACGCCCCACCACGCGCCAAAGGTCGTGGAACTGCGCCGCAGATCGACCACCACGTCGAAGACGCTGCCCGCGGTCACCCGCACCAACTTGCCTTGCGTGTGCTCGACCTGAAAATGCAGCCCGCGCAGGGTCCATTGGGACGAGCGGCTATGGTTGTCCTGAACGAAACTCGCGGCAATGCCGGCGGCGGCGAATTTCTCCGCCTGCCAGGATTCCAGGAAGAATCCGCGCGCATCGCCAAACACCTGCGGCTCGATCAGCACCACATCCTGGATCGGGCGTCGCCTGAAATTTCATGATCGCAGGTGCGTCACGTTACGCTGGCTTCTTTGACGATGCGCAGCAGGTACTCGCCGTAGCCGCTCTTTGCCAGCGGCTCGGCGAGTTTCACCAGCTGCGCGTCATCGATGAACCCTGAACGCCAGGCGATCTCTTCCACGCAGGCGACTTTAAGTCCCTGCCGCTCCTCGATGATGCGCACGAACACGCCCGCGTCGAGCAGCGAATTGTGCGTTCCGGTATCGAGCCACGCCGTGCCGCGGCCCAGGCGCTCGACATGCAGGTCCCCGAGCTTCAAGATAGGCGCGATTCAAGATCGGTGATCTCGAGTTCGCCGCGCGGCGAGGGCGTCAGCGCCTTGGCGAGCGCCGGGCGCGGCCGTCATAAAAATAAATCCCGGTCACCGCATAATTGGACGGCGGCGACTGGGCTTCTCCAGAAGATCCGTCACCTTGCCCTGCGCATCGAACTGCACCACGCCATAGCGCTCCGGATCCTGCACGTAGTAGCCGAATACCGTGGCGCCCGATTCGCGCTGCGACGCCGCCGACAGCAGCAGCCGTCAGGTTGGCGCCATAAAAGATGTTGTCGCCCAGAATCAGTGCCGAGGGCGCGCCGTCCAAGAAAGTTCTCGCCCAGGATCAGCGCCTGCGCAATGCCGTTGGGTTCCTCTTGAACGATGTATTCGAACGACAATCCCCACTGCGCACCCGATCCCCAACAGATCGCGAAACGCCGCCTGGTCGCGCGGCGTGGTGATGATCAGATATTCGCGAATGCCGGCCAACATCAGCGTCGCCAGCGGATAGTAGATCATCGGCTTGTCGTAGACCGGCAGCAGCTGCTTGGACAGCGACATGGTGATCGGATGCAGGCGCGTGCCGGCGCCGCCTGCCAAGATGATGCCCTTGCGCGATTGCTCATTATCGTGGTTTCGCGCGCTGCTCGGCGACATAGCTGATCAAGGCGGCGAGTCCTGCGGCGCCCTCGCCTTGCGGCGACTTCGCGCCCGCTCATGTCGATCCCGACGGCCAGCTTCTTGCCCAATTCCACACCGAATTGATCGAAGGAATTCACGCCCCAGAGACGTGCCCTGCACGAACACGCTGTGCTCGTACAGCGCGAGCAATGCCCCAGTGTTCGCGCCGTGGTCTGCGGATACATCAGCAGCGAACTCGGCCGATTGCCCTCGTGCACGCGGTGCGGACCGATGCGGGCGATTTCCGCGGCGCTGACGCCGGCCTTGCGCATCTCGGCCTCGACATCCGCGAGGCGTGTGCCCGAAGGCAAACGCCTGCGATTGGGCAAAGCAGTTCTGCAGCGCCAGATCCTGTCCCTCGGTGCCGCCCCACGAACCGCGCAGCGGCGCGATGAAATCCAGCGCCTGCGTCAGGGTCCCCTGGTGCAGCATTTGAAAAAACGAATGCTGCGCATTCGAGCCCGGCTCACCCCAGACGATGGGCGCGGTGGCGAAATCCACGTGCACGCCGTCAAGGGACACCGACTTGCCGTTGCTCTCCATCTCGAGCTGCTGCAGGTACGCCGGCAGCCGCGCGAGCCGCTGATCGTAGGGCAGCACGGCCAGCGTCGGCAGATTCAAAAAGGTGCGATTCCAGACGCCGAGCAATCCCATGAGCACCGGCAGATTCTTCTCGAACGGCGCGGTGGTGAAATGCCGGTCGATGTCGCTCGCGCCCTTGCAGGAATTCTTCGAAGCGCTCGCTGCCGATGACGATTTCGGCGATCAGACCGATGGCCGACCACACCGAATAGCGGCCGCCCACCCAATCCCACATGGTGAAGCGATGATCGGCGGCGATGCCGAACTTATCCATGGCCTGACGCGTTGGTGGACACCGCCGACGAAGTGATTGGCCGGCGACGTTCTCGCCCAAGCGCGCCGACGATCCAGGCGCGCGCCGCATTGGCGTTCGCCTGCGTCTCCTGCGTGACGAAGGTCTTGGAGCAGACGATCACCAGGGTCTCGGCCGGATCGAGGGTGCGGATCAGATCCTCGAGCTGGGTGCGGTCCACATTCGAGACGAAGTGCGGCGTGATGATCGCCGCTCCACTCGTGGCGCAGCGCATCGCACACCAGGAGCGGTCCCAAGTCCGAGCCGCCGATGCCGATGTTCACGACATGCTTGAACTTCTTGCCGGTGATACCCAGCTTTCCTGCCGCTGCGCACCGCGCCGACAAAGCTGCGCAGCTTCTGGCGCGAGGCCTTGACCTCGGCCTGGATGGCGGGCGCCGCCGGCGAAATCCGAGCGCAGCGCGGTGTGCAGCACCGCGCGCTGCTCGGTGCTGTTGATCGGATCGCCGCGAAACATCGCCGCGATGCGCCCCGTGAAGATCCACCGCCCGCGCCAGATCAAACAGCAGCGGCAGGGTCTGCGCGCGTGATGCGCTGACGCGACATATCGAGCAGCCAGCCGTACGTGTTCGACGTGAAAATTCTGCCAGCGCTTCGGGATCCGTGGCCGACAGATCCCGAAGATGCACCTTGGCAGAGTTCCTTGGCGTGCGCGGCAACCGCGCCCCACGCCGGAAGAGTCGAATTCAATTGGCTCATGACCGGATTGCTCAAGAGGATTGCGGGTGATAGTAGGCAAGATACCATTCGACGAAGTGCTTCACACCCGTTTCCAGTTCGGTCGACGGACGATATCCCACGTCGCGCGCCAGGGCTTCCACGTCGGCCCAGGTATCGGGCACATCACCCTGCTGTATGGGCAGAAAATTCTTCTGCGCCTTTCTGCCCAAGACATTGCTCGAGCACTTCGATGTAGCGCAGCAGCTCGACCGGCTTTTGATTGCCGATGTTGTAAATTCTGAAGGGCGCGCTGCTGGTGCTGGGATTCGGACGATCCGAGTCCCAGCTTGGATCCGGCGCGGCGATCTGATCCACCGCCGCGGCAACGCCCTTGACGATGTCGTCCACATAGGTGAAATCGCGCTGATGGTAACCGTCGTTGAACACATCGATGGGCAGGCCGGCGAGGATGTTCTTGGTGAACAGAAACAGCGCCATGTCCGGCCGGCCCCACGGACCGTACACCGTGAAGAAGCGCAGGCCCGTGGTCGGCAAGCCATACAGCGAGGAGTAGCTATGGGCCATCAATTCATTCGATCTCTTGGTGGCGGCGTACAAGGTCAGCGGATGATCCACGCCCTGTGTTCCGAAAACGGCATGCGGGTATTCGCCCCGTACACCGAGCTGGTGGAGGCGTAGACCAGGTGCTCGATCGTCGTAGTGGCGGCACCCCTCGATCACCTGCAGGAATCCGATGAGGTTGCTATGCACGTAGGCGTGCGGATTCTCGATGGAATAGCGCACGCCGGCCTGCGCGCGCCAGGTGCACCACGCGCTGAAAATTTCTCGCGCGAAACACCGCCTCCATGGCCTCGCGATCCGCCAGATCCGCCTTGACGAATCGAAGGCCTCATAGCCTTGCAGAATCTCGAGACGCGCATGCTTTCAGCGCCGGATCGTAGTAGGCATTCAGATTATCGAGTCCGACCACCTCGTCGCCGCGTTCGAGCAGGAGCTTCGCGGTGTGAAATCCGATGAAGCCGGCCGCGCCGGTCACGAGCAGCTTCACAATCTGCGCCACACCGTCTTGCCGGACGAGGCCTTGTCGAGCAGCGCGAGCATGTGTTCATGCGCCGCCGCTTCTTCCTCGTTGGCGCTGGATCACGACGATGCGCAAGTCGGTCGCTCGACTCCGCGGCGATGATCGGCGCGCACGGCTGCGCACGCGTGTCCGACTCGGCGCTCAAGGTGAGGCTGCCCTGTCCGCCCGTCATCGCCAGATACACTTCGGCGAGGATGCGCGCGTCGAGCAGTGCACCGTGATAGTCGCGATGCGAATTGTCCACCGAGTAGCGCTTGCACAAGGCATCCAGGCTGTTGCGCTGCCCGGGATGCATCTGCCGCGCGAGCGCCAGGGTGTCGAGCACCCGGCATAGGTCTGCGATCCGCATGCTTCGCCTGCGCTGCGCGCGAGCTCGGCATTCAGGAAGGCCACGTCGAAGGGAGCGTTGTGGATGATCAGTTCCGCATCGCGGATGAACTCCAGGAACTCGAGATGCACCTGCAGGAAGGTCGGCTCCTTCGCCAGAGCCGCTCGCGCGTCAGGCCGTGCACCTGATTCCGCGCCCTCGTCGATGTCGCGCTCGGGATTCAGGTAGCGGTGGAAGGAGCGCCCGGTGAGGCGCCGATTGAAGAGCTCCACGCAGCCGATTTCGATGATCCGGTGCTGCTGTTCGACTTCGAGACCGGTGGTTTCCGTATCGAGAACGATTTGCCGCATCGGATCTAAGCGTTACCGCGCCGCCAGCATGCGATCGATGGCGACGTTGGCGAGCTGATCGACGTATTCATTGCCTTCATGTCCGGAATGCCCCTTCACCCAATGCCACTCGATGTCCTGGGTCGCCGCGGCGGCGTCCAGCAATTGCCACAGATCCTGATTCTTGACCGGTTCGCGCGCCGCGGTGCGCCAGCCGCGCGCCTTCCAGTTCGGCAGCCATTCGGTGATGCCCTGCAGCACGTACTTCGAATCGGTGTACAGCTTGACGGCGCAGCGCCGCTTCAGGGCGCCCAAGCCGCCGATGGCGGCGGTGAGCTCCATGCGATTGTTGGTGGTGGCCGCTTCGGCGCCCGAGACTTCCTTGCGCTCCTTGCCCGCGACCAGCAGCGCCGCCCAGCCGCCCGGGACCCGGATTGCCGCGGCAGGCGCCGTCGGTGAAGATCTCGACTGTCCGTCATGGACCCACTTTGTGGGTCGGCTCCGCGGCGCCGACCAGCACCCGCTGGCGCGCGCGCCGCCGCGGCCGCACCAGCGTCAGGGTGGGCACGCGCTTGCGTGCCTTGAGCAGGTAGGCACCCGCGGTCAAGGCGGCGCGCGGGCCGGAACTCCGTCCGCGGCACCGCCCGGCCTTGAGCGGCAGCAGACTCAAGTAGCCGTACACGCTGTCGACATCGAATCCGAGGAGCGCCACCCAATCGCGCAGTCGCCGCTCGGACAGCATGCGCTGCGTGTCCGGCGGAAATGCCGGCCTCCGAAAGTATTGGGCAAACAGGCGCCGCGCGCCCCAACCGCTGAAGGGATTGAAGCCGCAAATCATCAGGCACCCTTCGCCGGTCAGCACCCGTTCGGCCTCGCGCAGCACCGCGTAGGGATCCTCGACCAATTCGAGGGTGTGCGGCAGGAAAATCGCGTCGATGGAATCGGAGCGAAACGGCAGGCGTATCGAGCGGCGCACACAGCGTGACGCCGGGGCTCGAGCTCAGGCGCCACCAGCGTCGTGTGCTGGGTGCGCGCGCCATCGAGCAGGTGGTGCGCAGGACCCCAGGCGCCGACCTGCAGCAGTTCGAAGCCGAAGACATCGTCGAGCGCCAGCGGCGCCAGCGCCGCCTCTTCGCGCAGCACGCGGGCGCCCAAGGGGCCCTCGAACCAATCGTCCGACCGCGTCACCGACCGTCGATTCCAACCCAGGCTCCTTCATAAAAACACTAGCGAAGTTCGAATGTTACAGGTTAAATACGCCGCAAAATGTCAATTCAATCGCTACGCATCTTGAACGTGCGCCCGGTGCGCGCATTCTCCGACAACTACATCTGGCTCATCGAGTCGCCGCAGGCCCCGGCGCCCAGGTGGTCGCGGTCGACCCCGGCGAGGCCGCTCCCGTGATCGCCGGAGCTGCAAGCGCCAGGGCTCAAGCTTAGCCGCCATTTTACTGACTCACCATCATCCGGATCATATCGGCGGGCGTGCCCGAACTGCTGCGCGCATTGGCAGGTGCCGGTGATCGGTCCCGACGATGCGCGCATCGGCACTCGCACCCACACCGTCGCGCGATGGGGAGCGCTGCGAGTTGCCGGACTTGGGACTTGAGCTTCGAGATTTTGCAGGTGCCCGGGCATACGTTAAGCCACATCGCGTTTTGGGGACATGGCGCGCTGTTTTGCGGCGACACGCTCTTCAGCGCCGGCTGCGGTCGGATGTTCGAGGGTACGCCTAGAGCAGATGAATGCTTCGTTGAATCGCCTACGGGACCTGCCGCCGGAGACTCAGGTTTTCTGCGGTCATGAATACACGGCCGCCAATCTGCGCTTTGCGCTGACCGTGGAGCCGGACAATCGCGCCGCCCGCGAGTACCAGGAGAGCGTCGCAGCGGATACGCGCGGCCGGAGATCCCAGCCTGCCCTCGACCTTGAGCCTGGAAATCCGCGTCAATCCGTTTTTGCGCTGCGACAAACCCAGCGTGCGCGCCGCCGCCGAAGCGCATGCCGGCAAGAGCGCTGCCGGACGCCCGCCGAAGTGTTCGGCGTGCTGCGCGCCTGGAAGGATCAGTTCCGCTAGCGGATCGATGCCATGCGCTACCCGAACACTACTCCTTAGGTCGTCATTGTGTTGCTGCTTTGCGCCTGCGCGCACCAACCCCGCAGCCCGCAACGCGCGAGCGCGTCGATATTGCCGCGCCGCCCGCGCCCGAAGCGCCGCCGATGCCGCGTAGCCGATGCCGCCGCGGCGCGGCGCACCGCCCGCCTTGACCATGCCGCGCGAATGGCAGCATCACAACGGCGAGGACTACGACGATTTGTTCGACCGCATGCGCGCCGGCTTCGCCTTCGATGAAGTGCAGGAGCCCGCGATCGATATCCAGCTGGCCTGGTTCGAACACAATCCGGACTATCTGGAACGGGTGTTCCAGCGCGGCCAGCGCTACATGTACCACATCATCACCGAGGTCGAAGCGCGCGGCATGCCGCTGGAATTTGCGTTGCTGCCGGTGGTGGAAAGCGCCTACGAGCCCTTCGCCTATTCCTCGAGCCGCGCCGCGGGCTTGTGGCAGTTCATTCCCGGCACCGGCGTGCGCTTCGGTTTGAAGCAGGATTGGTGGTACGACGGCCGGCGCGATGTGATCGAATCGACGCGCGCGGCGCTCGACTACCTGCAGGCGCTGCACGATCAATTCGACGGCGACTGGCTGCTGGCGATCGCCGCCTACAATGTCGGCGAGAACAGCGTGCAGCGCGAACTCGACTACAACCGCGCCCACGGCAAACCCACCGACTTCTGGCATTTGCGGCTGCCCGCCGAGACCCGCGCCTACGTGCCGAAGCTTCTGGCGCTGAAGCGCCTGATGGCCGAGCCCGAGCGCTACGGCCTGGAATTCGCGGCGATTCCCAACGAGCCCTACTTCGCCGTCATCGACACCGATTCGCAGATCGACCTGAAGATCGCCGCGCAATTGGCCGGCACCAGCTACGATGAATTGGTCGCGCTCAATCCCGGCTACAACCGCTGGGCCACCGATCCCGAGGGCCCGCACCGCATGCTGGTGCCCATCGACAATGCCGATGCTTTCGAGACGGCGCTCAAGACTTTGGGTCCCGATGATCGCGTGCGCTACGCCAGCCACGAAGTGACGCGCAAGGAAACCCTGGCGATGATCGCCAAGCAATACGGCATCTCGATCGGCCGTGATCTGCCAAGATCAATGACCTGAAGGGCGGCAAAGTCACGCTCCGGCGAGACCTTGAAGATTCCGCAGATCAGCGGCGAGCTGCCGGACAAGGTGTTGCTCGCCGCATCGCGGGTGGACCGGCCGGAAACCGATCGCGGCGGACGCAGGCAGCGTCAGATCGTGTATCGGGTGCGCGCGGGCGAGACCTTGAGTTCCATTGCGCGCCGCCATGGCATGCCGGTGAGCACGCTTGGCGCAGCCTGAACAACATGGACGCCGCAGGATACGCTGGTGAAAGGCCAGCGCCTGGTGATCAAGGCCAGTGCGCGCCGCTATCGCGATGAGGGCGCGGTGTCCGGACGGCGCGTGCTCTACACGGTGCGCAGCGGCGACACCGTGTACAGCATCTCGCAAGCAGTTTCAGGTCTCGGTCCCGCAGCTCAAGAGCTGGAACGGCCTGAACCAGCACCATCAGATCAAGGCCGGCCAACGACTGGTCATGTATGTCGATCCGAGCCGGCAGCAGGGATAAGCAAAAATGGGTTTTTTGAGCGGCAAACGCGCGCTGATCGTCGGCCTCGCCACGGATCGCTCGATTGCCTGGGGCATCGCGCAGGCCATGCACCGCGAAGGCGCCGAACTCGCCTTTGCGCACATCGATCGCATGACCGACCGGGTCGTGCCGCTGGCCAAGCAATTGGGATCGGACATCACCTTCGTCATGGATGTCGCCGCCGATGAGGACATCGCCAACGGCTTCGCAGTATCTGAAATCGCGCTGGGCACGGCTTCGATATTCTGGTGCACGCGGTGGCATTCGCGCCGCGCGAGGCGCTCACCGGCGAATTTCTCGACGCCACCACGCGCGAGGCTTTCCAGGTCGCCCACGATATCTCCAGCTACAGCCTGACGGCGCTGGCCCGCGCCTCGCTGCCCTTCATGCAGGGGCGCGCCGGCTCCATCGTGGCCTTGAGCTACTTGGGCGCGGTGCGCTCCATCCCGGGCTACAACGTGATGGGACTGGCCAAGGCCAGCCTCGAGGCCAATGTGCGCTTCCTGGCAGCCGATCTTGGGCCCGCAGGGCATCCGGGTCAACGCCATTTCCGCAGGTCCCATCAAGACCCTGTCCGCCGCCGGCATTCCCGGGCTTGCGCAAAATGCTCGAGCCATGTGGCGGCCACCGCTCCCATCAAGCGCAACGTCACCATCGACGATGTGGGCAATGCCGCCGCGTTTCTGTGTTCCGATCTGGCCGCCGGCATCAGCGGCGAGGTCCTGTACGTCGACGGCGGCTTCCACACCGTGGGCATGAGTTTTCCGGCAGATGGCGATGGCCGTGAGTCTGGGAACTTGTCAACCGACTTGGCGGATCTAACGTTTTGCGTCAGTGGGTTGTGCCGAGGCCGATTGGTCAAGGGGATAACATTATGTTAAATAGAAGATGTCGATTCTGCGGCGTGACCGCGACCTTGGCGGCGCTCGGGCTCTGTGCCTCTGTGACCGTGGCCGTCAGGACCGACTCGCGCCCAGGACACATCGGTGGCCATCTGCCACACCTACGCCTTCGCCAAGGAGCACGTGGCCAACGGCGATCAGCCCGCCGCCTACGCCAACCCCTTGAATGCGAGCGGCTGCACGATCTCCATCCAGGCCAATATGGCGGCCAAGAGGCATCCAACTCGTCGATCGCGCCGCCGCCGATTGCGTGGTCGGCTACGCCATGGGCTCGCGCCAGGTATTCGACGGATTACTACGGCGGCTACTACGGGGCCGGCTGGGGCTATGGCTACGGCCGCGGCTGCGGCTCGGGCTGGTGGCTAGGGCTGGGGCTACGACGGTCCCTGGGTGCCACAACGAAACACGCATCGCCGTGGATCTGTTCGACGCCAAGTCGCACAAGCCGATCTGGCACGCCAGCGCCAGCCAGACGCGTACGAGCTGTCCGGGCCCGAAGGCCGTGCAGAAAATCAACTCTGGCGACCGCGGCGATTTTCGCCAAGTTCCCGGCCGTGGTGCCTGTCCGGTCGCCGCACCGGCACCGTCGGCCGCGCCGGTCTCCGGCGCGGCGACAACTTAATCGACGCTTCGGCGAATCGCCCGGGCCAACACGCCAAAGAACAAATAGTCGATGGCGGCGAGCAGCTCGCCGCGCGCGGACGCGATCGAGCCGACCGCTTTCGCCAAGTCGCGTGACCGCATCGCAGTCAATCGAGGAACGAGGACGAGAGTGATCCGCGCCATTCAACGGCGACGATCGGGGTTAGCCGTCCCGCGACCTTTGGCATGGAAGCGCAGCGGCGCGAGCGGTGCAACAATCTGGTCGCTGCGTGAGTTGCGCGAGATCCGATTGCATCGCGACCACGAACGGATAGGCGCCGCCGCGCCGCGGCGATCGGATTTACGAACACATCAAATTGAGCCATCGTCCGCTCGTAGTGCGCGCGCACGAGTTCCGGGAACGAACCGTGCTGTTCCTCGTAGCGCTCCACCGCCGCCAAATCCCGCCGCAGCTCCTGGAGCAGCGCTTCCGGAGCGGCGCCTGGCGTACTCATCTGCGAGCGCCTCTTCGGCGACCTTCGAGGCGTTGATGCCCAGCGCTCTTAGCCTTCGCGTAGAGGTCGGAATTCAGCGTAACGCTGACGGTCTGTTTGGCAGCTTTCGGGTCGAACAGATCGGATCGCGCATGCACCATTTACCACGTGTATTCTACACGGGTACAATGACACGTGTCTAATCGGTTTGCGCCGCCCGCTGCACGAACAAGTAGTACAGCGCCGCCAGGACGGCTGCCACGGCCAGCACCAGGGCAAAGAAGCGGTGCAGCGAGCCTGCCAGGAGTTCCGGGTGCCTTCCCAAGGTCGTCGCCCAGCCAGGCCAGCACCGAGCACCACAGCAGCGATCCGGCCAGGGTGGCGAGCGCATACCAGCGAAAGTCCATGCGCAAGATGCCGGCTGGGTATGCCGATGAGGTGGCGAATGACGGGCAGCAGCCGCGAGAAAAACACGCCCGGCCCACTCATAGCGGGCGCACCAGCGCTCCGCCAGTTCGATCTTGGCACGAGCAAGCCCGACATAGGGACCCAAACGCAACGATCAGCGGCCGGCCCAGCAGCGCGCGACCCCCAGTACATGAGCGAGGCGCCCACCCAGGAACCGGCCGTGCCGGCGAGCACGATGCCGACGAAGCGACATCTGACCCTGGGTGTGCGCCAGATAGGCCGCCGGCGGAATGATGACTTCGCTCGGAATGGGCACGAAGGTGCTTTCCAGCGCCATGAGGCCCGCAATGAGCCAATAGCCGCCTTGGGCGAGGGACGACAAGATACCAATCCGAAAATTGGTGCAGTAAATCGGCCATGAGAGCCTGCCCGAATTCGCTACATCGATTGCCTGTGGGATTCAAGGTCACCTTGGCATCGGCACGCGCGCCGGCGGCGTAGCTCTGCGCCTCGCTCGAGGCGATGCGCGCGGCGTACTGCCGCCGCATATCCGCTTCCTTGATGCCAGCCGCGTTGGGATCCTCGCGCACGGCGCTCAAGGCCAGCACCGCCGCGTCGCCATTGGCGCAGGCGCCACGTTCTCGTAGATCGGCTTTGTGCGCAGGTTTGGGCGCACCGAACGCCGTGGTGCGAATCTCCAGCGGCACATCCTGATCGGCAGCGCGCGATGAACTTCGGCGCCGGCGCGGCGACCGCCCAGGCTCTTCGCCACGGCGTCCCAGGACTCTCCGGCGTTCAAGCGCTTGACAGCGTCCGCCGCCGCGAGCCGCGCGAGCTCCGCACGCCGCGCTGCTTCTTCCACGCGGCCAGCACCTCGGTGCGCACGGCCTCGAGCGGCTTTTGCTGCGGCAGCTTGTGATCCGTGGCGCGCAGCACCACGCCGCGCCCCTTTTCCACCTCGACCATGGGACTCAAGCGCCCGTCGAGCACATCCTGGCTGAACGCCGCTTCGATCACCGCCGGCACCTTGCCCAGAGCGCCGCCGCCGTCGATGCGGCTGAAATTGGCGATTTCCTGCACGGTCAAGCCGGCCTTGCGCGCCACCACGTCGATATCCGTGGCGTTTTGCAGCGCTGCATCCGCGAGCTGATCCTGGGCATTGTTGAACAGCCGCTCGGCCTCGTTGCGCTGGTATTCGGTTTCCAGTTCGGCCTTGGCCTGCATCGAAACTCTTCACCGACGGCGGCTGAATGCCCATCGAGCTTCAGGATGTGATAGCCGAACTGCGTTTTGACCGGCCCTTTGATCTCATCGACCTTCATGCCGAAGGCCGCATCGGCGAAGGGACCGACAAACACCTTGCGCTCGGACCAACCGAGATCGCCGCCTTGGGTCGCGGAGCCCGGATCCTGCGAGAATTCCTTCGCCAGCTTCGCGAAATCCTCGCCCGCCTGCGCACGCTTCAAGATGCCCTCCGCCTTGGCCTTGACCGCCGCGTCCTCTTTCGGATCGTTCACCGACAGCAGAATGTGGCTCACGCGGCGCTGTTCCGGCCTGCGTGAAACGCTCCGGCGTCTTGGCCTTCTGCTCTTCGTAGTAGGCCTTGAGCTGCGCATCATCGACGCTGACCTTCGCAGACGAGCTGCGCCAGGCTGAGTTCGACGTAGCGCAGATTCACGGTCTCCGGCGTCATGTATTCGGCTTTGTGCGCGTCGTAGTACGTCTTGAGCGGCCGCATCATCGGGGACGGCATGCCGGCGGCGTACTTCGCCGCCGCCAGCGGTCACCCAGGCGAGTTCGCGCTGCTGACGCGTGAGCGCGCGATACTCCTTCAATTCCGTCGGCGTCGCAAAGCTCGAGGCGTTGAGCGCCGTGTCGAGCTGGCGCAGTTTCACGTCGCGCCGAAACATGCCTTCGATTTCCGCGACCGAACGGCCCTGCGCATTCAGGACTGCCGACGGCATGTGCCTTGTCGAACTTGCCGTCGACTTGAAACGCCGGAACCTGCGCCATGTCGGCCAGCAGCTCCTCGATCGCTGACCCGATAGCCCAGCTCATCGGCGCGGGTGACCAGCGCTTCGCTGTTCACATACTCATCGAGCACGCGGCGTTTGATCTCGTTGCGCATGCGCTTCATCGAGCGGCGCGTTGCTCTGACGTTCGATCTGCGCGAGCTGCTGCTGGTAGGACTGGCGCACCTCGTTGGAGGAGATTTCGGTGCCGTTGACCTTGGCGGCATAGGTCGGCGCGCTCAAGGTCCAGTTGATGCCCCAGAAAACGAACACCAGGCCGATGGCGCCCAGCACCACGCCGGCCACCCAACCCTTGAGCTTGTCGTGAATACTTTGCAGCATGATCCCAACCTAGTTTCTAAACCCTTCCGCTTCGACCGCGGCGCGGCCATACGGCTCGCGCGACACTTCAGGAAATGGCGGAGTGGACGGGACTCGAACCCGCGACCCCCGGCGTGACAGGCCGGTATTCTAACCAGCTGAACTACCACTCCGCTGTTTGGTGGGTGCTGAGGGGATCGAACCCCCGACCCTCGCCGTGTAAAGGCGATGCTCTACCAGCTGAGCTAAGCACCCCCTGGAAGAGGCGCGGAAGTCTACGCGAGGTCTCTCAGGATGGCAATTTGGGGCTAGTGCGCCCTCACCTGGCTTTTCGATGCTCGGCGGCGGCGCTTGTCGCCCGCAATCGCCTCGGGCGGCTTCACCGGATCCGCCGGTGCCGGCAGCGGCACGGGCATGTGCATGAGCGCGACCTGCAGCACCTCGTCGATCCACTTCACCGAGCGGATATCGAGTTTTTCCTTGATGTTGTCAGGGATCTCGGCCAGATCCTTGGTGTTATCGTCGGGGATCAACACCGTGGTGATGCCGCCGCGATGCGCCGCCAGCAGCTTCTCCTTCAGCCCGCCGATGGGCAGCACTTCGCCGCGCAGCGTGATTTCCCCGGTCATCGCGACATCCGAGCGCACCGGAATCTTGGTCAGCGCCGATATCAAGGCGGTGCACATGCCGACGCCGGCGCTCGGGCCGTCCTTCGGCGTCGCGCCTTCGGGAACGTGAATGTGCACGTCCGCCTTCTGATAGAAATCGACGTCCAGTCCCAGCATGGCTGAGCGGCTGCGCACCACGGTCATCGCGGCTTGAATGGATTCCTGCATGACCTCGCCAAGCTGGCCGGTATGCGTGAGCTTGCCCTTGCCGGCAACCACGGCGGATTCGATGGTCAGCAGTTCGCCGCCCACTTCGGTCCACGCCAGACCGGTGACCTGACCGATGCGGTTGCTTTCCTCCGCCTTGCCGTAGCGAAAGCGGCGTACGCCCAGGTATTTGTCGAGATTGGCCGAATCGACGGTGACGGTCTTCTCTGCGGGCTTGAGCAGCAGCTGCTTCACCGACTTGCGGCCGATTTTCGAGATCTCGCGCTCGAGGTTTCGCACCCCGGCCTCGCGCGTATAGAAGCGGATCATGTCTTGAATGGCCCCATCCGCCACGATGAGTTCATCGGGTTTCAGGCCATTCTGCTTGACCTGCTTCGGCAGCAGGTAGCGCCGCGCGATATTGCTCTTTTCATCTTCGGTGTAGCCCGGAATGCGGATCACTTCCATGCGATCCAGCAAAGGCGCCGGAATGTTCAAGCTGTTCGCGGTGCAAACGAACATCACCTCGGATAGATCGAAGTCGACCTCCAGGTAGTGATCGTTGAAGGTGCTGTTCTGCTCCGGATCGAGCACTTCGAGCAGCGCCGAGGAAGGATCGCCGCGGAAATCCGTGGACATCTTGTCGACCTCGTCGAGCAGGAACAAAGGATTGCGCACCCCGCACTTGGCGAGATTTTGAATGATCTTGCCCGGCATCGAGCCGATGTACGTGCGCCGGTGGCCGCGGATCTCCGCCTCGTCGCGCACGCCGCCCAGGGACATGCGCACGAACTTGCGATTGGTGGCGCGCGCCACGCTCTGGCCCAGCGAGGTCTTGCCGACGCCGGGGGGACCCACCAGGCACAGAATCGGGCCACGCAGGTTCTTCACGCGTTGCTGCACGGCGAGATACTCGACGATGCGCTCTTTGACCTTCTCGAGGCCGTAGTGATCGGCCTCGAGCACTTTCTCGGCGGCCGTGATGTCCAGATGCACCTTGCTGCGCTTCTTCCAGGGCGACTTCACCAGCCAGTCGATGTAGTTGCGCACCACGGTGGCTTCGGCCGACATGGGCGACATCAATTTCAGCTTGGCGAGTTCGGAATTGGCCTTCTCGCGCGCTTCCTTCGGCATGCCGGCCGCTTTGATGCGCTTCTCCAATTCGCCGATTTCATTCGGCGCATCGTCGAGTTCGCCGAGTTCCTTCTGAATGGCCTTCATCTGCTCATTCAGGTAGTACTCGCGCTGGCTCTTTTCCATCTGCTGCTTGACGCGGCCGCGAATGCGCTTTTCGATCTGCAGCACGTCCATCTCGCCCTCGATGACGGCGAGCATGTGCTCGAGGCGCTTGCGCACATCGGGGATCTCGAGAACCTTTTGCTTCTCGGACAGCTTCAGGGACATGTGCGCGGCGACGGTGTCGGCCAGGCGGCCGGCCTGCTCGATGCCCGCCAGCGAGGTCAGGATCTCCGGCGGCACCTTCTTGTTCAGTTTGACATATTGTTCGAACTGGGTGATCACCGAGCGGGTCAGCACGTCCATTTCGCGCTCTTCGTAGCGCTCCACGTCCGGCAACGCGCGTGACTTCGGCGGAAAAGAACTCGCCTTCCGTCAGCTTTTCGATGCTGGCGCGGTCCACGCCCTCGACCAGCACCTTGACCGTGCCGTCCGGCAGCTTCAGCAGCTGCAGGATGGTCGCCACGGTGCCGACGCGGTACAGATCCTCGGCCTTCGGATCGTCGACATCGGCCTGCTTCTGGGCGACCAGGAGAATGCGCTTGTCGGCCTTCATGGCGAGGTCGAGCGCGACGATGGATTTTTCGCGCCCGACGAACAGCGGAATCACCATGTGCGGGTACACCACTACATCGCGCAGCGGCAATACCGGCATGCCGCTCAACAGGCTGTACTAGTTCAGGGACATCGGACTACGGGTTCGTCGCTCACTAGGCTGGCCTTTTGGTTGTGGCACGTACGTGGCAAACATCGCCGTTCGAGGTACATGCGGCCGCCGCGATGAGTTTCAAGCTCGGCTCAAAGATGGTCCGAGCCCGTCGGGCGCCGCTGTTCCTCAACCGGAGCCACCAGCCGAGTCTCCTCGGTCCGGTGGACAATGTAGGGTTTGTTGTGGCCTTCGATCACCTGCTCGTCGACCACGACCTTCTGCACATTTCGCAACGACGGCAGGTCGTACATGGTGTCCAGCAGCACATTCTCGAGAATGGTGCGCAGACCCCGCGCGCCGGTCTTGCGCTGCATCGCCTTGCGCGCCACCGAGCGCAGCGCATCTTCGCGGAAATCCAGTTCCACGCCTTCCATGTCGAACAGCTTGCGATACTGCTTGGTCAGCGCGTTCTTCGGCTGCATCAAGATCGAAATCAGCGCGTCTTCGTCCAGTTCTTCCAGCGTCGCGACCACCGGCAGGCGGCCGACGAACTCCGGAATCAGACCGTACTTGATCAAATCCTCGGGCTCGGTGTCGTGGAACACATCGTTGCCGTGCGGCCGCGCATTGTGCTCGCGCACCTCGGCGACGAAGCCGATGCCGCTCTTGTGCGTGCGGTTCATGATGATCTTTTCCAGACCCGCAAACGCACCGCCGCAAATGAACAGGATGTTGGTGGTGTCGACCTGCAGGAATTCCTGCTGCGGATGCTTGCGGCCGCCCTGCGGCGGCACCGAGGCGATGGTGCCCTCGATCAGCTTCGAGCAGCGCCTGCTGCACGCCCTCGCCCGACACATCGCGGGTGATGGAAGGGTTGTCCGACTTGCGCGAGATCTTGTCGATTTCGTCGATGTAGACGATGCCGGTCTGCGCCTTCTCGACGTCGTAGTCGCATTTCTGCAGCAGCTTCTGAATGATGTTCTCGACGTCCTCGCCGACGTAGCCGGCTTCGGTCAAGGTCGTGGCATCGGCGATCGTGAACGGCACGTTCAGCAGGCGCGCCAGCGTTTCGGCCAGCAGCGTCTTGCCGGATCCCGGTGGGTCCGATCAGCAGAATATTGCTCTTGGCGAGCTCCACGTCGTCGCGGGATCGCACGCCCTCGGCGCCGCGCGTCTGCAGCCGCTTGTAGTGGTTGTACACCGCCACCGACAGCACGCGTTTGGCGCGTTCCTGGCCGATGACGTATTCGTCGAGGACCTTCTTGATTTCCTGAGGCTTGGGGAGCTTGTCGCGGGTGCGCTCGGCGCGCTCTTCGAGCTCTTCCCGGATTATGTCGTTGCACAGCTCCACGCATTCGTCGCAGACGAAAACGCTGGGGCCTGCGATGAGTTTTCGAACCTCGTGTTGGCTCTTTCCACAGAAGGAGCAGTACAACAGCTTGCCGTCATCATGTTTGCCGCGCGAATCTTCGCTCATGCTGTCCTCAAATTGGCCGCGCCGCCTGGGCTTGCGGGCCGGCGACACAGCTACAGTATCGACTATATAGCACCCGGCCGACCGCACGCAAAGATAAGGTCTCGCGGGCTGTGACCGGGTTCCGCAATCGCACCGCGGCTAATCCAGACGCCTTAGGCCTTTAGCGGGAGCTCGCCGCGTTTTTCGAGCATGGAATCCACTATTCCATACGCTCTGGCTTGCTCGGCGGTCATGAAGTTGTCCCGGTCGCTGTCCGCCTTGATGCGCTCGACGGTCTGGCCGGTGTGCTTGGCCATGATGGCGTTCAAGCGGCTCTTGGTTTCCATCACGTCGCGCGCGTGGATGTCGATATCCGAGGCTTGACCCTGAAAACCGGCAGACGGCTGGTGGATCATGATTTTCGAGTTCGGCAGCGAGTAGCGCTTGCCGGCGGACCCGCCGGCCAGCAACACGGCGCCCATCGAGGCGGCCAGGCCGACGCAAATGGTGCTGACGTCGCGGCTTGATGAACTGCATGGTGTCGTAAATCGCCAGGCCCGCGCTCACCGAGCCGCCCGGAGAATTGATGTAGATCGCGACGTCCTTTTCCGGATTCTCGGATTCCAGGAACAACAGCTGCGCGACGACCAGGTTCGCCATGTAGTCCTCGACCGGGCCGACGATGAATATCAATCGCTCCTTGAGCAGCCGCGAATAGATGTCATACGCCCGCTCGCCGCGAGCCGTTTGCTCGACCACCATCGGAACCAGATTGAGTGCGCGCGTCTTCATGACTGCCTCGTGAATGACAATAACGGATAGCTCAGTGAGGTCTAGATATCACCATTTCAAGGCAAGCTCTACGATCCCACCTCGAAATTCATCACTTCTTTGAAGGTCGAGGTGATCTCACGCACCTTGGCATGGTCAAGAATCCAGTCCACGGCTTGGTCTTCCAGCGCCAGGTTCTCCACCTGGCGCATGGCTTCCTCGTTCTGCAGGTAGGCGCGCTTCATCGCCGCTGCATCGCCGTAGGCACCGACCATCTCGTCCAGGCGCGCATTCACCCGCGCGTGGTCCACCACGAGATTTTCTTTCTTGATGACATCGTTCAGCAAAAGCCCTAACGCGACGCGCCGCCGCGCCGGTTCAATGAAGGGTTCGCGAGGGGGCGCCTGCGATGCATCTTTCGTTCCTGCGCGCCGCATCGCGTCGATCTGCATCTCACGGACCTGGTTTTCGATCAGGACGTTCGGCACTTCCGTGGGATTCGCCTGGTAGAGCTTGTCCATCACGCCCGCTTTGTTGCGGTTGCGAAGCGCCTGCTCGAGTTCCCGGCGCATATTGTCGGCCACATCCATGCGCAGTTTCGGCAGGCCGCCTTCGGTCACTCCGAACGCCTTGCAAAATTCCTCATCGAGTTCCGGCAGCTTCGGCTCATCGACAACCTTGATGTGGGTGGCGAAGAGCGCCACTTTGCCTGCGAGTTCAGTGGCGCGATAATCGGCGGGGAAATTCACGGTGATGTCGCGCTTGTCGCCCGCGGCGGCGCCGAGCAATCCTCGTTCGAGTTCCGGCAGCATCCGGCCCTCGCCCAGGACAATCGCGACGTTTTCGCCCTTGCCTCCGGCAAAGGGAGCACCGTCGATCGAGCCGTCAAAATCGATGGTCACTTTATCGCCGTTTGCCGCACCGCGGTCGACGGCTGCAAATTGGACTTGTTGTTTGCGAAGGCGCTCGATCATGGCGTCGATGTCGCTTTCGATGACTTCGGCTTTTATCCGGTCGACTTCCAGCGATTCGATCGGCTGCAGCACAAGATCGGGAAATACTTCGAAGGTCGCCACGTACCTTAAGTCCTGGCCCTCGGCCATGCTTTGCGGCTCGATGCGCGGGCTGCCGGCCGGCGTCAATTGCTTTTGCGTCACCGCTTCGGCATAGCTTGACTGCAACAGTTCGCCGATCACCTCACGCTGCACCTGGGTGCCGAACTGCTGGCGGATGATCTTGATCGGTGCCTTGCCCGGGCGAAAACCCTTCAAGCGGGCGGTGCGGCTCAAGTTCTTGAGACGCGCATCGATCTCCCGGCTCACGCGCTCGGCGGGCACCTGCACTTGCATACGGCGCTCTAATTTGCCGATACTCTCGACGGAAACCTGCATGGCTATCCTCTTAGCGGTTGGACACGAAGAATGTGTTGGTGCGAAAGGCGAGACTCGAACTCGCACGGGTTTCCCCACCAGATCCTAAGTCTGGCGCGTCTACCAATTCCGCCACATTCGCAACAAGTCAGCCCAGCAGTATAGCTAACGGGGTTCGCTTTCGCGAACCAAGAGGCGTGCCACCTCCCGCAACGCCGGCAGCCCGTTTTCCAACATGAAATAGAGCGGACTGTCGCCCGCGAAAGGCGCTCGTGCCGAGGGAGCGTGCACCCAGGCCCATGCCCGGTCCTTGGGTCCCGCTTCCGCCATCAAAGAGTATTGAATGTTGGCGATGAGCGCGGCTCTTTCCTGCTGCGTGGCGGAGAGGCGCGGAGCCTGTCCCAGGCGATAACGCTCCAGCACTTGCGGAGAAGGTATCTTGAGCAACCGGCATTGCTGCAACGGCGACAGTTCCCAGGCATCGGCAATGGCGAAGAAGCGCTTCAGCGCACTGGTGCTGGTATGGCGCGCCGCGCGGCGGCTCGCCGGCTGCAACACCAATCGTGGTCCACTTCGAGTCTTGTTGGGCAATGCGGTTCTCACGGCAACCGGTGAGCATACTCCTTAATGGGGGGCGCTTTGCTATCATGAATGGGTGCCCAAATCCTTTGCCCAAAGGCTCGCCCGCGCGATCGACTTGAGCGGCAGCCTGTTGTGCGTCGGGCTCGACCCGGACGCCGCCAAATTGCCGGCCGATCTCGCCTCCGAGCCTCAAGCGCTGTATGCCTTCAATCGGCGCATCGTGGATGCCACCTGCGATCTGGCGGCCGCGTACAAGCCGCAAATTGCCTTCTACAGCGCCAAGGGGGCCGAGGAACAACTCACCTCGAGCATCCGTTACATTCGCGAGCGTGCGCCGGGAGCGCTGGTGATCCTGGACGCCAAACGCGCGGACATCGGCAACACGGCCGAGGCCTACGCGGCAGAAGCGTTCGATCGCTACGGTGCGGATGCCGTCACCGTGAATCCCTACATGGGCGAGGACTCGGTGCGACCCTTCCTCGCGCGCCAGGATCGCGGCGCCGTTCTGCTTTGCCGCACCAGCAATCCCGGAGCGAGGGATTTTCAGGATCTGCAAATCGACGGACTGCCCCTCTATCGGCACGTCGCGCGGCGCGCTGCCGCCGACTGGAACGGATTTGGCAACCTCATGTTGGTGGTGGGCGCCACGGTTCCTTTGGAGATGGCGAGCCTGCGTGCGGCACATCCGGAGGTGCCCTTCTTGGTCCCGGGCATCGGCGCGCAGGGAGGCGACTTGCGTGCCACGCTCGGGGCGGGATTGGATTCGCGCGGCAGAGGATTGCTCATCAGCGCATCGCGCAGCATCATTTATGCGGGCGGGGGCTCGGTAGCGTCAATTGGCAATGCTGCGGCCGAGCTGCACGCCGCGATCAACAGCCAACGCCATCGCGCGGTATCGACCACTCTCTGACATCGTCATTTGAGCATGGCAGCGACGTAGTCCCCGATCGCAAGCGAGGCGGTGAGCCCCGGCGAATCCATGCCGAAAAGATTGACGATGCCCGCGAAGCCATGCTCCAAAGGACCCGAAATCATGAAGTCCCGCGCCGCTTCGCCGCCTTGGGATAGCTTTGGACGAACGCCCGCATAGGCGGGCAACAATCGCTTCGCCTCCAACTGCGGCCAGTAGGTCCTGATGGCATCGGCAAATTCCTGCGCACGGTGAGGATCCACTGCGTAATCGATGCTCCCGACCCATTCCATGTCGGGGCCAAAGCGCGCCGCACCGGCCAGATCGAGCGTCATGTGAATGCCTAAGTGCCCCCCCACGGTGGGTGCCGGGTAAATCAGGCGCGCGAAGGGTGCAGCACCCGCCAAGGCGAAATAACTGCCCTTGGCGTAGTGGACCTCAGGGATGTGTTGGCGAGGAAATCCTTCGATCGACCGGGCAAGAAGGTGTGCCTGCAAGCCCGCCGCGTTGACGAGCAGGCGCGCGCGCAAGGCCGGTTCGGGCTCCCGGGCGACCATGACCTCGATGCCGCGCGCCGTCGGACGCAGCGCCGTGACTTCGGTCGCGAAGGCAATGACGGCGCCCGCGCCTTGCGCATCGGCCAGCAGCGACTGCATGTAGCCGTGGGAGTCGATGATGCCGGTCGAGGGCGAGGATAACGCTGCACAACAGTGCAATGCCGGTTCCGCACGCCGCGCCTCAGTCTCATCCAGCCACGCAAGATCGAAGACGCCGCTTTCGCGGGCGTTTCTCTCGATTGCCTGCAGTGCCTTCAGTTGCGCCGCGGCGATGGCGACGGTGAACTTGCCGCAACGGCGATGTGCGATGCCGTTTTTCTCGCAATAGCGATACAGAAGCTCCTTGCCGGAGACGCACAACGTGGCCTTGAGCGATGCCGGCGGGTAGTGAATGCCGGCATGAATTACCTCGCTGTTGCGCGAACTGGTGTGCAGGCCGAACTGCCGCTCGCACTCGATGATGATGACTTCCCGGCCGTCACGAGCCAGCGCCCGGGCGATCGCCAGGCCGATGACGCCGGCGCCGATCACCAGGCACTCCGCCTCGCTCAACGGCGATCTACTGCGCTCGCAGCCGCGATGAACTCATCCACGTCGGCGCCGGCCGTTGCGTAGGAGGTCACGAGACGAATTGTCGTGCCCGATTCAGCCGCGTACGGCCAGCGATAAAACTTGAAATCCTGGCCTTCCAGGGCAAGGATCGTTCGCTCCGGTAGGGCGACGAACAATTCGTTTGCCTGAACGGGGTACAGGAGCGCTGCGCCCGCCACCGACTTTAATCCTTGCGCCAACCTTTGCGCCATGGCGTTGGCGTGTCGCGCGTTGTGAAGCCACAGACCATCCTCCAGGTACGCAATCAGCTGCGCGCTCAAGAAACGCAGCTTTGACATCAGCTGGCCAGCGCGTTTACGCCGCCGTTCAAAATCGACCGCCATCGCAGGATCGAAGAACACCACGGCCTCTGCGCCCAGCGCGCCGTTCTTGGTCGCGCCCAGCGAGAGCACGTCGACACCGCGTTTCCAGGTTGCTTCGGCGGGGCTGCAGGCCAGGTGCACGAGCGCATTGGCAAAACGCGCGCCGTCCATATGCACGGGTAACGCATGCCGCCTGGCCACCGCGCTCAGCGCCGACAGCTCCTCCAGGGCGTATACCGTGCCCCACTCGGTGGCTTGGGTCAGCGAGACCGCCCCCGGCTTTGCGGTGTGAATGCCCAATTCCTCCGCGAATGCGAGGGCTTTGGTCAGCTGCGCAGGCAGTATCTTCCCATCCGCCGCGGGAAACCCAATCAACTGCGCGCCGCCGGTGAAAAAGGCCGGCGCGCCGCACTCATCGGTGACGATATGTGCCGCTTCATAACAGTACACGGAGCCGAAGGCCGGCACGAGCTGCGCCAGCGCCAGCGCATTGGCGGCGGTGCCGGTGCTCACCGGAAAAATCACGACCTCGGTCTCGAACAGCTTGCTGGCAATCGATTGCAGCCGGGCCGTCAGATCATCGCCGCCGTACGAAGTGGCGGCTCCGAGGTTCGCGGCATTGACGGCAGCCATGATGGCATCGCAGGCGGGGGCGATGTGATCGCTGCTGAAATTTCGGCCCATGGTTCATTGTACCCACTCGCCCGCGGAAAATTCGAAGCTCGCACCCTCGCGCTGCCACGTGGCGCCCTCGCGGCGAACGGTCAACAGCCAGATGCGCTGCTCCAGGGGTTTTGACGGTTTGAAGCAGGGCCGCAGCACCGCGACCGCCCCACCGTGCTCGGGGTCGCGTACCGACTCGTAACGAATGGCATCGATGTGCGCCTCGCGCGCCAGGCGGGCGAAGCGCTGCGAAGCCGAGTAATCGTGCGGATCCGTCCACTCGGCGCGCGCGCGCTTGAACGGCGCCTCCGTCAGGTCGATCAACCTGCCGTGGATGCCGGCGCGAAATACGGTTTGCGGCGAGGGACCCAGGCTTTCCAACGCATCGCTATCCATCAAGAATCGCCAGCGCCAGAATCCCAATTCCGCACAGGCGGTGCGCTCGCGTTCCGCGCCGTACCACACGCCGGTGTCGGCGGGCGCTCGAAATCGCGATCCGATCGGGGAGGCGTAACGGAACGGCGTTGCGAGCAGGTAGTGCAATCCGACCGCCTCATCGGGAATGGGCGGCTTGCTTAAGTCCAGCAAGCGTTCCAGAACCAGCTGCTCCTCGACATTCGCCACCAACCTTAGAGTTGAGGCGATGTGCTGGGCTTCGACAGCGCGCCACAGCCGGCGCGTCGCCACAGCCCCTTCAGATTCGACCGCGCGCAGCGTCCAGATATTGAACGACACGAACCAATCCTTCGGTGCTGCGGATAAGATCGATGGGCCGGCCGGTGAGCGCGCTGACGCGGCCATTGAGCCAGGCTCGGGCCGCCGAATCATTGGAGCCGATCAGCGCATCCAACGAACGGAACAGGCGCACGAATAAGGCGCCCAGTTCCCACTCTTTCTTTTGTTCATCCAACGTATAGGTGCCGCGCACCATCCGCGACACGGTGGAGGGACTCAGTCCTAAGATTTGCGCCAAGCTCGACTGCGTAATTTCGAGCAAGGTCGAGGCGCGCAGCACCGCCCCCGTCAAGATGCGGCCGGCTTCGGGTTTGGCTTCGGGTTGAGCGCGCTGCATTGCCTGTAGAAATAATTGACCAGATCTCATTCTACAGAAAAACAGCCAAACAGGCAAAAATCAGCTCAGTTGGCGGTAAATACCGGTCTGCGCCGGGGCGGGACGCTTGCTGTTCAATTTGATGTTCAGGCGCAGCTCGTTCGCCGAATCCGCATTGCGAATGGCCTCCTCGTAGGCAATGACGCCGTTGTCATAGAGCTCGAACAGCGAGTAGTCGAAGGTTCGCATGCCCACCTCCGGCGACTTGGCCATGATTTCCCTGAGGTCGTTATATTCGCCTTTGAGCAACTTGTCGGCGACGATGGGCGTGTTGATCAATATTTCGATGGCCGCAATGCGCCCGCTGCCATCCTCCCGCCGCACCAGCCGCTGCGAAATGATGGCCTTGAGATTGCTCGACAGGTCCATGAGCAGCTGTTTGCGCCGTTGTTCCGGAAAGAAGTTGACGATGCGATCCAGAGTCTGGCTGGCGCTGATCGAATGCAGGGTGCTCATGCACAGATGCCCGGTCTCGGCAAACGTGATGGCATGTTCCATCGTCTCCGCGTGGCGGATCTCCCCGATCAGAATGACATCGGGGGCCTGCCGAAAAGTGTTTTTGAGCGCGTGATGCCAAGTTTGCGTGTCGATGCCCACATCGCGATGCGTTACCAGCGACATCTGCGACTGATGAACGAACTCCACGGGATCCTCGATGGTGATGATGTGGCCCGCCGAGGAGCGATTGCGGTGATCGATCATGACCGCGAGCGAGGTGGACTTTCCGGAGCCGGTGGCGCCCACCACCAGCACCAAGCCGCGCTTGGTCATGGCCACTTCTTTGAACGCCTCGGGGAGGCCGAGTTTCTCGAAACTGGGTATCTCGGTCGGAATGGTTCTGATGACCATGCCGACGTTCAGCTGCTGCACGAATACATTGACACGATAGCGTGCGACGTCGGGGATGGCGAAAGAGAAATTACATTCGAGCTCTTTGGCGAATTCCTCGCGTTGCCACTGGTTCATGATCGAATTAGCCAGCTCGCGCGTGTTCTCCGCGGTCAGTTTCTGGGTCGCGAGCGGCTGCATCGTGCCCTGCGATTTCATGCTGGGCGGAAAATCCTTGGAGACGAATAGGTCCGAGCCGCCGGCACGGGTCATCGCCGTGAGCAGCTTGATCATGTAGCCCTTGGCTTGTTCTTCGGTCAGCGGCATTTCCCCGTCCTTCCCTATTGCCCGGGCGAATAGTGGCGCGAATAGTCGCGCCGGTCCACGACGGAGTTAACAACCCCCAAGGATTGCCGGGTTCGCGCGATTCTTCGGACGGAGGCGTCTCAACCGGTGGTGGGGTTCATGAGAGTCCCGATGAACAGCAATTCTCCCGTCTGGTCATCGCGGATCGCGTACAGGAAGGGATGGTCCAGGGTCAGGGTGAATTGCGGCGCGGCGACCGCGGTCGGCGAGAGCGTGACGGAGGTGGCGCCCGCCGCGACCGTCCCGTTCTCGTCCACTTCGACGATGGTCTTGTGCTCGACGTCGGACACACAGACACCTGGCGCCAGGGCGGAGAAATCCGGCGTAGGCGCCGCGTTACAGAAGACTGCTCCCATACCGAGCATCGTAAGGGCCGGCGGCAATGATGTCCCGTAGGTTGCCGTGAACCGGGGCAGCGCAATATCCCCGCTGCCGGTTTGCATCTGGCCAATCCAGCTATTGAGATTATCCAGGGTCAGGCCCGCCACCAGGCTGTTCAAACTGGTGCCGGGATCAGGCAGCACCAGCAGCATGCTCAGGCGGCCCTGCCCGTACGGTAGCCGAAGCGCCTGAAAGCCGGTTCCCGCCAGGTAACTGTAGCTGCCGGATTGGTGCATCATTTGCACCGACGCCTGTGTGCCGTCGGCCAGCGTGAAAGGTGCGCTCATGGTCTGGCTGGGATCGAAGGCGCTGCTCCACTGCCCCTTGAAATAGATGGCGTTCGCGAGGACCGCCACCACCCCGCCGTAGTTGCCGGCCGGCAGGATTTCGGTGATCAAGCCGTTGGTCTCGGCGCTGACCCAGTTGTTGACGTTGGTGGGCGCTCCGGCCAGGTCCCCTACCGTCGCTCCGTAGTACATTTCATCCATCTGCGTGAACGAGGGCAGAACTGTGGTGGTGTTCATGTGCAACCACAGCGAATTCGCAATGACGAGCTGCACATTCGGATCCGCATTCATCAGCGAGCCCTGCAAAGCCGCATTGGCATTGTTAAGGTCCTGCGTGCTCATGGCGCCGAGCTGCAGGGTTTGGGCCATGGCCTGCTGTGTCGTGCCCGCGGCGCCGTTATAGAGAATCTGCAATGTCATGGCGACGCTGATGGGCGCGATCGACACGTTTCCGGAAGCACCGGTATTCAAGTTCTGAAACAGATTGAGTGCGAAGGTGTTGTCGGCCGTCACGATGGCCGGATCCACCGCGGTGCCCGCATCCATGGCCTGCGCCACGGCCGGCGGTGTGGTTGAGTTCATGTTCGCAGGGACGCTGGGCATCGGCGCCGAGGCCGGGTTCATCGTCGAACCGCCCCCGCCGCAGCCGCTCATTGCGGCCGACATCAGAAGCGCGGCCGCAGCACTGCATCGACCCAAGAGATGGCGCTGGCTCATTGCTCCTCCTCGCGTTGAGTACCTGCGTGTGATTGCTTCTTATTGGAATTAATTCTAACCCCGCGGAATCAGCGGGATATCCTGTCGCGCCCAGGCGACATAACGCGCCCAAGCAAGCACCCACGCGACATAACGTGGCGCTATCGGCCGCTGCGGCAACGCTGGATAAACTGCTTTCGATCGAACTCCGCATCCAGTTCCGCAGCAAGCCGGCCAACCAGGTCATCAAATCCTGCCGCGTGCGAAGCGGCGTGCCTCACCAGATGCTTGGCAAGCGGACCGATATAACCGGCAAGCTGCCGTTCCACATGCAATATGAGAGTCGGGTCAAAAGATACCGCACCACCGTGGGACAGGACGGGATGGGTGCCGGAATGCGCGCTCGATTGCAAGCCGGCCGATGGCTCAGCTTGAGCGGTGCCCGGCGTGCTGATTGGGGCGGCCGGCACATCCAGCAGCCTTTTCAAGTAAGCGCACAGGCGCGCGTAGTGCGGCTCTCGGGGCGGAGTAAAGGCGTCCAGCCAGTGCTGTGCACTGAGGAAATACTCGAGGCTCTTTGACGGCAGCACATCCTCGATGCGAAACGGCAAGATGCTCACCTGTTTGTGCACGGCCCGCTCCACCTCACGGCGCACCTGCGGCGAATCATTGCTGCTCGCGGAGAAGACCAGGATCATGGTGCGCGCGGAGGAAATGGCCTCGATGATCTCCGCAGCCCAGTCGGCGGAAGGCGCTATATCGCGCGGCGCAATCCAGCAGTCGATGCCCTGCTCTTCGATTCGCGCCACCATCTCCATGGCACAGTGATAGTCCGGCTGGGAATAACTGATGAAAACCTCGCGCGACATACCCGTCAATCCCCGATCATCTGCAGCGCCTTTTCGAGACTCTTGCGCATGCGATTGAACGAGCGCGTCACCGACATGATTTCCGCGGCGCCCTTTTTCGGGAAATCCTCGGCCGACATGTCGCCGAGGCTCACGCGGTCGGCAATCGTTGCGATACGGCGCACCGGCCGCACCACCAGGTAGTAAAGCAGGACGTTCACGACCAAAAACGCCGCGGCAAACACCGCGATCAGCAGCGTCATGAATGCGCGAAATTCCCTTTGCGCATTCGAGGTCGCGCTGGCAAAGGGCACCGACACCACCTGGGAGGCCACGATCTCATTGGGCTGCCAGCCAAAGCCGTTATCGGCGCCGTAGCGCGCGATCAAGGTGTGCGGCGCGGCCGCGGGGGTGCTATGGCAAATCAAACATTCCGGCTTGGCGAGAATGGGCCGCGCCAGATACAACGACTTGCCCATCGGCGTATCCCTCACCCCGACCACCTGCTTGGTATTCTCGTCGTTGCGAAATCGCTGGATGATATCGCTCTCCCAATCGACGGCACGATCACGCGGATTGGTGGGATTGAGCGTCGCCTCCTTGTACGCATAGTCGGGATGATGCTCGTGAAATCGCAGGAAATTCTGCGTCGCCGAATAAGAAGGCACGCTCTGCGGAAGAAACTCGTCTTTCATGCGCTCGCCGAGCAAGGGCACGATTTCATTCGACGTGTACGTGCGTACCGCCGCGGCACTGTCCATCATCAGCCCCGCTTCGGCCAGAACCTCGCGCATCGCGCTCGCCTCGAGCATGTTCCAACAGATGTATCCTGAAATCAGCGCGGCAAGCAAAAAGACCGCCCCGAGCGCCGCGTTGATCCTAAGCAATAAACTCATGGTGACATCATGCCCGAATGCCCCAGCAGAAAGGATCTTTCGGATCCAAGTGCAGGACGGTCTCGCCGGTGACGTACGCCGAACCGGTGATGGTTGGCACGATCTCGCCGCTGGCGCGATCGGCCCAACGATATCGGCACTCAAAGGTGCTGCCGATCAGGCTCTCTTGCACCCACACCTCACCCGCTGCCAGCTTGCCGTCGGCAGCCAGACACGCCAGCTTGGCGCTGGTCCCTGTGCCGCACGGCGATCGGTCATACGCCTTGCCCGGGCACAGCACGAAATTTCTGCTGTGTGCCCCAGGCTTGACGCCCGGCGCAAACAATTCGACATGATCCACCAGCGGATGCCCTTGGGCGTTGAGGGCCTCGCGTATGCGCCAAGAAAATTCCGTGAGTGCGTCCACGTGCGCGATATCGACGATCTGATCGTGTTCGAGCGACCAGGAAAAACCAGTTGCCGCCCCACGCGACATCACCCTCCACCCGGCCGATTCGCGGAACATCAATGGCAAGACCGTGCGCCGCGCGACGGCTGCGCACGTTGGCCACGCTGACGCGGCCATCGCCTTGCAATTGCGCTTCAACGGCGCCCGCCGGGGTGTCGATTTTGACCGCACCCGGCGCCAGCCGGCCGGCAAACTGAAGCGAGGCGATCACACCCATGGTGCCATGACCGCACATCCCCAGATACCCGACGTTGTTGAAAAAGATCACGCCATACTGGCAGTCGGCGCGGTGCGGCTTGACCAGCAAGGCGCCCACCAGCGGGTCGGAACCGCGCGGCTCGTTGGTGATGGCGCTGCGGTAGCCGTCGAAGTGATCGCGAAATCGCTGCACGCGCTCCTCGAGCGGCCCGCTGCCCAAGTCGGGACCGCCCTCGAGCACCATGCGTGTCGGTTCGCCGCCGGTGTGCGAATCGATGACGCGGATCGTGGCGGCGCTCAAGGCCGCGCGTCGCGTGCGCGCTCGATCATCGCGACCACGGCGGCGCGCCTCGCACCCGCTAGCGGCAAGCGCGGTGGCCGCACCCGTTCAGTGCCGCGGCCCATGATGGCTTCGGCGAGTTTGATGGATTGGACCAGGTCATGCTCCGAATCCAGGTGCAAAAGCGGCATGAACCAGCGGTAGATCTTGCGCGCGCGCTCAAGATCACCGCTGCGCAGCGCCTCATACAGCTGCAAGGACTCCGCGGGAAAGGCATTCGTGAGCCCCGACACCCAGCCCTTCGCACCGAGCGTCAACGCTTCGAAGGCGACATCGTCGAGGCCCGCGAACAAGACAAAACGATCGCCGAATGCATTGATCATGTCCGTGAAGCGCCGCGAATCAGGCGCGGACTCCTTGATGGCCACGATGTTGGGAACCTGCGCCAGGCCTGTCAGCGTCGCGATGTCGATATTCACCCGGTACGAAGGCGGATTGTTGTACAGCATGATGGGCAGGCCGGTCGCGCCCGCCACGGAACGAAAATGATATTCGAGCTCGGCGGGGGTCGGCACGTACACCATCGCCGGCAGCACCATGAGTCCGGCGGCGCCGAGACGTTCAGCATCGCGCGCAAAACCGGCCGCCGCGGCCGTCGTGAATTCCGAGACGCCCGCAATCACCGGGACTTTACCGCCGCTCGCTTCGACGGCGGCGCGCAGCACATGGCGTTTCTCCTCGCCTGACAGCGAATTACCCTCGCCGACCGTTCCCATCAGCACCAGGCCGTGAACGCCATCTCGCAGCAACGCCTGCTGCACTTTTTGTGTCGCGGCCAGGTCGACCTGCAAAGCGGCATCGAATTGCGTGGTGGCCGCCGGAAAGACGCCGGACCAAGTGCATGACAAGGTGTTCGACATGAAATTCCAATACTTCGATGGTTGCTTGCAGGATCGTGGATCGTATACGGTGGCGCGATGAGTGAGCAAGACACCATCGCGGTGATCGGAGCGGGAATAATCGGTGCGGCCACGGCGTTCGCACTGGCGCGAGAGGGACGGCAGGTCTTGCTGCTCGATCGGGCCGAACCAGGGGTCGCCGGCGCCAGTTTCGGCAACGCGGGTCACATCGCCACCGAAGTGATGCAGCCCCTGCCGTCGCCGAGCCTGCTGTTTGGGTTTTACCGCGAATTGTTTCGCTTCGGAGGGGCGCTAGACCTCTCTCCGCGGCAAGCGCTGCGCATGTTGCCCTGGATTCAACTGTTCGCGGCAGCCGCTTTTCGACGCAACGCCAACGCTCGCCACTTAGCCCCTCTGGTACGCGCCGCGGGACCGGCATGGGTGCGCTGGCTCGAGGAAATACGCCGCCCGGAACTGCTCAAACGCCATGGACACTACGAGATTGCTTTCGGATCGCGCAGCCACGCGAAAATGAGGTCTCATGCCGAGGACATGGCGCGCGTCGAGGTCAAGACCCGGCCGATTGGCGCCGAACAGCTTGAACCTTTGCAACGGGCGGCCAATGAGGCCACGGCCGCCGGCCTCTATTTCGAGGACACGGCCAACGTGATTGACCCTTTGGAGGCTGTGCGGGCTTTCGCGGCTGCGGCGCTGAAGCGCAACGCGAGATTTCGGCAAATGGATGTGAAGGGGCTGCGTCTGCGCGGCAATCACATCGAAATTCTGAGCAGCGACGCGCCGTTGGTGGTGGGCGCAGCAGTGATCTGCGCCGGGGTTCACTCGGCCCCGCTGCTGGCATCTTTCGCCTTGCGGGCGCCGCTGCAGGCAGTGCGCGGCTACCACGTCGAAATTCCCGGGCACCCCGCATTCCTCGATGCGCCCGTGGTCTATAGCGATCAACGCATCATCATCACGCCGATGACCGGGCGCTTGCGTGCAACCAGCTATATGGAGTTCGCCGCTGCTGATTCACCGGCCGATCTGCGCAAGCCTTTGCGCCTGCGCCGGCAATTGCGCGCCTTGGGCTACGCCTGCGACACGGACGGCTCCAGTTGGGTGGGCTCGCGACCTGCGCTGCCGGACTATCTGCCGGGAATCGGACGCGCCCCGGGGCCGAACAGGCTCTATTACGCGATCGGACATCAGCACATTGGACTGACCCTTGCGCCCGTGAGCGCGGATTTGGTTGCTGACATCGTGGCGGATCGCTCTCCGCGCTTGCCGGTTGCGGCCTATGATCTGCAGCGGTTCTAGTTTCTCACTTTAAGAATTCAGGATATCCCATGTCATCACGCCTTCCCTACGCCCTCGCCGCGGCTTGCGCGCTCGCCTTCGGCACATCGGCCTGCACCAAGCCACCCACAGCCGATGCGCGGCTGCAGGCCATCTATACCGAGGAGTGGAAGTGGCGCGAGGAGCAGTTTCCCGACGACGAAGATTCGCAGAAACGGATTGCCGATCATCTGCCCAAAATGGATCCTGCCAGCCAGGCGATGCGGCTGCGCAAGTGGCAGGACGTGCTGCAACAGCTCGACGCGATTCCGCGTGCCGAACTCTCGCCGGCCGAGCAGATCAACTACGATGTCTACCATCCGCAGATCGAAGGACTGATCGCCGACCAACAATTCCGCGAATTTGAGATGCCCGTCAATTCGGACAGCACTTTCTGGACGAACATCGGCTACACCGCGCGGCGGCAGTACCGATCGCTCGAGGACTACCGCAATTGGATCAACCAGATGAAGGATATCCCGCGGTATTTTCACGAGCAGATGGACGAAATGCGCGCCGGGCTCAAGCGCGGATTTACGCCGCCGCGGGTGACCCTGGCGGGGCGCGATGCCTCGATCACCGCGGTGACCGACTCGACGCCGGAGGCGAGCCTGTTCTATGCGCCCTTCAAGGACATGGCCGGCATCTCGGAGACCGACCAAAAAAGCTTGCGAGATCAAGCCATCGCCGTCATTCGCGATACCGTGCAGCCGGCGTATCGCGAGCTGTTGACGTTTTTTCGTGGTGAATATCTTCCCGGCACCCGGACCTCGCTGGCTGCCCAAGAGCTGCCGGACGGCCCGGCGTATTATCGGTCGAGAATTCGACTCTTCACCACGCTCGATTCCGACCCGGCGGCTATTCATGCGTTGGGTGAATCGGAAGTTAAGCGCCTGCACGAACAAATGCTCGGTGCGATGAAGGAAAGCGGCTTCAGCGGCGATTTCCCAGCGTTTCTCGCGTTTCTACGCAGCGATACGCGCTTTCAGGCCAAGACGCCGGAAGAGCTCCTGATGCGTGCCGCCTGGATCGCCAAGCGATTCGACGGCAAGGCCTCACGATATTTTGGGCAGCTGCCGCGCGCACGCTTCACGATTCGGCCCGTGCCGGACGATCTCGCGCCCTTCTACACCGCGGGACGCGGCGGCACAGGGGTTTACCTGCTCAATACCTATAACCTGCCGAGCCGGCCCCTTTACAACTTGACCGCGCTTACGCTGCACGAATCTGCGCCCGGCCATGCCTTTCAGATGCCGCTGGCGCTCGAGCACAAACAGCAGCCTGAGTTTCGCCAGCACACGTACATTTCCGCCTATGGCGAAGGCTGGGCTTTGTACTGCGAGTGGCTGGGATTGGAAATGGGCATGTACGACACACCGTATGATCGCTTCGGGATGCTGAACTACCAGATCTGGCGCGCTGCGCGCCTCGTGGTGGATACCGGCATTCATTCCGAGGGCTGGAGCCGCGAGCAGGCGATCGCGTACTTGCGCGATTACACGGCACTGCCGCTGCACGAAATCGAAACGGAAGTGGATCGCTACATTGCGTGGCCGGGACAGGCACTGTCTTACTATCTGGGAGAAGACGCGATTCTCAAGACGAGAACCAAGGCGGAAAAGGCCCTCGGCGAAAACTTCAATATACGGGCGTTTCACGACACGGTGCTTGAACTCGGATCGGTGCCGATCCCGGTGCTGCAGGCGCGCATCGAGCGCTTCATCGCCGAAGGCGGCAAGGGCCCCTACCCCGACGTCGAATAGAGGCCCGACGTGAATGCCGGTACGGTGGGATTGCTGTCGGCGCTGGTGCTGATGACGCTGGTTTATATCGGGCGCTGGTGGATGGTGGAACGCGCCCGCGGCGCAGGCATAGTCCAAACCCGCGCCGGCGTGAACATCGTTCAAGCCCGCTCGCTTCGCCTCGAAGATGCGGTGGTGGGATTCGTCACCAATTTCTTCGACACCCTCGGCATCGGCTGCTTCGCACCCACCACGGCGTATTTCAAGCTGCGCGGACGCATGCCCGATGAGGATATTCCGGGCACATTGAATACCGGCCAGGCGCTGCCGTGCGTATTGGAGGCGCTGATCTTCATCGCAACCGTGAGCGTGGATCTCACCACGCTGGTGAGCATGATCGTCGCCGCCGTGCTCGGTGCGTGGCTGGGCGTGGGTTTTGTGTCGCGCCTCTCGCGCCGCGCCATTCAACTGGGGATGGGCGGAGCATTGCTGTGCGCGGCGCTGTTGTTTCTCGCGAACAATCTTGATTGGGTGCCGGGCGGCGGCGATGCGCTCGGATTGCACGGCACGGCGTTGATCGTGGCGGTCTTAAGCAATGTCGTGTTGGGATCTTTGATGATGCTCGGCGTGGGCCTGTACGCGCCCTGCCTGATTCTGGTGAGCCTGCTGGGCATGAGTCCGCTCGCAGCCTTTCCCATCATGATGGGCTCGTGCGCGCTGCTGATGCCGGTCGGCGGCATTCGATTCATACGCAGCGGCCGTTACAATTTCAGCGCCGCGCTAGGGCTCACGCTGGGCGGCATCCCGGGAGTGCTCATCGCCGCCTACATCGTGAAGTCGCTGCCTCTTGCCTGGCTGCGCTGGCTGGTGCTGATCGTCGTGCTCTACGCGGCACTGCAGATGCTGAGGTCCGCGCAATTGAAGGAGAAATAAGGACCCCCATTCATCGTGCGTCGCCCAATTGCGAGCCGCCATCGCAATCGAGGATGGTCCCCGTGATGTAGGTCGCCGAATCGCTGCACAGGAATACCGCGCTCTCGGCGATCTCCGCGATGGCCCCGAAGCGGCGCAGAGGAATGCGTTCGTTGATGGCTCGCTCGATTTCCGGCGTGGGGGCGAGGCGCGCCATGCCTTCGGTGCCGGCGATCGGCCCCGGCGAAATGCCGTTGACGCGTATCCCCAAAGGCCCCCATTCCATGGCGAGGACGCGTATCAATTGATTCACTCCCGCCTTCGCCGCGCAGACATGCGCCTGGCGCATCATCGGATTGACCGCTTGACCGGCGCTGATCGCGATCAATGAGGCGCCGGGAATGCGCAACAAATCATGCACGCACCGAAACACGTTGAAGGTGCCGTTCAGATCGATATCGACCACGGTGCGAAAACCGTTGGCGGACAGTCCCAGCACCGGCGCCACAAAGTTGCCCGCCGCCCCGGAGACGACGATGTCCAAGGGTCCCAGTTGTTTCGCCGCATTTTCCAGTACCGCCCGAGTGGCTGCGAAGTCGCGCACATCGCAGCTGAACCCCAAGGCGCCGCCGCCGATCAGCGCCGCGGCGTTCGCCGCCTTCTCCGGATTTCGCCCGGCAACGGCCACGCGGGCGCCCAGTTCGGCGAAACGTCTGGCTATCCCCAAGTTAATGCCGCTGGTTCCTCCGGCGATAAACGCGGTTTTGCCGGCCAGCAATTGTTCTTTGAATGCACTCACGCGGCGCTCCTCCGATAACGACAGGTCATAAATCGACGGGTCATATTCCTAAAGAGAACGCGCAATGATGACCTTCATGATTTCGGTGGAACCGCCGAAGATGCGCGCGATGCGCGAATCGCGAAAGATCCGGGCGATCGGGTAGTCATTGATGTAGCCATAGCCGCCGTGCAGCTGCAGGCAATCATCGACGATCTGCCACTCGGTTTCGGTCGCCCACATCTTGGCAATCGCCGCCGTGGTGTCGTCGAGCTTGCCGTCCAGCACCTTCGCAATGCAATCGTTGACGAACACCTTCGCCACCGTGGCCTTGGCCTTGGCGTCGGCCAGCTTGAACTGTGTATTTTGGAAATCCATCAGGCGCTGGCCAAAGGCCTTGCGGTTCTTGACGTACTCGATGGTCTCGGCCAATGCCCTTTCCATGGTGATCACCGCGCCGATGGCGATCAGCAGGCGTTCACGCGGCAATTCCGCCATCAGCTGGCGGAAGCCCTTGCCTTCTTCCATGCCCAGCAGATTTTCCTTCGGCACCCAGACATCATCGAAGAACAGCTCGGATGTGTCCTGGGCATCCAGCCCGATCTTGTCCAGCTTCTTGCCGCGCCTGAATCCCGGCGCCTGATCGGTCTCGACAATCATCAAGGACACGCCGCGCCCTCCCTGGCTCGGATCCGTCTTGGCGACGACAACAATGAAATCGGCAATCTGCCCGTTGGAGATGAAGGTCTTGGAGCCGTTGATTCGATAGCCATCGCCGTCCCGAAGCGCCGTGGTTCGAATGGATTGCAGGTCGGAGCCTGCGCCCGGTTCGCTCATGGCAATGGCGCAGACTCTTTCGCCGGAAACCAGTTTCGGAAGCCAACGGCGCTTCTGTTCTTCGGTGCCGTGCAAGATGATATAGGGCGTCACAATGACATTGTGCAGTCCGAGCGCGAAGCCCTCGACGTTGTGCCGTGCGACCACGTCCAGCAGTACGAGCTCATGACGAAAGTCCGCACCCGGGCCGCCGTACGCCTCAGGCACCATGACGCCCAAAAATCCGGCGGCGCCGACCTCGCGCCAAAACTTGCGTTCCACCTGGCCGGCCTCGCGCCAGGCGGCCACGCGTTTCGCCGGCGCGGCGCGCTCGAAAAAACGGTTGGCCGAATCGGCGAACATCTGAATCTCGGGATCCATCATGAATGCGGGCGGCGCTACATCAAGTACGGACATGGGTCACTCCCTATGCGCTTTTTGGCGCCGTGGTTTTTTATTGTCGAATCAGTCATGGAAAGTTGCGAATGCGTCGACTTCCGCCCGTTCGGTGCGTAACCGGTTGATCGGCGCGTTGGCATCGGCGTAACCCAAGGCCAGACCGCAGAACAGCATCAAGGGGGGCTCTACGCTCAAGAACGCGCAAACCTGCTTGTGCCACACCGCCCAGGCCTCTTGCGGACAGGTCGCCAGACCTCGTTCGCGCGCCAGCAACATGAGATTTTGGATGAACATGCCGAGATCGGACCATTGTGCCGATCCCATCGAGCGGTCGAGAAAAAAGAACATCCCGACGGGTGCGCCGAAGAAATCATAGTTGCGGGCGAACTGCCGCAGCTTGCCCGCTCGATCATCGCGCGCCACGCCGACAAGAGCGTATAAATCCTCGCCGCATTGGCGGCGCCGCGAACGGTAGGGTTCCTTCAAATCCGGCGGATATACGGGATACTCCGTCTGCTCGCCCATGGGCATCGCCGTAAGCTGCGGCGCCAGGAAAGCGCGAAACGCTGCGAGGGAGGCGCCCGACAAAACATGCACGATCCAGGGTTGCAGATTGCCGCCTGAGGGCGCGAAGCGCGCGATCTCTAGCAAATCGCGCACCACCGCGGCATCCACGGGCCGCTTGGTGAATGCCCGAATGGAGTGGCGCGAGCGGATGGCTTCGCTCACGGTGGCGGCAGCCGTCGTCGCGTCAATCTCCAGCACGTTAACCCCTTCGCGATGCCAAGTGGTTTAAGCTACCACAAGGCCAGTCTTATCAACCACAGCGTTTCTTGGGGGTAGCATGTCCGAGGCATTGATCATCGACGCCTGCCGCACGCCTCGCGGCATCGGCAAAATTGGCAAGGGCGCACTCGCGCACATGCACCCGCAACATCTGGCGGCAACCGTGCTCAAGGCGCTGGCGAACCGCAACGATCTGGATACGAAAGAGGTGGATGACATCATCTGGGGCACCTCCACGCAGGTCGATAAGCAGAGCTGCGACCTGGGCCGCATGGCGGCGCTGGACGCCGGTTTCGACATCGCCGCCAGCGGCGTGACCTTGGACCGCTTCTGCGGATCCGGCATCACCACGGTAAACATGGCCACGGCATCCGTCATGTCCGGCATGGAAGATCTCGTCATCGCCGGCGGCACTGAAATGATGTCCTTCACCTCGAACTTGCCGCACACAGGACCGCCGCTCATGGACAGGGGCAATGAGCGCCTGCGCGCGCTGCATCCGCAATCGCACCAAGGCGTGTGCGCCGATGCCATTGCCACGCTCGAGAATATCGAGCGCGCCGATCTGGATGCGCTGGCCCTGGAGAGTCATACGCGCGCCGCGCGCGCCAATGCCGCCGGCCATTTCAAGCGCAGCGTGGTCCCCGTGTTCAATACCGACGGCAGTCTGGCGCTGGATCAGGAGCAATTCTTGAGGCCGCAAACCACGGCTGAAGGCCTCGCGGCGTTGAAGCCGTCCTTCCCCGCGATCGCCGACTATGCGTTGGACGAAAAAGGCACCACGTATCGAGGACTGATCCAAAATAGATATCCGGGATTGCAGATTCGCCATGTGCATCATGCCGGCAACAGCTCCGGGGTGGTCGACGGCGCGGCTGCCGTGCTCCTCGCATCGCCCGCCTTCGCGCGCAAGCGTGGGCTCAAGGCGCGCGCCCGGGTTCTTGCCTACGCCAATATGGGCGACTCACCCACCCTCATGCTCAATGCGCCGGTGCCCGCGGCAAGAAAGGTTTTGCAACGCGCTGGACTCACGGTTCAAGACATCGATCTTTGGGAGATCAACGAAGCCTTCGCCGTGGTCGCCGAAAAATTCATTCGCGACCTGAAGCTTGATCGCGACAAGGTGAACGTGAACGGCGGAGCGATCGCGTTGGGTCACCCAATCGGTGCGACAGGCTCCATTTTGATCGGCACGCTGCTCGATGAGCTGGAACGGCGCGACTTGAAGCGCGGACTCGTGACCATGTGCGCGGGCGGCGGCATGGCGCCCGCCATCATCATCGAGCGCCTCTGATCGCGGATCACGGGCCCATCAGCCACCAGGTATCGCCGTCGGACCCTTGAACGGCGATACCGGCGGCGCCCACGGGCTCATGCTCGCCCAAGGTTAGGAAATCAATCGTGGCGCGATGCGCGGCCGGGACTTTTGCGATGAATCGCCCACCGTCCAGGGAGCGGGCGATGATGGCTCCTTGCGTCGGTGCGCCCTCGCGATCATAGATCACGGTGTACGTTTCTATTGTGGCAGGGCCAAGATAGTCTTCTTGCGTGGGCGGCACCGGCCCACGAATCGAGTCCGCTTCGGATTGATAGTCGAAGTTTTGCGGAAAGGCATCCGGCGCGAAGGCCGTGCGGCCCAAAACCATCGAATGATTCTGCGTCGCCACGCCGCCGTTCGCGAACAGCAATCCGTAGCGGCCACCGCGGCGCAGCGCGCAAACCATGCTGACCACGGCATGACTCATATAATTGCCGACCGGTCCTCCGCCGAAGGTCAATCCGCCGAAGACGCTGGCCGGCCGGTGCAACGGCCAGCCGATGATTCGCCGCGCCATCTTGGGCACGCACGGGAAGCAACTGTAGAGTTCGGTGTAATCCAGATCCTCGGTCACGAGCCCATTCAGTTCGAGCGCACGGCGCAGCGAGATCGTCATGCTCGGCGATTCGCTGAAATTGGCACGGGCCAGAAAGTCCGCCGGCTCCCGGGCCGCCGCGCCCCTGCCGACAAAGATCAATCGCTCCTCGCCGATCCCTCGCGCGCGTGCCTCGCTCAAGCTGGTCACCAGAAACCCGGCGCCTTGGTTGACGCTCAGGTTGGCGACCATCAGCTTGCTGTAGGGAAATGCGATAGGCCGATTCGACGCTGAAACGGTTTGAATTTCCTCAGGCGAGACGGCGCGACGCAACCACGCGCCTTCGTTGGCCGCAGCGACTTCTGAAAACTGCGACCAGATCTGCGCAGTTTCCGCCTGGCCCTGCGCCAGGGTCTGGCCATACGCCGCGCGCAGAGCATTTTCGTACAAGGGGTACACATCCACCGGAGCCGTCAATCCGTAGCGCTGGCGGTAGGAGGGTCCGCGGCGCAGTGCCACCGCGCGGATGGCATTGGGTGCTCCGCTGTCGGTGCCTGAGGCCGACGCGCGTCGCGCCGCGGTACGCAGAGCTTCGCCGCCGACCACCGCGGCAACGGTCACCTCGCCCGTGCTGATGCGATTGGCTGCTTCGTTCAGCAACAGCAGCGGCGCATCGCCGGTGGAATAGGCGGTCTTGTAGCAAATCCGTGGATTTGCCGCGAGCGCTCTCGCCAGGGGTGCCGATACATCGGCCAATTCCGGGCAGGAAATCTGTTCCACCACCGCCAGGGAGTCGAGCCTTGAGAGCCATCCGCCGCCGGCATCCTGATCCGCGGCGCGCAATGCGGCTTCCATCAATCCTAAGGAATCGAGACCCAAGCTTGCCGCGCCGGGGGAGGCATCGCGGTCATTGACCTGTCCCACACCGATGATCACGGGAATACGGCTGTTCACAGGATCAGCATATTACTTGGTCCAGAGGCCAACACCGGAATTGGTATAGTGTGCCGATGACCGGATTTCGTCCCACCTCGCACAGCTACATCTCGCAGCGCCTGAAGCTGCACTATGTTGATTGGGGCAACCCGACGGCGCCGCCGCTGCTGCTCATTCATGGCGGGAAGGATCATTGCCGCAGCTGGGATTGGGTGGCGGACCGCATGCGCTCCGACTGGCATGTGATGGCGGTGGATCTGCGCGGTCATGGCGACAGCGCTTGGTCCCCGGATGGCGACTACTCGATGACCGCCTATGTCTACGATCTGGCGCAGATCATCCACCAGCTGGAACTCGCGCCGCTCACCATCGTCGCGCACTCTCTGGGCGGCAATATCGCGTTGCGTTATGCAGGCCTGTATCCGGAGAATGTGCGCCGCATCGTGGCCATCGAGGGCCTCGGACCGTCGCCGAAAATGCTCGCCGAATGGCAGCAAAAAACCATCCAACAGCGCTGGCAAAAATGGATCCTCGATCGGCGCGCCGTGAGCGGACGCAGTCCGCGGCGCTACGCAACTTTCGACGATGCGCTGGCGCGGATGCGCAGCGAAAATGAGCACCTGACGGCCGAGCAGGCGGACTATCTCACGCAGCATGCCGTCAGCCGCAACGAGGACGGCACCTGGAGCTGGAAGTTCGACAATTACCTCAATGTGTTTCCGCCTCTCGATATCGCGCCTCAGGACCTCCAGGCACTATGGGGCGCCATCGCCTGCCCGACTTTGTTGTGCTACGGAGATAAGAGCTGGGCATCCAATCCCGAGAAGGATGGCCGCGCGCGTCATTTCAAGCATGCGCGGGTTGTCAGTTTCGCGGACGCCGGCCATTGGGTACACCATGATCAGCTCGACGCGTTCATGCAAGTGCTGCGGGATTTTTTGAGCGAGTAAATTGCTGAAGGTCCGCAATTCCCAAAAGGACCGCCCCGTTAGCGCGGCTGCATGCGAATGCCGCCATCGATGCGGATGGTTTCCCCGTTGATGTAGTCGTTTTCAATCAGGCAGATTGCCAGGTGTGCGATTTCCTGCGGCTGTCCCAATCGCTTTGGATACAGCACCGATTTGGAAAGACCGTCCATGACCTCCGGAGGCATGCCTTTGAACAACGGCGTTTCGATGAGGCCCGGCGCAATGGTGTTCACGCGCACGCCGATGCCGGCCAGGTCGCGCGCAATCGGCAGGGTCATGCCGACGATACCGCCCTTGCTGGCGCTGTAGGCAGCCTGTCCCATCTGACCGTCAAAGGCCGCCACCGAGGCGGTATTGATGACGACGCCCCGGCCGCCGTTGGCATCCTCGGGGACATTCTTGGCCATCTGCTCGGCACAGAGACGTATGACGTTGAAGGTTCCTGTCAAATTCACGGTGATGACCTTATTCCACGCGGCCAGCGGAAATGGGCCATCCTTGCCGAAGGTCTTGTGGGCATTGCCAATGCCGGCGCAATTGACACAAATGTGGATCGCGCCAAAGGCGCTCATGGTTTTTGCCACTGCCGCTGCCACGGCGGCTTCGTCGGCGACATTGGCGCCCGCGTAGATCACTGAACTGCCGAGTTCCTTCTCCATTGCCTGGCCGGCAGTATCGTTAAGATCAAAAATTGCGGCTCGAGCGCCCTTGCCGACAATCGCGCGCACTACCGCCTGCCCGATGCCCGAGGCACCCCCTGTCACGACGGCTACTTTCCCCGCAATCTTCATGGCAACTCCCTCTTTTTACTTGTACGCAAGCGCTAATCGGTTCCGGACTTCGGCGATTGTATACTCGTGCCTCCATGTCACGCGACTTAGCAAAACCTGACGCCATCATCCGCGCCGCCAACGTGCTCGGCGAGGGGGTACTATGGGACGATGGCGCTGCCACGGTGTGGTGGACCGACATACAGTCCCGTGAATTGCTGCGTTTTGACTGGGCGACGCAGACGCTCAGGCGAACCGCGCTTCCCCATCGGTTGGGCTCCTTTGGGCTGATTGAAGCCAGCGGCGCTATCATCGCTGCCTTTGACAGCGGCATTGCCCTCTTTCATCCCGATGAGGCGACCCTGCAATGGATTTCGCGGCCGGCGGCCCATCTGCCGCAGCTGCGCTTCAATGATGGGCGGGTGGACCGCCAGGGCCGGTTCTGGACCGGCACCATGATCGAAGGCAAATCAGCCGGCGCCGAAGCAACGCTGTATTGCGTGACTACAGAGGGCGCGACTGTTGAGCATCAGCGCGGACTGCGAATCACCAACGGCATCTGCTTCAGCCCTGACGGGGGCACCTTTTATCTGGCCGATTCTCCGCGCGCCGTCATCTACCGCTATGACTTCGATAGCGCTACCGGGACGCCCCACGGTCGGCGCGTATTTGCGCACACCACCGGCGGCGCTGTCCCGGACGGCGCGAACGTGGATGAGCACGGCTGTATCTGGAGCGCGCAATGGGGCGGCAGCCGCATTGTGCGCTATACCCCCGACGGCAAAATCGACCGGGAGCTCGAGGTCCCCGTCAGTCAGCCGACCTGTGTCGCGTTCGGGGGGCCCGATCGAGGTCTGCTGTTCGTCTCCAGCGCGCGCGATGGCCTGGGAGCGGCAGAGTTGGCGCAGCAGCCGCACGCAGGGGACGTGCTCGTCTATCGCTTGGGCGTGCGCGGCCTGCCCGAGCCGCGGTTTCGAGGCAACCTGCGCACCACGGCGGAGGAGTGTTGACAGTCCCACCGTTCCGGCTGCCGGCGGCCTATACCGGAACACACCGAGTCGTGGCCGCCGAAATCGACGAATACGAGCACGTCAACAATACCATTTACCTGCAGTGGCTCGATCGCATCGCCTGGGCGCATTCCGCGAAACTCGGCATGCCGATCGAGCGCTGTCTGGCGCTTCGTCGCGGAATGGCCGTGCGCCATACACGAGTCGACTACCTTGAGGCCGCACTGATCGACGATGAGCTGCTGCTCGGTACCTGGATCGTGGCGGGCGATAATCGCCTGCGATGTACGCGCCGCTTCGAGATCTTAAGATTATCCGACGGCAAACGTGTGATAGAAGCCGAAATCGACTTCTTCTGCTTGAATTTGGACACGGGGAAACCCTCTCGCTATCCGCCCGAGTTCGCCGAGTACTACAAACCGTTGCCGGAGGTACTCACGGCCTACGCAGACCTGCCGGACGCCGTGCGCCAGCAGGGTCAATGGCGCCGGTGAGACCGAACACGATGCCACGGACAACGGAGCGCACTTGGGCACGAATGGGATTGGCAGAAGCCGCCTACTCGGCCCTGGCCAGCGGCTTGGCCGCATCGGACCTCTGGTCCTTGCTTCTGGGTGTGATTGAGCAGCGAGCCGCACAGCGCACCCCAACCAGTGTCAAACAGCAATGGGAACGCGACCGCTTCGTCAGCCCGGCGTACATCGATCAACGAACGCTCAACGCTCTCGACGGTCACTTGCTCGGGGCCGCCTCGGAATTTGAAGCGTTGGAGCTCTCGCCGCTGGCGCCGCTGGGAGCCTGCTCCGCGATCGGTCTTGCCAGCCAGAACAAGATCGTTTCCACGGTTCGGGGGACCGAAGTCGTATCGGATCCCACCAATGTGCTGGCTCTCGAAAGCGCGCGCCGCCTGACTCGAAATCCGGCGCAGGTCATCAAATTCGCCACCAGCCATCGTTGCGTTCGCGCCCAACCGGTACCCAAAGGGCCCGGCTATGCGGCGCATTTTCGGATGTTTTGCATGACGACCGCGGGCCACGAACGAAAGGACCATGGCTTGCTGGTAGAGGCCATGACCGAGCACATGAGGACGCACTGGGGTGCCTTGAACCGGCTTGAGCAGAACGGCTACGCGTTTCCAGAACGGGTCATCAGAATACTCGCAACGCCGGCGCGGGCTTTTCTCGGCCAGCGCATCGCCGCCGCGGTGGGCGAGCCGGTTGTATTGGAGACGCTGGATCATGACTATTATGATGGACTGCGCTTCATGATCAGCGCACGCAGCACGACGGGTGAGAGTATTCCCTTGATTGACGGTGGCGCGTTCAATTGGCTGGCAAAGCTGACCGCGAACCAGAAAATCGTGTTTGTGGCCAGCGCAGTGGGCGCGCAGCTCTTGGCGTATATTTTTCGTCCTCCGCATTGAGGTCTTCGAATGGATCTCGACTTAAGCTTTGTGCGCGGCGCGGATTCGCCGCCGTTGCTCGAAACCACGCTGGGCGGCGCGCTGGAAGTCGCGCAGCAGCGTTGGCCCGACCGCGAAGCCATCGTCGCATGCGAATCCGGCGTGCGGATGAGCTATGCGCAGCTCAACAGCGCCGCGGACGAGTTTGGTGCGGGACTTCTGGCCTTAGGGTTAAAGCCCGGCGAGCGCATCGGCATCTGGTCGCCGAACTGCGCCGAGTGGGCCATCACTCAATACGCCGCGGCCAAGGCGGGACTGATCCTGGTGAACATCAATCCTGCGTATCGTAAGCACGAACTGGAGTTCGTCTTGAACAAGGTGGGATGCGCCGCCTTGGTGAGCGCCGCGCGATTCAAATCCAGCGACTACCTGGGGATGCTCCGAGATCTTGCGCCGGAATTGACGAGTTGCAAGCCAGGGGCTCTGTCGGCGCGCAGGCTACCCATGTTGAAATTGGCGATCAGCATCGATGCGGCGCAATTCGATGGGCTCGTTCCATTCTCCACTGTCGCGCCTCGCGCACAAGAATCCGATCGCAAGGCGCTGCGGCAAATCGGCGCGCGCTTGCGGCCCCACGATCCGGTGAACATACAGTTCACCAGCGGCACCACCGGATCGCCGAAAGGCGCAACGTTGAGCCATCACAACGTCATCAACAACAGCTTCTTCGTGGGCGAGGCCATCCGCATTGGACTCGGCGACAGAATCTGCATTCCCGTGCCGCTCTATCACTGCTTCGGCATGTGCATGGGGAATTTGAATTGCCTGACGCATGGCGCCACCGCCGTCTACCCTAGCCCGGGATTTGATCCGCTGGCCACGCTGCTCTCGGTGCAGCAAGAGCGCTGCACGGCGCTGTACGGTGTGCCGACGATGTTCATCGCCATGCTCGATCATCCGCGATTCAGGGAAATCGACTTGTCGAGCCTGCGCGGCGGGATCATGGCAGGCTCGCCCTGCCCCATCGCCATCATGCAGCGGGTGGTCGGCGAGATGCACATGTCCGAAGTCACGATCGCCTACGGCATGACTGAGACCAGCCCGGTCAGCTTTCAATCGAGCGTGGATGACTCATTGGAAATGCGCGTGTCAACGGTCGGGCGGATCCAGCCGCATCTGGAGGTCAAACTCGTCGATGCGCAGGGCGCCATCGTCCCTCGCGGCAGCAGCGGCGAGCTGTGCACGCGCGGCTATTCGGTGATGCAGGGTTATTGGGAGGATCCTGCGCGCACGGCCGAGGTGTTGGACCCTGAAGGGTGGATGCACACCGGCGATCTCGCCATCCTCGATCACCAAGGCTATTGCAACATTGTCGGACGCATCAAGGACATGATCATCCGCGGCGGCGAGAACATCTACCCGCGCGAGGTGGAAGAGTTTCTCTTCACGCACCCCAAAGTACAGGGCGTGTCATGCTTCGGGGTTCCCGACGCACGCTACGGCGAGGCGCTGTGCGCCTGGATCGTGCTGCGCCCAGGTACCTCGGCCACCGCCGCAGAACTACGGCTGCACTGCGAAGGTGAAATTGCCCACTACAAGATTCCGCGCTACTTCGAATTCGTCGAAGAATTTCCGATGACCGTGACGGGCAAAATACAAAAATTCATCATGCGGGATGTCATGATCGAGCGCCTGGGATTGACCGTCGAGAGGACCGCATAAGGCCGGGCGCTCGCCTATTCCGCCACACAGGTGAAATTGGCCGCGTCATTCAATGTCGCGCCCGGCCGCCCGGTGAACTTTGGCCACTTAGGGTACGGACACATGGGACGGGTTCTATTGGAGGAACCGGGATTTTCATCGGTTGCAATCAATATTCCCGGCGCGACTCCCTTGTCCACCCAACCGTCGAGGGTCGCCAATCCCGCGTACTTGGCGTTGAATGTACCAAAGCCGTGCGACAGTCCCGGAACCTTGTAGTAGCGCACGAAGGAGTTCATTTGCCGGCGACCCTGCAACGCCAAATGCCGTTCATAGTAGGCATCGCTGTTGTGAGGGGTGATGAACTCGTCCTCGGTCCCGTGCGTAATGATTATTTTGCCGCCCTTGCGGCGAAATGGCGTCAAGTCCACGTCGGTGACATCCAAAATGGCGCCGGCTTCCTGAATGCGGGTCTTCCATGCCGAGGGGTCGAAGGTCAGCGCATTGAACTCCGGATTGCGCGTGACCACATACTTGACGGTCGCCGCGCCGGCACTGTAGAGCAGCGCATCGCCGGGGCCCGGCGGATTCATCGGCACCGCATTCTTGCCAAAATTGGCAATCTGAAATTTTGATCCCTCCAACAGCGGCCAGCGCGGAAATACATCGGAGCCTGCGATTGAAAATCCGGGACTGTAGGTTGAGGTTATCTTGCGGACGGCCTCGATCTGAGCATCCGAGAGGCAGGCGTCGCCCGCATCGTTGCCATCGGGGCAACGCAATGTCGCACGCACGGCGTCAATGGAGAATGTGCGGTTGCATGCAGCGATGTTGCTGATTATCCCGTCCTTTGCCCCGTCCAATGGATCGCAGGCGGCCACCACGGCATCCGTCAGCAGTTTTACTTTCGAAGAATTCAGCCACCCTGCCCCGCCATCGGCGTAGATGGCCTTGGCCACGTTCAGCGAGCCAAAGTGCAGCATCATGACGTTATAAGCCGGATAGTTGGCAATCACGCCGTCATAGTCGGCGGGATAGCGCGCAGCAGCATCCAACGCCTCGTGCCCGCCCTGTGAATTGCCGATGAAATAGAAGCGCTTTGCGCGCGCGCCGTAACGACCTTTGACGATGGCGACGGCGACGTCATGAGTTTTCTTGATCGATTGCTTGCCGTAGTTGAGCAGCGCCTCGTCGTTCAGGGCAAATGTGCCGTCGAAGCCAGGGCCGCCCCGGTGGCCGCCATCGCTCCCGAGGGTCACGTACCCTTGCTTCAAGGGGTGATCGATGCCGCTCAACTGCAGCCCCTCGCCACCCAGTCCTGTCACCAGGGATCCGTCATAACCTCCACCGCCCATTTGCAAAGCCTTCGAATTCCAGCGGCTGGGAAGATTCACCTCAAACTCTATTCCCGGAGCTTTTGGATCGATCGGCGCGATCACGCCCATCACCCTGCAATACTCTCCATTTCTGTTTTCATCCGCCGTCGCGCTGACCAGCGTGGCGCTCTGCACCGTCGCACCCGAGGTGGGCAGACCGATTTCAGCGGCGGGGACCCGCAGATTCGAAAGCGCGGCACAAGCGCCTTGCGGCGTTTGCGGGTGCGGGGCCGCAGCGACGGCCCTCGTCCCCAACAATGACAACAACGCCGCGCAAGTTGTCAGTGTCCACGGCCCACGCCTATTGCAGTTAAACGCGCTCACGAGTACCCCCTTGCGCCGGCCGAACCCATCGGTCGTGCATAACCAGTAGAATAGCGCTAGAAAAGGGGAACATGCATGCGCCTTCATCCTACGGGCAAGTTCGACAATCACGCTGCCCGCTATCGATGCATTCAGGCGACGCCGCTGGCCGCCGCCCTGGGCGCGGAAATACACGGAGTGAATGTCGCAGCGTTGAGCGAGCCGCAGTTCGAGGAAATCCGCCACGCCTTGTTCCGGCACAAGATGATCTTCTTCCGCGGGCAGAAGCTGACGCACGGGGAACACGAAGCCTTCAGCTTGCGCTTCGGTGATTTCGCGGAAGACGCCTACACCCAAGGGGTGCCCGGACATCGCAATGTGCATCCGCTCATCAAGGAAGCCGACGACTCGTCCAAAATGGTCTTCGGTGAGGGCTGGCATACCGACTCGCCGTTCCTTCCCAAGCCTCCGGCGATCACTCTCCTAAGGTCGATCCAGGTGCCGCCCCTGGGTGGGGATACGACTTGGGCGAATTCGGCGCTCGCGTACACGATGCTGAGCGATACCTATCGGGAGATGATCCAGGGATTGAAGGTGAGATTTTCGCTGCGCGATGTTCTCAAGGCCGCTCAGGAAGCCGTCGAGGTGAGCGACAGCCCCATCGGCCGGCTCGCGGCGACGCGGGAGGCGGAGCGCCTCTCGGATGATCTGCGTCGCAAGATCGCGGGAAGCGCCCATCCTCTGGTGCGCACTCACCCGGTGACCGGTGAGAAAGCTCTCTATGTCGATTCGGCGTATGCCATCGGCATCGAGGGTATGCTGCCCGAGGAATCGGCGCCGATTCTTCGCTACCTCGCGGAACACATCATGCAGCCAGCCTTCACCTGCAGGCTTCGCTGGGAGCCCGACATGCTCGTGCTGTGGGACAACCGACTGTGTATTCACCAGGCATACAACGACTATCAGGGCTACCGGCGTGAGTTGTATCGGACGACCGTCGCCGGCGAGAAACCAGTCTAACGCCGGCGTGATTCACGTATCGCATGCCTAGCAATATCGTCTCCGAGTTGGCGCAGCGCGTGGGCACCGATGTCATCCTCGAGCCGGACAGCCAGAACGTCCTGCGCCATACGCGGGACTACGGCGTCCAGGGTGACCCGGCCGTGGGGATTCTCGCCCTCGCATACCCGCGAAATACGCAGCAGGTTTCGACCATCCTGAGATATTGCAACGAGCATCGGATTCCCGTGCAACCGCAAGGCGGCATGACAGGCCTCGCGGGCGGGGGCGTTCCCATCGGGCCATGCGTCGTCATTTCCTTGGAGCGCATGCGCGCCATCAGGGAAGTCGATGATGCCGCGGCGACCATCACGGTCGAGGCAGGCGTTCTGATGGAGACCGTGCAGAAAGCCGCCGATGCGGCCGATCTTTTCTTCCCGCTGGACTTGGGCGGACGCGGCTCGTGTCAGATCGGCGGAAACCTTTCGACCAATGCCGGTGGGAATCGAGTACTGCGCTTCGGTATGGCGCGGGATCTGGTCGTGGGAGTCGAGGCGGTACTGGCCGACGGCACGATCATCGACTCGCTTCGCAAAATAGTGAAGAACAACACCGGCTATGATTTGCGGCAGCTCTTCATCGGCGCCGAGGGCACGCTCGGCATCATCACCGCAGTGGTGCTGCGTCTTTTCCCCAAACCCCAAACCGTCTGTACCGGTATTTGCGCGGTGGATGACTACGACTGCGTGCTGGAACTCCTGAAGTGCGCAAGGGCCGGCTTTGGCCCGCAGCTCACCGCGTTCGAAGTCATGTGGCCGCACTTCTACCAGCTTGCCACTGTGGGACTGGGCCGCAAGCCACCGCTTCCCGCGGGCGCCGGGGCTTACGTGCTGATCGAGACCATGGGACTGGATCCCGAGGAGGATTTACCGCGCTACGAATCGGTGATCGGCGACGCGTTGGCACGCGGCATTGTCAATGACGCAGTCATCGCGCAGTCGCATCGCGAGGCGGGTGAGCTGTGGAGCGTGCGCGATTCCCCCGGCGAATGGGAACGCACTGCGCACTGGCCTTACTTAAGCTTCGACGTAAGTGCGCCTACCGGCGAGCTCGGTGCGCTCGTCGCTGAAATCGAGTCGATGCTCTCGGTTCGCTGGCCGCAGCTGCGAGCCGTGTACTTCGGCCACGCGGCCGATGGCAACCTTCACGCGTCCGTGGCGATGGGCGGACACTTGGTGCCGGAGTCAGAGATCGAGGAAGCTGTCTATGCCATAACATCCAGGCGCCGGGGTTCCATCTCAGCCGAACACGGCATCGGCTCGCTCAAAAAGAAATTCCTGCATTTCTCGCGCAGCCCAGAGGAGATCGCCCTGATGCAGGCGATCAAGAAAGCGATGGATCCGAACGGAATCCTGAATCCGGGAAAGATCTTCTAAGAACCTCAAGCGTGGTTGTATACCCAGTTATAGTAGGTCGTGCCGTCACCGTTGTAGGGCTCTGGGTAGATCATCGTGATGTTGCCGGAGGTCGAGCCGCCGTTGAAGCTGAGCTGATAGGTCCCCACGCCTCCGGTAGTTCCGGTTAATTGCGACTGAATCCAAGTCCCATAACCCTGGCCGTTTGGGTTGGGATACCCGGAATCCAAGACCATGCCCGGCACGATCGGCGTACCCGTCACCGCGGTCACCGTCAGAACGCCGGCCGAGATGCTCCCCGTGCAACTGACGGGCGCGCTTTTAACGGTCATGCACCACTCATAGGAGCCCGTAGAGCTCGCACTGTTGGGGCCCGTCCAGTTGAAGTGCGCCGCGTGCGCGGTACCCAAGGGCGCGCCGTCGATCCAGTTCTGGATCTGCTGATCGTACTGCGAGGCGGCCATCACGCTCTTTCCGGAGACATCGCCCCATTCATCGATGATGATGGGCACGACGCGCCCGATGCCCGTGAGGGTACCGGCGACCAACTGATCGGCATAATAGTGCCAGGTCGAACCTCCATCGGAATTATACGGAGCCGAGGTGGTGGAGTTGTAGGCGGACGGATAACAGTGATATCCGGTGGAAATCTGCGGCGGGCTTATCGTGTCGGTCGGTATGAATGCAAAAAGCGATTGCTGCGAATTGGCAAACTGGGCGCTGTTCACCTGAATGATGTTGGTTGCACCGAGTGCCCGGATGCCGCTGAGCGCGGCCTGATAGCCGAATATTCGCCAGGGCTGAGCCAATGCGTTCCCAAGCCCCCCGGCACTGGCCGGGTTTAAATTTGGAGGCGATGTGAAGGAACTCGGGATTGCGCTGCCCTGGAGATACATCCAATTGCACCAGCCGCCATTCAACATGGCAAAGAAGTTGTTGGGGACAAATTTCAAATTGCCGCCGGTGATCCCGGCGGTGCTTGGGCAGGGCACTCCGCTATCCGAGCCATCGGCATTGAGCTTGGTCAAGGTCCAAGCTTGACCATTCAAATACGGTTCGTTGAAGAGCTCGAAGATGAAGTCCTGGATGCCGGTGGCCCCGCCATGGCTAGATGAGTAGTACGCGCCCGCCTCGCCCCCATTGATACCCCGGCCGCCATTGAACGCGGCATTGAATGACGCAGATCCAAAATTGGTCGCAAGCCACGCGACCAGGCTTTGCGAAGGATCAGTCCAGTAGAGCGATCCCGTGTCGTAATCCATGAATGGCGGCTGGTTGAACCCGGGCAAATAGGCTGTCGTTCCGCCGAACGTGAACGCCGGTGCCGAGCAGTGAAAGTCGATGATCATGTACAGGTTGGACTTGCGCGCGTTGAGAATTGCCTGCAATAGGCTTTGCTTGTAGAGGTTCTTGGGGTCCGCGGAATAGGTGCTGGTCCATACCGGACTCGCCTGCGTGCCGCCGAGAACTCCGTTCTTCACGTTCAAGAACGATTGCGCATTCATCGTGATGCGAATGAAATTGCACTTCCAATTGGCGATGGCGGCCATATTTGGGCCATTTAGATTGGTCGGGCTGCTGCCGTCCGCGGACATGTTTCCCCAAGGATTCCAAGCCCAATTTGCACCCGATGAAGCATACTGAGCGAGTTGTCCTTCGAGGCCGGTGACATTGACGCCGCGAAGCATGATCGGATTGCCATGGCCATTGACGATCTGGCCCGCAGCATTGATGGAGAGCGCACCATCATATCCCGCAGAGTTGCTGGTGCCGATTGTATAAATCGCTGTGCCGACCGCACTCGTGGTCATGCCGCTCGCTGCGCCAATCGCCTTGATCGTTTCCGTGCTCGAGACCGCTATGGGAGCGGTGTAGGTTGCACTGCCGGTAGTGGGTGCCGATCCATCCGTCGTGTAGTGGATCGTTGCGCCCGTTGTCAGGCTCGACATTGCCACCGTTTGCGCACCAGGATAGCTACCACCCGGCGGACTGAATGTCGGGATGGCGACAACTGGTTGCCCGCTGATCGTATAACTCGCGGTCCCGACCGCACTCGTGGACTTGCCGCTTGCTGCGCCAATTGCCTGAATCGTTTGTGTGCTCGAGACCGAAATGGGACCGCTATAAACCGAACTGCTGGTGGTCGGAGTAGATCCACCCGTCGTGTAGTAGATGGCTGCGCCCGGTGTCGGGCTCGAAATCATCACCATTTGCGTAGATGTATAGTTGCCGCCCGCGGGAGTGAATGTAGGGGTGGCGACAGTTGATTGACCGCCCGGTCCACCGGTCTTGTCCGTGGCCTCGACTTTGGTGCCGCCCGTGCATCCGGCGGCAACCACTGCGGGTATCGAAGTAAGAAAAACTCGACGATCCATCAAAACTCCATCAGCCAGACTGCAGGACTTGGCGCTCGACGCCTGGCGTCGATCGCCATACGGCTTCTTCATTGCGGCCGTTCTGCACGGACATCCGGTCGATGGCCGCGCAAATAAAAACTCCTTAAGTCATCACAGTCCCAAACGCAATGAGTTAAGTCATGGGAGACTCTTAGCCTGTAAGAAAGTCGCTTTCAAATGTCTCCGGAAGCCGACGAAAGACGGAATATGTCACTCGGCGGCAGGAGTGCGATCTAACCACTCAGCGAGACCCGCCGCCTCACACATTTTGGGCCAAGGCGCAACCATTGGCTATGCCGCAACCATTGGCGACGCAATGGAGACTGAAATACACCAAGACCGCAAAAATGCTGATTCTGCGCTGCTGCAAAACCTGACGCCAAATCCATAGTCCAAAGGCATAATGGTTTGGATCGGACCTACCGCCGATTGATCTCGGGTCGTTCGCACTCTTCTCACAATTAATATTCAAAATCAAATGCTTGTATCATCATATCGATGTACTGATCGAAGTCATGCAGCCAGCCTTTGCGCCTATCTAGCAGGCATCGAAATGGCTCTGGCTTGAACTGCGTAATACTGCACTCCGAAAGAGCGCTGAGCCGGGGTAATGCTTGAGTGCACCGCTGATTGTATTGGCGTTGGATATCGTGACCATGATGTGCGCAGCGCTTCTGGGTGCACGGCTGCTCGCGAGCTACCCGCATCGTCGAAGCGCGCAGCTGGTCGCGCTGATTGCGGCTTGCAACGTCTGTTACGTCGCTCTGGGGCGGTTCGATTATCGCTATTGGATCCCCGCGCCATTTCAGTTCGAAGTCGGGGCCTGGTACGGAATACTGAACTTCGCCCGCAATCTGACGCCAGGACTGTTTATGGTGCTCTGTTTCACGCTCTTTGCCGTGCAGCGCCGCTTTCCCCTCTGGCTGCTCGCCGTGTTCATTGTGCAAATGTCCCTGGAAGAACCAGGGCGCCTGCTCGTGTCGCCGGGATGGCGCTTCGCTTACCTCCTCACCCAGGTAGCGCCGACGGTTCTGCAGATGATTTTTGTGGGCTTCGCAATCTATTGGGCCGTCGCTAGCTGGCGCGCCGACTTGGTTGAAACGCGACGCCGGACGCGCGCGCTAACCGTACTCATTGTCGGACTCACGGTAATCGCTTCGAGCCTGCTGCTGCGCGTTCTGATCGATCCCAACACCATCACCAATTATCATGCGCACGTCGCGTTGATTGCCATCAATCTGGCCATCCTGCTTTTCTTGCTGTTTCGGGTGACACAGGGCGATGTCGGGCAATACTTGGAGCCCACCCTAATAGCAACTCAGCCGCAACGACCGGCTGAGGTACCCCAGATTGATCCGCTGGTTTCCGAAGCGCTGGCAAAGCTAATGACGTTGTTGAAGGTCGATCGTATCTATCGCGAACCGGGCCTTTCGCTCAAGGACCTCGCCAACCGCCTGCAACTGCCGGAATATCGTTTACGCAAAATCATCCACGCGCAGCTTGGTTACAACAATTACAACGTATTTCTCAACAGCTATCGGATTCGTGAAGCTTGCCAACAACTCCGGGATCCCACGATGCGTCGCACACCTATCCTGACCATCGCGCTTTCGGTCGGCTATCAGTCGGTCAACACCTTCAACCGCGCATTTCGCGAGCATCTCGGCGTGACACCGTCGGCCTATCGCTCACAAGATCGCGCGGCATCAGGCCAAGGCCCCGAGAAATTCTCACCGGAAACTGAATAACAGCTCCAATTTCAAAAATTGGGCAGCCACTTTAAGAATTCGGCGCGACTTCGCCCTGACCAATCGGGCAGTGTCTCCGCGTGGCCAACGGGCGTCATCAGCGGATGCAAGCATGGGCACGCGAAAATACTTCCTGGATTGGCTGCGCGTTTTCGCATTCTTGGGCCTCATCGTATTTCATGTCGGTTGCCTTTATGCTTCGTGGGACTACAACATCAAAAGCCCGAGGCTGGTGCCCGGAATCGATTGGGCGCTCTTGGCGCTGACGCCATGGCGCATGGCACTGTTGTTCATGATTTCCGGGGTTGCGAGCCGCTATTTGATCTCCAAACTGGGCGCCGGGCGCTTTGCGCTCGATCGAGTCCGGCGGCTCGTTCCGGTCATCCTCGTCGGTATGTTCGTCGTGATTCCGCCGCAGACCTACATCATGCTGGTGGACAAGGGCCTTCTGCACGACGGCTATTTACACTTTTGGATTTTCTCCTATCTGGCTGCCGACCAAACCTTGGTCGCACCGCTACATCGGACGATGCCTACCTATGATCATTTGTGGTTCATTGTCTATTTGCTCTTCTACACCTTCAGTATCGCCGCTGTCGCGTGGCTCTGGAGTGCGCTTGGGAAATTGACACCCGCCAGAGCGCCCAGCCTGCCGCGCCCATCCCTTTGGGTGCTTTTAACGGTGCCGCCGATCTGGCTGATCATTATAAATTTTCTGATCGAGCGTCGGTTGCCGGTCACGTTTAACGTGGTGAACGATTCGGGGTCGCACCTCAAATGGGCCGGCATGTTCGTCGCCGGACTTACCTGCGCGACACGCGACGACTTTTGGGACTGGGTACGCCAATGGCGAGGCAAGCTCTTAGGGATTGCCGCGCTTTTTCTCGCGCTGCAATCGCTATGCCGCGCCGTTTGGCTCACGGGACAGATCGAACCGGTGTGGAGCGCCGTCGCGTGGAGCGCGGCCAGCAGCGCTTACGCCTGGACGATGATGTGTGCGTTGTGCGGTTATGCGCATGAGCACCTCAACCATCGCTCGGCGCCGCTCTCGCATCTTAACGAGGCGATTCTTCCAATCTATGTGCTGCACCAACCGATCCTCCTTATCGGCGCTTACACTATCTTCCCGTTTAAATTGCCGTTGCCCGTCGAGGGCGCCTTGTTAGTGGTTGTCTGCGGCCTGGGCGCGCTCATCATTTACGAGGCGACCATCCGACCGTTCCGAATCATGCGAATTCTATTCGGGTTGAAGCTCGATTCACCGGAACCAATTTCCAATCGATTGCCGGCGCCTTAGCGCATCAGTAGCGGTACTGATCGGTTTTATATGGGCCCGCCTGCGCGACACCGATATAACGCGCCTGCTCGTCGGTGAGCACCGTCAGTTCAGCGCTGAGTTTCTTAAGCTGCAAACGCGCCACTTTCTCGTCCAGGTATTTGGGCAGCACATGCACGCCGATCGGATATTTTTTGGTATTCGTATAAAGCTCGATCTGCGCCAATACTTGATTGGCAAACGATGAACTCATGACATAGCTTGGGTGGCCCGTTCCACAGGCCAAGTTCACCAGCCGGCCCTCGGCCAGGAGAATGATGCGTTTGCCGTCCGGGAAGATGACGTGATCGACGCGCGGTTTTATATTTTCCCACGTGTATTGCTTGAGCGAGGCGCAGTCGATTTCGTTGTCGAAATGACCGATGTTGCAAACAATGGCGTTGTTCTTCATGCGCTGCATGTGGTCGTGCGTGACGACATGGCAGTTGCCGGTGGCGCTGACAAAAATATCGGCATGCTCGGCTGCGTAGTCCATGGTCACGACGCGATACCCTTCCATCGCCGCCTGTAGCGCGCAGATCGGATCGATCTCCGTTACCCACACCTGCGCGGATAGCGCGCGCAACGCCTGCGCCGAGCCCTTCCCCACGTCGCCGTAGCCGGCAACGACGGCAATCTTGCCCGCCACCATGACATCGGTGGCGCGCTTGATGGCGTCGACCAGCGACTCGCGACAGCCGTAGAGATTGTCGAACTTGCTCTTGGTCACGGAGTCATTGACGTTGATGGCCGGGAGGGCCAATTGGCCGTCCCTGAGCATTTGATAGAGACGTTTGATGCCAATGGTGGTTTCCTCCGACACGCCCTTCACGGCCTTGAGGCGCCCCGAATACCACTGTGGATCGCGCTCGAGCGTGGCTTCGATGGCCTTGAATAAGGCCGCTTCCTCATCGTTTTTCGGGTGAGCAATCCATGTCGCATCTCGCTCCGCGCGCGCTCCCAAGTGCAACAAAAATGTGGCGTCGCCGCCGTCATCGACAATCAAGTTGCCGTGCTGACCTTGGGGCCATTCGAAAATGCGATGGGTGTAGTTCCAGTATTCCTCGAGCGTCTCACCCTTGTAGGCAAACACCGCTGTTCCGCGCGCCGCGATCGCCGCTGCCGCGTGATCCTGCGTCGAAAACACGTTGCAGGAGGCCCACCGCACCTCCGCGCCCAACGCCTGCAAGGTTTCGATCAGCACCGCGGTCTGGATGGTCATGTGCAGCGAACCGGCCACGCGCGCACCGCGCAACGGCTGGAACGGCGCGTATTCTGCGCGGACCGCCATCAAGCCCGGCATCTCGGTTTCCGCAATGAGTATTTCTTTGCGGCCCCACTCAGCTAAGGTCAAGTCGGCGACGTGGAAATCGCGGGTCGCATCGGCAGATTTGATAATGGCATTCATGGCAAGCTCCAACTCCTGGTTTAAGTTGTGAGCGCCGTTGGCCCTAAAGCCACGGTACCGCAAGCCTGGCTGGTCTATACCCAGTCGCAGCGCCCCTCGCGGCACCGGCGTGCCGCAGTGGCACACCGTGAGCAGTGAGTATATCTGAACTCAATTGCTTCCGAGCATCAAACCTCTCTTTCACCCACCCAATTCAAGTTCGCGAAGATCGCGCCCTCGGGTCTCGCGGCCGAAGATCCAGATCAGCACGAGCGCCGACAGAGCGGGCAATGCAACCAGTCCCGAGGCGAGACCCAAGGCGGGAACCAGTGCAAGCGCGCCCAGGCCCTGCGCGACCAAGCCCCCGATCTTGCTCCAACCTGCTATCCAACCGGTCGCACGCCCCCGAACCCGCATGCGATAGCTTTCGGCTGAGTAGGGAAGGAGCGTGGATATCACCGCACTCGAGCCAACGATGAGAAGAGTCAACGACACAATCGGATTGGAGAGTATCGGCAACGTAGCGATGTCCCTCAACATCACCGTCACCAGACCGAGCGTCGTAATGCCGACGGACGTGATAAGTGTCCACTTGGTGCTCCACGCGCTGTAAAGATATGCCGCAACCACCACGGTGGGCGCAGCGATCAGGGCAGACTGCGCGATGATTGCGCTTGCTGTCCCAACGCTGCGTCCTTCGGCCACGAGGGCGCTAGGCAGCCACAGCAAAACTCCAAAATTGACGAAGCCCCACGCCAGCGCGGCGAGCGTGAGCGCAACGATTGTTCCGAGGATATTCCATGCGGTTGGCGGCCCACCGTTCAGTTCATTCGCTTTGTACTGTGCCGGGGCCCTATGCACGGTGACTGACCCGAAGCGGGCCAGGATGGCACGAGCGTCCGCAGTCCGTCCCACATACTGCAGAAATCGCGTGGACTCCGGAATCAATGGACTCAAGGCGATCAGCAATAAGCCCGTCGGGAGGTTGAGAAACCACATGATTCTCCAGCCGAAAAACGGCTGAAGAAGCGCCGACAGTTCGCTCGCCGCAATATAGCCGCCGATGGTGCCGATGCCGCCAATGAGCACGAGACACCATCCTCGATGTTTCGTCGGCATGAGTTCGGCGAGCAGCGCGTAAGCGACGGGCAACATTCCGCCGGCGGCTGCACCCATGAGAAAACACATCGCAATGTTCCACCACAGGGAAGGCATTGCGCCGCAAATGGAGGTCCCAACGAACATGACTGATGAGAGAAGGATCGCGGCGCGCCGCCCGAACAGGTCGGCGAGGGAGCCCCAAAAAAAGGAACCGAATGCGGTGCCAATGAGTGCGGAAAATGGCAGCAGCGCGACCGTCGCGCGATCAATCCCATATTCGACGCGCATACCCGGCGTCACAAAACCGAGACTCGCGGGCTTCATGACGTCGATAATCAGCGCGAGCGAAAGCACCGCCATCAATTTCCAGTGGGCGCCGGTAAGCGGAGCATCTTCCGGCGGAGAAATGAGGTCCTGCGGGCCCACCTGAGCAATGTGCTTTGGCAGCAATCCATAACCGGCCACTGCAATCCCACCAACGATGAGCGCCATACCAAGCAACATGCCCGGATCCATGGGCATACCCGCCAATATAAAACCCTTGTTGCGCGCCATCCAGAACATCGGCAAATGAAGAATTACTCCAACCCCGACTATCAGAGAACCGAACCAAAAGGCAAAGGCGCTTCGCCCATCTGCGAATAATGTTAGGACGGCACTCAAATGTTCTTTCCCTTGTCGATCTTCTTCACTGCCATAAGTATCTTGGCCCCACAGGCGGTCGCAACGGTACCACAGCGAAGTACCCGGCCACCCCAGACCATCGTATATTGTTGCAGGTAGACCATCACTTCGCCGGAGCCGCAACCCATTTGCAGGCTCCCCATAAATGTCGGGAGACTACGCCACATGCGGTATCTGAAAATCGGCGCGGCTGCGCTGGCGGCACTGGTAGTGATCGGTCTGACGATAGTGATCGTTCAGGACCGGTGGAACCAGCCCCCTGCGCCGGCCCGCGCGACCCTGATCGCTCAGGCGGCGCGTTATCATGCCCGCATCCAGCGCGACCACTTCGGCGTGCCGCACATCAGTGGGCCCACGGATCCGGACGTGGCTTTCGGGTTGGGCTTCGCACATTCGGAGGACGATTTTCCCACCATTCAGCAGGCAGCGTTCATCGCGCGCGGCCAGCTGGCAAGCGTCGAGGGCGTCAAGGGGGCGGTGACGGACTATCTGGTGCGGCTGCTGAAAGTGCGCGAGACCGTGGCGTCGCAATACGACACCGCGCTGCCGACTGATTTGCGCGCAGTACTTACGGCCTATGCCGACGGAGTAAATTACTACGCCGCCCTGCACCCCGAAAAAGTAGCGCCGGGCCTGTTGCCGATGCGCGGTCAGGACGTCGCGGCCGGATTCGTGTTTCGCACGCCTTTCTTCTATGGCCTTGATCATGTGTTCGGAAGGATCATGGCGCCGGTGCCGAAGGCGAGCCAGGTTGCCATGATTGGATCATCGCTGCCGATCGGAGCATCCCTGCCGGTCGGATCATCGCTGCCGATCGGCTCCAACGGTGTTGCCGTGGCGCCCTCGAAGTCGGCGGACGGCGCCACGCGCCTGCTGGTCAATTCGCACCAGCCCTATGCGGGGCCGGTGGCCTGGTACGAGGCGGTGCTCGATTCCGGCGAAGGCTGGCACGTCGCCGGCGGCTTCTTCCCCGGCTCGCCCTTCATGCTACACGGCCACAATGCTCACTTGGGCTGGGCCAACACCGTCAACGCCCCCAATGTGTCGACCGTCTATCGGCTGGTCGTGAATCCGGCGAATCCAGACCAGTATCAGCTGGACGGCCAGTGGAAGAGCTTCGAGAAGAGCGATGCGGCCATTCGCGTGAAGATCTTCGGACCGCTGATCTGGACGGTACACCGCCCGCTTTTGTGGTCGGTCCAAGGTCCGGTGCTCAAGACCGATCACGGGGTGTTCGCGGTGCGCTATGCCGGCATGGGCGAGGCGCGCCAACCGTTGCAGTACTATCGGCTCAACAAGGCGGCCAACCGCGACGAGTGGCTGGCCGCCATGCGCCTGCAGGCCCTGCCCAGCATCAACTACATCTACGCCGACGAGAAGGGCAACATCGGCTACGTCTACAACGGTCAGTTCCCGGTGCGCGCCGAGGGAAGGGACTGGACGCAGGTCCAGCCCGGCGATCGATCCGACTTGATCTGGCACGGCTACCTGCCGTTCGAGCGCGTGCCGCAGATCTGGAATCCCAAGTCCGGCTATGTGTTCAACTCCAACAACACTCCCTTCAAGGCCACGGGAGAAGAGGACTCGCTGAAGACGGCTGACTTCAGTCCCACCATGGGCATTCAGACCGACATGACCAACCGAGCGTATCGCGCCCAGGAAACCTTCGGCACCGATGCCGCCATCAGCGCAGAGGCGTTTCGCGCCTACAAGTTCGACATCGCGTACAGCGAGCGCTCCGACTTAGCGCGGGAAATCGCCGAGGTGATCCAAGTCGATCCGGGCTCTGACCATGACTTAAGTACTGCCCAAGCGCTGCTCAAGGGCTGGGACCGGCGCACCAATATCGGCAGCCGGGCGGCGGCGCTGGCCGTGCTGATGAGCTCCGAAGCGACACATTCGGACGCCCATCCTGACGTGCCGCCCATCGAAGCGCTGCGTCATGCCATCAAAACACTCAAAACTCATTTTGGCCGCGTCGATCCGGAATGGGGCCAGGTCAACCGCATCCGCCGCGGCAAGCTCGATCTACCCATCGACGGCGGACCGGACATCTATCGCGCCGTCTACGGCGTTGCGCAGAAGGACGGCACTCTGACCGCATCGGCGGGCGACACATTCATCATGTTCGTCACCTGGGACAAGACCGGCATACTTTCCTCGGACAGCATCAACCAGTTCGGCTCGGCCACGTTGGATTCGAATTCGCCCCACTACGCCGACCAGACGCCGCTGTTCGTGGCCATGAAGACCAAGCCGGTGCTTTTCACCCAAGGCCAGCTCGCCGGAAACCTCGAGGCCGACTACCATCCCGGCGATCGTTGAACGGTCGAAAAATCATGCGCGGCTAATCGATATGCAATACGGTGCGAGCGGCATAATCACTACGCCGCACCCCAGGTGCAATGAGCGAGGGATCACGATCCATGTGGAACGTAGACTCACCGCCGCAACATCGCGGCAACCTTGGCCTCGCGCCAATCCATCGAGAGATCGATCGCAAGCCACCCTATCTGAGAATTGCGACAGAGGAAGCCTGGAACATTCCGGAGATTCTGGAGGCCCAGGTGCGCCTGCTCGCAAGCCCCGGCGCGCCCGATGACCCCTCGCTACGTATGGCCGGCATGTTCTCGAAATTGCAGCTCTTTGCAAGAACAACTCATGGACATCGGCGAGAAGCGCATCGCGCGGATGGACGAGTTGGGCATCGATAAGCAGCTCCTGTTACTGACCGCGCCCGGCGTTCAAGTCCTCGAACCGGACGAAGGTACAGTACTTGCCCGACTCGCTAACGACCGTCTTGCGGAAGCATGCCGCCGTTATCCAAATCGCTTTGCGGGCCTGACCGTATTCGCGCCGCAGAACGTCAAAGGGGCGGTCGCCGAGATCGAACGTGGCATGAAGTCCCTGGGCCTGAATGGCGCCGTTATCAATTCGCATTTTCGCGGACGATATCTCGACGAGCAGCCGTATTGGCCCATCCTCGAAGCGCTGGAAGCCTGCGACGCTGCCTTATACATTCATCCGACCATCCCGCCCAAGGAGTGGTCTCATCCTTATGAATTCAGAGGATTTGGCGGCGCCCTCGCCGGCTTCAGCCATGAAGTTTGGATGCATACCATGGGGCTCATCATGTCCGGAGCGTTCGATCGCTTCCCGAAACTGCGTCTCGTCATCGGACACATGGGCGAAGGGATGCCCCTGCTGCTATACCGCTTCGATTGGATGCAGAGCAATGCCGACGGACGGCCGGGTCTTCGCGGAGGCGCTGCCCCGGTCACGCTCCGCCATAAGATCTCATACTATTTCAAGAACAATATCTGGATCACCACCAGCGGCCAAGGCTGGGAGCCGTCGGTGAAGTTCTGCATGGACGTACTGGGTCCCGACAGGGTGATCTACGCCATGGATTACCCGTATCAACAGTCCGCCGACGAGGTCGCCGCCTATGACGGGTTTGACATCAGCGCTGAGACAAAAAAAATGCTGATGCAAACGAATGCTCAAAACGTATTCCGGTTGAAATAGGAATCTTCCGCACGACGCTCTGCTGAGACGACCTCGTCGTGAAATAAAACTGAAACAAAAAATGTGAGTCGGCGAGCTCACTAATTATTATTTTGATTTCGTTCAGAAACGACCCCGGTCGCACCACGCCCTTTCTCGCATTTCGTTTATTTTTGCAAGTGATCAAAATTTGATCGACCGATTCGCCGGGTAGAAATGCCTCGCGGCGCATAGACGACTGTCTGCAATTGGAGATGTGCGGAATCGGCGACGGTTTGCACTGTGACCGGATCGCTTGTATCAATCACGCCCAAGAGCAAACCCGCCGATAAGGCGGGGACGCAAAGCCTCCGGTCTGAAGGGTTCAAGAGAACAGATAGCGGGGTTGCCGGTAGAGCCACTGATATGGCCTCGATCGTCATCCTTTATTTTCTATTTTCTTTGCACTTCGCTCGGGGCAACCACTAAGCGATATGAGGTGCAAAGATGAATCGATTCACGGGGACAGCAATTCTTGTGCGAGCCGCGACGGCAGCGTTGACTTTGGCGCTCGTCCTTCCCGCCACCGCGCAAAGTACGACCTCCACCACTGCAGCTTCTCAGCCAACCTGTTCAGGATGGGAATTCGGCAATCCCCGTGTGGCGGTCTGCGCTTCGAGCTACCCCGTGTCCCAGTCGGCGGGTTCGGTGAGCGTGATCGTCAAGCGTGGCGGCGTCGGAACTTCCGCGATCAGCGTCGACTACGCAACCGCAAATGGCACCGCAGTCGCCGGGACTCACTACAAGGCCGCGAGCGGAGTGCTGCAGTGGGCCAAAAATGACTGGACACCGAAAACCGTTTCGATACCGATCACGAGTGCCCCGGCATTCTCGGGGAATAAATCGTTCACGTTGATTTTAAGTAAACCCAGTACGGGGGTCTCAATCGTATTTCCGGCCAGCGCCACGGTAAGCATCGAGGGCGCTCCCTCGGCCGCCGCGACCGCCCCGGAGAGCGTGGCCTTGTCTGCATCGAACTACAGTGTGGCGCAGAGTGTTGGCTCGATCAGCATTCCCGTGAACCGAAGCGGGGGCACGACGGGAACCGTGACGGTGGGCTATGCGACGAGCAACGGCACGGCCGTTGCCGGCCAGAATTATACGGCGAAGTCCGGTACGTTGAGTTGGGCGGCGGGCGATGGTAGTGCCAAATCCATCGTCGTGCCGATCAGCTCGACAGTCATCAGCGGTACCATGACGTTTGGCGTAGCACTGTCGAAGCCCACGGGTGCCACCGTCGGCGCAACCGCGACGGCAAACGTGTCCATTACCAAGAGCTCCGCTCTCGCCATCTCTGTCTCAGGCAACCACTTTGTTGATGAACACGGCAACACGGTACAGTTGCGCGGCGTCAACGCCGCCGGCCTCGAGGCTGTTGCCATTCAGGGCTGGGATCCCAGCAACCCCTGGGGCGGCAACACGGGAACGCCGACGCCGAACTGGTCGCTGATCAAGAGCTGGGGCGTCAACGCCGTGCGCCTACCGATCAACGAGGCCTCCTGGTTGGGCAAGAACTGCGTAGATGTCGGCGGCTACGGCGTCCATTACGTCAATGGTGTGAAGACGCCAAACAGCCCTGGCGAAGTCATCAAGGCAGACCCGGGCGGCAACTATCAGGCCACGGTGGCAACATCCGTATCGCAGGCGACAGCCGCTGGCTTGTATGTGATCTTGGACCTGCACCTCGCCGCCCCGGGCAACGTCTGCCCAACCATGCAAAACGCCATGGCGGATGCGGATAATTCGATCGCCTTCTGGAGCTCATTTGCTACCGCGTTCAAAGGCTATCCGAATGTCCTATTCGAACTCTTCAACGAGCCCTTCCTCGATCAGGCACCACTCAAGGGCAGCACGCCCTTGGCAGCGCTGATAAATGGAGGCACGCTCACCTCATACGTAGCGCAGACCCCCACGAATCCCTGGTACACCACGGTTCAATATACGTGGCAGAGCGCCGGCATGCAGGCCATGCTGAACGCAGTACGTGCTACGGGGGCCACCAACGTCATTCTGACTTCGACACCTGCCTACTCATCGGACTTAGGCGGTTGGCTGCAAAATCATCCTAAGGACACGCTGAATCCAAGTCAGGTCGGAGCAGTCTGGCATGCGTATCCGGCACCCGGGGCTCCGAACGAACCCGCCTGCATCGGCGAGCCGACATGCTCCGCACAACTCTATACATCGGCTCAGGCAATCCGGGCGGCCGGCTACCCGATCGTGATTACCGAATTTGGTGACCCGAGCGGGGGCGCGACCGCACCTTTGTCTTCGGCGCTACTTCCCTTCGCCGACACCAACGATATCAGCTACATGGCCTGGACGTGGGATCCGTGGGTCGGCACGACCTTTTATCTCATAAGCGATGCCGCTGGTGATCCGACCGTCGGTTTCGGTCAATACGTCAAGGCTCATTACCTGTGCCGTGCCGCCGGGACTGCGGTCTGCCATTGATAGTTGATATTGCAGGACGAATTTGATTGCCAATGGATGAATCCGCGCGCTGCATGGATGCAGCGCGCAGATCATAACTCGTGGATTATCAGATAGTTCGGAAATCAGCTCAGCGCGTCACGTACATGCCGGCGCTGGTGCCGAAACATATTTCCAGTTGTCCATCGCGGTTCCAATCGTAAAATGACACGCTATGACCCGGAACCGACCGTGCCCGCCCTCACTGAAAATTATGTGCGAAAATGCGTCCCTGCCGGCTGTCGGCTAATCTTAGAGTTATAAAGCGGAATAGATTTGCCCCGCGTTCTTGGCACGCTGCATAACGCCGCCATGTCGGCGATCTCCCGCCTCGCGGCACTTCTTGCCGGTTCGGCGCGAACCGTCGTCTTCACCGGCGCCGGCATGTCGACTGAATCCGGCATTCCAGATTTCCGTAGCCCGGGCGGCGTCTGGAGCCGGATGAAACCGATCGACTTCGACACATTCATGCACGACGAAGACGCGCGGCGCGAGGCTTGGCAGCGCACCTTTTCCGGGACGGCCGGCTGGGTAGGCGCCAAACCGAATGAAGGTCATTTTGCCATTGCGCGGCTGGTCGACACCGGCAAGGTCGGCCATGTGATCACGCAGAATGTGGACAATCTGCACCAGGATGCGGGCGTGCCTGCACATCAGGTGATCGAGCTTCATGGCAATGCCGGCTATGCCACGTGCCTTATTTGCGGGCTGCGACACGAGCTGGCGGACTTGCGCGACCCGTTTCTGGAGCAAGGCACGCTGCCAGCCTGCCGAGCGTGCGGCGGCATCGTCAAGTCGGCGACGATCTCGTTCGGTCAGCCGATGCCCGTCGAAGCGATGCGCCGTGCCGAGGCCGCTTCGCGTGAGTGCGACCTGTTCATCGTGCTCGGCTCGTCGCTGGTGGTCTATCCCGCTGCGGCATTACCGATGGTCGCAAAGTCGAACGGCGCCGCGCTCGCCATTGTCAACCGCGAGCCGACCGACATGGACGGCAGGGCGGATGTCGTCATCCACGCTGAAATCGGCGCGGTGCTGCGAGAAATCGTGAGCTGATGCAGGTGCCCTAACCACCGCCAAACGCGTACTTAAGGCGGCGTATCCTGCGGAAATGGCGGGCCCGAGCGTGAGCGAGTGGCGAGGGGGCGGGGTCTCCGAGTAATCTCTTCGCGCGTATCGGATAACGCGGAAAAAGACCACATATGATTATTCGTTCTTCATTTGCACTGGCAGCGTTGACCGGATTGATCTTGCAGTCGGTTGAGGAGCCTGCCCGCGCACAGATACCAAGCACAGGCTTGCCCAGTCCGGACGTAATTTCCAACGCGGACCATTTTCAACCGCCAAGACTCTCAGCGTACGCGGCAAAACTCGCCGAACAGCCGGATATGACGGGGTTGTGGGCTGCGATGTCGCCGAAGGGCGCGGGCCATGGCCCGACATTTGATCCGGTCCACACCTTTTATCCTCCCCAACCTCCGGCAGGAGAAGCGGGATTTGGACCGATCCCGGGAACCTATATCAAAGGCATCCCCTACAATGCAGAATACCAGCGCAAGTACCAGGATCTTGTCAGGGAGACCACCGAAGGCAAGTCGCGCGATGATTTCCCTGCCTGCTTCCCCTACGGCGTTCCCCGCATGATCGGCGATTCGCCCGTTCCAATTGAGATCATTCAGACTCCGGATGTCATGCTCTGGTATGCCAACTACGGCCGGACCAACCGGCGAATTTTTCTCGATGCACGCCGGCATCCGACCGAAGGGGATCCGACCACGGGCGGTCTCGGTCCGAGCTACTCAGGCCATTCAATAGGACACTGGGAGCACAATGTCTTGGTTGTCGACACCGTCAACATGGTCGAGGGTTATTTCGATGAGACGCCGGCGCCGTACAGCGATCAACTTCACTTGGTCGAACGCATCCGCCTAATCGACACCAATGTATTGGAAGATCGGATGACCTTCACCGATCCGGTCACCATGACCGCACCCTGGGTCGTGACGCGTTACTTCCAGCGCGTCGCTGGGCGCGCACCCGGCATGACCGGCGCGACGCCGCCTGCTCCTCCGCCGGGATCCAGGAGCGTGGTCCGAGGTTATCTCACGCTCGGTGACCGGCCATGCGTGCCGAACGTGAAGATGGACGCAAATGGCTTCCAAGTCGCGATATTGCCGCAAGAGCTTGACGCGCAACCGCCGCAGACAGCAAAGCCGAATTCCAATCCTTGACCAAGGCAGGGAGCGCCTTAGTTACCAGGAGACTTCTCGTTGAAAAAATTGTGTCTTGCATTGGCCGCCATGGCAGCCTTTGGTTAGCAGCATTGCATCCGCGCATCACTCTTTCGCGATGTTCGATGCCCAAAAAGTTTTGCTCCTCCGGGGCACGCTAGTCAAGTTTTCGTACCTCAATCCGCACTCGTGGATTTCGGTACTGGGCACGGTCGACGGTGGCGATTCTCCGCTGCGCTGGGACATCGAGGCGACCTCGCCGAGTTCGCTGAACCAAATCGGCATCCACCTCGATACGCTCAAGCCGGGCGATAAATTGACCATTGCCTTCCATCCGCTACGCGATGGTCGCGCCGGCGGATCGTTGGTGTTCGTCGTCACCCCAGACGGCGAGGCGCATGGCGCCAAACCCAGTGATCTGGGCTTCGATTTGGCAACGCTGAAGCCATAGAGGACGCGACTTATCAGGGCGGCTGAGTTGCCCGCGACTCCTCGATTGGTGCATCCTGATTGTCAAATTAGGGATTGCAGGGCGGCAATTGTCGGGAGTAACACCGAATTCTGAAGACCGGCCCTGGTGCCATCATGATACTGGTACACACGTGAGCAACGATTCCAAAGCCATCTTCCTGAGTTATGCCTCTCAAGATGCCGCCGCGGCCCGCAGGATCTGTGACGCGTTGCGGGCGACCGGCCTTCGAGTGTGGTTCGACCAGAGCGAGCTTCGTGGCGGCGATGCCTGGGACAATGCCATTCGCCAGCGGATTAAATCCTGCGCTCTGTTCATTGCCGTTATCTCGCGAAATACTCATCAACGAGATGAGGGGTATTTCAGGCTTGAATGGAAATTGGCTGTCGATCGATCGCACCTGATGTCAAAGACGCGGCCCTTCCTGATTCCCGTTGTGATCGACGACGCGCCTAACGACGATCAGGTACCGGATCGTTTTCGCGAGATTCAGTGGACGAGACTTCCTGGCGGAGAGACGCCCGCGAGCTTCGTGGAACGAATTTCAAGCTTGCTATTCCTCGAGGCGCGAGCCACGCCAAACAGCGACCAGCGTGGAGAATCTCAGGCTACTGGGCCTCGCATGCAGGGTACAGAATACAAAATTAGCGCAGACGTGCTGGAGCAAAAGGTCCTGGAGCAAGAGGTCCGCTTCGCTCGCGTCGCGGACGGAACCCGCATCGCTTTTGCAACTAGCGGCAGCGGTTACCCCCTGGTCAACGCGGCACACTGGCTCGGGCACCTCGAATTTGACCTGCAAACGCCCGTGTGGCGGCCATGGATGGAGCGGCTCAGCGCCCGCTACCGCCTAACGCGCTACGACTCGCGAGGCTGCGGGCTGTCGGATAGAGATGTTTCGAGTATTTGCCTCGATGACCTAGTGGCGGATCTTGGAGCTGTCGTCGATGCCGCGGGACTCGAGCGCTTCGCTCTGTTAGGAAAATCGCAAGGCGGTGCAATATCGATTGCGTATGCCGCAATGCATCCGGAGCGGGTCAGCCACCTGGTGCTGTGCGGAGCCTTTGCGCGCAGCGGTTTCGGGCGTCACCCCAGTGAGCCAGAACGCGCCACAATCGAAGGCTTGATCCAACTGGTCAGGGTCGGCTGGGGCGAGCCGAATTCGGCGTTTCGGCAGCTGTTTACGAATCTGTTCGTTCCGCAGGCGACGCCAGAGCAGATGCTCGCATTCACTGAAATCCAGCAGAAATCGACGTCGCCAACGCACGCAGCGCGCCTGCTACTCGCGCTCTCCAAGGTGGACGCGTCGTCGTATCTCGGACAGATCACCTGTCCTACGCTGGTGATTCACTGCCGTGGCGACGCGGTGAGCCCGCTCGATGAGGGACGCTTCATTGCCTCATCGATTGCGGGCGCCCGGTTCGAGTCTCTGGATTCTCAAAACCACTTTCCGCTCGCCGGCGAACCCGCCTTCGAGCGCGTGTTTGATCTGCTTCGCGAGTTTCTTCCGATGACCTGAAGCGCAACCTAAAAGAGGCGCCATGCTCGGATTGATACAGTCTTGCCAAAATATGGTCACTCAATGCCAACCGATTCGCTCCGTCAGCTCGCGGAATTTCGCATCGGACCGTAGGCTCGCGAAGGAGGGCTCGCGCGTCAGCTCAATGAGATCGGGATTGTGTTCCCGATAGGCTCTCTCCAGCCATTCGAGGGCGCGCTGCTTGTCGTCGATCGCCCCGTATACCCTCGCAATGTTGTACGGCGAAACATGGCGGTGACCGATTGCGTCGAGTTCCTGCATGATCTTCTGCATCGTGACCTTATCTCCTGCGACACCGTGCGCCTGGGCGAGTCCGGCGAGTGCTTCGGTGCCGCCTCCGGAATGCGTCACTGCTTGGCGCATCGCGTCTAACGCCTCGTTCAGCAGGTTTTTCTGCAAGCAGACGAGCCCGACCCGCAGATGCGACACATAATGGGTCGGGTCGATTTCCAGCCCACGCCGCAAGTCCACCAGCGCCCCATCGTAGTCGTGTGCCAGGTAGCGAATCATGCCAATCGAAGCGTTGATCACTGAATTCAGGGGATCCAACTCCCAGGCGTATTGGACTCTCCCGATCGCCTCTCCAGTCCGGTCCATTGCCATGAGGTATTCCGCATACCAGTAATGAGCGACGGCGTAGCCGGGAGCGAGCTCCGCCGCACGCTTAAAGTCACTCTCAAGACCTACCCAGTCCCAGTCGTGCAAGCGCACATGGGCAAGCGATGCGTATCCTTCACCAAGCTCCGGCTCAAGTCGCACTGCGTGCCTGGCCGCGGCCTTGGCTTTGGGTAACGACTCCACCGCAGGAGTCATACCTCGGCAGGCAAGCATCGTGTGCGCGTCGGAGATTCCGTCGTAGGCCGCCGCAAAACTCGGTTGATATCTCAGAGCTTGTTCGAAGCATTCGATGCTCTTTCGCATGCCCTCTTCCGTACGCCGGTACCAGAAGTGACGGCCCCGAAGATACAACTCGTACGCCTGCGGGTTGATGGATCGCGTCCTGTCCGGGTCCAACCGCTGCTTTTCGTGCGGCGTTAATTTGATCTGGATTTCCCGTGCGACGGCTCGGGCCACTTCCGCCTGCACGTCGAGCACATCGTGTAGGTGTCGCTCGTAATTCTGCGCCCATAAGTGCGATTCATCGCTGACGCGAATGAGCTGTACCGTGATGCGCACTCGCTCCCCGGCCCGGCGCACGGAACCTTCGACGACGTAGGAGACACCGAGATCGCTGCCAATCTGCTTGACGCTCTTCGAGGACAATTTGAACTGCATCGCCGAGGTTCGGGCGATCACGCCGAGATGCTCGGGGCTCAGGCAGGCCAGCTCGGTGATCATTTCCTCGGTCAGCCCGTCGCTGAAATAATCGTATCGATCCCCCGCCGTGAGGTTCTCGAATGGCAGGACCACGAGCATGGTCCTATCTATCCCGCCCCTCGGCACATCGAATCTGGCCCGTTTTATATCGGCCGCGAAACGGTAACCGCGCTTCGGCAAGGTCTCGATGAAGTCCTGTCCGTTCGGAGCCGTTCCCAGAGCCTTGCGCAGCACGGAAATATGAGAGCTTAGGCTTCCCTCCTCGATGACAGTGCCGGGCCACACTTGCAGCAGAAGTTGCTCTCTGGTGAGCACACTGCCTCCGGCTTCTACCAAGCTGACCAGTAGTTCGGCCGCCTTGGGCGGCAGAGCCACGCGGTTGCCCTCGCGAAACAGCGTTCCGCCCGGAACGTCGAGGCGGTACGAGCCGAACTCGTATTGGCTACCGGAGGCCATCGCGGGGATCCTCAGAACTTCATCAGAAAAATAGCAGAAGTTCCCAAGGACTACTAGGCACACGGTTCAGTATGCTGCGTCAGTGGGTCCAAGATTAATCGAATGCGCCGTGCATAGAGTTTCCGCGCAAGGAGCTGACAATGTCGGGTGAAAAGCTGTGCTTTGCCGGCCTCATGCTGTGCCTCCAACTCGTCTTCTCCGCGGCCGCGGAGGCGCAGTTAAGCGAGGCCGCGAAATCGGCGGTACTGATCAGCAGCCATTATGACGTACTCCCGAATATCACCTATGGGGTTGCTGACAATTACGAATTAAAGGTCGACGTTTATCGTCCAACGACAGCGAAGGCTCCCACGCCCGTTGTGATGTTGATTCACGGTGGCGGCTGGATAAGGCACGACAAGGAAGGGGAGGTAATGTCGCTGCTGCCTTATCTGGAGATGGGGTGGGCCGCGGTAAATGTCGAGTATCGCGTAGCGCGAGTTTCGCTGGCGCCCGCAGCGGTCGAGGACTGTCGTTGCGCGCTGCACTGGATTGGACGCAACGCAGATAAGTACAACTTTGATATCAGAAAAGTGGTGGTTACGGGAGCTTCAGCCGGAGGACACCTTGCGCTGACGACTGCTATGATTCCGAGTTCCGCTGGCTTCGACAATCGCTGCGTGTCTCAAGACGACTCGAAATGGTCAGGCCCGTGGCCTGACATAACGCCAAATGTCGCAGCAGTGATCAATTGGGTTGGCGTCACCGATGTCAACGACGTCCTACATGGACCGAACATTCGCTCCTGGGCCGTATCGTGGCTGGGAAGCCAGCCCGACGCGCGAGGAACTGGCGAAGCGAGTCTCGCCTATCAATTACGTGCGCGCAGGATTGCCGCCCATTCTGACTATCCACGGTAACGGCGACCCGATCGCGCCTTATGCGCAGGCAGTACGCTTTCACGAAGCGCTCACGAAAGCAGGCGTACGCAACCAACTACTTACGATTAGCAGCAATACTCACGGCGACTTCACGGACGAACAGACGCTAAACGCATACAGCGTTATTCGTGAATTCTTGTTGAAATCGAATCTGCCCGTTCACGCGCAATAGAAGTCCCAAGGGCCGGGCGCAGACTGCATCTCACCCTACACGTCGTGGCACACGACGTGCGTCGGCTACAGGAGCGTAGGGACTAAGCCGCAACCATCTGCCAAGGCGCCGCCGCAAGTCATACGGCCCGAGAATGGTGAGCTCGCCGCTTCGCTGCGCAGCGCTGATCGTAAGGTCTCCCATCCACACGCGCGTCATCGTTCGCAACGTCGTGCAAATCTGCGATTCGGGCTCATCACCTGGGTCGACCGGGCAAAGGTCCACGTCGCCATCTTGGTTGACGAGCCACCAGGCGCGAATGCTCGACGAGTCCGACGGCACCCGGTGTCACGCATCGATGGTCGTCGCTCGAGGCATTCATGAACGAAGTTGCGAACGCGCGTATCTGGGCCGGGTTTCACTACCGATCGTCTGCACGGGTCGGGACCTCGATGGGACGCGAAGTCGGGCGTTATGTCGCCGCGCACTTCGCGCAGCCTGAGAACGATGCTGCACACCAGCCGCGTTAGGCCCAGCTTTCAACGTCCGTTATTCCGCCAAGCCGATTTGCCCTTCGATCCGAATCTTTCCGCTCACGACCGGAGCACCCGTGTCCGGCTGTCCTCCGCCTATGCTGATCGTGTAGTCACCCTCAGCGATGATTGGCTTTCCATCCTCGGTCACCAATCCGAGATCGCGATTTTTGAGTTCAAAATGAACCTGCCGGCTTTTGCCCGGCTCGAGATGAATGCGCTGAAATCCACGAAGCGCGATAAGCGGCGCGCCTTTCATCGCAGGGAATTTAAGATAAAGCTGGACGACCTCGTCTCCCCCCACCTTGCCGGAATTTGTCACCGTGACTTCGGCGCGAACGGGCTCTCCTGCTTTGGTCGCCTCGGCTGGCACACGCAGATTGCTGTAGCTGAACGTGGTGTAGCTGAGTCCGTATCCGAAGGAATAAAGAGGCTTGCCTTCGAAGTACCGATAGGTCCGATTGGCCATACCGTAATCTTCAAAGTTCGGCAACTGATCGACGCCGGTATAAAACGTAACCGGCAGCCGCCCCGCCGGGTTATTTTTGCCGCTTAGCGTTTCAGCCACCGCCGTTCCTCCCTCTTCGCCGGGATACCAGGATTCGACAACGGCGTTAGCGTGCGTGCTGATCCAGTTGACAGCCAGGGCGCTGCCATTCAAGAGAACCACGGCCATTGGCTTGCCGGTTGCAGCAACCGCTTCGACGAGTGCTTCCTCCGGTTCGGGTAGGTCGATGCTCGTGCGGTCTCCGCCTGAAAACCCGGGCACCGTGACCGGCATCTCTTCACCTTCAAGTCGGCTGGTGATGCCGACAACGGCAACCACCACATCGGCATTCTTGGCGGCCGAGATCGCCAGCGGAGAGACCGCGTCATCTACTTTGGCCCAAATGAGCTGCGCGCGTCGCGCATTGGGCATGCTGCTGTAATGCAGGGCCAGTTGAGCCTCTCGCCCCCGTACCAAATGTACGCGGCCGGTCGCAGCTTCAACGTCATCGTAGGCCACCAGCCTCGCAACGTGCTTGCCGTCGATCGTTAGGGTTCCAAAGCCAACGCCGCGCACTCCGACAAGGTAGTCGCCGGTTTCTGCAGACGTGATCGAGCCGGTCCATTGCACGGCGATGGTCTTTTTCCCGACGAGCTGCGACGGCACACTGTTCTGGGAGAGATTGATATTCGTCTCGATTCGGGTGGCGAGTATGGGGCCCGATGGGGCGTCGAACCCGTCTCTTGGCTCGCTGTACTCAGCCTTCAGACCAGGCTTGCCTTCGGAAGTACTGAGGACGGAATCCGGAACAGGGTCACCGTCGTTACGCAGGAACTGAATTCCCGATACGTAGGTGATATTCGCATTCGGGAATTGCGACTTAAGGCCATCGAGTATGGAAACGACGCGCGTCGGTTTTCCCGAGTAGTTGCCGAGCAATACCTTCGTTTGATCGGCAAGTGGACCGACTACGGCAATCTTCTGGATCTGCGGTTTAATGGGGAGTGATCCATCGTTCTTGAGCAGAACCATCGATTCCTTAGCAAGCCTGAGCGCCTGCGCACGATGTTCAGCGCTATCAAGTTCTTTTTCATCGATCGTCGAATAGGGAACCATTTCCGGCGGATCGAACATCCCGAGCCTTAGGCGTGCGGTGAACAGACGAATCAGCGCCGTGTCCAAGGTGCTTTGCGGCAGATACCCTTGCTGCACGGCATCGATATAGGCCTTTTCGACCGGCTCACCGAATCTCGAGGTAAAAGTAACGCACTCGTTGTCCATACCTCGGATGACGGAAATGGCCACGCCTTGCGCCTGTGTCGGCCGGTAACGATGATTGGCGGCGACGTCGCGCACCGCGTCGCAGTCGGATACCACATAGCCCTTAAAACCCCACTTGCCGCGTAATTGGTCCTGCAGGAGATACCGGTTGGCGCAGGCAGGTTCGCCATTGATTGCGTTGTACGCACACATGATTGACCCGGCGTTGCCTTCCACAATGGCGGCCCGGAAGGCTGGCTCATAGGTATCTAACTCGTCGTGTTTGCTGACATCGACATCCGCAAAATGGCGCGTTGGCTCAGGCCCGCTGTGCACGGCATAGTGTTTCGGTGTTGCAATGGCCAAGTAGTACTTTGGATTATCGCCCTGCAATCCGCTGACGTACGCGACACCCAAACGCGCAGTGAGGAACGGATCTTCACCGTAGGTTTCCTGTCCGCGACCCCAGCGCGGGTCGCGGAAAATGTTTAGGTTCGGCGACCAGAAATCCAAGCCGCCCATCAGACCAGTGTGCCCTTCGCGCGCATTTTGTACATGCTTGATCCGCCCCTCGATACCGATCTGTGCCGCCATGGTGTGAATTCCTGGCGTATCAAAGGTGGCAGCCAGACCGATGGGCTCCGGATACTCGGTCACTCCCTCGTTGATGACCCCGTGGAGCGCCTCGCTCCACCATTGATAGGCTGGAACATTGAGCCTTGGCACCGCTGCGGAATTGTTTTGCATTTGCGAGGCCTTCTCGGCAAGAGTCATCCGGCCAACCAAGTCGGCAGCCCTCTGTTCCACCGTCAATCGGGTATCCAAATAGGGAGGCATTGATGCATGATCGCCCGCAGCCGGCGCGGCGATGGCCAAGAAAAACACTCCAGTCCCGAGGAAAAATTTTTGTGCCATTTTGATGGTGCACCTTTTTATGTTTGCAATTTCGATTTAGGACTAACCCGACCATCCTTTGTACGTGGACGACAGAAGTAAATGCACAGGCGCTGCCAAATTAGTCGGGTGACCTTGACGGGGCCATTAACTCGGACATATCTTAGCTCAAAAGGTAGCGCTATCAGGGACACGCAACGTGGGAATGCCGCCATCCCACCAAATCTGCTCACCGGGGTCACGCCAGCCCTAATGACCTGCGTTTACTAATCCATTCGCTGGCCCAGTATGGAGGCCCCGCGCGAAGCGGATGCTAATTTGCGCGGGCCTTGGCCGCATTACGTCGCGTGATGCTGGTACATCGCGACTCAGCGCGGCTATCTCTGGCAGCATCACCCATTGAAGATCCAAAGGTAATTGCCGAGCGGATAGCGGCACCATTGGTTGACGCCGGGTTGAGCGCTCGCCACGCGCTGAGCTATTGCGCTTCGGTAATCGCCTACACCGTGGGTTGGGTAACCTATGAACAGAGCCAGTCCATGCATGAGTTTCTAGCGCAGATGATTGATTTTCCAGAGAGCTTTGAAACTGGATTGAAGGCGCTAGTGGGCGGTCTCACCAATCCGCCGCCCTCTGCCCCTGCAAAAAGTAGAAACACTGTTCGCTCCAAACGCTGATTTGAATATCGGCCGCAAAAGGCGGGCATTCGATCCCCGGTTCCACCAGAAAAATAATAATATCAATAAGTTAGGAGTTTTTATTTCGATTTAACACAAACTACATAAAAGCCGACTCTATTCGGATGGCGACTTTTGGCAAAAAGTTCGATAGTCGTAAGAGGCGCCCGATTTCCAAGGACTCTCCGCGGTCTTGACAGCATATGCATTACCCCGGTAATGTAAGCCATGCCCATTGCTAAATCCAAAGTCACCGCGCAAGGACAAATCTCCGTTCCAGCGGAAGTGCGCAAGAAACTCGGCATTGGCCCAGGATCCATGCTCGAGTGGCACGCCGAACACGGCAACGTCATCGTTCGACGCGCCGGGAGCTTTAGCTCCGCCGAAATACATCAAGCGCTGTTCCCCAAAGGCGCGACGACCAAGCTCCCGGTGGACGTAAAAGCTGGCATTCGCAAATACGTTCGACGGCGGCATGCTGTCCGTTGATACCAACGTCCTGGTTCGCCTGATCGCGCGCGACGATGCAGAGCAAGTTCGCGCCGCTGAAGATATGGTCAGCAAGGGCGCATGGATTTCTCATCTGATCCTCGCCGAAACGATATGGGTTCTCGACTCGGTTTACGATCTGCCTCGCGAACAGATCGCAACCGCGGTCGAGATGCTATTAAATCACCAAGAGCTGACTCTCCAAGACACAGATGTCGTGAGCGCGGCCCTCACTCAGTTCCGCCGATATACCAAAGTGGATTTCTCCGACTGCCTGGCACTGCAAATTGCCAAAAAGGCTGGACACATCCCGCTCGCCACATTTGACCGGGACTTTGCCAAGTTAGAAGCAGTTCAACGCATCGGATAGGCCCCCGCGCCTGTTCGACGACCCCCTTCGCTTAGGTCTTCCGGGAATATTTCCTTCGACGGTTGCGGGAGCGTATGTTTCGAGTTCGAGCGTAGTCCGACACTGACGGGGAAATCATGGGGCGTGTTGCTATATCGATGGCTGCTTTGCTTTTTTGTTCCCTGGCAACCCGGGCCTTCGCCGGCTACGCCGACGATCGCGCGGAGATCGAGAATCTCTCCAGCCGATACATGATCGCGGTCGATGCTGGGGATATCGACACCGTGATATCGACCTGGACGGAGGACGGGGTGCTCGAGTGGGTCGGCGGCGTGGAGCATGGCCGCGATGCCATCCGCAAGGCGATGACGGGATTCGGCGCCATTCTGCGCAGCGATATCCCGGAAGGCGCTAACTCGCGGCCGAGGACGCACCACCAGATCATCAATCACGTGATCGATGTCGACGGCAACAAGGCGACGACGATCGCCTATTGGTTTGCGATCACCAACAGAACGCCCCAGCAGGACGTACAGCTGCTCTACTTCGGCCATTACGAGGACGAATTGGTCAAACGCAACGGCCATTGGTTGTTCGCGAGGCGCAAGATTTACAACGAGTCGAAGCCCAACCGGGCCGCCGTGTATCCCCGCCTCGGCGAGAAGGATCCGCGGACGAAATAGATGGTCGATTTCACGAAACAACTCGCCGACCAGAGCTTCTATGCACCACTGCGCTTCGACGCGGATTTAAGCCAATCGTCCTGCCTCTTCAAAGGTCAATCGAGGATTACGTGGGAACACCGACTCTGGCTTCCCATGGCCGAGGCTGCAGATGAAGTTTGATCGAATGCGTGTGCCCGAAAAGAAATTCCGGTCTACGCCCTCATTGTCGAAGCCAGACATGGGCCCGCAATCCAGTCCGAGGGCGCGCGCGGCCATAATGAGGTAAGCACCCTGCAAGGTCCCATTGCGCATTGCAGTCACTTCCGTGAGGCCAGGCTGTTGGAACCACTGCCGCATCATTGCGCCCCGAGCGGGAAACAGTTTCGGCATCGTTTCAGGAAAATCGAGGTCATGGCCAATGATCACTGTTAGAGGCGCCGCCAGGATTTTCGGACGGTTCGTCTCCATCGCCAGCGAGGCGAGAAGGACCTTTCCTTCGGCGCTGCGCACCCAGACGAATCGGGCCGGCGTAGAATTAGCAGAGGTAGGTCCCCACTTCAGCAATCCATAGAGCTCACGCACGGTGTTCTCTTCGATCGGCGTGTCAGACCAATCGTTGGGGGTTCTCGCCGCGCGGAACAGTTGGTCGAGCGCTGAGTCGGATACTGTGTGGCCCAAGGCGATTCTCCGGTGTGCCCAGTTGGCATCAATTCGTTAATGAGGCTCGCCCTCATGATGTTGCAGCGGGCAAGTCCAGTGGCTCTTCATCGATTTTCGACAAATGTGAGAAGTACGCATCTCGGTAGTCATTTGACGCCAACGCAAATGCGCTAATGCGGGCGGAGGCTCGCGCGGACTGCAATCCGCTCCAGCCACATTGATACACGCACAACGCTCGCTGCGGAAACAACGGGGAATGCCAGCCCAGTGCTCGCGGAAATCCGCTCGGACCGCCGCGGCACGGGTCAGCGGGAAGTTCCTTCTCAACGCCGGCTTTCGTTGCGGTCGCGGTCAGTTTCATCACCCTGGCCGCAAGTTCCGGCCAGTACTTGAAGATATGTGCCGCAAATGCCCCGGCGTACCCGATTTGAATTCCGGAGGCAATCATCGCGCCCTGTCGCCGAAGATGTTTTGCAGTCCACCACACCGGCCGTCGCGCCATGCCTTGGATCACCAACCCTGGCGCTCGATCCGCCCGGGAGACAATCAAGTAATCCTCATCAATACCATCCTCGAGATCTATCATGCCGAGAGTCAGTGCGCATTCAGGGATCCGCGGCAGTACTGCGAGCGCCTGGTCGAGCGCCGCGCTCAACACCCATTCTTGAGCCACGAAACAGCGAGCCGGGAGAATCGTTACGATATGCGAAGGTGAATCCGTAGCGATCGACAGCACGGCGGCGGTGGTCGTCAGCAGGGATGCCGCGCGGCAATTGCCGATAAACCGATTTTTTGGCCGCACTTGCCGGAGCCGCGTTTCCCACAATTCCCGGTAATCTTCGTTGACTGTAACCAGAACTTGCGACGCCGTTGCGACCCGTGAGGCTCGCTGTATCGCTCGCTGCAATAAATTTCCTGATTTCCCCAAGCAACAATATTGAATCGGTAGAGAGGACTCTGTTGAGCCCACCGGTTGCGCCCATTCCGGACCGTGATCATCCGCGACCACCACGCACCAACGGGAACCTTCTTGAAGCATGGGCATATCCACCATCTCTGATTGATTTGAAGAAAGCGTGACGTGCGCGAGGAAGCGCCGTCACGCCACGTTCACTACTTCAGCGTAATTCGAACTCCATTGCCCGAGAGATTGAAGCGAACGCCGGATTGCGTCGAGAGGAGTCTTAGGACAACTCCATGCTCATTTCTCAAATAAGTCGCCGACCCGCCGCCACCGACAGCAAGCCCCGCGCTCCACGCGACGTAATTGCCGTCGAAGTCCGACAACTTGCTGAGATGATAGACATCCCCGGTTGCTGTGAGACTGGCCGCCCCCACGTCGACAATCGACAGACCCGACACTTTAAATGTCCGTTCGGTGTCTTGGTACTTGATGGTGCCATGACCCCATACATATCCGATTCCGGCTGCCACGGCGCCCCCTTCGAGTTGCACGGTGGCAACCGGCGCGGATTGAACTTCGCTCGACGATGGATCGGTATCGTTATCGCTGGCCGCGACCGCGACCCCGAGCGATAACGCACTCGCGATGAGACTAATAGCAAATCTATTCATGGGAATTCACTCTCCTGGTTTGTGTGTCACTCGAATTCAATGCGATGGCACTGTAAAGAGGAGCGCGCACGACGACAATCGGCCCGCGATGAATGCAAGTTTCCCGGCAGGAAACGACGGGAGCGATTCGCGCGACGTCATGCATAGAACTCTACAGTTCCAGTGCGGCGATGCGCTCAATGCAGCGCGCAGCCTCACGATCAATCACTGCGAGGAAATGCTCGTGAACCTGGCGCGCATTGTTTCGCGGACCCTCATGTCAAAGCATGGCCGGCATGCGATTGTCGGTTCTCATTCGTGCGATCTCATCGCTGATCTTGTTCGCTGCTGCGAGCGCGGCGCTGGGGGCAGCATCGAGATCTCGAAATCGTTTCGATGAAGTGCCACAACTCGTGGCCCGCGATCGGTCTAAACAGACCCAATATGCGCCGCGAGAACCACCTTTTACGAAGAACAGAAGGGCCTATTAAATCAACGCGTTGCGGCTATACCCCAACCCACAGGAAAATGGCAGTCTCCCTACCGCCGCTTTTGGCCCGTCAATCAAGGGGAGGCCGACAGTGCGCCGTCCCAGGTGACGCCGCAGCGCAGCAGGTCCAGAATTGCGCAACGACATCTAACCAGGTGGCCCCGGCCGCAGGCCGTCGACGCTGACCTGTCGGCCGCGAGCGAACACTCGACCCAAGGTCAGATGTCCAGTGAAGCCCGTTTGGACGCTTGGCGGAGAGGCAAGATTGTATCGACGACGGATTCTGCCGAGCATTGCCGGCACTCGGACCTCGATTGCGGCCACCGTGATCTGTTGCCTTACCTGCACGCTGCTCGTGGCACGCCCGGCCCGCGCGCTCGATCCGAATAAGCGTCTCACTCAGTACCTGCACGCGTCGTGGCGGATACAGGATGGGTCGGCGCCGGTTGGGATGTTGACGGTAGCGCAGACCTCCGACGGCTTCCTTTGGTTCTCGGCCTATGCCCCGGACATCTACAGATTCGATGGAGTCCGGTTTCTCCCCCGACACTTTGCGTACAAGGGGGACTCCAGCAACAAAGTATTCAAGGTCTTTGGCGCTCGCACCGGTGGGCTATGGGCGATAGGCAGCCAAGAGATTGCTTATATCAAAGACGAGGCGGTGGTCTTCGACGTTCAAATGGACGGCTTTTCGTCGTTCCAGAACGTGAGCGAGGCCCCTGACGGGTCGCTGTGGGTTGTGCGCGCGGCCGCGAATATTTCGGACTCGGCTCTCTGTCACGTCACCGAACGCGCGGTCAAATGCTTCGGAAAGGCAGAGGGAGTATCGATCGGCCCGATCGATTCGATACTTGCAGACGGCAAGGGCGGGTTCTGGCTCGGCGGCCAGACGGCACTCGTGCACTGGCGTGACGGTGCGTCGGAGAACTACCCGATTGCAGCGCTCAGAACCAATGTGGGACAGCACGGGATCGTGAGCCTGGCCCTTGGTCCGGATGGAACCGTGTGGGTCGGAATACTCGCGGAAGGGCCGGGACTGGGACTCGGACAATTGAAAGAAGGAGTCGTCAAACCATTCGTGACGCCCACGTTCGACGGAAGCAAAGTCGACGTAAACGCCATGACATTCGACCGCGACGGAAGCCTTTGGGTCGCGAGCCGAGGCAAGGGACTGTATCGAATTCATGGCAACGTCGTGGACCACTATGGGCGCACCGATGGCCTGTCCAGCGATGCGGTGAACCTTCTATTTGAAGACAGGGAGGGCATCATATGGGCTACAACATTGAATGGAATAGACAGCTTTCGAGATCCAGCGGTCACGACCTTCTCGTCGTCAGAAGGCTTGGGAAAAGACGCGGCGGCAGGGGTCCTGGCGAGCCGCGATGACTCCATCTGGATTGCCAATGACGGCTCGCTCGACCGAATCGTCAACAGCAACATCTCCTCTCTTCGGGCTGGCGCCGGTCTTCCGGGTCATCAAGTCGCTTCTCTGCTCGAAGATCGCGCGGGCAACTTGTGGGTTGGAGTGGATGACTCCCTTTATGTGTTGAAAGAGGGGCGGCGCTTCGAACAGATCCCCGCACCCGATCACAAACCGCTTGGACTGGTGCGGGCAATCACCGAGGACATCGATGGGAATATCTGGGCCGCAAATTCCGGGAATCCGCGAAAGCTCGTGCGCATCTCGGACTTCAAGGTGCGCGAAGAATTCCAGACGGCGCAGGTTCCGGCGGCGCGCGCCCTCGCACCGGATCCACAGGGAGGGATCTGGATCGCAACGGTGACCGGGGAGCTTGCGCGCCTTCGCAATGGTACTGTCGAGAAGTTCGCGCTGAATCTGAAGGCCAGTTCGTTCATCCGCCGGATTGCCGTAAATGCAGACGGCTCCGTGCTTGCCGCGACGGAAGACGGCCTCGTCGGACTACGCGGGGGCAAAGTGCAGCGCATGACGACCGATAATGGCCTGCCGTGCAGTCGTATCATTTCATTCATCGAGGACAAAGAGAAACGGTGGTGGCTCTACACCGATTGCGGCGTCCTCGAGCTGGCGGACTCGGATCTGCAGCGATGGTGGTCCGACCCAGGAGCGATCGTGCATACCCGCATATATGACCGATTGGACGGAGCCCAACCGAACACACCGTATTTCAATTCGGCGGCGTGCTCGCCGGATGGACGTGTATGGTTTGCGAACGGGCAAGTGGTGCAGATGGTGGACCCGTCGACGTTGTCACGAAAGGCGTTGCCTGCGCCGACGTACATTGAATCCGTGATGGTCGATCGAAGGCAATTCCCTGCGAGCGCGAAGCTTCGACTAGCACCGAATCCGCGTGACGTGCAGATCGATTACACCTCACCGACGTTCACTTCTTCGCAAGAGGTCAAGTTCCGCTATCGGCTGGACCCGTATGACAGCGACTGGCATGACGCGGGCACGCGCCGGCAGGCGTTCTACACCGATTTGCCGCCGGGCAACTACACCTTTCGCGTCGTGGCCGCGAATAGCGACCGCGTCTGGAATGAAACCCCAGCCACGCAGCAATTCTCCATCGCGCCGGCGTACTACCAGACGAACTGGTTTCGGGCGCTCTGCGCTGCCCTCTTCCTGGCGCTTTTTTGGGTGGGCTACCGCTTGCGTGTGCGGCGTTTACAACGGCGGTTCGAGCTGACACTGGAGGCTCGTGTCGCCGAGCGGACCCGCATCGCACGGGACCTGCACGACACGCTGCTGCAGAGCTTCAATGGATTGTTGCTGCGCTTTCGCACCGTGCATGCGCTGCTTTCCAAGAGTCCCGATCAGGCGCGAACCATTCTCGAAAATGCAATCGACGAGACCCGACAAGCGCTGACTGAAGGGCGACAGGCGGTGCAGGGACTACGGTCCTCCACCGTCGAGACGCACGAGTTCAGCGAAGCCATCAAGACACTCACGGAAGAGCTCGCAAGCGATCCCACCCACGGCGGTGGCGCCGAAGTACGCCTGAACGTCGAAGGGACGCCGCGAACGCTGCTGCCGCTCATGCGTGACGAGGTCTATCGCATCGCAAGCGAAGCCTTGCGAAACGCCTTCCGTCATGCCGGGGCGAACCGCGTCGAGGTGCAGCTCAGCTATGACGAGAAGAGCTTTGAGCTTCGTGTGCGAGATGACGGCAAAGGCATCGATCCGAAATTCTTGGCAGACGAGGAACCGGCCGGACACTTCGGCCTGCGCGGGATGCGGGAGCGTGCGCAAAAGATTGGCGGCAAGTTGACGGTCTGGAGCGCGCCGGGTTCTGGAACGGAGATCGAGCTAAGCATCCCGGGCGCGATCGCCTACGACACCGCCGAGAGACCAAGACGTTCCTGGCTACGACGGGCGTTTGGCGCGACACCTAAGGCGCCGCCGTCATGAGCAGCGACTCCGATATCATCCGGATCCTGGCAGTCGACGATCACCGGCTCATCCGTCAGGGTTGCGGGCCTTGTCGCGACTCAATCGGACATGCGAGTGGGATGAATTGCCCTTGACCCGCGATGGAAAGCGGGAATTGTTGCGACGCATCAAGCCCGCACTTGGCTATCGCTGGATCGGGGGCGATACTACTTATGAAGCTGCCGACGCCCAACATCTAGAACAACGAGCTATGTCGCCAAGCAAGCCTGCGCTAACGCTGATTATTCTTGGCACGCTTAACGCATTGTTCTCTTCTCCCGTTCCTGCTGCGCCGGATCCATCGCTGGATATCGGCCAATACGGTCATACCTCGTGGACCTTCCGCAACGGATTTTTAGACGGCGCGGTCTACACAATCGCGCAGACGCCGGATGGTTATCTGTGGCTGGGCACACAAACAGGTGTGTATCGCTTCGACGGAGTTCGAGCGGTGCCGTTGCCGCTGCGGGCGCTTGCCGGCAAGGAGGTGGGGGCGCTCCTACCGGCGCACGACGGCGCCTTGTGGATAGGCACGGGGGAAGGACTCGTGAGTTGGAAGAACGGTCAGCTAACGGAGCAACCGGCTGTCGGGCGGCGCAGAATTAACGCGCTCTTGCAGGATCGAGATGGAACCGTATGGGCGGCGACCGCCCTCGGAGGTGCAGGAAGGCTCTGCGCGATTCGCAGCGACGGCACTCAATGTTACGGCGATGACGGAAGTTTCGGCGCCTCGGTGCAGTCCCTGTACGAAGATAGCGAGGGCAGCCTGTGGGTCGCAACCGTCAACGGGCTATGGCGCTGGAAACCCGGTCCTTCAACCCGCTATTTGGATACGCCGATCAAGGAGCGACAAACCTTGGCGCAGGGCGATCATCAGTCGGGCCTCGTCATTGTTATGGACGGAAGCGTTCGTCAACTCAATGGAACAAGCGTCGTGGATTACCCCCTTCATGGCCTACCGTCGTCGTTGAAGGCGACGCGGCTGTTTCGTGACCGGGATGACGGCCTATGGATTGGCACATCTGGCGGGCTCGTGTACGCGTCCGGGGGCAAGACATCCACGTTCACTCATGTGGACGGTTTGTCGAGCGATCAAGTAAAGACGCTGTTTCAGGATCGTGAAGGAACGATCTGGGTCGGCACCTCCGCCGGGCTCGATCAATTTCATGAGTTGGCGGTCACCCCGTTTTCGGAGGCCGAGGGACTGTCAAAAGTCCGCTCCGTCCTCGCGGCGCGCGACGGAAGCGTTTGGATTGGCACAGAGGCTGATGGGCTCTACCGGTGGAAGGATCAAAACGTCACGAGGTATCGAAAGAGCAGCCATCCGGGGATGGTGGACGATGAGATCGGTTCGCTCTTTGAAGATGAGAACGGCCGCATTTGGGTTTCCGCATGGCGCGGGCTTGTGGCCTTCGCGAACGAGAAATTTACTGCAGTCCCGTCGATGCCGGTGGGCTCTACATTCGCGATCGTTGGCGACAATCACGACGGCTTGTGGCTCAGCATGTGGTTTACCGCGGCGGACGACGGTCTGGCGCATCTGGTCGACGGTAAAATCATTGAGCGGGCGGCTTTGAAAGAGTTGGGCGGACCCGGAAGTGGCGGCCTGATGCCCGAGCCCGACGGCGGCGTCTGGGTGGGCCTGTACAGCGGCGGCGTTGCTTATTTTCATCAGGGACGAACACGAAACCTGCCATTAAAGGATAATGGAGATGTCGCTAGCAAGGTTTCGGACCTTTCGCGAAACCGCGACGGATCGCTATGGGCCGCAACGGAACACGGCCTCAGCCGAATCACCGACGGGCATGTTGCGACGCTGACCACCGCAAATGGATTGCCTTGCAACAAAGTTCACTGGATCGTCGAAGACAATTCATCCTCGTATTGGCTTTATACGCAATGTGGCCTGCTGCAGGTCGGGCGCGCAGAGTTGGACGCATGGGTCACCGAGCCAAAGCGAACAATTCACGTAACGGCGTTTGACGCCGCGGATGGAATTCGGCTGGTTCCAACCCTCAGCGGGATGCACCCTCAGGTAACCAAGTCGTCCGACGGGAAGATCTGGTTCGTCAACTATGACACGGTGAGCTTCTTCGATCCGTCTCGCATGGCCAGGAACACCCTCGCTCCGCCGGTCCACATTGAGCAAATCACCGCCGATCACAACAGCATTGATGCCAAATCCGGACTGCGCTTGCCCCCGTTGGTCCGAGACCTATCGTTTACCTACACGGCGCTCAGCCTCATCGAACCCGCGAAGACGCACTTCAGGTACAAGCTTGAGGGTCAAGATCCGGACTGGCGGGAGGTAGTAAACGATCGCGAGGCGCAGTATTCAAATCTCTCTCCGGGCAATTACCGCTTTCGAGTAATCGCCAGTAATAACAGTGGCGTTTGGAACGAAACGGGTGCATCGCTCGATTTTTCCATCGCGCCAGCCTACTGGCAGACGGCTTGGTTTCGCGCGCTGTGTGTGGCCGCGATTCTGGCCTTGTTATGGATGCTGTATCGTCTACGAATGCGGCAGCTGGCACACGAGTTCGACATGAAGGTCGAAGCGCGCGTGGACGAGCGGACACGGATCGCGCGCGAGCTGCACGACACGCTGCTGCAGAGCTTCAATGGATTGCTGCTTCGCTTTCGCACGGTGCACGCGCTTCTTTCCAAGAGTCCCGATCAAGCGCGGACGATTCTCGAGAATGCGATCGATGAGACCCGGCAAGCGCTGACTGAAGGGCGACAGGCCGTGCAGGGATTACGGTCCTCCGCAGTCGAGACGCACGAATTCAGCGAAGCAATCAAGGCACTCACGGAAGAGCTCGCGAGCGATCCCAGCCATGGCGGTGGTACCGAAGTACGCCTGAACGTCGAAGGCACCCCGCGAAAGAAGCAGCCTTTCATACGCGATGAGATCTATCGGATTGCGAGCGAAGCCTTGCGAAACGCCTTCCGTCATGCCGGGGCGAACCGTGTCGAGGTGCAGCTCAGCTATGACGAGAAGAGCTTTGAGCTTCGTGTGCGAGATGACGGCAAAGGCATCGATCCGAAATTCTTAACCGACGAGGAACCGGCCGGACACTTCGGCCTGCGCGGGATGCGGGAGCGTGCGCAAAAGATTGGCGGCAAGTTGACGGTCTGGAGCGCGCCGGGTTCTGGAACGGAGATCGAGCTAAGCATCCCGGGCGCGATCGCCTACGACACCGCCCAGAGAGCAAGACGTTCCTGGCTACGACGGGCGTTTGGCGCGACACCTAAGGCGCCGCCGTCATGAGCAGCGACTCCGATATCATCCGGATCCTGGCAGTCGACGATCACCGGCTCATTCGTCAGGGCATTGCCGGCCTGGTCGCAACTCAATCGGACATGCGGGTGGTCGCCGAAGCAACCAACGGACGCGAAGCGCTCAAGGAGTTCCGCGCGCACCGTCCCGATATCACATTGATGGATATGCAGATGCCGGAGATGAGTGGGCTCGATGCGATCATCGCCATTCGGGGCGAATACCCCGAGGCGCGCATCATCGTGCTGACGACTTATTCCGGTGACGTGCAGGCGCTGCGCGCCCTCAAGGCGGGCGCCCGCGCCTACCTTCTCAAGGACGCCCTGGACTTGGAGCTGCTCGATACGATTCGGGCCGTGCACGCTGGTCGCAAGGCGATTTCCCCCGAAGTCTCATTCCAGCTTGCCGAGCACGCCACGGATGATCCGTTGACGGCCGCTGAGGTCAAGGTACTCGCCCTCATTGCCGAAGGTAGGGCGAACAAGGAAATTGCCAAACGACTTTCCATCAGCGAGGCCACGGTAAAAGGCCAGATCCGAAACATACTCTCGAAGCTCGGCGCGAAGGACCGCACTCACGCCGCCATGATCGGATTAAAGCGCGGAATCATCCAGCATTAGGTTTGTAGCCGAAAGGATGTCCCGCGCCATCCATTTGGACCTATCGCCTGAGAAGCCCCCTCCCCTACGCTTCGCTCATGCGGCGCCTATTCTCAAGCTTTGCCCACGGTGCGCCCGGCATCGGACTGCTGCTGTTGCGTCTGGCGACCGGCAGTGCCTTGATTTATCATGGTGTCATCCCACTGATAAGACACGCGCCGTTCGCTCCCGCGGCTTTCCACGCGCTAGTGGCCTTACTCGGCGTGCTGCTGCTTGCGGGGCTGTGGACGCCGATCGCCGGAGCATTGGTGGCGCTGACCACTATCTGGGAGATGGTTTCGCACCCGACATCCTGGCCTCAATTTGCATGGATTGCGATCATTGCGGCCGCTCTCGCATTGCTGGGACCCGGTGCGTGGTCTCTCGATGCGTGGCTCTATGGCTGGAAACAAATAAAAATTACAGATCGGCGGCGCTCTGGACCGGATTCTCCGGCCTGAACTGAACCCGCGCGTCGTCACGCATTATGGTACGAACGGACGTCCCTTTCGTGCCGAAATACCCAGATAGATCAGCCAATCGGCCGTGTCCGTGTCGTGGCCGCTCGTTCCACACTGGGCCCCAGTGAAGTCAACCGTCCATCGAGGGAGAGAGCCATGAACGAAGATGACGAAATCATTTCGGCGGAAAGTTCCTCGCGCATATCGTTGACAAGCGCTAAGACTCATGTAAACTGTACCGAACCGTACGGTTTTATAAATGAGCGCCCGATGAATAATGAGGCAAGCCGGTTGGGGCTAATCCTGGTGGGTGAGCTTTCCGAGACGACCTGTTCGCATCGGGTTCGCAAAAGGATCCGGCGAGGCATTGTTTGGCAGGCGGCTTACGGCCCATGGCTCACCCACTCTGAAAGCGTAGCCAGGTCCCCGCTGAGCTCGAACTCATTCCCGATAAAGCCGTACACACACTGAGGAGATGGACTACTCACATGGACACACTCACCAGCATCAACGTATTCCGACAGGTGGTCGAGTCAGGCAGCTTCGTGGGAGCGGCCGACCGGCTGGACCTCTCCACCGCGATGGTCAGCAAGCACGTCATGGCCATTGAAAAGCGGCTCGGAGTGCGTCTGCTCAACCGCAATAGCCACAAGCTAAGCCTCACCGAGCCGGGGACGTTTTATCTCGAGCGTTGCAAAGCCATTCTGCAGGATCTGCAGAAGACCGAGCTCGAAATGGAATCGCTGAGCTCCTCGCCCCGCGGCACCTTGCGCATTGCGTTCTGCGAGACGTGCATTCCGGGCTTAGGGTTAGCCAGCGTGCTTGCCGAATATCGACGTCGCTGGCCGGAAGTCGTGGTCGATGTGTCCTTCGTTGATCGCACGGTGGATCTCGTGCAAGAGAACTACGACCTCGCCTTCCGTCTGGTACGCGATGAGTCTCTGCCGGCGGGCATCGTGGCGCGTCGCGTCCGATCCGTTCCCTTCCGCCTGGCCGCCTCGCGCGCCTACCTCGAACGCAATGGCATGCCGAAAACCCCCGAAGATCTAGGCCGGCACGATTTCATCACGGCTAGCGGTCCTGAGTCTCTGTCGCTCGAATCAGCGCAGGGCACGGTCGAAATCCCACTGCGGGTGGCTTTGCGCTGCCGCACGATGGCGGACGTCGCCATCACCGTCGCGGGCGGCCTCGGTTTGGCCCTATTGCCGGCAACCTTGTTGAACGATCCGGCGTTCGTGAACGTCCTGAGGCCCGTGCTCACCGAATTCCGGTTGAAGGAATTTAACCTGTATCTGCTTTATGCCGGTCGCAAATTCCTGCCCTTCAAGTCCCGTGCATTCATCGATCTGGTCCTTGGGTCAAGCACCAAGTATCAGGAGCACAAGCCAACGGGACTCGCGGCCAACCGCAGACGCTATATGGCCGAAGAGCAGGTCCAGGCGTTGGCGGTCTGAAGCGATACGGCCGAACGAGGCTGCAATGCCGGCGAGCATGGCAAGACTATCGACTCGCATCCCGCCCCGGCTGGCTGCTCGGCGAGGCGAGGCCGGTGTAGTCGTTGTCGACATTGTCGGCGATTGGCTGGGTCGACGGGCCCTACCGGACCTCGGGCCACTGGAAAAGGAGCTGGCAGCCGGCGGCGTGAACGTCCTGGAGTTTGCGGCCCACGAGCTGGGTCGGTGGGGCGGCGCTTTGATGGCCCGCATTCTCGCCATTGACGCTCTGTGTGCAAAAGCCAACGTCGAGTTCCGTGCCAGGACTTTGCCGGATGGACTCGCGCAGCTCATCGCGCTCGCCAACGCCGTCCCCGAAAAGAAGGACGCAGCGCGCAAGGACACCAAGAAGCCGTTGCTGCAGCGGATCGGTGAGTCGAGCCTTGACGCGTGGAACGGCGGCGCCGCCATGCTCGGCTTCATGGGTGAATGCGTGCTGGCCTTGTTGCAATTGCTGCGTGGGCGGGCGCAATTCCGCTGGTCGGACACCTTGCGCGTGATCCAGCAGTGTGGACCGGAGGCAGTGGGGATCGTCGCGCTCATCAATTTTCTCATCGGATCGATCCTCGCATTCGTGGGTGCCGCGGAACTCAGCCCGTTCGGGGCCTCTATCTTCACGGCCGATCTGGTGGGCATCGCCACGGTGCGCGAGATGGCGTGCATCATGACCGGCATCATCATGTGCGGGCGCACCGGCGCCGCCTTTGCCGCTCAATTGGGCACGATGAAGGTGAACCACGAGATCGAAGCCTTCCAATCGTTCGGCATTTCGCCCGTCGAGTTCCTCGTCCTTCCCAGGTTGTTGGCCCTGATATTCATGATGCCGATTCTCTGTTTGTTCGCCGACCTGATCTCGATTGCGGGCGGCTTCTTGGTGTCAACTCTGATGCTCGATGTCACGCCGGCCCTATATCTGCACCGCACGCTGGCGGCCATCAGCCTGGTCAACTTCCTGCTGGGCGTATTCAAGAGCGTCTTTTTTGGCGTTTTAGTGGCGCTCACCGGCTGCCTGCGCGGGATGCAGTGCGGCACCAATGCCGCCGCTGTCGGTGACACCACCACATCGGCGGTGGTGACGGGCATCGCTTGGATCATCGCATCGGATGGGCTGTTCGCCGTGATCTGCAACGCCCTGAATATTTGAGCCATGAAATCCAGAAACAGACACCGGCTGCAAAATTGAAATCCGCGATCTGACCATGGCGTACGGATCAATCGTCGTCATGCACAACATCAACGTCAAGATTAGGCAAGGCGAAATCTTTATCATCATGGGGGGCAGCGGCTGCGGCAAAAGCACGCTATTGCGCCACATGATCGGATTGCAGCAACCCGCTCAGGGGGATGTGTACTATGACGGCGTGGCCTTTTGGCGATCCGACGAGAAGTCGCGGACCGAACAGTTGCGAAGCTTTGGCGTGTTGTTCCAAAGCGGCGCGCTCTGGAGTTCGCTGACGCTCGCGCAGAACATCGAGCTGGTTCTGGGCGAATACACCGAGTTCCCGCCGGCCGACCTCCGCGGTATAGCTCGACTAAAACTCGCCCTGGTCGGTTTGAAGGGCTTCGAGGACTATTACCCCGCGGAGATTTCGGGAGGCATGTGCAAGCGCGCCGGCCTCGCCCGTGCCCTCGCGCTCGATCCGGACGTCTTATTCTTCGACGAACCCTCCGCGGGCCTCGATCCGATCAGTTCGCGCAACCTCGACAATCTGATATTGGAACTGCGCGATACGCTCGGCGCCACTTTCGTCATCGTCACGCATGAACTGGCAAGCATTTTCACAATCGGCGACACGTCGGTATTTCTCGATGCGAGCACCCGTACGATGCGGGCGTGCGGCAATCCGAGCGAACTGCTGAAGAGCTCCACCGATCCCGCAGTAAAGGATTTTCTCACACGCGGCGAGTTCTCCCTCGAGGCCAGCGCCGCCAACCCTATTAGTCCGCGTGCCCCATGAGCAAGCCGGTCAATACCACCGCGATCGGCCTTTTCGTTGTTATCGGCGCAGCGCTCGGCGTGCTCGGCCTGCTGCTGTTCAGCTCCTCGAAACTGTTCTCGCGAACCGACGAGATGGTTGTTTACTTCGACAATTCGCTCAATGGACTCAGTGAAGGGGCTCCGGTGAAATATCGCGGCGTGACCATCGGCTTCGTCAAGCGGGTCATGATCCGGTTCAACCAAGCCACCGGAGATTTTGCGCTACCGGTGATCCTCGAAGTGGACCAGACGCTGCTGCGCAAGCGCTTGGGCGACGAGAGTGTGGATCTCTTCACGCGCGGCGCCGTAGAGCGTAGTGTTCGCGATGGACTGCGTGCGAGCCTGCAAACCAACAGTCTGCTCACCGGCGTTCTTTTCGTGGGCCTCGAATTTGAGCCGAATGCGCCGCCGCCGGGATTCCATCAGCTCGAGAAGATCTATGCGGAGGTGCCCAGCGAGCCCACCGATGTGCAGCAACTGATGAACAACCTCGCCAGTCTCGATTTCAAAAGCATAGAGAAAAATCTGAACGCGCTGCTGGTCAACCTCAATGACTCGGTCAGCAGTCTGCACCTCGCGGAAGTCCATGACGGCCTCATCAAGGTGCTGGGCTCGGTGGATCGACTGGCTTCATCGCCGGATCTGAAGAAGGACCTGGTCGCCGTGCACGCGACCCTGGAACAATATCGACTGGTGGGGGAGAAACTCAACAACCGCATTGATCCGTTGGCTGACCAAGTCGCAAAAACCCTTACGGATGCCGATCGCGCCCTCGTTCAGGTACGCGGTGCCGCACAAAACATACGCATCCAACTTGCGCCCGATGCGCCACTACCCAACGACCTTGATCAGGCGCTGCGCCAGTTCTCCAACTCCCTGCAGTCTCTGACCTCGCTGCTCGACTTTCTGAAACAGCACCCCAACGCTCTGATTACCGGTCGCGAGAAACTGGAGAACAAACCATGAAACGCCGCAACGATACGCGCCGCACGCTGGCGCTTCCCGTGAGCATTCTCATGCCCCTCATGGTTTACGTCGGTCTCACGAGCTGCAGTTTCCTAAAACCAGCGCCGCCCGATACCTCGCGGCAATTTGTGTTGACGCCGCTGCCGGCGAGAGAGACGGCAAACCATGCCACCGGTGCTTCACGTACGGTCGTGGTTCACACAAAAATACCGGCCTACATCTTCAACGCATCGCTCGCGGTCCGCAAAGGCTCGAATGAAATTATCTATCCCCGCGAGACACTCTGGGCGGAGCGACTGGATACGGCAATACCCGCCGTGTTGGCGGCGGACTTGTCCTCGCTGTTGCCCGCGGACAAAATACTCCTGTCGGTGGGATCGGGCGACGATCTTGCGAGGGAAATGGGCGTCGGCATTGAACAGTTCGACGTGAATTCCAGCGGTCAAGCGGTGCTTGTCGCGCGATGGCGCATTCTCTCCGCGGGGGGAGAAGAAGTTCTGCGGTCGGGTGAATGCCGCCTCTCGCGCAGTGGCCCGACACCCGACACCGACCCGTCGGGCGCTGTCGGCACCTTGAGCGACCTCATCGCGGATCTTAGCCGACAGCTGGCGCAGGCGCTGAGCGACATTTGATCACGCTAGTTCGTTCGAGGACTCGGCGCTGGCCGCACGCGCCGCGCAGCGCTCACAGTTCACCCACCCCGAGTCGCCGCTCCGGTAATGCTCCTTTTTCCAAATCGGAAGCCGGTGCTTCACCTCGTCGATGATATAGCGGCAGGCGCGGAACGCCTCGTCGCGATGCGCCGCGCTCGCGCCGACCCACACCGCGAGCTCTCCGATGTCGAGGCTCCCGGTGCGATGGACGCACAGCGCCCGAGCGACACCAAAACGCCGAATCGCCTCCTCGACGATTCGCTCACCCTCACGCACCGCGAGTTCAGCGTAGGCCTCGTACTCGAGGCGCACGACCGCCTGGCCCTCGCTGTGATCGCGGACCCAGCCCTCGAAGACCGCGCAGCCACCGCAAGCGGAATCGGCGAGCGAGCGGGCAAGCGTCGCGGGCTCGAGCGAGACGTCAGTGAAACGGAAACGCTGCATGGAGCCCGATCCCTCAACCACCCGCGACCGGCGGGATGAAGACGATCGTGTCGCCGGCACGCACCGGCTGTTCCCAAGCGCCGAACTCGGAATTCACCGCCACGCGCAGCATGTCGGGCCCGAGGGTAAACCGATGGCGCGCTCGCAGCTCCTCGTACAGCTCGCGCAGCGTGCGCGCACACGTGTCCAGCGCCTCGTCGCTGCGGCCCGCCTGCTCGCGCAGCAGCGCGAAGTACTGCACGCGCACCCGCTGCGATGCGGAGTTCTTGGCGCGGCTCATGACGATCGCATGCTCCTCGGGTGTGTTGACGGTTTCGAGCGCCTGCGGAGTGGTTGTCGCGGTCACGGGTCAGCCGCCAATCTGGAACATCTCGATCTTCCGTTCGGCCCCGGCCCCGGCGCGCAGCGCCGCGCGGGTCTCGCTGTACCGGTCGGTGCGCGCGTTCCACACCGACCCGATCAGCTCGAGCAGCTCCTCATCGCTCGCCCCGGTGCGCAGGCGCGACCGCAGGTCGGTGCCGTGGGCCGCAAACAGACAGGTGTAGAGCGAGCCGTCCGAGGACAGCCGGGCGCGTGAGCAGTCGCCGCAAAACGGTTGGCTCACCGAGGAAATGAACCCGATTTCGCCGCGACCGTCGGCGAAAGCGTAGCGCTCGGCCACCTCTCCAAGGTAGCCGCGCCCAAGCGGCCGGATCGGCCACCGAGCCCCGATGGCGGCGGCGAGATCGCGCGAGGGGACCACGTGATCGGGACGCCACGCGTTGCGATTGCCGACGTCCATGTACTCGATGAAGCGCACGACCACGTCCGTGTCGCGGAAGTGCTCGACCAGTGCGAGCGCGCTGTGATCGTTGACGCCCTTCTGGACGACTGCGTTGACCTTGATCGGAGCGAGGCCGGCACGCCGGGCATGGTCGATGCCGTTGAGCACCTCCTCAACGCCGCCGAACCCGCCGCTCATGCGCGTGAAGACCTCAGGGTCGAGGCTGTCGAGGCTCACCGTGACGCGGCTTGAGCCCGGCTGCCTTGAGCTCCGCCGCGTATTTCGCGAGCAGCACGCCGTTGGTCGTCAGCGCCACGTCCGTGACGCCCGGAATCGACGTGAGATCGCCGATCAGGTCGGCGAGATTCGTCCGCAGCAGCGGCTCGCCCCCCGTGATGCGGAGCTTGTGCACCCCGAGCTGCACGAACAGGCGCGCGAGGCGGACAATCTCCTGGAACGACAGCCGCTCCGCGGTCTTCAGGAACCGGTAGCCGTCGTGATAGGTCTCCCGTGGCATGCAGTACGTGCAACGGAAATTGCACCGGTCCACGACCGATATGCGCAGGTCGCGCATCGGCCGGCCGCGGGTGTCGCGCGGCTCGCGCCCTCCCGGTTGGCGCGCCACGGGAAAGCGTATCAGAGTCTCGTCAGGCACCGGTCGCTCCTGCCGGCCGTAGAGCCGGGGGACAAATATCGAACGACTACACCGCGGGTCATTTTGAAAGGTCCACGCTACAGCGGCAGATTGCAGTAATGATCGACGATAAACGCGCCGAACAAGGCCATGAGGTAGGCAATGGAGAAGCGGAAGGTTCGCATCGGAAGTTCAGGCCGAACGCCTCGGTGAAGAGCGACGGCCAGGTAAAGCATGCGCGCATCGAGCACGAGCGCGGCCGCCAGATAGATCAATCCACTCATGCGGACGAGGATGGGTATCATCGTGCACAGAATCAGTAGGACGGTGTAGAGTAAGATTCGAAGACGCGTATGCGGAATCCCGTGGGTCACCGGCAGCATGGGTATCCCCACCTTCGCGTACTCGTCGCGCCGCGCAATGGCCAGCGACCAGAAATGCGGCGGTGTCCATGTAAAGATGATCAGGAACAACACCAATGCCTGAGCATCAATTGAGTGAGTCACGGCCACCCATCCAAGTACCGGAGGCGCGGCACCGGCGGCGCCGCCAATCACGATGTTCTGCGGCGTGGCGCGCTTGAGCCAGCCGGTATAGATCAGCGCGTACCCGATGAGTGATCCCAACGTCAGTAGGGCGCAAAGACCTCCGACCGATGGCCACAGCACCAGCATCGAGCCGACACCCAGGATGCCGGCAAAGCCAAGCGCCTGACTCGTGCGCAATCGGCCGGTTGGTAGCGGTCGCCGCCTGGTGCGAACCATTTGCCTATCGATGCGCCGGTCGAGGATGTGATTCAGTGCTGCCGCGGAGCTTGATGCCATGGCGATGCCAAGCGTGCCGAACACTAATGCCTGCAGTGGCACCATCGCTGGCGAGGCCAGAACCATCCCGACGATCGCTGTGAACACGATGAGCAAGCTCACCTTGGGTTTGGTGAGCTCCAGAAAATCGCGCCACCCTGGGGTGGCCAGGGCGGTTATCAGCGGATCCGTCTGGGCGATCGCCATGGAGCGCTACCGTTGCATCTGAATGAGTTGATCCATGGGCATCATGTGGTGGTTGAGATGGGCCATGATCATGATGGAGCCAAAAATGATCAGGCCCGAAACAAACACACCGAATGCCAATGCGAGGAAGTTATTCGCCTGGTCGGGCGCGCTCGAGATGTGGAGAAAGAACGCCAGGTGCACCCCCATCTGCGCGATCGCCAGCGCCGCGAGCAGTACCGGCACGGCCGGCGCGTACACGAATGAGGTCGTGGCGGCCCAGAACGATGCGATGGTCAGCGCGAGGGCGTATCCCAGTCCGATCAGGTAACCGCGTGCACTGTGCTGCTCGTGAGGGTCGACACCTGGCGCGTGACCTTGCGCCTCAACCTGCATGTCCACTATTTCGCTCCCAGATATACGATGGTGAATACACCGATCCAGACGATGTCGAGCGCATGCCAGAACAAGCCGAAGCAGTAGAACCGGCGAGTGACCATGGGCTGGAAGCCGAGAGTCGCCACTTGAAGCAGCATGACGATGAGCCAGATCAGACCCACGCTGACGTGCAAGCCGTGCGTTCCGACGAGGGTGAAGAAGGCTGACAGAAAGGCGCTGTGAGAGGGACCCGCACCGGCGGCCACCATGCTCGCGAACTCTCTGCCTTCGATGGTCAGAAAGCACACTCCCAGGAGGAACGTGATCCCCATCCAGAAATACATCGCTCGCGCGTCGTTTCGAAACATCGCCATTGAGCCGAAACCACAGGTCACACTCGAGGCCAGCAGGCACAGGGTCTCGAGGAACACACGCGGCTTATCGAAGAGCTCTGCACCACTCGGTCCACCTGCCGTGGAGCCGGACAGCACCGCATAGGCCGCAAAAAGAGCGGCAAAGACGATGATGTCGGACAGCAGAAAGAGCCAGAATCCGAAGCCCGCCACCACCTTCGGAGGCGCAGGTCCTCGCAAGGCAAGCGGGACGCCAGCCGTACCGTGCAGAGCTTCTTCGCCAGTGCTCATGACTCACCCTCTGTCGCAACCCGGGCGCGGCGGCGGTCATGACCGATCTCGCGCGGCTCATCGAAGTCGCCGGCAGGCGCGAGATCGTGCTCGAAGGGCCGATGCGCACGCTCGAATGCCGCGACCTGCTGCGCCGGCACCAGTTCCTCCCGATCCGTTTTCCAGGACTCCCGCAGGGCCACCGCAATGGCGCCGATGAGACCCACCGCGGCAAGCCACTCGATCCGCCAGATCAGCGCAAACCCCAAGATCACCGCAAAGAACGCCATGAAGACTCCGACGGGAGTGTTGCGCGGCAAGTGCAAGTCCACGAACGAGACCGGCAGCGCCCGGCGAGGCACGCCCTCCTTCTTCATCTCCCAGTAGGCGTCGGTCTGTGCAACGTTCGGCAGCACCGTGAAATTCCAGGCGGGCGGCGGCGAGGGCATCGACCACTCGAGAGTCCGTGCGTTCCAGGGATCTCCGGTCTCATCGCGGTTGGCGCGCCGCTCACGAATGCTCACCGCCAGCTGCACGACCGTCAGCACAATCCCAATCAGAATCACGACCGCTCCGGCCAGCGCCACGAGCATGAGCGGTTGCCAATGCGTATCCGGATAGTGTTGCATCCTCCGGGTCGCACCCATCAGGCCCAGCGCGTAGAGCGGCATGAAGGCAAGGTAGAAGCCGATGAACCAGCACCAGAAAATCGCCTTGCCGAGGCGTTCGTTGAGCTTGAAGCCGAAGGCCTTCGGGAACCAGTAGGTGTATCCCGCCATGGCTCCAAACACGACGCCGCCGATCGCGACGTTGTGAAAGTGCGCGATGAGGAACAGGCTGTTGTGGAGCACGAAGTCGGCGGGCGGAATCGCCATCAGCACCCCGGTCATGCCGCCAATGACGAAAGTGACGATGAAGCCGAGTGTCCAGTAGATCGGCACGGTGAAGCGGACGCGCCCGCCGTAAAGCGTAAACAGCCAGTTGAAGACCTTTACGCCTGTGGGTACGGCGATGACCATGGTCATGATGCCAAAGAAGCCGTTGACGTTCGCACCCGCGCCCATGGTGAAGAAGTGGTGCAGCCACACCATGAAGGAGAGGACGCAGATGACCATGGTGGCGGCCACCATCGAGCGGTAGCCGAAGAGCGGCTTTCCGGAAAATGTCGCGACCACTTCGGAAAACACGCCGAAGGCCGGCAGTATCAGGATGTACACCTCCGGATGGCCCCATATCCAGATGAGGTTGATGTACATCATCGGGTTGCCGCCGAGCTCGTTGGTAAAGAAGTGGAAGTCGCAATAGCGGTCCAGCAGGAGCATGGCGAAGGTGGCGGTGAGCACAGGAAATGCGGCGACGATCAGCAGGTTCGAAGCGAGCGCGGTCCAGCAGAAGATCGGCATGCGCAAGTAGCCCATGCCCGGCGCGCGCATCTTCAATATCGTCGTGGTCAGATTGATACCCGAAAGCAGAGTGCCCACACCCGATAGCTGCAGCGACCAGAGGTAGTAGTCGACCCCGACCCCGGGCGAGTAGGCGAGCTCACTCAAGGGTGGATAGGCAAGCCAACCGGTCCGGGCAAACTCGCCGACGAAAAGCGAGAGATTCACCAGCGCAACGCCGGAGGCGGTGAGCCAGAAACTCACCGAGTTCAGCACCGGAAACGCCACATCGCGCACACCGAGCTGAAGCGGTACGGCGAAATTCATCAACCCGATGACGAACGGCATCGCCACGAAGAAGATCATGATGGTGCCGTGCGCGGTGAAGATCTGGTCGTAGTGCTCGGGCGGCAGGTAGCCCAGAGCATGTCCCGCAGCGAGCGCAAGCTGGGTACGCATCATGATGGCGTCGGCAAAACCACGAAGCAGCATGACGAGGCCCAGAATCATGTACATGACGCCGATGCGCTTATGATCGACGCTGGTGATCCACTCGCGCCACAGATACGGCCACCATCCCTTGGCCGTAATGAGAATAGAAAGGCCGAGCAGCACAGCGACGATCGTGCCGCATGTGCCCATGATGATGGGTTGGTCGAATGGAACAGCGGACCAATTGAGTCTGCCGAACATGTCAGAGCGCCTCTTTGAGGCGACCACAGGGTCGCCATGTGGCCGTGTGCGACCATGTCGAACGGGTCATCTGCCAGGGTGCCGTAGGTCAAGTCACCGTCCCCTCGGGTGGGTCGAGCCAGCTGCAGCGAAGGTTGCGCTATCGAGCACTCCGCCGCCTGTACGCACGCCGGCCACCCAACTCGCAAATTTCTCGCTGGAGTCGGCCACCAGCGTAAAACGCATGTCAGAGAATCCAGGTCCGCTGAACTGTGCGGAGAACCCCGGGTAGGTGCCGGCTTGATCTGCCTGCAGATTGAGCTGCGTCGTCATCCCGGCCATGGTGTAGATCTGGCTGCCAAGTTGAGGAATGAAGAAGCTGTTCATGACACTGGTGGAGGTCAGCCGGAAGTGGACCGGCACGCCGGTCGGTACGACGAGACGATTCACGGTGGCAATGTGCTCGCGCGGATAGATGAACAACCATCGCCAGTCGAGCGAAACGACTTCGACCTCGAGCGGGGCGCTAGCGGATGCCAGCGGCTTTGGCGGATCGAGTTCATGAGAACCGATCCAGGCGATGCCGCCCAGAAACAGGATGACGAGCGCCGGGATGGCCCAGACGATGAGCTCGATCGTGCCCGAATACTCCCAGTCTGGACGATAGACGGCCCGCCGGTTGCCCGCCCGGAACCACCACGCAAACGCCAACGTCAGGATGATCACGGGAACCACGACCGCCAGCATGATGGCGGTGGCATCGTAGAGAATGACTCGCTCCGCCTCACCAACCGGACCGTGCGGATCGAGCACACCTTCACGGCACGAGGCCAGCAACGCGCCGGCGCAAATGACCCCGACGGCCCGCGCCCACTTTCGGACAACACGTGCGATGACACCTTCCGATCGCCGCGAGCAAGCGGCGTATCGCTGGAATGAGTCTTTCGCCATATTCGCCTTCATGAGTCACAGCGTAGAACTCCGGCACCCGTCAGGACAATCGTGTTTCGATGCATGCAAGTTTCCCAGCAGGAAACCAGAGCGATCGGTGTTTAGTGCGCGTAGATTATTCGAGGCGGGACGAGAAGCCGCGCGGCGTCGAGCGCGGAGCGATCCGACGAGGGGCGCATGACCTGACCAGATCGAGAAGATACGCTGGTACGGCAACACTCGAAGCAGTGCCGGAACCGGCCGCAAAGGGCAGCGGTCTTCTCGCTCGATGTGCGCCGCAGGGGCTCTGCCGCTCTAAGCGCACGCGCTCCTCTTTTCGTTGACCGAATTGCCCTTTGGGCGGATGATCCGCCAACGTCCATCGCTGGCGAAACTAAACCCATGGGGAGGTCCGCAATGAACGAGGAAGTCTTTAATTTGAGCGTACGCAAGTTCCTGAAGTCCTTCGGCCTGCACGGTCAACACGCAGATCGAACAAGCAGTTGCGAACGCCCTGGCGCGCGGCGCAATTGCCGGAACGGAGACGCTCCCTGGCAAGGTCACACTGGAGATTCCCGGCCTGAGCCTGAACGTGGAGTTCAAAGGGGAAATCGCCCTCGGATAGCGCATATGCCTTGAGCTGCCTCCAGCCGGCCTGGCGTGGCAGCTTCGTTTATTTGGACATCCAATTCGCGCGTTGACCAAAACAGAGCGCTCTGCATAGACGTCCACTGTCTCGTGTGACCTCAGGTGCGATCTGCACATCGCCCCACACACGAGATTTGAGCATCTCCGGGCAGGAATCACGTTCCTGCTCACTCTACTTGCCACTTCCGAAGCATCGTTAACTGCCGATAAACGGGCATTTACCACCAGTGTCTCGTTCCAGGAGCACAACGGAAGTAAGGTTTACTCCTCGGCATTTCCACTCTGCTGCCGCACTGCACCCACATATTGTTGGAGACTGAGTACATGAAAGCGATGATCACTGCGGTCAAGCGCCTCGGTCCTGAGGATAATTCTGTTCGGCACTCGGTCCGATGCTCAATGTCTTTGCCGCGATGTTCCCCGCACTTCGCACCATGCTGCGGCCGTCACAACGCGGTGGCCCAGATTCAGCTCAAGGACGGCAGCATCGCGCGGCACTTCATCGTCAAGCGGCGGCCGGGTGCGCGCCGTCTCCGGCCTTCACCCGAAACCCGACGTCGTGATGATGTTCAAGGACGTCGACACGGCCCTCACCATGATGCAGCCCAAGCGGACATGGGCGAGATCGTGCATGCCGCCAAGAACTTCAAGGTCCAGATCACCGGCCCAGATCCCCTTTCGTCTGGTGGATGCAGACCCTGAACTTCATGATGAAGGCAGGACTTCGGTTCGGCACGCCGCAGCCCGACGGCACGATCCGCTACACCAACATGACCAACGGCGGCCCGCTGTTCGTGTATGTACGCAACGGGCGCATCGTGCGCGTCACGCCGATCGAGTTTGACGCGAAGGACGCCCCCAGCTGGACCATCAAGGCGCGCGGGCGGGAATTCACACCCCGCCGCCAGGGCGTGGTCGCGCCCCATGCGCTGGCGGTGAAGTCCACCACCTATTCCGAGCAGCGGCTGCTGTACCCGATGAAGCGGGTCGACTTCGATCCGAACGGCGCGCGCAATCCGCAGAACCGCGGGATCTCCAAGTACGAGCGCATCAGCTGGGACGAGGCCCTGACCATCGTCGCCAACGAGATCCGGCGGCAGAAGCGCGCGTACGGCGCTGGGCTCGATCTTCATCCCGATGTCCTCGCATCATCAGTGGGGCAACGTCGGCTATTACCTCAGCGCCCTGACCCGCTTCGGCAACCTGATCGGCTTTACACGCATGGCCGCCAATCCGGACAGCTGGGAGGGCTGGTACTGGGGCGCCATGCATCATTGGGGACACAGCCAGCGCGTCGGCGTCGCCGGCAACTACGGCACGGTGGAGGACTGCCTGCAGAATGCCGAGCAGATCGTGTTCTGGTCGAGCGACCCGGAGAGCACCAATGGCGCCTACACGGGCTTCGAGAGCACACAGCGCCGGCTGTGGGCGCGTGAGCTCGGCATCGAATTCATCCACATCGATCCGCATTACAACCCGACGGCGCAGCTGTTCGGCGGCCGCTGGATTCCGATCCGGCCCGCCACCGATGCGGCGCTGGCGATCGCCATCATGTACGTGTGGATCGAGGAGGGTCTGTACGACGCCGAGTACGTCCGCACGCGCACGACCGGATTCGAGGAGTGGCGCGCCTACGTGATGGGCGAAAGCGACGGTGTGCCGAAGACGCCCGAATGGCAGGAGGCTGAGACCGGCGTTCCGGCCAAGGACGTGCGTGCACTGGCGCGGCTATGGGCGAAGAAGAAGACCTACCTGTCCTGCGGCATGAGCGGTACCGGGTTCGGCGGCGCCGGTCGCGGCGCTACGGGCCCGCAGTGGGCGCGCTGCATGGTCATGATGATGGCGATGCGCGGGCTGGGGAAGCCGGGCATCAACATGGGCGGCCTGCAGGCCGGCACGCCAGTGGACCACGAGTTCTATTTCCCCGGCTATGCCGATGGCGGCATCTCCGGCGAGCTGCAGTGGACCGGCAATGCGGTCAACAACTACCAGCGGATGCCGCACGTTCTGAGCATGAACCCGGTGCGGCAGCTCATCCCGCGCCAGCAGTTCCCGGATGCCATCATCAAAGGCCAGGCCACCGGTTACCTCTGGGACGGCATGGCGCCCGAGATCCAGTTCGCGCCCTTCACATACCCGATGCCCGGGTATCCGCGCATCCACATGATCTACAAGTACGGCGGCTCGTCCTTCAGCACGCTGACCGAGTCGAATCGCATGGTCGAGGCGTACCGGCACGAGAGCATCGAGTTCGTCGTCAACCAGAGCATCTGGAACGAAGGCGAAGCGCAGTTCGCCGACGTGATCCTGCCGGCCTGCACGAACCTCGAGCGCTGGGACATCGGTGAGTGGTCCGGCTCCGGCGGCTACGCCTGGCACGGCTTCAACGGCGTGAATCACCGCGTCATCGCCCTGCAGCACAAGTGCATCGAGCCGCTGGGAGAGTCGAAATCCGACTACCAGATCTTCCAGGAAATCCTGCAGCGGCTCGGACTCGGGGCCGTCTTCACCGAAGGGTGCAGCGAGCTCGACTGGGCCAAGCGCGTCTTCGATAGCTCCGAGCTGCCGAAGCACATCTCCTGGAAGGAGTTCGTCAAGAAGGGTTACTTCGTGGTGCCGCCCGAGGCCGAGTCGCTGCGCTCCCCGGTGAATTTCCGCTGGTTCGCGGAGGGGCGAGCGAAGGACATCGCGGAGCCACAGCCGCTGCCCGTCGCAATGGGCGGAGGAATTCGGCAAGGGACTGCAGACCCCGAGCGGCAAGCTCGAGTTCATTCCGGAGAACCTCAAGCGCCACGACCCGAACAATCCCGAGCGCCCGGTGCTGAACCGCTACATGCCCTCGTGGGAGGGACCGCATACGGCTGGAATCGCCGAACGCTTTCCGCTGCAGATGATCGCCACGCACTCGCGCTACAGCTTCCATACGCACGTGGACGGCAAGAAGAGCGCTGTCAACGACATCGAGGACCACCGCGCGTGCATCGGCGGGCACTATTTCTAGCTGCTGCGGATGAATGACCTGGACGCCCGCGAGCGCAGCATCGAACACCGTGACCTGGTAAAGATCTGGAACGATCGCGGCGCGGTGATCTGCGCCGCAGACGTTTCGCCGATGGTCGCACGCGGTGTGGTGAAGTCCTACGAATCCAGCGCCGAGTACCAAATGATCGAGGTCGACGGCGAACGCGTCGAGATTGGCGGCTGCCTCAACACGCTCACGTCCTCGCGGCCGCAGAGCCGCGGGACGAGCAGCATGGCGCCGAATTCGTGCATGGTCGCAGGTCGAGCGCTGGCGGGCGCGCCGAGCGCTTTCCGCTGCGCGCCGCAGCGAGCAGCCTGAAGGTGGATCACATGAATAAGTGGAATCTGATCGTCGACGTCGCGCGCTGCGAGAACTGCAACAACTGCACGCTGGCCGCCAAGGACGAGCTGGTCGGCAACGAATTCCCCGGCTACACGGCGCCCCACGCCGCGCAGGGACCGGGCGTCATGCGCATCCGCAGACGGGTGCGTGGCGCGACCCCCATGGTCGATGCCGCGTACGTGCCCGCATGTGCAATCACTGCGACGACGCGCCGTGCATCAGGGCTGCGGGCGGTGACGGTACCATCCGCAAGCGCGCGGACGGCATCGTGATCATCGACCCGGTGAAGGCGAAGGGCCGGCGCGACCTGGTCGAGGCCTGTCCGTACGGCGCGATCGTCTGGAACGAGGAGGAGCAGCTGCCGCAGAACTGGTTCTTCGATGCGCACCTGCTCGATGCGGGTGCGCCGCTCCGCGTTGCGTGCCGGTGTGTCCGACGGAGGTCTTTCGGGCCGTCAAGACGAGTGATGCCGCCATGGGAGAAATCGCAAGCCGCGAGGGTCTGCGCGTCCTGGAGCCGGAGCTCGGAACACGCCCGCGCGTCTGGTACCGGAATCTGGCCCGCTTCGATCACTGCTTCATTGGCGGCACGGTCAGTCGCACAAGCGACGGGGTAAGCAGACTGTGTGGCCGGTGCATCGGTCGAGCTCTATCAGAACGACAGTCTCGTCATGAGCTCGACCACAGACCCGTTTGGGGATTTCCGCTTCGACGGGCTGGCCGCGGCGAGCGGCGACTACGAGGTTCGCGTTCGGCACGGCAGTGACTTGCGCACGGTGACCGTGAAGCTGCGCGAGGACAGCGTCTACCTCGGCGAGATTGCGTTGGCGGATGCGATGGCGAGGCCAGCTGCTCGGCCGGTTGCTGTTTCAGATCCTTAGAGGTGCCGTGACATTTACGCGGCCATCCTGATCATGGCAACCGAATCCGGCTATCTAGAACTGGCAGGCGTGTGGCCTCCGAAACGGTATCGTGTACGCCGAGCCGCGGCCATCTTCCTGGCCATTGCTCCACCGATCGCGTGCGCTCTTCTTGCCAGGAAAACTGGTCGCTGGGACCTATTCGAACGGTCCGGCTCCATAACCACCGCGATCGGCCTCCTGCCGGCCTCGCGGCGCTATCTCCGATATAGCGTGCTCGAGTTGGCCGGCTTGCACGAACAGACGAAGTCGAATATAGCGGAAGCCTTGGAAGACTTCTTCACGGCCAAACTTGGGTTGGCGCTCTCCGCATTCGGGACGATCATTTCGGGATGGGGGAAGTATCTCGGCTGGGCGAGCTTCACCTGCCTGCTGGTATGGGCACCTGTTCGCCGCTCGCGACTCCCGTCGCGATTTGCTCAGCGGGCCTCCGCAGACGCCGTGACGAGATCGGGCTCGTACCCGCGATCCGTGTTCGCGCA